>NZ_KQ948656.1:0-1066291 GCF_001514145.1 Streptomyces canus
TGAGTCGTGATGTCGTTTGTCGTTGAGCGCGGATGGCGCCGGGTGGACTCCCTTGCACTTCGCCGCTCAGGCCCAGGAACCGGTGATCGTGGAGGAGCTGCTGGCGGCGGGCGTGTCCGTGGATGTCCCGGATGGCCAGGGCAACACCGCCTTATGGCGGGCGGTCTTCAGCTATCGGGGTGATCCGGCGGTCCTGCGTCTCCTCCTGGCGGCGGGCCGCCGCCTCACCAGAGCCACCCTCGCTTCCTGGAGGACCGCATGAGCGAGAACCCACAGGTCAAAGCCATCCTGGAACACATCGAAACCCGCGAGCGCGAACTGGCCGACCAAGCCGGGCAGTTCCGGGTCCGCATCGAAGGCCCCAGCCGGCAGCTCGGCGAACTCGACGCGGAGAGCGAGAACCTGCGCATCACCCGCAAGACCCTCCTCGCCCTCCCGCTGCCCTCACCCGCCACCGGACCGGACCGCCCCGACGTCCCGGACCACCCCGCCTACCAGCAGATCCTCACCGCCCTGACCGACGCGGGCCGACCGATGCGCGCCCGCGACCTCTGCCAGCCCCTCGACCTGTCGATCCTTCCGAAGAACACCGAAGGCATCCGCTCCAAACTGAAACGCCTGGTCAGCCGGGACATCCTCATCGAACCCGAACCCGGCCTGTTCGCCCGCCCCGAAGCCTGACGGCCATCCCCCACCCGCGACCAGCGGGCCTTCCCCAACCTCAACCACGAAACGGACAAGAGCCCACGTTCCGCACTCTGAGGTGCGGGTGCGGCCTTGGGGTCGTTCAGACGCGGCGCGCCCTGCGACAGGTAGCCAGGGCGGGGAGGCGGCAGCACGGCCGGGAGTCGCCGGACTGTCCAACCGCAAACCAACCACGAACAGCCAGGCCGCGCGGACATCGGGGCGCACCGAACGGCTCTCCGTCGCTCGGACTTGCGCGCGAAAACCGATCGGTTTACGATGAGGGAGACCGATCGGTTTCTCGCCGCGGAGGCGGGTGAGTCTCGAACCCCATCTATTCGACAGGTTTCTCGGCGGATCGTCTTCGACAGTGGCTGGGGCGGGCTGTTGCCTGGTGGTGTCTGCGCCAGTTTGCCGAGCGCAGCAGTCTGGCCTCGGTGTGGCGTTGGTCGACGAGGCTGGGCGCCGCGCGGGGCCAAAAAGGTGTACCCAACGGCACCGGAGGTGTACTCAGATTCCCGCGACCTCATTCTTCACCCGAGCGCTGGAAGTGCGTTCTTCAAAGTCGGTCTCCGAGATGGCGCAAGTCGCGACCGACGTCAACATCATCATCAATGCATGCGTCCTGCTGTCGGTGCCCCGCGCCCGCCTAGAGCAGCGAACGCCAGTTTCCTGATACCGGAGAGGGTATTTGTAATGAGTGCGAACTCGCAGAAGAAGTTCTACGCCCTGAATATGTTTGACGTGTCCGACTTGGAGAAGTACCTCGCGTACTTCCGCCGTTTGCCTGAAGTAGCTCCGCAATATGGTGGCCGAATGGTAGCGTTTGGTCGTTTCCGAGACAACGTAGCCGGTGACCTCGCGCCACGGCAGGTCCTGTTTGTCGTCGAATGGGAGTCCGAAGAGGCGTTCAACAGGTTCCGGGACGCTCCGGACTTGGCCGACTTCCATCCGCTGCGGGAGAACGGGACGGCGTCCTATGCCTGGCAGACGTTTGATGGTCTCGATATGAGTGACCCCGCCAACGTTTCGGTCGACGATGTACTGGCGGTGCTCAAGCCTTAAAACCCGCATTGCTACGGAGAGCGTTTCGCTTTCTGGCCTGGCCGAGAGGCATTGCCCGGAGTGTAGTTGGCTGATGGCGTGTCAGGGACGGTCTTGGCGGACCGCCCCTCCAAGGAGTCGATACCAGAACTGGCCGCGGTGCGATCCGGGCAGTCTCCAACGTGATCGACGACCTTGCGGACACGACCTGGGACCGTGAACTCGAAGACCTCTTCCTCCGCATCGGCCACGGCTTCGGCCGCGCGGACCTGCGAAGCCGTATGCGGGACTACGTCCGTGCCCTGCTCGGCCCGGTCGGCCGCAAGAACGGCTGACAACTGGCCGAATACGCTGGCCACCGCCCCCTCGATGGCCTGCAGCGGCTGCTCAACGGAGCCACCTGGAGTGCCGACGACATCCGCGACGACCCGCAGACACACATCGCCGAGAAGCTCGGCGACGACGGGGTACTTATACCTTGACGACATCGGCTGGGCCCGGCCCGGTGCCTGTTGCGGTAGTTTCCCCGGACACCCGCGGCCCGCTCACCGGGCTCGTGCCCCAGATGATCAGCAAGCTCGCCCTCCAGCGCAGATTCCAGCACCCGCTTGGTCAGCTGTTGCAGGAGGCCGCCCTCCCCGGTGAGCTTCACGCCACCGGCCTGAGCCCGCGCAACCAACTCGGCGACCAACCGTCATCCACGGCGCTCGCCCCCCTCACAGCAGCCTTCCCGGGCCCCTCGGTGTCACTCGTCACGTCAGTCATCAACTGCCGCTTCCAGCTCAAGAGTTACACCGCTGTGCAGACCCCTCTGACGGAGGGCCGGAGGGCGTCACGCAAGACTTTCTCGACGGGCGCTCGGCCATCGCTCACACCTCCAGCACCAACCGCTCTCCTTCCGGTGCACGTGAGACACATGGCAGCATGGCGCCGGCCGCTCGTTCGGTGGCGGTGAGCCGGCGGTCACGGTGATCGACGTGGCCCTGGGCCACCCGTACCCGGCAGGTGCCGCAGAACCCCTGGCGGCAGGAGAACGGCAGGTCCGGCAGGGCTTCGTGGAGAACATCCAGGGCGGAGCGGTCGTACGGCACCGGCAGAACCCGTCCGGTGTCGCCCAGTTGGAGTTCGAAGGGACGGCCGTCCGTGATCGGGGGCGGGGCGAAGCGCTCGAAGTGCAGGGCTGACGCGCGACTGTCACCGAACGCGCGCCGAACGCCGTCGATCATGGGAGCGGGCCCGCAGCAGTACACCGCACCCGCCGCCGGGATCAGGCTCAGCAGATCGGCTGCTTCGGGCACGCCGGACTCGTCGTCAGGATGGATGGAGACCCGGTCAGGGCAGGCGGCTGCGAGTTCGGCCAGTTCTGCCGCGAAGGGCATCGAGCCGCGGCTGCGGCCAGTGTGCACGAGCCTCCAGTCCAGGCCGCGTCGGGCGGCTTCCCGCGCCATCGGCAGGATCGGGGTGATTCCGATGCCGCCCGCGACGAGCAGGACAGATGCTTCGGCGGCGAAGGGGAAGGCGTTCCGGGGCCGCCCGGTGACGGCGACCCGCATACCGACTCCGAGGGCATCGTGCACCTCGGCCGAACCGCCTTTGCCGTCGGCGATGCGGCGCACCGCGACGCGGTACCGGTACCGGTCGGCGGGGTCGCCGCACAGGGAGTACTGCCGCTTGCGGCCGGAGGGCAGGTGCAGTTCGATGTGGGCGCCGGGCTGCCAGGGCGGGAGTTTTGCCCCGTCGGGTGCTGCCAGCCGCAGGGAGACGACGTCCTCGGCCTCTTGGTGCTTGGTGGCGACCACCAGTTCCCGGATCACGGGCATCTCGGTGGCCGGCGGACGTCGGGGAGGAGCGCTGCGCCGCGCGAGGCGCGTGACCGCGTGGTCGCTGAAAGCCGCCAGCTTCTGCATGAAGGAGTCGCTGCGCGGCCTGCCGTACAGGTCCGGTGGCCGGGTGACGGGTGTGATGGTGTTCATGGGATGCCTTGCTGGTTGCCGGGTCACTGGGCAGCCGCTCGGGCAGCGGGGGACGTTGCCAGGTAGGCGACCGCCAGCTGGGTCGAGCCCTCTTGCGTCGGGTGGTAGCCGGGGCGGAAGTAGCGCAGGACCGAGCGGGCGAACGAGCCCGGCGGGGGCAACAGGTCCTTGTGGGCCGCGGTCAGGTAGTCGCGGAAGCGGACCTTGACCCGATCGTCGAGTTCGGGGTCGGCGCTCATCAGGAAGCGGACTCCGCGGATCCACAGGCGGGTCAGCACCGGAGCGGTGACGAGCATGCCGACCACTCGGCGCCGGTAGCGGGGATCGAGGTGCACCAGCAGGTCGAACGCGACCGAGCGGTGTTCGACCTCTTCCGCGCCGTGCCAGCGGAACAGATCGAGCATCGCGGGGTCCGCGCCGGCCTGGTCCAGGTGCCCGTTGCTGAGAATCCAGTGACCCATGTACGCGGTGAAGTGCTCGAAGGCCGCTATGAGGGCGAGTCGTTGGAGGAGGTGCGCGTGGGTGGCGGCTGGTGTCAGCTCCGGGCGGTCTCCGAGCACCCTTCGGAAGATCCACTCGGACTGCAGGGTGTACGGAGCCGGGTCCAGCCCCTTGGCGAGCAGGTGCTCCAGCACCTCCTGGTGCGCCTCGGCGTGCATCGCCTCCTGGCCGATGAAACCGCGTACGTCCTCGCGCAGCCGGTCATCGGTGATCAATGGCAGTGCCTGCTCGAAGGTGCGCACGAACCAGCGTTCGAGTTCAGGGAGCATCAGGTGGAGCACATCGAAGGTGTGGGTCGCGAAGGGCTCACCCGGTAGCCAGTGCAGCGGGGTGGTGCCCCAGTCGAAGGTGACGTCCCGGGGTTGCAGCACCAGATCGTGGTGGTCGATGGGCTCGGACGGACGCTCCGGGTGGGCATGTGCGGCTCGGAACATGACAGGTTCCTCCGTCAGCGGTCGGTGTGTGCGAAGGGGCGGTCAGGCAGACGTCCAGTACTGGTGGTCTGTTGGGCTGTCAGATCGGGTACGCGGTGTGGTCCGGAGTGTGAGTGCGGCGGGGGCCGTCCTCGATGCGGTTGGCGAATTCCGCGATCCGTGACGCGATCTCCTCGGGGTGGCTGAGCTGTACCCAGTGCCCGGCGTCGATCGGGCGCCGCTGTATCTGGCGCGTCCAGTGCTCCACTCCGTACGACAGCACCGGGGTGACGCAGAAGTCGCGGGTGGGGATGATGAGTTGAACCGGGACGGTGGTTCGCCGGTTCCGGGGACGTAGCAGGCGGGGCAGCATGTTGGCGCGGTACAGCGCGGTGCCGGATACAGCGTCGCGGGCCAGCGTCGGCGCGGGGTAGGCGGTGTGGCCGGGCATGCCTTGGGAGCCGGTGAGGAAGGCGCGCCAGCGGTGTCCCAGTGCTCTCCAGGTCAGGGCGGGCAGGAGCGGAAGATGGAAGTAGGCGATGTACCAGGACCGTGCGGCCTGCCGCAGCATCTTCGGCAGGTCCGGATGCCGCGGTCGAAGGCGGGCACGGATCAGGTGGCCGACGTGGTCCATGCAGGGTCCGGAGATGGAGGTGAACGAGGCGATCCGCCCGGCCAGGCGGGTGCCGGTGACCGACTCCCAGGAGTGGATCGATCCCCAGTCGTGTCCGACCAGGTGCACCGGGCGGTCGGGGCTCACCGCGTCGAGAACCGCCTCCAGGTCGGCTTCCAGGCGGGACATCCGGTAGGCGCGCAGACCCCTGGGCCGGTCGGAGGCACCGGCTCCCCGCACGTCGAAGGCGGTGACGTGGAAGCGGTCGGCCAGGCGCTCGGCGACGGGGTGCCACACGGCGCTGGTGTCCGGATAGCCGTGGACCAGCACCACCGCAGGAGCCGTGGACGCTCCCCATTGGTAGGCGGCCAACTCCACGCCGTCCGCGGCGATCCGGCGGGCGGTCGGGCCGGTCATCGGCCACCACCGGCAGGGGTCAGTTCGCCGTAGTTCAGACCGCCGTGGAAGAAGCTGGGCTGCACCGGCCAGTGCCGCTTGAAGGGGGCCAGTTCCGATGAGGGCAGGATCTGCAGCCAGCGTGGATCGCGCCGGCTGGGGTCGGCGAGGGTCTTCTCCTTGACCATGGAGTCGTACTGGTCGAGGGAGTCCTCCAGGGTGTTGGCGTTAGGGACCACCTCATGGCCGTAGAACGCGGCGTGGCGGCGCACGCCGGGGATGCGGGAGAGGTCGGGCTGCCAGTTGTCGGCCGAGATGCCGTTCTCGGAGGAGACCCACACCCCGTCGGGGGTGTTCAGCACCAGGGAGTGGTTGCCGTCCGTATGGCCGGGGGTCCACAACAGGCTGACGCCGACACCGAGTTCGACATCGCCGTCGAAAGCGGTGACGCGCTCGTCCGGTACCCCGTCCATGCCTCCGTCGACGTACCAGGCCCACTGCATCGGATGCACCGATTCGAAGGTGCCCAGCTCCCTGCGGTGCACCAGCAGCCTGGCGCGCGGGAACAGCGCATCGCGGGGCGCCCGTTCGCCCGGAATCGTCCTGGTACTTCCCATGATCATGCGCACGTCCTGGACGTGCAGGTGGTCGAAGCTGACGAAGTCCACGTCCTCGGGTCGCAGACCGCAGGAGGGCAGGACGGTGTTCGGGTCCTGGTAGAAGCGGGCGAAAACGTGCTCGGTGAGAAAGTCCCCCGCCAGCCGCTTGAGCTGGGCGTAGAACGGCGCTTGAGCCGTTCCGGCGGCGACGGTCGGCTCCCACACGAGTGTTTTCGGCTGACCGTCGAAGCCGTCGAACTGCACGACGAGCATCCGGTTGATGATGCTCACGAACGGGTTGACGGCGAGCGCGGCGCCGTGGAAGCCGAACCGGGTCGGGTACGGGGCGGCGGCGATGTCGAAACTGCGGACGGCGTGGATGCGGCCCTGCTGGATGAACCGCTCACGGTAGGTGGCAGCGGCGCTGCGCACGGCGCGCAGCCGGTCACCGCGGGGCCATACGTTGTGGACGCCTTCGAATTCGGGGATGGGACGCGGAGCGGCGGCGTCCGGGGCCTTGTCCTGCGCCTTCTTTGCGCTGGGCGCCGGCGTGGGCGTGGTGGTCACGGGCTCATCCTTCGGGCAGGCGGGCGGTCCGGGTGCGCTGCTCGTAGGCCGCGCGGACCGACCGGTCGGACAGGGCGGCGAGCTGGTCGGGGACAAGGAGGTGATGCAGGGCGTCGCGGGCACGGCCCGGCAGCAGCGCGGCCAGCCGGGTCAGGGCCGCTATCTGGCGTGGAACGAAGACCTCGAACCGCGGGCGCAGCACGACATCGAGCACGGCGTCGGCCACCTGATCTGTCGTCAGGCGTGGGGTGCGGCCAGCCGCGGTGCCCACGGCCAGCTCGGTGTCCACGACGCCGGGCATCACCAGGGACACGTGCACTCCGGTGCCGCGCAGTTCGGCGCGGACGGCTGTGCTGTAGCCGTGGAGGGCGTGCTTCGTCGCCGCGTAGGTCGCCTCGCCTGCCGGGGCGACCTTGCTGGCGGCGGAGGCGATGTTCACCACGTGGCCGCGCCCGCGTTTCCGCATCCCCGGGGTCACGAGTTTCATCCCACGGAGTACGCCGTGGACGTTGACGTCGAACTGGCGCAGGGCGGCTTCCTCCGGTTCCTCCTCGAAGGGGCCCACCCACATGATTCCGGCGTTGTTGATCAGTACGTCGATCGGCCCCAGCTCGGTCTCGACAGTGCGCAGGAAGTCATCGAAGGAAGGTGTGTCGGTGACGTCGAGAGACAGCCCGAGCAGTCGGCCACCGGGACGCGCGCCGATGGCGCCGGCCGTCTCCCTGGCAAGCTCCGCGTCGAGATCGCCGATCGCCACGGCGGCTCCGGCCGCAGCGAGCCGGGCTGCGACGGCACGCCCGATCCCGCGGCCCGCCCCGGTGACCGCGATCACTCGGCCGGTCAGCGGTTGTGTGCGGGAGAGCCCCTGGCGGTCTCTTCGGCTGAACACGTACGGGTGTTTGGGCGGTGCTGCCACGGTCGAGCCCCTTCCTTGCCCTGAGCACGAGCGGACCGCTGAGCGGCAAGCGGCCCCCACACGCTTCTGACACGTTGACGTGTCAGATGAACTGACAAGCTAGAGTGTCAGTTCGGAGCACACCGGTGTCAACACCTCTGCGAAGGGGAGAAATGACCGGCACACACACCGCCGGGCGCCGCTACGGCGGACGTGAAGCGGCGCAACGACAGCAGGAGCGCCGCACCCGACTCATCCAGGCGGGCCTCGACCTGTTCGGCACGGCCGGATACGCGTCGGTCTCCGTCAAGCAGGTGTGCTCGCATGCCGGACTGACCGAGCGCTACTTCTACGAGTCGTTCCGCGACCGCGAAGACCTTCTCGCCGGGGTCTACAACGAGCTGGTCGCTACGATCAGCGCCGAAACCGCGCAGGCCGCAGCCGCTGCGGCCCCCGATGTCGACGCCCAGTTGCGCGCCGGCCTCGAGGTGTTCATCCGCGCACTGGCCGGCGACGCCCGCACGGCCCGCCTGGTGCTCATCGAGGTCGTCGGCGCCAGCCCTCGCCTCGAAGTGCGTCGCCGTGAGGTCCTGCACGAATTCGCCGCCATGGTCGCCGCCGTCGTCGGACCGCTCACCGGCCTGGAAGCCTCCTCCAGCCGGCTCACCATGACCGCGATGAGTCTGGTCGGCGGAGTCAACGAACTCCTCGTGGACTGGACGCTCGGTCACCAGAACGCCACCGTCGAAGAACTGATCGACCTGTGCCACACCCTGTACACAGCGGCCTACCGAGCCGTCAGCGATCAGCCCTGATCACGCAGGCCCGGATTCCTTCAGGAGCTTTCCGCACCGGACGGCAGCCCACGCCCCCGTTCACCCCGCAAGCGGATCCTGCACATATTCGAGCCCGTGGAACTGCAGGCGTGTGCGCCCGAATTCCGCGACTGCCGGTACCTGGCTGTGCAGATCTAGCTGAAGGATCAGAGTCACCCTACGAGCCAGGTGGCATACAGGATCAAGGGAGGGCTGACGGCCTTTCCGTGCCGAGGCCGAACGGGGCGGGGTGAGTGATCCCGAGCTGCTGGCCCGACTGCTGATCCTGGTCTTGATGGCGCCAGTGCCCGCGCGGGGATCGGCGCCGACTGCACCTGACCGGGCTCATCGCGCCCACTGTGGCCGCCCTGCTAGATGGGGCAGGCATGCGCTGACGCATCGCCTTTCCGGGCAGGTTCGGTGACTGATGTGTTCTCCGAGCTGATGCCCGTCTCAGGTAACCGGCACGGCCCGAGCCGCTTGATGCCCTGGCTCCCCGGTACTCGGGGCAAAGCCCGATGATCGTAAGGGAATTGATGAGCAGCCGGGCGCGGGGGAGGCTGTGGTCTTGTCGGCATTGGTGCCCAGCGGCAGGGCTTGGTCATGGTGCCCGGGAACCTCATCCGGCTGGCCCGGACGCTCGCCGATCTGGTCATTGCCCCGTGCGTTGGCGGCTGTCACGACGGCGTACCCCTGCATCTGCATATGGAGCGCTTCGGGGTGTGCCGAGATCGGCCGCGTAACCGATCGCCATTGGGCTGCCCGTGGCGCGGGAGGCCCGCTCGTGCCCCTCATCCTTGCCTTTTGCCCACGCTCTCGAACGCTGAGCAGGCGTCTTCCGTGCTCCGCGTCAAGGCGGCGGCGACGATCGCCTTCTCGCCCGGGAGGAGTCGGAAGAGGTACGGCTGCGTGACACCGACCCGCTTGGCAATCGCCTCGGCAGAGGTGCCGTAGCGGCCCTTGAGCGCGAACTCGCGATCGCAGCGCGATGGCGCTCCCACATCTCTCATGCCTGCTCATCCGGTGCGTGCCGCCATGCCGGCGGGCGCCGGTCAGCTCCACCTGAAGCCGGCCGGCGGCGCGGCCCGGGATCAGTTCCGTGCTTGAGCTTGCGCAATGTAAACCGATCACTTTACAGTGAGGGCCAAGGGGAAACCGGCCGGTTTCCCAGATGGCTTCGGGAGTGCATGATGACGACAAATCGGCCGGTTGCCCTGGTGACGGGCGCCTCCTCCGGCATCGGGAAGGAAACCGCGCTCGCGCTGGTCGCGGCGGGTTTCGAGGTGGCCGGCACGGGCCGTGACACCTCGCGGGTCGCCCCGCTGGGCGGGGTGACGCTCTTCGACCTCGACGTGGTCAGTGACAAGTCGGTCACCGCGGTGGTCCAGCAGGTGATCGACCGGTTCGGGCGGATCGACGTCCTGGTCAACAACGCCGGCATCGGCTCGATCGGCGCGGCCGAGGAGACCTCCCTCGCGCAGGCCCAGGGCGTCTTCGACATCAACGTCTTCGGGGTCATGCGCATGGTGAAGGAGGTCCTTCCGCACATGCGCGCCCGGGGGCGCGGACGCATCATCAACCTCTCGTCCGTGCAGGGCTTCATCCCCGCTCCCTACATGGCGGTCTACGGCGCGTCCAAGCACGCCATCGAGGGCTACTCCCAGTCCCTGGACCACGAGGTCCGGCAGTACGGCGTCCGCTCGCTCCTGGTCGAACCCGCCTACACCAACACCGGGTTCGAGGCCAACAGCGCCAAGCCCGACACCCCCCTGCAGACCTACGCCGACCAGCGGCACATCTTCGACCGCCTGATGGCGGAGGCGATCAAGAGCGGTGACGACCCCGCCGTGGTCGCCAAGGCGATCGTCACGGCCGCCACCGGCAAGAAGCCGAAACTGCGCTACGCCGCCGGCCCCACGGCCGGACGCGCACGCCTACTCCGCTTCGTTCCCGCCTGGGTCCTGGACAAGCAGATCCGCACGATGAACAAGCTGGCCGGCTGACACCCCACCACCCGCGCATCCCGCCACCCACAAACCCGTTCGTGCCGTTGATACCGGGAGAGACCCATGTCCGAGACGCTGCACTCCGCCGCCGCCACCGTGGCGAGCTGGCGCTCCGCCGAGGAACACGGTGACGTCGACGCCGCGGTCGCGTGTCTGAGCCCGGACGTCGTGCTCAGCTCGCCGCTCACCGACCAGTTCCGCTTCGAGGGATCTGACCAGCTGCGTGACTTCCTGACCGTGGCGTTCGCGGTGGTCAAGGACGTCCGCTACCACACCCAGACCGGCGAGGGCGACGCGTACGCCCTGGTCTACCGGGCGCGGGTGGGGTCCCAGTCGTTCGAGGAGGTGCAGATGCTGCGGCTCGACGACCAAGCACGCATCACGGAGATCACGCTCTTCGGGCGTCCGATGCCGGCCCTCACCGCCCTGATGCACCTCATGGGGCCGGAGCTCGCCCGCCAACAGGGCCGCCGGGGCCTTGCGACGCTCATGAGCGTCAGCACCATACCGATACACGCGATGGTCTCCTCGGGGGACCGCAGCATGGTCGCGAAGACCCGCCCGACAGCCCGGTAGACCTGAGAGCACCAGGTCCACCGGCCGTTTGGCCCCGTTCCCCTTCCAGGAGTTGGCGGCAGCCGCAGGCGATGTCCCCGGCAGACAGCTTCAGGTCGCAGGAACGCACGAGGTATCTGCCGTCCAGGTGGGCTCCGGCGCGCCCTGACCCCACCGGCGAAGCCGACTCCCGAGAGCGGCTGCTGGAGGCACCGTCCCTCACCGGCCACGGGAACGTCCGGCCAATCCCCCCCCCGCACCGAAGTGATGCGGCAACTCGCCGCGCCTTCCAGCAACTTGACCCAGTAGGAGACGCTCCCATGAAGCGACGTACGTTCCTTACGGCGACCACCGCGTCGCTGGCCGCCACCCAACTCGCCGGACCCGCCTACGCCTCCGCCTCCCCCTCCGGTTCAACAGCCGGTCGCTACGAGGTAGTTGCCCGCTTCTGGGGTGCGATGCCGACGGGTGTCACCGTCTCGCGCCGAGGCCGCATCTTCGTCAACTTCCCCCGCTGGGGCGACGACGTCCCCTTCACCGTCGCCGAACTGCGCGGCGGGAAACCGGTGGCCTACCCCGACGCCGAGGTGAACCGCCAGGACGCCTCCGACCTGGCCGGGCACCTCCAGTCGGTGCAGAGCGTCGTCGTCGACGGGGCCGACCGGCTGTGGATTCTCGACACCGGAAGCCCGCTGTTCGCCGGATCCTCCTACGGCGGTCCCAAGCTCGTGGCGGTCGACCTGCGCACCGACCGCATCGTACAGAAGATCCTCCTCCCGCCCGAGGTGGCGCCGTCGAACAGCTACCCCAACGACGCGCGCTTCGACCTGCGGCGCGGCGCCGAGGGCATGGCCTTCATCACCGACTCGGGCGGCTCGAACGGCATCATCGTGGTCGACCTCGCCACGGGCCGCTCCTGGCGGCGACTGACCGGGCACCCCTCGGCACTCCCGGACCCGGACTTCGTTCCGGTCATCGATGGCCAGCCCTTCATGGTCCGCCCCGCAGGCGGCGAGCCCACCTCTTACGAGACCGGCTCCGACGGCATCGCTCTCAGCGCCGACGGCACGCGCCTCTACTACTGCCCGCTCTCCAGCCGCCGACTGCACAGCGTCTCCACCGACGCCCTCGCCGACCCCGACGCCACGGACACCGAGGTGGCAGCGACGGTCGAGGACCACGGGTTCAAGCCGATGGCCGACGGCCTGGAGAGCGACGACAAGGGACGGCTCTACGGCGGCGACCTGGAACACAACGCCATCTGGCGCAGAAGCCCGAACGGCACCTACCGCACCCTCGCCCAGGGCACCGACCTGAACTGGATCGACACCCTGTCCATCGCCTCGGACCGGCACCTGTACGCCACCGCCAACCAGCTCGACCGGCTGGCGCCCTTCCACGAGGGCCAGGACCTGCGCCGCAAGCCCTATCTCCTGGTCCGCCTGCCGATCGACGCCGGCCCGGTCAGGCTCGTGTGACCTCGCCGGCCCGCGTCGGGCGGCCGCCTGGTCGCCGTCCCGGTGCGCACCCCAGCAGTGCAGCGGTCGACCCCGCCCCGGGCGCTGCCCCGGGCGCTGCCCCGGGCGCGGACCCAGTCGAGGCAGGGCTTGCCGGTGTAGTGCGCTGCAGGGCTTGCGCGACCTGAAGTGAGCCGCTCCCCTCACGGTTCGAAGCGACTCGATGACCAGGAGTGGCGTCGGCACGCGGCTTCGCGGCGCTGCTGGGAGACGGGCCAGCGCCTCGACTTGGAATCCGTAAACCGGTCGGTTTACTGATGGGTCTGAAACCGGCCGGTTTCATCAGCCGGAGTCCCGGCTGGGGTGCTGAATTCGCACCTCCGGTTCCGCGTCGCGGCCGTGCGTGCGTGCCGGGATCGAACGTTCCGAGGGTCGCCGGCCCGCAAAAAGCTGTCCGGCCTTCTCCGTCTATGAGTGTGTTGTCCGAGACCGGAGTAAGTCATGAGTGGGATTCACCCGTTCCGCGTCCTGCGTGCCAAACCCCTGTGGATCGCCAACGGCGTCATCACCGGCGTACTCGCGCTGCTGTTCACCGTGTTCTACGTCGGGGCCAACATCGATCCCGTCGATCACATGAAGAACTTGCCCGTCGGCCTGGTCAACGCCGACAAGGGGGCCGCCGTCGGCGGCGAGCAGGTCAACCTGGGGGCTCGGATCACCGAGTCGATCAAGAAGTCCACCGCGAGCGGGGACAAGATCGACTGGAAGGTGATGGACGAGAAGGAGATGAAGGAGGAACTCGGCAAGGGCAAGCTGTACGGCGCGCTCGTAGTCCCCGCCGACTTCACCTCCGCCACCACCGCACTCACCAGCGCCTCGACCACCGGGACCCCGACCCGTCCGACACTGACGGTGCTGACCAACCAGTCCGCCGGCAGCGTGGGCTCTAGCCTGGCCCGGACCGCGACGACGCAGGCGGCCGAAAGCGCCTCGCTGCAGGTGGGCAGGGAACTCACGGCCCAGGGCGGGACCGGGCAGGCGAAGCTGCCCGCCGCGGCACGCCTCCTGCTCGCCGACCCTGCCGCCGTCACCGTCGAGGACGGCCATCCCCTCGATGCGCACAGCGGCCTGGGCCTGACAGCGTTCTACTACGCGCTCGTCCTCGTGGTCTGCGGCATGCTCTCCGCCAACGTCATCAGCGGCCAGGTCGACCACGCCCTCGGCTACACCCACAACGACATGGGCCCGCTGCGCCTGCATCGCCCGCTGATCCGGGCGACCCGGGTGCAGACCCTCGCCATCAGCAGCACTCTCATGGCCGGTCTGTCGCTGCTGATGGGGAGCCTGGTCATGGCGGGCGCGGTCGGCCTCATGGGAATGCACGCCGCCCATCTGCCACTGCTGTGGCTGTACTCGGTGTGCGCCATCGCCGTCTCCGGGATCGGTGCGCTCACCCTGCTCGCCGTCTTCGGCACGCCCGGCATGCTGGTGGTCACGCTGGTCTTCATCGGGATGGCGGTGCCGACGGCCAACGCCACCACTCCCCTCCAGGCCCTGCCCGGCTTCTACCGCTTCCTGGCGGAGTTCGAACCGCTGCGGCAGATCACCGGCGGCATCCGCTCCATCCTTTACTACGACGCCCAGGCCGACGCCGGCCTGACCCGGGGCTGGGTCATGATGGCCGTCGGCCTCGCGGCAGCCGCCCTCTTCGGCTTCGGCGTGCTCGGGTGGTACGACCGCAAGGGGCTCCATCGCATCCCCGCCGAGACGGAGCCCGAGAAGACCGCTGCCCCGGCGTAGCGGAACGCGGCTCACCCAGGACGGGGCCATTGCGCGGAGTGGCCCCGGTGTGCGTCGCCCCCGTGGGGACGAGAGGCGCGCACCATCAGGGCTCGGCGACGGTCTCTCCCCCAAGACCGTCGCCGCCTCTCAGTGGCCTTCAGACGTCCGCCCGACGGCGGGCGCCTCCCCCGACCCCCCATGGAAACCGATCGGTCTGTTGCGTTCGATTGGAGTTAACCTCGGCATGACTACCAAAGTGAAGCAAAGCCCCCGGGAGCGGCTGCTGGAGGCGGCGGCCACGCTCACCTACCGCAACGGCGTCGGCATCGGCATCGGCATCGGCGTCGAGGCGCTGTGCAAGGCGGCGGGAGTGTCGAAGCGCTCCATGTACCAGCTGTTCGAGAGCAAGGACGAACTGCTGGCGGCAAGCCTGAAAGAACGTGCCGCTGCCTTCGTGGCAAAGGCCCTGCCCCCGGCGGACGATGGCCGCTCCCCCCGCGAGCGGATCCTGTACGTCTTCGAGCGGGTGGAGTCGCTGGCAGGTGCGCCCCACTTCCGGGGCTGCCGGTACCTGGCTGTGCAGATCGAGCTCAAGGACCAGAGTCACCCCGCGAGCCGGACGGCCCACCAGATCAAAGCGAACCTGACGGCCTTTTTCCACGCCGAGGCCGAACGGGGCGGGGCGAGCGACCCCGACCTGCTGGCCCGGCAGCTCATCCTGGTCTTCGACGGCGCCAGCGCCAGCGCGGGGATCGGCGCCGACAACCTGACCGGGCTCATCGCACCCACGGTGACCACCCTGCTCGATGCGGCAGACATGCACTGATCCGCCCCGTCGTCGCGCCGGATCGGCGACCGAAACACTCTTTCGGATTGATGCCCGACTCCGGCGGCCGGAGCAGCGCCCACGGCCCCGCTTCCCCGCTTTCCCGCAATCGGCGGGAAGCCCGATGGCCATAAGAGTGCTGCCGATCATGCCGCGAGCAAAGAAGCCCTGTGGTCGCATGGACATCGGCACCCAGCGACAGGTGCACGGTTTCCCACGGTCTCATCCAGCCGGACGGACGAGCTCGCCCGTCCGGTCATCGCCCTCTGCCTCAGCGGCCGCGACGACGGCGTATCCCTGCATCTGCACCAGGAGCGTTTCGGGGCGCGCCGAGATCAGCCGCGCGTACGCGCCCGCCATGACGCCCAGGGCCTGCTCGCTGCCCTTCACCGTCGACCGCGTGATGGCGGAGGCGATCAGAGACGGTGACGCCCCCGCCCCCGCCACCGTCGCCAAGACGATCGTCGCGGCGGCCACCGACGCCAAACCGAAGCCGCGCTACACCGCCAGCCCCACGGCCGGACGCGCGCGCATACTGCGCCGCGTCGCCCCCGCCCAGGTTTTCGACAAGCAGATCCGCAAGATGAACTCGAAGGGGCGCGATCAGTTTTCGTCGCAGAGGCGGGCAAGTCCCGAACCCCCCATCACTACTAGGAGTACGGGGGCTTTCCCGCGCGACACAGAAGGGCAGCACACGCGGATTCCCGCGACCTCAGTCTTCACCCGAGCGCCGGAAGTGCGTTCTTCACAGTCAGTTGAGGGGCGCGACTGGCAGCCCAAAAACAACGCTAACCGCTGCGGCCATTGGTCCCGGTTCGCGTCGAAGATGCGGGGGGGGGTGATCTTCAGCTGGGGGTCAGTTCGGGGCCGGCGGGATGGCCTGGTCGATCAGCATTTCCGCGACTTCGTGGGCGTCGCGGAAGGGCTGGGTGTCATTGAGTGAGGTGGACAGCGCGCGGGCTCCGTCGAACAGCAGCGCCAGGCGGCGGGCGAGGGTTTCCGGGTCGGGGGCGCCTGCTTCGGCGGCAAGCCCAGCCAGGCGGTGGGTGAATGCTTGTTTGTGCTGTTGGACCAGTTCCGCCACCTCGGGCATGGTGCCTGCACCCTCGACGACGGCGTTGTGGAACACGCATCCGCGATATACCGCGTCCGGGCTGGTCGGGGGTTCGCGGAACAAGGCGAGCAGGCGTTGCCGCGGATCGACGTCGTCGCGGGTCAGTTGCGCCACGGCGGGCACCGGCGGCTCGGCCCTGAAGCGTCCCAGATAGGCGGCGACGATGGCCTCCTTGCTGGGGAAGTGCTGGTACAGGGTGCGGCTGGACACGTGGGCCACCTCAGCGAGCCGGGCGACGCCGGTGGCGTGAATGCCGTCTCGGGAGAACAGTTCCGCCGCGGCGCGCAGGATGCGCTCCCGTGCGCCACGTCCACCCCGGTGGATCGTCTCGGTGCTGGTCACCACTCAAGTATAGCGGCCGCTTTACTTCGGGTCGGTCGTCGGCTACGGTCAAGTACCGTGATCGCTTTACTTTGGAGGCGGCGTCATGCGGTACCTGACCTTCGGCCGCGGCAACGGCCTGCGCGTCTCGGAATACGCTCTGGGAACCGCAACCTTCGATACCCAGTGGTGCGCCGGCAGCAAGCGGAGCGAGACGGCTCGGATGCTGGACCGGTTCGCTGACGCGGGCGGTACCTTTCTCGACACCGCCGAGAGCTATCAGGCCGGCGAGTCCGAAGAGATCCTCGGGGAGTTGCTGACCACCCGGCGCGACCAGTTCACCGTGGCCACGAAGTTCGCCGTCGGCATCAACCCCACCTCGGGCGTGCAAGGCACCGGCGACTCCCGTCGGAACATGATCCGGGCGGTCGAGGGCAGCCCGGCCCGGCTCCGCACCGACCGCAGCGACCTGCTGTGGGTCCATTTCCCGGACCCGGTCACCCCGACGACGGAGATCGTGCGTGCACTGGACGATCTGGTGCGCTCCGGGAAGATCCTCTACGCCGGGCTGTCGAACTTCCGGCCTGGCGCACCGCGCGGGCCGTCACCCTCGCCGAGGTGCGCGGCTGGGCCCCGATCGTGGGCGTGCAGGTCGAGTACAGCCTCGTCGAACGCTCCGCCGACCGGGAAATCCTGCCGACGACCGAAGCGCTCGGCTTGGGCGCGACGTTCTGGTCACCGCTGGGCGGCGGGCTGCTGACCGGCAAGTATCGCCACCGGTCGGAGGGACGACTCACCACGCTGGGTCGCCTGATCCACACCGAAGACACCGAACAGAAAAGCACCGTGCTCAACACCGTCCTGCGCATCGCCGACGAACTCGGCACCACCGCGGCGCAGGTCGCGATCGCGTGGCTACGGCACCGCGCGACAATCGCCACCACCGGACTCGTCCCGGTGATCGGCCCACGCACCGTGTCCCAATTGGACACCTACCTCGCCGCCCTCGACGTCGAACTCAGCCACGAGCAATACAAGCAACTGGACGAAGTCAGCCGGATCCCGCTCGGCCAACCCCACGAATCCGTAGCCGCCCGCACCCCGACCCTGCTCGGCGGCTCCGCCATCGACTTCCGGCAACCGACCGTCCCCGTCGCCTGAAAGAAGAGCTCGGATGAAAACGACCTACGTTCCGCGCAGCGGCGACCGCATCGATGGCCGCCACCCAACGCGCTCGACCCGCCTGTGCCGCCAGTTCAACTGCCGGGCACGAGAGCCTGGCTGGTGGCGGCGATCAAGGACGGCGACGGGTGATCGTCGGGGCAGCGACCGACTTGAAGCCGAAGCTGCGCTACACCGCCGGCACCCTGGCCGGACGCGCCAGCATACTGCGCCGCCTCGTTCCTGCCTGGGCCTTCGACAAGCAGATCCGCAGGCTCAACCAGCTCGACGGCTGACACCCGCCACCTGCAAACCCGATCGCGCCGTTCATACCGGGGAGAGACCCATGTCCGACACCCCGCACTCCGCCGCCACTACCGTCGCGCGCTGGCGATCCGCCCTGGAACGCGGTGACGTCGACGCCGCGGCCGCGTGCTTGAGCGCGGACGTCGTGCTCGTCCCGCCGCTCACCGAACAGTTCCACTTCGAGGGACCCGGCCTGCTGCGAGATTTCCTGGCCTCCGCGTTCACAGCGGTCGAGGACATCCGCCTCCACACCCAGACCGGCGAGGACAACGCGTACGCGGTGCTCCACAACGCGCGGGTAGGACCCAGCCGTTCGAGGAGGCGCAGCTGCTGCGACTCGACCACGAGGCACACATCAAGGAGATCACGCTCTTCGGGCGTCCGATGCCGGCCCTCACCGCGATGATGATCACCCTGGGGCCGGACCTCACTCTCCGGCAGGGCCGCCGTGGCCTCGCTGCGCGCCAGCGCCGCGCCGGCGCACGCGCTGGTCACCTTCGGGGACCGCAGCATGGTCCCGCCGCCCCGGCCGGGAGCCCGGCGGACCTGACAAGGCCAGGTGCGAGCACGGCCTCCAGCAATTCGATCTCGATGATCCAGCGGCGGATCTCTGACTCGCCGGGGCGATGACTCTGGCTCCGGAATCCTTCCCTTGAGTATGCAACCAGGAAAGTAGGAGAAAGATGTCGACACGCTCGCGCGCAAATCACGGGAAGAAAGGTCTCATACGGCACAGGACTGGCCGTGTGGCCATCGCTGTCACCGCTCTAGCAATGTGCGCGTTGCTTCAAGGTTGTGCTGGCCCCGCACGGTCAGCCACCGAGCTCCGGGCTGCTGCAGGCACGGCGGCAAGTGGGGCACCGTCGCCCCAGTCCGGTGTGACGACTCCCCGCGAAGGGGACGCCACTGTCGCTAACTACAAGTTCCGGGACGGCGAAACAATCGATCAGCTGAAACTCCATTACACCCTACTCGGCGAACCACATAAAAATCAGAAGGGCGTGGTCGATAACGCTATCTTGCTCCTTCACTGGACGGGCGCGAGCAGCAAGGCCCTGTTGACACCGGAGTTTCAACAGTCACTTTTCGCGCCAGGGGCGCCATTTGATGTGACACGTTATCTGGTTATCATTCCCGACGCGATCGGGCACGGTCAGTCGAGCAAGCCGAGCGACGGACTCAGGAGCAGATTCCCACACTATGGGTACGGCGACATGGTCGATCTCCAACACAAGCTCGTCACGGAGACACTCGGCATTTCGCATCTGCGCGCAGTCGTGGGGATGTCCATGGGCTGCATGAACGCCTGGCAGTGGGCAGAAGCTTACCCATCCGCGATGGACGGGATCATGCCAGTGGCGTGCTTCCCAGCGCCGATCAGCGGACGGAACCTGCTGTGGCGAAAAATCATCGTCGACCAAATAAAATCCGACCCAACCTGGAACGGCGGAAACTACCGACAACAGCCACCTGCGGCGGCGGCTGCTGCCAGCATTGCGCGCATGATGATCGACGGTGTCTCGCACCTGCAAGAAGAAGTCACCACACCCGGGCAGGCTGACCAGTTTATCCAGGCCGTCAAAGCGCAATCCTCCGGCGGTGACGCCAATGACCTCATCTACTCGTTGGAGGCGTCCCAAGATTTCAACGGCGAGCCTCACCTAGGGAATATAACGGCCAAGGTGTATGCAGTGAACTTCGCCGACGACGAATTCTACCGCGACAGCCTAGGCATCCTGCAGCGAGACATGACCAAGGTGCAGCACGGAAGATACGTCGTACGCCCGACCACAGACGATTCAACGGGACACTTGTCGATGACACATCCAGCCCTGTGGAAAGACAAGGCGCAAACCTTCACGAAATGGCTCAACGCCAACTGAGCCATGCTCCAAAACGGGCCAGCACCATCTCGATCAGCACAGCGAACGCACCGGCCGCCTCCAATGCCTTCGCCGCGGACACCAGCCCCTGCGCGTCCTCACCGTGCCTCTGCACCCGGTAGCCCAAGGCTGTGTTCGGACTCGACCGCCGCGGAACCCCGCTTGCCGTCACGCTCACCGGCGGCAACCGGCACGACATCACCCAGTTCCTGCCGCTTCTGGACGCCGTCCCGCCGATTCGGGGACGGCGGGGCCGCACCCGCCGCAGGCCCCGGCGCCTGTATGCCGACCGGGGCTACGACTTCGACAGATACCGCCGCCTGCTGTGGAGGCGTGGCATCAAGCCGTTGACCGCACGACGCGGCGTCGCCCACGGTTCCGGACTGGGCAAGGTGCGCTGGGTGGTCGAGCGTGCCTTCGCCTGGCTGCACCAGTTCAAACGGCTCCGCACCCGATACGAACGACGCGCCGATCTCCACCAGGGCCTGCTCGAACTGGCTGTCCGTGCTGATTCCGGCGGCACCGGAACTCACGAATGTTTCACGTACGGCGGGCATGGAGAACGGCCAGCGCGGCTGCGGCGCAGATGGCCATGGTGGTGCCCATGGCGACTGCGGTGACCTGGCCGGGCAGGCTCATGGCGGAGGCGGCGAGGCCGCCGACGAGGAATTGCAGTAGTCCTTGCAGGGAGGAGGCGGCTCCGGCGGCGGAGCCGTGGCCGCCCAGTGCCAGGGATGTGGCGTTGGCCAGCACGATGCCGAGCATGGACACCACCAGGAAAAGGCAGGTCAGCAGCAGCGGTAGCGGTAGGCCTAGCACGGCGCAGGTCAGGACGCCGGCGGAGCCGAGGGTTGCCACGGTCAGACTGACGCGCAGCAGGGTGTGCTCGTCGGCGGCGCGGCCGACGAGCCAGCCGCTGACCTGCCCGAGCAGCACGATGCCCAGACCGTTGAGGCCGAAGACGAGGCTGAACTGCTGGGCCGTGAGCCCGTAGGCGTCTTGCAGGACGAACGACGATCCGGAGATGTAAGCGAACACGGCGGCGAACATCAGTGCCGCGGCGAGCACGTACCGCAGGTAATGGAGGTCGGTGACCAGCGTCCGGAAGGTCCGCAGCGTCGCGCGCAGGTGGGCCGGCGCCCGCTTGGCGTCCGGCAGCGACTCGGGGAGCGCGAAGACGACCGCAAGCAGCAGGACGGCGCCTACGGCGGCGAGCACCAGGAACACCGCGCGCCAGGTGGTGAGCGCCAGCAGTTGGCCGCCGATGACGGGCGCCACGACCGGGGCGACGCCGTTGACGACCATGAGGGTGGAGAAGAACCGGGTCATGGCGGTGCCGGAGAACAGGTCCCGCACGATGGCCCGCGCCAGGACCGTGCCCGCGGCCGCACCCAGCGACTGCAGTATCCGACCGGCGATCAGGTAGCCGACGGTGGGCGCCAGCGCGCACCACAGAGACCCCGCCAGGTACAGCGCCATACCGGCAAGCAGCGGGCGGCGCCGGCCCCATGCGTCCGACAGTGGACCGACGATTACTTGGAAGAGGGCCAGGCCGACGACGAACGCCGTGAGGGTCATCTGAACCAGCGGCGCGCTGGTGTGAAGCTGGTGGGCCATGCTCGGCATGGCGGGTAGGTACATGTCGATCGTGAGCGCACCGAAGGCGCTCAGCGAGCCGAGCAGCAGGGCCAGCCGCGCCCGGCGCCCCAGGTTCACCGGCTTCGGGACGTCGGTGCTCTCCGCCGTGGCGACCCTCTGCCGATCTTGCGCATCGCCATGAGTTATGGACATATAATTATGGTGGCATAACTCAGTAGAGTGGTGCCATGCCCCGCGACACAAAAGACGCCGTCGGCACGGACGCCGGTGACCCGCTCGCCGACCTCGCCGACCTCGCCGACCTGATCCTCAACGTCGGCCGGCTGGTGCGTGCCCGGACTCCGGAAGGCCCGCAGGTGGTGACGCTGACCGAAACCGAGCGGCAGGTGATGCGGGTCGTCGACCTGTACCCCGGGGCCGCGCCGAGCGAGATCGCCCGCCGCACCCGGCTGCAGCGCACCAACGTCAGCACGGCGCTGCGCAGCCTCGAGGGCAAGGGGATGGTTTCCCGCGCCGCCACCAACGGCCGCGGCATCGCCGTGCGCCCGACCGTGCGCGCGGCGGCCAACCTCCGGGTGCTGCGCACCGCCTGGGCACAGGAGCTCGCCGATATCCTGGGCGACGACCTCGACACGGTCCGGAAATGCACCCACCTGCTCAGCCACCTGGAACAGCGGCTCACCGCCGACGACCAAGGCGGTCCATGACCACACGAGACCCACTGGGTCGTCGAGCGGGCCCGGCCTGGCTCCACCAGTTCAGACGACTGTGGCTCGTTCTGAAACCATCAGTAAGTCGCTCACCCGTTGGCTGTGGCCGTGCCGCGGTCATTGTCCCCAGCCGTTCGGGGGACACGCGGGCGGCATCCGGCGCGTTTACCGACCCGCCGGGGCATCCCTTGGTGGAACGAAAGGGAGATGTGATGCCGCTCTATCTATCGAGGTTCAGCTACACACCGGAGACTTGGGCGAGGCTGATCGTCCACCCCGAGGACCGCGCAAAGGCCGCTCAGGCGTACATCGAGTCCGTCGGTGGGAAGCTCCACGGCTTCTGGTACGCCTTCGGCACGCACGACGGCTACAACCTGTGGGAGGCCCCCGACAACGTGTCCATGGCCGCGGTTGCGCTGGCGATTAGTGGAGGCGGCGCGCTTAGCTCGTTCGAGACGACAGTTCTCCTGACCGTCGATGAAACCATGGATGCCCTGCGCAAAGCCGAAGGAATCCAGTACCGGCCGCCGGGCGGGTAGCTGTACAGGCCGATGCGTTCTAGGGGTGACGAGATGAGTGTTGCGCTCAGGTGTGGTTCGCGGGTGATTCGCCAGACTGGAAACGACGAACGCGACTCCTGATGATCAAGGTTGTCGAAGCCAAAGATCACGAACGGGGCCGCGTTCGAATGTCATCCGCGCTACTGACTTCCTCGGGTTGTTGTCGGCTGCTGGGTGAGGGACAGTCTGGTGCCGGCCAGGCAGCCGTCGATGACGGT
Organism: Streptomyces canus; assembly: GCF_001514145.1. Lineage (GTDB taxonomy): Bacteria > Actinomycetota > Actinomycetes > Streptomycetales > Streptomycetaceae > Streptomyces > Streptomyces canus. Next base: position 22,999 of record NZ_KQ948656.1, read on the forward strand.
CGGGCTGGAGCTGGGTGAAGGCAGTGTTGGCCAGCGGCCCGCGCCGTAAGAGCGACCAGACGCCCTCGACTGGATTCAAGTCCGGTGCGTAGGAGGGCAGTTGGATGATGGTGAGCCAGTCGTGTGCGGCCGCGTCCCCACGCATCCCGGCTGCCCGGTGGGTGTTGAGACAGTCCCAGATCAGCACGATAGGCGCCTGGAGTTGGATGTGAGCACGGACAACGAGGTCGCGGTAGTCGCTCCAGGCGAAGGTGTCGCGTCCCCTGCCCTTGTGCTTGCGGTGGCGGCGCAGCCGGTAGATCAGCCGGAAGCTCTCGCCCGGCTTGTAACAGCACATCGCGGCGATCGACCAGCGGCGCCAGGAGCGGCCCCCCACTCGCACCACCAGCGTGTGTCCACGCCGGCCCCAGGTGCGAGCGCGCCGCGGCGTCATCGAGAACCCGGCCTCGTCCTCGAAGACGATGTACGCGCCCAGCGCCGTCGCAGTCATTCCGCCTGCGGCCACACATCCTTGTTTCACAGGCCCACCGCCTGCTCGTCACGCTCACGTGCCCGACGGGCCGGCGACTGCCAGGACCAGCCGTGCCGGTGCAGCAGCCGCCATACCCCGCCGACGAGCAATCCAGCGAGAACTTCCAGGCGACCAACGTGGCGAGATACCGATTCAGGACCGCACGAGAGACACCGGCCACAGCGCCGCGAGATCCGCCGCCTGAAGGTCTGCACCGTCCGCCCCGGCCTGCTCTTCCCTCATGCCGTGCAGGCCACCGAGGCCAAGCGCCGCCGAACCAACCGCCGAACGGGCAGGACCAGCACGAAGACGACCTACGCGGTCACCAGCCTCGGCCTCGAGCAGGCCGGCCCCACCCAGCTCGCCGTGTTGATCCGCGGACGCTGGTCCGTCGGGGCCCTGCACCACGTCAGAGACATGACATTCGCAGAAGACGCCTCCCGCATCCGCACCGGCGCCGCACCCCACGGCATGGAAACCCTGCGTACCATCACCATCACCATCACCATCGGCCTTCTGCGCCAAGCCAGCTGGACCAAGCTCGCTGCAGCCACCGACCACTACCGGTCACGCCCCGCCCCGCGCGCGAGCCACTTCGTCTCACAACCTGAGAACGCATCAGCCCTGGCGCTGGAGGCTCCGCCGCCACGTCGTGAGCCCATCAGCGGCGGCCAAGTGAGCCCGCTGCAGGGCCTGCTGAACCGTTCCGCAGCCGCCCAGATCGAGGTCGGACGACGTGCCTTGTCGGTCAATGACGAGCTGACCGGCGCCCGGGCTTTCACTATCAACTCGCAGTCGAAGGATTCTTCTCGAGCGAGCTGACTGGCAACCGCATCCGCACCACGGTCCGCAAGCTCGTCCTGCCCGAACTGGGCTACCAGCGCGGTGAGTAGACCATGACGGAGTTCTCAGCCGGTCTCTGACGAAGTGCCGCTGCCAGACGGTGGTTTCACTCGTCGTTCCGTGGTGATGGCTCGTAAACTTCCAGGTCTTCATGCAGGCGAAGGTGTGCTCGACGAGCAATGCTCAAGACCTGTGGATCGGCCTCGGATTGGCGCGCGAAGGGCGTACCTTCCCGAATGATCCTGTGATGGTCATCGAGTAGGCCGACGCTGCGAACGTCGGTCGGGAAGGCACGCCCGTGCTCACGGTAGTCAACGAAGACGGAACGACACCACACGGCTCCCTGATTGACGACATCGTCCGCGAGGGCGCGAGGCGGATGCTCGCAGCCGCTCTGGAAGCAGAAGTCAACGCCTACATATCCGAGTTGGCCGATCAGCGGGACGATTCCGGCCGCCGTCTGGTTGTGCGCAACGGCTTCCACCAGCCGCGGAAGGTGACGACTGCGGCCGGGGCGATCGAAGTGAAGGCCCCGCGGGTCAACGACAAGCGCGTCGACGAGGCCACCGGCGAACGCAAGCGGTTCTCCTCGGCGATCCTGCCGCCCTGGGCCCGTAAGTCGCCGAAGATCAGCGAGGTACTGCCACTGCTCTACCTTCACGGTCTGTCGTCCGGTGACTTCGTGCCCGCGCTGGAGCAGTTCCTCGGCTCCTCCGCCGGCCTCTCACCCGCGACGATCACACGGCTGACCGCGCAGTGGCAGGCCGACCACAAGGCGTTCATGAACCGCGATCTGTCCGCCACGGACTACATCTACGTCTGGGCTGATGGCGTTCACCTACGCCTTCGCCTGGAGGAGGCGAAGGTCGCCGTCCTGGTCATGGTCGGCGTGCGGGCGGACGGCACCAAGGAACTGATCGCGATGACCGACGGCTACCGCGAATCTTCCGAGGCATGGGCGGGACTGATGCGGGACTGCGCCCGCCGGGGCATGCGCGCCCCCGTCCTGGCGGTCGGCGACGGGGCGCTCGGCTTCTGGAACGCGTTGAACGAGGTGTTTCCCGAAACCCGTCACCAGCGGTGCTGGGTGCACAAGGCCGCGAACGTGCTCGACGCGCTGCCGAAGTCGGCCCAGCCCGCGGCCAAGCGCGCGATCCAGGAAATCTACAACGCCGAGGACAAGGAGCACGCGGCCAAGGCCATCGAAACGTTCGCCAAGCAGTACGGGGCGAAGTACCCCAAGGTCGTCAAGCGGGTCACGGACGACAAGGAGGAACTGCTGGCGTTCTTCGACTTCCCCGCCGAGCACTGGATCCATCTGCGGACCACGAACCCGATCGAGTCGACCTTCGCCACCGTCCGGCTACGCACCAAGGTCACCAAGGGTGCCGGCAACCGGGCCGCCGCCCTCGCCATGGTCTTCAAGCTCATCGAGTCAGCCCAGGAACGCTGGCGGGCCGTGAACGCACCCCACCTCGTCGCCCTGGTCCGGGCCGGCGCCCGCTTCGAACGCGGCCACCTCGTCGAACGCCCCGAGGCGGTGGCGGCGTGAACCGGCCCACCAGCGGCATGTTGCACCACGTCGAGCTGTGGGTGCCGGACCTCGACCGCGCGGTCGCCTCTCTCGGCTGGCTGCTGGAGACGCTGGGCCACACCCTCTTCCAGAGCTGGAACAACGGACGCAGCTGGCGGCTCGGGCCGACCTACCTGGTCCTTGAGCAGTCCCCAGCCCTCACCGCCGATCGGCACGACCGCTGCCGGCCAGGGCTGAACCACCTGGCCTTCCACGTCGAAGACGAAACCGCGGTCGACCAGCTGGCCACCGACGCGGCTCGGCACGGCTGGCATCTGATGTTCCCCGACCGGCACCCGCACGCCGGTGGCGCACAGCACTATGCCGCCTACCTGGAGAACGACGACGGCTTCGAGGTCGAACTCGTCGCGATCAACCCACCACAACAAAACTGAGATCAACCGATCCACAGGTCTTGACGATTACTCGTGCTCGACGTTGGCGCGTACCTTGCGGTGAGAGGCTTACGGCGCGGTGTACGACAGTGATCGTGGCCTGTGCCCTGCGAGCGTGTGCCACCCTCAAACTTGAGCAGCACAAATCTGTGACACCGAGCTTTGAGGGTTAGGCGACATCGAGGAGCTTTGAGGAGGCGTGTTGGCATCGCGCGACTACGCGGCTGCCCGAGACCGTGTTCCGTGGGACAGGTAAGTTTGTGTCACCGCCTGAGGAGATGCATGATGCCTGACCGCCGCAGAGTTCTGTTCGTGACCGACCTCGCCTACCCAGCCCGGGGGCGGCGCTACTGCGACGAGGACATCTTCCTGACCTCCCGACTGCGTGACGACTTCGACATCGCCCTGTGCCACCCGCTGGATGCCGCCGCGATGATGGACGCCTTCGACGTGGTCGTGGTCCGCAACAGCGGGCCCGTGCTGCACTACCAGAAGGAGTACGACGCCTTCCGGGAGCAGGCCACGGCCTGCGGCACCCGGATCTACAACCCGCTGTCCGGCCGGGGCGACATGGCCGGCAAGCAGTACCTGCTGGACCTGACCGCCGCCGGATACCCGGTCATCCCCACCATCGACCAACCCCGGGACCTGCACCTGCTGCCCGAGGCAGGCCAGTACGCGGTCAAGCCGAAGGCGGGTGCGGACTCCATCGGCCTGGCCTTCGTGCCTCGAGAGCAGCTGGGCGGCCTCGCATACGGTGACATCCTGGTCCAGCCGCGTATCGACTTCCGCTACGAGGTGTCCTTCTACTACGTCGACGACGCCTTCCAGTACGCCCTTCATGCCCCCGATCCGGAGCGTCGCTGGGTCCTTGAGCCCTACGAGCCCGCCGAGGCCGACCTGGCCTTCGCCCGGCGCTTCATCGACTGGAACACCCTCGACCACGGCATCCAGCGTGTGGACGCCTGCCGCACCCGGGAAGGCGAGCTACTCCTCGTCGAACTGGAGGACCTCAACCCCTACCTGTCCCTGGACTTGGTCTCCGACCGGACCCGTGACTCGTTCGTGGCGAGCATGACAGCATCCCTCCACCGTTTCCTGGACGCTCGGCCCCGCACCTGAGGCGGCTGGCGGGCCCTGAACAGTGATTCGCTCAAACTTCGCTGGCATGCGCTCAAGGTTCGATGTCACAGGAGTGCCCGGGCCGAAACGCTGAGTGAGCCGTACGAGTTGGGGAGATCCGCGATGAGCGCACCGAGTCGAAGCCGAGAGATGCCAGTGCACCGTTGGCGCCGGGATGAATGGCGCGGGAAGAACTCGATGCGGATCTGCGTCGAGCACGCCAACGCCGAGCACAAGCAGTGGCGGCCCCTCCAACGGTATCTCGGACGCCGCGAGTACTACGACGAGACCCACCTGGCGATCGCTGGCCTGGTCTCCGACCGCACCGCGATGCGGTGATCAACCACCAGCCAACCCGCCAAGCCGACACAACTCGATCTCAGTCGCGCACCACACCGTTAGGGTCCTCCTACCACGCCGTGAGTTCGCTGTGGCCGGGTTCGCGGGTGCAGGATGACCGTGCCGGTATCGCGGTAGCCACCATCCGCGATGACCGTGGTCTTGCCGAGGACGGCCTTCGCACCAGCCAGATCCCACGCCTTGCAGTTGCGGTTGCCGGGCAACGGCCGGGCCCGTCGTACGCCGGCTGACTCTCCAGATGCCCGGCCCCGGCTGGCCGGGCGGACCGGTCGGAGCCCTCAAGCGGCCTGAGCCCACCTCCGTTCTCCGATGCACTTCCGCGGAGCTCCTCCGTCGGTTCGGCCGACGCCTCCCCTTGGCCGGTTGACCGAACAGCACATGAGGAAGCTAAAGTACTAGGTACCTAGATAAATGGAGGAACTGGTGATTGAGTTCCACCTGAACGACAGGTCCGGCGCGTCCCCGTACCAGCAGCTGGTCCAGCAAGTACGCCACGCGTTGCGGCTGGGTCTGCTGGAGGTGGGGGACCGGCTCCCCACGGTCAAGGAGGTGGCCCGGCAGGTGGCGGTCAATCCGAACACCGTGCTCAAGGCGTACCGCGAGCTGGAGCTCGAGGGGCTGGTGGCCGCCCGGCCGGGGGTGGGGACGTTCGTGACCCGGACGCTGGCCGACGCCTCACTCGCGTCACATGGCCCGCTCCAAAAAGACCTGCGGCGCTGGCTGGCCAAGGCCCGCCTGGCCGGCCTCGACGACGAGTCGATCGAGGCCCTGTTCATGACCACCTTTCGCACCGCCGCTGGAGAGGACGTAGCGTGAGCGCCGTCTTACGGGCCCAGGCCCTGGGCAAGAGATACAAGCAGCGCTGGGCGCTGCAGAACTGCGACCTGGACGTGCCCGCCGGGCGGGTCGTCGGCCTGGTCGGGCCCAACGGGGCAGGCAAGTCCACCCTGTTGAACCTCGCCTCCGGCATGCTGACGCCGACCACCGGAACGATCGAGGTGTGCGGCGGCCGTCCCGCCACCGGCCCCGCGCAGCTGGCCAAGGTCGGCTTCGTCGCCCAGGACACCCCGACCTATGCCGCCCTGAGCATCGCCGACCATCTACGGATGGGCGCCCGCCTCAACCTCAGCTGGGACAATGCCCTGGCCCGCGAGCGGATCCGGCGGCTCGGTCTGAACTTCAAGCAGAGAGCCGGGAGGCTGTCCGGCGGCCAGCGCGCGCAGCTCGCTCTCACCCTGGGCATCGCCAAGCGGCCCGAGCTGCTCATCCTGGATGAGCCGGTCGCGGCCCTGGACCCGCTCGCCCGGCGGGAGTTCATGCAGGACCTGATGGAGGCCGTCGCCGAGCACGAGCTGAGCGTCGTGCTCTCCTCCCACCTGGTCTCCGACGTGGAGCGGGCCTGCGACTACGTCATCGTCCTGGTTGACTCCCGGGTGCAGGTGGCCGGGGACATCGACGACCTGGTCGCCTGCCACCACCGGCTCACCGGACCGCGCCGTGACCCGGACACGCTCCCGGCCGGACAGCACGTCATCACCGCCAGCCACACCGACCGTCAGACAACCCTCCTGGTACGCACCGACACCGCGGTCCACGATCGGTCCTGGACCGTCAGCCCACTCGGTCTGGAAGACATCGTCCTGGCCTACATGGCTCGGCCCACCGATGCGGTACGCGACACCCGGCCCGCACTGGAGGTCCTTCGATGATCTGGCTGACCTGGCGCCAGTTCCGCACCCAGGCCGCCGTGGCGTTCGCCGCGGTGGCTGCCTTCGCCGCCGCTCTCGCGGTCACCGGCCCGCAGCTGGCCGACCTCTACCGAACTGCCGGCAGCAGCCTGGTGGACCAGGTCTCCAGTTCGGACCAGAGCGTCTACTACGCCGGACTGCTGATCACGCTGGCCGCGCCAGCGGTCATCGGGATGTTCTGGGGCGCGCCGCTGATCTCCCGTGAACTGGAGACCGGCACCCACTACCTCGCGTGGAACCAGGGCGTCACCCGCACCCGCTGGCTGGCGAGCAAGCTGGGCCTTGGGGCGGCGGCCGCCATGACCGTTGCCGGACTGACCAGCCTCGCGGTGAGCTGGTGGAGCAGCCCCATCGACCAGGCTGTCAACGGCGGTGGCGCGACGGACACGTACTTCCCGCGGCTCGACCCCGTGGCCTTCGCCGCACGGGGTGTCGTCCCCATGGCCCATGCCGCCTTCGCCTTCGTCCTGGGCGTCGCCCTCGGCCTGGTCATCCGCCGTACCCTGCCCGCGATGGCCACCACGCTCGTCGTCTACGCCGCCGTCCAGATCTCCGTACCGTTGTGGCTTCGGCCTCATCTGGCCGCCACGGACCGGACCACCGTGCCGATCGAGCCCGGCGGCGCCCCCATCAGCATCCAGGAGGGCGCCCAACAGATCGTCACGCACCCCGACGTGCCCGGGGCCTGGGTCACCTCCCAACAGACGTTGAACGCCGCCGGTCAGCCGGTCCCAGTGCCGTCGTCCTTCGCCGACTGCCTGCGCACCGAGTCGGGCCCGCCCACCCTGCAGCAATTCGACCGCTGCCTCGCCGACCTCGGCGCCCTGGGCTACCAGCAGCAGGTGACCTACCATCCCGCCAGCAATTTCTGGGCCCTTCAATGGGCCGAGACCGGGCTCCACCTCGGCCTCGCCCTGGCCCTGACCGGGTTCTGCGCCTGGTGGATCCGCCGCCGACTGACCTGACCAGGCAGCAGGTCCGGAGCGCGACGCCGGACCGCTGAAGCAGGTGCGAGGGGCAGCCGGGATCCGGATACGGCTGCCCCTCCTTCCTGGGCAGCTCACTCACTGACCTGGCAGGGGGCGCACCGTCCACGGCGCACATCCTGCTTGCCAACCTGGTGATGGACGGCCCGCCGACGATGTCCCGGGCACCATGGCCTTCGTCACCTTCGCCTTTTCCCGGTCTACCACCTGCTCAACGTCCAGCACGACACACACAGCGTGTTCAGCAGGCGGACGCTGTAGAACCCCTCGATGCACGGCTTCTTCACCACGCCCAACCCGAGCTCCAGCCAGTGGCTCGTGTGCGCAGCTGTCGTCTCGACCATTCGGCGGACCGGCGAGCTGGGCAGGACAGTGCTGCGGTCTCGCACCCGCCGCACCCGCCGCCATGCAGCCTCAGCCCAGCAGTACACCGTGAGCCCGGTTCCCACGAACGGCTCAACCACTGGCCAACGGCGGCACAGATGTGAGCACCGGATGCGGCGCCACGTATCGCCCTTCAGCGCTGGTCATACACCAGGAGGCCGTCGTCACGCAGCCGGGCACCGACCGTCGGCCGGTGTTCGGTCAGCCGTCCGTCATGGGACAGGTGCAGCACCGCGGTCCCGCGTGCGAGTACCGCGAAGTCGGCGATGATCCGCCGGTGACACCGCCACCACACCGCCTCCGCGCACATGACCGTAGTGCGTGCCGCCGCGGCCTGCGTGAGCAACTCGTCCATTGCCGCCACGAACTGCGGGACCCGCGTGTACCCGGCGTATCCGCGAAAGGAGGCGTTCTGCCAGAACGTGTCGGCTGAGTCCGGCGCGGTCCTGCGGAAGCCACCGAGTCGGGGTTCCCACCGGTAGGCGATCCCCTCACGCGGCATCCACTGCTCCAGCGCGCCTCGGTTCGTGTCCGGGTTGTGGCGGCTTCCCGGCGCGGTGCGGACGTCGACCACGGCCAGCACCCCGGCGCCGTCGAGGAGGGCGGCCATCTGTTCCCTGGTGGCGGTGCTGTGCCCGAAGGTGAGCAGCTGTCCGCGGCTCTGGCCTGTGCGGTTCACACGTCAGCCGGGTTTGGCGACGGTGAGGAGCACCGCTGCGTCGTCGATCGCCTGGAGGGCGTGGCGGGCCGGGGGATGACGATCAGGTCGCCGTTGCGCCCCTCCCAGGTGGTCTCGCCGCTGGTGAGCCGTACCCGTCCGCACAGCACGAGCAGAGTTGCCTCTGCCTCCGTAGACGGTGGTGGCGCTGCGCCCGCTGGAGGTGGAGGCGGCCCGTTCCAGTTGCTCGCGGGCCTGTGCGTCCAGGTAGATCTTCTGCATGTGTGCGGTCCCAGGTATGTGAGGCGGCATCCATCTGGTGCGCCGTTCGAACCGTCCCACATGGCCGGACGCACCGACCGGCACCGACACCTACCCACTCACCGGATCGGTCGGATGTCACTGTCGGCTGCGGCCGCATGGCGCATTGCCCATATTTCCCCCAGTGTGGACGCATATGAGAGCAGGAAGGGCGCATGTCATGTGTGGACGGGACTCGGCCTTGAACGTCGTGGTGGGTGGCGACGGCTCGCCTTCGTCGCATGCCGCGCCCCGGTGGGCGGTCCCGTATGCCGAGCGGATCGGCTGTGATGTGTGGCAGTGGCCGCCTGGGAGCTGCCTTGGTCGTACAGGTGGCCGCGCCCGCGGTGGATCCCCCGTTCGGCCGAACGATCACGGAGCAATGCCTCGCCAAGTGCACCAGGTACTCGGCGAAGCGGGGGCCGCCCAGGGGCCAGAGCGTCCAGTCAGGGGCAATCCCGTCGAGGCGCTGCTGGGTGAGGCGGAAGGGGCTGTGGTGGGCAGCCGGGGCATGGGCGGATTCCGTCGAACGCTGCTGGGCTCCGTGAGTCAGCAGTCTGCGATGCAGTCACGTGGCCGATCACCATCGTTCGCGGGACCGTCGAGGTGACGGACGCCGGTACACAGGCCGAATGACGCGGGACCCGCTGTGGGCGCGTCCACTCCGAAGGGCTCCTCTTCGCCCACGTTTCGGGCGAGGAATGAAAAGTTCCGTTGCTTTCCAATCAAGGAGGGTCGATGACTGAACGCATCGTTCACCGACGCGGGTATCGAAAAGGTATCGGCGGCGAGATGACTGCCGAGTTCCTGGGCACGTTCGTCTTGATTCTGCTGGGTGTCGGGTCGGTGGCTGTCGCAGTCGTCGGTCTGCCGGGATCAGGCCGGCAGGCCGTCGACTTCGGGCCCGCCAACTGGCTCATCATCTCGTGGGGCTGGGGTCTCGCCGTGGTATTCGGCGTATATGTGGCCGGTGGAATCAGCGGCGCCCACCTCAATCCCGCGGTCACCCTCGCTTTCGCGGTCCGACGTGATTTCCCATGGCGGAAGGTCCTGCCCTACTGGGTGGCGCAGGTCGTCGGCGCCTTCGTCGCCGCCGCGCTCGTCTACGCGACCTACAGGTGGGCTATCGACGCGTCCATCAAAAAATCGGGTGTCCCGCGAGATGAGTCGCTGGGAACATATTCGATCTTCGCCACGTTCCCCGCCGAATATCTCGGAGATTCGTGGTGGGGTCCTTTGCTCGACCAGATCGTGGGGACTGGCATCCTGCTTCTGTTGATCTGCGCACTCATCGACACGCGCAATACGGCTCCGATGTCCAACCTCCATCCGTTCCTCATTGGCCTGGTGGTCGTCGCGATCGGCTTGACCTTCGGGACCAACGCCGGGTACGCGATCAATCCAGCACGTGACTTCGGCCCGCGATTGTTCACATACTTCGAGGGCTGGGGCTCCATCGCTCTTCCCGGCACGTTCCAGTGGTTCAGCAACTACTGGTGGATCCCCATTGTCGGCCCGTTCATCGGCGGAGTCGCCGGTGTCGGCGTGTACGACCTCCTCATCTCTCCGCTGATCAAGGCCAGGCATGGAGAGGCCGAAGAAGGTCCCGCCACCGAAGAGCCCTAGAACACAGAGGAGGAACCGTTCGGCAGTGGCGGCAGTGGCCGTGTGAACGACGCGTACACACTCCGCGCCTCGGTAGCCCGGGTGGCCGTGCTCCACAGGCGCGCATACCGGGCTTCGTCGAGGGTTCAGGGCGGGCAGCTGCACGGCCTGAACCCAAACGTCACCCCCAGAGCGCAATGACAACAGGACCATGAGAAGAGGCGGCAACGATGCCCGAATTCATCGGCGCGGTGGACCAGGGGACCACCAGCACGCGCTTCATGATCTTCGATCACGCAGGCAACGAGGTGGCCAAGCACCAACTCGAGCACCATCAGATCCTCCCGCAGTCCGGTTGGGTCGAGCACGACCCAGTGGAGATCTGGGAGCGCACCAACACGGTGATCCAGAACGCCCTCCGAAGCGGAGGGCTGTCCGCCACCGACCTCAAAGCGATCGGCATCACCAACCAGCGCGAGACGACTGTGGTCTGGGACCCGCGCACCGGCCGCCCCTACTACAACGCCATCGTCTGGCAGGACACCCGCACCGACAGCATCGCCGCCGCCCTCGAACGCGACGGCCACGGCGAGACCATCCGGCACAAGGCAGGCTTGCCGCCTGCCACCTACTTCTCCGGCGGCAAGATCAAGTGGTTGCTGGAGAACGTGGACGGACTGCGCGAGGCCGCTGAAGCGGGGCACGCTCTCTTCGGTAACACGGACGCGTGGGTGCTGTGGAATCTCACCGGCGGCCCGAACGGGGGTGTGCACGCCACCGACGTCACCAACGCCAGTCGCACCATGCTGATGAATCTGGAGACCTTGGACTGGGACGACGAACTGCTGGGAATCTTCAACATCCCGCGCGCGATGCTGCCGGTCATCCGCCCCTCGTCCGATCCTGAGGCGTTCGGCCAGGCCCGCTCGTCACGACCGTTGAGCGCCGCCGTCCCGATCACCGGTGTCCTCGGCGACCAGCAGGCGGCGACCGTCGGTCAGGTCTGCTTCGCCCCCGGCGAAGCCAAGAACACGTACGGCACCGGCAACTTCCTGGTCCTCAACACCGGTACGGAGCTTGTCCGTTCGCAACACGGTCTGCTGACGACAGTGGCCTACCAGTTCGCAGGCAGCCCCGCCGTCTACGCACTGGAGGGGTCCATCGCCGTCACCGGCGCGGCCGTGCAATGGCTGCGTGACCAGCTGAAAGTGATCGGAAGCGCCGCGGAAAGCGAGCAACTGGCCCGCTCGGTGGACGACAACGGCGGCATGTACTTCGTCCCCGCTTTCTCCGGGCTGTTCGCCCCGTACTGGCGCTCCGACGCCCGTGGCGCGATGGTTGGTCTCGCCCGCTACAACACCGGCGGGCACATCGCCCGAGCCACGCTGGAGGCCATCTGCTACCAGAGCCGCGACGTGGTCGACGCCATGGAACAGGACTCCGGCGTGCACTTGGACGTGCTCAAGGTTGACGGGGGCGTGACCGCGAACGACCTGTGCATGCAGATCCAGGCAGACGTGCTGGGCGTACCCGTCAGCCGGCCGGTTGTCGCTGAGACCACGGCACTGGGCGCTGCCTACGCGGCCGGACTCGCCACCGGCTTCTGGAGCGATACCGACGAGCTGCGCTCGCACTGGCAGGAATCGAAGCAGTGGAGCCCCGAGTGGAGCGAGGAGCAACGCCAGGACGGCTATGAGGGCTGGAAACGTGCCGTGGAGCGCACCCTGGACTGGGTCAAGGTCACCTGATGACCGGCACCTGCTCCCCCGGATGGCATCTTCCCTCGAGCAGAGACCAGTAGGAGCGCCTCATCGACTCCGCGCCGTGGCTCTGTTCACGTCGCGGAGCAGCGTTTCGACAGCCCTTCGGGGGGCACTGCCCGCGCGAGATGTTCACGACTCCGGGCCGCAGCTCGGTGGTGTCCGGAGGGGAGCCGTCTGCCGCTCGTCCGGAGCCCGGAGGAAAACCGCTGGCTACGGACGCAGGAGGCAACCGCCGTTGCCGAGTGCCGGCGGCTGCCTCCTGTTCTCGTCGGCATCGCCATCCCGGCACGGAGGCGGGGCGCCTTCCGCAGTCATGAACAACTGCTGAAGTGAGTCGTCGATAGAGCCGGCCAGTCAGGCTTTCGGTGGAAGGCCCGAATCAGCGGTCGGCGATGTCCTCGCGGAGACCGTCGGAGAATTCCCACCATGACAGAGGAAGCCAGTCGCCGTTGACGAAGGCATCGACAGTCGCGCCTCGACCACGGACCGTGACGGTCGTTCCTGGCGGATAGATCGTGCCGGACAGACCTGGCACGGGGACAAGCAGGGTTCCCAGTCGCTGTGCTGACACTTCTCGACCCCTCTCCATTCTTCACGCGGCACGAGCAGTCTTTCCACCCTGAGATTACTGACTTGCCCGATCGCGTAGGCCGGAGAAGCATGAGAGATGGGTCACGCAGAGAAAGGGGCGAGCGTGGCCGACAGCCGGACATGTACATCGTCGATCAGAGGTGGCAGCCATGAAGGCCGTCGTTTACAAGGGACCGTTCACCGTTGCGGTAGAAGATGTTGAAAAGCCCAGCATCCAGCACCCGAACGATGTGATCGTACGGGTTACCTCCACCGCGATATGCGGCTCCGATCTGCACATGTACGAGGGCCGCACTGCGGCGGAGCCAGGCATCGTCTTCGGCCACGAGAACATGGGAATAATTGAGGACCTCGGCCAGGGCGTCACCACGCTCAAGAAGGGCGACCGCGTGGTCATGCCCTTCAATGTCGCCTGCGGTTTCTGCATGAACTGCGTCGAGGGATATACCGGATTCTGCATCACCGTCAACCCCGGTTTCGCGGGCGGCGCTTACGGCTACGTGGCCATGGGGCCTTGGCAGGGCGGCCAGGCAGAGTACGTGCGCGTTCCCTACGCTGACTTCAACTGCCTGAAGCTGCCTCAGGGAAACGAGCACGAGAGCGATTTCATCCTGCTCGCTGACATCTTTCCCACTGGCTACCACGGTTGTGAACTCGCGCAGGTCCGACCTGGCGAGAGTGTCGCGGTGTACGGCGCAGGTCCAGTTGGACTCATGGCCGCCTACTCGGCCCTGCTGCGCGGCGCGAGGAAGGTGTTCGTCGTGGACCGAGTCCCCGAGCGCCTGCAGAAGGCCGAGGAAATCGGTGCAATACCGATCAACTTCGCCGAGGGTGACCCGGTCAAACAGATCGAGGAGCAGACCGAGGGCATCGGCACGGACAAGGGCGTGGACGCCGTCGGCTACCAAGCGACGGCGCAAGGCACTGACAACGAGGAACCGGCGACCGTGCTGAACTCGCTCGTCCGCACCGTCCGACCCACCGGAGCGCTCGGCGTGCCCGGACTCTATGTCCCGTCCGACCCAGGAGGCCCGGACGAGCAGGCCAAGCAAGGCATGCTCCTCGTCGCGATCGGCAAGCTCTTCGAGAAGGGCCTGCGGATGGGTACGGGCCAGTGCAATGTGAAGCGCTACAACCGGTTCCTGCGAGACATGATCATCGACGGCAGGGCGAAGCCCAGCTTCGTCGTCTCCCACGAACTGCCCCTGGACCAGGCTTCATCGGCCTACGACAAGTTCGACAAGCGGATCGAGGGCTTTACCAAGGTGGTGCTGCACCCGTAGCCCTGCGGACCTGCCACTCGCCGGTTGCCTCAGGGCGCGCCCACCGTAGATGGGTGCGCCCATCACGAGCCGCCTCCAACTGGTCAGTCCATTGGATGGATGGAGACGAAGTGCCCACGGCATGGCGAGGGGCGGGACGTCGGTCCTTCGATCTAAGTGGGCGCCCCGGGCCGGATGTCGAGGAGTGAAGGTGTCAGCGTCGGCATCGAGGAGGTCCAGAGCGAGGCGAGCTGTGCGCGCTGCCCGGACACGTGCGCAGAACGACCGAGTCCAGGCTGCGGGGCCAGCGACTCCCACTACCGGATCACTTGATGCGCACCCTCAGGCAGGGCCTCCGCCAGACACGAGCAGAGGCTCAAAGAGCCCACCAGCAGAACAAGCGCAGCCCCGCCGAACGTGCGCGGCCGGCCAACCCGGAAAGCAGGACGAGTACCTCGAGCGCGGTGTCGGAGGTGATTCCAGCACCCGTCCGGCACGTGGACGTTCGGATGCCTGGTCATAGGTGCAGCCGGTCAAGATCGCTTCGAGCTGAGCCGTCACGACGACCGGATCAATGCCTTTCAGCGGCACCACATCGAACACGGAAGGATCCGGACCACCGGGCTGGTCAAGCACGCGGACGGCCACATCGTCATCGGAGGCCGAGAAGTAGTCGCACATCACCATGCCGTGATCCTCGCATCCGGCGACACGCCGAGGGGCGCAATCCCCCGGCGAACCCGGTGGCTCCGACCACCCCATCGAGGTCATTGTTCACGTCACATCGCCGCAGATCAGGCGACGCATCACCGAGCTGGCTCAAGTCAACTGCCGCAAGCGCAGCATCGTGACCGACGCCCTCGGCCTCCTCCTCGCGGTGCTCATCCGGGCGACGGCGACTACCGCACGCACCTCGTCGAGCACGCCGCCACTCTCAGCTCCTGAGCAACGATCCGCCTCGCCATGACGGGCCTCATCGCCCGCCGTCTCACCGGCGAGGCCACCATCTCCAGGCGCGAACCCACATCACTGGGCCGCATACCCATTCCGGGATGACCAACGGGAGTGAACGACCTCTGCTGATCTCGTGCCGGCTATGTGGCGCCTCTGGCCATGCGGCGTACCTGCTGCGTGGTCTCGTGTGCCGCCTGCTCGGCCCGGGCGACGACATCGGCAGCGGACCGGCTGTGTACCTCGGCTTCACCCTGTTCGTTCTCGGCCTGCCGGCACTCCTCGCGCGCCTGCTGCATCTGCTCCTCGACGGCGGACATCCGCCGGCGAGCCTCTTCGGTGCGCTCGCGCGCCCGCTGCAACTCGGCGTCGACATCCGCCTGCCGTGCGCGCTCTTCACGCAGGCGCTGCTGGGCCGCCTCGGCTGCCTCCCGCGCCCGGGCCAGCTGCTCCTGACGGGCGCGGCGCCGCTCGGCGAGTTCGTCTTTGGATGCCCGTCCCGGAGACGGGGACGGGGACGCCGGGCGACTGCGAGGGCTCGGCCTCTTGGTCGGCGGTGTGGTGCCCGGGCGGAACTCCGAGGGCGGGGTGAGGGCACTGACCAAGCGGCCGCCCGCCCACTGATCCGCTGCATCCGGATCCGCGAGTACGGCGCGCAGGGTCTCTTCGAGGTCCTGCTGGACTGAGTCCGACAGCCGCTGCCCGGCGTCGCGAGCGAGCTGGGCGGCCTGCCGGGACAGAGCGGATACGACACGGCGGCGCTGCGCGGAGAGATCCTTGAGTCCATCGGCGTTCAGGGCTTGGTAGGCCTCGCGCAGCGCGCGCCCCAGTTCCAGGAACTGTCGGCTCTCCTCCGGCTGGGAGCGCAGCAGGAGGTTGGCGGCCCAGGCCGCGAGGGTGGGGCGGCGGGCGGCACGGATGCGGCGGGCATCGTCCAACCGGCCGGCTGTTTTCGCGGCGGCGGCCAGCGTCTCCCGCCGGGCAACAAAGTCTGACGGCGGCGTGGTGTACAGCTCGTCGAGGACGGCTTCGACGCCGTGCCCTGCGCCGCCCCGGCGGCCTGTGCGCGTGTTCAGCCTCTCCACACCTCCAGCCCGCCCGCAACTCGCTCGAGCCATCCCGAGTCGACGCCGTCCAGCCGGCGTCTGCCGGTCAGGCCCGCGTTCTGCGGGAACGGGGTGAGGGCATGGGCGCTGAACTCCGTGAGGAACGTATGACCATCGATGCCCACTCTGCGGTCACCCGTCCCGGACGGCGGGCAGGCGATCACACGGCGCTTCGACATGACACCAGCCTCAGGCCCGCCGCACCGCCTCGCATCTCGGCAGAGCTCAGATCCTGACATCGTCTCGCACGCCCAGGCACGAGAAAGAATCCGGCACTGTGACTGTGCACGGCAGTTGGATAGGAGCGGCGCGTTCTGGCTGGTCAGGGCGGTTCTGTTCATCGCATTTGGCGAGGTCTGTTCGCGACGCATGGCACATTCAGTGGATGCGCTTCGGCACCCGTGGCGTGATGCCGGCGGTGTGCCGGTCACAGGCGGAGAACGATCAGGGCGATGTCGTCGCGGGCGCCGCTGCTGACTCCGAGGTGCGCAAGCAGAGCGTCGGCGAGACGTTCGGGGCTGTGGCGGGCATGGCGGGCGAGAGCGTCGGTGAGGCGTTGCAGGCCGGCATCGATGTCCTCACCGCGGCGTTCGATGAGACCGTCGGTGTAGAGCACGAAGGTGTCGCCAGGGGTGTAGAGCAGTTCGCCCTGGACGCGGGGGACGGGTTCGGGGCGGGCCCCCAGCGGAGGGTCGGTGGCCTGGTCCAGAAGATCGCAGGTGCCGTCCGGGTGGACCAGGACGGGAGGCGGGTGACCGGCGCTGCTGTACAGAATGCGGCGAGCACTGGTGTCGATCACGGCTTGGACGACGGTCGTGGCCAGCGCACCCTCCACGTAGCGCGCGTACAGGCCCAGGACGTCCAGGGCTCTCGCGGGCCCTTCGACAGCCCGGACGACGGCGGACAACGCGCTGCGCAGCATGCCCATGACGGCGGCGGCCTCCAGGCCGTGTCCGACGACATCGCCGACCGCGACGGCGAATCTGTTCTCCGGCAGGTCGACCACCTCGTACCAGTCGCCGCACACGTTCAGTGACCCGGCGGCGGGCAAGTAGCGCACCGCGGTATCCCGGTGCCGGGCCAGATGGGGCGAGTGGAGCATGGCCTCCTGCAAGGTGACGGCGACCTGTCGTTCCCGGGCATGGGCCTGGCGCAGTTTCTCGTTCACTCGATGGAGCTCGCGCGCCCGCGCATACAGCTCGACCTCCATCGCCTCCACGTCGCTGAGCGCCCCGCCTCCTCGCCGACGAGGGTGAGAGAGGATGAACGAGGTCACATCCTCCCCCCGGTGCAGGATCCAATCCACCTGCCCGTCAGGCCCTAGCACCGGTGTGTTGATCGCGGACCACCACCGCTCCTCGAACACTCCGGGCCGGTCGGCCACGGGAATGTCGTACTTCATCGGCGCCATCGTGTCCGGCTCCTTCGAGCGCAGGACCCAGTGCAGGGAAGCGTGCAGATTCCGGACCCCGTCAGCATCCGGGTCCGCCGGATTGTCAGGGAAGGCATCAAAGAGGTACCGCCCGATCAAATCCTCCCGAGTGCGGCCGGTCACCCGGCAGGCCGCCTTGTTGACGTCGGCGAGCACCAGGTCCGGGCCCAGCACCATGCAGGGACTGGGGGTGACAGCGAACAGCGCCTTGTAGTCGATCCCCGGCCTCGCCCCACGATGTGGCCGGGCACCCTCAGCAGGGCTGGTCTCGTCCCTCACCCTTACGTTCTACCGTTCGTCGGCGCCCTCGGCACCTGGACGTATCGCCTGTTCTCTCGTGGCGCCCCGCATCTCGGGTCCTTCTCGTGGGGGCACGCAGCGTGGTGTGGACGCCGCCGGTTCAGCTCCTGGAGCCGGGCGAGCACCCCGCGAATGCCTTCGTCGTCGACGGTGAGAAGGCCTGCGGCACCCAGGTTGAGTTCCTCCGGGCGCTCGGTCTGCCACCCCTGACGCCAAAGTCGCCCCCACACCGGCCCTCGGCGGTTGGCGGAGGCGGTCAACGCGCTCGCCACCATGTGCCCGGTCGACGACAGCAGCGAGTAGGACGTGCCCGCCCTGCTCGGTGCCCGCCTGGCCGCAATGGAGGCCGCCTTGCCCCGCACGCGGAGTCGGCTGGGCGACGGAGCTGCACATCCGCTTTCGCCCGGACCGCCGCCTAAGCCGAGCGCTTCCTGGCCTCGGAGATCGGGCACGCGGCGACCGGGGCGGCGCATCTGGCGTCCAGCGTGCTGCGTCTGGCGACGGTGGCGGGCGGTCGAAGTGTCCGGAAGCCCTTCGAAGATGCTCCTCGCTGAGGCGCCGCTCCACTCTGTACCGGGAAGTCCGCCAGGAGCTCGCCCGCTCCGAACTCCGCGTGTAGCAGCTCGTCCCGCTCAGGGGGTGTCGCCGGAGTAGTAGAAACGGCAGCTCACTCCCGGGCCGGGTGTGCGGGGTTCGCCGGGGCGCGGGTCGTACAGGGCGCGGCCGCCGGGCCACCGGGAGAGCTCGGTCGTCAGGGCAACGCCGTCGTCGACTTCCTCGGTTCGCCAGCCATGGATGTCCAGCAGCAGGCCGTCCAGCGGGCCGCCGATCAGTTCCGCGTAGGTCCGGTGCGGGAGCGGGCCGGGGTTGGGGTCGTCGTGGTCAGCGCCGTAGACGCGGCCGTTCAGCAGCTGCTCGTCTCCGTTCATCCGATCAGTCTTCCAGCCGCTACTGACAATGAGGGGTGTGGAGACGGCGACAGGCCCGGCCTGGGTGGTGGACGCCCGTGGACGGTGCAGCGCCGGGCTGGCAGCGCTCGGGCTCTGTGCCGGCGCCTACGAACGGCTGCACGCGTGGCCGGCTTGCCGCTGTGGTGGTCGGAGAAGACGATGAGCCGCCGATGACGCCATCGGCGTGACATCGCCCGGAAACCGCAACCGCAGATCGCCGTGTACGGCTCTCCCCTTGCACATCCACCCGCTGCCGGAGGAGACCGACGTGACCATCGCCCTTGAACCCCACACGCCGCAGGCCTTCGTCGACCCCTACGCCGCCGATCCGGCGGAGACCGCCTGGCCTCCGGCCTCCGCCGGACAGGACAGGGACCACCTGCTGCCGCCGCCCAACCCCTCCGAGCGCCTCAGCATCCTCATCGACCCCCGCGACCACCACCGCCTGGCCCTGCACGCCGCGCTCACCGCCGCCGGCATCCCGCCCCGGCCCGAGGACCGCGACGCCATCGACCAGCTCAGCGCCCTGCCCTCCGGCATCAACACCACCCTGCAACGCTGGCTGAGCCACACGGCATCACAGTGACCGAACCACCGACAGCGAGGAAAGGCCGGTGCGGTGTCCGCGCAGTTCCCCTGAACCACGCAGAGCAAGCCACCGTGCGTCCTGGTCCCCTCCCCAACGGGGTGGCCGATGGCCTCCAGGACACGGCTCTCCACATCGGACCATTCACGATCCGTGTGGCCCGCTGAGGGCCAAAGACCAGTTGGAAGGCTGCATGTCCCCTGATGTGTCCGTTGCCAGCTGCACACAGCGTCGGCCACCTCCTCCGGCGCGGCGATCGGCGTGCGCGGCACGGGCAGCCCTGCTGCAGAAGATGACCTCCCGGGGGCGCAGTGCGAGTAGGACGTAGCAGTACCAGCCCTGGCGTTACTCCCAGTGCAGCCGGATCCCGCCGTGGCCGACGATGTGACTGACGTCCCAGGCCGGCCTCATGTAGGTGGTCGGTCGTGTTCGAGGCCGCGGTGGCTGGCCCGTGCGGTGACCCCGCGTGGTGAGGGGGTCGTTGACGGCCCGGAGGTGACTTTTGGGGCGCGCCGCGGCATCCTGGCGGGTCGAGCAGCGAGCCGTACCTCGAGCGGGTCGGGGCTGGGTCATGAGGCGCGGCGGAAGACAGCGGCGGGACCGATGACGCTTGGCCCGAACTTGTCGCGCACGCGGTCGACGGCGGTTTCGGCGGCGAGGCGAGCCTCGCGGGCGTCATCGAGGGACAGCTGCCAGGCGACCTGGTCGGCGTCGACGAGGTCTTCGCCCTTCAGTGCGAGTCCGGTCAGGCGGCCGCGCTGCAGGCCGGCGGCGTCCATCAGCTGGTAGGCGAGCCGGCGCAGGTCGTCCTCATGGGCAGAGGGTGCGGTCAGGCGTCGGGTCTTCTCCCAGGTGCCGCCGCCGGCGAACTTCAAGGTCAGCGTCAGGGCGCGGGCGGCCTGGCCGCGGCCGCGCAGCCGGGTGCCGAGCCTGACGACCAGGTCGAGCAGGGCGGCGCGGACGGCGGCGCCGTCCAGGGTGTGGTCATCGAAGCGGTGGTGCACGGTCGCCGTGGCGGGCAGGGCGCGGGGGATGACGGGGCGAGGGTCGATGCCATGGGCCCGGTCGGCGGCCAGGCGGCCGGCCTTCCCGCCCAGCAGGCGCTGCACGGTCGCGGACGGTACCGCGGCGAGCAGGCCCACGCAGTGGATGCCGTAGTCACGCAGCGCCGCCGCCTGCCGCGGGCCGATCCCGTGCAGGGCCTCGACCGGCAGCGGCCCGAGCCAGCCGGTGACGTCCTCGGGGGCGATCGCCAGGACCCCGCCCGGCAGGGGAACCTGTCCTGAGGCAGTCGCGGCGATCGTGATGGAGGGGCCGATACCGATACGGACGTCGGTGCCCAGGCGGGAGACCGTCCGTACCCGCAGCACCTCCCCCAGTCGGCGGGCCTCGACGCCGTGGTAGCGCAGCGCTCCGCGCAGGTCTACCAGTGCCGCGGTGGGCGGCAGTGCCTGCACCACTGGCGACAGTCCGGCCAACTCCTCCAGGACCTGCCTGTATGTCTCCTCCGGCAGCCGGTCCGCGCAGCGCACATGCATCACCACGCCGTGCCCATCCGCCGTCGCCCGCGTCCTCATCGTGCTCACCTCCCCCACCACATTATCGAACATAAAATCGAACACGCGACGGCACGGCGCATCGATCTTGGGCCTAGAATCAAAAACGTGTTCGATGATCTGCCACCCGACCTGGAGCGACTGCGCACCCTGCGCGTGTGGCATGCCCTGTGGCTGAACCGCATCGACCGCAAGATCGCCCTGCTGGAACGGCGCAAGGCAGAAGAGGAACACGGCCGGCGCACCCGCCCGCAGACGCCGGAGTGGGTCGTCGAAGTCGGCATCGGCGCCAGCAAGCCGCCCGTCCAGGTCCACGCCGGCACCTGCCACATGATCGGCTCGCGGCGCCGCCCTGTCAGCCGCGACGAAGCCCGCCGCCTCCTGGCCGACGGACTGCGCGCCTGCACCCACTGCCAGCCCGACACCCAGCTGCACATCATCGACTTAGAGGTCGCGCAGATAGGCGCGATGGGACACCTCGAGAGAAGAAGCACAGGGTCTGGTGAACACGGGGTTGCGACGCTCCGTGATCACACCGGGAGACCTGTGCCTTTGCCAGTGAGCCTCCTCCAACCTGACTGGGTGTCACAGGGGTTGGCGTGACAGGCCGTCAACCGCGCCCGTGCGAAGATCCGCGCACTTGGCGAGCAGGCCATGGCCACCCTCAAGTCCTGGCGCCTGCTGCGGAAACTCCGCTGCATCACCACCCGCGTCACCGACCTGGTCAAGGCCGTCTTGACTCTGGAGCTCGCCACCTCGGCCTGAGGATGGAAGCCTCGCGGCCTCCTATACTCCTGGCGTGTCTGATACGTCGAACCTATTCCACGTGTCGTCCGTGCTCAATCGGCGGTCGATCGCACAGCATGGCCTGGACTGGACCCGCATGGGCGCCGCACGGGGAATCGCCGGCAGCCGCCGCCCCGAGGTGGAGGGGATCTTCGTCTGTCGGGGCGAGGAAGAAGCAGGGTTCTTCCTCCAGGTCATCAACAACACCGGTGGGCCGGCCGATCTCTGGTCCGTGGACGGCATCGATGAAGGGCTGCTCCTCGACAACGGCAACGGCTTCGTCTATCTACCCTGCCGTATACCAGCCGCGCGAGTCAGCCTCGTGCGATCAGCCGTTCCTCCTCAGCATGATTTCTGAGTTCGCCCGGCGAGACGGCAGGGGCCAGGCCCACGCGGAAACCGGCTGAGATTTCGGTGAAGGTGTGGGCGGAACGCAGGTACATCAAGGCCGTCGACGCTTGGCGGCTGCAGGTCAGCCGCTGAGCCGCCACCCCCCGACGCAGCAGCCGCAGCGCGGAAGTGGACAGATCCCACCCGGCCAGATGGGTGGGGACTCAGGACCCCGGGTGGAGAAGGGCGCTGTTGGTCGACGGACCAGCTACCTGGAGCTTCGTTCTTCCGTCACCGCAACCGCTGTATCTCACACCCCGGTTGGAAAAGGCTCAGCCTTGGAACTCAGGCACTGCACAAAGTCGCGGCAGGGCGCCGCCCCGCGGTGAACGCGGCCGGTGGGACACCCATGAAGTGGCGGAACTCGGCCGTCATGTGGGACTGGTCGTAGTAGCCGGCCGTCGCGGCGATGTCCGCCCATCGGCCCGCACCGGCCGCGAGCACGGTGCGAACGCGGTCGATGCGTGCGAAACGCTTGGGCGACAAGCCGGTGCCGTCGGTGAACAGAGCGTGCAGGCGGCGCTCACTGATGTGCAACCGGGCCGCGGTCGCGGTGACAGTGGCGCCGACCAGTAGACGCGCCGCCTCTTCGAGCCGCCCCGACGGCTCCGGGCGGTCGGCCAAGGCTGTTTCGAGAGCGGTAACCGGGTCAGCGGCGAGCTGGTCGACGTCCAGGCCCGGTAGTTCGCGGAGCGGCAGCGCACGGTCGGCGAGGTCAGTCAGCGGACGGCCGAGCAGGGCTTGGGCACGACCCGGCCGCATGCGAACCCGCACGCACGAGTGGCCGGGCGCGGCGACGTGATAGGCGGCCCGGGTGCGGGGGCCCGTGACGATCAGCTCGCGCTTGTCGGTGCGCAGGAGAAGTGTGGTGGCGTGATCGGGTACGTCGACCGCTGCCGAACCGGCCGCCGTGGCCACATCGATTCCGGCCACCCAACGCAGAAGGCCGGGCGGCACGTTGAGAGAACTCACGCGGCCCACGATAGTGCCGAAACTTCCTATCACGTGGCGTGAGAGCGCTGTCATCGTCGGGCCATGATCCTTGTTACCGGTGCCACCGGCACCATCGGTAGTCATGTCGTGCGTCTGCTCACCGAGCGGGGCGTGCCGTTTCGGGCGATGTCCCGCCGCGAGCGGCCCGGCGGGGTGCGGGCCGACTTCGACGACCCGGTGTCGCTGGCGCGCGCGGTGGCCGACGTCGACACGGTCTTCCTCGTGACCGTGCCGCCAGTGCCGACCGCCGACCACGACATCGCCCTGGTGACGGCCGCGCGGGCGGCGGGCGTCCGTAAGATCGTCAAGTTGTCCGCGATCGGCAGCGGCGAGCGGTTCGACGGGGCGACCGTCGGCGCGTGGCACCTCGCCGCGGAGGAGGCGATCGAGGCCGGCGGGCTCGTGTGGACGATGCTTCGCCCGCCGAGCTTCGCCTCGAACTTCTTGTGGTATCGGGCGCTTATCCAGGCCGGAGAGCCGATACCGAACCTGGTCGGCGACTCCCGGCAGGCCATCGTCGACCCGAGGGACGTGGCTGCGGTCGCCGTCGCCGCCATGACCAGCGATGCGCACGACAGGCGGCGATACGACCTGACCGGGCCGGAGCTGCTGACGTTCGCAGACCAGGCGGCGATCCTGGAGGGCGTGCTGGAGCGGCCGATCAAGATCACCGACACGAATGCGCTCGACCAGTTGCCGGCCGGGATGGTCACGGGCATCGGCTGGGCGCGCGCCGGCGGTGCGGCCTACGTCACCGACCACGTGCCGAAGGTGCTCGGCCGATCGGCAGGCACGTTCGAGCAGTGGGCACGCGACCACCGGGAGGCATTCACGGCGATGCCGTAACCCACCGCCCCCGACGGCCGCCAGGCCTGATAGCTCAAGACAGAGCCCGTTCTCCCTTGGTGCTTCGCTGGAGTTGGTGAAGAAGGCGTTGATGGACGTCGATCCGGCGTCCGTAGCAGCCTGCGAGTCGATGGGAGGCCTTCTGCCAGGCGTGGGTGCGCTCTACGGCCAGCGCCCCTCTGGACGGGAACTTTCTCGCCCTTGCGATCCGCCGGGCAGTCCGCGTTCGTCGAGGGTGGTGCGCGCTGAGGCACCGTAGGCCACAGGTCTGCTGTCCTGCCACTGCCCTTGACCGGCGGCTGCCGGTTGCCGGACACCGCTGAGGGAGGGCGACCACCGGTGGTAATCGCCAGGCCGGTGTCGGGGCGGCCGCCGACGGTCGGTCAGCCGGGCCAAGTGCCGGTCAGGCGGCGGGTGGCGGTGGCGCCACTGCGGTCGACGGCGGCTTTCACACCGGCGAAGATCGCGCCCTGAAGGACGGCCGCAGACACCACCTCACGCCAGGTGCGGTGCTCATCGGTGGCGTCGGGGGCGTCCTCCTCGTGCCCGAGTCGTTTCCAGACCTGTTTGAACATCGCGCCGGCCAGAACACCGCTGAGGGCACCCATGGCCATGCCGACCGGCTTGTAGGCGACTTTCGAGGCTTTCATCGGTGCCTCCTGGCACGTCGGACGACCAGCAGCGCGATGAGCGCGCCGGCTGCGGCAAGCAGCGGGCCGCGGTTGGCCCGCGCCGCCTGCATACCCTGGTCGGCCTTCTCTCGCACCGGCTGCGGGGCCTTGTCCCGGGCCAGCTCGGCGACGTGCACGGCCTTGTCGTGGAACTGCTCCGTGGCAGCAACGGCCTTGGCGCGCACCGGCTCCGGCGTCCGGTCCTGCACCGTGTGGGCCGCGTGCGCGGCCTTGTCCTTCAGCTGAGACCTGACCTGTGTGCTCTTCTCAGCGACCTGATCCTTGACTGCCGTCGTCCTCTCCCGGGCACGGGTCTTGACGTCGGCCTTGGACACGAGCGCCTCGACAGTCTCGCCGAGGTCCTCACGTGTCGCCTCCACCCGCTCACGCAACTCCTCGGAGGAAGGCGTCGGCTCCTCGCCCGGCTGCGGCTTGTCCTCGGTCATCGCTGTGCCCTTTCCTTGATCTCGGCCATATCGGCCTTGACGCTGTCCGCGGTCTGCTCGGGCGCCGGCGGGGATGCCTTGCTGACTTGCTGCTTGCCGAGCGCCGCCATCAGCGCGGTGACGGCGGCCAGGACGCCGGTGACGATCAGCGCCGCCACCCACACATCCACGGCGAGCGACAGCGCGGCGATGACGGTGGCCACCAATGCCTGCAGGGTGAGCACACCCACCAGCCCGGCGCCGCCGAACAGGCCACCGCCCTTGCCGAACCGCTTGCCCTTCTCGGTCATCTCCGCCTGCGCCAGGCGCATCTCGTCGCGCACCAGCTGTGACAGCTGCTGCGAGGCTCGCTGGACCAGGTCACCCACCGGTTCCTGCGCTGGGCTGCCCGGGCGGGGGGAGCCATCTGTTGTCACGAGTGCTCACCTTCCCTGCGGCTGCCCGGGTGACCGAGCGGCCAGCTCTGCTTCCACCTTCTGATCGGCTGTCCGTGCGTCCGGGTCGGCACGCATCACCGCCTGTCAGAGCATGCGTCGCCACGGCAGATGGGGTCCGGCGCCTACCGGGACGGCCGCGGGCAGCCGGTACGGCGCCTCAGCCGAGGCGGCGATGGTCCTCCTCGTCCCACTTGCGGGTGTCCCGCGGCTGCACGTACGGCTCCTGTTCGGCCGGGTGACCGCCGGCCACTGCGCGCTGACGGTGCATTTCGGCGTCGAATTCCAGGCCGAGCAGGATCGCCAGGTTCGTGATCCACAGCCACACCAGGAAGATGATCACTCCGGCGAAGGTGCCGTAGGTCTTGTTGTACGAGGCGAAGTTCGCCACGTACAACGCGAACCCGGCCGAGGCGACCATCCAGATCACCAGTGCCAGGAAGCTGCCCGGGGTGACCCACCGGAAGCCGCGCACCCGGGCGTTCGGCGTCGCCCAGTACAGGATCGCGATCATGGTCGTGACGAGGACCGCCAGCAGCGGCCACTTCGCAATCGACCACACCGTCAGTGCCGTGTCGCCCACCCCCAGAGAGGAGCCGATCTGTTTGGCAAGGGCGCCGGTGAACACGACGATCACTGCGCTGACGACGGCCAGGACCAGCAGTACCGCCGTCACGCCGACGCGGACGGGCAGCACCTTCCACACCGGGCGGCCCTCCGGGATGTCGTAGACCGCGTTGGCGGACCGGATGAACGCGGCGACATAGCCGGAGGCCGACCACACCGCGAGCACCAGACCAACGATCGCCATCACCGAGCCGATCCCGGCGTTGCCCTGCATCTGCTTCACCGCATTGCTCAGCACATCCCGCGCCGCGCCCGGGGCCAGTTTCTGGATGTTGTCCAGCACCTGCTGCGACACCGACTGCCCGACGACGCCGAGCAGCGAGATCAATGCCAGCAGGGCCGGAAACAGCGCCAGGATCCCGTAGTAGGTCAGCGCCGCCGCCCGGTCGGTCAACTCGTCCTTCTTGAACTCCTTCAAGGTGCCTTTCAGTACCGCTCCCCAGGAGCGCTTGGGCAGATCCGTCGGACTGTCCGGCGACTGCCGCTCCACCTGCTCATTCGGCCCGGCCTCAGGTGCCCGCGCGGTCTCGGCCTTTTGGTCGGTCGCGCTGTGCCCGCCGTGCCTTCCATTCCGTTTCAACGTCCGTACCATTCCCGACGTGTATCCGGACGAGAACCACCTATACACACATTCTTCGCATATCGTGACAAGATCGAAGATATCGATCACCGTGCGGAGCGAGGCGACCCCAGCTCCCACACCTTGCTCTTCGCCCGCGGCCACCACGCGCACGCCGACACCGTGGCAGCCACCAACGTATTTCGGGCCGGGCTGGTCCGTCGCCACGCCAACGCGGCATAGCGAGAAGCCCCCGGCTTGGGCCGGGGGAGGAGTCACCCGAACGCAGAGATCGCCGACTCCGACTGGAAACTGCAACCTCAGCGCGCTCGTGCCGGACACGCCTATGTCAACGAGCGGCCCACTCTGTCAGCACCGACAACTGACACAGCGGCACAGTGACATCACTCCTCCCGGAAAGTGACGCAGCCGCGCACGGGTGGAGAAACTGCGGTCAGGCGCTGCGTGATCGGCGTGTGGCCGTCCTCTTCGTGGTCTTCTTCGCTGCCGCCTTCTTGGCCGGCTGCTTCCAGAAGCGCGCGATCCGCACCGCCCAGCTCGCGCTGGAGTCCGCGCGATGATCCGGGGGTGCGGGGTGGCGCGGCCGAAGCCGTGGGAAGTCGACGACGAGCTGTGGGCGGTGATCGAGCCGCTGCTTCCGAAGGTCGAGCGTCGGACGCGGCATCCGGGACGCAAGCGGCATCCGGACCGGCTGGTGTTTCAGGGCATCCTGTGCGTGCTGCACACCGGAATCTCCTGGGAACACCTGCCGCAGGAACTCGGCTTCGGCTCGGGCATGACTTGCTGGCGGCGCCTGGCCGAGTGGACCGAGGCCGGGGTGTGGCCCCGGCTGCACGAGGTGCTCCTCGCGAAGCTGCGCAGTGCGAACGCCCTGGACCTTTCCCGGGCGGCCTTCGACGGCTCGCACATCCGGGCGTTAAAGGGGGCCCCAAGACGGGACGAAGCCCTGTCGACCGGGGCAGGACGGGCAGTAAGCATGACCTGATCACAGATGCCAGCGGCATCCCGCTCGCTGCCACCTTGACCGGCGGCAACCGCAACGACGTCACCCAGCTGATCCCGCTCCTCCAGGCCGTGCCGCCGGTGCGGGGCAAGCGCGGCCGGCCCCGGCGCCGCCCGGACGTGGTGCTGGGCGACCGCGGCTACGACCGCGACAAGTACCGCCGCCTGGTCCGGGACCTCGGCGTGAGGCCGCTGATCGCCCGCCGCGGCACCGAGCACGGCTCCGGCCTGGGCACCCAACGCTGGGTTGTGGGGCGCGCGTTCGCCCACCTGCACTGGTTCCGCCGCCTGCGGATCCGCTGGGAGATCCGCGACGACATCCACGAAGCCTTCCTCACCCTGGGATGCGCACTGATCTGCTGGAGAAGGCTCCGCACTGCCACGGGCCTTTGACGCGGCACTGCGGGGGTTCAGGACCCAGTGGCCCCCTCCGCCAGATCCTTGATCGCGTTGAGGTGGTGTTCCCACTGAGTAGCGAGGGTGTCCATCCACCGTGTTGTCCGCCTCAGCGGCTGCAAGTCGGCTTCGTAAAGGACCTCGCGTCCGGCACGGTGGGCGCGTACCAGTCCGGCGCGGTCGAGGACGGCCAAGTGTTTGGCCACCGCCTGGCGGGTGATGGGGAGGCTTGCCGCCAGGGACGTCGAGGTTGCGTCGCCTTCGCGGGCGAGGACGGCCAGGACCTCTCGGCGGATCGGGTCGGCCAGGGCCACCAGGACGTCCTCGGGAGCCTGTTCGCCCTCGGAGGTGCGGGTCATGCCGTGGTCTGTTCGCAGTCCGCGCGCAGCTGGTCGAGCTTGCCGGGCCAGTTCTGGCTGTTGGCGCGGTGCCGGTCGGTGGCCTCGTCGGTGGGCAGCCCGAGGTGCGCGAAGCCGCTCTCGACCATGGTGAGCTTGGTGCCTCCCGTGGAGTCGTCTTCGGTCAGGGTGAACTCGACGAGAGTGGCGTTGGAGTCGTCCGGCTCCTCGCCGGCGGCACCTTGAGACCACCGCCAGGACAGGACGCGCGGCGGCTCGACTGTCTGGATACGGGCGGGAATGACGCCGTGGATTCCGTGGTCGAAGACCAGGAGACCGCCGGGGCGCAGGTCGATCTTGACCGGCTCTCCATTGCCGAACCAGCGGCCGAGGAAAGCGGGCTCGCTCAGCACGGACCAGACCCGTTCCCTGGAGGCATTGATCAGGATCGCGCGTTCGATCATGTTGGGGATCATTGCAACCTCATCTCATCCGGATGCGCTACCCAAAGGTTGCACATCCCGAACCCGCGCGCAAACGATCAGTTGCGCATCGGGTAAGCGGCCGCCTGGGTCCCGCCAAGCTTCGAGCCACGCTACTCACTCCGCTACGAGTTCTTAGGGCGGCCATGAGATCGAACCCCTGGCCCAGCTGTTCGGGCTCCGTCTCGAAGATCTTCGCCAGGGCGCCGGTGTCGGTGACCTCCGGGCCCGAGGGCGAGCGCATGCTCGACCTCCTCCTACGACACCGTCTCGTTGGGCGAGCCGACGGCGGCCGGATCGCGGACCTCATCCGGCCGGCGCGTCGCATGCAGGACGATCGCATCGTGTTACGCCTCCTTGCCCGCCTCACTCTCCGCGCGGATCGTGGGTGAGCTATCCTCCGCGCATGCGCGGACAGTTCACCGGCTGGCCGGAGCAGGCCATGGACGTGTTGTGGCAGCTCCAGGGCGAACCGACCCACGCGACCCGCGAACGCTACCGCGCGGACCGCGAACGCCTGGTCCGGCAGCCGATGATCGCCCTGCTCAACGAACTCGCGGACACCGACCCGCGGTACGAGGACTTCTCCGTCTGGCACTACCGCACCAACTCGTGGTGGTGGCAGCACCAGGGCGCGGTGATCCGGCTCGGCCGCAAGATCGAGATCGGTCTTCGGTTCTCCCTGGACGGCCTGCGGATCCAGGGCGCCTGGTGGTACCCCGATCCCGGTCAGGTGGACACTTTCCGCAAAGCCGTCGCCTCCGAGAGGAGCGGCCGCGAACTGTCCGTCATCGTCGAGGACGTACGGAGGAAGGGATACGACATCTCCGGGGACGTGATGAAACGACCCCCGCGCGGCTATCCGACGGACCACTCCCGTACGAACCTGCTGCGCCACCGTTCGCTGATCGCCGCTCGTCCCCTCGGCTGCGAGGAGTGGCTGCACACCCCCGAGGCGGTCGACCGGGTCCTCTCGGCCGCCGCCGACCTGGACGCCCTGCTGATGTGGCTGGTCCGCCACGTGAAGCGCGCCGCCTGACATTCACGGGGCCGTGGGCGCCGCTGTGCCGCCACCTCACCGAGCCGGTGAAGAATCCAGGCGTGCGGATCAGGGCGATCGGTCCGGAGCAGGCGCATGTGCGGACCGCCGTACAGCGGGCATCGTTCGGCAGGTCGACGTTCACGGACGAGCACTGGCGCGTGATGACCGCCGGGACGCCTTGAGCAACACCCGCCGAAACACTTGGGCGCAACCCCCGGCCACGGCCGCGACCACGTCCTGCCCGCCCTCGTCCCGCCCCACGCGACCCTGCCGGTGCTTGATGGGCCGACTGGAGCTCGGCACGTGGCAGTCGGTGTGCCTGGTGGACACCGACAGGCACAACCTGGACCGGTAGGTGCGTCTGCGCTTCCTGGGGCGAGGGCCCCGCCGTGGTCTTTCGGTCACCGGGCCGTGTGGCACGGGCGCTCCGTGACGCCTGACCGTAATGCCCGTATCCTCATCAATGCCAGGTTCTCTTCCGAGCAACGGAGTGTCGCGGCAGCAAGTGAGGCGAAGCGTGGTTCGGTCCGGCGAGGAACCCAAGCCGGCGGGACGTGCGACGGATGGCACGGGGCCCGCCCATCCGCGTGAGCTGTTTCTCCAGGGCGAGCCGGTCGCGGAGGGCGTACGGACGTCCATCCTGAACTCGTGGCAGCGCTCCCGATCCCTGGGCCTGTCGCCGGACACGCTGGACCTGCCCTACCGGGAGGATTTCGACCCGGGCGGCCGTATCGTCCGCGCGGCCGTGCCGGTGCTGGACCGGCTGCAGGCCACGTTCGCCGGGAGTCAGGTCAACATCTCCGTCGCCGACGCGAACGGGACGGTGCTGCTGCGCCGCTTCGGGGACCCGTCGATGGCCAGGAGCCTGCCGGCCATCCAGGTCGTGCCCGGGTTCGTGTTCGCCGAGCAGGTCGCCGGCACCAACGGCATCGGGCTGGCCCTGGCGGAGCGGCAGCTCATCCGCGTCTACGGCGCCGAGCACTTCGCGGAGCGCTCCCAGCAGAGCGCCTGCGTCGCGCTGCCCGTGCGGGACCCGCTCAGCGGACGTATCGAGGGCGTCCTGTGCCTCGGCTATCCGCGCGGCTTCGAGCGGCCCGCCCTGGGCGTCGCCATCCGCAGGGCGGCGGAGGGCATCGAACGGCGGCTGCTGGCGCAGAGTTCCGCGCACGAGGGCGCCCTGCTGCGGACGTACCTGGCCGCCGGGGCCGGAACCGGCGGTCCGCATCGCGGCGTGGCGATGGACGCGCTGGCGAACGAATTCCGTTCCCGTGACGAGGCGATCCTGAAGGAGAAGGCCGCCGAGCTGATCTCCGGCGCGCAGCGGGGTGCCGTCGAGGTGCCCCTTCCCGACGGCCGGCGGGTGACCCTCGTGAGCCGCCCGGTAACGAGCAGCTCCGGGGTGCGGGGCATCGCCATCGAGGCCGTGCTGCCGGGCGCCCCGGTGGGGGAAACGCTTGCCGTAACCCGCCAGATGGACGAGCTGCCCACCCTCACGGCCCGGCTCTCGGCCACGCGCCCGGCGATCATCTTGCCGCCCGGCCACCTCGCCGCGGTCCCCGGTCCGGTCATCACGGCCGACGGAGACGGAGGCCCGGCCGGGCCGCACGCGACCGCCGAGCCCGGCGCGCCCCTCTCGGCGGTAGGCGACGGCCGCGCCGACAACCCAGCCGCGAGGGACAGCGGCCGGGGTTCCGGCGAGTCGGACGCGGCCGGTGGCCACCACCAAGCCGCCGAACCCGGCACGGCCGGCAGAAGTCAGGGCGTCGCCGAACCCGGCGCGGCCCTCTCGGCGGAAGGCGACGGCCGCGCCGTCGGCCCAGTCGCGCAGGACACTGGCCCGGGTTCCGCCGAACCGAACGCGCACGGTGGCCACCACCGGACCGCCGAATCCGGGACGGCCGGCAGAAGTCAGGGCGTCGCCGAACCCGGCGCGGCCCTCACGGCCCTCGGGAGCCAGAGCGCTTCCGAGCCCGACACTCCCCTCGCGGTCGGCGACGGCCCGGGTCCGGCGGATGAGCCGTCCGAGGCGGCGTTCCCGGCCCGGGCGCTGGTGATGCTGGGAGAGCCGCACGTCGGGGCCTACGCCCTGGCGGCGCGTCGGCGTCTGGAGTTGCTGTCCGAGGCCAGTACCCGCATCGGCACCACCCTGGATGTGCGCCGCACCGCCGAGGAACTGGCCGAGACCGCGGTCCCCGGGCTGGCCGACTTCGTCACCATCGACCTGCCCGACGCCGTGCTGCGCGGCGAGGAGTCCGCCGATCCCCTCGCCGACCTGCGTCGTACGGTCGTCCACGGGATTCGTGAGGGCCTGCCCTTCACCGCGCCCGGCGAGCGCATCGACTTCGGTCCGACCGCGCCCCAGTTGCGCTGTCTCACCAGCGGCGAGGCCGTGCTGGAACCGGACCTGAAGGCCGCCGCGGGCTGGCTCGCCCAGGACCCCGAGCACACCGCGCGCCTGCTGGCCCACGTCCAGTCCCTCATCGCGGTCCCGCTGCTCGCCCGCGGTGTCGTCCTGGGGATCGCCAGCTTCTACCGATTCGGCGCCTCCTTCGGGGACGACGACCGCTCGCTGGCCCAGGAACTCGCCTCCCGTGCCGCCCTGTCCATCGACAACGCCCGGCGCTACACCCACGAGCGCAGCATGGTCCTGGCACTGCAGCGCCGGCTCCTCCCACAGGGCCTGCCCGACCAGGACGCCGTCGAGGTCGCCCATCGCTACCTGCCCGCCGAGTCCGACGTGGGCGGCGACTGGTACGACGTCATCCCCCTGTCCGGCTCCCGCGTCGGGCTCCTCGTAGGCGACGTCGTCGGTCACGGCATGCTCTCCGCGGCCACCATGGGCCGCCTGCGCACCGCCGCCCGCAGCTTCGCCGAGCTCGACTTCCCGCCGGACGAGGTCCTCACCCACCTGGACAACCTCGTGGGCCGCCTGGACCGGGAGGATCCGGACGGCAAGGGCGCCGGCGTCATCGGTGCGACCTGCCTCTACGCCATCTACGACCCGACCACGCAGCGGTGTCTGATGGCCCGCGCCGGGCACCCACCGCCCGCGCTCGTCCACCCCGACGGCACCGTGACCTACCCCGAACTCCCCGCCGGGCCCCCGCTCGGCCTCGGGGGCCTGCCCTTCGACGCCGCCGAGGTCGATCTTCCTGCGGGCAGTCAGCTGGTCATGTACACCGACGGGCTCATCGAGGACCGGCACCGTGACGTCGACGAGGTCCTGGAGCAGCTGCGCGAGGCCCTGGCCCGCCCCGAGCGCGCCCCCGAGGAGACCTGCCGGGCGGTCCTGGACACCGTCGCTCCCGCGCACCCGCACGACGACATCGCGCTGCTCGTCGCCCGCGTCCACGCCCTGGACCCCGACCGGATCGCCGGCTGGGAGATGGCCGCCGACCCGGCCCTCGTCGGCGACGTGCGGGCGTCCGCCATGCGGTGGCTGTCCGACCGGGGACTCGACGAGGCCGCGTTCGCCGCGGAGCTGATCCTCAGCGAGCTGATCACCAATGCCATCCGGCACGGCGCGGAGCCCATCCGGGTGCGGCTGCTCTACGGCCGGACCCTGATCTGCGAGGTCTCCGACGCCAGCAACACCGCCCCGCACCTGCGCCGCGCGGCCAGCACCGACGAGGGCGGCCGCGGTCTGTTCCTCGTCGCGCAGCTCTCGCAGAGCTGGGGCACGCGCTACCTGCCGGAGGGCAAGGTCATCTGGGCCGAATGCGGGCTCGACGCCGCGTGACGAGGCACGGCCCCATGCCCGCGCCTTTTCCGTCCAGCCTTCCGTCCAAGAGGGCGTTTCATCGGTGTCGCGCCGACCCGAAGGATGCCCGAAATGCTGTAGTTTGATCAGGTGTGTGATGCTCCCGGCATGCAGGCGAAGGCGGCTTCGCCCTTCGGGCCCGAATCCCTGGTCCGTATCCGCGGACTCAGCAAACGATTCGGCGGCACCGTCGCGCTGGCCGGGGTCGATCTGGACGTCCACCCCGGCAGTGTCCTCGCCCTGCTCGGGCCCAACGGCGCCGGGAAATCAACCCTCATCAAGATCCTCGCCGGAGTCCACGACGCCGACGCTGGACAGATCACCGTCGCCGGAGAGCCGCTCGGCCACCCGACCGCCACCCGGAGCATGTCCTTCATCCACCAGGACCTCGGGCTCGTGGAGTGGATGACGGTCGCCGAGAACCTCGCCCTGACCACCGGGTACGCACGACGGTCCGGGCTGATCTCCTGGCGACGCACCGCCGAGCGCTGCGCCGATGCCCTGCGGATCGTCTCCGCCCGGCTCGACCCCGGCGCTCCGGTCTCCGCACTCGCGGCGGCCGACCGCTCGCTGGTCGCCATCGCCCGGGCACTGGCGGCACACGCACGGATCATCGTCCTCGACGAGCCGACCGCCCGCCTGCCCGCCGCGGACAGCGCCCGGCTCTTCCGCGTCCTGCACGACCTGCGCGACCGAGGGCACGCCATCCTCTACGTCACTCACCGCCTGGACGAGATCTACCAAGTCGCCGACGCCTTCGCCGTCCTGCGCGACGGCCGTCTCGTCAGCCACGGCCCGCTGGCCGGTCACAGTCCGGCCCGGCTGGTCCACGACATCGTCGGCGAGGTGGACGAACCGGCCCTCCACCGCACCGCCGGAGCCGTGGCCTACGCGCCGCCCGCCCTGACCCTCGACGGCGTGCGCACCACCGGGACCGGGCCCGTCAGCCTCGAACTGAGAGCCGGGGAGATCCTCGGACTGGTCGGCCTCTCCGGAGCCGGGCACATGGACCTGGGCCGCGCCCTCGCCGGCGCCCGGCCCCTCCTGGACGGGCGGGCCGTGCTGCACGGGCGGCCGTACCGCCCCCGCACGGTCACGGAGGCCGTCGCCCTCGGGGTCGGCCTCGTACCGGGCGACCGGCTGCGCGAGGGCTGCCTCGCCGAACTGACCGTACGTGAGAACCTCCTGGCCAATCCGGGCGCCGGAGGCCCGCCCGCACCACGCTGGATCGGCCCCCGCAGCGAACGGGCCCGGGCCGCAGCCCTGATCGAACGGTTCGCGGTGCGCCCCCGGGACACCGAGACCCCCATCGCCACGCTGTCCGGCGGCAACCAGCAGAAGGTCATGATCGGCCGCTGGCTGCGGTCGGACCTGCGGCTGCTGATCCTGGAGGAGCCGACCGCGAGCGTCGACGTCGGCGCCAAGGCCGCGATCCACCGTCTGCTCCAGGAGGCACTGGCGGCCGGCCTCGCAATCCTGCTGCTGTCCACCGACTTCGAGGAGGTGGCGAGCCTTTGCCGACGCACGCTGGTCTTCGTCCGCGGGACCGTCACGGCGCAGCTGAGCGGCCCCGACCTGACCATCGCCGGACTCACCCGGGCGGCCTCGGCCCTGCCCCCGTCCACGACCCGGCACTCATGACGCCGCCGCCCCGGCCCCGCAACCGCACCGGCGGCCACCTCGTCGGCGCCTACGGCCTGCTCGCCCTCACCGCCCTGCTCTACCTGGCCTTCTCCCTAGCCCTGCCGGACACCTTCCCCACCCAGGACACCGTCGACTCGATCCTGTCCAACCAGTCGATCCCGGCAATCCTCGCGCTCGCCGCCATGGTGCCCATCGTCACCGGCGCGTTCGACCTCTCCATCGGCTACGGCCTCGGCCTGGCGCATGTGATGGTGCTGTGGCTCGTCATCGAGGAGGGCTGGCCCTGGCCGCTCGCCTGTCTCACCGTGCTGGCCGGAGGACTGGCCGTGGGCGTCCTCAACGGCGTCGTCGTCGAGTTCGGCCGGATCGACTCCTTCATCGCCACCCTCGGCACCGGCAGCATGATGTACGCCATGACCGGCTGGATCACCGACGGCAGCCGGATCGTCCCCGGCCCGCAGGGCCTGCCGCCCGCGTTCACCGACCTCTACGACTCCTCCTTCCTCGGCCTCCCGGTCCCCGCCTTCTACGTGCTCGCCCTCGCCGCCGTCCTCTGGCTGGTGCTGGAGCGGCTGCCGCTCGGCCGGTACCTGTACGTCGTCGGGTCGAACCCGCGCGCTGCCGACCTCGTGGGCATTGCGACCCGCAGGTACACCGTCTACGGATTCGCCGCCTCGGGCCTGATCGTCGGCTTCGCCGGTGTGCTGCTCGCCGCCCAGCAGCAGATCGGCAACCCGAGCGTGGGCCTGGACTACCTGCTGCCCGCCTTCGTCGGTGCCCTCCTCGGCTCCACGGCGATCAAGCCCGGCCGGCCCAACGCCCTCGGCACCGTCGTCGCCGTCGCCGTCCTCGCCGTCGGCCTCACCGGCATCGGCCAGCTGGGCGCCGAGTTCTGGACGGTCCCGCTGTTCAACGGCGGCACCCTGCTCATCGCCGTGGGCCTGGCCGGCTACGCGGCCCGCCGACGGCTGCGCGGCGGCGTGGCCCGCGACACACCGGCCGCGCCGCCCCCGCCCCCACCTTCTCCGGCGCCGGAGAGCGGGACGTCACCGCCCTGACCCCGCGGCACGCCCGCCGCGTCGATCCCCTCCCTGGAGCTCCCGTGCACCGCACCCGCAAGGCCGCCCCCGCAGCCCGCACCGCGCGGCTCGCCTCCTGCGCCCTGCTGGCCACGGCCGCCGCCCTCGTCGGCTGCGAACGCGGTTCCTCCTCCGACGGCGCTGAGGAGACCGCTACGGGCCCGAACGGCTGCCCCGCCGTCCACACCCGGGCCCGGGAAGCCGTCACGCGGGCGCAGCGCAACGACATCCCCTGGGCAGGGCCCACCAGCGGCCCCAAGGCGGTGTCCGGCAGGACGATCGTCTACGTCGCCCAGACCATGACCAACCCCGGCGTCGCGGGCGCCGCCAACGGGGTGCGGGACGCCGCGCGGGCCATCGGCTGGAACGTCCGGGTGATCGACGGCGGCGGCACCCCGGCCGGCATCCAGTCGGCCATGAGCGAAGCCGTGGCCCTGCGGCCCTCGGGCATCGTCATCGGCGGGTTCGACCCCGACTCGACGGCCCAGCAGACCGCCCGGGCCAACGCACAGGGCATCCCGCTCGTCGGCTGGCACGCGGTCCCCGAGCCCGGCCCCAGCCGGCAGCCCGACCTCTTCACCAACGTCACCACCCGCGTCCAGGACGTGGCCCGGATCAGTGCGCAGTGGATCATCTCCGACTCCGACGGCCGCGCCGGGGTCGTGCTCATCACCGACGCCTCGATCCCGTTCGCGCGGAACAAGTCCGACCTGATCCGCAAGGACCTGGCGAGGTGTCAGGGGGTGCGGCTGCTCTCGGTGGAGAACATCCCGATCCCCGACGCCAGCGTCCGCACCCCCCAGGAGATCTCCTCCCTGCTGTCCCGCTTCCAGGACCGCTGGACCCACTCCGTGGCCATCAACGACCTGTACTTCGCCGACGCCGCCCCCGCCTTCCGCGCCGCCGGTGAGAAGGGCTCCGGCCCGCCCTTCAA
This sequence comes from Streptomyces canus, assembly GCF_001514145.1. Lineage (GTDB taxonomy): Bacteria > Actinomycetota > Actinomycetes > Streptomycetales > Streptomycetaceae > Streptomyces > Streptomyces canus. Next base: position 60,431 of record NZ_KQ948656.1, read on the forward strand.
CATCGGGGCCGGCGACGGCGATCCGTCCGCCTTCCAGCGCGTGAACAGCAGGCAGTACCAGGCCGCCACCGTGCCCGAGCCGCTGTCCCTCCAGGGCTGGCAGATCGTCGACGAGTTCAACCGCGCCTTCTCCGGCCGCCCCCACAGCGGATACGTGGCGCCGGTGCACATCGCCACGGCCGACAACAGCCAAGGCGCCACCACGTGGGACCCGTCGGGCTACCGGGAGGCATACCGGAAGATCTGGGGACAGTGACGCCAGATGATCGTGGGCCATTCCGACGTGTCCGGCCTCTTCGACTCCACCCCGGATCTCGGCAGCGCACCCTGGCCGTTGAACAAACTCGGCCGACGTTGGCTTCGGATCACTCTGGGGAATCTGCTCTCTTCGCCGGCACGGCTTCAGCTTCGCACTGCTCGACGGTTGGTTCGACGTGGCGCACGTACCATCCTTGCCACCGTTGCCAGTTTCAGCACAGCCGGGCTGCTTGTGGCCATGCTCTTCGACGGAGTCTTCCGCTCCCGGATGTCCGCTGCATGGGAGCGGGCGATGACTCTCTTTGTCTCGGTGGTTGTGGGTGCTGGGCTCTTCGGCGGGCTGATCACCTATGCGGGCACACTCACCTGGACGACCTCGAGTGCCGAGGGGTGGGCGTCCCATGTCTGCGTGAATGCCCCGGGCTCGGGCGTGCTTTTTCATGTGGGTGTCAGCCGCCGTTGGCCGCCGAACGGTACGACATCCCCTGCTCAGCGGTCGGCAACACATCCGCGGGCCGACGATCTGGGGGCAGTGACGTGACGGACCCGCCCCAGGGGCTCTCCATGGGGTGACCACGAAGCCACCTACGGCTTGTCAAGGGCGCGTCCACGCGCCTCTCTGCGTGAACCTGATGTCAGCCGTCCTTTGATGGGGCGGTGCCGAGGTGGAGAAGCTGCACTGGAAAATCGCTGACTCTGTCCGGTCGACACTGCAAACGCCCCGGGTCTCTTTGAAAGGGACGGTAATCAATCCATGGGGTAGCCCAGAAACGGCGCCGATGAGCCTGATCATTAGCCGAAAACAGCCGCGAAGGCCAGCCGAATCCCGCGGGTTCGGTCTCGACGGCCCGTCCTCCTCACGGGCGGCGGGCAGTCCCACGCACTGATGTCATTTCGGAGGACCCCGTCTGGATTCTTGTGACCGACGATCTCGGAGATCACCCGGCCCTGGCGCAAACACGCAGATCGCGTCTTCAAACCGCCGCGACCAGCGCTGGCGCCTCGTTCAGATGATGCTCGGCGATCCTCGCATGAACTCCCGTTCGGGAAGTTCCCGTCGAGCTGTTCCGTCGGGTCACGTCTGCGGAGTCGAGGTCAGGTGGTGGGTCGGGGGGCGCGGAGGTGGGCGCGCTGCTTGAGTTCCTCTTCGTCGACGAGTTCGAGCATGGCTTGCCTGGCACGCACATCATGGTGACCACGAACTCGATCGTCTCGTCGGCCAGGGCGTTGCCGTCCTGGTAGTGGATGGCGTCACCTCGCCGCCCTGGTCCAACTCGGCCCGTCCTCGCCACCATCCCCATGAACGTACCCATGCCCGCGATGTCCGTTATCCGGCATGCGTCGCACCTTCCACGACGTCCAACACGTCGTGGGGCTGTGAGGTAGCCGAAGACATGGTGGTGAAGTGGGTCGCCCATCCCGTTGTTCATATGCCCGCTTCACCGGCACCGATCCCGACTTCCGGGCCCGCAGAGTGGCCACGTGGCCACCGCCCGGAACACGGCGTCACCAGCCCTCTGAAGTCAGGGCTTCCGGGACGCGGTGATGTCACAGAACGGACGTCTGCCCTGTCTTACCAACGGTCGGTCCGCGATGCCCTTCCCGCCGACGGCGAAGTGTGTCGTGAAGAGGGTGGTATTCGACGGATCTGACCAGCCGGTGATGCAAGTGGGCAGCATCGGCATCACGCCAATCACTCCTGCACCGAATTGGGAAACCCGTGAATTACGAAGAAGCGTCGCATATCAGCCAGGCAACAGCAGCACGGATCGAAACGCTCGACAGTCTTCGCGAGCACCTTCAATGGGCGATCGAACTGGAACACGCCACCCTGCCGCCCTATCTCTGCGCTCTCTACTCTCTCGACCCGCAGCGCAACCCTGACGCCGCCCAAGCGGTCGGCAGCGTCTTCGTCGAGGAGATGATCCATCTGGCCCTGGCGGCAAACCTGCTCAACGCGGTCGGCGGGCAGCCTCAGTTGGAGCCGGCGACACTGCTGCAGCATCATCCTCGCCCTCTCCCCCATGGCGACCCTTCCCTGCGGTTGTCGCTCGTTCCGTTCGGGACGGAGGCACTCGAGATGTTCCTCCGTCTCGAACAGCCGGCAGCACCCAGCGCTCCGCCGGAAGGAGACAACTACACGACGATCGGTCAGTTCTACGACGCGATCGAAGAAGGGCTGCGTCACCTGTGCGCAGAACTCGGGGAGACAGAAGTCTTCTGCGGTGACGGGGCACGCCAGGTGACAGCTGGTCCCTTCGCCCATACCGGCGGCACCTTGACCGCGGTCACAGACCTTTCTTCAGCGCTCGCGGCTCTGGAGGAAATCGTCGAACAAGGTGAGGGGACGGCACGTGGCGAAGTCTGGGACGGCGACCGAGACATCTTCCATCCCGACCGCGATGAGGTCTCTCATTACTACCGGTTCCAGGAGCTGCAGCTCGGACGCCGCTACCTGCGCGGTGACACACCGCAGTCGGGACCCACAGGTGAGGCCGTCGTGATCGACTCGGACGGCGTCCTGCCGATGCGCCCCAACCCCCTGCTGGCCGACCATCCCCTGGGCAGCCCCATCCGGAACGCTCAGGAGAAGTTCAACCGGACGTACTGCCAACTGCTCCAGCAACTCGAACAGGCTTTCAACGGCAGTCCGCAGATGCTCGGAGCCGCAACAGGCACGATGTACGCACTCAAGGCGCAGGCGCAGAATCTGATGACGATGCCCGACGGAGACGACACGACGGCCGGCCCGACATTCGAATACGTCGAAGCCCGGCCCTGAGAGGCTGCGAGATCTGACTGCTGCCGCGTTCCGGGAGTAGGCGAACCGCACCCGATCGAGCGTCTGCTCCCGGAGTCCGTAACGGCGAACGAGCGGCCCGTCAGACCCCTTCGGTGACCGTCATCCAGCGCCACTGGGTGAACTGCTCCAGATTGGCGGTGCCGCCGATGCGGGAGCCGTTGCCCGATGCTCCCATCCCGCCGAAGGGGGCGTTCGCGGCGTCCTTGGCGGAGACGTCGTTGAGGTGCACCATGCCGGTGCGCAACTGCTCGGCGATGGCCGCGGCCCGCGGCACCGAACGGGAGTGCACGGCCGCCGTCAGGCCGTATGCGGTGTCGTTGGCGATCTCGACGGCCTCCGTGTCGGTACGGAAGGCGACGACGGGGGCGACCGGCCCGAAGATCTCCTCGGTGAAGGCGGGCATGGTCCGCTCGACGTGGTCCAGGACGGTGGGCGGGTAGAACAGCCCGTCGCGGCGTCCGCCGGCCAGCATCCGTGCCCCGGCGGCCACGCTCTCGTCCACGATGCGTTCGATGTTCGCGGCCTGGCGCTCGCTGATCACGGGACCGAGGGCCACACCCTCCTCGCGAGGGTCGCCGACCCGCAGCGCGTTGGCCTGTCCGATCAGTGCCTCGGTGTACGGCTCCACGATGTCGGCGTGCACCAGATGGCGTCCTGCGGCGACGCAGGCCTGCCCCTGATAGCCGAAGGAACTCATCGCCCCGGCCGCCGCGGCGGCGTCGATGTCCGCGTCGTCGAGCACGACGATCGAGTTCTTGCCGCCCAGTTCCAGGGCCACCCGCTTGAGCCCGTCGCCCGCCGCGCGGGCGACCGCCCGTCCCGCCCCGGTGGAGCCGGTGAACACGACCATGGCGACGTGGGGATCGGTCGCGACCGCCGCACCGGTGCCGGGGCCTCCGGGCAGGACGTGGAGCAGCCCTTTGGGCAGTCCGGCTTCCTCGAACAGCCGCGCCACGACGACGCCGCCGGACACCGGCGTGTGGGGATCGGGCTTGAGCAGGACGGCGTTGCCCAACACCAGGGCGGGCGCGAGGGCCCGCATGGCGAACAGCAGGGGAGCGTTCCAGGGGTTGATGACGCCGACCACACCCAGCGGTACCCGCCACGCGTAGCTGGCCGGGCCGGGGGCCGGCGGGCTCAGGATCTCGCCGCGCGGCAGCGAGGCGAGCCCGGCGGCCTGCGACAGCTGACTGAGTCCGGCCGCGATCTCGTAGTCGCCCTTCGCCGGGACGCCACCGGACTCCCTGACGATCCACTCACGGACGGCACCGCCGTGGTCACGCAGTGCCCGGGCGGCACGGAGCAGGACCTCGGCGCGCTCCTGGGGTGCCGTCTCGGCCCAGGCCCGCTGAGCCCGGGCGGCCAGGGCACCGGCCCGGGCGACATCCGCGGGCGCCGCCACACCCACCTCCGCCAGCCGCTCTCCCGTGGCGGGTTCGTTCACCGGCTGAGTCCCGCCCCCGGACTGCCGCCAGCCGCCGCTGTAGATCTTCCCGGTGCAATCGGCCGCGTCCGGCCACGTCCCCTCGCCGGTGGCAGTCATGGCAGGACCCCCATCATCGATACATTGGTAGCCTTTTGGGACCTATGACCTCATTAAGCTTATATGTTCAACCACTTCCCTGTCGGTTGCTCGCGGCCGGGCCGGGACGCACGGTGGAAAGACCGAGGTGAGGGCGGATGAACGTGATGACGGGTTCTGAAGCCGCCGGCGACGACCGGGCGGCCTGGCGGCCGGAGGACCCCGTCGACGAGTCGGCCACGGCCAGAGCCACGGTGGATCCCCACGGCATCGTGACCGGGTGGAGCGAGGGCGCACGGCGACTGCTCGGATTCCGGTCCGCGGAGGTCATCGGCCGGCCCGCGGCGCCGTTGCTCGCCGGGGAGCCGCCCTCCGCGGCGCTGCGCTCCCTGCACACGCTGCCGAGGTGGAACGGGGCGGCGACTCTCCTGCACTCGGACGGCCACCACCTCACAGTGAACCTGCTGGCCCACCGCCGGGAACCCCACTCCGAAGACGACGGGGGCGGCGAGTGGCTCCTGGTCTCCCCCCTGGCCCGGCCGTCGTCGCCCCTCCAGGACGACGCGCTGCTGAGGTGGGCGTTCACCCAGTCCCCGGCCACGTCGGCGCTCTACGACACCGGTCTGCGGCTGCGGCTGGCGAACGCGGACATGGAGCGGGTTATCGGCCTGCCCGAAGCGGCGATGCAGGGGCTTCGGGTGTCGGAGATCGTGGTCGACTCGGAGGGAGACCGGACGGAAGAGTGCATGCGGCGGGCGCTGGAGACCGGGGAACAGCAGCATCTGCAGCAGGTCCTGCGCCTGGCGGGCCACAGGAGCGAGAGCATCTGGTCGACGTCGCTCACCCCCGTGAAGGACGCCGGGGGAACGGTACGGGGCGTGCTCCTTTCCGCCTCCAACGTGACCGAGGAGCACCTGGCCCGGCGCCGTCTGGCCCTGCTCAACGAGGCCAGTATCCGCATCGGCAGCACCCTGGACCTGGCCCGGACCGCGCAGGAACTGGCCGACGTCGCCATCCCGCACCTCGCGGACTTCGTCACCGTCGACCTGCTTCCCGCCATCGAAGGCGGCGACGATCCACGCGCCAGCTCGCCGCCCAGCCCGGTCATGCTGCGCCGTGTCGCCTACCAGTCGGTCCTGGAGGGCTGCCCCGAGGTCGTGGTGGAGCGCGGAACAGTGGCCGCCTACCCGGACGAGTCGACCGCGGCCAGGTGCCTGAGCACCGGCCGACCGCTGATCGAGAACGTGACCCCTTCCGCGATGGACCGGGTGGCGAGCCAGACCCCGGACCGGGCCGAGCGGATGCGACGCTTTGGCTTCCACTCGGTGCTGGCCGTGCCGATGCGCGCCCGCGGCATCACCCTCGGCGTGGCGACGTTCTCCCGCCACCGGCGCCCGGAACCCTTCGAGCGGGACGACCTGCTCCTCGGCGAGGAGATCACCGCCAGGGCCGCCGTCTGCATCGACAACGCCCGCCGCTACGACCGTGAGCGCCGCACCTCCCTCACCCTGCAGAGCAGTCTCCTGCCGCAACGGCTGCCCCCACAGGCCGCCGTCGATGTCGCCTCCCGCTACCTGCCCACCAGTGCGCAGGCCGGCGTCGGCGGCGACTGGTTCGACGTGATCCCGTTGTCCGGCGCCCGGGTCGCGCTCGTCGTCGGCGACGTCGTCGGCCACGGCATCCAGGCCTCGGCCACCATGGGACGGCTGCGCACCGCCGTACGCACCCTCGCCGATGTCGACCTCCCGCCCGACGAGCTGCTGACCCACCTGGACGACCTGGTCATCCACCTGTCCGCCGAAGCCGAAACCGCAGCCGGCACCGTCAGCGACATCGGCGCGACCTGCCTGTACGCCGTCTACGACCCGGTCTCCCGGCGCTGCACCCTGGCTCGCGCGGGCCACCCCGTACCCGCGGTGGCGACCCCGGACGGCGCCGTGGAGTTTCCCGACATCCCCGCGGGTCCGCCGCTGGGGCTCGGCGGCCTGCCCTTCGAAGCCACCGAGATCGAACTGCCCGAAGGCAGCCTCCTCGCGCTGTACACCGACGGTCTCATCGAGGACCGGGGCCGCGACATCGACGAAGGCCTCGACGCGCTGCGCGAGGTGCTGGCCCGGCCTGCTGCGTCCTTGGAGACCACCTGCGACACCGTGATCCAGACGCTTCTCCCCGACCGCCCCGCCGACGATGTGGCGCTGCTGATAGCCCGCACCCGCGCCCTGGACGCGGCACATGTCGCCACCTGGGACGTGCCGGCCGATCCCGCAGCGGTCGCCGAGACCCGAATGAACACCCTTCGGCAGCTGGCCGCCTGGGGCCTGGACGAGGCCGCCTTCGTCACCGAACTGGTCGTCAGCGAGCTGGTCACCAACGCCATCCGCTACGGCGGCGCCCCCATCCAGCTCCGGCTCATCCGGGACCGCAACCTCATCTGCGAAGTCTCCGACGCCAGCAGCACCGCCCCCCACCTGCGCCGTGCCCGCACCTTCGACGAGGGCGGCCGCGGCCTGCTCCTCGTCGCCCAACTCACCCAGGGCTGGGGCACCCGCCAGACGTACGACGGCAAGACGATCTGGGCCGAACAGGCCCTCCCCACGACCTGAAAGCATTGCGCAATCTTCTGTTGAATTCTGTCCGGAACATTGCCCGACCGCGTGGGCTCCTGTAGCACGGTGCGCGGAGTTGTTCCCTCCGCCACCCCTGTAACACCGGGAGCACGTATGTCCCAGTCCACACGGAGCCGTGCACCCAGACTGGGCGCCGTGGTCCTCACCGCACTTGCGCTACTGATGTCCCCCACGGCAAAGGCCGGGGCCGCCGACACGGCCACCACCGCCACCACCGTCACGGTGGACGACTCCGTCCAGGGAAGCGGGCGGGACCAGTTCGACTACCACGGCTCCGGCTGGGGCCACGCGAGCGGCGAGGGAGCACCCGCCAACCCCTACGAGGGCACCAACAGTTGGACCGAGACCACCGGCGACTCGGTCGACTTCGCCTTCACCGGCACCCAGCTCACCTTCCACGCGATCACCGACCCCGGCCATGGCATCGCCGCCGTCTCCGTCGACGGCGACACCCCCGTGGACGTCGACCTCTACAGCGCCGGCCGCACCGGCGACGCCCCCGTGTGGACCAGCCCCACCCTTCCCGACGGCCCGCACACCTTCACGCTCACGTCGACCGGCCGGAAGAACGCCGCTTCCAGCGGCACCGCAGTGACCGTCGACCGGATCGACTTCGTCGGTGAGGCACCCGTTCCGGGCAAGACCGACGTCACCGTGGACGGAGCCGGCACCGGCCGCACCTTCGACGGCATCGGCGCCATCAGCGGCGGCGGAGGCAACTCACGACTGCTCATCAACTACCCCGAGCCGCAGCGCAGCCGGATCCTGGACTACCTCTTCAAGCCCGGCTACGGCGCCGCCCTGCAGATGCTCAAGGTGGAGATCGGCGGCGACACCAACTCCACCGACGGGTCCGAGCCCAGCATCGAGCACACCAAGGGAACCGTGCACTGCGACAGCGGCTACGAGTGGTGGCTGATGGAGCAGGCCAAGAAGCGCAACCCGCACATCAAGCTGTACGGCCTCGCCTGGGGCGCCCCCGGCTGGATCGGCAACACGGCCAACTCCCCCGGCGGCGGCGACTTCTGGTCCCAGGACATGATCGACTACCTGACCAGCTGGCTTGGCTGTGCCCGCCAACACGGCCTGGACATCGACTACCTGGGCGGCTGGAACGAACGCGGCTACGACATCGGCTGGTACGAGAAGCTGCACGCGACGCTCACCGCCAAGCACCTCCCGATACAGATCGTCGGGGCCGACTCGGGCCTGGACGTCGCGGACGACATCGCCTCCGACCCCGACTTCGCCAAGTCCGTCGACGTCGTCGGCGTCCACTACCCCTGCGAGGGCGGCGACGGCGGCAGCGCCAACACCTGCAACAGCTCGGCCACCGCCCAGGCCACCGGCAAACCCCTGTGGGCCAGCGAGAACGGCTCCCTGGACGAGAACACCGGCGCCGGCGCCCTCATCCGCTCCATCACCCGCGGCTACCTCGACGGCAAGTTCACCGCCTATCTCAACTGGCCGCTGATGGCCGCGATCTACCCCAACCTGCCCTACGACACGGTCGGCCTCGCGGTGGCGAACCAGCCGTGGTCCGGGGCGTACGACATCGGCACCAGCCTGTGGACGACGGCCCAGGTCACCCAAGTCACCCAGCCCGGCTGGAAGTTCGTCGACAAGGCGAGCGGCTATCTCGGCGGGGACCGCGTCAACGGCAGCTACGTCACCCTGAAGTCGCCGGACAACTCGGGATACAGCACCATCCTGGAGACCTCCACCGCGAGCACCTCCCAGACCGCCGACTTCACGGTCACCGGCAGACTGCCGACCGGCAAGGTGCACATCTGGGCCACGGACCTCAAGTCCGGCAGCACCTCTGACCGTTTCGTGCACACCGGTGACGTGACGCCCGTGGACGGGCACTTCAGCGTCTCCCTCAAGCCTGGTTACGTCTACTCCCTCACCACCACCACCGGCCAGGGCAAGGGCAGCGCCGTCAGCCCGAAGCAGGGCCACCTCGCGCTCCCCTACAGCGACTCGTTCGAGCAGAAGACCCCCGGGCGGGAGGCGAAGTACCTGTCCGACATGCAGGGTTCCTTCGAGACCGCGCCGTGCAAGGGCGGACGGTCCGGCCAGTGCGTGCGGCAGATGGCCGCACAGCAGCCCATCGAGTGGCAGGACGACAGCGACGCGTTCGCCCTCCTCGGCGACATCGACTGGAAGAACTACACCGTCAGTTCGGACGTCTACCTGGAGCAGTCCGGCACGGTCGAACTCATGGGCCGGGCGGGTGACCAGCAGCGGCCGCAGTCCCACCAGGCGGGCTACTTCCTGCGGGTCGCCGACACCGGTAAGTGGTCGGTGGTCAAGAGCGACACCAGCGGCCGGCCGGCCACACTCGCCGACGGCACCACCCGGGCACTGGGCACCCGCAGCTGGCACAAACTGGCCCTGAGCTTCAGCGGCACCACGATCACCGCGAGCGTCGACGGCAAGCCGGTCGGCGCGGTGGACGACTCCGCGTACGCCTCCGGGCAGGTCGGCATCGGCGTGGTCGGCTACCAGACCGACGAGTTCGACAACCTCAGCATCACCCCCGTGAAGCAGGCCGCCGAAGCCCCGGCCACACTCGCCGCGGACCTCCCGGCGACCATCCACCGGGGCGAGTCGGCAACCCTGAAGTCCACCTTCACCGTCCCGGCCTCGGGCGACGCTGCCACCGGTCTCACTCTGCGGCCCGGCGCCCCGGACGGCTGGACGGTCACCGCCACCACACCGACGACCTTCTCGAAGGTCACCCCGGGCCACTCGGTCACAGCGAGCTGGACCGTCACCGCCCCCACTGCCGCCGCGACCCCGGTGTCCGTCACCTTCTCGCCGCTCGCCACCTACGTCCGCGGCGTCGTGCAGCACTGGACGTACGGCACCGCGAAGACCGAGGTGCCGATCCCCCCGCCCACCGGGAGCCCCTACCTGAGCGACCTGTCGTTCGTCTCCAGCAGCAACGGCTGGGGCCCGGTGGAACGCGACACCTCCAACGGCGAGCAGGCGGCAGGCGACGGACTGCCGATCACGATCCGCGGCACCGTCCACGCCAAGGGCCTGGGCGCCCACGCCGACAGCGACGTGGCGTTCTTCCTCGGCGGCAACTGCAGCAAGTTCACCGCCACGGTCGGCACCGACGACGAGGTCGCCCCGTACGGTTCGGTCACCTTCTCGGTGACCGCCGACGGCCGGACACTGACCACGACCCCCGTCCTCACCGGCACCTCACAGCCCCTGCCCCTGGACGTCGACGTCACCGGTGCCCAGCAACTGCACCTCGTGATCTCGGACAGCGGCGACGGCAACGCCCACGACCACGCGGACTGGGCCGACGCCCGGCTCGACTGCGCGGGGTAGGGCGGGGCAGCACGGTGTCCTCGTACGGGACCCCGTCCGTCTGCCTGCTCTAGTCGATCGCTTGCCGAGTGTGCAGATACTTGGCAAGCGATCCGACGTATCGCCGTCCGAACCCTTCACCCTTCTTCCGAACTCAGCGGAGCTCCCCCTGGTAGACCGCGGTGATCGGCATCCTGTGTTCCGGCCGTTTCGTATCCCGGTTCGGCACCCGGCCGGTGATCGCGCTCGGCAGTCTCGTGATCATCGCGGGCACGGTCGTCATCAGCGCGTCGGCCACCCAGGGGGCCACGCCGTCGGGACAGGTCATCTCCAGCGCGAGGATGACGTGCTCGACGCCACCGCTCGCGGCGCACGGTCGCGCCCGCAGCGGGCCCCTCACGTCGACGCCAGCGCCTCCGTAGGAGGAAGGCGTGCCGCGCGGACCGAGGGCTAGACGCCGGCCGCCATGCCGATCAGTACCGCGCCGAGGCAGCCCCCCGTGACCGAGAGCACGGGGATCACCGTAGGCCAGCCCTGGTAGGCCGCGTAGCCGACGTTGGCGAGGACACCGAACAGGGTTCCGGTGATGGCCCCGAGCAGTGACAGTCCAATGGACTCGGTGAGGAACTGGACGCGGATCTGACCGCGGGTCGCGCCCAGCGCCCGGCGGAGCCCGATGTCCCTTCGGCGCTCCAGGACCGAGATGACCATGGTGTTGGCCACGCCGATTCCGCCGACCAGCAGGGTGACACCGGCCAGGCCGAGGAAGAGGGAGGAGAAGGTGTTCTGCGTGGCGCGCTTGGCCGCCAGGGCGTCGGACGGGCGGCTGACCTGGACCTGTCCGGGCGGCTCCGGGAACATGGTGGCGGGGAGTACGTTCCGTACGTCCTCCAGATCGGCCTCCCGTGCCTTGACGTAGATCACCGTGGGGTTTCCCTCGAAGCGCAGTGTCTTCTTGGCGGTCGGCCATCCCGTCAGTACGGCGTTGTCGAGGTCGTCGGAGAGCGGTACGGAGTGCAGAATGCCGATCACGGTGAACCACGACTTGTTGATCTGTATCTGTGGCGGCGGGTCGTTCTCGGGAATTTCCCCGATGCCGAGTTGGCCGGCGGCCCGGTAGCCCAGTACGGCCGTGGGGAACTGCTAGGGCCTGTCCGGCCGATCATGCGGCTGACCGAGGACCGGTCCGATCCGGGAGGTCAGGAAACGAGGGAGCGCCGGGCCGGGGGAATCTTGGCGTGCTGGCCCTGGTAGAACATGATCGATGGGTATCCAGGAGCGCGAGCGTAAGGTGTACCGGCCGCTGCGGCGGGCCGGCCTTGAGGTGATTCCGAACGCCGTGCCGGACGGCACGATGCCGTTCGTCTTCGGATACGGTCCCGAGGACATCACTGGTGGCTTCTCTCACCGGTACGAAACCCCACGGCTCGTCGAGCGTCTCAACGAGGACTGGTATGACCTGGCGGTCTCCGCGGGCCTTTTCGACCACCGGCGTGAGTTCCTCGTCCTGCTTCCTCACGGCACCCACACGCACCAGGCCGTCCTGCGTAAGCAGAACCAGCACTATGGCCGCCGTGCCGCACCGGCGGTCTGGACCCGGGTCCGGCTCCTGGACCGCTGGGACATCATGGGCCGGGGTGCGGCATCGGCGTTCCTCGGCATACACGGCCACCCGGGCTTCGGCATGATGGCTCTCGACGGCAGCGTGTACGTCAGTGCCTCGACGGGCGAGATCGGCGTCGACGTGCGCGCGGTGGCCCACCCGGACCGCTCTCAGAACATCTTGCAGTACCTGGAATGGTACGCACATTGGGACTATCCCCTCGCCGACAAGGAGGAGCAGAAACGGATCGCCGTCTGGCTCGCGGGCCGCGCACCGGGGACCGTCAGCCGTTCCGACCGATGACCACGCGGTCCCCCGCGGCGATGTCGGCAAGATTGTCGCCCTCCAGCTGATCATGTGACTGCTCCGTTGCCGAATCGTTCACGTGGTCATGGGGCGGGGCGACCTGACGGATGCCGAATGGGAACGACTTCGGCCGTTCCTGCCGGTCAGTAACGGTCGTTGCGGCCGGTGGCGGGATCACCGGCAGGTGATCAACGGGATTCTGCACCGGGTGCGGACCGGCGTGCATTGGCGTGACCTGCCTGAACGGTTCGGCCCGTGGAAGACGGTCTATGAACGCCACCGCCTGTGGTCGGCCGACGGAACCTGGGAACGCCTACTCCAGCAGGTCCAGACCGAAGCCGATACCGCCGGGGAGATCGACTGGGACATCTCGGTCGACTCCACCATCGTGCGTGCACATCAGCACGCCGCCGGCGCCCGCACCGAACCACCGCCGACTCCCGCCTCAAAGGGGGCCGCAGCAGCAGAACACCAGGGCGAAACGCTGTGGCGGAGCCTCGTCGCCCGCCTGGTGGAGGTGGTGCAGAAGGTGAGGGCTTGGGCCGCTCGCGGGGCGGGTTCACGACCAAGCTCCATCTGAGTGCGGACGGCCGTTGTCGCCCGCTGTCTCTGATTATCACCCCGGGACAGCGGGCGGACTGCACACAGTTCGAGCCGGTGTTGGAGAACATTCGTGTTCCGCGGATCGGGCCGGGCAGGCCGCGGAAGACGCCTGACAGCCTCGCGGCGGACAAGGCGTACAGCAACGGCCCCTGCCGCGAGTACCTGCGTCGTCGGGGCATCCGGCACACGATCCCGGAGAAGACTGATAGCCAGGCTGCCCGCTTACGCAAAGGCTCTCGCGGCGGACGGCCACCCGGTTTCGACGAAGAGCGGTACAGGAAACGCAACACCGTCGAGCGGGCAATCAATCGTTTGAAGCAGTGCCGGGCGGTCGCCACTCGCTACGACAAACGCGGCTACGTCTTCCTGGGCACCGTCACAGCAGCAGCCCTCTCCATATGGCTGCGAACGTGATCGCCCGGACAAGACCTAGTCGGCGGCGCTGAAGAACCTTCCCTAGAAGACTTTTCCGCCCACCACGCTCAACAGGTCGCGTCGGGCCGCGAGCACGCTGAGTCCGGTGCCGGAGAAGTCCTCATCGCCGATGAGGTCGGAACGCCGGACCTCGGCATGGGTGTTGGCCACCGCGCTCGCCTCGGTGACCGGTTGGATGCGGTGCACCATGTCGACCGATTCCTCGGGCAGCCGAACCGGCACACCCTGTCCCGAAAACGGCTGCACGCGCAGCATGTTGGACCCCAGCGCCGAGATCTCGTCCATCAGCGCGCGCTGGCTGGACCGCCCGCGCTCACGCGCAGGTGGCCGACGCACGGCGCGAGTTCCACCACCAGCTCTCCACGAGGATCATTCGCGCTCACCAAGCGATTGCCGTTGAGGACCTGGCGGTGAAGGGGCTCGCCCGTACGCGCCTGGCCAAGTCCGTCCACGACGCGGGATGGTCCGCGTGCGTGACGATGCTGGAGTACAAGGCCGCGAAGTTCGGCCGCAGCTTCCACCGCATCGGACGGTTCGAGCCGACCTCCCAGGTCTGCTCGCGGTGCGGCGTCAAGGACGGCCCCAAGCCCCTGCACATCCGCGCGTGGGAATGCGGGGCTTGCGGGGCCGAACTCGACCGGGACATCAACGCGGCGGTCAACGTCGCCAAGGCCGCCGGACTGGCGGTGCCAGCCTGTGGAGCGCGGGTGAGACCGGTACTCGTATCGGCCCAGCGCGGTGAAGCAGGAACCCACCGAGACGGTCAGCCGACCGTGGTAGGAATCACCTCCCCTTAGGGAGGTGAGCGGAAGTCAAAACCGCCGGATCCTGGCCGTGCTGCGGTATCTGGAGTCGTGACGGCAACGACGTGCCTGGCGGCGCAGCCAACCACTCACCCCACTCATACGGATCCTTGTACCTGAGCGGCCAGGGAACCTGCTGACATGTTCCGAACAGGAGGATTCGAGGGGGTCGGAGAGGCTGCACCAACATCTTCGCTGCGTGTGTCTCATAGTGAAACGATCGGTTAGCCAGTGGCGTTGTCAGTGGTGGGAGGCAGGATGACTGCATGACCACACCAGTTGCGCAGATCGTGGACGCCGCTGCCTACGCGCAGGCCGTCGAGGACGTCGTGGCGGCCGCGGCCGCCTACTACACGGACGGCACCTCTCCGCTCGACGACGACGCCTACGACCAGTTGGTGCGCGGCATCGCCGTGTGGGAGGACGCGCACCCCGACCAGGTACTGCCGCACTCCCCCACGGGCAAGGTCGCCGGCGGCGCGGTCGAGGGCGATGTGCCGCACACGGTGGCGATGCTGAGCCTGGACAACGTGTTCTCGCCCGAGCAGTTCACCGCGTGGACGGCCTCACTGACCCGCCGGATCGGACGCGAGGCGGCACGCTTCAGCGTGGAGGCCAAGCTCGACGGTCTCGCCGTCGCGGCCCGCTACACCCAGGGGCGCCTGACCCGGCTGATCACCCGCGGCGACGGGATCGCCGGAGAGGACGTGTCGCACGCGATCGGCACCCTCGAAGGACTGCCGGAGAAGCTGGACCAGCCGGTCACCGTCGAGGTGCGCGGCGAAGTCCTCATGACGACGGCACAGTTCGAGCACGCCAACGAGGTGCGCACCGCACACGGCGGGCAGCCGTTCGCCAACCCGCGCGGCGCGTCCGCGGGCACGCTGCGGGCCAAGGAGCGGGCGTACACGGTGCCGATGACGTTCTTCGGCTACGGCCTGCTGCCCCTGCCGGACACCGATACCGAGCTCGCCGAACGGCTGGACGGGCTCGCCCACAGCGAGCTGATGGCTCTGGCCGCCCGGCTGGGAGTCCACACAGCCGCCGCCACCGCGGTGCCCACTGTCACGGCCACGACCGTGGACGAGGTCCTGGAGCGCGTGCGGGAGATCGCCGCGCTGCGCGCCGAGCTGCCCTTCGGGATCGACGGCATCGTCATCAAGGCCGACCTGGCCGCCGACCAGCGAGCCGCCGGTTCCGGGTCGCGCGCGCCCCGCTGGGCGATCGCCTACAAGCTCCCCGCCGTGGAGAAGATCACCCGCCTGGTGGCGGTGGAGTGGAACGTGGGCCGCACCGGGATCATCGCCCCGCGCGGCGTCCTGGAGCCGGTGCAGATCGAGGGCGCCACCATCACCTACGCGACCCTGCACAACCCGGCCGACATCACCCGCCGTGACCTGCGGCTGGGCGATCACGTCATGGTCCACCGCGCCGGCGATGTCATCCCGCGCATCGAAGCGCCGGTCGCCCACCTGCGCACCGGCGACGAACAGCCCATCGTGTTCCCCGAGATGTGCCCGCGGTGCGGCTCCGCCATCGACACCAGCCAGGAGCGCTGGCGGTGCGAGCAGGGCCGTAACTGCCATCTGGTGGCCTCCCTCTCCTACGCTGCCGGCCGCGACCAGCTCGACATCGAGGGCCTGGGCGCCACCCGCGTGATCCAGCTCGTCGAGGCCGGCCTCGTAGCGGATCTGGCCGACCTCTTCGCCCTGACCCGTGAGCAGCTTCTGACACTGGAGAGGATGGGCGAGACGAGCACCGACAACCTGCTCGCGGCCCTCGCCACGGCCCGGACCCAGCCACTGTCACGGGTGCTGTGCGCACTCGGCGTACGCGGCACCGGCCGCTCCATGTCCCGCCGCATTGCACGGCATTTCGCCACCATGGACAACATCCGTGTCGCCGACGCCGAGGCCCTGCAGCAGGTCGAGGGCATCGGCCCGGAGAAGGCCCCCTCCATCGTCACAGAAATCGCCGAGCTCACGGAGCTCATCGACAGACTCGCCGCGGCCGGGGTGAACATGACCGAACCCGGCGCCACTCCCCCGGCTGCTGCAATCGACGACCCGGCAGCACCGGCCGACACCCCCGACGACCGTCCGCTTGCGGGTATGGCGGTCGTCGTCACCGGCGCGATGACCGGTCCCCTGGAAAGCCTCAGTCGCAATCAGATGAACGAGCTCATCGAGCTGGCCGGCGGCAAGTCCTCCTCCAGCGTCTCGAAGAAGACCTCCCTCGTTGTTGCCGGCGAAGGCGCCGGCTCCAAGCGGGACAAGGCGGAAACCCTCGGCATCCGACTCGCCGCGCCCGACGAATTCGCGCTGCTCGTCGCCGACTACCTGCCCTGAGCCCGTCACCGCCGGCAGCCTGATCGCTGCGCCCAGCGGCACGGGCCAAGGCAATGGACGTCCTCCAAGGCGAGGAGGCCGCCGGCCACGCCGGGAAGCAGAGGCCCGGTCAGTGCGAGCGCGGCCTTTCCGCCAGGTAGGTTTCGGGCGACCGTTCAGTGGTGGCCAGGTCCTGGCGCGCCCCAGGGCCAACTCCTTCGCCGACTCGGCGAACTGGCAGGCGGAACGTTTGGCTCAGCGGGGAGCGAGGACGTCCGTCCCGCCCTCCCGCCGGGCACGCCGCCAGCGTTCCACCGACCGCTCACTGAACGTTTTCAGCTTTGCCACTCCAGGGTGAGGGCGGCACTGGCGACTGACGTCATGTGGTGGGGGTGAGCGGGCCCTCCGGCCAACTGGCCCGGCAGGCCGAGAAGAGTTCACCTTCGCAGGACGCTGGCATACAAGCGGCCTCGTCCGAAGGGCCAGGTGCAACCGCGACTGCTCTGGTGGTACCGGAAAGCGCGGCCTGGTACACGACCCCGTACAGCGCCCAGGTGCGGCCCAGCGGTGCGTCCGGCTGCCAGTGCGGCGGGGCGGGACCGCCTCTCAACACCAACTCCCTTGCACAGGTGTGCAGTCGGACCTCGACGCTGGCCTCGCACAGCAGCGCCGCGCTCTCCTGCGCAGACTGTCCGGCGCCCACCACGACGACATCCGTCCCCGGAGAGCCGCACGTTGGCACACGACCGGCTGGCGGAGTTGCTGACCGAGCCTGCACAGACCGCCACAGAGCCCGCGCAGACAGCCGCACAGCCTGCCGCACGACGACCACCGCCCCGCCGAAATCCGCAGGCGTCACCCACGCCCGCCAGGCAGAATCGACCTCATGTCCCAGCGTGCCGAACACCTGCTCACAGCCGTCGACCGGCTCTCCTACCCCCACCGCATGCGTGAGCTGGCCTCCGCTGCCCGGCGCGCCGCGGCAATGGGGGCGGTCGACGAGCTTGTGACCGGGCTCGCCGCCCACGGCGTCCACGGGCGGCGGCTCGCCGCCACCGTGGCGGACATGGGGCGCCACGACGCGTATCTGGAGGGCTGCCTCGCGGACCCCGACCGCCTCGTCCGCGCCCCCGCGATCAGGGCGCTGCTGCAGGGGCGGCTCACGGACGCCACCGTGATCGAGGCCATCGAGGACGCACCCGCCGCCGTGCGGCAGCAGCTCGTGCACGCCATCGCCGTGGCGGGGCGTACGGGCCTCGCCGAGGCGCTGGTCGAGCCGACGTACCGGCGATGGGGCGCCGAGGCCGCCGCGGAACTGCTCGCCGCCTGCACGGCGGAGACCGCCGCCCGGCTGCTGCCCCGCCTGTTCCGCGGACTGAGCTCCTACCGGCTGTTCGCCGCCCGCCATCCCGCTCTGCTGCTCGCCGAGATGGAGCGGCAGCTCGACACCCTCCCCGCCGTCGTACGGGACGGCTGGCTGGCGTCCCACGCGGATGCGCTCGCGCTCCTCGCCGAACGGGATCCGCTCGGTGTGCTGGCTGTGCTCGAGCGTTACGAGACGCTGCCGATGCCCGTGGACCGCAAGCTGCACCTCCTGGTCGAGGCGGATCCCGGCCGCACCGTGCGGCTGCTGCTACGCCCGAAGCTGCGGTCCCGGCTGAACAGCGGCCACCTCGAACCCGCCGTGCTGCGCCGCCTCGTCCGCCACGCCCCGGCGGAACTCACCGACCTCGCCCGCGCCTGGAACGACAACGCAGCCGCTCTCGCCCGGCTGCTGGCCTGCCTGCCGCCCTCCCGCCGCGGCGCCCTGTTCGACGCGGCGATGGAGGGCAAGGACCTCGCCCACGCGGACCTCAGCCCCGCCCTGCTCGACGTACTGCCGTACGAGCGGCGCACTGCCGAGGCTCGGCGAATAGTGACGCTGGCCCGCGGCAGGGGCGGGCACTGGACGCAGATACTGACGGCAGCCGCCTATCTGCCGCCGGACGAGGTCCGTGACGACCTTCTCACCGCCGTCCGCCGCTCCGCCGCGGACGACCGCGCCACGGCGTACCCACTGCTCGTCCGCAACGCAGCACGCTCCCGCGACCCACAGGAAGTGAGCCGGTTGCTGCGTGCGCTGCTGCGGCTGCGCAATGAACAGGACCCGGTCCGCAGCGCCGCCCTCTCCGCACTGGCAGAGGTGCCCGCTTCGCTGTTCGCGGAGGACGCCGCCGAGGACCTTGGACGAATCTCCATCGACGCCGTCGAAGCCCGCGACTCCTCCTGGAGCACCCGTCACGCGCTCAGCACGCTCGCCCTGTCCGTGCTGCGCGAGCACGCCGTCACGGGCGGCACGCGGCTCATCGGCTGGGCCCTCGACACCCTCACCCGGCTGTCCGGCCACACCGGCGGCGCGAACGTCGGCCGCCTCGACATCGTGCTGCGGCGCGGCCAGGAGTACGAGGTGCTGGCGGCGCTACGGCCGTGGCTGGAGGCCGCCACCGACAAGGCCGACTACTCGCTCGTCTTCGCACTCGTACGGGCACTCGGGCGGCGCGCGTGGGGGATGGCCGAACTCCAGGAGTACCTGTGGCAGGCCGTCCAGTTCGGAAACGACGCGTCCGTCCGCACCGCCGTCGACCTCTGGCTGGAGCAGCCGAAGGGGCGCGACGAGCGGGTGGAGCGGATCGTGCGGCTGGAGCCGTCCGCCGCCGTCCTGCCGTCCGTTCTGAGAGTCCTGACGGGGCGGCGTACGGACCTACTCGACCCGGTGCTGGCGGACACCCCACCATACGGCCGCTTCCTGACCGCCCGCAGCCACTGGACGCCACCCACCCACCGGGCGCACCGCTGGGTGCCGCGCCAGCAGCGGGCGGCGGCGGAGCTGCTCGCGCGCACAGTGGGCGACGCGGGGCAGCCGGTGCATGTGCGCGTCCAGGCCCTCTCGGCGGCGGCAGTGATCCCGGAGGCGGGCCTGGAAGTCGTCCGCCGCTACACGGGCTCGTCGAACGTCCCGCTGGTGGAGGCGGCCCTCGGCGCACTGCCGTGGACCGACCGCCCCGACGAGGTGCTGCCGCTGCTGCTGGAGCACGCGGGCGGCGACCGCGCCCGGGTCGCGGTCTACGCGGCGACGCGGGCCGCGCAGTACGTCGCGCCGTCGCGGCTCGCGACGGAGCTCCGCAGGCTGCTCACGCCGAAGGACCCGCGGACGGTGAAGGTCACCAGCCGCAAGGAGGCGGTGCGCCTCGCCGCGACGATGCTGCCCCCGGCGCAGGCGGCGCCGCTGCTGCGGGAAGCGTTCGAGCTGCCCGGGCAGCACCACGACGTGCAGTCGGTGTGCGTCGCGTTTGCCCAGGGCATGCTGGCGGAGCCGGCCAGCTGGCCCATGCTGGAGTCGGCCGCGCAGGGACGCACGGAGCTCCGCCGGGAGCTGGCACGGGCGGCCGTGTCCGAGGTGGACGAGGAGCATCGGGCCAGGTACGCAGGGCTGCTGCATCACGCCTGCGAGCCGCTTGAACCGGAAACAGCTGCGGCGCTGTTCCCAGCACTGGCGGAATGGGCACCGTGGCAGCCGGAGATCGCCGAGATGCTGGTGGCCGCCACCACGGACCTTGCCGATCGGGCGGTGTGGGCGATGGCCGGGCAGGAGCTGGTGGAGCTCGCGGCGGACGACGACGGCCCGTACCTTCGGGCCCTGCGGGCGATGCTGGAAGCCACAGGAGACCCGGACCAGCCCGACGCCGAGCCCGAACGCGACCAGCCGGCCCGGCAGCGGGCCGCGAGCCTGCTGCGCCACCTCCTGCTCCACCATCGCTACCGGGGCGGGGGCCGGCCGACGGCGGACGTGCTGCTGCGCGCCGCCGACACCGCCGCCGGGCACGAGGATTTCGCGCGCTCCGTCGCCGAACTCCGGCTGTACGCCCTCGAACTGAACAAGGACGCCACCGCACTGTCGTCGGGCCTGCGCCGATTGGCTGCCGACTGCGAAGGACGTCCGCTGCTCGCCCGGGACATCGCCGAAGGGCTCAGCTCGCGGCTCAGCGCGATCAGCGGCCCCGCGCCAGAGGCGTGGTTGGAGACCGCCCGCACGCTGGGTGCGGAGCCGGACCTGGCCCGGGGCCTGTTCGCCATCAGGCTCACCGTCTCCGGCGGCAGCCGCTCTCGGTGGACGGAGCCGTGGCGCGGCCGGCTCCGCACCCTGCGCCGGCACGCACACCCCGACGTCCGCGCGTCGGCACGCGAGACGGTCACGGCACGGGAGGCGCCGCCGTCGGTCCCAGGGACGATCCAGTGGTGACCGGGGCCCGCGCGGTGGCGCCGGGCCGGTGGGCGGTTCCGAGCCCTCGCCCGTACCTGAGTGCAGACCACTCCTGTCCCTCCTCGTCACCATGGCATCACGCATGCCCGCCGAACACCTCAGCCTGGAAGCCGGGATGACGTGCATGCCGTACAAACTGCGCCGGCATCCCGAAGAAGGGCTACGCATTCTGCATCCCCGGCGGATGACGTGCTCAGGCCCAGTCCGAAGCGGACCCGTCCTCCGGGAAGTCCGGTGGCCAAGCGGACGCCCACTCCGCAGCGCCCCGAGCATCTCCCGTATGCCATGGCGCTCCCCGCGGATAGGGTGGACGGTGATCGACAGGACGGGCTGGGCGAGGGTGGCGGACGGCGTGGGCGGTGCCGAGGAGAGCAGGAGCACGGGCACCGGGCGCCCGACGTCACGGGACGTCGCCCGGCTCGCCGGCGTGTCGCACACCGCGGTGTCCTTCGTGTTCAACGGACGAGCCGAGGGCAACCTCTCGCCCGCCACCCAGGAACGCATCCAGGAGGCCGCGGCCCAGCTGGGCTACCGCCCCGACCCGGTGGCCCGCGGTCTGCGCCGTCGCCGTACGGCCGTGATCGGGCTGGTCACTGACGAGATCGCGTCCTCGCCCTTCGCCGGTCGGCTGCTGCGCGGCGCCATGGAGACCGCCTGGGGCAGCGACCATCTGATCCTCACCGTCGACTCCGGCGGTGACCCGGTCAAGGAGGACGCGGCCGTCGCGGAACTGCTCGACCGGCGCGTGGACGGCATCATCTACGCGGCCATGTCACTGCGCCGGGTCCGCGTCCCCGAGGGCCTGCACCGCACCCACTCCGTGCTGGCCAACTGCCTGCCCGAGGACGGCTCCCTGCCCGCCGTGGTCCCTGCCGAGCGCGCCGGTGGCCGTACCGCGGCCCGGCTGCTGCTCAGTGCGGGCCACCGCCGGCTCGCCGTGATCGGCGGTCTGGACGACATCGCCTCGGTGGAACGTACCCGCGGCTTCCGGGACGTGCTGCGCGCCGAGGGCGTCACCGTGCCCGAGGAATGGATCGTGCGCGGCGGCGGGGAGATCTCCGCGGGATACGCGGGGGCGCTGCGCCTGCTCGAAGGGGTCGAGCCGGGCCGTCGCCCCACTGGCGTCCTGTGCTACAACGACCGGGTCGCGGCGGGTGTCCTGCACGCCGCGACCCGGCTCGGGATCGACGTGCCCGCCGATCTGTCCGTGGTCGGTTACGACGACCAGGAGCACATGGCCGCCTTCCTCACACCGCCGCTCACCTCGGTCGCGCTGCCGCACCGGGCGATGGGTGAGGCGGCGGCCCGGCTGCTGTTGGACGCCATCGAAGCCGGCCATACGCCGCCCGCGACCGTCCGGCGCCTGGCCTGCCCTGTGGTCAGCCGCGCCTCCGTGGGTCCGGCGCCCATCCGGTGACCCGGGCACCCGGACCGTCGACGACCAGCTCGGCGATGTCGGTGGGGCGCCGGTAGACGCGCTCGGTGACCATGGCCCGTTCCGCGACGAAGAGTTCGAGGAGCGAGCCGTCGACGAGCAGCCGGAGCGCGAGTTCCGGCCCCTTCGGCACCTGCACGGTGATCGGGGCGGAGCCTTCCCTGCCGGTCCGGGGCCAGGCGCTGCGGTCGAGCACGACGGTCCCCGAGGCGGGGTCCGCCCGGACGGTCAGCTCCCGGCCCGACGCGTCCCGGAGCAGGCTTACCGTGGTCGGTCCACATGCGGTGACCGCCAGGTCGTACGTGTGGGGAAGCGGAACCCGGCCCGGCACGGTGACGAACGGGTCGGCCGGGCGCAGCAGTTCGAGTTCCGGGGCCGGACTCACCCGCAGTGAACCGTCGGGGTGGATGTCGACGACCCGTGGCGCGGTGAGGACGCCTGCCCATCCGGCCCGGCGCACCTCCTCTTGCGAGCGGGCCTCCCACGACCAGCCCCACAGCAGTACGCGGTCCGGCTCCTGGAGCACCGCGGGAGCGTAGAAGTCCCGCCCCTGGTCGAGCCGGCCGCCGACGCGCGGCACCAACCTTAACGACCTCTGGCCATCGGCCTGCAGACGGCCGGTCAGGTATCCGGTGGAGCAGGGATCCCCGTCCCACAGGGACACCACCAGCACGTGGTCGCCGCCTGCTGTCCGGTACAGGTGCGGGCACTCCCAGCCCACCGACTTGTCGCCGAACGCGCCCGCGGCCACCGGGTCCTTGCCGTCCAGCAGCACACCGGCGAACCGCCAGTCGGTCAGGTCGTCGCAGTCGTAGAGCAGGACCGACGGCGTGCCGTCGGCGTGCCCGGCCCCGACGAGGGCCCAGCGCCTGTCCGCGCAGCGGAAGACGAACGGGTCGCGGAACATCACCACGTCCAGTCCCGGCGGCGGCCCTGCCACCACCGGCGTCGGCAGCGGCTTCCACTCGGTCAGCCGCTCGTCGTCCGGGTCCGCCGCCCGCGCCAGGCAGATGGTGCCGAGTCCCGCGTGGGCACGGTCGACTCCCGTGTACACGGCGGTCGGTGTGCCGGCGTCGTCGACCACGCAGCCCGACCAGCAGCCGGCCTCGTCGGGGCCGCCGGCCGCCGGGGTGAGCGCGATCGGATGGTGCTCCCAGTGCGCGAGGTCGGCGCTGGAGGCATGACCCCAGTGGACGTTCGCGTGCACCGGTGCGTCAGGGTTGTGCTGGTAGAAGAGGTGGTAGCGGTCCCGCCAACGGAACGGCCCATTGGGGTCGTTGATCCAGCCGACCGGCGGACGGACCCTGAAACGCGGCACGTTGGGGTCGTTGCTCAACGGTTGACTCCTGCCGAGGTGATGCCCTCGCGCAGAGGGCGCTGGCCGACGACGAACACGGCGAGGGCGGGGAGCATCGAGAGCACGACCCCGGCCAGGACCACCGAGATCGACCCGGTGCCGAGATTGCCCTGCAGGGAGACCAGACCCAGCGGAAGCGTGTAGTTCTGGCTGGAGGTCTCCAGGATCAGCGGGCGGAAGAACTCGTTCCAGTGGTAGTTGAAGGCCAGCACGCCGACGATCGCCAGGCCGGGTGTGGCCAGCGGCGCGTACACCGAGCGGAAGATCCGCCAGGGTCCCGCGCCGTCCAGCATGGCCGCCTCGCCCAGGTCCTTCGGCATACCGAGGAAGTACTGGCGCATCAGGAAGGTGCCGAAGGCCGTCGGGAAGGCCGGGATGATCAGGCCGAGGAGCGTGTCGGTGAGGCTCATCGACTTCAGCACCAGGAATACCGGCACGATGGTGACCTGCAACGGCACCATCATGGTCGCCAGGACCAGGCCGAAGAGCGGCTTCTTGAAACGGAACTCCAGGCGCGCGAAGGCGTATCCGGCCAGGCCGGCCGTGATCATCTGGCCGACGGCGATCAGTGCGGTCACCAGCGTGGAGTTCAGGGCGAGCAGCCACACGTCGATCTGCTGGAAGACCCCGCGGTAGGCCGCGGTCGTCGGGTGCGTCGGGATGATCTGCGGGGGCAGGTCGAAGGACTGGGCCGGAGTGCGCAGTGAGGTGGCGACGGTCCAGATGACCGGGCCCAGCGTCAGCAGGGCGCACACGGTCAGTGCGGCGATCCGGGCCCAGGGGGTGAGTGAGTGACGTACGCGACTGAGGGTCGGGGTTGCTTGGCTCATGCAGTTCACCGGCTCACTGGTAGTGGACGAAACGCCGGCTGAGCCGGAACTGGAGGGCGGTGACCGCCATGATCAGCACGAAGAGCAGCACGCCCACCGCGGATGCCTCGCCGAAGTCGAGCTGTTCGAAGGCCCTCTCGTAGATCACCATCACCACGGTGCGGGTGGCGTCGCCGGGTCCGCCGTCGGTGAGGACGTAGGGCTGTTCGAAGACCTGCAGGGCATTGATGATGCCGACGACCGACGCGACGAGCAGCGTCGGCGACAGCAGCGGCAGCGTGATGCCGAGGTGTTTGCGCAGGCCGGTCGCGCCGTCGAGAGCGGCGGCCTCGTGGATCTCCTTGGGGATGTTGTTCAGACCGCCGACGAACAGCAGGAAGGAGAAACCGAACTGCTGCCAGACGTAGACCAGGATCACCGTGGCCATCGCCGCGTGCTCCGAGGTCAGCCAGGGCACGGGCGCGACGCCGACCAGGCCGATCAGCCAGTTCACCACCCCGAAGTCCTGGTTGAACAGGTACTTCATCACCACCGAGATCGAAGCGGCGGACAGCACCAGCGGGAAGAAGAACGCCGAACGGAACACCGACCGCAGCCACACCGGCATCCGCCCGTTCAGCGCGAGCGCCAGCGCCAGCGCGATCAGCAGTTGCAGCGCGACCGCGAGGACCATGAAGAGGAGCGTGTTGCGGAAGGAGACCAGGACGGTCGAGTCCGTGAAGGTCGTGCGGTAGTTGGCGCCGCCGGCGAAACGGGGCGGGTCGATCACGTTCCAGTGGAACAGGCTCAGCACGATGGACCCGATGATCGGCACGACCGTGAAGACGACGATGCCGACGACCGTGGGCGCCAGGAACAGCGCGGCCAGCAGCCGGGCGCCGCGGTCGCGGACCGACGGCCGCACGGCGACGACGGGTGGCGTGGCGGGCCGCGGACGTACGGCCGGGGCCTGGGTGTTCGTCATACCTCACGCTCCATGGCCTGCTCCAGGTCGCCCTGCATCCGGCGCAGCGCGGGACCCACCGCACGCGGCGAGGCCAGCGCCGTGCCGGTGTACTTGAGCAGGACGTCGGTCACCTCGGCGACCTGCGGCGGCGCGGGGATCGGGCCGGTGTCGGGAAACCGGTCGAGGGTGTCGTAGAAGACCTGCCAGTGTGCCGGGCCGCTCGCGGCGTAGCGGGCGGCGTTCAGCATCGAACGCCGGGCCGGGGTGGTCTGGTTGCTCTGGAACAGCCGGGTCATGGTGTCCTTGCGGGCCGCGTATTTGATGAACTCCCAGGCGGCTTCCTGCTTCTTCGAGGTGCGCAGCAGCGCGTAGCCCGCCGCGCCGAACTGGTGGCGCTGGGTACGCCAGCGCGGGAAGTACTGCACGTCGTAGTCGGCGGCCCGCATGCCGGCCAGGTGCAGGCCGCCCGCCCAGAATCCGCCCGCCGGTGTGACGCCGACGCGGCCGGTGGAGAACACGCCGACCAGATTGCTGCCGTTGCCGCCCTCGGGCCGGCTGCACAGGTTCTCCTGGACGAGGGAAGCGAGATAGTCGTACGCCTCCTCGACCCGGTCGGCGGTGGCCTGCGGGGTCGTCCAGCGGAAGCCTCCGCCGCGTCCCTGCCGGTGGGCGGCCGGGTAGAAGGTGTCCCACAGCCAGGAGCCGCCGGGCGCCTTCGACTCCTTCAGCAGGTTCGTGCCGTTCGCGAAGAGCCAGGGCATCACGCCGCCCCACAGCCGGTTGGTCCAGAAGTACGGCGTGAAGTGCGCGTCGCCGGCACGTTTCATCTCCCGCAGCAGCGCGGTGAAGTCGTCGCGGCTCCAGTCGGCCGCCGGGAAACCCGCGCCTGCCCGTTTCAGCACCTGCTTGTTGAGGTAGATGTCGGCGGCGTTGAACTCCATCGGCAGCTGGTAGAGGTTCCCCTCGTACATCATCGACTCCACCAGCGAGGGGTGGACGTCGGCGAAGTACTCACGCAGCTCCGCCGCGTCCCGCCGCACCCAGCGGTCCAGGGGCACGCCGAGCCGTTGGGCGAACAGCTGCACGCCCTCGGTGGCCACGTACACAAGGTCGGGGGCGGTGCCCGCGGCGATCTGGGTGAGGATCTTCGCGAAGAAGTCCGACCAGTCGACGGCCTGCACCGCGTTCACCCGCAGCGGGATGTCGGGGTGGAGCCGGTGGAAGCCCTGGGTGAGGGCGTCGACGGTGGCCGGGTCGAAAGCGGAGCCGAGGGTGGCGACGACGAGGGAGCCGTCGTCACGGCCGGGGATGTCGGCTCCGGTGAGCCGGTCCCAGCTCGCGGCGGTCGCGGCCAGGGCGGCTGCTCCGGCCCCGTAAGCGCCGTACCGCAGCAGTGTGCGGCGGGGGAAGTGCGAGTCAGTCATCAAACGGGCCTAACTCGTGTTAGATCAGGGCTGATGCCCCAGATGATGGGAACCGGGCGGCAGACCTGTCAAGGGGTCGGGAACGCTTGACCTTTAACGAGTTAGGTCTACAGTCCTCGTTTCACATGAGCCGAATTTTCACGCCCTCGCGTTGTGAGCCGCACTCGCGTGCGTGACGAGCCGCCACGGGCCCTCATGGGCCGCCACGAGAGGAACGATGCGTCATGCCCGGAACATCGGGGATTTCCAGGAGATCACTGTTCGCGGGATCGGCGGCGGGCACCGCCGCCGCGCTGCTGCCCACCGCAGCGGCCACGGCCGCCCCGCAGCCCAAGGCCGGGGCCACGGCCAAGAACAAGCCCAAGTCCGCGGCGAGCGGGGCGAGTTACCGCGCCGCGTACCACTTCACGGTTCCCGACCAGTGGAAGAACGACCCGCAGCGGCCGGTCTGGATCGACGGCGAGTACCACTACTACTACCTCTACAACGCCGACTACTTCACCGGTGCCGTCGGCACCGCGTGGCGCCTGGCCACCACCAAGGACCTGGTCTCCTTCGCCGACCGCGGGGTCGCCGTGCCCAAGGACACCACGCTCAACGGCGATCTCTGGTCGGGCTCGGCGGTGGTCGACACCGGCAACACGGCCGGGTTCGGCGCGGGCGCGGTCGTCGTCATCGTCACCATGTCCCCCGGCGGTGGCACCGACCACCAGGAGCAGTTCCTGTACTACTCGACCGACGGCGGTCTCACCTTCGACAACTACGGGACCGACCCCGTCCTGCCCAACCCCGGCGTCGCCGACTTCCGCGACCCCAAGGTGATCCGCGACGAGGACCGGGGCCGCTGGGTGATGGCCCTCGCCGAGAACGACAAGATCGGTTTCTACCACTCCGACGACCTCAAGTCCTGGACGTACGTGAACGGTTTCGTCCACGACGGCATCGGCGTTCTGGAGTGCCCCGACCTGTTCCGCATCACCGCCGACGACGGCACCGTGAAATGGGTGCTCGGCGCGAGCGCCAACGCGAAGAGCTCGGGACTGCCCAACACATACGCCTACTGGACGGGTTCCTTCGACGGCAGCGCCTTCACCGCTGACGCGAGTGACCCGCAGTGGCTCGACCACGGCTGGGACTGGTACGGCGCCGTCACCTTCGAGAAGCGGGACGCGAGCGGCGCGGAGGATTCGGCCGCCCGGTACGCGATCGGATGGGTCAACAACTGGGACTACGCCCACACCACCCCCACCATCGACTGCGACGGCTTCAACGGCACCGACTCCATCGTCCGCGAGATCACCCTGAAGAAGGCATCCGACAACACCTACTACCTCGCCTCCCAGCCCGTCGCCGGCCTCGACTCGCATGTCTCCCGCACCGTGAACCTGGGCGACGTGACCGTGAACGGCACGAAGGTGCTCGACTACACCGGTATCTCCTACGAGGTGACGACCGAGATCACCTGGTCCCAACTCACCGGCGCCGGCCTCCAGCTGAGGCGCTCACCCGACGGCGGTCGGCACATCGACGCAGGGATCTACGCCAACTACGCCTTCCTCAACCGACGCAACACGGTGAACGCCGACACGTCCGGCAAGTGGCAGGAGAGCCACACCCCCTTCGACCCGTCCGCCGGCACGGTGAAACTGCGCATCCTCGTGGACCGCACGTCGGTGGAGATGTTCGTCGACGACGGCCGCTACGTGCACACCAGCCAGGTGTTCCCGTACCTGCTGGACACCCGGCTCGCCCTGTTCACGATCGGCGGCAGCGCGGTGTTCCGCAACACGGTGATACGCGAGTTCTCGGTGTGAGGCCGCCAGGAGGATCCGCGCTCCGCCCCGTCACGCGGCGATGCCGACCATCTTCCGCGTCCGGGTCGTATGGCTCATGCCGGCGAGGCTGTCCTGACCTCCCACCGATTCCGAGATCGAACCGGTCGAACGTGGCTCTCCCCGGACCTTGCCCCGGCGGATGCCCCTGCGCGCGGGAAGGGGCATCCGCCGCGGGCGGGTACGAGCCCCGTTCGCGCGCCGGCCCTTGCGGCCACGACGCGGCCTCGATCAGGCCCCATGGAGCCAGGCGAGCGCCGCGCCGGAAGGTCGACAGGAACAGACCGTGGTGCTGTGGTCGATGACCATGTTCATGAGCGGTCGCCCGGCCGGACGCCGCTCGGCTGGTTCAACGGCCGGCACCGCGAGCGCGATCAACACTCCCGACCGCACTTGGAGTGCCCACCTCACTCGCCTGCCCACCGGCCAGTCTCGATTCCAGCAAGGACAAGCCCGGCCCGCGTCGGGCTGGGCCGTCAGCGCGATGAGCACCTGATTCCAGTGCGTGGCCCGCCCTTGTCAACACCGGGTGTCCCGCACGCGGACGGCCTCCGCGTGCGGGATCGGGTGCTTCCTTCGGGAGGGTCAGCTGGTCGTCAGGGCCGTGTCGTCCACGACGAAGCTGGTCTGGAGGGAGGAGTCCTCCACTCCGTTGAACTTCACGGTGACGGTGGAGCCGGCGTACGAGGACAGGTCGAAGGACTTCTGGGCGTACCCGGAGGCCTTGTTGAGGTTGGAGTAGGTGGCCAGGGTCGTCGAGCCCGCGGTGACCGTCAGCTTGTCGTACGCGCTGCTGGTCGAGGTCTCCGCGGTGTCGATGTGCAGGTAGAAGGTGAAGGTGGCCTTGCAGCCGCTCGGCACGGTCACCGACTGGGAGAGCGTGTCGGTGTGCGCGGAGCCGTAGCCGTCCAGCCAGGCGTAGTAGGAACCGGCGTGCGCCGCCTCGCTGGTGGAGTTGGTGATGACCCCGCTGGAGGTGGTCCAGGTGGTGTTGCCCGACTCGAACCCGGCGTTGCCGAGCAGTTGGGCCGAGGTGCAGGTGCCGCTGCCGGAGCCGACGGTCCAGGTGAAGGACGTCGAGCCGGAGGCGCCGGTCGAGTCACTCGCGGTGACGGTGACCTGGTAGGTGCCCGCGGTGGACGCCGTTCCCGTGATCTTGCCGGTCGAGCTGCCGATGGACAGGCCGGTCGGCAGTCCGCCGGCACTGTAGGTGAGGGTCGCGCCCGCGCTGTCGCTCGCGCTGATCTGCAGGCTTGCCGCGCCGCCGGTCGTCGTCGACTGGCTGCCGGGGTTGGTGACGGTGACCGTGTTGCCGGAGGTGCTGCCGGAGGCGAAGGCGGTGGTGCCGTTGGGGGTGCCCCAGCCGGTCGGGCCGTCGTAGCCGGTGGTCGCGGTGCAGAAGTACGAGGTGGAGCAGGAGCCGTTGTTGCCGCTGGTCACGTCGTACAGGTTGCTGGTGTGGGTGTACGGGTACTTCGCCGGGTAGTCGCTGGAGCCCGGGGTGCCTGCGAGGGCGTAGACGCCGGCGACGATCGGGGCGGAGGCGCTGGTGCCGCCGTAGACCGCCCAGCCGGAGCCGCCGTAGGTGTCGTACACGGCCACACCGGTCGCCGGGTCGGCGACCGCGGAGACGTCGGCTTCCATCCGCTTGGTGCACCCGGTGTCGGTCTGCCAGCTCGGCTTCGGGTCGTACGCCGAGCAGCCGGAGCCGGCGCCCTCGGTGGAGCTGGTCTTCCACACGGACTCGGTCCAGCCGCGGGAGTTGGAGGACGTGGACAGGGCGGTGCCGCCGACTGCGGTCACGTACTGGGAGGTCGCGGGGTACTCGGCCCCGTAGGCGGAGTCACCGGAGGAGACGGTGATCGCGACACCCGGGTGCTTGAAGTACGAGGTGTCCTCGCTGGTCTGGGAGGAGGACTCGTCGCCGCCCCAGCTGTTGGAGACGAACTTGGCGCCGAGCGAGACGGCCTCGTTCTCGGCGATGCCGAGGTCGGAGTCGTTGGCGGAGGTGGCCTCGACGAGGATGATGTTGCAGTTCGGGCAGACGGCGCTGACCATGTCGATGTCGAGGGCCTCCTCGCCGGCCCAACCGCTGTCGTTGGTCGGCAGCGAGGTGGTCGAACC
This sequence comes from Streptomyces canus, assembly GCF_001514145.1. GTDB lineage: Bacteria > Actinomycetota > Actinomycetes > Streptomycetales > Streptomycetaceae > Streptomyces > Streptomyces canus. Next base: position 91,293 of record NZ_KQ948656.1, read on the forward strand.
GGTCTGACTGACCTGCTTGAAGCAGCCGTTGGCCTTGGTGCAGGCGGACAGACCGTAGGTGGAGCGGTAAGTGGCGAGGTCCGACTCGGCGTTGGGGTCGTTGTAGGCGTCGACCACGGCGACCGTCAGGCCGCTGCCGCCGGTGGTGGGCAGGTTGTAGGCGCTGTGCAGGTTGGCCGGGGAGAGGCCGGAGGGGGCGGCGGCGAGCGCCGAGGCGAGGCGCTGCTTGATGTCGGTGCGGCGCTGGGCGAAGCAGGACGCGTGGCCCGGCTCGGCGGTGGCGCACAGGTGAGTAGTGGGTACCTTCTGGCCCGCCTTGCCGGTGGTGTGGAAGGTCTGATGGGCGGGGTCGGTCAGCGCCTTGTTGTTCTGCGTGACCTTGGTGGTGTACGGGTGGGCGGCAGCGGGCTGGGCGCCGGCCGTCGGCGCCGCGACGAGTCCGGCGACGGTGAGGGCGAGGGCCGGGAAGGAGACGGCGAGGAGTCTTCGCAGACTCCGTCTCCGCTTGCTCAGACGTGACTCACGCATGGGGTTCTGCCTCCGTTGACGAGGGGGTGCGACTGGATTGGCAGGCCCGTGACGCGCGTAGCGGCGGCGAACCGCGCAGCCATGAGCATGACACTCAACTGACCCGGAATGCCTAATGAACGTGGCATGACAGGGTGCGAGAGGAACGTAAATCCGAGGCGGGCGAACCGGCAGTGCCGCAAGGAATTCTTTGCTCCGCCATAGGATGAGATTGGCCACTTCATTGGCGGTGACAGGGGCTGGCTTGGCGCAGAGCAGAGGAAGACTGAGGCAGGGTCAGCCCCGGGGCTGACCCTGCAGCGTTTCGAGGGCCTCTTCAGTGGTGGCTCATTCCGCCCATCAGCCTCAATGCCCTTTGCCGTCGCGGTGGTACGCACGCCGGTGGCACGCCCCATGCACACCGCAGTGAATGACGACGGCTCCACGGGAGGCGAATCGCTGATCCACGACATCGTCCACGAGGGCGCGCGACGCGTGCTCACCACGGCCCCTGAGGGCCCAGCTCACCGCGCACCGGTCCGACCTGATTGCCGACCGGGTTCGCCTGCTCAACCGCATCCACGACGTACTCACCGGCATCAGCCCGGCCCTGGAAGCAGCCTTCGACTACGCCGACGACAAGGGCGCCCTCGTCCTGCTCACCGGCTGTCAGGCCCCCGCCGCCCTGCGCCGGTGCGGGCAAGCCCGCCTCACTCGTTGGCTCGCCACCCGGGGCACGCCGCCCCGACGCGGCGGCCACGACCGCTCTCACAGCCCCCAGGCCCAGCGCATCACCCTCCCAGGCCGGGGCGCCGCGGCCAGCATCACCGCGGACCTCGCCCAACAGGTCCTGGCCCTGGACGACCGGCTCTAGCAGCTCGGCCGGCAGATCCGCGACGCCTTCCATGCCCATCCGCAGGCCGCCATCATCGAGCCGATGCCCGGCATGGGACCCATCCTGGGGGCTGAGTTCCTCGTCGCCGCGGGTGATCTGGCGAACTACCCCGACGCAGGCCACCTCGCCTCCGCCGCCGGTCTGGTCCCGGTCGCCAAGGAATCCGGACGCCGCACCGGCAACCTGCACCGCCCGCAGCGCTACAGCCGCCGCTCACGCCGCGTCTTCTACCTCTCCGCCCAGACCAGCATCATCCGCGACGGCCCCAACCGCACCTACTACCTCAAGAAACGAGCCGAGGGCCCCCAACCCATCCCCGCCGTCATCGCCCTCGCCCGCCAACGCGTCGACGTCCTGTGGGCGCTCCTCCGCGACAACCGTCCTTCACCACCACCCCACCAGTGGCCAGAGCGGCCTGACTCAGCCCATTCAAGATTCTCGAGGCCTTGCTCAGCCCGTATCCGGTGGCCAGTTGGGTACTTTGAGCCGTCGATACAGGGGGCAGAGCATGAGATACGTGATCATCGAACAGCAAGCGCACGGCACCTACTGGCACGATCCCAACCCATACCTTGCCAAGTTGCCCCGACTCGCGCCGGCCCTCCCGCCCGGGGCGCGCGCTCTTGCCACACACCCTGAGCACTACGATTTCGCGGCTCCGCAGTGTGTGAAAGACCTCAGACCCACCGCGCTGCCCCCGACTGCCGGCGCCGCAGATCAGTTCCAGATCCATTTCACCTGGCCAGCCAGCCAGGACCACGTGCTGACAGTTCACTACTACGGCGTCACCAGCGTCCAGGTGGAAGCCGACGGGGGCGGCGTGCTTGAACTGTCCGACTTCAACACCGTCCGCCTGGACGAACTCCTGCCCCACGGGATCTATTAGCGGCAGTGAGGGGGCTGCTGCTTGGGGCTCGGCGTGCCAGGCCGCCCGGGGCCCCAGGGCCGGGATGTCAGTGGCCCGTGCAGGGTGCCCCCATGGACTCTTCAGGAGTGGTCGAGGCATTGTGGGATCGGATCCAGGCGCGCGATTGGTCAGCTGTCGCCGACTTGGTCGCGGAGGACGTCGTGGTCGAGTGGCCGATCAGCGCGGAGCGCATTGTCGGCAACAAGAACTTCGTCGCGGTGAACAGCGAATACCCGGGGGGCTGGTCGATTCGGGTACTGCGGATCGTGGCTGACGGCAACGAGGTGGTCTCCGAGGTCGAGGTGCCGCATGACGAGTTCGGCGTGTTCCGCGCGGCCTCATTCTGGACCGTCCAGCAGGGACGGATCGTGCGTGGCCGGGAGTACTGGACGAGTGTTGGGGCTGATCCGCGCCCGGAGTGGCGGGCGGCTCTGGTTGAACCCATGTGAAGCGGCTGCCGCTCGCGGCGACGTTCCGGCTGATTTGGCCGTGACATGAGAAGGGCCGCGCGGGTTGGGTGAGTTGTGAAGCTGACCTGGGCCCGCGCGGCCTGTTCCCATCCGGCCCTGTCCGGTGTCTCCCGCGCACACTTCGGCGAGTTGTTCGCCGAACTCGCCGCCCCGTGGGAGGCGGCACGTCAGTCTGGACTTCGCGAAGCCAGGGGCGGTGAACGCCGCAGGGCGGCCGGTGCCGGGCGCAAGCCGAAGCTGGTCTTCTGCGACCGGCTGCTGCTCACCCTGGTACACCTGCGCCATCAGCTGCCGCACGAGGTCCTGGCCGAGCTGTACGACGTCGACCGCTCGACCGTTTCGACGGCGATCCGACAGGTCCGTCCGTTGCTCGCGGCCCGCGGCTTCGCAGTGCCCGACCGGCCCGGAATGAGACTGCGGACACTGGAGGATCTCTTTGCCTACGCCGAGGCCGAAGGCATCGAGCCTCGACTCGATGGCGCCGAGACCCAGGTCAGGCGCCCACAGGCGGGCAGACCCGGGCGCCGAGCCTTCGTCTCGGGCAAGCGCCGCCAGAACACGGTCAAGACCACCACATTCAGCGACGGGCAGGGCCGCATCCTGCTGTCCGGGGTCGTGCGACCCGGCCGGATGCACGACCAGACTGCCGTACGCACCGAGGGCATCGCCGAACAACTCCGCCTCCACCCATCGGTGAAGTCCCAGGCCGATGCCGGGTATGCAGGACTGGCCAAGGAGTTCCCCGACCAGGTCACCGCCCCGCCGAAGAAGCCGAAGGACGACGCGTGCGACGGCGACAAGCGGGCCTGGAGCGAAGCGCGGCGGCGCCAGTCCTCGGCCCGGATCTGCGTCGAGCACACCAACGCCGAGCTTCGGCAGTGGGCACCTCTGCGGCGCTTCACCGGACGCCGTGAAAACTACGCCGAGACACATCTGGCGATCGCCGGGCTGGTCTCCGACCGGTCCGCGCAGCGCCCCACCCGACGCCGGACAAGCACCGAACTCGTCCTCGTCCGCAACAGCACCTGCTGATCACACACCAGCCGAACCGCCAGGCCAGCACGTCCCGACCTCCATTTTCCCCGAGGTCGTAAGACTCACGACCGGCAGCATCCGCATCCTCTGCCAGGACCTGGACGCCCAATGGGCCCTGCCCAGCAGCGACCGAGCCCAGCCCGCTTGACCGGGCCCATTTAGACTCCACCGACCTACGTGTCCCAGGGCGCCGCTACTCGTCGGGGTAGGTCCATTCCTCGATCGTCCAAACGTCGTACCTGGTCGCGCGCCAGGCGACGTGGCCAGGTGGCATGGTGGCCAGCCGAGCAAGTGACGGATCCAGGTCCACGACGTGGTGCAGATGGCGAAGCTTCGAAGCCCCGTCATTGGGATCGTGCACGCCGTCGCTCACAAGCCAGTCGCCCTCGTCGTCATGGATCACGGTCAAGGCAGGAAACTCCCCTGCCGAGACCGTCTTCTGGACGACCGCCAGCAAGCCTTGAGGGAAGACCTCACCCTCAAACGGCCAGCTCAGCTCCGGTTGCATAGATCCCATGCGGGCGATTCTGCGTACCGCAGCGAAGTACAGCAACTCTGCCGACCCTCACCCGTCACCCCTCACCCCTCACCCCTCACCCCTCACCCGGGACCATCCTCCGCCTGCCGCCTCAGTACTGTGACGTCGTATGACCGACACCGAGATCGAGATCACCGCAGACCTGGTGCGCGACCTGCTGCAGGAACAACATCCCGACCTTGCGGGGCTGGCCATCCGAGAGGTGGCGGGCGGTTGGGGCAACCAAATGTGGCGCCTCGGGGACGAGTTGGCAGTGCGCATGCAGCGCATGGACCCCACCCCGGAGCACCAACTGAAGGAGCGGCAGTGGCTCCCCGTGCTGGCCCCGCGCCTGCCGCTCCCGGTGCCCACGCCGGTGCGGTTCGGTGAACCGTCCAAGCGCTTCCCCAAGCACTGGACCGTGATGACGTGGGTTGACGGCGAGCCGCTGGACCACGGCTTGATCAGCCGGGGCGACCACGCGGCCGACACGCTGGCGGGCTTCCTGCAGGCGCTCCATGTGGAGGCGCCCGCCGAGGCGCCGATCGCTGCCGACCGCGGCGCCCATCCCAGGAACTGCACCGACGGCTTCGAGAACTTCCTCCAGGCCGTGGCCCTCGACGACATCGTCGCCGACGTCCGAGCCGTCTGGGACGACGCGGCTGCGGCCCCCGCATGGCAGGGACCGCCGGTGTGGGTGCACGGCGACCTCCATCCCGCGAACGTCGTCGTCTCGGACGGAACACTCTCCGGCATCGTCGACTTCGGTGACATGTTCGCCGGCGATCCGGCGTGGGACCTCGCCGCGGCGTGGGTGCTGCTGCCGGCGGGCACGGCCTCACGGTTCTTCGACACGTACGCGCACGCAGACGAGGGAGCGATCCGGCGTGCCCGCGGTCTGGCCGCGATGAAGAGCCTCTTCCTGATACTCATGGGCCAGAACGGAGACCGGGGCCTTCCCGGCGGCAAGCCGAACTGGGGACCCCTAGGCCGTGCGGCACTCGATCGTGTCCTGAAGGGCGTCTAGTGTCCTGCGCTGGAGATTCGTCGGCAGAGGCGAAGGAGAGAGGGTGGGAGGGGAGTCGAGCCTCTCTTCGGCTGTCTAGGTCCAGATGAAACAACGGCGTCTGATGCGCCAGGTAGCCGAACCGTCGCTCGACTTGGTTGATCCACGAGGAGCCCGGTCGGGGTGAAGTGGAGCCCGAACCTGGGTGTTCGGCCAACCAGGCCTTGATCACAGGTGTCTTGTGGGTGCCGTAGTTGTCCACGATCAGGTAAGGGAGGGAGAGGCGGGCAAGCGCTGGGACACCGCCCGGATGACCGCGCTCAACGAAGTCCTCGGCCTCGGCCCGCTTTGGCAGAGCGACAACGCCGCTGCCCGCGACCGTGCCGCACAATTCCTCGCCCAGGGCGAGGTGTTCGCCTTCGGGAAGACCCACGGCGTCGACATCTACCTTTGGTCTTGCGCAGTGCTCCGCACTTCAGGGCGGGGGCAAGGCGCATCTCAGGACTCCTCTGACCTTGGCTGTGGCCACGGAACCGCGCTGCTGACCCGCACTCATGGCGGCCGTCACACCGGCGGACGTGAGCGTCGTGACCTGAGCGATCTGAGGCGGACTGCCGTGTCACTCCGCGGGTCATGTCATCTTCTTATGCACAAGCGGGAGTTGAGGAACGGCGCCAGGACGGACCACAGCCCGGTGTCGCGGCCCCATTCCGCCTGCGCCGCCGGCGCCAAGGCGAGCTCCGGGTACACGACGAACGAGCTGACTACGCCCGCTGCGGCCAGAACCTGCCGTGGAATACGGCCAGTTCGCCGGGCTGGCTGGTCTCGGTGAGCAGCAGCCGGCGTGCTCGGCGTCGTGTTGCTGATCGTTCCACTCGTCCTCGTCGCGAGGTGGCCAGAAGTCGGGCAGCGCCGGGGCTCAGAGCTATCCGGTGAGCCATCCGTGTGGTCCCGGCCGCCGTCCCGCCGACGGGGTCCCGTAAGTTCCCGGCGAGAGGACTGTCCGAGGTTCTCAGAATGAGGGTCATCAAATGACCGTGGAGTCGATACCGGTAAAGGCCCCGCCGAAAGCGCTGGTGTGGCAAGGCGACGAACTGGTCTCCGGATGCGGTCGGCGCTGGGGCGCCGACGGGGTGGAACGGAAGGCGGTCCTCGCGTGGAGCTTTCCGTTCGACGCCGGGATCACCTCGGCCTCGGGGCCGTACTCCGCGGTGTACCAGGAACGCGGCACCGAGGGGGTGTTGCTCGAGCGAGAACGGGTCGTGCGAGAGCTGAACCGCAGCGACTATAAGGCGCCGAACTACGACTACCCGCTCGCATTGGGCACATTGAGTGACGGGCGCGAGGTCGTCGTGCACTGCCCCGACGAGTACAACGTGCTCCAGATCGAGGACGCGGCGAGCGGCGAGCTGCTCACGCCCGGCAGTCGTGAGCCGCAGGACGTCTTCCACTCCAGGCTCAGCCTGAGCCCCGACGGACGGTACTTGCTGGCGGTCGGATGGTTTTGGCATCCCTTCGGGATCGCCACGGTCTACGACACGGCGCTCGCGCTCACCGACCCCGGCACTCTGGACGGCGACGGTCTGCTGCCGGCAGCGGCGGTCATGGACGGCGAGGTGACAGCGGGCTGCTGGCTCGACGCCGATCGGCTGGTACTGGCGACGGGGGCCGAAGCTTGGAACGACGGAGAAGAGTCCGCGCTTCCGCCTCGCCACCTCGGTGTGTGGTCGGTGTCCGAGGGACGGTGGCTCCACCGCAACCCGATCGCCGACGCCGAACCGGGCATCCTGCTCCTCCCCCGCGGCGACCACGTGATCTCTCTCCTAGGCCACCCGCGACTGCTCGACACGGCTACCGGGCGCCTCGTGGCGGAATGGCCCGAAGTGGGCATACCCGTCAAGGCCACATGCTTCGGCGGCAGCCACGTCCCCTCTCCCGTGGCCGCCCTCCACCCCGACGGAACCCGGCTGGCCATCGCGCAGACGGAAAGCATCGCCCTCATCACGCTCCCGTGATCCGGCCCGCTGCACCAAGCGTGATCGTGCGCACCGAAGCACGGTGCCAAGCCGCTGCCCACGAACTCCCGACGCGGACCAGGGACAGCGTTTCGGTGTCGTGCGCGAGGCCGCCAGGCGGCGGGACGCGGTCAGCCGTTTCGTCGCACGCGATAAAATCCGGCGACGTCAGCGATCGTCCCCGGGATACTGGTCGCCCATGGATGAGGTCAAAGTCGTCGTCGCCCATTCCGAGCGCGCGACTCTGCGCGTCGGCGACGTGTTCTTGAAGGTGGACGCCGATCAGGCGCGCATCGACGTCGAGGTCGAGGCGATGGCCCTCGCGCCGGTCCCGACCCCGCAGGTCCTGTGGCGCAAGCCGCCCGCGCTCGCGATCGCCGCGGTCCCGGGGACGGCGCTCGGCCGCCTCGGCGAGCCGTCGACCGCGACACCGGCGGCGTGGGCCGCGGCGGGCGCCGCCATCCGAAAGCTGCACGACGCGCCGTTGCCGCCGTGGCGCGGCCGGCGCCGCCAGGATCCCGACGAGTTGGCGGCGGAACTCGACGGCGAGTGCGAGTTGCTCGTGAAGAACGGTGTCCTGCCCGCCGACCTGGTCATCCGCAACCGCCAGGTCGCCGAGGCCGCGCTCCGGCCGTGGACGCCGGCGTTCACGCACGGCGACCTGCAGATCGATCACGTCTTCGTCGACGGCGACGAGGTCACCGGCATCATCGACTGGTCCGAGGCGGGCCAGGGTGATGCCCTTTTCGACCTCGCCACCCTCACGCTCGGACACGAGGAACACCTCGACGACGTCATCGCCGGCTACGGCACCGACATCGACCTCGAAGAGATCCGCGCGTGGTGGTCGTTGCGAAGCCTGCTGGGGGTTCGCTGGCTGATCGAGCACGGCTTCGACGCGTTCGCACCGGGCTGTGAGGTCGACGTGCTGAGATCCCGTATGTGAGGCTGCGCGGCCTGACCACCCGTCCAGGTGGTGTCTTCGGTCAGGACCACTTCCAGCTGGGGCACATTCAGCTCATTCAGGGCGTGGACGTAGCTCGCCACCGCCTGCTGAAGTTCGGCGATCACGAGACCACCGTCAGCACGATCTTGCCTTGGATGTGGCCCTGCGCGGCCCGCATGTGTGCACTGCGCGCCTCGGGGAGCGGGTAGGTGCTGTCCACCCCGACCTGGAGCTTGCCCTCGTCGAACAGGCCCCCGATCTCGGCGAGCTGAGGGCCGTTGGAACGCACCTGAATGTTCGAGACCGTGATGCCCAGACTCGCCGTCTCCTCCGGATCGTACTGGGCGAAGAACACCGGAAGCATGGTGCCGCCGCGCTTGAGCACGGTCAGGAAGCGTGAGCTGTCCGGGCCACCGACGGCGTCGATCACCAGGTCGACACCGCTGACCACGTCCGCGACCCGTGTCCTGGTGTAGTCGATGAACTCATCGGCGCCGAGCTTCCGCAGGAACTGCTCGTGCCGGCCCGAGGCCACCGCGATGACGTGTGCCCCCTTCCATTTCGCCAACTGCACCGCGAAGTGGCCCACTCCACCGGCGGCCCCGTTGACCAGCACGGTCATCCCTGGCGTGATCGGCACCGGCTGGTGCACCTGGCCGGTGAAAGGGGACGGCACGTCGTGGCCGAGATCAACCAGGTACTGCCAGGCCGTCAGCACAGCCATCGGCGCCCCAGCCGCCTGCACGTGATCGATACCGGCCGGCTTGTGTGCCAGGTCCGAAGCCGGCGCGGCCACGTACTCGGCGTACGTCCGGCCGTCGAATCCGGGGAACCGCAGCATGCCGAAGACCTCGTCACCGACGGCGAACCCCAACACGTCCGGAGCGACCGCCTGAACCACGCCCGACAGGTCCGTTCCAGGAATCAGGGGGAACTCCAGCGCCGGCCTCATCTCGGCCGGCATGACCTTCATCCCCTCACGCAGGTACCAGTCCGGCGGGTTGACGCCCACCGCGTGCACCCGCACCAGCACCTCGCCCGGGCCGATCTCGGGAACCGGCACCTCGTCATACTGCAAAACTTCCGGCCCGCCCGCTTCGTGGAACTGGATCGCCTTCATCGCGCCTGTCGCTTTCTCGGGGAAACGTTGCTCCTTCAGTCAAGGCCCAGGACGTCATGGCCGTCCAAGACCGGTTCGGCAACCTGCTCATTCTGAAACGGCATGACACGTACCCTGGAAGGGTGAACGATCTCGGACAGGACCTGGAACTGCGGCTCGTGCGCTACTTCACCGTGGTGGCCGCGCACCAGCACTTCGGCCGGGCCGCCGCCGACCTCCACGTGGCCCAGCCCGCCCTGAGCCGCCAGATCCAGCGGCTCGAGAAGTATCTCGGCGTCCAACTGCTGGACCGCGCGCCCCAGGGCACCCGGCTCACTCCCGCCGGCGAGAGGTTCCTCCCCCGGGCCCAAGCCCTGCTGCAGGCCGCCCGCCAGGCCGAGTTGGTCGCGCGTGAACAAGCCGAGACCGAACGCATCGCCATCGGCTACGTCGAAGACCTGGTGATCACTGCCGCCGTACGGGAACTGCGCCGCCGGCACCCGGGCGCCGAGATCGCCACCCGGCATCTGAGCTGCCGCGACGTCGGGGCACTGTCCGACAAGCGCGTCGACGCCCTGATCGCGCGGGCTCCGCTGCCGCTCGCCACGGACGACGTGTTCACCACGCCGCTGTACGAGGAGCCCCGGATGCTGGTGGTCCCGCGCAGCCATCCCTTGGCCGACCGCGCGTCGGTGACCGCGGACGAACTGGCCGACGAGGAGGCGGCGCCGTGCGCGTTCGAGACCGCGGACTGGGCTTCCTACCGGATCCTCGGGGCCGGCGTGCCGCCGATCGAGAGCTACGAGGACAAGCTCGAACTCGTCGCGAGCGGCAGGGCGATCGCCGTGCTACCGGTCGGCGATCGGCGTAGCTCACTGCGTCCCCACCTCGTCACCGTCCCGATCGAGGGCGCTCCCCCCAGCCAGGTCGTCCTGGCCAGCCGCAAGGGTGACCCCAATCCGATGATCAGGAATCTCCGCCAGGCCGCCAAGGCCGTCCTGACCGCCCCGGCCGCCTGACCGCGACCAGCCGACCGGCTTGGCGCTGAACCGCACCAAGCGGCGCTCACACGCGCCGTGTCCGGCACACATCTGCCGGTATCGCTCGGGGTTTGGTTGTGCCGGCCCAACGTCCGACCCCACGTAACGGCGATCAAGCACGCCCTCTCGACCAGGAGCCATTGCCGTGTCACGTGAGGATGCAGGGAAACTTCAGATCCGACCGGGTCCGTGAATGCCCAGGCCACCGCTCTTTCCTGCGCGGACACGCCGAGGAGGAAACCCCGGCGCCCCTGGTGGCGACCGTCACGATCACCGGGTTTCCGCCCACCGCGCCGCCCCGCGCCCGGATCATTGAGCGGGCCTGCAGCGTCACGCCGACGTCCACCGGCTCGTGCACACCGGCTGGACCAACAGTGCCATCCGACGTCTCCGCACCCGGCCATGAGCTTCACGGAATGCGGGCAGAACCTTGAATCCTGTGTTCGACCCGCCGGAGGTACCTCCTGCGCTCGCACGTGCCGGTCGGCCCTGGGCGCTCCACTGTCTACCACGCATGCCAGAGCTCACCGTGACGATACGGGTTCTGCTTTCCTGGAAGCCCGGGGCGACAAGCGGGTGCCCGCAGTTACGCTCCCCGCGTGATGCATCGGTGGAAAGGTCACGTAAGCCGCCAACCCGGCGGCGCGCGGGCGATCGCCGAGTTCGGTATCGACACCGCGCGGCCGCAGGGGGACACGACCAGCGTGTACGTCCATGGCGCGCACACCAAGCAGGACCAGGACCAGCAGTACCCGCTCAATTGCTCCGGTCCCGGCCACGCAGGTCGAGGGAGACGTCAGGTGCCGAGCGGGCCGAGATCACGTACGGCCCCGTGAACCCCTTCACCGCCATGTTCGGTGCGTTGCTCATCCTGCTGACGGGCTCTGTGCTGCTGGCCAGTGTCGCGTTCGCGCTGGTGGGGGCGGTGACGCCAGCCATTTGATCTTCTGCCAGGAGCCCGGAGCAATGCCCGTTGGACTCTCGGCTGTGGGGTGACGGCCAGGTCATCCGAAGTCAGCGACCTGCGAAGCTCGGGGCCAGGCGGCCCGGTTTCGTACCCTTGCACGCATGCGGACGCGCCCCACACTTCACTGGACCCCTCCCCCGGACCTGCCGCCGGGCACGGTCGACCTCCAGCCGGTGGTCGATGCGCTGAGCGCCGGCAGGGTGCTGGTGCTCAGCGGGGCGGGCATGTCCACGGAGTCGGGCATCCCCGCCTACCGGGGCGAAGGCGGAAGTCTGAGTCGGCACACGCCGATGACGTACCAGGACTTCACCGCCTCCGCGCAGGCACAGCGAAGATACTGGGCACGAAGCCATCTCGGGTGGCGAACCTTCGGCCGCGCCCGTCCCAATGCGGGGCACGAGGCCGTCGCCGCGTTCGCTCGGCACGGTCTGCTCTCGGGAGTGATCACCCAGAACGTCGACGGTCTGCATCAGGCCGCCGGCACCGAGGGGGTCGTGGAACTGCATGGGAGCCTGGCACGAGTGCGGTGCCTGGCCTGCGACGCCCTCACCTCACGCCAGGACCTCGCCCTACGGCTGGAAGAAGCCAACGCGACCTTCGAGCCGGTGGCCGCGGGAATCAACCCCGACGGTGACGCCGACCTGTCCGACGAACAGGTCGCCGGCTTTCGTGTCCTGCCCTGTACGGACTGTGGCGGCATCCTCAAGCCCGATGTGGTGTTCTTCGGCGAGACCGTGCCCGCGCAACGGATCGAGTACTGCCGCCAGTTGGTCCGTGAGGCGAACACACTGCTGGTTCTGGGCTCCTCGCTCACGGTGATGTCCGGACTCAGGTTCGTCCGCCAAGCCGCTCAGGCGGGCAGCCGTGTCCTCATCATCAACCGGGATCCCACCCGCGGTGACCAGCTCGCCCATACCCGCGTCAGCCTCCCGCTGGGAACCGCCCTGCACTCTGTCGCGGATGTTCTGAACATTCCCGTCGACGGGGCATAGCCAGGCCTCGGGGTGGTTTTCCCGGTCACCGGGTTCCAGCGGCAGGACTCGGGGCGGCGCATCTCGTCACGATGGCCAAAACTTGACCTGTCTGTCATGACCACGGTCTGTGATGATCATTACTTGTCCGCGATCAAGGGGGTCGTGGTGAGGGAGGGATCAGCATGCGAGTTGCACGAATGGGCGTGGGGATGACAGTCGCCATCACTTCCGTTGTCGGGGTGAGCCTGGCTACTGCCGGCCCCGCCGCAGCGGCGGATGGCACCTGGCGTGCTTACGGCAACACAAATCCGATCACCTCCAGCACCAGCACGTGGCGTTGCGCCAGCTCCCGCGAGCTCACCGACGATGTGCACGCGCAGGTCTGTGCGATCAGGTCGTCAGGCGGAGACAGCGTGCAGGCGGCAGTGATCGTGCGCAACGACCGATCCAGCCTTTACAGCGCGTCCGCGTACATGGACCTGCGTACCTCCTCCACCGGCCTGGGCAATTGGTCGTGCGCGTCGTCGGGGGTCGGGGCGAACTCCTGGTCGGTGTGCTTCGGAAAAACCCTCACCCAGAGCAGCGCGGTGAACTCGTCAGGGGGCGCCCAGGGTGTATCCCTCCGCGTGTCACCGTATGTCTGAACCGGCACACATGGTGCCGAGGAACTGAGGGACGCGGCGAACTCGGAGGCCGTCGGGTCGCCCGACGGCCGCTTCGGCTGAGCGTCGACGAGACCGTCCAGCAGCCCGAGCTTTCACAGACGCACCTGCCCCTCCGGGACAGGGCCATCGTGCACTCCTCCGGTTGAACTGCCCATTCACCAGGGGAACTTGCGCGATGGCCTGCCCTGGTTCAGGGAGCCAACTGCGTCAGCGGATGCACGCCCCGGGCGGACGCACGCGTCCACGAACCTTGACCGGCTGCGCTGCTCGGCGGGGCACCCTCTAGCGTCCTCGGGTGAGCAGCTTTAACACGCACCGGAGACGGGTCTACGACGAGGGCCTGCCCACGCGCGTCCGGCATACGAACTGGGATCTGGAGAAGGATCCGAGCTCACTCGTACGAGCCGTCGAGGAGTTGCGCCACGCCCGACGGCTCTGGCTCGCTGACGAACGCGCCTATGCCGACAGCCGCCGGGCGGACAAGGCGCGTGGACTTCGGGAGGTCAAACGAGACGAGTCCTGGCGAGGCCGGCAGCGCGGGTGGGGGAACATCGCCTACTGTCCCGAGCCGACGCTTCATCCCGACGAGCCGCTGCCGACGGTGGTCGAACGCGCGCTCCGCTCCTCAGTGCCGCCGGATGAAGCTCCTGCGCTGACATGCCACATATGCCAAAACCGGGACAACACCAGCGCCTGGCACGACGGCGCCTACTGAATCCATCAACGGTACAGGGAATGCGGGGTCAGTCTCGCGATGCACCGGGCCGACGGGCTCGACCGTGATGGGCGGCAGCGGCAACTTCGCTGAGACCCCAGCCCCTTTTGTGTAGAGCAGCACCAGGGAATGTGCGCGCGGCGATGGCTCTCGTGCGGCAGCGCTGGCCCCCGCCGCCCGGGTCCCGAGGGGCCCGAGCGGCGGAGTGCCGTTGGCGCCGGGTCAGGGTGTCAGCTGCCAGCGGGCGATGTATCCGACGTCGATGGACGCCCGGTCCTGTACGCGCAGCTTCCATGTGCCGTTGAGCGGTTGCGTGGAGGTGTCGACCGTGAAGGTCTGGTCGACGTTGTCGGCGGAGCCTCCGCTGCGGTTGAGCAGGGAGTAGACGGTGCCGTCGGGGCCGACGAGGTCGACGGTCAGGTCACCGCGGTAGGTGTGGACGATGTTGACGTAGACCTTGGTGGTCGCGGAGGCGTTGCCGTCGCGGCCTGTGATGGTCACCGGGGATTCCACGGCGGCCCCGTTGTCGGGGATGTCGACGCGGGAGGCGTTGGCGTAGACGTAGGCGATCTGCCAGTTGAAGGTGACCGAGGCGGTCGCTCCCGTGCTGTCGGTCACCTTGATCGTGACGTCGCCGGTGCCGAGCGTGGTCGGGGTGCCGCTGATCAGACCGTTCGGGCTGATGGTCAGACCGTCCGGCAGACCGGTGGCCTCGTAGGTCAGCGAGGCTGCGTTGTTGGTGGTGTAGGCGTCCAACTGCAGGCTGACGACCTGGTTGACGCCACTGATCTGGTCGGCCACCGGCGCGACGTTGACGCCGAGGGCGATGCGGTTGCCGACGTTGATCGCGGCCCAGGCGTCGGCGACGGCGAGGTAGGTGGGGCTGTAGGTGCCGAACAGGTCGCCGGCGGCCGCCAGGGTGGCGGTGCGGGCGCCGGCGTAGTTCGTTGTGGAGGTCATGTACGTCGTCAGCGCCCGGTACCAGATCGCGGCCGCGTTCTCGATGCCGATGCCGCTGACGGCCTGGCCGTCGTAGGTCGGGCTGTCGTACGGGACACCGTTGACGGTCTTGGCGCCGCTGCCCTCGGAGAGCAGGTAGAAGAAGTGGTTCGCCGGGCCGGAGGAGTAGTGGACGTCGACGCTGCCCAGGGTGGAGCTCCAACTGTCGCGGGAAGAGCCGTCCTTGGAGGGTTTGTCCATGTAACGCAGGGGGGTGCCGTCGCCGTTGATGTCGATCTTCTCGCCGACGAGGTAGTCACCGGGGTCGGCTGCGAGGTTGGCGTGGAACTCGACGGCCGCCGCGAAGATGTCGGAGGTCGCCTCGTTCAGGCCGCCGGACTCGCCCGAGTAGACCAGGCCCGCGGTGGCGGCGGTGACACCGTGGCTCATCTCGTGGGCGGCGACGTCGAGCGCCGTCAGCGGGTGGGTGTTGCCCGACCCGTCGCCGTACGTCATGCAGAAGCAGGAGTCCTGCCAGAAGGCGTTGACGTAGTTGCTGCCGTAGTGGGCGCGGCTGTAGGCGGCGACCCCGTCGTTGCGGATGCCGTTGCGGCCGTAGGTCTCCTTGTAGAAGTCCCAGGTGGCCGCGGCGCCGAAGGCCACGTCGACACCTGCGGTCTGGCGGTTGGACGGCAGGCCGTCGCCCCAGACATCGTTGTCGTCCGTGAACAGGGTGCCGGTGCCCGAGGTGCCCTGGCCCAGGTCGTAGGTCCGGTGCCCGGCGCGGTCGGGGTCTGCGAGCTGGTACGTCGATCCGGACGGGGTGGTGCCGAGCGGGACCGTGCCCACGTACTGGCCGGTGCCGGTGCCGGTGTGCACCTTCTCGGCAGCCAGGAGTTCCTTGCCGGTGGCAGCGTCGGTGACGACCTGGAGCTCGCTGGGGGTGCCGTCCTTCTGGACGCCTTCGACGACGGTTTCCCAGGCCAGGACGGGCTTGCCGGTTCCGGCCCAGACGATCAGACGGGAGGCGTCGGCCACCTTGGCGCCCCTGACCTGATCCTGTTTCGAGGCGGTGAGGGCCTTGGCGGTGGCGCCTGCGGTCGTGACCTTGGGGCTGAGGGAGGGCACCGACAGCTTCGCCGAGTTGGCCTTGGTGACGGTCGTACGGCCGCTGTCGTCGTGCACGACCAAGTCACCGCCCAGGACGGGCAACCCGGCGTAGGTGCGCTCGTAACGGGTGTGTGTGGTGCCGTCGGCGTCCCTGATGACGTCCTTGACGACGAGCCTCTCCTTGGCGCCGAGGCCGATGCGCTGTGCGGTACCGGCCGCCTCGGACTGGGCGCTCCTGATCAGGGCGGTGCGGCGGGCGGGGGACAGCGGGGTCTGGGCGGCGTCGGCCCGAGGCGTGGCGGTGATCTTCGCGCGCGCCGGGTGCGCTGGTGCCGCGGTGGCGGAGTCCGGGAGGGCCAGGGCGAGCAGGGAGCCCACGGCCGCCAGAGCGAGGGCGGTGAGGCGTCTGGGGCGCACGAGGGCGTTCTGTCGCAGGGACAAGGGGGGGTTCTCCTTCGGTACGACGGCCGACCCGTGGTGGGGGCCGTGGACGAGACGGATCGGCGGGGTGGGCCGGTCCGGAGCGCTGCACGGCATGCGGGTGGAAGGAGGTGGGGGGTGGAGGAGACGCGCCTATCCGCGTGATGAACCTGTAAGGGAGCTGTGAATTCCCGGAGCAGAGTGACACCGCGGATGCGTTCTTGTCATGCAAGCCTCAAGTCAACGGCTTGAATTGATCACGCAGGTCAGGCAAATCGGTACACCCGGCGCCGGTTTTCGGCCTCCCGCGATCACTGTGCGGCCCACCACGCGCCCTCTCGTACCGGACGGGCGGACGGATCGTGACACGCTGCGGCATCAGCGGTGAGCAGAGGCCGCACCAGTTCAGGCGGTCGCCGCCGCGGCGCGAGTCTGCGGTCGGTCCAGCTCCTGGCACGTCCCTGCGCTCGACCCTGGGCGTAGATGATCAATTCCAAGGGATGCCTGCCGCGGGTGTGGGGTGGGCGGCGGCCGAAGCCACCGCGCGACGGTCAGGCGGCGGGCTGCCGGCCGTGGTTGTCGAGTGGCAGCGGGCGGTCAGGCGTCAGGGTCGACTTCGGGGTGCGTGAACCGCACGGGCTTGCCCAGCGACCGGGCGTAGACGATTTCGGCTCGGGTGCTGTCTCCGATGTAGTCCCCGACTACGAGCACCTCATCAGCGAGCCGGATCTTCGCCCGGTGCAGATCGTCGAGTCGAACCTTCAGCGCCTCGGCCTCGACAGGATCGGACCAAAGTTCGTGCGGCGACTTCATGTCACAGCCCGGTTTGACGACGATTCTTCCGGCTTTGGTCTCCCGCAGATCGGCCTCGGTTATCTCGGTCATGAAGCGGGTGGAGCCGCAGATCACGACGATACCCGGGAGGCTCAGCTGCTTCTTCACGTCGGCGAGCCTCTCCGCGGGGGTGAGCGGCTGCGGGTATGACACTGGTTCCTCCTGGTGGTGTGGTCCAAGGGGTGCCGGCACACTATGCGACGACCGACGACATGCTCTCAGGGGGTCAGGTCAGCACCTCTGGGTCTCGGTGACTTCCTTGAGCATCGCCCCGGATTGCGTGGGGTGTTGGCGGGCACAGGCGACACCGCGGGGAACGATGTGCCGACATCCAAATCGACAGCAAGGCGACAGCGCGCTTTTACTCACCCCTGGACTTGAACAGGTCAAGATCTCGACACGGTCTGAATCACAGGCGATCGGCGCCTGTGCCCCATGGACAGATCTACGAAATGTGCCTGCGAAGGGAACGTCAGCATGACCAGCGAATCACTTCAGCCCGCCGGGACACCTGCCCGTCGTACCATCGTGGCGGCGGTCGGAGCAGCGGGGCTCGCCGTCGCGCTGACCGCGTGCGGATCGGACGACGGGTCCTCCGACTCCACCTCCTCGAACACACAGGCTGGCGCCAATGCAGGCGGCGGCGATGCGAGCAGCAGCGCCTCGTCCGGCTCCGGCGGCACGGCCTTCGCCAAGACCTCCGACATACCGGAGGGCGGCGGCAAGATTTTCAAGGACCAGGGCGTGGTGGTCACCCAGCCGACGGCGGGCACCTACAAGGCGTTCTCGTCCAAGTGCACACATCAGGGCTGTGCGGTGGCCAGCATCGCCGACGGCGTCATCGTCTGTCCGTGCCATAAGAGCGAGTTCTCGGTGGCGGACGGGAGCGTGAAGAAGGGTCCCGCGACCCAGGCGCTGCCCGCGGAGCAGATCACCGTGAGCGGGGACTCGATCGCCCTGGCGTGACGCCCGTACGCCGGGGCCGCTTGAAGCAGTCCAGCACCTCGTCCGTGGTCGCGACCGTGCGACCGGCGGGAGTGTGGGGCGGATCATCGTGGGGGTGCAGTCGGAGGGCACCCCCACGATGGCCTCGCTCGGGGCGACGGCTGTAGCCGCCGCGGTTCACGGCGTCAGAGAATGGCGTCCAGCGCTGCGGCTGCGCGGGCCCGGCCGGGGCCACTGTGACTTTTCCGTCCAGCCGGGTGTGGCGACTTCCGGCTCAGCCGTCCGGCCGCAAGGGTGCCAAGTGACCAGTTCCGGTGGTCCTCGTCCTGCGGTTACCCCCTCGCGGTGATCGGGGCCAGCGGCTTCGCCACCCTGGGCGCATCACCCGACCGCAAGGACTGACCCGGTCACGGAGCTCCGGGCCCACCTGCCTGCGCCCCCGGCCGCCGACATCGGCCAGGGGCGCAGACGTCCGTGGGTCAGCGCGCAGTCAGTTTCCAGAGGTGGTCGGCGGTGCCGTTGTCGGTCCACTG
This sequence comes from Streptomyces canus, assembly GCF_001514145.1. Classification (GTDB taxonomy): domain Bacteria; phylum Actinomycetota; class Actinomycetes; order Streptomycetales; family Streptomycetaceae; genus Streptomyces; species Streptomyces canus. The sequence goes on from NZ_KQ948656.1 coordinate 109,832, forward strand.
GAGGACCTGGGCGCCCGAGGACGTGTTCATGTCCTGCACGCCGAGGAGCAGGCCGCTGTTGTAGTTGGCGATCTTGTAATAGCCGTCGCGGGCCGGGATGAGCTGCCAGAGGTGGTCTGCAGTGCCGTTGTCGCCCCAGATCAGGGCGGTGCCGCCGTCACCAGTGCCCGCGTTGGTGATGCCGAGCAGCAGGCCGCTCTTCTGGTTGACGATCTTGTAGAGGCCGGAGCCGGCGGCCACCAGGGTCCAGTTCTGGTCGGTGCCCGTGGTGGACGTGGCCTGGACGACCGAGGTGCCCTGGGCGGTGCCCGCGTTCAGGGTGTCCAGGGCGAGGCCGCTGTTCCTGTTGGTGATCTGGTAGCGCCCGGCGAGTGAGGAGTTGGTGCCGCTGGGGGTGACGACCACGTGGTAGCCGTCGGTGGCGTTCATCGTCACCGGTACGGTGATGGAGCCGCCGGACACCGTGTAGTCGGTGTCCGAGATGGTGATCGGGCCGGGGGACGCCGTGGTGCGGCCGGTGCCCGGGCTGTACTCCACCTTCACGTGGACCGTGCCGCCGAAGGCCGACAGTGACGACAGGCCGTTGACCGTCACCGCGCAGGAGCCGGTGCAGCCGCCGGCGACGACGCTGATCTGGTTGCCGGCGCTGTTGCGGGAGGCTATGCCGTCGATGCCGGTCTGTGCAGGTGGCGTGGTGACGAGCATGTTCCCTGACATGTCGCCGTACCACTTGTACGTCCAGTACGAGCCGTTCGGCGAGCCGCCGGTGTCGGTCAGGGTGTCGCCGAGGGTGCCGTAGTGGTTCCAGAAGGCGAGTTCGGCGTCCCGGACACCGGTCCGCTCGAACTTGGCGGCGTAGCCGATGAGGGCGCCGGAGTTGCCCATCTCGGCGGGCGTGCCGTACTCCTCGATGGAGATCGGCCGCGGGCTGATGCCGAGGCTCGACTCCAGGGACCGGTACGCGGAGACGTGCGCGGCGATGTCCTTGCTGCCGTTCAGCTCATGCCAGGCGATGACGTCGGGGACGGTGCCGCTCGCCTTGGCGTCGGTGAGGAACGAGCTCATCCAGGACTGGTTCCACGCCGAGTAACTCGGGCCCTGGATGGGGGTCGTGGCGTCCTTGGCGCGAACCTCCTTGAACGTGCGCGCCCAACCGGCGTTGAACGCGCCCGCGTTGGTGGTGTCCCAGGTCCAGTCGGGCTCGTTCCAGAGCTCGTAGGCGCTGATGTTGGTGGCGCCGGAGGACTGTACCGAGGCGACCTGCTTGTCGACGGCGGACAGCCAGTCGGCCCAACTCACCCACTTGTAGGGGAAGTTCGGATACCAGTCCGGCATGCGGACGACCACCTTGGCGCCGGCGCGGGCCGCCTTGGGCGCTACGACGAGCGCGTCGCCGGCGGGCCTCGGCTCGCCGTTGGGCAGCTGGCTGCCGCCCGGGGCCATCTGCACGAAGGTGTTCGGCTTGAGCGCCTGGACCACGCTGTCGGCGGGGGTGGCCCCGTCGGCGAGGCCGTAGAGGCTGCCGGTCGCGACGTGGGTGACCGGGCGCAGGGTCTGGTTGGCGTTGACGACCAGGGTGGTGGCGGAGGTGGGGACCGCCTCGGCGGACGGCACGGTGAGGGCGAGTGCCGTGACGGTCAGTGCGGCGGCGCCGAGGGCGGAGGTCAGACGACCGGGCGTGGGGGGTCTTGTGCGGCTCATGACAGGGGTTCTCCTCAACGGAGGGGGATGGGGGTTGGAGGTCGTGCGCGGCTCAGTCCTTCACCGCGCCCGCGGTCACACCCGCGGCCACGTAGCGCTGCGCGAGGACCAGCAGGACCGTGGCGGGGATGGACGCGACGACGGCGGTGGCCATGATCGCGTTCCACTCCTGGTTGTTGTTGCCGATGTACTTGTAGATGCCGAGGGTGATCGGCCTCCAGTCGCCGCCGCCGTCCAGGGTGTTGGCGAAGACGAAGTCGGACCAGGCCCACAGGAAGCTGAAGAGCGAGACGGTGACGACGGCGTTGCGGCTCACCGGCAGGACGACCGACCAGAAGGTGCGGAAGGTCCCGGCGCCGTCGATGCGGGACGCGGCGATGAGCTCGCCGGGGATGCCCGACATGAACGCGGTGAAGATCATGACGCCGAACGGCACGGCGATGGTGGAGTCCGCGACGATCAGGCCCCACCAGGAGTTGAGCAGCCCGAGATCGAGGAAGATGCCGTAGAAGCCCATCGCCATGACGATGCCGGGGATCATCTGGGCGACCAGCAGCACCAGGCCGAGGGCGCCGCCGCCGAACGGGCGGAGTTTCGCCAGCGCGTAGCCGGCCGGGGCGGCCAGGACGAGGGTGAGGGCGACGGTGCCGAGGCCGATGAGCAGGCTGGTGCCGAGGTAGGGCATCTGATCGTCGACGACGGCCCGGTAGCCCTCGAAGGTGGGGTGCAGCGGGAACAGGTCGGGCGGGGTTTTGCGCATGTCCTGCTGCGGGGTGAGGGACACGTTGAGCATCCAGTACACCGGGAACAGCATCAGGGCCGTCAGCAGGAGCCCGATCAGGGTGTAACGGCGGGAACCGGTACGTGACTTCACGTCTCCTGCCTCCTCTGGCCGGACTGGACGCGGATGTACAGCAGGCCGAACACGAGGGCGATGAGGATGAGGATGTTGCCGACCGCCGCCCCCGGTCCGAACTTGGGCAGCAAGGAGCCGAAGCCCAGTTGGTACGACCAGGTCGCCAGGGTGGAGGAGGCGTCGCCGGGCCCGCCCTTGGTCATGATCCAGATCAGGTCGAACACCTTGAGGGTGTAGACGAGTCCGAGGAGCAGGGTGATCGCCGACACCGGCCGCAGCAGCGGGAAGGTGATGCGGCGGAACTGCTGCCAGGCACTCGCCCCGTCGAGGGACGCGGCCTCGTACAGCTCGCCGGGGATGTTCTGCAGCCCGCTGTAGAGGATGACCAGGTTGAACGGGATGCCGATCCAGATGTTGGCGATGATCACCGAAGTGAGCGCCCAGTCCGGCGAGGTGAGCCAACCCACCGGGTCCACGCCGAAGAAGTGGAGGAAGTAGTTCACCACGCCCGACTCGCTGTTGAGCATCCACGACCACGAAGATGCCGACACGATCAGCGGCAGCAGCCACGGGATGAGGAACAGGGCGCGGAGGGTCGGGGCCAGGCGGAAGTGCCGATTGAAGAAGACCGCGAGGGCGAGACCGATGGCGTACTGGAAGGCGATCGACACGAAGGTGAAGATCATGGTGTGGCGCATCGCCGGGCCGAACGTCGGGTCGTCCAGCACCTTCTGGAAGTTGTCCCAGCCGGAGAACGGCGCGTCCCCCGACACGAACGACCGGACGGTGTAGTCGCGCAGGCTCAGGTCGAGGTTGCGGTAGAGGGGATAGACGTAGAACGCGGCGAGGTAGGCGAGCAGCGGGGTGACGAAGGCGAGGGCGGTCAGCCGGCTCCGGCGCCGCTGTCGGCGCCGGAGCGGCAGGGAGCCGGTGCCACCCGTACCGCTCGCCTTCGAGACGGTCCCGGCCCGCCGCGGGCGGTCGACTCGGGCGATGGTCATGGCGGAGGCCTAGCCCTTCTCGGCGCTCGACTGGGCCGTGTCCAGGGCGTCCTTGGGGCTCTTGCCGCCGGACAGGGCCGACTGGACGGCGGTCCACATCGGCTGGGAGATGGTCGGGTACTTGGAGCCCAGACCACCGCTGGTGCGGCCGCGGGCCGCGGCGACCGCGCTCACCCACGGTTCGAGCTTCGGGTTCGCCGCCACCTGCTTGGTCTGCACGGCGGCCGTCGGGGCGATGTACGTCAGGGTCGTGTCCGTGGCCAGCAGGTTCGTGTCGTTGGTCAGACACTCGACGATCTTCTTGCTGACGTCGTAGCGCGCGCTGTCCTTCTGCACGGGCACGGTGACGAACTCGCCGCCGGTCGGCACCGGCGCCGAACCGCCGTTCTGCGCGGGGATGTTGATGACGCCGTAGTCGAAGCCGGCCTTGTCGGCGTTGCCGAGTTGCCAGGTACCGTTCTCGCCGAAGGCGTAGTCGCCGGTGGCGAACTCCTGCCAGCTGGTGGTCTGCGTGTTCTGCAGGACGTCCTTGGGGGCCAGTCCGTCGTCAACCCATCCCTTCCACAGCGACAGCGCGGCAACTCCCTTGTCGGAGTTGAGCTTTGTCAGATCGCCGCCCGCGCCCCAGAACCAGGGCAGGAACTGGAAGCTGCCCTCCTCGGTGTTGATCGCGGAGAAGGTGATGCCCTTCTTGCCGGCCGCCTTGACCTTGTTCAGGGCCGCGGTGAGTGACGTCCAGTCCTTGATCGAGGCCGGGTCGACGCCCGCCGCCGTCAGGACCTTCTTGTTGTAGTAGAGGGCGAGCGTGTTGGCTCCGATCGGGACGCCGTAGGAGGCGTCGTCGATGGTGCCCGCGCCGATGATGTTCTTCTGGATCGACTTGGTGTCGAGGCCCAGGTCGCTCGTCTTGTTGAGGATTCCCGCCTCGACGAGCGTGGAGACGACCGGGTTGTCCACCAGCATCACGTCGGGCGCGTTGCCCTGCTGGGCCGCCAGCAGCGCCTTGTTGCCCAGGTCGGTGGTGTCGTACCCGGTGCGCTTGACGGTCACCCCGGCCTTCGTCCCACACTCGCTGACGAGCTTGCCCCACGGGGAGGAGGCGTCGAACTGCGGGTACGGGTCCCAGAAGGCGTACGTCCCTCCGGACGCGTCGGTGGAGCCCGACCCGTCGTCGGAGCCGCCTGAGCAGGCGGTGAGGGAGGCGAGGGTTCCGACGGCGGCGAGCGCGGCCAGGAGCGTGCGGCGGTTGGGTATCACGGGGTGACCTCGTTGTCGTGGAAGAGGGGAAGGCAAGGGGGCTTCAGGAGGTGGGCAGCCAGACGCGCATGCTGCCGTCCTCGCGGTTGGCCCAGGCGTAGTAGGGGACGGCGGTCAACTCGACGGGCTCGCCGTCCTGTTGCGGCGAATCGGGCGACTCGTCGACTGGGGCGTACGGCCACCAGCCCGCTTCCGGGAGGTGCCGCCGGCTGCCCGCCGCCACGACCGTGGTGACGCCGCCGAGCAGGTCCGGGCGGTGCTTCACGGCGAGTGGGCGGGTGGTGTCGACGACGATGTCGTCCAGGCCGCCGCCGGGGTGGTCGACCCCTTCCAGGCAGTAGACGAGGGGACCCCGTTCGATGGCCACGCAGCCGCGCACGGCGTCCACGCGGGGGTCTGCGGCGGTGAGGCGCGGCTCCAGGGAGAGTTCGAGGACGACCTGGTCCCCGGGCGACCAGGTCCGCTCCAGCCGCAGCCAGCCGTCGACCACGGGACCCTCGTACGTCTCCTGCCCGCACCGCACCCGGAACTCCCGGCACCACTGCGGGACACGCAGGGAGAGCGTCCAGGGCTCCGCCGGAGTCTCCTCGACGGTGAGGGCGATCGTGCCCTGCCAGGGGTAGTCGGTCTCGGACCTGATGACGGCCAGGTCGCTTGCGTAGCGCCCGGAGACGTACTGGTGGATCTGCAGGCCGTTGTCGTCACTGCTGGCCAGGTAGTGCTCCAGGCTCGCCAGGAGGCGCATGACGTTGGGCGGGCAGCAGGCGCAGCGGAACCAGCGGGTGCGGCGGGCCGACTGGTCGCCGCCGGGGTCGGTGTGGCCGTCGCGGACCTGGAGCGGGTTGACGTACAGCCAGCGCTCGCCGTCCAGCGACACCCCGGCCAGGAAGCCGTTGAACAGGGTGCGTTCGATCAGGTCGGAGTAGCGGGCCTCACCGGTGAGCAGGGCCATGCGCCAGCTCCACTGGATCGAGGCGATGGCGGCACAGGTCTCGCAGTAGGCGCGTTCGTTGGGCAGTTCGTACGGGTCGCCGAAGTCCTCCTCCTCGTGGTGGGCGCCGAGGCCGCCGGTGAGGTGGGTCTTGGTGGTGGTCATGGCGTGCCACAACCGCTCGGCGGCGGTGCGCAGTTCGGCGTCGCCGGTCTCGGTGGCCAGGTCGGCTGCGGCGGCCAGCAGATACAGCTGTCGTACGGCGTGGCCCTCGACGTTCGTCGCCTCGCGCAGCGGGACCCGGTCCTGGCAGTAGGCCTCGCCGCCGAGCAGCCCGTGGCCATAGCGGTCGACGAAGTAGGCGGCCAGGTCCAGGTAACGGCTCTCGCCGGTCTCCCGGTACAGCTCGATCAGGGCGGTCTCGACCTCGGGGTGGCCGTCGATGCCGTCGATGGGCTTGCCGCTGCCGGGCGGCCCGAAGACGGAGTCGACGTGGTCCGCGAACTTCCGTGCCACGTCGAGGAGTTCGCCGCTGCCGGTGGCCCGGTGGTGGGCCACGGCCGCCTGGATGAGGTGGCCCGCGCAGTACAGCTCATGGCCCCAGCGCAGGTCCTTGTAGCGCTCGCCGCCCTTGACCAGCTGGAACCAGGTGTTGAGGTAGCCGTCGGGCTGCTGGGCGCCGGCGACCAGGGCGACGATCCGGCCGACCTCGGCGGCGAGGTCTGCGTCCGGGGCCAGGTCTCCGCCCGGGGCCTGGTCTCCGTCCGGGGCCTGGTCTCCGTCCGGGGCCTGGGCGAGCTGCCAGGCGGCCGCCTCCAGCCACTTGTAGACGTCCGTGTCCACGAAGGGATAGGCGCCCTGGAACTCACCCGCGGCCGTACCGGCCGCCAGCCTCAGGTTGTGCAGGTTTCCGGCGGCCTCCAGCAGTGCTGGTCCCTGCGGGATGGAGACATGCGCGTTGCTCGCACGGCGGGCCTGCCAGAACCCCGTATCGATGCCGACAGCGGCCGGGCGCAGTGCGGCCCGGCTGTCCGGGCCGAGTCGGACCGGTCCCGTCGCGGGCAGGGCGGAGCGTGTGCGGGGCATGGCTCTCCGGTGGTGAGGGGTGGGACGAGACCGGCGTACGGCCGTGACGGACGGCCTTCGCCAAGCCCGCTCCCCGTGCACGAGGAGCGTCGAAGGCGGGTGACCGACTATCTGGAACCCGGTTTGAGCAATCGTTTTCTCGCCGAGAATGTAGAGGGCAGACCACCTGACAGGTCAAGAGCTACGCCAGGACTTTTCTCACCTTTTCCCCGGACTGGCGCAACGCTCCCCCACCTGTCACGATGTCGGGCGTCTGACTCGTCCAGGAAAAGGTTTGCCCGTGACTCCTGCTGCTCCAGACTCTCCTCCGGCCGGGCGGGCCCGGCTCGCCGACGTCGCCGCCCTCGCCGGCGTCAGCGTCGGAACGGCGTCCAAGGCGCTCAACGGTGCCGGACGCATGCGGCCCGAGACCCGGCAACGAGTGCTGGACGCGGTCGCGCAGCTCGGATTCAGTCCCAACCAGCACGCCCAGAGCCTGCACACCGGCCGCAGCTGGACGGTCGGCCTCATGACCACGGACGGCATCGGCCGCTTCAGCACCCCGGTGCTGCTGGGCGCCGAGGACGCGCTCGGGGCGGGGAAGATCTCCGTCCTGCTGTGCGACACCCGGGGCGACGCCATCCGGGAGCAGCACCATCTGCAGAACCTCATGGACCGCCGGGTGGACGGAATTATCGTCACCGGCCGCCGCACCGATCCCCGGCCGCCGCTGCCCGGCGTGGAGGGCATCCCGGTCGTCTACGCCCTGTCCCCCTCCACCAACCCGACCGACACCTCCGTCGTCACCGACGACCGCGGCGGCGCACGCCTGGCGGTCGAGCATCTCGTGGCCACCGGACGTACCCGGATCGCTCACGTCACCGGCCCGCAGCACCACGCCGCCGCCCGCGAACGGGCCCGGCACACGGTGGAACAGCTGCAGGCCGCCGCGCTGGAACCGTCCACCGGGCGAATCCATCACGGCGAGTGGAGCGAGGCGTGGGGCCGCCGGGCCACCGAGGCGGTGCTGCGCACAGCGCCGGACACGGACGCCTTCTTCTGCGGCAACGACCAGATCGCCCGGGGCGTGACGGACGCCCTGCGTGAGCGCGGGGTGACGGTGCCGGACGACATGGCCGTCGTCGGCTACGACAACTGGGACACCATGGCCCTGGCCAGCCGCCCGCCCCTCACCACCATCGACATGAACCTCTCCGAGATCGGCCGGATCGCGGCCCTGGAACTGTTGCGGGCCATCGACACCGAGCCCCGGCCGGGCGCGCACACCGTGCCGTGCCGGCTGGTCGTGCGGGAATCCAGCTGAGTGCGGGCGCCAGCCCATGCGAAGGCCCGGTAACGCGTGCAGCCGGCCCGGGACCTACCCACCATCCCGTCGCGGGCGCCGCATGCACCACCAACCCGGCTGTCGCGGCCGCGAAAGCCGGGCGTACCGACGGGCCGTCAGTGCGGGGTCTCCATCGTCGGCTACGACGACGACACGCTGTGCCGGCTGAGTTCCTTCAACCTCACCACCGTCAACCTGGGCGCCAAGGAACAGGCTCGGCACGCGGTCACCGCCGCGGTCGAGCGCCTCGACCAGGACCGCACCGAAACCTGGGTTACTGACGGAACGGACATGGATGCTGATACGCAGGTTCAGCTCGGTCAGTGTTCCCAGACGTCGGGCCCGCCGCCACGCCATTCGACGAGCCCGGATCGGGCGACGTCCATCTCGTCCCAGTCCTGCAAGCCGGCTTCTTGAAGGTATGCGGCGATGTCGAGGAGACCGTAGGCGATGCCGACGAAGTGGTCACCGATGCGGACGCGGCGGCCTCCGTCCTCGGTGGGCGGGTATACGACGACGGGCTGATCGGACGCCATGGGGCCAGCGTGCCGTCGGGGCGGGTGGGGCGCGCGGTGTGGTGCGCCAGTTGCGTGATGCTCCTGGGTCCGGAGCTCGGCTGCAGGCGGCCGGCTGAGAGCGATTCTCAGCACTTCGGCCCGGAGAAATTCGTCGTTGCGCAGGCTCGCTGGCGAACCGTGCCGGCGCCGGGCAACCGCGACTGGGGGACTTTGTCAGCCCCAAAGGTCAGGCGCTCCGACCGGCCTGTCCCAGGGGCGTGGCCGACCGCCACCGGGCGGGCATCGGTCGTGAGACTCGGCCACGGAATCTCAGATCCCACAAGCCCGCAATTTCGCCCGCTCATGTCCGCTGTCATGCAACTCGGTCGGCGTGTCATCGCATGCAGCCGAAGGTCTTCCGGGGCCTGAGCGTGCCAAGATGCCGAGGGGCACGACCGCGAGCACGTCGACGGGGCAGGAGCCAGAGCCATGATCAGCGGTGCGCATGTCATCCTCTACAGCCAGGACGCCGAGGCGGACCGCGCCTTTCTCCGTGACGTCCTCGGCTTTCCCGGGGTCGACGCGGGCGGCGGCTGGCTCATCTTCAAGCTGCCCCCGGCCGAGGTTGCCGTGCACCCGACCGACGGCCCGCCGCAGCACGAGTTCTTCCTGATGTGCGACGACCTTGATACCCAGCTCGACGAGTTCCGCGCACAGGGGGTCGAGATCACCCGGCCGGTCAGCGAGCAGCGCTGGGGCAAACTGACTGCGATCCGGCTCCCCAGCGGCGCCGAACTCCCGCTGTACGAACCGCTGCACCCCATCGCCCACAGCCTGTGACCCCACAACACCCGGCCCAGCCTGGCGAATCTCACAGTGGCCACAGCCCCGCGGCGACTTCGCCACCACAGTGCCGTCAGCAACACCCATCGCGTTCGCAGCGGTTCGAACCGCTGCGACCAGTGCGCGACGCCGGAGGAGCCCATCCCGCTGAACATGTTGACGATGACGGCGTCGGCGACTTGCGAAGCAGCGGAAGGAAGGCGGGGCCCGTCGAGCCCGACAGAGACGGCAGGGTCACGGACTTCTCCATCTTCCTCGCCGCTACCCTCGTCACACTTCGCATGCCGATCTGGCAGGCACACAGCGGCAATCGCTGGGATCGCCGACCCACCAGCCGTCGCCTCGAGTGATCCGTTTTCCCGTGGGTCCAAGGCGCCACAGGTCAAGGCACCAAAACCGACTCCGTCCATGGTGGGTTCTCACTCCTCGCTTCCTGCGGCGGCAACCGCTGCCTCACGCTGTGGCCCGGCGGCCAACTTCACATTTGACTCGGGTGCACCCGAGTCACCCCGCGCCACCCGCCCCCGATCATGATGACGGGCCGACACCCCAGGAACCTCCCCTTCACACCTGCGACACCCAGCCACCGTGACAGTCCGAGCCGCAGGGCCCCCGGACGGCTCCCCCGGTGAGCGCCGTGGGAAATGTCGATCTAGCCTCCGAAATGAGCGCTTGGTGATCTTTGACGGTGCGCTCTACTCAGCTCCAGGAGGAAATGAATGCGCAAGCTTCACAAGGCCGCTGTCGCGGTCGCCATCATCAGTGGCTTCAGCCTCATGGGCACCGGCCCTGCCACCGCCCAGGCTGCGGGAGGCTCGCATGGCGGCGGGTGCAAGTCCCACGACCTGAACATCGACATCCTCGGCGAAGTGAACCTCCTCGGCGGCTTCGCCGGGAACCTGTTCAACGGCGAGGGCAGCCCCGGTGCACAGAGCACCGACATTGGTTCCGACTGCGGTCACGGCTGGTAACCCCATCCCGTGACGCACTGAACCGGCTCCCGCCGCCCGGGCCGTAAACCCTGCAGCCGCCCGGCCGTCAGTGGCCGCTTGCGTTCATCTCGAGGTGAGGCCAGAGGCCCCGGATCACTATCGGTCCGGGGCCTTCTGCCCGGCGGCCCCGGCAGGCTTCGACCCGGGGAACCCGCTTCAAGAGGCGTCGTGTCCGACAGCGCCGCTGCCCTGCTGATCGCGTCCGGCGACAACCCCGAGCGCCTGGCGATGACATTCGGAAGCTGCGCATGGCAGCGACGGACGGCCTTGGTGGCGCCGGGCCGGCAGTCGGAGAGTGAAGCCGGCCGACAAGGACACGACTCTTTGAGCAATGCTGTTGTCCACTCACGCTTTCGCGCTCAGGTAAGCCCAGCGGCCCAAGAAGCTCCCTCCGAGTCAATCCCGTTGCACCGATCCCCGCCTCGGGGCAGTCCCGGAAGGCAAACAGCCAGCCGGGGCCATCCCTGCAGCGACTGACGCCACGCGTGATGCGCCTGTTCTCGACCACGACGCTGACCGCGGCGCGCCCGCTGTCGGATTCGATCCGGATCGCCGGGGAGCCGTTGAGCCACACCGCCGTGTCGCGGCGTAGTAATTGCTCGCGGTCTTCGTCGTTGTCTTGATGCGTTGTGGCGGATGCGGACGTGGCATGCCGCCCACTGGCTGCGGAACTGGGCACCGAGCCCGGACAGTTCGCCGATGAGCTCGCGCAGAGGCCGGTCTCGGGGCGCGGATGGGAACAAAACGTGTCTGGCGTGGCCACCGCGTCTGCCAGGCATCGCGTACGACGACTGGAAGCACGCGGGGGTCGGCATGGGTGTGGAGCGCTGGCTTGGTCTGGCGAAGGAAGGGCACGTTGGTGTGCCTGCGCCAGTGCGTGTCGGAGGACCGGTCCTGACTCCATGTGGCCCGGCGCCCGGGAGCGTGTCGAACTTCGCGGGTCGCCTCCTCCGGTGGGGCACCCAGCCCTCCACCCGAGGTCGGCGCGTAGGCTGGCCCCGCACTCGATGATCAAGGGCCAGGACACTCCTGCTGTCCGACGACCGGGAGAGCCGTGGCACAGGTTCGCAGGTGAAGGTGGCCCGCCGGATGACGAGCAAGGAGGCGGCGTCGGATGGGCGGAGATGCTCTGCGCTGGAGCGAATACCGCAACGTGCCGTGGAAGAACGGCGGCGGTATGACCCGAGAGGTCGCGTCGGGCACCGTGAAAGCGCCCACGGCCTCGGCGGAGATCACGGACGGCTTCGACTGGCGCGTCAGCGTCGCGGACGTGGACGCGGGAGGCCCCTTCTCCGCCTTTCCCGGGATCGACCGCGTGATCACCCTCGTCGAGGGCGAGGGCATGGTGCTGACTGTGGACGGGACACCGCATCCGGTCGGGCCGTTGAGTCCCTTCGCCTTCTCCGGCGACGCAGCGACGGACTGTCGGCTGGAGGCGGGCGCGGTCCGCAATGTGAATGTCATGACCCGCAGGAGCCGGGCGACGGCAACGGTGCGGATCGTCAGCGTCGCCGCCGCACGGGAGACAAAGATGGCGTGCGCCGCGGGCGAGACCCTACTCGTCATGGCGGTCACGGACGGGATCGCCGTCGGCGGGCGGGACGGTCGGGAGACCAGGCTCGGCCGTCTCGACTGCGTGCGTCACGAAGGGCCGACGGTGCTGACTCTACGGGGCGACGGCAGGGTGGCCGGGATGAGGATCACCGCGGCGGGTTGACGGCGTGTACACCGGCGTCCGCACAATCTTGCCGACCGAGTCCGACGGAGATCGCCGTACCCCAGGGTGCTGCGATGTGGAGAGCCCCGAACCCGCCCTCGCCGCCTCGGACTGCACTAGGTCGGTGGGGTCAGGCCCCGTGAGGGGGACGGTCGGCCCCACCATCTGTCCCGGCTCGGCCCTGTACCAGCAGGCGGCCCCGAGGCAGGCTGCGCACGGCCACTCCCCCACAGGCCCAGGCCCATGACCGTGACACTCCAGGTGGACCCATCGCCGCCAGGGCCCGCCTGATCGGCAAAGGCGTCGCGGTTCCGCGGGGGCCGGGTCACCGGCCCCCGCTCTGACCTTCTGCGGTGCCTGTGCTCAGCCTTCCGCGTGGGCCAGCCACAAGTCGGGGCCGAAGACCTCGTAACGGATGTGGCGGGCGGGGATGCCGGCCTGCAGCAGCTGGGCCCGCACGGTGCGCATGAAGGGCAGCGAGCCGCACAGGTAGACGTCGGCGTCGGCGGGCAGGTCCAGTCCGTCGAGGTCCATCAGACCGGTGCGGGCGCCCGGTTCGGCGGCGGCGTCCTGTTCGTACCAGAACTCGGCCCGGGCGCCGGGCAGTCGGCCGACGAGGCGGCAGGTGTCGGCGCGCAGGGCGTGGTCGGCCGGAGAGCGGTCGGCATGCAGCACGGTGACCGGGCGGGCGGCTCCGGTCGCCGCGAGGTGTTCGAGCATGCCGACCATCGGGGTGCAGCCGATGCCGGCCGAGACCAGCAGCAGCGGACTGTCGGCGTCGTCGAGGACGACGTCGCCGAACGGGGCGGACAGGGTGAGTTCGTCGCCGGCCCGGAAGGTGCGGTGCAGCTGGTTGGACACCTCGCCCTCGGGGGCGTCGGCGATGCTCGCGACCCGTTTGACGGTGATACGGCGCAGCCGGTCGCCGGGGGCGCCGGAGAGGCTGTACTGGCGCAACTGGTGTATACCGTCGGGCATCTTCACGCGGACGCTGACGTACTGGCCGGCCCTGCCGGAGGGGATCGGGCCGTCGTCCGCCGGGCGCAGCAGGAAGGACACCGCGTCGGGGGTCTCCTCCCGACGCTCGACGACCGTCCACTGCCGCCACGGATTGCGGGGATCGATCTGCGCCTCCTGGTACAGGCGGGCCTCCCGGGCGATGAGCGCGCCGGCCATCAGCCAGTACACCTCGTCCCAAGCGGCGGCGACCTCCGGCGTGACCGCCTCGCCGAGCACGTCGGCAATGGCCCCGAACAGGTACTTGTGGACGATCGTGTACTGGTCCTCGGTGACACCAAGCGCGGCGTGCTTGTGGGCGATCCGCGACAGCAGCGCGTCCGGGCGGGCGTCGGGGTCGGCGAGCAGCGCCTGTGCGAAGCCTGCGATGGACCCGGCCAGAGCGCGGCGCTGTTGTCCGCTGGCCTGGTTGCCGCGGTTGAACAGCCCGTCCAGCAGCTCTGGTTGCTCGGCGAACATCGTGTCGTAGAACCGCGCCGTGATCTCGTCCAGGGCTCCGCCGACGGCGGGCAGGGTGGCACGGACGACGGTGGCCGACTCGGGCGAAAGCATGGGTCTCCTCAGCAGATGCGGTGTACAAGGGGATTGGCGCTCACCATCGTGGCTTGATCCATGTACGGGCGCCGAGGGCCGAATGGCCTTCTCTTTGAGGCCGATCGGCTCGTGTGGATGCGCCCCCACCAACGGATCCGTCGGCGCCAAGAGTCCCCTCGGCCACCCCTGGGTCCGAAGCGGCCACGGAGTCGCGTCTGGTTTCCGTGCGGGTCACCAGTGACCGGAAGCGCCAAACACCTCAAGGACAACCGACAGGAACGTGGGACCAATTCGTCCCTCATCCCCGCCGGCTGTGCGTTGATACCGACGAAAGCGGTCTTGCGGTTACACGATGTCGAGAACGTCAGTGACCGGGCGGCGAGGGGTGGCCGGGCCCCGTGGGCCGTAGCCGAGACGCAGCACCATCTGCACCTGCCCCGTGCCCGATCCCGGGTCGCGGACCAGCAGGCGCAGCTCGGGGGTCTCCAGCGCGTGGGACGTGAGGGAGGTGGCCAGGTCGGCCAGGGTTGCCTCCAAAAGCACCCATTCCAGTGCCTGACCGGCGCGCAGCCAGTCGGCGGGCCCGTCGCCGGGAGTACTCAGCAGGGCCAGGTGCGGGGTGTACTCGAAGGTGGTGGTGCCGCGGTCGGCCACCGGCCGACGCCCGGCGAAGTCCCGTACCGGGGCCTTGCCGTCCCGCTTGCGCGGCCCGAAGGCGTACTCGGGAACACCGTCGACGGCGCTGTCCGCCTCCGGGCCGAGCCGGGTCCAGCGGACGAGGTCCTCGCGGGCACCGGAGTCCGTGACATCGCGGCTCTCCGCGTCGCGGACCAGGTCGAGCACCGTCTCGGCATGCCAGGGGCCGGGGAAGAGCAGGGCGGCCGACTCGCGTGCCGCCGCATCCTGCAGTGTGGTCCGGATGTCCTCGGGGATGTCCTTCTCCGCGAAGGGATGGCGGCTGGTGTGTCGCTGCCGGATCACCCCGTGCAGCCGGGCCAGCTCGTCGTCCGGCGCGCGCCCGGCCGCCTGCCCGGTCAGATGGACGGCGGCGAGCAGCAGCGGGTCCTGGGGCTCGGGCAGCAGCCGGACGTCCGGGGTGAGGCCCGCGTGGGCGGCGGACACGCGCAGGTTGAACAGCGCCGCCCCGCAGCCGATGTGCAGTGCCCGGTTGCCGTGATCGGAACGGGGCATGGCCCGCTCGAGGTCGGCGTACAGCAGCAGGAGCCGTTCAGCGGCCAGGAAGCGGAAACGCCACGGCTGAGCGTTGTGCATGGACGGCGCCGTGGTGGCCTCGGCGACCAGCGTGGTCACCGTCTTCTCATCGAGCTGTCGCAATGCCATGGCATCCTCCTCGCACGCGCTTGCCGGGACGCGGACCCCACTGATCAGGTACCCCACTGGCGGCTCGGCGGGCACGCCACACGGCTGTGGCGGTCAGCCCGCACCCGGCCGGCTGATCCCAGTGTCCGCCTCATGGGACCTGCCGGGTATGCGAAATCCCGTGACGGAGGCGTTCATCGGCCTACCAGAGCCCACCAGGCCGTCGTGTTGGAGCCTTTCGGCCCCAGCGTTGGGGGTGACGGGCGCCATGGCGCCGCTGCGAAGCCTCGGGGCGCGGGCAGGCCGACTCGCCCGGCACGAGCTGTTGCCCGCGAGTGCCCCGCTCTGCCCGGTCCGGGACCGACCGGGCGGACCGCAGCTGGGCCACTGGCAGTGGCGGGTTCCGGGGCGTGCAGCATGACGCTGGGGGCGGCGGCGCGCACGGTGCGGGTCGACGGGCGGGCGGGTGCAGCCAGCTCCCGGGCGTGGCATCGGTCTTCTCTTCGCCGCCCCGAGACGAAGTGGCTATCGGACCCGCACGAACGCGGCCTGCCGGCCACCGTCCGGCTGACCGGTCCGCTCGCCCCGGACGACGCCCTGAGGGAGCTGCCGGGGCAGGGGACAGGGGCGGCGCCCCGTCGGCGGCTGGTGGGAGCGGGTCACATCTCGAAGACGATGCGTGCCTTGATCTGCCCGTCGAGGACTTCGGCGATGGAGTCGTTGACGGTGTGCAGGGGCCGGGTTTCGTAGATGACCTTGGTGCGTCCGGCGGCGTGGAGCTGGAAGACCTCGTCGAGGTCCTGTCGGGTGCCGACGATGGAGCCGATGACGGAGGTGCCGTTCAGGACGGTGTCGAAGATCGGCACGCTGATGGTTCCGCCGGCGGGCAGGGCGACCATGACCAGTTTGCCGCCGCGCCGCAGTCCGCCGTAGCCGGAGGCGAACGCCTGCTCGTTGACGGCCAGCGCGATGGCGGCGTGGGCGCCGCCGTGCTGCTTGAGCACCTTCGCGGGGTCTTCCTTGCGGGCGTCGATGAGGATGTCGGCGCCGAGCTCGCGGGCGAGGTCGAGTTTGTCGTCGGTGACGTCGATCGCGGCGACGGTGGCGCCGGCGATCTTCGCGTACTGCACGGCCAGGTGGCCGAGCCCACCGATGCCGGAGATCGCCACCAGCTGAGTGGGACGAACACCGGCGACTTTGAGGGCCTTGTACGTGGTCACGCCTGCGCAGGTCAGCGGGGCGGCCTCGCGTGGGTCGATGCCGTCGGGGACCAGGGCGGCGAAGTCGGCCGGGGCGAGCATCTTCTCGGCGTAACCGCCGTCGACGCCGTAGCCGGTGTTGATCTGCTGCTCGCACAGGGTCTCCCAGCCGGACAGACAGTGCTCGCACCGTCCGCAGGCCCAGCCCAGCCAAGGCACGGCCACGCGCTGCCCGATCTCCGGGTGGGTCACGCCCTCGCCGAGCGCCTCGACGATGCCGACGCCCTCATGGCCGGGAACGAAGGGCGGGGTGGGCTTGACGGGCCAGTCGCCGCGCGCGGCGTGGATGTCGGTGTGGCACAGCCCGGACGCCTCCACGCGGATGCGGACCTGGCCGGGGCCGGGCTCCGGATCCGGCCGTTCCTCGATCACCAGCGGCTGGCCGAAGGACCGGACGACTGCTGCCTTCATCACATGCTCCTCAAGGGCTGACTGTGCGGCGCGGTGCGGATCCAGCGTCGGCTCGGTCCTGGCGCGGCGGCAGGTCCTGGACGTCCTCGGGGATGGGGCCGATCGGCCCCGAGCAGGTCGGAGACCGACCCCTTGAGCCGGACAGCGCACGGAGTCGCCGACCACCACACCGCGCCCGCATCTCGCGGCGGTCGGTGCGACGTCGGAGGCGTGTTCCAGGCCGACCACGCGCATGAGCGAGACCTGGAGATGTTGCTGGTGCCCAGCTTTCGGGCCTGCCGAGCAGATCCATGGGCCGGCCGCTGCCGGTCCGGTCATGCGCTCTGATCGGGGTCCCCAGGGGAGGCGGGGCGCTGAGAGCAGTAGGGCCGATCGGCCCTGGCCCTTTGGCCCCGGATCGCGCAAGATCTGCAATAGGCAAGGACTGGTTACACCCTGTGGGCGACGGCTCGGTGCAGGATTCGGACAGCGCAGAACAAGGAGCATCCAATGGCGGACGGCGCGCAGCCCAGCCCCGACAACTCGATCCGGGTCTTCTTGCTGGACGACCACGAGGTGGTACGGCGCGGCGTGCACGACCTGCTGAACGACGAGCCGGACATCACCGTCGTCGGCGAGGCGGCCACTGTCGAGCAGGCCCTGATCCGCGTGCCCGCGCTGCGCCCGCAGGTGGCGGTGCTCGACGTCCGCCTGCCCGACGGCGACGGCGTGACCGTGTGCCGGGAGCTGCGCTCGCAGATGCCGGAGTTGGCCTGCCTGATGCTGACCTCGTTCGACGACGAGGAAGCCCTGCTGGACTCGATCATGGCGGGGGCGTCCGGGTACGTACTGAAACAGATCAAGGGCTCGGACCTCGTCTCGGCCGTCCGCACGGTCGCCGCCGGCCAGTCCCTGCTCGACCCCAGCGCCACCGCCAGACTGATGGCCCGGCTGCGCCAGGGCCAGGAGCCGGAACCCGAGCCCGACGCCCTCCCCGGTCTGACGGACCGGGAGCGGGAGATCCTGGCCCTGATCGGCGAGGGACTCACCAACCGCCAGATCGGCCAGCGGCTCTTCCTCGCGGAGAAGACGGTGAAGAACCACATCTCCCGACTGCTGGCCAAGCTCGGCGTGGAGCGGCGCATCCAGGCCGCGGTCATCGCCACCCAGGCCCAGGACCGGGCCAAGCCACAAGGGCACTGAAGCCCGCGGCGAGCCGCTGGGCCGAACGTCCCTCCGGCTCGCCCCGTCCGGCCCAAGCACGATCCTGTCCCCGGCCAGCAGGCTGGCAGCGACACAGAAGCGGATCGATCGGGAGGACGACGGACATGGGCGTGCGCGTGGGAATCAACGGCTTCGGCCACATCGGGCGCCACTACCTGAGGCTCGCGCTGGAGCGCGCGGAGACAGCGGCCGGCACACCGGTCGAGGTGGTGGCGGTCAACGACCTCACCTCACCGGAGGCGCTCGCCCATCTGCTGGAGTACGACTCGACGTAGGGCAGGCTGCACCGCACGGTCGCGCACGACGACACCTCGATCACGGTCGACGGCCACCGCATCGCCGTGACCGCCGAACGCGACCCCGCCGCCCTGGACTGGGCCGGCGCGGCGAGGCCGCACCGCTGCTGTGAACATCATCCCGACCAGCACCGGAGCGGCCCGTGCCGTGGGCATGGTCCTGCCGGAGCCGGCCGGCACCCTCGACGGCCTCGCGGTCCGCGTCCCCGTCGAGGACGGCTCCCTGACCGACCTGACCCTCGTACTGGACCGGGAGGTGACCGTCGACGAGATCAACGCCGCCTTCCGGGCGGCCGCCGACGGGCCGCTGAAGGGAATCCGCGCCCGCCAGCCCGCGCATGCCGATGCTCGACGACATGCAGGACATCATGCGGGCGGCCTGCCTCGGACCGGCCGAGGTGACCGACGAGTAGGCCCGATCGAACGGCATCGGCATCCGCACCGCGCGGGTGTGCCGATCCGCCCGGCGCGGCCCTTTCCGGACGGCACAGATGGCGAGGCTCCCCGTCAGCGATCAGGCTGGTCATGGGCCCGATTCAGCGGCCGTCTCTCCGGGCCCGGAGGAGTTGATCGCCATGACAACCCCGGCAGGAACACCAGAGCGCCCGGTCCGGGTGAGTGCGGTGCTGGATGCGCAGCTGTCCCGGTGGCTGTGGCTGGTGAAATGGGTCCTGGTCATCCCCCACTACGTGGTGCTGTTCTTCCTCTGGATCGCCTTCAGCGTGGTGTGCGTGATCGCGTTCTTCGCCATCCTGTTCACCGAGCGCTACCCACGCCCCCTGTTCGACTTCAACCTCGGGGTCCTGCGCTGGAGCTGGCGTGTCGCCTACTACTCGTACGGCGCCCTGGGCACCGACCGCTACCCGCCCTTCAGCCTGGGTGCGGAACCCGACTACCCGGCCCGGCTGGACATCGACTACCCCGAGCGCCTCTCCCGCGGCCTGGTGCTGGTGAAGTGGTGGTTGCTGGCCATCCCCCACTACCTCGTCATCGGCTTCTTCCTCAGCGGCTGGCACCTCGGCTGGTGGGGCGGCGGGCTGATCGCCGTCCTGGTGTTGATCGCCGCCGTGACCGTGGCCTTCACCGAGAAGTACCCCCGGAGCCTGTTCGACCTGATCCTCGGGCTGAACAGGTGGGTTCTGCGCGTCGTCGCCTACGTCGTCCTGATGACGGACTCGTATCCACCGTTCCGGCTCGACATGGGAGGCACGGAACCGCACGAACCGGAGGTGGTGCCCTGATCACCTTTCCCTGGTGGCGGCGTTCCTGATCGTGCACGGGCTGCTGCACCCGGGCGTCTGGACTGCGCCGCGGCAACCCGGCAGGCCGTCCCCGTTCGACCCGTGGCTCGGTGTCGGCGTGCTGTTGGATGTGGGGGTCATCATGGCCGTGGCCTGCACGTGGCCAGCCTCCGTGCACTGAACACGAGCACGCGGTTCCGGGCCACTCAGCGCGTCAGAGCGCCCGCAGGCCGTGCTCCCGGAACTGCTCGCGCACCCGCTCCGTCAGGTCCGGATCCGGTGTGGGTGTGTCGCGCAGCGCGAAGGGGATGCCCAGCCGGTCGTACTTGTGGGCGCCGAGCTTGTGGAAGGGCAGGACATCCACCCGGTCGACGTTGCCCAGCCCGGCGAGGAACCCGCCAAGGCCGTCGACGGCCGCCGGGTCGTCGGTCCAGCCGGGCACCAGGACATAGCGAATCCACACCGGGACGCCGAACCGGTCCAGGCGGGTGGCGAAGTCGAGGGTCGGGGAAAGGTCGCCGCCGGTCAGCCTCCGGTACATCCGGACGTCGAAGGACTTGATGTCCAGCAGGACCAGGTCGGTGTCGGCGAGCAGCTCGTCGGTGGCGCGGGCGCCGAGGAAACCGGAGGTGTCCAGGGTGGTGTGCAGACCGAGTTCCTTGCAGCGGCGGAAGACCGAGGCCGTGAACGCGGGCTGCAGCAGGGCCTCGCCGCCGGTGAGCGTCAGGCCCCCGCCGGCGGCGGTGATGAAGGGCCGGTACCTCTCGATCTCAGCCATCACCTCGTCGATGGTGGTCTGTTTCCCGTCGCGCATGTGCCAGGTGTCGGGGTTGGCGCAGTACAGGCAGCGCAGTGGGCAGCCGCTGAGGAACAGCACGAACCGGGTCCCGGGACCATCCACTCCCGTGGACAGGTCCCAGGAGTGGATCCGGCCCCTCACCGGTGCGACCGTCGTGCTCACAGCGATCCGTGGAAGGTACGGCTGATCACGTCGAGCTGCTGCTCGCGGGTCAGGCGGACGAAGTTGACGGCGTATCCGGAGACGCGCATGGTCAGCTCCGGGTACTTCTCCGGGTGTTCCATGGCGTCCTCCAGCGTCGCCCTGTCCAGGACGTTGACGTTCATGTGGAAGCCGCCCGAGGCCGTGTAGGCGTCGAGGATGCCCACCAGGTGGCCCGGCCGCTCGTCGGGGTTGTGCCCCAGCCCCTCCGGGGTGATCGTCGTGGTCAGTGAGATGCCGTCCCGGGCCTCCTCGTACGGCAGCTTCGCCACCGACAGCGCGGAAGCGGCCACCCCGTGCCGGTCGCGGCCGTTCATCGGGTTGGCGCCGGGGGCGAAGGGCCGGCCGGCACGGCGGCCGTCGGGGGTGTTGCCCGTGTGCTTGCCATACACCACGTTGGAGGTGATGGTCAGCACCGACTGGGTGTGCTCGGCGTTGCGGTAGGTGGGGTGCTTGCGCAGCTTCGCCATGAAGGACTTCACGAGGTCGACGGCGATGGAGTCGACACGGTCGTCGTTGTTGCCGTACGCCGGGAAGTCGCCCTCGATCCGGTAGTCGACGGCCAGGCCCGTGTCGTCCCGGATCACCTTCACCCGGCCGTACTTGACGGCGGAGAGGCTGTCGGCGGCCACCGACAGTCCGGCGATGCCGCAGGCCATGTAGCGGTACACCGGGTGGTTGTGCAGCGCCATTTCGATGCGCTCGTAGGCGTACTTGTCGTGCATGTAGTGGATGACGTTGAGGGTGTTGACGTACGTGGCCGCCAGCCAGTCCAGCATGCGGTCGTACGCGGCCGACAGCTCCCCGTACTCCAGGTACTCGCCGGCCGGCGCGGGCGCCTCGGGAGCGATCTGCTCGCCGGTCATCTCGTCCCGGCCGCCGTTGATCGCGTACAGCAGCGCCTTGGCGAGGTTGACGCGGGCGCCGAAGAACTGCATCTGTCGGCCCACCGTCATCGCCGAGACGCAGCAGGCGATCGCGGTGTCGTCGCCGGTGCGCGGGCGCAACAGGTCGTCGGACTCGTATTGCACGGCGCTGGTGTCGATGGACACCTGGGCGCAGAACTCCTTGAACCCGGACGGCAGTTGGGGCGACCAGAGCACGGTCAGGTTGGGCTCGGGGGCCGGGCCGAGGTTGTAGAGCGTCTGCAGGAAGCGGAAGGAGGTCCGGGTGACGAGTGTGCGCCCGTCACCCCCCATGCCGCCGATGGACTCCGTCACCCAGGTCGGGTCGCCGGAGAACAGCGCGTCGTACTCGGGGGTGCGCAGGAACCGTACGATCCGCAGCTTGATCACGAAGTCGTCGATCAGCTCCTGGGCGCGGGTCTCGTCGAGGGTCCCCTCGCCCAGGTCCCGCTGTACGTAGACGTCCAGGAACGTGGAGGTGCGGCCCAGCGACATCGCGGCGCCGTTCTGCTCCTTCACCGCCGCCAGGAAGCCGAGGTAGAGCCACTGCACGGCCTCGTGTGCGGTGACGGCCGGGCGGGAGACGTCGCAACCGTACGAGGCCGCCATTTCCGCCAGTTCACCCAACGCCCGGATCTGCTCGGCCAGTTCCTCACGGTCGCGGATGACGTCCGGGCTGGAGAGCCTCGCGTCCAGCAGGGCGCGCTCGGCCCGCTTGGACTCGATGAGCCGGTCGGTGCCGTACAGCGCGACCCGCCGGTAGTCGCCGATGATCCGGCCGCGGCCGTAGGCGTCCGGCAGACCGGTGATGATCCCTGCCTTGCGGGCGGCGCGCATCTCGGGGGTGTAGGCATCGAAGACACCGTCGTTGTGGGTCTTGCGGTAGGTACCGAAGACCCGGGTGACGAAGGGGTCGGCCCGGTAGCCGTACGCCTTCAGACTGTTCTCGACCATGCGCAGCCCACCGTTGGGCATGATGGCTCGCCGCAGCGGGGCATCGGTCTGCAGGCCGACGATCAGCTCCCGGTCGCGGTCGATGTAGCCCGGCCGGTGCGAGGTGATGGTGGACGGATTGCCCGGGTCGACGTCGAGGATTCCCTTGCGCCGCTCCTCGGGAAACAGACGAGCGACCTTGTGCCAGACGGCCAGCGTGCGTTCGGTCGGACCGACCAGGAACGTCGAGTCGCCCTCGTACGGCGTGTAGTTGGCCTGGATGAAGTCGCGTACGTCGATGCGGTCGCGCCAGCGCAGGCCGGCGAAGCCTCGCCATGCCTCGGTTGCCGCCCGGGCTCCAGTTGTCACCGTTGCCGTCATCGCCGGTCTCTCCCTCGCTCTGCACGTGGAACTTCTTCGCTGTTGATGCTCGTCGCGCGCGATGCCTGCGAGGAGGGCCTGTCGGAGCACCTGGGTCTGGCCATCGGGCCCTCCCTGCCGGGCCGTTGGGCCCGTTCCGGCCCCCTGCGTCGCCTGGCCGACGTCAAACGAGCGACCGGGGCACCTCCGCCACTCGGCGGAGGTGCCCCGGTCCGATGCGCGCGCGGCCCTCAGAGCAGCCAGCGGTTGCGGCTGACCCACGGCAGCCGCGCCCAGGCCTTGCCCAGTCCCCAGGTGGCGCCGGCGCCCGCGACCGCCAGGGCGATCAGGACGATGGCGTAGATGAGGTGGTAGTCGGCGAACGGGTTGGTCGACATGCTCGCCGAGCCGTCGGACAGGTGCTTGGCCGGCGGCCACTCGGCGATCCACATGAGCGCCATCATGGCGGTGCCGGTGACCGCGGCAAGCTGCAGCGCGATGCCGGAGACGAGGGCCAGGGCGATGCCGAGCAGGCCGAGCATGAACAGCCAGTCCGCCCAGGCGGCCCCGGCCCAGGCGTGGAAGGTGGACTCCATCGGGCCGGCGGCGACCCCGCCGAGGAAACCCTTGGTGGGCGAGCCACCGTCGATCCAGCCCTTGCCGGAGCCGGTGGCGTAACCGAGGCCGAAGGTCTTGTCCAGGAACGCCCACAGGAAGACGAACCCGGTCAGCAGTCGCAGCCCGGCGAACACGTACGCACGGGTCGCCGTCGCGGTGGCGGTCGTCTCGCCGGCGGCGGGAGTCGTCCCGTCCCTGCGCAGGGACGGGAAGCGGAATCCCGGATGACGGTGGGTGTGTTCGTGCACTGCCATGATGCTCATCCCTTTCGAGGGGTATGACGCGCAGGATGTCGGGCAACTCTCGTCGCACCTTCAATGTCCCGCGTCGTCAACGCCCGTCGGAGGGGCTGCAGGGCCCGGACCGCGGGCCGAACGGCCCTCTGTCCGGGCCCCATTGGCATCGGTCAGCCGTCCCAGTTCCAGTCGGCGACCTCCGGCAGGTCGGTGCCTTCCATCAACTGCCGTACGGGGGCGGCCCTTACGGCCAGGCCGGGGGTGCGGTCGATGGCGTCCATCACCAGTCACCAGCGGTCCAGGTCGTTGCGGACCACCATGTCGAACGGCGTGGTCGTGGTGCCGACGGGCGATGTCGGCCGGTTCACGCTCTTCAGGCCGTCGGCACCAGCACCACAGGGCAGTGGGAGTGGTGCAAGGGACATGCCCGACCGGGCCGGCCCGCGCTCCGGTGCGTGCCGATGCCCACGACGCCGCCTGGCGGGTACCCGCCAGCAGGGCGTGGGCCGGGCCGGTGCGGACGGTGCGGCTGTCGACCTCGGCTGCGGGGTACTCCTCCCGCGGTCGGGCGATGCTGAAGCGGGGCACGGCTTCTTCCGCACGGTCGCTTTGGGCCCGGCGCTGCCTTCCAGGACTCGTCGCGGCCACCAGCGAGGCCAGTTCTGGTGTGGTGTGCCGGTGTGTCGCGGAGTGCACGACACGCAGCCGGACCCCACACCGGGACGCCTCCTGGAAGGCATGGGCACAGCGGCCCCATCGTCGTCGCTCTCCAGGCCGAGCAGCACCTCGCGCCCCTCGTCGCGAGGGTGATTTCCCGTGCCAGCGCCCGCACGGCGCCGCTCTCCGCGCCCCTGGACTCCATCCGCAGGCATGGCGGTCGTGGACCCGCGAGGCGGCTGATGCCAGAACCGGCCCCGCCTCGTCCCGGTCGGGCACGGCGACCGCCTCCTCGGCGGCCCGGTCCAGGGCCCGTACGGCGACCAGTGAACCGTCCACTCCGACAACCACATGACGGTCAGTCATTGTCCTTGTCTCGCGGGGCCCTACGGACCCGGCCGACGAGAAATGACAGGAAGGAGAAGGAAGTCCTTCAGGCAGGGAGATCCACCCCATACAGGGTTCGTCCGCCGAGGAGCTCCCGTCCGGTGACCAGTTCGGGCTCGATGCGGACGAAGACCGCCTGCGGCGCCGGTACCCAGGACACCGGAACGGTACGGGCCAGGCGTCCACGCTCGTCCGGGTCGGTCACCGCTGTGGCCGTGCCCGTGACGACAACGCTCCAGCCGGAGTGGCGGGCCGCATCGACGTCGTCGGTCTCGAAGGCGACCACCGCGCCCTCGATCGCGCGGACCAGTTCCGAGGCGGCGGAGGTACGCAGCACGATCGCGCCGTCGCCGTCCAGGGTGAAGTTGACCGGCAGCACGGCGGGCAGGGCGCGGCGCGTGTAGACGATGCGGCCGATGGGCGCCTTGGCCATCAGCCGCAGGCATTCCTGCCGCCCGAGTTCGCGGTAACCGTCATTGGGGTCCATCAGCCAGCCCGTCTCTCACCTGGTTCAGAGGTATTGCGTTCTTCCACCCTGCGCCGGAGCAGGCCCGACGATGAGGGGCCATGGGTCCCGGCCGTGGCGGAGAACGACCCTGGCAACACCACGGGATGGGCCGCACGGCCGGCCTGTCCGCGGTGTTCGGGGAATGTTCGGCCGCTTCGCTACGTCGGACGGGCCCCGCAAGAACCTGCGGTTGGGGCCGATCGGCCCCACCGACGGCGCGCCTCGCCTGCTCCTCAGACCAGGTCCGGTTCGTGTCGGTGAAATCACCGTCATGGAGCTGCGTGACACGGCGTCACCGATGCGCTGGGCAGATCCCGCCGAGCCGCCGACCCCCACCGAAGCGGCCGTGGAAGCCGGCGCCCCGACCACCGCGGCCGCGCTCCTGGTCGGCCCGCAGTGGGGACACAAGACCGGGTGATCCACGCTGAGCCACGGCAGACGGGCCGACCGAGTCGCGCGACGACGGCTGCCCTTGGCGGGATCACCGGCCACGGTGCGCCGGCGACGTGCCTGGCGTGCGGATCAGCTGCCTCCCAGTGGGGGGACCGTTCCAGCGTCCCACCCCTTCGCCCGGCGGCTCTCAGCCGACGGTCAGGTCAGAGCGCACGAGGGTCCCCGACCGCCCGTGGACGATCTCGTACGCGGCGTCGAGGGCGCCGATGGCGGCCAGACCACCTGTGCGTTCGACGAACCGGGCGGCGGCCTCCGTCTTGGGGCCCATCGAGTCCTCGCAGAAGCCGCCGCGCCGCAGATCGTCGGGGGTGACGTCGAGGACGGACTGCTGGTGCCTGGTGCCGTAGTCGGCGTAGACGTTCGGCACGTCGGTGAGGATCAGCAGGAAGTCGGCCTTGAGTTCCTCGGCGAGCAGGGCGGCCGTGAGGTCCTTGTCGACGACCGCCTCGACGCCGGTCAGCGCGCCGGTGTCGTGGTCGGCGGTGACGGGAACGCCCCCGCCGCCGGCGCAGATGACCAGCGCGCCGCAGGCGAGCAGGTCATGGATGGTCTCGGTCTCCACGATCCCCTCGGGCGCGGGTGAGGCGACGACCTGGCGCCACCCGGTGGTGTCCTTGGCGATGTGCCAGCCGCGCCTTCGCGCGAGGGAGTGGGCGACGTCCCGGGGATACACGGGGCCGACGCGCTTCGCGGGCCGTGCGAACGCCGGATCGTCGCCCCGTACCAGGGTGTGGGTGACCAGTGCGGCGATCTTGCGTCCGGGGAGCGTGTCGTGCAGGGCCCGGACCAGCAGCGAGCCGATCAGGCCCTCGGTCTGGGCGCCGAGCAGGTCGAGCGGGAAGGGGGCGGTCAGGACCGGGTCGGCCGCGCTCTCCATGGCGAGCAGGCCGATCTGCGGCTCGTTGCCATGAGTGATGACGATCTCGTGTTCGAGGGCGAGGGCGGCGACGGCGGTGGCCACCCGGTCGATGTTCGCCTGCTGTACGGCCGCGTCGGGGCGATCACCCCGGCGCAGCAGGGCGTTGCCGCCGCGGGCGATGACGATACGCACGGTTCAGTCCTCCAGTGTGGCGAGCTCCGGCCCGTCGAGGCCGCAGGTGTCGAGCAGTGCCCGGTTCGGACGGTTGCGGTGGTCGGGCGGTGCGGATCGGAGCACCGTGGGAACCGGTTCAGGCGTGCGGTACGACGGCGACAGGGCAGCCGACATGGTGCAGTGCAGCGTGCGTCACCGGGCCGATGTGCGTGCCGAGGTGACCGTCCCGGACGCGGCGCCCCACCACGACGAGGGAAGCACCGGCCGAGGCGCGCACCAGTGCGGTGGCCGCCCTGCCTTCGGAGACGGTCTCGGTCACGGAGATCTCGGGGAACTTCTCGCACCACGGACGCAGCGTCGAGACGACGGTGCGTTCCTGTGCCGCCAGTAGCTCCGGCCCGGCCCCTGTGGCCGCGTGCAGGTCGCCACCGTCGGCCGAGGGAACGCTGAAGGCCTGGATCACGTGCAGTGCGGCGCCGTAGCACCCGGCGAACTCGAAGGCGAACTCGATCAGCTCGTCGCAGGGGTGCCGGGTGTCCAGCCCCAGGACGACATCGCGGTACGGGGTCCCGGGAATCTCCTCCGGCGAGACACCGTCGGACGCCGGAAGGTGTTCGTCGGCGGCGGCCTCGCCCGCCCGGACGAGCACCACGGGGCGGACCGACCTGGCCACGACCCGCTGGGACACGGATCCGACCAGGAAGCCCGCGACACCGCCGAGCCCACGGGAGCCCAGCACCAGCAACTCCGCCTCCCCGGGCGCGGCGAGCAGGGCGTCGACCGCGGAGCCGGACACCAACTGCCCGACGATCCGCAGCCCGGGGTGTGCGGCCCGGACGCTGCCGGACGCTCGGTCCAGGGTCTGCTGGGCCCACTCGCGCTCACTCGTGCCCATGGGTACGGAGGCGGCCGGACGGGAATGCCAGGTCCACGCGTGCACCAGCCTCAACGCGGCTCCGCGACGCAGGGCTTCCCGGGCCGCCCAGTGTGCGGCCGCGAGGCTCTCGGTGGAACCGTCGACTCCTGCGGTGACGTGCTGCAGCATGCTGCCTGCCTCCTCCGTTTGAGCCTGTGTGCTCTTCCGGGTCGAGCCCGGCGCGGAATGTGGCGCCGCTGTGCGCGCACCCCCTTCCAACGGGTTGTCCCTCGTCTTCATCGAACCGCCGGGCTTGTTCCCGGCCAAGGGGCCCAAGGGCTCTCACGGGGTACCGGACGGCCCGGCGATGGGGCCGGGTGGCCCATGGCCCAGGAGCAGGCACGGGGACACGCTGGACATGGCAGGTTCGTACGCCCTGACTGGAGGCACGTCATGAACGCTCCCGCCACGGCCGGCATGATGCAGGCGCTGCCGGCCGAGCACCGTCATCGGTTGATGTGCTTCGCCCGGGAGGTGTCGTTCCCTCAGGGCACCCGCCTCTTCGAGGAAGGCGGCAAAGCGGATCGGTTCTGGATCATCCGTACCGGCACCGTCGCCCTCGACATGCATGTGCCCGGCCGCCGCGCGGCCGTCATCGAGACCCTCGACCACAACCAACTCCTCGGCTGGTCCTGGCTGTTCGCCCCGCACAGCTGGCATCTGGGCGCCGAGGCGACCAGCCCGGTGCGCGCCTACGAGTTCGACGCCACCGCAGTCCGCTCGATGTGCCGGGACGACCCCGCGCTCGGCGCGAGCGTCGCCCAGTGGGTGGGGGCCGTCCTCGCCCACCGCCTGCGCTCGTCCCGCACCCGGCTGCTGGACCTGTACGCCCCCTACGGCAGCGGCAGCCTCCTGTGAGCGCGCCGAGTCGAAGTGACAGTGCCGAAGGAGGCGTCATGCACGGCACACCGCACATCGTCAGCGACGTGATGACCCAGACCGTCGCCGCCATCGGCCGGGGCGCCTCCTTCAAGGAGATCGTGCGGATGATGCACGACTGGAAGGTCAGCGCCCTGCCCGTCCTGGAGGGCGAGGGCCGCGTCGTCGGGGTGGTGTCCGAGGCCGACCTGCTGCCCAAGGAGGAGTTCCGCGACAGCGACCCCGACCGCTACACCCAGCTGCGCCGACTGTCCGACCTCGCGAAGGCCGGCGCGGTGACCGCGGGGGAACTGATGACCTCGCCGGCCCTCACCGTCCACGCGAACGCGACGCTCGCCCAGGCCGCACGGACCATGGCGCACGAGAAGGTCAAGAGGCTGCCCGTCGTCGACGACCTGGGCATGCTGCAGGGCATCGTCAGCCGCGCCGACCTGCTGAAGGTGTTCCTCCGCGAGGACGAGGACATCGCGGAGGAGGTCCGTCGCGAGGTGGTGTCGTACCTCTTCCCCACTCCGGCGTCATCCGCCCGCGTCGCGGTACGGGACGGTGTCGTGACGCTCAGCGGTCGTCTCCGGGATGCGTCCCTGGTGCCCGTGGCAGCACGGCTGATCCGCGCCGTCGAGGGGGTCGTGGACGTGGAGTTCAATGTCTCCGCGCACAGCCGTTCCTCTGAGGCGGCCCCTGTCCCGTCGCGTCCCAGCGAGGACGCCGCACCGTCGTGAACGCCCCGCGAGGGAAGGTTGCGGCATCGCGGCGCAGTACTGACGGCGTCGCGCACGTCCTCGTCCAGGGCGCACCCACCGTACGGCGACCACCCCGGCTGCGCGTAGCCGCCTTGAGGAGCTGAGTGTTCTCGACTCCTTCGAAGGATGCGTTCAGTCGTGCGCGACCACGGCGACGGGGGCGGTGGCGTGGTGCAGGACCGCGTGCGTGACGGATCCGATGTGGACGCCGATCGGGCTGCGGCGGATCCGGCGGCCGACGGACGACCAGCGATGCGTCGCGGGAGGCGTCGATGACGTGATGGGCAGGGCTTCCGGACCGGGACTCCTCGAGGACTTCGACGTCCGGGTACTTCTGCCGCCAGGGGCGCAGCACCTCGGTCAGCGCGGCGGCCTCCTGTCGGCCGAGCGGGCAGGCCGTGGGCGGAGTAGGGCGGAGGGTTCCAGCCGTGCACGACCCTCAGCGAGGTACCGCGGCGGGCGGCCTCCTCGAAGGCGAAAGCGAGCACCGTGTCGTCTGTGCGGCTGGTGTCGAGGCCGAGCACCACGGGCCGGTACGCGGTCGCGGCGGACGGGATGCCCGCGGGATCCCCCTCGTGCTCGCCGGCTGCCTGCTCTCCGGCCCGCACCAGGACTACGGGGGTCTCCGTGCCCGCGATCACCGCCATGCCCACGGATCCCACGAGGGATCCCCCGATCCCGCTCAGCCCGCGCGAGCCGAGGACCAGCACCTCGGCGCCCTTCGCCGCCACGGCCAAAGCATCCGCCGGCCTGCCGGGAATCTGCCCCATGTCCACCGTGCACGCCGGGATGGCGCAGGCGCAGTCCCTCGGCCGTCTCACGCGGAATGCGCTCGCTCCAGTGCGCTTGCGTCTCGGCCCCCAGGAGCGGGTTCTGCGCCATGGGCTCCGGGCGGGGTGCCCAGACGTGCACCAGCCGCAGTGGCAGTCCGCGCAGGTTCGCCTCGCGGACCGCCCACTCGGCGGCGGCGCGGCTCTCGGACGAGCCGTCGAGGCCCAGGGTGACGTTGCCGATGCCGTCCGCGCCATCACAGGGCCCGGAGAACCGCTAAAGAAGCGAGGATCCGGTCTGCGGAAGCAGCGGCGCACCCGCGGGCCGTTAGGCATCTCGCGGCCGCCCAAGGCCCAGGAGAATCATGAGATCCTTCGGCCCGAGGAGGATCATGTCCCAGAGCTCGGTCGGCAGTGCTCGCATGTGGCGCCGTCTCATGCCCGGGCTCGCTGCGCTGCTCGGCTATCGGCGCTCATGGCTGAAGGGCGACGTCCTGGCCGGAGTGACGGTGGCCGCGTATCTCGTGCCCCAGGTGATGGCATACGCGGGCGTAGCCGGCCTGCCGCCGGTCGCAGGACTGTGGGCGATCCTGCCCGCGCTCGCCCTGTACGCCCTGCTCGGCTCCTCCCGCCTTCTGTCGGTCGGCCCCGAGTCGACGACCGCGCTGATGACGGCGACCGTGGTCGGTCCGTTGGCCGCAGGAGATCCGGCGCGCTACGCAACGCTGGCGGCCACGCTCGCGATCGCAGTTGGCCTGTTGTGCGTGGTGGCATGGGCGGCGCGGCTCGGTTTCGTCGCGGACCTGCTGTCCCGACCGGTGCTGATCGGGTATCTGGCGGGCGTCGCACTGATCATGATCGTGGACCAGCTCCCCAAACTCACTGGTGTGCGGACGACAGGCTCGGCCTTCTTCCCTCAACTGTGGTCCTTTGCAGGGCACTTGCCGCGGCTCCACGTGGCCACGGTGTTGTTCTCCGTCGCGGCGCTCGGGGTCCTCTTCACGGTGGCCCACTTCTTCCGCGCCTTCCCCGGTCCGCTGCTCGCCGTGGTGTTCGCCACGGCCGCCGTGTCCGCCTTCGACCTCGACGGCCGATACGGCATCAGGGTGATCGGCGACGTCCCCTCGGGCCTGCCCACCGTGGCGGTGCCGGACATGACCGAGTTGCCGCACCTGGTGCTCCCCGCCCTGGGCGTCCTCCTGGTCGGCTACACGGATTTCATCCTCACCGCGCGGGCCTTCACCAAGCACGAGGACGGGGACTCCGGGCTCGACCCCAACCAGGAGTTCCTGGCACTGGGCGCCGCCAACCTCGGCGCGGGCACGCTGCACGGCTTCCCGGTCAGCAGCAGTGCCAGCCGTACCGCACTGGCCTCCTCAGCCGGCGGTCGCAGCCAGGCGTACTCACTGGTGGCCGGCGCGGCCGTCCTGTCGGTCCTGCTCTTCCTGAGCCCCCTGCTCTCCCGCACACCAACGGCGGTCCTCGGCGCGCTCGTCGTCTACGCGGCGGTCCGCATGATCGACCTGGCGGGCTTCCGACGGCTGGCGTCCTTCCGCCGCCGGGAACTCCTCCTGGCGCTCGGCTGCCTGGCAGGGGTTCTCGCCCTCGACATCCTGTACGGCGTGCTGGTCGCCGTCGGTCTGTCCGTGGCCGAACTGCTCACCCGGGTGGCCCGCCCGCACGACGCCGTCGAGGGCCTGGTGCCCGGCGTGGCCGGCATGCACGACATCGACGACTACCCGCAGGCCCGCACCATCCCCGGCCTGCTCGTCTACCGTTACGACTCCCCACTCTTCTTCGCCAACGCCGAGAACTTCCGCCGCCGGGCCCTGGCCGCCGTCGACGAACAGACGGAACCGGTCCGCTGGTTCGTCCTCAACACCGAGGCCAATGTGGAGGTCGACATCACCGCCCTGGACGCGGTCGACGAACTCCGCCGCGAGCTCGCGCACCGCGGCATCGTCTTCGCCCTCGCCCGCGTCAAGCAGGACCTGCTGGACGACCTGACGGCGTACGGCTTGACGGACACCGTGGGCAGCGATCGGATCTTTCCGACCCTGCCGACGGCCGTGACCGCTTACCGGACGTGGAGCGGTGATCAGTAGCCGGCCCGGTGAGCCGTCCTCCACTGCGCGACGCTTGCAAGGCGCCTGATGTCGCGGCTTACCCAGGTCGGTTATCGCGGATGGAGCTGGAGGACGCGGGTGTGGAGCCCGGCAGATGTGGCGGCAGTGGACCGTCGTCGAGCGCCGCACCAGGACCCCGAGCGCGGGGGCCTGCGTGCTGCGTCCCGCCGACGGGGTCCGCCGACTGCGGCAGTACAGCCTGTCCTCGGACCCGAGCGGGGATGTGCGGCAGAGCACCGTCAAGCGGGTCGCCGGCACGGTCGACGCGCGGGAAGGCAGATGGCCAGGTGCTTGAGGTGGACGGCCGACAGCCGCGGTCGGCACATGAACGGCGAGCGGTCCAACGGTCGACCCGGGCCGGGTAGTAGCGCCGGCTGAG
Organism: Streptomyces canus; assembly: GCF_001514145.1. Lineage (GTDB taxonomy): Bacteria > Actinomycetota > Actinomycetes > Streptomycetales > Streptomycetaceae > Streptomyces > Streptomyces canus. Next base: position 142,221 of record NZ_KQ948656.1, read on the forward strand.
AACGTCACGGTCTCCTTTATCACCGCGGGCGGCGCTCACTCCGAGCCCCCGGCGGCCTCAGGCCGGGTTGCGGCCGATGAAGAACTCGCGGAACGGGTCCGTGCTCGGTTCGAGGCCGGCGTCGACGAGGCCCTTGCGCAGGGCGTTCATCTGGGCGTCGTGGATGCGCTGGGTGGGCATGCGCAGGGGGCCGCCGTTGTAGCCCTGGAGCCAGCCCTGGAACTTCCATGCCTGGCGGTTGATGAAGGCGCCGCCGTGCAGGGCCGGGGCGAGCCCCGACTTGATCTTGCGGGCCGGGTGGAGCTGCCAGTAGATGTCGGCGGCGGCGTCGTACTTGCCTTCCCGCAGGAGTTGGAAGACGCGCGGGATCATCGGGCCGTAGTACTCGTGGTCGCTGGTGGCGGAGAACCGGAGGGGCATGATCTGCGACAGCGGGATCAACTCCCCCTCGATGGGCATCGAGATGACGACCTCGTCGCCGAAGTGACGGTGGCACTCGATGACGCTCTGGATGCTGGGGAAGCCGCCCTCGGCCTTGATGGCGACGATGTTGGGGCAGTCGTCGAGCAGGCGCCGGATCAGGCGTACGGGGATGTCGGAGGGGTGGATGCGCGGGCTGAAGCCCCACAGGTACATCGGGAAGAGCATGACGCCGAGGTTCGTCGCGTCGCAGACGGCCTTGGTGTAGTCGTAGATCTCCTGCTCGGACTCGGGGTAGAAGTTCGGCGGGTACGACAGCAGCACCAGTTCGGCGCCCGCCTGCTCCGCGCCCTTCACGGCCTCGATGTTCTGTTCCAGGTTGTTCCAGCTGGCGTGGTGGGTGAGCAGTAGCCGGTCGCCGGCCTCGTCTTTGATGATGCGCAGGAAGTCCAGGTACTCGGGGAGCTGGATGGAGACCTCCGAGACGCCGAGCGTGCCCATGAAGCCGTGCTCGATGGCGCGGCGGGTGTCGTGGCGGATTGCCCTCTCGTTGATCGCCGTCAGGTCGGCGGTGAAGGACGGGATCGTGCAGTTGACGACTCCGACGAGGTTCTCGCGTGCCCAGTCGCGGGCTTCGGCGCGGGTGTAGCGGGCCATGGTGTGCTCCTCACAGGTCAGATGGGTTCGTGGGCGGAGGTGGGGGTCTTCGCGCCTTCCCAGGCGAGGTACTTGAGCTCCAGGAACTCGTCGAGGCCGTAGACCGAGCCCTCGCGGCCGATGCCGGACTGCTTGATGCCGCCGAAGGGGGCGGTCTCGTTGGAGATCAGGCCGGTGTTGATGCCGACCATGCCGGCCTCCAGGGCGGCGGCGACGCGCCAGATGCGCTCGGCGTCCTTGGCGAACAGGTAGGCGGCGAGGCCGAATTCGGTGTCGTTGGCCATGCGGACCGCGTCGCTCTCGTCGGTGAACCGCACCAACGGGGTCACCGGGCCGAAGGTCTCCTCGCGGGTGACGGCCATGTCGGCGGTGACGCCTGTCAGCACGGTTGGCTCGTAGAAGAGGCCGCCGCGTGCGTGGCGCCTGCCGCCGTGCAGGACAACGGCCCCGTGGGCGACGGCGTCGGAGACGTGGGACTCGACCTTCGCCACCGCGTCCTCGTCGATAAGCGGGCCCTGCTGGACGCCCTCGTCGAATCCGTCGCCGACGGCGAGGGCGCCGACCCGCTCGGCGAGTCTCTTCGCGAACGCGTCGTGGATCCCGTCCTGTACATAGACGCGGTTGGCGCTGATGCACGCCTGGCCGGTGTTGCGGTACTTGGTGGCGATCAGGCCCTCGACCGCCTCGTCGAGGTCGGCGTCGTCGAAGACGAGGACGGGCGCGTTGCCGCCCAGCTCCATCGATGTCTTCTTCACGGTCCGCGCCGCCTGGGCCAGCAGGAGCCGGCCGACCTCGGTGGAGCCCGTGAAGGTGATCTTGCGGACCAGTGGGTTGCCCGTCAGCTCGGGGCCGATCTCGCGCGGATCACCGGTGATCACGTTGAACACGCCCGCCGGGATGCCCGCCCGGTCGGCGAGTTCGGCGAGCGCCAGGGCGGTCAGCGGGGTCTGCTCGGCGGGCTTGAGGACCATCGTGCAGCCCGCGGCCAGAGCGGGCCCCGCCTTGCGGGTGATCATCGCGGCGGGGAAGTTCCACGGGGTGATCGCCGCGCACACGCCGACCGGCTCCTTCAGGACGACGATCCTGCGCGAGGCTTCCGGCGCCTCCATGATGTCACCGCGGATGCGCTTGGCCTCCTCGGCGAACCACTCCAGGAACGACGCCGCGTACGCGACCTCGCCGACGGCCTCCGCATACGGCTTGCCCTCCTCCAGGACGATCAGCCGGGCGAGGTCCTGCGCGTGCTCGGTGACCAGGTCGAACCAGCGCCGCATCAGCCGGGACCGCTCCTTGGCCGGGTGTGCTCGCCAGGCCGGCAGCGCGCGGTGCGCCGCATCGATCGCCGCGGTGGTCAACGCCTGGTCGAGCAGCGGCACTTCGGCCAGCAGGTCGCCGGTGGAGGGGTTGTGCACGGCGAGGGTGGCGTCGGTGGTGATCCAGGTGCCGTCGACGTATGCGGCGCTCCTCAGCAGGGACGGATCGTCGAGTTCTCTGCGTACGGCGTTGCTCACGGTGTTGCTCACTTCGAGACCGGGGAGATGGTGACGGGCAGTTCGGTGCCCAGGGACAGTTCGGCGGCCCTCCGGACGCACATCGCGGCGACGGCGAGGTCCTGCGCCGCCGAGCCGACGGACTTGTAGATCACGACCGCGTCCGGGTCGTTTGCCGGCCGGCCGGGCGCGCGACCGGAGACGACGTCGGCGAGCGGGACCACCTTCCCGGCGAGGTCTACGCCCGCCCTCCTCGCCGCGATCAGGTCTCCCGTGTCCTCGGCGACCTCGTCCGCCATGTCGGCGACGATCACCTCGGCGCGGGCGATCACCTCGGTCGCCAGTTCGCGCTGCTCGGGAAGGGTGGAACCGATCGACACGACGGTGACGCCGGCCGGGACCTCCCGCAGGGTCGGCTGCTCGTCCCGGGAGCGGGCCGCGCAGATCACCAGGTCGGCGGCGGCGACGGCCGCCTCGGGGCTCTCCGCGGTGGCGAGCGGCAGCCCGAGGTCGGCGAGTTCCCGGGTGAAGCGGGTGCGGCTGGCCGGGTTGGGGCTGAACACCGTGACGGACGACAGCTTCCGTGTCGCCGCCAGGGCACGGACGTGGTTCTGCGCCTCGAACCCGGATCCGATCACGGCTACGCGCAGGGGGCCTGTGGGGGCCAGCAGGTCGGCGGCCAGCGCCGAGGTGGCGGCGGTACGGAACCCGGTGATGGAGTGGCCGTCCAGGAGCGCGGTCAGCTCCATGCTCTCCTGGTCGAACAACGGGATCAGATACGAGGCGCGCCGATGCCGGGGTGAGGCTGCGATCAGCTTGGCCCCCATGGGGCCGCCGTCGCCGGGCACACCGCTGAGGGTGCGCAGCCACAGGCCGTCTCCGCGAGCCATCGTGCGGGCCGGGAAGCGGGACTCGTCGGGCGGTGCGGCGTAGGCGCTGCGCAGTGCCGCGATGGCGTCGGTCCAGTCGAAGGCGGCTTGGACGTCGGCGTCGGTGAGAAAGACGGTCATCTTGTGGCTCCGTGCGGATGAAGAAGAGACGGGGGGGATCAGCAGGCGGCCGTGACGGCGTCGGTGTGCAGCGGCGCGCCGGTGCGGGCGCGGATGTCCTCGACGGTGACCCCGGGTGCCGTCTCGACGAGCGCGAGGCCGGTCGGCGTGACGTCCAGGACGCCGAGGTCGGTGATGATGCGGTGGACGCACCGCTCGCCGGTCAGCGGCAGGGAGCAGTCGCCGACGATCTTGGGGGCGCCGTCCTTGGCCGTGTGGTCCATCAGGACGATGACGCGCCGGGCGCCGTGGACGAGGTCCATGGCGCCGCCCATGCCCTTGACCATCTTTCCGGGAATCATCCAGTTGGCCAGGTCGCCCGCGGCCGACACCTGCATGGCACCCAGCACGGCGGCGTCGATGTGCCCGCCGCGGATCATCCCGAAGGACAGCGCGGAGTCGAAGAAGCTGGCGCCGGGCAGCACCGTGACGGTCTCCTTGCCGGCGTTGATCAGGTCGGGGTCGACCTCGTCCTCGGTGGGGTAGGGCCCGGTGCCGAGGATGCCGTTCTCGGAGTGCAGCACGACATGAACGCCGGCCGGCAGATGGCCGGGGATCAGGGTCGGCAGGCCGATGCCGAGGTTGACGTAGGAGCCGTCGGTGAGTTCGGCGGCGGCGCGGGCCGCCATCTGGTCTCGGGTCCAGGGCATCAGGTACGTACCGTCCTCTTCTCAAGCTGCTTGTCGGCCGCCTCTTCAGCGGTGAGGGCGACGACCCGTTGGACGAAGACGCCGGGCAGGTGCACCTCGTCGGGACGCAGCTCACCCGGCTCCACGAGCTCCTCCACCTCGGCGACGGTGATGCGGCCGGCCATCGCGGCGAGCGGGTTGAAGTTGGCGGCGGACTTACGGAAGACGAGGTTGCCGTGCCGGTCGCCGCGCCAGGCCCGTACGAGGGCGAAGTCGGTGGTGATGCCGTGCTCCAGGACATGCCTGCGGCCCGCGAACTCCCGGGTCTCCTTCGGCGGGGAGGCGAGTTCGACCGCGCCCTCGGTGGTGTACCGCCAGGGCAGTCCGCCCCGTTCCACCTGCGTGCCCACGCCGGCCGGGGTGTAGAAGGCGGGGATGCCCGCCCCGCCCGCCCGCAGCCGCTCGGCGAGCGTGCCCTGCGGGACGAGTTCCACCTCCAGTTCCCCCGACAGGTACTGGCGGGCGAACTCCTTGTTCTCGCCGACGTAGGAGCCGGTCACCCGGGCGATACGGCCCGCGGCCAGGAGAACGCCGAGACCGCGGCCGTCGACTCCGCAGTTGTTGGAGACGACCTTCAGACCGTCCGCGCCCTGTGCGTACAGCGCGCGGACGAGTACTTCGGGTACGCCGCTGAGGCCGAAGCCCCCGACGGCCAGCGAGGCGCCGTCCGGAATGTCGGCGACCGCCTCAGCGGCGCCTGCGCTGACCTTGTTCACTGGCGAAGGTCCTTTCGGGTGGCAGCTCGGCCCAGGGTGTCGGTCATGCCGTCTCCGGTCGCAGGGCGTCCGAGACGGACTTGACTCCGCCGTGCGCGGTGAGGCCGCCGTCGACGGCGATCTCCGCTCCGGTGATGAACGACGACTCGTCCGACAGCAGGAAGACGATCAGTGGGGCGACCTCGTCGACGGTGCCGGTGCGGCCGAGCGGGGTCTCTCGGATGTTGGCCTCACGGAAGGCAGGGGCGGCGGAGGCGGTCATCTCGGTCTCGATGTAGCCGGGGTGGATCGTGTTGACGCGGATTCCGCTCGGTCCGAGTTCCAGCGCGGCCGTCTGGGACAGCCCGCGCAGGCCCCACTTGCTGGCGGTGTACGCCACCGGGTAGTGGGCGGTGAGCGCGGCGGAGGAGCCGACGTTGACGATCGAGGCGCCGGGCGGCATCAGCGGGGCGAGATGCTGGATGCCGAGCAGCGGGCCGGTGACGTTGACGGCGTGGACGCGGTCGAAGTCGTCGGGGCGTACGTCGCCGAGCCGGGCCCGCCAGGTGATGCCCGCGTTGTTGACCAGGCCGTGGACCTGCCCGTACGCCTCCTTCAACTCGGCGGCGAGACTGGCCCAGTCCTGCTCGCTGGTGACGTCGAGACGGCGGCAGCCGGGTGCCTCGGTCACATCGGTGGCGATCACCCGGGCGCCCTCGCGGGTCAGTGCCTCGGCCTCGGCGGCACCCTGGCCGCGAGCCGCGCCGGTGACCACGACCACCTTGCCCAGCAGCCTCTTGGGGTACAGGTCCGTCATGGCCGCTCCCGGCTGCGGCGCCGGCCGGCCGGCAGGGGTACGGGATCGACGCCGGGGACGACGGTGTTGGTGAGCGTGCCGATGCCCTCGACGGTGAGCGAGACGGTGTCTCCGGGCCCCAGCGGCGGCGGAGTCCGCTCGCCCCGCAGCCCCCACAGCTCGGCGAGGCAGCCGCCGTTCCCGCAGGTGCCGGAGCCCAGGACGTCACCCGGCACGACCCGGGTGCCACGGGAGGCGTAGGCGACCATCTCCTCGAAGGTCCAGCTCATGTTGGACAGCAGGTCCTTGCCGACCACCTGCCCGTTGACCTCGGCGGTCAGGGCCAGCCGCAGAAAGCCCTCGGCGTCCCGGTACGGCTCCAGTTCGTCGGCGGTGACCAGGTACGGGCCGAGGGTCGTGGCGGTGTCCTTGCCCTTGCAGGGGCCGAGACCGACCTTCATCTCGGCTGACTGGAGATCGCGCGCGGACCAGTCGTTGAAGACCGTGTAGCCGACGATGTGCTCACGGGCCTGCACGGGGGTGAGGTCGCGTCCCTCGCGGCCGATGACGGCGGCGACCTCGAGTTCGAAGTCCAGCACCTGGGACCCCGGGGGCATGGGAATGTCGTCGTACGGCCCGAACACGGCGTGGGGGTTGGTGAAGTAGAAGGTCGGCGCCGCGTACCAGGCGTCCGGCACGCCACTCGCCCCGTCGACCGAGCGTCGTACGCCCTCGACATGCTCCTCGAAGGTGACGAAGTCCCGTACGGAGGCCGGTCGCAGCGGCGGCAGCAATCGCACCTGGGAGACGTGCGGTCCGGCCGGGGTGTCGAGGGCCGTGGCCCCCGCCTCGAAGAGGGCGCCTGCTGTGATCAGTTCGGTGAGTGTGCGCTCGCCGGGGACAGGGTGGAGGCGGCCGTTCTCGCCGACGACGGCGACCTGGCGCTGGTGTCGGTGCTCGTACGCGGTGAAACGCATGTGCGGCTCCAGGCTCTGTTGCTACGGGGTTGTCGGGGGCGGGAAGTACCGGGGGCGCGGCGGGCAGTCAGCTCAGGACAGGACGTGCCGCGCCCCCGGAACCGAAGGGGTCAGACCGGCGGGGCGACGAACACGCCGGGGTCGACGTCGTTGAACGACTCCTTGGCGACGAGTTCGTTCATGGGGTTGGCCGTGCCCCACTGGTCGGCGACGTCGGGCTGGGAGAAGTCGTAGACATGCGGGTGCCAGGTGTCCTCGTCGACGACCTCCAGCTCGGTCGTGTACTCGACGGTGTTGCCGTGCGGGTCGAGGAAGTAGGTGAAGGTGTTGTCGCCCGCCGTGTGCCGGCCGGGGCCCCAGACCTTGTGGACTCCGGCCCGCAGCAGACGTCCGGTGCCGCGCAGGTACTCGTCGACGCCGCGCATCTCGAAGGAGACGTGGTGCACGGAGGTGTGCGGGCCCTGCGCGACGGCCATCGAGTGGTGCTGGTTGGAGATCCGCATGAAGTGCATGACCTCGCCCATGTGCGGCGAACTGAGCGTGTCGGTCAGGCGGAAGCCGAGGTGGCGCTCGTACCACTCCCGAGTGCGGTTGAGATCCGGGGAGTTGAGGACGACGTGGCTCAGCCTGACCGGGATCGACTCCTTCTCCTCGATCCTGCGGTGCTGCCGGGCCTCGACGTCGGCGGAGACCTCGATCGTACGGCCGTCGACGTCGAAGAAGCGGAAGCCGTAGCCGCCTCCGGGGGTGTCGACCTTGCCCGGCTGGGAGATCAACTGCACACCGCCCGCGAGGAGTTGCTCGGCGAGGGTGTCCACGTCGGCCGGGTTCGCGGCGCCGTAGGAGACGAGGTCGAGGCGCTTCTCCTCGGCCTTGCGCAGCCGGACGACGTACTGTTCCGGGCTGCCCTCGGCGGCCAGGAAGGAGATACCGGAGTCCTCGGCGACCTTGGTCAGGCCCCAGACGCCGGCATAGAAGTCGAGTTGCTTGTCGTAGTCGGGTACGGCGAGGTCGACGTGACGCAGGTGGGTCAACAGACGTGCGCTCATGATGGGTTTCCTCCTGTGGGGGCAGGTGAGCGCGGGGGTCGGGCGAGCCGCAGCAGCGCTGCCGCGTTGCCCCCGCGTACGGCGTGGAAGTCGGCTTCGGCCAGGTGGGCGGAGCGCAGTGCCCCGACGGGGTCCTCGGTGCCCATGTCGAAGGGGAAGTCGGAGCCGAGCAGGACCCGGTCCGCGCCCGCGGCGGCGATGAGCGCGCGCAGGACGTGGGGGTCGTGGACGAGGGAGTCGAAGTACAACCGCTTGAGGTAGCTGCTGGGCAGCTGGGCGCAGTCCGTGCCCGCGTCGGAGCGGACGGACCAGGCGTGGTCGGCGCGGCCGATGTGGGTGGGGAGGTAGCCGCCGCCGTGCGCCGCGATCAGTTTCAGTCCCGGATGGCGGTCGAGGACCCCGGAGAAGATGAGGTGGGACAGCGCGACGGCGTTCTCGGTGGGCTGGCCGACGGTGTTGGACAGGTACCACCGGTCCAGCCGCTCGTCGAGGGTGCAGCCGAACGGGTGCAGGAAGAGCACGGCGCCGGTTTCCTCGGCCCGCCGCCAGAAGGGCTCGTAGGCCGGGTCGGACAGCTCGCGGCCCGGGGCGTGGCTGGAGATCTCCACGCCCAACAGGCCCTGTTCCAGGGCGTGTTCGAGTGCCGGGACAGTCAGGTCGGGATGGTGCAGCGGGACCAGGCCCAGCCCTTTGAGACGGTCCCGTGCGGCCGAGCAGTGGGCAGCTGTGCCCTCGTTCGCCAGTCGGCACACCTTGTCGGCGGTCGCCGCGTCCGTCCAGTGGTGGTAGTGCGACGGGGACGGGCTGACCAGCTGCACATCGACGCCCTGGGCGTCCATCGCGGCCAGCCGTACCCCGGCGTCGGTGAGCCGGGGGATCCGCTGACGCACCATCGGCCCGTTGACGGCGAGCGCCGCCGGTCCGTTGCGACGGGCGTCGAGCGCCCTCGCTTCGGCGAGACCCGGCGAGCCGTCGACCAGTGCCTCGATAGCGGGCAGCAGGACGTGGGCGTGCACATCGACCGTTGGCCAGGGGTGCGGGTCAGTGCTCGTCGTGGGTTGGTCGCCGGTTGGCGGGTGGGGGGTCACGGCAGGTCCCTGAGCATGGTCGACATGCGGTTGACCAAGCCGGGCACATCGGCGTCGTGCACCCCGTCGAGCTGCCACTGCCCGATCTGCATGGAGGCGTCCACCACCGGGCGCACCCGCGCGATACGGCGCTCGTAGTACGTCTGGAACAGCTGGTCGTCCCAGTCGTCGGTGCCGGTGAGCAGCTCGGCGAGGACCAGCGCGTCCTCCAGGGACATCGCGGCGCCCTGGGCCAGGGTGGGCGGGCAGCTGTGGGCCGCGTCACCGATCAGCACGACCCGTCCGCGGTGCCAGGAGCCCTCCACCAGCAGCCGGTGGTACCACGTGTAGTTGACCTTCGCCGGATCGTCGATGTGCTTGACGATCTCGGTCCAGTGGCCGCCGTACGCCTGCACGAGGCCACGCATCTCGTCGGCGTAGCTCTCGGGGGGTATGGAAGCGCGATCGCGGTTGCCCTCGACGGCGTAGGCGTAGATCGTGTCCTGGCTGGTGGGGCAGTAACCGGCGATGTAGGCGGGGCCGCCGTAGGCGAGGTCGGTGCGCTCGAGGCCCTCGGGGCGGGGAGCGGCGATGCGCCAGATGGCCATGCCGGTCGGCACGGGACGGTCGGCGATGCCGATCGCGGCTCGTGTGCTCGATCCCATGCCGTCCGCGGCGATCACCAGGTCGTAGCGGCCCTCGCTGCCGTCGGTGAAACGCACCCGCACGCCGTCGGCGGACTGGTCGAAGCTCTCGGCACGGGTGCCCAGGCGCACCGAGGCGCCGCTCGCCCGGACGGCATCGATGAGGATGCACTGCAACTGCGGGCGCTGCATGCCGACGGTGGCGGGCAGGTCGTCACCGCCGGTACGGATGTCCTCGACGACGTGCAGGACGGTGCCGTCCGGGCCGGTGATGCCGAGCGATCCGAAGCCGAACCCGGAGGCCCGCACCTGCTCCCACACGCCCAGTTCGCGCAGGACCCGCAGGGCGTTGCCCTGCACGGTGATACCGGAACCCGCGGTGGCGTTCCAGTCCTCTCTGGCCTCGATGAGGTCGACGGTCAGTCCGGCCCTGCGCAGCAGGATCGCGACGGCGTTGCCGGCCGATCCGCCGCCGACGACCAGGACGGTGCGGGGTGTTCTCATGGGGAAGTCCTTTGTTCCTCGGGTAGCTCCGGGTGAGGGTGTTCCTCTGGTTGCTCCGGGCGAGGGCTACTTGACGGCGATCGGGTTGACGGGCGAGCCGACGGCTCCGGTGATCGGGAGGGGTGCGGCGGTGAGCCAGAACTCGTACACGCCGTCGGCCGCGCAGTCCTCGGCGAGCGTGTCGAGGTCCCACATCTCGCCGATCAGCAGGCCCATGTTGGGGATCACGACTTGGTGCAGCGGCTGGAAGGCGTGCTCGAACTCGTTCGGGCGCACCTCGAAGCCCCAGGTGTCGGTGGCGATCGCGGCGATCTCCGTGCGGTGCAGCCAGCCGGCCGTGGTGAACGACAGGCCGGGTGCCGCGCCGCCCGCGTAGTCGCCCCAGCCGTCGCGGCGGACCCGGCTGAGCTGTCCGGTGCGTACGACGACGATGTCCCCGCGGCCCACCCGCACCCCGTGGGCGGCTGCGGCCTGGGTGAGGTGCTCCTCGGTGACGGCGAACCCGTCGGGCAACTCGCCGTTCTGCCCGTGGACTTGTCCGATGTCCAGGAGCACGCCGCGCCCGGCGACGTGCGGCGCCATGTGCTCGATGCCGGTGACCAGGTCGCCGTCGGAGGTGACGACCTTCTCGGCCGCCCGGCCGTTCCACGCCTTGCCGTGGTCGAAGATGTGCCCCAGGCCGTCCCACTGGGTGGAGCACTGGAGCGGCATCGCGATCACGTCGTCGGCGCCGCCGATGCCGTGCGGAAAGCCCTGGTTGCCGAGGGCGGCGTCGGTGCCGGTGTCGAGCATGGTGTGCACCGGGTTGGTGCGGCGCCGCCAGCCCTTCTGCGGGCCGTCCATGTCGAACCGCTGCGACAGCGAGAAACTCACGCCCCGCCGCACCAGGGCCGCGCCCTCGCGCCGCTTGCCCTCGTCGAGGAAGTTGAGGGTGCCGAGGACGTCGTCCTCGCCCCAACGGCCCCAGTTGGAGTACGTCTTGGCGGCCTCGGCGATCGCGCCCTCGGGATCGTGGCGGTTCACGACGCCTCCGCCACACATCGGGTGCGCTGGGAGCCGAGCCCGGTGATCGTCCCGTCCATGACGTCGCCGTCGCGCAGCAGCCGGCCCCAGTGGATGCCGTTACCGGCCGGGCTGCCGGTCAACACGAGGTCGCCGGGCAGGAGTTGGGAAGTCCGGGAGATGTACGACACCAGTCTGGCGACTGTGAAGAGCATGTCCTTGGTGGACTCGTCCTGCATGGTGTCGCCGTTGAGTTTGAGCGTGACCCGCAGATCGCCGGGGTCGGCGATCGACTCGGCGGGCACGATCCACGGGCCGAGCGGGGTGAAACCGGGGGCGTTCTTGCTGCGCAGCCAGTCGGTGCCGATGGCGGGCATGTCTCGGCGGAAGACGGTGGCCCGGTCGGTGAGGTCGTTGGCGATGGTGTAGCCGGCGACGTACTCCAGCGCCTCGTCCGTGGACACCCGGTAGGCGGGTTTGCCGATGACGGCCGCCAACTCCAGTTCCCAGTCCGGCTTTTCGGCCCAGTCGGGAAGGTGTACGTCGTCGTACGGCCCGGTGATCGCGCTGGGCAGGCCGATGAAGACGTACGGCAGGTCCTCGGCCGCCCGCCGGTCCATGAGAGCGGCGATCTCCTCGCGGGCCTCCTCGACGGTGCGGGGATCGTCTGGGGCGCGGTGGGCGACCTCCAGGTCGATCACGTGCTGACGGTAGTTCGCACCTGACTGGAAGACCTGTCGGGGCTCCACCGGAGCGTGCACCCGCAGGCCCTCGAGAGGCTTCCAGGCGGCCTTGCCGTCCCTCGCGAGGGCGTGCAGGCGGGGCACAGCTTCGTCCCAGCGTTCGAGGAGCGTGCGGATCGTCAGCTCGTGCTCACCGAGGGCGGTGCGCAGGTCGAGGGCGCGGCCGTCCGACGTGACGAGGGCGGGAAACGGGCCCCCGTCAGGGGCGGACAGGGTGCCGAGGGCAAATGGTCCGGCGAAAGGGACGGACGTGGCTGCGGGTTTCACGGACGTGTCCTCCTGATTGCGATGGGACTAATCTGGCCGCAGCATTCGGGATAGGGGAAATCGATTATTTGGATGCCAGTCATCCGTCCGACTTATAGTGCCGACGCCTTCGCACGCTGGAGTGCCGCCGTGAACCTGGCAAGCCTTGATCTCAATCTGGTCGTCGCCCTGCGCGCCCTGCTGGAGGAACGCAACGTCACCAGGGCCGGCCGGCGCATCGGTCTGAGCCAGCCGGCGATGAGCAGCGCGCTCGCCCGGCTGCGCCGGCACTTCGACGACGACCTGCTCGACCGCGTCGGCGGCCACTACGAGCTGACGGCCCTCGGCCAGGTCCTGCTCGACCGCACCTCCACCGTCTGCGACCTGCTGGAACGCCTCTTCACCAGCCAGGCCGACTTCGAGCCGGCGACGGAGTCCCGCGAATTCTCCCTGGGCGTCAGCGACTACTCGGTGGCCGTCTTCGGGGCCGAGCTCACCCGGATCCTCGACCGTGAGGCGCCCGGCATCCGCATGCGCTTCGTCCAGATTCCGCCCGGCATCACCGAGGTGGCCGGTGCCGTGCTGAGCACCCTGGACGGCGTGATCATGCCGCACGGCATCATCAGCGACTTCTCCGTCACCGAGCTGTACGAGGACGGCTGGGTCTTCCTCGTCGCCGAGGACAACCCCGAGGTGGGTGACCGTCTCTCCCTCGACGACCTGGCGCGGCTGCCGTGGGTGACATACCTGCGCGCCTACGACACCCCGGCGGTCCGCCAGCTCGGCATGCTCGGCATCGAACCGCGGGTGAGCGTCTCCGTCGACAGCTTCACGGTGCTGCCCTTCCTGATCGCCGGCACCCACCGGATCGCCCTGGTCCCGGCACTCCTCGCCGAACGCCTGCGCGGCACCGCCCCGGTACGGATCATGACGCCGCCCTACGAGCCCGTCCCCCTGCGGGAGGCGCTGTGGTGGCACCCGGTCCACACCCACGACGCGGGGCACATCTGGCTGCGGGACACGGCGACCCGCGTGGCGTCGGCCATGCAGCCCCGCCCCATCCGTGGCACGGATGGCGAGGATCCGGCACATCGATCACGCGAGGGGTAGTCGCCGGGAGCGGCCTGGCTCATAGTCGGGGCAGTCCCCGACGCCCGCTGTCCCGGGCGCGTCCCCTCCGGTGCGCCGGTGCCCCGCTGTGTGGCCAAGCCGCAGCGGTTCTGCGCCGCACCCCTGCCACCACCCGTGGAGTTCGGCATGTCCAGACCCGTTTCCCCACCCGCGCCCGCCGACAGCCTCCGCCCGAGTACCGAGAGCGCGGGGCCGCTGCGCGCCGTGCTCCTGATGGCGGGCAGCTGTCTGCCGGTGCTGGGCGCCGTCCTTCTCGCGCCGGTCCTGCCGAAGATGCAGGACCACTTCGCGACCGTGCCCGGAGTGAAGACCCTCGTCCCGGTCGTCCTGACCGTCCCCGCACTCGCGCTCGCCCTGCTCGCCCCTTTCGCGGGCGTCATCGTGGACCGCCTCGGCCGGGTACGGCTGCTGGTCGTGGCGACGCTTCTGTACGCGCTGCTCGGCAGCGCCCCGCTGTGGCTGGACTCGCTCGGCGCCATCGTGATCAGCCGGGTGCTGGTCGGCATCGCGGAAGCGGCCATCATGACCTGCTGCACCACGTTGATCGGCGACTACTACAGCGGTCGGACACGGGAACGCTACCTGGCCCTGCAGACCATGTGCGCCTCCATCTCCGCCACCGCGTTCTTCGTCATCGGCGGCGCCCTCGGCTCGGCGGGCTGGCGCGCACCCTTCTGGATCTACGCCGTGGGCCTGCTGCTGGCCCCCGCCATGGCGCTCACCCTGTCCAAGCCCCGACCGGCCCGCGCCGCGGAAACCGAAGAACTCGCGGGCGAGAGAAGGCCGTTCCCCGTGCGCCTGCTGGCGGGCATCTGCGCGCTCACCGTGTTCGGCGCGATGGTCTTCTACACGGTGCCCGTCGAGATGTCCTATCTGCTCGACGACCTGGGCGTGGAGTCCACCGGCGTCATCGGCCTGGCCACCGCGGTCGCCAGCGCCGCCACCGTGGTCGGTTCCATCGCCTTCACCAGACTGCCCGGCAGCCCGGACCGTAGGCTGCCCCTGGTGTTCGCCCTGTGCGCGGCCGGTTTCGTGGTGATCGCCCTGGCGAACAGCCCGGTGATCGTGATCGTCGGTGCGGTGCTCAACTGCCTCGGCACCGGCATGCTGTTGCCCTCGCTGCTGACCATCGCGATGTCCAGGCTCAGCTACGCCGACCGGGGCCGCGGCACCGGTCTGTGGACGGCCGCCTTCTTCGCGGGCGAGTTCATCTGCCCGCTCGTCCTGATCGGCCTGGAATCGGCCACCGGCAGCATGGCCCACGCCGTCGGCCTCCTCGGTCTCGCCTCGGCGCTGGTCGCCGGAGGGCTGCTGCTCGGGCGTCGCCGGTAACTGTTGTTCGGTCTCCGAAGGGATCCGGCGGGCCCACGCCGCCCACCATCGCCGCGCCGCTCTGCAGCTCGAGTCACTCGCTGCTCAGCCTCGCATTCCGGCGCGGCGGCCTGGACACCTGCCGGAAGCCCGCATCGCCGAGACGGCCTACGCCGTGCCCTCCTACAGGCGCCCGAATCGACGTCGGTGAAATTCCGGCGCGACACTCTCAGGTGTCTTGCACACCTTGGTCGGATCCCCGGCGGCGCGCAGGTTCGGTCATAGACCCGTCCGGGTCGGCGAGCAGGGCTCCGACCGGCGCACACAGTGCCGGCGTGCCGTTCCCGGCGGCTCCGGGCCGGCGGGGACATCTTCATGCCCAGGACCGGGCCGACATGGTCGAGGCCGACCTCGGAAACCAGCCTCTGGACGCCGACTGCCCAGAGGGCACCACGGCCGCCACCGAGATGGTGCTGCCGGGCAAGGTCGCCCCGAGCGGCCTGCAACTGGTGCGGCGGGCGCTGACGGCACTCGAGGCCGGCCAGGCGCTGGTGCGGGTCGAGTCGAGTCGAGTCGACAGCGGTGTCCTTGCGGAGACCGCGATGCGCCGGTTCCGCTACTACGGCCAGCTCGCGTTCCCGTTCGTGCCCGGATACGACCTCGTCGGCGTCGTCGACGCCGTTGACCCCGGCGTGGACCGCACCCTCGTCGGCCGCCGGGTCGCCGCGCTGACCAAGACCGGCCGCTGGGCCACGGCCGCACTGCTGGCCGGCGCCGACCTGGTCGAGGTCCCCGACGGAATCGACCCGGACGAGGCGGAGACGCTGATCGTCAACGGTCTGACCGCATACCTCTACCACCGCTTCCCCGACGGCAAGCCCGCCATGGCGGCGGCCGTGCTCACGAGCCTTCGGGGCGCCGGAGGACATCAGGGCCCATGCCACCCGGCTCGCTCGAACCTGGCTTGAGGCCATGGTCGACGCAGCCGCCCGGGCGACGCCGGCGAACGCGCGGGTCTCCGAGTACATCCCGTTCGACGTCCTGCTGCCGAAAGCCGACGCGTACATCAACAGTGGCGCCGGCTGGCATCCACCAGGCGTTCGCCGCCGGCGTGCCGGTCACCGCCGCCGGAGTCACCGAGGACAAGCCCGCGAACCTCGCACGGCTCGCCCACCCAGGCCTCGGGATCGACCTGCAGACCGCCACCCCCGCCCCCGAAGCCCTGGTTGCCGCCACGGAACGGCTCCTCAAGAACACCGAGATACGCGACAACGTGCAGCGGCTTCGGAGTTCGTCCGGGATTTCCCCATCCTCGCGAACACGGCCACGATGGGCTACTTGGCGGAATCGACTGATCCCTACCGCAGGCAGCCCAGGCCCAGCGCAAGCACCCCTGAACAGCGTCACTGAGCCGGGATCGGCTGGGTGAGGTTCAACGGGTTGCCGTCGGGATCCTGGATGTGAGCGACGCGCTGTCCCCACGGCATGTCGTTGGGGCCGCCGCGGACCGAGCCGCCCAGCGCCGTCACCCGGCCGAGCGTCTCATCGACGTTGTCGACACCGATGCTGAGCAAGATCCGCGGCGCCTCCCGGTCCCCCAGGGTCGCCTTGGCCACCAGCCCGAGGTCGGTGTCGCCGATGCGCAGTCCGAGGTAGAAGACCGGGCCTTCCTCCGGCACGCGGAAGATCTCTTCGGCGCCGAACAATTTCGTATAGAAGCCGAGCAGGACGTCGTGGTCGGCAGTCAAGATCACTGGCTGGATGGTCGACATGGCGCTCCTGTCGAAACGGTCGTGTTGCTGGGTAGACCGTCGGAGGACGGTGAACTCATCGCCAAACCGCCGTACCAGACGATCTACATCACAGACAGCCGCCCACGACCAGCACGAGCACCCGAAACGAGGTCAGGCCACCCCGCTGACAGCCACTTCAAGATGGCGGAGCTTCCACGGGACAAGTCGGGTGGCACAAGGTCACTCTTCCGTCTGGTCGTTGCCGTCGTCGCGCCAGGTGTGGAGGTAGTCCGTCACCGCGCCGGACGGCGGGAAGTCGGGCGGGAGCATGTCCCTCTCACCGCACGCCGAGCACGGTGGGAGCGCAACCCCACGTGAGGCTTCGCCAGCGATTGGACACCAGCCGGCAACTGGTTCGCGGAGCACTCCCCGCCTGCACGGCGGCGGCACAGGCTGATGTCGCGGCGGCTGTCTGCATGACCAGGATGTAGCGCAGCCCAACCGGACAGCGCGCCACCCCACCTGGCCCAACAGCACAAGGACGCAGTAGAACAATCCCCCACGAAGCCGGTAGGGACATCGCCCTGGTCATGTTCCCGGGGCGGCCTCCCACACCGAAGCTCGAGGACGCCCGCACGGATTCTCACGCTCGGCTGCACTCCCGTCCGAGCGTGACGAGACGTGCGCCCGGGAACGGGCTATGCACCGTCGTTGCCCTTCCGCAGGGAATGGATCATGCTCTGCAGGCTCCGGAACGCGTCCGACTGTTCGGTCTCGGTCATGCCGGCCAGCATTCTGACCTCGACGGACCGGACCGCTACGGTCGCCTTCTCGAGGCTCCGTCGTCCGCGAGGCGTGAGCCGCGTGGGAAGAACCTTTCCGACGGGTGCCTCGGCAGGCCTGGTGACGTAGCCCTCTCGTTCCAGTGCCTGGAGCAGCACGTTCATCGACTGCCGTGTCACGAACGCGCCCCGTGCGAGCTCGGAGTTCGACAAGCCCGGTCGTTGAGCCAGCAGTTCGAGGCAGGAGTAGCGCGTCACGTTCATCCCGAGCGGCCGCAGCACCTCCTCCATGGCCGCGCGGAGCGCGCTCGACGCCTCTTTCAGCAGGTAGCCCAGTGACGTCTCAAGGTCGACACCGTCTTGATTCATGTCAGCATTCTGACATAGGTTGACCTGTGTCAGAAAGCTGACACGAAGAGAAGGAGCATCGCCATGCCCGCCACCGGTCCCGACTTCATCTCGCTCCAAGCGCGCGACCTCGACGCTTCGCAGGCGTTCTACGAGCAGTACCTGGGCCTCGTCCGCTCGCCGGCCGGACCTCCGCACGCCGTCGTCTTCGAGACGAAGCCGATCGCGTTCGCACTCCGCGACGTCATTCCCGGCACCGACCTCGCATCCGTCGCTCAGCCCGGTATCGGTGTCGCGATCTGGCTCCACGCCAGCGACGTGCAGGCCATCCACGACGCGCTCGTCGCCGACGGTCACACCATCGTCTCCGCACCGATCGACGGCCCCTTCGGTCGGACCTTCACCTTCGCCGACCCCGACGGCTACCAGGTCACACTCCACGACCGCGCCTGAATCGCGGTCGCGGTTAAGGCTTGAGAGGGGGGTGGGTGGATGGAGTTGTCGGCATACACCCCAAGTGCTCAGCCGCGTACAGGCGCCAGGACAGTAGATCGGCGGCGCCGGAAACTGTGTGACAAAGCCTCAAACCTTTGGCACGATCGCTCAGTTGCCCTGCCCCCGATTCTGGAGGAACGCCACGGCCGTCGATTACGAGCTCGCTCCGGCCTGGTTGGCGTGGTCTGCCGTCGATCCCGACCGCATTGCCTTCGACTGGGACGATGAGGAGGGCTCTCAGCTCGCCGCAGTGATCGCCTCGATGATTCCTCCTGCCGGTGCCGAGTGGGAAGAGAGACATCGCTTCACCACCGAGGTCACAGCACTTCTCGCAGCCCGTTACGGCCGATGGACCTGCGGATGGCACTGGGCGGTCGGCGAGGGCGGCGGCGGTGGCGTCGTCACCAGCTGGTGCTGCGACTCCCATTCCGTGGGCGAGCCCGAAGCGACAGCCGCCAAGGTGGTCGCGTCACTGCTGGAGTGGCGCGACTGGCTGGAGGAGCTGGCCGAGCGGTTCGCGCAGTTGGCGCCGCCCGCCGGGGCGGATGCCGAGGAACGCAGCTGGCACCTGGAACGGGCGACCACCCGGCTGGTGACGGTGGTCGTGGACCGCACGGGCGCCGAATGCGGCTGGTACGGGCTCTGCCGCACGGTGCTGACATGGTTCCTCTCGTCCACGGGCATGGGGCCCGAGGCCGCAAAGGACGCGGTCGACGCCGCGATTGGTGGACGGTTCATGAGCTGGACGACACCGTCGCGGACCTTGGTCGACGCGGTCGGAGAGGATCTTGCCGTAGGCCTGACCGGAGAGCAGCCTTACCGTGACCGCTGACGCCTTGGCTGCCTGGTGCCATGTCAGGAACCAGATCGACTGGGCCTTCACGGTCGGTGAGACGCCGGCCCCGGTTGAGGCGGCCGTGGACGGCTTCGGCATCTGGTGCGATGCGGGGAACCGTACCTCGGATCCTGCTCGAGGCGACCGATTGCTCACGGCGCTGGCTCAGTCGCGCGCAGACGCATCTCGTCAGCGCCCCCTCACCTGTGCGCTTCTGGCGGAATGGCAGCGGTTTGTTCTTGGCCTGCCTGAGGTTGCGTTCCGACAAGGCGATGCTTTGGCCAAGCGTGGCCGGGAACGGTACGCACTTACGCCGCACACCCAGCGGGACTTCGAACACTGTCTGCGCGAGAGCGCTGACCCGAGAGTCCCGCCGGCCTCCCGTGCGGCCAGGGCCTACCTGGACGTGGCCTTGTTTCACCCCTTCCCTGATGGCAACGCCCGCCTTGCCATGCTCACCCTCGCCTATGTCCTGGAGTTGGAGGGAGTTCGGCTGGATCAGGCCGGCCCTCTGCAGACCACCCGTTACGCGGACGACGCCGCCGGCGCGGCAGACCTGGCTGCCCTGGTCTCCGTCCTCATCCGCTCGACCCATCGCCGGGCGACCACAGCCGGTCACTGAGAGCGCAACCGCCCCTCAGGTTCTCTTGGTCAGTCGGGCCAGGATTTGAGCACGTGAGTCCATACGCGGCTGAGCACGTTGAGGTGTACGCCGACAGGAACATGGCGTCGAGGCCGACCGGTCGTGGTTCAGCGCGGTATCGGCCGGGCATCCGATCTCAGCCCGGCCGGTGCTCCCAGCGGCGGTCGGTGCGGGTCAGTTCGGGGTGCCAGTAAGAACTGTGTCACCAGCCGCAAACGGCGAGGGTCAGTGATGTTCAGGGCGTCGTGGCAGTGGTCTTGGCCCCGTAGTCCTAGCTCGGACACCAGGGAACAAGTAACCCGCCGGTGGCTTTCAGGGCTTTACCGTGACGGTCTTCTTCGGCTGGCGGGGGACGGTCTTGGTCTTGTCGAGGTGCCCGTACACCGTCGACCGGGGGACGCCGAACATGTCGGCGATCTGCTGGACGGTCTTCTCCCGCTCGTCGTAGAGCCGTTGGGCAAGCGCGGCCTGGTCCGCTGTGAGCTTCGGCCGACGCCCACCGACCCGCCCCCGGGCCCGCACGGAGGCGAGCCCGTCGTTCGTGTTCGCCACGATCAGCTCCCGCTGGAGCTCAGCGAGTACGGACAGCATCCCGAACATCGCCCGGCCCTCCATGGTGGCGGTGTCGATGCCCTGCTCAATGACGTGCAGCCCGATACTCCGCTCGCGCAGCTCGGCGCCGAGGGTCACCAGGTGCAGCACCGAGCGGGAGAGCCGGTCGAGCCGGGTCACCTTCAACGTGTCGCCCTCACGCAGCAGCTGCATGACGAGATCCAGCATCGGGCGGGACGCTTTCGCGCCGCTGGCGACATCGACGTGGATGTTGTCGCGGTCGACGCCATGGCGGAGTAGTGCGTCGATCTGATGATCGGGGTTCTGGTCGGCCGTCGATGTGCGGCAGTAGCCGGCCCCGGAGTCCTAGCTCAGATACCAGCCGCAAAGTAGGTCTCGGGTAGCCGGACGTGCCCCGTTTCCCGGTCCTGGGCGTCGTCGTTGGTCTGATCGAGTGATCGAGGCCAAAGGGGCGGGCGGGCGGCAAGAGTGGTCGCCAGAAGAGCTGTTGGCGAACTGGACGCTGGTAGACGGCGACTGGAACTTGGTGGCGAACAAGAGCGGGACGACCCGGCTCGGCTTCAGCCTCTGCTGAAGTTCTTCTAGCTGGAAGGCCGGTTCCCCGATGTGCTGGAAGAGGTCCCGCCGGCGGCCGCGGTGGAGTACGTCGCGGATCTGGTCAAGGTCCCGGCCATCGACTTCGCGAAGTACACGCTGGTGGGCCGGACTGCTGAGTGCCACCGCAAGCAGATCCGTGAGGCCCTGGGATTTAGGCCGTCGATGGTTGCGGACGAGAAGGCGCTGGCCGAGTGGCCTGCCGTGGAGGTCTGTCCGGTCGAGCTGGTGGAGGACCGGCAGCGCGAGGCTCTGCTAGTGGAGTGCCGGGCCCGGAAGATCGAGCCGCCGGGCCGTACCCGGGTCGAGAAGGTACTCGTCGCGGCGCGGGGCCGGCCGTCGCCGTGCCCGGCCCTCGTACTGCGGCGGACTCTGTCGGTATCAAGGTCCTTCAGCCAGCAGAATCGAGGCCAGGTTGTTGACCAGGACGGGCGGAGCACCGCAACTGCGGTACTAGCCAGCTGGCCGGGGAGACGGCGGATCGATCAAGTCGCAGGCGATGCCGAGCGCCGCATCGATCAGCTCCGGGCCTCCGTTTTCCACTCGATCGGCCTCGTCGCCTGCCAGGTGCAGTGCGGTGATGGCCAGGCGGACACGCAGCGATGCAACCGGGTCCCCGTCACCGGACAGCGCGCCGGGCCCGGCCAGAAGCTCGAAGAGCGTCATGACGTGCTGCTGCACCTCGGCCGCGAGCGGCTGGTTGCGGAGCGCCGGCTCGTTGTCCTGCACGAAGCGGGCCGCGGCCGTGATGCCACCGGCTGTCAGCTCGGCGTAGCGGCGAAGGAGTTCGCGCCGGGTCTCGGGTCCTGCGGGCTGCTGCTTGCCCCAGTCGGTGAGTTCGGCGACCGCGGCGGAGAAGTCGGCCAGTACGGCGGCGAGGATCTCCTCCTTCGACTTGTAGTGGTAGTAGAGGGCCGCCTTGGTGATGTTCAGCTGCTCCGCGATCATGCGCAGCGAGGTGCCGTCGTACCCGTGCTCGCTGAAGAGCTGAAGAGCTACGCGCTGGGCGCGCTTACGGGTGTCGGTGCGGCGGCCTGCCATGGGAGTCCCTTCGTTGCTGTCTTCTCAGCCGGCCCGTGGGCGGGCCCACAAAGGCCACCCACCCCCATTGCTTGCCGATCGGCAAGCAATGGGCTAGCTTCATCTCATCGCCAACTTTACCTGTCGGCAGGTAATGAATGCGAGTGCCAGCACACGACTCCACAAGGGAGGTTCGCCATGCTGAACGAAACAGGCAAGAAGACGAAGAGCGCGAAGGGTACATGGAGTGCTGATCCGGCCCCGCTGCATGCGCGCCGCTGGTGGGGGCTGACGGCCATCGCGCTCGCCCAGTTGATGATCGTGCTGGACACGACCATCGTGACCATCGCGCTGCCCACTGCCCAGCAGGATCTGGGCATGTCCGACGCGAGCCGGCAGTGGGTCATCACGGCCTACACCCTGGTTTTCGGCGGGCTGCTCCTGCTCGGCGGCCGGATTGCCGACCGGCTGGGCCGCAGGCGCACCTTGATCGCCGGCGTCCTCGGCTTCGCCGTGGCCTCCGGTTTCGGCGGGATGGCGGGCTCCGGCTGGATGCTGGTCGCCGCCCGCGTCGGGCAGGGCGTCTTCGCGGCACTTCTGGCCCCCTCGACCCTCGCGCTGCTGATGGCGGTGTTCCCCGGACCGGCCGAACGGGCCAGGGCCATCGGAATCTACAGCGGGGTGCTGACCGCAGGCGGCGGAATCGGCCTGGTCGGCGGCGGGCTGATCACCAGCTACCTCGACTGGCGATGGTGCATGTACGTCAACATTCCCATCGCCCTGCTGGCCGCGCTCGGCGCCATCGCCACGCTGCCCGATCTGCCCGGACGCACCGATGCACGGATCGACGTCCTGGGAGCGC
Source organism: Streptomyces canus (assembly GCF_001514145.1). Lineage (GTDB taxonomy): Bacteria > Actinomycetota > Actinomycetes > Streptomycetales > Streptomycetaceae > Streptomyces > Streptomyces canus. The sequence continues at coordinate 164,576 of NZ_KQ948656.1, forward strand.
TCACCGGCTGCGGCGGCATCGCCGCTCTGGTCTACGGGTTCTCCGAGGCCGGCGAGCACGGATGGCACACGGCGCGGCCTTTCCTCTGCCTGGCCGTGGCCGCCGCCCTGCTCCTGGCGTTCGGGATCACCCAGGCCCGGCTACGCACTCCCCTCCTTCCGCTGCGGATCCTGACGGACCGCAACCGGGGCGCGGCTCTCGCCACCGTCACACTGGCTACGCTCGGACTGTTCGGGGTCTTCCTCTTCCTCACCTACCAACTGCAGTCCGTGATGGGCTACTCCGCGGTCAGGACCGGCCTCGCCATGCTCCCGCTGGTCGCGATGAACGTGACGGCGGCGACCCAGCTGTCCGGTCGCCTGCTCCCCAAGCTGCCGCCCCGGCTGCTGATCGTGCCCGGACTGCTCTGCGCGGCCGGCTCGCTCGCCCTCCTCACCCAACTCACCCCGCACAGCCCCTACATCGCCGTCATCCTGCCCGCCGAGCTGCTCCTCGGACTCGGCATCGGCGCACTGTTCGGCCCCGCCGTCGCGACGGCCACCAGCGGAGTCGCACCCCACGACGCCGGCATCGCCTCCGCGACCGTCAACACCGCCCAGCAGACGGGCGCCTCGATCGGCACCGCACTGCTCAACACCATTGCGGCCAGCGCCACCAGCGCCTACCTGGCCGGCCACGACGGCGCAGACGCCCTCCGGGACGCCACCGTGCACGGCTACGCCACCGCCGCGACCTGGGCACTGGGCATCATGCTCGGCACTGCGGTCCTGGCCGCCCTGTTCATCACCGCAGACCCGCGCAAGACCGCGCCGTGACCCGCAGCACAACGGCCCCGAGCAGCCGCGCCCCACCGGGCACAGCGCCCGCGCCGCTGACGCACAACCTGATCGCCCCCTCGTAGCGCAGGACCGGCGCCCGACGAGACCGGCGACCCGAGCAATACATCCGGACCACGTCATCCCGAAGGGACGTCACAAGACGCGATCCACCGGCGTCTTGATGCCACCAACACCAAGGAGCAGGTCATGACCGCCCGTTTGAACCTCTTCAGCAACCCGACCACGACCACCGCCAAGGCCGCCGGGTACTTCGGAAAGGCGAGCAAGACGATCCTGGAGGAATCCACGCTGCCGGCCGCGACCCAGAAGCTGGTAGTGCTGCGCGCGAGCCAGATCAACGGCTGCGGCTACGCCACCGACGTGTGGAGCAAGAACGCCGCACACGCCGGGGAGAGCGCTACCCGCGTCAACCTCGTCGCGGCCTGGCGCGAGTCCACGGTCTTCACCGACGCCGAGCGCGCCGCCCTGGAACTGGCCGAACAGGGCACCCGCATCGCCGATGCCGCCGGTGGCGTCACCGACGACGCATGGGCGAACGCCGCCCAGCACTACAACGAGGACCAGCTGTCCGACCTGGTGATGCTCATCGCCCTGATCAACGCCACCAACCGCATGGGCGTCATCGTCCGCCAGCGCGGCGGCGACTACCAGCCAGGCCAACTCGGATAACCACAAGCAGCCTCCGGCACCCGAGCGTCAAGCACCGTGCGAACAAGCCCCGCGACACCCCACGGCATGAGTGAGGAACCACATCATGGAAGCCCGTTTCGACCTGATGGCCAACCAGCTCGGCGCCAAGATCGCCAAGCGGATCTACAACGTCGCCTTGGCGATCGTCCAGTCGCCGCTCCCGCAGGGCACCCAGGACCTGGTGATGCTGCGGGCCAGCCAGATCAACGGCTGCGGCTTCTGCGTCGACTACCACACCAAGGACGCAGCGGCGGCCGGAGAGGACGCGACCCGTATCAACATGGTCGCCGCCTGGCGTGAGTCGACGGTGTACACCGAGGCCGAACGCGCCGCACTGGCGCTCACCGAGGAAGGCACCCGCCTCGCCGACGCCCACCCCGGCGTGTCGGACGAGACCTGGACCCGGGTGCGCGAGCACTACGACGACGATCAGATCGCCGCACTGGCCTCCCTGATCGCCATGATAAACGCCAACAACCGGCTCAACGTGATCATGCGCAACCCGGGCGGCTCCTACCAGCCCGGCATGTTCGCCGGCATGGCCAACTGATCCGTACACCCATCGCGGCCCGGCCAGGATCGCTCGATCCGAGCCGGGCTCGCGTACGCCTGCGGCCACACGTCACCCCACCACAGCCTGCGACCCATGGTCGTTGTCAGTCCCAGCCGCAGTCCGTCATACCTCAACCTCGATGTCCTCAATTCGAGGTCGACGTTTTATAGGTGATCGCCTGTGAAACACCGTGCCGTGTGGCGGTCCACCTGCAGTGATCATGTTTCATGAGTTGTTGCAAACGACTGGATTCCTGAAACACCCTCACGAAACGCTCCGAGGCGTGAGCGACGACTTCAATCGCGTGGAATCGCGCGACTGTCCGATGTCCACCTGCGCGGCCCCCGCAGTCTCCCCGTGCCGGACCGGCAAGGGCATGGTAGCCATCCAGTACCACACCGCCCGCTTCCGCCTCGTGCCCCAACTTGCCAAGGTACTCAGCGTGCCGACCCCGGCCGTACGCAAGCCGGGGTCGATGTGGACCGAGCTGCCCAGGCCGGTGAGCGCTGGCGCCCAACCGGCCGGGCACGTCCGCCTCGGCTACGCACGGGCCTCGACCGCCCGGCAGTCACTCGACGCGCAGCTCGACTCCCTAGCCGAGGCCGGGCTGACGCGGGTCTTCTCGGAGAAGATCTCCACCCGCGCCACCCGGCGCCCCGAGCTGGAGGCCGCCGTGAAGCTCGCCGGGGAGATCCGTTCCTCCGGCGTCGCTGTGACCCTCGTCGTCCACGAGCACAAGCGGCTCGGCCGCGGCATCGAACTCGCCATGCTCGCCGAGGAGCTGAAGGCGGGCGACGTGGGCCTGGAGTTCCTCACCGGGGAGCTGCAGGGCTCGCACGACCCCTCCGGGATCGTGTTCACCGTGCTCGCGGCCATGTCCGGCATGGAGCGCGAGTACATCCGCGACCGCACCCTCGAAGGCCATGAGTCCGCCCGCAAGCGTGGCAAGACCATCGGCGGCGCGGGCGTCACCGACGAGGACATGCTGTCCATGGCCCTCGACCTGCGCGATCAGGAGATGAGCCTGCGCGACATCGCCAAACGGCTCGTCATCACCACCGGCAGGAAGAAGGGCCAGCACCCCTCACCCGCCACCGTCATGCGGATGCTGCGCGAGCACGACGAGAGGGCCGCCACGGCGGCGAGCGCGTGACACCCGCTACCTTGCGGCTGGTGTCTGGGCCAGGACTCCGAGGCCTAGCCAATGAGCATCGTCGGAAACTACCCGAAGGATCGTTCTCCGACGTTGATATCCGACGCGAGTTGCCGACACTGCCCACCTGCAGGTTCGTGATCGCCACCCCGAGTGTCGGCAGACGTTCGTTTGCCGACACTCGCAGCGCGGCGCTTCGGCAGGTGGCAGCCAACGCTAGGCATCGTCGCAACCTAGAGCATCGGGTGCTGTCCGCGTGTTCCTCGCGGACAGCAGCCCAGCACTTTTGTTTCGAGCTCCGGTTCTATTCGGTGCGTAGGGCGGTGGCAGTGCGGGTCCGGGCGGCCCTTCCCGCGGGCAGGAAGGCGCCCAGGACGGCGATGAGCAGACCGCCGAGTCCGAGCAGGACCAGTTCGGTCGGGTGATAGACCGAGGCGGGCATGTTGATTCCTGCGCTGTGGCCCATGGCGGGCACGATCGTCGCCTGCAGGGCCGCCCCGACGGGAACGCCGGTGGCGCCGCCGATCAGGCCGATCACCACGAAGGACGCGATGACCATGGTGACGGCCTGTCGAGGTGTCATGCCCAGCGCCTTGTGGACGCCGAGGTCGTGGATGCGTTCGCGGGTGTCGAGCACGACCGCGTTCAGCACGCCCAGCCCGGCGGTGGCGACGAGCATCAGTGTGAGGATGGCGGTCAGCGCGTCCAGGGCGAGGATCGCATCGCTCTTGCCCTGGAACTGGTCACTTTGGGCGCTGACGCCCAAAGGCCGTAGCGCGGTGTCGAGTTTGTGGATGTAGCCGCGCACCTCCGTGCCGGGCTTGACGGCGATGGAGTAGGTGTCAGGGTGCAGGTTCGGCTCCGCGGCGGCGAGCGTCCCGGTGCTCCAGGGCGGATGCGAATGCGGCCTGACGGTCCGCCGCGGACTCCACCCCTTCCGGGGTTCGTTCGGTCGTGGTCATGATGGCTTCCTCCGTCCCGCTCTCAGGCTTCGACCACGGGAGTGCGGGAGGTGGTCTGCGTGAAGCGGGGCAGTGCGGCCACGCCGACGGCGAGGAGGGCCACGATGCCCATGTGGACGTACTCGACGGTGGCGAAGGCGTGGGAGACACCGTGCGGCGCGAGGCCGATGTACAGGGTGCCGAGCGTGGCCACGCCGAGCGCGAGCCCGCTCTGCTGCAGGGTGATCAGCGCGCCGCTGCCGATGCCTCCGAGGTGGGTGGGCACGTCGGTGAGCACGCTGCGGAACAGGCCCGCGAAGAGCATCGACTGTCCGGCGCCGGTCAGTGCCAGGGGGGCGGCCATGACCCACAGGGAGACGTGCGGCCAGTCGGCGACGAGCACCGCGACCAGCCATGCGAGTCCGGCCAGTTGCAGTACGGCGCCCGCGGACAGGGCGGCCCGTCCGAAGCGGGAGATCAGGCGCGGGGCGAGGACGGATCCGGCGAAGAACAGCAGGGCCATCGGCAGGATCGCCAGGCCGCCGTGCAGGGCGTCGGCGTGCAGCCCATCCTGCACGGTCAGCGCGAAGACGAACATGAACGCCCCGAAGCCGATGCTGAAGGCCAGCACCATGACCAGCCCGCGGGACATCGACGGCAGCCGCAGCAGCGACGGCGGCAGCAGCGGCACCTCACCGCGCCGCTCTGCCGCCTTCTCGACGACGTAGGTGACGGCGCCCAGGACGACGGCAAGGGCGAGCAGCAGCCAGGTCCACCAGGGCCAGCCGAGTGAGTGCCCCTCGGTCAGCGGGACGAGCAGGGCGACGAGCGTGGCGGCGAACAGGAACGTGCCGGGCAGGTCGATACCGACGGGGTGTTCGGAGCGCGTGGCGGGCACAATGCGGGCGGCGACCAGCAGGACCACTATCCCGATCGGTACGTTGACCAGGAAGATCGGCCGCCAGGCCGTTCCAGCGATGTCCGCGCTGACCAGCAGCCCGCCCACCAGCTGGCCGACGACCGCGGCGATGCCGGAGGTGGCCCCGTACAGCGCCAGGGCGCGTGCCTTGTGCTCGCCCTCCAGGGTGTGGTGGAAAGTAGCCAGCACCTGGGGCACCAGCAGCGCCGCGGTGGCACCCTGGACGATCCGACCCGCGATCAGCATGCCGACGCCCGGTGCGAGTCCGCAGGCCAGCGAGGCAAGGACGAAGCCGATGAGCGCGCCGAGGAACAGCCGTCGCCGGCCGTACCGGTCGCCCAGCCGACCGCCCAGGACCAGCAGGGCGGCGTAGGCCACGCCATATCCGGCGATCACCAGCTCCAGCGAGGACGCCGACGCGTGCAGCGACGCATCGATGCTGGGCAGAGCGACATTGGTGATGAAGAAGTCCATGATCGGCAGGAAGGCGCCTGCCAGCAGGATCAGCACGCCGAAGGCGGACAGCTCCGAGGCGCGGCCCCTCACCTGATGTCCGGTGGCGTGCGTGTGCGTTGTGACCATGACGGCCTCTCTGGAGCAGATTACTTACTTGCGCCCACAACAATGAGCTTGCGCGCGCGAGCAATCAAGGCCCCACGGGGTCCCCATGACTGAAATTTACTTGCGCACGTAATATTTTTACTTGCGTGCGCGAGTAAGTTGCCTGTAGGGCTGGGGATATGACTCACAGCAACGAAAACGGTCGGCCCTCCGTGGAGCGGCCGGCCGCCGCACGGGCCCCCGTCGACAGCGGTGGCAGAAGAGGGCTGCTGCTCGCCCTGGCGCTGCTGACCGCGGTCGGCCCGTTGGCGATCGACATGTATGTCCCGGGGCTCCCCGCGATGAGTGCCTCACTGCACGCCGGTGGGTCAGGAGTGCAGCTCACCCTGACGGCCTTCCTGGCCGGGGTCGTCGTCGGCCAGCTCGTCATCGGTCCGCTCAGCGACGTCGTCGGGCGGCGCCTGCCGCTGATCGCCGACACCGGGTCGGACCCTTCGGGGAAAGCAGTTCGCTCCCCATGGGCCTGATCATGCTCATCGCGCTGGCCCTGGCCGCGCTCTGCCTCGTCGGCCTCGTCCGCCCCTGGGACGGCCACGGCGAGGTCGGCGCTCACTGATACGACCGCAGCCGGCTCTCAAGCCCGTTCACGGTCGCTCCCCTGTCGTCCGCCCCGGCCCCACGGCTGGTGCGGCTTTCCGGCCGACCAGGCGTCGGCGTTCCCTCCACATCGAATCGAGACACACCATGCAAGACCACCCCTCCGAAGCCGGCCGCGGCACCACGCGGCGTCTACTCCTGCGCGGTGCCGCCATCGGCACAGCCGCGATCGCCGGGACGTCCCTGCTGCCGACGGCAGCCGCATGGGCCGACACCCGGGCACGCGGCGGCTCTCAGTACGTCGACGGCGTCGACGTGGTCCCCGACACCTCCCATGCCACGCGAGCCCTGGTGGAACACATCCGCGGCTACTACCAGGCCAAGAGCGACAAGAACCTCGACTGGCAGATGTCCTACTTCTCCCGCGAGCGGTTCACCTACATCGACGCGATTCTCGGCTGGCACTGGTACCGGTGGCAGGACATGCGCACCGCGCTGGCCGGGTGGTACCCGAGCTGGCCGGCGGACAGCAGGTCCTACCCCACCCGGCTACTCGGGGACACCACCAGCGCCATCCTCGTGTTCACCGACACCCCCGGCATGTTCGGTCCCGGCCAGGTCCGCAACTTCGGCGCGGTGAACTTCGACCGCCACGGCAGGATCGAACGCTGGGTCGACTACTGGGACGCCCGCCAGTTCGGCGTGGCCGGCTGGAAGAAGGAGCAGGAGCCCCCGGCCCAGTGGCCCACGGACTTTCGGGAGTCCACCGTCGGGGAGACCGCGTCCCCGCTGATGCGCCGCGTCGCCACCGCCCTCGCCACCGCACTACGGGCCGGTGACATCCCGGCGGCGATGAAGCTGTTCTCCACGGACGCCGTCTACGAGGACGTACCGGCCCACATCCAGATCACCAGCCAGGCCAGCATCCGCACCTTCCTGACGAAGGCCGCGTCGATACTGCCGTACATGGGCGCGGGTACCGCCGTACGGCATGTGCTCGGCAACGACTCGGGCGGAGGCTACGAATGGACCACCACCCACGGCCCCGTCCCCCGCGGCATCACCGCCCTCGAACTCGACGCCTGGGGCAGGATCGAACGCCTCACCGCCGTATGGAACGGCGCCTACGCCGATACGGCCATGTTCACCGCCCTCGCTCAGAAGGCCGTTGAGCACTGACCCACTGACCACGAAACGGTACGGCAAGGGGGGCGAAGCCAACGCGGCCTCGCCCCCCTTGCGAGGTCAGCCTTTCTGGGCGATCCGCTGGAACGCGAGGGCGAGCTTGCCGAGGTCGACCCCTTCGAGCTGGTCGAAGAAGTGCCGGCGAACGCTGGCCACGTGTACCGGCACGGCCTCCTCCAGGCGCGCCACGCCGGCCTCGGTCAGGGTGGCATTGAACGAACGGGCGTCATGGACGGACTGCTGCCGCCGGACGAGCCCCTCGGCTTCGAGACGTTTGACGGTGCGCCCCACAGCAGAGGCGGACTGCTGGCACAGCTCCGCCAGGTCGCTCAGCCGCATGGTGTGCTCGGGCGCCTCGGACAGGAACATCAACGCGATGTACTCGGCGTGACTCATCCGCTGAAACCGCTGCAGGTCGTCGTCGAAGTCTCGCATCAGTGCCGCCATCGCCGGGCGGAGCGCCCTGATCAGGCTCCGCTCGCCGTCGGTCAGGGCGGAGGCGTCGTCGTCTCGCATTCCCGCAGGATACGTAGAAATTACTCGCGCAAGCAATATTCACCCGCTGTGAACAGATCATGCGAGAAGTCTGCGAGGACTTCGAGGCTGAACCGGAGCAGTTCAACGGCATGGAGGACCACGTCCACCTGCTCGTGACCCGCCCACAGTCCAGCTCTCCAAGCTGGTCAACCCCAAGGGCATACGACACCCCGTCATGGCTGCGCACCGACCGCGGCCTACCCGTCGCAGTGCCGTGATGCCGAATCGGGCACTGCCCACCATGATCGGTCTTGAGGGCGAGCGCGTGGACGGGAACCGAGTCCGCGCTGTGTGCTCTGATCGTCGCCTTGTACTGGCCCCCGCCACCAGACGATCACGGTCAACGTTACGTCCGGGAGAGTCGCGATGTCGCAGGAGACAACTGCTGCTCCAAACCAAGCGGGCCGCGCCGCTCTCGAGGAGCGGACGACCCGGTGGCAGCGGTGCTCGGCGCTGTGGTTTTCACGGTGTGACGTGCTCACGATGGAGGTATCAGCGTGAACTCTGCGAGCCGTCCGGTCGAGCCTGACACGGAAAGGCCCCCCGCAGCCGCCACGGACCCGCTCTCACTCGTCCGCAGCCGCGGATACGTGGTTCTCCTCCTGATCGCGGCGGTTGTCGGCATCCCGATCTCGGCGGCCGCCTTCGGTTTTCTCGCACTCGTCGACAAGCTCCAGACGCTCACCTACACAGACCTGCCCCAGGCCCTGGGTTTCCATGGCACGCCCAGCTGGTGGCCGGTGCCGCTGCTGGCCGTGGCCGGGCTCCTTGTCGGTCCGATCGTCCGATACCTCCCCGGCAACGGTGGCCACGAGCCGGCCCGCGGGTTCGTGGCCTCGGGCCCGACCCCGGCAGTCAATCTGCCTGGCGTGGCGCTCGCCGCGCTGGCCTCACTCAGCCTCGGGGCGGTCATCGGGCCTGAGGCCCCGCTCATCGCCCTGGGCAGTGGTCTCGCCGTAGTCGCGTTGCGCCTGACGCGGAAGTCGTTCCCGAAGCAGGCGTCCGCCGTGGTGGGAGCCTCCGGGAGCTTCGCCTCGATCAGCACCCTGCTCGGCTCACCGCTGCTCGGAGCCTTCCTGCTCATGGAATCGTCCGGCTTGGCTGGAGCGATGCTCGGCGTCGTCCTGATACCCGGACTGCTCGCCTCCGGCATTGGCGCGCTCATCTTCACCGGCCTGGACTCGTGGACCGGCCTGGGCACCTACTCGCTGACGCTGCCGAACGTCCCCCATGCCGCCACGCCGGATGCCGCCGGGTTCGGCTGGGCACTCGTGATCGGGGCAGCGGCGGCTCTGCTGGGCGTCGGAATCCGGTGGCTCGCCCTCGGCCTGCTGAAACTGGTCGAACCGCGACGGCTGACGGCCACCGTGCTCGCGGGCGTCGCCGTGGGTCTGATCGCCCTGCTCTACGCGGAGTGGTCCGGCCACCCGGCATCGGGAGTCCTGTACTCGGGGCAGAGCGGCCTCGGTCCCCTTCTCACCGCGAACGCACAGTATTCGGCAGGCGCCCTGGTAGCGCTCGTCGTCTGCAAGGCAGTGGCCTACTGCGTGTCCATGGCGGCTTTCCGTGGTGGCCCGGTGTTCCCCGCCATGTTCGTCGGCGCGGCCGGAGGCATCGCCCTCTCCCACCTGCCCGGACTCGACGTGACCGCTGGGCTCGCGATGGGCGTGGGTGCAATGTCGGCGGCGATGCTCAAGTTGCCCATGACCTCGCTGTTGCTGGCCACGCTGCTTCTGGGCCGAGATGGGCTCACCGTCATGCCGTTGGTGATCGTGGCGGTCGTGGTCTCCTACGTCCTCACCCTCCGGTTGACCCCACCGCCGACCGCCGCACCCCCCACCGAGCAGGACACAGCCGCGCCGCGGGGCAGCTGAGCTGCCAGGTGGTGCGGCGGTTCGCAGCTCGACCTCCGACTCCACCACAGCGCGGCCCGCTCGGTATGCGCCCGATGCGGAGGTGACGGTCGTTTTGAACTCCCACGGGCCCCCACCGATTGCGGCCCGGGATAATGCTGCATCTCATGGATCGCATGCAGCAACAGACGTCCTCACCGGATGGTGCCGTGCCCCCCATGGAGCGATCGCACTGGGTGGCCTTCGCCGGAATCCTGCTCTTGGTCAGTGCCCTCTTCAACCTGCTCAACGGTTTCGTGGCGATCTTCAATCACGGCTACTACTCGACCGTCTACTCCCAGGGCAACCGATTGCTCATCCTCAACTACACGGCCTGGGGCTGGATCTGGGTCGCCATCGGCATCGTGATGGCCCTGGCCGGTCTCGGCGTGCTCGTGGGTTCCAGAGCGGCGCGGCTGACGGGTATGTGTCTGGCAGCGTTCTGTCTCGTCGGCCAGATGATCTTCCTCCCGGTCTACCCGTTCTGGTCCCTGTGCACGATGGTGGTGTCCGTGCTGGTCATCTTCGGTCTGCTGGCCGAGCCGCGGCACGTGCACGGCGCGCGGGTGTAGCGCCGCGCGGGCGCCCGGAGGACTATCGCATCAGGGGCAGCGCTTGTGGTGGCACCCCTACCGGTACCCACTGTGCGACGACTCGGCGGTCCGGGCCCGGGAACGCCCGCTGAACCGACTGGAGCAGTAGCTTCAACTCCGTTTCCACCGCTGGATGTTGCACTGCCGGGAGGCTTTCGAGAAGGCCGTCGAGCAGGGGCACGCAGGCGTCGGCAGATCTGCGTGGAGGTCGCCCCGTAGTCACGGTGAACCGCGCGATCACGGCCAGAGCGGCGTGACGTGGCCGGCGCGCACCGCCGGACGTGACCCATCGGATCGGGCGCATCGAATCCGCCGGCCCCCGCTGGGAGACGCGCCGCGCCGGACAAGTCCGTGCTGCCGGTTCGCCCCTGGCCCCATGGCCGTGCCCGTGCCCGACTTCGTGCCGACGACCAGTGCCGTCCGCCCTCGCGGCACACGCATCAACTCTGCAGCCGACCGTGGTCCCGTGGTGGAATCCGCCATGCACTGCCTCCTCGCTGCGCGGCTGCGGTTCCGCCTGGCCGCAGCCGGCCCGGCACTGAGGTCACGCGATCACCGGCCGCGCCGCCTGTCCGGTCGGCCGCCGATGGGCCATTGAGCGGAGCAGCTCCCCCGGTCGGACCAGGGGCGGTCCGCGCGACGTACACCACCTCCTCCGCGGAGAGGCTCAGGCGTGGGTCACCACACCTGGCGTTCGACCGGGCGACCGCCTGTCAGGGGCCGACACGCAGTGGGTCGTTCGTATCGATCCGGCTGGTGGACTGTTCGGCTCGCCGGGTCGCCGGCTCCCGGAGTGGGCACCCGGCGTGGCTCTCCACGCTCGGCCATGGACCGAATGCTCGTTTCCGACAGCCTCGTCCACCGCTGCGACCCGGCAGGCATCCCCGAACGGGTTTCCCCTCCGAAAGACGCAAAGAGACACGTTCGCGCAGCTCAGAGACTCAACTGACTTCGAAAGTTCAGGTCGGTCCTCACTGTTCGCGCATCGGCCTGCCGGTGCGTGCTCGGCGTCTCGCTCACCCACAGGGGCGGCCCGGATAGTCCTCGGTCTCGGGTACGCCCGCCTCCCGCATCCTGCGCAGCACCTCAGGCAGGAGCGACTCGTCGCCGGTGTCCGCCGGGCAGTTGGTCTCCCGGTCGAAGACCAGCGTCTCCCCCGCCGTGTGCCAGATGACCCAGCGATACCGGGACCTGCCGTCGTCCCAGAGGTGCGCGTAGCTCTCCACAGCCGTCGTCTTCCGGCTCACGATGCCGCCTTTCCGGTCCAGCCGCCGTCGACGTATGTCGCGACGACCTCGATGTCTCCGATGCGCGACGGATCGACGCGCCGGGGGTCGTCGCCGAGTACGACCAGGTCGGCGAGCTTGCCCGGGGTGAGGCTTCCCATGCGGTCGTCCCAGTGGCAGGCGAACGCGCCGGCGACGGTGTAGGCGCGCAGGGCCTCGTCGACGGTGAGGGCCTCGTCAGGGCCGATCAGCTGGCCGGACTCGGAGGCGCGCTCGACCATGAACTGGATGGCTCGCAGCGGGGATCCGTCCGTGACGGGGCGGTCGGAACTGCCGACGAGCGTGATGCCCCGGTCGAGGAACGCCCTGCCGCGGTAGAGCCACGGGGCCCGTTCCTCCCCCATGATCGCCGCGTAGTCGTCGCCGAAGTAGCGCAGGAAGTTGGGCTGGACGACCGCGCTGACGCCGAGGCGAGCGAAGCGCGGCAGCTGGTCGGGGCGGATCAGGCCGGCGTGCTCGATGCGGTGCCGGGCGCCGGGGCGCGGACGAAGGCGCTGGGCGCGTTCCAGGGCGTCCAGGGCGATGTCGGCGGCGCGGTCGCCGATGGCGTGGACGGCGAGCTGCCATCCGGCGAGGTGGCCGTCGACGATCGTGTCCGCGAGCACGTCCGGGTCGTCCTGCAACTGGCCCGCGTGATCGAGCCCTTCGTAGGGGCTGCTGAGGGCGGCGGTCCGGGCCATCATGCCGCCGTCGGTGAAGATCTTCAGCGCGCCCACGGAGAGGCGGTCGTCGCCGAACCCGGTGCGCAGGCCGAGGTCGAGGGACCGGGGAATGCCGTCGGCTTCATGAGCGGCGACCGGGTGCAGCCGGTCGGCGGACACCATAAGCTGCACACGCAGCGGCAGCAGGCCCTCCTCGCGGGCGAGTTGGTAGGCGCCCAGCTCGACCGGGCTGTGGCCGACGAGGGTGCCGCCGATGCCGGCCTCGGCGCAGGCGGTGACGCCCTCGGCCAGGCAGGTCCGGGCGGCGCGCCCGATCGCCTCGGCCAACTCCCGCTGGGAGTACGGCAGGCGAAGCGCGCGGGCGGCGCCCATGGCTCCCTCGGCGAGGAAGCCGCCGTCGCGGGACAGTTCGGCGGGGAGCAGGTCGAGCACGGCGGAGTTGACGACGCAGCCGTGCCCGGAGTCGTGCAGCAGGAACAGCTTGTGTCCGTGGCTGACCGTGTCGAGTTCGGCGGCGGTCAGGTGGCGTCCCAGGGCCCGCTGGTCGTAGCCGGCGATGCTCACCCAGGCGCCGGGCGCGCCCTTTCGGAGGACGGCCTCCTCCACGATGGCCAGCACGTCCTCAATGCGCGTGCACCCGGCGATGCTGGGGGTGTTCTCCTTGAACCCGGTCCAGGCCAGGTGCACATGGGCGTCGATGAACCCGGGCAGCACGGTGGCGCCCTGGAGGTCGATCACCTCGCGCGCGGGAAGGGAGGCCACGGCCTCGTCCAGGCCGACGATCCGGCCCTGCCAGATGCCGAGGTCGTGGGCGACGGGGTGGTCGGGGTCCATGGTGAGGAAGCGGGCGTTCGTCAGTCTGGTGGAGAGCACCATGAAGGTCAGGCGTCCATGGACGTCGCGAGGGACCGGGGGCGCAGATCGGTCCAGTGGGTCTCGATGTAGTCCAGGCACGCCTGACGGGTGTTCTCGGCGAGGACGACCGTCCACCCGCCGGGCACCTCCGCGAAGGACGGCCAGAGCGAGTGCTGGCCCTCGTCGTTCACCAGGACGAGGAAACGGCCGTCGACGTCGTCGAAGGGGTTGGTGCTCATGTGCGGTGCCTCCTGAAAGAATAAGGTTAGGCTCGCCTAATCAAATGCGAGCTTAGCCTTCTCGCTTTCCGCTCCACAAGGAGACGTTCATGAGGTTGGTTCGTTCATGAGGTCGGTGGGGGACGACACCTTCGCCGCGTTCGGAATGACCGGCACGCCGGGCACCGACGCGTTCTGGGTGACCGCGAGGACACCCATGTCGATACCCGAGGGCGAGGGGTGGGTGACCCTGTTCCTGCGGCGCGGGTCCGAACCGGCGAGCGTCGGCTTCGAGAGCTGGTCGGAGCCGGTTCCCCTGCGCCGGTGGGGCGACACGGACTGCTGGTACACCGAGGTGCGCATGCCCGCGCGGCTGCGGGTGACCTACCAGTTCCTCACCGGGGACGCGGCGTACGCCGACCCGCTCAACCCGGTCGGTGCGGGCGGTGACCGGTCCGTCGCCGCGACCCCGGACGCCCCCGCCCAGCCGCACTGGCCCGACCTCGGCGCCGATGACGTCCTGCCCGTCCCGCGCACCCGGATCCGCTGGAACAGCGCACGGCTCGGCGGGCGGCGCACCGTGCGGGTCCACCCGGCGGGCGGCGGCGGGCCGTTGGTCCTGCTGCTGGACGGGGACGACTGGCTGTACCTGCACCCGGCCGTGACCGCGTTCGACTCGGCCGTCGCCAGTGGCGAGATGCCGCCGGTCACGCTCGTCTTCCTGCCGACCACGGACAGGGAGGGCGAGTTCGGGTGCCGGCCCGAGCTGTGGGAGGCGGTCCGGGACGAACTGCTGCCGCTGGTGGCGGAGACCGGCATACCCGCGGACCGGGACCGGCTGGTGGTCGCCGGACAGAGTCTCGGCGGGCTGAGCGCGCTGTACGCGGCACTGGAGTTCCCGGATCTGGTGTCCCGCGTCGCCTGCCAGTCGGGGTCGTTCTGGTGGACGCCGGACGCGCTCGGTCTGGCCGACCCCTTGGGCGGCCCGGTCGGCGGCACCGTCGCCGCGCGCCTGCGGGAGCTCCCGGACCTGTCCGGTCTGCGGGTCGCTTTCGACGTGGGGGAACACGAGACGCGGATGCTGCCTCACTGCGAACTGACCGAGACCCTGGCACGACAGGCCGGAGCGACCGTACGGGTCTCCCGGTCGCCCTCGGGCCACGACCGGGCGGGCTGGCGTCACGCTCTGCTCAGGGACGTCACCTGGGCGCTCAATTAGAGGGCGTTTGATCTAGGTGGATTGCTCTCTGTCTCCGAGGCGACGTGGATCGTGGCCTCGGAGCAGTCGGTCAGGGTCTCGTAGTCCCGGGCGAGGCGCCGTTGACGCCTCGGCGTCGACTCCGAGTACTTCTCCTTCACCTGGTCGAGGAAGCGAACTCCCGGGCCCTACGGCGGGTCACCGAGCCACCGCCAGGCAGTAGGCCGCGTCCGTGGCCAAGAGGTTGCGGTGGGTGTCCTCGGCGGTGATGACACCGTCGTCCAGGACGAGGACACGGTCGGCGGCGTCCAGGAGGGCCGGGCTGCTGGTGATCACGATGGTGGTGCGTCCCCGGCGCAGCTTCGCGACGTTGCGCGCGATGAGCTGTTCGGTGACGGCGTCGACGGCCGTGGTCGGGTTGTGCAGGACGAGGACGTCGGTGTCGGCGGCGAGGGCGCGGGCCAGAGAGAGCCGTTGGCGCTGGCCGCCGGAGAGGTTCGCGCCGCGGTCGCGGACGGGGTGGTCGAGTCCCTCGCGGTGCAGGGCGACGACGTCGGTCAGCATGGACGCCTCGACGGCCTCGGGGAGCATCCGGCTGGTGCCCGACGGGTCGATGTTCGTGCGGAGCGTGCCGGCGAAGATCTCCCCGTCGTACGGATTCACCAGCATGTGCTCACGAACCGCCTCGATCGACAGGTCCGCGAGGTCCTGCCCGCTGACCCGCACCACTCCCTCGTAGGCGTGGGGCGGCACGCTCACGGCCAGGATCGACGCGAGGTCGGCCGCGGAGCGCGGCTGGTAGGCGGCGATCGCCACGAACTCGCCGGCGGCTACCTGGAAGTTGAGTTTGCGCAGCGACCCGTACCCGACGCAGTCGATCTCGAGGTCTCCGCCCGCGGCCGGGCGCCGCGGTCCCGGGGTCGTCACCGGCGGCGCGGTCAGCACCAGCGCCATCCGCTCGGCCGACGCGCGCGCCATCATCACGTACTTGGGCATCTCCGAGAACAGTTTGAGCGGTTCCATGATGAACTGCGCCAGACCCACGGCCATGACGAGTTCGCCGATGGTGATCCGGCCCTCGAACGCCAGCCAGCCCGCCGTGAGGGTCACGGCGGCGGCGAGGACCGCGTTGAGGGCCAGAGCGGTGCCCGCGTACACGCCGTTCACCCGGGCGACGGTGATCGCCTGGTGCTTGGCCTCGGTGCTGACGTTCCGGTAGGACCGGAACGCGGCGTGGTTGCCGCCGAAGCCGTGCAGCGGGCGCAGGCCGATGATCAGGTCGGCGACCTTGGCGCCCGCCCGTGCCACCCGGGCCTGCTGTTCGCGGGTACTGGCGCCGATCCGCTTCGACATCACGCTCAGGATCGACAGGATCGCGACGGTTCCCACGATCACCAGCAGGCCGAGCCGGACGTCGGCCAGGCCCAGCGCGGCCGCCGCGATCACGACCGCGACCAGCGAGCTGATCAGCAGCGGCACCACCTCGATGATGTCGGCGGTCTGGTCGGCGTCCTCGGTGGCGATGGTCAGCACCTCGCCGGACTTGAGGTCGACGTCCCTGGCCACCGGCTGGAGTCCGCAGGAGGCGACCCGCACCCGCCAGCGGTGCGCCTCGGTGGTGTTGGCCTTCTGCAGGATGCGCATCCCGAACCGCCACGACAGCGACACGGTCGTGATGATCACGGCCAGGGCGGCGATCGAGAGGCCGAGCGAGCCGAGGTTCCGGTCCCCGTTCATCGAGTGTTCGACGATCAGGCCGAGTGCGATGGGGAAGGCGGTCTCCCCCGCCTGGTACAGGCCCATGAGGACGGTGCCCCAGACCATGGCGCCGACGTTGCGGCGCAGTGCGGTCCGGAGGATGTGGGACCCCGGGTGGGGCCGCTGCGTGTCAGGAGTTGTCATCGAGTCAGGAGTTGTTGTCATCGAGGTGGCGGCTGATCGCTTCCGGGGTTCGCAGGGTGAACAGATCGCGGATCGTGATCACAGGTCCGTACTCCCGGCGGAGCAGCCCGATCAGCCGCACCGCCAGCATGGAGTGTCCTCCGAGGGACACGAAGTCGCTCACCGCGCTCACCTCGTCGTCGTCCAGATCCAGTGCCTCGGCGAAGAACTCGCACACCGTGGTCTCGGTCTCGGTCTCGGGGCCGCGCTCCGCCGCCGTGGTCAGCGCGCCCAGGGGCTTGGCCTCCGGCAGCGCCTTGGTGTCAGCCTTCCCGTTCACCGTGAGCGGGATGCTGTCGACCTGGGCGTAGTGCGTCGGACGCAGGAAGTCCGGCAGCCCGGCACCGACTTCGGCGGCGACCGCCGCGAGATCGGAGCCGTCGAGGACGAGGTAGGAGGCCAGCCGGTACGCGCCGTCGACCTGCGGGTCGGGCTGGGCGACCGCCGCGGCGAAGCGCACCGCCGGGTGCGCTGCGAACGAGGCCTCCACCTCGCCGAGTTCGACCCGGTGACCGCGGATCTTGACCTGTTGGTCGGTGCGGCCCAGGTACATCAGGTTCCCGTCGGGCCGCCGGATCACCAGGTCCCCGGTGCGGTACATGCGCTCGCCGGGTTCGCCGAACGGGCAGGCGACAAAGCGGTGCGCGGTCTGGGCGGGCTGCCCGAGGTAGCCGCGCGCGATGCCGATGCCCGACACGTACAGCTCCCCGGGCACGCCGTCCGGCAGGGGCCGAAGCCACGGATCCAGCACGTACACGTCCGTGTTGTCGATCGCCACTCCCACCACCGGGTCCTGGCATTCGAAGGTGCCGACGCCGAGGGTGTTGATGGTGTACTCGGTGGGCCCGTACAGGTTGTAGCCGACCGTGCCCTCGGTGTCGGCGAGCCGCTGCCACAGCGACGGGGTGACTGCCTCGCCGCCCAGCAGCACCAGCGCCGGGCGCCGCGCCGGATTGTCCAACAGCCCCTCCGCTACCAGCTGTTGGGCGTAGGTCGGAGTCACGTTGATGACGTCGATGCCGTGTTCGAGGCAGTACTCGACCAACCGGGGTGCGTCACGCCGCAGTTCCTCGTCGCAGATGTGCACCTCATGGCCGTCGGCGAGCCACAGCAGCTCCTCCCACGACATGTCGAACGCGAACGACACGGTGTGCGCGATGCGGAAGACCCGGTTGCCGTGCTGCGCCAACACCGGCTCGAATATCCGCCGCTGATGGTTGATCAGCATGTTGGTGAGCCCCGCGTACGCGGTCACCACGCCCTTGGGCTTCCCGGTCGATCCGGAGGTGTAGATCGTGTACGCGGGGTGCCGCAGACGGTCCGGGTCGTCCGGCGCGAACGTCGGATACGGCTCGGCCTCGGGCAGGGGGCGGTCCAGCTCGATCAGGTCCACCAGGTTGCCGGTCAGCCGGGGCGACACGGCGCTCACGGTGAGGACGACCTCCGGGCGGGCGTCCGCGACGATCGCGGCGATCCGCTCGTCCGGGTGGTCCAGCTCCAGCGGCACGTATGCGGCGCCGACGCGCAGCACGGCGAACAGCGCCACGATCGAGTCGAGGGAGCGTGGGATCGCCAGGCCGACGGTCGTCTCGGGGCCGATGCCGCGCCCGGCGAGCACACCCGCCACGGCGCGGCTGCCGTCCCGGAGCTCCGCGAAGGTCATGGTCGAGCCGTGGGCGACGAGCGCCACTCGCTGCGGGTCGCGGTCCGCCGCCTGGTCGAAGCGGTCGACGACGGTGTCCGTGCCGACGTCCGTACGTGCTCCCGGCGAGGGCTGGGACCCCAACCCCCGCAGCGCGCCCACCGGGCCGGTCGAGCGAGCCAGGTCTTCGAGCACGCGCAGGTAGTCGTCGAGGAGACGCCGAGCGTTCTCGGAGTCGCCGGCGCGGTGCTCCAGCTTGACCGTGAGCCGGTCGCCCGGCGTGACGACCCAGGTGAACGGATAGTGGGTGGAGTCGTCGGCCTTCACCGAGGTGATGCCGTGCCTGGCGTTCATCTCGGCGAACGCGTCCGGGTCCAGGAAGTTCTGGAGCACGAACAGGTTGTCGAACAGGGTGTCGTGTCCACTGGCCCGCTGGATCTCGCCGAGCCCCAGGTGGTCGTGCTCCATCGCCTCGACCCTGGCCGCCTGCACGGCCGTCAGGTACTCCCGGACGGTGTCGTCCGGCCGTGCCCGCGTCCACATGGGCACGGTGTTGAGGAGCACGCCGACGACGTCGCCCAGGCCCTCGCCCTCCCGGCCGGAGACGGTCACGCCGAAGACGGCGTCACTACGTCCGGTGTGCGCGCCGAGCAGGAGGCCGAACGCGCCGGTCAGCACGGAATTCAGCGTGACGCCGTGCGTCCTGGCCGCTTCCCGCAGCAGTTCCGACTGTTCGGCGGACAGGGTGTGCACGAGCGCGCGCGGCAGGTCGTCCGAGAGGGACGGCGCGGGTCCGGCGAGCAGCGTCGGGCCGGGAAGGCCGGCCAGGTGCTCCGCCCAGAAGCGCTCCGATACGGCGAGGTCCTTGGCGTCGAGCGCCCGGGCGTAGTCCTCGAAGCTCGGCTTGGCCGGCGCCGGGTCCAGAGGCTCGCCCGCGACGAGGGCCTGATAGGCGTCGAACAGGTCCCGCAGCACGATCTCGCGGGACCAGCCGTCCCACAGCAGCAGGTGGTAGCTCAGCAGCAGACCGTCGCGGTCGTCGGGCAGACGCACCACGGTCAGCCGGATCAGGGGTGGCTCACCCGGGTCGAAGCCGGTGTCGCGGTCCCGGGCACGCAGGGCACCGGCCTCCGCCTCGGTCGCCAACTCGACTGTCCGTACGGTGACTTGTCGCTCCGCGCTCAGGACCTGGACCGGGTTTCCGTCGTCGTCGGTGGTGAAGCCCGCCCCCACGACCGGGTGCCGCGCGATCACG
Source organism: Streptomyces canus (assembly GCF_001514145.1). Classification (GTDB taxonomy): domain Bacteria; phylum Actinomycetota; class Actinomycetes; order Streptomycetales; family Streptomycetaceae; genus Streptomyces; species Streptomyces canus. The sequence continues at coordinate 184,093 of NZ_KQ948656.1, forward strand.
TACGCCATCGCCTCGGCCAGCGCGTCGGCGTCCAGGCGCCGGTCGAAGGTGAACCAGCTCTGCGCGACGTAGTGTCCGGCCGTGCCGGCCATCTGGGCCTGGAAGTACAGGCCGCGCTGGAGCGGGGTGACCGGTGCCGTGCGCTCGGCCGTCGCGGAGGCGTCCGCGATGTGCTCCAGCGCGCTCAGCCAGTGCTCGGTGATCTCGTCGGGGATGCCTTCGGCGAGGGTGAAGGCCGCGTGCAGGCTTCCGGTGGCCGCGTCGGTCCACGCGTTGACCTCGACGGTGTAGGGGCTGCCCTGGTCGCCGCCGGTGATGTGCAGGGCCTGGGACTCGCTTCCCCGGCCGAGGTAGTTGAACAGCACCTGAGGGCGGGCGTCGAGCAGCGGGGCCGTCTGCGGGTTGAGGTACCGGAGTTGGCCGTAGGTGACGTGCGCGCGCTCGTCCGGCTGGCGTTCGGCGACCTCGCGCGCCGCAGCCACGGGGTCGGTGTGCGCGGTGAGCCGTACGGGGGCGATGGAGGTGAACCAGCCGACCGTGCGGGTGTAGTCGTGGTCTTCGAGGACCGGGACCCGGCCGTGCCGCTCCAGCTCGATCGCCAGATCGGTGGGCGACGGCTGGATGTGGGTCAGCGCGGTGCGCAGCGCGCCGCACAGCAGCTCGGTGAGACCGACACCGAGTGCGGCGGGCGCGGTATGCGTCACGCGGTCACTCACGTCGGGCGCGAGCACGACCGTGCTCGCGCGCAGCCCCTCGGCCGCGGGCAGCGGCGCGGATGCCTGGAGCGTGGTGATCCAGTGCCCGAGGTCGTCGGTCACCTGGGCGGACCGGAGCGTCAGTGCTTCGGCGTACTCGGCATAGGACGTGGTCGGCGGTGCCAGGGGATCTCCTCGCAGGACGGTGGCAAGGTCGTCCAGCAGGACCAGCCAGGACACCGAGTCGACGGCGAGGTGGTGCACGGTGACCACCAGGGTGCGGCTCGCCTCCAGCCACGAGAACGCGATGACGTCCCCGCACTCGGGGTCGAGGCGTCCGGCGGCTTCGTTCGCCGCCGTGGTCGCATCGGTCGTGTCCGGCCGTACGACGGTGACCTCGCGGGCGGGTTCGGTGCGCAGTCCCCACACCCCGTGCTCGACGCGCAGCCGCAACCGGAGGGCCGGGTGCGCTGCCACTACGGCGTTCGCGGCGCGCTCGACGTCGGCGAACCCGGTGCCCTCGGGCGCGGTCAGCTCCCTGGCCTGGGCGAACCGGGCGAGCGATCCGCCCAGTTCGCGCTGGCGCAGGATGATCGGCGTCGGCGGCAGGGGGCCGTCCTCGCGGCGGACCGGCGCCGAGGGCGCGGGCCGCGGTGTGCTCGTCGCCAGGTGCTCAGCGAGCGCGCGCGGCGTCCTGCACAGGAACACGTCCCGTGGCGCGATCGGCAGTCCGAGCGCCCTGGCCCGGTTGATCACGGTGATGGCGACGATGCTGTCGCCGCCGGCCCGGAAGAAGTCGGTGTCGGCGTCCACGTCGGAGCCGGGGAGGGTGTCGGCGAAGATGCCGACAAGTGAGGCCACCGCGGAACCACTCGCGGCCACCGGCGTTTCCTCCCGGGCAGCCCGCTCGGCCAAAGCCTTCCGGTCCAGTTTGCCGTTGACCGTCAACGGCAGCGCGTCGACCGGCAGCACCCGGCCCGGCACCATGTGCACGGGCAACTTCATGGACAGCGACTCGACGAAGTCCCCCGGCACCCGGCCTACCACGTGCGCCACCAGGTGGTCGCCGCTGTCCGCCACGGTGACGGCCGCGTCGACCACTCCGTCGAGTACCCTGACCGCGGCCTCGACCTCGCCCAACTCGATCCTGAATCCCTTGAGTTGCACCTGGTCGTCGGCGCGCCCTGCGAACTCCAGCTCGCCGTCGAGCGTACGGCGGGCGAGGTCGCCCGTGTGGTACATGCGGGAGCCGTCACCGGCGAACGGATTCGCCACGAACCGGCCCGCGGTGAGCCCCGGCCTGCCCAGGTAGCCGAGCGACACCTGGTCGCCCGCGACGTAGATGGCGCCCACCCGGCCCGGCGGAACCGGCCGGAGCCGGTCGTCGAGCAGGTAGGTGACCAGGCCGGGAATCGGACCGCCGATCGGGCTGACCTCGCTCCCGAGCGCGAAGTCCTCGCCGGTGAGCACCCGGTGGGTGACATGGACGGTGGTCTCGGTGATGCCGTACATGTTGACCAGCTCGGGCGCGGCGGTGCCGTGCCGCTCGACCCAGCGGCGCAACCGCCCCAGATCCAGCGCCTCGCCTCCGAAGATGATCCGGCGCAGGGCGGTGACCGGCTCGTCGGCACGCCGGTCGGCCTCGATGAACTGGTAGAACGCCGACGGCGTCTGGTTGAGCACGGTCACCGAGCGCTCACGGACCAGCCGGTGGAAGTCGACCGGGGAGCGGGTCAGCCCGTACTCCGGCACCAGCAGCTCACCGCCGTGCGCCAGCGCGCCCCACAGCTCCCAGACCGCGAAGTCGAAGGAGAAGGAGTGGAACTGGACCCACACGTCGTGCGGGCCGAAGTCCATGTCCGGCTGAGTGTTCGCGAGCAGGGTCACCACGCTGGAGTGCGGGACGACGACACCCTTGGGCCGGCCGGTCGACCCGGACGTGTAGATCACGTACGCGGGGTCGTGCCAACGGGCCCCGGGCCCCGGCTCGGTGGCGGCCGGCGGCAGCTCGTCCCCCTGCACGAGCAGGCGAGCCGACACTCCCGCCCGCGCCAGCAGTTCGGTGAAGCGGCCTTGCTGCTCACGTTCCACGAGGACCACCTGCGGAGCGGCGTCGGCGAGGATGTACTCCAGCCTCTCGTCCGGGTACGCCAGGTCCAGCGGTACGTACGCGCCGCCCGCGGTGACGATCGCGACCAGGGCGACGACCTGCTCGACGGAGCGCGGGACGGCGACGGCGACCCGCTTGCCCGGCCCGACCCCGGCCGCGCGCAGGGTCGACGCCAACTTGTCCTTCGTATCGGCCAGTTCGCCGTACGTCAGTGAGCGGGTACCGCCGTCGAGGGCGCACTGGGTGACGGCGGTGGCGGCCGGGTCGCGGTGCGCGGCGGCGTCGAACAGACCGCCCAGAGTCGTCGGGGTGATCCGCGCGCGACGCCGCTCGTCCTCCGGCGCCAGGTCGTCGACCAGGGCATCCGGGCGCGCGAGCAGGCCGGTGAGGGTGCGGGTGAACGTACGCAGGATCGCCTCGGCACTCGCCTCCCGCAGCAGCTCACCGTCGTAGATCAGGTTGAAGCGCGGACGGCCGTCGAGCGTGCGCTCCACCACCAGCGTCAACGGGTAGTGCGGGGCGCCCTCGTTCACGATGTCGGTGACGACCAGCGTGTCGTCGGGCCCGCGCAGGGCGTCCACGTCGGTCGCCACGTCGAACACCACCAGGGTGTCGAACAGCGAGCCCGCGCCGGCCTGGCGGCCGATCCTCGCCAGCGAGACGTGCTGGTGCGGCAGCACCGCGCTCTGGTGTTCCCGCACGGAGGCGAGCAGGTCGCGGGAGGTGGTCGTGCCGGTCCAACGGGCGCGTACGGGGATCGTGTTGATGAACAGGCCGGCCATGTTCTCGATGCCGGGCACCTCGGCGTCCCGCCCGGACACAGTGGAGCCGAACACCACGTCCGTGCCGTGCAGGAGGCCGCCCAGCGTCACCGCCCAGGCGCTGTGCACGGCCACGCTCAGTGGCACCCCGGCCGACCGGACGGCCGCGTCGATGTCGTCCTCCAGCTCCACGGCGGTGTCGGCGAACCGGTCGGACGGGGTGTGCCCCTCGGCGATCAGCGACGGGCCGGGCAGCTCGGCGAGCTGCTCGCCCCATACGCGGTCGCTCTCGTCCTCGTCGCGCCCGGCGAGCCAGTGCACATAGTCGGGGAATCCTCCGAGCGGGTACAGGGTGCCCGGCGCGTGGTACTCGGCCAGCAGCGCGCGGAGCATCGGCGGCACCGACCAGCCGTCGGCGATGATGTGGTGCACGGTCTGCACCAGGACAGTCCGGCCGGAGCCCGCGCGGATGAGCGTGTACCGCATCAGGGGGCCGGTGGCCAGGTCGAACCCGGCGCGGCGGTCCCGCTCGGCCAGGTCGCGGATCTCGGCGTCGGTGATGCCGGGGCGGTCCAGCGTGGTGAAGGGCGCCTCCATGCCGCTCTCCAGCACGGAGACCACACGGCCGTCGGCGAGGGCCACGAACCGCGCGGCCAGGTTGGGGTACAGGGTGAGCAGCCGGGTGGCCGCCGCAGCAAGCCGGCCGGCGTTCACCTCGCCGTCCAGGGTGAGCAGTTGCTGCTCGACGTAGGCGCCCGCCGAGTCGTCGTCGAAGACCGAGTGGAAGTACAGGCCCTCCTGCAGCGGGGTCAACGGCAGGATGTCCCGCAGCGCCGGTCCGTCCAGGGCGTCGACGTCGTCCTGCGTCAGCCGCACCAGGCCGAAGTCGCTGGGCGAGTGGCCGCCCTGTTCGAGCGCGGACAGCCCGGCCAGGGCCACCCGGAAGTAGTCGCCGAGGGTGGTGATGTCCTCGTCGGTGAACATCCCGTCCGGCCAGGAGATCGTGGTGACCAGCTCGTACTCGCCGCCGGTGGGGGCGGGTTCGGCGATCGCGTTGAACTCCAGGGCGCGCGGCAGGCGCATCCTCGGGTCGCGCTTCTCACCCAACTGGCCTGTGGTGGAGGCGAGTTGCCAGTCACCGGTGGCGCCCGCGTCGAAGCGGCCCAGGTAGTTGAACAGCACCTGCGGTGCGGGCGCGTCGAAGTCGGTGTGGGTCAGGTAGCGCAGGGCGCCGTAGGAGATTCCGTTGTCCGGAACCCGGGCGAGGTCTTCCTTGACCGCCTTGAGCGCGGCGCCCAGGTACTCGGGTGCGGTGAGGTCGGCCGCCGCGCCGGGGTCCACGGTCACCGGGAACAGGGTGGTGAACCAGCCGACGGTCCGCGACAGTTCCGGCTCGAAGCCGGCGGTGCCCGCCACGAACTGTCCCTCGCGGCCGTGGCCTTCGAGTTCGATGTGCGCGAACGTCTGGTCCTGGCCGAGGTCGCGGCGCCATCGGGCCAGGGTGACGGCGAGCGCGGTCAGCAGTACGTCGTTGACGCCCGCGTGGAACTTCGCGGGAACCTCGCCCAACAGCGCGGCCGTGACCTCCGGGCCGACCGAGACGGTCCGCATACGCTCCCGCGCGACGGTGTCTGCTTCGGACAGCGGGCGCCTGCCCACGGGTTGGTCCGCTCCCGGCAGGGGACGTCGGTAGGAGGAACTGTCCGCGTCGAAGGCCGCGCTCTCCAGCAACTGCGTCCAGCGCCGGAACGACGTGCCCACCGAGGGCAGTTCGATCGGCGCGCCCGAGGCGCACTGCCGCCACGCCGTGGCCAGGTCCTCCATCAGGACCCGCCAGGACACGCCGTCGATCACCACATGGTGGGCGACCAGGACCAGTTGACGTGCTTGGCGGCGCCAGACGGCACGCAGCATCACACCGCCCGCCGGGTCAAGCCCGTCGGTGGCGAGCGCGACGCACTCGTCGAGCGGTCGGTCGCTCTCACTCCATACGGCTGCGGCCTGGTCCGCCGCCGGGATGTCGAAGCTCCAGCGGTCCCCGCGCACCAGCTTGGCGCGCAGCATGTCGTGCCGCCCGAGCACGGCGGCGAGGATCTCGTCGAGACCGTCGGCAGTCAGGTCCGCCGGGGTGTTCAGCACCACCGACTGCACGAAGCCGTCGATCGCGTCCGTGGTCTCGCCGAGCCACTGCACGATGGGCGATCCCACGACGGAGCCGGTCGCGACATCGCCGTGGTCCACGGTGGAGACGTCCTCACGGCTCGCCACCGCCGCCAGTGCCCCCGCCGTGCTGTGGGCGAAGATCTGCCGTGGCGTGACATGGAGACCCGCGTCCCGCAACGCGCTCAGCAGCGAGATCGCCAGGATGCTGTCTCCGCCGAGCTGGAAGAAGTCCTGGTCGACGCCGACCTCGTCCAGCCGCAACACGGACGCGACCGCCGCGCACACCGCGCGCTCGTTCTCGGTGCTGGGCGGTATGAGGGAGCCCGTTCCGATCGCGGGCTCCGGCAGCGCGTTGCGGTCGAGCTTGCCGTTCGGGGTGAGCGGGAACTCCTTCATCACGACGATGTGGGCGGGGACCATGTACTCCACCATGTGCGCGGTGGCCCACGCCTTGACCTCGTCGGCCCGCAGGTCCTCGCTCCCGGTGGCCGGGATCACGTAGCCCACCAGGTAGGTGCCGCCGGCCGCGTTCTTCTTCGCGACGACGCAGGTGTGCCGTACCCCGGGGTGTTCCGCGAGACCGACCTCGACGTCCTCGATCTCCAGCCGCATACCGCGGATCTTGATCTGGTTGTCGGCCCGGCCGAGGAAGTCCAGGGACCCGTCCGGGGCGAACCGTGCGAGGTCACCGGTCCGGTAGAGCCGGGAGCCGTCGTCGGCGAAGGGGTTCGCCACGAACCGGGAGGCGGTAAGGCCGGGCGCGCCCACGTACCCGCGTCCCAGGAGGAAGCCGCCCACGTACAGTTCGCCGCCGACGCCGACCGGGACGGGGCGCAACTCGTCGTCCAGCACGTACAGCTGAGTGTTGGGGTTGGCCTTGCCGATCGACGTCGACAGGCGTTCCGCCGCGCCCCGGTAGATGACGTGCGAGACGCCGATCGTCGTCTCGGCCGGGCCGTAGCCGTGGTACATGGGGATGTCGAGCCGGGTGCGGAACCGCTCGTACAGCTCCGGGGTCAGCACCTCGCCGCCGCACCACACGTGCCGCAGGCTGTCCAACTGCCCGGAGTCGCCCGCGATCTCCAGCAGCACGTCCAGCATGGACGACACCAGGTAGGTGAAGGTGACGCGCTGCTCGGCGATCACGCTCAGCAGGTGGTGCGGGTCGCGTTCGCCGCCGGGCCGCAGGACCACCAGCCTGCCGCCGGACACCAGCGGCAGGAAGATCTCGTTGATGGAGATGTCGAAGGACAGCGGCGCCTTGAACAGCGACGCGTCGTCGTGGCCGAAGCCCAGGATCTCGTCGACCTGCCACAGCAGGCGCTCGCTGATCGCTTCGTGCCGGATCATCGCGCCCTTGGGCCGCCCGGTCGAACCGGACGTGAAGATCACGTAGGCCAGGGCGTTGCCGGGGACGGTGATCCCTGTCCCCTCGGCGGGGCGGGATCCGTACCGCCAGTCGCCCAGGTCGACGGCCACGGCTTCGGGTTCGTCCGGGTCGTGCTCGCCGGAGTCGTTGAGCTGCAGCACGACCCGGGCGTCCTCGATGACGACGGCCCGGCGCGCGGCGGGCCACCGCGGATCGAGCGGCACGAACGCACACCCCGCCTGGAGCACACCGAGCAACCCGATCACCATGTCGGCGGAGCGGCCCAGGGAGATGCCCACGACCTGTTCGGCGGTGAGCCCGCGTTCGATCAGATGGTGAGCCAACTGACTCGACAGCTCCGCCGTCTGACGATAAGTCAGCGATCGGTGCTCGTCGACGACGGCGACGGCGTCCGGCCTGCTCCGCGCCTGCTCGCGGAACATCTCCACGATGGTCGGGCGGACCCGGTCGGCCCGGGTGTCGTTCCACTCGGTCAGTGCCTCGAGCCTGGCCGCCGGTCCGGACGGGCCGATGGTGCCGATCGGCCGGTCCGGGAAGTCGGCCAGGTCGTCCAGCGCGAGCTGCGCTTCGGCCGGCACGACGTCTTCCGGGACGGCGATGCTCCAGCCGCCGGCCCCGTCCGCGCCGGTCTCCCAACCGCCGGGCCCGTCCCCGCCGTTGTCGACCCAGCCGAGGACGTCGGCGAACAGAGTGCCGGGGGTGAGGTCGATGCCCTCAGGGCTTCGGCCCGTCGCCCAGTACGACAGCCCGATGGCGCACGCTTCGGCGACGGTCCTGTCGGAGAAGTCGCCGACTCGCCGACGCACGTCGGCCAGGCGCGCGGGAGAAAGCAGTACGAGACGAGCGCTCGGTTCCACCATCGAAGACTCAGCGCCCCTTCCAAGGCATGAAAGTCGGCCTAACCTGCTCAGGGATCCACTCGGGGTGACTAACTACCTTCTCGCCAGGCCCGCCACAGCCGCGCGTAGCGGCCGCCCAGCGCCACCAACTCCTCGTGCGTTCCTTGCTCCACGACGCGTCCCGCGTCCAGCACGGCGATCCGGTCCGCGGCCATCGCCTGGGTCAGCCGGTGCGCCACGAACAACGTGGTCCGGCCCGCGCACGCGGCCACCACGGCCCGCTCCAGTGCCGCGGCGCCCTCGCTGCCCGCCTCCGCGGTCGACTCGTCGAGCACCACCACCGGCGAGCGGCCCAGCACGAGCCGGGCCAGGGCGACCTGGGCGACCTTGGTGACGTCCAGGCGCTCGCCCCCTTCGCCGACCAGGGTGTTCAACTTGTCGGGCAGCGCGTCGACCCAGCCGTCGGCGCCGACCGTGCGCAACGCGTCCAGCAGCTCGGCGTCGGTCGCCCCCGGCGCGGCCAGCCGCAGGTCGTCGGCGAGCGAACCGGAGAACACGTGCGTCTCCTGCGTCAGGATGCTGACCAGGGCCCGCGCCCCGGCCTCGTCCAGACCGGCGAGGTCGGTCGACCCGACGCGCACCGATCCGGCCTGCGGTGTTCCGATGCCCGCGATCAGCGCGGCCAGGGTCGTCTTGCCCGCGCCCGTCGCCCCCACCAGCGCGAGCGAACCGCCCGCCGGGATCGTCAGGTCGACATCCCTCAGGACCGGCTCCTCGCTGCCGGGATAGCTGAACGTCAGTCCCTGCACGGTCACCGGGTACGGCGCGGTGTCCGCCGCTACGACGGCCGCGTCGCCCACCAGCCGGTCCTCCGCGACCTCCCCCAGCACGCCGACCAGCCGGGTCAGGCTCGCGCCCGACTTCTGCGCCTCGTCGAAGGTGAACATAATGGAGCCCAGCGGGGTGAACAGCCGGTGGAACATCAACGGCGCCGCAGACACCTCGCCCAGGCTGGCGGCATCGGCCTCCAGCAGGGCGTACCCCACGACGATGATCAGGACCAGTCCGATGAACTCGGCGCGGTTCTCCCTGCCGACGAACCTGCCGAAGAACCGGAACACCTCTATACCGAGTTCGCGCACCCGCCACGACTCACCGGTGACCTTCTCGCGGAACGCGCCCTCAAGACGGTACGCCCGGACCGTGTCGATCCCGTTCAGACCGCTCATCAACGCCTGCGCGCGGTCGGCCTGGGCCACCCGCTGCTTCCGGTAGAGCGGGGCGGACCGGGGCAGATACCAGCGCAGGGCCAGCGCGTACGCGGGCAGCGCACCGGCGCCGGCCAGGCCGAGCCGCCAGTCGAGGCCGAACATGCCGGCCGTGGCGATGGCGACCAGGACCCCCGCGGAGAACACCGTGGGGACGGCCGTGCGGATGCCCTTGGAGATCACGGCCACGTCGTCGCCGACCCGGGACAGCACGTCCCCGCGGCCGACCTGCTCGATGCGTGCGCTCGGCATGCCGAGCACCGCCCGGACAGCGCCTTCCCGCAGCCGCGCCAGCAGGTCCGCGCCCAGCCGCCCGATCAGGTAGGTCGACACCGCGGTGGCCGCCGCGCCGAGCAGCGCGGCCGCCACCATCCACACCCCGACCGTGACCAGGACCGAGCGGGACTCGCCCTCGACGACCGCGTCGACCACCCGGCCGAGCAGGAGCACCGGGAGCACCTGGAGCGCGGCCCCGGCCACCGTGGTGAGCACGGTGGCGACCGTCAGCCATGGCACCTCGCGGCAGTGCGCCGCGACCCATCGGCCGGCCTCGCGTCCGGTCGCCGTGCGCAGGGTCGCCGGGGCAACGCGCGTGTCGGTGGCGCTCACACCTACCCGGCCGACTTGACGAGTTCGTCGATCGCGTACGGCATGGACAGCAGGGTGCCCTGGGAGATGGCCGCGCCGACCGCCGGGCCCTCACTGTCCAGCAGGTACGACACCTTGCCCTTCTTCACGGCGTCCAGGTTGGCGAACAGCTTGAACTTCTTCAGGGCGTCCGTGTCCGCCTTGTCGTTGATGACGAAGATGTGGTCGACGTCGACCAGGTCGATGCGCTCGGGCGAGAGCTTGGTGTAGAAGCTGCCGTCCGCGACCTTGTCGATCTCGGTCTGGTACGTGAAGCCGATGCCCGTCACCAGCCGTCCGCGCACGTCGGTGGAGGTGAACGGCGCAACGGAGTTCTCGTACCAGGACAGCGCGACGGCCTTCTGGTCGGCGAACTCGGGGTGCGCCTTCTTGGCCGCGTCGAGTTGGCCCTGGATGTCCGCCACCATCTTCTCGCCCTCCTCGGCCTTGCCGAGCGCCTTGGCGATGTGCAGCGCGTTGTCCTGCCAGGGCGCGCTGAACGGCTCCTTCTCGGCCTTGGTACGGCCCACCGTCGGCGCGATCTGGGAGAGCTTGTCGTAAGCGGCCTGATCGATCTCGGAGTAGACCGCGATGATCAGGTCGGGCCGCAGGGCGGCGATCTTCTCGTAGTTGGGGCCGGAGTCACCATTGGCCATGATGACCTCGGGCTTGGTGTCGCCCCACTTGTCCTTCACCCAGGGCCACTGGGTGTTGATGTCGGGGGACCGGCCCGCCGGGTTCGGGTACTGGTCGACCATGCCGACCGGCTTGATGCCGAAGGCCAGGATGGTCTGGTCATCCGTGTAGCCGACGGAGACGACCCGCTCGGGAGCCTTGGTGACCTCGGTGGTTCCGAAAGCGTGCTCCACGGTGACCGGGAATGCGCCGGCGGCGGCGGTCGTGGTGCTGTCGCCCGCCTTGTTCGAGCCGGACGAGTCGGAACCACCGCATCCCGCGAGGAGGCCGACGCCGAGGGTCGCGGCGGACAAGAGGGCCGCCAGCCGCCGGGATCTCTTGAGCGTCGTTCGATGGAGGAGCATGCGAAATCCCTTGCTGTCGCGCTGTCCACTGCGCCCCCGTCTAAGGGCAGGCAAACCTTACCGTGCGCAGGTGAGGTAAGCCTAGCCTTACTCGCATAACTTCACGAGGTATCAGTCCAGTTGGACGTGTGTACGGCCGATCGGCACGATGAGCGGCCGGTCGCCCACCGGATCGTCGATCACCTTGGCGCGCAGTCCGAACGCCTCGTGCAGCAACTCGGCGGTGATCACGTCGCGCGGGTGCCCCTGCGCCAGGATCGCCCCCTCCCTCATCACCACGAGGTTGTCGCTGTAGCGCGTGGCCAGATTGAGGTCGTGCAGCACCATGACCACGGTGCACCCCGACTCGTGCAGGTCGTCCACCAGGTCGAGCACGTCGATCGCGTGGGCCAGGTCCAGGTAGGTGGTCGGCTCGTCGAGGAGCAACAGGTCGGTTCCCTGAGCCAACGTCATCGAGATCCAGACGCGCTGACGCTGTCCGCCGGACAGCGAGTCGACCGGACGGTCGGCCAGGTCGGACACCCCGGTCATGGCCAGCGCCCGCTCCACGACGGCGGCGTCGTCGGACGACCACTGCCGCAGCCAACTCTGGTGCGGATGACGGCCCCTGGCGACCAGGTCGGACACCGTCAGCCCCTCCGGCGCGACCGGTGCCTGCGGCAGCAGGCCGAGCTTCTTCGCCACATCCCTGGTCCTGAGCTTGACGATGTCGTCGCCGTCCAGCACGACCGTCCCTCTGGTCGGCTTGAGCAGCCGTGACAGGGTCCGCAACAGGGTGGACTTCCCGCAGCCGTTGGGACCGATGATCGTGGTGATCACCCCGGGCGGGATCGCCACGTCGAGACCGTCGATGACCATCCGGCCGCCGTACCCGACCGTGACGCCCCTGGCTGCCAGCCGCGAGGCGTCACGGACCCCGGACTCGATCTCGGTGATGTACTGAGCGACCACGGGATCCCCCTGCATTAGGTCTGCCTAACTTTTGTACCAGCTATCGGAGGTTCGCCCGCACCAGCAGATAGACGAGGAAGGGGCCGCCGATCGCGGCGGTGACCACGCCGACCGGGAGACTGATCGGCAGCGCCGTGCGCGCGACCAGGTCCGCGCCGATCAACAGCAACGCTCCCACCAGGCCGGAGGCGACCATCGGCGGCGTCGGGCAGCGCGCCAGACGCATCGCCACCTGCGGCGCCACCAACGCGACGAACGGGACCGGGCCCGCCGCGCTCACCGCCACGGCGGCCAGCAGGACGGCGCACAGCAGCAGCACGGCCCGCACCATCGCGTACCGGACGCCCAGGCCCGCGGCAACCTCGTCGCCGAAGTGCATCGGCTTGAACTGGAACGCGGCACACGACACGACGACCAGGAGGACGAGCGAGCACCACAGTGCCACCCACACCTCGTCCCACGACCGGTTGTCCAGCGAGCCGACCAGCCACGCCTGGGCCCGGGCCACATCCCTGATGTCGGCCGTGACCAGCAGCCAGGTCGTGATGGCCTCCATCACGGCGCTCACGGAGATGCCGATGAGGATGAGCCGGAAGCCGTCGATGCCGCGCCGCCACGCCAGGAAGTACACGAGCAGGCCCGTGCCGAGTCCCCCGGCGAGCGCCGCGGCGGACAGGCCCACGGAGTTGACGATCGCCGCGGAGGCTCCGCCCGACACGGTCACGAGGAACACCGAGACCGCGCTCGCGCCCCCGGTGATCCCCAGGATGTCCGGGCTGGCCAACGGATTGCGCGCGATGGACTGCGTGATCGCCCCGGACACCCCCAGGGCGATGCCGACGACGAGCCCGGCCAGGGCGCGCGGCATCCTCAGGTCCATGATCACGAACTCGTCGACCCGCTCGCCCCCGCCGAAGATCGTGGCGATCACCCGGGACAGACCGATGGGGAAGTCCCCGACGCCGATGGACACGCAGAACACCAGGAAGGTCGCCGCCGCCAGCAGAAGCGTGACGGACACGAACCAGGGTCGCCACACGAAAGACACCTGGCCGAGCCGCACGCCCGGCGCCACCGAGGGCTTCACGTGTGTCCCGTCCGGCTTCAGGTCTGTCCCGTCCGGCTTCAACTCTCTCCCGCTCATGCGTTCTTGAACTTTCCGCGCCACACCAGAACGGCGAAGAACGGGGCGCCGAGGAGGGCCACGACGACACCGGCGTCCAGCTCGCCCGGCCGCACCACCAGGCGCCCCACGATGTCGCAGACCAGCAGGATGATGGCTCCGAGCAGACCCGCGTACGGCACCAGCCAGCGATAGTCCGGCCCGGTCAGATACCGGGCCACGTGGGCCACCATGAGCCCGAGGAACGCGATGGGGCCGCACGCCGCCGTCGCCGCACCCGCCAGCAGGGTGATGGCCACGATGCCGACGGTCCGGCTCAGCGCGATGTTCGCGCCCAGCCCCCGCGCCACGTCCTCGCCCAGGTTGAGCAGGTTGATGGTGGGCAGCGTGGTCAGCGCCAGCACCAGGCCGACCGCGATGAACCCGGTCACCGGCCAGATGACGTCGAATCCGACACCTGCGACGGAACCCGCGTTCCAGAACCGCAGCGCGTTCAGCGAGGCCTGGTTGGACAGCGCGACCGCCGTGGTCATCGCCATGAGGAACACCGTGATCCCCTGCCCGGCCAGTGCGAGCGTCAACGGGTTGCCGGCCCCGCGCCCGATGCTCGCCAGCCCGAACACGACGACACCGGCGAGGGCCGCGCCCAGGAAGGCGAACCAGACGTACTGGAACGGGTTGGAGAACCCGAACACCGCGATCACCGACACCACGGCGAACGAGGCGCCGGTGTTCACCCCCAGCAGGCCCGTGTCGGCGATCGGGTTCCGCGTGTAGCCCTGGATCAACGCCCCGGCGATCCCCAGGGCGACGCCCGCCACGATCGCGAGCACCGTCCGGGGCACCCGCACGGTCTCCACGATGAGCCTGATCTCGGTGAGCCGCTGGTCGGAGTCCGGCGCCGCGAACAACCCGTGCCACACCTCGGCGGGACTCAGCGCGCGCGCCCCCACCGCCAACGACACCGCCCCCGTGATCACGAGGATCACCACAAGCGTGCCCAAACCCACAACCCGTCGCCGACGGGCCTCTGTTGTGCCCCTGGGCGTGGAGCGCTCCACTGTCGTCGTGCCCATGTCGAGGTACGTTATCCCTTTGCTTTCACGGGGGTTGCTCGGTGCCGCGCCTGTTGGGTGCGGTACCACCGGGCGGGGCGGGGCTGTGGGGGGGGCGGGACCGGCGGCGGGCTAGCGGGCGGTGCTGCCGATTCCGTCGGCGACCGGACGGGCCTGGCCGGATGCGGACTTGAGACCCCGGCCGAGGACCGAGTCCAGGATTTCGCCGACCCTGATCGCGGTGTTGGACAGCAGCGGCGAGGTGATCCCGTGCGTGTGCTCCGTGCCGCCCTGCAGGTAGATGCCGCAGCGCAGGTCGGGTTCGGTCGCGATGCGGTAGTCGCGCTCGACGCGGACGCGGCCCTCGTCGTCGCGCAGGCAGCGGTCCGCGACCTCGCCGAGCAGGCCAATGGGGTCGGCGGGGCTGTAGCCGGTGGCGAAGACCACGACGTCCGCGTCCAGGTCGGTCTCCTCGCCGGTGACCAGGGACGTCACGGTGGCACGGACCCTGTCGGGCGTTTCCTTGACGTCGGTCAGCCGGGACACGTTGAGGAAGCGCAGCCGCTCGGTGCCGAGGACCTTCTCCCGGTACATCTGCCCGTACAGGTCGTCGATCAGGTCGATGTCCACCACGGAGTAGTTGGTGTTGCCGTGGTAGTCCATCAGCCGGCGTTTGACGTCCTCGGGCGCGGCGAAGTACTCGTCGACCGCCTCGGGGTCGAAGATCCGGTTGGCGAAGCTGCTGTCGTCGGCCGGGCTGTAGCCGTAGCGGGAGAAGACCGCGCAGACCTCGGCCCCGGGGAAGCGGCGGTGCAGGTAGGCGACGTTCTCGGCGGCACTCTGCCCGGCACCCACGACGACGAACCGGGAGGGCGAGGTGCCCTCCAACCCGTCGGCCTTGGCCAGCAGTTCGGAGTTGTGCCAGACGCGGTCGCCGCGCTCCACACCCTCCGGCACGAGGGGACGCAGACCGGTACCGATGACGAGGTTGCGGGCCCGGTGCACCGCGAGCCCCTCCCCCGACCGGACCGTCACGTCCAGGTACTCCACGGCTCCGTCACGGACGACGGGCGCGACGCCGACGACCTCGTGGCCGTAGGAGACCATGTCGTCGACCTGGGCGGCGGCCCACTCGAAGTAGTCGTGGAACTCCACCCGCAGCGGGAAGAGGTTCTTGTGGTTGATGAAGTCGATCAGCCGTCCCTTGCTCTGCAGGTAGCAGAGGAAGCTGAACTCGCTGGACGGGTTCCGAAGCGTCACCAGGTCCTTGAGGAAGGACACCTGCATGGTCGCGTCGTCGATCAGCATGCCTCGGTGCCAGCCGAAGCTCGGCTGCTGCTCGAAGAAGTGAGCGCTGATCGCCTCCTGCCCGCCGACGCGTGCGTTGTGCTCGCTGAGTGCGATCGCCATGGCCACATTGGACGGTCCGAAGCCGATGCCAATGAGGTCGTGGACCGGTGGTACGTCACCAGGAAGAACCTGCGACATGTCACTCCCATCGTGCGGGGCAGTCGCCTGCCGGGCGTGGGGAAAGCACGAAAAGTGGCACGCCGACGGAGCGACTTGCCAAGAACTTAGGTGAGCCTAAGCTAATCCTGTGAGGGTGTCGATAGGGCGAAACGGACAGTCGGTTCGCCGATTTACTCCGTCAACTGGGCAGCCACGCAAGGGCATTGCACACTAAGGTAAGCCTTGCTTTACTGCTTTCGGTCATTCCCTGCTCTGAGGAGGAACCCCCATGCGGGTCGCCATGCTCGGTTACCAGACGTGGGGGCACCGCACCCTGCAAGCCCTCCTGGACTCCGAACACGACGTGGTCCTGGTCGTGACGCATCCCAAGAGCGAACACGCCTACGAGAAGATCTGGAGCGACTCCGTCGCCGACCTCGCCGAAGAGCACGGCGTCCCGGTGCTGATCCGCAACCGCCCCGACGACGACGAACTCTTCGAGCACCTCAAGGACGCCGACCCGGACATCATCGTGGCGAACAACTGGCGGACGTGGATCCCTCCGCGCATCTTCGACCTCCCGCGCCACGGCACGCTGAACGTGCACGACTCGCTGCTGCCGAAGTACGCCGGTTTCTCCCCGCTGATCTGGGCCCTGATCAACGGCGAGCCCGAAGTGGGCGTCACCGCGCACATGATGAACGACGAACTCGACGCCGGCGACATCGTCCGGCAGGAGGCGGTCCCGGTCGGACCGACGGACACCGCAACCGACCTCTTCCACAAGACCGTCGACCTCATCGCCCCGGTCACCATCGGCGCACTCGACCTCATCGCCGCCGGGCAGACCGAGTTCACCAAGCAGGACCGGTCCCAAGCGAGCTTCTTCCACAAGCGGTCCATCGAGGACAGCCGCATCGACTGGACCTGGCCGGCGGCGGACCTCGAACGCCTGGTCCGCGCCCAGTCCGAGCCGTACCCCAGCACCTTCACCTTCCACAAGGGCAAGCGGCTCGAGGTCCTCGCCGCCGTGGTGTCCCAAGGGCACTACGGCGGCACCCCCGGCCGGATCTTCTACCGCGAGGGTGACGGCGTGGTGATCGTCGCCGGAGCCGATGCCCGCACGGGCCGCAACCCGGGCCTGGCCATCACCCGCGTGCGCACCGAGGACGGCCGGGAGATGCCCGCCACGGAGTACTTCATCTCCATGGGCGGCTACCTGACCAGCCGCCCCTGACGGACCGGCGGCCAGGCCTCAACGGATGGTGGACGACTGCCCCGGCCACCGACCCGCCGTGAGCAGATACCCGCTGGCTCCGAGCAGCGTCGGCTCGGACTCGGTGCGCCGGTTCGCCGCCAGGACGGCTCGCGGCGTTCCGGGTCGTCCAGCCAGTCCTCGACGCCACCATGCCAGGCGACGCCGCCCTCGACGCCGTACTGGCGCCCGACGGCGAGCCCGGCCTCGGTGAACTCGGCCGGCGTCTCTTCGGGGCGGGCGAAGCAGACGACGCTCGGGGCGGTCGGAGGTGCCGCCGTGGACGGCCGTGCGGCTGTGGCTCCAGGTGACGGGCGTGGCCGCGGCGCACGAGGAACTGCGGGGCGGGGGCCTCGACCTGGTGCGACCGCCGGTCGACCTGCCGGCCGGCCATCCGATCCGGTGCCGGCCGGGGATCTGAGCTCAGCACTGCCGGTGCTCCCAGCGCCGGTCGGTGCGGGTCAGTTCGCGGAAGCCTGCCGAGGTCAGACGGTCGATCGCCGCCTGGTCGGTCGAGGGTTCGCAGGCGAGGAGACGGTCCACCCCGCACAGGCGCAGCCAGTCGGCGGCCTGGCCGAGGAGCCACTGTTCCAGGCCCGTGCCGTACGCCCCCGAGTCGATGTGCAGGTTGCCGATGTCGGCGAGGCCGGCGGCACGGGCGTGCCGTTCCGGGCGGGCCAGGGAGGTGTCGACCTCGATGAAGCCGAGGGCGCGCCCGCTGTCGTGCGCTGTGAGACGGGTGCCGCACTCCCCCAGCGTGCGCTGGACGGTGATGCCCGGGCGGGCCTCGGCGGGTGGCAGGTCGGGCACCCGCGCGATCAGGATCACCTCCGTGTCGCCGACATGCCGAAAGCCTGCACGTTCGAAGGCGGCACGGATATGCGGCCAGTTGCGGGGCAGGCCGTACACCGCGGGTGCGGGCACCTCTCCGCCGGCGTACCGGGACCGTACGTTCCACCGGGCGAGCTGGGCCAGGCAGGCGCCCATCAGCACGTCGGCGGCCTCGTCGGCGTCCGGCCGGAAGGAGGCCGGCGGATGGCACAGAAACCAGTCGATCTCCCCGATGTCCCGGTAGGACTCGCCGACCTCCGGGCCGGACCGGTAGCGCAGCAGATGCGCGGCGGCGATCACGTGGTCGCGCTGCTCGGCGACGAGGGTGACACGTTCGCTCACCCACGGGTCGGTGATGAACTCATCGGGCTGCCGCTCCAGGGCACTGAGTACCGTGTTCGTCGAGACGGAGACGCCGGGGACGACGGCGGCGACATGCGCGTTGACCAGGTCGGTGAGCTGGTCGCGATCGTCGCGGCGGAAGGGGCGCACCGTGAGCGCGGGCATGCGGGGACCTCCGGGTCCTGAGGGATGAGCGCTGGAGGCCGCCATGCGGTGCGGTACGGGGTGAGGGTACGGCGGTCCGTGCGCCGCGCGCCACCCTGTTGCCGCCGGATGGCCGGGGCCATGGCCCGGGCTTAGCGTGCTGGAGGGGGCCGCAGAGCAATTCGCTCCGGGAGGAACACCATGAAGTTCGACAAGCCGGTGACCGGTGGCCCCTGCTGGACGGAGCTGGGGACCGACGACGTGGAGGCGGCCAAGCGGTTCTACGCGGAGCTGTTCGGCTGGCGCCCCGAGACGGATCGGCGCGCGGAGGCCGGGGGCTACACCGTGGCGCACCTCGGCGACGCGGCGGTCGCGGCACTGACCCCGCTGTACCAGGAGTCGCAGCCGGTGGCCTGGAACGTGTCGTTCGCGGTGACGGACGCCGACGCCGCCGCGCGGAAGCTGACCGAGGCCGGCGGCACGGTCCTGGTCGGACCGATGGACGTGTTCGACGTGGGCCGTTTCACCGTGGCCCTCGATCCGGCCGGCGCGGCCTTCCAGCTCTGGCAGGCCCGGTCCTTCCCGGGCGCCGGACTGTTCAACGCACCCGGTTCGCTGGGCTGGGTGGAGCTGATGACCCGGGCCCCCGAGCGGGCCGTGGCCTTCTACACGACGGTGTTCGGCTGGAGCGTCAACGCCTCGGAGCACTACACGCAGTGGGGCCTGGACGGCGCCGACTTCGGTGGCATGGTGACCATGGACGACAAGTTCCCGCCCGAGGTGCCGCCGCACTGGCTGCCGTACTTCGCCGTCGAGGACGTGGACACCACCACGGCCACCGCGACCTCGGCGGGCGGGACCGTCCTCATGGAACCCACCTCCGTCCCCGACGGCCCTCGCATCGCCGTACTGCGGGACCCGCAGGGAGCGGTGTTCGGCGTGTACCTCGCGGGAGACGAGGGCTGAGAAACGGGAACGCGGAACAACGGGATAACGGGATGCGGACGGTCACCGGGGCCGTATAGCGTCCGAGGCGTGCGTTGATCCTCGGCGCGGCGGCACACGATCGCCGCGGACGGAGCGGCCACCCTCCCGTAGGCACAACGGCAAGGGCGGTCCGCGTGTTCCCGCCCCCCTCGCGCCCGGGAGATCCCAATGACGCATGTGACCCCCCAACCCCCGCTGTCCTACGAGGAGTTCCTCGCCCGCGCCACAGCGGACCCGGGCGTCGCCGGCCTCCTGCTGAAGGGCTCGCGCGCCCACGACGGCATGACCACCGAGCACTCCGACCACGACGTGTACGTCATCCTCGCCAGCGGGTCCCCGAGCGAACTCGCGGCCCTCGACGGCCATCGCTCCCCCGGCCTCGACCTCGTCGTCACCACGGTCGACGGCCTGCGTCGGCTTGGCGGCTGGGAGCGGTACGCCCTCGCCCGTGCCCGGGTCCTGGTCGACCGGCTCGACGGGGAGATCGCGGAGATCGTCGCCGCCAAGGCACTCCTGGGCGAGGAGGAGGCGCTCCACGCGGCGACCGGCCCGCTGGACGCCTACGCCAACTCGCTCTACCGGTCCGTCAAGAACGCCCGCGACGGCCATCCGCTCGCCGCCAGGTTGGACGCCGCCGACAGCATGGGGCAGTTGCTGGAGCTGCTGTTCGCACTCGACCGGCGTCCCCGGCCCTATAACAAGTACCTGGTGTGGGAGCTGGAGCGGTTCCCGCTGCCCGGGTGGGAGACCGACGCCCTGCTGGATGCCGTCGGACACATCGCGGCCACGGGTGCAGTGAGTCTCCAGCAGCGGCTGTTCGCGCGGGTCGAGGAGGTGGCACGGCGGGCCGGTCACGGCCCCACGCTCGACGCGTGGGGCGACGACCTACGGCTCATGCGGCCCCGGGAACCCGGCTCCGGAACGGCCGCGTCACCGTCACCCGGTCGATGACGGGTGTACGCGGAACGCTGACCGTGCGGGTTACGCATGACGCCGTCGAGGCCGGGGAGTTCGTCGGCGGTGAAGGTGGCCGTGTTGGCGTCCTGATCGACAGTGACCATTGAGAGTGACGGGGAGTAGATCGCGCCACGAGGACGGCGAGCGGCCCGACGCCGGCCGAGTCACGCCAAAGCCGGCGTGTCAGTGCGGCGGAGAACCACCCGTCCCTTGCCCGCACGCTCGGAGTCACACCCAGCGCCGTGTCCCAGCATCTTCTCTCGGTGCCGGCAGCGTGTGGCCTGGTCGCCCGAGCACGGGTCGGGCGGACAGTGCTGTATGCGCGCAGCGAGCTCGGAGAACGGCTCACCGCGCGCCGGGGATCCCCCGGGGCGCAGCATTGACATGCTGCCGGCTTGAACTCTGAGCCCGGCCACTCATCGACGGACCGCCACCCCTGCAATTGCGTCGGCGGTCGTCGCCCAGCAGCTCACCCGGAT
The DNA here is from genome assembly GCF_001514145.1 of Streptomyces canus. Lineage (GTDB taxonomy): Bacteria > Actinomycetota > Actinomycetes > Streptomycetales > Streptomycetaceae > Streptomyces > Streptomyces canus. Next base: position 204,559 of record NZ_KQ948656.1, read on the forward strand.
CGCCAGCCCGGCGAGTTCGGCCGACCACTCCTTCCCGACAAGGCGGGATGTGGCCGGCACTCACCCGCACTGCCGCACCGGAGGTCAGTCTGTTCGCTCCGGGTCCGTGGTGACCGTGGTCGCGGGGGTCTCGCCGGCCCGAGGCGGCGTATCGACGACGTCATCGTTCTCGGTGCTGTCGCCTTCCTTCTGCCGCCTCTTCAGGGCGAGTTCCCTGGCCATCTTCTCGGAGTACAGCCTCATCTCAGCCTCTGTCCGGTGCTCGAACACTGTTGCCTCCATGCCAGTTCGTAGGGTGCGGCGCGCACGGATGGGGCCGCTGGCGGCCTGCACACGTTCCGCGCTCACGCCACCGTGTGAAGGGATGACCAGATACCCCAAGCTTCTGTGACAGGACCGGTAACGGGGGGGCACTCCAGTCGCGGATCAGGCCGATGTCGCCTCGTCTTCGAACTGGATGGCACTGATCTCCCGGCGGGAAGAGATGCTGAGCTTCGAGAACACCTTGCGGAGGTGCCACTCGACTGTGTGGCGGCTGAGGAACAGCTGGGCGCCGATCTCGGGGTTCGTGAGCCCTTTCCCGGCGAGTCGGGCGATCTGCGTCTCCTGCGGAGTGAGAGCCGTGGGCGTCGCGACCGTGTGGTGGCGAACCTTGGCCCCCGTGGCCTGCAACTCGCCTCGCGCGCGTTCGGCGAACGCTTCCGCCCCGAACCGGCCGAACATCTCGTGGGCGATGTCCAGTTGGGCACGAGCGTCGACGCGGCGGTTCTCGCGGCGCAACCACTCCCCGTACAGCAGATGCCCACGGGCGAGTTCCATGCGGACCCGGGTCCTGTCGAGCCGCTCGATCGCCTCACGGTAGAGCCGCTCCGCGGAGTCGCCCTCGCTGAGCAGCGCCCGCGAGCGCGCTTCCACGCCCAGCGCCCAGTCCGTGCCGCTGGCTCGCGTCGCCTCCGAGAGCCGCTCCAGCGCGTGGGTGGCCGACTCGGGTGAGCCGCTCCGTACGGCCGCCTCGATCAGCTCGACCAGGCCCCACCGCGGCGAGGCGAACTCCCGCTGCTCGGCGGCTGCCTCCCGGGCTGCGGCCAGCGCCTGCTCGTACTGGCCGAGCCCGTTGCAGAGCACCGCCTCGTACCAGCGTGTGACGGTGACAGTGGCCCCCTGGCCACGCGGCACCGCCTCGCCCAGGATCGCGTCGATCAATGTGCGGGCCTCGCCCTCGCGACCACGCCAGACAGCCAGGCCGAGGGGGCCGACACGTCCCGGGCTGCTGATGCCGGTCGCCGCGCACACCGCTGCGGTCTCCTCGATCAGAGCTTCGGCCGTCGCCAATTGTCCGGCGATGAGGTGCACAAATGCGCGGGAGTCGAGGGCGTCGGGGAGAGCGCTGAGCGCTCCGGCCTCGCGGGTGACCGTCACATGACGTGTCGCGGCCGCGTGCCAACGCTCGTCGTCCCACAGATCCGACGCGATGACGGACGCGAGCCACAGCCGGCGCAGCTGCTCCTGTACGGGGAGCCGCTCGTCGCAGAGTGCTTCGAGTGCTCGCTCCATCATCGACGCCGAGGCCGGGTAACCGTCGGCGAGTCGCACGGCGAGGGCGTCCAGCACCATGTCGGACACCTGTGGCTGCCGTGCCGGCGGGGCCTCACGGGCGGCCTCGGCCACCTCCAGCAGTCCTGGGCCGCGCGCCAGGCGGCCGGCGAATATCGCCGCCGCGATGGCGTCCAGGTAGGTCTCACGAGCGAGTGCGACATCGTCGAGCCGACCGAAGCGGCGGGCGGCGGCGAGCAGCAGCTGCGGGGCCTCGCCGCCACGGTTCTGGGCGAACGCGATCCCGGCGCGCAGCACCTCGATCCGCGCGCGGCCCAGTTCGTCGAGGGGTCCGGCCGCCGCCGTGGCGAGGAGGGTGGCAGCCGGCTCGAACGCCCCGGCGTGGAGTTTGGCCTGTGCTGCGTCCACCGCGCGCTGTGCGCGTCGCGCGGGATTCTGTGTCAGCGCGGTCGCACGCTGGAGGAACGCGGCGGCCTCAGCGATACCGCCGCGTGCGTGGGCTCGGCCCGCGGAGCGCTCCAGTTCGGCTGCCACCGTCTCGTCGGGGCCCGAGGCGGCCTCGGCCAGGTGCCAGGCCCGGCGGTCGGGGTCGAGCCGGGCATCGGTGGCGTCGGCCAGCGCTTTGTGCACCTCTCGGCGTTCGCTCGGGTCCGCCGCTCGATAGGCAGCCGAGCGCACCAGGGGGTGCCGGAACCGCACCCGGGTGCCGAGGGTGATCAGGTCCGCCGCGCCTGCGTGCGACACGGCCGTGTCGGCGTCGATCCCGAGGTGCCCGGCCGCATGCCTCAGCAGTGTGACGTCGCCCAGCGGTTCCGCGGCGGCGATGAACAGAAGGCGTCGGGTCTCGGACGGGAGGGCCTGCACGCGGCGGAGGAAGCCCTGCTCGATCTGGCTCGACAACGGCCATGCGTCCGGACGCTCGAACCCTCCGGCCATCTCCGCCGCGGTCAACCCCCGCGGCAGCTCGAGCAGGGCGAGCGGGTTGCCGCGTGACTCGGCGACTATGCGGTCGCGCACCCGTTCGTCCAGCGGACCGGTGACAACCGAGTCGAGCAGCGTCCGGGAGTCGCGCTCGGTCAGTCCCGTGAGGGACAGCTCGGGAAGGCTGCCAAGAGTATGGCCGGTACTGGGTTCACGAACGGCGAAGACGAGCACAACCGATTCTGCGAGCAGTCGGCGGGCCACGAACTCCAAGGTCAGCGCGGACGCCTTGTCCAGCCACTGTGCGTCGTCGACGACACAGACCAGCGGCTGGTCACCTCCGGCGTCCGCGAGGAGACTCAGCGTGGCCAGACCCACGAGGAACCGGTCGGGCGCGGCGCCGGCGCGCAGACCGAAGGACGTGCCGAGCGCATCACGCTGAGGCTCGGGCAGCTGGTCGAGCCCGGTGAGCAGAGGAGCGCAGAGCTGGTGCAGGCCGGCGTAGGAGAGTTCCATCTCGGACTGGACGCCGGCCGCTCTGATGGTGCGACATCCGGTCGCACGACCGAGGAGATGTCCCAGCAGCTCGGTCTTGCCGATCCCGGGCTCACCGCGCAGGACCAGGACACCGCTGCGCCCGGCTCTGGCGCCTGCCACGAGATCGTCGAGAGCCTTGCATTCGTTCTCCCTGCCGAGGAGCCGGGCCCGTGAAACGCGCCTCGCCATGGCAGCTCCCTTGTCAGGAATGTTCGCTGGGTATGGTATCCGTCCGCTGATCGCCGCGCCCATGGTCGGTGCCCGTCCGGGCAGGGGCGACTACGTGTGGTCAGCCGGCGCCGGCACCAGACGAGTCGCTCGCCGGGTGTCCGTCCTGGAGTGCGGCGAGCGCGGCGGCGAGCTTGCCCCGGCTGGTGATGCCGAGGCGGGGATAGATGCGGTACAGGTGGGCTCCGACGGTGCGGTGCGAGATGAACAGGCGCTGGCCGATCTCCCGGTTGCTCAGTCCCTGCGACGCGAGCACCGCGATCTGCATCTCCTGGGCCGACAGCCGGTCGCTGGTGTTCGCATGCCGTCGACCGCTCGACTCGCCGGCGGCACGCAACTGCTCGCGAGCCATCTCGGCCCAGGGCCGCGCGCCGGCCCGGTCGAACTCGTCGCGGGCGCTACGCAGCGGATACCGGGCGTCGACGTTGTGCCGTTGCCGACGGAGCCGACGGCCGTGGTGCAGGTGCAGCCGGGCCCGCGACAGGGCCCAGCCGGCGGGCAACGCGGCCAGTGCCGCGGCGTAGTGCTCCTCCGCCGTGTCGTCCGGCGCCAGCACCGCCTCGGTGTAGACGTGGGCCACGACCATCATCTCCGAGGGCAGTCGGGCGGCCAACTCGGGGAGTCCGTCGAGTAGTTCCCTGGCCCGCTGCACGGTGCCCGCGGCCACTGCGGCGTCCGCCAGGTCCGGTGCGAGCAGCCAGCGGCTGACCGAGTGGTAGTGCGGGTCCGCCGGATCGAACGCGCGCGCGAGTGCGTCGTACGCCTCGGCCGCGCGGCCGTCGAAGAGCGCGAGCAGGCCCTCTACCTGCTGCGCCATGACGGCGGCGAAAGGCATGCCGGGGAACAACCGGTGGGCGCGCAGTTCGCCGAGCATCCGCTCCGCGTCCTCGGTCTCCCCGCGCAGCGCCGCCACCAGACTCCCTGTCGCCTTCACCCCCAGCCAGACGATCCACTCCCCCGTCTCCTCGGCCAGCGCGAGTCCCTCGCCGGACTCCTCGCGGGCCCGATCGAGCTGACCGAGGTACACCCGCGGCCAACTACCCGCAAGGGACCGGGCGAGCAGCCCGAGCCTGCCCTGCGACCGCCACGCCGTGGCCGCCAGCGACAGGTACCGGGCGGCGAGGGTGGCGTCGCCCAGGACCATCGCGCCGCTGCCGAGGAAATGCATGATCCGGCCGTCCAGACGGTCCGGCCGGAGGCCGCCGAGCCGTGCGATCACCTCGGCGCCGTACCGAAAGGGTTCCGTGTACGCCCGTACCGTCAGCACGACGGGAGCGTCCGGATCGGGGTTCCATCGGTCCAGCTCGGCCGCGGCCAGCGTGCGCACCCGGGCGTCGCCGTCCTGGAAGAAGCACCGGGCGGCCGCCCGCCACAGCAGGTTCTCGGCGACCTGCACGCCGCCTGCGTCGAACGCGCCGGCCGCTGTGGTCACCATGTCCTCGATCCGGCGGTGCGGCTCGTCGGGTTCGAACGCCGCCTTGTCGGAGACGACCATGAGGCGGGCCCGCTCCAGCGGGCCGAGTTCGCTCATGTCGGCCCGGTCCAGCAACAGCTGGGTGTGCACCCGGTCGTTGATCTCGCTGGCCGACTCGACCGCCCGGACCAGGATTTCGGTCCTGCGGCGAGGGTCCTGGACGAGCTCGGCCGCCTGGCGCAGGGCCGGCACGGCGGAGGCCACCTTGCCCCGGGCGAGCGCGGTGTCGGCGAAACGTTCCAGCTTGGCGGCGAGTTCCTCGTCCGGGCCGAGCGTCGCGGCCGCCAGGTGGAGAAGCCGGCGCTCGGGGGTGTCGGCCATGGCCACGGCGATGGCGCGGTGGGTGGCCAGCCGGTCGGCGACCGTGGCACGGGTGTAGATCGCCGAGCGCATCAGCGGATGCCGGAACTCGAGGCTCCGGCCGACCAGACCGACCAGGCCCGCGTCGACCGCCTCCTGCACCGCGTCCACGGAAACCGTCGTGTCCGTCAGACGACTCGACACGTCCAGCAGCCGGCTCAGTGGTGCGCTGGGCTCGGTGGCCAGGGCCAGCAGGAGCGTTCGGCACTCCGGACTCGCCGAGTCCGTACGCGCGGCGAACGCGTCCTCCAGTCGCTGGGTCAGCGGCAGATCGTCCAGCTGCGGTCCGATGTCCTGCACCGTCTTGGGCAGCTCGACCAGGGCCAGCGGGTTGCCCGCGGCGCGCTCCAGGATGAGGGCCCGCAGCGGCGCCGACAGGTCCGGTGCACCCGCGTCGAGCAGTTCGGCGGCGGCGGACCGGCCGAGCGGTTGCAGATGGAGGTCCGGCTGCGCGCTCGGGGCGTAGGAGTCGGGAGAGTGAACCCGGGACGCCGCCACGATCAGTACGGGAAGATCGCGGGTGCGTCGGACGACGAATCTGAGGACGTCCCGGCTCGGCGAATCGATCCACTGCAGGTCGTCGACGAGCAGCAGGAGCGGTTGCCGGTCGGCCTCGTCGGTGAGCAGTTCGAGCACGGCGAGCGCGACCCGAAAAATATGTGGCTCGGTCTGGGTGGCGCTGAAGGCGTCGACCAGCGCGGTGCGGTGCGGAGACGGCAGCTTCCCGATGCCGTCGGCGGCCGGTTGCAGCAGCAGTTGCAGAGCCGCGAACGGCAGCCACAGCTCGGTCTCCACACCGGCTGCGCTCAGCACCTTGAAACCGCCCTCGGTGCCCTCGGCACCGACCGAGCGCAGCAGAGCCGACTTACCGACACCGGCGGTGCCGTGGATCAACAGCGCACTGCCGCGTCCGTCCGCCGCGTCCGCCAGCAGCCCGCGCAGGATGCGCAGCTCCGCGTCCCGGCCGATCATCGCGCGGGGGCTCGGTTCGGCCTCTGGAGGGCCCCGGCTGCTGTGCTGAACATGTGCGGCTTCCTCAGTGCAGGGAGTCACGTCGCACCACATCCTAACCGTGGCCCCCTACACCCTCGGCGCGATCGCACCATCGGTAGAACGACTCAAGTCTCGTCTGCGCCGCGGCGCCGAAGCCCGGATCCGAAGGCGGTCACCCGACGGAACCGGAGCTCACGGCCGACGGCGGCCCGATGCGGATGAGCGTCTCCCGTGTCTCCTCGGTCAGACCGCCCCAGATCCCATGCCGCTCCCGGTTGTCGAGCGCGTACCGGCGGCACGGAATCCGCACCGGGCACCGATCGCAGATCATCAGTGCCCGTCGGACGGTCGCCAGGTCGCCCGGAGCGGGAAAGAAGGTCTTCATGTCGGCACCACGGCACGCTGCGGCCGGCCACCCTCCGACCGCCGGGCTGACGGGAAGGACACGGTTGTTCATCAGGGGCGTACGAGACTCTGTCATCCCATCTCCTCCAGCTTCTTGCCGTTGGTCTCGCGCACCCTGACGGCGACGAAGACGAAGGAGAGCACGGCGAAGCCCGCGTAGACGGCGTAGGTGGACGACAGGTTCCAGTCCGACATGCGGGGGAAGCTCTCGGTGACGGCCCAGTTGGCGATCCAGTTCGCGGCAGTCGCCACCGACATCGCGGCCGCGCGGATACGCAGCGGGAACATCTCACCGACCATCACCCAGAGCACCACACCCCAGGAGACCGCGAAGAAGAACACGAAGGCGTGGGCGGCGACCAGCGCCACGGCACCCTGGGCGTCCGGGATGGACAGACTGCCGCCGCTGCCCGTCTTGTACGAGAAAGCCCAGGACGCGAAGGCCAGCGACACGGCCATGCCGGCCGATCCGGTCAGCGCGAGCGGTTTCCGGCCGACCCGGTCGATCAGCAGCATCGCCACGACGGTACCGACGATGTTGACGATCGATGTGGACAGGCTGATCAGAAGGGAGTTGGCCTGGTCGATACCCACCGACTGCCACAGCAACGACGAGTAGTAGAAGATGACGTTGATGCCGACGAGTTGCTGGAAGACGGCCAGCCCGATGCCGACCCACACGATCGGCAGGAGCCCGAAGCGGCCGTCGAGCAGATCGCGTACCCGCGGCTTGTGATCGGTCTTGAGAGCATGCTGGATCTCGGCGATCCGCTCCTCCGAGCCCGCGTACGTGCCCTGCAGGTCGCGCAGCGCGGCGAGGGCCTGGGCCTCGCGGCCCCTTGCGACGAGGAAGTGCGGCGACTCCGGGATGTGCAGGGTGAGGAACAGGTAGGCGAGCGCCGGTACGACCGCGGCCATGAGCATCCACTGCCAGGCATGCAGGGCACCCAGCGCGTTCTCGCTCTTGCCGTCGGCCCCTTGGGCGATGCCCCAGTTGACAAGCTGGGAGGCGGTGATGCCGAGCACGATGGCCGCCTGTTGGAACGAGGCGAGCCGCCCGCGGTGGTCGGGCGGCGCGACCTCGGCAATATAGGTGGGCCCGATCAGCGAGGCAAGGCCGATCGCCATACCTCCGACGATGCGCCAGGCGCCCAGGTCCCAGACGGAGAAGGGCATGGACGAGCCGAGCGCGCTGATCGCGAAGAGAACCGCGGCGAGGTGCATCACGCGCCGACGGCCGATGCGGTCGGCGAGACGTCCGGCGACGGCCGCTCCGAACGCGGAACCGAGCAGAGCGGAGGCGACGATGGTGCCCGTCTCGCTGGAGGTGACAGCGAATCGGTGCTGGATTCCGGTGACGGCGCCGTTGATGACGGCGCTGTCGTAGCCGAACAGGAAGCCGCCGGTCGACGCGGCCGCGGAGATGTAGGTGACGCGCCGTAGGTTGGACGGGCGGAGAGCGGCCCTCGAGTGGGCCCGCCCCGCGGAAGAGGCGTTCGCGGTCATGGACAAGGACTCCTTCACAGGACCTGGTACGCACCGGCGCAGGCGGGAACTTCCGGCCGGGCGGGCGTACCCGTCGTAGCGGACGTGGATCGGATGGACGACTGCGCTGATGACCGGGCACCGGTCGGCGAGCACGCCGCCGCTCAGACGCCGAACGCCGGGGCTGAGAGCAGTTCGTGGAGGCGGGCGAGGTTCGCCGCGCCGACGAGGCCGGCGTCCGATCCCACGGTGGCGGTGCGGACCTCGGCGTAGACGCGGTGCTCGCCGCCGCCGAGGGCCCGACGGTAGGACCTCTCGGCCGGACGCCTGATCAGCTCGCCGGTGTCGCCGAGGCCACCGCCGATGACGAGGACGGACGGGTCGAGGATGGAGGCGAGGTCGGCGAGTGCCTGGCCCAGCCAGCGGCCCGACTGCGCGAACACCTCGAGGGAGAAAGGGTCGCCGCTGAGGGCGGCCTTGGTCACATGGTGCCCGTCAAGGCCGCCGGGGGTGCCGTCGCCCAGCGCGAGCACCACCGCGGCTCGTGCCGGATCGGCCGCCGCCTTCTCGCGGGCGCGGCGGGTGTGGGCCGCTCCGCTGGCGTACTGCTCCATGCAGCCGTGCTGGCCGCAGGGGCAGGGCAGCCCGTCGGGCACCGCCCGGTAGTGGCCGATCTCGCCGGCCATGCCGTAGCGGCCGCGGAAGAGCCGGCCCCTGCTGATGATGCCGCCGCCCAGGCCGGTGCCCGCCATGACCATCACCATGTCGTCGTGCCCGGCCCCGGCTCCATGGATGAACTCGCCCCAAGCGGCGGCGTTCGCGTCGTTCTCGACGACGACCGGAAGCCCGGTGGCCTCCTGGACGATGTCCCGGATCTCCTTGTCGTGCCAGCCCAGGTTGGGTGCGAAACGCACCGTCGAGCGGTCCGCGTCCACGTATCCGGCTGCTCCGACGCCGACCGCCCGGACGTCGTCCCAGCCCGTGCGGACCTGCTGGACCGCCTCGGCGATCGCCCCGGCGATCCGGTCCGGGTCGTGCGGGGTGGCGACGCGCACCCGGGAGACGACCTCGCCGCCGGGGTCGACCGTCCCGGCGGCGATCTTCGTGCCGCCGAGATCGACGCCGACGGTCAGACCGCCGTTCTGCTCGTTCATGCGGCACCGCCCCCGCCGTCGATCCGACGGTGCGCGTGCCGACGTCTGTGTCCGCCTGATCGCTGCAGGCTGACGGGACCGTGAGACATGGTGTGGCTCCTGACGTTGTGATTCCGTGTGAAAGAGGGGGGAAGTCGGCTCGTCACCGGCCGGAACAACCGGCATGGCGGCTTCGGCACCCCGGCGGCGGCGGTTCATCGCCGGTCCGCCTACCGGCTCAGCTTCCGTAATCCGGTGGCGAGTTGCATGAGTCATTCGACTGTGTCCGGCGTTTTCGCTCGCTGTGTCACACATCCGGGCCGTGCGTTGTCTTCTAAGCGAACCAAGTCGGATCGACCGGAGGTGTGCCACGGTGTTGGACAAGGAATCGATGAGCGGAGCCGACGAGCACGGGAGCCAGGACGGGACCGGGCCCAGGATGCTGGCGGACGTCAAGCCGCCCTTCGTGCCGGAGGGTGCTTCGGCGATGACCGTGGTGGTCGAGTGGCCTCCGGGACACCCCGGGACGCCGCCGCACCGGCACTCGGGGCCGTGTTTCGGCTACGTCACCGAAGGCGCCGTCCGGTGGGAACTCGAGGGCGAGCCCGAGCGGGTCATCAAGGCCGGTGAGACTTTCTGGGAGCCGGGCGGCGACGTGATCCACTACCAGAACGGCAACGCCCTGTCGGACACGCCGGCCAAGTACGTCGTCATCATGCTGTGCGCGCCCGGCCGGCCGATGCTCACGCTGGTCGAAGAGGAGGAGCTGTCGAAACGGGCCCACCTGCGAGCCCCGCGGCCCGCCGCCGACTGAACCACGGCCCGGGGACGAGAGTCCGCCACGTCAGATCTCGAAGGAGGCCGCTGTGGCCGGTCATGGGTCGGCGCCGCGCGGCACGACCGAGGCGCTGGTAGGACGCGACCGGGAACTGCAGTTGCTTCGGTCGTACGTCGACCAGGTGCTCGGGCGCGGTGGGGTGCTGTTGCTGTCCGGGGAGCCGGGGGTCGGCAAGTCCGTGCTTCTGGATGCCGCGGCGACGGCGGCGACGGCGGCCGGTGCGCTGGTCCTGCACTCCGACGGGGTCGAGTTCCTCGCGGATGTGAGCTTCGCCGGACTGAACCACGTACTCGAACCCTTGCTGCACGAGTACGACGGGCTCGACCCGGTGCACCGCGAGGCTCTGACCGTGGCGCTGGGCGCGGGTGACGGTGCCCCGGTGGATCGGCTGGTTCTCTACGGGGCCGTACTGGCGCTGCTCCGCCGGGCGGCGCGCAGCCGTCCCGTTCTGCTGGTCATCGACGACCTGCAATGGGTCGACCGGGCGAGCGCCGCGGCGCTCGCGTTCGTCGCCCGGCGGCTGACCGGGAGCCGCGTGGGCCTTCTCGCAGCCTCGCGGCCGGGGTTCGAGAGTTTCTTCGAACGCGCGGGGCTTCCCGAGCTCACCGTGTCTCCACTGGACGACAGTGCGGCAGCCGCCCTGGTCGGCATCCACTTCCCGCTGCTCGCCGGGCAGGAGTTGCGTCGGGTCCTCACGCAGGCGCAGGGCAACCCGCTGGCACTGCTGGAACTGCCGGCCGCGCTCGGCGACTCGCGAGCCGGCGCGGGAGTGCTGCCGTCCGAGGTGCTCCCGCTCAGCCGTCGACTGCGGGACCTGTACGGCTCCCGCGTCGCGGAGATGCCGGCCCCCACCCGTCGGCTGCTCCTCCTGGCCGCGCTGGAGGGCGGCGGCGACCTGTCGGTCCTGCGCGCCGCCGCCCCCAGCGAGGACGTACTGGCCCTTCTCGCTCCCGCGGAGCGGGCACAGCTGCTACGGATCGAACACCGAGGACTGGGGCGGCTGTCCTTCCACCATCCGCTGATCCGCGCGACCGTCGTGTCGGGCGCGACCAGCGGTCAGCGCCTTGACGCCCACCAGGTTCTGGCCAAAGCGCTGACCTGCAAACCCGATCGCCGGGCCTGGCACCTTGCTGAGGCCACACCCGATCCTGACGAGCAGGTTGCCGCGCTCCTGGAGGCCACCGCACACCGGGCCCGCCGGCGCGGCGACGCCGTCGGCGCCTTCAACGCGCTGGTGCGGTCCGCCGACCTCACTCCCGGCCCCGCGGACCGCGGCAGACGGCTCGCCGAAGCCGCTTTCGTGGGCGCGGACGTCGCCGGAGAACTGCGCACCGCGGCCGAACTGCTCGTGGAGGCCCGGCGTGCCGACCCGGAACTGCGGGGATCGCTGCGGGCGGCGGCCGCGGCCTCCCAGGTGCTGCTCAACCGTGACGGTGATGTCAACACCGCGCACCGGTTGCTGGTCGGTGCGATCACGACCCGCGACGGCAGGTCCGACGGCGACGACGAGGCGCTCTTCGAGGCGCTGTGCACCCTGCGCAGGGTGTGCCTGTGCGCGGGCAGACCCGAGTTCTGGGACGCCTACCAGGCCGCCATGTCGCAGCTGACCGTGCCGATGCCTCCCCTCCAGGAACTCCTCGGCGACGTCTACTCCGACCCGGCACGCTCCTCCCCGGCAGCCCTCGGCCTGCTCGACGCCGTCATCCACGACCTGCACCGGGAGACCGACCCGAGCCGGATCGAACGGGTCGCGATGGCGGCGCTGTTCGTGGACCGGGCGACCGGGTGCCGTGCGGCGCTCTGGCCCGTCGTCGAGGACGGGCGGGAAGGCGGCGCGGTCACGTCGGCGCTCATCGCGCTCGTCGTGCTGTGTCTCGACGACTTCCTGACGGGTCGATGGGACGAGTGCGGCTCTCTCTCGGAGGAGGGGCTGGCCGTGTGCGAGGCCCACGGCTATCAGATGCTGGCCCAGCAGTTCCACCGGGTCCAGGGCCTGCTGGCCGCGGCGCGGGGCGACGACGACACGGTGCGGGAGCTGGCACAGAGGATCACGGAGTGGGCGGTACCCCGCGGCGCCCGGACCGTCGAGCACTTCGCACGGCACATGACGGCGCTGGCGGCCCTGGGACGCGGTGACCACGACGACGCCTACTTCGACGCCTCGGCGATCAGCCCTTCAGGCATGCTGGCCCCCCATGCCCCGCTGGCTCTGTGGGTTCCCATGGACCTCGTGGAGGCCGCCGTGCGCAGCGGACGCCGAGCCGAGGCACTCGCCCATGTCGCCGCGATGCGGCAGACAGGCCTGCCCGGCATCTCCGGCCGCCTGGCACTGGTCACCGCCGGTTCGGCCGCGATCGCCGCCCCCGAGGACCGGGCCGCCGACGCCTTCGAGGAAGCGCTCGCCGTTCCCGGTGCCGAGCGCTGGCCCTTCGACCTCGCCCGGGTCCGCCTCGCATACGGACAGCACCTGCGTCGCGCACGGGCCGCCCAGGATGCCCGGACGCACCTCGCCGCCGCCCTCAAGACCTTCCGCCGTCTCGGGGCCGCCCCCTGGGCCGCGCGGGCGGCCGAAGAGCTGCGGGCCACCGGCCGTCACGCCACCTGGGGGGCCCACCAGGACCTGGGGGCCGGCCCGCTCACGGAGCTGGAACACCAGATCGCCGCACTCGCCGCGACCGGGCTGAGCAACAAGCAGATCGGCGAACGTCTGTTCTTCTCCCACCGCACCGTGGGCGCCCATCTGCACCGGATCTTCCGGAAGCTCGGCATCACCTCGCGTGTCACCCTCGGCGAGGCCCTCGCCGCACTGCCGCCTCAGCACTCCCGGGCGGAACGGTCTCCCACCTCTTCGCAGACCTAGATGTACCGTCTCACGGCATTGGTTCCTCGCTGTCAAGCTTGGCGGGCGTAGGACGCGAGGCGATCGGCGAGCTCGATGACGAGGTCGCGCAGTTCAGCGGGGCGCTCGATGACGAACGGCCGGGCGAGTGAGGCGAGTACGGGAGGCAACCAGTCCAGCCGCTCCGCCCTCAGCTCGACGCGCAGCCAGCGCTCGGTCGCCCGGTCCCCGCCTGCCGCGGGCTCGTGCTCCTCCAGGCTCGCGACACTGGCGGGAAGGTGGGCGCGGATCTGCTCGACCGTTCCGTGGATCCGCAAGGTCACCTCATGCTGGTACTCGGCCGTGGCGAACCCTGACAACACGCGCTCTGCCGGACCGGGGCCCGTCGGCGCTTCGAACGAGCCGGGCAGGGTCCGCGCGTCTGCGATGCGATCGAGCCGGAAGGTTCGGTCCTCGCCGATCCGGGCGTCCTTGCCCGTGACGTACCACCGGCCCGCATGGGCGACGATCCCGTATGCGTGCAGTGTGCGTTCGCTGCGCCGTCCGTCGCGGTCGCGGTAGCGGTCGCGGTAGCGGATCGAGACCGGTCGGCGGTGGCGCACCGCATCGGCGAGGGTGAGCAGGACCCCGGCTTCCGGGGTGTCGAACTCTCCGGGCTGGTCCGTGAAGTCGAGGGATTCCAGGAGTGTGTCGAGCCGACGGGCGAGGGGCTTGGGCAGCACCCGCCGGATCTTGGCCGATGCCGTCTCGTTCGCCGTGTGCTGCGTCGTCGTCAGCCCTGCCCGGCGGCCGGCGACCAGGCCGAGCAGCACGGCCAGCGCCTCGTCGTCGCTGAGCATGAGCGGAGGCAAGCGGTACCCGGGGGCGAGCCGGTACCCGCCGTAGCGGCCGCGCACCGATTCCACGGGCACGTCGAGGTCGATCAGCTGGTCCACATACCGCCGCACGGTGCGCCCTTCGACGCCGAGCCGGCCGGCTAGTTCGGCCACTGTCCGGATGCCGCCCGACTGCAGCAGCTCCAGGAGTGTCAGCACGCGGCCAGTGGGTCGGGGCATATCCACAACCTAACGCAAATACAGGACCGATTCTGTCCACTATTCCTCCTAGCCTGCGCAGTGCACGCCTTCAGCACAGCCAAGGAGATCCCCATGGACTTCGTCTCGATCCGCATCATCACCAGCGACGTGGCGCGCCTCGTCGACTTCTACGAGCGAGCCACAGGAGTGCGGGCGACGTGGGCCACCGAGGACTTCGCCGAACTCAAGACCCCGGGCGCCACCCTCGCGATCGCCGGCACCCGCACCGTCCCGCTGTTCGCCCCGGGCTCTGCCCGCCCGGCGGACAACCACAGCGTGATCACCGAGTTCCTCGTCGACGACGTGGACAGCGTTCACCAGAACCTGACCGGCTTCGTCACCGACTTCGTCAACGAGCCCACCACGATGCCCTGGGGCAACCGGTCGCTCCTGTTCCGTGACCCCGACGGCAACCTCGTCAACTTCTTCACCCCCGTCACCCCAGCGGCTATCGAAAAGTTCGCACGCTGACGCCACGCGCAGCCCAGGAGCGCCACCAGCAGGGGGCACCGGAACGCACCGCTGCCCCTCGAAGGACGTCTGCGCTTGTGTCTGCGGATCGACGCCGGACGTCCGATCGCGCACGTGGCTGCGGAAGCCTGGATCTCCCGTCGCTGCCCGGCCAAGTGGTGCGCCCGCCGGCGGGCGCACGGTGAGAACGGACTGCTCGGCCACTCCTCCCGCCCCGCCACCAGGCCTGCAGCGGCTGCACGGCGTCACACTCGCGTCGGCGACCGTTCACCGCAACCCGGTGAGGCGAGGACTCAACCCGCTCGGGGACCTCGATCTACCAACTGGCGAGCAGCTGCGCGGGGGGCCCGGCACCGGCAAAGTCGGATACACGTACCAGCATTCGGCGCTCGACGACCACTCCCGGCTCACCCACACCGAGGAGTTCGGCCGCCGCTGTGCTCCTCGATCCGCCGCTGCCTCACCGATGACGGCGCGTGCTACCGGTCCACGACCTGGGCTGATACGCGCTCGCCGCGATCGGTACGCAGAAGCGGACCAGGCCGTGCGAGCCGCGCAAGTACGGGAAGGTGGAAAGGTATCTCGGGACGCTCTCCCACGAGTGGGCCTACGTCCGCCACTGCACAATCGAGCGTGAACGCCGCGCTCGGCGGCCGACCGCCCATCAGCCGGACCGCCGGGAGCGGCTACCGGATCGTCTTCGACCAGCCGCCCGAACCACGCGCGGACGTCCCGCAGCAGCTCACCTTCGAGGACTTCGAGCAACCAAGGTCCCGGGACACCACACCTAGCTAGAGGGCGTTGCCTCCAGGAAGGGACGCGAGCGTGTCCCTTAGTGCCGCGCGGGAGGCGATTCCGAGCTTCGGGAACAACTGGTAGAGGTGCGAACCCACGGTTCGGGGCGAGAGGTGGAGACGTTCGCCGATCTGCTTGTTGGTCAACCCGGAAGCGGCGAGTACGGCGATCTCCTGCTCCTGTGCGGTGAGGGTCACGGAACCATGCTTCGCTCCGGTGCGGGACCGGCGGGTGGCGCGGAGTTCGCCCGTTGCCCGGTCGGCCCACGGCCGGGCGCCCAGCCGCTCGAACACCGCGGCCGCCGCCTCCAGTTGGGCCCGGGCCTCCGTGACGCACCGCATGCGCCTCAGACGCTCCCCGTAGGCCAGCCGGATCCGCGCCAGATCGAAGGGCCAGTCCTGCGCTCCCGGGAGGGCCAGCGCCTCCTCGAAGCACCCGACCGCGCCGTCATCGGGTGCCACCAGCGCGGCCGAGCCCGCCACCAGCAGCGCCAGCCGCGGGGAGAGAGCCGCGACACCGGCCTGCCGCATCGCCCGCACGTGTGCCTCCGCCTCAGCGGTGCGCCGGGTGTGCACCGCCGCTTCCACCAGGTCCATGCAGACCCACAGCGCGTACGGAGCGTGGGGCGCGAGTCGGCCCGCGGGGCTCATCGCCACAGCGTGGCGGTACGCGCATTCGTCGTCGCCGGCACCGAGTTCGGCGAGGACCCGTGTGTGGTTGGCGAAGGCCGCCGCCGCCAGAACTCCACGAGGCACGGCCCACTGCGTGATGCGGTCGGCCGTGCTCCGGCTCTCTTCGAACTGCCCGCGGACGGCCGCGAGCAGAGCCTGGTGGTACTCGAAATACCAGGAGAAGAACGGGTATTGACGCTCCTCGCAGATCCTCAGACCCTCGGCGGCCAGCGTTTCGGCCTCCTCCCACCGGCCGGCCGGGAAATCCTGCAGGCACAGGTGCATGAGCGCGTCGATGTGCCGACGCACGTGGCCGCCCCGGCGTCCCCGACGGACCGCGTCCCAAGAGACGTCCCGCGGTTCCGTGAGCCGGTCGAGCCGGACGGGGGCCATATCGTGACGGGCGACCGAGCCTTTGCCGGCCGGGTCCCTCCATGTCCTGCCGCAGGCCGAGAGCTGCGGCGGTGCAGCCGGCTTCAGACGGTCGAGGGCCGCGTGGAAGGGTTTCCACAGGGCGTCCCGACCAGCGGACCAGCACACCAACCGCAGCACGTGCAGTGTCTCGATGAGGGCGTCGTCCTCGGCGTCGTATCCGTGGCTGCCGGTCTCGACGGCCTCCACCAGGAGACGGTGGGCCATGTCGATGTCGCCGTCAACGCCGTTGAGCAGGAGGAGAACCCTCGTGGCGGCGGTCAGCGACCCGGTGAGGTCCGGGTCCGCGCGCCGGGCGCGGTCGAGGAGTTCCGACGCCGCGCGCCGTTCACCGGTCGCGTCGGCAGCGAGGTATGCGGCCCGGGTCAGTCGGCGTCCTCGGTCCGCGGGACGGGGGCTCAGCTCGGCGGCCCTGGTGAACGTGGCGACCGCTGCTGTGGCGTCACCTCGCCGGGCGGCGCGATGCCCTGCCTCCTCCAGCAGGGCGGCGACACGCTCGTCGGGAACGAGGGTTGCACGGCCCAGGTGCCAGGCCCGCCGCTCGGGAGCCAGCGCGCGGGTCTCGGCCAGCGTGCGATGGGCCTGGCAGCGCTCGGTCAGGGTGCTGGCCTCGACGACCGCGGCCCTCATGAGCGGATGCCGGAAGACGAACCGTCGGTTCGTGTCGTCGAAGGTGATCAGACGGTCCGATTCCACCGCTGACAACGCCGTAAGAGCCTTCGGGTCGTCCGATCCGGCACGGAGTCCGGCACGGAGGACTCCCGGATCTCCGGTGTCGTCGAGGGCGAGCAGCAGCAGGAGCCGGCGCGATGCGGCCGGAAGGCGGGCCACGCGCGCAGCGTGGCGGCTCCGAAGACGTGGGGAGAGGGGCAGTACGTCGCGCAGATCGGCCGGCGCGTCGCGTTGCGGGCCGCCCAGCGCGGCGGGCAGCTCCACGAGCGCCAGCGGGTTGCCCTGCGCCTGCGCCAGGACGCGGTCCCGCGCCGGTCGGGCCAGCCACGGAAAGCGGACGCCGAGCAGTTCCACGGCCGCGTCGCGATCCAGCGGCGGCAGCTCGTACTCGGTGAACCCGGCTCGGTCGAAGAAGGTCTCGGCTCCCGGTCTGCAGGCGGCGAGGAATCCGATACGGCTGCCCGCCGGCCGACGCGCGACGAAGCCCAGCACCGCCGAACTGGCCCGGTCGAAACAGCCGAGGTCGTCCACGACGATCAACACAGGGCGTTCGGTTGCCGCTTGGCGCAGCAGGAGGATCACCGAGTCGGAGACGTGACGACCGTCGGGCACCGGATCGCCCCCGTAGCCCAACGCGCTGCGCAGAACCCTCCGATGGAGGTCCTCCAGACGCTCGATCAGGTCGTTCAGCGGCAACAGCAACTGGTGAAGCCCGGCGTAGGCGAGCTCGGACTCGGACCGGACGCCGACGGCCGACAGCACCCGGGCACCCGACCCGGACATGGCCCTGGCGACCTCCCCGAGCAGGGCGCTCTTGCCCACGCCCGGCGCCCCGGAGAGCAGCAGGGCACGGCCCGCGGCCGAGCCCTGCCTGAGCAGCTCCGTGATCTCCCGGAGTTGCCGCGCACGCCCCACCACCACAGAGGGCTGACCGGCTTCCACGGCAGGGGTCTGGGGCAACCGTTCGACGCGCGTGCCGAGTGACATGACTACTCCGTACGTTTGCACCGTCCTCCCCGCTCTGTGGCCGGAAGGCTTGGTCTCACCGTGCACCGGCCGGCGAGGACGAACATCAGTCACGTGACTGCGTGGCGACGTGCGGGTCATTTGACTGATGGTGCGAGCCCACGGGGACCGCGCAGAATCGTGATGTCCCTGAATCACACGAGTGTCGCAGCACGCATCACACCGTGTGCCCTCCATGCCTCCCTTGACCCCACAGATCTACCGAGCGGTGATGCAGATGAGAGAACTCGACAGTTGTACGCCGGTGGTGTGCCGGATCCTTGTCCGTCTGGTCGTCGCCGAAGGGGTGGACCGGCCGGTGATGCTTGATCTGTCCTACGACAGAGCCGATCCGTACGCGGTGTCCCTGACGTTCCACATGCGCACGGACACGACCGTGGACTGGGTGATCGGTCGCGATCTCCTCCTGGACGGGTTGGAGAAGCTCACCGGCGCCGGCGACGTCCAGGTCTGGCCGTGCCGGGACCCGGGGGCGGACAGGGTACACATCGCACTGTGCCCGTGTCCGAAGCAGGAGGCGGTCGTGGTGACCACCCCGGCTCGAGCCCTCAAGGCCTTTCTGCGGCGAACCCTCGCGGTGGTGCCCGCCGGTACCGAGAAGTGCCACCTGGACATGGACGGAGCCGTCCGCCAACTCCTGAGCGGCCCCGGTGAGTCGCTTCGGTAGGGGCCGTCCGAGCCGGACGGACCGGCACCGTGCGAGGTCGAGTCCCCCGTCCCCGGCGCACAGGCACCCTGCTTATCTCGAGGTGCAGAAGGAGCGTGCCGAGGACGTCCAGCTGCGGATCGCCGACTGGATCACCCGGTTCGCCGGATCGATGTGGTTCGTCTACATCCACGTGCTCCTGTTCGCGGCATGGATGGTCTGGATGGAGGACAGCCCGTGGCAGACGCTCACACTGATCGTCTCGCTCGAGGCCATCTTCCTGTCCGCGTTCGTGATGATCGGCCAGAACCGGCAGGCCGAGTTCACGCGCAAGAAGGCCGACCACGACTACCTGGCGCAGGAACTCGAACTGCGTCACAACACGCAACTCACGGAACTCGTCCACACGCTCACGGTCGAGATCCACAAAGCCGTGAACGCCGCGGCCGCGGATGAAACGGACACGGGCGAGCACGCCGAGCAGGTACCCACCACCACGGCTTGAGTCGCCGTGGCATGTCACATCGGGCCCGCCTGTGCGGTCTACATGGTGACGGACAAGGAGCAGAGGGAGTCATGCGAGAGATTCTGATCGTCGGCGGCGGCTACGCGGGCTTCTACACCGCCTGGGGCCTGCAGAAGAAGCTGCGTTCGGGCGAGGCGCGGGTCACGGTCGTCGACCCGCGCCCGTACATGACCTATCAGCCCTTCCTGCCCGAGGTGGCGGCCGGTTCGGTGGAGGCACGGCACGCCGTCGTGTCACTGAGGCGGCACCTGCGCGGCACCCGGCTGGTCTCCGGCACCGTGACCGGCATCAGCAACGCGGACCGTACGGTGACCGTCCGTCCGGTGCGCGGCAACGCCTACGAGCTGCACTACGACATCCTTGTGGTCACCGCCGGCGCGGTGACCCGCACCTTCCCCATTCCCGGACTCGCGCAGCAGGCCATCGGCCTCAAGCACGTGGAGGAGGCCGTGGCGATCCGTGACCGGCTGATGACTGCGTTCGACCAGGCCGCGTCGCTGCCGGCCGGCCCCGAGCGGCAGAAGCTGCTCACCGTCACGTTCGTGGGAGGCGGGTTCTCCGGCGTCGAGGGCTTCGGCGAACTGCTGTCGCTGGCGACCGCGATGCTCAGGTCCTATCCGGAACTGAGCGTCGACGACCTGTCCTTCCACCTGGTCGAGGCCCGGGGCCGCATCCTGCCCGAGGTGAGCGACGGGCCGGGTGCCTGGGTGGTACGCCACCTGGAACGCCGCGGCGCAGATGTCCATCTCAACACGCAGCTGCTGTCCGCCGAGGACGGCCACGTCGTCCTCTCCGACGGAGAGGAGTACGACTCCGAGCTGATCGTCTGGGCGGCCGGCAACGCCGCGAACCCGGTCGTGCACAACCACACGGACCTGCCCCTCGACGAGCGCGGCCTGCTGCTGGCCCGCGCCGACCTGCGCGTGGGCACCGACGCCGTGCCCGTGCCTGATGTGTGGGCCGCCGGCGACGACGCGTCCATCCCCGACCTGGCCTCGCCGGTGCCGGGTGCGCGCACGGTACCGAACGCCCAGCACGCCGTGCGACAGGGCAGACGTCTCGCCGGGAACATCGTGGCCGACCTGCGCGGGCGGCGAGTCCGGAACTACCGCCACGACAGCCTGGGCGTGGTGGCGACCCTGGGGCTGGGGCGGGGCATCTTCCAGTACAAGGGCATCGTCATCAAGGGATTCCCGGCGTGGCTGATGCACCGGGGTTATCACGTGCTCGCGGTGCCCAGCTGGGAACGCAAGATCCGCGTTCTGGCGGTCTGGCTGACCGCGGCCCTGACAGGCCGGGATCTGGTGTCTCTCGCCTCCGTCCAGCACCCGCGGGACGCCTTCGTCACGGGTGGGCGGACAGAGAACCCGAGCGCCGGCCGCGCGAAGGAAGGCAGCACACCATGACCGTGTGGAGTTCTCGTTTCCCCAGGGGGTACGCCGTGGCCGCACGCGAGGAGGCCGCCCGCGGCCTGCCCGACATCGAGGGATTCCTGTACCGGGAGGCTCACAGGGGAGCAACCCACCGCCGCGTGGCGGCATTCACCGCGCGCGTGGAGGGGCTCACCCCCGAGCAGAAGCGGGACATCGAGCAGTGGTACGTCGACGAACAGAAGCACGTGGCCCGCATGGTGACGGATCACATCGCCGAGCGTGTCGGCGCGATGGAAGCGCAACACCACCTCAGGATCCGGCACTGGCTGCGGGGAACACTCACCGGGATGGCGCTGATCACCCTGGCGATGATCGCCTGCGTCGTGGTGATCCTTGGATCGTCGCGGTGACCGCCGGGCGCTGGGCGACAGGGCCTAGGAACGCCCGGTGCGATACAGGCCCCGGCCGGCGCGCCGGATGCGGGATGAGGCGACAAGGCGATCGAGCGTGCTGCGGACCGCGTTGATGCTTCCGCTGTCGGCGTCACGACCGAGCGCCGCCGCGATCTCACGGGCCCGCACCTCCGCGTCACCGACCTTGGCGAAGTAGGCCATGACCTGCTCGGTGAGCTTTCCGTACTGCTTGTCCGCGTCCGTGTCGGTGTCCGTCTGTGAGGCCCCGGGCACGGTGTGCTCGTCCACCGGGGCAGCGGCGCGCGGAGTGACCAGTGCGCTCTCGAGAGCGCCGAGGGCCCGATGTACGGAGCCGAGATGTGCCACGACCGCCGCCAACTCCCTTTCCAGGGCCTGCTTCTGGAACTGCAGCCGGGCCAGTTCCTCCTGAAGCCCCTCGGCGGTGACCTCAATGCTGTGTGCCGTACGGCTCGCGGAGACCATGAGTTCTCTCCTCCTCAACCCTTGTCGACATCATATGCAGTCTTCGAGTGTCAGACAGGGCATCTCAGTGTCTCGAACAGTGGGATTTTGCGAGCCCGTGAAAAAGCATCGTCGATTTCTGTCACAAGCGCCCGTCGGTCGCGGTCCATACAGCGGATGAACCGTAGTAACGGAGGCCAATCGATCATGTCTGTCGAACCGTCCCTCACCACACCTGACGACCTTGAGGACGCTGTCGCCGTCTTCGTGCACCACCGCAAGCGGCTCTTCGGGATCGCCTACCGTATT
This sequence comes from Streptomyces canus, assembly GCF_001514145.1. Taxonomy (GTDB): domain Bacteria; phylum Actinomycetota; class Actinomycetes; order Streptomycetales; family Streptomycetaceae; genus Streptomyces; species Streptomyces canus. The sequence goes on from NZ_KQ948656.1 coordinate 226,198, forward strand.
CTCGGCAGCACGGTCGAGGCCGAGGACGTGGTCCAGGAGGTATGGCTGCGCTGGCAGAAGACCGACCGCTCGGTGGTGCTGAGTCCTGCGGCTTTCCTGTCGAGCGCCGCGACCCGCCTGGCCATCAATGTCGCGCAGTCGGCGCGCGTGCGTCGGGAGACGTACATCGGACCGTGGCTGCCGGAACCCGTCGACACCGGCGCGGACCCCGAGGTCGGTGCCGAGCGCGCGGAGGCAGTGGAGATGGCGCTGCTGCTGGTGCTGGAGAAACTGACTCCCGTCGAGCGTGCCGCCTATGTACTGCGCGAGGCGTTCGACTACGCCTACGCCGAGATCGCCGACATGCTCGAAGTCAGCCTCGTCAATGTGCGGAAGATAGTCAGCCGTGCTCGTCGGCACCTGCTGGACGAGCGGCGGGAGAGCGTGGACGCGGCTGAACACCGACGCCTCCTCGGCGCCTTCGTCTCAGCGGCCAGAACGGGAGACGTGGCGTCCCTCGAAGCCCTGCTCGCGCCCGACGTCGTCAGCCTCTCCGACGGCAACGGCATGCGGGGCTGTGCCCGGGTACCTGTGCAGGGCCGTGCCCGGGTGGCCAGGCTCGCGACCTATCGGCAGTTGTGGCGGGAGGCGGTGCCGGAGCTGGTCGACGCCAATGGCGCTACGGGTGTGCTGGTCCACCGGGACGGCCGGACGCTCGCCTTCATGACCGCGGCCGCCTCGAAGCACGGCGTTCACCAGGTGATGTGGGTGTTCGAGCCGAGCAAGATCGCCGCCTTCGTCGCATCGCGTTCCCGTTTCACGACGTCCCCCGGCGCCGTGCCGGACAGTGTGTGACAACTGAGACGTTGCCATCTTGAAAAGTGCTGGTCAGTGGGGCTGGTGTGAGCCGGGGGTCGGGTGCTCGTGCTGGTTGTCCGACTGATCGTGCCGGGGTGATCGTCTGCCGCGTCGAGTCACCGGCTTGTTCCGCGGCGCCTGCGCTGTCGCGCACCTCGGTCGGCCGTGTCGCGGGGGGACGGTCAGCGGGAGGTGAGGGCGGTTTCGGACTCGACGCGGGTGAGTTTTTCGGGGTTGCGGACGTAGTAGAGGCCGGTGACACGGGCGTTCTCCACGCGGAAGGCCAGCACGCCGTCGATCACGCCATCCACGCGCAGGATGAGTCCGGGGTTGCCGTTGACCGTCGTGGGCTCACTGGTGAAGGTGCCGCCGGCCTTGTCGACACTGCCGGCCATGTAACGGAGCACCTTGTCGGCGCCGACGACCGGCCGCAAGGCCGCCAGCTTGAGGCCGCCGCCGTCGCTGACGAAAACAACGTCCGGGGCGAGTACGTCGAGCAGCCCCTGCAGGTTCCCAGTCTCGAGCGCGGACTGGAACGAACTCAACGCTGCCCGGGTTTCTTCCGGGGAAACCGATGTGCGCGGCCGGCGGGCGTCGACGTGCCGGCGGGCGCGGTAGGAGATCTGGCGTGCGGCGGCGGGGCTCTTGTCGATCGCGGCCGCGATGTCGTCGTAGCCGATGTCGAAGACCTCGCGCAGCACGAAGACGGCGCGTTCGGTCGGTGAGAGGGTTTCGAGGATGAACATGAGTGCCAGCGACAGGTTCTCGGACAGTTCGATGTCCTCGGCCACGTCCGGCGCGGTGAGCAGGGGTTCGGGCAGCCAGGGGCCGACGTAGGCCTCCTTGCGGCGTTTGAGGGTGCGTAGCCGGTTGAGTGCTTGCCGGGTCGTGATCCGTACCATGTAGGCGCGCTGGTCCTGTACCTGCTCCAGGTCGACCTTGACCCACCGCAGCCAGGCCTCCTGGAGGACGTCCTCGGCGTCCGCCGCCGATCCGAGCATCTCGTACGCGACGGTGAACAGCAGGTCGCGGTGGGCGACGAAGGCCTCGGTCGCGGGGTCGGTGACGTGGTCGTTCATGTCGTGCGCTTCGCTTTCCCGTGGTTGGCCCCATGTGCCGGAAGCAGGCCGTAAGGAACATGTACCCGGTCCGATGGCGGGGTTGTCGGCAGCAGCCTCCCCACTGATCAGGCCATGTGGGGTGGGGGGGCTGGTGGGATGGCGCCTCGGCGCCCGGGCCATGGCATAGGAGGCCGCGGCGTTGGGTGCCTGTCGCCCCGGCTCGGTCCTTCTTGGGCCGGACCGGTCGGTCCGGCCCAGGAAGGGGACTTGGCGGCTAGGCCGCGCGTCGGGGGTCGGGCGGCGTCGTGGGGTGCTCCGGCTGAGGCGTTTCCAGGCGGTCGGTGCTGTCGCCGTGGGATCCGCGGGGGCTGGCCTTGCGTGCCCCGGACACCAACTTATTGAGGGTGAACCGGCAGGCGATCTCCTTGACGCCGGCACCGGGCCGCCCGCTGATGCGGAGCGCGTTCACCTTGTCGTTCGGGTAGGAGAACTGGGTGACGCCCTCCTTTCGGCCGAGGCTGAGGCACTGCCCGGCGAAGAACATCCGGACGGGAGCGGGTGTTTTCCCCGCGATCCGGCGCAGGATCGTGTCGGCGGCCGCCGGGCCCAGCTGCACGGCAGCCTGGCAGCTCATCCGGAACGGCCCGTCCGTCATCACCGCCGCGTCCCCAGCGGCGACGATGCGCACGTCGTCCACACTGGTCAGCGTCGCGTCGGTGACCAGACGGCCTTCGGTGTCGGTGCGCAGCCCGCTGCGGGCGGCCAGGTCCGGGACACGGAATCCCGCGGTCCAGATCGTCACCGCGCTGGGCAACTCGCGGCCGTCGTCGAGATGTACGGCGTCCTGTGTCACTTCCGTCACCCGCGCATGGGGGCCTTCGAGGACGGTCACACCCAGCTTGGCGAGCCGGCGGGCGACCGGGCGGCGGACGCGGGCGTGCAGGGAGGGGCCGAGCACGTTGCCGCAGACCAGGGTGACCTTGCGGCCGGCTTCCGCCAGCTCGGCGGCGGTCTCCAGGCCGGTCGGGCCGGCCCCGACGACGGTCACCGCAGCCGACGCGGGCGTCGCGGTCAGCGCCGACCGCAGTCGTTCCGCCCCCTCGAGGTCCGACACCCAATGAGCGAACTCCGCCGCTCCGGGCACGCCGGGATCGGCGGCGCCGCTGCCCACCGCGTAGACGAGGTAGTCGTAGGAGAGCGTGCCACCGCCCGCCAGCGACACCTGGCGGGCGGCAGCGTCGATCCGGGTCGCGGTGTCGACCACCAGCCGGACGTTCCCGCCCAGAACCTCACCGAAGCCCTCGACCGCGTCGTCGGAGCCGGTCACGAGCTGGTGCAGGCGGATCCGCGAGACGAAGTGGGGGCGCGGATTGACCAGGGTCACCGACACGCCATCGCGCCGAGCCAGGTGGTTGGCCGCCGTCACGCCCCCGTACCCGCCGCCGATCACGACCACCTCGACGTTCCCGTTCATCATGTCTCCCTCGCGTTATGGACTCGGCATGGAGACACCAGCCGCGCGTCCGGCGTAACAGCCCGCGGATGAGACGTAGCACACATCAAATGCCGCGAAACGCCACCCGTCCCTCCGTGAGTGGAGTAACGCGGCCCTGACGAGGTCGGGCAGGGGCCGGGGAGTTGGCCGCGCGGGCGACATCCATGGAGCCGACGGGCACGACGTGGTGTCGGCCCCGTAAGCCTGAGCCGGAAAACACCGCGAACGGCCGCCGGAAAGCCGACCGGCGGCCGTTCTGCGTGAGTCGGAATCAGCGTCGCAGGGCCAGGTCGTTGCGAGCCAGCTTGACCGCGGCAAGAAACGCAGCGAACACCATGCCGAACAGGTTGATCGTCATCATCGTCTCGTTGATCGCATGCCCGCTCCAGCTGACCGAGGCACCGTCCTTGACCATGTCACCGGAGGCGCCGATGAAGTAGGGAACCGAGCTCAGCCCCAGCGCCCCGTAGAAGAGCACGTTCTGCGCCAACACCCCCCGCCCCTCGGTCCGCACCGACGCCGACGCCGGCTGACGCTTCACCAAATACAGCGCGAAGACCTGGAAGAAGACATAGGTGACAAACCACCAGCCCAAATAGTTGGTGTACGGCACCCCGAACACCCCGCCCCCACGTTCCCAGACCCAGATCCGCTTCACGGTGGAGGCGATCGAGTCGACGCCGAGGTCGAACATGGTCATCAGTGCCGCGGCCAGTATCGGCAGCGCCACCACCTCGACCCGGCCGGCGACCGACCCGGACGAGCCGCCCAGACGGATGTCCGCCTCGTCGAGCAAGGTGTTGGCAACTTGCCAGCAGATGTAGCCCAGACCGAAGTAGATCGGTCCGATCTCGACGGGCACATGAATCAGCTGCGGATGGCCCGTGTAGTGGTAGTGGCCGAACGGGAACCCGGTGGAAACGCTGAGGTTCTCGAAGAAGTTGCCCACCACCAGGGTCACGATCAGAAAGAACAGCAGCGTCCGCCACCCGTACCTCCGCACCCCGTGGATCAGCGCGAACGGGACCGACAGCAGCAGCATCGGCAGCGTGACGTGTGTCCCGGCCAGCGGTATGGCGACGCCCGCTACTGCGGCGGCGGCTGCCAGCAGCCAGAGGACGCGGTTCCATGCGTTCATTTTGAATCTCCTGTGATGGTGAGTTCAGCTGCCGCCGCACGCCGCAGCCGCCGAAGTCACCAAGTGCCGAGCAGGAGGTGCGGAAGCATGGCGCCGAGCAGTACGGCGACCTCGGCCGGACGGTGGTGGCGGACGGTCGCGGCGGCATCAAGACACCAGCCACCCCTGTGCCGTAACAGCCCGCGGATGAGACGTAGCACACACCGGACGCAATGGAACGGCGTCCACTGACCAGCGCTTTTCAAGATGGGCCACGACGAACGCGCAGGGAAGGTCCCTCCCACCGCGGAAACCTACGCAACAGGCCAAGGACCTTGCCCGAGAACCACAGAGGACGACGGTGACAGACGATCACGTGCTACCGATCTCCACCCAGACCAGTACGAGCACTTCACTGCGACAGCAGCCAGCCCCGCTGATCAGCAGAAATCAGGTTGGCATGGGCTCACTGCGGCGTGACCCTATCTTCCCTGTCATGGGCCCTCGACCGAGCCGGCGACACCGTCGGCAGGGGCCTGGTTCCAGGACCGCAGTTTGTCGGGGTTGAGCGTGACCCAGACCTGGGCGACACGGTCGTCCGAGACGTCGAGGCTGATGACGGCGGCGACCCGGCGGCCGTAGCTGGCGACAAGGCCGGTCCGGCCGTTGACGGAGTGGGTGGTCAGGGTGGTGTGCGGGCTGCGGGCCAGGAGCGTCAAGAGGCTGTCGGCGACCGGCCGACAGCCGTGGACGGGTCCGGTCAACGCCCGTACCTTGCCGCCACCGTCGAAGAACGCCGTCGCGTCCGAGCACAGCAACGACGTGAGCAGCTCCCTGTCCCCGGTGACGCAGGCCCGGCATACGGCGCCAGCGACGGCGTCATGCTGCCGCGGTGTCGTGGAGCGGGTGCGCCGCAGCCGCAGCCACTGCCTGGCCCGTTCGGCGAGTTCGGCGAGTTCCGGCTCCGTGCGGCCCACGATGTCGGCGACCGTGCCCGGGGCCATCCCGAAGGCACGGAACACGAACGCGGCGCGCTCGGCGGTCGACAGCGACTCCAGCGCGTTCAGCACGACCCGTCCGGCCTCCTCCTCCACCTCCGACGGCCGTGCCCCGTGCCCCTCCTCGGGGCCGGCCGCACCCCGGCCGGGGCGTGCGAGGCGGTCCAGGCAGATCCCGCCCACGGTCTTCGCCAGCCAGGACCTGGGGGCGGTGGCCTGCCGACGCGCTGCGTCTGACAGCCCGTACCACCGGTGATAGGCCTCGTCGACGACGCTTTCCGCCGCGCCCGGGTCGCCCAGCATCCAGTGAGCGACATCGAGCAGGAACCGGCGCTCCTCCCACAGCTCGTCGATCGGCACCGCATCGCTCTGGTCCACAGGACATCCTCGCTCTCGCTCGCGCTGCCCCGCACGCGGCAGGGGCGACGGCTCAACCCGTAAGACCGGGGACTCCCGGGTCGTGTGACACGGGCTCGTCGCGGCCGTGTGTCACACATGCGCGGGCTGCCCGGTCCTACAGGACAGCGACGCACTTCTTTTCCCTTGACCACTGAACGAGGTGACCATGCCATGCATTGGCGTGAACGGGCAGCGTGCCTGCGCGTAGATCCCGAGCTTTTCTTCCCCATATCCAACATCGGTCCCACACTTCGGCAGGTCGACGAGGCGAAGGCTGTGTGCGGCCGTTGTCCCGTCGCAGAGCAGTGCCTCGACTGGGCCGTGCGGGCGGGACGCGTGGACGGCATCTGGGGCGGAACGACGGAAAGCGAACGCCGAGCGATGCGTGGAATCGAGACCCGGCGCACACAACCCTGTCCCAGCAGTATGTGATGGGTGGCACTGCCATGAGCAAGGGTGAAAGGGTCGCCGACTGGGCCGACGGGCGCTTGGGCGTCCGCAGACTGGTCAGGGAAAGAGCGCAACGGGCCTTTCCGGACCACTGGTCCTTCATGCTGGGGGAAATCTGCCTCTACAGCTTCGTCGTTCTCGTCGTCACGGGCGTGTATCTGACCTTCTACTTCCATCCGTCGATGAAGGAGGTGCAGTACAACGGAAGTTACGCACCGCTGCGCGGCCAGACGGTGTCGGAGGCCTTCGACTCGACCCTGCACATATCCTTCGACGTCCGCGGCGGTCTGCTGATCCGGCAGGCCCATCACTGGGCGGCGTTGGTCTTCGTCGCCGCCCTGTTCACCCACATGATGCGGGTGTTCTTCACGGGCGCCTTCCGCAAGCCGCGCGAAATCAACTGGCTGATCGGATTCCTGCTGTTGGTCCTCGCCATGTTCGCCGGACTGACGGGATACGACCTCCCGGACGACCTGCTGTCCGGTACCGGTCTCGCCGTCGTGAACGGAACGATCCTGTCCATTCCCGTCGTCGGAACGTACCTGTCGATGTTCCTCTTCGGAGGCGAGTTCCCCGGCACCGAGCTGGTAGCCCGCTTCAACACCATCCATGTGCTGGTCCTCCCCGGCCTCATGGTGGGACTGCTGACCGCCCATCTGGCCCTGATGCTCTACCACGGGCACACCCAGTACCCGGGCCGTGGACGTACCAACAGCAATGTCGTGGGAGTGCCGGCCAAGGTACGCGTCGTCAAGTCCTCCGGGTACTTCCTGCTGGTGAGCGGTGTCATCTTCGGCATGGCCGCGGTCGCACAGATCAATCCCGTCTGGCAGTACGGGCCTTACCGTGCCGACCAGGTTTCGGCCGGGTCACAGCCGGACTGGTACATGGGCGTGGCGGACGGACTGCTTCGGGTGATGCCGGGCTGGGAAGTCGACTTCTGGGGTCATACCCTGGCGCTCGACAACCTGATTCCGTTGACCGTAGGTGTCGGCCTCTTCCTCGCCCTGGGCGCGTATCCGTTCATCGAGTCCTGGGCGACCGGTGACACGCGCGAACAGAACCTTCTGGACCGACCGCGTAACCGTCCCGTACGAACGGCATTGGGCGTCGCATGGCTCAGTTTCTACCTGGTGTCCTTGATCGGCGCCGCGAACGACATCATCGCCGTCCGTTTCCATGTCTCGGTCGAGTCGGTGACCTGGGCGGTCCGCATCGGACTCTTCGTGGTTCCTGTCGCGACCTATGCGCTGACCAAACGGCTGGCGCTCGGTCTTCAGCGCAGCGACCGCGACAAAGTCCTGCACGGACGCGAGACCGGCAGCATCACACGCCTGCCCAACGGTGAATTCGTCGAGGTGCACGAGCCGCTCAGCCAGGAACAACTCCACGTTCTCACCCAGCACGAGCAGTACAAGCCGATCGGTCCCGGCGTCGGGGACGGAACGGAGGACCTCAAGATCGCATTCCGCCTTGCCCGGCAGCTGCGTTCCTGGCTCAGTGAGACCCTTTACGGAGAAGGTGCACAGATCGCCAAGCCGACCGCGCAGGAATACCAGGTGAGGCAGAAGGAGCGCTCCGAGGATCATGCCTAGGCCGACGCCGCCTCACCGGCGAGGCGTATGGTGCGGATCTCCTTGCGGGAGCTGATGCCCAGCTTCGAGAACACCTTCCGCAGGTGCCATTCCACCGTGTGGGGACTGATGAACAACTGGGCGCCGATCTCGGGATTCGTGAGACCGTCACGGACCAGGCGGGCGATCTGCTCCTCCTGAGGGGTGAGGGCGACCTGTGTCGCGGCGGAATGCCTGCGGACCCTCGCTCCCGTCGCCTGAAGTTCGCGGCGAGCGCGTTCGGCGAATGCCCCGGCTCCGATGGCGCTGAGCATGTCGTGCGCGATGCCCAGGTGAGCACGGGCGTCGGCTCGGCGATTCTCACGGCGCAGCCATTCCCCGTACAGCAGGTGGGTCCGGGCGAGATCCATCCGCACTCCCGCGCTGCCGAGCCGCTCGACCGCCTCACGGTACAGGGCATCGGCACGCTGCCCTTCGCTCACCAGAGCACGGACGCCGGACGCGGTGCCGACAGCCCACTCGGTACCGGCGGCCTGCGCCATGTCGCTGATTCTGCGCACCGCCGCGGCCGCGTCCGCGGGTCTGCCCAGCCGTACGGAAGCCTCGACCAGCTCGACCGTGGACTGGAGGGAGAGACCGAGTTCCTGCGGATTCTCGCAGCCCCGCAGGGCGGCCGCATACGCCTCCGCGTACCTGCCGAGGCCGTTGTAGAGCACCGCCGCGGCCCACTGCGTGGCCGTCTCCACCTTGCCTTCGCCGCGCAGGAGGCGATCCTGGGTGACCGCATCGATCGCCTGTTGGGTCGTGGCCTCCCTGCCCTTCCAGGGCTCGACGACCAGCGCGCTGTAGTGCGCGAAGAAACTGCTGCCGGTCGCCTCACCGATCGCCGTCGCCTCCGCGACCAGGGATCCGGCACCGGCGAGATCGCCGGCGAAGACCCGGTTCGACAGACGGAGCAGCAGTGCCGACGGCAGCACCGACAGGGCTCCCGTCTCGCGGGCGAGGTCGACCAGCCGTGCCGAGAGGACGGACCAGCTCTCGAAGTCCCATGTGCTGTGGGCCAGGCGGCATGCGAGCGGGAGCCAGCCCAGCCCTTCCTTCGGCGAGATCGCGCCGGCCCGGAACGCGGCCAGCGCCTGGAGCAGCATCGGCGCGCCCGCGGCGTAACCCTCTGTGGTCAGCAGCGCCTGTCCGTCCAGAAGGAGATCGTCGCGTGTCGGTTCGGCGGGCGTGGGCGTCGCGAGAATGGCCTGGGCGACGTCGAGAATCCCCTTGCCCTGCGGCAGCCGGCCGGCGGTGAGGGCCGCGTAGATCGCGTCCCGGTACGTCTCACGGGCGAGCCCGGCGTCGAGCGGCTCCAGTCGCCGGGCCGCTTCGAGCAGCAGCGGCAGGCCGGCGCCGGCGCTGTTGGAGGCGGTCATGATCCGACCGCGCAGCAGGGTCGACCGTGCGGCTCCGAGGTCGTCGAGGGGGCCCAGCTCGGCCGCTCCCGCCAGTTCCCGCGCGGCGTCGAAAGCGCCCGCCTGGTACTTGGCCTGTGCCGCCGCCAGCGCCCTGGCTCCACGACGCGTGGGGTCGGGCGTCAACTGGGCGGCCCGGTCGAGGAAGGCCGCCGCCGCGGCGACTCCGCCACGCGCCTGCGCCCGGGCCGCCGACCGCTCCAGCTCGGCGGCCACCGCCTCGTCGGGTCCCGCCGTCGCACGCGCCAGATGCCACGCCCGACGGTCCGGATCAAGCTGGGCGTCGGTCACGTCCGCCAGGGCACTGTGCACCTCGCGCAGGTCGACCGGGCCTGCCGCGCGATAGGCCGCCGAACGCACCAGCGGGTGACGGAAGCGCGCCCAGGCGCCGAGGGTGATCAATCCCGACGCCTCGGCGTCCGCCGCGGCCGCGTCCACGGCGATTCCCAGCCGCTCGGCTGCACGCCTGAGCAGCGTCACGTCGCCGACCGGCTCGGCAGCGGCGAGGAACAGCAGGCGTTGCGTCTCGGTCGGCAGCGCCTGGACACGGCGGAGGAAGTCCTGCTCCAGCCGGTTCGACACAGGCCCCGCGCCGGTACGCGCGAAGTCGTCGGTCAGGTCCAACACCGTGAGCGTGTGGGGCAGTTCGAGCAGGGCGAGTGGGTTGCCGCGGGTCTCCGCGACGATGCGATCACGCACCCTGTGATCGAGCGGGCCGGTGACGACCGAGGCGAGAAGCTTTCGGGAGTCCTCCTCGAACAGCCCGGTCACGGGCAGCTCGGGGAGGCCGGTGAACATCTCACCGGTGGTCGGCTCGCGCACGGCGACGGCGAGCACCACCGATTCCGCGAGCAGCCTGCGGGCGACGAACTCCAGGGTCTGTGCCGAGACGCGGTCCAGCCACTGCGCGTCGTCGATGACGCAGATCAGCGGCTCGCCCCCAGCGGCGTCGGAGAGGAGGCTCAGCGTGGCCAGCCCCACCAGGAACCGGTCGGGCGCGGCTCCGCCGTGCAGCCCGAACGCCGTGCGCAGTGCGTCGCGCTGAGGCTCCGGAAGGTTGTCGAGTCCCGACAGCAGCGGTGCGCAGAGCTGGTGCAGGCCGGCGTAGGAGAGCTCCATCTCGGACTGGACGCCGGCAGCGCCGACGGTACGGCATCCGGTGGCGCGACCCAGCAGGTACTTCAGCAGCTCGGTTTTCCCGATCCCCGCCTCACCCCGAAGGACCAGGACTCCGCTGCGCCCGTCCCTGGCACCCGCCAGCAGGTCGTCGAGGGCCTGACGCTCGCTGCGCCTGCCGAGGAGTCCGGCTCCGGAACCGCGGCTCGTCATGGCAGCCTCCCACGTCAGGTCCTCAAGGCGGCGCGTCGGCCGGTGCGTAGCTGGATCACTGCGGCCGTGGTGCGACCGAGGCGAGCCTGATCCATCGTAAACGGCTGCGAAAGCGGAGAACTTCCGACTTTGAGTGGACGTGGTGGATCGAGTGCCGACCGGAACGACGGTCCGGACGGGCCGGCCACGGACCTCCCACGGCACGACCACGCAGTCCCCTACGGCCTTCCAAGGGCGCACCGGGCTGCCCTCGGGCGCGACATTGATGCCGGCTGCTCTTCGAGCTGCTGACCCACGGAGCAGAGGAGCCGGGCATGGACACACATCTGACCGGGACCGGGCAGAGCCGGGAGACGACGGGCACATCCGTCATCGCGCTGGACGACGCGACCTGGGTGTTCGTGCAGGCCAGGCCGGGCCTGCTCACCCTCGCCAGGCACATTGTCGGAAACGCGCACGAAGCCGAGGACGTCATTCAGGAGACGTGGCTGCGGTGGCAGGACGCCGACCGCACGACCGTCTCCAATCCGCCGGCACTGCTCAGGACGACCACCGTCCGGCTGGCCATCAACGTCGTCCAGTCCGCCTGGAAGCGCCGGGAGTCCTGTGACAGCCCCTCGCTCCCGGAGCGGGTGGACCACCACGCGGGCCCCGAAGAGGTGGCCGAGCGACAGGACGCCGTCGAGCGGGCGGTTCTCCTGCTGATGGAAACCCTGACTCCGAGGCAACGCGCCGCGTACGTGCTGCGGGAGGGCTTCGGCTGCCCGTACGACCGGATCGCCGAGATCCTGCACCTCAGCGTCGTCAACACGAGGCAGCAGGTGGCACGCGCCCAGCGGCGTCTCCACGGGGACCACCCCAGGCAGCAGGTCGACTCCGTCGCGCACCGGCGTCTTGTTCAGGCGTTCTTCTCGGCGGCCCAGACCGGCGACCTCGGGCACCTGGAAAGGGTGCTGTCGACCGATGCGGGCGGTCGGCGGTGACCGCTGCGGCAGGGGTCAGCGGGACTGGCCGGGCGGGCGGACGCCATCTCGTCGATGGCGACTGCCCGGGCTCAGCCCGTCGCCACGGCTCCGGGCTCGACGTCGTCGGCGCGTACCCCCGCGTCGGCGCGTCCTGCCGCACCCTTGTTCCGCGGCCGACAGGACCGGCATCTCACCTGAGTGCCCCGGGCGCCGCCTTCGACAGGGCGGCGGCGTGGCCCGGCCGAGGAGATCAGCGGCCGGGTGCATGCCTGTTCAGTGCGGTGGAAATGACGTGCATGCGCTCGCCTAGGTCCGCGAGTTCCCGGCGCAGTTCCGTGACCCTGGTACGAAGCTCGGCGGCTTCGGCGGTCAGCGATTCGAATGTCGCTGCGAGGTCGACGCGGTCCTCATCGATCAGGGACATCGTGTCTCCATGATTTTGCGTTTGAGCAGCGCGAGCCATTTTCCTGGCGGAATGAACGCGGTGGCCCTCGCCTTTCGGTGAGGGCCACCTTGAGAATTTACTTCTGCCGGGTAAGCCAGTCGGCGAACCGGGTTTCCGCGATGTGCGCGTCCGGGCCGGGCAGGAGCGTGTTCTCCTGGAGCGGGGCGCCCCAGTACGTCGCCTGCGGATCCGTGACGATCTTGCGGGGGTCGTTCTGGGCGGTCAGTCCCATGCGGATGAACTCCTCCAGCTGGAACGCCTCGGGACCGGCGACCTCCACCACGCCGCCCACCGGTGCGCCGACCGCGGTGCGGGCGACGGCCGCGGCCACGTCGTCGGAGACGATGGGCTGGATCTTGGCGTCGGGCAGGTGCACGGTGTCACCCTCGGTGACCCCGTCGGCGAGTCCCTTCGCGAACTCGAAGAACTGGGTGGCGTGGACGATGGAGTAGGGGTTGCCGGCCGTCTTGATCAGGTCTTCCTGGACCTGCTTGGCGCGGAAGTACCCGCTCCCCTGGAGGCGGTCGGTGCCGACCACGGACAGCGCCACGTGATGCGCCACGCCGGCCTGGGTCTCCGCCTTGAGCAGATTGGTCGTCGAGGTGCGGAAGAACTCCATGACGGCCTCGTCCTCGAACGAGGGCGAGTTCGACACGTCGACCACCACCGACGCACCCTGCAGGACCTCGGCGAGGCCCTCACCGGTCAGCGTGTTGACGCCGGTGTTGGGCGACGCCGCGACCGCCTCGTGTCCATGCGCGCCGAGCCCGGCGACCACCTTCGAGCCGATGAGCCCGGTTCCACCGATCACTACGACCTTCATAACGGAGTTCCTTTCGAGTTTCCCTGATGCCTCTATCAGTAGAGACCGGGCACCGGATCTGTTTGTGACACCTTCTATTCGACGAGCTTGCCCGTGGTCGAGACTTCCTCCATCAGGGAGGAGATCTCATCGGGGAGGGCCGGAATGCTCTCGCGGGTGACGCCCGTCGTCGGGGACCACACGAGATTCACCTGCAGAGCGGAATCCAGGCCGGGGTAGTCGCTGCGGTTGTGACAGCCACGCGTCTCCCGGCGCTCCAGCGCCGATTCGAGGGTGGCCCGGGCCGCCAGCGCGGCGGACTTGAGATCGAAGGCGTGCGCGAGGTCCTGATAGCCCGCGATGTCCGGGTGGATGCCGACGGCCTCCATGCGCTTCTCGATCACCTCGAGTTCCGCCAGTCCGGCGCACAGGCCGTCCTCGTCGCGTACGACTCCCGCGTGCTCGGTCATGGTGTCGCGGATGGCGCGTTGCAGGGCACGGACGTTCTCCGGCCCGTCGGCGGCGAGGAGTCCGTCGATCTCCGCGCGGGCCTGCGCGATGGCCGACGCCGACCGCGGCTGCGCCGTGAGGGACTGCGAATACGCCGCGGCCGCCTGACCGGTGAGGCGGCCGAACACCAGCAGCTCGATGAGGCTGTTGCCGCCGAGGCGGTTGGCGCCGTGCAGCCCGCTCGACGCCTCGCCGATGGCGTACAGGCCGCGTACGTCGGTGCTGTGGTCCTCCGGGCGCACCCACACCCCGCCCATCGAGTAGTGCGCGGTGGGCGCGATCTCGATCGGTTCGCGGGTGATGTCGAGCATCTGCAGGTCCAGCAGGGTCTGGTAGACGCGGGGCAGTCGCGTCATGATCGTCTGCCGGGGCAGGTGCGAGACGTCGAGCCACACACCTCCCTTGGGCGTGCCCCGGCCTTCCTTGATCTCCGTGTACGCGGCCAGGGCCACACGGTCGCGGGTGGACAGCTCCATGCGCTCCGGGTCGTAGCGGGCCATGAAGCGTTCCCCGAGCGCGTTGCGCAGGAGGCCGCCCTCGCCACGGGCGGCCTCGCTGACCAGGGTGCCCGCGGCGTTCTCCGGCTCGATGATCCCGGAAGGGTGGAACTGGACCAGCTCGGCGTCGCGCAGCCTGGCCCCGGCCTCCACGGCCAGGCGGAAGGAGTCCCCCGTGTTCTCGTCACGCCGCGAGGAGGTGCGCCGCCAGATGCGGGTGTGGCCACCCGCCGCGAGGATCACGGCGTCGGCGTGGATCAGGTAGCGCCTGCCGCTGGTGAGGTCGAAGCCGTACGCCCCGAACACGGCGCCCTCGTGCACCAGCAGCCGGGTGATGTACACCCCTTCCAGCACCGGGATGTCGAGCTGCTCCGCGCGCCTGATCAGCGTGCGCTGGATCTCCAGGCCGGTGTAGTCGCCGGCGAAGGCGGTCCTGCGGAACTTGTGCGCGCCGAAGAAGCGCTGCGAGATCCGGCCGTCCTCCTCGCGGGCGAAGGCCATGCCGTAGCGCTCCAGGTCGTCGATGCCCCGGGCGGCGCCCTGGGTGACGATTTCCACGGTGCGGGGATCGGCGAGGAGGTAGCTCTCCTTGAGGGTGTCGGCGGCGTGCTGCTGCCAGCTGTCCTCGGGGTCCATGGTGGCCAGCGCCGCGTTGATGCCGCCGGCCGCCAGTGACGTATGGGCGTCCTCCTTCGGGCGCTTGCCGACGGCGAGGACGTCGATGCCGGCCTCGGCCAGTTCGATCGCCGCGCGCAGGCCGGCACCTCCGGTGCCGATCACCAGCACCATGGTGGCAAGACGTTGTTCGGTGACAGCCACGGTCCACTCCGTTCGCTGGGGTCTTCATCCAGTACGACCGGGCAGTCCCGCGATCTGTGACACCACGGCCGTGGCTTCAGGTGGCCAGCGTGATGGTGGTCGGTGTGCCGTGCCAGGCCATCCTCGCGTAGGGGCACAGTGCGTCGGCCCGCTGCAGGAGCGGGGTGGCGACCTCAGGGGTGACGCCCGGCCAGCTGACGACCAGGTCGATGTGCAGGACGTATCCGCCGTCCTGCGGACTGCGTCCGAACGCCACCCTCGCCTCGACGGATATCGCGGCGGGGTCGAGCGCGGCCTGTCGTGCGACGAGGCTCAGCGCGCCGTGGAAGCAGGCCGCGAACCCGGCGGCGAACAGCTGCTCGGGATTGGTTCCCCGGCCGTCGCCGCCCAGTTCGGCGGGCAGACGCAGGTCGAGGTCGAGGATTCCGTCGTCCGAGCGTGCCCTCCCCGAGGCTCTCCCGTGGGACGCCGTCCCGCCGGTCACGGTCACCGTCGTGGTGTAGAGGGGAGCGAAGGAGTTCCCGTCGAAGTCGTTCTCGGTGGACAGGTCGGGGGGCTGGATCGGCTCGGTCACCGCGTCGCTCCCGTGGTGCTGCGACGTGCCGGATCAGCTGGGCTGCAAGTCATCGTGAGCGCGCCTTTGCGTCGTGGTGTCCCCGGATACCGGACAACCGGATGACTGGAAGACCGACGAGTAGCCGCTCTTGTGACGCGCGCGGCCTCGGTCAGCAGGGCCTCGAATCCATGACCCTCCTGGTCGCCGCCGTCATCGTCCACGACGAGACCATTAACCGAGTCGTCCTCCTCCAGCGCAGCCAGAACGCCAAGTTCGCCCAGGGCATGTGGGACCTCCCCGTCGGCAAGAGTGAACCCGGCGAGCCCATCACCGAAACCGCCGTACGCGAGCTGTACGAAGAGACCGGCCTGACCGTGATGCCAGAGTCCCTGAAAGTCGCCCACATCAGCAACGGCGCCTGGGCGGGGAAGCCCCCAACGGCCTCCTCACCATCGTCTTCGCCGCCCACGAATGGACCGGCGAACCCGAGAACAGGGAACCTCGAAAGCACGCCCAGGTCTGCTGGGTCGGCGCCGACTCCATCCCCGAGGAGTTCGTGGATACCACCGCCAGCGCCCTCCATCGCTACCTCAGCGACGGGCCCCAGGTCTCGCTCGACGGTTGGTAAGAGAGGCCACCCGACACAGCGGTGCACTGTGCTACGCCGCCAACAGCCGGATCCCAGGGTTGCGTCCAGTGCAGCCATGTATCACTCGGCGGAGGCAATTCGCGGCCGTGGCGGCGGGGCCGGGACTCTGTCCGAGCCGTCGGGACCACGATGGTTCTCCACTGCATCAATCGGTGACCCGACCACCCTGGCAACGAAGCCATCGATCTGCGCAGCTTGAGGTCTTGACTGGCGTCTAGCCGAGAGCTCTTATCGCGCGGTCGCTCTGCCTCGGTGCGAGGCGGCGGCTGAACCGGCGATATCGAGACGTCCCCCACGCGTCGCTGCGTAACTGGGCCCCACCAATTCGTAAGGCGCGATAGCCGGGGACAGGGGCGTTTCGACGGGGCGCCGCCGACGGGACCCGGGGCGGTCCACGTGTCGCCGTCCCTTCCCGGCCGCCAACGCCTTGGACACAGCTTGACTTGCTGACTCACCCACGACGAATCGTTGCGTCAGTCTCGTCGAATGCGCCGCCGAACGGAGTGCCGCCGAGTCGACCGCGCAGAACGAAGTCAGCTTGCACGGCTGCACCGGACTGGAGCAGCTTTTGGTCCACTACCGGTGTTTGTCCGGAAGACGAGACCACAGGCGCGAGCCGCAGCCACGCTGCTTGTTTCCGGCCTGCGCGGATTGTGCCAGGACCGCCTTGTGACCCATGACGTCGCCCGTACCGACGCGGCAGCCGATCGTCTCATCGACGGAGCTACCGCAGCGCCTCGCTGACCCACGGCGCTGATCACCCACCGCTCCCCCGGAACTCGTCTCCCATCGGACGCGGGTAAGGGCAGACTGCGACATACCGACGTGGATGGCATGAGTGCCGCGGCGGCTGTAGCTCAGTTCGCATCATTCGGTTCGGGTCACAAGGTCGTAGCCGCCCCGGTGGCCATGTCCTCGGGGGCCGACGCCGCGGAACCCTCGCGCCGCGGCGGAGCGATCACGAGACGGGACGGTGCGGCGACGAACGACGCCTGGGGTGCCGAGGCTTTCTCGCGGCCCCCGTTGGCGATGACGACGGCGATGTAGGGCAGGCCGATACCGAGGACCAGCGCGACAAGCGCAACGGGCCGTTCGACGTTCCACAGAGTGGCAGCCAGGATCACCGCCACCGTACGCACCGACATGGCAATGACGTAGCGTCGCTGCCGGGCGCGGATGTCCTCGTTCAGCCCTTTCCGCGCCGCGGTGATCCGGAAGACCTGGACGTTGCTCTGCTTGCTGATCACGCTTCATCGCCTGCCTGTCTTGGACTTCCTGGTCAATGGGGATCATGTGCTGCGCATGGTGCCGAAAGGCTGACGCGCAGCCGCGGCTACCTGAAAGACCCGGCACGCTTCAACCCGCGTCTCTGGCAGGAGAACGTCGTCGACAAAGAAAGTACCGATAACCCGAGGCACTTCATCGACGGGGTCGAGCACATAGCTATGGTTGAGCTTCCTGTCGATGAGGACATACCTGCCGTACGTATTGACAGCATCGCCGCCGCATCTGTGACAGCAGTCCCCGCGAAGGTCCTCGTCACATGCGGACGAGCAGTCCGGCCGGCGTGCTGCGAAGGTGCAGGTGGTCGTCGTCACCAGGGGCGGGCCGTGTTGACCGAACTCGCCGTCCCCTCCGCGATGGGCAGCAAAGACAGGAGTTGCAGGTTGGTGTGGCTCTCCGTGCCCGGTACCGCTGTGTAGACGACGAGCCGCTGCGATTGCTCTGGGTCCACGAGCGTCTGGCAGTGCAGTTCAAGCGCCCCGACCTGTGAGTGCAGAAAGCGTTTGGAGGCGCAGTGGGGCCCCAGGACGAGGTGCTCGTGCCACAGTGCGGCGAACTCGGAGCTCTCCTGGCTGAGTGCGTCGACGAGCTTCGCGGCACGGGAGTTTTCGCCGTCGTGTGTGTAGGCGACGTGGAGGTCCGCTGCCATCAGACGGCTCTGTGCGGCGTGGTCGCTCTCGGGATGTACGAGCCGGGAGGCCGGGTCGGTGAACCAGCGGTAGTGGGCGCTGCGCGCCAAGCCCGTGTAGGCGGTCTCGTCGCCCAGGAGCGCAACCGCGGGCCGTGTTTGCTTCAGGGTTTCGCCAAGGTGGTTCATCACCTGGGCGGGTGTGTCTTCCAGGTGGTCCAGGATGCGCATCATTCCTGGACTGATGTGGTCACCGCGCCGCACACGGCGAGGCGCGGTGTGGCCGGCGATCCAAAACAGATGATCTCGCTCTTCCAACGACAGATGCAGACCTCGGGCTATTGCGGCAAGCACCTGCTCAGACGGGTGAGGGCCCCGCGGTTGTTCGAGCCGGCCGTAGTAGTCGACTGATATGTCGCACAGTGCCGCGACTTCCTCGCGGCGCAGTCCACCCGTGCGCCTGCGACGTCCACGGGGCAGACCCACGTCCTCAGGCTGCAGTGACTCTCGGCGCGCCCGCAGGAACGCCGCCAGTGCTGCTCGGTCTGCCATAGCTTCCCCTTCTCATTGTTACGGGGCCGTGCCGACTTCTACGGAGGCGGGGGTGTCGGCGCCGGGATGCCGGGGGCAACCCGGCCTGAACGGATCCGGTGCGTAGAAAGCGGCTGCGGCCGACGGGTGGGGTGCCGCGTGCCGAGCCGGTTCGCGGCGGCTTCGACGGTCTGCGCTAGCAGGACGGCAATGGTCATCGGCCCGACACCGCCGGGAACCGGGGTGAAGGAGCATCCCGGCCGGTTTGCCAGGAATCGCGCTGCGACCCACCACGACGGCATGCTTGCCGGCCAGGCCGACGTCGTACGCCTGCCCACCTCTGCGCGGTGACGTCAGTGCATGTGAACATTCCTGACGCATCCACACACCAGATGCCTCCCGAACTCGCAGACGAGTGCTGCTGCTGGAAGTGAAGAAGCCGCCGCCAGCATGATCACCGCAGGATGACCTCGCTGGCGGCAGTCGGACATGCTTGTGTCACGCGGTCGAAATTCCCACAAACACGGTCTAGTTGTCTTCCCAGTGCCGCGTGGCGGTGGTCGCGGTGACGTCATTGGCGTAGACGAGTGCCACGCGGTGGTTGTACTGGATGGTGTACATCTTCTTGCTGCCGATGACGACCGTTCCGGATGAGGCGAAGTAGTCGTCGGTGGCTGTCGCCGGCTGGGTGGCGACGTAGGCCTGTCCCGCCGGGACCGAGTACATGCTCAACGGTGCTTGCGTCGACGCGCCCAGGCCGGCGGGGTACTCGGACTTGTCCGGGTAGCTGGATCCGTAGACAGCCACGGGTGTGGTGCCTGCGGGCTCGATGATCTTCACGCCGTAGACGGGCCGGGTGTTCTTGCCTTCGGGGTTGTGGAACCAGACCTTGGCGCCGCTGTACCAGACGGCAGTCCAGTCGCCCTGAACCTCGGCGACGACAAACTGCTGGCCGGCCTGTGCGGTGCTGCCCCAGTCGTTGATTCGATTCGTGCCGGCAGCGGTCCCATGGATCGCCTGGTCACCGAAGAGGGGTGCCTCCGCGTCGGGAGCGGTGCGCAGGTACACGAAGTTCGACGCTTGCTGCTTGTCTGTGCAGGATGTCGTGGCGCCCGTCGGATCGTCGGACGGGCAGACCTGGACCGTCTGCACATTGTCGTCGAAGGGCGGGTCGATGGATACGACCGAGCCCTCGGACGGGACGCTGTGCAGTCCGCTGATGGGGCGGCCGAGCAGGCGCATGAAGTGGTCCCAGTCCCAACCGTTGCCCGGGTCCCAGTGCATGCCGGACACCAGCGAGGAGTTCGGCCCGGCAACGTTGTCGTGGCCCAGGACGTGCTGACGGTCCAGAGGGATGTCGAAACGGTCCGCAAGGTACGTCACGAGGTCGGCCGTGGCCTGGTACTGCGCCTCGGTGTACCAGGTCGCGCCCTGCACGGCGTATCCCTCATGCTCGATACCGATGGAGTGCAGGTTCGTGGAGTAGTTGCCCGCGTGGAAGGCGATGTTCTTCGTGGGCACCATCTGCGTCACCGCGCCGTCCGAGGACCGCATCACGTAGTGCGTCGAGGCGACGTTCTTCGGGTCTGCGAGTCCCGCGACCCCGGAGTCGTAGGAGCCCTCCAGGTCGTGAATCACGATGGTGTCGATCCGTATGCCGTTGGCAGGCCGGTTCGAGACCTGGCCGCCGGCCGGAGAGCCGGCGACAAACGTGCAGGCCACGGTCGACGGACATTCGGTGTCGACGTCTGTTGTGGCCTTGAGGTGCAACTGGTCGATCTGCGCATCTGCAGTCCGCACCGAAGGACTGGCTTTCAGCTGGACCTGCTGACCGTCGTCTGTGACATCGGCAGCTCCACTGCGGATGGTGCCGTAGACGCGGTTCGCGAAGCGAACGGCGCCCTGCCTCTGGGTCGACTGGCTGTAGCGGGCCACGGCGCCGTACCACTGCGACGGGTCTGCCGGCGTGCCGTCAGTTACCTGCTTCGCGTAGGAGGCGAGTAGCGCCGCACCGCCTCGAATGTTCTCCGCGGGGTCCTTCCGCAGTGTCTCCGGGCTCTGTCCGGTGAGTTTCGCGGCAGCCTGCAGCGTGTGCAGGGCCGGATTCGAGGCGAGGGAGGCGAGGTCACTGCGTCCCGCGGCACCCGCGTCACCGCCGGCGAGCATCGCCGGGGTGACGTCGGTGAGGTGCATGGGCCCAAAACCGCCGTCGGTGCTGGGCTGTGCGCCGTGTGACTGCCACCCCGACTCCTGGTAGGCCACGCCGAGCAGGACGCTGAGGGGAACGTGGTACTCAGCGGCTGCCGCTGTGAAGTCCTGCTGCCGGGAGTCGCCGTGGGAGTCGCCGGCACCCTCGGCCAGCGCGGTGAACGGCAGCGTGGCAAGGCTCCCTGCTACCAGCGCGCCGATCGCAAGGGCGACCGAGGGACGGAGCCGCACTCTTCTCTTGTGCAAGATGCTGATCCTTATGCGGTTGAAAACCTGTCGAAGAAGCCACCGCCGGGCGGTCGAGCAGCCCAATCGCTGGAACGATCCGGAGGCGCCGATGCCAACATGACAGGCCAGCCAGGCGAGTTGTGACACCGATGCTACGGACCGGAACGTATCAGCGCCGTGATCCGTCCGCGAGGCAACGATCCTTCTCGGCCCAGTAGCACAGGTGACCGGCCACCCCTCAGCGATCGGGCCAGTCGGGGCGATCACTCCCCCTCCGGCGGGTGCTGTACTGCTGCAGCAGTGTGTCCGCCGCAACTAGCGCCTGCTCGGCGGTGCGCACTCCGGTCATGACACACAGCGTGTACTTCGCGTCCTCCAGAGCCCGCCTGGTCCGGCCCGTGGGGCAGACGTCGTACTCGATCCGCGCTTGCGCGAACCGGGCGAGCGCAATACGCACTTCCTTCTCCACAGGAACGATCACTGCGGTTCCCTCTCCCTCTTGCAGCACAGTCCTTCAGGCGCCCTTATTCCTCCGGCACGTTGGCCAACCGCACGCCAACTCCCCCGACAGAGGGCACAGAAAATGGAGCCTGCCTTCACACGCACTGATTCGGCGAGTCGGCGGCTCACTTGGCCGTCCTCACACAAGGACCACCCAGAGCACCTGTTTGTGACACCACGGCTGGAGGGACGACCTTTCACGCGCTGGCCGCTCGCCAACACAGTGTCACACCTAGGGCATGCACTCGGTCTCTATGGTCGGGCAGCTCCGATGGGGGCTCAAAGTCCCTTCCTGGCTACCGATTTACTGTGCCACGACCGATACTCGATGGCAGAGACACACGGAACAACATCTCATGGTGCGTTTCATGGATAAATCAAAGGTCC
Organism: Streptomyces canus; assembly: GCF_001514145.1. GTDB lineage: Bacteria > Actinomycetota > Actinomycetes > Streptomycetales > Streptomycetaceae > Streptomyces > Streptomyces canus. The sequence continues at coordinate 247,928 of NZ_KQ948656.1, forward strand.
AATCCAGGCGCGGGACTTTCGCGAGACGCATCTGGTTCCAGAGGCTGCCCGACCAGCCGACGATAACGCCCCCCGGTTCCGGCACTCCGAGGCCTTTCTCAACGCCGAACGTGCACGCCTTGCCGCCCAGCCGGGTCTTGGATTTGCCGGGCTACTGGTAGTCGTTCCACTGGCCGCACTGCTCGCCTTCGGACCGGACGGTGCCGAGAGCGCGGTGGTCATCCCTCTCGCCACTGATGACGTTCGCACTGCCGGTTGTCTCCATGGTCGCGTTCTGGTGGGAGGACTGGCCGGGTTCGACCCCGCGCCCTGGTTGGTCGGCCCTTGTGGACACGCTTCTGATCGCAGCGGCGGGTATTGCCCTGGCGGCCGTCGGCCGGATGATCGTGGGCCATTTCGACGTGTCCGGCCTCTTCAACCCCACCCCGGAACTCGGCAGCGCATCCTTGTATCCCGCCGCAATGCCGCTGGGACTCACGGTCTTCACCGCGATGCTGCAACTCACCCTCGTGGGCGAGGGCTGGCCGTTCAAGCGACTGCCCAGGCTGGTCGCGGGTTTCGCAGCGCTGGCACTCTCCTGGGGACTGGCTCTCCTCGTGCAGTACACGGCGTACAGATTCCGCGCGCCGGCGGGCTCCGGCCTGACCAGTCAGGATGGTCCCTTCTCGCACGAGGACCTCAGTGCCGTGTTCGCGCTGTGCGGGGCGTGGCAGGTCTGGTTCTTCATCGTTTGGCGTGGCTGGCCGTTGAACAAACTCGGCGGGCGATGGCTTCGGATCGCTCTGGGGAATCTGCTCGTGGTCGCCGACACGGCGTTCAGCTTCGCACTGCCCGACGGTTTGTTCGGCGTGGCGGCACGTACCATCCTTGCCACCGTTACCAGTTTCAGCGCAGCCGGGCTGCTGGTGGCCATGCTCTTCGAGGGAGCCTTCCGCTCCCAGATGTCCGCGGCGTGGGAGCGGGCGACAACTCTCTTTGTCTCGGTGGTTGTGGGTGCCGGGCTCTTCGGCGGGCTGATCACCCGTGCGGGCACGCTCACCTGGACAACCTCAAGTGCCGAGGGATGGGTGTCCCATGTATGCGTGAACGCCCTGGGCTCGGGCGTGCTTTTGCATGTGGGTGTCAGCCGCCGTTGGCCGCTTAAGCGTACGACCGCGCCTGTGCAGCGGTCGGCAGCACATCCGCCGGCCGACGATCCGGGGTTGAGCAGTTCGACACCCTGACAATGCCGGAACTCCCTGCGCGTCCCCGAACCGGAGCTCACCGTGACATCATCATTTCGGCCTTGATCGACTGCGGTGTTGTTATGCTCCCGTGCGGGGGTCAAGGTGAGCGGACAGGGTCGTAAGCAACTGCGCGGTCGGCGCCGCGAGTTCAATGCGCTTGAAGAGCTGGCGTCGAAAGTCGAGGCCGGACAGAGCTCAGCTCTTGTCCTACGCGGTGAGGCCGGAATAGGAAAGTCCGCTCTGCTCGATCATCTGGCCGGGTACGTCGCCGGATACCGCGTCGCCCGCAGTGCGGGTGCCGAGTCGGAGATGGAACTCCCGTTCGCAGCCCTGCACCAGTTGTGTGCGCCATTCCTAGGCCACTCCGCCTCCCTTCCGCTCCCGCAGCGAGAAGCGCTGACCACGGCGTTCGGGGTCAGCACCGGCCCACCACCGGACCGGTTCCTGGTCGGTCTCGCCGTGCTCGGACTGCTGACCGAGGTGGCCGCCGAAAAGCCGCTGTTCTGCTTGGTGGACGACGCGCAGTGGGTCGACCGGGTATCCGCACAGACTCTGGCATTCGTGACACGGCGGATGCTCGCTGAACCACTCGCACTGGTGTTCGCCACACGTGAATTGAAGGCACGCGACGAGTTCGCCGGACTGCCTGAACTGACGATCGACGGCCTCGACAACGGCGACGCCCTCGCGCTTCTGGCTTCGGAGGCCGGCGGTCCCTTGGACGAACGAGTCCGCGACCGAATCCTCGCAGAAGCCCGCGGCAACCCCCTCGCGCTTCTGGAACTTCCGCACAGCCGGGAAGAGACGGAACCCCTCGGATTCGGCCTGCCGGACCCCGGACCGGTGACCGGCCGCATCGAGCGGAGCTACGTCGAGCGGGTCCGCTCGCTCCCGCCCGCGACGCAGCGACTGCTGCTGGCAGCCGCCGCCGAACCGATCGGCGACGTGACACTCCTCAGACGCGCAGCGGCGCTCCTGGACATCGATCCTGAAGCGGCAGGCCCGGCAGTGGCAGCGGGGCTGTTCGACATCGATGCTCTGGTGCGTTTCAAGCATCCGCTTCTGCGCTCGGCAATCTACCGGTCGGCCGAACTCGCGGAGCTGCGAGAGATCCACCGCGTCCTGGCAGAGGTGACCGACCCCGGCCACGATCCCGACCGTCGTGCATGGCACCTGGCACGATCAACCGTGCGACCCGACGAGGCGATCGCCACCGAACTGGAGTCATCCGCCGTGCGGGCCCAGGCGCGCGGCGGCACCGCCGCGGCCGCGGCGTTTCTCGCACACGCGGCTGTATTGACTCCGCAGCCACAACGGAAAGCGACGCGTGCCCTCGCGGCAGCTCAAGCGAAGCTTCGCGCCGGCGCACCAGCCGCGGCGCGTGACCTGCTGTCCCTCGCCGAGAGCGGAGTCCTGGACGAAATCGGTCACGCTCGCGTGCACCTCACCCACGCTCAAATCGCCTTCGCCGACAGCCGCGGCGCCGAAGCGCTCCCCCTCCTGCTGGCCGCCGCGCAGCGCTTGGTCCCGCTCGACGTCGGCCTGGCTCGCGAGACGTTTCTGGACACCGTGTCAGCGGCCATGTTCGCCGGGCGCCTCGCTGTTGGGGCCACGGTGCGAGAGGTGGCGGAAGCAGCGCACAGGACGTCACCGTCCCGCACACGGCTGTCACGCAACGCCGACCTTCTCATGGACGCCTTGGCCACCCGGTTCACCAGTGGGTACCGTGCCGCCGTCGCCGGCGTGCGTGACGCGGTGAGCGCGCTCCGCCGGGAGACCGATCCCGAGCAGGTCCTGCGCTGGTCATGGTTGGCCTCAGCCCTCGCTGCCGAGATGTGGGACGACGAAGGTTGGACTGAGCTGGCGATGCGCCACGTGCAGACGACCCGCAGCGTCGGCGCGCTGACAGAGTTGCCCCTCGCCCTCCACTCACGGGTAGTCGTTCACACGTTCGCCGGTGAGCTGGACGCGGCGGCACTACTCGTCGCGGAGAGCCTCAGTGTCCAGCAGGCCGCCGGCAGCAACAGCTTCACGCCCTACGGAACGCTTACCCTCGCCGCCTGGCGAGGAAGGGAAAGCGAGGCCGCCAGGCTTGTCAGGACCAGCCTGCACGACGCCACGAATCGCGGTGAAGGCGCCGGCGTGTCCGTCGCCCATCGGGCCGGAGCCGTGCTCTACAACGGTTTGGGCCGATACGAGGAGGCATTCGACTCCGCCCGTCAGGCGAGCGCGCACCCGCAGGATCTCGCCGTATACCACTGGGGATTGACTGAACTGGTGGAGGCCGCAGTACGCAGCGGTCACCGCGAGGCGGCCGAGGCCGCACTGGCCGAACTGACCCGGGCCACCGAAGCCGCGGCCACAGACTGGGCCTTGGGTGTTCAGGCACGCTCGCAGGCTCTGCTCGGCCAGGAGGACTCTGCCGAAGAGCTCTACCGCGAGGCTGTTGAGCGACTCGGACGTACTCGTGTCAAGACGGATTTGGCACGGGCGCACCTGCTGTACGGTGAATGGCTGCGACGGCAGAACCGCCGCGTCGACGCCCGCGAGCAACTTCGCGTGGCGCACACCCTCTTCAGTCAATTCGGCGCCGGCGCGTTCGCCGAGCGCTCCGTCCGCGAACTGCGGGCCGCCGGCGAGACCGTGACCCGGCGGACTGGTGCCGCCGCGGCGACGCTGACCCCCCAGGAAACGCAGATCGCGCAGCTGGCCCGTGCGGGGCTCACCAACACCGAGATCGGCGCACAGCTGTTCCTCAGCCCGCACACCGTGGAATGGCACCTGCGCAAGGTGTACGCCAAACTCAACATCACTTCTCGCCGGCTCCTGCACACGGCGCTCTGACCGATACGCCGCCGCAGACCCACTGATCTCAGCAGAGATGGAGCCGCTGGCCACCGACGCGAGACCAACGTCCAGTGACTTGACGGACCGGACCAGCCCCAGGGGCTCTCCACGGCGTGACCACGTAGGCACCTACGGCCTGTCAAGGGCGCGACCAGGTGCCTCTCTGCGTGAACCTGATCAGACGGAGCAGAAGGGATGACGGCAGAAAAGCGAGGGCTCCTGTGTCGCGGCCCATGTCGACCAGCCGTGCGGAGAGCTCTGACCAGGCGTCGAAGTCCCAAGTCGTGTGTGCCATACGGCACACGAGCGGGAGCCACCCAAGACCGTCCTCCGGCGCGACCTCCTCCGTGCGGAAGGCGACCACGGCCTCCATGAGAACCGGCGCACCAGCGGCGTAACCTTCGGTGATCACCCGTGCGACACCCTGCAAGAGGAGATCCTCACGGGTCGCGGGGTGAGTCAAGGACGGTGCGTTCAGCACCGCTTCTGCAACGTCGCGGACGCCCCCCGCGGCCAGTCGGCCTGCGGTCAATGCCGCATAGAGGGCGTCCCGGTAGGTCTCACGGGCGAGCTTGGCGTCGAATGACTGGAGCCGCTCGGCTGCTTTGAGCAGCAGCGGTAGTCCGGCACTGGCGCTTTGGGAGACGGACATGATCTGCCCGCGGAGCAGCACGGCTTGCGCGGACCTGACGTCGTCGAGGCGGCTCAGTTCCGCCGCGTCGACCAGCTCCCGCGCAACGTCGAAAGCGCCTGCTTGATACTTGGCCTGCGCCGCAGCCAACGCCCGGAGCCCCCAGCGTGCGAGGTCCGAGGTCAGTTCGGTGGCTCGCTGGAGACAGGCTGCCGCCGCGGCGATTCCGCCGCGCAGTTGCGCGCGCCCGGCCGATTTCTCCAATTCGACGGCCACGGCCTCGTCCGGTCCCGTCGTCGTGCTCGCCAGGTGCCAGACACAGTGTTCCGGACCGAATTGCGCGTCGATCGAGTCCGCCAAGGCCTTGTGGACCCGTCGCCCTTGTTCGAAGTCTGCGGCGCGATACGCCGCAGACCGAACCAACGGGCGGCGGAAGCGAACCCACGTAACCGAATGAGATGAGTCCGGAGTTCGGCGCCGGCCTCGGCAGTGCTCACAGCGATTCCAAGACGTTCAGCAGCCCGCCGCAGCAAGGCCACTTCACCGACCGGCTCTGCAGCGGCGGTGAGCAGCAGTTGTTGCGTTTCCGCCGGGAGCGACTGGACGCGACGGAGGAAACGGTCGAGCGGGCCGGTGATCACCGATTCGAGGAGCCTGCGGGAACCGCAGAGCAGCATCCGCGGCCCTGCGGCCACCCTTCTCCACAAGCAGAAGAGCCGAAACCAGATCACTACTGGTCAGCCGCGAGTGGACCTCGGCAGTAGGACACCATCGACGTAGAGGTCGACGCGCTCGTTGTAGAACGCAGTCAGCCCCGCGATGCGGTTGGCATGAATGGTCGGAAAGTCGTAGCCCCAGGCGATGTCCTCATGGGAGGCCCTGTCGCCGTCGAAAGACCAGTAACTGCTCGTCGTCCCCTTGTAGGGACATCGGGTCACGGTGTCTGAATGCCGCAGTCGGGTCCAGTCGACGCAGTTGCGATCAAGGTAGTAGCGGGTGGGGAGGCCCGTTTCGAACAGTTTCACACAATTGGGGGCCTCCGCCAGCACCACACCTTCCAGCTCCACCCGAACGCTGCTGGTGGAACGCAGGGCGTCCACACGGGAGTAGGGGCTCCTGGGATGAACGAAGACGGGCTCGTCTTCCTCGAACCACGCGTCCAGGGCCTCCCACTCGAAGCGTACGGTGTCATGCAAGGATCCCGGGGCGCCCTCGCCCCAGAGCCAAGCCGCTCCCGCGCGGACGTGAGGGCCTACCCGCACAGTGTGTCGGTGTGCCGGGCCGGCACCGAGCTGCTCCGTGTGGTGGTCGTCTTGGAGCACACCGTCCACAAGGTCCTCGATCGGGATGCTGAACTGAGGGTAGGCCTGCCATTCCCACACGTACAGGGCGCGGCGGGTGTCGAAGACGACGCGGCCACCGATCGTGCCGCGGATACGGCGGGGCACGGGCTCGACGTGTCCGATCGGAACGATCAGGCTTGGATGCAAAACACTCTCGGTTGCCATGGTGATCACCTTGATTGATTCGCTGGCTGTGCACCCCCGTACCTGACGCCCGTGGACCCGAATGACCACGCGTACCAGGAGAAAGGGGTCACACATCCACTTAGTCGATGCTATGGGATGGGCCTGGTGGTGCGTCACCAGGTTGTTGTCACATGGTGTCCCAGCTCGATGCAATCCGCTGGGACACGTTTGCGGAGTCGAGGTCAGACGGTGGGTCGCGGGGCGCGGAGGTGGGCGCGCTGCTTGAGTTCCTCTTCGTCGACGAGTTCGAGCATGGGCTTGCCCGGCGCGCACATCATGGTGACCACGAGCTCGGTCGTCTCGTCCGCCAGGGCGTTGCCGTCCTGGTCCAACTCGGCCCGCCCTCGGCACCATCCCCATGACCGCGCCCATGCCCGTGATATCCGTTATCCAGCATTGTGTCGCACCTTCCACGATGTCCACGAGCGGACGCCATGCCGTCCGCCCCAAGCGTGACCGCATAGTCAGTCGCGATAACGGCTCGTATATCCAGACCGAGCGACGCCCAGATCTGTGACAGCGGAGCCGACGGGTTCCAGCCAGTCGCGGGCTCGACGTCAGAACGCGCAGCGGCGTTGCGGTCAGAGCACCGCTTGGCTGCTCTTCTGAGGTGGAAGAGGTCCGACAGCCAGTTCAATGTCACAGCTTCGGGACGTGATTGGTCATCGCAAGTAGGGGTCAATCCTTGCAGTCGAAGACCGACATTGATGAGCCCGTCACCTTGATCAAGAGTTACACGGTGCCAGCGGTGGAAGCCGAGTACTTCATCGACGTGTACCGGGAGAACGCCCGGATCATGTCGACCCAACCTGGCTTTCTTCACTCCCGCCTGCACAGGGCGCTAGGGCCTGTCCGGCGGATCATGTGACCGCCTCGCCCCGGGGCCGTGGCACTGCCGTAGCCTCCGTGGTCATGTTCAAGTGGTGGCAGGTGCTGGCGGATGACGAACGGCAACAATGGACTCTGGATCCGTTCGTGAGCGTGGGGCCGCTGGTGTTCGGAGTGGGTCCTGGTGAGGCATCGGAGGCACTGAGCGATGTCACAAGGGAAGCTCAGCGGCACAGGCTTCGCCGTCGCGCGAACGAGACCGTCGACGTCGTGGAGGAGGGCGAGTACCGGGAGTTCGGTTTGAAGCTCTACTACCGGGACGAACGGCTGGCCGGCGTCGTGGTCGATGCGCTGCGGGGGCCCCAGGTCTTCGTGGAGGGGGTGGCCTTGGTCGGTCGGATCCCCTCCGTTCTGGAGCAGTGGATGCTCGACCGTGCCGAAGCCCGCGAGCCGTATTCAGAGCTTTCTTACATGGATGCTGGAGTCCCTGGGTCGGACTCACTGGGCGTCGTTCTGGATGTGCAGCGCGCAGGCGATCACCTCCTCACGCGGCCGGTGTTCGTTCCCCGTGAGGCACTGGACGACCTCTCCCACTTCCTGCCTCGGGAAGCGTGGTCACGTTGCTGAGCTCCCGCCAGGCACAGCGGGACGAGCTGTGACTCTCTTGCCGATGCCAGGTGATCACGGCCGTAGCCACAGCCGGATCGAAACCACGGTCACGGTGCCGTGGAAGACGTAGGCGCGTTTGTCGTAGCGCGTGGCCACGGCCCGGGAGTGCTTGAGCCGGTTGATGGTGCGCTCGACTTCATTGCGGCGCTTGTACTTCTGCTTGTCGAACCCGGTGGGCCGGCCGCCCTTGCTGCCGCGGCGTCGGCGGTTGGCGCGCTGATCCCTCGGCTCGGGGATGGTGTGCTTGATCTGGCGTCTACGCAGGTAGCGGCGATTACGGCGAGAGCTGTACGCCTTATCGCTGCCGAGGTGGTCCGGACGCGTCCGGGGGCGACCGCCGCCAGGGCGCTTGACCCGAATACGTTCCAGGATAGGTATCAACTGGGGGCTGTCGCCCCATTGGCCGGGAGTGATCAGCAAGGCCAGTGGCCGACGGCCGCCTTCCCCGGCAAGGTGGATCTTGCAGGAGAAGCCGCCGCGGGAACGGCCGAGTCCTTCGTCGGGTCGGTGCTGGCGAGGGATTGATCGCTTCTTCGGGATCCGTGGCGCTTTGCGTGGCGCCCCGGCCGCGTGCTGGTGGGCCCGGCACGAGGTGGAGTCCACGCTCACCATGCTCCAGTCGATTCGCTCCTTGGCGTCGGCCTCGGCGTGGACGGCCTGCAGGATCCGGTCCCAGGTTCCGTCGGCCGACCAGCGGCGGTGGCGTTCATAGACCGTCTTCCAGCATCCGAAGCGCTCCGGAAGATCCCGCCACGGGACGCCGGTCCGGGCACGGAACAGTATCCCGTTGATCACAGTCCGGTGATCGCTCCAACGTCCACCCCGACGACCGTACTTGGGTAATGGGGTGCAAGTCGCGCCCACTCGTCATTGGTCAGATCACCTCGCCGCACGACCAGAACAATGATCCCAGGGCGAGACGGTCACATGATCCGCCGGACAGGCCCTAGTGCTGGAGGTGCGGTTCGTGCACATCGCCGCCTGGAGTTCGGGCACCGCGCTCGACAGAGCCACCGCCAACCCCGAGTGGCTCGCCTCGCTACGGCGCATGTTCGATGATCCCGGCCTTCACATCACCTCTGAACCCGCTGGGTATCGCATCGTGGTCGAACTTCATCCCTCATGACTTCGGCCGCACGCGGTGAGTTGAGCCTGTCGGAGCGAGGGCGCGGACGGACTCCGAAACGCGTATGCAGCCGCACGCGACGGCTCGGCCACCGCCCTCTGGCGCCCTTCCACGGCGTCCTCATGCACACGATGGTGTCTCGAGACCGGGCCGCCGCTCATCCCAGTGCGGGGACTTGTTCCTCGTCCGGTTGAGGGGCCGCGCCGTACGTGCTCCCCCGGAGATAGCGGAGCAGGTCTTCGTCGGTGTCCCCGGCGTCGAGTTCCCGCACGGCCTCCTCGGCCGCCTGGTGGAGGAGAGGCGAACCCACCCGCAGTACGTCGTGTGCGACGGCGGTGAGTTCGGTTTCGACGCTCCGACGGTCGTGCAACGAGGTGTGCGTGGTGATCAGGCCGCGGTCCCGTAGACGCGCCACGAGACGGCTGGTGGCGGACTGGCTCAGCCCTATCCCGTTGGCCAGGTCGCTGAGGTACAGCAAGCTCGTACCCGCCCGCATGCCCTCCCACAGGGCGCGAAGGGCGTAGAACTCGCTGACCGCCAGGCCCAGATGTTGATGAAGGAGTCGCTCGATCCGGGTCTCGATCCGGCGATGGACAAGGGTCAGTGTGTTCCACTGCGTGATCAACGTGGCATCGTCACTCATCAGGGATGGCCTCCATGCTGTCCGCAGCGCCCGACCGCTTCTACCGGAACGACGTTCCAGCAGGAGGAAGCGGCGTTGAGCCGCCGCCGCTTGCCTACACCGAGTAGACAGGCCAGCGGCCATCGTTGTGACAGCCATCTTCTTATGCCGCTTGTCTGGCCAATGGGTGATCCGCACGCAGCGATCGAGGAGTCGGCGGCAGCAGGCGGTGCACGTGGCCGTCGGGGGCGAGCAGTTGTATGAGGCCCTCCAGGTCACCGGTGCCGGCCGCGGTCCGGAAAGCGGCGACGAGGCGACGGTGTGAATCAGCAGGGACAGGTCGCTCGCGGCCGGATTCCAGGCGGACTTGCGCGCGGTGGACCATTACCCGTGCGTTCGGGGCGCTGATCCGAAGCAACCTCGCAAGATCGGCATAGGCGTAGTCGAAGCTCTTCCGCAGTAGGTAGGCGGCCAGCCCATCCGGCGTCAGCCTCGCCATGAGCAGGGCCAATGCCGCCTCGACGGCCACGGCTTGCTCAGCACGCAGCACGGGATCCTGGGCGGCCCGGTCGCCGCGGCCGACCACCTGCGACTCGGCCGGGAATTCGTGGCGGTGCCACGCGGACTGGATCATGTTGATCGCCAGACGGGTCGTTGCCGTGGTCAGGAACGCGGCCGGATTCTCGATCGACGCGCGGTGGGTGAGCTGCCAGCGCAGCCACACCTCCTGGACCACGTCCTCGGCTCCCGAAACGTCGCCGAGGATTTGGTAGGCGATGCGGAACAGCCGTGTCCGCTGGGCGAGAAAGTCGTCGAGGGCAAGGTCCAGGTCGTCCTCGGCTGACTGGGCGACAGGCGGTTCGGCGTGCGTCGTCGCCTCCGAGCTGGGCGCGGACATCGAGGACTCCTCTTCGTGGGCGGCGCCCATCGAGGGCATTGGTTCCACCCTCGGTCCGCAGCACTGCTCACCGCGCCCTTGGTGCCCGTGGTCGAGTCCGTAGGGGCCCCATGGGGGCCCATGGGGAAACCGGGGGGACCCGGAGGACCCGGGACAACCCCCGGGGGCCCGCACGACCTCAGCCGGATCGCGCCGCGCCCGCGCCTGTCGTGTCGGTGGCTGGGGCGCTCGCGATGGCAGCCGGAAGCGCGCGTCGTGAGTTGATCCCGAGCTTCGTGTACACCTTTCGCAGGTGCCACTCCACGGTGTGTGGGCTGATGAACAGCTCGGCGCCGATCTTCGCGTTCGTCATGCCGTCGGCGGCGAGCGACGCGACCTGCGACTCCTGGGGAGTGAGCGCGCTTGTCGGCTTGGCTTCCCGCGACCTGACGTGCTCACCGGTGGCGACCAGCTCGCGGCGGGCCCGCTCGGCGAACGCGTGCGCCCGCATTCCGTCGAACATCTCGTGCGCCGTGCGAAGGTGCTTCCGGGCCAGCGCACGGCGCTGGCTGCGGCGCAACCACTCGCCGTACAGCAGGTGGGTACGCGCCACCTCCACGGCCACACTGCCGCGGCCGTACTCCTCGATCGCGGTCCGGTACAGACGGTCGGCCTCGGCACCGTCGGTGAGGAGAGCCTGACTGCGGGCGCTGGCACCACGGGCCCAGCCGGAATCGGTGGCGCGGGTGACGTCGACCAGCCGGGCCAGCGACGCGCGGGCCTGGTCGAGTTCACCGCACCGGGTCGCCGCCTCGATGTGTTCGACCAGTGACAGGCCGTTGAAGTTGAACCCGTCGTGCTCGATGGCCGTGCGAGCGGCCTCCAGGGCTTCCTCATAGCGTGCCAGGCCGTTGAACAGCACGCCCTGGATGTAGCCCATGGCGCCCAGCAGGGACACCTCGCCCGTTTCCACGGCCCTCTGCCTGGCTTCTTCGATGATGCCGGCGGCGACGTCCGCCTCGCCTCGCCACGCGGCCAGCACGAGTGTGGCGTACTTGTGCGGAGCATGGCCGGTCGCGTCGGCGATCGCGTCGGCTTCGTCGATCATCCGGCCTGCCTCGGCGAAGTCGCCGTAGTGGATGTGCACTCCGCCGAGGTAGACCAGGGCCGGTGGCAGCGCGCCGAGCGCCCCGATGTCGCGGGCCAGGCGCACCGCGCGACTCGACAGCGTGTCCCACGCGTGCAGGTCCCAGGCGTAGTGGATGAACGCCTCCAGCGCGACCGGGACCAGCAGGAGCCAGCGCATGGTCGCCTCCCGGGTGCCGAGTTCCTCGTGCGCGAGCAGCTCCAACGCGCCGCGCAGTGCCGGGACACCCGTCTCATAACCGTCCGCGAGCAGCGCGGCCACACCGTCCAGGAGCAGGTCTGCGGCCCTGGAACCGGAGGGGGGCGCCCCGGATCCGCGGGCGGCGATCGCGGCGGCGCGGGCACCTGTCGGACCGTGGACCCGGCCCGCGAAGATGGTCGCGCTGATCGCCTCCAAGTACGTTTCCCGCGCCAGTGGTGACCCGGCCGCGGTGAACTGTGCGGCGGCTTCGAGGAGCAGGGGCGCCGCCTCGTCGCTGCGGCGGCGGGCGAAGAGGATCCTGGCGCGAAGGCGGGCCAGGTGGGCGCGGTCCAGAGCGCTGAGGGGACACAGTTCGGCCACCGTCGCCAGTTCCGTGGCCCGGTCGGGCGCGGCGGCCGAGAAGTGCGCCTCTGCGGCCGCGAGAGCCCGACGCCCCCGCGACCTGGGGTCCGGCGTCACCTCGGCCGCCCGCTGCAGCAGTACCGCCTCGGCGGCGATGCCGCCGCGCTGTCGCGCGCGGTCGGCGGCCTGTTCCAGCCCTGCGGCGACCTCCTCGTCCGGGCCGTCCGCGGCCTGGGCAGCGTGCCAGGCACACCGGTCGGGATCCAGGACCGGGTCCGTGGCCTCGGCCAGCGCCCGGTGCACCGCTCGGCGTTCTTCGGGCTCGGCTCCGTGGTAGACCGCCGAACGGACCAGGGGGTGCCGAAACCGAACGGACTCGCCGAACTCGATCAGGCCGGCCGCCTTGGCCGGTGCGGCATAGGGAGTGATCTTGAGAGAGGCGGCGGCGCGGACCAACAGGCGCGCGTCACCCACCGGTTCCGCCGCAGCGATCAGGAGCAGTGTCCGGGTCTCCGGCGGCAGCGAACCGAGGCGGCTGGCGAAGTCTCGTTCGACGCGGCTCACGACAGGCCCCTGGACACTCGGAGAACTCGACGAGTCCAGGCCGTAGGCCAGCTCCGCAGCGCTGCGACCGCGGGAGAATTCGAGCAGTGCGAGCGGGTTGCCGTGCATCTCGGCCACGAACCGGTCCCGGATCCGCTTCTCCAGCCGCCCACCGACGGCGGCTTCAAGGAGCTCTCCGGCCGCGGCGGTGTCGAGACCGCCGAGCCGTAGCGCCGGCAGACCGCTGAGGGCAGCCTGCCCCTCGGGGTCGCGTACCGCGAAGGCCATCGCGACCGCCTCGGCGAGCAGTCGCCGGGCCACGAACTCCAGGGTCTGCAGGGACACTTGGTCCAGCCACTGAGCGTCGTCGACCAGGACGAGCACCGGTCGGGTCTCCGAAGCCCGGGTGAACAGGGTAAGCACGGCGAGGCCGACCAGGAAGCGGTCGGGCGGGTCGCCGGCCGCCATCCCGAACGCTACGCGGAGGGCGTCCCGCTGGGGTCCCGGTAGCTCTTCGAGCTCGTCCAGGAACGGCGCACACAGCTGGTGCAGACTCGCGTACGGCAGTTCCATGTCGGCCTCGATGCCGCGCGCCCAGGTCACCTTCACCCGGGACGCCTGCGCGGCCACGTACTCCAGGAGCACCGACTTCCCGATGCCGGCTTCACCGCGGACCACCAGAACTCGGGAGCCACCTTCGCGCAGGCCGACCAGCAGGTCGTCGAGCGCCGCACACTCCCGACGCCGGCCGACCAGGTCGGGAAGGGGGCTGGCGATCATGCGACGCGGCTCCTTCGAGGAATCCGGGGGGAGTCATACACAACGTTTGTTCGGAACGATCCTTGCAACGATACCTGGGGTGGTCCCCGCCGTGTGTGTCGGATTGCTGTGATTGACTCCACGTCAAGAAATCCCCTGATGCTGTCACACACGGTGCCACTATCCGGTCGACCACTGCCCATGATGTCGTCTGTCCGCTGTCGCAGGAGGTCCCATGTCTTCGCTCGGTCATCAGCTCGCCACGTCCGTCCTCGTGGTCGGGGCGGGCAAGTCAGGCCTCCGAGCAGCCATCGAGGTCGCCGAGGCCGGTGTCGCGGTCATCGCGGTACTCAAGCGCCCGGCTGACGATTTCCCCACTGTTACCGGATTCAGTGGTTCCGAGGGAGCGCCCGCGAACCCTGGTGCTGGACCCGGGCGTAGTGACACGTGGGAGCGGCATGCGGCCGACACGTTGCGTGAGGGCCACTTGTTGGCCGACCCGCGCGCCGCCCAGGTCGTGGCCCGCTACGCCGCTCAGGGATTCCATGACATGGGGCGCTACGGCATGCGTTTCGACCGCCAGGGGGACGGCGGGCCCGTCCGGCGTCAGCTTGGCGACGGCAGGTACCACCGGGCCGCGTTCACCGGCGAGTACACCGGCCTGGAGGTGCAGCGAGCGCTCCGCGACCGCGCGAAGCAGCTCGCCATTCCCGTCCTGCCGGGCGTGTACGTCACTCGGCTGCTGGTCGACGACGGAGCGGTGTTCGGTGCCTACGGATTCGACGTCGTCGATGGCTCGCGCTACCTCGTGCACGCCGATTCGGTGATCCTCGCGACCGGAGGGCACACGCGCATCTGGCGACGTACGTCCTCGCGTCGCAACGAGAACACCGGCGGCTCCTTCCGCCTCGCCGTCGAAGCCGGCGCCCGGTTGCGTGACCCCGAGCTGGTGCAGTTCCACCCCGCCGGGCTGATCACGCCGGAGAACGCGGCCGGCATGCTCGTCAGCGAGGCGGCACGCGGCGAGGGCGGGGTCCTGCTCAACAACCTCGGTGAGCGGTTCATGACGCGCTACGACGCCGAGCGCATGGAGCTCTCCAGCCGGGACAGGGTCGCGCTGGCGTCCTATACCGAGATCAGGGAGGGACGCGGCACCCAGGCCGGCGGCGTCTGGCTCGACCTGTCCCACCTGCCGCGTGAGACGGTCCTGACGCGCCTGTCGCGGGTGCACCAGACCTTGTTGGACCTGCAGATGCTCGACATCACCCGCGACCCGATCGAGGTCGCGCCGACCGCCCAGTACTCCTTGGGCGGCGTCTGGGTACGGCCCGAGGACCACAGCACGGAAGTCAACGGGCTCTTTGTGATCGGAGAGGCGGCCAGTGGTCTGCATGGCGCGAACCGGTTGGAGGAGAACTCGCTGATCGAACTACTCGTCTACGGCCGGATCGCCGGCCGGGCCGCCGCGGAGTACTCGGCCAGGCTTACCAGCCAGCAGCGGTCGCCGGCAGCGGTTCGCGCCGCGGAGGCGGACGTGAGCCGGCTTCTGGCCGCCGACGGCGACCAGAGCGTCCGCGCGTTGCAACGGTCGGTGCGCCACCTGATGACGGAGCGCGCCGGTGTCGTGCGGGACGAGGCCGGGCTCGCCGCCGGACTCGCCGGACTCGACGAGATCGAGGCCCGCATGGCGGACGTGGGTGTACACATCGACGTCGGCGGCTTCCAGGACCTCGCGTACGCCTATGACCTCAGGTCCACCGTTCTCGCCGCTCGCGCGACACTTGAGTGTGCCCTGGAACGGCGGGAGACGCGGGGCTGTCACAACCGGTCCGACTACCCCGATGTCGACGCGGACCTGAAGGTCAACATGGTGTGGTCCCCGACGACGGGGGTGCGCCGCGAACCCGTCCCGCCCATCCCCACCCACATCGCTGAGCTGATGTACGACGTCTCGGCCGACACCGAGCTGCTCGAATAAGAGCCGGTCATGAGGGCCGCCGCCATCGGGGACGTGGTCAAGTTCACTGGTACCGACGTGTACCAGGTGCTGTGCCGGTCACGTGCGTAGCGGCCTACGACCGGGCCGGTGGCGTGGTCCAGACGTGTCGGACGGATCGGGACGTAACTGTCAGAGTGCGCAGGGTGGAGGGCACCGGGTGGTTGGCGCGTCAGCATCATGCTGGGCCGCTGACATCGGCTTCGGCGCAACCCGCAACCCGCGGTGGCCGCGAACGGCACGCGGCACTCGACGTCCAAAGGATCCGCCGCAGCGCCCTCTTCCCCGGACGGAGGGTTCCGTTCGGGGAAGGTGCGCGCTGGGTCAGGCGGTGGGTCGCGGGGCTCGCCGGGCGTCTCGCGCATCACTCGGCCGCTTCACGATGCCGGTCTGTTCCTGGACATCTCGACCACCCGGTTCGCCGGTGCGTACCGCAACGTGTCGCCGTCTCGCGCGCCGCTGCGCGCGCTTTGTTGCGAGCGCGGCCCGGACGAGGTGCCGCGCTGGTCGGGACCAGCGCGGGCGACGCCGCGCATCGCGGCGACGGTGTCGGTTCAGCCAGTCCCGTCGCGGTCCTCCCTGCGGGCTGCCGGCGAGACGGCGGTCCGGCACGCCGGATGCTCGTTCACCGACCGGTCGCCATGGGCCGTTCCAAGCCCGCGAGATGGTCGTCGAACGTCAACCGGCCCTGGTCGTAATCCCCGTGAGGCAGCAGACCCCCTCCCGACATGGCTTTGCCGACTTTGCCCGGGAGCGACACAGGAACGACGATCCGGTGCCTGCCCTGGGCGCGCACGATACGGCGCGCCATGTCCACCATGCGCGGTTGCTGGGGCCCGGCGATTTCCCGTGCCATTCCCGCGGGGGCCTGGGTCACGTGGTCGACGAGCCTTTTTGCAACCTCTCGGGCGGCAACGGGTCGAGTCAGCATGTTCGGCATCAGAACCACCGGTGACCGGTTGTCCAGCAGCGGCTCAGGAAACTCGAAGAACTGGGTGGCGCGGAGCACTGTCCATGGCAGATCTCCGTCGCGGACCAGTTCCTCCTGCGCGCGTTTGCCCATGTGGTACCCGAAGTCCACCTCGCCACTGCCGACGACGAGAAGAAGTCGACTGCGACCTTCGCTCTCGTCGTGACGACGTTCGCAACGTTGATCACCACGTCACAGCCCGACAACCGGTCCTGGAATACGACGCCGGTGGTCAGATCCACGCCCTGCGAGCGGGCGAGGGTCACTGGCTGATGTCCCGCCGCTCGCAGCTCGGCTACGACGAACTTCCCCACCAGGCCGGTTCCTCCGGAAACAGCGACCTGCATGCGCTTCCTCCTCGTACCCGTCGGTGGTTCAGACTCCGGCCCTACAGACGCCCTATAGACAAGGCAGACGCTGATCCTGTGACAGGGCATGACCCGAGGCCGAGGTGCATCCGGCCGGTACGACCAGGTGGCCGATCGCATGCGCGACCGGCCACCCGACAGGTCCGTATTCAGGGAGCCGTCCGCTCAGGCGGTCGCCTGCGCCGCCTCGTTGATCAGGCGCGCGACATCACCGGGATGCGAGACACTGACCGCGTGGGAGGCGTTGAGGCTCACGAACGTGGCCTTCGCACGCTCAGCCATGAAGGTCTGCGCCTGCGGCGGAATGTTCCGGTCCTCGGTGGCCACGATTACCCACGCCGGAAGGTCCTTCCACGCAGGGGCTGAGGCACCCTCTGCCAGCGCGGCGTCGGTCACGGGACGTTGGGTGGCGGCCATGACCGCCGCCGTCTCGTCGGGAACGTCGGCGGCGAACTGGTCATGGAACTTGCTCTGCTCGATATAGAGATCCGCGACCTGCCTGCCGTCGGGCAGCGTGACCGGCACCGGGCGCAGCGTCTCTCCGAGAGTGCTGCCGGGGAACTTGCCCGACAGGGTGACCGCGCTCTCCCCCTCGTCGGGCAGGAAGGCCGCGACGTAGACGAGCGCCTTGACGTTGTTCAGTCCCGTCGCGGCGTTGCTGATGACCGACCCGCCGTAGGAGTGGCCGACGAGGACGACCGGGCCGTCGATGGAGGCTACGAGTTGCCTGACGTGATCGGCGTCTCCGGCCAGTCCGCGCAGCGGGTTGCTGGCGGCCACCACCGGATAGTCGTGGGACTGGAGCCTCTCGACGACGCCGTTCCAGCTGGAGGAGTCCGCGAAGGCGCCGTGGACGAGGACGATGGTTGGTTTCAGTGCACTCACGAGAGTGGCCTTTCCTTTGCTGGTGCGGCATGCGCGGCGCACCTGGGCTGCCGCGGGGGCGTCACCGCCCGACGGGTGTCAGTTGGTTCCCAGGGCCTTGCGCAGAACGTGGATGGCCTGCTCGATCGCCGCGCTCGAGGCCTGGGTTCCGCGGACCGTGTTCAGCATCATGAAGTCGTGCAGGCTGGCGTTGTAGCGGATGCTCGTCGTCGGCACGCCGGCCTGGATGAGCTTGCGGGCGTACGCTTCGCCCTCGTCACGCAGTACGTCGTTCTCGTCGACGATGACGAGCGCCGGCGGCAGACCCTGGAGGTCTTCCAGTGTGGCGCGCAGGGGTGACGCGGTGATCTGGGCGCGCTCGGCCGGGTCGGTGGTGTAGGCGTCCCAGAACCATTCCATGGCCTTCGCCGTCAGGTGCGGTCCATGGGCGAAGGTCTTGTAGCTCTCGGTGTCCTGGGCCGCGTCGGTGACGGGGTAGTACAGCGACTGGTGCAGGAAGGTCACGTCACCGCGCTGCTTGGCCATGTGGGTGAGGGCCGCGGTCATGTTGCCGCCGACGGAGTCACCGGCGACGACGAGGCGGGACCCGTCGAGGGATTCCTCGCTCCCCTTCGTGGTGATCCACTGGGCGGTGGCGTAGGCCTGCTCGATGGCGACGGGGTACTTCGCCTCAGGTGAACGGTCGTATTCGACGAACACCAGGGCCGCCTTCGCCCCCACTGCCAGCTCGCGCACCAGACGGTCGTGTGTACCGGCGTTGCCCAGAATCCAGCCGCCGCCGTGCACGTAGAGGATCACGGGCAGCACGCCGCTACTGCCGACAGGCTTGACGATGCGCACCCTCACGTCACCCACGTGGGCGGGGACAGTGATCCACTTCTCGTCCACGTCAAGCTTCTCGATGGGCTGGGCCTGCACGTCATCGAGCAGCTTGCGGGCACCGTCGACGCCGAGCTCGTACAGCAGCGGCGGTTTGGCGGTCGCGTCGGCGAACTCCTGCGCAGCGGGCTCGAGAATGATGTCACTCACGGTGTGCTCCTTCAGAGATGGTGGAGTTTCACAGGACTTCCACACCATCAGACCGGGCCAGGAGCCGATGTGTGACACACCAAGGAAAGAAAAGGGACCAAGGCGGGC
Source organism: Streptomyces canus (assembly GCF_001514145.1). GTDB lineage: Bacteria > Actinomycetota > Actinomycetes > Streptomycetales > Streptomycetaceae > Streptomyces > Streptomyces canus. Next base: position 266,631 of record NZ_KQ948656.1, read on the forward strand.
GAATTACGGCGCGATTGTTCCGTGCACGGGCCTTACTCCGTCCACTGCACTGAAGTCCGGCCGGTGGCTGACCTCGCGGAGCCGGGCGTCGTCGGCGAACGCTGTCACAGATCGAGGGCGGTCCCGGTCAGTGCGTTGTAACGGTCCCACATCCGAGGAGATCCCGTCGTGGACGCACGTATCAACTACTTCGGCAACGCCCTTGCGGGCAAGGTCATGAAGCACCTGAACTCGGCCGCCAGTGTGGCGCACTCGGCACTTCCGGCAGCCACCGTGGAGCTGGTGAACATCCGTGCCAGCCAGATCAACGGCTGCGGTTTCTGCACCGACATGCACACCAAGGACGCCATCGCCGCGGGCGAGGACCAGCAGCGTCTGAACCTCGTGGCCGCGTGGCGTGAGGCCACCGTCTTCACCGACGCCGAGCGTGCGGCGCTGGAGCTGGCCGAGCAGGGCACCCGCACCGCGGACGCCGCGAACGGTGTGTCGGACGAGGCATGGGCGAACGCCTCGAAGCACTACGACGAGGACCAGCTCGCCGCGCTGATCTCTCTGATCGCTGTCATCAACGCCTACAACCGCATCAATGTCATCAACCAGCAGCCCGCGGGCGGTTACAAACCCGGCATGTTCGGCTGAGACGTCCGCTCGGGGCACACCGGGCACCCGCGGTCCGTCTCCTGGTCGTCCTGGTCCTCGACCAGGAGACGGACGGCGCGCCGAGCGGCCGCCGATGTCGCCCTGGTGCCCCGCGCGCCTGCGGCGAGCCGTGGCCATCCCCACTCGTACCGCAAACCAGAGGACTCACATGCCAGATCGCCACGCACTCGCCCGTCTGCGACGAGTCAGAACCGACGTGCTGGAGGTCGCCTACTACGAGACGGGTCCCGCGGACGGTGACACTGTGCTTCTCCTGCACGGTTTCCCCTACGACGTCCACAGCTACGTCGACGTCGCCCCGCTACTCACCGAGGACGGTTTCCGGGTCGTCGTCCCCTACTTGCGGGGACACGGGCCTACCGCGTTCCTGTCCGAAGCGTCCCCGCGTACGGGTCAGCAGGCCGCCCTGGGAGCCGACGTCATCGCGCTCATGGACGCTCTGGGAATCGAGCGGGCTTACGTTGCCGGATACGACTGGGGCGGACGCGCCGCCAACATCGCCGCGGCCCTGTGGCCCGAGCGGATCCTGGGGCTGGTCTCGGTCAACAGCTATCTCATCCAGGACATCGGCGCGGCGATGACCCCCGTGGCCCCCGAACTGGAGGCCGGGTTCTGGTACTTCTACTACTTCCTCACCGAGCGAGGCGAGGCTGGTCTGGCCGCCGACCCCACGGGTGTCGCCCGGGTCATCTGGAAGCGGAACTCCCCCCGATGGCCGTTCGAGGAAGAAGATCTGGAGCGGGCCGCGGAGGCCTTCCGGAATCCCGACTACACCGACGTCGTCATCCATTCGTACCGGCACCGGCTCGGCTTCGCGCCGGGCGCCGAGGCGTACGCGGACCTTGAGAGACGTCTCGCCGAGCTGCCCGCGATCACGGTTCCCACCGTCACCCTCGACGGCCTGGCGGACGGTAACTTCCCGGCGACGGACGGTTCGTCCAGCGCTCACCACTTCACCGGTCCCCGGTTGCACCGGCAGGTGCCGGACGCCGGTCACAATCTCCCGCAGGAACGCCCGGAGGCGTTCGCAGCCGCCGTGCGTGACGTGCGCGCCCTGCGGCAGGAACACGCCGGACGCGACGGCTTCGCCCACTGACGCCAGGACGCGACATGCCTTCATCTCCGTCTCCGGACGATCGGGGTCCCCTCCGTATCGCCAGTGCGCGCGGCCGGTGGACCCTGCTGGCCACCGTTCTTGGATCCAGCGTGGTCATGCTCGGCTCGACCGTCACCAACGTCGCGCTGCCGCACATCAGCGCCGACTTCGACTCGGACGGCGTCGCCTCTTCGTGATGGGCGTCGTGTGGTTCGCGGTGGCATCCCTGCTGTGCGGTCTGGCTCCCGACACCACCACGCTGATCACCGCCCGAGCACTGCAGGGCGTCGGCGGCGCCCTGATCACCCCCGGCTCACTGGCGATCATCGAGGCCTCGTTCCACCCGGACGACCGGCCCCGCGCGATCGGCCTGTGGTCGGGATTCGGCGGTATCGGCGCGGCCCTGGGACCGTTTCTGGGCGGTTGGCTGGTGGACGGCCCCGGCTGGCGCTGGACCTTCCTGCTCGGCGCTGTGCCGGCGCTCTTGTGCCTGCCCGTCGCGCTACGTCACGTCCCGGAGTCCGTGGGCACACCCCGGCAGGACAGTTTCGCGGACGGCGACGGTGGCAGAGGGCGGCTCGGCTTCGACATCCCCGGCGCCGTGCTGGGCGCGGTGACGCTCGCCCTGGCCACGTACGCACTGACCGAGGCGCGGGACGGCGGACCGGTGGTCTTGGCCGCGGCAGTAGGCAGCGCCGTGGCGGCCTTCGCGTTCCTTGTGGTGGAGGGACGCAGCAACGACCCGATGATGCCGTTGTCGATCTTCTCGTCCCGCCAGTTCCGCTCGGTCAACCTGATCACGCTGTGCGTGTACGCGGGCACGGGCGGGTTCTTCTTCCTGACCGCTCTGCAGTTGCAGATCGTCGTCGGGTACTCGGCGTTGGCAGCCGGCGCGGCCATGCTGCCCAACACGGTGCTGATGGTGCTGTTCTCGTCCCACTCCGGCATGCTCGCCCAACGGCTGGGGCCGCGGAGCCCCCTCACCGTCGGCCCGCTGGTGTGCGGGGCCGGCATGCTGATGATGCTGCGGGTCGGCCCCGGCACGTCCTACCTCCACGACGTCCTGCCCGCCCTGATGGTGATGGGCACCGGCATGGTCATCATGGTCGCCCCGCTGAGCGTCACCCTGCTGTCGTCGGTGGAGGCCACGAACGCCGGGCTGGCAAGCGGCATCAACAACGCCGCGGCCCGCGCCTCCGGCCTGGTCTCCGCGGCAGCGCTGCCGCTGCTGGTGGGGATGGGGCCGGACGCCTACCGATCAGGTGCCGCCTTCGACGCGTCGTTCAGCCGGGCCATGCCGCTGTGTGCGGGCCTGTTGGCCATCGGCGCGTTGGTGGCCTTCGGCACGCTGCGGCAGCCCGACACGGCCCGTCATCCACTGCGCGGGCGGGCGCACGGCTGGCTGATGGAGCCCCCGCTGGTGTCCCGGTTCGCCCACCACCACGTCGTCGACTGACGTCTCGTCCAGGGACGCCAGTGTCACATCGGTGGGTGCTCATCGGTCTCATTGTCGACAGGACTGCTGTTCAACGGCCCGCGCCGGCGCGTCACCGCGTGCCCGTCGCAGGAAAGGAATCGCGACATGTCGTACCCGTATCCGGAGCAGAAGTACTGGGGAGAGGACGGCGAGGTCAGCGCCGTCTACCGGCCTGCCACCACACCGCCGGCCATCGGCGAGAGCGGAACCGGCAAGGACGCCACCCACTATCTGGCGACCACTGACACCACGCGGGGTGAGTTCGGCCTGTACCGGGTGGAGATGAGGCCGAGGGCGGGCGGACCCAAGAAGCACTTCCACAAGCGGATCTCGGAGTCGTTCTACATCCTGGACGGCACGGTGCGTGTGTTCGACGGCGTGCAGTGGGTCGACACGCGCAAGGGCGATTTCCTGCATGTTCCCCAGGGCGGTCTGCACGCCTTCCGCAACGACTCCGACGCCCCGGCCGACATGCTGCTGCTGTTCACCCCGGGCGCACCGCGTGAGGAGTACTTCGAGCAGGTGTCGCAGCTGGCGCATGCCTCCGAGGAGGAGCGTGCCGCGTTCTTCGACAAGCACGACTCGTACTTCGTCGACTAGCAGCGTGATCAGCGGCCTCGATCCCGAGCCTCTCACAGAGGTTCTCGTTCGGGGTTCTTGAGGCCGTCACCCCCGAGGAACCGCCGCTCGAGGACCGCACCATTTGAACTGCTGACCGTCCCGGGCCGGCCCAGCCCAGTGATCACCGACTCGCAGACCCCCTTCGTCAGTGCCGTGCTCGCTGAGCGAAGGCTCCTCCGGAGCTCGGGCCCGAGCACGAGCACGACTTGAACCACCACAGGTGACCCAGTAGCTCAACGTGCGTTGCCCCCCCATCAGGGCGGCGGCACCCGTCGCCGCCCTGCTTGCCGGCCGGCCGTCTGTGCGGCACCGACCATTTCCGCAGTCGGCATTCCCCCTCTCCACGCCGCGACAGGAAGGCTGCCATGAGTGATCCGTCCCGGCCCACTGAGTCCTCTGCGATCAGTGAGCTCGACCAGATACCCGACCGTGACCGCGAGGAGACTGCCGAATGGCAGGCCTCCCTCGACGCTGTCGTGCGGAACGCCGGGCCGGAGCGGGCGGTGTACCTGATGCGACGGGTGCACGAGTTCGCGGCGCGGTCCGGGATGTCCCTGCCGGGGCTGCTGTCCTCGGACTACATCAACACCGTCCCGGCGTCCGCGCAGCCGGAGTTCGACGGGGACCTGGAGATGGAATCCAGGATCACCGCGCTCAACCGGTGGAACGCGGCGGCGATGGTCACCCGCGGCTCGCGTCTGGGACTGGGCGGCCACATCTCCACCTACGCGTCTGCGGCCTGGCTCTACGAGATCGGGTTCAACCACTTCTTCCGGGGCAAGGATTGTGACGGCTCGGGCGATCAGCTGTTCCTGCAGGGGCATGCCTCGCCGGGCATCTACGCCCGGGTCTTTCTCGAGGGGCGCCTGAGCACGGAGCAACTGAACGCTTTCCGCAGGGAGGCCGACGGCCACGGCCTGCCGTCCTACCCGCACCCGCGCCGACTGCCATGGCTGTGGGAGTTCCCGACGGTGTCCATGGGTCTGGGCCCGCTCGGCGCGATCTACCAGGCTCGGTTCAACCGTTACCTCCAGGCTCGCGGCATCAAGGACACCTCCGCCTTACGGGTGTGGGCGTTCCTGGGCGACGGGGAGATGGACGAGCCTGAGTCGGTCGCCGCGCTCACGCTGGCTTCCCGCGAGGGCCTGGACAATCTCACGTTCGTCGTCAACTGCAACCTGCAGCGTCTGGACGGGCCGGTCCGGTCAAATTCCAAGATCGTTCAGGAGTTGGAGGCCCGGTTCCGCGGCAGTGGCTGGAACGTGGTCAAGACCCTGTGGGGCGAGGCCTGGGACCCGCTGTTGCACCAGGACACCACCGGCGACCTGGTGCGGCGCCTGGGCGAGGTGCCCGACGCGCAGATGCAGACCTTCGCCGCACGGGACGCCGCCTACATCCGCAAGAACTTCTTCACCGGTGATGCTCTGTCCGCCGTCTCCGCCTCCCTGAGCGACGCCCAGGTCGTCGAGCTGTTCGAGAACTCCCGTGGCGGCCATGAGCCGTTGAAGGTGTACGCCGCCTACCGGGCCGCCGTGGAGCACCGGGGCGCGCCGACGGTGGTCCTCGCCCAGACGGTCAAGGGTCACACCCTCGGCTCGGCGATCGAATCCCGCAACGCCAACCACCAGATGAAGAAGCTCACGATGGAGCAGTTCCGCGAGATGCGCGACCTGCTGGAGCTTCCCATCCCCGACAGCGCGCTCGCCGGTGAGCAGGTCCCGTTCTGGCACCCGGGGGAGAACTCGCCCGAGGTGCGGTACCTGCACGAGCGGCGGGCGGCGCTGGGCGGCCCCCTCCCCGTTCGTCGGGTGATCGCCAAACCGCTGCCGGAACCGTCCGCCAAGCCCTTCGAGGCGCTGGAGAAGGGCTTCGGCCATCAGGAGGTCGCCACCACGATGGCGCTGGTCCGCCTGGTCAAGGACCTGATGCGCGACCAGCGGACCGGGGCGCGCTGGGTGCCGATCATCCCCGACGAGGCCCGTACGTTCGGGATGGAGTCGATGTTCCCCACGGCCGGGATCTACTCACCGTTGGGCCAGAACTACGACCCGGTCGACGCCGACCAACTGCTTTACTACAAGGAGAGCAAGACCGGGCAGCTGATCATCGAGGGCATCACCGAAGCGGGTTCCGTGGCCGAGTTCGCCGCCGCGGCGACTTCGTACGCCACGCACGGTGAGCCGATGATCCCGTTCTACATCTTCTACGCCATGTTCGGGTTCCAGCGCACCGGCGACCAGTTCTGGGCGCTCGGTGACCAGATGGGCCGCGGCTTCGTCGTCGGCGGCACCGCCGGACGCACCACCATGACCGGCGAGGGGCTGCAACACGGTGACGGGCACTCGCACTTGCTGGCCTCCACCAACCCGGCGGTGATCAGTTACGACCCGGCGTTCGCGTTCGAGATCGCGGTGATCGTCCGGGACGGTCTGCGCCGGATGTACGGCGAGCAGCCAGAGAACGTCTTCTACTACCTGACCGTGTACAACGAGCCCAAGCAGCAGCCGGCCATGCCGGCGCTACCGGGTATCGAGGAGGGCATCGTCCGGGGCATCTACCGATTCCGGCCCGCCGAGCCCACCGCGACTGGTCCCCGGCTCCAGTTGCTGTCCTCCGGTACGGCCATCCACTGGGCCCTCCGAGCGCAGGAACTCCTCGCCTCCGACTGGAACGTACACGCCGACGTGTGGTCGGTGACGTCCTGGACCGAGCTGCGCCGCGACGCGATGGACACCGACGCCGCCCGCATGCGCGGCGAGGAGCGCACTCCGTACGTCACCCGGGCGCTGGCCGGTGCGCCGGGCCCGGTGCTGGCCGTCAGCGACTGGATGCGGCAGGTACCCGACCAGATCAGCCAGTGGGTCGAGCAGGACTACTACTCCCTGGGCACCGACGGTTTCGGTCTCTCCGACACCCGTGCCGACGTGCGCCACCACTTCCAGGTGGACGCCGAGTCCATCGTGGTGACGGCGCTGTACCGGCTGGCCAGGACCGGGCAGGTCACCCCGGAGACCGTCGCACAGGCCCGCGCGCGCTACGGCCTCGACCAGTGAGCGGCGAGGTGCCGCAACCCGGACCTGCGTGACGCGGACCAAGGCTCCCTACTTCGGCGCCCAGTTGGAGGAGAAGACGCTGCTGCCCGGTCCGGACGCGCGCCTCGGCGAGACGCGATTTCACCGACTGGATCGCGCGGCAGGGGAAGTAGAGCCGGAGAACGGCCCGGGCGCGGGATCCGCTCCCGCGCGACTGGTCCGCACGACGGCCGGTACCGAGACACTTGTCCGGTACCGGCCGTTGCGGTGTGCCCATCCAGGTCGGAAGGGTCCTCCCCGACCTGTGACGGGGCCCGCTCGCGAAGGGCCGGCACCGGGCACACAGGGGATCGGGACGGACCGTCCGGTCCGTCCCGATCCCCTGACCGACATACGTAAGAGGCGTCAGCGCACCGAGTGCGCGGCGTCCTCGATGACATCGGTGACCCTTCCGGGCTGCGAGACGCTCACCGCGTGCGACGAGCGGACCTCCGTGGTGTGGGCGCCTGCCCGCTCGGCCATGAACTCCTGAGCCTTGGCCGGGATGTTGAGGTCCTGCGTGGCAACCAGGACCCAGGAGGGAATGGTCTTCCAGGCCGGCTCGGCCGCACCCTCGGCCAGGGCCGCGTTGGTGACAGGTCGCTGGGTGACGGCCATCAGGTCGGTCTTGTTACGGGGCACGTCGGCGGCGAACTGGTGACGGAACTTGTCGTTCTGGATGTAGAGGTCAGTGCCCTGGGAGCCGTCCACCTCGGTGAACGGTACGGAACGGAGGGCTTCGCCGAGGGTGCTGCCGGGGAACTTGCCCGACAGGTCGACCGCGCTCTCACCCTTCTCGGGGAGGAAGGCGGCGAGGTAGACCAGCGCTTTGACGTTCTTGTTGCCGGTGGCCGCGTTGCTGATGACGGAGCCGCCGTAGGAGTGCCCAGCCAGAACGATGGGACCGTCGATGCCCGCCAGGACGTCCTTCAGATAGGCGGAGTCGCCGCTCAGGGACCGCAGCGGGTTGGCGACCGCGATGACCGGATAACCGTCGTGGCGAAGCTTCTTGATGACGTCGTTCCAGCTGGTGGAGTCGGCGAAAGCGCCGTGGACCAGCACGACGGTGGGCTTGGGACTCTGTACGTGGACACCCTTGTCGGCGGAGGCGGGGGCGACCGTGGCGGCCAGCAGGCCCGCGGCGATGCTGGCCCCGGCGACAACGGTGAACGAGGTACGGGACCGGCGGGCGAGGGATGAGCGGAACATATGCAGACACCTTTCGAGGTTGCGCAGACGCGCCGACTTCCTGTGGAAGGAGCGCGGCGCTGATGGTCGACGGCCCACGACAGCCCACTGCTGAGGCGGGGCTGGAGCCGTGTAGGGCGGCGCGGTCAGCATCGTTGCTGCGACGCGGAAACCAGGCAGGAGGCCGGCAACGTGGACGTGCCGGGTGCCAACCGCCGGGCGGGGCGGCCGGTTGACTCGACAGTCCCACTTACCGCCTTTCGCCCTTATGACAGGACGCTCATCGAATGTGTGACATGTGCCCCTCGTCGCCGCGGGCTTGAGACCCAGCGCGTTCGCAGGCACTTTCCTCCCCCGCGTCACTGCCCGTGTCACATGGTCCATCCCTGTCCGGTCTGCACTGTCGAGAACAGCGTGACGACAATGTTGGACAAGACAGGTCGGGACAGCGCGCTCGGTCCACCGAGGCCGTTCCGGACGTCGGCCGAGGCGTCGCGGTGTTGGCGATGGACGGCCGTGTGAGAGGGAAGATGCCGTATGGACCAGGCCGATGACGCGGTGCCGATCGCTGAGCTGCTTGACGAGCGGCAGCATCTGCTGGCCGTCGCCTATTGGATGTTGGGCACAGGTCCTGATGCCGACGAAGTCGTTACCGAGACCTACCGGCGGTGGTACGGCCTGTCCGATCCGGAGAGGGCGCGGATCGCGGAGCCGCTCTCCTGGCTGGTGAGGACGGCGGGCGCCATCTGCCTGACGTGCCTGGCCCTGCCCGGGCGTCGAGGGCAGGGTGCGGCAGGAACAGCCGGCGACACGACGGTGAGGGCCTGTCCGTCTTTGGCGGACGAGGTCAGCGAGGTTCTGCTGAACGCGTTGGATTCCCTGTCCCCGGCCGAGCGGGCAGCGTTCGTCCTCAATGATGTTTTCCGGATGGCGCCCCAGGCGGTCGCCGAGATCGTGGGCCAGACGGAACGGGAATGTGCCGAACTCGCCGAACGGGCCCGTCGCACCCTGCGGACCAGGCGTTCGAGTCCCACCATGCCGCAGCAACACGACCGGATGGTCCGGGCGGTCCGTGAGGCCTGCGCCGCGGCGGACTCGGCCCTCCTGTCATCTCTGCTGGCCCCCGACGCCACGGCCTTCTTCGACGGCGGCGGCAAGGTGCGGGCTCTGGACCGGCCGGTCCACGGTGCCCTGAAGGTCGCCCGCAGCCTACTCACTCTGCTCTCCCACCGCCCCCGTATCGCACTGGACCTCCACTCCGTCAACGGCCAGACGGGGATCGTCGTGCGCTACGACGGCCAGGTCGCCGCCGTGATCAGCTTCGACATCGCCGACCACCACGTCGTCCAGGTCTGGGCCGTTCTGAACCCCGACAAACTGCGACTTTGGAACCGGCCGGATGCCTCTCCCGGTGTACCTCGGGTGAACTAGGAGCATCGTCACCATAGTGTGACCACTCTGTCGATGGCGACAGTGTGATGCCTGCCGGAGACAACAAACCATGGCGGATCTGTAACGAAACGAGGGTGTGCCCGGTCGAAGAGAAGACGCGACCTGGTGCCCGCCTTGTGGTGACACCGGACTCCGTGGCGGCCGGACCCTTCCCTGTGCGCGTGCAGCCAAAGCAACCGTGTCCGCTGCCCAGGGGACCGGACCGCCACACGGTGACCCAGCGAGTGCGCTATCGACAGCACCGGTCCTGAGAGGAACGGAGACAGAGGAACATGCATCTTGACAGGCCCTCCACTGTGAGCACGATGGACGAGGCCGTTTCTGTCTTCGTGGAGCTCCGCCCACGTCTTTTCGGTATCGCGTACCGCTTGCTGGGAAGCGCGGTGGAGTCCGAGGACGTGGTCCAGGAGGTGTGGCTGCGCTGGCAGAAGGCAGACCGTTCGGCGGTGGTAAGTCCCGTCGCGTTCCTGTCCAAGGCAACCACCCGGCTGGCCATCAACGTGGCCCAGTCCGCCCGTGTGCGGCGCGAGACCTACATCGGTCCATGGCTACCCGAGCCCATAGACACGAGCAATGACCCGGAGGTGGGCGCCCAGCGGGCAGAGGCCCTCGAACTGGCCCTGCTCCTCGTGCTGGGCAAGCTGAATCCGACCGAGCGGGCCGCCTACGTGCTGCGTGAGGCGTTCGACTACGCCTACGCCGATATCGCGGAGATACTCGGGCTCACCGTCGTCAACGTGCGCAAAATCGTGAGCCGCGCCCGCAAGCACCTGTCGGCCGACCACCAGGAGACCGTGGACGCGGCCGAGCACCGGCAGCTTCTCGCCACCTTCGTCTCAGCGGCGCGTACCGGGGACATCGCGTCCCTGGAGGCTCTTCTGACACCGGAAGCCGTCTCTCTGCCCTGCTGACAGTGACCAACGAGGCGTCGCTCAGACCTCTGCTGCCCCGACTCGCGGTCACCGTCCTCACCCGCATGAGTAACCGCGTGTCGAGCGCTGAGGCGGCCTTCGCGGTGTCACAAACCACCGCCGGACCTGGTCCTAGTCAGTGACCAGCCGGAGCGATGGGAGCAATCGTGGCTATCACCGAACAACGGCTTTCCACCATGGTGCTGGTGATCGGTACCGGCGGGGCCGGCCTCAGGGCGTCGATCGAGCCGGCCGAGGCCGGTGTCGCTGTCATGGCCGTCGGCAAACGCCCCACGGAGGACACCCACACATCCCTGGCCGCCGGTGGGATCAACGCGGCCCTGGCCACGATGGACCCCGAGGACAGCTGGCAGCAGCACGCCGCCGACACCCTCAAGGAGAGCTACCTCCTCGCCGATCCCCGCACCGCCGAGATCGTCATCCAGGGCGCCGCCCGGGGCATCGACGACCTGGAGCGCTACGGCATGGCCTTCGCCCGCGAGGAGGACGTCCGGATCTCGCAGCGCTTCTTCGGCGCACACAATGACCGAACACGCGGGCGTCGTCCGCGACGAAGAGGGCCTGCGCACCGGTCTGGCGGAACTGGACGTCATCGAGAAGCGCATGGAGAACGTCGGCGTCCACCCCGACATCGCCGGGTTCCAGGACCTCGCGCATGCCTTCGACCTCAAATCGGCCGCCCTGGCGGCCCTCGCCCCCCTCGAAGCGGCACCCGAACGCCAGGAAACCCGCGGCTGCCACAACCGCAGCGACTACCCCGACATGGATCCCGCCCTCCGCGTCAACCTCGTGTGGTCCCCGACCACAGGAATCACCCACGAAAGCCTTCCGCCCATCCCGAAGGAGATCACCTCGCTCATGGAGGACGTCTCCACCGACGGAAAGCTCGTTGAGTAGCGCACTGCGGGAGACCACACTGCTTCCCGCCCCGGACGCGCACATCGACCGCGCGGGGCTTGTCGTCCGCACCGCGACACGGCAGGCCCTTTCCGCAGTGGACAAAGCGGTCCCCGAGACGTCAACGCGCCTTGTCACCGCAGCAACCGTAGAGAAAGCCATTGACCATGCTCACAGAACGCGACCGAACCGCTTCCCCCGGGCCCGGCACATACGCGGCACTCACAGGTGCCTACACCATCGATCCGGCCCACACGACCGTCGGATTCTCCGTCCGGCACGCCATGATCTCCAACATTCGCGGCAGGTTCGACCGTTTCGAGGGCCTCCTCCTGCTGGACGGCTTTGACCCCTCCCGGTCAACGGCGTACGTGAGTGTCCAGACCGACAGCATCGACACGGGAATCCAGGAACGCGACGCGCACCTGAGAGGACCCGAGTTCTTCGACTCCGCGACGTTTCCCCTGATGGCCTTCCGCTCCACGGGAATCGTCCAGCGCGGCGACGACGAGTTCCGTCTCACCGGCAGCTTGCGCATCAAGGACGTCGAGCTGCCGCTGGACATCGATCTCGTCTTCGGTGGAGCCGCCGACGACGTCGACGGACAGCGCCGGGTCGGCTTCGAGGGCACGGCCATCCTGCGCCGTTCGGACTGGGGGCTCACCTGGAACACGACTCTGGAGGCAGGAGGCGTGCTCGTCGGTGACAAGGTGACTCTGGTCCTGGACATCTCGGCGGTACGGATCGATCAGGACGCGGCGGCGTGAAGGCGGTGAGGTCGTCGAGGGTGACAGTTCTTGTGTCCTCACCGCCCTCCAGTGTCTGGCACCGGCCGATGCTCGCCCGCCATGCCGGTGAGGAACACCGCACCGCCACCGCGCTGGAGTTGTTCTTCGACCTGTGTTTCGTCGCCGCCGTCGCCCAGGCCGCCTCGGCGTTCGAGCACGAAATCACTTCGGGCCGTCCTGGTCACGGCCTTCTCGGTTACGCACTCGTGTTCTTCGCGATCTGGTGGGCCTGGATGAACTTCACCTGGTTCGCCTCCGCCTACGACACGGACGACGTGCCGTATCGCCTCCTCACCCTGGTCCAGATCACCGGAGCCCTGGTCATGGCCGCAGGGGCCACCAAGGCCCTGGAGCACGGGGACTTCCAGATCATCACGTGGGGTTATGTCGTCATGCGGCTCGCCATGGTCAGCCAGTGGCTGCGCGCCGCGTGCACGGACCAGGAACGCCGGCGGTCGGCAGTGCGGTACGCCCTGGGCATCTCAGTCCTGGAGATAGGCTGGCTGGTCCGACTGGCCCTGCCCCACGACGGCGGTATCGCCTCGTTCGCCGTCCTCGCGGTCGGTGAACTCTCGGTTCCGGTCTGGGCCGAACGTGCCGTGGGCACCACCTGGCACCCGCACCACATAGCCGAGCGCTACGGGCTGTTCACCCTGATTGTGCTCGGCGAGTCCATCACCGCCGCAGCTCTTGCCGTCCGCAACGCCCTGGACACCCATGCGGAAGTCGGCTCCGTTCTGCTCATCGCACTGGGTGGCATCCTGACCGTCTTCGCCCTGTGGTGGCTGTACTTCGCCCAGGACGCACCGCGTCGCCTCAAAACCCAGACCACGGCCATGCTGTGGGGCTACGGGCACTACGCGGTGTTCGCCGCGGCAGCGGCCGTAGGGGCAGGACTAGCCGTCAACGTCGCCCATCTCACCGACCATGGCACTCTTACCGACGTCCAGGCCGCGGCCACGTACACGGTGCCCGTCGCCGTCTTCATCGCCTGCGTGTGGCTGCTGCACCGGCGGACCGTGCAACTGCCCGCCAAGGCCAACGTCCTTCCCCCGGTCGCGGCACTCGCCGTCCTCGCCACCACCTTCACGACGATCGCCGTACTGTGCACCGGCGTCATCGCGTCGCTTCTGATCGGTGCGTCCCTCGTCGTAGCCCATCGCGAAGCCCACGCGCCCTGAACTGTACCGCCACGCAGCTTCACACTTAGTGGCATTGCAGTGTGTTCCGTCAAACACTCTCCCAACTGACTTCCCATCCTGGGGGTCACCACAACCTTGCGCCCCGAAAGGCATCATCATGCGCAATATGCTGCGTGCAGCAGCTGTCGGTGCAGCGTGCACCACGCTTTCACTCACCTCCGCGGTCGCCCAGGCGACCCCCGGAGGTCCCGGCGTAACCGGCAAGGTCCTTGCCCAGAAGACCATTTGGGACCGGGACTACATCCTCCGAGAGGTCACCATTCCGCCCGGCCAGGGAACGGGCTGGCACTACCACGACGGCACGCTGTACGCGTACGTCAAGCAGGGAACGCTGAGCCACTTCGATGCCACGTGCGCATCCGACGGCGTCTACGACAAGGGCAGCTCCCTGAAGGAACCGTCGGGCGCGGACCACGTGCACCTGGGCCAGAACCGCGGCACGACGGACGTCGTCCTGGAAGTCCTCTACGTGCTGCCGCACGGCGCCCCGTTCGCCGAGGACGCCTCCAACCCCGGCTGCACGTTCCAGTAGCCCAGCGCGCCGCACCACGGCCGCGTCCTTCGTACGGACGCGGCCGATCGCCGGCAGCTGTCACAGCCGCTCCCGCTGCCCGGTCAATCGGGTGTCAGCAGCTTGCGGTGGCATCCATCCAAGCCCCGCAGCGAGGAGGAGGCAGCATGACAGGGACCCAGGACAGTCGATGCACTCGGGCGATCGCTGTAAGCCCGCCGACAGAGCTCCGGCACGAACCGAGGGAGGACGGGAAGATGCTCCGAGAAACCGACCGGCAAGCCAATCCCGCCGCCGCCACTGCGTCGCTGGCGGCGGAGGCCGCCCTGCTCGAGGGGCGGCTGAGCCAGCTCCGAGAGGCCATCCACACAGTGGATTCACGCATCGAGTCGATCTCCGAGACCCTCCGGCGGCTGCGCCACACGGCGTCCGGGGCCGATGACGGTGCGCATCGCTCGGGCGACACAGACGACGCCGGCCCCGGTCACTCGGCGACGCGCCACCACTGACGGACCGAGCAGACAGACGGAGCCGTGCCGTCCCGGATCGTCGTGGCACGTCATGCGAGCTGACGGGTCCGCCCGCTTTCGTCCCCGACCGGCGCCCATGAGGGGCTGCGCACCCGGACGTTCCCGAGCGAGCTGGATCGCCGAGCACCTGAGCAGGCGCGGGTCGAAACCGCGCCGGCTCGGTCTCGGACAGCCGGCACCAGGAACAGAACGGCTGGATTCAGTTCGTTGCCTCCTGAAGCACCCATCCGTTGCCGTCCGGGTCGCTGAATTCCGCATACGAGCAATAGCTGCGACGTTGCGGATCAGGGCCGCTGATCCGCCTCTCAAGCGTGCAGCGGTGGAATATCTCGCTCGTGTCGTGGAAGATCCCGCCCATCTCCACACCCCTGCCGAGGAGCTCTTCGTGGGCCTTCACGATGTCGGAAACGACGAGGTGGAGCCCCTGCGCCGAACCGGGAGTTGCAGTGGTGACCCCGACGCCGAAGAGAATCGAGCACGGCGAGCCAGAGGGTGTCATGTGCACCACCCGGTAGGTGTCATCGGTGACGTGATCGGCATCCAGGCGGAACCCCACCGCCTCGTAGAACGCTCTGGCCCGGTCGACGTCGGAGACGGGCAGAACCACAACTTCCAGCTTGAAATCCACTGTCG
Source organism: Streptomyces canus (assembly GCF_001514145.1). Lineage (GTDB taxonomy): Bacteria > Actinomycetota > Actinomycetes > Streptomycetales > Streptomycetaceae > Streptomyces > Streptomyces canus. Next base: position 281,689 of record NZ_KQ948656.1, read on the forward strand.
TCATCACTTTCACGGACGGAGGCTTGGCACCACCGGGTATCACGGTCAGAAACGGTGTGGTCATCTCGGATCACGGACAAGGGAAGGCGATCGGGACGTCGGCGGCTCGGGAGGGTCCTCCAGGAAGTCCGCAGCCGGCGCGAAGAACATGGAGCCTGTCACCGGGACGGAGAAGTCCAGTATGCGGTCGTGCGGCGCCGACTCCGTGCCCAGGAACATTCGCTCCAGCATCGTCTCCGTCACCTCGGGAGTGCGGGCGTAGCCGATGAAATACGTGCCGAACTCCGCACGGCCCACGGCGCCGAAGGGCATGTTGTCGCGCAGGATCTCGAGTTCTTTGCCGTCCGCGTCGGTGAGGCTGGTGAGGGCGACGTGTGAATCCGCAGGTTTGACGTTGTCAGCGAGCTCCACGTCGGACAGCTTTCGCCGGCCAATTGCTCTCTCCTGCGCCTCGACGGACAGTTCCTCCCACGCGTCGAGGTCGTGCAGGTACTTCTGCACGACGACGTAACTCCCGCCCGAGAAGGACGGATCCTCGTCGCCGACGACTACCGCCGAGTGCGCCGCGGGACCCGTCGGATTCTCCGTTCCGTCGACGAAGCCGAGCAGGTCGCGTTCGTCGAAGTACTTGAAGCCGTGCACCTCGTCCTGGACTGTCACTGCCTGACGCAGTCGGCTCATGATCTCCGTGGCAAGCGCGAAGCACAGGTCCAGACGGGAGGCGCGGATGTGGAAGAGCAGGTCGCCCGGGGTGGCGACGGCTCGGTGCACCGGGCCGTTCACTTCCCGGAAAGGATGGAGCCGGGCCGGACGCGTCCCGGAGAATAGGCGGCCCCAGGCGTGCGAACCGATGCCGGTGACACAACTCAATCTGCCGTCGGGCTGGGCACGGAATCCCACGGCCCGTTCCAGCGAGCCGATGTCCGACAGCAGCTCACGGACGGTGGTCTCGCCGCCGCTGTCGATCGTCACGACGAGAAAGATCGCCGCACTGGTCAGCGGGGACAGAACCATCTGAGGCACCGGTTCCGCGACGTCTCCGGTCATGAGCGTTTCCCTTCCACCCGCCGGCAGCGGCAGATGTGTCATCAACGCCAGTAGTCGTCCAGACGATCAGTCCGGGACGACTCGCGCTTCTCCTCGTGTGTCAACGGATGCGCGGTAGCGGCATGCTTGATCGCGTGGAAGGCGTCCTTGTCCAGGACACCTTTGGATCGCAGCTCTTCCAGTAGCAGGGCCAGCGCATTGGTGTTCGCGCACGCCTTCTCCATGGTCCGGTCGAGTTGTGGTTGGTTCACCAGAGCAAGAGGGTCTGGCGCCGCTTGTGACGTGTCCTCATCGGCGATCAGCACCAGGTGGTGACGACGCGCTCCTTCCCCGGCCCGCTGCCACACGCGGCGCCCGAAGCGCATAGGCAGAGGTTCGTCACTGATGCCTCGGCGGATGACGTCGAAGAACTCATGCGGCTTCCTGAGAAGCTCCTCCAGCCGCTCATCGTCCTCGTCGGACACCTCGGTGACGAACGTCGCCGTGATCGTCTCCTCGCTGACGTCCTCTCTGTACCTGGTCGGAACGAGACTGAGTCCTTCGATCTCGAGAGCGGAGACGCGGAGTTCCTCCACCTCCTGGATCTCCGCCTTGTAGATGTAGATCTCCGGTCTGCGTCCTTGGGAAACGGCGGTCCAGCCCTCCGACACGCGCCAGGTCGCGTCAGTGCCCTGAATATGCGGTCCATCGGCCGTGGAGGCCGCCTGGAGCTCGGCGTCCAATTCCTCGTGCCGTTCGTCCGGCACATGGAGCTCCAGCGCGAAGCGGCGCAGGGAACGGCCATTGTGGACGGAAACGACGGCAGGCAGCTCTGCGGCCGTGAGTTCGCGGACCGCGCCGAGCAGAGTGAGGTGCAGTGTCGTCATTGCCGATTCTCTTCCATGCCGGTCTCAAGGGTCTCTTCTCGAGGTCTCGGACGGCCGCAGTCACACGATCCGCTCGGAACACAACAGTGGTTTCCACACTATCACTGCATGGTATGTGTCAACCGGTCCCAAGCACGCGGCAGAGATCAGTGACCCGGCAACCTACGCCTCACCGGCTGAACAGTTCGAAGACAACAGCCGGCACCCCACCGAAACGTGGGCTCAGGGCGCTGGTGCTCTCGGTCAGGAATCGTCGTGCATACGATTCGGGGTCCTCGTCGGTCAATGCCTCGATGTATGTGCGGTGCTCGCGAAGCGACAGCACCGCACGCTCCAAGCCGTGATCAGCACGCACCGCGTGCGTGGGGTTCGGGGAATTGGCGACGGCCACCCATCGGACCCCGTTCCATGGCTGGAGACCCGCCTCGGTCAGTCCGGGGAAGATCCAGCGATTACCGGCATCCGCTGCCGCGTCGAGAGCGGCGTGCGCTACGGCCACGTGGTCCGGGGTGTTCCAGGCGCCGGCACTCCAGGTCGTGTGATGGTTGAGCGTGATGACCAGTTCGGGCCGGTAGCGGCGCAAGGCCGCAGCGATGTCGCGGCGCAGCGGGAGGCCGTATTCGATCACGCCGTCGCGATGGTCGAGAACTCCACCCAGGGAAGATCGTCGACGATGACCAGCACGTCGCCCTGGGCCTCATCGGACGCGGCCTGCAGCACGGCCAGGGCGGCGTTGGAGACGACCAGGCGGTCCGGCGGCTGACCGACGCCGAAACCCAGGGCGATGCGTATGGCGTCCCGATGAGTGGCGTCCAGGGTGTCGAACGCGTCCCGCAGCGGAAGGAGCGCCTGGTTCAGTGAACGCCCGCGGCACGCAGCACGCGAGTGCCGGCGTCCACCGCCGACTTCGCGACGGCGTCCAGGAGCGCTGTCTTCCCCACGCCCGGCTCTCCGGACAACAGCAGGGCGCCGCCCGAGTCCGTGTGCGTCAGGAAGCCGGAAACCCATTCCAGGTCCCGGTCGCGCCCCACCAAAGGGCTGGTGACACCCACCAGCAGCGGGTTGGTGACTCTCACCGGACACCCCTCCCAGCCCACGTCAGGCCGCCGACGCGTCCAGCCGTGTCCCCGGGGTGGTGAGGCACGGACAGTCGGGCATGCGGGAAGGCCGCGGGCAGTCGGCAACAGCGCAGACGTCACCCGGGCATGGGGGCCGTTGCAGTCGGCTCGCGGATGCTTTCAGCTGCTCCACAGGGTGGAATGGTCCGGTGAACTCTCCTGAACACCGTACCGAACGCCCCGAACGCGCCCGACCTACCCCGAACAGCCTCACCTGTCGGCCTCGCGGTCCTCGACTCCGAGGGTCGCGTCCTGCTCGGGCTCGGCCATGACGGCCGCTGGGAACTTCCTGGCGGCAAGGTCGACACCGGGGAGGATTTCGAGACGGCCGCCTCCCGGGAACTGGCAGAGGAGACCGGACTCGTGGTGCCCGCGACTGCCGTACGGGTACTGGCGGTTCTCGTCGACGGCCTCAACGGTTTGACCCGCGTGACCGCCGCAGCGGTCACGGAGAGCGCAACGGGTAGGCCTCGGGTGACCGAGCCGAACAAGATCGTGCACTGGGACTGGTTCGCCCGTGCAGCAGTCCCTTCCGCGCTCTTCCCGCCGTCCGCCTCGGTCCTGGACTGCCTGTGGCCAGAAGCGGAACCGCCAGGAACAGCCGGGTTCCGCCATTACGGGCTTCTTGGCCATGCCCCCACCCGGCTCCGCTGAATCAGGGGTCGGCACCCGGCAGCTGATGTACCCGTCACAGCCTCCCCAGCTACTCGGTCATGAGCTGTGAGGGCCTGCGCCAGCGGCCTGGGAAGCCTCTCGGCGAGGAAGGGAGCGAGTTGGCCAGCGACCATGCTGCTCGCGCGCGTCTCCGACAGCCCAGATCCATGTCGGCGCGTCAACCTGCGCAGCCGCGCCCCTCAGTCTCCACGACCCCCGCATCACTTGGGACTTGCCGGACTCCCGGCTCCAGCCAGAGGAAGACAGAAGATGCCGCGAAACCCTGACCCGGGCTCGGACCATGCCGCGATCGGCGCCACGCTGGCGGCAGAAGCCGCCGTACTCGAAGCTCACGAGCGTCTGCTCCGAGAGGCCCTCGATGCGGTGGACGCGCGGATCGAGGCCGTCTCCGCGGCCTTACGGCACCTGCGCCGTTCGGCGGCCTCCGCCGAGGCTCAGAAGCGGGCGGACCCGGGCGACGGCCTCCGGCACAGCGTCGCCGACTCCGACGACGTGTGTCTCACGTGGCTCGACGGCCCTACGAACTGCCGCCCTTGACGATCCTGGCGCTCTGCTCACGAAGAGGCTGAGAAGCGGCCCGCGCTCGACTGGTCGAACGCGTCGACAGGGCGTCCTCGCCGGGCACGACACTCACGCTGAACACTGAACCTTGTGCCCGGGCGCGGGCCGGTTCCAGTGCAAGATCCCCGTGCGGCACCGAGGGGATGAGCCTGGCCCCTCCGCTCCGGGCGCGCACGGGCAACCCGTCCCCGTACGCGTCAGCCGTTGGGGAAGGCCGCCCAATGAGCCTCCAGGAGTGCGGCGACCTCTGCCGGCCGCTCGAGCACCGTCCAGTGGTTGCAATCGAGCTTGGCGACCTTGGAGGCGCGCAGAGACGCGCCGAGCCTCTCACCAAACTCGATCTGGCAGGCGGGGTCGAGCGCTCCCCAGAACACGAGAGACGGCGCGGACACGTTCGCCAGTGCCGGTTCCCATTCCGCCCCCATGGTCACCGCGGAGCGGTAGAGCTTGAGGATGCTGTCCTTCATCACCCCGTCCACGCGGCTGACCATCTCCTTGGCCGGTTCGACGGGGAGGTCGAAGCCCTTTACCAAGTCGTCGGCGAAGGACTCGGCTTGCAGCTCGTTCATGAAGCGTTCGCCTTCGACCGGGTCCTGCCATGTGACGGCAAGCGGATGCCAGACGTAGTCGGAGCTGATCGGACCGTTGCTCCCGGCCCAGGTACGTACGAGGTCGGGCCGGAGTGATGCGACACGGGCAGTGAATATGCAGCCCCAGTCATGACCGACCAGGTCGACCGGCTCACCGATCCGCTCCAGGCGGTCGATGAGCCAACTGACGTACTCCTCCTTGGTGGATCCGAAGTCGTCCGGCAGGGCGGCGGCGAACCCTGGCAGGTCCCAGGCCTCCACGTCGGTCCGGGAGAGGTGCCGACGTACGTCGTCCCACACGTGGTGGGTATCGGGGACGCCGTGGATCAGGATGGCAGGCATGGGGGGTGCCCTTCGTCGATCGGAGATGGGTCGACTGCCGTGGGATGAGCAGCCGTACCTCGCGTGAGGTGTCCGGCAACCATATTGCCAGGAACAACATCGTGTCACACGGTGTTGTCGCCCTCATCAACTTCGGGTCGTTTCTTCAGATGGTGCCCGGTGATTCATGTCATGTCCGATTGATCCATGGTCAATCAGCACATGGATCGAGCCGCGCGCCTCGTGGACGCTGGTGACCCGGAAGTACCGCCCGACCAGGAGTGTGTGATGAACGAAATGACGGAGCCCGACCTGCGCGGAAAGCTGGCCGTGGTCACCGGGGCGAGCGACGGCGTCGGCCTTGGGCTGGCCACACGACTCGCTCATGCCGGCGCCGAGCTGATCCTGCCGGTGCGCAACATGGCCAAGGGAACCACCGCCCTCGAACAGATCCGGACGAGCGTGCCGGGTGCGCGGACCTCCCTTCGCGTCCTCGACCTGGCTTCCTTGGCGTCGGTGGAGGACCTCGCCGAAACGCTCAATGCGGAAGGCAGGCCGATCCACCTGCTCGTCAACAACGCGGGCGTGATGGCGCCGCCGCTGCGGCACACGACCGAGGACGGATACGAGCTGCAGTTCGGAACCAACTACCTGGGTCATGTGGCCCTCACCGGGCGGCTGATGCCGTCACTGCGGGCCGGCCGGGCTCGTGTGACCACCGTGACCAGCAGTGCCGCGCGTAACAGCCGGATCGACTGGGACGACCCGCAAGGTGTGAAGCGATACTCCCCGGTGCGTGCGTACGGACAGTCCAAGCTGGCCAACCTGCTGTTCGCTCTCGAACTGGAGCGGCGCAGCGCATCGGGCGGCTGGGGCCTCGTCAGCAATGCGGCCCATCCCGGTACGACTCTGACCAACCTCTACGCAGCCGGGCCCAACCTCGGCCGCGCCCGTCCCGCACCCCACGCGGCGATCATGAGGCGGCTCGCACGCTGGGGCGTCTTCGTGCAGTCCGTCGACGCCGGCCTGCGTCCGCTGCTGTACGCGGCGACGAGCCCGGAAGCCAAGGGCGGGCGTCTGTACGGCCCCGACGGCTTGGGCCAGTTCACGGGCAGTCCCACGGAACTGGCGCTCTACAAATCGGCCCGGAGCGAGGCGGACGCGTCCCGGCTCTGGCAGCTGTCCGAGCGTCTCACCGGAGTCACCTTCGCGGCGGTCTGAAGGCGTCCGACGGACCAGGGGCAGCGTGGCTGCGTCGGCGTTCACACCGACCAGGCCGGACACGGAAACGTGCCTGACGGACCGTAAGGCAGCCCGGACCGGGCTGAGTTCACACCTTTCCTCGCCCCGTGCGGCGGGTGTCACACAAACCGGAGGACCTCGGTCTTGTATGTGGGGACGTGGCCGTCAGGCCTGGTGCACCAAGGGAGCACAGAACATTCCGTACCCGGCACGGCGGAGCACCCCTGTTCGGGAGCCTTGAAACCGCTGGCCCCGAGGAGTATCGACTCGACGACCTCACCGCAAACTGCTGGCCGCCCGCGGTGACCAGCGCGACGTGATCTCCGACGTCCACTTCCCCTTCCTCGGTGCGGTGTTCGAGAAGCGGACGCTGCTTCCTACGCCGACCGCACCGCGAGGCCACGTCGCCCTCGCGCAATGGCTCCTGCGGGGCTGACGCCCGCCTGGTGTCCCTGGGATCACGCCCATGCGTGCCCCCTCCCGACAGGCCCGCTCCCGGCACCGGGACCCCCACGCGGTTCCGACCTGCTCCAGCAGAGTGTCACAGGTACCGCACACAATTGGTCTTGCTGGATATGCGCACCCTTATACACAGTTCACGGCCGGTCCGGGTTCGCCAGGACGACTATGTGGTCAGCGCCGAGTTCTACGACGTCCTTCAGGCCGAGCAGGACGCGGTGCGGGTACGTCGCCTCTACGGCCACGCTGTGGAAAGCGCCCGGCTCGGTGTACTGGATGTCGGAGCCGGAACCGGACGGGTGACCTTGATGAGCCTTCTCGCCTCTCAGGTAGACGTACACGCCATCGAACCCGCACATGCCATGCGGACACCGCTGATGACGCGCCTGGCCTCCCTGTCCGCCGAGCTGAGGGCTCGGGTCACCGTCCATCCCACGACTCTCGGCGAGGCGGGACTCCGAGAAGTGGCGGACCTCGCGATCTGTCACAACATGATCGCCTGTTTGTCCCCCTCAGCCAGACATGTTCTGTGGCCGGCTCTCGCCGAGGCCCTGGTACCGGGTGGCTCACTGCTGCTTCAGCTTCCGCCGTCGGGCCTGTTTCCCGGCGAGGTGACTGAGCGTCGCTTCCCGGAGCAACAAGTCGGGCGACACGAGTACGGAGGCCGCATGGTGCTGTCGGCGGAGGGGGACCGGATCCGCACACGCTTCGATTACTGGGTGCGGGAGAGTGGGCTCCTGCTGCGTGAGCACACGGAAACCTTCTGGATGTGGCCGACGTCTCGCACGGAGATGATCAAGGATCTGGAAGATCACGGATTCGTGCCGCAGCCGGCGTGGGAAGATCCGGCCGTGCTGGCGATGACTCTCGGCCCCCACCCGAAATGACTCCGTTACGCTCGGCGAGACAGGAAGCGTGTGCCCGAGCCGCAGACACACTCGGCTTCTGCGACTTGTAACATGGTGGCGTTGCAGCCGAAGGGACACCTATGCACGCCGAGGCCGACGCCAACTCCCTCGAACAGGCGACACAAAACTTCCTCGCGGCACGTCCGCGGCTCTTCGGTATCGCCTACCGCTTGCTTGGCAGCACAGTGGAGGCGGAGGACATTCTTCAAGAGACGTGGTTGCGGTGGCAGAACACGGACCGCACGAAGGTGGTGGAGCCGACGGCCTTCCTCACCACGATCACCACACGTCTGGCCATCAACCTCGCTCAGTCCGCGAGGGTACGGCGGGAATCGTATGTCGGACCGTGGCTTCCCGAGCCGGTCGATACCGTTGAGGACCCTCAGCTGGGCGCGGAACGCGCTGAGGCGCTCGAACTGGCGGTGCTGTTCCTCCTGGAGAAGCTGAACCCGGTGGAGCGGGGCGCGTACGTCCTGCGGGAGGCCTTCGGCTACCCCTATCCGCAGATCGCGGGCATCTTGGAGATCAGTGAGGCCAACGCCCGTCAGCTGGTAAGCCGTGCGCGCAAGCACCTGGCCGCTGAGCGCCGGGAACGCGTGAGCCCGAGCGAGCACCGCCGCCTCCTGCGAGTGTTTCTCACCGCTGCGCAGACAGGTGATCTCGCGGTGCTCGAGGATGTGCTCACCGCAGACGTGGTCAGCTACTCCGATGGTGGAGGCACTCGTGGCGCCTCGAAGATCCCAGTGTTCGGACGCGTGCACGTTTCCAAGTACCTCGCCGCGTTCGCGCCACGGTTCTGGCCCCAGTCGGAGATCCGGTGGGTCGAGGCCAACAGTCGGCCGGCCGTCCTCATCTCCTCCGGCGGAGCAGCTGTGGCCCTGTTGTCCGTGGATGTGTCGGTGGAAGGCATCGACCGGATCATGTGGGTGATGAACCCGGCCAAGCTGTCTCCCTACGTGGCATCGCTGAACGAGTGACCGCTTCCGCGTAGTCGGGCGATCGTTACTGGGCGCATGCCACAAGGCTCGTCTCTCATCGGTCTACAGGTCGTCCGGGATCCGGGATCCTACGAAGCGTGAGGAAAAGACAACGTGACTATGGTCATGAGCGGCACGCCGGCCCGTGCCCGCGGCTGGGCGCGCAACCGGCCCGCCAGAAGCACATTCCACCGGTAGGCGCGTACCGCGACGATGCCGGAGTCATGCCGTGACCGATCGGATCCAATTGCCCGACCTGTCCATCGAGAAGGACTACGACGGAGCGTCCTTCTCTCCCATTTACACCACGACGGTTACTGTCAACGGCGGCGTGGTCTCACACGGTCGGGCCTCGGGCAAGGCACGTTCGTCGGACGGAGCCTTGGACCTCGATCTGCGCATACCCGCCGAACTCGGAGGGAACGGTCAGGGCACGAACCCTGAGCAGTTGTTCGCGGCCGGCTTCGCGGCCTGTTACCACGGAGCCCTGAGCCTGGTGGCCCAGCAGGAGGAACTCGACCCCTCCGCGATCTCCGTGGAAGCAACCGTCGCCTTCGGGCGGGATCCGGCAGACGGTGGCTACCTGCTCCAGGTTGATCTGGTGGTGAAGTGGCCTGGCATCGACCGCGAGATTGCGGCTCCCCTGCTCGAGACAGCCGACTCGTTGTGCCCCTACGCAAGGATGGCGTGGCAGGGAACCCCGACCACCATCACACTGGCCCCGTAGCGGACCAGGGCGGACTGGGGACCAAGGCTGCGCCGTGAGTTCCTGGCTGGGGATCGGTTCCCTGCACGTGAGCCGGCACTCCGCATGTCAGCTCCGGTGACCGCTGGTGATCTCCTTGCATTCCTGCGCCGTGGGTTTGGGTATCTGGGCTCCGTCCCCGTAGAAGCTCCGGCTGAGCCTGACCCGCAGCCGTTGCGCCCGGGTGGGGCTGCCGTTCACGCTTCCCGCCTGGGCTGCGGTAAGAGGTATGTCCTGCTCGTGCGCCGTGAGGATGTGCAGCTGTTCCTGGCCGAGCGGTTCATGCACCTCGACGAACTCGCCGTGCGGAAGGCGTTTGATGACGCCGGTCTCGCGTCCGTGCAGCATTCTCCCTATCGCGCCACTGGAGGGCGAGGGCCCAGCGTTTCGTCACGGCGAAGACGACGAGGGGCACGGCGAAGAGGCCGATACGGACGGTCCACGTCACCGCGTTGACAGAGACGTGGAAGCGCGTGGCAATCAGATCGTTCGCGGCGCCGAGAAGGGCCACGGCATAGACACTCAGCCACGCGGCACCAAGTGCCGTACGCACAGGCCGGTTCCGCGGGCAGTCGAGGAGGTGACGCTCTCGATCGTCGCCGGTAACCCACGACTCGATGAAGGGATAGGCGCCCAGCGTGAGGAAGAGGCCGACCCCCACGCCCAGCGGGATGAAGTTGTCGAGGGCCAGGGTGTGGCCCCAGGCGTCGATCTCCCAGCCAGGCATGACGCGCAGCAACCCGTCGGCCACGCCCATGTACCGGTCGGGCTGCGATCCTGCCGACACCTGGTCGGCCCGGTAGGGGCCGTACTGCCAGATGGGGTTGATCTGCGCGATCGCCGCGATGACGAAGATGAATCCACACACCATGAGGCCGAATGCCGCCGTCTCCACGGCGTGCACCTTGAACGGCAGGCCGACGACGTTCTTGTCCGTACGCCCCGGCCCGGGGTACTGGGTGTGCTTGTGGCGCAGCGTCAGGACCGCGTGGGCGACGATCAGCAGCAGCATGGCGGCCGGGATCACCAGGACGTAGATCGTGTTGAAGCGAGCCACCAGGTCGTCGCCGGGGAACTCGCCACCGAAGAAGAACCACGGCAGGAAGGTGCCGATGATCGGTACGGAGAGAAGGGTGCCGTTCACGACTGCCAGCCCGGTTCCCGAGAGGAGGTCGTCCGGTAGGTCGTAGCCTGTCAGGCCACCGAACATGCCCAGGGTCAGGAGCAGAAAGCCGAACACCCAGTTGAGCTCGCGCGGCTTGCGAAACGCCCCGGTGAAGAAGACCCGCATCATGTGCACGAGCATGCCGGCGACGAACACCAGCGCCGCCCAGTGGTGGGCCTGCCGGATCAGCAGCCCGCCGCGGATATCGAAGGAGATGTCCATGGTCGAGTTGAACGCTTCCGACACCAGTTGCCCCTGGAGGGGGACGTAACTTCCCTGGTACCGCACCGGTGCCGATGAGGGATGGAAGTAGAAGGAGAGGTAGACGCCTGTGACGATGAGGACGAGGAAGCTGGAGAGACAGATCTCCCCCAACATGAAGGACCAGTGGTCACGGACCCCTTCGCGCGGCGGCCCTGGTCACGCCACAGGTGCCCAGCCGGGTGTCGACCCAACGGGCGATGCTCTCACCTTTCCGCCGTTGCTGTGGTGCGGCCTGCCGACTCTCGTTGCTCATCGTTCATCACTCATTCCTGATCACCCGCAGCGACTCTCGTCCACAGGTAACGGGTCACGGGTCTCGCCCACGGCTGTCCCTGGCCGGATTTTGATGCTCTGTCCTCATTACGACCGGTTGGCCGGTGATGGTGTGACACACCCGTGCCGAACCGACGTTGTGGCCAGGAGCGACTGCCCGATCACACTGACTGCCGGCTCGTACGGAGTCTCGGTTCGCGCGCGATTACGCCGCCGGCTTCGCCGTGGGCCGGTCGGCACGTGCCGCATTGCGCCGCCTCATGGCCCGTCGTTCCGCTTCTGTGGTGCCGCCCCAGATTCCCTCCACCGGATCGGTGTCGAGGGCCCAGCTCAGGCACTGGTCGATCACGGGGCATCGGTGGCACACTGCCTTCGCCTCAGCGATCTGAATGAGCGTGGAGCCACTGCTCGCATAGCCGACAGGGAAAAACAGATCAGGATCAGTGCCTTGGCAGGTCGCCGATTCATGCCAGTCCACGAAGAACCTCCTGCGGTGCGAGATGCGTAGGGTTCAACGGCTCAACTCGTCGTACGGCGGGAGCCTCTCGGACAAGGGAGCCGAACGCCTAGTCCAGTCCCGGACCGCAGTGTTCCGAGGCACTGCGAGCACACGGAAGACGTGTCCCTCTGCGGCTGGAGACACCCGTCAGGTCTCTCACAGATGAGACCGAGCGGTCGGCGTATATGTGACACCAAGGGCTTGTCGACCACCGATTGCGAAGGCCCAGGGGCGGACTCAGTTACATACTGTAGTCAGTGTTTACCGCGAACGCTGCTTCCGCTGCCTGTTGTGCCGATGTCACAATGTCTGTGGCTGTCCGGTCTCTGTCGCGTACCAGGGCCTCGTCATCTGCCGCTCAACTTCCTCTGGTGCGGGCTCGTCACAACAGGTATCCGCCGACGGGACGGTGGAGCCGCTGAAGTGGTAGGTGAGAGGAAGGATGCGCATGAGGTCCGTCAGGCAGGTGGTGCCGATCGCGGAGCTGACGGAGGAACGCCAGCACCTGTTGGATGTCGCGTACTGGATGCTCGGCAACGGTCCAGGGCCTGAGAACGTCGTCGATGAGGCCTATCGGCTGTGGTACGGGTTGTCCGATCACGAGCTAGCGCGGATCGAGCAGCCGCGCGCTTGGCTCGTGAAGACCGTCGGCGGTATATGCGTGGCCAGGCTTGCCCAACCGGACCGGGAGCATTCACGTACGGTCGGCGAGCCTGCGTCGGAGCGGTACGAGATGCTGTCACAGGAAATTCATCAGGTGATGCTGAACTCGCTGAAATCCCTGTCTCCGACCGAGCAGGCGGCGCTCGTACTGAACGACGCTTTCGGGACGGCGCAGAGTACGGTCGCCGACATCGGCAGTCAGCCGGAATGCAAGCAGCTCACCGACCATGCACACCGCAGTCTGCAGGACCGGCGCACACGGCCCACGACGCCGCAGCAGCACGACGCGGTGACCGGCGCGGTTCATGACGCCTGCGTGGCGGAGGAAGCCGGGCTATTGGCGTCCCTGCTCGTACCGGACGTGACCGTCTACTTCGACGGCGGTGGCAAGGTACGAGCCCTGGTCCGGCCCGTCCACGGCAGACAGCAGGTCGCCCGCAGCCTGCTGACGCTGCTTGCCCGGCACCCTCGCACCAGGCTGGACACCCATCCGGTCAATGGGCGTACCGGTCTTGTCGTTCGTTACGACCGCCAGGTCGCAGGGGTCATCAGCCTGGACGTCGCCGGACCCCACGTCGTTCAGATCTGGGTCACCCTGAACCCCGACAAGCTCCGTTCCTGGAACCGGTCCAGCGCCGCTCGGTAGTGCCGCACGGCCCTGGGAGCGGGCATCGTCTTGGGCATCCGGCAGTCACCGACTGCCACTATCTCCTCGCACGGGTCAGTGCGGGTGGCGCCCGTCTCCATACCGGAAGGGACATGCAAGCGGGCGGTCCACATCGGACGGCGCCTGGTCCGACCACGGTTGTGCGCAATCCGCCTATGATGTTCCGGGGCACCCGTCTCATTGTATGGGGCGAGCGAGCGGCACCAGAGGTGTACCCGACGAGCACGCAAAAGTATTGAGGACAAGAGGACACATGGTCTCCGTAAGCCACACGGCGCACAATATCGAGATCACCGCCGAGAGCCTTCAAGAGGATCTGGCCCGCCTGGAGATTCAGAAGCAGGCGCTGGAGAGGGAGCTCGCCGCGGTCGTCGCTCATCTCGGCTCCGTACAGCGGGCCCTCACTGCCCTCGAAGCCCTCATGCACGGAGGTGCCAAGCCTCAGGCAACCGACGCGGCGGCCACGGTGTCCACGAAACGGCGTCGCCCCTCAGCACCCGTGCCCCCGCAGGAGGGCACCCCCTCCTCGGAATCTGCGGACGACGCCACCATCACACGAGGTGTCCAGAAACAGCAGCCGGCGGTGAGCCGGCGGGATCCGCGGGACTCCGCCTCCCCGGCCGTGGCCAACGCGGTCAGCCGTACCCCCAGGCCTCACACTAACGATGACGGTGACGATGACAAGAAGTACGGCAAACTCACCGAACAGATTTTGGAGTATTTCGAGGGAGCCGGCGACGCCGACGTGCGGGCCCGGGATGTCGCGGCGGCTCTCGGCCGCGACAAGGACAGCGGTAGCATCAACGCGGTGCGCAGCACCCTGGACCGGCTGGTAGGCACTTGTCGTATCCGGCGGACAGGGCGCGGCCTCTACGCCAAGCAGGCCTGAGACCGTCGGCGACCAAGCCTTGCTGCTCACCTGGTCAGTGTGACTCCGGGCACCGGCCACGGGGGGAGGACGGCACCCGGAGCACTGCACCAGGTCGGCTCTGAGACCTCGGTGCCAACGTGCGACATCTTCACGATGACCGTGTCGAACATGACGTCGCGAACGTTGTGATCAGTATACCCACTAACGAGCGTGGTCGGCACTGCCGGCAGTCGGCGTGACCTGGCGGGCGGGGCACACTGCACACCGGTCTGACGAAAACACTCTTGAGATGTTGTTGACTGCACTGTCGGCCTCCCTCACGGGGCGGCGGCCTCGGGCTGCTCCCTCCGGCGTGGTTTGCCCCGAGCCACGAAGGCCTCCCCGGGATGCTGCGCCGAGGCCGGGGAGACTATGTCACGCCCGTGGAGCGCGGCGGTCGGCCAGACAGCCAGCACGCAGATCTTGCGCTCCCATGACGATACGGCGAGCACGTGATAGCCACGGTGCATGAGTTATGCCGGGAAGCCCTTGATGACCAGACGCCGGTTCTGGAAGACCCCGCGGCCCAATCCCAAGGTCGCTACCACTCCGAGGCTCTGGTGGACGTAGTTCTTGATGGGCTTCCCCGCAGCGTAGCCAGAATGTTCTTCGCCAGGCGCTTTCCTTGTCTTACCGCGTGCTGGGCGTTCGGGACGGTGTACGCTCCCGGTCGTCCTGCCGCCAGGTCGGGGACAGCCGCGTGGTCGCCCGCAGCCCACACCTCTGACACTATGTGCGTCTCTGTGCCCACGCAAAGGTCGGGCCGAACGAGGAGGAGACCCCGGTCGTCGACGGGAAGGTCCGTGTGATTGTGTACGGTCGGGTTCGACGAGTTGCCGGCAGCCCACACGATGAGCCCCGAATCGAACTCCGCGCCACTCGACAGCACGACGTGGCCGTCCTCGGCGGAGACAAGCTGGGAGTTCAGGTGAACCGACGCGCCTCGCTCCTCCAGGGACCGGACCACCCAGGCGCCGGGCCGGTCACTGGCCTCGGGAAGAACGCGACTGCGCGCCTCGACCAGATGAAAGGACAGCGCAACTCTCCGAAGCCCTCCACACGGGAAAAGCCGCCCCCGCCGAACGTGACGGTGAGGAGTTTGCGACGTTCGAAACCGCAAGGCAGCGTTGCTGCGCGGTCGAACGAGGTCAGTAGCCGGTCACGGATGGCGACGGCTTCCTCGACATGCTTCGGGCCGAACGCCTGGTTGCTCAGTCCAGGTATGGAAACGTTCAGGTGACCGCTCCCGCGGTGACGACGAGGATGTCGTACGTCAACTGGTAGTCCGCTCCACTCGCCGGCCGAACGGTGACCGTGCGCTCACTAGTGCGGATTTCTGTCACCGCACCGGCTACCAGTCGCGTGCGGTGCAGGTGCCGCCGCAGTGACACCGCCGCGTGGCGGGCCTCGATCACGCCCGCCACGACCTCCGGCAGAAAGGGTTGGTTCGTCATGTACGGACGCGGGTCCACGACCGTGACGCGAGCCTCGCCCCGACGTAGCTTCTTTTCCAGGCCCCGGCGGTGTAGAAGCCCGCGTAACCGCCGCCGATGATCAAGATCTCACGCACGGTGTCCCCTGTTTCTCTCGGTTTCACCCATGAAGACAAGCCGATACTTCTCGTTGTGACACGTCATCGGCTGGCCCAGTGGCGTGCGGGCCCCAACTGCGGGCTCGGAGCTCGGTACCACGAGCGTGGCGGGTCCCACCCTCTTCCGATAGTCAGATGACTGATGTCTCAGAGCTTGACCGACCCGAGACTTGCAGTAGCCCGACCGACCCAGTGCAGAGGTGCGACGGCTCCGATCCATTCGGCGCACACTTCACCGCGCTGCGCGGGTGTGCTGAGCACCCGTCGGTCCGGGAAGAACAGGAAGGGATAACACTGATGACCGGGAACGCCTTCGACACCGACGACGATCGCGGGTGTGCTGACGCGGAAAACCACCGCCATGAAGGTGTCCACGCGGAACGTACGGGAATTGGATGCGAGACGGTGACGTGCCGCACACTCGTACGACTGGTTCAAGGTCAAGAGTATCCGCAGGCGACAACAGATCTCCGGTATGACAGCGCCGAACCTTTCTCAGTGGGCCTGGAGTTCAATGTGGGCACCGATAAGTCCGTCGAGTGGACATTCGCCCGCGAACTCCTGGTGTCCGGTCTGCGGCGGCTCAGTGGTCTCGGCGACGTGCAGATCTGGCCCTCCAGGATCCGAGGTGCGGAGCTCGTATTCATTTCTCTGCACTCGGGTGACTCAACAGACCTGGTCGCCGCGCCGACGATAGTGATCAGGGCATTCCTTGAACGCACCCTAGCGGTTGTACCTCTGGGAGAAGAGACGCGCTATCTGGACATTCAAAGCGCCACCGCCCAACTCCTGAACGAGACATGAAGAGTCTGAGCGGAACAGATGCCTGCCCCGAGTGCCCGGCCAGCTCGGGTTTTCACTACTGAGCCAGGCTTACCGCCCACCCACACTCATCCCGGTACCGGCCGGTGACGACCGGCCGGCGCGGGTGTCGACAGCGCCCGCACATCCCGCCGGTTCCGTCTTTCACCGACAGGACGCGGCCGCTTGCGAGGGAGATCCCCCCGCTACCGGGGACCTGTGTCACACCCGCACGGTGAGCGCTGTCTTACTGGTAGCGCCGAGGGTCGTGCCCGTGCCCAGGGGCGCGGAGGTTGCAGATTGTTTGTCCTCCCCAGAGAGGTTGACTCATGTCTACGCGCACCGTTTCTGTCAGCGAGGGCAGACGCCTTGCCCGCACCGTTGTGATCGGCACCCACCTTCTGAGATCCGATGAACCGGAGCCCGTCAGTTCCGACACCGGTCCCACCCCAGGAGAGCTGCTCCTGGCGGCGCTTGGGTCTTGTACCTCAATGGCGGTACGCGCCTATGCCGACCGGCACAGCTGGCCCTTGCATCAGGTCGACGTAGACCTCAGGTTCGGTTCGGACTCAGAGATCATCAAGGAGATCCACCTCTCCGGCGAACTTGAACCTTCCCAGTCAGAACGGCTACTGGCAGTGGCTGGCCGCTGCCCGGTGCACCGACTGCTGACAAATAGTGTCTCGGTGGTGACCCTCTCCACGGTGTGGCAGGGGTCAACCGGTCAGCCCGGACTGCCCGAGTAGGGGAATTTGGGCGCCCCTGCGGCAGCAACAACCGGAGCCGATCCCGGCTGGTGGAGTTCAACACATGGCCGTTGAGCATGCGTTGTCAGATTTCCCCTTGCTTGGCCTTTGGTACTCGGGCTGCAGCGGTGACATTACCTTGGGTCTGGAGAGGGTTTCGCTTGGAGACTCTTGATCAAACCGGTCGACTGGCCTACCTCGATGAGGTATCCGTCGGGGTCGCGCAGATAGCAGCGCAGCTCGGAGACGCGGTCGACCGGCTCGGTGAGGAAGTGGACTCCGTTAGCCACGGCATGTGCGTAAAAGGCGGCCATATCGGCTACACGCACGTTGAGGAAGCAGGATGCCCGGTCGCCGTTCTGGGGCGCTTCCAATGTGACCAGCTCATTGCGTGGATGCGAAGCGACGGGCAGGGTCGGTGCGCGAGGCCGGCTGCCAGCAGCCGGCGGACTTCCGCCGCGGTGAGTGCAACCAGGGTGGAACCGTTTCTGCAGTCCCCTTTGCCGCCGCCTGCGCCGCCGTGACCGCGAGAAGGGCGTGTGCAGGCATGGCCAGGGTGATGTGCCGTGTCCAGCCGACGTAACGGCGGACCTCGTAATGATCCAGGCCGCACTCGTTCTTCGCGGCCTGAAAGCACTCCTCGATCGCCCACCGGCGCCCGGCAACGCTCACGGGCCGGTCGACGCCGGTGCCCACCGGGGCATAACCAAGGTAGTAGAAGACGTCCTCGGGCCTGTCACCGTACATGCGGCGCAGCCCCTCCCGCACGATCACTGCGATCTCGTACGTGAACGCCGGATCGTAGGACACGGCGGCGGGATTCGTGGAGGCCAGCAAGTGGGAGTGCCCGTCGGCGTGTTGGAGCCCCTCCCACCGGGGCAGGGCCGCCCAGCGCCGCCCGCCGCTCACGCAGGTACCGCACCTCCTCCGAGTTCTCGCCCGGGTGCCAGTACGGCACCAGATCACCGCTCAACGCGCTGTCGGGGATGGGGAGTTCGAGCAGGTCACGCATCTCACGGAACTGCGCCATGGTCAGCTTCTTCATCTGGTGGTTGGCGTTGCGCGACTCGAAGGCCGAGCCGAGCGTGTGCCCCTTCACCGTCTGCGCCAGGACGACAGATGCCGGGCGAGGCATGCCCCTGGAAGTACAGCTGGTCGCCCGAGCCGGCCCCATCCTTGCCCTGGAAGAAGTGGTGGAACCCGATCTCGTACAGCCAGGCGGCCGAAGCGTAGGTGGAGATGTGGCCGCCGAGCCCGAAGCGGGAGCCGCGGGTCACCATCGCCGCCGCGTTCCATCGGTTCAGGCCGGTGATCCTGGACTCCATGGCGACGTCACCGGGAAAGGCCGGCTGCGCCGACGCCGATATCGTGTTGATGTAGTCGGAGGTCAGGAGCCGGGCAGGGACACACCTGACCGGGCCGCGAACTCGTGCACCCGTCGTAGCAGGTACACGGCCCGCTCCGGCCCGGCGTTGCGCACGACCGCGTCGAGCGACGCCTGCCATTCGGCAGTCTCTTCAGTGTCCCGGTCGGGTAGTTGGTCGAGCTCACTCATGGCTGTTTCCTGTCAGGGCGTGGCGCCGGGAGACGGTGCGTGCCGACGACGTCATCGCCGCGCGATCCACTCGGAGAAGGTTTCGTGCCCCAGCTGGGCGCCCGCCCCGGGCAGCAGCGCCCGCTGCCCGAGCACCGCCCCGAAGAACGGCGTGTGGGCGTCGGGGACCACGTCCCGCAGGTAGCCGCGCGCTGCCAGCAGCTTCGCGGTGAGGTCGTCGAGGCGGTGCTCCTCCGGACCGGCGACCTCCAGAACTCCGAACAGCGGTATTCCGACAGCGACATGGGCGACCGCGGCGGCGACGTCGTCCGTCGACACGGGACGGATCAGGACCGGCGCGACATGGACGACGTCTCCGTACGTCGCCGCGCGCGACATGTATTCCACCGACTCGAAGAACGGCGTGGCACGCACGATGGAGCAGGGCATGGGCGAGCGCCGCACCTGCTCCTCCTGCAGCGCCTTCGCACGGAAGTAGCCCGCCTGCAGATGGTCGGCCCCCACGATGGACAGGGTCACGTGATGTACGGCGCCCGCCTTCGCCGCGGCCTCCAGCAGGTTGCGGGTCGCCGTGCCGAAGAACTCCAGGCTCTCCAGTTCCCCGCGGGAGGGCGTGTCGGTGACGTCCACCACCACATCGGCACCGCGCATGGCCTCGTCGAGGCCCTTCCCGGTCGTGACGTCGACGCCCTCACCGCGTGACAGGCGCACGACCTCCACACCGTGGTCCCGAAGCCTGGCGACCGTCCTGGAACCGATCAGACCGGTGGCTCCCGCTACAACGACCCGCATTCAGGACTCCTTCCCGTCGAGGGGTCGGTGACCCCGCTGATGGTTCGTGAGGTGGCGGTGATGTCGGTCCCTCACACCACCTAGGACAGGACTCATACCAATGTTGTGACACTGGTGTGGTCGCGTGTGTCACAGATCCGTGTGGAGCCCGGTCATCACTGGAGAGGCCATGGCAGCCATGGCTCAGTGAATCCAGGTGGATCCGAGGGAGGCCGACACATGTCGGACAAGGACTCAGCGCAGGAGACCGGAGTGCGGGCCAAGTCGGAAGGATGGAAGACGGCGGCGACGATGCTGCAGGACACCGATCCGCTCACGGTGGCAGAAGGCGCGTCGGCGATGACCATCTTCGTCGAGTGGGAGCCCGGAGACCCGGGAACCCCGCCCCACCGCCACCCAGGACCGGCGTTCGGCTACGTCCTCGAGGGCGCCGTCCGCTTCGAGCTCGAGGGTGAGCCCGAGCGGGTGATCGAGGCGGGCGGGACGTTCTGGGAACCGGGTGGCGACGCGATCCACTACCAGGACGGCAACGCGCTGTCCGACGCGCGCACCCGGTTCGTCGTGACCATGCTGTGCGCGCCGGGCAAGCCCATGGTGCAACTGGTCGAGGAGGAGGAACTGGCCCAGCGGGCCCACCTCCGCGCCCCACGGCCCACCGACTGACCGCCCCGTACGCGGCGGTTGTGAAGGGACCCGTCCGCTTCGTGGGAGGGCGTGGTGCGGCATGAGCGCCACTGATGTCGTGCACGGCATGCTGACGGCCCTGTTCGCGGCCGCGGCCGTTCACACGTTGCGGCGGGCCGTGCTGACACGAGGCTCCGGATGGCGCGGCCTGGGCGACAGTCTCCTGCACACCGCCATGGCTTCGGCCATGGCGGTGATGCCGTGGCACCAGATCGACGACGGGCCGCCACCGGGACGGACGACCTTCTTCTTCGCCGCCGCGGCGCTGTGGTTCCCGCTGACCGCGGTCCTCAGCCTCCGTGGCCCCAGACTGGCCGGCCTCGTACACAGGTCGCCCCACGCGGTCGGCATGGTCGCCATGGCATGGATGCCGGTGCGGCACGGCAGCGTCACGGACGCGCACACCGGCGACCTGGTCACGGGCGCACTGACACTCTGTCTGCTGGCCTACGCTCTCCGGTCGCTGACCCGGGACATGCCCACGCTGGTCGGGGCTCCGGGCAGCGTGGGCATGTCCACCGACCTCGGCGGGCCCTGCGACCGCTTCTGGCAAGGATCGACGGCCCTGGGCACTGCCGTCATGCTGCTCAGCCCCCACTGACACCGGGCTCCGGACAGTGCCCGGTGCTGGTGACCAACGGTGTCACACATCCTGTGAGAAAGGTGGATCATGAGGGGAAACCCCACCACGGTGGGTCTGCACACCCTTCCCCGTCCCGTGGCCGTGGTGGTGGGCGCCGGTGGTGTGCTCGGAGCGGCGCACATCGGTGTCGGGTATGCGCTGGAGCACCACGGATTCGCCCCAGACATGATCATCGGTACCTCGGTGGGTGCCCTCAACGGGGCGATAGCGGCTGCCCACCCCCACAGAGCCGCGCCGTGGCTGGACCACGTGTGGACCCAATTGCGTCGCCGTGACGTGTATCCGCTCGGCTACCTGTCCTCGCGGAGCAGCGTCTTCACCGATCGCGGTCTGCGCCGGCTGATCGCCCGGGCCGGGCTGCCCGCGCGGATCGAGGAACTGGCGGTCCCGTTCACCGCGGTGGCCACGGACCTGGTCACCGGTGCTCCGGTGCTGCTCGACCGCGGGGATCTCGAGTCCGCACTGCTGGCCAGCGCAGCCATTCCCGGGATGCTGCCCCCGGTGGATCGTGCGGGGCGGACCCTCGTCGACGGCGGGCTGATCGCCTATGTCCCGGTACTGGCGGCCCTGCAGGCCGGGGCGGCCAGTGTGGTGGTCGTGGCAACCGGCCCGGAGAGCTCGCCGTTGCGCCCAATGATTCCGCGTCGACGTGCCAGTGCGATCGCCGCCAGGGCCGGGCTGCTGCTGTTGCACCACCAGATCGAGCGTGACCTGCGCGAGGTCTCCCAGCACATCCCGACCGTCGTGCTGCCGACCGGCATCGAAGCCTGGCCCGCACCGTGGGACTTCGGACAGTCCCAGCGGCTGATCACTACAGCGTGCCTCGCAGCCGAGCGCTTTCTGAACGGTCTGCGCATCAGCGGGCCGGGGCTGTACCGGGTCGACGACTCCTCGGCGGCAGCGGAAGGCCCGGACGAGACAACCATTTCTTCCACAGCGGAGGTCGGCCTGTGAGCACCATCGCGTTCCTCAGCATCGGCATGCACGGCCACGTCAACCCGACGCTGCCGGTCGTGGCCGAACTCGTTCGGCGCGGCCACACCGTCACGTACCACACCTCGCCCGCGTTCCGTGAGGAGATCGAGGCGACCGGCGCGAGCGTGCACCTGTACCCCGGGGGCGACCAGCCCTTCCCGGACCCGCCGACACCGCTCACGTGGATGGAGTCACTCGCGAGCACCGCCGTTCACATCCTGCCCGCCGTGCTCACCGACCTGAGCAGCAACCGACCCGACCTGATCGTCCACGACAGCGCCTGTCTGTGGGGCGCGGTGGCCGCCCGCGAACTCGGGGTACCCGCAGCCTCCTCGTTCACCACGTTCGCCCTCAACCGGCGTGTCCCCAGCCCCACCCGTGGCTCCTTGGACCTGCTGACCGCGGCGACGGCTCAACCCCGCAGTGTCCAGGGCTACCTGCGATCCCGCTGGGCACTGCACCGCCGTTTCGACGCGCGTGGGCTGCCCCTGCTCGACCTGGCGAACATCCGCCAGCCGCTCAACCTGGTCTACACCTCACGGGCGTTCCAGCCTGCCGTCGAGGACTTCGACCAGTCCTACCGGTTCGTCGGCCCGAGCATCGGCGCCCGACCGGCCGACCCGTCGTTCCCGACCGACCGGCTGCGGGACCCGGTGCTGTTCGCCTCGCTGGGCACGGTGTTCAACGCCGACCCCCAGTTGCTGCGCAGCCTGGCCACCGAGCTCGCCCCGCTGGGCGGCACCGTGATCGTCTCCACCGGGCAGACCGACCCCGAGGCGCTGGGGCCGTTGCCGGACAACGTGCTCGCCCGCCGCTTCGTGCCGCAACTGGAGGTGCTGGCCCGCGCGGCGCTGTTCGTCACCCACGGCGGGATGAACAGCGTCAACGAGGCCATGTACACCGGGGTTCCCCTGCTGGTGGTCCCCCAGGGTGCCGATCAGCCGATGGTGGCCCGACGCGTCGTCGAGCTCGGCGCCGGCTTGTCGATCCGTACCCAGGACGTCACAAGGGGCTCGGTGCACGTCCTCGCCCAGCAGCTGCTCCACGACCCCCGGTTCCGAGCAGCCGCGCGCACCCTGCGGGTCGCCCAGCGCGAAGCGGGGGGATATCGGCGCGCCGCCGACGAACTCGAGCGGTACCTGCACGCGGCCGGCTCGGCCGGTCAGTCGTCTCCGCCGGTCCGGCACAGCGAGGCCGAGTGATGTCCCCCGCCGTCGTTGTCCTGCTGGCGTTCGCCGGGGTGTCGGAGGCCGCCGGGCGCATCCTGCCTCTCGTAGCGCGCCGACCTGGTATGCCGCGGACTCTCATGGCCGCCTTGCTGCTGCCCGCCGGCCTCGTCGAGGGTGTGATGTTCGCCCTGTGGCCGCTGACCGCGTGGACCATGGCCGAGTTGGTGGTGTCCTCTCCATCGCCAGGAACCGGCCTGGAATGGACACCAGGCGTGGTCGCCCCACTGGTGCTCGCCGGCGTCCTCGCCTTCCCGTTGCTCGGACCTCTGCTCCACCTGGTGCTCTTCGTGGGGGTGGGGGCCGGTCTGGTCGGCCCGCTCGCCGCGGCAAGCGGGCTGGGCTGGTGGAGCGCCGCCGGTTGCGTCGCCGTCGCCGGGGCCGGGCTCGCTCTCGCAGTGGAGACCGTCCGGCATCTCGTCGTGAGGATCAGCGGGACCGGAGCACAGGAGCCGATCGCATGAACGATTTCTTGTTCTGGGCCTGCGTGGTCGGGCCTGCTCTGCTGGCCGAAGCCCTGCTGGCCCGCTACGAGGTTCTGGCCTACGGCGCCGGCTGGCGAGTACCTGCCACCGAGCTCCCGGAAGGCGTCCCCTACGCCCGGGGTGCGACCTCTGACAGGCCCCCGGGTGCCTACCTGGTCTACCTCGACGGCATCGGCAAACGCCGCGTCCGTGACAGCCGGGACGGCGGCCAGCTGGTCGAGGCCCTGATCGCCGGAGCGCCGGAGCTGCGAGTGCTGGGACAGATACAACCCTATTCACCACTGGCCGACCCGCTCGCCGACCGGCCGGTGTGGGCGTGGCTGCGCCGCCGCATCGGGCTGCTGCTGTTCCTCCACAACGTCATGCAGACCTTCGTCGCCGCCGACCACCGCTACCGGCCCCTGTACAACCGGGCCGTTGGCTCCCAGATCGCCACTCAGCTCCGGTTCGCCGGCTACCAGCCCGACAGCGGTATGCCCGTG
The DNA here is from genome assembly GCF_001514145.1 of Streptomyces canus. GTDB lineage: Bacteria > Actinomycetota > Actinomycetes > Streptomycetales > Streptomycetaceae > Streptomyces > Streptomyces canus. The sequence continues at coordinate 305,619 of NZ_KQ948656.1, forward strand.
GTTCTGCTCAGCTACAGCGGCGGCGCCCAGGTCACCACCGGCGCGGTCGACGAGCTGTACACACGGCTACGCTGCCCGCTCCTCCTGATCACGCTCGGCGGGTTCCACAACGGATCCAACGACCTCACCCATGCCGAGCACCTGCATCAACTCACCAGCACGAACGACCGAATTGAGCAGATCGGCACCTGGATCTTCCCCCAGCGCTGGCGGCTCTTCCGTCGTAGCGGATGGAACCGGGCCGTTCGTGCCGGGAAGATCACCGTGCATCGACTCGACCCGGCCACTCACTTCGGTACTCAGAGCTACATCAGCCCAACGGCTCAGCTGCCCGATGGCCGCAGCCACCTCGACCACACCGCCGACACGGTGATCGCGATCATCCGCGCCCACCACAGCACGACCGTCGCCCGAGGCGACCCGTTGCCATGAGGGCCCCGACCAGGGCACCACGGTGCCGGGGCCCAAAGGGCTGCTCAGGCCCGGCAATTCCCAGTACGGCCCGACGTCCCCGAATACAACAGCACGCCCCGTCCGGCCGGGCCTCCAGAGCCGCATCGCAGCGCGCCTGACGCTCCATCAGGAGGCCTCGATGAGGCAAAGGACAGTGGGATCGCAGGCCACTGGACCCAACACGGTCGGCTCGGCCCGCGGTGAGCCCGCACGGCCAGCCAATCCGTGCCGCGACCGCAGAGGGCCACAACCTGACCAGTGCCTCCAGCGGGGCGCCGCGGACTTTGCAGAGCGCAGGTGGGTATTGGGCCCCGCCTTCGAGGAATCGGCGCAGGACGCGCGGCCGGCACGCCCGCGCCGAGCAGTCGGCCGAAAGGCCGCGGCACCCACGCCGCGCGGCGCGACCGCTCACACGAGGCGTCGGGAGGCCCTCTGGAGCAATGCCCTCAGCAGGGCCGTCTCCTCCGCACCGAGAGCGGACACGATGCCCTCCTGCTCCTGTTCGACCGCCGCCGTCCAGCGGGTCAGCGCCTCGTTGCCCCGCTCGGACGCGAAGACCAGCACGCGCCGCCGGTCCTGGTCGTCGACCCGGCGCAGGACGAGGTTCAGGGAGACCATGCGGTCGACGACCTTGGTCAGGGTGGGCGCGGACAGCAGCGCGAACTCGGCGATCTCAGTCATGGCATGGCCTTCGCCGTCGCCCAGGAAAGACAGCACCCGCCACTCCTCGAGCGTGCCGCTCTCGGCCTTCAGCGCCTCACCGAGCCGTAGGACGACGCTGCGCTCGACGAGGGTGAGCGCTCGCGCGAGGTCGAGATCGGCTACGGCCGCCGGGGTGGTCGTGGTCATCGCCCTGCCAGAGTCGTCGTGATCTACGGGTGGAGTGATTCCACGATACAGTCCTTTCCTTATCGCTGTGAAATATTCTCGTAGCAAGCAATGGCTAGGGTGAGCGCCTATGATCGAGAAGGCGTCTGTCCGGCTCGGCGCCCCGGCGAACCGGGCCCGTGACGCACTGGATGTCGCCCTGGTGATACCGCTCCAGGGCCCGGCCGGCATCTTCGGCCCCTCCTGCGAGTGCTGCGCCCAGCTCGCGGCCGAGGAGGTCAACGCCGCATCGGGCGTACTGGGCAGGGAGGTTCGCCTGGTGCTCGTCGACGGCGGTGCGCCGCCCGAGCAGGTGGCCACGGAGGTCGACGCCCTGATCTCCGGAGGCGTCGTCGACGCGGTGGCCGGCTGGCACATCTCCGCCGTCCGCGAGGTCGTCGCCCCACGCATCGACGGCCGGGTGCCCTACGTCTACACGGCACTGTACGAGGGCGGCGAGCGCTCCCCGGGCGTCTTTCTCACCGGTGAGACCCCGAACCGTCAACTGCGGCCCGCGCTGCGGTGGTTCGCGAGCGAACTGGACATCCGCCGCTGGACGATCGTCGGCGACGACTACGTCTGGCCCCGCTCGTCGGCCCGTGCCGCCCACCGCTATCTGCGCGAACTGGGCGGCGAGGTCTGTGACGAGATGTACGTGCCGCTGGGCACCCAGGACTTCGGGCCCGTCCTCGCGCGAGTCGCGGCAAGCGGCTGCGAGGCCGTGCTGATGCTGCTGATCGGGCAGGACGCCGTCCTCTTCAACCGCGCCTTCACCGCGGCCGGGCTGGACCGCGACCTCATCCGGTTCAGTTCCCTGATCGAGGAGAACGTCCTGCTGGCCACCGGCCCGGAGAACACCCGGGGCCTGATGACCTCGGCCGGCTACTTCGAGGACCTGCCGACCGCGTCCGGGCTCGACTTCGCCGCCGCCTACTTCCGCCGGTTCGGCCCCGGCGCACCGGTGCTCAACAGCCTCGGCGAGTCGTGCTACGAGGGCGTGCGCATGCTCACCGAACTCCTGCGCCGGGCGGGCGACACGGATGTGCGGCGCATCCAGGCGACCGCCGAGGGGCTGGAGTACGAGAGCCCCCGCGGCACGGTCCAGATCCGTGACCGCCACCTCGAGCAGCGGGTTTTCCTCGCGGCGGCCGACGGGCTGCGGTGGGACGTGCTGCAGCAGCTTCCCTGACCCGCGGGGAGTTCTTTTTTACCTGTGCGCAACACGCGACCCCCTTGCCCAATTACTTCGGCTGGAAATACTTTTTTCTCGAAGCTTTTGGAGGTTGATAGCCCATGGCCATGTATCAGTACCGCTGTGCGGGCTGCGGCCCCTTCGACGTGGCCCGGCCGATCGGCCGGGCTCTCGCCGAGGAGCCGTGCGAGAACTGCGCAGGCCCGTCCCGCCGGGTCTTCACCGCCCCGCTGCTCGCCCGCACCTCCGCCCCCCTGGCCCGTGCCCTGCACGCACAGGAGGCCAGCGCCCATGAGCCGCGGGTCGTCACCGCCGCACCCCCGGCCCGCCGCCGGCCGACCCCTTCGGCCGATCCCCGTCAGGCCGGGCTCCCCAAACCCTGATCCCCACACGCACCGCGCAGTACCGGATTACGGAGGCAGTCCATGCCCGAAGTCGTCTTCAGCGTCGACCAGGCCCTGTCCATGCGTGACCAGAAAGTGCCCGGCCACAACCGCTGGCACCCCGACATCCCGCCCGCCGTCACGGTGCGGCCCGGCTCGGAGTTCCGTATCGAGTGCCGGGACTGGACCGACAACCAGATCGGGAACAACGACTCCGCCAACGACGTCCGCGACGTCGACCTCACCCACGCGCACATGCTCAGCGGCCCCATCGCCGTAGAGGGCGCCGAACCCGGTGACCTGCTCGTCGTGGACATCCTCGACCTGGGCCCCGTGCCGCAGGCGGAGGGCGAGGGCTCGGGTCAGGGCTGGGGCTACACCGGCGTCTTCGCCCGCGACAACGGCGGCGGATTCCTCACCGACCACTTCCCCGACTCCTACAAGGCCGTCTGGGACTTCCACGGCCAGCAGGCCACCTCACGCCACATTCCCGGCGTCCGCTACACCGGGATCACCCATCCCGGCCTCTTCGGCACCGCGCCCTCAGCCGAACTGCTGGCCCGCTGGAACGCCCGCGAGCAGGCCCTCATCGACACCGACCCGCACCGGGTGCCGGCCCTCGCGCTGCCACCCCTCGCCGACAACGCCCTGGCCGGAACGGCGAGCGACGACGTCGGCAGGCGGATCGCCGCCGAGGGCGCCCGCACTGTCCCGGCCCGGGAGAACGGCGGCAACCACGACATCAAGAACTTCACCCGCGGCTCCCGGGTCTTCTACCCCGTCCTCGTCCCCGGCGCCCTGCTCTCCGGCGGCGACCTGCACTTCAGCCAGGGCGACGGCGAGATCACCTTCTGCGGCGCCATCGAGATGGGCGGCTTCATCGACCTGCACGTCGACCTCATCAAGGGCGGCATGGAGAAGTACGGCGTCACGACCAACCCGATCTTCATGCCCGGCAACGTCGCGCCGCAGTACACCGAGTTCATCTCGTTCGTCGGCATCTCCGTCGACCACGAGACCGACACCAACCACTACCTCGACGCGACCATGGCGTACCGCAACGCCTGCCTCAACGCCGTCGAGTACCTGAAGACCTTCGGCTACAGCGGTGAACAGGCCTACCTGCTGCTCGGCTCCGCCCCGATCGAGGGCCGCCTCAGCGGCGTCGTGGACATCCCGAACGCGTGCAGCACCCTCTACCTCCCCACGGCAATCTTCGACTTCGACATCCGGCCGACGGCCGAGGGCCCGCGAAAGGCCGACCGCGGCCAGTGCGCCGTCACTTCCTGAACGTCTCGAAAGGCAGCCCCATGAGCAGTGACCATCTCACCTTCCAGCTGGGCGACTTCACCACCCAGCACGGCGCCACCCTGCGCGGCGCGCACCTCGCCTACACCACGTACGGCGAACTCAACGCGGACAAGTCCAACGTGATCGTCTACCCCACGTGGTACTCCGGCCGCCACTGGGACAACGAGTGGCTCATCGGCCCCGGCATGGCCCTCGACCCGGACGAGTACTTCATCATCGTCCCGAACATGCTGGGCAACGGCCTGTCCACCTCGCCGAGCAACACGCCGCCGCCGTACGACCGCGCCCGCTTCCCGCACATCACCGTGTACGACCAGATCGAGGCCCAGCACAAACTGGTCACCGAGGAATTCGGCATCGAAAAGATCCAGTTGGTGACCGGCTGGTCGATGGGCGCCGGACAGACCTTCCAGTGGGCCGTCAGCCACCCGGAGATGGTCGAGCGGATCGCCCCGTTCTGCGGTTCCCCGCGCACCAGCGCCCACAACAAGGTCTTCCTGGAGGGCGTCAAGGCCGCACTGACCGCCGACGCGGTCTTCAACGGCGGCTGGTACGACAAGGACAAGTGGCCCACCACCGGACTGCGCGCCCTCGCCCGGGTGTACGCGGGGTGGGGCTTCTCGCAGGCGTTCTACTGGGAGAGGGAGTACGAGAAGCTCGGCTACACCTCCCTCGAGGACTTCCTGATCGGCTTCTGGGAGGGCTTCTTCCTCGACGGCCGCGACCCCAACAACCTGCTCACCATGCTCTGGACCTGGCAGAACGGCGACGTCGGACTCACCCCCGGCTTCGACGGGGACACGGAGGCGGCACTGGGCTCCATCAAGGCGACCACACTCGACATGCCCGCCGAGAAGGACCTCTACTTCCCGCCGGAGGACGAGGCCTGGGCCGTCAGCCACATACCGGGCGCCGAACTCCGCGTGATCCCCGGCATCTGGGGCCACTTCGCCGGCGGCGGCAGCAGCCCCGAGGACACCGCGTTCATCGACACGGGCATCAGGGAATTGCTCGCCAAGCCGGGCGGATTGGCGTAGCCATGAGCAACGGACGCATCAGACTGCCACACGAGGTCAGCGCCTCGATCGTCGCCTTCGCCACGGTCCTCCTGCTTCTGAGCCCGCTCCACATGCCGACCTGGGCGATCTTCATCACCTGGGCGGGAACGTTCCTGCAGGGCGGCCCGAGCATCGCCAACGCCATCTCCATGATCACAGCCACCACGACGGGCGCGGGGTTCGCTGTGGCGGCCGTGCTCCTCAACCGGGAGACGGGCACCATGTTCGGCACCGGGGAGTTCGCCCGGACCCTCGCACTGGGCGTGGTGATCTTCTTCGTCAACGGCACCCTGCTGGCAACCGGCCGGCTGAAGCCGTTCGCTCTCATCCCGGGAATGTTCTTCGGCTTCGCGTCGACCTTCGCCACGTACTTCGGCGGATTCGGCTACGACGGGGGGAATCTGGGCGCCGCGTTCCTCAGCGCCGCCGCGATGTGCGCCCTCGGCCCGCTCTGCGCCGTCCTGGGACTGCGCCTGATGTTCGCGCCACGTCCCGCCCCCGAGCCGGAGCAGCACCTGACCGAGGAGGTGGCGCCATCGACCACTTAAGCACGGGCAAGCCCTCACCTCCCGTGCGGCCGATACGCCGGACCACTCACCCATCGGGCGACCGCTCGGCTGAAGCCCCACGGAGCCACTCGCCGAGCGGCGACCGCCCTTCCCACTCCGCCTCAGCCCGCCCCGGACGGCCCTCCTCCGAGCCGTCCGGGGCTCTTGCGTGTCCTTGAGTCCGGGGGCCGCGTGATCACTCCGGCTGGCTCCGATTCGCAGGAGGGTCAACCCCAGTGTCTCGGGCCCCCCGGGGGTGAGTCGGCGGATACGGCCGACTGATTCACAAAGGAGGAGGGAAACAGCATGTCCGAAGCAACAGTTGGGGGACATCGCGGCGTGGTCCGAGGAGGGTTCCGTCGGCGTAGCCGCGGGTCGGGCCCAAACATGGGTGATTTGCGGCTGAGTGAGACGACGCAGGCGCCGGAACATGTCGCGAGCGGCTCGCGGTCCTGGAAGTCGGCGGGCGTCACCGTGATCATCACCGGCAGGCCGAGCGTGTCCAGCGTGATATGTCGTTTACGGCCGTTGAGGGGAAGCGGCCTTTGCGCGTACGGATCCGGTGGCGGAGCTGGTACGGACGTAGCTGACCACGCCGGCCCCGCTCCCCCTCCAGAAGAGCCGCAAACCGTCTCCCCCGGGGGAAATCCGCAGACAGAACCCTCGACTTCGCGCCGTTGTCCACGATGTAGCGGATGCCGTCGACGATCTCCCGCCGCGGCCGCCGGCTTGCCAGGCTGGTCGGGACTTCGCCATAGCCGCTTGGTCATGATGACGCGGGCCGCCGGAGGTTTGAGAGCGGTGCGGGCAGAGAGACTGTGCGTCAGGATGGGCGTTCGTGTCCTGGGCGCCATCCGACTGACAAGCCCCAGTGGATTCCGGCACTGGCCGTCACCGTGATTTTGACGTTGTGCCTGCTGCTGCCCAGCCCGATCGCGTTGTATGTCGTTTCGGGTGCGGTCGCGCACGGAATGTCGTAGGTGCTCAATTCTCCGATGCTTATGGTCGTCTTTCCCTCGCCTGCGCATTCGGTTGCCACGGCAATGGTCCCGGCCTTGATGCTTGGGATCACTGCCACCTCCTCCGAGCCTGTTCTGTCGGAAAGGCGAACGAGGGTGTCGGTGGAGCCGGATATGTCAGGTGGAGTTCTGGTCACATCGATAACCAAAGGCGGAGGGGGCGAGGTAACGGAGGCATGTGGGGTTTCTTCCGACGAGCCCCGCTCATCATGCGCCGCACAGCCCGCGACGAGCGGAATGCTCGCCGCCAAGACGATCACCACTCCGGCATGAAACTTCGTCAGCTTTGCCATGTGCACCAGCCGTCGGGGTAGCTGGTGCCGGTGCTACGCCGTCGCCCAACGCCGTAGTTGGCACTGCCGATCCTGTGCGACGGGACCGTCGCGGTTACCGGATTCCCCGGTTTCGCGATCAGCGACGCGGACAAGTTTGGCACGCATCTGCGTCTAGCGTATCTGCCAAGCAACACTGTCCCCTAAATCGCGCCCGGATTAAATACACGTTAATGATCATGCAAGCAAATAATCTACGACATGCATTCAAAAGATGCGCAAAGATCCGTGTAACCGGGCAATAGTTGCCACTGAGGACGGCCAGGAAGCAGTCAAGGACAAGTCACGGGGTGCGTGAGACGTCACTGCTGGTCAGCGAGACTGCGAGGAAGCCACGCGCAGTACCCAGCTCGACGCGTCTCGCACGATGGATCTCCGCATGACGTTCCGTCACGCTCAGCATGAGCGGGGTGACGGGGATGTTGTCGAGTGGCGGCCTCAGACCGCCCATTCGTCCTGTGGGCCACGCGGTGTACGGGTGCTTCGCCAAGTGGCAGCAGGACGGCGTGTCGAGCAGCTCACCGGCCTGCTGCGGCGCCTGGACCGCGAAGCCGAGGGCCCAGGCCCAGAGCCGTCGGCCTGCGTGCTGGGCTCCCAGACCATCAAGACCTCCGCCAATGTCCCCCTCGCGGATCAGGGCACGGACGCCGTGCTGGTCACCGCCGCCGGCATGACCCTGCTGTCCCGCATCGCCGCCGCCCACCCGCGTATCACGAAGGCCTGGGTCGACGCGGGCTACTGCAGCACCGCCATCCACCCCGTCCAACGCCCGCCAGGCGCCCGCGGGTTCACGATCATCCCGGGACGGTGGACCATCGAGCGCGGCATCGGCTGGCTCAAGCACCACCGACGCCTCGCCCGCGACTGTGAGAGACACCCGCACCGCTCCGAAGTCGTGATCCACCTCGCGATGATCGACCTCATGGCCCGCAGACTCACCGGCGAAGTCACTCTGAACTGGCGCGGAACCTGACCCGGGACCGATCTCCAGGATGGTCTCGTGACCCCGGCGGCGTGCATGGTGTCGCGCAGGACAGCACTCTGACGGAGCGGGATGCGTCCCATGTCGATGGCGGCGACAGCTGCCATGGGGCGCGGAGTGACGGACGGCTGGGTGGGCGGTCATGACCGTGCGGGCTTCGTGAGGCGTGGGTCGAGGCCGTACTGCTCGTGGGCGGCGAGGTTCTCGCGCAGGGTGGGGCCTTCGTAATCGTCGTGGAACAGGCCGCGTTGCTGCAGGATCGGGACGACCTGGTCGACGAAGGCGTCGAAGCCGTCGTGGTAGCTGTCGACGGCAATGGAGAAGCCGTCGCAGGCCCCTGCCTCGAACCATTGCTGCATGTGGTCGGCCACGTCGGTGGCGGTGCCGGCGACCACCGGGTGGTAGTCGATGACGCCGTGGGCGAGGACGTCGCGCAGGGTCCAGCCTTCCCGGGCCACTTCGAGGGCGCGGGCGGAGCGCGGGTCGTGTGGGCTGGGTTGGGCGTCGGCGAGCTGGTCCGCGGTCAGGGGCTCGTCGAGTTGGTCGGGGCCGAGCGGGAGGCCGATCATGGCGCCGAGGTAGCGGACGCGTTGGTGCAGGTCGACGACCTCGTCCAGGAAGCGGCGCCGCTGAAGGGCGGCCTGGCGGGAGGGGGCGATGGTCGGCATGAAGCCGGCGAGCATCTTCGCCTCGTCCGGGTCGCGTCCAGCGCGCGTGGCGGCGTCCCGCAGGGCCTGGCGCTGGGCCCGGGCGTCCTCGATGGTGTACGGGTTGGCGTAGACGCCGCTGGCGTAACGGCCCGCGAGTTCCAGGCCGTAACTGCCGCCGCCCGCCTGGAAGATGACGGGCTGGCCCTGCTCGGACGGGGGGATGGGCAGCGGACCGCGGGAGGCGGCGTGCTTGCCCTTCAGGTTGACCGGCTGGATCTTGTCCATGTCGGCGAACCGCTTGCCGTCGACGTCGAGCAGCCAGGCGTCCTGCTCCCAGCTGCCCCACAGTGCCTGGACGATCTGGATGACCTCGTGGGCACGCTCGTACTTCTCCGCGCGCGGCGGGATCGTCGCGCCGAAGTTCGCCGCGGCGGCGGGGTCGGAGGTGGTCACCGCGTTCCATCCGGCACGGCCGTGGCTGATCACGTCCAGGGCCTTGAACTGGCGGGCCAGATTGTAGGGCTCGGTGAACGTGGTGGAGGCAGTGGTGACCAGGCCGATCCGCTCGGTCTCGCGCGCGAGGACGGTCAGGATCAGCAGCGGGTCGATCATGTGGTGCGGGGCATGGTGGTCGAGGTCGACGTCCAGGACCGGGGTGTCCGCGATGAACAGCAACTGGATCTTGCCGCGCTCTGCGGCCTGCGCGTAACGCACGAACTGGTCCATGTCGGTGTAGCTGTTCAGGTTGGCACCGGGCAGCCGCCAGGCCCCGGGTGCGGCCCCGTATCCACCGCTGAACTGCATGCCCAGGACCATCTGTCGGCTTGTCACGATTACTTCTCCAGACCAGGCGATGAAAGGAGAATCCCTCCGCTTGCCTATTTCGCCCAAAAAATGCGGAGGCGTCCTCCGAATTGTCAAAGGACTGCTGGCGCAGGACCTACGACCCGTCGAGGACTCCCGGGGTGTCATGCAGAACCACGCTCCGCTGCAGTGGAACCCGCTCTGTGCGAAGGGTGTTCACTGGTGCGGCAGGGTCAGCCATACCGAAGGAGATGCCGAACAGCAGCTTGAGCTCAGCAGGGACACCCAGGAACTCGCGGACGGTGTCGGCGTAGACGCCGAGTACGGTCTGCGGGATGCCGGCCAGCCCCCGGGACGACAGTGAGAGCAGGAAGTTCTGCGCGTACATGCCGATGTCGCCGGCTGTCCGCACTCCGTCGCCGAGTGCCGGCATGAACAGGAAGGCGGCATGGGGAGCGCCGTAGAACTCCAGGTTCTCGCGGACCGCCGCACTCCTGCCCTCCCGGTCCGAGCGTCCTATGCCCCGGGCCCGGTAGTGGCTCGCGCCGAGGGCCTGCGCCCGCTCGAGGTAGATGCCCTCGCCGTAGCCATCGGTGAAGTCCGGGGAGGTCCGTCCCTCCTCCTCGGCCCGGAGCAGGTCTTCGGCCAGGGCGTCCCGCGCCGCACCCGAGACGACGTGCACTGTCCACGGCTGGGTGTTGCTGTTCGAGGGGGCGGTCTGTGCGTCTTCCAGCACGCCGCGGATGTCCGAAGAGGACAGGGCGGTGGGCAGGAACCTTCGGGGGGAGCGTCGGGCGCGTGCGATGTCGGTGAAGGGTGATGCGGTGCCGGGCAAGGCGGTTCCTCTCCATGGCACACAGTCACCGCCACGGCGGCCGACGCGCAGCGCAGTACGGCGGGCCGTGCAAGGAGGCAGGCGGTGTAAGAGCCGGCTGCGGAGGCTCCCTGCGGGTGCCGGTGGGCATGCGGATGCTCGCAGGCAGCGGCGTGCCGAGACTGCGGGCTGCAGCGCGGGGACTGTGCGCTCTTCGTGTTCGTTTTTATGCGGCCGCCCTCGTGTCGTTGTGTGCACGGGAGCGGTGTCGGGTGTCTCAGCGGTGGGCGGCGCGGTTCATCGCGACGACGTCGTCGACGGTGGGGTTGGCCGGGAGGGCGGCGAAGCGTTCCGGGAGGCTGTCGCGGATGGCCGCGTCCTTGGCCCGGTCGGCCGCAGCCAGGGCCGCCGGCAGCTCGTCGAGGGTCAACTCGGTGCAGTAGGCAGGGCCGTTGGGCTGCTGGCGCCAGGAGTCGGCCAGGGTGCCTGCGTCGTAGGGGTCGAAGCCGGTGTCGTCCACGAGCTGCATGGCCACGCGCCGCGCCTGGTCGGTGTCGCCGGCGACGGGGATGGCGAGGCGGCCGGGCGTACCGGCCGGAACGCCCTTGGCCCGCTGGGTTTCGGCCAGGGCGGCGTTCCACGCCTTGACCACGGGGCGCCCCAGCTGCTCGGCGGTGTACACGCTCTCCACCTGGCCGTTGTCCACCGCCTCGATCGGCTCGCTGAGCATGCCGGGGTAGTAGTTCGCGGTGTCGATGACCACCGTCTCGTCGGGCACCGACGCGAACAGGTGGGCCAGGTCCCCTGCTGCCCCGAACGGGATGGCCAGGATGATGGCGTCCCGGTCCTGGACGGCTTCGGCGAGCTCCGTGGCACGCGCGCCGGACTCCAGCACCTCCGCCGGGATGGCCTCGGGGCCGCGGGCGTGGGCCACCTGCACGTCGTGACCGGCCGCAGTGAGTTTGGCGGCGAGGTTCCCGCCGATGGCACCGGCGCCTATGACAGTAATTTTCATGATGTGTTCCTTGAGACGTTGTGCCGCCCCTGAGGGCAGCGCAAGGTGATGTCCGCCTGGCCCTGCGGCGGGTCGGGGCGGGGGTGGCTGGCGGTTCAGGCCTGGGTGTCCGGCTCGCGGTAGCCGCTCGCGATGAGCGTGCGGAGCCGGTCGAGTGACTCCTCTTCCGTGCCGGTGCCCTTGATCCAGGCGACGGAGCAGGCCGCGAGGAACAGGTCGTGCCCCCGTACCGACGCGCGCACGCGCCCGGCGAGCTGTGCGGCTCGCACGTACTGATCGGTGGCGGAGATGAGGATGTGGCAGGGAATGGTGAGCGGGTTGTCCGGCTCCTGCGCCCGGGCGGCGGCCATGAGCGGGTCCGGCAGCCCGCTGAAGGCGCTGAAGTACTCCTCCATCGCCCGCAGCCACCGCTCCAGCGCCTCGGCGGGGTCGGCGAGCCGATCGATGTCCGCCTGGCGGGCCACCAGCTCGTCGGAGCGGGTCTGCAGCACAGCCGCCAGCAGCGCCTCCCGGGTCGGGAAGTGCCGGTACAGGGTGCCGGGCCCGACGCCCGCCTCCTTGGCCACCGCCTCGAGGGAGGTGCCGACCCCATGCCGCAGGAAGTGACGCTGCGCGGTCTCCAGCAGGGCCGCGCGGTTGCGCTGAACGTCCGCGCGGGGCTTGCGCCCCCGCTGCTCACCGGCGCTCATGCGCCCTCCTGCCTGCCATGGTCCTGCGGCCGCATCAAAACGGATGCTGCCTCCGTATGCATCGAGAGTAAAACGGAGGCGGCATCCGGTCAAATGGACGGCCCGGCCATCGCGGTGAAGCGCGGTGGCCGCGCTCCCGGGCGGCGGCTTGACCATCGGGGGACTTCTCGCGGATGCACCCGCGTTCGAACTCGGCGGCCATGCCGGCGAACAAGTGCGAGGAGGACAGGCCGTCTCCTGACGAGTCGTGGACGCCTTGGACGGGGTCGGTGAGGAGCTCGAGCCAGAGGTCGTGGTGGCGCAGGTCCTCGGGGACGGCCGAGAGGTCGGCGGTGCCGCGCCCAGATGGCGGGCAGACCAAGGGCGTCGACGATGACATGACCACATACACGCGGTCCCTGTCGGCCAACGGCATGCCCGTACCGCAGATCACCCAGGATCCTGTCATCTCCCCCGGCCAGAATGTCCGGGCGTGACCTTCTGGTGTCCGATGACGGAGAGCAGTTCGAGTTTGCTGTGGCTCTCCGTGCCGGGGCGAGTGGTCAGCACCACCAGGGTCTGCGCGCGGTTCTCGGTGTACAGGACCTGGGCGTCGACGTCGATACGGCCGAGTTCGGGATGGAGGATGATCTTGCAGTCGTCGTAGAGTTGGGCGACCTCCTGAAGTTCCCACATGCGGACGAACTCCGGGCTGTGTTCCTGCAGTTCGGCGAGGATCCGGGTGGCTCGGGGGGTGTCGCTGCCGGCTGTCAGCGCGGCTCGCAGGCGTGCTGCCTGGGCGCGGCCGTGGCGTTCGTGGGTCTCCTCGGGAACCATCAGACGTTCGGCCGGGTCCATGAACCAGCGGTAGTAACCGCTGCGGGCCAGACCGGTGTGGCGGGTCTGGTCGCCGAGCAGTGCGACCGCCAAGGGGTTCATCGCGAGGGTGTCGAACAGGTCTGTCTGCACCATGGCCGGGGAGTCGCCCAGGCGGTCCAGGACCGCCAGCAGCGTCGGGCTGACTTGCTCCGAGCGGTGGAAGCGGGCCGGGGCGTTGTGGCCGATGAGGACGAAGAGATGGTCGCGTTCGTCCAGGGTCAGCCGCAGTGCCCGGGCGAGAGCCGCGGTGATCTGGACGGAGGGCTGCGGAGCACGCTGCTGTTCCAGCCGGGCGTAGTAATCGGTGGACATGCCGGCGAGCTGCGCGACCTCCTCGCGGCGCAGCCCCTGCGTACGCCTGCGCGACCCCTCCACCAGCCCGACGTCGCGGGGGCGCAACGTCTCACGCCGGTGGCGCAGGAATTCCGCCACTTCCTTCTTGTCCATGCCCCCCATCCTCGCCGCATCCCGCCCGGCTATCCAGAGACCGCCGATCCATGGCTGAGCCCTGACCCCCACCCACGCGAAGCCGCCCGCACGGTCGATACCGAGGGCGCTCGTCCACGAGACGAACCGATGGTCACCCGACGTGCATGACCGCTGGGACATTCGCCTGCTGTCGGCTGTGCGCCGCGGGCCGCCGGTCTCGAAGACGGCCCGCCGCGACGGTCCTCGGTCCAGGACACCCAGCGCTTTGGACCGCACGCTGTGACCGGCCCCTGGCCTCGTCACCCGGCCGGCCCGTCTGACACAACGATGTTCGCCGTGTCAGACGGACGCTCGCGTGCCCCTCGGCCCTCAGGACGGATCCGGTCGCCTCCTGTGCGACGACCGGGACGAAGCCGCAGGCACGTCCTTACCGTTCCGCGTCGGTCATCACAGGTCGGTCAGCTGCTGCTGATCATGGCGAGGACGTCGTCGTAGGAGCCGGTTGCCACCGCGTCGCGGATGAACCTGGCGCGCTCGACGACCAGTTCCTTCGCGTCGGGGTTCTCGCGCAGCAGGTCGAGGGTCTCGGTGAGGAAGTCGTCCAACGGCATGGACTGGTCGCTGTCCTGCTGACCCAGCAGGGTCGTGCGCACGCCCGGCGGGACCACCTCGATCACCTGGACGCCGGCGTCAGCACCGGCGAGCTGGATGCGCAGGCTTTCGGAGAAGGAGTGCAGCGCGGCCTTCGTCGCGCTGTAAGTCGGCGTGATCGGGAACGGTACGAACGCCAGCGCGGAGGTGACGTTCATGACCACCGCGTCGTCCTTGCCCGCGAGCAGGGGCAGGAAGGCGTACGTCATCCGGATCGTGCCGAGCAGGTTGGTCGTGACGTGATCCTCGGCGACCTGGAGTTCGGTCGGATCGAGGAGGTTCTCCAGCAGCATGATGCCGGCGTTGTTGACCAGGACGTTCAACCCCGGGTGGCTCGCCGCCACGGTCTCACGGGCCCGGGCAATCGAGTCGGGGTCCGCGACATCGAGGACGAGGACGTCGACGCCCGGGTACTCGGCCGTGATCTCGTCGAGAAGTTCCTTGCGCCGGCCGGCGACGATCACCTTGTTCCCGGCCTCGTGCAGGCGCAGGGCCAGGCCGAGGCCGATGCCAGAGGTGCCGCCGGTGATCAGGATCGTGTTGCCGGTCATCTTCATCGGGGTCTTGCTCCTTCGGTACGGCGGGCCGGTGAGCGCCCGCAGCCCCGACCGTAGGGGCGCCCGCACAGGGCCGGGAGAGGAAGGTTTATCCATGGATCGGCGGTCTCTGCCTTGGCCGGTCGTTTCACGTGGTGAAGCTCCGGCCGCCCGCGACGTGACAGCGCAACGTGCCGACGATGCTCATCGGCGCCAACTTGATCGGTCTCGTTACCTCGGCGCCGAGACCTCGTCGCCGGGCTGGCGCACAGGTGTGGAAGGAGGCTCGGGTGTGCCCTGTCCCGAGCTGAGCCCGTCCAGCAGGAGGTCACCGAGCTCGGCGAAGGCGTCGCCGGCGGTCAGGCCGGTGCTCTCCAGAAGGGCTCCGGACTGGACCGCGTCGATGGTCACCGCCACGACCTGGGCCGCGAAATGGCCGTTGAGCGCGCGGAAAACGCCGGCCTGCACGCCCTCCTCGATCAGTTGGTGGACCCGGTGCGCCGCAGCGGCAGAGTTCTTGCGGTAGATCTGCGCGGTCGGTTCGTAGCCGACCATGTCGTCGTAGAAGGCGTGGGAATGCCGGCGCATGGCCGTGCCGACGCCGGCGAGGTAGACCCGGATGCGCTGCCGGGGGTCGGGCTCGGCCTGGACGGCCTGCTCGATCTCGGCTGTCGCGTCCCGGAAGAAGGCGCGGGTGACCGCCAGCACCAGCTGTTCCTTCGTGGAGGCGAGGCTGTACAGCGTCGCCTTGGAGCACCCCAGTCGCTGGGCGAGCTCATCCATGGTCACCGCGGTGAAGCCTTCGGCCAGGATGATCGCCTCGGCCTGGCGCAGCAGTTCGTCCCGCCGACGAGTGTCGACGACCCGCCTGCGCGCCGTCCGGCGCGGGCGTCGGTCACGGGAGTCAGTTTGGGCCGTCACCCCAGCAGTCTCCCATGAGCGTCTCCACCCAAAGCCGCGGGGCACGAAGCGAGTCCGGGAAGCGATCCCCGCCGAAGGGGTCGACCACAGGTCGACTCCTCGGCCGTCGGTGAGGGTCCTGACCTCGTCGAGGAATCCGCCGACACGTACGACCTCGTGTGCCCCTACGTCCGACCGTCACTGGCGTTCCTTTAGCCGACGGCTTCGCGGGCTGGGAAGGCTGCTGCTTCGGCGATGCCCTCGGGCCTGCCGGTGTGGCGTGACCCTGCGCTCACTGCTGGTCCTTGCGGTCGATGATGGGCAGGACCAGGCGGCTGGGGTGGTGCGGGCCGTGATGGATGTGGTTGACCGCGGGAATCATCTGCTCCTCGCTCTCCCGGGCGATGACGCCGCCGGTGTTGGTGTTGCGGTCGTAGCGGGGGAAGTTGCTGCTGGAGACGTCCACGCGGATGCGGTGGCCGGGAAGGAACACGTTCGAGGTGGCGGTCATGTCCACGGTGATCTCGTAGACCGTGCCGGGCTCCATCAGTTCTTCCGTGGCGAGACCATTGCGGTAGCGGGCGCGCAGGATCCCGTCGCACAGGTTGATCGCTTTGCCGTCGGGGAAGACGTCGACGAGCTTGGCGGTGAAGTCGGTGTCCACCGCCGAGGAGGACACGAACAGGGTCAGGCTGACCGGACCGGTGACCTCGACCGGCTCCTCCAGTACGGGGCCGGTGAAGCACAGGACGTCGTCGCGGCCGGTGACGGTCCGCTGGTCGACCGGGCCGCAGAAGCCCGGTGTCGTCGGCATCGACGCCCCGCCGGCCGAGGGAACCGGGCGGCGCGGGTCGTAGAGGTAGGTGTCGTGCCCGGCGCCGGTCGGCGGCTCGGTCGTCAACACACCGTCGCCGCCCGCCGTGTTGGCGTGGCCGGCGCTCGACAGGTGGAAGTCGGTCCACTGCGTGTCGGGCAGCGGCCACTCCTGCTCGTCGCGCCACTGGTCGATGCCCATCACGAAGAGCTTCACCGGTGCCACGTCGTCCAGAGCGGTGGTGTCGCCGCGGAGCCAGCGGTCGAAGAACTTCACGTGCAGGCCGGTCAGGCCCATCATCTGGGCACTGGCCAACGGACCGAAGGAGCGGTCGGGGAAGACGCCACTCGTGGACATGTGGTCCCACGGGCCGATGATCAGCCGTTGGCCCTCACGGGCGTGTGCACTGCCCGCCTCCTCGCGGGCGGCGGTGTAGGTGCGGATGGTCTGGCCGATGTAGAGGTCGTACCAGCCGCCGATGTTGAGCGCCGGGACGGTGACGTTCTTGAGCTCGGGGGTGAGCTCCATGGCGTCCCAGTACTCGTCGTGGGAGGGGTGGGCCATCCAGTCGTCCCACCACTTGCCGTACGCCGCCAGGACCGGAACCTCGGCCGTCGGGAGTACGTCGTTGAGCGGCTCGGGAAACAGCGCCGCCTGACCGAGCTGCTGCAGCTGTGACAAGGAGCCCTCTCCGGCGGCCAGGGAACGCTGTGCGTCGGCCGCGTACATCATGGCGTTCCACACCGTGACCAGGCTCAGTGACAGCGCGCCGCCCGCGGAGAACCAGGGCGCCTCGTAGTTGTCGATCGAGGTCAAGGCCGGCGCGATCGCTTTGAGGGAGGGGGCACCGGTCACCGCGGCTTCCCACTGGACCATCCCGAGGTAGGACGGCCCGTACATGCCCACCGTGCCGTCCGACCACGGCTGGTCGGCGATCCAGGCGATGGTGTCCTCGCCGTCGGCCCGGTCGGCCATATGGGGAACGAACTCGCCCTCCGAGCGGTGGGTGCCCCGGCAGTCCTGCACCAACACCGCATAACCGGCCTCCACCAGAGCCAGGAGATCGGGGATGGCTGACTGACCGAAGCCCATCACGTCCTTGCCGTACGGCAGGCGCACGAGCAGCGTCGGCGCCTCCCCCTCGACGGGATGCCACACGTTGGCAGCGAGGGCTACACCGTCACGCATCGGAACCCGTACGTCTATGTCGTATATGTGCTGCATCGGTGCTCCTCATTGAGCTGACGGCGTCGCCTCCGGATGTGGGTACGTTAAGAGGTACGTTCGTACCCTGTCAATTACCTACAGCGGAGTCGACCTTTCGGGCGTCCAACTCGCCCTGCGGTGGCGTGGTGCCGCGGGAGTGCAGGACCTTGCGGGCCTGTTCGGCGTCGAAGTCGTTCTCCCACTTGCCGATCACGATCGTGGCGACGGCGTTGCCGAGGACGTTGATGAAGACGCGGCCCTCGTTGAGGATGCGGTCGATGCCGACGATCAGGGAGAGGGCGGCGAGCGGGATATGGCCGACCGCGGTGACGGTGCCGGCGAGGACGATGAACGCGCCGCCCGCAATGCCGGCGGTGCCCTTGCTGGTGAGCATCATGACGCCGACCATGATCAGCTGCTGCTGCCAGGACAGGTCGATGCCCATGGCCTGGGCCAGGAAGAGGGAAGCCATCGTGAGGTAGACCGCGGAGCCGTCCAGGTTGAAGGAGAACCCGGAGGGGATGACGATGCCGACCACAGGCCGGCCGATGCCGAGGATCTCCAGTGTGCGTACCAGTTGGGGCAGGACGGCCTCGCTGGAACAGGTGCTGAGGGCGACGAGCAGTTCGGCCTTGAGGAAGCGCATGAGGCCGAACAGGCTCAGGCGGCAGGCCCGCATGATGGCGCCGAGGACGACCAGGACGTACAGGACGCAGGTCGCGGTGAACAGGATGATCAGGTAGCCGAGCTGTTTGAGGCTCTCGGCGCCGTAGGTGGCGACCACGGTGGCCAGGGCGCCGAAGGTGCCCAGGGGCGCGAGCCGCATCACCCAGCTCACGATGCGGAAGACGACGTCCGACAGCGCCTGGATGCCGCGGGTCAGCGGTGCCCCATCTTCGCCGGCCATGTTCAGGGCCACACCGAAGACGATCGAGACCATCAGCGCGGCCAGGATCGCATCCCCGGTGATCGCCCCCAGCAGGGAGGCGGGGATGAGGGAGGAGACGAAGCCGGTGAAGGTGGCGTGCTCGGTGGCGGTCTTGGGCACGTCGTCGGCGTTCAGTGACGAGGGGTCGACGTGCAGGCCGGAGCCGGGCTGGAAGGTGTTGGCGACGACCAGTCCGATCAGCATGGACGCCAGGGACAGCACCAGGAAGTAGCCGATCGCCTTCACACCGATCCGGCCGGCCTTGCGCAGGTTGTCCATGGAGGCGATGCCGGTGGTGGCCACGCAGAAGACGACCGGGATCACGATCATCTTGACGGCCGCGATGAACCAGTCGTTGAGCGGCTTCAGGTCCTCACCCAGCCCGGGCGCGAGGATGCCGACGGCGATGCCGAGGACGGCGGCCAGTACGACCTGTGGGACAAGTCCGACCGCTATCGGCGCCTCGGCCTCGAACTCCCGCCCGGTGACGAACCCCGCACCCGGGACCTGCAGGAGCACCACCAACTCGTCTCCCTGATCGTGGACGGCCGCGCCGCGGACGCAGCCCAGCTGATGCGGGGCCACATCACCCACAGCCTCGCTGCCACCGCCATCAGCGCCCTCGAAGACCGCGAGGGCATGCGGGCAGACCAGTCCGCGGGCAGACCGACGAGCCGGTGATCATCCGACCTGCTGGAGCCGGAGTGTGGATCGCGGCGCGTTTCGGTGTGCCTGTCGCTGATTCCCGGTGTGATCGGTCGGGGCCAGGGCAGGCGGTCGGGCGTACGAGCGCCGAACTGCCGGAGGTCGCGATGGCGTGTTTCCCTTGCCGGTGGAATGACTGGCTTCCGCCTGGAGGCCGGCCCGGGGACGGTGACGGTGGAGGTGCGCGACGCCAGCTCGGTTCCGCCGCTGGCCCGGCCCTGGGATGTCGGTAAGCCGGGCGGGTTCGGCTGGCCGGTGGTGCAGGAGCTGTCGCTCAAGGTGCGGGTGTGCACTCAAGCGGCGGGAAAGACGGTGACGGCCATCGTGCCGTGCCCCTCCGCCGGCGCGATGCAGCAGTCGCGCGACTGAGCTCCGGCTTGGTCTTCCGGTCTCACAGGTTCCACGGGGCGCAACGTGGTACTCGAGGGGAGCAGGAGGCCACGCCGCGCCGGGTCGTTTCACCGGGCGTGAGGCCGTGGTCGCACTGGAGGTGTTCCTTCGGAGGTTGGACTTCGTCGCCTTTGGTGGCGCGAGAAGATGCCGACCCGTAAGGCCGCGGGCCTTTGCGAAGGAACCCCTGATGAGCAGCGACGACGCCTATGACAGCAGCCACATCACGCAGTGGCTGCTGGAAACCGACTCCCTCGAGGACTTCCTGCAGACACTGGCCGACGCAACCCTCGAACTCTCCCGTGCCCTGGGCACCGGGCTCACGCTGGAGCGGGACGGCCGGCCGCTGACCGTGGTCAGCGCCGGGACCGTGGCCACCAAGCTGGACGAAAAGCAGTACGGCCAGGACGACGGCCCCTGCCTGCAGTCCCTGCGCACCGGCGAGGAACTCCGCGTCGACGACATGCTGATGGAGACGAGGTGGGGCGACTACCCCGTGTACGCCGCCGCCTGCGGGGTCCGCTCCTCGCTCTCCCTGCCGATCGCCGCCCACACCCACACCGCCGGCGCTCTGAACCTGTATGCCGCTCCGCCCGACGCGTTCGAACACGCCGATCTCACCGCCTTGCGCACCCTGGCCGCCCAGGCAACGGGCGCCGTCGCACTGGCCCAGCGGATCACCGACACGCAGGAATTCGCCGACCAGCTGCAACAGGCCATGCGGCATCGCAGCGTCATCGACCAGGCTCTCGGCGTCGTCATGGGACAGCGCCGGTGCACCGCCAAGGACGCCTTCGGTGTCCTGCGTTCCGCCTCCCAGCACCGCAACATCAAACTCCGCGACCTGTGCACCGAACTGATCACCAACCTCACCGGTCGGCCACCCAGCGCACCCGAACTGCGCCCCCGCCCCTGACGTCCGCCGCCGGTGAGCCGGTCCACGCCGCGCGAAGCCGCGGGTCGGTGAAGGCGCTCTTCGTCCCGCGCGAAGGTGAGACCGGCGCCGGTGTCCGCCTACTTCCAGGTGGCCGGTTTCCGAGCGGAACGCGGAGCGCCGGGTTCGCCTCGGCGGAAGCCGTCACTCGTCGTTCACCCAGCGCATGAGCCGTTGCAAGGGGTAGAAGCCGTCGTGGGAGAGGCCGGGCGGCATGCCGCCCGCTCTGCCGAGGGAGACCACGCGTTGCACGCCGGCGCAGGCGAGGGCGTCGCGCAGTTCCGCCTTGCGGGTGTCGGGGTACACGCCGACCGTCTGGGTGGCGACCCCGGCATGGGTGACGGCGTCGGACAGGGCGGCGACCGGGACGACGTCGACGATCTTCCCGTCGGGGTGGAAGTCCACGGGTTCCGGTGAGCGGATGACCAGGCCCTGGCCGTCGTAGCCGCCCCACACCCGGTACTCGGGTTCCATGGACCGCAGGACGTCGATCTCCTCGCGCAGTTCCGCGGCGACCCGTGGGCCGCCGGCCGAGCTGAACTCCCTTGCCACGCCCAGGCGTTCGCACAGCAGGGCGGCGTAGCGGTCGGCGTCGTCCCAGGACCCCTCGACGAACTGGAAGCGGCTGGCCACGCAGGCCTGCTGGTTGAAGAACGTGGCGTCGGCGGCGCCCGCGTCGACCGCCCGGGCCAGGCTCTCCTCGGACGCGAAGGCCTCGCGGCCGATCATCGAGATGGAGGTCTTGGGGTCGAAGGAGACGAGCTCGAAGCCCGGGCCGACGTACTTCAGCGCGCTGCGGATGGTGGACTCGCCACCCCAGGCGACCAGCTTGTCGAAGAACTGCGGGCGGAACAGCACGCTCTCCACCGCCTCGTCGCCGCCGCGCCAGTACACCGCGGAGAACGACCGCACCACCGGGTGCCCGGGGGCGACCGCGGCCATGGTGCGCAGGATCGCGGTCGCGGTGAACAGGTCGTTCGAGGGCAGTTTGAGGAGGTTGACGCCCTTGGTGAGCGCGCCGCGCACGACGGACATCGCCGCGACTCCTGGTGCGTTGCCGGCGATGATGTGCACCAGGCGCGGCGGGAACGCCCGGGTGGCCGCGACTCGGTCGTCGGGCAGGCGTACCTCGCGCCAGCCGTCGAGCACGTCCGCACCGCCGAGTTCGTGGTCGATCTGGGCGTACAGGCCGGGCCGTTGGAAGCTGCGCCACAGCACGGCGTAGGCGCGCTCCAGCACCTCCGCGGGCAGCGGGCTGACCGGGACCATCCGCTCCAGGGCTTCGGCGAGCAGGCCTCCGCGGTCCGCCTTGAGGGCCTCGCCGGTCTCCACCAGCAGGTCGACGATCTCCGCCACGGGCACATCGAATGCGGGACCCGGTTCGGAGCGCGGCCACACGAGGCGGTCCAGGTCGAGAGCCGGTGCGGTGAACCGGCCGAGGTCGACGGGGGAACCCTGGTCGGCCTCGCCGCGGATCACGTGGACGACGGTCACGGGGGCGGCCGCGGTGTCGTCGAGTGTCGTACCGCTCATCAGTGGATCATCCCCCGCACGTAGGAGTCGAGTGTCGCGGCGCAGGTGATCTTGTCGTCGCCGCCGAGGTCGCCGTAGCGCCGGATGTCCGGCAGGACCGCCGGTCCCGGGCGGCCGCAGGCGCACGGCGAGAAGTCCACGAAGACCCGGTCGCCGCTGATCAGGCCGCCCCAGCGGCCCTCCAGGGAGACGTCGAGGAAGGCGAACCGCCCTTCCACCACTCCCTGTTCGGGGTTGAGCAGCTTCTCACCGGGCTCGTCCAGCACCAGGGGGATCACCCAGGGCGGCACATGGTAGTTGCCCTGCTCGCAGGCGAGGCAGGAGCCCTGGAGCTCGGTCATGCCGTAGCTGCGTACGCGGCGTACACCGTCGTAGAAGGCGGTGAGCTGCTGCTGGTAGTCGTCGGGCAGGGCGCGGCCCTTGTTGCCGCCGCCGCTGAGCACCAGTGTGTCCGGGTGCAGGCTCCCGTCGGGCACGCCGCGGGCGCGCAGGGCCTGGATGAGGGTGAACTGCTGGTTGTTCATGCCGGCGATCAGCAGCGGCTCGTCGCGGTGCGCGGCGATGTCGTCGACGATCCGGGCCATGGCCGCGCCGAGTTCCCCCTCGCGGGACTCGGAGGCCGTCTCGAAGGAGCTGATCTCCTGTGGGGTGGCGGCGCCCTCCGCGATCCGGCGGCGCAGCAGCGCGCTGCTCATCAGCTCGGACACCCGCATCGCGTCTTCGGTGAGCAGCCGGGTCTCACCGGGTTGCGCGAAGACGTCGGCGTGCCAGCGGAAGCCGTCGATCGAGCGCATCGGGCCGCTCGCGGGTGCGAGCAGATAGCCGCGGCGAGTGGGTTTCGGGGGCAGGGGGTCGGGCCAGCAGGTGAGGTGCTCCAGGATGTCGTGCAGGAAACTCAGGTCACTGGCGTCGCAGTTGAGGAAGGAGACCTTTCCCGAGGTGCCGCTGGTGATGTACGGGCGGTGGCCGGCGGCGGTGATGCGGTCGGTCCACTCGTCGATGTCGCGGACGCCGTCCATGTCGACGTCACCGGGTTCGACCGCCGACACGGTCGTGTACCAGCGCAGGAGCCGGTCCCAGCGGCCGGCGGTGATGAGGGAGACGGGGTAGGACTTGTAGCTGGTGTGCGAGAAGAGCAGCGGTACGAGGTCGTCGAGGCCGGTGACCTCGTCAACTCCGGTCTCCGCCGCCCGGGTGCGCAGCAGCGGAACTCGCTCGCGGTGGGCGGTGAAGGTCTCCCGGGCGGCCTCCAGCTGCAACTCCCTCAGTTCGTCGGCGGGTTGGTCGAAGGTGTCGCCGGAAAGGACGAGGGATCGGATCTGCTCGCGTGCGCCTGGCACAGCGTTCACCTCAATCAATTGCGTACGTTGTCTTTTCCGCTGTGGTCTGCGCGAGGTACGACGACTCGATCGCGTCGAGGTTGCCGCGCAGTTCCTTCGGGGTGCCGGTCATGGTGACGCGGCCGCGGTGCAGGACGTACACGCGGTCGGCGATGTCCAGCACCTTGCGCACGTGCTGTTCGACCAGCAGCGCGCCGAGGCCGCGGTCGGCCGCCTCGCGCACCGCGCGCAGGAGGCGGTCGACCACCAACGGGGCCAGACCGAGGGAGAGTTCGTCCGCGAGGAGCAGCTTGGGCGCGCGGCACAGGGCGCGGGCCAGCGACAGCATCTGCTGCTCGCCGCCGGACAGCATGCCCGCGCCGGTTCTGAGGCGCTTTTCGAGCTCGGGGAAGAGCTCCAGCGCCTGCTGGGACCTCACCCGGCCGACCCGCAGGTTGTCCGCGGTGTCGAGCCGGGTGAAGACCGCCCGCTCCCCGACGTACGCCAGGCCCTGGCGGGCCCGGCGGTGCAGCGGTGAGCGGCCGGGGTCGCCCAGCCAGCGCACCTCGCCGCCCATCGGGGCGAGGCTGCCGGAGAGCGCCCGGAGGGTGGTGGTCTTGCCCGCCCCGTTGGGGCCGAGCAGGGCGACGACCTCGCCGGGCCGGACCTCCAGGTCGAGGTCGCGTACGACGGGCTGGCTGCCGTATCCGGCGGACAGAGAGCGTGCTTCTATCAGGGGTGCGTCGGTGTCCGGCACGGGCCTGCTCCTCAGCTGGACGGCAGGGCCGTCAGGACCTTGCGGACGTCGACGAAAGTCGATCCGGGCTTGGCCCACTCGATCTTCCCGTCGCGGATGGTCAGTTCGGTGGCGGTGGTGTTGTGGATGCGGTTGAGGCCCTTGATCGGCAGGGCCGTG
The DNA here is from genome assembly GCF_001514145.1 of Streptomyces canus. GTDB lineage: Bacteria > Actinomycetota > Actinomycetes > Streptomycetales > Streptomycetaceae > Streptomyces > Streptomyces canus. Next base: position 329,855 of record NZ_KQ948656.1, read on the forward strand.
GACGCCTTCCAGCTCAGCGGCGGGGTCAGTCCGCCGGTGCTGATGCCCGGGGCGGTGTCGAGTTCCTGCACCAGGGCCTTCGCCGTGATCGTCGGGAGCTTCTTGGCGGCCTCGGTGAAGACCTTGAAGGCCACCCAGGTCGTCTCGTTGGCGCCGTTGCTGGTGTCGATGTCCTTGTCGCCGTCGGTGGCTGCGAGGAAGTCCTTCCAGGCGGCGTCGGAGGTGGGCGGGAAGTAGCCGGTGATCGCGGCGCCCTCCAGCGGGCCGCCGGCTCCGCCGGTGCTCTCGGCGAGTTGCGGGGTCAGGTTGCCGACGACGCTGCCGAGCTTGGTCTTGGCGCCCGACTGCACGTACGACTTCACGAACAGGCCCGAGGCGGTGCCCATGATGACGCTCACGCAGTCACTGCCCTTGGTCGCGGCGGCGACCTGCGGGGCGAGGTCGGTGGCGGTGAGCGGCACCTTGATGTCCTTGGGTGCCGGCGCTCCGGCGGAGACCGCGCCGACGGTGAGGAACTGCGAGACGACGGCGGCGGCGGCCACGTCGTAGCGCACGCCGGAGATCTTCTTGCAGCCGTTCTCCACCAGTTGCCGCCCGTGGGCCGCGAAGATCACCGGGGTGCCGCCGTTGACCGGGAACGACAGCGGGTTGGAGAACTCCGCCGCCGAGACTCCGGTACCGCCGAGGTACGGGATGCCTGCCTTCTGCAGGATGGGCATGTAGCGATCACCGGCGAGGCTGTAGGAACCCACCACCGCGACCACCTTCTCGGCGACCGCCTGCTGGGCGCACTTCTCGGCCTCGTCGGGGTTGCCCTTCTCGTTGCAGGTGAGGACCTTCAGCGGAGCGCCCTTGATCCCGCCGTTGGCGTTGATCCACTTCTCGTACGCCTGGGCGGTGAGCCGGACTCCGGGCTGGGCGCTGCCCTGGGTGTCCTCCGGCGCCCAGACCATCACCTTGACCGGTGTGCCCTTCAAGGTGGAGGTCTCCTCCTTCGAACTGCCGGACGCCTCTCCCCCGCAGCCGGCGGCGAGCAGGACTCCGGTCACCGCGAGGGCGCTCGCTGCGGTTGTTCTGCGTCGGCGTGAGTGGTTCATGGTTCCTCCGCTGTGCTCGTCGTCGAGATGCCGAACAGCATGGGGTGCGTTTTCCAGTTAGTGAAGTACTCTCGGCACAATTATTTAAATGAATGCACTGTCTGGTCCCGCACTCTGGGAGGTTCCTCGATGGACGACGTCCTGCGTTTCGCGCTGCTGGGCCTGGGTCTGGGGGCCCTGTACGCGCTCACCGCGCACGGCATCGTGCTGGTCTACCGGGGCTCCGGCGTCCTGAACTTCGCGCACGGCGCGATCGGTATGGCCGGGGCCTATGTCCAATGGGAGCTCGCCACCCAGCACGGCGTGCCGTACTGGCCCGCCACCGCCTGCGGCGTGCTCACCTCCGCGGTGCTGGGCGTGCTGACCCACCTGTTGGTGCTCCGCCCGCTGCGCAGAGCCTCCTCGCTGGCCCGCCTGGTCGGCACCCTGGCGGTCTTCATCGTGCTCACCGCGATCGCCGTCAAGCGCTACGGCGACAGCCTGGAGCTGGTGCCGGGCAAGCTGCCCACCAAGCTGCTGACGATCGCCGGGGCGACGGTCTCCGAGGACCGCATGTGGCTGATCGGCATCGCGTTCGCCGTGACCGTGCTCCTCCACCTCCTCTACAAGCGCACCCTGTTCGGCCTGGGCACCAGCGCGGTCGCGGAGAACGAGGGCGCGGCCGCCTCGCTCGGCTGGTCCCCGGACCTGATCGCCACCGGCAACTGGGCGCTGGGATCGGCGCTCGCGGGGCTGACCGGCATCCTGATCGTGCCGGTCATCGGTCTGTCGGTGACCGGGCTGACCACCCTCCTGCTCAGCGCCCTGGCAGCCGCCCTGGTCGGCAAATTCTCGTCGTTCCCCGTCACGCTGGCGGGTGGCCTGGTCATCGGCGTCGTGCAGTCCGAACTGACCCGCTTCGGCTCCGACGTCACCGGGCTCGCCGCCTCGGTTCCCTTCCTGTTCATCGCCCTGGTGCTGGTCGCACGCGGCCGGGCGCTGCCGCTGCGCGGCACGTTCCTGGACCGGCTGCCCGGACTGGGCTCCGGGAAGGTCCGTCCCCTGCCGTTGGCGCTGGCCGTCGTGGCCGGGCTGTCGCTGGTGAGCCTGGCGACGCCACTGTGGGCCGACGCGATCACCACCACCCTGGTGCTGTCACTGATCATCCTGTCGATCGTCGTGGTCACCGGGTACGCGGGACAGGTCTCTCTCGCGGCCTACGCCCTGGCCGGGACCGGCGCCTTCCTCGCCGGACACGCGGCGGCCGACTGGGGCTGGCCGTTCGAACTCGCCCTGCTGGCAGGCGTGTTGGGTACCGTGCCGATCGGCTTGCTCTTCGCGCTCCCGGCGGTCCGCACCCGCGGCGTCAATCTCGCGATCATCACGCTCGGCCTCGGCACCACGCTGGAGGCGATGGTCTTCCAGAACACCGATCTGTCGACGACCCCCGGCAGCGACGGCATCGCGGTGGGCAAGCAGACACTCTTCGGGATCAGCATCTCCGGCGTCGACCATCCGCAGCGGTACGCCGCCGTGGTGCTCGTGCTGTTCGTCGCCACCACGCTCGTGGTCGCCAACGTGCGGCGCAGCCGCACCGGCCGCCGGCTGATCGCCGTACGGGCGAACGAGCGGGCAGCCGCCGCCCTCGGCATCGACGTCCGCGCCGCCAAGCTCTACGCCTTCGGCCTGTCCGCGGCCATCGCCGCGCTCGCCGGAGTGCTCACCGGCTTCCGCTCGACCTCGGTCGTCCTGTCCGACTTCGCGAGCTTCGGCTCCATCACCGCGCTCGGCCTCGCGGTCATCGGCGGTGTCGGTTACCTCGTCGGTCCCCTGTTCGGCGCGACCTTCGCCGCGGGCACGGTGGGCGCCCGGTTCGGGGACCTCGTACTGCCCGGGCTCAGCGAGTGGATGCCGCTGATCGGCGGAATCATCCTGGTGCTGACGCTGGTGGGCAACCAGGACGGCATCGGCAAGGGGCTCGGCACACGGGCGGCCGGGAGCCGGCGCAAGCTGCCCCCGACGCGGCCGGCGACCGTCCCGAAGGACGAGCCGTCAGCCGCCCCGGCCGTGACCCGGGCTGCCCCGGTCCCCCTCCAGGTACGGGACCTCACCGTCCGCTACGGCGGTGTCGTCGCCGTCGACGGGCTCTCCCTGGACGTCGGACCGGGCCAGGTCGTGGGGCTCATCGGTCCCAACGGCGCCGGCAAGACCTCCGCCATCGACGCGGTCACCGGCTTCACCCGGGCCGCGTCGGGCAGTGTGCGCCTCGGGGACCGGGACGCGACCCGGCTGCCGGTCCACCGGCGGGCCGCCGCCGGGCTGAGCCGATCCTTCCAGTCACTGGAGCTGTTCGAGGACATGACCGTCCTGGACAACCTGTACGCGGCCTGCGACCGCCCCGGCCGGTGGGCGTACCTCACGGACCTGATCCGTCCCGGCAGCCGCCCCCTCCCTGCCCATGTGCTCGTCGCGGTACGGGAGTTCGGTCTCCAGGACAGCCTGGACCGCCCGGTGGACGACCTGTCGTACGGGGAGCGCCGGCTGCTCGCCATCGCGCGCGCGGTGGCGGCCTCGCCGTCCGTGCTGCTCCTCGACGAACCGGCGGCGGGCCTGTCGGACGACGAGACCCGGGAACTGGCCCACCTGGTACGGCGACTCGCCGAGGACTGGGGCATGGGCGTGCTGCTCGTCGAGCACGACGTCGACATGGTGATGAGCGTCTGCGACCAGGTCGTCGTCCTGGACTTCGGCCGCCGGATCTGCGCCGGCACCCCCGAGGAGGTACGGCGCGATCCGGCGGTCCGGGCGGCCTACCTGGGCGACCTGACGCCGGACGAGGCGGCGGACGAAGCCGCGGACGAGGACACCGTGAGCGCCTGAAGCGCAGGGGGCGCGGTCAGCAGCAGGCCGCGGCGTCGTCGGTGTGGCAGTGCGCGCTCTCACTCGGCGGCAGGTCCAGGGCCGGATTGCCGTCGAAGAAGCCGCTCGGCTTGAGCATGAAGCCGATGGTGCTGACCGGCATCACCGGCCAGTCCTCCGGGCGGACGACGTGGTGGGCGCCGAAGGTGTACCAGACCACCACGTCGGTGTCCTCCAGCGGACGGTCGGCGGCGGCATAGGCGGGCAGTCCCTCCCCGCCCGGGTGCTGGTTGGGGTAGTCACCGGCGGCGTAGCGCTCGGCGGGATCGTAGGCGGTCACCCAGAGATGGCTCGCGGTGAATCCGGCGCGGGGGGCGAACAGCGCCTCCGGCGGGTACATCGGCACGGTGTTGCCTCCCGGCATCAGCGTGTACCCCACCGGTTCGCCGAGCCCGGAGAGCTTCTGAGGGTTCTCGATCCTCCAGTACCGCGCCTTCAGCGGATCGATCTGCCGCTGGGCCGCCGACTCGTGTGCCAGGACGTTCCGCCGGGTCTCCCAGGCGTTGTTGTGCGGATTCTCCGGCCCCGGCGGGTGGCCACCGAGTCGATCTCGACCACGGTGTTCTCCGGGCCGTCGACGCTCATGTCGAGCCGTACGCAGAAGAAGTGCTGGTGGTGCGGCCCGTACAGGCCGGGCGCCACGAGCGTGCCGTGCCGGGGCTTCTCGCCGGGGGGCAGCGCGCCGGTGGAGATGACGCCGGTGAGCTTGACCTCGTACTCGATGGTGCCGTCGTTGTAGAGGTACCAGAAGTAGCCGTACTCGTAGTTGCCGACCGTGGCGATCATGGAGATGACCAGCCGTCGCCGGCGCCGCACCTGTACGGCGCCGGTGCGGAAGTCGGTGTGCTTCCAGGCGATTCCGGCGTCCTCCTCGTGCATGCACACCGCGTTGGGGATGGTGACCGGGGCGCCGTCCTGGTCGTTCACCACCCCGTCGAAGTACTGGATGTGCCCGACGCAGTCGCAGCCCAGGGTGAGGGAGTTGGCGAGCCATCCGACGCCGTACTCGCCCTGGTCGAAGACGTTCTTGAAGCGGTGGGTCGGCGCCGGGTCGCCGTAGGGGACGTACATCTCCGACAGGGAGGCGCGGTAGAGCACGGGGCGCAGTGTGCCCCGGTCGTCGTAGCCCACCTGGTGCAGTACCAGGCCCTCACGGGGCGTGAAGCCGATCCGCAGGCGCCACTTCTGCCAGCGCACCTCGTGTCCCTCGACCGAGAAGCTGGGCCCCTCCGGCTGGGTGATCTCGATGGGCCGCACGTCGTCGCGGTACGCCGGGAAGGCCGGGACGTTGTCCGGCTCGAACTGGAATTCCGGTTCGTAGTTCCCGGGCCGGGGCGGGAACGGTACGACGCCGTGGTCCTCGACCTCGACGACCCTGCGCTCGTCCAGGTCCACGACCACCACGAGGCCCTCGACGGGGCGCGCGTAGCCGTGCTCGCCGGGCGCGGAGCGGACCCAGGTGAGCGGGCGGGCGATGCGCCGGGCCGTCGGGGCGTCCTGGGACCCGGTCCAGCTCGCCGCCCAGGGGTCGACCATCGTCAGGGAGAAGTCCTCGACACCGCGGCGGCGCATCGCCTCCTGCCACCGGGGATCGGCGCGCACGATGTCCTCGCACGCGTTGAACTCCTCGTCCATGATCGGGGGTTGAACGCCCTCGATGTGCTGCCAGGACACCACCTCGCGGGCGGTGAGCGACACCACCGCCTCGTAGGTGCGCCGCTCCCCGCGCTCGTACAGCAGGACGAACGCCTCGCGCGGCAGCGGGGGTTCACCGGGCTGCCACGCGAGGACGGCCGGCTTGGGCGGCTCGTGCAGCGTCACGAAGACGAAGCGCGCGGTCTCGGTGAGTCCTCTGGCCTCGCGGAGGAGTCCGGCGGCCGCCGCGATCTCCGGGGCCGACAGCGGCTCGAGGGGATGCGCGGGACGTGCGGGGCCGATGGCCTCGGCAGGGTCACCGACGGCGGTGGTCGTGGTCATGAGACGGCCACGGCCGGATCGCCCGCGGCGTCTTCCACGTCGGGGTCGGCGAGCGCGAAGTGTCCGAGGGCCGCGTACTTCTCGGGGCTGCGCGAGCGCAGTACGACGGCGATGACGACACCGGCCAGGAACATGGCGAGCACGATCCACGGCAGGTAGGTGATGAACGGGACGTCCTCGGCGCCCGCCAGCACGCTGCGGTTGTCGATCAGCAGATAGCAGGCGCCGATCATCGCCGCGCCGCCGAGGACCGGAGCGACGAGCGTGGCGAACCAGTGGAAGCCGTCACGTGCGGTGGTGAGGAAGTAGCGGATGATCGCCGCCGAGGCCAGGGCCTGCACGCCCAGGATGCCCAGCACGCCGAGCAGCGGCGACCAGGTCCCGAGCTTCAGCAGGGCTCCTTCGGCGCTGGAGTCGTAGATGACGAACGCCAGCACGTACAGGCCCACCGCGGCGCTCACGGTCATCGCCGCGACGATCGGGCTGTGCCGGCGCGAGGTGCGGGCCAGGACGGGCGGCAGGACGCCTTCCCGGCCGAGCGAGAACAGATAGCGCGCACCGGTGTTGTAGAAGGCCATGGCGCAGGCGAAGGAGCTGGTGATCGCGAGCACTTCCATGGCCGTGGTGAGCGGAGAGCCGACGTACCGGTCGGACAGCGGGTAGAAGGCGGAGGCGAACTTGCCCGCGAACTGGTCCTTCACCGCCTGCACGGACTCCGGCAGGCCCCATCCGGTGACGTAGACGTAGGACACGAACATGTAGAACACGCCGAGGCCGATCACCGATCCGTAGGTCGCGCGCGACGCGATCTTGTGCGGGTCGCGGGACTCCTCGGCGTAGTTGGGAGCCATCTCGAAGCCGACCCAGGACCAGAAGGCGGCGAAGAGGGCCACGCCGGCGGCCGCCGAGCCGAAGACATTGGTCGCGTCGTCGTTGCCGAACAGCTCGCCGGGGTTGAGGGGGGCGGCAGAGAGGCCGTGGGCCCCGCCGTCGATCATGACGCCGATCCCCAGTACCAGCAGGACCAGTACCTCCGACACGAGCAGGACGCCGAGGACCTTGGCGGTCAGCTCGATGTGGAACCAGGCGAGCAGGCTCATCACCGCCAGCCCGCCGAACATGTACACCGCGACCGGGACGGACACTCCGGTCCACTCCTCCACGCTGGTGGCGGCGAAGTAGCCCATCACGCCGATGACGGCGGCGGAGAAGACGATGTAGCACAGGGCGATGAGTACGCCGGAGCCCACACCCGTGACGCGGCCGAGGCCGCGGCTGATGAACGTGTAGAACCCGCCGGTGGACGTCACCCGGCGGCTCATCGCGATGTAGCCGACGGAGAAGACCGTCAGGGCCACGGTGGCCAGCAGGAACGCGGCGGGCGCCGCGTAGCCCCCGCCCATCACGGCCACGGGCACGTTGAACAGCATGGCGGTCATCGGTGCCGCACCGGTCACGATGCAGAACAGCACGGACGGCAGTCCGAGGGCGGCGGAGTCCAGCCGGCCGTGCTGGGATTCGGAGGTGGCTCGGGGCTCGGCGGGCGGGCGGGTGGAGACGGGCACATCGGTCACGGCGGCCTCGCGGGGATCAGAAGCGGAACCATCACACCTGGTGCCCGGACCGTAGGAAAGGTTCATTTCTCTGCAATTGCCACCCGGTAAAAACGCCGCCCCGTCCGATGAGGGACAGGAATCAGCCAGGTCCTCACCCGGAGCGCAAGTCCGCCACATACGGCGCGTGGGCCAACAGCCCGCCGTCCACGCGCAGGGTGTGCCCGGTGACGAACGCCGACTCGTCCGAGGCGAGGAAGACGACCGCCGACGCGACGTCCTCCGGGCAGCCCAGGCGCGGGGTGAGGTGGTGGCGCAGCATCGCCTCCCGGATCGCCCCGTGCGCCGAACCGGAGCTGGCCGGCGTGACGATGAACCCGGGTGCGATGGCGTTGCAGCGCACGCCCTGCTTGCCGTACTGGGTGGCGACGTACTGGGTGAGGTTGATGAGCGCGGCCTTCGAGGCGCCGTACGCCGGATTGCGCAGGTCGCCCGAAAGCCCGGACCCGGACGAGGTGTTGATGATGGAGCCGCCGCCGCGGGAGATCATGTGCGGGACGGCGGCCTGGATGGCGACCATGGTCCCGCGCAGGTTGATGCGCATCGTGTCGTCCCAGACCGCCGGGTCGGCCTCCACGACGGCGAGGTCCTGACGGGCGGCCAGGTGGGTGGCCGCCGCGTTGTTGTGCAGGACGTCGAGACCTCCGTACGTCTCGACCGCCGCGGCCACCATGGCCCGCACGCTCTCGATGTCGCCGAGGTCGACCGGGACCGCCGTCGCGGAGCCGCCGGCGGCGCGGATCTCCTCCGTCACCGCCTTGGCGCCGTCGAGGTTCAGGTCGGCGACCACCGTGTGTGCGCCCTCGGCCGCGACGCGACGCGCGGTGGCGGCGCCGATGCCCGACGCGGCCCCGGTGACGACGGCGATCTTGTCTTCGAGTCGCCCCATGGTCGAAACACCTTCCCTATGCGGTGAGTTGACTGCCGACGACCGACACGAACGAGACACACTCGCCGGGTCCGCCGCCGAGGTTGTGGGTCAGCGCGAGCGAGCGTCCCTCGGCCACGGACTTCACCGTCCGTTCGGCCGGTGCCTCGCCGCGCAGTTGCAGCCAGGCCTCGAACATCATGCGCAGGCCGGAGGCGCCGATGGGGTGGCCGAAGGCCTTCAGGCCGCCGTCCGGGTTGACCGGCAGTGAGCCGTCCAGGTCGAACGCCCCGCTGGTGACGTCCTTCCAGCCCTGACCGCGCTCGGCGAAGCCCAGGTCCTCCATCAGCACCAACTCGGTGGGCGTGAAGCAGTCGTGGACCTCGGCGAGGGCGAGTTCGGCGCGCGGGTCGGTGATGCCCGCCTGCCGGTAGGCCTCCTGTGCGGAGGCGACGACCTCGGGGAAGGTGGTGAAGTCGTACTCCGGGTCGAGGAGCCCGTCCGCCGGGCCGGCGACGAAGGACAGTGCCTTCACGAAGATCGGCTTGTCGGTGTACTTGTAGGCGTCCTCGGCGCGTACGACGATCGCCGCCGCCGAACCGTCCGAGACGCCCGAGCAGTCGAACACGCCGAGCATGCCCGCGACGATCGGGGCCGACCGGATGCGCTCCAGCGGCACTTCCTTGCGAAACTGCGCACGGGGGTTGCGGGCCCCGTTGACGTGGTTCTTCCAGGCGATGCGGGTGATGACGTCCTTCATGTCCTCCTCCGCCAGGCCGTACTTGGCGGCGTACGCGGGGGCCAGGAGGGAGAAGTTCGCCGGGGCGGTGATCTCCCCGCGGCTGTCGTCGCCCGCGCCCGGGATGACGGTGCCGGACAGCCCGGACATGCCGGAGTCCTTGAGCTTCTCCACGCCGACGGCCATCGCCACGTCGTACGCCCCGGAGGCGACGGCGTAACAGGCGTTGCGCAGCGCCTCCGAGCCGGTCGCGCACATGTTCTCGACGCGGGTGACCGGCTTGTTGGGCAGGTGGAGCGCCCGGCTCAGGGTCAGCCCGGACACACCGGACGCCTGGGTGCCGAACCAGTACGCGTCGATGTCGTCGAGGGTGATGCCGGCCGAGGTGACCGCCTCGCCGACGGCATCGATCAGCAGGTCGTCCGCCGAGCGGGTCCAGTGCTCGCCGAAGGGCGTGCAGCCCATGCCGACGATCGCGACCCGGTCCCGTATTCCGTGCGAGCCCATCAGTGTGTCCCCTCGGTCTCGCCCGTGCGCACCGGCCGGGCCTTCCAGAAGTAGTTGTGGACGCCGGACGCCGTGACCGTGCGCCGGAACGTCATCTCCACCCGGGCCCCGATGACGGCGTCCGCCTCGGTGGCGTCGGTCAGCTGGCAGCGGAACCGGCCGCCGCCGTCGTAGTCGACGACCACGACGAGCATCGGCGGACTCGGCGTTGCCGCCAGGCGGTCGACGGTGAACGTGGCGACCGTGCCGCGCACATGCGCCATCGGCTCGTCGGTCATGGCGTCGACGCTCCGGCAGGAGGTGCACACCCGGTCCGGCGGCAGATGCCGGGTGGCGCACTTCTCGCAACGGGAGGCGACGAAGCCGTACTTCCATCCGGTGCGCCGGTGTGCGGGCGGGGCATAGGGCGGCTCGGGGTCCGGCCGGCGGGGTGGTTCGCGGTCGAGGAGACCGCGCCAGGACAGATACGTGGCGTACGGCATCGGGGCGCTGCCCTGGGCGATCTGCGCGGCGACCGGGCGGGCCGCCCGGTGCGCGGGGAGCGCGTCGGTGGTGCGCAGCAGGAGGACTCCGGCGCCGTCGCCGAGCACCAGCAGGGCGATGAGCTCGCCGGGCCGGGCCCGGTCGAGGACGTCGGCGAGGAGCAGTCCGGGCTGGGCGGTGCCGGCGTTGCCGATCGCTCCGGCCAGGTCCGGGGTCACCGCCTCGGGCCGGACCCCGGCTGTGCGCCGGACCGCCGCACACGCGCGCGTGTGCAGGCCCGCGACCACGAAGTGGTCGATCGAGCCGATGTCGACCGCCGCATGGTCGAGGGCCGCGGTGAGCGCCTTGTCCGCGAGGGACACGTAGATCTCCTCGGCGAAGCGCTCCTCCCAGACCCGGGAGACGGGCGTGCCCGGCAGCCGCCAGCGGTCGAGGATCTCGTCGCTGACCGTGTCGTGGGCGAGCAGCTCCGCGATGACCGGGGCCCCGTTGCGGTGTCCGCCGAAGACGAACGCCGCCGCGCCGTCGCCGCCCGCGACCTCGTCGCTGCCGCCGGGCAGGCCGGTGCGCAGGTCGGACAGGACCGTGAGGGTCGGGACAGGGGACCGGGCGGCCGTGACCAGGGCGCCGAGGCCGGAGCGCACGGAGCCGGCCATGTCGGCGGCGAGCACGTGCCGGTCGAGACCGAGCGCGGCGTGGACGGCGGTGGCGTTGGTCTTGTCGAGGTAGGCGGGTGCGGCGGTGGCGAGGAAGAGCTGGCTGACGCGGGAGCGCAGGCCGTCGCGGTCCAGGGCGCCGCGGGCCGCCTCGACGGCCATGGACGTGGTGTCCTCGTCGTAGCCCGCGACCGCGCGGGTTCCCTTGCCTCCCTTGCCGCCCAGGGCGGCTGCGACATCCGTCCTCGCGAGGCGGTGGTACGGCACGTAGGCGCCGTATGCGATCAGTCCGGCCATGTCAGCGTCCTCCATGAGCGTGGGTTGCGTCGGTCGGCCGTTCGAAGACCGCGGCCAGGCCCTGGCCCCCGCCGAGGCACATGGTCTCCAGGCCGTAGCGGGCCTGACGGCGGTCCAGTTCGCGCAGCAGGGTGGCGAGGATGCGGCCGCCGGTGGCGCCGACGGGGTGGCCCAGCGAGATGCCGGAGCCGTTGACGTTGAACCGCTCGAAGTCGGTCTCGGTCAGGCCCCATTCACGCGTGCAGGCCAGGACCTGGGCGGCGAAGGCCTCGTTGAGTTCGATCAGGTCGATGTCGGCGAGCTTCAGCCCGGCTCGCTCCAGGGCCCGCGCGGTGGCGGGTACGGGGCCGATGCCCATCGTCTCGGGTGGTACGCCCACGACGGCCCAGGAGACCAGGCGGCCGAGCGGGCGCAGGCCGAGTTCGGCGGCGCGCTCGGGGTGGGTCACGACGCACAGCGCGGCGCCGTCGTTCTGGCCGCTGGCGTTGCCGGCCGTGACGGTCGCCTCGGGGTCCTGGCGGCCTAGCACGGGGCGCAGCGACGCGAGCTTCTCCAACGACGAGCCGGGGCGCGGGTGTTCGTCGGTGTCGACGACCGTCTCACCCTTGCGGCTGCGTACGGTGACCGGCACGATCTCGTCGGTGAACCGGCCCTCCCGCTGGGCCGCGACGGCCTTCTCGTGCGAGCGCAGGGCGAGTTGGTCCTGCTCCTCGCGGGGAACGGCGTACTCGCGGCGCAGGTTCTCGGCGGTCTCCAGCATGCCGCCCGGGACAGGGTGGTTGGCGCCCCCGGAGGTGACCCGGCCGCGGGCCAGGCGGTCGTGCAGGGTGGTGCCCGCCCCGCGTACCCCCCAGCGGACGTCGGTGGTGTAGAACTCGGCCTGGCTCATGGACTCGACGCCCCCGGCCAGCACGAGGTCGCTCGCACCGGTCTGCACCTGCATGGCCGCGGTGATGATCGCCTGCAGTCCGGAGCCGCAGCGCCGGTCGATCTGCAGTCCCGGCACCTCCACGGGCAGACCGGCGTCCAGCGCGGCCACGCGGCCGATGGCCGGGGCCTCGCCGTTGGGATAGCACTGGCCCAGCAGGACGTCGTCCACGGCCGCGGGCGGTATGCCGGTGCGTTCCAGTACGGCGCGTACGACCGTGGCGGCGAGTTCGGCCGCCGTCACGTCGCGGAAGACGCCGCCGTAGCCGCCGACGGGGGTACGCAGGGGTTCGCAGATCACCGCGTCACGCAGGAGGGCGGGCATCAGCACTTGCCTTTCATGAGGGGTCACATGTACCGGCCGCCGGTCACCTCGACCACGGCTCCGGTGACGTAGCTCGCCAGGCCGGAGGCGAGGAAGAGGACGACCTGGGCGACCTCGGCGGGCTCTCCGGCACGTCCCATGGGGATCTCCGCGAGCTTCGCGTCCCAGGCGGCCGGAGGCATCGCCTCGGTCATGGCGGTGCGGATCAGGCCGGGCTGGACGGCGTTGACGCGGATCCCGGCCCGGGCGAGTTCCTTGGCGGAGGCCTTGGTGAGACCGACGAGTCCGGCCTTGGCCGCGCTGTAGTTGGTCTGGCCGAAGTTGCCGACCTTGCCGGCGATGGAGGAGATGTTGACGATGCTGCCGCCCTGTCCGTGCGCGCGCATCGCCTCCGCGGCGTACCGGGTGCCGTTCCACGCGCCGGTCAGGTGCACGTCGACGACGGCGCGGAAGTCGGCGAGAGCCATCTTGCGCAGGGTCGCGTCCCGGGTGATCCCGGCGTTGTTGACCATGACGCCGACCGGTCCGAAGCTGTCGGCGCAGTGGGCGACGAGGGCGGCGACCTCGTCCTCGTCGGTGACGTCACAGCGCAGCGAGGTGGCCGCCACGCCCTTCTTGGCGAGGCGTTCGGCGGCTTCCGCCGCCGCGTCCTCGTTGATGTCGCCGAGGACGACGGACGCCCCCTCGGCGCCGAGGACTCCGGCGATCTCGAAGCCGATGCCCTGTGCGCCGCCGGTGATCACCGCGTTGCGGCCGTCCAGCAGTCCCATGTCAGCCCGCCCTGGCTCGACGCTATTCCTCTCAAATAGATAACCTATTATGCTGAAACAATCAATACAGCGACGGAGCTGTGCGCACGGGACCGGACGAGGAGAGTACGCAGGTGGACATCAGCTATCCCCCCGAGACCGAGGCGTTCCGCACCGAGGTCAGGGCATTCCTCGCCGAGACACTGCCGCCGGGCTGGAAGGGCATCGGCGCCCTCGACGAGGAGGCGGCCTGGGCCTTCGCCCGGGACTGGCGCCGTCTGCTGGCCGAGCGCCGCCACCTCTCGCTGACCTGGCCCGAACAGTACGGCGGCCGGGGACTGACCAAGCTCCACCAGGTGGTGCTGATGGAGGAACTCGCGCTGGCCGGTGTACCGTTCGGGCTGCCGCAGGACACCTTCGGCGTGAAGATGCTGGCCAACACGCTGCTGCGCTGGGGCACGGACGAGCAGAAGGCCCACTTCCTCCCCCGCATCCTCAGCGGCGAGGACACCTGGTGCCAGGGGTACTCGGAACCGGACGCGGGCTCCGACCTCGCCTCCCTGCGGACGCGCGCGGTGCGCGACGGCGAGGAGTGGGTGATCGACGGCCAGAAGGTGTGGACCTCCGGCGCCCACCACAGCGACTGGATCTTCGTCCTGGCCCGTACGAACCCGGACGCCTCCAGACACCGCGGCATCTCCTTCCTGCTCGTCCCCCTCGACCAGCCCGGCGTCGAGGTGCGGCCCTTCCGCATGATGAGCGGACAGCTGCACTTCAACGAGGTCTTCTTCAACGGCGCCCGCACCCGCGCCGATCTCGTCGTGGGCGGCGTCGACAACGGCTGGACCGTCGCCCAGAGCCTGCTCGGCGTGGAGCGCGGGGAGGAGGCGGCGACCAACCCGATCCTCTTCAAGGCGGAGGTGGAACGCCTCGTCGAGCTGGCGCGGCTGTACGGCAAGGACCAGGACCCGGTGATCCGGCAGCGCATCGCCTGGTGCTGGTCCAAGGTCGAGATCATGCGCTATCTCGGCTACCGGATCCTCACCGGCTGGCTCAAGGGCACCGAGCCCGGCCCCGAGTCGTCCATCGCCAAGCTGTACTGGAGCGAGTACCACACCAAGGTCACCGACCTCGCGATGGACATCATGGGCCTGCACGGCCAGGTGCCGGTCGGCCGCCCGCCCCTGCGCACCTACCGGACCGACGACCCCGGCGCCGCGAACTCCTCGGCGTCCTGGTCGACGACCTACCTGATCGCCCGCTCCGGCACCATCTACGCGGGGACCTCGCAGGTGCAGCGGAACATCCTCGCGGAGAAGGTGCTGGGGCTGCCGCGCGAGCCGAGGGCAGCGGCGGGCTAGAACCCGGCCGGGGAAGTGCTTGGGAGCCGGGGCAAGCGGAGCGTGGTGGGCCGGATCATCATGCCCATTGGGCCCCCGGCCGCAGTGGGACTATCGTCGGGATCCTGGGGCCAGACGATGGAGGACGGCCGTGATGCCGCAGGACGAGGCCGTGATCGGCTGCACGGGGAAGCTGCTCATCGGAACCCGCGGATCCGCGGGCCCCGGCGAGATCCTCGTGCGGGTCAGAGGCGGCTCGGAGACCTTCCTCGCCTGGTCCGAGGATCCCCTGCCCACCGGAGCGACCGTGCTCGTGATCGAGTCGCGTGGATGCCGCGCGGTCGGCGTCATCGAGTGGGCGGATCCATTGGACGCGCTCGCGGTGAACCCGCCGGCGCCGGCTGAGGAGTAACCATGTTCGGATACCGGGTTCCCGCTCCCGACGAGGCGATGCTGATCTCGGGGGGACGGCGGGGACTGGGGGGCGCGCCGTTCCGAGTGGTGACGGGGCACGGCAAGTTCGTGCTCCCGATCTTCCGCAAGACCCGTTTCCTCACCCTGTCGATGTGCGAGTCCGAGGTGACCGAGACCTGTGTGACCAGGCAGGGCATCGCGTTGCACGTCCGCGCGGTCATCGCCTTCAAGGTCGGCAACGACCACGAGAGCATCATCAACGCGGGCCAGCGGTTCCTCTCCGACCAGGACCAGATGTCGGTGCTGACGGGCCGGATCTTCGCCGGTCACCTGCGGGCCATCATCGGCTCGATGACGGTCGAGGAGATCGTCACCGAGCGGCAGAAGCTCGCCGCGGAGGTCCTGGACACCTCGAAGACCGAGATGGCGAAGATCGGCCTGATCGTGGACTCGCTGCAGATCCAGTCGATCGACGACGGCGACACCGGCTACATCGACGCGATGTCCGCCCCGCACAAGGCGGCCATCCAGCGGCAGGCCCAGATCGCCCAGGCCCAGGCCACCCAGGCCTCGGTCGAGGCGGAGCAGGTCGCGGCCCGCAACCAGGCCGAGTACGCCCGGCAGACCGCCGTGGTCAAGGCGGAGTACTCGGCCGAGGTGGACCGCGCCCAGGCGAGGGCCGCGCAGGCAGGGCCGCTGGCGCAGGCCCACGCCCAGCAGGAGGTCCTGGACGCCCAGACGGAGCTGGCCCTGCGCCAGGCCAAGCTGCGCCAGCAGCAACTGGTGGCGGAGATCGTGAAGCCCGCCGAGGCCGAGGCCGAGCGCATCAGGGTGCTCGCCGCCGCCGAGGCACAGCGGATGAAGATCCAGGCGGAGGCCGCGGCCTCCTACGACCGGGTCGCGCTCGACCGGATGCTGATCGACCAGCTCCCGCAGATCGTGAAGGAGGCCGCGGGCGGCCTCGCAGGCGCCAATGTAAACGTCCTCAACGGTGCCGACGGGCTCGGCGAGATCGCCGCCGGTCTGGTGTCCCAGGGCCTGACGATCCTCGACTCGGTCCGGCAGAACCTGAACGGCCAGGACGCCTCCGACGGCCGCCGTCCGCCGGAGAGCAGCGGCAATGCCAGCGGCAACGGCCTGCTCCAGTTGCACTCGCGCAAGGACGGCAAGGGGGACGACGGCCCGGTCGATGTCGACTGAGCGGGTTCCCTTGACCAGAAGCCCCTAGCGGGGCCTGGGCAGGATGCGCCCTTGCAGGCCCCAGGCGGGGTCGATGGGGACGCCGAGACGGTCCAGGACGGTCGGGGCCAGGTCGACGAGGCGCGGGGTGTCGAGCAGGGTGCCGCCGGGCACGCCGGGTTCGGCGAGGATGACGAAGACCTCTCGCTCGGCACGGGTGTCGCCGCCGTGGCCTCCGGTGTCGAGGTGGCCGTGGTCCGTGGTGACGAGCACGGTCCAGTGCTCGTCGGCGCGGCGTGGCTGGGAGCGCCGGGCGGCGATCACGTCCAACAGCCGCCCGAGGTGGGCGTCCTGGGAGCGGAGGGCGTGGTCGTAGGCGGGGCTGAGGGGGCCCGTGGCATGGCCGGCTTCGTCGGCGGCGCCGAAGTACACGAACACGGCGTCCGGGTCGCCGTCCGTGAGCCATTGTGCGGCGGTGTCGGCGACGAGGCGGTCCGCGGCTCCGTAGCCCTCTGCCTCGCCGTCGTGGAGTACCCGCCTGTGGATGGCGGGGCCGAGGGTGCCGCGGTCGATCAGTTCGGGCCACGACACCACGGCCGCGGTGCGCAGACCCGGCCGGGCGGTGACGGCGCGGCTGAGGAAGTCGGGGTAGCGGGAGTAGTCGGCGCCGATGAAGTCGTTGCCGGTCACGCCGTGGCGGTCGGGCCACACCCCGGTCAGCACGCTCGACCAGCCGGGTCCGGAGTCGGTGTAGGCCATGCTGGTCGACGGCCCGTCCTCCGCCTGCCCGTCCACCTCGCCGTAGGGCAGCAGACTGGTGCCGTGCGAGCCAGCGGCAATCATGCCGTGCAACACGGGCGCCTTGAACGGCGAGCGTGTGAGCCGGTCGAAGCGCACCCCGTCCAGGCCCACCACGAGCACCTTGCCGCGCTTCACGCCGTCCGCCGTCCCCTCCTCAGCGTGCTCACCGGGCCCCGGCTGCCCCGGCGGATCGACATCCGTCATTTCTCACCTCTCTCGATGCCTCGACGGCTCAGCTGCCCTGCACAGCCCCTTCCGTCGCCCCCGCGATGAAGCCTCGGGCGAAGATCGAGAAGACGACGAGCATCGGGACGGAGGCCATGAGCACACCTGCCATCACCATGCTGTAGTCGGTGTTGTGGGCGACGTTGAGCTGGGCGAGCGCCACCTGAAGGGTGACGTGGCCGGGCTTGGTGAGCACGACGAGCGGCCAGATGTAGTCGTTCCAGGCGTTGACGAAGGCGTAGATGGCGAGGAACGACAACCCCGGCTTGATCATGGGCAGCGTGATGTTCCAGTACTGGCGGAAGAACCCGGCGCCGTCGATGCGCGCGGCGTCGAGGAGTTCGTCGGGCACGCCGCTCTGGATGTACTGGCGCAGCCAGAAGATGCCGAAGGCGTTGGCGAGGGAGGGCGGGACGAGTGCGCTGAGCGTGCCGACCCAGCCGATCTTGGAGACGAGGATGAACTGCGGAAGGATACCCAGCTGCAACGGCAGCATCATGAACCCCAGCAGCGCGGCGAAGAGCACCCTGCGTCCGGGGAAGTCGAACTTGGCGAAGGCGAAGGCGGCCAGGGAGTCGACGAACAGCACCAGGAGGGTGGTGACGGACGCGACGACGATGGTGTTGAGCATCGACCCGAAGAAGTCGATGGTCTTGAGCATGTGCCGGATGTTCTCCAGCAGATGGGAGCCGAAGGTCAGCTTCGGCGGGCTCTTGTAGATGTCCTGGGTGGTGTTGGTCGCCATGATGATCGTCCACACGAACGGGAAGACCGAGATCAGGACGGCCAGGATGAGGAAGACGTGGGCGCTCAGGCCCCTGGGGCGCCGGGACCGCCTCGTGCCCACCTGACCCGGCGTCGTACCCGCTGCTGTCATGTCTTCCTCCCTCGTTGCACGATGCGCCAGTTGATGAGCACCAGCACGATGATCAGTACGAAGAAGGCCCACACGATGGCCGCGCCGTAGCCGTAGTCGTTGTTGACGAAGGCCGACTGGTAGAAGTACAGCAGCGTGGTCAGGCCCGCCTGGCCGGGGCCGCCGAGGCTGGGGTTGGCGGCCTCGCTGGCGAAGAGGATCTGGGGTTCGCTGAAGCTCTGCAGGCCGTTGATGGTCGAGATGATGACGGTGAACAGAATGATGGGCCGCATGATCGGCATGGTGATCTGGAGGAAGGTGCGGACGGGGCCGGCGCCGTCCAGCTTGGCCGCCTCGTAGATCTCCTTCGGGATGGTCTGGAGCCCGGCGAGGTAGATGATCATGTTGTAGCCGGTCCACATCCAGGTCATCAGCAGCGCGATGACCAGTTTGATCAGCCACGGGTTGCTCAGCCACGGGACGGGCGAGATGCCGACCGTGCCCAGGATCGCGTTGACCAGGCCGAAGTTGTTGCTGAAGACCGCGCCGAAGAAGATCGCCACAGCGACGATCGAGGTGACGTTCGGCACGTAGAGGGCGATGCGGTAGAAGCCCTTGAACCGGCGCACCGAATGCAGCAGCGTCGCCAGCACCAGGGCACCGACGAGGGTGGGCACGGTGGAGAGCACCCAGATCACCAGGGTGTTGCGGATCGACAGCCAGAAGACGGGGTCCTTCCACAGGAACCGGAACTCCTGCAGCCCCACGAAGTGCATGTCGCCGATGCCGTCCCAGCGTTGGAAGGCCAGATACAGCGAGTAGAGGACCGGGAAGAACGAGAAGGCGAGGAAGACCAGGTAGAAGGGCGAGATCGCCAGGTACTGCCGCCAGTGGGACAGCACCCCGCGACGCCTGACCCGTACGGCGCCCGGGGGCGGGGTGCGCCGCGGGCGGAACCGGGTCGGGCCCGGCCCGCCGCGATGCCTGGGCACCGCGGCGGGTCCGGTGACCGGAGGCGAGGACATGTCAGCTCACTCCCTGCCGCTGGCCGATCTGCTTGGCCTGGCTGACCGCGTCCTTCCAGGCGTCGTCGGGCTTCTTGCCCTTGGCCTCGATGTTGGTCAACTCGGTCAGGTAGGGGGCCATGACGGCGGCGTCGGCGGGCGCCTCGTAGCTGGCCGGGATGGCCTCGGCGGCCGGGCCGAAGACCTCGATGATCTTCTGCCCGCCGAAGAAGGCGTCCGGGCCCGTCATGGCCGGCATCGCGTAAGCGGCCGGACAGGCCGGGAAGATGGCGGCGTCGGTGAAGCCTCGGGCGTCGTTGGCCGGGTTGAGGATCCAGCTGATGATCTTGAATGCCTCTTCGGGGTTGCGGCACTGCTTGGGCAGGGCCAGGTAGGAGCCGCCCTGGTTGGCCGGACCTCCGGGGTTCGGGCTGACATGCCATTTGCCCTTGGTGTTGGGGGCGGCCTGCTCGATGTCCAACGCGTGCCAGGCCGCGCCGAGTTCGGTGGTGAGGGTGCCCTTGCTGAGGGCGGCGTTGTGGGTGTTGTCGTTGATCTTTCCGTCGAGGCCGAGCTGGTAGGGGCGGACGGAGAGATCCCAGGCGGCGCGTATGTGGTCCTGGTCGCCGATGAAGTGGTTGTTCTCGTCGATGAACCGCTTGGTGCCCTGACCGACCGCGATGTTGAACACCGAGCCGAGGTTGTTGATCAGGTAGGTGCCGGGCAACGCCTTCTTCAGTTCGGCGCCGAGCGCGTAGTAGTCGTCCCAGGTCTTGGTCTCGGCCGCGACCTTGGCGGGGTCGGAGGGCAGCCCGGCCTTGTCGAACAGGTCCGCGCGGTAGTAGAGCGCGGTGGGCCCGATGTCGATCGGGAAACCGATCTGCTTGCCGTCGGTGGTCTGGGCGAGCTTGGTCTTCCAGTCCAGGTACTGGGAGGAGAGCTTCTTGAAGCCCAGGTCGTTCAGGTCCAGGAAGCGGCTGCCGTTGGGCAGGAAGGAGGCGATGTCCTCCCCCTTGATGCCGGTGATGTCGGGCACGGCCGCGCCCGCAGCGAGGGTGGTGGTGAGCTTCTGCTTGAAGTCGCCGCCGATGGAGTTGGTGGTCAGCTTGACCTGGCCGCTGAAGTGCGTCTTGGCTTCGGCGACCACCTTGTCGCTGAGCGCGCCTCCCCAGTACCAAAGGGTCAGGTCCTTGTCGTCCTTGCTGCCGCTCGATCCTGAACTGCCGCCGCACGCTGCGGTGGCGCCGGCCGCGGCGGCCGTCAGGGCGGCGGCCTGAAGGAATCGTCTGCGGGAAAGATCCACGATCTTCTCCTAGTTCTGGGCGGGGTCTGCGCATCGGCCATAACCGGTATGTCCGACAGGACCTGTGAGTCGTGAGCCGTGGAGGGGTGTGACGGGAGGGCCGGGTGGCTGAAGAGCATCGGCGTGGTGGGAACCCTTCAGCCACCCGGGGCGTGTGAGCTGGTCCTCTCAGACGGTGCCGACGCGTCCATGGCGGCGGGATACGCCGTTCATCCGCTTCGGCCGACCGGAGTGGGGTCCGGACCTCGCTTGAATTACGCAAGAGAGTGCACCCGATGCGCGACTTTGACAAGGGTCAAGCGAGTATCGAGACATTCATGCGTGACTTTGCTTGAGTTTGAAGAGTTCGCGAGTATGGTCAGCGGCATGCTCGCTGACCGAAGACACCAGCTGATCCTTCGCGCCCTGCGCGCGGACGGCCCCCTCTCGGTGGTCGCCCTGGCCGAGAAGGTCGGGGCGAGTCAGGCCACGATCCGTCGGGACCTCGTACAACTGGAGGACGAGGGACTGCTCAAACGGGTCTACGGCGGTGCCGCCCCCGTGATGGGCGAGGACGACCCGTTCGCCGACGTCGCCGGCGTCCGTGTGGAGGCGAAGGACGCGCTGGCCGTCTGGTGCGCGGACCTCGTCAGGGACGGCGAGACCGTGCTGCTCGACATCGGCACCACGGCCCATCGGGTGGCCCGCCATCTGCACGGCCGGTCGCTGACCGTGATCACCAGCAACCTCGCCGTCTACGAGGAGCTCCAGGACGACAAGGACGTCCAGTTGATCCTGCTGGGCGGCGTGGTCCGCCGTGACTACCGCTCGCTGGTCGGCTTCCTCACCGAGGACAACCTGCGGCAGGTCCACGCCGACCGGTTGTTCCTCGGCACCAGCGGGGTCCGCCCCGACGGTCAGGTGCTGGACACCACCGCCGTCGAGGTACCCGTCAAGCGGGCGATGATCGCCGCCAGCGCCCAGGTGGTCCTGCTGGCGGACGCGGCCAAGTTCCCCGGCACCGGAATGGCCCGGGTGTGCGGTCCTGAGGAACTCGACGTCGTGGTGACCAACGCCCCGGTGGACGAGAAGACCGGTAGCCGTCTGCGTGAGGCGGGAGTCGAGGTGGTCGAGGTATGAGACTGACGATCCTGGGGGGCGGCGGCTTCCGCGTCCCGCTGGTCTACCGGGCACTGCTCGGCGACCGCGGCGAGGGACGGGTCACCGAGGTGACCCTGTACGACCTGGACGCCTCCCGGCTGACGACCATCGGCAAAGTCCTGGCCGACCAGGCGGTCGGGCACCCGGACGCCCCCGGAGTCACGCTGACCACCGACCTGGACGAGGCGGTCACGGGGGCCGATTTCGTGTTCTCGGCGATCCGGGTCGGCGGGCTCGCCGGCCGCGCGGCGGACGAGCGGATCGCCCTGGAGGAAGGGGTGCTGGGCCAGGAGACCGTCGGCGCGGGCGGCATCTCCTACGGGCTGCGCACCATCCCGGTCGCGCTTGAGATCGCCCGTCGTATCGCCGCCCTGGCGCCAGATGCCTGGGTCATCAACTTCACCAACCCCGCGGGCATGGTCACCGAGGCCATGACCGCTCTCCTCGGCGACCGCGTGATCGGGATCTGCGACTCCCCGGTGGGTCTCGGCCGCCGGGTGGCCGGGGCGCTCGGCGTCGACCCGGCGCGCACCAGCCTGGACTACGTGGGTCTGAACCACCTGGGCTGGCTGTGCGGCCTGTACGCCGACGGCCGGGACCTGCTGCCGTCCCTGTTCGAGAACGAGGCGGCCCTGACCTCCTTCGAGGAGGGCAAGCTCTTCGGCGCCGACCTGCTGCGCACGCTGGGCGCGCTGCCCAACGAGTACCTGCACTACTACTACTTCCACCGCGAGTCGGTCGGCACCGCGCGGGCCGCCGAGCACACCCGCGGCGCCTTCCTCCACACGCAGCAGCAGCGCTTCTACGACTCGCTGGACACCCCGGGCGGCGGCCCGACCGCGCCCCGGGCCGCCTGGAACGCCTGGGACGCCACCCGGCTGGAGCGCGAGACCACCTACATGGCGGAGAACCGCGACGCCGTCGGCATGGGCGAACGGGACTCCTGCGACCTGGAATCCGGCGGGTACGAGCAGGTGGCCCTCGCCCTCATGCGCGCCATCGCCCGGGACGAGCGCACCACGCTCATCCTCAACGTCCGGGGCCGCGGCCGGATCCCCGCCCTGGACGACGACGCCGTCATCGAGGTCCCCTGCCACGTGGACGCCAACGGCGCACGCCCCATCGCCGGCGCTCCGTTGCCCGACCACGGCCAGGGTCTGGTGTGCGCCGTCAAGGCGGTCGAACGCGCGGTGATCCACGCCGCCACGACCGCGGAGCGGGCCCACGCGGTCAAGGCGCTGACCATCCACCCGCTGATCGACTCGTACACCGTCGCCAAACGCCTGCTGGACGCGTACCAGCGGCACTTTCCCGAGCTCGCGTACCTGGGGCGCTAGTCAGCCGACGGGAGCGGCGATGATGTGCGCGCATTCCCCGGCCCAGGCTGCTCGAAGGTCCTGAGCGGCGGCACCGGACGCGGGCCGGTGCCCGGGACCCAACCCGCGTCCAGCTTGCGCAGGCCCACGCCGTCCGGCGCCCAGATGTGGCAGCTGTTCAGGACACCGGCCGTGGAGCGCGGGCCCTGGGACTGCTCGCCGGCGTACCGCAGGCCCGCGTTCGCCGAGATGGCCGCCTGCACCACCGCGGGGCCCAGCACACGGGCCAGCTCGTGGAGGTGCGAGCAGCCGGACACTCCACGGAACCGCTCCTGGATGGCCCGGTTGTACCCGGCGGCGACACTGAGCCCGGTCAGGCCGTCGAACACCGGGGTGATCAACGGACACTCGGCGTGCGGGAAGGTCCGCATGTCCGCGTCGGCGTGCACGATGACCATGTCGGCCAGACGTACGCGCACGGCGAGCACCATCCGGTGGACGACGTCGGCCGACGGCTCCGCCCAGGGGCGCACGTCGCTCAGTTCCGCCTCGACCGAGATCTCGTCGCCGCCCTCCGCGTACGCGGTGACGGTGATCGTGCGGCGGTGCAGCGGGAGTTCGGAGCGTGTCATGACGACGCCTCCTGCGGGAGCGCCGGTGCCACGGCCGGGGTCTCCCCCAGCCCCGCGAACTCCGGGGGCCTGCGCTCGATGAAGCTGCGCACGCCCTCGCGGTAGTCCGGGGCGCGTTTCGCCGTGGCCAGCAGGGCGGCCGCGTGGTCGCGGCTCTCGGTGAAGGTCCTCGCCTGGTCGTCGGCGAGCTGCCGCTTGATGAGGGACATCGCGTACGGGCTGGCCGAGCGGGCCAGTTCGGTCGCGTACGCGAGGGCCGCCGGGAGCAGCTCCGCCGGCTCGACCAGGCGGTTGACCAGCCCCATGGCCAGGGCCTCCGTCCCGGTGATCCGGCGCGAGGACAGCAGCAGGTCGGCGGCGTTGCCGTGGCCGATCAGCCGCGGCAGGATCCAGGACACGCCGTCCTCGGCCACCAGCCCGCGGGCGCTGAAGGCGGCGGCGAACTTGGCGTGCGGTACGGCGAACCGGACGTCGCACATGAGTGCCTGGTTGAACCCGATGCCGGCGCAGGCGCCGTTGACGGCCGCCACCACGGGCTTCGGGAAGGACATGGGCCGGGTGCGCGGGGGCAGCTGGTCCGTCGGCCAGGGGCGGGCGCCCGACGAGGCGGCGTCCAGGACGCTCATGTCCATTCCCGGGCAGAAGCTGCGCCCGGCGCCGGTGAGCACGACGGCCCGCACCTGCGGATCGTGCTCCGCCCGGTCGAACAGTTCGTTGTAGAGCAGCTCCATCTCGAGCGTCCAGGCATTGTGCCGCTCGGGCCGGTTCAGGGTCAGCAGCATGACCCCGTCGTCGCTGAGATCGGTGAGGATCTCCGGGGCCGGGTTCTCGGTCATCGAGGTCACTCCCGCGGTATCCGTCGGCTGGACCGGCTTTATAGATAGATGAATCATCTATATACCAAACGACCGCCAGGGCACCAGATCAGGTCGCGCAAGGAGAAGATCACCGATGGCTTGACCTGGTACCCTCGATGCACTAAGACGATTCATTTAGCTATACGAGGAGCCACCGTGGCCGAGGCAGCCCGCACCGCAGAAACGGCGACCGTGCCCGTCCCCGCCCGCAGCCGGGTCGGACGTCAGGTGCGGGTGCCGAAGACCGCCGAGCTGGTCGCCGCACATCTGCGTCGCCAGATCGTACGGGGCGAGCTGAAGCCCGGTGACGCGCTGCCCCCGGAGTCGGGCCTGATGGAGCAGTTCGGCATCTCGCGGCCCACACTGCGCGAGGCGTTCCGGGTGCTGGAGTCGGAGTCCCTGATCACGGTGCGCCGCGGAGCCCACGGCGGTGCCCGGGTGAGCGCGCCCGACGCCGATGTCGCCGCCCGCTTCGCCGGACTGATCCTCGAGTACCGCGGTGCCACCCTGGGCGACATCTACCGCGCGGCAGCCCTCATCGAGCCGCCCTGCGCCGGCCAGCTCGCCACCAAGCACACGGCGGACGACATCAAGCGGCTGCGCGACGCGGTGGCGGCCGAGAAGGCCGTCCTCGACGACCCGCTCGCCCTGGTCGACGCGCAGGACGCCTTCCACGCCCTGCTGATCGAGCTCACCGGCAACCAGACCCTGATCCTGCTGTGCGGCATGCTGCGCAACATCATCGACCGGGCCAACGCCTCGTACACCGCGGGCGCGGCCGATGCCGAGGCACAGAAGACGCAGGCCCTCAAGGGGCACCGGGCGCATGTGCGGATGGTCGGCCTGATCGAGTCCGGCAAGGCGGACGAGGCCGAGAAGCTGTGGCAGCGGCACATCTCCAGCGCGGA
This sequence comes from Streptomyces canus, assembly GCF_001514145.1. GTDB lineage: Bacteria > Actinomycetota > Actinomycetes > Streptomycetales > Streptomycetaceae > Streptomyces > Streptomyces canus. Next base: position 354,966 of record NZ_KQ948656.1, read on the forward strand.
CGACGTCGTGAACGCCGCAGGACCCAAGACGGTGCTCGAACTCCTCGACTGACCGGCCCGACCTCGCGGCGGACCCGCCTCCACTCCCCCCTTGCGCTCTCTAATCAGTTAGATAATTATAGAAGGCGTACTGAATAGTTCCTGGGGCCCGGAGGCGACGCCATGGCCGAACAGCGCAAGCCCATCTTCGACTGCGACCAGCACATGTACGAGGAGCGGGACTCCTTCACCCGCTACCTTCCGAAGGAGTTCCTCGGCACGGCGGTCGCCCCGGTGACGCTGCCGGACGGGCGGGAGGTGATCCTCGCCGGCGACCGCATCGTCGTATGCCTGGAGCCGGAGTTCGGGCAGGTCTACCGTCCCGGTTCGCTCAAGGAGATGCTCAAGGCGATGGCCTCGGGCAATCCCGAGGAGACGTACCAGTTCGAGCCGATGCACGAGTCGTACCAGAACCGCGACGCCCGGCTGCGCGTCATGGACGAGCAGGGGCTGGACCAGACGATCATCTACCCGGGCGGCTGGGCGCTGGTCGCCGAGGAGTACGTGAAGGGCGTGGAGCCGCTCTACGCCAACTACCACTCCTTCAACCGGTACATGAACGAGGTCTGGGGCTTCAACCACCAGGGCCGCATCTACGCCCCCGCGCTGCTGTCACTGCGCGATCTACCCAGCGCCGTCAAGGAGCTGGAGTTCGTCCTGAACCAGGGCGCCCGCTTCATCCTGCTGCCCACCGGCCCGGTCTACGGCCGCTCGCCCGGCGACCCGTACTTCGACCCGTTCTGGAAGCTGGTCAACGAGGCCAAGGCCAGCGTCTGTTACCACATCAGCGAGTTCTACTACAACTCGCAGGTGGCGCCCTCCTGGGGCTACGACCCGAACCCCATCCACTTCCGGATGTCGGCCTGGCAGTGGCAGAACACCTACGGCCAGCGCCCCGTCGAGGAGACGCTGTCCGCGCTGATCTTCGACAACCTCTTCGGCCGTTTCCCCGACATCAACGTCCTGGTGTCCGAGTTCGGCTCCGAGTGGGTGCCGCACTTCGTGCGCCACATGGACAAGAGCCGGGGCATGGGCCGCAACGGTCCCTGGATCGGCGGGCAGTTGGACGAGCGCCCCAGCCAGGTCTTCCGCAAGCACGTCCGGGTGGTGCCCTATCCCGAGGACGACATCGTGAACGTCGTCAAGCGCCTCGGCTACCACGAGTCCATCGTCATGGGCTCCGACTTCCCGCACGCGGAGGGCCTGGCCAACCCCGGCGACTTCCGCAAGCTCATCGCGGAACTGGACGAGTCCGCCCAGGACGACATCATGTACAACAACGCCCAGCAGTTGATCACCCGCTGAGCCTCGCGGGAGAGAAACGTGGAGCCCGGTACCGGATTCGGTACCGGGCTCAGTGCTGTGGCCGCCCCCGAAACGGCCCGCACACCCAGCGGTGAATCGGCGCATCCGTACAGGGGCGCTCGGCAGAAGCATGGGTGTGCAGGTGACCGGGAGTGAGAAGGGGTGGCGCATGCGTGGACCGCGGCCCACGGTGGCCGAGCCGGCCGGGTCGGCCGGGTCGGTCGACCGGCCGCTCACGGCCCATGAGGCCGTCCGTGCCGTCGAGGCGGAGCTCGGGCGTGTTCTCGACGAACGTATGTGCCGGGCCCGGCAGACCGATCCGGTGTTCGCCCGCGATGTCGCCGGCCGTGTCTCGGCGTTCGTCCGGCGCGGCGGGAAGCGGCTGCGCACGGCGTTCGCGTGGTGCGGATGGCGGGCCGCCGGCGGATCGGGCGACGTCACGGCGGTCCTGCGTACGGGCGCGGCCCTCGAGCTCCTCCAGGCGTGCGCCCTCATCCACGACGACGTGATGGACGGATCACCCCTGCGCCGTGGCGCACCGGCGGTGCACGTGGACCTCGCCCGCATGCACCGGGCCGCACGGATGACGGGCCCGCCCGAAGCGTTCGCGACGTCCGCCGCGGTGCTCGCCGGTGACCTGGCCCTGGCCTGGGCGGACGACCTGCTGACAGAGACGGCCCTCGGCTCACCGCACGGCCCCGCGCTGCACCGCGAGTGGCAGGCCATGCGCGGCGAGATGGTCGCCGGGCAGTACCGGGACATCCACGCCCAGGCCACCGGGACATCAGGAGTCGACGAGGCGGTGAGCATCGCCACCCTCAAGAGCGCCCTGTACACCGTCGAGCGGCCCCTGGCCCTCGGTGCGGCACTGACCGGCGCCGACGCGTCCGCCCTGGACGCGCTGCGCTCCGCCGGACGGTGCGCCGGTCTGGCCTTCCAGCTCCGCGACGACCTCCTGGGCGCCTTCGGCGACCCGGCCGTGACGGGCAAGCCGGCCGACGACGACCTGCGGACACGCAAGCTCACCTACCTGCTCGCTGTCGGTGTCCGGCTCGCCGACGCCTCCGGTGACGAGGAATCGGCCGACGCACTCGCCGCGACCACACCCCTGCCGTCGGACGAGGCCGTGGCGCGGATGCGGGCGGCACTGGAGCGGACCGGGGCGCGGGCCGTCGTGGAGTCCAAGATCACGCAGCTGGGGGCGACGAGTCTGCGGCACTTCGACCGGACCGGCGCGGAGCCCTTCGTACGGCGGGAGTTCGCCACCCTCGTCGAACGGGCGGCGGGCGTGGCACTGGAGCCCGCCGGGGAGGCCGCGTGAGGACTGTACCGGGGCCGACGGACCACGTCGTCGTGGTGGGCGCGGGGCTGTCCGGCCTCGCCTGTGCCCTGCACCTGCTGGGCGCCGGCCGCCGGGTGACGGTCGTCGAACGGGACGCCGGTCCGGGCGGCCGGGCCGGCCGCGTACGCCTGGGTGACTACAAGGTGGACACCGGGCCCACGGTCCTGACCATGCCGCACCTGGCCGACGAGGCCTTCGCGGCCGTCGGCGACAGCCTCGACCGCCACGTCGAGCTGACGGCCCTGCACCCCGCCTACCGAGCGTGCTTCGCGGACGGGACCTCCCTCGACGTGCACACCGACGGCGAGGCGATGGAGGCCGAGGTCGGACGGTTCGCCGGACCGGCCGAGGCGGCCGGCTACCGCGATCTGCGGAACTGGCTGGAGCGGCTGTACCGGGCGCAGATGCGACGCTTCATCGACACGAACTTCGACTCGCCCTTCCAGCTGCTCCACCCGGACCTGGCACGCCTGGCGGCTCTGGGCGGCTTCGGGCGGCTGGACCGGCGCATCGGCCGCTTCCTGGCCGACCCCCGCCTGCGCCGGGTCTTCTCCTTCCAGTCCCTGTACGCCGGGGTCGCCCCGGCCAGGGCCCTCGCCGCCTACGCGGTGATCGCCTACATGGACACCGTGGCCGGTGTCTGGTTCCCCCAGGGCGGTATGCACGCGCTGCCCCGAGGGATGGCGGACGCGGCGGCCGACGCGGGGGCCGCGTTCCGCTGGTCGGCCGAAGTGACCTCGCTGGAACGCTCGGCCGGACGGGTCCGTGCCGTCCGGCTGGCCACCGGCGAGCGGATCTCCTGCGACGCGGTGGTGCTCTCCTGCGAGCTGTCCGCCGCGCACCGGCTGCTGGGGCGCGCGCCCCGGCGCCCGGTGGGGCTGCGGCACTCACCGTCCGCCGTGGTCCTGCACGCGGGGACCGACCGCACCTGGCCCGGCCTCGCCCACCACACCCTGTCCTTCGGTGTGGCCTGGGAGGGCACGTTCGACGAGCTGACCCGCTCGGGGCGGCTGATGAGCGACCCGTCCCTGCTGATCACCCGGCCGACGACCCACGATCCCGCCCTGGCGCCGCCGGGCGGACACCTCCACTACGTGCTGGCCCCCTGCCCCAACACCGACGTCGGGCCCTCCGCCGGCGCGTGGCGGGACCTGGGGCCGCGCTACCGGGACAAGCTGGTCGCCGAGTTGGAACGCCGAGGCCTGGACGGCTTCGCGGACAGCGTCCAGGAGGAGCTGCTGGTGACCCCGCTGGACTGGGCGGCGCAGGGGCACGCGGCGGGCAGCCCCTTCTCCGTCTCCCACACCTTCGCCCAGACCGGCCCGTTCCGCCCGCGCAATCTGGTGCGCGACGTCGACAACGTCGTACTGGCCGGCTGCGGCACCACCCCCGGTGTCGGCGTTCCGACCGTGCTCATCAGCGGCAAACTCGCGGCAGCGCGTATCACCGGGGGCGTCCCGCGCCGTTCCGCCCGCACCCGCCCGGTGCCACGCGCAGCACACGTTCCCGTCCCCTCGACCGCGGAAGACGCCCATGACCCGTCGTGAACTGGACGCCGCCGGGATCACCGACCCCGCCCTGCGCGCCGCGTACACCCACTGCCGGCGGCTCAACGCCCGCCACGGCAGGACCTACTTCCTGGCCACGCGTCTGCTCCCGGTGGAGCGCCGCTGCGCGGTGCACGCGCTGTACGGCTTCGCACGCTGGGCGGACGACATCGTGGACGACCTTGACGGGCACCGCACGCCCGAGGAGCGCGACCGGCTGCTGCGCCGCCTGGAGAACGATCTCGCGCACGGGCTGCGTACCGGCGGCGGAGCCGAGCCGGTGGTCCGGGCCGTGGCCGACACCGCCGACCGGTACGGCATCGAGGCCGCGTTGTTCGCGGACTTCCTGGTCTCGATGCGCAGCGACCTGCACGTCACGGACTACCCGACCTACGCCGATCTACGGGCCTACATGCACGGCTCGGCCGCGGTGATCGGACTGCAGATGCTGCCCGTCCTCGGCACGGTCGTACCCTGCGCGGAGGCCGCCCCCCACGCGGCTGACCTCGGGGTGGCGTTCCAGCTCACGAACTTCCTGCGGGACGTGGGCGAGGACCTGGACCGCGGCCGCGTCTACCTGCCGGCCGACCTGCTCGCCGCCCACGGCGTGGACCGGCCGCTGCTGGAGTGGAGCCGCCGCACCGGGCGCGGCGACCCGCGGATCCGCGCGGCGCTGATCGCCGCCGAGGCCATGACGAGAGAGGTGTACCGGGCGGCGGAACCCGGCATCGCCCTGCTCGACCCGCGGACACGCCCCTGCATCCGCACCGCGTTCACCCTGTACGGCGGCATTCTCGACGCGATCGCGGATCAGGACTACACGGTGCTGCACCGCCGTGCGGCGGTGTCCCGCGGCCGCCGGGCGGCCACGGCCGCCGCCGGAGTCGTACGCATCGCGGGCGCGCGGTGGGGTGCCCGCACCGCGCGGGGGGTGCCCCGGGCGGATGGCGCGGCAATCCCGACGAAAGGACCGTCGCGATGAGTGACCGAGCGGAACGGGCCGGCTGGACACCGCCGTTGCGGCGGCGCAGGCGGTCGTACTGGGCGACGCAGACGCCCACCTGGCGGGAGGCACGCCCGGCACTGATCGCCGACGCGCTCAAACGGGCGTCGGCCCGCCGGTCCGGAAACTGGTTCGTCGTCGGTGCCTCCCGGGACGTACGCGCCGGTGGCCGCCCGTACGGCAGGACGGTCGGCGGTGTCGAGGTGGTGCTGTGGCGGTCGGACACCGGTGAACTGCACGCCGGACCGGGCGCCTGCCCCCACCTCGGTGCGCCCCTGCGTGACAGCAGGGTGGTGTGCGGCACGCTGGTGTGCCACTGGCACGGACTCGCCCTGGACGGTGGGTCGTTCGCCGGCTGGGATCCCTATCCGGCCCACGACGACGGGGTCCTGGTGTGGGTCCGGCTGGACGCGGTGGGCGGCGAGGAGCCGTTGGAGCGTCCGGTGGTGCCGGTACGGCCGGCGGCGGGCAGCGGGGTGGACGCCGTGTTCACGGCGGTCGGGTGGTGCGAACCGCAGGACGTGGTCGCCAACCGGCTCGACCCGTGGCACGGCTCGTGGTTCCACCCGTACTCGTTCGTCGACCTGACAGTGGTCCGGCCGCCGACGGACGAGGACGACACCTTCGTCGTCGACGTCTCCTTCCGCGTGACCGGCCGTCTGGTGGTGCCGGTCCGGGCGGAGTTCACGGCACCCGGGCCGCGTACGGTCGTCATGCGCATCACCGAGGGTGAAGGGGCCACCTCCGTAGTCGAGACCCATGCCACGCCGCTGACCCGCGAGGCGGACGAGCGGCCGCGGACCGCGGTGGTCGAGGCGGTCGTCGCCGCCTCGGGCCGACGCGGCTTCGCCCTCGCGCGGGCCGCCGCGCCCGTACTGCGCCCCCTGATGCGGCGGACGGCCGGCCGGCTGTGGCGCGACGACCTGGCGTACGCGGAGCGGCGCTGGGCGCTGCGCCGCACGGGGCGGTTCCCCGGGTAGCGCCGCGCACGCGGTCGGATCCCGCGCCGTTCGGAGACCTCCGGCCCCGTCTTGCCCTTGCGGTGCCAGAGGGCCGGGCCAGGTGAGCCGTGCGGGCTCGGCCGGCTTCTCCCAGGGGCGGCGGAGCTTCGCCGCGGCTTCACGGGTGAGCCGGAGCTGGGTGTGCGCGGCGATGATCAGCCACGTCCAGCGGTCTCCGGCCTCGGGGTGCGGATCTTCGGGCCGGTCCGGACGAGGGTCTGCTTCATCAACCGGAATGTGTGCTCGATGTCGAACCTGCGCAGGAACGCCGGCCAGCGGACGTCGACGAGCGGATCAACATGCCCTCGGTGATGGGGAGTTCACCGGCGTGGTCGATCCAAGGGGTACGGCTGGTCAGCCTCGGGTGGATGCGGTCCCGGGCCGTCGCGCGGGCGGTGTCGTACCGGTTGGTGACCTGGACCGTCTCCGCCCGCCCGCGGATAGGCCAGGGGCACCCTGAGATCCTGGGCACCGGCTCCAGCGGTCGCGATGTCGTGGTCTTCCTCCAAGGCCCGGGGAGTCAGGAGACCGACAGCAGATGCGGAAGAAGGCCCAGCCGGCCACACCGACGATCAGTGGCTCCCGGAACCACGGGCAGACGCAACATGCGAGGTATTCCTACTTGCCCTTACCCCTGATCAGGAAGAACGCGATGACAGCGCCTCCGAGGAGCACCATGATGATGGTCGCCGGCCAGTTGTCGGTTATCGCCGCTGCCTGCGGGTACATTCTTCCTCCTACATGATTTCTCCGGCGAGGACCCCGCCAGCCGCAGTGAGTCAGCGACTCCCGGTCGTGCCGAGTGCCCGCAGCACGGGGGTGCGGCCCGCTCGGGGCACCGTCCACAGCACCTGTCCCCGGACGCCCCAGGTGGCGAGGAGGGTACCCGCAGCCAGGAAGCCGGTGGTGGCGGCGCGTTCCATCAGGGCCACGGGGAGGTCGCAGCGGATCGCGTCACCGGCCAGCGTCACCCCGGGGTGGGGTGTCACCACGGTGGGCCGTCGGGAGTGGGAGCCGACCGGGAAGAACGGACAGTCGGAGCGCCATTCGTGCCGGCCGTCCACGACGCGTGCGTTCCGTGTCTCCGGGTAGACCCGGCGCAGACTCTCGGCCAGGCGGTTCTGCAGCGCCGCGCGTGCGGTGCCGGCCGGGACGGCGTAGGCGTGCAGTTCCACCACTGAGCCGCCGGTCCGGTCGGCCCAGCGGGCGGCCTCGCCCTCGTAGCGGTCGAGGACGCTGATGTTGTCGAGGCCGTCGTAGCCGCTGGTGCCGAGGAATCCGGGGCGGTCGGCGCGGACCGGCCGGTCCAGCCAGAGCCGGGAGACGAGGAAGGCGGGGGCGGTGACGAGGGCGGCGATGTCGTTGCGCCAGGCGGGGGTGCCCAGGCCGGGTGAGGCCGCGACGACCTCTCGCAGCGCCCCGGGGTCGAGTGCGAGTACGGCTGCGTCGTGCCGGTCGGCGGCGCTGTCGGTCCGCACCTCCACTCCCCCGGCGTCGCACGGGTGGACGCCGTGCACGGGGGTGCCGGTGCGGACCTGCGTTCCGAGGCTGCGGAGGTAGTCGCCGAGGGGCTCCCACAGGGCCTGGGGGAAGGGCTCGTTCGGCACGTCGAAGAGCAGGCCCTCGGAGGAGCCGAGGAAGTAGATGTGGAACATCAGCAGCAGTTCCGCGGCGGACAGTTCGCGCGGGTCGGCGAAGAAGCTGCGCGAGAACACCTCGAAGGCCAGATGGTGCGCGGCTTCGGGGAAGCGGACGCGCTCCAGGAAGGCCGTCGCGCTCATGCCGTCGAAGCGTTCGTAGACCTCGGGCACACGTACGTCCAGGAGGGGCAGCGCGGCCCGGGCGTTCATCGCGGCGAGGTCGCGCCAGCCGAAGGTGGGGCTGAGGGCGACGAAGCCGAGCGCGCTGAGCGGCGGTGTCCGCGGGACGCGGGCGAAGCTGTCGGTCAGGCCGCTTCTGTGCCGCAGCGGGTAGTCGGGCAGCGGCCTCAGACGGTCGAGGCCGGGATCGGTACGCCGCAGGAGCCCCCGCAGGTTGTAGTACTGACGGAAGAAGGCGTGGAAGCCGCGGCTCATGGTCGCCTCGGAACCGTCGGCGAGGCGGGTGCGCCACCCCGCGAGCCGGCCGCCGAGCGACTCCTCGCGTTCGTAGAGGGTCACGCGGGCGCCGCGTTCGGCCAGCAGGGTGGCCGCGGCGAGACCGGCGATCCCTCCGCCGATCACGGCGACGCCCGGCGCGTCCGCAGGGTAGAAGCGGTCCCGGCCGGGCGCGGGCATCATGATCTCTGCCTTGCGGTCGCGGCCCCGCCTGGCTGCTCGCGGCGCGGCGCTCACCGTGTGTCCCCCGCCGCGGCGGAGCCGCTGCGGGCCAGGAAGGTGTGCACGATGCCGGTCTGCCATCCGGCGACGGGTGCCGCGCGCACGTCCGTGAATCCGGCGCCGGTCAGCCGCGCGGTGAAGGCGGGGGCCGTGTCGAAGTCGAGGACACTTCGCCACAGGTGCCGGTAGAGGGCGCGGTCACCGCTGAGGGTGCCCGCCGGGATGATCACTCCCCGGCACACGGCCGTCCACACGGCGCGGTGGGCGGGTGAGCCGCTGAGACTGTACTCGTGGACGGCGAGCCGTCCGCCCGGCCGGAGCACCGACCTGACGGTTCCGAGTACGCCGTCCGGGTCGGTGACGTTGCGGAACAGGTAGGCGGCGAACACCGCGTCGTACGGTTCCTCACCGGCCGCCGCCACCTCCTCGGCGGTCAGGTGCAGGAAGCGCACGTGGTCCGGCCACGGTTTGGCCAGTGCGCCCCGCAGCATCCCCGACGAGGCGTCGACGGCCGTGATCCGGGCGCGGGGTGCGGCTCGCAGGAGGGCCCGGGTGGAGGCACCGGTGCCGCAGCCGAGGTCGAGGATGTGCAGGCCGGCGCCGTCCCGGGGCAGCCGGAGCCGTCGGGCCGAGCGCAGGAGGTCGGTGCGGTAGCCGGGGTTGAGGGCCGTGAGGCGGTCGTAGGTGTGCGACGCGTGGTCGAAGGCGCGTGCCAGGTCGTCGTCGCGCAGCAATGTCATCGGTGGCTCTCTCCGATTCGTGGGTCGGGCCGGGAACGCCGGGGCAGGAAGGGGAGTTCGACGGCGGTCCGGAGCATGGGGCCCACGGGGGTGCGCAGGCCGATGCTCCACTCCTCGCTGAGCGAGGTGTCACCGTCGAGGAAGCGCAGCAGGCGTTCCGGCGGAACGCGTCGGAACAGGCCGGTGAAGAAGCCGGGACCGTCGATCCGCCCGGTGTCCAGCGCTCGCAGCAGCACCGCGTCCATGGCCAGCGCCCGGCGCCCGTGCGGTGCGGGCACGAGCACGCGGCCGTCGCGCAGGGCGGCGGCGACGGCCCTGCTCTGCCGCTGCACGGCGGCGAAGGTGTAGCCGGTCGACGGGCGGGTGGCACCGCCCGCGGTCCCGATCCGGAAGACGGCGGGCCCGGTGCGGCGGGTGAAGCGCGCGTCGGTCATGGGGATGACGCCCTGCTCCGCCGATTCGACGGTGAACGCCCCCAGGCCGAGGATGTCGCGGCAGTAGTGGGCCAGCGCGGCCTCGTACGCCGTCGTGGTCAGCGGAGCACGGGAGAACTCGGTGTACTCGACGAGCGCGCGGTCCGGTGCCAGCGGCAGTGTGTAGCCGAAGGCGAGCCCATGGCGCGGTTGCGGGACCCGGAAATCCATCAGATCGGCGACGGCGGGGTCGAACCGGTCCGCATCGGTACGCACGAACCAGCCGCGGAAATGCTGCATCAGCTGTGTCCGGGCCGGTGGCAGGGAGCGCAGCGGGCGGGAGTCGAACACGTGGCGGGCGCGGAGTGTCAGCGCCCGGCCGTCGGGCGTCGTGCAGTGGACCTCCGCGCCGTCGGCCGTGTCGTGCACCGTGTCCGCGGTGGCGCGCAGGACGCGGGAGCCGGGTGAGCGGGCCAACCGGGAATGCACCAGCCGTTCGAACGCCGTGGACCGGAGCATGCGGTAGCGCTGCGGAGACGGGTCCACGGTGATCGTCCGGCCGTCGGTGCCGTGCACGCGGAGCCGGGACCAGGAGGCGCTGACCGCCTCGGCGAAGTCGCCGGTGCCGCGCTCCCAGTAGCACCAGGTCCTCTCGGGCGGACGCCGCGGACCGTCCGGCGCTTCCACCAGGGTGACGGTGGAGGTACCGGTCTCCGCCAGGTGGTGCGCGAGACTGAGCCCGGACGCGCCGCCGCCGACGATGACCACGTCGGAGGTTTCGTCGGGCGCTCCGGAAGGTCGGCTCACCGGGCACGCCGTTCGGCGGCGGATGTCCCGGGGGGCCTCGTCACTGCCTCGACGGCGTAGCGCCCGCCGGTGGCGGCGGCCCCCAGCACCCGTGCGCCGTTGCTGTCCACGTCTCACTCCTGATCGCCGAGGCACGCCGGCGGCTTCCCGCTCCTTGCCCTCTCTTCCGTGAACCAGCCGTCGGCGGATGCGCCGGACACAGACCGACCGGCCTCACCTGAGCGCGATGGACTCCACCGCCGTGAGAGCCTGCGCGAGCCCGGACGGGTGGGGTGACCCCGGCACGGTCTGCCCGGCCCAGCCGGGACCGAGTGTCAGGACGACCGGCTTCCTGCGGGCGCCCCGCACACCCCATTCGAGCGAGGCCACGTGCTGAGCCAGCGGCCGGCTCGCGGTGGTACGCGACTGCGCCCACAGACCCACCGCGGCCGGACCAGTTCTGCGTACCGCGGCCACGAGTGACTCGACGGGCAGCGCGCCACCGAACATGCGCACCGGCAGGCCCCGTTCGGTCAAAGCGGCGGCCAGGACCTCCAACGGCAGCGTGTGGTTCTCGGCGGGGACACAGGCGAGAAGCGTTGTGGCGCCGGGCCGGTCGGCGACCACGGGCGGGGCATGGCGCCGCAGCACACCGGACACGTGCCAGGACAGGAAGTGCTCGACCTCGACGTATCTCTCGCCCGAGGTCTCCCACTTGCGGCCGACCGCCTGCAGAGTCGGCATGATCACCTCCGACCACGCCGCGACCAGGCCGTGTTCCTCGATCGCGGCGCTCAGCAACGCGTCGAGCGCGGCGGCGTCGAGACGCAGGGCCGCACGGGCTACTCCCTTGCACTCCTGACGCACATCGCCCAGGCGCAGGCCGGTGCCGGCCCGGCTCCGGCCGCGGGCCGCGGGCAGTGGGGACCGGACGTAACCCACCTGGGGGGCAGGCGCCTGGAGACCCGCCTCGTCCAGGGCCAGACGGGCGGCCTCGGCGGGCGGCAGTCCGGTCGCGGTCAGCGCGCACATCCGCTCCAACCGCGCCACGTCCACGGCGGTCCAGCGGCGATGCCGGCCACCGGTATGCGCCGTGGGGCCCAGACCGTAGCGGCGGTCCCAGGAACGGACCGTGGTCGGTGCCACCCCCAGACGCCTGGCCACCTCACCGGTGGTCAGCCCCCCGCCGACACGCGGCGCGGCGCGGTGATCACCGTCGTCACTGCCCAGGCTCATACTCCCCATAGTACGACGCACAAACGACGCATGTTGTGTGCGTCGTTTCAGCTCACAAGACTGACATGCAGGCGCTCGGCCGCTACGGCGCCTGCCGACCGGACCGGTTCGGCAGACGGCTTTCCGGCCCCATCACGGGATGCACGGCAGGAGGGACAAGCCCATGACCACAACCACGCGATCCGCCGGTGTCCGCACCCCGGCGGCGGAGGAGACGCCGTGCGATGACGAACTGGCCCGCGGCCTGCGCGCCGCGGACGAGACCGCGTTCGCGGCCGTCTACCGGCGCTGGGGCGCACTCGTCCACACCATGGCCACCCGCTCGCTCGGTGACGCCCATGAGGCCGAGGACGTGACCCAGCAGGTGTTCCTCGGCGCCTGGCGCGGACGGGACGGCTACCGTCCGGAGCGGGGGCCGCTGGGCGCCTGGCTGGTCGGCATCGCGCGTCGGAAGATCATCGACGCTCTGTCGGCCAGAACGAGGCGCCTCACGCTGATCGATTCGATGGCGTCCGACGCCGACGTGCACCGCCACGAGGCGGGTGCCCCGGACGACGTCCTGGACCGGGTGCTCCTGGTGGACGCCCTGTCCCGGCTGCCGCGCCACCAGCGCGAGGTGCTGTGCATGGCGTTCTACGAGGACCTCACCCAGGCCCAGATCGCCGAGCACACCGGCATCCCCCTGGGCACGGTGAAGAGCCACACCCGACGTGGCCTGCATCGGCTGCGTGAGGGGATCGAACGAGGCCGCGCCGCCGAGAACACCGCGTAGGCACGCACCGGAACCCGCCGCCGCGCGCATCCAGGGCGGCGCCCGCACACGAAACACCCACGAGACTCCGCAACCGGCGGAACCTCTCACCGAAGGTGTTGATCCTCATGACCTCCCGGACCCCCCTCGTCCTCGCCGCCTCCGCCGGCGCATGCGCCCTGGCTCTCGGCGTCTCCGCCCCCGTCATGGCGGCCCCCGCCGCCGGAGGTGACGACCCGGCCATGGTGTCCGTCTTCCACGGCGTCCCCGGACTGACCGTCGACGTCTACGCCAACGGCAACGAACTGCTCAGCGACTTCGAGCCCGGCACCGTGACCGACCCGCAGTCCCTCGACGCGGGCACCTACGACATCCAGGTCTTCGAAGCCGGGCAGAGCCCCGACGGCACACCGGCCATCGAGAAGGAGATCAAGGTGCCGGCCGGAGCGAACGCCACGATCGCGGCCCACCTCTCCGCCGACGGCAAGCCCCGGCTGACGGCCTTCGTCAACGACGTCGCTCAGGTCGACGCGGGCAACGCCCGGCTGACCGTGCGGCATGTCGCCGCCGCCCCGGCCGTGGACGTCCGAGCGGGCGGACAGCCGGTCTTCAAGGGACTGGAGAACCCGAAGCAGGACACCGCGGTCGTCGACGCCGGCACCGTCCCGGCCGATGTCGTGCTCGCCGGCACGGACACCGTGGCGATCGGTCCGGCCGACCTGAACCTCAAGGAGGGCGCCGGCAACATCGTCTACGCCTGGGGCAGCGCGACCGACAAGAATCTCAAGCTGGCGACCCAGACGCTCAGCGGCATGGAATCCGCGCCGAACGCCGTCCACGCGGGCGGAAGTGGCGCCGCTGTGAGTGCGAACTCCTCCGACCAGTGGCTGGGTTGGGCGGCCGCGACCGGGGTGGTCGCCCTGACGGTCGTCCTGGTGACCCGCCGGGCCGCAGGCCGGCGTGGGTGACACGACACGACGGCTCACCGGCCTCACAGTGGCGACCGCCGCCCTGGCGGCGGTCCTCACTCTGGAGGCCGCCCCGTCTGAACAGGCGTCGCCCCCAGACGATTTCGGCACCCCCGCTACGGCACGGGCAGCCACGTCCGGCACGCTCTCCCCCGCCGCCGAGGCACGGCCGAGTCCCCCGCCCCGGCTCCAACTCCGGCACCCTCCCCAGCGCGTTCTGATGCCCGACGTGGGCCTGGACGCCCGTGTCCGGCCAGTGGGCGTGACGGAAGCGGGCGCCATGGCCATCCCGGCCGATCCGGCCGTCGCGGGCTGGTATCGCTTCGGACCGGCTCCCGGAAGCTCGCACGGGTCGTCCGTGCTGGTCGGACACGTGGACACGGACACTGGGGCCCTCGGCGAGTTCGCGGCGCTCTACGACGTGGAGCCGGGAGACACGGTCGAGGTGCGACGCGCCCACGCCGAGCCGGCTCTCTACCGCGTCACCGCGCGTTCGACGGTACCGAAGGGCGACCTCCCGTCCGCCACGTTCCGCCGGAGCGGCCCCCCGGTCCTCACCCTCGTCACGTGTGCGCCTCCGTTCCTCCCCGAGAAGGGCGGTTACCAGGCCAACCTGATCGTCACCGCCGAACCACTCGCGGCCTGAAGCGCAGCACGAGACAGGAGGGTGACGGTGCCACATGTCGAGCCCGCACACCTGATGGAACTGGCACTGGGAAACGACATCTCGAGCAACGACCCCGGCGCCCTGCAGCACATCGCCGCATGCAACCGGTGCCGGGAGGAACTGCGCCAGATCACGAGGGTCGTTGTCTCCGCCCGTGACGTGGAGGAGTCAGACCTCCCGGCCGCCCCTCCAGAGCGGGTATGGCAGCACATCACACAGGAGTTTTCCGCGACGGAGAAGACTCCCGCACGACCGCCCGTGAAGCCGGCTCACGGCCTTTCCGTGGCGTGGGCCGAGCCGCATCGCACCCGCCGCTCCACGGACCCCCACGACCGGACGATCCGTTACGCACTCGGCCTTCTCGCAGGCATCACCTTCGTCCGCTGGTGGAGCCGGGACCATCACGCCCCCTGGCGGCACTAGGGAGTGTCTCTCCGATCGGTGACTCGTTGTTCTGGTCATGCTCAGCAGGGAGGAACTCACTGACGGGGAGTGGGCGGTGCTGGAGCCGCTGCTACCAAAGAGCAACCACCGGTGCGGCCGGTGGCGCGATCACCGACAGGTGATCAACGGGATCATTCACCGGCTCAGCACCGGGTGTCAGCGGCGCAAACTGCCTGAACGCTTCGGCCCATGGCAGACCGTCCATAAACGCCACATGTTGTGGTCGGCCGACGGTACCTGGGAACGACTGCTGCAGCACGTCCAGGCCGCTGCCGATGCCGCAGGCGAGGTCGACTGGAACATCAATATCGACTCCACCTCGATCCGTGCCCATCATCATGCCGCCGGAGCTCCCCAAGATCCACCGCCACATCCCGCTGCCTCAAAAGGGGCCGCGTAAAGATCACTTCACACGCGCGAGCATGTGGGCGTTGCGGTCTTCCTGGTGGAGGTGGTGCGGCGGGTGAGGCTCTCGGCCGCGCGCGCGGCGGACTGACCACCAAGATCCATCTGAGTGCGGACGGCAGGTGCCGCCCGCTTTCCCTGCTCGTCACACCTGGTCAGCGGGCGGACTGTACCCAGTTCGAGCCGGTCATGGACAAGATCCGTGTTCCCCGGCTCGGTCCAGGGAGACCGCGGCGCCGACCGGACAGCGTCGCGGCCGACAAGGCGTACAGCAACGGTGTGATCCGCTCCTGTCTGCGGCGTCGCGGTATCCGGCATGCGATCCCGGAGAAGAGCGATAGCAAGTCGGCGCGCCTGCGCAGGGGTTCACGCGGCGGCAGACCGCCGGGCTTCGACAAGGTGCGCTACAGAGCCCGGAACACGGTGGAGCGGGCGGTGAACAAGTTAAAGCAGTTCAGAGCCGTCGCGACCCGTTACGACAAGCGCGGATACGTCTACCTGGGCACCGTCACCGCTGCTGCCCTGCTCATCTGGCTTCGCTCGTGACGCCGACGCAGCACTACTAACAACTCCCCATGGCGTGTTGGGATTCCCGGTTCTGCTGTGACTCTTATCCGACTCTCAGCTCCTTCTCGCCGACGCTGTGACCTGGGCATACTCCACGCCTCCCGAGTCAACGCACCGTTCAGCAAGGTCTGTTCCATGAACCGAGCTAACGACTCTGCGCCTGCAGAAACGCCCCCGTACCCCAGCGGCGAGGAATACACATTCATGACCCAGGTAAGTAAGAGCACTGGCGAGAAGGTCACCGCTGCCGCCAGCGCGGTAAAGGACGCGGAGGACATCCCGTCGTGGCCGGTGCGCCGCGGCCTGGTGCCCGAGCCCGGTCCCAAGCGATCCCTCGCCGCAGGATCCTTCGTCAACATGATCGGCAACGGGTTGTTCATGACCGGTTCCGCACTCTTCTTCACGAGGTCAGTCGGGCTGTCCGTGGCGCAGGTGGGTGCCGGTATGGGCGCTGCTTCCCTGGTGGGTCTGGCGGCCGGCATCCCGATCGGGCGACTGGCCGATCTCCGTGGCCCCAAAGGGACCTACATCGTGACGCTGGTCGTACAGGGCGTCGCGATGGCAGCCCTGACGCTGGTCCGTTCTTTCTGGCTGTTCGTCGCGGTCATCTGCGTGACCCAGCTGGCGAGCTCCGCCAGCGCGGCCGCACGTGGGCCCCTCATCCGCGGCTTTGGCGGCACGAACCCGACAAAGTTCCGCGCGTATCTGCGTGCAGTCAACAACCTGGCGGGAAGCTGCGGCGCTCTTGTGGCCGGTGTCGTCGTACAGCTGGACACGCGCAACGCTTACCTGGCCCTGGTCCTGGGCAATGCCCTCACGTTCCTGGCCTGCGCAGCGATCCTCAGCCGGCTGCCACACCTAGACCCGGCACAGGCGCCGCTCATGACCAACCGGTGGATCGCACTCAAGGACAAGCCGTATATAGCGATGACCGTGCTCGACAGCATCATGGCGATGCATGGGCAAGTACTGCTCTTTGCCCTGCCTCTGTGGATCGTGGGGCACAGCGACACTCCTCACTGGCTCGTCGGCGCAAGCGCGGTGATCAACACGCTCATGGTGGTGGCCCTCCAGGTCAGAGCCAGTCGGAACGTGGACTCCAACGCCGCAGCAGCCAGAACAGTTGGTCGTTCAGCCGTGGCGTTCCTCGTCGGCATGGCCCTGATCGCCGCTACAGGTGGGACGCCCAAGGCGGTCGCAACGGGGCTGATCATTGCCGGGGTCGTGGTGCACACGATCGGCGAACTCTGGCACTCGGCAGGTTCGTTCGAACTCAGCTTTGGGCTCGCCCCCGCCCACTCGCAGGGGCAATACTCAGGACTCTTCGGCATGGGCCATGGGCTGATGAACGCCATGGCACCCAGCATTCTGGGCCTCTTCTGCATCACCTGGGGTGCCCGCGGGTGGCTGACCATGGGAGCGATCTTCATAGCTACGGGACTCGCTGTGCCTTACGTCGCTCGCTGGGCGGAACGAACCCGCACGAATGAGTTCCAGACTCAGAGTTAATTCCCCCAACTGGCGAGGGGCCTGAGACCACCGAGCAAGATCGGAGAAACAGGCCCTAGTCCGTGAGATCCGCTGCCAGGTTCGCGATGTTGGTCAGCAGTGCCGTGCCGCGCCGGGAGTGGTCGTAGCCGGCGAGGGGGTAGCCGTTGCTCAGGCAGGTGAAGGACAGGCCGGTCTCCGGGTCCAGGAAGCCGAGTTGGTAGGCGGCTCCGGCGCTGCCGAAGAGGGCGGGTGAGCCGGTGGACGGCAGGTTGCTGCCCGCGTCCGGGCCGGCCACGGTGACGAACAGGCCCATGCTGGTACGGCGGTTGGAGCCGCCGCCGTAGATCTGCTCCCCGTGCGGGTGGTCCGTCAGCCGGATCCGGGTGCCCTCGGTCACCGCTTCCGGCTTCCACAGGCCCGAGTGCTCCAGCGCCTGGAAGTACAGGGCGACGTCGGCCGCAGTGGCGACCAGCGCGTGGCTGGGCTCACCGGCGGCGAGCACCCGCGGGTCGGACAGGTACCAGGGGCCCCAGGGGTCGGGCTCCTGCTCGTCGCTCGTGCGGTCGGTGGCGGTCATCGGGGCGACGGTGCCTGCCTGCCGGTCCACGGGGACGCCGAGTTCGAGCGAGGACAGGCCGAGCGGTACGGCGATCCGCTCGCGCAGGTAGTCGGCGAAGGCCAGGCCCGTACGCCGCTCCACGATCTCGGCGATCAGCCAGGCCGCCGAGGTGAGGTGGAACTGGAAGCGGCTGCCCGGCGGGTGGTCGAGCCGCCAGCGGCCGAAGGCGGCGAGGCGCTGCTCGCGGTCGAGCATCTTCGGGTACCCGAGCGGTGCGAAGGGGAAGCCCGCGGTGTGCGTGAGTACCTGCTCGACCGTCACCTCCGCCTTCCCGTTCGGTGCGAACTCCGGGATGATCGTGGCGACTTGCTCGCCCACGTCCAGCAGACCCTCACCGATCAGCTTCCAGACCGCGCCCGCGACGATCGACCGCCCGACGGACTGCAGGACGTATCGCGTGGACGGTTCGGCGTCCCCCCAGGTCTCGAAGGCGACCAGCTGTCCGCCCCGTGCCACGGCGACCTGGGCGGACGGCAGCGGTCCGTGCTCGACCTCCAGGCGGATCCGCCGCAGGAGTACGTCCAGCCGGTGCGGGTCGACGCCGACGGTTTCCGGGGCGACGACCGAGTGGTCAAGCGTCACGTGGTTCTCCTTCGAGCGCGGTGGGTTCCCGAAGGCTTCGGCGTACGACCTTGCCGTTCGCGTTGCGCGGCAGGTCGTCCACGAACCACCAGCGGACGGGGACCTTGAACCCGGACAGCCGGGCGCGGGTGTGGCTGGTGAGTGCGGCGGGCTGCGGTGGGGCGTCGGGATCGGCGGGGACGACGAAGGCCACGACGGTCTGTCCGAGTCGCTCGTCGGGGACGCCGCTGACCGCCACGTCCGCCACGGCGGGGTGCGCGGAAAGGACCGTCTCCACCTCCAGCGGGTGGACGTTCTCACCACCCCTGATGATCATGTCGGTGCGTCGGCCGAGCAGGTAGAGATAGCCGTCCTCGGCCACGCGGCCCAGGTCGCCGCTGTGCAGCCAGCCCTCGGCGTCGATCCGGAAGAGGTGCTCGGCGCGGGCGTGGATCTCGCCGACGCCGTCCGGCCCCGGGTCGTGGACTTTCAGCTCGACGCCGGGGGCGGGCCGCCCCACCGACCGCAGCAGCTCGGTGCGTCCGGCGACCGCTTCCCGGTGGTCCTCGGGGGTGAGCACGCTGATCGGCGAGCCCTCGGTCTGGCCGAACATGTTGAGCATGCGCACGCCTGGCATCGCCTCGTACGTCCGGCGCAGGGTGCCGGGGCGGACCGGCGCGCCGCCGTACTGGAGGGTCCGCAGGGTCTCGTGGCGGGCCTGTCCGGCCGCCAGCAGGGTCTCCAGCATCGCCGGGACCATGCTGGTGTGCGTGGTGCCGAGGTCCCGCAGCAGGGTCCAGCCCTCGACGGTGAAGCGGGGCAGGCCGGTGATCAGGGCGCCGGCGGCGAGGGCGACGGCGATGTTACCGAGGCCCGCGATGTGGTGGAAGGGCGCGCTGCCGCCGTAGAAGCTGTCGGGATCGAGCTCGCACAGCCGCCCGTTGACCCGGGCCCGGGCGGCGAGACGCCGTTGGCTCATGGGGACGGGTTTGGGCAGGCCCGTCGTTCCGGAAGTGTGCAGGACGGCGGCGAGGTCGTCGGGTCCGGCGGTCAACCGGCGTCCGCCGGGCGGCAGTTCGGGCACGATGGCGATCCGGCGGCCGGTCAGGTCGGCGACCTGCCTGCCGAGGTCGGCGAACTCGGGTTGCGCCAGCAGGACTTGGGTCCGTGTCTCCTTGACCACGGCGGCGATCTCGTACGCCGTCATGCGGACGCCGAGCGGGGCGAGCGGGTAGCCGGATCCGGCGCCCCCGATCACCAGCGCGAGGGCGTCGGCGGAGGTGGCGACCAGTGCGGGCACCGGTTCGCCGGGCTCCAGGCCGAGGGAGTCCAGCCAGTCGGCCGCGCCGGCCGCCCGGTCGAGGAGTTCGCGTCCGGTCCAGGTCAGGTCGCCGAACCGGACGGCGGGGCGGGCATGGTCGTAGGCGCGGCTCACCATGGCGGTCCAGGTGGCCGCCTGCATCCCTTCCTGCGCGGCGGCCATCGGCTCAGGGCTCCAGGCGGGCCGCCGCGGTGCCGCTGACGACCTCGGCGCCGTCCTGGTTGACGGTGCGCAGGGTGAAGTGGGCGACCGGGCCGGTCGGCGTGTCCTCGATGGACTCGACGGTGGCCGTGGCGGTGAGGGTGTCGCCGGGCCAGACCTGCGCCTTGAAGCGCACGCCGTACCGCAGCAGTGCCTCGGTGCCGACCCAGTCGGTCAGGACCCGGCCGGTCATGCCCATCGTCAGCATGCCGTGGGCGAAGACGCCGGGATAGCCCGCGGCCTCGACGGCGAACCGCTCGTCGGTGTGCAGGGGGTTGAAGTCGCCGGAGGCGCCCGCGTACTGCACGATCCGGGTGCGCTTGAGGTCGTCGACGAGGACGCTCTCGCGCATCTCGCCGACCTTGATGTCGTCCGGGCTCAGGCTCATCGGGCGTCCTTCGGGGTCGCGGGGCCCTCGGGGACGACGGCCACGGTCACGGCGCTGACGACCGGTTCGCCGTCGGCGTCCCGGTACTCGGTGATGCGCTCGCTGAAGAGCAGGCGGCCGGTGCGGCCCTGCTTCTCCCAGCTGCGTCCGGTGCTGTTGTGCGCGTAGAGGGTCTCGCCTGCGCGCACCGGGCGGTGATACTCGAAGTGCTGCTCGGCGTGGAGCCCGCCGGCGCCCTCGGCCATGACTCCGGCGTCGCGTCCCGACCCGAACCACTCCTGCTCCGGCTTGGGACGCAGGTGGTAGTCGGGGTCGTAGTGGGCGCTCGCCATGGTGAAGGTGGGCGGGGCGAGCGCCGACTCGCCCTGGTACGCCGGGTTCTCGTCGCCGATGGCGCGGGCGAACATCATGATGTGCCCGGCCTCGACGGGGAAGGGTTGCCCTGTCATCCGCGTGTGCTCCTCGAATCAGTACGGCAGATCAGTACGGCAGAAACGCGTCGCGCGTGGCCTCGTCCGGGTCGAAGTCCGGCGGCAGTCCCTCGAACTTGGGCTCCCGCTTCTCCACGAAGCTCGACACGCCCTCGCGGAAGTCGGGCGAGCCCGCGAAGAACTCCATGGCGGAGTAGGAGCGGGCGAGGGCGTCGGTGAAGGTGCGGTCCAGGTCGCCGTACACCTGGTGTCGTACGACGGCCATGGCGCGCGGGGAGCAGTTGCGGGCGATGTCCCGGGCGTAGGCGCGGGCGGCGTCGAGCAGGTCCTCGGGTTCCACGACTCGGCTGACCAGTCCAAGGCTCTTCGCCTCGTCGGCGTCGAAGACGCGGCCGGAGAGCAGCAGGTCGAGCGCGTTCTCCAGGCCGATGACGCGCGGCAGGACGTACGGCAGGTTGTACTCGCCGGCCAGGCCGCGGCGGGTGAACGCGGTGGTGAAGCGGGCCCCGCGGGCGGCGAAGCGGACGTCGCAGATGAGCGCCTGGACCAGGCCGATGCCCGCGCAGGCGCCGTTGACGGCGGCGATCATCGGCTTCGGCATGTTCCGCCTGCTGTACATGGGGACGCGGGCCTGGAGGTTGAGGGACTCCCCCGGCTGCGAGTTCTGCTCCAGGCGCTGCATGTCCATCCCCGGGCAGAAGGCCCGGCCCGCCCCGGTGATGATCACCACTCTGACGGCGGGGTCCTGTGCGGCCTGGTCCAGGAGCGCGAAGAAGCGGCGCTCCATCGGCAGGCTCCACGCGTTCTTGCGCTCGGGCCGGTTGAGGGTGACGGTGGCGACGCCGTCCTCGTCCACCTCGTACAGGACCAGGTCCAGGTCCTCGGGGGCCACCACGGTTTCCTCGGGCATCACATCACTCCTCGTCCAGCGGTTCGATCGGGTCGCCGACGCCGGGCCGCTCCCCCGAGATGGTCACCACCACCTGCCCGCGCGCGCAGAGGCGTCCGTCGGCCCGCACGTCGACGTCGGCGAAGTGCACCCGGCCGCCCCGCCGCACACAGCGCGCGTAAGCGACCGCCTCACGGCCGCGGGCGGGTGCGAGGTACTGCACCGACATCGACACGGTGCTGAGCCGGCTGCCCTTGGTGAAGTCGTGCCCCGCGATCACGGCTCCGGCGCCGGCGGTGTCGATGAGCGCGGAGATGACGCCGCCGTGGAAGACGTCTTCGTGGGCGGAGAGGGACTCGGCGTAGGGGAGCACGATCTCGACCCCGTCCGCTTCCCAGCGTGTCACCCGGATGCGGCAGCGCCGGTTGAAGGCGACCCCGCGCTCCCAGCGGACCCGGAACCAGGCCCGGCGTTCGCGCTGTTCCTGATCGGTGAGGGTCCTCGCCGCGACGGTCATCAGCCCGCCCTCCGGTCCCGGCCTGGCGGCCGATCCATATAGTTACATGAATTGAATAGATGAGGCAATCACGCGGGCCGCAGCCGCCCGCTAGATGTATTATTTATATAACTGATTCGCCGTCCGTGAACAGAGGGAGACCCAGATGCCGTCGACCGCACTGGCCGGGATCCGCGTGCTCGATCTGTCCCGCATCCTCGCCGCGCCGCTGGCCACCCAGCTGCTGGCCGATCTCGGCGCCGAGGTGATCAAGGTCGAGCGGCCCGGATCGGGGGACGACTCTCGGACCTACGGCCCGCCCTTCGCCCCCGGACCCGAGGGGGACCGGACCGACACCGCCGCCTTCTACCTCTCCTGCAACCGCAACAAGCGGTCGGTCACCGTCAACCACGCCTCCACCGAGGGGCAGGAGCTGATCCGTGCCCTCGCCGCGCGGTCCGACGTCGTGGTCGAGAACTTCCGGACGGGCACGCTGGCGAAGTACGGTCTCGACCACGAGAGCCTGCGCGCACTCAACCCGCGCCTCGTCTACCTCTCCGTCACCGGCTTCGGCCAGACCGGGCCGTACGCCGACCGCCCCGGCTACGACGGCATCTTCCAGGCCATGTCCGGGATGATGAGCGTCTCCGGGCACCCCGAGGAGCCGATGAAGGTCGGCGTCAGCATGATCGACATCCTCACGGGGCTCTACGCCTCCACGGCCGTCCTCGCGGCACTGCGCCACCGCGACCTCACCGGCGAGGGCCAGTTCATCGACCTGTCCCTGCTGGACTGCGGCCTGGCCTCGCTGTCCCACTTCGCGATGAACTACCTG
Source organism: Streptomyces canus (assembly GCF_001514145.1). Lineage (GTDB taxonomy): Bacteria > Actinomycetota > Actinomycetes > Streptomycetales > Streptomycetaceae > Streptomyces > Streptomyces canus. Next base: position 377,730 of record NZ_KQ948656.1, read on the forward strand.
GTCTCCGGCGAGGTTCCGCAGCGGCGCGGCAACGGCGGGTACGGCGGGATCCCCTCGCAGGCCTTCCCCTGCAAGGACAAGCCGATCTTCCTGGTCGCGGGCAACGACAAGCAGTTCGCCGCGTTCTGCGCGGCGGCCGACCGCACCGACCTCCTCCAGGACGAACGGTTCGCCACGACCTCCGCCCGGATCGCCCACCGCGAGGAGATCCTGCCGGTGCTGGCGGCGATCCTGCGCACCCGCACCCGGGACGAGTGGCTGACCGTACTCGACGCACACGACGTGCCCGCGGGCCCGTACAACGAGATGCCCGAGGTCTTCGCCGACCCGCAGATCCAGCACCGGGGGATGCTGATCGAGGTCGACGACCCGGCCTCCGGACAGCTGCCGATGCTGGCCAACCCCATCCGGTTCACGGTGACGCCGGTCGAGGGGTACGCCCCGCCGCCCACACTGGGTGAGCACACGGCCGAAGTGCTCACCGCCCTCGCGGGGGTGACGGAGCGTCAGTTGACTGCGCTGCGGGACCGGGGTGTCGTGTAGCGGCCGTCAGCCGATCAGGGTCCGGCCGCCCTCCAGCATCAGCGTCGCGCCCGTCAGATAGGCCATGTCGTCACTGACGAGCGCGGCCACCGCCCGGCCGATGTCGGCCTCCGGGTCCCCGAGCCGGCCCAACGGGATCTGCCGCGCGAGCTCGTCCGCCTTGTGCGGGTGCGCGGCCAGGTAGTCCTCCGCCGCCGGGCTCAGCGCGGCCGGACAGATGACGTTCACGCGGATCCCGTAGGCGCCCCACTCCCGCGCGGCGACCCGGCTCAGGCCGCGGATCGCCTCCTTGGCCATCGCGTAGGCCGCGAAGGTCGCCTCGCCCTGCACGGCGGCGGAGGAACCGAGGTTCACCACACTGCCACGGCTCTCCTTGAGATGGGGCAGGGCGGCCTGCATCGCGTGGAAGGCGGCCAACGGTCCGCTTCGGTAGGTGAGTTCGACATCCTCGTACGACGTCTCGGCCAGCTTGCGCTGCACCGAGGACTGCGCGTTGTTGACGAGCACATCGAGACCGCCGAACTCCCGTACCGTCTCGGCCACCATGCGGTCTACGTCGTCCCGCTCCCCCACGTCCCCGACGACGGTGTGCGCCCGCCCCCCGCGCTCGGCGATCTCCCCGGCCGTGTCCTTCAGCTTGCCTTCGGTGCGACCGGTGATCACCACGGCCGCCCCCTCGGCCGCGAGCGCGAGCGCGATGCCGCGGCCCACGCCCTGCCCGCCGCCGGTGACCAGCGCCGTCCTCCCTGACAACCGTGCCATTACTTACGTCTCCTTCCAGAAGGCCGACCAGGAGGGGAAGGCGTCGGGCAGCGCCGGTTCTCCGGCACCCTCCCAGCCCTTGAATCCCACCGCCTGGGGGCGCTCGGTCACGTCGGCCGCGTACCAGTGCTGTTCACGACGCCGGGAGAAGTACCACTCGCCGTCCACGCGCGCGTAGTCGTCCCGGTAGCAGATCGCCATCACGATCCACCGGTCCCCCACCTCGTGCTCGGCCCGGCAGTACACCGCGCCGGTCGCCGTGTCGCGGCCGGTGAACTCGATCTGGTGGCCGCAGATCTGGTGGACCGACCGGTGGAAGCCGCGCACCTGGGGTTCGATGTGCTGCCGCAGGACTGCCCGGCCGCGGCCGTGGCGCCCCATGTCCACGTCGGGCCGGAAACAGCCGACCCAGGCGTCCAGGTCGCGGCCGTCCACGGCGAGCGCGTAGCGGATGGGCAGTTGCTGGATGGCGAGCTGCGACTCGACGCGGTCGAGACGGTCCTCGATCGGCGTCATGGGCGCGGCTCCTTCGGCAGGCCGAGGACCTGCTCCCCGATGATGTTGCGCTGGATCTCGCTGGACCCGCCGTAGATCGTCTCCGCGAGGGCCAGCAGGAAGGAGCGCTGCCTGCGGTCCAGGGCGTAGTCCTCGCCGACGATCTGTCCGGCAGGGCCCGCCAACTCCGTGGCCAGCTGGCCCAGTTGCTGGTGCCGGGTCGACGCGTACAGCTTCGCGGTGGTGGCCTGTGCTCCCGGCGTGCGGCCGGCGGTCAGTTCGGCGATGGTCCGCAGGTTGGTGGTGCGCATGATGCGTACGGAGATCCAGGCGTCGACGATGCGGCGGCGCAGCATCGGATCGTCGAGCGCGCCCCGCTCGCGGGCCAGGTCGATCAGTGCCTCGGCCTCCCGCTCGAAGGTGAGCTGCTGGGGCAGGAGCGTGGTGCCGCGCTCGATGCCGAGCGTGGCCATGGCGGTCCGCCAGCCCTGGCCGACCTCGCCGACGACCATGTCGGCGCCGGTGCGCGCGTCGGAGAGGAAGATCTCGGCGAACTCGTCCTGACCGGCGAGGTTGCGGATGGGGCGGATCTCCACGCCGGGCTGGTCGGTGGGCACCAGCAGCAGGCTCAGGCCCTTGTGCCGCGCGGACTGCGGGTCGGTGCGGGTGAGGACGTAGAGCCAGTCTGCGTGGATGCCGAACGACGTCCAGACCTTCTGTCCGCTGATCACCCACTCGTCGCCGTCCCGCTCCGCCCGCGTGCGCACGGACGCCAGGTCGGAGCCCGCGCCGGGTTCGCTGAAGCCCTGGCCCCACAGTTCCTCGACGGCGAGGATCGGCGGCAGGAAGCGCTTCTTCTGCGTCTCGCTGCCCATCTTGAGGAGCATCGGGCCGAGCAGGTCGAGGGCGTTGACGGTGGCCCGGTACGGGGCGTTCACGCGGGCGTACTCGTACTCGAAGACGATCTCCTCCAGCAGCCCGAGGCCGCGTCCGCCGTACTCCTGGGGCCAGCCGATGCCCAGCCAGCCGCCCGCGGACAGCTCACGGTCCCAGGCGAGGCGGACCTCCCAGGCCGCGCCGTCGGTGGGGCCGCCCACGCCCCGGTGCTCGGCGAACTCCCCCACCAGGTGGTCCGCCAGCCAGTCCCGCACTTCGTCGCGGAAGTCGCGTACCGCGGGCCCGAAGTCCAGCTCCATGTCTGCTTCTCCTCAGGTCTCAGATGCCGAGCCGGGTGGCGAGCAGTTCCCGGTGGTACGACGGTGTGCCGAGCAGCACCTCGGAGCTCTTGGCCCGCTTGAAGTACAGGTGCGCGGGGTGCTCCCAGGTGAAGCCGATGCCGCCGTGGACCTGGATGTTGTCCGCGGCGACCTTGGTGAACATCTCCGAACAGAAGGCCTGCGCGAGGGCGGCGGCGAGGGCGATCTCCGTCTCGTCGCCCGCGTCCAGCGCCCACAGTCCGCCGTACGCGGCCGAGCGGGCGGACTCGATCCCCATGAGCATGTCGGCGCACTTGTGCTTGATCCCCTGGAACGAGCCGATGGGCCGGCCGTACTGCTCGCGGATCTTCGCGTACGCCACGGCGGCGTCCAGGGCGGCCGCGGCTCCTCCGACCTGTTCGGCGGACAGCAGTACGGCGGCGGTGGCGAGGGTGCGCTCCAGGGCGGGCCAGGCAGCGCCCTCGGGACCCAGGAGGCGGGCGGGGGTGTCCGTGAACTCGATCCGAGCCTGTTTGCGGGTCTGGTCGAGGGTGGGGAGGGGGGTGCGGGCGAGGCCGGGTGCGTCGGCGGTCTCGACGGCCAGGAGGCTGATGCCCGAGGGGGTGCGGGCGGCGACCAGGAGCAGGTCGGCGAGGTGTCCGTCGGGCACATAGGTCTTCACGCCGGTCAGCCGCCAGCCGCCTGTGTCGTCACGGACTGCGGTGAGCCCGATGCCCTGCTCGTCCCAGCGGCCGCTGTCCTCGGTGAGCGCCAGCGTGGCCACCGTCTCGCCGGACGCGATGCCCGGCAGGAGGTCGTGTCGCGCCTGCTCGTCGGCGCAGCGCAGCAGTGAGTCGGCGGCCAGGGCGACGGTGGCGAAGTACGGGCCGCCGAGCAGTGCGCGGCCCGCCTCCTCGAAGACGATGCCGAGATCGACGTAGCCGAAGCCCGAGCCGCCGTACTCCTCGGGTACGGCGAGCCCCTGGAGGCCGAGTTCGCCGGCCATCCGCCGCCAGACGACGGGGTCGTGACCCCAGGGGTCGGCGGCCAGGCGGCGCACGCTCGCCTCGTCGGAGTGCTTGGCGAGGAACGAGCGGACGACCTTGCGCAGTTCGTCCTGTTCCTCGCTGAAGGTGAGATCCATGCCGAGCTTCCCGTCGTCCGTGCAACGTCACGTGCGGCGTGCTTGCCGCCCACTCCTCGATACAGTTAGATAATTATAGTATCCACACTGAATACACCAGGAGCGCGACGTGACCGATCCCTACGCCCCGTTCACGAGCCTGACCTTCGAGCGGCCCGCGCCCGGCGTGCTGCGGATCGTGCTCGACGCCCCGAACCTGAACGCCGTGGACCCGCGGATGCACGGCGAGCTCGCCGACATCTGGGCCGTGGTGGACCGGGACGCCGAGACCCGAGCGGTGCTCGTCCAGGGGGCGGGCAGGGCGTTCTCGGCGGGCGGGACCTTCGACTCCATCGACGCCATGACCGAGGACTACGCGGTGCGCGCCCGGGTGATGCGGGAGGCGCGGGACATGGTCTACGGAGTGCTCAACTGCTCCAAGCCCGTCGTCTCCGCGATCCACGGCCCGGCGGTCGGGGCGGGGCTCGTCATCGGCATGCTCGCGGACATCTCGGTCGCGGCCCGCACGGCGAAGATCGTCGACGGGCACACGCGTCTCGGGGTCGCGGCCGGTGACCATGCCGCCATCTGCTGGCCGCTGCTGTGCGGTATGGCCAAGGCCAAGTACTACCTGCTCACCTGCGAGACGCTCACCGGCGAGGAGGCCGAGCGGATCGGGCTGGTGTCGAAGTGCGTGGACGACGCCGACGTGCACACCGAGGCCCTGCGGGTGGCGATCGCCCTGGCCGCCGGGCCGGCCAGCGCGATCAGCTGGACCAAGCGGTCCCTCAACCACTGGTACCGCACCGCCCAGCCGATCTTCGAGGCCTCGCTCGGGCTGGAGTTCTTCGGGTTCGGCGGGCACGAGGTCGTCGAGGGACTCGCCGCGCACCGCGAGAAGCGGCCCGCGGACTTCGAGGGCGTCAGCGGCAAGCACCCGCTCGACCTGTGACCACCGTACGAGAGGAACCGATCGATCATGGCACCGCAGCAGACCAGTACCGAAGCACCCCTTCTGGTCAAGGGACTGACCTATGAGGAGATGCCGGTCGGGCAGGTCTTCCGGACCGCCCGCCGCACCATCACGGAGACCGATCTGGTCAACTTCGTCACCTGGGGCGGCTTCACCGAGCCCCTCTTCTGGGACGCCTCGCACGCCGCGGACGGCGGCTACACGGGGCGACTGGTCCCGGGGGGACTGACGTACTGCATCGCCGAAGGGCTCGTCCTGCAGACGAACGTGCTGCACGGCACCGGCCTCGCCTTCCTGCACATGGAACTCGACGTGCTGGGTCCGGTGTACGTCGGCGACACCGTGTACGCCGTCGTGGAGACCACGGGGTCCCGGCCCTCCAGCAAGCCCGGCCGGGGCGTGGTGACCAGCCGGATCGCGGTACGCAACCAGCGGGACGAGGACGTCCTCGTCTACACGCCGGTGCGACTGATCCGCGGCAGGGACTACGAGGCTCCGGCATCCTGAGCCCGCAGCAGGGCTACGAGGTTTCGCTGCCCTGAGCCCGGGGCGCGGCCGGCACCAGGCTCAGACCGGTGGCCCGCCCCGCTTCGGGTACGGCGGCGCCGGCGAAGGCGCCGTGCTGCAGCCAGTCGGAGGGCATCGAGGGACGCGGCGGGGCCTCGTGGTCCGGGACCGCCATCGCATACAGGCGGGTGTAGCGGAACTTGGCCTCCAGGTTGTCCAGGACCGACCAGTACTCGTAGCCGCACACCTCCACACCGGCCGCGGTGAGGCCGGCCAGCCAGGAGAGACGGGCGCGCAGCAGGGCCCGGCGCCGGTCGTCGTCGCTGTGTCCCGTGGCGTCGACGAGGTCCAGGTCGGCCATGCCGTTGTCGATGACGGACAGCGGCGGCAGCGCGTCGCCGTACAGCTCGTAGAGGCCGGCGACGGCGTCGGCGAGTCCTTCGGGGATGATCGGCCAGCCGTAGGCGGTGGTCTCCACGTCGTCGAACGGGACGATCGCGAAGCCCAGGCCCACGAGCAGGCGGTTCACCGCGTTGAGGGCGCTCTGACAGGTTCTCGTCGGCAGCACGCGGGGCAGGTTCTCCGGCGCGGTGACGCGGAACGGGGTGTGCCAGGACAGGCCCAGCAGGTCCTGCTCGGTGGTGATGGTCTCCAGGTCGCCGGGGCGCACGCAGCCGGTGTCCTCGACCGGTGAGTCGCCGTCTTCGGTCACCATGTGCTCGCCGAGCAGCAGGGGATCGAGGAAGAGACGGTTGGTCCAGCTCTCCAGGCGTTCCAGGGCGAGACGGTCGTAGGGGTCGTCGGTGGCAGGGTAGCCGCCCACGAGGGTGACCGTGGTGCCGATCCGGCCTCGCGCGCCGGTGGCCCTCAGGGCCTGGGTGGCGAGCCCGTTCGCGAGCAGGATGTGGTGGACCGTGGGCAGTCCGGCCCGCCCCGCGCCCCGGTTCGGGGGATACATTCCGGCCACATGGTCGGCGAGCGTGGGGCCGGCGAGGTCGGTGGAGGTGATCCAGCGTTCCACCCGGTCGCCGAAACGGCGGCCCAGCTCGGCCGCGTAGGCGGCGAAGTGCTCGGCGGTGTCGCGGGCGAGCCAGCCGCCGGCCGCGTCCAGCCACGGCGGCAGCGAGCGGTCGAGCAGGGTGAGAGCGGGCCGGGTGCCGTGCGCGAGCAGCGCGTCCAGCGCGCGGTCGCAGCGGTCCAGGGCGTCCCGGTCCCAGCTGCCGGGGCCGTCGGGCTGGAGCTGCGGCCATCCGGCGACCATGCGGTGGGTGTCCGCGACGACGCCGGTCAGCTGCCGGAGGTCGTCGGTCCACTGCCGGAAGTGTCCGCCGCGTTCCGGCGCGGGCGGCAGTGGCGCCGCGATGGTGTCCGCTGTGGCGACCCCCCAGTCGACACAGCGAAGGGATTCGTGCAGGAAACCATCGCTCATGGTTACCGTCCAGGCGGTGAATGGTTTAGCGCATTCAACTGAATGTCCGCCGACCGGACGCTAACAGGTCAAACAAACTACGACAATGTTTCGGCCAGATCTCCCGATACGGGATCAGACGGCACCCAGGATGAGGTCGGCCGCCCGCCAGGCCATGGCCATGATCGGTGCGTTCAGATTGCCGGACACCATGGTCGGCATGACCGAGCAGTCGACGACCCGCAGTCCCTCGATGCCGCGTACCCGCAGCCGGGCGTCGACGACGTCGTCCTCGTCCGGGCCCATGGCGCAGGTGCCGATGGCGTGGTAGCCGCAGCGTCCCTGGTCGAGACCGGCGTCGATGATGTCCTGGTCGTCGCGGACGCCGGGGCCGGGCAGCGTCTCGGCCGTGATCCGGCCGGCGATCGGTTCGGTCTCGAAGAGTTCCCGCATGCGCCGGAAGAGGGCGGATCCCACCGTGCGGTCGTGGTCGGAGCCGTAGTAGTTCGGGGTGATCGTGAGAGGGGCGTCGGGGTCGGCCGACGTGATGTGCAGGCCGCCCTCGGCGGTGGGGCGCAGGATGTAGCCGAGGCCCATCACCCCGGGCTCGCGTTCCACGCCGGTCTCCTTGCCGGGGACGTCGGGCAGCAGGGACACCGGCGCGATCAGCAGCTGGGCGTCCGGTCGGGCGAGTTCGGGGCGGGTCTTGAAGAAGGCGATGACGTCGAAGGCGGGCGCGGCCAGCGGTCCACGGCGGGTCGCCAGATATCTCGCCCCCGACAGGGCCTGCCGCAACGGGGTGCTCAGCGCCTTGTTGTAGCCGAGGTCGTCCTTCAGCCGGTACTGGACGACGAAACACCGGTGCTCGCGCATCCGTCCGCCCACGTGCGGGCTGTCGACCAGGACGTCGACGCCCGCCGATTTCAGCGTCTCGGCCGGGCCGATGCCGGACAGCTGGAGGATCTTGGGCGTGGCGATGCTGCCGGCGGAGAGGATCACCTCGCGCCGGGCCCGGACGTCGGTCTCCAGGCCCTTGCTGCGGGTGTGCACGCCGACGGCTCTGCCGTGCTCGGCGAGGACGCGTGTCACGACGGTGTCCACCGAGATGGTCAGGTTCGGCCGGTCCGCGACGGGGTGCAGGAAGGCGCGGGCGGCGCTGAAGCGCCGGCCGTTCTTGATGGTGGCCATGGCGTAGCCGATGCGTTCGTCGTCGCTCGCGTTCAGGTCGTCGGTGCGGCGCCAGCCGAGTCCGGTGCCGGCGGCGATCGCCTCCTCGCAGAGCGGCTCCGCCCGCGGTGCGGTGGAGACGTGGAGCGGGCCGCCCGCGCCCCGGGCCCGGGAGGAGCCGAGCGCGTTGTCCTCGATCCGCCGGAAGACCGGCAGCATGGTGTCCCAGCCCCAGCCGGGGTTGCCGAGCCGCTCCAGCTCGTCGTAGTCGGCGCGGTCACCGCGGTTGTAGACCATGCCGTTGACCGAGCTGGATCCGCCGAGCGTCCGGCCGCGGACCCAGTGCTCGACGCGGCGACTGGGGCCCACCGGCTCGACCGGGTAGTGCCAGGCGAACCGGGGATCACCCAGCAGCTTGCCGAATCCCTTGGGCATCCTGATCAGGGGTGTGGCGTCCCGGCCGCCGGCCTCGATCAGCAGGACGGACGTCTTCGGGTCCTCGGAGAGACGGTTCGCGAGCACGCAGCCCGCGGACCCCGCGCCCACCACTATGTAGTCGAAGGTGGTCATCCCTGGGTCTCCGGTGCCGGTGCCTGCTCGTCGACGTCGAAGGGGCGGAACTCGTCCTCCTGCCACCAGGGGTAGACGGGTGGCATGTCCTTGCTGACCCGGCCCGGGAACGCGGGCGGCCGTTTGGCGAGGAACGACTGGACGCCCTCCACGGGGTCCGGGCCGCCGCCGATCTGGCTCATGATCCGGGAGTCGAGCCGGTGGGCGGCCATGGGGTGGGATTCGCCCAGCATCCGCCACATCATCTGGCGGGAGAGGGCGACGGAGATCGCGGAGGTGTTGTCGGCGATCTCCCGGGCGAGTGCGTACGCCGCCGGCAACAGCTCCTCCGGCGGGTGCACGGAGCGGACCAGACCGGCCGCGAGAGCTTCGTCGGGGCCGAAGACCCGGCCGGTGGCCACCCATTCCATGGCCCGCTGCATGCCGACGGCCCGGGGCAGGAACCAGCTCGCCGCCGATTCCGGCACGATGCCGCGGCGGGCGAAGACGAAGCCGAACTTCGCCGAGGTCGACGCCAGGCGGATGTCCATGGGCAGGGTCATGCTGGCCCCGACGCCCGCGGCCGGGCCGTTGATCGCCGCGATCACCGGCTTGGTGCTGGAGAAGATCCGCAGGGCGACCCGGCCGCCGGTGTCCCGGTGCCAGGCGCCCGCCTTGCGGTGGTCGAAGGAGGAGCCGCCGGAGCTGACGTCGGCGCCCGCGCAGAAGCCGCGCCCGGCGCCGGTCACCACGATCACGCGTATGCCGTCGTCGGCGTCGGCCGCGTCCAGGACGTCGAGCAGATCGGCCATCATCTGGGGGTTGAAGGCGTTGAGTTTCTCGGGACGGTTGAGGGTGACGGTGAGGATCCGGTCCGCCACCTCGGCCCGCACGGTGTCGTACTCCTGCTCCGTCATACGCGTCCTCCGTCACTCCAGCGAGCCGTTTCCAGAAAGCTTAATTAGTTATAGCATTCAACTCTACTGACTCGTTCGATGATGACTGATGGCGGTGGAGATGACGGACCTCTTGGTGACGGCCGTCGGGCCGGTCCGGCTGATCGAGCTGAACCGGCCGGACCAGCTCAACGCCACGAGCGAGGAGCTGCACGCGGGTCTCGCTTCGGTGTGGGACTCGCTCGCCGACGACCCGGAGGCCCGGGTGGTCGTGCTCACCGGGCGCGGCCGGGCGTTCAGCGCCGGGGGCAACTTCGACATCATGACCCGGGTCCAGCGCGACCGCGCCTTCCGGGAGCGGAACGTCGACGAGGCCCGGCGGATCATCACCGGCATGGTCCGCTGCCCGCTGCCGGTGATCGCGGCGGTCAACGGGCCCGCGGTGGGGCTCGGATGCAGCCTGGCGTTGCTCAGTGACCTGGTCCTGATGGCCGAGGACGCCTATGTCGCGGACCCCCACGTCCAGGTCGGACTCGTCGCCGGCGACGGTGGTGCGCTCGTCCTCCCGCTGCTCGTGGGCCTGACCCGCGCGAAGGAACTGCTGTTCCTCGGCGACCGGGTGAGCGCCGAGGAGGCGGTCCGGCTGGGCATCGCCAACCGGGCCGTACCGAAGGACAAGCTCCTGGACGAGGCCATGGACCTCGCCGGACGGCTGGCCGCGCTGCCCGCGCAGGCGCTGCGTGAGACCAAGCGTGCCGTGAACCTGCACCTGGAGCAGGCGCTCGCCACCGTGCTCGAACCCGCCCTGCTCGCCGAGCAGGAGACCATGCACTCGCCGGACCACATCGCCGTCGTCGAGAAGATCATCGCGTCCCGCGCCCGCCGCCGGACCGCCGGGGAGGGCTGAGGCATGGACTTCGCGTTCAGCGAGGAGCAGGAGCAACTGGGGCGCACCGTACGGGCGTTCCTGACCCACACCTCGCCGGAGACCGAGACACGGCGTCTCATGGAGACGCCCGAGGGCTTCGACCGGGCGCTGTGGCGCCGGATGGGGACGGAGCTCGGGCTGCAGGGACTGGCGGTCCCCGAGGAGTACGGCGGTGCCGGGTGCGGGCCGGTCGAAGTGGGCGTGGTGATGGAGGAGATGGGCCGCGCGCTGCTGTGTGCGCCGTTCCTGTCCTCGGCCGTGCTGGCGACGACCGCGCTGCTGCGCTGCGCTGACGAGGACGCCCGCAAGCGCCTGTTGCCGGGCCTGGCCTCCGGTGAACTCGTCGGGACACTCGCCCTGACCGAGGACTCCGCCCGCTGGGACGCGAGCGGTGTACAGCTCACCGCCCGTGAGAGCAACGGGAGTTGGCTGCTGACCGGGCACAAGACGTTCGTCCTGGACGGTGCCACCGCCGATGTCGTCCTCACCGTCGCCCGCACCGACGACGGCCTCGGGGTGTTCTGCGTGGAGGGCGACGCGCCCGGCCTGACCCGTGCGCCGCTGCCCACGATGGACCCGACCCGCCGCCAGGCCCGCCTCGACTACCAGGATGTACCGGCGACCCGGCTGCGTACCCACGGCGACGGCTGGGACCTTGTCTCGGAGGTGCTCGACCGGGCCGCGGTGGCGCTGGCCGCCGAGCAGGTCGGGGTGGCCACCCGCGCGCTCGACATGGCGGTGGAGTACGCCAAGGTGCGCCATCAGTTCGGGCGGCCCATCGGCTCCTTCCAGGCCGTCAAGCATCTGCTCGCCGACGTCCTCCTGGAGGTGGAGTCGGCGCGCGCCGCCGCCCACTACGCCCTGCTCGCGTCGGAGAACGAGGACCCGGAGCTGCCCGGCGTGGCGAGTCTGGCCAAGGCGTTCTGCTCCGACGCGTGCGTGCAGGCGACGGAGCAGAACATCCAGGTGCACGGCGGCATCGGCTTCACCTGGGAGCACCCGGCCCACCTGTATCTGAAGCGGGCCAAGACGTCACAGCTGCTGTTCGGGGATCCGGCATATCACCGGGAGCTGCTCGCACGGAGAATCGGCATGGACAAGGACAAGGGAGCGGCATGAAGGTCGACGGCAAGCTCAACGTGTGGAGCACCACGGAGGTCGTGGAGGAGGCCAGGCACCACGAGAAGGCCGGCTACGACGGCCTGTGGGCGTCGGAGTCCAAGCACGACCCCTTCCTGCCGCTGGCGCTGGCGGCCGAGCACACCGACCGCCTCGAGGTCGGCACGGCCATCGCGGTGGCCTTCGCCCGCTCCCCCATGCAGCTCGCGTACACCGCGCACGACCTGCAGACCTACGCCGGCGGACGGTTCTCGCTCGGTCTCGGCAGCCAGATCAAGCCGCACATCGAGCGGCGCTTCGACATGCCCTGGAGCCGGCCCGCGGCCCGCATGCGGGAGTACGTGAGCGCACTGCACGCGATCTGGGACGCCTGGAACGAGGGCGAGAAGCTCGATTTCCGCGGCGACTTCTACTCGCACACCCTGATGTCGCCCTTCTTCTCTCCTCCGCCCGCTCCCGGCGGCGCGCCCAAGGTGTTCGTGGCCGCGGTCGGCCAGGCGATGACCAAGGTGGCGGGCGAGGTCGCCGACGGGCTCCTCGCGCACGGCTTCACCACCGAGCGGTACCTGCGGGAGGTGACCCTGCCGACCGTGGAGGCGGGGCTCGCCACGTCCGGCCGTAGGCGGGCCGACTTCGCCGTCTCCCATCTGCTGCTGACCGCGACCGGCCGCACGGAGGAGGAGATGACCCGCGCGATCGACGGAACCCGTGCCCAGATCGCCTTCTACGGCAGCACACCCGCCTACCGGGGGGTGCTGGAGCTGCACGGCTGGGGTGAACTCGGCGACGAGCTGCACGCGTTGTCGACGTCCCGGCGCGAGGACAAGTGGGAGGCGATGAGCCGCCTCGTCGACGACGAGGTGCTGCACACCTTCGCGGTCGTGGCGGAGCCGGAGCGGGTGGCGGGCGAGATCCGGCGCCGGTACGGGGCACTGGTGGACCGGGTGTCCTTCTACACGGCGTACGAGATCGACGCCGCGGTGTGGGAGCCCATCGTGCAGGAGCTGCGCACATCCGAGTGACGGTCAGCCGAGCAGGTCCAGGACGGTGGTCATGGACCTGTTCTGCAGCAGGTAGTCCTCGGCCTCCTGGAGGTGGAGGCGCCACAGTTCCTCGGCGGCCTCGGTCTGGCGCGCGGCGACGAGTTCGACGAGCGCGCCGTGGGCGCGGAAGCCCCGGCGGTTGGCCCGTACGTTCTCGGGGCTGCCTGCGTCCAGGTCGACGTGGGACCAGTTCGCCTGGTCGATGATGTGCCGGACCATGCCGTTGAGGACGCTCAGCGTCTCGTTGCCCGCCAGTTCGACGACCAGGGCGTGGAACTCCATGTGGGCACGGATGAAGGCCGACGGGTTGTCCATCAGTGCCTCGGCCTCGGCTACGGCGGCCCGCAGCCGCTCCAGGTCCTCGTCCGTGCGTCCCTCGGCCAGCAGTCCGGCGCACGGTGCCTCGATGACCGTACGGGCGTCGTAGACGTCCTTGAGGGTCGTGCCCCGGTATTCGAGGACCACGCCGGCGTACCGGGCCGCGACCGTGCCCTCCGGAGTCTGCACCCGGGCCCCGCCCCGGGCGCCCCGGCGCACGCTGATGAGCGACTCCGACTCCAGCACCCGGAACGCCTCGCGCAGCGTCGGCCGGGAGACCGCGAACTCCGCCATGAGCGCCGACTCGGCCGGGAGCGCCTCGCCCTCGGCCAGCTCTCCGCGCACGATCTTGCGGCGCAGCTGTGCCGCCACCAGCTCGGCCATCTTGGGGACGCGGACCTTGACACCGTTCACGCCCCCGCCACCACCGCCCTGCCGCCCCGTCGTACTCGTCACCGGGCCCACCTCCGTCCGACCCACAGGTGCGGGACATGGCCCGAGCACCGGGTAGACGGTTCACTCTACTAGATAACTGATTGAACTAGGTTACCGAGTTCGCGGCAATGAGATGTTCGGCCAGCGCGAGCAGCAGATCGCGGCCCACCGCCCGCTGCCGCATGTCCCCCATCACCAAGGGGACTTCCGGGTCGAGGTCGAGCGCTTCGCGGATCTCCCGCTCGCTGCGTTCCTGGTGGCCGTGGAAGCAGTTGACGCCGATCACGAAGGGGATGCCGCGGCTCTCGAAGAAGTCGATGGACGCGAAGCTGGACTCCAGCCGCCGGGTGTCGGCGATGACCACCGCACCGAGCGCGCCGTGCACCAAGTCGTTCCACATGAACCAGAAACGCTCCTGGCCGGGCGTCCCGAAGAGGTAGACCACCAGCCGGGGGTTGACCATGATGCGGCCGAAGTCCATGGCCACCGTGGTGGTGGCCTTCCGTTCGACGCCCACGACGTCGTCGACGCCCACGCTCGCGACGGTCAGGTACTCCTCGGTGCGCAGCGGCGCGACCTCGCTCACCGCCCCGACCAGGGTCGTCTTGCCCACACCGAAGCCACCGGCCACAAGGATCTTGACCGCCGCGGGTGCCGAGCCGTCGTAGGCCCGGCCCGCGGGGTCAGAGTCTGCGAAGGCCATCCCTCACCGCCCGAAGAAGAGTCATGTCCATTGTGTTTCCTACTGCTACAGCGATCGGTGGACGGGTTGTCGCCCTGCCCAGCGCGACCAGGTCGTCGATCAGGATTTTCGTGACCGCCACGGGCAGGTTCAGTTCCGCGGCGATCTCGGCCACCGCTGCTGGGGTGCGGCACTGCTGGAGGATCGAGCGGTGCTCGGGTTGCAGGCCTCGCAGACCTGCCCGGCCGGGTGCCGGTTCGACGGTCGTCACGAGGGTGATCAGAGTGAGGTCGTCGCGCGCGGGTGCCGTCCGGCCCTGGGTGATCGTGTAGGGCCTGACCGACAGCTCCTCAGCGTCCCCTGCCTCCAGGTCGTCCATCCAGTGGCTCACTCACGTACACCGCGCTCGTCGGCGGGCGCCCCGAAGCGCGTCTCGGTGCTCATGCGCTGGCCCACCTGCTGCATCAGGGTGTGCATGGCCACGGTCATCAACTCGGCGTCCACTTCCTGGGACGCCACGACGGCCAGATGAGTGCCTCGGCCCGCGGCGGAGATGAACAGCCACAGATCGGTCAGCTCGACGATGACCTGGTGCACCGAACCGCCGCCGAACAGCTGCCCGACCCCACGGGCCAGACTCTGCTGGCCGGTGGCGATGGCGGCGAGGCGCTCGGCGTCGCCGCGGACGATGGTGCCGGACTGGCTCACCACCAGCCCGTCGTCTGACAGCACGATGGCGTGGTGCGTGCCCGGAACCTGTTCGACCAGGCCGTCCAGCAACCAGTCGAGGTCCGGATGGGTGGCGGTCGTTCGCATTGTCATGGTCAGTCTTCCGTCGGGATCCGTCTACGCTGCGGCAGCACGTCGATGGGCTCGTGGTCGGTCGGGGGAACGTCACGCCGGACCATCCGGGACTGGCGTTGGAAGGCACCGATCGTCGCGCCGGAGCGGGCGGGCGCGGACCGACGGTCCGGTGTCTGCTCGTCGGCCGGTGGCGCTCCCAGGCCGGCGGCCGGGTCCCGCAGTTCGTCGGCGAGACTGGCCAGGCGCACCCGTTTGGGCAGCGGTTGCACGTCCGGCGCGACATCCACGCGCAGGGTGCCACTCGCCCGCGGTGCGCCGGCCGTCTGCGACACCGGATGGGGACGCGGCGGCCGGGTCCACACATCACTCATGGGGGCCGCGGCTTCCAGTGGGCCAACGCGGCCGGTCACCAGGGTGTCCGCGTCCGGGGCCGTCCTGTGCTCCACGCCGGGCGGGTCCGCGACGGCCGCCTCGGGGGGCGGCGGCCAGGCGGCGTCGGCTGCTTCGGGTGCGGGCCCGGTCCGCTCGGGAGCCTCGACGACGAGTTCGTCGGGGATGAGGACGACGACCCGGGTGCCGCCGAACGAGGAGGGCCGCAGTTCCACCTGGATGTCGAGGGCACGCGCCAGCCGGGCCACCACGTAGAGGCCGAGCCTGACGTCGTCCGCCCGGGACATGACGTCCATGCGGGGCGGCTCGGTCATCAGCCGGTTGACCTCGTCGTACTGCTCGGGGTCCATGCCCACGCCGCGGTCCTCGATCTCCACCGCGAGACCGCGTCCCACCCTGGCGGCGTACACCTCCACGGGCGTCGGCGGTCTCGAGAAGCCCACCGCGTTCTCCATGAGTTCGGCCAGCACGTGGATCACCAGGCCGACCGCACGCTCGGCCAGCCACACCCGGTCCTCGACGTCGATCTGGATCCGCCGGTAGTCCTGCACCTCGCTCTGCGCGGAGCGCAGCACATCCAGGAGGAGGACGGGCTTGCGCCACCGTCGCTGCGGCTGGCCGCCGCCGAGGATCACCAGGTTCTCCTCGTAGCGCCGCAGCCTGGCGGTCAGATGGTCGAGGTCGAACAGGCCCTCAAGGACCTCCGGATCCTCGTGCCGGCGCTCCAGCTCACTGAGCTTCTTCATCTGCAGGCCGATGAGCAGCTGGGTACGCCGGGCGATGCGCTGCAGCAGCTTCTCGAAGCCGCGGAACTGCGAGACCTGGGCCATCGTCGTGTCCAGCGCGCTGTGGCGTGCGAGGTTCAACGCCTGGCCCAGCTGGCCCAGTTCGTCGTCGCCGTGCTGGATCGCGGGGAGTTCGGCGTCCAGGTCGACGACGTCACCGCTGCGCAGGCGTTCGACCACGGCCGGCATGCGGGTCTGCAGGTCCAGGGCGGCGACGCGCAGCGCGGAGATCCGGCGGCGCAGCGTCCTGGTGAGCAGCGCGCTGATCAGGACGACCACCAGCACCGCCACCGCGCCCATCACGCTGGTGAGGATCAGACGCCGCACCAGCGCGTTCAGTTCCTTCTCGGTGGCCGCCGTCAGGGTCACGGAGTAGGTGGTGTTGAGCTGCTGGAGCTGGGCGGCGACCGGCCCGACGCTGTCGCTCCATGTCGTGCCGAGTCCCTTGGAGAACTTGTCCGCGTCGGCCCCGGAGCCGGAGCCGGACAGGACCTTCTGCTCAGCCGTCGTCTTCTGCTTCCACGCGCCTCCCGCCATCAACTTCCGGTAGAGCGCGGCCTGATCGTCCGGGACGAGGGGCACGATCTTGTTGTCGTAGAGGAAGTGCTGGGAGCCGATCCATCCGGCGAGCTGCCCGCGTTCGGTGGCGGAGAGCCGTCCGGTCACCGAGCCGCGGGTGAACAGCGCGTTCTCCCGCGAGATCATCTCCATGCCCCAGACCGAGTCGATGGCCGGCCGGGCGAGGTAGTCGATATTGGGCAGACCGACGTGGCTCAGAGTGGTGAACAGATTCAACTGGCCGGAGATGAGGCTCGTATAGCGGTCGAACGTCTGCTGCTGCGAGGCGGTCCGCTGGTCCACTCCCGCCCGGTAGTCGGCCAGTTTCCGCAGGTTCCTGCCCACCTGGACGACGTTGGCGCGGATGTCGTCCGGGGCGCTCCAGCCGCTGTCGGGCAGTTCCTGGACGGTCGAGACGTCGGCGTCGGTGCGGCTGCGCTGCGCGCGCAACGCCTTCTGGTAGCCCTCGGGGTCGGCCAACTCCGCTCCGCTGAGCCGCCGTTCCTCCTGGAGGTCGAAGAAGGCCGCCATGATCGGACGTGCCGCCGCGTTGGAGGCCGCATTGCGGTCCTTCTGCCTCTGCCATTCCGTGTAGAGCTGAGCGGAACTCGCCAGCCACAGGGCCACGAGGGTCACACTGGGCACCAGGGCCAGGATGAGCAGGACCGTTCGAAGTGACGGCTGTCGCCGGGTTCCGCTGCCGCTGCCCTTTGGGCCTTGTCTCTTCGACGCACGCGCGTGCACTGCCACTGAGGTCCCCAGCGATGCTCCAAGTGACAGGCCGCTCCGATGGGCCCGCACGATGACGCGCCGATGCTATCCATGGATACCGCTATCTAAATACACTTAGCCCACTAAATTTTCACAAGAGTGGGTCAACCGGCCCGATCAACGCTCCGGCACGAAATACGGCAGCGCGATCTCGTCCGTGAAGAGCCGGAAGTCGACGCGTACACGCATGCCGATGGCCACGGCCTCCGGATCGCCGGCGTCGACGTGGGAGAGCAGGGTGCCGCCGTCGTCGAGGTCGATCACGGCGAGCGCGAAGGGCGTGTCGAAGCCCGGGCCGGGAGCGCGGTGGACCACGGTCACCGAGTAGACGGTCCCCTGCCCGGCGCTCGGCGCGTAGTGCCAGTCCGGTGCCATGCACCTGGGGCAGGCGGGCTCGGGAACGAAGAAGCGCAGGTCACAACTGGGGCAGTAGGGAATGACCAAGTCGCCGCGTCGGGCCGCGTCCCAGAACGGTTCGGACAGTTCGGTGGGCACGGGTACGGGTCGGCTCATCGCGCTCTCCCCAGCAGGCTCATCTCGTAGTGCTGCGCGCCGGACCCGGCGTTCCCGACGACCGCCAGCTCGGCGCCCTCGACCTGGTGCACGGCGGTGCCGCGCAACTGCCGTACGGCTTCGACGACTTTGAGCGTCATCTGCTGCGTCCCGTTCCAGGCGTACGACAGGCAGCCCCCGTCGGGATTGACGGGATGCTTGCCGCCCACGGCGATGGCGCCGCTGGCCGCCAGTGGTCCGCCCTCGCCCTCACCGCACAGGCCGAGTGCCTCCAACTGCCGGATGATCTCGAAGGAGTTGGGGTCGTAGAGGGAGAAGACGTCCACGTCGTGCGGGCCGACGCCGGCCATGGCGTAGGCGCGGGACGCGGCGTCCCTGCCGAGCTGACCGACCTCCCGGTACAGCGCCGGGTTGGCGTACGCGGCCTGGTGGTACTCCATGCCGCCGCCGAGAACGGCGACGGGCACGTTCGGCAGGTCGCGGGCCCGTTCGGCGGTGGTGACCACCAGTGCGGCGCCGCCCTCGCCGACGATGCAGCAGTCCAGCAGGTGGAAGGGCGTGGCCACCATCCGGGAGGCGAGCACGTCGTCGGCGGTGTACGGACCGCGGCCGTACATCATCGCCTCCGGGTTGGTGGTGCCGTTGTTGCGGATGGTGGCGGCGACCTCGGCGAGCTGGCGTGAGGTCGTGCCGTACTCGTGCATGTGCCGTGCCGCCACCAGCGCGAACTGGGCGACGACATAACTGCCCCACACATCGGCGAACTCCAGGGGCACCCCGGCTCCGACGGGACCGGCTCCGCGTGAGACCAGCTTGCAGCCGCCGACGACGACGGTGTCCGCGTATCCGGCACTGATGGCGGCAGCCGCCTTCAGCAGGCCTCGCGAGCCGGCGTTGTCGAGCATCGAGTCGCTGGTCCAGCGCAGGTCCCGGCCGAGCATCCGCGCCCAGGAGCTGCCCTCGCCGGGTACGCCGCCGGGGCCGGGCCAGTCGACCTGGGCGCCGTCGACGTCGGCCGGGGTCAGTCCGGCGTCCGCGATCGCACCGCGTACCGCTTCGAGGGCGAGGTCCATGGCGTCACGGTCGGGCAGCGTCAGCGCCTGCTCGGTGGCGTGCACGCCGACGACTACGGGTTGGCGGCCGTTCACGTGGTCACCGCCCCGCGCCGAGCGTGTCGCCGCCGGGATAGCCGCCCCCGCCGAAGCGCTCGTCGAGCACTTCGTAGTCCTTGGCGTAGTCCTTCGTGCGCGGCAGTGCCTCGACGAACTCGACCGTCTTCGGCTTCTTGTACGAGGCGATCCGTGCCCGGCAGTGCTCGATGACGTCCGCCGCCGTGATCGGCTCGGCGCCCGGCTGGAGCACCACGACGGCCTTGACGTCCTGCGCCCAGCGCTCGTTGGGCACGCCGATCACGGCCGCCTCCTTGACCGCGGGGTGGGACTCGATGCAGTTCTCCACCTCGGCCGGGAAGATGTTCTCGGCCGCGGACTTGAGCATGCGGGTCGTCGTCCCGAGGAAGCTGATCGTGCCGTCGGCCTCGCGCCTGCCGAGGTCGGTGGTGTGCCACCAGCCGAAGCGGAAGCGTTCCTCGTTGATCTCGGGCCGGTTCCAGTAGCCGAGGTGCACGAGGTCGCCGCGTACACAGATCTCGCCGGCCTCGCCGACCGCGCACTCCTGGCCGGTGCCGTCCAGGATGCGTACGGCGGTGAAGGGGCCGGGGCGTCCCGCGTTGCCGGTGCCCGAGCCGCCGTAGGCGCCGGTCACGGCGAAGCCGGTCACCTCGGTCTGCCCGTAACCGCGGCCCATTCCGCCGCCGTTGCGGGTGAAGCGGCTCTGATCGGTGGGGACGGTGCCCTCCCAGAGCTGCGCGGCGACGCTCGCGCGCAGGTGGGAGAGGTCGTGGCCGGCCTCGCGGTTCAGCGCGACGAGCTGCGCGATGGTCGGGGGCATCAGGTAGGCGTGGGTGCACTGCTCCGCCGCGAGCAGCGGGAGCAGTTCCTCGGCGACCACGCGGCGCACGACCACGTTCTTGCCGCCGTGAACGAAGGCAGGGACGCCCCAGAACTGGTAGTTGCCGATGTGGAACATGGGACCGGCGCCGAGGAAGGACGTCTCCGTGCCGATGTCCCCCATCCAGGCGGCGCTCGCGCCCATGGCGAGCAGGTTGCGCTGCGAGAGCATCGAGCCGGACTGCCGGCCGGAGATCGCCGCGGTGTAGATGACCAGCAGGGCGGCGTCCGGGTCGACCTCTGCAACGGGGTCCTCGGGCGAACCGGAGGCCAGGAAGGACTCGTAGGAGTCGGCGCCCTCGGAGTCGTGGCGCAGCCACAACGCCCGATGGTCGCTGCCGAGTTCGGCCCGCGCCTTGGCGACCGTGTCGCCGATCTCCTCGTCCTGCCAGACGACGACCTTGGGGTCGAAGTCCTCGACGGCGAAGGCCATCTCGGGGGCTGCCCAGCGCCAGTAGCCGGGGCAGACCATGGCGCCGATCTTCGCGGCCGCGCCGAGCAGCTCCCAGATCCGGAAGGAGTTCTGGCCCAGCCACAGGATGCGGTCGCCGGAGCCGACGCCCGCGTCCGTGAGGGCGCCCGCGAGTCGGTTGGTGCGCTCGTCCAACTGAGGCCAGGTCAGCCGGACGTCACCGTCGACGAGGGCGACTCCCTCGGGGAAGGACCGTCGGTGCTCACGGATGATGTCGCCGAACGTCAGGCGGCGGGCGGAATGCATGCTGTTGGCTCCAAAGGCTTGGAGAGGTGGGGGCCGTCAGAGGCGGCCGATGCCCACGCCCTTGATGTTGATGAACTCGTCCAGACCGGCCTTGCCGCCTTCCCGCCCGAACCCGCTCATCCCGACGCCGCCGAAGGGTGTGGCGGGCGAAGTGATCGGATTCGGCCCGGGGTTGACGTAGACCGTTCCGGCCTCCAGGCGCGGCACCAGGCGGTTGACGCGCGCGATGTCACGGGACTGGATGTAGGCGGACAGGCCGTACTCGCTGTCGTTGGCCAGGGCGACGGCCTGGTCCTCGGTGTCGAACGGGGTGATGGCCAAGACCGGGCCGAAGACCTCCTGCTGGGCGAGGGCGCTGCGGTTGTCGACGTCCGCGAAGACGGTCGGTGAGACGAAGTAGCCGTCGGATGCGATGCGTTCGCCGCCGTACACGAGTCGGCCGGCACCGTCCTCGACCGCCTTGTCGACCATGCCCTGGACGCGGTCGCGGGCGGCTTCGTTGATGAGGGGACCGATGTACGTCGTGGGGTCGAGCGGGTCGCCCACGGGCAGGTGGGCGATCACCCCGGTGACGCGCGCGATGACCTCGTCGTAGATCGGGCGCTCCACCAGGAGCCGGGTGGGCAGTGCGCAGCCCTGGCCGGTGTTGCTCATGGCGAAGGCGGCGCAGTACGGGACGATGGTGTCCAGGTCGGTGTCGGCGAAGAGCAGGTTGGCGGACTTGCCGCCCAGCTCGAAGACGACGGGCTTGAGGCTCAGGGCCGCGTCGGCCATGATGCGGCGCGCTGTGGCGGGGCCGCCGGTGAAGGAGATCTTGTCGACGCCGGGGTGGGTGACCAGGGCCGATCCCGCGCCGCCGAGCCCGGTGACGACGTTGATGACGCCGTCGGGGATGCCGGCCTCGCGGGCCAGGTCGGCGAAGAGCAGCGCGGAGAACGGCGTGGACTCGGCCGGCTTGATGACCACGGTGTTGCCGGCGGCGAGCGACGGCGGGACCTTCATCGCCAGCGACAGCGCGGGCGAGTTCCAGGTGATGATGTGGCCGATGACGCCGTACGGCTCGGCAATGGTGTACTCGACGTTCTCGTGCGGGCTGTAGGCCGCGCCGACCATGCCCTCGATCTTGTCGGCCCAGCCGGCGTAGTACTCGGTCCACTCGGCGACGTGCGGTCCGACGTTCTCCGCCCAGCCGCCGATGCACACGCCGTTCTCCAGCGGGCAGATCGCCGCGAAGTCGGGGATGTGGTCGCGCAGCAGACCGGCGAAGCGGGTGAGCAGCCGGCGGCGTTCGGCGGGTCGCATGGTGCCCCAGACCTCGAAGGCCTGACGTGCGGCCGCGACGGCCTGGTCCACCTCGGTGGGGCCGGCGAGCGGGATGTACGCCTGGACGAGGCCGGTGGCCGGGTTGCGGTGCTCGTAGAGACCGCCGCTGGTGTCGGTGACGTCCTTGCCGCCGATGACCAGACGCGGCCGCGGCAGGTCGTGCTCCGCTCTGTCCTGGTGCAGCTCCACATCGACCGTGACCACGGGTACCTCCTAGAGACCGCGCGACACTGCGCACATCCAGGCTAAATAGCTAACCTATTTAGCCAAGGTAGTCAATAAGTTCCGGACACTCCGGGCCTCGGACTACAGGCCCAGCGACCGTCCGATGATCTCCAGCATGATCTCCGAGGTTCCGCCGAAGACCCGCTGCACCCGGCTGTCGCGCCAGATGCGCGCGATCTCGTACTCGTTGACGTAGCCGTAACCGCCGAAGAGCTGCATACATCGGTCGATGACCTGCCAGCCGGTCTCCGAGGTCCAGTACTTGGCGGCCGCGGCCTCGTCGGGCGTCAGCTCGCCCTGCAACAGGGCCATGATGCAGCCGTCCACGTACACGCGGGCGGCGTTCAGCTTGGCCCTGATGTCGGCGAGCGCGAACCGGTTGGCCTGGAACTCCCCGATGGGCTGCCCGAAGGCGGTACGGGTCTTGGCGTAGTCCAGCGCCAGCACGTAGGCCCGCTCGGCCGCCGCCAGCGAGGAGACGGCGATGGCGAGCCGTTCCGTGGGGAGGTTGCCCATCATGTGGTAGAAACCGCGGCCCTCCTCTCCGATGAGGTTCTCGGCCGGGACCCGGACCTCGTGGAAGAAGAGCTCGGCGGTGTCCTGGGCCTTCATGCCGACCTTGTCGAGCTTGCGCCCCCGCTCGAAGCCCTCGGCGCCGCGCTCGACGACGATCAGGCTGATGCCCTTGTGGCCGGCATCCGGGTCGGTCTTGCAGGCGACGATCACCAGGTCGGCCAGGATGCCGTTGGTGATGAAGGTCTTGGAGCCGTCGATCACCCACTCGTCGCCGTCCCGGCGGGCGGTGGTGCGGATGGCCTTGAGGTCGGACCCGGCGGACGGCTCCGACAGCGCGAGCGCGCAGATCGTCTCGCCGCTGATGACACCGGGGAGCCAGCGGGCCTTCTGCTCAGGCGTGGTGAGGTTCATCAGATACGGCGGAAGGACGTCGTTCTGCAGCCCGAGTCCGATACCGACCGTGCTGGTGGCCGCCATCTCCTCCGCCATGATGGCGTTGTAGCGGAAGTCCCGGATGCCCTGGCCGCCGTACTCCTCCGGGAACTGCCAGCCGATGAGTCCGGCCTTGCCCGCCGCCGCCCAGGCGGCCCGGCTCACCTGCCCGTCGCGCTCCCACTGCTCGGCGTACGGGGCACATTCGCGCAGGTAGAAGGTTCGGGCGGTCTCGCGGAACAGCTCGTGTTCCTCGGTGAAGATCGTTCGGCGCATGCTCGACTCCACTCATGCATCTCGCTTATTTAGCTGAAGTAGTTATACGATAGCGCTGTATCGGGATCTGGGCGAGGGAGGGCGCGTGAGCGTACGGGACAAGGTGGCACTCGTCACCGGAGCAGGACGCGGGATCGGCGAGGCGATCGCCGACCGGCTCGCCGCCCAGGGAGCCGCGGTCGCCGTCTGCGACCTCGACCCGGAGGCCGCCGCCAAGGTCGCGGGCCGGCTCGTCGAGCGGTACGGAGTGCGGGCGACGGGGGTCGGCGCGGACATCTCCGACAGCGCGGCCGTGCACGCGGCCGTGGAGCGGGTGACCGTCGAGCTCGGTCCGGTGGACGTCCTGGTCAACAACGCGGCCGTCGACGTCATCGGCCGCTTCGTCGACAGCACCGAGGACACCTGGAACCGCATCATCGACGTCAATCTGCGCGGCACGATCACGGTGACCCGGGCCGTACTGGACTCGATGATCGAGAGCGGTGGCGGCCGGATCGTGCACATCGCCTCGGACGCCGGCCGCGTCGGCTCGTCCGGCGAGGTGGTGTACTCCGCCACGAAGGGCGGGGTCATCGCCTTCGGCAAGGCGCTGGCCCGCGAGGTCGCCCGGCACGGCATCACCGTCAACAGCGTCTGCCCGGGCCCGACCGACACCGCGCTGCTGGGACAGGTCGCCGACTACAGCCAGAAGATGTACGACGCGACCGTGCGGGCCATCCCGCTGCGCCGCGTCGCCCAGCCCGACGAGATCGCCGGTGTGGTGGCCTTCCTCGCGTCCGACGACGCCGCCTACATGACCGGGCAGACGCTCTCGGTCAGCGGCGGACTGACGATGGTCTGAGGTGAACACCGTGCTGCGTGCCGAACTCCGCGATGGAATAGCGGTGTTGACCCTCGACCGGCCGGGGCAGCTCAACGCCATCGGCTCCGAGACCGCCGAACAGCTGAAACAGGCGCTCGCAGACGTCCGTGACAACGACGACGTACGCGCCCTGGTCATCACCGGTGCGGGACGGGCCTTCTCGGCCGGTGCCGACCTCGGTGAGATCGAGTCGTTCACCGCGCCAGGGCAGTTCCGTGCCTTCGTGGGGCGCCTGACCGAGGCATTCGCGCTCCTGGAGGACTTCCCCAAGCCGTCGGTCGCGGCCGTCCACGGGTTCGCCTTCGGCGGCGGCCTGGAGCTGGCGCTCGCCTGCGATCTGCGGGTGGCGGAGCGCGGCACCCGGCTGGGCCTGCCCGAGATGAAGCTCGGCGTGCTGCCGGGCGCCGGCGGCACCCAGCGGCTGCCCCGCCTGCTGCCGCCGGCGATAGCCAAGCAGATGATCCTCACCGGCGAGCCGATCGACGCGGAGCGGGCTCACGCGCTCGGGCTCGTCAACGAACTCGCCGAGCCCGGCGGTGCGCTCAAGACCGCCGAAGCCCTGGCCGCGAAGCTGACCGCCGGGGCCCCGCTCGCGCTCGCGGCGGGCAAGCGGCTCATCGACTACGGGCTCGGCATGGACCTGGAGGCGGCGATCGCGTACGAGCGCGAAACCGTCGCGGTGCTGTTCAGCACCGAGGACCGGGCCGAGGGACTCAAGGCCTTCCGGGAACGCCGACCGGGCGACTTCCGCGGCGTGTAGCAGGCGCACAAGCGCCCGATGATCTGGAGGTGGGCCCGTGCGGCCACTGGAGGGCATTGCCGTGGTCGAGCTGGGCATGTGGGTGGCGGCACCGGCCGCGGCCACCATGCTCGCCGACTGGGGCGCGGACGTGATCAAGGTGGAGGCGCCGACCGGCGACCCCAACCGGTACACGCTCAAGCACGTCGGGCAGGACATCGACAGCGCTCCCCCGTTCGAGACCGACAACCGCGGCAAGCGCGGCATCGTCCTCGACCTGCGCTCGCAGGAGGGCAAGGACGTACTGGAGCGGCTGCTGGAACGCGCCGACGTGTTCGTCACCAACCTGCGCCCGGGCGCTCTGGAGAGGCTGGGCCTGGCGCCGGACGATCTGAGGGAACGTCATTCTCAGCTGGTTGTCGGCACGTTGACGGGGTACGGCTGGACGGGCGCCGAGCGCGACCGCGCCGGGTACGACGTCTCCGCGTTCTGGGCCCGGCCCGGCATCGCCGCCATGCTCAACCCGGCCGGGGAGCCACCGCCCGGTATCCGGCCCGGCCTCGGCGACCGTACGGCCGCGGCCAACCTGGTTGCCGGGGTACTGGCCGCGCTGCTGCGCCGCGAACGCACCGGCGAGGGCGGGGTGGTGGACGTATCACTGCTGCGATCCGGCACCTACGCCAACGGCAACGACCTCGCCCTGCAGAACTTCTTCGGCAAGCGCGGCCGTACCCGCCACCGCACCGAGCACGAGTCGCCGCTCTACAACTCCTACCGGGCCGCCGACGACCGCTGGTTCTGGCTGGTCGGCCTGGAGGGCAACCGGCACTGGCCCGGTGTCGTCAAGGCGCTCGGTCGCGAGGACCTGGAGACTGACGAGCGCTTCGCGACCGGCAAAGCCCGGCGCGGCCACGTGACCGAACTGATCGCCGAGTTCGACGAGGAGTTCGCGAAGCGTCCGCTGGACGAGTGGGCCGAGCGCTTCGACGCCGAGGGCGTGTGGTGGGCGCCCGTGCAGACCCTGGCGGAGGTGGCGGCCGATCCACAGGCGGAGGCGGTCGGGGCGTTCGTCGAACAGCCCGGCATGGGTGACGCGCCACCGTTGCGGACGGTGGCGACTCCCGTCGCCTTCTGGGGCGTCGACGAGAAGCCGCGAGGCGGCGCGCCGACACTCGGCGAGCACACCGACGAAGTGCTCCGCGAACTCAACTGAACTCACATCTCTGGAGGTACGGCGTGGGCATCCTCGACGACAAGGTCGCCATCGTCACCGGCGGCGGCAGAGGCCTTGGCCGGGCGCACTGTCTGGCGCTCGCCGAGGCCGGCGCGACCGTGGTGGTGAACGACCTCGGCTCGGGCATACACGGCGAGCAGACCGGCGACTCCCCGGCCGACGAGGTCGTCGCCGAGATCACCAAGCTCGGCGGCCGGGCGATCGCCAACCATTCCTCGGTGACGGACTGGGCGGCGACCGAGACCATGGTCGCGGACACCGTCGCGGAGTTCGGCCGCCTCGACATCGTCGTGAACAACGCGGGCATCGTGCGTGACCGCATGCTGTTCTCGATGACCGAGGCGGAGTTCGACTCCGTCATCGCCGTCCATCTCAAGGGCACCTTCGCGCTCACCCGGCACGCGTGCGCCTATTGGCGCGAGGCCTCGAAGCGGGGCGAGCGGGTCGCCGGCCGGGTGATCAACACGACGTCCGGGACGGGCCTGTTCGGCAACCAGGGCCAGTCCAACTACGGGGCGGCGAAGGCCGGAATAGCCGGGCTCACCGTCCTCACCGCCCTGGAGATGCGCCGTTACGGCGTCACCGCGAACGCCATCTCGCCGATCGCCGCCACGCGGATGACGGACGGCCTGGCCGTCGGCGAGTCCCTCCAGGCCACCGAGGGCTTCGACCCGCGCGATCCCGCCAACGCCTCCGGAGTCGTCGTCTACCTGGCCTCCGACAGCGCGGCCTGGCTCACCGGTCAGGTCCTGCGCATCGAGGGCAACCGGCTGAACCGGCTCCAGGGCTGGACGGTCGCCGCCGTCCACCCGAGCCAGTCGGGGCAGGCCCTCACTTACGACGAACTCGTCGACGCCGTACCGCAGTTGTACGGCGCCGTCCCTGCCGGCCGGGCGACGGGAGCCGGCCAGTGAAGGGCCACGACGCCGCCGCCCTCGTGCTGCGCGCGACCCTCGGCCCGATGCTCTTCGCACACGGCTGGAACAAGGTCGCCGGACCGGGCGGGCTCAAGGGCACCACGGGCTGGTTCGAGGCGCTGGGCCTCAAGCCGGCCGAGGTGCACGCCCGGATGGCGGCCGGCACCGAGATGGCCGCGGGCGTCGGCATCGTCCTCGGCGCGGCCAACCCGCTCCCCGCCGCGGCGGCCGTCGGCCTGATGAGCGTGGCCGCGCGGACCGACCACCGCGGCAAGGGCTTCTTCGTCTTCAAGGGCGGCTGGGAGTACGTCGGTGTCGTGGGCGGCGCGGCCGTCGCACTGGCCGCCCTGGGCAACGGCCGGTACTCGCTCGACGGCCTGCTGCGCCGCCAACGCGCGGGCACCCGGCACGCGTTGCTGGCGGCCGGGATCGGCACGGCGAGCGCGGCGGCGCTGTTGGCGCTGTGCTACCGGCCCGAGAAGAAGCCCGACGAGACAGATCAATGAGACCGATGAGGGCAACAAGGGAGAGTCGACATGGACGCGGCTGACTTCAGCGCGGTGCTGTCCGAGGTCCGGCGTTTCGTCCGGGACCGCGTCGTGCCGCTCGAGGCGGAGATCGACGAGAAGGACGAGATGCCCGCGGACATCCGCGAGGCGGCCAAGAAGATGGGCCTGTTCGGCTTCGCGCTGCCGGAGGAGTACGGCGGACTCGGTCTGTCGATGCTCGAGGAGGCCCAGCTGATGTTCGAGCTGGGCTACACGACCCCGTCGCTGCGCTCGATGTTCGGCACGAACAACGGCATCGCCGGGCACGTCCTCATGGTCGGCGGTACGGAGGAGCAGAAGGCGCACTGGCTGCCGAGGATCGCCTCCGGTGACGTTCTGGCCTCGTTCGCGCTCACCGAGCCCGAGGCGGGTTCCGATCCCTCGACGCTCACCACGAAGGCACATCTCGACGGCGACAACTGGGTGATCAACGGCGCCAAGCGCTACATCACCAACGCCCCGCTCGCCGACGTCTTCATGGTGTTCGCCCGCACCGACCCGGATGCCCCGCGCACCCGAGGCATCTCCACCTTCCTGGTCCCGGCCGGCACCCCGGGCCTCACCGTGGCCCCCAAGGACCACAAGATGGGCCAGTTCGGCGCCTGGACCGCGGACGTGTTCTTCGACGACGTCCGGGTCCCCGCATCCGCCCTCGTCGGCGGGGACGCCGGCCTCAACCGGGGCTTCGCCACGGCGATGGGCTGCATCGCCCACGGGCGGGTGCACATCTCCGCGCTGATGGTCGGTATGGCCGAGCGCCTGGTCGACGAGTCGGTCGGCTACGCGAGCACCCGCAAGCAGTCCGGCAAGCTCATCGGCTCCTTCCAGCTCGTCCAGGGCCTGATCGCCGACTCGCAGACCGACTACTACGCGGGCCGCGCCACCGTCCTGGAGGCCGCCCGCGCCTTCGACGCCGGCACGGACACCAAGATCGGGCCGTCCTGCACGAAGTACTTCGCCAGCGAGATGGTGTGGCGGGTCGCGGACCGCGCCGTGCAGATCCACGGCGGCGCGGGCTATATGCGTGGGGTCGCCGTCGAGCGCTTCTACCGCGACGCCCGGCTGTTCCGCATCTACGAGGGCACCAGCCAGATCCAGCAGGTCATCATCGCGAAGGCGCTGCTGGGCGAGGCGGCGCGCGGCTGAGCTCGCTCGTGGCCTTCTCGTGGAGCTTGCTGGAGGGGCGGTTAGTCGCCCTGGACCTCTGATCGGATCCGGCTGATCAGTGCTGTGTCAGCGGAGTGTGCTGACGCGTAGGCTTCCGCCACTTTTGAGCTGAGTCGCGACAGTCGTTCCGTGGAGGTGGCGCTTCCGTCGTGGTGGGCTATGGCTTCCTGCCTGTCCCGGGTTGACTGCAACCATATGAGGTGCGCCTTTCTGCTGGCCTTGAGGAGTTCCAGCACCTCTGTTGAGCCGAAGGCGTTCGTGCGGACGTTCAGGTTTCTCCACTGCTCGGGAGTCGGAGCGTACTCCCCATCGGAGTCCGGGTCGCCGAAGGCGTCCCGGAATTCCGACCTGCGCTCCAGGTCATCCATGATTTCCAGGTATACGTGTTTTCGCTCCGTCCAGAGCCTCTGATCCTCCGCCAGCTTGCGCTGAGCGGTCAGCGTGGTCTCGGCGACACTGCGCTGTGTGGCGACTGCAGCAGTTGATACGTCCCGCTGCGTCCGCCCGTTGATGCGCGCACCCAGCCACGCACCGGTCAGCGTTCCGGCTATCCCCAGCCCGGCTATTTCGCTGGGTGTGAAGTGAAAAGCCCCCACACGATCCCCCGTCCGCTGCGCCGCCCCCGGGTTCTCACCCCAGGTTGGCGTCGGTTGTCTTGAGTGCCGAGGACAGGTCCTGGCTCAGTACGTGCACCGCAGAGCTGACACAAAGGCCGCGAATGCAGATCTCGAACGGGTTCGCGTCGGGGAAGAGGAACTGTGCGTCACGTCTCCGCCAGGAGGTCATCAGGTCCCGCCGGTCGATCCACGTAATCTGGGAATAGCTGGCGGAATTGCCTTCGAGGTACTTTCCACCCTTTTCGCACTCGGCGATGACGGTGACCATGAGTGTGGGCTCGATGGCCCCGTCACGCCCCGTGGGATCGTCGACGTCCGCCTTCGAGACGCACCGAACGGAACAGGTTCCCTGAATCTCCCTGGATTCCAGCATGCTCCCGGAGATGATCTTCTTGGAGAGGATGGACTCGACGAGCAACCCCTCGATCGACGTACCCGCGCCGGCGGTTCCGAAGGCCCGGCAAGGACCCAGGAGGTCCAGATGGCCCCCGTCTTCGGGGAGTTTCCCCCCGGCCAACTGGGCAGCCAACGGCAGAGGGATCCGCATGGTGGGCACGCTCACCACACCGGGGTGACGAGGATTCGTCTCCTGTGCACGCACCGCTACCAGGATCTGAGGCTCGGGTTCAGGGCGCAGGAAAACAACCGACAGGACAGCAGCGGGGTTCTCGCTCAAGGGCCTTGCCTTCCACACACCGCAATCATGTTGCACCTCGATCAGGGAAGAGCGCTGAAGGGTTGCGAGAAGATCGTATCCCTGAGCCAGTCCTCGCGCCGGACCAACAGTCGGTTCAGTCTGCCCCGATGCTCGCTGTCGTACAGTGATTCCTGAGCCACCTGAGTGATTTTCTCCTTATTCCAGGCCAATGCTGTGGAGAGTTCATCCGCGATTCCCCGGGCCGCAGCTGCAGTCCTTCTGCGAAATAATACAACCTCGAAAATGCAAAAGAATATTTGCTCGCTGGTCTCTTCTCGGTCGATCACCTGGCATCCACGGAAGATGAACCTTTCCTCCGTGAGGTCCAATCCGCAGCTGAAGAACAACTCGCGCTGGGCGGCCCGGATAAACGCACTCTGCGGTACGGTCAGTGGCCCGCGTGTGCCGTTGATGTTGTAGTTCGCCACCCACATTTCATCGAGGGCCTCACGGGCCGACTTCCCCTCGGAGAGAGGTATACCCAGCGCATCGGCGACTTCCTCCTCGAGGACGCGTGAGCTGAGCAGGGAAAGCTTTCCAAGGTCGTCGGTACTGTTGGCGGCCGTACGTTTCTTGAGCAGAAGTATTTCCTGGTTCTGGTGCGCCGAACGCACGACGCATATCGCTGTCGGCAGACAGGTCGGATAATTCGTCAGGATGGTTCCGTGCGGGACGAGAGTGTTGATTTTCAGGTCGGGCCAGTGCCGCGACACGTCCTCGGTGAACTGCGCCGCCGCGGTCCGGTTGACGGAGTCGGCCCGCTCCCGCACCAGGGGAGCACAGAGAACCTGACGTGTGGTCAACTCCCGGCTCTCCTGGAGTAGTTGGTGAACCCTTCCGCAGGCCGAGGGGTATGCCGGATGTTTTTCGTCCATGGTGACGTACACGTCATCACCGTGGTCTTTTGTCGGGCCGACCGTGTCCCACAGTCGCCAGCGCTTGCTCCGCAGGTCCCTGATCAGCATCGTCATTTCGAGGTAGAGGGATTTGGTCGCCTTCATATGAAACCCCGAATGAGAGCTCTGCTCGAATCCGCCGGCCCGGATCGTCTGGATGACGGTCTGGTTGTAGTGGTGGGCGCAGTTTCCCATGCGCCGCTGGGCGGTTTCCCATCGCTGCACCACAGAACCCAGTTGTGACTCGCCGCGGTTGGCCAGGATCGATGTCCGTTCGGGGGTGACATAGACGAAGCGTTCCCAGGGGAACGTGAATCCGCTCAGTACGGCTTCATCGGTCATGGCCTGTATCGCAGTCACCAGGGCATGGGATGCGACACCGCACACGATTACTTCGCTGGCCTCCCTGAGCGATTCTTTCATCCTGGTGAGAGCATCCTCCCCGTGGAGGATTTCCGACGCCGGTTGACTGCCAATTGATAAGTCGCCGATATTGGCGACAAGAGCTCGTCGGTCCATCCTCTCGTCCGAGGCGTCGTTTCCCCCTGTGGATCCCATCGGCCCCCGCTTCTCCGAATCATGCATGCGAACCCGCTTCAGATGTTCCCGGTCCCGTCATGCACGAACCCGGACCCCGCGCGGCCGTCGTCCACCCGCGTCGGCCTCTTGCCCGTGCGACCCCATGGGCGAAGGGCCGTCCGAAGGTGTGTTCGCCGCCTCTGGTACTACCGTGAGACTTCGCCATTCCCGCTGTTCAGAGGCGTAGTTTTGAGCTTAGCGGGCTGACCGTTCATCAGTAGCGCGTTTCGGTGAGCAGGTGGGGTCGCCGACCCGGTCGCACTCTGCAGGCGTGGGCGGTGCCGCCGAGCTGCCAAAACCGGCAGCAGGCTGCCGGTTTCGTCTGCGCCGGTACACCAGGCCGATCGGCGCATGCTCGTGCTGCGGGAGCGTGCAGCGGCGGTCACCCTCGCGGGTGACCATGAGCATGCAAACCCCTTGTAGAGGCTGTCAGATCCCAAGCCGGTCCAGCAACCGCTCGTGGTACACCGCCGGGCCTCCGAACAGCAGTTGCGAGGACTTGGCCCGTCGGAAGTAAAGGTGAGCCGGGTGTTCCCAGGTGAAGCCGATGCCGCCGTGGACCTGGATGTTCTCCATGGCCGCGGTCATGTACGCCCGTGAGCAGCAGGCGTGCGCCACGGCCGCGGCGACCGGGAAGTCCGGGGAGCCCTCGTCCGCCAGCCGCGCCGCCTCACGAGAGGAGGCCTCGGCCAGTTCCACCTGGACGAGCATGTCGGCGCACTTGTGCTTGACCGCCTGGAAGGAACCGATCGGCCGGCCGAACTGATGACGGACGCGGGCGTAGTCCGCGCTCGTCTCCAGGCACCGGCGTGCCCCGCCCGCCTGCTCGGCGGCCAGCCCCACCGAGGCGATGTCCAGGACCTTGGCCATGATGCGCCCGCCCGCCCCCTCCGCCCCGACGAGTGTCGCGGGTACGGCATCGAAGGTCAGTCGGGCCATGGCCCGGGTGGCGTCCAGGGTCTCCATCGGTTCCGCCGCGAGTCCCGTGGCGTCCCGCTCCACCACGAAGAGCGTGGGGCCGGCGACGGTGCGGGCGACGACGAGGATCAGGTCGGCCGTCGTACCGTCGATGACGAAGCACTTGCGGCCGCGTACCGTCCAGCCGCCGTCGCCGTCCGGCACGGCGCGCGCCGAGACCATGGCGGGGTCCCAGGAACCGTGGTCCTCGGCGACGGCGAGGGTGGCCGTGGTCCGTCCGGAGGCGATGCCGGGGAGGAAACGTGCGCAGGCATCCCTGTCTCCCGAGGCCAGCAGGGCCTGGGCGGCCAGGAGGACGGTGGCGAAGAAAGGCGCGCAGAACAGCGCACGGCCCATCTCCTCCAGGACGACGCCGAGTTCGACGAGCCCGAAGCCATCGCCGCCGTACTCCTCGGGGATCGCGAGGCCCGGCAGGCGCAGTTGGTCGGCCGCCTGGGACCACACCGCCGGGTCGAAGCGCGGCTCGCTCTCCATGAGCTTGCGGACCGCTTCCTCGGGCGACTTGGCTTCCAGGAACTCCCTTACGGACGCCCGCAGTTCCCGCAGCTCGCTCTCGTCGGCGGTCACGACCGCACCTCCTTGGCAGCGGCGGTCACCGGTTCCTTGGGCAGGCCGAGGACGCGTTCCGCGAGGATGTTCTTCATGATCTCCTCGGTGCCGCCGAGGATCCGCAACGCCGGGGTGGCCAGGAGGAGTTCGGTCCAGGCGTACGTGCCCCACTGGCCGGTGTCGGCGATGATCCGGGGGCCGAGCACGTCGGACACGAAGTGCGCCGCCCGGGTCAGGTTCTGGCCGTACATCAGCTTCGAGACGGACATCTCGGGGCCCGGTGCTACCCCGCCGCGCAGTTTGCGCAGGGCGCGGGCGTTGAGGTGTTCGGTGGCCAGGACGTCCACCAGGAGTTCCGCGAGACGGGCGCGCAGGGCGCGGTCGTCCCAGGTCCAGGTGGCCCGCATCAGCGCCGAAAGGTGGTCCGGGGACAGGGCGGCGCCCACCGGTCCGACCCCCTCGCTGCCGACGGTCGCGCGCTCGTTCATCAGGGTGGTCAGGGCGACGGTCCAGCCGCCGTCGACCTCGCCGAGCCGGTGGTCGTCGGGGATGCGTACGTCGGTGAGGAAGACCTCGTTGAAGTCCGCGCCACCGGTCATCTGCCGCAGCGGCCGGACCTCGACCCCGGGGGCGTCCATGGGGACGAGGAACGCCGTGATGCCGCGGTGCTTGGGCGCGTCCGGATTCGTACGGGTCAGGGCGAGGCCGATCTGGCTGTGCTGGGCGACCGACGTCCACACCTTCTGCCCGTTGAGTACCCAGTCTCCCCCACTCTCGGCTTCGCTCGAGCGGGAGGGGCCCCCATCCTCGCGGACGGCCCGGGTCGCCACGCTCGCCAGGTCTGATCCGGCGCCGGGTTCGCTGAACAGCTGGCAGGCGATGGCGTCCCCGCGGTACATCGCCGGCAGCCAGCGGTCCCGGATGTGGGGCTGGGCGTGGGCCAGGATCGTCGGCCCGATCATGCCCAGGCCGATCACACTGAGCACACCGGTGTCGGCGACGTCGTACTCCGACTCGATGGCGTCGTAGAGCAGGTCGTGGACCGGGGTCAGGCCCCGGCCGCCGTACTCCACCGGGCCGGTGATCCAGCCGAAGCCGTTCTCGTGGCGGATCCGCTGCCACTCCCGGGCGCGTTGCACGAACTCCCGCTCCTCCTCGGGTGGGAGGCTGCTGAAGTACGCCATCGAGTCGTCGCCCTCGCCCCAGGTGACGGCGGTGCGGTCGGGTGCCTTCGCCACGTGCGCGTCGAGGAAGCGGCGCGCCTCGGTGGCGAAGTCCCGCATGTCGTCGGATTCCATCGCGTTCGCTCCGCAGTCAGGTCGAGAGGATCGTCACCGCCGACGCGCCGGGCGCGCCGTACAGGTGGGTGTAGCCGACGCGCGGTGTGCCGGGGATCTGGCGGGTGCCCGCGGTACCGCGCAGTTGGAGGACGATCTCGTGGATCTGGCGCAGTCCGGACGCGCCGATCGGTTCGCCGTTGCCGAGCAGTCCGCCGTCGGTGTTGACCGGGAGCCGGCCGCCGATCTCGGTGGCGCCCTCGGCGATGAGGCGTTCCTGCTCGCCGTCCTTGCAGAGGCCGTTCTCCGCCATGTGGATGATCTCCGACCCGGCGTCGGTGTCCTGGAGCTGGGCGACGTCGACGTCCTCGGGACCGATGCCCGCGCGTTCGTACGCGTCCCGGGAGGCGTCCACGCTCGCGCTGTCCACGGGCTCCCCGACCGGGAACGACGGGCTCTGCACCTCGAATGCGCCGAGTCTGCGGCTGCGCAGGGCGGTGGCGCGGACCCGTACGGGGGTGGACGTGTACTTGTGGGCCTGGTCGGCCCGGCACATCACGATGGCCGCGGCGCCCTCGTTCGGGCCGCAGTACATGAACTGGCGCAGCGGGTAGTTGAGGACCGGGGAGGCGAGGACCTCCTCGGGCGTGAGGGGCGTGCGGCGCCAGGCCTTCTCGTTGCCGGCCGCGTTGCGGAAGTTCTTGGAGGCCACGCGGGCGAGCGTCTCGTGGGAGATGCCGTGCTCGTGCATGTAGCGGTTGATCTTCATGCCGAAGAAGTGGGTGGTGAGGAAGAGCCCGGTCTGTCCGTACCAGGAGGGGATGCCGGCCACGGACGGGTCGGCGGCGAACGCGCCGCGCGGGTGCTTGTCCAGGCCGATCGCGATGGTCAGGTCGTGCTCGCCGGTCTCGATGGCGCGGGCGGCCAGCGCCACCGCCGTGCCGGCCGTCGCACAGCCGTTGAAGACACCGCGCATCGGTATGCCGGTCAGGCCGAGCCGGCCGACGATCGCGTCCGGGTTGGCGACCTCGTAGCTGCCGATGTAACCGCCCTGGATCTGCGGCCAGTTCACGCCCGCGTCGGCGAGTGCCAGCCGTACCGCGTCCGCGCCCATGTCCAGCGCGGGCTTGCCGGGGAACCGGCCGAAGGGGTGGAGGCCCACCCCGATGATGACGGCCTCGGTCATGACGCCTCCTCCTCGATCTCAGTGGACTCTTCGACCGGGGCGAACGCGAAGGTGAC
Organism: Streptomyces canus; assembly: GCF_001514145.1. GTDB lineage: Bacteria > Actinomycetota > Actinomycetes > Streptomycetales > Streptomycetaceae > Streptomyces > Streptomyces canus. The sequence goes on from NZ_KQ948656.1 coordinate 413,496, forward strand.
GACCTCGGTGCCGTCGTCCCGCACGGTGTAGGGCACGAGCGTCAGCCGCATGTCCTGCCCGATCCGCAGCTTCTCCGGGTCCGGTTCGGTCAGTCGCGCCTCGACCAGCAGCTCGCCGGGCAGTTCGACGTATCCGACGGAGTACGGCTCGAAGGCTTCGGGGCCGTCGTACGGCGGGGACGGCGGGCGGAAGTCCTGGGTCGTGTACGTCCACAGCGTGCCGCGGTCCGCCAGGAGCCGTTCCTTCGACTCGTCGCTCGCGCACCGGACACAGGTCGCGGCGGCCGGGAAGCTCACCAGGCCGCACACCCTGCACTCGGAACCGATCAGCCGGAGGGGCGCGGCGGCGGGCGGCCAGGTGAACAGGCCCTCGGCGACCGGGCGTTGTGTCGTCGTCATCTCAGGCCCCGTTCCGGTTGCCCAGGACGTCGGCGTTCGGCGCCGCCTTGGCCACCAGGTTCGGGACGACGGAGGACAGCTCCTCCGGCGTCCAGCGGCTGTCGGCGCTCGCGGCGGGGCCGTTGACCCAGCCCTCCAGGACCGTGATGCGGTTGCCGACGACGCCGAACACCCGGCCGGTGACCTCGCGCGAGGCGGCCGAGCCCAGCCAGACCACCAGCGGCGAGATGGCCTCGGGGGTCAGGTCCTGACTCTCGGCGGCCTGCTTCATCATCTCGATGTCGTCGGTCAGCCGGGTCAGCGCGGTGGGCGCGATGGCGTTCACCGTCACGCCGTAGCGGGCGAGTTCGGCGGCCGCGATAAGGGTGAGGCTGCCGATGCCGGCCTTCGCGGAACCGTAGTTGGACTGGCCGGGGTTGCCGAAGATGCCGGACGGGGAGGTCGTGTTGATCACCCGGGCGTCGTTGTCCTGACCGGACTTGGCGCGCTCGCGCCAGTACGCGGCCGCGTGATGCAGGGTGGCGAAGCTGCCCTTGAGGTGGACGGCGATCACACTGTCCCAGTCCCGCTCGGTCATCGACACGATCATCCGGTCGCGCAGGATGCCGGCGTTGTTGACCAGTACGTCCAGACCGCCGTAGGTGTCCACGGCCTGCCGGACGAGCCGGCCGGCGCCCTCCCAGGTGGAGATGTCGTCCGTGTTGGCCACCGCCTCGCCACCGGCCGCGACGATCTCGTCGACCACACTCTGGGCGGGCCCGGCCGATGCGCCCGCACCGTCGCGTCCGCCGCCCAGGTCGTTGACGACGACCTTCGCCCCATGTGCGGCGAACGCCAGAGCGTGCGCCCGGCCGATCCCGTTGCCGGCGCCGGTGACGACCGCGATCCGGCCTTCGACCACTCCTTCAGACATGCTCAATTCCTCCATCGGAAAGGTCAGTTGGCCTCGGCGAGCAGGACTCGCGGATTGTCGCTGCCGCAGCCGCACCGGCCCACGACGACGCGTCCGGTGATGCCGAGAGGTGTCTCGGGCAGAGGCGAGGTGCGCCCCTCCCCCGCCGCCACGGTCAGCTGGCCGTCCCGCTCGCCGAACCGCCATTCGGCGGCGTTGACATGTGCGCCGCTCCGCTCGGGGCACTCCAGCGCGAGAGCCGGTCCCACCGCCGAGATCACGAAGGCGGTCACCCCCACTCCGCGCAGAAGGGGTACGGCGGCGGGCCGGGCCAGCACGAGGGGCGTGGACCGGAACATCTCGCCGATGTCGGCCGCGCCGGCGAGCCCTCCCAGCGTCTCCGCCGACAGACCGATCACCGCGTGCGGGGTCAGTTCGCGGTGGAAGACCGCGGTGCGGCGGTGGTCCCAGCCCATCGCCTCGGCGATGCCGTACGGCACCTTCAGCGCGCGCAGGGCACCGATCACCGCATGTCCCCAGAAGCCCTCGAAGCCGGAGGCGGTCAGCAGGGCCCGCTGCCCGGCGGCGAGCCCGTGCTCCCGCAGCCGTGCGGTGACCCACTCGGTGTCCCGGGCGAGTTCCGCCCAGGTCAGCTCCAGGTCCCGCATGCCGTCGGCGGTCGGGAAGCGCAGGAGATAGGCGAGTTCGGGGCGGTCGAGCGTCCTGGCTCGGGCCAGGGTGTCGGCGCGGGCCATCAGGTCTTCACCACCCGGGGGAATTTGGCGACGCTGGTCATGGTCTTCAACAGGTCCTCCTCGGTGCGCATGTCGAGCACCGGCTTGACTCCGGTGCGCTCGCGCACGGCCTCGCTCAGGCGTCCTGCCAGCGCGTCGACGTCGCCGGTGAGATGGGGGTCGTAGCCGACGCGCAGCCGCAGTTCGTCGACCTCGCGCCGGTCCCGGACGATCTGGAAGACACCCGCGACGGTCTCCGGCTGGTCCTCCACCGCCTGCCAGACGTCCCGCAGGACCACGGAGCGTCCCTGGACCACCGTCTCGTCGCCGCTCCGCCCGGCCACCCACATGCGGGCGTGGGTACGGCCGCAGCCGCAGGTGTCGCGGGACAGGCGGACGAGGTCCTCGCTGCGGTAGCGGATCAGCGGAGCGGCTCGGTTGTCGAGGTCGGTGGCGACCAGTTCGCCGACGTCGCTCTCCGGGACGTCGTGCCAGCCGTGCTCGTCGACCTCGACGCACTCGGCGAAGACGGTGTCCTCCCAGAGGTGGAAGCCGTCGTGCTCGCGGCACTCCCAGGCGGTGCCGGTGTCGGCGGCGCTGGTGTACTCGTAGACGTCGATGCCCCAGTCGTCGCGGATCCGCTCGCGCATCTTCCGGCTGAGGGGCTGCCCGGCGCAGGAGGCGCCCTTGAGGGAGGAGAATGCTTCCCTCAGGTCGGTCTTCTCGGCCAGGTGCTCCAGCTCCACCATCTGCGGATACATCATCTGCAGGTAGGCGGGGCGGTAGGTGCGCAGGGCCTCGACGACCTCGGGCATGTTGCCCATCCAGGTGTCGACCTCGATGACCACCGCGCCCAGCGCCTGGAAGCCGGCGTCCATGAAGTTGCGGAAGGTGCCGGGCGGGCTCAGGACCCGGTCCCCGGGCCTCAGACCCAGCTCCCACAGGTCGCGTACCTGCGCGGTCACCAGCGGCGGGGCGTCCTGCCAGATCTCGGCGAAGAACTCCGGGTCTCCGGTGGTTCCGGAACTGGAGGAGACCGAGGTCAGCTCCTCGACCGGAACGCAGAGCAGGCCGGCGAAGGGATCGCCGGTGCGGCTCCGGTAGGCGCGGATCATGTCCTTGGTGATGAACGGGATGCGTGCCCGGAAGTCCTCGATGGACTGGATGTCACGCGGGTGGGCCCCGTGCTCGTCCCACAGTTCACGGTAGAAGGCCGAGTTGGCGTAGGCGTACTCCACGAGCTCCAGGAGCTGTTTCTCCTGCCGCGCGCGCAGTTCCTGGCGCGGCATGGTCTCCACCTGGGGCTCGAAGTACCTGTCAGCGGTGTCCCTGTCACCGACCATGGCGCCTCCTCGCGGCTCAGTGCCCAGATCTTCCAGCTATCAGCGCAATCAGTCAACCAATTCGACGGATTGAGCGCGAGACTCGCGCTTCGCCGATCTATATAGTTAACTATTAGCACTCATTGAACCACAGGAGGGCTGCCGTGAAGATCGTTGTCTGCGTGAAGCACGTCCCCGACGCCACGGCGGACCGCACCTTCACCGAGGACGGCACCACCGACCGGGCGTCGGTCGACTCGCTGCTGTCCGAACTCGACGAGTACGCCGTCGAGCAGGCGCTGCGCCTGGCCGAGTCGGACGCCGACGCCGAGGTCAGCTATCTCACCGTCGGACCCGACGACGCGCGCGACGCCCTGCGCAAGGCCCTGGCCATGGGCGGTGACGCGGCGATCCATGTCAGCGACGAGGACATCGAGGGCAGTGACGCGTTCGGCACGTCACTGGTGCTGGCCAAGGCGATCGAGCGGCACGGCTTCGATCTCGTGCTGTGCGGGATGGCCTCGACGGACGGCACCATGGGTGTGCTGCCCGCACTGCTGGCCGAGCGGCTCGGCGTCCCGGCCGTCACCCACCTCGAAGACCTGGCGATCGAGGACGGAACCGTCACCGGGCGCCGCGAGGGCGACGGCGCCACCGTACGGATCCAGGGCGCCCTGCCCGCCGTCGTCTCGGTGACCGACCGCTCGGGGGACGCCCGCTACCCCTCCTTCAAGGGGATCATGGCCGCGAAGAAGAAGCCGGTGGAGACCCTCGGCCTCGCCGACCTCGGCATCGAGGCCGCCGAGGTCGGCCCGGCCGGGGCGCGGTCGGCCGTGGACACCGCGACCCGGCGCCCGCCGCGCACCAAGGGCGAGATCGTCGCCGACGAAGGGGCGGGCGGCGTGGGACTGGCCGCGTTCCTCACGGCCAAGAAGTTCATCTGACCGCGCCCCGCCCTGACATACCTGCCTGAAGGAGTTGCATCACCGTGGCCGAGATCCTCGTCCTCGTCGACCACGTCGACGGCGCCGTGCGCAAGCCGACCCTCGAACTGCTCACCCTGGCCCGCCGCCTGGGCGAACCCTCGGCCGTCTTCCTGGGGCCGGGCGCGGACACCGCGACCGAGGTTCTCGGCCGGTACGGCGCCCAAAAGATCCACGTCGTGGACGCCCCGGAGGTCGACGAGTACCTCGTCACCCCGGCCGTCGACACCCTCACGCAGATCGCCGAGCGCACCGGCCCGGCCGCGATCCTGCTGCCGTCCGGGCCGGACGGCAAGGAGATCGCCGCGCGGGTAGCACTGCGCCTCGGCTCCGGACTCATCACCGACGCCGTCGATGTCACCGCGGGACCCGACGGACCGGTCACCGAGCAGTCGGCGTTCGCCGCGACGTACCAGGTCACCGCACACGTCACCCAGGGCGTGCCGGTGATCACGGTCAAGCCGAACGCCGCCGCCCCCGAGGCCGCCCCCGCCGAACCCGTCATCGAGAAGGTGGACGTCACCTTCGGCCCTGCCTCCGCCGCCGTCCGGGTCCTGTCCCGCACACCGCGGGAGCGCGGCGACCGGCCCGAGCTCACCGAGGCCGACATCGTGGTCTCCGGCGGTCGCGGGGTGAACGGGGCCGAGAACTTCGCCCTCATCGAACGGGTCGCCGACGCGCTCGGCGCGGCCGTCGGTGCGTCCCGCGCGGCCGTGGACGCGGGCTGGTACCCGCACAGCCACCAGGTCGGCCAGACGGGCACCCAGGTCTCCCCGCAGCTCTACCTCGCCGCCGGCATCTCCGGCGCGATCCAGCACCGGGCGGGCATGCAGACGTCCAAGACCATCGTCGCCGTCAACAAGGACGCCGACGCCCCGATCTTCGAGCTCGCCGACCACGGCGTGGTCGGGGACCTCTTCGCGGTGCTGCCGCAACTGGTGGACGAGATCGACCGGCGCCGGAGCTGATCTTTCCCGGCCCGGCCTTCCCTTCTACCACCCATACAACTAAAATCGCTAACTGATTACATCCATTGAGCTTGCAACCTTGACCCGAAGGAGCGTCATGACGAAGATCTGGGTCAACTCCGGGGACTCCCACGTGATGGAACCCGCCGATGTGTGGACCGAGAGGCTGCCCGCACGGCTCGGCGCCCGCGCCCCGCGCAGCGAGCGCGGCGAGAAGTACGAGATGCTCTACATCGACGGCGAGCGCATCGACCGCCAGCTCGGCGACTTCATGGACGCCATGCGTCCGCCGGGCGCCTGGGACCTGAAGGTCCGCCTCAAGGACCTCGACCAGGAGGGTGTGTGGTCCCAACTGGCCTTCCCCTCCATGGGGTTCTGGCTGGTGTCGATCACCGACCGGGAGCTGGCCCGGGAGACCGTACGGGCCTGGAACGACTGGGCCCACGAGGAGATCCTCAGCAAGAACAAGCGGGTCATCACCACCGCCTGCCTCTCGACCGCCGACATCGACGACGCGGTCGCCGAGGTGGAACGGGTGGCGGAGCTGGGGTTCAAGGCCGTCTTCCTGCCGTGTTCCACGCGGGACGGCGAGGAGTACGCCCTCGACCGCTGGGAGCCGCTGTGGACGGCGGTCGAGCGGGCCGGTCTGGTGCTCGCCTTCCACATCGGCACGGGCGGCCAGAACGTCGTCTTCCGCGGACCCGGCGGTGCGGTCGTCAACTACATGGAGACGACCTACCCGGGCATGCGAGTGGTGTCCCACATGGTCGCGGGCGGCGCTCTGGACCGCCACCCCGACCTGAGGATCCTCATCGCGGAGGGCGGCGCGGGATGGATGCCGGCCATCGGCGACCGGATGGACGAGGCCTACCGCCAGCACGGCATGTTCGTCCGGCCGAAGCTGAGCCGGCTGCCCAGCGAGATCATCAGGCAGCAGGTGTACGCCTCCTTCCAGCACGACAAGAGCTCGGTGGAGATCGTCGAGTCGACCGGCTACCGCAACGTGATGTGGGGCGACGACTACCCCCACCTCGAAGGCACCTACGGTCACACCCAGTCCACGCTCCACGACCTGTTCGACGGCGTGCCGGACGACATCCGCGAGCGCGTCACGCGCGGCACCTTCAACGAGCTCTTCCGCCTGCCGGAGCAGACTCCCCAGGAGGCGGCCGTCTGAGCGGCGCCGACGGCGCGAGGATTCCGGACGCATCACCCGTGACCACTCCCCCGTACCCCTCGTATCCCGAAGACCTGGAACGGCCCGGACTCGTCAGGACCGGGCGGTCGACCTTCGTCCGGCCCATCCGGCCGGAGGACGCGGACCGCCTGGTCGCCTTCGTCGGCACCCTGTCCCGGGCCACCCTGGCCTACCGCTCCCTCGGACCGGTGGTCCGCGCCCGCGACGACGTCATCCGGCGCGGCGCCCACGTGGACTACCTCAACGAGCTGGCGCTCGTCGCCCTGGCCGGTGACGAGATCGCCGGCCTGGTGCGCTACGTCCGCGACCCGGAGGAACCGGAGCACGCCGAGGTCACGTTCACCATCCGGGACGACCACCAGAGCGAGGGGTTCGGCAGGCTGCTCCTGGAGCACATCGCCGCCGCCGCGCGGGCACGGGGCATCCGGGTGCTGGAGGCCGACGTCCTCGCCGACAACGCCCGGATGATCAACGTGTTCCTCGGCTCCGGCTACCGGATAGAAGCCGGTCCGCCCGGCCAGATCATCCACTTCGAGATCGCCGTCGATCCGCAGGCCCAGGCCGTGGCGCGGGCCGAGCGCCGCGAGCAGACGGCCGTACGGCGCTCGCTCAAGCCCCTGCTCGAACCGCGCTCGGTCGCCGTGATCGGCGCCAACCGCGACCCCCTGACGATCGGCCACGAGATCGTCGCCAACCTGCTCCGGGGCGGCTTCGCCGGCAGCGTGTTCCCCGTCAACCCGCGCGCCGGGCGGATCGCCGGGGCACGGGCGTACGCAAGCGTCCGGGACCTGCCCGAACCGCCGGACCTGGCGCTGGTGGCCGTACGCGCCGAGGCCGTACCCGGTGTCGTACGGGAGTGCGCGGAGGTCGGGGTCAAGGCGGTGGTCGTCGTCTCGACGGGCTTCGGGGAGACCGGAGCCGAAGGGCGAGCCGGCGAGCTGGAGCTGGCGCGTTTCGCCCGCGCCTCCGGAATGCGGCTGGTGGGCCCGAACTGCATGGGCGTGGTCAACACGACCCCCGCGGCGCGACTGGCCGCGACCTTCTCGCCCGCCCTGCCGACGCCCGGCCGGGTGGCGATGTCCAGTCAGTCAGGGCCGCTCGGGCTCGCGGTGCTCGACTTCGCCCGGCGGCTGCGGCTCGGCTTCTCCGGCTTCGTGTCGGTGGGCCACGCCGTCGACGTCTCCACCGACGAACTGCTCCAGTGGTGGGAGGAGGACCCGGGTACCTCGGTGATCCTGCTGCACGTCGAGACCTTCGGCGATCCGCGCCGGTTCGCCCGCGTCGCCCGCCGGATCGCGCCGCGCAAGCCGATCGTCGCGGTCCATCCGGGCCACGCGGATTCGGCGGTGAGCTCGCTGTTCGCCCAGTCCGGCGTGATCCGCACCCGCAGCCTCCAGGAGCTGTTCGACGTCGCCCTGCTGCTCGCCCACCAGCCTCCCCCGCCCGGCAACCGGGTCGCCGTGATCACCAACGCGGGCGGCCCGGCGGCGCTGACGGTCGGCGCGTGCGCCGCGAGCGGTCTGTGCGTGCCCGAGCTCGGTGAGCGCACCCGGCAGACACTCCGTCCGGCCCTCGCGCCCCACGCCGACGTCTCCAACCCGATCGACCTGACGCCCACCGCCACGGCCGCCCACTACCGGCAGGCGCTGGACGCCGCACTGGCGGACGACGGCATCGACGCGGCCGTCGTCCTGTTCATGCCGCCGCTCGCGGACAAGCCCGACGAGGTGGCGTCGGCGATCCTCGACGCGGCCGCGGCCCGGCCCGACAAACCCGTGCTGGCCAGCTTCCTGGGCGGCGCGGGCGTCGCCGATCTCCTGCACCGGGGGGACCTGGTGGTCCCGACGTACACGTTCCCCGAGGCCGCGGCCACCTCGCTCGGACACGCGGCGGCCTACCAGACCTGGCGCAGCACCCCCGCCGGCGTCGTACCCGACCTCGCGGGAGTCGACGCCGAGCGGGCCCGGTCGCTGATCGCCTCCTGTGCTCCCGGCCCGGTCCCCGCAGCGGTCGCCGCCGAGCTGCTCGCCTCGTACGGAATCGCCGTACGCGACAGCGAACCGGGCCCCGGACCTGACGCGTTTCTCACCGTCCGCGCCGACCCGGTCTTCGGCCCGGTGGTCGCCTTCGGCCTCACCGGGGACTACGCCGACCTCATGGCCGACGTCGCCCACCGTGTCACCCCCCTCAGCGACCGCGACGCCCGCGAGATGGTCCGCTCGCTGCGGGCCACCCCACTGCTGGACGGCCGGACCGGAGGCCCCGGGGTGGACCTCGGGGCCCTGGAGGAGACCGTCCTGCGCATCTCGGCGATGGTCGAGGATCACCCCGAGATCGAGGCGCTGGAACTGCGCCCGGTACGGCTCCTGCCACCCGGGGACGGAGTGACCGTCGCACACGCGACGATCCAGCTTGCCGACAACCCAGCAGCAGGAGGTTCCTCGTGAAGGTGGGCATCTACTTCGATCTGCGCAACCCGCCGCCGTGGCAGCAGCGTTGGTCGCGCGTGTACGGGTTCGCCCTGGAGATGTGCGAGGAGGCGGACCGGCTCGGCCTCGACTCGGTCTGGTTCTCGGAACACCACGGTTTCGAGGACGGCTATCTCCCCCAGCCGCTCACCATGGCCGCCGCGGCCGCCGCCCGCACCCGCCGCGTCCGCCTGGGCACCGCGGTCATCCCCGCCCCGCTGCACGCGGCCCCCGAGATCGCCGAACAGGCCGCGCTCGTGGACATCATCAGCGACGGCCGCCTGGACCTCGGGCTCGGCACCGGCTACCGGGTGCCCGAGTACCGGCTGTACGGCGCCGACCTCACCAAGCGCTACTCCACGACCGATCAGCGGGTACGGGAGATCCGCGGCCTGTGGGCCGAATCCCTGGTCACCCCGGGCCCGGTCCAGGATCCGCTGCCGATCTGGCTCGGCTACCAGGGCCCGCAGGGCGCCCGCCGGGCCGGCCGGCTCGGCACGGGGCTGCTGTCGCTGAACCCGGCGCTGCTGACGCCGTACCGGGAAGGGCTCGCGGAGAGCGGGTACGACGTCTCGACGGCCCGTATGCAGGGCTCGTTCACCACGTTCGTCACCGAGGACCCCGACGGCGACTGGCCGGTGGTGCGCAAGCACCTGGCGTACCAGTGGGACAGTTACCGCCGGTACATGGTGGAGGGCACCGACCAGCCGCTCCCCCGCCCCATCGACCCCGAGAAGTGGCGGGAGACGGGCCTGAGCGCGACCGGCGTCGGCCAGTTCCTCTACGGCACCCCGCAGGACGTCGCCGATGCCATCAGGGCGTACGTGGCAGGGTTGCCGGTGGAGGGCGTGTTCCTGTGGGCCTCGCTGGCCGGGATGCCCGAGGAGATGGTGACCCGGCAGGTCCAGCTCATCGCCGGGAAGCTGCGTCCGCTGCTTGCCGATGTCTGACACTCCGACGCCCGACAAGAGGAGTCACACCATGTCCACGACGCCACCGACCGGGCCCTGGGCGGGGGCCGACTTCCAGGAGCCGCCCCGGACTCCCGGCGGGGTGGCCCTGTGCGGGGCGTGCCGCGCCGCCGGTTCCTGCCGGCTGGGAGTGGAGCACGAGCGGCTCGAGGAGGACGGGTCGGCGCGGTTCGAGCTGTCCTGCCCGCGAGACCAGGAGGGCGGGCCCGATGTGGCGCACGGCGGCTGGACCGCGGCCGTACTGGACGACTGCCTCGGCCATCTGCCGCTGCTGCACCGGGTGTTGAGCGTGACGGCGGAACTGACCGTGAGCTTCGTGAAGCCGGTGCCGGTGCAGCGGCCGCTGGAGGTCCGGGCCTGGGTGGAGAAGCGGGAGGGCAGGCGCTGGTACATCGCGGGCGAGATGGTGCTGCTGCCCACGCGGGCCGTGCTGGCCCGGGTCTCCGGAATCTGGGTGACCCGGGACCAGGGCCATTTCGCACGGCACCAGGAGTGGCTGGCCGGTCAGGACGCCGAGGCTCAGTAGCAACAGTCGCGAGGCCGGGGCAACGGGGGCTCAGAAGGAACAGCCGACAGGCCCGGGCGACGGAGCTCAAAAGGAACAGCCGCCAGGCCCGGGCAGCGAGGCTCAGGAACAGCCGACAGCCCGGGCGACGAGGCCTAGTAGGACCTGAGCCCCATGCTGCGGGCAATGCCGTTGCGCTGGATCTGACTCGTACCCCCGGAGATCGTGGCCACGATCGACTCCCGGTACCGGAAGCTCATCACGCTCTCCGTCGAGAAACCGTGCCCCGCGCAGACCTGCATCCCCAGCCGGGCGGCCGCCACGTACGTCTCCGAGCCCTTCAGCTTCGCCATCGACCCTTCCCGTGTGCACGGCTTGCCCTGCGCGAGCAGCCAGGCCGCCCGGTAGGCGAGCAGCCGGGCGGAGTCGATCTCGGTCTGCAGGTCGGCCATGGCGTGCGCGAGGGCCTGGAAGTTGCCGATCGGCCGGCCGAAGGCGTGCCGGTTGCGCGCGTAGTCGAGCATCTCGTCGAGCGTGGCCTGCGCGGCGCCCAGATAGCCCCCGCTGATGATCACCTTCTCCAGCTCGATGTTGGAGAGCATCACCTTCCAGCCCTCGTCGCGGGGGCCGACGAGGTTCTCCTTCGGCACCAGGGCGTCGTTGAAGAAGACCTCGTTGGTGCCCAGGATGTGCCGGGCCAGTGTCGGCGTCCGGCGCACCTCGACGCCCTCGGTCGCGGGATCGACGAGGAGCAGGCTTATGCCGCCGTGCTTGGGCTCGCGGGGCCCCGTCCGCACGTACGTGGCGATGGTCGTGTCGGGCAGACCGCCGCCCGTGCACCACGCCTTCTGACCCCGGACGAGGAAGTTGTCCCCGTGGTCCTCGGCGGTGGTGCGCAGTGCCGCGGCGTCGGACCCGCTGTCCGGCTCGCTGAGACCGACGGCGAGCCGGTGCCGACCCGTCATCACCTGCTCGCGGATGAAGTCGCGCTGCGCCTCGCTGCCCCACCGGAACACCGTGATGCCGGGAATGAGCACCCCGATGTAGCACATGGCCACGTCGAAACTGGCCCGCCCGAGCTCCTCGGCGATCAGGATGAGTTCCAGCGGCCCGCCACCGTCGCCGCCCTCGTCCTCGGCGAACGGCAGCGAGAACCACCCGAGGTCGGCCATGCCCCGGAACAGCTCGGGTGGTACGACGCCTTCCTCGTCCCACTGCTTGGCCTTCTCGGCCGGGCACACGTCGGCGACGAACTTCCGAGCCGTCGCACGCAACAGGTCCTGCTCGTCGGTCAGCCCGAAGTCCACGGCCACTCCTTCGCCAGCACTAGGCTATTCATCTATCTAATTGTTCTATGTTAGCGGATAGAAGGCGGCGGTAGTACTGCCGGACCACCGCTACCTGAGCGCCGCTTCCCGGCTGCCGCGGGCTCAGGGCAGGAGGAGCACTTTGCCGGTCTGGCGGTGGCTTTCGAGGTAGGCGTGGGCTTCGGCCGCCTCTTCCAGGGGGTAGGCGCGGTCGATGATCGGGGTGATCTTTCCGGCCGCCAGTAGTTCCAGGCACAGTTGTTGGTCGCGCAGGGTGGCGCCGCGCACGCCGGCGATTTTGACCTGTTGGCCGATGACGGCGAGTGCGTCCAGTTCGAGGCGGGAGCCCTGGTCGGTGGGTGTGCCCAGGACGACGACGGTGCCGCCGAGCCGTGTGCAGGCGAGGGAGAGCTGGAAGAAGTCGTTGCCGCCGACGCAGTCCCAGACGGCGTCGGCGCCCAGGCCGTGCGTCAGCTCCCGGACGTGTGCGGGCAGTCGGGGGTCGATGGAGTGGACGATGTGGTCGTAGCCGAGCTTGCTGAGTGCCTCGTCGTGGTCGGGTTTGGTGGTGGTGCCGATGACGGTGGCTCCGCTGAGTTTCGCCAGTTGCGCGCAGGCGATCGCCATGCCGCCGCTGGCGCCGGTGATGACCACCGTGTCGCCGGGGCCGACGGGTGCTTGGCGGGCGCAGTTGAGGGGGGTGGTGTAGGTCCACATGGTGGCTGCGGCGGTCTGGAAGTCGACGCCGTCGGGGATGGGCAGGATGGTGTCCTGGCGGCGCACGACGTACTGGGCGTATCCGCCGAAGACCTGGTGTCCGGGATAGGCGGTGTCGACGCACAGGTTTTCCAGTCCGCGCAGGCACAGGGCGCAGGTGCGGCATGGCGGGTGCGGGAGCTGTACCGCCCGGTCGCCGGGGCGCCAGCGGGTGACGTTGTCTCCGGTGGCGACGATTTCACCGGCCGCGTCCCGGCCGAGCTGGAAGGGCAACGGCCACGGCGGCCGTCCCGGCAGCTGTTGCGGCAGGTTGCCCGCACGGTAGCGCAGGTCCCAGCTGTTGACGGCCGTGGCGTGCACGCGCAGCAAGACGTCGTCGGGGCCGACCTCGGGAATGGGCGCCTCGATGTACTTGAGCACCTCGGGCCCGCCGTGCTCGAACAGGCGGACCGCCATCATGGTCTGTTCCACTCTCACGTTCCTTCAGATCGATACGCAATTCATCGCAGGCTCCCCACAGCCGCCCACACCACGTCCGCCTCGCCGACAGGCGTGCGCGAGCCGATCCCGGCCAGGCGGCTCACCAGTGACGGACACGGGATGGAACGGAGACGGAACAGGAGCGGCCCCGCGAGCACGCCGCTAATCGCCGAGCGTGTGTCCAGCCGGATCCCCGAGGAGTACACCGAGCTGGGCCGAACCGGACAGCGCGGTGTGAACCGCCGTGGTCAAGTGCTGTACAACCTGGTGATCGAAGGCGGGACGAGGAAGCTGCACAACCACCAGGCAACAGCCGCCGCATAAAGCCCCTGCCGCTCCGCGCATGAAGCTTCCATGAAGCTGGGCAGGTTCCTCAACCGCCGGCGGACCCGTGCGGGGGTGAGTCGGCCCGGGCGAGATGGAGTTGGGTGTGGGCCGCGATGACAAGCCAAGTCCACCGGTCCGCCGCCTCGGGGGTGCGGAGCCTTGCGCGGGTCCGGCCGAGCGTCTACTTGATCACCCGGAAGGTGCGCTCAAGATGGGCTCAGCACCCTTCAGCTGTTCGGCAACTGACAGCCGACACCGGCCTCGGACCGAGCGGTCCCAGCCCGGTCGACCGCGCGCGACCGGGCAGCAAGCGCGGGCGTAGTGAGCGCACTGCTCGGCGTCCTTGACGACCGCGACGTGCTCGTCACAGCCGCTCCGCCGTCGATGGGTCAGGTGGAGACCAGTGGCAGAACGCCCCCGGGAACGTGATCCTGCGGTAGGTGCAACGTAATTGTCGCTCCCTTGCCCAGGCCGGCGGACTCCGCGGTGATATCTCCGCCATGGGCTCGGGCGATGCCCCGGGCGATGGTCAGGCCGATGCCGCTGCCGCCGGCGGCAGCGGGTCGGCCGGGATGCTCGAGGCGTTCGAAGCGGTGGAAGATGCGCTCCCGGACGTGTTCGGCGATGCCGATGCCGTCGTCCATGACGCGGACGATCACGTGGTGCGCGGGAGACGGTTCCACGTGCACGGACAAAGCCACATGTCCCTGCCGATCGCATGCGGCCAGTGCGTTGCCGAGCAGGTTCACCAGGATCTGGGTGATCCGGTCCGGGTCGCAGAAAGCGGCGACGGGTGTGCCTGCGTCAACAGAAAGCGTCACCTTCTGGTCGTCGTATTGGGGGCGCAGTCGCTCGGCTGTGTTCCGAGCCAGCATGGCCACGTCGGTGGGCTTGCGGCGAAGATCGAAGGCGCCCTCCTCAGACCGGGACAGGCTGGAGAGGTCGCCGGCCAGACGCTGCAGCCGGTCGAGGTCGTCGGCGAGGGAGGCGAACATCGCCTCATCGGGGATGAAGATGCCGTCGGCCATGCCTTCTATCTGTCCGCGAAGGATGGTGATGGGGGTGCGCATCTCGTGGGCGACCTCGGAGATCAGCCGGGCGCGTCGGCGCTCGGAGTCGGCAAGGGCTGCCGCCAGCGTGTTGACGTCTTGGACCAGCGCTGCCAGGCCCGGTTCGCTGGGAAGTTCGAGGACGTCGTCGTAGTGTCCCTCGGCGAGCCGTCGCGTGGCGGCGCGCACCCTGTCGAGGGGACGCAGCAGAAACCGGGACAGGGCGACGGACGCCAGGAAGGCCGCGGCCCCTCCGAACAAAAGGCCGACCTGCAGGACAACATCGCCTTCGATGTCGGCAAAACCGAGCCACACCTCGATCAGCGCGCTGATCGCCGCCATGGCCGCCAGTGCCAGGAGGAGCACCATGACGTGCGAGAGCACCAGCCGGTTGCGGAGCGACAGGCGCTCCTTGATTCGGCGCAGCCGTGCACGGGACCGGTGGTAGGCGGGAAAGCGGGAGGCAGGCATGGGCGGGTGTCCTTCCTGACCGCTAGGCGGGGCGCCCGATGAACCGGTAGCCGATGGTGCGGACGGTCCCCACGAACCGGGGTGCCCCCGCGTCGTCGCCCAGCGCGCGCCGCAGAGTGCGGATGTGCACGTCCACGACGCGCTCGTCGCCGAAGAAGTCGTCGCCCCACACCTGGGCCAGCAGGCCGCGTCGGGTGAAGACCCGCCCGGGGGTACGGGCCATCGCGAACAGCAGATCGAAGTCGAGAGCGGACAGCTCCACCGTTTGGTCGGCATCGACCAGCACGGTCCGTGTCTCGGGATCGACAGTCAGTCCCTCGAAGCGCAGCACCCCGTCTTCGTGGTCCGCCTCGGACCGGTGGCCGGTGCGCCGCAGGATGGCGCGTACGCGCAGTGCCAGTTCGCGGGGGCTGAACGGCTTGGTGACGTAGTCGTCGCTGCCGGTGGTGAAGCCGATCAGCCGGTCGACCTCCTCGTCCCGGGCGGTGAGCATGATCACCGGAATCTGGCTCGCCTCCCGGATGCGGCGCAGGACCTGGAATCCGTCCAGGCCCGGAAGCATCACGTCGAGCACCACGAGGTCCGGCCGGTCGCGGGTGACCGCCTGCAGGGCGGACGGCCCGTCCGCGGCTTCGACAACGTGGAATCCGTCCGCCTCCAGGTAGCCGCGCACGGTCATGCGGATCTTGGGCTCGTCATCGACGACCAGAACCCGCTGCGTACTCATCGTGCTCGCTTTCCGTCGCCGGGGTGGGGAGAGGGAGGGGGAAGGCCGTCATGGCCGCGGGGGGCAGTGGCGGCATGGAGGCAGAAGGCCTCGAATGCCGCCAGCGTACGGGGTCCGTCGTGGCCGGCGACGCTCTGCGGGCCGGCCTCCGCTTGACCAGGACCAGCGTGGAGAAGGGGATCACGGTGCATCGGCCGGCCTCCCACCGCACCCCGCTCCGTCCCGCGGGCCTCCCCCGTCAGCCGGCGCCGGCCTTTGCGCAGATCCCCGGCCGCACCCCTCGGCAAAGCCGCGGCCGGGGCGTACGGTCGCGGTTCAGCGAGAGCCGGCGCGGCGTATACGCGCCTTCAGCTTCGGGAACTGCTCGAGGGCGTTGTCCCGCTCAAGAGCGATCCGCTGGCGTCGGTTGTAGATCTCGTCGACGGTCGGCTCGGGGTCGCCTGCCTTGAGAATCGGCAGGCTGCCCTTGAGGAAGGGCATCGTCTCGACGTTGTCGGCCGCGTACAGGTGACGGGTCGCCGGCCAGTCGCTGCCGAACATGATGTGGTCGGCGGGCACAAGGGACGACAGCGGCTGCAACTGCGCGGCGGTGAACGCCTGTGCGTCGTCGAAGTACATGCGCTTGATGTACTTGAGGGGGCCTTCCGGCAGCACCTCGTTGAACGGCGGGAAGGCCGAGTGCCGTGTCGCGAGCCGGTAGGCCAGGAACGGCAGCGCGCCGCCGCTGTGCGTGAAGTGCCAGCGGATGTTCGGGTAGTCCCGCAGGACGCCGTTGTAGATGAGGCTCGTCATCGCACGGGTCGCGTCGAAGGTGTACTCGAAGACGTTGTTGCCGGCTGGGATGTCGGGGCCGAAGCAGAGCTTGGGAGCCGGGTTCACCTCCGGACCCGTCGGGTGGACGTAGACGTAGGCACCGCGGTCGTTGAGGATCTCGTACAGCGGCGCGAAGGACGGATCCCCCAGGTAGGTGCCCTTGTAGTTGGTGAGCAGGCAGATGCCGTCGAGATCCAGTTCGCCGAGCGCGCGGTCCACCTCGGCCACGGAGCCCTCGATGTCGGGCATGGGGGTGACCGCGAAGATCCCGAACCGGTCGCCGCGGGTCTGCACGAGATCGCGGGCGTAGTCGTTGACCGCGCGGGCGGTGGCGCGCCGGTCGTCGACCGGGCCGACGGTGACCTGGAGGTCGCCGAACGACAGGACGCCGGCCTGGATCCGGTACTGGTCCATGAAGGCCAGGTGCCGGTCGACCGACCAAGGACCGTATGCCCCGGTGATGGCGCCGAGGAGGCCGTAGCGCTTCAGGTAGTCGTTGTACACGTCCGGGGAGTAGTGCGCGTGGGTGTCGATACGCCAGTTGCCCTTCGGCAGCCCGGGGCCGGACGCTGCCGCCTCCGGACTGGCCATGGCCGCAGGCACGGTGGCCGCGGCCGCCGTGACCAGCGCCGCGGCCGATGCCCCTTCGATCATCCTTCGACGCGAGATGTTCCGTCGCAGGTTCATTTCCGGTACCCCTCTTCGTTCTGTGTGCGAGTCAGGTCGTATGTGCGTGCGTCACGGTGCTGTCGCCAGGCCGGCAGGGCTCCAGGCCGAATGGGGAGGGCAAGCGGCCAAGTCGCTTCTCGGCCGGGCCGGTTGCCGCCAACGGGTCGATCCGGCGCTCAGGCGTGGGCGCCGGCCGGGAGTTGGCTTTGGAGCGGCACTGCGAGCAACGTCGCCGAGACCGCTGCCGAACAGGCTGGCGTCTTCTTCATGCAGCGCCTCGTCGCCGACCGGGTGCCCAGCGGGGTCCAGGTGCCTGGCCGGCCCCAGCCGAAGGAATGCGCCGCACAGCAGGGTGATCAACGTTGTCCACCGGCGGGACGAGGAGTGCGTGCATGACCGTCAGACAACAGGCGCCCCATAAAGCACCTACCGCTCAGCACATGAAGCTTCTATGAAGCCACTCGGCCGCAGTGCAGGGTGCGAGTATCGCCCGGCTACTCCGGGGAATCCTGCGGTGCGTCGGCAGGCCGCAGCGTCGTGAGCCATTGGGCCACGACGGCGTCGATGAAGGTGTCGGTGACCTGGCCTCGGTCGAGGAAGAGCCGGGCGAGGACCGGCCCGTACAGCAGGGTGAACTCGTCTTCGCTGATCTGGACGCCCGCGGGCTCCAGCAGTCTGTTGAAGCCGGCGTGGCGGTCTTCGCCGATGCGGACGAGCGCCCGGGCGCTGTCGGGGTCGTGGTCGGCCTGGGCGGTGACGGCCAGGGCCGCGGTTCGCACGGCCGGCACGCTGACGCCGGCGCGCAGGCTCTTGAGCCAGGCGGTGGCCACCTCACCCACGTCGCTGCCCGGTTCGGGGTAGGTGCCGAGGTCGGGGCCTTCGAGGACGAGGTCGAAGAGAAGTGCGGCTCGGGTGGGCCAGTGCCGGTAGAGCGTCTGGCGGGTGACGTCCGACCGTTCGGCCAGCAGGGCGTAGGTCAGCCCGGCCGGTCCGACCTGAGGCAGCAGTTCCCGCGCGACGGCCAGCACGCGATTGCGGGTGCGCTGCACGCGCGGGTTGCCCGGGGTCGGCTGTCGGCGGTGGAGGGGCTGCTTCATGCCGCCACCCTACCGGCACATCATACGGCGCGTGTGATTGACGTCACATGCCCGAATCATACGCCCTGTGTGATAGACCTTAGGAAGTAATCACACGCACTGGATGATTCTCGCGTGTCGGCACATTCGAAAGGCAGACGGCCATGTCACCTCGCCACCTCACCGCACCCCCCTTCGCCCGCACCCGCCTCGGCTCCGGCCCCGGCCTGCTCCTCGCCCACGGCGCCGGCAGCAGCCTGGCCGGCACCTACGGCCCCGTCCTGGAAGCCCTCGCCGCCCGCCACACGATCGTCGGCATCGACTACCCCGGCAGCGGCGACACCCCCCGCTCCACCACCCCGCTGTCCGTCGACGACCTCGCCGACCAGCTCGTCGCAGCCGCCGACGCCGAGGGCCTCGACCGCTTCGCCGTGTCCGGCTACTCCCTCGGCGGCCCGGTCGCCATCCGCGCCGCCACCCGCCACCCCGAGCGCGTCAGCGCACTCCTGCTGACCGCCGCCTTCCCGCACCGCGACAACCGGCTCGCTCTCGCCTCCTCGATCCAGAGCAAGATCGCCGCGTCCGGCGACCGTGAGCTGCTCGCCGAATTCCAGCTCATGATGGCCCTCGGCACCCAGGCACTGGAGTCGATGCCGGCCGAGCAACTGCAGCAGACCCTCGGCTACGTCGCCGCCGGTACGGCCGACGGCAGTTCCGAGCAGACCGACCTCGTCGGCCAGGTCGACGTCCGCGACGACCTCGCCGGCATCACGGTCCCCACCCTGGTCGTCTCGACCACCGACGACCGCCTCGTCTCCAGCGCCCTGCACCGTCGGCTCGCCGAGACCATCCCCGGCGCCCAACTCGCGGAAATCGCCACCGGCCACCTGCCGATGCTGGAGCGGACCGAGGAGTGGCTGCAGCTCATCACCGACTTCCTCGACAAGCACCACGCCTGACGCAGACCTCGGGCGGGGCCGCAGGGCCTGGCCCCTCACCCGGACCGATCACCACTCACCACACGCGAGTCCATGGAGGAATCATGCTCAGCTTCGGCCACCTCGACGAGTCCACCCACTTCCACGACCAGCAGAAGGAGAAGGCCGGCCCTGTCACCATCATCAACACCTTTGTCGCTCCGGAAGGCAAGGAGGACGAGGTGGTGGCCGCCTGGACGGCCGACGCGGAGTACATGAAGAAGTCGGGGAACCTGCTCTCGGTGCAGCTGTACCGGGGTATCGGCGGCAGCCGGCTTTTCACCAACGTCGCAGTCTGGCGATCCACCGAGCACCTCCGTGCGGCACTCGGCACGCCGGAGTTCGCCTCACACCTGGGGCGCTACCCGGCGGGCACCGTCGCCTACCCGCACCTGTACCAGAAGTTCGCAGTAGAGGGCATC
This sequence comes from Streptomyces canus, assembly GCF_001514145.1. Taxonomy (GTDB): domain Bacteria; phylum Actinomycetota; class Actinomycetes; order Streptomycetales; family Streptomycetaceae; genus Streptomyces; species Streptomyces canus. The sequence goes on from NZ_KQ948656.1 coordinate 432,971, forward strand.
TGCGAAGGGGAATGACGACCGCTGACCGACCGGCCAGTTGCTCGAAGTACGGACGGTGATGGCGGCGGCGAGCGCCGTCACACCGCCTCGACGGAGTCTGCCTTGCCCCGTACGACGTCCCGCAGGCGCTTCTTGTCGATCTTGCCGACCTTCGTCAGCGGCAACTCGTCCACGACCAGCAGGTCTTCGGGGAGCTTGTATCGCGCCACCTGCATCGCGGTGAGGGCGGCACGGACCGATTCGAGGCTCAACTGAGCCCCCGGCTCGACGACCACGACCGCGCACACCCGCTCCCCCAGGTCGGGGTCGGCCTTCGCTACGGCCGCGACGCGGGCGACACCGGGCAGGCGGTAGATGAGGTTCTCGACCTCCTCGGCGGAGATCTTCTCGCCGCCCCGGTTGATGAGGTCCTTGTCTCGTCCTTCGACGACGAGATTGCCCGACGGGTGCAGCCGGACGACGTCACCGGTGCGGTACCAGCCGTCGAGGGTGAACGCGTGGGCGTTGTGCTCGGCGGCCCGGTAGTAGCCGCGTGAGGTGTACGGGCCGCGGGTGAGCAGGGCGCCCATCTCGCCGGGCGGGACCGGGTTGCCGGAGGCGTCGACGACGAGGATCTCGTCGTCCGGGCACATGGGGCGCCCCTGCGTCTCGATCTTGATATCGTCGGGGTCGTCGGGGCGCGTGTAGTTCAGCAGCCCTTCCGCCATGCCGAACACCTGCTGGAGCGTGCCGCCGAGCACGGGTTCGGCGCGGCGGGCGACCTCCGGCGCGAGGCGGGCGCCCCCCACCTGCAACAGCCGTAGTGCGGGCGGGGCGGGGTGGCGGCCGGAGGCCACCGCGTCGATCCAGCGCTGGACGACGGCCGGCACGGCGGCGGTGGCCGTCACGCCCTCGGCGGCCATCAGCGGTAGCACCTTGCCGGGTTCCGGAGTGCGGGCCAGGACGACCCGGCCGCCGTTCATGAGGGTGCCCAGGATGCCGGGGCAGGCCAGGGAGAAGTTGTGTCCGGCGGGCAGGGCCACCAGGTAGACGGCGTCGGAGTCGAGGCCGCAGACCTCGGCACTGCGTCGCGCGTTGTACTCGTAGTCGTCATGGGTGCGCGTGATGAGCTTCGGCAGTCCGGTCGTGCCGCCGGAGAGCAGGAAGACGGCGATGTCCCCGCTGTCCGGGGCGATCCGGTCGAGCCGGGCCCGTGCCGCGACCAGATCGTCGGCCGGTTCGGCCAGGGCGCACAGGTCCGTGGCGTCGGTGCCTGCCGTGCCGCCCGCGACGAGCAACAGCCGTACGCTCGGGGTGGCTTCGGCGACTTCCCGTCCCAGGGCCTGGTGGTCGAAGTCGCCGAGTCGGTCCGGTACGGCGATCGAGGTGACCTCGGCATGCGCGGCCAGGTAGCGCAGTTCGTGACCGCGGTGCGCGGGCATCGCCATCACGGGGGCGATTCCGGCCCGCAGACAGGCAAGGGTGAGTGTGACGAACTCCCAGCCGTTGGGCAGCTGGACGAGCATCGCGTCCCCGGGGCTGAGACCACTGTCCAGCAGGCGACATGCCAATCCGTCGGCTCTGTCGACGAGTTGACGGTATGTCAGGCGTGTGTCGCCGTCCACGACGGCCACCGCGTCGCCGTAGGTATCGGCCCATTCGTGGAGATACGAGCCGAGCGGCCGCCCACGCCAGTAACCCGCCTCGCGGTAGCGGTCGGCCGCCTCCTTGGGCCAGGGCACGAATCCCTCACGCGTCATCGGATCCTCCTTGATCCCGGGGGGCACGCAGCAGCAGTACGGCATCGAGCGCGACGACGTCGCCGTCGGGCAGGACGCGCAAAGGGTTGATCTCGCACTCGGCCACGGCCTCGTCGGCGGCGAGGGAGGCCAGGGCGAGCAGCACGTGGGTGAGTCGCGCGCGGTCGACCGGGGTGGCGCCGCGCGCGCCGAGGAACATCTGACGGGTGGCGAGCGCGTCGAGCATCGCGTGGGCCTCGTTCGCGGACAGGGGCGCGAGGCGCAGCGAGACGTCGCCGAGGATCTCGGCGGCTGTTCCGCCGGCGCCCAGCGCCAGCACAGGGCCGAAGACCGGGTCGCGGCGTACGCCGACGATGAGTTCGGGTCCCGCGGGGGCCATCTGTTCGACCAGCAGCGCGGGGCTTGCGGGCATACGGACGAGGGCTTCGTCGAGCTCGTCGTGCGTGCGGATGCCGACCTGGACCCCGCCTACTTCCGTCTTGTGCAGGATCTCCGCGTCGAGGATCTTCACGACGACCGGCCCGCCGAGCTCGTCGAGAGCCGCGTGCGCCGCGGCGGGGTCGGCGCAGACGCGGCGTACTGGTGTACGGATGCCCAGGTCCGCGAGGACGCCTTTGGCGGTGTGCTCGTCGACCGGGCCCGGCGGGGGCAGGGTGGGGGCATCGGTGGCGGCGACGACGGCCGCCCGTCGGGTGCGGGCAGCCGCGTCCTCGACGAGCGCGCGCACCATCGCCGATCCGGAGGCCGGGGTGGCCGCGCAGGGAATGCCGGCTGCGCCCAGTGCACGGCGGGTCCGCCGCGCCTGCTCCACGGGTCCGCCGACGACGGCGACGAGCGGGGTGGCCGTACGGGCGGCGGTCAGCGCGGCCGGGAGGTCCACCGCCGTGGGTTCCAGCAGCCCGTACACGGCGGTGACGTCGATGCCGGGGTCCTCCGAGACCCGTTCCACCACCTGCGTGAGCGCGGGCGATGGGCGGCCGGTGTCGACGGGGTTGTTCAGATAGGTGAGGGCCGGGAGCAGCTCGCGCAGCTCCTTCACCGTCCGTTCGACCAAAGGCGGAACCTGGATGCCGTGGGAGCGCAGGTCGTCCGTGAGCAGCAGTCCGGGTCCGGCCTGTGCGGTGACCAGGCCGATGCCCGGGCGTGGGTTGGCCGGGAGGCGTACGCGGCTGAGCGCGGTGACGGCGTCGACGAGGTCGCGTTCGTCGTCTACGAGGACGGCGCCGGCCTGGCGCAGGGCCGTCCTGGTCACGCGCCAGGAGGTAGCCAGGGCGCCGGTGTGGGAGCGGGCGAAGTCGCCGATGTCGCTGCGGCCCACGACCAGGGCCACCACGGGGACACGATCGGTCAGGCGGCGTACCGCCTCGGTGAGGCGCCGGCCCTCCGCGGCGGTCTCCACGTGCAGGGCGACGGCCCGTACGCCGCCGTCGTCGGCGAGGTGGTTCAGGACGTCGCCCTGGGTGACGTCCAGGCTGTTGCCGAGGCCGACCCCGAGGCGCAGGCCGACGCCGGCCTCGGCCAGGGCGAACGCCAGCGCGTGGTTCACGCCGCCGCTCGCGGCCACGACCGCCACCGGACCCGCTTCCAGGTCGGACACGCCGGGGACGAAACTGGCCGTGAGCCGTCGGTGGGGGGCGAGGAAGCCCGAGGTGTTCGGTCCGAGGACCCGGATACCGGTGTCCCGCACCACGTCGGTCAACGCCTGCTGGTGCAGCGCACCGTCACCCCCGGCTTCCGCGAACCCGCCGGCGCACACGAGTGCGGCGCGGGCACCGACGGCTGCCGCCTCGCGCAAGGCGTCGGCGGTCACGGCGGCCGGGATGCAGGAGACGACCAGGTCGGGTGTGATGCCGTGGGCCGCGGCGGCCTCGCCGACGGTGGGGAAGAAGCCCCGATCGGGGTCCGGGCGGCCGGAGTTGACCTTCATCACCGGCCCCGGGAAGGAAGCCAGGGAGTCGGCCATCGCCGCACCGAGCTTCCCGGGTGTGGCCGACGCGCCGAGCACGGCGATGGCTCGGGGTGCGAACAGCGCGTCCAGGGCGCTCACTTGCTGCCTCCGACGAGGTCGGCCCGGCCGGAGAGCACGAGCGTGGTCGCGGTGTCGTCGTCGTACGCGCCGGTGATCGCGGCGGGCAGGCTGTGCACGAGCCGGGCCTCCTCCGCGACCAGTACGCGGGTCAGTGCCGTACCGCCCCGTACGCCGACGAGCAGGACGCCCGCCTCTGCCGTCTCGCGCACCTGATCAAGGGCGAGCGGCAACCCCTCCTCGGTGTCCGGGGCATCGATCCACACGCCCGCCCCGAACGGCTGACCACTGAAGGGGACCATCGGGATGCCGGTGCCGTCGGTCCCGGTCAGGCGGTCGTCGCCGATCGTCACCCGGCGGGAGGGAAGGCGGTACGGTCCGACCCGGAAAGGTGTCTTCAGGGGCCCCGCCTCGTGACGTCGCCGCCACCATTCGTCGACGCGGTCCACGTACGCCGCGTCGCGCACGGCGAGTTTGCCGCGCGGGATGCTGCGGGTGAGGAAGTGGAAGGCGAACTGTGTCGGGTCGTCGAGGTCACGGACGTAGCGGCCGAAGTGCTCCCACCAGGACAGGCTGGGCCGCGCAGAGTTCTGGATCCTGTCGACCTTGGGGCGGCGGCGCTCCTCGTAGAGGTCGAGTGCGTCCGGCACGCTGTCCGGTGCCTCCCTCAGGGCCTCGGCCAGCGCGACCGCGTCCTCCATGGCCATCTTGGTGCCGGATCCGACGGAGAAGTGCGCGGTGTGCGCGGCGTCGCCCAGCAGCACCCACTTTCCCCGTCGCCACGAACTGGCCCTGCGGGTGGCGAAGTTGGCCCAGCGGGAGTTGTTGCCGACCAGCGTGTGCCCGTCGATCTGCTCACGGAACAGGTCTTCCAGGTATGCCTTGGTCTTCTCGTCGCTCGTGCCCGGCGGGGCCGACGGATCGAAGGCGTCGAGACCGGCCCCGGCCCAGGAGTCGGCGTCGGTCTCGACGATGAAGGTGCTCAGCGAGTCGCTGATCGGATAGGCGTGGGCGGCGAAGACACCGTGAGGGCCGTCCTGGTGGACGAAGGTGAGCCCGTCGAACAGGTAAGTGGTGCCGAACCAGATGAACTTGGCGCTCGCCACCTCGGCGGTCGGTCCGAAGTCGTCCGCGAACAGGGCGCGGAAGCGGCTGTTGGCGCCGTCGCACACCACGACCAGGTCGAAGTCGTCCAGTTCGGCGGGATCGCAGACCTCGTGCTGGAAGCGCATCTGAACGCCCTCGGCACGGGCCCGTTCCTGCAGCAGGTTCAGCAGCGTCTTGCGTACGACAGCCGCCATGCCCATGCCGCCGACGCGCTCCCGTGTCCCGTGCACGCGGACCTCGATGTCGTCCCAGTGCCGGCCGTGCTTCTCCAGTGCCTCGCTGAGGACGGGGTCGGCGGCGTCGATGGCGTCGAGTGTGGCGTCCGAGAAGACCACTCCGAAGCCGAACGTGTCGTCGGGTCGGTTGCGTTCGAAGACCACGACCTCGGCGTCGGGCCGGCTGCGCTTGAGCAGGGTGGCGAAGAAGAGTCCTCCGGGACCTGCGCCGATGCAGGCAACTTTCATGGCTTTTCCTTCGCGCTCACAGCCACGCGGGCAGTGTCGGCAGGGTTCCCCCGCCGGTCGGGTACAGGGGGCCGGGCACGGGCCGCCCGGTCGCATAGGCGGCCAGGCTGGGCAGGTCACCGCTCACCACGACCGGCTCGACGCCGGCCGAGTCGCCCAGAAGCCAGGTGTCGGCACCGTCCTCGGACCGCAGCCGGACGGAGGGACAGTCCGGGCGCCCCTGGAAGGACGCGGTCACGTCGTCGACGAGGGCCGCGCACATGTCGTGCGGCACGTCGTCGAAGCTGGTGTCGATGTCGAGGTCGACGGCGTGGACCCATACCTCGCGCGCCCTCATCCAGGGCACCTGGGAGGCGGGCACCTCACGCCCTCGCGCGGTGCGGACGGTGGCCGCCCAGCAGTCGCCGGGCAGCGCGGCGAGTTCCTTGGCGAGGCGGCTGTCGGCCGCGAGAAGCTCCGTACGCAGCTCTTCGGCCGGATGTCGGGCGCCCTCCTCGATCTCGCGCGCCCGCTGGTCGCCACTTGCGTACATGGGCGTCTCGACACCTGTACGCGCCCACGTCAGCAGATTGACGAGAGCGTCGGCATTGCGGGCGACGTGGGCGACGAGGTGGGCTCGGTTCCAGTCCGGTAGGTACGAGGGCTTGGTGAATCCCGGATCGGTCAGCCGGTGCACAGCGGCTTCGAAGGCCGCCGTGCCCTTGGCCGCCCACTCCAGCATCGCCGCAGGGCGTGCGCTCACCGCGTCTCCCGGCGGCAGGTGTTGCGGGTCTCGCCGACCCCGTCGATCCGGGTGACGAGGAGTGATCCGTCCTGCAGATAGCGGGCGGGCTTGCGGGCGTGGCCGACCCCGCCCGGAGTGCCGGTGGCGATCACGTCGCCGGGCACTAGGGTGATGATCTCGGACAGGTAGGCGACCAGTGCGACCGGGTCGAAGACGAGGTCACCGGTGTCGGCCTTCTGGACCGTGTCGCCGTCGACCTCGCATGACAGGCTCAGGCCCTGGGCGGCGACCGCGGAGTCGTCGGCGGTCACCAGCCACGGACCGATGGGGGTGGTGGCCTCGAAGGTCTTGCCCTGGTCCCACTGGGTGGTGCGGTACTGCCAGTCGCGGGCGGTGACGTCGTTGAGCACGGTGTACCCGGCGATCGCGGCCCGCGCCTGCTCCGCGTCGGCGTGCCGGGCCTCGGCACCGATGACGACGCCGAGTTCGGCTTCCCAGTCCATCTGCGTGGAGGAGACGGGCAGGGTCACGTCGTCGTACGCACCGACCAATGCTCGCGCGAACTTGGAGAACAGCGTGGGGTGCGAGGGGAGTTCGCGGCCCATCTCCAGAATGTGGGTGCGGTAGTTGAGACCGACGCACACGACCTTCTCCGGCGCGACGACGACAGGGGCGTAGTCCAGGGCGCCTTCGTACGTCTCACCGTCGGCGTCCGCGGCACGCGTTGCCCAGTCGCCGTGACGCAGGAAGGCCACCAGGTCGCTCTCGCCCAGGTCCACCGCCTTGTCGTCGTCGATGCGGACGGCGCGAGTGGTGCCGTTGACCCGGATGGTGGCGAGCTTCACTTGAGTTCTCCTCGAGAGGTACGGGCGAGGCCGAGGGCCTCGTAGACGGGCTCGTCGCTGAAACGGAACAGATCGACCTGGGTGCGGGCGGACAGCGAGACCTCGCACCAGGACGGGACGACGAACAGGTCGCCCTTGGCGATCTCGAAGACCTTGTCACCGACGTGGGCGACCGCCTCGCCCTCGAACACCTGCCAGATCGCGGAGCCGACCGTGCGTACCGGGGCGGTCTGCGTGCCGGCCCGCAGTCGGCGCATCTCGGTGCGCATCGTGACCAGGGCGTCCCTGCCGGTGGTGGGGTTGGAGAAGCGGACTCCGGCGTGCCCGGGCTCGAGCACGCCGGGCACGCCCTCCTGCTCCAGCTCCAGCTGGGCGGTCAGGGCGGCGTCGGTGTGCTCCCAGCGGTACGCGTTCAGCGGGGAGTTGGGCTGGTCGGGCCGGCCGATGGGGCGCAGTCCGGGGTGGCCCCACAGTCGCTCGCCGCGTGAGCGCTCCGGAGTTTCGCGGGTGGAGAGCTCGTCGGGGCCGAACTCGAAGAAACCGGCGTCCAGCTTGGAGACGAGCGGGATGTCGAGGCCGTCGAGCCAGGCCATCGGCTCGTCGGTGACGTTCTGGTGCTCGTGAAAGGCCCAGCTCGGTGTGAGCAGCAGATCTCCCCGCCGCATCGCCACCGCGTCCCCGTCGACGTTGGTCCACACGCCTTCGCCTTCGACGACGAATCGGAAGGCTCCCTGGCTGTGCCGGTGCGAGGGGGCGACCTCGCGCGGACCCAGGTACTGGATCGCGGTCCACAGGGTGGGAGTGGCGTAAGGGAGGCCGGGGAAGCCGGGGTTGGACAGGGCCATGGCACGGCGCTCGCCGCCACGCCCCACCGGCACGAGCTCTCCGGAGCGCTGTGCGATGGGCAGCAGCTCCGCCCACCGCCACAGGTGCGGAACCGCCGCGGGCTGCGGCGACATCGGCATGAGGCCGTCCACCTGGGTCCACAGCGGGATCAGGCCCGCGTCCTCGAAGTCCGCGTACAGCTCGTCGAGCAGCTTGCGCTCGGTCTGTTCGCTGGTGGTGTCGGTCACGGAAACCTCCACGTCGTGTGTTCGGGGACCGCCGGAAGAAGCGCGCGTCTTTCGGCGCTGTTTCCTGACGCTACGCCGATGTTTCCTCTGACCGGAATCCTTGAAGGGTAGGATTCCGCTATGGAGAATTCAGCGCCTCGTGCGGTCGGCCCCTCGTATCCGGTGAGTGCCGCAGGCAACGCCCTGCGCGTCGTCCGGCTGCTGCACGAGCTCGACGAGCTGCGGGTGATGGACGTCGCCGACCGGCTCGGCGTCGCGCGCTCGACCGCGCACCGGATCCTCGCGATGCTCGTCTTCGAGGGTTTCGCCGTGCAGGACCGCCACAAGGTGTACCGGCCGGGGCCGGCTCTGCAGGCGATCAGGGGAGGCCAGGCCGCCCCTCCCCCGGACCTGATCACCATCGCCCACCCGCACTTGCAACGACTGGCGGACGCGGTCCGGGAGACGACCCACCTGATGGTGCTGGAGGGCAACGGCAGCCGCTTCCTCGACGGAGTCGAGGGCTCGCAGGCGCTGCGCGTCAGTTACCGCACCGGCACACTCCTGCCCGCGCATGTGACCTCGGGCGGCAAGGCCTTGCTCGCGGCACTGCCGGCGGACCGGCTCCGGGCTCTCTACCCCAACGGACTTCCCGAGGACCGGGCCAGGACTCCCAAGGACTTCGAGAGCCTGATGAACGAGTTGGTGTCCGTGCGCCGCCACGGCTACGCCATCAATCTCCAGGAGAGCGAGCGCGGAGTGCACGCCGTCGGCGCGTGTGTGCGCGACCGCACGGACGCCGCCGTAGCTGCCGTGGTCGTGGCGGCTCCCTCCGTTCGCTGCACCCGCGCAAGGCTCGCTGAGCTGTCAGAGCCTCTGCTCGCGACAGCGCGGGACATCGGTCAGGGTCGTCTGTGAACGGCGGCGGCGCACGCCACCGTCAAGCCGCGTGGTGGCGTGCGCCGTGGTGTCTTCGAGGTACGACCTGCTTTGCGCACGTCGTCGAGGCTCCTCACAGCCCCAGAAGGCGGTCGGCGTTGCCGTGCGCGATGCGCGCGAGGTCGGCCGGCGCGTACGGTGCGGAGCGCAGGAACCCGACCGCCTCCGCGCTGGACTCGAACGGGTAGTCGATGGAGAACAGCACCCGGTCGACACCCACGGCGTGGACGGCGCCGAGCAGCGCGGCATGCGACATGACTCCGCTGGTGGTGACGTACACGTTGTTGCGCAGGTAGTACGAGGGCAGGTGCTGCACCCTCTGCGCAACGGGAACCTGGGGGTAGCGGCTGTCGAGCCGAGCCATCTGGAACGGCAGCAGCTCACCCATGTGCCCCAGCGTCAGCGAGGCGCCCGGGAACTCGTCGAACACGCCGCTGTAGATCACCCGGAGCGCATGGGCACCCGTCGTCGCGGTCCAGCCCCAGGTCGGCCCGACCAGCACGGAGTACCCGTCGAAGACATGCCAGTTGTCGGCCGGAATGACGGCCGGATGCAGATACAGCGTCACGCCGAGGCGCTCCAACTCGGCCCACACCGGCCTGAACTGCGGCTCGTCCAGGTAGTGCCCCCGCACATGGTCGTTGTACAGCACGCCCTTGAGCCCGAGTTCCTCCACCGCCCGGCGCAACTCCACGACCGCGGCCCTGGGGTCCTGCAGCGGAAGAACCGCGAAGCCCGCGAACCGTTTCGGATGACCGGCGACCGCCTTGGCCAGATAGTCGTTGACCCGCCGCGCGACGGCCACCGCCTCTGCCGGATCCTCGATCACCTCCAGGCCCGGTGTGGAGTACGAGAGGACCTGGACGTCGACGCCGTTGGCGTCCATGTCCGCCAGGCGCAGGTCGGTCAGATCGTCCAGGCGCCGGAACCACTCCTGCTTGATCGCCTCCGGCACGTCCATGCGCTGACGGATCGCTGCCTCCTGGCGGATGGCTCCGGGAATGGAGAACGCCTCTTCCACGGCCACGATGCGCATCTTCTTCTCCTTCTTGATGCTCCGATGGTCCTTCGATCCGCTAGCCGTCGTGGAGACAGGGTTGCCAGGCGCGGCCTCGGCTGCCAGCGCGGGCGACTTCGCGACCAGACCCCCGGCCAGGGCGGCACCTGCGGCAGCGGCGCTCGCGGCGATGAATCTTCGCCGGGTGGCCTCGGCGGCAGGCTGGGCGGGCGGAGTCACGGCTTGGAAGGGACGGTCGTCGGGCATGTCCACTCTCCATCGAGGGCGCGGTTGATGGCCGGGGTCCTGCCAATGACTGGTGCGCTCCGCGAGGGTGCGCGTCGTTGGCGAGTGGTCCGACGGGATGGGCGTCGGTGCCTTGCCGAGAGCCGGCTGACGCCACGCCTTCAGCGGGCCGCGGCTCGAACGGCATGCCGCTCTTGAACTTGAGCCAAGTTAGTTTCCGGGATACTTCCCAGTCAATACGCGTGAAGAAGCCGCGCCGATGCGTTGCTCTCTCATGACTCACAGCCAAGAGAGTGGCCGGACCGGCGCCTTCCCCCTTCCCGCGCGAGGTCCCCTCCCCTCGCGGCACCACCGGCCCTCACCCCGGAGGCGGGCACGGCGCGCTCAGCCCGTGCCGCGCAGGTCCTTCGTCGGCAGAGCATCGGGATTGAGCTCGGCAAGCATCCGGAGCAGCAGGGTATGTACGACTGCCCGCTCGCCGGGGGCGAGGACCGCGAGCGCTTCCTCGTCGAGACGTTCCACCACACCCCGCGCCCGCTCGGCGAGCTTCGTACCACTGTCGGTGATCGTCAGCTGTACGGTTCTGCGGCTCGAAGGGTGTTCGCGGCGAGCCAGAAGGCCGCGGTCGACCAGCGCGTTGACGGCGGCGCCCATGGACTGGGGAGTGAAGCCGGTCCGACGCGCGATCTCCGCCGCGGAAATTCCCGGGGTCCAGACGACGTGCTGCAGCGCGTTGTGCTGGGCGGCCGTGAGGTTGAGCGAGCGCAACACTCTCTCAAGACGCGTCCCCATCACGTGCACCACCTGCCACGCCAGGTAGCCCATGCGCGTCGAGGGATGTGCGGCAAGGCGCCCCATCAGCAACTCCCAAAGTAAGGTGCCTGATATTTCCATGGTACAAATAGAAGGTACCTTAGAAGCTACCTTATAAGCAGAGCTGGAGAGGGCCCCTCCCATGTCCACGCCACCGACCACTTCCGCCGAGCCGCACCAAGCGCACCACCACCACGCGATGGACACCGCTCCGACGCCGCAGGGCGCCACCGGGATGAAGGGAGTTCTGCTTCCCGTCGCGATCGTGCTGGCCATCGGCTCGATCTTCGTCAGCGTGTTCCTGGCCGCGTTTCACGCCCCGCGGCCTCACGACCTACCGGTCGCCGTGGTCGGGTCGACCCAACGGCTCGAACAGATCACCGGAGGGCTGGAACTCGGACTGCCCGGCGGATTCGAGGTGAAGCGCTACTCCGACGCGGACGCGGCCCGCCACGCGCTGCAGGACCGAAAGGTGTACGCCGCCTATGTCACCGGCCCCGGGAAGTCTGCCGAGCTGCTGTATGCCGGAGCCAACGGCCCTTCGGTGACCTCGACGGTCACCGGTGCCTTCTCCGGTGTCGCCAAGGCGAGCGGAGACCGGCTGACGGTGCAGGACGTCGTGCCGGCCTCGGCGGGCGACACCCGCGGCATGTCGGTGTTCTACGCCGGGTTCGGCGTCGTACTGGCCGGATTCCTGTTCGGCATGATGACGTACCAGATGGCTCCGCGGCTGGAGTACCGGTGGAGGTTGGTCAGCCTGGCCTCCTTCAGCATCCTCGCCGGCGTCCTCGTGGCGGCGATGGCCGGCAGCCTGGGCTTTTCGGCACTGCCGGGTCCCTTCCTGGGCATAGCGGGGCTCATCGCACTGATGGCCGCGGCGATCGGCGGCGCGACCATGATGTTCATGCGCCTCTTCGGCCGGGCCGGGATGTCACTGGCCGCCGTGGTCCTGCTGACCTTCGGCAACAGCACGAGCGGCGGCACGCTGCCCACCGCCTACCTGCCGGGCTGGCTGCATCCGCTCTCGGAGATCCTCCCGGTGGGAGTCGGCGTACGAGCCGTCCAAGGCCTGTCGCACTTCAACAACGACGGTCTCACCGCGGGCGTCGTCGTCCTGGTGGCGTGGATCCTCGTCGCCGCCGTGGTGCTCTTCGTGCTCGATGCCCGCGGACCCCGTCGCGCAGCCGTCGACTGACCCGTCAGCCTGCGCGCCACGCGGCGGAGTCACAGCTCCATTGACCGGTGACACGCTCGCAGGCAGCGCACCTCGCTCTCGTAGACTGCGCCCGTGACCGACGCCGCGTTTCCCACTACCGGATACCTAGCCTGGCAGTTCTCCCAGATCATCGCCGGACGACTGGAGCGGGCACTGCGCGCGGAGGACCTCACCTTGGCGCAGCACAACGCTCTGCAGCAGGTCCTCTGGACGCCGGGGGTGTCCGCCGCGGAGATCGCGCGCCGCTCCGGCATCACGGCTCAGTCCATGGGAGCCGCGGTGAGCCAGCTCGTCGAGCGAGGACTGCTGCGACGGGAGCCGCATCCGACCAGCCGTCGCAGCATGCGCCTGTTCGCGACCGCCGACGGCAGCGAGGCGGCCGCTCGTGCCACGACGATCGCGAAGCGGATCGAACGGGAGACGACCTCGCCGCTCTCCCCGGATGACAAAGACGCCATTCACCGTCTGCTCTACCGTTTGGTCGAGGAACTGAACCCCGACGCCCTCGCCATCGACAAGCGATCGCTGAACCAACCCTGACCGTCCAGCGGCCGCCGCTTCCGGAGGCGAGAGGACGGAAAGCCATGAGCCGTGCCGAGAGCCGTCCGCCGTCGTACGGTTCCACCCGCGGTCGTCCCCGCAGCAAAGCCGTGGAACAGGCCATCCTGGAAGCGGTCCTGATGCTTCTCGAGGACGGCGTCCCCCTGGCCGATCTCTCCGTCGAGAGCATCGCCCGCACCGCCGGCGTCGGCAAGGCGGCCATCTACCGCCGTTGGAGCGACAAGGAGGACCTCTTCGTCGACGTCATCCGCGCCGCCGAGCCGACCGAACGAGAACTCCCCGGTACGTCGATGCGGGACGACCTGGTCGTTCTGCTGGAGTCACTGCGCCGACGCAGCCTGGCCGGCCGCTCGTCGGCGGTCCTGCACACCGCACACGCCCAGATGAGAAGCAGCCCGAAGATATGGGCCGCCTATCACTCCGGCGTGATCGCTCCCCGGCGCGACCTCGGACTGGAGATCCTCCGGCGAGGCCAGCTGAACGGGGAACTCCGCAAGGGCATCGACCTGGAGCTGACCATCGACATGTTCGTCGGACCCCTGCTCATCCGCACGTTCGTACGCCACGACCCCGACCTCCCGGATGGACTGCCCGAACAGATCGTCGACACCGTCCTCCGCGGCCTACGACCTGTCAGCTCCCCAAGCAGCTGAACGCGTGGGCACGGGGCGCTCAGCGTCGCGCGGCGAACGCGGTGGCCGCTTCCTCGAAGGACGCGGGTGCACGGCCGAGCAGCATCCGCAGGACGTTGCTGTTGCCGCGCAGGCCGTGCCGGTCATAGTCCTGCCACATGGCGCGCATGTCCGAGGCCCGGGACGCGGAGTCGGCCACTCCCGGCGGGAGCGGTGCGTCCGCCCAGTCCACCGTCCTCGCCTCCAGATCCACTCCTTGTGCCCGCCCGGCGAAGCGCACCGCTTCCGCCAACGTCAGGGCGGGCCCCGCGAGTTCGTAGGTCGCCGAGTCGTGCCCTTGCTCGGAGAGCACCTTGACGCCGGCTTCCCCGAGGTCACGCAAGTCGATGAACGAGAACTCGTTGTCGACGTCGAACGGCACCTGTACGGGACCGGCCGGAGCCCTCCCCCACGTCGACAGGACGATCTGCGCGAACATCGAGGGCTGGAGGATCGTCCAGTTCAGCCGCGAGGCCCGCACGGCGGCCTCGGCGTTCGCCTTGCGCAGGTGGTGGCGCAGCCCAGGGGTGTGCGGGTGCAGGACCGACAGGTACACGAACCGGCGCGCGCCCACGTGCTCAGCCGCCTCGAGCGCCCTGATCGCGAGCACGTCTTCCTCCGGGTGGAACGCCGGCGGAATCATGAACACGAAGTCGGCGTTCTCCAGCGCCTGACGGACGGTGTCCCGCTTCTCCAGGTCGGCCTCGACGATGTCGTCCACGCCCAGGGCGGCCACTCGGTCCCGCCCTGCCGGACCGTGCACCACGGCCCGGACCCGAAATGGCGCTCGCAGCGCGGCCTCCAGCACGTACGTACCGCAGAGCCCGGCCGCCCCGATCACCGCGATCAGAGGGGGCTCCTGGCTGCGTACGGCTTCTGACTCGGACACTTTCCGGCTTCCTCTCGCTGTTCTGAGGTGACTCCGCGGAGCCGAGACACGCTCGTGCGTCGGATCAGGGGTTGATCACGGTCATCCACATGGGGGCGTCGACGCGTTGCTGTATCGCGTCCATGGCCCTGAGCGCTTCGGTGAGCGGGAACCGATGGGTGATGAGCTCGTCGGCGGTGAGGGTGCCCGCCGCGAGCAGACGCAGGACATCCGTCGCGTCCTGGCGGGTGTAGGCGCGCGTGGCGACGAAGCGCCAGCAATGCATCATCAGGGCGATGGGGGGCAGCGCGAGCGGGGTGGTGTTGCCGCCCATGTGCACGAGTGTGCCGCCGGTGCCCAGGCCGGCCATGGTCTGGCCGAGGGCGGGTCCCTCCGGGATGAAGTCGATGACGGCATGGGCTCCCTCGGGTGCCAGCTCGCGCAGCCGACGGGTGAGAGAACCGTCGGTCGACCAGTTCTCGGGAAGTTCGCCGAGTGCGACGACACTGGCCGGTATGCCGCCGGAGAGCCCGGCGACGCGGTGGAGACGGTCGGTGTCGCGGCCGACGAGGATCAGACGGGCGACTCCGAAGTGCTCCGCGAGTTTGACCGTCGCGGTTCCCATGGTGCCGGTCGCGGCGGTGACCACGAGGGTGGCCCGTTCCGGAAGGTCGGCGCACTTGAGTGCGCGCACGGCGTTGGCGAGGTCCTGGATCTTGGCCGCGACGTCGAAGCCGACGGAGTCCGGCAGGGAATCGATCAGCCAGTGCGGGACACGGACGTACTCCGCGAGTCCGCCGTCGTGGTACTGCTCGTACAAAGGCATCGGGGCATCGCCGAAGGCGGCGTGGCCGATCATGGCCTGCTGGGCGCACATCATGTCCCGGTCGGTACGGCAGTAGTCGCACTCCTGGCAGTTCAGCAGGGGGTGCACCCGCGCCCGGTCGCCGACCGCGTGGCCGGTGACGTCCCGGCCGACGGCGGAGATGACGCCTGCGGCCTCGTGGCCGAGTGTGGTGGGCAGGTGCTTGAGCGCCCCCATCCGCAGCAGACGCATGATGCCCGGCGCCAGGCCGGCGGCGGCGACCTTCACGACCACGTCGAGCGGACCCGGTTCGGGGACGGGCACCTCGTCCAGGACGAGTGCTTCGGCGCCCTGGTGCGCACGCAGGGCAAGCATCGTGGCCATCAGCGGACCTCCAAAGTGAGGCTCGGGAGCCGTTCGGGCGTGTACGCATCCGCCGTACGCGCGGTCTCGGCGACCTGGGGCAGTTCCTGGTGCGAGAGGAAGCTGACGTAGTCACCGGGCTCGGTCACGACGCTGGTGTGGGAGATGCCGAGCGGGATGCGCACGAAGTCGCCCGGCCCGAGGTCGACGATGCCCCGCTGGGTGATCAGCGTGCGGTGACCATGGGCCTGGTACTGGATCTCGTCGGCGTCGAGAGTGCGCCGGTAGCGGCGCTGTCCGCCAGGAATGGTGGTGACCATGCCGAGGCGGATGCGATCGGTGCTGTACAGCCAGGTGGCGTCCTGGCCGGCATCGGCCCGCAGCACCGCCATCCGCCGGTCCTCCTGGTGCACCTGCTCGAGCAGGAGCTGTTCGTCGACCCCGAAGACGGTGATGTCGTGGCCGGCCGCGGCCATGCACTGAGTGATCGCCTCGTTTGCCTCGCCGGGCCGCCAACCGGGGAACGGCGGGAACACAGCCCCGGACTCCCGCTGGGCCGGTGCCAGTTCGGTGACCGGTGCGGGGATGTAGAACAGCAGGTGGCTGTCCTCACGGCCGTAGTTGTCGTGGGCGACGCCGCGCGGGATACGGGAGAACTCGCCGGACTGGAACTCGATCACGCCGAGTTCGGACATCAGGGTCCGCTCGCCGCCGATCTGGTAGGAGATCTCGTCGACGTCGCAATTGCGGTGGTAGAACGGCTGCCGACCGTCGAGTTTCTGCCACTCGACGCGGATCTCGTCGTTCTCGTAGACGCCGCGCGGCGGGGCGAATGCCTCCGGCTCGTACTGCTGCGGGTAGTGCACCACGGTCAGCGGCGGGTGCTCCCCCCACAGCTTGACGGGCACCTTCGGGGGATGCGGCGGCGAGAGCAGCAGGTGCTCGTCGCGGACGATGCTCCGCAACGGATGGTCGGAGCCCAGAACCATGACCTCTTCTACGACACTCACGGGGACCTCCTTGTCCTTGGGTACGTGTCCTTGGGCGGTCACCTCTTTCGGCCCCAGTACATCTCGATGCCCTTCCATTCCATCAGCTGAGGGCTGTCGACCTTGTCCCCGAACGCCTCGCGGATCTGTTCTCCGGAGTAATAGGGAATGTCGTCCACGGGTACGTGCGCGAAGAGTTTGTCGAACCACTGCCGCAGGTGGACGTCGGAGTTGATACGGGAGGAGAACGTCGCTCCCTTCAAGACCGCTTCGGCCAGCACGATGCGCCGGCCGGACTTCATCACCCGCAGCAGGTCCGCAGCCGTCTCGTCCCAGTCGTCACAGTGCTGTGTCGCCTGCAACACGGCCACGCAGTCGTACGCCTCGTCGTCCACGCCGTCCGTGTACGACCAGCGCCAGCAGCCGATCTGACCGTTCCGGCCCGGGACCTTGCCCAGGACGGCGTTCCGTCCGTCCTTGATGATCTCCACGGTGTCGATGACGCCGTCCGGCCCCACGATGGCCTGCATGTCCTCGACCCATCCGGCGGGCGCGATGCCCTCGCCGATGAGCAGAACCCGGTCGCCGGCACGGAGTTCGAGCAGACCGTAGACGATCTCGGAGATCGGCCGCGCCAACTCCTGCCAGATGTACGGCAGGCCACCGGCGATGGCCATGGCCATTTCCCATTTCACCCGCTGGTTGACATCGTTGATCTCCGGACCGAAACGCTCCTCGTCCCACGGCTGAATGTATTTCCAGGGGTCTCCGCCGCCGAAGTCTTCCTTGGCTTGTGTATTCATGTCGTCATGTCCTCCGTAGCCACGCGCAGATGTTGACGAGGGCGCCGATGCCTTCGATCTCGATGCGCACCTCGGTGCCGGACCGCAGGAAGAGTCCCTGTTTGTGGCCGACGCCGGCCGGGGTTCCGGTGCTGATCACGTCGCCGGGTTCAAGGGTCGTCTGCCGGGACGGGTAGGAGACCAGCGCTGGAACAGGGTGGATGAGCTGGGAGGTGCGCGCGTCCTGGCGCGGCTCGCCGTCGACCAGGTGCGCTGGCGCAGGTCGTCGGGGTCGGTGAATTCGTCGAGCGTGACCAGGGCGGGCCCCATGGGGGTGAAGGTGTCGAAGCTCTTGGCGGCGGTGACATCGGCCGCCCGGCCGGGGATACGGCCCTTCTGCACGTCACGGGCGCTGACGTCGTTGACGATCGTGAAGCCGGCGACGAAGGCGTATGCCTCCGCCTCGGACACGTCGGTAGCGCGTCGGCCGATGACGACCGCGAGCTCGCCTTCGTAGTCGACCTCGTCGGGGGCTGCCTTCGGGAAGCGGATCCGCTCGCCCGTGCCGATGACCGAGGACGGCGCCTTCAGGAAGACGACCGGCTCCTGCGCCACACCGTTGTCATCCACCTCGGTGCGGTGGTCGGCGTACGCGTAGCCCACCGCCCAGATCTTCGAGGGCCGGGGGACGGGAGCGAGGAGCTGGACCTGCGTCGTAGGCATACGGTCGCGGACCGCGGCCTTGGCCAGGGCGCCGAGGCCTCCTCGCAGAGCCATACCGAGGTCGGTCGGGTCGACGTCGAGGAAGACGATGGTTTCGCCATCGTTTTCGAGCCCGCCGATGCCCTTGACGGTGCTGACGAGCCTGGTCACATGGCCACCGCCCGGTTGTCGAGACGTAGCAGCTCGCGCTCGGGGTCACCGGCACGACAGCGGGCGGCGAAGCGGTCGGGGTCCAGTTCCAGCCCCGAGGGATTCGCGGCGAAGACCGGCCCGGACATGAAGGCCACCTCCTCCTCGAACGTGGCGAAGTTGGGGCAGGAGAACTCGACGATGTTCCGGTCCGGGTCGCGGTAGTAGAAGCTGGTGGCCTGTCCGTGGTTGGCCGCACGGTGCGGGCGCACGCCGATCGAGGCCATGTGTTCGTGCTGGGAGATGAGGTCTCCCAGAGTGCTGACGCCGAACTGGAAGTGGTGCAGACCGGGTCCGGAGGACTCCGTCTCGCTCAGGTTTTCGACACCGAACAGGGCGAACACCTGGCTGTGCGGGGCGTCCGCGATGCGGAAGAAGCCCAGCCGGACGTCGACCGCCCGCTCGGGCATGCCGGCGGGGCGCGGCGGGGCCTCCGGGTCGGGGGTCCGCTCGTAGAACGGGCCGTGCCCGAGGACGTGGGTGTAGAAGACGGCCATGTCGTCGTAGCGCGCGGTCTTGAGCACGAGCTCGGAGAGCTGCAGCGCGACGGCTTGCGTCCCGGCGGCCCCTGTCCCGGCCTCGGTCTGGGGAGTCGTCGTCATCGTGAGGGCCTCCTTGCCCGTCGAACGGTGAGGTGCAGCAGCCTTGAGGCGCGGCGCTCGATGTGCCACTTGCCGCCAGTACGGCGGAATGGGCGGGTGGTGATGCCTCGCGGGAGTCGCCATGACAATCCCCGCCTCTTGAACCGGAGACGAGCGTAGCACCGCACATGACCTGTCAAAAGCCTTGTGTTTTGGCAGGTCTTCCATGCAACGGCATGCGCGTGCGATTCTGACCCCGGTTCAAGAGGTGGGGCCATGAGCGGTCCGACCCTTGCTCAGGAAGGCAGATCTTCTATGTCTGACCAGCACGAGAGAGTCGGATCTCGGCGCGTCCTGGTCGTGGGAGCAGGGCCTGTGGGCCTCGCACTCGCGACCGAGTTGGGGTGGCGAGGCGTACCGGTCACCGTGATCGATCAGGGTGACGGTCGCGTGCCCTTTCCAGCAGGTGAGGCGATCTTTTCCCGCACCATGGAACACCTGCGCCGCTGGGGTTGCGCGGAAGAGGCACGCACGGAGTCGGCACCCGCTCCCGACTACCCGCACCGCACGGTGTTCGCCACCTCCGCCACGGGGCGCGTCCTGACCGACTTCGACTACGGGGTCACCAACCGGTCCTCAGGTGTGTACACGCGGCTGACGCCGGAGGGTCCCGCGTTCCTGTCCAAGTTCTCCTTCGTGCCGTTGCTCGCCCGAACGGCCGGTGAACTGCCGGGAGTCGAGATCAGGTACGGCACCCGACTGGAGACGATGGAGCAGAACTCCGACGGTGTCCTGGCCGTGGTGCGCGACGTGGCGAGCGGTGCCACCGAGACGCTCGCCGGCACGTACCTGGTGGCCTGTGACGGCGGCCGCAGCGGCATACGTCGGGCTCTCGGCATCGAGTTCGAGGGCATGTTCGCCCAGGGGCACAACTTCGCTGTGCACTTCCGTGCACCGCGGCTACTGGATCTGCTGCGGGAGCGGCTGGGCGGGCCCGCGGTGCAGATCCACACCCTGTCGTCGGCGCGCAGGCCGTACATCACGGTCGTCAACGGCGTGGACGAGTGGCGGCTCTCGGTCTACCTGGACGAGGAGCCCGACCCCGACGACGCGGTCGCCTGGATACGCGAGGCCGCCGGTGCGCCGATCGACGTGGAGATCCTCGCAGCGCAGCCCTGGAGCGGACACTGCGTCGTGGCCCGCAGCTACCGTGACGGTCGGGTGTTCCTCGCGGGCGACGCGGCGCATCTGCTGTGGCCCAAGGGCGGCTTCGGCGCCAACACCGGGATCGGGGATGCCGTGGACCTCGGCTGGAAGCTCGCCGCGACGCTCCAAGGGTGGGGAGGCCCGGCACTCCTGGACAGCTACGAGCAGGAGCGGCGGCCGATCGCCGTCCGCAACGTCACGGAAGCCTCCAGCAACTGGAGGGCCGACGCGCGGCTCGTCCCCGATCCCGTGCTCGACCGCATGGACGCGGAAGGCGAACGGCTCCGTCGTGAGATGGGCGAGGAGATCCGCCGGTCCCGGGCCAAGGAGTTCCGCTGCACGGGCGTTCAGCTCGGCTACCGCTACAGCGGCTCCCCGATCTGCGTGCCGGACGGCAGTCCGGAGCCGCCCGACGAGCCGGACGAGTACGTGCCGTCGACGTGGCCCGGCTGCCGCGCACCGCACGTCTGGCTGCCCGACGGCAGCTCGGTGCTCGACCACTTCGGGCGCGGGTTCACGCTCGTGGTCTCGGGTTTCGCGGACCCGACGCCTCTGGTGCAGGCCGCCCGCCGGTGTCGTGTGCCGTTGACCGTGCTGCGCCTGGCCGACCCGGCCGCCGCGGAGCTGTACGAGCGACCACTGGTGCTCGTCCGCCCGGACGGTCACGTCGGCTGGCGGGGTCGGCAGGCTCCCGCGGATCCCGTCGCCGTGCTCGACATGTTGCGCGGGGCGACGCTCCCGTCTCCGGACGGAAATGCGGCCGGTGCGGAGCGGGCGGTATCAGCGGGAGTCGGGACTCACCTCGTCTGAGGTACCGCTCTCAGCGCTTCCGCCCCTGGGGCCCCGAACACCTGGCCAGGACGGACTCCATCAGAAAACGGATCATCTCGTGGGCCGGTCTGTTCTGGTCGTTGGGCACGTTCGCCCCTTCGAACACGGCGATCGCGACATCGCGGACGAGCGCGGCATCGATGCCAGGCGCATGATCGAGGCCACGCTCGGCCATGAGCTCGTCGACCAGTCCCACGATCCAGTTCAGGAAGGTGTTGTGGGCCTCGCGGACTTCCTCCGAGTGAGGAAGCCGGTCGTGCATGGCCTGGTGCAGCGGTCGTGAATAGCGCATGTCGGACAGCCCGCGCACCAGGCGGCTCAGGGGGTCGGCACCGGCCTGCTCCTCGTTCAGGATGCGGATCTCGCGACTGAGCATGCGGTTCATGACGGCGGCGAAGATGTGGTCCTTGGAGTCGAAGTACCAATAGACGTTGCCCCGGGCCACGCCGGCGGCGGAACTGATGTCCGCCATCGTGGTCTTGGCGTAACCCTTCGCCAGAAAGAGCTCGGTGGCCGCGGCTAGCAGATCACCCGTGCGCTCCTCGCGGGGGATCTGTTGGCGGTTCCGCGGCATCCTGACTCCTCCTGTGAGTTCACCACATCTCACGTGAGTCTAGACACCTGGCAGGCCGCGCCCTGCCCAGGAGGAAGGAGTGCCGTGACCACCGGCTCTCGGCGAGGAGTCCGTGGGGATCCTTTGCCGAGGAGGCGGCGGCGATGGCGGAGCGCGGCAGCAGGTGTCGCCCAGCGGCACTGGATACGGCTGCCGCTCGTCCGCTCAGTCCACGGTGGGCCGGGCGAGGCCGTGGTCGTAGGCGAAGATCACGGCCTGGATGCGGTCGCGGGCTCCGATCTTGGTCAGGACACGGCCGACATGCGTCTTGACCGTGGATTCGGACAGAACGAACCGCGCGGCGATCTCCCCGTTGGTCCAGCCCTTGCCGACGGCCACGAGGATCTCGCGCTCACGGTCGGTCAGGGAGGTGAGCCTCGAGTCCTCGGAAGGACCAGTTCTGTGGGAGGGGACGTACTGGGCGAACTCGTCGAGGAGGCGGCGGGTGAGCGCGGGCGCGATGACGGCGTCGCCGACGGCGACCGCGCGGATGCCCGCGAGAAGTTCTTCGGGGCGGGCGTCCTTGAGGAGGAAGCCGCTCGCGCCGGCGCGGATGGCGGCGTGGACGTACTCGTCGAGATCGAAGGTGGTGAGCACAAGGACGCGCGAGCGGCCGCCGGCGGCGACGATGCGGCGGGTGGCCTCGATGCCGTCCATGCCGGGCATGCGGACGTCCATGAGGACGACGTCGGGGCGCAGTTCGGCCGTCCTGCGGACGGCTTCGGCGCCGTGAGCGGCCTCACCGACGACGTCGGTCTCGGGGACGGAGTCCAGGAGCAGGTGGAATCCGTAACGTTGCAGCGGCTGGTCGTCCACGATGAGCACGGAGGTCATCGGTCACCGCCGCTTCCAGGTGTGAGGTCGAGGACGGCCTCGACGCTCCATCCTCCGCCGCCCACCGGTCCCGCGCTGACGGTGCCGCCGTACAAGGCCGCTCTCTCCCGCATGCCCACCAGGCCATGTCCTTCCTCGTTCGGCGGTTCGGATGATGTGGTCGGGCCGCTGTCCAGGACCCGAATGCCCAGCCGGCTGTCCTCGACGAGGATCGCCAGGTGTACCCGGGTGCCGGAGTCGGCGTGCTTCAGGGTGTTGGTGAGGGCTTCCTGGACGATGCGGTACACCGTCAGCTGCACCCCGCTGTCCAGGGTGTCCACGTCGCCGGAGGTCCGGTAGACGACCTCCAGTCCTGCGGCGCGCACCTTGGCGCACAACGCTTCGATGTCCGCGATGCCGGGCTGCGGGCTGAGTTCGGGCGTGTCCGGCGGACCGTCCGCGGTCGCGCGCAGCACGCCGAGCACGCGCCGCAGCTCGCCGAGTGCCTGTCGGCCGGTGTCGCCGATGAGCTGCAGGGCCTCCTTGCCTCGTGCGGGTGCGATGTCCGTGGCGTAGGCGCCCGCGTCGGCGAGCGTGATGATGACGGACAGGTTGTGGCCGACGATGTCGTGCATCTCGCGGGCGACACGGGTGCGTTCGGTGGCCGTGGCCAGCCTGCTGCGCTGGTCGCGCTCGACTTCCAGCCGGGCGGCCCGCTCCCGTAGTCCGGCGAGCTGGGCCCGGCGGATCCGGACCATCAGGCCGAGCGCGAGCGCTGCGGTCGCCGTGCTCAGCAGGAAGAACAGCGCGTCCCCGACGGACACCGCCGACGACACGCGGACCGCGACCAGCACCATGGCGCCCGCCATGGCCGCGCAGGCCCACGGCAACTGCCGCAGCCTCCCGTGCAGGGCCAGGCTGTACAGGGCGACGAAGAGGGCGACATCCGCGCGCAGCGCCGCGCCCAGGGACCATTGGAGGACGAACACCGCGGTGATCGCGGCGAAGGCCGCCGCGGGCTTGCGCCGCCGCCACAGCAGGGGCAGTACCAGTCCGGCCTGCAGAGCCAGCATTCCGGCGACGGGCAGGTGGGTGAAGGCGAGCCGGAACCGGCGCGGGCTGTCGCCGTCGTCCGCACCACCGTGGATCAGGTCGGGCAGGCAGAACATCAGGAAGACCAGGACGACGACCGCGGTGTCCAGTACCCACGGATGTGTCCGGTCGGCATGCCGCAGCCGCTGGCCGCCCCGGGACAGTCGGGCGACCAGCGGTCCCATCCCGCTGATGTCATCGGTGGTCACGGACGTCACCTGTCCATGGTGCGGGCGTCAGACGTCACTGCGTACGAGCCGGTACGCCGCGCCGCCCAGCGCCAGCGCCGTCCAGCACAGGAAGACCAGCAGACCGGCGCCCGGTGACAGGGTGGTGGAGTCGTGGGTCAGGGCGAACATCGCCTGCCCTGCGTTGGACGGCAGGTAGGGGCTGATGTCGTCCTGCCAGGAGCTCGGCAGCAGGGAGATCAGTCCGGGGATCAGCATGAGGGCGGCCACCAGGACCGAGATCCCGCCGGCCACCGATCGCAGCAGTGCGCCCAGGGCGGCGCCGATCACCCCGACCAGGCCGAGGTAGAGCCCCGCGCCCAGCAGACTGCGCAGGACACCCGCGTGCGAGAGGCTCATGGCCGCGGGCGTACCCGAGACGATGCCGCTCCCGATCAGGAAGGTGACGAACGCACCCAGCGTCCCCACCACCAGCGCGACCAGCCCGAACACGGCCGCCTTGGACCACAGCACGGGCAGTCGGCGGGGCACCGCCGCCAGCGTCGAGCGGATCATGCCGGTCGAGTACTCCCCCGCCGTGACCAGCACACCGAGCACGCCCAGGGCCAACTGGGCGAAGTTCGTACCGAAGAGGGACAGGCTCACGGTCGTCGAATCGGCGAAGTCCGAGTCGAGGTTGCCGGAGTCGATCCCCGACTTGTAGCGGCTCGCGGCGATCAGGCCGAAGGCCACCACGAACAGCAGACCCAGGCCCAAGGTGATCCAGGTCGAACGCAGGGACCACAGCTTGGCCCACTCGGAGGCCAGCACGCGCCGTCCAGTCACCCGGTAGGCGGGGCGGGCAGGGGTGGTCCGGGGTTCCTCGGCGGTTGCGGTGAGGGTGCTCATGCGGGCTTCCCGAGGGTCTCGATGCCGGTCGTGGAGCCGTGGTACTCCACGGCATCCCTGGTCAGATCCATGAACGCCTCCTCCAGCGACACCGTCCGCGCGCTCAGCTCGAACAGGGCGATCCCGTGCTCGGCCGCTTTCAACCCGACCTCGCGGGCGCTCAGCCCGGTCACCTGCAGCTCCTCGGAGCCGATCCAGCCGGTGACGTCGACGTCCGGCCCGGCCAGGACGTCCCGCAGCCGCGCCGGGTCCTGCGTCACCACCTTCACCGTGTCCCCGCCCGCCTCGCGGATCAGGTCCGCGACGGTGGTGTCGGCCAGCAGCCGGCCCCGCCCCACGACGATCAGGTGGTCCGCCACCAGGGCCATCTCGCTCATCAGGTGCGACGACACGAACACAGTCCGCCCCTCGTCGGCGAGCCCCTTGAGCAGGTTCCGGATCCAGAGCACCCCCTCCGGGTCCAGCCCGTTGACCGGCTCGTCCAGCATCACCGTCTGCGGATCGCCCAGCAGCGCCGCGGCGATGCCCAGCCGCTGGCCCATGCCGAGGGAGAAGGCACCGGCCCGCTTCTTCGCCACGCTGCCCAGTCCGGCGAGGTCGATGACCTCGTCGACCCGGCGGCCTGGAATGCCATGCGTCAGCGCGAGGGCCCTGAGGTGGTTGTGCGCCGAGCGGCCGGGGTGGATCGACTTCGCCTCCAGGAGCGCGCCGACCTCCTGGAGCGGCGCCCGGTGCGAGGCGTAACGGTGGCCGTTCACGGTGACGGAGCCGCTCGTCGGGGCATCAAGGCCGACGATCATGCGCATGGTCGTGGACTTGCCCGCGCCGTTGGGCCCCAGAAAACCCGTCACCGTGCCCGGCTTCACGACGAAGTCCAGTCCGTCGACGGCTGTCTTCTCGCCGTATTTCTTGGTCAACTGCCGTGCGTCGATCATCCGCGTACTTTCTGTCTGGCTCCGGCGTCCGTGACTTCGACGCCGCACCGGCAACGCTAGGTGCCGCATCACCCCGATCCGGTGGTACCGGGAGGCTGATCTGCACCGTACGCGTGGTACCGCGGTACTACGCGCCTACCTGCGGTGCTTTCCGAGCGCGTCGGCTCGGCCGTGGTCGCAGCAGGCATCCGACAAGAAGCTGTCCGCGGTCTGCCATGGCGAGTCGGCGAGGCTGTGCCAACAAGCAGCGGATGAAAGGGGTCAACGACGACGGCCACCCTGTGGCCACCGGTACGTCAGGAGAGGTCGGCGAGGTCTTCTTCGCTGAGGGTGATCCCGGCGACGGCCATGTTGTCCTCCAGGTGTGACAGAGAGCCCGTGCCAGGAATGGCCAGGGTCACCGGCGAGGACGCCAGCAGCCAGGCCAGGCCGATCTGCGACACGGCGACGCCGTGCCGGGCCGCGACCTTGGCCAGCCGCTCGTCGTCGAGTTCGCGCCCGCCACCGAGCGGGAAGAAGGGCACGAACGCGATGTCGGCCTCCTCGCAGGCGGCCAGCAGCTCCGCGTCGTCGGGCTTGGCGGTGTGGAACCGGTTCTGCACCGCCACGACCGGAGCGATCGCGCGGGCTTCCACGAGATGGTCGGTCTCGACGTTGCTGAGGCCGAGGTGACGGATCAGGCCCTCCTCCCGCAGCGCGGCGAGCGCCTCGAAGCGCACGGCGATCGACTCGCCGTGCGGGGGTTCCATCCGACCGATGCGCAGGTAGACCAGATCGAGGCGGTCCACGCCCAGGCCCTCGATGTTGGCCTCCACCAGGCCGCGCAGGTCGGCCGGGGTGGCGGCCTGGCGGAAGCCGTCGGGGCGGCGGATGGGGCCCACCTTGGTGGCGATGACCAGGTCGGACGCGTAGGGATGGAGGGCCTCGCGGATCAGGGTGTTCGCGCGCACCGCACCACCGGCGCTGACGTAGAAGTCGGCGGTGTCGATGTGGTTGACACCCAGCTCGACGGCGCGGCGCAGTACGGCTCGGCCGGTCTCGGGGTCACGGGCCCGACCACCCATGCCCTCCTTGGACGGCAGTCGCATGGCACCTAAGCCGAGCCGGTTGACGGCAAGGTCGCCGCCGATGCGGAATTCATTGCTCATGGGCCCAGCCTGCACGGCGCGCAACCTGCCGACGAGCCTGTGGCACCTTGCTGCCACAGGCACAATGAACGCATGCCACAGCACATGGCCCTCAAGAGTGATCTTGAACTCCACGCGCGGATCACGCCCTTGGTGGAGTCGTACGACGCGGAATGGGTCAGCGCCGCCCGCGACCTCGACACCTGGCCCGGTGCCCGCGAATCCACACGTCTGCGGATACGCCGTGACGGAGTACGCCAGGCCCGCAAGCTGTTCAGTCCCGCCGCGCTCGCCGACGAGCACGACCGGGAGGTCCTGCGCGAGACGGCCGCCCACGGCATGCAGGTGCGGATCACCACCACCCCGCTGCTTCAGGGAACGGTCTTCATCGACCGGCGAACCTTGTTCCTGACCGATCCCGCGTCCTCGGCCTCGTCCACTCACGGTCCTCGGCACCGTACGTACACGATGAGTGCCGAACCGGCCCTGGTCAGCGGGGCGTACGCGCTGTTCGAAGCCGCGTGGGAGACGGCCACCGATCTGGCGGCCTTCTTCGACGCCGACCGGCCCCGCATCGACGCGCAAGCCCGCGAGGTGCTGCACGCATTGGGCTCCGGAATGACCGACGTGACAGCCTCGCGCGAACTGGGCATGTCGCTGCGCACCTACCGCCGCAGGGTCGCCGGACTGCTCGTCGCCCTGGGCGCGGACTCACGCTTCCAGGCCGGGGTGCGCGCGGGCGAGTGGGGCCTGACCCGCGGGTGAGCAGACCCACGCCCGGGGTCGAAGACGGTGCAGCGTCTCGGACCCGGGTGCCAGGCCGGTCGATGGCCTGCCTCGTGAGGGTACATATGGCGGACTGCGCTCGGCCCGGAACGTCCGTCGCAGCCCGTGAGTTGAATCAGTCCGACTTCTCGCCGCTCTCGGCCAGGATCCTGTCACGGACGCCGGCGAGGGCTCCCGCCATGGCCCCCTGCGGCCTGCCGAAGGTCGAGGCGGAGAACCGGGCGGGGCCGGTCTTGGCGGTGAAGGAGTGCGCGTAGGCGAATTCCCGCAGCCCCTCCTCCCCCTGCTTGCGCCCGTAGCCGCTGTCGCCGCGACCGCCGAAAGGCACCGCGGGGTTCATGGAGAACACCAGGGCATCGTTGATGCTGGTCATTCCCACGCGGAGGCGACGGGCGATGGCCTCGCCGCGGTCGCGGCTGAAGACGGCGCTGCCCAGTCCGTACCGGCCGGCGTTGATGTGAGTGACGGCCTCATCGGCGTCGGCGACCTTGATGACCGCCAGCGTCGGCCCGAACGTCTCCTCCGTCGCCGCGAGGGCGTGGGGGGCCACTCCAACCAGGATGGTGGGCGCGACATAGCGGTCACCCACCGCGTCGAGGCCGCCGACGGTGGCTGTCGCGCCGCGCTCCAGAGCGTCCTGGATGTGTTCCCGGATGATCGAGGTCTGGCTCGGCAGCGGAACCGGCCCGATCTCCGCGTCCTCGTCGCTGCCGACGCGTACCTGCCCGGCAAGCTCGCTGATCTTCCGGACGAACTCGTCGTACACCGACTCGACGACGTACGCCACTTCGAGACTGATGCAGCCGTGCCCGGTGTTCTGCATGGCGCCCCACACGACGTGAGCGGCGGCTTCGTCCAGGTCGGCGTCCTCGGCGATGATGACGCCGTCCTTGCCGCCGAGTTCCAGCAGAACGGGGGTCAAGGTCTGCGCGCATTGGGCGGCCACCGCCTTACCCGTGGCGACGCTGCCCGTGAACGCGAGCTTGTCGAGGCCCGCCTCGATGAGCGCCTGACCTGTGGCCCCGTATCCGTTCAGGCTCTGCAGGACGGCCGGCAGCTCCGGAACCGCACGCTGCCAGGTTCGGACGAGCCATTCAGCGACGCCCGGCGTGATCTGGCTGGGCTTGAGGACCACGGCGTTCCCGGCCGCGAGCGCGTCGACGAGGATGGCCGCGGGAGTGAGCAGGGGGAAGTTCCACGGGCCGATGACGCCGACCACGCCGTAGGGCTGGTATTCGACCCACGCACGCTGGTTGGGCGTGGTGGGGCTGCCCGGCACCTCCCGGCGCTCCAGGACGCGCGCGGCGTTGTCAGCTGCGTACTGCACGTGCTCGAGCGTGCCGAGCACCTCCACGCGAGCGTCGTCGAGGGGCTTGCCGTTCTCGGCGTGAATGAGTGCGGCGCCCTCCTCACCACTCAAAGCTATCTGCCGCCGCCACGCGCGCAGTCGCTCCGCGCGGCCCTCGAAGCCGAGGTCCCACCAGGCCCCGGTGACCGAGCGCGCGGCGGCGACAGCTGCGGCTGCCTCTTCCTTGCCGGCCACGGGGTAGCGCGCGAACTCGGCTCCGGTGGCCTGGTCGATGGTGACGATCTCGGTCGCGTCGTATCCGATGACGCCGTCACGGGTGATCGTCGGGATGTTGTCGGTCATGGGTCTTCCCCTGTCTTTTTTACGTCCGCGCGCGTGAGGCGCATCCATGGCTGAGAGACGTGGCCTTCGGCACGAGTGGCCGTTGGACTGCAGTCGGCGCGGGCCGACGGCAGTGGGGCATAGGTGGCCGCATATCCGGATGCGCTCTCGGCGGGCGGATGTTGCGCAGCCGTCGGAGGGCGACCCGCGGCCGGGTCGGGGGCAGCGCCGAGGAGGCGCCCGCTTCTACGCCTGCGCGTTGCGGTAGCGAGCCGCGGGGGTGGGCTGGTTGCCGCCGGTGAGCAGAGCGGACTCCGCGGCCAGCAGGGCGTCAAGGGCTGCGGCCTGGTCCTCCAGACCAGGGGCGCACACGGTCTCCCCCAGGCGCAGGCCGGCCAGGCTGGCCGAGGCGACGTCCTGCGGGGTCATCGCCCAGGGGATGTCGCGGCCGACGCCTTCGTTCCACTCCGTGGCCACGACGCCGGGCAGCAGCACTTGGGTACGGATGGGTGTGTCGGCCAGCTCACCAGCGAGGGTCCGGGTGAAGGCGACGGTGGCGGCCTTCGCCGCCGCGTAGAGAGTGCGTCGGGGTGCGCGTGGGTCGTTGAGGCCCCCGCTGAAGGCCAGCAGCGAGGCCACCGTGATGATCGCGCCTTCTCCGGCGGCGAGCATCCCGGGAAGCGCGGCGCGCACCAGCTGAACGGGGGCCACGGCGTTGAGGGTGAGCAGTCGGTCGACGTCGGCGGGGTCGACATGGACGAGCGGGGCGTAGCCGCCGGCGCCTGCGTTGCTGACCAGCAGGCGCACGTCCCCCGCGGCGAGGCGACCCACGACAGCGGAGATGCCCTCGTGGGTGCCGAGATCAGCGGGCAGCACCTCCACGGCGGCACCCCGGGCGCGGAGCTTTTCCGCGAAGCCGTCGAGCCGGTCCGCGCGGCGCGCCACCAGGACTAGGTCGTGGTCATCCGCCAGCAGACGGGCGTATTCGGCGCCGATGCCGGAGGAAGCGCCGGTGATGAGAGCGATCGTACGAGTCATACGTCGAGCATGCCTCAAGCGTTAGCTTGACGTCAAACGCTTGATAGTCATGAAGTGTCGTACCCTTGGCAGGTGATACGTGATGACGAGGAGCCTGTGGGGCTCGGCGCGCTCGACCGGGTGACCTGGGCATTGCGCCGCGCGGAACTGGCGGTGCAGACACTCAAGGAACAGCGGCTACGCCCGCTGGGCATGGCCGCCGCGCACTACACCCTGCTGATATCGGTGCACAGCGAACCAGGGCTGGCCGGCGCCGAGTTGGCCCGCCGCCTCAACGTGACCCCCCAGGCCGTCGCCTCCCTCGTGACACGCCTGGAGGGCCGCGGACAGCTGGAGAGGCGCGAGCACCCGCGCCACCGGCACGTGCAGGAACTGCACCTCACCGACGCCGGACGAGAAGCGCTGCGCGCGGCCGACCAGGTGATCGCCGACATCGAGCGCCACATCACCGAGGGGCTGGGGCCGGAAGAGAGCGCGCAGCTGCTGACGCTGCTCGACCATGTGAGCAAGACGGTACGCAACGCCTGAGCCCGTCGGTCGACAGTCCGCGCGCCCCTCCCGCATGCCGAAGATCCCAGGGCTCCCCACCACCACGGGCAAGGGGGCAGAGCTTCTCTGCCCACCCCTTCACTTCCCCAGTCTCTTCTCACAGCGCCACCGGTGCAGCCGGGGGTCGGGTCACGGGACGAGGACGATCTTCCCCGTCGTATGCCCGGTCATGATCCGCCGATGCGCCGCGGCGGCTTCGCGCAGCGGATGGCTGGCGGCGATCAGGACCCGCAGCCGCCCGGCCCCCGCGGCTTCGGTGAGCTGCAGTCGCGCGGCGGCACGGACTTCTGTGCCAGGGTCCGCGCCGGGCCCGCCGCCCAGGAGCTTGATGCCGGCTCGGGCCCCGCGTTCGAAGCCCGCAACGCTCGCGATGCGGGACCGGTCCGCCACCAGCTCCACCGAGACGTCCACCGCCTCGTCGGTGCCCACCAGATCGGCAGCCGCGTGGACGCCTTGCGGCGCTGCCGCACGCACCCGGTCGGCCAGACCCGGCCCGTACGCGATCGGAACCGCCCCCAGCTCGCGCAGGACGTCGTGCTTGGCAGGGCTCGCCGTCCCCAGCACCCTCGCGCCGCGTTCGACAGCCAGCTGCACGGCCAACAGGCCGACGCCACCCGCGGCGCCGTGGATCAGCACCGAATCGTTCTCCCGCAAGCCGATCGCTTCGAGGACGTGCACAGCGGTGACGCCCGTGACCATCAGTCCTCCCGCCTGCTCCCAGGAGAGAGTGGCGGGCTTGGGCACCACCGAGGACGCCGGGACGATGAGCTCGGCG
Source organism: Streptomyces canus (assembly GCF_001514145.1). Classification (GTDB taxonomy): domain Bacteria; phylum Actinomycetota; class Actinomycetes; order Streptomycetales; family Streptomycetaceae; genus Streptomyces; species Streptomyces canus. The sequence continues at coordinate 464,142 of NZ_KQ948656.1, forward strand.
GCGTAGGCGCCGGGCGCGCGGTACGCGATCACCTCGTCGCCGATCCGGATCGGGCCCGCGGGGCCGGCCGCGTCGGCACCGACAGCGGTCACCACACCGGCCGCTTCGGCGCCGAGCCGCATCGGCAGCTTGGCCGGATCGGTTCCGAAGGCGCCGCTGTACATCTTGTGGTCGAAGGGGTTGACGCCGGCGGCGCGGACCTCGATGCGCACCTGACCCGGCCCTGGCTCCGCTACGGCCACATCGATCACCGACAGCACCTCAGGACCACCGTAGGCACGCGCTACTACTGCTTCGCTCATGTCACAGGACAACGCGGCACCGGAGAGGTCGATTCCTCTTCTCGGGTAATTTTTTGAGCGGAGCGCTCCGCTCCGATAGTTGGGCGACAGATCACCCGAACGCGGAAGGACACATGAACGCCACGACCAAGCCCACGGCCCTGGTGACCGGCGGCAGCAGGGGAATCGGCGCTGCCACCTCGCGTGCATTGGCAGCTCGCGGCTACCGCGTAGCCGTCAACTACTTCTCTCACCGCGAGGCGGCCGACCAGGTGGTCAAGCTCATCGAGGCCGACGGCGGCGAAGCCTTCGCCGTGCAGGCCGACGTGTACGACCCCATCCAGGCGGCCGAACTGCTGGAGCGCTCCGCGGTCGACGGGCGCCTGGACGTCCTTGTCTGCAACGCCGGCGCTCGCTTCACGCCCACTTCTGTGCAGACCCTCGCCTGGGACGACTTCAGGACGAAGGTGACGAGCGAACTCGCATCCGTCTACACGCTCACCCAGCGGGCACTGGAGCTCATGGGCGCCCGAGGGCAGGGCCGGATCGTGTATGTCTCCAGCGCCGTGGCCCATGGTCCGCCGGCCCCGGGCATGACCGCCCACGGCACTGCGAAGGCCGCCCTGAACACCTTCGCCCGCTTCGTCGCCCACGAGGCCGGTCCACTCGGCGTCAACGTCAATGTCGTGGCACCTGGTTACGTCCGTACGGAGAGCAGCGCGCACATGCCGCAGGAGTTCCAGCGGCTGCTGGCGAAGAACACCCCCTGGGGCGGGTCGCGGAGCCGGAGGACGTGGCCCGGGCGATCGTGGTGCTCGTCGGTGAGGAGGCAGCCTTCGTGACCGGCGGGGTGCTCGCCGTCGACGGTGGGTACGGCCTGGCACGCCGGTAGAGGAAAATACCTGTCCATGGGTGACACGCAGACCGGCAGACCGCGCGGCCGCCGACGGGAGGCGGACCGCAACGACGAGCGCCTCATGCAGGCTGCGCGCGAAGTCTTCGCCGAGCTCGGCTGGGACGCGCCCGTCTCGGAGATCGCCCGCCGGGCAGGCATCGGCATGGGCAGCCTCTACCGCCGCTACCCCAGCAAGGAGATGCTGGCTCAACGGATGCGCATCGTGGGGATGGAACAGCTCGTCACCCAGGCCCGCACCGCCCTCGCCGAGGAGCCCGATCCTTGGGCGGCCTTCGCCCGCTTCCTGCGGGACGCGCTCTCGGACCAGGGGGCGGGCGGCCCGCTCCTCCCGCTGGTCGGTGGCCGGCTGCCGGCCACCGACGAGATCGTGGCGGCCGCCGCCCGACTCCGGGCCGCCCTCGACGACCTGGTGGACGGCGCCCACCGCGCAGGCGTGCTGCGCGCCGACTTCGCCTCCGCCGACGTTCCCTTGCTGCTCGAACACCTCACCGCACGGATCCCCGTCACCGACGAACGCGCCACCGCGCTCCACCTGCGGTACCTGGATCTGATCCTCGCGGGACTGCGCACGTCGACCACCGACGGGCCCACCGCGTTGCAGAGCCCGGCTCCGGACTGGGCGGAACTCAGCGAGCTCTGGAACGCGCCCAAGAAGTGAAGGCGCCGCTCGCTCCGGACCGGCGCCCCAGGTCATGCTGTCGTATCCCGCGCCCGCTGATACGGCGCAGCGGTCCACGACGCAAGGAAGCGCAGTCCGTCATGGGACGGGGTCCCGGGCTCAGGGGTCATGATCACGAGCTGCTGTGCCGGGTCGGCTGTCGAGGTCAGGCTGTCCCAGTCGAGAGTGAGGTCACCGGCGACCGGATGGCTCAGCCTCTTCGAGCCGACTCGCAGATAGGGCACCTGGTGGCCTGCCCACCACTGCCGGAAGTGGGCATCGGCCACCGACAGCTCGCCCACGAGTGCGGTCAACTCGGGGTCGCCAGGGCACTGGGCGGCCTCCACGCGCAGTTGGGCGACGCAGCTCCGGGCGATCGTCCTCCAGTCGGGGTAGAGCACCCGGAAGCCGGGGTGGGTGAAGAGCAGCCGGGCGTAGTTGCGCCTCTTCTCAGGTATTCGCTCGAAGTCCGTGAGCAGAGCGGCTGCCAGGGCGTTCCAGGCCAGGATGTCCATGTGCCGGCCCAGGACGAGCGCGGGGGTCCCGGTCAGTTCGTCCAGGAGACGCTTGAGTTGCGGCTGGACCTTCTGCGCCGGTCGGCGGCGCGGCGCGCACTCAACTTGCGCGGCCAGGGCGAACAGGTGGTCACGCTGGTCATCGTCGAGATGCAGGACACGAACGAGGGTGGCGAGCACCGAGGTCGGCACGAGCGCGCGCCCCTGTTCCAACCGCGCGTAGCGGTCGGTGCTGATCCCCACGAGCTGGGCGACCTCCTCCCTGCGAAGGCCTGCCACTCGCCGGGGCGCCCGGGACTCGGGCAGACCCACGGTGCGCGGGCTGAGTTGCGCCCGGCGCACCTTGAGGAATTCCCCCAGTTCGGGCAGACGCGCCTTGCTGTACATAGCAGCTAGTGTCGCAGCGCTCAACCGGAAAGAGAGGGGGAGAGTTTTCTCCCAGGTTCTGGACAGCCGCCTTTGCTTTTCTTGAGTGCGCGAGGTCATGAATGGCCGGTGATCAGACGGTCGGGTCAGGTGACGCGAACGCCTACGGACGACGAGTTCCTGATCGGGATCCGCGCTGCAGGTGAGGGTGGCCACGAGGTGGCCTCCCCACCGCTGGCCGAAGTCCCTTTCCTGCGCGGAGAGTTCGCCCGCGAGTCACCGATTTCGCGCAGGTGGAGGAAGACAAGCGGCTGCGTGTCCCATCTGCGTATGAGGGAGCCGGGCGGCGGCGTCTCGTCCCCTGCCGCCCGGCCGGCTCGAACAGATGGTCATGCTGGTGATCATCCGGATGCAGGACATATGCGAGAGCGGCCGGCACCGGCGGGGAGTGCGCCGGCTCAACTCGCCCCTCCGCACCTTGAGGAGTCTCCCCTCTCCGTCAGATGCGCGTCGCTGCTCATTACGGCCAGTCTCGCACCGCTCGGTCTGCGCGAGGAGGGTAAGGATTCCTCCCCTGGATAAGCCATTCTCAGGATGGAATTCTCCCCTTTGCGGGCTCGCACGAGGAGGGCAGGGTCGACCCGCGACGAGCAACCGGTACCAGCCCACGGGGTAGCAATTACTTTCTGGACGTCACCGGGCGAAATCAGGGGACAATTTCTTACCCAGCGCCACTAAAGGGCAGGTACCATGGTCGAAACTGTTTCGTTCAGGAACAAGGAAGTAGAGATTGCGGGACATCTCCATCTGCCAGAGAACTTCAGCGAAGAAAAGAAATATCCGGCACTCGTCGGAATTCATCCGGCCGGCGGCGTAAAAGAACAGACCATCGGCCACTACGCCAAAAGGCTCGCTGAGCACGGATTCGTCACCGTCGTCTACGACTCCTCCTACCAAGGAGCGAGTGGTGGTGAACCCCGTCTCCTGGAAGACCCGACGACCCGGGTGGAAGACGCTCGCTGTGCAGCCGACTTCCTCACCACTCTTCCGTTCGTCGACTCCGAGCGCATGGGAGTCATCGGCATGTGCGCCGGCGGCGGATACGCGATCAGCGTGGCCCAGACCGAACGTCGCTTCAAGGCAGTCGCTACGGTCAGCGCAGCTCCGATGGGTGAGGGTTCCAGGGGCTTCCTGGGGCATCTGTCCCCGGTGGCCGAGCAGATCGGCACGCTGGAAATGGTCGCCCAGCAGCGCACGGCGGAAGCAGGAGGAGCACAGCCTCTCTACGCCCCGTTCGTCCCGGAAACGCTGGAGGAGATCAACGAAAGCACGCCGGACCTCCTGCGCGAAGGGTACGACTACTACAGGACACCGCGAGGCCAGCACCCCAATTCGAAGGGCCGTTTCCTGCTGACCAGCATGGACAAGATGTTCGCCTTCTCGGCGTTCGACCAGATCCCGGAACTGCTCACCCAGCCGCTGCTCCTCATCGCAGGGAGCAAGGCGGACACAAAGGTGTTCAGCGACCAGGCCTACGAGCTTTCCAAGGGACCGAAGGAGTTGTTCGTCGTCGACGGCGCGACTCATATCGCACTGTACGACGTGCCTGAGTACGTGGATCAGGCGATCCCCAAGATGGCGGAGTTCTTCGCCGTCCTTTAGTGGTCCACAGATTTTTCGAGGAGCCCGATCGACATGTCCCATCCGGACCGCACCACCATCGCCATTGCCTTTCATTCGGGCTACGGCCACACAGCTGTCGTCGCCGAAGCCGTGGCGCGTGGCGCGGCGGGAGCCGGCGCCGAGGTGGTCTCGATCTCCGTGGACACCATCACCGACGAGCAGTGGCCGTAACTGGATGCCGCGGACGCCATCATCTTCGGTGCCACCACATACAGGGGGACCGCCTCCGCGGCCTTCCACGAGTTCGCCGAGGCCAGCAGCAAGCGCTGGTTCTCGCATGCCTGGGCGGACAAGCTTGCCGCGGGCTTCACCAATTCCGGTGCCAGGAGCGGCGACAAGTCGTCCACCCTGGGCTACTTCGCCACCTTGGCCGCCCAGCACGGCATGCACTGGATCAGCCTGGGCCTGATGCCGGGCTGGGATTCCACCACGGGCAGCGAGGACGACATCAACCGGCTGGGGTTCTTCATGAGTGCCGGCGCCCAGAGCCCGACCGACGCCGGTCCGGAAGCGGTCCACAAGTCGGACATCGCCACCGCCGAGCATCTGGGTGCGCGCGTCGCGCGCCAGGCCGCGGTCTTCCGCGCCGGACGGGCCGCTCTCGCCGCCTGATCCCCAGGTCTTCTTTCCGTATCCGAACCAGCCCCCCGCAAGGAGCAACCATGTCCGACTCCCCGAGCCTCGCCCTCATCCGCCGACTGTACGAGTCCGGAATGGCCCCGGAGGTCACCAGCGAGGTCATGGCCTCCGACCTCGTGTGGGACATCACCCCCGGCTTCCCGAACAGCGGCGTCTACCACGGTTGGGCCAGCGCGGCGCAGGACTTCTTCGGCAGGACGATGCCGAACTACGAGTCGTTCGCAGCGGTGCCCGAGGAGTTCTACGCGGACGACGAAGGCCACGTCTTCGTGTTCGGGCACTACCACGCCGAGACCAAGACCGGGAACAAGGCCGACGTTCGCTTCATCCACCTGTGGACCGTCCGCGACGGCAAGGCCGTGAGCATGCGGCAGGCCGCCGACAGCCACGTCCTCCAGGAAGCCCTCAAGGGCTGAGCCCCCACCCGTTAGGAGTCACCCATGGCGAAGATCCTCTTCGTGATCACCGCGTCCGACCACTGGACGCTGGCCGACGGAACCCGGCAGCCGGCCGGCTTCTGGGCCGAAGAAGCAATCGGCCCGTACCAGGTCTTCAAGGAGGCCGGATACGAGATCGCGGCCGCGACCCCCGGCGGCGTGCCTCCCACCGCTGATGCACTCAGCCTCACCGCCGAATTCAACGGCGGCGAGGAAGGCGCCCAGCGCATGCGGACCGCCCTGAGCGAGGCGACCGAGCTGGCCGAGCCGATGCGCATCGAGGACGTGACCATCGACGACTACGTCGCCGTGTTCTACCCCGGCGGCTGGGGCCCGATGGAGGACCTTCCGGACAACGCCGCCTCCGGCAAGCTGCTCACCGAGTGGCTCGCCTCGGGCAAGTTGGTGTCACTGGTGTGCCACGGCCCCGCGGCACTGCTGGCCACCGTCGGCCCGGACGGGACGTCGCCGTTCGCCGGCTACCGCCTGACCGGCCTCTCCAACGCCGAGGAGAAGCTCAACGGTCTCGCGGACCGCGCGAAGTGGCTGTTGCAGGACCGCCTCGTGGGCGAACTCGGCGCGGACTACCGCGAGACCGAGCCGTTCGCCCCGCACGTGGAGGTGGACCGCACCCTGTACACCGGCCAGAACCAGGGCTCGGCCGTCCCCCTGGCTCAGGAACTGGTCAAGGCACTGGGCTGACAACTCAGTTGCACGCGGAAGAGGGCTCGGCGGCCCCCGGAACGCATTCCGGACCGCCGAGCCCTCGTCGCTCGGCCGCCACGAGGGCTGGAACTAATACAAATCTTGATACATATCGGTAAAGCCCAACGTAGGCACGATCACTCCCCCTCACAACGCCGGGCTTCTGTGCGAGGCTGCACATCATGAACCGCAACCCCCATCTGAACGAGCTGGGTGAGTTCCTCAAGGCCCGCCGTGCCGAGCTCAGCCCCTCGGAGGTCGGACTTCGCGCAGGGCAACGGCGGCGTGTGAGCGGTCTACGTCGTGAGGAAGTGGCGCTTCTCGCCGCGATCAGCACCGAGTACTACACACGCATCGAGCAGGGCCGCCTCCAGGCATCGGCCCCGCTGCTCGACGAGATCGCCCAGGTGCTCCGCCTGAACGACGACCAGCGCACCTACCTCTTCGACCTCGCGGCGAAAGAGCGGGGGCGCCCATCCGCATCGGACGAGCGCCAACAGGTGGACACACAGTTGCAGCGCATGCTGGACGATCTCACCGCCTCCCCGGCCTTTGTCATCGGTCGGCGGACCGACATCCTGGGGTGGAACCAGCTCGCCGCCGCCCTGTGGACCGATTTCGGACACTATCCGAAACAGGAGCGCGTGTTCGTCCGGCTGCTGTTCACCGAACCCTGGATGCGCGAGCTGTACGCGGACTGGGAAGAGGTCACCCGGCTGGCCATCGCTCAGTTGCGCATGGAGAGCGCACGCTACCCCGACGACGAGCGCCTTGCCGCACTGGTGGAGGAACTCTCCGCGCGCGACGCACAGTTCCGGCAATGGTGGACCGAACACGACGTCGCGGCGCGGGGCAAGGGCACCAAGAAGCTCCATCACCCGGTGGTGGGCGAGCTGACCCTCGACTGGAACACGCTCACCTGCGGCACGGACCCCGATCAGCACATCATCGTGTGGAACGCCGAACCCGGATCCCCGTCCCACGACGGACTGCGCCTCCTGGCCTCCTGGGCCGCGGACCAGAAACGGACGGCGTCCGACACGGTCACCTGAGCCCTCTCCCACGTGCGCCTAATGCGGCCTCTGTCACGAGCAAATTCACCCTCGGGATGAGCCTGCCTTTGGCTGCCCTCTTGCTCTCAACGGCATGCCGGGGAGGGAGGGATTCATCCCCCCTATCACCGCATCCCAGCCAAGAACCTTCCCCTTTTCCTGGCGCGCGCGGGGCGGAAATGTCGGACACCTCAACGACCGCATGCCGAGCAATGAGGTAATTCGATGAAGGCTGTAGGTTTCACTGAATTCGGCGGGCCGGAGGTGCTTCAGATCCTGGAGCTGCCCACGCCCGAGGCCGGTCCGGGCGAGGTGCGCATCCAAGTGCACGCCGCGACCGTCAACGCGGTCGACGCCCTCCAGCGCAGCGGACCCGCCCGGTCGCCGGACGCCCAGCCGCCGTTCGTTCCCGGCATGGATGCCGCAGGGGTCGTGGATCAGATCGGCCCGGGTACGAGCACGGATCTGAGCGTCGGCGACCGCGTGATGGCGATCGTGCTCCCCGACGGCGTGCACGGCGCCTACGCCGAGCAGGTCGTGGTCCCGGTGGAGTCGGTCGTCCGCGCCCCCCATGGCGCGACCGACGCGCAGGCCGCGTCGCTGCCGATGAACGGCCTTACCGCACGCCTGGCCCTGGACACACTCGGCCTGGAACCCGGCCAGACCCTCGCGATCACCGGAGCGGCCGGCGCGGTCGGCGGCTACGCCGTGCAGCTGGCCAAGGCGGACGGGCTGCGCGTGGTGGCCGACGCCTCGGACCAGGACGAGACCCTGATCAAGGAACTCGGTGCCGACGTCGTGCTTCGTCGCGGCGCCGAGTACCCGGACCGGGTACGCCTGGAAGTCCCGGAGGGTGTCGACGGACTCGTCGACGCCGCGTCGCTCGGCGCCCTCTGCGCTCGAGCGGTCCGCGACGGCGGCCGGGTGGTGACACTGCGCGGCTACGACGGCCCAGGCGAGCGAGACGTCGTGTTCGAGCCGGTCGTCGTGTTCAGCTACGTCAAGGAGCACGCCAAGCTCGACCAGCTCCGGCAGCAAGCGGAGCAAGGCGGCATCACCCTCCGGATCGCGAAGACCTTCCCAGCGGAACAGGCCGCCGAAGCGCACCGGCTCCTCGCCGCGGGCGGTGTGCGGGGTCGGCTGATCCTGACGTTCTGATCCGAGGGGCGTGCGGGCACAGGGGCAGCGGACGAGGGGGGTAAGGATTCCTCCCCTGGATAAGCCAATCCCAGGATGGAATTCTCCCCTTTGCGGGCTCGCACGAGGATGGCAGGATCGATGCGCGACCGGCAACTGGTACCGGTCCACGGAGAAACATTCACCCAAAACAGGCTGGGATCGCCAACCCCAGGAAGTAATTACGACGTCTTCACCGCCTTCGCCTTCGACGCGGCCCACAGGGTGACCACATCTCCTGGAGAACCCTCTGGCCAAGGGCCCGGCCTGAATCCCTGAAACACACGCTAGGAGCATCACCCCATGTCCGAACGGAAGAAGTTCGCGCCGCCGGCGATCCAGGAATTCGCCCCCAAGCTCGCGGGGGTGACCGACACGGTCCTGTTCGGCGACATCTGGGAGCGCCCGGGTCTGTCCCCGCGCGATCGCAGCCTGGTCACGGTCACCGCTCTCGCCGCCCTGTACCGGAACGACCAGCTCGGCTTCCACCTCGGCAAGGCGCTGGAGAACGGCGTGACCAAGGACGAGCTGATCGAGGCCATCACCCATCTGGCCTTCTACGCCGGATGGCCCAACGCCATGACCGCGATGAACCAGCTCAAGGAGATCGTGGACAAGGCCGACCAGTCCGGCTGAGGATCCTCCGCCCGCCTGCCCCCGCGCGGCGCGGGCTCGCCCCCCCTACAGGCACCGGTTCGTGATCCACCTCGCTCTCTGGGAGACGGACGACACCTCCTGGCTCGAACACGTCGCGGACGACGACCACAACGGCCCGCGCTTCAGCCCCCGTACGCGTCCCTGACACCACGACAGACACACGAGTTGGGAAGGCATCATGCGAGCGACCATCATTCACGCGCCGGGGGACATCCGGGTGGAGAACGCCCCGGAACCGAAGATCACGGCATCGACGGACGCGGTGATCCGGACAGTCGCCACCTGTGTGTGCGGCTCCGACCTGTGGAGTTACCGCGGTGTCCTGCCGGTCGCCGAGGCGCAGCCGATCGGCCACGAGTACGTCGGTGTCGTCGAGGAGGTCGGCAACGACGTCTCGAGCGTCAGGCCGGGCCAGTTCGTCATCGGTTCCTTCGTCGCCTCCGACAACACCTGTCCGATCTGCCAGGCCGGCTACCACACCTCCTGCCGGCACGCGCAGTGGGTGAACGGCGCCCAGGCCGAGTACGTTCGCGTCCCTCTCGCCGACGGCACCCTGGTCACCGTTCCGGAGCAGCCGACCGAGGCGCTGCTCCCGAGTCTGCTGGCCCTGTCCGACGTCATGGGCACCGGCTGGTACGCCGCCAAGGCAGCCGAGGTCAAGCCCGGTTCGACGGCCGTAGTCGTCGGTGACGGCGCCGTGGGCCTGTCCGGCGTCATCGCCGCGAAGGAACTGGGCGCCGAACGCATCATCGCCATGAGCCGACACGAGTCCCGACAGAAGCCGGCCCTGGAGTTCGGCGCCACCGACATCGTCACCGAGCGGGGCGAGGAAGGCGTCGCCCGCGTCAAGGAACTGACGAACGGCATCGGCGCCGACTCGGTCCTCGAGTGCGTCGGCACCCAGGAGTCGCTGCACCAGGCCCTGCAGTCCACCCGCCCCGGCGGCAACGTCGGCTTCGTCGGCTTCCCGCACGGCTCGCGGATCGACGGCCAGGAGCTCTTCTTCTCCCACGTCGGCCTGCGCGGTGGCCCCGCCCCCGTGCGCGCCTACCTTCCCGACCTGATCGACCGCGTCCTCAGCGGCCGTATCAACCCGGGCAGGGTCTTCGACCTCACCCTGTCGCTGGACGAGGTCGCCGAAGGCTACAAGGCCATGGACGAACGCCGCGCCATCAAGACACTGCTGCGTCCGTGACCTGAAGCCACCGGATCCAGGGAGATTGGAGAATCGCCGATGACGCCATGGACGAGCGAGGAACTCAACCTCATCGCGAAGGCCGACGAGTTGGAGATCGCACCACTCCGGCGTAACGGCACCCCGCGCAGGCCGGTGCCGATCTGGGTCGTCCGCGACGGTGACGACCTGTACGTCCGCTCGTTCCGAGGAACGGACGGCGGCTGGTGGCGCACGGCCCGCGCGAGCCACGAAGGGCACATCCGCTCCGGCGGCGTCGACAAGAACGTCACCTTCGTCGAGGTGACGGACTCCGAGATCAACGACCGTATCGACACCGCGTACCGCACCAAGTACGGCCGCTTCGGCGACGCGTACGTCAACCCCCTGGTGACCGCGCGCTCGACAACCCTGCGGCTGACCCCCCGATGAACACGACGATCCCGGTGGAAGCAGCTTCGCCTCCATCGGCATCCGTCCCCTCCCAGGAGTAGGCGCCATGCTCGGTCTCGAACTCGTCGTCGCCCTGGGCGCGGCCGTGCTGCTGGGCAACGTCCTGGGCCGGCGCTTCCACGTCGCTCCGCCCGTCGTGCTGCTCGTCGTAGGCGCGCTGCTCGGTTTCGTCCCGGCCGTCCGCCAGACCCAACTCCCGCCCGAAGTCGTGTTGTTGCTCTTCCTGCCCGTGCTGTTGTACTGGGAGAGCCTGACCACGTCCATGCGGGAGATCCGGACGAACCTGCGCGGCATCGTCCTGCTCAGCACGGTCCTGGTGATCCTCACCGCGGGGGCCGTGGCAGTCGCCGGGCACAGGCTCGGACTGGCCTGGGGACCGGCGTGGGCGCTGGGCGCGGCCGTGGCTCCCACCGACGCCACAGCGGTCGGCGCCCTGGCCGGCTCCCTGCCGCGCCGTCAGATCACCGTGCTCCGAGCGGAAAGCCTCGTCAACGACGGCACGGCACTGGTCATCTTCGGCCTGGCGGTCGGCATCACCGTCGGCGAGGAGCACCTCACCCTGCCGCACGTCGGAGCGCTGTTCCTGCTGGCATACGGGGGCGGGGCAGCGGTCGGCGTGGCGGTCGCCCGGGTCAACATGAACCTGCGGCGCCGCCTGGACGATCCCCTCCTGGGCAACCTCGTCATGATCCTGGCGCCGTTCACGGCGTATCTGCTCGCGGAACTGATCCACGCCTCCGGTGTCCTCGCGGTCGTCGTGAGCGGGCTGATCATGGCCCAGGTGGCTCCCAGCCTCATCCGCGCCGAACATCGCCGACAGGCACTGGCCTTCTGGCCGCTGGCCACCTTCATCATCAACAGCGCGCTGTTCGTCCTCGTCGGCGTGGAACTCCAGTACGCACTGCACCACTTGAGCCGGTCCGACCTCCAGGACGCCCTGATCGCGGTCGGCGTGGTCAGCGTGGTCCTGGTCGCGGTCCGGATCGCGTTCCTGTTCTCCTCCGCCTACCTGATCCGCGCCATCGACCGGCGTCCCCAGCAGCGACAGCGGAGAATGACTCACCGGGCCCGTGTCGTCAGCGGTTTCGCGGGCTTCCGCGGCGCGGTGTCGCTCGCCGTGGCCCTCTCGGTGCCGGAGACGCTCGACTCGGGCGCGCCGTTCCCCGACCGCAACTTCATCGTCTTCGTCACCTCCGGCGTCATCGTGGTGACCCTCGTGGTGCAGGGACTGCTGCTGCCCGGCGTGGTGCGCTGGGCCCGGCTGCCGCGCGACACGTCCGTCGACGCGGAAGAGGTGCTCGCCGAGACGAAGGCGACCGAGGAAGCCATCGAGGCACTGCCCCGACTCGCTGCCGAACAGGGCACCACCCCGAAAGTCGTGGAGTGGCTGCGCCAGGAGTACGAAGCACACCTCGCGACCGTACGGGCCAAAGGCACGGGCACCGACGGCGATCCCGCCCTGCTCCACAACCGCCACTACACCGACCTCCGCCTCGCCCTGATCGCCCACAGACGCGCAACCGTCGTACGCCTGCGCGACGAGCGAAAGATCGACGACACCGTGCTGCGCCGGCTCCAGGCCACCCTGGACAACGAAGAGGTACGCCTGGCCGGACGCGAGCAGGTGGAGTGAACGGGAGTCCGACACCCGGCCTTGCCCCAAGTCCCCCAGGAGAAGGGATCCCTCCTGCCATGTCCTCCGGCCTCATCGACGTCCACGCCCACCTCCTGCCCGACTTCTACGTCCAGCAGGCGGCAGCGGCGGGCCACGCGCACCCCGATGGCATGGGCGGCTGGCCGTCGTGGTCCGTGAAAGCACACCTGGACCTGATGGATCGCAACGGCATAGAGACCGCGATGCTGTCCATGTCCTCCCCCGGCGTGCACTTCGGCGACGACAAGGCGGCACGGCTCCTCGCCCGGCGCGTCAACGAGTACACCGCCGAACTGATCCGAGACCACCCCGGCCGCTTCGGCAACTTCGTGTCGCTTCCCCTGCCGGACGTGGACGCCTCGTTGGAGGAGATCGCCTTCGCCTACGACGAACTCGACGCCGACGGCGTGGCCCTGCTGACCCACACGCACGGTGTCTACCTGGGCGACCAGCGCCTCGAACCGGTCTTCGCGGAACTCGACCGCCGCCGGGCCGTGGTCTTCCTGCACCCCACCTCACCGGTGGGTTGGGAACAGTCCGCACTCGGTCGACCACGGCCGATGGTCGAGTACATCTTCGACACGGCCCGCACCGTCACGGACCTGGTGATGGCGGGCGTCGTGACGCGCTATCCCCGCATCCAGGTGATCGTTCCGCACTGCGGTGGCGCGGTACCCGTCCTGGCCGACCGCATCAACGAGTTCATGAGACTGTTCGTGCCCTCGGAGAACACGCCCGCCAAGGACGCGGTGCAGCAACTACGAGGCCTGTACTACGACATGGCGGGCACAGCCTTCCCACGCCAGGTCCCAGCGCTGCTGAAGCTCGTCGATCCGGACCGCGTGCTGTTCGGCAGCGACTACTGCTGGACCCCTCCCCCACTGGCCGACGCCCACATCGCGGCGATCGACGCGGCCGAGTCACCGGTGGAGGGAACCACCTGGCGGTCTCTGACGACGGCCAACGCCCAGCGCCTGTTCCCGGGGACGGCGCGGTAAGAGGCGAGCGTCGACCAGTACGGGCATCAACAAGGAGGAAAAATGCACACGCGAACGCTCGGGCAAGACCTCCGGGTATCCGCCATCGGCCTCGGTGCCATGGGAATGTCCCAGAGTTACGGCCCGAACCCCGGCGACCGAAACGACATGATCGCCGTACTCCGTGGCGCCGTCGACCGCGGGGTCACGTTCTTCGACACCGCTGAGGTGTACGGCCCCTACGTCAACGAGGAGCTCGTCGGCGAGGCCCTCGCTCCAGTGCGTGACCAAGTGGTGATCGCCACGAAGTTCGGATTCCGCATCGAGAACGGCGCCTCGGTCGGACTCGACAGCCGGCCCGAGCAGATCCGTGCCGTCGCCACGGCCTCCCTCAAGCGGCTCAGGCTTGAGAGGATCGACCTGTTCTACCAGCACCGCGTAGACCCAGAGGTGCCGATCGAAGACGTCGCCGGCACGGTCGCCGAGCTCGTGCAGGAGGGCAAGGTCCGCTCCTTCGGGCTCTCGGAGGCCGGCGCGGAGACCATCCGCCGTGCTCACTCGGTCCACCCGGTGACGGCAGTGCAGAGCGAGTACTCCCTGTGGACCCGGGATCCCGAGCCGCAGGTCCTGCCGACGTGCACGGCCCTCGGGATCGGGTTCGTACCCTTCAGCCCGCTCGGCAAGGGGTTCCTGACCGGGGCAGTGGACGCGTCGACGTCCTTCGCGGACGGCGACGTCCGCACGACGATTCCACGGTTCACGGCCGAGAACCGGGCGGCGAACCAGGCCCTCGTCGAACACATCGCGACACTCGCACAGGCCAAGGACGCCACACCTGGGCAGGTCGCGCTCGCCTGGCTGCTCGCGCGGCATCCGTCGATCGTCCCGATTCCCGGAACGCGGCGCATCGCGCGTATCGAGGAGAACATCGGCGCCACCCAACTGCCGCTCTCCGCCGACGAACTGGCGGACCTCAACGAACTGGCCGGCCGGGTCGGGGTGCAGGGTGACCGCTACAACGAGCACCACATGTCGCTGGTCGACAAATAGCCTTGAACGCGTACCACCCCACAGCGTCCAGCCCTCCTCCAGTCAGGGCCGGAAGGTGCGGCGGTAGGTGTCGGGTGGGACGCCGACGCTGCGGTGGAAGTGGCGGCGCAGAGTGGTTGCGGTGCCCATGCCAGTGGCCGCTGCGATGGTGTCCACGGTGGCGTCGGTGGTCTCCAGCAGTTCCTGGGCGTGGCGAATGCGCTGGGAGTGGAGCCATTGCAGTGGCGTGGTGCCGGTGAGGTGCTTGAAGTGGCGGCCGAGGTGGCGTGAACTCATGCGGGCCTGGCGGGCCAGGTCCTCCACGGTCAGCGGTTGGTCCAGTCGCTCCAGCGCCCAGGGGAAGAGCTCACCCAGGGGGTGGTTGCCTTCGGCAGGGAGGGGCGTGGCGATGAACTGGGCCTGGCCGCCGTCCCGGTGGGGTGGGACGACCAGGCGTCGGGCGATCTTGTTGGCGCTCGCCGAGCCGTGGTCGAGGCGGACCAGGTGCAGGCACAGGTCCATGGCGGCGGCCTTGCCCGCCGAGGTGAGGACGTCGCCGTTGTCGACGTACAGGACGTCCGGATCGACGGTGGCCGCCGGGTGGCGCCGGGCCAGTTCCCGCGTGTGGCCCCAGTGTGTGGTGGCGCGCCTGCCGTCGAGCAGTCCTGCCGCGCCCAGGACGAAGGCGCCTGTGCACAGTGAGGCCACGCGGGCACCGGCCGCGTGGGCCGCACGCACCGCTTCGACCAGCTCGGCGGGCGGGTCGCGGTCGGTGTCGGCCCAGCCAGGGACGATCACTGTGTCCGCGTGTGCGAGGTGCTCGAGCCCGTGGTCGGGTTCCAGGCGGAAGCGGCCGACGTGCACCGGACCGCTCCCGCAGAGGGAGAAGTCGTACCAGGGATCCACGATGTGGGTCAGGTCGGTTCCGAAGACCTCGACGGCCACGGACAGTTCGTAGTGGAGCATGCCGTCGGTGATGGCCAGTGCAACAGCGGTCATGTCCGAAACTGTACGCGGCATGTCGTTTCCGACACTCGTGCGGGGTGCTGCCGGAAGGACAGGATGGGCGTGTCAGGCCGCAGCGGATGGACCTCGCAGCGGGCGTTCGAGTGCACGGGGAGCAGTCTCATGGGGTCAGGTCAGCTGGTGACGGTGTTCGGCGCGTACGGTCACACCGGGCGGTTCGTGGTCGCGGAGCTGGCCGCGCGTGGGTTCGTCCCGGTGCTGTCCGGGCGCAATGCGCAGACCTTGGAGGAGTTGGCCGACGAGCACGGGTTGGAGGCCCGGCCGGCGTCGGTCGACGACCCGGCCTCGCTGGACCGGGCCCTGGCGGGAACGGCGGCGGTCATCAACTGCGCCGGCCCCTTCGCCTCGACCGTCGGCCCCGTGATCGAGGCCGCGCTCCGCGCGAGGATCCCCTACCTGGACGTGGCCGCCGAACTCGAGGCCAACCTCGACACCTTCGCCCATTACCGCGAGCGGGCCCGGGAGGCGGGAGCGGTGATCGTCCCGGCCATGGCCTTCTTCGGCGGCCTCGGCGACCTCCTGACCACCGCTGCGATGGGTGACTGGACCGAGGCCGACGAGGCGCACATCGCCTATGCGCTCAGCAACTGGCACCCCACCGCCGGTACCCGGCTCTCAGGCGCGGTCTCCCGCGAGAGACGTGGCGCCCACCGCCTGCGCTACAGCGGCGGACAGTGGGAACACCGCACCGACGCCGCGCCCCTCCTGGAATGGACCTTCCCGGAACCGATGGGACCCCGGCCGGTGATCGGGGAGTTCACGATGGCGGACGTGGTCACCGTCCCCCAGCACCTCTCCATCCCCGACGTGACCACCTACATGACGGCCGAGGCGGCCCGAGACGTCACCGCCCCCCACACGCCGGCCCCGACCGCCACCGACGGGAGCGGGCGCTCGAACCAGACCTTCCTCGTCGACGTCGTCGTCCGCTCCGGCGGAGCCGAACGCCGGGCCACGGCCGGCGGCCAGGACATCTACGCCGTCACCGCGCCCCTCGTCACCGAAGCCCTCGAGCGCGTCCTGACCGGCCGCACCAGGACCGTCGGCGTCGTCTCCGCCGGCGAGATCTTCGACGCCCCCGACTTCCTGCACGCGCTCGCCCCGCACATCACACTCGACCTGGTTTCGGTCTGAACCCTGTCTTGATGGGTCAGCGGGCGAGGGATACGGCGAAGGGCTTGAAGCCGTGTCGGCGCAGAATGTGGGGCACGACCAGGATCATGGCCTCGGTGGCGCGGGCCGTGGTGATGCCGCCGAGGTCCTCGATCCGTTCGGGCTGCCAGCCCAGGTCGCCGAGCAGGCCGGTGACGGTCCTCTTCGCGTCTTCGTCGTCGCCCGAGAGATAGGCGGTCGGTGGGGCGGCCAGGGTTTCGGGAGCGGTCATGACCATGAAAAGCATGGTGTTGAGGGTCTTGACCACATGGGTCTCGGGGAGCGCGGCCTGGAGCTTCTCGGCGAGGCTGCTGCCGGGATAGCACAGGTCGCCGGGCAGGCCGTCAGCGTCGCCACGGGTGGCGTTGGAGACGTCCATGAGGATCTTGCCGGCGAGTTCGGCGCGCAGGTCGGTGAGGCGCTCCAGGGAGCTGTCACCGGGTGTCGCGTTGATCACGACGTCCGCGGTGCGGGCAGTGGTGCGCTGGTCGGCGAAGGCGATCCGCGGGGCGAGCCCGGCGGTGCGGGCGGCGGTGTCTTCGGGTCTCCGGCCACCGAGGGTGACATGGTGTCCGGCTGCGGAGAGCTTGCCCGCGAGGTTGGTGCCGACGCGGCCGGCGCCCAGGATGCCGATGCTGGTCATACGGTGATGCTCCTTGCGGTATCGGGGTGAGGAGAAGGGACTTCCCGTCAGGCGGTCGACGCGAGGACCTTGAGGGCGGCGCCGTGGAGGCCGGGGGCTGCGGCGAGGAAGTCTTGGCTGCCGGTGTTCCAGGGGTCGCCCGTCAGGTCGGTGACGGTGCCTCCGGCCTCGGAGACCAGAAGGGCGCCGGCGACCAGGCCGGAGCGGACGTCGGAGAACTGCCAGAACGCGTCCATGCGTCCGGCGGCGACGTGGATGAGCTGCATCGTGGCGGGAACGGACACCCGCACGACCAGTCCGTTGATGAGCATCGCGGTGACGGAGTCACCGATCCGCCGGAAGGTGCGCTCGTCCTCGCCGGGCTTGGCCTGGCCGGTGCCGATGAGCGCCGCGCCCAGGTCGGTCTTGGCGGACACCTTCAGGGGCCGGTCGTTGAGGTGGGCACCGCCGCCGGCGACCGCGGTGTAGGTGTCGCCGGTCAGCGGCAGGTGGACGACGGTGAGCACCGGCTGGTTGTCGCGGACCAGGGTCGCGGTGACGGCCCAGTCGTCCATGCCGTGGACGTGGTTGATGTTGCCCTCGGCGGGGTCGACGACCCACCACTCCCCGGACGGGAGCGCGCCGCCGGCCAGCTCGTCCTCGGCCCACTGCGACCCCGGCCGGGCCCGCAGCAGCGGCTCCCGCAGCACGTCGAGCACCGCGTCGTCGTTGGCGTGGATCTCGCCCACGACCTCGCCCAGACTCACCCCCCGGGCATGCGAGGTGTGGCGGTCGAGCAGCGTGACGCCGGCGGTCTGCACCGCGGCTGTCACGTCGGACAGGAGCGTCGTACCGGCGTCGAAAGGCATGGCTGTGCTCATGGTGGACTCCCTGGTTTCGGTGGAATCGGGGCGGTTGTCTCGCCCCCGCACGTCGAAGGTAGGCCGCCCAGTCATTAACAACAAGTGCATGCTTGTCACTTGTAGAGTTACTGGCATGCAACTGGATCTGAACCTGCTCACAGCCCTGGATGCCCTGCTGGAAGAGGGCAGCGTCGCCGGTGCGGCAGCACGCCTCCACGTCACCGCACCGGCGATGAGCCGCTCCCTGGGCCGCATCCGCAAGGTCACCGGTGACCAGATCCTGGTCCGCACCGGCCGCAGCATGGTCCCCACCACCCGCGCGCTGGCCATGCGCGCCGAGGTCCACGCCCTCGTGCAGCAGGCCCACCACCTTCTGTCCGCGCAGCAGGAACTCGACCTGGCGGCTTTGGACCGGGTGTTCACCGTGCGCTGGCACGACGCCCTGACCGCCGCATGCGGCACCGCCCTGACCACGGCCGTTCACCATCAGGCCCCAGGCGTACGGCTGCGCCTGTCCGCCGAACCAGGGTCGGACGACGCCGAGTTGCGCCGGGGTGAGGTCGACCTCGAATCAGGCTCCAGCGTGCCGACGCTCCCCGACATCCGCCACCGCCTCGTCGGCAAGGACCGCCTGGTCGTCGCCGCCCGCCCAGGCCACCCGCTCACCGCAGGCCCGCTGAGCCTCGAGCGTTACGCGGCCGCCGAACACCTCACCGTTTCGCGGCGCGGAAGCCTGCGCGACCCGATCGATGACGCCCTGACCACACGCGGCCTCGAACGACGCGTCGTCGCCGTCGGGCCCACCGCCGCCTTCGCACTGCAACTCGCCCTCGACACCGACCTGATCGTCACCCTGCCCGACGCGGTCACCCGCACGGCCCGGGAACAACTCGGCCTGGCCACACTACCGCCGCCACTCCCGCTGCCCGACGTGCCCCTGTACCTGCTGTGGCACCAGCGCTACGACAACGACCGCGCCCACACCTGGCTACGAGACCTGGCCACCGAAACCGTCCGGGCACTGTTCACACCGACCGCCTCTCAACCGCCTCTCACCAACCGGACGGGGAAGTGACCGATACGCCTGGGGAATGCCATCCCCTCGCGGCCGTCCGCCCTGCGCCGGCCGCTGCGACCTCCCCGAGGGCCTCGGTCGTGGGGCCTCCTCCCGGACGCGATCAGCGGGACTCCCGGCCGGAGCCGGCCGCGGGCAGGACCAGGCGGAAGGTGCAGCCGCGGCCGGGGGCCGTGTCGAGTTCGAGGCGGCCACCATGGCCCTCGGCGATGGTCGCGGCGATGGCGAGGCCGAGGCCGCTGCCACCGTGGAGGCGAGAGCGGGCCGGGTCGGCGCGGTAGAAGCGCGCATGTTCGTCGGCATCCCGGACGGCATGCCCGACGGAAGGCCTCCGCCGTTGCCGCTCTGCCGGGGCATGCCGCCGCCTCCGCCGAAGCCGAGGGTCTGCGGACCGGCCGTCGGGTTGGAGCCGCCCATGCCGGTGGAGCCGGGCACGCTCACCGCCCAGGCTCCCGGGGCCACCAGAACCGACGTCACCGCCGCGCCCACGGCGACCGTCAGCAACCGGCCGTGCCGTCGGGACAGCACCAGCAGGACCACGGCGGCGCAGCCCACGAGCAGCACCGGCCACACCAGCCGGCCGTTCCAGTCGGGTTCACGGCGGATCAGCGCCACCGCCCAGATCACGCTCACCGCGACCCCGGCCACGCCGGCCAGGGGCGCCCAGCTCAGGCCTGCACGGTGCGCGCGGACCAGGGCGGCCGTCATTCCGCCGCACAGAGCGGCGACGGCGGGCGCGAGTTGGGTGGTGTAGTAGGGGTGGAGGATGCCCTTCTGCGACGAGTACACGGCGGCGCAGACCACCAGCCAGGTACCCCACAACAGCCAACCGGAGGACGGCAGCAGGGCGGAGGCGGGCAGCTTCCCGCGTCGGTGCAGTACCGCCACGACGACGGCGACGACCATGGCCACGGCGCACAGCGGCAGCAGCCAGCTGATCTGACCGCCCGCCTGTGTGTCGAACATCCGGGTCAGGCCGTACTCACCGCCGAACCCGCCGGCGAACCCGCCTCCGCCTCCCATGCCCTGGGGTGCTCCGTCACCGGAGCCGAACACCCGCCCCAGACCGTTGTAGCCGATCACCAGGTCCCAGGCCGAACCGTCCTCGCTGCCGCCGATGTTAGGGACGGTCGCCCGGCCACAGGGCGACCATGGCGACCATGGCGACCCACCACAAGGAGGACGCCGCCAGGATGGCTCCCGCGCCCAGCAGACGCCGCACTCGCGGTATCCAGGGGCCGCTTCCTCCCACGAGCCAGGCGACGGCGAACGCGGGGATGACCATCCAGGCGGCGAGCATTTTGGTGAGGAATCCGCACCCGATCAGGAAGCCGCTCGCGCACAGCCACCAGGTCGCGGCCCGGCCCTCGGCCTGCAGTGCGCGGGTGAGCGCGTACGCCGCGGACACCAGCAGCAGGACCAGCAGGGTGTCGGGGTTGTTGTCCCGGTTGATGGCCACGGTGATGGGCGTGAGGGTGAGGACCAGGGCGGCGACCAACGCCGCGCCCTCTCCCGCCCAGCGGCGCACGATGCGGTGCAGCACCAGCACCGCGGCCACTCCTTCGAGCACCTGCGGCAGGATCAGCGCCCATCCGTGCAGCCCGAAGATCTCGCTGCTGATCACCTGTGGCCACAGGGCGGCCGGCGGTTTGTCGACCGTGACCACGCCGGCCGGGTCGAAGGCGCCGAAGAGGAAGTTCGTCCAGCTCTGCCCCATCGACTTCACGGCGCCGAGTAGTAGCTTCGCGGATTGCGTACGTAGGTATCGACGATGCGGGCGTCTCCCGCGAAGTCGTAGTGCCATACCTCGGACAGGATCTCCTTCTTGCCCACCACGCGCTCCGGCCGCGCCAGCAGACAGACCAGCAGCCGGAACCCGGTGGGCGACAGCTGGATCGGCAGGCCCGCCCGCGACACCTCGTGCGTCTGCTCGTCCAGCACCAGATCGGCGTACCGCAGGGGCGGCCGCCTGGCCCCGCCGCCCGGTGGCATGTCACTGCGCCGAAGGATGGCACGGACGCGCAGCAGTACCCCTTGTACATGGAAGGGCTTGGTGACGTAGTCGTCCCCGCCGGAGCTGAGGCCGATGATGCGGTCCTCGACGTCTCGCGGGCCGTCAGGAACAGCACGGGGGTGTAGAGGCCCTCCGCGCGCAGATGCCGGGTCACCGCGAAGCCGTCGATGTCCGGGAGACGCAGAGCAACGGAGCTTGTGTCCACCCGTCCGGCACTGACGGCGTGCGGGTACGCGGCGTCCGCGCAGCAGGCAGGCCGACGAGCCCGCGACCGCATGCCCGGTCAGCCGACGGGCCTCCCAGTCAGCGTGTCGATCAGCTGCCGGGCGCGGGTCTGCTCCCGCAGGAGGGTTTCGACCAGGGGGCCGGTGCTCGCCGCGCTCATCAGGTTCTGGCCCGTGGCCTCGTGGAGGTATTCCTCGGCGGGCCGGACGTCCGCCGTCAGGGCGATGCAGTCACCGGCCGTCAGTACGCGG
Organism: Streptomyces canus; assembly: GCF_001514145.1. GTDB lineage: Bacteria > Actinomycetota > Actinomycetes > Streptomycetales > Streptomycetaceae > Streptomyces > Streptomyces canus. The sequence goes on from NZ_KQ948656.1 coordinate 485,742, forward strand.
TGGACCGAGACGTAGTCGACACCCAGACGGGCTAGTTGCTCACCGCCCGCGTACCGATCGTCCTGGCCGGTGCCGCGCTCCCCCACCAAGTGCGGGTGGCTGAGGGCGACCTCGTGGGTGGCCAGGACCGCGAGCAGTATGTGTTCGGTGCCCACCGCCCGGTCGCCCAGACGGCGGGCCTGCTCGTAAGTTTCCAGCCCAACCCAACCAGCCGGTGAAGCAGCCCAGTTGACGCCGCTCAGCTTGGTCAGCCACCGCATCCACCAGGACATCCGGCGGTAGTGGCTACGGCCGAGGAGTACGTCGCGGGTGGCGCGCAGCAGCGGGTCGAGGCCGTCCTGGTTGCCGCCCGAGCCGCCGTCGAGGCGGTCGAGCACGGCCCGGGGCGAGATGCCGCACGCCTCCAGCAGTTCCGCGGCCCGGTTGTCCTCGGCCAGCAGTCCCCTGAGCAGATGCGTGGCCCCGAACTTTCCCGCGTCCTCCTGCCGCGCGTGCTCCATCGCCGCGCTCAGCGCTCTGGCCGCGGCGCCCGTGAACGAGGTGCGGCGATCCCCGTCCTCCCCCAGGACGTCCTGCGAGACGACGCTGTGCTCCGCCTCGTCGTCGGCGCTCCACGCGCCGTCCTTGTCCGTCCGGTCCCTCAACACCGCCAGCAGCGTTGTCCTGGTCGCCCCTTCGGCCGCGAGCACTTCGCGTGCAGGTCCCTTGGACGTGGTGATGGCGGCCAGCAGGTGCTCGGTCCCCATCGCTCCCCCGGCGTCCGCACGCGCGCCACGAGCGGCTCCCAGGATGCCCACGATGTTCCAGTCGGGGGACTTGATCGCTTCCATATGGCCTTCCTCTTCCCGCCGTTCCTGCTGAGCAGCCTCTCGGACAGGGGCGGGCGGGCGCGTCGGCACAAAGACGGATCTGCTTCTGCACCTTTGGATAGAGGTGGCTGGACAGAACCGGCTCGGCACACGGGGTTCAGCCGCGCTGTGGCTTCGGCCGTACCAGGCCGGTGTCGTACGCGAAGATCGTCGCCTGCACCCGGTCCCGTAGATCCAGCTTGTTCAGGAGAGCGTTGACATGGGTCTTCACCGTGCCCGTGGCGACGCCGAGGCGTTCGGCGATCTCGGCGTTGGCGAGCCCGGTGGCGATCAAGGAGAGGACCTCGCGTTCACGGGGAGTGAGGGCGGCGAGGGGCTCGGCCCGCGGGGCGGGGGCCGTCGCGGTGAACGTATCGATCAGGCGGCGGGTGATGGCAGGGGCCAGCATGGCCTCGCCGGCGACCACCACCCTGAGCGCCGCGAGGAGTTCGGCCGGTTCGGCGTCCTTGAGGAGGAACCCTGAGGCCCCGGCGCGCAGGGCCTCGTAAACGTACGAGTCGAGGTCGAAGGTGGTCAGGACGAGCACCTTGGGCAGGTGGCCCGACGTCGGTCCGGTCAGCAGTCCCGTCGCCGTGAGACCGTCCATCTCGGGCATGCGGATGTCCATCAGGACCACGTCCGGGGTCAGCCGGCCGGCCTGCGCGACCGCTTCGGCGCCGTCACCCGCCTCACCGACGACCACGAAGTCGGGTTCCGCGTCGACGATGGCCGCGAACCCGGCGCGGACCACGGCCTGGTCGTCGACGACCAGGACCCGGGCGGGAGTGGAGGGCGAGGTCATGAGGGGTGATTTTATCGATCCTCCAGTGAAGACTTTGCCGCGCCCTCGACAGGGGGCGTGAGCGGACCGTCAGCTGGGGTGCCGTCCCGCAGACTGCCCAGGAGTTCGCGCATCGCCGCCAGCGCCTCACGCGCCGCCGGCGCCACGTCGTCCAGGCGGCCCGCCTCCGCGGCGGCGACCATGCCGGCGGTCCGGTCGAGCACGGCGGCACGCAGCCCGGCGGCGATCCGCTGCCGTTCCCGATGCGCCGCGCCGAGCGCTTCGTGGACGACCGCGCCCAGTTCAGCGTCCTCGCGGCCAACGATCCGCCCGCGCCTGGACCGCAGGAGAAAGCCCGCAAGCCACGCGCAGCCGAACACCGGCAGCAGCAGGACCGTCAGAGCGAACACGCCGATCCCCACCGCAAGCGCACCGGCCGGCTCGCCGTCGATGATGCCGTCGCGCGCCGCCGTCATCGACACCGCTGTGGCCAGTACGGGCGCGGCCAGGGGCACTGACGCCCAGGTCGCCCACGGATCACGGCCGTAGGCGGCCACCGCGTACACCCCGCCCACCAGCGCGCAGACGCCCGCGGCCAGGGCCGGCCAGGGGTCCGCGGCGGAGCCGGGCACCCACGGCCACAGCCAGGACGCCGTGAGCAGGGCGGCCAGCACCGGCCAGGGCGCCACCCGCCGCCACAGCAATGGCAGCAGCTGCACCACCGACAACGCGCCCAGCAGCGCCAAATCCAGTCCGTGCCGGTCCCCGGTGAACAAGAACACCGCGGCAAGAACTGCGGCGGCCGGCAGCAGAGCGTGCGAGGCGAGGCGCCCGTCCAGTACCCGCACCCGCCCGGCCGAGAGGCGGGCGGGCCGCCCCGCGTGGACCGGCAGTTCCGCCCGTACGGACCAACCGGCGGCCGGGCCCGCTCCCGGCCCGGCGGTCACCGTGCCGCCGACCGCCTCGGCCCGTTCACGCATGCCGGCCATGCCCCGCCCCGACCCGAGGCCCCGGCGGCCTGCGCCCGCCTCCGCATCCGTACGAGATCCTCCGTCGTCGTCGACGGTGAGGGCGAGCCATCCGTCGCCCAGGTCCCGCACGCCGACGCGTACGACCGCGCCCGGGGCGTAGCGCAGCGTGTTCGTGAGGGCCTCCCTGGCGATGCCGAACACCGCCTCCGCGACCTGGGCGCCGGCTCCCGTGCCGCCCTCGACGCTTGTGATCTCCACACGCTGCCCGAGACGGACGAAACCACCGGCGAGTTCTTCGATACGGGCGCCCAGCGGCACGTCGTCGCTCTCCTCGGCCGTCCCCAGCGAAGTGACCAGACGCTGCACAGTGGCCAGGGTCTCGCGGCCCGTGCGGGCCGAGAAGTCGAGCGCCTCGGCGGCGAGTTCGGGACGGCGCGCCGCCAAGTGCCGGGCGGCTTCGGCGGTGACGACCACGGAAGTGAGCTGGTGGGCGCTGACGTCGTGCAACTCCCGTGCCAGCCTGCGCCGTTCCCTCACCCCCGCCGTCCTCGCCTCGACCCGGGCCCCGGCCAGGTGCGCGGCCGCCCGGGCGCGCGCGGCCCTCTGGTGGGCACGGCCCCGGCCGGCCCCGACGGCACCGAGGTACAACACGACGGTGACCGCAACACCGGCGCCGGCAGACAGACCCCCGCCATCGACGGCGAAGTCGATCAGCGCCTCATAACAGACGAGCACCCCGACGGCCCGCAGCGTCACGGGCAGGGTGGTACGGACGGCGACGCCGTACACGGCGACCACCTCACCCAAGAACACGAACACCTGGACCGCGTCCGAAGCCGCCACGGCCAGAGCCACTCCGTAGCAGACGGCGACCCCGGCCAACGCCACCAACGGCATCCGCCGCCGCAGCCCCAGCGCGACACTCACCCCACCCGCGACGCCCAGCACGACTCCGGGTTCCTGCCGAAAGCCGCCGTACCCGCCGTCCAGCACCTGCGGCCCCGGCCACACCAGAAGAAAAGCCGCGACAGTCAACGGCAGCAGCCAGTTCCGCAACGATTCCATCAGGACACGAGCCTACGACGCACCCTCCCTCCGCCACGCCCTGCACCGGGCCGCCCGTCGTCCCCGTCCTGCTTCGTGGCACCGCACCGAACTTGGGACAGGCTTTGCGCGACGCACGCAACTGCGGACCACGCCATCTCTGTCTGACAGGGGGACGGGCCCGTCAGGGCCGAACAGCGAGAAGACCGGGGCAGTTCGTGAGACGGCGCAAGGGCAGCATATGGATCGCATTCGTCACGGGTGTGATGCTGGTGGGCGCGAGCGCATGCGGCGCAGGCGGAAGTGACAAGACGAGCGGGGACGACGCAAAGGCGTCGGGAAAGCCGAGCACGAGCACCTCTCCGTCACCGACGACACCCGCGGGCCCGCCCATGCTGCTGGAGACGATCACCCCACAGACGGGAACCACGGTGGGCGTGGCCATGCCGATCTCGGTGATCTTCACGAACCCGGTGGCAGCCAAGGCTCGGGCCACAGTGGAAAAGCACATGAAGGTGAGCGCCTCCCAGGCCGTGGTCGGCGCCTGGCACTGGATGGGCGACAAGCGCGCCGACTGGCGCCCGAAGTCGTATTGGCCCTCCGATACGACGGTGAAGATCGACGCCGATATGAAGGGTGTCAGCAACGGCAACGGACGCTACGGCGTACACAGCTACACGCACACCTTCAAGATCGGTGACGACGTGCGCGCGGATGTCTCGGTGACCGGCCACACCATGAAGGTGACCCGGAACGGCGCGCCGGTGCGCACCCTGTCGATCAACGCGGGCAGCGCCGAGTATCCGACGTGGGACGGCACGATGGCGGTCATCGACAAGCAGGAGAAGGTCCACATGACTTCCTGCAGCGTCGGTATCAGCTGCGACAAGGGCAGCCCCAACTACTACGACCTGACACTTCCCTGGGACATCCACCTCACCCAGTCCGGCACCTACGTCCACTACTCGACCGGCGACCCGAACCCGGGCAGCGGCAGCGCCCGCGGCTCCCACGGTTGTGTCCACCTGTCCCTGGCGGACGCCAAGTGGTTCTACGGTCAGGTCAAGCAGGGCGACCCCATCACCATCACCGGCTCACCCCGTGGCAAGGCCCCGGCCGACAACGGCTACGCCGACTTCAACCTGGGCTGGGACCAGTGGCTCGCGGGCAGCGCCTCCGGAGAGGGTACGACCGCCGCCCTGTGACGCGCCGCCGTCGTACCCCTTCACCTCACCGAAGCGCCGGCCTTCCATCCAGTCCTGCCGCGCCTGAACATGACGAGTTCCTCCTCGGACGGCTCGCCACCCAGGAGCATCAAGCCGCGTCCGACTCGGCGGACAGCACGAGTTCGGGCGCGGGGGACGGCTGCGGGATCGGCTGGACATGCCTGGGATGTTCAGTGTGAAGCGGCATCCGACGTGCGCTAAGTGGATTGATGCGCTTCAATCGGTCGGCCCTGGGACTCGCCCGATTGCCCACATCAGTGGACCGCCGTTCCGGCACCCGCAAGCACTCCTCTGCCGCTGGCAGGCGTTGCCGGGGGGTGCGTCTGAAGGCACATATTGGAGCGCTTCAACGCGTTTCGTGTATTCTGCGGCTTGTCCGCGACTGGCGGTCGCGGCCTGAACGAGACCAGAGGTCGAGGAGCACTGTGGCAACGGCCCGTCCGCGAGCAGTACAGGGGCATGCCGGTCCGAGCATGCAGGACGTCGCCGACGCCGCAGGCGTCTCGGTCGGCACCGTCTCCAACGTCCTGAACCATCCGGCGAAGGTGAGCCCCGCGACGGCCGAGCGCGTCCGCGAAGCCATCAGCCGTCTGGGTTTCGTCCGCAACGACGCCGCCCGGTCGCTGGTGTCGGGCTCGACCAACAGCATCGGCATGGTGCTCGCCGACATCGAGAACTCCCTGTTCATCGACATGGCGCACGGCGCCCAGGACGCCGCCCGCGCGGTCGGCCAGAACCTGCTGCTCGCGAACACGGCGTGCGACATGACGCTTCAGGACAACTATCTGGACCTGTTCGACGAGTCCCGGGTGACCGGGGTGCTGCTGGCTCCGATGGAGGACTCCTCCGCCGGTATCGCACGCATCCGTTCGCACGGGCGCCAGGTCGTGCTCCTCAACTACTCCCCCAAGCCGGGCACATGCTGTTCGGTGCTGGTCAACAACGAGCACGTCGGATATCTGGCGGCCCGCCATCTCATCGACTCGGGTCGCACACGACTGGCCTATGTGGCCGCACACGACGACTACCAGCCGGTGCGCGACAGACGCAGGGGCGTGCGCGCGGCGGTCGAGGAGGCGGGCCCCGGCGTCACCCTGGAGGAGATCGACAGCGGTGGCCTGACCACGCCCTACGGCCATGCGGTCGGGCAGGATCTCGCGCGGAGAGCACCCGCCGATCTACCGGACGGCCTCATGGTCGTCACCGATGAACTGGCCAATGCCATCATCCACGAACTGCACGCCGTGGCAGGAATCCGGGTGCCCGACCAGGTCGCCGTCGTGGGGTGCGAGAACAACCGCGCGGCGGGCGCCGCGGCCGTTCCGCTGACCGCGGTGGACATGCCGGGGCGGATGATGGGCCGGGAAGCGATCCGTCTGCTGATGGACGAGGTGGCCTCGGGCGAGCAGCACCGTCACGCCACCGTCGTACTGGAACCCGAGCTGATCGTCCGCGCCAGCGCGCCGCGCTCAGGGGTCGGCGTCGGCACGTCGAGTGATCGTTCGCGCGGCGCGCAGAGCTGATCGTCCGGGCCTGCGCGCGCTCACGCCGTCCGTCCCGACGCCCGTGTCGTCAGCCCGCGCCGAGGTCCGGGCCGACCGTCCAACTCTCCTCTCCTCTCCAGCTGTTCGTCACTTCACGCTGACGGCAGCCCCTCCAGACGACCGCCCCGCAGCCCTCAGCGCGGTTCGGAAACATCCATGACGGCTCCTTGACACACGCCGAGACGGGCCATAGGTTCCCGTCGTCCCTCTATTGAAGCGTTTCAATGAGTCGCGCGCCGAGGAGCACCTGTGCACAAGACCCTCAGAACCGCCGTGTCGCCCCCTGGCGCGATGACAACCACGTCGTGCAGCAGGAGCTCACCGCCCTGGACAAGCGCTCGTGCGCGTCGCAGAACAAGGCCCTGCCACTGAAGACCCAGACGCTGCCGATCGGCGACGTCGACCAGAAGGTGCAGCTCCGCGCCGGCCAGAAGACGCTCAAGGGCCTCGGCGCCTGGAACGTCACCCAGCCGTTGGCCGTCAAGGCCGTCGAGAACCGGTGGGGCCCCTTCCTGCACCTGCCGGCCCGCCGGCTGCCCACCCTGCTGAAAAGGGTCCTGTTCGAAGACGACGGCGCCTACGCCGCTGCCGAACTCGAGGCGGCCCAGCCGAGTGGGACAGCGGACTGATCTCTACAACGCACATCACTTCGCGGCGTCTCAGCCGAGAACACGCACCCCTCCACAACGGATCAGCGGGAGATGCCATGCTCCGTAAACGCCCCCTGTTGCTCGTACTCCTGAGAGGCCTTGTCATGTGTGCCGTGGTCGCAGGCGCGGTGATCCTGCCGGCGCCCGTGTCCCCCGCGGCGTCGGTTTCGGAGGCTCCGTTCTCCGTGACGGCTCTGACTGCCAACGGCCGGGTCGACCCGCTGGGCATCGGTGGTGAAGACATGGTCCTAGGCTGGCAGTTGACGTCGGCCCGGCGGGCGACATCGCAGACGGCCTACGAGATCCAGGTCGGACGCAAGCCGGGCTCGACCGACGTGTGGTCGTCCGGAAAGGTGGCGTCCGACCACCAGGTCGGCGTGCGGTACGGCGGGCCTGCCCTGGAGGCGGGCGCCCGTTACCACTGGCGCGTTCGGGCCTGGGACGACAAGGGAGTCGCGAGTCCGTGGAGCGCGACCGCGTACTTCGAGACCGGCCTGCTGGACTCCGAAGACTGGAACGGCGCCCAGTGGATCACTCGCCCCGCGGCTCCGAGCGAGCTGGACAAGTGGACCGACTACACCGCCACGGTCGAGTTCAAGCTCGACAGCAACGCCTTCGGCATGTTCCTGCGTGCCCCGGATGTGAGCAACGGATACATGGTGCAGTTCAACGTCACGGGCCCAACCCCGATGTTGAGACTGCACAAGCAGGTCAAGGGCACCTACACCGTGGCTCAGGAGGTGGATCTCGCGCCTTACGGGTTCACCGACGCGAGTCTCCTCGCCGACCGGCACACCGTCCGCTATGACGTGGCGGGGACCATCATCAAGACGACGCTCGACGGCAAGCTGGTCAGCACCTTCACCGACTCCACGTTCCCGAAGGGCTACATGGGTTTCCGCACCCACGCATGCTGCGGCGAACGCGGAACCGTCTACGACGCCGTCGTGACCGGCGCCGACGGAAGTACGCTGCTGGACACCGACTTCGCGTCCGGCCGCAACCCGTTCACCGGCGGTGAGACAGCCGACTCCGCCCTCGTCGTGTCCGGCACCACGGACGCCCTCTACGCACCCCCGTCCCGTCCGCTGCCACTGCTGCGCAAGGACTTCGCGACGAAGGCCCGCAAAAAGATCGCCTCCGCCCGCGTCTACGCGTCGGCACTCGGCCTCTACGAGCTGGAGCTCAACGGCAAGCCGGTCGGCGACCAGATGCTCGCCCCGGGCTGGACGAACTACGACAAGCGCATCCAGTCCCAGACCTACGACGTCACGAAGCTGCTCGACAGCGGCGACAACGCCATCGGCGCTTCTCTGGCGGACGGTTGGTGGGCCGGCAAGGTCGGGCTCGGCTGGACCCATCAGTACGGGGACGCCCCCGCTCTCGTGGCGAAGTTGCGCATCACCTACACCGACGGCTCCATCCAGTGGATCGCCACGGACGGTTCATGGAAGGCGTCGGAGGGCCCCTATGTGAAGGCCGACCTGCAGGACGGCGAGACATATGATGCTCGTCTGGAGCCGTCGGGCTGGAGCCGACCTGGCTTCGACGACGCGAAGTGGGAGCCCGCCGCGAGCCTGGACTCACGGAACGCACTCCTGGTCCCGCAGAGCGACGAGCCGGTGCGTCGGACCCAGCTGCTCCAGGCCCGGAAGATGACCGAGCCCACCCCCGGGACGTACGTCTACGACCTCGGTCAGAACATGGTCGGCGTGTCACGGCTCAAGCTGACCGGTTCCGTCGGCCAAGCAGTCAAGATCCGCTACGCGGAAGTGCTCAACAAGAACGGCACCCTCTACACCGACAACTTCCGCAGTGCCAAGGTCACCGACCGCTACACCTTCGCCGAGACCGGAACGGTCTCCTACGAACCGACCTTCACCCAGCACGGGTTCCGCTACATCGAGATCACCGGGGTGAACAAACCTCCCGCTCTGTCAGACGTCAAGGGCGTCGTATGGGGATCCGACCTCCCCACCACCGGCACACTGAAGACCTCGGACACCATGCTCAACCAACTGGTGAGCAACATCTCCTGGAGCCAGCGCGGCAACTTCCTCTCCCTCCCCACCGACACCCCGGCCCGCGACGAACGTCTGGGATGGACGGGAGACATCAGCCTGTTCGCGCCGACGGCCAACTACCTGGTCGACACCCGCGCGTTCCTGTCCCACTGGATGGCGGACGTACGCAACTCCCAGTACGCCAACGGCGATCTGCCGGCGGTCGTACCGACCCCTCAGGGCCAGTTCGGTGACAGCGGTGTCGGGTGGTCCGATGTGATGATCACGGTGCCGTACCACGTATGGCTCTCCTACGACGACACCCGCATCCTGCGGGAGAACTACCCGGCCATGCAGAAGTTCTTCCAATTCGTGCGCACCAGCGCCGGACCGGACCTGCTCGAGCCCGGCCGCACCACCTTCTTCACCAACGACTGGCTGAACCTCGACGACCCGACCGAGCAGGGCATACTGGGCACGGCCTACTACGCCGAGAACGCCCGCATGATGGCGGAGACGGCCAAGGCCCTGGGCGATGACGCGGCGGCGTCCGACTACGGCAAGCTCTCCGCGGACATCCGCGACGCCTTCACCAAGGCCTATGTCGCAGCCGACGGCACCGTCAAGGGCAACTCCCAGACCGGGTACGCGATGGCCCTCGCCATGAACCTGGTCTCGGATCCGGCACTGGTCGACAAGGTCGGTGAGAAGTTCGTGGCCAAACTGGCGGTCACCGACTACCACCTGCGGACCGGGTTCATCGGCACGCCATTGCTGCTGCCCGCGCTGAGCAGGATCGGCCGGGACGACCTGGCCTACAAGATGCTGCTGCACAAGGACTACCCGTCCTGGGGCTACGAGGTCGCCAACGGTGCCACCACCATGTGGGAACGCTGGAACTCCATCATGCCCAACGGCGACTTCGGCCCGGTCGACATGAACTCCTTCAACCACTATGCCTACGGCGCCGTGGGTGACTGGATGTTCCAGAACATCGGCGGCATCTCCGCGCTCGAGCCCGGCTACAAGCTCACCCGGATCGCGCCGGTGCCCGGCGGGAACCTGACGGAAGGCACCGGAAGCCTCACCACCGTCTACGGCCGCCTGTCGTCGAAGTGGAGCACGCGCAACGGCGCCATCAACCTGAAGGTGACGGTCCCGGTCAACACCGTCGCGGAGGTCCACGTACCGACGAAGACCCGTTGGGCGGTCACGGAGGGCGGCAGGCCGGCCGACGCCGCCAAGGGAGTCCGCTTCCTGCGCATGGAGAAGGGTGCCGCCGTGTTCGAGGTCGGCTCGGGGTCCTACGACTTCGGCGTCGACACCGTCCGCGGGGTGGCTGAGTAGGCCCGGAGAGCCGCGTGCCATGCCGGCGGGCCCGGACGCTCCGGGCCCGCCAACGACAGTCGAGACGCCCGGCAGGCCCAGACCTCCATCGAGGCCGCGACACCGACAGCCCACGGGCCCGCCGGTTCAGCAGCGCGAGCGTCGCTATGTGCCGATCACCGAGGCGCGGCATCGTGACGGGATTCAAGACCGTTTCCTTGCCGAGGACGAGCGGCTCGCCATTGCCGACTTGCTCCGGTCCGGGAACCCGCCGCGCGCGATCGCCCGGGGAGCTCGGCCGGAGGGGCGGGAGGCCCAACGTCACAAGGCGATCAGACCTGCCGTCGTCTCTCCAAAGCCACAGACGTCGAAGTAGAAGGATCGCAAGTGCTCTTCGAAGTCGACGTGCAGCCACTCACACCCCGCAGCACGGCATTCCTCAGCAGCTGCCTTGACCAGCGCGGCTCCCACCCCGTTCGAACGATTGCGCAGTGCGACCACCGTGTCCAGAACAAACGCATGGACGCCGCCGTCCCAGACGACGTTGACGAAACCGACCAAACGGTGATCTTCCCAGGCGCAGACCCAGCCGAGGCTGTGACGTTGAAGCCGTGCACGCCAATCCGTCTGCCCGACCGGGTGATCGAATCCTTCGGCATGCAGCTTGTTGAGAGCTGAGTTGTCGACGTCGCCCCGCCACTCATACGTGATCGTCATGATCCGAACCTAGTGACCACCAGAGCCGGACTACAGGGCGGGCGACTCACTCACCCTCTGCACGCGGTGCAGTCCTGGACTGGTGATCACTCGATGTGTCCAGTGCTGGGATCCACCTGCGAGAGGAAGTCCCGGATGGCCTCCTCGAGTTCGGCCCTGGCGACTTGCACCGGAGGATGGCTGCGGAACCCGAACCCGTAGTGAGGGTCGGGACCGGTCAGCCAGGTGACGTCGTAAGTACCGGGGCTGTCGTCCGACTGGCTGACCTCGAACTCCTCACCGTCGACGGACATCCGCAACGGCCCGTCCGTCGACATCACGACCTGCTTTCTGCTCCGGTATGAGGGCGCGCGTGGTCTCAACTGCCTATGTGCCGCGATCATATGGGCATCTGCATCACGCAACGGTGAAGTCGGCCGCCTTGGTGTCCAGCGTCGTCTCGCCGTCCTTGGCGGTGGCGAGGACGGCGACGTGCCACAGACCGTGCGGGGACGCCTCGGCGTCGGCGCGGGTGACGATGGCGGTGTAGGTGCAGCGCACGGTGTCCTCACCGGACGGCTTGCATACGGCCGATTCCGCGGCGGCCATGTCCTTGGCAGTCAGCGCCTTCTTCGCGAAGGAAGAGTTCGCCGGCCAGGCCAGGACCTTCACGTTCTTGATGCCAGAGGACACCGTGACGTCGGTGGTGAAGGTCAATGAGCCACTGCGGTCGCCGTCGGGGGCAGCGTAGTGGGCCGCGCTGTGCGCCACGGAGGGAGGCTGCTCCCCGGCGTGGGCGAGGGCGAAGGCTCCGGCGCCACCGAGGACGACGACACCGGCGGTCACGGACAGGACGACACGTCGCGGCATGAGAAGTTTCCCTACTGGAATAAGCTGGATCGGACCGGCGCTCCAGGGCTGCGCCGTTGCACCAATGCTGGCCGAGCGGCGGGCAACGGGTATGAGCGCACATACTCAACCAAGGCCTGAGTAGCTGGCTCCAACAAAAGCGGTTTGATCATGTGCCTGTCGGCTTGATCGCTCGTTGATGAGGGCATGGGGAAGCGTCAGTCGCGGACGTGGGTCGTGTCGGACGAACTGTGGGCGCTCATCGAGCCGTTGCTGCCCGAACCACTGCCGAAGCAGGTCGAGGGCAGACCTTGAGTGCCCGACCGGCAGGCCCTGTGCGGGATCCTGTTCGTTCTGCATACCGGGATCCAGTGGGAGTACCTGCCCCAGGAGCTGGGTTTCGGCTCGGGCATGACGCGTTGGCGTCGCCGGGCGGCCTGGAACGAGGCCGGGCTCTGGGACCAGTTGCACCAGCTGCTGCTGAACAAGCTGCGCTCGAAGAATCAGCCGGACCGGTCGCGGGCGGTGATCGATTCCTCCCCTGTCCGGGCCGCCCGCAGGGGCTGCAGGGTGGGGGTACCCGAGGCGGCCTCTTGTGACAGCTCGCCACCTGTCAGCATGCCCCAGGTCTGCGGGCCGACCACGCCGTCGACGGTGATCTCGACACGCCGCTGGGATCGGGCACGTGCGCGTTCAGCAGCTGCTGCAGCGTGCGTACCGCCTCGCCCTGGGATCCCTGAAGCAGGGTAGGGGTAGCGATGCCGACCGCCGGGGCGTTCGGGGACATGCCATCCTCCTGTGCTACTGCGTCAGGTGACCCCATGTCTGCGGTCCGACTGTGCGGTCGACCACGATGGCTACGCGCTCCTGGAACTCACGCACCGGGAGTGGGTGACTGGCCCGAACCGGCCGTCGACCGCGAGCTGCAGGTCAGGCAGTCGGTCGTTGAGCAGACGCTGGAGCTTGCGTACGGCCGGCCCGTGTGAACCCTGCTGCAGCGTGGGAGTACCGGCGGAGCATCGCGGCCGCCTCCGCCCCAACGTCTTCAAGCTTGTCGAGTCGGCCCAGCAGCGGTGGCGTGCCGTGAACGCACCCCACCTCGTCGCCCTCGTCCGCACTGGAGCCCGCTTCGAACGGGGTCAACTCGTCGAACGCCCCAAGGCTCACGCAGCGTGACCCGAGACGGTTGGAGACCCGTCTCGCCGATTGCGGATGTCTATGGAGGTAGGCCGCCGTCACGTCCGTCATGCCGAGTCAGATGCCTAGCCAGCGCTCGTCGGGGCACCGACGAGGGACTGCAGGGCGCGGACCAGGCATGTGGCGTCTGTGCTGGAGAGCGGGGCGAGGAACCGGCGTTCCATCTCCTGGCGGGCGAATTCGGCGTCGCGAAGGCGCTCCTGTCCGGCCGGCGTCAGCTGCACCATGTTCTTGCGTCGGTCCTGCGGACTGCGGCGCCGCTCGACGAGCTCCTTGCCCTCCAAAGCGTCGACGAGGGCCACCATCGTCGTGCGGTCGATGCCCAGTTCGCCCGCCACTTCCAGTTGAGACAGCTCGTCATGCGCGTCGAGGACGGCGAGAACCGCCAGTTCACGGCCGTCGATCCCGTGCGGCGCCAAGGCCCGCGCGGACTCCTCGGTCAACCGCAGGTACGCGTGCTTGAGCAGATAACCAAGGCGGGAGGAGAGGACCTCGGGCGGTGCGTCGCGAGTCATGGCCGCAGTGTATCCAGAGACTGATAGTCAGCGGTGCTGACGATCCGCTAACGTGATGATGGCGTCGCTGTCGACGGCGGCGCGTCGACTCGAAGGGCGCGTGGCAACCATGTCTCACCAGCACCTCCCCTCCGTAACATTCGGAATCAAGACCACCCCGATGCGGGTCCCCTACGAGGACATCCTCCGCGTGTGGCAGGAAGCCGACGACCTGCCCGAAATCGCGGACGCCTGGCTGTGGGACCACCTCATGCCGATCGCCGGCCCGAAGGATGGGCAGATCCTCGAAGGGTGGACGCTGCTGAGCGCCCTGGCTGCCAGGACCCAGCGACTGCGCCTGGGCCTGCTCGTGACGAGCAATCGGATCCGGCCGCCCGCCGTCCTCGGCAAAATCGCCACAACAGTCGACGTGGTCTCCGGGGGCCGCCTGATCATGGGCCTTGGCGTGGGCGGCACCCTGCAGCCACCCAACGCGGGCGGCATCGCCGGCGAGAACCCGGCCGTCGCGGAGTACGCGGCCTACGGCCTCACGCTCGTCCCGCCCGCCGAAGGAATCGCCCGCCTGGAGGAAACCATCACCATCCTCCGCGGCATGTGGACGCGGGACATCTTCGACTTCCACGGGCGTTACTACACCCTGACCGGCAACCACAACGAGCCGAAACCTGTTCAGCAGCCCGGACCGCCCCTGCTGATCGGCGGCTGGGGAAACAGGACGCTCCGCCTGGTCGCCGAGCAGGCCGACATCTGGAACATCCCCGGACCGCCGCACAACACGCTGGACTACATTACCGAGCGCAGTGCCGTTCTGGACGACCACTGCGCCGCCATCGGCCGTGATCCGCGGACGATCACCCGCTCCGTGCAGTACATCGTCTCCTACGACGACCCGGCCACCGACCGCAAGGCCATCACGGAACTCATCGCCGCAGGCGTGACGCACGTCGTGCTGAGCCTGCGGAGCCCCTACCCCTCACAAGCCGCGCGATGGCTCGCCGACGAGATCATCACGCCCGTGCGCAGCGCAACCGGAGAATTCTGATCACAGGACCGTCCGCCACCCGCAAGACGCTCCGCCCTGCCCAGGTCGCCTGCGCGCAGCGGGCCAGGATGTCCTTCAGGGCGGCTCGATCTTCCTCTGTCCGGGCTGTGGGATGGCGGGCGAGCCAGCCGGTCACCTGGCGCCCGGACAGCAAGGGATCGAGACCTCACGCTTGCTCGAGGTGCGGCCGTCGAGCAAAGAAGGACACGGCGACCGAGCCTCGTCCGCTGGGCCGCACCTGGCACCGCCACGTCACCCTCATGACCGCCGTAGAGGCCTTGAAGTCCTCAACGGACCACAAGGCCTGCTGCGGTGCTGCAACGGCACCTGCACCACCTGCGGCCTCCCGCCCCCACCAGAACCTGACGAAGCACTCTAGTAGCTGTCGTAGCTGGGCTTACCGTTCGTCCGGTAGATGCCGAGGACAGTGCCACCCTTCGTCGTCGAGACGCTGACCGGCTCCAGCGCACTGGGGACGGCTCCGTCGGCGAACAGCCGCTTGCCGGTGCCGATGATCACCGGATGGATGGTCAGCCGGTACTCGTCGACGAGGTCGTGCCGCATGAGGGTCTGGGCGAGGTCTCCGCTCCCGACCACGTTGATGTTGCCACCGTCGGACGCCTTCAGCTTGCCTACGGCATCGACGATGTCACCCTCAAGCAGCGTGGAGTTCTGCCACTCGACGGACGTCAGGGTCCGAGACGCCACGTACTTGTGCATGCTGTTCATCCGATCGGTGAACGGGTTGTCGGGATCGGCGGTCGGCCAGTACGACGCGAAGATCTCGTACGTCTTGCGGCCGAGCAGCATCGCGTCGGAGTGCTCGTACCAACCGGCGATGGCCATGCCGACCTCGTCGTCGGCCACCGGCTTCTGCCAGCCGCCGTGCTCGAATCCGCTCTCAGCGTCCTCGTCCGGACCACCCGGGGCCTGCATGACGCCGTCCAGTGTCAGGAACGTGCAAACGATGATCTTGCGCATGGTGCGCTCCCTTCGTCGAGGGGTAGACGGCCCGCCCGCCGGAAACTCATCGGCGGTGTGCCAGATGGCGCAGTCATCGCCGGGAACCGCTGGGACACGCGGACGCCGACGTCTCGGAGTCGACGATCAACTGCCGAACGATGTGAGCAGGGGCTCGGCGTCGACCAACCCCAGTGATGAGTTTTCGCGCCCGTGCCCGTCACACCTACGACGGGACACGACGAGGCGTAAGGATGACGTGATGACTGCGGACACGCGGCTGGAGGAGCTGGGCGTGAGCGGGTTGGGCGAGGTCGACGAGCCGGCGTTCTCGGGGCTGGTCGAGCGGCACCGGCGGGAGCTGCACGTGCACTGCTACCGGATGCTCGGGTCCTTCGAGGACGCCGAGGACACCGTCCAGGAAACGTTCCTCCGTGCCTGGCGACGGCGGGAGACCTTCGAGGGGCGGTCGACGTTCCGGGCCTGGCTGTACCGGATCGCCACCAACGCCTGCCTGGACCTGCTCGCCAAGTGCCGCCCTGAGCCTGCGACCGGCGGCGAGGTGCGGTGGCTGCAGCCCTACCCGGACCGCCTGCTCGACGAGATGCCCGCGGGTGGCGCGGACGAACCGGAGACCGTTGCCGTCGCTCGGGAGACGATCGAGCTGGCGTACCTGGTCGCGGTCCAGCACCTCGCACCGCGCCCGCGGGCCGTGCTGATCCTGCGGGACGTGCTCAGTTGGCCGGCCAAGGACGTGGCGGAGTTCCTCGGGGACTCCGTCAACTCCGTGAACAGCGCGCTGCAGCGGGCCCGCGCCGGTATGCGGGAGCACCTGCCCGCCGAACGGCAGGACTGGACCAGTGGCGAGGAGGACCCAGAGACGCGCGAGCTGGTGCGCCGTTTCGCCGACGCGAGCGTCGCCAAGGACGTCGACGGTCTCGCTGCCATGCTGCGGGACGACGTCCGCTGCTCGATGCCGCCCACCCCGGGCCTGTACGTCGGTCGCGACGCGGTGGTGAACGACTGGGTCGAGGACGGGTTCGCGGACCTGGGGCGCCTGCGCTGCGTCCTCACCTCGGTGAACCGGCAGCCAGCCCTGGCCTTCTACCTCTGGCGGGAGCAGGAGGGCGCATACCTGCCGCTGACGATCGACGTCCTGCGGATCACCGGCGGGGCCGTCACCGAGATCGTCATCTTCCACGACGACCAGTTCCCGCGGCTCGGGCTTCCGGAGCGCCTTCCTTCGGACGGCACGGAGTAGTCCCGCTGAGGCGCTCGCGCTGCGCGGTGACGCGCCTGTCGCGTGCCACGCGTGCGACGTCTCACCCGTGGGCGGGTACAGCTGGAGCTGCGCGTCGGCGAGCCCGGGCTGGTCCTCGTACGGGATGCCGGGTTCCGGCTCGCGGCATCGGTGTCCGCGCCCTGCACAACCCCTGCCAGTCAACACACCCCGTGGGCCCGTTACTGGATGATCGAGGAACGAGATGAACAGCATGAACGACAGTAAGGTCGGCGCAAGCCCGGCATCGGGCCAGACAAGCCGCACCCACCGACTCCGCGGGCTCGCCGGCACCGGCTTCCTTGCCTCGCTCGCGGCGATGCTGGCCACCACCCTCGCCGCGGCGCTTGCCCAGGCCGTCGGCGTCGACTTCGAGGTACCCGATGGTGGCGAGGCGATCCCGTTGTCCGGGTTCGCCGTGGTGACCGGTTTCTTCTCCGTCGTGGGCGTCGTCATTGCCGTCGCTTTTCTTCGTCGGAGCGCTCGCCCCGCCGAGCGATTCATGTGGACGGCGGTGTCGTTGACCGCGATCTCGTTGGTCCCGCCCCTCCTCTCCGGGGCAAACACCGCCACCACCACCGCCCTCCTCGGCCTACACCTCGTCCCTGCGGCGGTGATGATCCCCACCCTGACGCGGAGCCTCCGCACCCGGACCGGACAGCGCGCGGGCGGCAACACCGAGCACTGCCGGCCATGACGCTCCGCGCCTGAGACAGCTACTCGCGCACGGTGTCCGGGTCGGTGATCGACGGGCACTGACGGTTCCCGCCGCGCCGTGGCGCCGGGCAGGACGCGCACCACCTCCCGCTGCAGGGCGCGTAGTACCGGGTCCACCGGCCACGCCGCATGGTCGCGGCACCCAAGGTGTGACGAGCGCCAGCAGGCGCACGATCACGGGG
Source organism: Streptomyces canus (assembly GCF_001514145.1). Taxonomy (GTDB): domain Bacteria; phylum Actinomycetota; class Actinomycetes; order Streptomycetales; family Streptomycetaceae; genus Streptomyces; species Streptomyces canus. The sequence goes on from NZ_KQ948656.1 coordinate 503,572, forward strand.
TGGTCCGACTGGACGTACCGCGGGTCAGGGGTATGCGCGGTGACTCATCAGGGCGTGGCTCAGGGACCGCCAGAAGCGCCGTACGAGGGTGCGCTTCGTGCCCACTCGCGGTGCCGTCTTGGGTGTGTCCCTCGCCGCCGGAACGCTCCGGCGCTGTTTCAATCGCCGCATGACCAAGCGCGATGATGCACTTCTCTTCGGTAACCGGTTCCTGACCGCGCCCGCTCCCTCGGAGACCTTCCCCGAGGAAGGCATGACTGCGATGGACGCCATGAGGCTCGTGGATGTGGATCTCGCCATGGAGGGCGACCCACAGCGCAACCTCGCCACATTTGTCACCACGTGGATGGAACCAGAGGCCCAACGGCTGATCGCCGAGAACCTCCACCGCAACTTCATCGACCATGCGGAGTACCCCATTTCCGCCGATATCGAGCAGCGTTGCGTGCGCATGCTCGCCGACCTCTTCCACGCGCCGGGCAGGACGACGGGATGTCGGACCCAGGGCTCGTCCGAGGCGATCATGCTCGGCGCACTGTCACTGAAGTGGAAGTGGCGCGAGCGCCGACAGGCGGCCAACCTGTCGACCGACCGCCCCAACTTGGTCTTTGGCGGAGACGTCCACGTCGTATGGGAGAAGTTCTGCCGCTACTTCGACGTCGAGCCGCGAATCGTGCCGCTCGCCGAGGGCAAGTACACGATCGGCCCCGAAGACGTGGAGCCCCACCTCGACGAGAACACGATCGGGGTCGTCGCCGTCCTCGGCACCACCTTCACCGGCCACATGGACGATGTCGTCGGGATCGACAAGCTCCTGCGGGACGTCCGCCAGAAGCGGGACCTCGACATCCCGATCCACGTCGACGGCGCCAGCGGCGCATTCGTGTGGCCCTTCCTCTACCCGGACTCGAAGTGGGACTTCCGGCTCGAGCAGGTCCGCTCGATCAACGTCTCGGGACACAAGTACGGCCTGGTCTACCCCGGCATCGGATGGCTGGTCTTCCGCGAGGAGTCCGACCTGGCCAAGGATCTCGTGTTCTACGAGAACTACCTGGGCAAGACCGACGCGACGTTCACGCTGAACTTCTCCACCGGTGCGTCGATGGTGCTCGCCCAGTACTACAACTTCGTACGCCTCGGTCGCCAGGGCTACACCTACGTCATGAAGATCATGCAGGAGAACTCCCGCGCGCTGGCGGACAACCTGCGCAGCAGCGGCCGCTTCGAAGTGATCGGGAGCGACCTCGAGCAGCTGCCGCTGGTCGCTTTCCGTCTCGCCGGCAAGCATGCCTACGACGAGTCCGACATCGCCTGGCAGCTCTCGGCCGAACGGGGCTGGATGGTGCCGGCGTACACGCTTCCGCCCAATGCGGAGCGGGTGAAGATTCTGCGCGCCCTGGTCAAGGAGACTCTGAGCCGCGAGCAGGTCGAGCGGCTGAGCCAGGACATCGCCGACGCGTGTCGCACGTTGGACGACAAGGGTGCGGCCCACGGGATCGAGCGAGAGCAGGTCAAGCGCGGCACCGGCTACTGAGGCACTGCGACGGAGTGGGAATTTCGGGCCACCGGCCTTGACCGTGTGACGACTGGCCCTGTATCAGCGACAGCATGTAGAGCACCGGGCCGAAGACGGTCTCGTCATCCAGGCCGGCACCGTCCCCAGACGGGTGCCGCCGGGGCTTCCCTGTCAGGCGACCAGCTCGGCGATGCTCCGGGCTGTCAGCCACAGGCCGAGGAGCAGGGCGACCGTGACGATCAGCTGCTCCTGGTGCTGCGCGAGCCAGTCCCGCAGGGCGTTCAACCGGGCGTTCGCGGCCTCGGGCGCCCAGACCACGTACATCTCCATCACGATCAGGCTGAGGGTGGCCAACAGGCAGTAGCCGGCCAGTGCGAGCCAGTCGGCGGGGGTGGAGAGGTTCGCGTCGACGGCGGTCGCGGCGCCGGCACCGACCAGTGCCCAGGGCTGCAGCAGCCATGCCAGGCCGGCTGCCGTGGCCGGGGAGGCGTTGTCGATCCGGGCGGTCCAGCGTGGCGGGCCGTGCGGGCGGGGCGGCCGGAAGTGCCGGTGGACGCTGTACAGCACCAGTACCAGGCCGATGGCGAGTTTCACATCGATCGCGGCGGTCGAGGGCACGCTGTGACGGGCCGGGGGCTGACCACCGGTCAGCAGCACCACGCAGGCGATCACCGCGATCAGGTTGGCCAGCCACGACAACAGGAACGCCAGGCCCTGGCGAACACCGTGTCGTGAGGAGAGCAGCAGGATGAAGGCGCTGTTGTGCAAAGGCCCCAGCGTGACAGCCGTAGCGATCACAACCAGGTCGAGGACCATCGGATCAGCCGCTCCTGGGTATCAGGGCCGTGTGCCACCAGTGGACGGGCGGGCCGGTGGCAGCTTGAAGCAGTGCTGCTGCGGTGCCGCATCCCGACTGTGCAGGCGGGAGGCCTGGCCGGTCAAGCGGGCCACGCCCGCACGGCTGCCCTGGCTGCCCTGGCTGCCCTGGCTGCCCTGGCTGCCCTGGCTGCCCTGGCTGCCCTGGCTGCCCTGGCTGCCCGACAGGCTCCCTTGCGAGCACGGCGCCTGGGAACCCGGGGCCGTGCGCAGCTACGAACGCCAACTCGAGCACTTCCTTGCCTTCTCCGGCATCACCGCAGCCCTCATCTGCTACCGCAGGCTCACCGCCTGACCCGGCCTGTCAGGCGCCCGGGCCGGTGCGTACGAAGAGGCAGAACGGGTGGCCCGCCGGGTCGAACAGGACGCGTACGTCATCCTGAGGCTGGAAGTCTGTCACCGTCGCCCCGAGGGCGAGAGCATGCTCGACGGCCGATGACAGATCGTTCACCTCGATGTCCAGATGCATCATCATCTGCTGCTCGGACCGTGTGGAAGGCCATCTCGGGCGAGTGAAGAGCGGCTCAGTCTGGAACGACAGCCCGGGACCGCCGTCGGGCGGAGCGATCTCCACCCAGCCGGGTTCCACCTTCCGCATCGGCCATCCGAGCAGGCCCTGATAGAACTGCGCCAACTCGAGGGCGTCCGGTGCATCAAGAGTGGTCGCGGCCCAGCGTGAAACGCCGTTGCGGGGTCATGCAGTGCTGTTGCCCCGTTTCGCTGCTGCGAGGCCGGCCGTCACTCCTCTCGGCCGCAACCGATGCTTCACCTTGCTCGGACGACGACGCCTCCGTTCAGCCACAGGTCACTGAAGGCCGGACGTCCCAGCGCGTGGCCCGCGAGTGACAGCGATAGACGCTGGGCCCCGGAACACAAAGCCCCATGCCTGGGGTGGGCTCCACCACGCCGTCGGCGTGGAAACGCAACTCCCCCAGCGGCAGCGGCCCAGCCTCCCTGCTCCAGGGAGTGTTGAGAGGTATGCGAGGGGACGAGGAACCGGGTGCGCCTGAGCGGCGGCGCCGACCGGCCTACGGACTTCCGCCGCCGGACACCGAGCGTACGTACGTGCGCCACGCTCCACGCTGGAGATCGCTGCACTCAAAAAGTCGGTCGTCGAGCGCCGGACACCGCGCTGACCTGGGGCTTCTTCAGCCGCGCGGCGGGGACTAGTTGAACGGTGTGCAGGCCGACCGATCTGGCTTCCATCCGCGACGCGGACCAAGCCGCCGCGGTGCTCGTCCAGCGTGAACTCGCCGTTGTCGAGAGCCCCATCGAGCCAGTCCACCGCCGCGGACCCCGCCAATTGACGGCCGGATCTGCTGTCGGCTGTCGGCTGTCGGCTGTCGGCCCGCGAGATCTCGAACTCAGCGATGGTGCCTTCCGCCGGCCGGTCCTCACCCTGATCCGGAAGCAACGCAACATCGACGAAGCCTCCGACGGTCAGCCCGATGTCCACGAAGATCCCGATCACGCCGGGCCGAGGAACGTTCACCACGGTGCCCTCGAAGACCTGCCCGAAGCGCCGGCCCCTCGATCGACCCGTCCATCTCGACGACACCGCACTGCCGTCATTTGTCGTGAACGTTTCCAAGCGCGAAGTTGGTCAACTGCTGCTCAAACTCTGTGGCTTGCCGCTGTGCTGGTCGGAGAAGACGATGAGCCGCCGATGACGCCATCGGCGTGACATCGCCCGGAAACCGCAACCGCAGATGGCCGTGTACGGCTCTCCCCTTGCACATCCACCCGCTGCCGGAGGAGACCGACATGACCATCGCCCTTGAACACCACACGCCGCAGGCCTTCGTCGACCCCTACGCCGCCGATCCGGCGGAGACCGCCTGGCCTCCGGCCTCCGCCGGACAGGACAGGGACCACCTGCTGCCGCCGCCCAACCCCTCCGAGCGCCTCAGCATCCTCATCGACCCCCGCGACCACCACCGCCTGGCCCTGCACGCCGCACTGACCGCCGCCGGCATCCCGCCCCGGCCCGAGGACCGCGACGCCATCGACCAGCTCAGCGCCCTGCCCTCCGGCATCAACACCACCCTGCAACGCTGGCTGGGCCACACGGCATCACAGTGACCGAACCACCGACAGCGAGGAAGGCCGATGCGGTGTGCGCAGTTCCCGCTGAACGACGTACAGCAAGTCACCGTGCATCCTGGTCCCCGCTCCCAACGCTATGGCCGATGGCCTCCGCTCTCTCCACCCTACGCAGGCAGGGTCCCCGCGGACGCCGACCAACTCGCCAAGGTTCCGGAGGACATCGTCGCCAACTGCATGCCTGACCCTGACCAACACACGCCATGGGTGGACCTGCGCGACACCCACCTCGCCCGGTTCACGGCGCAGCGCCCAGCCGTCGCCCGATGGCCGGTCGGCACAGTCCCCGTCGCGTGCGCCCGCGTTGCCTCCTCCGACGACGCCGCCGCCGCGACGCAGTTGGAGAACATCACCAGCGAAGCGGAGGTGCATGCGCCCGAAGGCGTCCTGGTCGTCCTCTCCGGCGAAGCCGAGGACGGCAGCACAGGGCCCGCACGACCGTCGTCCGGTGATCGCCACCCACCGTCAGCGAGGCGGGCTGGACGGGAGGCCGTCGGGAATGGCGCGGTCGGCCTCGGCCGCGTCGGCGAGGGCCGCGGCGGCGGCTTCCGCGGCCTGGGCCGCGTCGTCAGCGGCCCGCTCGGCGCTGTCGTCCGAGGGTTTCTCGCGGGTGGCCGGGGACTGGGGCAGGACCTCGGTGAAAGCGCGGGACACGCCCTGGAGTGCGGAGGTGATCTCGCTGGGGATCACCCAGAAGTTGTTCCCCGAACCCTGCGCCAGCTGGGGCAGGGTCTGCAGGTACTGGTAGGCCAGGAGTTTGGGGTCGGGGTCGTTGCGATGCACGGCCTGGAAGACCTCGTCGATGGCCCGGGACTGGCCCTCGGCCTGGAGGATCGCGGCGGTACGGTTGCCCTCCGCGCGCAGGACGGCTGCCTGCTTGTCGCCTTCGGCGGTGAGGATCTGCGATTGACGTTGTCCCTCGGCCCCGAGAATCGCGGCGCGCTTGTCCCGCTCGGCGCGCATCTGCTTCTGCATCGCGTCCTTGATGGACTGCGGCGGGTCGATGGCCTTGATCTCCACCCGATTGACCCTCAGCCCCCATTTGCCGGTGGCCTCGTCCAGCACGCCGCGGAGCTGGCTGTTGATGGTGTCCCGTGAGGTGAGCGTCTTTTCCAGATCCATGGATCCCACGACATTGCGCAAGGTGGTCACAGTGAGCTGTTCGACCGCCTGCAGGAAATTCGCGATCTCATAGAAAGCCGCTCGCGGGTCGGTGACCTGGAAGTACAGGACGGTGTCGATCTCGACGACCAGATTGTCCTCGGTGATGACCGGTTGCGGCTTGAAGGAGACGACCTGTTCCCGCAGATCGATCACCGGATGAACCCGGTCGATGTACGGGATGACGAGGCTGAGGCCCGGACTCAGGGTCCGGTGGTAGCGCCCGAGTCGCTCGACATTACGAGCACGCGCCTGGGGCACGATACGGACCGCCCGCACCACGGTGAAAACCGCGATCAGCGCGAGGATCAGTCCGGCAATGAGGAACGCCGAGGTTTCCATGGTTTCAGTCCCGGGGGTAGACGAGCGCGGTGGCGCCGCTGATCTCCATGACGTCGACGGTCTTTCCAGGCGGTATCACCAGCGTCTCGTCGTAGGCGCGGGCCGTCCATTCCTCACCGTCGATACGGACCCTGCCGCCGAGGCCCGTCACCTCCGAGAGGACATAGGCAGGCCTGCCGACCAGAGCGTCGATGCCGAATCGCTGCACTTGCGGCCGGAGCACGTGGCGCAGCGCGATAGGGCGCACGAACACCACGGTGCCCGTGGCGACGAGGGCGAACACCAGGAACTGGAAGGGCAGAGGCAGCCCGACCGCGGCGGATCCCGCCGTGACCAAGGCGGACACACTCAGCATTCCGAGCGCAGCGGTAAGGGTGACGATCTCCGCCACCGCCAATACCGCTGCGACGACCAACCAGATCAGCCATGGATCCATTGCGTGCCTCTTCTCACCGGTGCGGGTGCAGGTGCGGAAGAGCCTGACTCTCACCATTGGACCCCGACATCGGACAACGGCGATACCCCCTGGGGAAGGCAAACCCGGCCGTTCCGGCAGCCCCGAGGTGCGGGGGATCAAGGGAGTCGGCGGCTGATCCTGATGGAGAGCACCAGAAGCCTCGGCAGCATGTCCGCCCCGCTGTACCACCCGGCGGCGCACATCGTCTCTCGGGTCCGCTTCCTGGCACAGCACTGACGGGGGGACGCGCCCGCTCTCAGTGCTGCCCTCGTTGGCGGGGGTAGGCAGCCTTGCGAGGCCGCAGGCTGACGCCGGAACAAGCAGCCCCGATGGGAGCGCAGCGCCCTGCACCCGCCGCGCAACGACTGGGCCGCGGAGTGCGATACCTCCGCGGTCCTCGGTCGATTCGTGTGCCGAATCAGTGGTGGCCGGTGAGTTCACCGCTGAGCGTGTCGTGGATGCGGGCGCTGGGCTCGTTCAGTCCGGTGATCCTGACGGTCTTGCCGCGCTGGGCGTACTTGGTCTCGACGGCGTCGAGGGCCGCGACGGAGGAGGCGTCCCAGATGTGCGCGGCGGACAGGTCGATGACGACCTTGTCGGGATCGCCGGCGTAGTCGAACCGGCCGACGAGGTCGTTGGAGGAGGCGAAGAACAGCTCGCCGGTCACCCGGTAGATCACAGACGTGCCGTCGGGGTCGGTCACCGCGGTGGCCTCGGCCAGGTGGGCGACCCGCTTGGCGAAGACGACCATCGCGGTGATCGAGCCGACGACGACACCGATGGCCAGGTTGTGGGTGGCGACCACACACGCGACGGTGATCAGCATGACCGTGATCTCCCCGGCCGGCATCCGCTTCAGGGTCTTCGGCGCGATGGAGTGCCAGTCGAAGGTGCCCACCGACACCATGACCATCACCGCGACGAGCACGGCCATCGGGATGTCCGAGACGACCGGCCCGAAGACGACGCACAGCACCATCAGGAACGCACCGGCAAAGAACGTCGACAGCCGGGTCCGGGCGCCCGACACCCGTACGTTGATCATCGTCTGCCCGATCATGGCGCAGCCGCCCATGCCGCCGAAGAAGCCGGTGACGATGTTGGCGATTCCCTGACCGACGGACTCGCGGGTCTTGGAGGAGTGGGTGTCGGTGATGTCGTCCACGAGCTTGGCCGTCATCAGCGACTCCATCAGACCGACCAGCGCCATGGCGAGCGCGTAGGGCGCGACGGTGGTGAGGGTGTCCAGGGTGAAGGGCACGTCCGGCAGCCCGGGCACGGGGAGCGAGGAGGGCAGTTCGCCCTTGTCCCCGACGGTCGGCACCGCGATCCCGGCGGCCACGGTGATGACCGTGAGGGTCACGATCGACACCAGAGGGGCCGGGATCACCTTGGTGACCTTGGGGAAGAACACCATCAGCGCCAGACCGGCGGCTATCAGCGGATAGACCGGCCACGGTACGTCGGTCATCTCCGGCACCTGCGCCGTGAAGATGAGGATCGCGAGGGAGTTGACGAAGCCCACCATGACGCTGCGCGGCACGAACCGCATCAGCTTCGCCACCCCGAGGGCGCCGAGGACGATCTGGAAGACGCCGGCCAGGATGACGGCGGCGACGAGGTAGCCGAAGCCGTGCTCGCGGTTGAGCGGGGCGATGACCAGGGCGACCGCGCCGGTGGCGGCGGAGATCATGGCCGGTCGGCCGCCGACGATCGCGATGGTCACGGCCATGGTGAACGAGGCGAACAGGCCGATGGCCGGGTCGACCCCGGCGATGACCGAGAACGAGATCGCCTCGGGGATCAGGGCCAGGGCGACCACGAGTCCGGCCAGTACCTCGGTGCGCAGCACCTTCGGATCGGACAGCCAGGTGGGACGCCGGGAGCCGCGCAGCCAGGCGGCCGGAGACAGTGCGGAGGAGGACACGAGGAGAAGAACCTGTCGTGCTCGGGCACACCCGGCATCACTGCGGGCATACGGGAAGGCGTGGGAAGCGGGGGGCAGCCGGCCACGGGTCCGCGAGCGGCGGACCGAAGTCAGGGGGCGGCGGCGCGATCCGCCACGGGATCGTGCGCTGTGCGGGGGTGAAGGGTCACGGCGGGCAGGCAGCGGCGCCGGACATCGTGGGCACGCGCACGCTCTCTCCTGCAGGTATCGGTCTTCGCCGGAGGCATCCTCGGCCCCGACACGGGTGACCCGGCACCGAGGCAACTCTACCCTAACGTTAGGGTAGAGATCGGCGGCCGTGCGCGGCCAGGACGAGATGAGGAAGGCACTCCCCGTGAGCAGCGAGCACATGCAGATCGGCGAGGTCGCCACACGGACCGAGCTGTCGATGCGCACCATCCGCCACTACGAGGACAGCGGCCTCGTCATCCCCTCCGCCCGCTCCCAAGGCGGCTTCCGCCTCTACACCGAGTCCGACGTCGCCCGCCTGATGGTCATCCGCCGTATGAAGCCTCTCGGGTTCACCCTCGACGAGATGCGCGCCCTGCTGGAGGCCACCGACCGCCTCGACACGGGCGAGGAACTGCCGCCCGAGGAGCACGAGGAACTGCTGGACCGGATTCGCGGCTTCGAGCAGGCCGCCCAGCAGCGGGTCGAGGATCTGCGCACCCAGCTGGCGCGGGCGGAGGAGTTCGCGGCCACGCTGGCCGAGCGGCTCACGCGGACTTCCGCTCCCTGACTTCTACGTGAGTGCCCGGCGCCGTTGCCTCAGGGCGCTCTTGGTCCTGGAGGAGGTACATCGATCTCCTTCGCGACGTCCCACACACGTACGCCGTCGTCGTACCCCGCGGTGATGATCAGCGGTGGGCCCTGGGCCTGCCGGACCTGGCAGGCGGCGCGGACCCAGCCGTGGCCGCTGAGAAAGCCGGCGAGGTCCATGCCCAGGTCTCCGGCGCGCTCGCCGGTGAACGGGTCCCAGACCGCGGTGCCCGGTCCGTCACCGCCGGCGACCAGGAGCGTGCGGTCCCCGGCTTCCGCCTGGCAAAGGGCGTACACGGGACCGACACCGGCGGTGAACACGTGGGTCTCCCGCCGTTCCTCCAGGTCCCACAGCCGGACGTTCCCGTCCCAGCCGGCGGTGGCGAGCAGAGTGCGGTCGCCGTCGGACACCTCGCACAGCGTCCACACGATGCGGTTGTGCGCGACCAGTTCCAGCGGCGCTTGCCCGGATTCGGCGTACCACAGGATCACTGTGCCGTTGCCGTGTCCGGACGCGAGCACCGTTCGCCCGCCCATGCGCACCTGACACAGGGCGTGGGTCCACCGCCTCCGGGGGCCGGCGACCATCGTGCGCACCAGCCGGCCGTCGCGCGGGTCCCAGATGCGTATCGCGCCGTCCCGGCCCGCCGAGGCCAGCAGGTCGCGACCTGAGACGCGCACCGTGCACAGCGCGAACACCCAGCCGCGGTGACCCCTGAGGGAGGCCACCAGTTCGCCGCGATTCTCCAGATCCCAGAGCCGGACGACCCCGTCGCGGCCGCCGGACGCCAGCAGGGGCCTGCCGTCGACGTGGATCTCGCACAGGGCGCGGATCCAGGTGCGCGAGTCCGTGAGCACCGCCGTGTCCTCGCGCGCGACCGGGTCCGCGAGCCGGATCACCTTGCGGTGCCCGGAGTACGCCACCAGTGTGCGGCCGCCGACCGTGACCTCGCAGGCCGCCTCGAACGACGGCCGGAACCGGTAGCGGCCGTCCGACCGCCTGACCACCCATACGACGATCAGGGCAACCAGCAGGACGATGCCTGCCACGATGCCGACGATCAACATCCGTCCTCCCCCGAATCCCCGGAGCCTTCGTGGTGCGGCAATAACCGCGGCTCCCACGGACTTGATGCTTTCGCGGGTGTCGGGTCGGGGGGATCGTGTTGTTACGTATCCCGGTTACGTACTTTCCGCCGTCGACGCGGTGTGAGATCGCGGACACGAACCCGCAGGTTGTCAGTGGCGTAGGACAGGATGTGCGGGGGCACCAACTGCCGTGGGGGGCGCGAGGCATGACGACGCAACGGACACCGCTGGTCGGCAGAGAGGCTGAACTCGCGCGGGTGGACCGGCTGCTGGCGGATGTGACGGGGGACGTGTCCGGCCGCCCGGCGGTGCTGGACATCAGCGGTGAGGCGGGCATCGGCAAGAGCCGACTGGTCCATGAGCTGTGCCTGGGCGCGACGCGGCGCGGAGCGGCGGTACTGCGCGGCCGGGCGACGGAATACGAACGCCACATCCCTTTCCAGCCGTTCACCGACGCCTTCTGCGACCTCGACCCGCAGGCCGTGGAGTCCTTCCCTGCGGCCGCCGAGGTCGCCCCGGTGCTCAGCGGCGCTCCCCGCCGCACCGACCGCTTCCACCTGCACCGGGCCACCGCCGCCCTGCTGACGCACGCCGCGGGGTCTGCGCTGGTCGTGGTCCTGGACGACATGCACTGGGCGGACGCCGCGTCGCTGGAACTCCTCGACCATCTCGTACGCCACCCCGTGCGCGCCCGTGTCCTGCTGGTCCTGGCCCGCCGTGACCGACAGAGCCCCGCATCGCTCACCGCGACCCTCACCCGTGGCATGGACACCGGCACGGTGCGGCGGACGGTCCTGGGCCCGCTCAGCGAGCGGGAGGGCGTCGAACTGCTCGCCCCCCACCTGGCCCGCGACGAGGCCGTCCGGCTCTTCACGGCGAGCGAGGGCAACCCGCTGTACCTGCTGACCCTGCTGCAGGCACACCGCGAGGGCGCGTCGGTGAGCCGGCTGTCCACGACCGGCCTCGGGGCGCTGCTGCTCGACGAGCTGACCCCGCTGACGCCGTCCCAGGTCCGGCTCGTCCAAGTGGTGGCGGCGCTGGGCGACCACGCCACACCCGCCCTGCTCGGCCCGGTGACCGGCCACGAGCCGGCACAACTGGTCGAGGACCTCGCCGTACTGACCCGGCGCGACCTGCTGCGCACCGGCGCGCACGGGCGGATCGCGCTGCGCCACCCCGTGCTGCGCAGCCTCGTCCGCGACGGCACCGACCCTTGGCTGCGCACCCGGACCCACCGGCTCGTCGGCGCCGAACTGGCCCGGAGCGGCGCCCCACTTGCCGAGCGGGCGCACCACGCCGAGCAGTCGCTGTCCGGCTGGGATCCGCAGGCGGCGGCCGTCCTGGACGAGGCCGCCGAGCAGGCCGCGCACACGGCGCCCGCGAGCAGCGCGCACTGGCTCGAGGTGGTGCTGCGGCACCTCCCGCACACACCGGAACACGCGAGCAGACGGCGCGAGTTGATGCTGCGGCGGGCCCGGGCGCTGGGCGTCGGCGGCCGGCTCAAGGAGAGCCGAGACCTGTTGCACCAGGTGATCGCCCTGCCCGACCCGGGCGACGGGACGGGTTCGCGGGCGTCCGCTGTCGTACTGTGCGCCGTCATGGAGCGCCATCTGGGCCGTTACGCGGAGGCGGCCGCCCTGCTCCGCCGCGAACTGCACCGCACCGATCCCGCGCCGTCGCTCGCCGACCAGGTGGCGCTGGGCCTGGAGCTGGGCTCCTCGGCCCCGCACGACACCTCGTACCCGGCGGTGCGCTCCGAGGTGGCACACACTCTGGACGTGGCCCGTCGCCTCGGGGACGACACGGGGGTGGCGGGTGCGCTGAGCGTCGCGGCGCTGGGAGAGGCGTACGAGGGGGAGACGGCCACGGCGGAGGACTTCACCCGCCGGGCGGCGGCCCTCGTGGACTCGCTGCCGGACGGCGATCTGACCGACGTGTGCGAGCCGTTGGTCCGGCTGGCCTGGGCGGAGGCGTTCCTGGAGCGCTTCGCCGACGCCGAGCGGCACACCGACCGCGGCCTGGCCATCGCCCGCCGTACCGGCCAGCTCTACCTCCTGCCGCATCTGCTGCTGTGCAAGACCCACGTGCGCATCCAGACCTGCCGGCTCGCGTCGGCGGTGGAGCTGTCCGAGGAGGCCGAGGACATCGCCCGCGGCATCGGCAGCGACGAACTGCTCGCCTTCGTCCTGGCGACCAGGGCCCATGCCCTGGTGGACGCCTGCCCACCCGGCGATCCGCGGCCACTGGCCACCGCCGAGGAAGCCGTGGCCGCGGCGGGCGGGGGCGTCAACTGGTGGGCGTCCATCGCCTGGTGCGTGCTCGGCTACGCGGCGCTCGCCGCCGGCGACCCGGCCCGCGCCCGGGAGGCGGTACTGCGTGCCGGCGGCCCCGGCCTGCAGCGGATGCAGCCCTCCATGCGCCCGCTGTTCCTTGAGGTCCTGGTGACCGCCGCCGTCGCCATGGGCGACCTGGACGCGGCGAAGGACTGGGCCGAGCGGGCCCGCACGGAGGCCGAGAGGCTCGATCTGCCCGTGCAGCGTGCCTCGGCCATGCGCAGCGCCGCACACCTGCGCCTCGGTCTCGGTGACGACGGGGCGGCGGACCTGTTCATGGCGGCGGCTGAGGAGAGCGCACGCAGCGGAGCGGTGTTCTGGGAGGCGTTCTCCCTGCTCTTCGGCTCCCCTCTGCTGGCGGCGGACCCGCACGGTGCCCGGCGTGGGCAGGCGGCCTGGCACCGCGGGCGGCGGCTCGCCGCGGCCGGTGACTGCGGGATGCTGACCGGGCTCGCCGAGGCGGTCGGCCCGACGGTGGCCGCCGCCGACGACGGGCCGGTGCGTCGGCTCGCCCAACTGACCGTCCGCGAAAGGGAGATCGCCGACCTCGTCGCCGACGGTCTCACCAGCCCGGCGATCGCCGAACGACTCTGCCTGAGCCGCCGCACGGTCGAGACCCACATCTCCCGGGTCTACCGCAAGACGGGAGTGTCCTCGCGCGCGGCTCTGGCGGGCCTGATGGCGGGGCTCACGCCGAGGCCTTCCTTCGGCGGGTGAGTGAGCCCGGCGCGGTTCAGGCGTGAAGGTACGTCTTGCTCTCTTGTGGTTACTCGGGAACCATAGGAGAGTGATCGGGTAAGAACGCACTTTTCAGCGACTGGGGAACCTGATGGCGACCAAGCAGTTCACAGGCTCGCCCGAAGACGCGGACCTGAGGCGCGCGGACTCTCTGGCGCGAGAGATCTTCTCGGACGTCGCCAACAAGTGGGCGTTGCTGATCATCGAGGCTCTCGGAGAGCGCACCCTGCGCTTCAGCGAGTTGCGCAACGAGGTCGAGGGTGTCAGCCACAAGATGCTCACCCAGAACCTGCGCATGCTGGAGCGCTACGGCCTGGTCGAGCGGAAGGTGCACCCCACCGTGCCGCCGCGGGTCGAGTACACCCTCACCGAGCCGGGCCAAGGCCTGCGCGCCACGGTCGACGGCATGTGCGGCTGGACCCACCAGTACCTCGGTGACATCGAGGCCGCCCGCCGCCGCTTCGACGCCTGACGCGACAACGACGCGGCATCCGCTTCAGCGCCTTGGGCCAGGCAGTGGATCACCCCCGCAGACCCTCCGGTAACGTGAGGGTATGAGCCATCCGCACCCAGAACTCAAAGCCGCCCCGCCACTGCCCGAGGGCGGACTGAGGGTCACCGCCCTGGGTGGTCTGGGCGAAATCGGCCGGAACATGACCGTCTTCGAGCATGCCGGCAAGCTGCTGATCGTCGACTGCGGTGTGCTGTTCCCGGAAGAGAACCAGCCCGGCGTGGATGTGATCCTGCCCGATTTCACCTCGATCCGGGACCGCCTCGACGACATCGTGGCCGTCGTGCTCACCCACGGCCACGAGGACCACATCGGGGGCGTGCCGTATCTGCTGAGGGAGCGGTCGGACATCCCGGTCGTCGGCTCGAAGCTCACTCTTGCCTTCCTGGAGGCCAAGCTCAAGGAGCACGGCATCCGCCCCCGCACGGTACGCGTGCGGGAGGGCGACCGGCGCGGCTTCGGTCCCTTCGACTGCGAGTTCGTGGCCGTCAACCACTCCATCCCGGACGGCCTGGCCGTGGCCCTGCGGACCCGGGCCGGCATGGTGCTGCACACCGGTGACTTCAAGATGGACCAGTTCCCCCTGGACGACCGCATCACCGACCTGCGCGCCTTCGCCCGCCTCGGCGAGGAGGGCGTGGACCTGTTCCTCACCGACTCCACCAACGCCGAGGTTCCCGGTTTCACCACCTCCGAGCGCGAGCTGAACCCCGCGATCGAGCAGGTCCTGCGGACCGCCCCGCGGCGGGTCATCGTCTCCAGCTTCGCCAGCCATGTGCACCGCATCCAGCAGGTCCTGGACGCCGCCCACCAGCACGGTCGCAAGGTGGCCTTCGTGGGCCGTTCGATGGTCCGCAACATGGGCATCGCCCGCGACCTCGGCTATCTCAAGGTGCCCTCCGGTCTGGTCGTGAACGCCAAGGAACTGGAGAAGCTGCCGGACCACCGGATCACCCTGGTGTGCACGGGTTCCCAGGGTGAGCCGATGGCCGCCCTGTCGCGGATGGCCAACCGCGACCACGCGATCCGTATCGGCAAGGGTGACACCGTCCTGCTCGCCAGCTCTCTCATCCCCGGCAACGAGAACGCCATCTACCGGGTGATCAACGGCCTGACCCGGTGGGGCGCCAACGTCGTGCACAAGGGCAACGCCAAGGTGCACGTCTCCGGCCACGCCAGCGCCGGGGAACTCGTCTACTGCTACAACATCGTCCGGCCCCGCAACGTCATGCCCGTTCACGGCGAGTTCCGTCACCTGCGGGCCAACGCCGACCTCGCCATCCGTACCGGCGTCGACCCCGAGCGCGTCGTGATCGCCGAGGACGGTGTCGTCGTCGACCTCGTCGACGGTCGCGCCTCCATCGTCGGCAAGGTGCCCGCGGGCAACGTCTACGTGGACGGCATGGAAGTCGGCGGCGCCACCGAAGCGTCCCTCAAGGACCGGGTCACCCTTGCCCAGGAGGGCGTCATCACGGTCGTGGCCCTCGTCGACGCCGACACCGGCGCGCTGGCCGAGCCCCCCGACTTCCTGGCCCGCGGCTTCGTCCACGACGAGTCCACCTTCGAGCCGGTGATCCCCGTCATCGAGAAGACGCTGGCCACCGCCGCCGAGGAAGGCGTCGGCGATGCCCACCAGCTCGAACAGCTCATCGCCCGCGCCGTGGGCAACTGGGCGTTCCGCGCCCACCGCCGCAGGCCTCTGATCATCCCGGTCGTCATCGACGCCTGAGACGGCCGCCGCTCGGCTCCCCGCTCCTACGCCTGCTTCGCCACTCATGCATCCACGAACGAACGTCAGAAGGGTGAGCGGATGAGCCTGCGTTTCGAGGAGATCGACTGGCAACCGACACCGATCGGCGAGATCAGTCTGCGCCGGCGCCGTCACCCGGTTTCGGGAGACGACGTGTACGAGGTGAAACTCGGGGACCAGTTCCTGATGTCCAGCCTCTTCACCACCGGCGAGATCGCGCTCACGGAACTCGCACTGGCGCAGCTGCCGGACACCGAACTGGACGTCGCCGTCGGCGGACTCGGGCTCGGCTACACCGCCCGGGCGGCGCTGGACGATCCCCGGGTGCGCTCGCTGATCGTGATCGACGCGCTCGCCGAAGTCATCGACTGGCACCAGCGGCACCTGGTGCCCCTCGGGGCGCGGCTGACGTCGGACGCCCGCTGCCGCCTGGTGCACGGCGACTTCTTCGCGCTGGCCGCCGACCCGGGTGGTCTGGACCGAAAGGAGCCGGGCCGCCGCTTCCACGCCATCCTGCTGGACGTCGACCACTCACCGCGCCATGTGCTCCATCCCCGGCACGCCGCGCTCTATCAGCCTGCGGGGCTCCGTGCCCTCGCCGAACACCTCCACCCCGGCGGGGTGTTCGCCCTGTGGTCGAACGACCCGCCCGACGAGGAGTTCAGCTCCGCACTCAGGGAGGTCTTCGCACAGTCGGCAGCCCATGTCGTCGACTTCGACAACCCCCTGCAGGGCGGCACCTCGGCCAACACCGTCTACCTGGCCGTCACGGCACCGGGCACAGCGTAGGACGACGGAGACGCGGCGCTGCCCCTCCCGCCGGGGAGAGCGGGAGGGGCAGTCCGGGGTGGTGCTCAGGGTGTGGCCCAGGTCGCTCGGGTCACTTCCCCCAGAGCTTCCGGTAGGCCTCGCGGTACCCGCTGGGGTCCCAGGAGGACTTGCCGCCGCTGTTGTCGGCCGTGGCGATGTGCACCGGAGCGACGTAGCCGCTGGCGGGCTTGCCGGCGAAGGCGCGATTGAACTCGTCGATCATCTGCCAGCCCTGCTCGGACAGCGGCTCGGGAACCGTCGCCGACTGGAACTGCTTGCTGTTGACGCGCTGGAAGGCGGACGGGTCGCCGTCGCCCGCGCCGATGTTGAAGGGGGCTGCGTTGCCCTGCTTGCCGGCTGCCCGAAGCGCCGGGGCGGCGTCGGCGAAGTAGAGGTCGTTGATGGCCACCGAGCTGGTCCACTTGGTGCCGAAGCGGGACAGCAGCGCGGAGACCTCCTGCGGCGTGCGGTTGCTGGCGTCCGCGATGGGGATGTTGGAGGTCGTCAGAACTTTCACGTCGGAGCAGGTGGCGAGCTCCTTCTCGATCAGGTCCGACTTGCCCTTGGCGAAGGGTATGGACGCGTCGGTGAAGACCACCACGCCCGCCCGGCCGTTGGACTGGCCGATGATCCAGTCGGCGCTGATCTTGGCGACGTCCTGCACCTTGGTGGTGACGTTACTGAAGAGCTTCGGGTCCGTGCTGGGGCCGGGGGCGTCCACGGCATGCCACCCGATGAGCGGGATGCCTGCGGCATTGGCCTGGGCGACCTGCTGCGCTGTCGACTTGGGGTCGAAACCGGAGAGCACGATCCCGTCGGGCTTGACGGCGACGGCCTGACTGAGCGCCGCCTGGATGCCGGCCGGGGTGCCCTGGCCGTCGATGATCCGTACGGTCCATCCGATGGCCTTGGCGGCTTCCTTGACCCCGTCGGCGGCGCCGGCGACTCCCGGATTGGTCATGCTCTGGGCGACGTAGACGATGGTCTTGCCTGTTGCCGCCTTGGGGCCGGTGGTCGGGCCGTCCCAGGGAGCGTTGACGTCCTCCGCGGCCTTGACCGCCGTCTTGGCGGTGGCGAGGACCGCGGGGCAGCCGGCCTTCGTGTCGGCGACGGCGCTGGCGGTACCGGCCTCCGACCCTCGAGTGCAGCCTGCGGCGAACGCGGTGACCACGGCGAATGCGGCCACGGCTCTCAGGGGCGCTGTGCGGGTGTGGTGGTACGACACGGACGGGCTCCTTGCTGATGTACGGGGAGGGCGGGCGACGTCCGGACGACGGGCCGCCTGGGCTGCGAGTTGTGGCTCGGTGGTTCTAGTCCGTCGTCGTGGACGGCGGCGGGGGCGCGGAATCCGCGGCGGCGACGGAGGTCTGCACGGAAGCGGCCGGGGGCGCGGGCGCCGACGGTCCGGACAGTGAGGTGCGAGTGGCGTCGGCCCCGGCGCGCAGTCGGCGGCGGGCGGAATAGCCGGCCAGGCCGACGGCGAGGAGGAGGGTGCCGCCGTTGAACAGGGAGGTGGCCCAGAACTCGGCCCCGAGCTGCTGGATGCCGGCGAGGCCGATGGCGAGGATGGCGACGGCGACGACGGTGCCGGCGGCGTTGGCGCGGCCGGGCTTGATGGCGGTGGAGCCGAGCAGCGCGCCGACGAAGGCGGGCAGCAGGTAGTCCATGCCGACGCTGGGGTTGCCGATCTGCTGCTGGGCGGCGAGCAGGACGCCGGCGAAGCCGACCACGATCCCGGATCCGGCGAAGGCGTAGATGCCGTAGCGGCGGGTGGGGATGCCGACCAGGTCGGCGGCGCGGGCGTTGGAGCCGATGACGTACAGGTAGCGGCCGAGCGGCAGCCGTTCCAGCAGCAGCCAGAGGATGACGGCGAGGCCGAGGACGTAGAAGGCGGGTACCGGCAGGCCGAGGAACTTCGAGTCGTACAGGTCGGTGAAGGCCGGGGGCAGTCCGCTCGGGCCGGGGACGATGCGCGCGCCGTCGGTGATCCAGCCGGTGCAGGCGTAGAGCACGCTGCCGGTGCCGAGGGTGGCGATGAAGGAGTCGATCTTGGCGAACTCTACGAGCAGGCCGTTGAACACGCCGATGACGCCGCCGCCGACGATGACGACGAGGCAGGCCAGCGGCCAGGGCCAGCCGTTGTTGACGATGAGCTGCATCGCCAGCACATGGGCGAGGCCGAGGCCGTAGCCGACCGAGAGGTCGAACTTGCCGGTGACGATGGGGATCATCGCGCCGAGGGCGAGCATGGCCGGGATCGACTGGTTGGACAGGATCGACGAGATGTTGTCGAGGGTGGGGAAGGTGTCCGGCAGGGCGAAGGAGAAGACGAGGAAGAGCAGGACGGTGAGGGTGAGCAGGCCGTAGGTGCCGATGACGTGGCCGCGCAGCCGGCCGCCGCCCGGGCCTCGGGACGGTCCGCCGGGGGCGGCGCCGGTCGTACGCCTGCTCCTGGGCGTTTTGGCGTCGCCGCCGGTCGTGGACCGCTGGGCTCGGCGGGTGGATGGGGTCTCGGTGGCCATCAGTGGTTGCCCGTTCCGGTCAGCGCCGGCATGGCCGACGCGGCGTGGGTGAGTTCGGTGACGGTGAGGGCGTCGCCGGACAGTTCCGCGGTGACGTGGCCCCGGACGAAGACCAGCGCGCGGTGGCAGACGTCGGCGACCTCCTCGAAGTCGGTGGAGATGAGCAGGACGGCGAGCCCTTCGGCGAGGGCGTCGTCCAGGAGCCGGTAGATCTCGGCCTTGGCGCCGACGTCGACGCCGGCGGTCGGCTCCTCGAGGATCACCACGCGGCGGCTCAGGCGCAGCCAGCGGCCGATCATGATCTTCTGCTGGTTGCCGCCGGAGAGGGTGGCGATCGGGGCCTCGGAGTCGGCGGGACGCACGCCGAACCGCTCGACGAGCGACCTGGCCTCTGCGCGTTCGCGCGCGGGGCTGATCCAGCGCCAGGGGGCCCGGGCGTCCGCGCGGGGGTTCGCCAGGAAGTTCTCGCGCACGGTGAGTTCGAGGGCGCAGCCCTCCTCCTGGCGGTTGCTGGTGACGAAGCCGATGCCCGCGTCGACGGCCACGGCGACCGAGTGGGGGCGGTACGGCTTGCCGTCGAGCAACACCTCGCCGCCGGTGAAGGGCCGGGACCCGGCCAGGGCGCGGCCGAGATCCATGTGCCCGGCTCCGGTGAGGCCGACCATGCCCAGGACTTCTCCGGCGCGCAGTTCCAGTTCGACGGGGCCGGCGCCCTCGGTGGTGACGCCGGTCAGGCGCAGCACGGTGGAGGCGGGTGCGCCGGTCGCCCGGGGGCCGGGCGCGCGGTGGCCCTCCGGTTCGCGGCCGACGATGTCGTGCACGATCCGGTCCGGGCCGTGGTCGGCCAGGAGGCCCTGGCTGATGAGGTGGCCGTCGCGCAGGACGGCGAAGCGGTCGGCCACCTGGTAGACCTCGTCGAGGCGGTGGCTGACGTAGACAATGGCGTGGCCGCGGTCGCGCAGGGTGTGCAGGACGTCGAAGAGCCGGGCGCAGTCGGCGGCGGGGAGGCTGGCGGTCGGTTCGTCGAGGACGATGAGGCGGGCGCGGGTGGCCAGTGCGCGGGCGATGGCGACGAGGGAGCGTTCGGCGCGGGTGAGGTCGGCGACGGCCGCGTCCGGGTCGAGGTGGCCGGCGACTATCTCCAGGGCCTCGGTGCAGCGCCGGCGTACCTGCCGCCAGGAGACGAGCCCGGCGCGGCGGGGGTATCCGGTGCCGAGGGCGACGTTCTCGGCCACCGTCATCCACTCCACGAGACCGAGGTCCTGGTGGATGAAGGACATCTCGGTGGCCGCGGCGCCGGAGCCGAGCGGGTGGCCGGCGACGGTGACCTGGCCTTCGTCGGCGCGGTAGACACCGGCAAGGATCTTGATAAGTGTGGATTTTCCCGCACCGTTGTGGCCCAATAGGGCGAGAACGCTGCCCGCCTGAACGTCGAGGTCCACATCGGCGAGGGCGAGGGTTCCGCCGAACCGCTTGCGCAGTCCGCGGATCGTCACCAGCGGACGGGAGGCCACTCCCCCGTCGGGCGACGGAGAACTGGGGGCTGTGTCGTCGGGAGCGTCGTTCACGGACTTCTCCGGGGGATCTGCAGGCCGAGGACCAATCCTTCGGCTCGACCAGAATCCTGAACTCGTTACAGCATCCTGGTCAATACTCCCGTCGCCATAGATTGCTCCAAAGTTACGGCGGCCGTACGGAGAAGTTCCGTACGGCCGCCGTCGTCGTGATCGTCGCGGGCCCCCCGCAGCGGCGGGCAGCCCATGTCACCTCATCCGCCCCCCGCCGGCAGCCCTCGCGGAAGCATGGGGTTCTCCAGCCCTGCCGCGATGGCGCGCAGATCCTTCAGAAGGGCCTCACGGAACTCGTCGTCGAGGCGCGCCTTCAGCACGGTGACGCTGATCGCGAAGGGGGCCGAGTCGGTGCGGAATCCGGTGACCGGCACGGACAGGCAGAGAACGCCCGCGGTGGCCTCCTCGTCGTCGACCGCGTAGCCGCGCTCCCGGGTCGCCGCGAGGTCCTCCAGCAGCGCGGGCACCGAGGTGAGGGAGCGTTCGCTGAGCGCGGGCAGGGTGCGGCCGCGCAGCCGGTCCTCGGCCACCGCCGGATCCAGCGTCGACAGGATCGCCTTCCCGGTCGCCGTACAGTTGGCGGGGAAGCGGTCGCCGATGTTGGCGGTGAGCCGCAACGGCTGAGTACCGTCGTAACGGGCCAGATAGAGGACGTCCAGGCCGTCCAGAACGGCCACCCGGGCGGTCTCCCGCGAGATGTGCGCGCTGCGCCGGCACAGCTCGTAGAAGTCGCGCAACTGGTCGACCGTGGACAGATAGCGGCCACCGAGCTCCACCAGCTTGCGCCCGAGGCTGAAGCCCGTGCCATTGCGCGTGATCATGCCCGCCGCCTCAAGCGAGGCACAGAGATTCCCCGTCGAGGACTTCGGCAGGCCCAGGGCGCGCGCGATGTCACTGACCGACAACGGTCGGCCCTCTGCCTCGCCGAGGACGTCGAGAATCGCCACCGCTCGGGTCACCGCCGGGACGAGGCTTCCCGGGTCGCTTGCGCTCACCGTCGTTTCCACCCATCATTCTGTTCGTCGTTCAGCATGTTGTTATTGTCCCTCGTCTGTCACCGAACGACAATGCCGTCGCCGTGCGCTTTGCCATCGAGATTCGCCGAGTCTCCTGACCGTAGCGCGCCTTCCGGGCCGATCGACGACACCCTCCGAGCCTTGGAGCGCTGAGCAGCTCATGACCAGCAGCCCAACCCCTTCCCCGCCACCACTGCCTGACAACGGCCCCCGCATGTCACGCGAGGACTTCGATTCCCTCTTCGACTCCGTTCGGACCTGGGGCACGTGGTCCCCCGCCGACCGCGGTGCGTGGAACCGGGTCACCCCCGCCCATGTCCAGCGAGCCACCGCCCTCGTCCGCAGCGGCGTCACCGTCCCCATGGCTCTGCCCTGGAACACGGTTCCCGGCCCCGACAACGGCAAGCCCGCTCTGCATTACATGTCCGATCTCGGCGACGTCGAGGCCCCGGAGCCGTCCTGCCACAAGGACTTCATCGCCGTCGACTACCACGGCAAGGGCGTCAGCCACCTCGACGCGCTCTCCCACATCGCGTACCGCGGTCAGCTCTACGACGGCCGCACCGCCCGTGAAGTGGTCGACGCCGCCGGCGCCCACTTCGGGGCTGTCAGCGAACTGGGCCCCCTCGTCACCAAGGGCGTTCTGATCGACCTGCCCGCCGTCCTCGGCACCGACTGGCTGGAGCCGGGAACCGCCGTGCACGCCGAGGACGTGCTCGCCGCGGAGAAGGCGCTCGGCGTGACCATCGCCGAGGGCGACGCGGTGTTGCTGCGCTCCGGCCACTTCCGACGCCGCGCGGAACTGGGGGCCTGGAACCCCGACAACGCCAGTGCCGGCTTCCACGTGGACGCCGTACCCCTCCTCGCCGAGCGCGGGATCTCCCTGCTCGGCGGCGACGGCGACAGCGACGTACGCCCCTCCCCCGTCGACGGACTGCACTCCCCCGTGCACGCCCTCGCTCTCACCGCCATGGGCGTACCGCTGCTGGACAACCTCGACCTGGAGGCGTTGTCCGCCGCCTGCGCGGCGGCAGGCCGTTATGAGTTCCTGCTGGTCGTGGCACCGCTGAACGTCCCCGGCGGCACGGGCTCGCCCGTCAACCCGGTCGCGGTGCTGTGATGACGAGCTCCCAGCCGGCCGAGGGCCGGTTCACCGTCGGGGTCAGCCGTGACTTCCGCGACGCGGACGGACGCAACGTGTGGGGCGACATCCGGCTCAGCGAGCTGGACGCCGCCGGGATCCCCTGGCACTACCTCCCGCGGGACACCGGCGAACTCCTCGCCCCGGACATCGAAGGCCTGGACGCCGTCCTGTTCGCCGGCCCCGCCGTCACCGCCCGCACGTTCGAGGGCGTCACGCGGCCCCCGCTTCTCTTCGCCCGCTTCGGCGTCGGTTACGACGCCGTCGACCTCGACGCCTGCACGCGCCACGGCGCCCTGGTCACCATCACCCCCGACGGCGCCAGACGCCCGGTCGCCACCGCCGCCCTCACCATGCTGCTGGCGGTCCTGCACAACGTCACCGCCAAGGACCGGCTGGTGCGTCAGGGACGCTGGTCCGAGCGGGAGCAGTGGATGGGGCTCGGGCTCACCGGCCGCCGGATCGGCCTGCTCGGCCTTGGCAACACCGCCCGCGACCTGGTCGGTCTGCTGCGGCCGTTCGACACCGAGGTCATCGCCTACGACCCCTACTGCCCGCCGGAAACGGCCCGCGAACTCGGCGTGCGTCTCGCCGACGCCGACACCGTGATGGCCGAGGCCGACGCGGTGATCGTGATGTGCGTGCTGACCGAGGAGACGTACCACCTCGTGGACTCCCGGCGACTGGCCCTGATGAAGCCCTCGGCCGTGCTCCTCAATGTCGCCCGCGGGCCGATCGTGGACGAGGCGGCGCTGATCGACGCTCTGTGCGCCGGCCGCATCCGCGGCGCCGGACTGGACGTGTTCGAGTCCGAGCCTCCTGGCGCCGACAACCCGCTGCTCTCCATGGACAACGTCGTTCTCAGTCCGCACAGCCTCGCGTGGACCGACGAGATGTCCGCCGGGAACGGCGGGAGCGCGGTGCGGGCCGTCCTGGAGGTGGCGACCGGCCGCCTGCCGCGCTTCGTCGTCAACCGGGACGTGCTCGGACACGCGTACCTCTCCGAACGGCTGGGCGCCCTCGCGGCGGACACGGGGCAGCACGCACCGGCAGGGGTCCGTCCGTGAACTCCCCGCCTCAGCCTCCCGGCACGGTCGGCTTCGTGGGGCTCGGCGCAATGGGCCTTCCCATGGCGGCCAACCTCGCGAAGGCCGGTTTCGACGTCCTCGTATGGGCCCGGGGCCGCGTCCCGCTCGACGCCGCCGTCGCCGCCGGCTGCCGTGCGGCCGGCCGGCCCGCCGACGTCGCCGCCGGCGCCCGCACGGTCATCACCATGCTCCCGGATCTGCCTCAGGTCCGGGACGTGTCGGCCGGCCCGGACGGACTGCTCGCAGGCCTGGACACCGCCGCGCCGGCCGAGGCGATGGACACCCTCGTCGTCATGGGTACCGTCTCCCCCGTCGCCGTACGTGCCCTGGCCCAGGAACTGCGTTCCTTCGGCGTCACCGTCGTCGACGCTCCTGTCAGCGGTGGCGTGACAGGCGCCCGGGACGCCACCTTGTCGATCATGGCGGGCGGAACGCCGTACGCCGTCGAGAGCGTCCGCCCGTACCTGACCGCCATGGGCTCGACCGTCCGCCGCATGGGCGACACCGGAGCCGGATCGCTCGCCAAGGCCTGCAACCAACTCGTCGTGGCCGGCACCCTCGTGGCGCTCGCCGAGGCCGTCGTGCTCGGCGAGCACGGTGGCCTCGACCCGGCCGCCCTGCTGGAGGTGCTGGCCGGCGGACTCGCCTCCTCGGAGGTGCTCGCGCAAAAGCGCCGTCACCTCGCCGACAGCGACTTCACCCCCTCGGGCCCCGCCCGCTATCTCCACAAGGACCTCGGCTTCGTGCTGGACAGTGCCGCGCACGCGCACGTCGAGCTGCCGCTGTCCACCTCCGTCGCCCGCCTGTACGCGGCGATCGACGACCGAGGCCTCGGCGACCTGGACAACAGCGTCGTCCTCCGGCTGTTGCGTGAGGACAACAGTCCCTCACGCCCGCACCACACCTCGAAGGACTGAGCAATGCAGATTGGAATCGTCGGTCTCGGCCGCATGGGCGGCAACATGGCGGCCCGCTGGCGCGACTGCGGCCACGAGGTGATCGGCTACAGCCGCACCTCGCCGGACCGTGGCGTCAACTCCCTGGAGGAACTGGTCGGCAAGCTCGCCGCCCCCCGCGTGGTCTGGCTGATGCTCCCGGCCGGTGATCCCACACGTGAGGCGCTCCGGCACCTGACCGGCCTGCTGTCCGCGGGCGATGTGGTGGTGGAGGGCGGCAACTCGCGTTTCACCGACGACACCGAGCACGCGCGGATGCTCGCCGAACACGGCGTCGGATACGTCGACTGCGGTGTCAGCGGCGGCGTCTGGGGCCGGGAGAACGGCTACGGCGTGATGTGCGGCGGCGCCGACGAGCACGTCCGGCGCGTCTGGCCGCTCCTGGAGTCCCTCGCCCCGGCACAGGACGGCATCTGCCACGCCGGCCCGGTGGGCGCCGGACACTACGCCAAGATGGTTCACAACGGCATCGAGTACGGCATGATGCAGGCCCTTGCCGAGGGCTACGAACTGCTGGAGGCCAGCGAGTACGTCCCCGACGTGCCCAAGGTGCTCGCTTCCTGGCGGCACGGCACCGTCGTCCGGTCCTGGCTGCTCGACCTCCTGGTCCGTGCCCTGGAACAGGACTCGGACCTGGCCGGTCTCTCCGGCCGGGTCGACGATTCCGGCGAGGGTCGCTGGACGGTCGAGGAGGCGGTACGCCTGGCGGTGTCCGCCCCCGCCATGACCGCCGCGCTCTTCGCCCGCTTCGCCTCCCGCAAGCCGGACGCCGCCCAGCTGAAGGCGCTCGCCGCGATGCGTCAGCAGTTCGGCGGACACGCCGTGCACGCGGCGTCCACCGTCTCCGCCGACTCGGCCTGACCCCCACCCGGGTCACCGCCGGACCGGCGTTCTTCATGGACAGCTGCGACAGGGTGCGGGGGCCGCGGTCACCGCACCCGTCACGCGTCGAGCGGCGCGGGCTCCGTGGCCGCTCCGGTGCCGCGGTGCCGGGGCGTGTTTCGAAGGTCCCGTCTGCCCGGCGGCGCCCGGCACGCAAGCTCGCCGCGTCGTCGGGTGTGCCCTTCGGGCGGACGGCGCTGGTTGCGAAGAACGCCCTAGGCGGAGAGGGCGCGCAGCACCTCGTAGCACCGCTCCAGCCCCGGCCGGGACTGCGCCATCCTCCGCACGGCGACCGGGTCGGGGAGGACGGTGCGGTGCGGACGGGCCCAGACATCGGCGGGCAGGGCGGAGAGGTGGGGCACGGCGCCGATGGCTCGCCAGCCGAGGAGGGCCGCGCCGAACCCGGAGCCGGCCGTGTCGTCGGTGATCTCCAACGGCATGTCGAGAGCCGCCGCGACGATCTCCGCCCACAGCGACGACCGCAGTGCCCCGCCGGTGGCCCGCACCGAGGCGATCGGCGTCCCGGCCGCGACCACCGAGTCCCGTACCAGCGCCAGTTGCTGTCCGACGCCCTCGATCATGGCCCGGGTCATGTGCGCTCTGCCGTGGCCGCGGCGCAGTCCGACGAGGGCGCCGCGGGCGTCGGGATCCCACCAGGGGGCGCGTTCGCCGAGGAGGTGGGGCAACGCGATCAGGCCCTCGGAACCAGGTTCGACCTCGGCGGCCTCCTTCAGCAGGTCGGCCACGTCGACGCCACCGAAGGACTCGGCGGCCCACTGGGCGACGACTCCGGCGTTGCTGACCGCTCCGCCGAGCACCCACAGCCCGTCGGCGAGGTGGTAGCAGAAGACGCGGCACCTGTCGTCCACGCCCGGCCGGTCGCGGACGACGCGCAGCGCGCCGCTGGTGCCGAGCGACAGCGCGGCCGTGGCGGGGGCGGTGGCACCGACCGCGAGGTTGGCGAGTGGTCCGTCTCCGGCACCGGCGACCACGGGCAGCCCGGCGGGCAGGCCGAGTGCGGCGGCAGGGCCGGGCAGCAGCGGGAAGGCGGCGGTGGGCGGCACGAGTTCGGGGAGACGTTCGCCGACCACCCCGGCCGCCTCGAGCGCCGGCCGGTGCCAGTCGGCGGTGTGGATGTCCAGCAGCCCGGTCGCCGAGGCACACGAGAGGTCGGTGACGAGTCGGCCGGTGCACCAGGACAGGACGTAGTCCTTCATGCCGCACCAGGCGGCCGTACGCGCGAACAGCTCTGGCTCTTGCTCGGCGAAGAAGGCGAGCTTGGCCATCGGCGACATGGGGTGCACGGGGGTGCCCGTCGCACGGTGGAGTGCTGCCCCGCGCTCGGCACGCAGCCGCCGGGCGGTGTCCGCCGCACGGGTGTCGGCCCAGCTCAGGGCGGGGGTGAGCGGTTCGCCGGAGGAGTCGAGGGCGAGGAGGGTGTGGAGGGCGGCGCTGAACGACAGCCCCCGCACGGTCAATCCCCGTCGCCCGCACTGCTCCACGCTCTCGCGTACCGCGTCGGCGGCCCCGGCGAGCACGGTCGCGGGATCGTGGACGGCCTCGCCGGCCCGTCCGGTGCGCAAGGGGGCCGGGCGTTCGACGGTCGACACCGGGCGGTATGCGGCGTTCACCGCGACCACCTTGGTGGCGGTGGTGCCCAGGTCGATGCCGAGCACCACTTCGCCGACCTCGTTCATGGCGGTCTCCGTTTCGGCGGCTCAGTAGACGGGGGGACGTTAACAGCATGTCGATCTGTTTCCAACATGCTGTACGCAGAGGCGTGGCTTTGCCTAGATCACAGCGCTATGCATTGCCTTCTCGTGTCCCGTTGGTCAATATGTTGGTCTACGCACAGTATTTCGTTCAGGAGGTCGAGTGTCACCAGATACAGAGGTCGGCGTGGCCGGGCTCGGAGTCATGGGCTCCGCCATCGCGCGACGGCTGCTCGACTGCGAGCGCGCGGTGCGCGTCTACGACATCAGGCCGGAGGCCGTCGCCGAGCTCGCCCGGGACGGGGCCGCCACAGCGCAGTCACCGGCCCGGCTTTCCCCCTCGGGAGTGGTGATCCTCTCCCTCAACACCGCACGGATCGTGGAACAGGCGGTCTTCGGACCGGGCGGGATCCTGACCGGGGCTCCGGACGGTGTGCTGGTGATCGACATGTCGAGCATCGACCCCGGCCGCACACGCGAGTTCGCCGAGCGTGCCGCGAAACTGGGCGCCGGCTGGGTCGACGCCCCGCTGTCGGGCGGCGCTCCGGCCGTCGAGCGCGGCGAGCTGACGCTGATGCTGGGCGGCGAAGTGGAGCACGTCGAACGCGCACTCCCCCTCCTCGGGTTGCTGGCCTCGCGGCTGACGCATCTCGGGCCCGCCGGTGCCGGTCAGCTGGTCAAGGCCGTCAACCAGGTGCTGGTCGGCTGCGGATTCGCCGCACTCGCCGAGGCGGCCGCCCTGGTGCGGGCGGCCGGCCTTCCGCCCCGGCAGGTGCTCACCGCGCTCACCGGAGGCAGAGCCGACTCCGCGCTCCTGCAAGAGTTCTTCGTGAAGTTCGCCGACGCCGACCTCTCCCCCACCGGACGGATCAGCAACATGGTCAAAGATCTCGACGCCGCCCGCGACCACGCACGCTCCGCAGGCGTGCCCATGCCCGTCACCACCGCTGTCGCCGAACTGCACCGCTGGCTCACCGCTGCCGGCCACGGCGACGCCGACAACGCCGCGCTGATGCACTACTACGCTCCCTTGGAGGTACGGCCGTGAAGGCTCCCGCACTGTTCGACCTCACCGGCCGCCGCGCCCTGGTGACCGGCTCCAGCAAAGGCATCGGAGCCGCCCTCGCCGCCGGACTGGCCGAGGCGGGCGCCGAACTCGTCCTGAACGGCCGCGACGCAAGTGCGCTGGAGCGCGCGCGGCAGGAACTGGCCGAGAAGACCGGGGCCAAGGTCCACACGGCGGCCTTCGACGTCACCGACGAGACGGCCGTACGACGCGCGGTCCGGGAGATCGAGGACGGCCTGGGCCCGCTGGACATCCTCGTCAACAACACCGGTGTGCAGCACCGCGAGCCGCTGCTGGAGGTCTCGGCGGCGAACTTCGAACGGCTGCTGCACACCAACCTCACGAGCGCCTTCCTGGTCGGCCGCACGGTGGCCGCCGCCATGGTCGAGCGCGGCCACGGAAAGATCGTCAACATCTGCTCCGTCCAGACGTGGCTCGCCCGGCCGGGCATCGCCGCTTACGCGGCCTCCAAGGGAGGCCTGGCGATGCTGACGCGCAGCATGTGCGCGGAGTGGGCCGGATCCGGACTGACCGTCAACGCACTCGCCCCCGGCTACGTGGTCACCGAGCTGACCCGGCCCCTGGTGGACGACCCGGCCTTCGACACATGGATCCGAGGCCGCACCCCGGCCGGCCGCTGGGCCACGGTCGAGGACCTGGTCGGCACGCTGGTGTGGCTCGCGGCGCCTGCGTCGGACTTCGTCAACGGTCAGGTGATCGCCGTCGACGGCGGACTGACCGCGGTCGTCTGAACGCACTGCGATCCAGGACCCTCACGGCCGACCACCGCACGCAGACACGCAACCAACCGAAGCAGCCGAAGTGTTCGGCAGAGAGCGGGACGAGAACATGGACTCAGCGACGATGCGAGCCGTGGTGGCGCATGGCGCAGGAGACCTCCGTCTGGAGGAGCGCCCGGTACCGGTGCCCGGCCCGGGCGAGGTGGCGGTCGACGTCCAGTACGGCGGCATCTGCGGCTCCGACCTGCACTACTGGCGCCACGGAGCCGTCGGGGAGTTCCGGCTCCGCGAACCGCTGGTGCTCGGCCACGAGATCGTGGGCCGGGTGCGCGAGGCGGGTCCCGGCGTCCAGGCGCCGCCGCCGGGGACCCCGGTGGCCGTACACCCACTGGCTTCCTGCGGGCAGTGCCGGCAGTGCCACGCGGGTCGACGCAACACCTGCCTGGACGCCGGCTATCTGGGGAGCGCCGCCAGGAACCCTCATGTACAGGGCGGCTTCGCCGACGTTCTCGTCGTGCCCGCGGGACGGGTGTTCGCGCTGCCGGAGGGTCTCGACCTGCGGCTGGCCGCGGTGGCCGAGCCCGCCGCGGTCGCATGGCACGCCGTACGGCAGGCCGGCGACGTACGGGGGAAGCGGGTGCTGGTCACCGGCGCGGGCCCCATCGGTTGTCTGGTGGTCGCCTCGCTGCGGGCCGCGGGCGCGGCCGACATCACCGTGACCGACATGCACGAGGCGCCGCTGGCCGTGGCCAAGCAGGTGGGGGCCACCTCGGCCGTACGGGTCGGCGTCGGAGCCGACCACCTGGAGGAACTCGCCGCGGACATCGCCATCGAGTCCTCGGGCAGCCCCGCGGGCCTGCGCACCTGCGTGTACGGGGTCGACCGGGGAGGCCTCGTGGTGGGCCTCGGCCTGCTGCCGCCCGGGGACACTCCGGTGGCGGCCAACGCCCTGATCACCCGGGAACTGCGCCTCGTCGGCTCCTTCCGTTTCGACAACGAGCTCGCCGAGGTCCTGCACGCGCTGTCCGACGGCCGCCTGGCCGTCGAGCCGGTGGTCACCTCCGTGGTCCCGGTGACCCGCACCCAGGAGGCGTTCGAGCTCGCGGCCGACCCCGCCCGCTCGTGCAAGGTGCTGCTCGACTTCGGCGAGCCGACATCGAACTGACGCCGTTTCGCCCTCTCCCGCGCGCTCTTGATTCCGCCACCCGAAACGGAGTTCCGCATGTCCGGCACACCCTCCCACCGCCCCCGCGTGGCGGTCAGCCGCAACGGCCTTCCAGGAGAGGGCGTCGAGCGCCTCTCCGCCCGCTGTGATGTCACCGCCTGGGCGGGAACCGCACCGCCGACGCCCGCCGAGCTGGCCGGGCTGGTCCGGGGCTGCGAGGGCATGCTCGTCCTGGGCGCCGACCGCGTCGACGCGGCGCTGCTCGACGCGGCGGGGCCCGGCCTGCGGGTCGTCGCTCTCGCGTCAATGGGCTACGACGGTGTCGACGTCGCAGCCGCCGTGGCACGAGGAGTCGTCGTCACCCACACCCCTGAGGTGCTCGCCGACACCACCGCCGACGTCGCGATGGCACTCATCCTCATGGCCCGACGTCGCCTGCCCGCCGCCGCTGACGCGCTGCGCCGCGGTGCATGGGGCGCCTTCCGCATGGACGCGTTCCTCGGGCTCGACGTGCACGGAGCCACCCTCGGGCTGATCGGCTACGGCCAGATCGCCCGTGCCGTCGCCCGCAGGGCCGCCGGCTTCGGCATGCGCGTGCAGCACCACCACCCGCGGCGCAAGGAAGAGGACGAGCTGTCCCGCTGGGTACCGTTCGGCGAACTGCTGCGGACCAGCGACGTGGTGTCCGTGCACACCCCACTGACGGAAGAGACCAAGGGCATGATCGGCACCGCCGAACTCGCCTTGATGAAGCCGACCGCGACCCTGGTCAATACCGGACGCGGTGGCGTGGTGGACGAACAGGCCCTGCTGGTGGCCCTGCACCGAGGACAGCTGCACTCGGCGGGACTGGACGTGATGACAGGCGAGCCGCGTACAGACCCTTCTGACCCGCTGCTCCATGAGCCGCATCTGGTGGTGCTGCCACACGTCGGTTCGGCGACCGAGGCGACCCGCGCCGCGATGGTGGACCTGGCTGCCCGCAATGTCACGGCAGTGCTGCACGGACACCCGGCCCCCACCCCGATCCCGGGCACCCCGGACCTGCCCGGAAGGCGCGTCGCCGCGGTGGACCTCACGGGCTGGTGACGTGGCGCCGCGCCCGCGCCCCAACGCAGCACCTTCTCGGCAATCGGATTGACCTATCCGCTTTTGGTGCTAGCCTGGCTTCAGCGAGTCGGAGAGACCTATCCGTTTCCGAAACGGATAGGTCTATCCGAATCTTGCTTCCCTACCGCGCCTTACGAAAGGTTCGCTGTGACCAGCATCGCCATCATCGGAGCCGGCCCCCAGATGGGCATGGCCATCGCCCGCACCTTCGGCTCCCAGGGGCTCGACGTCGCCCTCATCTCCCGCAACCGCGCCAAGCTCGACGGCCTCGTCGCCACGCTCACCGCCGAGGGGATCACGGCCGCCGCCTTCCCCGCTGACGTCCTCGACCATGACGCACTCTCCCAGGCACTCAAGGACGCCGCCGCCAGGTTCGGCGGCATCGACGTCCTCGAGTACTCCCCGCTCGCCGTGGAATCCACCGTGCTGGCCAGTCCGGCCGAGAGCGACCCCTCCCACATCCAGCACGAGATCGAGGTCCAGCTGTACGGGGCCATGGCCGCCACCAAGGCCGTACTACCCGCGATGCGCGAGGCCGGCTCGGGCACCCTGCTCTACACGACCGGCGCCGGCTCCCTCGACCCGCTGCCGATGGTCGGCAATGTCAACGCCGCCGCCGCGGCACTGCGCAACTGGGTGGTCAACCTGCACAAGGAACTGGACGGCACCGGCATCCAGGCCGCCCACGTCGCCATCGACGTGGCGCTCGACGGCAGCTCGATCGACCCGAATCTGAAGGCGGCCGCGCCCGAGGCAGTCTCCTCCGTCTACTGGGAGCTGCACACCACCCAGCGCGACCAGGCGGAGATCGTCTACAGGGGCTGAGGCCGCGTCGACCAGGGAGAAGGCATCCGCTCCCTCCTGAAAGCGACGGTGATCTGGGCCGTTCTCATACCTCGGCGCTCTTCCGGCTACGGTGTTCGGCGCCCAGGCGGGCGTAGTGCTCGATCAGGTCGGGGGCGTCCACGACCGCCGGGTTGACGACCTGCTCAACCCGGGCGCCCTGGAGCAGGCGCTTGACCGGGACTTCGAGCTTTTTGCCCGTGCGGGTGTGCGGAACTCCCGGCACCTCGAGGATCTCGTCGGGCACGTGGCGCGGTGAGGCACCGGTGCGGATGGCGTCGCGGATCTTCTCGCGGAGGGCGTCATCGAGGGTCACCCCGGCCGCGAGGACCACGAACAGCGGCATCCAGTAGCCGCCATCGGGTTGCTCCGCGCCGATGACCAGTGCCTCGATGATCTCGGGCAGGCGTTCGACGACGTCGTGGATGTCGGCGCTGCCCAGCCGGACACCGTTGCGGTTCAGCGTGCTGTCGGAGCGGCCATGGACGATCACCGAGCCGTGGCCCGTGACGGTGATCCAGTCGCCGTGCCGCCACACGCCGGGGTAGGAGGAGAAGTAGGCGTCGCGGTAGCGGGTGCCCTCCGGGTCGTTCCAGAAGTACAGCGGCATCGACGGCATCGGGCGGGTGACGACCAGCTCGCCGACCTGATCCACCACCGCAAAGCCCTCGGCGTCGTATGCGGCCAAGGCCACGCCGAGGTGGGGTGCGGACAACTCCCCGGCCCAGACCGGGGTGTTGGGTGCGCTGCCCGCGAAGCCGGACACGACGTCCGTCCCTCCGCTGATCGACGCGAGCAGCACGTGGTCGCCGACATGGTCGCGGACCCAGGGATAGGCGGAGGCGGGCAGGGCGGAGCCGGTGCAGCCGACCACGCGGATCGAGGACAGGTCGTACACCGAGGGGTCGACGCCGAACTTGGCCATGCCCAGCAGGTATGGGGGGCTGGTGCCGAAGACGGTCACCCGGTGGCGCGCGGCCAGCCTCCACAGGGTGTCGGGGTGGGCGAGGGGTGCGGGACTGCCGTCGTACGTGCAGGTCGTGGCACCCGTCAGCAGGGTGGAGGCGACGAGGTTCCACATCATCCAGTGGGTGGTGGTGTACCACAGGAGGCGGTCTCCGGGGCCCAGGTCGGAGTGCAGGCCGAGGGTTTTGAGGTGCTCCAGCAGGACGCCGCCGTGGCCGTGCACGATGCCCTTCGGCAGGCCGGTCGTGCCGGAGGAGAACACCACCCACAGGGGGTGATCGAACGGCACCGGCGTGCAGGACAGTTCCTCGGTGCGGGTGGCCGCTTCCTCCCACGGCACCACCGGCGACAGGTATGCCCGTGACGGCCAGGGCAGGCCCACATGGTTCACCAGCAGGGTTGCCTTCAAGGTCGGAAGCGCGCCGGCGAGTTCGAGGGTGGCGTCGCGGCGGTCGTGGCCGGTGCCGTTGAAGAAGTAGCCGTCGGCTGCGATCAGGACGGTGGGTTCGAGCTGGGCGAAGCGGTCGGCGGCCGCCTTGGGGGCGTAATCCTGTCCGCACACCGACCACACCGCGCCCAGGCTCGCGGCGGCGAGGAAGGCCACGATCGCGTGCGGGGTGTTGGGCAGGTAGCCCACGACCCGGTCGCCCTCGCCGACGCCCAGCTCGCGCAAGGTGGCGGCGACGGCAGCGACCTGGGCTCGCAGCTGGCGCCCGGTCACCTCGTAGCAGGAGCCGGTCTCGTCGAGGGCGATGATCGCCACGCCGTCGTCGGCGAGGTTCCGCAGGGCGTGGTGGGCGTAGTTGAGAGTGGCGCCGGGGAACCAGCGGGCGCCCGGCATGGTCTCCTCCGCCAGCACGCGCTCGTACGGCGTGTCCGCGTCGATGTCGAAGTACTCCCACACCGCGCCCCAGAAGCCCTCCAGATCGGTGACCGACCATTGGTGCAGGGCCGCGTAGTCGCGGCCGGCCATCCCGGCGTGGCGGGCGAAGTCCGTGATGTTGCTGTCCGCGATGGCCTGCGGATCGGGCGTCATGAAGGGCAGGGTCATCGTGTGGCGCTCCTCAGAAGGTGGTCGTCGGCGGTCCGTCGGGGCGGGAGAAGGCTGCGCGTCGTGTGCAGGAGGGCCGCCCAGGCGGCGGTGTCGGTGAAGTCGCGCCCGCCGGCGGGGACGACGTCCATGACGACGCGATCGGGGCGCAGCAGTACGGCGTCCGCCCGGCCCGCGTGCAGCCAGGCGGCGAGTGTGCCGTCGTCGCCCAGGTCGGTCACGGAGATCGCCCGGCCGCCGAGCCCGTGGGCGACGGTGTCGAGCGAGGACCAGGGTTCGGCGGCGGTCAGCACGGCGAAGGAGTCGCCGAGCACCTCGTCGAGGCGGGTTCGCCGTCCGTCGGCGGTGATCCAGGGTTGCGGGCAGTGGGTGCCCACCAGACCTCTGCGGATGCGCCGTCGGACGAGGGGCCCGGCGGTGAGGGGCGGGCTGAGGTCGCGGCCGGCCGCCGCGGTCAGTCCGGGTATGCGGCAGGCCGCGGCCAGGAGTCTGCGGCGCAGCACGGCGGCACCGTCCTGTCCACCGGTCATGGCCCAGCCCATGGCGACCGCGAGCCGGATCATCTGCCGGGCGTGCGGCTTGCGTTCGCGCTCGTAGGTGTCCAACAGCGGCTCGTTGCGGCCCTGTTCGAGGACGCGGGCGAGCTTCCAGGTGAGGTTGTAGGCGTCCTTGAGGCCCGCGCACAGCCCCTGCCCGATGAACGGCGGGGTGAGGTGGGCGGCGTCGCCGAGGAGAAAGACCCGGTCCCGGCGCCACCGGTCGGCGATCCGTGCCCGGAAGGTGTACTGCGTCTCACGGACGACCTCGAAGTCCCCGTCGTAGGAAGGCGGCAGCCACGGAGCGACCAGCTCACGCACCGGCGTCTCGCCGTCCCCCAGCCGGAACTCCCAGCGGTAGCGGTGCTCGCCGACGCGCATGAAGGTCGCCGGGCGGTGCGGGTCGCAGACCTGGTCGACGCCCTCCCAGCAGCGGACGTCGGCTTTCGTCCGGACGTCAATGACGGTCCAGCGTTCCTCGAAGCGCAGGTCCTCCCATACGGCGCCGATGGCGTCGCGGGTGAGGCCGTTGGCGCCGTCGCAGCCGAGGACCGCCTCGGCCCACAGCTGGTGTTCGCCGTCGTCGTCGCGGTAGGTCACGCGCACGGGGCCGGCGGTGTCCGGGCCGATGCCGGTGACCTCCGCGCCGCTGCGCAGTTCGCACTCCGGGTGCCGGGCCAGGGCGTCACGCAGCAGTCGTTCCAGCTCCGGCTGGTCGAACATGCTGGTCTGGGGGTAGCCGTGGTGGCCGTGCTCGGAGCGCCGGAACTCGGCCATCACCCGGTGCCGGGCGTCCAGCAGCCGCAGCCCGTGCGCCGGTCGGGCGATCGCGGCGAACTCCTCCCCCACACCCGCGGCCTGGAGGATCCGGCGCACCTCGTCGTCGGTGGCGACGGCGCGCGGGAGCGGGTAGACGTCCTGGTGCCGTTCGAGGACGACGCTGCGGACGCCACGCCGGGCGAGGAGGAGGGCGGCGGTCACGCCCACCGGTCCGGCGCCGATGATCACCACGGGTACGTCCGTCCCGTTGCGTTCGAGGGTCACGTGCGGCTCACTTCGGGTCTTGTCGCGGGTCGGCGACGGGCGTGCGCTGCTCGCCGAGCTCGATCCGGCCGTCGGGGGTCGCGATCGTCGCGGTGATCACGTCACCTGGGTGCAGGTAGTGCGGGTTCTTCGCCTGGGACTTGAAGAACGCCTTCCACTTCACGGCGGGCGGCAGCAGCGCGCCGATCTTCTCGACGGGCTTGGGCGGGGCCTTGAGGGCCGTGCCGCCAGGTGTGCCGGTCAGCAGCAGGTCGCCGGCATCGAGGGCCTGGAACCGGGCCAGCAGGGTGAGGGCCTGGGCCGGGCGGACGATCATGTCGGCGAGGGTGCGGTCCTGACGCAGGTCGCCGTTGACGCTCAACTTCAGCCGCAGATCGAGGAGATGGGCGAAGTCCTCCGGCTCCAGAAGGGCCAGGTGGGGCCCGGTCGGGGTGAAGGTCGGGTAGGACTTGCTCTCGTAGAACTGCGTCTTCGTCAGCTGTACGTCGCGGGCGCTGACGTCGTTCGTGATCACCAGGCCGGCTACGTACGACGGCAGGTCCCGTTCCTCGACCACGGTCCCCACCGGCAAGGGCACGCCCATGACCAGGCCGAGTTCGATCTCGTAGTCGAGGAACCTCACGTGCTCGGGGCGCACGATGGCGTCGCCGGGTCCGCTGACCGAGCCGGACGCCTTGCGGAAGAAGGCGGGCGGGATGTCCCCGGTGAAACCCGAATCGCGGGCGTGGCTGCGGTAGTTGACCATCTGGGCGACCACCCGGCAGGGACTCGTGACCGGCGAGAGGGCGACCAGGCCGGCGACGGGCGTGCCCGCGTCACCCGAGACAGCCGCCTCCTGTACGGCGTCACGGTCGGCGATCAGCTCGGCGGTGGTGACGGCCTTGGTGTCGACGGGGACGGCCCGGTCGCCGAGGACGACCCACCATCCTTCGGCGGTGCGCAGGACGTTGGTGCTCATGTCAGTGCCTTTGTGAGGGGGGTTGGGGGTTCAGGACTTGGTGGCCTTGAGCAGACCGAGCAGGCGCGCCGGGTCCATCTCGTTGTCACCGCGCAGGGCCTGGATGACCTGGCGGATCCGCTGCGGGGAGGGGCTCGCGCCGAGGAAGTCACGCGTGGCGGGCGGCCCCCACTGGGCCAGCCCGGTCGTCGACATGGGCGCCCATCCGGGTTCGACGTCACAGGAGAACAGGTCGCCGTCGGCGAAGTGCTCCAGCATGAAGCGGTCGGGATCCCGCCAGTAGTCGAACAGCTGACTGCCCTGGATGTGCCGGCCGATACCCCAGCTGCGTCGGTAGCCGCGCTCCTTCAGGTATTCGCCGCCGGCGGCGATCGAGTCCAGGTCGGTGACCTGGTAGGCGGAGTGGACATAACCGGTCCCCGGCCCCAGGTGCATCGCCAGGGTGTGGTGATCGGCGGGCACGCTGCCGAGGTCGCAGCGGATGAACGCCATGGTGGGGCCGCGGTCCCGCTGTCCGTCGAGGAACAGGAAGTCGGAGACGATCATCCCGAGGGTGTCCAGATACCAGGACAGCGCCTGGGCGAACACCCTTGTCTCCAGCACCACATGCCCCAGCCGCTGGATGCGGGACGGCTCGCGCGGCGGGCGCTGCGTGGCGTTCGTACGGCGGTGCTCGGTACCGAAGTTGAGCAGCAGCGGCTGCTGCTCGGGCAGCGCGGGAAGCTGCTCGCCGCAGTGCACCACCCGCACCGGGAAGCCCGAGGGGTCGAGCAGATCGACGGCCTTGCCTCCGCCGGGCACGCCCACGTCGCGCACGTCGGTGCCGGTGGCCCGCGCCAGGCGGTCCAGATCGGCCCGCTCCGCCGCGCGGAACGCCGGGCCGATGAACCGGGAGGAACGCCGCCCGCGCCGGATCACCACGCACGGTGTGCCGGCGAAGGTGCCGCGCAGCCACAGCTCGCTCTCGGTGCGCGCGGCGACGCCGAAGCCGAAGTCCCGGGCGAAGACCTCGGCCCGTTCCAGGTCGGGCTTCTCGAACTCCAGCCAGGCCAGGTCGGCCACCTTGATCACGGGATTGCGGGAGCGTCCTGGGTGTTCGCCGCGCAGGGCTCCTCGTTCGCTGTGCAGATCCTGGTGGGCCGTCCTGGCAGCAGGACCGTGGACGCGGGTTTCAGACATGGTGCCCTCCAGCAACATTGCCGTAATGATGAAATCATCAAGTTTGACAGCTTCGTCGTCAAGACGTTCACCGAGGGAAATGATGAATTCATCAGACCTGCTGCCGTCATCGCCCTCGTGGGTAGACTCCGCGCATGCCTACGTCAGCCCCGCCCAGCAACCGGTTCGAACGGCGCCGCGCCGAGACCCGTGGCGCCCTCATTCGTGCCGCCCGGCAGATACTCGCCGAGACCGGGGACACCGGGGCCAGCATCCAGGCGATCGCGGAGCGCGCCGACGTCGGCTTCGGCTCCTTCTACAACCACTTCCAGTCGAAGACCGAGTTGTTCGAGGCGGCGGTGGTGGACGCCCTGGAGGAGTTCGGCCAGAGCTTCGACGAGCGCCTGGCCGGGATCGACGACCCGGCCGAACTCGTCGCGGCGGGCTTCCGGCTCAGCGCCCGCATGGCCGACTCGCACCCGGAGCTGATGCAGGTCCTGCGCCGTCGCGGCCTCGGACACCTCCACTCGGACAACGGTCTGGTCCGGCGGGCACTGCGTGACCTCGAGATCGGCATGGCCTCCGGCCGCTTCACCGCCCTCGACCCCGCGGTCGCCCTGTCCGCACTGGGCGGGACCCTGCTGTCCCTGGTGGAGCTGCGGTTCGCCCGCCCCGACCTGGACGGTGACGAGGCCGCGGTGAACCTGGCCGAGATGGTCCTGCGCATGCTGGGCGTGCCACCCGACGAGGCCCACGAGGTCGCCCGACGGCCCCTTCCTGACGCAGCATGACCGGCACCTGCCCGCTCACACCCTGTGCGGGCTGAGCGGGCTTCCCTACCGGATCGCCAGCAGACCAGACCTTGAGGCCGAATCCCGTCCGTCAGGAGTCGCGATCGGCTGCTGCCCCCAGCCTTGGTATTGCAGTGGTCTCAATCGTTGGTGGCCTCCCGGTGTGTGTGCGAGTGTTTCGTCGTCTCCGCCGCCCATGCCGTCTTCGTCTGAGCAGGATGCCGGCCCGCCACCCCGGGCAGAACCGAACGCCACGTCCACCCGAGCCGATTGCCGTGTCGAGTTCGCGGCGCAGAGCGCTGGATCCGCCGGGATCCGACCCTCGGCTCAGGGCCGAGCCGGAACCGACCCCGGCGGTCGCGCACCGCGTCAGCAGGTCACGGCAGCGGCGGGTAGGCGTTCTGGACCAGCTGCTGGAACTGGGCGGAGAACCAGCGTCCGGCCAGCGGCGAGTTCGGCAATGCGCCCGTGGGGTTGTTGCCGTTGCGAGGATTGCCGCCGTACGTCGGGGCGCACATCCGGTCGAAGCCCTTGCCCTCGTCATGGGGAACGGCGGCGCTGTTGCCGTCCGACTCCCCCGGCGGCCTGACCTACACGTAGGCGTCGATACCGGCGGCCGGAGCCGCGGTCGGCCGTTCGCCGATGCCTGCGCCGCTCCGGTTGCACCAGTTGCCGGCGTGGATGCGCCGGTCGATGCGGCCGGCGTCGACGTAGCCGTCCACGATGGTCTGCGTTCCGGGGCCGCTGGGCCGGGCGGAGCCGCCCCAGCCGTTGCGCGAGGTGTCGATCAGCATGCCGAGTCCGGAATCGAATCCGGCCGCGACGAGCTTGTCGCGCATCGCCTGGGCGAAGGACTGCTCGTCCACGTACTGGTTCCAGTCCACCCACTTCGACTGGCGTACGGTCTGACCGTTCACCGTGTCGGTGACCTTGAGGTACGGCTCCTTGGTGGGACGGTAGTTCGCAGTGTTGACGATAAAGCCGGTCACGTCCTTCACGCTCGCGCCGTTCGTCGTCGCGACCTTGGCGAACTCCCGCACCGCGGGGGCGAGGTTGCTGTCCCAGCCGAGCCAGCCGTGGTGGCCGGCGTCGATGTAGTGGTAGACGTTCGGGATGGCGCCCAGCTTGTCCAGGGCGTAGGAGACGCCCTTCTCGTAGTTTCCGTTGGCCTTCATGGCCACACTGCCGCCGGCGTTGGTGACCAGGTTGGGCAGCGAGTCGGGCTCGATGACCGTGGCGATCCGCAGGCCGCGTACTTGGATTCGGACAGGATCGACGCGATCGGGTCGATGTACTGGGACTTGTACCTGTCGAGGTCGTTGGGACTCAGCTCGCCGTTGGAGGCGAGGGCGGCAGCCTTGATGAGGGAGCGCCTGCTGAGGGGTGCGGAGGACATCGTGCGGCTCCTGGAGGGGGAAGGTACGCAGGGGACGGGAACTTCTTACCCATGACTCCAAGGACATAGGATGTATTAACAGACACATCAACGCACCATGCCTAGAGCGAAGATACAGAATTCAGAAAACCCCAGTTCAAGACGACTCGCCTTAAAGTTACGGGCGACACACATGGGATGTATATCGACGGGCTACGCGTCCTCGACCACGACGATGTCGAGCGTCCTGGGCCCGTGCACGCCTTCGACACGGTCCAGTTCGATGTCGCTGGTGGCCGAGGGGCCGGAGATCAGCGTCAACGGACGGTAGGGGTCGAGCAGCCCCAGTGCCTCGGGTACGTCGGGAGCGATCTGGTCCGCCCTGACCACACAGATGTGCTGGTCCGGAAGCAGGGTGAGGATCCGCCGCCCCTGGCCAGGACCGTGGTCGAGCGTCACGGTGCCGGTCACGGCGATGGCGGTGGCGACAGTGGTGACCACGGCATCCGCCGCGTCGAGTTGTCCGACCGTCAGCGACGGGACATCCGTCAGCAGGGACCAGGGCCCCCGCGGAACCAGGTCCTCGGGAAGCCCGTACGGCACCACCAGGGACCGTGCGCCGGTGCGGGCCAGTGCACGACCGACCGCGGCCGCGGCATCGGTCGCCGGGACACGGACCACGGTGGCGCGGTACTCGGCGGCACGCTCGGCGAACAGTCCGACAACGTCCGGTCCCGCGTGGTCGGCGCGCTGGACAGACGCAAGGGGCACGTCCCCGGGGCGCTCGGAACCGGGAACTCCGGACAGCGCTCCCCGAATCGCGCTCAGGACACTCTCGCGGCCGTTCATCGTCGTGCCTTCCCCTCCGCCGCCGTACGGGCGTCCTCACTCGTCGGTGTTCTCGTACGGCGCCACCAGGCGCGCAGGGACTCGCGGGCCGGCACCGGGGTGTCCCGGGTGCCGGACCAGACGGCGAACGGACCGGGCAGGGCGCCGATCCGGCCGTCACGGGCCACCAGCCGGGCTCCCACGGCGGCCAGGCGCTGTACGGCGGCCAGCCGCCGCGGTGAGCCCAGGACGGCGCCCGCCGCCTTCATGGCGAGTCCTTCGGTCGTGGGGAGCAGCCGGCCCCGGCGTTTGGCTTCCACAGCCTCGGCGCGCAGGTGGACCAGCACCTCCGGAATGTTGATCTTCACGGGGCAGGCGTCGTAACAGGCACCGCACAGGGTCGAGGCGAAGGGCAGCGAGGCCGCGTTCTCGATGCCGACGAGCTGCGGGGTCAGGACGGCTCCGATCGGCCCGGGGTAGACCGAACCGTAGGCATGGCCCCCCGTGCGCTCGTACACCGGGCAGACGTTGAGGCAGGCCGAGCAGCGGATGCAGGCGAGGGCCTGGCGGCCGACCTCGTCGGAGAGGGTGGCGGTACGGCCGTTGTCGAGCAGCACCAGGTGGAAGTTCTGAGGACCGTCTCCCTCGGTGACGCCGGTCCACAGCGAGGTGTACGGGTTCATCCGCTCACCGGTCGACGAGCGGGGCAGGAGCTGGAGGAACACGTCCAGGTCGGCGAAGGACGGCAGGACCTTCTCGATGCCCATGACGGTGATCAGGGTCTCCGGCAGGGTCAGGCACATCCGCCCGTTGCCCTCCGACTCCACCACGGCGATCGTGCCGGTGTCGGCGGCCGCGAAGTTGGCTCCCGAGACGGCGACCTTGGCGCGCAGGAACTTCTCCCGCAGGTGCAACCGGGCCGCCTCGGCGAGGTCACGGGGCTCGTCGGTGAGGTTCTCGGGGGCGGGCCTGCCCCACTCCCCCATCTCGCGCCGGAAGATCTCCCGGATCTCGGAGCGGCCCCGGTGGATGGCCGGCACGAGGATGTGCGAGGGACGGTCGCCGCCCAACTGCACGATGAGTTCCGCGAGATCGGTCTCGTAGGCACGGATGCCCGCGTCCGCGAGCGCCTCGTTGAGGCCGATCTCCTGGGTCGCCATCGACTTGACCTTGACGACCTCGTCCTCACCGGTCTGCTGCACCAGATACGTGACGATGCGGTTGGCCTCGGCGGCGTCCGCCGCCCAGTGGACCACTCCCCCGGCGGCGGTCACCGCCTTCTCGAGGCGCAGGAGATGGTGGTCGAGATGGCGCAGGGTGTGACTCTTGATCGTCGCGGCCGTCTCCCGCAGTTCCTCCCAGTCCTCCAGCTCGGCGGCGACCGCCAGCCGCTTGTCCCGGATGGTGCCGGTCGCGCGGCGCAGGTTCGTCCGCAGCCGGGTGTCGGCGAGCGCGGAGCGCGCCGCCTCGGGGAAGGCCGGAGTGCCCAGCCATACGACGTTGTCGGCACCGCTCACCGCATGTCCCCTTCCGTGGCGGCCAGGATCTCGGCCAGGTGCATCGTGCCGACGCCGGTTCGGAGCCGGGACAGGCCGCCGCCGATGTGGGTGAGACAGGAGTTGTCCCCTGCGGACAGGATCTCGGCGCGGGTGTCCTGCACATGGCGCATCTTGTCGGCGAGCATCGCGTTGGACACGTCCGCGTTCTTCAGGGCGAAGGTGCCGCCGAAGCCGCAGCAGGACTCCGCGTCGGGCAGTTCGACCAGGTCGATGCCCTTCACGGCGCGCAACAGCCTGAGCGGCCGGTCACCGACGCGGAGCATCCGCAGCGAATGGCAGGTCGGGTGGTAGGTGACGCGGTGCGGGAAGTAGGCGCCGACATCGGTGACGCCGAGGACGTCGACGAGGAGTTCCGACAGCTCGTACACCGTCGGGACCACCTGCTCGACCGCCTCGGCGAGGGCGGCGTCGCCGTACTGGGCCGCCACCACGCGGTGGTGGTCGCGCACCATGCCCGCGCAGGACCCGGAGGGGGCCACGACCGCGTCGTAGCCCGCGAAGACCTCGGCGAAACGGCGGACCATGGGCAGGGTCTCGGGGCGGTAACCGGTGTTGAAGTGCATTTGGCCGCAGCAGGTCTGGCCCTGCGGGAACTCCACGGTGTGGCCGAGGCGTTCCAGCAGTTCGGTCACCGCGCGACCGGTGCGGGGGAACATCGTGTCGTTGAAGCAGGTGATGAAGAGGGCTATGCGCATGGGGTTTCCTGGTGCGGGGCCGGCGGTGCGGGGACGGGCAGGTGGTAGGTCCGCACGGCCGTGCCGGTGAAGACGTCGTGGCGCTCGGCCGGTCCGAGTCCGG
Organism: Streptomyces canus; assembly: GCF_001514145.1. Taxonomy (GTDB): domain Bacteria; phylum Actinomycetota; class Actinomycetes; order Streptomycetales; family Streptomycetaceae; genus Streptomyces; species Streptomyces canus. The sequence goes on from NZ_KQ948656.1 coordinate 546,838, forward strand.
CCGTCAACTCGCTCGCTACGGCGATCACCTCGGCGTACGTGGCGGCGAGCCGGCAGACCGGCCAGTCGGAGCCGAACATCAGCCGCCCGGGTCCGAAGGCGGCGAGCACGGTGTCGGCGTATGGGGTGAGCGCCGCGACGGTCCAGCTGTGCCAGTCGACTTCGGTGACCATGCCGGAGAGTTTGCAGACGGTGTTGGGGAGGGCGGCCAGGCGCCGGATCTGCTGTGCCCAGGGGGCGAGTTCGCCCGAGGCGATGGGCGGCTTGCCGAGGTGGTCGAGGACGAACGTGAGGCCGGGCAACTGCTGCGCGGCCTCGACGGCCGCCTCGAGTTGGTGGGGCTGCACCACGAGGTCGTGGACGAGTCCCGCCTCCGCGACCGCGGCAAGGCCGCGCAATACGTCCGGACGTACGAGCCAGCGCGGGTCCGGCTCGCCCTGTACCTGGTGACGGATGCCCACCAGATGCTGCCCTCCGGTGCCCGCGCGCAGGTCCGCGAGGGTCTCGGCGACGTCGGGTGCGGTCAGGTCGGTCCAGCCAACGACTCCCGCGACCAGGTCGCTCTCCGCGGCCAGGGCCAGAAACTCCGGGGTCTCCTCGGGCACGGTGATCGTCTGTACCAGCACCGTGGCGGTGACACCGGCGGCGCGGGCCTCCGGCACCAGGTCGGCGAGGGTGAAGTCGCGCCGCAGCGGGGCGAGTTCGGCCCCGCTGATCCAGTCCTGGTCGCGGACGGACAGGTCCCACACGTGGTGGTGGGCGTCCACGATGCCGGGCCCCGTCTCCGCTGGGGTCACAGCTGCCACACCACCGGCAGCGAGGCGTCCGCGCCCAGCGCGGAGTAGTCGTGGACGACGTCGAGCAGGTCGGCCATCCGGGCCTGCCAGGCGATGTTGACGGGCAGCTTGTCGAGTTCGGCGATCATCGCCTGGTAGTCCTCGACCTCCAGCACGTGGAACAGGTCCGTTCCGCTGCGCCAGATCGTCCATGCGCTCACGCCCGCGGCGCGGATGGCGGCGGTGAGTTCATCGGGCACCTCCTGGTGCGCGGCGTCGTACTCCTCGACGCGGTCGGCACGGACCTTGGTGTGCAGGGCGACCTTCATGAGGGCTCCTTCGGCGGCATGGCTCCCCCTACCGGTGTCGCGGCGGGGACGGGAACGCCCGGGTCCAGCAGGCCCTCGGCGCGCAGTTCGTCCCACAGCGCGTCCGGAATCGGGCGAGCCAGCTGCTCCACCGTGTCGTGCACCTCGAGCGGGGACCGCGCTCCGGTCAGGACGCTCGCGACCGCGTGATGGCCGAACGGGAAGCGCAGCGCGGCGGCCCGCAGCGGCACGCCGTGGCGCTCGCAGACCGCCAGCAGCCTGAGCGCCCGGTCGAGCACCGGCTGCGGAGCGGGTGCGTAGTCGTACGTGGCGCCCGGCCGGGGAGCCGTCAGCAGCCCGGAATTGAACACCCCGCCGATGACCACGCTCCGGCCGCGGGCGGCCGCCTCCGGGAGCAGTTCGGTGAGCCCGTCCTGTTCCAGGAGGGTGTAGCGGCCGGCCAGCAGCACGACGTCGATGTCGGTCTCGCGCACGAACCGGGCGGGCAGCGCGGACTGGTTCATCCCGACGCCGATGGCTGCGATCACACCTTCGGCGCGCAGCCGCTCCAGTGCCGGGTACGCCTCGCGCAACGCCTGCTCTACGTGGTCGTCCGGGTCGTGCAGCAGGGCCACGTCGACGCGGTCGACGCGGAGACGGTCCAGGCTTGCCTCCATGGAGCGCAGCACCCCGTCGGCGCTGAAATCCCAGACCCGGCGGTGGGTGGCCGGGACGGCGAAGCCGTGGGCGAGGTCGTCGCCCGCGCCGCCACCCGGATGCGGCACGAGGAGCCGGCCCACCTTGGTGGAGAGGGTGTAGGTGTCACGGGGGCGGTCCCGCAGCGCGGCGCCGAGCCGGCGTTCCGACAGGCCGAGACCGTAGTGGGGCGCGGTGTCGAACGTGCGGATTCCGGCGTCCCAGGCCGCGTCCACCGTGGCGTGGGCGGCCTCGTCGGTGACCGGGTGGAAGAGGTTGCCGAGGGCGGCACAGCCCAGCGCCAGTTCCGAGACCGGTACCGCGGTGCCGCCCAGCGCGGTGGTCCTCACGACCGGTCCACCGGGCGCAGCCGCAGTCCCTGCATGCCGCCGTCCACCGCGAGGGCGGTGCCGGTGACGGACGCCGCGCCCGGACTCGCCAGGTACACGATCGCGGCCGCCACCTCCTCGGCGGACACCAGACGGCCCATCGGCTGGCGGGCGTCGAGGGCCGCGCGCTCGGCCTCCGGGTCGTCGGCGGCGTCCAGCAGCCGGGACACCCAGGGGGTGTCGGCGGTGCCGGGGTTCACGCAATTGACACGGATGCCCTCACGGACGTGGTCGGCGGCCATCGCCAGGGTGAGCGACAGTACGGCGCCCTTGCTGGCGGAGTACAGGGCACGCTGCGGCAGTCCCGCGGTGGCCGCGATGGAGCAGGTGTTGACGACGGACGCGTGCGCGGAGCGGCGCAGGTGGGGCAGAGCGGCGCGGGTGGTGCGGACGATGCCGAGGACGTTGACGTCCAGGACCCGGTGCCACTGCTCGTCGGTGTTGTCCTCGACGGTGCCCGCCGCCCCGATGCCCGCGTTGTTGACGAGGATGTCGATGCCCCCGAGCCGCGTCACCGCCGCGTCCACGGCGGCACGCACGGAGGCGTCGTCGCCGACGTCTGCCTTGAAACCGAGCAAAGGTGCGCCGGCGCCGTCCGGATCGAGGTCGAGCACGGCCACCGCCGCGCCCTGCGCCGCCAGTGCGCGGGCCGTGGCCAGCCCGATGCCGGACGCGCCTCCGGTGACGAGTGCCCTGAGCCCTGACAGATCGGTCATGCCGCATCCTCCTGAGCGGCGCGGTCGGCCACCCAGAACGCGCCGTCCGGGTAGCGGTACTCGGCGATGGACTCCTCGTGCATGGTGGCGGAGAAGCCCGGCGCGAGCGGCGCGGTGTAGTGGCCGTCGCGGATGACCACGGGCACGGTGAAGTGCTGGTGGAGGTGGTCGACGTACTCGATCACGCGGTTCTCGGTGGTCCCGGACAGCGCCAGGTAGTCGAACATCGACAGGTGCTGCACCAGCTCGCACAGGCCCACTCCGCCGGCGTGCGGGCACACCGGCACGCCGAACTTCGCGGCGAGGAGCAGGATCGCGAGGTTCTCGTTGACGCCGCCGACGCGGGCCGCGTCGATCTGGAGGACGTCGATGGCGCCGGCCTGGAGGAGCTGCTTGAAGACGATGCGGTTCTGCACGTGCTCGCCGGTCGCGACCTTCACGGGGGAGACCGCCTGCCGTACGGAGGCGTGTCCGAGGATGTCGTCGGGGCTGGTGGGCTCCTCGATCCAGTACGGGTCGAACTCGGCGAGCGCCTTGGTCCACTCGATCGCCTCGTCCACGTTCCACCGCTGGTTGGCGTCGATGGCGATGCGGATGTCGTCGCCGACGGCGGCACGGGCGGTGCGCAGGCGTCGGATGTCGTCGTCGACGTCGGCGCCGACCTTGAGCTTGATCTGGGTGAAGCCGTCCGCGACGGCCTGCTTGGCCAGCCGGGTGAGCTTGTCGTCGGAGTAGCCGAGCCAGCCCGGGGAGGTGGTGTAGCCCGGGTAGCCGCGCTCCCGCAGGATCGCCTCGCGCTCGGCAAGCCCTGGGCGGCCCTCGCGCAGGAGGGTGAGCGCGTCCTCGGGGGTGAGAACATCGGCGATGTAGCGGAAGTCGACCTGGGAGACCAGCCACTCCGGGGCGGCGTCGGCGAGCAGCTTCCACAGCGGCTTGCCCTCCCGCTTGGCGGCCAGGTCCCACGCGGCGTTGACCACGGCACCGATCGCCATGTGCATCACGCCCTTCTCTGGGCCGAGCCAGCGCAGCTGGCTGTCGCCGATCAGGTCGCGGCTGAGTGAGCCCGGGTCGGCGCACAGCTCCTGGACGTCACGGCCCATGAGATGGGGCCGCAGCGCGTCGATCGCGGCGACCTGGACGTCGTTACCGCGTCCGATGGTGAAGGTGAAGCCATGGCCTTCGTGTCCGTCTCCGGCGTCGGTGCGGAGCACGACGTAGGCGGCGGAGTAGTCGGGATCCGGGTTCATCGCGTCGGAGCCGTCCAGTTCCCGGGAGGTAGGGAAGCGGACGTCGTAGGTGTCGACGGCGGTGATCCGTACAGGTGTTGCAGTCAAGGGGGTGCTGCCTTTCACGCTTGGGCGAAGGTCTGGCGCTGGCTGCCGAGGCCGTCGACGGAGAGCTCGACGGTGTCGCCGGGGCACAGGAAGGGAGTGCCGGGAAGGCCGAGGGCCACACCCGCGGGTGTACCGGTGTTGATCACGTCGCCGGGCTCCAGGACCATGTACTGACTCAGGTACGACACGATGTGGTCGACCGGGAAGACCATGTCGCTGGTGTGGCCGTCCTGCCGCTTCACGCCGTTGACGCTCAGATGCAGGCCGAGGTTCTGCGGGTCGCCGACCTCGTCGGCGGTGACCAGCCACGGGCCGAGCGGGTTGAAGGTCTCGCAGGACTTGCCCAGGTCCCACTGCGGCGAGTACTCCAGCTGGAACTCCCGCTCCGAGACGTCATGGCTGATCGCATACCCCGCGATCACGGCCCGCGCGGCCTCAGGGCCGTCGAGGTAGCGGGCCCGCCGGCCGATGACGACCGCCAGCTCGACCTCCCAGTCGGTCTTGACCGAGCCGCGGGGGATCAACACCTCGTCGTAGGGGCCGACGACCGTGCCCGGGTCCTTCATGAACACCACCGGGCGCGCCGGGATCGCCGCACCGGTCTCGGCGGCGTGGTCGCGGTAGTTCAGCCCGACGCAGATGACCTTGCCGGGGCGCGTGACGGGTGCGCCCACCCGCAGGCCGTCCTGTTCGAGCTCGGGCAGTTCTCCGGCCGCAACGGCCGCACGGGCCCGGTCGACTCCACCGGAGGCGAGGAAAACGCCGTCGATGTCCGGAGTCACGGAGGACAGATCCAGCAGCCGGCCGTCGTCGGTGCGGACGGCGGGCCGCTCCTCACCGGGGGCGCCGACTCGTAGCAGTTTCACTGGGGGAGCTCCCTTGCCATGCGGGATTCGTCTGAGGGGTGGTCGGCCGTAGAGCCGGCTCTCACGCATCCGCATGGACAGTCATCGGATGTATGGCGGCACAGTGACCATAGATGCGGAGATCCGCACCTGACAAGAATTCCTCGGGTGTATTTCCTCGACTTGGCCAGTCAAGCGCTCACGCCGGCTGATCTCCCAAGCTCACGCATGGCCACGAGGTCGACACACACCACGCCATCCGATGAATCCAGAGTGGAGCCAGAACGGCTCCGTCCCTGGTGGAACGATGGTGAGCGGGCATGTCATCGACCTCTACAGGGTGACACGGCCGCCTTGAGGCGCTCCCGCCTGCCTCGCCCCACCGGCCCAGACCGCCGCCCCGTTGCCCAATTGTGAGCTACGGCAGCGCATCGCCCGTCCCGTACGGGGGCCACGAATGCGCAGGTCACAAAGGTGTCGGCGCGACCCCCCGGGTCCGGAGAGGCGACTTCCCCGGCCCGGGGAGCCATGTCCCGCAAATCTCTGGTGGCGAACTCTTGTCAACCTCGGCAACGTCGTCGTAACGTCCTCGACGTCCCGAGATACATCGGAGGAATGGTCGCATCGCCCCATGCGACTGTTCGGCCCGCATCCGTGCACCGCTTCGCCTCCGATCCTCGGTCCCCCTGACTCACCCTCACCTCCGACCCTGCCGGGCATGATCCGCGCGCTTCCGCTCCGGATCGGCACCTCCCATCCGGCGTGACCTCGCCCTCCCCGCAGGCAGGTTCGTCCCCTCCCACCCTCGCCCTGCGGCCCTGTGCCCTGGCTAAGGAGAGAACACGGCCATGAAGCTCGCTCGCACCCGCTCCACCGCTGCAGCCGCCACCACCGTCCTCGCGGTACTGGCCCTCGCCACCGCGTGCAACCGCGAAAGCACCGGTTCGGTCGCCGCGGACGGCGGCAAGCCCGCCATCGGCATCGACCTGCCGCGCTCGGACTCCGACTTCTGGAACTCCTACGCGCAGTACATCGACAAGGACGTCAAGGCCGACGGCATCAAGGCCCTGCCGATCAGCAACTCGCAGAACGACGTCACCAAGCTGGTCGCCAATATGCAGGTGTTCCAGAACACCGGCGCCAAGGCCGTCGTCATGGCCCCCCAGGACACCGGCGCCATCGCCTCCACCCTCGACACCCTCGCGTCGAAGAAGATCCCGGTGGTCAGCGTCGACACCAGACCCGACAAGGGCGACGTGTACATGGTGGTCCGGGCCGACAACCGGGCCTACGGCACCAAGGCCTGTGAGTTCCTCGGCAAGCAGCTGGGCGGCAAGGGCAAGGTCGCCGAGTTCCAGGGCGCGCTGGACTCGATCAACGGACGCGACCGCTCCGAGGCCTTCGCGGAGTGCATGAAGACGAAGTTCCCGAAGATCAAGGTGTTCGAGCTGCCCACCGACTGGAAGGGCGACGTGGCCTCCGCCAAGCTGCAGAGCCTGCTCGCCCAGCACCCGGACCTGAACGGCATCTACATGCAGGCGGGCGGCGTCTTCCTGCAGCCGACCCTGGCTCTGCTGGAGCAGAAGGGCCTGCTCAAGCCCGCCGGGCAGAAGGGCCACATCAGCATCGTCTCCAACGACGGCATCCCTCAGGAGTTCGACGCCATACGCAAGGGCCAGATCGACGCCACCATCTCCCAGCCCGCCGACCTCTACGCCAAGTACGCGCTGTACTACGCCAAGGCCGCAGCCGACGGCAAGACCTTCCAGCCGGGCAAGACCGACCACGACTCCACCATCATCAAGCTGCCCAACGGCCTGGAGGACCAGCTGCCCGCGCCCCTGGTCACCAAGGACACCGTCGACGACAAGTCGCTGTGGGGCAACAACGTCGGCTGACGACCGACAGCGACCGCCCGCCGCGTCGGGGAACGGAGACCCCCGTCCCCGACGCGCAGCCCGCCGCACCCCGCCCCGGCTGCACTCCCACGCCCCTCGGCCCCAGCCTCCGTACACGAAGGACGGTATCCACCATGGCGGACACCGCGACCACCCCGCCGACCGGCCCCGGCACCCCGGCCCCGGTGGCCGAGGCGACCGGCATCAGCAAACGATTCGGCGCGACCGTCGCGCTGCGCGACGCCCGTATCATCGTCGCCCCGGGCGAGTCGCACGCCCTGGTCGGACGCAACGGCGCCGGCAAGTCGACACTCGTGTCCATCCTCACCGGCCTCCAGCAGCCCGACACCGGAACCCTGCGCTTCTCCGGCGAACCGGCGCCCGACTTCGGCGACATCGACGCCTGGCGCTCCCGGGTCGCCTGTGTGTATCAGCGCTCCACCGTCATCGGTGACCTGACCGTCGCCGAGAACCTCTTCCTGAACCGGCAGAGCGCCGGGGCGGTGCAGCCCATCCGTTGGCGGCAACTGCGCCGACGAGCCGAGGAGCTGCTCGCGGAGTATGGCGTGGCCGTCAACCCCGCCAAGCGGGCCAAGGAGCTCACCGTCGAACAGCGGCAGTTCGTGGAGATCGCACGGGCCCTGTCCTTCGGTGCGCGCTTCATCATCCTCGATGAACCGACCGCCAAACTCGACGCCCGCGGCATCGACCGGCTCTTCGAAAAGCTCCGCGACCTCCAGCGCCAGGGTGTCGCCTTCCTGTTCATCTCCCACCACCTGCAAGAGGTCTACGACCTCTGCAGCACGGTCACGGTCTACCGGGACGCGGCCCACATCCTCACCGCCCCCGTCGCCGAACTCGGTCACCAGGCGCTGGTGGAGGCCATGACCGGCGAGTCGGCCTCCAAGGTCACCGCCACCATCGGCGAGCGTCTCGCCCCGCGGTCCGACTCCGCGGAACTCCTGGCGATCGACGGCCTGACACTGCCCGGTGTCTGCGAGGACATCTCCCTCTCGGTCGGCTCCGGCGAGGTCGTCGGGCTGGCCGGCGCAACAGCGAGCGGCAATGTGCAGGTGGGTGAGGCCATCGCCGGTCTGCACCGCGCCAAGGACGGACGCATCACGGTCGGTGCCAGGACCGTACGCACCGGCAGCGTGCCTTCCGCGCTCGCCGCCGGAGTCGGGCTGGTCCCCGAGGACCGCCACCTCCAGGGGCTGGTGAACAACCGCAGCGTGGCGGAGAACGCGACACTGACCGTCACCGCCCAGCTCGGCCCGTTCGGCACGGTGCTGCCCGCCCGTACCAAGGCGTTCGCCGGACGCATGATCCGGGACCTCGACATCAAGACGCCGGGAGCCGCCACGCCGGTCTCCGCCCTCTCCGGCGGCAACCAGCAGAAGGTCGTCGTCGCCCGCGCCCTGGCCACCGACCCTCACGTGCTGGTGGCCATCCGCCCGACCAACGGCGTGGACGTCAAGTCCAAGGAGTTCCTCCTGGGCCGCATCCGGCAGGTCGCGGACGACGGCAAGGCCGCGCTGATCGTCTCCGACGAACTGGACGACCTGAAGGTCTGCGACCGGGTCGTCGTCATGTTCCACGGACGCGTGGTCGCAGAGTTCGACCACGGCTGGAAGGACGAGGACCTCGTCGCCGCCATCGAAGGGGTCTCCGGCGAGGCGGCCCCCGTCACCACGTTCCCCGCATCCGCCGTACCCGCCTCATCCGGCGCAGACGAGCACGGAAGGTAGTCATGTCCGCCACCACAGATCTCACCGAGCCCGCAGTGAGCCCGGCCGAGCCGGCCGCCGCGGACGTCACACGCCGCCGGGTCGACCTCGGGCGCTTCCGTGAACTGTCCCTGGTCCCGGCGATCCTCGTCCTGGGCCTGATCGGGTTCATCGTCTCGCCGGCCTTCCTCACCTCCGACAACCTCATCGGTGTGCTCCAGCAGTCCACCGAGCTCAGCCTGCTGGTCCTCGCCACGACCTTCATCCTGATCAGCGGACGGATGGACCTGTCCCTGGAGTCCACCATCGGCGTGGCCCCTGTCATCGCCGTGTGGCTCGTGCTGCCGACCAGTGGCGGACGGTTCAACGGACTGGGTCTTCTCCCCGAGTGGACGGCGGTCCCGCTCTGTCTGCTGGTCGGCGCCCTCATCGGCGCCGTCAACGGCTTCCTCATCCTCAAGCTGCGCCTCAACGGCTTCATCGTCACCCTCGGCGCCCTGACCATGCTCCGCGGGCTGCAGGTCGCCCTCTCCGAGGGCCAGTCCATCGTGGAGCTGCCCTCCTCCTTCACCTACCTGGGCAAGGCGTCCTGGCTGGGCATGCCCGCCGCCATCTGGGTGTGCGGGCTGCTCTTCGCCATCGGCGGCAGCGCCCTGGCCTGGCTGCGGCACGGCCGGGCGCTGTACGCGATCGGCGGCAACTCGGAGGCCGCCCGCACCGCGGGCATCCGGGTCGACCGCATCGTGTGGATCGTCCTCATCGCCGGCAGCGTCCTCGCCGCGTTCGCCGGCATCCTCTACAGCGGCCACTACGGCTCCATCTCCGCCACCCAGGGCAGCGGCTGGATCTTCCAGGTCTTCGCCGCGACCGTCATCGGCGGCGTCAGCCTCAACGGCGGCAAGGGCTCCGTGTTCGGCGCGCTCACCGGTGTGCTGACGCTCCAACTGGTCGTGAACGTCATGACGTTGGCGGGCGTACCTCCGCTGTGGAACCAGTTCCTCAACGGCGCCATCATCATCGTCGCCCTGATCATCTCCCGGTTCGCTTCCGGCGAGAAGCAGGAATAGCCACGCGCGGACCGGCGGCTCCGCCCGCCACGGGGCACACCCGGCGGAGCCGCCGGCCGGCATTCCCCCCACTCAGAGAGGCTCCGTCGTGGCACTCACGGACGAGGCGATCGACAAGATCAAGGCGATGATCGTCGCCGGTGAACTCGCACCCGGCTCCCGACTGCCCAAGGAGGAGGACCTCGCAGGACAGCTCGGCCTGTCCCGGAACTCCCTGCGCGAAGCCGTCCGGGCACTGACCGCCATGCGGATCCTGATCACCCGGCAGGGCGACGGCACGTACGTGTCCAGCCTGGAGCCCCATCTCCTGCTGGAAAGCCTCTCCTTCGCCGCCGACGTCTCCCAGGGCCACACGGCTCTGCAGCTGCTCCAGGTACGCCGGCTGCTCGAACCGCAGGCGACAGGGCTGGCCGCCGCGCTGCTGAAGCAGAAGGATCTCCAGGAACTGCGCAACATCCTCGACCGGTCCCGGACCGTCACCACCGTCGAGGAGTTCGTCGCCCACGACATCGCCTTCCACCTCAGGATCGTCGAAGCCGTCGGCAACCCCGTGCTGTCGATGCTGCTGCAAGTGCTCTCCACCCGCACCCAGCGTGTCCGTATCGTCCGCGGCAGCCAGGCCGATCACGCCCTCAACAACGCCCACGACGACCACGAGCAGATCCTCAGCGCGCTTCAGTCACGCGACGCCCTGCTCGCCACCGCTGCGGCGACCGTCCACATCACGGCCGTGGAGCAGTGGCTGGCCAGCAGCCTGACCGACGACCCGACACGAGCGATCGTCGACTGACCTCACGCACCCCGAAGGCAGGAGCAGGCCGAGTTTCGGCTTGAAGCCGATGCGACCTACCCGGCGCCCTGGGCGAGGAGCAGTTCGACGTCATCATCGACCCCGTCGGCGGACGCCAGCGGACTGCCCTCGTCGTCGGCGCCCCGGAGGCGGCACTCACGACAGTGAAGGGCTGCCTGCAGTACTCGAACGCACCACGTCGCGCAGGGAGCCCTGTCGGCGTGGCTGCGTTCTTTCGAAGGACCGGCGTTCACTTCGGACGGCGTCGGCGGGAGCAGGTCACCCGGGACCGCGGCCGGAGTGCGGCACAAGCGGCCCGATCCGACCGGTTATCCGAACAGCCGCCGCTGGACGGCACGCCGGTAGTCCCTGATGGCCTCGTAGATGGCCGCATGCTCCTCGACCGCGGTTCCTGCTACTCGGCACCCGACACGAAGCAGTACGAACCGAGGGCTCCGGCGTCAGCCTCGAGGGCAATCGACACTTCACCGAGGCACTGCGTCACACACCCGTCGCGCACCCGGACCCCGAGGCCGCGCTGGACTTCGCGTACCGACTGATCTACGCCACGATCGCGCACCGCATCACCCAGGGCGAGTTCCTGGAGTCCGACCGTCCGCTGCCCTGGACCGAACTGCGCAGCCACCTCCAGTCCGCGATCGTCTCCTACCTCCTCGATGCCCCGCGGGTCCGCTGAGCCCGGACTCACGTTCGCACAGAGGTGCGCGCACGGCCCTTGACGGGCGGTGTGGCTGGATGCGAGATGTCCTTGCTTCACCTCCACGCAGGCAACGGAGCTCCCGTCGTCAGTCCGACTCGACGGACTGACGACGGGAGCTCCGCACCCCCACTACTTCTCAACACACAGGTTCGCGAACCCCCTTGTCACCAGGCGCGTACCCCTGACTACCCGGTCTTGGATCAAGCCTTGAACGTCCACATCAGGTTGGTGCTGTCCTGCCACGTCCACTGCTTGACCACGGCCCCTTCGGCGACCATGCCGCCGCCGTCGAGGACCAGTCCCGTGGTGCGGTTGGCGATCGAGTACCGGCCCTGGCCGCGGTGGGTGATCTGCCACTGCTGGTTGGCGCCGCCGTTCCAGGGGGCCTGCCGGGCCGGGTCGCCGTTGCCGGTGGCGCCCCAGCCGTCGGCGGCCAGGCCGTTGGTGCGGTTGACGAGCCGGTAGTACCCGTTCCCGAGTTCGATCGCCTGCCACTGGACGTTGGCGCTGTCCACGATCTCCCACTGTTTCAGGTTCGAGCCGCTGGAGAACGTGCCGCCACTGTCCAGCACCAGGCCGCTCGTGACGTTGCCCAGGCGGAAGTACGTGGCCGGGTTGAACGTCACCTTCAGCGAGGCGATGGCGTCGTTGTTGCCGGTCGTCCGGAGGTCGGCGGCGTTCGAGGTGAACGTCCAGGCGGTGCCGGTGAAGTTGTCGCCGGAGTAGCCGATCACCTGGAAGCCGTCGGGCACCAGGATGGACGAGGCCTGGGCGGGCCCCAGACCGGCGGCGGCCAGCTGGGAGGAGGTGTAACTGCCCAGCTGCAGAACGCCGCGGGTGCCTTGGTAGCCGACGTTCTGGAACACCGTCGGTGAGACCCTCGTGGGCATGCCCTGGACCTCCACGCACACCACGGGGAGAGTGGCGTTCGGCGCGGTGGCCGGCACGGTGACGTTGATCTGGTCGGTGACGGTGTACGAGAGCGAGACCGAGGGGTTGTTCAGCAGATAGACGCGGCTGATCGTGTTGTCCATCCTCGGGATCCGCAGCTGGCCGTTCGTGGGCCAGGTGAAGACATGGGCGAAGAGCTTGCCGTTCTTCTTGGTGAGCTTCCCCCACGAAGGTTCGGTGGCGAACGGGCTGCCGCTGGTCCCGTGGATGCTGTCGCTGTGCGTCGACATCCATGAGGCCAGGCCGTTCAGAACGGTCTGGGTTCCCGCTGTGACCGAGCCATCGCCCTTGGGGCCGATGTTCAACAGGAGGTTGCCGTCCCGGGAGACCACCGTGACGAGCTCTTGGACGATGTCCTTGAGGGATCTGTAGGAGTTCTCACTCGACGCGTTGTAACCCCAGGCGCCGTTCATGGTGGCGCACCGCTCCCACGGTCGGCTCATCGGCTCGCCGGGTATTCCGAACTCCGCGACCGCGTAGTCACCGAGACGGTGGTCCCGCTTGACCCGTTCGTTGACGATGAGGTTGGGCTTGCGGGCCATCAGCCAGTTGTAGAGGTCGACGCCGTCCGCTTCCAGCCACCAGTTTTCCAGGGTGGGGCTGGAGGGCTCGCCGAACCAGTCCCCGTCGAACCACAGCAGTGCCGGGTCGTAGCGGTCCAGCAGTTCCTGGAGCTGCGCCTTCATGTCGGCGATGTAGGCGGTGCGGGCGGCCTGCGACGACATGGTCGTCAGGCCGTTGTCGTGGCGGTCGGTCTGGGAAGGGTGGTCCCAGTCGAGGATCGAGTAGTACAGGCAGAACTTGATCCCGCGGCTCTCGCACTCGTTCCTGAGGTTCATGAGCGGGTCGCTCTGGACCCCGCCGAAGTCGTGCAGGTTGTACAGCTTGGTGCCGGTGGTGTCCTTGAAGCCCGCGACGTTGGAGTCCCACATCGCGTAGCCCTCGTGGTGCTTGGCGGTGATCACGAGGTACTTCATGCCGGCGTTCTTGGCCAGCTCTGCGATCTGGGCGGCGTTGAACTGGCTGGGGTTGAAGTTCTGGGTGACCTGGGTCTGGTAGTTCGCCTTGCTCCACTGCGAGTTGGTGAACGCCCACTCGCCCTGGCCGAGCTGCGAGTACGACCCGAAGTGGATGAACATCCCGAACCGGGCCTGGTACCACCAGTCCATCTTCGACGCGACGGTGTACGCCTCGGCGGTGGAGGGCCACAAGGCCTGCGGCAGCCCGAAGGCCGCCACTCCTCCGGCAAGGGCGGCGGCCTTCATCAGAGAGCGTCTGCTGAGGGGAGCTGAGGACATGGGTGCGGCTCCATGAGTCAAGAGGGAGGGCAGGCAGGGAGTGACGAGCGGAACGCCCGCCTGGACACTCTGCTCCGCGTAGCGCCACGAGGAGACATCGGATGGATTTATATGAGTACGGTGACACCCGTGTCTAGGGGTGAGACATAAATACCCTGCACAATGGAGTCTTTGGCGGGAATTCTCGGAGTCGGCGGAAGCTGCTGAGGATCCATCAAGCCGAGGCGGCTAACCCCTATACATAGGATCTTTTTGGCTTGCGGCTGGCCAGGCCCGGACCCTGCCGGGTGAAGTGTCGGGCGGCTGCCAGGAGAAGGACCGCCAGGGCGCCCGGTGCCGCATAGGCGAGACGGAACTGGCCGGTGGAGCCCAGGAGTCCGCCCACTGCGCCACCGGTGATGACGCCGACGTAGTTGAAGAGGTTCAGGCGCGCCAGGACCGCCTCCGAGGCTGCGGGACGCAGCCGCGCGGCGGAGGCGAGACACAGCGGAGCCAGGACGGACGCCCCCAGGCCCACCGTCCCGGCCGCGGGAACGGCGACCGGCCAGCTCGGTGCGGCGGCCATGCCCGCCAGAGCGCCCGCGACCAGCAGGGCCGCGGCGCGGACCACGGCGACCGCTCCGAACCGCTGTACGAGCCGATCGGTGGCAGCGCGACCGACGACCGTGCCGGCCTGGTAGGCCGCGTACGCCAGCGGCGCGACCGTGAGCGACGCGGCGAGGGTCTGGCGTAGATAGACGGCCGACCAGGCCGAGACGGTGGAATCGACGACGTAGACGACGAGGAGGACCAGGCCGAACGGGATGAGCCGGATCCACAGGCGGCGCCCCAGCGGCGGCTGCGCGACGGCGTCCGACGACCCCGCGGAGGAGGCGGGCAGGGCGTACGTGCGCATACAGATGGCGAGGAGCAGCACGATCCCTGCCTGAACGCTCAGGCCGACGGCTACGGGCCACTCCAGCCGGGCGGCCCCGGCCGTGAGCAGGGCCGCGACCACGCCGCCCACGCTCCATGCCATGTAGAAGGAGCCGAAGACACTGCGGCCGTAGGCGCGTTCGATCGCCGCCGCCTGGGTGTTGACCCCGACATCGAGGGCACCGACAGCGAGCCCGAAGAGGATGTACGCGCAGATGGCGGTCGCCGCGTCGGGGGCCCACCCGATGAGCACCAGCGCGGCGGCGGCCGTCAGCAGGGCCCCGCGCATCGTGGCGAGGGGACTGGCGCGGCGGATCGCGGCCAGACCCAGGAAGCTGCCGCCCCCCGCCGTCAGCGCCACCGCGACCATCAGGGTGGTCGTCAGGAGCGGAGCCAGTCGCAGGTGTTCCGTGACAGCGGGGACGGTCGTGTAGACGGCAGCGACAGAGACACCTTGCGCGGCGAACGCGAGGGTCGCGCCCTTGCGGGCGCCCGACCTGGAGACCGGGTGCCCGGCCGCTGTCCGGGCTGGAGCATTGAAGGACATCACGCTGTCGCGCCCTCATTTCCGTGCGGGGTACCGAAACCGTATGCAGGCCCGGCAGGCAGGCTCAGGACGCCAGGGGCCGTACAGGGGACTTCGGGGGCCAGAAGGCACGACCGGTGACGCCCCTGCCTCTAGGGTGATCGTTGGAGCAGAAGGTGAGTGCGATGTCCCTTGTCCCCGGTCCGGCAGACCCTCCCGGGACGAGCCGCAGCACGTCGGCGACGATCCAGCCGAACATCCTGCGCTATCTCGTCGTGGTCGCCGACGAGCGCGGTGTCGATCTGCGGCCGCTGCTGCAGCAGATGGCACTGGACGAGACGGTCATGCGCTCCGCCGCACTGCGGGTGTCGTACCGGCAGGGCAGCGCGGTGATCCGTCGTGCGCTGGAGCTCACCAGGGACGAGCACCTGGGACTGAAGGTCGGCGCGGCGCAGCACCTGACCGCGTGGGGCCTCCTCGGCTTCGCCCTGATGGCCGACGACACGCTGCGGCACGCCATCGAGACCGGGGTGAAGTACCAGAACCTGTCCGGGGCGATGGTGGTGTGGTCGGCCGGCGTGGGCGAGGAGGACGACGCCTTCGTGCTGCGCGCCGATCTTCCCGATCCCGCCATGGACCCGGCCGTGGCCTCCTTCCTGAGCGAGGAGGCTTTCGCCTCCGTGGTCGCCCTGTCCCGGCTGGCCGTCGACCCGGCCTTCGCTCCGCGGGCAGTGGAGTTCTCTTTTCCGCCACCGCGCCAACGCGACCTCTACGACGCCCTGTTCCGCTGTCCGGTCCGCTTCGGCGCCCCCGCGAACCGCATGGTCATCGACCCCGCGTGGGCCCGTGTCCGGATGCCCGGCCGGGATCCGGTGAGCTACGCGTCGACTCTGGAGACGCTCGACGCGCAGATGGCTTCCCGCCGTGACCAGCAGGATCTGCTGGAGGTGCTGGAGATCTCCGTCGCGCAGGGCCTGCCGGTGGTGCCGTCGTTCGGCGAGCAGGCGCGGCGGCACGCGACGAGCGAGCGGACGCTGCGCCGTCGGCTGGCCGACTGCGGCACGACGTACGAGGCACTTGCCGAGGGGGTGCGCCGCGAACGCGTCGAGCAGCTGTTGCTCCGCCCGGAACTGACCCTGCGCGACATCGCCCGCCAGGCGGGATTCTCCGACGAACGGGCGCTGCGTCGCGCGGTACGCCGCTGGCACGGTACCTCGCCGGTCCAGCTGCGGGAGCGGATGCGTACGGATCGCCTTTGAGGCCGAGGTCAGCGGGTGCGGATCCAGATCGTCTTCTCCCGGGTCCACTGCTCGAAGGCGTTGGTGGACTTCTCCACTCCCCCGAATCCGGACTGCTTCCAGCCGCCGAAGGAGGTGGTGATGTCGCCCTCGCTGTAGGCGTTGACGGAGACCACGCCGGCCTCGATGCCGCGTGCCAGCCGAAACGCGCTGTCGAGGTCGCGGGTCCATACGGACGCGGCGAGACCGTACTCTGTGGCGTTGGCCAGACGTACCGCCTCGTCCTCGGAGGTGAAGGCCTGGACGGTGACGACGGGACCGAACAGCTCCTCGGTGAGGACGTCGCTGCCCTCAGGGGCTCGGGTGATCACGGTGGGCGGGTAGTAGGCGCCGCGCGCAGGCAGCCCGTGCGGCAGTCCCCCGGTGTGGATCTGGGCTCCGCCGGCCCGGGCGGACTCCACTGCTCCCGCCACCCGGTCGAAGGCGGCGTGGTTGATGAGCGGCCCCATCTGCGTGCGCGGGTCGGCCGGATCGCCGATGACGAGCTCTCCCGCCGCTGCCGAGAACCGCTCCAGGACCTCCTCGGCGATACTGCGGTGGACCAGCACCCGGGACCCGGCCGTGCAGTTCTGTCCCATGGTCAGGAACGCGGCCTCGATCATGTTGTCGATGAGCTCGTCGCCGTAGGAGAGCGCGTCGGCCATCAGCACCTGGGGGCTCTTGCCGCCCATCTCCAGCGAGACGCGCTTGAAGTTGCTCTCGGCGGCATCCTTGAGGATGCGGCGACCGGTCGCGGTGGACCCGGTGAAGGAGAGCGCCCCTACGAGGGGGTGACGGGCGAGGGCCGCGCCGGCTTCCCGACCGTACCCCGGCAGTACCGTGAGCACCCCGTCGGGCAGGCCGGCCTCGGCTGCGAGCGCCGCCAGGTGCAGGGCCGAGCGCGGGGTCGCCTCGGCGGGCTTGACCAGCAGACAGTTACCGGCGGCCAGGGCCGGTCCGACCTTCCACGCGGTCATGGCGAGCGGGTAGTTCCACGGCAGGATCGCCGCGACGACTCCGACCGGTTCGCGGCTCATGAGACCGAGACCGTCGGGCCCGCTCGGCGCGATGCGGCCGAAGACCTTGTCGGCCGCCTCGGCGAACCAGCGGATCGACTCGATCGCGCCCGGTACGTCGCCCGTACGGCACTCCGTGATCGGCTTGCCCGCGTCCTCGCTGTCCAGCCGGGCGAGGATCTGCGCGTCGCGTTCCATGAGGTCGGCGAGCCGCAGCAGCACCGCGCCGCGCTCCCGGACCGGCAGCCGCGACCACACCCCGGCGTCGTGGACCTGCCGGGCCTGCTCGGCGGCCTTGGCGACGTCGTCGGCGCTCGCGGCGGGCAGGGTGGTGATCGGCTCACCGGTGGCGGGGTTGACGACCTGCAGCTTCTCGTTCGTGGTCATGCTTCCTCCACCAGTTCCCAGCGCCCGTCGGTCCGGCGGGCCAGCCCTCGGCGGCGGAGTTCCTCCAGATAGCGGGCCATGCCGCGGTCACCGCGCTTGCGGAACAGGGGGAAGAGCCGGGGCAGCAGGTTCGGCACGAGCATCGCGAACCGCACCAGACGGGACTCACCGGGCCGGGGATAGGCCTCCAGCCGAGGCTTGTCCAGCAGACTCACCACCGCCGAGACGACATCCGCGGGCTGCTGGGGCCGGTCCTGGAACTGCATGGAGTTCCCACCGTCCACGGCCTCCTGGCGCAGCATCCGGGTGTCGGTCGCCGAGGGGAGCACCGACCCGGCCAGAATCCCCTTGCTCCTCAGATCGAGCCCGATGGCGAGCATCGCGCCCCGCAAACCGAACTTGGAAGCGGTGTAGATCGGGGTCTCGCCCAGCGGGAAGATCCCGCCGAGAGAGACCGTGGTGACCACCCTCGCGTCCCGGGAAGCCATGAGAAGAGGGATGGCGATCCGGGTCGCGACCAGCGGTGAGGTCAGGTTGAGGGTGATCTCCCGCTCGATGCTCTCGACACTGCGGACGTCGAAGCGTTCCGCGCTGGTCATGCCCACGTTGTTGACGAGTACGTCGAGGCGACCGTGGTCATCGGCGACCATGTCGAACAACCGCTCCACCTGGGCGCGGTCCATCAGGTCGCAGCCGATGCCCGCGTGGCCTGTGCCCGGAAGGTTGGCGGCGATCTTCTTGGCGCGGACCCCGTCGATGTCGACGACGACACAGCGGGCGCCTCCGGAGGCGAAGCGGCGGCACAGCGCGCTGCCGATACCGCCCGCGCCGCCGGTCACCAGGACGACTTTGCCGGTGAAGTCGAACCCACTCATGCCGTCGCCTCCGCGGGTCGGAGGGATCGCACGGACGGCGGCCGGCCCTCGGTGCGCCAGCCCATCTCCCCCGCGACCTTGCCCAGGTACTTCACGAAGGCCCCGCTGTCGACGTAGCCGGTGTGGCGGGGCGAGTCGACGAACTTCAGTCCGCCGGACAGATCCGGGCGGTCGGCGCGGATCCTCTGGGCGAACCGCTCAGCGTTCGGCCGCTGGTGCCGTACGTCATGGAGGTATCCGGCGATCAACTGCGCCTGCATGTCGAAGAGCTGGTACGCACCGGCGTTGGTCTCGACGAAGCCGATGCCGAACAGGCCCTCGTGTTCGCGCGAGAACGACGACAGGTACAGGTCGGGGTGCTGCTCGTCGCCGAAGTACCGCTGCGCGACCGGCACTTTGTGGACGTAGCCGGTGGCCAGCAGCACGAGATCGAAGTCGTCGCTCGTGCCGTCGGCGAAGTGCACGGTCCGGCCCTCGGTGCGGGCGATCCCGGGCTTGGCGGTGATGTCGCCGTGCTGAAGGTGGTGGATCAGCATCGAGTTGATGGCCGGGTGGGTCTCG
The DNA here is from genome assembly GCF_001514145.1 of Streptomyces canus. Classification (GTDB taxonomy): domain Bacteria; phylum Actinomycetota; class Actinomycetes; order Streptomycetales; family Streptomycetaceae; genus Streptomyces; species Streptomyces canus. The sequence goes on from NZ_KQ948656.1 coordinate 565,910, forward strand.
AACAGCTTGTGGTCCGGTTTCGGCAGTCCCAGCCGCGTCGGGTCGCCGTTGATGATCCGCAGGAGTGCTCCGAAGACCCGCTGCGCCAGCCACATCGGCAGGTGCGGCCCGCTGTTGGCGATGGTGTCCACGGGGCGGCCGAAGAGGTGCTTGGGGATGAACCAGTATCCACGCCGCATGCTGATCACCGCGTGGTCCGCGCTCCGGGCCGCATCGCACGCGATGTCGCACCCGGAGTTCCCCGCCCCCACGACCAGGACCCGCTTGCCGCGCAGCTCCTCCGCGCTGCGGTAGCCGACGGTGTGCCGGATCTCCCCGCTGAACTCACCCGGCAGTTCGGGGAGGTTGGGGTGCCACTGCGAGCCCGTACACACCACGACCTGCCCGTGCACGCTCGCCTGCCCGTCGGCCCGGGTGACCGTCCACGTGCCGTCCGCGTTCTTCTCGACGTTCTCGACCTCGACGCCGAACTCGATGCGGTCCCTCAGCCCGTAGGCGTCGGCGAAGGATCGCAGGTACGACAGGACCTGCCGGTGGGGCGGGTAGTCCGCGAAGTGGTCGGGCATCGGAAAACCACCGAACCCCGACAGGGTCCTGCTCGAAATGAAGTGGGCCGACTCGTACATCGGGCTGCCGGGACTGTCGATGTCCCAGATACCGCCGGGGCCGGTGTGCCGCTCAAGATGCGTGTACGGCAGATTCCGCTCCGCCAGGGCCCTGGCGACCGCCAGTCCGGCAGGTCCCGCCCCTATCACGCACGTATCCAACTGGCTTTCCTTCACGGGCCTGCCTCCTCGTTCGTCCCGCTTCACGGGGCTTGGAGGGAAACGTATTGACCCGCTGTCCGGAGGGAACTGACCCGGGCGGCCAGGGACCGGACATCAGCGGCCGCGCGACCACGGCATACGTCTGCGCACGGCCTTCCAGGTGTTCTCGTCCGGTGCCCTCGCCAACCGGCACACCGGCTCCATCGATGCCATTCCGGCCGTCGGAGGGGCGATGCACTTGGCGATCGGCGCCAAGCGGGTGTTCGTGATGATGCCGCTGTTCACCGAGCAAGGCGTGCCAAAGCCGGCCCCGGAGTGCACCTACCCACTCACCGGCGTCGGCCCGGTTGCCGGCACCACCCCGTTCGGACTCTCCGGCAGGTTGTCGAGGTCGTCATGAGTGAACTCCTCATCGACCGCCGAGGCGTGGGGGCGGTGCCGTCATCCCGGCGGGAGCATCCGGTCCTGGTCCACCGGGGTGTGCCGTCGTGCCAGTTCAGGACCCGCCTGAAGCGGGCCGGTCGGCCGTAGAGGGCGGAGTAGACGCGCTCGGTGAAGATGAGGTCGAGCACGGGTCCGGCGGCCTGGCCCGATGATTGAGTGTGGCTGTGTGACTGAACCAGGGGCGGGAGGTCACGGTGTCGACCATGCCGGGGCACGCGGCCGCGATATGAGTACCGGTGGCGAGGCCGTGTTCGCGGCGTTCGGCGGCGACCTGGGCCACCTCGGAGGGAACGGTCAGCCCGACCGGCCGGCCTGCTCCCTGCGCGGTCTTGTCCCGGACGGCGCTGCGCCAGGACTCGCCGCCGTCCCGGCCACCGGCGACCCCGTCCCGCTCGACACCGGCTTCAGCAAGTGTCCTGTCGCCGAGCTGATGGGCCGGCCACGGCTCCGGGTTCCAGGCATACCCGCGTATGCCGGATGGCGTGTGTGGCTGTCACGGCCACGTCGCGCAGCACCTGCGGGTGAACCGATGCCGGTCGGAACGGGTAGTCCATCCAGCGCCCGCCGCTCGTCGTCCTCGCGCCCACGACCACACCATGAGGCTCACACGACGATGCAGGTCATGGCCGCCCAGAGCAGGGGCGAGTGCTCGATCCGGCCGTCGGCCCGCCAGTGGTCCAGTTGCTCGCGCTGCCAACGGCCGAGCCGCGCCACGGGGTCCTGGTCCTCGTGGGCGGTGTCGACGGCGACGACCGCCGCGGACAGCGGGCGGACGGACTCGGGCAGGCCGGCCAGGCGGTGGAACGCGAAGCTCGTCGGCAGCACCCAGCGGGTGGCCGTCACCAACTCGGCGCCGTTGTGGAGCATCGCCGTGGCCAGGCCGAACGACTCGGCGAACCGGAGATCGCCGCCGCTCTCGCAGCCGATGAGAGCGACGCGCGGCGGCGCGGGCCAGATCCGCCCACCCGGTTCTCCGTCGGCACGCAGGGGAAGGGTGCCCAGCAGCAGGTCCTTGGCGGACAGGGGGCGATGGGTACGGACCGCCTCGGCCAGGCCGGCGGTGCCGGGACCGCAGCACAGATGGAGGGTGCCGTCCTCGCTCTGGCCGCCCTCGACCGGCGCGCCGCTCACGTGCCCGACGTACATCAGTCGGCGTGCCCCCTTCCGGAGCGCGCTGCTCAGCCAGTCCCGGTCCAGATCGGTGCGGCGGAAGACCTCGGCCGGAGTGGCGACGGACGGCACGACGGCGCCCGCGTCGAGACGGTTCTGGACGAACGCGAGCAGCTCCGGGTCCGAGCCGGGCGGTCCGAGGACCGAGCCGAGCGGGGAGTCGGCCCGGAAACCGGGGATCCGCGGGTCGAGGACGAGAACGACTGTGTCGGTATCGGTATCGGTATCGGTATCGGTATCGGTGTCGGGGGCGGGACGAGGAGACGGCTTCGGATCCGGCCGACGCAGTGACGTCGGCGCGGTGGTCACCACGTCCGCCAGATCGATCAGCCGTACGTCGCTCTCGGCGTCGACGGCGAGCAGCTCCCAGGGGACCTGGGCGACCCGGGGAGACGGCTGGATCCGTACCAGAGGACGGCCCGCGCGCGCCGACACCTGCCGTATCTGCGCGGTCAGTCCCTCCGGCCACATCGCCTCGGCCAGCTCCCGCGCGAGTGCGTGCTCGTCCCGGGGATCGGTCATCGCTCCCGACGCGAACGCGTGCCGCATTCCCTCCGCCGCCGTACCCGGTCCCGGCAGCGCGGCGGCCAGCGCACGCACCGCCCGGTCGACCTCGTCGGCCGGTCCGTGGCCGGTTCCGAACCCACGGGCCCCGCCGGCCCAGGTCCAGGTCATGAACACGTCGCCGGCGTCGGCCATGCGGATCTGGACGACCGGGCGGCTCGTCAGGTCGTCGGTGATCCAGAACGGCACCTCCTCCTCGTCCACGATCCGCCGGTGATAGCGGAACTCGGCCGCCGCGATGTACTCCTGGAGCGCGACCCGACCGGGCTCCTGCGACATCCGCACCTTCGGCGGTGGCGCGACGCGCAGACCGGCGGAGGCGGCGGCGTCCGCCGCGACTCCCCCGAGCCTCGTCGGGCCGTCGGCGTGCCCATACACCTTCATCGCCGCACTCGGGAAGACCGAGACGGACTCTCCGAATTCTCCGGCGTCTCCGGCGTCTCCGGCAGGCGAGGCGGCAGGCGTCGACGGTGTGCGGTCCAGTGCCAGCAAGGCCCCCGCGCAGCGGTGTTCCACGAGTTCGAAGAGCAGCCCTTGGTCCTGTCGGCGTACGGCTAGACGGAAGACCAACTGCATCGCGTCGTCGGCGAGTTCGAGCCACTGGCTGCGGGCATGGGCGGTGGCGAAGCCGTAGCGCGCCGCCTCCAGGGCCAGCGCGGCGGGCAGGGCGAGGGAGAGCGCGTTGTCGACGGACTTGCGTTCGTGGTCGCCGTGGTCCGTCCGGTTCAGGTTGTCCTCAAGGGTGCGGGCGAGCATGAGGTCGACCTGTGCGCACCGCTCGTAGACCTCCCGCGCCTGGTACACGTCCCGGGCGTCCTGGGCCAGGCGCTTCATCTCCGTGATGTCGCCGCGGTCGTAGGCGTGTTGGGCGCCCAGGAGCATGGTGTCGGCGGCGGCGATCGAGGCGCCGAGTTGTTCGAACCGGGCCAGGCTCGCCGCCATCAGGTCGTCCGCGCCGGTGCTGTCACCTCGCCGGCCGGCGAGAAAGGCCCGCGCCTGTTCACAGACGGCCAGATCCCCGTACCGCCGCTGCCGCTCGAAGAACGCGGAGGCCTCGGCGAACAGCCGCTCCGCGAGGTCGAAGTCGCCCCGGTGCATCGCCGTGTACGCCCGGTGTGCGAGAAGCGACTGCAGCTCACCGGTGTCCCCCGTCGCCCGCAGAGCGTCCTCCGCGCGGGCGAACCAGTCCTCGGCCGGGTCGAACCGTCCGGTCGAGGCGCAGATCAGGCCGAGGACGATCAGCAGGCGCGGGATGGTCTCCACGGCGGTCGCCGGCGTGGTGGACAGCAAGGCCGAGGCCTGCTCCTCGGCCGCTCCCCATTCGCTCCGCTCGATGAGCAGATGAACCCGGTTCAGACCGAGTTCGGATGTGCGCAGTCCCTCGGGGTCGTCGAACTCGGGCAGCCTGAGCGCCGCTTCGTCGAGGCAGGCCAGCGCCTCGTCCAGGCGCCCGGTCCTGCGCAGCAGGTCGGCCCTGGCGAGCAGCGTCCTCAGCATCATCTCCAGCCACAGCTGACGGCCACGCGTTCCCATCGGTGCCGAGGCGATGCCGTCGAGCAGGGCGCGGGAGCGCTCGACGGCGTCCTCCGCCGCGACCAGGTCCGTGGCGGTGAGCCGGACACTCGCGATGTTCGCCAGCAGATGCGCCCGCAGGAATTGCACGTCGGCCGAGTCCTCGAGGGACTCGGCCAGGGTCAACAGGTGCTCGTGGACGGCGCACGCGGCAGTGAGATCGGCCGCCAGCTGGTGCTGCTCGGCCAGGGCCAGACCGCTGTCGAACGGCTCCCCGTACAGTTGCGTCACCGCCGCGTTCTGTTCGTGCTCGCCGTCTTCCCGGCTTGTCTCCGGCATCCGTCAGTAGTCCTCACCGGTGGGGCCGGCAGCAACGGTCTCGGCGAGGAACGGTCCCCAGGAGACGTCGTACGGCGGCGGGTCGTACGTCAGGCGCTCCGCCGCGGCGTTCAGTCGCCGCCGGGCCAGGGCACGGATCGCGTCCCGGGCGACGCGGACCCGGTCTGCGCCGGGGACCGGATCCGAGCCGGAGCCGGGTTCGAAGGGGCCGGCCTCGAAAGGGCCCGGATCGAAGCCGGGCAGCAGGACACCGACCTCGATCCGTGGCGGCGCGGTCCCGCCGAGCAGGCCCGGATCCAGGTCCGCCCGGCCGGTCCACCTGTCGTCCGTCCTGGTGAGCGGCACCCGGTTGGGGCCGCCACCGTTCACGTGGACCTCCGCGACGAGCGGCGCACCGGCTGAGGGTGCGGCGGTGTGGGCGACGACCTCGACCTCGATCCGGCGTCGCGCGCCGAGCGCGCGGGCTGTCCAGGACACCGCGTCCTCGGCCGCGTCGACGAAGCCGGGCGGGTAGCGGCGCCAGTCGTTGCACCCCTGGCCCCGGGCGATCACCCGGCCCCCCGCGACGAGTTGTTCGCCCGCCGCGAGGGCGTAGCCGCCGCCGTGCCGTGCGAAAAGGGAGCCGGGATCGACCGGTACGCCTGCCGGACGGCGCTGGTCCAGGGACGACCGGAGGTGGCGCAGGACCGGCCCGTCCAGCCCGATGGTGTCCGCCGCGTGGTCGATGAGGCGCAGGACGCTCTCCAGGTGGCGTGCCGTGTCCGCCGACTGGGGAGCCGCGCGCCACCACTGGATGAGCGGGTCGAGGGCGTCCCGGTGCTCCTCGATCAGTTCGGCCGTGCAGTCGTCGGGCTGATCGCCCTCGTCGTCGAAGAGCTGCTGGCACCGGTGGGTGAGCGCGGCCAACTCCAGTCCGAGGACGTCCTGTTCGAGGGCCGGTATGCCGTCCGGGTACGACGCCGGCCACCACCTGGCCGCCCAGTGCCCGAGGGCGAGCCGGGCCGCGCTGCCGGCGAGGTCGGTCGGATTCGCCGCCACCCGCACGCCGTGCGGCTCTGCCGCCGTACGGTCGTGGACGGCGGCGGCGACGCGCTCGCCGTAGAGAGCCCACAGCCACTGCTGGGCCCGTCCGCTGTCGTGGACCTCTGCGGACGGCGGGCCGGGGGCGCCGAGAACGGGCCAGGTCAGCACGGCACCCGCGACATCGAGGACGGCCCGGGTGAAGTCGGGGTCCCCGGCGACCTCGTCATCCTGGGCCGCGGAACCGGCGACCGGGTCGGGGTCGGCGTCGATCCGAATCGTGCCGTCCTCGCGCCGCGTGACGTCGACGTGGGTCCGCGCCATCACGCGCTCCTCGGCTCGGCCGCCCGCGTGGGGGCCATTGACAGGGCGCGCAGCGCCGACCGGACCTTGGCGCGGTGATCCATCATCACGGAGCGGGCGACCCCGTCGAGCACCGCCCAGGCCGCCGCGAGGTCCTCCAGGGGTGCGTCGCGCACGTCCCGTCCGTGCAGCCGCACCCACAGCCGCCGCACGTAGGCGGCCCATGGCGTACGGAGGTCATGGGCGAGGGCGTCCAGGACGCCTCCGTCCGGATCGGGGCGCGGGGAGACGGTCATCCTGCGGGCGCGCAGGACCGAGGCCTCCCGGCGCCAGCGGCTGTTGACGGCTCGGTGTGCCGCGGTCCGGCCCAGCATGGGTTCCCCGGTGCCCAGCGGGTCGAGGCCCACCGCGAGCCGGCCGCCGAGGACCACGGCGACGCGCAGGCTCTCGTCGTGCAGGCCGAGCGGGGCGCAGCTGCGGCCGGTCTCGCGGTCGACCAGTTCCGGCACCGTCGGCAGTTCCTCCCGCCGGGCCGAGGACTGCAGGACGACGAAGAGCCGTTCGTAGAGTGTGCGGTCCAGTGGGGCTGGCAGGGTGGCCGTCGAGGCGCCGCGGCCGACCTGCGGACGCGGTGGCACGTGGTGCGCGGTCAGTCCCAGAGGTGCCGGCAGGTCGCCCGGGCCCCAGACTCGGCCCGCGTGCGCCCACAGAGCCCGGCCGAACAGGCATCCGTGTCCGGCCTCGACCAGGGCCGCGTACTCCGGTGCGTCTCCCGCCCGGTCCGGCGTGCCGCAGGCGTCGAGAGCCACAGCCGCCAGGTCGGCCGCCGCGCTCGCGTCGCTGCCCGGGTCCGGGCCCGAGAGGCGGCTCTCCCAGGCGGTGGCGAGCTCTCCGTCGAGCCGGGCGCGCCGGGCGGGGTCGGACAGGTAGCCCTTCAGCGCTTCCACCGTACGTCCGTCGGCCGTGTCCGCCACGTCCTCGACGACGGCCCTGGCCCTGTCCGTCGCGTTCACGTCGTCCGAGGGCGCTCCATGTTCGGTGGCCAGTTCGAAGCAGCGCTGAAAGTACAGGTCCTGGGGGTTGCCCGCCACGATGCCCAGGGCCCGGCGGGTCCTCTTGAGCAGTGTGAACCACTGTGCCGTCGCCACGAGAAGCGCACCGGACCGACGGATCAGCCCGTCGAGGCCGGCGGCCTCGGCCGGTCCGAGGAAGTCCACGGCGAGTTCGGGGCGCAGCGCGGGCCGGACGACCAGCGGCAGCACGATCAGTTTGACCGTCCGGGTCAACGGTGCCCCGCCGGGGCCGCTCAGCGATTCGAGCCCCGGACCCAGGCCACGCCAGGCGTGGTCGATGACCATGGCGCGCGGTCGGCGCACGCCGGTCGGCTGGCTCGGGGGCGGCGGCATGTGAGGAGCGTACGCCGCCCTCAAACAGGCGAACGAACCTGGGATCGGTAGGAGTTGCCGGCCGCCTAACGTCCGTCTCGTCAGGCAGGAGCCACGGCGAACAGCCAACCGTGACCGGAACGACCCACCGCGTGACCGGGCCACCAGAAGGGGAGAACACCATGGGAATCTTCGGAAAGCGCAAGAGCCGCGAGGAGCGGGCCTCCGAGATCGCCGCACAGGTGGCGGGCGGCAAGGGCTTCTACGGCCGTGCCACGCGCGCGTTCCTCGGCGCGGACGATTTCGCCCGGGTCCAGCAGTCGATGGGCGCGTACAACTCGGGCCTCGGTGTACAGCAGTTGCTGGCCGCGGGGGTGCCGACCACACAGGCCGCGGTCGTGTCGATCGCCGACACCGGCAAGCTGGTCAACTTCGACCCGGTCGTCGATCTGGTCCTGCAGCCGTCCGGGGCGGCCGACCGGGTCGCCCTCCAGACCATCGTCTCGAAGCTGCGGATACCCCGGGTCGGCGACCAGGTACTGCTGATCGCCGACCCCGACCGGCCCGGTGGCTACCTGTACGCCGGGGACGGCGTGGCACCGTGACCCCGACACCGTACGAACCGTACGAGGCACCGACGTCCGACTCCGTGCTGCTCTCCTTCGACGGCCGGGTGCTGGAGGTGTTCGGCTACGTCGACGCCGCCCGCTACCACCTCCGGGAGGAGCCCCGGCTGGAGTTCACGTCCGGCAGGTTCCGCAGGCTGACGATCGTCGTGAGGTCCGGCAGGCATCACACCATGCCGTACGACGCGGACCGGCTCCCCGGCCTGCACGCCATGGCGGACCTGCTGGCGCGGAGCGTGGCCGAGAGTCGGCGCCTTTGAACGGCCCCTTTGAGATGGCGGACGACGCGAGCGGCCGCGAGCCGGCGCAGACGTCGAGGATCGGTCCGAGCGCAGCGCTGTTCCCGTACTCCATGGCCGCGGGGCTGTGCCTGTCCGGGCCGGTCCTGCTGAGCGTCGCCGGCTTCACGGGCACCGCGGCCGGCCTCCTGCTCGCAGGCGTCCTGTGCGGCGGAAGTCACCGAACTGACCGACTGGGACGACGGAGAGCAGGCCGGTGTCACCGTCGGTCTGCGGATCAGCGGGCCGCGGTGCCCGACGTTCGAGGCGACCTGGAAGCGGTCCAAGCACCCCGCCCTGCGCGTGGGCCTGCGGATCCCGGCCGTGGTCGACCCGGCCGACCACCTGTTCCGCCTCGATTTCTGAGCGCCTGGCGCGAAACGGGCCGAATTCCCATGGAGGGGGCGGGACTTGGATGAGCGTGGACGACGCACTGAGGCTGTGGTGGGTGCTGCCGACCGGCCTGGCACTGCTCGGCTACGGGCTTGCCCTGGTCGGGCTGACCCCGGCCCAGCGAGCGGTCTGGGTGAAGGGACGGATCGTGGAGGTGGGGCAGCCGGCGCACGGCGCGTCCAAGCGCCCCGGGATACCGGTGACGGTCGCCTTCCGGGATCCGGCCACCGGGCAGGAGTTCGTCCTGTCGAACGTCGGCAAGCACGGCGACGCGGTCGAGGAAGCGTGGGTGGGCCGTGAGGTGGAGGTGCGCCACCCGCGCGGGCGGCCGCACCGGTTCCGCGTCGTGCTGCACAGTCCGGAGGACAAGAGCGGCCGGTACGGCCCATCCTGCACGGTGGTCCTGCTCCTCATCGGGCTGGTGATCCACGCGACCGTGCTGTGGGGCTATCCGTGGGCGCTGCTCGGCTTCGGCACCCTGGTCACGGCCTTCGCGGCGCTCAGCCCCGACATCCGTACGGCCCGCGCCCGCGACGCCCTGCTGGCCGAGGGCATCGCCGTCCCGGCCCGTGTCGTGGCCGTCACCAGGGACGTCTACACCGACGGGGAGGGCGACGAGATCATCAACCACGCGCCCGTCGTCACCTTCACCACGCTTGAGGGCACCGAGGTCACCGTCCTGTCCCGGGACGGCATCCCCGACCCGAGCCGGTCCCTCGGCCGCCGGCTCACCATCCACTACGCCCCCTCCGACCCGGCCGTCTACACCCCCGACCTCGCGGCCGACCGCCGTGCCAATGACAGGGCCGTCGGCGCGATCCTCATCCTGCTGATCGCCGGAACAGCGACGGCCGTGACCGGCGCGATCCTGCTGTGACAGCCGACAGGGGCAGCGCGGGGACGATCACATGACAAGCTGCGGGTTCTTCCTGTCGCCGGCATCGAGCCGGTCACTACGGCAGGCCCGCTCCTACGACGTCTGGCCTGGACGCGGGGCGGCCGAACCGAGGTCGCCGTCGCCCAGCCGGATGCGGTGACCGAATGGATCGGCGGCCTCCGTGCGCCCCCGGAGGGGTGCGGGCGGGGCACTGGCTGAAGGCATCCCTCGACGCGAACGGCCGTACGCTCGCCATGGCGGAGCCGGAGGTCAGTTCGGCGGGGCGGTCTCCGGGAGGTGGGGGTAGGCGGCCGCCCGGTGCTGGAAGGAGAGAATCTTCGGGTTCTGGACGACGCCGTCGCGCATCTCGATGGCCTTGCCGACCGTGACGTCGGTGTCCCATGCCGTAGGGCCGCTCATGACCTTGCGCAGGTAGGGAAGGAGCGCCTCGCTGATCTCCCAGGTGGCGGAGTTCCACAGGTGGGACGGGCTGTGATCCACCGCGTAGTAGTGGCAGCCCGGACCCACCTCGTGCATGGGCGCGCCAAAGGTGGTCGGGCGGGCGAAGGTGAAGCCCATGCCCTCGTCGCAGGCGACGTCGACGAAGAAGGTGCCCGGCCGGAACAGGGAGAGTTCCTCGTCGGTGACGAAGGTGAGCGGTGCGTCGGTGTCCTGCAGGACGCAGTTGACGATGATGTCGAACCCCGCCAGATACTCCGCCAACGGCATGGAACCGGCCGCGGTGACCGCCCGCAGGCGCGACGGATCGTCATCCCGCTCCTCGAAGTGGGCCATGACGACCGAGGGCATCGGCGAGGCCACCGCCGCGGCGGCGCGCTGGGTGAGCACCGTGACGTCGGTGACCCCCATGGCGCCCAGCCCCGTGACCGCTCCGCGCGCCGTGGCGCCGAAGCTGATGACCACCGCGCGCAGGCGCCGGCCGTAGTGTCCGGTCAGCCCGCCGAGCTGGAGGGCGTGCAGCACCGAGCAGTAGCCGGCGAGCTCGTTGTTCTTGTGGAACACATGGACGCTGAAGGCGCCCGTGGAAGTCCAGTGGTTCATGGCCTCCCAGGCGATCAGGGTCAGCCGTCGGTCGATACCGAGCTGGGTCATCTTCTCGTCCTGCACGCAGTGCGGCCATCCCCACAGCACCTGCCCCTCGTGCAGCGCGGAGATGTCGTCATGCGTCGGTTTGGGCAGCAGCACGATGTCGCTCTCGGCGACGAGTCGCTCGCGGGAGCGCAGACCGGCCACGAGCGGTCGCAGCGCGTCGTCGGCGACACCGAACCGCTCGCCGTACCCCTGTTCGAGGAAGATTCTCTCGCGGATGTCCGGGGCGATCCGGTCGAGGTGGGCAGGGTGCAAGGGCAGGCGGAACTCGTTCTCCTTGCGGGAGGAGGCGAGTACTCCGAGGCTCATCAGACTCATAAGGGTGCGGCTCTCTTCCGGCCGGATGCGGTGCACTCCGGCCTTTGCCGTTCCCCGAGGGCGACGCCGCAACGGATGACGGCGTACGAAGTGCACTCGGTACCGCAACCGTACTCCCCTCCGGGTCCCCGAACCGACCCGTCGGGACGTCGCCGGCCCCCTCCTCGCCCGCCGGGAACTTGCCGGGCGCCAGGGACGTTGGAGCGGGTGGTTGTAGTTGAAGAAAGAACGCCGAAGTGATTCACCGGCGGCCAGGGCCCGAAGGGCATGCAGGCCGACCGGTTTCGCGCGTTCTGAGGGCCCAGATTCCGAGGCAGGCCCGTGCGCGGGTCTGCCTCGCGCTGCTTCCGTACGGGCTTCTCTGGCCCCGGCGCCCTGCCCCCGCGCCGGCGGCGACGGCCCTCACGCGTTCGAAAGGAAAACCGTGACCATTGACACCGTCAACCGGGGCACCGAGCCGGCGGACCACACAGGGACGACGGAACACTCGCCCAGCGGCCGGGGCAGCGACTACGCCGTGCTGTCCCGCGAGGTGAAGCAGAGCGGGCTGCTGCGGCGGCGCCCGGGCTATTACTCCGTCAAGGTCGGGGCGAACCTGCTTCTGCTGGCCGCCGGATGGACGGCGTTCGCCCTGATCGGGCAGTCGTGGTGGCAGTTGCTGACCGCTGCCTTCCTCGCGGTGATGTTCACCCAGACCGGGTTCATCGGGCACGATGCCGGGCACCACCAGATCGCCCGCTCCAAGCGCGTCAACAACATCCTCGGCCGCGTGCACGCCGACCTGTTGATCGGGCTGAGCTACGGCTGGTGGATCTCCAAGCACAACCGGCACCACTCCCACCCCAACCACGTCGACCGCGACCCGGACATCGCCGACGGCGCGATCGCGTTCACCGAGGACCAGGCCCGGGTCCGCAGCGGGGCGTACGCCTGGCTGGCCCGCCACCAGGCCTGGCTGTTCTTCCCGATGCTGCTCCTGGAAGGACTCGCCCTGCACGTCGCAGGGGTACGGGCACTGCTGGAGCGCACCGGTACCACGACCTCCCGGTCGACGAAACTGGCCGAGGCCGGACTGCTCACGGCCCATCTCGTCGGCTATCTCGCCGCGCTGTTCCTGGTCCTGTCCCCCCTCCAGGCCGTGGTCTTCCTCGCCGTGCACCAAGGACTGTTCGGGCTGTACATGGGGTGCTCCTTCGCTCCCAACCACAAGGGCATGCCCATCTTCGCCAAGGACGACAGGATCGACTTCCTGCGTCGGCAAGTACTCACCTCGCGCAACATCCGCGGCCACCGGTTCACCGACTTCGCGCTCGGCGGACTGAACTACCAGATCGAGCACCACCTGTTCCCGTCCATGCCGCGGCCCGGCCTGCGCCACGCCCAGAAACTCGTACGCTCCTTCTGCGCCCGGCACGGCATCGCCTACCACGAGACCGGGCTCTTCAATTCCTACGCCCAGGTGCTGCGCCACCTCCACACGGTCGGCGGGCCTCTCCGACCCGAACTGGAGTACTGATCTCGCACGCCCGGTGGGTGAACTCCTTCAGCCAGGCTGGAAGAATGCGAGCATTTTCTGGGCGGCATCGGGCGACGTCAGCAATTCCTGGATGTCCGCGGACATCCGGGCGGCGGCACTGGGGCGTTCGAACATCTCGCGTTCGTACTCTTCGACCGCGGCAGGGAAGTCGTCCGGGTGAGCAAGGAGGAGTTGCTCGACGTGATGGCCGTCGGGGCCTATGCCGAGATCCGGCCCGTCGGAGACGACTGGCGGGAGGTGCTGCGCTCTCTTGCCGAAACCACCCGGCAGACCGCTCACCAGCACGAATGGCTCGCGGACCTGCTCGGTGGACGACCGCAGCTCGGACCGCACGCGCCGGCCAGGGGCGAGGCGGTCGTGGCCGCACTGGACGGCTTCGCCTGGACGACATCACGCCGGTGGTTGGCGCGGTCGACGCGTACGTGATCGGCGCGGTGCGGAGGGAGATCGCCGGACGGCGCGCCGAGCGGGCCAGCGGGATGGACGAGAGGCGTTGGCAGGCCTCGCTCGGGCCCTGTCTGGAGCAGACCTTCGCCACCGGCCGGTTCCGCGCGCTGGCCACCGTGGTCCGCGACGCCGCCCACCTCGACGCCGACCACACCTTCCGGATCGGCCTGGACTTCCTGCTCGACGGCATCGAAGCACGCCTCTCAAGGTGACGCGCGGCCGCGAACGGCCGGACCGAGCCGCCACGCCGCCCGAACGCGGTGACGATGTGCCCGTCAGCTCCCGCAGAGAGCCGGGCCTGTACGGGTCGTTGCCCCGGCCGCTCCTCCACCCCGTCGGTCTTACCGGGCCATTCGCCGCATCGTCGCAGCCGTGGCAGAACGTTGCGCAGAGCGCCGGGCGGCCGTCGGTGCGCCTTACAGCCCCGGCCCTTTGGGCCCGCACTGCGCTTCGGCAGCGAGCCTTGGCGGGCGGCCCTGGCAGGCGCCGCCCGCGGGAGGCAATCGGCGTGGGTCGCGCCGGTTCAGTGCTGTCGCTTGCCGTGGTAGCGCTCGGCGAGGCGGGCGAGTGCGACGGCGGCGAGCAGGAGGCCGAAGTCGCGCAAGGCGATGTCGTAGTAGTCGGGGATCGTCAGGAGGTTGACGATGATGCCGGCCAGCCAACCGGCCACCAGCCAGGCTCCGAAGCGGGGCGCAAGGCCCACGGCGATGCCGGCGACGACTTCGATCACGCCCACGGCATACATGGCCGCCTGGGCGCTGCCGGGAACGAGGTCGTTGATCCAGGGCGCGAGGTAGGCGGGCCAGTCCACGAGCAGGTTGGCGAACTTGTCCAGCCCGAACAGGATCGGCGCCACCGTGAAGGCGGTGCGCAGGATCACGAACGCCTGGTAGCCGGGATCGGCGAGCAGCGCACGCCGCGGGGTGGCGGGGGATGTGGGGCGTGTGGTTGCGGAGGTCATGACGGGCCTCTCCTTCTATCGACAACTCTCATTACCTATAGAAGCGCCGGTCGTTTCTTTAGTCAATGGCTGTTGGTTTTACACTGGTGTTCGTGGACGACCCGAAGGAAGTACGCGACGCCGATGTCTCCGCCATCGCCGCTCTGGACGAACCGACGCGCAGGAGGCTGTACGACCATGTGGTGCGTCAGCCCGGCCCGGTCGGACGGGACGAGGCGGCCGCCGCGCTCGGTCTGGCGCGGCAGACCGCGGCGTTCCATCTCGACCGCCTGGCCGATGAGTCCCTGCTCGACGTGGTCTACGAGCGGCGCAGCGGGCGGGCCGGTCCGGGCGCCGGCCGGCCCGCCAAGCTGTACCGGCGTTCGACGAAACAGATCGCGGTCAGCCTGCCGGACCGGCGCTACGAGCTCGCCGGGCGGCTCCTGGCACAGTCCGTGGAGGAATCTTCGGCAACCGGTGCGCCGGTGCAGGAGGTGCTGCACCGCAGGGCCGAGGAGCTCGGCACGCTGTTGAGCGGGCCGGGCAGCGGAAGTCTCGTCGACCTGCTGGAGCAGTACGGGTTCGAGCCGCAGCACGAGGAAGGCGCCATCGTGCTCGGCAACTGCCCCTTCCACTCCCTGGCCCGTGAGTACACGCAGACGGTCTGCGGCATGAACCTGCATCTGCTCCGCGGCGTCCTTGGCGGGCTCGGCGAGAGCGGGTACGAGGCCCGACTGGCACCCAGCCCGGGCCGGTGCTGTGTCCGGTTGGAGCCCGTCGCCTGATCGAGCCGCGCGACGGAACCGGCAGGTCGCCTACGTGCGGCGCTTGTGTACTTCGATGGCCGACGACGTGACGCTGAACATCGAGAAGCAGGGGCGACGGCCAAGTCGGTCAGGGTGTGCCACGGCGCCCATGCCGGTGTTGACGGTGCGGGCCTCACCAAGGCTGCCGGGTGGCGACGCCGACCTCGTTCACTTGGTGACGGAATAGCTCAGATCCTGCGCGGAGAGGGCGTCGGGAACCACGCGCAACCACGTCGTTCCCCTCTCCCCGGGGTCGTCGTACAGGTAGTGGACGAAGCGTGCGTCCCAGCGGGACTCGTCCGCGCCGAGGTAGCGGGTGAGCTTGCGCCGGCCTCGCGGTACGTCGAAGGGCACG
Source organism: Streptomyces canus (assembly GCF_001514145.1). Classification (GTDB taxonomy): domain Bacteria; phylum Actinomycetota; class Actinomycetes; order Streptomycetales; family Streptomycetaceae; genus Streptomyces; species Streptomyces canus. The sequence goes on from NZ_KQ948656.1 coordinate 581,101, forward strand.
AGTTCGGCATCACCACGAGCGATCACCTGTTGGACAAGACCCGTTGCGGTGTCGCAGGCGTCGACCACGAGGGCGACCCGGGGGTTTGACCTGACGTGATCGAAGAGCCTGGCCCACGGGCCCGTCAGGACCCAGAAGGCTCCGTCCTCCCACAGAAACCACACGGGGCGCACCGTCGGTCCATGGGTCGCGAGGCGCGCGGTGAGCGGCTGACTGAGGAAGGACTCCACATCGAACGCAGGAGAGGTCACCCGTTCATTCTCTTCTCCCTGGAGTCCATCGGAATCCGACCTTGGACCTAAGACCTCTGGTCGAGTAGGACGGCGGTCTCCTGGGTGGGCATGTCGCCGACGGCGTGGACGAGTTGGTCGGCGGCGGCCGGTTCGAGGCAGCACATGCGACTGTCCCGGTCGGCGATCCCTCACCGAACACCCTGACGCACCCGTCCAACTCGTCTGCAGAAAAAGGGTTGGAGGAAGGCGACGCCCCGCTGCTACGGTCCTGATGGACCGTGAAGTCGTCGTATGGAGGTGAGACCCGTGAACACAGTTACCCATGGGTGCTCCCTCAACCCGTCACGGTCCGGCGGCTGACGTCCGGTGTCGCCAGGAGCGCCTGAGATCGAGGCACTCCTGGGAGGAGACTCCGATGAACACAACGCCTTTCACATCCGGCCTGAGCGAGAACGCGGTGATGATCACGCGCGTCGCGGACAGGCAATGGCATGCACTGGATGACGACCTGGTGGTCGGCCGCGGGCATGCGCATCACCGGCCCGACGGACGCTTGTTCGTCAGCATCGACGCCTGGCACGACGCCGTCTTCGACCGGCTCGCCGAGGCGATGCCGGCGGAACTGCCGACGCCGTTGTACACCGTGGTCGACGAAGCCGACGTAGAGCTGACGGCCCGCTGGCGGCGGGCCGGTTTCACGGTCCGCCGCCGCGAGTGGGAGTACGTCGTGCCGACCGACCCGCGGGTCACCGGGCTCGAAGCAGTCATGCCGCCTGCGGGCGTGACGATCGTGCCCGCCGGTCAGACGGACGAAGGCCTGCTGCGGGCGGTGGACCGCGCGATCCGTGACGAAGTCGAGGCGACCGTCGGGTGGCAGTCCATGCCGGCGGAGGTGATCCCCCGCCCCGAAGGCGACACCATCGTCGACCCGTCGAAGTACGCGGTGGCCGCGGCGCCCGACCGCTACCTGGGTCTCATCCGGGTGGTGACGGTGAAGCAACCGCGCATCGGGCTGCTCGCGGTCCGGTCCGACGTGCAGCGCCGCGGCATCGGGCGGGCACTGCTGGCCCACACTCTGGGGACGCTGCACCGCTCCGGGTTCGCCGCGGCCTGGGCCGAGGTCCAGGAGTCCAACCAAGCGGCCACGGCACTGTTCGAGGGCATCGGCGCCCAGCCGATGAGCAGCAACCTGGAGCTGGTGCGATGACGAAGCACAAGAACGTCATCGAAGTCGAGGGCAAGGTCATCGAGTGCCTGCGCAGCGCCATGTTCACCGTGGAGCTCGAGAACGGCCACCAGGTGCTCGCGCACATCAGCGGGAAGATCCGCAAGAACTACATCAAGATCATGCTGGAGGACCGGGTGCTGGTGGAGCTCCCGCCGTACGACCTGACGCGCGGCCGGATCGTGTTCCGGTACCGGAACTAGCGGCGACCGGCACCCTCCGCGACAGCTGATCCTCGCCCCGGTCACAGGGTTTCCGTGACCGGGGCACCGTTCGCAGGCGCAGGACCGGCGTGACCAGCATCCGGTCGGTGAACACCAGCGCGTGCGGCCCGCCCCGCCAGCACGGGCGCTTCACGTGTGGGGAGGGAAGAGTCACTGCGAACGCAGGATGGGACAAGGCCGCACGGGCCTACTTCTCAGTCACAGTCCTCCTGCAGGAACGTCGAAACCGCCTCGGTGAACAGCTCCGGCGCCGCGTGGTGGATCAGGTGTCCAACCGGGATGGTGACCACTCGCCCACCGGGGATGCGGCCGGCGAACTCGGCGACGCCGTCCTGGGGGACGTGGCTGTGCGGGCCGCCGGCGAGGACGAGGGTCTTGGCCGTGATCTGGCTGAGTCGCTCCAGCCACCTGGGGTCGGGCACGTCGATCTGCCGCCTGACGGCCGGCACCATCTCCCAGTCGAAGCTCAGGGCGCCGTCCGGCCTCGTCAAGGTGGTCCGCTCCCGGGGACGCGGGATGGGAACGTCCTCCAGGACGAGCCGGCTCACTCGCTGCGGATGGTTCTCCGCGAGCAGGTAGGCCACGATCCCGCCCATGGAGTGCCTGATCAGGTCCACCGCGCCAAGTCCCAGCGCGTCCAGGAACTGGAGCACATCGGCCTGCACGAGTTCGAGCGAGTAGTCCCCCGGCCAGTCGCTTCGGCCATGACCGCGCAGGTCGAGGGCATACACCCGCCTGCTCCGGGCGAGGGCGGGCACAACCACCTACCAGTCAGTGGCATCCTCGCCCAGCGCGTGCAACAGGACGAGCGGCGGAGCGTCCGGCGGACCCCATGTCCGATAGGCCAGCCTGACCCCGCCGACGCCGACCCATCGTTGATCAACCATGCCCGGACGATATGCAGACAGGTCCTGCCGACGGTTCGGCGTTCACCACCGGCCGAACCACCATCCCCAGTCAGCATCGTCATCCCACGCTCAGGGATGCCGGTCGGCATCTCTTGTCAGGCGACGCGAAGGATGCTCTTGCCCAGAGTGGCGCCCTCTGCGAGCCGCTGTACGGCAGTGGCCAGGTCTGCCATGTCGTATTCGGCGGTGATGTCCACACGTACCCGGCCGTCGGCCACAAGGCCGAGTGCGCGACAGGCGCTGTCGGCGAGTCGCTCAGGGTGGGTCTGGCTGAGCAGGATGCTGCTGTACGTCACGAGTGATGTGCCGCGCGTGAGGAGGTCGTTGGCGCCGACCAGAACCGGTTCGTGGGTGCTGAGGTTGCCGTATGCGGCCAGTCGGCCGTGCGGGGCCAGCTGTTCCAGGCCGGCCTTCCGGGTCTGTCCGCCGACCGGGTCGAGGATCGAGTCGAACTTCTCGTCGCCGAGCGCAGCCGGGAATTCTTCCCGCAGCAGGATCTGGTCGTAACCGAACTGGGCGGCATAGGCGGCCCTGGCGGTACCACCGACCACCCCGACGATCCGGCCGGCTCCGGCCAGTCGGGCGAACTGGGCGGCCAGCGTGCCGACCCCTCCGGCGGCGGCGTGGATCAGCACGCTCTCGCCGGGACGAACATGTACGGCGGTGTTGATCAGGTCGTAGGCGGTCGGTCCTCCCCATCCGATCCCTGCGGCCGTCCTCAGCGAGATGTCGCCCACGTCCATCGTGAACACGGCGGGGGCTACGACCACCTCGGCGTAGGCGCCTCCCATGGTCAGTGCGGCAACTGGCTCGCCGACACGGCTCGGCTCGACGCCCTGGCCGACCGCGATGATGTGCCCGGACGCCTCGAACCCGGGGACGAAGGGACGCGGCACGGGGACATAGCCGTCCCGGACCATGGTGTCGCCCCATTGGATCCCGGCGTAAGCGACGCGGATCGCCACCTCTCCGGGGCCGGGGGTGGGCTCGTCAATGTCGGCGATCTGGTAGCGGTCTGCGGCGTCGAGAAGAACAGCCTTCAAGGTTACAGCCCCTTGTGTTGACTCAGTATCCTTATAGTCGAGGACCCTAGGTATATAAGGTCCCTGAGTCAACACATGAATCTGTTAACGGAGTGGGAGCGCATCGTGGAAGCACCCGTGGAGGATGACCTCTGCACCCGGATCAGGCGGTCGGAACAGGCACTGATGGCGCATCACGAGGCGGTGCTGCGCACCTACGGGCTGACCATGACGCAGTACACCGTGCTGCTGTTCCTCTCACGCCAAGGCGACCTGTCCGGTGCCCAACTGGCGCGCCGCTGCGGGGTGACGCAGCAGAGCATGAGCAGTGTGCTGACCAACATGGAGGGCAAGGAACTCATCCGCCGCGAGGCATCCCCAGTACACGCCAAGGTGCAGATCGCCACCCTGACCGACATGGGTCAGGCAGTGCTGGAGCGCGCCTACCAAGAGGTGATCGTCCTCGAGCGCGCGCTTACCGACGCGTTCACGCCCTCCGAACACACCGCACTCTGTGAACTCTTGGAACGCGCCACTACCGTGCTGGTCCAGCAGACCCGCCAGGCGACAGGCCCGTCCATCGCCTGATCCCTCGGCCGCCGCAGTGCAGGAACCTTGTGACCGAGCCGCGACTGGATCAGCCACTGGTGGCAGAACCTGTCGTGGCCCCAGCGGTACGGCACAAGCCTTCTGGAGCTCAGTCCTCACCGATCTCGGCACCCCTGTGACACCCAGCCTCATCGCCGACCTGGCCTGCTCCGACCTCCAAGCGGGGCCGCCCATCCGTCCAGACACCCACCGGGAACTCCCCGGGGCGAGCCATCAAGCTACGTTGAAAGCGCCCGCAGCAGGCATCCCGAAGGGCCCGAATCGCTATGCGCTTTACCTCTGAGACATCGTCCGACGGAGTCCTTGAACAGCTCTTTCTCCTCGGCGACATTCCTGGCGTGCTGTGGACTGCACGAGGCGCCGACGGAACCCGCCCCCTGATTGCGTTGGGGCACGGCGGCGGTCAGCACAAGAAGGCCCCTGACATCGTGGACCGCGCGCGCCGTTTCGTGGCCGAGTGCGGTTTCGCCGTGGTGGCTGTCGATGCGCCCAGCCACGGTGACCGGCCGGAACATGAGGAGTTCACCCGGATTGCGACCGAGTACGAGGCCCGGCTTGGCGCCGGTGAGGGGCTGGCCCCACTGATCGCCGGCTTCCAGGCGCTCGTTGTCCGCCAGATTGTGCCGGAGTGGCAGACAGTCCTCAACGCGGTCCAGAAGCTCAGTCATGTGGGCATTGGCCCGGTCGGCTACTGGGGTGTGTCGCTGGGCTGCGTGATCGGTGTCCCGCTCATTGCCGCCGAGCCCCGGATCCGGGCAGGGGTGCTGGGCCTGGCCGGTGATGAGGCGTCAGCCGAGACCGCCGCGCGGATTACCGTCCCGTTGGAGTTCCTCGTGCAGTGGGACGATGAGCGAGTGCCACGGACCCAGAGCCTGGCACTGTTCGACGCCTTCGCCTCGACCGAGAAGACGCTGCACGCCAACCCCGGCAGCCACGGTGACGTCCCGGCATTCGAGACGGACAGCACGCTACGTTTCTTCGCGCGGCAGCTTGGCTGATGGAAGTCAGGGTTCAGCGGATCACGAACGTCATCATGCTTCGAGCGGGGAGCGTGACAGTGAAGGAGCCGTTCGACACTGCCGTCGCCCCCTGGGACGCGACGTTCCTGCTCGCGTCGGTCAGCCAGGACGAGACAGTGGGCCCGGCGCTGTTCGCCAGGGTGAACTGCTGACTCACCGCGGCGGCCCCCTTGTTGACGGCGACGACGATCGTGGAACCGCCGCCCCGGTATGCCGAGACGTAGACATCCGTTGCCGGCTTCGCCGTCGCCTCCACCCGCGTATACCCGGGTCGGACGAACCTGGCGAAGTGCGCCATGGTGGCGCCGCGCTTGCTGATCGTGCCGTCCTCGCGCATGGGTCCGTAGCTGCGCCGGATGTACCACCAGATGTAGGCCTGGAACTCGGCGTCCACCATGGCGCGGTGGATGTGCTCCCCCACGTCGAGCGCCTGGGGCCAGAGATCCGCCGAATCCGTGCTGTTGGGGTAGTAGACCTCCGTCATCCAGAGTTCTTTGCCCGCGCCCTTCTGCTTGAAGAGGGGGTAGGGGAAGTTCGCGAACGACGTGCCGTACAGGTGGGCCCCTATGACGTCCACGTTGGCGAGTGCCGCCGAGTCGTTGAGGATCGGGTCGGACATATTCTTCAGGTACTGGAAGGACTCCGGCGCTATGACCCTGGTACCGATGGAACCGGCGTTCTCCCGCAGGAAACGAACCATTTCGGTGGGGGTCCACCACGTCCAGTCCTGCGCGTAATCGGGCTCGTTCTGCACGGATATTCCATACAGATTCACGCCGTTGTTCCGCAGATACGTGTTGAAGTCGTTCAGGTGCTGGGCGTAGGCGCCGTACATGTCGTACCTGAGGCGTCGCGCGTTGGTCTGGCTGCCGTGGACGAAGGTCTCGACCATGGAGGCGGGCGGATTCCACGGCGAGGCGATGACGGCGGCCCCGAGCTCGACCGCGCGCTTCGCCGTCGCCAGGTCGCGGTTCCAGGCCGCGCGGTCCTCGGGTACGGGGATTCTCAGCAGGGAGAACCCCAGCCTTCCGTCTCCGGTGCCGAACGCCGTGTCCCGCTGGGCCGCTGCGAGTTCACCGATCCAGGCTGCGTGACTCATGCCGCCGAAGCCACGGATCGTCTGCCGCGTCGCCGACGGGTCGATGACCGCCGTGGCGGCAGCCGTCACGGTCCCCGCGTCCGACGCCCTCGCGACCGACGGCGCGACGGTGAGGACGGGCAGGGTCCCCAACGTCGCCAGGACGGTTCTCCGGCTGGTCGACTTCTTCTCCCCGCTCAAGCGCTGATTCCGGCTCTGCGTCACGTTTCCTCCTCGTGGCTGCTGGTCCTGCTCCGGGCTCCGCACGGAACCTATGGGAGCGCTCCCACGCTCAGGAATGACTACACACTTGCCGTTTTCGACCGGAGGTACCGCTGAATGCCGCCGGCCACCACTCAACGGCTCGACAAGACACCAACGCCGTTCGATATCGTGAACACTGTCCAAGTGGCGGACCTGTCGCAAGTTAACGATGCCACTCATCGCGGTCAACCCCCTCGATCAAATTCCGCCGCTCGTCGGTAAGTTGAGCGCCATCGGCTGTCTGTCGGGGGTGCCGGGCCATGCCGATGGTCAGCGGCGGCGAGAGTCATGGCAGCCAGATGGCTGGGAAGGACTACGCTGACCCACCGCTGAAGTCGGACGCGGAGTCAAGAGCCGCGCTTCCGGACTCGCGGACCATCTGGCGGGCCGCCTCTCGCAGGGCGGAGACGGCCGGTGCGTTGCGGTGGTCCGCGAGCCAGGCGAGTTCGGCCGTCGAGAGACCCAGTTCCGGGCAGTCGACATAGGTGATGCCCGCGCGCGGGTACAGGCGTCGGGCCGCGGAGGGCAGGAAGGTGATCGCCCTCCCCTGGGTGACGGCGAGGACCATGGCCTCGGTGTCCCTGACGACCGGGCCGAAGCGGACCGTTGTGCCGTCGGGGCGGGGATTGACCGTCAGGTGGTTCCACCACGACCGGGGCACTTCGGGGGGCATGTCGACGACCGTACGATCGGCGAGGTCGCCGAGCGTGAGGGTGTCCCGGTCGGCGAGCGGGTCGTCGTCGGACAGGCAGACCACCCGCGTCTCGGTGGCCAGTTGCAGGGACTGGAGCCCGCCGGGCAGCGGGCCGCGGAGGAAGGCGGCATCGACCTCCCCGGTGAGCAGAGTGCTGAACATGTCGACGAAGGTCAGATTGCGGACTTCGATCTCGAGGTCCGGGTGCTTTCCGCGGAGGCGGGAGAGGATGGCCTGGGCGTAGGGCATGGCGGCCTCGGCCCCGAGGCTGCCGATCCTCAGGAGCCCACGCGCCGCGCCGGCATGACGGTCGGCCGCCTGGCGCAGCCGGGACATGGCATCGACCACTGCCCCGGCCTCCTCGGCGATGGACCGGCCGATCGCGGTGAGCCGCACATTCCCGCCGCCGCGCTCGACGAGGACGACACCGAGCCGCTGCTCCAACGACCGGATCTGCTGGCTGAAGGCGGGCTGAGTGACGTAGACCCGCGCTGCCGCGCGCCCGAAGTGAAGTTCCTGCGCGAGGACGAGAAAGAGCCGGAGTTGGTGGAAGCTCGGTTCTCGTTTGCGACCGGATCCGCCACCAGGACTCATAAACGAAAGTTTATCGACAAGGAGGGCATCCTCTCCCAGCTCGCGGCTTTCCCCTCCAGACCCACTACATCAGGATCTATGGGGTCCACACCTGCCATCGCAAGGAGCCACTTGCTGCGTATCCACTTCGGCTGGCGCGATCTGGAGAACATCCGGATCGCTCAGCAGCCCGAACCCCTGTGGGAGTTGATGTGCGCGGTGTGCCGCCTCCAGACGTCCCAGGGGTCCGTGGAGTTCGGGCACTGGCGACGTGAGACAGGGCGGCGGCTGTCGCGGGACCGACGGGCCTCACATGCGCTGCACACCCTGCGCACCGTCATCCCGGCCTCCGGCTACATCCCCGACTTCCTCACGCCTTCGGTCACCGGCGAGTGCCTGGAGGCGGGGCTCGACAAACTACGGGCGACGCCCCCTGATCGATTATCCGCAGAACTGACGCGGTTCGCCGACACCAGGCCGGTGCCGGGCTGGATGCGCGGCCCCCACGAATCGGCCGTCGCCTCGCTCCAACTGGTCTCCGACGCTCTCCGGGCCTCGTTCCGGACACTCCTGGAACCCCACTGGCGGCACGTCCGTTCGGCGGTGGTCGACGACGTCGCAGTCCGCACGCGCGCCGTGCTCGGCGGAGGCAGCGCCGCCCTGCTGGAGGGCCTGCGCCCCTTCGCGCGATGGAACCCGCCGTATCTGGACGTCGACTATCCCGTCGACCGGGAACTGCGGCTGGACGGGCGGGGGCTGACGCTCGTGCCGTCGTATTTCTGCTGGCGCAGACCCACGGCCCTTGCTGATCCCGACCTCGATCCGGTCCTCGTCTACCCCGTCGTGAAGCAGCCGCTCGACATCGCGCGAGCCGGCGAGGAACGGCTGGAACGACTGCTCGGGCGGACGAGGAGCGCGGTTCTGGTCGACGTGGCCGGTCATCGCACGCGTACCACCACCGAGTTGGCGCGCGCTCTCGGGCTCGCGCCGGCCAGTGCGAGCTATCAGATCGGCGTCCTGCGCGGTGCGGGACTCGTCGTCAGCAGACGCGACGGCAAGCACGTCGAGCACACGGCGACGCCACTTGCCCTCAACCTGCTGGCCGGCACCGGGACGACGTTTCGAAGGGGATCGAAAACATAGCGGCCCGTGTGGGTGCGTGGGACTCTCCTCGCAACCGTTGGCGACCACGGGGAACGACACAGACACGACCAGGGGGAGAACAAATGAACGTGCGCAAGCGGGCGATCACCGTGGTGTTCCTGGCGGCGACCGCCCTGGGCTCCCTCGGCGCACCCGCCATGGCGGCACCGATGCCGTGGGAAACCAGCAAGGTCCCAGCCGTTCCGGCCGCGACCGACGGACAGAACGGCACTGTCACCGTCCAGTGCGGGAGTCCCTGCTACCAGTAGGCGCCCTCGCGGTGACCGCGTCACGGATGGTAGATGTCCCAGCCGGTCGACGCGGCGGGTGACGGGCTCGGCGTCGAGCGGCCCGCGTCGCACAGCGCGGGACCCTGTGCCGGGAGCAGCCGGTGCACACCGATCCGTGCCGTCCCGAACCGCACGTCCGCGTCCCCGGCTGTGGCCAAGTCCCCTGTCATCCGCGGCAGTTCCCCGTAGGCCAGGGGTGCGCCCGCGTATGCCGCGACCAGGACCCGGACGCAGGTGCGGTCCCGTCCGGTGGGAAGTCCGGCCGGGAAAGCGACGGTTCGGGTCCTGCCGCCGTCCGCGGACAGTCCGTAACGCATGACGAACGACATCTCCGGCCTCGTCTTCGTGGCCGTGAGGGTCCAGAACTCGACCTGTACGGCGAGCGGTCGGCACAGCACCCGGACATCGCCCGCACGTGGTCCGTGGACGACGACCGATGCCTGTGCGTACGACGGGTCCGTCCCGTCGGTCGTCCCGTGGAAGGCGACCGCGCTCCGCAGCCAGGCCGCCTGTTCCCGTCCCGACCAGTCGCCGGCGTCGCGGCAGCCGCCGGTCTGCGCGCCCGCGGAGGCGTTCCAGCAGCCGGTCGCGAGCAGCGCGAGGGCCGTCGCGCCCGCCGACAGGACTGTGTGGCGGAAGCGGGTCTGATTGCAGTGCATGGTCTCCTCGATCGGAACGGGGCGGGCCGCGGACGTCGCGTGGCTCGGGACGGCGAGCAGCCTGCTGGTGTCCTGGCCGCGGCGGGGGCATCGAGGGCCCGCTGTGTCCGTCCCGTGATCAAAGGGGGAGCCAGGGGTACGGCGGAGGGTCTGCCGTCCGTCTCGTGGCAATGGTCGGGCAGGGCCGCCCGGGAGACGGTTTGCCGATGAGCACCCTGGTTTCCGGCGATTCGTAGCCGAATTTCCCAAACAGTTGAGCGCTTGTCGTCCGCTCTTCACGCTGTGCCCTGTCAAGTGCCCGACGGCCAGCCCTCGGGTCCCAGCGCTGCAGAAGCGAGACCAGCATGGTGCGTGTCCGTGCGTCCCTGTCCCAGCTGCCCGCCTACGTCCCGGGCCGCAAACTGCCCGGGGCCGTCGTGCTGGCCAGCAATGAATCCCCGTTCGGGTTGCTGCCGGGGGTGGCCGAAGCCCTCGCCGAGGCCGCCGGCGGTGTGTCGCGGTATCCCGATCTGCACGCCGCCTCGCTCATCGAGGCTCTGGCGGCGCACCACGGGGTCGAGCCGGACCGGATCGCGGTGGGCGCCGGTTCCTCCGAGGTGTGCGGGCAGTTGCTGCACACCGTCGTGGGGCCCGGTGACGAGGTCGTCTTCGGCTGGCGTTCGTTCGAGGCGTACCCGATCCTCACTGCCGTGGCAGGCGGTACGGCGGTGCGGGTGCCCCTGCGTGACCACGCCCTCGACCTGGACGCCATGGCCGCGGCGACCACCGCGCGGACCCGGGTGGTCTTCGTGTGCAACCCCAACAACCCGACCTCCACGGCGGTCGGGGCGCGGGCCCTGACCGACTTCGCGGACCGGGTGCCGCGGGATGTGCTGATCGTCGTCGACGAGGCGTACCGGGAGTACGCCGATCCCGCCCTGGTCCCCGACGGCCTCGCCCTCCTCGGCGACCGCCCCAACGTGGCGGTGTTGCGGACCTTCTCGAAGGCGTACGGCCTGGCCGGGCTGCGGGTCGGCTACTGCGTCGCGCCGCCCGGGATCGCGGCGCATGTGCGTCGGACGCAGGTGCCGTTCAGTGTCAGCGCCCTCGCCCAGCGGGCCGCCGTGATCGCCCTCGGTGAGGGCGCGGAGGTCACCCGCCGGGCCGCCCTCACGGTCGCCGAACGCGACCGTGTCACCAGGCGGTTGCGGGCGCTGGGCCACGACGTGCCCGACTCCCACTCCAACTTCGTGTGGTTGCCGCTCGGCGCGGACAGCGCCCCCTTCGCCGGGCACTGCGCCGACGGGAAGGTCGTGGTGCGCCCGTTCCCCGGCGAGGGCGTCCGGGTGACGATCGGGCTGCCGGAGGAGAACGACGCCTTCCTCGCGCTCGCGGCGAGCCGGCAGGGCTGACGGCGATGCGCCCCGGTCCCTACGAGCGCCATCGCGAGCTGCTGCAGAGCGTCGTCCGTGCGATCGCCGCCGGTGAGTGCCGTCGCCCCTTCACCGAGGCGACCGGCCAGGACGCGGCCGACGCGGGCATGAGGTCGACCCGCACCGCGGGGAAGGTGTTCCACTCACTGCTGGGGCGGCCGTTCGAGCTGGGGCAGCCCGGTGAACTCGGCCGTGTGCGCACGGAGTCGTCCCCGTACGGCCTCGCCCCGCCGATCGACTACCCGCGCTGCGATCCCGCGGAGCTGGTCGCGGCGGCCGGGCACGCGGCGGCCGGCTGGCGGGCCGCCGGACCGTACCAGCGCGCCGGGCTCGCCGTGGAGATCCTGCGCCGGCTCAACACCCGCAGCCACGAACTGGCCCTCGCGGTACATCACACCACCGGCCAGCCACTCCAGGGAGCCTTCCGCGCCGCCGGGCCACGCGCTCAGGACCGTGCCCTGGAGGCGGTGGCCCAGGCCTTCGCCGAATCGGAACGCGTCCCGGCCGACCTGCACTGGAAGAGTTCCGAAAGGGGCGGGCGACCACTGCAGGGCACCTGCACTCTGGTGCCCCGCGGGGTGTCGCTGCTCGTGGGCTGTCCCGACTTCCCGCTCTGGAACGGGTATCCGGGCCTGTTCGCCAGCCTGGTGACCGGCAACCCGGTCGTCGTGGCTCCGCACCCGCGCTCCGTGCTGCCGCTGGCGATCACGGTGCGGGTCGCCCGGCAGGTGCTGGCGGAGGCCGGTCACTCCCCCGACCTCGTGACCCTGGCGGTGGCGGAACCGGAACGGCAGGTGCACCGGCGTCTGGCCACGGACCCGGCGGTGCGGATCGTCGACTACACGGGCCCCGCGCGGTTCGCCGACTGGCTGGAGCAACACGCCCGCCAGGCCGTCGTGTTCGCCAACCGGACCGGACTGAACACCGTGGTCGTGGACTCGACCGACGACTACCGGCGCCTGGTCCGAGGTCTCGCCCTCGCCTCGTGCCGGTGCAACGGGACGGTGCGCACCACGCCACAGAACATCCTGGTTCCGGAGCGGGGCTTCACCACCGACGAGGGGCACAAGACGCTGCGGGACCTCGGGGCCGACCTCGGCGACGCCGTCGACCGGCTGCTCGGCCATCCCGCCCGCGCGGCAAGGGCGTTGGGCGCGATCACCGCCGACGAGGTACGCGGCGCCCTGACGGATGCCGCACGGTACGGGCCGGTCCTGCACGCCTCCGGTCCCGTGACCCATCCCGACCACCCTTACGCCGACCTGCGCAGCCCGCTGCTGGTGCGGCTGCGCGCCTCCGACGAACGCGTCTACACCCGCGAGTGGCCCGGGCCCGTCTCCTTCCTGGTGGGCACCGAGTCGACCTCGCACAGCCTCGCGCTCCTGCGCCGTACCGTGGCGCGGCACGGAGCGCTGTACACCTCGGTGCACTCCACCGACCCGCTGGTGCTGGCGGCGGCCGGGACCGCGGCACTGGACGCCGGCGTGCATCTGGTGGAGAACCTGGACGACCTGCCCGCCGACCCGTCCTCGGCCCTCGCCGAACTGCCGGGATCCGGAGTCAACTTCGTCACCGGCCGGTTCCGCGTGGTGCGCTCTCGGCGGCACGCACCGCCGTCGGCTCCCGTCCCCGCACCGACCCGGCTCGAGGTCGACGCCGCGCTGGCCGACGTATGACGCGCAGGTCCTCAGTGCGTCCAGGTGGCGCCGCGCCCCCGCACCTCGTCGAAGACGAGCCAGGTGCGGGTGGAGCGCACTCCGGGGATCCCCTGGATCTTCTCCAGCACCACCTGGCGCAGCACGAGGTTGTCCGGGGCGCGGACGAGCACCAGGACGTCGAAGTCGCCGGTGACGAGGGCGACATGCTCCACGTACGGGATCTCGCGCAGCTCGCGCGAGATGTCGCGCCAGGCGTTCTGCTCGATGCTCATCGTCACGTAGGCGCTCGTGCCCAGGCCCGCCCGCTGGGCATTGAGCTGTGCGGTGAAGCCCGTGATGACGTCCTCGGCCACGAGCCGGCCGATGCGGGTGTAGGCGTTGGCCCGGGAGATGTGCACCTGCTCGGCGAGGGCGCGGACCGAGATCCGACCGTCCTCGAGGAGCCGGCTCAGGATCTGCCGGTCGATGTCGTCGAGCGGGACGGCAGTTCGTCCGGCCACTGCACCCGGCAGCGAGTTTTCCTCGGACACTTTGTCCTCCCAGACCATCGGGTTCGGCAGTTCATCGCCGATCCGGCCGAGCTATTGAACACATATTCATCAGTGGCCACCATTCTCCTGTCAAGTGTCCAGAGAAAGCGAGTGCCCTCCATGTCCGTGAAGAGCCTCCGCCAGACGGTCCAGGGTCTCCTGCCGTCCCTGACGCCGGTGCGGTTCGTGGCCGAGGACGGCACACCGGTCGCCAGGCCGCCGGCCGACTACACCGAGCCTCCCGTCGAGGCCCTGCTCGAGGCCTGGCGGCAGATGGTCCTGGGCCGCCGGTTCGACACCCAGGCGACCGCGCTCACCAAGCAGGGCCGCCTGGCCGTCTACCCGTCCAGCCGTGGTCAGGAGGCGTGCCAGATCGGCGCCGTACTCGCCCTGCGCCCCGACGACTGGCTGTTCCCGACCTACCGCGACTCCGTCGCCCTGGTGACCCGCGGCATCGACCCCGTCGAGGTGCTCACGCTGCTGCGCGGCGACTGGCACTGCGGCTACGACCCCGCCGCGACCCGTACCGCCCCCCAGTGCACCCCGCTGGCCACCCAGGTGCTGCACGCGACCGGCATGGCCGAGTCCCTGCGCCGCAAGGGCGGGGACGGTGTGGCGATGGCGCTCGTCGGGGACGGGGCGACCAGCGAGGGCGACTTCCACGAGGCGCTGAACTTCGCCGCCGTCTTCCGCGCCCCGGTCGTCTTCTTCGTGCAGAACAACAAGTACGCGATCTCGGTGCCGCTGGCCCGGCAGACCGCGGCGCCCGCCCTGGCGTACAAGGGCATCGGCTACGGGGTGCGCTCCGAGCAGGTCGACGGCAACGACCTGGTCGCGGTGCTGGCGGTGCTGACCGCGGCCGTGGAGCATGCCCGGGCGGGCCACGGTCCCGTCCTGGTCGAGGCGCACACGTACCGCATGGACGCGCACACCAATGCCGACGACGCCACCCGCTACCGGGAGGACGACGAGGTCGAGCAGTGGCGGTCCGCCGACCCCGTCGACCGGCTGGAGGCGTACCTGCGCTCGCGCGGCGCGCTCACCGACGAGGACGTGGCGGGGCTGCGGGAGGAGGCCGAGGAGCTGGCGGCGCGGGTGCGCGCCGGCATGAACGCGGACTCCGTGCTCGACCCGCTGGAGCTGTTCGACCACGTCTACGCCGAGCCGACTCCTCAACTGCGCGAGCAGCGAGCCCAGTTGGCGGCCGAACTCGCCGACACCACCCAGGCACAGGAGGACTGACGACCATGGCCAAGGTCACGATGGCGCAGGCGCTCAACACCGCCCTGCGCGACGCGCTGCGCGAGGACGAACGGGTCCTCGTCTTCGGCGAGGACGTCGGTCCGCTCGGCGGGGTCTTCCGCATCACCGACGGGCTGACCCGCGATTTCGGTGAGCAGCGCTGCTTCGACACCCCGCTCGCGGAGGCCGGCATCGTCGGGCTGGCGGTCGGCATGGCGATGGGCGGCTTCCGGCCCGTGGTGGAGATGCAGTTCGACGCGTTCGCCTACCCGGCGTTCGAGCAGATCGCCTCGCACGTCGCCAAGACGCGCAACCGCACCCGCGGACGGATCGGCCTGCCGATGGTGATCCGCATCCCCTACGCCGGCGGGATCGGCGGGGTCGAGCACCACTGCGACTCCAGCGAGGCCTACTACGCGCACACCCCCGGCCTCAAGGTCGTCACCCCGGCCACGGCCGAGGACGCGTACTGGCTGCTGCGGGACGCGGTGGCGGACCCCGACCCGGTGGTGTTCCTCGAGCCGAAGAAGCTGTACTGGTCGCGCGAGGACACCGACCTTCACACCCGCGGGGCGCTGCCGTTCGGGCGGGCGGCGATCCGGCGGGCGGGACGTGACGCCACCGTCGTCGCCTACGGCCCCTCGGTCCCGGTCGCCCTGGCCGCCGCCGAGGCCGCCGCGGCGGACGGGATCGAGCTGGAGGTGGTGGACCTGCGGACGCTGGTGCCCTTCGACGACGAGACGGTCACGGAGTCGGTCCGCAGGACGGGGCGTTGTGTGGTCGTGCAGGAGGCCCAGGGCTTCGCCGGAGTCGGCGCGGAGATCGCGGCGCGCGTGCAGGAGCGCTGCTTCCACTCGCTCGCGGCTCCCGTGCTGCGGGTGGCCGGATTCGACATCCCCTATCCGCCGCCGAAGCTGGAGCACGCGCACCTGCCCGGCGTCGACCGCGTCCTCGACGCCGTCGACCGCCTGCAGTTCGCCGACGAGCCCGACACCCGGCACCTGGTGAAGGGGGCGGTCGCATGACCACCGCGACGCTGGACGAGCAGGTGTTCCGGCTGCCCGACCTCGGCGAAGGACTGACCGACGCCGAGATCGTCGAGTGGAAGGTCGCCGTCGGCGACACCGTGACGATCGACCAGGTCGTGGTCGAGGTGGAGACCGCCAAGGCCGCGGTCGAGGTGCCGGTGCCCTACGCGGGCACGGTGCTGCGCCTGCACGCGGAGGCGGGAACACCGCTGGGCGTGGGCGAACCGCTGATCACGGTGGGAGCGGCGGCGCCCGCTGCCCCGGTACCAGCCGTCCCGGACACCGCCGCCGAGCGGTACCGCGAGGAGGAACAGGCCGGTTCGGGCAACGTCCTGATCGGCTACGGCACCGGGCACGAGCCCGCGCCGCGCCGTCGCCGCCGACGTACGGCGGCCGCGCCTCAGGCGCCCGCACCCGCGCCGGTCACACAGGCGCATGCTCCCCGCGTCGTCTCGCCGCTGGTCCGGCGGCTGGCCCGGGACCACGGGATCGACCTCGCCGAGCTGGCACCTTCGGGTCCGGCCGGGGTCGTCCTGCGGCGGGACGTGGAACAGGCCGTCGCCCGACAGGCACCGGCCTCGACCGAACCCGCCCCGGCCCCAGCCTCCGACGGCCCGGTCCGCATCCCCCTGCGCGGCATCCGCAAAGCGGTCGCGGACAAGCTCACGCGCAGCCGGACCGAGATCCCCGACGCCACCACCTGGGTCGACGTGGACGCCACCGGCCTGCTCCAGGCCAAGAGGGCGCTGGAGGCCGCCGAACCGGGCCGCCGTATCGGGTTGCTGGCGCTGTTCGCCCGTATCTGTGTGGCCGGTCTGCGCCGCTACCCCGAGCTCAACTCGACCGTCGACACCGAGCGCCGGGAGATCGTGCGCTTCGACGAGGTGCACCTGGGCTTCGCCGCCCAGACCGACCGCGGCCTCGTCGTCCCCGTCGTCCGCGACGCCCACCGGCTGACGACTGTCCAACTGGCGGCGGAACTCGCCCGGTTGACGGAGCTGGCCCGGACCGGCAGCCTCCCGCCCGACCGGCTGACGGGGGGCACGTTCACCCTCAACAACTACGGCGTGTTCGGCGTCGACGGCTCCACGCCCATCATCAACCACCCCGAGGCGGCGCTCCTCGGTGTGGGCCGCATAGTCGACAAACCCTGGGTGGTGGACGGTGAGTTGACCGTCCGCAAGGTCACACAGCTGTCGTTCAGCTTCGACCACCGGGTCTGCGACGGCGGCACGGCCGGCGGCTTCCTGCGCTTCGTGGCCGACTGCGTGGAACGCCCGGCGGTCCTGCTCGCCGACATCTGACCCACCACCCTCTTCTTCACCGCCCTCATACCTGGGCGCACTCCACCCATCCACCGACCGAACGTTCGGCCTGGAGTCTTGATGTCATCGACCTTCTACGCCCGCCACGCGGACCTGCTCGAACAGGCCGTGGCCCGCACCACCGACCGCGGTTACTGGACGCCGTATCCGGAAGTCCCCAGCGCCTCGGTGTACGGGGCCGGAGCGCCGGAGTCGGGCGAGGCGGCCTTCCGCGCCCTCCTCGACCGTCCGTTCCCGCTCGACGGGCACCCCACCACCGGCACCGTGCCCGCCACCGAAGTGTCGCCGTACGGCTTCCCCCTCGGCATCAGCTATCCGCATCTGGCGCCCGAGGCCGCCGTGGCGACAGCCAAGTCCGCTGCCCCGGCGTGGCGTTCGGCGAGTCCCGACGTCCGGGCCGGCGTGGCGGCCGAGATCCTGGCCCGCCTCAACGCGGCGAGCTTCGAGATCGCGCACGCCGTCCAGCACACCACCGGCCAGCCCTTCGTGATGGCCTTCCAGGCGGGCGGCCCGCACGCCCAGGACCGCGGCCTCGAAGCGGTGGCGTACGCCTGGGAGGCGCAGCGGCGCCATCCGGCCACCGCGCGCTGGAGCAAGCCCCGGCGGCGCGGCGGACCGCTGGTGATGGAGAAGACGTTCACCCCGGTCGGCCGTGGTGTGGCCGTGCTCATCGCCTGCAACACCTTCCCCACCTGGAACGGCTACCCGGGACTCTTCGCGAGCCTGGTCACCGGCAACCCGGTGATCGTCAAGCCGCACCGGCGGGCCGTGCTGCCGCTGGCGATCACCGTGCGGATCGCCCGTGAGGTGCTGGCGGAGGCCGGTTTCGACCCGGACGTGGTGCTGCTGGCCGCCTCGGGGCCCGAGGAGCGCACCGCTCCCGCCCTGGCCACCCACCCCGATGTGCGGATCGTGGACTTCACCGGCTCCAGCGAGTTCGGCGACTGGCTGGAGACCAACGCCCGCCAGGCCGCCGTGCACACGGAGAAGGCGGGACTCAACACCGTCGTCGTGGACTCCACGGACGACTACGCCGGGCTGCTGCGCAACCTCGCGTTCTCGCTGTCGCTCTACAGCGGGCAGATGTGCACCACCCCGCAGAACATCCTGGTGCCGCGCGAAGGGTTTCCCACCGACCAAGGGCCGCGTACGGCCGACGAGTTCGCCACCGATCTGGGCTCCGCGCTGGACGACCTGCTCGGCGACCCGGCCCGCGCCGTCGCCACCCTCGGCGCGATCGTGAACCCCGGAGTCCTCGCACGTCTGGAGGAGGCGGCGTCCCTGGGTCGTACCGGCCACCCCACGCGGGCCGTGACGCACCCCGACCACCCGGACGCCGTGGTCCGCACCCCGCTGGTGGCCCGGCTCGACGCCGAGGCGGACGAGAAGACCTACACGAGCGAGTGGTTCGGTCCGGTCTCCTTCGTCATCTCCACCGACGACACCGCGCACTCCCTGCGCGTCCTGCACGACACCGTACGGAGCCACGGCGCGCTCACCGCCTGCGTGTACGCGACCGGCGAGGACGTATTGGCGGCGGCGCGCGCGACGGCTCTGGAGGCGGGGGTGCACCTGTCGGAGAACCTGACCGCCGACGTGTTCCCCAACCAGTCCGCCGCCTTCAGCGACTTCCACGGCACGTCGGCCAACCCGGCGGCCAACGCGACCCTGACCGACCCGGCGTTCGTCACCGGCCGGTTCTCCGTCCTCCAGTCCCGCCGTCACGCACCCGACCAGGAGCACGAGGAGACCACCGATGGCCGATGAGGTCTATCTGATCGACGGGGCCCGTGCCCCGCAGGGCCGTTACGGCGGGGCGCTGGCCTCCGTGCGCCCCGACGACCTGGCCGCGCTCGTCGTCGGCGAGGCGGTGCGACGCGCCGGGGCCCCGGCCGAGTCCGTGGACGAGGTGATCCTCGGCGCCGCGAACCAGGCCGGTGAGGACAACCGGGACGTCGCACGGATGGCCGTACTGCTGGCGGGACTTCCGCACACCGTGCCCGGGTACACCGTCAACCGGCTGTGCGCCTCGGGGCTCACGGCCGTGGCGTCCGCCGCGCAGTCGATACGGGCGGGCGAGGCCGATCTGGTCGTGGCCGGCGGGGTCGAGTCGATGACCCGTGCGCCGTGGGTGATGGCCAAGCCGGGCACACCCTGGGCCCGGCCCGGCGACGTGCACGACACCTCGCTGGGCTGGCGCTTCACCAACCCGCGCTTCCCCGCGACGACGACCTTGTCGATGGGCGAGACCGCGGAGGAGGTCGCCGCCCTGGACGGCGTCAGCCGCCTGGAGGCGGACGCCTTCGCGCTGCGCAGCCACCGTAGGGCGGTGGCCGCACGCGCGGCGGGCCGCTTCGCGGCGGAGATCGTCCCGGTGCCGGTGGCGGACGGTGAGATGACCGAGGACGAAGGGCCGCGCCCGACCACCACGTTGGAGAAGCTGAGCAGCCTGCGCACCGTCTTCCGCCCGGACGGCATCGTCACGGCGGGCAACTCGTCGCCGCTGTCCGACGGGGCTGCCGCCCTGGTGGTGGCGAGCGGGGCGGCGGTGGAGCGCCACGGGCTGACTCCCCGGGCCCGGATCGTCACGGCCACCTCGGCCGGGGTCGAGCCGCACCTGATGGGGCTCGGCCCGGTGCCGGCCACCAACCGGGCCCTGCAGCGGGCGGGCTGGGCGGCAGAGGACCTCGACGCGATCGAACTCAACGAGGCCTTCGCCGCTCAGGCCCTCGCGGTCACGCACCGGCTGAAGCTCGACCCTGACCGCGTCAACGCCGACGGCGGGGCCATCGCCCTCGGCCACCCCCTGGGCTGTTCCGGCGCCCGAATCCTGCTCACCCTGCTGGGCCGACTGGAACGGGAGGGCGGCCGACGGGGCCTGGCGACCCTCTGCGTCGGGGTCGGACAGGGCGTGGCCATGCTCGTGGAGCGCGTATGAACACGCGCGAGGGACCGTCGTACGAGACGCTGTCCGTCGAGGAGCACACGGACCGGGTGGTCGTCACCCTGCGGCGGCCCGGCGCCCGCAACGCCATCAACGGCCGCATGATCGCCGAACTGCACCGCGTGTGCGAGGAGTTGGAGCGCACCCCGAAACTCCTCCTGCTCACCGGCCACGACGGAGTCTTCGCCGGCGGGGCCGACATCGGCGAACTGCGGCGGCGCGGCCGGAACGAGGCGCTGGAGGGCATCAACAGCCGCCTGTTCGAACGGGTACGCAGGCTGCCCCTGCCCACCGTTGCGGCCGTGCCCGGCTGGGCGCTCGGCGGCGGTGCCGAGTTGGCGTACGCCTGCGATCTCAGGATCGCCGGGACGGACGCCGTCTTCGGCAACCCCGAACCGGGCCTCGGCATCCTCGCCGGCGCCGGTGCGTGCTGGCGGCTGCGCGAGCTGGTGGGCGAGTCGGTGGCCAAGCAGGTCCTGCTCGCCGGCCGCACTCTCGACGCCCCCGCGGCCCTCGCCTGCGGGCTGGTCATGGACGTCGTACCGACCGGCCGGCTGGTCGCCGAGGCGCACGCGCTGCTCGACCGGATGGCCCGCTCCTCGGCACTCGCGCTGCGGCTCACGAAGCTCGTCACGGACGCCTCGGGGGCTCATCCCGTGGCCGACGACCTCGCCCAGGCCGTGCTCTTCGAGAGCCCCGACAAACAGGAGCGCATGACGCGCTTCCTGGAGAAGAAGGGAGGCCGGGCATGACCCCGGCAGCAGCACCCCCCGTGGTGGGGGTCATCGGCGGCGGTCGCATGGGCGCCGGAATCGCCCAGTCCTTCGCGGCCGCCGGATCACGTGTGGTCGTGGTGGAGCGTGACGAATCCGCGGCGGCCGCGGCAATTCAGAGGGTGACCAGGGGACTTCGGCAGGCGGCCGAGCGCGGGACGCTCGCCGGGCCGCCGGACCTCGAAGTGCCGCACCGCGTCGTGGTCGCCTCCTCGATCGCCGAACTGCCCCACGACACCGACCTGGTCGTCGAGGCCGTCTTCGAAGACGCCGCTCTCAAGGCCGAGTTGCTCGCCGCCGCCGAGGACGTGGTGCACGACGGATGCGTGCTGGCCAGCAACACCAGCGCCCTGTCCGTCACCGAACTCGCGGCGGTGCTGCGGAGCCCCGGGCGGTTCCTGGGGATGCACTTCTTCAACCCCGTGCCCGTCTCCGCCCTCGTCGAACTGGTCCTGGCCCCCGACACGACCGAGGCGACCCGGGCCGCGGCGATCCGCTGGACGCACGCCCTCGGCAAACAGGACGTCGTCGTCAGGGACTCGCCCGGGTTCGCCAGCAGTCGCCTGGGCCTCGCCCTCGGTCTCGAGGCGATCCGCATGGTCGAGGAAGGCGTCGCCGACCCGGAGGCCGTCGACACGGCCATGCGCCTCGGCTACCGGCACCCGATGGGCCCGCTACGGCTGACGGACGTGGTGGGACTCGACGTACGCCTCGCCATCGCGGAGCACCTGCACACGATGCTCGGCGAACGGTTCGCGCCGCCGCGACTGCTGCGGGAGAAAGTCGCCCGCGGTGAGCTGGGCCGCAAGACCGGTCAGGGGTTCTACCGATGGCAGTGAGCGAACGACCGCGGGCATCGGGCGAAAGCCCCGCCTCGCACGGCGTGTCGTACGAGGTCACCGACACCGTCGCCGTGATCGAACTGCGCGGACGCACCAGTGGCAACGCGCTCGACGCACACCTGCGTGGCGCCCTCCTCATGGCCGCCCGGCGGCTGACCACGGACGCCCGGCGCGACGTGCGGGCGGCACTGATCACCGCTCGCGGCCGGCACTTCTGCGTCGGCCAGGACCTCAAGGAACACGCCCACCTGCTGAAGGCCTCGCCCGCCACCGCGTTCGCCAACATCCCCGACCACTACAACCCGCTGGTCAAGGAGCTGCACGCGCTACCGATCCCGCTCGTCGTCGCGGTCGAGGGCTCCTGTGTCGGCGCCGGACTGGGCCTCGCGCTCTGCGCCGACATACGTGTGGCGGCCGAGGGCGCCCGCTTCGCCACCGCGTTCGGCGGTGTCGCTCTCGCCTCGGACTCGGGCGTGGCCCGCGCCCTGTCCCGGCAGCTGGGCCCCTCCCGCACCGCCGGGCTCATGCTGCTCGGCGACACCTTCTCCGCGCGGGACGCCGAGCAGTGGGGGCTGGTGCACCGCGTCGTGGCGGACGGCTCGGCCGCCGCCGAGGGCGTGGCCCTGGCCCGCGCACTGGCCGCCGGGCCCACCGCCGCGCACCGGGAGACCAAGGCGCTGCTGCGGTCGGCGGCCACCACCGCCCTGCCGGCGGCGCTGGAACGCGAGTCCGTCGTCCAGCGGCGGCTCGGCGGCACCGACGACCACCACGAGGCCGTCACCGCCTTCCTCGAACGGCGAGGCCCGGTCTTCCGTGGCCGCTGACTGCCCGTCCCCCCTGAAAGGAGCACCAATGCAAGAAACACCCGCCTCCATGAACACGTCCGTGTTCGAGGACACCATTGCCCGTGACCAGCGCATCGAACCCCGCGACTGGATGCCCGACGCCTACCGGGCCACGCTCGTCCGGCAGATCGCCCAGCACGCCCACTCCGAGATCATCGGCATGCAGCCGGAGGGCGAGTGGATCACCCGGGCGCCCTCGCTGCGCCGCAAGGCGATCCTCTTCGCCAAGGTGCAGGACGAGGCGGGGCACGGGCTCTATCTCTACTCGGCGGCCGAGACCCTCGGCGCCGACCGCACCGACATGACGGAGCGGTTGATCGACGGCCGCCAGAAGTACTCCTCGATCTTCAACTACCCCACCCGCACCTTCGCCGACGTCGGAGTGATCGGCTGGTTCGTGGACGGGGCGGCCATCTGCAACCAGGTCCCGCTGTGCCGCACCTCGTACGGCCCCTACGGGCGCGCCATGGTCCGCGTCTGCAAGGAGGAGTCCTTCCACCAACGGCAGGGCTACGAACTGCTGCTGACCATGATGCGCGGCACCGACGAACAGCGCGCCATGGTGCAGGACGCCGTGGACCGCTGGTGGTGGCCGTCCCTGATGATGTTCGGCCCGCCCGACGACGACTCCCCCAACTCGGCGCGGTCCATGGCCTGGGGGATCAAGCGGCACTCCAACGACGTCCTGCGGCAGCGCTTCGTCGACATGACCGTCCCGCAGGCCGAGAAGCTGGGCGTCACCCTGCCCGACCCGGGCCTGCGGTGGAACGAGGAGCGCGGCCACCACGACTTCTCCGCCCCCGACTGGGACGAGCTGAAGCGGGTCGTCTCCGGTGACGGACCGTGCAACGCCGAGCGGATCGCCCGTCGCCGGGCCGCGCACGAGGAGGGCGCCTGGGTACGGCGGGCCGCCGCCGCGCACGCCGCAAAGCGCACCGCCCGGTCACGGCGAGGAGCGGCGGCATGAGCCCGACGAGCAAGGCCGAATGGCCGCTGTACGAGGTGTTCGTGCGCGGCAAGCGCGGGCTCAACCACGTCCACGTCGGCTCCCTGCGCGCCGCCGACGACGACATGGCGCTGCTGCACGCCCGCGATCTCTACACCCGGCGCAACGAGGGTGTGAGCATCTGGGCCGTGCGCTCGGACACCATCGCCGCCTCCGCGCCCGACGAGAAGGATCCCTTCTTCGCGCCGAGCGGCGACAAGGTCTACCGGCACCCCACCTTCTACGACATCCCCGACGACGTCCCCCACATCTAGGGACCATCCCGGAACCTTTAGGAGCAGCGCATGACCGACGAGGACCTGTACGTCGACGGCGACGGCGCGCGGTGGGCATTCGGCACCGGGTTCACCGACCCGCTGCACGGGATCGACCAGACGGTGCCCGACGGAGTCGACGCGGAAGACCTGGCCGCCTGCTGTCTGGCGCTCGGCGACGATGCCCTGGTGTCCGCGCAACGGCTGGCCGAATGGTGCACCCGCGCCCCGGAGTTGGAGGAGGAGCTGGCGCTGGCCAACATCGGACTCGACCTCCTCGGCCAGGCACGTCTGCTGTACGCCAGGGCGGGCCGGGCCGACGGCACGGGCCATGGCGAGGACGCGTACGCCTACTTCCGCGACCCGGAGGACTTCCGCAACATACGCCTCGCCGAACTCCCGGGCGGTGACTTCGCGTTCACCGTCGCTCGCCTGCTGGTGCTGTCCGTCTGGCGGCTGGCCGTGTGCGAGGCGCTCGCCACCGCACCCGACCCGGTGCTGGCCGCGATCGCCGCGAAGAGTGTGAAGGAGCTGGCCTATCACCGCCGTTGGGCCGCGGAGTGGACGGTACGGCTCGGTGACGGCACCGAGGAGTCCGCCGCCCGGATGCGGGCCGCGCTGGACGAACTCGCCCCCTGGCTGGACGAGTTGCTGTCGGACAGTACGGCCGCGCGCCTCGGCGCCGAACCGGCCGCCGTAGCCGCGCGGACCCGCCTCGAGCTGTTCCACGTGCTGGCCGATGCCGGGCTGAATCGCTCCACCGACGTGTCCCCGCTCGACACGTCGGCGTTCCTCCCGGGCTCCGGGAGGAACGGACAGCACACCCCGCACCTGGCGCCCCTCCTCGCCGAACTGCAGAGC
The DNA here is from genome assembly GCF_001514145.1 of Streptomyces canus. Lineage (GTDB taxonomy): Bacteria > Actinomycetota > Actinomycetes > Streptomycetales > Streptomycetaceae > Streptomyces > Streptomyces canus. The sequence goes on from NZ_KQ948656.1 coordinate 605,762, forward strand.
GTGGCCCGCGCCCACCCGGACGCGTCGTGGTGACGGCGTCCGCGGAGCGGGCGTCGCGGATCGCCGCGGAGGTTCCCGATCCCGAGCTGCCGATGGTGACGCTCGCCGACCTCGGGGTGCTGCACGGCGTCGAGGTGACGCCGGAGGGCACCGTCGTCGTACGGCTCGCCCCGACGTACGCGGGGTGTCCCGCCATGGCCGAGATGCGTGCCGAGGTGGCGGCCCGGCTGCGGGCGGCCGGCTTCGCCGACGTGCGGGTGGTCACGGTGCTCGACCCGCCGTGGACCACCGACCGGATCACCGACGAGGGCCGCCGCAAGCTGGCGGAGCACGGCATCGCGCCGCCCGGCCCACGCAACGCCCCCGGTCGGGGGCGGGCCCGGACCTGGCTGAGCCTCTCCACGGAGCCGCCCGACGTCCCCTGCCCGCGCTGCGCCTCGGCCGACACCGAGGAGATCTCGCACTTCGCCGCCACCGCCTGCACGGCACTCCGTCGCTGCCGCACGTGTCTGGAACCATTCCCCCACGTCAAGGACCTGCCATGACCTCGTCCCCCGTTCGGCTCCGCCGTCGCCCCGCCTTCCATGCCCTGCGGGTGTCCGCCGTGGAATCGCTGTGCGCCGACGCGGCCGCCCTCACCTTCGACGTCCCCGACCGCCTGGCCTCGGAGTTCGCGTTCCGGCCCGGTCAGTGCCTCACCGTGCGCCGCGAGATCGACGGTCGCGACGAACGGCGCTCGTACTCGATCTGCTCACCGGCCGGTACGGCGCCGCGCATCGGCGTTCGCGTGGTACCGGGCGGCCTGTTCTCCTCCTGGCTCGTGCACGACGTACGCCCCGGGGACACGGTGGAGGTCATGGCCCCGGCCGGTGCGTTCACGCCGGATCCGACGCATACCGGCGGCTTCGGCCACCAGGTCCTCGTCGCCGCCGGATCCGGCGTCACGCCGATGCTGTCCATCGCCACGTCCGTCCTCGCCGCGGACGAGGACGCGCGCGTCACACTCCTGTACGGCAACCGGCGCACCGGCACCGTGATGTTCGCGGACGAACTCGCCGACCTGAAGGACCGGTACCCGGCCCGTTTCCAGCTCGCCCACGTCCTGTCCCGCGAGCCGCGCGAGGCCGAGTTGCTCTCCGGCCGCCTCGACACCGCGCGGCTCACCGCACTGCTGGACGCTCTCCTCGACATCCGGGTGGTCACCCACTGGTGGCTGTGCGGCCCGCACGGCCTGGTGCGCGACACCCGCGCGCTGCTGACCGGACTCGGCGTCCCGGCGGACCGTGTCCACCAGGAACTGTTCCACACCGACGAGGAACCACCCGAGGCGACCACCGCCGACCTCGAGGACACCACCGACCGACGGCCCGGGAGCGAGGTCACCGTGGTCCTTGACGGGCGGGCGACCACGTTCACCGCGCCCCGCCACCGCAGCATCCTCGACGGTGCCCAACAGGCCCGGTCCGACCTGCCGTTCGCGTGCAAGGGCGGCGTCTGCGGAACCTGCCGGGCCCTCGTCACCGACGGCGACGCCGACATGCGCCGCAACTACGCCCTGGAACCAGCCGAGGTCTCCGCGGGCTATGTCCTCACCTGCCAGACCTATGCCGCCTCCGAGACCCTCACCGTCGACTTCGACAGCTGAGCGCCGAGGCCGGACCCGTCGCGGAGGAAGCCCGTACGCTGCACGCCGGCGCGTGACGGAGCGTGGGGCGGGTCAGTAGTACTGGACCAGACAGAATTCGTGCTCTTCGGGATCGGCCATCACGACGACCACACCTTCGTCGTAGTCGTGCCGTTCGCCGGTGAACCGGCCGCCGAGGGCGACGACCTGGGCGATGCCCTGGGCGATGTCGTCGACTGCGACGTCGAGGTGCAGACGTACCTTGACGTGCTTCGGCTGGGTCACGGGCTGGAAGTTGAGGCGAGGCTGTGGGTCGCCGGAACGACCGAGGTAGACCCAGCCGGGCCGGGACGGCGTTCTCGGGCGGTCCAGCAGTGCGCTCCAGAAGCCCGCGATCCGTTCCACGTCCAGGCAGTCGATGGTCACTCCGATCCAGCGGTTCGTCATGTCGTCAGCTCTCCCCGGCGGCCCATGAGAACGCGTTGCCCGGCGAGTTCCCTGGCCGCGGTGGCGGGTGTGGTCCCGTGGGTCCGGGCCGTGTGGAAGACCTGCCGGAGCGTCGTGGCTATGCCGGAGAGACGCAAGGTCAGCTGTTCCTCGGATTCCCTGCGCAGTTCGACACCGGTGGCGTGGATGACTCCTCCCGCACTGACGACCACGTCCGGTGCCCAGAGGATGCCGCGTGCGGCGAGGAGACGGGCGGTGTCCGGTTCGTCGAGCTGGTTGTTGGCCGGGCCGGCGACGGCGGCACACCGCAGCAGCGGCACCGTGCGCGCGGTCAGCAGGCCACCGAGAGCGGCCGGCACGAGGATGTCGACCTCCGTGGTGAGTGCGTCGTCCGGATCCACCCAGCGCGCGCCCACCTCCTCGGCCAGGCCCCGGGCGGCCGGGTCGATGTCCGTCACGACGAGCCGCGCGCCGGCCCGGGCCAGGAGCCGGGCCACATGGGTGCCGACCGCACCGAGGCCGATCACCCCGATGGACCGGCCGGCGAGCTCCGGTGAGCCGAAGGCCTCCTCAGCCACCGCGCCCAGCGCCGCGAGGGTCCCGCGCGCGGTGTGGAAGGAGGAATCGCCGCTGCCACCGTCCTCGCTCTACCAGGCCGTCTCCGACCGGGCCTTCTCCGGCGACCGCGGCCAGGCCAAGCTCGCCGTACTCGGCGCGGTCTACGGCCAGACCTCCGGCGACGGCCTCAAGAGCCTCGCCGCGCTCAGACGCCGCTTCCCGAAGGCGGTGGCGTACGTCGACGACGCGGCCCGCGCGGGCGAGGCCTCTACCCCCAACCCAGCAGACCGCGAACCGGGCGGTGACCTGGACCCGCGCCCGGTCAAGGCATCCGCACCGCCGGAGAACCTCAGTGGCTGCTGAGCATGCCCTCGCGCAGGCGGGTCAGGAGACGGGTGATCAGGCGGGAGACGTGCATCTGGGAGACGCCGAGGTGTTCCGCGATCTGGGCCTGGGTGAGTTCCTCGACGAAGCGCCAGTGGATGATCTTGCGGTCGCGTTCGTCGAGTTCGGCGATCATCGGGGCGAGGGCGTGGAAATCCTCGACCAGACCGAGCGCCGGGTCCTGGTTGCCGATGAAGTCCGCGAGGACACTCTCGCCTTCCTCGCTGCCGCCGATCGCCGCGTCCAGAGAAGCCGACTTGTAGCCGTTCGAGGCCAGTCGGGCCTCGACGATCTCCTCCTCCGGCAGACTCATCAGCTCGGACAGTTCCCGGGTGGTCGGCGTCCGGCCCAGTCGGCTGCTCAACTCCTCGCTCGCACGGGCCAGTTGCACGCGGGCCTCCTGCAACCGGCGAGGCACGTGCACGGCCCAGGAGGTGTCGCGGAAGAACCGCTTGATCTCACCGACTATGTAGGGGACGGCGAAGGAGGTGAACTCCACCTCGCGGGACAGCTCGAACCGGTCGATCGCCTTGATCAGGCCGATCATGCCGACCTGGACGATGTCCTCCATCTCCTCCTGGCCACGACTGCGGAACCGGCCGGCCGCGTAACGGACCAGGGAGATGTTCATCTCGATCAGCGTGTTGCGCGCGTACTGGTAGTCGGGCGTGCCCTCCTCCAGCACCGCGAGCTGCTCGAAGAACAGCTTCGACAACTCCCGCGCGTCCTTGGGCGCCACCTGGGACGGATCGGTGATCTCCGGCATCGTCACCGTCTGTCCGGCAGTCCGCACGGTCGTCGTCGCCATGATGTGCCCCTCCCACTGTGTCGGTCTCGTGTCAGCCTGCCCGCTGACCGATGATCTTCCGTCTACCCCCGCCTTGAACACGCATGCACGCGAATTTTACGACTGACGTGGTCGGGTTCCGGCGGTCGAGCCGGAACCCGACCAGGTTCCTCCGGTCCTGCCTGGATCTGGGCGGCAGAGGACCTAGCGGACCAGCTTCCAGTCCTGTGAGCCGTCGTCGGCGGCGCTCTGGAGGGTCAGCGGTGCTCCCGCGGACGCTCCGGTCAGGAAGAGGGCGGTGTTCTTGACCGCCTGGAGCCGGTAGTAGCCGTCGGGGGTCTTGACGAGGTTCCAGCTGCCCGACGAGCTGTTGTCGACCCACTGGCCGATGCGCTGGCCGGCCGTGGCGTTGCCGGTCCAGATGGCGGCCGCGCGGCCTCCCGACTTGTTCAGCAGGGTCGTGCCGCCGTTCGGTTCGGTCACGACGTGCCAGTACTGGGTGTCCGGGTCCGCCGCGGCACCGGCGTCCTCCAGGGCCACGTCGGGCACGTCCCCGTTCCCGAGGTTCGCGTCGTTGGTCTTGTTGCCGGTGCCGATCACCTGGCCGGTCCTGCGGTTGACGAGCCGGTAGTAGGTGCCGGCCGAGTCCCCGAGGTCGACCTCGGCGTAGGCGATCGTGGAGGTGCCCTGGTTGTTGAGGATCGCGATGCGGCCGGTGCCGTCTACGTACTGGAGGTTGCGGCTGTAGCCGGCCGGCGAGGTGGTCTGGTACTCCGTCCACACGCCGTCGCTGCGGCCGCTCTCGTTGACCCACACGTCGCCGCTGTTCGACGCGTTGTAGACCAGGCGTCCGTCGGGCAGCCGGATCAGGACCGGGCTGCCGCCGCCCGCGAGCGGGTGGGACCCGGCGACGACCGGGAGCGAGCCGACGGACATGCCGGTCTGGGTGCCGCGGAAGAACGTGAGCGGATCGTCGGCGATGGCGTAGCGGGTGTTGGCCCCGCCGCCCCAGTACTCGAAGGTGAGCATCCACTTGCCGTCCGTCGTGCGGACGATGTTGGTCATGCCCGGCCTGCCGCCGCCGATCTCGGTCTTGCCGCCGCCCATGTCCTGGACGGATCCGGAGATGTCGACGACGGGATCGCTCCATGCGGCGTTCTTGCCGTCCCAGGTGCGGTGCACGAGGATCTGGCCGTGCGAGTCGGTCGCCGTGTCGTTGGCGGGATCCTTCTTCGGAACGCCGGTGACCGGGTCGAAGCCGGTGTAGTCGTTCTCGTCGGAGTAGTAGCAGACCAGCTTGCCCTGGTAGACCATCAGGTACGGCTCCCAGAGGGGGTCCACCTGCTGGTACTTGTTGGCGGCCGCGATGTTCTGCCCGACCGCGCCCGCACTGCCGCCCTGCCAGCCGGCGGTCGAGACGACGTTGACGACCTTCCAGCTGCTGCCCTGGTCGGTGCTGGAGTACAGGGCGATGGCCATGTCGCTGCGGTCGCCGTCGTTGTTCGGCGTCCAGGCGGGGTCGGCCGCCTTGTGCTCCTTGTAGTAGTAGTCGTCACCGGAGACGACACTCGCCAGGAGCAGCGTGCCGGCCTTCAGTCCGCCGACGCTCCGCGGAAGGACGTAGAGGTACGGGTTGGTCCAGTTGCTCGTGTACTTGGCGTACTTGGGGTCGTTGGAGAGGTACGCCGGTGCCTTGACCTCGGACAGCGGCTGCCAGCTGGTGCCGTGGTCGTCGCTCTTGTAGACGGGCAGGGTCTGCCCGTCGGCGCTGCCCGACGCCGGCACGACGGTGGACTTCTCGAACGACGCGACCAGCCGCCCGCCGGGCAGTTGGGCCGACTTCGGGTAGACGGCGCAGTTGCCCCGGCCCTTCAGGCACGGGTCGCTGCCGAGCTGGTACAGGATTCCGCCCGTCGGGTTGTACGCCTGCGCACTGACCATGGGTATCGCGAGTATCGCGGATGTCGCCGCGAAGGTTCCGAGGGCTCGTCCAAGCCTTCTTCTCTGCATGGCCCCTCCTCAGGGGATGGATCAGGATCGGTCGGTTGCTTCAGAGGCCGGTGCGCTGTCGGCGTCGGTGGAGGCGAGAACGCGTACGTCCCACGGACCGAGGTTCAGAGCCGAGCCTGCGAAGATGGAGGTGCCCGTCAGGGCGTCGGAGAGGTCCACCGGTGCGGGGACGCTCGCGGGCTCCCAGCTCCAGTTGTGGACGATGTGCACGCGGCTTCCGTCGGGTGAGGTGCCGGTGGTCGCGGTGACGGACGGGGGAAGGTCGCGCCACCCGCTCCTCGCGGCCGGGACCAGCCACTCGGCGAGCGCTTCGGCGAGGTCGCGGCCCGGCACCGTGCCGACGGTGGTGACCCGGCCCGCGCCGTGGGTGCGGGTGGTGACCGCGGGCCAGCGGCCGAAGTGCGGGTGCTCGTAGGAGGCCAGCGCGTCGGCGTCGGTGACCGTGAGGCCCTCGGCCCAGTGCGTCGCCGTCGCCTCCGCGGGCACCTGGAGCGGGCCACCGGGTACGGCGCGGACCGGAACCGTCCCCACCAGGTTGCTGAATTCGTCGTACCGGACGCCCGCGGCCTCGGCGAGGCGGCCCGGCGCGGGTTCGTGACGGGCCCGGGCCTCGTGGTCGGCGTAGCCGGTGCGCGGGCCGAGGACCAGGTGGCCGCCCGCGTGTGCGTAGGCGGCGAGCCAGTCGAGGGCGGCGTCGGCGGCGATGTACAGCGCCGGTACCACCAGTACGGGGTGGCGGCGCGCGGCCTCCTGCGGTGCCATCCGCTCGTACAGCTGCCGGGCGTGCACGATGCGCACCTGGCGGCCGGCATCGAAGGCGCCCCGGTAGAAGGGGTCGAAGATGCGGTGGTAGGCGGCGGGATCCGGCGAGCCGTCCGGCTTGGACAACGGCGGGTACTTCTGCATCAGCCACTTGCTCGGCATCGAGTAGACCATCGTGATGTCGGCGTCCGGTTCGAGTCCGGCGACGAGCGGTCCGGCCTTCGCGAACTCCGCGCCCAACTGCGCGACTTCGGCATAGGTGCGGCCGGGCCGGCCGCTGTGCGGGAGGACTCCGCCCCAGTAGGTCTCGGCGCCGAAGCGCAGGGTCTGCCACTGCCAGTACTCGATCATCCGGGCGCCGCGCGCCACGTGCGCCCATGCGGTCTGGCGCCACTGGCCGTCGTAGCCGGGCCGGTTGTCCCAGGCGAAGCCGATGGAGTTGGCGTTGGTCTCGGTGACGAGGAAGGGCTCCTGGCGGGAGGAGAACATCCAGTCGGCGGTCTGGTACATCGACCACACGCCGGTGGTCTTCCAGACCTGCTCGTGCTCGTCCGGTGTGGGGTCGGGCAGCAGCAGGCCGTCCTGCATGTCGTAGTACGGGTTGCCGGAGGCGATGTCGAGGCGGTCGCTCATCTCGTCGTCCGCCACCCCCTGGCGGGTGTAGGAGATGCACGTGGTGACGAAGTGCTCGGGCCTGGCGTACTCACGGACGATGTCCGCCTGCCATCCGATGAACTCGGTGACCTGGCGGGCCTGGAACTCCCGCCAGGCGACGTCGTATTGAGGCTGTTCGTTGCCGTCCGGGGTCCACAGGTCGGCCCACGTCGACAGGCGGTGCGACCAGTACACCAGCCCCCACTCGCGGTTGAGGGTCTCGACGTCGCCGTACTTCTCGCGCAGGTGGTCGACGAACCGCTGGAAGACGCCATGGTTGTGGAAGAGGTGCAGACCGGGTTCGTTGTCGACCTGCCAGCCGATGACCGCCGGATGGTCGGCGTACCGGGCGACGATCTTGCGGATGATCCGCTCGGCGTGGAAGCGGAAGGCGGGGTGGGTGAAGTCCGCCTCCTGCCGGGCGCCCCAGCCGATGCGCTCGCCGGTACGGCGTTCGCCGGTGATCTCCGGGTACTGGCGGGCCAGCCACGGCGGAACGGCGTAGGTCGGGGTGCCGAGGATGACGGAGATGCCCCGCTCGTGGGCGCCGTCGAGAACCGACTGGAGCCAGTCGAGATCGAAGCGGCCGTTCTCGGGCTCCCAGGTCGACCAGACCGACTCGCCCACGCGGATCACGGTGAAGTTCGCCTCCACCATGAGGTCGAGGTCGGTCTTCAGCCGTTCGTCGGGCCGCAGTTCAGGATCGTAGGCGGGCGTGTACTCGTGGTAGTACGCGGCACCGAACAGGACGCGGGCGGGCAGAACCGCCATGGGGGAACCTCCGAAGAGTCGATGGGGGTGGCCGGTGCGTCGGCGCTGACGTCGACCGGGCGTCACTGCTTGACGCCGCCGGTGGCCAGACCGCTCTGCCAGTACCGCTGCAGGAGCAGAAAAGCGACGACGAGCGGGATGACGGAGATGAGGGAGCCGGTCACGACGAGCGCGAGCATGTTGCTGTTCGCGCCGCTTCCGCCGCCGAAGGCCTGGGACGCCCAGGAGGACAGGCCGACCGTGACGGGGTACAGCTTCGGGTCGTTGAGCATGATCAACGGCAAGAAGTAGTTGTTCCAGGTCGCCACGAGAGTGAAGAGCACGACGGTCACCAGACCGGGAGCCAGCAGCCGCAGCGCGATCGTGACGAAGATGCGCAGTTCACCGGCCCCGTCGATGCGCGCGGCCTCCAGGAGACTGTCCGGGACGGCGTCCGCGGCGTAGATGCGCATGAGGTAGAGGCCGAACGGGCTGACCAGGGAGGGCAGCACGATCGCCCAGGGCGTGTTGACCAGGTCCACCTTCGCGAAGAGCAAGTAGGTGGGGATGGCCAGGGCGGTGGTCGGAATCATGATGGCGCCGAGCACCAGGGCGAAGGCCGCGTTGTTGCCCCGGAACCGGTACTTGGCGAATCCGTAGCCGGCTGCGGCGGCCAGGAGGGCGGCACCGAGTGCGCTGCCGACGGAGTACAGGACCGTGTTGAGCAGCCAGTGCAGGAAGACGCCGTCGTCGTGGGTGACCGTCTCCCGGACGTTCTCGAGCAGTTGAGGGGCGTGCGAGAACCACAGACCGAAGGTGGTGAAGAGGTCCTGGGTGCTCTTGGTCGAGGAGACGGCGAGCCAGAACAGCGGCAGCAGGAAGTAGGCGAGGACGGCCAGCATGACGATGGTCAGCGGTGTGCTGCGGCGACCGGTCGACCGCCTGCGCTGTCCACGGGCGGTCCGTCGTGCGCCGGTCGTGGTGGCGGGCGGGGCCGGCCGGGACGTGGAAGGGGAAGTCGTGGTCGTCACGAGGTCCTCCTGCGGTTCGCGATGAACAGGACGGCGTAGGAGAAGATCACGATGACCAGGCCCAGGAAGAAGGACACCGCGGCCGAGTAGTTGACCTGCTGACCGGTGAACGCGAGGGAGTAGGCGTAGAGGTTCGCGGTGTACGCGTTGTCGATGACGTCCGGCGCGACGGGCTGCAGCAGCTTCGGCTCGTTGAACAGCTGGAAGCTGCCGATCACGGAGAACAGCAGGGTGAGCAGCAGCGCGGGGCGCAGGGCGGGGAGCTTGATGGACCAGGCGGTCCGCCAGGCGCCGGCGCCGTCCATCGCCGCCGCCTCGTACAGCTCCTGGGGGACGGTCCGCAGAGCCGCGTACAGGATGATCATGTTGTAGCCGACGAACTCCCAGGTCACGATGTTCGCCAGGCTCCCCAGCATCCATCCGTCGCTGAGGAAGTGCGGGACCGGCAGACCGAGCTTCTCGCTCAGCTGGGCGAACGGCCCGAAGTCCGGGCCGTAGAGGTAGCCCCACATCAGGGTGGCGACGACGCTCGGGACGGCGTACGGCACGAAGATGCCCAGGCGGATCACCCGCGCGAGGCGCAGCAGGCCGCTGTCGAGCGCGAGCGCGAAGGCCAGAGCCAGCAGGAGCATCAGCGGGACCTGGATCACGAAGAACGTCGCGACCCGCAGGACTCCTTGGCGCAGCAGCGGGTCCTTCAGGGCTGTCACGTAGTTGTCCAGCCCGACGAACGCGTTGCCGCCGATGAGCTTTTCCCGGAACAGGCTGAGGTAGGCGGCGTAGCCGAGCGGGGCGAGGAACATCAGAAGGAACAGCACCATGAACGGTGCGACGAACAGAGGACCTGCCGCACCCTGGCGCAGGCCACCGAGTGGGCGTCGCCTCGGCCCCGCTCGGCGCGGCTCCTCGGTGGAGGCCACGGTTGTGGCAGTCATCATCGGGCCTTTCTGGTGGGAGGGGCCGGCCTTGTGGGAAGGGCCGGCCGGGCGCGGGTCCCGCGTCGCCGCCGGAGGGCATCGGCACGGAACCCGCCGGACGTCACGGGGTCTTGACGGTGAAGCCCTGGGCCTTGGCGTAGGTGGTGAGCCGCGACTGCCACGCGTCGAGGGCGGCGACGGCGTCCTTCTTCCTGGTGAGTGCCGTGCCGACGGTCTCGGTCCAGTCGGTGACGGCCTGGTCGAGGAACGGCGGCCACTGGAAGTCGGGGCTCACGGTTTTACCGATGTCGGCGAACGCCTGGTTGACCTTCTGTCCGCCGTAGAAAGAGGCCGCGGCACCGGTGAAGGACGGGTCCTCGAGCAGTGGCTTCGTCGCCGGGAAGAACGACTGCTTGGTGTTGAACAGCTTCGCGCTGGCCGGGTCGCTGTTGAGGAACTGCGCGAACACCGCGGCCGCGATCGGGTTCTTGGTCTGCTTGATGACCGCGCTGGTCGAACCGCCCCAGTTGCCCGAACTCGGCTTCGACGCGTCCCACTGCGGCAGCGGGGCGGCCCGCCACTTGCCCGCGGTGGACTTGGCCGAGCCGGCGAGGAAGACCGGCCCCCAGGCTGCGGTGATCCAGGTGGCGTACTTGCCCTTGTTGAGCGCGGAGAACCAGGCGTCGGTGAAGTCCGGCTCGACGCCGATGACACCCTCCTGGGCCAGGCCGCCCCAGTAGGCGGCGAGCTTCTTGGAGATCGTGTCGTCGACGTCGATGGAGACGTTGCCCTTGCCGGAGGTCGCGTAGGGCTTGGCGCCCGCCTGCCAGAGCAGGCCGTGCCAGGCGGCCGCCTCGTTCCCGGCCAGGTTGGTCAGGTAGATCTCCGGGTCGGCCTTGTGCAGCTTGCGTGCCGCGGCGGCGAAGTCGTCCCAGGTCTTCGGCGGCTCGATGCCGTGCTTCTCGAAGATGTCCGCCCGGTAGAGCATGCCCATCGGGCCGGTGTCCTGCGGGATCGCCCAGATCTCGCCCTTGGGGCCGCTGACCTGTCCCCAGGTCCAGTCGACGAAGGTGTCCTTCAGCTTGCCCGCGCCGAAGGGGTTCAGGTCCAGGAGGCTGTCCGTGATCGTGAACGTGGGAATGGCCTGGTACTCCATCTGCGCCACGTCCGGAGCGCCGCTGCCGGCCTTGATCGCCGTGCGCAGCTTCGTGTAGTGCTGCACGCCCTGGCCGGCGTTGACGACTTTGACCTTGATCGCCGGGTACTTCTTCTCGAAGAGCGCGACCTCCTGATCGATGTCCGGAACCCACGTCCAGAACGTCAGCTCGGTCGGCTTCTTCATCGCCGCGTCGATGTCCGCCTGGCTGACCGGCTTCGCGGACGAGGCGGACGTACCGCCGCCGTCACCGCCGCCGCAGGCGGACAGGGCGGCACCCAACGAGACCGCTCCCGCGGTGGTGAGCAGGAGCCGACGGCTCATCTGGGACTGGCTGGGGGTGGAGTTGGATCTGCGCATGACGAACTCCCGCCGATGGCTGAGGAATGGCACACCGAGCAAGGGCGTGCCAAAAGGAGGGTGATGAGGAGTGGAGGGTGATGAGGAAGACAGGAAGCTCGGACGCGACGGCCAGGACACGGAGTCGGCATGGCACGGGTGCACGTCTTCGCGGACGCCGCCCGGGGGGTCCACCTGCTGCAGAGGGGGAGCCCCGTGGACGGGAGGGTTACGGGTGGAGCGGCGAGGTTGCTCAGCGGCTGCCGCCCGGGGAGGAGGACGGGTCGCGTCGCCGGTGTGACGAACTGTCCAGAGGTGGGAGGCGGGTGAAGGAGTCCGGCGGGAACAGGACCGGTACGGCGGCTCGCCTCACAAGTGCCTGTTCGGCTGGGAACGCCGTTCCTCGGGCCGGTCGGTGTTGATCAGTTGGACGTGGAGGCACCTCCGTCCCGGGGTGGGCCGATCCGGCTCCCACTCGGAGAAAAGGCCAGGGCCCGGTTTCGGCCCGGGGTCGTCCGGGTCGGCGGCGGGGGCCCGGTCGAGGCGCGGACCACGAGGTCGACCGGTGGTTCACCGGCAGACAGGGGTGGCGCGTCCGGGTTCTCGATGGAGTGCACGAGGCGTTTGAGCCCCTCCTGTGCCACGGTGTCGAAGGGCTGGCGCATCGTGGTGAGAGGGGGAGTCACATAGGCGGCGACGGGAATGTCGTCGAAACCCACGACGCTGACGTCCTCCGGCACCCGTCGGCCGGCTTCCGCCAGCGCGCGGATGAGACCGATCGCCATGTCGTCGTTGGCGGCGAACACCGCGGTCATGTCGTGGTCGCGGGCCAGCTCGCGGCCCGCGGTGTAACCGCTGGCGGCCGACCAGTCGCCCGCGACGACGCGAGGTACCGTCCTGCCGTGCGCGGCGAGCGTGGACCGCCAGCCCTCCAGCCGGTCCCGGGCGGCGTACCACCGCCACGGACCGGCCAGATGGTGGACGGTGTCGTGCCCGAGTTCCAGCAGGTGCTCGGTCGCCGTACGCGCCATCAGATCGGCACCGACGCCCGCGGCCAGGGTCCTGGGCACGGACAGGGGTGGCGCCCCGAGGACCAGGACGGGTACGTCGACGCGGGCGGAGAGGTCGTCGCCGTGTCCGTCGTCGATCGGCTCGGAGATGACGATGCCGTCGACGCCCTGCTCCAGGAGTGAGTCGACGGCACCGGCGACGCCCGTCGGGTCGCCTTCCAGGGTGTTGACCACGCGAAGGGCGTATCCCGTGTCCCGTACGGCACGTTCGACCCCCATGATCAGTGAGGCGGGTCCGTACAGGGCGGTACCGAGCGTCACCACGCCGATGGACCGGGTACGCCCGGACGCGAGGGCCCGGGCGGCGTTGTTCAGCCGGTAACCGAGTTCCTCACCGGCTTCCAGGACGCGTCGGCGCACCTCGGCGGAGACGTACGGCTCGTCGTTGTAGACCCGGGACACGGTCTTCTGGGAGACACCCGCCAGCTGGGCCACATCCACACTGCGCGGTGCGCCGGAACTGCCGCCCCGCCCTGCGCCTCGCCTCATGGTGGCTCCAGATGGTGGTGACCGGTGTTGGCCGGTGCTCGTCTGACTGCGCTGCCATGTCTACGCAGTCATACGGTGGTCGTCAAGCGCCCGAAACGGATTCGTAACCTTGCGCGGGCGTCGACCGAGCCCTTGGCCGCACGAGAGGCCCGAGTCCGTCGAAAGCCTTGACGCGGCGGGGCTGACTGCGTAGACAGAGCGCGTCCAACGGGAAGCCGGGCCGGTATCGGTCACCGAGCGAGGAGCAGGCACTCCACTGTCTGGTTGCCCAGCCGGCGATCAGTTGGCACGGGCATGAAGCATCTGCCCTCCGGGCGGAACTGCCGCGGGTCGGCGACCTGCGGGGAGGCCAACGCTTCGCAGTACACCGGCACCGCCTGCGCAACCTGCTGGAGGCGGCGAAGAAGTCCGGCTCGGCGAGCAGTTCACCGTCGACGGCATCACCTGGCAGCGCGCCGCCAGTCCACCGAACAGGGACAGCGGCGAACTGGTGGACCTGACGTGGGAGGGAAACCACGCCTTCTGGCAATGGGCCGTGGTGGAGACCGCTGTCCCGCCGTCAACGCGCGATCGATGAAGGCCGACGCGGTGAGTCGAAGGACTCGCCCCCTGGGCATGTCCGCATTGCCCGGCACCGCCCCGGCCATGTCCGTGCCCGCCGGCGTCGATGGCCGGGCCATGAACCGCCCGCTCAGGGCTGACGAAGACTGAACTGGCGACGCAGGTATCCGAACCAGGCGTGGAAGTACGCGGCGCTCAATGCGGCTTCGGGAGCGAAGAGGTCCCAGGCGTGATAGGCGCCGGGGTACCGGTGCAGTTCGACGGGCACGCCGCTCGCCTGCAGCCGCGTCGCATAACTAGGCCAGGAGCGAACGGCATGAATGCCGGGCAACCCTGAGCAAGGGGCCCGCGAGCTTTCCGTTCCGATCCTCCCGAGGGCCTCGCACACACCCACCACGTCCGCCGTGGCGGGATACTCGTCCCAGGTCGTCAACGGGCAGGCGCCGCCGGTCTCCGGGGTCAGCCCGCCGGCAGGACGAACCGCCCGCAGATGAACACCTGCCCCTGCCGCCGGGCGCGGTTCTCCGAGGGGGGCGTCTCGGTGACGTCGACCCTGGCCGCGGCCGCCGGCGTCACCGTCGACAACGCCCACTGCGTGAGCGTCGGCTCCAGGCGAACGCGGAGACCTGATCTCAGGCGGACGCACCGAAGTGGGTTCTGCCCACGGTGCGTACTGGTGCGGTAGCGGGATCCGCTCACCCAGAGGAAACCCCCTGAGCAGCCTGACGGCGAGGAATTGAAGCGCTTCGACGCTGCAATCGGTCTCGTGGAGGCGTCAACGGCCAGGCAGTATGAAAGTTTCTTGGCGTTGATTCTCTTGTTTAGCGAGAAACATGTCATTAACGTTCCCCGCCAGGTGAAGCGCTTCGACGCGCTTCGGACCGCCGATGGGGAAGCGCCGCGTGATGACCAACGAGTTGAACCGGAGGCCGTGGCCCGGGCCACGGAGGTGGCCTGCCTCCCGTCGGCCCGCGGAAGCGGCCGGCGGCCGCAGACCGGGCCACCCCCGCACCCGGAACAGACGTGGCCGCACCCCCGGAAAGCGCTGCAGGCACACCGTGGAGTCGTCAAACTGTGCCCGGCGCAACCGGTCGAGCAGCGCACTCCCGCCCTCACCGCCGTCCCCGGGCCGCAACAGGAACTCGGCGGGGTGGCGGTGGAGCGACCGATGCGCCACCTCACCGCCGCGCCGCGGGGAGCGCATCCGGACGACGAACAAGCGTTGTCCACAGCGCTGCTGACGACACGTCACATCACTGGCTCCCCCAAGTCCCCCGTTCCGAAGGACCAGCCATGACCTCGCGCAGCCTCACCGACCGCCTGGGCGGACTCGCCTTCGGCGGTGACTACAACCCCGAGCAGTGGGACGAAGCGGTCTGGAAGGAGGACGACGAGCTGATGCGCCGGGCCAGGGTCAACCTGACCACGGTCGGCGTCTTCTCCTGGGCCTTGCTGGAACCGGAGGAGGGCCGCTACGACTTCGCCTGGCTGGACGCCCACCTCGACCGGCTCCACGCGAACGGGGTCGCCGTAGACCTGGCCACCCCCACCGCCTCCCCGCCGCCCTGGTTCACCCTCGCCCACCCCGATGCGCTCCCGGTCACCGCGGACGGCATCCGGTACACCCACGGAAGCCGGGACACGTACTGCCTCGCGGCTCCCGCGTACCGGAACGCCGCCCGGCGGATCGCCGGGAAGCTCGCCGAGCGCTACGGCGACCACCCGGTTCTCGCGCTGTGGCACGTGCACAACGAGTACGCCACCCTGTGCCACTGCGACCATACGGCCGCCGCATTCCGGGTGTGGCTGCGCTCCCGTCACAGCACGCTGGACGCTCTCAACACGGCCTGGGGAACGGCCTTCTGGAGCCAGCGCTACACCTCCTGGGAGCAGGTGCTGCCGCCGCGCGCGACGAACTGGCACAGGAACCCCGGCCAGGCACTGGACTTCCGTCGCTACTGGTCCGACGAGGTCGTCGCCGCCTACCGCGAACAGCGCGACGCGATCCGCGCGCACAGCGACCGGCCGGTCACGACCAACCTGATGCTGCCCGCGTACCAGAACGTCGACCTGTGGGCCCTCGCCCGCGAACTCGACGTCGTCAGCTCCGACCAGTACCCGAGTTCGCCCGGCGTGGACGCCGCCGCCGATGTCGCCTTCCACGCCGACCGCGCCCGCTCGCTGGGCGGTGGTCGCCCCTGGCTGCTGATGGAGCAGGGCACCAGCACCGTCTACGACGGCGACCGGATCCTCGCCAAGGAGCCGGGGGACATCCTGCGCCACACCCTCGGTCACATCGCGCGCGGTTCGGAGGGCGCCCTCTTCTTCCAGTGGCGGCAGTCCCGGGCCGGCGCCGAGACCTGGCACTCGGCGATGGTGCCGCACGCGGGGCCCGACAGCCGGATCTTCCGCGAGGTCGCACGGACGGGGGAGGCGGTCGCCCGGCTCGGCGAGCTGGCGGGGTCGACGGTCTCCGCGCCGGTCGCCCTGCTGCACAGCCCGGACGCCTGGTGGGCACTCGGCGTGGACGGCCTGCCCTCGGCGGAACTCGGTTACCACGCGGCGATGGAACAGGCGCACCGGGCGCTGTGGGACTCAGGAGTCACGGTCGACTTCGCGCACCCCGACGACGAGTTGAGCCACTACCCGCTCGTCATCGCCCCGGCCCTGTTCCTGCTCTCCGACGGGTCCGCCGAGAATCTGCGCCGCTACGTCGCGGGCGGCGGAACACTCCTCGTCCAGCACGCGAGCGGCTACGTCGACGACCGTCTCCACGCCCGCCTCGGCGGCTATCCCGCCGCTCCCCTGCGCGAGGCGCTGGGCATCCGGGTCGAGGAGTACCGGCCGCTGCGGCGTGACGAGCGGATCACGTTGTCGGACGGCACGCAGGGCACTGCGTGGAGCGAGTCCCTGCACGCCGAGGGCGCCGAGACACTCGCCACCTACACCCACGGGATGCTCGCGGACAGCCCGGCGGTGACCCGGAACGCCTTCGGCACCGGGCACGGGTGGTACCTCTCGACCCGCCTCGACGACGCCGGCTACGGCGCACTGGTCGCCCGGCTGCTCGGCGAGACCGGAGTGGGCCCCGAGACGCCGGGGCTGCCCCCGCAGGTCGAGGCCGTCACCCGGTACGCCGCGGAAGGCCGCCGCTGGCAGTTCCTGATCAACCACGGCACCGAGTCCGTGCCCCTCCCCGAGCCCGCACACGACCTGCTCACGGGCGGCACGGTCGCCGAACTGGCCGCAGGCGGCAGCGCCGTACTCCGTATCGCCTGAGCCAAGTCTCCCTCTTCCCTCGCTTCGGAAAGGCAGCAATGACCAGCGCACCCCCGATCGTCCGATGGGGCCACCGGGCTCTGGAGGCCGAGATCGTCGTCGGTGAGGACGGCAACGCCCGCCTCACCCGCCTCGGCGTCCCCGGCGACCTGTCTCCCGAGCGGCGGTCGTGGCCTCCGCTGCCCCTGGTGGAGGTGACGGCGGCGGGCCACGGCCGCGCCTGGTCGGGTGGGCGCCTCATCGACTCGTACATCGGCGGGCGGCTGCGTCACCGCGCGCACCGTGCGACCCGCGACGGCGACTGGCATGTGCTCACCGTCGAACTCCACGACCCGGAGACCGGGCTCGTCGCCGAAGTGACCTACCGCTCGCCGGACGGAGTGCCCGTACTGCGCAGCGAGGTGGTCCTGCGCAACGAGGGGGACGCCACCCTGCACCTGGAGTCCGTCTCCTCCGTCGTCGTCGGTCCCCTCGCCGACGGCCCGGAGGCCATCGACGGCGCCGACCTGCTGTGGGCCGAGAACGACTGGGTCGCCGAGTGCCGCTGGCAGCGCCGGCCGATGCGGGTGACCTCGCCGGTCCTCGCCGGCCGCGTGGTCTACGACAACGGCAAGGGCGAGTGCGCTCAGACCGGGCGGGGTGTGTGGTCGAGCTGCGGCCGGCTGCCCATGGGAGGCCTGACCGACCGTCGCACGGGCCGCACGTGGCTGTGGCAGATCGAGCACAACGGAGGCGGCTGGCACTGGGAGTGCGGCGAGCGCGACACGCTGGCCTACCTCGCCCTGTTCGGCCCGACCGACACCCACCACGGCTGGCGGCATCCGCTGGAGCCGGGTGCGGAGTTCCGCACCGTGCCCGTCGCCCTCGCGTTCAGCGATGCCGGGGGCCCGGACGAGGCGTTCGCCGCGCTCACCCGCTATCGCCGGGCCGCCCGCCGCCCGCACGCCGACCACCTGCGGCTCCCGGTCATCTTCAACGACTACATGAACTGCCTGATGGGCGACCCCACCACGGAGAAGCTGCTGCCGCTGATCGACGCGGCGGCCGAGGCGGGCGCGGAGTACTTCGTCATCGACGCCGGCTGGTACGACGGCGAGAACGGCGGCTGGTGGGACAGCGTAGGAGCCTGGGAGCCGGCCGCGTCCCGGTTCCCCGGCGAACGCGGGATCCACGAGGTGCTGGACCGCATCCGGGAGCGCCGCATGGTGCCCGGTCTGTGGCTGGAGCCGGAAGTGATCGGCGTCCGCAGCCCCATCGCCAAGTCCCTTCCGGACGAGGCGTTCTTCCGCCGGGACGGCGTCCGCGTCACCGAGACCGGCCGCCACCACCTGGACCTGCGCCACCCCGCAGCCCGTGCCCACCTGGACCAGGTCGTGGACCGCCTGGTCGGCGAGTGGGGCGTCGGCTACCTCAAGCTCGACCACAACATCGACCCCGGCTCCGGCACCAGCGCCCACCCCGGCGAGACCCCGGGCGCCGGACTGCTCGGCCACAACCGGGCGCACCTCGAATGGCTCGACGGCATCCTGGACCGCTATCCGCACCTGGTGGTGGAGAACTGCTCCTCCGGGGGTATGCGCTGGGACTACGCGCTGCTGTCCCGACTGCAACTGCAGTCCACCAGCGACCAGCAGAACCTCCAGCTCTACGCCCCCATCGCGGCCTCCGCGCCCACCGCCGTCACCCCCGAACAGGGCGCCGTATGGGCCTATCCGCAGCCGGAGGACTCCCTCGACGAGGTGGCCTTCACCATGGCCAACGCCCTCCTCGGCCGCATCCATCTGTCCGGGCTGCTCCCGGACCTGCCGCCCGAGGCCCGTGCCCTGGTCCACGAGGCCGTCACCGTGTACAAGGCCATCCGGACCGACCTGGCCCAGGCCGTGCCCGCGTGGCCGCTGGGCCTGCCGGCCTGGGACGACGCGTGGCTCGCCCTGGCGCTCCACACGCCGGCCACCACTTATCTCACGGTCTGGCGCCGCCCCGGTGCGCAGACCACCGCCACCCTCCAGCTGTCTCATCTGCACGGCCGCGCGGCCCGCGTCGACGTGCTCTACCCCGCCGCGAGCCAGGCCGTCGCCTCCTGGCATCCGGACACCGCCGACCTCACCCTCACGCTGCCCGCTGCGCCTTCCGCGGTGCTCCTGCGCCTCGCCCACGCGGCCTCGGACACCCCCTGAACACGCCGACTCACCTTATTCCGAAGGGACTTGACCGAGTGCCAGAGACACTGCGGGGGGATGCCACCGTGGCCAACCCCGTCATCCCCGGCTTTCACCCCGACCCCAGCGTCTGCCGCGTGGGAGACGACTACTACCTCGTCTGCTCCAGCTTCGAGTACTTCCCCGCCATCCCCGTCTTCCACAGCCGTGACCTGGTCCACTGGACGCAGCTCGGCAACGCCCTGGACCGGCCGAGCCAGCTCGGCCTCACCGCCGCCCCGTCGTCCGGCGGCATCTACGCCCCCACCCTGCGCCATCACGACGGCCGCTTCTGGCTGATCGTCACCAATGTGACCGAGGGCGGCGGCAACATGCTGTTCACCGCCACCGACCCCGCCGGCCCCTGGTCCGATCCCGTCCGCCTGCCCGGGGTTCCGGGCATCGACCCGGACCTGGCCTGGGACGAGGACGGCACCTGCTGGTGCACCTCCGCGGGCGGCGCACAGGTCCGCATCGACCCGTACACCGGGGAGACCTTCGGAAAGCCGTACAAGGTCTGGGCCGGAACTCCCGGTGCGATGGCTCCCGAGGCCCCGCACCTGTATCGCATCGGCGCCTACTGGTATCTCCTCATCGCGGAGGGCGGCACCGAGCGCGGTCACGGTGTCTCGATCGCCCGCGGACGGACGCCCGACGGCCCCTTCGAACCGTGCCCGGACAACCCGGTCCTCACCCACCGCGGCACCCACCACCCCGTCCAGAACACCGGGCACGCGGACCTGGTCCAAGGCCCTGACGGCTCCTGGTGGATGGTGCTGCTCGGCGTCCGGCCGCGCGGCGGCACCCCCGGCTGGCACGTGCTGGGCCGCGAGACCTTCCTCGCGCCGGTGAAGTGGGTGGACGACTGGCCCGTCGTCGACGAGGTGCCGTCCGTCCTGCCCGTGCCCGCCTGGCCGCTCGTCCCCGGCCCCGCAGAGGAGGTCCGGGACGACTTCGACCTCAGCGAGCTGCGGCCCCAGTGGATCTCCGTACGCGACCGTCCCGCCGAGTACTGCACCACCAAGGAGCGGTCCGGCCAACTGACCCTGCGCGCTCGCGGCGAGTCCCTGGACGAGCCGGACGTCGTGTTCGTCGGCCGCCGCCAGGAGCACCTGTCCTGCCGGGTGCGGGCCCTGATCGACCCGGCCGAGGGGCGCGGTGGTCTCGCCGTCCGCCTGGACGAGGAGCACCACTACGAGATCGAGGCGGCCGAGGGCGAGGTGCGTGTCCTCAGCCGTGTCGGAACGCTGCGCACGGTCGTGGGATCACGGTCCGTGCCCGCCGGTCCCGTGGTGCTCCGCCTTCAGGTCTCCGACGCCCCTCCCAAGGGCCCCCGCACCGGTCCCGACGTCCTCGCGCTCGGCATCGAGGAGTCGGACGGCACCTTCACCGCTCTCGGTGAGCTCGACGGCCGCTACCTGTCGACCGAGGTGGCCGGTGGCTTCACCGGACGGGTCATCGGCCTGTACGCGGCGGCCGGCACGGTCCACTTCGACTGGTTCGACTACGAGCCGGTCGCCCCCTGAAACCAGTTGCCTTGAACTCCATTCCCCCCACGGGCGGAACGTCCGCTCACCAGCAGAAAAGGATCGAAGATGAAGGGAACGCACTCCCCCACCGGCCGCCGCAGAAGCGACCCCGGCCGGCTGCTCGGCTTCGTGGTGGCGCTGATCGCCGCGATCGGGCTGACCAGCACCGCCGCCTTCGCGGCACCGGCCCACAAGGACGCGTCCACAGCACTCGGCTCCAAGGCTCTCAGCCCCATGAGCGCCGTGGCCGCGATGCAGCCCAGCTGGAACCTGGGCAACAGCCTGGACGCCATCCCTGACGAGACGTCCTGGGGCAACCCCGCGGTCACCAAACCCCTGTTGGACACCATCAAGGCCCAGGGCTTCCGCAGCGTCCGCATTCCCGTCACCTGGTCGGGCCACCAGTCCGCCACGGCCCCGTACACCATCGACGCGACCTGGATGAACCGCGTCAAGCAGGTGGTCGACTGGGCGCAGGCGGACGGTCTCTACGTCGTGCTCAACGTCCATCACGACTCGTGGCAGTGGATCTCCTCCATGCCCACCGACCACGACAACGTCCTGGCCCGCTTCAAAGCCACCTGGACGCAGATATCCGCCAAGTTCAAGGACTCCTCCCAGACCCTGCTCTTCGAGAGCAACAACGAGCCGCAGTTCAACAACACCACCGACGCCCAGGGCATCCAGTACAACGACGAACTGAACACCGCGTTCCACACCATCGTGCGCCAGTCCGGCGGCAACAACGCGACCCGTCTGCTCGTGCTGCCCACCCTGCACACCAATTCCGGGCAGACCTTCCTGGACGCCCTGTCCAGCGAGATGAAGTCGCTGAACGACCCCAACCTCGTGGTCACGGTGCACTACTACGGCTACTACCCGTTCAGCGTGAACGTCGCGGGCGGCACGCGCTTCGACGCCACCTCGCAGCAGGACATGACCGACAACTTCAACCGGCTCCGCGCCACCTTCACGTCCAAGGGGATCCCCGTCTACCTCGGTGAGTACGGGCTGCTGGGGTACCCCGACAGCAACCACCCCTCCCGCGTCGAACGGGGCGAGGCCTTCAAGTACTTCGAGCAGTTCGGCTACGAGGCCCGCGCCGCCGGAGTGACCACGGCCCTGTGGGACCCCGGAACGTTCGCCTACCTGAGCCGCACCACACTGCAGTGGACCGACCCCGAGCTGATCAACCGGATCAGGTCGAGCTGGACCACCCGCTCGGGAACCGCCTCCTCCGACCAGGTCTTCCTGGCGAAGTCCAGTGCGATCACGGCCCAGACGCTCACCCTCAACCCCAACGGCCTCACATTCCGTGGCCTTTGGCAGGGCAGTACACAGCTCGCCCAGGGCCGGGACTACACCGCCTCCGGCAACCAGCTCACCCTCACGGCCTCCGCGCTGACCCGACTGGCCGGCGACCGCGCCTACGGGACCAACGCGACGATCGAGGCCAGGTTCTCCGCCGGTCTCGCCTGGCCGATCCGAGTGATCACCTACGACCGGCCGGTGCTCTCCAACGCCACCGGCACCACCGGCGGTCTCACCGTCCCCACCCAGTACCGCGGTGACCAGCTCGCGACCATGGAGTCCACCTATGCCGACGGCACCAACGCCGGCAACACCGACTGGACCCCCTACCAGGAGTTCAACGGCGCCTTCTCCCCCGACTACTCCAACAACGCCCTCACTCTCACCCCTGACTACCTCAACGCACTGCGTGACGGCGCGCCGGTGACACTCACCTTCCACTTCTGGAGCGGAGCCACCGTGACGTACCACGTGACGAAGTCCGGCAGTTCGGTGACCGGCACCGTCGGCTGACGGCCCCTCGCCTGAACGAGCAGGTCGGCGAACTGCCCCTGCGGGACGGGCAGTTCGCGGACCCGCCATTCGGGACGCAAGCGGCATCCAACTCGGTTTCCGATCCGGCACGACCTGCTGGAAGGGTCGGCGGATCAGTCCTCGGACAGGAGCCAGCCGATGCGCAGTTCTTCCGCACCTGGGCGGAATACCTGCATGAGCTCGGCGCGCTCGGGGTCGTCTTCGGGGAGGTTGTCGGCGAGGAGGGCCTGCGCGGCGATGGTCTGGGGCCGGGCGCCGAGCGCGGCGCGCAGGTGGAGTGAGCGGCGCAGCATCGCGATCCGCTCGGCGGGTTCCTTGTGCGGTGCGAGATGCCGGATGATGTAGGACTCGAAGTAGCCGTCGCCGGACTTCGTCGCGATCTCGAGAGCTGTCTCGTAGCGCGGGACGGCGCCGGCGGGGTCCTCGTCGATGTTGTCCAGCAGGACGGCCCAGTGGTACTCGGCCCAACCGCGCAGCTTCTCGTCGCCGCTCTCAGCCGCCGCGCGGTAGCCGGCCTCGGCCACGGCGCGGTCGTCGGCGCGGGGGTCGCGCCGGAACAGCAGGCGACTGTAGGCCAGTCGCGCCGTGAGCAAGTGCGCGGTCGGCGATGCGGGATCGAGCGCCGCGACCGCCTTCTCGGCCTCCTCATGACCCTCGACCCGGAAGAACCAGCGGTCGACGGCGATCTCCGCGCGCAGCTCGGGCTCGGCGTCCGGGTCCAAGGCGGCGAGCGCGGCGTCCCACTCCCCGAGCAGCTGCAGGCGGCGGGCCACGTAGGTGTCATCAGATAGCATGGCGCCTACATTAAGAAGCGGCGATGTAGGTGGTCAAGTGCAGTACGGTGACTACATTGGGAACGTGACACGGTTGGCCGTCGAGCTGGCCAATACCGGGACCCTCGACCAGCGCGGCGAACTGGTCGCCGCGTTCTTCGCAGAGCACGAGGTCACTCCGCCGCCGGGCGGCGACTACGGCGAGCTGCCGGACCTCGTGCGCACGGCCCTGGCGCAGTCGGTCGACGGCGCCGCCCCCGAAGCCGTGCACCGCCTGCTGCGCGAGTATCCGCCGGAAATGCATCTGTCCGACCACGACGGCCTCGGCTGGCACGTCCACTTCAGCCGCAACGGCACCCCGGCCAAGCGCTGGGTCGGCCAGCTGATCGCCGCCAAGCTCGCCCTTGTCGCGGCCGGGGATCCGGCGGTGACACTGGGGCGGTGTGCCGGGGCCGGGTGCGGAAACTACTTCGTGGACCAGTCACGGAACCGGACGCGCCGATTCTGCTCCAACGCGTGCGCGAGCCGGACGACGGTCGCGGCCCATCGGGCCCGGGCGGCGAAAAACTCCTAGCAGAGCCTGTTGTGGAGTCGCTCACTCTGCCAGGGACTTGGTGGTGGCGCATTCGGCTCCTGCGCAGCCATGACTTCCTCGCCATACTCGAAGGCCCATGCTCCGACAGCGTCGATGGGCGCCAGCAAAGTCCGCCCCAGGGTGGTGAGTCGGTACTCAACTCGCGGTGGTGCTCCGGGGTGTGCCTGCCGGTCCACCCATCCCTTGGACTGCAGGCGCCGCAGCGTCTCGGTGAGGACCTTGGAGCTGATTCCCCCGATCTGCTCTGGCCTATGCCGCCGGACCGGGACACGAGGAATCAGAAGGCGCCGGAAAGCCGGAGACGTGCCGGTTGCACGACCGTCGAACTGAGCACCGCACTGTCCAGCTTGGGTAAGACAGGGGAAGCCGAATGTCTCCTCTGGAGCTCACGGGGACAGGAGATCTCCGGCGCGCGCCCCGACCTCCCGCTTGAGCTCCTCGACGAGCAAGGCGATGCGCTCTTCGTCGCGCCGGTAGTGGGTCCACTTCCCGACCCGCGTGGAGCGCACGAGACCCGCGCGTTCGAGCACCGCCATATAGGCCGAGACCGTGGACTGGGCGAGTCCGGTCTTGGCCTGGATGTGGCTGACACAGACACCGACCTCGCGCGGATCGGTGACAGCCGGATCGACCGGAAAGTGCTCTTCCGGTTCACGCAGCCACTGAAGCACCTGGAACCGCACGGGGTTGGCGAGCGCCTTGAGGGGTTCGATCAGGGTCGCGAGGTCGCCTGTCACGGGCATGTCGTCATGCGCCTTCCGGTGCTGAAGCGGAGCCGACTGTGGCCACATCGACGATAATCGATGCGTTGCGGCTGCGCGAGCCGCCGCTCGGCGCCGAGCGCCGGGGCTCCCTCCCCGGCGACCGGCGACCGGCGACCGGCGAAGGGACGGTACCCGGGTGGCTCGTACCGCCTGCCGGTCACTGCGTGGTCAACCGGTCTCCGCGCAGGAACACGGCACTGGCGAGCAGGCCGAGGAGCACCACGGCGGCGTTCACCGCGATCGCCACCTTCAGACCGCCGAGGACGGCCGAGGCTCCGGTGCCGGCCATGGCGGCGGTGACGACGGCGCTCATGATCGGCGTACCCATCGTGATGCCGACCTGCTGGGTCATGGTGGCGAGGCCGGTGGCCAGACCCTGCTCGTGGTGGGCGAGCCCCGAGGTGGCGGTCACCATGAAGCCCACGATGGCGAGCATGTTGCCGACACCGCCGAAGAAGCCGGCGACCAGCATCAGCCACATCCACGAGCGGTCGTCGCCGAGGCCGACCAGGGCCGTGGTGAACACGGTTTGCAGAACGCCACCCACGATCAGCGTCCGCTTGGTACCGATCTTCCCGATGACCTTCGAGGCCGTGACGCCTCCGGTCACCGTTCCCAGGCCGAGGAAGCCGAAGGACAGGCCGGCGACGAGCGCGGGGTAGCCGAGGACTTCCTGCAGGTAGAGGGTCAGTGGGAAGATCAGGGAGGTGAAGGTGGCGAACGCGATCAGACCGGCGACGTTGCCCCAGGCCACCGACCGCCTGCCGAGCACACTGAGCGGCACCAGCGGCGCGGACACGTTGCGCTCGACGACGTAGAAGATCACCAGCAGCACCACGCCCGCCGCCTGCGACAACAGGGCGCCTGCCGAGCCCCAGCCCTTCTCGCCCGCCTGGGTGAGCCCGAAGATGATGGCCAGCAGACCGAGCGTGACGCTGACGGCGCCGGGCAGGTCCAGCTTGGGGCGCTCGTCGAGGCGGGACTCCTTGATGATCCTCGGGGCGATGATCAGCACGGCGAGCACGACGGGCACGTTGATGAAGAACGCCCACCGCCACGACAGCAGGTCGGTGAGCACGCCGCCGAGGATGGCGCCGGTGGTGAACCCGCTGGACATCAGTGCCCCGTTGAGGCCGAGCGCCTTCTGGCGCAGCGGGCCCTCCGGGAACGAGGTCGTCATCAGCGACAGCGCCGCGGGGGTCACGGCGGCGGTGGCCAGCCCCTGGAAGACGCGGGCCGTGATGAGCATCTCCGGGTTCTGTGCCAGCCCGCCCATGAGGGAGGCCGCGCCCAGGACCACGAGGCCGCCGAGGAACACCCGGCGGCGGCCGAACAGGTCCGCGACCCGGCCGAAGAGCAGGGTGAAGCCGGCCGCGCACAGTGCGAACGAGGTGCCGATCCACTGCAGGTGCGCCAGCGAGAAGCCCAGGCCGTTGCCGATGACCGGCAACGCCACGTTCAGGATGGCGAAGTCCACGGCCAGCATGAACTGCGTCGCGAGCAGCAGTACCAGCACCAGCCGGAGCCGGGGGGTGAGTTCGGCTTCGGCTGGTGTCGTGTCGACGGCTTGGCCGGACGCGGTACCGGCCGCCTCCGTATCAGTGACAGACATGACGTCGAGTCCTTTTCCTCAGGGTTCCTGACACGCGGCACGCTCGGTCGCGTCACGCGCTGTTACGGAAAAGGATCTGCGGCGCCCGGATTCCCAGCCAGAACCCTGCCTTGCACAGCCATCACGAGGGTGGTCATCACACGACTACCCTTATGGCTACCGGCCCTTGGGTCCGACGGGCATCCTGGGAGGTCAGTGACCACGGCCCACGCACTCCCCCGACCGCCACGAGGGTAGTCATGACAGCACCGTCCTTACCGCTCCGGGCACTTCGGGCCCGGTCGGCGGCACGGGAAGCCAGGGGCAACGGCCCGACGCACTCCGTCGACCTGGAGGCATGAATGGTCGCCCCGTCCGAGCTGGGAGACTTCCTCAAGTCGCGCCGCGCCGCGCTGCGTCCCGAGGTAGTGGGCATCACCCCGCACCCGTCCCGCCGCCGTGTCACCGGGCTGCGCCGCGAGGAACTGGCGATGCTGGCCAACGTCAGCATCACCCACTACACCCGCCTCGAACAGGGCCGCGCCGGCAACGCCTCCGACGGTCTGCTGGAGGCGATCGCGCGCACCCTGCGCCTCACCGACGACGAGACGGCCCATCTGAAGGACCTCGCCCGTCCCGCGGCCGCGTCGTCCCGCCCCGCACCGCCCAGAGTGGCGCACGCCAGTGCCTCGGCCCGGCAGCTTCTGAAGGCCATGACCGACGTACCGGCTGTCGTCATGGACCGGCGCAACGACGTCCTCGCCTGGAACCACCTGGGGCACGCCCTGCTCGCCGGACACCTGGCGCCCGAGAGCCCCGACACGCCCGGCGACCGCCCCAACCTGACGCGGATGCTCTTCCTGGACGAGCAGTACCGGGAGTTGTACACGAACTGGGACGAACAGGCCCAACTCGCCGTGGCCGCCCTGCGTCTGGTCGCCGGCCGCCATCCCGACGACCGCTCGCTGGCCGACTTCATCGGCCAACTCACCATGAAATGCGATGAGTTCGCCTCTCTGTGGGACCAGCACCCGGTGCGCACCTGTACCTCCGGAGTGAAGCGCCTGCGTCACCCGCTGGTCGGTGCGATGGAACTCAGCTTCGAGAATCTCGTCATCCCGGGAACCTCGGGCCAGCGCCTGATCGCCTACACGGCCGAGCCCGGCTCACCGTCGGAGGCGGCGCTGCGGCTCCTGGGCAGCGCGACGGCTCCGGAGGCCCGGAACCGGGCAACGGTACGGCGTGACGTCACCGCCTCTCCGGTACGGTGACGCAGGCCCCGGTCAGACGCCGAGCAGGCCGGTGCCTGCGTGGACCTGTCGCGCCGTCAACCGACGGCGGAGAGGGGAGCCGTCGCGGTGCGCGCCACGGACTCCTTGACGGCCTTCAGCGCCACCGCCCGCTCCTCGTCGGTCAGGTGGGCCGGTCCGTAGGTGATCACGGGTTCGAGGACCTGGTAGCCGACGAACTCCAGCATTCCGCGGTGGATGTGGAACAGGAAGTCGTCCACCGCGCCGAAGGCGCCACCAGGCCGGAACGCCTCACTGGAGCCACCGGTCGTGAACAGCAGCATCGCCCGCTTGCCTGCGAGCGCGGCGTCGCCGAAGAGTCCGTGGTCCCCGCCGAAGACGGCACCCATGACGAACACCCGGTCGATCCACCCCTTGAGGATGGCCGGCAGCGAGAACCACCACAGCGGAAAGGACAGCACGAGAAGATCGGCGGCGAGCAGCCGCTCCAGATGGTCCTTGACGGCCTCGTCGAGGGTGCCGTCCCGGACCGCGCGCATCTGCTCGGCCTGCGGCTTGAACGGACCGTCCACAGGGGGGAACTCCTCACGGGCGAGGACCGGGGCCCAGGCGTCGTTGTAGAGGTCCAGGATGTCGACTTGGTAACCGGCGCCACGGAGAGACTGAGCGGCGGTGGCCATCTGGGCGGTGCTGAACGAGTCGGGCTCGGGATGAGCGTGAACGATCAGGGCGGTGGGAACGGCAGCGGAGGTCGGCATGCCGAGATCATATCGATGCATTGCGATACGTCAATGCGTAGGGCTTGCGCCGCCCGGACGGCTGCGCCGGCATCAAGAAGCGGTGGTCGCCGACCATGGTCGGCGACCACCGCTTCTTGATGCCGGCGGCGCGGCCTCCTCGCTCGGCCGGCTCAGGCGCCGTTCGATGACCGTCGCGGTCACCAATAGTGGCGTCGGCCGGCGACGGCGTGCCCCATGGACCCCATCAGCCAGAAAACGGCGCCGACCACGGCCAGGATGATGCCGAGCGTCCACAAGATCGATACACCGGTGAGGAAACCGATGACAAGCAGAATGATGCCGAGCGCGATCATGACGTACCTCCTGGCGTGAGCCGATGTGTTACCACCCGAGTGCCCCGAACCGGCAACCTCACCCCACCCCGGCAAGCAAGAAGCAAGCACCGACGGGACTTTGGGCAGGGATCGCCTCTCGGCCCCGCTCGCCGACCTCCTGATGCACAGCACTTGCTCGGCAACATCCCGCCCCTCCCAACTCCCACCTTGCCTTACCTATCGAATTTCGATAGGTTTCCATCGCGATTCGATGGAAGGACGGGACATGGGAAAGCTGACCGTGGGTGCGCTGCGTGTCGTGCTCGTGGTGGTGCTCGCCGGAACCGCGTTGGTACAGGCGTTGATGGTGTGGACATTGGTCAGTGGGAACGACCCGGAGGACGGGTCGCTCCCACTGACCGCACTGCGCGTGATCACGATCCTGGGCATGGTGTCGGTCCAGGTCGCCGCGGTCTGCGTGGGGCGGTTGGTGACGATGGTGCGACGCGGAACCGTGTTCTCCCACGCCGCCTTCCGGTACGTGGACGGGGTGATCGGCGCGATCGTGGCGGCCGCCCTCGTGTGGTTCGCGGTCACCCTCGTCAATGCGCCGGGCCAGCGGGACGACCCGGGCGTCACCGTCATCATGGGCGGCATCGGCGTGGCCATCCTGGGCGTCGCGCTCATCGTGCTCGTGCTGCGGATGCTGCTCGCCCAGGCCGTTGCTCGCGACGTCGAAGCGGCGCAGATGCAGGCCGAGTTGGACGAGGTGATCTGATGCCGATCGCCGTCGACATCGACGTGATGCTGGCCAGGCGGAAGATGTCCGTGGGTGAACTCGCGGACCTCGTGGGGATCACGCCCGCCAACCTGGCGGTACTCAAGAACGGCCGCGCCAAGGCGGTACGCTTCGCGACGCTCGCCGCCCTCTGCGAGGTGCTCGAGTGTCAGCCTGGCGACCTGCTGCGCTGGGAGGCCGAGGACGCCGCGGGCGAATGACGTACCTCAGAGCGGGCGGGACCACCGGCCCCGGCTCGTCCCCCGGACCGCCCTCGCGCCGCGCGCGACCCAGGTTCGGCAACCGTCGCCCGCGTCACGACCGCCGACCCCCTCACCCCGCCGCCGCACCGCGCCGACCTGTCGACCTGTCGACCGGCCAACTGTCCCTGATGCCTGGCGCTGTCCCACATCAACGACGCCGGGTACTGACGGAGCTGTAGTCAATGAGCAGAAACTACGGCCGCGGGTGACGTCCCCTCAGGATCCGGCAGGTCCGGAGGATCCGGCCGGACGAGCCTGCCGGTACGGCTTCACCACGCGGCGGGCGATGGCGAACCGGTGGGTCTCGGACGGGCCGTCGTAGATCCGGAACGGCCGCACCTCCCGGATCAGACGCGCCAGCGGGGCGTCCGAGGCCGAGATGCCGAGCGCCCCGCAGATCTGCACCGCCCGGTCGACCACCCGGCCCACCGCCTCCGCCACGAAGACCTTGGACACCGAGGAGAACTGCGCGGCGGCCCTGGAGCCGGTGTCCAACTCCCATGCGGTACGCCAGATCAGCGCGCGGCTCGCCTCGATGTCGATCTCGGAGTCGGCGAGCATCTGCTGCACCATGCCGAGGTCGCCCAGCAGTGAGCCGAAGGCCTCACGGCTTCCCGCGTGCTGCAGCGCGACGTCCTGGGCGCGGCGTGCGGACCCGAGCCAGCGCATGCAGTGCGTCAGCCGGGCGGGGCCGAGGCGGACCTGGGCGTTCTCGAAGCCGCGGTCCACCTGGCCGAGCACCTGTTCCTCGGCCACCACGCAGTCCTCGAACACGATCTCGCCGTGACCGGCGAAGAAACTCTCGTCCAGGGTGTCGATGTTCCTGACGATGCGCATGCCGGGGGTGCCGGCGTCGACGAGGAACATGGTCGCGCCGCCCGGGCTGCCGGGGCCGCCCTCGGTGCGAGCCATCACGATGGTGAAGTCGGCACCGCCGGCCCCGGTGATGAACCACTTGCGCCCGTCGATGCGCCAGCCGCCGGGAACCCGCACGGCCGTGGTCCGCAGCGCCCGGGGGTCGGCGCCGGCGCCGGGGGCCGGTTCGGTCATCGCGAAGCAGGAACGGTACTCACCGGCAGCCAGCGGACGCAGATAGCGCTCCTGCTGCTCCTCGGTGGCCACCTTCTCCAGCAGGTGCATGTTCCCCTCGTCCGGAGCCGCACAGTTCAGTGCCAGCGGGCCGAGCACCGAGTACCCGGCGGCTTCGAACACCACGGCCTGCCCCCGCAGGTCCAGGCCGTGCCCGCCCCATCGTTCGGGAAGGTGCGGCGCGAAGACGCCCGCCTCACGGGCACCCTTCTGCAGGGTCTCCCGCAGTGCCTGCGGAGCGTCGTGGACGGACCCGCCGCACTCGCGCTCGGCCGGGATCACCACGTCGCGGACGAATTCGGCGGTGGCCTCGGCGAGCCGGGCTACGGACGGATCGACATCGAACTGGATCGGCATGGTTCCTCCGGCCGACGGGCGTACGGGCGCCGGTGCCCGTCGCGTCGTAGAAACTGTACAACGGGTCAAGTATCTTTCCCGAGGGGTGGTGACGATCCTCTTCTGAAGAGCCCTCATTTGCGACCGGACGAGGACCTGCGGCCACCGAAACTTTAGGGCGGGCCCAGTATCTGAGCCCGACCCTCCGACGAGCTGTGCCAACGAATGGGAGAAGACCTCCGATGAGCACCCAACCGGTCCGGGTCGTCCGCCACTCCGACGGGGTCGTCGAACTGCTGCTGGACGATCCCGGCCGCGGCAACGCCCTGGATCTGCCGACCGCCGAAGCCCTGCGGGCCGCGGCCTTCGATCTCGCCCAGGACCCCGGCGGCGCGGTCCTGCTGCGGGCGGCGGGCGGGAACTTCTGCGTCGGGGGTGACCTGCGCGCCTTCGCGGGCCGGGGCACGGAAACCGGCTCCTACGTGCACGCGGTCGCGACCGCTGCCCACGCGGCCGTGCAGACCCTGCACGAGTTGCCCGTGCCGGTGGTGACCGCCGTGCGCGGCGCCGCGGCGGGCGGCGGAGTAGGGCTCGCACTGACGGGCGACATCGTGGTGGCGGCCCGTTCCGCACGCTTCCGGCTGGCCTACACGGCGATCGGACTCACCCCGGACTGCGGCGCGTCCTGGGTGCTGCAGCGCCTGCTGGGCCCACGCCGGGCCGCGGTTCTGATCCTCACCAACCGGGTGCTGACCGGCGACGACGCCGAGGGGTGGGGTCTGGTGTCCCGGGTCGTGGAGGACGCCGAACTGGACGACACGGCCTACCGGACGGCCGCCGCCCTGGCCGCGGGATCAAGGGACGCACTGCGGGCCGCCAAGGCGCTTTTGCGGGCAGGAGCCGCCCTGTCACTGGAGGAACAACTCGCCGAGGAGGCGCGCTCCATAGCCGTCCTGGCGGGCGGCACGGAGGCCCAGGACGCGATGGAGTCCTTCCTCGCCGCCCGGCGCCGCGACAGGGCGCCGGCCGAGCGGCCGGCGGACCAGGAGCCGCAAAGTGTTTCTTGAGTTCCTCTTCACTAACAGGGTCGCTGGAGCGTAACCTCCGGGCAACACAGATCGCAGTTCCCTGCGACCCGGCATCCGTCGCCGCGCGGCCTGAGTCCGCGCCCCCACAGGAACAAAGGTGTGGAGATGCATTCAGCTGCCGCGGAGCGGACAGACACCATCGATCCGTCCCTCGCCGACGCCGTCATCGACCTCGTCCTGCGCGGCATGTGGCGCGGTACGCAGGAGTCCGTGCACCGGCCGCTGGTCGACGCCGGGCTGGCCATGGTGAAGGGCCCGATGGTGCTGCCCACCGAGTCCGCCAAGCAGGCCGCCGCACAGATGCTGCGGGTCCCGGCCGGCTCCGGCCAGGAAGCGCAGATCACCGCGGTCTACGAGGCGTTCCTGCCGGTCAACAGGAAGATCCGCGAGGTCTGCACGGCCTGGCAGTGCCGCCCTGACGGCAGCGTCAACGACCACGGCGACAGCGTCTACGACGCCGAGGTGCGCGAGCAGCTGGAGGACGTGCACGAGGCGATCCAGCCGGTACTGCGCAGGCTGGAGCGGCTGCTCGCGGACAGCGGCCGGTATCTGACCGGTCTGGAGGAGGCTCTCGACCGGTTCGACGACGGCGACCGGCAGTGGCTGGCCTCCCCCCTGTGCGACTCGTACCACACCGTGTGGATGCGGCTGCACCAGGAACTGCTGCTGGTCCTGGGCATCAGCCGCGCCGAGGACGAGGCCCGCGAGGAGCAGCTCGTCCGAGGGAGCCACGGGTGAACATCACCGACCACCGCCCCGGCGTCGACGCGCCGCCGCAGGCCCCCGGCCTCGCCCTGGTGCCGTACGGCCAGGGACGGACCCGCGGACTGGACGCGGACGCGCTGGGCACGCACGGCGTCGCGATGGACCGGCTGGTGGCCCTCGGGCTGACGGTGGTTCCGGGGCTGACCGTGCCCGCGGGCACCGCGGCCTCGCTGGGCGAGCCCGGCACCGCCGGTGCGGCCGTCGAACTCGTCGAGCAGTTGTCCGGGCGCCGCGTCGGCGATTCCGCCAGGCCGCTGCTGCTGCGGCTGTCGGCCAGCGCGCCGACGGACATCGCGGGGCTCCCGCCCGACCTCGCGTGCCTCGGAGTCACCCCCGACAGCGCCGGCGACCTGTGCACCGTCATCGGCCGCGCGGACGCCCTGGACGAGGTCTGGACGGCCACGGTGCGGATGATCGCCGAGTACGGCCTCGACGTACCGGCCGCGCTGCTGGACGACGCCCTCCTCGACAACCCCGCGCCCCACGCCCGCGTCGGGGCACTGCTCTCCCTGGTCGCCCGACATGCCGGACGGCCCTTCCCCGACGACCCGGCCGAGCAGCTCGCGCTGGCCGCCCGCGCGGTCCTCGCCCGCTGGGACTCGCCAAGGGCCCGAAGGGCACGCAAGGCCCAGAAGCTTCCCGCCGACCTGGACATCGCGCTGCACGTCCAGGCGCTGCGCATCGGTCCCGCCGACCGCTCCGGCTACGGCACGGCCGTCAGCCGCCACCCCGAGTCCGGCCGCTTCTCTCCGCAGGGCTCGTTCTTCCGGGGCGTACGCCGCAGCGCACCGCCCCCGCACACCGGCGAACCGCTGGAGAAGCTCGCGGGCGGCACGGTGCTCCTCGAGCATGCCCTGCTCACTCTCGAACGCCACCTGCACGCACCCGTGTCCGTCGACTTCGAGGTCCGCGACGGCGAGGTCTCGCTGCTCGCCGCCTCGGCGCAGAGCCGCCCGCCGCTGCGCGCCTCGGTGTGCCTGGCGGTCGACCTGGTCCGTGACGGCGCCCTCGCCAAAGACGCGGCAGTACGCCGGATCGGCCCGGCCCAGGTGCAGGAACTCCTGCACCCGCAGCTGAAGTTGACCGGCGACGAGGAACTCCTGGCACGCGGTCTGCCCGCCTCCCCGGGCGCCGCGACGGGCACGGTCGCCCTGTCCGGCGAACGCGCCCTCGAACTGGCCGCCGAAGGCGCGCACGCCGTCCTGGTGATGCACGAGACCACACCGGCCGACGTCCCCGGGATGCTGGCCGCCACCGCGGTGCTGACCGGCAGCGGCGGCATCGCCTCGCACGCGGCCGTGGTGGCGCGGGGCGCCGGCAAGCCAGCCGTCTGCGGCGTCGAGGGGCTGCGGGTCGACAAGGCGGCCGGCACGGTACGGATCGGGGAGCGAGTGCTGCGCGAGGGCGACGCGGTGTCACTCGACGGCCGTACCGGCGCGGTGTACGCGGGAGCGCTCAGTGTCAGCGTCGCCGGACCGCCGCCGGAGCTGTCCACCCTGCTCGAGTGGGCGGACGACTCCCGGCGGCTCGGCGTACGGGTCAACGCCGACACCGCGGCGGAGGTGACCACGGCCGTCGCGCTGGGCGCGGAGGGGGTGGGCCTGTGCCGTACCGAGCACCAGTTCCTCGGCGACCGGCTGCCCCTGATCCGCAGCGTCATCCTGGCCGCCGACCCGGCGGCTCGCGACGAGGCGCTGCTCGCCCTGGAGCACGCACAGCACGAGGACTTCACGGCGCTGCTGACCGCGGTCGGGGACCGCCCGGTGACCGTACGTCTGCTGGACGCCCCCCTGCACGAATTCCTGCCCGCTCCCGGCGAGGCCGGGGACGCGGCGGCCGAGCAGCGGGCCGCGTCGCTGCGCGAGGCCAACCCCATGCTCGGGCTGCGCGGGGTACGCCTGGCGCTGCTCCACGAGCGGCTGTACCCGGCGCAGGCGGAAGCCCTCTTCTCCGCCTGGGTGGAGGTCGCCGCCACCGGCGTCCGCCCCCGGCTGGAGGTGATGATCCCGCTGGTCAGCCTGCCGGAGGAACTGCGGGCAGCCGCCGCCTTCGTACGCGACGCCGCCGAGACGGTGGCCGCCCGCACCGGCGTCCGGGTGCCGTACCGGCTCGGCACGATGATCGAGACACCGCGCGCCGCCCTGCTGGCCGCCGAACTCGCCGAGCACGCCGAGTTCTTCTCCTTCGGCACCAACGACCTCACCCAGCTCACCTACGGGTTCTCCCGGGACGACGTGGAGCGCCAGGTGCTCGCCTCCTACCAGGAGCGCGGATTCCTCACCGCCAGCCCGTTCGCCCGGCTCGATCCGCACGGCGTCGGCGCGCTGATCGCCCTGGCCGTGGAAAGGGCCAGGAGCGTACGGCCGGACATCAAGCTCGGCGTGTGCGGTGAGCACGGCGGAGACCCCGACTCGATCGCGTTCTGCGACGACGTCGGACTGGACTACGTCTCCTGCTCCGCGCACCGCGTGCCGGTCGCCCGGATGGCGGCGGCACACAGCGCGCTGCGCAAGAGCGAAAGCCGAAGCGCAAGCAACGAGAACGGGACACCGGCATGACGACCACCATGACCGGCCCCGCCGCCGGAACGACCGAGGCCTCGGAGGCCGAACTCGAGGATCTGCGCGCGACCGTGCGGTCCGTGTGCGCGGACGCGGGCGGCATCGCCGCACTGCGCCGGCTCGACGAGCACGCCCCCGGCATCGACACCGGCCTCTGGGACACCCTCGGCCGGCAGGTGGGCCTCGCGGCCCTCGGACTGCCGGACGCGGTGGGAGGCATCGGCGGTCTCGCGGAGATCGCCGTGGTCTGCGAGGAACTGGGCAGAACGCCGGCCGCCGTGCCGCTGCTGTCCTCCACCGTGCTCGCCGG
Source organism: Streptomyces canus (assembly GCF_001514145.1). Lineage (GTDB taxonomy): Bacteria > Actinomycetota > Actinomycetes > Streptomycetales > Streptomycetaceae > Streptomyces > Streptomyces canus. Next base: position 641,369 of record NZ_KQ948656.1, read on the forward strand.
GCAGGTGCTGGCCGGCTGCGGCACGGCCGAAGCGCCCCTGGCGGAGGTGGCCGCAGGCACGGTGCACGCACTGGCCGTGGCCGCGCCCGACGGCGTGTGGCGGCCGGACGCCGTCCCGGTCGGCGTCACCTGGCAGGGCGGTACCCCGACGCTGGACGGCGTCGCACCCTTCGTGCTCGACGGCGCCGACGCCGAGGCCCTGGTGGTCGCGGCCGCCGGCCCCGACGGCGTGGACCTCTTCCTCGCCGACCCGCGCGGGCCGGGTGTGACGGTCCGCCGGGTGCCCACGCTGGACCTGAGCCGGGGCCAGGCCGTGGTCACCTTCACCGCCGCCCCGGTGCGTGCGCTGACCGCGGGGGGCGAAGGGACGGAGGTCGTCACCCGCGCCCTCGACGTGGCCTTCGTGGCGCTGGCCGCCGAGCAGCTCGGCGGGGCGCAGGCGGCTTTGGACATGACGGTGGCGCATGTGCGGGACCGCACGCAGTTCGGCCGGGCCATCGGCAGCTTCCAGGCGATCAAGCACACCTGCGCGGACATGCTGCTCCAGGTGGAGTCCGCGCGGTCCGCGGTGGTCCGGGCGGTACGGGCGGCCGGGTCGCCCGAGGCGCTCGCGGAAGCCGCGGCGGTGGCACAGTCCTGGTGCGGCGAGGCGTTCACGTTCGTCGCCGCCGAGTGCGTCCAACTGCACGGCGGGATGGGCTTCACCTGGGAGCACGACGCGCATCTGTACTTCCGGCGCGCACAGTCGGACGCCGTGCTGCTGGGCGGCGCGGCCCACCACCGGGAACGACTCGCCGGACTCCTGAGCTGGTGACCGCAGGACGGAAGCGACCGGTGACGTCGGAACGGGCCGACCGGTGACGGCAGGAAGAAGGCGGGCGGCATGACCACCAGACTCATCGACGAGAGCCTCTTCGACGGCGCGGATCCGCCGCGCCTCGTGGGGGCGCGCTGCACCGGGTGCCGCACCGTGGTCTTCCCCCGGCAGGACTCCTGCCCCAGGTGCTCGGACGGGGCGATGACCGCGCACGTACTGCCGGACAGTGGCGAGATCTGGTCGTGGACGGTGCAGTCGTTCCGGCCCAAAGAGCCCTACCGCCCACCGGCCGTGGGCCACCAGCCGTACGCCCTCGGCTATGTCGACCTCGGGGAGATCCTGGTTGAGGCACGCCTCGACATACCCCGCCGGCTGATCCGGATCGGGCTGCCGGTCCGGCTGACCACGGTGGAGGCGTACCGCGACGAGGACGGGACCCGGATCCTGACCTTCGCCTTCGGCTCTGCCGCCGAGGACGAGCGATGAGCCGCCCCGAAGAGATCTACGTGGTCGGATGCGGCATGCATCCCTTCGGCCGGGACGAGAGCGTCAGCGGTATGGACATGGCCGAACGGGCGATACGGGAGGCACTGGCCGACGCCGGTGTCGCCTGGGCGGACATCGGGTACGCGGCCGGCGGCTCCGACGTGTCCGGCAAGCCCGACACCCTGGTGGGGCGTCTGGGGCTGACCGGCGTGCCGTTCGTCAATGTGCAGAACGGCTGCGCGACCGGCGCCTCGACGGTGCTCGCCGTCGCCAACGCGCTGCGGGCGGGCGAGGCGTCGCTCGGACTCGCCGTCGGCTTCGACAAGCACGAACGGGGCGCGTTCCATGTCTCCGCGGCCCGTTACGGGCTCGGCGACTGGTACGCGGAGACCGGGATGATGTTGACGACCCAGTTCTTCGCGCTGAAGACGCAGCGGTATCTGCACGAGTACGCCATTGGGGAGCGGGCGTTGGCGATGGTGGCGGCACGCGCCTTCCGCAACGGCTCCCGCCACCCCCTGGCCTGGCGGCGCAAGGAGCTGACGGAGGAGGAGATCCTCGGTTCCGCCGAGGTCAGCCCGCCGCTCACCCAGTACATGTTCTGCTCTCCGGGGCAGGGCGCGGCGGCGCTGGTTCTCGCGCGCGGCGACCGCGCCTTCGACCTGTGCGAACGGCCGGTGAAACTGGCCTCGTTGGCCTTCCGGACCAGACGGTTCGGCTCCTTCGAGGTGTTCGCTCCCTGGCTGCCGCCGGGACCCCACCGCAGCCCCAGTGTGGACGCGGCCGAGGCCGTCTTCCGCGGCGCCGGTCTGAGGCCCTCGGACGTCCAGGTCGCGCAGTTGCAGGACACCGACAGCGGTTCCGAGCTGATCCACCTGGCGGAGACCGGGCTGTGCGGGCACGGCGAGCAGCCGGACCTGCTGGCCTCGGGTGCCACCGACCCCACCGGCCGGATCCCGGTCAACACCGACGGCGGCTGCCTGGCCGGTGGCGAGCCGGTGGGCGCTTCCGGGCTGCGCCAGTTCCACGAGGTCGTACGGCAGTTGCAGGGCCGCGCGCCGGGCGAGCAGGTGCCCGGCGGTCCCCGGGTGGGCTTCACCCATGTGTACGGGGCGCCCGGGATCAGCGCCTGCGCGGTCCTGACGGTCTGACCGCGGTTGAAGGGAATCGCCATGAGCGAGAACAGAACCGCCCTGGTCACCGGCGGCGCTCGCGGGATCGGCCTGGAGATCTGCCGGCAACTCGCGGAGCGGGGGCTGCGGGTACTGGTCGCGGCACGGCAGCTGGAGGCCGCCGAGGAGGCGTGCCGCACCCTTGGCCTGGGGACGCTGCCACTGGCCCTGGACGTGAGTTCCGCGAAGAACGTCACCGAAGCGGTGCGGGAGGCCGCGGAGCTGACCGGCGGTGGGGTGGACGTGCTGGTGAACAACGCGGGAGTGTCCCTGGACGGCGAGCTGCGGCCTCCGTACGTCGACGAGGAGGTCCTGCGTGCCACCCTGGACGTCAATCTCCTGGGCGCCTGGCGGGTGGCGGAGGCCGTCGTCCCGGGCATGGTGCGGTGCGGCTACGGACGCGTGGTCAACCTCACCAGCTCGTACGGCTCCCTGGCGCTGATGGATTCCGGCCGGCATCCGGCCTACCGCGTCTCCAAGACCGCGCTCAACGCCTTCACGCGGATGCTCGCCGGCGAGCTGTCCGGCACGGGCGTCCTGGTCAACGCGGCCGACCCCGGGTGGACCCGCAGCGGCATGGGCGGTCCCTCCGCCCCGCGCGGCCCGGAGGAGGGCGCGGACACGCCCGTCTGGCTGGCGACCCTCCCCGACGGCGACGACACGACGGGCGGGCTGTTCGCCGGCCGCGAGCCACTGCCCTGGTGACCGGCTCCGCCGAAACGGGACCGCGGGCGGTCAGGCCGGTGCGGCCGCGCTCCCCTGGTCTGCGGCGACGATGCGCAGCGCCAACGCCCTGACGGCCTCCTGCACGGACCGTGACGGCAGCTCCGACAGCGGCCCGCCCTCCGCCCGCAGCGCGGTGACGAGGATGGTCGTACTGATCAGCGTGCGCACGGCGAGCGCCTGCGACGCATGCCGCGACTTGGCCGCCCGCGGGTTGCGGGTGGCGCCGTCCGGCAGATAGTCGTACGCCCGCTGGATGTGCCGCTGCTCGAACTCGTCGCGCAGTGCCTTCAGGTTGCCGTTGGCCGAGGCGACCTGGACCTGGTAGAGCCGGGCCTCGTCCGGGTTCTTCTCCACCCAGTCCCACACGGCGTCGATGACCCGCACCAGGCTTTCGGCGTCACCCGGCTCGGATTCCGGCCGGGCCGCCTCCACGACCGCGTTCAGCTGGTCGAAGACCCGCCGCATGGACAGTTCGAGCAGCTCCTCCTTGCCGGCGAAGTGGTAGTAGACGGCCGTGGGCACCACCTTGGCCTCGTCCGCGATGTCCTGCACGCTGGTCTCGGCGAACCCGTTGCGCCCGAACACCCTGACCGCGGCCGCGATGATGTGCTGCCGCCGCGAGGGCCGGTGGGCCGGTTGCTTGCCGTTCTGCTTCGTGGCCATGCTGCTCCCTGTACGCCCGACGGTACTCGCCATGCTATCCAGTAACTCCGCCCGGTCGGGACCGTAATTCCTGGTGCCTGTGCGGTACGGGCGCAGAAAGATCCCGGCATACTTGACACCATGACTACATCCGGAACCCGCGCCGCTCACCGCCCCTCGCGCAGGCAGTGGGTGATCGAGGCGGCCACGGAGCTGTTCGCGACCCAGCCTCCGGACGAGGTGACGGTGGCCGACATCGCCGCGCGGGCGGAGATGACGTCGGCCGCGGTGTACTACCACTTCTCCTCCAAGGACCAGGTGCTCGTGGAGGGCATGCGGGTGTTCGCCGCGGCGCTGCGTGAGCAGGTGGAGACGCTCGCGGAGACCCACACCCCGGGCACGGACATCGGTCCCGCCATCACGGCGCTGGTGGCCTGGCTGGGCGAACACCGCTCCGCCGCCACCGTCTTCTTCGTGTCCTCGGCCGGTATGAGCCAGGAGGCGGAGGCGCTGCGCCACGAGGTCCGCACGCAGCTGCTGGAGGACTTGGTGCGGCTGGTCCGCAAGGCCAGCGGGCCGGTCACGGACGCGGAGGCGGCGGTGATCGGCCTGGGTGTGCTGGCGCTGCTGGAGACCGCGGCGATCTCACAGGCGCGGGGGGACGATGCGTACCGCTCGCTGGGGCACCGCTCCTTCCTCCGCGAGGTGGGCCGCCTCGCGGAGCGGATCGCCGATCCGGTGACGGAGGGCTGAGCGCTCCGCCGGAAGAACGGGCCGCGGGCCCCCGGAGACGACGTCAGACCAGCAACCGCAACGGCCTGCGCAGCAGTTCATCGACCGTGCGCAGGTACTCGGCCGCCGGAGCCCCGTCGACGGCACGGTGGTCGAAGGTGAGGCTCAGGGTGAGCACCCGCGTCCGCCGCGGCTGGTCGTCGACCCACTCGACGCCGTCCTTGAGCCTGCCCACGCCGAGGATGGCCACGTTGCCTGGATTGATCACTGGGGTGAAGAAGTCGACGCCGTACCCACCCAGTGAGGTGACGGTGAAGGTGGCGCCCTCCAACTGCGCCGGGGAGATCCGACCGGCGCGGGCGTTCTCGGCCAACTCCCGTGAGCAGCGCGCCATTTCGAGCAGCGACAGGTCCGCCGCGTCCTGGATGACGGGAACGAGCAGGCCGTTGGGAACCGCGACCGCGAACCCGAGGTGGATGTCCTCGAACAGGTGGATGCCGTCCTTGAGCACTCCCGCGTTGAGCAGCGGATGGTCCCGCAGGGCCAGTGCGGCGGCCTTCATCAGGAAGTCGCCCAGGCTGGGCACGGGCAGGCCGCTGTCCGCCCACTCCTGCTTGAGCTGGTCCCGCAGGGCCACGACGGCGTCCATCCGCACTTCGTAGCCGTGTGTCAGCTGGGCCATCTCCTGGAGGCTGGCGTGCATCCGGCCGGCGATGATGCCGCGCATGCCGGTCAGCGGGATGACGTCCCCTGGCTGTGGCGACGCCGTGGCCTGGCGGGCCGGCGCCGGAGTCGGTGCCGGTGCGGCCGCCGGGGTGACGGCGTCGAGGTCGGCCCGTCTGATCCGCCCGCCCGCACCGGTGGGCTGTACGTCCGCGAGGTCGATGCCCCGTTCCTTCGCCAGCCGGCGGACAAGGGGGGAGGTGGGGGTCACCGGGTCCGCCGAGAGGACGACGGGCGGCTGCGCCGGCAAGGCGAGCAGGTACTCCTCCACGTCCTCGGAGACGATCCGGCCACCGGGCCCGGTGCCGCGTACGGCGGTCAGGTCGACGCCGGTCTCGGCGGCCACCCGCCGGGCGTTCGGGGAAGCCAGGAGCCGGCCCCCCGAGCCGTTCGGCCCACCGCTCCCCTTGAGGGATGCCGCCATGGGGGGAACTCCTGCGGCAGCCGACACCGCGTCCGCCGTGCCGGCGTCCTCAGGCTCGGTGGGCACAGGCCCCCCGGATACCGGCAGCGCCTCCCCTTCGGCCAGCAGCCAGCCGATCAGCGCCCCTGCCGGAAGGGTCGCCCCGGCCTGGACCACGGGGTGGAACAGACCCCCGGCCTCCGCCTCGACGTCCACGTCGACCTTGTCGGTGGCCAGCCGCAGCAGTGCGTCACCTTCCGAGACCGCGCCACCGGTCGGCACGAGCCACTCGTCGATCGTGCCTTCCTGCATGGTCAGGCCGATCTTCGGCAGCAGAACCTCGACCGCCACTTCGGTCACGACCTTTCGAGGAGACGACGGCAGCCCTGCACGATGCGGGCCTGGTCGGGCACATAGGCCTTCTCCAGCACCGGGGAGAACGGCACCGGGGAAAAGGGCGCGCCGATGCGCAGGACCGGAGCGTCCAAGTAGTCGAAGGCCGCGTCCTGGATCTGGGCGGCGATCTCCCCGCCGAGCCCTCCGAAGGTGACCGCCTCGTGGACCACGAGGGCCCGGTTGGTGCGCCGGACGGAGGCGAACATGGTCTCGGTGTCCAGCGGCTGCACGGTACGCGGGTCGATGACCTCGACCTCGATGCCTTCGGCGGCCAGTTCCTCCGCCGCCGCGAGGGCCTCGCCCACCATGCGGCCCAGGGCGATCACGGTGACGTCGGAGCCGTGCCGGGCGGTGTGCGCCTGCCCCAGCGGGATGCCGTAGATCTGCTCGGGCACCTCGCTCGTACTGCCGAGGAGCACCTTGTTGAGCATCACGACGACCGGGTTGTCGTCCCGGATCGCCGACACGGTCAGGCCCTTGGCGGTGTACGCGTCGCTCGGCATGACGACCTTGAGGCCGGGGACATGCGCGAGCCAGGCCTCCAGGCTCTGGCTGTGCTGGGCGGCGGCGCCGAGGCCCGCGCCGGAGGCGGTGGTGATGGTGAGAGGCACCGAGACGGAGCCGCCGAACATGTACTTCATCTTGGCGGCCTGGTTGACGATCTGGTCCAGGCAGACGCCGATGAAGTCCATGAACATCAGGTCGACGACAGGGCGCAGTCCCCGGGCGGCGGCGCCCACGCCCAGGCCGACGAGCGCGGCCTCGGAGATCGGGGTGTCGATCATGCGGCGGGGGCCGAACTCGTCGAGCAGGTTGTCGAACATGCGGAAGACGCCGCCGTAGCCGGCCACGTCCTCGCCGGCGACGAAGACGTTCTCGTCCTCGCGCATGGCCTGGGCGAGTCCTTCGTTGAAGGCCTTGACGTAGCTGAGCTTGCGGGCCGTGCCGCCCGGGGCGAGGGCCGGTGCTTCGGTGATCGTGGTCATGGCGGTCATCCCGAGTAGACGTTGAGCAGCAGGTCGGCGGTGTCGGGCAGCGGGCTGGCCTCGGCGTACGCGATGGCCTCGGCGATCTCGTCGCGGGTGCGCCGCCAGGTGTCGTCCAGCTCGGCGCGGGTGGCGGTGCCGTCGGCGAGGGCACGGGCCTCCAGGAGGTCGATGGCGTCGCGGGCCTTCCACTCCTCGACCTCCGCGTCCGAGCGGTAGGGGTGACGCAGTCCCTTGACGCCCTGGTGATCGTAGTAGCGGTAGGTCTTGGCCTCGATGAACATGGGGCCCTCGCCGGCCCGGGCGCGTGCGACGGCTTCGACGGTGGCCTGGTGGACGGCGAGCGCGTCCATGCCGTCGACGATCACGCTCGGCATTCCGTAGGACGCGGCCCGCTCGGCGACGTCGGTGATCAGCATGTGCTTCGACTGCGGGGTGAACTCGGCATAGCCGTTGTTCTCGCAGATGAACAGGACCGGCAGCCGCAGGATCGCGGCCATGTTGGCTCCCTCGTGGAAGCTGCCGATGTTGGTGGCACCGTCGCCGAAGAAGGTGACGGCGATGTTGTCCTCGCCCCGGTACTGGGCGGCGAAGGCGGCGCCCACGGCGATCGGGACGCCGGCGCCGACGATGCCGTTGGCGCCGAGCATGCCGAGGGAGACGTCGTTGATGTGCATGCTGCCGCCGCGGCCGAGGCAGGCGCCGGTGACGCGGCCGTAGAGCTCGGCGTACATGTGCTTGAAGCTGACCCCCTTGGCCACGGCATGCCCGTGCCCGCGGTGCGTGGAGGTGATCTGGTCGTCGTCACGCAGGGCCGCCATCACACCCGCGGCCACGGCTTCCTGACCGACGTAGAGATGCAGGAAGCCCGGCAGTTTGCCGGCTTCCATGAGCTTTCCCGCCTCGGTCTCGAACAGCCGGATGCGCACCATGCGCTCGTGCAGATCCCTGACGACCTGCGCGGATGTGTGGTTCGCGGCCGGATCGGCCGACTTCTTCGATGCCCTTTGAGCCATCGTCCGCCCCTTCGCCCCGAGCGAGGTGTTTCCAGCAATCGGACTTTGTTGTGCCGGTCTACAGTAACCAGCAGCGGGCACGTTACTGGAGAGGTTCTCTAATTACTATGCCTCGGTCCGACCATGCGAGAGTGACTGGAGCCGTTCCCTAGAAAGATCGAACCGGTTTTGGAACCCTTTGCCCTGGGTGAAGGTGATGTGACCTGCGGTGTGCCGAGCTGCGAGTTCCGGACTTTCTATTGACAGACAACACTTACCCCTGTTGTCGTGTCGCTCACAGCCCGGCCGCCGCATCTGAAGCCCCTCGCCGGTTCGCGGCCGAGAGGATTGTGAGGACATCGTGGTCCAGACCAGTTCACCGGAGCTCCGGGAGACAGGTGCCGATCGCCGGCCGCCCCCGGCCCCCGAGTACTCCTCGTGGATCAGCCAGGACCGGTCCACCGATGCCGCCGCCGTGGCGATGCGGCAGGAAGCCGCCGAACTCGTCGAGCGCGTGCTGGAGCACTACCGCAGCAACACGACGCACGAGGCGGACGGCCAGTGGACGGAACCCGTCGCCAACTACCTCGACGCCGACCGCTGGCAACGGGAGATGGACGCCGTCCACCGGACCGTCCCGCTGCCGCTCGCCATGTCCGCCGAACTCCCCGGACCGAACACCTACAAGGCACTCGACGTGCTCGGTGTGCCGGTACTGATCACCCGGGACCGGCAGGGCGCCGTGCACGCGATGATCAACGCCTGCCGGCACCGCGGGGCCAAGCTGATCGAGCCGGGTTGCGGGGTCTCCAAGCGGCTGACCTGCCCCTACCACTCCTGGTCCTACGACCTGGCCGGTGAGCTGCGGGGCGTGTACGCCGAGAAGACCTTCGGCGACGTGCCGCGCACCGGGCGCAGTCTCGTACGGCTCCCGGCCGGGGAGCGCGCCGGCATTGTCTTCGTGTCACTGGACCCCGCGGCCGAGCCGGACCTCGACGCCTGGCTCGGGGATCTGCAGCCGCTCCTCGAGGGGCTGCGTCTCGCGGACTGCCACCACTACTCGACCAAGGAGCTGACCAGCCCCAACTGGAAGGTCACGCTCGACGGCTATCTGGAGACGTACCACTTCGCCTCGCTGCACCCGAAGACGGTGTTCGAGACCAACCTCTCGAACATGATGGCGCACGACACCTGGGGCGCCCACCAGCGCATCGCACCGGCCCTGCGTCCCATCGCGCAGGCGGCCGAGCTGCCCACGGACATGCGCGATCCCGGAGACTGCGTCGGAGCCATCTACTGGCTCTACCCCGGTCTGGCGATCGCGGGCGGCTGGCGTCACAAGATCGCCGTGTCCCTGGTGCTCCCCCGGACGGCCACCGAGTCGGTCACCCAGCAGATCATCCTGCTGCGCGACCCCGCGGTGACCGAGGAGGAGCGGCACGCCGCCGACAAGTTCGGCGAGTGGTTCCACGAGGTGGTCCGCGACGAGGACTACGCGACCACCTACGGAGTACAGCAGGGGCTTGCGGCCCTGAACGGGACCGACTTCGTCTTCGGACGCAACGAGCCCGGACTCCAGCACTTCCACCGCACCGTTCACGGACACCTGGACAGCAGAGCCGCCAGGTGACGTACCGACAACCCTCGCAGGAGAACAACATGGTGGCTACGGGCAGCCTCGACGGACGTGTCGCGGTGATCACGGGCAGCACACGCAGTATCGGCCGCGCCATCGCCGAGGCCTTCCTGGCCCACGGCGCGACGGTCGTCATCAGCGGCCGCAGCGAACTCAAGGGCAAGCAGGCGCTGGAGGAGCTGGACGCCGGGGACAAGGCGGTCTTCCACCCCTGCGACGCCAACAGCCAGGCGGACATCGAGGCCCTCGCCGACTTCGCCGCCGAGCGCTTCGGCCGGCTCGACATCTGGGTCAACAACGTCGGAGGCACCTCGGGCTTCGCCCCCGTCCACGAGCTCAGCGACGAGGCCTGGCACAACGCCCTCGACCTGAACCTCAACGCCTACTTCTACGGCACCCGCCGCGCACTGCCGACCATGCTGGCGGGCGGCTGGGGACGCGTCATCAACATCTCCTCCGTCGAGGGCAAGCAGGCCAACAAGCCCGCGATCAGCCACTACATCACCAACAAGCACGCCATCCACGGCCTGACCAAGGCGACCGCCTTCGAGTACGGCACCCAGGGCATCACCTGCAACGCCATCTGCCCCGGCGCCGTCGACACCGACCTGATGCGGGCCGCCGGTCCGGCCGCGGCCGAGGCCGAGGGCATCTCGTACGAGGAATGGCTGGGCCGCTTCGCCGAGCACGCCGCCACCAAGCAGATCACCACCGTGGAGCAGGTGGCCGCGGTCGCCTCGCTCCTCGCGAGCGACGCCGGCGCGGGCATCACGGGCACGCTGATCAGCGTGGACGGCGGAACGGCGCAATGGTAGACACCGGCACCGACACGGACAGCAGGAGATCCTCGGCATGAAGAGCTGGATCACGGACGGGCGCCGCAGTGAGCGGCTGCCCCACTACACCCGCGCCAACGCGGGCGAGACCCTGCCGGAGCCCGCCAGCCCACTGGGCTGGACCCTGGTGTGGGGACGCGGGCTGCAGGGCTGGCGCCGCGGCTTCGTCGGGTTCGGCATCTACCACGAGGAGGAAGTGGCCGGCCCCTGGCCGCCGTTCGCCGGAATGTTCGGCGGGTACTTCTACCTCAACCTGTCGCACATGCGGCTGTTCGGCATACGTATGGGGCAGACGGCGGACCAGATCGACACGGCCTTCGTCGGACAGCGCTCCGACACCCCTGTGTACGTGGCGCATCCTGAGGACGAGGACGCGGAACTGACGGCCAAGGCCGGGGCGACGGTCCAGCGGATGCTGGGACAGACCGGCTTCCCCGAGGCCGACGCCGACCAGGAGCGGCTGCGCCGGATCCGGCGCGAGCGGCCCGACCTGACGCAGTTGTCCGCGGCGGAACTCGTGACACACGCCCGCTCGCTCCTCGACGAGGTGGAGACCACCTTCCAGCGGCACGTGGAGTCGTCGCTGCCGGCGTCCGTCGGACCGGCCATCCTCGGTCCGCTGTGCGCGGGCCTGGACCGGCCCGGCGCCATGCTGGACCTCATCGGCGGTCTCGGTGACGTCGACTCGGCCTCCCCCTCCACCGGGCTGTGGGCACTGTCCCGCCAGGTGGTGGCCTCGGCCGAGCTGACCGCGCTGTTCGACCGGGGCACGGCGGCGGTCGAGCTGGCGCTCGACGGGGCGAGCGGGGACGTGAAGGCGTTCCGGGACGCCTTCGAGGAGTTCCTGGCCGCGTCCGGCGACCGGGGCCCCAACGAGTGGGACATCCACGCGCTGTCCTGGGAGGCGGCGCCGGTCCAGGCCCTGGCTCTCGTCGACCGCATCCGGCACAGCCCGGACGACGACTCCCCGGCCGAGCGCCACCGTCGGCTGACCGAGCGCCGCGAACGTCTCGCCAAGGAGATCCGGGAGGCCCTCCCCGAGGACGTCCAGCCGGTGTTCGACGCCGGAATGCACGCCTCCCAGGTGTGGATCCCGGCCCGCGAGCGGACCAAGGCGAACTGCGTGACCGTCATCAACGAGATCCGGATGGCGGTACGGGAACTGGGCCGCCGCGGGGTCGGGGCGGGGCTGTTCGCCGAGCCCGAGGACGTGATGATGCTGCTGGAGAGCGAGCTCGACGACTATGTCGCCGACCCGGGCCGCTTCGGCCCCGTCATCGCGCAGCGGCTTCGGGAGTACGCCGGACTGCGGGAGCTGGAACCGCCGTTCTTCGTCGCCCAGGACGCCCAGACGGCGATCGACACCTGGCCGCGGCGCAGCGAGGACGGGATCACGTCCGCCGGTGAAGGCGATGTGCTGACGGGCGTGGGCGGCAGCCAAGGCACCTACACCGGCCGGGTGCGGGTGGTCAGCGACCCCGCGTCGTGCGAGGCGCTGGAGCCGGGCGAGGTGCTGGTGGCGCCGATCACCGACGCGGCCTGGACGCCGCTGTTCCTGGTCGCCGGGGCCGCCGTGGTGGACGTGGGCGCGCTCAACAGCCACGCCGTCGTGGTCTGCCGGGAGCTGGGGATCCCGGCCGTCATCTCCGTCGAGGGCGGTACCCGGCGGCTGCGGGACGGCATGGTGATCACGGTGGACGGCACCAGGGGCACGGTCACCGTGGACGGCGTCCCGGCGGCACTCGCCATCTGAACGGCCCACGGGCCCGTCGTTCCTTCCTGACGGAGGGCGGCGGGCCCACGGCGTGAGTACGGAAAGGACCACCCGTGGCAGAGGAAATCATCGTCGCCGGCTGGATGGACTACGAGCCCGCGGACCGGGACACGATGCTGGGCCACCTCGTCGAGGTCGGAAAGCACACCCGGGAACAGGAGCCCGGCTGCCTGGACTACGCCATGACGGCGGACCCGTCCGACGAACGCCGGATCCGGGTGTACGAACGGTGGACGTCCCAGCAGGCCCTGGACGAGCACTTCACCACGGCGCACATCAAGGACTTCCGCGCGGCCACGACGGGGCTGACGCGGGTGGGGGTCTCCATGGAGGTCTTCAGCGTCGGGGCGAGCCGCTCCATGCGATAGGCGTACGGGCATGAGGGGGGCGTCGGCCGCGAGGCCGACGCCCCCCTGAACTATGCGCGGGTGTACGGGTCTTCGGCCAACCGGACCAGCATCTTGCCGACGTTGCCACCGTCCAGCAGCGCCAGCAGGGCGCCGGCCGCGCCGTCGAGGCCGTCCGTCACCGTCTCACGGGCGGTGATGCGGCCCGAGCGGAGCCATTCGGCGACGCGGCTCTCGAATTCGGGCCGCAGGTCGTCGTGGTCGCGGACGATGAAGCCCCGCAGGGTGAGCCGCTTGAGGACCGCCTGGATCAACTGGTTGATGTCGGCGGACCGCCGCTCCCCGCCGAACTGCGACATCATGCCGCACAGGGCGATCCGGCCGCCCGTCCGCAACGCGTGCAGGGCGGCGGCGAGTTGCTCCCCGCCGACGTTGTCGAAGTACACGTCGATGCCGTCGGGCGCCAGCCGCGCGAGCGCGTCGCGCACCGGCTCGGCCCGGTAGTCCGCGGCGGCGTCGTAACCGAACTCCTTGACCAGCAGGGCGCACTTGTCGGGCCCTCCGGCTGTCCCGATGACACGCTCGGCGCCCAGCAGCCTGGCGAACTGGCCGGCCGCGCTGCCGACTGCCCCGGCCGCCGCCGACACGAAGACGGTGTCGCCGGGGCGCACTTCGGCGATCCGCGTGAGCCCGACGTAGGCGGTGAAGCCGGTCTGTCCGAGCAGCCCCAACCACGTGGGCAGTGGGGCGAGTTGGGGGTCGATACGGCCTGCGGCATCGGTGTCCGCGGGGTCGAGCACGGCCCACTCCCGCCAGCCGAGCTGGTGGCGCAGGAAGGTGCCCGGCGGCACGGACGGACAGCGGCTCTCCACCACGACGCCGAGGGCACGGCCGTCCAGCGGTGAGCCGGGGGCGAAATTGTGCGTGTAGTGCTTCTCGGTGCTCTCCAGCCGCCCGCGCATCGACGGGTCGACGCTCATGTAGAGGTTGCGGACGAGCAACTGCCCCTCGCTCAGGGGCGGAAGCGGGCGCTCCTCGACGGCGAAGTCCCCGAGGGCCGGTTCCCCGTCGGGCCGGCGCACCAGGCAGACCACGCGGGTGGTGCGGGGCGGCATCGGCTCACGCCTCCGGCGGCGTGGCGCCGCGCCGCTGGGCGAGACGGCCCACCCAGCCGGCCATCTGGAGGTCGGCGTGGCGCAGTTCGCCCGACTGCCAGCGGGCCTGGAAGTCGAAGATGCCGCTGGCTCCGGTCCGTGGGTCGGTCACCTCGACCAGCCCGTCCTCGGTGAGCCGGTACACCTGCCCGGTCAGCGGATGGGTCACTTGCTTGGGGCTCACGGCTCACTCCTGCGGTCGGCGGCGTACGCCGCGTTTGGTCACGGTCACCGGGCCCTCGACCCGGAGCCGGCAGGCGAGCCGGGTCAGGCCGTCCACCGGCCTTCGCAGGGCCTCGATGCCCTCGCGCTCCAGCGGGCCCACGGGAGAACAGTTCTCCACGCCCTCCTCGACCTGGACGAAGCAGGTGCGGCAGGTGCCCTTGCCGCCGCAGACGGTGGGCCAGCGGTAGCCGAGCCGCTGGGCGGCGCTGAACAGGTCCTCACCGTCGCGGACTTCGATCTCGACGTCCGAAGGCCTGACCGCCACCGTGTGGGTCACTTGTCCATCCACTGGTCGAGCGTCTGGTTGAAGTGGCGGATGCGGCTCTCCTGGTAGTTGGACAGCGTGATGCCCGGCTTGCGCATCGCCTTCAGACCCTGCTGGACATAGGGCAGGTTCTCGCAGTCCTGGTCGAAGACCGGCCCGAGGACGCCGAGTTCGGGGATGTCCGCGAAGAGCATGTCGTCCGGCACCCAGCGGATCTTGACCGGGGGCGGCATCTCGCCGGGCTTCTTCGGGGCCGACATGAAGATGATCTCCGCGATGCAGGCGTCGGGGTCGAGGCCGTGGGGCCGGAACCGGTAGATGATGTTGGACTTGGCGCCGCCCCAGGGGTTGAAGTTCGGGAACAGCAGGTAGTTGATGGCGTCCAGCAGTTCGGTGTCCGCGGTCTGCGAGAAGTCCTGGTGCGAGGTGGTCGCCAGCTGGTCGCGCATCCGCTGGGCGAGGACCTGACGGGCGGTGCCGCCGGGCGGGATCGACGGCAGTTCGTCGCCCTCCTGTATCACCAGATCCCGGCCCTGGGCCGCCGCGTAGAAGGCACGGGAGTCGTAGAAGGTCTCCAGGACGTCCTCCTCCGTGACGGAGTCGGCCACGTGGGGACTCGGGGCGCCCTGGATGTTGATCATCCGGTTCCAGTTCGGCTGGTCCGCCATCACGTCGTACTGGGAGTTGGCGTCGGCCAGCCACGGCAGCATCTGCGGGTGCGTGGCGATCACATGGAAGGACTCGATGAACGCGTCCTGGGCGACCTTCCAGTTGCAGGGCAGCACCTTGGCGATGTGCAGCGACTTGTAGCGGTTCTCCAGCGGCCAGATGTAGTAGTCGTCGAAGGTACCGCGGTAGCTCTCGAAGGACTCGGCGTACGGGTCCATGTTGATGAAGACGAAGCCGCGCCAGGTGGCCACCTTGGCCTCGGGCAGCGAGAACTTCTCGGGGGTGACGTGCGGGAAGTCCCAGGCACAGGGCGGACTCTGCATGCTGCCGTCGAGGTTCCAGGCGAAGCCGTGGAAGGGGCAGCGGAACTCGCCGACGTTGCCGCCACTGGTGCGCAGCTTGCGGCCGCGGTGCAGGCAGACGTTGACGTACGCGCGGATCTCCTCGGGTGCCGTGCGCACGACGATCAGTGAGTCGTCACCGATCTCGTAGATCTCGTGGTCGCCGACCTCGGGGATCTCGCTCTCCAGGCAGGCGAACTGCCACACGCGCCGCCAGACCTGTTCCATCTCGCGTTCGGCCCAGGCGCGGGAGGTGAAGCGGGCGGCGTCGATGTCCTCGCTGCCGATGTGGTCGTTGTGGTCGAACCTCAGCGCCTTGGGGACCGGCCGGCTGTCCCGGTCGAGATAGTCCTGGACGCTGGGTCCGGGGCACCGCGCCGTGCCCGTCTCCGACGTATCGTCCATCTTCGCTCCTCAGACAGAAACTTTAGAGTGAGTGTAGTTATCGATCGCGGTCAGGAGCAACACTCACGACATCACCCAAGCGACGTTCACCTTGAATTAGTGGTGACCAACCCCTCCCCAAGCCGGTCGGGGCGTGTCACACTCCGTCGCATCCGAGGCTGTAGAGCCTCAAAAGTTTCTCCACGGCCAGAGGTGGCGTTCCGCCCCGTCTCGGCCACAGCGCCGCCCGGTCATCCCGACGGCCCGCGCCGTACCCCACGACGGCGATCCACGCAGCTTTCGATCACCCATGCGTGCCGTCCCGGACCGGGCGGCAACGGATCCCGCCTGACAGAGCCGGCCGCCGCGGACGCACAAGCGACGCGGGCCGCCGCAGCGCAGGCCCACACCACGGGAGTACTCAACGATGAGTCCCAGACCCGGACGCGCGCTCCGTCGCGCGCTCACCGCGATCGTCCCCGTCACCGCCCTGCTCACCCTGGCGGCGTGCGGCACCGACACCACTCCGGCCGCCGACTCCGCCAAGGCCGCGGGCGCCGACCCCGCCGGGCTGAGCGCGGCCCGCGCGGCCATGACGAAGTACTCGGCGCGCCCGGACAAGATCCCCGTCACCGCACCGGTGGGCAAGAAGATCCCCGCGGGCAAGAAGATCGACTTCATCCTGTGCGGCGTGCAGTCCTGCAAGGATCTGGCCGACTTCTTCACCGCCGGGGCCAAGGAACTCGGCTGGGACGTCAAGCAGATCGCCACGCAGGGCACACCGGAGTCCGTCCAGGCCGCCTACGAGCAGGCACTGCGCGACAAGCCGGACGCCGTCGTCGCCTCCGGGTTCCCGCGCGCGGTGTACGCCAAGCAGCTGGCGCAGCTGAAGAAGGCCGGGATCCCGGTCATCCAGTCGAACGCCGACGACGTGGCGGGCGACGGCATCTCCCTGTTGAAGAACGGGCCGAAGGACGTCGCCGTCCAGGGCGAGATGCTCGCCTCGTGGGTGGTGTCGGACAGCGGCGCCAAGGCCGACACCGTCTACTTCGACCTGCCCGCCTACACCATCCTCAAGCCGGTCAAGGACACGTTCGCGGCCAAGTACCAGCAGTGGTGCGCGGGTTGCGGGCTGGACACCGTCGACGTGCCGATCACCGCGATCGGCAAGGACATGCCGGACCGCGTGGTCTCCTACGTCCGCTCGCACCCGAAGGTGACCCACATCGTCTTCTCGCTGGGCCTGCTCAACGTGGGCGTGCCGGCCGCACTGAAGACCGCCGGCATCACCGGCAAGCACATCGCGGTGAACGTCGGTGACGCGCAGAACTACCAGTACATCGAGAGCGGCCTCAGCGACGCCGCCATGGCCCTCAACTCCCACGAGGCCGCCTGGCTCCAGGTCGACGCGCTGGCCCGCCACTTCACCGGCCAGTCCATGGCGGTGGACCAGAAGGCGGTGCTGCCCAACATGCTGATCACCGGCAAGGACAACCTCCCGTCCGCCGACGGTGACTTCCCGCTCGTCGAGGACTACCAGGCGCAGTTCAAGGCGCTCTGGGGTCTGAGCTGAGCGCCGGAAGGAGCGATGGTGCACGCTGAAACGCCGCTCGGGTCGGCCGGGACGCAGGAGACCGACCGGCCCGTGCTGCGGGTGTCCGGACTGTCGAAGCGATTCGGCGCGACCCAGGCACTCCAGGACGTCGACCTCGACATCGCCCACGGCGAGATCCATGCGCTGATCGGGCCCAACGGCTCCGGCAAGTCGACCCTCATCAAGATCCTCGCCGGGTATCACCACGCAGCCCCGGGAGCGGCCGCCGAACTCGACGGCGAGCCGTTCGGCCTGGGCCAGGTCACCGGCTCCCGGCACGACCGGCTCCGCTTCGTCCACCAGGAGCTGGGCCTGGTCGGCGAGTTGAGCGCCACGGACAACCTCGCGCTCAGCCGCGGCTTCGCCCGTACGGCCCTGGGCAACATCCGCTGGCCGGAGATGGAACGCCGGACGACCGCCCTGGTCGAACGCTTCGGCCTCGGTATCGACGTACGCCGTCCCCTGTCGACGGCCACCCCCGTCCAGCGCGCGGTGGTGGCCATCGCCGCCGCGCTGCAGGGCTGGGAGGGCCGCCGCGGCGTCCTGGTGCTCGACGAGCCGACCGCGGTGCTGCCGCCCGGGGAGGTGGCCCGGCTCTTCGACATCGTGCGGGAGATCCGCGACTCCGGTGCCAGCGTCCTGTACGTCTCGCACCGGATGGACGAGATCTTCGCGCTCGCCGACCGGGTCACCGTGATCCGCGGCGGTCGCCGTATCGCCACCCGCCGGGTCGACGAGCTCACTCCCCGGTCGCTGGCGGAGCTGATGGCGGGCGAGGAGACGGAGACCGAGCACCGGCCGCGGCCCGTTTCCGATGGCGCCGAGGCCGTGCTGGAGGTGCGCGGATTGTCGGCCGGTCCGCTGCACGGCGTCGACTTCACCCTGGCCCGGGGCGAGCGGCTGGGCATCACCGGCCTGGTCGGCTCGGGCCACGAGGTGGTGCCGTACGCGGTGTGCGGGGCGTACGGCGGACCGGTGCGCGGCCAGGTGCGGGTACCGGAGCGCTCCCCGCGCTGGGTCGACGCGAAGGACGCGGGGCGGCTCGGTATCCCTCTCGTTCCCGCGGACCGGGCCGGTGAGGGCGTGATCGGTGACTTCTCGGTCGGCGAGAACCTCACCCTCCCGCTGCTCGACCGGCTCCGTGCACGGGCCGGGCGGCTGCACCGGCGCCACGAATCCTCACTCGCCGAGGAATGGATCCGGCGGGTCGGAGTGCGCGCGGCCGGCCGCGGCGCGCGGATCACCACGCTGAGCGGCGGCAACCAGCAGAAGGTCGTGGTGGCCCGCTGCCTGGCCCAGCAGCCGCCGGTACTGGTGCTGTGCGAACCCACGGCGGGCGTCGACATCGCGACCCGTCTGCAGCTGTACGACCTGATAGAGCGTCAGGCCGATGAGGGGATGGGCGTGATCGTGTCCTCGTCCGACACCGAGGACCTGCTCGCCCTGTGCACCCGGGTCCTGGTGGTACGGGACGGCCGGATCGTACGGGAGATCAGCGGCCGGGACATCACCGAGCCCGCGCTGGTCCACGCCATGGAAGGAACCGAGTGACATGACATCCACCCCGACCCGGACCGCCGAGTTCCGGCCGAGCGGAACCGAGGTGCCCACGGCGTCCGGCGCACGGACCCTGGGCACGCTGGGCCGACGTGCGGCGGCAGCCCTGTCGTTCCGCACCATCGGCGCCGTCTACGTGTGGCTGCTGATCATCGTCCTCTTCTCCGTGTGGGCGCCGGACACGTTCCCGACCGTCACCACGGTCAAGCAGGTCCTCAACGGCAACGCGGTGGCGGGGCTGGTGGCGCTCAGCGTCGTACTCCCACTGACCGCACGTGTCTTCGATCTGTCGGTCGCCTACACGATGTCCCTCACGAGTGTGCTGACCGCCCACTTCCTGGTCTCCACGGGCCTGGGCCCCACCGCTGCGATCGCCCTGGCGATGACCGCCGCGCTGGTGGTCGGGGTGGTCAACGGAGTCGTGGTGGTGGTGCTGCGGGTCGACTCGTTCATCGCCACCCTGGCCACCGGCGCGCTGATCCAGTCCCTGATCACGATGGTCACCGACGACAGCTCCATCACCGGGGTCCAGTTGCTGGCCAAACCGTTCGCCGACATCGCGCAGCTGGACGTCGGCGGCATCACCCTGCCGGTGCTGTATCTGCTGCTCGCCGCGACGGCCATCTGGTTCCTGCTGGAACACACCGCGACCGGGCGCCGGTTGTACGCGACCGGCTTCAACACCGACGCGGCACGCCTGCAGGGGGTGCGCACCAACCGGCTGCGCTTTCTGACCCTGGTGACGTCCGCGCTGCTCGCGGGCTTCGCGGGAGTCGTCTTCGCGTCCTCGGTGGGGTCCGGATCGCCGAGCGCGGGCACCCCGTATCTGCTGTCGGCCTACGCGGCGGCCTTCGTCGGGGCGACCCAGTTGCGTGCGGGCCGCTTCAACGCCTGGGGGACGGTGATCGCGGTGCTGCTGCTCGGCACCGGCATCACCGGGCTCGGACTCGCCACCAGCGCGCAGTGGGCCGCGAGCCTGTTCACCGGTTCGGTTCTCATCGTCGCGCTCGTTCTCACGGGTGGGCGGATCACCCTGCCGGCGGTCCTGCGCCGCCACAAGGCGCCCGTGTCCGCCGAGACCGGCGACGTATCCGCCCCGGACAAGGAGTTCTCATGATGAAGGCGGTTCAGTACCGGACGGTGGGCAGCGCGCCCGAGGTCGTCGAGGTTCCCGTGCCCGAGCCGGGCCCGGGCCAGGTGCTGCTGAAGGTGACGGCCGCGGGACTGTGCCACTCGGACCTGGCGGTCATGAGCTGGCCGCAGGAGCAGTTCCCCTATCCCCTGCCGATGACGCTCGGTCACGAGGGCGTCGGCACCGTCGCGGCTTTGGGCAGCGGGGCAACGGGAGTGGCCGAGGGCGACGACGTGGCGGTGTACGGCCCGTGGGGCTGTGGTCTGTGCCGGGCGTGCGCGGAGGGCAGGGAGAACTCCTGCCCGCACGCCGCCGGGCTCGGCATCATGCCGCCGGGGCTCGGCTCGCCGGGCGCGCTCGCGGAGTACATGGTGGTGGACTCGCCGCGACATCTGGTGCCGCTGAACGGGCTGGACCCGGCGCAGGCCGCACCTCTGACGGACGCCGGCCTGACGCCGTACCACGCGATCCGCGCGTCCCTGCCCAAGCTCGTGCCCGGCAGCACGGCGGTGGTGGTCGGCGTCGGCGGCCTGGGCCATATCGCCGTACAGCTGCTGCGGGCGTTGACCCCGGCCCGGGTGGTCGCCCTCGATGTCGGCAAGGAGAAACTGGAACTGGCCCGCGCGGTCGGCGCGCACGAGACGCTGCTCTCCGACGGCGAGGCGGCGGCCCGGGTGCGGGAGCTGACCGACGGCATCGGGGCCGAGGTGGTGCTGGACTTCGTGGGGGCCGAGGCGACCCTGGCGGTGGCCGCCGCTGCGGTGGCGGTGGCGGGCGATGTCACCGTCGTCGGCATCGGGGGTGGCACTCTCCCGGTCGGCTTCGGCGGCGGTCTGCCGTTCGAGGTGTCCGCCTGCGCCCCCTACTGGGGCAGCCGCCGGGAGCTCATCGAGGTCCTCGAACTGGCGAGGCAGGGGCTCGTCTCCTCCCACGTCGAGACCTTCTCGATCGACGACGCCCCCCTGGCGTACGAGCGCCTGCACGCCGGGGAGGTGGGCGGGCGCGCGGTCGTGCTGCCGCAGGGCTGAGCCACGCGTGCCTGTTGGCCCGGGTCCCCGCGGGGCCCGGGCCCGGGCACGTCAGGCCGACGCCGGTGCGGTGACCGGACGCTCCGCGGCCACGGCCCGCTCCAGACACCGCCCGAGCACCGTCAGGAACTCCGGTGTCTCCCAGGGCCCCCGGTCCACACGCCGGGTGTCGTCCACGCCGAGGTCCTGCATGTCGTACCGGCCTCGGCAGTGGCCGAGGGTGAAGTAGCAGACCTCGCCGAGACCGTGCCGTTTCAGATAGAGGACGGGACGGGGCGCGCCGTCCAGCGCCGCCGTGTCGCCCTCCTCGAAGCCGCGGCACGGCCCGGTGTACTCGGCGTGCAGCAGCACTTCCAGCTCTCCGTGCAGCTCGCACACATACAGCTCGTCGGTGACGGTGAACGGTTCGATTCCGGCGACCAGCGGATGGTCGGGCCGGGTCACGCGCACCTCGTACGGCTCGATGGGCGGGTGCGCCAGGAACTGGCTGCCGAGCACCTCAGCCAGCTGCCCGAGCAGCCGGGGGGTGGAGAACATCCGGGGTCCGCCGGGGGCCGGTTCCTCGATGACCGAGTTGGTGCCGTGCAGGGCGAGCCAGCGCCCGCCCCGCGCGGTGAAGCGTGCCAGAGCGTCCCGCTGCGCCGGCCGGGGCCGCACATCGCAGGTGTAGGTGACCAGCAGATCAGCCTGCTCCAGCGCGGGGAGGCAGTCGTAGTCCTGGTAGACCCTGGTGCGGACCCGGGGATGGTCGCCCAGCATCTCCAGCAGCCTGAGCCTCGCGTGGTCGAAGTCGTGCCATCTGCCGCCGCAGACCAGTACGGCGTCCAGGCGGCCTGCCGGGCCCGCCACGGCTCAGTACTGGACGCGGGTCAGCAGCCCGCCGTCCACCACGAGGTTGACTCCGACACAGAAGGAGCCCGTCCGGCCGAGCAGGAACGCCACCGCGGCGGCCACGTCCTCGGCGGTGCCGTAGCGGCCGATCGGCAGCTTGGCGAGCACCTCCTCGTAGACCTCCGGACGGCTGGTGCGGATGGTCTCCCACGCGCCGCCGGGGAAGTCGATCGGGCCGGGCGAGACGGTGTTGACGCGGATGCCCTTCGGGGCGAGGGCATGGGCGAGGGCCGAGGCGTGCTGGACGACGGCGGCCTTCAGCGCGGAGTAGGAGTTGGCGCCCGCCGGGCGAGCGGTGTCGGAGGCGTTGGTGGTGCCGATGGCCACGACGGCGGCCCGGTCGGAGGCCTCCAGATGGGGAAGAGCCGCCTCGACGAGGCCGGCGAACGGGATCAGGTCGCCGCGCAGGCTGGCCTCCCACGACTCGGGCCCTTTGACGTTGCCCGCCGAGACGTTGGACACCAGCAGGTCCAGTCCGCCGAGTTCACCGGCCGCCCGCCCCACGAAGCCCGCGAGGGCGGCCGGGTCGGTGACGTCGACCGGTTCCGCGAAGACGGTGGCCCCTTCGCCCCGCAGTTCGGCGGCCGCCTTGGCCAGCCCTTCCTCACCCCGGGCGCACAGGGCCAGTGCACAGCCCTCGGCGGCCAGGGTCTCGGCGATCGCCCGGCCGATACCCCGGCTCGCACCGGTCACCAGCGCCTTCGCGCCTGTCAGTCCCAGTTCCATCGATGTCACTCCTTTGTGAGAAGGCCTCTTGTTGGCCTTTTAGTCGCCGGGAAGCTGTGAGAAAGGCGCCCGGTCCACCCGGGGTTCCGGCGGCAGCTTGAGCACCCGTTCGCCGATCAGGTTGCGCTGGATCTGGTCGGTGCCTCCGGCCAGCCGGTAGCCGGGGGCGCCGAGCAGATGCTGGGTCCAGGCGAAGGTGCCCGGTTCCCCGGTGTCGGCGCTGATCCGCGCCCCCATCAGCTCGGCGGCGACCTGGCCGGTGCGGGTGAGCAGCTCGGAGGCCATGAGTTTGGTCAACGAGGCCTCCGGACCCGGCCGGCCGCCGGCGGCGCTCGTCCTGGCGACGCGGTCGACGGTGGCCGCGCGCAGGGCGGCTCGGACGTACAGGTCGGCCAGGCGCTGGCGGACCAGTGGATCCGCGGTGCGGCCGAGGGAGCGGGCGAGCGCGAGGACGTCCGGGAAGGTGCCGCCCTTGCGGCGGTTGCCGCTGCCGGAGGCGGTCCGCTCGAAGGCGAGGGTGGCGTTGGCGACCTCCCAGCCCTGGCCCGGCCGCCCGATCCGGAGCCGGTCCGGGACGCGTACGCCGCTGAGGAACACCTCGTTGAAGGAGGCGCCGCCGCTCATCTGCCGGATGGGGCGCACCTCCACTCCGGGGGCGTCCATCGGGACCAGGAAAGCGGTGATGCCTGCCTGTTTGACCACGTCCGGGTCGGTCCGGGCGAGCAGCAGACCGTAGTCGGCGAACTGGGCGCCCGAGGTCCACACCTTCTGGCCGTCGATCACCCACTCGTCGCCGTCCTGCCGGGCGCGGGTGCGCAGGGCCGCGAGGTCGGAGCCGGCGCCGGGTTCGCTGAAGAGCTGGCAGGCCAGGAGGTCGGTGCGCAGGAACGCGCGGGCGTGGTCGCGGCGTTGCTCGTCCGTTCCGAACAGGGAGACGGCCATCGCGACCAGGCGCACCGTGACACTGATCAGCTCGGTGGACGGCGGCACCGCGAACGCGGACTCCTCCTGGGCGAAGACCGCCACGTGCGCGGCGCTCAGGCCCGCGCCACCCTTGTCCTCGGGGAGTGTCAGCGCCTGGTAGCCGGCGTCGAAGCGGGCCCGCTGATAGGCGCGGCAGCGATCCAGCAGGAGGCGTTCCTCGTCCTCCGGAAGGTTGTGGAACACGGCGAGGTCGGCGGCCTGGGCGGTGGACTCCGACGCCGAGGCCGGTTCGAGCACCGTGGCCAGCCACTGCCGGACCTGTCGGCGCCATGCGTCCGGATCGGGCTGGGACATGGCTCCTCCTCGGGTACTTACCAGACGACGGTTTGAGTAAGGGTGAGTGGGCCGTGGACCTCTCCCACCGCTGGAACATGCGGGAACGGCTTCGTCTGGGGTCAGAGTGTTCCGTACTTTCTTGATAAACGCTACAGTCTCCGCATTCCCTCTCTCCCGTCGACATCGGGAGAGGACCGCGGAGCCGCCGGAGGAGCCATGTCGCTGCTGCCACTCGACCGTCGCGCCCAGGAGACACCCGAGGAGCCCGCCCTGGCGGACGACCTGGGAGTGCTGTCCTGGTCCGGCCTCGCCGACCAGGTGGCCCGGGCGGCGGCCCGGCTGCTGGAGTTCGCGCCCGGCCCCGGCGACCGGATCGCCGTCCTCGGCGACAACGCGATTCCGACGCTGGTGGCCCATCTGGCGGGCCTGCGAGCCGGAGTGGGGACCGTGGCCACGTCCCGGAACCTCACCTCGGGCGAGCTCGTCGACCAGATCATCGACGCGGGGGTGACCGGCATCGTCGCGGGACCGGCCGGCGCGGGCGCCGCCCTCGACGCGGCCCGGGAACTGGGTCTGCCGATCGTGACACACGGAACCCCGTTGGCCGGGCACGCGTTCGACTGGGACAAGTGGCTGGCCGCCGCACCCGCCGGACGCGCCCTCCCGACGGGCCGGCCCGCCCGGCCTCCGCTCGTGTACACCTCGGGAACCACCGGACGAGCACGCGGCACCGAGGTGCGCTGGGTGAGCGGCCCCGTCGCCGACAGTTCCGCCTACCTCGCCGCGATGTCCGCCCGGCCCGGATTCCCGCCGGGCCCCCACCTGGTGTGCGGCCCCCTGCAGCACAACGCGCCACTGACCTCGCTGCGGCACCTGGCGGCCGGTCAGCCGGTGGTCGTCCTCGGCAGATACGACGCGGAGTCGTTCCTCAGCCGGGTGCAGAAGTGGCGGGTCGCCTCGACGGTGATGGTGCCCACCCACTTCCAACGGCTGCTCGCCCTCCCGGACGACGTCCGCGCCCGGTACGACGTCTCCAGCCTGCGGCAGGTCTCCCACACCGGCTCCGCGTGCCCGCCGGACGTGAAGCGCGCCATGATCGACTGGTTCGGTCCGGTGCTGACCGAGTCGTACGGCGCCAGCGAAGCGGGAACCGTGGCCCGCATCAGCAGCACCGAGTGGCTGGCGCACCCGGGCTCGGTCGGGCGGGTACGGCCCCCGTTCGAGGTGCTCGTCACGGACGACGAGGGCGGGCAACTGCCGTCCGGGGAACGCGGGTTGCTGGCCTTCCGGGCGCCCGACGACCAAGGTGTCCGCTACCACGCGGACCCCGACAAGACCAAGGCCGCCTATCTCTCCCCCGGCGTCTTCACGCTCGGCGACATCGGCTACATCGACACCGACGGCTACATCTTCATCACCGACCGGGCGGCGGACGTCGTGGTCTCCGGCGGCGTGAACCTGTACCCGGCCGAGAGCGAGGCGGTCCTGCGCCGGCACCCGGCGGTCGTCGAGGTCGCCGTGATCGGCGTGCCCGACCCGGACTTCGGCGAGTCGCTGCGGGCGCTGGTCGTGGTGGCCGGGGACGAGCCGCCCGCCGGCGAGCTGGACGCCTTCTGCCGCGAGCACCTCGCCGCCTACAAGTGCCCGAAGTCGTACGAGGTCGTTCCCGAGCTGCTGCGCAACGCCATGGGCAAGCTCGACAAGCGCGCGATGCGCCGCCCCTACTGGGGCTCGGAACGGACCATCGCCGGCTGAGCCGCTCCCACATACCTAAGGATCATCCATGACCGAACTCCTTCTCGTCCGGCACGGCCTCCCCGTGGCGGGCGTGTTCGACCCGGGGCTGTCGCCGGAGGGCACCGCCCAGGCCGAACGCCTGGCCGACTGGCTGGGACACGAGAACCTCGACGCCCTGTACGTCAGCCCGTTCCAGCGGGCCCGCGAGACCGTGGCGCCGCTGGAACGGCTCACCGGCATGACGGCCACCATCCTCGACGACCTGCGCGAATGGGACACGGACGTGTCCCAGCCCTACACCCCACCGGAGCAGATCGGGACGGGTGACCCCCGGGCGGCGGCGCTCGCCGAGGGACGCTTCGAGGACTTCGTGCCCGACCTGGACTGGAACGCCTTTCGCGGGCGGGCCGTGCGCGCCATGGACACCATCCTCGACGCCCATCCCGGCGGACGGGTCGCCGCGGTGTGCCACGGCGGCATCACCAACACCTATCTCGCGACGGTGCTCGGTCTGCCGACGATGTTCTGGTTCCACCCCGGCTACACCTCCGTCAGCCGGGTGCGGCGCATGCCCGGCGGCCGAGTCGTTCTGCACTCGGTGAACGAGACCGCCCACATGATCGCCGAACGTGCCGACGACCCGGTCGTCTGACCCCGTCCCCCACCCCAGGAGGTCCCGGCCATGCCCGGATCCGTCATCGTCGCCGGAGCAAGGACACCGATCGGCAAACTGCTGGGCGCCCTCAGCCCGCTGTCCGCGGTCGATCTCGGCGCCCACGCCATCCGCGCGGCTCTGGCCGCCGTCCCTCTGGACCCGCAGGCCGTGCATGCCGTCGTGATGGGCCATGTGGTGCAGGCCGGCGCCGGCCCCAACCCGGCCCGGCAGGCCGCGGTCCTCGCCGGCATTCCCTTCTCCGTCCCGGCGAGCACCGTCAACAAGCTCTGTCCGTCCGGACTGCACGCCATCGCCCTGGCCGACCTCATGATCGCCTCCGGCCGTCACGAGGTGGTCGTCGCGGGCGGCATGGAGTCCATGTCCGGGGCCCCGCACCTGCTGCGCGGATCACGCGCCGGCTGGAAGTACGGCTCGAACGAGGTCGAGGACGCCCTCGACCGGGACGCCCTCGTCTGCGCCTTCGACGGCGTCTCCATGGGCGCGGCCACCGAGCGCTACCAGCAGCCCTTCGCACTGACCCGGCAGGAACAGGACGAGTACAGCGCGCTCTCCCATCAACGGGCCGCCCACGCCCAGCAGTCGGGCGCGTTGTCCGAGGAGATCGCCCCCGTCACGGTGGCCGGACACCGGGGCGAGACGGTGGTGGAAGCCGACGAGGGCGTACGGCCGGGAAGCACCGCCGAGACCCTGGGCCGCCTGCGGCCCGCGTTCTCCGGCACGGGCACCATCACCGCGGGCAACTCCTCCCAGCTCTCCGACGGCGCCGCGGCCGTCGTCGTGATGAGCGCGGAGCGCGCCCGGCGGGAGGGCCTGACACCGCTCGCCGAGATCGGCGCCTACGGCACGGTCGCCGGCCCCGACCCCTCACTGCTCGTCCAGCCGGCGGGCGCCGTCCGCGACGCCCTGGACCGGGACGGCCGGCTCAAGGCCGCCGACCTGGACCTGTTCGAGATCAACGAGGCGTTCGCCGGAGTGGCCCTGGCTTCCGTACGCGAACTGGACATCCCGCTGGACAAGGTGAACGTCAACGGCGGAGCGATCGCGCTCGGCCACCCGGTCGGCATGACCGGAGCCCGGCTGGTGCTGACCCTGGCGACGGAACTGCGCCGGCGCGGAGGCGGCAGCGGAGCGGCGGCCCTGTGCGGGGGCGGCGGTCAGGGTGACGCGCTGCTGCTGCACGTACCGACACAGGCCTGAGACCGGGAGCCGAACCAGCATGAACGACCAACTGCCCCCGGCCCCGACCACCCTCACGGTGGCCGCCCGCACCCTCGCCGCCGACGGTGTGGTCTCCCTCACCCTGCGCCGGCCCGACGGCGGCGCGCTCCCCGCCTGGGCACCCGGCGCCCACATCGACGTACTCCTGGACGGCGACGCCGACGGTCTGGTCCGTCAGTACTCCCTGTGCGGACACCCGGCCGAACGCGAGACATGGCAGATCGCCGTGCTGCGCGAGCCGGAGGGCCGCGGCGGTTCCGCGTACGTCCACGACCACCTGCGTGAAGGCTCCACCGTGCGGGTCCGCGGACCGCGCAACAACTTCCCGCTACGGCCGGCCACCCGCCATCTGTTCGTCGCCGGCGGCGTCGGCATCACGCCCATCCTTCCCATGGTCGAGGCCGCCGAGGCCGCGGGCGCCGACTGGAGTCTGCTGTACGGCGGTCGCACCCGGACCTCCATGGCGTTCCTGGACCGTCTCGCCCCGCACGGGGAGCGGGTACTCGTCCGCCCGCAGGACGAGTACGGCCTCCTGGACCTCGCCGCCCACCTCGGCGTGCCCAAGGAGGGCACCCTGGTGCACGCCTGCGGTCCCGAGCCCCTGCTGCGGGCGGTGCAGGAGCAGTGCGCGGGCTGGCCGCCCGGCACGCTGGGCGTCGAACGGTTCGCCCCGGTCGCGACGACCGGGACCGGCGCGGCCACGGCCTTCGAGCTGGAGCTCGCCCGTTCCGGGCTGACCCTCACCGTGCCGCCTGACCGTTCGGTGCTCGACACCGTGGAGGAGGCCGGCGTCACGGTCGACTTCTCCTGCCGGGAAGGCACGTGCGGCACCTGCGAGACCGACGTGCTGGACGGCACACCCGACCACCGCGACTCGCTGTTGACCGAGGACGAACGAGCCGCCGGCGACACCATGCTCATCTGCGTCTCCCGCTCGTGCGGGCCCCGTCTCGTCCTCGATCTCTGACGCCGATCATTTCCCCCTCACCAGACCCGCTCACCAGAAAGGACGGGCCCCGATGGATTCCGTCACCCGTCTCGGCGTCGTCGGATGCGGCCTCATGGGCTCCGGCATCGCCGAAGTCGCCGCCCGCAGCGGCATGGACGTCCGTGTCGCCGAGGCCACGCATGACGCGGTCGAGGCAGGCCGCCGCCGACTCACCGCCTCCCTCGACCGAGGCCTGCGGCGTGGCAAGCTCAGCGAGGAACAACGAGACCAGACCCTCGCCCGGCTCTCTTTCACCCGTGACCTCGGCGACATGGCCGACCGCCAGTTCGTCGTCGAGGCCGTCGCCGAGAACCGCGACATCAAGACCGGTGTCCTGCGCGACCTGGACAAGGCGATCGAAGACCCTACGGCGGTCCTGGCCACCAACACCTCCTCGATTCCCGTCGTCGATCTCGCCGTCGTCACCGAGCGGCCCGAGCGGGTCATCGGTCTGCACTTCTTCAACCCCGTCCCCGTGCAGCAGTTGGTCGAGGTCATTCCCTCCCTCGTCACCGGCGCGGACACGGTGCTGCGGACCCGCGGCTTCGCCGAGCAGCTGGGCAAACAGGCCATCCAGGCGCCCGACCGTTCCGGCTTCGTCGTCAACGCCCTCCTCGTGCCCTACCTGCTCAGCGCGGTACGGATGGTGGAGTCGGGCTCGGCGCGGCCGGACGACATCGACCGGGGCATGGAACTCGGGTGCGCGCACCCCATGGGGCCGTTGCGCCTGCTCGACCTCATCGGCCTCGACACCGCCCAGGCCGTGGCCGAGTCGATGTACGAGGAGTACAAGGAGCCGCTGTACGCACCGCCCGCCCTCCTGCGCCGGATGGTCGCGGCGGGTCACCTCGGCCGCAAGAGCGGCCGCGGGTTTCACACCTACGACAGCTGAACAAGATCCGGACGCCGAGGTCGAGCTCGACCTCGGCGTCCGGATGTGCACTGCCGTCCCGGTGAGGCGGCAGTCCGGTCCGGGCAGGTGAGGGTCCGGTCCGGTTCGGTCCGTGACCTCCCGCCCGGCGGAACGCTCAGGCGGCGTGGCAGAGGACCGCGGGGCCGGCCGGGGCCGCGGTGCGGGCCACGGTCGCCTGCACGGGAAGGGCGGTGCCAACGGTGGGCGCGGCCTGCGAACGGCTCCTCGCGAAGACGACGAGACGCAGCAACGTGAATCGCGCGACACCGGCGCATGCGGAGGCGGACAGGTAGACGGCCTGCTCGAGGACCGCACCCGGTGCCGCCACCAGCTGCTGCAGGAGCAGCATTGCCGCACAGGTGACCGCGTAGGCGATCGCTGCGGACCCGGCCGACTGCGCATGCTGGCGCCAGGTCGCGCGCCCGCCCCCGAAGGTGAACCGGCCGTGCAACTCGGTGGCGAGGAGCGTGGAGACCACGGTGATCAGGGCGTTGGCCAGGGCCCAGGGAATCCAGGAGGCCAGGGCCGCCACGGCGAGGCTTGAGGCGACCCCCACCCCACCGCCGAAGAGCACGAAGCGGGCGAAGGCGGTGAAGGCCGTGGGCGCCGCCTGCTCCTGGCTGTGCGCTGACTCCATGATCCGACCCTTTCGATGGCTCATTCAGCGAAATGGCGCACCCCTCGGCCTGCGAGATTGAGAGTGCGCCGTCAGTGGTGCCACTATGGCACACATGTGGCGCCACTATGAACCCAAAATGACGTCCCGCAGTGAAGCCACAGCGCGCCGCAAGACTCCGGATGGCACCGGAAGCCATCACTGACGCCATTCCACGCACCCAGAGAGCACTTCCCGCCACACAAAGGCACCACCCGGGGTTGCATGTGGCGCCGCAGTGGTGCCACTATGGCGTCATGGACCTCACCCCGTATGTCGACTCCCTCCGCAAGGAACTCGCGGTGGCCGCCGAAGCCGGCGGCGAAGAAGCTCGCGACCTGGCCGAGAGGCTCACCGCTCCCCTGGAGTCGGCCACCCGTCTGACCATGCTCAACATGCTCTCCGCCGCGATGGACGAGATCACCCGTGAACTCGCCCCCGGCTCGGTCGACGTACGGCTGCGCGGGCTCGACCCCGACTTCGTGGTGACACCGCCGCCCACCTATGGCGGCGCCCCCGCCGAGCCGGCCGCGCCCGCCGAACCGTTCAGGGCCCCGGTCCCGGCCGACGGCGACGACGGGAGCACCGCCCGCGTCAACCTGCGTCTGCCGGCCCACCTCAAGACTCGTGCCGAGGAGGCCGCCACCCGCGAAGGCCTGTCGGTCAACGCGTGGCTGGTGCGCGCCGTGTCGGCCGCGGTCGACGGCGGCGCCCGGCCACGGACGACGGAGAAGGCCCAGACCGTCGGGCAGAGCTTCACGGGCTGGGTGCGCTAGCCGCACCCCCTCCACACCACTTCACCCACACCACGTCCCACCAGCGGGGACGACCCAATGACCCAAGAGGACGGGACAGCCATGCCTTCTTTCGACACTCCCGAAGCGATCTCGGTCACGGCGCGCGTGGAGGCCGGTTCCATCCAGTTCACCGCGGGCGACCGCCTCGACACGGTCGTCGATGTGCGACCCCGCGACCCGAAGAAGGACCTGGACGCACGGGCGGCCGAGCAGACCGAGGTCACGTACGCGGGCGGCGTCCTGACCGTCAGGACACCCAAGGGCAATCTGCTCGGTCTCGGCCGCACCGGCACCGTGGACGTGACGGTCGAACTGCCCGCGGGCTCACGCATCGACATGACCGGCGCCTGGGCCCAGGTGCTGGGCGAGGGCCGGCTCGGCGAGGTCCACGTGAAGACCTCGTCCGGGGACGTCCGCCTCGACACGACAGGCCCGCTCCAACTGACCGCGTCGCACGGCTCGATCACCGTGGACCGGGTCGAGGGCCGGGCCGAGATCACCACCAGCTCCGGCAGTCTGCGCGTCGGCCTCCTCGACGGCCCCGCCGTCCTGAAGAACTCACACGGCACCACGACGGTCGACGCCGCGACCGGCGAGCTGCGGGTGAGCGGCGCCAACGGCGACATCGAGATCCGTCGCGCCGAGGACTCGGTGACCGCCACCACCGCCCACGGCACCCTGCGGGTGGGCGAAGTGGCCCGCGGCACCGTCCAGTTGGAGACCAACTACGGCGCCATCGACGTCGGCGTCCGCGAGGGCACGGCCGCCTGGCTCGACGTCAGCTCCGGCTCCGGTCAGGTACGCAACACGCTCACCGCGTCCGAGACCCCGGAACGGACCGACGACACCGTCAAGGTCCGCGCCCGCACCAAGTACGGCAACATCGACGTCCGCCGCGCCAGGGCCTGAGCCCCACATCGTCAACCAGCTCCTGCGTCCACTCACTTCAGCCTTCGATCGGAGGGCCCCATGCCTTCATCTGTCATGCCCACGTCCAGGCGGGGGGACGGCCCGCAGCCGCCCGCCGCAGTCTCCACCATCGGTCTGCGCAAGTCGTACGGCGACAAGACCGTCCTCGACGGCATCGATCTGCGCATCCCGGCCGGGACGGTATTCGCGCTGCTCGGACCGAACGGCGCCGGCAAGACCACCGCAGTGAAGATCCTTTCCACGCTCGTCACCGCCGACGGCGGACAGGCCCAGGTCGCGGGCCACGATGTCGCCACGTCACCGGACGGCGTGCGCGCCGCCATCGGTGTCACCGGGCAGTTCTCCGCCGTCGACGGCCTCATCACCGGCGAGGAGAACATGCTCCTCATGGCGGACCTGCACCACCTCTCCAAGCACGAGGGCCGGCAGGTCTCCGCCGAACTGCTGGAACGGTTCGACCTCACCGAGGCCGCGAAGAAGCCCGCCTCCACCTACTCCGGCGGCATGAAGCGCCGCCTCGACATCGCCATGACCCTGGTCGGCAACCCGCGGATCATCTTCCTCGACGAGCCCACCACCGGCCTCGACCCCCGCTCCCGCCACACCATGTGGCAGATCATCCGCGAACTCGTCTCCGACGGCGTCACCGTCTTCCTCACCACCCAGTACCTGGAGGAGGCCGACGAACTCGCCGACCGCATCGCGGTGCTGAATGACGGCAAGATCGCCGCGGAGGGCACCGCCGACGAACTGAAGCGGCTGATCCCCGGCGGTCACGTCCGGCTCCGCTTCACCGACCCGGACGCCTACCGGTCCGCCGCCT
This sequence comes from Streptomyces canus, assembly GCF_001514145.1. Taxonomy (GTDB): domain Bacteria; phylum Actinomycetota; class Actinomycetes; order Streptomycetales; family Streptomycetaceae; genus Streptomyces; species Streptomyces canus. The sequence goes on from NZ_KQ948656.1 coordinate 674,003, forward strand.
CCGCACTGCGCGAGGCCACCCGGGACGACGAGACGCTCGCGCTGCAGATCCCCAGCGACGGCAGCCAGCGCGAGCTGCGCTCCCTCCTCGACTGGCTGGACTCCATTGGCGTAGAGGCCGATGAGCTGACCATGCACTCCCCCGACCTGGACGACGTGTTCTTCGCCCTGACCGGCGGAGCCGACCGAACCGACAAGAAAGGTGAGGCTGTCCGATGAGCTCTCCCCTGGCTCCCGCCCGCCCGACCCGGCTCTCCCTCGCCGTGCGGGACTCGAGCACGATGCTGCGCCGCAACCTGCTGCACGCGCGCCGCTACCCCTCTCTCACCCTGAACCTGCTGCTCACGCCGATCGTCCTGCTGCTGCTGTTCGTCTATGTCTTCGGTGACGTGATGAGCGCGGGCATCGGCGGTGGCGGGGCCGATCGCTCGGAGTACATCGCGTATCTCGTCCCGGGCATCCTGCTGATGACCATCGGCGGCACTCTGATCGGCACCGCGGTGTCCGTCTCGATGGACATGACCGAGGGCATCACCGCCCGCTTCCGCACCATGGCGATCCACCGCGGCTCCGTGCTCATCGGACACGTCATCGGCAGCGTGCTGCAGTCGATCATCAGCGTGGTCCTCGTCGGCGCCGTCGGTGTGGCCATCGGTTTCCGCTCCACGGACGCCACGGTCCTGGAGTGGCTGGCGGCATTCGGGCTGCTCGCGCTCTTCGCCCTGGCGTTCACCTGGATCGCGGTCGGGATGGGCATGGTCAGCCCCAGCGCCGAGGCAGCCAGCAACAACGCGCTGCCGCTGGTCTTCCTGCCGCTCATCTCCAGCGCCTTCGTGCCGGTCGACGCGATGCCGGGCTGGTTCCAGCCGATCGCCGAGTACCAGCCGTTCACGCCCGCCATCGAGACCCTGCGCGGGCTGCTGCTCGGCACCGAGATCGGCAACAACTGGTGGATCACGATCGTCTGGTGCCTGGGCCTCGCGGCGCTCGGCTACCGCTGGTCGAAGGCGGTCTTCGACCGCGACCCGAAGTGACCGCACGGACTGCCACCGGCAGCTCGTCCCGCCCGCGGGCGGCGTACTCCGACACCACGTCGGGGTACGCCGCCCCGGCGGCGTTCTGCATCAGCGCTTGTCACTCGACAGTCCTACGCGATCGCCGTACTGGACAGGTCCGGTTCCGGCGATGGCGGGTGGCTCGCCGCCATGGGCAGGGTCAGCACCATGGTGAGGCCGCCGCCCGGTGTGTCCTCGGCGTGCAGGGTGCCGCCGATGGCCTCCGTGAAGCCGCGGGCGACGGCGAGTCCGAGGCCGACGCCGTTGCCGCGCGGTGAGTCGCCGTAGCGCTGGAAGGGCTCGAAGATGCGGTCCTTGGCCTCGTCCGGGACGCCCGGGCCGCGGTCCACGACCCGAACCTCGACGCGGTCGGCGATGGCGCTCGCCTTCACCAGCACACGTGTGTCCGCAGGGCTGTACTTGACGGCGTTCTCGACCACGTTGGCCACGGCCCGCTCCAGGAGGCCCCGGTCGACGTCGACCATCGGCAGGGTCTCCGGCACGTCCATGTCGACACTGTCCTCGGGGACGCCGCCGAGCGCCATCGGGATCACCTCGTCGAGATCTGTCTCGCGGACGAGCGGAGTGACCGTGCCCGTCTGGAGGCGGGACATGTCGAGGAGGTTGCCGACGAGGTGGTCGAGGCGGTCGGCGCCCTCCTCGATGGCCTCCAGCAGGTCCGCCTGGTCCTGCTCCGACCACTCGACGTCGTCCGAGCGCAGTGACGTGACCGCCGCCTTGATCCCGGCGAGCGGAGTACGCAGGTCATGGCTCACCGCGGCCAGCAGTGCGGTGCGGATGCGGTTGCCCTCGGCCAGCGTCCGGGCCCGGACCGCTTCCTCCTGCAGCCTCCGGCGGTCCAGGACGACGACGGCCTGCGCGGCGAAGGCCGCGAGCACCCGCCGGTCCTCGGCCGGCAGCACCCGTCCCGTCAGGGCCAGTGCCAGGTGATCGCCGACCGGTACGTCGACGTCCGCATCGTCGGGGACGGCACAGGGCTGTGGGCCCACGCTCCCGGCGCAGGTCCACGGCGCGACGTCGCTCTCGCGCTCCAGCAGCGCCACCGACTCCATACCGAAGGTCTCGCGGACACGTTCGAGGAGCGCCTCCAGGGTGGTCTCGCCGCGCAGGACGTTGCCGGCCAGAAAGGAGAGGATCTCCGACTCGGCTCTCAGGCGAGCGGCCTGATGGGTGCGGCGGGCCGCCAGGTCCACGACCGAGGCGACGGACACGGCGACCCCGACGAAAATCGCGATGGCGACGATGTTCTTCGGATCGGCAATGGTCAGGGTGTGGACGGGTGGGGTGAAGTACCAGTTCAGCAGGAGGGAACCGGCCGCCGCCGAGGCCAGGGCGGGCAAGAGGCCGCCCAGCAGGGCCGCCGCCACGGTCATGGCCAGGAACAGCAGCATGTCGTTGGCGAGCCCGACGTCGGGAGACATGCTGCTCAGCAGCCAGGTCAGCAGGACGGGGCCGCCCAGACCGGCTAGCCAGCCCCAGATCAGGCGGGACCGGCCGAGGCGCGCGCTCCGGGCGACCGGGAGCCCGCGCCCCTTGCCCACCTCGTCGTGGGTGATGAGGTGGACGTCGAGGTCGGGTCCGGAATCGCGGGCGACCGTGGCGCCGACGCCCGGACCGAAGACGTACTGCCAGCCCTTGCGTCGGGAGACGCCCAGCACGATCTGGGTGGCGTTGACCCCGCGCGAGAAGTCCAGCAGCGCCACCGGTATGTCGTCGCCGACGACGTGGTGGAAGGTCCCGCCGAGGTCCTCGACGAGGGTGCGCTGGACGGCCAGCTCCTTCGGGGAGGCCGCGGTCAGGCCGTCGCTGCGGGAGATGTAGACGGCGAGCACCTCTCCGCCCGCGCCCTTCTCCGCCAGCCGGGCCGCTCGGCGGATGAGCGTACGGCCCTCGGGGCCGCCGGTCAGGCCGACCACGATCCGCTCGCGCGAGCCCCAGATCGTGGAAACCCGGTGTTCGCTGCGGTACTCGGTCAGATAGGCGTCGACCCGGTCGGCCACCCACAGCAGCGCCAGCTCGCGCAGGGCGGTCAGGTTTCCGGGCCGGAAGTAGTTCGACAGGGCCGCGTCGACCTTGTCCGGCTGGTAGATGTTGCCGTGCGCCATCCGCCGCCGCAGCGCCTGCGGCGACATGTCGACAAGCTCGATCTGGTCGGCCCGGCGTACGACCTCGTCCGGCACCGTCTCCCGCTGCCGTACGCCCGTGATCGACTCCACGACGTCCCCGAGCGACTCCAGGTGCTGGATGTTCACCGTGGAGACGACGTCGATCCCTGCCGTCAGCAGTTCCTCCACGTCCTGCCAGCGCTTCTCGTTGCGCGAGCCGGGGATGTTGGTGTGGGCGAGTTCGTCCACCAGCGCCACATCGGGGCGGCGCGCGAGGACTGCGTCCACGTCCATCTCCGTGAAGGTGCTGTCCCGGTACGCCAGTTCCCTGCGCGGGATCTGTTCCAGGCCGTGCAACATCACCTCGGTGCGCGGCCGGTGGTGGTGCTCGACGAAGGCGACCGCACAGTCGGTGCCCCGCTCCACACGGCGGTGCGCCTCGGACAGCATGGCGTAGGTCTTGCCGACGCCGGGGGCCGCGCCGAGGTAGATCCGGAGCTTGCCGCGTGCCATGTTCATCCTTCGAAGCGGTAGCCCATGCCGGGCTCGGTGATGAGGTAGCGGGGGTGGGAGGGATCTGTTTCCAGTTTGCGCCGCAGCTGGGCCATGTAGACGCGCAGGTAGTTGGTCTTGTTGCTCTGGGAGACGCCCCACACCTCCTGGAGCAGGTGCTTCTGCGTGATCAGCCGCCCCGGGCTGGTGACCAGGATCTCCAGCAGGTGCCACTCCGTCGGCGTGAGGCGAACGTCGAGACCGCCTCGTACGGCCCTCTTGGCCAGCAGGTCGATGGTGAAGTCGGCCGTCTCCACCAGCGTCGTCCCGGGTTCGAGCCGTGCCTCTTCGGTGCGACGGACGGCGGCCCGCAGTCGGGCCAGAAGTTCGTCCATGCTGAAAGGCTTGGTGATGTAGTCGTCGGCGCCGGCGTCGAGCGCGGCCACCTTCTCGTCGGACGCCTGCCGGGCGGACAGCACCAGGATCGGCACCCTGGTCCATCCCCGCAGTCCCTTGATGACGTCGACACCGTCCATGTCGGGCAGCCCCAGGTCGAGGAGGACCACGTCGGGCTGACGGGCGGCCGCGAGCCGCAGCGCGGTGGTGCCGTCGGGGGCCGCGTCGACCCCGTACTGGCGTGCCTGGAGATTGATGATGAGGGCCCGTACGAGTTGCGGGTCGTCCTCCACCACCAGCACCCGTGTCATGGGCGTGCGCCTTTCCTGTCGTATCGGGCCATGAGCGCCGGAGGCCGTGCAGCCGACCTCATGGCGATGGGAGTTGGCGGAACCCGGTTCTCCCCGGACCCGCCAACTCCCCTGTGGAGCGCGTAACGCCATCAGCTCTTCGCCGCGAGTTCCTTGAGCGCGATGTTGAGTTCGAGAACGTTCACCCGGGGCTCGCCGATGAAGCCGAGGGTGCGGCTCTCGGTGTGGTCGTCGACCAGCTTCTGCACCTGGGCCACGGAGAGTCCGTTCTTCTCGGCGATCCGGTGGACCTGGATGTCCGCGTACTGCGGGGAGATGTCCGGGTCCAGGCCGGAACCGGAGGAGGTCACCGCGTCGGCGGGCACCTCGGACGGCTTCACCGTGTAGCCGTTCACCGAGTTGTCCTTGACGACGGCGGCCTTGGCGGCCGTCACCCAGTCGATCAGGTCCTTGTTGTCGGCGGACCGGTTGGTCGCGCCGGAGAGGATCAGTTTGTACTGGGTGTTGACGCTGTTGGTGCCGAGACCGTTCTGGGGGCGCCCCTGGAACCACTTCAGGTCCGGCTCCGGGGTCTCCTGGCCCTTCTTCAGTGGCAGGTTGTACGACTGCCCGATGAGGGACGAGCCGACGACCTTGCCGTCCGACTTGATCTCGGAGCCGTTCGCCTGGTCGCGGAACAGCCCCTGGGCGATACCGGTCACCACCAGCGGGTAGATGACGCCGGTCACCAGGGTCAGCACGAGGAGGGCGCGCAGGCCTGCCCAGAGCAACCGGGCAGTGTTCGATACCGAGTTGTTCATGGGGATCAGCCGATTCCGGGAATGAGGGAGATGAGCAGGTCGATGAGCTTGATGCCGATGAAGGGGGCGACCAGGCCGCCGATGCCGTAGATCGTGAGGTTGCGGCGGAGCAACTTGTCGGCACTGACGGGCCGGTATCGCACGCCCTTCAGGGAGAGCGGGACCAGCGCGATGATGATCAGCGCGTTGAAGATGACGGCGGACAGGATCGCGGAGTCCGGTGACGACAGGCCCATGATGTTGAGCTTGTCCAGGCCCGGGTAGACCGCCGCGAACAGCGCCGGGATGATCGCGAAGTACTTCGCGACGTCGTTGGCGATGGAGAACGTCGTCAACGCGCCCCGGGTGATGAGGAGTTGCTTGCCGATCTCGACGATCTCGATGAGCTTGGTCGGGTTGGAGTCGAGGTCGACCATGTTGCCGGCCTCCTTCGCGGCCGACGTACCCGTGTTCATCGCCACGCCGACATCCGCCTGGGCGAGCGCGGGCGCGTCGTTGGTGCCGTCGCCGGTCATCGCGACGAGTTTGCCGCCGGCCTGCTCCCGCTTGATGAGGGCCATCTTGTCCTCGGGAGTGGCCTCCGCGAGGAAGTCGTCGACACCGGCCTCCGCGGCGATGGCCTTGGCCGTCAGCGGGTTGTCACCGGTGATCATGACGGTTTTGATGCCCATGCGGCGCAGCTCGTCGAACCGCTCCCGCATGCCCTCCTTGACGACGTCCTTGAGGTGGATGACGCCCAACACCCGGGCGCCGTCGGTGTCCTCGACCGCGACGAGCAGCGGAGTGCCGCCCGCCTCGGAGATCCGGTCGGTGAGCGCGCCGGCGTCCTCGGACACCTCGCCGCCCTGTTCCCGCACCCAGGCGACGACCGAACCGGCCGCACCCTTGCGGATCTTGCGCCCGTCGACGTCCACGCCGGACATCCGGGTCTGTGCGGTGAAGGCAATCCATTCGGCGCCGGTGAGTTCGCCCTGGTGGCGCTCACGCAGGCCGTACTTCTCCTTCGCCAGTACGACGATGGAGCGGCCCTCGGGCGTCTCGTCGGCCAGCGACGACAGCTGGGCGGCGTCGGCGAGTTCGGCCTCCGTGGTCCCGCTCACCGGTACGAACTCGGACGCCTGACGGTTGCCGAGCGTGATGGTGCCGGTCTTGTCGAGCAGCAGCGTCGACACGTCACCTGCCGCCTCTACCGCCCGGCCGGACATGGCCAGCACGTTGCGCTGCACGAGCCGGTCCATGCCGGCGATGCCGATCGCGGAGAGCAGCGCGCCGATGGTCGTGGGGATGAGGCAGACCAGCAGCGCCACCAGCACGACCATCGTGAGGTGGGTGCCCGCGTAGTCCGCGAACGGCGGCAGGGTCGCCACTGCCAGCAGGAACACGATCGTGAGCGAGGCGAGCAGGATGTTCAGCGCGATCTCGTTCGGCGTCTTCTGCCGGGCCGCACCCTCGACCAGGTTGATCATCCGGTCGATGAAGGTCTCGCCCGGCTTCGTCGTGATCTTGATGACGATCCGGTCGGACAGGACCTTCGTGCCACCGGTCACCGCGGACCGGTCTCCGCCGGACTCCCGGATGACCGGCGCGGACTCACCGGTGATCGCAGACTCGTCCACGGAGGCCACACCCTCGACGACGTCACCGTCGCCAGGGATGATGTCGCCGGCCTCGCAGACGACCAGGTCACCGATCCGCAGCCCGGTGCCGGGCACCTGCTCCTCCGACTCGCCCACGAGCCGTCGGGCGACCGTGTCGGTCTTGGCCTTGCGCAGGGTGTCCGCCTGCGCCTTGCCACGGCCCTCGGCGACCGCCTCCGCGAGGTTGGCGAAGACGACGGTCAGCCACAGCCAGGCGCTGATCGTCCAGCCGAACCAGTCGCCCGGGTCCTTGAACGAGAAGACGGTGGTCAGCACCGAGCCGATCCACACCACGAACATCACGGGCGACTTGACCATCACCCGGGGGTCGAGCTTGCGGCAGGCGTCCGGTAGCGACTTCAGCAGCTGCTTGGGGTCGAAGAGGCCTGCGCCGACACGGCTCTCCTTGTGACCGGTCGGGACGTCCTGGTGGGGTGCGCGGGTCGGGGCGGCTGTGGACATCGAGTCCTCTTGCTTCTGCGTGTCGGTCGTCATGACGCCAGCCCCTCGGCGAGCGGACCCAGCGCGAGGGCCGGGAAGTAGGTCAGACCGGTGATGATCAGAATTGCGCCCACCAGCAGGCCGGTGAACAGGGGCTTCTCGGTGCGGAGTGTGCCCGCGGTGGCGGGCACCGGCTTCTGCTCGGCGAGTGAACCGGCCAGTGCCAGCACGAACACCATCGGCAGGAAGCGGCCCAGCACCATGGCCAGCCCCAGCGTGCTGTTGAACCACTGGGTGTCCGCGTTCAGACCGGCGAAGGCCGAACCGTTGTTGTTCGCGGCCGAGCTGTAGGCGTACAGGATCTCGGAGAATCCGTGCGCGCCGCTGTTGGTCATCGAGTGGCCCGGGGTGGGCAGGGCCATCGCGGCGGCGGTGAAGATGAGCACCAGCGCCGGGGTGATGAGGATGTAGCAGGCCGCGAACTTGATCTCGCGGGTGCCGATCTTCTTGCCCAGGTACTCGGGCGTGCGGCCGACCATCAGACCGGCGATGAACACCGCGATGATCGCCATGACCAGCATGCCGTAGAGCCCGGAGCCCGTGCCGCCGGGCGCGATCTCGCCCAGCTGCATGCCCAGCATGGTGATACCGCCGCCGAGACCGGTGAACGAGGAGTGGAAGGAGTCCACCGCTCCGGTCGAGGTGAGCGTGGTCGACACCGCGAAGATCGACGAGGCGCCGACCCCGAACCGGGTCTCCTTGCCCTCCATCGCTCCCCCGGCGATCTGGAGCGCCGGACCGTGGTGCGCGAACTCGGTCCACATCATCAACGCGATGAACCCGACCCAGATGGTGGCCATGGTGGCGAGGATCGCGTAGCCCTGCTTGAGGGAGCCGACCATGATGCCGAAGGTGCGGGTCAGCGCGAACGGAACGACCAGCAGCAGGAAGATCTCGAAGAGGTTCGTGAACGGGGTCGGGTTCTCGAAGGGGTGGGCGGAGTTGGCGTTGAAGTAGCCGCCGCCGTTGGTGCCGACCTCCTTGATGGCCTCCTGCGAGGCGACCGCGCCGCCGTTCCACTGCTGGTGCCCACCCACGAACTGGCCGACCTCGTGGATGCCCGAGAAGTTCTGGATGGCACCGCAGGCGACCAGCACGATCGCGGCGACGACGGAGAGCGGCAGCAGGATGCGGGTCACACCGCGCACCAGGTCCGACCAGAAGTTGCCGAGCTCGCCGGTGCGGGCGCGCGCGAACCCTCGTACGAGCGCCACCGCCACGGCGATACCGACGGCCGCCGAGACGAAGTTCTGCACCGCGAGCCCGGCCGTCTGTACGACGTGGCCCATGGCCTGCTCGCCGTAGTACGACTGCCAGTTGGTGTTGGTGACGAAGGAGGTGGCGGTGTTGAACGCCTGGTCCGGGTCGATCGCCTTGAAGCCGAGCGAGCCGGGCAGGTGGCCCTGGAGTCGCTGGAGCAGGTAGAGGAAGACGACGCTCACGGCCGAGAAGGCGAGGACGCAGCGCAGGTAGGCGGGCCAGCGCATCTCGGTGTTCGGGTTGGCACCGATGCCCTTGTAGATCCACTTCTCGAAGCGCCAGTGCGTGTCCGAGGAGTAGACCCTGGCCATGTAGGTGCCGAGGGGGACGTAGGCGAGCGCCAGCGCCGCTATGAGCGCGAGCAACTGGAGCACGCCGGCGAGTACGGGACCCATGCTGTCTCAGAACCTCTCGGGGAAGATCAGCGCGAGGACGAGATAGCCCAGCAGGGCGACGGCCACGACCAGGCCGACGACGTTTTCGACGGTCACAGCTTCGTCACCCCTTTGGCGACGAGGGCCACCAGCGCGAAGACCGCGACAGTGGTGACGACGAAGGCCAGATCGGCCATCGCGAACTCCTGGAGTGAGGTTCGGGTGGAACGGACGATTAGAGGTAACCGCTTCTGTGGCCGGATTCGGCCGCCGTTGACGCCTCTCTTACGGCGGCCCCGGCACCTTTGACGGGACTCTGACGCGGCCGGAGGCGAGGGTCACAGCAACCGGAAGCGCAGCCGGCAGATGACGGCGTCGGTCTCCCTGCGTACGGCGTGGGCGACGACGGCGCCCCGCTGGTTCTGCAGCAGCCGCTGCCACAGCCGCTCGGGCTCGGCCTCCGGAATGAGGACAGTGACCTGGGTGGCCGGTTCCGACGTGGCGACCTCGCGCACGTACGCGGCGATGGGACGGCCCAGGCTACGGCTCTGGCAGGTCAGCCGGACCAACGGCACCCCGGGGTCCCACTCCGCCCAGGAGCGCTCCAGCGCGTGCAGCTGAGCCCTGTCCTCGGGGTCCGGGTAGCAGACGGTGACCGCGCGTACCTCGTCGCCCAGGGAGGCCGCCGCGGTCAGCGCCTCGGACGTCAGTCGCGAGAGGGAGGACACGGGGACGATCACCAGCGAGCGCTCGCGATGAGGTGTCTCGGGGATACTGCCCAGGCCAAGGCGCTCCCCAAGACGGGCGTATGCGCGGTGAACAGCGATGAAGGCCCCCACCAGCAGCGGCAGGGTAACCATCACCAGCCAGGCGCCATCGTCGAACTTGCTCGCCGTGACGACGACTGTGGAGACGCCTGTCAGCAGCGCGCCGAAGCCGTTCAGCACGGCCTTGCCCCGCCAGCCCCGCCCTCGCTCCTGACGCCAGTGCCGCACCATGCCGACCTGGGCGATCGTGAAGCCGATGAAGACCCCGATCGCGAACAGCGGCACGAGGGTGTTGGTGTCGCCACCGGAGAACACCAACAGTGCTGCCGAGACCACGGCCAGGGCGAGCACACCGTGCCGGTGCACCTGCCGATCGGCCTTCAGCGCGAACACGTGCGGCAGGTAGTTGTCACGCGCCAGCAGCTTCAGCAGCACCGGCAGCCCGCCGAACGACGTGTTCGCGGACAGGGCCAGCAGGATCACCGTGGCGAACTGGATGACGTAGAAGGCCCAGTTGTGGCCGAGGGAGGCGTCCGCGAGCTGGGCGAGGACGGTGACGCCCTCGGCCGGCTGGAGGTGGAAGCGTGAGATCAGTACCGACAGGCCGATCAGCATCAGACCGAGGACGGCACCGAGGGCGACCTCCGCGTGCTGGGCGCGCTTGGCGCGCGGGACACGGAAGGAGGGGACGGCGTTGGCGATGGCCTCGACGCCGGTCAGGGCACTGCACCCGGAGGCGAAGGCTTTCAGCAGGAGCAGGGCGCCCACGGTGGTGGCGTTGTCGGCCAGCACCGACGCGTGACCGTCCGCCGTGGCCGTACTGACGGGGGCGGATCGGAACAGCCCGACGCCGATCAGCACGAAGATCGAGCCCACGAACACCACGGTCGGCACGATGAACACCTTCGCCGACTCGACGATGCCCCGCAGGTTGACCACCGTGATCAGCGCCAGCACGGCCAGGCACAGCCACAGCCGGTCGCCGTACAGGGCCGGGAAGGCGGAGGTCAGCGCGGCCACTCCGGCCGTGACGGCGACAGCGACGTTCAGGACGTAGTCCAGGACCAGCGAGGCGGCCGCGACCAGGCTCGTCCGCGCGCCGAGATGGGTCTTGGCGACGGCGTACGACCCGCCACCGTCCGGGAACGCGGCGATCACCTGCCGGTACGAGGCGACCAGCACCGCCAGCAGACCCGCGATCGCCAAAGTCACCGGGAGGGTGAACCCAAGGCCGTGGGCGCCGGCCGCGGCCAGCACGAGGACGATCGCCTCGGGGCCGTAGGCAACGGACGCCATCGCGTCGAGGGAGAGTGCGGCGAGGCCCGTGACGGCGGTCAGCCGGTGGCGCTCGCCGGTATCGGGCGGCTCTTCGTCGGCGGGGGTCGCGCCCGGCTCGACGGTCAGGACGGACATGAGTGCGTGCTCCTTCTTCCCTTGGCTTCCCTTGGCTTCCCTTGGCCGCGCATGAGGGCTGTGGTGTGCGCGGTGCACTCAGGTTGTGTCCGTCTCCGGCCGGGACGGACTGCTCCTTGCGAGTTCTTCGCGCCGAACGGGCCGACATTGACGGGTCCTTGACGGTGATGTGACCCAGGTGACAGAGCCGTTGGAACAGAGCCGTCAGAGTGGCGTCAAAAGGGAGGCGATCCGGCCATGCGGATACCTACGGTCGGCGCATGGCACCCCGCAACGACGCGCGCGGCCCCGCGGACGCGGCGCACGATCTCCTCTGGGCGCGCGACGTGCGGGACTCGGTGCGCTGCGCCGGCGTGCTGCTCGCCCTGACCCTCCTCCTCGACTGGGGCACGGACCGGCTGTCGCTCTGGCGCGGCGCACTGTGGGTCGCCTCGGCGCTGCTCCTCTTCGTCGTGCTGTGTCCCGCCCGCGTCCGGGCCGGCGAAGACTGGCTGTCCGTGCGTAGGACGCTGCGCGAGCGACGCGTCCGTACAGATCTGCTGGTGTCCGTCCGCTGCCTTGACGGCGTCTCCCAGCGGCTCGTGCTGCGGGACGCGTTCGGCGGGCGGGTGGAGATCGACCCCGAAGTCCTGGTGAGGAACCCGCCGTTGTGGTTTCGTCTGGAGGCGGGCGCCCGGAAGGCTGCGGCCGGTGGCACGCTGCTGTGCGGAGCGACCGCCTTGCGCCGCCTCTCCCTGCGCGTCGACCGCGAGGCCGCCCAGGCCGTCTTCAAGGTTTCCGGCCTGGAGTGACGCCCTCGGAGACGGCCTCCTCTGGAGTCGTCCCTTCACGCACCGCCTACGTTGCGCGCACCACGCGGGTGGTGCGGGCCGGTCGGGGAGGGCACAGGCTCGGTCCGTTCGGCGAAGGGCAGCGACACGACCATGGTCAGGCCGCCGCCGGGGGTGTCCTCGGGGGTGAGGGTCCCGTTCATCGCCTCGGTCAGGCCCCGGGCGAGGGCGAGTCCAAGGCCGAGGCCGGTGGTGTTGTCGGTGTCGCCGAGCCGTTGGAAGGGCTCGAAGAGGCGGTCGCGGCCGGCCGGCGGGAGGCCGGGACCGCGGTCCACGACACGCAGTTCGACCCGGCCCGCGAGTGCGCTGGCGGTGACCAGCACTTTCTGTCCGGGCGGGGTGTGGCGGGCGGCGTTGCCGACGAGGTTGGCGACGACGCGTTCCAGCAGCGGCGGATCGGCCAGCACGGCCGGGATCTCCTCCATGTCCCGCACCTCGGCCCCTGGCGCGTCGGCCAGCGCCATCGGGAGCACCTCCTCCAGCGTCGTGGCCCGCAGGTTCAGCGTGAGGACCCCGGCATCCAGGCGGCTGAGGTCGAGGAGGTTCTCCACGAGGCGGTTCAGCTTGGCCATGGACTCGTCGGCGGTGGCCAGGAGTTCGTCGCGGTCCTCCGGCGAGAACTCCACCTCACGGCTGCGCAGCGAGGTCACGGCCGCCCAGCCTGCGGCGAGCGGGGTGCGCAGGTCGTGTCCGACGGCCCGCAGCAGTGCCGTACGCATCCGGTCCGCGGCTTTGACGGGCTCCACTTCGGCCGCGGCTTCGGCAAGCCGGGCCCGCTCGACGGCCGAGCCCACGTGTGCGGCGAACGCGGCCAGCACCCGCCGCTCGGAGGACGACAGAGTGCGTCCGCGCAACGCGAGCCATGCCTCCGGCCCCGCGGGCACCACCGTGGCGTCCTCGGCATCGGGCGGCTCGTCGACGAGTTCCGCCGTCTCCATGCCGAAGGTCTCCCGCGTGCGTCCCAGCAGTGCCGGGATCGTCGCTCCGCCCCGCACGATGCTGCCGGCCAGCGAGGACATGGTCTCGGCTTCGGCGGTGGCACGCGCCGAGCGGCGTGACAGGCGCAGGGAACGGTCGACGACGGCGGCCACAGTGGCGGCCACCACCGCGAACACCCCGAGCGCGAGAAGCGCGTTGGGGTCCTCGAGCGTGAACGAGCCGATGGGCGGGATGAACCAGTAGTTCAGCAGCAGGGACGCCGTCACCGACGCGATCAGCGCCGACAAGACCCCGCCTATGCAGGCCACGCCGACCACCGTGAGCAGGAACAGCAGCGCCTCACTGGTCAGGTTGACCGTCCCGCGTACCTGTGCGAGGACGACCGTGAGCAGCACCGGCAGCACCAGTCCGGCCACCGGCCCCGCGATCTGCCGGGCCGTGGACAGGGTGCGTCGCCGGGACGGCAGCAGGGTGCCGCGGCCTGCCCGCTCGTGGGTGACGCGGTGGACGTCGATGTCGCCCGACAGCGCGGTCACGGTCTCCCCGGTGCCCGGCCCGGTCAGGAACCGCTCCAGTCGGCCCCGGCGGCTCGTACCGAGGACCAGCTGGGTGGCGTTCTCGGCGCGGGCGAACTCCACCAGCGCGGTGGCGATGTCGTCGCCGACGACGGAGTGGTAGCTGCCGCCGAGATCCTCCACCAGCCGCCGCTGGCGGGTCAGTGAGGCGTGCGAGAATCCGGCGGCGAGTCCGTCGCTGCGGGCCACGTGCACGGCCAGCAGATCGCCGCCCGCCGACCGCGCGGCGATCCGGGCGGCCCGCCGGACCAGCGTGTCGCCCTCCGGCCCACCGGTCAGCGCGACGACGACCCGTTCCCGCGTCTCCCACACACCGCCGATGCCGTGCTGCGAGCGATAGTCCTGGAGGGCCTCGTCGACCCGGTCGGCCACCCACAGCAGCGCGAGCTGCCGCAGCGCCGTGAGGTTGCCGGGCCGGAAGTAGTTGGCGAGAGCCGCGTCGACCTTGTCGGGGGCGTAGATGTTGCCGTGCGCCATCCGGCGGCGCAGCCCCTCCGGCGGCATGTCCACCAGCTCCACCTGGTGCGCGCGCCGGACGACGTCGTCGGGCACCGTCTCGTGCTGCGGCACATGCGTGATCTTCTCGACCACGTCGTTGAGGGACTCGAGGTGCTGGATGTTCAGCGCCGTGACGACGTCGATGCCGGCAGCGAGCAGTGCCTCGATGTCCTGCCAGCGCTTGGGGTTGCGGCCGTCCCCCGGAACGTTGCTGTGCGCGAACTCGTCGACGATCGCCACCTGCGGGCGACGCGCGAGGACCGCGGCGAGGTCCATCTCCTCGAACCGCCCGCCACGGTACGAACAGCGGGCACGCGGCACGACCTCCAGGCCGTCCAGCATCTCTTCCGTGCGGGCCCGGTCGTGGCACTCTGCGAAGCCGACCACCACATCCGCCCCACGGGCGGCACGGCGCCGCCCCTCATCGAGCATCCGGTAGGTCTTGCCGACTCCCGGGGCCGCCCCGAGGTAGACCTTCAGCCGTCCGGGCCGTACGTCACTCATCGCCGCCGACGCGCTCCGCTCACTGCCTCAACTCCCACGGGAGACGGGTTGCTTCCCCCTACCGAAGCGCTTTCGACGGGCGGCCGGGCCCGCGTTAGCGCGTTCTTGGCGCCGATCACGGCGACCTTGACACTGTCTTGACATCCTTGGGCCGGATAGGGTGAGTGCGGTGTGCCGGGAAGTCTGGTCGGCGGGGAGTCAGAGCGGCTCCTTCGTAGTCCCAGGGGGACGGCATGCGCGGCGTCGGCACGGTTCTGGCACTGGTCATCCTGGCCACCGTCGTGGCGACTTTCGCCCGCCGGTGGCGCATTCCCGCGCCCTCCCTGCTCGTCGTCGCGGGCCTGACTGTCGCGCTGCTGCCGGGCACTCCGCAGATAGAGATCAGCCCAGAGATCATCGGCCTCGTCGTACTGCCACCACTGCTGTACGCCAGTGCGGAGGAATTGTCCTGGCGTGAGTTGCGCGCGGTGTGGCGGCCGGTCGGGATTCTCGCGATCGGACTGGTGCTGGCCTCGGCGGCGGCCGTCGGCTGGGTCGCCTCGCTGGTAACTCCCCTGTCGTGGCAGATGGCGTTCGTGCTCGGCGCGATCCTGGCCAGCACCGACCCGGTCGCGGTCACTGCCCTGGGCCGACGGCTCGCGCTGCCGCCGAAGGTCCAGATGCTGGTGCAGGCGGAGAGCCTGTTCAACGACGCGACCTCGCTCGTCCTGTACCGCGTCGCGGTGAGCGTCGCCGTGGCCACCGCGGCGGTCGGCTGGGGCTCGGCAGGCAGTGAGTTCGTGGTGCTCGCGGGCGGCGGCACGCTTGTCGGCGCCGCGGTCGCCGGGGTGGTCGCGCTGATCCGACGGCGCACCGAGGACCCGGTGCTGGAGACGGTGATCGCCCTGGTCACGCCGTACGCCGCCTATGTCCTCGCGGAAGCGGCACACACCTCCGGGGTCACGTCCGTGGTGGTCGCGGGCGTGGTCCTCGGCGGCCGCGGCGACCGGCTGACCAACGCCCGCATCCGGCTCCAACTGCACGCCGTCTACGGCACCGTGGTGTTCCTCTTGGAGAGCGTGGTGTTCTCGCTGATCGGCCTGGCCCTGCCCGCACAGGTGCAGGCACTGGACGACGGCGACCGGGCCTGGCCGCTGTATGCCCTCGCGGTGGCGGGCACGCTGATCGCGGTACGGCTGCTGTGGCTGGCGCCCCTGTCGGCCGTGGTGCAGCGCAGGGGCGGCATTCAGCGGATGAACTGGCGGGTGCCGCTCGTCCTGACCTGGGCGGGCACCCGGGGAGTAGTCCCCCTGGCCGCCGCCCTGTCCATCCCCGAGACCACGAAAGCGGGTGCGGCACTGGCAGACCGTCCCCTGGTTCTCGTCCTGACCACCTCGGTCGTGGTCGTCACCCTCGTCGTGCAGGGCTTCACCCTCGCCCCGGTCGTGCGCCGCTCCGGTATCGCCCTGGAGCCCGACCACACCGAGCGCGAGGAAGCATCCGCCCGCTGTCACCTCGCCGATGCCGGCATCCGCCGACTCGACGAGCTCTCGGACCTCGAAGCCGTACCGGACGTCGTCGTCGAACGCCTCCACCGAGGGCTCACCGCCCGCCTCGACGACGCCCGCGACCGCCTCGCCGACGACAGCACGACCGCGGCTCCGGCCGGGTCCGCCGACCTCGTCTACCGCCGGCTGCGCCGCGCTCTGATCGCCGTGGAAGCCATGGAACTGCAACGCCTCTACGACGAGCACGCCATCAGCGACACAACGCGGAGAAGGCTCCAGCGCTCCCTCGACCTGGAGGAGGCCCGGCTGGCGGACGGCTGAGCAGTGCTCGGCGAGGGGCCACGGGGGTCAGCGGAATTCGGCCAGCCGTGGCCGCAGCCCGAGCGCGGTCAGCAGCATCGCGGCGAGCAACAGACCGCACGCCCATGGCAGCAGACCGCTCACAGCGGACCGGCCTGCACGCACGGACGCCGCGAAGTGAGCCTGGTTGATGTCCGTCACCTTGTCCAGCGCGGTCATCCAGGCCCCGAAGTGCGCGTTGGACGTGCCGGGCTCCCAGCCCATGCAGAACTCCACGGCCTCCTGTTCCTTCCCGGCCGCCACCAGCGCCCGGATCTTCCGGTCGTCACGCTGGTACACGGCGTACGTCTCCACCGTCTTCTCGGCTGCCGCCCGCTCCCCAGGGAAGGTGATGTTGTCCAGCTCGCGGCGGAACTCCCCGGTGAAGCGCAGGTCCTGGTGGTCGGACTCATACGCCTTCCAGGTGGTGGCGAGCCCGACGTCGTACGTGGTGAGGGTCACGCCCTGGATGCCGTACAGCTTCTGCGACTTGGTCAGGAAAGCGTCCGCGTACTCGGCACGCCGCTCGGGGTCGAGGAGGTAGCGACTCTCGTCGGCGTTGGCGTCGTACGCGACGGCCCGGGCACGGGACAGCGCGACGACGGAGTCGAAGGCGTCGCGGCGGGCACCCCGCAGCTGACCGGAGGTGGAGGTCAGCATCTGCGCGCCGAGGATCACCGCGAGCAGGGCGCAGACGGTGGCGGTCAGGACAGCGGGGTTGAGGATCCGCCGGAAGCGGCGGGCCAGGTACCACTGCAGGATGCCGAGCGCGGTGAGCAGCAGGACCCCGAGTGCGACAACCGCGATGAGCCGACCGGAGAGCGTCGAGCGGGCGGCGACGTACCGGGACTCGAAGGAGCCGTCGTTGGACGAAACCAACATGCGCGAGGC
The DNA here is from genome assembly GCF_001514145.1 of Streptomyces canus. Taxonomy (GTDB): domain Bacteria; phylum Actinomycetota; class Actinomycetes; order Streptomycetales; family Streptomycetaceae; genus Streptomyces; species Streptomyces canus. The sequence continues at coordinate 691,197 of NZ_KQ948656.1, forward strand.
GGGCAGGAGTCTGCTCTGCAGGAGGTCCGTCGCCCGGCGGTATTCATCGACCGCGGAAGCCTCGCCGCCGCTGCGGTCGTCGCTCTCCAGCGCGCGGCCGATGAGTTCCTGGTACTCGGCGAAGTCGTCGGTGAGGGACTCGACCGTCTTCTCGTCGGCCCGGTTCCCCTGCGCCGCGACGGCCAGTGTCCGCAGGTCATGACCGATCCCGCGCCGCGCGTCGCCGTAGAAGCCGACTGCCTTGTCGTACGGCGTCTTCAGGCGCCCTTTCCCCGCGTCCCCGTTGGACAGCAGGATGTTGGCGGCCTGCGCGTCCATGTCGTTGAGGGCGAGGTTGAGGTCGGCTGCGCTGGTGGTGCGGGGTGCGTCACGGTCGGCCACGCCGTCCCAGGTGCCGTTCGCGGCGAGCCCGGCGACGAGTAGCAGCAGGGCCAGGGCGGCGGTGAGTACAGCCGTGGCCGTGCGCAGGAGACGCAGCCGCGCGGGCACCGTGGCCCAGAAGCGGCGGCGCAGCACGGCCCGCGCGGCCAGGGCCTGCTGTCTCGGGCGCGGCCCCGGACCGGGATCGCCCGTCCGCGCTCCACCTCGTGGCCGTGGTCCGGGGCCGCCCGGCGGCACGGCCACCTTTCGCGGTGGTTGTGCGCCACCCTCCTGAGGTGTCCGCGCTGTGCCGGCCGTGATCGTCACGGTCCCTCCAAGGTCCCGCCACGGACGGTCACCCGTCCTCCGTCGCCGATCAGTCTGCGATCGGATCCGGCCACCGGCGGCCGGCCTTGATACATCCCTGACGGTTCCTCAGGCTTGTTTGACGGGACGTTGACGGCACTCATGGGAGAGCCGTGTGAGTGCCACATTCCTTGCCGGACCGGTCAGTTACGACGTCCACCACGACCGGTGCTCCACGTGCTGCAAACACAGCGCGAGAGCCACTACGAGCTGGACCTCAGCCGTAGATCCGCGGGGCGGGAATGTGTCCGCTGCATGGCATGTCCCAAGACATGAGCAGGATGCTTACGAGACCCGGTTGAAGAGCCGTGCCGGCGAACTCGACGCCTGTAAGCGCCATCGGCCGACGCCTGTTCGCGCTGCCCTGAGGTGAACGCACCGCGCGTGCGGGCTCCGCCCGCCGGCATGGGGGCGGCGGGTGTCACTTCTCGGCCGTGCCGCGTTCCCCGCTGATGGATTGCTGGTAGACCTCCGCAAAGGTGGGAGAGTCCTTGACCAGGTCGTCGCAGAACGCGGCGACGTCGTTGCCGGTGAGTTCCAAGACCCCTTTGCCCGCGGCGACGCCCTCCTCGAAGAAGTCGACGATCCCGGGGAGCAGGGGTCCGTCAGGCAGGTCGACCGGTCCGACCTTGAACAGGTACCTCTGCATCTCCTTGTAGACGATCCGGTAGTCCTGCGGGAGCGCCTTGACCCGGGCCATGTGTGCCCGCCACTGCTTCTTGCCCTCGATGATGTCCTGGATGCTCACGTCAGCCTCCCAGCCTGCTGAGCTTCTTTGCGACGTTCCTGTTCAACTGCTCACGCCACCGGTCGCGATAGGTTCGAGCCCCCTCCCCACCCGCCAGCGCGGTGCAGAAGCCCGGGATGTCGTCGCCGAGCACCTCCTGGAGGCTCTGTCCGTCCGCCGCCGCCACCTCGAGCAGCCCCAGGGCGGCGTCGAGGATCGGCATCAGGTTGCGGCCGGTGAAGCCCCCATAGGGGAAGAGGTGGGCGATGATCTGCCCCCACGCCGCCTGGTAGTCGTCCGGCAGGGCCTCGGCGCGGGCTTCGAACGCCTTCCATTCCCTGGTGAGATCGCTGCCTGTGATGGTCTCCCAGAAGTTCATCTCCCGCTCTCCTTGAGCCTGTTGATGCGTGACGAGACGTACTGCCATTTCGCCCAGAACTTCGCGAGTTCCTCACACCCGGCCTCGTTGAGCGCGTAGAACTTGCGCGGCGGACCGACGCCGGACGGCCGCTTCGCCACCTGGACGAGTTTGTTCCTCTCCAGTCGCAGCAAGATCGTGTATACCGTCCCCTCGACGACGTCGACGAAGCCGAGCTCGTTCAGCTGACGAGTGATGGCGTACCCGTAGGTCTCCTCGCGTCCGATGATCTCGAGCACGCACCCTTCGAGCGTGCCCTTCAGCATCTCCGTCAGATCGTCCATCGCGATTCCTCCCCAGCCCCGGGTACTGCGTGCCACCGAGTACCGCTATACGGTATCACCGAGTAGTGGAGAAGGTCACAGCCCGGCCGTGGTCGGCCGAGGCTCGTACGTCATCACAAGAGCCGGCGTACGAGATGACGCTGGGTGCCCGCCACCGATCCCCTGACCGCCGCCCCATACGGCCCAACCCGTTCCCATGCGCCCGAAATATCCACACCTTGATGTGCCACAGACGCTTCAGCGGTCGGCCTTAACGCAAGCTTGACGCCGTCGCATGGCCCATCCGTGGGCCCCTGCATCACGCTCTGCATACGCTGGTGCCGCCGTCCGCGTGATGGCCGGAACCCGACGCCGAGCCGCACATCAGGAGAGCAAGCCGATGGCCACCACCGAACACCCGCCGCCGAGCCGTCTGCGGACGTGGATGCTCGAGGGCCTGTCCGACATGGGCAAGCAGGGCGGCCACACGGGACCGCACGCCCAGCCAGAGCCCCCGCACAAGGGCCAGCGCTGGTGGCGCGTGATGTGTCTGACCGGCGTGGACTACTTCTCCACCCTCGGCTACCAGCCGGGCATCGCGGCCCTGGCGGCCGGTCTCCTGTCGCCGGTCGCGACCATCGTCCTCGTCATAGTCACCCTGGCCGGCGCCCTGCCGGTCTACCGACGCGTCGCCGAGGAGAGCCCGCACGGCGAGGGCTCGATCGCGATGCTGGAACGGCTGCTGACCTTCTGGAAGGGCAAACTGTTCGTCCTGACCCTGCTGGGCTTCGCCGCCACCGACTTCCTGATCACCATCACGCTCTCGGCGGCGGACGCCTCGACCCACCTGGTCGAGAACCCGCACCTGACCAGCACCCTGCACGACAAGCAGATGCTGATCACCTTGATCCTGGTCGCCCTGCTCGGCGCGGTGTTCCTCAAGGGCTTCCTGGAGGCCATCGGCGTCGCGGTCGCCCTGGTGGCCGTCTACCTCGCGCTGAATGTCGTGGTGGTCATCGTCGGCGTGTGGCACGTCGCCACCGCCGGCCACGTGATCACGGACTGGTCCAGCGCGCTGACCGCCGAGCACGGCAACGTCTTCGCCATGGTCGGCGTGGCCCTTCTGGTCTTCCCCAAACTCGCGCTCGGCCTGTCCGGCTTCGAGACCGGCGTCGCGGTCATGCCGCACGTGCAGGGCGACGACGGCGACACTGAGGAGGACCCCAGGGGCCGTATCCGCGACACGAAGAAACTGCTGACGGCCGCCGCGCTCATCATGAGCGTCTTCCTGATCGCCACCAGCTTCATCACGACACTGCTGATTCCGGAGAAGGAGTTCGAGTCCGGCGGCCAGGCCAACGGACGCGCCCTCGCCTTCCTCGCCCATGAATACCTGGGCGGCGCCTTCGGCACGGTCTACGACGTCTCGACGATCGCGATCCTGTGGTTCGCGGGCGCCTCGGCGATGGCCGGCCTGCTGAACCTGATGCCCCGCTACCTGCCCCGCTACGGCATGGCCCCGCACTGGGCACGGGCCGTCCGCCCGATGGTCATCGTGTTCACCCTCGTCGGCTTCCTCGTCACGTGGATCTTCGACGCGGACGTGGACGCGCAGGGCGGCGCGTACGCCACCGGCGTCCTGGTCCTGATGTCCTCGGCGGCAATCGCCGTCACCATCGCCGCCCGCCGCGCCCAGCAGCGGGGCTGGACCATCGGCTTCGCCGTCGTCTCGGCGGTCCTGCTCTACGTCACCGTCGCGAATGTCGTCGAACGCCCCGACGGCGTCAAGATCGGCGCCTGCTTCATCGCAGGCATCATCCTCATCTCCCTGCTCTCCCGTCTGGCCCGTGCCTTCGAGCTCCGCGTCACCAGCGTCACGCTGGACGACATGGCGGAACGATTCGTCCGGGACATGGCGAGCCGCAAGATGCGCTTCATCGCCAACGAGCCGGACCAGCGCGACAAGGCCGAGTACCGCGACAAGATCGAGCAGATCCGGGCCGACAACGACATGCCGGAGCAGGAGGACTTCGTCTTCGTCGAGGTGACGGTGACCGACCCCTCCGAGTTCGAGGCGAGTCTGACCGTACGCGGCGAGGTCCTCCACAACCGCTACCGCGTGCTGACTCTGGAGTCCTCCTCCGTCCCCAACGCCCTCGCCGCCCTGCTCCTGCACGTCCGGGATGCGACGAACTGCACCCCGCACATGTACTTCGAGTGGACCGAGGGCAATCCCTTCGCCAACTTCCTGCGCTTCTTCCTCTTCGGCCAGGGCGAGGTCGCACCGGTCACTCGTGAGGTCCTGCGCGAGGCGGAACCGGACCGCGCCCGGCGTCCCCGCGTCCACACCGGCTGAATCACCGGCTGGCTACGACGTCGGCGTCAGGAGCCCGTCAGGATTCGCCCGTACGGCGTCAGGACCCCGTCAGGGACCGCCGCCCGGATCCGCACAGCCGCCTAACGTCAGCGCTATGACACGGATGGACCGGCGGGTCCTGGCCGGTGACCGCCACTGGCGGGGCAGCGCCCGACTGGCGGCGATCTGCGCCCTGGTGTTCTGTGCCCTCTCCCTTCTCGTGGACTGGGACGCCGGCACCCTGACGCTCCTGCGAACTCTGCTGTGGCTGACCTTGTCCGTCACCGTCCTCGCCGTCCTGCTCCCGCCCCAGGTGACGGCGGGCCCCGGGTGGCTGGAGGCACGCACGCCTTGGCGCAGGCACATCGTGCGTACGGACGCGCTGGTGACCGTACGGCAGTACGGCGGCGTGTCCGCGCGCCTGGTCCTGCGCGACACCCACGGCGGACGCCTGGACCTCGACCCCCGCGTCCTCGCCGCCAACCCGCTGATCTGGCACGAACTCGACACCGGCGTCCACCGCTCCGTCGACCGCGGCACGCTCCTCCAGGGCACGGACGTCCTGGGACAGCTCGGTCACCGGATCGACGACGAGACCGCGCGAGCGGTTCTGAGAGCGTCCGGACTCTCCTGATCAGAAGACTGGGATGACACAAATAATTGTCATCTCAGCCGAAAATGCTACCTTGGCAGGCGTGCCGAACGACGCCCACCTTCTCTTCGCCGACCACGTCGGCCGCTTCTACGCCCGCCAGTACGGCTTCCCGCCCATGGCCGGACGCCTGCTGGGCTTCCTCTTCGTGTGCGATCCCGCGCAGCAGTCCATCGACGAACTGAGCGAAGCCCTGTTGGCGAGTCGCAGCGCCATCACCGGGGCAGTGAAACTGCTGGAGAACTACGGGATGGCCCGGCGCACCCGCACCGCTGGTGAGCGCAGGGACCGGGTGAGACTGAACCCGGACAGCCGGCAGCCGCAGAACTTCGACGCCGCTCTCCACCAGGAACACGCCACGCTGTTCCGGGAGGGCCTGGCCCTCCTCGCCGACGCCCCGCCGGAGCGCCGAGCACCGCTGGAGGAGATGGTCGCGCTGGCCGAGTTCCTCGCCGAACGCCTGCCCCGGCTGGTCGACGAGTGGCAGGCACACCGAGACGCGTTGCGCACCTCGGGAAGACTCCTTACCCCAGGTGATCAACCAGCCCAGAGCCCCGAACCGACCGGTCCGGAACCGGCACCACGGAAGAGGCGCCCGTCATGACGGAACCCGACCTGTCAGCCCTGCGGGAACGCGCCGCACATGGTGACACCGACGCAGCCGACGAACTGACCGAACTCGCCACCGAACGCGGCGACCTGAACGAACTGCGCCGCCTCGCCGACGCGGGCAGCTCCACAGCGACCGACGAACTCATCCAACTCGCCGCGGAACAAGGCAACCTCGAAGAGCTGCGACGCCTGTCGGACAGCGGCAGCGCGACAGCCACCGACCAGTTGATCGAACTCGCCACCGAGCAGGACGACATGGACGAGCTACAACGCCTCGCCGACCGGGGCAACATCACCGCGGCCGAGCAACTCGAGGAACTCACCGCCGAGTGATCACTACGGAGGGGGCTCGAAGACGTATGCCGGGCGGCTCTCAGAAGAGGGGCCAGTTGCGCAGGGCGGCGTCACCCAGCTCCTGGAGTTCGTCACGGCCGACACCGCTCGCGGCCTGGACGGCAATGCCGTAGGCGAAGGTGGTGACGTAGCGGGCCGGCGGCCCCGGATCGGTCTGCGGGGGCAGATCGCCGTCGTCGACGGCTCGCTGGAACCGCTTCCGGATGCAGGAGCAGCCGTCGGCGCGCCAGGCGACGAGAAAGTCACGGACTTCCGTCACGCCCGGACCGACCGACACCCCCGCTCTGTCTGGCCTCACCCCCGACCCGGAACGGTTCCAGCAAGGCCCGCGCGCTGCGGTGGCCAGCGGGCCCTGCGCCTCGGGACGCCACCGGGGCACGTTCAGGCAGCGCGATAGTCGGCAGGCATATGCCAGCAGTACCACCCCCTCGTTGGACGGCACTCCACTGCGGCATTCGACGTACCGGTCATCACCCTGTCGACAGGGACTGACGTACGACGTACGGGTGAGCGAATTCGAAGCAAAAGGGAACACAGGAGACACTCCCGCCACACCCTCACCACAGACACCAACCGCGCCCTGCTCGGCTTCGGAGCTCCCGGCAGAAAGTTCAACGGAACACCCGTGCTCCGCCCGGACACCCGCATAACGTGCCGTGACCCGAACCGCGCCCCCACCGTGCCAGGAGCTTTGGGATGTCCTACGACCGCTCGGAATTATCCCTGTCGCACCCGCACGACGGACGGGTCCCCTCCCCCACCGCTCTCCGGCCGCCGTCCCCCGCGTCGGCCGGAGAGCGCCCGGGAAGCGGGACCCGTCAGCGTTCGTGGTCCAGCTACCACCGCGCCCTGCGCGTCCTGCGCCGCGCCTGCCGGTGGCAGCGACGCGTGGCCACCCTCGCCGCCCTCGGTTATTTCGCCGTCTTCCTCACCCTCACCGTCAAGGCCCCCGCCCTCATGGCTCGCCCGGCCCCCGGCGGGCTCCCCACCGGCCTGCTGCTCGCCGTCGTACAGATCCCCGTCACCTGGCTCGCCGTCCTGCTGTTCGAGTACTCGGCACGGCGATTCGTCGATCCCCTGGCCCGCAGGGTCAGCCGCTACGCGCCACCCGCCGACGGCGACGGACGGGCACAGGCATGACCGACCTCGGCGGCTCCGCGCAGTCCTGGTCCCTGGTCGCGTTCTGCAGCGTCGTCACCCTCACGCTCCTGCTGTGCATCCTGACCGGCCCCGACCGCGACGACCTGGAGGAGTTCTACACCGGCTATCGAACGCTGTCCCCGCTGCGCAACGGCCTGGCGGTCGCCGGCGACTACATCTCCGCCGCGACCGTGCTCACCATCGGCGGGGTCATCGCCCTGTGCGGCTACGACGGAGTCGTCCTGGCCCTGAGCACGCTGCTGTCCCTGCTCCTGCTGATGTTCCTGCTCGCCGAACCCCTGCACCACACCGGCCGTTTCACCATGGGTGACGCACTGAGCCGACGTGTCCCCGGGCGGGCCGTGCGCATCACCGCGTGTGTGGTGACCCTGGTGTCGCTGATCCCGATGATGATCGTGCAACTGGCGGGCGTGGGACAGCTGCTGGCGTTCATCCTGGGCTTCTCCGACCGTGCCATGCAGACCGGCTGCATCGCCGGCGCCGGCATCCTGATGATCAGTTACGCCGCCCTGGGCGGGATGAGGGGGACCGCGCTGATCCAGATCATCAAGACGGTGATGCTCCTCGGATCCGGTCTCGTGGTCGCCGTACTCATCCTCGCTACCTTCGGCTGGTACCCGGGCACGCTGGTCGACACCGCCGCGCAGCGCAGCGGGGCCGGCCAGGCGTTCCTTCAGTACGGCCTGCAGTTCGCGGACGGGCCGTACCCCGCAGTGGACATGGTGAGCACGCAGGTCGCCATCGTGCTCGGCGGCGCCTGTCTGCCGCACGTCACGATGCGGATGTACACCGCGGGCAACGCCCGCCAGGTACGCCGCACGATGTCCTGGGCGGTGTCCTCGGTCGCCCTGTTCATGCTGGTGATCACCGTCATCGGCCTCGGCGCCACGGCACTGGTCGGCCGCGAGCGGATCACGGCCGCCGACCCGCACGGCAGCACCGCCTACCTGCTGGGCGCCCGTGCCGTGTTCGGCCCCGACGTCTCCCGCGCCGAGAGCCTGGTGTTCAGCACCGTCACCACGGCGATCTTCCTGACCCTTCTGGCGTCCGTCGCCGGGATGACGCTCGCCTGCGCCAACTCCCTGGCGCACGACGTCGCCGCCTCCCGGCACAGGGGGATGCCGGCCCTGCGGGAGATGACCCTGGCGAGGGCCGGCGCGCTGATCGTGGGCGTACCGGTGGTGCTGCTGGCTGCCCTGGCGCAGCACCGCAGCCTTCAACCGCTGGCCACCCTGTCCTTCTGCATGGGCGCCTCCGCCCTCGCGCCCGCGCTGGTCTACTCGCTGTTCTGGCGACGCTTCACCAAGTCCGGGCTGCTCAGCACGCTGATCGGCGGTTCGGTGGCCGTCCTCGCACTGATGCCGGGCACCCGGCTCGTCTCCGGCTCCCCGGCATCAGCGTTCCCGGAGGCCGACCTGAACTGGTTTCCCTTCACCACCACCGCCCTGGTCTCCGTACCGGTGGGCTTCGCCTGCGGCTGGCTGGCCACCATCCTGAGCGGACGGCGCAGCGCCCGTCGTGCACGCGAACGGTACGCCTGCATCGAGCAAGTGCTCCTCGCCGGGCCTCCTCAGCGCCGCCCGAGCTGGAGCGACAACCACTAGAACTCCCGTGTTTCCGGGTGTCGAGAATGTGGCGCCGACTCCGTCCCAGGTATGACCGACCCCAACGATTCGTCGGCCGGACCGAGAAGGACAACGGAGGAACAACCGTGGACACGAACGAGATCACCGAGGTTCTGAACCGACCGATCAGTCAGGAGCTGTTGGCTCGCGACGTGACCCGCCTGGCGTACGTCGCCAAGGACGGCACACCCCGCAACGTCCCGGTCGCGTTCGTCTGGAACGGCTCGGAGATCGTCATGTGCACCTCGAAGAACGCCCCGAAGCTCCCGGCCCTGCGCGAGAACCCGGCGGTCGCCCTGACGATCGACACCGAGGTGCACCCGCCCAAGATCCTCCTCATCCGGGGTCGGGCCGAGCTGGACTTCGTCGACGGCATCCCGGAGGAGTATCTCCAGCCGACCACCACCTACGAGATGACCCCCGAGCAACGGGTCGAGTGGGAGGCGGAGGTGCGTTCGCTCTACTACGACGGCATGGTCCGCATCGTCGTCACACCGACCTGGGCAAAGCTGATCGACTTCGAGACGACCCTGCCGAGCGCGGTCGAGGAACTGGTCCGGCAGCGGGAGGAGCGTCAGCGCGCCTGAGCACCGTCACGGTGACGCGCCTCTGCTGTCCGTGCCTCGCGAGGCACGGACAGCAGAATCCGGGACCCACTATTTCTGTACGGCCGTCAGCCGCACGTCAGTGTCGGTACCGCCCAGTCGCCGTGGTCGTTGCCGTTGCCGTCGCCGCCGTCGCCGACCTTGAGGTCGACCACCTGGGCGCCGCTGACGTCGACGTCGATGGGGACGGCGGCCTGGCGGCCGCGGATCGTCGGGGTGGTCAGCAGCGTCTTGCCGTCGGCGATCACGGAGAACGTCACCGTTCCCGCACCACCCGTCTCGTCGTCGACGCCCACTTGCGCCGTCAACCGCGAGCAGTTTCCGGCGAGGTAGAGCTGGACGTCGCTGAGCGCATTGGTGCCGAGGCCCTTGGCGTACCCCACTCCGCCGATACTGATCGCACGGCCGTCCCCGGCCGCCTGCTCGCCGACGCTGCTGTCACGCTCCACCGGACCCCATCCGTTGGTGGAAGACAGGAACGGCAGGTCGCTCACAGCGCTCGTCCCGGCCGGCGGCGCCGGTGGTATCCCGCCGATGATGCGCTCGTCTTCACCAGTGGCCTGCCGTCCGTTCTGCAGGTAGTGCACGGTGGTGGTCAGGGCGGACGCGGAGGGCAGTTCCCCTGTCGGTGGCTGGACCTTCCATGCGAAGGTCGCCGATCCGCCCGGCGGCAGGAGCTTGAGGGACACGGGGCTCGTGGCGCTCACGCTCCAGCCGTCGGGTGCGGAGAGCGAGGCCGTCGGCCTGGACGCGGGCGGTGCGCCCTTGGGCACCCGCACGGTCGTCCGGGCCGTGAAGGCCTCTCCCGGCTGAGCCGTGTCGGGCACGTCCAGGGCGACCTCCACTCCCGGACGCTTCGGCATCGCGTACTTCCGGGCGTCGTAACGCGGGCTGTCGTTCTGCGCGACGCGAAGGGACGAGGCGTAGCTGCCGTAGTCGGTGAGCGAGACCTTGCCGAGGCCCCCCGTGCTGCCGTCCAGGTTCCACACGGCGATGGCGATGCTGTTGCGGCCGTTCGGGTTCAGGATTCCGTTGGGGACCGGGAACGTGTGCTGCGGGCCGAGGTAGTTGACGTAGTTGCCGACCTGCCAGCCGTTCACGAAGAGCGTGGCACGGTACTTGCGGGACGGGTCGTCGGTGAACGTCAGGCCGAGTGAGGTGTCCTGGCCGTGGGGCAGGTCCAGAGTGGCATCGGTGCGGTACCAGGACACCCCGGGGTGGGTGTCGGTCGTCGGCAGGGTGACCCGGTTCCACTTGCCGTCCGGGTAACCCGGGAGGGACCATCCCGCCCGCTCGCCGTACAGGCCGCCCGTCGAGAGCGGGCCGCGCACCGTGTCCTGCAGGTCCTCGCCACCGCGTACGCCCTGGAGGCGCCAGGTGACGGAGGTCAGCGGGGCTCCGACCAGGGAAGCGCTGGTGAGGCCGCGCGCGGTCTTGTTGCCGTTGGTCGAGTTGTAGTCCTCCTCGTGCCCCATGTTCACGGTGAGCACGGAGAGGACGTTGTCGCCCTTGGACTTGACCGAACCGGCCGGGAAGGTGAAGTCGGCGCTGCCTGTGGTCGAGCTGCCCAGGAAGGTGCCGTTGAGCCAGGCGGAGAACGCCTGTGCGCCTCCGCCGGAGTCCGAGACCAGGTGGATGCCGGTCTCCTTGCCGGTGGTGCGGAAGCGGCCGCGGTACCAGGTGTTGCCGGTGTGGAAGCCGTAGTCGTCCGCGTAGAGCACCGGCAGCTTGTTGATGCCGGAGACGCTGTTGGTGGTCGTCCTGTCGGCCACCTGCCAGCTGGTGTCGTCGAAGCCGGGGGCCGCTTCGGGGGACTCCTCGGCGTGCTTCCAGTTCGTCAGGGCCGGCAGGTGTATCGCGGCGGCCGTCGCGATCGTGCCGGTGAGGCTCCGGGTGTCGGTGGCCCGGGTGTCCACCGGCCGGCCGTTCCAGGTGACGCGGGCCGCGGAGGTGAAAACCTCGATGTTCTTGTCGTCGGCGTTGTCGCCGGTGAGCGCCACCGTACGGCCGCCGTTCAGGCTGGTCGCCGTCCGCAGCAGGTGCGTGCCGCGCACCAGGACCGGGCCGGTCGCGGTGTCCTGACGCCAGAACGTCTTCGCGGTGGCCTTGTCACCCACGAGCAGCAGCAGCGGGCGCTGTCCGGCGCCGCTGACGCTGATCCGGATCAGGCCCTTGTGGGTGTAGTTCAGCCGCAGGTCACCGGTGGCCGGATCCCAGGTGCTCGTGACGGTGCCGCCGCTGGTGGTCACGGTGGGCTTGGAGGAGTAGCGCAGGACGGTTTCGCCGTCGCTGTCCTGGTCGCCGTAGAGCACGGCGAGGTCCCGGTCGCCGATGGTCGCGCCGGTCATGATCTCCGAGGTCGAGTACTGCAACTGCGCGTCCCCGAGGCGGTAGTTCGCCACGATCACGTGGGAGTCGCGTCCGTCGAGCGTGATCGCGGTGCCCGGCTGCTGGGGGACGACCGGATAGGTCGGCTGCGCGGCGGCGTCACCTGTGGGCACGTCAATGGCGTCGATGGCCACGTAGTTGTCGGTGGACCCCGCGCTGTGGGTCCCGGAGACGACGATCTTCAGCGTGTGCGCCCCGGCCGCCAGGCCGGTCTTCTGGAAGATCACGGCCTGGTTCTCGCCGCCGGAGTCGTCGACCGTCGCCACCTTGGTGCCGTCCAGGTAGACGTCGGCGTTGCCGTGGTTGTTCGTCTTGGAGCCGATCCAGCGGATCGCGGTGCCGTCGAAGGGGACGGTGACCGAGTCACCGGCCTTGTTGGAGAACGACTCGGTCTTCTTGTAGTCGCCTCCGGTGTAGCTCTGGTTGGCCACGTGCGACCACGAACCGGCGTACTGGAGCGCGGAGTCCGGGTCGTCCCAGGTGTAGGTGGTGTCCGTGGCCGGCTGGGCGTTGAAGTCCAGCGAGATGTGGGTCCTGTCGACCGCCGTGGACGTGGAGTTGCCGTGCCGCAGCACATGGAACTGCGTCTTGGTGTCCGGGTTCATCCGGGCGGTGTCGACGACCGCGGAGTCGTCCGGTGGCGTGGTCCTGATCGCGTCGGTCTTGGTCAGCGGGGCCACCGACTGCGTGAAGTACCCGATCAGTTTGTCCTCGTCGTACTTCGGATCGAGCTGTCGGGTCTCGCGGATCGCGGCTCCGTAGTCGTACGACGTGTAGTTCTGCGGCATGCTCAGCCAGCCCCAGTTGGTGCCGCCGTAGGTCATGTAGAAGCTCTGCGCCGTCGCACCGACCGCGATGTTCTGCTTGTAGAACACGTTGGCGAACTGATCGTTGATGAGCTCGGCGCACTTGTCGTAACCCGGACCGCCCCAGGGGTCGAAGGCGCCGCCCTGGAACTCCGGGGAGTAGAGCGGCTTGCCGGCGGGGTGGTCGTAGCTGATGTCGGGGACACCGTTCCACTTCGAGGGGTTCGAGCAGTCGAAACCCTGCGGATAGGAGTCCGGGCCGTCCACGTCCAGAGCACCGGCACCGGAGTTGAAGGTGCCGTTGTTGTTGCCGGTCAGCGGCACGGTGATGCCGTCGGCGCGGGCCTTGTCCTCGAGGTGCTGCATGTAGGAGCGGGCGGAGGCGGAGCCGTTGTAGTACTCGTTCTCGACCTGGTAGGCGATGACCGACCCGGTGCCGTTGGTGAGTTGATGCCGGGCGATGATTTTGTCGATCTGCGTCAGCCACTCGTCCGCGTACGTGAGGAACCGCGGGTCGTCGCTGCGGTTGTTCTCGGCCTTGGTGGTCAGCCAGCCGGGCAGGCCGCCGCTGTCGACCTCCGCGTTGATGTACGGCGCGGGGCGCGCGATCACGTAGAGCCCGGCTTCCTCGGCCATGTCGAGGAGCTTGTCGACGTCACGTACTCCGGTGAAGTCGTACACGCCCGGCTTGGGCGAGTGGTATCCCCAGTCGAAGTACAGGGAGGTGGAGTTGAAGCCGGCGGCCTTCATCTTCTGGAAGATGTCCCGCCACAGGTCCGGGCTCGGAAGCCGGAAGTAGTGGAACTCGCCGGACCAGAGGTAGGTCCGCTTGCCGTCGACAAGGAACGAGTAGCCGTCGAGAGTCACCGTGTGCGCCTGCGCGTTGGCTGCAGGTGGGGCGGTGGATGTCGGCGCGTCCGCCTCCCGCGCCGTGGCGGGCGCGGCCATGCCCACGGCCAGGGCGATGGTCGCGGCCGTCGCGATGACGGCCCTCCACCACCCACGACGACCGGGTCTCGCAGTCTCTGAATCGATCGGATGAGCTCGCACTGCGGCCTCCCTCTCGCCTGAGCGATCAGCATCAAACAGACTCAGGCAAAGTCGAACAGTAAGGCGGCCGTTGGCTCTGCACAATGGGGCGGTAGAACACGGATGGGGCGGAGGGGACGGCTGACGGCCGAGCGACTGTCAGCGCACAGCCCGATGGCGGGCCTCCCCACTACGCAGAGCTCTCGACCGGAGTTCCAGCCGAGAGCTCTGCGTGGGGCCCTTCGCCGCACGAGCGGAACCGTTAGCGCTGGTCAGCTGTCCGCAGGGCGTTCCAGCGCCACCCTGGGCAGGCGCCGGGCGAGCGGGGCGGGCAGCGGGCGTTCCACCCCGGTCCGCACGATCAGCACCGTGAGCCCGGCGAGCTTCGCCGAAGCCACCAGCTCGTCCACCCGGGCGAGCCCTGGCGCGGGTGCCGTGGGTGCCGCCTCGTCGACCCGACGGAGCACCCCGAGGGTGGCCCGAAGCTCCCGCAGGGTCTCCCGGCTGCCCGCTTTGATCGCGCCGAGCGCCTCCTCGGCCTGGGCGGGGTCCTTCTTCAGCCGATGCAGCGCCGCACCGGCCTGCACGTTGATCATCGAGATGTTGTGCCCGATCACATCGTGCACCTCAGGGGCGATACGCAGCCGTTCCTCGGTGGCACGCAGTCGCGCCTCCTCCTCGGCATAGGCCGCCCGGTGGTGCCGTACCGTGCCCAGCGCCACGACCGCGACCAGCCAGCCAGCCAGCCAGCCAGCCAGCCAGCCAGCCAGCCAGCCAGCCGGTGAGCATGAACACCGTCGTGCCGTTGATGTCGCCGGTACCCGCGAAGGTGCCCGCGAATATGCCGATCACCATCGCCGCCGCCATGGCGACGGCGGCCTGCAGCCGGCCCTGGGCCGCGATGGCGTACAACGCCACGATCGGCACCACGACCAGCGGACCGTCGGTATCGCTCAACAGGTAGTAGCCGCCCGTGCCCAGCGCCGTGCACCAGCCCACCGCCACCGGGTACCGGCGCCGGAACAGCAGCACTCCGCACACCACGACGATCAGCAGCCAGGACGCGAGGCGCACGGGCGTCGAGCCCTCCCCGCTCCGCAGCAGCTGCCCCTCCACGACCGCCACCAATACGAACGTCCCGAGCGCCAGTGCGGCGTCGGCTCGGGCGCCATGGGGCAGCTGGAATCGGGGCCGGTGGTGAGACGTACACACGAGTGCACACGCCTCAGAGTGGCGTCGACGACGACGGCACGAACGGCGCTCCGTGGCCGGGCACGATCAGGGCCGGGCCGAGGGCCAGGACCTTCTCCCTGGCCGTACGCAGCTGCTCGCGGTCGGGGGCGAAGGGGTCGTCGGCCGGCCCCTCGGCGGTCCACCAGAGGTGGGTCAGGATGACCAGGCCCTCGGCGGCCGTGACCAGGGTGCTGACGTCCTCCGCGGTGTGGCCGGGGGTCGTCATGAGGGCGATCGACGGCGAGAGCCGGAATCCGTCGGCGTCACGGTCCTCCCAGATGTCGTCGCGGTAGATGGCCATGTGGTCGTGGAAGCGGGCTTCGGGGAACAAGGCCGCGTTCAGCGTGTGGTCCGGGTGGTGGTGGCTGAAGACCACGTCGGTGACGTCCTGCGGGCTCAGTCCGTGGTGCGTGAGCGGATCCAGGATGAGCCGGCGGTCCGCGACCATGCCGGGATCGACGATCGCGATCGTCTCGCCGTCGACGAGCAGGGTGACGGTGCCGGCCACCCGTGCATCGGCGTAGCCAGTGGTCAGTACGTGGAAGGCGGCGGTCATCGGGGACTCCTCGGGTGAAGGTGTTGGGAACGGACGAACGCGGGCTCGGGCCGTCTCGCGGGTCATGTGGGAGAGTCTTCTGCATTTTCGGCTCGGCCCCCGACCTCGTGGCACCGCCGGTGTGCCGCGCTCGCCCATCAGCCCGAGGCCGTGCCGGAGGGCAGGGCTTCGGCCGAGCGCAGGTGCTGCCTCAGCCACTTCTCGGTGTTGCTCACGTGCAGCAGCGCCGCGGCCTGACTCAGCGCCGCGTCGCGTGCGGACAGGGCCGCGAAGATCGCCTCGTGCTCGGCGAGGGTGCGGCCCGCCGCCTGGATGTCGACCAGACCGCGCCAGATCCGGGCACGCAGCGTACGGCCGGAAATGCCCTCCAGGAGGGCGAGCAGGGATTCGTTGCCCGTGGCCGAGACGACGGCCCGGTGGAAGGCCGCGTCATGGGCGTTGAGCCGTTCGACGTCGTCACGGGCCTCGCGCATGGCGTCCAAGTGCCCCTTCACTTCGGCCAGTTGGTCGTCGGAGATCCGGGTCGCGGCAAGGCCCGTGGCAACCGGTTCGAGAAGCCGCCGTACCTCCATGAGGTCCTGGAGAGCGACCGAGTCACCCTGCAACAGCTCCACCGCTCCCCCGAGTCCCTCCAGGAGAAGGCTCGGTTGCAGGCTGGTCACATAGGTACCGTCGCCCCGCCGGACCTCCAGGACCCGCGCGACGGCCAGGGCCTTGACGGCTTCCCGGGCGAGGTTGCGGGACAGTCCCAGCTGTGCGGCCAGGTCCGGCTCCGGAGGGAGCTTCGACCCCGGAGGCAGGGCTCCGGTCCGGATCAACTCACGGATCTGCTCGATCGCCTTGTCTGTCAGAGACACCGCGCATCCCTTTCTCCACGTTGCGCCCCGACCCGTGCCGCAGTCCGCATGCCAAGGGTGACGTTGATGATACTGGGGTGCGTTCGACGCAAGACATGTGATGTTTCCTTGCCGGCATATACGCAATAAAGCGCAACTAAGAGGACAAGTCGCCTCACCGCGTAGTCATATTCATCCCTGCATGCCGATTGACATCACATGGAGACATGACAGACCGTCATGCGTAACAAGCTGCCCTTCCGCCCCAGGGATGTCTCCATGTCGAGTTCGATCAGCAGACGCCATGTGCTGGCCGGTGCCACCGGCGTGGCCGCGGCGGCCGTTGCCGGAAGCGCGATCGGCTCCGGTGTCGCCCAGGCGGCGTCCACCACGTACACACCCGACTGGAACTCGGTCGACCAGCACCCGCCGGCCCCGGAGTGGTTCCAGGACGCGAAGTTCGGGATCTACTTCCACTGGGGTGTCTTCAGCGTCCCCGCCTTCGACAACGAGTGGTACCCGCGCAACATGTACCACGCGGGCAGCAACGCCAACCAGCACCACATCGCGACGTACGGCCAACCATCGGCCTGGCCTTACCACAACTTCATCAACGGGGCTCAGGACCTGGCGGGCACCACCGTGAAGTTCGCACCCAAGCTGAAGTCGGCAGGCGGGAAGTTCGATCCGGACGAGTGGGTGCAGCTGTTCGTCGACGCCGGCGCCAGGTTCGCCGGCCCGGTGGCCGAGCACCATGACGGATTCTCCATGTGGGACAGCCAGGTCAACGAGTGGAACTCGGTGACCAAGGGCCCGGGCCTCGACCTGCTGCGGCTGTTCTCCACAGCCATCCGCGCCAAGGGCCTGAAGCTGCTGGTGGCCATGCACCACGCGTACAACTTCACCGGCTTCTACGAGTTCGCCCCCGCCCAGACCGACCCCAGCCTCAAGAAGCTCTACGGACAGCTGGGCCCGGCCGCGGAGAACCAGCTCTGGTTCGACAAGCTCAAGGAGGTCATCGATCGCGCCCAGCCCGACGTCCTGTGGCAGGACTTCAACCTGGACGCCGTCGACGAGACACAGCGCCTGAACTTCCTGGCGTACTACTACAACCAGGCAGTCAGCTGGGGCCGCGAGGTCGTCGCCACGTACAAGGACGGCATGAACGGCAAGGGCGAGGTCTTCGACTACGAACGCGGCGGCCCGGCCGACCTCACCACCCCGTACTGGCTCACCGACGACAGCATCTCCAGCAGCAGTTGGTGCTACACCCAGGGCATCGGCTACTACAGCATCCAGCAGATGCTGCACTCGTTCATCGACCGGGTCAGCAAGAACGGCAACATGCTGCTGAACATCGCGCCGATGGCCGACGGCACCGTCCCCCAGGCACAGAAGGACATCCTGCTCGGTATCGGTGACCACCTGAAGCGCTTCGGCGAGTCGGTGTACGAGACGCGCGCCTGGACGGCGTACGGCGAGGGCCCGACGAAGATGGGCGGCGGCTCGTTCACCACTCCGCATGCCGGTACGGCGCAGGACCTCCGCTTCACCCGCAACAAGGCGAACAACGTCCTGTACGCGACCGTCCTGGGCTGGCCCGGCAGCTCACTGACGATCAAGACACTCGGCTCGGACCGGATCAACGTTTCGTCGCTGACCTCGGTGAAGCTCCTCGGCTCCACCGCCGGCACCTATGTCGACCTCGCCGCACCGGCCCAGAGCTCCTCCGGCCTCACCGTCACCCTGCCGTCCTCGGCGCCGTACGACGCCAACGCCTATGTGCTGAAGCTCGCCTTCTCCGGCACGATCCCTGGCCTGCGGCCGCTCGCCGGCGCCGTTGTCTTCACGGACGTCGACTACACCGGCAGGGCCGCCGTGCTCACCGTCGGCGACTACACCGCGGCCGACCTGCGCACGACCGGGCCGGGGCCGGGCACCCTCTCCTCCCTCCGGCCGGCACCCGGCTACCAGGTGATCGGCTACTCCGGCGACAACTTCACCGGCACCGCGTGGACGTTCACCACCGACAACTCCGACCTGAGGGTCACCGGCAACAACGACCGCATCACCTCACTGCAGGTCCAGTTCAACCCGGCTGCGTACTTCCGGATCACCAACGTCACCGACGGTCTGGCGCTGGACAGCGGCGGCACCGTGGCCGCCGGCTCCCACCTCAAGCAGTGGACCTGGGACGGCAGTCCCAACCTGCAATGGCGTGCGGAGGCTGTCGAAGGCGGCTGTTACCGGCTGGTCAACCGCACGAACGGCATGGTCGCCGACGGCTGGGGCGCCACCGCCGACGGCTCCGCCGCCCGGCAGGCCCCCTGGAACGGCGGCACCAACCAGCAGTGGACGATCACCCACCGGGGCGGCGACCGTTACTCCATCGCCAACCGCACCACCGGCCTGGTCCTCGATGGTGGCGGCAATGTCGCCTCGGGCTCCGTCACCAAGCAATGGACCTACGGCAGCAGCACGAACCTGCTGTGGACCTTCACGGCGCCGTGACCTGAGTACCCGCTTTGCTCAACTGGTCGCGCCGGCACAGGTGTTGCCGTTGAGGGTGTAGGAGGCCGGCATGGCCGTGTCACCGGTGTGGACGGCCTGGAAGCCGATGCCGACGGAGGCGCCCGGAGCGATGGTGGCGTTGTGAGCGAGGTTCCTGGCCGTCACCTGGCCGGAGGCGGGCGAGTAGTCCGCGTTCCAGCCGGAGGTGATGGCCTGGCCGCCGGGCAGGGTGAAGACAAGGGACCAGCCGTCGATCGCGGTGGTGCCGGTGTTGGTGATGGTGATGTTCGAGGTCAGACCGCTGTTCCACGCGCTGACGGTGTCCGTGACCCGGCAGGTGGCGGTCCCCGGTGACGGGTCCGAGGTCTGGAACTGTGTGAAGAACTTCCACACCTCCCCCGGCACCCAGGTCCTGCCGCTGTCACCGGGGGCGCCGTCCTGGGGAGCGGCGATGTGTCCCTCGTCGAACGCGGCCCAGGCGACCGGATGCCCGGTCGAGCAGCCCGAGTAGGTGGTGACTCGGTGCGTCAGGCTGCCCTGGGCGGGCTCGGTCGGGTTCTGAGGGGTGCAGCCGTTGTTCCTGACGAACGTGTCCCGCATCGCCCGCCCGCCGGAGATGCCGAGGACGCTGTCCCTGAGGCCGTGCACTCCGAGGTAGGCGATGGGTTGGGTTCCGCCGCTGCATCCGCTGAGCTGCCCGCCGCTCTGCACCGCGACCGCGCGGAAGACCGTCGCGCGGGCACATGCGAGGGCGTACGACATGGCGGCGCCGTAGCTGAAGCCGAGCGCGAAGCGCTGGGTGGTGTCGACGCACAGGTCCGCCTCGATCCGCCGGATCATGTCGTCGACAAAGGTGACGTCCTCTCCGCCGGAGTTGGCCCAGCCGTTGTTGAGGCCTTGTGGTGCGACGAAGACGGCGCTGTTGTTCGCCAGTCGCTGGAGTCCGTAGTAGGCCCAGGTGCCCGTTTCCACCGTGCGGCCAGTGGCGACGTCGGTGGAGGTGCCGCCCAGCCAGTGGAACCCGAAGATCAGCCGGTAGGCGTGGTTGCGGTCGTAGCCGTCCGGGATCTTCAGGGTGAAGCTGCGGTTCTTGCCGCCGCTCTGGATCGTGTACGTACCGCTCGTCAGGGTGGGCGCCTTGCCGCAGCCGGGGCTCGCGGCAGCGGCGCGCGAGGGTGCGCCGGCCGTGCCGGAGGCCGTGGGCCGGGTGGTGTCGCCCTGCCCGCGGGCCAGTGCCGTACCGCCCATGCTCAGGACGACCAGCGCCGCGACCATGGCGGGCCATAAGAGGGTTCGTGTCCTTGTCATCGTGCGACTGCCCTTCTGTTCGCGGGATGCCGGAGTCACGTACGGGTCCACTTCTGGCCGGCCTGGCCTGTACAGCTCCACAGGACCAGCGGAGTTCCGTTTGCGGTGCCGGACCGGTCGGCGTCGAGGCACAGCCCGGCGTGGGCGTTGCGGATCGTCCCGTCGGAGCCGAGGGTCCACTTCTGGTTGTCCTGGCCGTTGCAGGGCCAGGTGATGACACGGGTGCCGTTGGTGGTGCCCTGGTTGTAGGCGTCCAGGCACTTGTCGCCGAAGACGCGGATCTCACCGCCGGCCCATGTCGTCCACAGCTGGTTGGCGGCCGTGTGGCAGTCCCAGATCAGTGCCGTGGCCCCGGCCGCGGTGGAGGCGTTGTCCACGTCGACGCAGCGGCCGGAGGCGTTGCCGCGCAGCCGGGAGGTGGTGGCGGCCACCGGGCTGCCGCCGCTCACCCGGAACACGGCCACGCCGTGCGCGGGGACGCTCGCCGAGATCTGCCCGGACGTGCTGGACGTACCACCGGTCCACAGGTCCGTCAGGGTGAACGGCCCGCCGGACAGGCCGACTTGCCCGGCCGTGGCGGTGACCGTCGCGGTGCCGCCGCCCCGGTTGAACAGACCCACGGCGACCGAGCCGTCGGACAGGGGCTTGGCGAACACCTCGGTGCTGCCGTCGTCGCGCACCCTGCGTCCGCCCGCGCCGAGCGGATCCTGGTTCACCGCCAGCAGCCGGGGGTTGCGCAGGATGGCGCTCACGTCGGCGGACATCGTGCGGATGTCGTTGCCGGCCATGAGCGGCGCGCTCAGCAGCGCCCACAGGGCGAAGTGCGAGCGGGACTCGGTCAGTGACAGGCCCGGGCGGCCGACGACCAGCATGTCGGGGTCGTTCCAGTGTTCCGGGCCCGACTGCGCCGCGAGCGGCGCGGTGACGTCGAGGACGTTGCCGACGCCCATCGGATAGCTGTTGGTGTTGCCGTTCTGCCAGATGTCGAGCAGGTCCTCGGTCGTCCGCCACAGGTCGGCGACTTCGCCCCAGTTGTACGTGGCGCCGGTGATGGCGTGGAAGCTGTTGGGGTTGATGCTGTACACGATCGGCCGCCCGGTGGCGCGCAGAGCGTCGCGCATGATCGTGAAGCGCGCGACCTGCTCGTCACGGGTGCCGCTGGAGGAACACCAGTCGTACTTGAGGTAGTCGACGCCCCACGAGGCGAATGTGTTGGCGTCCTGGGCTTCGTGCCCTCCGCTGCCCGTCGACCCCGGATAGGCGCCGCTGGTCTGCGCGCAGGTGCGCTCGCCCGGCACCTGGTAGATGCCGAACTTCAGGCCCTTGCCGTGGATGTAGTCCCCGAGCGCCTTCATACCGCCGGGGAACTTGGTCGCGTTGGCCCGCAGCTCGCCCGCCGCGTCACGCTGCGGGTCGAACCAGCAGTCGTCGACGACGACGTACCGGTAGCCGGCGTCCCTCATGCCGGAGGACACCATCGCGTCGGCGACCTGGCGGACCTGCGCCTCGGTGACACCGCACCCGAAGCTGTTCCAGCTGTTCCAGCCCAGGGGCGGGGTGAGTGCGGGGCTGCCGGGGGCGGCCGAAGCGGTGGAGTGGACAGACGCCGTCAAGGACGCGGTCACCGCCAGCGCGGTGGCCGCGAGGACTCGGAACAGTGGTCTGCCTGATGGTCGGGGCACCGTGAACTCCTTCTGAAGGGCATGGGGCAAACAGAGGATGACGACTGCACAGGGCCGACCCATGTCACGTGTACGACACCCGCCGACAGTTCGAAATTTCGGTCGGCTTTCGGATCGTTGGCTGTACGGATGCTAGAGAGGGTCCTGCGCATGTCAACACCTGACGGGCGATCGACTGTTCACTTCGGCATGTACACACTGCTCGAATCCCCGAAATATTTCGGCGCCAACAGCGAATCATGCGAGAGGCATTGACGGGATGTGTCAGCCTCCTATCATCCTGGTTGCTCGACACACCAGTCAGCGTTCGCACTCTCGAACGAGCCTCCTCGCAGAGAGAACGACACATGGATATGTCATGCCCTCGCCAACCCATGGATCGCCGACGTGCGCTGACCGCCGTCGGCAGCCTGGCCGGCGGTGCCTTCCTGTCTCTGGCGGGGCCCTCCCCCATCGCCGCTTCCGCTCTCGCCCGTGGACCGGTCCCCGGGGCCGCCGCGCAGTACACCAACCCGGTGATCCGGCAGGACTTCGCGGACATCGACGTCATCCGCGTCGGCGGCACCTACTACGCCTCCGCCTCGACGATGCACTACTCACCGGGCGCACCCGTCCTGCGTTCGTACGACCTCGTGAACTGGGAGATCGCCGGTCACTCGGTGCCCGTCCTCGACTTCGGCGCCAAGTACGACCTGAACGGTGCCCGCGGCTACGTCAGAGGGATCTGGGCATCGTCACTGGCCTACCGCCCGAGCAACAGGACGTTCTACTGGCTCGGTCAGATCGACTTCGCCAGGACATACGTCTACACCGCCACCGCCGCAGAGGGGCCGTGGAGCAGGCTGACGACGATCAGCACCCCGTACTACGACGCGGGGTTGCTCGTCGACACCGACGACACCCTGTACGTGGCGTACGGGAACACCACCATCAGCGTGGCCCAGCTCTCCCCCGACGGCCGCAACCAGGTCCGCACCCAGCAGGTGTTCACCACACCCTCGAGCGTCGGAACTCTTGAAGGCTCCCGCTTCTACAAGATCAACGGGCAGTACTACATCTTCCTGACCCGCCCGGCCAACGGGCAGTACATCCTCAAATCGTCGGGCGGCCCGTTCGGGCCGTACACGATGCGACAAGTCCTTCTCGACCTGCCCGGACCAATCTCCGGCGGCGGTGTCCCGCACCAGGGCGGGCTGGTGCAGACCCAGGGCGGCGCCTGGTACCACATGGCCTTCGTGGACGCCTATCCCGGCGGCCGGATGCCGGTCCTCGCGCCGGTCACGTGGACCTCGGACGGCTGGCCCGTCGTCCAACTGGTCAACGGCGCCTGGGGCGCTTCGTATCCCTGGCCGGCCGTGCCCACCCCACCCCGCCAGGTCACCCCCATGATCGGCGTGGACACCTTCGACGGTACGAGCCTCAAGCCGAGGTGGGAGTGGAACCACAACCCGGACAACGCCAAGTGGTCGTCCGGCAACGGTCTGACCCTGCGGACCGCGACCGTCACCAATGACCTGTACTGGGCCCGCAACACCCTCACGCACCGCATCCAGGGCCCCGCATCCACCGCCACCGTCCAGCTCGACTTCTCGGCGATGCGGGACGGCGACCGGGCAGGACTCGCGCTGCTGCGTGACTCCTCCGCGTGGATCGGTGTCAGGCGCGACGGCGGGACGACGCGGGTGGCGATGGTCAACGGGCTCACCATGGACAGCAGTTGGAACACCACCGGCACCGGCACCGAGCTCGCGAGCACGGCCGTCTCAGGGGGCCGCGTCTGGCTGCGCGCGAGCGCGGACATCCGCCCCGGCTCGGCACGCCCCGGCACCTTCTCCTACAGCACCGACGGCACGAACTTCATCCGCCTCGGCCCGTCCTTCTCCATGGGCAACGACTGGCGCTTCTTCATGGGCTACCGATTCGCCCTCTTCAACCACGCCACCCAGGCGCTCGGCGGCGCGGTCCGCGTCCTGCGGTTCGAGCTGTCGACGCCCTGATCCCGTCCCGCCGACCGCACAGCGCAACCCCCCACCCGAACGAACGAGGAGAACCATGAACCCGCTGAAGCGGCTCGGCCGTCGCCGAGCCTCGATATCAGCCCTGCTGGCCGTGGCAGGTCTGGTCACACCCGCCGCCGCGACCGCCGCACCCGACGCCGTCCGCGCCTCCACTCTGGGCGCCCAAGCGGCCCAGTCCGGACGGTACTTCGGGACCGCGGTGGCCGCCGGACGGCTCGGTGACGGCACGTACACCGGGATCCTGGACCGCGAGTTCAACTCGGTCACGCCCGAGAACGAGATGAAGTGGGACACCATCGAGCGCTCTCGCGGCTCGTTCAACTTCGGCCCCGGCGACCAGATCGCCAACCGGACCGCGGCGCGCGGGCAGCGCCTGCGCGGGCACACCCTGGTCTGGCACCAGCAACTGCCGAGCTGGGTCAGCTCCATCAGGGACGCCAACACCCTGCGCGGCGTGATGAACAACCACATCACCCAGGTGATGAACCACTACAAGGGCAAGGTCTACGCCTGGGACGTGGTCAACGAGGCCTTCGCCGACGGCGGCAGCGGCCAGATGCGCAGCTCGGTCTTCCGGGACGTGCTGGGCACCGGCTTCATCGAGGAGGCCTTCCGCAGCGCGCGATCGGCCGACCCGTCGGCCAAGCTCTGCTACAACGACTACAACATCGAGAACTGGAGCGACGCCAAGACCCAGGGCGTCTACCGCATGGTGCGCGACTTCAAGGCGCGCGGCGTGCCCATCGACTGCGTCGGCCTCCAGTCCCATTTCGGGGCGGGCGGACCGCCGTCCAGCTTCCGGACGACGCTGTCGAACTTCGCCGCGCTCGGCGTGGACGTCCAGATCACCGAACTGGACATCGCGCAGGCGCCGACAGCCGCGTACGCGAACACGGTGCGGGCCTGCATGAACGTGGCGCGCTGCACCGGCATCACCGTCTGGGGCATCCGCGACAGCGACTCCTGGCGCAGCGGTGAGAACCCGCTGCTGTTCGACCGCAACGGCAACAAGAAGCCCGCCTACCAGTCGACGCTCACGGCGTTGGGCGGCACTGCCGCGGCACAGCGGACGGGGGCCCCTTCGCCCCGGTCCACCGCGGCACTCCCCTCCTCCTTCCGCTGGAGCTTGAGCGGCGCTCTGATCGCGCCGAAGCCGGACGCGACGCACAACATCGCGGGGATCAAGGACCCGTCGGTCGTCTACTACAACGGCAAGTACCACGTGTTCGCGAGCACCGCGAGCTCGGCCGGGTACAACCTGGTGTACCTGAGCTTCTCCGACTGGTCCCAAGCGGGCTCGGCCACGCACCACTACCTCGACCGCACCGCCATCGGCGCCGGGTACCGGGCCGCGCCGCAGGTCTTCTACCACACACAGCAGCGCCTGTGGTACCTCGTCTACCAGACCGGCAACGCCTCGTACTCGACGAACCCCGACATCAGCAACCCCAACGGGTGGAGCGCCCCCAGGAACTTCTACTCGTCGATGCCGGACATCATCAAGCAGAACATCGGCAACGGCTACTGGGTCGACATGTGGGTGATCTGCGACAGCGCCAACTGCTACCTGTTCTCCTCCGACGACAACGGCCACTTGTACCGATCCCAGACGACCGTCGGCCAGTTCCCGAACGGCTTCACCAACACCGTGATCGCTGCCCAGGACTCCAAGTACGCCCTGTTCGAGGCGAGCAACGTGTACAAGGTGCAGACCAGCAACCAGTACCTGCTCCTCGTCGAGGCCATCGGCTCGGACGGCCGGCGCTACTTCCGCTCCTGGACCGCGAGCAGCCTCGCCGGCTCGTGGTCACCTCTGGCCGCGTCCGAGGGCAACCCGTTCGCCAAGTCGAACAACGTGATGTTCCCCGCCGGAACCTGGACCCGGGACATCAGTCACGGCGAGATGATCCGCGCGGGCTACGACCAGACGCTCACGATCCCGGCCTGCAAGCTCCAGTACCTGTACCAGGGGAAGGATCCCAACGCCGGCGGCGACTACAACAGCCTGCCGTGGCGGCTGGGCCTGCTCACCCAGACCAACTCGACCTGCTGACCGTGTGGGCCCCCGCACGATGTGCGGGGGCCCATGCCACGACTACGGGTCGCGAGTGTCAGCGGCGCCGTCCCCGGAGTTTGCCGAGGAGTTGCCGAGCCTGGGCGCGGCGACGCGGATCGGCCGAGGCACGGCGCACCTGCTCGGCGGCACGTCGCCCCTGGGGGCTCCTGCTGAACTGCTTGATCTTCTCCAACATGCCAGGCACGACTGTCCTCCTGGGAAGGTCGACGACAAGGCCTTCGTACAGACGCGGTTACCCCGCGTCCACCGTCCCACCCCTGTTGTCGACCCATGCGGACGGGATCAGCTCAGGCCGAGATTCGACAGGGCGGTCGTCCAGTCCGTGACGATCGCGTCCTGCGCGTCGGCGAGGCTGACGGTGCCGGCGCAGACAGCCTTCTTGAGCTTGTTCTCGACGGTGTCCTTGTTGGCGGCGGTCGTGGTGCCGTACTCCGGCTCGGGCCAGAGATTGAGGGCGCTCTTGGGAGCGCCACCGAGTTCGAGGGGGACGAAGTGGTCCTCCTCGTAGTCCGAGGTGCTGGTGTCCGTGTAGCCGTACTCGACGATCTGCGTCTTCTTCAGCGCGGTGGTGTAGGAGCTGGACGGCCGGACGGTCGCGGTCCAACCGGATACGCAGATGGTGGAGCCGATGGTGGACTGGGTGACGTCCGGGTTGAAGTCGCCGGGCTGGCAACTCGGGTCGGGCAGGGGGAGGTAGTCTTGGCTGCAGCTCTGCGCGTGCGCGGTGCCGGCTGCGACCGTGAGTCCGGCGGCGGCGAGGGCCAGGGAGGACAGGGCGGTGACCAGGGAGCGGGATATTCGGGGCATGGGGGGATCTCCCGGAGGGGGTGCCCGGCAGGAGTTTCCGGGCGGTCGTGAGCATGACAGCACTGAGTCGTCTATGCGGGTAGACCTTTTTACCGGCAGGGGAATCCCTTTTTTGAATGTTTGACTACGCCGGGACCGACGGAGAGCAAGTCATGGCCCGGGCTTGGTTGTCGGCCTCGCTCAGTCGAGGCAGAACTCGTTGCCCTCGATGTCCTGCATCACGATGCACGACTCGTTGTCGTCGTCGGCCGGCAGGAGTCGCACGCGCACCGCGCCGAGCGCGACCAGTCGTGCGCATTCGGCCTCGAGCGTGGCCAGCCGCTCTTCACCCACGAGCCCGGTGCCGGCCCGCACATCAAGATGCAGCCGATTCTTGACGACCTTGCCTTCGGGAACGCGCTGAAAGAACAGCCGCGGGCCGACACCTGAGGGATCAACGCACGCAGACCATGAACCCCGTTCCTCAGGAGGCAGAGAGCGGTCGGCATCTTCCCAGGTGTCGAACCCCTCCGGCGGCGCCGGTACGACGTACCCCAACACCTCGCACCAAAAGCGAGCGACGCTCTCCGGTTCCGCGCAGTCGAAGGTGACCTGGAACTGCTTGATCGATGGCATCGGCGCACCTTAGCAGGGGGCCTGAGGAGGGCCGCACCTCAGGAGAAGTCCGCTGCGGTGATGCCGTCGGGATGTCCGAGTGGCCACTCCACCAACTCGATGCGGTAACCGTCCGGGTCCGTGAGCCACGACGTCTTCGGACCGTGAGGGCCGCCCGGAAACTGGACGGGCTCCGGCTCCAGTCCGGCTTCGGCCAGCGTCTTCAGGGTGACGGTCAGCGTGTCCACCTGGATAGCGAGGTGGTCGATTCCGCTGCCCACGTCGACGCGCCCGTCGGCGGGACGGTGGACCAGTTCGAGCGAGGCCGCCGGTTCACCGGGGAACTTGAGGATCACGAGGCGGCTCCCGTCGCCGACCTCGACCCTGCCCAGCTCGGCGTAGCCCAAGGCGGTGTAGAAACCGAGCGAGCGATCCAGATCGGTGACGCGGTAGGCGACGAAGAGCGTCTTCACGCGACCTCCCCGGATCGGCGCACCCGGTAGCGGAGGTGCGTCACGTCTCGATCCTCCAGGCGTCGGACGAGTTCGAGTTCGATGTGATCACCACCGAGGTGCTCGAACAGCCGTCGCCCCTCGCCGAGGAGGACCGGCACCATGTGGATCTCCATCTCGTCCATCTGCCCGGCTCGGAGAAGCGCTTGGGCCGCCCCCGCCCCATGGACCATGACCGGCCGGTCCCCTGCGGCTGCGCGAGCCTGACGGGCGCAGTCCTCGACGTCGGTGACGAAGCGTGCGTGGCCGGGTGGCACCTCCCCGCCGTCCACCTGGTGGGTGAGGACGAGGATCGGCACACCGTCGTGGTGGTCGCCCTGCCAGCGCCCCGCGAGTTCGAAGGTCCGACGACCGGAGATCAGCGCGCCGGTCGCCAGCGCCTCGCGGTAGACCTGGCCGCTCGGACCATCGGACTCCCGGTCGTCGAGCCAGTTGAAAAGCCGTCCACCGTCGCGTCCGAGCTCTTGCCCCGGCCGATCGTCCGGGCCGGCGATATAGCCGTCGAGCGACATCGACATGTACAGCCGAATCGGATTGTTCATCCCGGCCTCCGCCTCTCCTCCATGACACGGGTCACAAGGGAGACTTGAGGCGCCCGGCAAACTCATCGGCCGAGGTGTGGATGGGTCGGTGGCGGTGACCGCTCAGGTCTCGTCCGTCACGGCCGCGCTGAAACGCGTGGCCAGCGCTTGCACCGCCGCGCGCAGTTCCTCACCGCCCTCGACGCGGAAGGCGAGTGGCAGTTGCGCCAGCCACTCCTGCGCGTACATCGTCGGATTTCGCGTGCTGCCGACGAGCACGCATCCGTCTCCCGACGGTTCGAGCCGTCCCATGGGCGGGCGGATCGACGGCAGCACCTCGGCCATCGGGGCGTCGAACACCACCCGCGTGGGAAACTCCCACCCCTTGCCCAGGTTCTCCTCCAGCACCCCCACCGGGTCGAGGCCGTCGGGCATCTCGAAGCCGTGGGCGGTCTCCCGGACCGCGCGGACCCGGTCGATCCGGTAGGTGCGGATCGCTTCCGCGTGGTGGGAGTGGCACAGGAGGTACCAGCGGCCGTAGCGGACGACGACCGCCCAGGGATCCACCTCGGCCTCCCACTCGTTGCCGGACTCACTGCGGTACGTGACTAGCACGCGGCGCCGCACCGCGCTCGCCGCGACGAGCGTGCTCGTGAGGGCGGGATCCGGACGGGACGCGTTCCGGTCGGGCGCCGCCGACGCGTGCTCGCGCAGGGCGGCCGCCTGCCGGCCGACGCTCTCGGGCAGCGCCCGGATGACCTTGCCCAGGGCGGCACCGACGAGGTCGTCGGCATCGGGGTCGGCGGCCGCCGGCTGACCGTCGAGGACCGCCATGACCAGGCCCAGCGCCTCGGGCTCCGTGAAGACGACCGGCGGTAGCCGCGCCCCGCGCCCCAGTCGGTACCCGCCATAGGGGCCCCGGGCCGAGTGCACGGGGACGCCCGCCTCTCGGAGGATCCCGACGTACCGGCGCGCGGCCCGCTCCGTGACCCCGAGGGACGCGGCGAGCTCGTCGGCCGTTACTCCCGCGGTGCGGGACTGGAGGATCTCGAGGGTGCGCAGGGCTCGCGCGGTGGGGCTGAGCTCGGTCGGCACCCGAGCAGATTAGGTGGTCACGAGAGATACCGGAAGTGGATTGTCCGGAATCGGTCGTAGCGTGTGGCAACGACCTCACGGGCTTCACGGAAAGAGAACTGATCCATGGACATTCTGCTCATCGCCGGCCTGTGGCTCGACGGATCCGCCTGGGACGGCGTCGTGCCCGCACTCGAGGAACTCGGCCACCGCCCCGTGGCGCTCACCCTCCCCGGTCAGGGTGACGGAGCTGCGTCCGCCACGCTGGACGACCAGGTGGCGGCAGTGCTCGCGGCGGTGGACGCGGCGCCGGAGAAGCCCATGGTGGTCGGGCACTCCGCCGCCTGCACCCTGGCCTGGCTGGCCGCCGACGCGCGGCCGGAGCGGGTCGCCAAGGTGGCCCTCGTCGGAGGCTTCCCGTCCGCCGACGGGCAGCCGTACGCCGACTTCTTCGAGACCCGGGACGGTGTGATGCCCTTCCCCGGCTGGGGCCCGTTCGAAGGACCGGACTCCGCCGACCTCGACGAGGAGACGCGTAGCCGCTTTGCCTCGGCGGCGATCCCCGTGCCGGAGCGGGTGGCCAAGGGTACGGTGCGGCTGAAGGACGAGCGGAGGTTCGACGTCCCGATGCTGCTCGTGTGCCCCGAGTTCACCCCCGCCCAGGCCCGGGACTGGATCGACGCCGGTGACGTGCCCGAGGTCACCCGCATCAGGCACCTGGACTTCGTCGACCTCGACTCGGGCCACTGGCCGATGTTCACCGAGCCGGTCGAACTCGCTCGCCTGCTGGCCGCGGCGGCCGCCGATGCCTGAGCCCACGCAGACATCAGGCACAGAGCCGCGTACGACTTGGAAGCCGGAGTGAGGTCGACGCCCCCGCCGAGGGCAACCAACCTGCGTCAAGCGGTGGTTGGCGGCGGTGCGAGTTCGGCCGCGACTTCGAGGGCGATGTCGACGGCGTGGGCGGCAAGGGGTGAGTGGATGCGTCCGCCCTGCCAGTGCAGGTAGATCTCCCGTGGCGGCGGGGCGGGCCGTAGCCCGTGGATGCGGAGCCTGTCGTCGGAGGGGACGCCCGCTCCGAGGATGGCGAGCCAGGGCAGGAGCGCCGATCCCAGGCCGGCTCGCACCATCGACAGCAGGGTGTCGTTGACCGCGGTGCGGAACACGACCTGCGGACGGGCGCCGCTGCGGGCGACCGCCTGCTCCATCAAGGGCTGGTCACAGGTCAGCGGCCACGCCACCATCGGTGCCCCGTCGAGCCGCTCCAGCGGGATGGGACCTTCGGGAAAGGCGCCGGCGCGTGCCACCAGCAGGTACGGATCGTCGAGCAGCTTGCGGTGCTCGGCGTCGCCGTCGATGCGGCCGTCGTAGAACAGCAGGTCGAGGTCACCGATCTGCGGCTGTTCCGGCTCTTCCTCGGACAATCTGATGTCGCATCCGGGGTGCTCGTCCCGCAGCCGGCGTACGACCGACGGAAGGATCACGTTGGACACGCTCTGGAACGTCCCGATGTCGATACGGCCGTCCCCCGCCCGGAACCGGTCCACGGCGTCGGTCAGTGCCGCCGCCTTCGCCAGCAGTGCGCGACCGTGCTCCAGGACCACGGAGCCGAGTGGGGTGAGCCGCACCGGCTTGGGGCCGCCCGGCCGGTCGAACACCGGGCCGCCGACGGCCCGCTCCAACGCCGCGATCTGCTGGCTCACCGTCGACTGGGTGTACCCGAGACGGGCGGCTGCCCGACCGAACGAGCCCTCCTCGGCAATGGCGGCCATTGCCGCGAGGTGGCGCAGCTCGAAGTTGGTCACGCGCTCCAGCGTAGCGACGTCCATTGGCATGAACGATTGAATCGATCGGTAATCATCGCTTTTCCCCATGGAGTCGCGGACTCTAGCGTGCCGGATATGACCTCACTTCGATCTCACGGCGAGCAACTACTCGAAATCAACGGTGTCGAGCTGTGTGCCGAGACCTTCGGCGACCGCGCGGACCCGGCGATCGTGCTGGTCGCCGGGGCGGCCGCCTCGATGCTGTGGTGGGACTCCGACCTGTGCGAAGAGATCGCCGCCCATGGCCGGTTCGTGGTCCGCTACGACCATCGGGACACCGGCCGGTCGGCCTGCTGCCCACCGGGGCAGCCGACGTACTCGTTCACGGATCTGACCCTCGATGTCCTCGGTATCCAGGACGCCTTGGGCATCGAGCGCGCCCACCTGGTCTGTCAGTCGATGTTCGGCGGGATCGGACTCGTCCTCGGTGTGGATCACCCCGACCGGGTCGCGTCACTGACGTTCGTTTCGACCTCGACCGGTGCCGACGACCTGCCGCCGCCGTCGAGCGACCTGGCCATGCCGACCGAGCCGGACGTCTCCGACACGGCCGCGGTCGTGGAGTACGTGGTCGACGGCGCGAGGGCGTATGCCGGTGGCTCGCCGTACTTCGACGAGACCGCGATCCGGGCTTTGGTCGAACGTGACGTGGCGCGCGCCAGGAACTACGCGTCGACGTTGGTCAACCACTACGCCATCGAGCCCGCCGGGCCGACGCACGGCGGCTTCGGCGACATCGCGGCGCCGACGCTCGTGGTCCACGGCGACCACGACCCACTGCTGCCGCTGCCGCACGGCGAGGCGCTGCGCGATGGCGTCCGCGGTGCGGAGCTGCGGGTCCTCGAGGGGGCCGGACATGACCTGCCGCGACCGGTGTGGGACGCCTTCGTGTCGGCTCTGGAGCGGCACACGGAAGGAGGCCGCTCATGAACCGGCTGCGGTCGGCGCTCTGGCTGCCGCTCTTCGACGACCTCGCCGATCCGCGGGTGGTTGCCCGCCTCGCCGCCGACGCGGAGGAGGCCGGGTGGGACGGCTGCTTCGTGTGGGATCAGTTGTGCCGGCGGGAGCCGGTACGACAGGTCGCCGACCCGTGGATCGCGCTGGCGGCGATCGCGACCGTGACCGAGCGGATCCGGCTCGGGCCGATGGTGTCGGCGCTTCCCCGTCGCCGCCCGGCCAAGGTCGCCCGGGAGAGCGTGACACTCGATCGGCTCAGCGCCGGCCGTCTCACCCTCGGGGTCGGCCTCGGCAGCGACCGGTTCGCCGGTGAGCTGTCCAGGACCGGCGAGGAGCTCGATGCCCGGCGGCGCGGGCGGATGCTCGACGAGTTCCTGGCCGTCCTGGCCGCCGCCTGGTCCGGCGAGCCGGTGCGCCATCGCGGCGAGCACTGCACCGTCGACGGCCTCGCCTTCCTGCCGCGGCCGGTTCAGCGGCCGGGCGTGCCCGTCTGGGCCGCCGGATGCCCGGGCAACGCCAAGCCGATCCGACGTGCCGCACGACTCGACGGCTTCTTCCCGGCCAACCTCGAGCACCCGGACCAGCTCGCCGAGGTCGTCGGCTCCCTCGCCGCGCTGCGCCGGGGCCGGATGGCCTCGTACGACATCGCCGTGGGGCTGCCACTCGGTGTCGATCCCGAACCGTACGCGCGAGCCGGCGCGACGTGGTGGCTGCCAGAGTTGGAGCCGGGGGTACGGCTCGACACCGTGCGGGGCATGCTCCGCGACGGCCCCGTGGCGTGAGGAGACGGTCACCTTGTTCGACTACGACTCGGAACTCGCTCGCCATCATGAGCGACTGCTGAAAGCCCTCGACATCCGCCCCGGCGATCGTGTCCTCGACATCGGCTGCGGCACCGGCCGGACCACCCGGGACGCGGCCAGGGCGGCGTCGCCCGGCAGTGCGCTCGGCATCGACGTGTCGGGCCCCGCGCTGGCGCGGGCCCTCCGACAGGCCGAGGCGGAAGGGCTCCGCAATGTCGATTTCGTGCAGGGCGACGCTCAGGCCCATCCGTTCCCGCAGGAGTACTTCGCTCTGGGCGTCAGTCGGTTCGGCACGATGTTCTTCTCCGACCCGGTGGCCGCGTTCGCCAACATCGGGCGAGCCCTGCGTCCGGGTGCGCGCTTCGTGCAGCTGGTCTGGCAGGCCGCCGACCGTCAGGAGTGGCATACCGCGATCCGGGCGGCGCTCGCCGGCGGGCACGCGTCATCGGCGTCGGCCTCGACGGCCGACGCCCCCTTCACGCTGGCCGATCCGGAGGTCGTGGCCGAGGTCCTGACCGCGGGAGGCTTCACGGCGGTGGATGTCGTCGACGTACGTGAGCCCGTCTGCTACGGCCCGGATGCCGACCGTGCGCGTGCTGCCGTACTCCAGCTGCGGATGGCGAAGGAATGGCTCGCCGACCTGGATGCCTCGTCCGCCGAGCGCGCCCTCGACCGGTTGGGTACGACTCTCGACGCGCATGACACCGGCGACGGCGTGTGGTTCGACTCCCGCGCCTGGCTGGTCGGCGCGCGCCGACGCTGACCGTCTGCGAGCGGACGACGGAGGGGTCAGGCCTGTGCGGCGCGGTTGGTGCGGACCCGATGGGCGACGTCGCGCAGCTTGATGTTGTGTTGCTGCGAGATGCGGCGCAGCACGTTGAAGGCTTCGTCCTCGCTCAGCCTGTGGCGTTCCATCAGGATGCCCATGGCCTCACCGATGGCGTGCCGGGTCTTCATGGCGTCCTCGAGCTGGTCGATGGTGCGGGCGTCGGCCAGGGCGACGGCGGCGTGCGAGGCCAGCATCCAGCCGGCGGTCTCGATGTCCTTGCCGAAGGCGCCAGGGCGGCGGGAGTACAGGTTCAGCGCGCCGAAGTCCTCGTCGTGGGTGTAGAGCAGCACCCCGGTCATGCTGCCGATACCCAGGTCGCGAGCCGCCGTGGCGAACCGCGGCCAGGCCGGCTGCGGCTCGGTGATGTCCCCGATCCGGAACACGCGCTCGCCGTTGCCGCCGGTGGCGCGGGCGGCGAGATCGAAGCACGGGCCCTCTGCCAGCTCGCCCTGCAGCTGGTCGGATGCTTCCACCACGTCGCCGCACGAGGACAAGGTGACCGCCCGGCCCTTGCGGACCGCCAGGATCCCTGCCGCGTCACAGCCCTCCACGAGTCGCACCGCCGACGCCGCGATCTCGTCCAGCGTTCCCTGCACCGACTCCTGCGCCAGCAACGTCCGCGCGAGCTGGGCCATCGCCTCGGCGAATTCCCGCCACTCCACCGCCACCACCCACCTCGCCCCTCGGTGCGCCCACCCTACCGCCGACCCGCTCTCCACCATCGGCCGAACCGGCCTCGCCGGGCCACGCCCCGGCGTGGGCAGCCAATGACGGGCTCACCTGAGCGCGGCCTCTCCGGCTCGTTGGCAGAACCGGAGAAGCCTGGCCGGAGCGGCCCCCATGGGGTGCGCCGCCACACCCGGCCTGCCCTTCAAGTCCCCACCCCTGACGACGCTACTCCTGCGCGATCCGGTGTCGTCATGCCGTGAAGGAGTGGGCCGACAGCCACCGGCCGTGATCAACTTTTCAACGGTCCTCATGTCGGACGCGGACGACGAGCTTCCCGGTGGCGCGGTCGTGTTCCATGTCGTCGTGGGCCCGCGGCACCTGCTCCAGGCCGTCGTAGACGCGGTCCACGGGAAAGGCCAGCCGGCCCGTGGCGACGGCGTCGAGGATCTCCTGGAAGGCCTCCCGAGGCAGGTCGGCGGCGTCCCCGAAGTAGCCGGCGAGGCGTACACCCCTCGGCAGGTACTCGTTCGGGGAGAAGTCCCGGACCGTCCATTGGTTGGAGAGGCTGCCGCCGAAGCAGGCCGTGCCGTGTACGCGTACCGCGCGCAGAGTGTCGGGCAGGGTCGGTGTGCCGACCAGGTCGAGGGCGGCGTCGACGCCGTGCGGGTACAGCTCGCGTACGGCGGGCGCGACCTCGCCGGTGTCGAGGAGGGGGTGGTCGACACCGTGCTCCGACAGGAGCGTGAGGCGGTCGGCCCGCCGGGTGGTGGACAGCACCGTGGCGCCGCGCCAGGTGGCCAGCGCGGCTGCTGCCAGGCCGACCGAGGAGGTGCCGCCGCGGATCAGCACGGACTGGCCGGGCTGCAGGTCGAGTCCGGTGGTGAGCGAGCCGTAAGCGGTCTGCACCATCTCCGGCAGGGCGCCCAGCACCTCCCAGGGCAGGTCGGTGTCGACGGGGATGACCTGGGAGAGCGGCACCGAGGTGTACTCCGCGTAGCCGCCGTCGTAGGTGCGCCCCATGTCGCCCATCATCGCCACGACCTTCTGCCCGGGAACCAGCCCGCTGCCCGCCGGGGCCGCATCGACCGTCCCGACGGCCTCGATGCCCGGCACCCGGGGAAAGCCGACACCCACGCTCAGGCCCAGCCGGAGCTTCAGCTCCGAGCGGTTGAGGCCGAACGCCTCGACGCGGATCCGAACCCAGCCGTCCTTCTCGGGCGGGAGCGGGAGCGTGGTCAGCCGCAGGTTGTCCACGGGTCCGGGAGCGGAGAGCCGGACGGCGCGCATGGTGCTCGGTGAGGACGTCATGAGCCTGCTTTCCACCCGGGGCGGGAGAGTCGGTCGGCGGTGGTCAACGTGCGGCCGCTGCGGGTTCATTCCCGACTCGTCCCGGATCTCCGCCGGGAGGTCGTCATGCCCAGGTGGTCATCGCGTCCGGTCCCCCACGAGGCGAGGATGCGCAAGGCGTCGTGGGAGGGCGTGCCGGGTTCGGCGGTCAGGATCATCAGGCGTTGTCCGGAGCCGTCGGGGGCGGCCCAGGTGTCGCAGTCGAGGGTGAGGTCGCCCACCGTGTGGTGGCGGTAGTGCTTGGTGCCGTAACTGGCGCTGTTGACGTGGTGTTCGGCCCACCACGTGCGGAAGTCGGGGTCCTGGAGGGACAGTTCGCCGACGAGCCGAGCGAGGTCGGGATCGTGGGGATCGGCCGCGGCCTCCATGCGCAGCGCGGCGACGGCTTCCCGGGCATCGTGGGCCCAGTCCTGGTGCAGCTGCCGGACCACTGGATGCGTGAACACCAGCCGCAGGTAGTTGCGCCGATGGGCCGGGAGGGCGGCGAAGTCGGTGTAGAGGGCCGCGGCGGCGGGATTCCAGGCCAGGATGTCCAAGCGGTTGCCAAGGACGAGCGCGGGGGTTTCGGTGAGCTGGTCGAGCAGGCGTCGCATGGCCGGGCGCAGGCGTTGGGCGGGCCGGCGACGACGTGGGCGGGCGTCGCTTCGGCCGGCGAGTTCGTAGAGGTACTGCTGCTGGTCGTCGTCGAGGCGCAGCGTGCGGGCCAGAGTGGTCAGCACGGGTACGGATGCCCGGACGCGGCCCTGTTCCAGTCGTGTGTAGTAGTCCACGCTGATGGCCGCGAGCTGGGCGACCTCCTCGCGGCGCAGTCCGGCGACCTTGCGGGCGGAGTCCCTCTCGGGAAGGCCGCACTCCCCCGGTGTCAGCTGGGCCCGGCGGGCCTTGAGGAAGGCGCCCAGCGCCCGGGAGTCGGAGTCCGAAGTCATGCTCACCAGTGTCGATGCCCCGCGACGACGGCACATGGGTGAGGGGGCAAGTTCTTTCCCGGGCAGAAACCTGACTCTCCCGCCTGTGCGGAGGCTGGCGGAACGTGGACGTGCACCCCGCGGGGTGGGACCCGAGCCCGCCGCGCCGGTGCGTCACGACAACACATCACTTCTCAGGGAGGTCTTTCATGGCCCGGACCACCGTCAGCTTCGACAGCGCCGGCATCCCGCTCGCCGCCCACCTTTACACCCCCGACACACCGGCGCCGGGTCCGCGGCCGGCACTCGTGGTCGGTCACCCCGGCACCGGCGTGAAGGAACAGACCTCCGGTACGTACGCGGGGCTGATGGCCGAGCGCGGTTTCGTGACACTCGCCTTCGACGCCGCCCACCAGGGCGAGTCCGGCGGGCTGCCCCGGGGCCTGGAGGACCCCGCTCAGCGGGTGGAGGACTTCAAGGCCGCCGTCTCCTACCTCACCACCCGTGACGACGTCGACGCCGACCGCATCGGACTGCTGGGCATCTGCGCCTCCGGCGGCTACTCGCTGGCCGCCACCGGCGGCGACCACCGCGTCAGGGCCGTGGCCACGGTGTCCACCGCCGAACCGGCCCGTCAGTTCCGCCTCGGGGCCGACGGCACCCAGGACCCGGCGGTCTTCCAGGCACTGCTGGACG
This sequence comes from Streptomyces canus, assembly GCF_001514145.1. GTDB lineage: Bacteria > Actinomycetota > Actinomycetes > Streptomycetales > Streptomycetaceae > Streptomyces > Streptomyces canus. The sequence continues at coordinate 728,680 of NZ_KQ948656.1, forward strand.
CCGCCGCGGCGGCCCGCAGCGCCGCGGCACGCGGCGAGGACCCCGGCACGATGACCATGTTCCCGGAGACGGCGGAGCGGGCCCGCGCGCTCGGCGGCGAGCACGGCGTCGAAGGCTTCGCGTACTACTGCACCCCGCGCGGCCGGCACGAGCGCTCCGCGAAGACCCTCGCCTGGGAGAGCATCGACAGGATGGCCATCCACGACGCCTTCGCCGCTGTCCCGCTGATCGGCCCCCGCCCCGTGCTCCAGGTCATCGGCGAGCGCGCCGTCACCGCGTGGATGGCCGTCGAGGCCCACCAGCGCGCCACGGGCCCCAAGGAGATCCACTGGATCAAGGACGCCAGTCACGTCGACCTCTACGACAAGAAGCAGTACATCGACCCCGCCGTCGACAAGCTCACCGACTTCTTCACCACCCACCTCACCGGCTGATCCGTTCCCCGGCACTCCGCCCGGCCGGCGTCACTCGGTGGACAGAGCGCCGAGTCGAGGCCTGATCAGACCATCGACAAGTCGATTCGGAGCATGTAGCGGCCGTGCGCCCTTCGTTGGTCGGCGACCAGGTCGCCCCGGGGCGATGGTGACGGAGGTGCGGTAGCGGCTCGGACGCAGCCGGCTGGGCCCCGGTCGCCCCCTGAGAGGACGCGCTGAAGCTTCCCCCGAACACTGCGCGCCTTATTGGGATTCGACAATGACGTCCGGATGAGCGAGTGGGATAACTCCGCTTTGTGCCGCATGAGTTGTCAGGCTGTGGCCAAAGCCTGTGCATTCGACCCTTTGACCATCGTCACGCCGGGCGCCGGGGAGTGCCAAACTCGGCGGTCACGCGCTCGGCCGATTTCCTGAACGTGTGCACGGGCTGCGTTACGCTCATCACCCGCTTCGGGGGAACTGGCGTGCATCGAACGTGACTTCGGGGGATTTCTTGTCGGGACAGCGGTCGGCGTCGGCGGACGACGCGGCTGCCGCACTGCGGCAGACCGGTGCCTTACCCCTGCGCCTCGGCGACCCGAGGCGCGTCGGACCCTATGCGCCGGTCGCGCTGCTCGGCAGTGGTGGCATGGGACGGGTGTATCTGGCGCGTCCCGCGGACGACAGCCCGGGCCTGGTCGCGGTGAAGGTGATCAGGCCGGAGTACGCGGAGGATCCCAGGTTCCGGCGCCGGTTCGAGCGCGAGGCGGCCGTGCACGCCCGCCTTCGTACCCCACACGCACCGCGACTGTGCGGCACGGGCTTCGAGGACGAGTTGCTGTGGATGGCCACGGAGTACCTCCCCGGCTTCGATCTGGCGGAAGCCGTGAAGGCGTACGGCGCCCTGGAGACGGCAGCGGTCTGGCGGCTGGTGGCGGAGCTGGGGCAGGCACTCGCGAGCCTCGCCGTCGAGGAGATCGTGCACCGGGACCTGAAGCCGTCCAACGTGCTGCTGTCCGTCCGGGGCGCGCATGTGATCGACTTCGGTATTTCCAAGGCCGCTGACGCGAGCGCGATCACCGGCACGGGCAACCGGGTGGGGACTCCGGCCTACATGTCGCCCGAGCATCTGAGAGAGGGCCTGTCCGACACGGCGTCCGACGTGTTCTCGCTGGCCGGGACTCTGGTCTACGCGGCAACGGGGCGTGCCCCGTTCGGCGACGGCACCGGCGTCGACGTGATGCACCGGGTGGCGTACGAGGACCCGAACCCCGAGGTGGTCGGTGAGATCGCGGAGGCGGACGCGGAGCTCGGTTCGCTGCTGACCGCCTGCCTCGACAAGGAGCCCGCGCGGCGGCCCACTCCGCAGGAACTGATCGACGCCGCGGGGTCACGCCCCGTGCCGGCGACCTGGCCGGAGCCGCTGGGCGGCAAGGTGCTCGCCCGGCAGCAGGCGTACGAGGCGCTGCACCATCTGCCCGTCGAGGGCATCAGCCGTCTCCGGTCGCCGGGCGGCCTGCCGCTGCCCCCGTCCGTCCGGGTGCCTGAAGCCGCTCCGCGCGATGCGCGGTCACCGGAGAAGGACGAGAGTTCCGTAGCCGCTCCTCCCGCGCCCGGACGGCCGGACCCGGTGGAAGTCCCCGCCCGGAGCCGTAGGAGAGCGTTACGGGTCGCCGTCGCGGGCATGGCGATCTGTGTCGTGGCTGCCGTGGCTTTACTGCTCATCCGTCAGGATCCTCCCGCGGTCGCATCCCCGAAAGCCGGTGCCACCAGGACAGACGGCACCGGCACCCGCGACGGCTCCAGCGGATCGGTGTCCCCGAGTACGAGCGGACTGACCCGCCCGGACGTCGACGGCGCCGTCGAGGAGGACCGCGACGCCAGGACGGGGACCGCCTCGCCGGAGCCCGAGGCCTCGGGCTCCGGCGGCAGCCAGGACGACAACGCGGTGCCTCCCGGTGACACTCCGTCCGCCGCGCTCTCCCCCACGCCGTCCGCCGACAGCCCGTCCGCCGGGACCGACACCGCGCCCTGGCTCGCGGAGTGCACGTACTACGCCGGCAACGGCCGCACCCGCCTCGGCGACAGCGGCAAACGCGTACAGCAGGTGCAGTGCATCCTGACCGAGCGCGGATACAGCGTGGGAAGCACCAGTGTGGACGGTGAGTTCGGTCCGGACACGGAGACCGCGGTCCAGGCCTTCCAGAGCGAGCGGGGGCTGAACGCCGACGGCGTCGTCGGGCACGACACCTGGGTCGCCCTGCGCAGCGCCGGGTGACGACCCCGGCCCAACGGCCCACGCGCCGCGTTCACTCGTCGATCACCGAGCCGAAGTGGGCACCGTGGGCGCTCCCGCCGAGGGCGGCGGCGCCGTAGGAACGCGAACCCTCGGCGAGCAGTCCCTTGCCGCTCGCGGGCAGCAGCCACACCGCTCCGTCGCCGGCGTTCTCGTCGGGCGCGGCGGCCAGCAGCTCGGCCCGCCCGTCGCCGTCGGTGTCCACCAGCCGCACCTGGCCGCCCCAGCCGTCACCGGCCTCGACGGCTCCGGGGATGCCCGGGGTGTCCTGGTCGAAGGACTGGGCGCCGGTGCCGGTCAGGCCCTCCTGCGCGCCACGCAGCAGCCACACCGCACCGGCACCGGCTTCGCCGTCCACGTCCTCGCCCGGCGCGCCGACCGCCACGTCGGCCAAACCGTCACCGTCGACGTCCGCGACGGACAGGTCGTTGCCCCAGGAGTCGTCCCTCTCCCCGGCTCCGGGCACGCCCGGGGAGTTCTGCGACCACCATTGCGGGGCGGTGCCGGGGCCCTCCATGCCGGCGGGCCCGTCATCACCGCCGTAATAGACGCCGACCAGCCCGCCGGGCGCTTCCGCGTCACCGGCCGCCTCGTCCACGGCGCTGAGCTGGCCGACGACGAGGTCGTCGTAGCCGTCGCCGTTGATGTCGCCGGAGGCGGTGCCCAGTCCGCCGTGCAGGTCGCGACCGTAGCTCAGGCCTTCTGCGCCACCCGTGTAGTAGGCGGACCAGCCCTTGGTGTAGTCGTCATCGAAGCTGTAGCCGGAGACGACGAGGTCGGCGAAGCCGTCGCTGTCGTAGTCGCCGGTGGTCAGGTAGGCGGCCTGGAGGGAGTGACCGGTGGAGTGCGGGGTGCCGACCTGGCGCAGGACGCCGGCGTGGTACGTGAAGACGTGCAGGCCCGCCTTCTGGTCCAGGACGACGAGCTGGTCGCCGTCGATGTCCCCGGTGAACCGGGCCGCGGCCACCGCATGGCCGAACCGTGCGCCCTCGGCGGGCGTGGCGGCGGCGACGGTCGCGGTGCGCCCGGTGTCGAGGCCGTTCGCTGATCCGTGGACGACGGTCACCCGGCCCGCGTCCTCGACGGTGCCCTCGTCCTCGCCGGGCGTGCCGATGACCGCGTCGTCGTAGCCGTCACCGTCCAGGTCGCCGGTCGCGACCGCCTGTCCGAAGTGGTCCCCGGTCTCGGAGGTTCCGGGCACGCCCTTGGTCGACTGGCTGAGGAGCTGGACCCGGCCCTTGGGCACGGTGGTGTTGGTGCCGATGCCGTTGGGGGCGCCGTACTGCACGGTGACGTACCCGGCGCCCTCCTCGCCGTCGACGGTGCCCTCCGGGACGCCGGTGAGGAGGTCGCTGTAGCCGTCGCCGTTGAAGTCGCTGTTGCGGTCGGCGGCGGAGGTGCCGCCCGGGACGCCCGCGAACGCGGTCGGCGCGGCCAGGATGCCCGCTCCCGCCAGCAGCAGGAAGGAGGCCGCTGCGACGGCGGCCGAACCTGCGGCACGCCGCTTGGTGCGCATGGTGATGCTCATGTCTGGTCCCCCCGTGGAATGTTGACGGTCCGTCAGTCGGCTGGTCCGGCCGACTGCCCTTTGATGCAACGCAGGGTTCGACACGACGAGTCCGGAACAAGTTGTGGGGCCCAGGCGTGCTGTGACACGCCAGTGACGTCCGTGGCCGCACCACGACATCCCGGGGCGGACCCGTAAGATCAGTGCACCGGCTCGCCGATGCCCAGCAGGTTGCCCTCGCTGTCGCGGAACCAGGCCGCGCGCTCTCCTCGGGCGTTCTTGCTCGGATAGTTGCCGTCGATGTCGGCGATGCCGTTCTTCGTGCGGAAGCCGGGGAGGTCGACCTCCTCGAAGACCACGCCACGCTGCTGCAGCTGGGAGACGACGGTCTCGATGTCGTCCACCTCCCATCCCATCTGGGTGAAGGTGCCGTGCGAGGCCCCTGTCGACCGGAAGAGGGCGAAGTCCGTGCCCCCGCAGCGGTACAGCAGTCCGCCGGGGCGTTCGTCGACGGGCTCGAGCCCCAGCTGCTCGGCGTAGAAGCGCCGGGCCCGGTCCAGGTCCTGCGCGGGAAGCCTGGTCGCCACGCGACCCCGGGCCAGGATGTTCCTGTCGTCTGCGGTCATACCTCGACTGTGCGCCGGTTCGCCGCCGTGTGCCGGGCGCGCCCTCGCGGGTGGAGCAACCGAAACCATCATGACAGGTCAGCGGCCGTTTTCGTAGGACGGACGGCACAGCTCGAACGTCTTGTCCGGCTGCTGCTCCGGATCTCAGAATTCCCGTCATGGATCACTCAGAAAAGGTCGATCAGGACGCGGTGTTGCGGGCGCGCACGATGCTGCTCGGATCCGGCCGACTGGAGCTCGGGCGCCGGGTCGAGGCGTACCGGGTGCTTTCCGCCGTGAGTCCTTTGACCTATCTCCCGAAGCTGGTGGAGGCGTTGCTGTCCTACGGATACGCGCAGGAGGCCGGGAATCCGGCGGAGGTCCAACTGGCCCGTCGAGCCGAGGCCGTGGCCGCGGCGCGAGCCATCGACGACAAGGATCCGAAGAAGACCGATCTGCTGGTCCGTGCCCTGGACGCCTTTCGGCACCAGCTGTATCTCCTCGGCCGCCGGACCGAAGGATTCGCCATGTGCGAGGAGATGGCCGAGGCCGGGAAATCAGGATTCGAACGCGGTCAGGTGAAAAGCCCCGTGTACGGACATGGACCGCTGGTGGTCGTTCTGGCCGAGGAGGGCCGGTACCAGGAAGCCGCGGAGTGGTGCGAGCAGATGGTCCGATCCGAGCACGAGCAGGAATCGGCGGAACTGCCGTTCTGGGACATGGTCGAGTGGGTGGCCGCGCTGGACGCCTCCGGACGTCACGAGGCCGCTGTGGAAGTCCTCGCGGAGCTCGTGGACGACACCCGCGCGAGATGTGCCGAGGACGACACCGCACTGGCCATCCTGACGTGGGAGCTGGTCCACCAGGCCGGGTTGCTGGATGGCGTGGGGCGCCGCGCCGAGGCCGTGGTGGCCCGGCAGGAGGCCCTCGCCCTACTCACCGAGTTGGACCTGACGGGGGAGCGCAAGAGCTGGAGCAACATTCACTCGTGGTGGGGCACGCTGTTCGCCATGTCCGGCCGTTCGGCGGAGCCGGTGCCGTCCGCGAGTGCGCCGGGCCCGTCTTTCGGTTCGGCTTTTCTCCAATGGTCGCCCGACATCAAGCAGGCCTACTTCGGCAGCATGGCGTCCCTCAAAGAGCAGGTCGAGGAACTGCGGGAGGCAGCAAGGACCGATCCGGGCAGGCATCTGCCCGAACTGGTCGCCGCGCACCGAAGACTCATGATCCGGTGTGCCGTCTACCGGGAGAACCGGAGCCATCTCATTCTGAAGCCGCTCCGGCCCGTATTCAATGAACACGTGGATCTCGCCCGCTGTCTCGCCGACAAGGAAGTGCTGGCCCGTGCCCTGACGGACCGTTCCATGTTCCTTCTCGCCGCCCACCAGTACGGCGAGGCCTACGACGATTTCGTGGAAGTCTGCGAGCTGTTGAACTGACGGTCAGTGCTGGGCGAACTGGACCCGGGTCGGCTGCACGACGTCCGGCCTCACGCCGATACCGTCGATTTCCAGTTGCTCGCCGTAGATGTCGGTGATCCTGATCGCGCCACCGCATCCGCTGCCCTGCTCGGAAAGGAAGTAGTTGTAATCCGTGCGGGGCAACTCCTTCCAGCCGGAGGCGGTTTCGAGTTCCAGTCGGGCCAGCGGGTTGCGGTGGCCGATCGCCTGGACACCGCACCAGTAGCGGCTCGATCCGGTCTTGTACCGGATCGAGACCGTGTCGGAGGTGCTGGGGCTCAGCAGGCTCCAGGTGATCGGGATCCGGCCCTGCACGGGGGCGGCGAGTTTCGCGAACGCCTGCGGGCTGAGGTCGAGTTGGCCGGGTGCGCAGGGCAGGGGGCACTCGTTGGTGATGCGGACCGTGACGGAGGCGCCGCTCCCGGCCCGGACGCGGATGTACGCCCCGCACGCCTTGGACGTCTCGTAGTCGGTGTGGTTCATCGCCGCGGTCATGACGTCGCTGGTGGGGCCGTACAGGCAGGCGCCGTCGCCGTTGCCCACGTCGTAGAAGGTGGCCACCCCGTCGTATGAGACGCCCGGTTTGATCCGTCCGGTCAGCGATGCCGAGGCGGACACCTTCCGCGCCGGGCGCGAGGCCGGCGCCGTCGACGGCCGGGGTGACGCGGTGCTCGCGGTGGCCTTCGGGCTGCCTGTGCGGGCGGACGGGGAAGGGGATGCCGAGGCGGGCTTCGACTCCTGTGCCGTCGGGGTGGGCGTGCCACGGGTGGCGGCGACGGCCGTGGCCGCGGCCGAGTCGGCGGCGTCGGTCTCGTGGTCAGGGCCGAAGGTGACGAACAGTGCCGCCACGAGCGCGACGACGACGGCGACGGACGCCGAGACGAGGGCCGTGCGCCGCCTGCCCGACGACGAGGAACGATGCGAACGAGATGCCACTGGTGCGTCCTTCGGTGATCCGTGCAAGCCTCCGGCGGAGGGTGCTTCCGACTCGTCAGTCGCCGCCGAGCGCGGAAAGGTTGCCGGGGACTTCCCGGGCCATCGCGTCCCCGGTCGGGTCCAGTCCCGTCATGAGTTCCGCGAAGGCACTGGCGGCGGCCGGGGAGGTGAAGAGACGGTCGAGGCGGGCGCGGGCGAGGTTACGCAGGAAGGGCTCGGCGTCGCCCGCGTCGTGGAGGGTCCGGGTGAGCCAGTGGGAGAACTCCTGGTCGTTCCAGACGCGGCGCAGACAGCGCGCCGAGTAGGTGTGCAGGGCGGTGTCGTCGCCCTGGACCGAGTCGCGCACGGCCCGGGCGAAGAGATCGGCGTCGTACAGGGCGAGGTTCATGCCCTTGCCGCCCATGGGTGACACGATGTGCGCCGCGTCGCCGACCAGGAAGAGACGGCCGTATCGCATGGGGTCGTGGACAAGGCTGCGGAGCCGGAAGATCTCGCGGTCGGTGATCGGACCGGACACGAGGCCGGGGTCGCCGAGCCTGGTGCGCAGGGCGTCCCAGACGCGGGTATCGGGCCAGGCGTCGGGGTCGTCGTCGGGCGGACACTGGAGGTAGTAGCGGCTGGACCGCGGCCCGCGCGGGAAGTGAGCGGCGAAGCCCTCCCGGCTGACGGCCAGAAGGGGGTGGGCCGGGGGCGGGGCGTCGGCCAGGACGGTGAGCCAGCCGATGCCGTGGTCGAAGGCGTACGTGGTGAGGGCGCCGTCGGGGACGGTCGTACGGCTGACGCCCCGGTCGCCGTCGCAGCCGGCGACGAAGTCGCACGTGATCGTGCGGGGCGTGCCGTCGGCGGTGCGGTAGCGGACGGTCGGGCGGTCGCCGGTCAGGTCGTGCAGGGAGACGTCTGCGGCCTCGAAGCGCAGGTCGCCGCCGTCCTCGAGATAGGTGGTGGTGAGCTTCTGCACGAGGACCTGCTGAGGGCACAGGCGGGCCGGAGGGCCGTCGGAGCCGTCGCTGTCGGACACCAGACGGCTGCGGCCGTCCACCCGGAACTCCAGGATGCCGTCGTACGGGACACCGCCGAGGACCCGGTCCGTCAGCCCCCACGAGTCGAACATGCGGACCGCTCGCGTCTCGACGATGCCGGCCCGCTGGCGCTGCGCCACATGGTCGCGGGAGCGGCGTTCCAGGACGACGCAGTCGATGCCGCTGTGCCGCAGCAGCGTGGCGACGGCCATCCCGGCCGGCCCCGCGCCGATCACGACGACGGTCGTGGATTCGGCGGAATCCTGCAACTGTCCTGTTTCTTCGGCCACTTGGGCACCTCCGAAGCCAGCCTAGCGAGGAGGGTGGCCGAAACGAGCCGGATCCGATCAGCACAGGCACGGCTGATCGGATCCGGCTCCCGGAACTACGGTGCGTCAGCGGTAGCAGGTGGTGAGGCCGGGCCGCCACGGGCAGGCGAGCGCGGCGAAGCCGCCGTTGGCCACGACATCGACGCTCAGTGTGTCGCCGCCGCGCAGGACCTTCCGGTCCTGGACCAGGCCGTCGGCGCCGTCCCGGATCGTCTCCACCAGCCACCGGCCCGGACCGAGGGACAGCGGCACCGCGGCCGTGCGGGCGGCACCGGCGTAGACGCCGCCCAGGAACCAGCGCTCGCCGCTGCGGCGGGCCAGCACGGCTTCCTGACCGGGTTCGCCGGCGAGGAGGCGGGTGTCGTCCCAGGCCGCGGGGACCTGGTCGAAGTAGGCCCGGGCGAGCGGCCGGGCCTCGTACGACTCGGGGGTGCCCGCGAACATCTGCAGCCCCGACTCGTAGACGACGCTGAGACCGACCTCGGCCGCGTCGGAGTTGGGCCGCAGACCGACGCGCTGGAAGGCGCCGGGCGTGAAGTCCATGGAGCCGATGACGTTGCGGGTGAACGGCAGGGTGGTGAGATGGGCGGCGGTGTTGGTGCGCTTCTCCTCGCCGGCGACGCCCTCCAGGGTCATGACCTGCGGCCAGGTGCGCTGGATGCCCTTGGGAATCGTGGAGCCGTGGAAGTCGATCATGAGGTGGTGGGTGGCGGTCTCCTTGAGGATGGCGTCGTACCACTGGAGCATGGGCTGCGCCTCGGAGTTCATGAAGTCGATCTTTACGCCCTTCACACCCCACTTCTCCAGGGTCGGCAGCCACTGGGCGCGTTCCTCGGGGGTGTCGAGGTCACGCTGGTGGATCCAGACGATGATGCCGACGCCCTTGGCGCGGGCGTAGTCGACGAGCTCCGGCATCCAGCTGTTGGTCTGCCAGTTCGGGTCGGTGGTGTCCCATTCGTCGGTCTTGAAGTACCAGCCCGCGTCGACGGCCTCGTAGGGCCAGTTCCGCTGCGCGCCGTAGTCGACGAAGGCCTTCTGCGCCGTCAGGCTCTGGCCGGCTTCGCGGCCGCCGGCGAGCCAGGTCCACAGCACGGTGCCGGGCCGGATCCAGGAGGGGTCGGCGACTTTGGAGGCGGGGGCGAGGTCGTCCGTGAAGGTGGACCGGGTGACGGTGGCGAGGTCACCGGTGACCATGGCCCGCCACGGGGTGACGAGGGGGCCGTCGCTCTTCACCCGGTCGTCGGCGAGCTTGATGCGGTAGGTGCCGGTGCCCTGGGTGTGGGCGAGGCGGGCACCGGAGTAGGCGCCGGTGAGGTCGGACTCGGCGAGCAGGGTGTAGCCGCCGTCGGTCGCGAACAGGGCCTGGTCGGAGTACTCACCGGTGGGCGCGGTCGACGCCGTGTACTGGACGAACTGGCCTTCGTTGTCCACCCGGTAGGTGCCGAGCCAGCTCTTCGCGTCAGCCGGGAGATTGAAGGCGGACGTCTCGCCGAGGACGTCACCGGATCCCGCGGGCAGGGCATAGCGGTAGGCGATTCCGTCCGCGGAGGCGCGGACGACGAGGTCGACGCGGGCACCCGCGGCCGTGGTGAAGGAGAGACGGGTCTCGTTCATGCGGACGAGACGGTCCAGGCGCTTGCCGGACTTCGCGCGGTAACGCTCTTTCACCGTACGGCTCTTGCGGTGCAGGAAGCGCAAGTCCTTGGACAGGTCGGCCCGTTCGGTGACGATGCCGACGGGCGACGGTTCGATCACCGTACGGCCGTCCCGGGACACGGCGAGGCTCAGCGTGCCCGTGGCGTCGTCGAGGGTGACCTGCGCGCGCGGCGCGTGTGCTCCTGCGGACAGGGACCAGGCCTGGTCGTGCTGTTCGGCCTGTGCGGGTGCTGTGGTGAGGAGTGCGGCGGCCAGCGAGGCGCAGAGTGCGGCGACCGCGGTTCTGATCGGAACTGCCATCGGAAACCTCCGAGTTGTGTGGCCTTTACGGCAGACCCCAGGCCGGTCCCGGCTCGCTGACGGCAACGGGCGCGACGCTCAGGTCGGGGCGGGAGCCGGTGTGGACGAGCACCTCGCGGCCGCGGGGCAGGTCGATGGCGAGGGTGCCGTCGCCGAGGTCGCGGGTGCGGGCCGGGGTGCCGTCGTCCAGCACCGCGGTGAGCTGCCCGGTGAGGCCGTGCCGGAGCTTGAGGGGTTCGCCCGCCAGGCTCCTGACCCTGATGAAGCGGGTGGCCCCCGCCTTGCGGACGGCGCTGACCAGGAAGGCGCCCTCGGTACGGAAGTTGTGCAGGGTGAGGTCCGCCCAGGCGGTCGGGACGGCCGGGAAGACGCGGATGACTCCGCCCCAGCTCTGGCAGAACATGTCGTGCAGGGACTGCGAGGCGGACAGCGGGGTCTCGATGACCGGACCGGCCTCCGTGTAGTGGGTGTTGGCCCGGCACGGGTAACGGGTGGTGGGGTCGAAGAACTTGCGGAGGTAGGTGATCGCGGTGTCGCCGTCGCCGCTCATGGCGTACATGGAGGCCGCGCCGGTGTAGCTGTAGCCGCGGTGGGCGCCGGTCAGCGCGTGCCAGTGGACCAGCGACCTGGTGATGAGGTCGCGGTTCTCGGGCTGGTCCCAGTTGACGAGGTAGAGCGGATAGACCATCAGCAGGTGCGAGTAATGGCGGTGGGACTGGGCGTAGGGGGTGTCGGCACCGATCATGAAGCCGTTGGCGTCGACCGGGTAGGGCGTGAGTCTGGCCAGCACCTCCTGCCAGCGCGGGGCCAACTCGTCGTCGACGCCGAGGAGTTCGGCGGAGTCGAGGAGGGTCTGGCAGGCCCAGCGGATCAGGGCCAGGTCGTAGTTGGTGTCCTGCGGCGGTACGACGGGGTATTCGGGCGAGAGGGTGCTGGGCAGGTGGAGCTTGCCGTCGCTGCCCGGGGTGAGGAAGTGCAGGTAGTAGTTGATGGCCCGGCGCAGCACCGGGTAGATCGTGTCGCGCAGCAGGGACTTGTCCATGGAGTGGCGGTACGACAGCCACACGTTGTGCAGGGCCCAGGTGAGGTCGCCGGTCTCGGCGCCGGTGCCGGGCCGGCCGACGCCGCGGTTGGCGAACATGTCGGAGCTGCGACCGACGCCGGAGCTGTCGGCGCGGTAGGCGGCCGGCACGTTGGCGATGAGCTGTTCCTGGTTCTGGCGCAGTGTGGTGGCGAGGGAGTCGAGCTCCGGGTGGTTGAAGCCGTGGATGAGCCAGTACTCCAGTTGGACGTTGAGGTTCCACCAGACCGCGGGCCAGGGCGTGGGCTCCAGCCAGGGTCCGGACGTGGCCATGACGGGGCCGCCGGCGCGGCTCGCGGAGGCGACCTTGTAGAGCTGGATCCAGTGGAAGCTCTGGAGCCGCTGGTCGGGGAACGAGACGAAGCTCTTGCGGTAGAACTCGTGCCACCAGTCGGTGTGGCGGCTCCTGAGCGTGCTGTACGACTTCGCGCGGCGGAGGTTGCGCAGCGAGTCGGGTTCCGCAGTGGTGTCGGAGGGGTGGCTGTGGCCGACGCTGAGGAGCAGGTCGTCGCCGGTGCGGCGGTGGGCGGTGGCGGTCTGGCCGCCGCCGGTGAGGGGCTGCAGGACCTGTTCGGTACCGTCGGCGGTCGTGCGCGTGACCCAGGCCGGGTTGGCGGTGTAACCGGCGGGCGGGGCTTCGCTGATCTTGCGGGGGCTGATGGCCTCCTCGGGATGGAAGGTCCAGGTGGCCCGTTCACCGCCTGCGGCCTTGACCCGGACGGCCAGGACCTCGTCGTGGATGAGGGCGGCGAGGGTGAGGGTGCCGGCCGTGGTGGTGACCGTGCCGGTGAGTTCGGCGTTCCACAGGCTCAGCCGCCAGTCGACGGCGGTGATGGTGCCGGCCGGTTCGAGGGTGAGGTGGCCTACCGGGAGACGGCAGGTTCCCCAGCCGCTGCCGAACTCGGGGCGGTGGTCCTGGACCCGGCCGTGCTGGACGGTGAAGCGGATCTGGTTGGCGCCGGGCTCCTGATAGATCATGCTGCCGAGTCGGCCGTCGCCGAGGAAGGGGCCCTCGTACCAGAGGGTGGGCAGCCTGGTCCACAGCAGGTCCTGGTCGCGCAGGAATCGGGCCCACGCGCCGTCGGTGGTCATGGTGTCCCGGAGTTTCCAGGGGCGTCCGGCGGCACCTGGTGAGGACATCGGTTCTTCGGCGTGGGCCGTACCGGGTAACGCGGCCGCCGCGGCTCCGCCCAGCGCGGTGCCGAGTACGGCTCTGCGGGCCGGTTGCGCGTGTCTCTCCGGCTGTGAGGTCATCGTCGTCCTCTCTACCTGACGGATCCTCGATACATCGGGTGTATCGGGGAACCTAAGAGGCTCTCCTGTACCTGTCAATGACTTCAACATCATGCGCATCGCGTGGCAGTCAGGGAATTCATGGGGTTCCTCGCCGTGGAGACCCCAGCCAGCAGGCCTAGGCCAGCTCTTTGATCCATCCGATGTATCTGCGCCGTTCAGGACTCGGGCGCAGCTGGTAGCCGAGCTCGCGGGAGCTCTCCTCGTGGACCTTCTCGAACACCAGCGACTCCTGGTGGCTGATCCGGCGGGGCCGAGCTGAGCCCGAGCGACGACCTCCGTCGCCGCCTCCTCCACCACGGCGTGATCAAGTTCGCCGGACCATCTCGGGGCGTCAACAGCACGGCCTGAAGGGGCCGTTGACACCCCACAGGTTCGGCGTCACGGTGAGGGTTCCCTGCGCAACGGGCCCCGGAGGTCTTGCCTTGGCTGGTTCATCCGCACCGAACCCGGACGCCGAACTCGTCGAACGCGTACGGAAACTGCAGCCTCTCATCCGCTCGCACGCCCTGCGCACCGAACAGGACCGCCGGGTGACCGGCGAGGTCGTGACGGCTCTCACGGACGCCGGGGTCCCCCGCATGAACGTGCCCCGCCGGTACGGCGGTTACCAGACCTCGGTGCGTACCCAGGTCGACGTACTGAGCGAGGTCTCCGCCGCATGCGGGTCGACGGGGTTCGTGGCGCTGATCCAGGCCGGGTGCGCGTTCATCGCGGCGCTCTTCCCGGACGAGGCGCAGGACGAGATCTTCACCGGCCCCGACGTGCGGGTCAGCGGCACCCTCATACCGAAGGCGAAGGCCCGCCCGGTGGACGGCGGTTACGTCGTCGACGGTACCTCTCCGTTCGCCACCGGCTGCCAGGACTCCGACTGGCACCTGCTGACCGCTGTGGCGGACTCCGGGGACGGCCGTCCACCGGATCTGCTGTGGTCGGCCGTCCCGATGACCGACCTCGACGTGCTCGACGACTGGCACGTCTCCGGTCTGGCCGGGAGCGGCAGCAACAGTGTCGTCGCCCAGGACGTCCACGTGCCGGCCCACCGCGTCCTGCCCCTGGGACCGTTGCTGGGCGGGTCCTTCCCCTCGCGGCGCAACAGCGCCGACCCCTTCTACGGCATGCCCGTCCTCCTGCTGTTCTGTGCCTGGACGGCGGCCGGCGCCCTCGGTCCGGCCCGGGCGGCGCTGGCGGAGTTCGGCGAGCGCATCCATCAACGGGGCATCACCTACACGATCCACGAGCACCAGCACACCGCTGCGGTGACGCATCTGCAGTTCGCCGAGGCTGCGATGAAGATCTCCTGTGCCGAACTGCTCACCGCCGACTTCGTCTCGCTGATCGACGCCCGGGTCGCGGACGGCAATCCGTACACACCCGAGGAACGGGCTCGGATCAGGGCCCAGTCCGGCTATGTGGCGCGCCTGTGCAAGGAGGCCGTCGACCTGATCGGTTCCGCATCCGGCGCGTCGTCGCTGCATCTGGAGGTGCCGGTCCAGCGTGCCGTGCGGGATCTCAACGCCCTGAGCCTGCACTCCTTCGTCAACCCCGCCGCCAATCTGGAGCTGTACGGGAGGGTGTTGTCCGGGTTGGACGCCGGTACGCCGTTCCTGTAGCCCCCGGTCGGGACGCCGGTGCGACGACGGGGACCTACCTGCCCGTCAGCGCGACGACCAGTTCGTCCAGTCCGTCGAACCGTCCGTCGAAGTCGTCGCGGCCCGTCGGCGGGTCCCCGACGGGCCGGTGGACATAGGCGGTCCGCATCCCCTTCGCCTGGGCTCCACGCAGGTCCCAGGCATGAGCGGCCACCATGAGGACGCGGTCCGGTGCGCATCCGGCGGTGTCGAGGGCGAGTTGGTACACCTCCGGGGCCGGCTTGTAGGCCTGGACGGTCTCGGCGGACAGGGCCTGGTGCCAGCGGAGTCCGGCATGGGTGTTGAGCCGGAGCAGAGCCGTGTGTGCGGCGTTGGAGAGCCCGAGCACGGGAAAGCGCCGGGACAGCCGCTCGAGTCCGGCCAGGGAGTCGCCCCAGGGAGGCAGTCGCTGCCCCGAGGTGGCCAGCCGAGCCACGGTCGGCGGATCGGTGAACCCGGCGCGGGCGGCCACCAGTTGAGCGGCCTCTGCGTCGATGACCGAGGTGTTGGCGTACGCGCGGTTTCCTTGGCCGATGCGTTGCTGCTGTCTCTCGCCGTACTGCTGCCACAGCGCAAGCAGTTCGTCGACCTGCGACTCGTCGGACGTGGGCACCGCTTCGCGGATCCCCGCCCGGAGCCCGCTCGGTTCGTCGACGAGAGTGCCGAGGACATCGAAGACGACGACCTCGATGTCACGGATCACGGCCATACGGACTCCCGTTCACGCCGATGTCACCTGCTCGACCGGTGATGATCCTGCCACTCGGAATCATCACCGGTCAAGACGGTCACGCGCGCCTGTACGCGTCCGGGAGCCGGTCAGCCGTTGGCCAGGAGCTCCAGCGTGTCGATCACACGGTTCGAGAAGCCCCACTCGTTGTCGTACCAGGCGACGACCTTCACGTGGCGGCCCTCCACGCGGGTCAGGGCCGAATCGAAGATCGACGAGGCGGGATTGCCCGTGATGTCCGAGGACACGAGCGGGTCCTCCGAGTACTCGAGGACGCCCGCGAGGGGGCCCTCGGCGGCGGAACGGTAGGCCGCCAGTACGTCTTCGCGGGTCACGTCACGCGCGACGGTCGTGTTCAGCTCGACGAGGGAGCCGACGGGGACCGGGACGCGGATCGAGTCACCGGACAACTTGCCGTCCAGGTTCGGCAGCACCAGGCCGATCGCCTTGGCGGCGCCGGTCGTCGTGGGCACGATGTTGACACCGGCGGCGCGGGCGCGACGGGCGTCGCGGTGCGGGCCGTCCTGGAGGTTCTGCTCCTGCGTGTAAGCGTGCACGGTCGTCATGAAGCCGTGCTCGATGCCGGCGAGCTCGTCGAGCACCGAGGCGAGCGGTGCGAGCGCGTTGGTCGTGCACGAGGCATTGGAGACGATCGTGTGCACGTCCGGGTCGTAGGCGTCGGTGTTGACCCCGTACGCCAGGGTGACGTCGGCACCGTCCGAGGGTGCGCTGACGAGTACCTTCTTCGCGCCCGCGTCGAGGTGGGCGCGGGCGGCCTTGGCCGAGGTGAACCGTCCGGTGGCCTCCAGCACGATGTCGACGCCGAGTTCGGCCCACGGCAGCTGCGCCGGTTCACGCTCGGCGAGCACGGTGATGCGACGGCCGTCGACGACCAGGGTGTTCCCGTCGACGGTCACCGGACGGCCGAGACGGCCGGCCGTGCTGTCGTAGGCGAGCAGCCTCGCGAGGGTGGCGGGCTCGGTGAGGTCGTTGACGGCGACGACCTCCAGGGCGCTGTCGCGTTCGAGGAGCGCGCGCAGCACATTGCGTCCGATGCGGCCGAATCCGTTGATGGCGATGCGAGTCATGAATGGTGTCCCTTCCCTATGCCCACCAGGTTCGCGCGCGGCATCGACCGCTGACAGTGGCGGGATCGCCATGGTTCAAAAGGATCGCGCCACACACTCTCCGGAAAGGGTTGGACGGAGCAGTCCCCGGGCTTGTAGCTTGCAGTCGACCGCGACACCGCCCCAGGAGGTGAGACCCGTGAACGCTGTATCGATGTGGGTGCTCCCCCTTGCCGTCACGGTCGGGCGACTGACGTAGGTGTCGCCGGGAGCGCCTCCACAACAAGGCACTCCCGAAAGGCAACCCCCTCATGTTCGACGTGATCATTTCCGGGTGCGGGCCGACCGGCGCGATGCTGGCCGCCGAACTCCGGCTGCACGATGTGCGGGTTCTCGTCCTGGAGAAGGAAACCGAGCCTGTGTCGTTCGTCCGCATCGTCGGTCTGCACATGCGCAGTCTTGAGCTGATGGCCATGCGCGGACTGCTGGACCGCATGCTCGAACACGGAAGAAAGCGTCCGGCCCGCGGATTCTTCGCCGCCATCGACAAGCCCGTGCCCAAGGGCCTGGATTCCGCGCACGCCTATCTGCTGGGCATCCCGCAGCCGGCGATCGAGCGTCTGCTCGAAGAGCATGCGACCCACTTGGGTGCGCAGGTCCGGCGCGGTGGCGCGGTGACCGGTTTCGAACAGGACGACGAGGGAGTGACCGTCGAGCTGGCCGACGGCGAACAGCTGCGTTCGCGCTATCTCGTCGGCTGTGACGGCGCGCGCAGCACGGTGCGCAAACTGCTCGGCGTCGGTTTCCCCGGTGAGCCCTCGCGGACCGAGACGCTCATGGGCGAGATGGAAGCGGGTGTACCGCCGGAGGAGATCGCCGCCAAGGTGAGCGAGATCGGCAGGACGAACAAGCGCTTCTGGCTCCGGCCCTTCGGCGAAGGCGCATACAGCGTCGTAGTCCCCGCCGCAGGAGCCGGCGACCGCGCGGAGCCGCCGACCCTGGAGGATTTCAAACAGCAGCTGCGCGCCATCGCCGGAACCGATTTCGGCGTGCACTCCCCGCGCTGGTTGTCCCGCTTCGGGGATGCCACCCGGCTGGCCGAACGCTATCGGGTCGGACGGGTGCTGCTGGCCGGCGACTCGGCGCACATCCATCCGCCCACCGGCGGGCAAGGTCTCAACCTGGGCCTTCAGGACGCCTTCAACCTCGGCTGGAAACTGGCCGCGCAGATCCGCGGCTGGGCGCCGGGAACACTGCTGGACACCTACCAGGCCGAACGCCGCCCGGTCGCCGAGGACGTGCTGGACAACACCCGCGCCCAGATGGAACTGCACTCCACCGAACCGGGCCCGCAGGCCGTGCGCAGGCTGCTCACCGAACTGATGGACTTCGACGAGGTGAACCGGTATCTCATCGAGAAGATCACCGCGATCGCCATCCGCTACGACTTCGGCGAAGGTCCCGACCTGCTCGGCCGCCGCCTCCCCGACCTCGACGTGAAACACGGCCGCCTCTACGGTCTGCTGCA
The DNA here is from genome assembly GCF_001514145.1 of Streptomyces canus. Lineage (GTDB taxonomy): Bacteria > Actinomycetota > Actinomycetes > Streptomycetales > Streptomycetaceae > Streptomyces > Streptomyces canus. The sequence goes on from NZ_KQ948656.1 coordinate 746,528, forward strand.
TCGAGGCCGCGGCCTGCTGCTGGACCGCACCGAACGCCTGACCGTCGGCGGCTGGGCGGACCGGGTCGACCACCTCGCGGACCCCACCGCGGCCCTGGATGTGCCCTGCGTCCTGCTGCGCCCCGATGGTCACGTCGCCTGGATCGGCGACGATCAGCAGGACCTGGACGACCAACTCTCCCGCTGGTTCGGCAGCCCGGCCCGGCCGGACCGCCGCTCAGCTCACACGGCTACTCGCCCCGCGTGAAGGTGCGCCGGTACTCGCTCGGCGTCGTCCCCAGGATCCGCTGGAAGTGCAGGCGCAGGTTCGCCCCGGTGCCGAGCCCGACGTCGGTCGCGATCTGCTCGACACTCCGCTCCGAACGCTCCAGCAGCTCGCGGGCCATGTCGATGCGGGCGCGCATGACCCACTGCATCGGCGTGTATCCGGTCTCCTCGACGAAGCGCCGTGAGAAGGTGCGCGGCGAGACCGCGGCCTGGCGCGCCAGGAGGTCGAGGGTGAGGGGTTCGTCGAGTCGGTGCAGGGCCCATTCCCGGGTGGCGGCGAAGCGCTCACCGAGCGGCTCGGGCACGCTGCGCGGCACGTACTGCGCCTGGCCGCCACTGCGGTAGGGGGCCGCGACCAGGCGCCGGGCCGCGTGGTTGGACGCGGCCACGCCGAGGTCGCCGCGCAGGATGTGCAGACACAGGTCGATGCCGGAGGCGGCGCCGGCCGACGTCAGCACGCTGCCCTCGTCGACGAACAGCACGTTCTCGTCGACCCGGACGTGCGGATGTTTCGCCGCGAGCGCCCTCGCGTAGTGCCAGTGGGTCGTGGCGCGTCTGCCGTCGAGCAGGCCGGTCGCGGCCAGCGCGAAGGCGCCGGTCGAGATGGCGGCCAGCCGCGTGCCCCGGCCGTGGGCGGCGACCAGCGCCTCGACGACGGCCGGCGGCGGATCCTCACGGTCCGGGAACCGGTAGCCGGGGATGAAGACGAGGTCCGCCCAGGCGAGCGCCTCCAGACCGTGGGCGACGTGGTACGACAGCCCGTCCCCACCGCTCACCAGCCCCGGGGCCGCACCGCACAGCCGCACCTCGTACGGCATGCTCGCGCGGGTGGTGAACACCTGCGCGGGGATGCCGACGTCGAGTGGCTTGGCGCCTTCGAGGACGAGTACGGCGACGCGGCGAAGGCGGGAGGCGGACACGGGGACAGGCTACGCAGAGGTCAGGCGTCCTCGATCGTCGCCGTGACGGGCGTGCCGATCTCGACCGTACGGCTGACCGTGCACAGGCGGTCGTGGGAGGTCTTCACCGCGCGGGGCAGGATGGTGCGGGCCCGGTCCGCGCCCTCGCCGTCGGGGAAGGTGACAGTGAAGGTGACCGCGAGGTCGGTCAGCCGGTTGCCGAGCTCGTCGTTGATCTTGTTGCCGCTCACCTCGACGGAGAACGAGGTCGGCTCGGCATGACGGCTCGTGGCGAGGTCGACGTCCACCGCCGTGCAGCCGCCGAGCGCGGCGAGGAGCAGTTCGACCGGGGTGAACTCGCTGTCGGAACCGGTGCCGAAGCTGATGGTGCCGCCACGGGTGTTGGTGGCGACGAAGTGGCCGGTACTGGTGCGCTCGACGGTGACGGACCGCGCGGAGTTTTCGCTCATGCCGAGGACATTAGTCCGACGTGCCGAGCGGTGCCCGCGGGCGACAGTGCCGGTACGTCACCACTCGGCCTCCAGCGCCTCCACCAGCCGGGAGATGGCGCTCAGATCGGGCAGGCCGCGCAGCTTGGCCACGGCCTCGCGGCTGCCGAACGCACGCTGCTCGGCGGGCCTCGCCGGATCGACCGCGCAATCGGCCTGTACGTACACGTAGTTGAGGTCGGTCGCGAAGAGCATCGAGAACGCGTCCAGGTTCTTGATCACCGCGCGGCCCCCGGCGTCCCGGTAGGCGCGCACCAGGCGCCGTGCCGCATCTGCGTCGAAGCGGTTGCCACCCGACCACACGTGGACGGCACGGGCCAGTTCACGCTCCGCCGAGACGGGCCCGGCGTTGTCCCAGTCGAGCAGGACAGGTCCGTCGGGGCCGACCAGGACGTTCTGCGGCCGCATGTCGAGATGGGAGGTCACCACGTCTCCGGGGGACGACGGCGAGACATGCCGCGCCAGCTCAACGGCTGTCGTGGCCACGAACCGGCCCAGCTCCCCCGCCCAGGGCAGGCCGGCCCGCTCCACCTTCCCGAGCAGTTCGGCCCAGTCGGACTCCGGGTTGCACCGTTCGTACCAGCCGCTCGGTGTTCCGCTCGTGCCCTCTCCCGCCTTGTGCAGGATGGCGAGCGTACGGCCGCACCAGCTCAGGGTCGCCGGGTCCGACGGGTCGGCCGCGGTGCCGTCGACCCAGTCGTACAGCTTCACGTAGGAACCCTCAGGGAGCCGTACGGCATGGGCGCCGGTGCGGTCGGGCAGGAGACGGGGCGCGGAGATGCCCAGCGTCTCCGCCGCGTCGCGCAGTGCGGACTCGGCGCCGACGTCCGGCTCGTCCTTCTCGAAGAGCAGCTCCTTCACCGCCCAGGCGGTGCCGTTCCCGGACAGCTTCCAGATCTGTCCCAGGGCACCGCGGGCGACGGGCGTCATCGTCCAGTCCCCCGCGCCGAGAGCGTAGGTGTCCGCGATGAGTTCACCCGTGTTCCGCATACAACTCCCCAGCTCCGACGCGCAGTTCATCGCAGCCTATCCGCAGCAGCCCGACGTCTGGGCCGAACCGGTTTCCAGACGGCAGAAGCAGGACGCCTCGACCGGTACGTCGGCCAGCGCGGCGGCGATCCGCAGGTGCTGGGCGACGATCCGCGCCTCCCCTTCCTTCTTCCCGCGGACCAGGCACTCGTGGAGCCCGTGCAGCGCCCACACGTTGCCCGGGTGCTGGAGAGGCCGCGGGAGGGTGTCGTCGAGACCGAGGTCGGCGCGGTAGACGGCCTCGGCCTCGGCGAGGTGTCCCTGTTCGAGCAGGAGGGCGCCATAGGCGTGGCGGGTGGGCTGCATCCAGCCCCACGGCTCGTCGTAGGGGAGGTTGTCGTCCAGCTCGACCGATCGCTCGAGGGCCGCGAAGGCGGTGTCGAACTCGCCCTTGCGGTAGGCCAGTTCGCCGTCGAGCATCGCCGAGGCGATGGCCAGGATGTCGGCGCACGTGTTGTTGAACACCATGCGGGTCTCGGGGACCTCGGCGACCGCCTCATGGAACAGGGCGCGTTCGCTCTCCGCCTCGGTGATGCGGCCGAGGGCGGACAAGGCGACACCACGGGCGTAGTGGAGCATCGCCGTGGTCACGCAGTACAGCCGCGGGTCGGCGGGCAGCGGGAGGTCCAGGATGTCGGTCCAGCGGCCGAAGCGGATCAGGACGTGGACGCGCATCGCGAGGAAGCCCTCGAGCCAGTCGGCCATGGGCGGGCTCTCGACCCGCAGAAGGTCCTCCGGGATCGACGCCTCCAGCTGCGCGGCGGTCTCCAGGGCGGTCTCCGACTGGCCCAGGAACATCGCCCCGTAGATCTTGAAGTGGTAGTTGTGCGAGCGGTAGAGCGTGTAGAAGTTCATCGCTCCGGCCCGGGCGCGGACCTTCTCGTCGGCGGCGATCGCGGCGCTGTTGTCGGCCACCACCCGCCGGTAGTCACCGCACAGCACCTCCAGGTGCGAGGGCATGTGCAGCAGATGCCCGGCGTCCGGCACCAGGCCGCGCAGCCGGTCCGCGACGGACAGGGCCAGTTCGGGAGTGGGCGACATCTCCATCAGATGGATGTACAGGTGCAGGATGCCCGGGTGGGTGCGCCCGGTGGCGCCGGTGAGGGCGCGCTCCAGGACCGCCCGTGCCTCGCGGGTGCGCGCTCCGTCAGCGGGCTCGCCGGTGCGCAGGTCCCACAGTTGCCAGGGCGTGAGGTTCATCAGCGCGTCCGCGTACAGGGCGGTCACGTCCACGTCGTCCGGGGCGAGTTCGTGGACGGCGCGCATGGTGTCGGCGTACGGCGCGTTCCACACCGCGCAGTCCTCGGCGGGCTCCGCCTGCGGGTAGCGGGCACGGAGGGCACCGATCAGGGCCCGCTCCACCTCGGTGGCCCGGGCGGCCGCCTTCTCGTGCGCCGACTCGACGGCCGTATGGGTGCGTCGGACGGTCCGGGCCAGGTCCCGGTCGTCGAAGAACTCCCAGGGCTTGTTGTAGTTCGGGCCCAGGGCGTAGGCGATGCCCCAGTGGGCCATCGCGCAGTCGGGGTCCGCGGCGGCCGCCTTCTCGAAGCAGGCCACGGCCTCCTCGTGGTGGAAGGCGTACGTCCACACCAGGCCACGGTCGAACCAGAGTTGGGCCTCGGCGGAGTCGGTGGTGACGGATCGGCCGTGGGAGCCGAGGTCGTAGTACTCCATGCGCCGCAATTCTGCCCGAAGGAGGGCCTTTGGGCCGCGTGGGAGCCGATCTGTCGCCCGAACGGACACAGGTGCCGGAGCGTGGACTGGTGAAACCGTCAGTCCTCGCTCCGGCACCTGCCGGGCGGTGCTAAGCCGTCACACACGGAAGATCTCGAGGAAACTGCTCCAGAAGCCCTTCTTGACCGGCTTCTGCGCCGCGGGCGCGGGGACGCGGGCCGCGGGGGCGGGCTGCTGGACGGCGGCCGGGCGGGGCGCGGTGGCGGACCCGTACGCCGATGCCATCCGAGTGGCCGGGGTGGGGCTGAACTGGACGGGGAGGGTGGCCAGGGCGCGGTGGAACGGTCCGGGACGCCACTCCAGCTTCTGGGCCGGGACGCTCAGCACCAGGTCGGGCAGGGCGTTGAGGATCACCTCGATGGCGGTGACCGCGATGACCTGGGCCGGGCTCTTGGCCGGGCAGGCATGCGGGCCCGCGCCCCAGGCGAGGTGGGCGCCGCGGCTGTGGGCCTGGCCCGACGAGGTGAGCGCCGGGTCGCTGTTGGCACCGGCGAAGCTGATGACCAGGGGGGAGTTCGCCTGAACCACCACTCCACCGAGGTCGACGTCCTGCACCGGGAAGTGCGTCGCGTAGTTGGCGATCGGCGGGTTGTTGAGCAGGACGTGGTCGAGGGCGTCCTCGATCTGCATGCTCGGCCCGTTGTCGCCCTCCCGGTCGAGGAGCAGCAGGAGGGAGTTGGCGATGAGGTTGCGCTCAGGCTCCACTCCGGCGCCGACCAGCATCACCAGCTGGTCCTTGAGCTCCTCGTCGCTGAGGCCGGCGGGGTGCTGGACCAGCCAGGAGGTGATGTCGTCGCCGGGCTCGCGGCGCTTGAGGGAGACCAGCTCCATGAAGCAGGCGGTGAGTTCGTCGCTGGCGCGCAGCGCGTCCTTGCCGTCGAACATGTCGGCCATCGCGCTCGTGACGCGGTCGCCGATGGCGGCGGGGCAGCCGAAGAGCTTGTTGATCATCAGCAGCGGCAGCAGCTTGGCGTAGTCGTTGATCAGGTCCGCCCGGCCCCGCTCGCTGAACTGGTCGATGAGGTAGGCGGCGATCGGTTCGACGTCGCGGCGGATGCGGGTGACGTTGAGCCGGTCGAGGCTCTCGGTGACCGCCTTGCGCAGCCTGAGGTGCTGGGCGCCGTCGGTGAACAGGCAGTTGGGCCGGTAGGCCATCATCGGCAGGACGGGGCTGTCGAGGGGAACCCGGCCGTCGTTGAGGGCGGTCCAGCGGCGGCCGTCGCGCGCGAACAGGGCGGGGTTCTGGAGCACCCGCAGGGCCGTCTCGTGTCCGACGACCAGGGTGGCGTCGACTCCGGGGGCCAGTTCCACCGGGCCCGCGGGTCCGTGCGCCCGGAGGTAGTCGTAGACCTTCTGCGGGTCTGCCGCGAAGGAGCCGTCGTACATGGGGCATCTGGCCGCACCGGTGGCGGCCGTGTCGTGAACGTCCATGTCTGTGTCCTTTGGTGGCCCGGACCATGTGGCCCGGGCGGGGGGTGGTGGTTCAGGCGGCGCGGTCGAGGAGGTGACGCACGAGGGCGATCAGGGCGCGGGCGGAGGAGCGCTGGTCGCGGGCGTCGCAGTAGATGACGGGAGTGTCCGGAAGCAGGTCGAGGGCTTCGCGGATCTCGTCCTCCTCGAAGTGGCTGGTCTGCGAGAAGGTGTTGACGGCGATCGCGTACTCGAGGCCGTACTCGTCGATCAGGTCGATGACCGGGAAGGTCTCCTCCAGACGTGAGGGGTCGACCAGGAGCAGGGCGCCGAGCGCACCGCGGGCCATGTCCTCCCACAGCTGCATGAAGCGCTGCTGTCCGGGGGTGCCGAACAGGTACAGCACCAGCTCGTCGCTCAGGGTCAGCCGGCCGAAGTCCAGCGCCACGGTGGTGGTCGCCTTCTCCGGCGCCCCGCGCAGGTCGTCGACGTGCATGGACGCCTGGGTCATCTTCTCCTCGGTACGCAGAGGAGTGATCTCCGACAGAGACCCGATGAAGGTCGTCTTGCCCACGGCGAAGTGTCCGACCACCAGGATCTTCGCGGCGGTGGTCACGTCGGCGGACACGTAGATGGAGCCGTTCGCCCCGGGGTCAGCCGATGTTGAGGGTTTCGAGTCCATGCAGAACCTTCTCGAGTATCGCTCGGGGAACGTGCTGGGCGGGGGCCGGTTCAGCGCGACGCAGGAGGTGCCCCTGTTCGAATAAATCGGACAGCAGCAGTCGGGCCACGCCGACCGGCAGTCCCAGATGACCGGCGACTTCGGCGACCGACAGGTAGCCGCCCGAACAGAGCTCCCAGATCGCCCGTACCTCGGGTCCGGCCCCGAGCGGCAGGGTCCGGTCGGGGGCCAGGCACACCAGCGTGTGCAGGGCCAGGTCGTCGTCGGAGGGGAGACGACGACCGCCGGTGATGACGTAGGAGCGGACGAAGTCGCTGGTTACCGGAGCGTCCTCGCCGGGCCAGGTCATGCGTCTACGCCGGTGTTCTGGCGCGGAATGGCGCTCATCGCCTTGGTCAGCGCGCCCACCGTCTTCTGCATCCGGATCGACATGGCCTCCATGTCGACGTCCAGAGCGGTGGAGACGGCGAGGTAGGAGCCACTGCCCCCGGCGATGAGGAAGATCCATCCGCCGTCGAACTCGATCAGTGTCTGCTTCCAGAGGCCCTTGCCGCCGCCGACGAAGGGGGCGACGCTGCGGCACAGGGACTGCAGGGAGCTCATCGCGGCGGCGTTGCGTTCCGCGTCGTCACGGACGATGCCGTCGGACCGCTGCATCAGCAGGCCGTCCGCCGAGACGAGGATGGCGTGGCGGGCTCCGCGCACCTCGAGCACGTCGTTCAGCACCCACGACAGATCGGGATTCACTGGTTCTGAGGTCCTTCCGTGTTGTCCGAGTCCCGCCCGAGCAGGGTTCCGCGAGCGAATGCCTTGAGCCGCGAGGCGGTCTCTTCGCCGGCCGCGTCCAGGTCGGGAACGTCCGCGCCGGGCGAGGCCACCACGGAGACGGAGCCGTTGCGCCGCCGGCGGCGCTTGGGGAGGCCTCCGGCGGTCTGTCCGACGACGAGGGAGGCGACGGGGGTCGGCTTGGCCGCCGCGGGCTCGCCCTCGTGCTCGTCGAGTTCGACGGGTGCGGGTGCGGGCACGTCCGCCGTCAGAAGGTTCTCGGGCACCCGGATCACGGCACGCACACCGCCGTAGGGGGAGACCGCGTCGACGGAGACGTGGAACCCGTAGTGGGCGGCGAGCTTCCCGGAGAGGGCGAAGCCGAACTTGGGCGGGTCGCCGAGGCTCGTGATGTCCACGGATCCGCCGGTGGTCAGCAGGGACGCGGCGCGGGCCTTGGTCTCCTGGTCCATACCGAGACCGGCATCGTCGACGATCAGGCATATCCCGGTCGGGACGGCCTGGATGTTGATCTCGACGGGGGTGCCGGGGGCGCTGTACTTGGTGGCGTTGTCGAGCAGTTCGGCCAGGACCATGGCGACCGGTTCGACCGCGCGGCTGGTGATCGCGACGTTGGCCTGCGAGTGGACCTTGACCCGCTCGAAGTCGCGGATCCGCCCCTGGGCGCTGCGGGCGACGTCGTACACCGAGGCGTCCCGGTCGCGCCGGCCGAGCCAGCCTCCGCAGAGCACCGAGATGCCCTTGGTACGGCGGCTGAACTGGCTGCCGGTGTGGTCGACCAGCATCAGGTCGCCGAGGACCGCGTGGTCGTCGCCGTACTTCTGCTGGAGGCCGTCGAGCAGGGCCAGTTGCTCCTCGGCGAGAGTCGCCAGGGTGCCGACGGCCGACTTCAGGGTCGCCTTCGTCGCCGACTCGGCGTCCTTGCGCACCTCTTCCAGATCCGCGGCGTGCCGCGCGCTCACCGACGAGTAGGTCGTCTGGAGCTCGGCGAGCTGACCTCGCACACTCGCCACGTCGCCGTGCAGTTTGTTGTTGTTCGCGCGGAGCTGGATGTTGGTTCTCCGTGCGCGCATCACTGCGAAAATCGCAGCGATGAGTACCACGAGCAGGATCCACAGGAGTGGATCTTCGAACAATGACGTCATGAGACTCTCTTCAAGTCGCCTCGCGTCGGGAGACTGACCATGCATGGGCCCCGGGAATGCCCGCCACCGTGCGGCGCGGACCTTACCGGCGGACCAACCGTCACTCCTTCACGATGGGGCCGTTTTGGCTGTCCCCGTACGCGCGTATGACGCGTCATCAGCCTACTGAAAAGTGTAATGATCTTATCAGCCGTCACAGTGTCAACAGGCGTATCAGGTGCCACACTTGACGACTCTCCACAAAGATCCCGCAAAGGCCTCATCGGCCACCGTCAGCAGTCGCCGCCGCCCGCCCTCACCCTGCCCACCGTTCCGTTCATGATCAACACGCGCACCCTACCAAGGCTTCGAGAACACTCTCCGGCCCCTCGGTGAAAACTCGTTTGCGGCCGCCGAGCCCGCCCCGGACCCTTGCCTCATGCCCTATCTCCTGCGCGCTGCCGCGCCCACCGACGCGCCGGCCGTCACCGAGTTGCTCAACGAGATCGACCGGATCGAGGTCGGTCGGCCCGAGACCGATCTGCACACGGTGGAGTCCGATCTGGGGCAGCCCGAGACCGACCTCGACCGCGACTCCTGGCTGGCCTTCGACGGAGCCCGACTGGTGGCGTACGCCCTGGTGTGGGACGACTCGAAGGGCGAGCGCATCAGCGCCGACCACTATGTGCTGCCCGACCACCAGCAGGCCGGCGTACTCCTCCTGGAGGCGATCGAGACCAGGGCACTGGAGAAGGCCCGGGCGAACGGCGCCTCGAAGGCCGTGCTCCATCTGCACCTCAACTCGGCGCCCACGACCGACCTCGCGCTGATACGGGCGCGAGGCTGGTCAGTGGTACGGCGCTATCACGTACTGGAGCGGGCGCTGCGCGGGAGCGGGGACCTGGTGCCCGAGCCGCCCGCGGGCGTGCGGGTGCGGGCCTGCGCCGACGAGGCGGACCGGAAGCAGACCCACGCCCTCTACCAGGCCACGTTCGCCGAGCACTTCGACTTCCAGCCGCGCGATTACGAACGGTGGCTGCACGACATCCACGCCGACCGGCTCGACTGGTCCCTGGTGTGGCTCGTCTCCACCGAGGACCTCGGGGACGTCGGCTTCCTGATCGCCCGCGACGACCGCGAGGCCATGGGGTGGATCCGCAGCCTGGGCGTCGTCCGAGAGGCCCGCGGCCGGGGCCTCGGCGGACTGCTGCTGCGTCAGGCGTTCGCGGCGTTCGCGGCCCGGGGGCGGGACACCGTGGGCCTCGGCGTGGACACCGAAAACGCCACCGGCGCCCCCGAGTTGTACGCACGCAACGGAATGTCGGTCCATTACGCCGTCGACACCTGGGAAATCGTGGTGAGTTGAAACCCTGCGGCCTCAGGAGACGTTATTGGTTTTTTCCGCGCAACAATTCGCAGATGAAATTCTCCTGAAGTGCGCGCATTTTCCGCAGCCCTTCGGCGTCGGCGGACTGGGTGATCTGGGCGGTGACCGAGAACGTCAGTGAACGACGGCCGTCGGGGCTGCCCGCGATCAACTGGGTATAACCGAGCGTGTTGCCGGTGTGGCCCAGGACGACACCGCATCGCGTCTCGTAGCGGAAGACGGCAAGACCCGCGGAGTTGCGGCCCGGCCCGGCGGGCTCGGACGCGCCCTTGACCCACTGCCGCTGCTGCTCGACGACCTTCCCGCCGTAGAGCCGTCCGCCCGCGTAACCCCGGATGAAGCGGGTCATGTCGTTCGGCGTGGAGACGATGCCTCCGGAGGCCCAGACGCCCGACATGCCGATGACCTCGCTGACGTCCTGCGGGGACGCCGACGGGCTCACGTCATAGCCGTGCAGATAGGGCTTCGGCATCCGGTACCCCTGCGGGAGGCTGGTGGAGTGCAGGCTCAGCGGCCCGTAGACGCGTTGACGCAGGAGTTCTTCGTACGGTGTATGGGTCGCCGCCTCCGCCATGAGTGCTACGGCGATGTTGTCCGAGTTCGAGTAGCGGTACTGCGTGCCCGGCTTGAAGAGCAGGGGCTGGTCGGCGATGTAGTCGAGCAGGTGCCGGGAGTCGAAGTGGTGGCGCGGGTCGGCCCGTAGTTCGTCGAGGAACCCGGCGCTCCGGGAGTAGTCCGGCAGGCCGCTGGTGTGGTTCAGGAGTTGACGAAGCGTCACTGATCCCCAGGCGGCGGGGAGTTGGGGCAGGCGCTTGCGAAGGGTGTCGTCCAGGCGCAGGGTGCGGCGGTCGACCAGGGTGAGGGCGACCGCCCCGCTGAAGGCCTTGGCCGTGCTCGCGATGCGCATGTGGTCGTCGGGCCGGGGCGAGCGGCGCGTGCGGGTGTCGGCGACTCCGGCGCGCACGATTCGGGTCCCCTTCTCGGTCCGCAGGACGACGATGGCTCCGGGCGGGCCGCCGGGGCGGCGCACGAAGTCGTCGAGCTGACGCTGAAGCGTCTGGTTGCCCGAGGCGTCGGCGGCGGTGCAGCCCATCGCCGGGGACAGCGCGGCCAGGCAGACCGCGAGGGCGGACGCCGCTCGCAGGCGGGATCGGCGTGGAGGCATGGAGGCTCCCGGGGGTGGGACGGCATGGCCCGTCAAGCCTCACGGCAGCCCCGGTCTCGTGCTTCCCGTGCTGCTGCATACGGACCAGTGGCCAGGGCACCCAGTGGTGCCGTGAATTCGCCCCTTCGGGATCAGCGGACGCCCTTGTTCAGCTTAGTTTGCGGGTACAACGGCATCTCCCGGGGCGGCCGCCGGGGGTGCGGTCGGATTCGGTTTCCCGGACCGGGAATGGGCTCACGTCGATTTCAGAGGTGCCAGGCCCCGTTTCCCAGCCGAGCGCCGAGCAGGGGGTGGCCGTCCGCCGGTGGAGCTGTGCGGCGGACGGCCACCCCCTGCCAGTCGTGCGTGCCGGCCGGTGTCACATCGAGCGGCGGCTGGTGCGTCGTAGGAGAACGAAACCGGAGATCAGGAGGATCGCGCCCAGTGCGGCCGGCCACAGCTGGGTGCCGGTCTCGGCGAGACTGCTCTGACTGCCCTGAGGCTCGGGCTGCGCGGCGAGCGGGGGCTGGGCGACGGCTCCGGTGGTGCCGGTCCCGGGATCGTCGGTCGCGGTGTCGTCCTGGGCGGCGGGCTGGGTCGCCTGGCCGTTGCCGGTGCCGTTCGCGGTCTCGGGCGAAGGCGCGGTGGTGCTGTGGGCGGTGGGTGAGCTGTACGTCTTCGGCTGGTCGGCTGCGGGAGCGGTCGTCTGGTCGCCTGCGGGGGCTTCGGTGGTCGGCGTGGGCTGTTGCTGCGGCTCGTCGTCGTTTCCGGGGTTGTCCTCGGAGCCGTTGTCGTTTCCGTTCCCGTTACCGGGGTCCTGACTGGCGCCGGGGTCCGGGGTGGAGCCGTTGCCGTTGTCGCCACCGTTGTCGCCGTTGCCGTTGTCGCCGTTGCCCGGGTCGTCCTGGCCTGTGCCCGCACCGCACTCACGGCCGTCGTTGATGCAGCCGACCATCTCGTTCATCAGGTCCTCGTCGAAGACGTTGATGAAGTCGCCGTGGTCGGTGACGGGCTTGTGCAGCTGCTCCGGGAAGGAGTCGACCGCGAACAGCGGAGTCGTGCGGCCGCCGTCGTTCAGGCTCGGCGCGTCGACGTCGTAGACGATCCGCTGGACCAGCTGCGGGATGGCCTCGAAGCCGTCCGGGCAGGTGCCGTCGTTCTGGGCGAACGCCACGTGGGTGCGGTGGTTGGCGCTGTCGATGTTGCGGCCGTCCCAGCAGCTCTGGAACTTGAAGGTGCGCACCACGTCGCTGCCCTGCGGGCACAGCGGGTACTTGTCCTTCAGCTGCCGGTCCTCGAACCCGGTGCAGCTCCAGGACGCGTTGGCGTTGGCGGTGCCGTTGACGAACGCCTTGGCGTCACCGGTGATGATACGCAACAGACGCGGCATCGCGGTGACCTTGCTGCGGGGGTTGCCCACGAACGTCAGCGTCACTTCCTTGGGGGTGACGATCTCGCCGGCGTTGCCCTCGACGCCGCCGCCGGGCGAGTTGGCGTCCTGTTCCTGTGTTCCGTTCTGGAGCCGGATCACGGGCCAGTAGTACGTGGACTTGTCGCCCTGGTCGACACAGCTCGTCTCGGCGTTCGCCAGGTCCTGGTCGCTCGCGAAGGCGGTGTTGGACTGGTTGCCGATGTAGTCGTGGAAGTGGTGGGCGCCGTTGGAGACACCCGGGGCGACGATGACGTTGTCGGAGTTGAACAGGCCGTTCGCGTTCACACCGCAGCTGGTGACGAAGGTTCCACGGGAGGCGTCGCCCTGAGCCTGCGGCGCCTGACCGGCGGATGGAGCGCTGTTGATGTCGGCGTAGTCCGCGGCGACGGGGCCGTTGCCCGCCTGCCCGCCGTTGCCCTGCTGACCGCCCTGGTCCTGGCCGTCGCCCTGCTGGTCGTCGCCCTGCTGACCGTCCTGGTTCTGGCCGTCGCCCTGCTGGTCTCCCTGATCCTGACCGTCGCCCTGCTGCTGGTCCTGACCGTCGCCGTTCTCGTTGTCGGTCTCTCGCAGGGTGCAGCCGGCCATGTCGCCGAGGCCGTCCGGCTGCTCTCCCGTGCCTTCGAGCGCGGCGCTGATGCGCTGGATCGTGGCGGCGCGGTTCTCCTGGAGCGGGTCGACGATACGACTCTGCGCGTCCTCGCGGTTCTGCACCGACGGGTCCTGGAGTTGCTGGTAGGCCTCGGCTATCTGCTGGTCCAGCTGGGCGAGTTCCTTGTCGACGTCTGCCCTCGACTCGTCGGGCACGCTGGTGAGCGTGTCCCCGACGTCCGGGCAGTCGATCGTGACGGCTCCCCACGACGTCTGCTGCGGCGTGCCGCTCTCCGTGGCGGAGGCGTACACATTCGCCGCGACCAGGCCACCACCCCCCAGCATCAGGGCCACTGCGGCGAAGGTCGCACGTCGTGCGCCGGTCGGTCGTCTGCGATTGCTGCGTCCCACGGAAGTACTCCTGCGCGTATCGGCTCTCCGGGCATGCAAATCCCTCGCCCCATACGGACGGCGGGCCCCCCGTGTTCAAGCGTCTCGGAAATTCACAGCACTCTCATACGGAGCACCGGGTTCCACCATCCCCTCCCGAACCTCTGTGCAGGGAAAACGAGGTGACTCGTACACAACTGCGCCCCTACGGTTCTCGTCATGAACAGCGCGAGCTGCCGGCGCCTCCTGAACGTCGTCGACGTCGAAGCCACATGCTGGCCCGGCTCCCCTCCCCCGGGCGCGGTCAGCGAGATCATCGAGATCGGGCTGACCGTCGTGGACCTGTCGACAGCCGAGCGGGTGGAGCGGCACCGGATCCTGGTGCGGCCCGCCCGGTCCGTAGTCAGCGGCTTCTGCACGGAGTTGACCGGGCTCACCCAGGACGAGGTCGACGGGGGGCTGCCGTTCGGGGAGGCGTGCCGGCTGCTGGCCGCCGAACACGCCTCCGGCGCGCGGCCGTGGGCGAGTTGGGGCGACTACGACCGTCACCAGTTCACCCGGCAGTGCGGGGCCACGAGGACGCCGTATCCCTTCGGGAGCCGCCACACCAACGCCAAGGCGGTCTTCACCGAGGTACACGGCCTGCGCAAGCGCCCCGGGATGGCACAGGCCCTCGGCCTTGCCGGGCTGCCGCTCGAAGGACGACATCATCGCGGCGAGGACGACGCCTGGAACATCGCCGCGCTGGTATTGCATCTGGCGGGGCGGGACGGCTGGCCCGCGGAATGAGCGAGCACGTCACCGAGTCCGACGGCGGCTCCCTCGTCGTGGCCGCCGCCGTGATCATCCGATCCGGACGCCTTCTCGTCGTCAGCAAGACCGCGGCACCCGATGTCTTCTACCTGCCGGGCGGCAAGCCCGATCCGGGCGAGGACCTGGAGACGGCACTCCTGCGCGAACTGTGGGAGGAACTCGGTGTCGTCCCCGTGGCCTTCAGCCCCCTCCAGGAGGTCCGGGCGCTCGCGGCGCTGGAGCGGATCCCGATGTCGATGACGGTCTACGCCACCACGATCACCGACCTGCCCCGCCCCGCCGCCGAACTGTCCGCGATGCGCTGGATCACCGGCCGGGAGCCCGACCTGACACTGGCCCCCGCCGTACGGGATCAGGTCCTGCCGCTCTTGCGGTCCCGTGGGCTGCTCGACTGACTTCCCAAGGACTCGCTCGACCGAGTTCGCCCGGCCGGAGCCTGCGGCACCGCCCGGCCGGAGTCGACGCATCCCCGGCCGAAGGCTGACGTGCCCCCTGGCGGGAGCCCGACGCGTTGCCCCGCCGAAGACCGACCCGCCCCCGGCCGGAAGGCCGACGCACCCACAGCCGGAGCCGACCTGCCCCTGACGGGAGCCCGAAACTTCCACGGGCCGAAGGCCGGCCCTCCCCCGGCCGGAAAGCTGACGCACCCACAGCCGGAACCCAACCTGCCCCTGACGGGAGCCCGACGCGCCCCCGCCCGAAGACCGACACTTCCACCGCCCGGAGGCCGACCCGCCCAACCCCGAAAGCCGCCCCCCTCCAGCCGGGGAACCGACGAAATGCCGCTCCTGAGGTGACGCAGTCGCGCGTAACGGCGTCAGCGGCCGGGCAAGCGTGTGGCGCTGCCCATCCCTGGAACGGGGCGGGCAGCGCCACACCTGGAAACCGGAAACTTATCCGGGGAACGGCTTGCTCGCGTCGTCGTCAGCCTTGATGCACGCGTCGAGCCTCTTCTGGAGGGCGGCCGCGTCGCTGAGCGCCTTCTTGGCCGCCGCGGTCTCCCCCAGCTGCTTCAGCTTCGCGGCCTTGGTCTTGAGGTTGGCGATCTGCTGGCGCAGCTGGCTCGTGTCGCAGGTGACGGCGGCCGTGACGGATACCTCGCCCCGGTCGGCCGACGTGGCGGCGTGAGCGGGCATCGAGGTGATGAAGAAGCCTCCGACGATGGCCGCGGAGACGGCCAGGGCGGAAATGCGCTTGGTCATGAGTTGTTTCCCCCAGATAGGGCTTGCATTGGTCGAAGTGGATCTTACAGACCCATGTGACCCGCCAGTAACCGGAGTCGGGACTCGCCGGCCAAGCGGCCCTGTCGCATCTGGAAACCGTAGGCCGACGCATCCACCGGCCGCATGCCGACCCCGTGTCGAAGGCGACGCCCCGGGTACTCGAGGGTCGCCGTCACGGCCCCTCGGGTGCGGGCCGGTCTGGAAGGGGGCACTGATGACGCAGCACGCCGACGACGACGTCGACCGCCACCGGGGCGTCGCCGGACTGCGACTGGCGACGGAGAGCGCCGACGCGCTCGCCTCGACGCTGCCGGTCGACCGCAACCAGGCGATCCTGGAGGCGGCCAAGCAGGTCGGCGCGATCCTGAAACGGGAAGGGCACCCGTTCGCGCTCGCGGGCAGCGTCGCCGTGTACGCCCATGGCGGCGCCCAGAACCTCCAGCACGACGTCGATTTCGCGATCCTCCCCGAGGACGCGCAGTCCGTGGCCGAGACCCTCCGTGGGGCGGGCCTGGAAGTCCGGACGCCGCCGGAGGACTGGCTGCTGAAGGCCGACTGCATGGGCCAGCAGGTCGACCTGATCTTCGAGCTCGCGCACCAGCCGGTCACCACGGAACTGCTGTCGCGGGCCGACGAACTCTCCGTGGACTCGGTGTTCATGCCGGTGCTGTCCCCGACCGACCTGCTGCACAGCCTGCTGTCCGCCTTCTCCGAGCACCACTGCGACTTCGGAGCGGTCCTGCCGATCGCGCGCGCACTTCGGGAGAAGGTCGACTGGGAGGCCGTACGCAGGGACTGCGGGGACGCGCCGATGCCGGACGCGTTCTTCTACTTCCTGGAACGCCTGGAGGTCATCGAGCCGAGCACGAGGGAGGGACGGTCATGAGCGAGCCTCTGGATCAACACTCCGAGGAGAACGTCGAGTACCGCGTGGCCCACCTGCGTGACCGGCTGGCCGCCGAGGAGCTCGGCGAGCTGGGAGTCCGCGCCGAGGTGCGGGCCGGGGCGGTCGTGGTCACCGGAACGGTGCCCTCCGCGCAGTGCCGGGAGACCGTGCTGCGGACCGTCCGCGAGGAGCTCGACGGCCTCGCCGTGCACACCGATGTGGTGGTGGCGGAGAACGCCACGCCCGATCATGCGGAGGAGCTGCCGTGATCCGCGTCGCCGCCGTGGGGGACATCCACATGGGACCCGAGAGCCAGGGCCTGCTGCGCCCCGCCTTCGACACCCTGCCCGAGTGCGCCGACCTGCTCCTGCTGGCCGGCGACCTCACCCGCCACGGCACGCCGGAGGAGGCCCGGGTGGTGGCCCAGGAGGTGCGCGGTCTCGCGGTGCCCGTCGTGGCGGTCCTCGGCAACCACGACCACCACGACGAGCAGCCCGAGAAGGTCGCCGCACTCCTGGAGGACGCCGGTGTGCGGGTGCTGGAGGGCGAGGGGACGGTCGTCGAGTGCGGCGACACACGCGTGGGGGTCGCCGGGACGAAGGGGTTCGGCGGCGGGTTCGTGGGGCGCAGCGCCGGGGAGTTCGGCGAACCGCTGATGAAGGAGTTCGTACGGTACTCACGGCGCTGCGCGGACGGACTGCGCACCGCGCTGGAGGAACTGGACCGGCAGGGCTGCGCGACCCGGGTCGCGCTCACCCACTTCTCCCCCGTCGCCGACACCCTCGCCGGTGAGCCGCCGGAGATCTATCCGTTCCTCGGCACCTATCTGCTCGCCGAGGCGATCGACACCGCCGGAGCCGACCTGAGCGTGCACGGACACGCCCACGCCGGCACGGAGCACGGGATGACGGCCGGCGGGGTGCGGGTGCGCAATGTGGCCCAGCCGGTGATCCGGCGGGCGTTCAACGTGTACCACCTGAACGTCGACTGACCACGTCGACGGACCACGTCGACTGACGGTGTCTCAACTGCGGACGGACGCCCGGTCGTGGTGCTCCCACGCCTCGTCCCGCAGTTCCGGACGGAGCAGCACCTCCACCGCGGTGCAGGCCAGTGCCTCGGCGGCGGCGAGCATCACCTGACGGCCCCGTTCGGATCCGGCGGCGACGGCGAACTCGGTTGTGTGGTCGGAGCCGTCCTCCTCCATGATCGCCACGAACGGGTGGATGGCGGGCACCCGACCGCTCACGTTCCCGACATCGGACGAACCCAGGTAGACGCCCGGTTCCGGCGGTGTCACCGAGATGCCCGTCGCCGCCAGGTGCCGGGCGAACCGAGCGGACAGGACCGCACTGTTCCGGAAGTGCTCGTACCGCGGTGTCGCGCGTTCCACGGTGACCGTGGTCCCCGTCGCCCGCGCCACCCCCTGGGCGCAGGTCAGCAGTTCCCCCGCCAGATCCTCCAGGGCGGCCGTCGTCACCGCGCGCAGGCCGAACAGACCTTCCGCGTACTCGGGGACGATGTTGGTCGCCCTGCCGCCGTCCGTGACGATGCCCTGCACATGCGAGCCCTCGGGCAGCCTGCGGCCGATCACGGCCAGCGTGTTGAACAGCTGGATGAGCGCGGCGAGGGCGTCGATGCCCTCGGTGGGGTTCCCGGTGGGGTGGGCGGAGCGCCCGTGGAACCCGACCCGGTACTGGGCCTGCGCGGTCAGCGGCGCCCACTGCCAGCTGTGCACGCCGGGATGGAACATCAGGGCCGCGTCGAGGTCGTCGAACACCCCGGCGTCGGTCTCGGCGACCTTGCCTCCGCCGCCTTCCTCCGCGGGTGTGCCGATGGCCCACACGGTGCCCGCGTCCCGGTCGAGTACGGCTCGGGCGGCCAGGGCGGCGCCCAGACCCGCCGCGGCGATCAGGTTGTGGCCGCAGGCGTGGCCGAGGCCGGGCAGGGCGTCGTACTCCAGCATCAGGGCCACCGCGGGGCGGGGCCTCGTACCGGAGCGTGCGGTGAACGCGGTGGGCAGCCCGGCCACGTCCCGCTGGACCTTGAACCCCGCCCATTCGAGCTCCCCGCACAGCAGCGCCGCCGCCCGGTGCTCCTCGAAGGCGTACTCCGGGTCGGAGTG
The DNA here is from genome assembly GCF_001514145.1 of Streptomyces canus. Classification (GTDB taxonomy): domain Bacteria; phylum Actinomycetota; class Actinomycetes; order Streptomycetales; family Streptomycetaceae; genus Streptomyces; species Streptomyces canus. The sequence goes on from NZ_KQ948656.1 coordinate 764,956, forward strand.
CAGCATCCGCGCCATGTCCCACAGCCGATCCGCCCGTGCGGCCACCTCTCCGCGCACTCGCGCGAGCACCTCGTCCACGGCGTCGGTCACATCGGCCTCCTGGGAGCGTCGTACGCCTGCGTCCTGGAGCGGGTTCCATCGAGCGGCCCGCCTTACACCCACCGTTACCGGCACCGGGGTCCGGGTACTCAGGAGCGATGAGCGGCGTTGTCAGGGAGGCCTTCATGAAGGCGGACCGGATCGCGGATCCCTGGGGTGCCCGGTTGCCGTACGGGCGCCACGAGGCCTGGCCGTCCAGGGTGGACACGTATCTCGCGGACGGCGTCGAGCCCGGTGCCGTGCAGAGGTGGGTGGGGCGGCGTCGCTCCTGCACTCCGGCGGGGACGCCATGGACATCGCCGTCGTCGACGGCCGTATGGCGGGCGTGCGAGGACGGGCGGCGGACCGCGTCAGCCGGGGCAGGCTCGGGCCGAAGGACCTTTTCGGCTGGCAGGCGAACGCCTCGTCGGACCGGCTGACCAGGCCGCTCGTACGGCGCGACGGGCATCTCGTGGCGACGGACTGGGCCACCGCGATGGAGCTGGTGGCCGGACGCACCCGCGAGCTGCTCGACGAGCGCGGGCCCGGCTCGATCGGCTTCTACACCAGCGGGCAGCTGTTCCTGGAGGAGTACTACACGCTCGCGGTGCTGGCCCGGGCGGGTATCGGCACGAACCATCTCGACGGCAACACGCGGCTGTGCACGGCGACCGCGGCCGAGGCGTTGAAGGAGTCGTTCGGCTGCGACGGCCAGCGATGCTCGCGCAGGCCGCCCAGGCGACCCGGGACGAACGGCTGCTGGAGCTGGCGTCGGCGTGTCATCCGCAGACGCTGCGGCAGATGCGCTGGACCAACACCCTGATCAGACAACTGTCACCGCAGGTCCTCACAAGCCTCTGACCAGGCATAGGGAGTGCGGCCCCGGGCACTCGACGGACGGAGGTGAACGAACATGGGACACGGAGGAAACGTCATCGACGAGCTGGTGACCGATCACCGCGAGGTCGAGGAGCTGTTCGGGAAGATCGAGGCGCTGGCGCCCGGTGAGAAGAGCCGCAAGGTGTACGCCGATCAGGCCACCATGGAGCTGGTCCGGCACTCGGTCGCGGAGGAGGAGTACCTCTACCCGGCGGTGCGCAAGCACTTGGTCAACGGGAACACCATGGCCGACCGGGAGATCGAGGACCACTCCACGGCCGAGCAGCTCATGAAGGACCTGGAGGGGTGCGAGGCGGACGATCCCGAGTTCGACCGGATCGTGGGCGAGTTGATGAGCGAGGTCCGCTCCCACATCGCCGAGGAGGAGCAGACCCTCTTCCCGCAGCTGCGTGTCGCGTGCTCGGACAAGGAGCTGAACGAACTGGGCGAGAAGGTACGCCGCGCCAAGAAGATGGCACCGACCCGCCCGCACCCCTCGGCCCCGGACACCCCTCCGGCGAACAAGCTGCTCGCTCCGGGAGCCGGCCTGGTCGACCGGCTGAGGGACGCCATGTCGGGCCGGGGCAAGGACGACTGAGCTTCGGGCCACGGCCAGAACAACGTTGACCGCGCCCGGCTGACCTCGGCCGTCACCAGAGGCCTCCGGCATGGCGCGGCAATCCTCGGACGTCAGCAGAGGGCCCCGGCATGGCACAGCTGGGGCCCTCTGAACGTCACCAGGTGGCCCGGCAGGACGCAGCCGACCTCGGCCTCGTCACAAGACACCGGCAGGACCACAGCTGGAGCCCTCGGAACGTCTCCAAAGGCCACACCAGGACGCCGCTGACGTCGGTCTCGTCAGCGGGCACTGGCACCCACTGGCACCAGACGCTGCCCGGGAACGCGGGCGGGCGGCACCGCACGACCGACGCCGCTGTGCCCGGTCGGAGGGTCAGGCGAGAACGCCCGGCGCGCCCCGCCGCGCGCGCCCGCGCCCGTCCTCAGGCGGCGAGCGCCTCGTCCGACCCCAGTCGGCCCAGTAGCTCGCCCCGGTGCAGCCCGGCCACCGAGGCGAGCAGGTCGGGGTGGCGGAGCAGGGCGGCGGCCTGCCGGTCCGTCGCGTCCGGGGCGAGCAGGCGGCGGAACACGGTCGGCGTGCCCGTCGTGTGCTCGCCCGCCGCTATCCCGGCCACCGCCAGCTCGGCCAGGTCGGGGTCGGTGAGCAGACAGGCCGCCCAGCTGGCCACGACCTCGTCCACCCAGCTGCGCCAGGCATGCTCCTCGGCGTCCCGGTCGTCGGCATTGTCCGCGCCGGTGACCCAGTCGAGGCGGGCGGAGCCTCCCGGGCCCGCCATGCCGACGAGCGCGGCGTCCATCGCCGTCGGGTAGCGCAGCCACGCGGCGACCGTCACGGCCTGCCGCGCCTGCACCTCGCACAGCGCGGCGGCCAGTGCGCCGCCCGACGGCGGAAAGGCGCGGGTCAGCCAGTGAGTGGTCGCCGCGATGACCGGAGAGAGATCTGCTTGCACTGCCGGGCCGCCCGAGGTGCTGGTGGGAGAGGGGACTGCGCGAAACGGTAGCCGCGGTCCCGCCGGGAGGACATGGCTCCGGTCTCCCCTGGCACGTGGCTTCGGCCACACCGGCCCCTCCGTGCGCTCACGCCTCCAGCCAGAACCGGGTGCGGCCGAGCCACAGGTCCAGCAGCTCCGAGTCCCCTCGCGTCCCGACCCCGGGCGCCGGGCGGGCGTAGAGGAACAGGAGCAGGTCCGTCACCGGCCCGCGCACCCTCACCGACGCCTCGCCGGACCCGCGCCGCCATACCGGCCGCTCCCCGGAGAGGTCGAGCAGCCACTCCCCCGCCGACCCCGCGTCGAAGCGCAGGGCACGCCCGGGACCCAGCAGCTCCGGCACGCCGGGCAGGGGTGCGTAGGCCTCGGGCACGGTCGAGAACTCCAGCCACTCCTCCACGGCGTCCACCGCGAGAGACTCCTCGGCCTCGAACTCCGCGCCGGTCACGAGTGCCGCGTCGGCGCGGTGCAGCAGGGTCTCGTACGTCATGCGCCGGGCCCAGAACAGCGCGGACTGCTCGACCAGCTGCTCATCGGCGGGCGTCCAGACCGGCGTGTCGGGGCCGGCCGCCCGCAGGGTTCCGGCCAGCCGTGCGGCGCCCTCCACGAGCCAGCCGCCGAGCGCGGAGCCGTCCAGGTGGGCGTAGGCGGCCGGGTCGTTGACCATGCCGTCGTCGATCGGCGCGGTGGCCCGGGTCCGTACGATGCTCTCCGCCCACCGGTGGTCACCGCCCACGTGCCGCAGCAGCCGGCCCAGGTCCCAGCCGGGGCAGGTGGGCACCGGAGCGGTCGGGTCCGCGCCCTTGACGTGGCGGGCGAGCAGGTCGGTCTGGGTGACGATCGCCTCGCAGTAGTCCTCGAAGCTCAACAACGCTTCCCCCTCGCTGCACGATTCGTTATTCCTGCCACCTAACCTGACTCGTTCCAGTACCACCACTGAACAGAGGGAGACACGGCCATGCTGGTCCGGGCGGGGAACACAGGGCTTCGGATGGCCCATGTGGCGTTGCTGGCAGGTGTGCTGACGGGCTGTTCGGCGGCCGCTGAGGGGGACGACTCGAAGGCGTCCGCGCGCCCGTCGGCGACGGCGGAGACGTCCGGACAGCACGACACGGCCCCGACCAGCGGCGGCACGATCGGCGCCGCCGGTTCGGCGTGCGAGCTGCCCGTCACCTTCGACATCGCCAAGAGCTGGAAGGCGGAGGCCGTGGAGGCGCCTCTGAGCCAGGGGCCCGTCTCCTTGGCCTGCGAGATCGACGCGAAGCCCGCGGGCAACATCGGCTTCCTCCGCGTATGGGCCGGGAAATCCGGCGACGCCGACACACGGGCCGTGCTGGAAGCGTTCCTCGCGGCCGAGGACGGGGTGACCAAGGAGAAGTACCGCACCTTCACGTCCGGCGGTGTCTCGGGTGTGGAGGTCGAGTACCTGTACTCCAGCGAGCTCCTGGACGAGACGAAGAAGGAGAGCGCCTTCGCCGTCACGACCGCGGACGGGCCGGTGGTGGTGCACCTCGGCGGGTTGGACACCGAGGAGCACGAGGAGATGCTCCCGGCGTACGAGCTCGCGCGCCGCACCCTGCGCACCGCCTGAGCAAGGGCACGGCGTCAGGCCTGCGTTCCCGTGTAGAACGCGATCGTCGCGGCCGTCGTCCTCGTCGCCGTCTCCTGGTCGGCTCCGGAGGCGGCGTACGCCTGGCCCCACCCTTCGCCCGAGCCGGTGATGAACGCGCTGCCCTCGGGCGTGGTGTGCCAGGTCGCGGCCTCCTCCTTGCTGAGAGCGCCGCCCGCGAGGTGCAGGGCGAGTCCGTAGAGCCCCAGGTCCCAGCCCACTCCGACGGCACCGGGTCCGAACTGGTCCCAGAAGTCGTCCGGTACGACGGCCACGTGCTCGAGTTCGAGGACCGTGCGCTCCGCGCTCTCGGGCGTGAGGCGCACTTCGACCTCGCTGAAGCCGGGGTCGGGGCCGTACAGCCAGCTCACCCGCAGCCGCTCGGGTTCCACGCACTCGAGGATCTCGCCGCCGGCGTTGCCCTCCAGCTGGTAGCGGCCGCCGACCTTGAGCTCGCCGCTGACCGGCATGAACCAGCGCGCGATCCGTTCGGGGGAGGTCACCGCGTCCCATACGTCGGCCACCTCGGCGTCGTACGTACGGCGCAGCAGGACCGTGCGCGCCTCACCGCTCTCGACCTGCCGGGTGCCGACCCGCCGGTGCATACGGTTGATCTCGTCGGCGATCTCACTCATCCTCGGTCACCTCTCCTTGCGTCCTGCGCTCGCGCTTTCCCCGCGCGAGCTCCGTTCCGAGCGCGTCGAGCCGCTGGTCCCAGAAACCCCGGAAGCGCTCCAGCCAGGCGTCCACCTGCCTGAGCGGCGCGGTCTCGACGGCGTACAGCCGCCGAGTGCCGTCGGCGCGGACAGAGGCGAAGCCGCTGTCCCTCAGCACCTTCAGATGCTGCGAGACGGCCGGCTGGGAGATCCCGAACTCGTCCCGGATCACGGCACTGACCTCGCCTGACGCCTGCTCGCCAGAGGCGAGCAGCTCCAATATCCGGCGCCTGACCGGATCCCCGAGTACGTCGAACGCGTGCACGCGAGCCACTATGCCACTCACCACTTATATAAGCCAATGCTTAACAAGAAGCCGGGGCCGCGGAGTGTTCCGCGGCCCCGGGACGTTTGCCGACGGGTCAGGACGTGCCGGAGAGGATCAGGCCGGTACCCCCTCGGATCGCAGCATGGGGTGGTGCGCCGTGATCTCCTCCGGCACGGCGAAGGCATCGGTGAGCGTCAGCGCGTGCGGCGCCAGCGCCGCGACGGTGGCCTCCAGCACCTCCGGCAGGTATCGGACCTGCTCGGCGGTCATGCGCTCGTGAGCGAGCAGTTCACCGCTGTGCGCGGCCACGTAACGCAGGGCGAACAGCCGGTGGAGGTGGTCCAGCAGGAGGCCCACCTGCGGATCGGTGGCCTGGGTGGCCGCGGCGAGGAGTTCCTGGGCGGCCAGCCGGTGGACGTGGGCGTCGACCAGGGACAGCGCCGCGCCGGAGGCGCCGTTCCAGCGGTCGAGGGGCGAGCCGGCCCGTTTCGCGCGCAGTCGCACACGGGCCCGCTCGTGACGTATTCGCTCCAGGTCTCCCATCAGGTCGTGCAGGTGGGCCGGATCATGCAGGGACCGGGTGGCCGGGGGCACCTCACTGAGGGGGCGCGGAGTGAAGCCGCCCAGCAGCATCTCCCCCGCCGCCTTGACCCAGATGACGGTGTTGTCGCCCTCCGCGGTGATCGTGCCCTCGTTGGCCGCGAGCTGCCCCGCGATTCCGTTGGAGAGCAACAGGCCCTGCGCGCCGCAGCGTTCCCGGCACTCGGTCATCACGGACCGGGCCTGCCAGGTGATCCAGCCCTTGGCGATGGCCACGAGCCGGTCGGCCTCCTCGCGCTCCCCTTCCGCCGCCTGCGCCCAGCGCCGTACGACGCCGCGCTGCAGCAGGGTGGCGGCGTAGGTCGTGGCGAGCGCCTCCACGAGCGGAGCGTGGTGGGTGCGATGGGTGAACAGCGGCACGCGCTGTCCGCTGGTCATGCCCGAAGTGACCCGCTGGTGAGCGTGGCGGATCGCTACGGCCAGGGCGTGCCGTGTCACTCCGAGGCTGTAGGCGCTCATGCACAGCTTGCCCATGGTGACACGGCCTATGGAACGCAGGAACCGCTTGCGCGGACTCCCCAGGGAGGAGACGAGTTCACCCTCGGCGGTCAGCCGGCCGTGTTCGCCCTGGAGCATGGCCGTCCGCGGCAGCCGCACCCCGTGGAAGGAGGTGGCGCAGTGGTCGACCGGGCTGCTGGCCGTCTGGGGCAGCAACTCCACCTCCACGCCCGGCAGATGACGGCCGTTGGCGTCGGTCAGCGAGGTCAGGAAGAGAAAGACGCCCTGGTCCTTGCCGTCGATCACGAGACGGGCGGCGACCAGGGCGTCCTTCGGGCCGCCGGCCACGGAGGTGTTGGGCATCCATTTGCGTGCCCCCCGTGTCGGTGTGGTGAGCACGAATCCGCCCGTGGCCCGGTCCAGGGTCGCGGTGGTCTCCAACTGGGGGGCGTCGTTGCCGTGTGCCTGCTCGGTGCACAGGAAGGTGCCGGTGCGTTCCATCCGCAGGTACGGCCCCAAGTCCCGCCCCTCGTGGTCGTGTTCGAGCAGGCTGCCGAGGAACAGGTTGTAGTGGATGCTGGCCATCGTCGTCATGCCGGCGTCCACCACCCCGGCCCATTCGTGCAGGGCGCTCAGGGCGACCGGGTCACGGGCCAGGGCCTGTGCGTCGGACACCGCCGCGTTCACCACCCGCAGGCGTTGATAGGACAGTTCCGTGCGCTCCTGATGCGTCAGCCCCTCGTGGTAGGCGAAGACGTCGGAGCTGAACAGGCGGCGCCATGGCTCATGGATCTCGGCCTGCGTACCGAAGAGCAGATGCCGCAGTGCGATGGTCTCGGTCAGCGGGGGGGACGTTACGGGGAGTTGAGAGGTGATCACAGCGGCAACGTAGCCCCAGGCACCCCCTGATCACATCATGATCATCGCCACGATTGAACACCCGCGCGTGGTGGTAGTTACCCCTTAAACGGCCTCTCTAATACCAGAAGCCTCAATCTACACAAGGGTGATTGCCCTCCCACGCCGCACTTTACGCCTGCACGTCGGGGCATGACCGATTACCCCCCTCGGCGTGTCGCGATAGCGGGCACGCTCGACGAAAGGCCGGAGAGGAAATGTGTGCGGAATCCCCGCAATTGACGGAGATGGCGGGGGCGGGGGGATGCGGCGCTCCGGCATGCCGGCGTGGCCGGGCTGATCACCACCCGCTGACGCGGCTCCAGAAGGCCTGGACGACCGGCGCGCCCGCCGTCGGCCGCGTGTCGTCGACGACGTGGTAGCCGTGGTGTTGGGCCGCGGTGGCGCAGGCGTGGTTGGGCAGGACGCGCAGGCGGGTGCCGATGGGCAGATCGGGCAGGTGGGCGCCGTCGCGGGCGGTGAGAGTGCCGTGTTCCTGGCTGGCGGCCGTCATGACCAGCCCCGGGACGAGGTTTCCGTCGAGGTCGGCGACCAGCCCGTACCCCTGGTCCTGCGCCTGGGCGGCGGTGCCGCGGTCGCGGGACATGGCCATCCAGCCGCCGTCGGTGAGGATCCACCCGAACTCGGGGCGGTGACCGATGACGGTGACGACGACCGACAGGGCGAGGTCCTCGACGCGGCAGACGCCGAGGCCGGCCATCACCAGGTCGAAGAACACGTAGTTGCCCGCCCGCAGTTCGGTGACCCCGGTGAGGTCCTCGGCGGCATGGGCGGTGGGGGTCGAACCGACGCTGACGGTGGACACGGGCAGGCCCGCCGCGCGCAACCGCTCGGCCGCGGCGACGGCACTGTCGCGTTCGTTCCTCGCGGCCAGGCGCTGGTCCTCGGCCGTGTGGGCGAAGTAGGACTCGCCGGCGTGGGTCAACACCCCGTCCAGGCAGCCCGCTTCGTGCAGGATGCGGCCGATCTCGGGGAGCCCGGGAGCATCGGGCCTGAGGCCGCCGCGGTGGCCGTCGCAGTCGATCTCGATCTGGGTGGGGACGGACAGCCCGGCCCGGCGCGAGGCCTCGGCGACGAACTCCGCCTGCTCCGCGCTGTCCAGCAGGACGCGCAGGGTGACACCGCGTCGCAACAGGGCGACGACACGCGGGAGTTTGTGGGGGTCGATACCGACGGCGTAGGTGATGTCGGTGTAACCACCGTCGGCGAACGCCTCCGCCTCCGCCAGGGTGGACACGGTGACCGGGCAGGGCCTGTCGCCTTCGTGGAGGAGGGCGGCGACGTCGATGCTCTTGGCCGTCTTCACGTGGGGCCGCAGGGTGACACCGAGCCGGTCGGCCCTGGCCGCCAGCCGTTCGGCGTTGCGCCTGACCTTGTGGACGTCGACGACGGCGAACGGAGTGTCGGGGTCGGCCAGGGTGCGCGCGGCGGCGCTCGCGGGGGTCCTCACGGGGCCCTCAGGACTCACGGGGCTCACAGGGTCCTCGTCGACGGGTTCGGTTCGGCGGCGGTCATGTGGGCGTCCTTCACTTGCTGTAGTTGTAGACGGTCGCCCGGGACACCCCGAGCAGATCCGCGATGGTCTGCGCGGCGTCCCGCGAGTCGAAGTACCCGTCCTGGTGCAGCTGCCGTACGAGTGCCTTCTTGTCGTGGCGGCTCAGCGACCGGGGTGTGGCGGCGCGCTCCGCGGCCAACTCCTCCACGGTGTGGCGCAGTTCGCGCGTGTTGCGGTCCCGCAGGGTCTCCGGCGGCTGCTCGCGGTGCTCGGTCTCCGTGGCGACCAGGTGGGACAGGGTGAGCGTGACCGGCGACAGCACGGAGACGTCCAGGTTCAGGCACAGGGCCGCGATGTACTCGCCCGCGGCGTTCTTGAGACCGATGGACGTGCTCTTCACGGGACGGCCGTCGGGGAACCGGTTCGGATAGTTCTGAAGGACACTCGGGTACTCAGGATCGGCGATACGCGCCAGCCCCAGCTCGGTCGCGGAGTCCCCGACCTGGCGGCCGGAGAGGTTGTTCTCGATCGCCCGGATCGCGTGCCGCGGATCCCGCAGATCGTGCAGCACCACCTCGCAGAGCCCGGGGAACATCCGACCCAGGGCGACAGCGATCTTCTCGGCCTCACCGATGAGGTGCTCGTCCGCACCGTCAACGACGCCTTCCACAGTCGGCGCTCCGTCCCGGGACTCGAATGGACTGATAATCCAGATCTGGATTTTAAGCCTAAGAGTTCGACCGGCGGTTGTCCAGGAGAGATACCGGGGTGTACATATGGGCCGCCCGGGTGCGGGCCGGTGTCCTTGTGGCGCATTCTTGCTGTGTCGCCCGCGGGACGGCGCACGGACGAGGTAGGGCCGATGACTGGGAGCGTCGAGGACGCACACCCGACGGCCGGGCGGCTGACGGCGCTGCTGATCGACGCTTCGACGGAGGCGATCAGTGCGGGCGGCGGCCACGCCGGAGGGGTCTATCTGCGCTCCCGCACGCCCGGGCTACTGCGGCTCGCCGTCCTGTCGGGGCTGCCCGGACCGCTGTTCCGCCCCTGGTGGCGCCTGCACGCCGACCGTCCCTTCCCCGTCGCCGACGCCTACCGGCTCGGTGTCCAGGTGGTCCTGCCGAACGCCACCGAGACCATGCGCCGCTACCCGCAGTTCGCCGCCGGACTGCCGTTCCAGTTCGGCTCGCTCTATGTGCCCGTCGTCGGCGGTTCCACGACCTACGGTGTGCTGACCGTGCTGCGCCCGGCCGTCACCGACGCCGCCGAGGTACTGGCAGAGCACGACCGCGTGGTGCGCCTCGCCCAGGAACTGGGCGCGGCGCTGCGGGGCTTGGAGGATGCTCACCCGGACCAGGTCGCCTGGGACGGCGAGCCCGTCTGTCTGCGGCCGCCGACCGCCTCCACGTCCTTGGGACGTGCGGGGCGCTTCGCCTGGGATCCCGAGACGGCCGACATCACCCTGGACGAGGACCTGCACACCCTCCTGGGCATGCCGCCCAGCGAGTTCCCCGGCACCGTCGAGGCGTTCGCCGAGGCCGTGGCCCCTACCGACGCGCACCGCATTCTGGCCACCCTGCGGGACACCGCCGTCGGCCGCCCTCCCGCTCTGCCCCTCTATCTGCGGGCCGAGGACGGCGCGCTGCGCCTGCTGGACCTGTGGAACGCCTACGAGCCGCCCGCCGCACCCGCGGTCCGGGGGGTCGTCGTAGCCCCAGGCCCCGGTCCCACCGCGGACTCGGCGGCCGACCTGCTGCCCGACGGCGTGTTCTGCGTGGACCGGCTGGGCCTGGTCGTGTACGCCAATCCGCGCGCCGCCCAGCTCCTCGGCCGTCCCCGCGCCGAGCTCGTCGGCCGCGACCTGTGGGAGGCCGTGCCCTGGCTGCGCCGCCCCGACTTCGAGGACCACCTGCGGGCGGCGCTGCTCACACCGGACCCGGTCCACTTCCATCTCGTACGCCCGTCCGCGCAGGAGTCCGAGACACGGCCGTCTGCACAGGGCACCGGATCACCGCGGTCCGCTGGGGACGCCGGATCACCGCCGTCCCCCCGGAATTTCGGGCCCTCCGCCCAGGACGCCGAGTCCGCCCAGCGGCCGTACGACGGCGACTGGCTCGCGCTGTCCGTGCACTCCGGGCCGGACCGGCTGACCTGCACGATCCGGCCCGCGAGCCGGGTGAAGGACAGTCCGGAGGGGCAGGAGACCGCCGAGTCGTCCGAGACGGGCATGAGCCCGCTCGCGCCCCTGTACCGTCCGATCGCGCTGGCCATCGCCCTGACCGAGGCGGTCACCGCCCGGCAGGTGTCCGCCGTCGTGATGCGGGAGCTGCTGCCCGCGTTCGGCGGCCGTCGGCTCGCGATCTACCTCCTCCAGGAACGGCACCTCTACCTGGAATGGGAGACCGGCTTCCCCAAGGGTTTCCTCTCGCCCTTCGACGGAGTGGACCTGGGCACCCACCTGCCCGGTGTGGAGACCCTCACCACCGGCCGCCCGCTGTTCTTCGACTCGATGGAGCAGCTGACGGCCACCTACCCCGGCATCCCCCTGGACGCGACCGAGGGTGCCCGGGCCTTCCTGCCGCTGATCGCCTCCGGGCGCGCGGTCGGCTCGTGCATCCTCGGCTTCGACCGTCCGCGCAGCTTCAGCACCGAGGAGCGCACGGTGCTCACCGCGCTGGCCGGGCTCATCGCCCACGCCATGGAGAAGGCACAGCGCTACGAGTCGGAGGCCGCGCTCGCCCGGGGCCTGCAGCAGGCGCTCCTCCCCCGACGCCTCGCGGCACACCCGCAGTTGGAGACCACCGGGCGTTATCTGCCGGGCACCGCGGGGATGGAGGTCGGCGGGGACTGGTACGACGTCGTCGAGTCCGGTGACGGCCTGGCCCTGGTCATCGGGGACGTACAGGGGCACGGCGTGCAGGCGGCGGCCACCATGGGCCAGCTGCGCAGCGCGGTACGGGCGTTCGCGCTCGGCGACCGGCCGCCGGACGAGGTCATGAGCAGCACCAACCATCTCCTCATCGACCTCGATCCCGGCCTGTTCGCCAGCTGCTGCTACATCCGGCTCGACCCCGCCACGGGCGTGGCCAGGGCCGCCCGCGCCGGCCATCCGCCGCCCCTGCTGCGCAGCCCCGACGGCCGCACCCGGGTCCTGGACCTGCCCGGCGGCGTCGTGCTCGGCGTGGACCCGAGGGCCCGCTATCCGGTGACCGAGCTGCAGATGGAGCCCGGCGCGATCCTGGCGCTCTACACGGACGGGCTGGTGGAACGGCCCGGCAGCGACATCGACGAGGGGATCACCGCACTGCGGGTGGCCCTCGCGAAGGCCGGCGCTCCGGCGGCCCGGCCGGTCGGGCGGTTCCTGGCAGGCGTGGCGGACCGGCTCACGGCGACCGCGCGGCACGCCCTGGACCGCCCGGACGACATCGCGCTGCTGCTCGCCACCCGCCGCACCGCACCCCCGCCCGGACCACACTGAAGGAGTCCGTCGCCGCCCCGCCACACCACGCGACACGCCCCCCCCGGGGGCACGGCACCGCCCACCACCCAGCACGCCCCGGACTCCCCGGACGCCATCACGCTCCTGCTCGCCACCCACCACACCGCACCACCGCCCGGACCACACTGAAAGGAGTCCGTCGCCGCCCCGCCACACCACGCGACACGCCCACCCCCCCCCGGGGGCACGGCACCGCCCACCACCCAGCACGCCCCGGACCCCCCGGACGCCATCACGCTCCTGCTCGCCACCCACCACACCGCACCACCGCCCAGACCCCACTGAGGAGGGTCTGTGGCTGTTGTGTCACACCGTGTGACGCCCCTCGCCTCCTGGGGCGCGGCAGTGTAGACATGGGCACATGGTCCGACTCCCGGGCCGTTCCGGGGGCGGGCCGGCCCGTCGCCCCGACGGCCCCCGCCCGCCCCAGACATCCGACTCGGCACGCGACCGGCACGAGGGCCCGCTGAGGGGCAGTTCGCCCACGCGGTTGGAGCGCGACGGAGCCCGGACACGACGGCGGCCGGGAGCCCTGCGGGCGGCGGTCGGCGGTCGCAGTGTGGCCGGACAGGTGTTCGTCCTGCAGGTCGTGATCGTCCTGCTGCTGGTCGTGGCCGCGGTGGTCGCCCTGGTGCTCCAGGTGCGGCACGACAGCACCATCGAAGCCCGCAACCGTTCCGTCGCCGTGGCCGAGGCCTTCGCCAACGCTCCCGGCACCGTGGAGGCCCTCAGCTCCCCCGACCCGTCGGCGGTGCTCCAGCCGCGTGCCGAGGCGGCCCGTCGGGCGACCGACGTGGACTTCATCGTCGTCATGGACACCGACGGCATCCGGTACACGCACCCCAAGCCGGACCGCATCGGCAAGAAGTTCGTCGGGAACATCGCCCCCGCTCTGGCCGGTGGCGTCGTGACCGAGGACATCACGGGAACCATCGGACCGCTCGTGCAGGCCGTCGTCCCCGTCAAGGCGGACGACGGGAAGGTCGTAGGCCTGGTGTCGGCCGGCATCACCACGGCGAAGGTGGGCGGCACCGCGAACCAGCAGCTGCCGCTGCTCCTGATGGCCGCCGCCGTGGGACTCGCCCTCGCCACCGGCGGCACCGCGCTGGTCAGCAGACGGCTGCTGCGCCAGACGCACGGTCTGGGTCCGCACGAGATGACCCGCATGTACGAGCACCACGACGCGGTCCTGCACGCCGTACGGGAGGGCGTGCTCATCGTCGGCGGCGAGGGGCGGCTGCTGCTCGCCAACGACGAGGCCCACCGCTTGCTCGACCTGCCCGCCGACGCCGAGGGCCGGCACGTGCTGGACCTCGCACTGCCGGCCGACACCGCCGGGCTGCTGGCCTCCGGGCGGGTCGCCACCGACGAGGTGCACCGGGTCAAGGACCGGCTGCTGGCGGTCAACCAGCGGCCCACCGACATCCAGGGCGGCCCACCGGGCAGCGTCGCCACCCTGCGCGACTCGACCGAGCTGCGCGCCCTGTCCGGGCGCGCCGAGGCGGCCCGCGAGCGCCTCGACCTGCTGTACGACGCCACGGTGGGCATCGGCACGAGCCTGGACGTCACCCGCACCGCCGAGGAACTGGCCGAGCTCTCCGTGCCGCGGTTCGCGGACTTCGCCACCGTCGACCTGTTCGACGCGGTGCTCAGCGGCGGCCAGCCGGAAGCGGCCACGACCCTGCGCCGCACCGCGCTCAGCGGGATCCGTGAGGACGCCCCGCTGTACAAGGTGGGCGAGCGGATCCCCCTGGTCGACTCCGCTCCCCAGTCCCGCGGCATCAGCAGCGGCCGGGCCGTCCTGGAGCCGCGTCTCGCCGAGGCCACCGGGTGGCGCGCGCAGGACCTGGAACGCTCCGCCCAGGTCATCGAGTACGGCATCCACTCGCTGATCGCCGTGCCCCTGCGGGTCGGTGATCTCGTCCTGGGTACCGTCAGCTTCTGGCGCTCGGACAAGCCCCAGCCCTTCGACTCCGACGAGGTCGCCCTCGCCGAGGAGCTCGTCACCCGGGCCGCGGTCTCCATCGACAACGCCCGCCGCTACACCCGCGAGCACACCATGGCGGTGACGCTCCAGCGCAGTCTGCTGCCGCGCCGGCTGCCCGAGCAGGACGCCCTGGACATCGCCTACAAGTACCTGCCCGCACAGGCCGGGGTGGGCGGCGACTGGTTCGACGTACTGCCGCTGTCCGGTGCGCGGGTCGCGCTCGTGGTCGGCGACGTCGTGGGGCACGGTCTGCACGCCGCGGCCACGATGGGGCGGCTGCGGACGGCGGTGCACAACTTCTCCGCGCTCGACCTGCCGCCCGACGAACTGCTCGCGCTGCTCGACGAGTTGGTCGCCCGGATCGACCAGGACGAGGCGGAGGAGAGCGGCAACTCGCCCGTCACCGGCGCGACCTGTCTGTACGCCGTCTACGACCCGGTCACACGGCTGTGCACGATCGCCCGCGCCGGCCATCCGCCGCCCGCCCTCATCCATCCCGACGGCAGCGTCGAGTACCCCGACGTGCCCGCGGGTCCTCCGCTCGGCCTCGGCGGCCTGCCGTTCGAGACGGCCGATCTGGAACTCGCCGAGGGCAGCCGCCTGGTGCTCTACACGGACGGGCTCGTGGAGGACCGCGAGCGCGACATCGACGTGGGCCTGGAGTTGCTCCGCACGGCCCTGGAGCAGGCGGGACCCTCACCCGAGGACACCTGCCGGGCCGTACTGGACGCACGGCCGCCGGCCCGCGCCACCGACGACATCGCCCTGATCGTGGCCCGCACCCGGGCGCTCACGCCCGACCGGATCGCCGAGTGGGAGGTGCCCGCCGACCCGGCGGCCGTCTCGGACGTACGGGCAGCCGTGTCCCGGCAGCTCGCGCGCTGGGACCTGGACGAGCTCGGCTTCACCACGGAGCTCATCCTGAGCGAGCTCGTCACCAACGCGATCCGTTACGGCGGCGACTCCATCCACGTCCGCATGCTGTTCGACCGCACCCTGATCTGCGAGGTGTTCGACACCAGCAGCACCTCACCGCATCTGCGGTACGCGGCCATGACCGACGAGGGCGGCCGCGGCCTGTTCCTCGTCGCCCAGCTCAGCGACCGCTGGGGCACCCGGTACACCCCGGAGGGCAAGGTCATCTGGGCCGAACAGCCGCTGCCGTGACCCGGTTCGAGGCCCTTCGCCACCCATAAGGTGATCTTATGAGCCCATAGACCGGACCCGCGTACCGACTTAGGCTTGCCTTAGCTTAGGCTTCCCTCGAGTTGATCTGTCACCGCTCGAAGGGAACCTGATCATGCCCCGCCCCCTGCGGGTAGCCATCGTCGGAGCCGGCCCCGCCGGGATCTACGCCGCCGACGCGCTGCTCAAGTCCGATGTGGCCACCGCCCCCGGTGTCTCCATCGACCTCTTCGAGCGGATGCCGGCCCCGTTCGGACTGATCCGTTACGGAGTGGCTCCGGACCACCCCCGGATCAAGGGCATCATCACGGCCCTGCACCAGGTGCTCGACAAGCCGCAGATCCGCCTCTTCGGCAACGTCGACTACCCGACCGACATCAACCTGGACGACCTGCGCGCGTTCTACGACGCCGTGATCTTCTCCACGGGCGCGACCGCCGACCGCGAGCTGCGCATACCGGGCATCGAGCTCGACGGCTCGTACGGCGCCGCCGACTTCGTCTCCTGGTACGACGGCCACCCGGACGTGCCGCGCACCTGGCCCCTGGAGGCCGAGAAGGTCGCGGTGCTCGGCGTCGGCAACGTCGCCCTGGACGTGGCACGCGTCCTGGCCAAGACGGCCGACGAACTCCTGCCGACGGAGATCCCGCCGAACGTCCACGAGGGCCTCAAGACCAACAAGGCGCTGGAGGTCCACGTCTTCGGCCGCCGTGGCCCGGCGCAGGCGAAGTTCTCCCCGATGGAGCTGCGCGAGCTGGACCACTCCCCCAACATCGAGGTCATCGTCGACCCCGAGGACATCGACTACGACGCGGGCTCGATCGAGACCCGGCGCGGCAACAAGCAGGCCGACATGGTCGCCAAGACCCTGGAGAACTGGGCGATCCGCGATGTCGGCGACCGTCCGCACAAGCTGTTCCTGCACTTCTTCGAGTCGCCCACCGAGATCCTCGGTGAGGACGGCAAGGTCGTCGGTCTGCGCACCGAGCGCACCGCCCTCGACGGCACCGGAAACGTCAAGGGCACCGGCGAGTTCAAGGACTGGGACGTCACCGCGGTCTACCGTGCGGTCGGCTACCTCTCCGACAAGCTGCCCAAGCTGCCCTGGGACATCGACTCGGGCACGGTCCCGGACGAGGGCGGCCGGGTCATGCAGGAGAGCGGCGAGCACCTGCAGTCGACGTACGTCACCGGCTGGATCCGGCGCGGCCCGGTGGGCCTGATCGGCCACACCAAGGGTGACGCCAACGAGACGGTCTCGAACCTCCTGGACGACTTCGCGAACGACCGTCTGCAGACCCCGGGTTCGCCCGAGCCGGAGGCCGTGGACGCGTTCCTCGGTGAGCGTGGCGTCCGCTTCACCACCTGGGAGGGCTGGTACAAGCTGGACGCCGCCGAGAAGGCGCTGGGCGAGCCGCAGGGCCGCGCGCGCGTGAAGCTCGTCGAGCGCGAGGACATGCTGCGCGAGAGCGGCGCCTGACCGGGACGGGGACGGCGGCGGAACCCCCGCCGCCGTCCCCTCGTTCCTTCCGTGTCCGCACGACCGTGCGGGCGGAGTCGGGGCGAACGGGGCGGGTGTGGCACGCGTACTGGTCATCGGCGGCGGCATCGCCGGTACGGCGGCGGCTCTGGCACTGCACAAGGCGGGCTTCGAGGCCGAGGTGCACGAGGCACATCCGGACTCGGCCGAGGACATCGGCGCGTTCCTCACCCTGGCGAGCAACGGCATGCGCGCCTTGGCCCAGTTGAAGGCCTCCGCGGCGGTGACGGCGATCGGCTTCCCGCTGACCTCGCTGCGGGTCTTGGACGACACAGGCATCGAGTTGGCGTATGCGCCCATGGGCGAGGCCTCCGACCCGCTCCTGCGCTACCGGTGCCTGCGCCGCGGCGACCTCGACACCGCGCTCCAGGCCGAGGCCGCGCGCCGGGGCATCACCGTCCGGCACGGCGCACGGCTCGCCTCCGTCGAGGACGGCCCCGACGGTGTCACCGCGCGCTTCGCCGACGGCACCACCGCGACCGGTGACCTGCTGATCGGCGCCGACGGCCTGAACTCCGCCGTACGACAGTCGATCTCGCCCGGGACCCAGCCGTGCTACGCCGGCCAGTACGTCTTCTACGGCTACACACGCGCCGCGTCTCCTCCCGGCCCGGACGCGTGCATCACCATGGTGCGCGGCAGCGGGGCCGCCTTCGGCTACGCGGTGTCGCCCGACGGGGAGACGTACTGGTTCGCCCGGGTGACCGGAGACCCGCTGCCCGCCGAGGAGTTGGCGCAGGGCACGCCCGCACACTGGCGCGACCTGCTGCTGCCGCTGCTGCGCAAGGACACCACCCCGGCCGCCGACCTCGTCGCGGCCACCGGCGACGATCTCATGGTCACCCATGCCACCGAGCTCCCCACCGGCACCCCGTGGCGCTCCGGGCGGTCCCTGCTCATCGGCGACGCCGCCCACGCGGCCTCCCCCGCGACCGGCCAGGGTGCCTCGATGGCACTGGAGGACGCCGTGATCCTCGCCAAGTCCCTGCGGGACGCGCCGGACACGGATGCCGCACTCGCCCTCTACGAGACGCTCCGCCGCCCGCGCGTTGAGCACAACATCACCGTCAGCGGCAACATCTCCCGGGGCACCCACACCCCTTCGACCGCCACCCGCCCCTTCGACGAGGACCTGGCCCGCCTCCTGGAATGGGGCGGGGACCTCTGGGCCGAGCGGCAGGGGAAGTAGGGCCGGCGAGGGAAGGGCGCGACGCCCGCCGCGGGACACAGCACCCAAGCCGAGAAGCTCGCCACCGAGAAGCTCGGTGGCTTCCGATCCGCCGGGACCGGATGACGGCCGTTGCGAACATCTGCCGGGCCGCGTCCGCCGTGCGACAGGACCCGGAGAACTCGGTGCTGCGCGGCTCCGACCTGACCTGGACGGCGTTCGTCTCGGAGACCCGGCATGTGGCGGAGGAGGCCGGGATCTCCAAGAGCACGCTCACCGGCGTCGCGGACCATGGAGTCGCGTGGGCTGCTGAACCGGGCCGGGCGCAGCAGGCGGCGCCCCAAGGCCTTCCCCCGTCAGGAGAACAGCGCCTGGATGTCCGGCTTCTTGCCGCCGAAGATGCCGTCCTCCTCACCGAGGGCGGCGAGCTTCTCCAGCGAGGCCGTGTCGACCTGGGGCGGCCAGCTCGGGAGGATGAGCTTGGTCAGCACGTCGCCGCTGATCTTGGTGTAGACGGTGAGGATCTGCCGGGCCTCCTCCGGGTGGCCGGTGGCGTACTTCAGTGACTCCGTCATGGCCTCGGTGAACTTCTTCACCAGGTCGGGGTTCTGCTGCGCGATCTTCGTCGAGGTGAACCAGGTCGCGACCGTGAGCTTCGGGTCGGTCTCGGCGAAGGGCGAGGCGATGACCCGGGCGCCCTGCGCCTTGGCGACCGTCTGGGCCGGCTCGCCCATCCACGCGGCGTCCACACGACCGCCGTTCAGCGCGGCCGGCATCTGGTCGAAGGGGATCTCGACGAACTTCACCTTCGCCGGGTCGCCGCCGTCCTGGCGCACCGACTCGCGGACCGTGGTGTCCCCGATGTTCTGGAGGGTGTTCACGGCGACCGAGCGTCCGGCCAGGTCCTTCGCGGACTTCACCGGGCTGTCTTTCTTCACCAGGACGCCGGTGACGTCGGCCCCCACCTTGCCGTTGGAAGCAGCCCCGTTGACCACGGACTTCACGGGGACGCCCTTGGTCTGCGCGAGCATCAGGGACGTGGTGTTGCTGAAGCCGAACTGGAACTGGCCGCTCACCACTCCGGGAATGATCGCCGCGCCGCCCTGCGCGGTCACCATCTTCAGCTCGATCCCGCGACTGGCGAAGAACCCCTTCTTCTGCCCGAGATAGAGCGGTGCCACGTCGACGATGGGGATGACACCGACCGTGACCTGGGTCTTCTTGGCTCCGCCCGCGGACGAGGTGCCGCCGCTCCCGGAGTCCGACGATCCGCATCCGGCGGCACCCGCGAGGGTCACCACCGCAACGGCAAGTCCGAGCACACGCCTTTGCATGGGGCCCTCCTGACGAGGCGTCAGAGCGCCTCACGACCCGTCCACTGATGTTGTGCACATCATTGACGCCCGCAATGTACACGCCTACTTTCGCCGGTGTCAGTCCCCCCGACCGCAGGAAAATACGGACTGCCCCCCAAGGAGCCCACACCTCGTGATGCACCGCATCCGCACCCGTACGCTCGTCGCCGTCGCGGCACTGCTGCTCGCCGCTCCCCTCACCCCGGCCGCCCACGCCGCCGAGGACGTCCATGCCGAGGGTCGCCTGCCGTCCGGCGCGACCTATGTCATGGATGTGCCGGCCGGCTGGAACGGCACGGTCCTTCTCTACAGCCACGGCTACACGCCGTCCGGCGTCCCCAACGCGGCGCGCAACGCCCCCGACGACACCACGAAGTCGCTGCTGCTGAACCAGGGTTACGCGCTCATCGGGTCCTCGTACGCCACCACCGGCTGGGCCGTGACCGAGGCCGTGCCCGACCAGGTCGCCACCCTCGACACCTTCACCGCCCGCTTCGGACGTGCGGGGCGCACCATCGCCTGGGGCACGTCGTACGGCGGCCTCGTCACGACCGCCCTCGCGGAGCGATACGCGAACCGTCTCGCCGGTTCGCTGTCGATGTGCGGGCTGGTCCAGGGCGGCGTCGCCAACTGGAACAGCACGCTGGACCCGGTCTTCGCGCTGAAGGCGCTCCTCGCACCCGGGTCCGGAATCCGGCTGACCGGACTGCCGAGCCCGGCCGCCGCGGCCCAGGCGTCCGACGCCCTGGCCGCCGTCCTCACCGAGGCGCAGCAGACCGCCGACGGCCGGGCCCGCATCGCGCTCGCCGCGGCTCTGCACAACATCCCCGGCTGGAACGACCCTTCACAGGCCCGGCCCACGCCCACCGACTGGGACGCCCAGCAGTCCGGCCAGTACCAGGCCGTGGTCGGGCTGGTGAAGTTCCCCGCCTTCGTCTGGCGCCAGGAGGCCGAGTCCCGGGCGGGCGGCAACATGTCGTGGAACACCGGGGTCGACTACCACGCGATGCTCCGCAACTCCCCCTACCTCAAAGAGGTCAAGGAGCTGTACGCGAAGGCCGGCCTCTCCCTGAAGTCCGACCTCAACACGCTCGACAAGGCCCCGCGCACCCGCGCCGACGCGTTGGCCGTCGACTGGATGAGCCGTACCAGCTCCTTCACCGGACGCCTCACCAAGCCCCAGCTCGACATCCACACCACTGGCGACGCGCTGATCCCGGTGCAGTCCGAGAGCGCCTACCGCCGGGCCGCCACGGCCGCGGGCTCGGCACCCCTGCTGCGCCAGCGCTATGTCGACAACGCGGGCCACTGCACCTTCAGCCCCGGCGAGCAGATCGCCGCCCTGCACACGCTGGAGGACCGGATCGCGACCGGCCACTGGGCAGGCAGCGACCCCACCGCACTCAACTCACGTGCCACCGAAGCCGATCCGGGGTCGTCGGCCCGCTATCTCCCCTACTCCCCCACCAGTTACCCCCGCCCCTACGACCGGGCGCACCCTTCCGACGGCCACCGGAGCTAGCCGTCGGCGGTCACGGCTCCGAGGTCTCGGACTCGAGTGAAGCGCGCGTCGCCTTGCCGTACACGCCGGACTCGTCCTGAAGGACGAAGCGGGTGACCTGGTAGGTGCGCACCGCACTCTGGACCTGCTGGTCGAAGTCGCCGTCGGCATCCCCGTCGTACATGCCGACCTGCCGGAGGCGGAGCTGGAGTTCGACGACCTCGGGCCCCTGGTCGCCGAGGCCGAGGACAGGGGGCCGGCCGCTCGAGGCACTCGGGCCCGGGGCCACTGTGCCGGTGGCGGCCGCACTCGACGGGATCCCGGTCGGGGTGGCGGTGCCCGTCGGGGACGCGCTGTCACCGGCCTCGGCGCTCGGCGAGGCGGAGGGCGGCGGGGACGACTGCGTCGAGGTAGCCGTAGGAGAGGAAGCGGTGACGGACGGGCCGCTCGACGACGGCTGCGCCTCCGGTACACCCGCGCGCACACCGCCGGCCACGGAACCGTCCCGTGACGGGCCGTCGTAGGTGAAGAACCCGCCGACGAAGCCACCCGTGACCAGGACGGCGGCGGCCGCTCCCGCCCCGGCGACGATGACCGTCCGCCGCCTCCGACGGTCGGGGGCGCTGTCAGCCGGGGGCTCCTCGGCCGACTGCCGAAGAGGCTCCTGTTCCGCGTCCGTCCCCGCCTCGGTAACTTCACTCAAGTCGCTTGTCAGGCCCGCAGGTTCCGGCTCTCCGACCGGGTCCGCCGGTTCCTGGCCGACTTCCACGAAGGGCCGTATGCGCACCGGGTCGAAGTCCTCCGCGGCTGCCGCCTCGGCCGTACGGGACTCGAGGTGGGCCTCGGAGGCGCGGTGCGCGCAGGTGCAGGAGGGAGTGCCATCCGCCGCCCTGGGCGCCCCGCACTCCGGGCAGACGAGGACTGGTGGTTCACTCACGCGCGTTCCCTCTCCCTACGATCTTCATATCGTAGACAGATATGCCGCGCGGAAATTCCACAACTCTTATCGATCTGGAGCCCCGGCATCCGCAAGGCCGAGATTCAGCCATCGCGCGTGACGGAGAGGTGAACGGTGGCGGGCGCGAGGTCCCAACAGCCGGTCAGGCGCCGGGGACTTGGCGGCAAAGGAGCACGCGAGACCGCGACAACATGGGGTAACCGGCGGTAACTTCTGTCCCGCTCGCTCCATTCACCCGCGCCACTCCGTCAGGAGACACTCCCCATGCGCAGACTCCTCGCCGCCCTGGCGGCGACCACCGCCGTCCTCGGCGGACTCACCGCGGCCGCCCCCTCCGCCACGGCCGCCGACTCGGGCAGTTTCAGCGTCCTCAGCTACAACGTGGCCGGCCTGCCCGAGGCCGTCTCCAGCGCGTCGACACCCCGCGAGTCGAGCACGACGGCGATCGGCCAGCGCATAGCTCCCTACGACATCGTCCACGTGGAAGAGGACTTCAACTATCACGCCTACCTCTACGCGGGCGACACGAACCACGCCTACCGCACCCCCACCAGCGGCGGCGCCGGCATCGGCAGCGGCCTCAACACCCTCTCGAAGATCCCCTACGACGGGGACGACTTCGAGCGGGTGCGCTGGAACTCCTGCCAGGTGGACTCGGGCGACTGTCTGACCCCCAAGGGCTTCACCTTCATGCGCGAACGCCTCGCCGAGGGCGTCTACGTCGACTTCTACAACCTGCACACCAACGCGGGCACCAACGACGGCGACCTCGCCTCCCGCGCCGACAACCTCAACCAGCTCACCGCGTTCATCCAGACCCACTCCGCGGGCAACGCGGTCGTGGTCATGGGCGACACCAACACCCGCTACACCCGCTCCGGCGACACCATCGCCGAATTCGCCGCCGCCAACGGCCTCACCGACCCCTGGGTACAGCTCATCCGCGGCGGCACCCCGCCCGCCAAGGGCAGCGACGCCCTGGTCTGCGACCAGACGGGGCCGACCGTCCCCAACACCTGCGAGGTCGTCGACAAGGTCCTCTACCGCAGCAGCAAACTCGTCTCACTGAACGCCTCCTCGTACAACAACGAGCACGCCAAGTTCCTCACCGACGCCGGGCTCATGCTCTCCGACCACGACCCGATCAGCGTCGGCTTCACCTGGTCACGCAACGCCGCCTACCAGCTCAGCGACCAGTACGGCGGCCCGCACGGCGACTACTACAACGACATCAACAGCGTCCCCGCCGGCGCCCGCGCCGCCACCCTCACCCTGCGGGCCGGCTCCCGCATCGACCAGCTGAGCCTGACCCTCGCCAACGGCACCACCCTCACCCATGGCGGCACCGGCGGCACCGCGTCCTCACTGACCCTCGGCAGCGGCGAGTACGTGACCACGGCGAACCTGTGCCAGGCCGAGAAGGACGGCCACACACGGATCTTCTACGCCAAGTTCACCACCAACCTCGGCCGCACTCTGGCCGGCGGTACCACCACCTCCGACTGCGTGACCCGCACCGCACCGACCGGCTGGCAGATCGCCGGGTTCCACGGCCGTGGCGGTGACGAGGTCGACAAGGTCGGCTTCATCTACACCCAGCGCTGACCCCACTCGCCCCGGGGCGCTCCCGCGCGCCCCGGGTGCACAGGAATCACAAAAGAGTGGCAGGACGATTGACGCGCTCATGGCCAGGCCCTACTTTCTGATCGATTTGCCGAACTACGTTCGAAATACCGGTCATTGAGGTGCACCCGCACGCCACCTTGGAGAGCACGATGAGCGCAAACCCCCACCTGTCCCGCCGCGGCCTCCTGGGCATGACGGCCGCCGTGCCGCTCGCCCTGACGCTCGGCGCGGGCACCGCGCAGGCCGCCGACTCGGCGTACGCGATGGTGTACTTCACCGAGTCGACCAACCTCGGCGACGGCACCGACTACGGCCTGCACCTGGCCGTCAGCCCCGACGGGCTGAACTGGACGCCGCTCAACCAGAACAACCCCCTGGTCACCCCCACCGCCGGCGCCCTGGGCCTGCGCGACCCGTTCCTCATGCGCAAGCAGGACGGCACGTTCGTCGTCCTCGCCACCGACCTCAAGGGCACCGACTGGAGCTACAACAGCCAGTACATCCACGTCTGGGACTCCGCCGACCTGCGCACCTTCACCGGCTACCGGCGCCTGAAGCTGCACGACATGACGACCCACAGCTGGGCGCCCGAGGCGTTCTGGGACGCCGGGCGCGGCCAGTACGCGGTCATCTACTCCTCGGTCAACTCCAGCGGCCACAACGTGATCATGGTCAACTACACCAGCGACTTCGTCACCGCCTCGGCCCCGCAGGTGTTCTTCGACCCCGGCTACGACGTCATCGACGGCGACATGGCCGTGGGAGTGAACGGCTACAACTACCTCTTCTTCAAGAAGAACCAGACCCTGGTGAGCGCCCGATCCGCCACCCTGAACCCGGGCAGCTTCACCGAGTACAGCGCGGGTGTGGCGCACGGCGGCACCGAAGCCCCCACCGTGGTCAAGTCCCTCAGCTCCGGCACCTGGTGGCTCTGGGGAGACACCTACACGCCCAACGGCGTCTTCTACGCCTGGCAGTCGAGCAGCCTCGCCTCCGGCACCTGGACCGCCCTCGACCAGAAGACCTACACCCAGCCGGTCAACTCCAAGCACTGCGGCATCGCGACGATCACCACGGCCGAGTACAACAACCTGCTCAGCAAGTGGGGTGCCCCGGCCTGGAACCGGCTCAAGTCCTACAACTACCCGGCCCGTTACGTCCGCCACTCCGACTACACGGGCCGCATCGACGAGTACCCGGTCGAGCCGTACAAGGACTCCCTGTGGACCCTCGTCCCGGGCCTCGCCGACAGCTCCGGAGTCTCGTTCCGATCGGTCAACTACCCCGACCGCTACCTGCGGCACTACAACTACGCCCTCCGACTCGACGTCAACGACGGCACGTCGACGTTCGCCGGTGACGCGACCTTCTACCGTACGGCGGGCCTCGCGGACGCGAGCTGGGCCTCCTTCCGCTCGTACAACAACCCGACCCGCTACATCCGCCACTCCAACTACGTCCTGCGCATCGACCCCGTCTCCACCACCACCGAGAAGCAGGACGCCACATTCCGAGTAGGTTACTGATTCAACCGAAAAGCCCCCCTTGGTGCTCCGCGTTGTATACGCTCCAGGTCTTCTTCACGAGACCTTCACAGGGGGGCTTTTCCATGCGCAGAGGACACATAGCCGTGGTCGCGGCCGCAGGCGCGCTGACCGTGCTGGCCGCGGTCCCGGCCCACGCCGCCGAGTACTCGTCGGCACTGAAGATCAAGGGCGTCCAGTACGACGCCCCGGGCCGGGACTCCAACAGCTGCGCCACCGGCAACACCGACGAGGAGTACCTGACGATCAAGAACTACTCGCGGACCGCGACGGTGAACCTCAAGGGGTACGTCGTGAAGGACGCGGCGGGCAACAAGTTCACCTTCACCGCCAGTCACTCCCTCCAGCCCGGCGACTACGTCAAGCTCCGCGGTGGGCGCGGTGACGACTCGGACGCGAAGAACGTCGTGTACCGCGACAACTGCAACTTCATGTGGAACAACGACAAGGACACGATCTACCTGTACAAGCCGTCGGGCAGCCACGCCGACACCCACGCGTACACCAAGAGCGCCAACGACCGCGACGGCAACGGGTACATCACGTACCACGGCTGACCAGGCCGCGTCCGCTGACGACGGCCAGCGCGGCGGTCAGTGCGACCAGGGCCGCCGCCTGGGTCAGGACACCTACGCGCAGCGGGCCGGGCAGGACGTCGAGCCACGGGTAGACCGCGGCGATGCGGACCGCCAGGAGGAGCAGACCCAGCGCCGCGAGGGCGGCAGCCTCTTCGGCGGGGAGGCGGTTCTCGCCCCGCACGCGGTACAGCAGCCAGGCGAGGGCCGTCACGAGGTAGCACGTGACGAGCGCCCAGACGGTGTCGACCCCGCCGGGCAGTGCCACCACCGAGCCGCCCATCAACACACAGCAGGCGGCGAAGACCAGCCCGGGCGCGCCCGCGGGAAGAGCCGCCGGGGGCGCGTCGCGGTGGTGGGCCGCACAGAGTGCCAGCGCCGTCGAACAGGCCAGCACGGCGGCCGCGACGACGTAGGCGGAGTCCGAGGGGGCGAAGTCGCGAGCCCAGAGATCGACCAGCGGCAGGAGCGTCGGCAGGGCCGCCACGAGCGCGGAGGCCTGGGCGAGGCGGCGGCGGTCGCGCAGAAGGGCGAAGTAGGCGACCGTCCAGAGCAGCGGCAGGAACCACTGGGCGGCCGCGACGGCGCCGGCCCACACGCCGTGACCGGTGAAGCCGTCCGTGAACAAGTCCCATTGGCTCCCGCCACGGGTCGACACCCAGGTCAGTCCCAGAACCCGGTCGACCACGGCGGACGCCGCCTGCAGCAGGACGGCGGAGAGCGCGAAGAGGCGGACGGCCGAGCCGAGCACGGCGTACCGGCGGGGCGCGCCGCCCGCACCGAGCCTGCTGCGCACGGCCAGCGCGACGATGCTCGCCACCTCCCCGAGGGTGGGCCGGCTCTGATCCTGGGTCTCCTGGTCGACGTCCCACAGGTAGGTCTCGACCATCTCCTCCTCGCGCTCGCGCCGGTAGTAGGCGGGCAGCAGGCGCAGGACGGCGCGGTAACGGGCCTCGAGCAGCGTCGTCATGCCAGACCTCCGGCGAGTCCGTGGCCCGTGCCGGGCGCGCCGGTCGTTCCAGGAGCACTGCCGGGGGTACGCCGTCCCTCGGCGATGCGCTTCTTGGCGGCGCTCGCTCCGGCGGCCAGCCGCTCCGCCTCGGCGTCCAGGGCCGCGGTGCCCTCGTCGGTGAGGCGGTAGTAGCGCCGGAGCCGGCCCTGCTGCACCTCCTCGCGGTCCAGCACGATCAGTTCGTCGGCGGTGAGCCGGTCCAGTACGCCGTAGAGGGTGCCGACGCGCATCTGCACGGCCCCCTCGGACAGTTCCTCGACCTCGCGCAGGATGCCGTAGCCGTGCCGTGGCTGATCGGCGAGGGCGGTCAGAACGAAGAACGCCGCCTGTGTCATGTTCCTCGATGCCATGGAACAAGAATATATCGGCTCCCGATATATTCAGCGAGCCGAAACGCACGATCGGGTGGGAACCGCGAACAGGGCCCGCCCCAATGCGGATGGTGGGCGGGCCCTGTTCGGGGGGTCATTTTGGCGTGGGGGGTTCCGGACCGGGCACGAGTGAAGCGGGGTTGCTCGGTGTGGAGCGTGTGCGCCCCGTGTGCGCGGGGCAGATCATGGGTCGGCGGGCACGGCACACCGGACGTGCCCGCCCGCCGGACCCCGCCTGGTCCGTAGGGGCCGGCGGCGACGATACTTGGCCCCGGCACGCACCACTCCTTCTCACAGATGGACCCATGTCAAGAACTCGCACGGCAGACCCCACGGCACCTCCCACCGTCTGGCTGGCCCGCGGCCGCCATCTCGGATCCGACGCGGCCGACGTCCTGCGCCACCACCTGGAGCGACTGAAGGAGAGCGCGGACCTCGACGACTTCCAGGAGCCGTCCGGCACCGGGGACGCCCCGGAACGGATCTTCGAGGCCCGCTGGCGGGTCGCCGACGAGGTGACCGTCCGGGCCCGGCTCTCGCTCGCCCCCGTGTCGAGCGGCGGACAGGAGTGGGTACTGGCGGCCGAGGCGGAGCAGCCGTGGGATCTGCGGTGGCCGTCGCCCGCGACCATGTTCTGGCCCGACAGCGCGGACGTCTTCTGGGACCGTGACGCCGCCACGGGGCTGCGCCTGAGGGACCTGAGTGTGCTGCCCGAGGAGGACAAGGACGTACGGCGACTGCTCCGGCAGGCCGTGCGGGGCAGCTGGGCCGTGCATGTCGTCGTCCACGAGGCCATGACCACCGACCAGCGCGGCCGACGCCCGCTGGCGGACATGGTGCCGCCCGGTCTGCGCCACCGCGTGGTCGAGCACCGGGCGCAGCCGCACCAGCTGCGGGTCCTGAACTGGGCCGTGAAGGACTTCGGCGTGGAGGTGCCGCGCGGCGGTGCCGTGGTGCTGCCCGGGACGCCGGTGCCGCCCGGCTACGACGGCCAGGACTTCTCCGTACGCAGTGTGTTCCTCGACGGCTCGGAGCCCTCCGAGCTCATCGCGACCGTGACGCGCTACGCCATGATGCCCAAGCCGCTGCCGGACGACGCCTGGGCGGCGGTGACCGCTCTGCGGGAGCAGTGGCAGCTGCTGACGCTGCAGGAGGAACTCGCACGCGAGCGCGCGCTCGTGACGATGTACGCCGATGCGCTGGAGGCCATGACGAAGTCCCGGGACCTGTACCGGGAGGCCGCAGAGCGGGCGAACGAGGCGCTGGCGATCTACCGCGAGAACGCCCCGGCGCCGGAGCCCCGTGCCGATCCGGAGGCCACCTCGCCGTTGCAGCAGCTGTCCCGGACGTTCGGACGCTGGAAGGGCACCTCGAAGCCCGCGGCCCGCGACGAGGACTCGGACCAGCAGATCAGCTGAAGAGGCAGATCAGCTGAACAGCGGGAAGCGGTCCGCGTCGGCTCCGAGGGCGCGGCGTTCGGGGTCCGTGAGCGGCGTGCGTCCGGTGGCGGCACGGGCGTAGTGCTCGTCGCTCCAATCGAGCGGAACGGCCCGGCCGAGGAGACCGTCGAGGGTGGCGCGCACCGCGGCCAGGCCCTCCGGGGACGGTCCGACGGCCTCCGGCAGGTCGGTGACGACGCACCGCATGGCACCACTCGACGTGCCCACCCCGTCCTGGATGCGTGCCCCCGGCGAGGCTCCCGGCATGTACGCCCTGGAGTCGGCCATGGACGAACTGGCGACCGAACTCGGCATGGATCCGGTGGAGTTGAGGATCGTCAACGAGCCGGGCACCGAGCCCGACAGCGGCAAGCCCTTCAGCAGCAGGCACCTGGTCGAGTGTCTGCGCGCGGGCGCCCGGCGCTTCGACTGGGCCGAGCGGGACCCACGGCCGCGCTCCCGCGCCGAGGGCCCGCTGCTCGTGGGGTCGGGGGTCGCGGCCGCCACGTATCCCGTGCTGGTGCATTCGTCCACGGCGGTGGCACGGGCGCTGCCCGACGGGACCTTCCTCGTACGGATCAACGCCACCGACATAGGCACGGGCGCCCGGACCGTGCTCGCGCAGATCGCCGCGGACGCGCTCGCCGTGCCGGTGGCCCGCGTGCGGACCGACGTGGGCAACAGCGACCTGCCCGCCGCGTCACTGGCCGGCGGCTCGTCGGGCACCGCCTCCTGGGGCTGGGCGGTGCACGAGGCGTGCACCCGGCTCGCGGAACGCCTGGCCGAAGGGCCGCTGCCGGCTGAGGGGATCGAGGTCCGCGCCGACACGGCCGGCCGGGCGGACGCCGACAGCCCGTTCGCCCGGCACGCCTTCGGCGCCCACTTCGCGGAGGTCGCCGTCGACACGGTCACCGGCGAGACCCGGGTCCGAAGGCTGCTGGGGGTGTATGCCGCCGGGCACATTCTCAACTCCCGTACCGCCCGCTCGCAGTTCGTCGGCGGCATGACCATGGGGCTCGGCATGGCACTGACCGAGGGCAGCACACTGGACGCCGCGTTCGGTGACTTCGCCGAGTCCGATCCGGCCGCGTACCACGTGCCCACGCACGCCGACGTGCCCGACATCGAGGCGCACTGGATCGACGAGGACGACACCCGCCTCAACCCCATGGGCAGCAAAGGGATCGGCGAGATCGGCATCGTGGGGACGGCGGCCGCGATCGGCAACGCCGTCTTCCACGCCACCGGCGTGCGCCTGCGCGAGCTGCCCCTCACACCGGACCGCGTGCTGAGCGGCGTCCGGGAGAGGGTCGGCTCCTCGGCGAGCTAAGGAGCCAGCGGAGCGTCGGCCGCCTCACGGACCGGCTCCGCCGTCCGCCGCTCCGTCAGGACGCCGTTCGGCGGTGTCGGCGACGCGAGGTGCACCACCAGAGCGGCCAGCGCGGCCAGCGACGCGCACGCGGCCACCGTCCCCGCGAGCCAGGCCGGCGCGAGCGGCAACTCCAGGGCCCGGGCGAGCCCCTCGGAGCGGAACCGCCCGTAGAGCAACTGGCCCGCGGCCACCCCGGCCGGCACGACGACCGCGAAGACCAGAACCGGGAGGGTGGGCCGGATCATCAGCACGGCGAGCAGGACGCACAGGAACGACACCCCGAGCGCGAATCCGTACACCTGCAGGGACGCCCCGTCCTGGTGGACGGGGAAGCACAGGACACCGCAGACCAGCAGTGCCAGGGCGGCGAGCCTGCCCGGCCACGCCGGTGCCTTTCGGGGCCACCTCGGCGCGGGGGGATGCGGCGGCAGGGCCGGGAACACACTCAGACCCGGCATCCAGGGCAGCTCCGGTGCGGGCCGTCCCTCCCCGTCGTACGCCTCGTACGACGGCTGCGGGGGCGGCGGAGGCCTTTCCGTCGCCAGCCGCCCGATGAGCTCGACGAGCTCCTCCACGGGGCGGCCGGTCGCCGCCGCGCGCATCGCCTCCTGACCGCAGTGGGGCTGCAGCTCGGACCGGTTCAACAGGGCCACCAGGCGGGTCACCTCCTCCACGGGACGGGACTCGGCGGCGGCCCGGATCGCCTCGTCGGCGCCGCCAGGGTCCCGTGGCGGCCGGGTCAGCAGGGCGACGAGCCGGGTGACGTCCTCCACGGACCGGTCCACGCCGACGGCACGCAGGGCCGCACCCGTGGCCTGCGCGTACTGGGGCGACTCTTCCAGCAGGGTGATGAGGTGGACGACATCCTCCAGGGGACGGTCGGCCACGGCGGCACGCACCAGGTCGCCGACGGGATCGCCGTACGACCCGTCCAGCGGTATGGCGGAATCGTTCGGGTTAGCTGCTGACGGGCCGGTGGTCATGCTCTGCTCCAGACACCAGACAAAGAGTGCGGTCGCTCCCACGCGCCCCCGTCGTGCGACCGCGACGCTGAGATGACCCATTCGTAAGCGGGTGCACGACGGCGTGCCACTCGGATGAGCCATGGGTGTGAGTGCCGCCCCTGGGCGAGCCTTAGCGGGACCGGATGCGGGAATCCGTCAGACAGCGCGCCGCACGGCGCCCGGAGGAGGAGGTCGGCCCGTGGATTCGACCACAGCACTGATCGTCGTCGTCGCTGTGCTCGCGGCGCTGGCGCTGGCGGTGGCCGTGGGACTGCTGGTGCGGCTCGTGAGAACCCGGCGCGGTCTGCGACGGGCGGGACTTCCCACCGGGCCACGCTGGGTCTTCTGGGGCGCCCTGTTGTACTTCGTGCTGCCCACCGATCTGGTGCCGGACCCGGTGTACCTCGACGACATCGGCGTCCTGTTGCTCGCCCTGCGCACTCTGCGCGGCTCCCCCGCCGACCGGGCGGCGCTGCGGCTCGACGAGCGGGACCGGGAGACGTCCCGCCGACCGTGATTACGCAGTGTAAGGAAACCAATCACTCGTTCGATTCGTATAAGTCTCTGGAAGCCGAAGGAAGTCGGCTGACCTGACGGCGTCGTGGGGAGAGGCCGTCTGCGAGAGGCAGTACCGGCGAGGGAGAGAAGATGCAACCGTTCGCGCTCAACTACGCACGTCCGGCAGCGACGTTGGAGGCGACCACTCCGTACGTCTACGACTCCGGGCTGCAGTTGAACGTGCTCATGGACGGCCGGGTCGCGGCCCGCGACCACGCGCTGATGAGGGAACTGGGGACCACCACCTCCACGGCGGGCTCCAAGACTCACTTCGACGACTGAACACGGGTCGCCGACCGATGACCGTTTTGATTCTTACCTGCGAAGAGGACGTGACGGCCGACATGGTCGTCGTGCACCTCAACGCCACGGGGGTACCGGTGGTCCGGCTCGACCCGGCGGACCTGACCGACGGTGTCGCACTGTCCGGGGAGTACGTGCACGGCAGCTTCCGCGGCCACCTGTCGGCCGGCGGCCGTCTGGTGGGCATCTCCGGGCTGCGCTCGATCTGGGTGCGCCGTCCGGGCACCCCCGCGGCGCGGGCGGCCGCGCCCTCGGAGTGGCTGACCGAGGAGTCCGCCCAGGCGCTGTACGGCATGCTCCGGGGCAGTGACGCCCGCTGGATGAACCACCCCGACGCGGCCCGCCGGGCCCGTCACAAGCCCTGGCAGCTACGGCTCGCCCAGCGCTGCGGACTGCCCGTCCCGGCCACGATCGTGACGACGTTCCCGCAGGCCGCTCGCGAGTTCGCCGAGCGCTATCCCGACCTGGTGGTCAAGCCGGTCTCCGGCGCGCACCCGCAGGACCCGCCGCGGGCGGTGCCGACCAGCCGGGTCGCGCCGGACGCCGACTTCTCGGCTGTCGCGTTCGGTCCCACTCTGCTGCAACGGCGGGTCGCCAAGCGGGCCGACATACGCCTGACCGTCGTGGGTGAGACCCTGCTGGCCGCCCGGAAACCTACGGGCGCCGATGACGAGGTGGACGTCCGGTTCGCCCCGCCCACCTCCTCCTGGCGGCCCACCGACGTCCCGCCGCGGGTGGCCGCGGCCGTCCGGGACTATCTCCGGGCGGCGGAACTGGCGTACGGCGCCTTCGACTTCGCTGAGGACGGGGACGGGACCTGGTGGTTCCTGGAATGCAACCAGTCGGGACAGTTCGGCTTCGTCGAGGTGGAGACGGGCCAGCCGATCGCGCGCAGCATCGCCGAGTGGCTGGCCCGGCCCGGTCAGGACCCGCGTTCGCGCGCCAACGGGGCGAACACCACGGTGTCCTGAGGCCGGGTCAGTAGGGCCGCGGGGCGGCGGGCGGAAGGGCCGGCACCCATCCCTGACCGGGCGAGGCCGGGCGCTCGGGGACGGGCGGGGGCATGAGGGACTGCAGCGGCCGCATGACGTACTCCAGTTCCCTGCGTACGCGCTCGGCCTCCCTGCGGGTCAGAGCGGGGACGTCGCCGCGCTCGGCGACCAGTCGGTCGTAGATGGGGGAATCCTGGAACACCCGTCAACGCGCCTTTCGTTTTCGCGGGCCCACGCGCATGGGCACGGTTGACGAGTCTAGGCGCCTCCACGCACCGACGTACGAATTCCGGCGTCGGGCTTGACGGCTCGCGGGCGGTCATGCGCCGGTGGTGGACCCCGGGCGGACGATCATCAGGACGGTCACGGTCGCCCACAGAAGGTTGAAGATGCCGGTGAACATGGCCAGTTGGACGGTGCTGCGGCGTTCGACGCTTCCCTGTCCGGTCAGTTCCTCGAGCAGTTCGCCCTGCCGGGGCAGGACGAAGGCGGCGAGGACTCCGGCAGCCGCGGCGGTCAGCGCCATGGACGTGGTCAGCCATGCGTCGCCAAGGACTCCCATCGCGGCTCCGGTGGCGATGCCGAGGACGGGGACCGCGATGCCGATGCCGGCGTAGACCCGGCAGATGCGGTGCAGCAGCCGTACCGTGCCGAGCCCGGTCTCCTCCTCGTGGGCCCGGCGGGCCGCCGGTGGGAACATGCTGGCCGCGACGGTCACCGGCCCCACGGCGACGATGGCGACGAGGACGTGCAGGGTGAGCAGGAACTTGGTCATGGGGTGGCGTGTCCTTCTCCGGTGCGGTCGGCGGTGCCCGCCCACCCTAGGAATCCGCCGGGTGATCACACAGGGGCTGAAACGACATGTTCCAACGGGTTCCCGCCAACGCCCCCGGCAGGGAATTTCCGGCTGATCCGGTGGTCGTGGCTCTGGCGGGAATCCGCCTATCGTGGCGGTCATGCACTCCGTGGTGATCCTGGTTCTCGACGATGTGGTGCCGTTCGACATGGCGGCACCGATGCAGGTGTTCGACTGGACACAGCTGCCCGACGGTCGCCCCGCCTACCGCGTCCGGCTGTGCGCCGAGTCTCCGGAGGTGCGTGCGGACGGCGGTTTCACCCTGCGGGTCGAGCACGGGCTCGACGCCCTCGCGGAGGCGGACACGGTCATCGTGCCGGGCTGCGCCCCCACCGCCGGGCCGCCCTCCCCGCGCGCGCTGACCGCGTTGCGGGAGGCCGCGGCGGCCGGCACCCGGATCGCGTCCGTGTGCGTGGGCGCGTTCGTGCTGGCGGAGGCCGGGCTCCTGGACGGGCTGCGTGCCACCACGCACTGGGTGGCCGCGGA
This sequence comes from Streptomyces canus, assembly GCF_001514145.1. Classification (GTDB taxonomy): domain Bacteria; phylum Actinomycetota; class Actinomycetes; order Streptomycetales; family Streptomycetaceae; genus Streptomyces; species Streptomyces canus. The sequence goes on from NZ_KQ948656.1 coordinate 798,856, forward strand.
CGACCTCGCGCGGCGCTTCCCCGCCGTCGAGGTCCAGCCGGACGTGCTGTACGTCGACAACGGTCAGATCCTGACCTCCGCGGGTGCGGCGGCGGCACTCGACATGTGTCTGCACATGATCCGCCGGGACCTGGGCTCGGCCGTCGCCGCGCACGCCGCCCGGATGTCGGTGATGCCCCTCGAACGAGAGGGCGGGCAGGCTCAGTTCATCGTGCACGACCACCCGCCGGTACCCCGCGGGTCGACGCTGGAGCCCCTCCTGGAGTGGGTCGAGGACAACCTCGCCCACGAGATCACCCTCGGGGCGATGGCCGCCCGTTCGGGAATGAGCGAGCGCACCTTCAGCCGCCGATTCCGCGAACAGACGGGCAGCACGCCTCTGCAGTGGCTGCTGCGGGCCCGGGTGCGGCGCGCCCAGTACCTGCTGGAGAACACCGGCCACCCGGTCGAACGGATCGCGCGGCAGGCGGGGTTCGGCTCCCCCACGGCGTTCAGGGAACGCTTCCGCAGGGTCGTCGGCACCACTCCGCAGGCGTACCGCGCGGCCTTTCACGCGAAAGACGCCGTCCCGGCGGGGGCGCGCTCCTGACCGCCCGCCGGGGCCGGCGTGGTGTCACCCGGCCAGAGGCAGGCTGTTCTCGCCGTCCGGGTCCGCACATCCGGCGGCCGGCAGCAGGGCGTCGGCCCTGGCGACCGCTTCACGGACGTCGGTGGTGCCCATCATCACGCACAGTGTGTAACTGACGTCCTCCAGCTCGCGAGCCGTCGCCGGTCTCTCCCTCTCCGCCTGAGCGATCCTCAATGACGCATACCGGGTCAGCAGGGTCCTGACGGCCTTCGGGTCCGGAACGAGCACGAAGCGCCCCTCTCTCGAATTTTTCGCTGCGTATGCCCCATCTGCACCGGCTCAATCCCATCCGCTGCCGCCCGGCACGCGATTGGCGCAATACCGTGCGCCCGGACCCGCTTCCCCAAGCGCCGCAAACCGTTGAACAAGGGGCATCCCTCGCACATGAACGGTATACGCCCATGAACCGCTCCGCAGGCCTCCTCAGCGCCCTCTACCTCGCGACGAGCACCGGACTGGCCTGGACCGCCGTCCTCGCGCTGCGTCACGACCCCCCGTGGGCCGTATGCCTGTTCGCCGCCGCGAGCCTGGTCCCGGTCATCGCGGTCGTACGGGAGAGCGTGCTCTGCGACCAACGGCGCGCTCTGGCCGAAATGTGGAGGCGGGCGGCGGGTCCCGGCGGGCCCGGTGCGCAGGCCGCCGACGACATCGTCCGCGCCGAGCTCGACACCGCGTGCTGTGAACGCTGGTGGACGAGCTGCGGCACCGACCACGACTCGGCGTGCCCCCGCCGGGTGCCCCGGAGCAGCGCGGCATGATGCCCGGCGGGCGGGCCCTGCGTCAGGCGACCTGTCCGGCGTGCAGTTCGGTGTAGGCCCCGCCGCGGCGCAGGAGTTCCTCGTGGGTGCCGGTCTCCAGGATCCGGCCCTCCCCCAGCACCACAATGCGGTCGGCGCCGCGCACGGTCGACAGCCGGTGCGCGACCACGAAGGTCGTGCGTCCGTGCAGCAGCCGGGCCAGCGCCTGCTGGACGAGCGCCTCGGAGCGGGTGTCCAGGGCCGAGGTCGCCTCGTCGAGGACGAGCACCCGCGGATCACGGATCAGGGCCCGGGCGATGGCCAGGCGCTGGCGCTGCCCGCCGGACAGCCGGGCGCCGCGCTCGCCGACCAGGGTGTCCAGGCCCTGCGGCAGCCGGTCCACGAACTCCAGTGCGTTCGCGTCGCGCAGCGCCGCACGTACCGTCTCCTCGTCGGCGTCGTCCATGCCGTAGGCGACGTTCTCCCGGATCGTGCCGTCGAAGAGGATGGACTCCTGCGGTACGACGGACAGGAAGCGCCGGTAGGTGCGCAGATCGAGGGTGTTCATGTCGGTCCCGTCGAGCAGCAGCCGTCCCGCGGTGGGCCGGATGAAACCGATGACGAGGTTGAGCACGGTGGACTTGCCCGCGCCGGACGCGCCGACCAGGGCGACGGTCTCGCCAGGGGTGACGGAGAGGGTGAAGTCCCGCACGGCGGGCCGCCCGTTGTCGTACGCGTGGCCCACGCCCTGGAATTCGACGGCCCCGCGCACCGAGTCCACCCGGTCCTTGCCCTCGTTGTCCTCCAGTTCGGGTGCCTGGAGCACCTCGCCGACGGAACGGACGGACTCCAGGCCCTTGGTGATGACCGGGGCGAGTCCCGCCAACGTTGTCGTGGAGTTGGTGAGCGTGGTCAGGAACGCGCTGAGCATCACGACGTCGCCCGGGGTGACGCCCCAGACGCCGTAGTACGACACCAGCGCGGCCGCCGCGAGGACGAGCACGCCGACCACGTTGAGGACGACCCAGGCCAGCGAGCCGAAGCGGCCGTTGACCAGATCGAGACGCATCCCGGAGGTCAGCAGGCGGCGCAGGGTGCCGTCCATGCGGCGCAGTGCCTTGCCCTCCAGGCCGTGGGCGCGGGTGACCGGGATGAGGCGGGTCATCTCCGTGACGCGGGACGACAGGGTCTCGACCTCGTGCCGGAAGTGTTCGTTGTGGGTGCGCAGCCGGGCCCTGAGACGGGCCACGACGAGGGCCGCGGCGGGCACGACGACGAGGAAGACCGGCACGAACTCCGGTGTCCGTACGGCGATGATGACGAGGCCGCCGACGAGTACGGTGATCGCACCGAGGCCGGTCTCCGCGGTCTGCTGCACCATCTGTTCGACGGTCTCGACGTCCCGCACCACCTTCGCCTGCAGCACACCGGCGCTGACCCGCGAGTGGTAGCCGATGGACAGCTGCTGCATGCGGGTGCACAGGGCGGAACGCAGGGTGGTGCCCATGCGGCGGACGCTGCCGTACAGGAGGCGGACATAGAGGAGGTGCAGGGGATAGTTGACCAGCAGGATGAACAGGATGACGCCGGTACTCGTCCAGAGCCGGGAGATCGGCTGGTGCTGGACGACGGTGTCGATGATGGACGCGGTGATCAGGGGCAGCAGCCACACCGGGCTGTGCTTGACGGTGAACACCGTGGCGGCCGCGGCCAGTCGGCGACGGTCGGCGCGGAACAGGTAGGCGAGTGTGCGTATCGGGTGTTCCCCCCGATAGCGGTGGTCGAGCGGTTTCTCCAGCGACGAGGCCATCGTCGGCGGTCCTCCCAGGTTGCCGATGTGAGGGCAAGCGCTTTCTCCCCCTCGTCGGCAAGGGATACACCAGGTGGTGGAGAGGACTCCTACTCGTCCAGAGTGCGGGCGAGTTCCGTGGTGGCGTGGGCGATCTCGCTGTCTTCGTCGGCCATCAGCCGGCTGAGGACGCCACTCTTGGCGCGGACGGCCTGACGGGCCTGGCGCTCCCACACCACGGGGTTATCACGGTGGTTGAGCAGCTTGGGGTAGACGGCCGCCGTGCTCTCCCACTGGCGGGCGCCGGCGATGCTCCGAAGCAGCTGGATGATCTCCGCCCGGCAGGTCACCTGGGGCAGTTGAGCGAGTTCCCAGAGGAAGGGGACCGTGGCGGCGGTGGCCTGCTCCACGACGAAGCCGTACTGGCAGATGCGCTTGCGCAGGTCACCGAGTGCGGCACTGGCCGTGTCCGGGTCACCCCAGGCCACGCTGTTGAGGAGCAGGGGGATGGCCGCGGCACAGCCGGTGGAGTCCTGGATCTCGGCCCAGGGAACCCGGCTCAGCGCCGCGAGGGGCGTGGTCGGCGCCACCCCGGTCGTGGGCACGGGGCGGCTGGTGCGCTCGTTGCTCGGTTGGTCCGGAGCGGTGCGCATGGTGTGAGACCTTTCCACGGCAGTCATGTCAGGGAGGAGGGGCGGCCGACAGCTTGGCCCAGACGGACTTGCCGGCCGGGGGCCGCGAGGTCCAGCCCCATTCCTCGGCCAGGGCGTCGACGATGTACAGGCCACGGCCGTGCTCCCGCAGGGCGGTGACGTCGGCGGGCGCGTACGCGGGCGGCTCGTCAGCGGGGTCGGAGACGGTCACCAGCAGATGGGCGGGGTCCAGGGACAAGCCCAGCCACACCTCGGTCGCACCGCCCGCCGCGGGCCGGAGCACCGCGTGCGCCACGGCGTTGGCCGCGAGTTCGGTGATCACGAGGGTGGCGTCGTCGCTGCGGTGGTCGAGGGACCAGCAGCTCAGCGTCTCGCGGGTGAAGGCGCGGGCCCGGGCGAAACCCTCCCCGCTGCAGTTGACGAGCAGCGCGGCGCTGCCGAGGGGGACCGGACGCCGCGAGGTCTCACCGGCCGGGCCCGCATCACCCGCCTCCGGCACAGCCTGGCTCGGCGGCCGGATCGCGTGATTCGCAGGTGACGACACGGCATCTCCTTGATGCGACGTCAAGACGGGGCGCAACCACAGGGGTTGACGCTGGAGCTATTATCCACGCTGAAGGCGTCCGCGTGCAATTGCACGAGAAATTGCGCGAAGATTGGGTGGGGCCACGGAGGTTGCCAGTTGTGCACCCCTGTCCCACCCCGCACGGCCGGGCACGGCGCCCGGCGAAGAACGTGAACAGCAAGGAGACTGCAGTGCCACCAGTGCAGAACGGAGTGCGGGCGAGTTCGCTCGACGCCCGCTGGGTCAAGAGCCGGCACAGCAACGCCGAGGGCAACTGCGTCGAAGTGGCCACACTCTTCGACGGCGGCGTCGCGCTGCGCAACTCCCGTGATCCCGACGGTCCCGCGCTGGTCTACACACCGGCCGAGGTCGCGGCGTTCCTCGCCGGCGCGAAAGACGGTGAGTTCGACCACCTCCTGTGAGGTGCGGGTTTCGAGGTGCCGGTGGCGGGCTCCAACTCCCGTACCGCCACCGGCACCTACGGAATGATGCGGAGCGGCCACACTGCGTGCGATAGTGTGAGTCGTCTCTGTGCCGGTTTACTGGGAGTCAGGATGTCTGCCGCGTCCCATCGCACCTCCCGCCTGGAACCGTATCTGGACCGGTCGGAACCGGCTCCCACCCTGCTGAAGATGCTGGTCGGCGTCCAGTTGACGGGATTGCGCGAGGATGCCGGGCTCGCCCAGGACCAGGCGGCGCGGGCCCTCGGGTTCAGCCCTGCGAAGCTGTCCCGCATCGAGTCGGGCAAGGGCCGCAAGCCCCCGTCGGAGAGCGACGTGCGCGCCCTCCTCCAGCTGTACGGCACCGAGGACTACGAGGCCTCCGTGCTGCTCAAGCTGTTGCAGCGGGCCGGTGAGCCGGGCTGGTGGCAGCGGTACGACAAGCGGTTGATGCCCGAGTGGTTCGACCGGCTGGTCGGGCTCCAGGAGGCGGCCGCGGCGATCCGTACCTTCGAGATCCAGTACGTCCCCGGCCTGCTGCAGACCCCGGACTACACGCGGGCGGTGGTGGAACGCGGCCTGCCGACCGCGGCGGCCGGCGAGGTGGCGCGGCGCGTCGAGCTGCGCACGCGGCGTGCGCAGTTGCTGCAGCGCACGGACCCCCCGCAGCTGTGGGCGGTGATCGACGAGTCGGTGCTGCTGCGGGTGCTGGGCAGCCGGGAGGTCATGCGGGCACAGCTTGCGCACCTCGTCGACATGGCCCAGCGCCCCCATGTGACGGTGCAGGTCGTCCCCTTGGACGTGACCAACGCGTCCGCCCCGGCCATCCCGATCACCTACCTCCGCTTCGGCGGTCTCGATCTGCCGGACGTCGTCTATCTGGAGCACATCAAGAGTGCGAACTTCCTGGAGGACCGGGACGAGACGGAGGAATACCGGCTCGCCCTGGACCGACTGGCCGACGACGCGCTCGAACCCCGGGCCTCGCTGAAGCTGTTGCAGCAGACGATGGAGCAGCGTTACGGCGGCTGAGAACCGGCGCGGACGCCAGTCCTCTCAGTGGTCACGGCCGAACAGGCCTGCCCAGAGGAAGGGTTCGCCGAAGCGGGAGGAGTCGGGTGGCTCGTCGCGCATGCGCCGCAGTTCGATCTCGGTCAGGTCGCGGAAGATCCGGCGCAGGGACCGGGCCGAGTAGGCGAGACCGCCGTCGAGTCCGCCCTGGCGATACAACTCCGCGTCCGGCAGCTCCGATCCCATGCCCCCGTCGGCGAAGCAGACGATGCCGAAGCGGCCGCCGGGTGCGAGGTGCCGTTCCAGGAGCGCGAGGTGGCTGACGCGACGGTGCGGCGGCAGATGGTGGAAGCAGCCGGAGTCGTAGATCAGGTCGTAGGGGCCGCCCAGTCCGGTGTCCGGCAGTGAGAAGGCATCGCCGCACACGAAGCGGACGTCGGCCGCCGTCTCGTGCGCACGCTCCCTGGCCCAGGCGATGGCGGCCGGTGAGAGATCGACGGCGTCGACCTCGAAGCCGAGGGAGGCGAGGTGCAGCGCGTTGCGGCCCGGCCCGCAGCCCAGATCGAGGGCGCGGCCCGGGGTGACGAGGCCGCGGTCGACGTACGACGCCAGGTTCTCGTCCGGCTTCGGCACGAAGAAGGGAACGGGTTTGGAGCGGTCCGCGTAGAAGCCGTCCCACCAGGAACCGGCGTCCGCGCTCCAGCGATCGGCCTGGGGAGCGAACAGGCCGTCGAGGAGCTGGAGGACGTCCTCCACCGTGCGGACGGTGCGGTCCATTCGCTCCCCTCCCGGTCGCGCCGGGGACGCTCGGGTCCGGATCAGCCGAGTCGGGCGACGCCGCCGAACTCGATCCACTCGTGGGTGAGCTGGCGGGGGGCCACCTCGGAGTCGGGGCGCCAGGTGGAGACCTCCACGAGACCCGGGTCGAGGATCTCCAGTCCCTCGAACCACTCGGCGACGTCCTTCTCCTCACGCACCCGGCCCCAGTGACCTTGGGTCGCCTTGTCCATGAAGTCGGTGACGAAGTCGCGGACTTCGGGGTCCTCGCTGACCAGCTGGCACATCACCATGAAGCTGCCGGGCGCGAGCCGCTCGCGGACCCGGCGGACCACCGCGGCCGGCCCGTCCGTCTCGCTGTCGGGGATGCAGTGCATGACGGAGTTGAACAGCACGGCGACGGGCTGCGAGAAGTCGATCAGCCGCTGGGTGTCCTCGTGGTCGAAGATCGCATCGGTCTCCCGCATGTCCGCGTGGATGACGGCGGTGCGCTCGTCCTGCTCGAGCAGCGCCCGGCCGTGGACGAGGACCATCGGGTCGTTGTCGACGTAGACCACGTGCGTGGTGGGGTCGATGCGCTGGGCCACCTGGTGGACGTTGTCCTGAGTGGGCAGGCCTGAGCCGTGGTCCAGGTACTGCCGGATGCCGTACTCCGCCGAGAGGGTCCGCACCACCCGCTGGAGGAAACGCCGGTTGTTCACGGCGAGCCTGCGGGTGCTGGGGACGACCTTGTCGAGTGCCTCGCAGGCCGCCCGGTCGGCCGCGTAGTTGTCCTTGCCGCCCAGATAGTGGTCGTACATGCGCGCGGCCGTGGGTACGGAGGCGTCGATCTCCGTGGACAGCTTCTTACCGGTGCTCATCTTTCCCCCAGCTTGTGCCGCCAACTGGCCTGGCAGGACAGGGAGTCCATCCTAGAGACACCACGATCGCCGGTGCCAGTCCGCAAGTGGCGGAAGGCACCGGCGGGGCCGGGCGGGCGTGGGTTCAGGCGGCGTCCAGCTCCGCGAGTTCGTCCGCACCGAGCACGAGGTCGGTGGCGGCGAGCGAGTCGCGGATGGTCTCGGGGCGGCTCGCGCCCGGGATCGGCACGACCACCGGCGACTTGGCGAGCATCCACGCCAGGCAGACCCGCTGCGGGCTCACCCCGTGCTGCTCGGCGATCCGCGCGAACGGGGCGTGCCCCGAGCCCAGTTCACCCGCCCGGGAGATGCCGCCCAGGGGGCTCCAGGGCAGGAAGGCGATGCCCAGTTCGTCGCACAGCCGCAGTTCCGGTTCGCTGGAGCGGAAGGCCGGGGAGAACTGGTTCTGCACGGAGACCAGTCGGCCGCCGAGGATCTCGTTGGCCAGCCGGATCTGGTCGGGGTTCGCGTTGGAGATACCGGCGTTGAGGATCTTGCCCTGGTCGAGGAGGTCGCGCACGGCGCCGACGGACTCCTCGTAGGGGACCCTGGGGTCGGGACGGTGGAACTGGTAGAGCCCGATCGCCTCCACACCCAGCCGGCTCAGCGATGCCTCGCAGGCCTCCTTCAGATGCCGGGGGCTGCCGTCGAGCGTCCAGCTGCCGTCCCCGGGACGGAGATGCCCGCCCTTCGTGGCGACGAGGACGTCACCGCCGAGGTCGTGGGAGGCGAGGGCCTTGGCGATCAGGGTCTCGTTGTGGCCGACCTCATCGGCGTCCCGGTGGTAGGCGTCGGCGGTGTCGATCAGGGTCACGCCCGCGTCGAGCGCGGCGTGGATGGTGGCGATGGAGCGTCCCTCGTCCGGTCGTCCCTCGATGGACATGGGCATGGCGCCCAGTCCGATCGAGCTGACTTCGACATCACCGATGCGGCGGGTGTGCATGTCCTTGGACCTCTTTCGCCTGTCACGCGGATCTGGGCTCTCCTCAGCGTGGCCGCCGCACGCGCCGAAGGTCCAATAGAAGAATGAGAACGCATTCAGCGACGGTGTCGCTGAATCCCGGACCGTGGCGCTCCCGAGCCGCCCGGGTGGCGAGACGCGGTTGCGGGTACGCCGTGTCGGTGTGACACCCTCGCCTCGACCGGCGGCTGATCCAGTCCGGTCGTCGTGAGGATCCGCAGTACGGCGAGAGGCGGCGGCATGCGTATCGGACTGCTCGGCACCGGTCCCTGGGCCAGGATGGCCCACGCCCCCGCGCTCGGCGCGCATCCGGAGCTGGACTTCGCCGGGGTATGGGGCCGTCGCCCGGAGGCCGCCGAGGAGCTGGCCGTCGAGTACGGCACGCGCGCGTACGCCGATGTCGACGCGCTGCTCGCCGACGTGGACGCCGTGGCGGTCGCCCTGCCGCCCGCCGTGCAGGCCGAACTCGCGGCGCGGGCCGCGCGGGCGGGGCGCCATCTGCTCCTGGACAAGCCCCTGGCGACGACGGTCGAGCAGGGGCGGGCGGTGGTCGAGGCCGTCCGCGAGACCAAGGTCGCCTCGGTGGTGTTCTTCACCTCGCGCTTCCTCACCGAGACCGAGGCGTGGATCGGTGAACAGGCGGGCGTGGACGGCTGGTTCACGGCGCGGGCGGAATGGCTGGGGTCGGTGTTCACCGAAAACAGCCCCTTCGCCGACTCGCCGTGGCGGCAGGAGAAGGGCGCCCTGTGGGACGTGGGTCCCCATGCTCTGTCGGTGCTGCTGCCGGTGCTGGGCGAGGTGCGTGAGGTGGCGGCGGCCGCGCACGGTCCCGGGGACACCGTCCATCTGGTCCTGAGCCACACCGGCGGCGCGTCGAGCACCCTGACGCTGAGTCTCACGGCTCCGCCCGCGGCCGCGGGAGTGGGCCTCGAACTGCGGGGCGCGGGCGGAGTCACCCAGCTCCCCGAATCGTCCGAGGGCATCGAGGCCGCCGTGCTCCGGGCCGCCGACGGACTGCTCGCCGCCGCCCGCACCGGACAGGCACACCCGTGCGACGCCGCGTTCGGTCTGCGGGTCACCGAGATCCTCGTGGCGGCGGAGACCCTGCTGGACGCCGGAACCGGCGCGCCCACGACTTAGGCCGGCGACTCAGTCTCCGGGCGCGTCCTCGTCGAACGGCTCGTCGCTCCACCGGAACCAGGCCCGGTCACCCTCGATGTGCAACAGAAACTCGGGCACGGGACCGCCCGGCGCGTGCAGCGACACACGTCGCCGGACCTCGTCGTAGGCGTCCTCCCACTCCTGCCGTCGCTCCTCGTCGTCCTCCTCCACGAGGGCGAGTTCGCGCGCGAACAGCTCGCGCACACCGGCAAATCCGGGTCCCGCCGTGAAACGGCCCGACAGCCACGGGAAGTCGGCTTCGTCGATCAGGATGTCCCCGACCGGTTCGTCACCGCTGCGTACCTTCCAGACCGCACCCTCGAACGCCACCACGCCTCCCGCACCGAGCCGACGATCACCACGCCGACCAGCATGGCACCCGGCACCGACAGCCGGTCGGCTGTCAGTGCCGGACAAAGGCTCAGCCGGCGTGCCGGGGCCGGTAGTTCAGCCGTTCCCGTACGACGGGATAGCCCGCCTTGGCGAAGTTCGCGGCCATGGGGAAGTTCCCCCGGTCCGTCGCGGCGGAGACGAACTCGGCGCCCTGCTCGACCAGGTAGTGGGTGCACTCGGCGAGCAGGTCGTAGGCATAGCCGTGACCCCGCTGTTCCGGCACCACCCCGATGAACCCGATACAGGGCCCCGACGGGTTGTGCGCGGGAATGTGCATCCCGACCACCTCTCCCTGCGCGGTGTGGGCGATCTGCCACCACTCGCGCGGCGAGGGACACCAGTGGAAGAAGTCGAGTTCCTCCTGGGCGGCCCGGTCGAGTCCGTCCTCGTCGATGGCCTTGAGGGCGTGCGCGTCGAGGGTGGCGGAATGGATGCGCCGCAGCAGGTCGAAGAAGACCGCGTCGTCCGGTTCGGGCCGGAACTCGAGGCGTCCGGGCCGCTCGGGCAGTCCGCGCTCCGGCGTCCACCGGTAGAGGAACCGCTCGACCAGGAGCTCGTATCCGGCCTTCTGTACGGCGGTGAAGCGGGCCTCGGCGGCGGCCCGCTGCTCCGGATCCTCGCGCCAGCCCGCGGGCAGGTTCATCTCGAGCTCGACCTGCCAGGGGGCGGTGCGCAGGAGGTCGGCGCCGGCCTCCTCCTCGCCTTCGGCCACGTCGAACCAGTTGACGTTGAGGGGGGCGGTGTCGTCGGGGCCGCCCCACCAGGCGCCGCGTGCCACGACCTTGCCGTCGCGCAGGGCGACGCGCTTCCAGTCGGGGCGGTGCCGGGTGAGCCGGTGGGACTCACGGGCGCCGAGAGGGTCGGGCAGGGCGTCGAAGAGAGGGGCTTCGCGCTCGTCGAGCGCACGGATGACCAGATCGGTCATGGGTGGATTCCTCCGGGATGCGGACTGCGTGGAGCGCTCCCGGTCAGACGAGGCACGCCGGGGCGACGGAGAGGGAGCGCTGAACGAGGGTGAACTGCACGGCACTCGCCTCCTTCCGCTGGTCTCCGGGCGTGGCGGCCGACGCTACGGGATCGTCCGGACCGGTGTCCATCGGTTTTCGCGGAGCACGTCCGGTCCCGCGGCTGCCACTTAAACGGCCCTTAAGGCCGGATTAAACGCTGTCCGCTCTGTATGCCGTGGAGCCCGCCGTCCGTACCATCGGGCCTCGTCCACATCGTGAGAGCGCTCTCAATTCTCCGAGGAGACCCCCCACATGACGCCTCGTCACCAGCGCCACCTCGGCCGCCGCAAAGTCCTCTTCGCCCTCGGTGGGGTGATGGCGGCCGCACCCGCCGTCGCCGCACTGGCCCCCCACGCCCTCGCCGAGGGCAACCGCTCAAATGCGGCCGGAGCCCTGCCCCTGACCGTCGTCAACAACACCGGCGCCTTCGACAACGCGAACGTCCACGTCTACATCGTGGGCAACCAGGACGGCAGGCAGGTCCGCGTCACCCCGGACGGCGCCCTCGCCCCGGTCGCCCTCTCCGACAACGGCGCCGACGGCTACACCGACTACGCGATAGGCCTGGCGGGCAGCGGCGAGACCAGCCTGTCCCTGCCCTACCTGTCCGGCCGTATCTACGTGTCCCTGGGCGCGAAGCTGAAGTTCAAGGTCGTCACCGACGGCAACGGCAACCCCGCCCTCCAGTACCCGGCCGGCTGGGTGACCTCGGACCCCAACTACCCGGTGCTGCACGACTGCGCCGAGTTCACGTACAACTCGGCGGGCATGTTCTGCAACACGACCATGGTGGACATGTTCAGCATGCCGCTGAGCATCCGGCTGACCGGAGCGCGGGACCAGACGACGGGCACCCTGCGCGCCTCCGGGCGGGCCGCCGCCTTCGACGCCGTACGCCGGGCCGAGGAGTTCGCACCCCTCGTGGTGGACGACAGGCGGGTCATCGCGCCGGGTCACGGTCTGGACGCCGGCCTGTTCCCGGCGGACTACTTCGCGCCGTACATCGACGAGGTGTGGAGCACGTACACCGGCAGGGATCTGACCGTCACCACGAACGCGGGCACCTTCACCGGCCGGGTGCGCGGCGGGCAGCTCGTGTTCGACGGGCCCGCACAGGTGTCCTTCGCCCGGCCGTCGACACGGGACGTGCTCTTCTGCGACGGCGCGCTCGCCGCTCCCAACGACGGCACGACAGGGCCGGTCGCCGCGGTGCTCGGTGCCGGGTTCAACCGGTCGACGCTGGTGAGCACCGCCGCCCAGCCGACCACCGACCCCGCCTCCTTCTACCGGACCGCTCTCACCAACCACTACGCCAAGGCCATGCACGCGGCCGCGGAGGACGGCAAGGCCTACGGCTTCGCCTTCGACGACGTGGCCGACTTCGCCTCCTACGTCCAGGACACGGCGCCGACGGGGATCCGGCTGACGCTCACGCCGTTCTAGAGGCGGCCGGGCGAGCGGTTCGGGGTGCGGGGCCGGTCGGGTCGTAGCAGCGTAGTGGTGTGAGCGGAGTGCGCGACCGGGACCGGCGGAGCTGGCTGCGGGGCGCGCCGCCGCCGGGCTGGGTGCGCGTGCTGCCCGCCGTGCTGCTGGTGGGGGTGTGTGTGGCGACCCTCGTCAGCCCCGGCCCGCTCGACATCGGGTTCCTGCTGGGCGCCATCCCGCCGCTGGCCGTGCTGTCGTACGGACCTGTGGCGACCGCGGTGCTCGGCGCGTCCGTCCTGGCCGTGCTGAACGTGCCGGCTTTCCGGCTGAACGATCCGGGCAGCACGGATGTGCTGACCGTGGGCTTCGTCGCGGCGCTCAGTGTGGTCGTGTCGTTCGTACGGAGTCGGCGGGACGCCCAGCTGGTGACCGAGCGTGCGGTCGCGGAGGCCGCGCAGCGGGCCGTCGTGCCGCCGCTGCCGGGGCGGGTCGGGGGCGTGCGGTGTGCGGGGCTGTACCGGGCCGCGCAGCGCGGGACGCTGGTCGGGGGTGACTTCTTCGACGTCCGGGAGGGGCCCCGCGGGGTGCGGGTGGTCATGGGCGATGTGCAGGGGCACGGGCTGTCGGCCGTCTCGACCGTCGCCTCGCTGCTGGGGGCCTTCCGGGAGGCGGTGCTGGACCGGCCCGATCCCGAGTCGGTGGCCGCGCGGCTGGACCGCAGGCTGGCGGTGGACTCCGCGGGCGTACGGCACTCGGAGCTGTTCGCCACGGCGGTGGTGCTGGACTTCGACGTCGCAGCGAGGGCCGTGCGGATCGTGGCGTGCGGGCAGCCCGGCCCGGTTCTGCTGCGCGACGGGCGGGCCGTGGAGCTCGACGTCCCCGTGGGTACCCCGCTCGGTCTGGGCCTGTCAGGTGCCTCACCGCCTACCGGGGTCACCGTCCCGCTGCGGCCCGGCGACCGGCTCTTCCTGGCCTCGGACGGGGTCTGGGAGGCGCGGAACCCCGCCGGAGTCTTCTACCCGTTGCTCGACCGGCTCACCGGGTTCCCGGGGGACCTCCCGGATCTCGTCGAGGGGGTCTGGGCCGACCTCGTGCACTACGCCCCGGCACTCCAGGACGACGTCACGATGCTCGTTCTCGCGCCGGAGAAGCCGGAGCCCCGCTGACCGCCCCGCCCCCCTCGGCGTCGATGTGCGGCAGCATCCGGTCCAGCCAGTGGGGTGTCCACCAGGCGTGCCGTCCCAGCAGGGTCATGACGGCGGGGACCATGAGCAGCCGTACGACGGTCGCGTCGATCAGCACACTCACCGCGAGACCCAGTCCGAGCATCTTGACCACGATGTTGTCGCTGACGATGAAGGCCGCGAAGACGCTCACCATGATCAGGGCCGCGCAGGTGATGACCCGGGCGGTGATCTCCAGCGCGTGCGCGACGGAGGCCTTGGCGTCCCCGGTGCGCAGCCAGGCCTCGTGGATCCGGGAGAGCAGGAAGATCTCGTAGTCCATGCTCAGGCCGAAGATGATCGCGAACATCATCATCGGCACGTAGCTCTCGATGGGCACCTTGCCGGAGACGCCGAGTGCAGGACCGCCCCAGCCCCACTGGAAGACGGCGACGACGACGCCGTAGGAGGCGGCGATGGACAGGACGTTGAGGACGGCCGCCTTGAGGGCGACGAGCAGTCCGCGGAAGACGGCGAGGATGATCAGGAAGGCGAGGGCGACGACCACACCGATGATCAGCGGCAGCCGGCTGGAGACGATGTCGCGGAAGTCGACCTGGGCCGCGGTCGTGCCGGTGACGTATCCCTTGGCGTCGGTGCCGGTGACCGCGGCGGGCAGGGTGGTGTCGACCAGGCGATTGGTGAGGTCGGTGGTGGTGGCGCTCTGCGGGGACTGCTTGGAGTAGACGGTGGCGAGCAGGACGTCCCCGTCCTTGGTGGGGGTCAGCTGGGTGACCGTGGCGGCGCCGGACACGCCGTCGAGCGTCTTCTGCGCCTGGGAGGACAGGGACGAGCGCTGGGACGACGGTACGGAGGTCTGGTCGATGACGACGGTGAGGGGGCCGTTGGAGCCGGGGCCGAAGGCGTCGGTCATCCGGTCGTAGGCGCGCCGGTCGGTGAAGGACGTGGGGTCGGCGCCGTCACCGATGTGACCGAGCTGGAGGGAGAAGACCGGGATGGCCAGGACGACGACGACTGTCACGCCCGCGGCCAGGTACCGCCATGGCCGCCGCTCGACCCGCTGGGCATAGCGGTGCCACGTCCCCTGCGCCGTCTCGCCCTCGGCGGCGTTCGTCTCGGCGACCGGACGGCGCACCCGGTAGCGGTCGATCCGGGTGCCGATCAGTCCCAGCAGGGCCGGGACCAGGGTCAGGGCCCCCAGGACGGCGGAGACGACCGTGACGGCGGCGGCGAGCCCGAGTTTCGCGATGAACGAGACCCCGGACACGGACAGCCCCGCCAGGGCGATGATCACGGTGCAGCCCGAGACCAGGACGGCCCGTCCGCTGGTGGCGGTGGCCCCGCCGGCCGCGCGCACCGGATCCTTCCCGTCCATCAGGCTCTGGCGGTGGCGGGTGAGCTGGAAGAGCGCGTAGTCGATGCCGACGCCCAGGCCGATCATCGTGGCCAGGGTGGGCGAAACGGTCGCGAAGGTGAACGCCGAGGCCAGCAGGCCGAGGCAGGCGAGCCCCCCGATCACACTGATCAAGGCGGTCACCAGGGGGATTCCGGCGGCGATCACACTGCCGAAGCCGACGAGCAGGACGACGATCGCCACAGCGAATCCGATCAACTCGCTCACCCGGTCGTCGGCGGCGGGGCGCGCGAGTTCGCCGAGCTGTCCGCCGTACTCGACGTCGACGCCGGCCGCGCGCAGGGGCTGTACGGCGTCGTCGACACCGTGGAGGTAGCCGTCGCCCAGGGTCGATGGCTGAACGTCGAAGCGGACGGTGATGTAGGCCGTCTTCGCGTCTGACGACAGCGGCCCGACCTTCGAGGCGGGCGCGGACAGCGGGTTCTGCACCGACAGGACGTGCGGCAGCTTCTGGAGATCGGTGACGGTCGTGGAGACCTGCGAGCCGAGCGAGGTGAGCGCCTTGTCACCGTCGTGGAGAACGATCTGGCTGCCGTAACCCCCGGCCGCCGGGTCGTGCTTCTTCAGGACGTCCTGGCCCTCCTGCGACTGCACGCCGGGCAGGGAGAAGTTGTCGGAGTAGTCCCCGCCGAAGGACCGGTTCAGGGTCTGCAGGGCGACCAGGGCCACGAGCCAGGCCACCAGGACGATCACGAAGTGCCGGGCGCACCACTCCCCCAACCTGCGCAGGGCGCCCTTCGGCCTGTTACGGGTAGTGGACATGACGTCGTCTTCCCTGCCGGCCCCGAGCGATCATTACTCCCATTACACGCCTGCCGGATCATCCGGGCATCCCGGCATCCGTCCCGCCGGGGACCGCGGACGGGGCCCGCGCCGGACGCTTCCGGATGCAGGGTCGGCCCGGGCGTTGAATGGTGATAGCGGACCCGTTGACACCACCGGGACCGCACAGCGATCCGGATCCGAGGAGCAGAGATCATGCCGACGTCACAGCCCGACGCGTCCCGGTCGTCCGAGGACCGCACCACCCCGGACGACCTGCTCCATGCCCGTACCGGCACCGAGGTGTCGCCGGAGGACCTCGTCCTTGCCTCGGGCAAGGACATCACCCCGCACACTCTCGAATGGGCCCGGCGCAAGCTGGAGGCGGAGGGCCCGGCGGCGCTCGACAAGCTGCTGCCCTGACCACACCCGGTGGCCGTACGTCAGCCCCCGGACTCCTCGTCCAGGCACAGCACTTCGACCCGCTGCACGAGGTTGTTGGCGAAGCCGCCCCGGTTCCAGGGCTGTTCCAGCGGCTGGGTGTGCCCCTCGGCGTCGGTGGCCCGTGCGCTGAGTACGTACGCGCCCGGCTCCGCGCGCCAGTTGAAACGCCAGCGCCGCCACGCCCATCGGTGACCGGCGTCCGGTTCGAGTTCCGCCTCGTGCCAGGACTGTCCAGCGTCGGTGCTGACCTCGGCCCGGGTCACCGGCGCCCGTCCCGACCAGGCGCGCCCCTCCAGTGTCACGGCCCCTGGCCGCACCACGCGGGCCCGGGACATGAAGTCCGGGAATCCGGGCGGGACGAGCAGGGCGCGCGGCGCGATCCGGGTGACCGGTTCGCCCTCGTCCCCGGGGTGCTGACGGAGCCGGTAGGCGACGGTCTGCTGGAACCCGGTGAACGGCGTGTCGGTGACGGTGATCTCGCGCAGCCACTTCACCTGGGCCATGCCGTACCAGCCGGGCACGACGAGCCGGAGCGGGTGGCCGTGCTGCGGGGGCAGCGGAGTGCCGTTCATCTCGTAGGCGACCAGGACTTCGGGCTCGGTACCGGTGGCCACGCCGACGGGCAGGGCCCGCTGGTAGTCCTGTTCGACGCCGCGCTCCACTCCGTGGTCGGCGCCGGTGCACACCACGTCGACGGCGTCGGCCTCCACCCCGGCCTCGGCGAGCAGCAGCCGCAGCGGTACGCCGGTCCACTCGGCGGTGCCGACGGCCTCGACCAGCCAGGGCTGGCTGACCGGGCGGGGCGTGAGCAGGGCCCGGCCGTTGCCCGCGCACTCCATCGTCACCCTGGCGGTGGCCCGGGGCAGGGAGCGCAGCTCGGCCGGGGTCAGGGTGAGCGGGCGGCGGACCCTGCCTCCGATCCCGAGCTGCCAGGGGGTGCCCTCGGGGACGTACGGGATGTCGTAGTGCGTGAGGACGTAGTGCAGGCCGGGCGGGGTGAGGTCGTGGCGCATCGCCTCGAGCGGCAGACCGTGGTTGCGGGTGGCGAGCGCCAGTTCGTCCCGGCCGATGCCCTCGTCGGGGGCGGCGAGCCGGGCCGGGGTGCTCGTGTCGGCGAGTCGGTGGCCCATGGCCGTATTGTCCCGCGGTCCGGCTGCGCTGTCGCGGTCCGCGCGACAGCTCCTGCAGCGGCTGCGCCGGTTCAGTGGGTGACCGGTTTCCTGCTCACCCTTTCGAAAGGGACCCTGCGGCTGACAGACTCCCGAGGGTGCCCGACTTCGACATGCTCGTCATCGGATCCGGTCCGGGTGGCCAAAAGGCCGCCATCGCCGCGGCCAAGCTGGGCCACCGGGTGGCCGTCGTCGACCGCCCCGACATGGTCGGCGGGGTCTCCATCCACACCGGCACCATCCCCTCCAAGACCCTGCGCGAGGCGGTGCTGTACCTGACCGGCCTCACTCAGCGCGACCTGTACGGACAGAGCTACCGGCTCAAGGAGGACATCACCGTCTCCGATCTGACCGCGCGCACCCAGCACGTGGTCGGCCGCGAGGTCGACGTGATCCGCAGTCAGCTCTCCCGCAACCACATCGCCCTCTTTGCCGGCACCGGCCGCTTCGTCGACCCGCACACCGTCGCCCTGCGCGAGGTCACCGGACACGAGCGTCTGCTCAGCGCGGAGAACATCGTCATCGCCACGGGCACGCGCCCGGCGCGGCCGGACACGGTCGAGTTCGACGGCCGCACGATCATGGACTCCGACAACGTGCTCGCCCTCGAACGCGTCCCGCGCTCCATGGTCATCGTCGGCGCCGGGGTCATCGGGATGGAGTACGCCTCCATGTTCGCCGCGCTCGGCAGCAAGGTGACGGTCGTCGAGAAGCGGGCCGGGATGCTCGACATCTGCGACATCGAGGTCATCGAGGCGCTGAAGTACCACCTGCGCGACCTGGCCGTGACGTTCCGCTTCGGTGAGACCGTCGCCGCGGTCGAGCGCCATCCCCGCGGCACGCTGACCATCCTGGAGAGCGGCAAGAAGATACCCGCCGACGCCGTGATGTACTCGGCCGGCCGACAGGGTCTGACCGACGAACTCGACCTGGACAAGGCGGGGTTGGCCGCCGACCGGCGCGGCCGGATCACGGTCGACGAGTACTACCGCACCGAGGTGCCGCACATCTACGCCGTGGGAGACGTGATCGGCTTCCCGGCGCTGGCGGCGACGTCCATGGAACAGGGCAGGTCGGCCGCCTACCACGCCTTCGGCGAGCCGGTCGGACAGATGCACCATCTCCAGCCCATCGGCATCTACACCATCCCGGAGATCAGCTTCGTCGGACGTACCGAGGACCAACTCACCGAGGACAGCGTGCCCTTCGAGGTCGGCATCTCCCGGTACCGCGAACTCGCCCGCGGCCAGATCATCGGGGACTCCCACGGCATGCTGAAGCTGCTGGTCTCCCCGGAGGACCGGACCCTGCTGGGCGTGCACTGCTTCGGTACCGGGGCCACCGAACTGATCCACATCGGGCAGACCGTGATGGGCTGTGGCGGCACGGTCGACTATCTGGTCGACGCGGTGTTCAACTACCCGACACTCGCCGAGTCCTACAAGGTCGCGGCCCTGGACGCCACGAACAAACTCCGCCAGATCGACCGGATCGGGGACTGAACTTCCGTCAGGGTTCCTCGGAGGGGTCCTCGACGATGTGCACGGCGGCCTCCTCCGCGCCCGCCGCGCCCGCGTCGATGCCCACGTCGGTGGCGACCTCGTCCTTCGTGGTGGTGGGGTGGGCGCCCTCGTCGGGGGCTACCAGGCGTCCGGCGCGGTCGGAACCGGCCTCCGGGTCGACCGGTTCGCCCTCGCCGTCGGGCAGGTCGCCGATCTCGTCACCGAGGGGCGCGGCCACCTCGGGGACCTCCTGGGCGAGGCGTTCGTCGAGGGTCTCGCCGTCGTGCTGTCCGGCCGCGGTGGTGCCGTGCCGGGTGACGCCGAGGGGCTTCTCCGGTGGCGAGTAGCCCTCGTCGAGGGTGTCGTCGTAGGTCCGTTCGTCGACGGCGTCCTGGAGGTCGAGCGGCGCCGCGTCCTCCTGCTCCTCGTTGGTTCCGGTGGGCTGGTAGGCGTCGGCGGCCGGCGCCTCGGCGGGTGTCGGTTCGGTGCCCATGGGCTGCCTCCCTCTCGCGTCACATGCGGTTCGATGCGGTGTCCTGATCCGCGTTTCCCCGTATGCGCCCTCCCACCTCAAAAGGCTGCCGGAGTAAGGCATTCCACGGCCGGAAGGTTACCCCCCAGTTAATCTTGAAGGGTCAAGGAATACGGCTATCATCACTCGCATACACGGAGTGACCGGCCGTCCACGCAGCGGCCGTACGGTCCCCCGCGCACCCCCTTCGGTTCCTCTCTCCACCGCCCCTGCCCGAGGCCATCCCTCTCAGTGCCCGGGGCGGAGCCACCCCCCACCCCTTTTGCGCCGCACGGTCCCCCTCCGCCGTGCGTCGTGCCCTACCGAAAGCAGCGCACCATGATCAACAGCAGGGGCAGAGGGCTGCAGGCCAATGCCCTCGGTACCTTCGACACGGTGGTGATGGCCGTCGCGGGCAGCGCGCCGGCGTACTCGATCGCCGCGACCACCGCGGTCCTGGTCGGCTCGGTGGGCCTGGCCAGTCCGGCGGCTCTGCTGTACTGCGCGATCCCCATGCTGGGCATCGCACTCGCGTTCAGCTATCTCAGCCGGATCGACGTCAACGCGGGCGCCAGCTACTCCTGGGTGGGCCGCACGCTCCACCCCTTTCTGGGCTTCGTCAGCGGCTGGGCGCTGGTGATCTCGGCGACCATCTTCATGGTGGCCGGCTCGCTGCCCGCCGGTTCGATGACACTGGCCCTCTTCGACCAGGACCTCGCGGACAACACCGCGCTGTCGACCGTCGTGGGCGCGGCCTGGTTCGTGCTGATGCTGCTCGTGGTGCTCGGCGGTGCCCGGCTGACCGTGCGCGCCCAGCTCGTCATGTCCGGTGTGGAGCTCGCGATACTGGCCCTGTTCGCGGTGCTCGCGTTCTTCCACACGGGCAACGCACGCGCCTTCGACTGGTCCTGGCTCGGCTTCAGCCACTTCGACGGCATGCAGGGCTTCGCCTCGGGGGCGCTCATCGCCGCGTTCTACTACTGGGGCTGGGACGTCACCAGCAACCTGAGCGAGGAGACCCGCAACAGCCGGCGTACGACGGGACTCGCGGGGCTCATCGGGGTCGGCATCGTCTTCCTGCTGTTCGAGGTGTTCACGATCGCGGTGAACGTCATCCTCACCTCGAAGCAGATCGAGGACAACGACGCCAACGTGCTCGCCGTGCTCGGTGACGAGGTCTGGCCGGGCTGGGGCGGCAAACTGCTGATCGTCGCGGTGATGCTGTCGACCATCGCCACGCTGGAGACCACGCTGATCCAGGTCACGCGCTCGTTGTTCGCGATGGGCCGGGACCGCACGATGCCGTCCGCGCTGGGCCGGGTGCACCGCCGCTGGAACACCCCATGGGTGGCGATCGTGGTGGTCGGCGCGGTGGCGCTGGTGATGTTCATCGCCTCCAACGCCCTGGGCTCGGTGGGCGACATCCTCGCCGACGCGATCTCGGCGATCGGGCTGCAGATCGCCGTCTACTACGGCCTCAGCGGCCTCGCGGTCGTGGTCGCGTACCGCAAGATGCTGCTGAAGTCCCCGGCCGACTTCCTGCTCGGCGGGCTGTGGCCCTTGCTGGGCGCCCTGTTCATGTTCTGGATATTCGTCGAGTCGCTGGGCGACCTGAGCACGGCCGCGATCACGATCGGCGTCGGCGGGCTCGCCGTGGGCCTGATCCCGATGCTCTGGTACTGGAGGCGGGGCAGCGACTACTACCGGCCCGCGAGGCTTGACGCGAGCCGTACTGTCGAGGCGGACTACGTTCCCGACGGCGGGGCATCCGGGCCTTCGCTCGTCCACGACGGTCTCCCCACCGACTTCTGAGGGGTTTGTGCGATGGCGAGAGACCGTTTCGCCCCCGAGTTCGACCCCGACTGCGGGGACGTCCCGCTGACCACCGCCCGCCAGGACATCGTCATCGGCCGCTGGCAGGGCCTGCGGGAGCTGTTGCGCGCCACCGGGCCCGAGTGGCTCTCGCGGGGACACCGGGTGCGGACGCTCGCCCAGGCCTGCGCGAGCAGTTCGACGGTGGAGTCCTGGCTGGCGGCCGAGCCGCACAACGGTGACGCGCTGGTGCTGCGGGCGGCCACGGAGACGGCCAGGGCGTTCAACCTGGCCATCGCCGCGGGCCGGGGCGTGCCGATCGACCAGCGCCGCATCGACGCCGCGGTGATGGCCTGTCTGCAGGCTGCCGAGGCTTTCGTGGACGATCCGACGCCGTGGATCTCCCTGATCTCGGTGGCGCGGCTGTACCCGGCCGGGGTGCGGCGGCAGGAGCTGGGGCGCTGGTGGGACGAGTTGCACGGGCGTGACCCGTACAGCGTCGAGGGCCACCTCCAGGTCCTGCACTACTACTCGTCCCGCTGGCACGGCTCGCACGGTCTGATGTACGACTTCGCCCGCGACGCGGCCGGGGTGGCACCACCCGGGTGCGCGCTGCCCGTGCTGGTGCAGTACGCGCGGGTCGAGGAGTACCGGGCCGCGGAGGACGCGGCCGAGGGCAGGCGGACGTCCGTCGGGCTGGGGCAGCACTGGAAGAACGACGGGGCCGTCAGCGACGTACGGCGCACCTGGCAGCGCTGGATCGTGGGCCGCACCGACCACACGGTGGCCCCGGGTGAGCTGCGCGACCTCAACTATCTGACCCACGCGGCCTGCCACGCGGGGCTCCATGAGATCGCCGTCCCCCTCCTGGAGATGCTGGACCGCCGGGGTACCCGTACGCCGTGGTCGTACACCGGGGACCCCGAGCGCGAGTTCACCAAGTGGCGCAAGGAGTTCAGGGTGCGGGTCTGAGGGGGTTCAGGTGCGGGTGGCGCGGACCGATGGGGCCCGCACGCAGGGTCAGCCGCCGGACCGCTCCCCCGCCAACCCCGCCGTCCACTTCTCCTCGATCCGGCCGACCTTCCACACCACCAGCGCGACGACCCACGTGGCGACGAACAACCCCACGATGACGAAGCCGAGGAGGTTGAGGTCGAGGCCGCCGACCCAGTCCCAGAACGGGCCGTGCAGGCCGAGTTTCCCGGCGAGCAGGCCCAGGAGTTCGACCGTGCCGATGAGGAGGGCCACCGCGACGGACAGGCCGGTGACCGTGAGGTTGTAGTAGACCTTGCGGACCGGCTTCGAAAACGCCCAGCCGTAGGCGAAGTTCATGAAGGAGCCGTCGATGGTGTCCAGGAGGGACATACCGGCGGCGAAGAGGACCGGCAGGGTGAGGATCGCGTACCAGGGCAGCCCGGAGGCCGCGCCCGACCCGGCAAGGACCAGCAGGGCGATCTCCGTCGCCGTGTCGAAGCCCAGGCCGAACAGGAGGCCCAGGGGGTACATCTGCCAGGGCTTGGTGATCGCCTTCATGACACGGCCGAGCAGGCGGTTCATGAAGCCGCGGTTGTTCAGCTGCTCCTCCAGCGCGGCCTCGTCGTAGCGGCCGGAGCGCATCCGCCGGAACACCTTCCAGATGCCCACCAGGACGACCAGGTTGACCGCCGCGATCAGATAGAGGAACACGCCCGAGACGGTCGTACCGATCAGCGCGGTCATGTCGTGGAGGCGGGAGCCGTCGTCGCGCACGGGTCCCGCGAGGGCCTTCACGCCGAGCGAGAGCAGCAGCGCCAGGACGAAGACGACGCTGGAGTGGCCGAGCGAGAACCAGAAGCCGACGGACAGCGGCCGCTGTCCGTCCCCCATCAGCTTGCGGGTGGTGTTGTCGATCGCCGCGATGTGGTCGGCGTCGAAGGCGTGCCGCATCCCGAGCGTGTAGGCGGTCACGCCGATGCCGATGCCGAAGGACTTCTCGCCGACACCGTAGTGGTGCGGGGCGACGATCGCGACGAGGGTGAACCAGCCGATCACGTGCAGCGCCACCACGACCCCGGCCATGCCGCCCGCCCTGACCCACTCCTGCCGCGTCATGGAGCCACGGACGCGGTGCCATACCGAGCCCCTCTCGGGCCCGGCGGCGGGGAGGAGGGACGGAGCGGAGTCAGGGGCGGCCGTCATCGGGCGGAGGATCCTTCTTTCGGGGTACGGCCGCTCTCAGCAGCCTTGTGCCATCCTCCGGTACCTGCAAGTCGTGTGCAGTAAAGCCCGTGACAGGTCTTCCCCACGACTGGGGAAAGTGCCCTGTCAGGGCGTCGCGTTCGGCCCGTCCGGCCGGTTGCTTCGCTGTTCGACCATCTCGCGGGTGAGGACCTCGGTCTCCGGCTCGGACAGTCGCTCGAAGCCGTCCTCGGTGATGACGGAGACGATGGGGAAGATCCGGCGGTTGATGTCGGGGCCGCCGGTCGCGGAGTCGTCGTCGGCCGCGTCCCACAGCGCTTGGAGGGCGGCGAGGGCGGCCTCGCGACGGTCGAGGCCCTTGCGGAACAGTTTCTTCAGGGCGCCTCTGGCGTACGGCGATCCGGAGCCCTCGGCGTGGAAGCCGGTCTTCTCGTAGAGTCCGCCGACGATGTCGAAGCTGAAGATGCGGCCGCGTTCGCCCTCCGGCGCGGAGGGGTCGTAGCCGATGAGGAGGGGGACCACGGCGAGGCCCTGCATGGCCTGGCCGAGGTTCTGGCGGATCATCCCGGCCAACCGCCGCGCCTTGCCGTCGAGGGTCATGGCGACACCCTCGATCTTCTCGAAGTGCGTCAGTTCGACCTGGTACAGCTTGACCATGTCGAGGGCGAGTCCGACGGTGCCGGCGAAGGCGACCGCCGTGTGGTCGTCGGCGGGGTGCACCTTCTCCAGGTCGCGCTGGGCGATGAGGTTGCCCATGGTGGCCCTGCGGTCACCGGCGATGAGGACGCCGTCGCGGTAGGAGAGGGCCAGCACGGTGGTGCCGTGCGGCACCTGGTCCGGTGCGGCCCGCACACCGTCGGGCAGGACACGGCGGGTGCTGAGCAGTTCGGGGCGGTGGACCGCCAGGAACTCGGTGAAGGACGAGGAGCCCGGGGTGAAGAACTCCTCTCCTAACCGTCCGCCGTTCTCGTTCCACGTCATGGCACTCCCCCTCGTCTCGGGCCGACACCCGGAGTCCTACCAGAGGCGCGGGGGCCGGAAACGTGGACGTCATGTCGGTCCGTGCCCGCTCACGTTCGGCGCGACGTGGATGTCCATGCCTGCGGCTGGCAGGGTGTGCCAGTCGCGGGCGTAGGCGGGAGGCGAGCCGCCGGGCCGGGTGAGGACGGCGACCGGCATGCGGCGGGACGCCCCGACGATGCCGGACTCGGTGCTGTTGGCGTTGGGGCCGAACGCGGCCGCCGAGGTGCACCCGGCGTAGTACGCGACGGGGATCGACAGGTGGCCGGTGAGCAGGCAGGGCGGGCGCACCCCGAGGCGGTTCAGCTCGGTCGCGGTACGCGCCCAGTCGCGGTGGTCGCGCGTGGTGCGGTGCACCACGCGCTCCAGCACGGCGTACTGCACCGCCAGATGCCCCGTCAGTCCGATCCCGAGCAGCACCGCCACGACCGGACGCCACCGGCCCGACGGGGTGGTCGCCAGGTGGAACAGCGCGTCGGCGACCGGGATCGCGAGCAGGGCGTAGGCAGGCAGCAGGAAACGGGGAGCCGCGTATCCGATCAGGAAGAGGTAGGGCACGGCGGCCGTCGCGGCACAGGCCAGCGGGACGAGGGAGCCTCGCGTGCGCCCGGCCCGGACGGCGACCACGAGCCCGACGACGGCCAGCAGCGGGAGTACGGCCCACCAGGCCATGACGGCGGGGTCCGGCAGCGGCCCGGTGCACGGGCGGCACAGGGTCCGGCCGCTCAGGCTGCGCAGCTGGTCGTCGACGGCTGACTGCGGGCCGAGGCCGCCCTGGATGCGGGAGCCCTCGTGCAGACGCTCGGCCAGACCGCCGTAGCTGACGTACGCCTCGATCACCCACTGCGCACCGCCCGCCACCAGTCCGATCACGAGGGCCAGGGCGGACCGCGGACGGCGGCCGACGGCTGCGGCGACGAGCAGCGGGAGGGCGACCCACACGGCGTCGGTGGGCCGCATCCACGCCATGAGCGCGGCACCCGCCGCGACACCCCACAGCGCCCTGGGGTCCTGACGGGCCCGCAGGAAACAGCCGACCGCGCCCAGCGCGCCGACGGCGACCCAGTAGTTGGGCATGGCCTGGGGGCCGTAGAACAGGGTGATCCACAGGGAGGCGAACAGGGCGCCTCCGACGGCGAGGACGCGGACCGGGAAGAGGCCGCGCCAGGCGCGCAGGGCCAGGTGGAGGCCGAGGCCGGACAGCACGGCGAGGTAGACGCGCAGAAGTTCGGTCGAGGTCGACCAGCTCGCGATCGGCGCCACCAGCAGCGAGACACCGCGGGCACGCGGGGCGCTGAAGAAGGCGGCCGGGGCCTGCACGCCGACCTGGCTGACGTAGACGGTCTCGTCCCAGCCGAGGCCCATGCCGGGGCGGACGAGAACGAGTTGGACGAGGGTGAAGGCCGCGGCCACCGCGGCGATCGGCCGGGCCCCTCCGTCCCGCCGGGACGCGCCGAAGACGAGCGATGACGTACGTCGTCGCTCGCCGACCAGCAGGGCGCTGTCCCCGTGAGCCATCGTCCACCCCTCACCCCCGTGTGCCGCGGGGACTTGATCCATTACACAAAACATGGACAAAGTAACCCGCGGCGGCGGCGGGGGCAGGGCGGAGTTCGGCCAAGCGGTGCGTGTCCGGATCGCGCCTTCGGGGTCAGCGGGCGTGCGGGCTGCGATGTGCCGGCTGGCTCGGCGCGGGGCGGTCCCGCGGTGGTGGAACGGGGCGGACGACCGGGCCGTCGCCGTTGACGGTCAGGGCGGCGCCGTGGTGGCGGATCGTCAAGGGAGCGCCCGACATCAGGGTGTACGTCGCCTTGTCCGGGCCGATCTCCACCCGCAGACAGCGCCCGAGGAGCTGGAGGTTGAAGGCGAGGCGGCTGAACCGCTCGGGCAGCCGGGGCGCGAAGTGGAGGGAGTCGCCGTCACGGCGCAGACCGCCGAATCCGGCGACGAGGGCCGTCCAGGTGCCGGCGAGGGAGGCGATGTGGAGTCCGTCGCGGGTGTTGTTCTCCAGGTCGGCGAGATCCATCAGCGCCGCCTCGGCCGTGTAGGCGTACGCCAGTGACAGGTGTCCGGCGCGGGCCGCGACGACCGCCTGGACGCAGGCCGACAGGGAGGAGTCCCGTACGGTCAGGGGCTCGTAGTAGGCGAAGTTGCGGGCGATCTGCTCCTCGTCGTGGAACTCCTCGAACCAGCCGCTGCACAGGTACATCGCCAGCACCAGGTCCGCCTGCTTGACGACCTGTTTGCGGTAGATGTCGAAGTAGGGGAAGTGCAGCATCAGCGGGTACTGGTCGGCGCGGGTGCCGTCGAAGTCCCACTGCTGGTACCGGGTGAAGCCCGCGTGCTGTTCGTGCACGCCCAGTTCGTCGTTGTAGGGGATGTGCACGGCCTCGGCCGCGTCCCGCCAGGCGGCGCTCTCCTCGTCGTCCACGCCGAGTGCGGCGGCCCGTTCCGGATGGCGGGCGCAGGCGTCGGCGGCCGCGAGGAGGTTCGCGCGGGCCATGAGGTTGGTGTACGTGTTGTCGTCGGCGATCGCGCTGTACTCGTCGGGGCCCGTGACACCGTCGATGTGGAAGACGCCATGGTGGTCGTGGTGGCCGAGCGAGCGCCACAACCGGGCCGTCTCCACGAGGAGTTCGACGCCGGTGTCGCGTTCGAAGTCCGTGTCCCCGGTGGCCTCGGTGTAGCGCACCACGGCGTCCGCGACGGCGGCGTTGACGTGGAAGGCGGCGGTACCCGCGGGCCAGTAGGCCGATCCCTCCGAGCCCTCGATGGTCCGCCAGGGGAACGCGGCGCCGTTCAGGCCGAGCTGGGCGGCGCGGTCGCGGGCGGCGGGCAGGGTGTGCTGCCGCCAGCGCAGGGCCTCGGAGACGGCGCCGGGCTCGGTGTAGGTGAGCAGGGGCAGGACGAAGGTCTCGGTGTCCCAGAAGGCGTGGCCGTCGTAACCGGACCCGGTCAGTCCCTTGGCGGGGATGGCCCGTTGCTCCGCGCGGGCGCCTGCCTGGAGCACATGGAAGAGGGCGAAGCGGACGGCCTGCTGGATCTCCTCGTCGCCGTCGACCTCGACGTCGGCGCGGGCCCAGAAGTCGTCGAGGTAGCCCCGCTGTTCGTCCAGGAGTCCGTCCCAGCCGCTGTGGGCCGCGGCCGCCAGAGCCGCGTCGACCTGGTCGCTCATCGCGGGCCGGGAGCGGGCCCCGGACCAGCCGTGGGCGACGAGCTTCTCCAGCCGCAGCCGCTGTCCCGGCTCCAGGACGGAGGTGACGGTCAGCCGGGCCAGGTCCACCGTCTCCTCGCTGCCCGTGGTGGTGCGTTCGGGTCCTTCGACGACGTGGTCGGCGGCCACGGCGACCCTCAGCCCGCTGTGCCGGGTGCGGTGCACCAGCCGCAGACGGGTGCCGTCGGCGAAGCCCTCCTCGTGTTCCAGCGGCGACTTCAGGGCCTTGGCGGCGCGGGGGTCGCCGTTCGCCCCGGGCAGGCTCTCGTTGGTGACGAGTTCGGACTGGATCACCACGCGGGTGCGGCTGTCGACGGGCTCCACCTCGTAGGCCACGGCGGCGATCGCCCGCTGGGTGAGCGAGACGAGCCGGGTCGAGCGCACCCGTATCCGCGATCCCGCCGGTGAGATCCACTCGCAGGACCGCTCGAGGACGCCCCGGCGCAGGTCGAGGGTGCGTTCGTGGGCGACGAGACGGCCGTAGCGCAGGTCGAAGGGCTCGTCGTCGACGAGGAGCCGCACGATCTTGCCGTTGGTGACGTCGATGACGGTCTGGCCGGACTCCGGATAGCCGTAGCCGGCCTCGGCGTACGGCAGCGGGTGCAGTTCGTGGACGCCGTTGAGGTAGGAGCCGGGCAGGCCGTGCGGTTCGCCCTCGTCGAGGTTGCCGCGCCAGCCGACATGTCCGTTGGACAGGGCGAACACGGACTCGCTCTGGGCGAGGACGTCGAGGTTGAGCGAGGTCTCGCGGACGGCCCAGGGCTCGACGGTGTAGGAGCGGTGGGTGATCACGCGGGGCCTCCCAGTTCGGCGAGGCCCTTCACGACGATGTCGGCGCCGTGCTCGTAGAGGGCGTCGGACTGTCCGACGCGGTCGAGGCCGACGACGTATCCGAAACCGCCCGCGCGGCCCGCGTCCATGCCGGCGAGGGCGTCCTCGAAGACGGCGGAGCGGGGTGCGTCCAGGCCCAGGTCGTGGGCGGCGGCGAGGAAGGTGTCGGGGTGCGGCTTGCCGGGCAGGTGCCGCTCGGCCGCGACCACGCCGTCGACGCGTACGTCGAAGAGGTCCTCGGCGTCGATCGCGCGCAGCACGTCACGGCAGTTGGCGCTGGAGGAGACGATCGCGGTGCGCAGTCCTTGTGCGCGGGCCTCCCGGATGTAGGTCAGGGTGTCGTCGTAGGCCTCGACGCCGTCGGTGCGGATCTTCTCCAGGACGAGGGCGTTCTTGCGGTTGCCGAGGCCGTGGACCGTCTCCGCGCCCGGCGGATCGTCCGGATTCCCGTCCGGCAGTTCGATGCCGCGGGAGGCGAGGAAGGTGCGCACGCCGTCTGCTCGCGGCAGACCGTCGACGTACTCGTCGTAGTCGTGGTCGTCGAAGGGCCGGAAGTCCTCGCCCTCGCGTTCCCGCAGGAACGCGTCGAACATCTCCTTCCAGGCAGCCGCGTGCACGACGGCCGTCCTGGTGACGACCCCGTCGAGGTCGAACAGGCAGGCCTTGATCTCTTCTGGCAGACCGAGCTCCGTCATACAGGACACGGTTCCCTGCAAAGCCCTGTGCCAACAGGCGGATTCAGTCGTGGGGGAAGGAGTGGTGCTCGTGGGCCACCAGCCAGCGGCCGCGCTCCTTGCGCAGACCGAAGGTGAGTCTGAGCCGGAAGCCGGGGTGCGCGGCGAGTTCCTCCGGGGTGGCGCAGCGCACCAGGGCGTGGGCGTAGGCGACGTCGGAGCCGGCGGTGATGTCGAGGGACTCGATGTCGAAGCAGGCGCCCTGGGCCTGCCACGCGAAGAAGGGCGGCCAGGCCGCACGGTAGGCGGCGAGGCCCCGGATGCCCTGGTGGGGCGGCGGCACGTCGAACATCACGAGGTCCTGGGCGTGGTCGGCGATCACTCCGGCGAGGTCGCCGCGGTGGACGGCCGCGGCCCACCCGGTGATGAGGGCGCGGATCTGCGCCTCGTCGTCGGAGGAGGCGGAGGAGTCGAGGTCGTCGAAGTCGTCGAAGTCGTGGGGCACGGCTGGGCCTCCTTTCTCCCCTTCCGCCCTCCAGGGTGCCTGGCCGACCTGTGATCGACGAATGACACACTCGGCGTGTGCCGCTGACCTTCGACGACCTTCTGACCCGCGCCCGTTCCCTCGCCGGACCCGAGGGGCGGGCCGTCCTCGGTATCGCCGGTCCCCCCGGCTCGGGCAAGACGACCCTCGCCGAGCATCTGGTGCGGGCCCTCAACGGCTCCGGGGAGCCCTGGGTGGCGCACGTCCCCATGGACGGCTTCCACCTCGCCGACGTGGAGCTGGACCGGCTCGGTCTGCGTGACCGCAAGGGCGCGCCCGAGACCTTCGACGCGGGCGGGTACGCGGCCCTGCTGCGGCGGTTGCGCGAGGAGACGGGCGGCGACGTGGTGTACGCGCCGGGTTTCGAGCGGGTGCTGGAGCAGCCGATCGCCGGGGCGATCCCGGTGCCGCCGACGGCCCGTCTGATCGTGACCGAGGGGAACTACCTGCTGCTCGGCACCGGCGCCTGGACGCGGGTCAGGCCCGCTCTTGACAAGGTCTGGTTCTGCGCGCTCGACGAGGACGAGCGGGTGCGCCGGCTGGTCGCCCGGCACGAGGAGTTCGGCAAGACCCACGAGGAGGCGTTGGCGTGGGTGCTGCGCTCGGACCAGCACAACGCGGAGCTGGTGGCGGCCACCCGGGACCGGGCCGACCTGGTGGTGCCGGTGGCGACGCTGCCGCGTGTCGACACGCAGGTGTAAGCCCTTCAGCAGGCGGACAGCGTCAGTTCCGGCGCACCGTGGGCGTCGTCCGCCGGGTCGCCGATGCGTGCGGCGAACGCCTCCGTGCGCACCGTGAGACCGGCGCCCTCGCGCTCGAAGGTGGCCGTGAAGGTGCCCCCGGGTCCGTAGCGCACGGCGAAGGCGTGCGGGTCGTCCGGGGCGTCCGGGACGGGTCCGGCCTCCAGGGCGGTGGAGCTGACCAGGTGGCTCCAGCCCTCGTCGGGGTTGCCGTACCCGCGGCTCGCCGCACTCGGGCTCAACTGGGCGGCACCCTGACGCCGTTGGGCGGACTCCGGGAGTTGTGTGCGCCCGGGGTCCTTCGCATTCCCGGGCCTGCGGCATCGCACTGGAGTGCGTGTAGGCACTGAGCCCTTTTCAGCCTCATTCGGGCTGCTGACGCGGCTCGCTCCTGGGCAAGCCGGGCGGAGGCTCTGGAGCAGGATGGCCTCCGTGCCCACCATGGTTGTTGAGATCCACGTGCCGTTGCTGCCGACGCCCGACCCGCCGGACCGCTCCTACCCGTTTCCCTAGATCGAGGAGGTCGACCTCCGCCCCCTGCCCAGGGCAAGCGTCAGGCGCTCCGCCCGATGCTGCGGGCCCTGCCCGAACGCGAACGGCAGATCCTCTGCATACGGTTCTTCTGCCACCAGCGGTTCTGCTGCGCGATGACGCAGAACCGCATCGGCCTGCAGCTCGGTCTCTCGCAGATGCAGGTCTCCCGGCTGATCATCCGCACCTGTGTGCGCCTGCGCGACCGGGTGTGGCGGAGGCTTGCGGTTAGGCTCCAGGGACGCGCGGGGGCCATAGCCCGTGGTCGGCGGAGCCCCCGCGAGCCCCGAGACGCGAGAGGCGCGCCGCGATGAGTGAGCAGGACAGCCGGGTCATGCATCATCCCGCAGTGGTTGCACACCGCAACAGCCGTGCCGGGGATGTCCAGTTGCGGATCGCCGACGCCATCACCAAGTTCGCCGGTTCGATGCCGTTCGTCTACCTCCACGCCGTCGCGTTCGTGGTCTGGATGCTTTTGCTCGAGAGCAGCCCATGGCCCACGTTGACGCTCGTCGTGTCGCTGGAGGCGATCTTCCTCTCCGCGTTCGTCATGATCGGTCAGAACCGGCAGGCGGCCTTCCAGCAGATCAAGGCCGACCACGATTTCGTCGAGCAGGAGTTGGAGCTCAGGACCAACACCGAGCTGACGCGAGCGATCCACCTCATGACCACGGAGCTGCACCGCCGTCTGATCGAGGACGCCGCAGAGCAGTAACGGGGCCCCACCGGGGAGCGGGTCAGGCTCCTAGACCGTAGAGGGGTTCGGACTCGTCGATGAAGGCGCGGGCCACGTCGGCCAGGCGACGGTTGTGGGAGCGGGCGTAGCCGCGCAGCGCGGTGAACGCCCGCTCCATGTCGATGCCCTGGCGTTCGGCGAGCTTCCCCTTGGCCTGTTCGATCAGTACCCGGCTGTTCAGGGCGGCCTGCAACTGTTCGTTCAGCACGGTGCTGCGCTGGGTGGTGCGTTGTTGCAGCAGGCTGATGGTGGCGACGTCGGCCAGCGCCTGGGCGACGAGGGTGGCGGACGGGTCGAAGGGGCCGGGCGCGGCCCGGAAGAGGTTGAGGGCGCCCACGGTCTCCTCCCGCAGGCGCATGGGCAGGGCCTGGACGGCGCCGAATCCCCCGCGGTGAGCAGCCGTGACGAAGCGCGGCCAGCGGTCGATCTCCCGGGTCAGGTCGGGGACGATCACCGGTGCGCCGGTGCGGAAACACGTGAGGCAGGGGCCCTCGTCGTTCTGGAGCTGGAAGAGCTCCAGCACACGCACCTGTTCGTCGGAGGCGGCCATGACGCGGAGTTTGCCGTCCCGGTCGGCGAGCAGCACCCCGGCGGCGCTCGCGTCGAGCATGCCGACGCAGCGGTCGGTCAGCAGGCGCAGGAAGTCGATGAGGTCGAAGTCGGCGACCAGGTTGTCGGCCAGCTCGACGAAAGTCTTGGACAGGAGCTGTTCATCCATCGTGGGCACCCTCGATTGAGACTAGTCCCGGCCCGAAGGGGCGGGAAGTACGGCGCGTTCCTCGATCGGCACCCATGCGTCAGGGGTCCTCTCCGGCCTGGTCCGGCTCCGCGTCCGGCGGGAAACGCAGGCGACGGGCCACCACATCCGCGGCCACGTCGCCCAGTCGGCGTCCCTGTGCGTAGGCGTGGGCGCGGAGCCGTACGAAGGCTTCTTCGATGCCGACGCCGAGCTGGACCGTGAGCATCCCGCCGGCCTGGTCGATCTCCGCCCGGTACGCGCCCAGGTCCTCGACGGGGCCATCACGCGGCCCGCCCGTCTCGTCAATGCGCGCATCGAGCAGCACCAGCGTCGCGAGATCGGCGAACGCCAGCGCGTCCGCCATTTCCTCCGCGTTCAACCGGACCGGAACGCGGGCGTACAGGTCCAGGACTCCCGGGCTGATCGCCCCCATCTGCAGAGGGAGCGCGAACACCGCGCGTGCCCCGGCTTCCAGGGCCGCGTCGGCGAACACCATCCAGCGGTCTTGCAGGTCACGGGTGAGCAGATCGGGTGCCAGCACGGCCGAGCCGTGCAGGAAGGCGTCCACGCAGGGCCCCTCGCCCAGCGTGAGCTGGAGCTCTTCCAGTTGCCCGCTGACGCTGTCGGTGCTGCACAGCGGATGGCTCGGCGCGGTCCTGGACATCGCCGACACCCCGGCCCCTCCGACCGGCAGCGCGGCCACGGCCGCCGTGCACACATCCACCACACCGACCCGGTCACCGCGTCGGGCCGCCTGCTCCGCCACCAGCGTCCGAATCCGCGCCGACCGGCTCTCAGGGCCCACCCGGCCCACCGCCTCCCGGCATCGCGACAAGGTCCCCCAGCCTCGCCGCGGTACGTTCCTCGGCGGGAAACACCAGCGCGCGGAACGTGGCGGCGCCCAGTGGCCTGCGAAGCTCTCCGACGTCCAGCCACCCCCAGGAGTGGAGCGCGGCGAGAGCAGCGTGATCGGCCCCGACCACCAAGGTGGCGCCGAGCGAGGCCTGGTGGTCGGTCAACAGCCGCTCCTGCATGCGACGGGCGAGGCGCCGGTCCTGCGGGTGCGGGCGGATCAGGATGTCACCGAACGCGAAGGCCCTGCCGGACACCGTGAGGTGCCCGACACTGCGCGGCATCACTCCGTCGAGGCCGAGCCACCACGAGCCGTCGCCGCGCACCGGGAATCCGAAGGCGCATCCCATCAGGACGTCCGACTCGGCGATCACCATGGCGAATCCCGGGCGGCCCATGTCCGCGGTGACACGGTTCAGGAAGTCCTGGCGGCCGGGACGGCGGTACGCGTCACCCGGCGCCGTTGCACGGGAGTCCGTGTACAGATCCGCCAGATCCTCACGCAGGCCGTCCACCAGCCGACGGTCCAGCCGACGCAACCGCACCGGCGCCACGGCACAGGACTCGCCGTCCCCGGGCTTCCGTGGCCGTCCCCGCCCGGGCACGGCCGTCATCGGACATCACCGGAGAGGACAGGCGCAAGGGAGACAGACTGGCGCGATGGGGCTGGAAGGGGCTCGGCCGGGGTGTCGCCGACAGAAGGTCGCCGGGGGGCGAACTGAGAACCGAGGAGCAGGAACCCGCAGTCGGCGAGGCGGACGATACGCGTGAGCATCGGCGGCGGGTGGTGCAGTCGCAGGGTCCCGCCCGCGGCGGTGGTCTGCTGCGCAGCGTGGAGGAACGTGTTGAGTCCGCTGCAGTCGCAGAAGGTGACGAGGGCGAGGTCGACGTCGATGGTGCGGATGCCGTCGCGCAGGCACCACTCCAGGGACGCGCGCACCAGGGGCGCCGATTCCAGGTCGATCTCACCGACCAGGGTGATCAGCGTCCGTGTCCTTCGGTTATGGCGGTAGACGG
Organism: Streptomyces canus; assembly: GCF_001514145.1. Taxonomy (GTDB): domain Bacteria; phylum Actinomycetota; class Actinomycetes; order Streptomycetales; family Streptomycetaceae; genus Streptomyces; species Streptomyces canus. The sequence continues at coordinate 833,176 of NZ_KQ948656.1, forward strand.
TGAGCTGCGGCAGGGGCATGACGCCTCGGTTCAGAAGACCATCCGGCAGCGGCTCCGGTGGCGCCGGGGTTCCGGCCGCCTGAGCATGCTCCCGGCAGGGGCGTACGTTCAGCGGAGACAGAGCGAGGCCGGTCCGAAAGCCCGCAGAGCAGGCCAGAAGACCACCCGGTTCCCTCCAGGGATGCGCCGGGTGACGGACCACGTGCCCGCTCCCTGCGCCATCTGTGTCGAGCAACGACAAGCCGCCAGGGTCTGGGACGTCTGTACGGCAGCATAGTCCTCGGCGCGGTCCGGCGGGGCCCGGTAACCCGCCTGTTCCCGGCGCCCGGACCGTGGCCGGGATGTGACGCCGTACTGGGGCATGTCCGACGCGTGGCGCGGTACTGGGCAAGAGACGCGCAACGCGGCGGCCGACGGCCGCCGGGCACGTCGGTCCGTGCACCACCCGAGGAGGTGGCTTCGCATGACGGAGCCGAACGGTTCGACCCTGCCCACACCCGGCCCGGGAGAACCCCGCACCGACCTGGGCACGACACCGCACGCCGCACACCCCCGGCTCCAGGCACCACCGGAGACCCGCGGCCGGACGACCATCGCCGACGGGGTGGTGGAGAAGATCGCCGGCATCGCCGCACGGGAGATCCCGGGAATCCACGCGCTGGGCGGCGGGTTCGTGCGCACCATGGGCGCGATGCGCGACCGGGTCCCGGGCGGGCATGCGAGCGCGGGGCGTGGCGTCAAGGTCGAGGTCGGTGAGAAGCAGACCGCCATCGACCTCCAGGTCGTCGTCGAATACGGGGTGAGCATCACCGACCTCGCCACGGAGGTCCGTGAGAACGTGATCGCAGCGGTGGAACGGATGACGGGTCTGGAAGTCGTCGAGGTGAACATCGCGGTCAACGACGTGCACCTGCCGGACGAAGACACGCAGGACATCCGCGAGGACCGGCTGCGGTAGGGCCTTGGCCGGGCGACACGGGCGCGGCACGGCGTCCGGGCCGCCTCCGCGGCCGGCTCCGCAGGACACGGCTGGGGACCCTGTCACGGACCCGGCGGCCGCCCCGTCCCGATGCCCTGCGCGTGGCCGCGCGTCGGCGAAGCGGTCAGGTCCGGTGGACCCAGCCGGCCACGGCGTGCCCGATCAGCAGGTAGACGGCAGCGGGCAGGCCGTAGTTGACCGCGATGCGCCAGTTGTCCGACTGGACGGTGAACTCAGAATCGGTGCCGCGATGTCCGCGATGACGGAGGTGACCGACCTCGCGGGGCCTTCCGCCGTAGCGTCTGGGCATATCCAACGACTAGCCCTGCCGACGGAGTTGAACCCTCACCGAAGGGCTTGGGTGGCCGCGTCGCAGACGGCGCCGACGGGCCGGCCCTCCAGACCGAGGGAGGTTCAGCGGCGCGCCAACTGCCGTTCGCCTGCCGCGCCGGACTGGTAAGGCAGTCCGTAGTGCTTGAACACCGCTTCCTCCTGCTCGGCGGGCAACACGTCGTCGGTGCCGATCGAAGGAGCCTGCCTCACCAGCGTTCTGACATAGCCGACCCTGACATAGTCCGGCCCGACGATCGCGTTCTCGATGGGGACGAAGACCAGACGGTGCCGGGTGGGCAGTCCGGTCCGCACCGTGGCCATGGCAGGCTCGTCGGTGGTGGTGTCCACATAGATCGCCTCCAGGACACCGATCTTGTGCGACTCGGCGTCGACGACATCGCGGTTGCGCCACTCTCGGACGTCAGCTGCGTGAATCATGACCTCTCCCTACCTGGACGACTTGCCTGGTTGTCGTGAGTCGCGCCCCTGGCCTTCCACATGAAATCGCCGCACCGTACGACGTAGCGCCCGCTGCATCTGCTCCGGGAGCGACTTGCCCTCCCAGGCGGCGACCAGGGCCGCGGCCACCTCCGGAAGTCTGGTGTCGCACTGCCGCGAGATGTCTACCAGCAGGTTCCTGGCAGCTCCGCGGCTGCAGGGGGTCAGGACCATCACCATGCCGCGAGCCTGGTCGATGACCGCACGGCCGGCCAGCGCCCGCCGCAGCTGATCGTTCTCGGCGCGCAGTGCGACGAGGTCCTGCCCCGCCGATGCGTTCCCCCACGTGGCCTCGGCCCGCAGGTTCCACCAGTCCTCTTGGAGCACGGTTGTGCGTTGCATGGCCTGTACCTCTCTCGAATTATCGAATTCGACCTCTCCGGTCTGGAATTGAGCAGTCCCGGCTGGTGGCTGCCCGCCCACGCACGGGTCACCCGTGGTGTTCATGGTCCCGTCGGTCCTCGCGCCGTCGGCGCGCCCAATTCTGGCGGGTGTAGCGGCGGTCCCAGCGGTCCTGACGATCCCTGCGTTCCCGGTAGTCCCGGTAGTCCCGGGGGTTCCGGTAGTCCCCGAGATCGGAGCCGCCGCCACGGCTCCGGCCTCCGCCGCGCTCGCGGCCGTGCCGCGTGGCACCGTAGGCCAGCACCGCCGCGGCCACCCACCAGATGGGATGGAGGAAGCCGAAGCCGAACAGAACGGCGATGAGGATGAGAAGCAGGACGAACACGGTGGGCCTCCCCGGGAGCGGGACACGGCATCGATACCGGGGACTGGGGCCTCACCCCACAGCGTAGTCCTGCCCAGCGGATACGGATACGGACACGGACACGGCGCAACGTAATTGCCTCCTGCCCGGCACGGATGGCTACTTGACACCTGTCGGGAAACTGCCGGGAGGTCTAGCGTGCGACATGCCGCCCCGGCCCCCGGCAGCGTCGCACCGCCAACGCGCTCCCCAGAGGGCGCACCCCGCGCATCGGTGCCGGAACCCGTCGCGTCACGAGCGAGGCCGTTCCCGCACGCGTCCGCCGTCACGAGATCCCGGCGAAACGCCGATGCGCCTCAAGCGGGCAACGACCTGCCGCCCGCCGCGTCGCACGCATCCCCTACCAGGCGGTACTCATGTACGCGCTGATCGTTCCCGCTTCGACCCCATTTGTTCTACTAGTCGTACTGATGGCCCTTTCATGGTGGGAAGACCATATCCTGCCATCGCCGCCGACCGAGCCGGCCGAATCCCCGGCCGAGGCTCCACTCGCCCCGGCGACCCCGGCGCAGCTCCCGGAACTCGCCCGTGTCGACACCACGTTGACAGGGGAGGTTGCCAGGCGTTGACTGGCAGCACGGCGTAGGGCCATGCCGCTCCGGAACATCGGGGCGCGGCATTTCACCTCCCCGCTTCGCCCGGACCCCGCGGAATCAAGGAAATCCCCGCGATCTGGAGGCCCCGGCGATGATCTGGATTCTTCTCCTTCTGCTGATCCTGGTGGCCTTCGGGTTCGGCTTCACGATGCAGATCCTGTGGTGGGTCGCCGCTGTTCTACTGGTCGTCTGGATCGCCGGCTTCGCGATGAGCGGGCGCGGCCGTAGCCGCCGCCGGTAGTCCGTTCCGGAGTTCGGCGCTGCCCGCAGGGACCCACTCACCAGACAAGCAGGAGGCCGGCCATGAGTGTCGGACAGACCATCAAGCACAAGACACAGGCGTTCAAGGGCCGGGTCACCGAACGCATCGGCCGGACCACCCGCACCAGGCGACTGCGGCGCGAAGGCAGGACCGACCGGGTCTCCGGAGAGCTGAAGCAGTCGGGCGACAAGGCCAAGGACGCGTTCAAGCCCTGATCATCAACGCCCCGGGTGGTGCCCACGTCGGGCGGACACCACCCGGCAGGCCCGAACGCCCGATCAGCCGACAGGAATCGACGGCAATGAAGCAGACCAGAGTGCGAACCGAGCGCCGGAACAGCCAATCATGATCATCACCGTGATCATCGCCGTGGCCCTCATCGGCCTGGCCGTCCTCCTCTACCCCGGACGTGGACGAACCCAGGGCGGTGGCGGGCAGGCACTGAAGCGCCGCTTCGGCCCCGAGTACGCCCGCGCAGTCGCCGACCACGACGGCGACACCAGGGCCGCCGAACAGGAACTCGGCAAGCGTGTGAAGGAGCACGGCCTCCTCACACAGCAGCCGCTGACGCCCGCGGCCCGCGAGCGCTACATGACGCGATGGGCCGCCGTCCAGGAGCACTTCGTCGAATCACCGCAGCAGGGCGTCATCGAAGCGGACGCCCTGCTGGCCCGCCTGGCAAAGGACCGCGGCTTCCCCGACGGCGAGCGGTTCGAGGACCAGATCGCCGCCCTCTCCGTCCACCACGCCCACTACGTCCAGGGCTACCGCAGCATGCACACGGCGGCCCACGAGCCGAGCGGTACCGAGGACATGCGGGAGGTGATGGTCGACGCCCGAAGCCTCTTCGAAGCACTGGTCACCGAGCAACCGGTCAGCCCGCCCCGGCCATCCGCCCCGACGGCCGAGGCAAAGCGCCGTGGCCAATGACCCGGCGTCACACGAAGGGAAGCAGCACGTGATGTCCCGCGACGCCGAAGGTGGCGTTCACGTCGCGGGGGACCCGCCACGAAGCTGTGTGGAGGTTCAACACCACGTACAGCGACGTACGTGAGCTCGCCGGACTGATCTCCCGGCGTTCGGGTGTCCCGGTGACCGGCCTCACCGACCCGTGGCCGTGGGGGGCGTGGAACACGGGTGTGGTGGCCAAGGAGGCGGGCGTCGGGCCCGGCACCCTGTACCGGCACTTACCCACCCGGGAAGCGCTGCCGGCGGCTGTGCTGCTGACGCGCTCCGAGGAGCTGGTGGCCCGCCAGGCGGACATCGATCAGGTGCCGCCGATGTCGTCGAGACAGTCGGGGTGTTCCAGGTTGCCCTCGGGCGTCAGCCGGACGAGGGCCTGCTCGACGACATCGGCGAGGACGGCGTCGTACGCCTCCGGGGTGTCCGGGAGGTCGTGCAGCGGGCCGCGCTGGTGAAGCAGGTGCACGAGAGGGTCAGTCCTTCTTGGCGGAGGTGCCCATGGGGCGGTTCCCCGAGGTCACACATCAGGCGCGGATCGGCGGGCGTGCAGGGCAACGGTCAGGGTTTGCGGGCCGTGTCCGCCGAGGTAGACACGGTTCCCGGTCGTCGCGTCGGTGCCGCCCACCACGGTGTAGTCCTGACCCGGGTCGTAGCGCAGTACGTCGCTCTCGTCCGGCCCGGCGAGCGGTTCGCCCGCCTCGACGCCGGCCTCGACGCGGATCTCGTCGCCGCCGACCCGGTAGGTCATCGGTCCGGTCGTCAGACACCAGCGTCCGTCGCCGATCGGTACGGCGCCCTCGGTCACGCCGCCCGGCCGGAAGGTCAGTTCGAGGGCCCAGGGCACGCGTGGTCCGCTGATGTCGATCCGCAGGTCGGCACCGTCCTCCCGCAGGTCCACCTCGACGCGGGTCGTGTGCGAGACCTCGTCCCGGGGCCGGTCCGGGAAGGCCATCGCGGCCGAGAAGCGGCCCTCGTCCGTCATCCGGTAGACGCCGCCGTCCCGGCGCCGGTCCCGCGGGAGCGGCTGGTAGTAGGCGGCCGTGAGGGTCTCGGTGAGCCGGTAGCGGCTGTCGGCCGGCTGTTCCATGTCGGCGGCGCGGAACGGGCCCAGGTCGAAGAACCCCCGCGTCAGACGGACCGCGTCGAGGACGGCGTCGCCGGCGAACAGTCGCAGGAAGGTGGGATTGCAGGCGAGGCCCGAACGGATGCGCCGGTGCTCGGGCACGTCGGAGCCGCCGTACACCACCGTGTGCGCGGTGGCCGAGGCGCGTGCGGCGAGGCGTGCGGTGGTGAGGTACCGGTCGCGGGGCAGTGTCTCCTCGGTCGGTGCGGGCAGTGGGCGGCACAGGTCCGGGGTGAGGAGGGTCTCGGCGAGCAGGTCGGGGTCGTCGAGACCGCCGGCGGCCGCCAGCCGCGCCACCCGGGCGAAGTCGCCCCGGCCGGTGCGGATCGCGAGCAGCCGGTAGTGCGGCAGGTAGGGCGCCAGCGGGAACGGGTGGTTCTGGTCCTGCCGTCGCGAGTGGACGGTCTCCACCGTGCCGTCCGGCCTGATCAGGTCCAGGGTCGCCGCGAGGTTGCGTTCGACGGCGTAGAGCAGGTCGGCGCGGCCGAGCACTTCGGCCAGCAGCAGCAGCGACGGGTTGGACACATGGGCCGCGTAGTTGGCGCTCCGTTCCGAGTACAGGCCCTCCGCGTCGATGTCGACGCCCTCGGCGAGCCACTCCTCGATACGGTCGAGCAGCCGGTCGTCGGGGAACGACCGGTGCAGCCGGGCCAGCGCCGCGGACAGCTCCCAGCGGTGGTTCGGGGTGTGCACGCCACCGGTCAGGAGGCTGGCGGAGGCGGCGCCGGCGATCTCGGCGAGCGCGGCCGTGACCTCGCTCAGTTCCGGTCCCGCGCCGGCCGCGAGGACGTGCGCGTCGCACACGTCGTTGACGGTGAAGCCGGAGTCCGGCGGTGACTGCACGTTGTCGCCGCCGGCGAAGAGGCCGGTGGTGGTCTGCGTGGCGCGCAGGGCCCGCAGATGGGTCATCGCGGCGGCGACGGCCTGCCCGCTGCCGTGCAGTGCCGAGTCCGGGGAACGGTATGCCGCGACCAGGGTCTTCACCCGCCGCGCCAGACCACGGTGCGGCACACCGGCTGGTTCCTCGTCGGGGCCGGCCGCCAGTGGGACGGCAGACCGGTCGGCGGCACGGGCCACCGCGCGGACGAACTCGTGGTCGAGCGGGGTCGGCAAGGTCAGTCCTTCAGTCCGGCGTTGATGTCGGCGCTCATGACGTAGCGCTGGAAGACCAGGAAGATGGCGATCAGCGGGATCATGGAGATGACCGAGGCGCCGAGCAGTACCGACCAGTTGATGTTCTGGGCGCCGACGATGCTCTGGATGCCGATCTGCACGGTGAACTTGTTGGGGTCGTTGAGCATCAGGAGCGGCCAGATGTAGTCGTTCCAGCGCCACTGGAAGGACAGGATGGCCAGGGTCAGCATGATGGGCCGGGAGAGCGGCACCATGATCCGCAGGAAGATCGACAGTTCGCGGGCGCCGTCGATGCGTGCGGCTTCGACCAGTTCGTCCGGAACCGTCAGGAAGAACTGGCGGAACATGAAGCATCCGGTCGCCGTGAGCACGGCCGGGAGGATGATGCCGGCGAACGAGTTGTAGAGGCCGAGGTTGCGGACCACCAGGAACTCCGGGGCGAGCATGACCTCGGACGGCAGCATCGTGGTGGCCAGGATGCAGATGAAGAACGCCTTGAGCCATCTGTTGTCGTACTTGGCCAGCGCGTACCCCGTGCAGCAGCTGACACCCACCGTGAGGATCGTCGTGATCACGCACACGATGGCCGTGTTGATGAAGTACTGGGAGAAGTTGGCGCTGTCCCACGCTGCCTTGAATCCCGACAGGGTGGGGTTGTGCGGGACCAGCGTCAGAGGATACGAGAACAGGTCGCTGGCCGGCTTGAGGGAGCTGAGGACGAACCACAGCACCGGAAACCCGTACAGGCACGCCATGATCCACAGCAGTGTCGTAGCGGACACCGCCTGCCGGAGCCCACCGGTGGCCGTCTTGCGGGGCCGCTTCCTGGAGACGCGCCGTCCGGAGTCGACGTCGGCCGAGCGCGGGACGTCTGTGGTTGTCATCGGTTCTCCACCCGCCGGTTGACCATCAGCTGGACGACCGCGACGGCCATCAGGATGAGCATGAGCACGAACGACGCGGCGCTCGCGTAGCCGATCTGGCCCCGTTTGAAGCCGGTCTCGTAGATGTACTGGACGAGCAGGTTGTTCGACGTGCCGGGTCCGCCGTTGTTGAGGGCGACGAACACCGGGTACTCCTTCATCGCGTTGATCGTGTTGAGCAGGATGACGATGAACGAGGTGGGCGCGATGCTCGGCAGGGTGATGCTGAAGAACTGGCGCCAGGGGCCGGCGCCATCGAGCGAGGCGGCCTCGTAGTACGACACCGGTACGTTCTTGATCGCCGCGATGAACAGCAGCATCGTGAAACCCGTCCAGGCCCAGGCCGCCGCCATCACCACCACGAGCAACGAGAGGTCCGCGTTCGACTGCCACGGAACGGCGTCTCCGCCGAACTTCTCGATGACGTAGTTGACCAGTCCGAAGTTCTCGCCGAACATCCACCGCCACAGGACACCCACGACGATGGGCGACAGCAGCCACGGGATGAAGAAGAGGACGCGGGCGACCGACCCGCCCTTGGCGTGCTTGCTCACCACCAGGTTGGCGGCGAGCAGCGAGACCACGAAGTTCAGCGGGACGAAGAGGACGGTGTACAGCAGGGTCCGGGACAGCGCGTCGTAGAACGTGGAGTCGCCGAACAGGTTGTGGTAGTTGTCCAGCCCGACCCACTGGAACACCCCCACGCCCGTGTAGTTCGTGAAGGAGTAGACGAGCCCGATCACCGCCGGCCAGACGAAGAACAGCGAGAAGAGTACGACATTGGCCGCGATCAGGACGAGCGGCGCAAGGGTGTACTTACTGCGTCTCCTGGGCGGGCTCGCGGACACGTCCGAGGCGCGTTTTGTCATCTTCCTGACTCCGTGCTGGTGGAAGGGATTGCGATGGGCTCAGGCCATGAGCCCGGCATCACGTGGACGGCCAGGGCCGGGCGGCGGGGTCGGGACACCGCCGCCCGGGCGCTTGTGGCCTACGCTCAGCCGCCGACCTGCTGGTTGTAGCCGTCCACGATGTTCTGCAGGGCCTTGTCGGCCGACTGCTGGCCGTTGATCGCCTTGCCGAGCTCCGTCTTGGTCGGGTCCTCGGTGAGGCTCTTGCCCTTCAGCACCCAGTTCGTCTGCGCGCTGTTGAAGTAGCCGGAGATCGGGGCGTAGAGCGGGATGGACTCGTTGTAGAGCTTGAACGCCGCCTGCGCCGCCTCGGACTTGAAGGGGTACTTCGGGGTCAGACCGCTCTCGACCGGCAGGAACCCGGACGCCTCGCACAGCGCCTGGTAGTGGGCCGGCTCGTACAGCCAGGACAGGAACTTCGTCGCGGCGGTGGCCGCGTCGCCGTTGTTGTTGAAGCCCACGGTCATGCCGCCGCTGTTGACGTCGCTGGCCTGCACCGGCTGGGCGGGGGTCGGGACGCTCGCCCACTCGAACTTCTTGATGCTGTCCGCGAAGGCGGGCACCTGCCACACGCCGGACCAGTAGGCGACCACGTCACCGCTCTGGAACATGGCGGACGGGTCGGCGCCGCTGGTCCACACCGACTTCGGCATGGTCTTGTCGTCGTTCCATCCGACGAAGGTGTTCACGGCCTTCTTGGTCGCCGCGTCCACCGAGAACTTGCCGGAGGAGTCCGCGTGGACGTACTGCCCGCCCATCTCGTACACCATGGCGCGCAGCCGGGACGGCGACTGGTCGAAGGTCAGGGAGTACTTGGCGCCGGTCTTCTCGCGGACCTTGTTCGCCGCGGCGATGAAGTCGGTCCAGGTCCAGGTCTTCGACGGCGAGGCCGGGAAGGAGACGCCCGCCTTCTCGAACAGCGACTTGTTGATGAACAGGCCGGACGCGGTGACGTCCGAGGGGATGGACAGCACCTTCCCGGACGAGTCCTTCGCGAGGAAGTTGGGGTTGATGTTGTTGCTCTTCTTGTTGGCGATGGAGCTCAGGTCGATCAGCTTGCTCGACCAGATCGGGTCCAGCGCCGGCACGGCGGCCACGTCGGGCAGGGAGTTCGCCTGCGCGGCGTTGTGCAGCTTCGTCGTGTAGCCGTCGTAGGGGATGTTGACGAGCTTGAGGTTGACGCCGGTTTCCTTCTTGTACTGCGCCACCATCTTCTTCCAGCCCGCGTCCTGCCCCGGAACCGTGGAGATCCAGAACGTCAGGGACTTGGAGGTGCCGCCCGAGTCGGAACCACCGCCGCAGGCGGAGAGCAGCATGACACCTGCCGTGGCTACGGCAGCGAGGGGGGCCAGACGGCGCATGCCGCCGCGGCCGAGTCGGCGGGAGCGCCGCACACCTACAGTGGTCATCTTCGATCCCTTTTTCGTCGTAGGGGACGGAGCACGGCGCCGACGGACGCGGCACGGGTGCATTGTGCAGGAGGGTCTGCTTTCCGAGGGCGCGGCCTCGCCCGGCCGCGTCATCCTGAAGAGCGGGGGTCCCCGGCCGTCATGGCCGCTGCCGCACAAGCACGCCCTGGTGCGGTTGCCGTACGTCGCGTACGGGCGGGACGCTCGCTCCAAGCCGGCGTCCCGGCCGACTTAGAAAGCGCTTGTCCGGACATTGGCAGACCGAGTCCGAAACCGTCAATCCTTCGTCCGCGCCGCCTGGGTCACGGTTTGGACTCCTCGGACGACCGCGAGCCGGGCGGCGCCCACGACCGTGCCGAGATCACCGACCTGGCTGCTGACCACCTCGGTGGGCCAGCTGAGCCGCTCCAGCTCGGCCCGCACACCGGGCAGGAGCTGCGGATACGCGCCGGTGCTGCCGCCCAGCACGAGCAGTCCCGGGTCCAGTACGGCGGTCACGGCGGCGGCCAGCCGGCCCACGTCCACGGCGTGTCTGTCGACGACCGCGCGGGCCGCGGCACTGCCCTGTCCGGCCAGGGCGAAGAGCCGCTCGGCGGTGCGGGGGCATGCGCCGTCGGATGCGGGCCAGGCCTCGGCGGCCCGGCGGAGCAGGGACCGGGACCCGATGTAGTCCTCCAGGGCCTCGTGGCGGGGCTCCAGGCCGTCGTCCCAGGGGTAGGGCAGCCGGGCGACCTCTCCGGCCGCCCCGTTTGCCCCGGCCAGCACGTGCCCTCCCACGACGATGCCCAGACCGATACCGACACCGATCCGCAGGTAGCCGAAGGTGTGACGGCCACGGGCCGCGCCCTCGTGCAGTTCCGCGAGCGCGGCGCAGTTGACGTTGTTCTCGAGGTGGACGGGCACTCCTGGCGGCAGCGCGACGGCCACCGCGTCGAAGACGGGGCCGGCCTTGGCGGTCGCCGGGCGCACGGTGCCCTCCTCGGCCCGTGCGGTGACGTCACCGACGGCCACGACGATGGCGCGCAGCGGAGCGTCGACGGGCAGCGCGGACAGGGCGTCGCGGACCACGTCGGCGGCCTCCTCCCGGGGGCCGGTGGCCTCGGCGAGGAGGGTGCCGTCCAGGGCGCAGGCCCGGACCCGGGTGACGGCGGGGCCCAGGTCGACGGCGAGCACGGCACCCGCGGCCGGGCCGAGGCGGTACACGGCGGCGCTGCGGCCGGTACCGCCGGAGGAGGTGCCGGAGTGGGCGGCGAGGTGGACCCCCTCCAGTTCGGCGACGGCGGAGGAGACCGTCGGCTTGGACAGCCGCGCGAGGCTCGCCAGCTGGGGCCGGGTCGCGGTGCCGGCCTGGGCCAGCACTGCGAATACGGCGCTGGCGCTTTCGGTCAGACGGGGGGCTCCAGCCACGTCGTGTTCCACACTTCCCCCAGGTCACAGGCCACTCTCCCGAGCCGAGCGGCTCGGCGGGAGGAGGCGATGGGTTGCTCCGGCGTCTTGCGTTCCCGCCCGGGACCAGGGGCCCCGGAAGTCGGGTGCGTGACGCCTATTGACACGCACTGTACTTCGTTAGTTAACTTCCTAACGAACGTCACGGTACTCGCCTGCCGTGGTCCGTCAGAGGCCCGTCCCGGGGCTTCCCTAGCTCTCCAAAGCCCTCCAACTGCCTTGCCCTCCGGCACGGTTCGCCCACCGTCGCAGCACACAGCGCAACGACGAAAGAGGTTCCGTGCAGGACACCGCACCCCTGGTTGTCGGCATCGACGTGGGCGGCACCAAGACACAGCTCCGCGCGTTCGCGGGCGACACCCTTGTCGCCGATCACGTCCGGTCCAGCAGCGGCTGGCGGCCCCACGACCCGGTGGGCGCCGCCGGGTGGCTGGCCGCACTGGCCGCGGACGCGCTTCCCGCGGGCGCGCGCCCGTCCGCCCTCGCCGTCGGCGGGCACGCCTGCGAGACCCCGCGCCAGTGCGCACAGATCCGCACCGCTCTGCAACTGCACTTCGACGCGCCCGCGCTGGTCGTGGGCGACGCCGAACTGCTCGTTCCCGCGGCGGGACTGGACAAGGGTGTGGGCCTGGTGGCCGGCACCGGGTCCGTGGCCGTGGGCCGGTTCGCCGACGGCGCACCGGTCCAGGTCGGCGGCTGGGGCGCGCTCCTGGGCGACGAGGGCGGAGCCGCCGGCCTCGTCCGCGAGGCCGTACGCGCCGTATGGGCGGCGCACGACCGCGGGGAGGAGCCCGACCCGCTGGCGCTCGGCCTGCTGTCCGGGTTCGACGTCCCCGAAGTACCCGCGCTCGGCGCCGCGTTGGAGCACGCCACGGCCGCCTCCGCCGACTGGGGCCGGCACGCCCCGGCCGTCTTCGCCGCCGCCGAGGCCGGATCCCCGCTCGCCCGCACCGTGATCGCCGAGGCGGGCCGCGCCCTGGCCGGGCTCGTCGAACGGCTCGCCGCCCGCGGGGTGGTGGTCGACGATGTCGTGGTCGCGGGCAGTACCGTCCTCGCCCAGCCGTCGCTGTACGACGCCTTCGTGTCGGCGCTGGCCGACGACGTGCCGTCGGCACGGCCGCGTCCCCTACGGGCGCCGCCGGTGGACGGCGCGGTGGCGATGGCCCGTTCACTTCTGTGACATCCGACCGACGCCGAGTCTCCTCCGGTCCGACATGACTCGCCCGTAGATCTTCGCTCGTACGACTTCAGAAAGCGCATTCGGCACACACGCCGCCGGACGCATCATGAGTCGCATCCGCACCACCTCCCCGGCCGTACGGCCGCAGAACTCCAGAGAGGCAGACCCATGCCGTCACCCGCCGGGCAGCACTCCCCCTCATCGCTCACCGAACGCGCCGTGAAGCGGAGGGGATTCCTCAAGACGTCTCTCGGCGCCTCGGCCGGCATCCTGGCCGCGCCCACGTTCGCCTCCTGGCTGGGCGCCGCGGACGCCAAGGCCGCCACCGCCACCGCCGCCTTCGTGGACGACTACAAGTCCAACGTCATGGCGAACCTGACGCCCGAGACCAACGCGGTGGTGCGGGTCCTCGGGGGCTTCGCCCGCATATGGAAGACCGGCGACGCCTGGAACACCGGCACCCCGCTGCGGCCCGAGGTGCTGCGCGCCAACATGCGCTACTGCGCCCGCATCACCCAGGCGCGCACCGAGGCGCAGGCGAAGGAGGCCTTCCTCTACGACCGCCAGCACCAGAGCTACGCCATGATCGGCGGCCTCGGCCCGCTCGCCGGCCTCTACCGGTCCGGCGCCAAGGCGGTCACCTCGATCACCAGCGCACCCGACACCACCCCGCCGACCACGATCAGCGACGCCGTGCCGGCCGACGCCCCCGCGGGTTCGGCGATCGGCGCGGGCTCCTACGACTCCTCGCTCGGCCAGGTGGCCAAGCTGGTCGACACCGTGCGCGGGCCGTACGCCTCGGGCAACCCCGGCAAGTACGCCTTCCAGTACCCGCGCCCGTGGCGCATGAACGAGGACAGCGAGGTCGTCGACACAGGCGTGAAGGACGCGCTCGGCTTCCCGGTCTACGACTCCGAGGTGGTCGTCGCCACGCAGCTGCTGCGCCAGCGCAGCACCTCGCCGGTGGACGACGGCGGCTTCCCCAGCGGCCACACCAACGCCTTCCACCTGGCGGGCCTGGCCTTCGCGTACGCGGTGCCGGAGCGCTTCCAGGAACTGGTCACCCGCGCCTTCGAGCTGAGCCACACCCGGATCATGTCCGGCATGCACTCGACGGTCGACGTCATGGGCGGTCGCATCATGGCCACCGCGCTGGCGGCCGCCACCCTGGCCGACGCCGCGAACGCCGACCTCAAGGCCGCGGCGCGGGCGCAGGCGCTGAAGTACTTCACCGAGCAGACCGGCACCACGGCCGACACCCTGTTCTCCTACGCCCACTCGGACGCCGCCGACGCGTACGCGGACCGGGACGCCAACGCCCGGTCGGTCAAGCCCCGGCTGACCTACGTGCTGAACCGGGACGGCGGCAACACGCCGTTCACCGTGCCCAAGGGCGCTGAGGTGCTGCTGGAGACGCGGCTGCCCTACCTGGACGCGGCCCAGCGCCGTGAGGTGCTGCGGACCACCGGGCTGCCCTCGGGCTATGTCCTGCTGGACGGGTTCGAGCAGTGGGGCCGGCTCAACCTGTTCGCCGCGGCGGACGGGTACGGCTCCTTCGACTCCGACGTGACCGTCACGCTGGACGCGGCCTCGGGCGGCTTCCACGGGGCGGACGCCTGGCGCAACGACATAGACGGCTGCGGCGGTCTGACCAAGCGGGGCAGCGGCACGCTCACGCTGACGGGCCACAACCGGTACACCGGCGGAACCGTGCTCAAGGAGGGTGCGCTGATCGCCGCTTCGGTGCACGCGCTCGGCCACGGCGACGTACGGGTGCAGGGCGGGAAGCTGACGCTGGGCGGCAAGTCGCTGCAGGTCCACGGGACGTACAGCCAGGAGGGCGGTGCGCTGGAGCTGACTCTGCGGTCGGGCCAGGAGCCGGTCCTGGAGGTGACGCGGCGCGCGGTGCTCGGCGCGGGCAGCGTCCTGTCGCTGAAGCTGGACGCGGACAAGCCGCCGGCGGCCGGGCGCACGGTCCGTGTCCTGGGCTGCCAGGGACTGCGCGGCCAGTTCGACCGCGTCGAACTGAACTCCGACACCCTGCGGGCCGTACCCGTCTATACGGCGGAAGGTCTGTCGGTACGACTCCTGAAGCGGTGACGCCCGCGCAGGCGGGAGCTGATGCGAGAGTGACCCTCATGAGGTGCCTCCGGATCGCTCCCGCCACCGCCCGGCCGGTCGCACCGCGGGGCGGATGATGGCGAGCGAGCAGCAGACGGTCCTGGACACGACCTCGGGGTCCGGGGCCCGCGACGACGCGGTGCGGCGGCCGCGACCGGCCCGGCGGTGGCTGGTGCCGCTCCTCGTCGTCGTGCTGCTCGCCCAGATGGCCGCCGTCATGGTGACCACCGCCGTGCAGCAGACCCCGACGATCGACGAACCCGTCTACGTGGCCACGGCCGCCGAGTACCTCCACGGTCAGGGCATCCGCTACAACCCCGAGCACCCGCCGCTCGGAAAGCTCGTCGTCGCCGTCGGGGTGGCGATCGCCGACCCGCACGTGGACACGGCGTTCGACGGGCCCCAGATCGACCTGGGCCCGCACCTGCTGTACGAGTCGGGCAACGACCCCTGGCGGCTGATGTTCTGGGCCAGGCTCCCGGTGATCGTGCTGACGCTGCTGTTCGGGCTGATCGTGTTCGCCTTCGCCCGGGAACTCGCCGGAAGGGCGGCGGGCCTCACGGCGCTCGCCCTGTACGCCTTCTCCCCCGACGTCGTCGCCCACGGATCCCTGGCCACACTCGACGTGCCCATGGCAGGGTTCCTGCTCACCTCGGTGTGGCTGCTGTGGCGGGCCCGCCTTCGGCCACGGCGGTACGTGCCGCTCGCCGGTCTGGCGCTCGGCGCGGCCCTGGCGACGAAGATGAGCGCGCTGCCGGCGGTGCCGGTCCTGCTGGCACTGGCCGCCCTCTCGGTGTGGAGCGCGTGTCGCGGTGACGAGACGCGGCGCCGGCTGCTGCGCGTCCTCGTGGGTGCCGCGGTGGTGGCTCTGGCCGCCGTCGCCGTCGTATGGGCCTCGTATCTGGTGGTCGATCCGCGGCTGCGGTGGACGTCCCAGGACCAGGTGCCGGTGGTGCACGGGCTGCGCGGGACCCTCGTCGATCTGCTGCCGTTCCCGCAGGCCTACGCGGACGGGATGCGCCTCCAGTTCCGTTTCGAGAACCACCCGTGGGAAGGCTTCCTGTTCGGGCGGATGTACACCGGACACCTCTGGTACTACCTGCCGGCGGCACTCCTGGTGAAGACCCCGCTGGGCCTTCTCGCCCTGTGGGCGGCCGGTTCCGTGGTGCTGCTCGCGGTACGGCGGCTGCGGCCCGCCGCGCCGTATCTGCTCGTGCCCGCCGGGGTGCTGCTCGCCTCGGCCATGACGGGATCACGCGACTTCGGCACCCGGTACGCGCTCTTCCTGCCCATGTTCCTGACGGTGGCCGCCGGGTGTGTGGTGGCTGTGCGCCGACGGCCGGCGACGGTCGTGACCGGGGCGCTGGTGCTGTTCGTCGCGGTCAGCTCGCTGCTGACTTTCCCCTTCTATCTGCCGTACTCCAACGAGGCGTTCGGCGGACCGGCCCGCACCCATCTGCGGCTGCACGACTCCAACGTCGACTGGGGTCAGGACCTCGGCCGGCTCGCCGACCGGCTGCGCGAGCGCTATCCGGACGAACGGATCTGGCTCGTCTACAAGGGCAGCGGGCTGCCGTCCGCCTACGGCATCGAGGCGTCCGATCCGCGCGAGGTGCCGGTGGAGGACGTGCGCGGACTGCTGGTCGTGTCGGACTCCTCGGTCGCCAAGGCGAAGGGCCGGCTGGCCGAACTGATCGACAGCAGTCGTCCGGTCGACGAGGTCGGTCACTCGATCACGATCTATCGCCGATGATCACCGCACCAGGGGTGGGACCCGTCCGCTCAGCGGATCGCCTGCTGGAACCCCTCGGCGCTCACATGGGGCATCGCCCCGCTCGTCACGCGGTAACGGCCGTTGGGCACGTGGTCGGACCTGGAGATGTGCACGGTGAGCGGGCCCGCCCATTCATAGCCCTGCCGCTCGCCGTGCCGGGCGAGGCTGTCCGTCAGCGCCTGGCCCACATTGCTGCCCCGGCGCACCAGTTCGTCGTAGGCGAAGTCCGCGAGCTCCACGTCGTACGCGTTCGGGACCACCACGCGGCTCTCACTGCACACGACCACGTGGCTGTCGCACTCGCGCCGCAGCGCCTCGAGGAGTTCGACGGGCTCCCGGCCGAGGACCCGCGCCCACAGTGCCTCCCATCCGTGCTCCATGGCCTGTTCCAGCGTGCTCAGCGCACCCATTGCGTCCCTCCTGCCGAAAGATCCGGTTTCGCGTGCGGCGTCATTCCTGGGCGAAGTCGTCGGGCTCCACCCGCGCCTCCTCGAACGCCTCGCGCAGGGTGCGGCCGCTTCCGCCGGGGGCGGTGGTCCCGCCCTCCTCGGGGGAGTTGGCCAGAAGCTCGCCGGTGGTGTCGGTCTTGCGCCGGTTCTCCTCGGAGACCGTCATGCGGGGCTGCTCCTCTGGTGTCGTCGAAGGTCTTGCCCCGCGGCGGGTTCCCGCTCGCGGGCGGCGTATCCGTCCCGATCGGCGGTCGCCGGATCCTTTCGCACAAGCGCTGGTCACCGAGGGCTGTGGGCTATGTTGACTCCCCGTGGCAGACAAAGGAGGCGCCTCGGTGTCATCGCCGCAGCAGGCACGCGCACAGGCATCCGCGATCACCTCGGGCAAAACCGCACCGGAAGCGGAGGCCGCCCCGGCCTCCCAGCTCAGGACCCTCTTCGACCGGCCCCGGCTCTCCCCCGGGCAGCGGCGCATCGCGCAGTACCTGATCGAGCACATCACCGAAGCGGCGTTCCTGTCCATCACCGATCTCGCCGAGCGCGTCGGCGTGAGCCAGCCCTCGGTGACGCGGTTCGCCGCGGCCGTGGGCTTCAGCGGCTATCCCGCCCTGCGCGAGAAGCTCCAGTCCATCGCGCTCGGCACGCTCGCCGGCGGCCCGGTCGCCGATGACGAGTCCCGCGGCAACGAACTGCAGGCCGCGGTCGACGCCGAGATCGAGAACCTGGAGAATCTGCGGCGCGACTTCGCCGACCCCGACCAGATGATCGAGCTCGGCCGCAAGCTCTCCGAGTCGACGCCGCTGACCATCCTGGGTCTGCGCATCTCGGCGTCCCTGGCCGAGTACTTCTCCTACGCGGCCCGCCGTATCCATCCCGACGTACGCGTGGTCACCCGCGGCGGCAGCGTCGCCTACGACGCTCTCCTGCAGTCTCGTGAGGCGGGTGGCACCTGGGTGCTCGCGTTCTCGATGCCGCGGCACGCCCAGGAGACCCTCACCGCGCTGCGGGTCGCCCGCAGCGCCGGACTGAAGGTCGCCCTCGTCACGGATCTGGCGCTCGGGCACGTGGCCGACGAGGCGGACGTCGTCTTCAGTACCGGCACCGGCTCCCGGCTGGTCTTCGACTCCTACGCGGCACCCGGCGCGATCGCCGCCGCCCTGCTCCAGGCCATGACCGACGCCGATCCCGAGCGCACCCAGGCACGGCTCGAGGAGTACGAACAGATCTCCGACCAGCACCAGTTCTTCCTCAGGGACTGACGCCTCCACCCCCGGTCATAAGGCTTCACAAGGGGACCATCCGCAATAAATCGCGCATGAATGTTTTCATACTCCTTGCCAAGAGGACGGCATATATAAATACTTCTCACGGATCACCCCCGGGACCACTCCGGGACCCGTCCGCACCCCTGTCCCCGTCCCCACCCCCCCACACCGCCCGAGAGGGCTCCTGTACGGACATCCCGAGCCGTCGTCACCTACCCGCGTCGGCGCCCGGGATGTTCGATTGGGCCTCGCCTGCACGCGAGCCCTTGGCGGCCCCGGTCATCCCCTAGACCGGGGCCGCACAACCCCTCGGACCACCCGCACGACGCCGCACCCGGAAGCGATCACCATGCCCCTGACGACCACGCGGACCACCACCCTGACCGGCCCGGACTGGCCGTGCCAGGTCAAGACGCCCGGCAGCTACGACTGGGAGCGCTCCGCGGCCAAGTGGCTGCGCGAACTGGTGCCGGCGCGGTACGCGAGCTACCCGGCCCTGATGCGGCACACCGTCCTCCTCGCCCGGCACGCGCAGATCCAGGTCCAGCACGAGATCCGGGTCGCCCGCACCGCGCTGCAGACCGCCCGGGCGGACCTGCCGTCGCTCGGGCTGCCGGAGTCGGTCATCGAGCACACGATCAAGCTGTACGCCGCCGAGGTCCTGCAGCTCCAGCACATCGCCCGCAGCATCCGCGCGGTCACCCAGGCCCTGGTCGACCACCACCACGGGCGCTGACTCTCCCCGAGGGCATGACCCACGCCGTACGTGGGACCCGTGGTGACCATGAGCACCACCGAAGTACGGCGCGGGGATCCGGTCACCACGGTCCTCACCTGGGAGGTGCGCCCCGGCCGGGAGCAGGAGTTCGAGCGCTGGACGCGCGGGATCACCCGCTGCGCCAGACGGTTCCCGGGCAATGAGGGCGTCTCCTGGCTGCGTCCCGAGGACGGTCACCGCTTCCACGCCTTGCTGCGCTGGTCCGACGCGCACCGGCTCACCGCCTGGCTGGAGTCGGACGAGCGGGCGGCCTGGCACGCGCGGATCGACGACATCGCCGTCGAACTCGGCAGCGAACGGCAGTCGACCACCGGGCTCGAGACCTGGTTCAGCCTGCCCGGCACCACGGTGCGGCCCCCGGTCCGCTGGAAGATGGTGCTGACCACGTTCCTCGGCGCCTTCCCCTGCACGCTGCTCATCCAGTGGCTGGTGACACCCCGCACGGCCGCCTGGCCCCTGCCGCTGCGGGCCGCGGTGTTCCCGGTGATGCTGCTGCCGCTCCTCACGTACCTGGTGATGCCACTTCTGAGCCGGCTGCTGCGACGGTGGCTGTACCCGCCGCCCGACCACTGACCCCGCCGCGAACCGGGGCGCGCGGCCGGTTCCGTCAACCTGCGGGCTCACCGGTGTGTGGGATGTCTGTTCACAAGAGCGCGAACGGCAGCTGACGCATGTGCGATGCTCAACGCGTGACGAGCGAGTTCACCGACCCTTCACACGCCGGTACCGCGCCCGACATTGCCGCGCTGGCCAAGGTCGTGGCCAGACAACGTGCGGAAATGGACCGGTTGCGGGACCAGGTCGCCACCTCGGCGGTGCTGGAGCGGACCAAGGGCGCTCTCATGGCGCTGACCGGGTGCACTCCGGACGCGGCCGGCGAGGAGATGCTCCAGCGGGCCAAGGCCGGCAACCGCACCCTGCTGGAGGAGTGCTGGATCACGCTCGCAGCCCTGGTGCCCCCGCTGTCCGGCGCCGCTCAGCAACCCCGCCCCGGCCACGGCTTTCCCGGCATACCCCTGGCCGCGGTTCCCGGACCGGCCGGTCCGCGGGCCGTACGGCCGGGCACCGCCGTCCCGAGCGGGCGGGACACGTGCGAACTGGATGACGGTTTCTCCGCGCTCGGCCGCCTCGGCAAGGCACTCGCCCATGTCGCCACCCCCCAGGACCTGGCCGGCTGTCTCCTGGAGGAACTCGCTGCGGACGTCGGCGCCGACGCTCTCCTGCTCTTCCGGGCGCTGCCGGCCGGAGGGCTGGAAATGATCGGCCATGCCGGGGTCGAAGCCACCCTGGCCGCCCAATGGGCCCGGATTCCCCCGCTGAGCGGCATCGCCGCGCTCGACGCGCTCCGGGCGCGGGAGCCCCGCTGGCTGGAGGACTTCGCGAGGGACCGGGAGCAGCACCTGCTCATAGGGGATCCGCCCGAGCGCTGGCTGTCCCGGGCCTGGCTGCCGGTGCCGACCGGCGACGGTGCCGAGGTCTGCATCGGGATCCTGCGCGCGCGAAGCGGGCCGTTCTCACCGCAGGCCCGGCAGCTGCTGCGGGCGGTCGCCCGGCTGTGTGCCGGTTGGCTGCGAGCCTTCGGCCCCCGGTCGGAGCACAGTGCCGCCGCCTCGGCCGCCGCCGCCCAGCCGGTCTTCGACGCGCTGCCGGGCTCGGCGACGCTGCTCACGCCGCTGCGCGGCCCCTCCGGAGCGGTCGAGGACTACCGCATCGACGCCGCGACGGCGGAGGCGGTCGACGTCGCGGGCCGCACCGGCAGGCAACTGCTCGGCCGACGGATCCTGGAGTGCTTCCCGAGCATGGCGGAGGAGTCGGTGTGGCACGGCTGCCTGCGCACGCTGACCACCGGCGAGCGGTTCGAGGGTGAGCCGTTCGCCTACCAGGAGGTCGTGGACGGCGCCGCCGCACTGTCCACGTACGCGGTGCACTCGGCCCGTCTCGGCGATTCCCTGGTCGTCACCTGGGTCCGGCACGACTCCTCCGACCGGCAGGAACAGCGGCTGGCGGACGTGCAGCGGCTGGGGAATCTGGGCTGGGCCAACTGGAACCTGGTCACCGACGAGGGCAGCTGGTCCTCCCAGGCCTTCCTGGTCCTGAGACGGGATCCGGCGCTCGGACCGGTCCGGCTCGCCGACCTGCCGGAGCTCGCGCTACCCGAGGACGCCCCCGTGCTGGCCCGGGCCGTGCGCGACCTCGTGCGCACGGGGCGGCAGTTCGACGTCCCGTTCCGGGTCCGGACCGGGGACGAGGTCCGCCATCTTCGGATGGTCGCCGAGGTGGTGGCGGACACCGACAACAGGCCCGCCGAGGTGCACGGCTTCGTCCAGGACCTCACCGCGCAGCGCAGCGCCGAGCTGGCCCTGGTCGAGAGCGAGCAGGCCATCGTCACGCAGCACGGCGTGCTGCGTGCCGAGCGGACTCTGGCCGCCCGCCTCCAGCACGCGCTGCTGCCGCTGCCGACCCGGCCGGTCCGCCTCGCCGGTCTGCGGGTCGAAGTGGCCTATCTGCCCGCCCAGTCGGGGATCCACGTCGGCGGCGACTGGTTCAGCGCCATCGAACTGCCCGGCGGCGACGCCCTGTTCGTCGTCGGTGACGTAGCCGGACACGGCATCGACGCCGTGGCCACGATGGCCCAACTGCGCTTCACCGCCAAGGGCATGGTCATCACGGGCTCGTCGCTGACCGGAGCGCTCGCCCGTCTCAACACCCTGCTGCTGCACTCGCGCGACTCGCACGGCACCGCGACCATGATCCTGGCCCGCTACGACCCGGCTGAGCACTGCCTGGTGTGGGCCCAGGCCGGCCATCCGCCGCCGCTGCTGGTGCGCGACGGAGAGGTGCGCTACCTCCAGCGCCCGCCCGGAATACTGCTGGGAGCGTGCTCCGATCCGAACTTCGAGGAGGCGCGCTGCGTCCTGGAGCCGGGTGACCGGGTCCTCCTTTACACGGACGGCCTGGTCGAGCGCCCCTCGGAAGGCATCGATCACGGCCTGGACCGACTCGCCGCGGCGGTCGCGGCACACCACGCGGACGAGCCCGGCACCCTGGTCCCGCTGCTGACCTCGGTGCTGGAGGGCGAGCGTCGCGACGACGTCTGCGTCGTGGACATCCGGGTGCCGTCCGGGACGGAATGAACACCCGGGACGCGCGCGGTGCTTCGGCCCCGGCTCAGTCCGCCGGGTGGCCGGGCGAGATGGAGGTGGCGTCGGAGAGCCGCAGCAGCGGTGCCCCGCCGGTGTCCTCGCGGGCACCCCACTCCTGTGGCTCCAGCACGAACCCGACATGGTCACCGCCGTCGGTGCGCGAGACGACCGTGCCGACGAACCAGGCGGCCGCGTCCTCCAGTACGACGGCCCCGCCGGCCTCCTCCCGCCAGCGGACCCGGCCGAACTTGTCCGTCCGGTCCCCGGTCTCCCCGCCGAACAGCTCGGCGAGGCCGCGCTGTTCGCGGGTGAGGAGATGGACGGCGAGGCGGCTCGCGGCGCGGGCCACCCGGTAGGTGCGGTTGGCCTTCGACAGCCACACGGCGTACCGCACGAGCTCGATCGAGCACTGGCAGGCGAATCCGACCAGACAGCCCGCACGGTCACCGTCCGCGGCGGCGGTCACGACCCACATGTCGGGGTCGAGCCGGTCGATGAAAGCGTCCATGCCCGCGATTCTCTTCGGTCAGCCGCCGCCCGTACGCGACTCGAGGTCACGTCGGGTGTCGTCGCCGTACACCCCGTCCTCGTCGCCGCGGATGCCGTACCAGAGCTGGAAGCGGGCCACGGCGGCGGTCAGGGTCGTGTCGTAGGTGCCGTCGGTGGAGCCGTTGTCGTAGACGTCAGGGATACGCAGCAGGCGTTGCTGCAGGTCGGTGACTTCGGGGCCATTGTCTCCCTCGCGGAGGGTGCCGGGCCCGTCGGGGTCGGTGGCACCGGCGGTCGAGGTGGGTGTGGGGGTCGCGGAGGCGGTCGCGGTGGGCTGCGGGGCCGCCTCGGCGGTGCTCTCCCCGCGGCCGGCCAGCAAAAGGGCGCAGCCGAAGCCGATCACCGCGGCCACGATCACGGCCGCCGCGATCGCCGTGCGGCGCAGTCCGGGCACCCGCCCGCGGGGGATGTCACGGGAGCGGCGGGTGCGGTCGTGATCCCTGACGGGCGGCAGTTCCTGGGTCGCGTCCTCGGCTTCCGACGGCGGGCCGGGCAGCGCGATGGACTCGTAGCCGACGGCTCCTCTGGGCGGCAGGTCCTTGAGCAGTTCCGCGAGCGCGTCGGTGCGGCGCGGGCGCAGCACCCGGATGGGTTCGATGGGCTGCCCGTCCGGCGGCGCCCCTCGGTCGGACGGTGTCGGCATCCTGGTCTCCTTCCGCCCGTGCACACGGGTCTGGGCCGTCCCCCAGGGAGTGATACGGCGCCACGGGGCCGGGAGTTCAGCGCTTGTTCTCTGTTCGCCCGGGCTTCCGCTACGCCCAGGGCCTGGAGGACCTCAATCCGTACTTGTCCCTGGACGCCCTCGACGACGCTGTTTGGGCCGGCGTGGTCGTGCGACCTGGGACACCGGGTGTCGTAAGGGAACTGGCCTCCAGGCTCGGACCGCGCACAGGATGCGTGTCGCCGCCCCGGGGTCGAGTACGCCGGGGACCAGCCCGCCCAAGACCGTTCGGGGCGCGCGGCTGAACGGACTCACTCCCACTCAGTCCACAGGAACGGTTGTACACGCGCGTGCCGTTTCGCAACGCCCGCGCGCGGAAGGCGTCGTACGGCCTCCTGGTACGCCAGGACCGGCCCGCTGTTGCGGACGACGACGGCGTCGAAGCCGTCCGCCAGCGCGGCGGCATCCCGGGGATGGCACAGGGCGAGACCGAAGTCCTCCCTGAGACGCGAGGTGAGGAAGATGTCCCCGTCGCAGTAGCGGCGCCCGCGGGCCTGGTAGGCCAGATCGGTGACGTACAGGAGGGTGGGGCGGGGCATGCGGGGCTCCTCGGCCGGCGGGAGCCGATCGTATGCGGCGGCACTCCTCCCGGACAACGCACCCGACAGCACTCAGTTCCCTCACAGGAGTGCACCCAGTGCCATGCGATCGGTTCAGGTGCTACGTTCGCGACCATGAGCTCCACCAAACCCGCCATGCGGGACGCGCTGGTCGCGGCCGCCTTCCAGCTGTTCCTGGAACGGGGTTACGAGCAGACCACCGTCGACGACATCGTCACGCTCGCCGGAGTCGGCCGCCGCTCGTTCTTCCGGTACTTCCCGTCCAAGGAGGACGTGGTCTTCCCCGACCACGAGCGGTGCCTGACCGACATGACGGCCTTCCTGGCCGCGAGCGACCCCGGGTGCGACCCGCTCGAGCGGGTCTGCGAGGCGGTGCGGCTGGTCCTGCGGATGTACACCGAGAACCCGACCTTCTCCGTGCAGCGATACCGCCTCACCAAGCAGGTGCCCGGCCTGCGCGCCTACGAGCTGTCCGTGGTGTGGCGCTACGAGCGCGCCTTCGCGGAGTATCTGCGCGGGCGCCTGAAGGGGCTGCACGACGGCACGCTCCGGGCCGATGTGATCGCCGCCGCCGTGGCCGCGGCGCACAACAACGCCCTGCGCTCCTGGCTGCGCTCGGACGGACACGGCGACGCCGAGCAGACGGTGGAGCACGCGCTCGGCTATGTGCAGGCCGCGTTCGGGGCACCTGGCGCGCCGTCCGCCGACGAGCCGCCGGAGGACGTGGTGGTGATCGTCTCCCGGCGCGGCGCCCCGCTGTGGCGCGTGGTCCAGGAGATCGAGTCCACGCTCGAGCGGGACTGAGCCGGACCGGGCGGACGGCACGGGGAACCGTGCCGTCCGCTCAGCGACGGCTCAGGTCTGGCACTGCGCCGTGCCGGCGGTCGACCACCCGCTCCAGACACCCCCGTCGGCGCGGGCGTGTACCCGGATCTCGACCTTCACGGGCCCGCACACCCGGGTCGAGCTTCCCACCTCCGTGGGTTCGACGGTCCCTCCCGCGGGGACATAGGTGCGACCACTGCCCAGCTTCACCCAGTGACCACCGTCGACGACACGGAAGAACGCCTCGTAGGCGACGTTCACCGCCCTCGGGCCCGTGTTGCGCGCCTTGACGTACGCCGTGATCTCCCGCGTGTAAATGCGGCCTTCCTTGCCGCGTTCGGCGCTGATGCAACCGTTGACGGCCACCCGGCCGGTCGACACCCCTCCGCCGCACGCGACCGCCGCCGCATGAGCGTTCGCCGGTACGGCCAGCACGGCGAGCGCGACCGCGCTCAGGACCGCTCCGATACGCCTGACATGCACAATCCTGCTCCCTTCACCCCTGATTGCCCTCAGAGGAACCATGACGGGTCACGGCGTGGAGAGCAGCGGATCTTGGACTTCTTCACTCCAACGGAAGATGAGGGTACCGAGTACCTTTACGTCTGACACTCAGTGCCATACGCTGATGCCGTGCACGGTGGCACAGGGAGCCGCGCACGTCCGTGCACGGTTACCCGAGCACGTGGGATTCCGGCCGAGCGCAGGGAGTTGACCAGCGTGTACCACCACTCAGGAAACATTGCTCGTCAGACAGCCGGTTCTGGGACGGGCGTACTCGAGCCCGCCGCCCCGGCCACGGACGCGATCCTCTTCCAGCGCTGCACCTGGTGCGGCACGGCGATGTACCACCGCCTGCTGTGTCCGGTCTGCCAGTGCGGCGACCTGCGCACGGAACGCAGCGAGGGCGTGGGCACGGTCCGCCACGCCACGGTGGTCCACCGCAACACCCCCGTCGCGCGCAATGTGTCGCTGATCGAGCTGACCGAGGGCTTCGTCGTCCGGGGCCGGGTCATGGGTCCGCCCGCCGCGATCCACAGCGGTGACCGGGTACGGATGTCGACGGTCAAGGACCCGGTCCGCGGCGAGCCGGTCTTCCAACTGCTCGACGAGCCCTACCGCGCCTGGCACTGACGAGACGTCAGCCCCGCGGCAAATACCGGGACTTCGGGCCTCACCACACTCCCGGGATCAGCTCCCGCACCCGCACGGGCCGCCCCGTCTCGAAGCACCGGTTGGCGGCGAGCCCCACCCCCAGCGCCAGGGCACCGTCCCGTTCGGTGGCCGTCGGGTGAGTCGCGGCGCCTACGTCCTCCCTCACCGGACCCGTACCGGGGTCCACGGGCCCGAAGAGCGCGTCGAGCATGCGGGGGTCTCCCCCGCCGTGCGCCTCGTGGGCCGTGACGAGCGGTACGTCGACCGGGGGCTGCCACAGGGGCCGCAGCGTCAGACGCGCGCCGCCCGCGTGGTCGGCCGCGGTGTCCCCGTGCACTGCGCCGCTCGCCGAGGTGACGCCGGTCAGCGGTGCCTGCCAGCGGCTCTCCTCCACCTCGAGTTCCAGACGGCCCCCGCTGCCGTTGAACATGACCCGGTAGCCCTCCCACGGGGAGTAGGCGGTGAGGTGGTACGTCATCGTCGCGCCCCGGGCGTGGCGGACGAGGAGGGCCATGTCGTCCTCGATGGTGACGGGCCCGTCGAAGACGTTGCGGTCGCGGACGTATCCGTCGTCCCGCTCGGCGTCCAGGTACAGGGCCCGCAGGGTGTCATCGGCGGCGAGATCGAGGGCGAAGGGGTCGTCGGCGGCCGGATCCGCCCCGTGGGCCCGGGTGTAGTCGCGGCGCAGGCCGTGGTGTTCGCCGGCCTCACGGCCGTAGAAGCCGAGCCGCCCGTAGCCGAACACGTCCTGCGGTTCGTCGGCGAGCCACCAGTGGACCAGGTCGAAGTGGTGGCTCGACTTGTGGACCATGAGGCCGCCGCTCAGGTGCTTCTCGCGGTGCCAGCGGCGGAAGTAGTCCGCGCCGTGCCGGGTGTCGAGGAGCCATTCGAAGTGGACGGAGAGGATCTCGCCGATCGCTCCGTCGGCGATCAGGGCGCGGACCTTCTCGTGCACGGGGTTGAAGCGGTAGTTGAAGGCGACGGTGAGGGAGTTGCCGGTGGACCTGACCGTGTCCAGGATGCGGGCGCAGCGGTCCGCGTCGACGGTCATCGGCTTCTCGGTGACCACCCGGCAGCCCGCCTTGAGGGCCGGGACGATGTAGCGGTCGTGTTCGGCGTCGACGGTGGTGACGACGACCTCGTCGATGCCTTCCTTCGCGAGCAGGTCGGCGAAGTGTTCGGGTTTCCACTGAGCGGCGGCGGGTTCACCGGCCTCGGCCAGCAGCCGGTTGTGGAAGGCCATACGGGTCGGGCTGGGATCGCACAGGGCGGCCACGTGGTGGCCGGGGCGGGCGGCGAGGGCCCGGGTGAACAGCTGTGCCCGGTGGCCGGTGCCGACGACGGCTGCACGGAGGTGGGGAGTTCGGCTCATGGAAAGCGCTTCCCCCGCCCGGGGATCCGCTAGTCCCCACGGCCGCACTGGCTTGATCGCGTCGCTCGTCCGCGATCGGCGTCTGCTCACAGACAACCCACAGACGCCCCTCCCCCGTCCTAGGTGACGCGAGAGGCGCCCGGGACCGACGGGACGTCTGCGCACGGGGTTTTGAGGAGAGAACCATTGATCCGTGCCCGGCGAATATGTGTGACCGCCGTGGCGGTGCTGGCGGCCCTGGCGGGCTCGCCGGGACTGGCACAGGCTGAACAGCCGCCCGAGTCGAGGCTGTTGAGCGCGACAAACGACAACTCGCTTCCGCCCGGGTGGCGGATCGACGGCAAGAGCGGGGCGCGTGAGCTGGTCTGGCGTGCGCCGAAAGCCGTGCCCATGGGAGACGCGCGCGTCGAGTTCCGGACCGGGGACCGGCTGCTCGGGGTGCCGAAGCCGGCGAGGGACGGGCGGACCTTCCGGCTCGCCCTCGACGAGGCGCGGCCCGCACAGCTGTCGGATCTTCAAGTGACGGCCGCGGGGCGCCGGTTGGACGCGGCGGCCGATGACACACACACATCCGGCCCGCGCGGGGCGCGGGTGCCCGCGCAGGCTCCGGCGAACGACGTCGATCCGGGCAGACCCGGCTCGTACCGCACCGTCACCGGTGAGTACGATCTCGACCCCGTGCGCCTGCCGGGCTACGCCACCCCGATCGAGATGCGTGCCCAGGTGGTGGCGCCGAAGAATGCCACCGGCAGCCGGCCGCTCGCGCTGTTCCTGCACGGCCGCCACAGCACCTGCTACAAGCCGGGCACCGAGGACGACATCACCGGCGACTGGCCCTGTGCGGACGGCTACAAGCCGATCCCCAGCGACAAGGGCTACCTGGCCGACCAGCAACTGCTGGCCTCCCAGGGCTATGTGACGGTGTCGATCTCGGCGAACGGCATCAACGCCCAGGACTGGCAGGCCGAGGACGCCGGCGCGCAGGCGCGTTCCTCGCTGGTACGGCAGCACCTGGCCCGCTGGGCCGACTGGACCGCTCACCGCTCCACCGCCCCGGCCGTGGTGCGCGAGGCCGCGAAGGCCGACCTCTCCCGGGTCCTGCTCGTGGGCCACTCGCGCGGCGGCGAGGGCGTCAACCGGGCCGCCATGGACAGCCTCTACCCGCCGCCCGCCGCCGAGGACGGCTACCAGGGCCCGGTGCGCTGGAAGGTGCGCGGGACCGTGCTCGTCGGACCGACGATCTTCGGCCAGAATCCGGTCGCCGACGTGCCGAACGTGACGCTCCTGCCCGGCTGCGACGGCGATGTGTCGGACCTCCAGGGCGAGGACTTCGTCGACGGGACCCGCGGCGTCAGCCGGGGCACCGCGCTGCACAGCGCGGTCTACATCGTCGGCGCCAACCACAACTACTTCAACAGCGAGTGGACCCCGGGTGAGGCCGAGGCGCCGGCCTCGGACGACTTCTGGACCGACCCCGAGCAGCCGGACCCGGTGTGCTCCCCGGGTGCCGCGACCCGGCTGACCGCCGCCCAGCAGCACAAGGCGGGCTCCACGTACATCGCCGCCGCGGCCCGGCTCTTCCTCGCCGGGGACGACCGGGTACGTCCGCTGCTCGACGGTTCCGGCAAGCGGGCCCCGTCCGCGGACCCGGCCCGGGTGCTGACCCACGCGGTCGGCGGCCGCCGCAGCGGTGGTTTCCTGCCGGACGGCGGGGCGAAGGTGACCGGCGCCCGGCTGTGTTCGGCGATCGACCCCGACCCGGCCGTGGCCTGTCTGGACCCGGAGACCCCCGGCTCGTCACCGCACTTCGCGTCGTGGGAGACGGAAAAGGAGACCGGCCGCAGCGCGGTGGACCTGACGTGGTCCGCGCCGGGCACGGCCGCGCGTATCACCCCGGCCAAGCCGCTCTCCCTGCGCGACTCCCAGAAGCTCGCGCTCCGGGTCTTCGTACCGCCGAACACGTCCGGCACGAAGTTCGACGTGTCCGTCACCGACTCCTCCGACCGTCGGGTGACGCTGGGCTCGGTCAAGGTGGACGGGCTCCCCGGCTCCGCGAGCACCGCGTCCTACTGGGCTCAGGAGCTGCGCGTCCCGCTGTCGGCCGCCACCCGGGCCGGGCTCGATCTCCGGCACGTCACGTCCCTTGAGCTGACGCCCCGTTCGCAGACCGGGCGGGCCTGGCTGATGGACGCCTGGGGCTGGGCGCCGGGCACTCCGGCGGCGAAGGCGGCCGCACTGCCGCGGGTCGACGTGGGCCGCACGATCGTCAAGGAGGGCGACTCGGGCACCCGCACCTACCGGATCCCGGTCGAGATCTCCGGGCACGGCAGCGGCCAGGTCCGCGTGTACGTCCTCGAGCCGGACAGCGGCCGGGCCGAGACCAGGCTCGTGACCGTACGGCCCGGCAGCCACGCGATCGACGTACCGGTCGAGGTGAAGGGCGACACGGACTACGGCTACGACGTGGAGTACGACATCGCCGTCAAGGCCGTCCACAACGCCGTCGTCGGCAAGCACCGGGGCGGGGTCACCGCTGAGAACGACGACCCCGAGCCGGTGATCACCCTGACGCCGGTCGCGGACCGGGTGACCGAGGGAGAGACGCTGACCTGGCGGATGTCCGTGGACGCGCCCACGGCCGTCGACATCTGGCAGCCGATCCGGGTGCTTCCGGTCACCGAGGGCACCGAGCTGTCCACCAAGGACGTCGACCCGCAGTGGCTCCAGGACTGGTCCGGTGACGTGCCCGACCCGGAGCGGCGGCTGTCCGACGCGAACCTGTGGGTGTGGCTGAACATTCCCCCGGGGAGCACCAGCGCGGACTTCATCGTTCCGACGGTCCAGGACCAGGTGGCCGAGCCGACCGAGTCGATGCGCGTCGCGCTGACCGACAACAACGCCGAGCCGCTGCCCGACAAGCCGGTGCTGACGGGGACGGTGCTCGAGCGGCCGTGAGCAACCGGTCGTACGACGGGCCGTGAGCCCGATCCCGTACGACACTGCACGATGACCCTTTGTGCGGGGCCCGGTCCGACCGGGCCCCGTTCGTCACAAGGTCACGCGGATCCCGACCGTCCCGTCCACTCCGCGGCGCAGCCTGCTGCCGAAGAGCGAGAGCCGGCCGACGATGCCGTACTTCCGGGCCAGGAGCTGTCGGTAGCGGGCGGTGGTCGCCGCGTCGCAGATCTCCGCCGTGGCCGGGATCTGGTCGCCGGTCGGGTTGCCGCGCAGGTCACAGGGGCCGACGAGGACGTCCGCGCGGGCCCGGATCCGCTTCACCTTCCAGGCGTCCGCGGCCGACCACACGCCGAGTGTGTCCCCGTCGCGAACCACCCACACGGGCGTGGCGACCGGGGTGCCGTTCTTGCGAAAACTGGTGAGCAGCAGATACTTGCCCGCGCCGAGCCGCTCCAGCTGCGTGTCATCCATGACGGAAGTCTAGTCATTCTGAACAGCGTGGCCCCGGCGCTACTTCGGGTAGCGAGGGGCACTACTGAAGGTGAACTCGTCATGTCGGGTAGCCCGAGGCTGTCGTCACTCGCCCGCCTGGCCCCACAGTAAACCGGTGGCATCGACAGCTGCCCGTCCCTACTGTCCGGATCATGGATGACACCGATGCCCCGCCGCGGCTGACCCGCCTCACCTTCCACGGCCCTCTCTCCGAGGACCGGGCCGCCAGGTTGATCCGTCAGCTCGCCGACGGAGTTGGCCCGACCGCCCCAGCTACGGTGCTCGATATAGGTTGTGGCTGGGGGGAGTTCATGCTCCGCCTCCTCGAGGCCATGCCCGGCGCGACCGGCGTCGGTATCGACCTGAATGAGGACGACCTCGCCCGCGGACGCACCAACGCCGAGATGCGGGGGCTGACCGACCGCGTCGACTTCGTCCGTGAGTCCGCTGCCGGCACTGCCCGAGGCCCCGCCGACATCGTTCTGTGCTTCAGCGCCAGCCACGCTCTCAGTGACGCCCAGCCACCGGAGCACACCAGCGCTGCGCTGCACGCCCTTCGCCGCCTGGTGAAGCCCGGCGGCCGTGTCCTTCTCGGCGAGGGCTTCTGGCAGCGTCCACCTGTTCCGAGCGAGTTGTCGGCCATGTGGCCGGAAGCCTCAGCCTCCGAGTTCCACGACCTCTGCGGTCTCGTCGACCTGGCCGTCGCCGCGGGCTTTCGCCCTGCCTGGATCGAGTCCGCAAACCCTGACGAATGGGATCACTTCGAGTCCGCCTATCAGTCCGACGTCGAGGAATGGCTCGCCGCCCATCCCGATCACCCCCTGGCGAAGGAGACCCGCGACCGTGTGGATCGCCATCGCAGTATGTGGCTCCGGGGTTATCGCGGCGTCATGGGCCTGGCGTATCTGACCCTCGTTCCCGTGAAACAAGGAGCCGCTTCAAGCTCCGCTTGACCAACGAACAGCCGCCTTCTTGGGGGTTGAGGGCATCAGGTGTGCCGCAGGTTGATCCGCACCAGCACCATCGGCCGGCCCCCGGTAGTCCTTGTACAAGTTCAGCAACATCGCCGCCCCGAGCCGGGCCCGGATGCGCGGGAATGTGGCCAACCCAGCCCTGCGCATGGCTGGTTGAGACGTCTCAGGAGGATCCTGCGGCACAGGATCACCGGCTGTCGTGAACGCGCCCGGCCCCGGCCACGTATGCAAGGAGGGCACTCAACGACCGGAGGGCCCTGCGGTGCAGATACCGCATTTTCGGGTTCGGGAGCCATGCATGAGGCACGCACGACGACGGGTCGTCCGGCGAGTGACACGGCTGGCGGCAGTCGGCGGACTCCTCCTGGGAGGTGCGATGGTCACGCGCGCCGTCGCGAGCGAGACTCCCCTCATCACCGCCGTGCCGCACACCTACGCCATGGAGGCCGGGCAGACGGGGGCGGATCTGGTGTCGCGGCTCGGTTCCTCGCGTACGGCCGGCACCTGGATCGGCACCGACGGCAAGCCGGTCGTCGCGGTCACCGACGAGCAGGCGGCCGCCGAGGTGCGCCAGGCGGGTGCCCGGGCGAAGGTCGTCGGGCACAGCATGGACGAGCTCAAGTCGGCGACGAAGACGCTGCGTTCCGCGCCGCGGGTCGCCGGGACCGCCTGGTCCATGGACTACCGGACCAACCAGGTAGTGGTGCAGGGGGACAGCACGGTCTCGGCGTCCGACTGGTCCGCCATGACGGAGGTCGCAAACGGTATCGGCGGCTTCGTCCGCATGGAGCGCACCGACGGCACCTTCACTCCCCGCCTGAACGGGGCCCAGCCGATCCTGTCGACCGGCGGACGCTGCTCGGCGGGCTTCAACGTGACCAACGGTCAGAGCGACTTCATCCTCACGGCCGGTCACTGCGGTCCCACCGGTTCGACCTGGTTCGCGGACACCGGGGGCAACAACCAGCTCGGCAAGACGGTCACCCAGAGCTTCCCGGGCAACGACTTCTCGCTGGTGCAGTACGCCAACGGGAAGGCTGGCGACGGAGCCGGTGTCGTGTTCATCGGCAACGGCAAGGGCGTGCAGATCACCGGCGCGGGCGATCCGTCCATCGGGCAGCGGGTGTTCCGCAGCGGCAGCACGAGCGGGCTGCGCGACGGTCAGGTGACGGCGGTCAACGCGACGGTGAACTACCCGGAGGGCACGGTCACCGGGCTGATCGAGACGAACGTGTGTGCCGAACCCGGGGACAGCGGCGGTCCGATGTTCTCCGAGGGGATCGCGCTCGGCATCACCTCGGGCGGCAGCGGTGACTGCACCCAGGGAGGTACGACGTTCTTCCAGCCGGTGACGAAGGCGCTGACGGACCTCGGCATGCAGTTGATCGTGTCTAACCCGGCCGCCGCCGGCGGGGCGTCTCCCGCTCCTTCGGCCACCGCGACGCAGGCGCAGGGGTCGATCGCTCCCGGTGCGGCCTCTCCCGGTTCCTCGGCGGCGGTGGAGGGGGCACAGGGCACGCCCCTGCTGAGCCGGCTCACGGACACCCGGAATGTCGGGCCCGGTCTGCTGGTCGTCGGGGGAAGCCTGATCGCGCTGGTGGCGACGCGGTACATCCGCTCGGAACAGGACCGCAAGGCGTATCAGCGGTATTACTCGGCGACTTGGGGCTGAGTCCCGTCCTTCCTCATCCCGGACTCAGCAGGACCGTGGCGACCCCCGCCCCGGCGAGGCCCACCACCTGCTTCCGGCTCAGCCTCTCGTGCAGCAGGACGAGTCCGAGGATCACGGGGAGGGCCGGGTAGCGGGAGGCCAGGACGACGGCGACGGCCAGCAGCTGCCGCTGGGCGGCGAGCAGATGGAGCAGCAGCCCGAGGGCCGCGCCCGCTCCCACCAGCACCGCCTGTGCCGCTCGCACGGGAGGCAGACGCAGACGCCGAGGATTTCGTGCCACCGCGGGGAGCAGGACGAGTACGGCGGCCACCCGCCCCGCGGCCACCGGCCACAGTCCGCCGGCGGCACCGGCCTGGGCGAGGGCGATGTACTGGAGCGCGACGCCGGCACTGGCCGGCAACCCGTCGGGGACTCCTCCGCCGCCGTCCGCACCGCCGCCGCAGACCATCCAGAGGGCGGGCACCGACAGGGCGATCCCCCACCAGGCCACGGCGGTCGGCCGGTCACCCAGCAGCACTCCGCACACGACGGAGAGGCCGACCCCGGTGACGGCGCTGACGGGCACGACCACGCTCATCGCGCCGTGACTGAGACCGCGGTTGAGGAAGTGCATGGCGGCGCCGCTTCCGACACCGGAGAGAGCGCCCCACAGGAGGTCGGCGGGGCGTACGACGTCGGCGGGAAAGAGGAGTGCGGCGGCGGTGGCGAGCAGCAGGCCGCCCACCTGTCCGAGGACGGTGACGGCGGCGAAGTGGGCACGACGGGACAGCAGACCGCCGGTGAAGTCGACGATGCCGTAGCAGACCGCTGAGGCCAGTGCGAGGAGAGGGCCCATCCCGTCAGGGGTGCCCAGGGACGGGGCGGTGATGCCCCGCGTCGATCGCCGGGGTCAGGCCGCCCGGACCGGCTGCGGAGCGGCGGCGGCCCACTCCAGGACGAGGCGTTGGTATTCCTCACGCTGCTCGCCGCTCAGTGTCCCGCCCGCCCGGCGCCACAGGGCCCGGATCTCCTCGTTGACCTCGTCGGCCGATCGATCGGTCACGGGTTCAACAGTGGTGGACATGGTGTGAAGCATACGGCCGTCGAAGTGAAGGCGCCGTGAGTAATCGCATCAGAAAAGGGCATATCGGACCGTGTTACTGATCACGTCCTCCTGTCAAGGCGCGCAATGTCAAGAGGCGTGACCCAGTTCACACTTCGGCCACACCCAGGACCAGCACCTGGATCGCCAGCACGGCGGCCCCGCGGGCCCAGTCGTGGAAGTCGGACACCCTGGTCTCCAGGTCGACCGGGCTTGCCAGGGGATGGCGGTGAGCGCGGATCGCGTCCTCCACGGTCTTGCCCGCCACGTCCATCAGACCGACGCCCTCTCCGGCGAGCATGATCTTCTGCGGCATGGCGAAGTTGGCGATCTGGGCGACCAGGACACCGAGGGCGCGCCCGGCCTCGTCGATCACGCGGGCGGGCATGGAGTCGCCGGCCGCGGCGAGGGCGAGGATCTCGTCGTAGGTGTGGTCGCGGCCGGTGGCGGCCTGCACCTGGTAGCGGATGTTGGGGATGGTGAGCAAGGAGACGGCGCTGCCGCGGTTGCCGTCGGGCGTGAGGGGCCCGTTGGGGTCGATGATCCAGTGCCGTCCGAAGCCCCGGTCCTCCTCGGCATAGGGGACGCGCCGGCCGCCCAGGACCAGGCCATAGCCGATGCCGGCGCCGATGGTGAGGACGACGAAGCGGTCGAGGCCGCGGCCGGCGCCGAACCAGGTCTCGGCCTCGACGAGGGCGGCGACGTCGTTCTCGACGACCACCGGCAACCCCGTGCGGTCCTCGACGAGTTCGCCGAGGGGGACGTCCCGCCAGTGCAGGAACGGGGACTCGCCGACCACGGCACGCTCCTGGACGAAGCCGCCGACCCCGATGCCGATACCGGCCAGACGCGGATAACCGCGGGCCAACTCGGCGGTCATCTCCGCGAGCAGGTCGGCGACTTCGGAGGGGTCGTGACTGACCAGGGGCCGGTCGTGGCGGGCGACGATCTCACTCCTGAGTGTGGTGACGACGCCGTAGACCATGTCCTCGGTGATCTTGAAGCCGATGAAGGACCGGGACTCGGCGACCACGTCGAGGGGCTGCGAGGGGCGACCCTGGCGCACTTCGGCCGAGGTGCCCGCCTCGGGGACCTCGACCAGCAGGCCCGACTCGATGAGCGGTTTGGTCAGCCGGGTGAGGCTGCCCGCGGAGAGGTCGAGGCGGCGGGCGAGGTCGGTGCGCGACAGCGGGCCGTGGACGAGCACCTCGATCGCCACCGAGCGCTCGCCGGTGCTCAGGGGTAGCCAGCTGGCGGCAACTGCGGTCATGAAGGTCAGACTCCCACATGATTTCTTTCGCCATAAAAGCAACGTGACCATGCTACGGCGTCCATGGCGGCCCTGAAAAGATGTTCGCAGGCCCCTTGACGCATGGATTCTTCCGCGACAAAAGTAAGTGGCCGAGGACGAGCCACCGAAGACGAGGGAGTCTCCCGATGACCATCGCCTCCAGCAGCCCTCCGTCGCGTCTGCCGCTCAGCGGCGGCGAGGGGGCACGGACCAAACCGAGCACGGACCGGGGCTCAGGCGGGTCGAGCGGGGGCGACGGGCGCCTGGCCGCGGTGTTCATCGCCCCGGCCCTGGTGGGCTTCGTGGTCTTCCTGCTCTGGCCGACGCTGCGGGGCATCTATCTGAGCTTCACCCGCTTCAACCTGCTGACTCCGGCGGAGTGGGTGGGTCTCGCCAACTACGACAGGATGATCCACGACCCCATCTTCTGGGAGTCGCTGAAGGTCACCGTCGAGTACGTGGTCATCAACATCGGGGTCCAGACGGTGTCGGCCCTCGCCATCGCCGTCCTGTTGCAGCGCCTGACCCAGTCGGCGGTGCTGCGCGGCATCGTGCTCACGCCGTATCTGATGTCGAACGTCGTCGCGGGCCTGGTCTGGCTGTGGATCCTCGACAACCAGCTCGGCATCGGCAACGAGATCATCGCCGGGCTCGGCTTCGACCGCATCCCCTTCCTCGCGGACGAGACCTGGGCGATCCCGACGATCGCCCTCATCAACGTGTGGCGGCACGTCGGCTACACCGCTCTGCTGCTGTTCGCGGGGCTCATGGCCATCCCGAACGACATGTACGAGGCGGCGAAGGTGGACGGCGCGAGCGAGTGGCGGATGTTCTGGCGGATCACCATGCCGTTGCTGCGGCCGGTCCTGGCGGTGGTTCTGATCATGACGGTGATCGGTTCGTTCCAGGTGTTCGACACGGTCGCCGTGACGACCGCGGGCGGTCCGGCGAACGCCACCAATGTGCTCCAGTTCTACATCTACCAATCGGCCTTCGGGCGCTTCCAGTTCGGCTACGCGTCCGCGATGTCCGTAGCCCTCCTGGTGGTGCTGAGCGCGATCACCGTCCTGCAGTACCGGCTCACCCGGGCCGGCCAGACCGATCTCGGCTGATCCGGAAGGAGTCGACATGGCTGCCGTGACCACCACCACGACGACACGCGTACGGCCCACCGGGCGCCGTCCCCTCTCCCCCGGCCGGATCCTGGCCTGGACGGCGATGGGCGCGATCGTGCTCGTGACGCTGCTCCCGTTCTACTGGATCCTGCGCACCGCGCTGTCCACCAACTCCGGCCTCGCCGCCCACGCGTCCGACCCACTGCCGGTGAACCCGACCGGTACCGGGTTCGCCCGCGCCCTGGGCCTGGAGTCCACGAAGGACGCGATCGCGCAGGGCGGCGCGGGCGGCGGACTGAAGTTCTGGCGCTATCTGCTCAACTCGGTCATCGTCTCCACCCTGGTGACCGTCTGTCAGATCTTCTTCTCGGCGATGGCCGCGTACGCCTTCGCCCGGCTGCGCTGGCGGGGTCGCGACAAGGTGTTCGCGCTGTTCCTGGCCGGGCTGATGGTGCCGACCATCTTCACGCTGCTGCCGAACTTCGTGCTCATCAAGGAACTCGGCCTGATCGACAACCTGTTGGGCATCGCGCTGCCGACGATGTTCATGACGCCGTTCGCGGTGTTCTTCCTGAGGCAGTTCTTCATGAACGTGCCCCGCGAGGTCGAGGAGGCCGCCCTGCTGGACGGTGCGGGGAAGGTGCGGATCTTCTTCCGGGTGCTGCTGCCGATGGCCTCCACACCGGTCCTCACCCTGGCCGTGCTGACGTACATCACGTCCTGGAACGACTACTTCTGGCCGCTGATGGTGTCCTACAGCGACAACTCACGCGTGCTGACCGTCGCACTGGCCATCTTCCGCGCGCAGACCCCGCAGTCCGGCGTCGACTGGTCGGGCCTCATGGCGGCGACGCTCATCGCCGCGCTGCCGATGCTGGTGCTGTTCGGCTTCTTCGCGCGCCGCATCGTGTCCACCATCAGCTTCACCGGGATCAAGTGAGGGACTCGTGATGCGACTTCGTACGCTGACCGCACTGGCCGGCGCACTGGCCCTCTGTCTGACGGGGTGCGCGGAGAGCGGCTCCGCCGGGTCCTCCTCGAAGACGGTGACGTACTGGCTGTGGGACTCCAACCAGCAGCCCGCCTACCAGGCCTGCGCCAAGGACTTCGAGCAGCAGAACCCCGGACTGCACGTGAAGATCACCCAGTTGGGCTGGGACGACTACTGGACCAAGCTCACCGCGAGCTTCATCGCGGGCACCGAGCCGGACGTGTTCACCGACCACATCCAGAAGTTCGGCCAGTTCGCCGACCTGAAGGTCCTCGAACCCCTCGACGACCTGGGCGTCGACGATTCCGCCTACCAGCCCGGTCTTGCGGCCAACTGGATGGGCCAGGACGGCCACCGCTACGGCGCCCCCAAGGACTGGGACACCGTCGCCCTCTTCTACAACAAGAAGATGACCGACGCGGCCGGGCTCACACCGGCCCAGCTGAACGAGCTGGCCTGGAACCCCAAGGACGGCGGCACCTTCGAGAAGGCCGTCGCCCACCTCACCGTCGACAAGAACGGCAAGCGGGGCGACGAGCCGGGCTTCGACAAGAACAACGTCAAGGTGTACGGCCTCGCCACCAACGGTGGCGGCGACGGCGACGGCCAGACCCAATGGAGCAACTTCACCGCCTCCGCAGGCTGGAGCTACACCGACAAGAAGCGATGGGGCACGAAGTACCAGTACGACAGCCCCGCCTTCCAGTCCGCCATCAAGTGGTACTTCGGGCTGGCGAAGAAGGGCTACATGGCGCCCTTCACCGACTACAACTCCCAGTCCAACCAGGCCAACACCCAGGTCGCGGCGGGAAAGGCGGCCACAGCCTTCGACGGGGCCTGGATGATCTCGACGTACGCGGGGTTCAAGGGCCTCGACATGCGCACCGCCGTCACACCCGAAGGCCCCACCGGCAAGCGCGCCACCATGATGAACGGCCTCGCCGACTCCATCACCAAGAACGCCCGCAACAAGGACGGCGCCCGCAAGTGGGTGAAGTACCTGTCCTCAAACGAGTGCCAGAAGACGGTGGGCAGCTACGGCATCGTGTTCCCCGCCACCCCTGACGGCACCGCGGCCGCCGTGGCCGCGTACAAGAAGAAGGGGATCGACGTCACGGCCTTCACCGAGCCGGTCGCCGACAAGAAGGACTTCACGACCTTCTCCTACCCCATCACCAACTACGCCGCGGACGTGTTCGCGTTGATGCATCCCGCCATGCAGGACATCTTCGGCAACGGCAAGTCCGTGACCAGCCTCGACCAGACCAACGACCAGATCAACCTGATCCTCTCGCAGTGATCTCGCGACCAGTGAAGGACACGCACGTCATGACGTTCTCCCTCGGCATCGTCGGCGCCGGCCAGTTCTCCGGCCAGTTCGCCACGCTGTTCCAGGCCCACCCCGGTGTCGGCGACGTCTACGTCACCGATCTGCTGCCCGAACGGGCCGAGCAGCTCGCCGCGGCGCAGGGACTGGCCGGCACCTTCCCCACGTACGAAGCCATGCTGGAGTCGAAGGAGGTCGACGCGGTCGCGATCTTCACCCAGCGCTGGACGCACGGCCCCCTGGTGCTCCAGGGCCTGAACGCCGGCAAGCACGTGTACTCCGCGGTGCCCATGGCCATCACCACGGAGGAGATAGCAGCGATCATCGACGCGGTCCGGGCGACCGGGCTGACGTACATGATGGGCGAGACCAGCCAGTACAACCCGGCGACCGTGCACGCCCGCAACCAGATCGCCAAGGGCGCCTTCGGGCGGCTCTTCTACGCCGAGGGCGACTACGTCCACGACATGGACCTCGGGTTCTACGAGGCGTACCAGTACAGCGGCGGCGAGAAGTGGAAGGAGACCGCCAGCTATCCCCCGCTGCTCTACCCCACGCACGCGGTCGGCGGGGTGCTCGGTGCCTGGCAGACACACGCGGTGAGCGTGTCGGCGATCGGTGTCGTCGACGACCGCGGCGACGGCGTGTTCGACAAGGAGGTCAGCCAGTTCGGCAATGACTTCTCCAACGCGACCGCGCTGTTCGAGGTGGCGGGCGGCGGGTCGTTCCGTACCAACGAGTTCCGGCGGGTGGGCTATCCCTCCCACATCCGGGAGTCGCGTTTCCGGTTCTTCGGGACCGAGGCGAGCATGGAGCAGCTCGCCACGGTCGCCCTCTGGCAGGACAAGAAGGGTGTGAAGGACATCAGCGAGCTCCTGGAGCCCAAGCCGACCATGGCTCCTGACGACCCGTCACTCCAGCACATCGCGCCGGACCTGCGGGCCGCGTTCACGTCCGGGTCGGCGCCGGTGCACGACCGGGCGCGACTGCCGCGGGAGTTCGACAACCTGCACAACGGCCACGAGGGCAGCCACCACTTCCTGGTGGACGACTTCGTGACCGCCGTGAACACCCGCACCCTGCCGTCGGTGAACGCCTGGGTGGCGGCCCGTTACACCCTGCCGGGCGTCATCGCGCACGACTCCGCGCGGCAGGGCGGGGCCAGGCTGGAGATCCCGGACTTCGGGGACGCTCCTGACGCGTGACGCTGTCGTCGCGCCGGGCGCCTGGTGTCTCAGGTGCCCGGCTTGCGGCCGTACACGAAGACGTCGTCGCCCTTCTTCAGCAGCGACCAGTACTTCTTGGCGTCCTTGGGGGTCATGTTGGTGCACCCGTGGGAGCCCGGCGGGTTCCACATGCTGAGGTTCACCGAGTGGAAGGCCTGGCCGCCGTCGAAGAACTGGCTGTAGGGCATGGGGACGTTGTAGATCGACGAGACGTGGTTCTTGTCGCGCCAGTAGATCTTCTTCAGGCCGGTGCGGGTCTCGTAGCCGTTGCGGCCGGTGCGGACCGGGACGGGGCCGTAGACGAGCGTGTCGCCGTCCTGGATCCAGCTCAGCTGGAGGGTGAGGTTCACGCAGGCGATCCGGCCCTTGTTCACCGGGCACTTGCCGTCCTTGTTGGGGTCCGAGCCGACGGCCTTCTGCTTGTTCATCAGGTCCATCACGCCCCAGGTGACGGATCCGGCGTAGCCGATGTTCGGTGTGATGCCGTGCTTGGTCTGGAAGGCCTTGATCGCCTTGCAGTCGGCGGTGGACTGCCTGCCGTCGACCGGGCGGCCCAGGAACTTCTCCACCTTCTTCTGGTACGGCCCCGCCTGCGTGGTGCAGCTCGCCGCCTGCGCGGGCGCGGCGCCCAGCGCGATGGTCAGCGGTGCGACGAGTCCGGTGATCCCGAGT
Organism: Streptomyces canus; assembly: GCF_001514145.1. Lineage (GTDB taxonomy): Bacteria > Actinomycetota > Actinomycetes > Streptomycetales > Streptomycetaceae > Streptomyces > Streptomyces canus. Next base: position 874,207 of record NZ_KQ948656.1, read on the forward strand.
GCGACGGCACCCCGTCTGCGTATGTCCCCCATGGTCCTGTCCCCTTCATAAGGTCCTGCGATCCCTGCCATCTAGACGGGTGTGCGCGCCTGACCGTTGTACCGCGTGGCGCGCTGGGACGAAACGGTGACAAAGCTCACGACGGAGCGCCCCGGTCCGGATGGACCGCCGCGTGGAAGCCGGTGTTGACCGCGGTGAGGCCGCCGTCGACGACCAGCGTGGTGCCGGTGATCCACGCCGCGTCGCGGGAGGCGAGGAAGGCGACGGCTGCCGCGATGTCCTCGGGGTCACCGACCCGGCCGAGGGGGTACAGCCGTTGCATCTCGGTGAGCTCGGCCTCGCGCCCTTCCCATGCGGAGGTGCGGACCGTGCCCGGGACGACCAGGTTGACACGTACGCCGCGGCCGGCCGCGTGCCCGGCGAGGGTGCGGGTCAGGGAGCCGAGGCCCGCCTTCGCGGCGCTGTAGGCGTGGTTGCCGAAGTCCTGCAGGCCGTTGACGGAGCCGATGTTGACGATGGCACCGCGACCGGAGGTGACCAGGTGCGGCAGCGCGGCGCGCGAGCAGCGGTAGGGGCCGCTCAGGGTGATGTCCAGGTCACGCGCCCACTCCTCGTCGGAGTCGTCCTCGAAGAGCGGGGTCTCCGGGGTGCACCGTGCGGCACAGTTGACCAGGACGTCGAGCGAGCCGAACGCGTCGACGGCGTGGGCGACGGCCGCCTCGACGGCCGGGCGGTCCGCCACGTCGCACTCCAGGGCCTGTGCGGGAAGACCCTCTGCACGCAGGCGCGCGGCCGTCCGCTCCACGACCGTCCCGTCCCGGTCGGTCAGCAGGACCGCGGCTCCCTCCTCGGCGAGACGGCGGGCCGTCGCCGCACCGATGCCGCGGGCGGCGCCCGTGACGAGAACTCCGTGTCCCTCAAAGCGCTTGGTGTGCGTCATGAGGGCGAAGGTAGTACCTCACCGCGCGCTTCCTGCCGCCGGTGCACCCCCCTTGATCTAGCGGTAACCCGTCGTGTCGGCCGACTTTCCCGCGTCCTGCACCTCGACCATGTAGCGCCAGGCGTCGGGACGGCTGCCGTCGAGGTCCGTGAAGCCGTACGTCCGGGCGAGCGAGCCGCTGTCGAGGGACTCGCCGTTCCAGCGGGCGACGTCGGGGTCGGCGGCCAGCGCGGCGACGGCGCGGCCCACGTAGTGCGGGGTCTCCGAGATGGCGAAGTGGGGGACGCGGTCGAGGGCGTCGCGCCAGTTGTCCTCCCGCACCCCGAAGTTGTCGAGCATCATCTCCGAGCGCAGCCAGCCCGGAGTGAGCGCGACGGCGGTCGCGCCGCGCGGGCCGAGTTCATGTCCCAGGGCGAAGGCCATCCGGATGACGGACGTCTTGGCGAGGTCGTAGAAGAAGGAGAGGCGGTAGTTCTCGCGGTTGTAGGCGTCGGTTCCGTCGGTCATCTCGACGACCAGGCCGCCGGGCCGGCGCAGCAGCAGGGGCAGGGCGTGGTGGTTGGTGATCGCGTGCGTCTCGATCGCGAGCCTGAGCAGGCGCAGGCCGTTGTCGAGGTCGTGCTCCCACACCGGGCTGTCCCACTCGAAGAGGTGTTCGCCGCCCCAGATGTCGTTGACCAGGATGTCGAGACGGCCCTGCTCGTCGGCCACCCGGTCGACGAGCGTGCGGACCTGCGCCGGGTCCAGGTGGTCGGTGGGTACGGCGATGCCCTGGCCGCCGGCCTCGGTGACGAGGTCGGCGGTGTCCTCGATGGTCTCGGGGCGGTCGTACTCGGAGCGGCGGGCGCGGGTGCTGCGTCCGGTGACGTACACGGTGGCGCCCGCCGCTCCGAGTTCCACCGCGATCCCGCGCCCCGCTCCCCGGGTCGCTCCGGCGACCAGCGCGACCTTGCCCTGCAGCGGCTGTGACATGTCCGACCTCTCGTTGTGCCCGATGTCTCTTCGAGCATGACCGGGAAGCCGGACAACCTCTGTCGTGATTTACGGGCGGGTCACCCGATCGGCGTCAGTGGCCGCGGTCGATCCATTCCTGGAGGTGCGGAGCCTCGGCGCCGATCGTCGTCGGGTCTCCGTGGCCGGTGAGGACCTTCGTCTCGGGTGGCAGGGCCAGCAGCCGGTCGCGGATCGAGTCGATGATCGTCGGGAAGTGGGACCAGGAGCGGCCGGTGGCGCCGGGGCCGCCCTGGAACAGGGTGTCGCCGGTGAAGACGGTGGCGAGGCCCGGGTCGTAGAGGCAGACCGCGCCCGGTGCGTGCCCGGGGGTGTGCAGGACCCGGAGGTCGGCGCCCGCGGCCTCGATGACCTGGCCGTCGCGCAGGTGGCCGTCGGGGTCGCGGTCGGGGTGGGTCTGCTTCCACAGCGGCAGGTCGTCGGGGTGCAGCCAGATCGTGGCGCCGGTGCGGTCGGCGAGGGCGGGCGCGGCGTCGATGTGGTCGTTGTGGGCGTGGGTGCAGACGATCGCGGTCAGCCGGCGGTCGCCCACGGCTTCGACGATGGCATCGGCGTCGTGGGCGGCGTCGATGACGATCGCCTCGTGGTCGTCACCGACGATCCAGACGTTGTTGTCGACGTCCCAGGTGCCGCCGTCGAGGCTGAACTGCCCGGAGGTGACGAGGCGTTCGATGCGGGCGGCCATCAGAGCACCACCACCGAGCGCAGGACGTCGCCGTGGTGCATGCGCTCGAACGCCTTCTCCACCTCGTCGAGTTGAATGGTCTCGGTCACGAACGCCTCCAGGTCCAGGCGGCCTTGCAGATGCAGGTCGATCAGCATGGGGAAGTCGCGGGAGGGCAGGCAGTCGCCGTACCAGGACGACTTGAGCGCGCCACCGCGGCCGAAGACGTCGAGGAGCGGCAGCTCCAGCTTCATCTCGGGGGTGGGCACGCCGACGAGGACGACCGTGCCGGCGAGGTCGCGGGCGTAGAAGGCCTGTTTGTACGTCTCGGGGCGGCCGACCGCCTCGATGACGACGTCGGCGCCGAAGCCGCCGGTCAGTTCACGGATCGCCTCGACCGGATCCGCGTCCTTCGAGTTGACGGTGTGCGTGGCGCCCATCGTGCGGGCCTTCTCCAGCTTCCGGTCGTCGATGTCGACGGCGATGATCTTCGCCGCGCCCGCGAGGTTCGATCCGGCGATCGCCGCGTCGCCGACGCCACCGCAGCCGATGACGGCGACGGTGTCGCCCCGGCCGACCTGTCCGGTGTTGATCGCGGCACCGATGCCGGCCATCACTCCGCAGCCCAGCAGCCCCGCGACCGCCGCCGAGACGGAGGGGTCGACCTTGGTGCACTGTCCCGCTGCGACCAGCGTCTTCTCGGCGAAGGCGCCGATGCCGAGGGCGGGCGAGAGCTCGGTGCCGTCGGTGAGGGTCATTTTCTGCTTCGCGTTGTGCGTGTTGAAGCAGTACCAGGGCCGCCCGCGCAGACAGGCGCGGCAGTTCCCGCACACTGCACGCCAGTTGAGGATCACGAAGTCGCCGGGCGCGACGTCGGTCACCCCCTCGCCGACCGACTCCACCACGCCGGCGGCCTCGTGGCCCAGCAGGAAGGGGAAGTCGTCGTTGATCCCGCCCTGCTTGTAGTGCAGGTCGGTGTGACAGACCCCGCAGGCCTGTACCTGGACGACGGCCTCGCCCGGCCCCGGGTCCGGCACGACGATCGTCTCCACCCGCACCGGCTCGTCCTTGCCGGGTGCGATCACTCCGCGTACCTCCTGCGCCATGGCCCTGACCCCTTCTGTCGCCCGGTGTACGTCCCTCCGACCCTACGCGCGACTGATCAGTAACGGCACCGATTCCCACGGCGCAAATACGCCCCGGGGGTAATTGACCTCGGGGTTCTCGCGGGGAGAGGAGCACGGCGGCCACGGCGCACTTGCGGCGACGGACGGCTCGCTCGCCGCTGAGAGCGACTCCGACAGGCATACCGGGGCGGGCGGCTCGCCGGGTTCGTCTCGTGCCCACTCCTCGGCGAACGGCTCCGCGCCCCCCGGCGGCCCCTCCCCGCGCCGCGCCGCGTGGCACCCGGTACCCCGTCTGGCGCTCGGCGCGAACGGCGGTGGTGGCAGCATCCCCGCCGTGCCCACGCCGGCCACCCACGCCCGCGGGGACGCGGTGCGCCGGCGGGAGGGCGCCCTGTGCGCGGGTATCGCGGGCGGGCCTGGTCTTCTCGGCACTCACCAACTCCTGCGGCATGACCACCCTGTCGGGAAAACGGCCGCACCACCGGCCACCGGCCACAGGCCACCGACCTCGACGCGTCCCTGGCCGCACTCACCGACGTAGCCTGAAGGCTCCGCACGCCGTCGGGCCCGAAGGAGCACCGTGAGCATCACCGAGACGGAGACCGGCCCGCCGACCTGGCGGCTGCTCCTCGGATACGTACGGCCGCACCGGTGGACCCTGCTGGCGGGTGCCGTTCTCTCGCTGCTCACGGGCGCCACCGGTCTGCTGCTGCCGCTGGTGGCCCGGGAGTTGATCGACGACCTGTCCCACGACCGCACGATCACCGGCGCGTTGTTCGTCATGTCAGGACTGGTGATCACCAACGCGGCGATGGGCGGACTGGGTTCGTACGTGCTGCGGCGCACCGCGGAGTCCGTCGTGCTCGGCGCGCGGCGCGAGCTGTCGTCGTATCTGCTGCGACTGCGCATCGCGGCCGTGGACCGCACCGAACCCGGCGACCTGATGGCCCGGATCACCTCGGACACCACCCTGCTGCGCGAGGTCACCACCGACTCGCTCGTGGGCCTGGGCACCGGCGGGCTCACGCTGGTCGCGACCGTCGTGATGATGGGCCTCGTCGATCCGGTGCTGCTGGGCGTCACGCTGGCGGTGATCCTGGCCGCGGGCACGGTCCTCGGGGTGATCGTGCCCCGCATCAACCGGGCGAGCCGGCAGGCGCAGGACGCGGTCGGTGTGATGGGCGCCTCGCTGGAACGCATTCTCGGCGCGCTGCGCACGGTCAAGGCGTCGGGCGCCGAGCACCGCGAGGAACGGACGCTGCACGCGGCGGCCGAGGAGTCGTGGCGGCAGAGCGTGCGGGCCGCCAAGTGGTCGGCGGCGGCGGGCAATACGGCCGGGCTCGCGATGCAGATCGCGTTCATCACGGTGCTCGCGGTGGGCGGAGCACGGGTCGCGACCGGAGCGATCGACGTCGGCACCCTGGTCGCGTTCCTGCTGTACGTCTTCTATCTGATGTCGCCGATCCAGCAGGTCGTCGGGGCGATCACGCAGTACCAGACGGGAGCCGCGGCGCTCGCCCGTATCCAGGAGGCGCTACGGCTGCCCGCCGAACCGGCCGCTCAGCCCGCGCCGTTGCCCACCGACGGGGCGGAGCCGGCTTCCGTCGCCTTCTCGGACGTCCGGTTCCGGTATGCCGACGATCTGCCGTACGTCCACCACGGGGTGACCTTCGATGTGCCCGCGCGGGGGATGACGGCGTTCGTCGGGCCGTCGGGGGCGGGGAAGACGACGGTGTTCTCGTTGATCGAGCGGTTCTACGATCCCGAGGCCGGGGTCGTCACGCTGGACGGACGGGACCTCTCGGAGTGGGACCTTCCGCAACTCCGGTCCGCGATCGGCTACGTGGAGCAGGACGCGCCCGTGCTGTCGGGGTCGCTGCGGGAGAATCTGCTGCTCGGGAATCCGGACGCGGACGAGGGTGCGGTGGGCCGCGTGCTGAAGACGACGCGGCTCGACGGTCTGGTGGCCAGGTTGCCCAAGGGGTTGGAGACGCTGGTCGGGCACCGGGGAACCAAGTTGTCGGGTGGGGAACGGCAGCGGGTGGCGATCGCTCGGGCGTTGCTGCGGCGGCCCCGGCTGTTGCTGCTCGACGAGGCCACGTCCCAGTTGGACGCGGTGAACGAGGCGGCGCTGCGGGACACCGTGGCGGATGTGGCACGTACGACCACGGTCCTGGTGGTCGCGCATCGGCTGTCCACGGTGACGATGGCGGACCGGATCGTGGTCATGGACGCGGGACGAGTCCGCGCGGTGGGGACGCATCGGGAACTGGTCGCCGGAGATCCGTTGTACGCGGAGCTGGCCGCCACCCAGTTCCTGGCGACCGCCGGCTGAGAGGCGTCCGCGGCGCCGCGGCCAGGTGCACACGCCGAGGGCCGCCCGGTCGTCCGGGCGGCCCTCGGCGTCCGTGCGGGAGACTCAGCCTCCGACGCCCGGCAGCAGCCCCGTGACGGGGGCGACGAGGTCGGTGACCTGGTGCAACTGGTTCAGCTTCTTGACCTGGTTGAGCGCCGCCAGCTGCTCGGAGACACTCGGGATCTCGTCCTGGTGCTCCGCGGGGATGTCACTCACCGCGAGCGAGTCGATCACGGCGATCGGGCTGAGCCGCCCGGCGTCCGGGGCGCCCACGTCGGCCGCGTTCGCGAGGGGGGCGGTGAGGCCGGTGACGCCGACGGCGAGACCGACGGCGGCGACGATACGTCGAGTTGGGATCATGTCTGCAGCAACGCGGGCGGCGTCCCCGCCGACACGGCCGCCCGGCGCCGCTCACCCGTCAGGCGGAGCGCCCGGCCTGCGCTTGCCGTGGCCGCCGGGGCGGAGGAGTCTCGAAGAAAGAGGCCCTACGGCCCGCTCCTTGTCGGCCGGGGCCTTCGAAGGAGGTCATCATGGGCACCGCGGCACGACCCGGCTTCGACACCGACATCCTGCGCCAGGGCGTCGAAGGACACACCGCGGAGACGCTTCTGTCTCTGTACGCGGACGACGCGGAAATACGCCTCGTCAACCGGAACGCCACACCCAGCAACCCCAAGGTCCTGCACGGCCGTGACGAGATCGGCGCGATGCTGACCGACGTCTACAGCCGCGACATGACCCACAAGCTGGAAGGGTGCGTGGTCCAGGGCGATCGCGCGGCCTACAGCGAGTCCTGCCAGTACTCGGACGGCATGCGCGTCCTGTCGGAGTCGATGGTCACCCTGCGCGACGGCAAGATCTCGGAGCAGATCATCATCGAGGCCTGGGACGAGTAGGAACCAGAGCCGGGAGGGCCCCGTCACATCACGGATGACCTGGGCCTTCTCGGCTCGTCCGGGGAGGACTCGGCGGCCACGACCAGCTTCCGCAGCAGGTCCGCGAGTGTTCGCCGCTCTGCCGGGCTGAGTGCCGAGAGCAGCGCGAGCTCACCCGCTTCCTCCGAGGCGACCTGCTGTTCGAACGCGGCGTGCCCGGCTTCGGTGAGCCGGACCCGCACCCGTCGCCGGTCGTCGTCCTCGTGCGTCCGGACGATCAGCCCGGCGTCCTCCAGCGGCGCCAGCCGGGCCGACAGAGCTCCCCGGGTCAGTCCGAGGTGGTCGGCGAGGAGCGAGGGGCTCCCGGTGTACGGCGGGCCGAGCCGGCGCAGGGTCAGCAGCACCTTGTACTGCCAGTTGCGCAGTCCGTCGGAGTCGAGGGTGTCGCGGCGGGCCTGTGACGCGTACCGGGCCAGGATGGCCAGCCGCGCGAAGATCGCCTCCTTGACGGGGTCCATCCAGTCGAGTTCCTTCGCCCACACCTCGACGTGCCGGTCGACCGAGTCCCGCATTACCCGCCCCCTGCAATGGTTTTCTTGTGGATGGTTTTTCGTCTGACTACCTTCCCCTGTCATGACGAACACCACGGGCACAACCGTCGAATTCGACGAACTCCTCGCCTCCGCACGAGAGTTGTCGCTGGCGGGACGGTGGGACCGGGCACTGCGCCTCCTGGACGCGACGACCTGTGACACCGCCGGGGACCGCGCCCGGCTCGCTCTCGCGGCGGCCGAGGTCGCCCTTCAGAGCGACTGGTTCGGCGGTACGGACCTCACCGCCGGCCGTGCCGAGCACGCGGAGAAGGAGTCGACGGGCGCCGACTGGGATCTCGCCTTCGTCCGGCTGCGGCACGCCTACTTCCGGCTGCTGCGCAGCGAGGGCATCTTCCGGCCCGGCCCCGAGGGCAAGGACCCCGAGGCGCTCGCCGGCCTCCGGCGCGACGCTCAGGCCCTGCGCGAGGACGCCCCGGACGAGGTGCGGCGCGGCTGGGCATCGATGTACCTGGGGCTGATCGCCGACAACCTCTTCGCCGAGCGTACGGCCGCCCCCGCCCACTACGAGGCCGCCCTGGGCGCCGGTGAGTCGGGCGGCGACGATCTGCTGGTCCGGGAGGCGCTGCGGCATCTCGGCGACCACGACCACGACGCCGGCGATCACGACGGTGCCCTGGAGCGCTGGCGGCGGGCCACCGCCCTGGGCGCTCGGGCCGGGATGGTCCCCGGCGTGCTCACCCAGCAGATGCTCCTCGCGGTCCTGGCCCGCGACACGGGTGACGAGGCCGGGGCGACCGCGCTGGCACGGGAGATCGTCCGCTGGGCCGGGGCGATCGGCGCCGACCACGTCCACGCCCAGGCGGCCGGCTTCCTCGCGGGGGCCGATCCGACGGCTCCGCCGCAGGAGAGCGGGGCGTGACCGCCGTAGCGCGTCGGCTAATCTGAGGTACGGACCGTGACTGGCGCTGAGGTGGAGCACCACCGGGGAGCGGTCCGCACACTAGATGCCGTGCGCCTGGGCGATTCCTTCGATCGACTCAGGAGTGGATCATGTCTCAGGCACGGCTCATGGACGGCACCGCGCTCGCCGGGCGCATTCTCGACGAGACCGCCAAGCGGGCGGCCGACCTCACCGAGCGCACCGGACGGGCGCCCTGTCTCGCGACGGTGCTGGTCGGCGAGGATCCCGCCTCCGTCACCTACGTCCGTATGAAGCGCAACCGCTGCCGCAAGGCGGGTATCGAGTCGCGGCACGTGGAGCTGCCCGCGGCCACGACCACCGAGGAACTCGTCGGCACGCTGCGGGAGTTGTCGGCCGACCCCACCGTGCACGGCATCCTGCTCCAGCACCCGATGGGCCCGCACATCGACGAGCGGGCGGCGTTCGAGGCGATCGCTCCGGAGAAGGACGTCGACGGCGTCACCTTCGCGTCCTTCGCGACGATGAGTTTCGGACTTCCGGGCTTCGTGTCGTGCACACCCGGCGGCATCATGCGGCTGCTCGACGAGTACGACGTCGACCCGGCCGGCAAGCGCGCCGTGGTCGTGGGCCGCAGCGCGATCCTCGGCAAGCCGGCCGGCATGCTGCTGCTCGCCCGGGACGCCACGGTGACCTACTGCCACTCCCGTACGGCGGACCTGTCGGCGGCCGTACGGGAGGCGGACATCGTGGTGGCCGCGGTGGGCCGGCCCCGGTTGATCCGGGGCCAGGACATCAAGCCCGGCGCGGTCGTCGTCGACGCCGGGTACAACTCCGGGAACGTCGGTGACGTCGACTTCGACTCCGCGGTGGAGCGGGCCTCGCTGATCACGCCGGTGCCGGGCGGGGTCGGTCCGATGACCATCGCCACGCTGCTGGAGCAGACCGTCGACGCGGCGGTGACCGCCGCCCGGCAGGGCTAGATCAGTTCAGCGTCCACTTCTGGTTGGCCTGGCCGCCGCACGACCACAGGACCATCTGGGTCCCGTTGGCCGTGCCCGCACCGTAGGCGTCCAGGCAGAGACCGGCGTTGACGTTGGTGAGGGTGCCGTCGCTGTTCACGTTCCACTTCTGGTTGTTCTGGCCGTTGCAGTCCCAGATCACGACCTTGGTGCCGTTGGTCGTGCCGAGGTTGTAGGCGTCCAGACACTTGTTTCCGTACACCACGAGTTCCTTGCGCGAGGTGTACGTCCACTGCTGGTTCTGGCCGCCGTTGCAGTCCCACAGTTCGGCCTGGGTGCCGTTGGTGAGGGTGTTGTCGTAGATGTCCAGGCAGCGACCGGACTGGGTGCCGACGGCGAGGGTGCTGTTGGTGCCGGGCAGCGGGCGGACCGTGATGTCGGCCAGGGTGGGGGCGCCGGTGAAGGTCAGCGTGTTCGAGGCGCCCTTGGACAGGCCGACCTGGACCGAGACGGTGCCCTGGGAGGAGCCGGTGGGCGGGAAGGAGACCGTGGTCGTGCCCTGGCCGTTGACCTGGAGGGTCGCGGTGCGGGCCGCCGAGGTGTTGTTGGTGTAGGCGACGTCGACGGTCTTGATCCCGGTGTTTCCGGCGACCACTCCGGTGAAGCTCGAGGTGCCTGTGTACGTGCTGCTCGCCGCTTCCGTGCCGCCGGTGACCGTGAGCATCACCGAACCGCCCGCCGGGACGCTCGTGGTGTAACCCGTGCCGTACGAGCCGACGTTGGCGCGCGCCCACAGGTCACGGACGGTCGCGTTGGCGTTGGTCAGACCGAGGTCGGACCAGCGGACGGTGATGTTCTGGGCGGAGGAGGTGCGGTTGAGGAGGACGACGGCACGGTTTCCGGTGCCGGACAGGACCTTGCCGTAGACCTGAAGCCCTGTGGTGTCCTCGGCGACCTTGACGCCCTGGAGCCCGCGTGGGTCCTGGTCGACGCCGATGACCTCGGGGTTCTTGAGGATGTTCGCGGTCTCGGTGGTCATGGTGGCCAGGTTGTTGCCGGCCAGGAGCGGGGCTCCGGAGATGGCCCACAGGTTCATGTGGGTGCGGTTCTGGGCGGCGCTGAAGCCGTCCATGCCGACCATCAGCATGTCCGGGTCGTTGTAGTAGCCGGTGTGCTGGGCCGTGGGGTGGAGGTTCCGGTCGAAGTTGGTCAGCAGGTTCGTCATCGACGGCTTGTTGCCGTAGAGGATGATGTCGTCGTTGGTCCGCCACATCGCGCCTTGCCCCGGGGCCCAGTTCCACGGGTTCTGCCTGCCCCAGTTGCACAGCGAGAGGGTCATCGGACGGCCTGTGGTGGCGGTGGCCCTGGCGATCGCGTCGCTGATCGACTGGTACGTCGTCTTCGCGTCGAGTCCCTCCGCGTCACCACCGCACCAGTCGACCTTCACGAAGTCGAAGCCCCACTGGGAGAACTGCAGCATGTCCTGGTCGTAGTGGCCCTCGCTGCCGGAGCCTGGGGCGGCGGGCCGGCCCGTCGGGTAGTAGTAGCCGCAGCCGTCCTTGCCCGCGTCGGTGTAGATGCCGGCCTTGAGGCCCTTGCCGTGGATGTAGTCGGCGATGGCCTTCATGCCGCCGGGCCACTCGGACTCGTCGACCGTGATGTTCCCGGCGCTGTCGCGAGTGCCCTGCCACCAGCCCTCGTCGATGTTGATGTACTTGTATCCCGCCGCCGGGAGACCGGACGCGACGAACGCGTCGACCTGCGCCTTGATCACGGAGTAGTCGATCTTCGCGGCGAAGCTGTTCCACGACGCCCAGCCCATCGGCGCCGAGGGCACCGCTGTCTGTCGGCTGGTCGCGGCCTGCGCGAGGGTCGGCTGGGCGAAGAGCAGCGCGGCAGTGGCGGTCAGGGCCAGGACGAGAGCACGGACGGCGGCGGCTCTGAAACGTCCTGCGAGACCTCTGCGGGTCTTTCGCGGCGGGGGGTACATGCGGCTCCTTCTAGCGGGGGGGGGCACCGAACCGATCGAAATGTCGAACAAGGATCGGCGATTCGAACACCATGCGCGCCGAAGCTAGAGTCCCGAGAGGGTGAAGTCAACGGCTGTGACAGGAGTGAACTGGCCGGTGTGCACAGGGCGTTCGCGCGGGACGACGGCCGCCGGCGCCATACTGTCCGTCGTGCGGGTAGCGATCATGACAGCGGGTTCCCGGGGCGATGTGGCCCCGTTCACCGGTCTGGGGCACTGCCTGGCGCGGGCCGGACACGAGGTCACCCTGGTGACCCACGGCCGCTTCGCACCGCTGGCGGCGCGAGCCGGCATCGGCTTCCACGCACTGCCGGTCGACCCCCGCGCGGAGCTGGAGTCCTCGCGCGGGCGGGCCCTGCACCGCAGTACGACCGGCGTGGGCAAGCTGGCGCGGGTGGTCGCGATGGCGCGGACGCTGGCGGTGGAGATGGCCGACGACCTGGTGGCCGCCGCCCGGGCCAGCGACGCGCTTCTGCTCTCCGGATCGGTGGCCCCGCTGGGCCACGCCATCGCCGAGGGCCTGAGCCTGCCCAGCCTGGGTCTCAACCTCCAACCCCTCGCGGCCACCAGGGAGTTCGCACCACCCATGCTGGGCACCGGCTCCTGGGGCGCCCTCGGCAACCGGATCGCCGGAGTGGGCCTGAACCTGGCGGTGGAACAGGTCTTCGCCGCGGCCCTCCCACCCGTCCGGGCCCGGCTGGGCCTGCCGCCGACGGGCCCGGCCGCGGCACTGCGCGCCCGCGAACGGCAGGGCTGGCCGGTGCTGCACGGATTCAGCCCGCGCGTGGTCGCCCGGCCTCGCGACTGGCGGTCCGGGCTCGACGTGGCAGGCTACTGGTGGCCGTACGACGGCGACGCACCACTCCCCGACGGCCTACGGGACTTCATCGAGGCCGGCCCGCCCCCGGTCTTCGTGGGCCTGGGCAGCGCGACCGTGCCCGACCCCGCCCGGGTCAGCACCGAGATCGTGCGCGCCCTGCGCCGGGCCGGGTTGCGCGGTGTGATCCAGCGTGGCTGGGCGGGCCTGACGGCGACCGGCGACGACATGCTGACCATCGACGAGGTGCCGCACTCCGCGCTCTTCCCCCACTTGGCGGCGGTGGTCCACCACGCGGGCGCGGGCACGACGGCGGCGGGCCTGCGCGCCGGAGTACCGGCGATCCCGGTACCGATCCAGTTCGACGAGAGTTTCTGGGCGGCCAGGCTGGTGGCGCTGGGCGTGGCCCCGCGCGCCCTGCCGTTGCGGCGCCTGACCGCCGACACGCTGGGGGCGGCACTCATCCGGGCGACGCGGGACACCGGATACCGGGAGCGGGCACGGACGGTGGGCGCGCTCATCCGAGCGGAGGACGGCACGGCTCACGTGGTGGCAGCGGTGAACCGGCTGGGAAGCTGATGACGGCGGGCGTGCGGGGGCAGGGGGGCCGTGGTGACACCCCCCGTTCTCACCGAGCGGACTCCCACCCGGGCGGCTGCAGAATCCCCAGCAGCTGCCGCACCAACTCCTCCACGACCTCGTCCAGGGTCGCGTCCACCCACCCCGCGCTCCAGTCGTGCAGCAGCCCGTTCACACTGCCGATGAACCCGGTCGCCGCGAGCCGATAGTCCCGCAGGGCGGCCTCGCCCCTGACCACGGCCCGGTTCGCCTCGGCGCACACCAGATCGACCCAGAGCGCCCGACGGGCCAGCCGCTGCTCCTCCAACCGCGCGCTGACGCCGATGATCTCCACGAACGTGATCCGCACTCGCCGCGGATCGGAGGTGACGTTCGCCGCGTAGGCGCGGAAGATCGCGGCCGCACGCTCCGCGAGCGGCAGATGGTCCGCGTCGGCCACCGCGGCCAGCACGGCACCCGTCGCCCAGTCGTTGACCTCGAGGTGCAGCTCGGCCAGGACGTCCTCGAGGGTGCGGAACTCCTCGTAGAACTGGCGGGTGGAAAGGCCCGCGGCCTCACTGAGGGCCGCGACGGTCGTGGCGCGGTAGCCGGGGGCGTCCCCGAAGAGCTGGAGTGCCGCGTCCAGGAACCGGCGGCGCCGCTCGGCCTGCCGCTCCTCGGCTGTCTTGCCGCCGTAGCGACCGGTCGGGGCCCTGAGCCTGCCCGTCACCGCACCTCCCACCGGGGCCGGAGCGTCCGGCCTCCCTTATGAGCGCCAATTTTGTCGTGTACGCAGTCTTGTGGAGAAGGGCCCCCCTTCCTTACTTTGCAGTAAGTTAAATCTGAAAGCACGCATCTTCAGTTTTGCCGCCTTGGCATGCCCCCGTCACGAGCCGCCCGAGGGAGACCCGTCATGCCTGTTCCGAGAACCAGACACCTGTGGGCCATGGCCGCCGCCGTCGTCCTGACCGTCACCGCCCCCGCGACCACCGCCTCCGCCGCGGACGCCGCCGCCCTGCGCGAGGTGCTGTTCGTGGCCAACAACTGGGACGGCACGGCCGACGTCATCAAGTCCTCCGGCGACCTGGCGAAGATCGGCCGGGTCAACGTCATCCCCGACAAGGACGCCCGGATGGCGGCGATCAACGCCGATCCGATCAAGTGGATCTACTTCATGGCGATCCGCAACAGCGTCGGCGAAGGCCACGACCAGTTCGCCGACGACATGTACTCCACGCCGGACGGCAAGTCGGTGGTCGTCTCGCGGCCGAGCTTCGCGGACGTGGTGTCGATCGATCTGGCCACCGGGAGCATCAACTGGCGTTTCCCGGTGTCGGGTTACCGCGCGGACCACATGGCGGTCTCCCCCGACGGCACCCGGGTCGCGGTGTCGGCCTCCACCGCGAACACCGTGCACGTGCTGAACATCAACACGGGCAAGCAACTCGGCTCCTTCGCCACCGGTGACAAGCCGCACGAGAACATCTTCACCAAGGACGGCAAGTACATCTGGAACATGGCGATCGGTGACGTGAACACCGACTCCGACGCGCCCTGGCTGGACTGGACGAAGGGCGACCGGCACATCACGGTGGTGGACGCGACCACCTACAAGCAGGTCAAGACGATCGACATGCGGGACAAGCTCAACGCGATCGGTCTCACGGACTACTCCGACGCCGTCCGGCCCGCCGTGTTCTCGCCGGACGAGTCCAAGCTGTACTTCCAGGTGTCGTTCTTCAACGGCTTCTTCGAGTACGACGTCGCCACCGACAAGATCACCCGGACGAAGACCCTGCCGAAGAACCCGGCGACCAGCGACGACCGCACCACCATGGTCAACGACTCGCGCCACCACGGCATCTCGATGAGCCCGGACGGCAGCAAGCTGTGCGTGGCGGGCACGATGGACGACTACGCGACCGTCGTGAACCGCACCACCCTCCAGGAGGGCCCGCTCGTCCCCGCCTCGAAGCCCTACTGGGCCACCGTCAGCGGTGACGGCAAGAGCTGTGTCGTCTCGGAGAGCGGTGCCGACCAGGTCACCGCGATCGACTTCGCGACCGGCCAGAAGACGGTGTCCGTGCCGGTGGGCGACCATCCGCAGCGCGTGCGCCTCGGGCATGTGGCCGCCGACTGGACAAGCCCCTCCTCATAGCAGGAACGCGACCCGCGCGGTCCTGACGGACGATGCGGCCGGCCCGGCCTCCTCCTGGAGGCCGGGCCGGCTGTTTTGACCGAGCAGGGTCAGCCGAACTTCTGGGCCACCCAGGTCGCGAGCTCCGACCTGGCCGCGCTCAGCAGTGACGCGGAGGGCGCGGTCGTCCGGTTCGT
Organism: Streptomyces canus; assembly: GCF_001514145.1. GTDB lineage: Bacteria > Actinomycetota > Actinomycetes > Streptomycetales > Streptomycetaceae > Streptomyces > Streptomyces canus. The sequence goes on from NZ_KQ948656.1 coordinate 889,353, forward strand.
CACCAGCGCGTAGTGCAGGACACCGGAGTCCGAGTCGGTGAGCAGCAGCCGTCGGCTCCCCGTGCCGCCCGGCTCGAGAGCCGCCCCGACCGGGGTCGACGAGCTGTACGCCGGAGGGCCGTAGACCGTGCCCAGGTCGGATACCACCGCGGTCGTCGAGTCGGGGAAGGACGCGGGCAGGTGGAGTTCGGTGGGTGCGGAGCCGCTTCCCGAGCGCCAGACCAGCACCGAGTACTGGCCGGACCCGACCAGCGACGACACGTTCGGCAGGCTGCTCGGCACCGGGTTCCAGGTCAGGGTCGTGGAGCCGTCGCGTGAGCGGTCCTCGTAGGTGAAGGCGAGGGTGGTCCCCGCGGTGGCGCTCGGGTAGATCCGGTCGAGGAGCCGGGCGTCCTGGCGGAGCACCGCCGTGCCCGAGTCGTCGAGCTTCACGGCCGACAGGTCCTCGTCGTTCCAGGCGTCGCCCGAGGTGAGGACCTTGTCGGGGTTGTCGTTCATCAACTCGTGGTGGCGGCCGTTGTAGATGTCCCACTGCCATTGGGTGCCGGAGAGGACCGGCCCCGAACCTGCGGGCGCGGACCACCAGTTGGCGCCCTTCACCCGGGAGTCCAGGGCCTGGTACATGGCCTTGAGGACGGTCGGCGCCTTGCCGGCGGTCGAGCCGTTCAGCGGGTGCCCGAACTCACTGACCACGGCCGTCGTCCCGGCAGCCGCCGCGCGGTCGCGTACCGTGCCGAAGTCGGTGACGTACTGGCCGTCGGAGGCGTTGCCCCACATCAGGATGCCGGAGATGGCCTTCTGGTCGTAGAAGTGGGTGTTGAAGACGTACCGGGAGCCGAGCGTGCCCGCGTCGAGAAGGCCGCCCTCCTCCTTGCTGACGTTGCCGTTCCAGAAGAGGTTCGGCTCGACCATGGCGGGCTTGTCCGTCCAGCCCGCCGCGTCCATCCGGGCCCGGAACTTCACATAGAAGGGCCAGAGCAGGTCGCGTTCCCAGGTGCGGCTGTTCTGGCCGGAGTCGTAGGTGCCGGCGTAGGGCTCGTTGTAGGGGTCGAAGCCGACCACGCCGGCGAACTCCTCGGTGGCGAGGTTCGCCTTGAGGTACGCCATGGTCTTCTGGGCGGTGGCCAGGAAGGAGTCCTGGAGGCCGTGGTTGTTGTGCCAGAAGTCGTACTGGGCGGCCTTGACCGCGCCGTTCTGGGTGATGTTCTGGCCCCACAGCAAGCAGATGCCGCAGGACTCGGCGGGGTAGTTGCCGAGCGCCACGGCCCACGCGGGGGCGCCGTCGCCGGTGTACCAGCTGCCCGAGTTGAACAGCCAGCGGGAGTACAGGTCCTGGTGGAAGTCGGGGTAGACACGGATGCCCGCGTCGAGGAACGCGCGCATCTGCGCGGTGGCGTTCGCCAGATACGTGGTGTCGACCTGGCCTTTCACCGGTTCCGCGTAGGCCCAGGACAGCAGGAAGCGGACGGAGTTGCCGCCGCCGAGGGCTCTCAGAGCGGTCGCCGACTTCTTGGCGTCGGCGACCGAGGCGAAGGGCAGCCCCTTGTTCTCGGCGAGCTTGGTCTCGCCGGAGACGTTGTAGCCACGCAGCACGACCTCGCGGCCGTTGCCGTCGACGAACCGTCCGTTCTGGACGGTCAGGGGGGTGTCGTCGAAGGAGAGGGAACCGGTGAGGGCGTCGGCGGGGGCGGGTCGGACGCCCGCGACCGTCAGGAATCCACAGAGGACAACCAGAACAACGAGCAGACGTGCGCGTTTATTCGGCATGTCCATTACAGTCCGACCATTTCGGTACAACGTCAACACCATCTGACTGATGAGTAAGTTTCACTTTCGTCGCATCTGACGCCTCATCCGTCGACCCGGCGCGTCACGTTCAACAGATACCCCTTCCGGTTGAGGAGGTTGTGATCACTGCGTGGGCGACGCGGAACGGTTCCGTGGGAGACGGGCGTGCAGTGGTCGAAGCCGGTCTCCCACTCCCCCTCGCCACGGGTGGGTCCGGGCGGCCGCTGCTCCAATGCGTCCGCCGGTGCATCGGTGTTCGTACACCGGGGGGCCCGCCCGGCGCGGCGCCTCGACGAGGGCCAGCGGGGTGAGGCCCGGGAAGTCGGTGCCGGTGCTGGACATGCTCTTGCCGAGGCCCTGGTGGGTATGCAGTCGATGACCTGCCGGCCCTCGAAGGGGGCTTGCAGGGTGGCGCCGGTGACCCTGGCCGGACGGCGTTGCCGGTCGCGTCCATCGGGTCGAGGGAATGCCCGAGCTCGCATGGCTGCGGATCGTCGGTCCAACCGAGGTGGACGTCATCGCGTCGACCGTGACCATCTACACGGCACTGAGCGACGACGAAGCCTCGGCAGACCCGACAACCTGAGACGACGAGCGAATCCGACCACATCACTCCACCACAGGCTCCTGACCACCCCTACGGCTGCCCCTCGCGGTCGTCGGCACCGTGTCGCTAGGGTCCTGATCATGGCCACTACCGCTGTCGTCTTCGACTTCTTCGGGACCCTCACCCCCAGTACGCCGACGCACGTGTGGGACGACCACGCCGCGCGGAGCGCGGCTCCCCTCGGCATCCCGGCCCGTACGTGGCGCGCGGCCCTGGACGCCTCATTTCCCGAGCGGGCGACCGGCAGCCTGGGCGATCTGGCTGCGACGTTTCGCGCCCTCGCCCGCCGCACCGGTGCCGATCCCAGCGAGGAGGCCCTCGCCGCCGCCTGCGCCGCACGGATGGCGGCACAGCGCGAACTGTTCGCACTGCGGGCCGACGCAGTCTCGACCCTGACCGAGTTGCGCGACCGGGGACTGCGTCTGGGAGTGCTCAGCGACTGCACCGCGGAACTGGCTGAGACCTGGTCGCAGCTGCCGTTGGCCACGCTGGTCGACGCACGCGTGCTCTCCTGCGAAGAGGGTCGGCGCAAGCCCGATCCGGAGCTCTTCCGCCTGATCGCACGCCGCCTCGACACCGATCCGCGGAACTGCCTCTACATCGGCGACGGCGGCGGGGACGAACTCACCGGCGCGTCCAAGTGCGGCATGCAGGCATACATGCTCCGAGCCACTGACTGGACCGACAACGACGCCCACGCACGTGAGGACAACTGGGCCGGGCCGTTCCTGCCCTCACTGACCGACGTTCCGTCCCTTCTCGAACCCTCACCGGCAAGCAGCGATCCGGCCTGACAGCCGATCAATGCGAGGCCCGGGAATACGGGGCCGTGCTGCAGCTGGAATGCTGGTCACAGCCAGAAGTGGACGAAGCACGTCACGGAGGGTGGCGGTCCGGAGCCGCTCGGGGCGCGGATGCGACGCTTGCAGCGGGTGGCCGCGCCGGAGCGTCTGGCGGTGGTGAAAGGAGCCCACGATGCGTGACATCCTCCCGGTGCTGAACGGCTGGTACTCGGCAGGGGTGCCGTTCGGACTGGCCACGGTGGTCTCGACGAGCCGCAGCGCGCCGCGCGATCCGGGCGCGGCCATGGCCGTGGGCCCGGACGACGAGGTCGTCGGCAGTGTGTCCGGCGGCTGTGTCGAGGGGGCCGTGTTCGAGCTGGCCCAAGAGGTCGTGGCGAGCGACGAGGCCCGCCTGGAGACCTTCGGGTACAGCGACGAGGACGCGTTCGCGGTGGGCCTCACCTGTGGCGGGGAGATCACGCTTCTCGTACGTCCCGTGACGGCCGCCCTCGATCCCGCGTTCGGCGAGATCGCGGAGTCGGTCGCGGCGGCCCGCCCGGTGACCGTGGCAACGGTGACCGACGGCCCCGCACCCCGCGGCGCCACGCTCGCCGTGTGGCCGGACCGGGTCACGGGCACCCTCGGCACGACCGGCCTGGACGTGGCGGTCACCGCCGACGCTCGCGGCGAACTCGCCCTGGGAGCGACGGGGTTGCGACACTACGGTCCGCACGGCGAGCGCCGCGAGGACGCGGTCACCGTCTTCCTGCACTCCTTCGCCCCGCCGCCCCGCATGCTGGTCTTCGGCGCGATCGACTACGCGGCCGCGGTCGCCCGGATCGGCGCCTTCCTGGGCTACCGGGTCACGGTCTGCGACGCTCGCCCGGTCTTTGCCACACCGAAGCGCTTCCCGGAGGGCGTGGAGGTCGTCGTGGACTGGCCGCACCGCTACCTCGGTGACACCGACACCGACGAACGCACCGTGATCTGCGTCCTGACCCACGACCCCAAGTTCGACGTGCCCCTGCTGGAGGAGGCGCTGCGCCGGCCTGCGGCGTACATCGGGGCGATGGGCAGCCGGCGTACCCACGACGACCGGATGAAGCGGCTCACCGAATCGGGGCTGAGCGAGGCCGAGTTGTCCCGGCTGCGTTCTCCGGTCGGTCTCGACCTCGGTGCCCGTACGCCGGAGGAGGTCGCCGTGTCCGTGGCCGCCGAGATCGTCGCGCTGCGCTGGGGCGGCAGCGGCGCCCCGCTGACGGCGACGGCTGGAGCGATCCACCCTTCGTGACCGCGGTGCTGATCGCGCTGGCCCCTGGGCGAGCCGCTCCGCCGCCTGCTGCGTGCGATCGGCGTACCGGTCGCCGAGCGGGCCCCGGTGGCGGCCGCCCCGTCGTGGTGATCGCGGCCATCCGGGTACGGGGAATGTGGAATCGTCGGGTGTGAGCCGCGCTCTGAGGGGTAGGGGGCGAACAACGGGAGAGGGCGTCCGAAACCCTCGCCCCACCTCCGATCGGGAAGGAGGTCCGTGAGAACGCACACTCGCAGCGTCCGGGCCGCTCCCCTGCATTCGGAGCGGCCCGGACCTTCATGAGTGCCCGTGTCTCGGCGTAAGGGCTCCCGGCAGCAGAGTCAGCGCCCGCGGCGGCCGCGTAGCGGCAGGCCGAGCCGAGCGCGACGGCATGGAAGCCCCGCAGGAAACGCGCCTGGTCGCCGGGCTGTCCCGCGACGGCGCCCGCCACCGCGATGCCGATCGCGCCGCCCGTCTGCCGTGCGGTGTTGTTGACCGCGGAGGCGAGGCCCGAGCGCTCGGCGGGGACCGTGGCGATGGCCGCCGCGACGACCGCGGGGGTCAGCGGTCCGCAGCCGATCCCCACAGCAGGAACGCCGGCAGCAGATCGGCGGACCCCGAGTGGGCCCCGGATCGGGTCAGCAGCGCGAGCCCGGACGCGGCGACCAGCAGCCCCGCCGCCGCGGGCAGCCGTGGGCCGAACCGGCTGGTGATGCGCCCGCCGACGGGCGCCACGACCGCGAGCGGGGCGAACAGGGGGACGACGGTCAGGCCCGCGAGCAGGGCTGAGCGGTGCTGCACCGACTGTCGGAGCAGCGTTACCGGTGCAGCAGCCATGTTTCCGTCGTATCAGGCGGCACTGACAGTCCCGGGTGCCGGTGGGCCCTATGGCGAAACGATCCGCGGCGGCAGGCGGTGCAGCGTGACGTCCGTGAGGCGGCCGTCGGCCACGGTCGCCGTCATGTAGGTGCAGTCGGGCTGCCTGCGGCGGTCGGTCGGTGAGCCGGGGTTGAGCAGCCGCAGTCCGCCGGGGGCGGTGGTGTCCCAGGGGATGTGGCTGTGGCCGAAGACCAGGACGTCGGCGTCGGGGTAGCGGGCGGCGCAGCGGGCCTCGCGGCCCTGGGCGGCGCCGGTCTCGTGGACGACGGCGAAGCGCAGTCCGCCGAGGTCGGCGTACGCCACCTCGGGCAGCCGTGCGCGCAGTTCGGGTCCGTCGTTGTTGCCGTGGACCCCGACGAGCCGTGCGCTGCGGCTCTCCAGCAGGTCGAGGGTGGCGGTGTCCACCCAGTCGCCGGCGTGGAAGACGACGTCGGCGTGCGGGAGTTCGGCGAGCAGCGGGGCAGGAAGCTGCTTGGCGCGCTTGGGCAGGTGGGTGTCGGACATCAGCAGCAGGCGCACGGGATCAGCCTAGAGGGGCTTGCGGCCCACCCCGCACGACATGGGCAGCGCGCCGGGGCCGGAGTCGGCCTCGGGACGCCACTCGGGCAGCTGGACGACGCCGGGGTCGAGGAGTTCGGTGTCGTCGAAGAAGCGGGTGACGTCGGCGTGGGTGCGAGGTGTCGCGCCCGCATGTTCGGCGGCGCGCGCGTTATGGACACGCATGGACGCGGCTACCTCCTCGGCCCCGATGCCGGCGGCCGGGTGGGCGAGCGCATCGACAACCGCTCCCGTCACCGCCGTCCGTCAGCCCGCGTCCACGCCATGCCCCTCCGCACACGTTCTTCAGCAGGGCCATTCCACCGGGGCCTTCCGCGCCCGTCACCTGCCGGTGGTCCCGGATCTCGGGTGGGCGGCCGACTCCGGGATCCACTCGCCACGACGTTCTGTGACTTTTCACTCACTCAGCGGAGTTAACATCGCGCCACAAAGCGTCGATCCGTGACGCAAGCCACAAACCACCCAAGGAGTCCGGACACCGATGCCGGTCAAGGTCAGCGTCGTCATCCCCGTCTACAACCCGGGGAAGTACATCGAGGACTGCATCGCCTCGCTGCGCAGGCAGTCCCTGCCCCCGGACGAGTTCGAGGCGATCTTCGTCGACGACGGTTCGACCGACGACACACCGGCCCGGCTCGACGCGCTGGCCGCCGAGGTCGCGAACATGACGGTCATCCACCAGGAGGCCTCGGGCTGGTCGGGCAAACCCCGCAACGTCGGAATGGCCGCCTCCCAGGGCCAATTCGTCATGTTCGTCGACAACGACGACTACCTCGGCGACGAGGCCCTGGAGCGGATGTACGACTACGCGGTCGCCAACGGCGCCGACGTGGTCGTGGGCAAGATGGCCGGCAAGGGGCGAGGGGTGCCGGTGGAGCTGTTCCGCCGCAACCACCCCCGTGCCACCGTCGACAGCGCCCCGCTGATCGACAGCCTGACACCGCACAAGATGTTCCGGCGGGCGTTCCTCGACCGGATCGGCCTGCGTTTCCCCGAGGGCAGGCGCCGGCTGGAGGACCACGTCTTCGTCACGGAGGCGTATCTGCGCGCGGACAACGTCTCCGTGCTCAGCGACTACGTCTGCTACTACCACCTCAGGCGCGAGGACGCCTCCAACGCGGGCTTCCAGCGCTTCGACCCGGTGGGCTACTTCCAGAACCTGCGCGAGGCGCTCGACGTCGTCGAGAAGTACACCGAGCCGGGGCCGACCCGCGACCGGTTGTTCCGTCGCTGGCTGCGCAACGAGATGGTCGAGCGGATGCGTGGCAAACGGCTGCTCGCCGCGCCCGAGGACTACCGCAAGGAGCTCTTCACCGAGATCCGCGAGGTGGTCCTCGAGCGCTTCGGGGCCGGTGTCGCGGCCGGCCTCCAGCCCACCCAGCAGGTCGTCGCCGCGCTGATCGCCGACGACCGGCTGGACGACCTGATCGCGTTCGCCGAGTGGGAGGCCTCCGTCGTCTCCCGGGCCGAGCCGGACGGCGTCGAGTGGGACGGCGGTGTGCTGCGGGTCCGCCTGTCCGCCGAGCTCGCCTCCCGCGGTACGCCGATGACCTTCCCCGCCGACGGCGGCGCCACCCCGCTCACCACGCCCCCGGCCTCCGTCGAGGAAGCCGTGGACTGGGTCGGCGCCCAAGGCGTGGCCGGATTCGAGCGCGCCACGGTCGATCTGCTGCTGCGGAAGCGCGCCAGCTCCGCCCAGTACTTCCAGCCGGTGGAGTTCACCCGGGAGACCGTCCCGGGGGAGGACGGCCGGGTGCGGCTGGTGCTGCGGGGCACGGCAGCCCTCGATCCGGCCACCGCTGCCGACGGCAGCCCGCTCGACGCCGGGCTGTGGGACGTGTTCGTCCGCGTCAAGCTCGGCGGCTGGACCAAGGAGTCCCGGCTGGGCCCGGTCCCGCTCAAGGGGCGTACGGCCGCGGACGCCGGTGTGGCGGGCGGCCGGGTCGTACTGCCGTACTGGACCACGAAGGAGGGCACCCTCGCCCTGGACGTGGACACCGCGAGCAAGCGCCTGGCCCTCGGGCGGGTCACGTGCGGGGAGGTCACGATCACCGGTGACCGTGTCGAGGTGCCGTTGCCGTTCCACGTGCCCGGTGACACGCCGGTGCTGCTGAAGCTCACCCGTGGCTCCGGTGGCGCGTCCGCGAAAGTACCCGGCACACTGCGTCCGCAGGGCTCCACGGCCCTCCTGGAGGCGGAGCTGCCGGTCGCCGACCTGACCGGAGCGCCGTGGCAGGTCGCGCTGAGCCCGGCACCCGACGCGCCGGAGCCCCGCTCCCATCCGCTGCCGTTCGCGCTGCGGGTGAAGTCGGGCAGGGTGCAGGTCATGCCCGTGCGCCCGCCTCGGCCCGCTGCCGGGAAGCGGCTGGTCCGCCGGGCGCGACGGCTGGCCGGGAGGCTGGTCGCCAGGCTCCGGGCACGCGGCAGGTAGAAACAGATCCGGGGAGGACGCCGGCGCGTCCTCCCCGGATCACCGGCCCTCGCTCAGCCGGCGTCGCTGAGCTGCTGCAGGCTGGTGCGCAGGTGCTCCCAGCTGCGGTCACGCTTGCTGCCGCGGTTGCGGGCGGTCACCAGGGGCTTCCAGAAAGCCGCGTCGAGCAGTGTCTCCGGCTGGATCGCCACGGTCCGCTCCAGGACCGTCTCGGGCACCTTCTGCGGGTCGGGGACCACGTACTCCGCGATGATCTCGTCGTACTTGTCCTTGAGCACCGTGCTGCTCGGGTCCGCGCCGAAGACCACGAGCTGGCCGGTGGGCTCGGTGTCCACGAGGACCGTCTCCAGGTCGGGCCGGTAGCGGTTCAGGACCTCGATCACCTTGTAGACGTCACCGGTCCAGGCGTTGGTGTGCCGGTCGCGGGCCGCCTCCTCCACGTTGCGCGGCAGCATGTCGTCGAAGACGATCACGCTGGCCCAGTTCGAGTACTTCTCGACGTTGATGAAGTCGCGGAGCGCGTACTCGAACAGGTGCATGCCGTCGATGAACGACAGGTCGAGGGTGACGTCCTGCCAGTAGCCGAACGGGCTGCGGTTGCGGACGATGTTGCGCAGCGGGTGACGGCCGCCCTTCAGGTGCTGCAGCGGGTTGTCGCGTGCGAAGAAGTCGTCGCTGGTGGCCTTGGCCAGGTGGACGTCGCAGCGGATCTCGGAGACCACCTTGAACGCCGGGTCGATCGCGATGCTCGGTACCCGGGAGAACGTCAGGCTGCGGCCGTCGTTGACGCCGATCTCCAGGTAGTTGCGGTTCGCGCTGGCTTTGTGGAGCCCCCGCAGGAACTCGTGACGTTTCACTGGGAAATCTCCTTGCAAATGTGTGGCAGTGCTTCGTGCAGGGCGGACCGCCGGTCCCGGCGCAAGGCCGGCGCGGCCCCCGTCCACCAGTCGCGCCCGAGGGCGACGACGGCGGGGCGTGGTGCGGGCCCGTCGAGGGCCGCGCTGCTGGTGGGGTCGGCCCCGCAGGGCCGACCGAGTGACAGGACTTCGCGCCGAGGGAGCGCGGTCTCTGAGGACGAAGCTGTGGGCCCTGGGCACGCTCGGGGCCGGGGTGGCCTCGACATGGCGGCCGACCAGCGTGGACTCGACACTGGGCGGTTCGGGCCGTAGGAGTCGCAGACCTCGGTTCCGGCGCCGATGACGGCCGTACCGACGATGCGTGAGCCGGTGCCACGCGCGCGCTTCTCCACGCCGACCCGTACCAGGTGCTGGAGGGGGCGTGGTTGATCTCCGACTCGCCCCGCCAGGACGGCTCGATGGCCTGTACGGCGTCGTGGATCACCGGCGTGGATGCGTACGCGCCGACCATGCGGGGCAGGCGCCCGGGCGACGACAAGAGCGAGCCCGCGGGGCCGTTCCTGGGGGATGCAGGTGATCGTCGGACCAGTCCTGGATCCGTCGCCGACGATCATCCCGACCTGGGTGATCCCCGCGTCGGCGATGGTTTCGAGGCCGTGGAACAGGACGGCCTGGTCGGCGACGGGCACCAGCTGTTCGGCCGAGGTGTGCGTGATCGGCCGTAACCGTGTACCGGCCCCGCCGGACAGCACGAGAGCCTTCATTTGCGTCACCTTAGCCCGAATCCGGAGGAACCGGCCAAGGCGGAGCGTGACTTGGTGGTGACGCGGCGTGGTCGCTCAGTCCTCGCCGCGGAAGATGTTGCCCTCCCCGGTGCTCGCCGTGGTGGTGGCCCGGTCCTCGATCGCGGGCAGGCAGGTCCGCAGGTCTCCCTTGCCGTGCAGGCGGCGGGTCATGGACCAGCCCGTCTCGGGCCGGCGTGCGACGGGTTTCTCAACGGTCTGCGAGGTCACGGCGGTTCACCGTCCTTCCATGCTGCCCTCCGGGTCCCCCGGAGGGCTCGGGACAAACGGGCCGGGAGACCCGTCAGCCCCTCGCCTCCGCACACACATTCGCCGGGGATCGGGCGCACCGGAACTTGACGGCCGGGCCGAACCGGCGTGCCAGGCTCAGGTGTTGGGCCGTGCGACGCTGATGTCGCCCAGGGCCGATCCCGGATCGCGTTCCATGGCAGCGTCGCCGAGCGAGACGATGCCGACGGGGTGGCCGTGGTCGATGACCGGGACCCGGCGCACGGCGTGTTCGCGCATGAGCTCGATGGCGTGGTCCAGGTCGTCCTCGGGCGTGACGGTCACCAGATCGTCGCTGCACGCGCCGGCCACGGTGATCTGCTCCGGGTCGCCCCCTCTGCGAGCGAGCGCACCACAAGGTCACGGTCGGTGACCAGACCGCGCAGTTCGTCGCTGTCGGTGACCAGGACGGCGCCGACGTCCTGGTCGCGCATGATCCTGGCGACGGCCGTCACGGAGGCTGGCGTTCCACGGTGGCCGGGGCGCTGGTCATGATGTCGCTGACGTGCTGAGTCATGACGTATCTCTCTTCTGGGGGGTGGTGCGCTTCGGGTACCCCTCCTCAGTCGTCCAGTGCGATTTCGCTCCACACCTGTTTGCCGCCGCTGACGGGGACACTCCCCCAGGCCGCCGACACGGCCTCCACGAGGAGGATGCCGCGGCCCCCGGTGGCCTCCCAGCCGATGTTGGTGGGCTTGACGGGGGTGCGGGGCGAGGCGTCGGCGACGGAGACGCGCAGCCGGCGGCCGACGAGGGTGAGGGCCAGGCGGACCTGACCGCCGGTGTGCACGAGGGCGTTGGTGACGAGCTCGGAGACGACGAGCAGGGCGGTGTCCATCGCGTCCTCGGGGACACCCCAGACCCGCAGCGTGCGCCGGGTGAAGCGGCGGGCGTGCCGGGCGGCCTCGGGGACCCGCCAGACGGTCCAGCTCTCACGCAGCGGGTGCGTGGCCATGCCGTCGTAGCGCAGCAGGAGCAGGGCGACGTCGTCGCTGCGGCGGGCGCCTCCGAGCAGGGCGTCGGCGACGAGGCCGAGGTGGTCGGGGTCGGAGACGGCCAGCCCGTGGGCGAGGCGGTTCATGCCCTCGTCGATGTCGGCCTCGGTGGACTCGACCAGGCCGTCGGTGGTCAGGGCGATCAGGGTGCCGGGCTGCAGCCGGAGCGGGGTCATCGGGAAGTCGGCCTGGGCCACCACGCCGAGCGGGGGGCCGCCGTCCGCCTCGGCGATCTCCGTGGTGCCGTCGGGGTGGCGCAGCACCGGCGGCAGATGTCCGGCTCGCACGCACCAGGCGGTGCCCTCCTCCAGGTCGAGGTCCAGATAGACGCAGGTGACGAAGAGGTCGGTCTCCAGGTCCATCAGGAGGCGGTTGGCGCGGGCGACGACGACGTCCGGGGAGTGACCCTCGACGGCGTAGGCGCGCAGGGCGGTGCGCATCTGGCCCATGAGGGTCGCGGCGGCGGCGCTGTGGCCCTGGACATCCCCGATGACCAGGGCGACGTGGTTGTCGAGCAGCGGGATCACGTCGTACCAGTCGCCGCCGAGCTCCAGGCCCGCGGTGCTGGGCAGATAGCGGGCGACGGCGATCGCACCGGGCAGTTTGGGCAGGCGGCGGGGCAGCAGCTGGCGCTGGAGCATGCCGACGAGTTCGTGCTCGGCGTCGAGGGCGTGGGCGCGCATCAGGGCCTGTCCGGCGAGGCCTGCGGAGGCGGTGAGCAGGGCGCGTTCGTCGGGGCCGAAGTGGTGCGGGGTGTCCCAGCCGATGAGGCAGGCCCCGGCCATGCGGCCCGCGGCGGGCAGTGGAAGGACCGCGAGGCCGCCGGGGCCGACGTCGGCGAGGGCGGGTTCGAGGACGGTACCGGCGGGCCAGATCTGGGCGCGGCCCTCACGCAGGGCCGTGGCCAGGGTGGGCATGGCCCGCACCGGCGCCTCGGGCCACTCGCTGCGCCACTCCAGACGCCACAGCTCGGGCCAGGACTCCGGTTCGGGCGGGTCGAGGACGGTGACGACGAGCCGGTCGTTCTCCAGCTCGGCGAGGGCGATCCGGTCGGCCCTGAGCGGGGCACGGAGGGCGGAGACGACGGCCTGGCTGACGTCGCGGACGGTGCCGGCCATGGAGAGGGCGGCGGCCAGGCGTTGCACGCGGGCCACGTCGGTGATGTCGGAGCGCAGGGTGGAGGCGTCGGCGACGGTGCCCACGAGCTGGGAGGGAGTGCCCTCGCCGCCGGGCAGCATGCGGCCGCGCAGCCTGAGCCACTTGGGTGGACCCGACAGCTGGAGGATGCGGAACTCCAGCTCACGGTCGCCGATGGACATGTGACCGGCCTCGAACAGCGACATCAGCGAGGGCAGGTCCTCGGGGACGGTCAGGCCGAGCAGGGTCTCGACCTTGCCGTCGAAGGCCGCCCGGTTCATGCCGAACAGCTCCAGGATCCCGTCGCCGACCTCGATGCGGCCGGTGTCCATGGCGAGGCTGAAGGCGTTGGAGCGCAGTTCCGCGCCGTCTGCGGCGACAAGGGGGGCGGGGCAGACGATCGCGTCGGCGATCAGTTCGAGGGCTTTGCGGTCCTCGTCGTCGAAACCGTGCGGGTCCTCGCTGACGGCGACGAGACAGGCACGGCCGTCGTCGCCGTGCGCCGGCAGGACGGCCAGGTGGAAGTCCCGCCGGACCGCCCTGCGGGGCTCCGAGCAGGCGGCGGCCTCCTTCGGGCCGAGGAAGAGCGGCCGCCCCGAGCGGTGCGCGTCGGCGGGCGGGGAGTCACCGGAGCTCGGATAGCTGTCGCGCAGCCCGTAGACCGTTCGGGGGACGCCGGCAGACTCGACGAGACCCAGCAGGTCTCCGTCCTCGCCGGGCGTGTACACAGCGGCGAGGGAGGCCCCGGCGAAGACGAGCGCCTGTTCGAGGACACGGCGCAGCCTTTCGGGCGATCCGGGACCGTCCGTGACCGATGTCAGGGCATTTTCGGCACGCAACGCTCTCGTTCTGCGTCCCGCAGCGCCCTCACTCACCACTTCGCCATTACAGCGCTTATACGGCATGTGCGCAGCCCCTGTGAGCGTTCCGTGGAGCCTCTGCGGGCAGACACGCTCGAAACCCTTCGAACACTTCTTGACGCATGCGTTCCGCACGGTGATCTCGTGACAGCCGTGACTGTCCGTGGCCACCGCCTCGCTGGAAGCCTCGTTGGCGGGCCACGGAAGGGGACGCATGGACAAGCGGTACGAGGTGTACGCGCTCGCCGACAGACACTTCTACGAGACGCCCGACCGGATCTCGGCCGGCGAGGCGCCCGTCTACGGGACGGCGCGCCGCACGGTGCCGGACGGCTGGGACGCGGCGCGTATCGGCGACTGGCTGACGCTCACGCCGCTCGGCCCGGACGGAAAGCCGGTGCCGGGCCCGTCCCAGGGCTGGAAGATCCACGCCTCGGCCACCCGGGCGAACGCGGAGCAGATCGCCGCGATCGTGTGGGACTACTGCGTGCCCCGGCGCATCTCGTTCAAGTTCGTGCCGGGCCCGCATCTGCTGCACCTGCGCAACACCAAGTACGCGGCCCGCGACACCAGCGGCAAGTTCGTCACCGTCTACCCCTCCGACGAGAAGCAGCTGCACGACGTGCTCCGGGAGCTGGGGAAGCTCCTGGAGGGCTTCGAGGGGCCGTACATCCTCACCGATCTGCGCTGGTACGAGGGTCCGCTCTACGTCCGCTACGGCGCGTTCGCCCGCACCTTCGTCGTCGACGACCGGGGCTCGCTGGTGCCGGCGGTACGGGACGGCGAGGGCAAGCTGGTGCCGGACCGCCGGGCGCCGTCCTTCCAGGTGCCCGACTGGGTGACGCTGCCCGCCTTCCTGGAGCCCCATCTGGAGGCGCGCAACACCACGACGGTCGGCGAGCTGCCGTACCGCATCGAGAAGGCGCTGCACTTCTCCAACGGCGGCGGGGTCTACACGGGCACCGACACCCGCGATGGGCGCAAGGTCGTCCTCAAGGAGGGCCGGCCGCACGCGGGCCTGGCGGCCGACGGGGCGGACGCGATCGCCCGGCTGGAGCGGGAGAAGGCCGCCCTGGAGCAGGTCGCGGGGACCGGCGTGGTGCCCGAGGTGCGGGACTGGTTCACACTCGGCGACCACCGCTTCCTGGTCATGGACTTCCTGGAGGGGCGCCCGCTGAACTCGTTCTTCGCCGAGCGGCATCCGCTGCTCACGCCGGACCCCGATCCGCGGGCCGTGGCCGACTACACGGCGTGGGCGGTGCGGATCCACGGGGCGGTGGAACGGGCGGTGGAGGCGGTGCACGCGCGCGGGATCGTCTTCAACGACCTGCACGTCTTCAACATCATGGTCGGCCCCGACGAGGAGTCGGTCTCCCTGCTCGACTTCGAGGCGGCGGCGCCGGTCGAGGAGAACGGCCGCCAGGTGGTCGCCCACCCGGGCTTCTTCGCCCCGCCGGACCGCAAGGGCATCGACGTCGACCGCTACGCCCTGGCCTGTCTCAGGCTCGCCCTGTTCCTGCCGGTGACCACGCTGTTCGTGGTCGACCGGGGCAAGGCGGCCCATCTGGCCGAGGTGATCCTGCGTCAGTTCCCGGACGTGCCGAAGGAGTTCCTCGACGAGGCGGTCGCGGAGATCACCCGGGACACCACCGCACACGTGCCGTCCTTCGTCGAGCCCGGCGACTGGCCCTACAGCCGTGACTCCATGGTGAAGGCGCTCCTCGCCTCGGCCACCCCGGAGCGCGAGGACCGGCTCTTCCCCGGTGACATCACGCAGTTCAACGACGGCGGCGGCCTCGGGCTCGCACACGGCGCGGCCGGGGTGCTCTACGCGCTGGACGCGGTCGGCGCGCAGCGCTACGAGGAGGGCGAGCGCTGGCTCCTGGCCCGCACCGCACCACCGCCGACGGGCACACCGCTCGGCCTCTACGACGGTCTCGCGGGCATCGCCCACGTCCTGGACCGGCTCGGCCACCGGCAGCGCGCCCTCGACCTGGTCGAGCGCGTCCTCGCGGAACGCTGGCAGAACCTCTCCTCCGACCTGCACGGCGGCCTCGCCGGTCTCGGTCTGGTACTGGGTGAACTGGCCCGCACCACGGGCGAGTCGGAGCTTCGGGAGCGGGCCGCCGAGGCCGCCGACATCCTCGTACGACGACTCGCGCAGCCCCTCGCCGACACTGCCAAGCGGCGCCGGGCCGGGCTGCTGCGGGGGTGGACCGGGTCCGCGCTCTTCCTGCTGCGGCAGTACGAACGCACCGGTGAGCCCCTGCTGCTGAGGGCGGCGGAGGTGGCGCTTCGGCGGGACCTGGAGTGCTGCGTGACGCACCCGAGCGGCTCGCTGGAGGTCGACGAGGGCTGGCGGACCCTGCCCTACCTCGGTGAGGGAAGTGCCGGCATCGGGATGGTCCTGGACGACTACCTCGCCCTGGGCGCCGACACCGAGGGGGAGTTCGAGCGAGCGCGTGCCGGGGTGCTGACCGCCGCCACCAGCCGCTTCTACGTGCAGCCCGGTCTCTTCCAGGGCCGCGCCGGGATGGTCCTGCACCTGGCGCGCACGGACACCCCCGGGGCGACCCGCGAGCGGATCGCCGAACAGATCGACGGGCTCGGCTGGTTCTCGATGGACTACCGGGGCCAACTGGCCTTCCCCGGCCACCAGATGATGCGCCTGTCGATGGACCTGGGCACCGGAACGGCAGGGTGCCTGCTCGCGCTCGGCGCGGCCCACACGGCCCCCGGCGATCCGGTCACCGCGCACCTGCCGTTCCTGCCGCCGCTCGGGCGGCCCCCCATACGCGGTTCCGCGACCTGACGGAGCCGTGACCCAACCCCGTCCCCACGGGTGGACGACACCGAAGAAAGGAAACCGAGATGGCACTTCTCGACCTGCAGACGATGGAGTCCGACGAGCACACCGGCGGCGGTGGCAACAGCACCCTGAGCCTGCTGTCCTGCGTCAGCGCGGCGAGCGTCACGCTCTGTCTCTGACAGGCATCGTGCGCCCATGACTCCGGGCGGTCCACTCCCGCGAGGGAGGGGCCGCCCGGGGTTCTGCACATCTCCGGAAGGCGCCGTATGACGACTCGCACCTCGCCGCGCGCCCCGCACGGCCTCCTGGGTCCGGCCCCCGCCCGCTGTCTGGTCCTGTGCCTGGTGAGCACGGCCGCGACCGGCGCCGGACTGCTGCTGCCGGCCGCCCTCGGCCGCACCCTGGACCTGCTGCTCGCGCAGGCACCGGCGACCCGCTGGGTGCTGTACTGCGCCGCACTGGTCCTCCTCATCGCCCTGTTCGACGCGGCGGAGACCGTCCTCGGCGGCACCGTCGACGCCCGCACCACCGCCTGGTTGCGCCGCCACCTCACCGGACACGTCCTGGCCGTCGGCCCGCGCGCCACCGCCCGCTTCGGGCCCGGTGACCTCGTCGCCCGCCTCGTCGGCAACGCCGCGCAGGCCGGCACGGCACCGACCGCCCGCGCGGCGCTGCTCGCCGCGCTCGCCGGACCGGTCGGCGCCGTGGTGGCCCTCGGACTCGTCTCCCCCTGGCTCGCGGCCGTGTACCTGGCCGGAGCGCCGTTGCTCGCCCTGCTGCTGCGCGCCTTCGCCCGGGACACCCGGGAATGCGTGACGCGCTACCAGGAGGTGCAGGGCCGGATCGCGCAGGCGCTCTCGGAGGCCGTCGGCGGGCACCGCACCATCCGGGCCGCGGGCACCGAGGACCGGGAGACGGCCCGCATCCTGCGCCCGCTGCCCGAGCTGTCCGAGGCCGGTCACCGCATGTGGCAGGTGCAGGGCAGGGCCTCGGGCCAGTCCGTCGCCGTGGCCCCGCTGCTGCAGCTCGGTGTCGTCGCCATGGCCGGGGTCCTCCTCGCTCAGCACCGGGTCACGGTGGGCGAGGTCCTCGCCGCCTCCCGGTATGCGGTCCTCGCCACCGGGGTCGGCGTCCTGGTGGGACAGCTCGCCGGCCTGACCAGGGCCCGGGCGGCGGCGGGCCGTCTGGACGAGGTCCTCGCGGAGTCCCCCCTCGGACACGGCGAGCGCCGGCTGGCGCCCGGTCCGGGTCGGCTGGAGCTGCGCGGCGTCACCGCCCTGCGCGGGGGACGTGCCGTGCTCGACGGGGTCGACCTCGTCGTACCGGGCGGGACGACGCTCGCGGTGGTGGGCCGGTCGGGGGCGGGCAAGTCACTGCTCGCCGCGGTCGCCGGGCGGCTCGCCGAACCGGACGCCGGGGAGGTCCTGCTCGACGGGGTGCCGCTGCACGAGCTCACCCACGACGCACTGCGCCGTGCGATCGGGTACGCCTTCGAACGCCCCGCTCTGCTCGGCGGCACGGTCGAGGAGGAGATCGGTCTCACCCTCGGGTCCCCCTCCCCCGCGCGTGTCCGGGAGGCCGCCCGCACGGCCCACGCGGACGACTTCGTGCTCCGGCTGCCCGACGGTTACGACACCCTCGTCGCCGACGCCCCACGCTCCGGCGGGGAGTCCCAACGGCTCGGTCTCGCCCGGGCGTTCGCGCACGGCGGCCGCCTACTCATCCTCGACGACGCCCTCTCCAGCCTCGACACGGTGACGGAGGCCCGCATCGCCGAGGCCCTAGTGAACGGCGGGGCCGGCGGCACCCGCCTGCTCGTCGCCCACCGCACCGCCACGGCGGCCCGCGCGGATGCGGTGGCCTGGCTGGACGGGGGGCGGGTGCGGGCGGTCGGGCCGCACGAGGCGCTGTGGCGGGCGGCGGAGTACCGGGCGGTGTTCGGGAGCGGGCCGGAGGGGGCGGACAGCTGGGAAGGGGGGCCGTCATGAGCCAGGGCACCGTGACCGACGGGATCTACGCGCGCGGTCTCCGGTTCCTGCGGGCCCGGTGGCGGGTTCTCGTGCGGCTCGGTGGCTGGTCCGTGCTGGAGACCGGGCAGACCTTCCTCACCGGGTACGCGCCCGCCCGTGCCCTGGACGAGGGGTTTCTGGCCGGGCGGCCCGGCGTCGGACTCGCGTGGCTCGGAGTGGCCGGGATCGGGGTGCTCGTGGGCGCCTGGGGGACGGTACGGGTGTACGCCGCCGTCGCCGCGTTGGTCGAGCCGCTCCGGGACGTCCTGGTCGGGCGGGTGGTCGAGCGGGGGGTGCGGGAGGCGGACGCGGGGGCGCTGTCCGGGCTGACCCAGCAGGTGGAGATCGCGCGGGACACGTTCGCCGGGCTGGTGATGGTGTCGCGTTCGTTCGTGTTCACGGGCGTCGGCGCCGTCGTCGGACTGGCTTCGCTCGACCCGCTGCTCCTGCTGGTCGTGGTGCCGCCGCTCGCCGCGGGTCTTGGCCTGTTCGCGGCCACGCTGCGTCCGCTGGCCCGCCGCCAGGAGGGGTTCCTCGTCGCCGACGAGGCGCTGGCCGACGGTCTCGGCAGGGTCTGTCCGGGGCTGCGGGACATCACGGCGGCCGGTGCGGAGGACCGGGTCGCCGCCGACACCGGCCGACTTGTCGAAGCCGAACAGCGGGCCGCGTACTCCCTCGCCCGCTGGTCCGTCCTGCGCGTGGTCTCGCTCGCCCTCGGCGGCCAGCTCCCGATCGTCCTCCTCCTCGCCTGCGCACCCTGGCTCCTGGCCCGGGGCGTCACCACGGGCGCCCTGCTCGGCGCCCTCGCCTACGTCACCCAGTCCCTGCTCCCCGCCCTGCGCAACCTGGTCCACGGGCTGGGAACGAGCGGCTCCCGGCTGGTGGTGGTCCTGCGGCGACTGGTCCGGGAACCCGCCGCGGAACCGGGCACCGAGCAGTCGGGCGTGCGAACGGGACCCCACAGCACGAAACCCCCGCCCAGCCACACCTGCACCACCAGCCCGGACGACGGCAGACACCCCGCGGCCCACGACCTCGCCGTCGCCACAGGCGCTCCCGCCGGGTCGGACACGGGCACCGAAGAGCCGGTCGTGCAGACGGGACCCCACAGCGCGAACCCCCCGCCCAGCCACACCTGCACCACCAGCCCGGACGACGGCAGACACCCCACGGCCCACGACCTCGCCGTCGCCACAGGCGCTCCCGCCGGGTCGGACGCGCGCGGCGCCGAGACCGACGGCGGCCGCACCGACGCGAGGCCCGCCGACCGGCATGCCGAGCCGGGCCACCGTTTCGCCCCGCACACCCGGGCTCGAGCGGCGGACCACGAGTGCGACACCCCCACACGCGAGGCAGCCCCGGCCCCACCACAGCAGACACCCCGCACCGCACCGCACCCGACAGACCGCGCCTCCACGCGCGCCCCCGCCCTCTCCCTCACCTCCGTCTCCTTCGCCTACGGCCCCGCCGCCACCCCCGTCGTCGACCGCCTCGACCTCGACCTCCCACCCGGCGCCCATCTGGCCGTCGTAGGCCCCAGCGGGATCGGGAAGTCCACGCTCACGGCCCTGATCGCAGGGCTCCTGCACCCCACCGGCGGCAGGATCCGGCTCTGCGGTCACCCCGTCCCCTCCCCCGACGCGGCCGCGCTGCGTGTGCTCATCCCGCAGGAGGCGTACGTCCACACCGGCACCCTCGCCGAGAACCTCGGGCATCTGCGGCCGGACCCGGTGCCCGAGCCGGAGCTGCTCGCGGCGGCCGAGGCGGTCGGACTCACCCCGGTGCTCGAAGCCCTCGGCGGATCTCGGGCGACCGTCGACCCAGCCGCGCTCTCCGCCGGTGAGCGGCAGCTCGTCGCGCTGACCCGGGCCTATCTGTCGTACGCCCCCCTCGTCCTGCTCGACGAGGCCACCTGCCACCTCGATCCCAGGGCCGAGGAACGCGCCGAGCGGGCCTTCGCGAGCCGGCCGGGCACCACGCTGGTCGTCGTCGCCCACCGGATCAGCTCCGCCCGCCGCGCCGGACGCGTGCTGCTGATGGACGGCCCGCGCACGGCGTACGGCACCCACGAGGAGTTGGTGCGCGACTCGCCGGCGTACCGCGAACTCGTGGGCGGCTGGACGGCCGTGGTCCCGAAGCGATCAGAGCCAGCCCTGCCCCTGGGAGATCCGGATCGCGTCGATGCGGTTGCGGGCCCCGGTCTTGCGGGTGATCGCGGCCATGTAGTTGCGCACGGTCCCGTGGGACAGGCACAGGCTTCCCGCGATCTCCGCGATGGAGGCCCCCTCGGCCGCGAGGGATAACACGCTCAGCTCCCGTCTGGTCAGCGGCATCTCGGCGGCCTGGAGGAAGCCGAAGCCCAGCGAGTCGTCGACGAAACGTTTCCCTTCGGCGACCCGCCGGATCCCGCGCGCGAGCCGCTCCGGTGCCGCCCCCTCCTTGTCGACGTACCCGAGCGCCCCCGCCTCGACGGCACGCTTCAGCAGCCCCGGCCGATTGGCGCTGGCCATCACGAGAAGGCGCGGCGGACTCCGGTCCGGCTCGCGCACGGATAACTCCCCCAGCGGCGGGATGCCGTATGCGTCGGAGCAGTCGAGGTCGGCCGCGCAGACGTCGGGACGTACGGCTCGCAGACGGCCGGGCGCGGCGTGCCACGGGGTGTCGAACACCCCGAGGTCCGGTTCCCGGCGGAGCCACTCCGCCAGGGCCGATCTCACCAGACACGCGTCGTGCACCAGAAGCACCCGGATCACCGCTCGTCCCCCTCGAATCGCTGCACTTGTTTCCGTGGCATGAACGCGTGCCCCATTGTTCGGGTCCTGGACCGCCCTCGGGCGCGAAGAACTGGCCATCAAGGTGCGCGGGGGCGCACAGAGGGCGCCCGTGTGCCGTCGCGCGCTTCCACTGTGGGGGCATGGCCCGGGGCCAAGGGGGTACGCGGTCGCCCTCGCCGTCGTGCGGACACCCGTGTGCCCGCACGCGGGAACGCTCGCCGTGCGGGACCCGCCGTGAGGGGGGAGATTTGATCCCTGGGGGCCCGGCACGCGACAGCGGCCCGCGCCCCTTCCGGGACGCGCCCGTGCGAGGAGGTGGTCGGCGTGTCCGACGGGCATAGGTCCGCCCAGGCGCCGACGAGCGCCCGGACCCGGGTGGGACGGCCGCTGCTCTCCCTCGCGCTGGCGTCGATGATGGACGAGGTGCACGCCCACTCCGGCGCGGTGTATCTCGTGGCCGCCGACGAACCCGTGCTGGAGATGGCGGTGATGGCGGGCCTGCCGCGGGCGTTCGCGGCACCCTGGGAGCGGGTGGGGCTGAGCGCGCCGATCCCGGTCGCGGAGGCGGTACGGGAGCGGCGGCTGGTGTGGGTGGGCGGCGAGCACGAGATGGCGCGCCGCTTTCCGCGGATCGCCGTGGTGCTGCCGTATCCCTTCGCGCTGGCCGCGGTGCCGGTGGCGACCTCGTCCAAGGTGTACGGCGCCGTCTTCGTGACCTGGCCCGGTTCGCACCCGCCGGACTTGTCCGACCGGGAGCGGGAGCATCTGATCGCGGCCTGCGGGCGGCTCGCGGTGCGGCTGGAGCGGGCGGTGGAGGACAACGTGTCGCCGCACGCCGAACCGGATCTGCTGGGCGCGGCCCAGGTCGGAAGCCCGGCCGGGACGCTGGGCACGGTGGAGGCGGCACGGATGGTGGCGAGGCTGCCGTACGGACTGTGTTCGCTCGATCTGCACGGGCGGATCTCCTTCGCCAACGCCGCGGCGGCCGAGCTGATCGGTGTCCCGACCTCCCAGTTGCTGGGCTCGCAGCTGTGGGCGGCGGTGCCCTGGCTCAACGACCCGGTCTACGAGGACCGTTACCGGGCAGCGTTGCTCAGCCAGCACAGCACGTCGTTCGTGGCACTGCGGCCGCCCGGGGACTGGCTGTCGTTCCGGATGTACCCGAGCACGACCGGGCTGAGCGTCCGGGTCAGCCGGGCCCGGGCGGTGACGGACATGAACCGGTCCGGTCCGCAGCCCGGCGACTCGCCGCCCCGGCTGGTCACGATCTCGCAGCTGCTGAGCCTGGCCGGGGCGCTGACCGAGGCGGTGGGTGTGCAGGACGTGGTGCAGCTGGTGGCGGACGAGATCGCCCCGGCGGTGGGGAGCCAGGCACTGGTCGTGCTCGGTTCCCGGGCGGGGCGGCTGCGCGTGCTCGGGCATCGCGGGTATCCGGACGCGCACGTCGTGGAGCGGTTCGACGGGCTGCCGCTGTCGGAACCGACGCCGGGTACGCATGCCCTGACCACCGGAGTGCCGGCGTTCTTCGACTCCCGGGAGCAGTTGGAACGCCTGTATCCGAGGCGGCACGCCACCCCTGACGGTTTCGAGGCCTGGGCCTATCTGCCGCTGATCGCCTCCGGGCGCCCGGTGGGCACCTGTGTGCTGGCATACACCGAACGGCACCCCTTCCCCGCGGACGAGCGGGCGGTGCTGACGAGTCTCGGCGGGCTGATCGCGCAGGCCCTGGAGCGGGCCGTCCTGTACGACGCCAAGCACCAGTTGGCGCACGGCCTGCAGGCGGCCCTGCTGCCGCACAGCCTGCCTTCCCTCCCCGGCATCGACGCGGCGGCCCGCTATCTGCCGGCCACGCAGGGCATGGACATCGGCGGCGACTTCTACGACCTGGTGCCGGTGGACGGGCTGGCGGCGGCGGTGATCGGCGACGTGCAGGGACACAACGTGACGGCGGCCGGGCTGATGGGGCAGATCCGGACGGCGGTACGGGCGTACACGACCGTCGGCCAGACACCGGAGGAGGTCATGCGCTCGACGAACCGGCTACTGATCGACCTCGGCGCCGAGCTCTTCGCCAGCTGCCTGTATCTGCGGCTCGATCCGCGGCGGGGGCGGGCCGTCATGGCCCGGGCCGGGCATCCGCCCCCGCTGCTCCGGCGGCCGGACGGCCGGGTGCGGGTGCTGGACCTGGCCGGGGGCCCGCTGCTGGGCATCGACAGCTCGGCCGTCTACCCGACGACGGAGGTGGACCTCGCGCCCGGTTCCGTCCTCGCCCTCTACACCGACGGTTTGATCGAGTCCCCCGGTGTCGACATCGAGGACGCGCTCGCCGGTCTGGGACGGCAACTCGCCGACGCCGGTGACCGTCCGCTCGACGAGCTGGCCGACGAACTCGTCCGGCGCAGCGCGGCCGCGCGGGAGCGGATCGACGACGTGGCGTTGCTGTTGCTGCGGGCCTGCGACTGACACAGGCGGAGAGTCGACCACCCACCCGGTGGAAACACGCCGGTCCGGCCCTCCCGCCGGAGGGCCGGACCGTTGCACCTCCCGGGCCGGAACCGCGGTGTGGCCGGGAGGTGGTCGTGCGGGCCGGCGTCGGCAGCGGAGGGTGGGGGGGTGGGCCGCTGCCGACGCGGCCGGTTCAAGGTGTGGCGTCGGACCGACGGGGTCAGTTGTGCGTCTGACCCGCAGCATCACCCGCAGCGTCGCCGCCGGCGGCATCGCCCGCGCCGTTGCCGGTCTCCTGGCCGTTGCCGGCCTCCTCGCCACCGATCACGTCACCGCCGGCCTCCTCGCCGCCGACTTCCTGACCGGCGCCGACCTCCTCACCGGGGCTCGCGCTCGCGTCGCCACCGGCACCGGCCTCCTCGCCCGCACCGGCCCCGGCGTCGCCACCGGCACCCGCCTCGCCACCGGCACCCGCCTCGCCACCGGCACCGGCCTCCTCGCCGCCGGCCTGATCGTCACCCGCGCCCGCGCCGCCGGCCGCGTCACCCGCGCCGAGCGTGGCGCCGACCGCCTGCAGGGCGGTGGTCACCGGCTGGAAGAAGGTCTCGCCGCCGACGGTGCAGTCGCCGCTGCCGCCGGAGGTCAGACCGATGGCCGAGCCGTCCTGGGTGAACAGCGAACCGCCGCTGTCGCCGGGCTCGGCGCAGACGTCGGTCTGAATGAGCCCGGTGACAGTGCCCTCCGGGTAGTTGACGGTGGCGTCGAGTCCGAGGACCTGGCCGTCGGCGAGGCCCGTGGTGGAGCCCATCCGGAAGACCTGGGCGCCGACCTCGGCGTCCGCGGCCTGGCTGATCGCGACGGTCTGGCCGCCGCCGACGTTCACCTCGCTGGGTGCCTGGGTCGCCGGGTCGTCGTACTTGACCAGAGCGAAGTCGCCGTCGCCGGGGAAGGTGGCCTGGTCGACGGTGGCGATCGGCTGACCGTCCTCGGCGTCCGACCACTGTTCGGCCGCGACCCCGCAGTGACCCGCGGTCAGGAAGGCGGGGCTGCCGTCGCCCGCGGTGACGTTGAAGCCGAGCGAGCAGCGGGCGCCGCCGCCGAAGATCGCGTCACCGCCGGACACGAAGGTCTTGAAGGTGCCGGCCGACTTCTTGATGGTCGCCATGTCGGAGCCGAGGCTCTTCACGGTCGACTCGATGGTGTTCCACTTGTCGCCGGTGACCGTGCTGTCGGCGGTCACGAGAATCTTGTTGGTGCGCGGGTCGACCGCCCAGGACGTGCCCGGGATGGTCGCCTCCTCCTTCAGGGTCTTCGCGCCGGCGGCCAGTTCGGTGAGGCTGTTGTCGACCTCGCGGACCTTCGCACCGGCCTTCTTCGCCTGCACGACGACGTTGTTGTTGTCGCCGGATATGACGTTCACGACGAGCTGCTGGCTGTCGGAGTCGTAGTAGGACCCGGCGAAGGCGTCGCCGAGCAACTCCTCGAGCTGCGAGGCGAGGTCCGAGGCGTCCGTCGCCTTCAGAGTCTTCGGCGCGACGGCGGCCGCGTCGTTCGACGAGCCGTCCTGGGAAGCGTTGGCGTTGGGCAGCAGAATCGCGGCAGCTCCGAGCGCCACCACGGTGCCTGCCGCGAACGCGGCCTTGCGCTTCGGAATTCGCTTGTGACTCAAACTTCTCGACCTCCTGGGGGACCGGAGTCTGTAACCGCCGTACGGCAGTTGGTTGTTCGGGGCGCCTGGATGGCCATGGGTACGCACGGTGCACGCGGTGCGTTCAATGCCGTTTCTTTACGCCCCGATTGCCACGCCGATTCGGCCACGGGCCGTGCCGGGCGGGCCGCGGGCGGGAACAATCCCCCATATGACGATGACGCCCGCCGAAGCCGACAAGATCCTCGCCGACAACTTCGCCCCTTGGGTCCTCGACCTCGGTCTGTCGGTCGAGACGCTCGGCGACGACCATGCGGTCCTGCGACTTCCCTGGTCACAGCGGTTGGCGCGGGAGGGCGGCGCGTTGTCGGGCCAGGCCCTGATGGCCGCCGCCGACACCGCCACGGTGATCGCCGTCTCGGCGGCCAGGGGCGCCTACGGACCGATGACGACGGTGCAGCAGTCCACCAGCTTCCAGCGGGCGGTGTCCGGTTCGGATGTCCTGATCAAGGCGGTCGTCACCAAGCTGGGCCGCCGCATGGCGTTCGCCGACATCACGATGACCGACTCCGCATCGGGTGATCTCGCGGCCCGCGCGAGCACGGTCTACGCACTTCTGGGCTGACACGCTCAGCGAACGGTCAGCGACGGTCCGTTGTGAAGAGCGCCCCGAATCCCCTCTCCCATGAATCTGCACATCGAATGCGCAACCAAGTCACCGCGAGCGGAAGTTCTGCACAAGCGCGGACCGGCGCCCATGTCATTGGCGAGGTGTGTCGCATTCGCCACGGCGACGACGAGGGCCCCTTCACGCCGCCGCAACATCACCTGTGAAGAAGTCGGCACCAAGGCGTGCGCAAGCCTGCACGGATGAAGGCTTCTGTGACTCAAGTGCCCTGGTGGGACCGGTGGTTAATTGGAAGGGCGGAGCGGCGGCGTGCTTTGATCCATCGCACCGCAGGGCCGTTCGGGTTTCCGGAAACGGGATCCGTCGCCTTGTGATTGCGGCCGTCATCTGTCCCCAGAGGGGGCCGCTCCCCCCTTGTGAAATACCCATACGAAGGGAAGTTCCATCATGAACTCCACCCCCCAGGTTGAGACCGTCGAGATCTCGGACGCCGACCTCGACAACGTCTCCGGCGGCCTGCAGCTCAACGCCCTCGGCACCGTCACCAGCCTGGTGGACGGCGTCGCCCCGGTTTCCGGCCTGGTCAACACGGCCGTCGGCACCGTTGAGGGTGTGACCGGCCTGAACACCGCCCCGGTCACCGGCCTGGTCGCCGGTCTCTGATCACATTCTTCGTGATCTGATCACTTTCTTGTGGTCGACCCGTCCCGGAGCCGCAAACCGGCGGTTCCGGGACTCTTGGGTGCCGTAATCCGGCCGGCTCATGCGAGTCGGTCCTTTGTCATTGGCAGCATGCGTAGCATTCGCACGCTTTCGCAGGTGAGGGAAGACCCGTGCAGTTCCGCCAACAGGCCCTCGCCAAGCTCCAGTCACCGGAGGAGCTCGACCTTCCGGTGCGCTTCGCCCGTCCGCAGGGCTGGCTGGTGATGTCCGTGACGGTGGTCGTGATGGCCGCCGCCTCGGTGTGGGCGGTGACCGGCTCGGTCGCCTCCACGGTGAGCGCGCCCGCCATCCTCACCCACGGGCAGGGCAGTTACATCCTGCAGAGCCCGGTCGCGGGCCAGGTCACCCAGGTGATCGCCAAGGAGGGCACCCAGCTGCCCGCCGACTCCCCTGTGCTGAAGGTCCGTACGCCCGACGGCGACACCGTCGTCCGCACGGTCGCCGCGGGCCGGCTCACCGCACTGGCGGCCACCATCGGGCAGATCATCTCGACCGGCGCGAACGTCGCCGCCGTGGAGAAGGTCGCCCACACCTCCGATCCGATGTACGCCACGGTCTACGTACCCGCCGAGAACGCGGCCTCCATCCCCGAGAACGCCGCCGTGGACCTGACCGTCTCCTCGGTGCCCACCCAGGAGTACGGCGTGCTGCGCGGCCATGTGAAGTCGGTGGACCGCTCGGCCCAGTCGGCGCAGCAGATCGCCGCGTTCCTCGGGGACAGCCAGCTCGGCGAGCAGTTCACCAAGGACGGCCGGCCGGTCGCCGTACTCGTGAGGCTGGACAAGTCCAAGGGCACGAAGAGCGGTTACCGGTGGTCCTCCGCCGAGGGTCCGCCCTTCGCCCTCACCTCCATGACCGTGGCCTCGGGTTCGATCCGGCTGGCCGATCAGCGTCCCGTCGATTGGCTGCTGCCGTGAGCACCGCACAGGACACCCGGAGCAGGCGCCGCTCCGCCCCGCCCAGACGCCCGGTCCCCAAGGGGAAGGCGAAGACGGTCCGTACGCCCACCGTCCTCCAGATGGAGGCGGTGGAATGCGGCGCCGCGTCCCTCGCGATGGTGCTCGGCCACTACGGCAAGCACGTCCCGCTGGAGGAGCTGCGCATCGCCTGCGGTGTCTCCCGGGACGGCTCGCGCGCCAGCAACCTCCTCAAGGCGGCCCGCAGTTACGGCCTGACGGCCAAGGGCATGCAGATGGACACGGCCGCACTCGCCGAGGTCAAGACGCCGGCGGTGCTGTTCTGGGAGTTCAACCACTACGTCGTCTACGACGGCATGGGCCGCCGCTTCGGCCGCCGCGGTGTCTACATCAACGACCCCGGCAAGGGCCGCCGTTTCGTCCCGATGGAGGACTTCGACGGCAGCTTCACCGGCGTCGTGCTGGTGATGGAGCCCGGCGAGGGCTTCACCAGGGGCGGCCGCAAGCCGGGTGTTCTCGGCGCGATGCCGGCCCGGCTGCGGGGCACCGCGGGCACCATGCCGACGGCGGTGCTGGCGAGCCTGCTGCTGGTGCTGGTCGGCGCGGCAACTCCCGCGCTGAGCCGCACCTACATCGACATGTTCCTGATCGGGGGGCAGACCTCGCTGCTCGGCGTGCTGTTCGCGTCGATGGGGGCCTGCGTGGCCCTCACTCTGGCCCTGACCTGGCTCCAGCAGGCGAACCTGCTGCACGGCCGCATCATCTCCTCGACGCTGTCCAGCGCCCGCTTCCTGCGCCATCTGCTGCGCCTCCCGGTGACGTTCTTCTCGCAGCGCAGCCCGGCCGACCTGGTGCAGCGCCTGCAGTCCAACGACCAGGTGGCCGAGACCCTGGCCCGTGACCTCGCGGCGGCGGGCGTCGACGCCGTGGTCGTCGTCCTCTACGCACTCCTGCTCTACACCTACGACCCCCAGCTCACCTATGTCGGCATCGGTGTGGCCCTGCTGAACGTGGTGGCCATGCGGGTCGTCATCCGACTGCGTGCCACGCGTACGGCGAAGCTGCGCGCCGACAGCGCACGGCTCACCAACACCGCCTACACCGGGCTGCAGTTGATCGAGACGATGAAGGCGACCGGCGGCGAGGACGGCTACTTCCGCAAGTGGGCCGGGCAGCACGCCACCACGCTGGAGGAGCAGCAGCGGCTCGGTGTACCAAGCGCCTGGCTGGGTGTGGTCGCCCCGATGCTGGCCACCTTCAACAGCGCCCTCATCCTCTGGATCGGCGGCATGCGGGCGATCGAGGGCGGTATCTCCGTCGGCCTGCTGGTCGCCTTCCAGGCACTGGTCACCCGGTTCACCGCGCCGATCACCCGCCTGAACGGCGTGGCCGGCCGCATCCAGGACTTCGCGGCGGACGTGGCCCGGCTGAAGGACGTCGAGAACTTCAAGGCCGACCCGCTCTACGGCCGCCCCGGCGCCGGCGACTCGACCCGAAGGCTGCACGGCCATGTCGAGCTGCAGAACATCACCTTCGGCTACAACCCGCTCGACAAGCCCCTGCTGACCGGCTTCGACCTGACCGTCGGCCCCGGCCAGCAGGTGGCGCTGGTCGGCGGCTCCGGCAGCGGCAAGTCGACCGTCTCCCGGCTGATCTCGGGGCTGTACACGCCCTGGGAGGGGGTGATCCGCATCGACGGACAGCGTCTGGACGACATTCCGCGCGGCGCGCTCGCGTCCTCGGTGTCCTTCGTCGACCAGGACGTCTTCCTCTTCGAGGGCTCGGTCCGCGACAACGTGGCGCTGTGGGACCCGTCGGTCCCGGACGACGCCGTGGTGGACGCGCTGCGGGACGCGGCCCTGTACGACGTGGTGATGCGCCGCCCGGGCGGCATCCACAGCAGGGTCGAGCAGGACGGCCGCAACTTCTCCGGCGGGCAGCGCCAACGCCTGGAGATCGCGCGGGCGTTGGTGCGCCGGCCCAGCATCCTGGTCCTCGACGAGGTGACCAGCGCGCTGGACGCGGAGACCGAGCTGGTCGTCATGGACAACCTGCGCAAGCGCGGCTGCGCCTGTGTGGTGATCGCGCACCGGCTCAGCACCGTGCGCGACAGCGACGAGATCGTCGTACTGCAACACGGCACGATCGTGGAACGCGGGCGGCACGAGGAGCTGGTGGCGCACGGTGGCGCGTACGCGGCGCTGGTCAAGGAACGGTGAGATGACTACCGCACACGAAGGGGACGTGGTCCTCACTTCCCTCGGTCAGATGGGCACGCGCGTCGACTGCGCGGGGTTCAGCCGCATCGACCTCGAAGGCCCGCAGGTGCTGTGGCTGGTCGTGTCTGGCGCGGTGGACCTGTTCGCGGTGGACGCGGAGCAGCAGGGCCACTGGCACCACCTGGGCCGCCTGGAGCCCGGCGCACTGCTGCTCGGCCCGGTGGCGGGCCCGCAGCACACCCTCGTCGCACGCCCGCTCAGGGATTGCGTCGTCCACCGCATCGGCCTGCGCGAACTGTACGAGCCCGCGAACACCCAGACGTGGTCGTACGACGAGTACGGCAACCCCCAGTACGTGCCGCCGACGACGAGCCCGCTGGAGTACGCCCTCGCGCTCGGGGTGGGCCGGAGCCTGTCCATCCTCTTCCAGGCGCCGATGGCCGACGAGCGGGCCGCCGCCCCGACCGACGACGACGTGTTCTGGATGCAGGTGCCGCCGGGCAGCGTGCAGTACGGCTCGCTCTACGGCGCCGAAGCGGCCGCCGACCTGCTGATGGATCCGGCGGTCTGGCAGTCCATGGTCGACCAGCAGTACCGGCTGCTGACCACGCTGGACCGCTGGATCGAGCAGCTGGAGCGCACCCACGAGACCCGGACGGCCGCCGGCATCAAGGCGGGTGAGGCCGTGCGTGCCCAGGCCGACCGGACCCTGCTGGCGTCCATCGGCAAGTCGAAGCAGCGCACGACGACGGCCGACGCCGACGCGAGTTACGCGGCCTGCAAGCTGGCCGCCGACGCGGCCGGGATCCCGCTCGCCGAGAACGCGCACAGCGGCACCGAGAGCGACCGTCTCGACCCGGTCGAACGGATCGCCCTCGCCTCCCGCGTCCGGATCAGGTCGGTGCGCCTGGACGGCAGCTGGTGGCGCGACAACATCGGCCCGCTGGTGGGCCATCGGGCGCTGTCGGGTGCCCCGGTCGCGCTGCTGTGGCGGCGCGGCGGCTATGTGGCCGTGCATCCGGCGACGGGACGCGAGACGCCGATCGAGAAGGACAACGCGGAGGAGTTCGAGCCGCGCGCGGTGATGTTCTACCGCCCGCTGCCCGACCGGAAGCTCAGCCCGCTCGGACTTCTGCGGTTCAGCATGCGCGGCACCGGCGGCGATGTCACGAACCTGCTGCTCAGCGGTCTGGTGACGGTGGCGATCGGCGCGTTGGTCCCGATCGCGACCGGCAAGGTGCTCGGCGAGTTCGTGCCGAAGGCCCAGACCGCTCTGATCGTGCAGGTGTGTCTGGCCGTGATGGTCAGCGGGGTGGTGACGGCGGCCTTCATGCTGCTGCAGAACCTCACCATGCTCCGTCTGGAGGGCCGTATCGAGGCGACCCTGCAACCGGCCGTCTGGGACCGGCTGCTGAGGCTGCCGACGAAGTTCTTCACCGAGCGCTCGACCGGCGAACTGGCCAGCCAGGCCATGGGCATCAGCTCGATCCGCCGGATGATGGCGGGCATCGGCCCCACTGTCGCCCAGTCGGTGACGGTCGGCGCGATGAATCTGGGCCTGCTGTTCTGGTACAGCGTCCCGATGGCTATGGCGGCGATCGGCATGCTGGTCGTCATCGCCGCCGGCTTCCTCGGCCTCGGGCTCTGGCAGGTGCGCTGGCAGCGGCGACTGGTCGTGCTGAGCAACAAGCTGAACAACCAGGCCTTCCAGACCCTGCGCGGTCTGCCCAAGCTGAGGGTGGCGGCCGCGGAGAACTACGCGTACGCGGCCTGGGCCTCGGAGTTCGCCCGCAGCCGGGAGCTCCAGCAGAAGGTCGGCCGGATCAAGAACCTCACGTCGGTGATAGGCTCGGTCTATCTCCCGCTGTGCACCCTGTTGATGTTCATGCTGCTCGCGGGCCCGGCGCGCGGGTCGATGTCGGCGGCGGAGTTCCTCACCTTCAACACCTCGGTGACGATGCTGCTGACCGCGGTCACCCAGCTCACCGGCGCCTTCGTCTCGGCGGTGGCCGCGCTGCCGTTGTTCGAGGAGATCAAGCCGGTCCTGGAGGCGCAGCCGGAGGTGCGCACCGCGAGCACCCGGCCGGGGCCGCTCACCGGCGCGATGGAGGCCCGCAGGCTGTCCTTCCGCTACTCCGAGGACGGTCCCCTGGTCCTGGACGACGTGTCCTTCGAGATCCGGCCGGGTGAGTTCGTGGCGATCGTCGGCCCGAGCGGCTGCGGCAAGTCGACCCTGCTCCGGCTGCTGATCGGCTTCGACCGGCCGGTCTCCGGGAGTGTCCTCTACGACGGCCAGGACCTGGCCGCCCTCGACCAGTCGGCGGTGCGCCGGCAGTGCGGTGTCGTCCTCCAGCACGCGCAGCCGTTCACCGGCTCCATCCTGGACGTCATCTGCGGCACCGAGCCCTACACGCCCGAGGAGGCGATGGCGGCGGCCGCGATGGCGGGGCTCGCGGAGGACATCCAGCGGATGCCGATGGGGCTGCACACCATCGTCTCGGGCAGCGGGGCGATCTCCGGCGGCCAGCGCCAACGGCTCATGATCGCGCAGGCGTTGATCCGGCGGCCGCGGATCCTCTTCTTCGACGAGGCGACCAGCGCCCTGGACAACGACACCCAGCGCACGGTCATCGAGTCCACCAAGGCCCTCAACGCCACCCGGATCGTCATCGCGCACCGGCTGTCGACGGTGCTGGACGCCGACCGGGTGATCGTGATGGAGAACGGCAAGGTCGCCCAGCAGGGGCCGCCGGCGCAGCTCCTCGCGGACACGGGCGGCCGGCTGCACGAGCTGGTGCGGCGGCAGATGGCGTGAGGGGCTGGTCCGTCCCCGGTCAGTCCATTCCGGGGACCGGTGCGCCGGAGGGGACACCGGCGTCGACGTACGCCTGGTAGAGCTCCTTCCACTGCGGCCGTTCAAAGCTCCGGCTGTGGGCCCGCGCGTCGAGGGCGGCGAGGCACGCGTCCCAGCCGGCGCCGTTGCGGGCAGCGGTGTCGGCGGCGCTCAGCACGTTGGTGAGCGTGAGGCGCGTCCGCTTCTCGTCGAGCGCTCCAGGTCGAAGTGCAGCTCGTCGCCGCCCCCATGCGAAGGAGAGGTGCCGGGGCTCGTCGAGGGCGATGACCCGGTCGTGTAGTCCTCCATGTCGCCGTTGAACTTGTACACGGCACTGCGCGTCCGCCGTATCCGGACCAGACCCGCTTCCCTGGGCGCCTTCAGATGCTTGGACGTACTTCCCCCCTCAGCGAAACGTTGCCGTTTCGTTCGGCATGGTCTAACCTCGACGTGTACGAAACGGTTTCGTTTATGAGCCGGAAGAGCCCAGCCGACTTTCCCTGGAGTTGTGCCATGTCCCAGAAGACTCTGACCGAGAGCGGGCAGGAGGGCGCCGTCGAGGCGCCGGCCGCCGCTTCGGCCAAGCGGTGGTGGATCCTCGCCGTCGTCGCGCTCGCCCAGCTGATGGTGGTCCTCGACGCCACCATCGTGAACATCGCCCTGCCCTCGGCCCAGGCCGACCTCGGCTTCTCCGACGGCAACCGGCAGTGGATCGTCACCGCCTACGCGCTGGCGTTCGCCTCCCTGCTCCTGCTCGGCGGGCGGATAGCCGACCTCTTCGGCCGCAAGACGGCCTTCCTCATCGGTGTCGTCGGCTTCGCGGCCGTCTCGGCGCTCGGCGGTGCCGCCACCAACTTCGAGATGCTGGTCACCGCCCGCGCTCTGCAGGGCGCCTTCGGCGCGCTCCTCGCGCCGGCCGCGCTGTCCCTGCTCAACACGACGTTCACCGACGCCCGCGAGCGCGCCCGGGCGTTCAGTGTGTACGGCGCCATCGCCGGTGCCGGCGGTGCGGTGGGTCTGCTGCTCGGCGGCGTCCTGACCGACGCGCTCGACTGGCGCTGGACGCTGTACGTCAACGTCGTCATCGCCGTCGTCGCCTTCGCGGGCGGCTGGCTGCTGCTGCACAACCACCGTGACGCCGCGAACTCCAAGCTGGACGTGCCCGGCACGCTGCTGGTCGCCGCCGGTCTCTTCTCCCTGGTGTACGGCTTCTCCAACGCCGAGACACACGACTGGAGTTCTCCCGAGACCTGGGGCTTCCTGGTCGCGGGCGGTGCGCTGCTGGCCGCCTTCACCTGGTGGCAGACCCGTGCCGCGCACCCGCTGCTGCCCCTGCGCATCCTGCTGGACCGCAACCGGGCGGCCTCCTTCCTGGCCGTGCTGATCTCCGGCGGCGGCATGTTCGGTGTCTTCCTCTTCCTCACCTACTACCTCCAGCTGAACCTGGGCTTCAGCCCGACCAAGACGGGTGTGGCCTTCCTGCCGATGGTCGCCGCGCTGATGGTGGCGGCGCAGGTCAGCACCACGACGCTGGTCCCGCGGATCGGACCGAAGGTGGTCATCCCGCTGGGCTTCGCGGTCGCCGCGGTCGGCATGGCCTGGCTGACCGGGATCGGCGTCGGCTCCAGCTACCTGTCCCATGTACTGCCGCAGCTGATCGTGACCGGATTCGGTCTCGGCCTGGTCATGCCGCCGGCCATGCAGCTGGCCACCGGCGGGGTCGCGGCCGAGGACGCCGGAGTGGCCTCGGCCACCGTCAACGCCATGCAGCAGGTGGGCGGTTCGATCGGCACCGCACTGCTGAACACGCTGGCCGCGAGCGCCGCCACCGACTACCTGGCCGGCAAGGACCCGACGAACAAGCTGGTCCAGGCCCGGGCCACGATCGAGAGCTACACCACCGCCTTCTGGTGGTCGGCCGGCCTCTTCGCCGTCGGCGCGCTGATCACCTTCCTGCTCTTCAGGCGCGGGGTGCCGGAGCAGGACGCGGACGCCGCACCCGTCGTCCACATGTAACAACCGCAGCAGGAGCCGCTTGGTCCGAGGGGCCGCCGTCAGCAGGGAGACGGCGGCCCCTCTCGCGTTCTCCGCAAGGCGCCGGCGACGCGGTGTGCCGGGCCGGTGGCCGAGAGTAACGCCCCGACCGGACGGCCGGCGTTGGAGGCAGTCGTCCGTGGGTACCCACAGGTCCATGCGGATAAGCGTGGTGGATGTGGGATCGAACACGGTCCGGCTGGTGGTGGCGGACGCCGAGGGCGGGGTGCCACTGCCGGTGCACACGGCGAAGTGGCGGCTGAGACTCTCCGATCATGTACCGCCGGGCGGACCGGTACCCGAGGAGGCCGTGGAGCGGCTGGTGGAGGCGGTGGAAGGGGCGAGCCGGACCGCCGCCAAGTGGGGTGCGGCCGGTCCGCTCGCCTTCGCGACCGCCGTCGTACGGTCCGCGCCGAACCGTCAGGAGGTGCTGCGCACCGTCCGCACGCGGACCGGCGTCGGGCTGTACACCCTGCCGGGCGAGGTGGAGGCGGAGCTCACGTTCCTCGGGGCGCGACGCTGGATGGGCTGGCGTTCGGGGCCGCTCGCGCTGTTCGACATCGGCGGCGGATCGCTCGAAGTCGCCTTCGGACGCGGCCGGTTGCCGGACTACGTGGCCTCGCTGCCGCTGGGCGCGGGCCGGCTGACCCATGAGTTCTTCGAGGGGCAGGACCCGCCGCCCCCGGAGGCGATGCGAGCGCTCCGCCGCAAGGTCCGCCACCAGCTCAGGGACGTGGCGTCGCGGATCCGCTGGGAGGGACCGCGCACCGCCGTGGCCACCTCGCGCACCTTCGAGCAGCTGGGGCGGCTGTGCGGAACCCCGCCCGGCCGGCGCGGCCCGTTCGTGGAGCGGCGGATGCACCGCGCCGACCTGCGGGAAGCCATCGAGGCTCTGGCCGCCCTCCCGGCCGCGCGGCGGGCCGAACTGCCCGGCATCTCCGCGCCGCGCGCCGCGCAGAGCCTGGCCGGTGCGGTGGTCGGGCACACGGCGATGAAACTCACCGGCGTCAGGACCGTCACCATCTGCCCCTGGGCGATCCGCGAGGGGGTCCTGCTGCGGCACATCGAGGACGGCGCCTCCTGGTGGGCCGAGATCGCCCGCCGCAACAAGGAGCACACCCCTCCCCCGGAGCCGGTTCCCCTGCGCATCGCGACCGCCACGACCTGAACGAAGAGAAAGAAGGAAGAGGAACAGCCGTGCCGGAGAAGAAGCAGAAGCCGGACACCGCCCTGGACGAGGTCCTGCACGAGTTCGAGGACGCCGAGAAGCGCGTCCAGGACCCCGACGGGAAGCGCGGGCACCGGGGTGAGGCCGCAGACGCCACCACCCCCAACACCCGGGCCCAGGAGGAGTCCGAGGGCGAGTGACCCACCGGCGGCGCGCCCCGCGGGCGCGCCGCCGGCGACGACATCCCCGGACCACTCCTCGCAGGCGGGTGACCTCCCGCTTCACGGGTACCCGGGGTGCATGGATCACGACCGCCGAGAACCGCCGCTGCCGTCGGCCCGGGGCCCGGTCTCCGCCGCCGTCCAGGAGTATCTGCTCGGCGCCGGACCGCTGCCGCGCCACGAGGCCGTCGCGGGCGCGGACGTGTACGGCGACGACCTCCAGCTCGCCCTGTACATCTGCTACGAACTGCACTACCGCGGCTTCTCGGGCGTCTCC
Source organism: Streptomyces canus (assembly GCF_001514145.1). GTDB lineage: Bacteria > Actinomycetota > Actinomycetes > Streptomycetales > Streptomycetaceae > Streptomyces > Streptomyces canus. The sequence goes on from NZ_KQ948656.1 coordinate 925,313, forward strand.
TCCGAGCTTGAGTGGGACCCGGCGCTACTGCGCACCAGGGCGGTCCTGGAACACCGCTTCCTGTCCGCCCTGCGCACGGACACCCCGGTCCACGACAGCGTCGAGGACGCGCTCGCCGGGCTCCTCGTGGAGCCGGTCGACGGCACCGGACTCAGCCATTTCCTGAGCAAGGAGGGCGAACTGCGGCACGTGCGCGAATACGCCGCCCAGCGCTCGCTCTACCACCTCAAGGAGGCCGACCCGCATGCGTGGGTGCTGCCGCGGCTGTGGGGCCGGGCCAAGGCGGGCATGGCGGCGGTGGAGTTCGACGAGTTCGGCGGCGGCCGTCCCGACCGTGTCCACGCCCACCTGTTCGCCGAGCTGATGACGGACCTGGGCCTGGACACGACATACGGGTACTACCTGGAGGCGGCCTGCGCGGAGATGCTCGCCACGGTGAACCTCATGTCCTTGCTGGGCCTGCACCGCAGCCTGCGCGGCGCTCTCGTGGGCCACTTCGCAGCGGTCGAGATCACCTCCTCGCCCGGCTCCCGGCGACTCGCCGAGGCGATGCGCCGCACCGGCGCGGGACCGGCCGCCGAGCACTTCTACGACGAGCACGTCGAGGCCGACGCCGTCCACGAACAGGTCGTACGCCACGAGGTCATCGGCGGTCTGCTGGCCGAGGAACCGCACCTCGCTCCTGACGTCGCCTTCGGCATCGACGTCACCGGACTCGTCGAGGACCGTCTCGCCGAGCGCCTTCTGCGCGACTGGACGGACGGACGCTCGTCGCTGCGCACACGCTCACTTTCCGAAATACACCATATTTCCTGAATGCCGGGGTACTTGGGCGGCGTGAGATCACTGATTCCCCCTTTGGCTCTTCCCGGTGTCTACACCCCCCAGGAGGACACCGCGCTGCTGGCCGGGGCCCTGTCCGAAGAACCGCTGCCGCCGGGCGCGGACGTCCTGGACGTGGGCACCGGGACCGGCGCCCTCGCTCTCCAGGCGGCTCGCCGGGGCAGCCGGGTGACCGCGGTCGACGTGTCGTGGCGGGCGGTATGCACGGCCCGGGCGAACGCCTGGCTGACCGGCGCTCGGGTCCGGGTCCGGCGCGGGAACCTCTTCCACCCCGTGCGGGACCAGTCGTTCGACCTCATCCTGACCAATCCGCCGTACGTGCCGGCACCGATGGACGTCCGGCCGCCGCGGGGAAGGGCGCGGGCCTGGGACGCGGGCCACGACGGGCGGTTCGTGCTGGACCGCGTCTGCCGTGAGGCACCCGGCCTGCTGCGCCCCGGAGGGGTACTGCTGATCGTGCACTCCGAACTGAGCGACTCCGGACGGACGGTGGGGCATCTGCGCGCGGCGGGCCTCAAGGCCGCCGTGACCCGCCGTCACCGCATCGCGTTCGGACCGGTGCTGCGTACCCGGGAGGCATGGCTGCGCGAGCGCGGTCTGCTGCCCGCCGACGCCGCCCACGACGAAAAGGAAGAGTTGGTGGTCGTCCGTGCCGAACTCCCCCTCTGACTCCGACCGACCGCGCCGCATCCGGGTCCAGCACCGGGGCCCGCTGCTCGTGGAGGGCCCCGTGGAAGTGGAACTGGAGGACGGCAGCACCGTCGTCTCCGACCGCTTCCGGGTGGCCCTGTGCACCTGTCGGCGCAGTCGCCGCTATCCGTGGTGCGACACCAGCCATCGGGAGCGGACCCGCTCTTAGACAAGAAGTCAATGTAATTGACAGAAATTCACCGGGTCGAGTGAATCAGATCTTGCGGACCCCGCTGGATGGATGCTCCAGGCCGCTGCGGGGTACCTACCGAGATCGAATGCGTCCCTCGCCGAGGTGGAGCGGCCATGACGCCGGAGTCCGACGACCGCGTTCCGGAAACGCCCGCGGCGAACCCGTATGCCCGCACCCGGGTGAACGCCGGGTTCACGGTGGTGGAGGCGGTCGGCGAGATCGACCTCGCGACGGCGGGCTTCCTCGCGGAGCATCTGGACGCGGCGACCGCGAGCGATCGGCCCGAGGTGCTGGTCGACCTGCGCCAGGTGGAGTTCTTCGACTGCTCGGGTCTGCGGGTGCTGTGCCGCGCCGAGTCCCGGGCGCGGGAGCGGGGCGGGCGGCTGCGTGTGATCAGCGACGTGCCGCGCCTGCACCGGCTGCTGCGGGCCTGCGGCCTGTGGCGCCGCTTCCCACCACTCCTCCAGTTCCCGGAGTCCCCGGAGAAGGCGTGACCCGAGGGTCCGGCGGACGGCCCCACTCCGTCCGCCGGCCCTCGGTGCGGGATCACGGGGTTCCGTGAGAGGGGCGGCACTCCCCAACTGCGGGCCCCTCGGGCAGATCACGGGTACCACGCGACCCCGGTCTCTCAGAACGCGAAGACGCTTGTCCCGTAGGAGCTCTTCACGCACTCGTTGGCGAAGGTGCGTTCGTAGGAGACCCGCTTGCCCCGCCATACGCCGTCGACCGTGACCACCACGGGGTCGTACTCCCTGGTGCACAGGGCGTCGGATCTGGCTCCCAGTGCGTCGAAGTCCCCTCCCACGGCGCGCAGTTCGGCGCAGGCCACGGGCGCTGCCGGATGGGTGCCCGAGGAGGTCGGGGCGCAGGTCAGGGTCACGGCCCGTTCCGGGGTGACGGTGGCGGCACTGTCGCCGTGGCCGAGGGTGAGCACGAGGGCCGAGGGGGCGTAGAGGCCCGAGGCGGCGGCCGGTTCGGCGAGGGCGGCCCCGGTCAGGGGTCCGCAGACGGCGGTGGCCGTGAGGCCGAGGGTCGCTGCCCAGCGCGCGGTGTTCCGCATTGTGTGCATCCTTCCGCTGGATTCGAGGGTGTGCGCTCCGACTCGGTCGGTGCCGGAGCGGCGAGCGCGAGTCTGCCGAGTCCTGGCCCGAACTTCACATCGACCCCACAGCTTTCAGTAACCTTGCGTGTTGAATCAGTGGCGTGAAGTCACATCATCCGAACAGCCGAGCCCCGCAACCGGGCGGTTCTTGATCGCCTGATCCGGCCGGATGGCCTGAATACCCCGCCTGGGCAATAGGCCTGAAACATTCCGCTTCAGCCGTCAGCGCACACCCTCACAGCCTCTTGCATTCCTGGAGCAACGGAGTAATCGTCATTACATGATTACTGACGAGCAACGAGAGAAGCTGCGCGGCTGGTTCACCGGCCGGTTGCCCGACGACCTTTTCGAGGCCCTGGCCGAGGTGGTTGTCGACCGCGAGGAGATCACCGTGATCGGCCGCATCCCCGGCCCCCGGCTCTCCGAGGACGTCTCGGCCGCCGAGCGGGAGGCGGCCGTGCAGGGCAGGATCCAGGAGTTCCGGGAGCGCACCAGGGACGAGCGCATCGAGGTCGCCCGCGAAGCCGAGCACAAGTTCCGCCGGAAGGTCTCCTGGGGCGTGGAGTGCGACGGCGAACGCGTCCTGTTCACGCATGTGGCCGCGCCCGTCATGACCCGGCTGCGCCAGCCCGAGCGCCAGGTCCTGGACACCCTGATCGCCGGCGGGGTCGCCCGCAGCCGCAGCGACGCCCTCGCCTGGTGCGTCCGGCTGGTCCAGCGGCACACCGACGACTGGCTCGCCGAACTGCGGGACTCCCTGGAACACGTCCAGCGGGTGCGGGAGCGGGGTCCGGACAGCGAGGAGGTGGCCGATTCCACCACGGGGAACCCGGAGGACGGATGACCGTACGGTCGACAGGGCCTTCCCCGAACCGGGGGGGTGTCGGTGCCCTCGGCTACATTGCGGGCATGACCAACTTCGTACTGGTGGCGGGCGCGAGGCTCGGAGCGTCGGCGTGGGACGAGGTCGCGGACGAGCTGCGCGCGGCCGGACACGAACCGCATCCGCTGACGTTGTCCGGCCTCGCCGAGAAGCGGGGCGTGGCCGCGGGACAGCAGACACATGTGCGGGACATCGTCGACGAGGTGGAGCGGCTGGACCTGCGCGAGGTGGTGCTGGTCGGGCACAGCTACTCCGGAATACCCGTGGGACAGGCCGCCGAGAGGATCGGCGACCGGCTCGCGCGGGTGGTGTTCGTGGACTCGAGCGTGCCCGTCGACGGGGAGTCGTTCCTGTCGGGATGGCCGAGCGACCACGTCCGCAAGGCGATCGAGGAGAACGACGGCTTCTGGCTGCCGGTGGGCCCGGAGCACTACGCCGGTCAGGGCCTGACGGACGAGCAGATCGCCCGGATCATCGACCGCGCGTCCCCGCACCCGGGCGCGTCGCTCACCGAGCCCGCCGTCCTCACGCGTCCCCTGGGCGAGCTTCCGGCGACCTACATCAAGTGCCTCCTCGACGACGAGGAGCCGATGCCCGTCGTGGCCGAACTGCTCAAGAGCGAGCGCTGGGAACTGGTCGAGATGGACACCGGCCACTGGCCGATGTTCTCCCAGCCGCGCGAACTGGCCCGGATTCTCGCCGAGTCCGTCGCGACGTCGGCCCTCCCCGACTGACGAACGCCCGCCCGCCGATATCGTCGGCGCACCCGACGACGAGAGGCGGTTCGGACGGATGGCCAAGCACTGGGCGGACTTCCAGTACGAGATCTATCTGAGCGGGATGTCGGGTGCCGTGCCTCGGCTGCCCACCGACCTGACCCGGCTGGAGGAGCTCACCGAGCAGCGCCTGGGCCCCGGGCCGGTGGGCTATGTGGCGGGCAGTGCGGGCGACGGCAGTACGGCGCGGGCCAACCGGGCGGCGCTGGAGCGGCGCCGGATCGTCCCGCGCATGCTGCGGGACGTCCACGAACGCGACCTGTCCGTCGAGGTGTTGGGGCGCGCGCTGCCCGCCCCCCTGGCGCTGGCGCCGGTCGGCGTCCTGTCGATCATGCACCCGGACGCGGAGTCGGCGGCGGCCCGGGCAGCGGCGGCACAGGGCGTGCCGTACATCCTGTCGTCCGCCTCCAGCACGCCGATGGAGCAGGTCGCCGAGGCGATGGGGGACGCCGAGCGCTGGTTCCAGCTGTACTGGCCGAAGGATCCGCAGGTGGCTCTGAGCTTCCTGAACCGGGCCAAGGCCGCCGGGTTCACGGCCCTGGTCGTCACCCTGGACACTCCGCTGCTGTCCTGGCGGCCCCGTGATCTCGACCAGGCGTATCTGCCGTTCCTGCACGGTGTGGGCACCGCCAACTACTTCTCCGACCCGGCCTTCCAGGCGGGTCTGGCCAAGCCGGTGCACGAGGATCCCAACGCGGCCGTGCTGCACTTCGTCGGCATGTTCGCCGACCCCGGCAAGACCTGGCCCGACCTCGCGTTCCTGCGGGAGAACTGGGAGGGGCCCATCGTCCTCAAGGGCGTCCTGCATCCGGACGACGCCCGCCTCGCCGCCGACGCCGGGATGGACGGGGTCGTGGTGTCCAACCACGGCGGCCGCCAGGTGGCCGGGTCGGTCGCGGCGGCCGACGCGCTGCCGGGGGTGGTGGAGGCGGTCGGTGACCGGCTCACGGTGCTCTTCGACAGCGGAATCCGCACCGGGGACGACGTCTTCAAGGCCCTCGCGCTCGGCGCCCGCGCGGTACTCCTCGGTCGGCCGTACGTCTACGGCCTCGGCCTGGACGGACAGCCGGGCGTCGAGCACGTGATCCGCTGTCTGCTCGCGGAACTGGACCTCACGCTCGCGCTCTGCGGACACGCGACACCGGCGACGGTCGGCCCCGACGACCTCCTGGAGGGCCCCGCCTGAGGGAGGCCTCCTCCGTGAGCGGAGGCCTCCCCGGTTCCTAGATCCGGTCCGTGAGCTCCGCGGGCCGGGCGTGCGGGGCCTCGCTCCCGGTGACCGACAGCGAGCCGGGGCCCGCGCTGGAGGCCGGGTCGGTCAGCCAGCGCTGCTGGTCCGAGTGGTCGCGGACCTTGACGACGACGTCGGCGCCCGGGTCATCGGTGGTGGACGCGAGGGCGAGCTGGTCGTCCCAGCGGGGCAGTAACTCCCCCTGCACGGTGAGGTCGTAGCGCACGTCGTCGGCCCGCTTCGTCCTCTCCCCCGCGCAGGTGCCGAGGATGACCACGCCCGCGTCCCCGCGCGAGTCCAGGCACAGCTCCGGATCCGCCTCGCTGCGCAGCAGACCGTCCTTCTCGTACGACCACTGCTGGGTCCGCTCGGTCGAGCAGGCCGCCAGTTCGGTGCCGGCGCCCTCCTTCACCGTGCCCCGGACGTCCAGGCAGAGGTCGGCGGCGGCGTTGCGCAGCCGGGTCACCGCCGGTGCGGTGGGCAACTGGGCGGTGCCCGGCGTCTGCGTGTCGGCGCCCGGGGCCGAGTTGCCGCCGGTGGCGCTGGTGGAGGCGGCCGGGTCGGCGCCGCCGTCGTGCGACCACAGCCCGGCGGCGAGCATGGCCGCGAGGAGGCCGGCGGAGGTGAGGCCGACTCCGGTGAGCAGCGTCCGTGAGGACCGCAGGCCCCCGCTCTCGCCGGGAGCACGGCGGCCGGGGGTGGGGATGCGCGCGAGGATGCGGCGGCGTTCCGCGCCGTGCCGGCCGGTGCCCCGGCCACGGGCCTCCGTCCGGGGCGTACGCCCGGCGCGCAGTTCGAGATAGCGGCGGGCACCCCAGCCGAGCACCGCCTCGGCGATCAGCACGCCCAAGCCGCCCTCGAAATGGCTCAGTTGTTCCGCGGCGGAACGGCAGTAGCGGCACTCCGCGAGATGCTGCTGGACATCCGGCAGCAGAGCTCCGCCGCGGCGAATCGGAACGTCGAGGAGCCGGTTGTAGAAGCGGCAATCCTTCGTCGGCGCGAGTTCCCGATGGGCATGTACACATCCTTCCCGGAATTTTTCACGCGCCTGTTCGAGCGCGGCCGACGCGGTGTCGGTGGCCATGCCGAGGAGTGCGGCGGGCACGACAATCGAGTCCGCCTCCACCTCGGTGTGCCACAGCAGGCATCGGGCGAGTCCGGGAAGGGACTGGAATGACCGCTCGGCGAGCTTGCGATTTTCGGGGGTCATGGACTTCGCGGCCCGCATACCGCGGCCGCCGTTCGGTTTCACCAGGTCCGGCAGAACATCGGTGATCCGGTCCTCGGCCGTCCACTCCCTGACCGTGTCCCGCACGGCCACGAGGGTTCTGGGGCGCAGCGCGAGAGCCGGTTCGCCGAGCGCAAGCCGGTCCAGGACCTGGTGGAAGGCGGCCGCAGCCACCATGGAGGCGGTCTCGGACGGGGAGGCGAGGCAGATGACCGCGTACTCGTGCGCCGGTTTCCAGTGGCGCGCCATGAGGAGGGCGACGGACTGGGCGGCCTCGCCGTCGGGACGGCCCCTGAGCCGGGCGGCGAGATCCTCGTCGGATTCTCCGGAGGCACCGCCGGGCGGCGGGTAAGGAGGGAGCGGTGGATGGGGGGTTGGCACTGAGCGGATTCCTTCCCACGGACATGGGACTCACAGAAGTTCTCGTTGCCGAAAAGAAGTGCCGAACGGGGCATCCCTTTTGGGCGCGGGCGTGGGAAGCACGAATTCGCCGACGCCCCTCCACCCCGCTTCCCCACGGGACGAATGCGACCCGGCCCTGGCCCCCCACATGGGTGGTTCACCTTTGCACAAGTCACTCACGGCCAACAAGGGCACCCGAGCAACATCCGCGCCAATTGAAAGATGGTCAGACCGAGTCGCAACTGCGTGCGCTCGCACCGGCTTTCGACATTCCGTGCGCCCCGTGTGAAACACGCGCACGCGCCGGAGCGTCCCGCACGCTCCCCCCACGCGGCGACCGGCGGTCCACTGGAGGCGGCCCTTCTCGGAGGCCCCGCGCGGAACGGCGGCTCTCCCGCGCGAAACCCCGGCCGCCGACCCCGTTCCTCCCGCCCTCGGTCGGCGGCCCCGGGGCGGGACGGCCGGAAGGCCTCAGATCTGCCAGGAGCGCAGCCGGTCCGCCGCCCCGTACACGTCGGTCTTGCCGGAGATCAGATCGCGGGCGAGGTCGACGAGGGCGCCGTAAGGCGGGTCGATGCCGACGCCGCTGACGAACATGTAGGCCACGGCGGTGGCGCAGGCGAAGCGGGCGTTGGCCGACGGTAAGGGCTTGAGCAGCGCCAGGGTGTGAAGAAGGGCGGCGGCGCGCCAGGCCGGGTCGGAGTCGACGCCCAGGCGGGGCGGGTCGACGCGATGCCGGGCGACGGCGGCGACGAGGGCCGAGAAGTCGTTGATCGTGGGCTGCTCGGGCAGGACCTCTTCGTGCCGTTGGAGCAGCCAGGGCACGTCGATGTGAACGACGGAAGCCATCGGTCAGCCGACCCGCCCCGCGCCCCTGGCGGCCGGTTCGTCCTCCGGGAAGGCGGCGGCGAACTCGTCGGCGTGGGCGGAGAAGAACCGCCGGAACGCTTCCGCGCCTTCCTTGAGGGCCCGGTGCCGGGCGATGTCGGCCGCGGCGGCCTCCCGCACGAGGGCCTTCATCGACGTACCGCGCTCCTTGGCGATCTGCCGCAGGTCCTCTAGCTCGCGATCGCTGAACTCCACGTTGAGAGCTGGCATGCCTTCACGGTACCTCGCGGGTACTCAACCGTAAATATCCGCAGGTCACATCACTTGTCGAGCGGTACCGAAGGGGTGCGAGCACGGTGTCCGATTCCCGCCGGACGCGCGACGTCGGGCGTCCCACACTCGAAGGCGAGGAGGAACCGACATGACCGTCACCCCCGACCTGGCCGCCGCCCGGGTCGCCGAGACCGACTGGGCCGCCCTCGCCGCCGAGTTGGACGCGCACGGCTGCGCCCCGACGGCACCGCTGCTGACGCCCGACGAGTGCCGGGACCTGACAGCGCTGTACGAGAAGCCGGAGCTCTTCCGGACCACCGTGGACATGGCACGCCACCGCTTCGGATCGGGTGAGTACCGCTACTTCACCCACGACCTGCCCGCCCCGGTGTCCGCGCTGCGCGCCGCGCTCTATCCCCGCCTGCTGCCCGTCGCCCGTGACTGGGCGGCCCGTCTGGGACGCCCGGCACCGTGGCCGGACTCCCTGGAGGAGTGGCTGGAGCACTGTCATGCGGCCGGGCAGGACCGCTCGGCGCAGATCCTGCTGCGCTACACGCAGGGCGACTGGAACGCGCTGCACCGGGACGTCTTCGGCGACCTGGTCTTCCCGCTGCAGGTGGTGGTCGGCCTCGACGGGTACGGCACCGACTACACCGGCGGCGAGTTCCTGATGGTCGAGCAGCGTCCCCGGGCCCAGTCCCGGGGCACGGCGACCGTCCTCCCCCGGGGCCATGGCGTGGTCTTCACGACCCGGGACCGGCCGGTGCGCAGCAAGCGCGGCTGGGCGGCCGGGGCGATGCGGCACGGGGTGAGCGTCGTGCGCTCCGGCCGGCGGCACGCGCTCGGGATCGTCTTCCACGACGCGTCCTAGCCGCCCCGCCTCGGCCACGGTGAGGCGTGGGTCACATTCGACCGTCGGATGTCACATTCCGGCGCCCCGAAGGCCTCGCAGTAGTGAGCGCGCTACTGGGAGGCCACACGAGATGTCCGAGATCCCCGTTCCCGACACCGAAGAGGCGACCGGTGTCTTCGTCGAGCACCGGGAGCTGTTGTTCGGCGTCGTCTACAACATGCTGGGCAGCGTCACCGACACCGAGGACGTGCTCCAGGACACCTGGCTGTCGTGGTCGCGCCGGGGCGCCGGCGGGATCGACAACCCACGTGCCTATCTGGTCCGGATCGCCGTCAACCACGCGCTCCAGCGGCGGGCCGTGGTCAACCGCCGCCGCGAGACGTATGTCGGCCCGTGGCTGCCCGAGCCCCTGGTGACCGACGAGGCCGGCGCCGACGACCCCGCGCTGCGCACCGAGTCCGTGTCGCTGGCGATGCTGGTGGTCCTGGAGTCGCTGTCCCCGCTGGAGCGCGCGGTGTTCGTGCTGCACGAGGTCTTCGGTTACGCCCACACCGAGATCGCGGAGATCATCGACCGCACCCCGGCCGCCGTACGGCAGTTGGCGCACCGCGCGCGGGCCCATGTGCACGCCCGCCGCCCGCTGTACGAGGCCCATCCCCGGGTCCGCCGGGAGGCGACCGAGCGGTTCGTGCGGGCCGCCGTCGGCGGGGACATCGCCGAGCTGATGGAGATCCTCGCGCCGGACGTGACGGTGTGGACGGACGGCGGCGGCATGCGCAGGCAGGCCCTGCGTCCGGTGCGCGGGCGGGAGAAGGCGGCCCGGCTGCTCAACGGGTACGCGAAGCGGGGCGGGGCGCAGGCCCTCGGCCTGGAGTTGCGCTACCGCCGCGTCAACGGCGATGACGCGGCCGTGCTGTTCGACCACGACTCGCCGTACGCGGTGATCGTCCTGGACCTCACACCGGAGGGCGACCGGGTCTCGAACCTCTTCGTCGTGACCAATCCCGACAAGCTCACGCATGTGCAGAAGGAGGAGGCGTGACCACGGCGGAACGCCCGGCTGAGCCGGGGAAGGGCGAGCGGCTGTCCGGCTGGCTCGACGGACGGCTCGGCACCCGCACACTCGGCGCGAAGTACCTGCGCAAGGTCTTCCCGGACCACTGGTCCTTCCTGCTCGGCGAGATCTGTCTGTACAGCTTCGTCGTGCTGATCCTGACCGGGGTGTGGCTGACCCTGTTCTTCCATCCGTCGATGAACGAGGTGACGTACCACGGCAGTTACACGCCGCTGAACGGCGTGCGGATGTCGGAGGCGTACGCCTCGACGCTGGACATCAGTTTCGACGTGCGCGGCGGGCTGCTGATCCGGCAGCTGCACCACTGGTCGGCCCTGATCTTCGTCGCGGCGATGCTCACGCACATGATGCGGCACTTCTTCACGGGCTCGTTCCGCAAGCCGCGCGAGGTCAACTGGCTGTTCGGCTGGGCACTGCTGTTCCTGGGCCTGTTCGAGGGCCTCTTCGGCTACTCGCTGCCGGACGACCTGCTGTCGGGCACGGGCATGAGGTTCGTCTACGGCGCCACCCTGTCGGTGCCGATCGTCGGGACGTATCTGGCGATGTTCCTGTTCGGCGGCGAGTTCCCGGGCCATGACATCGTGGCCCGCTTCTACTCGCTGCACATCCTGGTCATCCCCGGCATCATGGCGGCGCTCGTGGTGGCCCATCTGATCCTGGTCGTCCACCACAAGCACACCCAGTTCGCGGGCCCCGGAAAGACCGAACGCAATGTGGTCGGGACACCGTTCTTCCCGGTGTACCTGGCGAAGGCCGGCGGGTTCTTCTTCCTGGTGTTCGGGGCGCTCACGCTCATCGCGGCGGTGGCGAGCATCAACCCCGTCTGGTCGTACGGCCCCTACCGCGCCGACCAGGTCTCCACGGGCGCCCAACCCGACTGGTACCTGGGGTTCGCGGAGGGACTGGTGCGGGTGATGCCGGGCTGGGAGGTGACCCTGTGGGGCCACACGCTGATCCTCGGAGTCCTGATACCGGTCGTGATCTTCCCGCTGCTGCTGGTCTTCATCGGCGTCTACCCGTTCCTGGAGGCCCGGTTCACCAAGGACAAGCGGGAGCACCACCTCCTCGACCGCCCGCGCAACAAGCCGGTCCGTACGGCGATCGGCGCGTCCTGGATCAGCCTGTACCTGATCCTGCTGGCGGGCGGCGGCAACGACATCGTGGCGACGCGGCTGCACCTGTCGATCAACACGGTCACCTGGGCCGTGCGGATCGGGATGTTCGTCGTCCCGGCGGTCGTCTTCGTCGCCACCCGGCGGATCTGCCTGGGTCTGCAACTCCGGGACCGGGAGCTGGTGTTGCACGGCCGGGAGACCGGTGTGATCAAGCGGCTGCCGCACGGTGAGTACGTCGAGGTGCACCAGCCGCTCGATCAGGCCCGGCTCCACACGCTCACCGCGCACGAACGGCCCGGTGAGCTGGTGGAGCACGCGAAGGTCAGCCTTGATCCGCCACGAAGGACGCCATCCGGGTCAGAGCGGAGTTCCAGTTGATGGTGTGCTCGTTGGTCGACCAGGACTGGATGTCGTCGATGTAGCAGAACTGGCCGACGCAGCCCTGGAGTTTGCTCTGTGCGTAGGGGTCCTGGATGCCCGAGTTCGGCCCGCCGGCGAGGGTGCCCCTCGGCGGGTTCGGCATGCTCGGGTCGAGCTGGTGGGCGTACCAACGGGCGTGCTGGTTGTGGGAGTTGACCTCGCCGTAGCCGGTCACGTACGAGATGTTCAGCGCGTTGCGCCCGAAGATGTAGTCGATGCCCTGGAGAGCGCCGTCACGGTACTTCGTGGCCCCCGTGATGTCGTAGGCGGTGGCGATGACGATCCCGTTGTGCAGGATCTGGTGGTTGGAGCCCCAGTCGTAGAGGTTGCCTTCCGGGGCGTACGGCATGCCGTACGGGTGGGCCTTCAGCGTGGCCAGGTAGCGGTCGGCACCCTTGACGACCGACTGCCGCACCTTGTCCCGGCCGGGCAGCCTGCTCGGCACCGTCGCCAGGTCCAGGCGGGCCGCCGCGGCCGTGCGGGCCCAGTCGTAGCCGACGGGGGTGAAGATGTCGGCGGTGTGGACCGGCGAGGCGAGCACGTGGTCCTGGAACGCCTTCTCGCCCGTGGTGAGGTACAACTCGGCCGCCGCCCAGTAGAACTCGTCGGTGACGTTGTTGTCGGCGTAGGTGCCGCCTCCGGTGCCGTCGCTCTCCGAGGCGTACAGGTCGGGGTGGGCGAGTGCCGCGGTCCAGGCCTTGCGGGCGGCCGCCAGGGCCTTCGCCGCGAACGCCTTGTCGTAGGGCTTGTACAGGCGGGCGGCCTGCGCGGCGGTCGCGGCCAGGTTCAGGGTCGCCGCGGTGGACGCCGGGTGCAGTTCACGCTTCTGCGGGTCGTCGCTCGGCATGAGCGGCAGGCCGGTCCACTGCTCGTCGTGGATCTTGTGGTGCGCCATCCCGGCCAGCGGCTGCCCGTCCGGCACCTGCATCTTGAGCAGGAACTCCAGCTCCCAGCGGGCCTCGTCGAGGATGTCGGGCACCTTGTTGCCGCTCTCGGGGATGGCGAGGGTGCCGTCGCCGAGCTTCGCGGGCTGACCTGTGCGGGCCAGCAGCTCGCGCTCGTACGTGCTCAGCACCTCCCAGGTGGAGATGCCGCCGTTCACCACGTACTTGCCGTGGTCGCCGGCGTCGTACCAGCCGCCGGTGACGTCGAGGGTGTAGTCGCACACCCCCGGCTGGCAGGGCACGTCCTTGTCGCCCTGGTTGGGGGCCGAGTTCACGTGCCCGGCGGCGCGTCCGTAGCCCGGGCGCAGGTCGTCGCGGATCGCGATGCCGCTGCGCTGGGTGTAGTAGTACTTCGCCGCGTCGAGCCGGAGCTGTTCGTAGGCGCCCGTGCCGATGTCGAAGGGCCGGCCGGCCTCGCCGTCCGCGACCAGGGTGAGGCCCGCGCCGCGCTTCTGGTAGGCGCCGAAGTCGATGGAGTGGACGTTCTGCCCGGAGGAGACGTCGGTGCCGCGCGGCACGGTCCAGCCGTGGGCGACGACGGTGCCGGAGGCGCTCTTCAGCTGCCAGGGCAGCTTCGCCGTGGCGTCGGTGACCAAGGTGGCGTTCTTCGGCCCGGCGGGCAGATAGGCCACCTGGTTGACGCGCACGCGCGGTCCGGTGTCGGGCTCGTACACCTCGGGCGGAACCCCGCCCAGCAGGGACACGTCGTCCATGCAGAAGCGGAATGGGTCGGCGCTGCCGCCGAGTTGGAAACCTACCTGGCCCTGGGCGGTGTCGACGGGCGAGGTGAACGTGTAGGAGTAGGAGTTCCCGGAGACGCTCAGCTGGGGGCTCACCTCGAAGTAGGTGTCGTAGGGCGCCACTTGCAGCCCCACGATCGCCCTGAGGACGTGCCCTTCGGGCGTACCGTTCGCGGTGAAGGAGAACTTGTACGACTCCCCCTTCACGAGGGTGACGTCGTTCTGGCCGACGGCGGCGTCCCAGCGGTTGGCGGTGCCGCCCGGCACGTCCGCGCACAGCTGTCCGCCGGACAGGCCCGCGGTGACGTTGCTGCTTGTCCACCAGGGCTCGGTGGTGGTGTCGAAGGTGCCGTTCTTGAGCTGCTCGACCTCGTCGGCGGCGGCCGGGGACGCGGGCGTGGCCACAAGTGCCGTTCCCAGTAAGGCCGTCAGGCACAACAAGGTGGTTCTGCGTCGTTTCACGTCTGGGCTCCTCCAGTGAGGTGCGGGTGACGCTCTTGATGGGAGCGCTCCCAGATGCGGACGCAGCCATGCTTGTTGCAGGCATGACACTCCGTCAACGGTCCGGACGGGACGGAATCCCGCCCGGACCGTTCTCTCAGACGGCCGGTATCTCCAACTTGCTGATCCGCACGGCACCCTTGGGCCCGCCCGGCGAGGCACTGGTCATCGTCAGCCGGACGCGTGAGCCCCGCACGGAGGCGAAGGTGATCACCGTCGGCTCGTCGGAGGCGGTGGCCCACGCCACGGACACACCGTCGACGGGCGCATATCGCCTGCCGTCCCACACCGCGGCCTCGACGGCGGCAGGCAGGCCGTGGGTCGCGCTCAGCGTGAAGGAGACCTCCGCCCGGTCGAAGGTCCTGGTCCGCCCGAAGTCCACGCAGACCCAGTCCTTTGCCCTCGCCCCGCTGAAGGCGGGCAGCAGGGCGGTGGCGGCCTTGCTGAAGGCGTTGGACCAGCCGGTGGCCGGGTCGCCGTCCAGCATCGCGGCCGGGAGCGTGTCCGGTCGGCCGGAGTAACTCGCGTCCGCCTGCGGGTAGTTCGCGGGCGCCTGAAGGTCGGGGGTGAAGGCGGCCGGCTCGGTGACGGCGACCGACCGGGACGGGGTGGTACGCACCTTCGCGCTGCCCGCCCGAAGGCCCTCCGCGCTCGCCGTGACCTTGAGAACCCCCGGCTCGGTGCCGGAGCGCACGATCGCGAGGGCCTTTCCGTGGAAGGCGGTCCGGGTGGTGGCCTGGTAGCGCTCGGCACTCTCCTCGCGGCCGTTGTCGAGACCGGCGAGAGAGCCGCCCCTGACCGCGAAGGTGATCAGGTGCTCGGCGTCGGGCACCACCACACCCCGGGAGTCGACGACGTCCGCCGTGACGAAGGCCAGCGAACGGCCGTCCGCGGCAAGCGACGTGCGGTCGGCGGTGAGGCGTACGGCATGGGGCTTGCCCGCCGTACGCAGCACGTCGGTGGCGACCACCTTGCCGTTCCTGCGGGCCACGGCCTTCAACTCACCCGGCGCGTAGGGCACTTTCCAGGTCAGATGGAGCTTGCCCGCGCTGCCGTTCGGGCTGGTGTAGCTGCCGGGGTAGGGGCCGTCGGTGAAGGTCTTGTCGTCGCCGGTGGCTTCCGTCGTCTCGAGGTACACCCGGCCGTCGGTGGTCTTCTTGGTGTCGAAGGTCCGGGTGCCGAGGGACGTGCCGTTGAGGAACAGCTCGACGGTGGGGACGTTGGCGTACGCCCACACCTCGACCGTGTCGCCTGCCGCGTGGTTCCAGGTCATCGGAACGAGATGGACCATCGGTTCGTCGACCCACTGGCTGCGGAAGAGGTGGTACATGTCCTTCGGGAAACCGGCGGTGTCGACCGCGCCGAAGAAGGACGCCTTCACGGGGAAGACGTCGTACGGCGTGGGCTCCCCGATGTAGTCGATGCCCGACCAGAGGAACTGCCCGGCGAACCACTTCCGGTCCCGGTCCTTCTTGTGACCGTACTCGCCGCTCATGGTCCAGGAGGCGAGGTTGTTGTCGTACGACGAGGTGTCCCGCCTGCCCGGCGTGTGGTTCTCGCCGGTGTTGAGGTGCTCGGGCTCCTGGTAGGCGCCGCGGGTCGAGGTCTCGGAGGACGACTCGGACTCGAAGAGGAAGAGGTGCGGATAGGCGGCGTGCAGCTGGTCCACCGACTTGGCCGTGTTGTAGTTGAGACCGAGCCCGTCCAGCTTGGCCAGCATCAGATCGGCCGCCGAGCCCTTGGCGGGCAGGCGGCGGTACTTGTCGGAGCCGATGATCAGCGGGCGGGTGTCGTCGACGGCCCTGATCGCGGCGATGATCCGGTCGGCCATGGCGAGTCCGGCAGTGGACGTCGAGTCGGGGATCTCGTTGCCGATCGACCACAGCAGCACCGCGGGCGAGTTGCGGGCCGCGAGGACCATCTCGGTCGCGTCCCTCTCGCACCACTCGTCGAAGAACCGGCCGTAGTCGTAGCGCGTCTTGCCGGTGCGCCAGCAGTCGAACGCCTCCACCAGCATCACGATGCCCAGTTCCTCACAGACCTGGATCATCTCCGGGGAGGGCGGGTTGTGGGAGGTGCGGAAGGCGTTGACCCCCATCGACTTCATGAGGGTCATCTGCCTGCGGATCGCGTCGATGCTGACGGCCGCGCCGAGGGCGCCCAGGTCGTGGTGGAGGTCGACGCCCTTGATCTTGTGGTGGGTGCCGTTGAGATGGAAGCCCTCGTCCGGATCGAACCGGAAGGTGCGCAGGCCGAACGGGGTGCGGTAGGTGTCGACGAGCTTGCCGTCGCGGCGGAGTTCGGTCTCCAGGGTGTAGCGGTGGGGCGTCGAGATGTCCCACAACCGGGGTTCGGGGACGGTGAGTTCATGGGTCTCCGACGCCTTCGTCCCGACCGTGATCGTGGTGGCCGTGCGGGCCACGGTCCGGCCCCGGGGGTCCTTGATCCGTGAGCGGATCTCGACCGGCCCCGCCGTGCCGGACTCGTCGACCACCGAGGTCCGCACCCTGACACGGGCACGCTCTGCGGTGATCTCCGGCGTGGTGACCTGGGTGCCCCAGCGCTCCACGTGCACCGGATCGGTGACGACCAGGCGGGCCTCGCGGTAGATTCCGCTGCCCGAGTACCAGCGGCTGCTGGGGAGCCGGTTCTGCACCTTGACCGCGATCACGTTCTCGGTGGTGCCGTCGGTGTGGAGCAGGTCGGTGAGGTCGAGGGCGAAGCCGGTGTAGCCGTAGGGGTGCCGTCCGGCCTCGGTGCCGTTGCAGTAGACGTACGAGTCCATGTAGACGCCGTCGAACTCCACCGAGATCCGCTTGCCGGCGAAGGCGGACGGCAGGGTGAAGGCGAGGCGGTACCAGCCCAGGCCGCCGGGGAAGAAGCCGGTACCGCTGGTGGTGCCGTTCTCGGTGGTCGGGGCGAGCTCGATGCTCCAGTCGTGCGGCACCGCGATCTCGCGCCACCCCGAGTCGTCGTACCCCGGGGCCGCGGCGTCCGTGTACTCCCCCGTCGGGTCGGTGATCCCGCCCGGATCGACCAGCGCGAAGCGCCAGCCGTCGCGCAGCGCGACGGTACGGCGGCCGGACGCGTTCCCGGCGGACTCGGCGGCCTGGGCCACCGGGGTGGCCAGGAGCGCGCCCGCGGCCGGGGCGGCCGTGGAAGCGAGCAGAACCGATCTGCGAGTGACGGTCATGGCGGCTCTCCCTCATCAGGGCCCAGAAGTACTCACAACTGATCGTGAACACACAGAATCTGACGACGTGCCACTCAGGTCCGTCAAGGGTGCGGAAAGCGCCTTCTGCCCCGGCCGTCCCCACGGACGGCCCACTCGCCTTCGCGCGCCGCCGCCCCGTACCGGTGGGATCGGCGTTCACTGGCGGGCGGGACGCACTAGGCTGGGACTCAATTTACGCAGCTGATCACTGTGCGTAGGCGCGATGGAGTGGCGACGATGAGGCCGGTGGATCCGTTCGACGATGCCTCGACCGCGCGGGCCGTCATCGACGACCGGGGCGCCGTGGCCAGATGGGGCGTCGGTGCCCGGCGGCTGCTGGGGTACGACGCCCACGAGGTGCTGGGCCGCCCCGCCGCGGCCCTGCTGGCCCAGCCGGATGCCCTGGCCGCCGTCGTCGGCCCGCGCTGGAGCGGCGATCTCGCTCTGCGGCACCGGGACGGTCGCACGGTCTCCGTCCACCTGCTCGCGCTCCGCAGGCCGCCGCGAGGGGACCGGGCCGAATGGCGGGTCGCCGTCCGGCCCGACCACACGGAGCTCGACCCGCCGGACGACGTGGTGACCGCGGCCGCGCTGGACCAGTCTCCCTGTCCCATGCTGGTCTGCGACGAGCGGCTGCGGCTGCGCTGGATCAACGACCGGATGGCCGAGCTGATCGACCTGCCCGACCACGAGGTCAGGGGACTGAGGATCACGGACATCGGCGTCCGCCGGGAGAACGCGGAGATCGAGGATCTCGTCGCCGATGTGCTCGCCACCGGGCGGCCACGCGACATCGAGGGGTACGTCCGTCCCAGCGGCCTCGACCGCGCGGCCGGGATGCTGACCCGCATCGCGCCGCTCACCGACGACTCGGGACGGGTGCGGGGAGCCTGTCTGACCGGACACGACTTCACCGAGCACTACCTCGCCCGTGAGCGGCTCCAGCTGGTCAACGAGGCGAGCGTGCGTATCGGCACCACCCTCGACGTCACCCGTACGGCCCAGGAACTGGCGGACGTGTGCATTCCGTCGCTCGCCGACTTCGTGAGCGTCGACCTGCTGGACACGCAGGAGAGCGGCAGTGCCCCGACCCAGCTCGCGGCACCGGTCGAACTGCGCCGCGCCGCCCACCATTCCGTGGACCCCGGCAACCCGATGGCCGTGATGAAGCCCGGGCACACCGAGGTGTATCCCACCACCTCACCGCAGGCCGACTCTCTGGTGGCGGGCCGCACCATCGTCGCCACGGTGGCCTCCGGGCGCCTGGACCAGTGGCTCAACTGGAACAGAACCCGCGGTGAGCGGGTCAAGGAGTTCGGCGTCCATTCCACGATGTCCGTACCGATCCAGGCCCGCGGCCAGACCCTCGGGGTCGCGGTCTTCACCCGCTACCGACGGCCCGACCCCTTCACCCCGGACGATGTGCTGCTGGCCGAGGAGATCACCGCGCGGGCCGCCGTCTGCATCGACAACGCCCGTCGGTTCTCCCGCGAGCGCGAGACCGCCCTCGCCCTGCAGCGCAGTCTGCTGCCCCGCTCCCTGCCGCGCACGGCCGCCGTGGAGGCGGCGTCGCGTTATCTTCCGGCCGCGCGGGCGGGGGTGGGCGGCGACTGGTTCGACGTGATCCCGCTGTCGGGGATGCGGGTCGCGATGGTCGTCGGGGACGTGGTCGGGCACGGCATCCAGGCCTCCGCGACGATGGGCCGGCTGCGCACCGCCGTGCGCACCCTCGCCGACATCGACCTGGCCCCGGACGAACTGCTCACCCACCTCGACGACCTCGTCGTACGGCTGTCCGCGGAGGCCGGACACGAGGGCAGCCCAGGCGAGGTCGGGGCCACCTGTCTCTACGCGGTCTACGACCCGGTGTCGCGGCGCTGCACGCTGGCCCGGGCCGGGCATCCGGCGCCCGTGATGCTGACGCCGGGAGGGGCGGCACGCGAGGTGGACCTGCCCGCGGGGCCACCGCTGGGCCTGGGCGGGCTGCCGTTCGAGTCCGCCGAGCTGGCACTGCCCGAGGGGAGCGTGCTCTCCCTGTTCACGGACGGTCTGATCGAGTCCCGGGAGCGGGACGTGGACGCCAGTCACGCGCTGCTGTGCGAGGCCCTGGCCGTTCCCTCCGACTCCCTGGACGAGACCTGCGACCGGCTGCTGCAGGCGCTGCTCCCGCCCGCCGGCTCCACCGACGACGTGGCCCTGCTGCTGGCCCGCACCCTCGGCCTGCCCGCCTCCCAGGTGGCGACCTGGGACATCCCGGCCGACCCGGCGCTGGTGGCGCCCGTCCGCAAGCAGGTCGTCCAGCAGCTGGATCGCTGGGACCTGAGCGAGGCGTCGTTCACGGCGGAGCTGGTGGTGAGCGAGCTGGTGACGAACGCGATCCGGTACGGCGCCCGTCCCATCCGGCTGCGGCTCATCCATGACGAGACCACGCTGATCTGCGAGGTCTCCGACACCAACCACACCGCCCCGCACCTGCGGCGCGCCAAGACGTGGGACGAGGGCGGCCGGGGTCTGCTCCTGGTCGCGCAGCTCACCCAGCGCTGGGGCAGCCGGCACACGGCCGAGGGCAAGACGATCTGGGCGGAGATCGGACTCCTCGACGAGGAGTGAGCGAACTTTTTCTTCTCCGGGAGTGTGGAGACATGACGATCAGGTCCCTGGGTGTGCGGCGGGCGGCCCTGCTCGCGAGTTCGGTCGCGATGGCCGGTCTGCTGGCGGGCTGCGGCAGCGGCGACGACACGGCGAACGCCCCGCGCACGGGGTCCGGCACCACGACACCGTCCGACGGCACCAGCAGCGCGCCGAGCGGCGTACCGACCGACGCGGTGAGCAACTCCCTCACCCCGTCCGCACCGCAGTCCCCCGCTGGCGGAACCCGCTGCCACACCTCCGACCTGAGCGCCTCCGTCGGCCGCAACAACCCGGGCGCCGGGCAGGAGAACTTCCCGGTCGTGCTGACGAACGAGTCGAGCCGCACCTGCACCCTGTACGGCTATCCGGGCACCGCCTTCGTCGACGCCTCCGGCAAGCAGCTGGGCCCGGACCCGAAGCGCTCCTCCGCCGAGCCCGAGACGGTGAAGCTGGCGCCGGGTCAGAGCGCCTGGGCCGGACTGTCCTTCGCGAACCCCGAGGTCAGCGGGGCGGGAACGGCCACCCCTGCCGCCCTTGTGGTGACCCCGCCGGACGAGGAGGACCCGCTGAAGGTGGCGTGGAAGTCCGGTCAGGTCCCGGTGTCCGGCAACGAGTCGTCGGTGCGGCTGATCCCCTTCAGCCCCGGCACCGGAGCCTGAACGGGCGCGGGTCGCGGTCGGGGGGCACTGACCAGGTTCTTACTCCGGCCTGATTTCATGACCGGGCACGATCTGCTCGCGTCCCGAAGGATTTGCCCTGAACACCCCGCTCGCCGAAGCCCTGTCCGTCGCCCTGCTCGTCGCCGTACTCGTGTGGGCGGTCCTGCGCCCCTTCGGCTGGCCGGAGGCCGTGGTCGCGGTCCCGGCGGCGGGGCTCGCGGTCCTCACCGGGGCGATCTCCCCGGACCACGCCTGGGCGGAGGCCGAGCGGTTGGGACCGGTGGTCGGGTTCCTGGCGGCGGTACTGGTGCTCGCTCACTTCTGTGACGTGGAGGGGCTGTTCCATGCCTGCGGGGCCTGGCTGGCCCGGCGGGCGGCGGGCTCGCCCGGGCGGCTGCTGACCGGGGTGTTCGGGCTGGCTTCGGCGATCACGGCGGTGCTCAGCCTGGACGCCACCGTGGTGCTGCTGACGCCGGTGGTGCTCGTCACCGCCTCCCGCATGGGGGCCCGCGCGAAGCCGCACGTCTACGCCTGCGCGCATCTGTCGAACACGGCCTCGCTGCTGCTGCCGGTGTCGAACCTCACCAATCTGCTCGCGTTCGAGGCGAGCGGGGTGAGCTTCACCCGGTTCGCACTGCTGATGGCGCTGCCCTGGCTGGCGGCGATCGCCGTCGAGTACGTGGTCTTCCGGCGTTTCTTCGACACCGACCTCACCGTCGTCGACCACTCCCCCGAGCCCTCCGAGGAGCCCGCGCTCCCGCTGTTCGCGCTGGTCACGGTCGGCTGCACACTGGCCGGGTTCGTGGTGGCCTCCGCGTTCGGCGTCGATCCCGCCTGGGTCGCCTGCGCGGGCGCGCTCGTCCTGGCGGGCCGCGCTCTCGTCCGCCGGAAGGCCACCCCGGTCACGGTGGTGCGGGCGGCGGCACCGGCCTTCCTGGCGTTCGTGCTCGCGCTCGGCGTCGTGGTGCGCGCGGTCGTCGACAACGGGCTCGCCGACGCCCTGCACCACGTCCTGCCCGACGGGACGGGAATCGTCGCGCTGCTCGGGATCGCCGCGCTGGCCGCCGTACTGGCGAACCTGATCAACAACCTGCCCGCGGTCCTGGTCCTGCTGCCGCTCACCGCCGCGGCCGGGCCCGGCGCCGTCCTCGCGGTGCTGCTCGGGGTGAACATCGGCCCGAACCTCACCTACGCCGGGTCCCTGGCCACGCTGCTGTGGCGGCGCATCCTGCACCGGGACGACCACGAGGTGGAGCTCGGGGAGTTCACCCGGCTCGGCCTGCTGACCGTGCCGACCGCGCTCGCCGCAGCGGTGGTGGCCCTGTGGGGCTCGCTGCAGCTCGTCGGAGCCTGAACGGGGTCAGCGCCCGCCTCCGAAGCCGCCGCCTCCGTACCCGTAGCCACCGCCGTACCCATAGCCACCGCCGTAGCCGTAACCACCGCCGTAGCCGCCGGGCTGGCCGCCCCCGTAGCAGTAGTACGGGTTGGTGGAGCAGTTGTCGCCGGGGTACGGGTTGGTCGGCGGTGTCGGCGGTGTCGGCGTGGCCGTCGGTGTGGCGGACGCCGTCGGGGTCGGTGTGGGCGTCCTGGAGGGCGCGGGGGCGGACTTCGGGGTCGGCGTGGGGCTGCTGTCGGCGTCCCAGTTGACCGCCTCCATCTGGGGGTCGGGCTTCGAGGTGTCGAAGACCCAACGCTGGGCGGGCCCGTCGTCGCGGTTCTTCAGGACCAGCGCTCCGGATCCGTCGGTGGCGGCCGGGGTCAGCGCGAGGTCCTGGTCCCAGCGCGGCACCAGGGTGCCCTGGAGGGTGAAGTCGTAGCGGACGTTCTTGGCGCCGGGCGAGGTGGCGCCCGTGCAGGGTGCGAGCCGCACCGAGAAGCCGAGGTGGGAGTCCAGGCACAGGTCGGGGTCGGCGGCGCTGCGCAGCAGTCCGTCCGTTTCGTACGTCCACTGCTGGCCCTCGGCCCCGGAGCACTCGGCGAGCCCGGTCTCGACTCCCTGGGCGATCTTCTTGCCGACGACGCCGACGCACAGCCCGGACTCGACGTTGTGCAGGCGTCCGCGCAGGTCGCCCTGGCGCGCCTCGCCCGCCCCGGCCCGGGACGGGTCGGTGGTCGAGGAGGCCGTGTCGGCGCCGGGCGCCTCGGAGGGGGCGGCGTCGGCCGGGCCGCTGCCGTCCGAGTGGAACGAGGACCACATGACCAGGGGGAGGACGACGAGCCCGCTCACCGTCAGGACGGCCGCGGTGAGGTTGCGGCGGGAGGTACGGCGGGAGGCCTTGTGGGCGGAGTGCCGGGAGGCGGAGCGCGCACGGACGCGGGGGCCGGGGGCGACGGGCCCCGGACCGGTGGAGGCGGGACCCCGGGGTGGGGCGGCGGGCGGCATCGGAACGCCGAAGGCCTCACCCGCGAACGGTCCGCTCGGCGCGTGTAGTTGCGCTTCCTGTGCCGCTTCCGCGTCGTCGACGCTCATCCGTGATTCCACGTAGGCGGCGGCGCCCCAGCCGAGCACGGCCTCGGCGAGAGCGAGGCCGAGCTGCCCGTTGAACTGGTGCAGCTGGTCGGCGGTGTGCATGCAGTGCCGGCACCGCTGCAGATGCTCGTGAAGATCGGGGTCGAGCTCGGCACCGCCGCGCCGGAACGTCACGTCGAGCAGCCGCAGATAGTGCCGGCACTCCTGCTCGGGGGCGAGCTCGCGGTGGACCTGGAGGCACTCCTCGCGCAGCCGCTCGCGGGCCCGGCGGAGTTCGACGCCGGCATCCTCCTCGTCCAGGCCGAGGAGGGCCGCGGGGACGCCGAGCGGCTCGGCCTCGACCTCGGTGTGCCACAGCAGACAGCGGGCCGACTGCTGCAGCCGCTGGAAGGCACCGGACAGCAGACGCCGCTCGGCTGGGGGCAACAGGCGGGCCGCGGCTCTGTCGCCGCCCGCCTCGGTTCTCAGCGCGGGGTGGAGCATCTCCCGTCGGCCGTCGGAGTCCCACTCGGCCGCGATCCGGCGGACGGTGACGAGCAGATGGGGCCGCCAGGCGGCGGTCGGACCCGTGTGGCGCAGGGATTCGCCGAACAGGCGCGTGAACGCGGCCGTGGTGAGCATGCCCGCGGGGCGCGGACCGTCGGTGCACAGCCGCGCGTAGGCGAAGGCGGCTTCCCAGTGCCGGTCGAGGAGTTCACCGACGGGCTGCAGGGCCGGCGTCGTGCCGCTCCACTTCTTGAGCTCGGCGCTCAGCTGCTCGTCCGTGACGTCGTACGGGCGAACCGGAGACGGGGAATTCGACAGGCCTGCGTCACTCACGGCGGCATTTCCTCCCGAGGGCATGCTGCGTTGCATAAAGTCCATACCAATGGGTACGTCCGCCTGGGACAGCTCTTTTGAAGCGTGAAGGGCGTACGGAGGGGTCGAGAGCGCACAGGGAGAAAATGTATTGTCCGTGCGCCGACAACGCACACCTTTGCACAGGTCAGCGACGCGTAACAAGAGATCTCTCGGTTTTGTGCATAGCGTTCGGCCTGTGGAGGTTTGACGATTCGTCAAGCCCGGTGACTGCGGATTGCCGCCTTATTCGGCCACCGTAATTGGAAACGGGATTCACTTGGCGCGGCACCTCGTCCGCACCAACCATTGAACCGGCACTCCACACCACGTCCGGATCGCCCCGCGAGGTCAGGTCCCAACCTTTGGCCCGGTGGTCCGGTAGGCCCCGGGCGGAGTCCCGTAGCGGGCACGGAAGACCCGGTTGAAGTGGAAAGGGCTGGCGAAACCGGAAACGGCGGCGACGCGTTCCACGGACAGGTCGGTGCTCTCCAGCAGTCGGGCGGCATGGTTCAGGCGCGACTCGCGCAGCTCCCGCATCGGTGACCGGCCCAGCTGCCGGGTGAAGAGGTGGGCGAACCGGGACGGCGACAGCGACACTTCGGCGGCGAGCGACCGCACGGTGTGCGGGGCGCCGGGATCGGCCGCGATCAGCTCCTGGGCGCGCCGCACCCGGGGGTCGACGCCGGTCCCGGTCCGGTTCCCGCGCGCGGCACCGACGGTGAGCAGGACGACCTCCTCCAGCGCGCACAGGGCGAGTTCGCGGGCGGTGGTGCCGTGGGCCACGGCGACGGCGACCCGGTCGTCGGCCGGTGCGGACGCGGGCGGGGCGGTCTGGGGCGGGGTGCCGGTGCCGGTCCAGCGGGCGTCGGCGAGCATCCGGTGGAAGGCCGCCTCGATGCGGGCGCTCGGGCCGTCGGCCCCGGCGCCCGGGGTGACGACGTACATGCCGTCGCCCCTGCCGTGCGGCCCGAGCCAGGCGGTCCAGGACGGTCTGGCCCCGCAGTGCGCCCACCAGAACCGCCAGTGGTCGGCGCCGTGTTGGACGCCGTAGCGGTGCGGGGTGCCGGGCGCGAGCACCACCAGGTCCCCGGCGCCCGCCCCGGTCTCGGTCCGTCCCTGGCACAGGGTGCCCCGGCCGCCCACCGTCCAGGTGAGCAGCCAGCTGTCGGCGCCCCGCGGTCGGTGGACGGTGTAGCCCGGGAGTTCGTCGTAGCGGCCGACGACCACAAGGCCCGGTGGCGGGCCGGGGTCGCCGGGTGCGACAGTCTCGGGCAATCCGACGGCGGTCACGGGCATCCTCCTCGGGCGGGCTGCGGCCTAGCGTGACGAGTGGAACACAGCTCACCAGGGAGGGGACACATGACAGTCACAGGCATCGAGACAGGGGTCCGGCAGTTCCAGGAGGACGGCTTCATGGTCGTTCGCGGGCTGTTCGCACGCGACGAGATCGACCGGTTGTGCGGCGAGTTCACGGCACTGCACGCCGGCGGACCGGTGCCGGGGCATTTCGAGCCGAGTGCGCCGGGCGAGGAGACGGATCCGCTGCGGAGGTATCCGCGGGTGATGCAGCCGCACGAGATCGACGACCTCGCGCTGCGCTTCCTGCTGGACGCCCGGCTGCGGGAGGTGCTGGAGACGCTGCTCGGGGAGGAAGTGCTGGCCGCGCAGAGCATGTTCTACTTCAAGCCGCCGGGGGCGCGGGGGCAGGCGCTGCACCAGGACAACTTCTATCTGCGGGTCGAACCGGGCACCTGCGTCGCGGCCTGGGTGGCCTGCGATGTGATCGACCGGGACAACGGAGGGCTGGAGGTCGTCCCGGGCACGCACCGGATGGACCTGTTCTGCCCGGAACTCGCGGACTCCGAGGTGTCGTTCGCGCGGGAGTACGTGGCACCGCCACCGGGACTCGCCGCGGTTCCCGTCGACATGGCTCCGGGGGATGTTCTGTTCTTCAACGGGAGCCTGGTGCACGGCTCGCAGCCGAACCGCACGGCCGACCGGTTCCGCCGGTCGTTCATCGGGCACTACGTGGGGGCCTCCACCGAGCGGATCGGGCACTACTACCGGACGTTGTCGATGAGCGGTGCGCGGGTGCCGTTGCCGGAGAGCGAGGGGGCGGGGCCGTGCGGCACGGAGTTCGCACCGCACGGGCCGCACTAGTCAGCTGTGGCCGACGATCGGACGGGCCGTGTACGGTCCCTCCAGCTCCTCGATCTCCTTCTCGCTGAGCTGCAGTTCGACCGCTGCCACGGCGTCCTCGATGTGGTGCGGCTTGCCCGCTCCCACGATCGGGGCGGCCACCGTGTCCTGGGCCAGGAGCCAGGCCAGGGCCACCTGGGCGCGCGGGACGCCCCGGTCGCCGGCGATGCGGGTGACGGCCTCGACGATGGCGCGGTCGCCCTCCTGGTAGAGGCGGCTGCCGAAGTTGTCGGTGGAGCTGCGGTCGGTGACCGTGCCCCAGTCCCGGGTCAGGCGGCCGCGGGCGAGCGGGCTCCACGGCAGGGCGCTGACGCCCTGGTCGGCGCAGAGCGGCAGCATCTCGCGCTCCTCCTCGCGGTAGAGGAGGTTGTAGTGGTTCTGCATGGACACGAACTTCGTCCAGCCGTGCCGCTCGGCCGTGTACTGCATCTTGGAGAACTGCCAGGCGTACATCGAACTGGCCCCGAGATAGCGCACCTTGCCCGCCTTCACCAGGTCGTGCAGCGCCTCCATCGTCTCCTCGACCGGGGTGCGCGGGTCGAAGCGGTGGATCTGGTAGAGGTCGACGTAGTCGGTGCCGAGGCGCCTGAGGCTGTGGTCGATCTCCGTCATGATCGCCTTGCGGGACAGTCCGGCGGCGTTCTGCCCGGACCGCATCGGGCCGTTCACCTTGGTCGCGAGCACGATCTCGTCGCGGTTCGCGAAGTCCGTGAGGGCCTTGCCGACGATCTCCTCACTGGTGCCGTCGGAGTAGACGTTCGCGGTGTCGAAGAAGTTGATGCCCGCGTCCAGGGCCTGCCGGATCAGTGGCCGCGACGCCTCCTCGTCGAGGGTCCACTCGTGCACGCCGCGGTCCGGCAGGCCGTAGGACATGCAGCCCAGACAGATCCGCGAGACGTCCAGGCCCGTCGAACCGAGCTTCACGTACTGCATCGTTGCTGCTCCTGACGTCGAGAGAGGTCCGAAGTGGAGCGTACGACTTCGCGCTTCAGCATCTTCCCGGCTCGAGCAGATCCAGCGCCCGTTCCCATCCGAACTCCTCGCCCTCGGCGCCCTGGTAGGGGTGTCCGAAGCGCACGCCCATCCCCCGCAGCCGGATCAGGCTGTCCTGGTAGGCGGGGTGACCGGCGAGGTCGTCGGAGACACAGGTCAGGACGCCGATCGGGACGCCCCGGCCGGCCACCTCGCACAGCGTGCCCACCGCGAGGGTGTCGGCGATGCCGGCCGCCCACTTGTTGATCGTGTTGAAGGTGGCCGGGGCCACCACGACCGCGTCCGGGTCCGGGAAGGGCCGCGGCTCCCCCGGCCGACGCCACGCGGAGCGGATCGGGTGGCCGGTGGCCGCCTCGACGGCCGCCGTGTCGAAGAAGCCGTTCATCGCGGTGGGGGTGGCGATGACGCCGACCTGCCACTCCCGCTCCTGCGCGGCGGTGATCAGCTTGCCGACATCCACCGCGATGCCGGCGGCGCACACGACGACGTACAAGAAGGGCGGTATCTCGTCCTGATCGGTCACGCCGGAACCCTACTGAAGCGGGAAGGACAGCCCCCGCTCGGTCTCGGGGCGTGGTCCGTGGATCCGGCGCTCCTTCTCCTCGATCGGCACGTCGTTGATGCTCGCCTCGCGCCGGGTCATCAGCCCGTGCTCGTCGAACTCCCACAGCTCGTTGCCGTACGACCGCCACCACTGCCCGTCGGTGTCCTGGCACTCGTACTGGAAGCGCACCGCGATGCGGTTGCCGTCGTAGGCCCACAGGTCCTTGCGCAGCGCGTACTCCCGCTCGCGCGCCCACTTCGCGGTGAGGAACCCGACGATCTCGGCGCGCCCGGTGACGAAGGTGCCGCGGTTGCGCCACACGGAGTCCTCGGAGTAGGCGAGTGCCACGCGCTGTGGATCGCGGGTGTTCCAGGCGTCCTCGGCGGCCTGCACCTTCTGGGCGGCGCTCTCGCGGGTGAAGGGCGGCAGGGGTGGGCGGTCGGTCATGTCATCCTCCGTGGCCGAAGCGGCCGGGAAAGGGGAGAACGTACGTTCTCCGGGCTGCCTGCTACCGTAGGAGAACGCTCGTTCTCACGTCAAGGAGTGGTCGTCCATGGACAGCGCAGTGGCCCGCGAGCGGGCGCTGGACGCCGCCGAGGAGCTGTTCTACGGGCGGGGCATCCAGTCCGTCGGCATGGACGACATACGGGGCGCGTCCGGCGTCTCCCTCAAGCGGCTCTACCAGCTGTTCCCGGCGAAGGAGCAGCTGGTGGAGGCCTATCTGGAGCGGCGGGACGGACGGTGGCGGGGGCGGCTGGCCGAGTTCGTGGAACTCCGGTCGGCCCCTGAGGAACGGATCCTCGCGGTGTTCGACTGGCTGGAGGAGTGGTTCGGCGAGGAGGGCTTCCGCGGGTGCGCGTGGATCAACTCGTACGGCGAGCTGGGCGCGACCTCGGACCGGGTGGCGGCCCAGGTCCGGGCGCACAAGAGGGCGTTCGGGGACTACCTCGCCTCACTCGTGGCCGCCGCGGGGCGGCCCGCGGCGCTGGCCGGGCCGCTCTTCCTGCTCGCCGAAGGGGCCATGGTGACAGCGGGCATCACGCGGAGCACACGGCCCGCGGCGCAGGCGCGGGAGGCGGCCCGAACGCTGCTGGAGCCGCGCTGAGGTCAGGCGACGGCGGTGCCGTCGGCGTTCCTGGTCACACCGCGCGCGGTGTGACCAGGGCGGGCTGCTGGACGTGCCGGCCCCGGACGTGGTGCGCCGGGACTCTGCCGCGCTGCCGCCCGGGTTGCCGGTGGAACTGCGGGGCGCCCGCGCGGTGGCCGAGGGGACGGTGGCGCTGCGCGAGCGCTCCCAGATCACGGACCTCGCCCTGATCGACGCCCCGTCGTCGCCCCGCGCAGGCGGCTGCTGTCCGCGCTCACCGTCACCGTCGAGGGCCGGCGGACCACTTCGTACGACGTCGTCGCCGCGGCGGGTCGAGCCGGGGGTGCTCGACCCGCCTGGCCGGTTCAGCTCACCGTCTCCGACACGGTGATGGCGGCGACGGGACACGCCCGGGCTGCTTCCCGGACCATGGGGTCGCCGTCGCCGTCCTCCCGGCCGGGCAGGAGCGCGCTGAAGCCGTCGTCGTCCTGGGTGAAGACGCCCGGTGCGGCCAGGGCGCACTGGCCCGCCCCGATACAGGCCTCCTTGTCGATGTCGATGTGCATGGGCGGGCCTCCTACCAGGTCACGGGGAGTTCCAGCATCCCCTGGATCGTGTCGCCGGGCTTGAAGGGGATCTCGTCGGCGGGGGCGGCGAGGCGGAGGGTGGGCAGCCGGTCGAAGAGGGTGCGCAGGGCGATCTCCAGTTCGGCGCGGGCGAGGTTCTGGCCGAGGCACTGGTGGATGCCGAAGCCGAACGCGATGTGGTGCCGGGCGGGGCGGTGCCAGTCCAGGCTGTCCGGATCGGCGTAGACGTCCTCGTCGCGGTTGACGACCGAGGTCGAGAAGACGACCCCCTCGCCCGCCCGGATCGTCGTCCCGGCCACCTCGATGTCCTCCAGGGCCATCCGCAGCAGTCCGTCGGCGATCGACAGCATGCGCATCAGTTCCTCGACCGCGTTCGGGATCAGCGCGGGGTCGGCACGCAACTCGGCCAGCCGGTCGGGGTGCTGGAGGAGGGTGTAGGTGCCGAGCGAGATCATGTTGGCGGTCGTCTCGTGGCCGGCGACCAGCAGGATGATCGCCAGCGCGATCAGTTCCTCGCGGGTCAGCTCCCCGTCCCGCAGCTGCCGGTGGACGAGTTCGTCGAGTACGCCGTCGCCGGGCTCCGGCTGTTTCTGTTTGCGGTCGATCAACTCGTCGAAGTACTCCTCCAGTTGATCGCGGGCGTCCATGACGTCCGCGGCCGCGGGGCCGCGCAGCAGCCGTCGGGACTGCCCTTCGAAGAAGTCGTGGTCGGTGTAGGGCACGCCGAGCAGGGCGCAGATCACCGTCGACGGGACGGGCAGCGCGAAGGCGCTCACCAGCTCGGCGGGCGGCCCCTGGGCGATCATGGCGTCGATGCGGTCGTCGACGATCCGCTGGATGCGGGGACGCAGTTCGGTGGCCCGCCGGAGCGTGAAACTGGGGACCATCATGCGTCGCTGGACCCGGTGCTCCGGGTCGTCGACGCCCAGCAGCGCGGTCCTCCGGTTCTTGATCGCCGCGAAGCGTGCCGTGGGCGCGGGAAAGCCGTCGCGGGTGCGGTCGGTGGACAGCCGGGGGTCGGCGAGCAGGGCGCGGGCGGTGTCGTGTCCGGTCACCAGCCAGGCCGGACGGCCGTCGAAGAGGGCGATCCGGGACAGCGGGCGGGCGGCGCGCAGGGGTTCGTAGCCGGTGGGCGGGTGGTAGGGGCAGGTCCGGTCCTGGGGGAAGGCGACAGGTTCCGTTTCCGTCATGGAAGACCTCGCAGACGAAGGGTGCGTCGTGCAGATCTTCATTAGATGCTCGGGGCATCTATAGGGCGACGAGAAGTTCGGCCAGATCGGTGGCGGGGGCAATCTGGCCGGAGATCGACGCCGTGGCGGTCCTGGGTGTACCACCCTGTGCGGGGGGATGATTACCGTTCAGGACGGTGTTGCAGTCCCGTACGAGAACGCCGTAGCAGACGACGAGGAGACGGAAACCATGCCTCTTGAGGGCGAGTACGAGCCCAGCCCGACCCAGTGGGTGCGTGAGCAGGTGGAGCTGTACGAGAGCTCCGGCGGCACCAAGGGGAACACGCTCATGGACACGGGGATGCCGGTCATCGTGCTGACCACGCGGGGCGCGAAGAGCGGCAGCATCCGCAAGACCCCGCTGATGCGTGTCGAGCACGCCGGGCGTTACGCGGTGGTCGCCTCGCTGGGCGGCGCGCCCAAGCACCCGGTCTGGTACCACAACGTCAAGGCCGATCCGCATGTCGAGCTCCAGGACGGCTCGGTCAAGCGGGACTTCACGGCCCGCGAGATCACCGGCGCGGAGAAGGACGAGTGGTGGGAGCGGGCCGTCGCGGCGTACCCGCCGTACGCCGACTACCAGAAGAAGACGGACCGGGTGATCCCGGTCTTCATCCTGGAGCCCGCCGAAGAGGTCTGAGCGACTTCGAGAAAATCTTTTCCCGAGGACGCATGAACCGGTTTCGGCCGGGCACCCGTGCCTCAGGCCCCGCCGCGTTCCCCCGTCGCGGCGGGGCTTTCTCGTGCCTCCTCGGCCGGCCGGTCGGTCACGTCGAGGAAGATCTGGTCCGCCTCGGACACGGTCCGGGCGACGGACCGCTTGATGCGTACGGCGACCTCCTCGACCCGTTCGCTGTCCAGTCCCGGCACCAGGTCCACACGGGCGGCCACCAGAACCGAGTCCAGCCCCATCTTCATGGTGAACAGCGCCTCCACGCTGTCGATCTCGGGCTGTGCGTCCAGCAGTGCCCGGATCCGGGCACTGGACTCCGGGTCGGCGGCCTCACCGATCAGCTGTCCCTTGGCCTCGCGTCCGAGCCGATAGGCCACGTAGACGAGCAGCGCGCCGATGGCCAGTGAGGCGGACGCCTCCCAGACGACCTGCCCGGTGACCATGTGCAGCGCCATGCCGGCCATGGCGAGGGTCACACCGAGCACCGCCGTGCCGTCCTCGGCGACGACCGTGCGCAGGGCGGGGTCGCGCATGCCCTGGGCGGCTCCGCCCTGCTTGTGCACCTGGTGCAGCGCCCGCACGAGCGAGATCCCCTCGGCGATGAAGGCCACGCCCAGCACGATCAGGCCCGCCACATAGCCGCTGAGCTTTTCCTCGGCGCCGTTGCGCAGCGCCTCGATGCCCTGGAAGAAGGAGAAGCAGCCGCCCATCACGAAGATCCCGACGGCCGCGATCAGCGACCAGAAGTACCGCTCCTTGCCGTAGCCGAAGGGATGCCGCCGGTCGGCGGGGCGACGGCTGCGACGCAGCGCGGCCAGCAGAAAGACCTCGTTGAGGCTGTCCGCGACGGAGTGCGCCGCCTCCGACAGCAGCGCGGGAGAGCCCGCGAGGAGGCCTCCGACGGCCTTGGCGACCGCGATCACCAGGTTCGCCGCGAGGGCCACCAGCACGGTGACGCGTGTTTTCCGGTCCGCTGTGTTGTTCTTCGATGTCCCGCTCACCTTCGCCGACTGCCCGGCTCCCGGGCACTCACACCGTGCCGACTCCCGAAAACGGGGAACGCGTCCACCAGGACATGCGTACTACGGGAGGAACCATGGGCAGCGCCGACGACGGCAACAGCTCGTACGGCCAGAAGGCGTTCAAGCGGTCCAAGAGCCATTTCGCGGACCGGGTCACCGCCGACGGCCGGGACGGCTGGCCGGTGGAGGCCGGCCGGTACCGGCTGGTGGTCAGTCGTGCGTGTCCCTGGGCGAGCCGGGCGGTGATCTCGCGACGGCTGCTCGGACTGGAGGACGCGCTGTCCATGGCGATCGCCGATCCGATCCAGGACGACCGCAGCTGGCGATTCACCCTGGACCCGGACGACCGCGACCCGGTGCTCGGCATCCGCTACCTCAGCGAGGCCTACGACAAGCGGGAGAGCGACTATCCGGGCGGGGTGAGCGTGCCCGCGCTCGTGGACGTTCCCAGCGGGAAGCTCGTCACCAACGACGACCAGCAGCTCACCCTGGACCTGGCCACCGAATGGACGGCCCTGCACCGGGACGGCGCGCCCGATCTGTATCCGCGGGCGCTGCGCGACGAGATCGACACGGTGATGGCGGAGGTGTACGAGGACGTCAACAACGGTGTGTACCGAGCAGGTTTCGCCACCGGCCAGGAGGAGTACGAGGAGGCCTGCGCGGGCGTGTTCCGCCGGCTCGACCTGCTGACCTCGCACCTGGCCCGGCAGCGGTATCTCGTCGGGGACACGCTCACCGAGGCGGACATCAGGCTGTTCACCACGCTGGTGCGTTTCGACGCCGTCTACCACGGTCACTTCAAGTGCAACCGCTGGAAGCTGGCGGAGAACGAGGTGCTGTGGGCGTACGTCCGCGACCTCTACCAGACACCGGGCTTCGGTGACACCGTCGACTTCGACCACATCAAGCGGCACTACCACCAGGTGCACACCGGCATCAATCCGACCGGCATCGTCCCGCTCGGGCCGGACCTGGCGGGCTGGCTGACGCCGCATCACCGTGAGGAGCTCGGCGGCCGTCCGTTCGGCGACGGGACCCCGCCGGGGCCCCCTCCCCCGCAGGAGCAGGTTCCGGCACAGGGACGTCCCTGATCGTCCCCCGATCAACGACTCACTCGACCTAGGAGACCCTCATGGCCAAGAAGAAGAAGAAGATGAAGCTGCCCCTCGCCTACCAGCCCCTCGGATTCGTCCTCGGCTGGTCGAGCGGCTGGCTGGCGGGACTCGCCTTCCGCAAGACGTGGATGGCGATCCGGCACGAGGAGGACGCGCCCGACGCCCTGGACCGGGACCGCGGCTGGGGGGAGATCCTCCTGGCGGCCGCGATCCAGGGCGCCATCTTCGCCACGGTGCGCAGTGCCGTGGACCGCACGGGTGCGAAGGCCATCGAGCGGTCCACGGGCACCTGGCCGGCCTCCGAGAAGGGCGGCCGGGACTGACTCAGCCCTGTTTGGGCGCGGTCGGGGTGACCAGGCGCAGGGTGAAGGAGTGGCCGGCGGGGTCGGCGTAGCCGCGCTCCTCGAACGGCCCGGCGACGTCCTTCGCCTCCAGCGGGCGGCCGCCGAGCTCCACCACCTTGCGCTCGACCGCGTCCAGGTCCTCCACCACGAAGTCGATGTGGGCCTGGAGGGAGTTCTCGGGGCGGGGCCAGCTCGGCGGCGTGGCGTTCACATCACGGCGGAACGCCAGCCGGAAGCCGTCGGCGCCCCTGATCTCCACGCGGTTGGCGGTCGCATCCGTCTCCTCGGCGTCCAGCAGGTCCTTGTAGAACACGGCGAGCTTCTCGGGCTCGGCACAGTCGAGCACGACGACCCCCGCTTTCACCAGTGCCATGTCTCCTCCGAAGGGTTCGGCCACGGGGTGTTGGCGCCCCGCGGCCCTGTACCTTGCGGATATCCCGGCACGGCCGATTCAGTCGGCGACCAGCCACTGTCCGTCCGACATCAGCTCACGCCCCGTGAGCTCATTGGCCTCCCGCCAGGCCTGCACCCGCTGTGGGCGAGCCCTGAAGTACAGGTAGGGCGTGCTGAGCCGGCGGGGGTCGAAGCCGGTTCGTGCGGCGAACCGGTCCCCCTCCTCGCCGGTCAGTTCGGCCTGGGTGATGGTGTCGACGGTGCCCTCGATCATCACTACGTCCCGGGTGGGCCCCAGGCCGAGACGCACTCTGCCGGTCGCCTTCAGGTTCCGCCCGGTGGGGCTGTTGGCCGGGGTGGCCAGGAGGATGGTGGAGCCGTCCCAGAGGAACGAGAGCGGGACGAGGTACGGCACACCCGAGCCGTCGTCCGGGGCCGTGGCGACCCAGACGTCCTCGTCGTGCTCCAGTCGGTTCAGGGTGTCCTGCTTACGCTGCTTCGCGGAGCGTGGCGGCTGCGGGGCCATCGGCGTGCGTCCTCCTGCTGGATCTTCAAGTGACGGCATCAGTCTGGCCGTTCGGACCGGCTTCCACCTCCGCCTTTCGGCCTAGGACGTGTCGCAGGGTCACGGCGTGGGCCCCGAATCCCTGGCGCTCGTAGAAACGGATCGCCTCCGGGTTGGCCGCGTAGGCGGCGACCTCCGCCTGCACGGCCCCCTGCGCCCCGGCCCAGGCCAGGAACTCCTCCACCAAGCGGGCGCCGACCCGCGCGCGCCGATGGGCCGGGCGGACGTACAGGCCGTTCAGCGTGGCCGACTTCACGGGTCGCACGGCCGAGGGTTCGGTCAGGGATCCGGTCAGGTGCCCCACCACCTCACCGTCGTACGCCACCACCAGGACGAGCCGTGCCGGGTCCGCCAGGGCCGCCGTGAACGAGGCGGCTCCGTGCTCGCGCGGCCAGCCGACGTCGACGATCGGGTCCCTGGTTCCGGCGTCCTCGGCGAACAGGCCCGCACTGGAGGCGACGAGCCCCGGGAGGTCGTCGGGGCGGGCACGGCGCACGGTCAGGTCTTCCTCGGTGGTCATGGCGCTCACGCTAGCCGCCGACACCGACAGTGGACTTCCTGGACGGTTGTCCAGCTATAGTGGACACACGTCCAAGAAGTAGGGGAAGCTGATGGAGATCCTGGCGAATGTGCTGGTCGCCCTGGTGGCGGCGCTGCACGTGTACATCCTGGTGATGGAGATGTTCCTGTGGCAGAAGAAGCCGGGGATGTCCTTTCACGGCTTCGACCCGGAGATGGCCCGGGCCACCGCCGCCATGGCCGGCAACCAGGGCCTGTACAACGGCTTCCTCGCCGCGGGACTGGTGTGGGGGCTCCTGGCCGGGGATCCGACCGGGTTCCGGGCACAGGTGTTCTTCCTGGTGTGCGTGATCGTCGCGGGTGTGTACGGCGCTGTCACGGCCAACGTCCGGATCCTCGCCGCCCAGGCCCTGCCCGGCGCGCTCGCCCTGGCGGCCGTGCTCGTAGCGCAGTGACGCGCGCCGCACCCGAGGACCCGCGGGCGGCCCGCACCCGGGCGCGGCTGCGGGAGGCGCTGCTCGCGGAGTGCGCCGAGCGGCCGCTGGAGGAGGTCGGCGTGGCCGCGCTGGTGCGGCGGGCCGGGGTCGGCCGGGCGACCTTCTACGTGCACTACGACGGCCTGGAGGCGCTCGCCGTCGACGCCTGCGCGGACGTCGTACGGGACGCCGTGGAGGCGCTGCACGCCTGGCGCGGGCGGCCCGACCCGGTGCACGCGCCGCCCGCGCTCGCGGAGTTCTTCGACTCGCTCACCCCGCACACCGCCCTGTACCGCTCCCTGCTCGCTCCGGGCGGCGGCGGCCCCCTCGGCAGGGTCCTGCACCGGGACCTGAGGGCCTACAGCCTGCGGGAGCGCGAGCTCGCGGGCGCGGCGGACGCCCCTCTGGTCGCCTCCGCGGTCGCGGCCACCTTCGCCGGCGTACTGGCCGACTGGCTGCACGGGCTGCTCGACGCCACCGCGGCCGACATCGCCGACCAGGTCTGGCAGTTGCTGGTCGCGCTGCACGCGAGCCGGTGAGGCCGGATCACTTGCAGGCCACGTGTTCCCTGAGCAGGGGCCAGGCCTCCACGCCGTCGGCGGTGCGGACGTACGCCGTGCGTCGGTCGTCGGTCAGCCACAACTGCCAGTCCTCGTACCGGTTTCCGGTGTCGTGGGCGTCCGCCGGCAGGTCGGCCGAGCCGTCGTAGGCCGCGGTGAGCATGCCGGGTTCGAGCAGGCGCTCCGGGTCACGGGCGTACATCCGTTCGCCGAGGTCCAGGAAGTGCACCTCACCCCAGCCGCAGTGGTCGTCCCCGGGACCGCTGCTCACCTCGGTGGTGGGCACCCGCTCGCCCGCGCGGCCGGTCCAGATCTCGTAGCCGTGGGAGTCGGTCCAGTCGGCCGGGAGTTCGGACGGATCGCAGGACGCGCTGGCCTCCGGGCCCCAACCGGGCCTGTCCTGCTGGTCCTTGGCGACCACGACCGCCACCTTGGTCCGCCCGTCGACGTCGTACGAGTACAGCACGCGGTCCGTCTCGCGGCGCTCGAC
The DNA here is from genome assembly GCF_001514145.1 of Streptomyces canus. Taxonomy (GTDB): domain Bacteria; phylum Actinomycetota; class Actinomycetes; order Streptomycetales; family Streptomycetaceae; genus Streptomyces; species Streptomyces canus. The sequence continues at coordinate 962,023 of NZ_KQ948656.1, forward strand.
GCGGTAGCCGGACCGGGGGTCGCCCGGGGCGAACAGGTCGAAGTACAGCTTCAGCCCTTCCTCCGGGCTGTCCCCGCCGTCGTCGCTGCTCCAGCCGTCGGGGCCGTTGCCGTTGTGGATCTCCCCGGCGCACTCCAGGGCCCGGCCCGCGGCACCCGAGGCGAGCCGCAGCGCCTGCGGGGTGTGCTCGTCCAGTTCCTTCGTGGGGACGTTCAGCGGTCCGCCGTACGGCACGCTCGGCGCCGTACCGTCGACGACCACGTCGTCCCCGGAATCGCATCCCCCGACCACCATGACCAGCACCGCCCCCAGCACCGCCGTCAGCCTTCTGCGCATCCCGGCCCCCGTTGCTCCGCCCGCTCTCATGATCCTTCGACGCCGCGGGGCACCGGAACGTTCAGCGCGCCGCCGTCTGGAACGTCCGCCGGTACACCTGCGGTGACACCCCGATCGCCGCGTGCAGGTGCTGGCGCAGGGACGCGCCCGTGGCGAAACCGACGCGGCCGGCGATCTGGTCGACCGCCAGGTCGCTGGACTCCAGGAGGTGGCGGGCCCGGGCGACGCGCTGCTGGATGAGCCAGCGGCCGGGGCTCATGCCCACCTCGTCGTTGAAGCGGCGGGCGAAGGTGCGCAGGCTCATCCGGGCGTGCGCGGCGAGGTCGGCCAGGGTCAGGGGCTCGTCGAGGCGCTCCAGGGCCCAGGCGCGGGTCCCGGCGGTACTCGCGGCGCCCTGCTCCGGGACCGGCTGCTCGATGTACTGGGCCTGGCCGCCGTCCCGGAACGGCGGGACCACACAGCGGCGGGCGACGGCGTTGGCGAGTTCGCTGCCGTGGTCCTTGCGGACGAGGTGCAGGCAGACGTCCACGCCGGAGGCGGCTCCGGCCGAGGTGAGGATGCTGCCGTCGTCGACGAAGAGCACGTCGGGGTCGAGGTCGATGTGCGGGAACATGCTCCGGAAGCGGCCGGCGAGCTGCCAGTGGGTGGTCGCCCGGCGGCCGTCCAGGAGACCGGCCGCGGCGAGGACGAAGGCACCGGTGCAGATGGAGACGATCCGGGTGTCGGGGCGGACGTACGCGAGGGCCTCGCGCACCTCCTCCGGGAGCCCGGCGGGCATCCGCTCCGGCGAGACGGGGGTGATCACCACGGTGTCGGCGGTGGCCAGGATCTCCGGCCCATGCTCGACGCCGATGGTGAAGTCGGCGTTGCTGCGCACCGGTCGGCCGTCGACCGAACAGGTCAGCACCTCGTACCGGCCGTCGGCGGCGCCGAGGATCCGGCTGGGGATGCCCAGCTCGAAGGGGTACACGCCGTCCAGGGCCAGCACCACGACCCGCTCGGTCCGCTCCACATGTCGCATGGCACGATCCTATCGAAGCTTGGCAATCATGCCATTTCCCGGACGGGCGGGGCCGGGCAGGCTGGACGACCATGAGCACTGTGAACACCATGCGAGCCATCAGCCAGTCCACCCTCGGCGGTCCCGAGGTCCTTGAGGAGATCGAGGTCGAGCGCCCCGCGCCGCGGCCCAACCAGGTACTGGTCCGGGTGCGGGCGGCCGGCCTGAACCCGACCGACTGGAAGCACCGCGCCACCGGCGGCTTCCTCGGCGAGCCGCCGTTCGTCCTCGGCTGGGACGTCTCCGGCGTGGTCGAGGCGGTCGGCATCGGGGTCGCCACCTTCCAGCCCGGTGACGAGGTGTTCGGCATGCTGCCGTACCCGTGGGGCCACGGTTCGCACGCCGAGTACGTCGTCGCGCCGGTGCGGGCCCTCACGCACAAGCCGTCGTCGATCGACCACACGCAGGCCGGCGCGCTGCCGCTGGTGGCGCTGACCGCGTGGCAGGCGCTGGTCGAGAACGCGGAACTCCGGCCGGGGCAGCGGGTGCTGATCCACGCGGCGGCAGGTGGGGTGGGCCATGTGGCCGTGCAGATCGCCAAGGCGCGGGGCGCGTACGTGATCGGTACCGCGAGCGCGGGCAAGCACGATTTCCTGCGCGAGCTGGGCGCGGACGAGGTGATCGACTACCGGGACACGGACTTCACCGAAGTGGTGAAGGACGTCGACGTGGTGCTGGACACGCTGGGCGGCGACACCTCGGTGCGCTCGCTGCGGGTGCTGCGGCCGGGCGGGATCGTGGTGTCGATCCTGCCGGTCGGCTCGGACGAGTTCGGCGAGGAGGCCGAGCGGCTGGGCGTCAGGGCCGTGCGGATGCTCGTGGACGCCGACCGCGCGGGGATGAACGCGATCGCGGAGCTGGTGGAGCAGGGCGACCTGCGGGCCACGGTCGCGGGGACCTTCCCGCTGGCCGATGCCGCCGAGGCGCATGCGCTGGGCGACACCGGCCGTACGACGGGGAAGCTGGTTCTGGTGGTCGACTGACCCGTCAGAACGTCAGCACGGGCTTGATCGCCTTGCCCGCGCGCATGTCCCGTACCGCCTGGTCGATGTCCGCGAACGGATAGGTACTGATCAGGCGGTGCAGCGGGAGGCGCCCCTCCTTCACGAGACGGACCAGGGCGGGGATGAAGCTCTGCGTCTCGGCGTCGCCGAGGGTGAGGCCGACGACCCGCTTGCCGCCGAGGAGCCCGTTGACGTCGAGGGAGACCTCGGTGCCGAACGGCGGGGCGCCCACGACGACCACCGTGCCGCGCGCGCCGAGCGCGTCGACGCCCTGGCGCAGGACGTTGACGTTGCCCGTGGTCTCCACGATGCCGTCCGCGCCCTGACCGCCGGTGATGGCCGCGAGCACCTCGCCGAGGTCCTCCTCGGCCGCGTTGACGGTGTGGGTGGCGCCCAACTCCCGTGCCAGAGCGAGGCGTTCGCCGAAACGGTCGACAGCGACGATCGTCGTGGCGGGGGTGAGGGCGGCGGCCATGACGGCGGAGAGGCCGACCGCTCCGGCGCCGAGCACGACGATCGTGGAACCGGTGACCGGCTTCAGGACGTTCCACACGGCGCCGACTCCGGTCTGCACTCCGCAGCCGAGCGGGGCGATGGACTCCAGCGGCACGTCCTGGTCGACCTTGACGAGGCTGCGCTCGTCGACCAGGGCGCGCTCGGCGAACGAGGACTGGCCGAAGAAGTGGCCGCCGAGCGGCTCGCCGTCCCGGCTGATGGTGCTGGTGCCGTCGGCCCGGCGGCCGCCGAGGAGGTTCAGTGGCAGCCAGGTGGCGCAGTAGGCGGGGTGGCCGCCGTCGCAGTTGCGGCAGTCGCCGCAGGAGGTGAAGGACAGCACGACGTGGTCGCCGGGGGCGACGCCGGTGACGGCCGGTCCGACGGCCTCGACGACTCCCGCGCCCTCGTGCCCGAGGACTCCGGGCAGCGGGAAGGGCAGTCCGCCGCTCGCCACCCCGAGGTCGGTGTGACACAGACCGGTGGCGACCATGCGGACGATTGCCTCGTGCGGTCCGGGCTCGTCGAGCTCGACCTCGGAGAGGGTGAAGGGTGCTCCGCCGGACTCGACGACGGCGGCGCGGGTGGTGGTGGGCATCGTACGAACTCCCTTTGTTTTCAAGCGTGTTCGGGCGCGCGCTCAGTCGAGCGAGACGACGACGGACTTGACCCTGGTGTAGGCGTCGAGCGCCTCGGGGCCGTACTCGCGGCCGTAGCCGGAGTCCTTGACCCCGCCGAAGGGCACCGCGGGGTCGAGCATCGCCCAGTCGTTGACCCAGACGATGCCCGCCTGGAGCCGGTCCGCGACCCGGTGCGCGCGGGCGAGGTTCGTGGTCTGGACGCCCGAGGCCAGGCCGTACGGCGTGGAGTTGGCGAGGGCGACGGCCTCGTCCTCGCTGTCGAAGGGCTGCACGGTCAGCACCGGTCCGAAGATCTCCTCCTGCACGACCCGGGAGTCGTTGGAGAGGTCGGCGATCACCGTGGGCTTGTAGTAGAAGCCGCCGTCCAGGTCGAGGCGCTCACCGCCGCAGACGATCCGGCCGCCCTCCTTGCGGGCCAGGTCGATGTACTCCTCGACCTTCTTCAGGTGCTTCTCCCCCGCCATCGGGCCGACGACGGTCCCGGGGTCGCGCGGGTCGCCGACCGGCACGCCGGGCACGGCGTCGGCGAGAATGCCCAGCAGGGTGCTGTGGACCGAGCGGGCCACGAGCAGGCGCGGGCCGCCCATGCAGAACTGGCCGGTGTTGAAGACGAACGCCTTGATGATCGCGCCGACCGCCTTCTCCAGGTCGGCGTCCTCGAAGACGATGTTGGCCGCGTTGCCGCCGAGCTCCATGGTGACGGGCTTGAGCGCCTCGCCCGCGGTGGCCGCCACGTGCCGGCCGATCGCGGTGGAGCCGGTGAAGGCGACCTTGTCGACCCCGCGGTGGCGCAGCAGGGCCTCGCCGGCCACCGGCCCGGCACCGGTGACCACGTTGACGACCCCGTCCGGGACGCCGGCCCGCTGGAGCAGTCCGGCCATGTAGAGGGCGCTGAGCGGGGTCTCGTCCGCCGGCTTGTGCACGACCGTGTTGCCTGCGGCGAGCGCGGGGCCGATCTTGGAACCGGCGAGAATCAGCGGGAAGTTGAACGGGGTGATCGCGGCGACCACGCCGAGCGGCTCGCGCTTGGTGTACGCGAGGGCGTTCATGGGCGTGTTCCGGACGGAGCCGTCCAGCGAGTGGGCGAGGGCCGCGAAGTGCTCGTAGTCGTTGGCCGCGTTGGTCACGTCCACGGCGTGGCACAGCGAGATCGGCTTGCCTACGTCCAGGCTCTCCAGTTGCGCGAGTTCGTCGGCGTTCTCACGGATCAGCTCGGCGACCCGGTGCAGGATCCGGCCCCGCTCGCGACCGCTGAGGCCGGACCATGCGCCGTCGTCGAAGGCCTCCCGGGCGGAGCGGACGGCCGCGTCCACGTCGGCGGCGCCGGCCTCCGCGACGGTGGTGACGACCGCGCCCCGGGACGGGTCGACCACCTCGGTGCGTGCGCCGTCGGCGGCCTCACGCCACTGGCCGCCCACAAACAGCCGTCCGGGTTCGATCTCGATGGGGGACATCGCCGCTCCTCAGCTTCGTCGCCAAGATTTCAACCAACAGGATTCCTGTTGGTTCGCAGTCTCTTTACAGACAGGTTTCCTGTCAATGCTCTAGCCTGAACCCATGCTCGACACACAGGTGACCAAGGCGCCCCCGTCGCTCCTCTACATGGTGAAACAGGTGGAGCTCGTCGTCCGTTCCCATCTGGACGAGCTGGTCAGGCCGTCCGGGATCACCGCTCTGCAGTACACGGCCCTCACGGTCCTCGAGCGGCACGACGGGTTGTCGGCGGCTCAACTGGCCCGGGACTCGTTCGTCACCGCCCAGTCGATCGCCGATCTCGTGCGTTCCCTGGAGACCCGCGGGCTGGTGCGCCGGGAGCGCAACCCGAAGAACCGCCGCGAACTGCTGATCCTGCTGACCGAGGAGGGACGCGCGCTGCTCGCACAGCACGAGGGCCCGGTGCGGGAGCTGGAGGAGAGGATGGTGCGGGACCTCACCGCCCACCAGACCGAGCAGTTCCGTCAAGCGCTGACCAGGGCCTGGCACGCCCTGTCGTGAGCCGGGCGCGAGCCCCGCGTGAATCCGTTGCGAACTGGCGGCCGCAATTCGCAGACATATGTCAATCGAACATGCTCAAATTCACTCCATCGAGGGTAACTTGCAGGGCGGGGAACGGATTGGCACGCACCCCATGCCGCCTGTGGAGCCGGTTGGAGGCGATGTCGTCGTGCAGCAGGATTCCGCGCCGCCGTCCCGGCATCTGCGCGTCCACCAGGACCGCGGTCACACGGTGCTGGAGTTCCGCGGGGAGATCGACATCGCCGCGGCCGTGGAGCTCCTCCCCCACCTGGACCGCGTCACAGGGCGTCCCGACGCACGGCTGGTCATCGACCTCACCGGCGTGGAGTTCTTCGACTGCTCCGGGCTGCGGCTGCTGTACCGGGCCCGCTCGCGCGTGCTCGACAACAACGGCAGGCTGCTCCTGGTCTGCACCCATCCGCTCACCCTGCGGGTCATCCGGGTGACCGGCCTGGCCCGGCTGCTGCCCCCGCTGCCGTCGCTGGACGCGGCCCTGGGCCAGCCCGAGGCCACCTCCGAGCCGTTATGACCGGGAGTTATTCGCTCCGGGGCGCGTCGAACAGGGCGCTGACGGACTCACCGTTGTGAATGCGCCGTACGGCCTCGGCGAGGGCGGGGGCGATGGACAGGATCTGCAGCTTGTCGGTGCGCTCCTCGTCCGGGACCGGCACCGTGTTGGTGCACACGATCTCCAGTACGTCGGGCTGCTCGCCGATCCTCTTGAGGGCACCGTCCGCGAACAGGCCGTGCGTGCACGCGACCCGGATGGATCGCGGGCCCAACTCCCTCAGCCTGTCGAGCAGTTCCAGGACCGTGCTGCCCTTGGCGATCTCGTCGTCCAGCACGATGACGTCCCGTCCGGCGACCTCGCCGATGACGTCGCTGATGCTGACCCGGTCGTCGGCGAACCGCTGCTTGGCGCCCGCGGCCACCTGGGCGCCGATCAGCCGGGCGAAGGCGGCCGCCTCCTTGGCGTTGCCGAGGTCCGGGGAGACGACGGTGGTGCGGGAGAGGTCGTACTGCCGGAAGTGCGCGGCCAGCTCGCGCAGGGCGTGCAGGTGGTCGACGGGCACCGAGAAGAAGCCGTGCACCTGCGGGGAGTGCAGGGTCATGGCGAGGACACGGCTCGCGCCGGCCGACACCATCAGGTCGGCGACGAGCCGCCCGCCGAGGGAGATGCGGGGCTCGTCCTTCTTGTCGGAGCGGGCGTAGGAGTAGTGCGGCATGACGACGGTGATCCGGCGCGCCGAGGCACCGCGTGCCGCGTCGCACATCAGCAGCAGCTCCACCAGGTGTTCCTGAACCGGCCTGACCAGTGGCTGGATGAGGAAGACGTCCCGCTCCCGGCAGTTCGCCTGGAGTTGCACCTCCAGGCAGTCGTTGGCGAACCGGCTGACCCGGGTGGGGCTGAGCGGCACACCGAGATGTGCACAGACCTCCGCCGCCAGCTCGGTGTGGGCGCTACCGCTGAACACGGCGATGTCTCGCACTTGACCTGCTCCTAGGATGATCATCTCGGGCTGCCGGGCTCATGCTACTGGGCTCGCCCACCGGCCGCCCGGCCGCCGATATTCGGTTGCGGTCCCCCTGCCGAGGGGCGGCATCATGGCGATGTCCGAGCCCTCTCACGTCAGGATGCCCCGCATGCGCCGACTCCTCGAAGTCACCCAGTGCCCCCTTCGGCCCACGGCTTCTGAGGACTCGACCCCGTATGCACACCCTGAACATCGGCATTCTGGCCCACGTCGACGCCGGTAAGACCAGCCTCACCGAGCGGCTGCTGTTCGACCACGGCGCGATCGACCGGCTCGGCAGCGTCGACACCGGTGACACCCGCACGGACGACGGCGCGATCGAGCGGCAGCGCGGCATCACCATCCGCTCCGCGGTCGCCTCCTTCACCGTCGGCGACACCCGGATCAACCTCATCGACACCCCGGGCCACTCCGACTTCATCGCCGAGGTCGAGCGTGCCCTGGAGGTACTCGACGGCGCGGTGCTGCTGCTGTCCGCCGTGGAGGGCGTGCAGGCGCAGACCCGGGTACTGATGCGAACCCTGCGCAGGCTGCGGCTGCCCACACTGGTCTTCGTCAACAAGATCGACCGGGCGGGCGCCCGCGCCGAGGGCCTGCTCGCCGACATCCGGCGCCGGCTGACGCCGCACGTCGCCCCGCTGACGCGGGTGGCGGGCATCGGCACGTCCGACGCCCGCGTGAGGGCCCTCTCGACGGACGACCGGCGACTGGCCGAGGCTCTCGCCGACGTGGACCCGGACATCCTCACCGCGGTCGTGGACGGCCCCGAGCCCACCCCGGGCGACCTCGACAGAGCCCTTGTCGCCCGCACCGCCGACGGCTCCTTCCACCCGGTGTTCTTCGGCTCCGCCCTCGGCGGCCAGGGCATCACCGAACTGGTCGACGGGATGACCCGACTGATCCCCCGCCCTCCCGTGACACCCGCCGGTGATCCGCGCGGGACGGTGTTCGCGGTGCGGCCCGGACCCGGCGGCGAGCGCACCGCGTATCTGCGGCTCTACGGCGGTGAGGTGACCGAACGGCAGCGCCTCACCCTCCTCAGGCGCGAGGCCGACGGGACGACCAGCCGGGTGTCCGGGCGGGTCACCCGTCTCGCCGGGCCGCTGACCGCGGGGAACATCGCGGCACTGACCTTCTCCTCCGGCCTGCGCGTGGGCGACCGGCTCGGCGAACTCACCGAGCGCGCACCGCAGTTCGCGCCCCCGACCCTGGAAACCCTGGTCACCGCCCGCCACCCCGGACAGGCGGCGCGGCTGCGCTCGGCGCTGCTGTCCCTCGCCGACCAGGACCCACTGATCCACGCCCGTCCCACGGCCGGGGGCGCCACCACACTGCTCCTGTACGGCGAGGTCCAGATGGAGGTGCTCGCGGCGACCCTGGCCCAGGACTTCGGTGTCGAGGCGGACTTCGAGCCGGCCCGGGTCCGGTATCTGGAGCGCCCTCGCGGCACCGGTGAGGCCTGCGACGAACTGCCCTGGCACGATCGCGTGCGCTACTGGGCGACGATCGGACTGCGGGTCGAGCCGGGCGAGCGGGGCTCCGGCGGGGTGTTCGCGTACGAGACGGAACTCGGCGCGCTTCCCCGGGCGTTCCACCAGGCCGTCGAGGAGACGGTCCACGTGAGCATGCGGACCGGGCTGACGGGGGCGACCGTGACGGACTACCGGGTCGTCCTCGTCCGTTCCGGTTTCGTCGGGCCGCTCAGTACCGCCGCCGACTTCCGGGGGCTCACGCCGATCGTGCTGCGCCGGGCCCTGGAGCAGGCCGGGACACGGCTGTTCGAGCCGTACCACGCGTTCGAGGCGGAGGTCCCCCTCGATGCGCTGGCCCCGGTGAGCGCGCAACTCGCCTCGGCGGGGGCCGAGTTCACGGGCACGACCGGCGGCAGCACCGCATGGCTGATCACCGGCGAGCTCCCGGCCCGGAGGGTGCGCGAGATCGAACTCCGACTGCCCGGTCTCACGCACGGTGAAGGGGTGTGGTGGTCCAGGCCCTCGGGCGACCGGGAACTCAAGCCTCACTAGGAGGACTCACCAGGACACCGGCAACCGCCGCGGCCCCCGTGTCATCTGTCCCTCCCGCCACTCGATCGTCTCCGGCGTGAACTCGGCCCGCAGTCCCGGGAACCGGACCGCCAGCCGGTGCAGGGCCAGCCCCAGCTCCAGGCGGGCCAGCCATGCGCCCAGGCAGTGGTGGGGACCGGCACCGAAGACCACGCTCGGGGTGGTGAGAGGGGCGAACAGATCGGTCTCGTCGGGCTGCGGGAAGACGTCGGGGTCCCTGTTCGCCGCGTTGGTCTGGACGGCGACCACCGCACCGGCGGGAATCGTCACCCCGCCGACCTCGACCTCCTCCACGGCCCGGCGGATCAGCCCGGGCAGCACCCTCCCCTCACTCAACGGGATCGTGCGCAGGAGCTGTTCCACCGCGGTCTCGGCCGCCTCCTGGCTCTCGGCGAGCCCCGTCCAGGCCTGCCGCCCGTCGGTGAGGAGGTGGACGACGATGTTGGCGAGGGCGGTCATCGTCGTCTCGTGTCCGGCGACGACCAGACCCAGGACCAGGACGATCAGTCGGGGCTCCTCGATCCCGAGGCCGTCACCGGCGACGACCAGGGCGCTCACCAGGTCGTCGCCCGGCTCCTTGCGCCGCTCGGCGACCAGTTCCGCGCAGAACAGGCCGAACTCCCGCATGGCCGCGCCGACTTCCTCGGCACGGTGCGCACCGCCGGACAGGGCGTGATCGGCCCAGTCCCGGATGCGCTCCCAGTCGGCGTGTTCCAGGCCCATCAGCCGGGAGATCACCGACACCGGCAGCCGGCGGGTGAACCCCTCGACGATGTCGGCGGGTTGCGGCTGCCCCGCGAGGTCGTCGAGGAGGGTCTCCACCACGGAGGCGGTCCAGGGCCGCCAGCGGGCGATCGCACGTGGGGTGAAGGCCCGCTGGACCGTGCCCCGCAGCAGCTGGTGGGGCGGGCCGTCCTGGTTGATGAGGCCGTCCGGGGAGTCCAGCAGGTTCGGTACGACGAGCAGGGGCGGGGCGTCCGCTTCCGTGAGGGACTTCCTGTTGAAGCGGGGGTCCATGAGCACCCGGCGCACGTCGGCGTAGCGGGTCACGAGCCACACCGGGGTGCCGGTGGCCAGGGTGGTGAGCCGGGGCGGGCCGTTCTCGGGCAGGGGGATGCGGTGCATGGGACGAAGGGTGCGGGACGTGCTGTCTGTGCTCATCCAAGTCTCCAGACACGCCGGTACGCGGAGTTCTCCACGCTAGTGCGCCCCGTTGTGTCCCGTCAGTGTCCCAATCGGCCAACAAGACGGTCCGGCAGGGCTTTTGGGGGTCATCCCTGGGCATCCGTGCTTGTAGGAAGGAGGGCCGTCGCATGACGACTCCCATCAGGCGCGTGTCCAGGCGCATGCCCGGCTGGGCGAAGATACTGACCGCCGTCGTGGTGGTGCTCGTGGTGTTCTTCGCCGGGATCCGGTTCAGTGTGCTCCCTGGCCTCAAGGACCTGTTCGGCACGGAGACCCACGACCGTTCGGGTCCCGCACTTCTGGAGTCCATCCAGGACATCAGCCGTTACGACGCCGCCTCCGGCAATTTCCAGGTCGTCGTGGACCTGGAGAAGGACACCAAGTACCTGCCCGACGCGATCCGCGGCTCCCGCACCCTGTATGTCGGGGCGGGCGCCGTCGACGCCTACGTCGACCTCGGCAAGGTCGCCAAGAACGACGTGACGGTCAACGAGGACCGCACGGCCGCCACCCTCCATCTGCCGCACGCGCAGCTCGGCAAGGCCACGCTGGACGCCGACCGCTCCTACGCGGTCTCCAAGCAGCGCGGTCTGCTCGACCGGCTCGGCGACTTCTTCTCCGACAACCCCAACGGCGAACAGGCCGTGCAGAAGCTCGCGGTGAAGCACATCAACGAGGCGGCGAAGGAGAGCGAGCTGACCAAGCGGGCCGAGACCAACACCACCAACATGCTGAAGGGTCTGCTGAGTTCGCTCGGCTTCAAGAAGGTCGAGGTCACCTACGGCAGCTGATCAGCCGCCGAGCATGCCCGGCAGGGTGAGGGCGCCGAGCACGGTGGTGCCGATCAGCACCCATGCCACGTAGTCGCCGACGTGCCCGGACTGCAGACGCCGTAGCGGCAGCGCCCGGTCCGGTGCGGCGAACGGCTTCGGGCGGAGGACGGCGAGGAGGGCGAGGACCCCGGCCAGCAGGGTCGAGACCAGGCCCAGCAGGACCCCGGCCGGGGTCCAGTGGACGGAGGTGAACACCCCCGCGGATCCGGTCTCGTTCACGGAGTGCGCGACCACCTTCGCGAAACCGGGGGCCACGCCGACGGTGACGGCTCCGGCGAGCAGTACGGCGGGCACCGCGGTCATGGTGTCCGGGATCCGGGATCCGGCCGAGCCGGTGCCGGGTCTCGGGCCGCTCGCCGGAGCCGGTGGTCCCGTACCCCGAACCGGCCTCGGGCCTGGGGCCCAGGCCGCCGAACACCCGGGCGCCGACCCGCAGCACGGCTGCGGCGGTCACCGCGCTCGCCGCCACGTACAGCACCGTGAGCGGGCCTCCCACGGCCTCCTCCGTCACCGACTTGCCGAGTGCCGTGCCGAACGGCGGCAGGCCCGCGAGGCCGAGGGCTCCCAGGACGAACAGCACGGCGACGCCCTTCAGTTCGCGGGCCCTGCCGTACAGGGCGTGCTCGTCGACGCTGCCGTACCGGTCGAGGAGGATGCCGGTGCACGCGAACAGGGCGGCCTTCACTGCGGCGTGGCCGAGGACGTACAGGGCGATCCCGTCGTCGGCCTCTGGCTTCAGCACGCCGATGCCGACGAGGAAGAGCCCGGTGTGGGCGACCGTCGAGTAGGCCAGCAGCCGTTCGATGTGCCGCTGGTACCAGCACATCACCGCGCCGATCACGGCCGTCAGCGCGCCCAGCACCACGAGGACCCGCTCGAACTCGGGGGCCGGGACGCCGCCGGGCCCGGAGAAGACCGTGCCGTAGACGCGCCAGACGCCGAAGGCGCCGAGTTCGACCATGACACCCGACAGCAGCATGCACACCGGGGTGGGGGCGACGGCGTGCGCGTCGGGCAGCCAGAAGTGGAAGGGGACGGCGGCCGCCTTGACCAGCAGTCCGGTCATGACCAGGACGAACGCGGCGAGGACCACGGCGTGGGGGCGTCCGTGCGCGTCCAGCCCGCGCCCGATCCGGTGCATGCCCAGCTCGCCGGTGCGCGCGTACAGCAGCCCGATCCCCATGAGCATGGCGTAGGCACCGAGCGAGGTGACGACCGCGAAGGTCAGCGCGCCCTGCACGGCCCTGGCCTCCTCGACCCGGTGCCCGGTGAGGGCGTACGCCACGACGCTCATCAGCTCGAACCACACGAACGCTTTGAACAGGTCGCCCGCGATCGCGAACCCGCACATGCCGCCCTGGAAGAGCAGCAGGAGCGCGGGGAAGGAACCGGCGTGGCCGCGCGGCGGTTCGTCGAAGTAGTGCCAGGAGTACGCCAGTGCCGCCAGGGTGAGCAGGGAGGCGAGCGCGGTGCACAGGTTCTGGGCCACGACCCGGCGCCTGAGCGGCCCGGTGGCGACGCCCCACACGGTGGCGCCCACTCCCCCGCCGAGGGTGACGGCCGCCGTGAGGATCCAGCCGTTCACCGGCCGGTCACCGCCCTCCGGGCGGCCCGGGCGGCGAGCGCGCCGAGGCAGGCGGCGCCCGCGCCGACCGCGAGTTCCAGGCTGTCCACGGTGCTGACGAACACGAGCCAGAGGACGGCGAGCGCGGCCCACCAGCCGAGGAGTTCGGCCGTGGCCAGGAGTGTCGTACGCCCGTTCATGCGGTGGCGACGCGCGCGGTACTCAGCCCGGAGTGCCCCGACCGTACGAAGAGAAACCGGGAGCCGGTCGGGCCGCGGCGGCATTTACGGGCCGTTCAGGGGTAATCGCCTCACGACACGGGGAAGTTGAGAGTGGAGGACTTAATGGCCTGGGCGCCCTCACGTTCGCGAGCGGGGTCAGACACCGGCACCGCCAAGACCGAGCGCGCGGCGAAACCCGCCCGCCCGCGGCGCGATCCGCTCTCCCTCGTCGTCCGTTTCGTGGCGATGGTGTTCGCCTTCGCCTTCATGGTGGCGTTCGCCGTCGTCCTGGCCCGGCTGACCCTGGAGCCGTCGCCCGCTTCGGTGGACCTGACCCACACCAACCTGCATCCCGGAGCCTCCCTCAAGGCGTATCTGGACCAGCCGGAGATGCGGGACGCCGTCAAGCAGATCGGCGGGAACATCCTGCTGGGCGTACCGTTCGGGATCCTGGTGCCGATCGTGGCTCCCAAGACCCGTGGGCTGCTGCGGATCGTGCTGCTGACGGCCGTGGTGATGCTGCTGGTCGAGTTCGCGCAGGGCGCGCTGGTGGAAGGGCGGGCGTTCGACATCGACGACGTCATCCTCAACACGTCCGGCGCTCTGATCGGCTATCTGCTGCTGGGGCGGCGGCTGAGCCGGGCGGTGCACAAGAGGCCGGCCGCCAAGAAGCCGGCCGCCAAGTCTGCGAAGAAGGCGTAAGGAATCCCCCCTGACTCAACTCCTGGTCCGTACCAAAGTATTGACGGGCCCTTAACTCACTCCTTAAATCAAGAGGCGACACCTTCACCCCCCACCTCGAAGGAAGAGCCGTGGCCGCCTCTCGCCTGCTGCGCAGATGTCTCCTCGCCGCCCTGTCCGCCGTGCTGATCTCGTCCGGTACCGCCCAGGCGGACCCGCCCGCCGCCTCCTCCGCCGCCGCTGCGGTGACTTTTTCCGACACCTTCGACGGGCCCGCCGGAGCCGCCGTCGACTCCTCGAAGTGGCAGATCGAGACCGGCGACAACGTCAACAACCATGAGCGGCAGTACTACACGTCGGGCAACAGGAACGCCGCTCTCGACGGGCAGGGCCATCTGGTGATCACGGCCCGGCGCGAGAACCCCGCGAACTACCAGTGCTGGTACGGCACCTGCCAGTTCACCTCGGCCCGGCTGAACACCTCCGGGAAGTTCACGGCGCAGTACGGGCACGTCGAGGCGCGGATGAAGATCCCGCGCGGGCAGGGCATGTGGCCGGCGTTCTGGATGCTCGGCACCCCGGTCAACTGGCCGGACTCGGGCGAGATCGACGTCATGGAGAACGTCGGCTTCGAGCTCTCGACCGTCCACGGCACGATCCACGGCCCCGGCTACTCCGGCTCGGGCGGCATAGGCGCCGGCTACTCCCTGCCGAACGGCCAGGCCTTCGCGGACGCCTTCCACACCTTCGCCGTCGACTGGGCACCCGACTCGATCACCTGGTCCGTGGACGGGAACGTCTACCAGCGCCGCACGCCCGCCGACCTGGGCGGCCGCACCTGGGTGTTCAACAAGCCGTTCTTCCTGATCCTGAACCTCGCAGTCGGCGGCTACTGGCCCGGCGACCCGGACGGCTCCACGGTCCTTCCGCAGCAGCTCGTGGTGGACCACGTGTCGGTGACCACCGGCGACACGGCGTCGGGGGCGGCGATCCGGGGGCTGGCAGGCAAGTGCGTGGACGTCGCCGGGGCGAACCCCGCGAACGGGACGGCCGTCCAGCTCTACGACTGCAACGGCACCGCCGCTCAGCAGTGGACCGTCGGCTCGGACGGCACGATCCGTGCGCTCGGGAAGTGCCTGGACGTGACGGGCGGCGGCACCGCGGACGGGACGGCGGTCCAGCTCTACGACTGCAACGGCTCCGGAGCCCAGCGGTGGACCGTCACGGGCGCACGCGACATCGTCAACCCGCAGGCCGACAAGTGCCTCGACGTGACCGGCAACAGTTCAGCCAACGGCACCCGGTTGCAACTGTGGACCTGCACGGGCGGCGCCAACCAGAAGTGGACCGTCGGCTGAACCGGGGTCAGTGCCGGGTCCAGGTGAACTTGTCGCCGCCCACCCAGCGGACCACGTCCGGGTCGTCCAGGTCGTGGACCGTGATGCCGAAGGCGGCGGCCGCCTCCAGGACGTCGGTGACGGCCCTCGCCTCGCCGACCACCTCCCCGTCGATCTCCACGATCCGGAAGGGAGGCGTGGTCGGCTGGACCCCGAGCACGATGATCCGCGGGGTGGCCATGTACGGGCTCGCGATTTCGGTCATGCATAGAGCGTAGAACGCAATGCCCGGGAGCGAGGGGCGGGCGCCCCGGCCACAGCGGACCCGGCTGAAGCCGGGGCGGTCGCACGTACTGATGCGCAGTCTCAAGGGCGCCGCCACTCGTCGTCCTCGAGATGCGAGCCGGCCTGCGGGCCCATCCGGAGCATGCCGCCGTCGACACTCCAGGACGCGCCGGTGACGTACGTGGCCTCGGGGCCGGCGAGGAAGGCGATCACGCCGGCGACCTCCCGGGCGTCCCCCGGACGGCCGAGCGGGACGCCGGGGCGGTCCTCGGTGTGGACGTCGCTGTCGTCCTGGCCGGTCATCGGGGTGGCTATCTCTCCGGGCGCGACCGCGTTGACGGTGATGCCGTGCTCGGCGAGTTCCAGGGCCATGACCTGGGTGAGCAGCCCGAGGCCGCCCTTGGCCGCGCAGTAGGGGGCGGCGCCGACCCGCGGCTGGTGCTCGTGGACGGAGGTCACGTTGACGATCCGGCCGCCCGAGCCCTGTTGGATCATGTGCCGGGCGGCCCGCTGGCCGCACAGAAAGGGGCCGACGAGATCGACGTCGAGAACCTCACGGACGGTGTCGAGTTCCAGGTCGAGGAAGGGCGTCATGGTGCCCGTGCCCGCGTTGTTGACCAGGACGTCGAGGCGGCCGAGTCGGTCGCACAGTTCGTCGACCGTGCCGGCGGCGACAGGCAGCCGCGTGAGGTCCATCTGGGCCACGGCGGCCCGCTGCCCGTGGGCGCGGACCTCCTCGGCGGTCTCCTCGGCACCCTTCAGATCGGTGTGCCACGTGATGCCGATGTCCATCCCCGCCCGGGCCAGCCGGACGGCGGTGGCCCTGCCGATGCCGGAGTCGGCTCCGGTGATCACGGCCACCTTGGTGCGGGGTGCGGTGGGGGCGGACATCTGGGCCTCCTCGGGAAGGGGGGCGTCGTCAGGGGCGACGAGGCGGTTGCCGGACGTCCCGGGTCCGAGGTCCGAGTGACATCCGACGAGGCATCGCAGTACCCGGCGGCGTACCCGACAAACCGCCCGCCCGTCGTGCGGGCCCCGTGGGCGTGGGGAACTCTGGAGGAGGAGGTGGCGATGGATCCCGTCGAAGCCCTGGACCGGATCGCCTTCCTGCTGGAGCGGTCCCTGGCACCGACGTACCGCGTGCGTGCCTTCCGTACGGCGGCCCGGGTGCTGGCCGAGCTGCCCCCGGACGAGGTGCGCGAGCGCGCGCAGGCCGGGTCGCTGGAGTCGCTCAAGGGCGTCGGCCCGAAGACGGCGCAGGTGGTGCGTGAGGCGCTGGCCGGAGGGGTGCCCGGCTACCTGGAGAAGCTGGAGGGTGAGTCCACCGCGCCGCCCACCCGGGGCGGCGGCCGGCTGCGGGCGCTGATTCGGGGCGACTGCCATCTGCACTCCGACTGGTCGGACGGCGGCAGCCCGATCGAGGAGATGGGCCGGACCGCGGCGGAGCTCGGCCACGAGTGGGCGGTGCTGACCGACCACTCGCCGCGGCTGACGGTGGCCCGGGGGCTGTCCCCGGAGCGGCTGCGGCACCAGCTGGACGTGGTGGCGGCGCTGAACGGGACATGGGCGCCGTTCCGGCTGCTCACGGGCATCGAGTGCGACATCCTCGACGACGGCTCGCTGGACCAGGAACCGGAACTCCTGGAGCGGCTGGACGTGGTGGTGGTGTCCGTGCACTCGAAGCTGCGCATGGACGCCCGGGCGATGACCCGGCGCATGGTGGCCGCCGTACGCGATCCGCACGCGAACGTCCTCGGGCACTGCACGGGCCGCCTGGTGACCGGGCGGGGGCGGCCCGAGTCGGAGTTCGACGCGGACGAGGTGTTCGCCGCGTGCGCCGAGTCCGGCACGGCGGTGGAGATCAACAGCCGTCCGGAGCGCCTCGACCCGCCGCGCCGGCTGCTGCGCCGGGCGGTCGACGCGGGCGTGCTGTTCTCGGTCGACACCGACGCGCACGCGCCCGGCCAGCTCGACTGGCAGATCCTCGGGTGCGCGCGGGCGGAGGAGTGCGGGGTGCCCGCCGAGCGGATCGTGACCACCTGGGCTCGGGAGGAACTGCTGGCCTGGTCCCGGGAGGGCCGGGTGCCGTCCCGAGTGGCGAACGTCTGAGGTGGTACCCGGAACGGCACGACAGGAAAGGGGCGGTTCATGCAACGCGCGGCAGTGTTCGACGTCGACGGCACTCTGGTGGACACCAACCACCTGCATGTGACGACGTGGTGGGAGGCGCTCCGGCAGGCGGGCCACCGGGTGCCGATGCATGCCGTGCACCGGGCCATCGGACTCGGCTCCGACGACCTCGTCGCCCATCTCCTCGGCGACGACCGCGACAAGGACCAGGACGACGAGCTGAGCACCGCCCACAAGGCCCTGTACGGGCAGTACTTCGACCGGCTGTCGGCGCTCCGGGACGCCGGGCGGCTGCTGCGCCGTCTCGACCAGGACGGCTGGCGGGTGGTGCTCGCCACCTCGGCGGGCGGGGCGGAGCTCTCCGCGCTGCGCCGGGCGATCGCCGCGGACGACGCGATCATGGCCACCGCGAGCGCCGACGACGTGGAGGAGGGCAAGCCCTCCCCCGAGCCCGTCGAACACGCGCTGGAGCTGGCCGGGGTGCCCGCGGAGCGGGCTGTCTTCGTCGGCGACACCGTCTGGGACATGCGGGCCGGCTCCCGGGCGGGCGTGCGCTGCGTCGGCGTCCTGTGCGGCGGCATCCCGCGCGCCGACCTGGTGGAGGCGGGCGCGCAGGCGATCTACGACGATCCGGCCCACCTGCTGGCATCCCTTGCGGACAGTCCTTTGGCATGACGTGCCGGACGGTACGGAACCCGCAGCGGATGACTGGTGTGACAGAAGCTCTACGTCGACCCCGCCCGACGCACGCGGTACGGGAGGAGGCACATGCCGTCGGCCGGGCGGCCCGTGCCGCCTGCCGTGGGCCCGGGCGGGAGCGCGATCTGCTCGTGCAGTCGCTCAAGGCCTCGGCCGCCGCGATCCTCGCCTGGCTGGTGGCGGGCGTGTGGATGGGCGATCCGATGGCCCTGATGGCGCCCTGGGTGGCGGTGGTGCTGGTGCAGGCCACCGTGTACAGCTCGCTGATGCAGGCCGCTCGGCAGTTCACGGCGATCTGCGCCGGGGCGCTGCTGGCGTCGCTGGCCCTGGCCGTCACCGGGAACACGCTGGGTGCCGTGGCGCTGTCCGTACCGCTGCTGATGCTGCTGGCGAACTGGCCGCGCTTCGGCGACCAGGGGATCTACGGCGCCACCACCGCGCTGTTCACGCTCGCCACCGGCGCCGCCGACGTCTTTGCCGTCGGCCACCGGGTGGGTCAGGCCGCGCTCGGCGCGGTCATCGGTGTCGCCGTGAACGCGTTCGTGCTGCCGCCGATCCATCTGCGGGACGTACGCGAGAACCTCGCGGCGCTGGCCCGGGAAGCGGGCGACGTGCTGCACATCGTGGCCGGTGACCTGCGGGACGGCGAGTGGGACACCCAGGGCTGGTCGCATGCCTCGGCCCGGCTGGAACGCCGGCTGGACGCACTGCGGTCCGCCCGCGGCTGGAGCCGGGAGAGCCTGCGTCTGACCGCCACCCCGCGACGTGCGGTACGACGGCTTCCCGCCTCGATCCCCCCGGAGCAGGACGACGAGCGCTGGAGCCGTGTCACCGGGCACATCCGCGCGCTCACCCGGACCCTGGCCGTGGCCGCCGACGACGGCCGCGCCCCCGCGCCGCCCGCCCGGCCGGTGCTGGACGCGTACGCCGACCTGCTGCAGCTGATCGGCGACGCGTGTCACGCGGAGAGCGAGCGGCTGCTGACGGCCGACGGCGCGGCCCGTCCGGACGGCCATGCCGAGTCGGCGATGCGGGAGCTGCGCGGACAGCTGCAGGACGGTCTGCGGGAACACGCCGGGCAGGGGGGCGACGGCACGACGGTGCTGGGGAGCCTGCTGCTGCAGGCCGAGAACCTGTGGAGCGAGACCGTGCCGACCGGTCGGCACGGGTGACACAGCTCACCCGGGAATGCCCTCAACGGCGGAACACCACAGGGTGGTTGCCCGTTGAACAGACCGTGGGTACGGACGGGACAGTGTCCCCGGGCCTCACCTTTTGCCCACAGGGACGATCGTTCGGCTGAAGCCCTGTGGAGCCTTTCGCCGAGAGGCGACCGCCGTCCGTGCCCACCGCGAGACCGCCCCGACCGTGATTCCCCCGTCCGGTCGGGGCTTCCTCTTGTCCGGGCCCGGTGCCCCGGGTGGTGCGGGCTTGACTTCGAGAGCACTCCAATTCGTAGCGTTCCCGTCATGAGCACTGCACAGCACAAGATCGGTTCGGGGTTCGGCGCCCACAGCACCGCCGACGACGTTCTCGCGGGCATCGACCTGTCCGGCAAGCTCGCCGTCGTCACCGGCGGCTACTCGGGGCTCGGCCTGGAGACCACCCGGGCGCTCACTAAGGCGGGCGCCCGGGTCGTCGTCCCGGCCCGCCGTCCCGACACCGCCTGGAAGGCCCTGGCCGGCCTCGACGGTGTCGAACTGGACGAACTCGATCTCGGCGACCTGGAGAGCGTGCGCGCCTTCGCCGAGCGGTTCCTCGAATCGGGCCGCACGGTCGACCTCGTCATCGACAACGCCGGGATCATGGCCTGCCCGGAGACGCGGGTCGGGCCGGGCTGGGAGGCGCAGTTCGCGACCAACCACCTCGGTCACTTCGCGCTGGTCAACCGGCTGTGGCCGGCGATCGAGCCCGGCGGCGCCCGCGTGGTCTCGGTGTCCTCGCGCGCCCACCACTTCTCCGGGATGCGCTGGGACGACGTCCACTGGCGGACCGGCTACGACAAGTGGCAGGCCTACGGCCAGGCCAAGACGGCGAACGTCCTGTTCGCCGTCCACCTCGACAAGCTCGGCGCCGACCACGGTGTGCGGGCCTTCTCGCTCCACCCCGGCGGCATCCTCACCCCGTTGCAGCGCCACCTGCCCAAGTCGGAGATGGTGGAGCGCGGCTGGATCGACGAGCAGGGCAACGTGCTCAACCCTTCCGGCTTCAAGAGCCCGGAGCAGGGCGCGGCCACGCAGGTGTGGGCGGCGACCTCGCCCCAGCTGGCCGGGATGGGCGGGGTCTACCTGGAGGACTGCGACATCGCCGAGCCCGCCGTCGACGGCGACGAGAGCGGCGGCGTCAGGGGATGGGCCACCGACCCGGAGCAGGCGGAGCGCCTGTGGACGCTGTCGGCGGAACTCACGGGCGTGAACGCGTTCGCCTGAGTCCTGGGGCGGCCGGCGTCGAGATCGCCGGGGCCCTTCGACACGGTCGACGCGTGGACCGCCTGGGGCTTCGGCACGGCCGGCGCCTGCGCCCTGGGGCCCCGCTGACGCGGTCCGCATCCGGCTCGTAGGTCTGCAGGAGTCCGGCCGGTTCGCCGTCCTTCCCAGACCCCGGGGTTCCTCGGCACCATTCCCGCCTGGACCGGGGCCCCCTCGGCACGGCCGGCGCCTGGCCCCCTTGGCCCCCTCGGCGCGATCCACGCCCGTCCCCCGGGCCCCCCTCGGCTCGATCCACGCAGAGGCTCCGGGCCCTCGGGACGATCGGTGCGCCGGGGACGAGGCGCCGAGAGCCTCGGCCCCTCCTCAGGAGATCCCCGGGCCGCCGCCAGGCGCTACACCGTGTCGAGTTCCTTCGCTCCGTACAGCGCAGCCGGCGCGCCCGTCTCCAGAGCCCAGTAGCGGTCGCCGTAGGACCAGTGCCACCACTCGGTCGGATAGTTGACCAGGCCCGCCGCGCTCAGCGCCTCGCCGAGCACGGCCCGGTTGGCCTTGGCCTCCTCGGTGATGTTGCCGGCGTCCGTGTAGCAGGCGCCGTCGCTCTCCTCCGGGTTGGCGTTCATGGCGGTGCCCAGGTCGAGTTCGCGGCCGTCGGCGTCGGTGAGGGTGAGGTCGACGGCCGCGCCGGCGCTGTGCGGGGCTATCTCGGGCGGGGAGACATAACGGCTGGCCGCGCTGCGGATCCGGTCGGCGGACCAGTCCGGGTGGGCGGCGCGCAGTCCGTCGGCGTACGTCTCGAAGTAGTGCCGCTGGAGGACGGGCGGCCGGTACCCCTCGACGAAGAGCAGGCGCAGGCCGTCGGGCAGCAGGGCCTGCGCCCGGAGCAACCGGTCGAGAACACCCTGGCGCAGATGAACCTCGGCGCCCCCGGAGTCCTCGTGCTTGCGGTCGTCGACGCGGAGATGGGCGCTGACGTCCACGAGGGGTTCACCGTTCTCCTCGACGGGGACGGCGGCGACGCGGGCGTCGGACATCAGGATGATCTCACTCATGGGGTGATCATCTCGTGGCCGCGGTCCGTGCCCCGCACCGCGTGCATCACCGGAGGGCGGGTACTCGGGCGTCTCCCCGCCCCAGCGGCCCGAAGGAGCCGAACGTGAGCACTTCAACCGGCAGCAGGATCGTGGTCACGGGCGCCACCGGCAACGTGGGAACCAGCGTGGTGCGCCTTCTCTCCGAGGATCCGGAGGTCGGCTCCGTACGGGGCCTGGCCCGGCGGATCCCGGACTGGTCGCCCGCGCGTACCGAGTGGTCCTCGGTCGACCTGGGATCCGAACGGACCGATCTGACCGAGGAGTTCGCGGGCGCCGACGCGGTGGTCCATCTGGCGTGGGCGTTCCAGCCGACGCACGACCCGGCGGTGACCTGGCGCACCAACGTCCTCGGCTCAATCCGGGTGTTCGAGGCGGTCGCGGCGGCCAAGGTGCCGACGCTGGTGCACGCGTCGTCCGTGGGCGCCTACTCACCGGGGCCGAAGGAGCACGCGGTGGACGAGTCGTGGCCGACGCACGGCTGGCCGGACGCCGCGTACTGCCGGGAGAAGGCGTATCTGGAGCGCGCCCTGGACACCTTCGAGCGCGATCACCCCGCCGTCCGGGTCGTACGGATGCGTCCGGCGTTCCTCTTCAAACGGGAGTCGGCGAGCGAGCAGCGCCGCATCTTCGGTGGCCGTTTCCTGCCGGGCCAGCTGGCCCGGCCCGACCTGCTGCCCTTCCTCCCCGACATTCCCGGTCTGCGGGTGCAGGCGCTGCACACCGACGACGCCGCCCAGGCCTACGCACTGGCGGTGCGCTCGGACGTGCGGGGCGCCTTCAACCTGGCGGGTGAGCCGACGGTCGACGCCGAGTTGCTGGCCGGGATGCTCGACGCCCGTCCCGTACGGCTGCCGCGCACCGCGGCCCGCTCGGCGATCGCGGCCGCGTGGGGCCTGCATCTGCTGCCCGCGTCCCCGCACCTGTTCGACGCGGTCCTGCGGCTGCCCCTCATGGACTGCACACGCGCGCGTACGGAACTCGGCTGGCACCCGGAGCACACGGCGACCGAGGTGCTGGAGGAGTTCCTGCACGGGATGCAGCAGGGCGCGGGGGCACGGACGGAGCCGATGAAGGGCCGCAAGGTCGGCTGACCGGCCCTTGCGGCCCAGGCGTCAGCCGGTGGACTCCTCGGCTCCCGGGTGCTCTGGGTGCACGGTGTCCGACCGCGTCGCCCCCTGTCGGCCGGTGCCTGCCTCGTCGGTGTCGGGGACGGCCTCGGGCTCGTCGTGGGTACCGGTCTTCTCGTCCGGGACCTCGGCGACCTCCCAGGGGTCCTCGCCCTCGCCCGCCTGCTGGTCCGGCAGATCCCGCGGGACGGGGTCACCGTTCTCGCCGGGTGCTTCCTGACGGTGGTCCACGGCGTCCTCCCTTCGCGTTCGTGGCGGGAGCGCGAGTACCTCCGCGCAGGTCGGCGAAACGTCAGCGCGGGGCCCGCTCCTCCAGGGCCGTCCGCCAGGCCGGTGCCGGTCCCTCGGGTGCGGGTTCGGGTCGCCGGCCGCCGCGGGCGAAGAAGTCGGCGAGCGGGAGGATGGCCGCGCCGACGGTGACCGCGTCGGGCCCGAGACGTCCGAGGTCGACGGTGACCCTCTCGGCCGGGTACCGCAGCGCGTACGCCGTCGCGTGGCGCCGTACGGCGGGCAGGAACCGGTCGCCGAGCTGGAGTCCGGCCCAGCCGCCCACGATGATCCGCTCGGGCTGGAAGAGGTTGATCAGGTCGGACAGGCCTGCGCCCAGGTACTCGGCGGTCTCCTCCAGGACGGCCAGGGCCACCTGGTCGCCCTCGGCGCCCTCGGCCGGGTGGGCGGCGGCGAGCAGCGCGGCCAGCGCGGTCTCCTCGTCGGCACCCTCGGGCGGGCGGCCGCCCGCTTCCCGCCAGCGCTCGAGCAGCGACTCGGCGCCCGCGTAGGCCTCCAGGCAGCCGAGGGCACCGCAGCGGCAGCGGCGCCCCCTGACCCGTACGGTCAGATGCCCCCATTCGACCGCGCGGCCGTGCTCCACCTCGGGCGTCACCAGACAGGCGCCGAGGCCGGAGCCGAACAGGACCACGACGGCGCTGCGGGCGCCGCGGCCGCCGCCGAACCACATCTCGGCCTGGCCGAGGGTCTTGGCGCCGTTGTCGATGAAGTACCGCACGCTGCCGGGCAGCGGGGAGCCGGTGCGCAGCAGTGCCTCCAGCGGGACGGCGTCCCAGCCGATGGTCTGTCCGTGCACGACGGCCCCGCTCCGGGGGGTGTGGGCGACGATGCCGGGCACGCCGATGCCGACGCCGAGCAGCGCCTCGGGCTCGGTCCCGGTACCGGCGAGCACCTCGGCGATGCCGTCGCGGATGTGCCCGACGATGGCCTCGACGTCGTAGCTCCGCTGGGTCAACGGCCGTTCGGCGCGGGCGAGTTCGGTGAGGGTCAGGTCGAACAGCTCGACCCGCACCCGGGTCTCGCCGACATCGACGCCGATCATGTGGCCGCTGCCGGGCGCCACCCGCAGCAGGGTGCGGGGGCGTCCGCCGTCGGAGTCGACGCTGCCGGCCTCCTCCACCAGGCCGTCGGCCACCAGGTCGGCGACGACATTGCTGACCGAGCCGGAGCTGAGCCCGGTGGCCGGGCCGAGTTCGAAACGGCTGAGGGGGCCGTCGAAGTAGAGGCGCTGCAGTACGGCAGTGCGGTTGGCGCGTCTGAGATCGCGTACGGTGCGTCCGTTCAAGGGTGTTCAGGCTCCTGCGACCCGGGCGAGGGCCTCGATCTCGTCCAGGGCTGCGACGAGTTCCGGTGCCACCGCCGACTGGACCCAGCGTTCCTTCTCGTCGTCGACCGCCCGCGGGACGGTCTCGGTGAGCATGATCAGGTAGAGGTAGGCGCGGTAGAGGGCCAGGCGCACCCGGGCCGGCACGTCGAACTCGGCCCGGCCGCCCTCCTCCCGGTAGCCCGCGAGGAACGCCTCGTCCTTCTTGATGTCGCCGAGCAGCGCCAGGGAGACGAAGTCGGCGAGGGGGTCGCCCCAGAGCATCCGCTCCCCGTCGATGAGCCCGCCGATGCGGAGCTCCCCGTCCGCCCGGCGGTCCAGCAGGATGTTGCCGTCCCACAGGTCGAAGTGGACCAGGGCGGGGACCGTGACCTCGTCGAGGGCGGGGAGGCCGGCCCCCAGCGTGTTCGCCACCTGGTCGACGGAGCGGGGCAGCCGTGCTCCGTAGTCCCGGGCGTCGTCCAGGATGGCATCGATCATGGCCGTGAACGCGGTCCGCCAGTCGGGGGCGAGGGGACCGAGTGCACCGGAGGGGTAGCCGAAGCCCGGCCCGGTCACGGTGTGCAGCCGGGCCACCTGGCGGCCCAACTCCCTTCGCAGTGGGGTCCGTTCGACTTCGGTCACCGAGCCGTCCCAGGGCTCGCCGGGACACGCGGTCATCAGCAGATGGGGTACGGCGGCGTCCTCACCGAGGGCCACGACGTGCGGCGCCGCGACGTCGGCCACGGCGGCGGCGCGGTAGAACTCCGCCTCGGAGACCAGGAGTTCACGCTCGTAGCGCAGTCCGGGAACGGTGGACGCGGGCGGCACCTTGAGGACGTAACGGGTCCCGTCGGTGAGCAGGAGCTCCTCGACGGTGTTGTACGTGCCGCCGCTCAGCGGCCGCAGCCCGGCGAGGCGGCCCGGGCCGAGACCCGCGCCCTCCAGCACCCGCCGGGCCCATTCCCAGGAGTCCACCAACGTCCCGCCCCCTTCTCCCTGCCCGGCAGCCGTCCGGTCGGTGTCGAGCATGTGTTCCCGGAACAGAGTACGGAACGCGTCCCGCACACCGGGGGCCATTCGTGATCCGCCTCCGCAGACGTATGCGCGGGCGCGGGACAGATCTGTCCGGATGGCGGCCTTGATCCTCGCGGCCTAGCGTGGAAGTCGTGCCTCGGGCCATCCATGCAGGTACCGGCGTGCACGCGGTGGAACGGAGGCCGGGAATGTCGCAGGCATCCTGGAGTGAGTACAAGCCGGGGCGGTCGTTCCCCGGGGTGATCGGCCGTACGACGGACGAGTCGACGCCGGCATGGCCGCAACCGGTACGGGCTGTGCCAGGTGCGCCGAACGTGCTGATGATCGTGCTCGACGACACGGGGTACGGCCAGCTGGGCTGCTACGGCAGCCCGATCAGGACGCCGAACCTGGACGCCCTGGCGGCGGACGGGCTGCTGTACACCAACATGCACACCACCGCGCTGTGCTCGCCGTCGCGCTCGTGCGTCATGACCGGCCGCAACCACCACGCCAACGGTATGGCGGCGATCACCGAGCTGGCCACCGGCTATCCCGGCTACAACGGGCAGATCCCGTTCGAGAACGGGATGCTCTCCGAGATGCTGGTCCAGCACGGCTACAACACGTACATGATCGGCAAGTGGCACCTGATGCCCTCGGAGCACGAGTCGGCCGCAGGACCGTACGAGCGGTGGCCGCTGGGGCGGGGCTTCGAGCGGTTCTACGGCTTCCTGGGCGGGGACTCCAGTCAGTGGTATCCGGACCTGGTGTACGACAACCACCAGGTCGAGCCCCCGGCGACGCCGGAGGAGGGCTACCACCTCACAGCGGACCTGGCCGATCGGGCGATGTCGTTCATCGCGGATGCCAAGCAGGTCGCCCCGGACAAGCCGTTCTACCTGCACTTCTGCACCGGCGCCACGCATGCCCCGCATCACGTGCCCAAGGAGTGGGCGGACCGGTACCGGGGCGACTTCGACGACGGCTGGGACGGCTACCGTGAACGCACCTTCGACCGGCAGAAGCAGCTCGGCATCGTGCCGCCGGACGCCGCGGTGTCCCCGCGCGACCCGGACGTGCCCGCCTGGGGGTCGCTGTCGCCGGACGCGCGTCGCCTGGCGGCGCGGATGATGGAGGTCTACGCCGGGTTCCTCTCCCACACCGACCACCACATCGGCCGGCTGATGAACTTCCTCAAGGAGACCGGCGAGTTCGACAACACGCTGGTCATGGTGGTCTCCGACAACGGGGCCAGTGCCGAGGGCGGGGTCACCGGCACGACCAACGAGCTGCAGTTCTTCAACAACGCGCCCGAGTCTTTGGAGGAGAGCCTGGCGCGGATCGACGAGATCGGCGGCCCGGAGACGTTCAACCATTACCCGTGGGGCTGGACGTGGGCGGGCAACACGCCGTTCCGGCGGTGGAAGCGGGAGACCTACCGGGGCGGCGTCAGCGATCCGTTCCTGGTCCACTGGCCGCGGGGTATCCAGGCGCGCGGTGAGGTCCGCTCCCAGTTCGCGCACATCATCGACATGGTGCCCACCGTGCTCGACGTGCTGGGTATCGAGCCGCCCACGACCATCCGGGGCGTCACCCAGTCGCCCCTGCACGGGGTCAGTTTCGCGCACACCTTCGACGATCCCGCGACCCCGACGCGCCACCGCACCCAGTACTACGAGATGTTCGGGCACCGGGCGATCGACCATGACGGCTGGCGTGCGGTCTGTCCCTGGCCCGGCCCTTCGTTCGCCGAGGCCGGCAAGCCGTTCGGTGCTCCGATCACCATGGCGGACCTGGACGACCTGGACGCCCATCACTGGGAGCTGTACCACGTCGCCGAGGACGTCGCCGAGACCCGCAACGTCGCGGAGGAACACCGCAGCAAGCTCATCGAGATGATCGCCCTGTGGTACGTGGAGGCCGGCAGGTACAACGTGCTCCCGATCGACGGCAGCGCCCTCGAGCGCATGATGCTCAAGCGTCCGCAGATCACCGAGGACAGGACCAGCTACACCCTCCGCCCCGACACGCAGGCCCTGCCGGCAGCCGTCGCTCCCCGGGTCCTCAACCGCCCGCACAGCATCACCGCCGACGTGGAGATCCCTCCCGGCGGAGCCGAGGGCGTGCTGCTGTGCCAGGGCACCAACGCCGGCGGCTGGTCCTTCTACGTCAAGGACCATCACCTGCACTACGCCCACAACTACGTCCACCGCACGCTGCACCATGTGACCTCGGGCGAAACCGTCCCCGAGGGCCGCCACACGCTGCGCTTCGAGTTCGAGCCCACCGGCAGCCCGGACATCGCGTCAGGCAAGGGCTCTCCCGGCCGTGCCCAGCTCTACGTCGACGACCGCCTGGTCGGCGAGATCGAGATGCCGTTCACGACACCGGTCGCCTTCAACCCCGGCGGCATGTGCTGCGGCGCCAACCCCGGCTCGGCCGTCACCTCCGACTACCGGGCACCGTTCCGGTTCACGGGCACCCTGCACAGCGTCACGGTCGACATGTCCGGCGACTTGATCGTCGACGCACCCAGTGAGATGCGCATGCACATGGCCCGGCAGTGACCCATGGCCGGCCTGGTGGTGGTCAGCCGATGCCGTCCAGCAACAGGCCCAGCCGGATGTCGAACCAGGCCCGCTCCTGGCGCCATGTCTGCGCGGCGTCCACCAACAGCCGACTCAGTCGGTCGACGGTCAGCGACCGCCACCGGCAGGCACTCAGGACCTGTACCAGCGCTTCGGCGCACTCGTTCTGCGGGTCCATTCCGTTCGACGGACCGCGGGGGCGGGGAAGCGCCTGCCCACCGTCCATGGCGGCAACCGCACGGCTGCAGACCAGTTGGGCAGTGAACGACTGCCAGCCGAAGGGTTCCAGCGCAGCGCGGACCGCGACAACGCGGGCATCGCCCGCCGGTACCGTCACCGCCATCGAGACCACCTCACTCGCGAGCGCCCCCGGTCGCCTGCGATTGTAAGCAGTGGCAGACGGGAGACTCCCAGGTCATGGCCACCGTGCCGCGTCCGGGCCGCCCCGAGGCGTACCGACACCCTCGTCCGGGACATCCGCGTGCTCTTTGAGCCCGGGGTGGCTCGCCAGCGTTCTGGAATACCAGGCACCGTAACGGCCGCCCAGCAGCGGAGCGGTGGCTCCGTGCAGGCAGACGCTCAAGGCGACCGTCAACGCCACTGCGCCGCCGAGGACGTGTGTGCCCGGCAGGTGCTCTTCGACGGCCAGCAGGCCGAACACCACAGAGGCCAGTCCACGAGGGCCGAACCAGCCGATGTAGGCGAGGGTCGCCGGCCGCAGTCCGGTTCCGAGGAGGGCCACGGCGACCGGGAGCATCCGGATCACGGTCAGGCTCAGTACGGCGTACACCAGCATCCGCCAGGTCACGTGCTCCAGCACCGGGCCCAGGATGACCGCGCCGAAGGCCAGGAAGCTCATTGAGGTGAGCAGCAGGCCGAGCCGTTCCGTGAAGGCGGTCGCATCGCCGGACTCGCCCGCGCCGGCACCGCGCACAGGCGAAGCGGACTTTTGAAGGACGTTCCCGAACGCCAACCCGGCGACCCAGACAGCGATGAATCCGCTGCCCTCGGCCTCGACGGCCAAGGGGTAGGCGACGGCCGGGACGGCCAGCGACGCCAGTTGGCGCCACCCGTGAGCAGCCCATCCGCGGGCGGCCGACCAGCGCAGGAGCCGGGCAACAGCCCAGCCCACGGCGAAACCGATCGCGGAGCTCAGCAGCAGCGCGCGCAGGAACGTCTCACCGACACCCTCATCGCCATGGCCGCCTCCGGCCGCGGCCAGCGCCAGAACGAAGAACGGCAGCGCCAGACCGTCGTTCAGCCCGGACTCGACGTCCAGGCCATGGCGCACCAACGCGGGCACCCTGCGGTCCGAGATCGCTTGCTGACCCAGCGCCGCGTCCGTGGGACCCAGAATGACCGCGACCAGAGCCAGTTCCCACATGCCAAGGCCCGGCAGCAACGGCCATGCCACCAGCCACCCCAACGCCATCGTCAGCGGCAGCCCCACAGCCAGCAGCCGCAACGGCAGAAACCGCTCCCGGCGCAGCTCGCGCCCCCGGATCGCAGACGCGTCGGTGAACAGCACCACCGCCAGGGCGCCCTCCAGCAGAGCCCGGACCGGCTCCAGACTTTCGTCCTCCTGGACGAGCCCCAGACCGAGGGGGCCGATGGCCAGCCCCGCGGCCACGAACACCAGCGGTCCGGACACCACCGTGGTGGACAACCGTCGTGACAGCACTCCATAGAAGGTGACCGCCGTACCCGCCACCACCAGTGCCCACGGATTCACGGACCACCTCCAGACGCGCCTGCGACGACGAAGCAGATGACGGGTGCAGTCACGTACCAGGGTCCTACGGGCGCATAAGCATCAAACAAGCACGAACCGGTCGCCCCCTATCCTGCGCCGACGGAGTCGCCAGTTGCGCGAAGGGACCGCGCGCGTCGCCCCGCATGAGTCGTCGCCTCCGGCGCCCCGAAGCGGGCCAGCGTGTGCCAGACCATCTTCAGGTGCTGGAGTTCGTAGCGGCCCGTCCTGGCGGCGTCGCCGATGATGCGCGGGTCGACCACTCCGTCCTCGGCGATGCTCGCGCCCAGGTCGGCGTACTCCTGTCCGCGGTAGTCGGCGTGGCGGTGCAGCTCGGCCACGGTGATCCGGTAGCCGGAGTGCCACTCGACCGGGACGGAGAGCAGGTGTGCCGCCGCCTCGACGGGGGTGTTCCGGTAGCTCGCGTCCAGGACGAGGGCCTCCACATCGCGGGCCAGGTCCACGCCGCCGTGCACCTGGGCCTCGATGTAGTCGTTGAGGGCGTCCTGCTCGTCCGCCTCCGCGAGGGCGATCAGGGACATGCCCGCGGCGACCCCGAAGTGGACCGGCTCGGCGGCGCTGTCGGGGTAGCAGAAGGTGGCGCGGGCCAGCGGTTCGCCGGTCAGCCGGAAGTGCGAGGAGCCGAACCGCGGGGCCGCGCCCACCACTTGACGACGGAAGTTCAGCGCGCCGTACACAGGCCGGTCATGGGCGTCCGCGTCGTCGTAGGCGCCGCCGAAGATCCGGCTCTCCCAGCGCCAGCGGTCGCCGCCCGGGTGCGCGGTCAGCCCGCCGTTGCTCGTGCCGGTGACGAACTGCGAGTGATAGGCGCCGTCCTGGGCCAGGGCCTCCAGAAGGGGCAGGCCGCGCGCCACGCGGTCAGGGTGGAAGTTCAGCGTGATGCGCACGTCCGGGGCGACGGCCGGCCCCTCCGAGACGGCCGCCACATGGCTCAGCGCTGCCCGTGCTCGTGCCGACCCCACTGGATCCACCGGCGTCTCCTCACCCACGACTCACCCACGACTCTGCAAATGATCACCTGGCGAGGAGGACGCCCGCATCTCATTTGCCGAATTCCGGTCCGACCGAGAGCACGATCTTGCCGCGGTTGTCACGCCGTTCCAGCCGCTCGTGGGCGGCCCGCGCCTCTTCCAGCGGTACGACGGTCTCGATCGGCACGCGATAGCCGCCGGCGGCGACCCGGTCGGCAAGTTCCCGCAGGTCGGGGCGGGGGTCGTAGCCGTGGATCTGGAGGTTGGTGAGCTGGAAGCCGAGGATCGAGGCGTTCTTGGGATAGAAGTCGCGGGTGTCGACGGTGCTCGGCTCCAGGGCGACGTTGGCGAGGGCCACGACCCTCCCGCCGTGGCCCACTTCACGCAGACTGCGCCCGAAGGCCCGGCCGCCGACGGTGTCCAGGACGACGTCGGCGCCACGGCCGTCGGTGAGCCGGAGCACCTCCGCGACCTCGGCGTCGTCGGGGAAGGCAGAGGTGTCGACGGTGACGTCGGCGCCGAACTCCCCCGCCCAGGCGGCCTTCTCGGCCGAGCCGGCCAGGGCGATGACCCGCGCCCCCGCCTCGGCGGCGATCTGCACGGCCGCGGTGCCGACACCGCTCGCCGCCGCCTTCACCACCACGGTGTCGTCCTTGGAGACACGGGCGAGGTGCCGCACGCAGTACCAGGCACTGAGCCAGGCGATCGGCAGGGCGGCCGCCCGCGCCAGATCCACGCCCTCGGGGAGCACGACCACCTGGGTGGCGGAAACGGTCGCCAACTCGGCGTAGAACCCTGACGACTTGCCGCCGTCCAGGCCCATGACCCGCTGCCCTGGCGCGAAGTCGGTCACCCCCTCCCCCACCTCCACGACGACGCCCGCCGCCTCGGCGCCCGGGATGAGCGGCGGGTGTCCGGCGCGGTGGTAGAGGCCGGCGCGGAGCAGGGCGTCCGCCCGGTTCACCCCCGCCGCGGCGATCCGCACCAGCACCTCTCCGGGGCCCGGCACCGGGTCGGGGACGTCGACCGGCACCAGTACCTCGGGTCCGCCGAACCTGTCGATCCGCACCGCACGCATACCGCACCTGCTCTCTGCCCGGCCAACCGAGCGACTGACACCAGTTGAAGTGGTGTCGTGAAGTGAAGCCACCATCCGACACCCCCTCAACCGGTGTCAAGGGGGCTCGTCCACCGATCCGACACCCCATGAACCGGTGTACGCTCGTCGCATGACCGGCAGCC
Source organism: Streptomyces canus (assembly GCF_001514145.1). Classification (GTDB taxonomy): domain Bacteria; phylum Actinomycetota; class Actinomycetes; order Streptomycetales; family Streptomycetaceae; genus Streptomyces; species Streptomyces canus. The sequence goes on from NZ_KQ948656.1 coordinate 993,935, forward strand.
CCGCCCCCGCCGACCCGGCGCTCGCGTTCCCGTTCATCGGCGGCCGCCCCTGTCTGGACTTCGCGGCCACCCTCGGCAAACGGCACGCCACGCCGCTGGAGCGACTCCCCGACACCGCGGCCCTCGCGCGCTGGTTCACGGAGGCGGAACTGGCCACCGACGCGGGTGCGGTGCGGGTCACCCCTCGGGACCTGACGGACGCCCGCCTCCTGCGCGAGGCCCTGTACGGCCTGGTCCGCGCCGCGATGGCCGGCCGGGAGCCCGACCCGGCCGACATGGAGCGGGTCAACGCGGTCGCCGCCCAGCCGGATCTCGCGCCCCAGCTGGGTCCGGTCCGCTGGACGGCACGCAGTCCGGCCCGCGCGGCCCTGGCCACGGTGGCACGGGACGCCGTACTCCTGGTGCGGGGCCCGCTCCTGGAGCGCGTCAAGGAGTGCGAGAACCCGGACTGCTCCCTGCTGTTCCTGGACGATTCGCAGGCCCGCCGCCGCCGTTGGTGCTCGATGGACCGCTGCGGCAACCTCGCGAAGATCGCCGGCTACCGGTCCCGCAGCCGGGCGGCCGTCACCCGGTGAAGGTGGACCAGGATGTCGTGGGTGCGGGCCAGGGCGACGTCGTGCGGGCCGTCGGGGTAGGCGGTGCCGATCCGGTAGGTCGGGCGGGCCTGGCGGAGCCACGTGCGCGCCGGTGAGCCGACTGTCCGCAGATCGACCGCGTAGTCGCGGTACCTCACCCGGTCGAGAGTCCGCTCGTTGCTGCCGGGGGCGGCCGGGCCCACCGTCCAGCGCCGGACGGCGGTCTCGTCCTGGTCGGTGGCGTTGAACGAGCCCCGTTCGAAGGTCAGGCCGATGTTCACGTACGCCGCCCCCAGGCCGTCGCGCAGGAAGGCACCCTGCATCTTCGGGTAGGCGGGGTCGTAGCTCTCGTAGCCGACATGGGCGTCGTGCGCGGACAGCAGGACCTTTGTCCCGGTGTGCCGTTGCCACCAGAGCACGTTGGCGGCCATCGCCTGGTCGCGGTAGCGCATGGCCTCGGCGATCTGTCCGGGCTCCTCGAAGTCGAAGGCGTACTGGCGGGCGGTGCGGTCGATCGCCGTGGCGTCCTGGACGGTCCCCCCGTCGGCCCCCGTCCGCCTCACCAGCTCCAGCGCCTCACCGGTGCGTTCGGCCATCTCCCTGCGCTCGGCGTACGGCTTGCCGAGGTAGCTCTCGATGTACGTTCCCGTCGGCACGGTGGGCCGCAGCCCGCGGTACAGCCCGTTCAGGCGCTCGCCGGAGGCGGGGTCGGCAGCGGCCACACGGGCCACTACCTCGTCGTACACCTCGGGTCCGGTCCAGGCGGTGTCGTCGCCGATGAAGCGGACGGGGTCGGCGGGGTGGCGGATGTTGTACTCCCGCATCCACTCGACGAGCCGCAGATAGTCGGTGTTGTTCCACCACAGATAGTCGCGCTGGAACTCCTCTCGCATGATGCGCCGCGGGTCTCCCTTGCCGTACACCACGTAGTCGTCGAGCCGCAGTCCGGTGCTCCAGGGGGCCTCCAGGGCGAAGGTGCGAAAGCCCTTCTTCTCGACGAGGTGGCGGAAGAGTCGGTCCTTGAGGGCGAAGAAGTCGTGCGAGCTGTGCGTGGCCTCACCGACACCGACGACCTCGGCGTCGGCGATCATCCGGTCGAGAGGGCGCAGATCGCGGGTGTCGCCGCCGGGTTCGACGGTTCGCAGGGGGTGCCCGGCCCGGTCGAGGGTCTCCACGACGGTCGGGGCCGGTGCCCGGGTCGTCGCCGCCGCCGGCGCGACCGTGCCGAGGATGACGATCAGGGTCAGGATGGTCGAGGTCCGTTTCCAGGTCATCGCTCCACGCTTTCGCCCCCGACCGGCCGCGGGCCATCCGGCGGTCCACCGTCGGCGCCGGGGGTTTTCCCCAGGTATCGACCGAGGTCGTGCCGGGTGTCCGCCGTCACTGCCCCGGCCCCTTGCCGTCAAACGGCCGCACCCCACAATGGGGGCACGCTTGCGGACAGTTACGGTCCGCAAGGAGTGCACCGGACGCCTATGTGGAAGAGGAACACACTGAGGATGCGAGATGTACGTGAGTGGACGGCGTCCCTGGTGCGGTTTGTGAAGCGGCACCGGGACCCTGTCGTCGTGCAGACGCTGCGGTCGGCGGGCGCGGCGACGATCGCGTACGTCATCGCGCTGCGGCTCAGCCCCGAATCGGCGCCGCTCACGGCTCCCCTGACCGCGCTGCTGGTCGTGCAGGTCACCCTCTACTCCACGCTGACCACCGGCATCCGCCGGGTGAACTCCGTGGTGACCGGAGTCCTCGTCGCCATCGCCTTCAGTCTGCTGGTGGGTCTGACCTGGTGGAGCCTGGCCCTGCTGATCGTGGCGTCGCTGGTGGTCGGACGGCTGGTGCGGGTCGAGGAGTTCGTGCCCGAGGTGGCGATCAGCGCGATGCTGGTGCTCGGGGTGACGACCGTCGGGGACACCGCCTGGGCGCGCGTGGTGGAGACGCTGATCGGCGCGGTCGTCGGCCTCGCCTGCAATCTGCTGCTCGCTCCCCCGGTGTGGGTGGGCGAGGCGGGCGAGTCGATCGAGGGGCTTGCCCGCCGGCTGCGGAAGCTGATGCTGCGGATCGGCGAGGAGGCCGCGGGCCGTACGCCCGTGGAGCTGGCGACGGCCCGGCTGTACGAGGCGCGCGAGCTCGACCACGACATCGTCGAGGTGGACGCGGCCCTCCGGCAGGCCGAGGACAGTCTCAAACTGAACCCCAGGGTGAAGGAGGGTCTGCTGCACCGGGTGGTGCTGCGCACCGGCCTGGACACCCTGGAGATCTGCACGGTCGTGCTGCGGGTCCTCGCCCGCACCCTCACCGACCTCGCGAAGCAACGCGACCCCTTCGCCGACGAGCCCTACGCGATCGACGAGGGACAGGCTCCCGACCCGCTGTTCGGGCCCGAGACCGGCCGTACGGTGGAGCAGTTGCTGTCGGAGATCGGCGACGCCGTGGTCAGCTTCGCGGTCCTGGTCACCACCCATGTCAGCGTGAGCGCCGAGTCCGCGGAGGCCCGGCTCACCGCCGAGCTGCGCCAGGCCACGGCGACCCGCGACAAACTGGCCCAGCTGCTGCTGGAGGAGATCCAGCGCGACTCCCGCCACTGGCAGCTGCACGGCGCCGTCCTCACCGAGGTCAACCGCATCCTCGACGAGCTCGACACCGAGCACCGCTCCCGCCGCCTGCTGGAGGAGCTGGACCGGGCCGCCCGCGAGCAGCGCGAGCGGATGCCGCGTCTGACCCGGCTCCAGGAGCGGTGGCGCGGGAACCGCCCGGTGCTCTCCCGTCGTTCCAGGTGAGGTAGCCACATCGAGCAGACACAGGGGGCGGGCCGATGACCGGCACGAGCGTGCGGATCGACGGGAACACACTGCGGCTGCCGGGCGGTGCGGCGGTGCGGTTCGTCCGTACCCTGCGGCTGCCCGAGACGGGCACGCATCCGCTGCCGCCGGGGCTCGGCGAGTTCCCGGTGCGCCGCGTCTCCGACTACCCCGACACCGTGCCGGAGCGGTGGCGGGCCCGCGGCGGGGTGATGCTGCCGGCGTATCTGCGCGAGGCGATGTGGCTGAGCTTCGGCAGCACCACCGAGCCCGCCGCCCTCCAGGTCGGGGTGGGCAAGGTGTGCGCGGTCTCCGGGAAGCCCTGGAGCGACCGGCTCACCCGTGACCCCCAGAACTACGTGGTCCTGCCCCGCCAGCCGTGGCTGGACGGCATCAACTCCGGCAAGGGGACGGTCCGCCAGTTCGTCGCGGTGCCGCTCGGACTGGGCGCGACCGTCGAGGGGCAGGTCACGGGCGAGGAGGTGTGGGGCGGCGTCCAGCTGCAGTCCTTCCCGCTGGCCGAGGAGCGGCTGGCCGAGTGGCGGGAGGCGCAGCGGCGGCTGCGGTCGGTGAGCAGGCCCGCGATGGGCTACGGCGCTGCCGTACCCATGGCGATGGCCGCGCCTGCCGCTCCGGCGGGGGCGCCCCGCAGCGCTCCGGCGATGGGACTCGGCGTCGGCGGTTCCATGCGCCAGGAGGTCTACCGCGACGACCGGCCGCTGTCGGACTGGGCGGAGACACCGGCCGGCCGGGTGTTCGTGCACCTGGTGACACCGCCCGAGTGGCGCCGCATCACCGGCGAGGCTCCCCCGCCGTCGCCCGTGGACCGCGCCGCGTACACCAACGCGGGGTTGCCCTGGTTCGACTACTACGACCAGGACGCGGAGGACCTCGCCCCGACGGACCCGCTGGAGGGCGTGAAGCCGGTCGGTGACTGGCTCGGGGACGATCACGAGCCCTGGCAGCCGCCGGGATCGCACCAGGTCAAGAAGCTGGGGGACGCACCGGGCAAGCCGGTCGAGGACGGCGACTGGTAGCGGGCCGCGGGGGCTCGGGTTGCACGGGGCGCGTGATCCGGGTGAAGGTGGCTGTCACGACCGCGACGATCGATCACCCGGGGTGCGCAGGGATGGGCAGTGCGAACGGCGGCTGCAGCAGGCGCGGCTTCGTCGGCGTTCTCGCGGGAGCCGCCTCGGGACTCGTCGGCTGCTCGACGTCATCCGGATCGTCGTCGGCGTCGGTGCCCTCGCGGACTCCCGGCTCCCCCGGGGCTGCTGTCTCACCGAGCCCGGCGAAGACACCGTCCGCTCCGGCTCCGACCGGCCCCCGCCCCCTCTACCTCGGCACCTACACGTCCGCCGAGGGCGGCGGCAACGGCATCGGCGTCGCCAGGTACGACCCGGACAGCGGGCGTATCACCGGCACCGGCACGATCACGGGCGTCACCAACCCCTCGTATCTCGCGCTGCACCCCGACGGCCGCACGCTGTACGCGGTCGACGAGCAGGACGCCGGTGCCGTGACCGCCGTACGCCTGTCCGACCGCAAGGTCCTGGGGAGCCGCGGCACCGGCGGGGCGGGACCGTGTCATCTCTCGGTGCATCCGGGCGGCCGCTGGCTACTCAGCGCGAACTACGGCTCCGGCAGTGTGGCCGTGCATCCGATCGACTCCTCGGGAGCGCTCGGCGAGCGCAGGGACACGGTCACGCACTCCAGTCCGGCGCCGGGGCCCGGCCAGGAGGGTCCGCACGCCCACCAGTTCCTCACCAGTCCCGACGGCGGCCATGTGCTCGCCGTCGACCTGGGCACGGACACGGTCTACAGCTATCGCCTGAACGAACGGACCGGCGCTCTCACGGAGGTCTCGCAGGCGCACACCCGGGCCGGTGCCGGACCGCGCCATCTCACCTTCCATCCCGGGGGCCGGTACGCCTACCTGGCCAACGAGGCCGACGACACGGTGGCGGTCTGCGCCTACGACCGCAGGACCGGCCGCCTCTCCGTCGGGGCGGCGCAGTCCACGGGAACGGGCTCGGGCACGAACTACCCGGCACAGCTGCTGGTCACCGCGAACGGCTCCTACGCCTATCTCGCCAACCGGGGCCACAACAGCCTCACGCGCTACGCGGTGGAGGCGGACGGCGCCCGGCTCCGGCTGCTCGACACGGTTGCGGTGAACGGCGACTTCCCGCGGCAGATCGCCTTCTCGCCGGACGGGACCCTGCTGTTCGCGGCGAACCAGAGGTCCAGCACGGTCAGCGTGTTCCACGTGGACACGACGAGCGGTGAACTGCGGCGCGCCGGCGAGCCGTTCGCCTCACCCGTCGCGGTCTGTGCGCTGCCGCTGTAGGGCACGCGGGCAGGACGCGGCGCTCGCCTGGGTCAGCAGGACGTGCATGCGTTCCGTCAGCTGGGCCACGTCGTCGGCGGGCGCGTGGAAGGGCAGGCGTACGTCGCCGTGGGCGCGGGCGCGCTCGATGCGCAGCGTCAGTCCGTGCCGGTCCACGGCGAGGGGCTGGACGCGGACCGCGCCGTGCAGGCTGTCGGCGTCGACGAGCCGGGTGAGCCGCTCGACCGCGTCCGGGTGGCAGTCGGCGAGGTGGGTGAGCAGCCGGGCCTCGGCCGTGGCGAGCGGGTCGGGCGCGGCGGCGGCGAACTCGCCGAGGTCGACGACCACCGCGCCGGACGGCAGGCGCAGCACCACTCGCGTGGTCGTGAACTCCAGCCGGCCGCCCACGGGGACGAACCAGCCGGCGATCCACAGCCGGGCGCGGATACGGCTGCGCACGGGGACGGGTGCCACGTCGGCGAACTCCAGGACGGCGGACGGCTCGCCGCGGGGCGCGCAGATCGCGGCCGCGACCAGGGTGCTGGCCTCGGGCACGTCCAGTGTCACCCGCCCGTCCTCGGCGACGGTGTGCGCGCCGACGAACTCCTCGCGGCCGCCCTCGGCGGTCACCGCGCAGGACCACGAGGCGGCGAGCACCGACCGGGCGTGTTCCGCCGCGGAAGGCGCGGCCGTCCAGGTTTGGCTGTCACCCATCCATTGCCTCCTAAGGTAAGCCTTGCCTAACCTATCGAAGATCGGCGACGAAGCCAACCGTGGGATGCGTGACGGACGCGCACCTTCGGTCAGGGCCTGAGAACGCCGAGCAAGGCCCGTGCGCACAGATCGCGCACCTGTTCCCGAGAAAGGTCCGAGCCCCTCAACCACTCCAGACACACGGCCGTGGTGAAGGCCAGCCAGCCGCGGACGGCCAGCGAGAGGTCGGGGCGCTCTTCGGCCTGGGCCCCGAACTCCGGATCCGCGGCCAGCGCCGCCAGGATCTGCCGCTCCTGCGCGGCCAGCGCCCGCTGGTAGACCTTGCGGACGGACTGGTCCCCGGCGGCATCGGCACGGTGAAAGGCGCGGTAGCCGTGCGCGTGCGCCGACACGTACTCCAGATAGGTGTCCAGCCCGGCGGTGAGCTGCTCGCGCACGGGGATGCCGGGCACGGCCGCGGTCATGGCCAGCATCCGACCGCTCTCGCGCTCCACGACCGCCGCGAAGAAGTCCCGCTTCGTCGGGAAGTAGTGGTAGAGCAGCCCGCGCGAGACACCGGCGATCTCCGCGACCTGCTCGATCCACACCTCGTCGTACGGGCTCTCCGAGAACAGCCTCGCCCCCACCGACAGAAGCTGCTCGCGGCGCTCCTCGGTGCTGAGCCTGCGGCGCGTGCGCTCGCCCTGCTTCCCGGCCATGCCCGCACTTTACTTGACGTCGGTTCAACAACGGGATCAGACTGAGGCGCGTTATTGAACCCACGTACAACGCGCTCAACTGCCGCTGGATCAAGGGAGATCTCGTCATGGCGGAGACGACGACAAGGGCCGCGGAGCCGAGGGGTTTCCGCAGTGCCGAGCTGGGCTGGCCGGAGCTGCACCGCATTCCGCACCCGCCGCGCCGACTCCCCCTGCTCGGTGACGTCCTCGGCGTCAACCGGGCCACCCCGCTCCAGGACTCCCTGCGCTTCGCTCGCCAATTGGGGCCGATCTACCGGCGCAAGGCGTTCAACAGGGAGTTCGTGTTCGTCTGGGGTGCCGATCTGGTGGCGGATCTGGCGGACGAGTCACGGTTCGCGAAGCATGTCGGTCTGGGGGTCGCCAATCTGCGGCCGGTCGCCGGCGACGGGCTGTTCACCGCGTACAACCACGAGCCGAACTGGCAGCTGGCACACGACGTGCTGGCACCGGGCTTCAGCCGCGAGGCGATGGAGGCCTACCACCCGATGATGCTGGCCGTCGCCGGGCGGCTGACGGACCACTGGGACCGCGAGCAGGCGGCGGGCCGGTCGGTGGACGTCCCCGGCGACATGACCAAGCTGACCCTGGAGACCATCGCGCGGACCGGGTTCGGCCATGACTTCGGCTCCTTCGAACGGGACCGGCCGCATCCCTTCGTGACGGCCATGGTGGGCACCCTGACCTACGCGCAGCGCCTCAACTCCGTGCCCTTCCCGGCTCTTCTACGGCGTGCCGCGCAGCGCAACGCGGACGACATCGCCTACCTCAACCGCATGGTCGACGACCTGGTCAGTACCCGGCGCGCGGCGGGCGGGGACGGCGATCTGCTGGACCGGATGCTGGAGACGGCCCACCCGGAGACCGGTGAGCGGCTGTCGCCGGAGAACGTCCGCCGGCAGGTCATCACCTTCCTGGTGGCCGGTCACGAGACGACGTCGGGCGCGCTCTCCTTCGCCCTGCACTACCTGTCCCGACACCCCGAGGTCGCGGCACGCGCGCGGGCAGAGGTGGACCGCGTCTGGGGCTCGGCCGCCGTGCCGGGGTACGACCAGGTGGCGAAGCTGCGGTACGTGCGCCGGGTGCTGGACGAGTCGCTGCGGCTGTGGCCCACGGCACCCGCGTTCGCCCGGGAGGCCGTCCAGGACACGGTGCTGGCCGGACGGCACCCGATGCGCCGCGGGGCGTGGACGCTGGTGCTCACGCCGATGCTGCAGCGCGACCCCGAGGTGTGGGGCGCCGACGCCGAGCGGTTCGATCCGGACCGCTTCGACCCCAAGGCCGTACGCTCGCGTCCCCCGCATGTCTTCAAGCCGTTCGGGACCGGGGCCCGGGCCTGCATCGGGCGGCAGTTCGCGCTCCACGAGGCCACGCTGGTGCTCGGTCTGCTGCTGCGCCGCTACGAGCTGCGGGCCGACCCCGGCTACCGGCTCAGCGTGACCGAGCGGCTGACGCTGATGCCGGAGAGGCTGCGGCTGCACTTGGAACGGCGGGCGGGCAGTGGCGCTACGGCCGCCCCCGTGGCGGATCCCGACGAGGCCCCGGCCGCCTCGGAGTCACGCTGTCCAGTGTCCAGGGCGGGTGACTGAGTCCGGCAGCCGGGTGCCGGCGCCGCCCCGGGCCGCGTTCAGCTGGGGCTGGGTGAGGAAGAAGGCGCCCGTAAGGTCTGCGTCCGTCAGGTCGGCGTCGCGCAGATCGGCACCGATCAGATCCGCGCCGCGCAGGTCGGCGCCGGTGAGGTCGGCCGCTATGAGGTAGGCGCCACGAAGGGTGGCTCCGCGCAGGTCGGCGCCCTTCAGACGGGCGCCCATCAGGTCCGCGCCCCGGCGGTTCCTCTTCCTGTTCGCGGCGCCGAATCCGGCCCGCACCAGCTCACTGGTCCTCAGCAGAAGGACGTTGACCTTCTGCCGGTGCGCGGGGACGTCCAGCGCGGCGAGGTCTTCTGCGGTCCCCCGGGTGAGCGCGTCGGTCCGCTCCAGCATGCGGCGCAGGTCGGCGTGGACCGGGCGGGCGGCGGGCAGGGTGAGTGCCTCGGTGAGATACCAGAGCAACTCGTGCAGTTGGCGCACGACCGGGAAGACGTCGAACATGCGGCGGGCGTCCTCGCGCGGGCCGGTACGCCAGTCCCGGCCGCCGAAGGTGACCTGCGAGACCTTCTGTCCGGCGCCGAAGCAGTCGTAGACCGTGCATCCGGTGTATCCCTCGACGCGCAGCTTCGCGTGGATGCCGCACCGGTGGTCGTCCCGGAGGTTCGGGCAGGGTGTGCCGGCCGGCTTGTCGCGGGCGAAGTCCGCGGAGGCGGTGAAGGGCAGGGCCACACAGCACAGGCCGAAGCACCGCGCGCAGTCGCCGCTGAGGTCGGTCATTTGTTCTTGCATCGCCGCCAGCGTAACGGGCCCGCCGACCGGCCGACCTGACGAGAACTCACCGATGAGATTCCGGCGATGTGGGGGTCTCCTCATCCAGCGGAAAACAAGCTCGGCTACCACAGAGATATCGGCCGAACCGAGGCAGGAGCCGAACGCATCGAGGAGATGTCATGTGCAGCCACCAGCCCCAGTGCCCCACCGCCGACAGCCCCTGTCACCACACCGCGGTGATCGTCTCGGCCCATCCCGAACAGGGCTGGAGCCTGCTGTGCAACGGCACCATCGTCTTCGACGACACCGGTGAACTCCTGCCGGACGGAAGGGTCGTGAGCCCGCACCGCACACCCGGCGCGCTGGCCACGGCCGCCTGAGTCAATACCGCTGCGCCTTCGCCAGCTTGGGCGTCAGCACCGGCTCGGTGGGCTTGCGGCTGACGGCGACCGGCTGCGCCTTCTGCCCCGGATCGAGGTCCTCGGCGCCGACGTACCGGGTCTCCACCGCCTTGCCGGACGAGTCGAGGAAGTCGACCTGGACGGCGTACGAGGCCGTCTTGTCGGTCTTGTTGGTGATGGTGACGACGACGGCGAGCAGACCGCCGGTCTCGGAGCGCGGCTTGCCGGTCATGGTGACGTCGGACATCGCGTTGCCCGCTCCGTCGACCTTGGCGAGCTCGGTTCGCGCGGCCTTGTTGGCCCGCTCCACCTCCGCGGAGACGGAGGCCTCGAAGGAGGAGGCGGCAGCCGAGGCGGACGCGACCCGCTTCGAGGCCTCGGCCCGCACCGAGGCCTCGGCGGACGCGAGCGCGGAGGCCGCGTTGCCGGAGAAGGACGCCGTGTCCGGGGCCGTGGGCGTGGCGGAGGACGTCGACGAACCGCCGGAGTCGTCGTCGCAGGCCGTCAGGGCGAGCGCGCTCGCGGCGGCCAGGGCCACGGCGAGGGCGGCGATCCGGGACCGTCCGTGGGGTGACGGTGTGCTCATCGACTGACATCCTCTCGACTCCGGCGTCGACACCTGGCCGAAATGAACCTTATGCCGGAATCGAGAGTGCGGCATGTCGCCGCCCACGGGCCGCCCGGGTGTCCGGGGTCAGGCCTCCTCACGGGCGAGGGCGAGCAGCCGGTCCAGGACGCGGGGGCCGCCCGCGCGGACTCCGTCGTGCTCGAACTCGTCCGTCACCCAGGTGCGCAGACCGCGGATCGCGCGGGCGGTCTCGAGGGAGTGGGCCGTGTCGACGTACATGTCGTCGTGGTAGACGGCGGCGGCGACCGGGACCTCGTTGGCGGCCAGGCGCGCCGGGTCGTACAGGGGCTGCCAGTCGGTGCGGGCGGCGAGGAGCTCGGCGGTCTCGCGCAGCGGGCGCAGGGCCGGGTCGCAGTCGAACAGCCAGGGGTGGATGGACTCGCCGGTGAACAGCAACGGCTCGTCGCCCGCGAGGGCCTTGGCCGCGTCGAACTGGGGGAACTCGGCGCGTACCCGTTCGGCCGACCAGGCGGTGGGTCGCTCGCCCTGGCCGTAGGTGGCCTCGTGGACAAGGGCGTAGAGAGGGTGGGGCGCGTAGGAGAGGAGGCCCTGGACCTCTTCCTGGAACGCGTCGGAGAGCTCCGGGCCCTGCGGGGTGCGGACGAAGGCGTGCTCCAGCAGGTAGTGCAGCCGGTGACTGCCCTCGCCGCCGCCGAGGAGGATGCCGAGGGACTGGAAGGCCTCGACCGTCAGGCGGTAGCCGTTCGGCAGGGTGACGTCGCGGGTGAGGAGATGGTCGGCGATACGGCGGGCCCGTTCGACGTCCTGCGGATAGCGGGCGTAGTGCGCGGCGACCTTCCGCTCCACGCGCGGGTAGGCGGCCCGGTAGACGTCGTCGGCGTGGCCGTCGAGGGAGGGCAGACCGCCGGTGATGAGGGCGGCGGCGAGCCCCTCGGGGGCGAGGGACAGATAGGTCGTGGCGCAGAAACCGCCGAAGCTCTGGCCGAGGACGGTCCAGGGGGCGCCGCCGGTCACCTGGGCGCGGATCGCCTCGCAGTCACGGACGATGGAGTCGGCGCGGAAGCGGGCCAGGTAGTCGGCCTGTGGCGCGGGGCCGCCGCGCAGCGGGAGCGTCTGGCGGTTGGCCGGTGTGGAGTGGCCGGTGCCGCGCTGGTCGAGCAGGAGGACGCGGAACTCCTTCAGGGCCCGGCCGAACCAGGCCCCCTTGCCGACGAATCGGTTCGCCCCGAAACCCGGGCCGCCCTGGAGATAGACCAGCCACGGCAGGTTCTGGCCCGCCTTGTCGCTCGCTACGGCCTCGCGGGCGTAGAGCTCGATCGTCTCCCCGGCCGGGTCGTCGTGGTCGAGGGGGACGGTGAAGCGGCGGTCGGTGAGGACGAGGCCGGGCTGGCGGTAGGTCGCGGTCAACAGGGCTCCCGGGACGGACGGACATTCTGTGGACGCGTCCCAGTTCAGCACATGTTCGTCCGCCGTCCGACCCCTTCGATCATGAAATCTTACTGACTCCCGGGTCAGCGGGCGGCCAGGCTGGAGCGCCGCACCACCAGTTCGGGCTGGAGCACCACCCGGCGGTGGTCGTGCCGCTTGCCAGTGGTCTCCGCCTCCGTCTCCTCCAGCAGCAGTTCGGCGGCCAGGGCGCCCATGGTGACGGCGGGCTGCCGGACCGAGGTGAGGGGGACGGCCGCGGCGGCGGCGAACTCGATGTCGTCGTAGCCGACGATGGCGAGGTCGTCGGGGACCGTGATCCCCGCCGCGTACATGGCCTGCAGGACGCCGAGGGCAAGCAGGTCGTTGGCGCAGAACACGGCGGTCGGGCGGTCGGCGAGGCCGAGGAGACGGGCGCCGGCGTCCCGGCCCGCGGCCACGTCGAGCCGTTCGGTGGGCAGCTCGCGCAGGTTGTCTGGGCCCAGGCCCGCCTCGGCCAGCGCGTTGAGGGCGCCGGTGCGGCGGTCGCGGACCTGGTTGAGGCCGGGCGGGCCGCTGACGTAGGCGATGGAGCGGTGACCGGCGTCCACGAGGTGGCGGACGGCCAGGGCGCCGCCGGCGACGTCGTCGACGGAGACCGAGCACTCGGTGGTGCCCTCGGCGACCCGGTCGACGAGGACGAAGGGGATGCCGTGGCGGCGGAAGGAGTCGATGTTGCGACCGGAGGCGTCGGTCGGGGTGAGCAGGACGCCCCGGACCCGCTGCTCCGCGAAGAGGGACAGGTACTCCGCCTCCTCGCTCGCGCTCTGGGCGCTGTTGCAGACCATCACGCCGAGGCCGTCCTCACGGGCGGCCCGTTCGGCGCCGCGCGCGACGTCGACGAAGAAGGGGTTGCCCATGTCGAGCACGAGCAGACCCATGATCCGGCTGCGGCCCGCGCGCAGCTGACGCGCGGACTCGCTGCGGACATAGCCGAGCCGGTCTATCGCGGACAGGACGCGCGCCCGGGTCTCGGTGGCGACGGAGTCCGGACGATTGATGACGTTCGAGACCGTGCCGACGGAGACTCCGGCGGCGCGGGCGACGTCCTTGATACCCACCGACTGGGCCATCGGGCAGGGACCTCCAGGAAGACGGGGGGCGACAGGACGACCTTCACATTATCGTCGAGTCGCCCCCACACCGGTCACGATCAGGCAGGCAGTGCGAAGTCGACGACGTGGAGCGCCGAGGGGGTCGTACCGCTCGACTTCTCCTGGTACATGAACGACAGCACGTTGCTCTGCGCGACCCGCGTCTCGTCGATCACGACCTCGCCGAAGGCGTTGAGGCCGCTGCCGTCGAACAGGACCGTCCAGTCGGTGTACCCGGACGCCTTGGAGGCGCCTGCGATCCGGCCGAACGGGAAGATCGCGTAGGCGTTGTCGTACTTGTCCAGGATCAGTTTGGTGCGCTGGCTGGAGCCGAGCACGACCGGTATCTCGGTCTTCTGCCAGGTGCCCGAGGAGTTCTTGCGGACGTGGAAGGCGCGGCCGTTGGCGGTGCGGTCGGAGACGTAGTTCGTGGTGCACTGCCCGAAGCGGCCGGGGACGTAACTGATGATCGCGTGCGGCAGGCCCGAGGAGTCCGTGGACTGGCTCTCCTGGTTCATCAGGGAGTGGTCCGGGTTCAGCGCGTCGATGACCAAGCCGCTGTCGGTGACGGCGACCTTGTCGGAGCCACCGGTGGTGCCGACGACGGTGCCGGCGTTGTTGCGCCAGGTGCGGCCGCGGTCGTCGGAGTAGACGTAACCGGTGTCGTGGTTGGTGATGCCGCCGCTGGAGCACATCACGGCGCCGTTCTGCTCGCGCCAGGTGAAGAAGGAGTGCAGCCGGCCGTTCTTGTCGTAGTCGATGCCGTGCAGGTACATGTTGCGGGCCGTCGAGGAGCCGTGCTCGCTGGTGTAGGTGCCGGTGGAGGCGGACCACTCGCCGAGGTTGGTCCAGGTCGAACCGTCGTACTCCGCCAGGGCGTTGCGGCCGTTGCCGGATATCCCGACCCGGTAGCTGAGCTGGAGCTTGCCGTCGGGGGTGGAGACGAACTGCGGGTAGGTGAACTGCGACGTGAGGGCCAGGCCGTCCAGGGTGGGCTGGGGTGCGCCGAACCGGGCCGCGGTCCAGCTCAGTCCTGACGGGTTGTCCATGAGGCCGGCGACCGACTTGACGTAGGTGAAGCCGTCGCTGTGCGAGTCCATGTTGAGGTGGAGGCGGCCGTCCACCTTGGAGACGCCCATGGAGATGACATTGTGGGAGTCGCTGGTCTTGAGGGTGTGTCCGACCTGGACGGTGGACCAGGTGCTCCCCCCGAGGACGCGGCGGCCGACGACGGCGTTCTTGTCGGCGGTGTACCAGACGGCGTACTGATAGCCCTTGTAGGTCAGCAGGCCGTTCTTCTGGAACGAGTTGTTGTTGACGAGGCCGTCGTAGGAGACGAAGAAGACTGCCTGGCTGTCGAGCGTGGTGGTGCCGGTCCGGGTGACGGAGGGACCGGGGTCGGCGGCGCGGGCGGTGCCGCCGGTGAGCGCGGTGGTGGACATGGCGGACACGATGGCACCTGCCAGCAGTGTGCGTCTTCTCATGGTGCGGCTCCTGATGGGGAAGGTCAGGCGAGGTGGAACACCTCGGTGAGCGGTTTCATCGCCTCGTCCGGGCGGGCTCCGTCGAGGGACTCGAAGAATTCGCCCATCTCGGCCTGCCAGCGGGCGTTGACCGCGGTGGCTTCCATACCGGCCTTGGCGGCCTCGAAGTCCTCGGTCTCCAGGTAGCCGACGAGCAGGCCGTCGTCGCGCAGGAAGAGCGAGTAGTTGTGCCAGCCGGTGGCCGAGAGTGCTTCGAGCATCTCCGGCCACACGGCGGCGTGTCGTTCGCGGTACTCGGCGAGCTTGTCCTGACGGACCTTGAGGAGGAAACAGACGCGCTGCATGAAGTACCGCTCCGCAATCAGAAGTTGAACTGGTCGATGTTCTTGGCGGTGAACACGGTCGGCTTGCCGAGGTTGATCACGCCGTCCTTGCCGATGGTGTACGTGGTGCCGCCGGCCTTGAAGGTCTCGCCCTCCTTGCCGGTGATCTGGCCGGAGACCAGGGCGACGGCGGTCTGGGCGGCCAGCGCGCCGAGCTTCGCCGGGTCCCACAGCTCGAAGCCCTCGACAGTGCCGTTCTTGACGTACTTGCGCATGTCGTTGGGGGTGCCGAGGCCGGTCAGCTTGACCTTGCCCTTGTACTTGGAGCCGGAGAGGTACTGGGCGGCGGCCTTGATGCCGACGGTGGTCGGGGAGATGATCCCCTTCAGGTTCGGGTACTCCTGGAGCAGGCCCTGGGTCTGCTGGAAGGACTGCTGGGCGTCGTCGTTGCCGTACGCGACCTTGACGAGCTTGATGTTCTTGTACTTCGGGTCGGTCAGCTCGTCCTTCATGAAGTCGATCCAGGTGTTCTGGTTCGTCGCGGTCTGCGCGGCGGACAGGATCGCGATCTCGCCCTTGTAGCCGATCTGTTCGGCGAGCAGCTGCACCTCGGTGCGGCCCAGGTCCTCGGCGGAGGCCTGCGACACGAAGGCGTTGCGGCACTCCGGCTTGGTGTCGGAGTCGTAGGTGACGACCTTGATGTCGTTCGACATGGCCTGCTTGAGGGCGGTGCACAGCGCGCCCGGGTCCTGCGCGGACACGGCCATCGCGTTCACCTGCTGCTGGGTGAGCGTGTTGACGTAGGAGACCTGCCCGGCGGTGTCGGTGGCGCTGGACGGACCGACCTCCTTGTACTTCGAGCCCAGTTCCGTGAGGGCCGCCTCGCCGCCCTTGTCGGCGGAGGTGAAGTAGGGGTTGTTGACCTGCTTGGGCAGGAAGCCGACGGTCAGACCCTTCTTGGTGGCCGCGTTCGGGTCCGCCTTGGCGGTCGAGGCCGCCGAGGCACCCTCGTCCTGCACGTCCTTCTTGGTGGTGCCGCCGCACGCGGTGAGCGCGAGGGCGAGGGAGGTGCCGGCGGCGAGGGCCGCGCAGGAACGGCGGAGCGATGACTTACGCATGACGGATCTTCCTTAAGAGGGTGAGCGGATACGAGGTTTCCTTGAGCGCCCGGACCTATGCGGCCGGTGTGGGCGCCTTGGACGCCGGTGTCGAGGCGGCTCGGCGGCCGGCCCTCGCAACCGAGATCTGCCGTGCGACCCGCGGGCCGAGCACGGAGAGGACGAGGAGAACGCCGGTGACGACGATCTGGGACTGGGCGGAGACGTCCTGGAGGCTCATCACGTTCTGCAGTGCGCCGAGCAGGAAGACTCCCGCGATCGCACCGCCGAGCGTGCCCTTGCCTCCGTCGAAGTCGATACCGCCGAGCAGTACCGCGGCGACCACGGAGAGTTCGAGGCCGGTCGCGTTGTCGTAGCGGGCGCTGGCGTAGTGCAGTGCCCAGAAGATGCCGGTGAGCGAGGCCATCAGGCCGGTCACCGTGAACAGGATCAGCTTCTGGCGCTTGACCCGGATGCCCGCGAAACGCGCCGCCTCCTCGCTCGCACCGGTCGCGAACACCGACCGCCCGAACGGCGTGGCGTGCAGGACGACCACGGCGATCGCGAGCAGGACGACGAAGGGCAGGAAGGCCTGCGGGAGGAACGTGTCCCCGATGCGGCCCGCCGCGAAGTCCAGGTACTGCGTCGGGAAGTCGGTCACCGCGTCGGAGCCGAGCACGATCTGCGCGATGCCCCGGTAGGCGGCGAGGGTGCCGATGGTGACGGCCAGGGAGGGCAGGCCCAGCCGGGTGACGAGCAGGCCGTTGACCAGCCCGCACACCACTCCGAGGACGAGGCAGATCGGGATGATCACCTCGATCGTCAGGCCCTGGTTCCACAGGGCGCCCATCACCGCGCCGGACAGACCCGCGGTGGAGGCGACGGAGAGGTCGATCTCGCCGGCGACCACGAGCATGGTCATGGGCAGGGCGATCAGCGCGATGGGCAGGGTGTTGCCTATGAGGAACGACAGGTTGAGGGCGTTGCCGAAGCCGTCGACCGTGCCGAAGGACAGCAGGAGCACGACGATGAGCAGCGCGCCGACGACCGTGTCCCAGCGGATCGCACGCGTCAGGGAGTCAGGCATGGCGGGCGTTCCTCTTCTTCAGGGCGGAGGCCACGCGCAGCGCGACGATCCGGTCGACCGCGATGGCGAGGATGAGCAGGATGCCGTTGATGGCGAGCACCCAGACCGAGCTGACGCCGAGGGCGGGCAGCACACTGTTGATGGAGGTCAGCAGGAGGGCGCCGAGCGCCGCGCCGTAGACGCTGCCGGAGCCGCCGGTGAAGACGACACCGCCGACCACGACCGCGCTGACGACAGTCAGTTCGTAGCCGGTTCCGGTGCCCGAGTCGACGTTGCCGAACCGGGCCAGGTACATCGCGCCGGCGAGACCGGCGAGGCCGCCGCAGAAGGTGTACGCGGCCAGGATCCGCTTGCGCACCGGGATACCGGCGAGCCGTGCGGCCTCGGGGTTGGAGCCGAGCGCGTACAGCTCGCGTCCGCTGCCGAAGTGCTTGAGGTAGTACGCGGTGGCGATGAGCACCGCCAGCGCGATCAGGGCCAGGTAGGGCACCGCGGAGATGCCGCCGGAGCCGAAGTTGACGAAGCTGTCCGGGAGGTCGGCCGCCGTGATCTGGCGGGAGCCGACCCAGATGGAGTCGATGCCCCGGATGATGTAGAGCGTGCCGAGGGTGACCACGAGCGCGGGCACCTGGCCGAGGCTGACGAGGAGGCCGTTGAGCAGGCCGAAGCCGATGCCGAACAGGACCGCGAGCCCGATCGCCACGACGGGGTTCCCACCGCCGTGGAGGTAGGTACCGGCGGCGAAGGCGCTGATTCCGAGGATGGAGCCGACCGAGAGGTCGACGTTCCTCGTGATGACCACCAGCGACTGTCCGGTGGCGACCAGGACCAGGATGGTCGCGTTCAGCAGCAGGTCCTTGATGCCCTGCTCGGTGAGGAAGTCGCTGTTCCCGATCTGGGTGACGACGATCATCACCAGGAAGACGAGCAGGATGGCGAGCTCGCGCATCTTGAAGACGCGGTCGACGAGCCGGGTGGCACCGGCCTTCGGTACCTCCGCGGGAGGGGCCTGCTGGGGGGTGGTGACCGTCATGCGGCGGCCCTCCCGGTGGCTGCGGCCATCACGGTTTCCTCGGTGGCGTCGGAGCGCGGGATCTCGGCGGTGAGGCGGCCCTCGTGCATCACGAGCACGCGGTCGGCCATGCCGAGGATCTCGGGCAGGTCGGAGGAGATCATCAGGATGGCCACCCCGTCGGCGGCCAGCTCGCTGAGCAGCCGGTGCACCTCGGCCTTGGTGCCGACGTCGATGCCGCGGGTCGGCTCGTCGACGATGAGCACCTTGGGGCCGGTGGCCAGCCACTTGGCGAGAACGACCTTCTGCTGGTTGCCGCCCGACAGGGTGTTGACGGTGTCGGCGATCCGGGCGTACTTCACCTGGAGCTTGACGGCCCAGTCGAGCGAACGGCTGCGTTCGGCACCGCGGTCCATGAGGCCCGCCTTGACGGTCGTCCGGAGTCCGGTGAGGCCGATGTTGCGCTCGATGGACATGTCCATCACGAGGCCCTGGGCGCGCCGGTCCTCGGGGACCAGGGCGAGTCCTGCGGCCATCGCGGTGGAGGGGGCGCCGTTGACCAGGACCTTGCCGTCCACGGAAACCTGGCCGGCGTCCCAGCGGTCGATGCCGAACACCGCTCGGGCGACTTCGGTACGGCCCGCTCCGACGAGCCCCGCGAGGCCGACGATCTCGCCCTGCCTGACCTCGAAGGAGACGTCGGTGAAGACGCCCTCCCGGGTCAGCCGGCTCACCGTGAGCGCGACCTCGCCGGGGCGCACGTCCTGCTTGGGGTACAGCTCGTCGAGGTCGCGGCCGACCATACGGCGGACGAGGTCGTCCTCGGTCATGCCCTCGATCGGCTCACTGGCGATCCAGGCGCCGTCGCGCAGGGTGGTGACCCGCTGGCAGATCTGGAAGATCTCCTCCAGGCGGTGCGAGATGAACAGGACGGCGGCGCCCTGCTCGCGCAGCGCCTTGACGACGCCGAAGAGGCGGGCCACCTCGCTGCCGGTGAGGGCGGCGGTCGGCTCGTCCATGATCAGGACCCGGGCCTCGAAGGACAGCGCCTTGGCGATCTCGACGATCTGCTGGTCGGCGATGGACAGGCCGCGCGCCGGGCGGTCGGGGTCGAGCTCGACCCCGAGACGCTGCATCAGCGCCAGGGTCGCGGCGTGCGTGGCCTTGTGGTCGATCCGGCCGAGGGCGCGCCGGGGCTGGCGGCCCATGAAGATGTTCTCGGCGATCGACAGGTCGGGGAAGAGCGTGGGCTCCTGGTAGATCACGGCGATACCGGCGTCGCGGGCGTCACCGGGACCGTGGAAGAGGACCGGCTCGCCGTCGAGCACGACCTGGCCGGTGTCCGGCCGGTGCACTCCCGCGAGGGTCTTGATGAGGGTCGACTTGCCCGCGCCGTTCTCGCCGGCGAGGGCGTGTACCTCCCCGGGAAACAGCTCCAGGGAGACGTCCCGCAGGGCGCGAACCGCGCCGAAGGACTTCGAAATGTCCCTGAGCGCGAGAACCGGGGCCGGACCCGTGGTGGACGGGTGGGTCATTGGGGGCTCCTCGACGACGCCGGCGGGACGACCCTCTCGGCGTCGTGAAAGGTTTCAACTTGGTTGCCGGGACGTTAGGCATGGAGCGCATGTCACGTCAATGGGTTCGTGTCGAAAATGTTTCGATGGACTCAGGTCACGGCGGGGTCACGGGCAACAGCCTTGGCCGCAGGGGTTGACACCCCTTCGAGGTCGCCATACTTTCGCGTCTTGAATCGTTTCACAGTGAAGCTGTTCGCAAGCCCTTCGGACCCGACGTCACAGGAGCCCTCAAGTGACCGAGCTCGCCGCGGTGAAGGCCGCTCTCAAGACCCAGGCAGTCGAGACGCCGTCGTGGGCGTACGGGAACTCCGGAACCCGCTTCAAGGTCTTCGCCCAGCAGGGTGTACCGCGTACTCCGCAGGAGAAGCTGGAGGACGCGGCACAGGTGCACGCGTTCACCGGGGTGGCCCCGACCGTCGCCCTGCACATCCCCTGGGACAAGGTCGAGGACTACGCCGCACTGGCGAAGTTCGCCGAGGAGCGGGGCGTGAAGCTGGGCGCCATCAACTCCAACACGTTCCAGGACGACGACTACAAGCTGGGCAGCATCTGCCATCCGGACGCCTCCGTGCGGCGGAAGGCTCTCGATCATCTGCTGGAGTGCGTCGACATCATGGACGCGACCGGGTCCCAGGACCTGAAGCTCTGGTTCGCCGACGGCACGAACTACCCCGGTCAGGATGATCTGCGGGCTCGGCAGGACCGGCTGTCCGAAGGCCTCTCCGAGGTGTACGACCGTCTGGGCGACGGGCAGCGGATGCTGCTCGAGTACAAGTTCTTCGAGCCGGCCTTCTACGCGACGGACGTGCCGGACTGGGGGACGGCGTACGCGCACTGTCTGAAGCTCGGTCCCAAGGCGCAGGTCGTCGTCGACACCGGGCACCACGCTCCCGGCACCAACATCGAGTTCATCGTCGCCACGCTGCTGCGGGAGGGGAAGCTCGGCGGGTTCGACTTCAACTCGCGGTTCTACGCCGACGACGACCTCATGGTGGGGGCGGCCGATCCGTTCCAGCTGTTCCGGATCATGTACGAGGTCATCCGTGGCGGTGGGTACACGCCCGACGTCGCCTTCATGCTCGACCAGTGCCACAACATCGAGGCGAAGATCCCGGCGATCATCCGGTCGGTGATGAACGTGCAGGAGGCCACGGCGAAGGCGCTGCTGGTCGACCGGGGTGCTTTGGCCGACGCGCAGGCTTCCGGTGACGTTCTTGAGGCCAACGCCGTGCTGATGGACGCGTACAACACCGACGTGCGGCCGCTTCTTGCCGAGGTGCGGGAAGAGATGGGGTTGGACGCCAATCCGATTGCTGCGTACAAGCGGTCCGGGTGGGCCGAGAAGATCGTGGCCGAGCGGGTTGGTGGGGAGCAGGCCGGGTGGGGGGCGTAAGCGTCTGCCGGGTTCTGTTCGTTGCGGGGTGCGGGCCGGTTCGTGGCTGGTCGCGCAGTTCCCCGCGCTCCTAGGGAAGTAATCTCACCCTCTTTTCAGTAAGGACTGGAAGTTCATGGCAATCCACCCCGAAGCCGCCGCCCTCCTCGCCCGGTCCCGTCGGCTTGGCTCCGATCCCCGTAACACCAACTACGCCGGCGGCAACGCGTCCGCCAAGGGCACCGACACCGACCCCGTCACCGGGGGTGATGTGGAGTTGATGTGGGTCAAGGGGTCCGGGGGTGACCTCGGGACGCTCACCGAAGGTGGGCTTGCCGTGCTGCGGCTCGATCGGATGCGGGCGCTCGTCGACGTGTATCCGGGGGTAGAGCGCGAGGACGAGATGGTCGCCGCGTTCGACTACTGCCTGCACGGCAAGGGCGGAGCGGCTCCGTCCATCGACACCGCCATGCACGGGCTGGTCGAGGCCGCCCATGTCGATCATCTGCACCCGGACTCCGGTATCGCGCTGGCGTGTGCCGCCGACGGGGAGAAGCTGACCGCCGAGTGTTTCGGGGACACCGTCGCCTGGGTGCCGTGGCGGCGGCCCGGGTTCCAGCTGGGGCTGGACATCGCCGCCATCAAGGCCGCCAACCCGCAGGCGATCGGTGTCGTCCTCGGCGGGCACGGGATCACCGCCTGGGGTGACACGGCCGAGGAGTGCGAGCGGAACTCGCTGCACATCATCCGGACCGCCGAGAAGTTCCTGGAGGAGCGCGGCAAGGCCGAGCCCTTCGGGCCCGTCGTCGAGGGCTACGGCGCCCTCGCCGAGGCCGACCGGCGGGAGCGGGCGGCCGCCCTCGCGCCGTACGTCCGCGCCATCGCCTCCCAGGACAAGCCGCAGGTCGGGCACTTCAACGACTCCGAGGCCGTCCTGGAGTTCCTGGCCCGTGCCGAGCACCCCCGGCTCGCCGCGCTCGGAACCTCCTGCCCCGACCACTTCCTGCGGACCAAGGTGCGGCCGCTCGTCCTGGATCTGCCGCCGACGGCTCCGCTGGAGGAGGCCATCGCGCGGCTCGACGTCCTGCACGCCGAGTACCGCGAGGAGTACGCCGCCTACTACCAGCGGAACGCGCTGCCCGACTCCCCCGCCATGCGCGGCGCCGACCCGGCGATCGTGCTCGTCCCTGGTGTCGGCATGTTCTCCTTCGGCAAGGACAAGCAGACCGCCCGGGTCGCGGGTGAGTTCTACGTCAACGCGATCAACGTGATGCGGGGCGCCGAGGCCGTCTCGGCGTACGCGCCCATCGAGGAGTCCGAGAAGTTCCGCATCGAGTACTGGGCCCTCGAGGAGGCCAAGCTCCAGCGGATGCCGAAGCCCAAGCCGCTCGCGACCCGCGTGGCGCTGGTGACCGGCGCCGGCAGCGGTATCGGGAAGGCCATCGCGCAGCGCCTGGTCGCCGAAGGCGCGTGTGTCGTCGTCGCGGACCTCAACGCCGAGAACGCCTCCGCGGTCGCCGAGGAGCTCGGCGGGCCCGACAAGGCCGTCGCCGTGACCGTCGACGTCACGTCCGAGGAGCAGATCGCCGAGTCGTTCCGCACCGCGGTGCTGGCCTTCGGTGGGGTGGACCTCGTCGTGAACAACGCGGGCATCTCCATCTCCAAGCCGCTCCTGGAGACCTCCGCCAAGGACTGGGACCTCCAGCACGACATCATGGCGCGCGGTTCCTTCCTGGTGTCGCGGGAGGCGGCCCGGGTGATGATCGCGCAGAAGCTCGGCGGCGACATCGTCTACATCGCCTCCAAGAACGCCGTCTTCGCCGGGCCCAACAACATCGCCTACTCCGCCACCAAGGCCGACCAGGCCCACCAGGTGCGGCTGCTGGCCGCCGAGCTGGGCGAGCACGGCATCCGCGTCAACGGTGTCAACCCCGATGGTGTGGTGCGTGGCTCCGGCATCTTCGCCGGTGGGTGGGGCGCCAAGCGGGCTGCCGTGTACGGCGTGGAGGAGGAGAAGCTGGGCGAGTTCTACGCGCAGCGGACCATCCTCAAGCGCGAGGTGCTCCCCGAGCACGTGGCCAACGCCGTGTTCGCGCTGACCGGCGGGGAGCTGACGCACACCACCGGGCTGCACGTCCCGGTCGACGCCGGCGTCGCGGCCGCCTTCCTGCGATGAGCGCGTCCGTGAAGTCGTACGCCGCGGTCGACCTCGGCGCGTCCAGTGGACGTGTCATGGTCGGCCGCGTCGGCCCCGACAGCCTGGAGCTGTCCGAGGCACACCGGTTCGTGAACCGTCCGGTCCGGGTCCCGGAGGGCCTGCGCTGGGACATCCTCTCGCTGTACGGAGGTGTCCTGGACGGGCTGAAGGCGGCCGGGCAGGTCGACTCCGTCGGTATCGACAGCTGGGCCGTGGACTACGGGCTGCTGGACGCCGACGGGGCGCTGCTCGGCAACCCGGTGCACTACCGGGACTCCCGCACCGAGGGAGTCGCGCAGAAGGTGTGGGCGACCGTGCCCGCGCCGGAGCTCTATGCGGCGACCGGGCTCCAGTACGCGCCGTTCAACACGCTGTACCAGCTCGTGGCGGACCGACTCGTGGGCGCACAGCGCCTGTTGCTCATCCCCGATCTGCTCACCTACTGGCTGACCGGCGAGCAGGGCACCGAGCTGACGAACGCCTCGACCACCCAGCTGATCGATCCCCGGACGCGGGCGTGGTCGTACGACATCGCCGAGCGGGTCGGGATCGACCTGGAGCTGTTCGCGCCGCTGCGGCAGCCGGGTGATCCGGCCGGGCTGCTGCGGCCCGAGGTGCTGGAGGAGACCGGGCTGCGCGGGCCCGTGCCCGTGACGGCCGTCGGATCGCACGACACCGCCTCCGCGGTGGCCGCCGTGCCCGCGTCCGGCGAGCGGTTCGCCTACATCTGCACCGGCACCTGGTCCCTCGCGGGCCTCGAACTCGACGCTCCGGTGCTGACCGAGGAGAGCCGGGCCGCCAACTTCACCAACGAGCTGGGGCTCGACGGCACGGTCCGGTATCTGCGGAACATCATGGGGCTGTGGCTGCTCCAGGAGTGCGTACGGGCCTGGGGCGACCCGGACCTGGGCGAACTGCTGCTGGACGCGGCCAAGGTGCCGGCGCTGCGGTCGGTGGTGGACGCCGGGGACGCGAGGTTCCTCGCGCCGGGCCGGATGCCGGAGCGGATCGCCGAGGCGTGCCGTGCTTCGGGGCAGCCGGTGCCCGTCTCCCCCGCCGAGGTCACCCGGTGCATCCTCGACTCGCTCGCGCTGGCCCACCGCAAGGCGGTCGACGAGGCACAGCGGCTGGCCGGTCATCCCGTCGACGTCGTGCACGTCGTCGGGGGCGGGACGCGCAACGCCCTGCTGTGCCAGCTGACCGCCGACGCCTGCGGGTTGCCGGTGGTGGCGGGGCCGACCGAGGCGGCCGCGCTCGGCAACGTCCTGGTCCAGGCGCGGGCCCACGGGCTCGTTCGTGACCTCGCGGGCGGGCGCGAGCTGCTCACCCGGACCCAGCCGCTCACGCGGTACGAGCCGCAGGGCGACTCCGCGCGCTGGCGCGAGGCGCAGACCCGGCTCGCCGGGGACTGACCGGGGTCTCCCCCGGACTACCACCCGGGACTACGCTTCACTCATCCGATGATCGACCACAAGGAGCCGCGATGCGTGTCGCCCTGTTCCTGACCTGTGTCAATGACACGCTCTATCCGGACACCGGGCGCGCCGTGGTGAAACTGCTGACCAGGCTGGGCGTCGACGTCGACTTTCCGATGTCCCAGACCTGCTGCGGGCAGGCGCACTACAACACCGGCTATCGGCATGAGGCGGAACCGCTGGCCCGGCATTTCTCCGATGTATTCCGGGACTACGAGGCGATCGTGACGCCGTCCGGATCGTGCGGGGCGATGGTGCGGGAGCTGTATCCGCGGATGGGTGAGCGGGCCCGGGCCGAGGGGCGCGGGGAAAGCCTCGCGATCACTCTCGCGCCGGTGGTGCCGAAGACCTACGAGCTGACGGAGTTCCTGGTGGACGTGCTGGGGGTGACGGACGTCGGGGCGTCCTACCCGCACACGGTGACGTACCACCCGACCTGTCACGGACTGCGGGGCCTCGGGCTCGGTGACCGGCCCCGGCGGCTGCTCCAGGCGGTCAAGGGGCTTGAGCTCAAGGAGCTTCCGGGCGCCGACGAGTGCTGCGGCTTCGGTGGCACCTTCGCGCTGAAGAACGCCGATGTCTCGGCGGCGATGGGCGCGGACAAGGTGCGCAACGCCGAGTCGACGGGCGCGGAGGTGCTGTGCGCCGCCGACAACTCGTGCCTCATGCACATCGGGGGCACCATGGGCCGGCTGGAGTCGGGCATGCGGCCGGTGCACATCGCGGAGATCCTGGCGAGCACGGAGGAGGAACCGGCCGTATGAGCGGAACGTTCGTAGGGATGCCGGCTTTCCCGAAGGCCGCACACGAGGCGGTGGGCAACCGGACGCTGCGCGGCAATCTGCGCCACGCCACGCACACGATCCGCGCCAAGCGGGAGAAGGCCGTCGGTGAGGTCTCCGACTGGTCGGAGCTGCGCGAGGCGGGCAAGCAGATCAAGGACCACACGCTGCGTCATCTCGACCGCTATCTCGCGCAGTTGGAGGAGTCGGTCGTGGCGGCGGGCGGCACCGTCCACTGGGCCGCCGACGCCGACGAGGCCAACGAGATCGTGACCAAGCTGGTCAAGATGACCGGTGAGTCGGAGGTCGTCAAGGTCAAGTCGATGGCCACGCAGGAGATCGGGCTCAACGAGGCTCTGGAGGCCGAGGGCATCCGGGCCTACGAGACCGATCTCGCCGAGCTGATCGTGCAGTTGGGCAAGGACCGGCCCTCGCACATCCTCGTCCCGGCGATCCACCGCAACCGGGGCGAGATCCGGGACATCTTCGCGCGCGAGATGAGCGAGTGGGGCCGCCCGGCCCCCGAGGGCCTCACCGACACGCCCGCCGAACTCGCCGAGGCAGCACGGCTGCATCTGCGGGAGAAGTTCCTGCGCGCCAAGGTCGGCATCTCCGGCGCCAACTTCATGGTCGCCGACACCGGCACCCTGGTGGTCGTGGAGTCCGAGGGCAACGGCCGGATGTGCCTGACCCTGCCCGAGACGCTGATCTCGGTCGTCGGCATCGAGAAAATCGTGCCGACCTGGCAGGACCTGGAGGTCTTCCTCCAGACGCTCCCCCGCTCCTCGACCGCCGAGCGCATGAACCCGTACACGTCCACGTGGACCGGCACCACTGACGAGGACGGCCCGCAGAACTTCCATCTGGTGCTCCTCGACAACGGACGCTCCGACACCCTCGCCGACGAGGTCGGCCGCCAGGCCCTGCGCTGCATCCGCTGCTCGGCGTGCCTGAACGTCTGCCCGGTGTACGAGCGGGCCGGCGGCCACGCCTACGGCTCGGTCTACCCCGGCCCGATCGGCGCGATCCTCAGCCCCCAACTCCGGGGCACGGCAAGCGAGATCGACGCCTCGCTGCCGTATGCGTCGAGTCTCTGCGGGGCCTGCTACGAGGTCTGTCCGGTCGCCATCGACATCCCCGAGGTGCTGGTGCATCTGCGCGAGCGGATCGTGGAGGGCGGGCCGGTGGTCCGCGAGGGCAACAAGGTGGTGCTGAAGCCCGCCAAGGGACACGCGGCCGAGCGGGCGGCGATGCGGGCGGCCCGCTGGGCGTTCTCCCACCCGGGAGCACTGCGCACCGGGCAGCGGTTGGCCTCGCGCACCCGGCGCCTGCATCCGCGCAGTCTGCCGGGTCCCGGCAAGGCGTGGAGCGGCACCCGGGATCTGCCTGCCGTGCCCGCGGAACCCTTCCGCGACTGGTGGCAGCGCACCAACGGTGGCAAGGAGGGCGGCAAGTGAGCAGCAGGGAACGGATCCTGGGCCGGGTGCGGCGCGCGCTGGCCGACGCCCCGAGCGAGGACACCCAGATCGAGCGCGCGTATCTGCGCGAGCACGGCGACCGGAGCGTCGAGGAGACGGTGGAACTGCTGGCCGAGAACCTCGCGGACTACCGGGCGATCGTGCACCGCTGCACGGCGGCCGACCTGCCGGCGACGCTCGCCGGGATGCTGGCGGCGCGCGGTGCGAAGACGGTCCTCGTACCGCCGGGGCTGGAGCGGTCATGGCTGGCGGAGGCCGATGCCGAGCAGGTTCCGGACCGGGTCGAGAGCACTCCGCACGAACTGGACCGGATCGACAGCGTGGTCACGGCGTGCGCGGTGGCGGTCGCCGAGACCGGCACCATCGTGCTGGACGGGGGGCCGGACCAGGGCCGCCGACGCATCACCCTCGTCCCGGACCATCACATCTGTGTCGTACGGGTCCCGGACCAGGTCGTCTCCTCGGTGCCGCAGGCCCTCGAACGCCTCGACCCGGCACGCCCGTTGACATGGATCTCGGGTCCCTCGGCGACCAGCGACATCGAACTGGACCGGGTCGAGGGGGTGCACGGTCCGCGCACCCTGGAAGTGGTGCTGGTGGACACTCAGGCGAGCGCGGAGGTCAACTCGTAGCGCCCCGAAGGGAGTTCAAAGGACGCTGTGCCGTCCTCGTCGAAGCCCAGGTACGTCACTCCCTTGACGCGTGACAGGGGTGTGCGGCTCTCGCGCACCGAGTCGGGGTCGCTCGTGGGGATGCGCAGGGTTGCGGTGCTGTTGGCGGGCACCGCGACCCGGTACCTGAACTCGCTCTCCCGCACCGCCCATTCGCTGACGATCTCGCCGTACGGCGACCGGTGCGAGCCGGAGACCCGGGTGATCCTGCCGGTCGGGTCGAGGTGGGGCCGTAGCCAGAAGTGCTTGAAGCCCGGGTGGGCCGGGTCCTTGGCGATGCCGGCCATGCTCTCGTACATCCACTCCATGATCGCGCCGTAGGAGTAGTGGTTGAACGAGTTCATCTCGACCGGTCCGAAGCCCTCCTCCTTCGCGTACGAGTTCCAGCGCTCCCAGACCGTCGTCGCGCCGTTCTTCACCGAGTACAGCCAGGACGGCATCGCGTCCTGGTGCAACAGCTTGTACGCCAGCTCCACCTGGCCCTCCTCGGTGAGGACGGGGGCCAGGACGTTCACGCCGAGGAAGCCGACGGAGAGGGTGTTCTCGGCGTGTCCGACACGGGTGCTGTCGGGGTGGGCGGCCTTGTAGGCGGCGTCGTTGCGGATGTTCTGGACGAGGAGCTCGAGGAGGGCGCGCCGCTGGACCTCCGTGTCGTACAGGCCGAGTTTGAGGACCCAGAGCAGCGCGGTCTGGCTGTCGTCCTCGGTCTGGGTGGGGCTGCCTCCCGGGGTCCACGGCGGCGGGGAGCCGAGGCTGGAACGCACCGTGAGGCGGCCGCCCTCGGTGGTCAGGTACTTGGTGATGAATGCCCGCTTGATGTGGGAGAAGAGCTCCTCGTAGGCGTGGGCCTCGCCGGTGCGGCCGGTGGCGCGGGCCATGTCCGCCATGAGCCGGGCGCTGTAGCCGTAGTAGACGTCGCTGATGAGTTGGGTGCTGGTCACCTGGAAGGCCAGCCAGTCGCCGAAGATCGCGCCCTGTCCGGCGTAGCTGTCCCCGGTGCGCGCGCGGATCCAGCCCATGTAGGCCGTCATCGCGTCCCAGCTGCGGTCGACGAGCGTGGTGTCACCGCTCATCTGCCACACGGTCCAGGGGACGACGACCCCGCAGTCCGCCCAACCGCTTGCCGGGACCGGCTCGTTGTAGCGGGCCCCGGGCGCGATCCAGGTGAACTGGGCGCCGTCCGCGCCGTAGGTGCGCTGGGAGTCGATCAGAATGTCCTGGAAGTGGCTCAGGAAGGCGACCGAATCGGTGTTGTGGAGACCGGTGTGGGCGAAGAGCTGGGTGTCGCCGGTCCAGCCGCAGCGTTCGTCGCGTTGCGGGCAGTCGGTGGGTACCCACAGGTAGTTGCCTCGCTGGCCCCAACGGACGTTGCTGATCAGCTGGTTGACGTCGGCGTCGTCCGTTTCGACGGTGCCGATGTCGCGGAGCGCGGAGGTGGCGACCCTGCCGGTCAGTTCGGTGAGGGTGACGGTGGCGGTCGTGGTGACGGAGACGTAGCGGAAGCCGTAGAAGGTCAGGGAGTCCTGGTGCGTCTCGCCCTTCGGGTCGCCCTTGAGGATGTACGTGCTGGTGGCTTTGGCGGTACGGAGGTTGGCCCGGTAGACGGAACCCTCCGGGCCGTCCGCGCCCGCGCCGGCGTCGTTGAGCATCTCCCCCGGTGCGAAGGCCACTTCGGCGCCCGCGGGTCCCCGGAGGGTGTAGCGGGGGACGCCGACCAGGTTCTGGCCGAGGTCGATGACGGCGGTGTCGCCGGGGTGCAGGGTGATGGGGGTGGTGACGGCCCGGGTGGGGTCGGTGACCGTGCGGGCGGGGTCGGGGACGAAATCGCCGCCGCCGGTGTAGACGGTGATCGACCGCGGCCTGCGGTCCCATGCGGGCATCAGCCGGGCCGACTCGCCCGGGTAGGCGACCAGGCGGGACTCGGGGAACCGGGTGGTGAAGTCGTGCTCCTCGACGCCGGACCAGGCGGAGGCGTCGAAGCCGTTCGCGGTCCAGCCGGGCAGTTCCCTGCGGGCGTCGTAGGTCTGGCCGTCGTAGATGTCGTCGGCGCGGTAGGGGCCGGTGTCCGAGGCCCGCCATTCGTCGCCGGGCGCGGTGACGACGGTCTGGGTAGAGCCGTCCTCGTAGCGGATCAGGAGCTTGGCCTTGAGGGCGAGACGGTTGCCGTCGTCGGAGCGGTAGACGCTGTTGTCGGAGACGCGGCCGTTGAACCAGCCGTTGCCCAGCACCGCCGCGAGGGTGACCTGCGGCTTCCCCACCACCGGGCCCGTCACGTCGTAGGTGAAGTAGCTGACGGTGGTGTCGTAGTTGGTCCAGCCCGGGGTGAGGAGTTCGTGGGTGGTGGAGCCGTCCTGGGGCACGGTGACCCGGCGGCCGTTGACGTAGGCGTCGTACACGCCGAGCGCGGAGACGTAGAGCCGGGCCTCGCGCACGCGGCCGGCTTTCAGGTCCGCCTGCCTTCTCAGGAGCGGCGAGCCCGCGCTGTTCGGCGTCTTGCCCGCCATGCTGATCCACTTCGCGCCGTCCCAGCCCGTCACGCCGTCGGTGCTGAGCAGGCCGGTCTCGAAGCGCGCGGTCGGGGCCTCGGGGAGCCTGCGGTCGTTCTCGTCCCAGACCTGGACCGTCCAGTGGTAGCGGGTCGAGGCATGCAGCACGGGACCCGCATAGCGCACGGCCACCGAGTCCGCCGAGTCGACCCGGCCGCTGTCCCAGAGGTCCGCGCGGCCGTCGGCCAGGCGGTCGGGGGTGGACGCGACCAGGAGGCGGTACGCCGTCTGACGCCGGCCACGGACCCGGGACGTGGTGCGCCAGCCGAATCTCGGGCGGTCCGCGTCCACTCCGAGCGGATTGGTGCGGTGCTCCACCGTGAGGCCCTCTACGGCGGTACGGTCGGCGGCCGTGTGCGCGCTGTCGACTCCGTCGGTCATGCATGTGTCCCTTCGGCTGCTCGGAGGTGTATCTACTTCTGCTGCACAGCCGGGGTGACGTCAGCAGTAGACGATCGGACACCCCCGCCGCAGCGAGTGCTGGGCGGCGCGCAGATACAGCGCCACATAGAACGCCGCGTCCAGGTCCTCGCCCCATGGTCCGGGCCGGGCGTCCGCCACCCGCTTCGCCTCGCCGTCGAGGAACCACGTGGTGAGGTCGAGGTTGTCGCAGGCTTCGGGTATCTCGTCGAGGGGCAGGCGCACGGCCTCGGCCAGCCGTCGCGCGAGGTCGAGGATCTGCGGGGCTCCGGCGATCACCGTGGTGTCCGAGTACGAGGACTCGACGGGCAGTTCGACCTCCGCGTCGAGCGACACCGGCACCAGCACCGACCAGTCGAGGAGGGCCTCCGGCTCGGAGGGCGCCAGATGCTCACGCGCCAGCCGCAGGAAGCCGTCCATCGACGGCACCAGCTTCTCCTCGAACTGCAGCCCCGACCCACGGACGAACTCCGTGTCCTCGGGCACGGACTCGTACGGCGGCAGCCCCCGGCGGCGCAGTTCCTCGTTCAGCCCCGCGGCGACGGCCCCCCGGCCCTCCTCCTCGTCCGCGTCGAACCACTCCCGCGCAGCCACGCTCACCAGATAGATCCCCATGCCCGGAAACGTACCGCGCCCCACTGACAACGCCGACCGCCGCAGGCGTACGAGGGTCACGGTGCGGTCAGCAGGAGCGTCGGCAGGGTGTCCTCCAGGATCCGCTCGCGGGGCAGAGTGAGGCCGAAGTGCCGCTGGACGACCTCCAGGCACGCCCGGTGCACGGCACGGCGGTCCAGGTCGTCGTCGGGCAGTCCGGCGGCGGTGAGCCGCTCCTGGACGGCGGCGACCACCTCCGGGTCGCCCTCGGGACTGCCCTGCGCCCAGCTGCCGTCGAGGTGCAGGTTGAACGCGCACATCAGGTTCCCGTCGTGGCGGTAGGTGAAGCGCGGGGGCACCGGCTTGCCGTTCTCCTCCTCGTACTCCAGGTGGAAGACCTGCAGCCCGCCCCGGTCGACCGGTCGCCCTGCGGAGCCGAACTCGCCCTGCCAGCCGCCGTATTTGATGACGAAGGACCACTCGTCGAGCTCGCCGTGGCGCAGGGCGATGCCCTCGCGGACCTCTCCGTAGAGGCCCTCCAGCAGGTCCTGCACCTGACGGCCGGTCAACTCCCCGATGGGACGGGGCCGGTACGGCACCCGGGCTGTCTCGACGATCCTCCTCGCCAGCGATTCCGACTCGAGGTCGGGGGCGATCACCACGCTGTAGCCGCCGTAGGCGATGGACTGGGGCTCGGCGAGCCAGGCTGTTCCGTCGGTCATGGCGATCAACCCTGCCGTATCCGCGCAGGGGTGTCACTGAGTACACCCCGGAAGACGGGTTCTGCGCCCCATGTGCCCCGGCCCGCGGCTCCGTAGCTTCTAGAGCGAGGCACACGGCGTGCCGGACGTAGGGGGACGACGATGTTTCGCACAGGCTCACGACGCAGGCAGGACACGGGACCCGCCGCCGAGGCGCTGCGACTGGTGAAGGTCACCAGGACCTATGGCACCGACGACAGTGCTGTGACCGCCCTGGACGGGGTCACGCTGAGCCTCGACCGGGGCACCTTCACCGCGGTGATGGGGCCGTCGGGGTCCGGCAAGTCCACGCTGCTGCAGTGCGCGGCCGGTCTCGACCGGCCGGACAGCGGGATCGTGCGGGTGGACGGCACGGAGCTGACGGGCGGCGGCGAGGCGGAGCTGACGAGGTTCCGGCGCGGGCGGGTCGGGTTCGTGTTCCAGCAGTACAACCTGCTGGAGACGCTGACGGTCGCGCAGAACACGGTGCTGCCGCTGAAGCTCGCGGGCCGGAAGGTCGACCGGAGGAGGGCGGAGGAGGTCCTCACCTCCGTAGGGCTCGGCGACCGCCTCGGCCATCGCCCCGATCAGCTCTCCGGCGGTCAGAGGCAGCGGGTCGCGATCGCCCGCGCCCTGGTCACGGACCCTCGGGTGATCTTCGCGGACGAACCGACGGGCGCCCTGGACACCCGTAGTGCGCGGGATGTGCTGAGGCTGCTCCAGGAGGCCGTGCGGGTGCACGGCCGGACCGTGGTGATGGTGACCCACGACCCGGTCGCCGCCTCCTACGCCGACTCCGTGGTGTTCCTGGCGGACGGCCGGCTCGCGGGCCGGATGGACGCACCGACGCCGGACGCGGTGGCCGAGCGCCTGGCGCACCTGGGCGACGACGTGACGGCGGGGGTGTGAGCGATGTTCATGCTGGCGATGCGGTCGATAGGGCAACGGCCCGGACGGTTCCTCGCGACACTGCTGGCCGCCTTCCTGGGCGCGGGGATCATCATGACGTTCAACTCGTTGTACGACACGGCGGGCCGGCCGGGCGTGGACCCGGTGAGCTCGGACACGCTGACCACGTCGGCGAGTGTCGTCGGCGGCTACGGCACCCTCCTGGTGTTCTTCGCCGTGGCCTCGACGCTGACGGTCAACGTCCGCCAGCGCGCGGGCGAGTTGGAACTGCTGCGCTGCTCGGGGGCGACTCCGGGGCAGATCAGGCGGATGGTCGTGGGTGAGGCCGTGGCCGTCGCCCTGATCGGTGCCGTGCTGGCGATCGGTCCGGCGATGCTCGGCGGGCAGGCCCTGCTGGACGCCTTCCAGGACAGCGGGCAGGTCGCCGGCTCGGTCGACCACTCCTTCGGCCCCGTCGCGCTGCTGTCGGGTGTCGACATCACGCTGGTCGCCGCGGCGGGCGCCGCCTTCCTCGCCGTGCGGCGGGCCACGCGCACCCGTCGACCACGCGGCCGGGCGCGGACGTTCCTCGCGTACGCGGCTCTCGGCCTCGGTGCCGTGTCGGCGACCTCCACCTTCGCCTTCTCGGCGACGGACGAGGCGCTCATGGCGACACCGGCGTACGGGGCGATCCTGCTGTCCGTGGGGTTCGCACTGCTCGCGCCGCGGCTGCTGAAGGGTGTCCTGGACCGGTTGCCGCTGACCGGTTCGAGCGGCTGGCTGGCCGTGCGGAACCTGCGCCGGCGGGCGGACCACCTGTCCGGGATCCTGATGTCGCTGATCCTGTTCACGGCGGTGTCCGTCGCCACGCTGTACATGCAGGGCGTGGAGAGCGACGCCATGAGGGCCTCGGGCGCGGTCAGGACCGTCGACGCGAAGAACCTTCAGACACTGAACCTCACGGTCGTCGGCATCATCGTGGTGTTCGTCTGCGTGATGCTGGTCAACTCGCTGTACGCGGCGACGACTTACCGGCGACGGGAGTTCGGGCAGCAGCGCCTCGCCGGGGCGACCCCGGGGCAGGTGCTGGGCACGGTGGGCGTGGAAGGGCTGGTCCTCACCGCCGTCGGACTGTGCTTCGGCACGGTGGCGGCGCTGGCCGGGATCATTCCGTTCACGGTCGTGCGCAGCGACTCGGTGCTGCCCCACCAGGGCCTCGGCATCTGGCTGGCGGTGGCGTCGATCGCGGCGGCCGCGACGATCGGGACGGGGCTGGTCACGGCCCGCAGGGTGTTGCGCGCTCCGGCGGTGGAGGCGGTGGGGTCGGCAGCGTGAGGGGCACCGGTCGGGGGGCGTCACTTCGGTGACGCCCCCCTTTTCTGGTGCGCCTCCCGAGGAAACAGATCGGTATCCCCTTCTCGCACCGCGTGACGAATCGGTGAACAAGCGCTTAGATAGTTGACGGACACGAGTTCGCGCCGCGCAGGAGGCCCCGTTGCTGTTCACATCCGTCGACGACGTCTCCGCACGCCTCGCCGAGACCGGCTACCTCGCCTCGCCCGCGGTCGCGACCACCGTCTTCCTCGCCGACCGCCTCGGCAAGCCGCTCCTGGTCGAGGGCCCCGCCGGGGTCGGCAAGACGGAGCTGGCCAAGGCGGTGGCCGAGGTCGCGCGGGCCCGGCTGGTCCGGCTGCAGTGCTACGAGGGCGTGGACGAGTCCCGGGCGTTGTACGAGTGGAACCACGCCAAGCAGCTTCTGCGGATCAGCGCGGGGCGCGACGAGACCTGGGACGAAGCGCGCACGGACATCTTCAGCGAGGAGTTCCTGCTCTCCCGGCCCCTGCTCACGGCGATCCGCGGCGACGAGCCCACGGTGCTGCTGATCGACGAGACCGACAAGGCGGACGTCGAGGTCGAGGGCCTGCTGCTCGAGGTGCTCAGCGACTTCCAGGTCACCGTCCCCGAGCTGGGCACGATCACCGCGTCCCGCCGCCCCTTCGTCGTCCTCACCTCCAACGCCAGCCGCGAACTGTCGGAGGCCCTGCGCCGCCGCTGCCTGTTCCTGCACATCGGGTTCCCCGAGGAGGAGCTGGAGCGGCGGATCGTACGGCTGAGGGTGCCGGGCCTGGACGAGGCGCTGGCCAAGTCCGTGGTCCGGGTCGTGGGGGCGCTCAGGGCCATGGACCTGCGCAAGGTGCCCTCGGTCGCGGAGACCATCGACTGGGCGCGGACGCTGCTCGCGCTCGGCGCGGACCACCTCGACGAGACGGTCGTACGGGACAGTCTGGGCGTGCTGCTCAAGCACCAGGACGACATCCTCAAGGCGGGGGCCAAGCTCGACCTGGACGCGGTGTGAGCACCGCCGAGCGGCTCACCTCCCTGGTCGGCACCCTGCGCGCGCACGGCGTCCGCATCGGGACCGGCGAGACCGTGGACGCGGCCCAGGCGGTCGAGGCGCTGGGACTCGCGGACCGGGAACGGCTGCGGGAGGGCCTGGCGGCGACCCTGCTGCACGGCACGGCTCAACGGCAGGTGTTCGACCCGGTCTTCGACCTGTACTTCCCACGGGGTGTCGGCGCCCCCGACGAGACCTCCGGGGACCGGGACGACCTGCGCGAGCGCCTCGCCAAAGCCCTCGCCGCGAACGACGAGACCCTGATGGCCCGGCTGGCGGCGGAGGCGGTCGACGGGTTCGGCGGATACGGCAACTCCCCCGCGTCGGACGGCTGGTCGTCGTACCAGACCCTCGACCGGCTGCGCCCGCAGACGCTGCTCGCGCGCGTCCGCGACGACGTCCGGGGGCAGCAGGGCATGTCCGGGTTCACGGACCGGCTCCTCGAGGACGAGCTCCGGCGGCGCATCGAGGCGTTCCGCGCGCTGGTGGCGGCGGAGGCCCGGCGGCGGGTCGCCGAGCGGCGGGGCAGGGACGAGATCGCGCGGCGGGCGGTGGCACCGACGACGGACCGGGTCGACTTCCTGTTCGCCGGGAAGGACCGGTTGGCCGAACTGCGGCGCACGGTGCAGCCGCTGGCCCGCAAGCTCGCCACCCGGCTCGCGGCCCGTCGTCGCCGTGCCGCGCGGGGCAGTATCGATCTACGGCGGACCCTGCGTGGTTCGTTGTCCACGGGCGGGGTGCCGATGAAACCGGTACTGCGGCGACGCAGGCCGGCCCGGCCCGAACTGGTGCTGCTGTGCGATGTGTCGGGCTCGGTGTCAGGGTTCTCGGACTTCACGATGCTGCTGGTGCAGGCGCTGCACGACCAGTTCAGCAAGGTGCGGGTGTTCGCCTTCGTCAACCGGCTCGACGAGATCACCCGGCTCCTCGAACACGGCGCGGCCGACCCGGAGGGGCTCGGCGCCCGCATCCGGGCCGAGGCCACGCTGACGGGGTGGCACGGCAGCAGCGACTACGGCGTGGCGCTCGGCGAGTTCGCGTCGCGGTACGCGGATGCGCTGAGCCCGCGCACGACGGTGTTCGTGCTCGGTGACGCCCGCACCAACATGAGCGACCCGAACCTGCCCGCCGTACGGGAGATCACCGAACGGGCGCGCCACGTCTACTGGTTGAACCCGGAGGCGCGTGCGCAGTGGGGCACGGGCGACTCGGCCGCGTACGAGTACGCCGAGTCGGTGGAGATGCACGAGTGCCGTAACGTCCGACAGCTCAGTGCGCTGGTGGGACGACTGCTGCCGATCTGACCCGAGGCCGACGCCGACGAACTCACGGCGGTGGCCGCAGACGCCGAGGCCCGGCTCAGCACCGCCGCGTTCCACGTGCCGGGCGACACCTGTGCGCTGGAAGCGGAACAGGTCCTGGACCCACCGACCGGCGCCGGACTCCTCGCAGGTTCACCTACACCGCCCGACCAAGGGGCGGCACCTGTGCGCCGGGCGCGGAGCACCGGTCCGGATGACAGCCGCCGGACTCCTCACGGACTCGCCCGTGCGGGGAGCACCTCCCGGACCACCCAAGGTCCGGATGAACCCCGCCGAACTCGTCGCAGGCTCACCCACACCGCCGCCCCGGACCGGCCGCACCGGGCAGCCGAGCCCGACCGCGGGCGCCGAGGCGACACCCCTGCGCCAGGCGCAGAGCAGCCCCCGCGCCCCGCACGGACACCCAGTGGGCGCAGTTCTCGGCGGAAAGGCGGACACCTGGTTCCAGCGGCACATCGCGCACTACGAGACCAGTTGGGGCCCTCTTCTCCGACGTGCTGCCCGCCCTGGACGCCCTCGCCACCCGGCACGCCGCCTTCTGCGACACCCGACCGGCGATCCCCACCCGCGGTCCCGATGACGCCCGCCGACGCCCACTCCATCGCCGCCCAGGACGAGCCGCGTCGGCGACCCGAGCCCGGCGGTCCGGAAGAGGGCGGGCCGGCCCGCGCACGTGCAGGTGGCTCAGGCCGCCAACTGCGGGTACAGCGCGGCGAGATCGGCGGCGAGTCCTGCCTTCACCTGCCGGGTCAGGTCGTCGGCGAGCACCTCGTAGGCGCCGGACTCGATGCCGTCGAGGGCCTGTGCGGCCACGCTCTCGGGGGTGACCTTCGGGGCGTCGATCTTGGCGGTCATGTCCGTGTCGACGTACCCGACGTGCAGGCCGGTGACCTCGATACCGCGCGGCCGCAGGTCCAGGCGCAGGGAGTTGGTCTGCGACCACAGGGCGGCCTTGGACGCGCTGTAGGAGCCGGCGATGCCGAGCCACGACAGCACCGAGTGGACGTTCAGGATGTGGCCGCCGCCGTTGCGCTCGATGACCGGAACGAAGGCCCGGGTGACGAGGAGCGGGCCGTAGAAGTTGGTCTCGAACTCGCGGCGGACGTCCTCGACGGGGGCGTCCAGGAACCCCGCATTCACCGACGCGCCCGCGTTGTTGATCAGCAGGGTGACGTCCTGGGCCTGCTCGGCGGCGGCCGCGACGGAGGCCGCGTCGCTCACCTCGAGCGCCAGCGGGACAGCGTTGGGGTGCGTGACGGTCCGCGGGTCGCGGGCGGTGGCGTACACCTTCTTCGCGCCGCGCTCGTACAGGGCGGACACCAGGGCCCGGCCGATGCCGCGGCTTCCGCCGGTGACCAGGGCCACGGAACCTTCGATGGTGGTCATGCGAGTCTCCAGGAACATCGAGAAACTGATCGGTTTACCTACGCCAGCAGAGTAGACCGATCGGTTTCCGATGGCAAGGCGAGGCCTCTTCCCTACGCTCCGGAACGACGGAGGGGGTCGCATGAAGGCAGTCGTCCAGGACCGGTACGGCTCGGTGGACACACTGGAGTTGAGGGAGGTCGAGCAGCCGGTGCCGGCCGCCGACGAGGTGCTCGTCCGGGTGCACGCGGCCTCGGTGAACGCCTACGACTGGCACTACCTGCGCGGCGACCCGAAGATCGCCCGGCTGTCGTTCGGGCCGCGTGCGCCGAAGGTGCGGATCCGGGGCCGGGACTTCGCCGGCCGCGTCGAGGCGGTCGGTGACCGGGTCAAGGGCCTGCGTCCGGGCGACGAGGTGTATGGCGAGGCGGACGGGACGTTCGCCGAGTTCGTGTGCGCCAAGGACAGCGAGACGGACCTCAAGCCGGCCGGCCTCTCCTTCGAGCAGGCCGCCGCGATGCCGCTGGCCGCCAACACCGCGCTCATCGGACTGCGGGACGTGGCCGGACTCCTGGCCGGGCAGTCCGTCCTGGTGAACGGCGCGTCGGGTGGCGTGGGCACCTTCGCCGTACAGATCGCGAAGGCGTACGGCGCCGAGGTGACCGCCGTGTGCAGTGCGCGCAACGTCGAGCTCGTCGGGTCGCTCGGGGCGGACCAGATCGTCGACTACACCAGGGAGGACTTCGCCCGCGCCGGACGCCGCTACGACGTCGTACTGGACCTGGTGGGCAATCGTTCACTGGGCGATCTGCGGCGCGCGACGGCTTCCGCCGGAACGGTCGTCCTGTCCGGCGGGGGCGTGTACGAGGGCGGCAGCCTCCTCGGCCCCGTGCGGCTCACGGTGCGGGGACTGCTTCTCTCCCCCTTCGTCCGGCAACGGGTGCTCCAACTCCCGGCGAAGGCACGCAAGGAGAACCTCACGGCCCTGCGGAAACTCGCCGAGGCAGGGAAGATCACCCCGGCCGTCGAGCGGACGTATCCGCTCGGCGAGGCGGCCGAGGCCATCCGGCATCTGGAGGTGGAGCACGCGCGCGCGAAGATCGTCGTCACGGTGTGAGAGGTGACGGGACGGAACGGGCGCCTCACTTGCCCTTCGCGTAGTCCTTCGCCATGCCGCCCGCGAAGTCGTAGACCACGCACTGCTCGTCGCCGACGACCCAGGCGTCGTGCCCGGGTGCCACCACGAAGATGTCGCCGGGGCCCAGTTCGCCCTCGCCACCGTCGTCCATGGCGATGCGCATGCGGCCCTGGACCACATAGCCGTTGTGGTGGACCTCGCAGCTCTTGGTGCCCGCGATGGGTGCCACGGACTCGGACCAGCGCCAGCCCGGTTCGAAGGTGCCCACGGCGAAGTCCAGTCCGCTCATGTGGACCGCTTCGAGGTGGCCCCGCGGGAAATCGCGGCGCTCGTCCGGCTTGTCGAGCGTCTTCACCTCAAACATGACGGCTCTCCCTTCCGGCCGTGTTTCCGTACGGCCGGGGCCGGTCTCCGTCTCCCGCCCTTCCTGGGCAGCACCGGCGGGGGCCGAGCCCCACCACTCCATCGTCCGCCTGTCCGGTCCGGCCTGCCATTCGAGTGCGAACGCCCGCTCTGACCCGCCCCTCGGGCCCCACCCCCTCAGACCCCGCCCGCACAGAGCCGTGCGAAGCGCTCCGCGTCGACGTTGCCACCGGAGACGATCACACCGATCCGGTCGGGGAGGGCGCTCACCCGGCCGCTGAGCAGGGCGGCCAACGGAGTCGCGCCACTCGGCTCGACGACGATCTTCAGCCGCTCGAAGACGAACCGCATGGCCTCGCGGATCTCGTCGTCGGAGACCAGCACGATCTCGTCGACCAGCCGCCGGTTCACCGAGAAGGTCAGCTCGCCCGGTGTGTGCAGGGCCTGTCCGTCGGCGATGGTCTTCGGTACCGGGATGCTGACGCGCCGCCCCGCCTCCAGGGACCGCTTGGTGTCGTCGCCGGCCTCCGGTTCCACGCCGACCATGCGGATATCCGGGTGCAGCCCCTTGGCGGCGGTCGCGCTGCCCGCCATCAGTCCGCCGCCTCCGACGGGAGTGAGCAGCGCGCCCAACTCGCCCGTCTCTTCCAGGAGTTCGAGGGCGGCCGTGCCCTGTCCCGCCATCACGTGCGGGTGTTCGTACGGCGGGATGAGCGCCAGGCCCCGCTCGGTGGCCAGGGCCTCGGCGATGGCCACGCGGTCGCCGGTGTAGCGGTCGTACGTGACGATCTCGGCGCCGTAGCCCTCGGTGGCCGCCCGCTTGGAGGGCGGGGCGTCCTCGGGCATGACGATCACGGCGGTGGTGCCGAGCTCGCGGGCGGCCAGGGCGACGGCCTGGGCGTGGTTCCCCGAGGAGTAGGCGGCGATGCCCCGGGCCAGTTGCTCCGGGGTCAGCCGGGAGGCCGCGTTGTAGGCGCCGCGGAACTTGAAGGCGCCGACCCGCTGGAAGTTCTCGCACTTGAGGAAGACCTCGGCGCCGACCAGCGCGTCGAGGGTCCGTGAGCGCAGCACCGGTGTGCGGTGCGCGACGCCTTTGAGCCGGGTGGCCGCCTCCTGGACGTCGTCCAGGGTGACCGGCGGGGTGGTGGTCGTCACGAGTGCCCTCCAGTGGTCGCCTGTTTCCGGGACTGGGAGAGGTAGCTGTAGGCGGAGGCGCGCGAGATCCCGAGCCGTCCGGCCACCTGCTCGATCGCCCGCCGCACCGCGAACACGCCCCGTTCGTCCAGGCTGCGGAACAGGTCCAGGCGCCCGGTGCGGTCGAGCAGTGCCCACGACTGATGCCGGTGCGCGTCCAGCATGACGTCGACAACGGAGTCGATGTCGTCACCGAAGGTGGTGACGGGCGGCTCCTCGGGGGCGGTGCCGGTGCCGGCCAGGGCTCCCAGCAAGGCGTGGACCTCGCTCGCCGCGGTGACGTCGACATTGACGCACAACGCGCCGAAGACCGCGCCCGAGGAGTCCCGCAGCAGCATCGTCGACGACTTGACGAGCTTGCCGGCATCGGTCCGGGTGACGTAGTTCAGCTCGTCGGCCGCCTCGTCGCCACGGGCGACCATCCGCAGGCCGATCTCGCTCATCGCCCCGCCGACTCTGCGCCCGGTCACCGAGCCGGCGAGCGCCACCACCGAGTTCTCCGGCCTGCGGTAGTCGTGCAGCACCACCTCGCACACCGGCCCGAAGGTCGCCGCGATCCCGTCGACCACCGAAGTGAGCGCGGCGACAATCGCGTCCCGCTCGGCCTCCATCGCATCCTCCCACCTCCGACAGTCCATCTAGACTAGCAATCCAGACACTGGACCACCAGTCCAATCCGGTCGCCCGTCCCTGTTTGTCCGCAGATCTTGACCGTCGGAATGTTACCGGTAACATCAACGTCCATGTCCTGCACACTGACGCCGCAGCGCGCTCCGGTCTTCAGCCCGGCCGCCGTGGTCGCCTCCTGCGTCGGGTTCGTGCTCATCGGCGCGCTCCAGGCGCTGTACGGCCCGGCGATCCCCGCCTTCCGCGAGGACTTCGGGTTGTCTCCCTCGGAGGCCGGACTCGGTCTCAGCGCCCATTTCGTCGGCGGGGTCGCCGGGGTGCTGCTGTTCGACCGGCTCTTCGGCCGGATCGGCAACCGGCGGATCCTGGGCGCCTCGTACCTGCTGATGGCCGTCGGTGCGGCGGGCTTCGCGCTCGCGCCGAACTGGCCCACCGCCCTGACCGCGGCGCTGCTCGCCGGCCTTGGCTTCGGCGGCATCGACTACGGCCTGAACCAACTGTTCGCGGTCGGCTTCGGCCACCGTTCCACCGCGATGCTGAACATTCTCAACGCGCACTTCGGCGTGGGCGCGATCCTCGGTCCGGCGCTGATCGGCGTGGCGGGTGCCGGTCACTATCCGGCGGTCTTCCTCGGCTTCGCGCTCGCCAACCTGCCGTTGCTGCTGTGCCTGAAGGGCGTACGGAACCGGGCGCCCCAGCCGTCCGGCACGGCTCCCGACTCCCCCGGCGCTCTCGGCCGCAGCCTGGCCTCCGTGCTCTCCGTGTTCGTCGCCCTCTACGTCCTGCACGTGGGCATCGAGGCGGGCGTCGGCGGCTGGGAACCCACCCATCTGCAGACCGTGGGATACGGCGCCGGAGTGGCTGCGACCGCCACCTCCGTCTACTGGCTGATGATGACAGTGGGCCGCTTCCTGGTCGCCCCGATCGCGCTGCGGTTCTCGGCACAGGCCATCATCACCGTGTCCTGCGCGGGTATGACGGTCTGTCTTCTGCTCGCGTCCGTAAGGGAGTTGGCGCCCTACGCGTATGCCGGTGTCGGTCTGTTCATCGCGCCGATCTTCCCCACCGGTCTGCCCTGGCTGCACCGGGCCGCCCCCGGCGCCCGACGCGCCGGCGCGCTGGTCATCGCCGCCTCGATGATCGGCGGTGTGGCGGCGGGACCGGCGCTGGGCAAGGCCATCGAATGGTCCGGGATCCGGGCCGTTCCGCTGCTGCTGAGCGGTGTCTCCGCGCTGTGTCTCGCCGCCACGCTCTGGCTCGTCCGCAGTACCCGAACCCGCTGAACTCCCGCTGACTCGAAGGGATGCCCCGCATGCCCGCTCTGACGACGACCTCCGACGGTTTCCTCCTGCACGGCGAGCCGTTCCGGATCATTTCCGGGGCCATGCACTACTTCCGGATCCATCCCGACCAGTGGACCGACCGGCTGCGCAAGGCACGTCTGATGGGTCTCAACACGATCGAGACGTATCTGCCGTGGAACCTCCACGAGCCCGAACCCGGCACCCTGGTCCTGGACGGGTTCCTCGATCTGCCCCGCTGGCTGCGTCTCGCCCAGGAGGAGGGTCTGCAGGTCCTGCTGCGCCCGGGGCCGTTCATCTGCGCCGAGTGGGACGACGGCGGTCTGCCCGCCTGGCTGCTCGCGCACCCCGACATCCGGCTGCGCAGCAGCGACCCCCGCTTCACGGCGGCGTTCGACGGCTACCTCGACCGGCTCCTGCCCGCGCTGCGGCCGTTCATGGCCGCGCACGGCGGCCCGGTGATCGCCGTACAGGTGGAGAACGAGTACGGGG
Organism: Streptomyces canus; assembly: GCF_001514145.1. Lineage (GTDB taxonomy): Bacteria > Actinomycetota > Actinomycetes > Streptomycetales > Streptomycetaceae > Streptomyces > Streptomyces canus. The sequence continues at coordinate 1,036,936 of NZ_KQ948656.1, forward strand.
CGTACGGCGACGACACCGCGTATCTCAAGCACGTCCAGCAGGCGTTGCGGGACCGCGGCGTCGAGGAACTGCTCTACACCTGCGACCAGGCCAACGCCGAGCACCTGGCGGCCGGCACCCTCCCGGGCACGCTCGCCACGGTCACCTTCGGCAGCCGGGTGGAGGAGAACCTGGCCGCGCTCCGCGCCCACCAGCCCCAAGGCCCGCTGATGTGCTCGGAGTTCTGGATCGGCTGGTTCGACCACTGGGGCGGCCCGCACCATGTGCGGTCGGCCGCCGATGCCGCGGCCGACCTGGACCGGCTGCTGGCGGCGGGGGCCTCGGTCAACATCTACATGTTCCACGGCGGCACCAACTTCGGCTTCACCAACGGCGCCAACCACAAACACGCCTACGAGCCCACCGTCACGTCCTACGACTACGACGCCCCGCTCACCGAGAGCGGTGACCCCGGCCCCAAGTACCACGCCTTCCGCGAGGTGATCGCCCGCCACACGGCCACGCCCGACGAGACGGCGCCCTCGCCCTCCCCCAAGCTCCCCCTCACCGACGTGGACCTGGATCACCGGGCGCCGCTGCTGCCGTACGTCCGCGGGCTGTCGTCGACGAGCACCGAGGCGCCGGTGACGATGAACGAGCTGGGTGTGCACACCGGTTACGTGCTCTACCGCACCACGCTTCCGGGCTCGGGCGACGGTCTGCTGCACTTCACGGGCGAGGTCGGCGACCGCGCGCAGGTCTTCGTGGACGGCGCCTCCGTCGGCGTACTGGAGCGGGAACGGCACGACGAGACCCTGTCCGTGCGGGTGCCGCACGCCGGTGCCGTTCTCGAGGTCCTCGTGGAGAACATGGGCGGCGTCAACTACGGGCCGCGCATCGGGGCGCCCAAGGGGCTGCTCGGCCCGGTGTCGTTCCAGGGCGCCGAACTGCGCGGCTGGGAGTGCCGGGCGGTGCCCTTGGACCACCTGGCCGCCGTGCCGTTCGGCCCGTCCGAGGCGACCACGGACGCCGTACCCGCCTTCCACCGGGGCACCTTCGAGGTGGACACCCCGGCCGACACCTTCCTCGCCCTGCCCGGCTGGACCAAGGGCCAGGCCTGGGTCAACGGGTTCCATCTCGGCCGTTACTGGAACCGGGGCCCCCAGCACACCCTGTACGTCCCCGCGCCCGTCCTCCGCCCCGGCACCAACGAACTGGTCCTGCTGGAGCTGCACGCCACCACCGGCACGCGCGCCCAGCTCACCGACACGCCCGACCTCGGACCGGAGATCGACTGATGTCCCACCCGCACCACCTGCGTCTGCCCTCCCCCGCCGGGCCTCCGCTGACCGGGCACCTGCCCTTCGCGGACGCCCCGGGGGTGCCCGACCCGATCGAGGTGACCAGCCGTTGGCTCACCCGTGGCGGCCGGCCCTGGTTCCCGGTCTCCGGTGAGTTCCACTACTCCCGCTACCCCGCCGGGGAGTGGGAGGAGGAGCTGCTGAAGATGAAGGCGGGCGGTGTCACCGCCGTCGCCAGTTACCTCATCTGGATCCACCACGAGGAGATCGAGGGCCGCGTCCGCTTCGACGGCGACCGTGGCCTGCGCCGCTTCGCCGAGCTGTGCGCCCGCCACGACCTGGACTTCATCCCCCGCGTCGGCCCCTGGTCGCACGCGGAGGTCCGGAACGGCGGCCTGCCCGACTGGGTCCTGGCCCGCGACTGCGCCCCCCGCACCGACGACCCGGTGTACCTGGACGCCGTACGCCCCTGGTTCGCGGCGATCGCCGAGCAGTTGAGCGGCCTCGACCGGGCCCACGGCGGCCCGATCGTGGCAATCCAGATCGAGAACGAGCTGTACGACCAGCCCGGCCACCTGCTGACCCTGAAGCGGATGGCCCAGGAGGCCGGCCTGAGCGCACCGCTGTGGACGTCGACCGCCTGGGGCGGTGTCCGACTCCCGCCGGACGAACTGCTTCCGCTCTACGGCGGCTACACCGAGGCCTTCTGGACCGAGGCCGACGGCGGCTGGCCCGACACCTGCCGCAAGCACTTCTTCTTCACCCACCAGCGCGACGACGAGGGCATCGGATCCGACCTGCGCCCGGTCAGCGTGCGGGGCAGCGAGCCCGACGCCTTCGCGGACCGATTCCCCTGGGCCACCTGCGAGTTGGGCGGCGGAATGGCGGTGTCGTACCACCGTCGGCCCTACGTCGATCCCGACGACATCGGCGCGCTCGGCCTCACCAAGATCGGCTGCGGCTCGGTCTGGCAGGGCTTCTACATGTTCCACGGCGGCACGAACCCGACGGGTGAGCTCAGCACCCTGCAGGAGTCGCACGCCACCGGCTATCCGAACGACCTGCCCGTCCTGACGTACGACTTCCAGGCACCGCTCGGCGAGTACGGCCAGTACCGGCGGACTTACCACGAACTCCGGCTCCAGCACCTGCTGCTGGCCGACTTCGGGCACCTGATCGCCCCCATGGAGTCGGCGCTGCCCGAGCGGCGGCCGGACGGGCAGTTCGACCGGGACACCCTGCGCTGGGCGGTGCGCGGTGACGGCACCTCGGGCTTCCTGTTCGTCAACAACCACCAGCCGCACGAACAGCTCCCGGACCACCCGGAGACCTCGTTCACGGTCGAATTCACGTCCACCGGTGGCGAGTTGACCCTGCCCAGCGTGCCTGTCACGGTTCCGAGCGGCGCGTACTTCTGCTGGCCGCTGCGTCTCGAGATGGCCGGTGTGCGGCTGGAGTGGGCCACCGCCCAGCCGGTGTGCACGGTCGACGTCGACGGCCGTACGGTTCTGGTGCTGGCCGCGACGGACGGCATCGCGCCCGAACTCGCCCTGGACGCGGCCACGGTGTCGGCTCTGCGCACGCCCACCGGCGACGTCACCCCGGTCGGTGACCGGCTGCTGGTGACCGGGCTGCGGTCCGGCACCGACGCCTTGGTGGAGGTGGACACCGCCGACGGCCGACGGGTCGGCCTGCTGGTGCTGGACGCGGCGACGGCCCGTACCGCCTACCGGGGCGAGGCATGGGGGGCCGAGCGGCTGGTGCTGTGCGGTGACGGTGTGGTCTTCGACCGGGACGAGGTACGGCTGCACGGTTCGGGGACGGCGACGGCGTTCGCCGTGCTGCCCGCACCCGAGCGGGCGCCCGCGGTGGACGGGGTGACGGTGGAAGCGGTCGCGGACGGGGTGTTCACCCGTTACGTGGTCCCGAGGGCGTCGGCCGGCGAGGGCTCCGCTGTGGAGGTGACCCTCGTCCGGGCCGCGGGGCCCGCCCCCGAGACCGTGACCGGGGTCCAGGGCCGCGCCAGCGCGCCGGCCGACAAGTACTTCGACACCGTGGCCGCCGAGTACCGCGTCGAGGTGCCGGACGCGCTGCCGCCCGGGACGCTGCTGCGGCTGCACTGGAGCGGGGACGTGGGGCGTGCCTACGTGGGAGACACGCTCGTCGCCGACCAGTTCTGCTCGGGACGGATCTGGGACCTCGGCCTGGACCGGCTGCCCGCCGACGCCCTGCGGGCCGAGGGCCTGCGGCTGCGGGTGCTGCCCCTGCACGCCGGGGCGCCGGTGCATCTGCCGGAGCAGGCGCGAGGTGAACGGGAGACGGCCGCCGTCACGCACGCCGAGTGGATCACCGGGCACACCTGGTCGGTCCGGGCGGGCTGACCTGCCCCGGACCCCGATGCCGCCCCCCGGATCCACGAGACCGGCCCGCCTATGCTGTGCTCCCGGGGCGGGCCGGGACCGCCGTAGCTCCGCCACCACATGTCGAGGAAACCGCCACCATGACCCCAAGCGCCGCCGAGGGAGCCGTCCCGAAGGGGCGCAGTCGACGCAACTTCGCCGGCTCGCGCCCGGTGATGGACGACGTGGCCCGGCTGGCCGGTGTCTCCAAGCAGACCGTCTCCCGTGTGCTCAACGAGCATCCGTCGGTCCGCCCCGAGACCCGCGAGGCGGTCCTGACGGCCATGCGGACCCTCGGCTACCGGCCCAGCCGCAGCGCCCGGTCGCTGGCCAGCGGGCGGACCCGGATGCTCGGGGTCATCACCTTCGACGCGGCGCGCTACGGCCCGTCCGCGATCCTGACCGCGATCAACACCGCCGCCCAGGAGGCGGGTTATCTGCTCAGTTCCATCTCCCTGGACACGGCCGAGCACGACACGGTCGTCGAGGCCGTCGACCGGCTCTCCGCCGAGGGCGCGGACGGCGTGATCGCCATCGCCCCGCAGCTGTGGGTGGGTCACGCCCTGGCGGACACCCGGTTCGACACCCCGTTGGTGGTGCTGGAGAACGGCTTCGACCCGGAGACCGAGCGCCTCACCGGCGACTCCCGCAAGGGCGCCCGCAAGGCCACCGAGCATCTGCTGGGGCTCGGCCACCCGACCGTCTGGCACATCGCGGGGCCGAGCGGCTGGACCTCCGCCGACCACCGGCTGGCGAGCTGGCGCTCCACGCTGGAGGCGGCCGGTGCGCGGATCCCCGAGCCGTTGTTCGGCGACTGGAGCGCCGACTCCGGCTACCACCTGGGGCGCCGGCTGGCCCGGCGTACGGACGTCACCGCAGTGTTCGTGTCCAACGACCAGATGGCCCTCGGCGTCCTGCACGCCTTCCACGAGGCGGGCCGCTCGGTGCCGGGCGAGATCAGCGTGGTGGGCTACGACGACATCCCCGAGGCCGCGCATCTGCTGCCCCCGCTGACCACCGTGCGCACGGACTTCGCGGAGATCGGCACCCGGTCCCTGCGGCTCCTGCTGAGCCGGATCGGCGACTCGGCAGAACCGCCGCACCCCGAGTCACTCGTCCCCGTCGACCTGGTGATCCGCGCGAGCAGCGGGGCGGCGCCGGGGCACTGAGAGGCGGTGCCCCCGTCTCACCAGCCGTTGGTCAGTACGTCGTCCAGCGCGGCGGCGAACACGTCGGCGCTCCGCCGGGTCAGGCACATCGGGGGCTTGATCTTCAGTACGCACTGCCGGTCCGAGGTCGGCTGGACGATCACGCCGAGCTCGCGCAACCGGTCGCAGATCGCCGCGGTCTCCTCGGTCGCCGGCTCCAGGGTCTCGCGGTCCCGGACGAACTCGACGCCCAGGTACAGCCCGGAGCCGTGCACCGCGCCGATCAGGGGGTGCCGGGCGGCGAGTTCCTCCAGCCGCCGCTTCAAGTACCCGCCCACTTCGCGGGCGTTGTCCTGGAGCCGCTCGTCCCGCAGCACGTCGAGCACGGTCAGTCCGACCACGCTGCTGACCGGGCTGCCCCCGGCCGAGGAGAAGAAGTAGCCCTGGGTGCGGTAGGCGTCGGCGATCTCCCGCCGGGTGATCACGGCGCCCAGCGGATGCCCGTTGCCCATCGCCTTGGCCACGGTGACGATGTCCGGTACGACGCCCTGCTGCTCGAATCCCCAGAAGTGGGTGCCGAGTCGGCCGTAGCCGACCTGCACCTCGTCCGCGATGCACACACCGCCGACGGCGCGCGTGGCGTCGTAGACCTGCCGGAGGTAGCCGTCCGGGAGGGGGATGCCGCCCGCGTTGCCGTAGAAGGGCTCGCAGATGAAGGCGGCGGGCGGGCGGCCCTGTTCGGCGAGTTCGGTGATCCGGGCGGCGGCCTCGGGCCCGTACCGCCGCGCCTCGGCACCCCGCCGGCGGCCCCGGTAGGAGTTGGGGGCGGCCACGGTGTGCACCCAACTCGGGCGCGAGGACAGGGCGTTCGGGTTGTCCGCGATCGACGTGGAGACCGCGTCGGAGGCGTACGTCCACCCGTGGTACGCCTCCTCGACCGCGACGGTGTCCTGCCGTCCGGTCGCCGCCCAGGCCAGGCGCAGGGCGAGGTCCACGGCCTCGGAGCCGCTGTTGACGAGGAAGACGGTGTCCAGTTCCTCGGGCAGGAGCGCGGTGAGCCGCTCGGAGAGTTCCACGACCGAGCCGTAGTGGAAACGGGAGTTGGTGTTGAGGCGCCGCCACTGCCGGTGCACGGCGTCGCTGAGAGCGGGGTGGCCGTGGCCGAGGACGGTCACGTTGTTGAGCATGTCGAGACAGCCGCGGCCCTGGGCGTCGACGAGGTGGTGGCGCCAGCCGCGTTCGATGCGGGGCGGGTCGTCGTAGTAGTGCTCCTGGACGGGGGCGAAGGCGCGGTCGCGGCGGGCGAGGAGATCCGTGTCGGCGGACGGCTCCACCGGGTCCTGCCCGGTGATCAGCCGGGTCGGATCCGGGCTGACCGTCAGCCAGCCGGCGGCCAGGTCGGGGGTGGCGAAACGGGGTGGGTGGCGGTCGGTCAGGGTCGACAGCTGGAGGCCGAGGGTGTGCCTGCCGTCCCGCTCGGCGACCGTGCCGAGGGGCTGTCCGGCGGCGACCTGACCGGATGCGGCCGGGCTGTCGACGCCGTACAGCCACAGGACCGGACCCTCGCCGCGCAGGTCGAGCGTGCCGTCGGCGTGCCGGGTGAGCGTGCCCGCCCAGGGCGCGTGCACCTCCAGGGGGTCCGCGAGATGCAGGTCCACCCCGAGGGCGCAGGTCGCCGGGGCGTCCGTCGTGTCGATCGTGGTCCGGGTCAGGCGGAACTCGCCGTGCCGGGTGCGTGCCGCCGCCAGGCCGGACGCCTGGTCCGCTTCGGCGTCGGCCTCGAGCCAGCGGCCCGTGTGCAGGTCGTCGCTCTGCGCCGAGAGATCGAGCGCCGGTACGTCGTCGGGCAGGTCCGGCAGCATGCGGTGCGTGGGCACGACGGCGACCCGCGGCAGGGGGCGGCCGAGTGTCTGCCTCAGCTGGGCGGTCATCACCTCCGCCGGGACGGAGACGGCCGACTCGAACATGGCCCACTCCCGGTCCAGGGCGGCGGACGCGTAGCCGTTGTCGGGGTCCTGGAGGACGTCGTACTGCCCGCTGACCACCATGACGGCCGCCCGCAGCACGACGAGGGGCCAGAGCACGGCCGACTCCCCGTCGGCGAGCGGGCGTACGGCGTCGAAGGCGCGGACGGCGGGCAGTACGGAGGCGGGTCCGGACCCGTGGTGGTGCAGGACGGAGGTGCAGGTGACCGCGAGTTCCGCCACGGTCCAGCCGGTGCCGAGGTCCCCGAAGTCGATCACCCCGACGGGCATGCGCCGGCCGTCCCTCGCCGTCTCGCAGACGACGTTGTTGTCGGTGATGTCGCCGTGCACGAACTGGACCGGCAGGTCCTTCGCGTGGGGTTCCACGAGGGCGTGCGCGGTCCGGGCGGCGCGCAGCACCCGGTCGGCGCGGGCCCGGTCGGGCCAGTGCGGAGCGAGTGTCTCGATCACTTCGAGGGCGTTGCGCAGGTCCCACGGCCGGAAGCGGTCGGTCTCGGGTGCGGTGAAGTCGGCGAGGGCCGCGCCGATCTGCCCGGCGAGTTCGCCGAGGCGGGCGACGACGACGGGGGCGAGGTAGCGACTGTCCATGATCGGCTCACCCGGCACGAAGTCCAGCAGTCGGCAGGAGAGTGCGGCTCCGTCCACGAGGAAGGGCTGCACCACGTCACCGTCGGCGCCGGGGCGGGCCCGGGGCAGTCGGAGACCGGGCAGCGCGCGGGCCAGGTGTTCCACTGCGTCGCACTGGGACCTCAGCTCGGCCGTCCGGGTGGCGGGGTTGGCGACCTTGAGGACGTACTCCCCCGCCTCGCCGCGCACCCCGTAGTTGCGGTCCTGCTGGCTGCCCAGGTCCCGCACGGTGCCCCGCACCCCGAACCGGGTCGCCAGCACGGCCGACGCGCCGGCTTCGTCGATCGGTGCCACGGGGCGCACCAGCCAGTCCGTGGACGGCAGGCCCATGGTTCGCTCCGCTTCCGCGGCGAGGGGCCGCTCCTTTGCCGAATCGTTCCGGCAGATCGTGCGACGACGGTAGGCCGATCCGCGTTCCCTGGTCAACGCCTCCCTGGTCAACGCCTCCTGGTCGCTGCGCCGACGCAGAGTTCTCGGGCTACGGCCACCCGCGCAGGAACAGAGCCGGGGCACGACGCGTGAGCCACGCTCCGGCCAGGCCGATGGCGGCGCCGGCCGCGACATCGCTGGGGTAGTGGGCACCCGACTGCACCCGTTCCACGGCCAGCAGGGCGGTCGGCACCGCGCACAGCGCGCCTACGGCCGGCCAGGTGGGGGCGACGGCGGCGGTGAAGGCGACCGCGGCCGCCGTGTGCCCGGAGGGGAACGAGGACGAGTCGGGACGGTCGGCGACCTCGTCGTGCGGGATCCACTCCGCGGGCGGCCTGGGCCGGTCGGCCAGTTGCTTGCACAGGCCGTTCGACGCCAGTTGGGCGACCATCATGGCCACCATTCCGGCGGCCGCGGCCCTGCGGCCCCGCCACCCGCCCCGCCATGCCATCGCGGCAGCGGCACCGCACCACAGCTTGCTGCTCTCCGCGGACTCCTCCACCGCCGACAGCGCCCTGGCCACGCCCGGCGGGATCCGGGAAGCCGCCTGCTGCGTCAGAGCCCGATCGACGTCAGGCGAGTCAGTCGACAACATCATGACCTGCGGTTTCCCCAAGCTCCCCGAGATAGGCGGTCTGGATCCGGATCAGTCCGTCACCCGCTGTGCGCCGGCCCCGATTCGTCGAGCCGGCGCAGGTCCTGCTCGTCCCACTTCCTGGTGTCACGGGGCTCCGTGTAGGGCTCCTTGTCGGGCGGCAGGCCGCCGGCGATGGCCCGCTGCCGGACGGTCTCGGCGTCGAACTCCAGGCCCAGAAGAATCGCCAGGTTGCTGATCCACAGCCAGACCAGGAAGACGATGACACCTGCCATGGTTCCGTAGGTCTTGTTGTACGAGGCGAAGTTGGCGACGTAGAACGCGAATCCCGCGGACGCGACCAGCCAGATGACCAGGGCGAGGAAGCTGCCCGGCGTGATCCACCTGAACCCCTTCACCTTGGCGTTCGGCGTGCCCCAGTACAGGAGCGCGATCATGATCGTGACCAGGACCACCAGGACGGGCCACTTGGCGATCGACCACACCGTCAGGGCGGTGTCGCCGATCCCGATCGCCGTGCCCGCCTTCCGGGCCAGAGTGCCGGTGAAGACCACGATCAGGGCGCTGATGACGGCGAGCACCATCAGGACCACCGTCAGGCCCACCCGCACCGGAAGGATCTTCCAGATCGGGCGGCCCTCCGGCATGTCGTAGACCCGGTTGGCCGCGCGGATGAACGCGGCAACGTACCCGGACGCCGACCACACCGCCAGGACGATGCCGACGATCGCCATGAGCGATCCGACGCCCGCTTTGTTCTGCAGCTGCTCGACGGCCCCGGTGATGATGTCGCGGGCGGAACCCGGCGTGAACTGCTTGAGATTGCGCAGCACCGTGTCCGTGGCGGACTTGCCGGTCAGACCGAGCATCGACACCAGGACCAGCAGGGCCGGGAAGAGCGACAACAGGCCGTAGTACGTCAGCGCGGCGGCCCTGTCGGTCAGCTCGTCGTCCTTGAACTCCCGCAGGCTGCCGCGGAGCACCGCCCCCCAGGCCGGCTTCGGCAGCTGCGAGGGCGTGTCCGGCGCATGCCGCTCCACGGTGGGCCCGGGGCCCACCTCCTCGGCCCGCGGGACCTCGCGCTCCGGAGCCTCGTCAGTGCCGTGGTGCTCTTTGTGTCCAGGGAGATGCAGCTTCATGCCGGGCGAGTACCCCCGGACGCCGACCCAATCAGAGCGCCGATGCGGGGTCCGCAGGCCTCCATGACGATGAGGCCGACCCGCTTCCCTCAAACCTTACTTCATCTCTTGACGTAAGTGGTCCATACCTTTAGGTTCACGGGTCGGCCAGACACCTCGCGACACCCTCACCCCCCCACGAAGGGCTCTGCGCATGCACACCCTCACTCGCCTCCGCAGATCCGGCGCCGCCACCCTCGTCACGGTGGCCGCCGCGTCTGTCCTGACCTCCGTCTCCACACCCGCCGATGCCGCCACCGCGCTGCCCACCGGCTTTTCTACTGTCATGAACGCGGCAAGTGGACGTTGTCTGGACGCCAGATCGGCCGGCACCGCCAACGGAACCGTCGTCCAGCAGTACGCGTGCAACAGCACCACGGCCCAGCAGTGGGGTTTCACCGCCACGAGCGACGGCTACGTCCGCATCGACAACCGCAACGGCACCGGCCAGGTCGTGGACGTGGCCGACGTCTCCGCCGCCGACAACGCCCCCGTCCACCTGTGGACCTACGGCGGTGGCGCCAACCAGCAGTGGCTGCCCGTGCACGAGGGCGGCGGCGCCTACCACTTCGTCAACCGCAACAGCGGCAAGTGCCTGGACGATCCGGGTGCCTCGACCGCCGACAGCGTGCAGTTCGTGCAGTACACGTGCAACGGCAGCGCGGCCCAGCGCTTCCAGGTGGTCCCCGTGACCCAGTCGGCCACCAACCCGGACCTGGGCCCCAACGTGGTCGTCTTCGACCCGTCGATGTCGTCCTCGACGATCCAGTCGCGGCTGAACTCGATCTTCCAGCAGCAGGAGACCAACCAGTTCGGCGCACAGCGCCACGCCGTCCTGTTCAAGCCGGGCTCGTACAGCGCGGACGTCAACGTCGGCTTCTACACGCAGGTCGCGGGGCTCGGGCTGAGCCCGGACTCGGTCACGGTCAACGGCGCGGTGCACGCCGAGGCCGACTGGTTCCAGGGCAACGCGACGCAGAACTTCTGGCGCGGGGCCGAGAACCTGTCCGTCAACCCCACCAACGGCAACGACCGTTGGGCGGTCTCGCAGGCGGCGGCATACCGCCGGATGCACCTGCGCGGCAGTCTCGCCCTCGACGACAACGGCTGGTCCAGCGGTGGCCTGCTCGCCGACACGAAGATCGACGGGCAGGTCAACTCCGGTAGTCAGCAACAGTGGTTGACCCGCAACTCCCAGCTCGGCAGCTGGACCGGCGCCAACTGGAACATGGTCTTCGTCGGCAGCCAGGGCGTCCCCGGCACCAGCTTCCCCAACCCGCCCCACACCACCGTCGCGCAGTCCCCGGTGAGCAGGGAGAAGCCCTTCCTGTACGTCGACGGCGACGGCGCCTACAAGGTGTTCGTGCCGTCCGTACGGTCCAACTCCACCGGCACCAGCTGGGCGAACGGCTCCCCGTCCGGCAGCTCCCTGTCCCTGGACACCTTCTACGTCGTGAAGCCGGGCGCGAGTGCCGCGGACATCAACGCGGCGCTGGCGGCGGGCAAGAACCTCCTGGTCACCCCCGGCGTGTACCACCTGAACCAGACCCTCCAGGTGAACCGCGCCGACACCGTCGTGCTCGGCCTCGGCCTCGCCACGTTCGTCCCGGACAACGGCATCACCGCGATGAAGGTGGCCGACGTCGACGGCGTGAAGGTGGCGGGCGTCCTCTTCGACGCGGGCACCACCAACTCGCCCACCCTGATGGAGGTCGGGCCGACCGGCTCCTCCGCCTCCCACGCCGCGAACCCGACCTCCCTGCACGACGTGTACTTCCGCGTCGGCGGCGCGGGCGTCGGCAAGGCGACCACCAGCCTCGTGATCAACAGCGACAACGTCATCGGCGACCACATGTGGATCTGGCGCGCCGACCACGGCAGCGGCGTCGGCTGGACCACCAACACCGCGGACACGGGCCTGATCGTCAACGGCGACGACGTCACGGCGTACGGCCTGTTCGTCGAGCACTACCAGAAGTACCAGACCATGTGGAACGGCAACGGCGGCCGCACGTACTTCTACCAGAACGAGATGCCGTACGACCCGCCCAACCAGGCGGCCTGGACGAACGGTTCCACCCAGGGCTACGCCGCCTACAAGGTCGCCGACTCGGTCACCAGCCACCAGGCCTACGGCCTCGGCAGCTACTGCTACTTCAACGTGAACCCGGGCGTCGTCGCGGAACGGGCCATCGAGGCGCCCAACACCGCGGGCGTGCGCTTCCAGAGCATGGTGACGGTCTCACTCGGCGGCACCGGCACCATCCGGCACGTCGTCAACGGCACCGGCGGCCCGTCCAACTCCTCGACCAACGTGGCCAATCTGACCAGCTACCCGTAGAGCCCCGTCCTCCGCCGCCCCTCCTCCACCGGGGGGGGGGCGGCCTGCTCACCGCGCTGTTCCGAGCTCCGTGGGTGACAACCCGCGTGGGCCTTTCCCGATGCGGGCTGTCGGGAGAACCGGCGCACAACCGCCCGCTTCCCCTCCGCCGTTGTGGGCGATCGTGGGCGAGGACGTACTGACCCTGTAACGAGCGTCAACGCGCCCTCGCACAGCAGGCGTTCGGCCTGGCAGAGTGGGGTATGTACGCCGCGCGGCGGCGGGGGAGGCACGGGAGAGATGACGGCGACGATCTCCGTGAAGGTCGAGGGACCGCTCGGGCTCGACGAGCCGGAGCAGCTCCTGGAGGAGCTGGGACGGGAGACAGGGCTGACCTGGCGGCTGGAGACGGCCGGGCAGGACGGCACCCTCGACGGCGGCCTCGCCGCCATCATGCTGGAGGCCGTGCTCGGCGGCGCTGTCGGTGCCGCGGTGCAGGTCGCCGTGCAACGGGCGATCGAGACCTGGCGGGGCCGCAGGCTCGATCCACCACCCGTCACCATCATCGTCGTCCAGCCCCCGCAGGCCCCGCAGCCCGCGCCACGCACCGACGACCTCACCACCCCCGAGGGGAGCTGACCGGCATGGCATCCCGGGCGCTGGTGATCGGCGTCGGAACATATGGTGAGGAATCCGGGATACAGGGCTATCCGACGATCGAGGCGAGCGCCCGGGCCTACGGAACAGCGCTGGCCCGGGACCCGCGGTGGGGCGCCGCCGACCGGTCCCCGGTGCTGAAGCCGGACGAGGTGCGGACGGCCGACGACGTGATGCGCGCCCTCCACGAGGCGGCCGCGGCCGGCGAGGGCCCGGAGGACACCCTGCTCGTGGTGTACGTCGGCCACGGCGCCTACTGGCAGGACGTGCCCGGCGGCCAGGTCCACTTCGCGGTCGGCTCCTCGCGCGTCAGCGAACCCTGGACATGGCTGTCCGCCTGGTACGTGTACCGGGCGATCAGGAAGAGCAAGGCCGGCCTCAAAGTGCTGATAGCGGACTGCTGTTACTCCAGCATGCTGCCCCACCTGGGACCCGAGTCCGCCCTGCCGGGGGCTCTCGGCACCCGCTTCAACGGCACCTGCGTCCTCACCGCGGTCGGCGGCAGCGTGCACAACGCGTGGGCCGGCGCCTGCCAGAACCTGCCTCACCCCCTCGACACCTGCACACCGTTCAGCGGCCATCTGCTGAACGTGCTCGGGCAGGGCATGCCCGACCACCCCGAGGACCTCACCCTCGGCGCACTCCGCGCCGGGATCGACGAGGGGATGCAGGAGTGCGGCGTCCACCACGCGCCGCGGATGCTGCTGAACGACGCCTCGGAGGCGGCCCCGCTGTTCACCAACCACGCCAAGGGCCGCCGGCCCCGGACCCGCGCGCTGGGCACGGTGGACGAATGGGTGCGCGAGCTGCTCCTCAACGGCGAGCGCAACCTGCCCGATCTGATGCGCCGACCCGACCTCGCGGGCCGCGTGGTCGTACGACTGAGGGCCGGGGACGAGCAGAGCCGCGACCTGGCCCGCCGCGTCGACCGGAAGGCCGGCGAACTGCTGCCCGACCCCGCCGACTTCGTCAGGTACTGGGGTGAGGTCGAACCCGCCATGCTGGGCGGCGGATGACCGGCGCCGACAGCGCCGCGGGCGACCGCCGCACAGACCACCTCTTCCAGCCGGACCTGGCCGAGTCGCTCAACGAGGCGTACGCCTGGGTCGCACGGGCCGAGGTCAGGCAGTTCATGGGCATCCTGGACAGGATGCGCAAGGAGCATCGCGAGGCGATGGCCATGCGCGCCCTGTACGCCTTCGCGCTGCGCCGCCCGGTCGACGAACTGGTCGAGCTCGCCCACCACTTCGACCCGCGTGACGGCGTCATGCTGATGGCGACGGCCGCCCTGTCGCGGCCCGTCGGGGAGGCCGCCGAGCTGGCCGTGATGCAGCAGGACGCGGAGGCCGGCAGCGAGCGCGCCCCGATCACCGCGAGCATCGTGCACGACGTGGCCTGCCAGCGCACGGCCTTCGACGTGGCGGTGTTCGTGCGGGTCGTGGAGGAGCGGGGGTCAGACCTCGCGGAGCGCACCGTGCAGGTGTTCGCGGGCCGCGGCTCCGGCCGCACCAACCTCGACAAGGCGTTGCTGTACACCGCGCTGCGCGACGAGGGCTGCGACCGCGAGGCCGACCGGCTGCTGGAACTGACCTTGCGGGCGATCGCCGACAGCGAGCCGGACGCCGGGCCGGGCGAGGAGGGCGAGGAGATCGCCGACCTGTCCGGGGCGTTCCAGCACCTCAGCCCGGTCGGCCGGGTCCTGGAACGCTGGATCGAGGAGAGACTGAAGGCCTCGGACGCGACCCAGGTGGAGATGACGCGGCGACTGGTGGCGAAGCTGATCGCCCGGCGCGGGGCCGGTCACGACGCCCTCGCCGAGCACATCGGCCGCACCACCAGGCCCCGGCACGTGGTGAAGCTCTGCGCGCTGCTGGCGAGGGAGGAGGACTCACCCGCCAAGTGCGCCCTGGTACGGCACTACGCGGCCGGGCACACGAACGTCCAGGAACTCGCCGCGCTCGTGTCGTACTGGCACAAGGAGCCGGCCCTGACCCGCACCACCCGCGAGCTGCTGGCCGACATCGTGGCGGGCTCCGCCACCCCGGGCTCCGCCCCCCGCCCCCTCGACGAGCTGACACACCTGGACGAGTGGCTGCCGGAGAAGGACGCGGCGCCCGAGTGCTCCCGGCTGCTGCGCTATGTCGCCGCCGTGGGCGTCGAGGGGCGCTCCGGCACCGAACTGGTGGCCCTGCTGGACAACGTCGAGCGCAGCCGTGACCGGACCCGGGCCGCGGACGAGGCGGGGCGCCGGCTGGCCCTGGCCGTCATGGAGCCGCACGCGGACCGGGACTGGTTCGTGGAGTGCCTGAGCGCGCTGCGGACCCGGCACTCGGTCGCCGTGGACGCGGCCTGCCGCGAACTCTCCGACCCCTCCACCCGGTTGACGGTCGACGCCGCCCTGGTCGCCGATGTCGCGGCCCGTCTGCACCGCGCCGACCTTCGCGACGAGGCCTGGACCTTGCTCGAACGGTTCCTGGAGAACGAGCAGTCGGTGACTCCGGCCGCCGTCGTCGAGGTGGTGGGCGGGGTGCTGGCACTGCCGCTGCCGGACGCCGAGCTGCTGCTGCGGGCCACGGTGGGCCGCTGGTCGGACGTGGGCCACCGCGATGACGCGGTGGCCCAACTGCGGGCGGCCGAGCAGCACGAGGCGGCGGAGTGGGTCATCAAGTCCCTGCGGTGACGGGCACTTCCTGAAGTTCACGGCGGGGCACGGGCAGGGTGGGCGGCACGTGGTCCATGTAGCGGCGGCAGGCCCGGACCAGCAGCGGGAAGAAGACAGCCGCCGACAGTGCGACGATCAGCTGCGGCACCAGGGCGAGATCGTCGCTCAGGACGTGCCGCAGCAGGGTGCACGCCACGATCACCGCCAGATGCGCGAGGAACAGCAGCGCCGGTCGTACCGCCGGGTCCCCGGGGGTGGCGAAGCGGGAGACGTGGTCCCGGGCGTCGTAGCGTCGGAACAGGCCTCCCACGAAGGGCAGGTCGCGTCTGGCCAGCCAGGGGAGCCCGAGCAGCAGCGCCGAGCCGATTCCCACGGCGGCCATGCCCCGCCACACGTTGGGCCACTCCGCCTCGAGCATCACGATGGCGATCGCGACGAACGCGGTGGCGGAGAGCGCCAGGTGCACCGCCCGGCGCGTCCGCCCGAACTCCGGTAGTTTCAACGCCACCAGGACGACGCCCGGCGTGGCGTACACGACCAGCGTCGGCACGCTGTTGAGGGCGACCAGTTCCTCCCAGTTGCCCCGCACCACGACGAGCATCGCCAGCCCTATCGCGAAGTTGACCAGCAGGATCATCCAGTACGCGTCGATCTCGCCGCCCCGGAACCGGAACGACGCCCGACGCGCCGTCTGCAGCCCGCGGTGGGTGAGGTGGGCGCGGCTGAGGGCCGCGACCTCGCGGGTCAGGGCGTGGGTGAAGACGATGCCGGACCCCATCGGTGACAGCACCGCGTTCACCCGGATCAGCCACGCCAGCCAGGTCATCGTCGCCGCCGCGGCGAACTGGGAGTACGGCGATTCGAGCATGTTCCCGGTGAGCCCCTGGCAGTGCCTGCCGAACACGTACTGCAGCGCCGTGTACAGCAGGAACGCGCCGACGAGCGTGCCGTACACCGCCCAGCGCAGCCGCGCCGCCTCGCCCATGCCCCGCCGTTTGACGTTGCCGGCGAAGTCGAGCGGCGCCTGGAAGCCGATGTACGCGTAGATGACGGCGCCGCCCAGCACCACGTACAGCGGCGACAGGTGCCCGGCCTGGCTCTGCAGGTGTTCGGCGGTTCCCGAGCGCCCGCTGAGGTACCAGACCTGCTCCGGTCTGCAGCTGTCGGCGGCGTCGAACGCGGCGAAACCCAGACAGACGATGATCAGCACCGGGACCAGGACCTTCACCATGGTGATGAAGAGGTTCAGCCTGATCAGCCGGCGCGGCGGCAGCAGGTTGAGCCCGACGATCAGCGCCATGAACACCACGGCCCACAGGACGCCGGTCATGGAGAAGTCGTAGGCGTGTTCCATGCTCTGCGGGGTGGGCTGGGCGACGTTCCTCAGCACGTCGCCGTTCCGCAGCAACGACGGGAACCAGTAAGCCAGTCCGTGGACCATGGCCACTGCCTCGCTCGCCGGATTCACCGCGTACACGATCCACAGCCCGGCGGCCACGACGGTGGCCACCAGCGGGCCCGCCGCCTGCAGGGGGAGGAAGATCAGGCCGCCCGTCTTGGGGACTGCGATGCCCAGTTCGACCATCACGGCGGCTATCAGCAGCATCAGCGCCCCGCCGGCCGCCCAGGCCCACACGGCGTTGTCACCGGCCGCCCAGTGGGCCTTACCGGCCGCCAGCAGCCACCCGGAACCCACGACACCGCCGGCGGCGAGCCCCACCAGATCCAGCGTGGACAGCCGACGGCGTTCGTCGGCGTCCTCCAACGAGCCCGACCGTGCCGAGCCCCGGTCGCCCATCCACCCCAACTCGTCCCCCTCCCCCGGAGTTACCGCAGACCAGGTTATCTTCGGCAGCGACTCGGGAGGCCGTGGACGGCAGGTGAGGAACCGGTACTGAATCGATGCCGGGACGACGCCTTCACAGGTTCCGGTCACTGCACCTGGCCGGCGGGTCCGCCTGAAGGGGCGGGCCCGCCGGTGGTGTTGGTCAGGGCTCCGTGCGGACCAGCTTGTCGTAGGCGTCCACGAGCCTGTTCGCGAGCTGGCCGACGCCTAGGGCGTCGAGGCCCTTCTGTCCGCTCACCGCTGCCCTGGCGGCGGTGCGTGCGGTGGCGAAGTCGGCCCATGAGTCGGCCGTGTAGTCGGTCCGGTCCGGGGAGCCCACCGTGTCCAGGGCGGTCCGGAGCGGTGTCGTGTCGACCGGCCCGTCCACGTCGCCGGAGAGCGCGGTGAAGGCGTCGAGCACGATCTTCCCGGACTTGAGGGTGAACGTCGCCGTGTGTCTGCCGTCGGGCAGGCCTCGCAGTGAGTACGTCGCCTGGCGCTTGTCGGTGGCGGTGGTCTTCGCGTTCCGGGCGACGGACCGGCCGTCCACGAGGACGTCGAGGACGGCGCTTCCGTCGTTGCCGCCGATGACGTCGATGCCCGTGCCGCGGAACGGGACGGTGACGGTCGCTCCCGCGGTGGCGCTGGTCGATGTCGAGCGGTACCAGTTCATCGCGTCGCCGAGGGAGGCGTTCCGGCTCCAGGTGCCGTCGTAGGCGACCGAGCCGTCCATGTTGTCGGTCAGCGTGGCGGCGTACGGGGTGTAGCCGGCGACCTTCTCGACCTTCAGGTTGTCGAAGGCGGTCGTGTGGAAGTCCGTGCCCAGCTTGACGCGGCCCTCGGTCACCGGCGTCGGGTCCTGGTAGGTGGCGACGGCCTGGCCGTCGACGTACGCGGTGACGGTCGCGCCCCTGGCCTCGACGGCGAGGCGGTAGCCGTCGGCCGCGGCGACCGTCCCGGTCCGCAGCGCCGTGCCGTACCGGTAGAGAGTCCAGCTCCCGCTCGGGCCGATCCCGACGCTGTACGCGGCGTCGGTCGCGGCCATGCCCTTCTGCTGGCGTACGCCCAGGGTGGCGAGGCCACCGGCCGGGTCCGGGAAGGAGACGTCGACCGAGGCCCGGTAGTTCTCCCAACGGAAGTCGCCGACCGTGGTGTTGGGGGTGTTCCGGTTCCAGGCGCCGGTGTCCTTCATCGACTGGTCCAGGTACTGGTACAGCACGTTGTCGCCGCTCGGCCCCTTGCCGACCTCCCAGGCGCCGGTCTGGTCGACCAGGTAACGGGGCTGGTTGCCACGGGAGGTGAGGTACGACTGGGAGACCTTGCGGGCGCCGTTGTCCGTGCCGACCCGGACCCGGCCCTCCTCCTCGTACCCGAAGTCGTCGGCGTACAGGACGGCGTCGTGGGTGTCGTGCTTCTTGCCGGTCGCGTCGGTGTCGAGGACCGTGCGGGCGGCGGTCTCGGGCAGGCGCTGCTTCGTCGCCTTGTCGGAGCTGCGGTCGAGGGTGGTGAACGTGACGATCGAGCGCGGCTTGACCGTGTAGGTGTAGTAGCCGTCGCCGTCGGGCCGGATCTGGGCGGCGAGATGCTTGAAGTTGGCGTCGTAGGCCTGGCCGGGGTCCGCCGCGCGGGTCTCCCAGACCTCCATGGTGGGATCGCCGCCCAGGGCCATGTTCTCGGCCTTGATGCGGTAACTCTTCGTCCGGTCACTGTCGTTGACGGCGATCGTCGAGAAGTCCTTCTTCGCCGGGTCGGCGAGCGTCATGTAGCTGGGGGCGCCGTTCGAGCCGTCGACGTTCTCGGTGCCGCTGACGCCGCTGTAGCTCGCCTCGGGCACGGTGCGCCACATACCGGCCGTGTTGGTGTCGTTCTCCCAGCCGGTCTTCGCGAACTGGGTGAAGTGCTGCATCACATACACGGCGGCGTCGTAGTGGATGCTTCCCGACCACGGGTCACGGGCGCTGACCAGTTCCTTGTGGCTGTACTGCGCGCCCTCGTAGAAGGCCCCGATCGCCGGCTGGAAGATGTAGTGCGTCCGCTTGGAGTTGGCGTAGCTCTTCACGGAGCGGTTCGCGAGGTCGAGGGCGCTCTGCACACCGCCGATGCCCGTGCTCGCGCCGCCCGGCCCCTCGGTGTTGGAGACCCGGTAGTCCGTCCAGCCGAAGGAGCCGACGCCCTCGCTGTACCAGACCTCCTTGTCCTGACCGTAGGTGTTGTCGCCGGTCGCCAGCTTCGTGTACGGCCGGTACGTGGCGCTGTCGGACGTGCCGTCGAGGCGGTCGTCGGTGGTGTAGTGATAGCCCACCGCGTCGACCATGCCGAAGAGCTCGGTGTCCGTGAGCATCGCCGGGCCGATGTTCTTCGTGGTGTTCTCGTCCGAGGCGACGATCTTGATGTCGTGGTACGCCTTCGCGGCCGACTCCTGCTGACGTGCTGTCAGTCCGTAGCGTGTGTCGCTGAATTGGGTGTCGTTCGCCAGCGCGTTCTTGTACCACTTGATGAATGAGACGTCCGGTTTCTGGGTCTCGTTGGTGTCCGGATTCACGTAGTCGACCATGTACCCGTACTTCTGGTACGCGTCGAGGATCGTCTCCTTGTACCAGCGGTACATCTCGTCGGTGCCGGTGCCCTTGTTCCACTCGGTCTGCACCCACTGGGGCATGACCCAGCGCAGGATCGACACCTTGAGCTCCGGGTTGACCGTCTTGGCGTCGGCCGCGAGCTGGAAGCCCGGGGAGCGGGAGGCGTCGGCGAGTTCGTCGCGGGTGCGCATGGTCGCGGGATCGGAACCGGTGGAGGTGTTGGTGTCCGAACCCATCTCGATCTTGACGTGGTTGATCAGGGGACTCTTCCCGCCGAACAGGACCCTGATGAGCTGCCAGTAGCGTTCGGGGTGCTCCGCCTTGTAGTCCATCAGCAGGTTGCTCGTGCTGTTGCAGCTGAGCAGGCCGAGGCCCTTGTAGGTCAGGCCGTTCACGTTGTCCGCGCGTACGTCGTTCCCGTCGACCACGATCTGTACGGGGTCGTCCGCGGAGTGGGCGGCGGGCGCCGCGGTCACTCCTGCCGCCAGTGCCATGGTGGTCGCCGCGGCGAGCGACGCCCAGCCGAATCTTCGCTGCATACCCATTCGGGGGACCGTAGGCGGCAAGCGCTTTCTACGTCAATCCCCTTGCGTCACTCGAGATGTGACCCGTCCCCGTGGGCTTGACCTGCCGAAAACCGCGCCGCGCAGGGGCGCGGTGCTCCTCGCACTTCGTTACTGCGGGCGGGAGTTGGCCCGGCTCCTCCGGCCGACGGTTCCCGCCATGGTGCTGTCCGCGCCGGGCGGCATCGGCCTCGACTACATCGTGGTCGGAGGCGCCGTCCACGACGGCCATCTCCAGTACCTGCTGCAGTGAGATGGCGGACCCTCGGACGGCATGGGCATCATGCAGGCCTGGGAAAGCTTGGCGGCCGCGGCGGCGGGCTGGGACTGGCTCACGCCGGTGACAGCGCTCTAGACGCAGGTCACCGAAGTCGCTGTCGCAGCGCCCAGCGGGTAGTACCGGTCCAACTTCGGTGGCAAACGGTCCAGCTTCGCTGTCACAGGACAGCGGCGCACAGCTCGGTGACGATCGTGAACGAGGTGGGCACCAGCGGCACCGCCACGGCCGGACGCATCACCGCGTGCGTGGTCCGGCCGCGGGCTGGATGACGGCACCGGGGCGAGAGGGAGCGGCACGCTCGGGTGACCGATGCCGCGGCTGTTGGCGGTGGCCGATGCCGCGGCCCTGGCGGGAGTGGCGCGACAAGATCACCGCCGCGGACTTCGGCTCGACGCCCCCGAGACCGACGACGGCGACTTCCCGTACGCCTGAGCCGGACGGCCGGCCGCGTCACGGGCATCGAACAGCCGCGGGTCGGCGCACCCTCCCCCGCGGCTTCAACGGCAGCGGCGGCAGCTCCGGAGCGGGCAGCGGAGCTCCGTCGTAGCCCTTCACCTCACCGAAGCGGTACCCGGTCATCCAGTCCTCACGAGCCTGTTCGATCTCTTCCTGATCCTCGACGTACTCCAGCTGGGCGATGGCACGCTCGGCTGCGACCCGGCGGTGAAGCCGGAGGCTGCACAGCCTTCGAACAGGGCGAGTTCGGCTTGCTGGTACTGCCGGCCACGGCGAACCGACCGACCCCGCCATCTGGGCCAAGCTCACCGACCACATCAACGCCGGCCGCGAACCGCTCGGCGAACGACGGCGACGCCTACAAGAAAGCCAGCACCGAGCGTTACCCCGCCTGCAGGGGCGCAGCACTCATCGACGTCACGCCACCGTGTTCGATGTCGTCATCGCCGAGCTGGCCCCTGAGCACAGCACAAGGAACTGCGTCGCTGCCACCCCGAGCGTCAGGGAATCTCCTGAGAGGGTGAGTGCGTCTCAGTGCGACCTGGCGGAGAGGCTCTGATCCAGGAAGGAGATGACGGTCTGCCAGGTCGGTGTCACCGGACGCGGTGACGAGGCCTGCCCATTGCGTGCGGTCTCCTCATAGGCGCCCTCGCGGGTTGCGTCGTCGCTCAACATGGCGAAGTTCGTGCCGTGTCCGGCCCTCGGGAAGGAGATCAGGCGAACATCGGTGCCCGAAGTCACGAGCTTGTCGTACAACAGTCGGCTCTGGTGGTACGGAACGATGGTGTCCTGCTCGCCATGCAGGATCAGGAAGGGTGGGGTGGGTCGATTCCCCACATAAGTGAGCGGGTCGGCGGCGGCGACCTTGTCGGGGCAGGCCGTGATGGTGCAGCCGAGCAGTCGTGACTCCGGGGATCGGGCGTCGGAGTGGCAGTTCGTCAGTCCGAAGGCCGAGTTGAACGCCCTGCAGTTGTCCGGCATGTGCGCGTCCATCTGCAGGAAGTCCGTTGGCGGGTAGAACGGCACGGCCGCCTGGACGGCACTGGACGGGCCGAGCGGCCCGACGTCGCCCTCCAGTGCCGGGACGTTCCCGGTGACGGCGGCCATCGCTGTGGTCCAGCCACCCGACGAGTCACCCATGATCGCGACGCGGTCGGGGTCGAGGTGGTACGTCGTCGCATGCGCACGCAGCCAGCGGATGGCGCCCTTGATGTCGTACAACTGGGCCGGGAACTGAGCTTGTCCGCTGGAGCGGATCGCGACGCCGGCGACGGCGTACCCATGCGGGTTGAGCTGGGCGGCGACCTTGTCGGCGCCCGTGCGACCGCTGTCGGCCAGCCAGCCCGAACCGCTGGTGAAGATCACCAAGGGAAGCGGGCGGTCGGAGCGGGGAACGTACAGGTCGAGCAGGTGGCCCTGGGTGCCGGGTGGCTGGGCGGGGGCGTAGGCAAGGTTTTTGGTGACCTCGACATCCATGGCGGCGCGCGCGGGGGAGGTACTGGTGGCTGCCGTGGCCGTGATCAGGGCCACGGCCGCGGCAGCCGCCGCCAAGGCTCGGGGGAGGTGCCCCAGGGGTGTCCGAATGCGCAGATGCATGCCGACTCCTTCGAGTGGGGGGTGGGAGTGAGGCGGTGCTGGAGGGGGAGAGGCCGAGCGTCAACTGTCCGCGGCACCTGCAGGGGCCGTGGCCACGGTGCGGGAAGCCGGGACGGAGGCGTCACCTCTGCCGGCCCGTTGCGCCAGTGGTACGAGGGAGATCGCGACGGCGCCGATCAGTCCGGCCAACGCGAAGGCGGTGAAGCCCCAGCTCTGGTTGCCGCTGGTGGCGAGGTGGCCGATCAGCCAGGGGCCGACGACCGCGCCGGTGCGGCCGATGCCGGTGACCCAGCCGAGGCCCGCGGCGCGTTCGCTGTCGCGGTAGACGGTGTTGGTGGCCGCGTAGACCATGACCTGCGCGCTGAACAGCCATACCCCGGTGATGGCGACAACGATGTAGGTGACTCCCAGTGGGAGATGGGATTTGAGGAGCAGAGCGCCCGCGGCGGTGAGCACGAACCAGATGGCCGACACGCGCACCGCGCCGAACTTGTCGGCGGTGCGGCCGGCGATCAGCAGGCCGACGATGCCTCCGGCATTGATGACGAGAAGGAAGCTCACGGACGAGGAGAGGCCGTAGCCTTCGGCACGCATCATCTGCGGCAGCCAGGTGCTCACGCCGTAGACGAGGAGCAGTCCGCTGAAGGAGGCCGCCCACAGCAGCGGGGTGGCCCAGCGGGACTGTGGCCGGAACAGTGCCCGCACGGCGGCGAGGCGGCCCGCCGCACCGGCCGCCGGAGCGGCGACGATGGTGGGGCGGGGCATTCCGTAGCGGTCCGCGACCGCGTCGGCCTCTTCGCGCTCGCCACGTGCCAGCAGTACGCCTGGTGATTCCGGCAGCAGCTTGAGCAGCAGTGGTACGGCGATCACGGCCGGGAGCACGCCCGCCCAGAACACCCAGCGCCAGCCCGCAGCCGGCGCCAGGGTCAGGCCCAGGCCGGTCGCCGCCATCCCTCCGAAGTGGTACGAGGTCATCAGCAGGGCGGTCGTGAGGGCAGCCCGGCGTGGCGGTGCGAACTCCATCACCATGGCCAGGCACAGCGGCATGAGCCCGCCCAGGCCGAGACCGGACACGAACCGCCCGGCGCCGAACAGACCGACGCCGGGGGCCACGGCGCAGATGGCCGAGCCGACGGAGAACAGCGTCACGCTGGCGACGAGCATCAGGCGTCGACCGAGCCAGTCGGTGAGATTTCCAGCGGTGAGCGCGCCGATGAGCATGCCGAACGTGGTCCAGCTGCCGATGGTTCCGGCGGTGGCCGGGGTCAGTCCGAGCTGTGGGTCGTCGAGCATGTGGGGCATGACGGCGCCGTAGATGTTGACGTCCATGCCGTCGAAGAACACGGCCATCCAGCAGAGGGACAGCACTGGGAAGACCGTGCGGAACGTGTGCCGAGGGGGACGGGACAGAACGGAGGTACGCATCTTCGTCCTTGGAGATGGGGTGGGGCCCGGAACAAGACAGCGGGTGTTCGCCTGGTGAAATGTGGTTCACTGCTGGCTGGCTGGCTATGAGTTTCGGCTCGGGTCGGGTGCGAGTCAATGGCGTTGCGTGCCCTTTCCCCCAGTGCGAACCGGCAGCCGGGACGGCGTTCGAATGAGGAGACACATGAGCACAGACGGATATCCCGAGGTCACAACCGTGGCGGGCGCGGTGCGTGGCCACCACGTGGACGGGCTCGCGGTCTTCCGTGGCATCCCGTTCGCCCAGTCGCCGGTGGGTGCGCTGCGCTTCGGTGCGCCGCGAGTGGTGGACCGTTGGGACGGCGTCAGGGATGCCTTGACGTTTGGTCCGCCGCCCCCACAGGAGCCGTTCGGCCCTGACGCGGCTCCCTCCGGAAACGCGCCGGCAGGGGATGACTGGCTGACCGTCAACGTATGGACACCGGACCCGGATCCGGCCGCACGCCGCCCCGTCATGGTGTGGATCTACGGCGGTGCCTACAAGTTCGGTTCCGCCGACGACCCGGCCTACGATGCCGGCCGCCTCGCCCGGGAGGGCGAGTTGGTCGTGGTCACGTTGAACTACCGCGTCGGAATCGAGGGTTTCCTGCGGATCGAAGGCGCGCCCGCCAATCGTGGTCTGCTCGACCAGGTCGCCGGCTTGGAGTGGGTGCGCGAGAACATCGCTGCCTTCGGAGGCGATCCGGAGCAGGTCACCGTCTTCGGCGAGTCGGCCGGCGCCGGGTCCATCGCCGCCCTCATGGCAATGCCCCGGGCGCGAGGGCTGTTCCAGCGGGCCATCGCGCAGAGCGTGCCGGGCACGTTCTTCTCCGACGCGTTGGCAGCGGACATTGCCCAGGTCATGACCGGCGCACTCGGGCTGCGCCCGACGGTGGACGATCTGTCGGCTGTGGACCCGCGCAAGCTGACCGAGGCCGGGGCCGCCCTCGCCCCCAGGATGCGTGAGTACGCGCACCGCTGGGGCCCTGTGGCCTTCACCCCCACCCCGTTCTCACCCGTCGTCGACGGCGACGTCCTGGCCTCCACGCCGTGGGAGGCGCTGGCGAGCGGCGCCGCGCGGGACGTGGACCTGATCGTCGGACACAACCGGGACGAGTTCCGGCTCTTTCTCCTGCTGGGCGGTCTGCTGGGCCGAGTGGACGACCAACTCGCCTCGCTGACCCTCGGTTTGTTCGGCCCGACAGCGGACGCCGAGCAGGCGTACCGCGCCGCGTTCCCGGAAGCCTCATCGGAGTACCTGTTCGAACTCGTCCAGTCCGACTGGCTGTTCCGCATGCCCTCGCTGCATCTGGCGGAGGCGCACGTGGCCGGGGGAGGTCGGGCACACGTGTACGAGCTCACCTGGCCCGCTCCCGCGAACGGCGGAGCCCTCGGAGCCTGCCACGGCTTGGACGTGCCCCTGACCTTCGGCATCTACGGCGGCCTCGGCGAGATGCTGATCGGCCCCACGCCGTCACCCGAGACCGAGGCGCTTTCCACTCGCTTCCGCTCCGCCTGGGCCGCCTTCGCAACGACAGGAGACCCGGGCTGGACCACCTACGACACCGAAGAGCGGCTCGTGCAGATCCTCGACGCCGCCCCGAAGGTCGCCGCATATCCCGAGGAGGCCTCGCGACGGCTGTGGGAGCGGCACGCCTTCGCCCCGTTGCCCTTGGTGAACCGGTAGCGGCCTCCGGCGGCGCATCGGTTGCCGAGGCGAACCGGGAGCCTCACGCGGCCTGGCAAAGCTCCAGCTGCGCGGCCGCGCCCAATGGGTTGGCTGGCGTCACGGCAGGACGAAGCGCCGCGCCCAGCGCCGAAGAGACCTGAGCCGATGCCCACGCTCGGCCGACGGAGCCTCCCGGCCCGATGCCGTTGGCATCCGTGCCGATCGCTCGTAGCAGCACCACGCCGATCTGGCCACCGGTCAGCCACACCTGGCTCGCGCGCGTTTCGAACGAGCCGGTCTTCAGTGGCGACAACCACGCCCCCGCACTTGACCAGCGCAGAGGTCTCTCTTCGCGTAGCAAGTGGTGGGGCGGGTGGGACTCGAACCCACGGCCGGCGGATTATGAGTCGTTTGAGGATCTTGGCGACCCTTGTCGATCAATGCTCATCTTGGCCGTTTTTACAGGTCAGACGCGGTTTGACGCCTCAATCCTTCTCGGCCCTTGTCAGTCTTTTCCGATCCTTGTGTCCAACCTGCGTCCAGAACGCGCCCCGGATGGACACGTCATGCCGGGCATGATGTGGGCGGCGTAGGTGCTGTCCAACTCGACGCGGAGGGCGAGAACCTGCGCATCACCCGCAAGACCCTTCTCGCCCTCCCGCTGCCCTCACCCGCCAGCGGCCCGGACCGCCCCGACATCCCGGACCACCCCGCCTACCAGCAGATCCTCACCGCCCTGGTAGACGCAGGCCGACCGATGCGCGCCCGCGACCTCTGCCAGGCACTCGACCTGCCGATCCTCCCGAAGCACACCGAAGGCATCCTCTCCACACTGAAACGCCTGCTCAGCCGGGGCATCCTCATCGAAGCCGAACCCGGCTCGTTCGCCCGCCCCGACGCCTGAGAGCCGCCCCCCACCCGCGACCAGCGATCCTTCCCCAACCTCAACCACGAAACGGACAAGAGATCACGTTCCGCACTCTCAGGCCGAGGACTCCGGTGTGGCGTCATGTTCTGCTCCGGAGCGCTCAGTGGTTCGGAGCACCCACCAGTTCGCGCAGGCGCGTATTGTTCTCCAGCGCCCACCGCACGGTCCGCGGTGGGTGCCCGAGCAGGGTTTCCAGTTGGTCGGAGAGGGCGTCGTACCGCCCGCTGGCGATCAGCCTGGTCTGGATCCTCAGGTGCGCCGCCACGTGCCGGGCCGCACCCGGATCGCCCAGGGACTCCTGCAGGACACTCTCGTCGAGGAAGGCCTCGTTCCAGGCCTCCACTTCCTCGGGGATGTAGGTGACCGGGCGTCCCAGCACGGCTGCGTAGTCCTCAGCGAACCCGTACATGTCCTTCAGCTCCGGGCCGGTGAGCGCGTAGGACTTCGAGATGTGCGGTGCGGGGTCGACCAGCACCTTCACGCACACCTCTGCCAGGTCGTGAACGGCGATGGGCGCGAGCCGCTGCTTGCCGAAGGGCAGGCGCAGTTCACCGTTGCTCAGCGGGCCCTGTTGCATCCAGGTCAGGTGGGGGTTCTCGGCGAACAGGGTCGCACGCACGTTGACGGTCGGCAGGCCGGACCAGTCCAGCACCCGCTCGCAGACCCAGTGCGCCCGCTGCTGCGGTGACCAGTCCGTGACCACTCCGCCGAGCCAGGAATGCCGCTCCTCATCCGGTGCGGTCATCTTCTCGAGCGTCATGTACGACTGCTCGTAGTTGGACAGGTGCACGAAGGCCTCGATGTCGCCCTGGGCTCGCGCCGCCGCGGCCATCACGGTGAGGGCATCGGCGTAGTACGGCTGCGGGGTCATGCTGAAGTAGATGCGCTTGACACCCTTCAGCGCGGCGGCCACGTCCGCGAGTTTGAGCAGGTCGCCGACGAAGACCTCGGCCCCGGCCTCGCGCAGCGACTGCGCGCGTTCGTCGTCCCGTCGCACGAACGCGCGCACCGGGTGGCCCTGTTCGAGCAGCATGTCGACCATCAGCCTGCTCACGCCACCGACTTGGCCGCCGGCGCCGGTGATCAGAATGGGATTGCGTTCCGTCATTGTTGTGTCCTTCATCTTGTGGGGGGGTCGGCCGTTCAGGAAGCCGAGGATGTGGAGTCGTCGAGACGGGCGAGGACGTCGAGGAGCGTGGCGTTGACCTCGGCGCGACGCTCCTGCTGCCTGCTTGCCGGGCATGACTGAAAACGTCTGGAAACTGATTGGTTTCCTCGCCGGCGAAGGTGAGGCGAGCGGGTGACGGGCCGAGATCTAGGGCCGCTCCGGAAGGTGTTGTGGTGAGGTGTGGTCGGAGGACGGGGGAACGCCGTCGACGACGGAGAGTCGTGGCCGGGCACCGTCGTCCCGGCGGCGGCGCGGCTTCGTAGCCGCAGCCTGCCGCACGGTGAACGGCCGATTCCGCACGCGCGCAGCCGCCCGTTCGACATGGAGGGTTCAGATGCGCGCGGGCGTCGTCTGCAGGAACAGTTCGAGCAGTGCCAGCAGCGTCTCGGGAGCGTCCTCGGTCGGGAAGTGGCCGGCGCCCGGGATCTCGACCACGGGTGCGTCGGGGTAGCTGAGCTTGAACGACGGGATCACGTACTGGGGCAGCAGTGCGGTGTCGCGCATCCCGACGGCCAGCATCGCCGGTACGGCTCGCAGCGCGGCGACGGCTTCCATGGGCGGCGGGCCGGGCGGGGGGCCCTGCGGGCCCTCCAGGACCTGCCGGGGGAAGGCGATGACACCGCGGCACTGGTCCGGGGTCGAAAAGGGGCTGGAGTACGCGCGGATCCAGGTCGGCGTGGCGATCTCGGGCCGGGCGACATGCTGCAGGTCGATCATCAGCTGGGCGATGGTGTGACCCGCGTTTCCGAGGATCTGCTCGAACGAACCGTCCGAGAGCGCCGAGTGGGCCCACTGGAACCACCGGCTCACAGCGCCGTTGGCCTTCATCAGATCCTCGATGCCCTCGGCGAGCGGCAGCACGGTGTTCACCGCGAAGATCCGGGAGATCCGGCCGGGATTACGCAGCGCGAACCCGGTGCCGATGGGGCCGCCCCAGTCACGGACCACCAGGGTGATGTCCGTGAGGTCGAGCGCGTCGACGAGCAACGATTCGAGATTCAGGATGTGTTCGCTCGCGTCGTACGTGCGGTCCTGCGGCGTCTCGCTCTTGCCGAAGCCCATGTGGTCGGGAACGACCACGCGATGGTGACGTGACAGCGGCCCGATCAGGTGGCGCCACTCGTAGCCCCACGTGGGCTCACCGTGCAGCATGACGATCGTCTGACCGGGCCGATCGGGGCCCTCGTCGACATAATGCTGACGGAAGCCGGCCGCCTCGTTGAAGCGGGCGGGATACGGCCACGTGCCGTCGAACGTCTCGTCAGCAGCAATCACGGGATATCGCGCCTTCCGGTGCGGTGTTGTCCGTACTGACCGCGGTCATGAGGTCCTCCGAAGTATTGGTTCTGAAGCAGGCTTCATCGGCTGGCTCGTTCTTGCGCCGAGCTGCGTGCGACGCCCAGAACGCCATGAGTTCAACGTCCAAGCCGCCTTCGCGGCGTCGCGGTCCTGCACGCCCGGACCAAGCCGGTTCGGTGAGCTCAGGACCGTTGTGGACTGAACAGTAAGGAACCTAGGCGGTTCTGTACTGCCTTGTCAAGAAGGGTGGGTCGGCTTTACCTTCGATGC
>NZ_KQ948656.1:1066984-1072363 GCF_001514145.1 Streptomyces canus
CGTCGTCGGCGCATACGGCCACAGCCCCGCCCGCCTCACCTCGATCGCGGAAAGCGCGTTCGCCTTGCTGCCTCGCCCGCGCCAAAGCTGAGAAGGCCACGGCCGGCCCCGTTGCACCGGCATCCGATGCGACGGGCCCACTTCGACGCCCCGCAGGCACGGCCCGCAGGTTCACGCGCCGCCGGGCGGTCGCCCGGGCGGCCGGCGAAGAACTGCGCCCGCATCCAGTCGAGTTGCTCCACCGCATACACGGTGTCGCCGGCCTTGAACTACACGGTCAGCCGGCCGAACGCCTCGCCGCCGGCAGACAGTGGCACTTCGGCCGCCGCTGCGCCAACCCGGACCGCGTGTGCAGGAATTCGTGAGCCTGCATGGCGACCCCGACACGGCCCGGGTCAGCGCCGACGGCCAGCCGGTTGAGCAGAACCTGCTGGACATCGACGTACAGGTCCACCACATCGACCAACTCGTCCGGGTAGGGCTCACTCATAGCCACGATCTTTATCCCCGCGCGACCAGGGCGGGGCCGACTTCCGCTTCCCCAGGCTCAACTCTCGCCGCGGCCGTCGCGGCCGTGCCCAACCACCATAGCGAGAGCCCTTCCTGGACCCTGACCAGCCTGA
The DNA here is from genome assembly GCF_001514145.1 of Streptomyces canus. Lineage (GTDB taxonomy): Bacteria > Actinomycetota > Actinomycetes > Streptomycetales > Streptomycetaceae > Streptomyces > Streptomyces canus. The sequence continues at coordinate 1,067,608 of NZ_KQ948656.1, forward strand.
TCGTTGTTTTTACGCTGGAAACTACGGGCGGGCCATGATGGGCCGCTACGCCGCGGCCGGTGGCCGCGACTACGAGACCCGGGACCGGATCCTCGACGGGATCGGCCACTGCGCGACCCGGCTCATGCAGTACTCCGGTGACCCGATCCACCCGGACCGGCCGGCCGCCGCCGTACAGGCCGTCACCGCCGCGGCAGGCGTCACCGTCAAGGACGGCGCGCCGGCCGAGCCGACCCACCACCGCGCCCTGGCCCAGGCGCTGCTCACGACCGTGCGGCGGGCCGGCGCGTACTTCCCAAATCAGCCCGGACGACTGGCCCGACCCGCTGCCCGAGGTGGTCCGCGGCGCGGTCCGCCGGGCGCCGCTGGTCAACGGCGACCCGTTCCTGTCCGGCGACACCTGCGGCGGCCAGGACTGAGCCGGGCCGGGTCAGGGCACCGGGTCGAGGGTGAGGTCGATGTCGGGCAGGTGCGCGTCGTACTGCTCCGGGGTGATGGTGATCTCGTCGGTGGCGTAGACGCCGAACCGGTTGATCCGCATCGTCTCGTACGGCGACAGCACGGCCAGATCCTCCGGTTTGGTCTCCCAGCCCTCGGCGGCGAGCTGGCGCAGCACGCTCATCATGTCCAAGGTGGTGTGGAAGATGACGGCGTCGGTCAACAGGGTGGAAAACTTGATGTGCTTCTCCTGCTCGGCGGGGTCGTTGTCGCGGACCCGGCCCTCGTCGCCGAACCGGCACCAGGCGGAGAAGTTGTTGTAGGACTCGACCTTGCTGGTCGCCGCCGTGGTCCGCCGGCGTAACTGCGGATCCGACAGGTAGCGCAACTATCTGGCCGATGAGTCGTACCGCCGGCGCATCGCCCGGCAGTTGAACAAGGGCGAGAACCTGCACGCCCTGCGCCGGGAACTGGCCTACGCCGGCGAGGGAGCGGTCCGGCGCCGGCACCACGAGCAGCAGTCGGAGCAGATGTGGTGCCTGACGGTGGCCACCAACGCGATCGTTACCTGGAGCACCGAGTTATTACGGCCTGGCGGTGACCGCGCTGCGTCGTGCCGGCCGGCCCATCGACGATGAGCTGCTGGCGCACATCTGGCCCAGCCACCACGCCAACGTCAACTTTTACAGAACCCACTCGGTGGACATCGACGGCGAGTTGGCCAAGCTGGACACCGACGGCTACCGGCCACTGCGGCTACCCAGGGCCGCCCGCGGCAGATCTGTGCTGTGGCTGCTCGCCTTACCGGCATGGCCGGCGAACTGCACGATGCCCGCACCGGCCGGCTGCGTTCGTTCCTCAACAACGCACACACCAGCATCGGACCCGGCTCCTTCTCGTCCGCGGCCGCCGCGGTGGCGGCGATTCCACGACCAAGCCGCGGCGCCGATGACCCGCCTCGCCAACCGCGTCGTGCGCTCAGAACCCGCCCAGGTTCCGCTGCAGCTGCACCGCCTCGACCGCAAGACCGGGATCGCGTGCAGCCGGTGCGGCACCCGCAGCCAAACGACGGTAGTCGCCACCCTCGACGCAGACTGGACCAGGCTCGTCGACCGCGGCTGCTACGACGCGTGGAGCAAGCAGCTCGGGTGAACCCCGATGCACCGGACAACAGCCTGTTCTCCGGTACATGACCTCCCGGCCATCCCCGCGACCTGCGCCCTAGCATTCGTTCGACGAAGTTTCGGGCCCAGACGGCCTCGTTCTCCCGCTCGTATGCGAGGAACTCCACTCACGCTGCGGCGGCGGCGATATCCAGACTTTTCATCCGCGTACTCTTGGCCCTCGTCTTGGCGAGCAGCCGGCCGGCGATCGGCAGCCGGCCGAGGCGGATCATCACGGACCGAAGCAGCAACTCGGCGCGGTTGCCCGGGGTGAGGAAACCGCGCTGGCTCACACCGCTGCCGAGGTGGTAGTCGATGAACGGGCGCAGGTGGTCCTCCCAGTCCTGCAGCGCTCGTGGCACGTCGTGCGGGTGGCGTTCCAGCATGGTGCCGAGCAGGTCCGCCCCGGCCAGGCCGGCGGATGCCCCCATGCCGGAGTAAAGGGTCAGGCACCACGCGGCGTCGCCGACGAGCACGACTCGGCCGCGGTACCAGTGGTCGAGGTGCACCTGCTCGGTGGAGTCGAACAGGTGGTCCGGGGCCTTCTCGAACTGGTCGAGCAGCCAACCGAGCGTGGAGCCGGTGGGCTCGGCGCCGTAGGCGGCGCGCAGCGAGTCGATGGCCGGCCGGGTGAACTCGGCGTCCACGTCGTCGGTGCGGTAGGAGAACAGCACCGACGGCGGACGGTCGGCGAACGGGAACACCCACACCGATCGGCCCGCCTCGGCCATGGTCAGCCCGTCCTGTGGGCGGTAGCCGGGTACCGGCTCGGGCAGGCTGTACACGGCGATCATGTAGTTCAGTCGACGGATCGGGCTCGGCTCGGGCTCGAACGCAAGCCGGCGCACCGTCGAGCGCAGTCCGTCCGCCCCGACCACCAGGTCGAACCGTTCGACGGTCGTCGTCTCCGTCGTCAGGTCGCGGATCTCGACGTCCACCCCGTCGAGGTACTGGTCCAGCGCGATCGGCACGGTCGAGTACCGGATCTCGACCTCGTCGGGCAGGGCGGTGAAGGCCGCGTCTTCGATGTCGCCCCGCACCGTCAGTCGAGACCCGGGGAACACATCGGCGTAGCCCACACCGCGGCGGCGCCGGCCCGTGCGGTCGACGTCGTAGCTCACGCTTTCCGGAGCGACGCGATTCGACACCGCATCGGCGAAGCCCAGCCGTTCGGCGGCGGCGAGCCCGGCCCCGAACAGGGCGAGGAAGTATCCGCCGCGGCGCCGCTCGGGGGCCTTCTCCAGCACCACCACGTCCCAGCCCGCGCGATGCAGTCGCAGCGCGGAGGTGATCCCGCTTATCCCGAGGCCGACCACCAGGGCCCGCTGTCGCGATGTCGTGTTCTTGTCCATGGGATGGCGCTCCGACATTGCCGTGTCCTTCATCTTGTGGGGGGTGGGTCGGCCGCTCAGGAAGCCGCGGATGTGGAGTCGTCGAGGCGGGCGAGGACGTCGAGGAGGGTTGCGTTGACCTCGGCGCGACGCTCCTGCTGCCTGCTCGCTGGGCATGACTGAAAACCACCTGGAAACTGATCAGTTTCCAGGTGGGGGAACAGGTCGCTCTCCTCGCCGACAAAGGTGAGGCGAGCGGGTGACGGGCTGAGATCTCAGGGCTTCGAGATCATCGTGTGGCCGCTTGGGGGCTTGCCTCGGCGATCTTCTGGAGGGCCGCGTCGGTGTCCGCGATGGCGAGCGTCCTGTTGATGTCGGCGCCGGCCAGTGCGCCGGCCGCTGCGGAGGCTCCGACCTGGGCGACCAGATCGGTGACGTTGCCAGCCACCCACACACCCGGCACCTCGGTGGTGCCGGCCGTGCCGGAGGCGAAACCGCGGCCCTTCGGCAGGTCCCGCACCGGCAGGCCCAGACCTTCCAGGCCCTGGGTGCGGGCCTGCAGCTGCGCGGCGACCGCGAGGACGCGGCGGGCCACGACCTGGCCGTCGGCCAGGCGCACCCCGGCGAGGGCACCCTCCGCGTCGTTGACGACCTCGGTGACCGGGGTGTCGACGACGTGGATGCCGCGGGCGGCGAAGCGGGCGCGGCTGCCCTCGTCCAGGTCGGTGCCGTGGGTGAAGTAGGTCAGGTCCTCGGTCAGCTGACGGAACAAAAACGCGTGGTCGATGGAGGCGGGGCCGGTGGCGAGGATGCCGATGGGCTCGTCGCGCACCTCCCAGCCGTGGCAGTACGGGCAGTGCACCACACTGTGTCCCCAGTGCTCGGCAAGCCCGGGCACCTCCGGGAGCACATCCGTGAGGCCGGTAGCGACCAGGATGCGGCGGGCGGTGATGTGGCGGCCGTCGGCCAGGGTGACGGTGAACCGCAGGTCCCCGTCCGCCGACGGGGCGGCAGACTCGGCCGCGACCACCTCGCCGGACACGACGCGTCCGCCGTACTGGCGCACCTGCTCCCGGCCCCGTCGAAGGATCTCGGACGGCGGGGTGCCGTCCAGGGCGAGGAGGCCGTGCACGGCCTCCGCGGGCGCGTTGCGCGGGGAGCCGCTGTCGATCACGACGACCGAGCGGCGGGAGCGGGCGAGGATCAGTGCACCGTTCAGCCCCGCGGCGCCCCCGCCGATCACCACCGCGTCGACGGTCCCCTCGGCCAGTGCGTCGCTCACGTACGGAGAAGTCGCCATAGCCATGGCCTCCTGCCTTTCCTTGTCAGTCATGGTTCGGTCAGCCCTTCGAGTTCTGGGTGGTCGGTGGGGGGTCAGCTGTTCAGGAAGCCCAGGATGTGATCGGCGACCGTCTGGGGCTGCTCCAGGTGCAGGAAGTGCCCTGCGCCGGGTTGTGGCCCCGTACAGGTAGAGCGACGGGACGGTGAGGCGCCAGGCGTGCACGCAGCCTGTCCGGTGAGCTCAGGACGGTTGTGTACTGAACAGTCAGAAACCTAGGCGGTTCTGTACTGAGTTGTCAAGTGCGGCGGGTCGGCTCTTCCTTTCCCCTTGGTCGCGACGACGGTGGCCGAGTGTGTGCGAGCAGTCCTGCAGGGGAACGCACAGCACTCCGTCGTCGTCGGCCGCGATCACGTCACCGCGTCGGACGGTGGTGCCGGCGACCACGGCGGGCGCGTTCACCGGGCCGGGGCCGGCCTTCACCGTGCCCTTGCGCCGAGACCCCGCGCGAACGGGCAGGGAAGCCCCTTGCCGTCAGCTCGGAC
>NZ_KQ948656.1:1073003-1073764 GCF_001514145.1 Streptomyces canus
TCTCGCGCAGGATGGCGACGATCGGGCCGGTCGCCGACTCGTCGATGCCCGGCGGGAGTCCGTACCGCTGCCCGCATCCGCAGGGGGCGGCACCCAGCTCTACGAGGGCACCGCGGCGGAGCACTGGCACGAATTCCTGCACACGCGGTCCGGGTTGGCGCAGCGGCGGACCGAGTGCCACTGTCTGCCGGCGGCGAGGCGTTCGGCCGGCTGACCGTGCGGTTCAAGGCCGGCGACACCGTGTATGCGGGGGAGCAACTCGACTGGATGCGGGCGCAGTTCTTCGCCGGCCGCCCGGGCGACCGCCCGGCGGCGCGTGAACCTGCGGGCCGTGCCTGCGCGGCGTCGAAGTGGGCCGGCCGCATCAGGTGCCGGTGCAACGGGGCCGGCCCTGCCGTTGTCAGTGGTGGCGTGGGCGGGGCAGGAGTGCGAACGCGCTTTCCGCGATCGAGGTCAGGCGGGCGGGGCTGTGGCCGTATGCGCCGACGACGTCGCTCCCGCGGATGACGGTCAGCAGGAGGTAGGCGAGGTCGTCGGGATCGGCATCGGGGTCGATGTCGCCGTGGCGCTGCGCCGCTCGCACGCACTCGGCCACCGCCGTGCGGACCACGGAGAAGCAGTCGTTGGCCAGGCGTTGCACCTCGGGGTCGGAGGCGCCGATCTCCAGGGCCATCTTGGCGGCGAAGCAGGCCGCGGCCGTCCGGTCGGGGGCGGGGGGTACGTCGGGGGCGAGTGGCACCCCGTGGACGGCGCGGAGCAGG
>NZ_KQ948656.1:1074084-1084853 GCF_001514145.1 Streptomyces canus
GAAGCTTCGTGGTCTGGCCATGCATCGAAGGTAAAGCCGACCCACCCTTCTTGACAAGGCAGTACAGAACCGCCTAGGTTCCTTACTGTTCAGTCCACAACGGTCCTGAGCTCACCGGACAGGGTGCGTGCATGCCCGGCGCGATGACTGGCCGGCGCCGACATCAACAGGATGCTGGCCACCGCAGACACCGACGCGGCCCTCCAGGGGATCGCCGAGGGAAGCCCGAAAGCGGCCACAGGATGATCTTGAAGCTCTGAGATCTCAGCCCGTCATCCGCTCGCCTCACCTTCGTCGGTGAGGAAACCGATCAGATTCCAGACGGCTTTCCGTCATGCCGAGCAAGCAAGGAAAAAAATGAGTACCAGCATCGACCGCGGGGCGCCCGCCTCCGGAAAGAAAGACTCGGGCCTTCGCGGCTCACATGCCGTGCGCTGGTGGGTGCTGGTCGTCATAGGCGTGGCACAGCTCATGGTCATGCTCGATGCCACCGTCGTGAACATCGCGCTGCCCGAAGCGCAGCACGACCTCGGCTTCAGCGACGGCAGCCGGCAGTGGGTCATCACGGGGTACGCGCTGGCGTTCGGCAGCCTGCTGCTGCTCGGCGGCCGACTCGGTGACCTGTTGGGCCGACGTACCCTCTTCGTGATCGGCCTGGCAGGTTTCGGGGCCGCGTCCGTCGTCGGCGGCTCGGCCGGCAGCTTCGAGATCCTCGTCGCGGCACGTGTGGCCCAGGGCCTCTTCGCCGCGGTGCTCGCGCCCGCGGCACTCTCACTGCTCAGTGTGACCTTCACCGAACCGTCCGAAAGGGCGAAGGCCTTCGGTATCTTCAGTGCGCTGGGTGGTGCGGGCGGCGCGATCGGGCTGCTGGTCGGCGGCATGCTCACCGAATGGGCGTCGTGGCGCTGGGTGATGTACGTGAACGTCGCCTTCGCGGCCCCCGCACTGATCGGCGCCTTGCTGCTGCTGGCCAAGCCCGTGATCACCAAGAAGCCCAAACTCGACATTCCGGGCATCGTGGTGGTGAGCGCCGCACTGTTCGCCGTCGTCTACGGGTTCGCGCACGTAGAGTCCACCAGTTGGACCGACCCGGTCGCCCTCGGCTCCATGATCGTCGGCGCGGTGCTGCTCGCGGTGTTCGTCTGGCTGGAGTCCCGGGTCGCGCATCCGCTGCTCCCGCTGCGCCTCGTGCTGGACCGGACCCGCGGTGGTTCGTTCGCGGCGGTGTTCGTCCTGGGCATGGGGATGTTCTCGATCTTCCTGTTCCTGACCTACTACTTCGCGGCCAGCCTCGGCTACTCGCCGATCAAGACCGGTCTGGCGTTCCTGCCGATGGTCGCGGGCGTCGTCGCGTCGTCGACCACGATGCCTTCGCTGGTGCTGCCCAGGGTCGGCCCGAAGATCGTCGTCAGCGCCGGCTTCCTGGTCGCCGCAGCCGGTATGGCCTTGCTGACCCGGCTCGAGCTGGACAGCACCTACGCCGCCCACATCATGCCCGGCCTGATCCTGCTGGGTCTCGGCATCGGCGCCGTGATGAGCACCGCGATCCAGGGGGCGACCTCAGGCATTCACCACGAGGACGCGGGTGTCGCCTCGGCGTTGATCAACACCGGTCAGCAAATCGGCGGCTCCATCAGCACGGCGCTACTGACCACCATTGCCTCGTCAGCCGCGACCGACTACCTGACTTCGCACAAGCCCGGCGCATTGGCCGCGGCGCAGGCCGGGGTCGAGGGCTACACGGCCACCCTGGCGTGGGGCTCCGGGTTCTTCGTGGTCGGTGCGGTGATCGCCGCGTTCCTGATCCCGAATCGGGCTCTGGCGCCGTCCGAGGGCGAGCCCGTGATGGCCCACTGAGCCTGGATCCACCCCACAGATGCCCTGCCACCTGCGATGACTGTTGTTCTCAGGACACGAACCAGCACAGGAAAGCAGGGCATCTCCAGGGTTCCACCGCGACCGTCTCGCCCCGCGAATCCACGACAGGGCCTTCTCCGCGATGGACCTCACCACCCGCCACCCGCGCACCAGAGAACTGCTGTCCACGGCGAAGTCCATGGTGCAACCAGACCCAGCAGGAGGCACTCGCATGAAACGACGTACATTCCTCGGCGCGACCACCGCATCGCTGGCCGCCACCCAACTCGCCGGGCCCGCCCACGCCACCAGTCCAACCGCCGGCCCAACCGCCGGTCAGTACACGGTCGTCGCCCGCTTCTGGGGCTCGATGCCGACGGGTGTCACCGTCTCACGCCACGGCCGTATCTTCGTCAACTTCCCCCGCTGGGGCGACGACGTCCCCTTCACCGTCGCCGAACTGCGGCAAGGGAAGCCGGTGGCCTACCCCGACGCCGAGGTGAACCGCGAGGACGCCTCCGACCTGGCCGGGCACTTCCAGTCGGTGCAGAGCGTCGTCGTCGATGGGGCCGACCGGCTGTGGATCCTCGACACCGGAAACCCGCTGTTCGCCGGGTCCTCCTACGGCGGCCCGAAGCTCGTGGCGGTCGACCTGCGCACCGACCGGATCGTACGGAAGATCCTCTTCCCGCCCGAGGTGGTGCCGTCGAACAGCTACCCCAACGACGTGCGCTTCGACCTGCGGCGCGGCGCCGAGGGCATGGCGTTCATCACCGACTCGGGCGGCTCGAACGGCGTGATCGTGGTCGACCTCGCCACAGGCCGCTCCTGGCGGCGACTGGCCGGGCAGCCCTCAGTGCTCCCCGACGAGCAGTTCCTTCCCATCATCGAGGGCGAACCCCTCATGATCCGCCCCGCGGACGGCGAACCCACCTCCTACGAGACCGGCTCCGACGGCATCGCCCTCAGCGCCGACGGCAAGCGCCTCTACTACTGCCCCCTGTCCAGCCGCCGACTGCACAGCGTGGCCACCGACGCCCTCGCCGACCCGGACGCCACGGACACCGAGGTGGCGGCGACGGTCGAGGACCACGGGTTCAAGCCGATGGCCGACGGACTGGAGAGCGACGACAAGGGACGGCTCTACGGCGGCGACCTGGAACACAACTCCCTCTGGCGCAGGAATCCGGACGGCACCTACCGCACCCTCGCCCAGGGCACCGACCTCATCTGGATCGACACCCTGTCCGTCGCCTCGGACCGGTACCTGTACGCCACCGCCAACCAGCTCAACCGGATGCCGCCCTTCCACGAGGGCGAGGATCTGCGCCGCAAGCCCTATCTCCTGGTCCGCCTGCCGATCGACGCCGGACCGGTCAGGCTCATATGACCTCTCCCGCCCGCGTCACGTGACTGCCTGGTCGCTGTCCCTGTCCGGACCGGCCGCGCACACCCCGCTCGTCTACGCCTTCGGGGGCTTCCACCCGCGCTACTACACGATGCGGTACGACACCCCCGACGCGACCGCGCTCGCCCTCCGGGTCGCCGGAACCATGCCGGACGGCGAATCGGTCCACCAGCACGCCGGCCGAGGGCTCGACCACGGGGCCTGGGTGCCGCTGATGGCCATGTACCCGCTGGCCGAGGAGGGTGTGCTGGTGATCGGCTCCGGCTTTATGACGCACGGGCTGCCGTTCATCACCCGTGCGATGCTCGAAGGCCAAGTCCCGGGCTGGTCCGCCGACTTCGACGCCTGGGCCGCCGACGCCCTCGCGCGCGGCGTGGTGGACGAACTCGACGCGTTCCGGACGAGGGCGCCCGGTATGCCGTACGCTCATCCGACCGTCGACCGCTACATCCCGCTGTTCATCACCCTGGGCGCCGCCGCGCACCCCGACCGGCCGGTGCGGACCACCGTCGAGGGGTACACGATCGGCTTCTCCAAGCGCTCGTTCCAGACCGCCGTGTGACACCGACAGCCGTGGACGACAACACCGAATCAGATCGCCTTCATTGGGGAAACGAACATGACCGAAGCCGCAGACCGGATCATCGGCGCCCTGCGCAGCGGGCACGACCACCTCGCCGCTGTGGTGCACAGACTCACCGCCGCCGATCTCACCCGCCCGTCCGGCGCGTCGGAGTGGGACGTCTCCCAGGTGCTCAGCCATCTGGGCAGCGGCGCCGAAATAGGCCTGGCCGTACTGGAGGGCGCGACGGGCGGTACGGGTGCCCCCGACGGCGACTTCAACAAGTCGGTGTGGGCCCGCTGGGACGCGATGACCCCGGCCGAGCGCGCCGAAGGCTTCGTCACCGCCAACCAGGCGCTGGTCGAACGCTACGAGGGCCTCGACGCGGGGGCCCGCAGCGACCTCCGGATCGACCTCGGCTTCCTGCCCGCGCCGGTGGACGTCGCGACCGCGGCGGGGCTCCGGCTCAGTGAGTTCACCCACCACTCGTGGGACGTCGAGGCGGCCTTCGACCCGTCGACGACCCTGGCGTCCGCCGCGACCGGGCCGCTCCTCGACCAGGCCGGCATGATGCTGGGCTTCCTCGGCAAGGCGGACGCCCTGGAGAACCGCCCCGTCGCCGTCACGGTGCACACCACCGCACCCGAGCGCGCCTTCGGTCTCTCGGTCGGCGAGACGGTCGCGCTCACCGGCGAACCCGAGAACGCCGACGCCGTGCTGACGGCCCCCGCCGAGTGGTGGCTGCGACTCGTCACCGGCCGGCACGCCCCCGCCCACACCCCGCCCTCCGTGACCCTCACCGGCGACACCGTCACCCTCGACGACCTGCGCAGGGTCTTCCCCGGGTTCTGAGCCCGGCGGCGAGGCAACGGGCACGGGAACACGCCCTAGCCCGCGCGTTTCACTCGGGGTCGTGTCCGGATCATGAGCGGCAAAGCGAAAGTGCCTTCTGACCTGGGACGACAGGGCTTGTCCAAGGCTTCTGTCGTCTCGCGGGGGAAGGCACTTTCCGCGTGCACACCACCGGGTCACGTCCCCGACTTGTCGTCTCGGCCGACGGTCGCGGGGTGGTCAGCCATGCCGGATCCCGTCTGCTGACCGATCTGGCCGAAGTCACCGGGCTGACCAGCCCCTTCACCAGCGCGTTGCGTCGGCTGCGGCCGCGCGGCACGGGGCACGCCCCCGGCCGGGTGGCGGTCGACCTGGCCGTGATGCTCGCCGACGGCGGCGAGACCATCACTGACCTCGCTGTCCTGCGTGACCAGCGCGAGGTGTTCGGCCCGGTCGCCGCCACACCCACCGCCTGGCGTCTTCTCGCCGACATCGGTCCTCCCGCACTGGCCGCCCTGCAAGAAGCCCGGGCCACCGCACGCGAAATCGCCTGGCTGCAAGCCGTCGACACCCGCGACGGCATACCAGCGTCCCGCGCGGGCGGGCGCGACCTGCCCTGCCTGGTCCTGGACCTCGACGCCACCCTGGTCACCTGCCACTCCGAGAAGGAGCAGGCAGCCGCCGCATACAAGCGCGGCTTCGGCTACCACCCGCGTGAATCGCTGACGTGGAACACCGTGTCCTTCGCGGTGACCGTGTAGCCGGGCCGACGTGGACGGCGTAGTGCGTGGGTTTCATGCCGACGTCGTCGGGGATGTCCAGGCCCGCCGCGCACACCCCGGCGTCCCCCGCGATGAGCACGGCACGGGTCTCGCGGACGCGGGGTCGGCCCAGCGCACCGGTGAGACGGGTCAGCGCCTCGTCCCGGCCCCGTGGGGCGGGACGCTGGGGTCGATTCCGGTGTCCTTGGTCATGAGGGCTCCTGGGCCGGGTCGGGGACGGTATCGGGGGCAGTGAGGGGGAGCAGCACCTGGAAGCGGGTGTCGCCGGGTACGGACTCGACTTTCAGGTCGCCGTGGTGCTTGTTGACGACGATCCGCCAGGAGATGTCGAGCCCCAGCCCGGTGCCCTCGCCCACCGGCTTGGTGGTGAAGAACGGGTCGAAGATCCGGCCACGGATCTCGGCCGGCACTCCCGGGCCCGTGTCGCGGAACTCCACCAGCAGCCGGTCGTGCACCAGAGCGGTGCGTACGGTCAACGTCCCTTCGCCGCCCGCGCTCTTGATGGCGGAGACGGCGTTGTCGATCAGGTTGGTCCACACCTGGTTCAGCTCGGCCGGGTAGGCCGGAATCCTCGGCACCGAACGGTCGTACTCCTTCACGACCTTGACCTGGGGACCGATCTTGCCCGACAGCATCAGCAGCGTGCTGTCGAGGAGTTCGTGCACATCGGCGACCTGGTAGGGCGCGCGGTCCAGCTGCGAGTACTGCTTGGCGGCGTCGACGAGGTGCGAGATACGGGTGGTGGAGTCCTCGATCTCGGACATCAACAGCTCGGTCTCGACCGTGTAGTTGAGCCACCCGATGGCACTCGGCAGGATCTCCTCCTGGTCGCATGCCGCCGCGATCTGCTCCAGCCAGTCGACGTCGAGACCGCCCTGCACGAAGGTCGGCGCGATCTGCCAGCCGTTCTGGACACCGTGGTCGTCGAGCCAGTCGGCGAGTTCGTCCTCCCGGTCCGACGCTTCGAGCGGGCTCAGTGCCGGCGCCTTGGAGACCCGCTCGGCCGTACGCTCCTGGAGGTCGACCAGGGCCTTCAGGGCGTCGCCGTGGTAGGGGCCCGAGGCGATGGCGCCGAGCTTGTTGCGCATGTGCGCGACCCGGTCCCTGAGCGACGAGGTGGCCCGTACGGCCGCCGCGGCCGGGTTGTTGAGCTCATGGGTGAGACCCGCGGACAACGAGCCCAGCGCCAGTAGCCGTTCGCGCTGCCCGACGGCCCGCTGAAAGGTCTGCGAACCGAGGGTGAGCCCCTCCAGGAGATGGACCGCCATCGGAAACCACTCGTGGATGAAGTTCGCGAACGATTCGGCGGGCAGGACGAAGAACCGCGTCGGCTCCGACACCCGCAACGAGTTCAGGTACCGCTGCGGTTTACCGTCCCCGAGGTACGCCATCACGGCCCCCGCGTACACCCCGGGCTGGGACGTGCGGCTCACCTCGATGTCGTCGTCGCCCACCCGGCGCGACATGACGAGCGTGCCCTCGATCATCACGTAGAAGCAGGTCGCCGGGTCACCTTCGGCGAACACCGGCCCGGGATCGAACAGTTCGACCCGTCCCTCGCTGCACAGCCTGCCGAGCTGCTCGGAGTTCAGCTTCTCGAAGAGGAACAGCGAACTGATCTCCGCCGCGCTGCACGGCATCAGCCGCCCGCTCACGACTGCTCCAGATACCGGTGTACGAGCATCACGGCCATGGCTCCCTCTCCGACGGCGGACGCGACCCGCTTCGCGGACTCCGCGCGCGCGTCCCCGGCGACGAACACGCCGGGGATGTTGGTCTCCAGGTGGTACGGCGGCCGGTCCAGCTCCCAGTCCGCCGGTGGCCGCCCGTCGGCGGTCAGATCGGGCCCGGCGAGGATGAACCCGCGCTTGTCGCGCAACACCGTACCCTCCAGCCAGTCGGTCAGCGGGGCCGCGCCGATGAACACGAACAGCCACTGCGCGTCGACCAGTTCGGTCTGCTCGCTCGTCGTGTCGCGCAACGTCAGCTGTTCCAGGTCGTTGTCGCCGTGCGCGGCCTCGACGACCGTGTGGGCCCGTACAAAGATGTTCGGTGACTCGGCGATCTGCTGGATCAGGTAGTGCGACATCGACGCGGTGAGGTCCGCTCCGCGCACCAGCAGGGTGACCGACTTGGCGCCCCTGGACAGGTACATCGCCGCCTGTCCGGCCGAGTTGGCGCCGCCGACGATGTACACGTCGTGGCCCTGGCAGGCGGCGGCCTCGGTGAGCGCGGACCCGTAGAACACCCCGCGGCCCGACAACTCGTCGGCACCCGGCGCCTCCAGCTGCCGGTAGGACACACCGGTCGCCAGGATCACGCTGTGCGCCGTGATCGTCGACCCGTCCGCGAACCGTACGAGCCGCGCCGCCCCGCTGCTCTCCAGCCCTGTCACCTCCTGCGCGGTGAGGATCTCGGCGCCGAACTTCGTGGCCTGGCGTCGCGCCCGGTCGGTGAGCTGGCCGCCGGACACCCCGTCGGGGAAGCCCAGGTAGTTCTCGATCCGCGAGCTCTGCCCGGCCTGCCCGCCGGTCGCCGACCGCTCCACGAGCACGGTCCTGAGCCCCTCCGAGGCCCCGTACACGGCGGCGCCAAGACCGGCCGGCCCGCCGCCGATGACGACCAGGTCGTAGAAGTCGGCCGTGGGTGTCGTCGCCAGCCCCACATGCGCGGCCAGTTCGGGCACCTCCGGCTCGACGAGCGCCGTACCGTCCGCCGTGATCACCACCGGCAGCCGCTGCCCGTCCTGGCCCGCGGCCGCCAGCAGGCGCTGCCCCTCGGGCTCGTCCGTGGAGTACCAGCGGTACGGCACCTGGTTGCGCGCCAGGAACTCCCGCACGTCCGAGGAGCGCGCCGACCACCGGTGACCGATCACCTTGGTGGCGGGCACCGGCCGGTAGTCGCTGCAGCGCCACGCCTCCAGCAGGTCGTCGAGCACCGGGTAGAGCTTCTCCTCCGGCGGGTCCCACGGCTTGAGGAGGTAGTGGTCGAGGTCGACGACGTTGATCGCGTCGATCGCCGCGTTCGAGTCCGCGTACGCGGTCAGCAGGACGCGCCGGGCACCCGGATAGAGGTCCAGGGCCTGTTCGAGGAACTCGATGCCGTTCATCTGGGGCATCCGGTAGTCGGCCAGGATCACCGCGACCAGATCACCGCGCAGCTTCAGCTCCCGCAGCGCCTCCAGCGCGGACTCGCCGGACTCCGCGCGCACGATCCGGTACGACCCACCGTAGCGCCGTCGCAGGTCACGGGCGACGGCCCGGGACACCCCGGGATCGTCGTCCACGGTCATGATGACGGTCCGCGCAGCGTCCGCGGCCTGTGCCATACGCCCCCCACTCCGAGTGATGTGATCCGTTATTTGGCCCATGCCGCGATCCGTTCTGCGATCGCCTCGGGGGCCTCGATGTGCAGGAAGTGACCGACGTCGGGGACGACCTCCATCGCGTGCGGGGCGGCGAACCGATGTCGGTCGTCGACCTTCGGGGGAAGAAAGCAGCCGTCGTCGGCACCGTAAAGCTGCAGCAGGGGCACCGTGATCGGATGAGACAGGCGGCGCGTCGCCCCAATCATGCCGGGCCGCATCATCGCCCGGTAGTACTTCAAAGGCGCGGGCATACTCGCCCGCAGGTCCTCGTGCAGCTCCGCCCGCAGCGCTGGATCGAGCGAGAGGCCGGGCGACCACTGACGCCAGAGGCGGTCGATGAAGGCGAGATCGCGGGCGCTGGCCATCCAGCCGCTTCCCGGCAGTTGAAAGAGCCCCATGTACCAGATCCGGCGTAGCTGAGCCAGGCGCGGCCGGCTCAGGAACGTGATGGGGTGGGGGACTGCGAGCGTGACCGCGCGTTCGATCCGCTCCGGCGCGGTGACGACGGCATCGTAGGTGATCAGGGCGCCCCAGTCGTGGCCGACCAACTCCACGGCTCGCCCCGGAGACCAGCGGTCGATCAGCGCGAGCACGTCGCCGGTGAGGGAGGCGAAGTCGAACGGCCCCGCGGTCGGGGACGGCGCGTAACCGCGAAGCCAGGGTGCGATGACGTGACGTCCTTGGCGGGCGAGCTCGGCGAGGAAGGGCTTCGCGGTCGGCGGGTGGTCCGGGAAGCCGTGCAGAACGACCGTCGGCTGACCGTCGGGGTCACCACCCTGCAGCGCGTGAAAGGTGCCGTGTGGCAGGTCGAAGGTGACGTGTTCGAATTCCATTTGGGTGTCAGCCTGTTCCAGGAGCGGTCGGACGGCAGATGCTGATGTTGGCTTCATCGTCTCTGGTTTCGGACATGGGCGCCTCCTCGGGCGCCGGGTGTGCTGCGGGGTCAGCCGGCCAGTCGGTTGAGCTTGCGGATTTGGCTGTCGAAGATGCGCGAGGGCACGATCCGGCGCAGGAGGCTGACGCGTCTGGCCATCGGGCCGGCGGGGTACCGGAGCTTGGGCTTGGCATCGGTGGCGGCCTCGACGATCACCTTCGCGACAACGCCCGGGTCGTCGGCGTTGCGCACGGCCGTGGCCAGCACGTCTCGGGCGATCTCCCGCTGCGCGGCGTAGGCCGGCAGGGGCGAGTCGGGTGCCATGCTGCTCGCCTCGAAACTCGTGCTTGTGTAGGCCGGCTCGATCAGCAGCATCCGCACGCCGTGCTCGCGAAGCTCGTGGTCGACGGACTCGGAGTAGCCCTCGACCGCATGCTTGGTGGCGGCGTAGACGGCCATGAAGGGCCCTGGGACCCGACCTTGCATCGAGGCGACGTTGAGCACGCGGCCACTGCGCTGGGCGCGCATGTGGGGCAGCACCGCGTTGGTCATCCGCATCAGACCGAAGACGTTGACGTCGAAGACCTCCTTGGCCTGGCTGATCGAGCTCTCCTCGCCGGCGCCGACCGCGCCCACGCCTGCGTTGTTGACCAGGACGTCGATCCGGCCGAACCGCTCGATCACCTCCCCGACAAGGGAACGGACCGATTCGTCGCTGGCCACCTCGAGATCGAGGAACGTCACCCCGGCGATCGGCTTGGCGTTCGCCGCGTTGCGGCTCGTGCCGACCACCGCGAATCCGGCGCCCACGAGGGCGAGCGCCGCGGCCCGCCCGATCCCGGAGGAGGCACCCGTCACGAGGGCCACTGGGGAAGCTGTCTGCATGGTGGTTCCTTCGGTTGTGGCCATGACTTCGTCGTGCCCTGCGCGGGGTCGCCCGGGCTCAGGCCGACACGGTCCGCACGGTCCTGCACGCCCGGACCAAGCCGGTTCGGTGAGCTCAGGACCGTTGTGGACTGAACAGTAAGGAACCTAGGCGGTTCTGTACTGGGTTGTCAAGAAGGGCGGGTCGGCTTTACCTTCTTTGT
>NZ_KQ948657.1:0-430613 GCF_001514145.1 Streptomyces canus
TACCGATTCAAACCCCTCACCTAGCTCCAGAGCAGCCATGCACAATCACTCCGGAGCCGTGTGCGCATTTCGAATCCTGCCGGGGGCACCCTGTATGAGGTGCCCAAAGACCCCGTCACCAGCGGAAACGCTGAGGCCGGGGTCTTCGCGTATGTGCAGGCGTATGCCGCTCGGAACGGCCGTATGTCGGGGTCCGTGGACTATTTATGGAAACGATCTTGAGGCGTTGTCCTGGTCAACCTCGGGAACGGCGAAGGCCCCGGACGCATCCAGGGGCCGCACCGTGCAAAGGTGCCGTTCGCTAGTCGGCCGTGACGCCCCAGTAGCCGATCTGCTCGGGTCGGCCGTCACGGTAGAGCACCGTGCAGTTTCCTTGGGCACGGCCCGGGAAGGCCAGCCGCTCGGAATCGAGGGCGTCGTCCCACTCCTCGTATGTGGGCCGGCCTTGGGGAGCCCACGCGCGCACTTCATCGTCTGTCAGCGGCCGCATGAACGGACCATCGTCGGTATCCGTGGCGTCGATCATGAGGGGGAAGTCCAGCACAGTGCACGTGCCGCCAGTGAAGATGTACTCCTGCCACTCCCGGTCGCGCCACAGTTCTTCGATGGATCGACCTACGAAGCCGTGGTTGTCCCGTGCCAGGGTCTCTTCCTGAGCCTGCCGGAACGCCACCGCCAGGTCCTGCTGATACGGGCCCGTGTGGCTCCATGCGTTGCCGCCCATCGTCGTCCCCTCCCCATCTGAACTGCTCGAACGTAACCGCAGGGTAGGAGACGGCGCCGACAGCGCACCGCTCTTGATCATCCTTCTCGCGCAACAGCTCTTCGATCTTGCGGTTGGCGATCTCCTGCCGACCGTCGATGCACTTCGCGTAGCGGCTCAGCAGGACCTCGACGCTGTTGCCCGCACGTTCGGCGACCTCGGTTGCGTCGACCCCGAAGTTGAGCCAAGTCGACAGCGCCGAGTGCCGAAGGTCGTACGGGCGGGCGGCGAGTGGCGAGGTGACGGCGGCCAGTGGAAGAGCCAGGGCGCGAGCCTCCTGCCACCCAACTGCTCCCCCGCGTTCATTGGTGAAGAGCCGTCCGTCGCCGGCCACCCCGAAGGTGTCGAGGTGATTCCGCAGGCTCGTGAAGAGGTGAGGCGGGATTGGCACAGGCCGGACCTCTTCCACGGGCCGGTTCTTGAAGCCTCGGTCGTCGTGGGTTTCGCCGGAGTCGGTCCACTGCTTGCCGACGCTGGGACGAGTGCTGTTCAGCAGTGCCGTTAGCTCGGGGCGGCGGCCATGGCCGGGCTTCAGCACTGCCGGTCGTTGCGGTCCACGTACGCGATCTTGAGGCCAGGAAATAGCCCATGGCAGGCTCATGCCGCATGATCGATGAATTCGCGAAGGGTACCCTGCACGGGCGACTGCGGCGGGACCGCAAGGCGCTGCTCTGGAAGCTCGACGGCCTGTCCGAATACGACGCCCGCCGACCTTTGACAGTGACCGGGACCAACCTCCTCGGCCTGGTCAAACACGTGGCCAGCGTCGAGGCCAGGTACTTTGGCGAGGTCTTCGACCGGCCGTCCCCAGAACCGCTGCCCCGGTGGCAGGACCATGACGGCAGCGATCTGTGGGCGGCTGAGGACGAGGCGCGCGATCAGATCATCGAGTCCTACCGGCGCACGTGGGAACACTCAGACGCGACGATCGACGAGCTTGCCCTCGATGCCCCGGGCCACGTGCCGTGGTGGCCGGAGCCTTATCCCAACACGAACCTCTTCGCCATCCTGGTCCACGTCCTCGGCGAGACCAACCGGCATGCCGGGCACGCCGACATCCTGCGCGAAGGCGTGGACGGCCGAACCGGGCTGCGCCCCGAACACGAGATGCAGATCGATGAGGACGCCCGCACCGCCTACTGCGCGAAGATCGAGCAGGCCGCCAGATCGGCCGCATCAGTCGAGGCATAGAAGGCTGTCCCCCGTGACTTGATGCTTGATGTTCGAGCGGCATGGTGCCGGCCGTGAGTGCTGATCTGTCGAAGCGTCTGGTTCCTGGTGAGCTCTGGAGGGTGGTCGCCCCGTTACTGCCGTCATTCGCGGCTCGACCGCAAGGTGGCGGGACTCCTCCGCGCGACCAGCAGGGCGTGTTCACCGCAGTGGTGTACGTGCTGACCAGCGGCTGTGCCTGGCAGCATCTGCCGCCGACGTTCGGCACATCCTCCGCCACCGCGCATCGCCGCTTCACGGTATGGACCGAGGTCGGCCTGTGGCGTCGGCTGCATCGGGCGGTGCTGGACGAACTCTGGGTCCGGGGCGCAGGGGATCGCGCCCCTGTAGCAAGGTGATTTGGCCCCACTTCGAATGGGTGGTTCCGCTGGCTCCGACAGAGGTCGTATTCGGGGGTCTCGGTCAGACCTCCGTCAGCGCGACCCCAGCCGGGCTGACGGTCTTGTGCGGCCTACTGTCAGCGCGGGGTGCGCCATACCAGCGCCACTTGGTAAGGCGCGGCCGACCCGGCAGTTCCGTGCGGCCGGTGGCCCAAAGGAGGGTTGGCCACCGGTCGGTATCGGTCGGGGCGTCGGGGAAGAGCCGGTCCAGCACGCGGCCGCACAGGTCTGCGGGCGGCGTCCAGTCAACGCCCAGACCCTCGGCGACGTCGTGGGTGTGCACCAGGGTCTCGACGATGCCCATCGCGGCGAAGCCTTCGGGGTCGGCAGGGCCGAAGACGTGATGCGCCCGGACCGTGGGTGGCATCGTGCGGACGATTGCGGCCAGCAAGGCGCCGCTGGCATCCAGTACTTGCAGCAGACCGGCTGGGCCAGCCTCGCGGTCTGCGAAGACAGCATTCGCGGGGCCGCCCGGCCTCTTGCGATCCCACGCGAACGGCACGTGAGTGTCCAGCGGCGGGTTCGCCGGGCCCAGTTGGACGGCGTAGGAGAACAGGTCGTCGGCCAGGTGCTCGACCGTCTCCCAACAATCCCACTCCAGGGAACCAGCCTTGACACTCCAGTCCGGCGCCTTCGCCGAGCGCAGAGCGGCGAGCGCCAAACGGACGGCATGTTCGACATCGGCCGCGGTAACCGGGCCATTCGGTGATCCCTGCGCTTCAGCCATGACGGGACCGTATCAATGCCTCCCGAGCGAGCGCGGTAGAACTTTCCCTACTTCATCAAGGCTCGCTCCGCTCGCGGCCGTCCTGCTCCGGCCGCGAGCGCCAACCGCCCTATGCCCTGGGGATCTTGCTCCGGTGACGCCGGGTACGCCCGCGGGGAACCGCCGCCGCGATCCGGCCTGGGGTGGAAGACCCATCAGCAGCCGTAGGACCCACAAGGCGCACGAGCAGGAGACACCCCATCGAGACCATGAGACCGGAGCCGCCCAACGGAGTCGGGATCGATCGAAGGGGACCGAGGGGCCGCGCACGCGCGGCGGCGCCCACCCCTCAACTGTCGACCGTCAGTGCACGGCCGAGACACCACGAAGCCCCCGACCGCTGCGTCCGGTTGGAGCCCGTCGCCTGAGCGAGCCGCGCGACCCAACCGGCAGCTCGCCTACGTGCGGTGCTTGTGCAGTTCGATGGCCAGTGGGGTGGCGGTGAACATCGAGGAGTACGTGCCCACCGCGAGGCCGATGAGGAGGGCGAGGGCGAAGTCGGTCAGGGTGTCGCCGCCGAGGACGGCCAGGGCGGTGAGGATGAATGCGGCGCCCATGCCGGTGTTGACGGTGCGGGGCAGGGTCTGCAGCAGCGCCTGGTTGGCGGTGCGGGCGAAGGGCATCTTGCGGTCGTGGCGGCCGAGTTCCCTGATGCGGTCGAAGACGACGACGGAGTCGTTGACGGAGTAGCCGATCACGGTCAGCAGCGCGGCCAGGAAGACGCCATCCACGGGCTTGCCGAGCCAGGCGAAGATGCCGGTGAGGATCACGACGTCGTGGGCGAGGGCGGCGACCGCCGAGGTGCCGAGCAGCCAGCGGAAGCGTGCCGCGAGATAGATCAGTTGGGCGGCGAGGGCGACAGCGAGGGCGATGAGGGCGCCTTGGCGTAGTTCCTTGCCGAGGCTGGGCCCGATGGCTTCGTCGCGAATCTTGTCGGCTTGGTATGTCAGGTCGGTGATGGTGTCGGTGATCGCCGTTGCCTGGGTGTTGCTCAAGTGGTGGGTACGGACGGTGAGCTGGTTCTCGCCGGAGGTCTGGACGACGGCCCGGGGGAATCCCGCGTCGGCGAGCGCGGCGCGGGCCCGGTCGGCGTCGACGGGGGCGGCCGTGGTGTATTCGATGAGGCGGCCACCGGTGAACTCGACGCCGAAGTCGAGGCCGCGCACGGCGATGCCGGAAGCGGCCAGGACGAGGGCGGCGGCGGAGGCGGCCAGCCACCGGCGCGGGTGGCGCATCAGGTTCGGGTGGGTACGGGCGAGGCGATCGCGGACGGTGCCGGTGTGGGCGATGCCGGTGAGGTGGGGACGGCGGCGCAGGCGGGGGCGGGCGACGGCGTAGTCGGCCAGGGCACGGGTGATGACGAGGGCGCTGAGCATGGAGGCGAGGACGCCGATGCCCAGCGTGACGCCGAACCCGCGCACAGGTCCGGAGGCGAGGAAGAACAGCAGGCCGGCGGCGATGAGGGTGGTGATGTTGGAGTCGGCGATCGCGCTGAAGGCCCTGCGGAATCCGGCGGTCAGGGACGACCGTGGGGTGGGGCGGTGGCGAGAGGCGTACTCCTCGCGGGCGCGTTCGAAGACGAGCACGTTGGCGTCGACCGCCATGCCGATGGCCAGCACGAAGCCGGCCAGGCCGGGCAGGGTGAGGGTGGCGCCGAGGGCGGCGAGGGCGGCGTAGGAGATGAGGCCGTAGCAGGCCAGGGCGACGGTGGCCAAGGCGCCCATGAGCCGGTAGACGGCGATGATGAACAGCGAGGTCAGAGCGGTGCCGATGACGGCGGCCCAGGCGCTGGCCCTGATGGCTGCCGCACCCAGGGTGGGGCCCACGGTGCGTTGTTCGACGGTCTCGACCGGAACCGGCAGGGCGCCGCCGTTGATGAGCAGGGCCAACTCTTTCGCTTCGCTGTCGTTGAAGGTGCCGGTGATCTGGGTGGAGCCGCCGCTGATGCCGGACCGGCAGGCGACGGACGGGTCGACCTGCGGCGAAGAGATGATCTTGTCGTCCAGGACGATGGCGATCCGGCGGGCCGGGTCTCCGGCCGCGTGGCAGGCGGCCTCGCCGGTCAGGCGGGCCCACCCCTGTTCGCCCGATCCCCTGAAGTCGACGGTGACGTGCCATCCGGCACCGCTCTGCTGGTCGAAGCGGGCGGCTGCCTTCTCCACGTCCTTGCCGGTCAGTGAGGGCGCCTGAAGGCGCAGAAGTTGGCCGGACTCGTCGGCCACGACCTGCTCGCGGGGCCGCTTGGGCAAGGGAGTTGGCAGGTCGTCGGTGTTGGCTGCGGTGCCGAGTACCTGGTGGAAGGTGAGCTGGGCGGTGCGGCCGAGCACCTCGGCCGCCTTGCGGGGATCTTGCAGGCCGGGCAGTTCGACGACGATCCGGTCGCTGCCGGAGCGGGCGATGCCCGGTTCGGCGACACCGAGCGCGTCGATGCGGCCGCGCAGCACCTCCACGGTGCGGTCCGTCGCCTCGCCGTCGGCGTCGGCAGCGGCGGTGGGGCGGGTTTCCAGCACGATCTGGGTGCCGCCCCGCAGATCGAGTCCGAGGTGGACGGGCACGGTGAGCGCGACGTACAGGGACAGGGCAACGGCAGCGAGGGCGATCAGCCCTCTGATGTGCGGGGATCGGTTCACAGCGGGCCTCCGGCAGGCACACCGCGGCCAGGGCAGTGGCTGCGGTCGGGAAAGTCGGGAAAGGAAGAAAGGAGAGGAAGAGGTTCAGGTGCCGGAGAGCGCGGGCGGTGCCCTCACCCCGTGCCGAAGTGCCGGTTGCTCCGATGCGGGCGGGCCCGCTGCCGAAACCGGGGGCTGCGCGCGCCGGGGCCGGTCGGGCACTGGGTCAGGTGACGCGCCCGGGGCGGAGACCGGCGGCGCAGGGCGCTCGCCCGCGGCATCCCGATGGCTGCGAACCGCGGCGGTGGAGACGGCCGGGTCCGCGCTGTCCGCGTACGGGTCAGCGTGCGCCGACTCCTCGGCCGCGAGCAGCGCGCCGACCGGTGCGCCATGGTGCGTACCGCCCAGGGCGGGCGGGCTGAGCAGAGTGATGAGGACGGCGAGCAGGGCGGCCAACGCCAGGCCTCGGCCTGGGCCGGGACCCCGGGTGCGCGCGACGGTGTGCGTGCAGCGGACCACCACCGCCCCCTTTCCATGAGCCCTGAGCGGTCAGCGGGCTCAGGCTTGGATGAGGCCCGCGCGGATCGCGTAGCGGGTGAGTTCCAGCCGGTCACGCAGGCCGAGCTTGTGCAGCAGGTTCTCCCGATGCCGGTGGACGGTCTTGATGCTGATGAAGAGCATCTCGGCGATCTCCTTGGACGAGTGGCCCTCGGCCACGAGCTTGAGGACCTCCTCCTCGCGCGGGGTCAGCACCTGATCGGGCGGCTCCTCACCGTGGCGGACCCGGTCGAGGTAGTTGCGGATGAGCGCGGTGACCGCACCCGGATACAGGAAGGGCTCGTCGCGCATGGCGGCGCGGCATGCCGCCACCAGGTCGCGGTCGGCCACGGACTTCAGCACATATCCGCTGGCACCGGCCTTCAGCGCTTGGAAGAAGTACTGCTCGTTGTCATGCATCGTCAGCATCAGCACCCGCACGCCGGGCTTGAGCGCGAGAAGTTCCCGGGTGGCCTGCAGACCGGTCATCCGGGGCATGGCGATGTCCATCACCGCCAGATCGACCTCATGGGTGCGGGTCAGCTCGATGGCCTCCGCGCCGTCCCCGGCCTCGGCGACGACCTCCAGGTCCGGCTCCCGGTCGAGGATGAGCCGCACCCCGCGACGTACCAACGCATGATCGTCGGCGAGGAGGATACGGATCACGGATGGGTGCGGCGTGGTCATGGCTGCTTCCTGAGGGGCACGGTGAGCCGGACCGTCGTACCGGCCTGCGGCTGGGAGGTGACATCCAGAGTGGCCCCGATCAGCAGGGCCCGCTCGCGCATTCCGCGCATTCCCGCTCCTTCGCGGGCCACCCCGGTGCCGCGGCCGTCGTCGAC
Organism: Streptomyces canus; assembly: GCF_001514145.1. Classification (GTDB taxonomy): domain Bacteria; phylum Actinomycetota; class Actinomycetes; order Streptomycetales; family Streptomycetaceae; genus Streptomyces; species Streptomyces canus. The sequence continues at coordinate 7,128 of NZ_KQ948657.1, forward strand.
GACGGCCAGCACCACCGCCTCGCCGGCGTGGCGCAGGCTCACCTCGACCCGGCCGGCCTCGGCATGACGGGCCGCGTTGGTCAGGGCCTCCTGGGCGACCCGGTACAGCACCAGCTCCGTCTGATGGTCCAGCGCGGGCAGGCCGGTCTCGAAACGACGCACCACACGCAACCCCACGTGGGTGGCGAACTCGCCGGTCAGCGAGGTCAGCGCGCTGACCAGACCGAGGTCCTCCAGTACGCCCGGCCGGAGCCGACGCACCAGGCGCCGTACCTCGTCCAGGCTCCCCCGGGTGATCTCCTGTACTTGGCGCAGGTCACCGCGCAGGGGCTCGTCCGCGTCGTCGGCGGCCCGCTCCAGCGACAGCAGGATCGCGGTCATGCTCTGGCCCACCTCGTCGTGCAGTTCCTGGGCGATGCGGCGCCGCTCGGCTTCCTGCGCGAACAGGGCGCGGGCACTGCTGGACGCCCGTTCGTGTTCGAGGCGCTCGAGCATGGCGTTGAAGGTGCGGATCAGTTCGGCGGTCTCACCGCGTCCCCCTTCCGGCAGTCGTTGCCCGGGGCGCAGCAGATCGACGGTGGCCATCAGCCGCGTGAGCCGGTCGAGCGGGGCCAGTCCGATCCGCAGCAGGGCCGCGTTCGCGACCAGCATGACGACCAGGCCGGACACGAGGATGATCGCCTCGGTCAGGACCACCGGCACGGAGACGGTCACCGGTGCCCACAGCAGCAGCGCGGTGGCACTTCCCAGTACCACCGCGTTGAGCGCGAAGATCCGCCAGAACAGGGACACCCGGATGACGCCTTTCTCCGTGTGACACGGCGCTGTCTCTACTGTCGGTCACCGCGCACCCCGAGCGTGAGCTGCGTCCACTGGTACTGACCGGTCTGCCGTCCAGGCTGCCCGCTGCCGGTCCACGCGGCCATGGGCTCCAATGCCCATTTCCCGCGCCTGGCCTGCCCACGCCGTGATGGGCCACGGGCCATGCCACAGATGGGTATCGCGCCCGATGGGCTTTGCGCCGCGTCGCGGCCACGGTAGAGGCATGAATCGCCACCCCTGACTCCCTGCCCGACGCCGCCATCGCCTCGCCGCGTCACGGAATTACGGAATTACGGAAGAAGGATCCGCCATGTCACTCGATACGCCCCGGACCGAAGCCCATCGTGAGCGGCTGACGGCGCACGAGGCTCTCCAGCGCCTCGAACACGAACGTGCCTCCCGCCTCACCCAGTTGCGGGCCATCGGGCAGGCCGGGCCGGACACCGAGGAACAGGTGACGTCCACGCACATGGACACCCTCCAACGAGTCCTCACCGAGATCGAGGCCGCCTTCGCCCGCGTCCAGGACGGCAGCTACGGCACCTGCCGCAAATGCACCAGGCCCATCCCTGTCGAACGCCTGGAAATCCTGCCCTACACGCCGTTCTGTGTGCCCTGCCAGCGCGACACCGCCTGACAACCAGGCATCCCCCCTCCCTCTCCCGCCCTGCCCAAGGGGTGAATCGGTGAACCACCAGATCATCGACGACCACGACACCACTCTCTCGATCGAGGACGTCGCCGCGCTGCGCGCGAACCTGCACGAACAGCGCCTGTTCCGCCAGGAACAGCTGCAACAGCTCTCCGGCCCCGCCACGACCCGCGCCGACGCACGTCTCGACCGGCAGGCCGCCTCCCAGATCGAGGTCCGCGTCCAACTCGCCGCCTCCGCCCGCATGGTCCTCGCCGACGTCGAAGCCGCCCTCGCACGCATGGACCGGGGCCGGTACGGCACCTGCCATCTGTGCCGCGGGCCCATCGCCCGCGAACGGCTGATGATCGTGCCGCAGGCCCGCTACTGCGCCCGATGCCAGCAGGTCAGGGAGGCCGGCCGATGACCAGCGCCCCCGGTCCCCGTCCGCCGGCGGCCCGGCACCGCCCGTGGCCCTGGTGCCGGCAGTGCACCGGCCTCGCCCTCGACATGGGCAGCGCCCGCACCCGCGCCTGGATGTCCGGACGGCGAAGCATCCTCGACGTGCCCACGGTGACCGTCCCGGGCGACAGCGCCACCCACCCCGTCCAGCGCGGCACCATCGTCGACACCCCCGGAACCGCCCGCATGCTGAACCGGCTGCTCGGCCACCGCCTGCCCCGCTTCGGCCGTCCCCTGCTCATCCTGACCACACCCGTACTGGGCGGCATCACCTACCGGGCCGAGGCCCGCACCGCGGTCGAGGTCCTGCGCCCGCGAACGGTACTGACCGTCCCCACCGCGCGCGCTGTCGCCGTGGCCGCGGACACCGACCTGACCCGCCCCCTGCTCGTCCTGGACATCGGCGCCCACCTCACCGAGGTCACGCTCCTGACCGACGGCGCGGTGACCGACGCCCGCCACACCGCCCTGGGCACCGGCGACCTGGAGGGCCGCACGCCGGCTGCACAACTCACTGACGCGGTCGGGGCGATGGTGACCGCCATGCTGGACCAGGACCGCACCTCACAGACACTCGATGCCCTCCAGCGGGGCGTGCTCCTCGCCGGTGGCGGCGCGCTACGACCCGACATCACGTACCACCTCAGCCGCAGGCTCCGCGCTCCCGTCCGGTCCGTCCCCGCTCCGCACACCGCAGCCGTCCGCGGCGCGGCGCGACTCCTGCAAGCCGCTCACGCCCACCCCTCCGCCACCGGAATCCCCGACATGGCGCACCCTCATTGACCCACCGCCCCCCTACCGGCAAGCGCCCAGCGAGGCTGCCACGCTCATGCGGAAGGAGATTCACGTGGCCCGCGCAACACCCCCGGCACGCCCTCCCGAAGAACTCCCGCGCCTTTGGCTGTGGCGCTGGCGGCGCAACCCCCTGCGCCGCCGTACCGACCTCGCGCAGGCGTGGATCGCGGTCGGCCTGTTCCTCGTCGTGGCGGCCGCCACCCCCGTCGCCGTCTTCCTGACCGGCACCACTGCCTACCGCCACCACAAGGAGATCGCCCGGCACCAGGCCATCACCCGGTACGACACTCCCGCCGTACTGCTCCACGATGCCCCTCGCCACCCGGAGCCGGGATCGTACGAGGCGAGGAAGACCCTGTACCCGGCCACTGTCCGCTTCACCGACCCCGCGGGCACGCCCCGCACCGCGGAGACCGACGTCGCACCCGCCCTGACCGCCGGCAGCACCGTCCGGGTCTGGGTGAACGCCGACGGAAAGATCACCGACCCGCCTCTGACCATGGAACAGGTCCGCAGCCGCGCCATGGGCTGCGCCCTCCTTGCCGCCCTGGCTGTCCCCGTCCTCGGTGCCGCCCTCCATGGCTACGCCAACCGCAGGCTGGAGCGGCACCGTCTCACTCAGTGGGACGCGGCCTGGGCCGAGATCGCCCCCCGCTGGACTACGTCTCGCTGACCTGTCGGCGGCAGCCCTGTCAGTGCGTCAGTCCTGCTTTCCGCGGCCGGTGAGCATGTCGCGCAGGCGGTCGACCATGCCGGCACCGGGCGCGAGGAGTTTGTTCGCGGGCGGGGTGTCCGGAGCGGACGGGTGCGGGCGGGTGGGAGCGTGCTGCTTGGCCGAGCGGACCTTCTCGCCGAGTTCCTCCAGAGCGTTGGCGGAACAGACCTCGGCCAGCAACGGGAAGATCCTGTTCTCCTCGTCGCTGACATGCGCCGTGACGGAGTTCTTCAGCCGCAGGATCAGCGTGTCGAATTTCCCGTCTCCGGGCCGGCAGCCCTCGAGCTCCTTGAGCATGCGCTCGACTTCGGCGTGGTCGGCGACCTCCTTGTCGGCGAGGTCGTCTCCCCCGTCGACGTACCGGCGCACCGCCGGGTACAGGTACTCCTCCTCGGCCACCGAGTGCCGAATCAGTTCCATGGTGAGCCGGTCCGCCAGTTCACGTCGCTTCTGGTCGGTTCCCGGCAGCGCTTCGATCTGCGCGAAGAGGTCGTCCACCTCGCGGTGGTCCGTAGTCAGTTCCTGGATGACGTTTCCGCCGTGTCCCATGGTTCTCCACTCCTTGTCGTTGCCAGATACCTGCCACGGGCGTACCGGCGGCCTCACACCGGTCCGCCACTTCACTCCGGTGGCCGAGGAGGAGTACCCAGGCTTTTCGGTGATGCAGGGCGGGAACTCGCTGATCCGTCCGAACCCGCCGGCGTTGAGGAGGCCGCCGTGACCGAGCAGCAGCACACCCAGCAGGACCCGGCGACGCAGCACCCGCGCCCGGATTTCCCGGCGCAGGACCAGCCGCACCCGGGCTGGACCGGAGCGATGGACCCGCCGCCCGATCACGGCGAGGAGTCCTACCGCGGCACGGGCCGGCTGGAGGGCCGCAAGACCGTCATCACGGGCGGGGACTCCGGCATGGGGCGGGCGGTGGCGCTGGCCTTCGCCCGGGAAGGCGCCGACGTGCTGTTCACCCATCTGGAGGAGGAGACGGACGAGGCGCGCGAGACGTCCCGCCTCGTCGAGGACGCCGGCCGCAAGGCGGTCGCCGTACCCTGCGACATCATCAACTCCACGTCCGTGCAGGCGTACAAGCCCAGTCCGCACCTGCTGGACTACGCGATGTCGAAGGGCGCGATCGTGACCTTCACCCAGGGGCTGGCCCAGATGCTCGCGGAGCGCGGCATCCGCGTCAACGCGGTCGCGCCGGGCCCGGTGTGGACGCCGCTGATCCCCGCGACGCTGCCCGACACCGTGGAGTTCGGCAAGCAGAGTCCGCTGGGCCGCCCGGCCCAGCCCGCCGAGCTGGCCCCGGCGTACGTCTACCTGGCCTCTCAGGAAGCGAGCTTCGTCACCGCCGAGATCCTCAACGCGACCGCCGGCACGCCCCTGCCGTGAGCCACGGGCGGGCTGACCACGCCCTCGGTGCCGGCGCGCACCTACGGGGCACGGATAGCACTTGGATTCGAAGTTTGGGCCGCTCCGGAGTGGTGAGGCGCCCGGGATGCACGAGCAACTTGTCACGGTCGCCCCTCGGGAAAGACCCGCAGCGCAGCGTCCCGTGGAGCGCGACGCCTACTTCGACAACACCAAGTATCTGGCGATCGTGCTGGTCGCGGTGGGACACGCGTGGGAGCCGTTGCGGGACGGGAGCCGAGGCGTCTCGGCGCTGTACCTGCTCGTGTACGCCTTTCACATGCCGGCGTTCATCGTCGTCTCCGGGTACTTCTCGCGGAATTTCGACGCCGGTCCGCAGCGGCTGCGGAGGCTGGTGACCGGGCTGGTCGTGCCGTACGTCGTGTTCGAGACGGCGTACACGTTCTTCACCCGGTGGACCGACCAGGAGCCGGACCGGCCGGTGAGTCTGCTGGATCCGTTGTATCTGACCTGGTTCCTGGTGGCGCTGTTCGTGTGGCGGCTGACCACTCCCCTGTGGCAGCGAGTGCGTCATCCGGTGCCACTCGCCCTCGCCGTGGCGATGCTCGCCACCCTCACGCCCTCCATCGGCGACGATCTCGATCTGCAGCGTGTCCTGCAGTTCCTGCCGTACTTCGTGCTGGGCCTGTGCCTGAAGCCGGAGCACTTCCGCCTGGTCCGTCGCCGGGCCGTACGGCTGGCGGCCCTGCCGGTGTTCGCGGTCGCCCTCGCGCTGGCCTACTGGGCGGTGCCGCGGATGAGCGGGGCCTGGTTCTACCACCGGGACAGCGCCCAGGAGCTGGGTGCGCCCGCCTGGTCGGGACCGGTGATGACGCTGGTCACCTTCGGGTGCTCGCTGATTTTGGTCGGGTGCTTCCTCGCGCTGGTGCCCGGGCGGCGGACCTGGTTCACCGGGCTGGGCGCGGGCACGCTCTACGGCTATCTGCTGCACGGCTTCCTCGTCCAGGGCGCCCGGTTCTGGGGCTGGTACGGGCCCGCCTGGGTCCACGAACGGCTCGGCGCGGCCGCGGTCGCCCTGATCGCCACCGCCGTCGTGACCGCCCTGTGCACCCCACCGGTCCGACGCGCCCTGCGGTGCCTGGTGGAACCGGACATGCGGTGGGCCTTCCGTCAACACGCGCCCCGACCAGGGCGCACCTGAGGCGAGTGGGCCGCACGACGCAGCGGCGGCATCACCGCTCGGCGCGCCCGGTCGCCGTAACCGCGCGGCCGGCGCGCGCCGGAGAGCACGTGGCCGTAAGACGAAACAGCGACACGACCGCCCGGCGCGCCCAGAACTCCTCGCCGCCGCTTCCACCGTGACCGCGCGGTGAGCCTTCCGACCGCAACCGGCCCAAGCCGAACGCGCGCCGGAGATCACGCGGCCGTACGACGAAACAGCGGCAGAACCGCTCCGCGCGCGCGGTCACCCTCGACCGCGCGGCGAGTCCGACAGCACACGACCCAAGCCGGACACGCGACGGAGAGCAGATGGCCGCACGACGAAACAGCGACACGACCGCCCGGCGCGCTTAGAAATCCTCGCCGCAGCCGCCACCGTGACCGCGCGGTGAGCCTTCCCGGGAGGCGCCACGATCGCTCGTCGCGCGCCACGAAAACCTCGCCCCCGCCTCCACCGTGACCGCGCGGGGGGTCTCGGAGGGCTGGCCGTACGACGGGACGGCGGCTCGGAGCGCCGTCCCGTCGTCCGTGCCGGCGCTACTTCGACGGCCTCGTGGGGACCGACGGTACCGGGCTCGGTACGGTGGTCGGCTCCGCCGGGACGGGGCTCGGGACGGTCGAGGGGTGCCGGCTCGGCACGACCGTCGGCACGGGGCTCGGCGCGGTCCCCGGCTCGGACGGCACAGCGGACGGCACCGGGCTCGGCTCGGACGGCCGCTCCGACGGCACCGTGGAAGGTACGGGCGACGGGACGGCCGAAGGCACCGTAGGAGCCTCGGACGCCGAGGCCGGCGCCGGCTTCGGCGTGGCGGCGCCGGTCGCGGCGCCTGCGACGGCGGCCCAGCCCGCCACGGCCACGGCGCTTCCCGCGAGGACCCCGATCAGCAGGCGGCGGGTGGGTCGGATGCCATGACGGTTCGTCAAAACTGCTCCTCTGTCGTCTGGTCGATTGCGTGAGAGGAGTACGGGGCACCGCCCGGGGCGGGTTGCACGCGGCCGCCGGAAACTTTTCTTCCGTGGGCGTGCAACCTCGCGGAGCCCGTCGCCGTACCTCTGAAGGACAGGTGTGATCGGTTCGGCGTAGGGGCGGCGGGTGCGGGAAGCAGTCCGGGAGCGGGAGTTCCGGGAGTTCGCCGAGGCCCGGCAGGGGCAGCTCAGACGCAGCGCGTATCTGCTGTGCGGGGACTGGCACCAGGCCCAGGACCTCACCCAGACGACGCTGATGAAGCTGTACGCCTCCTGGGGCCGCATCCGCCGCGACGGCAACGTCGAGGCCTACGCCCGTACGATCCTCACCCGCGTCTTCATCGACCAGTACCGCAAGCGGACTTGGCGGGAGGAGCCGACGGAGGAGGTGCCCGAGCCGGTGTCCGCCGAGCCGCCGGTCACGCCCGAACTGCGGCTGGTGATGCAGGCCGCGCTGATGGAACTGCCGCCCCGCTACCGGGCGGTGCTGGTACTGCGGTTCTGGGAGGACTGGAGCGTGGAGCAGACCGCCGAGGCGCTGCGCGTGACCCCGGGCACGGTCAAGAGCCAGAGCGCCCGCGGGCTGGTCCGGCTGCGCGGGCTCGTCGAGGGACTCGCGGGCGAGACGAGCGGGAGGTGAGGCGGCAGATGGACGACTCGGACGAGTACGGGGAGGGCGGCCGCGTGCGGGGCGCGTTCGAGGCCATCCTCGACGGCTCGCGGGAACCGGCCCTGCCCAGCGTCACCGACGCGGCCGTCGCCGGCGGCCGACGGATCCGACGCCGTCGTACGGCGGTCTCGGGCGCCGTGGGAGTGCTGGTGGCCGCCGTCCTCACGGCCGGGGCCGTGGCCGCCCTGCCCGGCGAGGACCCCGGCCGCTCCTCGGTGCCGCTGGCCCCGGTGAGCAGTCCCCCGCCCACCACCACGGACCCGGCGTCGCCGTCGGCCGTCCCGTCCGAGCCGTCGGCCGTTCCGACGCCATCGGGCGGCACGACCGGGGACGCGCCCGGGGACGCCCCCCTGACGTCGCCTCTCCCGTGAGGCCGTGAGGCCGTGACGCCGTCGGGCCTGGGCAGCCGTGTGACAAGATGCTTCGGTCATGCCCCACCAGAAAGGGACGATTCCCATGTCCAGGGTCGAGCTGACCACTAATTTCGGCCGTATCGCCCTCGAGCTCGCCGACGCCGAGGCCCCCAAGACCGTCGAGAACTTCCTGAAGTACGTCGGCAACGGGCACTACGACGGCACGATCTTCCACCGGGTGATCGACGGCTTCATGGTCCAGGGCGGTGGCTTCACCCCGGACATGGTGCAGAAGCCCACGCTCGCGCCGGTCCCGAACGAGGCCGACAACGGTCTGAAGAACACCGCGTACACCGTGGCGATGGCGCGCACCAGCGACCCGCACTCGGCGACCGCGCAGTTCTTCGTCAACGTCTCGGACAACGAGTTCCTCAACTTCACGGCCAAGAGCCCGAACGGCTGGGGTTACACCGTGTTCGGCAAGGTCGTCGAGGGCCAGGACGTCGTCGACCAGATCAAGGGCGTGCGCACCGGCAGCAGCCGCGGTCACGGTGACGTGCCCACGCAGCCGGTGATCATCGAGTCCGCGAAGGCCGTCGACTGACCTCGCCGGCAGACTGACGCGACCTGCGCGGCGCCGAAGGCGGTGCGCAGGTCACGCGGTCCGTTTGCGGGCGGTCGTCTTCTTGGCGGCCGTCTTCTTCGCGCCCGTCGCCTTCTTCGCCGACGCCGTCTTCTTCGTTCCCTGTGACGACTTCGCCGTCGTCTTCTTGGCGGCCGCCGTCTTCTTCGTGGCAGACGTGGACTTCTTGCCACCCGTCTGCTTCGGCGCCGCCCGCGCGGACTTGCGCTGCGGCAGCCGCGTGACCTCCCCCGGCTCCTCGCCCCGGGACTCCTTCGCGTCCCGGACACTCTTCTCCAGCGCGGCCATGAGGTCGAGGACCTTGCCGCCCTTGGCCCGCTCGGGTGCCTCCGGAGGTGCCTCGCCCGCGGCCTTCGCGGCGACGACCTCCTCCAGTGCCTCGCGGTACTCGTCGTGGAGTTCGTCGAGGTCGATCTCGCCGAGGGTGTCCATCAGGGCGTCGGCGAGGTCGAGTTCCTTGTCGCTGACGGTGACCTTGGTGTCGGGGGCGAGTCCCTCGGGCGCGCGGACCTCGTCCGGCCACAGCAGCCCGTGCAGCGCGATGGCGTCCTCCACCACCCGCAGCATCCCGAGCCGTTCCCGCCCCCGCAGCGCGAACTTGGCGATGGCCACCTTGTTGCTGCGCTTGAGGGCCTCTCTCAGCAGGGTGTACGGCTTGGCGGCGGGGGCACCGCCCGCCTGGAGGTAGTACGCGGCATCCATCTGGAGCGGGTCTATCCGGTCGCCCGGCACGAAGGCCACGATCTCGATCGTCTTCGTCGTCGGGAGCGGCAGATGGGCCAGGTCCTCGTCGGTGATCGGGATGATGGTGCCGTCGGCGTCCTCGTACCCCTTGCCGATCTCCGCCTGGCTGATCTCCCGGTCCTCCAGTTCGCAGACCTTGCGGTAGCGGACGCGGCCGCCGTCCTCGGTGTGGATCTGGCGGAAGGAGATCGAGTGGCTCTCGGTGGCGTTCACCAGCTTGATCGGAATGCTGACCAGGCCGAACGAGATGGCGCCGTTCCAAATGGATCTCACCGGCAGCACCCTTTCTGGCGCATTACGCAGTTTCATCTGATATGCGTGAGAATCTCATCGTATGACGCCGATCACCGAGGTGGAGGGCCGACGGCTCGCGCTCAGCAATCTGGAGAAGGTGCTGTATCCGGCCACCGGCTTCACCAAGGGCGAGGTGCTGCACTACTACGCCACGACGGCCGAGGTGCTGCTCCCCCATCTGCGTGACCGTCCCGTCTCCTTCCTGCGCTATCCGGACGGCCCCGAGGGTCAGGTCTTCTTCGCCAAGAACGTTCCGCCGGGTACGCCCGACTGGGTCACCACCGCCGAGGTGCCCCGCTCCGAGGGGCCGGCCCGGATGGTGCTCGTGCAGGACCTGGCGAGCCTGATGTGGGCCGCCAACCTGGTCACCGAGTTCCACACCCACCAGTGGCCGATCGGCACCCCCGACGAGGCCGACCGCCTGGTCCTCGACCTCGATCCGGGGCCGCCCGCGACGATCGTCGAGTGCTGCGAGGTGGCCCTCTGGCTCAGGGAGCGGCTGGCGGCGGACGGTATCGAGGCGTACCCGAAGACCGCCGGGTCGAAGGGGCTGCATCTGCTGGCGGCCGTCCGGGGGGCGTCGTCCGACCAGGTGTCGGAGTACGCCAAGCAGCTCGCCGTGGAGGCGGAGCGGGCGATGCCCCGGCTGGCCCTGCACCGGATGACCCGGAACCTGCGCCCCGGCAAGGTCTTCGTCGACTGGAGCCAGAACGCCGCCCGCAAGACCACCGCCACGCCCTACACCCTGCGGGCCCGGACCCGGCCCCTGGTGTCGGCACCCGTGACCTGGACGGAGGTCGAGGACTGCGGCGCACCGGCCCAGCTGTCCTTCGAGGCACCGGACATGGGCCCCCGCCTCCAGGACTACGGCGACCTGCTGGCCCCGCTCCTCGACAGCGAGCGGGCGGCGCCGCTGCCGTGAACACACCGCTGGGCGAGCGCGGGCAGATCGTGAGCGGCCGCATCCACGCGGCGCAACCGCGGCTCGGCACAGCCCCGCGTCCCAGGGTGAGGACAGGCGCCCCGGGCCAGACCTTCCCGGACTACAGCGACCTGTCGGCCCCCGCTCCTCGACAGCGAGCGGGCGGCATCGCTGCCGTGAACACACCGTCGGGCGAGCGCGGGCAGATCGTGAGCGGCCGCATCCACGCGGCGCAACCGCGGCTCGGCACAGCCCCGCGTCCCAGGGTGAGGACAGGCGCCCCGGGCCAGACCTTCCCGGACTACAGCGACCTGTCGGCCCCCGCTCCTCGACAGCGAGCAGGCGGCGCCGCTGCCGTGAACACACCGCTGGGCGAGCGCGGGCAGATCGTGAGCGGCCGCATCCACGCGGCGCAACCGCGGCTCGGCACAGCCCCGCGTCCCAGGGTAAGGACAGGCGCCCCGGGCCAGACCTTCCCGGACCACGGCGACCTGTCGGCCCCCGCTCCTCGACAGCGAGCAGGCGGCGCCGCTGCCGTGAACACACCGCTGGGCGAGCGCGGGCAGGTCGACGGCAGCCGCCCGGGTCAGACCTTCGTCCAGGTGTGCCGGTCCCGTGCCATGGCGTGCAGGGCCTCCACGTCCGCCGGCTTGAGCACCCCGCCGAGGCGGGCGAGGCCTTCGAGGTCGGTGTCCGCGAGGACGCGGACCCCGCGGGGCGGGAGGGTGACCGTCACGGCCGTGGGGCCGACGAGGGCGAGGACCGGGTGGACCTCGGCCGTCAGGGCGTAGGAGGCACGGTCGGCGTCGGCGCGGACGCGGCGCAGCAGCGGCTGTGGGTCGCGGCGGCCGAGGGCGACCATCGGGTCGGCGACCGTGACCCGCTGCCTGCGGGCGTGGAGCGCGTGCACGGCGAACAGTCCGGCGGGGCCGATCAGCAGATGGTGGACGCGGTCGCCGCCGGGCAGCGGGACGGAGTGCAGGGTGTGCCAGCCGACGCCGTCGAGGCAGTCCAGTGCCTCACCCACGGTCTGTTCCGCCTCCAGCGCGCGCCGACGGGGGTCGCGGCGGATCAGGTGCGGAGAGCGGGGGTCCCGGTCCAGGTCGATCTGGAGGGCCTCGCCGGGCCGGTTGGGCGCGAGGTCGTCGTCCGGGTGGAGGGTGAGCCGGGCCAGTTCGGCGGGCGTCGGCACCGGGGGCGGGCCCACGGCCACCGGGCCGGTCAGGAAGGGCCCGAGGACATCGAGCACATCCTCCCTGCGGGCCTCGCTCAGCAGATTGATCCGGGCCGCCTCACGGTCGTACCAGGCGATGTTCCTGCCGTTCGTGAGGCAGACGTACAGCCGCTCCTGACCATGGCGCCAGGTCGGTACGACGCGCAGTCCGCTCATGCACCATCACCCCATGGACCATGGGAACAGGCGGGGTGCTGCGCAGGCAAGAAGCCGGATACCTTTGGGGTGAGTTGCCGTGAGTTGCAGGGCTTGGCGCAGGGGCTTGGGGAGGCGCTGTTGCGGACCCGCAGGAAGCAACCCGATGTACCGGCTCCGGACAGAGCGTGGGACGAGATCGTGCCCGGGCTGTGGATGGGCGGGCACGAGTTCCAGGGCATGTCCGGGCAACGGGAGTTCGCCGTCGTACGGGACGAGTTCGAGGTCGTGCAGACGCTGCTGCGGCTGCCGGGCCACGGTCCCGATCCCGGCGTCGAGCACCATGTGTGGCCGATTCCGGACGGCCCGCTGGACGGGACCCAGCTCGCTGGCGTGATGCGCCTGGCGCAGGCCGCGAGCGAGGCACTGGACGACGGCCGCAAGGTCCTCGTCCGCTGTTACCACGGTTACAACCGCTCGGGCCTGGTCGTGGCGCACGCCCTGGTCCGCAGGGGACACACGGCCGACGAGGCGATCCGCCTGATCCGGAGGCGGCGCTCGCCGTGGGCGCTGCACAACGAACTGTTCGTCGAATACCTCCGGGCCGGCCTCCCGACGGCCCGGCTGCTGGAGGAGCTGACCGAGTAGTGCGGCCCGGAGGCGCCGGAACGCAAAGAAGACTTCCACACGAATAGGGTGGTCGGGGCGGACGCCCGCCCCGGCCCCGACTCCAGGAGCACAGTGCCACCCGCCCGCCGCGCACCCCGTACGACCCGCGCCGTCGCCGCCGTCGCCCTGCTGCTCGCGGCCGCGTCGGGCTGCGGTGACGCGGGCGACCTGGTGGGGGCGGGCTCGACGCCGACCGCGATCAGCCCCGACCGGCTGTGGCCGCAGCTGACGCCCGCCTCCAGCCCGGCGTTCGAGATCGGCGAGGTGGACTCGCAGGTCGTGGCGGGCGTCTCCGTGCCGGGCGACGACATCCGCGAGGTGGACCCGGTCGCGCTCGTGCGCACGGAGATCAAGAAGGACCCCAGCAGCTACGCCGCCGGAGGCTACGTCGAGACGGCCCGCCGGATGGCGGACTGCGGGAAGCAGGGGGTGGCCGGTAAGAGGTGTCCGGTCCTCCAGCCGTACTACCGCGACCTGACCGGTGACGGGCGCAAGGACCTGACGCTGGGCTTTCGGCAGCTGCCCGGCAATGTCACCGCCGTACGCGTCTACACCGTCGAGAAGCACCGACTCGTGCGGGTCATGCACTGGGAGGACGCGGTCAGCGGGGTCGAGCTGGCCGGGCGGTCCGTGATCATCCGTTCGCCGTCCGAGGTGGCCGGATACGAGTACCGGCTCCAGTGGACCTGGGACCCCCAGCAGAAGTCGATGCTCCTCACCCACGACGAGATGCTGCGCACCGGCAGCCGTTCCCTCGGGGATGCGCAGAGCCCGGCGCCCGGCCCGTCCGCGAGCTCGCGATGAGACTCGCGCTGCCCCGCTGGTCCGGCACGCTGGCCGTGAAGGCCGCCGTCTTCATCACCGTGATGTGCTGCGCCCTCGCCGCGCTGCTCGGAATCCTCGTGCATGTCTCGGTGACGAACCAGACCGTCGGCGAGGCCCGTGAGCTGGCGCTGAGCCGGCTGAAGGACGCGACCGAGGCGTACGAGGCCGGGGACACGCTGATGTGGGACGCCGGCGTGGATCCGCCGGACCTGCCGGGCTCGCTGCGGGCACTGGCGGTCGCCGGGGACCGCGGCACGATGGTCGGCGTGCACCGCGGGCGTCCCGTGATGTGGGCGGCGGGTCCGGTGGACGGGGACCGGGCGCTGGCCGTGGAGGTCGACTACTCGCAGGGCGCGCGGACGATCGCGGGGCTGGACCGGGCGATCCTGTGGTCGTCGGCGCTGGCGATCACGGCGACGCTGCTGGTGGGCGCGTTCGCGGTCACCAGGGTGACGACGCGGCTGCACACGACCGCTCGGGTGGCCCGGCGGATCAGCGCGGGCGACCTCGACGCGCGGGTCGGCGATCCCCGTACGAAGGATCCGTCGCGGCCGCAGGACGAGGTGGCCGCGGTGGCCGCCGCGCTGGACTCCATGGCGGTGTCCCTGCAGGGGAAGCTGCTGAGTGAGCAGCGGTTCACGGCGGATGTCGCGCATGAGCTGCGAACGCCTCTGACCGGGCTGCACGCGGCCGCCGAGCTGTTGCCGCCGGGGCGGCCCACGGAACTCGTGCGGGATCGGGTCGGGGCACTGCGGACCCTGACGGAGGATCTGCTGGAGATCTCCCGGCTGGACACCGGGCGGGAGACGGTGGAGCTGGATACCGAGCCCTTGGGGGCGTTGGCCGAGCGGGTGGTCCGTGCGTCCGGTACCGATACCGAGGTCGTCGTCGTGCGGGACCTTGCCGTGGAGACGGATCGGCGGCGGCTGGAGCGGGTGTTGGGCAATCTGGTGGCCAACGCGCATCGGCACGGCAGGGGACCGGTGTCCCTGACGGTGGACGGGCCGGTGGTGACCGTCAGGGACCACGGGGGCGGGTTTCCGTCGTATCTCATCGAGCACGGGCCTCAGCGGTTCCGTACCGAGGGCGGGGCGAAGGGGCACGGCCTGGGGTTGACCATCGCGGTGGGGCAGGCGGAGGTCCTGGGAGCGCGGCTGTCGTTCTCCAACGCGGTGAACGGCGGGGCGGTCGCGACGTTGTTCCTGCGGTAGACGGTCCTGGGTCGGTTCTCCTATGGCTCAGTGTGAAAGGCGACCCGTGTACGGGGCTCCTAACGTGGCGAATAGTCAGGTTTGCACCCCCATCACGGAGGTCCCCCATGTCCCTGCGCTCCCGTCTCTCCATAGCCGTGGCCGCCGGTACCCTCGCCGTCACCGCCCTCGCCACGCCCGCCGTCGCCGGTGACGACCCGGACGACCCGCGCGACGACTGGGGGCAAAACCAGACCCAGGACCAGCCCCAGGACCAGCCGCAAGGCCAAGGCCAGGGCCAGAATCAGGGCCAGAATCAGGGCCAGGGCCAGAATCAGGGCCAGGGCCAGAACCAGGGCCAGGGCCAGGGCCAGGGCCACAACCCCCGCCTGTCCAGAGGCATCGTGACGGCCAGTTCGCTGGCGCTGCGCAGTGCGCCGAACCGGGGTGGCCAGATCATCCGGTGGGCCGACCGGGGCGAGGTCGTCTCGATCTTCTGCAAGACCAACGGCCAGAGCGTCCAGGGCAACCGCCAGTGGTACCTCCTCACGGACGGCACCTGGGCCTGGGGCCCTGCCCGTTACATCCGGACCATCGGAACGGCGCCACGCTGGTGCTGACTTCCCCGCACGCCAGGAGACATCACGTCCGATTTGGGTAAGTTCCGGACATGACCAAGGCCGGAACCACCGTGGCCCCCGCGGAGACCTCCGCTCCCTCGGTACGCCTGCCCCGGCGCCGTGGCATCGAACTGGCCCTCATCGTCCTCGCCGTCCTGCTGTCGGTGTACGGCTACTGCGCTGTCGGCCTCGCCAAGAACGGCTCCGTCCCGCCCGGCGCCGCCGGTTACGGCGCCGGGCTCGGCGTGCTCGCGCTCATCGCCCACGGAGCGGTGCGCCTGAGGGCTCCGTACGCCGATCCGCTCCTGCTGCCGATCGGCGTACTGCTCAACGGCCTGGGCCTCGTCCTGATCTACCGGCTCGACCTGGAGACACCCGGGGACCGCGCGGCCCCCACCCAGCTCGTGTGGTCCACGGTCGGGGTGACCCTGTTCATCGTGGTCGTGCTGATGCTGCGCGACCACCGAGTGCTCCAGCGGTACGCCTACGTCTGTGTCGCCGCCGCACTGGTCCTGCTGACCCTCCCGATCCTCTTCCCCTCCGTGAACGGCGCCCGCATCTGGATCCGGATCGCCGGGTTCTCCATCCAGCCCGGCGAGTTCGCCAAGGTGCTGCTGGCGGTGTTCTTCGCCGCGTATCTCGCGACCAACCGGAACGCGCTGGCGTTCTCGGGGCGGCGGCTGTGGGGGCTTCAGCTGCCCACCGGGCGGGTGCTGGGCCCGCTGCTCACCATCTGGCTGATCAGCGTCGGGGTCCTGGTCCTGGAGCGGGACCTCGGCACCTCGCTGCTGTTCTTCGGACTGTTCGTCGTTCTGCTGTACGTCGCCACCGGACTCACCGGCTGGATCGCGCTGGGGCTGTTGCTGGCCGCCGTCGGCGCCTTCGCGGTGGGCTGGCTGGAGCCGCACGTGCACATCAGGGTGCAGGACTGGCTGGACCCCTTCGCGTCGATCGAGGCGGGTCTGGGGCCGAACCAGCTCGCGCAGTCCCTGTTCGCCTTCGCGGCGGGCGGGGTCCTCGGCACCGGGCTCGGGCTCGGGCACTCCATCCTGATCGGCTTCGCCGCGAAGTCGGACTTCATCCTGGCGACCGCCGGCGAGGAGCTGGGCCTGGCGGGCCTCGCCGCGATCTTCCTGCTGTACGCCCTGCTGGTGGAGCGCGGCTACCGGGCGGGCCTCGCCCTGCGCGACCCGTTCGGGCGGCTGCTGGCGATCGGACTCGCCTCGATCGTGGCGCTCCAGGTGTTCGTGATCGCGGGCGGGGTCGGCGGACTGATCCCGCTCACCGGCATGGCGATGCCGTTCCTCGCGCAGGGCGGCTCGTCGGTCGTCACCAACTGGGCGATCGTCGCTCTGCTGATCCGGGTGAGCGACTCGGCCCGCGACCAGTACGACGGAAAGGAGACCCCGTGACGACGCGAGGCCCCGGCATGGCCCGTTACATCCGGCACGCCGCCTGCTTCTGCACCCTGCTGCTGCTGGCGCTCCTCGTCAACGCCGCCCGCGTCCAGGTCGTCCAGGCCCGCGCCCACGGCGAGAACCCCGCCAACCGCCGCGAGACCATCGCCCGTTACGGCCGGGAGCGCGGCGACATCCTGGTCGGCGGCCGGCCGGTCACCGGATCCCGGGACACCGGGGAGCAGCTGCGCTACGAACGGACGTACACGGACGGGCCGTTGTACGCGCCGGTGACCGGCTTCGCCTCGCAGGAGTACGGCACGTCCTTCCTGGAGCACACCGAGGACTCGGTCCTCTCCGGCTCGGACCCGCTGCTGACGCCGTTCCCACTGTGGAACGACTTCACGCGCAGCCGCAATCCGGGCGGGAACGTCGTCACCACGCTCAACAGGGCCGCGCAGAAGGCGGCCTTCCGCGGACTCGGCGGGCGCAAGGGCGCGGTGGCGGCGGTGGAGCCGGCGACGGGCCGCGTGCTCGCGCTGGCGTCCTCCCCTTCGTACGACCCCGCGGCGCTGTCCGGGAACGACCCGCGGGTGGGCCGGGCCTGGGCCCGGCTCAACGGGGACGTGGACAAGCCCATGCTCAACCGGGCGGTACGGCAGACCTATCCGCCGGGTTCCACGTTCAAGGTGGTCACCGCGGCGGCCGCGCTGGACGCGGGTGTCATCAAGGACGTGGACGCGCCGACCGACTCGCCGGAGCCGTACACCCTGCCCGGCACCACCACCTCCCTCACCAACGAGTCCGAGGGCTGCGAGGACCTGTCCCTGCGGGAGGCCTTCCGGTGGTCGTGCAACACGGTGTTCGCGAAGCTCGGGGTGAAGGTGGGGGTGCGTCATATGACGGCCACCGCACGCGCCTTCGGCTTCAACGACCACTCGCTGCGGATCCCCTTCTCGGTGGCCCGCAGCACCTTCGACCCGACCGTCGACAAGGCTCAGCTGGCCCTGTCGTCGATCGGCCAGTACAACACCCGCGCGACCCCGCTCCAGATGGCGACGGTCTCGGCGGCGGTCGCCAACGGCGGGCAGATCCGCACGCCCTATCTGGTGGAGCGGACCACGACGGACGACGGTGACACGGTGGCGACGGCGGGCTCGCGCCCGGTACGGCAGGCGATGTACCCGGCGACGGCCGCACGGCTGAAGGAGCTCATGGCCCAGGTGGTCACGGAGGGCACCGGCACCAACGCCGCCATCCCCGGCGCCGTCGTCGGCGGCAAGACCGGCACCGCCCAGCACGGCATCGGCAACGCCGGGACGCCGTACGCCTGGTTCGTGTCGTGGGCGCAGGGCGAGCGGGACATGGAGCCGAAGGTCGCGGTGGCCGTGGTGGTGGAGGACGCGTCGGCCGTCCGGGGGGACATCACCGGGGGCGGGGTGGCGGCGCCGATCGCACGGGCGGTGATGGAGGCGGTGCTCAACTCCAGGTATTGAGACGGGGGTTGAGTCCCGCCGGGCTACCGACCTAACGTTCGGTACATGACTGAAGCCAACGCGTACCAACTCGCCCAGGTGAACATCGGCCGCCTCAAAGCCCCGCTGGACTCCCCGCAGTTGAAGGCCTTCGTCGACAACCTCGATCCCGTGAACGCCGACGCCGACAACGCCGACGGTTTCGTCTGGCGACTGGAGGACGAGTCCGGCGACGCGACGGACATCGCCGTCTTCGGCGACGAGTGGCTGATCATCAACATGTCGGTGTGGCGGGACACCAACGCGCTGACGGCGTACATGTACCAGGGCCGGCACCGCGAGATGCTCGCCCGCCGCAGGGAGTTCTTCGAGCGGGTCCAGGAGGCGATGGTGGCCCTGTGGTGGGTCCCGGCCGGCCATCGCCCCACGGTCGCCGAGGCGGAGTCCCGCCTGCTGCACCTGCGCACGAACGGACCCACGCCGTACGCGTTCACGCTGCGGACGCCGTTCCCGGCACAGGGGGCGGAGCCGGTCACGGCTCTGGAGATCCCGGACGATCTGGGCTGCCCGGCCTAGATCACGCCCCGTACGCTTCCCTCGGCATCGGTTCTTCTGGGGTGGGGGACGTGTGTACGAGGACAGGGCACCGGAGTCGGTGTGGCTACCCAAGCGGCGGTGGCGGAAGCTGAAGCCGGTGTGGGAGGCCCAGCACACCGGTCGGGCCGAGAGCGAGGCGCTGGGGAGCCTGCTCCATGAGGGGCTCGTCGTCAGGGCCGCCTTCGACCGGTTGCGGGCCTTCGAGGTCGGTACCGGCAGGGAGCGCTGGACCTGGCACGTGCCCGGCCGTGACGTGCTGGCGGCCATGTCCGACGAGGTGGTCGACGGCGTCGGTCTGCTGGCGCACTGGCCGGACGTCCACAACGGGCAGAAGCAGGCCGGTGTCACCGCCCTCGACCTGACGTCCGGCGAGGCGCTGTGGACGGTCCCGCGGGCCCTCGACGAGCTGTGGCACCACGACTCCCGGCTCAGACCCGGCACCGTCGCCCTGTCCGGGACCCGGGCCATGGTCGCCACCGGAACGGCGGTCGCCGCCCTGGACGTCCGTACCGGCCGCCAGGCGTGGGTCATGCAGCACGGCCGTGACCAGGACGTGCGGATCGGGGCCGCGGGAGAGCGGCTCGTCGTGGTCACGCGACACGAGGGGACCGCCACCGTCAGGGCGGTCTCCGTCGCCGACGGCCGGGTGCGCTGGAAGAGGTCGCCGGCCGTCGACGGCCCCGTCGCCCACGTGCGTCTGGTCTGCGCCGACCCGCTGCTGCTCGCCGTGGAGGGCGAGGGCCGGCGCGGTGCGAACTGCCTGCTGAGGCTGGACGCGGACGGGAACACCGTCGCCGAGTTCGGGTCGGCCGACGACGGCGCCGAGATCGTGCCGCACGCGCCCTGGCGGCTCGACCACGGGCAGCGCTGGACGGGCTGGGCCGGGGACACGCTGGTGACCTTCGTCGACTCGCCCCCCTACGAGCACCTGAGCCGCCTCGCCGGTTTCTCGCTGTCGACCGGACGGCACCTGTGGACATGGGAGAGCGGCTGGGGCATCGGCGCGCTGGCCTTCCACCGGGGCCATGTCGTCACCCTGCGGCACTACGAGCACGAGGTCGAGGATCACGTCGAGTGGCGGTGCAAGGTGCGGGTCCTCGACCCCGCCGACGGCCGTGAAGTGGCGCGGCGCAGGCTGCGGGTGACGCAGGACGAGCCGTACGCGATGCACCTGCAGGGCGAGCGGCTGCTCTGGGTGAGCAAGCGGAGCGCGCCGCTCGCCCCGCCGGTCAAGGCCTACGACTGGCGCTGACCGGCGGGCCGCCCGCCTCGCCTCACTCGCGCGCCCCCTGCTCGATCGTCTCCCGCACCTCCGCGACCCGCTCCCGCTCCTCGGCCGCGAAGCGCTCCGCGTCGAGTTTCTCGGCGATCTCCTCGTCCTGGGCCATGAGGAGATCGAGGTTGGAGTTGCCCATCTCGAACACACCCATGTCCACGTAGGCCTGCTGGAGGCGTTTGCCCCACAGGCCGATGTCCTTGACGCAGGGCACGATCCGGGAGAAGAGCAACTGACGGAAGAGGGCGAGGAATTCGGACCGTTCGGCGTACTCCTCGGCCTCCGCCTTCGGGATGCCGAAGTTCTCCAGGACCTCGACTCCGCGCAGGCGGTCACGCATCAGGTAGCAGCCCTCGATGACGAACTCCTCGCGTTCGCGGAGCTCGGCGTCGGAGAGCTGCTTGTAGTAGTCGCGCAGCGCCATACGGCCGAAGGCCACGTGCCGGGCCTCGTCCTGCATGACGTACGCGAGGATCTGCTTCGGGAGGGGCTTGTCGGTGGTGTCGCGGATCATGCCGAAGGCGGCCAGCGCGAGGCCCTCGATGAGGACCTGCATGCCGAGGTAGGGCATGTCCCAGCGCGAGTCCCTGAGGGTGTCGCCCAGCAGGGACTGGAGGTTGTCGTTGATCGGGTACAGCATCCCGATCTTCTCGTGCAGGAAGCGGCCGTAGATCTCCGCGTGCCGCGCCTCGTCCATCACCTGGGTCGCCGAGTAGAGCTTGGCGTCGAGGTCGGGGACGGACTCCACGATCCGCGCGGCGCACACCATCGCGCCCTGCTCGCCGTGCAGGAACTGGCTGAACTGCCAGGAGGCGAGGTGCTTGCGGAGCTCGCCCTTGTCCTGGTCGGTGAACTTCGCCCAGTACTTGGTGCCGTAGACGGAGATGGACTCGTCGGGGGTGCCGAGCGGGTCGTACGGGTCGACCTCGAGGCTCCAGTCGATGCGCTTCTGCCCGTCCCACTGCTTGTCCTTGCCCTTCTGGTAGAGGGCCAGCAGGCGGTCGCGCCCGTCGTCGTACTCCCAGGCGAAGCGGGCCGCACCCGTCGCCGGTACCTGCCAGTGAGGGTCCCCGGGGTCCGTGGTGTACAGGTCGAAAGTCGGCATGCTCCGCAGGCTGCCCCTTTGTAGACGCCGGGTCAACAAGTCGTGCGCGAGGGATTGACGAGCTTGCTGACAAGCAGTCTCATAAGAGCCATGACGAGTCTGACAGAAGTCGACGCGCTCGAAGGGCTGCGTGACGCGCTCGGTCTGCTCAAGGACCGGGAGCAGGTCGCCGAGCGGCTGCTCGACTCCTCCAGGAAGCACTCCTTCGACCCGGACGAGGAACTGGACTGGGACGCGCCCTTCGAGGAGGGCAAGTGGTTCTGGCCGCCGGAGCTGGTCTCGCTGTACGACACCCCGATGTGGCGGCGGATGAGCGAGGAACAGCGGATCCTGCTCTCGCAGCACGAGGCCGCGGCGCTGGCCTCGCTGGGGATCTGGTTCGAGATCATCCTCATGCAGCTGCTGTGCCGGCACATCTACGACAAGGCGGCGACGAGTGCGCATGTGCGGTACGCGCTCACCGAGATCGAGGACGAGTGCCGGCACTCCAAGATGTTCGCGCGGCTGATCTCGCGGGGCGGGACGCCCTGGTACCCGGTGAGCCGGGGCCATCAGCAGCTGGGCCGGCTGTTCAAGACGATCTCCACGACACCGGGATCCTTCACGGCGACGCTGCTGGGTGAGGAGATCCTCGACTGGATGCAGCGGCTGACCTTCCCGGACGAGCGGGTGCAGCCGCTGATCCGCGGGGTGACGCGGATCCATGTGGTGGAGGAGGCGCGCCACGTGCGCTACGCCCGGGAGGAGCTGCGGCGGCAGATGGTCTCCGCTCCGCGGTGGTCGCAGGAGTTCACCCGGGTGACGTCCGGGGAGTTCGCCCGGGTGTTCTCCGTGGCCTTCGTGAATCCGGAGGTGTACACGAATGTGGGCCTTGACCAGCGGGAGGCGTTGGCGCAGGTGAAGGCGAGCGGTCATCGGCGGGAGGTCATGCAGACGGGGGCTCGGCGGTTGACCGACTTCCTGGACGACATCGGCGTACTGCGGGGTGTGGGGCGACGGCTGTGGAGGTCATCGGGACTACTGGCCTGATGCAGGCTGCGGGCCGGTGGGAACTGCACGACCAGCCACGACGTACCCGCGGACGGCCGACTACCCTTCGAGGCATGACCCCTGCCGCGCCCGCCTATCGTCGCCTCAGCGTCGAGGAGCGACGCAGCCAGCTTCTCGAAGCCGCCCTCACCCTCTTCGCGCACCGCGCGCCCGAGGACATCTCCCTCGACGACGTGGCGGAAGCGGCCGGAGTCTCCCGCCCCCTCGTCTACCGGTACTTCCCGGGCGGCAAGCAGCAGCTCTACGAGGCCGCCCTCCGCTCCGCCGCCGATGAGCTGGAGCAGTGCTTCGACGAACCCCGTGAGGGGCCCCTGCTCATCCGCCTCTCCCGCGCCCTCGACCGCTACCTCGCCTTCGTCGACGAGCACGACGCCGGTTTCAGCGCGCTCCTCCAGGGCGGCAGCGTGGTCGAGACGTCCCGGACCACCGCCATCGTCGACGGCGTACGACGGGCCGCCGCCGAGCACATCCTCAGCCACCTCGGCGTCACCGAACCCGGTCTGCGGCTGCGCATGACCGTGCGGATGTGGATCACCGCGGTGGAGGCGGCATCGCTGATCTGGCTGGACGAGGGCAAGCAGCCCCCGGTCGAGGAGCTGCGCGACTGGCTGGTCGAGCAGTTCGTCGCCGTGCTCTCCGTGACCGCGAACCGCGACCCGCAGACTGCCGCGCTGGTCACGGCCCTCGCGGCGGATGGCTGACACTGGTGCCGTGAAGAGCGAAGACACCCCCTTCGAGGGCGGCCCCATGGACGGCCGGGTGCTGCCCGTGCTGCTGGGTCCCACGGGCCGGCCGCCGAAGACGTACCGCATCCCCGTCCCCGACGCGGCCGGCGGACCGCCCGCCGTGCTGGTCTACCGACTGGTGCCCAGGGGCCACTCCAGGATGGGGATCCAGAAGGGGTGGAAGTACGAGTACGCCGCCGAAGGTGAAAAGGGGGTGGGCAGGCTGAAGTGGCCCTGGTCCAAGCCCGACAGGTCGAACGACAGTCCGAACGACGGACCGGCTGACACCGAAGGGTGACGACGTTGCGCCGAACCGCCCACCCGGCGCGCGAGGACACCGACACCGCCTGATGCTCACCGTGCGGAACAGAGGGGCTGCTCCGCACAGGAGGTGATGACGTGTCAGGAAGGCTTCTGCGTCTGGTGTGTACGGCGGCGGTGGCGGTCGGCACCGTCCTCGCGCCGTTGCCCGCGGCGGCTGTCCCGGCGCCGGAGCCGCGCGAGCGTTCCGTCGCCGATCTGGTGACGGACCTTCAGCGGCTGTACCGGGAGGCCGAGGAGGCCACCGAGACCTACAACGCCACCGAGGAGAAGCTGAAGGACAAGCGCGCGGAGGTCACCCGCCTCGATACGCAACTCTCCAAGGCCCGCCTCTCCCTGCACGACAGCCGGGGCGCCGCGGGACGGCTGGCCCGGCAGCAGTACCAGAACACCACCAATTTCTCGCCGTACGTCCGCCTTCTGCTCGCCCGCGATCCCCAGCACGCTCTCGACCAGGGCCATGTCATCGGCCAGTTGGCGCGCGAGCGGGCCGTGACGGTGGGCCGCCTGACCGGCACCGAGCACCGTGCCGGCGAACTCGCCCGCAGGGCGCGCAGCGCGCTCGACGACCAGCTCACGCTCGCCGCCCGGCAGAAGCGGGAACGGGACGACGTACAGGCGAAGCTCGCCGACGTGGAGGAACTCCTCGCCTCCCTCACCGCCGAACAGCTCACCAGGCTGGCCGAGTTCGAGGAGAAGGGGGTCGAGAAGGCGCAGGAGGAGCTGACGACCTCCGGCGCCCTCGGCGTGGAGGACGGCAAGCCCACCCGGAGGGGCGAGACGGCCCTGCGGTACGCCCGACGGCAGCTGGGGAAGCCGTACGAGTGGGGCGCGGAGGGCCCGAGGACGTACGACTGCTCGGGCCTGACGTCGGAGGCCTGGGCGCACGCCGGCACTCCGATCCCGAGGACCAGCCAGGAGCAGTGGGCGCGGCTCCCGAGGATCCCGTTGAAGGACCTGCGCCCCGGTGACCTGGTGATCTACTTTCCCAAGGCGACCCACGTGGCGATGTACATGGGCAGGGGACAGGTCATCGAGGCTCCGAGAACCGGCGAGCGGATCAAGGTCTCCCCGATCGCGGCCCACCCGCTCCTCGGAGCCGTACGTCCGGACAGACGCGACCGGCCACAGACGGCCCGCACCCGCAAGGGCGACGATCAGCCGCCCGTCACGGAAGCCAGGTAGGCCCCCGTCTTCTCCGGATCGTAGAAGAAGTTCTCGAAGTCGGCCGGGTCGTCGAAGCCGTTGGCGAACCGGTCC
The DNA here is from genome assembly GCF_001514145.1 of Streptomyces canus. Lineage (GTDB taxonomy): Bacteria > Actinomycetota > Actinomycetes > Streptomycetales > Streptomycetaceae > Streptomyces > Streptomyces canus. Next base: position 31,613 of record NZ_KQ948657.1, read on the forward strand.
GCCACCGGCGGCAACTGCCCGGCCGCGCCGATCAGATTCAGGATGTGCTCCGGCGGCGGAGCGAGCATCGCGTTCGTCCACTTGGTGACGTGCTGGGCGGTGGCCCAGTACCGCTCGAACGTCGCCCGCATCCACTCCTCGTCGAACTCCTTCTCCCCCTGGTCGAGAATCGACGCGAGATAGGAAGCCGCGCACTTGGACGCGGAGTTGGAGCCCTGCCCGGTGATCGGGTCGTTGGCGACGACGACGTCGGCCACGCCCAGAACCAGTCCCCCACCGGGCAGGCGGCCTATCGGATTGCGCACGGTGGGCGCGTAGCGGCCGGCCAGCGTGCCACCGGCGTCCGTGAGTTCGACGTTCGTGGCGCGCGCGTACTCCCACGGCAGGAACTTCTCCATGAGTTCCAGGGTCAGGGAGAGATGTTCCGCCGGGTCCTTCACGCCGTTGAAGACGTCGAGCGGGCCGCCGGGTATGCCCTCCCAGAAGAGGATGTCGGCGCGCCCGGAGGTCGTGAGCGTCGGCATGACGAAGAGTTCACCGACGCCGGGGACGAGGTTGCAGCGGACGGCCTCGGTCTCCGGGTGCTCAGGGCGCGGGCCCAGGCCGTGGACGTAGGACACGGCGAGCGCGCGCTGCGGCTCGGTGTACGGGGAGCGCTCCGGGTCCCTCGCGAACATGGAGACCAGCTCGCCCTTGCCGGCCGAGACCAGCACGAGGTCGTACGTACGGGAGAAGTAGTCGAGGTCGCCGACCGCCGCGCCGTGGATGACGAGCTGGCCGCCGCGCTGTGCGAAGGTCTCCATCCAGCCGGCCATCTTGACCCGCTGGTCGACCGACTGCGCGTACCCGTCGAGCCTGCCCAGCCAGTCGATCGCGCGCTGCGAGGGCCCCGGGTCGAACGAGCCGGGAGCCGCCACCGAGACGCCGAGCCCTTCGATCTTCGGGGCCTGGGACTCCCAGAAGTTCAGCTGGAGATCACGCTCGTGCTGGAGTGCCGTGTGGAACATGCACTGCGTCGACATGACCCGGCCGGAGCGGATCTCGTCCGCCGTCCGGTTGGACATCAGGGTGACCTCGTATCCGTGGGACTGGAGGCCGAGGGCGAGCTGGAGTCCGGACTGGCCGGCTCCGACGACGAGTATCTTCCGCATGCGGGTGCTGTTCTCCTACTCGGGGGTGACGTCCAGCGCGTGGCCGACGAGGGACAGGAGCGTTTCGATCACCGATATCTTCCGCCGGGCGTCCATGATCATGACAGGTATGTGGGCGGGGATCGTCAACGCCTCTCGCACATCCTCCGGTTCGAAGCGATCACTGCCGTCGAAGTGGTTGACCGCGACGACGTAGGGCATCCCACAGCCGTCGAAGTAGTCCAGCGCCGGAAAGCAGTCCTTCAACCGCCTGGTGTCCGCGAGGACCACCGCGCCGATCGCGCCCCGCACCAGGTCGTCCCACATGAACCAGAAGCGCTCCTGGCCCGGCGTGCCGAAGAGGTACAGGACCAGGTCGTCGTCGAGCGTGATGCGGCCGTAGTCCATGGCCACGGTGGTGGAGACCTTCTCCGGGGTGCCGGTGAGGTCGTCGACCTGCTCGCTGGCCTCGGTCATCAGCGCCTCCGTCTGGAGGGGCTCGATCTCCGAGACGGTGCCGACCAGGGTGGTCTTGCCGACGCCGAAGCCGCCGGCCACGACTATCTTCGTGGCGATGGGGGCCCGCGTGCGGTCCGTCTGCCAGGACTTGAGGTTGTCGTCGGTCTCGACATCGACGAACGGGGTGACGCCGTACCCGGAGGAGGCGGCGGCGTCAGAGACGACGGAGTCCACTGAGCACCCTTTCCAGCAGAGCGCGGTCGGGACGGCCCGTACCGTGACCGGTCCCGGTGCCGTACACACGGATCTTTCCCTGGTCCGCGAGGTCGCTGAGGAGCACGCGGACCACGCCGAGCGGCATCTTCAGCAGCGCGGCGATCTCGGCCACCGTGCGCATCCGGCGGCACAGTTCGACGATGGCCCGCAGCTCCGGCATGACCGACCTCAGCGAGCCGTTGGTGAGCTCCTTGCGCTCCTCGGGGGCTTCGAGGGCCGCTGTGCTGGCCACGAACGTCTCCACGAGGAGGACGTGGCCGAAGCGGGTACGGCCGCCGGTGAGCGAGTACGGCCGTACCCGGGCGGCCTTGCGGTCACCGCCGCGGACCGGGAGCCCGGGCCTGTTCGTCATCGGGCGCTCCCTGTCGCGTCGTTCTCCAGCGACTGGCGCAGCTCGCTGCGGAGTTCGGGGGTCAGGACGTGTCCGGCGCGGCCGACGAACAGCGCCATGTGGTAGGCCACCACGCTCATGTCGCAGTCGGCGGAGCCGTGCACACCGAGCAGCGAACCGTCGCTGATCGACATCACGAACAGGCTGCCGTCGTCCATCGCGATCATGGTGTGCTTGGTCGCGCCGAAGTCCATGAGCTTCGCGGCGCCGAGGGTGAGGCTGCCGATGCCGGAGACGACGGTCGCGAGGTCGGCGGACGAGCCGCGCGGGCCGGAGGGTTTCTCCTCGCGGGCCTCGCGGGCCGCCGCGTTCCGCTCGGCGTCGGAGGAGAGCAGGAGCAGTCCGTCGGAGGAGACCACGGCGACGGACTGGACGCCGGGGACCTCCTCGACGAGGTTGGTCAGCAGGAAGTGGAGATTGCGTGCTTCACGACTCAGTCCGAAGGTACTGGGCGCGGTCAACTGCTTGCCTCCTCGGCTGTGCCCCCCGTGGCTTCTTCGGATGCGGTGCTGTGCGTTGCCGGCAGTCTGCTCTCGCCGGTCTGTTCCTGGATCTCCGCTTCCACGTCGCGGTAGCCGGCCTCCGCCCCCCGGCGGAAGCCGCCCAGCCTGCGGCGGAGGGCGTCGGCGTCCACGGAGCTGTTCCGTTGGCGGGGCACCGGGGTGGTGGGTGCGGTGATCTTGGGGGTGCGCTTGGGGAGGCCCTTGTCGGTGACGGGCTCCTCGTCGGCGCGGGTGTGTTCCGTGGCGGCTTCGGTCTCGGCGGCCGTGGGTGCCGGCGGCTCCTCCGCTACGGGGTCCGGCTCCCCCTGTGCCGGTACAGGGGCCAGGAGTTCCATCGTGGTCTCGGCGGGGGACTCCGCCTCCGCGTGGCGTACGGCCTGCTCGGCCAGGTCCACCAGGGGATCGCCCTGCGAACGGCCGCTCAGGACGTTGGAGTTGACCTCCGCGTCGGCGCCGGGGAGGGAGAAGGAGTGGGTCGCGCCGGTGACCGGGCCGGTGCCGGAGGCCGGTACGGCGGACGTGGGCGCGGCGGTGAGCAGGGGCTTGGGGAGGACCACCACCGCGGCCACCCCGCCCTGCTTCTGCTCGCGCAGCTGCACCCGGACGCCGTGCCGGTGGGCGAGCCTGGCCACGACGTACAGACCCAGGCCGAGTCCCTCGTCGCCCTCGTCGTACGACTCGTACGCGGCCTCGGGATCGAACTCGGCGAGGCGGGAGTTGAGGGCGGTCATCCGCTCGCCGGTCATGCCGATGCCCTCGTCCTGGACGGAGAGCATGACCTCGCCGCTCTCCAGGAGCCAGCCGGAGACCTCGACGGGCAGGTCGGGCGGGGAGAACGAGGTGGCGTTCTCCATCAGTTCGGCCAGCAGATGGGAGAGGTCGTCCGCGGCGAAGCCCGCCACGTGGGCGTGCGGCGGGAGGGCGGCGATGCGGACGCGGTCGTAGCGCTCGATCTCGCTGACCGCGGCGCGGACGACGTCGACGAGCGGGACGGGTCCGGCGCTCTGCTGCACGTGTTCCGTGCCGGCCAGGACGAGGAGGTTCTCGCTGTGGCGGCGCATGACCGTGGCGAAGTGGTCGAGCTTGAAGAGGGTCGCCAGGCGGTCCGGGTCCTGTTCGCGCTCCTCCAGGCTCTCGATGACGGCGAGCTGCCGCTCGACGAGGCCGAGGGTACGCAGCGCGAGGTTGACGAAGGTGGCGCCGATGGTGGTGCGCAGCCGCTCCAACTGGGCAGCGGACTCGGCGAGTTCACCTTTGAGCTGCTCGCGCGCGTCCGCCATCTTCTGGCGTTGGCCGACCAGGTGCTTGCGGTCGGACTCCAGGGTGGTGATCCGCTCGGCGAGCGCGACGGCGTGCGCGTGCAGGGCGTTGACGGAGCGGACGACCTGGGCGAACTCGTCGTTGCGGCCGGTGAAGGTGACCGCTTCCTCGGTGGTGGGGTCCTCGGCCCCGGCGAGCCGGGCGGAACCGCGGCGGAGCACGGAGAGGGGGCGGGTGAGGGTGCGGGCCATCGCGGTGGCGATGCCGACGGCCAGCAGCATCAGGGCGCCGAGGATCGCGACGCGCAGCTCCAGCGCGGTGACGTCGTCGTCGCGCAGCTGGGCGAGCTCCTTGACCCGGCGGTCGAAGAGCGCGGACTCGGCGCCGCGCATGAGGTCGACGCGGGCGGAGAGCGCCGCGTCGAGCTTGCCGGCGCTGGTGCCGAGTTCGCCGCCGGAGAGGGTGGGCTGGTCGGTCAGGGCGGCGAGGTACTTGTCGGCGGAGTTGACCTCGGGACCGGTGACCGTGGAGTCGTAGCTCGCCTTGGCGGCGGCGGGCGCGGAGTCCTGGAAGTCGGCGAGGGCCGCGTCGGAGCGCAGCCGGGCCTGCTGGGCGGCGGCGCTGAGCGCGTCGCGCTGTGCGGCGTCGGCCTTCGAGGAGACCTTCTTGGTGCTCGTCAGGCCGGTGATCGGGTCGTAGACGCTCTGGGTCGTCGTCGGCACGCTGAGCGCCGCGAGCAGCAGGCCGCGGGTGGCGGCGGCCTGCTGTACGGCGGAGTCCAGCTCGGCGAGGGAGTAGGCGCCGGAGCCGGCGCGGGACGGCATCCTCTCGGCCAGTTCCTCGGCGAGCCGGTGCAGTTCGGTGATGGCGGCGGAGTAGGCGCTGTGCGTCTCGAGGGCAGTGCTCTTGCCGGTGAGCGCGGAGCGTCGTACGGCGGCGATGTCGTCGAGGTCGCCGCGCAGGTTCGTGGACAGGTCGGTGTCGGCGCGCAGTTCCTCGACCTGGCGGTCGACGCGGGCGCTCGACTGCTCGCCGGGCGCCTTCGACCTGGGGCGGCCGGCCGCGACGTAGGAGGTGACCTCGTCGCGTTCGTCGGCGAGCGAGTGGGCGAGGTCGAGGGCGTCCTGGGTCTGCTCGGCGAACGTCACCAGGTCCTGGGAGTCGTTGAGTTCCCCGGAGGCGGTCACGAGGGAGGGGGCGCCGGCTCCGGCGACGGCGGCGGCCACGACGGCGACGGCGAGGATCAGCCGGGTGCGGACGTGGGTGGGGCGGCCCTTGCCGACGGGGGTCTCGGGGGCGCCGGGCGTGGCGGGTGTGCGCTCCGCGCCTGTGCCGGAGGCCGTCTGCTTGCCTGTGCGACGAGGCCGCGTCTTCTGCACCGCTGCTCGCATTCCTGAACTCGTGATAACCATTGGCCCGGAGTGACGCTCCGTCAACTGTTGTGCACACCGGGGTACGGTTCCCGACCCTCCCAGCGCCGGTGGGCGGTGGCCGCGCATCGCCTGAGCCGCCACCCGAAGGAGTGAACCGCGTAGGTGAGTTGGCGGGCAAGTTCCTGCGGCACGCGCACGGGCCCTGTACGGCAGGCCGGTTGGACGCCGGCGAAGACCGATGGCAGTATTCGCCGCTACGCCTGCCCGGAGTGAACCATTCCAGCCCAAACCTGGCGTCTGACCTGCGCGACTGCGTCAATTCCGCGACCGTTGGCGCTCTTTGGCGAAGCATGTGAAGGGCTCGTGCAGACTGGCCGAATGCGTACGGAACTTGTCTCGGAACCCGGTGTTGTCAGCCGTCCCAACGAGGACTTCGCGAGCGTCGCTCTGCCCGCTTCCGGACGGGGCGGTGTGCTGATCGCCCTCGACGGGGTCACCCCGCCCGACGGCCCGACGGGCTGTCTGCATTCCGTCCCCTGGTTCACGGCCCGTCTCGGCGGGGCGCTGACCGAACTGGCCGTTTCACTCATGGATGTTCCACCGGCCGAGGTGCTGTCCCGGGCCATCGCGCGCACAGCTGATTCACATGGTGAAGGTTGTGACCTTTCTCACCCACGGACGCCGCAGGCGACGGTGGTGATGGCGCGATGGTCTCCGGAGACGGTCGAGTACCTGGTCCTGTCGGACTCGGCGCTGCTCGTGGAGGCAACCGACGGCACGGTCACGGCCGTGGTGGACGACCGTCTCTCCCGTCTCCCCCGCACCTCCCTGGCGACGGACGCCCTTGTCGACGCCAACCTCCGCAACAAGGAGGGCGGCTTCTTCACGGCGGCGGCCGATCCGTCGGTGGCGGGGCGCGCGGTGACGGGGGTGCTGCCACGATCGGCGGTACGCACTCTGGTGGCCCTGACCGACGGGGCGACCCGGTGGGTGGAGAAGTTCCACGAGGGCGGCTGGGGGGAGTGCCTCACCTTCGTCCGCAAGGAGGGGGCGCAGGCGCTGGTGGACCGCGTCCGGGAGCTGGAGCGGGCGGACGCGGAGGCCCGGACGTATCTGCGCCGGGGCAAGATCCACGACGACGCGACGGTGGTGTACGCGGAGCTCTGAGGGGCGGGGGCCTGCCGTGCCGGCCGACGCGTCGACAGGTCCGCGAGCCGGTCTCCCGGGGCGTCGCCGGGCCGGCCATGGAGGTGGGACGGCCCCCTGCCGCCTATGCCCGCGGCCATGAGCTGCCGCTCCTGGCGACCCACCGGGTCCTGCCCGCGTCCGGATCACGGCGGCACGCCGGCCTTCGACCTCGGGCCCGGGCCGCCCGACCCCAGCGCCGACCAGGCCTCTGAGGACGCCATGCCGCGCCGGCACCATCCCCGCCACCGCACCGCCGCGGCCACCCGCACCGAGACCCCGACACCACCCGCCCCGCCCGGACCGCCACCCTCACCGCCAACCGGGCGATCGCCCGGACGGCCGGTTCCCGGTCGACGCCGTCGAGCACACGACGCGGCGGTCCGCCGTCGACTGTGCCCTCGACCAGCGGGTTCCCGGGAGTGACCCGACCGAGGGCGGCCCCGCGACGAAACCACCAGCTCGGCCTACCAACCGGGCGATCGTCCGGACAGCCGGTTTCCGGCCGACGTCGCCAAGCACCCCGCACAGCCGTCCCCCCACGACCGCACCCTCGACCACCCAGCGACCGGGACGGCCCGACCGGCGGCCGACCCACCACGACACGACCAGCTCGGCCTGGCAACCCGGCGCACGGCCGACGACCGCGCCCTCGATCACTCCGACCTGCGACGACACGACCGGCGTCTGGCCTACTTCTCCATGCCCCGGTTCAGCTGGTGCAGCAGCCTCGCCAGTTCGGTGACCTCGTCCGGGTCCCAGTGCGCCAGCCGGCCCGCGTACCGGGCCCGGCGCGCGTCGCGGACCCTCTGCACCCGGGAGCGGCCCTCCTGTGTGAGATCGACGAGCCAGGCCCGGCCGTCCGCCGGGTCGGGGGCGCGGGCGACGAGGCCCAGGTCATCCAGGGCGCGCAGCTGGCGGGACATCGTGGCCTTGCCGACGCCGATGTAGGCGGCCAGTTCGGTAGCGCGCTGGCGGCCGCATTCATCCAGACGGACGAGCAGGCCGTAGGCCGCCGACTCCAGGTCGGGGTGGACCTCGCGGGCCATCTCGCCCTGGTTGGCCCGGGCGCGGCGCAGCAGGACGGTCAACTCACGTTCCAGCGCGAGGAATCCGGGCTGGTCCACACCGCTCGGCGCCACGTCGGCCCCGCCCCGGCTCCCGCCACCGTTTCCGTCTTCGTGCACGTCAGCCCCTGCCTTGAATGTCCCGGTCGTAAAGGTTTCCGCCAAATTGCGCCATCACCGCGGCTCCGTAAGTATTTCGCAGGGCTGGACCAACGGCAGCCGCCGGTCCCGCTTCCCACCCTCGTCGTCGTACGCAGCGTCTTCGCCGAGCAGCGGCTGGCATGCTCACGCCAGCGCGGCACGGCCTTCCCGTGTTCCCCAACCGAGCATCACCGAGCCCTCGGAGGCACGCCATGCCCGTGCACAGACCCGGACCGATACGTCCCCGACGCCTCTTCCTCGTCGCACTCCTGCTCACCGCGTTCTCCCTGCTCCACCCGGCCGCCGTCTCGGCCGCCGAAGTCCCCGAAACCCCCGAGGCCACCGCCACCCCGGCCCGCGGCTCCGCCCACATGGGAATGGGCGTCGTAGCGCATGACGGCCAGGACGGTCTGCCCGCCGGCACCCGCGCCACCCAGGCGGAGGGCGTCGACGTCGCCAGCTACCAGGGCAACGTCTCCTGGTCGACCCTGTGGAACAGCGGGGTGCGCTGGGCGTACACCAAGGCGAGTGAGGGGACGTACTACAGGAATCCCTACTTCAGCCAGCAGTACACCGGCTCCAACGACGTCGGCATGATCCGCGGCGCCTATCACTTCGCCACCCCGGACACCAGCAGCGGCGCGACGCAGGCCGACTACTTCGTCGACAGCGGCGGCGGCTGGTACCAGGACGGCAGGACCCTGCCCGGCACCCTCGACATCGAGTGGAACCCGTACGGCGACGCCTGCTTCGGCAAGTCGCAGAGCGCGATGGTCACCTGGATCCGCGACTTCCTGAACCGGTACAAGGCGCGCACCGGCCGCCACGCCGTCATCTACACGGCCACCAACTGGTGGAGCCAGTGCACCGGGAACTACGGCGGCTTCTCCGCCAACCCGCTGTGGATCGCCCGGTACGCCTCGACGGCGGGCACCCTCCCGGCCGGCTGGAGCACGTACACCATGTGGCAGTACACCTCCTCCGGTCCGACGGTCGGCGACCACGACCGGTTCAACGGCGCCCTGGACCGCGTACAGGCGCTCGCCGCCGGCTGACCCACCCCGGCGTACGGCGAAGGCCCGGGCCTCCCTCACGAGAACCCGGGCCTTCACCTCGTCCGGCAGCCGCGGGCCGAGCCCGCTGAGGACTACGGCCTCACGCCGCCACCGGAACCTCCGGCGTCGCCCCGTTGGTCGCCGGGGACAGCGCCAGCTCCAGGACCTGGCGGACGTCGGTGACGGCGTGGACGTCGAGCTTGTCCAGCACCTCCGCCGGGACGTCGTCCAGGTCGGCCTCGTTGCGCTTGGGGATGATGACGGTCGTCACCCCGGCGCGGTGCGCGGCGAGCAGCTTCTGCTTCACGCCGCCGATCGGGAGGACCCGGCCGGTCAGCGAGACCTCGCCCGTCATCGCCACGTGCGTGCGGACCAGGCGGCCGGAGAGCAGCGAGGCCAGCGCCGTCGTCATGGTGACGCCCGCGCTCGGGCCGTCCTTCGGGACCGCGCCCGCCGGGAAGTGGATGTGCACGCCCCGGTCCTTCAGGTCGCCGACCGGCAGTTCGAGCTCCGCGCCGCGCGACCGCAGGAAGCTCAGCGCGATCTGCGCGCTCTCCTTCATCACGTCACCCAGCTGGCCGGTCAGCGTCAGACCCGCCGCGCCCGTCTCCGGGTCGGCCAGCGACGCCTCGACGAACAGCACGTCTCCGCCCGCTCCGGTGACCGCGAGTCCGGTCGCCACCCCGGGGACCGCCGTACGGCGCTCCGCCGGGTCCTGGGCCGACTCGGGCACGTGGTGCGGCCGGCCGATCAGACCGCGCAGTTCCGCGTCCGTGACGGTGAACGGCAGCTCCCGCTCGCCCAGTTCGTGCTGGGCCGCCACCTTGCGCAGCAGCCTCGCGACGGACCTCTCCAGGGTGCGGACGCCCGCCTCGCGGGTGTACTCGCCGGCGAGCTTGCGCAGCGCGCTCTCGTCGATGACGACCTCGTCCTTGGCGAGCCCCGCCCGCTCCAGCTGGCGCGGGAGCAGGTGGTCACGGGCGATGACAATCTTCTCGTCCTCGGTGTACCCGTCGAGCCGGACCAGCTCCATCCGGTCGAGCAGCGCCTCCGGGATCGCCTCCAGCACGTTGGCCGTGGCGAGGAAGACGACATCCGACAGATCGAGCTCGACCTCGAGGTAGTGGTCGCGGAAGGTGTGGTTCTGCGCCGGGTCCAGGACCTCCAGGAGGGCCGCCGCGGGGTCGCCGCGGAAGTCGGAGCCCACCTTGTCGATCTCGTCGAGCAGGACCACCGGGTTCATCGACCCGGCCTCCTTGATCGCCCGCACGATCCGGCCGGGCAGCGCGCCGACGTACGTCCGCCGGTGGCCGCGGATCTCCGCCTCGTCCCGTACGCCACCGAGGGCGACGCGGACGAACTTGCGGCCCATGGCGTGGGCCACGGACTCCCCGAGGCTGGTCTTGCCGACGCCGGGCGGCCCGACCAGGGCCAGGACGGCACCGCCGCGCCGGCCGCCGACGACACCCAGCCCGCGGTCGCTGCGGCGCTTGCGCACCGCCAGGTACTCGGTGATCCGCTCCTTCACGTCCTGGAGGCCCGCGTGCTCGGCGTCGAGGATCGCCTGGGCGCCCTGGATGTCGTACGCGTCCTCGGTCCGTTCGTTCCACGGCAGTTCGAGGACCGTGTCCAGCCAGGTCCGGATCCAGGAACCCTCAGGAGACTGGTCGCTGGACCGCTCCAGCTTGTCGACCTCCTTGAGGGCGGCCTCCCGCACCTTCTCGGGCAGGTCGGCCGCCTCCACGCGGGCGCGGTAGTCGTCGGACTCCTCGCCCTCCTGTTCGCCGTTGAGCTCGCGCAGTTCCTTGCGTACGGCTTCCAGCTGACGGCGGAGCAGGAACTCCCGCTGCTGCTTGTCGACGCCCTCCTGGACGTCCTTGGCGATGGTCTCGGCGACGTCCTGCTCGGCGAGGTGGTCGCGGAGCTGCTGGGTGGCGAGCTTGAGGCGGGCGACCGGGTCGGCCGTCTCCAGCAGTTCGACCTTCTGCTCGGTGGTCAGGAAGGGCGAGTAACCGGAGTTGTCGGCAAGGGTGGAGACGTCGTCGATGGCCTGCACCCGGTCGACGACCTGCCAGGCGGCGCGCTTGCGCAGCCAGGCGGTGGCGAGGGCCTTGTACTCCTTGACCAGTTCGGTGACGTGACCGGGCAGCGGTTCGGGGACGGTCTGGTCGACCGTGGTCCCCTCGACCCACAGGGCGGCGCCCGGGCCGGTGGTCCCCGCACCGATCTTCACCCTGCTCCGGCCGCGGATGAGTGCGCCCGGGTCGCCGTCGGCCAGCCGGCCGACCTGCTCGATGGTGCCGAGCACACCGGTGCCGGCGTATTCGCCGTCGATGCGTGGCACCAGAAGGACCTTCGGCTTTCCGGGTTCCGAGCGGGCGGCGGCCTGAGCGGCCTCCACCGCGGCACGGACGTCGGTGTCGTTCAGATCCAGCGGAACCACCATTCCGGGCAGCACGACCTCGTCGTCGAGCGGCAGCACGGGCAGGGTGAGCGGTGTGGACGTCGAAGCCATGATCTCCCCTTAGGCAGTCAAGTTGAGCTATGCCGACTCAATGCATAGCCGCCTTCGAATGTTCCCCACCCACTCGCCTGTTCGCTGTCGGCGATCACAGCTGCCGGAATCCGCGGTTCGGGCCCTAAGGTCACCCAGTAATAGACACATACCGCTAGCGGTCATTACAGGGGGATGTCATGGACGGACTCGTACAGGCGTGGGTGACCGGCTGGGTCGTGTCCCGCGGGGCGGCGACGCCGCAGCGTGAGCCGTGGGGGTTCACCGTCGACGTGGGGCAGGTCGCGCAGGTGTCGCGGCACGTGTTCGACGCGCTGGGCGACGACGTGGACGAAGGGGTCGTGCGCAAGGTGGCGGGCGGGGTGACCGGGGCCGGGGTGTGGCTCAAGGTGTTCCAGGACCCGGACGTGGTCGGGCCCTGGCTGGACGAGGGCTGGTGGGTGGATCCCGAGCCGGGTTACCTGATGACGGTCCCGCTGACCGCACCGGCGCACCGGACCGCGGCCCCCGACGGATACCGGCTGCGCACCTGGTCCGTCGGCGGCGTCACCCGTGTACTCGTCGCCGCGCCCGACGGTTCCCTCGCGGCGCGCGGTCAGGTCACCCCGACCGGCGCGACCGCCGTCTTCGACCAGATCGAGACCGTGACCGCCCATCGGCGCCGGGGGCTGGGCAGCGTCGTCATGCGCACACTCCAGGCCGTGGCGACCGACACGGGCGCCGAGACCGGCGTCCTCGCGGGAACGCCGGCGGGGCGGGGGCTGTACGAGTATCTGGGCTGGCATGTGGAAGCTCCGCTCACCAGTGCGAAGTTCGTGGGACCGGACGCCGGGTGACCGTCCGTCGCCACCCACGGAAAACCCGGAGGCGACAGGGGACGGCCTCTGTCATGCTGCGCCGGTGATCGCCCCGATACCTCCGGTGGTTCCCGCCGGCCGCATGGCGGACAACGCCCGGCGGGTCCTCGCTCTTCCCGGCGGACTGGAACTCGGGCCCCTTGGCGCGCGACCCTGCTGCCGACGCCGACCGAGGACGAGGCCGGCGCGTATCGGGCGGATGCGGGGGGGCGGCGGGAGAGGGCTGCGTCAACGTCCACCGGGGCCACGCCGAGATCGCCTACTGGGTGCTGCCCGTGCTGACCGACCGGGCGCTGCACGATCTCGGTCTGCACCGCCTCACCCTCTGCCACGCCGTCGCCGACGATGCCTCCTGCCGGGTGGCGGAGAGGGCCGGCTTCCGGCTGGAGGGCACCATGCGCCACGCCCTCCTCCACGCGGACGGCGGCACGACCAGTACGTCCCCGCGCGCGTGCGGGGCGACGCCCCGAACGACCCAGATGACCGAGACGACCGAGACGACCGGGGGAAAGAACGACCATGACCACCGCAGACATACAGCCCCTCCTCTCCGCCTACGACGACCAGATGCGTGGCGCTCCCCCGACCCCGCCCACGGGGGTGACGTACGACCAGGACGGACCGCTGCTCAGGATCGTCGGCCAGTTCCGCGGGTTCGTGAGCGGGCCGCGCGACCTCGGCGTCGACGGCGCCGCGCTCGACGAACTCATCGCGCGGCAACGTGACTTCTTCGCGGCACGCGGCGAGGCCGTCGAATGGAAGACCCGCTCCCACGACACCCCGGCCGACCTCACCGAACGACTCCGCGCGGCCGGTTTCGTGCCCGAGGAGCGGGAGACGGTACTGGTCGGCCGGGCCGCCGAGATGGCCGTACGACAGCCCGCGCCACCGGAAGGCGTCACCGTGCGCCGCGTCACCGCGGACGCGGACATGCGCCGGATCGCCGCGATGGAGTCGGCGGTGTGGGGCGAGGACTGGAGCTGGCTCGCCGACGACCTGATCGGCAGGGTGGCCGCCGCACCGGACGACATCGCGGTGTACGTCGCCGAGGCGGACGGCGAAGTGGTGTGCGCCGCCTGGCTGGTGTTCCGCACGGGCACGGGGTTCGCGAGCCTGTGGGGCGGATCCACGCTCGCCGAGTGGCGGGGCAGGGGCATCTACCGCGCGCTGGTCGCCGTACGCGCCGCTCTCGCCGTCTCCCGCGGGGTCACGTATCTGCACGTGGACGCGTCCGACGACAGCGCGCCCATTCTGCGCAGGCTCGGCATGCACGCGGTGACCACGACGACGCCGTACGTCTGGACGCCGGGCCGCTGACATCGCAATGGCTTGCCGGGACTTGGGGAGCAGGCCGGCCACCCGTCAGCCGCGTCGACAACCCTGCGAGTCACTGCACCCAGCGACCGGCGAAGGGCTGGCGCGCACGGTGCCACCGCCGTACCGCCGGCCAGGTCGCGACGCCGATCGTCAGGGCGATCAGGTGGCCCCAGTCGGTCATCGGGTCGGTGAACCCGATCAGGTTCGTCACGAGCATCCAGCCGAAGAGGGCCAGCAACGGCCGGCCCAGCCACGGCCCGAGCAGCCCCGACAGCGCGCCGAGGCTCGCGGCCACACCGAAGCTGACTCCGTAGTCGAGGCGGTGCAGTGAGGTGGCGGGCAGATGCCCGACCAGGACCGCGAGTCCTATGGGGACCTCCGTGGCGAGGGTCGCCCCGACATGCCCGAGCAGGAAGACACCGGCCGTGCGCACGCCACCGATCCGCCGCTCCAGTGCGGTCAGGACGAACAGCAGGGCGACGGCGTACGGCGAGAGGATCCCGCCCGCGATCCACAAGGCGCTGGCGACCAGCACCAGCACGGGTGTCCGCACGAGGTGGGCGACATCGGTGCTGGAGCCCTGGTGCAGGGTGTGCACGAGGGCGGGGTCGAGATGCGCGGCGACGAGCGAGACCACGGCCAGGACGGCACCGTAGACGAAGGTGAACGGGGTCCCGGCGGGGGTGGGGAACAGCCGCCTGAGGCGGAGGACGCGAAGTCGGCTGTCCGGGGCGGCCGTTGGCGGGGGTGTCGCCGGTGTCTCGACGGCACCCGTCATGCCCCGTTCCCGCTGCCGGGGCATGCCGTCGAGCAGGCCCGCCACCGGCGCGGGGGCGGGCGCGTCGTCGGAAGGAGTGGCAGGCACGGTCCGTTCCAAGGTGAGCTGCTCCTTCCCTTTCACCCCAGCCTTCGCGCCCGACCCATCCGCTGTCTGTGACCTGCGCCACCTCGCCGCCCATTCACAGGGACTTCTCAAGAAGTCCCGGTCGGGACGCCGTACCTGCCAGAATGGGCCGATGCCCACCTCGTACGACATTCCCGAAGTCCTGGACCGTCGCGAGGGCCCCTACGGGGAGGTCGTCCTGCGGCGCCACGGCGAGTTGCTCCAGATCATCGCCAACGGCTGCTTCCTGATGGACACCTCCGACGGACGCTCGGAGCGGATGCTCGTCGACGCGGCGCTCGACGCCCTCGACGACCGCCCCGCCCCGCACGTCCTCATCGGCGGCCTCGGCGTCGGCTTCTCGCTCGCACACGCGGCCGCGAATCCGCGCTGGGGCCGGATCACGGTCGTGGAGCGGGAACCGGCGATCGTCGACTGGCACCGCGCGGGCCCGCTCTCGGCGCTCTCGGCCGAGGCGCTCGCCGATCCCCGGACGAACATTCTGGAAACGGATCTAGTCGGATTCGTCAATGAGACATGCGCCACTTTTGACGTGCTGTGCCTCGACATCGACAACGGGCCCGGCTGGACGGTCACGGAGGGCAACGGCGGACTCTACGCGCGTGCCGGACTCACAAGCTGCGCAAGGGTGTTGAAGCCGGGCGGGGTACTGGCCGTGTGGTCCGCGAAACCCTCTGCGGAATTTGAGGGATCCCTAGCAAATGCCGGGTTCCAGCAGGTACGTACCGAGGAGATCCCCGTTGCCCGGGGCGTACCCGACGTCGTGCATCTCGCCGTCCGACCTGGATAGCAAAGGGGTGATGACTCCCCGTACTCTGCTTCCCTACGCCGATCATTCAAGCGTCAATCGCAGTCATGCGCAGACAAGGAATCACCCCACATGGTTCCGGAAAGCACTCCCCAGGGGCGGGCGATGGAGCAGACACACACCTCCCACAACGGCACGACGGCCACGCCGGGCGCACAGCGCCGGGTTCTGGTCGTCGAGGACGATCCGACGATCGTCGACGCCATCGCGACCCGCCTGCGCGCCGAGGGATTCCTCGTGCAAACAGCGGTCGACGGTCCGTCGGCGGTGGACACGGCAGAGGCCTGGCAGCCGGACCTGCTGATCCTCGACATCATGCTGCCCGGCTTCGACGGTCTCGAGGTCTGCCGCCGTGTGCAGGCCGCCCGTCCGGTGCCGGTGATGATGCTCACCGCGCGGGACGACGAGACCGACATGCTGGTCGGGCTCGGCGTCGGCGCGGACGACTACATGACCAAGCCGTTCTCGATGCGTGAGCTGGCCGCGCGCGTGCACGTCCTGCTGCGGCGGGTCGAGCGGGCCGCACTGGCCGCCGCGACGCCCCGGTCCGGCATTCTCCGGCTCGGCGAGCTGGAGATCGACCACGCGCAGCGCCGGGTGCGGGTGCGCTCGGAGGACGTGCATCTGACGCCCACCGAGTTCGACCTCCTGGTGTGCCTGGCCAACACCCCGCGCGCGGTGCTCTCCCGTGAGCAGTTGCTGGCCGAGGTCTGGGACTGGGCGGACGCCTCCGGCACCCGCACGGTCGACAGCCACATCAAGGCACTGCGCCGGAAGATCGGCGCCGAGCGGATCCGTACGGTGCACGGCGTGGGCTACGCCCTGGAGACGCCGACGCCATGAGCGAGGGTCCGGCCGTCCGGAGAAGCCCCAAGGAACCCTGGGGTGGCGTGAGCCCGTTCTCGATCAAGACCAAGCTGGGCGCGCTGGTCGTCATCGCGGTCCTCATCACCACCGGGCTGATGATGATCGCGATGCGCACGGCGACCGAGCTGCGCTTCATCACGGTCTTCTCGATGATCGCCACACTGCTCATTACGCAGTTCGTGGCGCATTCGCTCACCGCGCCGCTGGACGACATGAACGCGGTCGCCCGGTCCATCTCGCACGGCGACTACACCCGCCGGGTGCGGGAGAACCGCCGGGACGAGCTGGGCGACCTGGCCCAGACGATCAACCGCATGGCGGACGACCTGGAGGCCCAGGAACGCCAGCGCAAGGAACTTGTGGCAAATGTCTCCCATGAGCTGCGCACGCCCATCGCGGGCCTGCGCGCGGTGCTGGAGAACATCGTCGACGGGGTCACCCAGGCCGACCCCGAGACCATGCGCACGGCCCTGAAGCAGACCGAGCGGCTCGGCCGGCTGGTGGAGACGCTGCTGGACCTGTCGCGGCTCGACAACGGCGTCGTACCGCTGAAAAAGCGCCGTTTCGAGGTGTGGCCGTATCTGTCGGGCGTGCTGAAGGAGGCCAACATGGTCGCCACCGCGCGCGGGGGCATCGCGTCCGGGTCCGGCAGTCACACCCGCAACGACGTCCATCTGCACCTCGACGTGTCCCCGCCGGAGCTCACCGCTCACGCCGACCCGGAGCGCATCCACCAGGTCGTCGCCAACCTCATCGACAACGCGGTCAAGCACAGCCCGGCGCACGGCCGGGTGACGGTCAAGGCGCGGCGCGGGTCCCTGCCGGAGTCGCTCGAGCTGGAGGTTCTCGACGAGGGCCCCGGCATTCCGCGCTCGGAGTGGCACCGCGTCTTCGAGCGGTTCAACCGCGGCCAGGTCAGGCGGCCGCACGGACCGGGCAGCGACGGCGGCACCGGACTCGGGCTCGCCATCGCCCGCTGGGCGGTGGATCTGCACGGCGGCCGGATCGGAGTGGCTGAATCCGATCGGGGCTGCAGGATCCTTGTCACCCTTCCAGGACTTCCATCTCTGCCAAGTTGACGTAAAGTTCGAAGCGGAGCCACAAGATCCATCTCTGTTCCGCGCCGACGGACACGTGTGATCAGGCAGAGGGCCGCGCCATCGTCGCGCAGAGCCCCGCTCGGTGCTTCCCTCCCGTGGATTCACGCAGCGGAACCACGCTTGTTTCCCGCCATTTCCGCCCCCGAAACCCGCTCTTTGATGTGACTTACACGACGATGGACCGGCCCGGCCTGACCTTCACCGTCTTGGGGGCGTAGCCTTTATTCCCGCTGTCCATCACCTTGTGAGAAGCGGAAGAGGGCGGTTGCCGCCGTGTCGCCACAGTCCCCCAGTAACTCGAGCATCTCGACCGACGCAGACCAAGCGGGCAAGAACCCCGCTGCCGCGTTCGGCCCGAACGAGTGGCTCGTCGACGAGATCTATCAGCAGTACCTCCAGGACCCGAATTCGGTAGACCGTGCCTGGTGGGACTTCTTCGCCGACTACAAGTCGGGGGCCGCCGCTCCGGCTGCGGCGGGTACCGCGGCCGCGGGGGCCGCGGAGACCACCACCACGGCCGCGGCCGCACCGGCCCCCACCGCTCCGGCTCAGGCCGCCGCGCCGGCCCCGGCCGCTGCTCCGGCCGCCAAGCCGGCCGCCGCGGCTCCGGCCCCCGCCAAGGCCGCTCCGGCCGCCGCTCCGGCTCAGGCCGCCCCGGCTGCCAAGCCGGCCGCTGCGAAGCCGGCCGCCGCCGCTGCGAAGCCCGCCGCCGCTGCGGGTTCCTCCGCGGAGGGCCCGGAGATGGTGACCCTGCGCGGTCCCGCCGCCGCGGTCGCGAAGAACATGAACGCCTCCCTGGAGCTGCCCACGGCCACGTCCGTGCGCGCGGTCCCGGTGAAGCTGCTCTTCGACAACCGCATCGTCATCAACAACCATCTGAAGCGGGCCCGGGGCGGGAAGATCTCCTTCACGCACCTGATCGGCTACGCGATGGTGCAGGCCATCAAGGCCATGCCGTCGATGAACTGGCACTACGCGGAGAAGGACGGGAAGCCCACCCTCGTCAAGCCGCCGCACGTCAACTTCGGCCTCGCCATCGACCTGGTGAAGCCCAACGGCGACCGCCAGCTGGTCGTCGCGGGCATCAAGAAGGCCGAGACGCTGAACTTCTTCGAGTTCTGGCAGGCCTACGAGGACATCGTCCGCCGTGCCCGTGACGGCAAGCTGACGATGGACGACTTCACCGGTGTGACGGTCTCCCTGACGAATCCCGGCGGCCTCGGCACGGTCCACTCCGTGCCCCGCCTGATGCCCGGCCAGTCGGTCATCATGGGCGTCGGCTCCATGGACTACCCGGCGGAGTTCCAGGGCACCTCCCAGGACACCCTGAACAAGCTCGGCATCGCCAAGGTCATGACGCTCACGTCGACCTACGACCACCGGGTCATCCAGGGTGCCGCCTCCGGCGAGTTCCTGCGGATCGTCGCGAACTTCCTCCTCGGTGAGGGCGGCTTCTACGACGAGATCTTCGAGGCGCTGCGCATCCCCTACGAGCCGGTCCGCTGGCTCAAGGACATCGACGCCTCGCACGACGACGACGTCACCAAGGCCGCCCGCGTCTTCGAGCTGATCCACTCCTACCGGGTCCGCGGCCACGTCATGGCCGACACCGACCCGCTGGAGTACCGCCAGCGCAAGCACCCCGACCTGGACATCACCGAGCACGGCCTCACCCTGTGGGACCTGGAGCGGGAGTTCGCGGTCGGCGGCTTCGCCGGCAAGTCCCTGATGAAGCTGCGCGACATCCTCGGTGTGCTGCGCGACTCGTACTGCCGCACCACCGGCGTCGAGTTCATGCACATCCAGGACCCGAAGCAGCGCAGGTGGATCCAGGACCGCATCGAGCGCTCGCACACCAAGCCGGAGCGCGAGGAGCAGCTGCGCATCCTGCGCCGGCTGAACGCGGCGGAGGCCTTCGAGACCTTCCTGCAGACGAAGTACGTCGGCCAGAAGCGCTTCTCCCTGGAGGGCGGCGAGTCCGTCATCCCGCTGCTCGACGCGGTGCTGGACTCGGCCGCCGAGTCCCGCCTGGACGAGGTCGTCATCGGCATGGCCCACCGCGGCCGGCTGAACGTCCTGGCGAACATCGTCGGCAAGTCGTACGCGCAGATCTTCCGCGAGTTCGAGGGCAACCTCGACCCGAAGTCGATGCACGGCTCCGGTGACGTGAAGTACCACCTGGGCGCCGAGGGCACCTTCACGGGCCTGGACGGCGAGCAGATCAAGGTCTCGCTGGCGGCGAACCCCTCCCACCTGGAGACGGTCGACCCGGTCATCGAGGGCATCACCCGCGCCAAGCAGGACATCATCAACAAGGGCGGCACGGACTTCACGGTCCTGCCGGTCGCCCTGCACGGCGACGCGGCCTTCGCGGGCCAGGGCGTGGTGGCCGAGACCCTGAACATGTCGCAGCTGCGGGGTTACCGCACCGGCGGCACGGTCCACATCGTCATCAACAACCAGGTCGGCTTCACGGCCGCCCCGGAGTCCTCCCGCTCGTCGATGTACGCGACGGACGTGGCGAGGATGATCGAGGCCCCGATCTTCCACGTGAACGGCGACGACCCGGAGGCCGTGGTCCGCGTGGCCCGTCTGGCCTTCGAGTTCCGCCAGGCGTTCAACAAGGACGTGGTGATCGACCTCATCTGCTACCGCCGCCGCGGTCACAACGAGTCGGACAACCCGGCCTTCACCCAGCCGCTGATGTACGACCTGATCGACAAGAAGCGCTCGGTGCGCAAGCTGTACACCGAGTCCCTGATCGGTCGCGGCGACATCACCCTGGAAGAGGCCGAGCAGGCCCTGCAGGACTACCAGGGCCAGCTGGAGAAGGTCTTCACCGAGGTCCGCGAGGCCGTCACGGCCCAGCCGGCCGCCGGACCCGTCTCCGACCCGCAGGCCGAGTTCCCGGTCGCCGTGAACACCGCGATCTCCTCGGAGACCGTGAAGCGGATCGCCGAGTCCCAGGTCAACATCCCCGACACCTTCCACGTCCACCCGCGTCTGCTGCCGCAGCTGCAGCGCCGGGCGTCGATGGTCGAGGACGGCACGATCGACTGGGGCATGGGCGAGACGCTGGCCGTGGGCTCCCTGCTCCTCGAGGGCACCCCGGTCCGCCTCTCCGGCCAGGACTCGCAGCGCGGTACGTTTGGCCAGCGCCACGCGGTCCTGATCGACCGGGAGACAGGCGAGGAGCACACCCCGCTCCAGTACCTCGCCGAGGACCAGGCCCGCTACAACGTCTACAACTCCCTCCTGTCCGAGTACGCGGTCATGGGCTTCGAGTACGGCTACTCGCTGGCCCGCCCCGACGCGCTCGTGCTGTGGGAGGCGCAGTTCGGTGACTTCGTCAACGGCGCGCAGACGATCGTCGACGAGTACATCTCGGCGGCGGAGCAGAAGTGGGGCCAGACGAGCGGTGTGACGCTGCTCCTCCCCCACGGCTACGAGGGCCAGGGCCCGGACCACTCGTCCGCGCGCGTGGAGCGCTTCCTCCAGCTCTGCGCCCAGAACAACATGACGGTCGCGATGCCGACCCTCCCGTCGAACTACTTCCACCTCCTGCGGTGGCAGGTGCACAACCCGCACCACAAGCCGCTGGTGGTCTTCACCCCGAAGTCGATGCTGCGCCTCAAGGCCGCCGCGTCGAAGACGGAGGAGTTCACGTCGGGTCAGTTCCGCCCGGTCATCGGCGACACGTCGGTGGACGCGGCCGCGGTCAAGAAGGTCGTCTTCTGCGCCGGCAAGGTCTACTACGACCTCGACGCCGAGCGTCAGAAGCGCGGTGTCACGGACACGGCGATCATCCGCGTCGAGCGCCTGTACCCCCTTCCGGGTGCCGAGCTCCAGGCCGAGATCGCCAAGTACCCGAACGCCGAGAAGTACCTCTGGGCCCAGGAGGAGCCGGCGAACCAGGGCGCGTGGCCCTTCATCGCCCTCAACCTGATCGACCACCTGGACCTGGCGGTCGGCGCGGACATCCCGCACGGCGAGCGGCTGCGGCGGATCTCCCGCCCGCACGGCTCGTCCCCGGCGGTGGGCTCGGCGAAGCGGCACCAGGCCGAGCAGGAGCAGTTGGTGCGTGAGGTGTTCGACGCGTAACCGCTCTCGAAGGCTGTGCGTGACCGGGCCGCACCCCCTCTCCGGGGGTGCGGCCCGGCCGTTTCGGCGCACTTATCCTTGAGCCATGTACTTCACGGACCGTGGCATCGAGGAACTGGAGAAGCGGCGCGGCGAGGAGGAAGTCACCTTCGAGTGGCTCGCCGAGCAGCTACGGACGTTCGTCGACCTCAATCCCGACTTCGAGGTACCGGTGGAGCGGCTGGCCACGTGGCTGGCCCGGCTGGACGACGAGGACGACGAGGACGACGAATAGGGCCTTACGGCTTCTCCATCACGGGGCACCCCTGAGGTGCCCCGCTTTTCGTGGCGGCGGTCGGTCGCGGGGGTCTGTCGCGGAGGTGCGTCAGGTCGTACGACAGCCCGAGCGCCCCGTGGGCCGGCCGCAGCGCTCCCAACGTGAGCCGCGGCCGCCGCTGAGGTAGCGCAGGGCCCAGGCGGCCAGCGGGAGACCTGCCGCCGGCTGGGCCAGGGGCGGGGCCTTCGGGTCGCCGGACCAGGGGAGCCACGGGGTGAGGCGGCTCCCGCGACCACTTCCTCCGGCTGGTCCCGGGCCACCGCGCGGAGGCAGTCGGTCGGTTCGCCGGGAGCGGGGCCGGCAGGGAGGCCCAGGCCCATGCGTGTCGGTGCGAGGGCCAGACGGGCCGCGAAGGTGCGCATGGCCTTGCCCTCCGCCCGCCGGAGTGCCGCCGGCGAGCCAGACGTGGCCCACAGGGCGGCGGAAGCCGGACGCGATGGGTAGCCGCCGCGGTCGGTCCCGCCACAGGGCGAGAACGAGCCAGGGAGCGTCGACGGCCAGGGCGGTGACCCAGAGTGTCTTGACTTTCACTCCCCACGATATATCGTGAATTGCAGGAGACGCGATATGGCGCGTTGCTACGGGGAGGTCTGCACCATGCCCGAGTGGTCCGTCACGGAGCCCAGGAAGCTCACCTTCGACGAGCCCGTACGCGAACTCCACGTGCGCATCGTCAACGGAACGGTGAACGTGGTGGGCACGGACGAAGGTTCCGCACGCCTGGAGGTGTCCGAGATCGAGGGACCGCCTCTGGTCGTCACCCAGGAGGGCGGCACCCTCACGGTCGCCTACGAGGACCTGCCCTGGAAGGGCTTCCTCAAGTGGCTCGACCGCAAGGGCTGGCGGCGCAGCGCCGTCGTCTCGCTGGCCGTGCCGGCCGACACCCGCGTCGAGGTGGGTGTGGTCAGCGCCGCCGCCGTCGTGTCGGGGGTGCGCGGCCCGTCGGTGGTGAAGGGGGTCAACGGCGACACGACCCTCGTCGGCCTCTCCGGACCCGTCCGCGCCGACACCGTCTCCGGGAACCTGGAGGCGCAGGCCGTCACCGGTGACCTGCGCTTCAACTCGGTCTCCGGGGATCTCACCGTCGTGGAGGGCTCCGGCCCCTCCGTGCGGGCCGACTCCGTCAGCGGCTCGATGATCGTGGACCTCGATCCGGAGGGCCCCACCGAGGTCCGGCTGACCAGCGTCTCGGGTGAGATCGCCATCCGGCTCCCCCAGCCCGCGGACGCGGAGGTGGAGGCCAACACCGCGAGCGGGACGATCTCCAACGCCTTCGACGGCCTGCGCGTGCACGGCCAGTGGGGCGCCCACAAGGTCACCGGCCGCCTCGGCGCCGGGACCGGCAAGCTCCGCGCGACCACCGTCTCCGGCTCCATCGCCCTCCTGCGCCGCCCGCCCCGGGAGGACGAGGAGGAGCCGTGGGAGACGGATCCTTTCGTGAAGGACGGTCCCACGGGCGCCGGACCGGCCGGCGCCGCCGGCCCGGTGGACGGCGAGGGCGGCGCCTCGGGGGACAATTCCCTTTCCGGCCCGGCCGACGACCCCGACCTCACGGACGCCCACGATCCCACGGACGAACGGACGGACGACCCGACGGACGACCCGTCCCGCGCCCCGGCCGACGGCACGACCGACAAGAAGGTGCTCTGACATGCCTCCCGTCTTCGCCCACGGCCGCCTCCGTCTCTACCTGTTGAAGCTGCTGGACGAGGCCCCGCGCCACGGTTACGAGGTGATCCGGCTTCTGGAGGAGCGTTTCCAGGGCCTGTACGCCCCCTCGGCGGGCACCGTCTACCCCCGGCTGTCCAAGCTGGAGGCGGAGGGCCTGGTCACCCACACCACCGAGGGCGGCCGCAAGGTGTACTCCATCACGGACGCGGGCCGCGCCGAGCTGGCCGACCGCAGTGGTGAACTGGCCGACCTGGAGCTGGAGATCCGCGACTCGGTCGCCGAGCTCGCCGCCGAGATCCGGGCCGATGTGCGCGGCGCGGCGGGTGATCTGCGGCGCGAGATGCGGGCTGCCGCGACCCAGGCCCGCCGGGGCGGTGGCGCCAAGGAAGGCACCGGCGAACACGAGGGCCCCTTCGGGGACTTCGCGGAGTACGCCGACAAGGAGGCGTGGCGCACCGCCAAGGAGGAGATGCGCCGCGTCAAGCAGGAGTGGAAGGAACAGGCCCGGCGCGCCAAGGACGAGAGCCGCCGCGCCCGCGAGGAGGCCCAGCGGGCCCGCCGTCAGGCCAAGGAGGCCCAGGACCGGGCGCGGGAGCAGGCGCAGGAGGAGGTGCAGCGCATCGCCAAGCGTGTACAGGAGCGGGTGCAGGACCACTTCGCGCGCGGCGACTGGCCGACGGGGGTGCGCGAGGGACTGACCGAACTGGCCAAGGAGTTCGGCGAGTTCGGGAAGGACTACGGCAAGGAGTTCGGGAAGGACTTCGGCTTCGGCCGGGGCGGCGCGAAGTCCGAGAAGGCCGAGGGAACGCCACCCGGCCCCCAGTACTCGCACACCCCGGAGGACTTCCCCGCCGAGTACGAACCTTCCTGGGCCCACGAGGACTCCACCGGTGACCCGGCCCGCGACCTGGACCGCCTGCTCGACCGCTTCCGCGACGACATCCGCGACGCGGCCCGCGATCACGGCATCACGGCCGACCAGCTGCGCGACGCCCGCCGCCATCTGTCGACGGCGGCGGCCCACATCGGGGCACTGCTGCGAGCGCCGAAGGCGTGAGCCGGACGGGCGCCGCCGTCACCGACGTCGGCGCCCTCGCGGACCTCAGCCGGCCTTCGCCTCTCCTCCGCCGTAGAGGACACGCACGACCGACTCGTAGGTCACCCCGTGGTCGGCGAGGACCTCCCCGGGCACTCCCGGCCTGACGGTCAGGGCCAGCAGGATGTGCTCGTCGCCGACATGGCGGTCCCGCCGGGCCACGGCGATACGAAGCGCCTTCTCCAGGATCTCCTTGGCGCCCCGCCCGAAGGAGCGCCGCCCGGACCACCACCCCTTGTCCTTCCGGTCGCCGGCCATCGCCCCGACCCCGTGCACCTCCTCGACCCGGGCGACGATCTCCGAGACGTCGATCCCGAGCCCGGCCAGCGCCTCGGCGTCCGCCTGGGACAGCCCGGCCCGCCGTCGCGCCTCACCCAGCGCCTCCCGTACGGCGTCCCCACGCTCAGCCAGCCCGAGAGCGGCCAGGGCGAAGGAGGCCCGACTGGCCTCCCGGTCCAGCAGCGCCAGCAGCAGATGCTCGGCGTCCACGGAACCCGTCCCAGCCCCCTCGGCATGTTCGACCGCACCCATGACCACCGCCCGGGCGTCCTTCGTGAACCGCTCGAACATCAATGCCTCCCGTACTTCTTGTGCACGGCCTGCCTGCTCACTCCGAGTTCCGCGGCGATCTCCTGCCACGACCAGCCCTGATTGCGCGCACTGCGCACCTGCACCGACTCCAGCTGCTCCAGCAGCCTGCGCAGCGCGGCGACGGCACGCAGCCCCACGCGGGGATCGCGATCGCCGGCGCGCGCGGCGAGATCCGTTGCTTCGGTCATGATGTCAACCTACGTTGACATGACCGTCCCGTCAACCACAGTTGACATACATCGGCGGCCGGCCCTCGAAGGGGCCGGCCGCCGACAGGAAGAACGGAAGGTGAAATCAGCCGTTCGTGAGCACGACCTTCCCGAACTGCTCACCGGACTCCACCCGTTGGAAGCCCTCACGCGCACGGTCCATCGGGAGCACCTCGTCGATCACGGGCCGCACACCCGTGGCCGCGCAGAACGCGAGCAGGTCCTCCAGCTCGTCCTTGGTCCCCATGGTCGACCCCACGACCTTGAGCTCCAGGAAGAAGATCCGGGTCAGTTCGGCGTGCGAGGGGCGGTCGCCGCTCGTGGCACCGGAGATGACCACCGTGCCGCCGGGCTTGAGCGACTTCACGGAGTGCGACCAGGTGGCCGCGCCCACGGTCTCGATGACGGCGTCCACCCGCTGCGGCAGCCGCGCCCCCGGCTCCAGCGCCTCCACGGCCCCGAGTTCCACCGCACGCTTCCGCTTGGCCTCGTCCCGGCTGGTGGCGAAGACCCGCAACCCCGCGGCCTTCCCCAGCACGATCGCGGCCGTGGCGACACCACCGCCCGCGCCCTGCACCAGCACGGAGTCTCCGGGCCGGACCCCGGCATTCGTGAACAGCATCCGGTACGCCGTCAGCCACGCCGTGGGCAGACAGGCGGCCTCCGCGAAGGACAGCTCCTTCGGCTTGGGGAGGACGTTCCAGGTCGGCACGGCGACCTTCTCGGCGAACGTCCCCTGATAACGCTCGGTGAGGATGGAACGCGGCTCCTTGGGGCCGATGCCGTGCCCGCTCTGACCGATGACGGAGTGCAGGACGACCTCGTTGCCGTCCTCGTCGACACCGGCGGCGTCACAGCCGAGGATCATCGGCAGCTTGTCCTCCGCGAGGCCTACGCCGCGCAGGGACCAGAGGTCATGGTGATTGAGGGAAGCGGCCTTGACGTCGACGACGCTCCAACCCGGGCGGGATTCGGGGGCCGGGCGCTCCCCCAACTCCAGCCCCGAGAGCGGGTTGTCGCGGTCGATTCGGGCGGCGTAGACAGCGAACATGACCTTGACGATAGGTCCGCCGGCGGTACGGGGGAACCGGGGCGCGCTGTGACACATGCCCTCTTGCGGTCGGGTGCGGCTATGGGGTTGTCGGGTGAGCGGGGGCTGGTCGCGCAGCTGCCCGCGGGCCGCGTGCGCTGCGCTTGGGCCGGGCGCCTATGAGGGTGCCGCACCGGGCCCTTGCGCGGCTGCGGGCCGGTAGGGGCTGGTCGCGCAGTTCCCCGCGCCCCTGGGGCGTTGCGCTCCCCTGCGCCACGACGGACCGACCCCCACCCCGCACACCACGACGGACCGTCCGCCACCTCGCGCGCCACGACGGGCCGTTGGCCGCGTACGGCGACAAGGGGAGGGGGTGGGGGGTGGGGGGTGTCCGCCCGCAGCGGCCGGCGTCCGATACCGAGCAACCGCTGAAGCACCAGCAACCGCCGGACCGAGGACGGACACCCCCCCCCACCCCGGCCCCGACCCACAACACACCCGCACGCGCTACACGCACCCCCACCGAAGCCGAAACAGGCCGCCGCAGGCACTCAGGGGCGCGGGGAACTGCGCACAACGCCCGCCCCCCACCGGCCCGCAGCCACCCGACAACCCCACCCTCACCCGATCAGCCGCACCCGAAAGCAAAGAAATGGCCCCGCCCGGAAACCACACCCGGACAGGGCCACCCCCACACGCAACAGAACTCAGCGGCGAGCAACACCCTCGGCCCGAGCCGCCGCGGCAACCGCCGCCGTAACCGCCGGAGCCACCCGCTCGTCGAACGGGGACGGGATCACGTAGTCCGCCGCCAGATCGTCCCCGACGACCGCGGCCAACGCCTCCGCCGCCGCGATCTTCATGCCCTCCGTGATCCGCGAGGCACGCACCTGCAGCGCCCCCGCGAAGATCCCCGGAAACGCCAGCACGTTGTTGATCTGGTTCGGGAAGTCGGACCGCCCGGTGGCCACCACGGCCGCGTACTTGTGCGCGACATCCGGGTGCACCTCGGGGTCCGGGTTGGCCATCGCGAACACGAAGGCCCCCTCCGCCATGGAGGCGACCGCCGACTCCGCGACCGTACCGCCGGACACGCCGATGAAGACGTCCGCACCAGCGAGCGCGTCCTCCAGCGACCCCGACAGCCCCGCCTTGTTCGTGAACCCGGCCAGCTCCCGCTTCACGGACGTGAGGTCGTCCCGTTCGGCGGACACGAGACCCTTGCGGTCGGCGACGGCGACGTCCCCGATGCCCGCCTCGACGAGCATCTTGGCGATGGCCACGCCCGCCGCACCCGCACCGGAGATCACCGCACGAAGATCCCCGATCGACCGCCCGCTCAGCCGCGCGGCGTTCCGCAGTGCCGCCAGCGTCACGACCGCGGTCCCGTGCTGGTCGTCGTGGAACACGGGAATGTCGAGCCGCTCCTGGAGCCGCCGCTCGATCTCGAAGCACCGGGGGGCCGAGATGTCCTCGAGGTTCACGCCGCCGAAGGACGGCGCGAGACGGACCACCGTCTCGATGATCTCGTCGACGTCCGTGCAGGCCAGCGCGAGCGGAACCGCGTCCACGCCGCCGAACTGCTTGAACAGGATCGCCTTGCCCTCCATGACCGGGAGGGAGGCCTCGGGCCCGATGTCACCGAGCCCCAGCACGGCCGTACCGTCGGTCACGACGGCGACGACCGATGACTTCCACGTGTAGTCGTGGACGAGGTCCGGCTGCTCGGCGATGGCGCTGCACACCTTCGCCACGCCGGGCGTGTACGCGAGGGACAGGTCGTCCTTGTCACGGACCGGCACGGTGGCCTGCACAGCCATTTTGCCGCCGCGGTGCAGCGCGAACGCGGGGTCGAAGGAATCGAGGGGCTCCGCCCCTCCGTCCTGTCCCGTATCGCTGTCGCTGCGAGGATTGACGATCTCCGCTGCCACTTTGTCTTACCCCTTAGGTCTTCATGGTTTGAGGGTGGCCACTCCTGGTTGAGAAGTGGGCGGGCACCGCGTACGGCCCTGTTCACTGATGCGTACGGGCCGGTACACGACGGGCGCGCCGCACACGCGCCCTGAGCCCCGGATGAGGGGTGTAAAGAACCTTCTTACCGGACGACCGGCGTCGGGGACGAGTCCAATACGTCCAAGGTCACATGCCGGAACGTAAATCGATCATCGATCATCCGAGGCCGGTGACATGAATCATGGAGGGCCATCCGGACAAACCATCAGCAGGCCCTTGACGATCACCGAACCGCCGCTCAACCCACCGCGGCCCCGCCCGGTCGCGGTCATCCGCTCCGCGACCCGGACCGAAGATCTTCCGGCCGGAATGCCAGATTCCCGCAGATGGTCCGGTCGTGATGTACGGACATGGTGCGGTTCGGGGGTCACCCGTTATCCGATTTTGACATGACCGGCCCCCAGAATGGTCCAGTCCGAATGGCAAGATGCCGTCATCACACGAGGTCGCGACACTCGAAGGCGTGTGCTCTCGTCGACCCGAGGAATGAAGGCAGTGCTGCCGAACCACTCGGCAGCCGCCCCGCCCATCGGCAACTCCACCCATCCGCCGGAGGAACCCACCATGACCGCAAGCTCCACCCGTCGTACGACCGTCGCGCGCACCAGGACAGCCGCGGTAGGTGCGATCGCGGTCGCAGGCGCCCTGATTCTCACCGGTTGCGGTGACCAGACGGACAGCGGCGGCAGCAGCACCAAGGAATCCGCGTCGTCCAGCAAGGCCCCGCTGTTCGACAAGCTGCCCGCGAAGATCCAGAAGGCCGGCGTCATCAAGGTCGGCACCAACGCCGAGTACGCCCCCATGGAGTACCAGGAGGGCGGCAAGATCGTCGGCGTCGACCCCGACATCGCGGCCGCGCTCGGCAAGCAGCTGGGCGTGGAGTTCCAGTTCACCTCGGGCTCCTTCGACGGCCTGATCAGCTCCCTGAACTCCGGGCGCTACGACGTCGCCATGTCCTCCATCACGGACACCAAGGCGCGCCAGGAGGGCCTGGACGAGGACGGCAAGAAGCTCGGCCCCGGCGTCGACTTCGTCGACTACTTCACGGCCGGCACCGCCATCTACGTCCAGAAGGGCAACCCGAAGAAGATCGGCTCGATCGAGGACCTCTGCGGTCAGAAGGTCGCCGTGCAGCGCGGCACGACCTACGAGCAGGCCCTGCAGAAGCAGTCCAAGGCGTGCACCGAGGCCGGCAAGAAGAAGATGACGATCGAGTCGTTCGACAACGACACCGAGGCCCAGACCCGGGTGAAGTCGGGCGGCGCGGTCGCGGGCGTCAACGACTACCCGGTCGCCGTCGACCTCGCCCGCAAGGCCGATGGCGGCAACGCCTTCGAGGTCGTCGGCGAGCAGGTCGACGCCGGCCCGTTCGGCATCGCCGTGAACAAGGACAACAAGGAGCTCACGAGCGCCCTGGAGGCGGCCGTGAACGCCATCATCGAGGACGGCACGTACAAGAAGGTCCTGGACAAGTGGGGCGCCCAGACCGGTGCCATCGACAAGTCCGTCGTCAATGGCGGCAAGTGACGGACCCCGCACCACTGAAGGGCAGTCACGGTGACTGACAAGATCGACAAGGAGCCCGCGGACACACCGCCGCGGGCCTCCCTCGCACCGGAGACCATCAAGGCCATCCCGGTCCGCCACTACGGCCGCTACGTCAGCGCGGTCATCGTGCTGGCGCTGGTGGCCCTGCTGGTCAACGCGTTCGCCACCGCCGAGAAGATCCAGTGGAGCGCGGTCGGCGACAAGCTGTTCGACTCCACGGTCCTCGCGGGTGCCGGCCGCACCCTGCTGATCAGCGTCCTCGCGATGATCGTGGGCGTGGTCCTCGGCGTCGTGCTGGCCGTGATGCGGCTCTCCAAGAACCCGGTGACGAGCTGGGTGGCCTGGTTCTACATCTGGTTCTTCCGCGGGACCCCGGTCTACGTCCAGCTGCTGCTGTGGTTCAACCTGGCGCTGATCTTCCCGATGCTGAATCTCGGTCCGATCTACAAGGACGAGATGACGGACGTGATGACCCCGTTCATGTGCGCCCTGCTGGGACTCGGCCTGAACGAGGCCGCGTACATGGCGGAGATCTGCCGCGCCGGCCTGCTGGCCGTCGACGAGGGCCAGACGGAGGCCGCGCACGCGCTCGGCATGAGCCACGGCAGGACGCTGCGCCGGATCGTGATCCCGCAGGCGATGCGGGTGATCGTGCCGCCGACGGGCAACGAGTTCATCAACATGCTGAAGACCTCGTCGCTGGTGTACGCGGTGACCTACAACGAACTGCTGCGCGCCACCTCGACGATCGGCTCGACGTCGTACGCCGTCATGGAGATGCTGTTCGTGGCCTCCATCTGGTACCTGGTCATGACCAGCGTGTTCAGCGTCTTCCAGTACTACCTGGAGCGCCGTTTCGCCCGCGGTTCGTCCCGGAGCCTGCCGCCGACGCCGTGGCAGAAGATCAGGGTCAACCTGATGGCCTTCAGTCGCGAAAGGGGCGTGTGACATGACCGCCATGGTGAGGGCTGAGAGCGTCCACAAGTCCTTCGGCCTGGTGGAGGTCCTCAAGGGCATCGACCTGGAAGTGAAGCGGGGCGAGGTCTTCTGCCTCATCGGCCCTTCGGGTTCGGGCAAGTCGACCTTCCTGCGCTGCATCAACCACCTGGAGAAGGTCAACGCCGGCCGGCTCTACGTCGACGGCGAGCTGGTCGGGTACCGCCAGAAGGGTGACAAGCTGTACGAGCTCAAGGACAGCGAGGTCGCGCTGCAGCGCCGGGACATCGGCATGGTGTTCCAGCGGTTCAACCTGTTCCCGCACATGACGGCCCTCGACAACGTCATGGAGGCACCGGTCCAGGTCAAGGGCATGGGCCGGAGCCAGGCCCGGGAACGCGCGCGGGAGCTCCTGGAGAAGGTGGGCCTGGCCGACAAGGCGGACAGCTACCCCGCCCAGCTCTCCGGCGGCCAGCAGCAGCGCGTGGCGATCGCCCGGGCGCTCGCGATGGACCCGAAGCTGATGCTCTTCGACGAGCCCACCTCGGCGCTCGACCCGGAGCTGGTCGGTGACGTCCTCGACGTCATGCGCGACCTCGCCGAGTCCGGCATGACGATGGTCGTCGTCACCCACGAGATGGGCTTCGCCCGCGAGGTCGGCGACAGCCTGGTCTTCATGGACGGCGGCGTGGTGGTGGAGTCCGGCGACCCCCGCGAGGTCCTGACGAACCCTCAGCACGAGCGCACGCAGGCGTTCCTGTCGAAGGTGCTCTAGCGGTACGACGCCGAAAGGGGCGGTACGGGATTCCCGTACCGCCCCTTTCGCATGGCCCCTACTTGAGCGCGAGCAGCAGCGTGTCCGACGGCGAGCACCACACCGGCCGGGCCTCCCCGAAGCCCTTCTCGCGCAGCACGCGTGCGTGCCACGCGGCGGACGGCATGTCCCCGTCGGCGTGCTCGCCGTAGATCTCGAAGCGGCGCGCCGTCGGCCCGGCGAGGACGGGGTCCTCGGCAGCGACCTGCCACCATGCGGCCCAGTCGAGGGCGCCGTCCTGCTTGGCCTGATCCATGTGCCGGTGACGCTGCGCGCGTTCGGCCGCGTTGATCCGGGGCGTGGTCTCGTCGATCATGTGGTCCGCGTTCATGAAGACACCGCCGTCGCGGACGAGTTCCGCGATCCGGCCGTAGAGGGCCGCGAGGGGTTCGCTGTGCAGCCAGTGCAGGGCCGTGGCGGTCAGGACGGCGTCGTACGTGTCGTACGGCAGCTTCGCGGGCCAGTCGGGGTCCTTGAGGTCGGCCGTCCTGAGGGTGACCCGCTCGTCGTCCGCGAACGTGCCCTCGGCGATGGCGAGGAGCGCCGGGTCGAGGTCCACGCCGGTGCTGGTCGCCTCCGGGAACCGGGCGAGCAGTCTCGCCGTGATACTTCCCGTGCCGCACGCGAGGTCGAGGATGCGCGGCCGGGGCCCGACGAGGGCCTCGACCATGTCGAGCATCACCCGGAACCGCTCCTCGCGGTCCGGCATGTACCACTCCTGCTGCCGGTCCCAGCTCTCCTGCCAGGCCTGCCAGTCGGTGCCGACACCCGTCGCCATGGGAGCCCCCTGTCCGCTCGCTGTCGTAATACCCTGGAAGCACGATCAGCTGTTACCCGACCGTGCCACGACGATAGAACGCCTCCGTAAGGACTACAAGTGGAACTGGCCTATTACTCGGACTACGCCGTACGTCTGGTCAACAGCGAGGACCCGGCCCGCGGCAAGGACACCCTGACCTCGGTGGAGGCCGTCCGCGATCTGTTCGGCGGTTACGGCACGGGCGCCCGCCGCGCCACCGACGCCGACGTCACTCGGTTCCGTTCGGTCCGGGCCCGGCTGCGGTCGGTCTTCGAGGCGGCGGACCAGGGCGACGAGACGCTCGCGGTGGACCTGCTCAACTCGCTCCTGCTGGAGTTCCCGGTGAGCCCGCAGATCTCCGGGCACGACTTCCGCGACGACGACGGCCGCCCGCTGTGGCACATGCACCTGGCGGACCACCCGTCCAACGCCACCGCCGGGTACGCGGCGATCGCGGCGATGGGCCTGGCGTTCCACCTCACCGAGTACGGCGTGGACCGGCTGGGCCTGTGCGAGGCCTCCCCGTGCCGCAACGCCTACCTCGACACCTCGACCAACCGCTCCCGGCGCTACTGCTCCGACCGCTGCGCCACCCGCGCCAACGTGGCCGCCTACCGGGCCCGCAAACGCCTGGAGGCCGACCGGTCGGGGAAGACGGGCCGCACGGCGGACAGCGCCCAGCGCACGGCGGCCAGCGGCGAGCGCTGACCCGGCTTGAGCGGCCGGTAACGCAGTCGGGCCTTCCCCAGCACGAGTTCCTCCGGGACGACGCCGTAGTCCGTGCTGTCGCCACCCGCGAACGCGTTGTCCCCGAGCACCCACCAGCCGCCCTCGCGCCGCTCGACGGCCCGCTTGACGACGAGCAGGTCCTGCTGGAACGGATGCCGCAGCACCACGATGTCACCGGGTCCGACCCTGGCCCCCCAGTGCACGACGAGCTGGTCACCGTGCTGGAGCGTGGGCACCATCGACGGCCCGGTCACCTCGGCCACCCCCACGAAGGGCAGCAACGACCTCTCCCGCTCGGTCTCCTGCGACAGCTCCGGCATCCCCGGCACCTCCCCGGTACGTTCATCCACCAGTCTCAGTCTGACCCCGGACTTTTGTCCTAAGCCCATGGGGGCACCCGCGAATTCGCCTCTCTCAGGGAGTAATGTCGCACCTGAGAAGACGATCACGAGGAAGGAATGCTCCATGCTTTCCCGCCTGTTTGCCCCCAAGGTCAAGGTCAGCGCACACTGCGACCTGCCCTGCGGTGTGTACGACCCGGCCCAGGCCCGCATCGAGGCGGAGTCGGTGAAGGCCGTGCAGGAGAAGATGGCCGCCAACGACGACCCGCACTTCCAGGCTCGCGCCACCGTCATCAAGGAGCAGCGCGCCGAGCTCGCGAAGCACCACGTCTCGGTGCTCTGGAGCGACTACTTCAAGCCCCCGCACTTCGAGAAGTACCCGGAGCTGCACCAGCTGGTCAACGACACCCTCAAGGCCCTCTCGGCCGCCAAGGCGTCGACCGACCCGGCCACCGGTCAGAAGGCTCTGGACTACATCGCCCAGATCGACAAGATCTTCTGGGAGACCAAGAAGGCCTGACCCCCGGGTCGGCGCACGCGTGGAAGGGGCTCGGCCGGCTGATACCGGCCGAGCCCCTTCCGCGTAGGACGTCAGCTCAGGACGAGCAGCACGGCCAGTGCGACGAGCAGCGAGTCGATCCGGTCCAGCAGGCCGCCGGAGCCGGGCAGCCAGTGGCCGGCGTCCTTGACCTGCGCACCCCTCTTGATCATGGATTCCAGCAGGTCCCCGGCCGGCCCGCCGACCGCCACCGCGACCGCCATCGGCCAGCTCAGCGCGGACAGCACGGTCAGCACACCGAGTCCGGCCGCGGCCCCGGCCAGGGTCCCGCTCCACCGCTTGGCCGGTGACAGCAGCGACAACCGTGGCCCACCGAGCCGTCGTCCGGCGAAGTACGCCGTGATGTCGGCGACCGAGACCGCCACGAACAACGCCAGCGCGTCGGCCCCGAGGGGCACCAGCGCGGCCAGCGCACTCAGCCAGGCCAGCCCGAGCAGTCCGGCGCCGAGCCGCCGCAGCCCCTGGTCGGCGTCGCCGGTCACCAACGGCACCGCGGCCACCGTGAGCGCCCCGACCGCCAGTGCCCGAAGTACCTCTCCGGGCGCCAGCCAGGTGGTCAGCACCACACCCGCCAGCGCCGCGGCCAGCACCGCACGGTCCACCGGGCCCAGCAGCATCAGCCCGCCGAACTCCAGCACCGCGATCACCCCGACCACGACGGCGACGGCCGCCGTACCCGGCTCGCCCCACCAGAACGCCCCGGTGACCAACGGCACTGCGACCGCCCAGGCGCACCACCGGACGATCAGCTCGCGGCGCCTGGAGGCCGCCACCGCGACACCGCCCAGGGCCAGCGCCCCACCTAGCCAGGGCGCCAGCGAGGCCACGGTGATCACCGAGCGGCTGCCGTGGCGGGCATCGGCCGCAGCACGTCCAGGGCAGCCCGGCACGCCGCCACGATGCGCGCGTTCTCGGCGGTGTCCCGGACCGCGATGCGCACGGTGCGCCCCTCGTACCGCGGCGACAACGGCGACAGGTCGCGCAGATACACACCGTGGCGGCGGCACTCGTGCACCAGTTGCGCGGCACTCGGTCCGCCCGGCGGCAGCGTGACCGAGAGGAAGTTCGCCACGGACTCCTCGACCGTCACGTCCTGCGCCGATCCGGCCAGATCCGCCGCGAGTCGCCGGCGCAGGGCATGCGTGGCGTGCCAGCGCTCTCGGTAGTACTCCGGATCGCGCAGCGCCGCCACGGCGGCCATCTGCGCCGGCAGACTGACCGGCCAGGGCGGGGTCCAGCGGCGCAGTTCCTCCGCCGTGGCCGGTTCGGCCACCGCGTACGCGGCCCGCATGCCGGACAGCGCGTACATCTTCGACAGCGAGGTGCACACGGTCACCCGCGGGTCCGTCGCGGCGAGGCCTGCGAGTGACTCGTGGAGGCCGACGTAGCCCAGGTACGCCTCGTCGATCCACCAGTGCGTGCGGTCCGGCGCGGCCGCGATCACTGCGCGCAGCCCGGACGCCGCCGCGTGCCGCCCGGTCGGGTTGTTCGGGTTGACCACCACCACGAGGTCGTAGCGGCCGGAGCGGACGGCGGCGGACAGCCGGTCCGGATCGATCCGCCAGCCGTCCTCACGGTGCAGCGGGAACCGGTCCACCCGGCATCCGATCACCCGCTCCGTGACGTGGGCGTACTCGCCGTAGCACGGGTCGGTCAGCAGCACCCGGCTCTGCGGGGTCAGCCGGCGGCCGAACGCCCGGAAGATCAGGTCGGACGAACCGGCGCCCACCGCCAGCGCGTCCTGCGGCAGTTGACGGGCAGCGGCGATCTCCGCCGACAGGCCCTCGGCGCCGGACGGCGGCGAGGTACGGGCGGTCCAGTCCGGGTCGTCCGCGAGGGCCGCCCGCACTCCGGGGGCCGGCGGGAACCAGGCGTCCAGCACATCGGCCATGACGATGTCGTGCCGCCGGTGCAGGGTGCGGAAGTCCGTGCCGACGGCGGTGAACGAGGCACCGCCGTGCTCGCAGCCGTCCGGCCGGGGCGCGAACGGCATGTCGAGCCGCCAGTCCACCACGGACCGCAACCGCTCCAGCGCGCTGCCGTACCGCTCCCTCGCCCGCCTCGTCAGCTCGGGCACCTCGCCGGCCAGGACTTCGAACGTCACCGCCCCGCTGCGGACGGTACGACCGACCTGGCGCAGACCGACGGCCCGGTACAGGTCGAGGACTTCCGTACGCCCCATCGCCACCACCCGACGGCCGCCCCGGGAGGCGATCCAGCGCAGCGCCGCGTACATCAGCAGGGGCGCCGCGGAGGTCGTGCGCCAGCGCGGCTCGACGGTGAGGATGCGTACCTCGAACACGTCGTGGCCGGCCAGCGCCGGCAGTTCGTCGCGGGTCAGGTACTTGTCCAGCCCGAACCGCCCAAGCCAGGGCGGAGTGAGGCTGACGAAGCCGATGCGGGCCGTTCCGCGCGCCGCGACGAGGTAGACGTTGTCCCCGTCGAGACCGTCGCGCAACCGCCCGGCCGGATCCGGCGCGTGCTGGCCCAACTCCTGTGCGTAGACCCGATGACGCAGTTCGTGGATCCAGTCGAGATCCTCGGATGTGGCTGTGCGCAGCTGCAGGTCCCGAACCATGAGCACCTCTTTCGACGCGGGTGGATTGCATCATGGAAAACCCGCGTCGCCCCTGCCAGAGCCGAGCGCCGCAACCGGCCTGAGTATGTGTACTCAGGCGCGATCGCGCCCTGTGTGCTCCCGCGCCCGGCCCGCTCTCCCCACGTCTCCTAGGCCTCGCCCGCCTCCAGCAGGCCCGCCGCCGCCCCCACTATCCGCGGGTCCGGCGTACCGACCACCTCGTCGTCCTTGTCGGAGTAGTCGAAGCGGGCCAGCACACTGCGCATGGCCTCGACACGGGCCCGCTTCTTGTCGTTGCTCTTGACCACCGTCCAGGGCGCGAACTGGGTGTCCGTCTCACGGAACATGGCGACCTTGGCGGCGGTGTAGTCGTCCCAGCGGTCCAGGGACGCGAGGTCCATGGGGCTGAGCTTCCACTGCCGTACGGGGTCGATCTGGCGGATGGTGAAGCGGGTGCGCTGCTCGCCCTGGCTGACCGAGAACCAGAACTTCAGCAGGTCCACGCCGTCGTCGACGAGCATCCGCTCGAACAGCGGGGCCTGCCGCATGAAGCGCCGGTACTCGTCGTCCGTGCAGAAGTCCATGACCCGCTCCACCCCGGCCCGGTTGTACCAGGACCGGTCGAACAGCACGATCTCGCCCGCGGTCGGCAGATGTTCGACGTACCGCTGGAAGTACCACTGCCCGCGCTCGCGCTCGGTGGGCTTCTCCAGCGCCACCACTCGCGCGCCACGGGGGTTCAGGTGCTCCGTGAAGCGCTTGATGGTGCCGCCCTTGCCGGCCGCGTCCCGCCCCTCGAAGACGATGACGAGCCGGCGCCCGGTCTCCTTGATCCAGCTCTGCAGCTTCAGCAGTTCGATCTGCTGGAGCCGCTTGTGCCAGTCGTACTCCTTGCGCTCCATGCGGTGCGCGTAGGGGTAGTTCTCCCGCCAGGTGTCGATCGGGCTGCCGTCCGGGCGGATGAGGACGGGATCGTCGGGGTCGGTGTAGTCGACCTTCAGGTCGGTCAGCAGGGGCGTCATCGTTGCTCCCCCTCTCGTCTCGGTGGATCAGTGGAACTGCGGCACGATCAGATAGATGCCGTACGCCACCACCGCCGCGCAGGCGAGGAAGCACAGGCCGGCCTGGGCGATGCCG
This sequence comes from Streptomyces canus, assembly GCF_001514145.1. GTDB lineage: Bacteria > Actinomycetota > Actinomycetes > Streptomycetales > Streptomycetaceae > Streptomyces > Streptomyces canus. Next base: position 69,289 of record NZ_KQ948657.1, read on the forward strand.
AGTGTGGAGGTGCCACCACCGCCATCCTCCCTCGCCCCCTCGAAGCGGGCGAGGCCCAGGACACCGAGGGCGAAGACGACGACCACGGCGACGGTGACGCCCACGCTCACCGCGGTGACCTGGCCGAGTGCGGTCCAGTCGATGCTCATGACAGGTACTCCTGCGGGGTTCAGGCGGCCGTACCGACGCGGGCCGGCGGCTCGGTGCGGAGGGTGACCTCGTGGGCGTCGTTGACGTTGTGCGCGCCGACCGGGTTACGGCGCGAGAGCAGCACGATGCCCGCGGCGACGGCGGCACCGACCAGCGCGACGACGACCGTGCCGAAGTTCCCGCCGTGCTTCACGGCGCTCGCGGAGACGCCGCCGACCAGCGCGGCCGCCGGCAGGGTGATCAGCCAGGCCGCGACCATGCGCCCGGCGACGCCCCAGCGGACCTCCGCCAGCCTCCGGCCGAGGCCCGCGCCGAGGATGCTGCCCGAGGCGACCTGGGTGGTCGACAGGGCGAAGCCGAGGTGGGCGGAGGTCAGGATGACCGTGGTGGACGCGGTCTCCGCGGCGAAGCCCTGCGGGGACTGGATCTCGGTGAGGCCCTTGCCCATGGTGCGGATGATCCGCCAGCCGCCGAGGTAGGTGCCGAGGCCGATCGCGAGACCGGCGGAGGCGATGACCCAGACCGGTGGCCCGGCGTCGTGGCCGAGCGCGCCCGCGGAGATCAGGGTCAGCGTGATGACGCCCATGGTCTTCTGGGCGTCGTTGGTGCCGTGCGCGAGGGAGACGAGGGACGCGGAGGCGATCTGGCCGAGCCGGAACCCCTTGGTCACCGAGTCCTTGCGGGCGCGCGTGGTGAGCTTGTAGGCGAGGTAGGTGGCGATGAGCGCCGCCACACCCGCCACGACCGGTGAGGCCACCGCGGGGATCAGGATCTTCTCGACCACCTTGTCGAAGTGGACGCCGTGGGAGCCCGCGCCGACCCAGACCGCTCCGACGAGTCCGCCGAAGAGCGCGTGCGAGGAACTCGAGGGCAGGCCGACCAGCCAGGTCAGCAGGTTCCACAGAATCGCTCCGACCAGCCCCGCGAAGATCATCCCCGGTGACACCAGGGCGTCGTCCACGATGCCGCCGGAGATCGTCTTGGCGACCTCGGTCGACAGGAAGGCGCCGACGACGTTCAGGACGCCGCTCACGAGGACGGCGGTCCGGGGTTTCAGTGCGCCGGTCGCGATGGACGTCGCCATCGCGTTGGCCGTGTCGTGGAATCCGTTGGTGAAGTCGAAAGCCAGTGCCGTGACGATGACGACCGCCACGAGGAACGTGATGTGGTCCATGCCTCTCATGGGAGCAAGCGCTTCCGTACGGCAGGCGAACGCGAGGCAAAGCCCGTTCCAGGTCCACGCGCCCAGCTCGTGAGCGTCGTGCGATGCTGGCGTGATGGTGAGCATCGAGGACCTGGTGCGGCTGCGACAGGCGCGGGACCGGATGGACCGCGAGTACACCGAGCCGCTCGACGTGACGGCGCTCGCCCGCACCGCGCTGATGTCACCGGGTCACTTCCAGCGCAGTTTCCGCGCCGAGTTCGGTGAGACGCCGTACGGCTATCTCATGACCCGGCGCATCGAGCGCGCGAAGGCGCTGCTGCGGCGCGGCGACCTGTCCGTCACCGAGGTCTGCATGGCCGTGGGGTGTACGTCTCTCGGGTCCTTCAGCTCACGCTTCACGGAACTGGTCGGCGAGACGCCGAGCGCCTACCGCGCCCGCTCCCACGAGGAGATCGCGGACATCCCTCCGTGCGTGGTCCGCAGGCACACCCGGCCCCGACGGGCCTAACGTGAAGCCATGGACATCAGACTCAAGAACTGCTTCATCGCCGTGGACGACCACGACAAGGCGATCGCGTTCTACCGGGACGTCCTGGGCATGGAGGTGCGCGGTGACGTCGGGTACGAGGGCATGCGCTGGGTGACGGTCGGCTCGCCGCTCCAGCCGGACGTGGACATCGTCCTGGAGCCGCCCGCCGCCGATCCCGACGCCTCCCCCGCGGACAAGGAGGCCATGGCCCGGTTGCTGGCCAAGGGGCTGCTGAGAGGGGTCAACTTCACCACGTCCGACTGCGACGCGTTGTTCGCCCGGGTGCGGGAATCGGGAGCGGAGGTGATCCAGGAGCCCACCGACATGCCGTACGGGGTGCGGGACTGCGCTTTCAGGGATCCGGCGGGGAACATGCTGCGGTTCATGGAAGCGCCGAAGTAGGGCGCCTACGATCACGGCATGACTACGCGCTGGACGTACGCCTTCGTTGACCGGCCCGTGCCACGGTTCGCCCAGGCCTGCGACTTCTGGACCGGCGTCACCGGCACCCGGTTGTCCGAACCCCGTGGCGAACGGCGGGAGTTCGTGACCCTGGTGCCGCCCGGCGGGGCCGACGCCTGCGTCAAGGTCCAGGCCGTCGCCTCCGGGCCCGGCGGTGCTCATCTCGACTTCTGCGTCGACGACGTACGCAAGTTCGCGAAGGGGGCGGAGGCGCTCGGCGCGCATGTGGTCGCCGATCAGGGCACGTTGGTCGTGCTCCGCTCCCCGGCCGGCCAGCTGTTCTGCGCCGATCCCTGGCGCGGGCAGTCGACCCGCCCGCCGGTGGTCCGCGGCACCCGCCTCGACCAGGTCTGCCTCGACATCCCGCCGTCCCTCCACGACGCCGAAGTCGCCTTCTGGGCCGCCTTGTTGCCCGACTGGGAGTCCCTCTCCGGCTCGCTCCCCGAATTCCATGTGCTCAAGCCGCCGGCCGGCCTCCCGGTCCGCATCCTCCTCCAGCGCCTCGACGAGGAACGCCCCGTCTCCGCCCATCTGGACCTCGCCTGCGCGGACATCGGGGCGACGCGGGCCGAACACGAGCGCCTGGGCGCCGAGTTCGTCGCCCAGGGCAGGAGCTGGACAGTGATGAGGGACCCGGCGGGCGGCACCTACTGCCTGACCGGCCGGGACCCGGAGACGGGCGGACTGCCTAGCGGGTCCTGACGAAGCAGAGCGTACGGCCCTTCTCGTCGGGGGAGGAGCGGGAGCACGCCGTCTGCCACCCCTCCGGGAGCGAGGGCGTCGGAGTCGCCCGCTCCCCCATGGGCGGCCTCGACGGCTCGTCCGAGTCCTGGAGCCAGAGGGTCAGCCCACCCGCCGCGACCACGAGGGCCGCCCACACCAACAGGACCCGGCGCCACCAGCGACGGGGACCGCTCACCCCCACGGTTCCACGTCGACGACCGCCTCCACCGGGAGCGGACCGTAGATGTGCGGGAACTCCTCGGCACCGGGCTCGGGGGCCTCGTACTTCAGCGGTACGGACAGCCGCGCGGGGTCGATGACGAGGAGCACCAGTTCGTCGGGGCCGTCGTAGGAGCCGTACAGGAAAGCGGCGACGGCGGGCAGTTGCTCGCGCGTCGAGCAGTGGATGAACCCCTCCTCCTGGAGGGTGCGGCCGCGCGTGGACATCTCGTACGTGCCCCGGGCGCGCGCCTCGTCCCACAGGGAGCGTTCCGTGAGGTGCAGAATGGGTGTCGTGGACATGGGGCCCACGTTAGGGCCTCAGCCGGGCCGCCCGCCCCTGCAAATAGCGCTGCTCGGGCAGGCTCAGGGTCTTGGCCGCCGCCGACTCGTACGCGGCACGGGCCTGCTCACGGGAACCGGCCCGCTCCAGCAGATGCCCCCGTACGGCGTCCAGGCGGTGGCCCAACTCGCCGGTGAGCGAATCCAGTTCCGCGAGTCCCGCCTCCGGGCCGTGGACCATGGCGACGGCGACCGCCCGGTTCAGCCGCTCCACCGGCCCGGGAACGAGCCGTACGAGAACGTCGTACAGGCCGAGGATCTCCCGCCAGTCGGTCGCCTCCGGCGAGGGCGCCTCGTCGTGCACGGCGGCGATGGCCGCGCGGATCTGGTAGGGCCCGGCACGGCGGCGGGCCAGCGCGCGGGTGACCAGCGCGACGCCCTCCTCGATCGCCGCCTTGTCCCAGCGGGCGCGGTCCTGTTCGTCCAGGGGAACCAGGTCGCCGTCCGGGCCCGTGCGGGCGTCGCGGCGCGCGTCGGTGAGGAGCATCAGGGCGAGCAGGCCCGCGATCTCGCAGTCGTCGGGCAGGAGACGGTGGACCGTGCGGGTCAGCCGGATCGCCTCACCCGCGAGGTCGCGCCGCTGCAGGGCCGGGCCCGAGGTCGCCGTATGGCCCTCGTTGAAGATCAGGTAGAGGGTCTGCAGGACGGCGGGCAGCCGCTCCTCCCAGTTCTCCGGCCGGCCGAAACCGACGCCCCGCACCTTCTGCTTGGCCCGGCTGATCCGCTGGGCCATGGTCGCCTCGGGGACGAGATAGGCCCGGGCGATCTCCGCCGTGGTCAACCCGCCGACCGCGCGCAGGGTGAGCGCGATCTGCGCGGAGGCGGTGAGCTGCGGATGGCAGCACAGGAACAGCAGGGACAGGGTGTCGTCCTCGCGCGGCGCACGGTCGGCGACGGCCGTGTCCCGCACGCTCAGCGCCGCCACCCGCTCCTCCCGCGCCCGCCGCGCCTCCTCCGCGCGCAGCGCGTCGGTCAGCCGCCGCGAGGCCACCTTGATGAGCCACCCGCGCGGATTGTCGGGCACCCCTGCCGTCGGCCACTGCCCGGCCGCGGCGAGCAGTGCCTCCTGTACGGCGTCCTCGGCGGCGTCGAAATGGCCGTACCGCCTGACCAGCGCGCCGAGGACCTGCGGCGCGTGCAGGCGCAGCAGGTCCTCGGTCCCGGTGGCTCCTCGCACGGTCCTCAGATGTCCCCGGCGCCGTCCAGGATGGGCCGGATCACCACCGGGTAGTCGGGGGCGCCGACGGGCTGGGGGCACTGGGCGATGCGCTCGGCGATCTCCGTGACGCGCTCCAGGTTCTCGCACTCCAGCACCCAGTAGCCGCACAGCAGCTCCTTGGTCTCGCTGTAGGGCCCGTCGGTGATCACGGCCTTGCCGTCCGCGTCCCGGCTGACGTGCCGGACCTTCGCTGGCTCGGCGAGGCCCTGGCCGTCGAGCATCTCGCCGGTCTCGGACAGGTCGTCGTTGATGGCGCTCATGAACGCGTACATCGTCTGGATCTCCTGCTCGCTCCAGGCCGGGGAGTGCTCGGAGCCCTTGCCGCGCATGGCCTCGTAGTCGGCCTGCGTCCCCTGCACCATGACCAGGTACTTCATGACCTCGCTCCTTCGGCTTCGGCCGCCCCGTGCGGGCGGCTCTCACAGGGGACGTCGGAGCCGGGGACGGATTCTCGACACGGATTCAGGAACTTTTTCCGGCGGGGGCGTCACCGTGGCCCTCGCCGGGCGCGGTGACCTTGTCAGGTGCGGTGACCTTGTCGGACTCGGTGACCCGGTCGGGGTTCGCCTCGCACGCGGGGTTGTGGCACGGGCCGCCCACCCACACGGGGACCCACGCGCCCAGCGTCTTGTGACGCCGTACGACTGTCTGGACCGGCTGTCCGCAGACGGGACAGACGTGTTCGTCGCTGTCCATGCCTTCAGGGTAGAGCGAGGGGGCCGCGGGCGCTTCCCGCCCGTCAGCCCTTCCTGCTGTACGTCCGCACCAGGACGCGGTTGTCGAAGCGGCGGACCTCGTCGAGCGCGAACCCCGTGACCGGAAGTCCGCGGCGAACATCGGCATGCCGCCGCCGAGCACGACCGGGTGGGTCTTGATGACGAGTTCGTCGATCTCGTCGCGCAGTTCGCCGGCGAGCTGAATCTGCGGTCGCGTGAGCGCGACCGGCCCCTACTCACGGCGCGTGGCCGCATGGAAACTGCGGCCACCACCGCGCGGGCGCGGCCGGCGCTCACTCGGCCGCAGCCGCAGGACGACCCGCCTCGGCGCTACCGCACAGCGCGTGGCTCGCGCCACATGGGCCACATCTGTGGTCCGTCCGGCAGGTCGAGCGGCCGGTCCACCAGCTCAAAGCCGAGCCGCTCGTACAGCCCCCGACTCCGCGCGCTGCTCGCCTCCAAGTAGGCGGGCAGTGTCTCCCGGTCGCACCGCTCCAGAACCGCCCCGATGAGCGCGGTTCCGAGCCCCTCCCCCTGCCGCTCCGGAGCCACCCCGACCATCCACAGATACTCGTGCGCCCGTCCCGACGGATGTACCTCCGCGGTGAGCCGCCCGATCAACTCGATCCGCTCGTTGTCCGGATCGAGAGCCTCTCTCAACTGGGCGAACCCGTCCTCGTCGTCATGCCCGTCAGCACTCTCCGCCGGCACCGGCAGCCACAACGCGCACGCCGCCCCGTCCTCCGTGACATCGACCCGCCCCTCGGCGAGCACGATGTCGACGAACGCGGCCATCAACCGGGGATGGATCGTCCGGCGCTCCTCCTCCCCCGGAAAGATCCACCCACTGACCGGATCGTCCTGGAAGGCCGAGTCCAGCAGCCGCGCGACCAGCACGCGGTCGTCTGCGCCGGCCGTCCGTATCGCCACGCCCATGCCTTGCCCCACCCCTTTGCCTCAACCACCTTTGGCCACAAGGATGTTGAGACTATCCGGTGAGCGCGAAAACGGGCCCCGCACACCGTGGGGATGTGCGGGACCCGTCGGCCGGAGCCCCCGGAGGGCCGCGCGGGGTCAGGAACCGCGCGGTACCGGGCACTCCGGTGTTCTCAGGCGCTGCGCCGCGTCACGAACTCCGCGAGGGACAGCAGCCCGCCCGCCGCTTCCGGATCGGGCACCGCACGGGCCAGCTGCCCCATCGCCCGAGCCATCCGGTCGGCGGCCTGCACCTGCGCCCAGTCGCGTCCGCCGGCCTCTTCGACGGCGAGGGCCGTGCGCGCCAGATCCCCTTCGTCGTACGGCGCCGCGTACAGCGCGGCCAGTTCCGCGGCCGCCGCCGTGCCGGAGGTGAGCGCGGCGACCACCGGGAGGGACTTCTTGCGGGCGGCGAGGTCCGCGCCGGCCGGCTTGCCGGTGCGGCTCGGGTCGCCCCATATGCCGATCACGTCGTCGATGAGCTGGAAGGCGAGCCCGGCCTCCCGGCCGAACGCGTCCATCGCCCCGACCTCCTCGCCGGACGCTCCCGCGTACAGCGCTCCGAGAGCACAGGCACACCCGAGCAGCGCCCCCGTCTTCGCCTCGGCCATGCCCAGCACCTGGTCCAGGGTGACCTCGCCGGGGTCGAGCGCCTCCATGGCGGTGTCCTCATGCTGGCCCTCGCACAGCTCGACGACACAGTCCGCGAGCCGGGCCGCGGCCGCTCCCGCCGCGGGGTGCGGGTCCTCGGCCAGCAACCGGAGCGCCAGCGCCTGGAGGGCGTCCCCGGCGAGGATCGCGTCGGCGTCGCCGAACACCGTCCACGCGGTGGGTCGGTGCCTGCGGGTGGTGTCGCGGTCCATCACGTCGTCGTGCAGCAACGTGAAGTTGTGGACCAGCTCCACCGCCACGGCCGCCCGGACGGCCGCCGCCCTCGCCCGGTCACCTCCGAGGGCGGTGGCCGCGGTGAGGACGAGTGCGGGCCGTATCGCCTTGCCCGCGTTGCCCGCGACCGGGGTGCCGTCGGCCTGCTCCCAGCCGAAGTGGTAGAGCGCGACCCTGCGCAGGGAACCGGGCAGCGACTCCAGGGCGGAGCGCAACTCGGGATCGACCGACGCCCGGACACCCTCCAGGATCACCCCGGCCTCATGACCGTCGAGCGCAGGGGTCTCGGGGCGGGGGGCGGGGGTGCGGAGCGGGGGCGTCTCGGGGCGCGGGGCAGGGCCGTGAAGCGGGGGCGTCTCGGGGCGCGGGGCAGGGCCGTGAAGCGGGGGCGTCTCGGGGCGCGGGGCAGGGCCGTGAAGCGGGGGCGTCTCGGGGCGCGGGGCAGGGCCGTGAAGCGGGGGCGTCTCGGGGCGCGGGGCAGGGCCGTGAAGCGGAGGCGTCTCGGGGCGCGGGGCAGGGCCGTGAAGCGTAGGCAACTCGGCCCGCGCCTCGGACCCGTGAAGCGAACGCGCCTCGGACCCGTGAAGCGGAGGCGTCCCAGACCGCGGGTCAGGCCTACGGAGCAGAGGCGTCTCGGACCGCACCTCGGGCCCGCTAGGCGAACGCGCCTCGGCCTCCTGGTGCGAACGGGTCTCGAGACCGTCGAGTGGGCCCGTCTCGCTGGACTGCGGCCGCTCCCCGACCCGCCCGGTGGCCGGCACCTCCGTCCCCCCGGCCGTCGGCACCCGCACCTCCGCCCGTTCTGTCGCCCACTCCTGCGTCCCCGTCGTGAACTCGGCCATGGAACCCCCCTCGGTCAGGCCGCGGACGGTGGCGCTTCCGCTGTGGGTGGGCGCGTTCCGCCGGGGTGCCTCCGCCCCGGTGTTCGACCGGGGTGTACCCGCCCCGGTCGGCGGGGACACGCCTCCCAGGTGCAGAGACGTCACCTCCAGCGGCCGATCTCGACGTTCTCCAGGACTCCGAGCGCGTCCGGCACCAGCACGGCCGCCGAGTAGTAGGCCGTCACGAGGTACTTGATGATCGACTGCTCGTTGATGCCCATGAACCGCACCGACAGACTCGGCTCGATCTCGTCCGGGATACCGGCCTGCTGGAGGCCGATGACCCCCTGGTCGGCCTCACCGGTGCGCATGGCGATGATCGACGTGGTCCGCTCCGGGGTGACCGGGATCTTGTTGCACGGATAGATCGGCACCCCGCGCCAGGTGGGGATGCGGTTGCCCCCCATGTCGATCGTCTCGGGGACCAGTCCGCGCTTGTTGAGCTCACGGCCGATCGCGGAGATCGCGCGCGGGTGGGCGAGCAGCAGCTTGGTGCCCCGGCGGCGGCTGAGCAGTTCGTCGAGGTCGTCGGGGCTGGGCACGCCGTCGTGCGGCTGGAGCCGCTGGTCGTACTCGCAGTTGTTCAGCAGGCCGAACTCGCGGTTGTTGACGAGTTCGTGTTCCTGGCGCTCCTTGAGTGCCTCGACGGTCAGCCGGATCTGCTGTTCCGTCTGGTTCATCGGCTGGTTGTAGAGGTCGGCCACCCGCGTGTGGATGCGCAGGACGGTCTGGGCGATGCTCAGCTCGTACTCACGCGGACTCGCGTCGTAGTCGACGAAGGTGTGCGGGATGTCGGGCTCGCCGTCATGGCCCGCCGCGAGGTCGATCTCCTTCTCGCCGTACTTGTTGGTGCGCTGCGAGGGGATCGCGCGCTGTTCCCGGAGGTGCTCGCGCAGGCCCTCGGTACGCTCCGCCACCTGCTCGACGTCCTGGCGGGGCAGCACGAGGACCGTGCAGGCGGTGGCCGCGCGGGCGGTGTACTCCCAGATGGCGTCCGGGTCGAGGAGCGCCTGGTCGCCGAAGTACGCGCCGTCGGCGAGGACTCCGAGCACCGCGTCGTCGCCGTAGGGGCCGGTGCCGACCTTCTCCACCCTGCCGTGCGCCAGCAGGTACACCTCGTCGGTCTGGGCACCGAACGAGGCGATGACCGAGCCCGGGGTGAACTCCCGCTGCTGGCAGCGTCGGGCGAGCTCGGAGAGCACGTCGTCGTCCTCGTACGACCTCAGTGCCGGCAGCTCACGCAGCTCGGCGGGGATCACCTCGACCCGGTCCCCGGTCTTCACGAAGGTCACCCGGCCGTCACCCACGGCGTAACTCAGGCGCCGGTTCACCCGGTACGTGCCGCCCTGGACGTTCACCCAGGGCAGCATGCGCAGCAGCCAGCGGGAGCTGATCTCCTGCATCTGGGGTGCGGACTTGGTGGTGGTGGCCAGGTTCCGCGCGGCCGCCGTGCCGAGGCTCTGCTGCGGCCTGTCCTGCTCGGTGCGGACCTCTTCGCCTACCGACATAAGGAATTGCCCTCCCGATACATGCCCGGACGCGATCTGCTCCCGGGCATCGTGTGCAGGGACAAGCCTTCCTCACGGAACGTGGCGGTGCTATTACACGAAAGAGCGGGAATGGATCATCGCGACGCTGGGCATATGCGCGGTTCATGTCCACTGACGACCAGTCAAGTCCACTTCCCGGAACGGAATTTGTCTGTCCGAATCAGCTCGCACGCTGTGCGAACCAGGAGTCGGAGTCCGCTGTTTTCGGTACAAGCACCGGTACGAGCCGGCCGCGATCGGCGGCCGGTGCGCAGTGCGAAGGAGGTGGCCATGGCCTCACCCATGTCCGCGGGCAGATTCCTGGCCGTCCTGCGGGCGGAGGGCGCCACCGTCGTCGAGGTCGGCGACTGGGAGCACCACAACCGCAACCACGTCGGCGCCTGGGGTCCGGTGCACGGCGTGATGATCCATCACACGGTGACGAAGGGCAGCGCGGCGACGGTGGAACTGTGCCGCAAGGGCTACACGGGCCTGCCCGGCCCGCTCTGCCACGGTGTCATCACCAAGGACGGCAAAGTCCATCTCGTCGGCTACGGCCGCGCCAACCACGCCGGCCTGGGCGACGACGACGTCCTGCGCGCCGTGATCGCGGAGAAGGCGCTCCCCCTCGACAACGAGGCCGACACCGACGGCAACCGCCACTTCTACGGCTTCGAGTGCGAGAACCTCGGCGACGGCGAGGACCCCTGGCCGGCGGCCCAGCTGACGGCGATCGAGCGGGTCTCCGCCGCGGTGTGCCGGCACCACGGGTGGACGGAACGGTCGGTCATCGGCCACCTGGAGTGGCAGCCGGGGAAGGTGGACCCGCGGGGCTTCACGATGGCCTCGATGCGGGCGCGCATCCGGGATCGCCTCAAGTGACAATGGAGCGGTGTCCAGCCCCGGCGTCCCCGACCTCACCACCCTGCGTCCCCGGCTCCCGTCGCCGCTGCAGGAGGTCGAGGACAAGCGCTTCACGCGCCGGGGCGTCCGGCTCCTCCTCAAGCGGGACGACCTGATACACCCGGACCTCGTCGGCAACAAATGGCGCAAGCTCGCGCCGAACCTCACGGCCGCGGCCGGCCGCCCGATCCTCACCTTCGGCGGCGCGTACTCCAACCACCTGCGCGCCACGGCGGCCGCCGGCCGCCTCCTCGGCCTGCCCACGATCGGCCTGGTCCGCGGTGAGGAACTTTCCGACCGCCCCCTGAACCCGTCCCTGGCCCGCTGCTCGGCGGACGGTATGCGTCTGCACTTCGTCGACAGGTCGACGTACCGCCGCAAGACCGAGCCAGAGACACTGGCGGCGCTGCTGCGGGCGGCGGGAGCGACGGACGCGTACATCGTCCCTGAGGGCGGCAGCAACGCCCTCGCCGTACGGGGGTGCCGCGCGCTCGGCGAGGAGCTGTCGGGGCGGGCGGACGTCGTCGCGATCGCCTGCGGCACCGGCGGCACCCTCGCGGGCCTGGCCGCGGGCCTCTCCCCGGACCAGCGCGCCCTGGGCGTACCGGTCCTCCGAGGCGGCTTCCTGACGGCCGGCATAAGGGCCCTCCAGCACCAGGCCTTCGGCGGTCCTCGCGGCGACTGGCGGCTCGACGAGCGTTTCCATTTCGGCCGCTACGCCCGCACCACTCCCGAACTCGAGGCCTTCGCCGAGGACTTCGAGGAACGGCACGGCGTGCCCGTCGAGCGTCTTTATGTCGCCAAGTTGCTGTACGGACTTGTCGTCCTGACCGACGAGGGTGCCTTCCCGCGCGGCTCGACGGTCGTGGCGGTCGTCACGGGGGCACCCCAGGAGCCCTGACGGAGGGCCGACGAGCGGCTGGTGGGCGGTGACGCCCACAACCGGTCATGACCGACCCGTCTGCGCCGGCCCGCCCGCCTCACTCCGCCTCCCGATACGCCGCCGCCTCCTCCAGGTCCAGCCTGCGCAGCAGTGTCCGCAGCATCTCGTCGTCGATGTAGCGCAGATCCCGCAGCTTCACGAACACCGCGCGCTCGGCGCCGATCATCTCCCCGGACAGCCGGCGGTAGGTGTCGTCGACGGTCTCGCCGGTGAGGGGGTTCGACTGGCCGAGGCGTTCCCAGACGGCGTTGCGGCGGCGGTCCAGGACCATGCGCAGGCGGTCGGCGAGGGGCGGTGGGAGGGCGTTGCGCTCGTCGGAGAGGAGTTCGTCCAGGCGGCGTTCGGCGGCCCTGGAGGCCTGCGCCTGGGCGTTGGCCTCGGCCAGGGTCTCGGCCTGCTGGTCGCGGCCGGGGAGCTTGAGCATGCGGATCAGCGGAGGCAGGGTGACGCCCTGGAGGACGAGGGTGCCGATGACCGTGGTGAAGGTGAGGAAGAGGATCAGGTTGCGGCCCGCGAACGGTTCTCCGTTGTGCAGGTGCTCCGGGATCGAGAAGGCGATCGCCAGCGAGACCACGCCCCGCATCCCGGCCCAGGAGATGACGAACGGCGCCTTCCAGGTGGGGTTGTCCTCACGCGCGCGGATCCGCGCGGAGAGCATGCGCGGCAGGAAGGTCGCCGGATAGACCCAGACGAACCTTGACACGACGACCACGAGGAAGACGGCGACCGCGTACCAGGCGGCGCGGCCGCCCTCGTACTGCCCGAGGCCCTTCAGCACGACGGGCAGTTGCAGTCCGATGAGGGCGAACACCGATGATTCCAGGACGAAGGCAACCATTTTCCAGACGGCGTCCTCCTGGAGGCGCGTCGCGAAATCGACCTCCCACGCGCGGTGTCCGAGGAAGAGCGCCACCACGACCACCGCGAGCACCCCGGACGCGTGGAACTGCTCGGCCGTCGCGTAGGCGACGAACGGGATCAGCAGGGAGAGCGTGTTCTGCAGCAGCGGCTCCTTGAGGTGCGTGCGCAGCCAGTGGATCGGCACCATCAGCACCAGGCCGACCGCGACGCCGCCGACCGCCGCGAGCAGGAACTCGCCGATGCCGCCCGCCCAGGTGGCGCCCTCGCCCACCGCGGCCGCGAGCGCGACCCGGTAGGCGGTGATCGCGGTGGCGTCGTTCACCAGGGACTCGCCCTGGAGGATGGTCGTGATCCGGGACGGCAGCCCGACGCGGCGTGCCACCGCCGTCGCCGCGACCGCGTCCGGCGGCGCCACCACGGCTCCCAGCACGAGCGCCCCGGTCAGCGACAGCCCCGGCACCATCTGGTACGCCGCCCAGCCGACGAAGAAGGTCGCGAAGAGCACGTATCCCACCGACAGCAGCGCCACGGGCCGCATTTGCGCCCTGAGATCGAGATAGGAGCTGTCGGTGGCCGCGGAGTGCAGCAGCGGCGGCAGGATGAGGGGCAGGACCACGTCGGGGTCGAGCGTGTACTCCGGCACCCCGGGGAGGTACGAGATCACCAGGCCGGCCGCGACCAGCAGCAGTGGCGCCGGAATCGGGGTCCGCCGGGCGGCCGCGGCGATCGCCGCACTCCCCGCCACCAGCAACAGCAGTGGCATCACGTCCATGGCCCTCGCCCGCCCTCGCTCATAGTCGTGCGCCCGCCCCTCGGTTTTTGTGCGCGTCCGCCCGCGCGGCCGTCGTAACCTGGCAATCATGAAACAGTGCACGCACGCCGACGCGCTGCCGCACCCGGAACCCGAGCCGCTGGCCGACACGTGCCCGGAGTGCCTGAGGGACGGTACCCACCCCGTACAACTGCGCCTGTGCCTGTCCTGCGGTCACGTCGGCTGCTGCGACTCCTCGCCGGGACAACACGCGACGAAGCACCACAAGGACTCCGACCACCCGATCATGCGGACCCACGAACCGGGTGAGAACTGGCGTTGGTGCTTCGTGGACCATGTCCTTGTGTGACCCTGGACCGTCGGGTTCCAGGACGGTTCGACCGTCTGACGTCTGGGTACGTCAACCCGGCGCGCGTTCTTCCCAATTGGAGCCGCAAACCCCTAGACACGGAGCGTGTTCACAGTTTTACTGTGAGTGACGGCAAGGGGTTGGGGTCCCGGGGACAGGAAAGTCGAGAGCGCGGTAGCGTCACCGCTGAACCACACTTCGCGTTACTCCGGGGGGCGACCCTCGGCCCCCGTAAAGCTTGTACCACCTTGGAGGTGAGGGTGTCCCAGATCGCAGGCGAGCCCGCGACCCAGGACTTCGTGGAAGTCCGGCTGCCGGCCGCGGGTGCCTACCTGTCGGTGCTGCGGACGGCCACGGCCGGCCTCGCAGCCCGTTTGGACTTCACCCTCGACGAGATCGAGGACCTGCGCATCGCGGTGGACGAGGCCTGCGCGATCCTGCTCCAGCAGGCCGTGCCCGGCTCGGTGCTCAGCTGTGTCTTCCGCCTCGTCGACGACTCGCTGGAGGTCACCGTCTCGGCCCCGACCACGGACGGTCACGCACCGTCGCGGGACACCTTCGCCTGGACCGTCCTCTCGGCCCTCGCGGGCAAGGTCTCGTCGGCCGTGGACGAGGACAAGACCGTTTCGATCAGCCTCTACAAACAGCGCGGCGCGGGACCCGGGCCGGCGTGAGGAACGGGGACGGGCCGGTGCGGGACGAAGAGCGCGGCACACGGGAGCTGCCGGCCGAGGGCGGGCACCGCCTTCCTTGCCCGAGCGGCGCCGACAGCCTGGGCGGCGACGGCCCCGGCGGTTCCCGACGCATGGCGGACGGCATCGACGGCATCCCCGAGCAGGCCCGGCCCCATCCGGAGGAGGACGCCGTCGACACCACGGCGACCGGCCTCCTGGACGACGGGCAGCGGGATCGGAAAGGTGCCGTGCAGGGTGCGCCTCCGGCAGGGCGGGCCGGGGTCCTCCCGGTGCCGACGGAGGCGAGGGCTCGTGGAAGGGCGACGGGCGGGACGATGAGCGAGCACGAGCGAAAAGCAGAGGACGGCGTGGCGGGCGCGAACAACACGCCGGTCCCGCGGCACGACCCCCATGACCGCAGCGGGGCACGCGCCCTGTTCGTCGAGCTGCGCGCGCTGAAGGACGGCAGCCCGGAGTACGCGGAACTGCGGAACCGGCTGGTCCGGATGCACCTGCCGCTCGTCGAGCACCTCGCGCGCCGCTTCCGCAACCGCGGCGAGCCGCTGGACGACCTCACCCAGGTCGCCACCATCGGCCTGATCAAGTCGGTCGACCGTTTCGACCCGGACCGCGGCGTGGAGTTCTCGACCTACGCGACTCCCACGGTCGTGGGCGAGATCAAGCGCCACTTCCGTGACAAGGGCTGGGCGGTGCGGGTGCCCCGCCGCCTGCAGGAACTGCGCCTGGCCCTCACGACGGCCACGGCGGAGCTCTCCCAGCAGCACGGCCGCTCCCCCACGGTCCATGAGCTGGCCGAGAAACTGGCCATCTCCGAGGAGGAGGTCCTGGAGGGCCTGGAGTCCGCCAACGCGTACTCCACGCTGTCCCTGGACGTCCCCGACACGGACGACGAGTCCCCGGCGGTCGCGGACACCCTCGGCGCGGAGGACGAGGCGCTGGAGGGCGTCGAGTACCGAGAGTCCCTCAAGCCGCTGCTCGAGGATCTGCCCCCGCGCGAGAAGCGAATCCTCCTCCTCCGCTTCTTCGGCAACATGACCCAGTCGCAGATCGCCCAGGAGGTCGGCATCTCCCAGATGCACGTCTCCCGCCTGCTGGCCCGCACCCTGGCCCAGCTCCGGGAGAAGCTGCTGGTGGAGGAGTAGACCCAGGGGCCTCCCCGAGCGGCGGTTCCGTCACGGGTCCAGGCTTCCGACGAACGGGTTCAGGGCCGACGACATCCACTTCGGCCCGACGTCACCGCTCGCCACCGGGCACCGACCTCGGCCCTGGAGCAGGCCGGAGGCGGTCAACCGCGACCGCCGTACGACCCCACCGCCGCTCTGGGCCCACGGCTCGACGCTCGCCACCCCCTCAGGCGCCACCGCCGCCCTCGGCCGGCAGCCGCGCCCCGGACCGACAGCTGCGGCGCGCACTGTCACCGCGCTCACCCCTCCTCAGGCACCACCGCTGCCCCCGGCCGGCAGCCGCGCTCCGGACCCACAGGCGGCGCCCTCGGGCACGGCATTCGTCACCCTCGGATGCCACCGCTGCCCCCGGCCGGCAGCCGCGCACCAGACCGACAGGCTGCGCCCCCGGCACCACACTCGCCGAAGGCACCCGGGTTCCACGACCATCGCCTGCCACCTCGGCCACGGGTCGATCCGACGCCCACGCTCAAGAGCGGCTGCAACGACTCGACCAGACCGGGCAGCCGCCGTGAGCCCTACGGCCGCCGCCCGCCACCTCGGCCGGCAGCACGGGCGGCACTCGGAGCAGACAGCCGCGGTTCCCCCACCGGGCGACGCACCCCTATCGCTACTGCTCGCCGTCCTGGGCCCGTCCCGGGCCCCTGATGCCGAGGGCCTGGGTCGTCGCCGGGTTGATCAGGAGGATCAGCGCCGCCACCGCGACGACCGCGAGGGCGATGCCCGCCGGGATCGCCACGCTGTCGGCCTGGAGGAGGTTGTAGGCGACGGGCAGGGCCATGATCTGCGTGATGACGGCCGGCCCCCGGCTCCAACTGCGCCGGGACAGCAGTCCGCGCGCGGCGAGGAGCGGCAGCAGTGCGAGGACGATCAGCGTGACGCCCCCGGTGACGGCCGACTGCCGGTCGTCCGGGTCACCGGCGAGGCCCTCCACGAGCAACCAGGCGCCTCCCGCGACGAGCGCGAGCCCTTCCAGCGCGGCCAGGGCGGCGGCGTACGTCAGGCGCCGCGGGCGCGGACCGGCGGTCTCGGGGGTGGCGGGGGTCTGCTCGCTGCTCACCCCTGAAGAGTAGCCCTCGCCCCCGAAGCCTCTCGGGTGAGGAGCGGGCAACGCACACCGCCGCACTCGGGTTGCCTCACGCCCCCGTGGCAAGGTTCACGCGCCGAAGTCTTACGTGATCCCTACCTCGGCCTGTGCCCGGTACCACCCAGTAGGTACGCTGCAACCCATGCGTGCACTTCTCGTGGTCAATCCGGCGGCAACCACCACAAGCGCACGTACGCGCGATGTCCTCATCCACGCGCTCGCGAGCGAGATGAAACTGGAAGCGGTCACCACCGAGTACCGCGGCCACGCGCGCGACCTGGGCCGGCAGGCGGCGGAGAGCAAGGACATCGACCTGGTAGTGGCCCTGGGCGGCGACGGCACGGTCAACGAGGTCGTCAACGGCCTCCTGCACGCCGGCCCCGCCCCCGAGCACCTCCCCGGCCTCGCCGTGGTCCCCGGCGGCTCCACCAACGTCTTCGCCCGGGCCCTCGGCCTGCCCAACGACGCCGTCGAGGCAACCGGCGCCCTCCTGGACGCCCTGCGCGAGGGCAGCGAGCGCACGGTCGGCCTGGGTCTGGCCTCCGGTACACCTGGCACCGAGGACGAGGCCGTCCCGGGACGCTGGTTCACCTTCAATGCGGGGCTCGGATTCGACGCCGGCGTGGTCGGGCGGGTCGAGCAGCAGCGTGAGCGCGGCAGGAAATCCACCCACGCTCTCTACGTCCGTCAGGCACTGCGCCAGTTCTTCGGCGAGGCGCACCGCCGCCACGGGACGATCACCCTGGAGCGGCCGGATGCGGAGCCGGTGACCGATCTGGTCCTTTCCATAGTCTCGAACACCTCTCCGTGGACCTTCCTCGGCAATCACCCGATGTACGCGTCACCTAAGGCCTCGTTCGATAAAGGCCTCGACATACTCGGCCTCAGCCGTATGACGACGACCGCCATCACCCGATATGGCACCCAGTTGCTCACTTCGTCCCCCGAACGCGGCCCCCATGGCAAGCACGCCGTGTCCCTGCACGACCTGGACCAGTTCACCTTGCATTCGAAGGTGCCCCTGCCCCTCCAGATGGACGGCGACCACCTCGGACTGCGTACGAGCGTGACGTTCACAGGCGTACGCCGTGCACTGCGTGTGATTGTGTGAGCAGAAGGGGCTAAAGTCCTTTCACTCGAACGTTTAGACCAGGGTCCACCCCATGGAAGTACGGCTGTGACCTAGTCGACACCGAGGAATCAAAAAAAACTTTCCGGAAGGGGTTGTATCCGCCGCTGAGGTTTGCGAGTCTCTACGTGGCGGTCGGGACAGCCCGCAACACCAGCGTCCACAGACCACCGGAACCCCTCTTCAATCCAAGGACCACGCCGGGGAAGACTCGGCGGACGGCCCTTCACTTGTTGAGGGATTCGTGAAAGCGTTCACATTCACAAGCAACTTGCACGTAATACCAAGGAGAGGTAGCAGCCATGGACTGGCGTCACAACGCCGTTTGCCGCGAGGAAGACCCCGAGCTCTTCTTCCCCATCGGCAACACCGGTCCTGCGCTGCTGCAGATCGAGGAAGCCAAGGCCGTCTGCCGTCGCTGCCCCGTTATGGATCAGTGTCTGCAGTGGGCGCTCGAGTCCGGTCAGGACTCCGGCGTCTGGGGTGGTCTCAGCGAGGACGAGCGTCGCGCCATGAAGCGCCGTGCCGCCCGCAACCGGGCCCGTCAGGCCTCCGCCTGACACACCCGCCCCGCACAGCCTGAGCTTGGCGGCGCGTACACCGCGTACGCTTCTCCCGCCCCCGAGCCGCAGCGCGCAGTACCCCCGATGCGCAGCAAACGCTGGCAACGAGCATTTGAGCCCCGGACCCCTGAACGGTCCGGGGCTTTTTGCTGTGCCGGCACCCCCGCCCGTGCGCGGATCTACTTGTGCGCCAGCACCGGTACGTCCAGGATCACCCGGGTGCCGCCCTCCGGTGCCGGAACCATGTCGAACGTTCCGCCCAACTCGCCCTCCACCAGCGTCCGTACGATCTGCAGGCCCAGGTTGCCCCCGGTGTGCGGGTCGAAGCCCTCGGGCAGACCGACGCCGTCGTCCTGGACGGTCACGAGGAGGCGGGCTTCCTTGGTGGTACCGCCGCGGACGGCCGAGACCTCGACCGTGCCGGTCTCGCCCTCACGGAACCCGTGTTCCAGAGCGTTCTGGAGGATTTCCGTCAGGACCATCGACAGGGGGGTGGCGACCTCGGCGTCCAGGATGCCGAAGCGTCCGTTGCGCCGGCCGGTGACCTTACCCGGGGAGATCTCGGCGACCATCGCGAGCACCCGGTCGGCGATCTCGTCGAACTCCACGCGTTCGTCCAGGTTCTGAGACAGCGTCTCATGCACGATCGCGATGGAGCCGACCCGCCGTACCGCCTCTTCGAGGGCCTCCCGGCCGCGGTCGGACTCGATGCGCCGGGCCTGGAGGCGGAGCAGGGCCGCTACCGTCTGGAGGTTGTTCTTCACCCGGTGGTGGATCTCCCGGATGGTCGCGTCCTTGGTGATCAACTCGCGCTCGCGTCGGCGCAGTTCGGTCACGTCCCGTAGCAGGACCAGCGAACCGATGCGGGTGCCCTTGGGCTTGAGCGGAATCGCCCGGAACTGGATGACCCCGTCGTGCGCCTCGATCTCGAACTCACGGGGCGCCCAGCCGCTGGCGACCTTGGCGAGCGCCTCGTCCACCGGGCCGCGGGTCGGGGCGAGTTCGGCGGTGGTCCGGCCGAGGTGCTGGCCGACGAGGTCGGAGGCGAGGCCCATGCGGTGGTACGCGGACAGGGCGTTCGGGGAGGCGTACTGGACGATGCCGTCCGCGTCCAGCCTGATCAGCCCGTCGCCGACGCGCGGGGCGGCGTCCATGTCCATCTGCTGGTTGGGGAACGGGAAGGAGCCGGCCGCGATCATCTGCGCCAGGTCCGACGCGCTCTGCAGATAGGTCAGTTCGAGACGGCTCGGGGTGCGCACGGTGAGCAGGTTGGTGTTGCGCGCGATGACACCGAGGACGCGCCCCTCCCGTCGTACCGGAATCGACTCCACGCGGACCGGGACCTCCTCACGCCACTCCGGGTCGCCCTCGCGCACGATCCGGCCCTCGTCGAGCGCCGCGTCCAGCAGGGGGCGGCGGCCGCGCGGGACGAGGTGGCCGACCATGTCGTCCTGGTAGGAGGTGGGGCCGGTGTTGGGCCGCATCTGGGCGACGGAGACATAGCGGGTGCCGTCGCGGGTGGGGACCCACAGAACGAGGTCGGCGAAGGAGAGGTCGGAGAGCAACTGCCACTCCGAGACCAGCAGATGCAGCCACTCGAGGTCGGAGTCGTCGAGGGCGGTGTGCTGGCGGACCAGTTCGTTCATGGAGGGCACAGGTGCGAGCGTACCTGGGGGTATGTGAGTGACCTAAAAGCACCGGCCCTGAGAACACCCGCGGGCCGCGGCGCCTGGGAAGGACCCTCAACCTTCCCGGCACCGCAGCCCGGAGCAATATCGGCCGTGGGGTGTGCGGTCCCGGTCGGCCGAGGATGAGGACCCGGGGCAGTCAGGGCAGAGAGCTCCGGTTCCTCGGTCCGCCTTCCTGTGCGGGGAAGACGGAAGTCACGCGTTCAATTGTGGACTAGACCACTAGATGTGTCCATGCGTTGGAGCCTGTTTGTTGTTGGAGCTTTCCCTCGCGGGAGTCACCTACTCGGACGCCCTAACAACCACCACGCAGCCTAACGCGTGTGGGTTCATGTGCGGGGCCAGATGGCCATGGCAATTTCCGCGACCGCCTCCAACTCCTCCCGGCTCGCGCCGTCGCGCGCCTGTTGGGACATGCCCTGGATCACCGCCCCTACATGCCGGGCGAGCGCGGTGGCATCGGTGTCGGCGGACAGCTCCCCCGCGGCGATCCCCGCCCTTATACGGCTCTCGAAGGCGGCGATGTTGGCGTTGCGCCGCACCCGCAGCGACTCCTCGACCTCCGGGCTGGAGCAGTTGGTCGCGGCATGGATGACGAGGCAGCCGTGCGGGCGGCCGGGAGCCGTGTACTCGACCGCGGCCTCGCGCAGCATCCGCTCCATCGCGGCCCGGACGGTGGGCTCCTCGGCAAGGGCACGGTCGCCGAAGGAGCCGTATCGCGCTCCGTACTCCTGGACGACCTCCTCGAACAGCGATCGCTTGTCGCCGAAGGCCGCGTAGAGGCTGGGGGCGCCGATACCCATGACGCGGGTGAGGTCGGAGACGGACGTTGCCTCGTAGCCGTGCTCCCAGAAGGCCAGGATCGCCTTCTCCAGAGCGGTGGCCCGATCGAAGGACCGAGGGCGGCCGCGGAGTCTCGATGTCCTGGCTGCGGTCTTGACCTGCGCTTCCGTCTCCTCGCTGCTCACCATGGAGTGAATTGTATAGCGGGTACTAGATAAAGGGCCGAGGCGCCCTGTACGGTTTTTCTGTAGCGACCGATAGAGAAATGCGAAAGGGGCGTCGGCATGGGCGTGCTCACGGGCAGGACAGCTCTGGTGACGGGGGCGAGCAGGGGCATCGGGCGGGGCATCGCCGAGCGCTTAGGACGGGACGGCGCGCAGGTGGCGGTGCACTACGGCAGGAGCGAGGCGGCGGCGAAGGTGACGGTGGCGGCGATCGAGGCGGCCGGCGGCTCCGCCTTCACGATCGGGGCCGAGTTGGAGACACCGGGAGCCGTCGAGGCCCTCTGGGAGGAGTTCGACCGGCACGCGGACGGGCTGGACATCCTCGTGAACAACGCGGGAATCGGCGCCTCACGCCCCATCGAGGAGATCGACGAAGGGGAGTACGACCGGCTCTTCGCGGTCAATGTGAAGGCACCGTTCTTCCTGGTCAAACAGGGTGTGATACGACTGCGGGACGGCGGCCGGATCATCAACATCTCCTCCGGACTCGCCCGCACCGCCGCCATGCCGCACAACATGGCCTACGCCATGACGAAGGGTGCACTGGACGTGTTCTCCCGGGATCTGTCCAAGATCCTGGGCGCTCGAGGCATCAGGGTGAACTCGGTGGCACCGGGCCTGATCGACACCGACAACACTGCCGGGTTCCTGCACGGCACCGAGGGCGGCTGGGCGCAGGCGGAGGCATATTCGGCGCTGGGACAGGTGGGGACAGCGGCTGACGTCGCGGACGTGGTGGCGTTCCTGGCGTCGGACGACGGACGCTGGGTGACCGGGAGCTGGGTGGACGCGACGGGGGGTTCGATGCCGTGAGCCGCCCGGCAGGGCCCGGGGCGTCTCCGCCACCATCACCTGCCCGGCAGGACCCAGGAGGGGGCCTCCGTAGCCGTCGTCCGCCCGGCACGGAGCCCTCCGCAACCGCCCCCGCTCGGCCAGGCAGAACGTCCCCTCGACCGTCCCTCGCCCGCCACACCCCAGCACGTCCCTGCAACCAACCACCGGGCACGACCCAGGACGCACCCGTCACCTTTCGCCCCGCCCGACACGACCCAGTACGCCCCCACAACCATTCCCCCGTCCGCCCCGGCTCAGTGCGTCTCCGTCACCTTGGCCAGGGCGCGCGGCGCGTCCGGACTTCGGGAGGTATGTGGCGTAGAGGGCCGCATTGCCGGAGGCGCTGCGGGCGGTCAGCAGGACGAAGCGAAGTGCGCGGGCGGCGATCTCCTGGGCGACCTTGCGGATGGCCGGGGCGCCATCGTCCAGGATGCGGCGCAGGACGGCGGTCTGTTCAGCCATCTCACGGGCCATGATCGGGCCGGGCAGTGCGCTCTGGGGGGCGGGTGTCGTGACGGTGGGCATTGCCTCTCTTCCACTCCCCCTCCCGCTCCACCGCGCAGAATGGGGCCTGTCCGAGATGTGGTGCGGTGATGCTTTCGTGGACCTGGGCCGTGGAACCCGATTCTGTTAGATTGGTCTAAACCACATGGGCTGCACCGGGTTCGGTCGGGCCCTCTCGGTTCACACCGTTTCTCCAGATCAGACCGTCACTCCAGATCAGACCGTTTCCTCAGATCGGCAGGCCCAGCGTGGAAGTTGTCATCGTTCCGGATGCCAAGGCGGGTGGCGAGCTCATCGCCGGGGCCATGGCCCAGCTGCTCCGACGCAAGCCCGACGCCCTGCTCGGCGTGGCGACCGGCTCGACCCCGCTGCCCATCTACGAGGCGCTGGCGGCCAAGGTGCGGTCGGGCGCCGCGGACGCCTCGCGGGCGCGAATAGCCCAGCTCGACGAGTACGTGGGGCTGCCGGCCGAGCACCCCGAGTCGTACCGTTCGGTGCTGCGGCGCGAGGTGCTGGAGCCGCTGGGGGTGCCGATGTCCTCGTTCATGGGTCCGGACGGGACGGCGGAGGACATCCCCGGCGCCTGTGAGGCCTACGACTCGGCGCTGGCCGATGCCGGGGGTGTGGATCTGCAGTTGCTCGGGATCGGGACGGACGGCCACATCGGCTTCAACGAGCCGTGTTCCTCGCTGGCCTCGCGGACCCGGATCAAGACGTTGACCGAGCAGACCCGGGTGGACAACGCGCGGTTCTTCGACGGGGACATCGAGCAGGTCCCTCATCACGTCATCACCCAGGGCATCGGGACCATTCTGGAGGCTCGGCATCTGGTGCTGCTCGCCACGGGCGAGGGGAAGGCCGATGCGGTTGCGGCGACGGTGGAGGGGCCGGTTGCCGCGGTGTGTCCCGCATCGGCGCTTCAGCTGCATCCGCATGCGACGGTCGTGGTCGACGAGGGTGCCGCTTCCAAGCTGAAGCTCGCGGACTACTTCCGGCAGACGTTTGTCAACAAGCCCGACTGGCAGGGGATTTAGGGCGGTTCTCACGTCGGCAGGGCTGTACGGCATGAAGGTGCCGGTCCGTTCCCGGGACCGGCACCTTCATGCCGTACAGCCCTGCTTCAGCCCTACTCCCCCGCGATGATCTCCGCCGCCGCTCTGGCGCAGACCCGGGCGGCGCCGTGGGTCGCGATGTGCAGGGCTCCTCGGGCGGGGGCCTGAGGGAGGCCCATTTCGATCACGATCGTGTCGGGGCGGGTTCTGAGGACGGTGTCCAGGGCCGCTCCCATCCAGGGGTGGCGGTGTTCGTCGCGCACCACGGCCACGACACGGCGGGGGCCGGCCGCGGCCAGGGTGGCGAGGCCCGCGTCCTCGCCGGCGAAGCTGCCCGTCTCCGTGCCCGGGATCAGACGGGCGAGTTCGGCGGCGACACCCCAGGGCGTTTCGTCGCCGACGGCCACATTGGCCACCGGGGTGAAGGCGGCGACGTAGGGCGCCGCGGTGAGGGGGGTGAAGCCGTCTGCGCCGGTGATGCGCAACGCCCTTCGGGCCGCGCGCAGGCCCACCTCCTCGTCGGCCGGCAACTGCGCGTCGGCCGCGCGGGCCGCCGTCCAGTGGGCGAGCGTGCGGACGCGTTCCGCCGCTTGTGCGAGCCGCTCCTCGGGGAGTTCGCCCGAGCGCACCGCCGCGACCAGGGCGTCGCGCAGGCGCCGTACCGTCTCGTCGTCGGCCAGTCCGCCGCCCACGCAGATCGCGTCGGCGCCGGCGGCGATGGCCAGGACGCTGCCACGCTCGATGCCGTAGGTGCCGGCGATGGCCTGCATCTCCATGCCGTCGGTGACGATGAGGCCGGTGTAGCCGAGTTCGCCGCGGAGCAGATCGGTCAGCACCTGGCCGGACAGCGTGGCCGGGCGGTCCGGGTCCAGGGCCGGGACCAGGATGTGGGCGGTCATCACCGCGCGGGTTCCGGCGGCGATGGCAGCGCGGAACGGGGAGAGTTCACGTGATCCCAGGACAGCGGTGTCCACGTCGATGCGTGGGAGCGCGTGGTGGGAGTCGACCGCCGTGTCGCCATGGCCCGGGAAGTGCTTGGTGCAGGCCGCCACGCCCGCCGACTGGAGGCCGGTGACGTAGGCGGCGGTGTGCCGGGCGACGAGTTTCGAGGAAGCGCCGAAGGATCGGACGCCGATCACGGGGTTGGACGGGTTCGAGTTCACGTCGGCCGAAGGGGCCCAGTTGAGGTTGACCCCGCAGGCGGCGAGACGGCGGCCCAGTTCCGCGGCCACCTCCCGTGTCAGTTCCACGTCGTCCACCGCGCCGAGGGCGTGGTTGCCCGGGAAGGACGAGCCGGTGCGCACCTCCAGGCGGGTGACGTCACCGCCCTCCTCGTCGATGGCCACCAGGACGTCGTCGCGTTCGGCGCGCAACTGGGCTGTCAGGGCGGTCAGTTGTTCCGGCGAGGCGATGTTGCGGCCGAACAGGCCGACCGAGGCGAGGCCCTCGCCGAGACGGCGCAGCAGCCAGTCGGGGGCGGTGGTGCCGGTGAAGCCGGGCTGCAGGACGGTCAGCGCGTCGCGGGTCAGCGTGTCTGTGCCGCTGGCGAATGTCGTCATCGGGGGGCGTTATCCCTTCACGGCGCCCGCGGTGAGGCCCGCGGCCATCTTGCGCTGGACGAGGAGGAAGAGGACCACGATCGGCACGGCCATCATGGTGGAACCGGCCATCATGGGGGCGTATTCGGTGCCGTGTTTGGTGGTGAAGTTGCCGAGCCAGACGGTCGCGGTCTGGTTCTTCTGGCTGAGCAGCATGAGGGCGTAGAGGTACTCGTTCCAGGCCTGGATGAAGGCGTAGACCGAGGTGGCGACCATGCCGGGGGCCAGCAGCGGGAAGACCACCCGCAGGAAGGCGCCCGTGGGCGAGCAGCCGTCGACCATCGCCGCCTCCTCCAGCTCCTTGGGGATGTTGACGATGAAGCCGCGCAGCGTCCACACCGTGAAGGGGAGGATGAAGGTCAGGTAGGTGATGATCAAGCCCGACAACTTGTCGTACTGGTCGAGGTCGTTGAGGAGCAGGAAGACCGGGATGATCATCGCGACCAGAGGGACCATCTGGACCGCGAGGATGCCCACGATCACGACCTTGCGACCGCGGAAGGCGAAGCGGGAGATGGCGAGGGCGGCCAGGGTGCCGACCACGACGCCGATCGCCACGACCGACAGGGAGACGACGAGGCTGCGGCCGACCGGGCCCCAGAAGTCGGCGATGTCCAGTGCGCGGCTGAAGTTGCTCAGCGTCAGCCCCGTCGGCAGCAGGCTCGGGTCCGGGTCGATGGCGTCCTTCGCCGGTTTGAACGCCGTGTTCAGCATCCAGTAGACGGGGAAGCCGGCGGTGACGAAGACGAGGAGACCGAGGAGGTTCCAGCCGGTCTTGGACTTCCGGCGGGCCCCCGGAGCAAGCGTGCTCATTCGACCTCTCCGATCTTCAGCATCTGGCGCATGTAGACGGCAACGACCCCGAGCAGCAGGAGCACGGTGATGAGCGCGATCGCCGAACCCTCCCCGTAGTCGTTGACCACGAAAGCGCGGTCGTACGAGTACGTCGTCAGGATCTGGAACTCCGGCTCCGGGTGGCCGTTGCGCATGACGAACACCTGGGGGAAGACGCCCATGTCCCAGATGACCGAGAGGGTCGTCAGCATCACGATGAGCGGCTTGAGGATCGGCAGGGTGACGTACCGGAAGATGCCCCACGCGCCCGCGCCGTCCAGTCGGGCCGCCTCCTCCAGTTCGGCCGGGACCTGGGTGAGCCCGGCGCTCAGGGTGATGACGACGAAGGGCACCGCGCCCCAGACCACGAGCAGCATGATCACGGCCAGGCCCTGGGGACCGCTCGCGAACCAGTTGTGGCCGATCATCTCGACCCCGGGCAGCTTGCTGAGCAGCGCGTTGAGGATGCCGTAGTCCGCGTCGAACAGCCATTTGAAGACCGTGGTGGCGACGATGATCGGCATGCCCCAGCTGGCCACCAGCGCGATGTTGACGAGGGTCTTCACCCAGCCGGAGACCCGCTGGAGCAGCAGCGCGATCAGCATGCCGGCGACCATGGTGAAGATCACGCAGCCGGCCGCGAAGACGACGGTCCGGACGACGACCGCCCAGAATTCGCCGTCGTCCAGGACGCCCGTGAAGTTGTCGAATCCGATCCAGTCCGCGGGCAGGAAGCCCCACAGCTGGGACTGTCCGAACTTCTGGAAGGACAGCGTGACCAGGCGGACCAGCGGATAGCCGAGGACCAGCACCAGGATCAGCAGACAGGGGGCGAGCAGCAGCCAGGGGGTGGCGTTGAAGGTCCGCTTTCTGCGCGGCAGAACCGGCCTGGACGGCGGTGGTACCGACATCGGCGGCGGCACCTCGGTGGGGGTGGTCGTGTCTGCGGCACTCATCGCGCGCTCCTCAGCGGTCCCTCTGGTCGTACGAAAGCAAAGCCCGCACGTCGTACGGGAAGCAGGGCCCCGCCGGTCTCAACGGGGCCCTGCCTGCGGTCACTTGGTGTTGATGACCTTGTCGATCGCGGCGTCCGCCTCCTTCGCGGCGGCCTCGACCGACTTCCTGCCGGTGCCGATGTTCTGCAGCATGTTCTGCAGGACCTGCGCCTTCTCGACCTGGCCCCAGCCGGGCGCCATCGGGACGAACCAGTTGGACTCGGCCGCGGTGGCCGGGACCGCGGTCGCCGGGTCCTTCTTCAGGGTGGCGAGGTCGGTCTTGTTGTTGGGCAGGTTGCCCTTGGCCATCAGGCCCTTCTGGCCGGAGGGGCCCGTGAAGGCGTTGATCCACTCGGCGGCGACGGCCTGCGCCTTGGACTTCACCGGGACGGCGAGGTCCGAACCGCCCAGGAAGACGGGCAGGTTCTTGCCGGAGGGACCGGGCATCACGAAGTTCTCGAGGTTGTCCTTGAGCTTGCCGGTCTTGTCGTTCTTCGGGTCGGCGGAGGTCGCGCCCTCCCAGGCCGCGCCGAAGATCATGCCGGACTTGCCCTGGCCGTAGACGATGTAACGGTCGGACTCGTCCTTGGTCTTGTCGCCGTGCATGTACTTGTCGACGACGTTCTTGAACTCGGTGAGGCCCTTGACGGACTCCGGCGAGGAGAGGTTGCCCTTCCACTGGCCGCCGTCCTCCTTGGCGATGGAGCCGCCGGCGTCGTAGACGAAGGACATGGCCGCGTACCAGTCACGGGTGGGCTGGTACCAGGCGGAGAACTTGTCGCCCTCCTTCTTCTGGACCTTGTCCAGGGCGGCGGTGAGCTCCGCGTAGGTCTTCGGCGTGGACTTGACGCCGACCGAGGCGAAGACGTCCTTGCGCCAGTTGCCGACGCGGCCACCCGCGTAGTAGGGGACGCCGTAGGTCTTGCCGTCGTAGGACACCGAGGCCTTGAGACCGTCGAGCCAGGCCGACGAGTTGGTGAACTTCGATGTGTCCAGGGGCGCGAAGGCGCCCTTGACCATGTAGCCCAGCATCTCGGTGTTGCCCATCTCGACCACGTCGGGGGCCTTGTCGGTGGCGAGGACCGCGTCGAGCTTGGTGTTCTTGTCCGGCCAGCCGTAGTACTCGTGGTTGATCTTGATGCCGGGGTGCTTCTTCTGGACCGCGGCGTCCGCGGCCTTCACCAGCTCGGGCCAGTTGTTCTGAGCGTCGACGGTGAGCCAGACGGTCAGCTCCTTGGCGTCCGCGCCACTGTTGTCCGAACTTCCGCTGTCGCTGTTCCCACATGCCGCGACGGAGACCACCATGCCCGCGATACCGATCGCGGCTGCCAGCTTGCGCTTCACGCCACCCTCCTCAGGGATGCCCACACCTCCCGCCCACAGGCCGGGACCTGGACCAATGGTGTAGACCAGTAGGGGGAGCTTGGACCAGACCACGAAGCCTGTCAAGAGCCCGCGAAATGGCTCTGACCAGCTGTTATGCGAGCTACATATGCAGGAACCATTAGTAAAGAAGCCAGCGAAAACACCGGCGCCGGAGTACTGTCGTCCGCTAGACCACTTACCTCGGTGGACTAGACCAAAAGAGACGGCGACGGTATACAGAAGGGATCACGATGTGATCCGCATCCGGAGCCGGGAAGGCAGACCATGAGCAGCGACGTCAGCAGTGCGGAGACCGAGGGCGGGGCAGGCGTCCGTACCGCGCGCGTGCCCAAGTACTACCGCCTGAAGAAGCACCTGCTCGACATGACGGAGACCCAGTCGCCCGGCACTCCGGTACCGCCCGAGCGCACACTCGCCGCCGAGTTCGACACCTCCCGTACCACCGTGCGCCAGGCCCTCCAGGAACTGGTGGTCGAGGGCCGGCTCGAGCGCATCCAGGGCAAGGGCACCTTCGTCGCCAAGCCGAAGGTCTCGCAGGCGCTCCAACTCACCTCCTACACGGAGGACATGCGCGCCCAGGGTCTCGAACCCACCTCGCAGCTGCTCGACATCGGCTACATCACCGCCGACGACCGTCTCGCCGAGCTCCTCGACATCACCGCCGGCGGCCGGGTGCTGCGCATCGAGCGCCTGCGCATGGCCAACGCCGAGCCGATGGCCATCGAGACGACCCACCTCTCCGCCAAGCGCTTCCCGGCCCTGCGCAGGTCGCTGGTCAAGTACACGTCCCTCTACACGGCGCTCGCCGAGGTCTACGACGTCCACCTCGCCGAGGCCGAGGAGACCATCGAGACCTCCCTGGCCACCCCCCGCGAGGCGGGCCTGCTCGGCACCGACGTGGGCCTGCCGATGCTGATGCTGTCCCGCCACTCGTCCGACAGGGCGGGCGAGCCGGTGGAGTGGGTGCGGTCGGTGTACCGGGGCGACCGGTACAAGTTCGTGGCCCGCCTCAAGAGGCCTGTCGACTAGTCCTTTCCGGTACCGCACGCGGTGTAGCGCAACTTCACATCCTGCTCTACGGTCCTTCCGACTCCGTCTGGACGGGAGGACCGCCTCGTGCGTACCGCGAACGTCCGAACCATCGTCATCTGGACCCTTGTTGCCCTGGTCGGCGCCGCCGGCTGGTCCGTGCTCGCGCTCGCCCGGGGCGAGGACGTCTCCGCCGCCTGGATGGTCGCGGCCGCCCTCGGGTCGTACGCGATCGGCTACCGCTTCTACTCGAAGTTCATCGCGTACAAGGTCCTGAAGGTCGACGCGACCAGGGCCACTCCGGCCGAACGCCTCAACAACGGCATCGACTTCCACCCCACCGACCGCCGTGTCCTGCTCGGCCACCACTTCGCCGCCATCGCGGGCGCCGGCCCGCTCGTCGGCCCCGTGCTGGCCGCGCAGATGGGCTATCTCCCCGGCACGGTCTGGATCATCGCGGGCGTCATCTTCGCGGGCGCGGTGCAGGACATGGTGGTGCTGTTCTTCTCCACGCGCAGGGACGGGCGCTCACTCGGGCAGATGGCCCGCGAGGAGATCGGCCCCTTCGGTGGCGCGGCCGCGCTGATCGCCGCCTTCGCCATCATGATCATCCTGCTCGGGGTACTGGCCCTCGTCATCGTCAACGCCCTGGCCGCCTCGCCCTGGGGCACGTTCTCCATCGCGATGACGATCCCGATCGCTCTGCTGATGGGCTTCTATCTGCGGGTACTTCGCCCCGGCCGGGTCGCCGAGGTCTCCCTCATCGGCGTAGGACTGCTGCTGCTCGCGCTGGTCGCGGGCCGCTGGGTGGCCGAGTCGTCGTGGGCCGGCGCCTTCACCCTCGCGCCCTCGACGCTGGTCGTCTGGCTGGTGGCGTACGGGTTCATCGCCTCGATCCTGCCGGTGTGGATGCTTCTGGCGCCCCGCGACTACCTCTCCACCTTCATGAAGATCGGCACGATCGCCCTGCTCGCCCTCGGTGTCGTCATCGCGCTGCCGACGCTGAAGATGGACCCGGTGACAGACTTCGCCTCGCGCGGCGACGGCCCGGTGTTCGCGGGCTCGCTGTTCCCCTTCGTCTTCATCACCATCGCCTGCGGAGCGCTGAGCGGCTTCCACTCCCTGATCTCGAGCGGTACGACGCCGAAGATGATCCAGAAGGAGACGCAGGTCCGGATGATCGGCTACGGCTCCATGCTGATGGAGTCGTCGGTCGCGATCATGGCCCTGGTCGCGGCGAGCATCATCGACCCGGGTCTGTACTTCGCGATGAACGCGCCCGCCGGTGCGATCGGCACGACCGTCGAGAACGCCTCGCAGGTGGTGACCGGTTGGGGCTACTCCATCTCCCCCGCCGAGCTCGCCCAGGCGGCGAAGAACGTCGAGGAGGCCACCCTGCTCTCCCGCACCGGCGGCGCCCCGACCCTCGCCGTCGGCGTCTCGGAGATCTTCTCCAAGGTCACCGGCGGGAGCCTCAGGGCCTTCTGGTACCACTTCGCGATCATGTTCGAGGCACTGTTCATCCTGACCGCGCTGGACGCGGGGACGCGCGTGGGCCGGTTCATGCTCCAGGACATGCTGGGCAACGTCTACCGGCCGTTCAAGAACATCAGCTGGAAGCCGGGACTGGTCCTGACCAGCGCGATCGTGTGCGCACTGTGGGGCTACTTCCTGTGGGTGGGCGTCCACGAGCCCCTCGGCGGGATCAACCAGCTCTTCCCGATCTTCGGCATCTCCAACCAGCTGCTCGCCGCGGTCGCGCTGGCCGTCTGCACCACGCTGCTGGTGAAGTCCGGTCGCCTCAAGTGGGCCTGGATCACCGGGATTCCGCTCGTCTGGGACGCGACCGTGACGCTGACGGCCAGCTACCAGAAGGTGTTCTCCAGCGACCCCAAGGTCGGCTTCTTCAAGCAGCGGTCCGTGTTCCAGGACGCCATCGACGACGGCAAGGTCCTGCCGCCCGCCAAGAGCATGGACGACATGCACAC
Source organism: Streptomyces canus (assembly GCF_001514145.1). Lineage (GTDB taxonomy): Bacteria > Actinomycetota > Actinomycetes > Streptomycetales > Streptomycetaceae > Streptomyces > Streptomyces canus. The sequence goes on from NZ_KQ948657.1 coordinate 100,485, forward strand.
CGTGGTCACCAACTCCACGGTCGACGGCGTCCTCACGGCCGTCCTCGCCCTGCTGATCGTGGTGGTGATCGCCGACGCCCTGCGGGTCTGCGTCCGGCACCTGCGCCGTCCCGCGCTGTCCACGCTCAGCGAGGCGCCGTACGTCGAGTCGAAGATCCAGGCCCCGGCCGGTCTGGTCCCGACCCGGGAGGAAAGGGAGGAGGCTCGGGATGCGGTCGCTCCGACGGGTGTTTAGGGCCGTGCGCTGGTACGTCCGTGAACTGACCGACGAGTCGGCCTACGACCGCTATGTCGCGCATGTGCGCCAGGACCACCCGCAGGCGCCGGTGCCGACACGGCGGGCGTTCGAACGGATGCGGACGGAACGTCAGGAAGGAGATCCCCGCCAGGACTTCCGCTGCTGTTGATGCTGCTGCTGATGCTGCCGTTGATGCTTCACAGAATCGACATACCGATATGCGGACGAGGTCTTCCGCTCACCTGACACCGTGACCTAGATTGCCTGCGCGTTACAGGTGATCAGTCAGGGGACGGAGTCGCGGAATGTCGGACGCACCAGAAGTGAGACCGCCGGTGGTGACACCGGCAAGGGTGGTCATCGCCCTCTGTCTGTTCGCCCCGTTCGTGGCGATGCTGTGGGTCGGCTCGTACGCCAAGGTCGACCCCACGTTCATCGGCATCCCGTTCTTCTACTGGTACCAGATGCTGTGGGTGCTGATCTCCACCGCGCTGACGATGACCGCGTACAAGCTGTGGCAGCGTGACCAGCGTGCCCGCCACGGAGGTACCAAGTGAACGACGGCGTCAACGGCGTGGCACTCGCCGTCTTCATCCTCTTCTTCCTGGCCGTCACGGTCATGGGCTTCCTGGCCGCGCGCTGGCGCAAGGCCGAGAACGAGCACAGCCTCGACGAATGGGGCCTGGGCGGACGGTCGTTCGGCACCTGGGTCACCTGGTTCCTGCTCGGCGGCGACCTCTACACGGCGTACACCTTCGTCGCGGTCCCCGCGGCGATCTACGCGGCGGGCGCGGCCGGCTTCTTCGCGGTGCCGTACACCATCCTGGTGTACCCGCTGATCTTCACGTTCCTGCCCCGCCTGTGGTCGGTCTCCCACAAGCACGGATACGTGACGACCTCGGACTTCGTGCGCGGCCGCTTCGGCTCCAAGGGACTGTCGCTGGCGGTGGCGGTCACCGGCATCCTCGCGACCATGCCGTACATCGCGCTCCAACTGGTCGGTATCCAGGCGGTCCTCGATGTGATGGGCGTCGGCGGCGGCGAGAACACGAACTGGTTCGTCAAGGACCTCCCGCTGCTGATCGCCTTCGGCGTCCTCGCGGCCTACACGTACTCCTCCGGCCTCCGCGCCCCCGCCCTGATCGCGTTCGTGAAGGACACGCTGATCTACATCGTCATCGCGGTGGCGATCATCTACATCCCGATCAAGCTGGGCGGGTTCGACGACGTCTTCGGCGCGGCGAGCGAGAAGTACACGGCGGCCAAGGCCGGCGGCCTCGTCCCGCTGGAGGCGGGCCAGTGGACGTACGCCACGCTGGCGCTGGGCTCCGCACTCGCGCTCTTCATGTACCCGCACTCGATCACCGCGACGCTCTCCTCCCGCAGCCGTGAGGTGATCCGCCGCAACACCACGATCCTGCCGCTGTACTCGCTGATGCTGGGCCTGCTCGCGCTGCTCGGCTTCATGGCGATCGCGGCCGGAGTCAAGGTCACCAACCCGCAGTTGGCGATCCCGCAGCTCTTCGAGGACATGTTCCCGTCCTGGTTCGCGGGCGTGGCCTTCGCGGCGATCGGCATCGGCGCGCTGGTGCCCGCGGCCATCATGTCGATCGCGGCCGCGAACCTGTTCACCCGCAACATCTACAAGGACTTCATCAAGCCGGACGCCACGCCCGCGCAGGAGACCAAGGTCTCCAAGCTGGTGTCCCTGTTGGTGAAGGTCGGCGCGCTGGTCTTCGTCCTCACGATGGACAAGACGGTCGCCATCAACTTCCAGCTCCTGGGCGGAATCTGGATCCTCCAGACCTTCCCGGCCCTGGTCGGCGGTCTCTTCACCCGCTGGTTCCACCGCTGGGCCCTGCTCGCCGGCTGGGCGGTCGGCATGATCTACGGCACGGTCGCCGCGTACGGCGTCGCCTCCCCGACCCAGAAGCACTTCGGCGGGTCGGCGAAGGAGATCCCGGGCATCGGCGAGATCGGCTACATCGGCCTGACGGCGTTCGTGCTCAACGTCGTGGTGACGGTGGTCCTGACCTTCGCCCTGAAGGCGGCCAAGGTCCCCGACGGCGTGGACGAGACCAGCCCGGAGGACTACACGGCGGACGCGGGCGACCCGGGGGTCCAGGTGGAGCTTCCGCCGGCGACCGCGGGTAAGACCCAATAGTCACGGTGCGCACGGGCCGTCGGAGTTCCCCTCCGGCGGCCCGTTGTCGTACCCGTCGGGCACACTCACCCGCATGGACATCCTGATCCGCCCCGCGGTACCCGCCGACTACGAACCCTTCGGTGAGATCACCGCCCAGGCCTACCTCCAGGACGGCCTTCTCCTGTTCGGTGAGAGCGACTGGTACCTCGAAGAACTCAAGGACGTGGCCAAGAGGGCGTCCGCCGCGGACGTCCTGGTGGCCACGGCGCACGACGACATCCTCGGCGGAGTCACCTTCGTCCCCTCCGGTGGCCCTCTGGCCGACCTCGCCCGCCCCGGAGAGGCGGAGATCCGCATGCTCGCCGTGGCGCACACGGCCCGGGGCAGAGGCATCGGACAAGCCCTCGTCCAGGCCTGCGTCGACCGCGCGAACGGCGCGGCCACCGCAGTCGTCCTGTGCACCCAGCCCACGATGCGCACCGCCCACCGCATCTACGAGCGCCTCGGCTTCACCCGCGCCCCCGAGCGCGACTGGCGCCCGATACCAGGCGACGACTTCACGCTTCTCACTTACCAGTTGACGCTCTGAAGTCACCACGACACAACATATGGGCCTGCTTTCCTCACCCGGCACAAGATGTATGCTCATGCTCGCTGTCGCCGCAGGGGAATCCGGTGTGAATCCGGAACTGTCCCGCAACGGTGTACTCATGCGTGCATAAGCCCACATGAGAGTCAGTCCGAGGACCTGCCGACAGCGCGCCCGAGCCATACCGGCCCGGGTGTCCTGACGTCCGGGCCTCGTGGAATGGGCCGGTGGACGCGACGCCGTGTGCGCTCGTGTGCTGCCGCCTGCCCTCCGCAAGGCCCCGTGCCCCAGCGAGGGAGAGCCCCACGTGACCATCGCGCCAGCCGAACCGGCTTCAGCGACCACCTTTGTGGACGAGGACGGTCCCGGAACCGCGTTGCTGCGGACCCTGACCGCGCTGACCGCCGACCTCCCCGACGCCGACCCCGGCAGGGTCGCCGCCGCCGCGCTGCGCGGCCGGTCCTCGCGGGGGGCCTCCCCCGAAATGGCCGTGGAGTTGCGCGAGCTGGCCACCGAGGCGGCGGCCGGCCTCATTTCCGAGGACCCCGTGTACAGCAGGCTGGCGGCCCGGCTGCTGACCGTCACCATCGCCGCGGAGGCCGCCTCGCAGGGCGTCACCTCGTTCACCGGATCGGTCGCCGTCGGACACCGCGTGGGCCTCATCGCCGACCGCACCGCCGAATTCGTGCGGGTCCACGCCGAGCGGCTCGACGCCCTGGTCGACACCGACGCCGACGACCGCTTCGGCTACTTCGGCCTCCGGACCCTCCACAGCCGGTACCTCCTCAGGCACCCCCTCACCCGCAAGGTGATCGAGACTCCCCAGCACTTCCTGCTCCGGGTGGCGTCGGGCCTCGCCGAGGACGACACGGTCAGGGCACTGGACGAGGTCGCCGCGCTCTACGCGCTCATGAGCCGCCTCGACTACCTCCCCTCCTCCCCCACCCTCTTCAACTCCGGCACCCGGCACCCCCAGATGTCGTCCTGCTACCTCCTCGACTCCCCGAAGGACGAGCTCGACTCCATCTACGACCGCTACCACCAGGTCGCCAACCTCTCGAAGCACGCCGGCGGCATCGGCCTGTCGTACTCCCGTATCCGCAGCCGCGGTTCGCTGATCCGCGGCACCAACGGGCACTCCAACGGCATCGTCCCGTTCCTGAAGACGCTGGACGCCTCGGTCGCCGCCGTGAACCAGGGAGGCCGGCGCAAGGGCGCGGCCGCGGTCTACCTGGAGACCTGGCACTCCGACATCGAGGAGTTCCTGGAGCTCAGGGACAACACCGGTGAGGACGCCCGTCGTACGCACAACCTGAACCTCGCGCACTGGATCCCGGACGAGTTCATGCGCCGGGTGAACGCGGACGCCGAGTGGTCCCTCTTCTCCCCCGCCGACGTGCCCGAGCTGGTCGACCTGTGGGGCGAGGAGTTCGACGCGGCGTACCGCAAGGCCGAGGCCGCGGGGCTCGCGAAGAAGACGATCCCCGCGCGTGACCTCTACGGCCGCATGATGCGCACTCTCGCGCAGACCGGCAACGGCTGGATGACGTTCAAGGACGCCGCCAACCGCACGGCCAACCAGACGGCCACACCGGGCCATGTCGTCCACTCCTCCAACCTCTGCACGGAGATCCTGGAGGTCACGGACGACGGGGAGACGGCGGTGTGCAACCTGGGGTCCGTGAACCTGGGCGCGTTCGTCACCGGCGACGGCATCGACTGGGAGCGGCTGGACGCCACCGTCCGCACCGCCGTGACGTTCCTCGACCGGGTCGTCGACATCAACTTCTACCCGACCGAGCAGGCCGGGCGGTCCAACGCCAAGTGGCGCCCCGTGGGCCTCGGCGCGATGGGCCTCCAGGACGTCTTCTTCAAGTTGCGGCTGCCCTTCGACTCCCCCGAGGCGAAGGAACTCTCCACCCGGATCGCCGAACGCGTCATGCTCGCCGCCTACGAGGCCTCCGCCGACCTCGCCGAGCGGGGCGGCCCGCTGCCGGCCTGGGAGAAGACCCGTACCGCCCAGGGCGTCCTGCACCCCGACCACTACGGGGTCGAACTCACCTGGCCCGAGCGGTGGGCGGCCCTGCGCGACCGTATCGCCGTCACCGGACTGCGCAACTCCCTGCTCCTCGCCATCGCGCCCACCGCCACCATCGCGTCGATCGCCGGTGTGTACGAGTGCATCGAGCCGCAGGTCTCCAACCTGTTCAAGCGCGAGACGCTGTCCGGGGAGTTCCTCCAGGTCAACTCGTACCTGGTGGCCGAGTTGAAGAAGCTCGGCGTCTGGGACGCCCGCACCCGTGAGGCGCTGCGCGACGCGAACGGCTCGGTGCAGGGCTTCGCGTGGATCCCCGAGGACGTACGGGCGCTGTACCGCACGGCGTGGGAGATCCCGCAGCGCGGTCTGATCGACATGGCCGCGGCGCGGACCCCGTTCCTCGACCAGTCCCAGTCCCTGAACCTCTTCCTGGAGACGCCGACCATCGGCAAGCTCTCCTCGATGTACGCGTACGCCTGGAAGTCCGGGCTGAAGACGACGTACTACCTGCGCTCGCGCCCGGCGACCCGTATCGCCCGTGCCGCACAGGCGACGGTCCCCGTCCAGCAGCCGGCCCCGGAAGACGCGGTCGCCTGCTCCCTTGAGAACCCCGAGTCCTGCGAGGCCTGCCAGTAATGTCCAGCAACCGGAACCTGCTCGCCCCCGGCTTCGAGCTGACTCTGCGCCCCATGCGCTACCCCGACTTCTACGAGCGCTACCGGGACGCCATCAAGAACACCTGGACCGTCGAGGAGGTCGACCTCCACTCGGACGTCTCCGACCTGGCGAAGCTCAGCCCCGCCGAACAGCACCTCATCGGCCGCCTGGTGGCCTTCTTCGCGACCGGCGACTCGATCGTCGCGAACAACCTGGTGCTGACCCTGTACAAGCACATCAACTCCCCCGAGGCGCGGCTCTACCTGAGCCGCCAGCTCTTCGAGGAGGCCGTCCACGTCCAGTTCTACTTGACGCTCCTCGACACCTACCTGCCCGACCCGGAGGACAGGGCGGCGGCCTTCGACGCCGTCGAGAGCATCCCCTCGATCCGCGAGAAGGCGGAGTTCTGCTTCAGGTGGATCAACGAGGTGGAGAAGCTGGACCGGCTGGAGTCCCAGGCCGACCGCCGCCGCTTCCTGCTCAACCTGATCTGCTTCGCCGCGTGCATCGAGGGCCTGTTCTTCTACGGCGCCTTCGCGTACGTCTACTGGTTCCGCAGCCGGGGCCTGCTGCACGGCCTCGCCACCGGCACCAACTGGGTGTTCCGCGACGAGACCATGCACATGTCCTTCGCCTTCGACGTGGTCGACACCGTCCGCAAGGAGGAGCCGGAGCTCTTCGACGACCGGCTTCGGCAGCAGGTCACCGACATGCTGGCGGAGGCCGTCGAGGCGGAGCTGCAGTTCGCGCGCGACCTGTGCGGGGACGGGCTGCCGGGCATGAACACCGAGTCGATGCGGCAGTACCTGGAGTGCGTCGCCGACCAGCGCCTGACGCGCCTCGGTTTCGCCCCGGTGTACGGCTCGGAGAACCCCTTCTCCTTCATGGAGCTGCAGGGGGTTCAGGAGCTGACCAACTTCTTCGAGCGGCGTCCGTCCGCCTATCAGGTGGCGGTGGAGGGCACGGTCGACCTGGACGAGGACTTCTAGGCCGGGATCCGGGCACATGGGTGGTACGTCCAAGAGGGAAGGAGGCCATCCATGCGCCCGATCCGCAAGACGACCCTCGCCCTCGCGACGCTGACGCTGCTTCTCGCCGGCTGCGGCACCGAAGCCGGGAACGGGAAGGGGGGAGGTGGCGACAGTGTGTCGCCGCCCTCCCCCACCTCCACACCCACCGCGACGGGATGTACGACCCGGGCCGAACTCGGCGCCACCGACAGCGGGGACATCGTGTGCCTCGCGGTGGGCGACACGATCCGGATCTCATTGGACGGGACGAAGAGCCGCCCCTGGAAGCCGGTCGCCGTCGACGGCAGTGGCCTGGAGGCCACCAACAGCGGCATCGTCCTGCTGCCCGGTGACGCGAGTTCCGCGTACAAGGCGGTCTCGGCGGGTCAGGTGCGGCTGAGTTCACAGCGCCCCCTGTGCGCCACCGAGACCGGCCGGGTCTCGTGCAAGGGGATTCAGGAGTGGCGGGTCACCGTACTGGTCACCTGAGCTTGACCGCGTCCCCTACCGACACCTTCAGCGAGGTCGTCGTGGTGCCGGGGAAGTACCAGCGCCAGCTGCCCGCCGACGTGGCGGTCACCTTGGTGCTGAGCCTGCCCACGTTGTCCGTCTTCACGGTCTTGACCGTGCGGTAGTGGGCGGCGCCGGCGGCGCGGAACTGCAGCTTGACCGCCTGACCCGGGTAGCCGTGGTACTTCAGGTCCTCCCAGTTGGCCCGGGAGAGCTTGCCCTTGACGGTCAGCTGGGCGCCCTTGGCGACGGGTTCGGGGGTCGCGTCGGTGGTGAGCTGTGCGGCCCGCTTCACCTTGTACTCGGCGATGTGGTCCGAGATCCAGTAGTCGCCGTCGTTGGCTTTGACGGTGGCGTTGACCTGCCAGACGCCGGCCACCTTGTTGCTGTCGATGTCGTCGCTCGCGGCGATCCAGCCGGGGTCGACCGTCATCGTGCCCGTGCACACGGACGTCGTCGCGCTCTTCTTCACGCAGGAAGAGTCGCCGTTCCAGTCGATGAAGCCGTAGCCGTTGGATTTGTTGAACGTGCTGAGACTGGTGATCTTCTTGACGCCCGAATCGTCCTTGATGGTGATCGCGATCGGGTACGTGACGGTCTTCGCGGTACCGATGATCACGTTGCCGCCCTTGTTGACGACGGTCTTGGTGACCCTGATGTCACCCTCGCCCTCGGCGTGGGCGCCGGTGGCCGTGAGCAGGGTCAGGGCTGCCGCCCCGCCTGCCACGGCCCACAGTCTGTGTCTCATGGTCCTCCCCTGTTGTTGATCCAGGAGAGATTAGACCGTTCGGGTCGCCCCGTGTGCGGTCCGGTACTCGTGCGCCTTCCGGATCTGCCGGTCGACGCGCTTGTCGTGCACGATCCCGATCACCGAGGGGAGGACCAGGAGGACGAGGATGGCGAAAACAGTCAGCATGGCGATCAGTCCTTCTGTCTGCGCTGAAGTCATGTCACTACTGTCGCGCCGCAGACTCCTTACCAACAGTGGCAGGACTGCCGTGGACCCTCGATTTACTGCCACTCCTGAGGCACACTGGCAGCATGCTGAAGAACGTGGCCGCCGTCGTCCTGGACGGTGTGAATCCCTTCGAACTCGGAGTCGTCTGCGAGGTCTTCGGCACCGACCGCAGCGACGACGGACTGCCCGTGTACGACTTCGCGGTCGCCTCGGCCGAGGGCCCGACGCTGACCTCGCGGGCGGGCTTCGCCGTTCACGTCGAACACGGCCTGGAGCGGCTGGAGTCGGCCGACCTGATCGCCGTGCCGGCCGGCGCCCGCTACGAGACGCGGGAGTTCCCGCCGGAGCTGCTGGAGGCCCTGCGGCGCGGGGTCGAGCGCGGGGCCCGGGTGCTCAGCGTGTGCTCCGGTGTCTTCGTGCTCGCCGCCGCCGGACTGCTCGACGGCCGGCGCTCCGCCGTGCACTGGCACCACGCGGAGGAGCTCGCGCTCGCGTATCCGCGGCTGACGGTCGAGCCGGACGTCCTGTACGTCGACGAGGACCCGGTGATCACCTCCGCGGGCACCGCCGCCGGTATCGACGCCTGTCTGCACATCGTGCGCAAGGAGCAGGGCCCCGAGGTCGCCAACAAGATCGCCCGGCGCATGGTCGTACCGCCGCACCGGGACGGCGGGCAGGCGCAGTACATCGAGCGGCCGCTGCCCCGGTCGAAGTGCGACACCGTCGGCGAGGTGCTCGTGTGGATGGAGCGGCACCTCGACGAGGAGGTCACCGTCGAGCAGCTCGCCGAGCGCGCGCACATGTCCCCGCGCACCTTCGCCCGCCGCTTCCAGCAGGAGACGGGTACGACTCCCTACCGCTGGATCCTGCGCCAGCGGGTGCTGCTGGCGCAGCGGCTGCTGGAGGCGACGGACGAGACGGTGGACGCGATCGCCGGGCGGGCGGGGTTCGGCACCGCGGCCGCGCTGCGTCACCAGTTCCTGCGCGCGGTGGGCACCACCCCGAACGCCTACCGGCGCACCTTCCAGGGCCCGGAGGCGGCCGCCTGACCTACGTCCTCGGCACGGGTTTCAGCAACAGCCCGGCCGGCTTCAGTGTGATGCCCACCCGTGGCGTGTCGTCGGATCCGGGCACCTGCTCGAAGCGGTACTTCCGGGCCAGTGCCGCCGTGATCAGTGTCAGCTGGGCCATCGAGAAATGGTCGCTCGGGCACTTCCGGTTACCCGTGCTGAACGGACTCATGGCGTGTTTCGGCACGGCCTTGGCCCGCTCCGGACTCCAGCGCAGGGGATCGAACTCCTGGCTGTCGTCGTACGACCTCGGATCGCGCTGGATCGCATACGGGCTGTACACGATGTCGGCCCCGGCCGGAATGCGACAGCCACCGAGTTCCGTGTCCCGCACCGCCCGCCGCGTCAATATCCACACGGCAGGCCGTAAACGCATGACCTCGATCACCAGATAGTTCGTGTACGTGAGCGCCCGGACGTCCTCGAATGCCACGGGACGTCCGCCGGTGACCGATTCGACTTCCGCGCACACCTTGTCCGCGTGTTCCGGATGTGCGGCGAGAGCCTGGAGCAACCACATGACCGTGGCCGCGACGGTTTCGCTGCCGGGGGTGAGTATCGCGACGACCTGGTCGTGGACCTCCTGTTCCCCGATGGGCTCGCCATTCTCGTCCTTCGCCTCCAGCAATGCCGTCAGCAAATCGTCCGGCTTTTGACCGGATGCCCTGCGCTCGGCGACGATCTCGTCGACGAGGAGATGCAAATCGGCCAGCGCTCGATTGAACTTTCGGTTGGGCGGCAGGGGCAGCCGGTACAGCGGCCCGGCGGGTATCACCATCCGCCGGTACATGCCCCGGAAGACGGTGGCGAGCGCGACGCACAGCCGTTCGGCGCGCTCGTCCATGAAGTCCCCGCGCAGCAGACAGCGGGCCGCGACGCGCACGGCGACCCGGAAGGCCTCAGAGGTGCAGTCGACGGTCTCACCGGGCCGCCAGCGCTCGGCGAGCGCATGCGCCTCCTCCTCCATGATCGGCCCGTACGCCGGGATGGCGTCGAGCCGGAACGCGGGCTGGATGACGCGCCGCTGCCGCCGGTGCTGGGGGCCGTTCGCGGTGGCCACACCCTCCTTGCCGACCAGTCCCTCCAGGGACTCCCACAGCGGCCCGGCGATGATGAAGTCCGGATTGAGCGCCACCGCTCCGGTCAGTTCCGGGGTGGTGGGTGCGTACACCGTCTTGGGGCCGAGCCTGAGGCGTACGACATCGCCGTGCCGCCGGAGCCCGGACATGAAGCTCAGCGGATCGCGGACCATCCGCCAGCCGTGGCCGAGGACGGGGACGCGCCCGCCCGCGAACGGCGGCTCACGCAACTCGGGAGCCACCGTGGCTTCGGGTTTCACGGATTCGACGGTCATTTCTCACCTGCCGCTTCGTTGTTGACGTACGGGGGCGTGGACCGGTCGTCCCAGCTGTCGACCATGTAACGGCCGGACTCGTGGTGGAACCAGTAGACGGTGCTGAACCAGTTGCGCATATTGCGGACGCAGGCCCGGACGGCGACGCTCAGTTCCCTCCCCCGCGCGGTGCCGTCGTCGAGGCCGTCGGCGAAAAGGAGGGCGTCGGCCTCGGCGACGAGGAATGCGTCCACACATTTCTCGAGCAGCCGCCGCATTTCCCGGATCGCCTCTTCGAGAGTCAGCCCCTCGTGCTTGATGAGACTGATGCCGAGATTGTGGACCTCGTCTCCCGCGATTTCCTTGGGCAGCGAACAGAGGTCGTTGTACCAGGCGGCGAATTCCTGGCTCAACAGCGCCGCCCGCCGGTACGCCGGGTGTTTCCTTATCCGGTCCGGGAGTTCACGTCCCGCGCACGGCTCCAGCAGATCCGTCCAGATCCAGTGCGCGAAGGTGAGGCGGCGCAGTGCCAGGTATTCACCGACCGGTGGGATGATTCCCCGGGTACGATTGCGGAATTCCCGGTCGTAGGCCTCGATCACCTCGTGGAAGTGTCCGGCGAACCTGGTGTTCCATGTCCGCGGCAGGAACGAGTACAACCGCACCATGCTGTCGGCGAAGGCGGCGACCAGCGGATCCTCGTGGTGCAGATGATCCCGAGGGGAATCGAGCGCCGCGTGCAACCGGAACCTCAGCCGCCGCCACGCGCGCGGACGGCGGTGGACGATGTCGCGGTCGTGCCGGTCGTCCCAGGCGAAGAACCACGCGCTGAAGTCCGCTATCGCCTGGAGGACCGTGTCCGGGGCGCCGAGGTAGTACCCCGCCATGAGGTCCGTGTAGCACAGTCCGTCGGCATATTCCGTCACCTTGTCCGCCGGCATGAGCCGCTTTTCCAGAAGCCAGGTACGGGTGTTCTCCTGGAGCCTGGGCCAATACGGATGCAGTTGCCTGGGAAACGCTGCCTCGATCACCGGGAGAGAGAGCGACGGTGGAACCGCGATCGCCGTCGGCGTCGATGTGGTGCTGTGTGGGAAAGCAGGCACGAACAAACCCCTTCCAGCCGCCAGTTGACGCATGCCCCTGCCGCTGAACCGGGCGTGCGCCGTTGCGTATCCCCGCACTTCCCATTCAGCACCACAACTGACCATTCTGGGAACGCATTTGCTTCATTCACCACCCCGCAGTGTCGGAATTCTCCCCATGTGTGACTCGAATCGGATCACCATGTGAGCACATCCGATCGAACGTGCGACGCACATGCGAACGGCGCCTGTTCGGGGAGTGATTCCTGAACAGGCGCCGTGCGGGCGGGAGTTGTGGGGCGTCAGTCGTTCGCGACCACGGGGTAGCGGGGCTCGTTCTCGGCCATCTGCCGCAACGCGTCCTTGCGTTCGCGCTTGGAGAGCCGGTCGATGTAGAGGTAGCCGTACAGATGGTCGGTTTCGTGCTGCAGACACCGGGCGAAGTAGCCGGTGCCGCGGACCTTGACCGCGTTGCCCTTCTCGTCCTGCCCGGTGACCTCGGCGTAGTCGGGGCGGGCGAGCGGCGCGTACGCGGTGGGCACCGACAGACAGCCCTCGTTGCTGTCGTCGAGGCGGCGCTTGTCCGCGGGCAGGTCCACGAGCTTCGGGTTGCAGACGACACCCACGTGCCGTCGGCCCTCGTCGTCCTGGCAGTCGTACACAAAGACCTTCAGGTCGACGCCGATCTGGTTGGCGGCGAGGCCGACGCCCTCGGCGGTGCGCTGGCTGGCGAACATGTCCGCGACCAGCTGGTCGAGCTCCTCACCGAACTCGGTGACGTCCTTGCACTCCTTGTGCAGCACGGGGTTCCCGACGACGGTGATGGGCCGCGAGGTGCCGCGCTCACGCCAGGCGTTCTCCCGCTCCTCCGTGTCCTCGGTGTCGATGACGAACCCCTCGTCGTCGACGGGGAGCACGCCCGCGTGCTGCTGATCGGTGTCCTGCTGGGCCATGACCTACGGATCGCCTTCCTGCACAAACAAAGAACAAAGAGGGTGTGACGCTGATACAGGGTACGGCGAACGGTCAGCAGACCTCTTCGAGATCCCGCCAGTCCCTGGAGTCCGGACTGTCCGCGACCCAACCGTCCAACAGTCCCCGAACCAGCGAGGCCGGCGCGGCCACCCCGCACTCCCGCTCCGGCACCCACAGCTGACCGTCCGTGCGATGCCCCAGCGGCCCCGGGTGTCCCGGTTCGCTGTGGTCGTGGGGGTCCAGGTGCTCCCCGTCGCCCTCGTCCGACGGCATCCGCGACTCGGAGCACATCCGGCACAGCAACCGCACCGACGACGACCAGTCCTCCGCCGCGAACCCGGCGTCCGCCGCGAGCTGCTCCAGCGCGTCCCGGTCCGCCTCGGTGGCCGCCTCCAGGAGCACCACCCAGGTGGGGACGGGTGAGGGAGCCCACAGCTCGATCTCGTCGAAGACGGGATACGCATGCCCGGACGCCGTGGTCCGCTCGCCGTGCGGCACCCCGTCGTGCAGTACGACCTCGCCCCACCGCCGCCCGGAGGACGGCAGCGGGATGGACAGCACCTCGATACGGGCCGGGTCGAGCCGCCGCCCCCAGACCACCTCGGCCTCCCCCTCGGGAGACAGCCGCACGGCCGCGCTGCCGAGGTCCATGCCGAGCGGCTCACCGGCGTCGGTGGCCCCACCGGGCACCCGCAGCCCGTACGCCTGCCAGGCCCGCCGCGCCAGCGACCAGTCCTGGAGCGCGGTCGCGGCGATGCCGACGTTCCACCAGTCGGGCGCCCCGGTCTCCCGGTCGAGCAGCGCCACGGCCCTGAGGCCCGCGGCCCGCGCCTGCTCCCAGTCGTGCCGGAACTTGTGGAGCAGGGCGAGGTTGAACCAGGACTCGGACAGCCACGGCTCCAGGTCCGCGGCACGTGTCAGCAGCGCGCCCGCGTCCTCGTACCGGCCGTCGCCGATCAGCGTGAACGCGCGGTCCGTGGCCTGCCGCCAGGAGGCGGAGGGCCGGTGCCGTCCCTTGCCGAAGATCCTCACGATTCCCGCCTGCCAGTTCCGTCGAGTGGGCTGGCTGTGCCCCCGGACACCCTCTCTCTCGCATCCAACCACGTGTGCTTGGAAGGGCGCTCATTACCCATGGGTTACCCCGTCGCGGGGGAGGTCAGACAGTCTCTCGACAGCACCCTGGCCAGCGCCTCCACGACCTCCGGAGCGTAGTCCCCCGCGGTGCCCAGGCGCAGCTCCTCGAGCGCGGTCAGTGGACCGCCGGGTCCGGCGTCACGCGCCTTCTCCTCGTACGCGTTCACGGCCCGCACGATCCGCGCGGCCAGCGGCTGCTCCCGGCAGGGGTCGGCCTGCCGCTCCACGACCACGGCGACGGCCGCGTCCACGCCCGTCTGCCGTACGACGGCCCCGCCGAGGAGCGCGATACGGCGCTGTTCTGCCAGGGGCAGGCTCGCGGTGGCGCCCGCGGGCACCGGGTCGACGAGGCTCAGCTGGCCGATGTCGTGCATGAGGGCGGCGTACTCCAGGACGGTGAGTTCGGGCCGGGACAGTCCCAGGTCGCGCCCGACCTCCCGGCTGAGCGCGGCGACCCTGTGGGCGTGCCCGGCGGGCGTGTACCCGGCTATCTCGGTGGCACGGGCGAGGGAGGCGATGGTCTGCCGGTAGGTGCAACGGACGGCGGCGTACCGGCGGACGGAGAGCTGGGTGAGCAGCAACGGCACCGAGAACACGGGCAGCGCCCACAGTCCCGCGACGGCGACCGCGAGCGCCATCACGGCCCCGGTGGCCACGACGGCGGACCCGATGCCGAGCAGGGCCCGCAGCTCGTCCCTGAGCAGCGGGCCGAAGGGCCAGCGGGTGCGGGAGTGCGCCAGGGCCGCCGCGAGCACGGCGTCGCACAGCGCGGTGAGCGAGAGCAGGGCGAGCAGGAGCAGGGCGTACGCGGGACCGCCCCACTGTGCGAAGGTCCCCTGGTTGTACAGGGGTTGGAAGCACACGGCGGCGAATCCGACGGTCAGGACGCGGCGGGCGAGCTGGTCGGCGAGGGGGCCCTGTCCGCGTCCGACGTGCGGCACGCTGCCGACGAGGGAGGCGGCGAGCACGACGGTGACGACCTGGGCGGCGCCGTGATGCGTGGGCGCACCGGCGCTCTCGCCGAGCAGGGCGTAGGACAGCGCCCCGGCGGCACCGAGGGGTGCGGCCTCCCTGACATGGGGACCGCTGCGCCGGTTGAGCTCACCGACCGCGATCAGCACCCCGAAGGTGAGGGCGGTGCCGCGCTCCTCGAGACCGGTCCAGAGGACGAAGGCGAGCGAGCCGGTGGCGAGGAGAGCGGCGGAGGTGTGGACCAGGGTGAGGATCGGCGGCACCCGGCAGGACGTCTTCGGCGCGCACCGGGCGCTCACCGGCGGGCTCCCGTCGGCCCCGGGACCGCCGGACGGGGACGCGGCACACCGGGCTCGTCGGCCGTGACCGCCGGATGCCACCCGTGCCGGGACAGGGCGTGGACGAGGGCCGTCACCATCCGTGGGTCGAACTGGCTGCCCGCGCACCGCTCCAGCTCCTCCAACGCGGCGCAGACGGGCCGGGCCCGCCGGTAGGAACGGGTGGACGTCATGGCGTCGAAGGCGTCGGCGACGGCCACCACTCGTGCGGACTCCGGGATCTGGCCCCCTGTCAGTCCGTACGGGTACCCGCTCCCGTCCAGCCGCTCATGGTGGTGCAGTACGGCCGCCCGGGCCTCCCCGAGGAAGGAGATGCCCCGGACCATCTCGTGCCCGTACTCGGGATGCAGCTCGATGATCCGCCGCTCCTGAGGGGTCAGCGGCCCGTCCTTCCTGAGGAGCCGCGTCGGCACGCCGAGCTTCCCGACGTCGTGCAGGATCCCGGCGAACCGCAGCACCTCGATCCGGTCGTCGTCCATGCCGAGCTCCCGCGCGATCATCATCGACGCCTGCCCGACCCGCTCGCTGTGCCCGCGCGTGTACTCGTCCTTGATGTCGACGGCCTGCACCAGCGCCCGGATGGTGGCCTGGTGGGCGGCGCGCTCCCGGTGGTACTGCGCGAACACCCACCACGACACGCACATCGGCAGCAGGACGAGCAACGCGGCGACGGGACCGTAGGGACTGCGCCACAGGACGGCCATCATGAGTCCGGCCAGCCCGTGTACGGCGACGGGGGCGAGGGAGCGGAGAAACAGGCCGCGCCAGGCCCGCCGTACGGGAATCCTCCCCCACTGCCCGAAAGGCGTGGGAGGTGCCCCCACGGCGAGCGCCAGGATCCCCCCGTCCAGCAGGCTCAGCACCAGGCAGAAGACGAGCACCGCGACCACGGCCGGGACCAGCGCGTACGGGAAGTCGGAGGCCAGGACCGTGTCCCGGCCGCCCATCGCCCCGTGCACCCGTGCGGCCGCCCACACCCCCACCGTGAGCTGCGCGGCCCGCCAGACACGGCGCAGCCCACGCGGGCGCTGTTCGACCGGGGACAGCAGCGCCCCCGGCAGGGCCACGAGGGCGGCGGCCGGGGGCGGCAGCAGAAAGGCGCCGGCGAGCAGGACGGGGTAGAAGGTGCCGGCGAACCGCCGGTGGGCGGCGGCCTGCTCACATCCGGCGGAGAGCGCCGCGAGCAGCGCGACCTCCCACCAGGGGGTGCGTACGGCCGGCAGCGGCAGCAGACAGAGCAGTGCGGCTACGGCGACACAGGCGACGTACGCACGCGCCCGTGCCGGTACCGCCTCCATATCTCGCCCCTCCAGCCCCAAGTCCGCACAGCTGTGAGGAGCCTAGGACGGCGAGGGGAGGCGGTGTGGGCCGATCACCTGCCGATTAGCACGTTCGAGTGAACGGCGACCGGACTGCTCAGGACTCCTGCGGTGTCGCCGGCGACGCCGTCACGTCGTGCTCGGGCACGGCCTGTCCGGAGCGGATCAGGTCGAGCCGCCCCAGCACCTTGGAGCGCAGGTCGGTCGGCACGTCGTCATGGCCGCAGCACCGCTTGACGAGCTTCTTCACGGCCTCTTCGAGACCGTACTTCTCCAGGCACGGAGAGCACTCGCTGAAGTGCTGCTTGAACTTGACGCGGTCGACGTCCGGCATCTCACTGTCGAGGAACTCGTAGAGATGATCGAGTACCTCACTGCAGTCCGTCTCGTGCGGCTCTCCGCAGCTCATGAGCCCGAGCCTTTCGCTTCGTTCGACTCTCCGGCACCGGCCGGGACGAGCCCGCGCTCACGGGCGTAGTCCTCGAGCATGCCGCGCAGTTGACGGCGGCCCCGGTGCAGTCGGGACATCACCGTTCCGATGGGTGTCCCCATGATGTCCGCGATCTCCTTGTACGCAAAGCCCTCTACGTCAGCGAGGTAGACGGCGATGCGGAATTCCTCGGGGATCGCCTGGAGCGCTTCCTTCACGTCCGAGTCGGGCAGGTGGTCGAGCGCCTGCGACTCGGCGGAGCGCAGACCGGTCGACATGTGCGACTCGGCGCGGGCGAGCTGCCAGTCCTCGATCTCCTCGGCCGCGGAGCGCTGGGGTTCGCGCTGCTTCTTGCGGTACGAGTTGATGAACGTGTTGGTGAGGATCCGGTACAGCCACGCCTTGAGGTTGGTCCCCTCGCGGAACTGGTGGAAGGACGCGTACGCCTTGGCGTACGTCTCCTGCACCAGGTCTTCGGCGTCGGCCGGGTTGCGCGTCATGCGCAGAGCGGCCGAGTACATCTGGTCGAGGAATTCGAGCGCGTCCCGCTCGAAGCGCGCGGTGCGCTCCGCAGTCGACTCCGTGCTCGCGCCCTGGCCCTCGGGCTGCTCCGCCTGGCCGTTGTCGGTCCCTGCGTCGATCCCAGTGACCGGACCCACCTCCTCAAGATTCCGGGCAGCACCGAAACCGGTGCCACCGGAATTGGAGGATAGACGACTACCCGTCCCGCCCGCCCCTCGAATCGGGGTGGTCTTGGCCGCATGCAGCACCGTCCAGTCCAGGTCAGCGCGACTGGTGCGCCTCGGGCAGAAGGTCGAACCCATGCGGCGGACTTCCTCTCCTACGACGGTCGGCGCTGCTCTTCAGCGCTTCTGTCCGCCTCAACAGAGGTCCGCGGCTCAGCATTCCCGGGCTTTCACCCCAGTGACCCGACCCACTTCACCACCGCGTCCGTGATGACCGTCACGGCCTCCTCCTGAGTGATCTGCGCCCGCTTCGGCACGACGAAGCCATGATCGCCGTAGGGCACCTCGGTCAGTTCGAAGGATCCGTCCGGGAACTCCTCCGGCTTCCCGAACGGGTCGTTGCCGCCCTGTACGACCAGGGTGGGCACCCCGGATCCGAGCAGCTCCCCGGCGCGCGACTTCTCCGGCCTGCCGGGCGGGTGCAGGGGGAAGCTCAGGGCGAGGACGGCGGCGGCGCCCAGCTCCACGGCCGTACGGCAGGCGACCCGGGCCCCGGCACTGCGCCCGCCGGAGATCACCGGCAGGCCGGGCTCCTCGAGCGAGGGCCAGACGCCCCGCCATCCCACGTCCAGCGTCTTCGGCGCGGGCGCGACCTTCTTGCCGGCCACCCGCCAGGGCTGCTCGACCAGAGCGACGCTCACGCCATGGCCGGGGAGCACCCGGGCGAGCGCCTGGAGGTCCCGTGCCTCGATGCCGCCGCCGGCGCCATGGCTCACGGCCAGCACGAGCCGCGGCCTGCGCGCCGGGTGCCAGGTGATGCGGGCGTCCCCGGCCTCGGTGCTGATGATCTGGGTCTTCACACCAGAAGGCTAGAAGAGAGTGCCCTCTTCCGGCCCGTCCAGCTCCTTGAGCAGCTCCGGCCCGTTGTTGCGGACGTTGCTGACGGCCGTGCTCACCGGGTAGGCCCGCATCAGTCCCTCGGGCGGCGGCGCGAGCAGGTTGCGCAGGTCGTCGAGGTCGGTGCGGGACGGGTCGAGCCAGGTGTCCCAGCGGTCCGGGGTCAGCATCAGCGGCATCCGGGGGTGGATGTCGGTGAGGGAGCGCGGGCCGTCGGCCGGGGAGACCGCCAGCGGGCCCGTCTCCGCCTCGGTGGTGATCACGGAGCAGGTCGTCCACCAGGCCTGCGGATGGTCGTCGGGCAGGGTCTTGTCGCGCCAGAACTCGTACAGGCCGGCCATCGCGAACACCGAACCGTCCGCGGGCAGCACGAAATAGGGTTGCTTGCGCGGCCGCTTCTTCTTCCCCTCGACCTCCAGCTCCCGCTCGCCGGACCCGGTGACCCACTCGTAGTAGCCGTCGGCCGGGATGATGCAGCGGCGGGTGGCGAAGGCCCTCTTGTACGACGGCTTCTCGTGCACGGTCTCCGCGCGCGCGTTGATCATCCGGGCGGCGCCCTCGGGGGTCTTCGACCAGCTCGGGACCAGTCCCCACTTCAGCTTCCGCAGCTGCCGAACCGGTCGCGGGTCCTCGACGTCCTTGAGGGGGCGGTCGAGGACGGCGTAAACCTCCTTGGTCGGGGCCACGTTGTAGTCGGGCTCGAGGGTCTCCTCGGGCTCCCACTTCTCGATCTCAAAGATTCCTGCGAGATCCTCGGGCCCACGACTCGCTGCATACCGTCCGCACATACGTGCCACACTGCCAGACTCCGTACGAGGAGAGGGAGCCACCGGGAAACATGGACAGCACCGCATCGACCGCGCTGCCCGACCTCTGGGACCGCCTCGTCGGCCTGCAGCCCGACCCCGACCTGTGGGTGGTCCTGGCCACCATGGTGGCGGCGCTCGCCATAGTTGTCCCGCACACGCTGTGGCGGCTCTCGCGCAACGCCATCACCATCGCCCACGAGGGTGGCCACGGCCTGGTCGCCCTGCTCACGGGGCGTCAGCTCACCGGCATACGGCTGCACTCCGACACCAGCGGACTGACGGTCAGCCGGGGCAAGCCGCACGGGATCGGCATGATCCTCACGGCGGCGGCCGGTTACACCGCTCCCCCGCTGCTCGGCCTCGGCGGCGCCGCCCTGCTGGCCGCCGGCCGGATCACCCTGCTGCTCTGGGCGGCGACGGCCCTGCTCGTGGTGATGCTGGTGATGATCCGCAACGCGTACGGGGCGCTGACGGTGGTGCTCACGGGCGGCACCTTCGTCATGGTGTCCTGGCTCGCCGGGTCCCAGGTGCAGGCGGCTTTCGCGTACGCCGTGGTGTGGTTCCTACTGCTCGGTGGGGTGCGTCCGGCCTTCGAGCTCCAGGCGAAGCGTGCGCGGGGCGGGGCGGGTGATTCGGACGCGGACCAGCTCTCCCGCCTCACGAACGTCCCGGCGGGGCTGTGGCTGTTCCTGTTCCACGCGGTGAGCCTGTGCTCCCTGATAGGCGGCGGAAGGTGGTTGCTGGAGGTGTGATGCAGCCCCAAAGGGGCGCATCACAGGGGCGCGGGGAACTGCGCGACCAGCCACGACGGCGCTGCACCCGAAAGACGACCGCCACTAAAGTGGACCCCATGGCCTCGAACCCCGCAGACACCGCCCTCTGGCCCGCCCCCCACGCGAGCGCAGCCGTCGACGCGACGGTCCACGTGCCGGGGTCGAAGTCAGTCACCAACCGAGCCCTCGTACTGGCCGCCCTCGCCTCCGAGCCCGGCTGGCTGCGCCGCCCGCTGCGTTCCCGGGACACCCTGCTGATGGCGGGCGCCCTGCGGGCGATGGGCGTGGCGATCGAGGAGGGCGTGGGCCCCGACGGCTCGGGTGAGGCCTGGCGGGTGCTTCCGACGGGCCTCGCCGGCCCGGCCACGATCGATGTCGGCAACGCCGGCACGGTGATGCGCTTCCTGCCACCGGTCGCCGCGCTCGCCGACGGCCCGATCCACTTCGACGGCGACCCGAGGTCGTACGAACGCCCCCTGAACGGTGTGATCGACGCCCTGCGCGTCCTCGGCGCGCGGATCGACGACGACGGCCGTGGCGCGCTGCCGCTCACGGTGCACGGCGGGGGTGCCCTGGACGGCGGCCCGGTCGAGATCGACGCGTCCTCGTCGTCCCAGTTCGTGTCGGCGCTCCTGCTGTCCGGCCCGCGCTTCAACCAGGGCGTCGAGGTCCGCCACGTCGGCGCCGCCCTGCCGTCGATGCCGCACATCCGGATGACCGTGGACATGCTGCGCGCGGTGGGCGCCCAGGTGGACACCCCGGAGTCGGGTGGCGAACCGAACGTCTGGCGGGTCACGCCGGGTGCCCTGCTGGGCCGGGACCTCACCGTCGAGCCCGACCTCTCCAACGCCCAGCCGTTCCTGGCGGCGGCGCTGGTGACGGGCGGCAAGGTCGTCGTCCCGGACTGGCCGCACCGCACCACCCAGCCCGGTGACCGGCTGCGCGAGATCTTCACCGAGATGGGCGGTTCCTGCGAACTCACCGAGTACGGCCTGGTGTTCACCGGTTCGGGTGCGATCCACGGCATCGATGTCGACCTCGGCGAGGTCGGCGAGCTGACCCCCGGCATCGCGGCCGTGGCGGCCCTCGCGGACTCCCCCTCCAGCCTGCGCGGGGTGGCCCATCTGCGCCTGCACGAGACGGACCGGCTGGCCGCGCTCACCAAAGAGATCAACGAACTCGGCGGTGACGTCACCGAGACGGCCGACGGTCTGCACATCCGCCCGCGCCGGCTGCACGGCGGGATCTTCCACACCTACGAGGACCACCGCATGGCCACGGCCGGCGCGATCATCGGCCTCGCGGTCGAGGGCGTACAGATCGAGAACGTCGCGACGACGGCCAAGACGCTGCCGGACTTCCCCGGCATGTGGAGCGGGATGCTCGGGAGCGAGAAGGCGTAGGGGACTCACGCCATGCGCCGCTACGGCAAGCACACCGACGAGGACGACATCCGCAGCCGCCCGAACCGCAAGGGCAACCGGCCTCGTACGAACATCCGCCCCAAGCACGAGGAAGCGGTCGAGGGCATGGTCCTCACCGTCGACCGGGGCCGTCTGACCTGTCTGGTCGACGGCAGGGTCGTCATGGCGATGAAGGCCCGCGAACTGGGCCGCAAGGCCGCGGTCGTCGGAGACCGGGTGGACATCGTCGGCGACCTCTCCGGCGAGAAGGACACCCTGGCCCGCATCGTCCGCATCTCGCCGCGCACCTCGGTCCTGCGCCGCACGGCGGACGACGACGACCCGTACGAGCGCGTGGTCGTCGCCAACGCCGACCAGCTCGCCATCGTCACGGCTCTCGCCGACCCGGAACCCCGCCCCCGTCTGATCGACCGCTGCCTGGTGGCCGCCTTCGACGGTGGCCTGACTCCCCTCCTGGTCCTGACGAAGTCGGACCTGGCCCAGCCCGACAAGCTGCTGGAGCTGTACGGCCACCTGGACATCCCGTACGTCGTCACCAGCCGCGAGGAGTTGGAGAACGGCGGCGCCGCGGACGTGGTGCGCGAGCACCTCGACGGCAAGATCACGGCCTTCGTCGGCCACTCGGGCGTGGGCAAGACGACACTGGTCAACACGCTGGTCCCGGTGGAGCAGCGCCGGGTGACGGGTCATGTGAACGCGGTGACCGGCCGCGGCCGCCACACCACGACCTCGGCGCTGGCGCTTCCCCTGGCGGGCGACGCCGGCTGGGTGATCGACACCCCGGGCGTACGGTCGTTCGGCCTCCACCACGTGGACCCGTCCCGCGTGATCCTCGCGTTTCCCGACCTGGTACCGGGAACCGAGGGCTGTCCGCGCGCGTGCAGTCATGATGAGCCGGACTGCGCGCTGGACGCGTGGGTGGCCGAGGGGCACGCCGATCCGGCCCGGCTGTACTCCCTGCGACGGCTGCTCTCGACGCGGGAGCGGACCGAAGGGGACTGAGAGAGGGCCGGGGGCCCGACCTCCGCATTGTTTGGCTGTACGCGAGTTCGGTAAGTGCATAATCGCATCGAGCCGGACATACGGGAGGACAGCACATGGCGTGGCTGCTGGTGGTGGTGGCCGGGTTGCTCGAGACCGGATTCGCCGTGTGTCTGAAGCTCTCTCACGGTTTCACCCGACTGTGGCCGACGGTCGCGTTCTGCATCTTCGCCCTCGGCAGCTTCGGCCTGCTGACCCTCTCCCTGAAGAAGCTGGATGTCGGCCCCGCGTACGCGGTGTGGACCGGCATCGGCGCGGCCGGCACCGCGATCTACGGAATGATCTTCTTCGACGACCTGGTCTCGACGCTGAAGATCGTCTCGATCAGCCTGGTGATCATCGGTGTGATCGGACTCCAACTGTCGGGGTCCTCCCACTAGGGCCACGAGGGCCCTTCACACCGGCTGCCGGTGCAGCACGCTCCGCACCAGGTCCCCGACCCCGCCCTCACCCGGCGGGGCCGCCACGCAGGACAGGGCGAGCCGGACGGCCAGTTCGCAGGAGCGGGCGAGCTCGGGGACGTCCGACTTGTGCACACCGGGTCCGGAGAGGACGGACACGGCACGGTCCCGCACCAGTGCAACGAAGTCGCCGGGCGACGGCAGCGCTCCGTCGGCCCGGCGCTGCGCCGGCACCGCGGAGGAGGACGGCACCGCGGAGAGCGTCGGCGAGGGCAGCCGCTCACTCCAGCAACCGGTGAGCATGGCCCGTACCAGCGCGTTCTCCCGGGCGGAGGCGGTGGTCCACTCGGCGGTCGCGGTCAGCCGCTCCCGGGCGTCGCCGTGCGCGGTGAGCGCCCGGTCGACGCCGACGAGATACCCGTCGGCCTCTCGTCTGACCAGCGCGCGGGCCAGGCCTTCCTTGCTCCCGAACTCGTTGTACAACGTCTGCCGGGACACTCCGGCCGACGCCGCGACGTCCACCATCCTCACGGCGGACCACGGCCGACGCGCCAACGCCGCATAAGCGGCGTCCAGCAGCGATTCCCGCGCAGCAGGCATCAGCGCCTCCCAGGGAGCAAGCAGCTCTGCGCCCAGATTTGACGCGCACGGGAGCACTGTCAAGGGTTCGCGAGGACACGAAGGGGCGCGCGCGGCGGCGCCTCACAAGCGGGGGCGAGCAAAAAGGGGCCCTGTCCGCACGAACCCCCGCACCGTCCACACACCGGGCCCGCTGGCCCCGTACCGACACCGACAGATACCGTTCGCAACATGCCCGACTACCTCGACGACCTCAGCCTCGCCCACGTCCTCGCGGACGCGGCCGACGCGACCACCATGGCCCGCTTCAAGGCACTGGACCTCAAGGTCGAGACAAAGCCGGACATGACCCCGGTCAGCGAGGCGGACAAGGCGGCGGAAGAACTCATCCGCGGCCACCTCAAGCGCGCCCGTCCCCGCGACGCCATCCTCGGCGAGGAGTTCGGCATCGAGGGCACCGGTCCCCGCCGCTGGGTCATCGACCCCATCGACGGCACCAAGAACTACGTACGGGGAGTCCCGGTCTGGGCCACGCTGATCTCCCTGATGGAGGCGGCGGAGGGCGGCTACCAGCCCGTCGTCGGCGTGGTCTCCGCCCCCGCCCTCGGCCGCCGCTGGTGGGCCGCGAAGGGGCACGGCGCCTACACCGGCCGCAGCCTCTCCGCCGCCTCCCGGCTGCGCGTCTCCCAGGTCGGCAAGCTCTCGGACGCCTCGTTCGCGTACTCCTCCCTCACCGGCTGGGAGGACCAGGGCCGCCTCGGCGGCTTCCTGGACCTGACCCGCGAGGTGTGGCGCACGCGCGCGTACGGCGACTTCTGGCCGTACATGATGGTCGCCGAGGGCTCGATCGACCTGTGCGCGGAGCCGGAGCTCTCCCTCTGGGACATGGCCGCGAACGCGATCGTCGTCACGGAGGCCGGCGGCACCTTCACCGGCCTCGACGGCCGTCCCGGCCCGCACAGCGGCAATGCGGCCGCTTCCAACGGCCTGCTCCACGACGAGTTCCTGGGTTATCTCAACGAGCGCTACTAGCGCCCCTCCACCGGAGGCCGAGGGGCGCTTCCGGGGAGCACATCTGAGCACGCACGCCCTCAATCGGCGACGCGCGCCCTCTTGTTGACCCTCGCTTTACCTGCGACTCTGAGAGGACCCTCATTTGTGAACTTGTGAACCGGTGAACTAACGCACCGGCTCCCAGGAGGTGACTGCGAACCCATGCTCGTCCGCGACGCCATGAGCACGGTGGTCCTCACCATCGGCCCCGCCCACACACTCCGCCAGGCCGCCGCCCTGATGTCCGCCCGCCGGGTGGGCGCGGCCGTGGTCCTCGACCCCGACGGCACCGGTATCGGCATACTGACCGAGCGCGACATCCTCAACTCCGTGGGCCTCGGCCAGAGCCCGGACACGGAGTACGCACACGCCCACACCACGACCGACGTGGTCTTCGCCGCCCCGACCTGGACCCTGGAGGAGGCGGCGCACGCGATGACCCACGGCGGCTTCCGGCACCTCATCGTCCTGGACCACGGCGAGCCCGCGGGCATCGTCTCGGTCCGCGACATCATCCGCTGCTGGGCGCCTGTCCGGCAGCGCGTACCGGCCCGCTCCTGATCTGGACTTAATCCAAGTCCAGCAGCCATCCAAACTCACACCCATTCGGATTCTGGTCCCTTGCTGTTAGGCTGGGACGCATGAGCGACCTTTTGGAACGACTGCGCGGCCGCGGCTGGCGGATGACCGCGCAGCGGCGCGTCGTGGCCGAGGTCCTCGACGGCGAACACGTCCACCTGACGGCCGACGAGGTCCACGCGCGCGCCGTGGCCAAGCTGCCGGAGATCTCCCGGGCGACCGTCTACAACACGCTGGGCGAGCTGGTCAGCCTCGGCGAGGTGCTCGAGGTCGCCACCGACAAGCGCGCCAAGAGGTACGACCCGAACGCCCACCGACCGCACCACCACCTGGTCTGCGCCCAGTGCGGCGCCATCCGGGACGTCCACCCCACGGGCGACCCGCTGACCGAGCTTCCCGACACGGAGCGCTTCGGCTTCACCGTCTCGGGTGTCGAGGTCACGTACCGGGGCGTCTGCCCGAACTGCGCGGCGGCGTAACCGCCTTCACCGCAGCACAAAGCCCCGGCATCCTTCGCGGACGCCGGGGCTTTGTGCTGCCCACGGGGTTCCTGAATCTGACGGACCGTCATATCGTCGTGCGGCCACCCCCTCTCCGTACCGAACTCCGCAAGGAGCAACCGTGGGAGATCCGCACCCCGAACCCACCGCGGGAGAACCGCCACCGCAGCCCACTCCCGACCGTCCGCGCCCCAAACTCCACGCCACCGCCCTGACCCGTACCTTCGGCCGCCCGCCCCGTTCCGTCGAAGCCCTCGGCCCGCTCGACCTCACCGTCGACCCCGGCGAGTTCGTCTGCCTGGTCGGTCCCTCGGGCTGCGGCAAGTCGACGCTGCTGCGCATCGCCGCGGGCCTGCTCCGCCCGAGCACGGGCACCCTGGAGATCCGCACGACCGCACCGCGCCCGGCCGCCATGATCTTCCAGGACTACGGCATCTACGACTGGAAGTCCGTCCGCGCCAACGTCCGCTTCGGCCTGGACATCCAGCGCGTCCCACGCCGCGAGGCGAACACCCGTGCCGACGAGTGGCTGGCCCGCATGGGCCTGTCGGACTTCGCCGACGCGTACCCGGCGACCCTCTCGGGAGGCATGCGCCAGCGGGTCGCGATAGCGCGCGCCCTCGCCGTGGAACCCGAACTGCTCCTGATGGACGAGCCGTTCGCGGCCCTGGACACCCAACTCCGCATGATCCTCCAGGACGAGTTGCTGGAGATCACGCAGACCCTGCGCACCACCACCCTCTTCATCACCCACAGCCTGGAGGAGGCGATCATCCTCGGCGACCGCGTCCTGGTGATGTCCGCCCGCCCCGGCCGGCTGATCGCCGAACACCGCCCGCCCTTCCCCCGCCCGCGCACCGGCGACATCCGCTCGGCGCCCGAATTCACGTCCCTGAAAAGCGAGTTGTGGGACCTGCTGCGCAAGGAGGCGGTACCGGCATGACGACCGTGGCTCCCGAGAAGGTCTCCGTACTCGTACGCCGCCCGGGCCCGGAAGAGCTGCACCCGGTACGCACCCACCGCCGCAGACGAGCCCTGGAACTGACCCTGGCGACAGCGGTCCCGCTGCTCCTCGTCCTGCTGTGGCAACTGGCCGCCACCCAGGCCTGGCTGGACGACCGCGTCTACCCCGCCCCCTCCACGATCCTGGCCGACGGCTGGGACCGCGCGGCGGCCGGCGAGCTGTGGCCGGACGTGTGGGCGACCACGAAACGCGTCCTGGCGGGCTACGCGATCGGCACGGCCACGGGCTACGCGCTGGGGCTTCTGATGGGCTCGCTGTCCCTGGTGAGGGCGGCCCTGGAACCCCTGCTGGACGCCCTGTACGTCGTCCCGAAACTGGCCCTGCTGCCCGTCTTCCTGAACATGTTCGGCCTGGGCGAGGGCCCGCAGATCGCCCTGGTGGCGGCGACGGTCTTCTTCTTCGTCTGGATCCAGACGATGTCGGCGGTGATCGCGATCCCCTCCGGTCACCGCGACGCGGGCCAGGTCTTCGGCGCCTCACCGTGGCAGATGTTCCGCCACGTCCTGCTCCCCGCCTCCCTCCCGTCCGTCCTGGTCGGCGCCAGGATCGCGGCGGGCGTGGCGGTCCTGGTGATCGTCGCCTCGGAACAGATCGCCGCGACGAACGGCCTGGGCCATCTGATCTTCGACTCGCGCGCCCTGTTCCAGAACGACGTGATGTTCGTCGGCATCGTCTGCGTGGCCGCCCTGGGAGTCCTCTTCTCCGAACTGGTCCGCATCGTGGGCCGCCTGCTCACCCCATGGGCACCCAGGGACCGCGGAAGGGGCCAGTCGTGAAAACACGGTTCTACGGCGCAGCACTGACCGCAGCCGTTCTGCTGACGTCGACAGCCTGCACGGCGTCACATGACTCGACGAGCTCGGAGTCGAAGGCGGGGGGAGGTGGGACGCGGACCGTCCGCCCGGTGGCGGGCTGCGGCGCGAAGTCCTGGACGGACCCCGCCGACCTCTCCCCGACCCGCACCCCGGCCCGCTGCGAGCCCGGCACCCCCGCGCCCGCCCCGCTCCCCGAGCCCCGCGAGATCACGATCGCCACGGGCACACTGAGCGCGGAGTACGTGGCACCACTCCAAGTTGCGCTGGACAAGGGCGAGTTCAAGAAGGAGGGCCTGGAGGTCACCCTGAAGGTGCTGCCGACCCCCGACTCGCTCCCCCTCCTCGCCAAGGGCGACATCGACGCGCTGTGGGCGGCCCCCGAGGCGGCGGTCATGAACGGCGTCCGGGGCGGTTTCGACATCCGCTGGGTCGCCGCGAACTTCTCGCCCGACCCGAAGTCGAAGAGCGGCCTGTGGGTACGCCTGAAGGACGGCGAGACCGGCGACCAGGTGAAGATGGCCGGCCGCAGGATGGGCACGATGATCGGCAAGGGCTCGGTGATCGCGTACCCCATGGAGAAGGCCCTCGAAAGGCACGGCGGCGGCCTCGACGAGATCCAGTACCAGCAGCTCGGCTCGGCCGACGTCCTCACGGCCCTGCAGAACGGCGGCGTCGACTCGGCCTGGCTCCTGGACCCGGTCTGGCGCAGGGTCGACGGCGAGCCCGGCTACGCCTTCCTCGGCGGCCAGCCGCTCGGCGAGCCCCTGGGCGGCATGCTCTACGGTCCCGGCCTGCTGAACGACGACCTGGACGCCGGGGTCGCCCTGCTGCGGGCGTACATCCGCACGGTGAACACGTACTTCACGGCCGACTACAAGTCGGATGCGACCTTCGTCACCTACCTGGCGAAACTCCTGAAGACCGACGAGGCGATCCTCAGGTCCACCCCGTCCCTGCGCATGGACTGGGAGATCAGGTCCGGCACCACGGACCGGCTGCAGGCGGCGTACACGTCACAGGGCGTGGCGGAGGGCGAGCCGCTGCCGGAATCGAAGACCGTGAACAGAAGCCTGTACGAGGAGGCGGTGGGTCACCGCCCCTGAGAAACACCGAGGGCCGGAACCCTTTCGGATTCCGACCCTCGGTCTTCAGTAGCGGGGACAGGATTTGAACCTGCGACCTCTGGGTTATGAGCCCAGCGAGCTACCGAGCTGCTCCACCCCGCGGCGATGAATGCAACGTTACGTGAAGGAGGAGGCCAGAGGCAAATCGCTTCCAGCGCCCCGCCGTGCATCGCTACGCCGACAGCTCCTCACGCAACGCGTCCCGCAGCCGAGCAGCCCGCTCGGACACCTCGGCCGGCCCCAGAGCCACCGCCCGGTCGGCCCACCGCTGCCCCTCGGCCAGCTCACCCCGACGCGCGTAGACGAGGGCCAGCCGCAACGCCGCCCGCCCGTGCCCCGCGTCGGCCGCGCGAGCCCACCACACGGCGGCCTCCGGGTCGCTGCCCTCTCTGGCGAGCAGCAGCCCCAGATTGAAGGCTCCGTTCCGGGACCCCGCCTCCGCGGCCTCCCGGTACCAACGGGCCGCCTCCACGACATCACCCCGAGCGGCGGCGAGCATGCCCACCCGCACCTGAGCGCGCCGGTGTCCCTGGGAGGCCGCCCGCTCGTACCACTCCTCGCACTCGCTCTTCTCCGTGTGCACCGGCTCACCGAGCGAGTGCGCGGGCACCGGCGGCCGCCGGGCGTCCAGCACGGTCGCCAGCCGGTACGCGGCCTCCGCGCTGCCGCCCCCCGCCGCACACCGCAGGTGCCGCTCGGCCTCGGCCTCGTCCCCGTCCCGCAGCCGGGCGATGCCCACCTGCAGCGCGGCCTCGGTGTGCCCGGCGGCAGCCGCCCGCTCGTACCACCGCAGGGCGACGGCCTCCTCGTCCCGCCCGGCGAAGAGGATCCCGAGGTTGAACGCGGCGTCCACGCTCCCGGCCTCCGCGGCCTTGGAGAACCAGGGCTCCGCCCCGGCCGCGTCCCCGCCCTGGAGCAGCAGAATGGCGAGCGCGTTGGCCGCCTCCCGGTGCCCCGCGTACGCGGCCCGCCGGTACCACTGCTCGGCCTGCGCGGTCCGCCCCTGCTCGGCGCAGAGCAGCCCCAGGTTGTACGCGCCGTTGTCGTCACCGGCGTCCATCGCCGCCCGGTACCAGCGCTCGGCTGTCTGCGGCTCGCCACGCTCGGCGTGCAGGGCGCCCAGCGCGTTGGCCGCGTTGCCGTCCCCGTCCTGGGCGGCGCGCAGCCACCACACGGCGGCGCTCTCGGTGTCACCGGCGTCCCGCAGCAGGAACCCGAGGGCGCAGGCGGCCCGTGCCTCGCCGTCCTTGGCGGACGTCAGATACCAGCGCCCGGCCTCCTTGAGCGCGCCGCGCCTCTCCAGGATCGCCCCGAGATGCAGCGCCGCCCGACGGTGCCCCCGCGCGGCGGCCTGCCGGTACCACTGCTCGGCCTCGGCCCCGGCCCCGTGGTCGTCCCCGACGTCCCCCTCGGGAACCAGCCGGCGGTCGAGCGCGCGGGCCAGCCGGTAGGCCGCCTCCCGGTGCCCCCGCTCGGCGGCGATCCGCATCCACTGTTCGGCGCCCGCGTCCCCGCGGTGCTCCAGCAGGTCGGCCAGCGCGTAGGCGCCCAGCGCGTGCCCCTGCTCGGCGGACTGGCGCAGCCAGTACTCGGCGGCGGGCTCGTCGCCCCGCTCACGGTGGTGGCGTCCCAGCGCGTGCGCGGCCGCGGCGGATCCGGCGACGGCGGCGATCCGCCACCAGCCGGCGGCGTCCTCGGCGTAACCGCGCTGGTGCAGCAGGACACCCAGGTTGTTGGCGGCCGCCCGGTCGCCCGCGGCGGTGGCGGCACGCAGATGGGGCTCGGCTCCGTCGAGGTCACCGCGGCGCAGCAGGAGGGCGCCGAGGACGCTCATCGCCTCGACGTCACCGGTCTGCGCGGCAAGACGCTGACGTGCCTCCTCGGCAGCCTCTCCGGTTTCGTCCCGGTCCATGGGCTGCGACAAGTCGCCCGTCGACTCCGAAAAATCGGCAGGCTGCACAAAACGCCCTGTCTCCAACAGAGTTGCCTTGTCCCCCATAACGTCCATCGTCGCACCACCTGCAACCTGGGTACACCTGGTATACCGCAGCCAGTGAGGTCACTTCAGCGTTTTGTCGACATGCCCACAGAGAGACAAGTCAAACACGGCTACCCCCAACTCCCCGAGGCGGCACGGCCGTCCCTCGGTCGGCACATGCGTTCGCACATCACGAAGGCCCGGATCCTCTTGAGGATCCGGGCCTTCGTTTTCAGTAGCGGGGACAGGATTTGAACCTGCGACCTCTGGGTTATGAGCCCAGCGAGCTACCGAGCTGCTCCACCCCGCGCCGTTGTGTCGCAACCGTATCACGGTGCGGGGGTGGGCATGTGACCAGCGGCTGCTCAGCCGCTCGGACTGCTACGGGGACTGCTGCTGGGACTGCTCCTGGGACTCGGGCTACTGCTGGGCTTCGCGCTGCTGCCGCCGCTCTTGTCCGCCGCGGCCTGCGCGTCCTCGGCCCGCTTGAGCGCGTCCTCCAGATCCTTCTGGGCCCGGCCGTACGCCTCCCAGTCGCCCTTCTTCAGGGCTTCCTGGCCGGCGTCGAAGGCCTTCTGGGCGTCGTCCAGCGCCTGTTGGACCGTCGGGTTGCTGGAGGTCGGCGGCGGCTTGGTGGTCCCGCCGTCGTCGTCCGGTGGCGGAGTCGTCGAAGCGTCCGCTCCGAAGACCTTGTTCAGGGCTTCGTCGAGGGTGTCCTCGAAGGCCGTGTTGCCGCCGTAGGTCACCAACACCTTCCGCAGCAGCGGGTACTTGAGTCCACCACCGCGTACGTAGACCGGCTCCACATAGAGCAGTCCTCCGTCGAGCGGCACCGTCAGGAGATTGCCGTACTCCACATTGGAGTCGCCTCTGTTGAGGAGGCTGATGGTCTCGGCGATGTCCTGTTCGGAGTTGAACTGGCTCTGCACCTGTTTGGGCCCGTTGACCGTGGTGTTGGTCGGCAGTTTCAGGATTCTGATCTTGCCGTAGTCACTGGTGCCCGCCTCGGCGTCGACCGACATGAACGCACTGAGGTTGTCCCGGCCGTTGGGCGTGAACGTCGTCGTGAGCGAGAACGCCTGTGCCGCCTGGTCGGGCATCTTCATGCTCAGGTAGTACGGCGGCACCGCGTCGCCCGACTTGTTGGTCGGGTCGTCCGGCACCTGCCACACCTCGCTGCCGCTGAGGAAGGTGTCCGCGTCCTCCACGTGGTAGCGCGCCAGCAGTTCACGCTGGACCTTGAACAGGTCCTGCGGGTACCGCAGGTGGGCCATCAGGTCGGTGGAGATGTCCTTCCTCGGCTCCACCGTGCCCGGGAACGCCTTCATCCAGGTCTTGAGGACCGGGTCCTTGGTGTCCCACTGGTAGAGCTTGACCTCGCCGGTGTACGCGTCGACGGTCGCCTTCACCGAGTTGCGGATGTAGTTGACCTGGTTCTGCTGGGCCACCACCGCACGCTGGTTGTTCGTCGCGGTCAGCGAGTCGGCCGTCGTGTCACCGAGGGTCGTACGGGAGGCGTACGGGTAGCCGTTCGTCGTCGTGTACGCGTCGACGATCCACTGGATCTTGCCGTTCACCACCGCCGGATAGGCGTCGCCGTCGATGGTCAGCCAGGGGGCGACCGCCTCGACGCGCTGCTTGGGCGTGCGGTTGTACAGGATCCTCGAACCCTCGCCGATCGCTCCGGAGTAGAGGATCTGCGGCTCGCTGAACGCCACCGCGTAGGCGGCCCGGTTGACCGGGTTGGAGAGGTTGACCCCGCTCTTGTCCTTGTAGCTGTAGGTCTTCTCACCGTTGTCGTCGGAGTAGTCGATCTCCTTCTGGGGACCGCCGACGATCGAGTACTCGGTGGTCTTCTCGCCGTAGTAGACGCGCTGCTGGTACGTCCCGAGGTCGCCCTGGGACGGCAGGTTGGACTCGGTGAAGACCGGGCGGCCCTCGGCGTCGGCCTCGGTGCCCTTCGCGGCGACCACGCCGTAGCCGTGGGTGTAACGGAAGTGGTCGTTGATCCAGTTGTTCTTCGGGATACCGGCGAGGTTCAGCTCGCGCAGACCGATGACCGTGTCTTGATCTCCGGCGTTCTTGCCGTCCTTGCTGTAACGGTCGACGTCCAGGTTGGTCGGGAACGCGTAGTAGTTCCGCATCTGCTGGAGCTGCTGGAACGTCGGCGAGACCACATTGGGGTCCACGACCCGGATGCTCGCCGTCGCGTCGACGTCGTCGCGCAGCTTGGTCTTGTCCGTGGTGGTGGACTTGCCGTCGTACTCCTTCACGGAGGCGTCGTCGATGCCGTACGCCTCACGCGTCGCCTTGAGGTTCTTCTCGACGTACGGCGCTTCCTTGGCCTGCTCGTTCGGCTGGACCTGGAACTTCTGGACGATCGCGGGGTAGAGCCCGCCGATCAGGATCGCCGAGAGCACCATCAGACCGAAGCCGATCACGGGCAGCTGCCAGGTGCGCCGCCACAGGGTGGCGAAGAACAGCAGGGCGCAGATGACGGCGATGCAGAACAGGATCGTCTTGGCGGGCAGATAGGCGTTCGCGTCGACGTACCGCAGGCCCGTCCAGCTGTCGGTCGCCTTGAAGTCGCTGGACTTGACCGCGAGGCCGTACCGGTCGAGCCAGTACGCGACCGCCTTCAGGGCGACGAAGACGCCGAGCAGCACCGACAGGTGCCCGGTCGCGGCGGCCGTGGCCCGCGCGCCCGGGGAGGTGATCCGGAGACCGCCGTACAGGTAGTGGGTGAGCGCGGCCGCGATCACCGACAGGATCGCTGCCGCGAAGCCGAAGCCGAGCAGGAACCGGTACCAGGGCAGATCGAAGGTGTAGAAGGAGATGTCGAGGTGGAACTGCGGATCCTTCTGTCCGAAGGAGACGCCGTTGACCCACATCAGCCAGGTCCGCCACTGACTGGAGGCGGAGGCACCCGCGATCAGGCCCACCAGGGAGACGATCCCCAGCAGCAGCCACCTCTTGTAGGGCGCGATGCCCATGCGGTAGCGATCGAGGTTCTGCTGCTCCATGGACATGGCGCTCAGCGGCGGGCGCAGCCGGTGGGCCAGCCAGATGTTGAAGCCGACCGCGAGGGCCATCAGCACGCCGAAGAAGAAGAACAGCCCGATCTTGGTCCACAGCGTGGTGGTGAACACGGACGAGTAGTTCACCGAGCGGTACCAGAGCCAGTCCGTCCAGAAACCCGCGAACATGGTGAACGCCATGCCGAGAACGGCAAGGACGCCCAGCGTCATGAGCAGGGTCCGGGCACGCCGGGACGGGCGGCCCACTCTCATCCGCGGCCCCGTCGGGCCTCCGCCGCGGTCCGGCATCTGGAAAGCCAAGGTGCGCACCTCGAAGTTCGCTGTCGATCCGTCAGGCCCCCGTGTTCGCGAGCCCCTCCAGAGCCCCCGTGATCGCGGGCCCACACCTATGCAACTTACTCACCGTTTACTCGGTTCCCGATTCCGGTCACGAACGAGGCAGGATTGTGACCATGTCCAACACCCCCATGGCGGCGAGCCCGCTCACCCGGGCCGTACTCGAGATCGACGAGTACGCCTCCGGCCTCGGCTGGGACCAGCCCGCTCGCCTCTTCGCCCTCGTAGACACCGCACAGCTGCGAGCTCAGGAACCCGCTCTCGCGAGCCAGCTCGGTCTGGAGGACGCGCAGGAGTCCTCAGGTCTGACCCCCATCGAGCAGGACGAGATTCCCGCGGGCAAGCCGCTCGACGAGTTCCTCGGCACCATCGCCTGGCCCGACGCGGTCGTCGGCTGCGCGCTCACCGTGGAGCGCCTGATGCTGCCGCCGTCCGCCGAGGCGTCCGTCCCGCAGGGGCTGAGCGAGGCCGGCTTGGCGAAGTGGGTAGCCGAGCACCCGGCGCGCCAGGACGTCCGTATGACGGTCGCCGTCCTGCGCGACGGCACCCGCGACTCGGCCCTGCGCCTGCGCGAGAAGGACTCCCCGACGGAGGTCCTCACGGGCCGCGACCTGGTTCCCGGCCTGGCGGAGGCCCTGTCGGCGACGTTCGCGGACTGAGGTCCTCCGGGTCTTCCGGGTCCTCCGGGTCTTCCGGGTCTTCCAGGTCTTCAAGGTCTTCCGGTACGACGACGGGGGCGCCCTCGGTGTGAGGGGCGCCCCCGTCGTCGTACACGCGCGTGCCGGTCAGCTCTTGGTCGTGCACTTCGGCAGGTCGGACGTCCTGCCCTCGCGGATGTCCTTGAGTGCGCCGAGGGCGTCGTCGATGGTGTTCACCTTGACCAGGGTGAGCCCGCCGGGGGTGTCCTTGGCGGCGGCCGCACAGTTGTCGGCGGGCGTCAGGAAGTACTGGGCGCCCTTGTCGCGCGCGCCGACCGTCTTCATCTCGATGCCGCCGATCGGGCCGACCTTGCCGTCGTCGTCGATCGTCCCGGTGCCGGCGACGAACTTGCCGCCGGTCAGGCTGCCCGGGGTGAGCTTGTCGTAGATGCCGAGCGCGAACATCAGACCGGCGCTCGGGCCGCCGACGTCGGCGAGCTTGATGTCGACGGTGAACGGGAAGGTGTGGTCGGTCCCGGCGGCGATCCCGACGATGGCGCGCTTCTCGCCCTCGTCGTCGGACGTCCTGGTCGTGATCGTGATCTTCTCGGTCTTCGTCGCCGTCCGGTGCGCCTTCTCGGCGGCGGCCTGCTCCTTCGCGGGGACGATCGTGAACACGACATCCTCGCCGGGCTTGTGCTTGGTCACCAGCTTGGCGACGTCGCCCGGCTCCTTCACCGTCGTACCGTCGACGGCCTTGATCACGTCACCGGCGTGCAGTCTGCCCTCGGCCGGGGAGTCCTTCACGACGGTGGAGACGATCACCCAGGCCTGCACCGGGACGTCCAGTTCCTTCAGGGCGGCGACCTTGGCGCTCTCCTGGGACTGGCTGAACTCCTCGGCGTTCTCCTGGGTGGACTGCTCCTCGGTCTTGCCGTCCGGATAGAGGGTGTCGTGCGGGACGACCTTGTTGTCGTGCGCGAGCCAGCCGTACACGGCCTCGACGAGGTTCATCTTGTAGTCGGCGCTGGTGACCCGGACGGTGGTCATGTTCAGGTGACCGCTCGTCGGATACGTCTTGCGCCCGGAGATCTGCAGTACCGGCTCGCCGCCGTGGTCCCCGAGGGTGTTCACCGTGGGGCCCGGTGACATCTCGGCGTAGGGCACTTTGATGAAGACTCCCGCGCACAGGAGCGCGATCAGCATCAGGGTGGAGGCGAGCATCGTCGCGGTGCGGCGTGGCATGGCACGACAGTACGGGACGCTCCTGTCGGACCATCGTCAGGGCGCCGTCGTCACCCGGTCGTCAGGGCCGGAGTGCGACTTCTCCATCGCGGCGCGGAAGCGGGCGTAACCGTCGAGCTCGGGGCCGTCGCTGCGCATCCGCTGGGTCCGGTTGGCCCAACTGCCCCAGAGTCCGGCAGCGACCGCGGCCACGAACGGAATCAACAACCAGATGAGCGCCCCCATGCCGACCTCCCGACCCCGCGCTGAGCGACCGCGAAAAACTGACTGATCAGCAGATTAATCATCCGCACTGACAACGCTCACGCCAGGGGTGCGGTTACGCAACCGGAGGGGTGAAGGAAGGGTTCAGCAGGCGCCGACCCATTCCTCCGTACCGTCAGAGAACGTCTGGTGCTTCCAGATCGGCACTTCGTGCTTGAGATCGTCGATCAGCTTCCGGCAGGCCTCGAAGGCCTCTCCCCGGTGAGGGCAGGAAACGGCGACCACGACAGCGAGATCCCCGACCCCGAGATCCCCGACCCGGTGCACGGCGGCAAGGGCCCGCACCGGAAACTCGGCGACGACCTTTTCGGCGACCCGCCGCATCTCGGCCTCGGCACTGGGGTGACACGAATACCCGAGCTTGTCGACGTCGGCTCCCCCGTCGTGATTCCTGACGGTCCCGACGAACAGGGCGGTCCCCCCGGCGGAGTCGTCCCCGACGGCCCGGAAGACCTCGTCGAGGGAGAGCGGGGTCTCACGGATCGCGATCAGCTTGATCGGCTCATCGGCGGCCTGCTCACCGGGGTGGTCGTAAGTGGGTGCCATGCGTCCATCGTGCCGCACTCCTGAGACCACGGGAAATAGCGCTTTCACCCGGCACACGCGTGTGTGCGTTTGGAGGCTCGTACAGGGGACGCGCCCCGCAGGTGCGCGGGGCTGTATCGACCTGCGGCTCCGCCGCGTGGGCGCGA
The DNA here is from genome assembly GCF_001514145.1 of Streptomyces canus. GTDB lineage: Bacteria > Actinomycetota > Actinomycetes > Streptomycetales > Streptomycetaceae > Streptomyces > Streptomyces canus. The sequence goes on from NZ_KQ948657.1 coordinate 137,180, forward strand.
CCAGCCACAGCGAACCCGCAGTCGCCGGTCGACCTCGTGCAGCACTCCGCGAGGCGCTCCGGTCAGATCCGCCGCCGCGCCTTCCTGGCCCGCCGCACCACAGCCGCCGCGCCGAGCAGAGCCACCGTCGCCCCCGCGGCCCCCGCAGCCGTCGCGTCCTTCCGTCCCAGCCGCCGCCCGGCGACCGTGTGCCGCCCGGCGACCTCCTCCAGAAGCTCCGCGAGCACCTCCTCGTTGGTCCACTGCGGCCGCCACCCGGCGTCGTGCAGCCGGCTCCCGCTCACCACCCAGGGGTACATCGTGTACGCGAGGTCCCCCGCGGGAGACGGCGTCAGCCCGATCCGGTGCAGCCGGGCCGCCGCCCCCAGCGCGACCGCCGACGGCAGCTCCATCCGGCGGATCCCGCTGAGCTCCTCGATCTCCTCCTGCTCCAGCCACCCGTCACACCCGACGGCCAGCTCCCCGTCGACCTTCTCCAGGACGGCGTACTCCAGAGCGCTGCACAGATCCTCGACATGGCAGAACTGCCAGGCGGGCCGGGACCCGGCCACGACCAGCAGCCGCGGGGACTCGAAGTACCGGGTCAGAGCGGTGTCGGTCCCTCCGCCCACCAGCACGGCAGGCCGCACGACGGTGACATTGAGCCCGGGATGTGCCCGAGGGGCCCGCCGCGCGAGCCGCTCGATCTCCAGCAGATCCCCGACCCCGGTCGCCTCCGCGGTGGCCCGCAGCTCGGCGTCCTCCGAGAGGGGCAGTTCGTTGTCCGGAAGCGCCCCGTAGACCATGGCGGAGGTGCACAGCACGACCCGGTGGACACCGGCGGCCGCCGCGGCGGTCAGCACGGTCTGTGTCCCCCGGACGTTGTACGCCGTACGCGCGGCCGGGTCCGTCTCCAGATCGAGGTCGAGCGCCAGATGCACCACGACGTCGGCCCCGCGCAGTTTCTCCGCGATGGCCGGATCCCGCACATCCAGGATGTGCCACTGCGCCGCGGCGCACTCACCACGCCGCTCGTCCAGCGCGATGACCTGCTTGATCTCCTCCGAGGCGGCCAGCCGCTCGGTGAGCAGCGCTCCGATGCCGGACGCGGCACCGGTGACCGCGACGACTGGCCGGAGCGCGGCGGGGTTGGTTGACTGGTTTCGCGCTGCGCGAACCTGCGGATCAGGGGAACTCACCAGGCGTCTCCAGCGGTTGTCTTCAGTAGGAACGCGAGTGACGCGTACGTACCAGGTGGCATCCATCCTGCCGCAGGCGGAGAGTCGGCGGAGCACCGAGGCCCTAACGGCCGTCGGTGTCTACGCTGGGGGGTGTTATCGGGCAGCCGCGCCGCCGGAGGAACCGGTGGCCTTACCAGCCGAGGAATCCCGTGAGTGACACCCCATTCGGATTCGGCCTTCCGCCGGAGGAGCCGGACGACGGCGACGAGGGCAAGAAGAAGGACCAGGAGAGCGGTGGTGGTCAGGGACCGGCCAACCCGTTCGGTTTCGGCGGTCTGCCCGGAGCCGGAGGCTTTGGCGGCCCCGGTGCGGACAATCCGCTCGCAGCCATGTTCGGTTCACTGAACCCCACCGACCTGGGCGCCGCCTTCCAGCAGCTGGGCCAGATGCTCTCGTACGAGGGCGGCCCCGTGAACTGGGACATGGCCAAGCAGATCGCCCGCCAGACGGTGTCCCAGGGCACCGCGGACGGCACCAAGGACGCGAGCATCGGCCCCGCCGAGCGCACCGCGGTCCAGGAGGCCGTGCGCCTTGCGGACCTGTGGCTCGACGACGCGACGTCGCTGCCGTCCGGGGCGGGCTCCGCCGTGGCATGGTCCCGCGCGGAGTGGGTCGAGGCGACCCTGCCCGCGTGGAAGGAGCTCGTCGACCCGGTCGCCGAGCGCGTGGGCAATGCCATGGGTGATGTCCTGCCGGAGGAGATGCAGGCCATGGCGGGCCCGCTGATCGGCATGATGCGCTCGATGGGCGGGGCCATGTTCGGCACCCAGATCGGGCAGGCCGTCGGTGTGCTCGCGGGCGAGGTCGTCGGTTCCACCGACATCGGCCTGCCGCTCGGCCCGGCCGGCAAGGCCGCACTGCTGCCGGCGAACATCGAGGCCTTCGGCAAGGACCTCGGCGTGTCCAAGGACGAGGTGCGGCTGTATCTCGCCCTGCGCGAGGCCGCCCACCAGCGCCTCTTCGCGCACGTTCCGTGGCTGCGCTCGCACCTGTACGGCGCGGTCGACGGCTACGCGCGCGGGATCAAGGTCGACACCGCCAAGCTGGAGGACGTGGTCGGCCAGTTCGACCCGCAGAACCCCGAGCAGCTGCAGGACGCGCTCCAGCAGGGGATGTTCCAGCCGGAGGACACGCCGGAGCAGAAGGCGGCCCTGGCCCGTCTGGAAACCGCTCTGGCGCTCGTGGAGGGCTGGGTGGACGCGGTGGTCCACGCGGCCGCGAAGCCACGTCTGTCGTCCGCCGACGCGCTGCGCGAGACCCTGCGCCGCCGCCGGGCCTCGGGCGGTCCGGCCGAGCAGACGTTCGCCACACTGATCGGGCTGGAGCTGCGTCCGCGCCGCCTGCGGGACGCCTCCCGTCTGTGGGCCTCGCTCACCGACGCGCGCGGTGTCGACGGCCGTGACGGCCTGTGGTCCCACCCGGACATGCTGCCGACCGCGTCCGACCTGGACGACCCGGACGGCTTCGTGCACCGCGAGCAGCTGGACTTCTCCGAGCTGGACAAGATGCTCGGCGAGGCCGCGGAGAAGCCCGACCTCAAGAAGAAGGACGACTCCGCCGAGGGCGGCAGCGCAGAGTGAGCCTCCATGACGACGCCGCCCTGGTCCTCAAGGGATATGAGGACCAGGCGGATCTTCGCCAGGCCTACCTGGACCATCTGGCGGCACACCCGGACGGCATGTGGAAGGCCTGCGAGGCGGGCCACATCACGGCGAGTGCCCTGGTCGTCGACCCGGAGCGCGGACGGGCTCTGCTGACCCTCCACAAGAAGCTGGGCATGTGGCTGCAGATGGGCGGCCACTGCGAACCGGAAGACACCTCCCTGGCGGCGGCGGCCCTGCGCGAGGCGACGGAGGAGTCCGGCATCCCTGGCCTGACACTGTTGCCGGGCGGTCCGGTGCGCCTGGACCGGCATCCGATTCCGCCGCCGTGCCACTGCCACTTCGACGTCCAGTACGCGGCGCTCGCTCCGTCCGGGGCCGTGGAGACGGTCAGCGACGAATCGCTCGACGTGCGGTGGTTCGCCTACGACGAGGTGGCGGCAGTGGCGGACGATTCGGTCGTACGACTGCTGGAAGCGACCCGCTCGAGGCTGTGAGCGCACGGGTAAGGGGCGCCCGGCAATGGCAGGCGCCCCTTACGCATGGCTAGCTGTTGCTGCCCCCGAGGGAGTTGCCGCGCATGCCGAACTGGCCGAGCATCCCGCCGTTGCGCATGCCCTGCGGCGGCAGCAGTTCGCTGGGCTGGACCAGGACGTGGCCCGTGCCGCCGAAGTGCATCTCCCAGCCTTCGCCGGTGGTCCCCCGGCGGCGCCACACTCCGGAGGTGGAGGTCGGCGCCTGGAGCTGGGTGCGCAGGGACGTGGACCAGGCGATGACGGCGTCGGAGTCGACGCAGACGTTCTTGTCCGGTCCCACCTCCAGCACCAGCGGCTCGCCGGAGGTCATGAGGACCACCTGGCCGGAGCCGGACAGCTCCAGGTTGTAGGCGCCCGCGGCGGCCACCTCGACGGCGCTGTCCACCGCGACGATGCCGACACCGAGGGAGCCGTCGAAGGCCAGGACGTAGGAGCTGTCGACCGTGATGCCCCTGCCGACCTCCATGATGTGCAAATGCTGGGCGAGGTTGGCCAGGTAGACGATGCCGTTGCCCTTGCAGCGCATGAGTTCGAGGCGCTCGCCGGTCATCCGCTCGACGTTGCGCCAACTGCGGTTGCGGTACTGGCTGTCGAACTCGACCTGGCCCTCGAAGGCCACCATGGCGCCCTGCCGGGCGAGAACGGCGCTGCTGCCCTGGGTGACGTCGGTCTTCAGGAGCTGCGGGTTCTGCAGGGTGTAGCGCCCGGTCGACTCGACCGGGACGTGTGCGAAGAGTGTGCTGTGCATGATGTGCCTGGTGCTCCCCTCAGCCCCGGATCTTGAATCGGTCGCCGGTGTCCTCGCTCGGCTGGACGACGACGAAGCCCTGTCCCTTGAAGCCGATCTGGAAGGCCTCGCCGCTGCCGCGGCCGATGAGGGCGCTCGCCTTGATGGTGCGGCGGGCCTTCATCTCCAGGCCGGTGGTCCAGGCGACGAGGGCGTCCGGGTCGACGTAGGTCTCGCGTTCGGCGCAGTCCAGGGCCATCGGGATGCCCCGGCTGACCAGGGCGACCCAGCCGGTGCCCTTGATCACGAGGTTGGTCAGGCCGGAGCCGGACAGCTTGGCGAGTCCCTTGACCGGCTCGATGGCCAGTTCCAGCGAGGCGTCGCAGGCCAGCAGGGTGGCGCCGTTGACCGAAAGGGCCTCGCCGTTGAGGTGCAGGACGAGGACGTCGCCGCCGTAGTCGGCCAGGTAGAGATCGCCGTCGCCGCGCGCCAGCATCAGCTTGCCGCCCTCGCCGCTGACCATCTCCTCAGCCGAGCGGCGCAGGCTCGCGGGCGCCCCGTCGAACTGCACATAACCGTCGTAGGCGATCATCGAGCCGGCCTTGGCGATCAGGTCCTGTCCGGTGACCATGGTGACCTTGAGCGTCTTGGAGCTGTGCACACTCATGCGGACGCCGGTCGCGGCGGCGCGGTGCGCACTCAGAGTCTGGGAGTCCATGGCCTCACACCTCGAAGGGCTGTACGACGACGAAGTTGCCGGGGGCGCCGCGGAACTGGAGGTTCACGGCCTCGGTGGTCTGCCGGGCGTACCCGGAGCGGCGCAGCCTGAGCGAGGTCGTGGTGACCGCCTGCGCACCGGCGGACCAGGCGATGACGGCGTTGCCGTCGACGTAGGTGGCCGCGCCGACCGGGAGGACGACGGGCACACCGCGGGTCTTGACGACGACCGCGCCGGTGCCGGAGAAGAGCATGCTGAAGAAGCCCCCGCCGGGCAGTCCCGCGCCCTCGATGCGGCGGACCTCGGTCTCCAGCGTCTCGTCGAAGGCCAGCACGCCCTGGGCGCTGGTGTAGAGCTGCTCGCCCTGGAGGCGGATCACGAAGACCCGGCTGGCCTCGTCGGCGAGGAACACCTCGCCGTTGCCGGTGCAGCGCATCAGGGACATGCCCTGGCCGGTGAGCGCCCCGGTGAGCTTGCCGAGCAGACCCGAGCCCTTGTGGGCGAAGTCGATGTCGCCCTGGTAGGCGACCATGCTGCCCTGCTTGGCGAGGATGGGGGCGTCCTTGGTGAGGGTGGCCCGCACCAGGTTCGTGTTCTGCTCGGTCCAGCGGTCACCGACGGGGGCTTCCGCGTACTTCGTCAGGACGACCCGGACGTTGGCCTCGGGCGGCACCGGGGCGAGCTGGGTGCCGCCGCCGAAGGGCTGCGCCTGGCCGGGGAAGGCTCCGGGGGTGCCGGGGGGCGCGAACTGGCCGGCGACGGCGCCCGGAGGCGTGAACTGTCCCGCGGGTGCGCCGGGGGGCGCGAATTGTCCCGCCGGAGGTGCGCCGGGCGGGGTGAAGGTCTGACCGGGAGGAGTGAACGTCTGCGGGCTCGTCGGCGCGGGGGGAGCGGGCGGGGTGGTCCCGGCGACCGGCGCAGCGGCGGGCGCGGGGGCCGGCGGGGCGCCGAACGAAGGTGCTGGCGCGGCGGTCTGCGGGGGCGGGGCGAAGGCCGGCGCCTGGGACTGGGCCGGGACGGCGGGCTGCTGGGGCGCGGCCTCGGGCTCCTCCTCGGCGACCTCGCCGCCGAAGTTCTTCAGCAGCGCGTCGAGGCCGCCGTCGAAGCCCTGGCCGACCGCGGCGAACCGCCAGACGTCCTTCAGGTACAGGTCGCCCACCATCACGGCACGCTCGGTGGAGAACTCGCTGCCGTCGAAGGAGTACCGGGCCACTTCCTCGCCACCGGCGACGATGCGGAGGTAGCCGGGGGCGATCTGGGACATCTGGCCGGCGCCGTCGATCGTCGCCGTGAACGACAGCTTCTGGATCTGCGACGGAATCTGATCGAGCGTGACCCGGAACGATTCCGTGTCGCCCGACTGCGCGCCCAGGAGCTGGATCGAGTCCTCGGGGGACTTCGGCTGGTTGAAGAAGATGAAGTACCGGTCGTCCGAGAGCCGTTCGTCGGCGTCGAGGCCGAAGCAGCTGATGTCGAAGGTCAGTCCGGGGCCGGAGATCTGCACACCTACATACAGGTCCGTGCCCGCGGTCAGGTCACTGATCTTGGCCTTGTGGCCGCGTTGGAATTCCCTGGCCATGCGTAACGACCGTCCCCCATCCCGAATACGAGTGCGTCGCGACAGGCTAACGGCAAACTCGGACACCGGTGCAGGCCGGTACAGATCCGGTACAAAAACCCGTTCGAGTCGGCGGTCACTCTCCGCGGGCGTCCGGAAGGTGCGGCAACCGGTCCGCGGCGACCACGCCTTCGAGATAGCCCTTGGCCCGCTCAGTGCGCGGATAGGCCTCCAGCAAGCGCCAGAAACGGGGCCCGTGGCCGGGCACGAGCAGATGCGCGAGCTCATGGAGCAGGACGTAGTCCACGACGTACTCCGGCATGCCCTGAAGCCGGTGTGAGAGCCGGATGCTGCCCTCGGACGGGGTGCACGAGCCCCAGCGGGTGTTCTGGTTGGTGACCCAGCGCACCGAGGCGGGCCGTGCCCGGCCGTCGAAGTACTGGGCCGAAAGCCGCTGGGCGCGCTCGGAGAGCTCGGTGTCCCCGAGGACCCGTTTGCTCTCCTGGGCGGCCAGCTTGTCGAGCATGACGCTCACCCAGCGCTGCTCCTCGGCCTCGGACATCCGGGCAGGGATGAGCACGACGGTGCGATCGCCCTCGCGGTACGCGGAGACCGTCCGGCGGCGACGGCTGCTCCTGCGTACCTCGATCGCGCTCGCCCCCGAGCCGCTCGGCGGCTGGCTCGTCGTACTGCGCTGTGGCTTTCCGGCGCTGTGCAGTGGGTCGGCGGGCACGCCCTGACGTTACCCGCTGCACACGGGTGAAGTCCCGACTCCGGGACGGTTCGGTTCCGATCGCCCGCCATGCGTCTGATTTGTACGACGAATGGCCCTCACCTGTGGACAACTTTCGGCACGTGACGGCCGGGTCCGGGCATCCTGGCACCGCCGCCTGAGCCACGACCGGCCGTCGTCCGGGCTCCGGCGACGGACGGGGACGTTCTACGAGGGCTACGGGGGCCTGTCATGCAAGCAGTGGTTCCGCTCGAGCACACCATGGTTCCGCAGATGAAGCCCGCGCTCCGGCGCGGGTGGCGCGATCTCAACACCGTGCAGTTCGGGATGACCCCGGCGCACGCGATGACGCTGGGTCCGGTGGACACGGCGACGGGCAGCTTCCTCGACCTGCTCAACGGCACGCGGGGTCTCGCGCTGCTGCGGGAGGAGGGACGCCGTATGGATCTGCCCGAGGGCCATGTCGACACGCTGGTGGGGCGGCTCGCACGCTCCGGACTCGTCGACGACGCGAGGGGCGGCGGGCCGGACGCGGACACGCTGCGGGGGAAGAAGGAGGTCCTCGACCGGCTGGCACCCGACCTGGCGTCCCTCTCGCTGACCACGTCGGAGCCGGGTGAGGCGATGAGACTCCTGGCCGCCCGCCGTTCACTGCGCGTGCAGATCAGAGGTGCCGGCCGGGTGGGTGTGGTGCTGGCCGCGCTGCTCTCGGGCGCCGGCGTCGGGGAGGTCGACGTGCGGGACAGCGGGCGGGTCGAGCCCTGGGACGTGGCTCCGGGTGGGCTGCCCGCCGGCTCGGTCGGCGACCGCAGGGACACGGCCGCACGCCGGGCGGTGTCCGCGGCGGCTCCGGGGCGCCCGCCCCGCGGCGGCTCCCGGGCCTCGGCCGGCGCGGACGACCCCGGGTTCTCCCTGGTGATCCTGGCCCCGCGGGACGACGTCGACGTGCACGCGCCCGCCCCGGCCACCGGGGAGCCCCTCGTGAGATCCGGCACACCTCATCTGTACGCCGGTGTGGTCGAGGCGACAGGAGTGGTCGGTCCTCTCGTCCTGCCGGGCGAGACGGGCTGCGCGGGCTGTCTCCACGAGACGCGGACCGACCGCGATCAGGCCTGGCCCCGGCTTGTCGCCCAGTGGCGTTCGGGCAGCAGACGGCTTGCGGCGCGGCCCTGTGACCTGGCACTGGCCACCGCAGTCGCCGGACTCGCGGCCTCGCACGCGCTCGCCTTCCTGGACGGCCGCCTCCCGTCGAGCGCGGGTGCCCGCTGGGAGGTCTCACTGCCCAATCTGAGCTGGCACGCGCGGCCGGTCTGGCCGCATTCCGCATGTCCGTGCGGAGCCGCGGAGAAAGGTAAGGGAGAACACACCTCCAAGGAGGAGGCTGCGCACGAGACAATGACGGAGCAAGGGTCGTCGGAGGAGCTGTGCCGCAAGGCAACCGCGCCACGGCCTGCTGGGACCTGGAGGGCGCATGTCTGATCTTCCCCGGAAGGCGGTCACCCGGACCGCCAAGCTCGCCGCGCTCCCGCTCGGCTTCGCCGGGCGGGCCACCTGGGGACTCGGCAAGCGGATCGTGGGCGAGTCCGCGGAGATCGTCGGCCGCGAGCTGCAACAGCGCACCGCCGACCAGTTGTTCAAGGTGCTCGGGGAGCTCAAGGGCGGAGCCATGAAGTTCGGCCAGGCCCTGTCCGTCTTCGAGTCGGCGCTCCCCGAGGAGGTCGCAGGCCCCTACCGCGCGGCCCTGACGAAGCTGCAGGAGGCGGCGCCCCCGATGCCGACCCGCACCGTGCACACCGTGCTCGAGGAGCGGCTGGGCGAGGACTGGCGGGAGCTGTTCGCCGAGTTCGACGACAAGCCCTCCGCGGCGGCGTCCATCGGCCAGGTGCACCGGGCCGTGTGGCACGACGGGCGTGAGGTGGCGGTCAAGGTCCAGTACCCGGGAGCCGGCGAGGCCCTGCTGTCCGATCTGAACCAACTGGGCCGTTTCGCCCGTCTGCTGGGGCCCCTCGTCCCCGGTATCGACATCAAGCCGCTCATCGCCGAGCTGCGCGACCGGGTCTCGGAGGAGCTCGACTACGGCCTGGAGGCACAGGCCCAGCAGGCCCACGCGGAGGAGTTCGCGGACGATCCGGACGTCTTGGTCCCGGCCGTGGTCCACCAGAGCGACCAGGTCCTGATCACGGAGTGGATCGACGGTGTACCCCTGTCGGAGGTGATCTCCGACGGCACCCAGGAGCAGCGCGACCGCGCCGGACAACTCCTGGCCCGTTTCCTCTTCTCCGGCCCCGCCCGCACCGGCCTGTTGCACGCCGACCCGCACCCGGGCAACTTCCGGCTGCTGCCCGGCGGTCCTGACGGCGAGGAGGACTGGCGCCTGGGCGTCCTGGACTTCGGCACGGTCGACCGGCTCCCGGGCGGTCTGCCGGACACCATCGGCACCTGCCTGCGCATGACGCTGGACGGTGAGGCGGACGCGGTCTACGAACTCCTCCGTGTGGAGGGCTTCGTCAAGGAGTCGATAGAGCTGGACCCGGACGCGGTCCTCGACTACCTCCTGCCGATCATCGAACCGGCCGAGGTCGACGAGTTCACCTTCACCCGCGGCTGGATGCGCAGCCAGGCCGCCCGGATCGCAGACCCCCGCTCCCCCGCCCACCAACTGGGCAAACAGCTCAACCTCCCCCCGGCATACCTCCTGATACACCGGGTCACCCTGAGCACCATCGGCGTTCTGTGCCAGCTGGGCGCGACCGTCCGGCTGCGCGAAGAACTGGAGGAATGGCTGCCGGGGTTCGTGCCGGAGGAGGACCTGGACGAGGAGGGTTCCGCGGCGGAGGCGTGAACGGTCTTCGTCAGGTGAAGGCGCCCGACGCGCAACGCACCGCGGGGGCCGGTCCGTTCGGACGGACCGGCCCCCGCGGGGGAGAGCTTCCGCCTCCCGGTGAGCTCAGTTCTGCTCGGTTCGGGAGGCCACCGCTTCAGGTGTGGGTCGGATCTACTGCATGACGGCGATGGCGAGCGCACGGCGAGCACGCAGGGAGGCGCGCTCGGCCCGGCGCTGCATCCGGCGAGCGGTCGCCAGGCGGATCGCCCGGCGTTCCTGCTCGGCCTCATGCAGGCGGTCGTGCATATGCGCACGAGCCAGGGCTTCTGGGATGAGTTGCATCTCTCGGGTCCTGTTCTGACGCGAGTCGGACGCGTCGGTGGTGGTGAAGTCTGGGATCGCGGAGCCGGCGGGCTCGCTGGTGGACGGCTTCATCGGGGCCTGCTTCGTGGGGTCGTTCGTGAGGGGGCGGTCGATCGTTCCTGCGGTGTTCATGCCGTGACCGGGTTCTTGCGCGGGCGACCACGCGGCCGCTTCCGGGCGACGACAACACCCTGGACGAACAGCTCGCCACCCCAGACGCCCCAGGGCTCACGCCGCTCCTTGGCGCCGGCGAGGCAGGCCTCCATCAGCGGGCAGGTGCGGCAGAGGGACTTGGCGTACTCGACGTCGGCCGGCGACTCGGCGAAGAAGACCTCCGGGTCGTAGGAACGGCAGGGGACGGGTACGCCGAGGTTCTCGATGGCGTCGTCGAGCGCGGTGAGCGCGGTGAGCGGAGTCAAGGCGGAGTCCTCCGTGAGGCCGGGCGGGGGGATCGTTTCGGAAGGCGGTACGGACGGGGCGTGCGCTTCGAGTTGCACGGTTCGTCTTCCTCGTCTGTTCGGTCCGGCCCTGTTGGACCGGTAGTCGCTTGGTACCGGGTTCTTTTCTTGTCCCGAGGCCCCTTCGCTCCGCTCTCCCCGTTCGGGGAAAACAGAAGGGCCGCGGATCCCGGATGGGGTTCCGCGGCCCTGAAGGCGCCGGCCTGATCGACGATCAGGCTGGATCACTCCAGGGTTCTGGCCCACGGAAGGCCCACATCAGGTGGTGCTGCGTCGTCTGCTTCCGGAATCCGGCACCGGCCGCCGCAAAGGCATAGACATGCGCCTGTGCCACTACTGCTTCCAGTGCCTTGGTCGGTCGCTCATTGCGCTCACGGACGGGAAGGACCGCGAGAGACACGGAGGACGCCGGACGCGCGGCAGGAATGCCGGACAGACCGGTGCCCAGGTTCGAAACGCCGAGCATGCACGCGGAGACGACCGAGCGATCGGTCATTTTGGCCGAGCTGACGGCCTTGCTGCTGTTGATGCTGATCACTTCAATCGCCTCCTCTCGGCGTCTCTGGGGACGGCGGCGCGAGCCGCTGTCCGACGGAAATGCAAGTAGAACACGGAATCGGGGCCTCCGAGAAGGCCTCCGTCCCCGTGGCTAAGAACCTATGGGGATTGCTGGGGCATGCGCAAACTATTTTTCCGACGAGTTGGGATCAGGCCTCGTCTTCTTCTTCCGAAACCTCCTGGCCTGCACAGATGGTCAGCACATCGGCTCCGTACCGGTTGAGCTTGCGCATACCGACGCCCGGGATCCGCGCGAGCTCGTGCTCGTCGTCGGGCACTGCCTCGGCGATCGCCATCAGGGTCTTGTCCGTGAAGACGCAGAAGGCCGGCTGTCCGCTGCGCTGCGCCTGAATGGCACGCCAGTCGCGCAAGCGCTCGTAGAGTCCCTCGTCCATGTCGGAGGGGCAGTCCTCACAACGCATGAGCTTCATCTCGCCCGCGTCGGTGAGCGTGCGCCCGCACACCCGGCAGCGCGCCGGGGTGCGCTGGGTGCGTCTGGGAGCGGCGCCGGCGGGGCTCGTGAAGCCGCGCTCGACGCCTCCGGGACCGCCACCCGCAGTCCGCCCCGCGGTGGCGGTGGAACCGGGACGCAGTCCGTCGAGGAAGCGGCTGGGGCGGCGGTTGGGGCGGCCGCCGGGCGAGCGGGAGAGCGACCAGGAGACGTGAAGGCGCTCGCGGGCGCGGGTGACACCGACATAGAGGAGCCGGCGCTCCTCCTCGATCTGCTCGTCCGTCTTCGCGTAGGTGATCGGCATCATGCCCTCGGCGACACCGACCAGGAACACGGCGTCCCACTCCAGGCCCTTGGCCGAGTGCAGGGAGGCGAGGGTGACGCCCTCGACGGTAGGGGCGTGCTGGGCGCCGGCCCGCTCGTCGAGTTCGGCCACGAGGTCGTTGAGAGTGGCGCCGGCTCCCGCGGCGGCGAAGTCCTGCGCGAGGTTCACCAGCGCGGCCAGCGATTCCCAGCGCTCCCTGACGGCTCCGGAGCCGGCCGGCGGCACGGTGGTCCAGCCCTCGCCCGACAGCACGGCACGCACCTGCGAGGGCAGGTCGACGGCGTCGTCCAACCGCGAGTCGTTGCCGCCGAAGCGGGCCGCGCCCCGGAGGTTGACGATGGCCCTGCGTACTTCGGGACGGTCGAAGAACCGCTCGGCGCCGCGCAGCTGATAGGGCACTCCGGCGTCGGCCAGGGCCTGTTCATAGGTCTCGGACTGGGAGTTGGTGCGGAACAGGATGGCGATCTCGCTGGCCCGGACGCCCGCGTCCATGAGCTCCCGGATGCGGCGGGCGGCTCCCTCGGCCTCGGAGGGCTCGTCGGTGTACTCGGTGTGGACGGGTTCGGGGCCGGGGCGGCGCTGGGAGATCAGTTCCAGCCGGTGGTCGGCGGCGCGGCCGCGGGCCTGGGCGAGCAGGCCGTTGGCGAGATGGACGACCTGGGGCGTGGAGCGGTAGTCGCGGACCAGCTTGACGACGGTGGCGCCGGGGTGACGGGTACGGAAGTCGAGGAGATGGTCGGGAGTTGCGCCAGTGAAGGAGTAGATCGTCTGGCTGGCGTCGCCGACGACGCACAGGCTGTCGCGGCGCCCGAGCCACAGATCCAGCAGGCGCTGCTGGAGGGGGCTGACGTCCTGGTACTCGTCGACGACGAAGTGCTGGTACTGGGAACGGACCTGTTCGGCGATGTCGTGCCGGTCCTGGAGGATGGCGACGGTCAGCAGCAGGACGTCCTCGAAGTCGATGACGGCGCGATCGCGTTTGAGGTCCTCGTAGGCGGCGTAGAGCTGTGCGATCTCGGCCGCGGCGCGAGGGGTCTCGCGGCCGGCCTTCGCTGCCGCGAGGGCGTAGTCGGAGGGGACGGTCTGGGTGACCTTGGACCATTCGATCTCACCGGTGACGTCCCTCAGCTCGCCCCGGTCGAGGCGGATGCGGCAGGCGGCGGCCGCGTCGGCGACGAGCTGGATCTTGCGGTCGACGAGCCGGGGCATGGAGCCACCGACGGCTTTCGGCCAGAAGTACTGGAGCTGGCGCAGGGCCGCCGAGTGGAACGTACGCGCCTGGACGCCCGCGGCGCCGAGCTGGCGCAGTCGCCCGCGCATCTCTCCGGCGGCGCGGTTGGTGAAGGTGACGGCGAGCACGCTGGAGGGCTGGAGGATGCCGGCCCGCACCCCGTAGGCGATGCGATGGGTGATCGCCCGGGTCTTGCCGGTACCGGCGCCCGCCAGCACGCACACCGGCCCGTGCAGGGCGGTGGCCACCTCGCGCTGTTCGGGATCAAGCCCTTCGAGCACCGCGTCGGCAGAGTCCGGTGTGCGCGGGAAGAGCGTGGAGTGCGTTGCTGCTGTCACACGGCCATGCTGCCAGGTCGGCGGAGACGGGTGAGCCGGTTGTCCACAGGCAGGTAGCCGCAGTCGTACTAATGCGGCAGGCGTCACCTGGCCGGGCACCCGGGCCGGGAATGGCGCTCAGGTCTCCTACGTTCCCTCAACGGACGATCTCTTCCCCCGGGCCACCGAAGGAGCGCGCGAGACATGCAGGGCAGTGTGACGATGTACAGCACCACATGGTGCGGTTACTGCCAGCGGCTGAAGAAGCAGCTGGACCGCGAGGGCATCGCGTACACCGAGATCAACATCGAGCAGGACCCGGCGTCCGCGGCTTTCGTGGAGAAGGCGAACGGCGGGAATCAGACGGTTCCCACGGTTCAGGTGGTTCCCTCCAGCGGTGGCTCTGAGGTCGTGATGACGAACCCGAGCCTTGCCCAGGTGAAGCAGGCGCTCGGCGTCTGACTCACCTGACGCACACGACCCCCGACCGGCCTGGCACCGGAATCGGGGGTTTTGTGTGCCCGCCCTGTACGAGGCGGCTGGACGGTAGCGTGATCGAACATGACGACCGAGGACGAGGCGGACCGTGAGGCGCTGGTCGGGGGCATGGCGAATGCGGGCGCGGTCTTCCGCCGGGGTGCGTTGGTGGAACGCCCGGCACCGCATAACTCACACGCCCTCCATGCCCACCTTCTCGCGCTGAAAGAGCACGGCTTCGACGCGGCTCCGACTCCCGTGGGCCCGACCGCTGACGGTCGGGAGCGGCTGACCTTCATCCCGGGCGACGTGGCTCTGCCACCGTTCCCGCCCTGGGTGCTGACGACAACCGCCCTCGAATCGGTGGGGAACCTGCTGCGCCGCCTGCACGAGGTCAGCGTGTCCATCGCTGTCGACACAGACGTCGAGTGGCCCCAGGACCTCTCCGACCCGGAGGGCGGAACGATGGTGTGCCACAACGACGTGTGCCCGGAGAACGTCGTCTTCCGCGACGGTCGTGCCGCCGCCTTGATCGATTTCGACCTGGCGGCTCCGGGCCGTCCCCTCTGGGACGTGGCCATGACCGCCCGCTACTGGGTTCCCATGCTTGATCCGGTGTCCGCGGCTGCCGTGTATCCCGCCGGACTGGACGCGCCTGCACGGCTGCGGACGCTCGCCGACGGCTACGGCCTCTCGCCAGGAGAACGCGCCGAACTGCCCGGCGTCATCGAACAGGCCACGGAGATCTGCCGGGCCTTCGTCGCCCGCCGCGTGGCCGACAGCGATCCTGTTTACCTCCAAGCGCTGGCCGACCGTGGCGGATGGGAACGCTGGGACCGCCTACAGTCCTGGCTGACCGACCACCGCGAGACGTTCACTGTGGCGCTGACCTAGGACTCAAGTGGTTTGTCCCACACCGCCGTGTAGCGCCACAGCAGTCGGCGCCGGTAACGGCAGCCGGGCAGAAGGCGGCGGGCAGCCCTGCGCGCCTCGCCCCAGTGCACGGTCGAGTCCTCCATGGGCATGCCGGACGGTGCCCGCTTGCCGCCCCGTCGCCGTCTGAGGAGCAGGGACACGGGTAGGCCACAGCCGCTGATGATCCAGTCCAGCGCCGTCCTGTTGTACGCCATCCCGACGATCACCAGCCGTCCGCCGGGGGCCAGTAGCCGAACCAGGCTGTCGACCGCCTCCTCGAAGGGCGCGTGGTGCGCCACGGCGACCGCGCTGACGAAGTCGTACCGGCTCTCGGGCAGGGCGGCGCCGTCCAGGTAGTCCGCCTCCAGGAACGTGACGTTCCCGGAGGCGGTCGCGCGCGCCTGCCGGATCATCTCCGGTGAGCGGTCCACGCCCCTGACGAACGCGGCCTTGGTGGCCAGCTTGCGGGCGAGCAGTCCGTCACCGCACCCCACGTCCAGGGCCTCGCGGCAGCCGTCCGGTACGGCGTCGAGCACCAGGCGGTGGTAGTGGACGTTGTGGTTCCAGTACGGGTCGGGCATGCCCGTCCTCTCAGACGAAACTCCTCGTCGGCAGCGGCTTGCCGTACCAGAGCTCGATCAGACGGGCCGCGATCGAGATGCCGTACGGCGGGAGGACCTCTCCGGCCTCGAAGGCGGCGCCCAGTTCGTCGCGGGAGAACCAGCGGGCCTCGTGGATCTCGTCCCCGTCGACATTGATCTCGGTGGAGGTGGCACGGGCCATGAAGCCGAGCATGAGGCTGGAGGGGAACGGCCAGGGCTGGCTGGCAACGTACTCGACCGGCCCGACGGTGATCCCGGCCTCCTCGAAGACCTCGCGGCGCACCGACTGCTCGATGGACTCGCCCGGCTCGACGAATCCGGCGAGGGTCGAGAAGCGGCCCTCCGGCCAGTGCACCTGGCGGCCGAGCAGGATGCGGTCCTCGTCGTCCGTGACGGCCATGATCACGGCCGGGTCGGTGCGCGGGTAGTGCTCGGCGCCGCAGGCCTGGCAGCGGCGGATGTGGCCGGCCGCGGCGATGACGGTGCGCTCGCCGCAGCGGGAGCAGAAGCGGTGGGTCCGCTGCCAGTTCTCCAGGCCGACCGCGTGCACCATCAGGCCCGCCTCGCGCGCGGACAGCAGCAGGCCGGCCTCGCGCAGTCCGGCCGGACGCGCGGACTGGTCGATGCGGCCGGGCAGGGCGTCCTTCTGGAGGGCGAAGTAGCGGACGCCCTCCTCGTCGATGCCGAGGAAGTAGCGGTGTGCCTCGGTGAGCGGGGCTTCGAAGGACGGGGTCATGACGAGTTCGGTACGGCCGTCAGCCGTCTCGTCGATCAGGACCTGACCGCCGGAAACCACGAAGCAGCGGGTTGTGGGGTGGCTCCACGCTGCCGCGAGCCAGGCCTCGTCGAGCCGGTGGTGCGCGGCGCGGTCGATGCCGCTGGGGGCGGTGAGCGAGACGGGACGGTCGGCGGTGTGGTCGGTCCAGGTGGTCACGGGTGCTTCCAACTCCCCCGGTGCAGCGGATTGTTTCGGCGAACGGTTCGGCGGGACGTACGTCGGAGGGCGACCGGGTCCGGCGGGGCCTCGCGGTACGGGGCGGCCCTTTCAGGGTGCCCCGCGCGCTGCCGGGCCGGGCGGCGCGGGACGGTCAGGGCGCGTGGCTCCAGTGCTCGGCGAGATCACCCCAAAGGTACGCGGAGGCCTCGACGCCCTTGAGCAGCAGATCGAGCTCGACCTTCTCGTTCGGCGCGTGCCAGCCGTCGGAGGGGACGGAGATGCCGAGGAACAGCACGGGTGCGCCGAGGACGTCCCGGAGGTCGGCGGCGGGGCCGGAGCCACCTTCGCGGGTGAAGCGGACCGAGCTCTCGAAGGCGCGGCCCAGGGCGCGGACCACGGACTGCAGCGCGGGGTGGTCGAGCGGGGTCAGGCACGGGCGTGTGGCGGGCGCGAAGGTGATCTCGTGCCGGATCCCGGCGGGCACCTGCTCGGTGGCCCAGGCCCGGACGGCCTTCTCGATGTGGTCGGGATCCTGGCCCGCGACCAGACGGAACGACAGCTTCACCATGGCCGACGACGGGATGATCGTCTTGCTCCCGGGGCCCTGGTAGCCGCCGCCGATGCCGTTGACCTCGGCGGTGGGGCGGGCCCAGATCCGCTCCAGGGTGGTGTGTCCGGACTCGCCGTGGGTGGCGTGCGACCTGGCCGTGTGCAGCCACTGCTCCTCGTCGAAGGGGAGCTCGGCGAAGAGTTCACGCTCACGATCGGTCAGTTCGACGATGCCGTCGTAGAAGCCGGGGACGGTCACGCGTGCGTGCTCGTCGTGCAGGGCGGCGACCAGACGGGCGACCGCCGTGGCCGGGTTGGGCACAGCACCGCCGAAGGCCCCCGAGTGGATGTCCTGGTCGGGGCCGTACAGCCGGATCTCGCACTCGGCGAGGCCGCGCATGCCGGTGCACACGGTGGGGGTGTTCTCGTCCCACATGCTGGTGTCGGAGACGATCACGGCGTCGGCGGCGAGCCGGTGCGTGTGCTCCTCGACGAGGGCGCGGAAGTGGGGTGAGCCGGACTCCTCCTCGCCCTCGATCAGCAGCTTCAGAGTCACCGCGGGGGCGGTGCGGCCGGTGGCGGCGAGATGGGCGCGGACACCGAGGGCGTGGAAGAGGACCTGGCCCTTGTCGTCGGCCGCCCCGCGCGCGTAGAGGCGGTTGTCGCGGACGACCGGCTCGAACGGGTCGCTGTCCCAGCCGTCCTCGCGGGCGGCGGGCTGTACGTCGTGGTGACCGTAGACGAGGACCGTGGGCGCCGTCGGGTCCTCGGCGGGCCACTCGGCGAAGACGGCGGGCGCTCCCGGCGTCTCCCAGACCTCGGCCGTGGGGAACCCGGTCTCCTTGAGCTTGGCAGCGAGCCAGTCGGCACTGCGGCGTACATCGGGGCCGTGGTCGGGCTGCGCCGAGACGGACGGGATGCGCAGCCATTCGACGAGGTCGTCGAGGAAGGCGGCGCGGTGCTGCTCGATGTACGTACGGACGGCGCTGACGGCACTGTCAACGGGTTGGCTCATGGTCACGAGCCTATCGGCCCGCGCCGACATCCTCGGTGGGCGGTTCCTCACAGTGTGCTTGCGCGGAACCGCTCGGCTGCCCTCCCGGTCCCTGGGTGAGCAGCCGCTCCAGTGCTGCCCGGCCGGGCAGGTCCCCGGGGCGTACGACTTCTCCGGTACGGACGTAGAGGAACGCGGCCGTGACCGATTCCACAGGGACGCCCTGCCGCTCGGCCCAGGCCAACCGGTACACGGCGAGCTGGAGGGGATCGGCGGTGCGGGTGCGGCCGGTCTTCCAGTCGACGATCTCGTACGTCGTCGTGTCCCCGTCGCCGTGTCGGTAGACGGCGTCGATACGGCCCCGGATCACGCGGCCTGCGATGGCGAGCTGGAAGGGCGTCTCGACCCGGTAGGGGGTGCGGTGGGCGTACTCGCTGCGCTCGAAGGCGTCCTTGAGGGCTTCCAGGTCGCGTTCGTCGGCGATCTCGGCGTCGCTGCCGGGCAGGTCGTCCGGTTCGAGCATGGGCAGCGTCAGGGCTTCGAAGCGGGCTTCGACCCAGGCGTGGAACCGGGTGCCCTGACGTGCGGCGGGTTGCGGGGGGCGCGGCATGGGGCGCGCGAGCTCCTGTGCGAGCCCGTCCGGATCGCTCGCCAGACGCAGGACCTGGGACGCGGTGAGTGACGCGGGCAGGGGCACGTCGGTGACGGCTTGCCGTACGCGCAGGAGTTCCCCGGCCAGGGCGTCGAGGTCGCGGTCCCAGGAGGCGATGGTGCGGGCTTCCTCGGGGGTGAGCCGGGGGTGCGTGGGGGGCTGCTGCAAGGCGCGTGGGTGCTTGGGCTGGCGCTCCGGACCGTGGGCGCGCGCCTCCTGGGGCTCACGCTCCTCGGGATGGCTGCGCGGGCCCTCGTCGGGGCCGGGCGGCTCGGCACCGTCCGGGGACGTGGCCTGGTGCGGGACGGCCGCGCGGACCGTCGTCCAGGTGTCCCAGTCGGCGGGGTCCTCCGGGAGGGGCTCGTCCTCGGCGTCCGCGAAGTCATCCGGGTCCGGTTCTGCGAAGTCCCGCTCCGCGAGGTCCCGGTCGTCGAAGTCCGGCTCCTCGTCATCCGGTGGTGGGGGCCAGTCCGGGTCGTCGTAGGTGTCCGGGTCGTGGGCGGCCGCGGGATGGCCGTCCGTGGGGGAGGCGAGGTTCTCCAGATGGGCCAGGACCGTCTCGGCGGCGGCTCGGCGGCGCGCGAGGGCGGTGTCGTCGAGGGGCAGGGGCCAGACCTGGTCGGCGCTCTGTGCGTGCAGGGCCGGGTTCTCCGCGTCCTCGGCGGGTTCGTCGGCCCAGGCCTCGATCTCGCCGTAGCCGGCCGTGCAGTGGTCGGACAGGGCCTTGAGGAAGTCGGACGGGCCTCGGGGCTTCTTCTGTGTCGGTCCCCACCAGTGGCCGGAGCCGAGGAGGAGGGAGCGGGGGCGGGTGAAGGTGACGTAGCCGAGGCGGAGTTCCTCGGTGTGCTGGTGGTCCTTCATGGCCTCGTGGAAGGCCTTCATGCCGCGTGAGTCCCAGGAGTCGATGTCGGGCAGGGTGTCGGTGTCGCCACGCAGCGCGTGCGGCAGCACCTTGCCCTGGGCGGTCCACTTCTCGCGCCCCTGGGTGCTCGGGAAGGTCCCGGTGACCAGGCCGGGGACGGCGACGACATCCCACTCCAGGCCCTTGGACTTGTGCGCGGTGAGCACCTTGACGGTGTTCTCGCCGCCGGGCAGTGCGTTGTCGAGGCCCTTCTCGTACTGGGCGGCGGTGCGCAGGAAGCCGAGGAAGGCGAGGAGGGTCGCCTCGTTGTCGCCCGCCGCGAACGAGGCGGCGATGTCGAGGAAGTTGGACAGGGTCTCGCGGCGACGGGCGGCCAACGCGTGCGGGGACGCCGCCAGTTCGACCTCCAGGCCGGTGACGGCGAGGACGCGGTGCAGAACGTCCATCAAGGGGTCGGCGAGGGAGCGGCGGAGGTCGCGCAGTTCGGCGGCCAGGCGCGCGAACCGCACGCGCGCGTCCGGCGAGAAGGGCAGCCCGTCGTCGTCCTCGTCGTCGCTGTAGAGGGGTGTCTCCAGGAAGGTCTCCAGGGCGTCGGCGAGCGATATCACCTCGGCCGGGTCGACCCCCTCGACGGCCTCGGCGAGCCGGCGGTCGGGGTCGTCGTCGCCGTCCACGCGCGTGTACGACACGAGTCGCCGGGCACGCCGGCCGAGGAGGGCGAGGTCGCGCGGGCCGATGCGCCAGCGCGGGCCGGTCAGCAGGCGGACCAGGGCGGCGTTGGCACCGGGGTCCTGGAGGACCTCGCAGACGGCGACCAGGTCGGCGACCTCGGGCAGGTGCAGCAGGCCCGAGAGCCCCACCACCTCCACCGGGACGTCCCGTTCGACGAGGGCGCCCTGGATCTCGGCGAAGTCGGTCGCCGTGCGGCACAGGACGGCGATCTCACCGGGCTCCTTCCCGGTCCGTACGAGATGGGCGATCGAATCCGCGAGCCAGTCGATCTCCTCGGCGTGGGTGGGCAGGAGAGCGCAGCGCACCATGCCGTCGTGCTCGGCGCCGGGGGCCGGGCGAAGGGCCTCCACGCCCGCGTGCATGGCGCGCAGGGGCTCGGCGAGGCCGTTGGCGAGGTCGAGGAGGCGGCCGCCGCTGCGGCGGTTCTCGCTGAGCGCCTGACGCGTGGCGGGCCGGCCGTCGGGGTGGGCGAAGTGTTCGGGGAAGTCGTCGAGGTTGGCGACGGATGCGCCGCGCCAGCCGTAGATGGCCTGGCAGGGGTCGCCGACGGCGGTGACCGGATGGCCGGTGCCGCCGCCGAACAGGCCTGCCAGCAGGACGCGCTGGGCGACCGAGGTGTCCTGGTACTCGTCGAGCAGCACCACCTTGAACTCGTCGCGCAGGATGCGGCCCACCTCCGGGGCCCCCGCGAGGCGTGCGGACAGGGCGATCTGGTCGCCGAAGTCGAGCAGGTCGCGTTCGCGTTTGGCGGTGCGGTAGCGGACGACCAGGTCGGCGAGTTCACGGCGGGCGGCGGCCGTCTCGGGGACCTTGCGCAGGGCGTCGTTGGTGAGCTTGGCGCCCTGCAGGTCGCGCAGCAGTTCGGCGTCGTACGCGCGCAGGCGCTCGGGGTGTACGAGGTGCTCGGCGAGTTCCGCGTCGAGGGTGAGGAGGTCGCTGACGAGGTCGGCGAAGGAGCGGGTCAGGGCCGGGTAGGGGCCCGGGGCCTCGCGCAGTACGCGCGCGGCGAGTTGGTAGCGGGTGGCGTCGGCGAGCAGCCTGGAGGTGGGTTCGAGCCCGATGCGCAGGCCGTGGTCGGTCAGCAGGCGGCCCGCGAAGGCGTGGTAGGTGGAGATCACGGGTTCGCCCGGCGGGTTGTCCGGGTCGATGACGTCGGGGTCGGTGACGCCGGCCTTGATGAGTGCCTTGCGGACGCGCTCGGCGAGTTCTCCGGCGGCCTTGTTGGTGAAGGTGAGGCCGAGGACCTGTTCGGGGGCGACCTGGCCGGTGCCGACCAGCCATACCACGCGGGCCGCCATCACCGTCGTCTTGCCCGAGCCGGCGCCGGCCACGATCACCTGTGGGGCGGGCGGCGCGGTGATGCAGGCCGTCTGCTCCGGGGTGAACGGGATACCGAGGAGCTCCTTGAGCTGATCGGGATCGGTGATACGGGCGGGCATGTCGCAGAGGCTAGCGGCGCGCACTGACAACGGAGGACGAATCACCTCGGCGGGCCGGAAGAAGCGCAGGTCAGCACGCGTGGTGCGACTGATCACACCGGTGTGCCCACCTCACTCCACGATCTGCCGTCCTTCCGGTTGGGCGCTGCACGAGGCCCGGAAGGCGCAATGGGAGCAGTGCTGCCCCGCGTTCGGTGTGAACCGTTCGTCGAGGACCTTCCCCGCCGCCGTGGCGAGCAGATCTCCGACCCACTCCCCTTCCAGCGGTTCCTGCGCCTGCACCTTGGGGAGGGTCTCGCCGCCGTCCCGCTTGGGGGCGCCCTGGCGCAGCTGGACGAGTTCGGCGCCGCCCGGCTCCGGCCGTACCCCGTCGAAGGCCTCGTCGACGGCGCCCTCGCGGACGGCTAGCTGGTAGACGGCGAGCTGGGGGTGGCGTTCGACCTCGGCGGAACTCACGGGCTGCTTGCCCGTCTTGAAGTCGACGACATACGCGCGGCCCTCGCCGTCGGCCTCCACGCGGTCCATCTGGCCGCGGATGCGCACCTCGACCTCGCCCGCCTCCAGGGTGACGTCGAAGTCGTGTTCGCTGGCCACCGGCGTGCGGCCGGTGCGGTCCATGACGTGCCACTTCAGGAAGCGTTCGAGCGCCACGCGCGCGTTCTCCTTCTCCTGCGCCGACTTCCAGGGCGCGTCGAAGGCGAGCGCGTTCCACACGGAGTCGAGGCGCTCCATGAGGACGTCGAGGTCGGCGGGGGTGTGTCCGGAGGCGACCTCGTCGGCGAGGACGTGCACGACGTTGCCGAAGCCCTGGGCGACCGTCGCCGGCGCGTCGGCCTTCACCTCGCGGCCCAGGAACCACTGGAGGGCGCAGGTGTTGGCGAGCTGGTCGAGGGCGCTGCCGGAGAGCACGACGGGCTGGTCGCGGTCACGCAGCGGCACCTTGGACTCGGTCGGCTCGAACATGCCCCACCAGCGGTAGGGATGGGCGGAGGGGACGAGCGGGCGGCCGTCCTCGTCGGCGAGGGCGGCGAGCCGGGCCAGCCGGCGGGCGGCGGCCTCCCTCAGGGTGTCGGACACGCGTGGGTCGACGGTGGTGGCGCGGAGTTCGGCGACCAGGGCGGCGACGGACAGCGGGCGGCGGGGGCGGCCCGTCACGTCCCTGGGTTCGACGCCGAGTTCGGTCAGGAAACGGGAGGGCTGGTCGCCGTCGTCGGCCGGTGCCTTCACCGCCGTGACCACGAGTCGCTCACGCGCACGCGTGGCGGCCACGTAGAACAGGCGGCGCTCCTCGGCCAGCAGGGCGCCCGGGGTGAGCGGTTCGGCGAGTCCGTCGCGGCCGATGCGGTCGGCCTCCAGCAGGGAGCCGCGGCGGCGCAGGTCCGGCCACAGGCCCTCTTGCACGCCCGCGACGACGACCAGGCGCCACTCCAGTCCCTTGGAGCGGTGCGCGGTCATCAGGCGGACGGCGTCGGGGCGTACGGCACGCCGGGTGAGGGTGTCGGCGGCGATGTCCTCGGCGTCGATCTCCTCCAGGAAGTTCAGGGCGCCGCGGCCTCCGGTGCGCTCCTCCGCGCGCGCGGCGGTCGCGAACAGCGCGCACACGGCGTCGAGATCACGGTCCGCGTTGCGTCCCGCGGCGCCGCCGCGCCGGGCGGCCCGCTCGAGGCGTCCGGGCCACGGTGTGCCCTCCCACAGGTCCCACAGCGCCTCCTCGGCGCTGCCGCCGTTCGCGAGGCGCTCGCGGGCCTTGCCGAGCAGCGCGCCGAGCCGCTGGGCTCCGCGCGCGTACGCGGGGTCGTGCACGGCCAGGCGTTCGGGCTCGGCGAGCGCCCGCGCGAGCAGCACGTCGGAGGGCGGCGGCAGAGCGTTGCCCGCGGCCCGCTCCTCGTCCCGCAGGGCACGGCCGAGGCGGCGCAGGTCGGCGGCGTCCATACCGGCGAGGGGGGAGGCGAGGAGAGTGAGGGCGGTCTCGGTGTCGAGCCAAGAGGTGTCCGACGACGGTTCCGTGGAGGGGGGCTGCGGCTCGTCGGCCGAGTCCTGCTGCGGCCCCTCGTCTGACCCCGACCGCGCCTCCTCCTCCGGCACCGACCCGGCCTCGTCGGAAGCGTTGCCCTCCTCAAGGCGTACGGCACCCTCCGCCGCCTCCGCCGTGGCCACTGCCCGCAATGCCGTCAGCAGCGGCGCCACCGCCGGTTCGTGTCGCAGGGCCAGGTCGTCGCCGTCGATGTCGAGGGGGACCCCGGCCGCTGTGAGTGCGCGTCGGACCGTCGGAATCGTGCGGGATCCCGCGCGCACCAGAACCGCCATCTCGCCCCAGGGGACGCCGTCCTCCAGATGCGCCCGGCGCAAGATGTCCGCGATGTTGTCCAGTTCGGTGCCGGATGTCGGGTACGTGTACACCTCCGCGCGTCCCCCGTCCCGGACCGGGGCGAGCTCGCGGTGGGCGCGGACCTTCTCCGCCGGCAGCCGGGTCAGCGGCATGCGCTGGGTCACCAGACGGGTCGCGGCCAGCAGAGCGGCTCCGGAGCGGCGGGAGGTGCGCAGGACCTCGACGGGGGCCGTCCGGCCGTCCGCGCGCGGGAAGGCGTACGGGAAGTCGAGGATGCCGTTGACGTCCGCGCCACGGAACGCGTAGATCGACTGGTCGGGGTCGCCGAAGGCGACGAGGGTGCGGCCACCCCCGGCGAGCGCCTGCAGCAGCCGTACCTGGGCCGGGTCGGTGTCCTGGTACTCGTCGACGAACACGGCGTCGTACCGGGCGGCGAGTCCCTCGGCGACTTCGGGGCGGCGGGCGAGGAGCACCGCGCGGTGGACGAGTTCGGCGTAGTCGAGGACGCCCTGGAGGTCGAGGACGTCGAGGTACTCGGCGAGGAAGGCGGCCGCGGCCCGCCAGTCGGGGCGGCCGCTGCGGCGGGCGAAGGCGTCGAGGGCGCCTGGTCCGAGGCCCAGCTCGCGGCTGCGGGCGAGGACCGCGCGGACTTCGTCGGCGAAGCCGCGGGTGGTCAGGCAGGCGCGCAGTTCGTCCGGCCAGCGCACGTGCGCGAGGCCGAGCCGCTCCAGGTCGGGCTGACCGGCCAGCAGTTCGCGTACGGCCACGTCCTGCTCGGGACCCGACAGCAGCCGCAGCGGCTCCACGAACAGGTCACTGTCCTGGTGGGCGCGGACCAGGGCGTAGCAGAACGAGTGGAAGGTGGTGGCCTGCGGCGCGCGCGCCGCTCCTATGCGCAGCGCCATGCGGTCGCGCAGCTCGACGGCCGCCTTGCGGCTGAACGTCAGCACGAGCACGCGCGCGGGGTCCCCTCCGCGGGCGATTCGTGAGGCCACCGACTCGACGAGCGTGGTGGTCTTGCCGGTGCCCGGACCTGCAAGAACGAGCAAAGGGCCGCCTCCGTGCTCAACCACGGCGCGCTGTGCGGCGTCCAGACGAGGGGGATCCACCCGCGTCGGCGGGGTACGGACCAGTCGGTAAGCGCCACGGTTCCCCTGTCGCACCGGGGAGTGCGACAGACGCCTGGTGGAGGAAGAGGAGCTCACGTGGTTCGCCGGTCCTGGTGGGTGTGCTGTTGGGCGGCCCGCCGCGCGTGGAGAGCGGTGGACGGGGGGTGAGGGGGACGCGTGCAGCCGACGCTACGCCGACGCCAAGGACGGAAGCAGGACTTCCGCTTCTTCCCGCGCGACCCATGCGGCCCACGCGACCCGTACGTCCCTCACCCCACGAACGTACGGCATGGCACGGACGTGCCCTGTTTCCCCCGTACGGGCCTCAGGGTGTCCCCGGGCCCGCGGGATGGCGGAAGCTGTCAGGTGTGACCCTCCGCCCGAGCGCCGCCGTCCCAGCGAGCCCGTCTCATGTCGAGGCGCGGCAGATGGTTCTCGGCGGCCCTGCTCGCCTCCTTCAGGGGCGTGCCCTCGGCGCGGTAGTGGCCGAGCGCCCGCAGTTCATGCCCGGGAAGCAGGACGCCGTCCGAGCGGACGACACGCCACCAGGGGACGGCTCCGCCGTACAGGGCCATGACCCGGCCGACCTGACGGGGGCCGCCCTCCTCCAGCCACTCGGCGACGTCGCCGTACGTCATGACGCGCCCGGCCGGAATGCGTTCGGCGACGTCGAGGACCCGCTCGGCGTACTCCGGCAGCGGGTCCGCGTACTCCGGGTGGGCGTCCGGAGGAAGGCTCTGCTCGCTCATCCGCCCCATCCTGCCCCACGCCACCGACAATGTGACGGGCTCGCGACCGTGCGTATCCCTCGCCCGGGGACAGCGCTTCGGGCAGACTGTGCGCCCCCGCATGTGCACCCTGACGCCCCCGTGTGTCGGTGGGGCATGCCACCATCGTGCGGGCGGTGACTGGTGATACGAGATCAAGAAGAGACGATGAAGCCACAGGGTGTGCACCCGGAGGACGCCGAGAGCACCTCTGACGCTTCGTCGCGCCCCGACACCGCCGACGCGGACGGCAAGGACGCCGACGGCTGCGTCGAGGAGGTGCACGCCGACGAGGTCGAGAGCGACGAACCGCTGCTTCCCGCGCGCGTGCACCGGCCCTCCGACCTCATGCGACTGCTGGTCGGCGTGCTCGCCGTCGTCGTCCTGCTCGCGATCGCCGCGTTCGCGCACGGCACCACCTCCGGCCTCGAACAGGACATCAACAAGGGCACCGGCCAGGCGCCCGACCTGCTCATCAAGATCGCCGGTCTGGCCTCCAGCATCGCGATCCTCCTCGTCCCGGTCGCGTTCGCGATCGAGCGGCTGATCAAACGCGACGGACTGCGGATCGCCGACGGCGTGCTCGCCGCGGTCCTCGCCCACGGTGTGACTCTCGCCACCGACCTGTGGGTCGCCAAGGCCGCCCCGAGCTCGATCCAGGAGGCGCTCACCCAGCCCTCCCCCGGTGACGTCCACGCCCTCACCGACCCGGTGCACGGCTATCTGGCGCCCGTCATCGCCTATATGACGGCCGTCGGCATGTCCCGCAGGCCGCGCTGGCGGGCGGTGCTCTGGATCGTGCTGATGCTCGACGCGTTCTCGATGCTCGTCACGGGCTACACCACACCGTTCTCGATCATCCTGACGGTGCTGATCGGCTGGACGGTCGCCTACGGGACGCTGTACGCGGTCGGCTCGCCCAATGTCCGGCCCACCGGGCAGACGCTGATCGCGGGCCTCAGGACCGTCGGCTTCCACCCGGTCAGCGCGGCGCGCGAGGAGGCCTCGGAGACCGCGGAGAACAGCGACCGCGGCCGGCGCTACTTCGTCACCCTGGAGGACGGCCCGCCGCTGGATGTGACGGTCGTCGACCGGGAGCAGCAGGCGCAGGGCTTCTTCTACCGCGTGTGGCGCAATCTCACTCTGCGCGGCTTCGCCACCCGCAGCAGCCTCCAGTCGCTCAGGCAGGCGCTGGAGCAGGAAGCGCTGCTCGCCTACGCGGCCATCGCGGCCGGTGCCAACGCGCCCAAGCTGATCGCCACCTCCGAGCTCGGCCCCGACGCCGTGATGCTGGTCTACGAGCACACCGGCGGGCGCACGCTCGAGTCACTGGCCGAGGAGGAGATCACCGACGAACTGCTGCGCAACACCTGGCGTCAGGTGCAGGCGCTGCAGTCGCGGCGTATCGCGCACCGCAGGCTCGCGGGTGACGCGGTTTTGGTGGATCGTTCCGGTGGGGTGATCCTCACCGATCTTCGTGGCGGCGAGATCGCGGCCAGCACCCTGCTGCTGCGCATGGACGTCGCCCAGCTGGTGACGACCCTGGGGCTGCTGGCCGGCGCGGAGCGCGCTGTGGCCTCGGCGGTCAGCATCCTCGGCCCCGACGCCGTGGCCGACTGTCTGCCGATGCTGCAGCCCATCGCGCTGACGCGCTCCACGCGCGCGACACTGCGCAAACTGGCCCGGGAGCGGGCCCAGCGCGAGCGCGAGGCGGTCCTGGACGCGTCCCAGCAGGCCAAGCAGGCTCGTCTGGAGGAGGCGCCGGGGGACGCAAGACCCGAACTCGAAAAGCCCGACAAGAAGGCCGTCAAGGCGGAGGCGCGGGCCGAGAAGCGGGCCATCGACGAGGCCATCGAAGAGGCGCGCGAGGAGGACCTGCTGACGCAGATCCGCCACCAGGTGCTGCTGATCAGGCCACAGGCACCGGTCGAACCGGCCCGCCTGGAGCGGGTGAAGCCGCGCACGCTGATCAGCTTCATCGCGGGTGCCATCGGCGCGTACTTCCTGCTGACGCAGCTCACCCACATCGAGTTCGGGCCGCTCGTCGCCAACGCCGAGTGGGGTTGGGTCGCGGCTGCCGTGCTGTTCTCGGCGTGCAGCTACTTCGCCGCGGCCATGGCGCTGCTGGGCTTCGTGCCCGAGCGGGTGGGGTTCCTGCGAACGGTCGCGGCCCAGGTCGCCGGGTCGTTCGTGAAGATCGTCGCGCCGGCCGCGGTCGGTGGTGTGGCACTCAACACGCGCTTCCTGCAACGCCAGGGGGTGCGGCCGGGGCTCGCGGTGGCCAGCGTCGGGGCCTCGCAGTTGTTCGGGCTCGGCTGCCACATTTTGATGCTGCTGTCCTTCGGCTATCTGACCGGTACCGAGAAGACGCCGTCGCTGTCGCCGTCCCGAACGGTCATCGCGGGTCTGCTGACGGTGGCGGTGCTCGTGCTCGTGGTCACCTCGGTGCCGTTCCTCAGGAAATTCGTCGTCACGCGCGTGAGGTCGCTGTTCGCGGGTGTCGTGCCGCGCATGCTGGACGTGCTCCAGCGGCCGCAGAAGCTGGTCACGGGCATCGGCGGCATGCTGCTGCTGACGGCCTGCTTCGTGATGTGCCTGGACGCCTCGATCCGTGCCTTCGGCCAAGAGGGGACCTCGCTCAGCATCGCCAGCGTCGCCGTCGTCTTCCTCGCCGGCAACGCGCTCGGGTCGGCGGCCCCGACACCGGGCGGTGTGGGCGCCGTGGAGGCCACTTTGACGGTCGGTCTGATCGCCGTGGGGCTCCCCAAGGAGGTCGCCGCCCCGGCCGTCCTGCTGTTCCGTCTGCTGACGCTGTGGCTGCCGGTGCTGCCGGGTTGGCTGGCCTTCAACCAGCTGTCCCGGAAGGGCGCGCTGTAGTCCGTACCGCCGAGCCGGGACGAGTACCTCTTACGGCTCGCGCCCCGAGCGTCCCCCCGCGCGCGACCGCAGGATGGGATCATGCCCACCCCCCCTCGACTGCGCGCCGCCGCCCTGACCACCACAGCCCTTCTGCTGACCTCCGTGCTGGCAGGCTGCAGCGGCGACTCCCAGGACGAGGACCTGTCGGCCCAGAAGCTGAACTGGAAGGACTGCCCGGCGCCCTCCCGGGCCGAGGGCGGAGGTGACGCCCCTTCCCCGCTGCCGGGTGACGAGGAGTGGCAGTGCAGCACCCTCGAGGTCCCTCTCGACTGGGCGAAGCCCAAGGGCGACACGATCGGCCTCGCTCTGATCCGGGCGAAGGCCAGCGGCGCCGAGGACAGGCGTATCGGCTCGCTCGTCTTCAACTTCGGCGGACCCGGCGGCTCGGGCGTCACCACGCTGCCCGCCTTCGGCACGGACTACGCGAACCTGCGCACCCGCTACGACCTGGTGAGCTTCGACCCCCGCGGGGTCGGCCGCAGCGCCCCGGTGGAGTGCCTGAACGATCCCCAGCTCGACGTGTACTTCGAGCAGGACTGGACCCCTGACGACCCGGCCGAGCGCGCCTCGCTGCTGGACGACACCAAGGAGTTCAACGCGGCCTGCGAGGAGAACTCCAGGAAGATGCTGCCGCATGTGCGCACGACCGATGCCGCCCGCGACATGGACCTGATGCGCCAGGTCCTCGGCGACGACAAGCTGAACTACTTCGGCATCTCGTACGGCACCGAACTCGGCGGCGTCTATGCCCATCTGTTCCCGAAGCGCGTGGGGCGCGCGGTCTTCGACGCGGTCGTCGACCCGACGCAGAGCAGCGAACAGGGCTCGCTCGGACAGGCCGAGGGATTCCAGCTCGCGCTCGACAACTTCGCCGAGGACTGCACCTCGCAGCCCACGGACTGCCCCATCGGCGACACCGCGCAGGATGTCAGGAACCGCATCGCCGAACTGCTGGCCGACCTCGACCGCAAGCCGATCCCCGGCATCGGGCAGCGCGTACTGACCCAGACCGCCGCGACCAACGGCATCGCGCAGGCGCTGTACTCGAAGGACTTCTGGGAGTACCTCACCGAGGGCCTGGAGCAGGCGTACGCCGGCGACGGCAGCATCCTGATGCTGCTGTCCGACTCGATGAACGGGCGCAGCGAGAACGGCGAGTACAGCAACATCGCCGCGGCCAACACCTCCATCAACTGCGCCGACAACAAACCCCGGTACACCTCCGCCGAGGTCGAGCGGAGGCTGCCCGAGTTCCGTGCCGCGTCCCCTCTGTTCGGCGACTTCATGGCCTGGTCGATGGTGGCCTGCACCGACTGGGCCGTGGCGGGTGCCGCCGACCATCCCGACGTGAGCGCCACCGGCTCGGCACCGATCCTGGTCGTGGGCAACACCGGGGACCCGGCGACCCCCTACGAGGGCGCGCGCAAGATGGTGGAGGCGCTCGGAACGGGCGTCGGGGTCGAGCTGACGTACAAGGGGCAGGGGCACGGGGCGTACGAGAGCAAGAACAAGTGCGTCCAGGACGCCGTGAACGGCTACCTCCTGAGCGGGAAGGTGCCGGCGCCCGGGACCGTCTGCTCGTAGCGCGACCGTAGCCCCCCCCAAGCCTCTGTGAAATCGCTGGTCAGAAGGTTATCCACAGGCCCCGACGGGTGTCAGGTGATCGGCCTACCATGGCCAGACCGACGTTCGTGGCTCGGCACGGACGGTTGGGGAGGGGGACTGGAATGAGGCGTTTCGTACGGTGGGCGGCCATGACCGCCGCGGCGGCACTGCTGGCGGCGGGCTGCAGCGGCTCGTCCGGCGGCGGTGAAGGGGACGAGCGGTCGGGCAGCGCGAGGCCCACCACCACAGGCGCGAAAGCACTGCCCGCCGCGCTGACCTCGCAGAAGCTCGACTGGGTGCGCTGCAAGGCCACCGCGGACTCCTCCCCGCCCGGCAGAGACTGGCAATGCGCAACGTTGAAGGCGCCGCTCGACTGGTCGAAGCCGGGCGGCGAGACGATCGACCTCGCGCTGATCCGCTCCAAGGCCCGCGGCGGCGACCGCATCGGCTCGCTCCTGTTCAACTTCGGCGGCCCCGGCGCGTCGGGCGTCGCCGGAATGCCCGGGTATGCCGCCACCGTCTCCCTGCTGCGCGAGCGGTACGACCTGGTGAGCTGGGACCCGCGCGGGGTCGGAGCCAGCGAAGGCGTCCGTTGCCGTGGCGACAAGGAGACCCAGGCCGCGGAGTCGGTGGACGCCACCCCGGACACCCCAGCCGAGGAACGGGCGTATCTCCGGGACGCCACCGACTTCGCGCAGGGCTGCGAGAAGGGCGTGGGCAGACTGCTGGCGCACGTCTCGACCACCGACACCGCGCGGGACATGGACCTCATGCGCCAGGTCCTCGGCGACACCGAGCTGCACTACTTCGGCATCTCCTACGGCACCCAACTCGGCGGCGTCTACGCCCACCTGTTCCCCGAGAAGGTCGGGCGGCTGGTGCTCGACGCGGTCGTCGATCCGACCGCCGACCTGGTGGACCACCGCAAGAACCAGGCCCGGGGCTTCCAGCGGGCCCTCGACAACTACCTCGAATCCACCGGACAGGACCCGGAAAGGGGCACCCGGAAGATCGCGGATCTGCTGGAGCGGATCGACGCGGACCCGCTGGACACGTATTCCGGGCGGAAACTGACCCAGGTGCTGGCGTTCACCGGCATCGTCTTGCCGTTGTACCGCCAGGACAGCTGGCCCTCGCTGACCAGCGCTCTCGACACGGCCGAGCAGGGGGACGGCTCCGAACTGCTGGCGCTCGCCGACGGCTACAACGAACGGGACGCCTCGGGCCGTTACGGCCTGCTGACGCAGTCACAACGAGTCATATCGTGCTTGGACGACAAGCAGCGGCCCACGCTCGCGGAGACGAAGAAGCTGCTGCCCGAGTTCGAGAAGATCTCGCCGGTGTTCGGCCCCTTCCTCGGCTGGGACGCGGCCGGCTGGTGCCACGACTGGCCGGTGCCCGGCCAGTACGCGACCCCGGAGGTGAGCGCGCCCGGTGCGGCGCCGGTGCTGGTGATCGGCAACACGGGCGACCCGGCGACCCCGTACGAGGGGGCCCGCAGGA
This sequence comes from Streptomyces canus, assembly GCF_001514145.1. Lineage (GTDB taxonomy): Bacteria > Actinomycetota > Actinomycetes > Streptomycetales > Streptomycetaceae > Streptomyces > Streptomyces canus. The sequence goes on from NZ_KQ948657.1 coordinate 169,191, forward strand.
TGGCGGACGAGTTGGGCAAGGGCGTCGGCGTGGAGCTCACCTGGAAAGGCGAGGGACACGGGGCGTACGGGAACGGGAGCGACTGTGTGAACTCCACGGTGAACGCGTATCTGCTGAAGGGCACGGTGCCGAAGGACGGCAAGGTCTGCGGTCGGCGCCAGTAGCGGAAAGGGGCCCGGCACACCTGGTGCCGAGCCCCTCCCGGGAAGACGTGGGCCTAGTAGACCGGCTTGTCCGGCTCGATCTGGTTGACCCAGCCGATCACGCCGCCACCGACATGCACGGCGTCGGAGAAGCCCGCGGACTTCAGGACCGCGAGAACTTCCGCACTGCGGACACCCGTCTTGCAGTGCAGGACGATCTTCTTGTCCTGCGGGAGGCCCTCCAGGGCGGTGCCCATGAGGAACTCGTTCTTCGGGATCAACTTCGCGCCCGGGATCGAGACGATCTCGTACTCGTTGATCTCACGGACATCGATGATCTCGATGTTCTCGCCGTCGTCGATCCACTCCTTGAGCTGCTTCGGAGTGATCGTCGAGCCGGCGGCCGCCTCCTGGGCCTCCTCGGAGACGACGCCGCAGAAGGCCTCGTAGTCGATGAGCTCGGTGACGGTCGGGTTCTCGCCGCAGACCGCGCAGTCCGGGTCCTTGCGGACCTTGACCTGGCGGTACTGCATCTCGAGGGCGTCGTAGATCATCAGGCGGCCGACGAGCGGCTCGCCGACGCCCGTGAGGACCTTGATCGCCTCGGTGACCTGGATGGAGCCGATGGACGCGCACAGCACGCCCAGGACGCCGCCCTCGGCGCAGGAGGGGACCATGCCGGGGGGCGGGGGCTCCGGGTAGAGGCAGCGGTAGCAGGGGCCGTGCTCGGACCAGAAGACGGAGGCCTGGCCGTCGAAGCGGTAGATCGAGCCCCAGACGTACGGCTTGTTCAGCAGCACGCACGCGTCGTTGACCAGGTAGCGGGTCGCGAAGTTGTCGGTTCCGTCGACGATCAGGTCGTACTGGCTGAAGATCTCCATCACGTTCTCGGCCTCGAGCCGCTCCTCGTGAAGGATCACGTTCACGTACGGGTTGATGCCGAGGACCGAGTCGCGCGCGGACTCGGCCTTGGAGCGGCCGATGTCGGCCTGGCTGTGGATGATCTGGCGCTGCAGGTTCGACTCGTCGACCTCGTCGAACTCCACGATGCCGAGCGTGCCGACGCCCGCCGCGGCCAGGTACATCAGCGCCGGCGAGCCCAGGCCGCCGGCGCCCACACAGAGCACCTTGGCGTTCTTCAGCCGCTTCTGCCCGTCCATCCCGACGTCGGGGATGATCAGGTGGCGGGAGTACCTGCGGACCTCGTCTACGGTGAGCTCGGAGGCGGGCTCGACCAGGGGTGGCAGCGACACGGGGACTCCGTTGGTCGGTCAATCACTACAGTTGTTCTCCCCGTAACACTGCCATGGGCTTCTTCATTCCGAGACACCCGTTCCGATCCGCGAGACGATCTCGTCCCAGTAGCCGGGCAGGGTCTCCCACGGGTCGACGCGGCCGCCGCGGTCCGTGCGGTCGGTGAACCAGATCGTCGAGGCACCCTGCCAGCGCGCGATCCGCAGGGCCTCCTCGAGGTGCGGGCCGGGCACTCCGTGGACGAGGTGGCAGAAGCGGTCGGGCGGGTAGTCGGCGGTCCACTCGGCCACCTGCGACCAGCGGTAGTCGCTCCAGGACCCGGAGAAAGTGACCAGCTGGTCGGCGTTCTCGGCGTATCCCGGGTGGGGGTGGGTGCCGTGGCCGAGGACGATGTGGGCATCGTCACGGATCGCGCGGAGCGCGGTGACGGTGCGGCGCACCTCGGGGAGCGCCGCGTGTTCGACCGGGCAGTGGTCCAGGAGAAAGCCGTCGACCTGGTACCAGTTGATGTAGCGATGTGCCTCGGGGACCAGCTCGCCGCAGGTGCGGACCCCGGAGGTGTCGAGGTGACCGAGGACGCGGACGCCCGCGTTGCGCAGCCGGCCGGCCGCTTCGAGGCAGTGCGGGTCGGGGCGGGCCCCGGGTCCGTCGGCGACGTTGAGGACGGCCCAGTGCAGTGGGGTGCCGGGACGGCTGAGTTCGGCCCATTCGGCGGGGGCGACCAGGGGATGGGCGAAGCCGGGGGCACCGAGGCCGACGCGCAGGTCGGTGCTCGGCGTGCTTGTCTTCGTGCTGGTCAGATGCGGCATGCCGCCTCCATCCAGATGTCGGCGAGGGACTCTTCGAGGTTGATCCGGGGGCGCCAGCCGAGCCGGTCGCGTGCGGTGCGCACGTCGGCCTGCTGCCAGCTGCCACAGCCGTCGGGGTACGGGTACGCGACGGGTCCCGCGTGGTCCGGTTCGGAGCGGGGATGCCCGATGGTCGCCCTCAGCTGGCCGGGAGGACCGTCGAGTTCATGGAGGGCGCCGCCGTATCCGGCGACCCGGGCCAGGACGGCCGCAGCGTCGCGGAGGCGGACGGCACGGCCCGAGCCGATGTTGATGACGCCCTGTGCGGCGGAGAGCGAGGCCGCGTGGACGGCGCGGGCCACATCGCGGACGTCGACGAAGTCGCGCTGGGCGCCGAGGCCGGCGAGTTTCAGTTCGCCGTCGCCGGACTGCATGGCGCGGCGCATGGCCTCGGCGAGACGGCCGAGCGGGGAGCCCGCGGGAGTGCCGGGGCCCGCCGGTGAGAAGACCCGCAGGACGACGGCGTCCAGGCCGGATCCGAGGACCAGTTCGGTGGCGGCGAGTTTGCTGACGCCGTACGGACCGCCGGGACGGGGGACGGCGTCCTCGGCCGTGGAGGAGCCGGGCTGGCTGGGGCCGTACTCCGCGCCACAGCCGATCTGCACCAGACGGGCAGCGCAGCGGCTGCGCCGCAGGGCCTCGCAGACGGTGGCGACGGCGACCGTGTTGTGGCGGGTGAGTTCGCGGGCACCGCCGCGGGTGGCGCCGGCACAGTTGACGACGACGCCCGGGTGGACCGCGTCGAGGAAGCGGGTGAGGGCGCCGGGGCTGCCGGACGCGAGGTCGAAGCGGACGTCGGCGTCGTCGCCGCGGCCGAGCGCGGTGAGCTGGACGGCGGGGTCGGCGAGCAGGCGGTCGGCGACGAAGCGGCCGAGGTAGCCGTTGGCTCCGATCAGCAGGACTCTCATCGGGCTGCTCCCGGGGCCTTGGGGGCAGGTCGGGAGGTGGTCATTGCGGGTTCTCCTTCGGGAGGGGCTTGCGAGTTGCGTCCGGCGGTGGGGCCGGGGTGCCTGCGGCGGCCTGTGCGGGTTCAGCGGGCGGTTTCGCCCACGGGGCGGGTGGCCGCGCCTACGGCGGGTGCGTCGCTCGGGGCCGGGTCAGCACGGGTCCTCCGCCTGGGCGTGGGCCGATGCCCTGGTCAGCTTGCGGATCCCGTGGATCAGCAGGGCCAGGGCGCCGATTCCGCAGGAAAGGGTCTGGATGCCGCCCGCGCCCCAGAGGTCCACGAGGGCTTCCACCGGTGCGGTCAGGAAGCCGCAGCCCGGCAGGCGGGAGGCGAAGGCCGCGGCCAGGGCCGTCGTCTGGGCTGTCGCGGCGGCGGTGAGCACCACCGCGGGGGCGTGAGTGAAGCCGTGGACGGTGAGGAGGCGGGCGAGAAAGAGGAGGGCACCCAGGGCGATGACCTGTGGGTGGGCGGAGGGTTCGTCCAGGGCGGCGCCGGACAGGGCCGAGAGAGCCGTCAAGGCGCACAGATAGAGGGCGAACGTGCCGAGCAGCAGGGGGCGTACGGAGGCCGCGAAGTCCTCCAGGCCTCGACTGACGGTCAGTTTGCGGCGGGCGCCCGCCGCGAAGAGGTGGGCGGACCAGGCTGCCGGAGCGCAGGACAGGGCCAGGGCGAGGACGGGAGCGGTGGCCATGGGCCAGGGGGCCTCGGGGGTGCCGGTGGGCAGGGCGTCGGGACCGCCGGTCACGGCCGCCGCGAGGAGGCCGTCGCCGAGGGCTGCGTAGGCGAGGAGCCAGTACATCCAGGTGGAGGTGCCGGGGGTGTGTGCGCGGTCGGGGATGCCGAGGGGGCCGCGGGACAGGGCCGCGCGCATGGCCAGGGACACGGCCAGGAAGCCCACCAAGGCGGCGACCAGGCGGGACTGGCCGTCGGTGAGGCGGATGCCGGCCACCGTGGCCGCGCAGAGGGCGCCGGGGAGGAGGGTGAGCAGGGCCCAGTCCGCACGGGCCCGGGGTGCCTGCTCCGCCGTGGGGGGCGGGGGCGTCTCGCCGTCCCTCGGGACGCGGGCGTACATCTCCTCGGCGAGGGAGAAGACGTCCCGGTGCCGAAAGCGGACGGCGGTGCGGTCGGTGACGCCGTGCGCCTCGAGACCCGCGGCGATCTCCAGGGGGTCGACGGCCCGTTCGCACAGCTCGCGGTGACGGTGCATCAGGGCCTTCACCGGGTCGGCAGGGGAACGGCGGGCGGGGCCGGGGGTGGTGGACTTGCGGCCGGTGGAGACCTCGGGGGCGCGGGGAGCGGGTGCCGATGGGGTGGGCGGGTCCGCGTCCGCGACGCCCGCCTCAGCCCTTTCGAACCCTCCGGATGCCGTGGATCCTCCGAACTCCTCTGACTTCTCTGGGACCTTCGCGGATCGCGGCCCCGAAGTTCCCGACGTTACCGCTGCCTCACCGCCCCCCGGGCCGCCATCCGCTCCGTGCTCGCCCGCCCCCGAGCCGCCCGGAGTGTCGGGGCGGTCGAGTCCCACGTCGCTCATCCGGACGCTCCTTCCGTGGCGGCGAAGGGAGGCGTCGCGTGAACCGGGGGCCCCGCGGCCCAGCCGGGGCCGCTTCGGGCCACGACGCGGGTGTTGAGTTCGGTCCAGTGGCCGGGGACATGGGCCTCGGCGGGGGTGGCGAACGGGAGGGGCTTGCCGGTGCCGCCCAGCACGACCCGGCGGACCGGCGTGTGCGAGACGATCTCCAGGTAAATGCCGTGAAATGCCGTGATGTTCTGCTCCACGGTGAACAGTTCGAGAGCGCGGGCGCGCGCGGCGGCGCCGAGGCGCTCACGGCGTTCGGGGTCGCGCAGCAGCGTCACGCACGCCTCCGCGAGCGCCTTCGGGTTGCGCGGCGGGACGACGAGCCCCGTGCCACCGATGACCTCCACGACCGCGCCGACGTCGGTGGACACGGTGGCCCGGCCGCAGAACATGGCCTCGACGAGGCTGATCGGGAAGCCCTCGACGACGCTGGACAGGATGGTGACCGCGCCCGAGGCGTACGCGTCGGCGAGGGTCGGCACCTCGGGACCGCCGATCTCCTCGAAGGAGACGGGGTTGTCGCCGACGGCGTGCAGTCCCTCCGCCTCGTCCGGGAAGAGCTGCGCGGCCAGCGCCTTGCAGTGCCCCAGATAGGCCGCGCCCTCGGGGCCGGTGGGCGCGCCGACGATTCTCAGCCGCGTCTTGGGCTCCTCCTTGCGGACCTCCGCGAAGGCGTGGAGGAGGGAGATCAGGTCCTTGGCGGGTTCGACGCGGCCCACCCAGACCAGCCGGTCCGGGTCCCCGCACTCCGCGGACTCCCCCACCTCCGTGAAGCGGGCGGCATCCATGCCGGGATAGACCGTGCGCAGCTTCTCGCGGTCGGCGCCGCAGCGCTCCTGCCAGCGGCGGGCGTGGGCGTTGCCGGGCGTGACGACCGCGGCCCGCCGGTAGGTCTCGGTGGCCAGCCGGCCGTGGAAGGCGGCGAGCAGGGCCCGTACGGCGGGCGCGGACTCGGTGTCGGCCAGGTAGTGCGTGCGCAACCGCACGCCGTACTCGGTCACCAGCAGCGGGACGCCGCAGAAGCGGTGCGCGAGGAGACCGGGCAGGGCGGCCGGGCCACCGGAGGCCGCGTGACACAGGTCGACCGCGCCGAGGCCGTCGTCCTCGTACCAGTCGAGCGAGAGGGGGCGCAGGGCGCGCTCCAGGTGCGCGGCGACAGCCAGCAGATCCGGTACGCGCGCCTCGCGTGCCGTCTGCCGGGCGCCGGGTGCGCGACAGGCGCGCTCCAGGGCGCGTACGGCGGTCTCGGAGCGGAGCGCCCCCACCAGTCCGCCCTCGTCGCGGGCGAGTTCGGCGAGCCCGTACAGGGCGATGGCGAAACGGTCCGCCTCGGCGGCCGACGACTCCCCCGAGGCGTCGCCGACCCCCCCTTCGCACAGCGCCGCCACCAACTCGCCGTAGGACTCGGCAAACCGACGGCGCGCCCGCCTGCCGTACACCACGCCGTCGTCCGCCGCGGTCCACAGCGGGGCCGTGATGACCCGGCCGACCTGCGGCGGCAGCTGGACCCAGCCCTCGTCCTCCTGGCGCTCGCTGCGACTGAGCGCGTAGATGTCGAACTCGTGCTGCCCGAGGCCGCGCACGAGCCGGTCGCACCAGAGCCTGGCGTCACCGCTCACATACGGATAGCCACCCTCCGTAAGCAGTCCTATGCGCACGAGTGCGCCCCCGATCTCCCGTGTCGAGAGCCGCCGTTGGCCCGGCGGCTCGCAGCGGGAAGAACGTATGCGGACAAGGCGGTGGCGCGACGGACGGTTGTCCATCGCGCCACCAAAAGGGGTGAACGGTCGTAACTTTCCCGTGCGGATCGCGTTCGGTCGCGCTAGGAGATCATGCGGACACAGAACGTCAGGTCACGGCCACTTCCCGGCGCTCCGCCCTGCGCCGGGCCGCGATGCGCGGATCGAGCGCCGGTACGGCGGCCAGGAGCTGCTTGGTGTACGGGTCCCGGGGGTTGTCGTACACCTCGTCGGCGGGCCCGGTCTCGACGATCCGGCCGCGCCGCATCACGGCGACCCGGTCGCTGACCTGGCGTACGACGGCGAGGTCGTGCGCGACGAAGACCAGCGCGAGCCCCAGCTCCCGCTGCAACTCGCCGAGCAGGGCGACCACCTGGGCCTGGGTGGTGACGTCGAGCGCGGAGACCGGTTCGTCGCAGACGATGACGCGCGGGTCCGCCGCGAGCGCCCGCGCGATGCCCACGCGCTGGCGTTGGCCGCCGCTGAACTCGTGCGGGTAGCGGTCGTAGTGCGCCCCTTCGAGCCCCACGCGCTCCAGGAGTTCCGTCACGCGCCCCCTGATCCGCTTCTCGTCCCGTTCACCACGCGCGCGGAGCGGGTCGGCGATCGACTCGCCCACGCTGCGGCGTGGGTTCAAGGAGGAGACGGGGTCCTGGAAGACCATCTGGACGGCCGGGTTCACGCCCACGCGCGCGTGGCCGTCGTGACGGACCTCGCCCGCCGTCGGCTCCAACAACCCGACCAGCATGCGCCCCAGGGTCGTCTTGCCGCTGCCGCTCTCGCCGACGACGCCGAGGGTCTCGCCACGGTGGACCGTCAGCGAGACGTCGTCGACGGCCGCGAAGGCCTTCTTGCCTCGCCCGAACTCGCGCCGCAGGCTCTTCGCTTCGAGGACCACCTCGCCGGATGCCCGGGAAGGTGTCCGAGGCGCGTCCACGCGCGGTACCGCGGCGAGCAGTTCACGCGTGTACGCCTCCGCCGGCGCCCCGAGCACCGCGCCGACCGGCCCCTGCTCGACCGCGCGGCCGTGCCGCATGACGAGCACGTCGTCGACGCTCTCGGCGGCGACGCCCACGTCGTGCGTGACGAGCAGCAGACCCATCCCGGTCTCCTGGCGCAGGGTGTGCAGCAGGTCGAGGATCTGGGCCTGGACGGTCACGTCGAGCGCGGTCGTCGGCTCGTCGGCGATCAGCAGGTCGGGCTCGCAGGCCAGTGCCATCGCGATGAGGGCGCGCTGACGCATGCCGCCGCTGAACTCGTGCGGACGGGCCCGGGATCGCCGTACGGCGTCCGGAATGCCGACCCGGTCCAGCACCTCCACCGCACGCGCGCGTGCGGCTCGTCGCGACACACGCGTGTGCACGCGGTACACCTCGGCGATCTGGTCGCCGATCGCGTAGTACGGGTCCAGGGACGACAACGGGTCCTGGAAGACCATCGCGGCCTTCCCGCCCCGCAGCCGCCGCAGGTCGTCGTCCGGCGCTCGCTGTACGTCCACTCCGGCGACCTCGACCGAGCCGCCCACGCGGGCGCCCGTGCCGCGGTGCAGCCCGAGCAGGGCCGAGGCGACGGTGGACTTGCCGGAGCCGGACTCGCCGACCAGGGCGAGGGCGGCGCCCTGCTCCAGGCGGACGGAGAGGCCGTCGACGGCACGCAGGTCGCCGAACTCGACGGTCAGGTCCGTGACATGGACGAGGCTCATGCGAGCACCACCCGTCGGTCGGCCACCGCGTACAGCACGTCCGCGACGGCGTTGGCGAGCACCACGAAGAAGCCGATGACCAGGACCATCCCGACGACGACCGGGAGGTCGACGACGGTGACGGCGTGGACCAGTTCCTGGCCGATGCCGGGCAGGCCGAACAGTGACTCGACGAGGACGGCCCCGCCCACCGCGCTGCCGAAGTCGTTGGCGTTCAGGGCGATGATCGGTGCCAGGGCCCCGCGCAGGGCGTGCCGGCCGACGATCGACCGCTCGCCGACGCCGTAGGCCCGGAAGGTGCGGATGTGGTCCTCGGCGAGCGTCTCGAGCATCGACGCACGGGTCAGCCGTGCGAAGTAGGCCGCCTCGGCGAGGGCGAGCGTGACCCAGGGCAGCAGCAGGCCCCACATCCATTGCTCGGGGTCGTCGGAGAAGGCGACGTACTCCGGGAACGGCAGTATCTCCAGCTGCCCGCAGACCACGATCATCAGGACGAGGCCGATGACGAAGGCAGGTGTGGCGATCCCCGCGAGGGTGAGCCCGGTCAGCGCGCGCTCGGTGAACCGGCCGCGTCGCCAGGCGGACAGCACACCGGTGCCGACGCCCAGCAGCAGCCACAGGACCATCCCGCCGAGCACCAGCGACAGGCTGACGGGCAGCTTGTTCAGGATGATCTGCGTGACCTGCTGGTCGCTCTGGTACGACAGCCCGAGGCAGGGCGCCGGGCAGTGCTCGACCGAGGTGCCGGTGGAGTAGTCGTGGCCTGCGACGATGCCCTGGAGGAAGTGCCAGTAGCGCAGGTACAGCGGGTCGTCGAGCCTGAGCTGCTGGGCGACCTGGTGCACCTGTTCCGGTGAGCAGCGCGGGCCGCAGGTGATCTGGGCGACGTTGCCGGGAGTGGCGTAGAAGACGACGTAGATGATCACCGAGAGGGCGAGCAGGGTGAGTACGGCGCTCACGGTCCGGCGCAGGGCGAATCCGGTGAAGCCGCTCATGCGGATCCCTCCTTGCCGGCCTTGGACTCCTGCCTGCGGCCCGTGCCGATGCGCAGGCGGGAGGCCGCGCGCGGGTCGAGGGCGGTGCGGACGCCGTCGCCGAGGACGGTGAGCGCGAGGACGGTGAGGAACAGCGCGGCGGCGGGCAGCAGCAGGTACTGCGGGGCCGCCTGGTACCAGACGTCGGCCGAGGAGAGCATCTGTCCCCAGGACGGGGTGGGCGGCTTCACGCCGACGCCGAGGAAGGACAAGGAGGCCTCGATGCTGATGTTCGCCGGCACCATCAGTGCCGCATAGGTGATGACCGGCGCGGCGAGACCGGGCAGCAGTTCCCGGCGGGCGATCCGCAAGGTGCCCCAGCCGCTCAGCCGGGCTGCGGCCACGTAGTCCAGTTCCTTGAGGGTGAGTGTCTGGGCGCGCGCGATCTTGCCGATCGTGCCCCAGGCGACGAAGCCGATGATGAGTGCGACCAGAACCGGCCGCGAGAAGCTGCTCGGCACGATGGCCAGCAGCGCCAACGCCATGATCATCAACGGCATGGCCACGATGATGTCGGTGATCCGGCTCAACAGTTGATCAACCCATCGGTTGCCGAGCGCGGCCGCGACGCCCACGACGACACCGAGCAGGACCTGTACGGCGGTCGCGGTCAGCGCGACGCCGAGGGAGACCCGGGCGCCGTACAGCAGGCGCGCGAACAGGTCGCGTCCGGTCTGCGGTTCGACACCGAGCCAGTGGTCCGCACTGATCCCTCCGAAGGACCCGATGGGCACGCCACCGCGCGCGGAGTCCACCAGGGAGGGGTGGTAGCTGGTCGGATCCTGGCCCTCCAGCGCGGTGAGCAGGGGCGCCGCTAGCGCCACCAGGACGAGCAGTGCGACGACGAACGCCGCGACCATGGCGGCACGCTGCGCCCGCAGCCGCCGCCAGAACTGACGGGCCCCGGAGGTTCCCGAGACGGACGCCTCGGGAACCTCGGTGGCGACAAGTGCCTCGCTCATCGGGTTACTTGACCGCGACCTGCGAGATGTCCAGCACACCGGTCCAGTCGCTGATCACGACGTTCTTGATGTCCTTGCCGTACAGACGCTTGTAGACCGGGTGGAACAGCGGCACGGTCAGTGCCTGCTCGCCGATCTTCTTGTCCAGTGCGCCCCACCGCTTGGCGGCAGCGTCAAGATCGGTCAACTTGTTGATCGCGTCAATCTCGTCATTGACCGACGTGTCATTGAGCAGGCCCGTGTTGAAGTTCGCGCCGTCCCTGACGATCTGACGGCCGTCGAAGATCGGAGCGAGGAAGGGGCCGCCGGAGGGCCAGTCGGCACCCCAGTGGGCGAGGAAGAAGCCGGGCTCGGTCTTCACGCTGTGGATCGTGTCCGAGTAGTTGTTGTCCTCCAGTCCCTGGAGCTTGACCGTGATGCCGGCCTTCTTGAGCGCGTCCTGGATCGCGGTCGCGATCTCGGGGCTGGTCTCGAAGTCCTTGGCGTTGGAGTGGGTGAGCGTGACCGTGAGCCCGTTCGGGTGTCCGGCCTCCTTCAGCAGCTCCTTGGCCTTCGCCGCGTTGCCCGTCGCACCTGCCGGGAAGAGGTCGTACGGCTCGTAGCCGAAGGACTTCTGGTTCGGCAGGAAAGTGGTGGCGGACTCGGCGAGCGCGCTGCCGCCGGCCGCGTTCACCACGGAGGACCGGTCGATGGCGTACGAGATCGCCTGCCGCACCTTGACGTTGTTGAACGGCTTGACCGTCGGGTTGAACGCTATGTAGTTGGTGTAACCGAAGTGCCCGGTGCCGACGCGGGCGGCGAGCTCCTTGTCGCCCGTCACCTTGGCGAGTTCGGCCGGGCCGAGGTTGGTGTCCGTGGTGACCGCGGCGGTGTCCGCACCCTGGGACGCCGACAGCCGCTGGTTGATCACCGATGAGTCGAGCCCTGACTTGACGTCGATCCTGTCCGGGTACGCCTTGCGCTCGGCGTCCGTGGAAGTGGACCAGTACGTGTTGCGCTCCAGGACGAGGTGCTCACCGTCGTTCTGGTTCGTGACGACCTTGTACGGGCCGGACGAGACGGGGTGCTCCTCGTACTTCGTACCGGTGTCCTTGGCCTTCGGGACGGGCGTGAACTGCGTCTGCGTGGCCAGGTACGGGAACTCGCCCTCGGGCTTGTTCAGATGGAAGACGATGGTGCGGGCGTCAGGCGTCTCGATGGCCGCGAGACCCTTCTTGTCCTTGTACGGCCCCTGGTAGTCCGCCGCGCCGACCAGCCAGTCCCGCAGATAGGGGGCGCCGCCGGAGAGTTCGGGCGCGAAGGAGCGCTCGATGCCGTACTTGATGTCGGCCGAGGTGATCGCGGCGCCGTCCTCGTACTTGAGCCCTGCCTTCAGCGTGTACGTCCACACGGTCGCGTCCTTGTTGGGGCGCCCGGTGTCGGTGGCGAGGTCGGGGACGACCTCGGCACCGGCGGCGCCGTTCTCGCGGTTGCGGGTGGTGAGGGTGCGGAAGACGAGCGAGGGCACGTTGCCGCCGCCGGAGGTGTACAGGCGGGCGGGGTCGAAGTCCTGCTGCGGGTTGGAGTTCAGCACCGTGAGGGTGCCGCCCTTGTGGGGCGTGGAGTCGCCACCGGAGCTCTTGGCATCGTTGTCCTCAGGGCCGCAGGCGGCCGCGCCCGCTGCCAGAACCAGGCTTACGGATACCGCTGCCACACGGCGCGTGGTGAGGGACGGTGGACGCATCGGAGACGACCTCTCGAATGATGAGTCTCGAATGGCGAGACAGGTTGACGAAGGGTGAGACGAAAGTGGACAGACGTCCGCCCTGGCGTCGGGTCGTCGAAAGAGCCATGACCGAGGTCACGGAGAAGTACGGGATTCGCGACGCGCGCGCCTGAGGGCGGGCGTCAGCGACAGAGAATGTCGGCCACGCAGAGCGGGGTCACACCGATGAGCGCCAGCTGGATGGCGGCGCTGCTCTCGACGGCATGACTAGACCACATGCGCAGCAATATGTACGACCGGCTCAACCCATGTCAATGTGACATGGGCGCCATCCGTCAACTCCCGGGGTACGGCCAGGGGTTGGCCCGGCAGTGGATCCCGTCGTGGTCGAGGAACTTGGTCTGCTGCTGCATCACCGGCGCGAGCTCGCCGTTCTTGTCGCAGGTGACATGGGAGTAGCCGAGACGGTGACCGACTTCATGGTTGATCAACATTTGACGGTAGGCATGGATCTGATCACCGTATGTACTTGATCCCTGCGCCCATCGATACGCGTTGATCATCACGCGTTCGGTGGCGGCCGAGTCGCACGAGACGTTGTCCTCGGTGGTGTCGAGTCCGGACTTGGCGCACCAGTCGGCGGTGGTGCCGGGGCTGGCGAGCGTGATCACGAAGTCGGGCTTGCCCGTGTAGACGCGCTCGAAGGTCCGGGCGCCGCTGTGGGCCCAGCTGCGGTCATCGTTGAGCGTCTTCTGCACGGCCTCGGCGAAGAGTGCGCCGTCGAGTCCGAGACCCTGCTCCACGTCCACGCGGTAGGTGTACTTCTGTCCCTTGCCGGGCGCCTTGTCGACGCCCTGGATCGCGTCGAACTTCCCCGAGCCGTCGAGCTTGGCGCTGAGCGGGTACTTGGTGCCCATCGCCTGTTCGTACGTCAGCGTCGCCACACTGGCCGAGGCGGACGGCGTCGGCTGCCCGTCCGCGCCCGAGACGGAGTCGCGGGCGTCCCGGGCCTGGTCGGTCGCGGACTGCGTGCCCACGGCGGTGTCGCGCCCGTCGGTGACCTGTCCTGCCACGACGACAGCGAGGACGGTGACGACCGCGGCGGCCGCGATGCCGGTGAACGCCCGGCCCTTGCCGCCCTTGGCCACCGGCGGGTCGGCCGGTGGCGCGTCGCCGGAGTCGGGGCGGGCGTCCTCGTCGGTGTCGGTGGCGGTGTCGTCGGGCCAGTCGGTGACCGAGCCGTACGGGTCGGAGTGGTGCGCGACGGCGGGGTACGCGGAGTCGGACGCGCGGGCCGCCGTGACGGGAACAGGGCCGCGAGGCCCACCGGGCGCGAAGGCATCGACCTCGTCGGTGAACGCGTCAAGGTAGTCCTGTCGTGGCCTCGATCCCGACGGGCCCTGCCGCTGCCGCGGAGGAGCGGCTCCGGGTCCGGCGGCGTACCCGCCCGGTCCCCGATCACTCAACTCCCCCCAGCCGCCCCCGGATTCACGCTGCTCGGGATGGCCACCACGGGCCCGGGGGACGCCATGGGCCGGCGTGCCGTCGGAAAGCCGCGGGAAACCGTGCGGGGGCGTCCCCTCCGGGAACCGCCGCCCACCTTGGCCGGACGGACCGTCGGACACACGAGGGACCCCGCGCGCCGGCGTGCCGTCGGGCAGCCGAGGAAAGCCGTGAGCGGGGGTACCGTCCGGAAGCCGGGGAAACCCGTGCGCGGGCGTCCCGTCCGCAAGCCGAGGAACGCCACGCGCGGGCGACCCGTCCGCAAGCCGGGGGAAACCGGCGGGCGCCCCATCCGGAACCCCCGGAAACCCACCCGCAGGCGTGCCGTCCGCAAGCCGAGGAAACCCATGTGCAGGCGTGCCGTCTGGATGCCGCGGGCCGCCCTGCGCAGGCACCCGATACCCGGCAGCGTCGACTCCGGGTCCAGCTCCGGGTGCCCCGCGGTCGGGCCCCCGGCCACCCTGCGTCCTCCGCCGAGCAGACTGCGGCGCCGCAGCGGACGAAGTCGGCATCCGTCCCCGGCCCGTCGCCTCCGTGCCGAGACCTGTAGCGCCCCGCGCCCCTTCGGCCCCGGCCCGGTCCCTCGTCTCCCGGCCGACACCTGTGGCGCCCCGCACTCCCTCGACGCCCGCCCAGCCCTGCGTCTCCCGGCCGAGACCCGTAGCGCCCCGCGCCCCCTCGGCGTCCGCCCGGTCCCTCGCCTCCGTGCCAAGACCCTCGGCGCCCGCCCGGCCCGAATCCCCCCGGTCGGAACTGCCCTTGTCGGGCCCCTTCTTGGGAGCGGGCCCGCGTCGACTGTGGCGTCCCACGCCCCGCCTCAGCTCCCCACAGTCGTGGCGTCGGCCCCGTCACCGGAGGCCGTCGCGGAATCGCGCCGGTCACCCGAGGCCCCCTCACCGGAGGCACCCACGGAACCGTCACGCTTGTCAGAGCCTCCCACGGAACCGTCAGAAGTCGCCCCGTCCACGGCGAACTCCCGGAACGCGCCCGCCACCGTCTCCGGGTACTCCATCATCGCCACATGCCCCGCCTCCGGCAGCGTCAGCAGTCGGGAGTCGCGGAAGGCTCGGGCCGCCTTCTGGGCCATGCGGAAGCCGACGAGCTGGTCGCGGCCGCCGTAGACGAGAAGCGTGGGCGCGAGAACACGCTCGGCCTGGCGCCACAGCGCGTGCTGGCCGCCCAGTGTGTACGCGTTCACCAGCCCGCGCGCGGAACGCGTCATCGCGTCCCAGAAATACGGCAGTTGCAGCCGCCGCTCCATCTCCTCCACCGCGTACCGGAACCCCTCCGGAGTGACCCGCCCGGGGTCGCCGTAGCACAGGGCCGTGACCCCGCGGACGCGCTGCTCGGCCGTCCAGTCCCTGCTGTACCGGGTGAACAGACCGGCCACGCCGGGGACCGCCAGCAGCCCCGTGGGCACGGCGGTGCGCTGGACGCGGATCTCCGGGAGGGCCGGCGAAACGAGGGTGAGCGTACGCACCAGGTCGGGCCGCACCGCTGCCACGCGGGTGGACACCGCGCCGCCGAGGGAGTTCCCGAAGAGGTGGACGGGGCCGCGGCCGGACGCGTCGAGAAAACGGATCACCGCGCGCGCGTGCGCGGTGATCGAGTAGTTGCCGTCGTCCGGCGGCGGGGAGTCACCGAAGCCCGGCAGATCGACGGCCTCGCCGTCGACGTCGCCCTCCAGCTGCTCCATCAGCGCCGACCAGTTCTGCGAGGAACCGCCCAGGCCATGGACGTACAGCGCGGGCGGCAGCCCCTCGCGCGCGGGTGGTCTCGAACGCACCGCCAGGGTGATCCCCGGCAGCCCCACCGACCTCATCCGCTCGCCCTCACCGACCCTGACGGGCGCCACCTTCGGCAGGACGGTGGCGGGCGGCACGAAGGGCAGCTCGGTCGAAGACATGCGGCAATGTTACGAGACGATCACGCTGTGGTTCATGTGTTCGCCATCACAGAGCACATGTACGAGGCGTGCGCGGCGGTCGCACGTACATCGCATGGCGTCCAGATCGTGTGTCTCCTAGGCTCGTACGCAGGGCACCCGAATGTGGCCCCCTGTGTACATCAGGGACGTTCTAGGAAGGGAGCCCACCATGGCCTACGACCCCACCGACCCCGAGGCCTTCACCGACTCCGAGGCCTTCGAGGAGGACGACGTCGCCGAGCGCGACGTCGAGGCCCCCGAGGTCGACGCGGCCGAGCAGCACACCGACATCGCGCCCGACCGCGACGACCCCCTGACCGGCGTGGACCCCGACCGGGCCAACGAGGCCGACCTGGTCGAACAGGCCAGGGTCGTCTCGCTCGACGAGGACGACTATCGGTGACGTCGGACCGGCGCCGAGCGGCCGACAAGGCACTCATCAGCGCATTCCCGAGCAGGAACGGGACGGCAGCCCTGCCCACTAGATGACCGTTTGAAACCTTTGGACGGTTTTCGTCACCGTCCGGTCCGTGAAATTCTGCGTTCGTACCGCGCACAGCACGGTTACCGAAAAGTACGATGGCGGCGCGGCGCACACCGCATGTGGACGACATTGGGAGGCGGCGTGACAGCCATCGAGCAGACAGAGGCGGCACGCCCGCGCGGGACGCGCCTGCCGCGCCGTGCCCGACGGAACCAGCTGCTGGGCGCCGCGCAGGAAGTCTTCGTGGCGCAGGGCTACCACGCGGCCGCGATGGACGACATCGCCGAGCGCGCCGGCGTCAGCAAGCCGGTGCTCTACCAGCACTTCCCGGGCAAGCTCGACCTCTATCTCGCGCTGCTGGACCAGCACTGCGAGTCCCTGATCCTGGCGGTGCGCACCGCGCTGGCGTCGACGACCGACAACAAGCAGCGCGTGCGGGCGACCATGGACGCCTATTTCGCCTACGTCGAGGACGACGGCGGCGCCTTCCGCCTGGTCTTCGAGTCGGACCTGACGAACGAGCCCGCGGTGCGCGAGCGCGTCGACAAGGTCACCGTCGAGTGCGCCGAGGCGATCTCCGAGGTCATCGCGGAGGACACCGGTCTCTCGCGCGCGGAGTCGATGCTGCTCGCCTCGGGCCTCGGTGGGCTCGCCCAGGTGGTGGCCCGGTCCTGGCTGCACAGCGACCGCAGCGTCCCGCGCGACCAGGCGGTCCAGCTGCTGACGTCACTGGCGTGGCGGGGCATCGCCGGATTCCCGCTGCACGGCACGGAGAACCACTGAGATCAGCTCTGGGACCACCACTCGACCCGCACGCGCGCGTGCGGGTCGTTTGTTCCCGTCCCTTGTTCGCTGTTGGCGTTCTTGCGCGGAACGTGTACGTCCCCTCACCGGGCTAATGTGTGCTGGGTACGGCGCGGAAGGTCGCGCACTTCACTGACCGTCGGAGGGACATAGCCGTGGAGGTCAAGATCGGCGTGCAGCACGCGCCCCGCGAGATCGTTCTGGAGAGCGGTCAGAGCGCCGAGGAGGTCGAGCGGGCGGTTTCGGAGGCCCTGGCCGGCAAGTCTCAGCTGCTGAGCCTGGTGGACGAGCACGGCCGCAAGGTCCTCGTCCCGGCCGACCGTCTGGCGTACGTCGAGCTCGGTGAGCCGGCTCCCCGCAAGGTGGGCTTCGGCGCGCTGTAGGCACACAGACGAAGAGGGGCCCGGCGACCGGAAGTCGCCGGGCCCCTCTTCGTGCTGCGGGCGAGATTCCTTTCTCCACGTATGGAGCACGAGGAACACACGGAGGAGGATTGCATTCCGCAGGTCACGGGTATGACGGGCTACGACCGTGATGGCAGTGTGGCCATGTGGGAGGGACCCCATGATGTTGATCGAAGCGCTCGGCTCCGCACTGCTCGGTCTCGTGCTGGCAGGGGTGGCGGTACACCGCCTCGCCCACCGCCTGCCGACCCGCTCCCTGGTCCTCGCGACGGGCACCGCCGGAGCCCTCTTCGGCGCCTTCGTGACCCACACCGCGCTGGACCCGGGCAACCTCCTGCTGATCCTCCTGGGCGCGGCAGTGGTCTCGGTGGCGTCGCTGTCCCTGCTCCTGCGGCCGAACGGCAGACTGCGCCGATCAGCGCCGGCGTAGGGAACTGCGCGACCGGCCACGACGAACCCGCGGCCGCCGACGGAGCACAGCTCCCCGGGCGGTCGGGCGCTAGGCGGCCAGGCCCAGCGCAGCCATCCGCTTCGTGTGCGCCTCGGTGATCCGCGAGAACATCCGTCCCACCTCGGCGAGATCGAACCCGTCGGCGACGCCGCCCACGAGCATCGTCGACAGCGCGTCCCGGTCGGCGACGACCCGCTGCGACTGCGACAGCGCCTCCCCCATCAACCGCCGCGCCCACAGGGCCAGTCGGCCGCCCACCCGCGGGTCCGCGTCGATCGCCGCCCGCACCTTCTCGACGGCGAACCCAGCGTGCCCGGTGTCGTCGAGGACGGCCAGGACCAGCTCGCGCGAGTCCGCGTCGAGGCGCGCCGCGACCTCCCGGTAGAAGTCACTGGCGATCGAGTCACCGACGTACGCCTTGACGAGCCCCTCCAGCCAGTCCGACGGAGCCGTCTGCCGGTGGAAGCCGTCGAGCGCCGCGACGAACGGCTCCATCGCGAGCGTCGGCTCCTCGCCGATCTCGGTCAGCCGGTCACGCAGCTTCTCGTAGTGGTGGAACTCGGCCGACGCCATCTTCGCCAGCTCCGCCTTGTCCGCCAGCGTCGGCGCGAGCTTCGCGTCCTCCGCGAGCCGTTCGAAGGCCGCGAGTTCGCCGTACGCGAGCGCGCCGAGCAGGTCGACGACCGCGGCTCGGTACTGCGGGTCGGCGGAGGCCTTCGTCCAGTCCTGGGCGGCGACTCCGGTGGGTTCGGCAGGGGTCTCGGAGGCGTTGTCGGGCTTGTCAGAGGTCGTCATGAAGCGCACAATAGCCCGCTCTCCGGACGGCGGAAGGCCCTGGTCAATCAGTGTGACGACGACTACGTGACCAAATCGGCCATCGCATGTGCACGATTCCGGGGTATGGTGGTAATGCGCCTGCTGGTACGACGGCACTTCATGAGTGCACCGAACCTCGACAGGCCGCACGTATGAGGATGCCCGGTCGGTGGCCCGATCGGCTCCGACCCGACAGCCCTCCTCGCCCGTACGGCACTGTGCGTACGAAGTTCGGAGGGGGACCCTCAGCGGTACGAGCGCTAGAGCGTCGGCAGTGGTCCCGTGCCATTACGGCCTAGCCCGTAAGGCAGCCGACGTCCCCAGCACGGTAGACGACCCCCTGCGCTCGCCTCGCACCGCGCACACAGAAGAGGCAGCACCCTGACTACGACCTTCCGCGATCTCGGGATTCTCACCGAGACGGCCGAGGCCCTCGAAGCCGTCGGCATCATCAACCCGTTCCCCATCCAGCAGATGACGCTCCCGGTGGCCCTCTCCGGCTCCGACGTCATCGGCCAGGCCAAGACCGGCACCGGCAAGACGCTGGGCTTCGGCCTTCCGCTCCTCGAGCGCGTCACCGTCCCCGCCGACGTCGAGGCCGGCCGCGCCAAGCCCGAGGACCTCACCGACGCCCCGCAGGCGCTCGTCGTCGTCCCCACGCGCGAGCTGTGCACCCAGGTCACCAACGACCTGCTGACCGCGGGCAAGGTACGCAACGTACGTGTCCTCGCCATCTACGGCGGCCGCGCCTACGAGCCCCAGGTCGAGGCCCTCAAGAAGGGCGTCGACGTCGTCGTCGGCACCCCGGGCCGACTGCTGGACCTCGCGGGCCAGAAGAAGCTCAACCTGGGACACATCAAGGCGCTCGTCCTCGACGAGGCCGACGAGATGCTCGACCTGGGCTTCCTGCCCGACGTCGAGAAGATCATCAACATGCTTCCGGCCCGCCGCCAGACGATGCTGTTCTCGGCGACCATGCCGGGCGCGGTCATCGGTCTCGCGCGCCGCTACATGTCGCAGCCCACGCACATCAACGCCACCTCGCCCGACGACGCGGGCAGGACGGTCGCGAACACCAAGCAGCACGTGTACCGCGCGCACAACATGGACAAGCCCGAGATGGTCGCGCGCATACTGCAGGCCGACGGCCGGGGACTGGTCATGGTCTTCTGCCGCACCAAGCGCACCGCGGCCGACCTGGCCGACCAGCTCCAGCAGCGCGGCTTCGCCGCCGGCGCGGTCCACGGCGACCTGGGCCAGGGCGCCCGTGAGCAGGCGCTGCGCGCCTTCCGCAACGGCAAGGTGGACGTCCTCGTCTGCACCGACGTCGCCGCCCGTGGTATCGACGTCGAGGGCGTCACGCACGTCATCAACTACCAGTCTCCCGAAGAGGAGAAGACGTACCTGCACCGCATCGGCCGTACCGGTCGCGCGGGTGCCAAGGGCATCGCGATCACCCTCGTCGACTGGGACGACATCCCGCGCTGGCAGCTGATCAACAAGGCGCTCGAGCTCAACTTCAACGATCCGCCGGAGACGTACTCCACCTCCCCGCACTTCTACGAGGAGTTGAGCATCCCCGCGGGCACCAAGGGTGTCCTGCCGCGGGCCGACCGCACGCGCGCGGGGCTCGCCGCGGAGGAGCTGGAGGACCTGGGCGAGCCGGGCGGACGCGGTGCACGCGGACGCGGTGACCGTGACCGGGGTCGCGGGCGTGGTGGCCGGGACGAGTCCCGCTCCGCCGACCGCGAGCGTTCGGAGCGTACGCCGCGCCGTCGCCGTCGTACCCGTGGTGGTACCTCGCCGGACGCGGCGGCCCCCGCCGAGGCGGTCGCCCCGTCGGAGACCACCGCGGTCGAGGACACCACCGCGACCCGCACCCCGCGCCGTCGTCGGCGCACCCGCGGCGGGGCGTCCGACTCGGCTCCGGCCACGGTGACCACGGCAGCGGCGGCGGTCGAGCCGACCGTGTCCGAGGCCGCGGAGTCCGCCGTCACGGCGGCGGAGGGCCCGTCCCTCGACACCGAGACCCCGGCCAAGCCGCGCCGCCGCCGGACCCGCAGGTCCGCGGAGACACCGGCAGCCGTGGAGACGGTCGTCGAGACCGCGCCGGTCACGGAGACCGCTCCGGAGGCTCCGGCCACCAAGCCGCGCCGTACGCGCAAGTCGGCGGCTCCGGCCGCCGAGGCCGCCGTGGACACGGCCGAGGCCACGGAGACCAAGCCGCGGCGCACCCGCAAGACCACGACCGCGGCTCCCGCCGCAGAGGCCGCGGTGGACACGGCCGAAGCCACCGAGGCCAAGCCGCGGCGCACCCGCAAGGCAGCTGCCGCCGCACCCGCCGAGACGGCAGTGGACACCGCGGAAGGCACGGCCGCCAAGCCGCGCCGCACCCGCAAGACCGCGGCCACGACGACGGAGGCCGGCGCCGACACGGCGGAGGCCGTGGAGGCCAAGCCCCGGCGCACCCGCAAGACCGCAGCCGCGGCTACGACCGCCGCCGAAACCGCGGTGGACACGGCCGAAGCCACCGAGGCCAAGCCGCGCCGCACCCGCAAGGCGGCCGCCGCCGCACCCGCCGCGGAAGCCGCCCTGGACACGGCTGAGGCCACCGAGCCCAAGCCGCGCCGCACGCGCAAGACTGCGGCTCCGGCCGCAGAGGCTGCCGTGGACACGGCCGAGGCGACGGAAGCCAAGCCGCGCCGCCGTACCCGCAAGGCCGCCGAGCCCGCCGTGACCGCCGAGATCCCGGCCCAGTCGGTCCAGGAGCCGGAGGCCGTCGAGGTGGCCAACCCGCGGCGTACGCGAAAGACGGCGACCTCGGCCAAGGCGGCCGAGACGGCTGTGGACACCGCGGAAGGCACGGCCACCAAGCCGCGCCGCACCCGCAAGACCACGACCGCGACCGCGACGACGGAGGCCACCGACACGGCGCAGACCGCTGAGGTCAAGCCGCGTCGCACCCGCAAGACCGCGGCCACCGCCGAGGTCGCGGACACGGTCGAGGCCACGCCCCGCCGGCGTACCACCCGCAAGGCCGCCGAGCCGGCGGTGACCGCCGACATCCCGGCCCAGGCGGACCAGGAGCCGAAGGTCGCCGCACCGCGCCGCCGGACCCGCAAGACGGCCGCCGCGGAGCCCGCGGACAGCTGATCCCACACCGACGGCCCGGCCCCTTCACCTGGGGCCGGGCCGTCGGCGTTCCCGCACCGGCCCGTGGCAGCCGGCGCCGACCACACCACTGCGCGACGAGCCACGACGAACCCGCAGCCGCCCGGGACCGCGCCCGCGCCACCCCCTGCGGGACCGACCCGTCACGACCGCCCGCTACCCTCACCCCGTGAGCACCCGAGCCGTCTTCACCCCGCCCCCCGGCGCCCGTGCCTACCCCCTGCGCACCGCCCGCGGCGAGTTCGCGGTCGTGGACTCGGCCGTGGCCCCCGGCGTCGCCGAGAAGGGCACCGCGCTGCTGCTGCCCGGGTTCACGGGAAGCAAGGAGGACTTCACGCTGCTCCACGAGCCGCTCACGGCGCGCGGATACCGGGTCGTGGCCGTGGACGGGCGAGGACAGTTCGAGTCGGACGGGCCGGAGACCGACCAATCCGCCTACGCGCGAGGCGAGTTGGCGCGGGACGTGCTCGCACAGGCCGCCGCCCTCGACGCACCCGCGCACCTGGTCGGGCATTCCCTGGGCGGTCAGATCGCGCGCGCCACCGTACTGCTCGACCACTCCCCCTTCCTGTCCCTCACCCTCGTCTCCTCGGGCCCCGCGCAGATCTCCGACTCCCAGCAGCAGCGGGTGAAGCTGCTGCGGGACGCGCTCGGTGTGATGACGATGGCCGAGGTGTGGGACGCGATCCTGGCCATGGGACCGCCGGAGGAGGTCGGCGGCCCCGCCAAGGGCATCGGGGACGTCGAACAGCTCCGCCGCCGCTGGTTGGGCAACAAACCCGCCCAACTCCTCGCAACGGGCCACCAGTTGTGCACCGAGCCGGACCGGGTCGGCGAACTGGCCGCCGTCCCGCTGCCGTTCCACGTCCTGTCCGGATCGCAGGACGACACCTGGCCGGTGCCTCTCCTCGACGACATGGCCGTACGACTGGGCGCCCGCCGCACGGTGATCCCGGGAGCGGAACACTCCCCCAACGCCGACCAGCCCCTCCCCATGGCCCACGCCCTGGCCGACTTCTGGGACAGCGTCGGCCGTTGAGCGGTCACCACTGGCTGCCGATGAGCGGTCAGTACTGCCCCTGCAAGTGCTCCCAGAACCCGTCCCGCAGCACCCGTCGCAGATCCGCCTGCCCCCGCAGTGAGTACTGGAGAAGCACCTCCGCCTCCACCAGCAGGTCCTGGTCCACCGAGCCCGGCAGATACGGATGGCCGGGCAGCAGCTCCTGCAGCGCCGCCCTCCCCCGCTCCCCAAGCCACTTCGCGGCGATCTGCGCGCCCACGAAACGGACGTCCTCGCGGGTGGGCCGGGTGGCCGTCGCCTCGTAGGGCACGGCCGCTCGCCGGGAGACGTACGGCTTGAAGAAGTCGAGGTCGAGGGTGCGCTGGCTGTCGACCTCCCAGAGGAGCGGTTCCGCCTGGTTGCGGCCCTCCGGCGCCTCGATGCCCCACAGGTGCACGCGGGCGCCGTATCCCTGGGCCGCCTCGACCGCCGAGACCAGGTCCTCGTCTCCGCCCAGGAGCGCCGCGTCGCTGATCGCGCGGTGCCGGGCCAGGGACTCCAGGTCGGAGCGGATCAGCGAGTCGACGCCCTTCTGCTGGTTGTTGGCGTTGAGGTTGCCCAACCGGACCTTCACGTCCGGGAGTTCGGCGATGGACTGCTGTTCAGAGGTGTGGATACGACGTCTCGCGCCGTCGTACCAGTAGACCCTCAGCAGTCTGCTGTCCGCGAAGATGGTGCGGGCCCGGTCGATGAGGGCCTCGATCAGGCCCTCGGCGTCGAGGTCGAAGGCGCGACGGTCCTCGGTGCCGGCGACGAGTCGTCCCGCGGCCGCGTAGAGGTATCCCGCGTCGACGAAGATCGCATGCGTCGAGGGCGTCTTCGCGACCTCGGCGAGCATGCGCGTGAGCAGCTCGTTGGTGCGGTCGATGCGGGCGCTCAGGGGCGCCAGGTCGTCGTTCATCGCCACCATTGTCCCGGCGGTCACGCTGCGAACACAACCGGTCCCAAGGAGTCTCCGAAGACTCACTTACCGGTCAGTAGTTAGCCGTTCGAAAAATTTCTTTAGCGTAGGGAATGTTTGTAACACGCACCCCGTTGACTACTCACGTACGCAGTAATTCTCCGCAGGAGGATGACCAGACGAAGGGAGAAGCCATGCGCTTCGAAATCATGCGACTCGACGACGTCGACGGCACGCCCGTGGACAGCACTGTCGTGGACGCCGCCTCCGTCAATCGGATCGTTCAGCAGGCCGCCGCCATAGGACAGCGGCTCTGGATCCGTCCGGCCGACACCTCGGCCTCGTAACAGACGCGGATCACCGCCGAAGCTTCAGAGCCCCCGCCAGGCATCGACGCCGGGCGGGGGCTCTGCGCATACCCAAGGCCGCGTACCCATGGCCGCTCAGCTCGCCCGGACCACCTGGGTGATCCCGTTGATGATCTGCTGCACGGCGATCGCGGAGAGCATCATGCCCGCGAGGCGTGTCACCAGCACGACCCCGCCGTCCTTGATGACCCGGATGATCAGCAGCGAGTACCGCATCACCAGCCACAGCACGACATGGATGGCGAGGATCGCCGTCCACACCGAGACCTGCGTGGCGACGCTGTGGGCCTTCTGCACGGCGAGGATGACGGAGACGATCGCACCCGGACCCGCCAGCAGCGGCATGCCCAGGGGGACGAGCGCCACGTTCACGTCCTTGGTCTGTTTCGGCTCGTCGGTCTTGCCGGTGAGCAGGTCGAGCGCGATCAGCAGGAGCAGCAGCCCGCCCGCGATCATCAGCGCGGGCACGGAGACATGCAGGTAGTTGAGGATCTGGTGGCCCAGGAGCCCGAAGACGGCGATGACACCGCCCGCGACACAGACGGCCTGGAAGGCCATCCGCTTCTGCACCTTGCCGGGCCGTCCGGCGGTGAGCGCGAGGAAGATCGGGGTGATCCCGGGGGGATCCATGATGACGAACAGGGTGAGGAAGAGCGAGCCGAAGACGGCGACGTCGAACATGACGGAACTGGCCTTACCGAAGGAGGTGGAACGCGGCGCCGGGTGCGGCCCGGCGCCGGGTGACGGGAAGCGGGGGCGGGCCTCAGACTCCGCCGGCCCCCGGGACGGGGAACGCGCCCGTCGCCCGCCGCGTGATCTCCCCGTACACCTCGGGGTCCGTCGTGTACTCGCCGAGGGCGACCGTCTTGCGGCTGCCGTGGTAGTCGCTGGAACCGGTGGTCAGCAGCCCCAGTTCCTTGGCGAGCCCGCGCAGCCGTACGCGCGTGTCCTCGTCGTGGTCCATGTGGTCGACCTCGATGCCGTCGAGCCCGGCGGCGGCCATCTCGGCGATCGCGGACTCCGGGACCGTGTGACCGCGCTTGCTCGCGCCGGGGTGGGCGAACACGGTGACCCCTCCGGCTCCCTTGACCAACCGGATCGCCTCGAAGGGGTCGGTCTCGTGCTTCTCCACGTAGGCCCGCCCGCCGTCGGCCAGCCAGTCGCCGGTGAAGGCGTCGTCGACGCTCGCGACGACCCCGAGCTCGACGAGCGCGGTGGCGACATGCGGCCGCCCGACGGACCCGTCACCGGCGATCCGTGCCACCTGCTCCCAGGTGACCGGCACGCCCAGCTCCTGAAGCCTGACCACCATCGCGCGCGCTCGGGGCACCCGGTCGTCCCGCACCAGCTCCCGCTCGGCGAGCAGCGCCGGCTCCTCGGGATCGAAGAGGTAGGCCAGCATGTGCATGGACACCCCGCCGATCCGGCAGGACAGCTCGGCCCCGGTGACGAGGGTCAGTCCCACGGGCAGCGCGGCGATGGCCGCGTCGTACCCGCGGGTCGTGTCGTGATCGGTGAGGGCGACGACGTCCAGCCCGGCAGCGGCGGCATTCCGCACCAGCTCGGCGGGCGTGTCGGTCCCGTCGGAGGCCGTGGAGTGGCAGTGCAGATCGATGCGCACGACGCGGACTCCAGACGCTGACGGAACAGAAGAGGACGCTCAAGGATAACCAGATCATCCAGCTCCTCTGTCACACCCGCTACTAGGGTGCGCCCCCTACCGTCAGGGCTTCAGCAGTCGGGGCGACAGCGCCCCGCAGGGCACCAGTTCCACTTCCGCCCCCGCGTCCCGCAGGTCCGTGAGCACCAGCTCGTCGTACATCAGCAACCCGGACTGCTCGGGCCAGACGACCGCCCACACCCACAACCCGAGCGCCTCTCCCGCGAACACCGCCCGGTCGTCCGGCGCCCCTGCGACATGCCACAGCGGAGTCGGCCGGCCGGCGGCGAGCACCTTCGCCTGCGCCGGCTTCTCCACGCTCATGTACGGCCCCGGGTCCGGCCCGTCGATGCCCGCGTAACGCGCCCCGAGCCCGACGCCGAGCTCCTCGGCCACGAGGATCAGCTCGCCGACACCCCCGAGCGGTCCGGGTCCCGTGCAGGCCACGGCCGTGGCGCGACCGCCGCTGCGGTCGTCACCGGCGCAGGCCACGCCCGTGAACAGCCAGCCGACCGGCAGCGGCCACGGCATCCACACCGGCACCTGCGTGCGATGCACCACGACATCGAGGGCCTCGACGCTGGGCGGGATCACGGGCTGCAGCGGATGCACGGTCCCGTGCACATCGCACTGCCAGGAATCGGAGAAGAGTCCGGGAGCCCTGACCCGGCCACCACACTTCGGGCAACTGGGTTCGCCCCTCATAGGGCCCCACGGTCCTACCCTCACTCCCTCACGTCAAGGACGATCACCCGTCCGGACGGAAGCGGTTCACCAGGGCAAGTAGATGTAGCTTGCATTAATTAGCTCCTCTAACTTACTATGTGCATATACCAACTATCTACGTCTGGATGGGAGCACATGATGGGAGCCAGTCAGGACCCCTTCGACGCGGGAGCGACCAGCCTCCTGCGCCAGCCCAAGGCAGTCTGGGCAACCGCCGGCGCGTCCGTCGTCGCCTTCATGGGCATCGGACTCGTGGACCCGATCCTGCCGTCGATCGCCCAGGGCCTGAACGCCACGGCGAGCCAGGTCTCCCTCCTGTTCACCTCGTACTTCCTGATCACCGCGATCGCGATGCTGGTCACCGGCTTCGTCTCCAGCCGCATCGGCGGCAAGAAGACCCTGCTGCTCGGCCTCGCCCTCGTCGTGGTCTTCGCGGGGCTCGCGGGCACCTCGGGCTCGGTCCAGGAGCTGGTCGGCTTCCGGGCCGGCTGGGGACTGGGCAACGCCCTGTTCGTCTCCACGGCCCTCGCCGTCATCGTCGGCGCGGCGGCGGGCGGCAGCGCGGCGGCGATCCTGCTGTACGAGTCCGCGCTCGGCCTCGGCATGGCCTGCGGCCCGCTTCTGGGCGCGCTGCTCGGTGACGCCAGCTGGCGCTACCCGTTCTTCGGTACGGCCTTCCTGATGGCGATCGGCTTCCTGTGCATCACGGTGTTCCTGAAGGAGCAGCCCAAGCCGGCCCGAAAGACGTCCCTGCTCGACCCGATCAAGGCGCTCGGCCACGGCGGGCTCGCCTCGGCAGCGGTGTCGTCCTTCTTCTACAACTACACGTTCTTCACCGTGCTGGCCTTCACCCCCTTCGTGCTCGACATGACCCCGTACAAGTCGGGTGCCGTGTTCTTCGCCTGGGGTGTCCTGCTCGCCGTCTTCTCGGTGTTCGCCGCGCCGCGCCTCCAGGAGAGGTTCGGTTCGCTCAAGGTGCTCGGCGGCTCACTCGTCCTGCTCGCGCTCGACGTGCTCGTTCTCGGCTACGGCAACCACACGGCGGCCATCGTCTGCACGATCCTGTCCGGCGCCTTCATCGGCGTGAACAACACCGTCTACACGGAGCTGGCGCTCGGCGTCTCGGATGCCCCGCGGCCCGTGGCGAGCGCGGGCTACAACTTCGTGCGCTGGTTCGCGGCGGCCGCGGCGCCCTACTTCGCACCGAAGATCGAGGAGTGGACCGACATCCACATCCCCTTCGTGGTGGCGGCGGTGACGGCGGTGCTGGGCGCGCTCGTGGTCGTCGTACGGCGCAACGCGCTCACCCACGAGGCGGAGGAGCTGGAGCCGAGGCACGCGACCGAGGACAGTGTCACCGTCTTCGCCAACTGACGGCTTCCGGCCACCACTTGGTGACCTTGCTCACTCCAGCGGGACGGATTTCCGGGACGGATCCCTGAGGTCCGTCCCGTTCGTCAGCCAGCGCTCCTGCAGCGCCTGGGCGCCGTGGACGCGCTTCCAGGCGGCCTCGTTCGGCGTCATGGGGAGCAACGGCAGGAAGTGGACCGGGTCGAGGGGCTCGTCGAGTTCCAGGTCCTCGACCAGTCCGCCCGGCTCGGCGACCAGGACCGAGGTGAACGGGGCGCCGGGCCAAAGGGGTTCACCCACGTCGAGTGAGGCGCCCGGAGCCACGACCACGCCCTCGACCTGCGGGGACGCGGCGAGCACGGCGAGCGGGCGGAGCACCTTGTCGGTATCGGTGAGCCCTGACCGTACGGACATCAGCAGTTCGGCGCGCGGGCCCTTGACCGGGTCGGCGAGCATCGCGGTGGGGTCGCCCATCGGCTGGGCGGACATGCCGAGAGTGGCGTAGCGGACGACGTCCCCGTCACTGAAGCGGAGCACCTCGATGCGGTCCGTGCCGAGGAACGTGACCGCCGCGCGCGCGTCCGGCTCGCCCAGCGCGCTGCGCAACCGGGCCTCGACCAGAGGAAGAACATCTGCCATGCCGCGAGCATAGAACTCGTCAGTACCGGGCAAAGCAGCGCCTTGACACTTGGGTCGGCTGATAGTCTTGCCCGGTCGCCGGGGCAGCACGCAGAAGCGTCGCGCATCGAGTCCCGACGCCAGTGAGACTCCCTTACGGGATTGGATCGTCCCTTACGAGGGACCGGCCGGAGGAGGTGGGGCTGTCATGGATCGAAGTCGACCTGGTAGTACCACTCGTTCTTCCGGCCGCTGATGCAGCTCTGTGACTTTCGGCAACCGCCGCCTTTCACGTTCGCGTCTTCGTGCGGAAGAGCACTTCGTTCGTTTTGCCTGATCTGTCTGATCTGCAGCAGTAGCTGAATCAGTAGCGAAGTTCGCCACCGCGATGGTGCGGTGCTCCCCGCTTTGTGGACGTGCCAAACACCCACAGCAGGACGTCCCCATTCCGGGTAGTTCCATCCCTCGCCGGCGCCCTTTGTTGCCCGTCACGAAGGAGCCTGCCATGTCGATGATCCGTGACCTGCGTGCCGCCGTGCGGCCGTCGCGCCCCTCGCTGCGCAAGGACACCGGCGCGTACGACGCGACGCGCGACCCCTCGACGCCCTCCGCCGTCGTCGACTGCGCCGTCTACCGCGACGGCCGGCGCGTGCAGACCGACCAGCAGCTGAGCCCGCACGAGGCGATGCGCCAGGTGCGCCGCGACGGCGGGTTCGTCTGGATCGGTCTGCACGAGCCGAGCGAGGCCGAATTCTCCGGTATCGCCGGTGAGTTCGGACTGCACCCGCTCGCCGTCGAGGACGCCGTGCAGGCCCACCAGCGGCCCAAGCTGGAGCGCTACGACGACTCCCTGTTCACCGTCTTCAAGACCATCCACTACGTCGAGCACGACGAGCTCACCGCCAACAGCGAGATCGTCGAGACCGGCGAGGTCATGTGCTTCACCGGCCGGGACTTCTTCATCACCGTCCGGCACGGCGGCCAGGGCTCGCTCAGGGCGCTGCGCCACCGGCTCCAGGACGACCCCGAACTGCTCGCCAAGGGCCCCTCGGCGGTGCTGCACTCGATCGCCGACCATGTCGTCGACGGCTATGTCGCGGTCGCCGACGCGGTGCAGGACGACATCGACGAGGTGGAGACCGAGGTGTTCACCCCGGGGCGCGGCGGCAAGGTCTCGCGCGGTGTCGACTCGGCGCGGATCTACCAGCTCAAGCGTGAGGTGCTGGAGTTCAAGCGGGCCGTCGCCCCGCTGCTGCGGCCCATGCAGCTGCTCAGCGAGCGGCCGATGCGGCTGGTCGACCCCGACATCCAGAAGTACTTCCGAGACGTCGCCGACCACCTCGCCCGCGTCCAGGAGCAGGTCCTGGGCTTCGACGAGCTCCTCAACTCGATCCTCCAGGCCAACCTCGCGCAGGCGTCCGTCGCCCAGAACGAGGACATGCGCAAGATCACGTCCTGGGCCGCGATCATCGCCGTACCGACGATGGTGTGCGGGGTCTACGGCATGAACTTCGACTACATGCCGGAGACCCACTGGAAGCTCGGCTATCCGGTGATCATGGCGATCACCGGTGTCATCTGCCTGGGCATCCACCGCACCCTCAAGCGCAACGGCTGGCTCTAGGGTGGGCCCCATGACAAGTGAGCTGCTCGACCGGGCCCTCGTCGAGGAGGCCACGAAGAAGTCCGGCCTCATCTGGGTCGCGGGACCCGGCGGCCCGGCCCGCGCCCTGTGGCACGTGTGGCACGAAGGCGCCGCGTGCCTGGTCGGTGACGGGCCCGGAGAGCAGCCGCTGCCGGGGCTGACCGACGGGGGTGCCGCCGAGGTGACCGTCCGGAGCAAGGACAAGGGGGGCCGGCTGGTCTCGTGGACGGCGAGGGTCGTCGAGCTGGCGCCCGGATCCGAGGCGTGGGAGGCGGCCGTCGCCGAGCTCAAGGGGAAACGGCTGAACGCCCCCGACGGCGAGGCGATGACGGGCCGTTGGTCCCGCGAGTGCCGGGTACTGCGGCTCGAGCCGACGGGGATCACGGGTTCGCTCCCCGACGGCGACCTGGCCGAACCGCCGCTGCCGACACCGGCGACCACGCGTGAGCCGATCCCCGCGGGGCTTCCGCGGCTGCTGATGAAACGACGCAAACGCTAGGACGTCGGCAGCTGTTTGCCGTAGTCCACCGTCTCGTCCTTGCCCGGTTCGGTCAGGGAGAAGTTCTTGCCCCAGGCCGAGAAGGTCAGCGTGCCCGCGCCGCCCGCCCGGGCCAGGCGCAGAGGGTACGGCTTGCCCTCCAGGGAGACGTCCAGCGTGCCGCCGTCACCTTTGTCACCCGTGATGCGGATCGTGCGGGTACCCGCCTGCTCATGGTGGCCGTCGGTGTCCAGGCTGCCGTGCAGCGTCAGAAGTCCGTCGAGGAGAACGTCCTTGTCCGTGAAACCGCTGAACTTCTTGTACGCCGGGTCGCCCGACGGCACCTTCACGTACTTGCCGTCGAGCTTGTCGGCGGCCGCGTCCGAGTCCGAACCGTCGCCCTTGCCGTCCTCCTGGGTCCAGAAGTCCGCGTCGGCCTTCAGGTACAGCTCCTTGCCGATCCGCAGCAGCTGGAAGGTGGCCCCCTGCGCGGTGACCGATCCGGAGCCGCCGCCGGAGTTCAGGCGCATGTCGAGCCTGTACGTACGCCCGCTGGTGACGACGTTCCCCGACAGGCGCAGCGCGTCGGCGGACTCGGCGGCCGCCCGGGTCCTGGACTGGATCTGGTCGGCGGGCAGTTTGCCGACCCCGTTGGTGCCCTCGTCGGGGTCCTCGCTGCATCCTGTCAGCCCCGTTCCCGTCACGACCAGGGCGCACATCGCGCTCACCAGTACGGCCCTGCGGGCACGGCCCTGGGGAATCGCAGTCACAGGTGGGGCTGCCTTTCTGACGAGGGTCCTTCAGCGGCGTACGGCAGCGTACCGGGGCTCCGGGCCCCGGGCGGAGCCAGACCGTCCGGACCGCTCACCAGGGCGTATCCGATCGGTACGGGCTAGCCTTAAGCCCTCCCGAGCGGGCAATCCGGACAACGAACGACGAACGAAGCACCCCGTACGCAAAGGAAGCACAGCCATGGCAGCGGGCGCCCCCCGGATCTTCGTCTCGCACCTCGCCGGCGTCGCCGTCTTCGATCCCAACGGCGACCAGGTCGGCCGCGTACGCGACCTCGTCGTCGTGCTGCGCGTCGGGCGCCGGCCGCCCCGCGTGCTCGGGCTGGTCGTCGAACTCTCCACCCGGCGCCGCATCTTCCTGCCCATGACCCGGGTCACGAGCATCGAGTCCGGCCAGGTCATCACCACCGGCGTGCTCAACGTCCGGCGCTTCGAGCAACGGCCCACCGAGCGCCTGGTCTTCGGCGAACTCCTCGACCGGCGCGTCACGCTCGTGGAGACGGACGAACAGGTCACCGTCCTCGACGCGTCGGTGCACCACCTGCCGGCCCGCCGGGACTGGGAGATCGACCGGGTCTTCGTGCGCAAGGGCGGCAAGGGCGGGGCGTTCAGGCGCAAGGGCGAGGCGCTGACCGTCGAGTGGTCCGCGGTCACCGGCTTCACGCTGGAGGAGCACGGACAGGGCGCCGAGAGCCTCCTCGCCACCTTCGAGCAGCTGCGCGCGGCCGACCTCGCCAACGTCCTGCACCACCTCTCCCCCAAGCGGCGCGCCGAGGTGGCCGCGGCTCTCGACGACGACCGCCTGGCCGACGTACTGGAAGAGCTCCCCGAGGACGACCAGATCGAGATCCTCGGCAAGCTGAAGGAGGAGCGGGCCGCCGACGTCCTGGAGGCCATGGACCCCGACGACGCGGCCGACCTGCTGTCCGAGCTCCCGACGGAGGAGCAGGAGCGGCTGCTGAGCCTGATGCAGCCGGGGGACGCGGCCGACATGCGGCGCCTGATGGCGTACGAGGAGCACACGGCCGGCGGTCTGATGACGACGGAACCGATCGTCCTGCGGCCGGACGCGACCGTCGCCGACGCGCTCGCCCGCGTCCGCAACGCCGACCTCTCCCCGGCCCTGGCCGCCCAGGTCTATGTGTGCCGCGCGCCCGACGAGACACCGACCGGCAAGTACCTCGGCACGGTCCACTTCCAGCGGCTGCTGCGCGACCCGCCGTACACCCTCGTCAGCTCCATGCTCGACGACGACCTGCAGGCCCTCGATCCGGACGCGACCCTGCCGGTCGTCGCCGGGTTCTTCGCGACGTACGACATGGTCGCGGCGCCCGTGGTCGACGATTCGGGCTCGCTGCTCGGCGCGGTGACCGTGGACGACGTACTGGACCACATGCTGCCGGAGGACTGGCGGGAGACGGAGTTCGACTCCGAAGAGGGGACCCCTCATGGTGCCTGAGCGCGAGACGTCGGCCCGTGAGCGCGGCCCGGCCGGGGCCACGGCGGCCACCCGCCCCCGCACCCGGCTCGACCAGCCCCGGGCGCCGCGCCGCCGGCTGCTGCCCGAATGGGACCCGGAGGCGTTCGGGCGGCTGTCGGAGCGGATCGCGCGGTTCCTGGGCACCGGGCGGTTCATCGTCTGGATGACGGTCGTCATCATCGCGTGGGTGCTGTGGAACATCTTCGCGCCCGGCGATCTGCGCTTCGACAACTACCCGTTCATCTTCCTCACCCTGATGCTGTCCCTCCAGGCCTCCTACGCGGCCCCGCTGATCCTGCTGGCACAGAACCGGCAGGACGACCGGGACCGGGTCAATCTCGAGCAGGACCGCAAGCAGAACGAGCGGTCGATCGCGGACACCGAGTACCTGACCCGCGAGATCGCCGCCCTCAGGATCGGCCTCGGGGAGGTGGCGACCCGCGACTGGATCCGCTCGGAGCTCCAGGACCTGATGAAGGAGCTGGAGGCACGGCAGCACGACGGGCACGTCGTATTCCCGGCAGAACGGTCGGATCGGCCGCCGGGACGTGACGTAGACGACCGTTGAGAGCCGTACAGGGGTGCTTGTACGGCGCCGTACCATCGTCTGTATGGCTAGCGAAGACGCGGTGCGCGAGGCACTGGCGACGGTGAACGACCCCGAGATCAACCGGCCCATCACCGAGCTCGGGATGGTGAAGTCGGTGGAGATCGGGGCCGACGGCGCGGTCGCGGTGACCGTGTACCTGACGGTCTCCGGCTGCCCGATGCGCGAGACGATCACGCAACGCGTCACCGACGCGGTCGCGGCCGTCGAGGGCGTCACCCGCGTCGACGTCACGCTCGACGTGATGAGCGACGAACAGCGCAAGGAGCTGGCGACCGCGCTGCGCGGCGGCCAGACCGAGCGCGAGGTCCCCTTCGCCAAGCCCGGCTCGCTCACCCGCGTCTACGCGGTCGCCTCCGGCAAGGGCGGTGTCGGCAAGTCCTCGGTGACGGTGAACCTGGCGGCGGCGATGGCGGCCGACGGCCTCAAGGTGGGCGTGGTCGACGCCGACATCTACGGCCACTCGGTGCCGCGCATGCTGGGCGCCGACGGCCGTCCCACCCAGGTCGAGAACATGATCATGCCGCCGTCCGCGCACGGCGTGAAGGTCATCTCGATCGGCATGTTCACGCCGGGCAACGCGCCGGTGGTGTGGCGTGGTCCCATGCTCCACCGTGCCCTCCAGCAGTTCCTGGCGGACGTGTACTGGGGCGACCTGGACGTCCTGCTCCTGGACCTCCCCCCGGGCACGGGCGACATCGCGATCTCGGTGGCCCAGCTGGTCCCGAACGCGGAGATCCTGGTGGTGACGACCCCGCAGCAGGCCGCCGCCGAGGTCGCCGAGCGTGCCGGCTCCATCGCCGTCCAGACCCACCAGAAGATCGTCGGCGTGGTGGAGAACATGTCCGGCCTGCCGTGCCCGCACTGCGGCGAGATGGTGGACGTCTTCGGCACGGGTGGCGGTCAGACGGTGGCGGACGGCCTGACCCGCACGACGGGTGCGACGGTCCCGGTGCTCGGCTCCATTCCGATCGACGTCCGCCTCCGCGAGGGCGGCGACGAGGGCAAGCCGGTGGTCCTCACGGACCCGGACTCTCCGGCGGGGGCGGCTCTGCGGGGGATCGCGGGGAAGCTCGGGGGGCGGCAGCGAGGGCTTTCGGGCTTGTCGCTGGGGATCACTCCGAGGAACAAGTTCTGAGCCGCACGTGACGGAAGGCATTCCAGGGGCCCGGTAGGGTCCGTGGAATGCCGGGAGTCAAGGTCAGCGTCATCGTTCCCGTCCACAACACCGGGAAGTACGTCGACGAGTGCGCCCCCTCGCTGCTCGGGCAGAGCCTGCCCGCCGACGAGTACGAGGTCATCTACGTCGACGACGGATCGACGGACGACACGCCGGCCCGGGTGGACAAGCTCGCGGCCGTACACTCCAACGTTCAGGTGCACACCCGGCCGGCCTCAGGTTGGCCGGGCGCCCCGCGCAATCTCGGCATGCGGCACGCCAAGGGCGAGTACATCCAGTTCGTCGACCACGACGACATGCTCGGGCCCGAGGCCCTGGAGCGGCTGTACGAACACGCCAAGCGCAATGACGCCGACGTGGTCCTCGGCAAGATGTCCAGCACGATAGTGCGTCCCCGACGGCTGTTCCGGCACACGGTGGACGCGTGCACCATCGAGAACGACGAGCTCATGCAGAGCATGTCGCCGCACAAGATGTTCCGGCGCGCCTTCATCGAGGAGCACGGTCTGCTGTTCCCCGAGGGGCCCTGGATCCTGGAGGACCTGGCCTTCGTCAGCGCCGCCTACCTGAAGGCCGAGCGGATCTCGGTCCTGGCCGACTATCCCTGCTACTACTGGATGAAGCGGGACGACGGCGGCAACAACACCCGGCATCGTTTCAACCCGCGTCACGGCTTCTGGGCCAACTGCCGGACCGTCGTGCGTCAGATCAAGGACGGCACACCCCCGTCCGACGATGTCGACGCGCTGCAGAACCGCCTCCTGCACCGTCTCTACCACGTCGAGATCCTCTCCCGCACCCGCGAGCCCGAGATCCTCCGCGAGGAACCGGCGCAACAGCGGGAGCGCTTCGAGGCGGCCCGGAAGCTGGCGACCGAGGAGTTCCCGGCAGCCGTCCGCGAAGGGCTCCCCGCCGTGTCCCGCCTCCGCGCCGAACTCCTCGAACGCGGTGACTTCGACAGCGCCGTGACCCTCGCGGAGCGCATCCGTCAGGTCAAGGCCCGCAGCAGGGTCGGCGGTCTGCGGTGGGAGGGCGGCCGGCTGGTCGCCGACGTCACCCTCGACCTGCTGCGCGCGGACGGCGAGCCGCTGGTGCTGGTCGAGCGGGACGGGAAGCGGTGGCTCGACCCGGAGCTGCTCGCCGGGGTCCCGGGGACCGAGGACGGCTGGGAGGTCCGCGATCCGTTCCGGCTGGCGTACGCCGAACTGGTCGTCAAGGACCGCGAGCGCGAGGACTGGTGGTACCCCGAGGGCGACCTGGAGGTGCGGCTCGAGCCCTTCGGCCAGGGGCGGTCGCGGCTCGTCGCGTCCGGGCGGCTGCGGCTCGATCCGGAACGGCTCGCGGGCGGGCGGCCGTTGGAGCGCGGGGTCCACGACGTGTGGGCGTACGTCCAACTGCTGGGCGTCGAGCGCATGGTCCGCCTGACCGGCGACGGCACCCCGGGTGCCCCGGCCGCCGGCCCGGCGCTGACCGGCGGGCGGCTCGCGCTGCCGTACTGGACGGGCAGCGGCCAGCTCGCCCTCGACGTGGACCAGCGCCGGCGCAGGCTCGGTCCCGACACGGCCGGTGCCGCCGCGGCGAACACCGCGCGCGGCGAGCGGTCACTGCCGCTGCCGTACCTGGCGGCGACCGCGGCCAGTGGCCCGGCCCGCCTCGAGGTCACCGTGTCCGCCCTGACGGTGGACGCCGAACTGATCGCCGGTGACGACGGGACGACCGCACGACTGAGGCTCCCGGCTCGTCTCCGGCTCCCGGACGGACGCCACCCGGTCGCCCTGCCGAAGTCCCACGCTCCCGTCGCCTACGCCGTCGTCCGCGACGGCGCCCTGCTGCGGCTCCAGGGCCCGGCCCACGCGTCCGGTACCGGACGCCGGTTCCTCGACGCGGTCGCCGACCACCGCCAGGTCCGGCGGGTACGGCGGCGACTGGGCCGATAGGACAGGTGGGGGGCACCGCACGGGCCTGCGGTGCCCCCTACGCGCTAGGCGTACGCCGAGATGTCCTTGATCATCGCGAACCCGAGCCCGTACGCGCTCATGCCTCTCCCGTACGCCCCCACGTGCACGCCCTCCGGCGTGGAGCCGGCGAGCACCCAGCCGAACTCCGACTCCCGGTAGTGGAAGGGCGTGGGCACCCCGTCCACCGGCAGGGACAGCGTGGACCAGTCGGCTCCTTCGAGGTCGTCCGCCAGGACCCAGGCCGTCTCGGTCTGCTGGTCCAGCCAGTCGTCCCGCAGGGAGTGGTCCATCTGGCCGGGCCAGGTGAACGACAGCAGCCCCACTCCGGCCAGCCAGGCGGCGGAGGAGACGGACGTGGCCTCCAGCAGCCCCGTGCCGTCCGCGCTCCTGCGGGAGGGGTTCGCGGCGACGGTCACGACCACCGCGAACTTCTCCTTCGGCTCCGCCGTGGAACCCGCCTCGTTCTTCACCGAGGGCTCGTCACCGTGCCCGATCGACCCATGCTCGACGGCCCCGTCGGCCGACGTGCCGACCTGCATCAGCCAGCGCGGCCCCGTGAAGGCCTCGTCGAGGCCGTACCAGGGGAAGGGCGCCTGAAGGTAGCCGTCGACCGTGCGCCGGGCGGAGGAAACCTGCTGGCCACCCTCCACGGCCGGCGCCTGCGCGACCGCCCCACTCGTCGTCTCCATGTGCCGGACGCCTCCTACTAGCTCTCGTCGGACCGGACCGGCCCGCCCCCCTTCGGGCGGCGTCGCTGGTACGCGTACGGCCCGCACAACAACTCGGCAGCATAGCCACACCGCTCCGAGCTGCCGGGAAACCGCCCGGCGCGCGGGGCGCACGGGGGATGCGTTCAGGCCGTACGAGGTGAGAGCAGGGTATGAAACGCGTCACGTACGACGCGAAAAGGCGCCCGCGAGCCGACCCGCTCGGACAGGCGCCTTCCGGTGGGGCCTACCGCTCAGGTGGCGTCCGCGTCGAAGGGCGGGCGGTTGTCCTCGCCGGGCTCCTCGGGCTTCTTGGTCATGTCGATCCGGCCACCGGAGGAGGACGCCGCGGGGGTGTCCGTGCTGTGCACCGCGTCGGTGACCTCGGCCATCTCCTTCTTCAGGTCGAAGCCGTTACGGATCTCCTTGAGCCCCAGTTCGTCGTTGTCCAGCTGCTTGCGGATGAACGTCTTGGGGTTGAGGTCCTCGAACTCGAAGTCCTTGAACTCCGGGCCGAGCTCCGAGCGGATGTCCTGCTTGGCGCTCTCCGAGAACTCGCGAATCTTGCGCACGGTCCGCATGACGTCCTGGATGACCTTCGGGAGCTTGTCCGGACCGAAGACGAGCACGGCGAGGACAACGAGCGTGATCAGCTCGAGCGGTCCTATGTCATTGAACACCTGAAGCTCCTTGCGATGTCCTCGGTCCTCGGCCCTCGGTGGTCTGTGCGGGTCTTCCGTGGTCCGGGCCGGGTCCACGGTACCTGCCGTTCCCGTACGACCGGTACTGTCCCGAGGGCTCCGAGTGCGGGCGGGTGGGCGGTTTTCCGGGTTGTTTGCCTTGTGGAGCGCGGTTCGGGGGCGTGTCTGTGAGGTTTCCGTCGATCGGCCCTCTGCCGGTTCTCCATCGATTCTCTTAGGCACCGTCCGAGGATCCGAGGACCAACGAGACGTTCTTTTCCCTGCCGTCGCGCTTCAGGGTGAGCTCCAGACGGTCTCCGGGGCGGTGGGCGCGGGTCTTCACGATGAGTTCGTCGCCGGAGTGGATACGGCGGCCGTCCACCTCGGTGATGACATCGCCCGCTTCGAGCCCGGCCCTGTCGCCCGGGCCGCCCTCGGTCACGGCGGGTCCGCCGTCACTGCTCTTCGTCCCGACGCGGGCGCCGTCGCCGGTGTAGTCCATGTCGAGGGTGACGCCGATGACGGGGTGGGTCGCCTTGCCCGTGTTGATCAGTTCTTCGGCGACCCGCTTGGCCTGGTTGACGGGGATCGCGAAGCCAAGACCTATCGAACCGGCCTGACCGGTCCCGGAACCGGATCCGTCGTCGGCGGAACGGATGGCGGAGTTGATGCCGACGACCTGGGCCCGGGAGTCGAGGAGCGGGCCGCCGGAGTTGCCGGGGTTGATGGGGGCGTCGGTCTGCAGGGCGTCGACGTACGACACATCGGTGCCGCCCCCGCTCTCGCCTCCGGCGGTGATGGGCCGTTCCTTCGCGCTGATGATGCCGGAGGTGACGGTGCCCTCCAGGTCGAAGGGGGCGCCGATGGCGACGACCGGGTCGCCGACCTGGACGTTGTCGGAGTTGCCGAGGGCCATGGGCTTCAGCCCTCTGACATCGCTCACTTCGACGACGGCGAGGTCGTACCCGCTGTCCCGTCCCACGACGGTGGCCTTGGCGGTGTCCCCGCTGTGAAAGGTCACCGATATCTCGCCGTCGGTCCCGGCCGGCTCCACGACGTGGTTGTTGGTCAGGATGTGCCCACGATCGTCCAGCACGAAGCCGGTACCGGTACCGGACTCCGCGGCCCCGCTCACATGCAGGGTCACGACGCTGGGCAGGGCGCGGGCGGCGATCCCGGCGACACTGTCGGGAGCCCGCCCCCTGGGCTCCTCCGCAGCCTGCGGCAACTCCACGACGTCCCCTCCCGCACCATGGCGCTCGAGATACGCCCCTACGACCCCACCCACACCACCTGCGACGAGCGCGAGCAGGAGAGCACCGGCGAGGAGCGCCCGCCGGGTTCGGCGACGCGGGGTCTCCACGGCGGCGCCGGTTTGCTGGAGGGGGGCGGCGACGGGGGCCCAGGGGTCGTAGTTCTGCCAGGGGGTGCGGGTGGAGGCGCCCGGGGCCGGGGGCGGAAAGAGAAGGCCGGAGGCCTGGGGCGGGAGCGGGTTCTCGGGGACCGGGGCCGACGAGGGCACCGGTGAGTCGGGGGAAGGCGTCAGGGGTGCTTCCGGCGATGTGGGCGTGGGTGAGCCGTGCGGCGCGGGCACGTCATGGTCCTTGGGCGGCCCGGAGGTGACCGCGCCCCGGGTCGCGGGCGTGCCATGGGCGGGCGGCGCGGAGAGGGGCGGCGGAGGCGGTGTGGGTATCGCTGTGCCGGGTGCGGGTGCGAGTGGGTTCGCCGGGTGCTGGACCGGCGGGGCGGGGGCCCAGGGGCCCGGTACGCCGTACGGCGGGGTGCTGGTGGAGTCGGAGCCGTGCGCGGACTCGGGGCGGTCCGTGGCGGGCTCGGCAGGAGCCTGGCCGACGGCGTCGACGGGCTCGGTGGAGCGGTCGTCGACGGGAGTGTCTTTCGCAGGGGCCTCCGTCGGCAGGGCAGCCGCCGACTCCGGCCGTGTCGGCGCGAAGTCCCCCTCCGCGGCGGAGGCGTCCCGCGGGGCCGGGAGTTCGTAGTCACCCTCCGAGTTCGCCCCGGAGAACGGAGGCCTCAGCACGAAGTCGTCGTCGGACGGTGTCGTGGCAGGTGTCGGGCTGTCGCTCTCGCGCGGCCCCGAAACCCCCCGTGGCCTTGGTCGGCTCCACCATTTCGCCTTCGTGGGCTTCCCCTCGTCCATGCTCTCCCCACAGCTGACCGGCCGCGGTGCGCGGCACGTCGACCTACCTGTGGATTCAACCAGGTTCACGCGCCGCGGAGCAGGGCGCCGGTCAGCGGGAGGTGCTGGGAGGCGTGGGCGCGGACATGTGGGGGACGGGCGCGGCGGGGAGGCCGGAGGCGGAGAGGTCCGGGGTCGCGGACCAGGACGTCAGGGTGAGCGGTGGAGTGGTGCTGAGCGGACGTATGAGAGGGGACATGGCGGCGGCACCGGCGAGCACGGGTGCCGTGAGGGTGTGCAGGGCCGCCTCCTTGACCTGAGCGGGGACGCCCGGCAGCAGCGGCGCGGACGCCTCGGTCGGGGAGACCGGGGTGTCACCGAGCAGCCGCTGTCCCTGATCCTGTGCGAGCAACGGACCCACGCCACGCCGCCGTTGGTTCTCCGGCACCGCCGCTCCCGTGCCCGGCGTGCGCGCCGGAGTCACATTGCTGCCGGCCCCGCGAGCGTCGGTGTCGCCCGGCGTCCCCGTGGTGACGCCGCCCAGCGCGATCGCGGCCAGCGACACCGCCCCGGCGGCGACGAACGCGAACCTCATGCCGCGCGAGGCCGAGCGCTCGGCCTCGTGACGGCTGACGTCATGGATGCGGAAGCCCCGGCCCGCGGCGGGCGGGAGCACCGAGGCGTGCGGACGGGCGGGGACGTAGCCGAACTCGAAGCGCTCGCCACGTCTCACGCCGAAGGCTCCGGCGGTGCCGGGTCGTCCCGACAGTCCTCCGAGTCCTCCCCCGCCGAACGGCGAACTGTCGCCATCCTCCGGATCACCTCCCGGCAGTCCCTGGAGCCGGGCCAGGAAGCTCTCCGAGGGCGGGGGCGGGGCGGCCTCCGCGAAGACGTTCTTCAGGCGGCGCTGGGCGTCCGCCTCCGCCTTGCACTTCGGGCAGGTGGCGAGATGCGCGAGAACACGCTCCCGCGTGGCGTGACCGAGCTCGCCGTCCACCAGGGCGGCGAGTCGGTCTCCCAGATGCTGTTCCGCGAGGCTCCCCTCGCCGGGTTTGGGCAGTGATCCACTCACGCGGACGCGCCCCCTCCCCCCAAGGCGGGGACCCTGGCCATGAAGGAGCGGCGCTCGGCGCGGGCCTCGGGCGAACGGTGCGCGAGGGCCTTGCGCAGCTGGGACCGGCCGCGGTGGATCCGTGAGCGGACGGTGCCGAGCTTGACGCCCAGGGTCGCGGCGATCTCCTCGTACGACAGTCCTTCGATGTCGCACAGGACGACCGCGGCGCGGAACTCCGGCGCGAGGGTGTCGAGGGCCTGCTGGACGTCCGCGTCGAAGTGGGCGTCGTTGAAGACCTGCTGGGGTGACGGCTCGCGGCTGGGCAGTCGCTCGGCCGCGTCCTCGCCGAGGGCGTCGAAGCGGATGCGCTGCTTGCGGCGGACCATGTCCAGGAAGAGGTTGGTGGTGATGCGGTGCAGCCAGCCCTCGAAGGTGCCCGGTGTATACGTGGACAGCGAGCGGAAAACGCGGACGAAGACCTCCTGCGTGAGGTCCTCGGCGTCGTGCTGGTTGCCGGTGAGGCGGTAGGCGAGGCGGTACACGCGGCCGCTGTGCGTGCTGACGATCTCCTCCCAGGTGGGCGGAGTCCACGCCTGCCCGTCCGCGTCGGTGGCGAAGGTCGCGGTCTGGGCGTAGTCGCCGGCGTGGCTTTGGTCAGCAGTGTTGTTCACGGATTTCGGCCTGCCCGCCGATCCGAGGAAGCGCCGCAGCACTCCCCCACGATCTCCAGGCGCGGCCGCACCTCCCCTGTCGGCTCTGGTTGTCTCCAGTGGAGCCCCTACCATAGCCACCTCGCCCGTTAGCTCCGGATAAGCGGTTTTACGAGAATTTGATCTGGGCTGATACCACT
The DNA here is from genome assembly GCF_001514145.1 of Streptomyces canus. Taxonomy (GTDB): domain Bacteria; phylum Actinomycetota; class Actinomycetes; order Streptomycetales; family Streptomycetaceae; genus Streptomyces; species Streptomyces canus. The sequence goes on from NZ_KQ948657.1 coordinate 210,913, forward strand.
CGGTCCCCTGCGTCAGCAGTTGCTCGAGGGCCTGCTCGTCATCGTGATCCAACTGTGTCCCCCCGGGTGCGTCTCCACCCCTCTAAACGCCCGGTCCCATCTGCGGGTTCCCGGCGGCAACGGATACAGTCACGCCCAGGCAACCACGGGGCAAGGAGAGGCTCATTACCGGCAACCGGCAGACGAGCTGGGCGTTCGCCGACGCCTATGTCGCCGAGGACGAAACCCTGCGCTGGGCCCGCGACCGGGCCCGTGACGCGGGGCTGCGCTCGGTGTCGCCCGGCACGGGCGCGGCGCTGCGGTTGCTGGCCGCCTCCGTGGACGCCAAGGCCGTCGCCGAGATCGGCACCGGCACCGGTGTCTCCGGCATCCATCTGCTGCACGGCATGCGCCCGGACGGGGTGCTGACCACCGTCGATCCCGAGCCGGAGCACCAGCAGTTCGCCCGCCAGGCCTTCCGCGCCTGCGGCTTCGCCAGCAACCGGGCCCGCTTCATTCCGGGCCGCGCGCTGGACGTCCTGCCCCGCCTCGCCGACGCCGGCTACGACCTCGTCTTCTGCGACGGCGACCGGCAGGAGGTCATGGACTATCTCGCTGAATCGTTGCGCCTGCTGCGTCCGGGGGGACTGGTCGTCTTCGAGGGCGTCTTCGCCAACGGCCGCACGATGGATTCGGGGCCGCAGCCCACGGAGGTGCTGCGCCTCAGGGAGCTGCTGCGGGCGGTACGCGAGAGCCAGGACCTGATGCCGTCACTGCTGCCGGTGGGTGACGGACTGCTCTGCGCGGTCAAGCGCTGAGCCGTTGAGTGCCGTACGGCCATTCGTGGAAAAGCCCGGGCAAACCGCTGCCCCGGCACCTCATGAGATGCCGGGGCAGCCGAAAGGGTATGGTCGCTTCCGCTCAGCCGACGACCTTCTTGAGGGCGTCGCCCAGGGCGTCGGCCTCGTCAGGGGTCAGCTCGACGACGAGCCGACCGCCGCCTTCGAGCGGAACGCGCATGACGATGCCCCGCCCCTCCTTGGTCACCTCGAGCGGGCCATCGCCCGTCCGCGGCTTCATGGCCGCCATGCTCGTTCCCCTTCCTGAAACCAGCTCATCGTCAAAGCCGACAGCCCTGGGAGGGCACGCGCGTCAAAGTGGGACACGCGCCACCGGCATCGAACACATTGCTTCCCAGCCATTATCCCGCATCGCAGGACCCGATGACCAACATCAGTCGGCATCGCTTGGGCAACGCGCGCGAGCAAAACCACTCAATTCGGCGATGTGGCTGCGATACTCCGCCGTTGCGCCGATCCCGGCCGGCCGTGAGCGCTCCGGAATTCTTTGACGCAGGTCACACGTCCGGTCCGGTCCTCGGACGGCGATCTCCGCCATGCTGTCCCTCGGACATCGGATGCAGCGGACACACCGGAGGGGATACGCCATGGCCGACACCGTGCTCTACGAGGTGCACGACGGGCTCGCGACGATCACGCTGAACCGGCCGGAGGCGATGAACGCGCTGAACGTCGCCACGAAGGTCGCGCTGCGGGAGGCCGTGGAGTCGGCGGCCTCGGACGACGGCGTACGGGCCGTGCTGCTCACCGCGGCCGGGGAGCGGGCGTTCTGCGTGGGACAGGACCTCAAGGAGCACATCGGGCTTCTGATGCAGGGTTCCGACGTCGTGATGAGCACGGTCAAGGAGCACTACAACCCCGTGGTGCGGGCACTGACGGAGATGCGCAAGCCCGTGGTCGCCGGGGTGAACGGGGTCGCGGCCGGGGCCGGCTTCGGGCTCGCGCTGGCCGCGGACTACCGGGTGGTGGCGGACACCGCCGCCTTCAACACGTCCTTCGCGGGGGTCGCGCTGACCGCGGACTCCGGGATCTCGTGGACGCTGCCGCGGGTGGTCGGGCCGGGCAGGGCCGCGGATCTGCTGCTCTTTCCCCGGACCGTCTCGGCGCAGGACGCTTACGAGCTGGGCATCGTGAACCGTCTCGTGCCGTCGACCGAGCTGCCCGCGGAGGCGGAGAAGGTGGCGCGGGCGCTGGCCTCGGGGCCGACGGTGGCGTACGGGGCGATCAAGGAGTCTCTTGCGTACGCGCTGTCGCACTCTCTGGCGGAGACGCTGGAGAAGGAGGACGAGCTGCAGGGGCGGGCCGGGGCCTCCGAGGACCACGCGATCGCCGTGCGGGCGTTCGTGAACAAGGAGACGCCGGAGTATCTGGGGCGGTGACCCGCCGTCGCCGGGAGCGTGCCTAAAAGCGTCTCGCCACGCAGGACTCCAGGTGGTCGTCGACCAGGCCGCAGGCCTGCATCAGCGCGTATGCCGTCGTCGGGCCCACGAAGCGCAGGCCTCGCTTCTTCAATGCCTTCGACAGGGCCGTCGACTCCGGAGTCACCGCCGGGACGTCTCCCAGGGTTTTGCGGACCGCATGAGAAGCCGGCGCGTGTGACCAGATCAGCTCGTCCAGCTCGCCCGGGGCCCACTTGGCCAGCACGCGCGCGTTGGCCATCGTCGCGTCGATCTTGGCGCGGTTGCGGATGATTCCCGGGTCGAGCAGCAGGCGGTCGCGGTCGGCCTCGCCGAACGCGGCCACCTTGGCGATCTCGAAGCCCGCGAAGGCGGCGCGGAAGCCCTCGCGGCGGCGCAGGATCGTGATCCAGGACAGGCCGGACTGGAAGGCTTCCAGGCTGAGGCGTTCGTACAGGGCGTCGTCACCGTGGACCGGGCGGCCCCACTCCTCGTCGTGGTACGTGACGTAGTCCGGCGTGGACAGGGCCCAGGGGCAGCGTGGCGCGCCGTCCGGTCCGGCCAGGGCAGTGCCGTCGCTCACCGCTGCTCCCCGTGGCCGTGCTCCGGCTTCTCCATGGAGACGTGGACCGCGGCCCGGGCGCCGGCCAGCGCGGACTCCAGGTCGGCGATCCGGGCGTCCCGCTCGGCGAGCTCCGCGCCGAGGCGGCTGAGCGCGTCGTCGACGTCCGCCATGCGGTAGCCGCGGGCGGTGAGCGGGAAGCGCAGGCTGTCGATGTCCGCGCGGTTCACCGGTCGGTCCGGCGGCAGCGGGTCCTGGAGCCGCTCGGGGGTGACGTCCGGCAGCGGGCCGTCGCTCTCCCCGCCGCCCACGACGGCGAGTGTCACCGCGGCGACCACGACCGCGAGCGCGATGACCAGGAACAAGAACATAACCATCGCTGAGGTCCCCATGGTCCCTGCCGGCGGCCGGCCGCCGGCGTCGAATGTGTCAGGGTCCGATCGTGCCATGCGAGTCTGACAGTTAGGGTCGCAGGCGGCCGCAGACTCCGAACACACAGACGCATGAAGTGAGGTCACAGGCGATGCTCAGGCTGGGCAGGCGTGAATTCGACGCGCACGAGCCGGTGATCATGGCGATCGTGAACCGGACCCCCGACTCCTTCTACGACCAGGGAGCCACGTTCCTCGACGAGCCCGCCCTCGCGCGCGTGGAGCAGGCGGTGGCGGAAGGGGCCGCCATCATCGACGTCGGCGGGGTCAAGGCCGGGCCCGGGGAAGAGGTGTCCGCGACGGAGGAGGCACGGCGGACCGTCGGGTTCGTGGCGGAGGTGCGGCGGCGCTTCCCCGACGTGATCATCAGCGTCGACACCTGGCGGGCGTCCGTCGGTGAGGCCGTCTGCGAGGCGGGGGCGGATCTGCTCAACGACGCGTGGGGCGGGGTCGATCCGGGGCTCGCCGAGGTCGCCGCGCGGTACCGGGTGGGGCTGGTGTGCACGCACGCCGGGGGCGCCGAGCCGCGTACGCGGCCGCACCGGGTGACGTACGACGACGTCATGGCCGACATTCTGCGGGTGACCGTGGGTCTCGCCGAGCGGGCGGTGGCTCTGGGGGTGCCCCGGGAGTCCGTGATGATCGATCCCGGACACGACTTCGGGAAGAACACGCGGCACAGTCTCGAGGCGACCCGTCGGCTCGGGGAGATGGTCGGGACGGGGTGGCCCGTGCTGGTGTCCCTGTCCAACAAGGACTTCGTGGGCGAGACCCTGGACAAGCCGGTGAAGGAGCGGGTGGTGGGGACACTGGCGACCACCGCGGTGTCGGCGTGGCTGGGGGCGCAGGTCTACCGGGTGCACGAGGTCGCCGAGACCCGGCAGGTGCTGGACATGGTGGCGTCGATCGCGGGGCATCGGCCTCCGGCGGTCGCGCGTCGAGGGCTGGCGTAGGGGTTCTTCCCCACTTCCCCACTCACTCGTCAAAGGCCGGAGAGGCTGATCTTCCAGCCGCTCCGGCCTTTGACGAATGCACAGGGGCTACCGACCCGCCTCCTTGGACACCAACGCCACCGCCTCGTCGACGTCGTCCGTCACGTGGAACAGCAGCAGGTCCTTCTCGGACGCCTTGCCCTGGGCGATCAGGGTGTTCTTGAGCCAGTCGACCAGTCCGCCCCAGTACTCGCTGCCGAACAGCACGATCGGGAAGCGGGTGACCTTCTGGGTCTGGACCAGCGTCAACGCCTCGAACAGCTCGTCCAGGGTGCCGAGTCCGCCCGGCAGGACCACGAAACCCTGCGCGTACTTCACGAACATCATCTTGCGGACGAAGAAGTAGCGGAAGTTGAGGCCGATGTCGACGTAGGGGTTGAGCCCCTGCTCGAAGGGGAGCTCGATGCCGAGGCCGACGGAGGTGCCGTTCGCCTCGCAGGCACCCTTGTTGGCCGCCTCCATGGCGCCGGGGCCGCCGCCGGTGATGACGGCGAAGCCGGCCTCCACCAGGCCCCGGCCGAGCCGCACGCCCGCCTCGTACTCCGGAGAGTCCGCAGGCGTCCGCGCGGAGCCGAACACGCTGATCGCGGGCGGGAGTTCGGCGAGCGTGCCGAAGCCCTCGATGAACTCCGACTGGATGCGCAGAACGCGCCAGGGGTCGGTGTGGACCCAGTCCGAGGGACCGCCCGCGTCCAGCAGGCGCTGGTCGGTCGTGCTCGCCGTGACCTGTCCCCGCCTGCGGAGGACCGGTCCCAGGCGCTGCTCCTCCGGCGGCTGCTTCTTGCCCTCGGGGTTCCCGGTAGCCATGTGCGCTCCCTCCGCTTGCCTGGTTTTTCCGTCTCAGCGTAGATCTACGCGGGTTACGGAGGGGGGACGTACGCGTGTCCGCCATGAAGCGCCACCGGGCGGAACCCGGCGCGACACGTCTCCTACGACGTCAGCCATGCCCGCAGCTTGTCCTCCGCCTCCGGGATCAGCGACACCTTCACCCGCTCGTCCACCTTGTGCGCGAGCAGCGGCTGACCGGGGCTGTAGTTCACCGCGGGCACGCCGAGCGCGCTGAAGCGGGACACGTCCGTCCAGCCGAACTTGGGGCGGGCGACGCCTCCGACCGCCGTCATGAAGGCCTGGGCGACGGGGTGGGTGAGGCCGGGACGGGCACCGCCGGTGTGGTCGTCGACGGTGAACTCGTCCACGCCGCAGTCCGCGAAGAAGTCCCGCACGAAGGCCTCCGCGTCGGCCTCGCTGCGGTCCGGGGCGTAACGGAAGTTGACGGTCAGCGTGCAGGAGTCGGGGATGACGTTCGTGGCCACGCCGCCCTCCACCCGCACCGCGTTGAGACCTTCGTGGAACTCGAGCCCGTCCACCACCGGCTTGCGCGGCTCGTAGGCCGCCAGCTTCGCGAGGGCCGGAGCGGCCTTGTGGATCGCGTTGGAGCCCATCCACGCGCGCGCGGAGTGCGCACGCTCTCCCTTGAACGTCAGCAGCACCCGCAGGGTTCCCTGGCAGCCGCCCTCGACCTGGTTGTCCGTCGGCTCCAGGAGGACCGCGAAGTCGCCCTCCAGCCACTCGGGGTGGGTCTCGGCCACATGTCCCAGGCCGTTGAGGTGTGCCGCGACCTCTTCGTTGTCGTAGAAGATGAAGGTGAGGTCGCGGTTGGGCTCGGGGACCGTCGCCGCGATCCGCAGCTGGACCGCGACCCCGGACTTCATGTCGCAGGTGCCGCAGCCCCACAGGTAGCCCTCGTCGTCGAGGCGGGAGGGGACGTTGCCCGCGATGGGGACCGTGTCGATGTGGCCGGCGAGGATGACGCGTTCCGGACGGCCGAGGTTCGTACGGGCGACGACGTTGTTGCCGTGGCGGTCGACCGTCAGGTGCGGCAGGGCGCGCAGGGCGGTCTCGATCGCGTCCGCCAGAGGCTTCTCGGTGCCGCTCTCGGAGGGGAAGTCGACGAGCTGCGCGGTGAGCTGAGCTGCGTCCAGCGAAAGGTCAAGAGGGGTGTCGGCCATGCTCCCGACCCTAACGCCCCGCTGTTCGCGCCCACTGTCCACATCCGGCGCGGGTGTCTCAGTACCCTCCAGTATCTTGTCCGGATGCCAGAGCCGTTGCCCCCTACTCGCAAGCGCCGTGGCCGCCTCCTCCGCTTCATGGCGGCCCTCGTGGTCCTGTGCGCGGTCGCCGGTTACCTCGTGGTGCAGTACGTCACCGGAGGCACCGACGGACCGCGCTGCAAAGTCGTCTCGGGCGGTGCGGGCGGACCGTCGTACGAGTTCACGCCCGAGCAGGCGGTGAACGCGGCGACGATCACCGCCGTCGGCACCGGGCGCGGGCTGCCGGAGCGGGCCGTGGCGATCGCGCTCGCCACCGCGCTCCAGGAGTCGGGGCTGCGCAACATCCAGCACGGCGACCGTGACTCGCTCGGGCTGTTCCAGCAGCGGCCCTCGCAGGGCTGGGGCACCCCGCGGGAGATCCTGGACCCGACGTACGCGGCGGGCGAGTTCTACAAGCACCTGGTCAAGGTGCGGGGCTACCAGGACCTCCCGCTGACCGTCGCCGCCCAGCGTGTGCAGCGCAGCGGGTATCCGGAGGCGTACGCCAAGCACGAGCCGGACGCCACCCTGCTCGCCGCCGCGCTGACCGGAACCTCCGCGGCCACCCTGACCTGTGACGGGCGCCAGGACCCCGCACAGGCCGCCCAGGCCACCGCCACGGGCCCGGACGCGGTGCGGTCGGCTCTCGTACGGGACTTCGGGCGGGACGCCCTGGAGACGACCGCCGCAGAGGTGGGCGGCAAGGCCTCGCCGAGCCCGACGCCCACCCCGGGCGACGGGCGCACCGTGACCCTGCCCGTGCGGGGGGACACCCGCCCGGGTTCCGACCGCAGTCTCCGGGAACGCGGCTGGCAGCTCGCCCACTGGGCCGTCGCCAACTCCTCCGCGCTGCGCATCGAGCGCGTCTCGTACGCCGGGCGGCAGTGGACGGCCGGGAGCACGGACAGCGCGTGGCGTACGGCGGCCGGCGAGGGCGGCTCGGGCTCGGTGCGGATAGTGACGGCACGGTAGTTCGGAAGATCACCTGGAAGGGTCACGTCAGGCCGCTGTCGGAGCGGGTGTGCGCAGGTTTTCGTCACGTCACCCCCGTATCCGCAAAGACCCTTGAGTTCAAAGGGCTGCAACGATTCGGCAGACTTTCAGACCGGAAGCCTTTTGCCCGTTTTTATCCGTAGGTGATAATGCGACGCATTGCCAACTCTTTACGTTGGCCCTCCGCAACCTTCGACGGCTTCGAGCGGTAGTCACGGCGTCCTAGCAACGTTTTCCTCCGTCGAAGGAGCAACATGTCCCTCCCCCTGACCCGCAGGATCGCCCGTGCCGCGCTGCTTGTCGCTGCGGGAGCGGCAGCCGGGGTCGGTGCGGCCGGCGCCGCCAGTGCGGCCCCCGCGCAGCCGCCGGCCACCCCGAACGTCGGTGGGCTGACCGCTCTGGACGGGGCGAACGTCGGCAACGCGGTGGACGGCGCGACGCAGAACCTGACCGGGACCGCGGCCAAGACCGGTGGCAAGACGGTCGAGAAGGCGGTGCCGACCGCGGGCAAGGCCGTGAAGAAGGTGGCACCGGCCGCGCAGAAGGCCGCGGGCGAGGCCGCCGGTTCCGCCGGGGGCCTCCTCGGTCAGACCGCGTCCAGCGCGACGAAGGGCGGCCTGCCGACCAGCGCCCTGGCCAAGGGCGGCCTGCCGACCGGGGCCCTCGCCAAGGGCGGCGTGCCGGCGGCGGGCACCCTGCCGGTGAAGGGCCTTCCGCTCGGCTGACAGCTCAGGCATACGGTGAAGGGGTCCGGGAACACCATCCCGGACCCCTTCGCCGTATGCCCGCGCGTCTATGCCAGGCGCTCGACCGCCGACCGCACCCGCTCGTCCGTCGCCGTCAGCGCGACGCGCACGAACTTCTCGCCCGCCTCGCCGTAGAAGTCGCCCGGGGCCACCAGGATGCCCAGGTCGGCCAGGTGGGCGACCGTCGACCAGCAGGACTCGTCCCGCGTGGCCCAGAGGTAGAGGCTGGCCTCACTGTGCTCGATACGGAAGCCGTGGGAGCGCAGCGCCTCACGCAGCAGGGTGCGGCGGGCCAGGTAGCGCTCGCGCTGTTCTTGGACGTGGGTGTCGTCGCCCAGGGCCGCCACCACCGCGGCCTGGGTCGGCGCCGGAGTCATCATGCCGCCGTGCTTGCGGATCTCCAGGAGGGGCGCCAGGACGGCCGGGTCGCCCGCCAGGAAGGCCGCGCGGTAGCCCGCGAGGTTGGACCGCTTCGACAGCGAGTGCACGGCCACGAGGCCGTCGTAGGAGCCGCCGTTGACGTCCGGGTGCAGGACCGAGACCGGGTCGGCCTCCCAGCCGAGCTCCAGGTAGCACTCGTCGGAGAAGATCAGGATGCCGTGGGACCGGGCCCAGGCGACGATCCTCGTCAGCTCCTCCTTCGACAGCACCTTGCCGGTCGGGTTCGACGGGGAGTTGAGCCACAGGAGCTTGAGGCCCGCCGGGTCCAGCTCGGTGGGGTCGTCGTAGACCTCGTGCTCGGCGCGGGCGAGGCGGGCGCCGACCTCGTACGTCGGGTAGGCCAGGCGGGGGTACGCGACCCGGTCGCCGGGGCCGAGGCCCAGCTGGGTGGGGAGCCAGGCGACGAGTTCCTTGGAGCCGACGATCGGCAGCACGTGACGGTGGGTGACCTCGCGGGCGCCCAGGCGCCGCTCGACCCAGCCGGTGATCGCGTCACGCAGCGCCGGGGTGCCCCAGACCGTCGGGTAGCCCGGGGAGTCCGCCGCGTCGATCAGGGCCTTCTGGACGAGGTCGGGGACCGGGTCGACGGGGGTGCCGACCGACAGGTCGACGATGCCTCCGGGGTGCGCGGCCGCCGTCTTCTTGTACGGCTCCAGCTTGTCCCAGGGGAAGGTGGGAAGGCGGTCGGAGACTGCGGACACGGCTTTCGGGCTCACTTTCGGGTCGTACGGCAAACGCCTCGGCCCCGCACGGCCGCGTTCAGGCCGTACGGGACCGAGGCGGCACGAAGTGCGGGCCGCTGATGCGGATGACTATGCCTGCGGCGGCAGCGCGGCGATGAACGGGTGGTCCCGCTCGATCAGACCCAGCTTGCTGGCGCCGCCGGGCGAGCCGAGCTCGTCGAAGAACTCGACGTTCGCCTTGTAGTAGTCCTTCCACTCGTCCGGGGTGTCGTCCTCGTAGAAGATCGCCTCGACCGGGCAGACCGGCTCACATGCACCACAGTCGACGCATTCGTCCGGGTGGATGTACAAGGACCGGGAGCCCTCGTAGATGCAGTCGACCGGGCACTCCTCGATGCAGGCCTTGTCCTTCACGTCGACACAAGGCTGCGCGATGACGTAGGTCACGCTGTCGTTCCTCCTCCATGCTGGCGGGCCTCCTCAGGCTCCGCCGCCTCGCGCGCGGGAGCGCGGCGTCGTCGATGCCCGCCCCTAGTATCTCCGTTCTTGGGCATGATCCGAACAGGAGGGGTGAACTGACCTGTGGAAATCTCCGCCGCGGGGCGTCTTGTCGTCCGTATCTCCGCAGCTGACGTGGGCAAACGGGTATCCGTGCGGCGCCTGGACGAAACCGGCGGCACGCAGCAGAACTTCACCGACACGGTGGGTGTTCTCACATCATGGGACGACGGTGTGCTGATGATCACGCGCCGGGACGGCGAGCGCGTCCGCATTCCGGAATCCGCGCTGGTCGCGGGCAAGGTCGTCCCCGCCGAGCCGGCCCGCCGCCGGGGGCCGGCCGCCTCGTACGAGGAACTGGCCCGGATCACCGCGCGCGGCTGGCGGCCGGTGGAGAGCGAGCGGCTCGGCGAGTGGGAGCTGCGGGCCGCCTCCGGGTTCACCCGCCGCGCCAACTCCGTCCTCCCGCTCGGCGACCCCGGGCTGCCGCTCGACGAGGCCCTGACCGCCGTACGACGGTGGTACGGCGACCGCGGTCTGCCGGCGTACATCCAGACCGCGACCGGCGCCACCGGCACCCAGGAGGCGCTGTGCGCGGAGCTGGAGGCGCGGGGGTGGACGCGTGAGGTGACCGCGGAGTTGTGGATCGGGGCGCTGGCGCCGGTCGCCGACCGGGAGACCTCGGGTGTCGTGCTGTCCCGGGACGCGGACGCGGACTGGCTGGCGCGCTATCAGCGCAAGGGGGTGAGCGAGGTGGCACTGCGGGTGCTGAGGAGCGGGCCGTCGGTGTGGTTCGCCACCGTCCCCGGCGAGGACGCGCCGGCCGCGATCGGGCGGTGTGTCGTCGACGGGCGGTGGGCGGGGTTCGCCGCGGTCGAGGTGGATCCTTCGCAACGGCGACGGGGGCTGGCCTCGACCGTGATGGCGGCGCTGGCCCGGCGGGCGCTCGACGAGGGGGCGTCGGCCGCGTGGCTCCAGGTCGAGTCGGACAACGCCGGTGCACGGGCCCTGTACGACGGCATGGGCTTCGCCGCGCACCATGCCTACCACCACTACCGCGAGCCGGACGTCTCCGGCGAGGCACGGTAGTAGCGATCGCCGTGAAAGGGCACGAGCCAGCTATGCGTCCCCCGTTTCCGCCCCCGCCCGAACGTTCCGCCGAGCTCCGGAGGCGGTTCGCCGAAGAGGCGCGGTCCGAGCGGCCGGATCTGTCCGCGCTGTGTCTGCTCGTCGGGGCGCAGGCGGACGGGTCGCTCGACGAGACCGGCATCGACGCGGCCCAGATCGAACTCGACCGGCTGGCCGGGCAGTTGCCGTTCCGGCCGGGTGGTCCGCGGTCGTGGGCGGTGTCACTGCGGGAGCTGCTCGGGGACCGCTGCGGGTTCCGTGGCGCGCCGGTGGACTACCAGCGGCTGGAGTCCTCCCTGCTGCATGAGGTGCTACGGCGGCGCAGGGGGCTGCCGATCCTGCTGTCCGTGGTGTGGATGGAGGTGGCCCGGCGGGCGGGGGCTCCGGTGTACGGGGTGGCGCTGCCGGGGCATTTCGTGGTCGGGTTCGGGCCGCCTCAGGAGCAGGTGCTGGCCGATCCGTTCGATGGAGGGCGGGTGTTGAGCGGTGGCGACGCGGAGTTGCTGGTCGCCGGGGCGACGGGGAGTTCGCTGGATCCGTCGATGCTGAGTCCGGCGGATCCGCTGGACGTCGTACAGCGGATCCTGAACAACGTCCGGGCCTGGGCCGCGGCCAGGCCCGAACGGTCGGACGTGGCCCTGTGGGCCGTGGAGCTGTCGCTGCTGTTGCCGTCCCACCCGGCCCGACTGCGGTACGAGCGGGCCCAGTTGTTCGTCCAGCGGGGGGACTTCGTCCAGGGAGCCGTCGAGTTGGACGCGTACGCCGAGGTGGTGGCGGCCGTCGACGAGCCGGGGGCGGCGCGCGTGCGGCAGCAGGCTCACGCCGCACGGGCGATGTTGAACTAGGGCGTCACAGCCAGCCCTTCTCCCTCGCGATCCGGACTGCCTCCGCCCGGTTCCGTACCGCCAGCTTCTGGATGGCCGTGGAGAGGTAGTTGCGGACCGTGCCCTGGGACAGGTGGAGGGTCTGCGCCAACTCCGCGTTCGTGGAGCCGTCGGCCGCCGCTCGGAGGATCTCTCGCTCCCGGTCCGTCAACGGGTTCGCGCCCTCTGCCAGCGCCGCTGCCGCCAGGGTGGGGTCGATGACCCGCTCCCCCGCCAGTACTTTGCGAACCGCCTGCGCCAGTTGGGCGGCGGGGGCGTCCTTGACGAGGAAGGCGTCGGCACCCGATTCCATCGCGCTGCGGAGATAGCCGGGGCGGCCGAAGGTCGTGAGGATCACGAGCTTCACCGCCGGGAGTTCCTTGTGGAGTTGGGCCGCCGCCTCTATGCCCGTCGCGCCCGGCATCTCGATGTCCATGAGGGCCACGTCGATGTCGTGGGCGCGGGCCGCCGCCAGGACCTCGTCGCCGCGGGCCACTTGGGCGACGACCTCGATGTCGTCCTCCAGGCCGAGCAGGGCGGCCAGGGCCTCGCGGACCATCGACTGGTCCTCGGCGAGCAGGACCTTGATCGTGCGGCTCGTCATGTGGCGGATCCTACGTCGGCCGCGGAACCGGCGGGCACCCGGGCGACCAGGCGGAAGCCGTGCCGGGTGCCGGTGGCCTCCAGGGTGCCGCCGGCCTTCTCCAGGCGCTCGGTGAGACCGGTCAGGCCGTTGCCCGGAACGTTGCCCGGGCCGCCCGAGCCGTCGTCCTCCACGGTGAGTTCGAGCCTCGGTCCGTCGAGGGTCTGGCGGCGCAACAGTTCCACCGTGCAGCCGCGGGCGCCGCTGTGCCGTACGACATTGGTGACCGCCTCGCGCAGCGCCCAGGCCAGGGCCGACTCGCTCTCCTCGGGGACGCCGGTGAGGTCGGGTTCGGCGGGCAGCGCGGGGTTGACTCCGGCGGCCGTCAACGCGACCTGGGCGCCCGCGAGTTCCGCGGCCAGGCGGGCGCGCCGGTAGCCGGTGACCGCCTCACGGACGTCCACCAGGGCCTGGCGGCTGACCTGTTCGATGTCGGCGACCTGCTGGGCCGCCTTCTCGGGGTGGGCGGGGAGCATCCGGCCCGCCAGTTCGCTCTTCAGGGTGATGAGGGACAGGGAGTGGCCGAGGAGGTCGTGCAGGTCCCTGGCCAGGCGCAGGCGTTCCTCGTTGGCGGCGAGCTGGGCGACCCGCGCCCTGGCCTCCCGCAACTCGATGGTCGTACGGACGAGTTCGCGTACGCCGGTCATCGCGAAGCCGCCGAGCAGCGCCGGGATGAGGAGGGCGCCGATGTAGTCCGTGCCGTCGGCGACGACCAGGGCGAGGCTCGCCATCAGGGCGGACGCGGCCGGGATGGTCCAGCGGGCGAGCCGCAGCGGCAGGGCCGCGCCGGACGCGATCGACACGTACACGAAGAGGACGAGCCACTCGCGGCCCAGGGTGAGGACGAGCAGGGTCGACTCGGCCGAGAGGACCGCGAGGGAGACGAGGACGAAGTTCTGGGCGTTGCGGCGGCCGGTCCTGAACAGCAGGGCCAGGTACCAGGCGACGAAGCCCGCGAGGCCGAGCCAGCCGAGGACGACGGCCACGGCCCCGTGGCCGCCGTGCAGGAGGTCCGAGACGGGTGCGCTCAGATAGACCAGCCAGATGCCCGTCCACAGCATCTTGACCATCGTCTGCTTGCGGGTCTCCGGGCGCTGCCCGATCCCGACGCCGGTGCCGCTCACGCCTTCAACGTGTCCTTCCGGTACAGCCAGGCCGCTCCGCCCGCGAACAGGGCGAAGGAGACGGCCAGGACGGCGATGTCCTGTGCGTGCGGGGCGCGGCTCTGCTCGATGGCCTGCCCGAGGGCAGCGTACGCGTGCGTGGGCAGCCACTTGGCGATGTCCTGGAGCCACTGCGGGAAGGTCGTCGTGGGCATCCACAGGCCGCCCAGCATCGACAGGCCGAAGTAGGTGATCATCGTGATCGGGCGGACCGCGTCCCCGGTGGCGAGGTAGCCGATGGCGACGCCGAGCGCGGCGAAGACGAGGCTTCCGGCCCAGATCGCGCCGGTGAGGGCGAGCCACTGCCAGGCGTCCAGGCGTACGTCCTTCACGACCGCGGCGACGACGAACACGACCACGATCGAGGGCAGGCTCACCACGGCCGCGCTCGCCGTCTTCGCGAACACATAGCCGCGTCCCGGCAGCGGGGTCAGTCTCAACTGCCGTACCCAGCCGCCCTCCCGCTCCTTGGCGATGCGCTCGCTGTTGCCCATCAGGACGGCGGTCAGGGCGCCGAAGGAGGCCATCGAAACCATCATGTAGGTCGGCAGGGTCAGGCCCGTGCCGTCGACCTTCGACGTGCTGTCGGCGTTGCCCGCGATGAGCAGGAACAGCAGCGACGGGTACATCACGGAGAAGAACAGGAACTTGCGGTTGCGCAGGGCGCGGGTGAGTTCCAGCTTGATGAGGCTGTTCACTTCGACTTCGCCTCCTCGGCGGCGGTGATGGCGACGAAGGCCTGCTCCAGACCGAGCCCGGCGACTTCGAGGTTGCGGGGGTAGACGCCGAGTCCGTAGAGGGCGTGGACGGTCGCGTCGGCGTCGGTGGACTGGATGCGGATCGTCTGGCCGCTGCCCGCGGCGGAGCCGCTTTTCGACACAGTGACGGAGGTGAGGAACGGCAGAGCGCGCAGGGGCGCCTCGTCGATCGTGCCCTCCAGGTCGAAGGCGATCCTGCGGGCGCCCGCCTTGGCCTTGATCTCGGCGGCCGTGCCGTCGGCCAGCAGGCGGCCCCGGTGCAGCACCAGCACCCGGTCGGCGATGGCGTCGGCCTCTTCGAGGTAGTGGGTGGCGAAGAGGACGGTGCGGCCCTGGTCGGCCTGTTCGCGCATGGTGGCCCAGAAGGCCTGGCGGGTGGTGACGTCCATGCCGGTCGTGGGTTCGTCGAGGACGATCAGGTCGCTGTCGCCCGCGGTCGCGAGGGCGAAGCGGACGCGCTGGGCCTGGCCGCCGGAGAGCTTGTTGACCTTGCGGTCGGCTATCTGGGCGATGCCGGCGCGGGCCAGGACGTCGTTCACCTGGTACGGCTTGGGGTGCAGGTCGCAGGCGAGCCGTACCAGTTCGGCGACGGTGACCTCGTCCATCAGCCCACCGCTCTGCAGCATCGCGCCCACGCGTCCGGCGACGATCGCCTCACGCGGGGTGGTGCCGAAGAGCCGGACGCTGCCGCTGTCGGGCTGCTTGAGGCCGAGCAGCAGGTCGAGGGAGGTGGACTTGCCGGCGCCGTTGGGGCCGAGCAGCGCCACGGTCTCCCCCGGCCGCAGGGTCAGGGTCAGTCCGTCCACGGCGCGTACCGCGCCGTACGCCTTGCTCACCTGGTCGAACGCGACCACCGGGGCTGTCGTTGTCATACGGCCATGGTGGCTTCGCGGGTGCGGCCGCGGGCAGTGTCGGCCGTCCGGAGTGCCGCATGACAGATGTCATGTCGGGCGGCACTCCGGTGCGGTTCTCGCGGCTCGGTCAGCTCGGGTCGGTGTCGATGACCACGACGCGATCGGCCGCCGTCTTGCCGCGCAGCGCCTTGCCCAGCGCGGAGGCGACATCCTGCGGCAGGACGTCGCGCTTGCCGCTCGCGCCGTTGATCTGCACGCCGTCGAAGGTGGCGCCGTACGCCTCCTTGAGCGCTTCGAGGTTGTACGTCTCCACGAGCTTGCCGTCGACCGCCTTGAAGCCGAGGATCTTCGGCAGGGACAGCGAGCCGAAGTCGATGCTGTGCGTCGCGTCGGTCCGGATCGTGACGCGCTGGGACATCGCGGGCTCCGCGAACTCCTTCATCATCCGGTCGACCTCGGCGTTCGAGACCGACGGCTGCTTGGTGGTCGTCGGCAGCGTGACCGAGCCGGCGGCGCCGGTCTCCACCTGGGTGCGGTACGCGTCCTCGACCGCGGTGGTCGACCTGGCCACGTCGATGCCCTTGCCGGCCTTGCCATAGACGGCGACGGCCTTGCCGTTCGCGAACTTGATCGTGCCGTCGGTCGCCGAGCCGGCGCCGCCCGAGGCGTCCTCCAGGGCGGCCTGGAGCTTCTCCTCGTCGACCGGCATGACCGGGTCGACGACCCGGTGGTTGCCGAACAGGGAGCCGATGACGGAGACCGGGTTGTAGTCGCTCTTCGCGGCCGCGGCGACCGTGGCCTGATCGTCGAGCTGGAGGCCCGCCTGGTCCGGCTTGAGCGAGACGGTGTCGCCGCCGACCGACAGCTTCAGGGCCTCGTTCACCCGGTCGCCGAGGGCGTCGTCGAGCTTCTTGACGGCGTCGTCGCGGGTACCGCCGCCGATGTCCACGCCGAGCACGGTGGTGCCCTTGGGCACGTCGGAGCGGTTCATCAGGAGGCCGGCGCCGTAGGCACCGACACCGAGGAGGACCACGGTGCCGCCGAGCAGGGCCACCTTGCTGCGGCCCTTCTTTTTCTTCTTCTTGGGCGCGGCGGCCGAAGCTTCCTGCGACGCGGTGTCGGGCAGCTTCGGGGGCGTACGGCCGTCGGCGCCGGGCCCGAAGGGGGCGTTCTGGGCGCCGGGCGGCACGACCGGGATGCCGCTGGTGACGGTGTGCCCGGAGACGTTGTCGGGGTTGCCGAAGCCGGGGGCGCCCGGTCCGGGGGCCGGCTTCTGCGGGGTGAGGATCGCGGTGTCGTCGCTCAGACCGCCGCCGGGGCCGAGGCCCGCGCCGGGGACACCGCCGGGGGCGGGGGCGCCGGGGCCACCCGGGCGACCGAGGGTGCCGGGGCCGCCCTGGCCGGCCTGACCGCCGGAGACGCCTGGGGCACCGGGGCCGGCGAGCCCGCCGGAGATTCCGGGAGCGCCTGGGGCACCTGGACCGCGTGTGCCGCCCGGACCGCGGGAAGCGCCAGGGCCGCCGGGGCCGCGTGCGCCACTCGGGCCGCCCGGGCCACCGGGTCCGCCCTGACCGCCAGGGCCGCCCTGACCGCCGAAGCCGTCGGAACCGTTGAAGGACTCGCCGCCGAAGGACTCGGCCCCGGCGAAGGGGTCCGGTCCTGCGGGCGGCACGACCGGGCCGTCGCCGGTGACCGGGCCGCCGGTCGGGCCCGCGGGGCCCTGGGGTCCGCCCGGGCCGCCGGGACCCTTCGGTCCGCCGAAGCCGCCGCCGTAGTCGATCTGGCCGTTCTGTCCGCCGGGGCCGCCCTGCGTGCCGAAGCCGCTCTGACCGTTCGGGCCGTCGTGACCGCCAGGGCCGCCGAACCCGCCATGGCCGCTCAGGGCGTCCTGGCCGTTCTGAGCGTTCTGGCCGTTCTGGCCGCCGTACCCGCCCTGGCCGTTCTCCCCGTTCGGGCTGCCGGAGCCGTTGCCGTTCTCCGCGAAGTACGGGAGGTCGTCGCGGCGGGGTTCGGTGCCGCGCGGGCCGGCGTTCAGGGCCTCGGTGACGTCGAAGGAGCCGGTGCCGCCGCCGTGGCCGGGGGCCACCGGACCGCCGGTGGCGCCCGTGAGCCCGGCGCCGTTCGTCCCGCCGGGGCGGGAGCCGCCGGGCATGCTCATGGAGCCGACCACACCACCGGGCCGACCGGCCCCGTGACGCGCACCACCGGACGCGGCCGCGCTCGAGCCACCGTGGCGGCCACCGGACGCACCGGCACCCGAGCCCGCACCACCCGGCGCACCGGTACCGGGCGCACCCGCACCCGAACCGCCCTGCAGACCCGCCCCGTTGGTGGCACCCTCGCCCGGACCGCCCTTGGCGGGGCCGGACTTGCGGGGCGCGAACCAGTCGCTCGCCTTCTCATCGGCGGCGGGCGGCGCGGGGTCGGCGGGCAGTTCGACGGTGCCCGTGGTCGAGGAGGGACTCGGCGCCGACGCCTGGGTGTCCTGGCCTCTGTCGCCGGAGTTCTCCGTCTCGCCAACGGGCTGACGCACGACGACCGGCGGAATGGGCCGCGATCCGGGGATGTTGATCCGGATTCGGGTCGTCAGCGTGGTCTCGGTCTTGCGTTCCTCCGGCTGCGCGGCCGAACGGCCCGCGTCCGGACCGCCGTCGGACACCTGGGGTGTCCCGTACGGCGGCGTGCCCGAGGGGTAGGCGGCTCCGCCGCGCCCGTTGGGCCCGGAGGACGGACTGTCAGTTTCACGACTCAAGGCAGGTTCTCCTGGTTGGCTCCACCGCCCGGTTCGACCTCAGTGCTTCGGGCGGCTCGGCGGCGCGCACCACCATACTGGCCACTTCTGGCCTGTATCCCACGACCGCTGAGGAAACCCACACGGGACTCGCACGCGCGCGATGCGGAGAAGTGGTACGTCACTTGCCAAGTCGGACGGGGTCGCCGCCCGGTTGCCGCCCTCGCCCAAGGGTGGCGCAGATCACAGCCAAAGCCATGCCACCGAGCAGGAAGAGATAGGAGCCACTTCCTGCGGCGAAGACGAAGTCGCCTTCCGGACGGCTGGCGGTGAGAAAGATGACGGCGAGCATCCAGCCGCCCGCGGGCGCGACGGCTCCGGCGCGGCTGTCGGCGGCGCGCGCTCCGCCGAGCAGCAGTCCGGCCTCGCCGAGCAGCGCGAGCAGCAGTCCGCCCGGGAACCAGCCGCCCTGCACCAGCGCTCCGGCGAGCCCCACGACCGCGCCGAGCACGAAAAGACCGAGGTAGGCGGCGGCCCGTCCGGCGGAGGGGCGCTGCAGGGGCTGGGCCAGCATCGACGTGCGGTCGCTCATGATGTGCCCTCGATCCCGGAGAACAGGTCGGTCTCCTTGGTCTCCCCGTGTTCCCCACTCACCAATTGGTAGTACTCGGTGGTGAAGAGGGGTTGCGCGAGTTCGTTCGAGAGCGCGAAGTACGCCCCGGAGACGTCGATCTGGGTCGCGTGCGCGGCCATCGCGGCGCTCTTGGCGGCGGTGTACGCCGTGCCGTCGATCTCCGTGGTGATGCGCTCGTCGTCCACCACACCTGGTACGTCGTCGAGGACGGCGGCCTTGGTGAAGGGGAGGCCGGGCAGGTCGTCGTGGAGTCGCGCGAAGGCCTGCTCGCCGACCGCGCGCGGTACGCGGTTCCAGTAGACCTTCTCGATCGTCCAGCCCGCCCCGGCGGCGAGCTCGACGGCGCGCATGGCGACCCGGTGGGCCTGGATGTGGTCGGGGTGGCCGTATCCGCCGTGGTCGTCGTAGGTGACGAGGACCTGGGGACGCACTTCCAGGATCACCTCGACGAGATGGCGGGCCGCCTCGTCGACGTCGGCACGCCAGAAGCAGTGCGGGTTGTCGTTGTCGGCGGTGCCCATCATCCCGGAGTCCTGGTACCGGCCGCGGCCGCCGAGGAAACCGAAGTCCTCGACGCCCAGTCGCTCCATGGCCGCGGCCAGCTCGCGCTCACGCTCCTGAGCGAGGCCGGCGCCGGTCAGATGCCGCAGCTCCGGCGGGATGACCTCGCCACGCTCGCCGAGGGTGCAGGTGACCAGGGTCACCCGGGCGCCCTCGGCCGCGTACCTGGCCATGGTCGCGCCGTTGTTGATCGACTCGTCGTCCGGGTGCGCGTGCACCAGGAGAAGACGCCGAGCGGGCTGTTCCGTCATGGCCCCACCCTACGAGGAGCCACCGACAGTCCCGCTCAGCCGGTCTCAGAACTTGATACTGCTGATCATGCCCGCGATGTTGGTCGTCAGCTCACTGATCGTCGGTGCGATCGAAGAGGCGGCGAGATAGAAGCCGAGCAGGATGCACACGACGGCATGCCCGCCCTTCAATCCCGACTTCTTGACCAACAAGAAGACGATGATCGCCAGCAGCACCACCGCCGAAATCGAGAGTGCCACGGCGGCTCACCTCCAAAGATCCCAAGAGCGCGGGGGGTCGGACCAGGGGGCAGATAAATCCATACGTCAGCCAGCAGGTGCATACCCACTATGCGGTAGTGATCATAACTATCCGGGCCTGCGCATCCGTCGGCGCACGGCCGCACAAGGGGGCGCATGGCCAATATGGTCGGGGCATGACGACCGAGCCTGACTCCTTCCCCCGCCGGCACGCCCGTACCCAGCGCTTCACGCTCGGCGCGCCGCGCGCGTTCACCGTGGCGCCCGACGGATCGCGTGTCGTGTTCCTGCGCTCGAACTCCGGCACGGACCGGGCCAATTCACTGTGGGTGCTCGACACGGCGGACGGCTGGGAGCGCGTGGCGGCCGACCCGCGCGCTCTCCTGGGTGGCGCCGAGGAGCACCTCTCGCCCGAGGAGCGGGCGCGCCGCGAGCGCAGCCGCGAGGGCGGTGCCGGCATCATCGGCCACGCCACCGACGCAGCCGTCGAGTTGGCCTCTTTCGCCTTGTCAGGGCGGCTTTTCACGGCGGAGCTGCGCGCCGGCACAGCACGTGAACTGCCCGTCCCCGGACCGGTGATCGACCCGCGCCCGGCCCCCGACGGACGGCACGTCGCGTACGTCGCCCAGGGCGCCCTGAGGGTCGTGGGCGCCGAGGGCGAAGGGGACCGGGCGCTCGCCGTCCCGGAGTCGGACCACGTCACCTACGGTCTCGCGGAGTTCATCGCGGCCGAGGAGATGGGCCGGTCGCGGGGTTTCTGGTGGTCGCCGCAGTCGGACCGGCTGCTGGTCGCGCGGGTGGACGACACGCCGGTGCGGCGCTGGTGGATCTCCGACCCGGCCCACCCGGACCGTGAGCCACACCACGTCCCGTACCCGGCCGCGGGCACCTCCAACGCGGAGGTACGGCTGTTCGTGCTGGCCCTGGACGGGGCCCGCACGGAGGTCTCCTGGGACCGGGGGCGCTATCCGTATCTGGCCCATGTGCACTGGTCAGCGGCGGGCGCTCCGCTGCTGCTCGTACAGGCGCGCGACCAGCGCAGTCAGTTGTATCTCGCGGTGGACCCGGAGTCCGGAGCGACCCGGATGGTGCACGCGGACGAAGATCCAATTTGGCTGGATCTTTTCCCCGGGGTGCCCTGTTGGAGCCCTTCGGGACAGCTCGTGCGGATCGCCGACGAGGGTGGCGCGCGGGTGCTCGCGGTCGGTGAACGCCCGCTGACCGGACCGCAGTTGCACGTCCGCGCGGTGCTGGACGTGACCGGGGACGACGTGTTGGTCTCGGCGTCGGCCGGTGCGGAGGCCGAGTCACCGGAGACCGGCGAGGTGCACGTCTACCGGGTGAACGAGCTCGGGGTGGAGCGGGTGTCGCAGGAGCCCGGCGTGCACTCGGCGGTGCGCGCCGGGGGCGTGACCGTGCTGGTGTCGGCGGCCCTCGACCGGCCGGGCGCCCGCGCGCGGGTACTGCGCGACGGCAAGGAGACGGCGACTGTCACGTCGTACGCAGAAGATCCCGGTTTGACCCCGCGCGTGACCCTCATCGAGGGGGGCGCACGAAAGATCCCGTGCGCCGTGCTTATGCCGCAGGACTACGCCGGTGACAGCCCCCTTCCGGTTTTGCTGGACCCGTACGGGGGTCCGCACGGTCAGCGGGTGGTCGCCGCGCACAATCCGCACCTGACCTCGCAGTGGTTCGCCGACCAGGGCTTCGCGGTGGTCGTGGCCGACGGCCGGGGCACCCCGGGCCGCTCCCCCGCCTGGGAGAAGGCGGTCCGGGACGACCTCGCGGCGGTCGTCCTCCAGGACCAGGTCGACGCCCTCCAGGCGCTCGCCGGGGACTTCCCTCTCGACCTCTCCCGGGTCGGGATCCGCGGCTGGTCCTTCGGCGGCTATCTGGCGGCCCTCGCGGTGCTGCGCCGGCCCGACGTCTTCCACGCGGCGGTGGTCGGCGCCCCCGTCAGCGATCTGCGCCTGTACGACACCCACTACCAGGAGCGCTACCTCGGCCACCCGGACGAGCAGCCGGCCGTCTACCGCCGCAACTCGCTGGTCCACGACGAGGGCCTGGTCGACGCGGCCGAGCCGCACCGCCCGATGATGATCATCCACGGCCTCGCGGACGACAACGTGGTGGTCGCCCACTCCCTGCGCCTGTCCTCGGCCCTGCTGGCCGCCGGCCGCCCGCACGAGGTGCTGCCGCTGTCCGGTGTGACCCACATGACCCCGCAGGAGACGGTCGCGGAGAATCTGCTGCGGCTTCAGCTGGACTTCCTGAAGCGGTCGTTGGGGCCGGCGCAGTAACAGCAGCGGGCCGGGACGACATGGCGCGTCCCGGCCCGCTTACGGCACCCGCACGGCCGTACGTCGTAGAGACTGACGCGTCCGTATATCGGAACCGGGTCAGTCAAGTTGCCTCCGTGTTACTCCGGCTCCTTGGTCGTGACGACCTGCTTCTCCTCCGCGAAGTGGCACGCCGAGTCGTGTGCGGCGGGCCCGGCCGCGAACCGGAACTCGGCAGGCACCGCCAACGCCGGGACCTCCAGCGCGCAGCGCTCCTGGGCCTTCCAGCAGCGGGTACGGAAGCGGCACCCGGACGGGATGTTCGTCGGGGACGGGACGTCACCCGTGAGGATGATCCGCTCCCGGCGCTCGCGGGCCTCCGGGTCGGGCAACGGCACGGCGGACAGCAGCGCCTGGGTGTACGGGTGGGTCGGATGGTCGTAGATCTCGGCGTCCCGGCCGATCTCGACGATCCGCCCGAGGTACATCACCCCGACCCGGTCCGAGATGTGCCGGACGATCGACAGGTCGTGCGCGATGAAGAGGTACGACAGCTCGAACTCGCTCTGGAGCCGGTCGAGGAGGTTGATCACCTGGGCCTGCACGGAGACGTCGAGGGCGGAGACCGGTTCGTCGGCGACGATGACCTCCGGGCGCAGGGCCAGTCCGCGCGCGATGCCGATGCGTTGGCGCTGACCGCCGGAGAACTGGTGCGGATAGCGGTTGATGTACTCGGGGTTGAGGCCCACGACGTCCAGCAGCTCCTGGACCTTCCTGCGCCGGTCTCCCTTGGGGGCCACCTCGGGGTGGATGTCGTACGGCTCCCCGATGATGTCGCCGACCGTCATACGGGGGTTGAGCGAGGTGTACGGGTCCTGGAAGACCATCTGGATATTGCGGCGGACCGACTTGAGCGCCTTGCCGGAGAGCTTGGTGATGTCCTCGCCCTTGAACTTGATCGACCCTGCGGTCGGCCGCTCGAGATTGACGAGCATCTTGGCCACGGTCGACTTGCCGCAGCCGGACTCCCCGACGATGCCGAGGGTCTCTCCCTTACCGAGGGTGAAGTCCACACCGTCGACGGCCTTGACGGAACCGACCTGTTTCTTGAACAGAATGCCCCGCGTCAAGGGATAGTGCTTGACCAGTCCAGCCACTTCCAGGATCGGCTCAACCATTGAGGCACTCCGTCCAGAAGTGACAGGCACTCGTCCGTCCGTCGTCAACGTCGTACAGCGGCGGTACGTCCGTGCGGCAGACGTCCCGGGCCATCGGGCACCGGGGGTTGAACGCGCAACCCGGCGGGATGTTCATCAAGTTGGGCGGCAATCCCTTGATGGCGTACAGCTCCTGCCCCTTCTGGTCGAGACGGGGGATGGAGTCGAGGAGTCCGCGGGTGTAGGGGTGGGCGGGCGCCTTGTAGATGTCGTGGACGGGGGCCTGCTCGACGATCCGTCCGGCGTACATGACGGCGATCCGGTCGGCCACGTCCGCGACGACACCGAGGTCGTGGGTGATGAGGATGAGCCCCATGTTGTACTCGCGCTGGAGCTCGGCGAGCAGCTCCATCACCTGGGCCTGGACGGTGACGTCGAGCGCGGTCGTCGGTTCGTCGGCGATGATCAGCGCGGGTTCCAGGGCGAGCGCCATCGCGATCATGATGCGCTGGCGCATGCCCCCGGAGAACTGGTGCGGATAGTCCCTCACGCGCTCCTTGGCGGCCGGGATGCGCACCCGGTCCATCAGCTCGACGGCCCTGGCCCGGGCGTCCTTCTTCGACATCCCGCGGTGCACGACGAACATCTCGCCGAGCTGGTCCCCGACGCTCAGTACGGGATTCAGCGACGACAGCGCGTCCTGGAAGATCATCGCCATCTCGGCACCACGGACCTTGCGCCGCTCGTCCTCCTTCAGCTTCAGCAGGTCCTGCCCCTGGAAGACGATCTCGCCGCCGGTGATCTTCCCCGGAGGAATGTCGAGGATCCCCATGATCGCCTGCGCGGTCACCGACTTCCCGGATCCCGACTCCCCGAGCACGGCGAGGGTCTCGCCCTCGTCCACCCCGTAGTCGACCCCGTTGACCGCCTTGGCGACCCCGTCCCGGGTCCTGAACTCCACATGCAGATCACGCACTTCGAGCAGCACGGCGACTCACCTCGGCTTCGGGTCGGGGCGTCGCGGGTGGCGCCGCGCAGGAAAAAACGGGGACGGACGGGGCATGGCGCGACGGACGACGACGTCTCGGGCGGCCGCACCGCGCCACGCCGCGACCGGATCCCGACCTGCCCGCGCGGAGCGGTCGCGGGGGGCCGCTGCCGCTCGCCTCGGCTTCGGGGTGCGCGTCTGGTGCGGCGCCACCGGGCAGGACGACATGGTGCGGGCGGAAGGAGGGCGGGGTCCGCCGCGCCGCACTGCCGCTGCTCTCACGCGCGCTCAGCACCACGTCCGCTCACCTCAGCTTCGGGTCGAGGGCGTCGCGGACGGCGTCGCCGAGCATGATGAAGGCGAGAACCGTGATCGCGAGGGCTCCGGCCGGCCAGAGGAGCATGTGCGGGGCGTTGCGGATGTAGGCGGAGGCGGCGGAGATGTCGATGCCCCAGCTGACCGTGGGGGGTTTGAGGCCCACGCCGAGGTAGGACAGGGTCGCCTCCAGGGCGATGTAGGTGCCGAGCGCGATGGTCGCGACCACGATCACCGGGGCGACCGCGTTCGGGGCGATGTGGCGCAGCAGCAGGCGGGAGTTGGAGGCGCCGAGAGCCCTGGCGGCCTGTACGTAGTCGTTCTGTCTGGCGGTGATGACCGAGCCGCGCGCGATGCGGGAGATCTGCGGCCACCCCAGCAGCACCATGAACCCGATGACCGGCCACACCGTGCTGCTCGTGACGACCGACAGGAGCACCAGGCCGCCGAGGACCACCGGGATCGCGAAGAAGATGTCGGTGGTGCGGGACAGGATCGAGTCGGAGAAGCCTCCGAAGAACCCGGCGAGGCCGCCGAGGACCGACCCGAGGATCGCGACGCCCAGCGTGGCGCAGACGCCCACCGTCACCGACGTACGGGCGCCGTACACCGTGCGCGTGTAGACGTCGCAGCCCTGGCCGTCGTAGCCGAAGGGATGGCCCGGCTGGGAGCCCTCCTGGGCCTTGGAGAGGTCGCACTTGAGGGGGTTGCCCGAGGTGATCAGCGAAGGCCACAGGGAGATGACGACCAGGAAGATGATCACCAGGGCGGAGATGATGAAGACGGGGTTGCGGCGCAGGTCGCGCCAGGCGTCGGACCAGAGGGAGCGGGGTTTGTCCAGAGGAGTCGTATCGTCGGGACCCTTCTCCAGGGTGGTCGCCTCGCTCACCGCGAGATCCATCGCACCGCCCGCTCCGGTCCCGGCGATGGCTCCCTCTTGTTCCTGGGATTCAGGCATAGCGGATCCTGGGGTCGAGGACGGCGTACAGGAGGTCGACGAGCAGGTTGGCGACCAGGAAGACCAGGACGAGCACGGTGACGAAACCGACCACGGTCTGGGTGTTCTGGCGCAGGATGCCCTGGTAGAGCTGGTAGCCCACGCCGTGGATGTTGAAGATGCGCTCGGTGACGATCGCACCGCCCATCAGGGCGCCGATGTCGGTGCCGATGAAGGTGACCACCGGGATGAGCGAGTTGCGGAGCAGATGCCTGACGATGACCCGCTGTCTCGGCAGGCCCTTGGCCACCGCCGTACGGACGTAGTCCGAGCGCCGGTTCTCCGCGATCGACGTGCGGGTCAGCCGGGTCACGTACGCCAGTGACACCGACGCGAGGACCAGGCCCGGCACGAGCAGCTCGCCGAAGCCGGCCTCCGTGGACACCGAGGGTTTGATCCAGCCCCACTCGACGCCGAGGAGGAGCTGGAGCAGCAGACCGGTGACGAAGGTGGGGATGGAGATCACGACGAGGGTGAGGAGGAGGACCGAGGTGTCGACGGGCCGGCCGCGCTTGAGTCCGGTGATCACGCCCAGGGTGATGCCGACGACGATCTCGATGAGGATCGCGACGATCGTCAGCCGGATGGTCACGGGGAACGACGTCGCCATCAGCTCGGTGACCTTCTGGCCGTTGAACGCGGTGCCGAAGTCGCCGGTGAAGACGTGGCCCATGTAGGTCAGGTACTGCTGCCAGACCGGCTTGTCGAGGCCGAACTCCTTCTTGAGCTGGGCGGACGTCGCCGCGTCGCACTGCTTGTCGCCGCACAGGCCCGCGATGGGGTCACCCATCACGTTCACCATGAGGAAGATCAGCAGGGTCGACCCGATGAACACCGGGATCATCTGGAGCAGACGCCGGACGACGTACCGTCCCATGGCGGGGTCAGCCGACCTTGATCTCGTTGTAGACGGGGACGCTGAACGGGTTGAGCTTCACGTTCGAGAGCCGCTCCGAGTAGCCGGCGCTGCCGTTCTGGTACCAGAGCGGGATGGCGGCCATGTTGTCCCGTACGACCTTCTCGGCCTCCTGGAACTTCTCCACCGCCTTGGTGGTGTCGGTCTCGGCGTTGGCCTCGTTGACGAGCTTGTCGAAGTCCTTGTTGGACCACTTGCCGTCGTTGGAGGAGGCGTTGGTGTAGTAGAGCGGCTGGAGGAAGTTCTGGATGAGCGGGTAGTCCATCTGCCAGCCCGCCCGGAAGGGGCCGCTCATCTTCTTCGCGGTGATCTGGCTGCGGAAGTCGGCGAAGGTGCCGACGGGGTTGCCGACGCAGGCCTTGTCGTTGTCGAGCGCGTTGTTGATGGAGTTGCAGACGGCGTCGACCCACTGCTTGTGGGAGCCGGTGTCCGCGTTGTACGTGATCTTGATCTGACCGCCGGGGAGTCCGCCGCCGTCCTGGATGAGCTTCTTGGCGGCGGCGGGGTCGTAGTCGCAGGCGTCCCCGCACAGTCCGTCCTGGAAGCCGCCCTCCTTGCCGAGGACCGGGGAGGTCCAGTCGGTGGCGGGGGTGCGGGTCTTCTGGAAGATCGTCTCCGTGATCTGGTCGCGGTTGATCGCCCGGGAGAGGCCGGTGCGGACCTTCTCCATCCCGGGCGCGTTCCACCTCTTGTCGTAGAACGGGAAGGCGAGGGTCTGGATGATGCCGGCCGGGGTGTTGATGTAGCGGTCGCCGAGGTCGTTCTTGGCGTTCTTGAGCTGGGCGGCCGGGACGTCGTCCACCAGGTCGAGGTTGCCGGCCAGGAGGTCGGTGTAGGCGGTGTTGTTGTCGGTGTAGACCTTGAGGGTGACTCCGCCGTTCTGGGCCTTGTCCGGGCCGGGGTAGCCGTCCCACTTCTTCAGGGCCATCTCTGAGCCCTTGGTGTACGAGTCGATGGTGTACGGCCCGTTCCCGACGGGCTTCTGCAGCCAGGCGGCGTGGTCGTTGAAGAAGGCCTGCGGGAGCGGGGCGTAGGCGGGGTAGCCGAGGGTGTCGGGGAAGGTCGAGAACTTCTGGTTGAGCTTGACGGTGAAGGTCTGCGCGCCGGTGACCTTCAGTCCGGAGAGGGTGTCGGCGCTCTGCTTGCTGCCGTCCTCCGGGTGCGTCTTGTCGTATCCGTCGATGTAGCCGAAGAAGTAGGCGTTCTTCTGGTTGTTCTTGAGGGAGGCTCCGTAGTTCCAGGCGTCCACGAACGACTTGGCGGTGACCTTCTCGCCGTTGCTGAAGGTCCAGCCGCTCTTGACCGTGATCGTGAAGTTCTGCGAGTCGCTCGTGTCGATCTTCTCGGCGAGCATGTCCTCGGCCTTGCCGGTCTCCGGGTTGTACTTCTTCAGGCTCCGGAAGATCATGTCGAGGACCTTGCCGCCCTGCACCTCGTTGGTGTTGGCCGGCTCCAACGGGTTCTGCGGGTCACCCCAGGAGGAGCTCAGCGCGGCGCCCCCGTCGCTGCTGCCGCTGCCGCTGTCGCTGCCGCTGTCCCCACCGCAGGCCGTCCCCGCGAGGGCTACCGCCGCCGCGCAAGCGGCCCATTTGGCGTGCGTGGCTCCACGCATGGAGTGCCTCCTCAAGACTGATCCGTTACCGGCCAATATCGAACCGAGAGGGGCATTTCGCACGCCTGGGTAGGCCTTTGGGGGTGGGGGACGGTGGGTGGAGGGCGGCAGGTCGGGGGGGCCGAGGCGGCAGGTGAAACCAGGTCAAGGTGCCGGGGCGTCAGGGTGCCGGAGGTCGGGGGCAAGGGTTCGGGGGCGAGAGGTCGAGGGGGCGGGCGCCGGAGTACCAGGTGCCGCCGAGCCACGGTGCCCGCCGGCCACGCTGCCGGGGCGCCAGGGGGCCTGAGGGCAATGGGTCGAGGGGGAAGAGATCGGGGCGTGTCCACGGGCGAGGCGCTGGAATGCGTCGCCGGTTACACCATCGCCCTGCGTGCCAGGTGCCACCGAGCCACGGTGCCGACGGACCAGCCGCCAGCAGGACGGGGGCCGGAGGTCAGGGGGACGGAGGTCAGGGGGACGGAGGTCAGGGAGCCGGAGGTCAGGGGGACGAGGAGTTGAAGGGGGACGAGGAGTTGAAGGGGGCGGAGTGTCGGCGTGTCAGGTGCCCCTGAATCAGGGTGCCCGCGGCCCAAGCCGCCGATCGGCCAAAGAGCCGGCGCGACGGGGCCCGGGACAACAAATCGCAGCGCCGCCGAGCCACGGCGCCCATAGACCAAGCCGCCGGTGAGGCGGGCAACCGCCAGGCCAAGGTGCCCGTGACTCACGGGACCGCCGGCAGATCGCGGCACCGCCAGACCCAGCCGCCCGTGGATCAGGGGCCCGCCAAGCCAACGTGCCGGTGTGTCAGGGGGACGACAGGCCAGGCCGCCGGCAGGTCCAGGCGCCGCCAGGCCGACGTGGGCGTCCCCTCCCCCGGTCACCCCACCGGCGTCGGCACGGCCAGCCAGGGGGAAACCGCGGCCGGGGCGGAAGCACATCGCCTCCGCCCCGGCCGGGGGTCGTGCAGGGCGCGTCAGTCCTTGGCCGGCGCCTCGTCGGTCGAGTCCGTCACGTCCTCCAGCGCCTGCAGCGCCGGGTCCATGATGACGTCCTCGTCACGGGCGGTGGTCGGGTCCTCCGGGAAGTGGCAGGCCGTGAGGTGGCCGGCCAGGTTGCCGGAGATCTGGACCAGCGGCGGCTCGTCCGTGGCGCACTTGTCCTGCGCCTTCCAGCACCGGGTGCGGAAGCGGCAGCCGGACGGCGGCAGGATCGGCGAGGGGACGTCGCCGGACAGGCGGATCCGCTCGCGGCTCGCACCCGTGCCGTCGATGTCGACCTCCGGCACCGCGGAGAGCAGGGCGTGCGTGTACGGGTGCCGGGGCCGGTTGTAGATCGACTCCCGGTCGCCGACCTCGACGATCTTGCCGAGGTACATGACCGCGACGCGCTGCGAGAAGTGCCGTACGACGGCCAGGTCGTGGGCGATGAACAGGAAGGCGATGCCCAGCTCGTCCTGAACCTTCTTGAGCAGGTTGACGACCTGCGCCTGGATCGACACGTCCAGCGCGGAGACCGGCTCGTCCGCCACGATCAGCTTGGGCTGGAGGGCCAGCGCGCGAGCCACGCCGATGCGCTGGCGCTGGCCGCCGGAGAACTCGTGCGGGAAGCGGTTGTAGTGCTCGGGGTTGAGGCCGACCAGCTCGAGGAGCTCGCGGACCTTCTTCTCCCGGCCGCCCTCCGGCTCGATCCCGTTGACCTCCATCGGCGACTTGATGATCGAGCCGACGGTCTGACGCGGGTTCAGCGAGGAGTACGGGTCCTGGAAGATCATCTGGATCTCGGACCGCACCGGCGCCAGCTGGCGGCGCGAGGCGTGCGTGATGTCCTGACCGGAGTACGTGATCTTGCCCGCCGTCGGCTCCAGGAGCCGCGTGATCAGCCGGCCCGTCGTCGACTTGCCGCAGCCGGACTCGCCGACCAGGCCGACGCTCTCGCCGACGCCGACCGTCAGGTCGACCCCGTCGACGGCCTGGACGGCGCCGACTTTGCGTTTGATCGGGAAGCCGCCGTAGATCGGGAAGTGCTTCGTCAGGCCCTCGACCTTGAGGAGTTCCTCGGTCGAGGAACCGGTCGAACCCTGCTGGGCGGGGAGGGTGAGGTTGTCGCTCATGTCTCGGATCTCCCTAGCGCAGCCGGGGCTGGATCTTGTCGATGAAGATGGACTGCTTCTGCTCGGCCGTCAGGTGGCACGCGGAGGCGCGCCCCTCGCCCAGCGGCGGACGGGAGTCGGTGCACAGCGTGCCCGGCACCTCGTCCTTGAAGGCGCACCGCGGGTGGAACGGGCAGCCGGTGGGCGGGTTGAGCAGCGAGGGCGGCGAGCCGGGGATCGGCTCCAACGCCTCGTTGATGTCGCCGTCCAGGCGGGGCATGGAGCTCAGCAGGCCCCACGTGTAGGGGTGCTTGGGCGCGCCCAGGACCTCCCGGACGGAACCGCGCTCCACGGCCCGGCCCGCGTACATCACCAGCAGGTCGTCGGCCATGTTCGAGATGACGCCGAGGTCGTGCGTGATGAAGATGATCGCGGAGCCGAACTCCTGCTGGAGGTCCTTGAGCAGGTCCAGGATCTGGGCCTGCACGGTGACGTCCAGCGCGGTGGTCGGCTCGTCGGCGATCAGCAGCTCGGGGTCGCACATCAGCGCCATGGCGATCATCGCGCGCTGGCGCATACCGCCGGAGAACTGATGCGGGTAGTCGTCGAAGCGCGCCTTGGGCTGAGGGATGCCGACCTTCTCCAGCAGCTGGATGGCCCGGTCCCTGGCGTCCTTCTTGGAGGCGCCGCGGTGCTTCATGAACGGCTCGGACAGCTGGCGGCCCACCGTGTAGAACGGCGACAGCGCGGTCAGCGGGTCCTGGAAGATCATCGCCATCTTGTTGCCGCGGAGCTGCTCCAGCTCCCGCTCGGTGGCGGTGACGAGTTCCTTGCCGTCGAGGACGATCTCGCCGTCGACGGAGCTGGAACGCGGGTTGTGCAGGCCCAGGATCGTCAGGTTGGTGACGGACTTGCCGGAGCCGGACTCGCCGACGATGCCCAGGGTCTTGCCGCGCTCGACGTCGAAGGAGAGGCCGTCGACCGCCTTGACGATGCCGTCCTCGGTGGAGAACTGCACCTTCAGATCACGCACCGAGAGGAAGCTCTCCGGACCGGTCGGGGCCGGCGCGTCCTCGGTCTTGGTCAGTGTGGTCACGGTGGTTCGTTCTTCCTAGGAGAGCCGGACGCGCGGGTCGATGTAGGCGTACGCGATGTCGGTGAGGATGTTGACGATCAGGATGAAGAAGGCACCGAACAGCATGACGCCCATGGTGAGCGGCAGGTCCTTGTGGACCGCGCCGTCCACGGCGAGACGGCCGATCCCCTGGAGCGAGAAGGTGATCTCGGTGACCACGGCGCCGCCGAGCATCGCGCTGATGTCGATGCCGAGGACGGTGACGATCGGGATCATCGAACCGCGCCAGGCGTAGCGGAAGAACACGTACTTGTTCGACATGCCCTTGGCGCGGGCGGTGCGGACGTGCTCCTCCGCGAGCTGCTCGATCATCGAGGAGCGGGCCATACGCGTGTACTGCGCGGTGAAGATGGTGGCCATCACCAGCACGGGGAGCAGCATGCCGGTGAACCAGGTCCACGGGTCCTCGGTGATCGGGTGGTACGCGGGGTTGTCCATCCAGCCCGTGCTGTAGACGAAGATCAGCAGGACGATCGGTCCGAGCACGTAGATCTGGAACGAACTGAGCACCATGGACACACCGGTGGCGACCTTGTCGATCAGGGTGCCGCGCCGGTAGGCGGCGATCATGCCGGCGCCGACACCGACGATGACGAAGACGACCGCGCCGCCCGCGGTGAGCGTGAGGGTCGTCGGGAAACGGTCCATGATCGTCGACCAGACCATGTCGCCCGAGTAGAACGACTGGCCCAGGCAGGGCGCGCTGCAATGCCCGGTCGGATAGTCACGGCCCATCACGATGCCGGACATGAAGTCCCAGAACTGCTGGTGGATCGGCAGGTTGAGGCCGAGCGCCTGGCGGATGTCCTCCAGTCTCGCGGGCGAGCAGTCCTTGCCACAGGCCAGGGAGGCGTAGTCGGAGGGCGCTGCGACGAACAGGAAGAACGTGGCGGCGCCGATGAGGAACAGGGTGACCAGGGCACCGACCGTGCGCCGGATGATGAACTGAAACATGGCGGGAGGGCTGCTCTCTGCGGAGACGGTGGGAGGTTTCACGGAGGTGCGGGGGTGCGCTCCGCCTGGTGCGCACCCCCGCGATCAGCCGTAGAGAGTTACGACTTCACGTACAGGCGGGTGATGTCGATGAGGCTGGACACCGAGCCGTAGCGGGCGCCGCCGATGTTCGACCCGGAGAGCTGGAACTGCTTGGTGTACCAGAGCGGGGCAGCCGGGATGATCTTCTCCAGCAGGTAGTGCTGGGCTTCCTTCCACGTCTTGGCGGCCGCGGTCGGGTCCTCGGAGAGCGCCTGCTTGATGAGGGCGTCGACCTTCGGGTCCTTGACGTGCGAGTAGTTCGAGGAACCGTCGGCGACCTGGGTGCCGTCGTAGATGGGCGTGATCACCGTGCCCGCGGACGGCCAGTCCTGGCCCCAACCCGTGATGTAGATGTCGTACGGGTTCTTGAGCTTGCCGATCTGCTCGTAGTAGCTCGCCGCGTCGACCTCCTTGGAGACGACGTCGAAGCCGACCTTGCTGAGGGCGTCCTCGATGGCGACCTTGCGCTTCTGACCGGCCTCGCTGTTGGAGTAGGCGAAGACGACCTTCTTCTCGGCCGCCGGAACGCCCTTGAGGATCTCCTTGGCCTTCGCGATGTTGCCCTGCGGCGTCTTCAGACGGCCGTAGGGGTCGTAGTTCGCCTCGTAGCCCGGCAGGGTCGGGGCGAAGTAGTTCGGGGCCACGTCGCCGCCGTACGCGCCACCCTCACCGGCGATGAGCGACTTGGAGTTGACCGCGTAGGTGATGGCCTGACGGACCTTGAGGTCCTTCACGCGGTCCAGGTTGAAGGTCAGCTGCATGACGTAGGGCTGGTAGCCCTTGACCGTGCGCTTGTTGACGGCCGGGTTGCCGATGACGTCCTGGATCTGCGTGGCCTCGACGGCGCCGGTGAGCTGGATGGCGTTCTTGTCCGCGCCCTGGTCGGCGATCAGACGCTTGGTCTGGGTCGACTCGGTGATGCCGAACTGGAAGTCGAAGCCGTTCGCGTACTGGTGGCGCACGGAGTCGGTCTTCGGGTCCCAGTTGGTGTTCTTCGTGAGGACGAGCTCCTTGCCGACCTTGTTCGAGGCGATCTTGTACGGGCCGGTGGCGACCGGGGCCTTGTCGTAGGCCGCCTTCGTGTCCGTCTTCTCCGGGACGATGGCGTAGCCGGCCATGGCCAGGGTCTGCGGCAGGTCCGGGCGCGCGGTGTCGAAGTGGAAGACGACCGTCTTGTCGTCCGGGGTGTCGAGCACCGACGCAGGCAGGTGCTTCTTGCCGAAGCCGCCGTCCGGGAGCGCCTTGCGGTAGTCCGCGCCGCTCAGCCAGGTCTGCAGGTAGGTCGGGCCGTCGAAGATGAAGCTCGCGTACTGGCGCTCGACCGTGTGGCGGACGTCGGCGGACGTGATGGCGTTGCCGTTCTGGTCCTTGATGCCGTCCTTCAGCGTGAAGGTCCAGGTCTTGCCGCCGTCCGAGGACTTGCCCGAGTCGGTCGCGAGGTCACCCACGACCGAGACGCCGCCCTTGCCGTCCTCCTTGAACTGGGTCAGGCGACGGAACAGCAGGTTGGCGACCTGACCGGCGTCGGAGACGTAGATCTGGCCCGGGTCCAGGTGCGAGAGGCCCGCCTCCTGGTACACGCTGATCGTGCCACCGGGCTTGGCGCCGGCGACATCCTCGGCAGGACCCGTCGAACCCGCGGCGTCGGCGTAGGTGACCGCCTTCGACTGGACCGATGCTTCGCTCTGGTCCTTCTTCGAGTCGGTACCGGAGTCGCCGCCCTCGTTCTTGGAGCAGGCCGTGAGGGCCAGGGAACCGGCCGCGAGGGCGACGATGACGGCGCGCGCTCTGCGCGAGCTGATGGGCTTCATGAGGCGAATACCTACCTGTCGGTTGTTATCCATGAGTACTGCCTGACGCGGCTGGTAGGCCGACGCGGGGGCGGCAGCCACCCCCCACCAATGGACGAGTTACCGCCCGGACTTGGGGTCGAAAGCGTCCCGGACCGAGTCTCCGAGGAGGTTGAAGGCCAGAACGAAGATCACCAGCGCCAGGCCGGGGAAGAAGAGGAACGCCGGGTCCTGCTCGGTGTAGTTGGCAGCTGCGGCGAACAGTCGTCCCCAGTCCGGAGTCGGCTCGACGAAACCGACTCCGGCGAAGGAAAGGAAGGCGATGGTGAGGATGGTGCTGGGCAGCTGGAACGTGAACTGCACCAGGATCGGCGTCACCACGTTCGGCAGGATCTCCTTGCGGACGATCCGCCCCGGGGAGGCGCCGGAGACCTTGGCGGCCTCGACGAACTCCCGCTCCCGCAGGGACAGCACGGTGGAGCGAACGAGGCGGGCCATGCTCATCCAGCCCAGCAGCCACAGCACGATCAGCATCGCCAGTGCGCGGAAGTACGTGGGGGTCTCCTCCCGCGGGTCGACGAAGAACGCGGTGACCACGGGCATGAAGGCGATGAAGAACAGCTGCTGGGGGAAGGACAGGAAGAAGTCGGTGACCCGGCCGATCCAGTAGTCGGTGCGACCACCGAAGTAGCCGCCGATCAGACCGATGATCACGCCCGTGACCATCAGCAGGACCGTCACACCGAGGGCCATGAACAGCGACGTCCGCATGCCGTACACGAGCATGGCGAACAGGTCGCGGCCGTACTGCGGCTCCACACCGAACCAGTGGTCGCCGGAGACGCCGCCGAAGTAGCCCAGGGGAAGCCCGAACTGGTCCAGGATCGGCTTGTCGGCGTAGGTCGGGTCCTGCCCGTACAGCGTGTACGGGTCGGTCCCGCTCAGCTTGACCAGCAGCGGCGCGGCCAGCGAGACCACGAAGTACAAAATCACTACCACGGCGCAGATGACACCGGTACGGTCACGCTTGAAGCGCTGCCACATCAACTGGCCGGGAGAACGACCCTCGAGCTTCTGCTCGCCCTTGACAGGCTCGGCGTCCGTCTCGAGCTCGGGGTCCAAGGCGACTGGACTGGTCATGTGTGTACTTCCCCCGGGGGGTTGGAGAGTTGAGCGCAGCACAGATACCGGCAGGTTCTGTGGTTTGGGGGAACTTTCGCCAAAGTGTTCAACGCGCGTCAAGGGCGGAAGGCATAGGGATCTCCCTACCGACCATATTTTGAGGAAAAATTGCAAAGATTGACACCTGCGCGCGCTTGACACGTGAACCGACAGACCGTCAAAACGGACATACCGCAATGGATTTCTGTTCACATGTCCGAAACACCTGGGCGGGTTACCGATATCCGGACGGTCACTCATAGGTCACGGACAGGTATCGGTGGGCATGCTTGCAGCCCGGTTCCCCGCGTGTCGGAGAACCGGGCTGCCGACGGTCGCCGGCGGTGGGATCAGCCGTGCTTGGCGCGGCTCGCGGCGCGGGCGCGCTCGCGGGCGTCCAGGTTGACCTTACGGATGCGGACCGCTTCCGGAGTCACCTCGACGCACTCGTCGTCGCGGCAGAACTCCAGGGACTGCTCCAGGGAGAGCTTGCGCGGCGGGACGATCGCCTCGAACGAGTCGGCCGAGGCGGACCGCATGTTCGTGAGCTTCTTCTCCTTGGTGATGTTCACGTCCATGTCG
Organism: Streptomyces canus; assembly: GCF_001514145.1. Classification (GTDB taxonomy): domain Bacteria; phylum Actinomycetota; class Actinomycetes; order Streptomycetales; family Streptomycetaceae; genus Streptomyces; species Streptomyces canus. The sequence continues at coordinate 246,446 of NZ_KQ948657.1, forward strand.
TCGGAGCGCGAGTTCTCGCCGACGATCATGCCCTCGTACACCTCGGTGCCCGGGTCGGTGAACAGCACGCCGCGCTCCTGAAGGTTCGTCATCGCGAAGGCGGTGACGGCACCGGCGCGGTCGGCGACCAACGAGCCGTTGTTACGGGTCGTCAGGGTGCCGAACCACGGCTCGTGGCCCTCGTGGATGGAGTGGGCGATGCCCGTGCCACGGGTGCCGGTCAGGAACTCCGTACGGAAGCCGATCAGGCCGCGGGACGGCACGACGAACTCCATGCGGACCCAACCGGAGCCGTGGTTCGACATGTTGTCCATACGGCCCTTGCGGACGCCCATGAGCTGCGTGACCGCGCCCATGTGCTCCTCGGGGACGTCGATCGTCATGCGCTCGACGGGCTCGTACACCTTGCCGTCGACGATCTTGGTGACGACCTGCGGCTTGCCGATCGTCAGCTCGAAGCCCTCACGGCGCATCTGCTCGACCAGGATGGCCAGCGCGAGCTCTCCACGGCCCTGGACCTCCCAGGCGTCCGGGCGCTCGGTGTCGAGCACACGGAGGGAGACGTTACCGATCAGCTCGCGGTCGAGGCGGTCCTTGACCTGGCGGGCGGTCACCTTGCGGTCCTTCACCGCGGCCTTGGCCGAGGCGCCCTTGCCGGTGCCGCCCCGGCCGACCAGCGGCGAGGTGTTCGTACCGATGGTCATCGAGATGGCCGGCTCGTCGACCGTGATGAGCGGCAGCGGGATCGGGTTCTCAGGGTCGGCGAGGGTCTCGCCGATCATGATGTCCGGGATACCGGCGACGGCACAGATGTCACCGGGGCCGGCCATCTCGGCGGGCTTGCGGGTGAGCGCCTCGGTCATCAGCAGCTCGGTGATGCGGACGTTGGACATCGTGCCGTCGCGCTTGATCCAGGTGACGGTCTGGCCCTTGCGCAGCTCGCCCTGCTCGACGCGGAGGAGCGCGATACGGCCGAGGAAGTTGTCGGCGTCCAGGTTCGTGACGTGCGCCTGGAGGGGGGCCGTCTCGTCGTACTCCGGGGCCGGGACATGCGACAGGATCGTGGAGAAGAACGGCTCCAGGCTGTCGCTGTCCGCCGGGACCGTGCCGTTCTCCGGCTTGGTCAGCGAGGCGACACCGTCACGCGCACACGCGTAGACGATGGGGAACTCGATCTGCTCCTCGTCCGCGTCCAGGTCCAGGAAGAGGTCGTACGTCTCGTTGACGACCTCGTCGATCCGCGAGTCCGGGCGGTCGGTCTTGTTGATGCACAGGATGACCGGCAGGCGCTGCTGAAGCGCCTTGCGCAGCACGAAACGGGTCTGCGGCAGCGGGCCCTCGGACGCGTCGACGAGCAGGACCACCGCGTCCACCATCGACAGACCACGCTCGACCTCGCCACCGAAGTCGGCGTGGCCGGGGGTGTCGATGATGTTGATGGTGATGACGTCGCCGCCATCCTTCGGGTGGTACTTCACGGCCGTGTTCTTGGCCAGGATCGTGATGCCCTTCTCACGCTCCAGGTCGTTCGAGTCCATCATGCGGTCGTCGAGCGACTCGGCGGCGTGCGCGGCGAAGGCGCCGGCCTGCTTCAGCATGGCGTCGACAAGAGTCGTCTTGCCGTGGTCGACGTGGGCGACGATGGCGACATTGCGGATGTCGTGGCGCGTGGCCATATTGCGGCGTACTCCCAAGTGGTGAGAAGGCCCTGCTACGAACGTCCGTGTGACGCGGGCCTGCCGGGCTTGACACGCCACGGCCTCACCCCATCGTACGGTGCCTCCCGGGCAGGGGCTCGCCGGGCTCAGTCCGCGGACGGCCCGGCCGAGGCTTTCACGCCCTTCTTCAGGAAGCCCATGTCCTCGTAGACGGGCGTCTGGAATCCGAAGGCACCGGCGTTGACCACGTCCTTCTTCGCGGCGGTCAGCTGGGGCCGCTGATAGAGCGGGATGGATCCGGCGGCGGCCCAGATACGGGAATCGGCCTTGCGGATCAGGCTGCGGCTCTTGCCCTCGTCGAGAGTGGCGACGGCCTGGTCGAAGAGCTGGTCCACCTGGTCGGTGCCGACCCGCGTGTAGTTCTGCTCGACGTTCAGCGAGCCGTCCGCGGCCGGCACCGGCTTCGCGAAGATCGGGCGGGCGTCGGTGGCGGGGAACGCGGACGAGGGCCAGGAGTACAACGCGAGGTCGTACTGCCCGGACGCGATGTGGTCCTTGAAGTAGCTCTCGTCGGAGACCTTGGAGATCTCCGTCCGGATACCGACCTTCTCCAGCATCGAGGAGATCCGCCCGGCCACCGTCCGCAGGGTCCCGGACCCGGGCCCCGACGGCAGCACGAACCGCAGGGCGAGCGCCTTGCCCTTCTTGGCCAGCACCTTCGTCGCCCCGGCCGCCGGAGCCGCCGTGCCCTTCGGGGCGTAGGCCCCGGGCGCGCCGCCCTGCCTCAGCTTGTTCGCGTACTGCTTGCCGTCCTGAGCGAGATGCTGAGGACCGTCCGCACCCTTGTGGTGGTCCTTGGGCTCCTTGTCGTCGCCCTTGTCGTCCTCACCGACGACATACGTGCCGTCGTCCTCCTTCTCGGAGTCCCGCCCGGTCTTCTTGCCCTCGGCCCCCGCGGCCTTCTCGCCCTTCTTCTTCTCCTTCTTCTCCTTCTCGACCTTGCCGCCGGCCACCCACCCGGCGTCCGCGAGGAGTGCCTGCGCCTCCTCGGTGTCCTGGCCGCCGAGCGCGCCGCTGTTGTCGGCGTAGGCGTCCTGGCCGGAGAGCGCGAGGTGACTGCCGACCGGCACGGCCGGCAGCCCGAGCGGGGAGAGGACGACACCGGCCAGCGCCTTGCGGTCGATGGCGCGGGCCACGGCCCGGCGGACCCGCTCGTCGGCGAGCGGGCCGGAGGCGCCGTTGAGGGCCAGCTGGGTGTAGGCGGGCTCCAGGGACCTGCGGACCTCGAAGCCCTTCAGGGCAGTCTGCTCACGCTTGTAGGCGGCGAGCGCCCTGCGCTCCTTCTGCCGGGCGCTGAGCTCCTCGTCGGCGTCCTCCTCGTCGTCGCCGTGAGCGAGGGCCCAGGCGCGCAGCGCGTCGGCGGCGCTCAGGTTGCCGGCGGAGCCGTGCCCGGGGAGTCTGCCCGGCCCCGCGAGGGGGCTGCTGCCGGGCTTGGCTCCCGCACGGGCCGCGAGGCCGATGCGGCCGAGGGCCTCGGAGTCGACGTCGGCGAGCTCGATCTCCCCGGCGGCCAGCGCGGCCGCCCGCTTGTCGCGCGGCACGGCGCGGAGCACGATCTGGTCCAGCTTGGCCGGGTGGCCCCACCAGCGCGCACTGCGGGTGAGGATGACCTCGTCGTCCTTGCGGTCGACCTTCTTCAGGGTGAAGGGACCGGCGGTGACCTTGAGTTTCTTGCGGGCGGAGTCGTTGAAGGAGTCCGGGGTGCCCATGACGTCCTTCGGGTACAGCGGTGAGAACAGCGAACGCCAGTCGGCGTACGGCCGCGCGAAGGTGACCCGGACCTCCAGGTCGTCGGCCCCGCGTTCGATCTTCTCGATGCGGTCGTAGCCGGCGTTGCGAGCGGTCCAGTACGCGGAGTCCTTGCCGGACAGGGCGCGCCACTGGGCGGCGAAGTCTGCGGCGCCGATCTCCCGGCCGTCGCTCCACACGGCCTGCTGGTTCAGCTTGTACAGCACGACCTGCTTCGGCTCGGTCTCGACGACCTTCGCCGACTCCAGGTAGTCGGGATGGACCTGCGGGCGCCCGTTCGCGTCGAGCCGGTACATCGACGGGAGGACCGCCTGGGCGACGGTGGTGCTGGTCGCGTCCGCGTCCGACTGGAACGTGTTCAGGGTCTCCGGTACGGCGTCCACGGCCCAGTGCAGGGTGCCGCCGTCGGCGACCCGGTCGCGGGCGGCGGGCGCGATGTCCTGCGCGGCGAGGGGCTTGCTCCGCTTCTCCTCGGAGCTGCACCCGGAGAGCGCGGTCACCGCGAGCGCGCCCGCGGTCAGGAAGGCGACCGAGCGCGTGACCGCGCGCAGTCCGACGCCGTCGTTGGACATCTCTGCTTACCTCCGGGAGCCGCGGGCGTTATGATCACTTTTGGCGGTATATGGAGCTGATCACATGTATGCGGCCACTGAAGAGGAAAGGGTTCGGCAACGGACGGCGACACGGCGACAACGACCGGGAAGCCCACCCGTGCGGCGCAATCGACGGCGCACGAGGGGCGCGCACGGAGGCTCACGATCCGCCAATCCGTGCACGTCCCTTCACACCGGCCGGTGTGACGCGCAACACTCGCAGGCGCATGACCGTTCCCGTCCAGGGCATCCCCGCCCACGGAAGTGAGGTCACGTCATGTCCGTGAACGACGAACTGGTAGCGGCACAGCGCTCGCTCGACGAGGTGCTCAGGTACGTCAAGCGCCTGGAGCAGCAGCTGGGCAGCAGCGGTCTGGAGATGCGCCGTGTGCGGATCGACGCCGACCGGCTGCGCGAGAGCCTCGCGCTGCTGAAGGAGACCGACCCGGCGCTCGCCAAGGCGCGCCGCCCTGATCTCGTCTCGATCTCCGACACCCCGTACGACAACACCCTGTGGACGGACTCGGACGACGAGGGACTCGGCGCCCGCGACCGCCGAGCCCCCTGAACCCGACCGGAGTCAAGAGTTGGCCACTGGTACGGAACCCCCCGACACCGAATCCCATAGCGCCCGCGGCGGCGTACGCACCGGTACGCGCGCCGCGATCGACGCCTCTCACCTGCGCACCGACCGCTGGTGGCTGGCACCGGCGGTCACCGCCGCCGGGCTGCTCGCCTTCATCGTGTACTCGACCTGGCGGGCCTTCGCCGACACGGACTACTACGCGGCCCCGTATGTCTCGCCGTTCTACTCCCCCTGTCTCGCCGAGCGCTGCGAACCCATGCGCCACGGCCCCAACTGGGAGATCTTCGGCAGCTGGTGGGGCATCTCCCCCGCGATCATCATCCTGATCTTCCCGCTCGGCTTCCGCCTGACCTGCTACTACTACCGCAAGGCCTACTACCGGGGTTTCTGGGCGTCCCCGCCGGCCTGCGCGGTGGCCGAGCCGCACAAGAAGTACACCGGTGAGACCCGCTTCCCGCTGATCCTGCAGAACATCCACCGGTACTTCTTCTACGCCGCGATCGTGGTCGCCGGGATCCTGACCTACGACACCGTGCTCTCGTTCCGCAACGAGCGGTACGAGTGGGGGCACATGGGCCTCGGCACCCTCGTCTTCCTGATCAACATCGTGCTGATCTGGGCGTACACGATCTCGTGCCACTCCTGCCGGCACATCGTCGGCGGCAAGCTCAGGCACTTCTCCAGGCATCCCGTGCGCTACCGGATGTGGCAGTGGGTCGGGAAGCTCAACGCCAGGCACATGCAGCTCGCCTGGGCGTCGTTGGTGAGCGTGGCGCTCGCCGACTTCTACGTGTATCTCGTCGCCTCCGGCGCTTTCGACGATCCGCGCTTCTTCTAGATTGAAGGTGCCTTCTGATGTCCGTGGTCGACCGGCAGGAGTGGGACGTCGTCGTGGTGGGCGCCGGGGGTGCCGGTCTCCGCGCCGCCATCGAGGCCCGCGAGCGCGGTGCCCGTACGGCCGTGATCTGCAAGTCGCTGTTCGGCAAGGCGCACACGGTGATGGCCGAGGGCGGCATCGCGGCCAGCATGGGCAACGCCAATTCGAACGACAACTGGCAGGTCCACTTCCGCGACACCATGCGCGGCGGGAAGTTCCTCAACCAGTGGCGGATGGCCGAACTGCACGCCCAGGAGGCCCCGGACCGGGTCTGGGAGCTGGAGACCTGGGGCGCCCTGTTCGACCGTACGAAGGACGGCCGGATCTCGCAGCGCAACTTCGGCGGCCATGAGTACCCGCGCCTCGCCCACGTCGGCGACCGCACCGGCCTCGAACTGATCCGCACGCTCCAGCAGAAGATCGTCTCGCTCCAGCAGGAGGACCACAAGGAGACCGGTGACTACGAGTCCCGCCTGAAGGTCTACCAGGAGTGCACGGTCACCCGGGTCCTCAAAGACGGCTCTCGCGTCTCCGGAGTCTTCGCCTACGACCGCGAGACCGGCCGTTTCTTCGTCCTCGAGGCCCCGGCCGTCGTGATCGCGACCGGTGGCATCGGCAAGTCCTTCAAGGTGACGTCGAACTCGTGGGAGTACACCGGCGACGGCCACGCACTGGCGCTGCTCGCCGGCGCGCCCCTGCTGAACATGGAGTTCGTCCAGTTCCACCCGACCGGCATGGTCTGGCCGCCGTCGGTGAAGGGCATCCTCGTCACCGAGTCGGTCCGTGGCGACGGCGGGGTGCTCAGGAACTCCGAGGGCAAGCGGTTCATGTTCGAGTACATCCCCGACGTCTTCAAGGAGAAGTACGCCCAGTCGGAGGAGGAGGGCGACCGCTGGTACGAGGACCCGGACAACAACCGGCGCCCGCCCGAACTGCTCCCCCGCGACGAGGTGGCCCGCGCGATCAACTCCGAGGTGAAGGCCGGCCGGGGTTCCCCGCACGGCGGGGTCTTCCTGGACGTCTCGACACGAATGCCCGCCGAGGTCATCCGGCGCCGGCTGCCGTCCATGTACCACCAGTTCAAGGAGCTGGCCGACGTCGACATCACGGCCGAACCGATGGAGGTCGGGCCGACCTGTCACTACGTGATGGGCGGTATCGCGGTCGAGTCGGACACGGCGGCGGCTCGCGGGGTGCCGGGGCTGTTCGCGGCCGGTGAGGTGGCCGGCGGCATGCATGGCTCGAACCGGCTCGGCGGCAACTCCCTCTCCGACCTGCTGGTGTTCGGACGCCGGGCGGGCTGGCACGCGGCCGAGTACGCGACCGGGCTCGCTGCGGACCGCCCGCCCGTGGACGAGGGCCAGGTCGACGCGGCGGCGGCCGAGGCGCTGCGGCCGTTCTCGGCGGAGGGGGCGGAGCCCGCCGTAGGCCCTCCGGAGAACCCATACACCCTGCACCAGGAGCTCCAGCAGGCGATGAACGACCTGGTCGGCATCATCCGCCGCGAGGGTGAGATGGAGCAGGCCCTGGAGAAGCTGGCGGATCTTCGGGTCCGGGCCCGGCGGGCCGGGGTCGAGGGGCACCGGCAGTTCAACCCGGGCTGGCACCTCGCGCTGGACCTCAGGAACATGCTGCTGGTCAGCGAGTGTGTGGCGCGGGCCGCGCTGGAGCGGACCGAGTCGCGCGGCGGCCACACCCGCGAGGACCATCCGGCGATGGACCGCGAGTGGCGCCGGATCAACCTGCTGTGCCAACTGACCGACCCCACGGGCGGGTTGGCGGCGACCGACCCCGTCCGGGGCCAGATCGACCTCACCCGCGAGACCACCGACCCCATCCGCGCCGACCTGCTCGCCCTCTTCGACAAGGAGGAGCTGGTCAAGTACCTCGCCGAAGAGGAGCTGTACGAATGAGCGGCTACACGGCCCACTTCAAGGTGTGGCGGGGCGATGTGAAGGGCGGCGACCTGGAGGACTTCAAGGTCGAGGTCAACGACGGCGAAGTGGTGCTGGACATCATCCACCGCCTCCAGGCCACCCAGGCGCCCGATCTCGCCGTCCGCTGGAACTGCAAGGCGGGCAAGTGCGGTTCCTGCTCCGCGGAGATCAACGGGCGGCCCCGGCTGATGTGCATGACCCGCATGTCGGTGTTCACCCAGGACGAGACGATCACGGTCACCCCGCTGCGGGCCTTCCCCGTGGTCCGGGACCTGGTCACGAACGTCGGTTTCAACTACCAGAAGGCGCGCGAGGTCCCGGCGTTCGTGCCGCCGCCGGATCTCGGGCCGGGCGAGTACCGGATGATGCAGGAGGACGTGGACCGCTCGCAGGAGTTCCGCAAGTGCATCGAGTGCTTCCTGTGCCAGGACACCTGCCATGTCGTCCGCGACCACGAGGAGAACAAGACGGCGTTCGCGGGCCCGCGCTTCCTGATGCGGGTGGCCGAACTGGACATGCACCCGCTGGACGCGGCCGAGGAGTCCGGCCTGGACCGCAAGAAGACGGCCCAGGACGAGCACGGTCTCGGCTACTGCAACATCACCAAGTGCTGCACGGAGGTCTGCCCCGAGGGCATCAAGATCACGGACAACGCGCTGATTCCGCTGAAGGAACGGGCTGTCGACCGCAAGTACGACCCGCTGGTGTGGCTGGGCTCGAAGATCAGGAGGAGGTCTTCCTAGCCGGTTTCATGGCCTGCCGCTGGATGTACAGCCCCGCGGCGAACACGGCCATGCCGCTCATCGAGACCGGGAAGTTGCCCCTGTCCGGTCCCTGGAGCGGGCCGACGAACAGAAACGTGCCGATCCCGGCCATGGCGACCAGGGTGCCGTAGCCCCACACGCGGGGCCGCAGCACCTTGGTCCGCCCGCGGCCCGGCATGATCCATCCGGTGGTGATCGCGGCCATGGAGAGCACGGCTCCGACCACCAGGAGCAGGACCGCCAGGATCTCCAGTACGTCGTGCATACCGATCATCGTCCCATGAGCTCCAGCACCCTGACCAGGTTGGATTCCGCGATCTCCCGCATTCCGTCCGGGTTCGGGAAGTCGCCCTCGATCAGGCGGAGGGGGCCGGCGACCAGGGACACGTGCATGGCGAGGCGGTACAGGCGCATCCGGTCCTCGTCCAGGCCGGGGGCGCGCAGGACGTCGTAGTGCTGCGGCCCGAAGCGGATGCGCAGGAAGACGTGCTCCCACTCGACGTCGAAGTACATGAGCCCTTCGATGTCGATGAGGGCGGGCCTGCCCTGGTCGTCCAACAGGACGTGGTCGGCGCCGAGTTCGCCGTGGACGAGGGTGTGCCGGGCACGGGGCCGGACGGCTGCGGCGAGACGTCCTACGGTCTCCTCGAGCTCCTCCCGTACGCCGGCGATCCGTTCGTCCCGTACGGCGGCCTGCTCGATGTGGCGCAGGGCGCCCTCGGTGATACGCCGGGCGGCCGAACCCGACGACGAGGTGCCGCCGTTGTCGACGAGTCCGACCTTGCCGAAGGCGGGGCCCTCCTGCGCGTGCAGAGACCGGAGTTCGGCGGCCAGCAGCCCCAGCGCGGCGCGACCGGCGACCGGGTCCCGCTCCAGGGCCTCCTCCAGACTGCCGCCCCGCATGTCCTCGACGACCACGGCGTCCATGGTGGTGTCGGCGTACAGGAGGCGGGGGGTGCGCACGCCGGCCGCGACCAGCCGGTCGTGGGCGGCCGTGAACACGTCGGGACCGGTGCCGGCGGAGAAGGGGTCGCGGGGGTCGGAGGGGCCGGCGTCCCAGTAGTCCTCGTCCGGCGACCAGACGTAGGCGACGACCGTCGTACCGTCGTCGAGGGCCAGCCGGTAGACACCCTTCTTGCTGCCACCGCGGAGCCGGGTGACGCCGGTGAGGGCGCGGCCGGTCGCGGCACGGGCGAGGGGGGCGAGGTCGTCGCGGGTGAGGTGTCTGCGGGTGGTGGTCATTCGGCAGATCGTCGCAGTGCGGTGCGCCGGACCGCAGGTGGTTTTCTAACGGACCCAGTCCTTCTCGTACGCCGTCCAGTCCGCCTCCGTGGCCGCGAAGTCGACGTACAGCGCCACGCCGAAGTTCGCGCGGTCCGCGTCCGTGCGGGAGAGCCCGAGGCGGACGCCCCGGACGGCCGCGGGGACGGTCTCGGCGAAGGACCAGTGGGCGAAGTTGTCCTCCCGGTAGAAGGGCAGGCCCATCAGCAGGTCGGTGGAGTCGGGGGTGACCTCCAGGGCCAGTGAGGTCTGCTGGGCGACATAGCCGCCGTACAGGCTCTCCAGGGGCGTGGCCGTGTCGTACGACATCACCGCGATCTGGTCGACCCGGCGCGCGACCTGACCGAAGTAGGCCTGCGACCACCACTTGGGGTGCCCGGTGAGCGTGCCCGCGACGGAGTGCAGTGCGGGGAGCGGGTCGATCTGGTGGGCGGCGACGGAGAGGGGCACGCCGTGGGCGCGGGTGAGCCGGTGGAGGGCGTCGAGGAGGTCGAGGTAGTCCTTGTCGCCGGAGTGCAGGGGCTCCAGGTCGAAGTGGGCGCCGTCGAATCCGGCGTCGAGGATCTGACGGGTGGACCGTACGACGGCGGCTCGGGTGTCCTTCTCGGTGAGGCGCAGTCCGTCCGGGCTCTCGGTGGCGAGCTTGTCGCCGAGCCACGCCTGCACCCGGATGCCGGGGGCCGCCTTGTGCACGGCGCCGATCAGCCACCGCGCCCTCGGGTACGCCGACCCGGGCAGCGTCCCGTCGTGCTCCAGGGGCCCCACGTGGACGTACAGGTCCCGGATCCCGGTGTCCCGCAGGCGCCGGGCGAGGGCGCTGACGTCGGCGTCGGTCTTGCGGCCGTCCACCCAGGCGTGCCCGAGCCAGATCGCGTCCTTGCCCCGGGTGCGGGTGCCGTCCGCGGGGTCGCCGGCGTAGTTGAGGCGCAGGGCGACGGCGACGGTGAGGAGGGGAAGGAGGACGACGAGCGCGAGCGCGATCAGACCCCCGCGAATCCAGCGGCGGCGTGTGGGCCTCGGCGTCGGTGCCTCCTTCTCCGCCTCACCGTCCCCGTCCCCGCCCCCGTCGACCTGTATGTCCCGCACCTCTGACATCCGCTCCCCCACTCCCCTCGCGTACCCCCGCCCGTCCCACCCCGCTCGCGCCCCCGCATTCCGGCCCATACGCTCCGAAACGTGACGCCATCCTTGATACGGGGCCGACCGCGGCGAGGCCGCTCGCACATATCCGCGCGGGTGGCACATGCCCTGCTGGGCGTGGTCGCCGGGGTCGCGTGGCTGGTATTGCCGTGGATGACGATCAACGACGACGCTCCGGTTGCAGGCGCGCGCACGAGCGCCGCCGTCCCGGCGGAGGACGAGTCCTCCAGCACCGACCTCGTCCTGCCGGTGGCCGCGCTCGCCGTGGTGCTCGCCCTCGCCGCCTACGGATCCGTCCGCCGGATACGCCGCACCCGCAGCCGTACGACCCCGGCGGCCGCCGGCACGACCCATGTCGGCGCGTATCCCGCTCCCGGGACCCAGCCCCCGCTCACCGACCTCGACGACCGCTCCCAGGCCGCGCTGGTCGACGCCGACAACCGCCTGCGCGCCTTCCGGCAGGAACTCCCCTTTGCCGAGGCCGTGTCCGGCCCCGAGGCGGTGTCCCCCTGCGCGACGGCGGCCGAGGCGGCGGAGGCCGAACTGTCGGCCGCGTGCGCGATACGGGCGCGGTACGAGGGTGGCGTACCGGAGGAGGCGGCCGCCCTCGCCGGAGTCGTGGGCCGCTGCGAGGAGGCCGAGCGACGGCTGACCGCCGCCGGGGAGAGCCTGCGCACCCTACGGGCGCTGGACCGTGACCCCGCCGCGGCCCTGGCGTCGGCCGAGGCCCGCTTCCGTGAGCTGACCGCGCGCACGGCAGGGGCGGAGGCGACGCCCCTGGACGACTCCGTCACCGGGTATCTCGAGCTGGCCAAGGACGGCCTGGTCACCGCCACAGAGCACCTCAACCAGACCCACCAGGCCACCGCCTCCGGCCGGCCGGACGAGGCGGCCCACCACCTCCGCGCGGCGGAGACCGCGATCTCCCGGGCGGACGTGCTGGTGACGGCCGTGTCCCGGCTGCGCTCGGCGCGCACCGAGGCCGCCCGGCTGATCCCGCCCGCGCTCACGGGCGCGGAGGCGGAGCTGGCCCCCTTCCGCGACAGCACCGCGTACGAGGGCGAGACCTACGCCCGGCTCCTGCACGCCGACGCGGTCCTGGCCGCCGTACGACAGGAGACGACGTCCGGACAGCCCTACGACCCCCTCGGCGTCCTGCGTCGGATCGTGCAGGCGACCGCGCCCCTGGCGACCGGCCGGTCCGGGGTACTCGCGGTGGCCGCGCTGCTGGTAGCCCGGGAGTCCGTGGCCGCGGCGGACGACTACGTCACCGTCCACCGCGAGGCCGTCGGTGCCGCGCCCCGCGTCCTGCTGTCGCGGGCTCGGCGCACCGACGAACTCCCGCGGGCGGACGCCCTGGCCCGCGAGGCGCGTGACCTCGCCGAACAGGACGTCCGCCTGCGCGGGCACCCCGCCTAGAAGCAGGCCCAGGACTCAGAACAGGCTGAGCAACGCCTCCGCCGGATCCACCATGCCGTTCTGCCCGTCGGGCAAGGGCAGTTCGAACCACACCGTCTTGCCGAGCGGTGTACGGCGGGAGCCCCAGGCCGCGCTGAGGAGACCGACCAGTTGCAGGCCCCGGCCGCCCTCGTCGGTGTCGCGGGCGCGGCGGCGGCGCGGCTGGACGAGCCCGGAGTCCCAGACCTCGCAGACCAAAGTGCGGTCCAGCAGGAGCCGTAGCCGGATGTCACCCTCGCCGTACCGCAGGGCGTTGGTGACGAGCTCGCTGACCAGGAGTTCCGTGGTGTCGACCAAGGGTTCCAGGCCCCAGCTCAGCAGCTGGCCGCGCGCGTACTCCCGGGCCTTGCCCACACTGCGGGGCTCGCGCGGCAGGGTCCAGTCGCCGACCGAGTCGGCGGGCAGGCCCTGGACACGGGCCATCAGCAGTGCGATGTCGTCCTCGCCGTGGTGGGTGTCGAGGGTGTTGAGGACGTGGTCGCAGACGTCCTCCAGGGGGGCGGAGGGGTCGGTGAGCGCTCCTACGAAGGCCTGAAGACCTTCATCGAGGGGGTGATCGCGGCTTTCGACCAGTCCATCCGTGTAGAGCGCGAGCAGGGCGCCTTCGGGTAGTTCGACCTCGACCTCCTCGAAGGGCTCGCCACCGACGCCGAGCGGCATGCCGGGCGGCACGTCGAGCATCAGCGCGTCCTCGCCGGGCTCCACCAGGACGGGCGGGAGGTGCCCCGCGTTGGCGAAGGTGCAGCGGCGGGTCACCGAGTCGTAGACGGCGTAGACGCAGGTCGCGAGGTACACCTCCAGGAGGTCCGCCTCACGGGGGCGGCGGGCCGCCCGGGTGGCCTGCTGGACCCCGCCGGGTGCGCCGAGACCGCGGGCGATCTCGTCCAACGCGCTGAGCACCTCGGCCGGTTCGAGGTCCAGGAGGGCCAGTGTCCGTACGGCGGACCGCAGTTCCCCCATCGCCACCGCCGCCCGCAGACCACGGCCCATCACGTCACCGACCACCAACGCCGTACGGTGGCCCGGCAGTTCGATGACGTCGAACCAGTCGCCGCCGACCTCGCTGGGCCGGTCCGCGGAGGAGTTGCCGGGCAGATAGCGGCAGGCGATGTCCAGGCCGGAGGCGACCGGGTCGCCGGGGGGCAGGAGGGACCGCTGCAGTATCAGCGCCCGCTCGTGCTCCCGCCGGTACAGGCGCGCGTTGTCGATACAGACCGCCGCCCGCGCCGCCAGCTCCACCGCGAGATCCCGGTCCCGGTCCCCGAACGGCTCGCTGCCCTTGGTCCGGGCGAACTGCGCGAGGCCTACGACGGTGTCGTGGGCGACCATCGGCACGGCGAGCGTGGACTGCACGAGGCCGCCCTCCTCGGCCGGGATGTACTGCGGGCGTGCGGTGCGCAGGGCGTCCGCACAGGGCGAGTTGAAGGGGTAGTGGTGGACGGCGCCGACCGAGACGGGGTCGCCGGAGCCGATGAAGGGGGCGTCGGAGACCGCGCTGGCGAAGGCGACCCGGCGGAGTTCCGCGCTGCCGTCGGCGAGGCCGGGCGGGGTCTCGTCGCCGGCCAGGAGGCCCTGGTAGAGGTCGACGGTGGCCAGGTCGCAGAAGCCGGGGACGACGACGTCGAGGAGTTCGCGGGCGGTGGTCTCCAGGTCGAGGGAGTTGCCTATGCGGGCGCCGGCCTCGTTCAGCAGGGCGAGATTGCGCCGGGCGGCTGCTGCTTCGCGGGCGGCGGCGCGGCGGGCGGTGATGTCGGTTCCCAGCCAGGCGATGCCGATGGGCCGGCCGGACCCGCTGCGCACCCGGTACAGGTTGATGGACCAGTGGCGGCGCTCGTCGGAGCCCGGCAGAAAGCCCGTGACGTGCATGTCGGTGATGGAGTCGCCGGTCTCCAGGACCCGGCGCAGGGTCGCGGTGACCCGCTCGGCCTCGGGGCGCGGCAGATAGTCGTGGACGCCCTTGCCCCGGTGGTCGTCCGGGCTGCCGCCGAAGAGGGATGCGAAACGGTAGTTGACGCGGCGAACCCGCAGGTCGGGGTCGATCAGCACGAACCCGAAGGGAGATTGACCGAAAATCGCCTGCGAGGCGGCGAGGTCGGTCTCGATGCTGCGCAGTGTGCGCACGTCGACGACGATGCAGACGGCGGCCTTCTCGCCCTCCTCGGTCCGCGTCGGCATCACATAGACCTCGGCGAGACCCTCCCGGCCGCACTCCCCGTCGGCCGCCGACGGGGGCACCCGGAAGGGCACCACACCGGTCCACTCGCGGCCGTCCAGGATCTCCGCCATCTTGCGCTGGCCCTGCGCCCGCAGGTCCGGGTCGATGAAGGCCTCGATGGGGTCCATGCCGACGGCGTGCCGGGCGGGGATGCCGAAGAGCTGCTCGGCGCGCAGACTCCACTGCTCGACCAGACCGTCGGGGCCTATGGAGAAGGACGCGACCTTGATGTAGTCGTAGATCGAGCCGGGCGGGCTGCTCTGCCACATGGCGTCACCGGACGGCGGCTCGCCGGGACGGACATGCGCCACGGCATCATCCGCGGCCTCCGCCCTCGCGCCGTCCAACGGGTCTGTCGACTCCGTGGCCTTCGCTGGTATCTCGCTCACGCGAACCGTCCCCTCCAGCTCACCGCGTCCGGTACCGGTCACCGGGGGCGGCTGCCCGCAGTATCCAGCACTACGGCGCCGCACAACACGGTGTTCACGATCACAGCACGATCCCGACGGTTTTCGGTCCGGGCTGCGACAACACTTCCAGTCTTCTAACCAGCGGACACCTCCTCGAATCACGTCTGCCGACAACCGCCACCGGCCTGAACCAGTCGATGGACAGGGGCGGCGGTGCCATACAGGCGCTCAGCACCGCGATCAGGCCCTGTTCATCCCGCCACCGAGAGTTCGAACCAGACCGTCTTGCCCGTCACGCCGGGACGGGTACCCCAGCGGTGGGCCGCATGGGCGACCAGTTGCAGACCGCGGCCGCTCTCGTCGTCCAGGGCGGCGACCCGTTCGCGGGGCGGGTCGGGGAGGGGGTCGGAGACCTCCACCAGAAGGACGCCGTCGACGGCCTCGGGGCGGACCAGGCGGACACCGATGGGGCCGGTGGCGTGCCGCAGGGCATTGGTCACCAGCTCACTGACCAGCAGGGCGGCGATGTCGGTGAGGCCGTCGAGATTCCAGGCGGCCAGCCGGTCCCGGACAGCCGTCCGGGCCGCGCGGACGGCGCCCGGGTCCGCCGGGAACGTCCACTTGGCGCAGTCGCCTTCGGTGTCGATCACGCCGATCACATCCCGGGCCAGCCCATGTCCGCTTTCGTGGGGTTAAGGGGCACATACCCGATATCAGGCCTGCGGTACCGCGCCGAACGACGTAACAGGGGCGGCTAAGAGCCCGCGCCCCCGAGTGCCTCCAGCGAGCGCATCGCTTCCACGTCCTGGTCCAGCCAGTTCACGTCCCAGATCTCGTCCGGGGCGAGCCAGCGCAGTTCGTCGTGATCCTGCAGAGGCTTGGGATCCGGGGAGGTCGGGACGAGGCGGGCCGTCCATGCCTGGAGGACGTACGGCGACTTGAGGGGCCACTCGCCGGGGATGCGCGCCACGACCTCCACCTCCACCCCCAGCTCCTCCCGGAGCTCGCGCACGAGGGCCGCCTCGGGCGACTCCCCCTCCTCCACCTTGCCTCCGGGCAGCTCCCACTTGCCGGCCAGAACAGGAGGTGCGCTGCGGCGGGCTGCGAGGAGGCGGTCGCCGTCGCACAGGGCGGCCGCCACCACCACGATCCGTTCCGTCATGCGCCGGAGCCTACGGGAGGCTCCTCAGTCGGCCGAACTCGCGCCGTTCGGGCTGATGCGCTCGACCCAGTAGAGCTGCTTGTGGCCGCGGGCGTCGAGGCTGTCGGCGATCTTCTGAGCCTCGGCCCGGGTCGCGTACCTGCCCACGCGGTAGCGATTGCCGTTGTCGTCCTGCCGTATGACGAGCCAGGGAAGAGTGATCGTGCCGTCGTTCATAGCGCCCCATCGCTCCTTCCCGACCTGCGTCGAGCCCCACCCGATAAGGAAACCGCACTCCGCATATGCCTGAGCCTACGCCCAACCTTTACGCAGCGAACACGCGTTTTCACAAAGAGGTACGCAACCAGCCAGGACGGACTCCTCCGACAGGGGCGCGCGGTCGTGAACGCGCCCCCGGTGGGCGGCGATGCCTCCGGTCAGGGGCGCCTCTGGAACTGGGGTGTCGACCTGCGAGAACGGCCGAATTCGAACGGCGTTCGCCTGTGGACCCGTTGAGTGTTCGCCCGGGGCAACCTCCCCGGGGCGCGCGCTACTTCACCGGGAGGTGGTACGCGACCTGATAGCGGTCGGCCGGGACGACCACGTCGGCGGTCTCCACCGGGCGGCCCGAGGCGTAATAGGTGCGGTGGACCACGAGCACGACATGGCCGGGGACACCGCCCAGGGCGAGCAGTTCCTCGGCCAGGCCGGGACGGGCGCCCACCTCCTCGGTGACGTTGTCCACGACGACATCGATGGCTGCCATGCGCTCGACCACGCCCATGCCGCCGAGGGGGCCCTCCTCGGGGAGCATCACGGGAGTGCGGCCGGTGACCGCGAGGGGCTCCCAGGAGGTGGAGAGCATCATCGGCTCACCGGCCTCCCGGAAGACGTACTTCGTGCACATCACGCGGTCGCCGGGCCGGATGTCGAGCCGCTCGGCGATGGCGGCCGACGCCTCGGTCTGCGCGCTGCTGGACTCCCAGGTCCCGCGCCCCTCCCCGTCGGCCTGCTCCTGCCGGAAAGGCGTGGCGCCCGAGGCCGGGCGGTAGCCGGAGCGGGCGATGCGGCGGGGCACGGGCTGCTCCCGGACGTATGTCCCGGAGCCGGAACGGCCCTCGACCAGGCCCTCGGCCATCAGCACCTTGCGGGCCTCCAGCGCGACGGTGTCCGAGACGCCGTACTCCTCGCGGATCCTGGCCTGGGACGGCAGGCGGGTGTGCGGTGGCAGCGAACCGTCGACGATCTTCTTGCGGAGATCACCCGCGACGCGCAGGTACGCCGGCTGCTCACCGAATGTCACTGGCCGCTCCCATCAGGTTGTACAGACAGCAACAGCCTGGCAACCGTGGGTTGGGCCATGCAAGCAAAGGCCAGAGAATCACTCGATGTGATGACATGTTCCGGTGGGGGTCTTTACGCAGGCACTTTCTCCCCGCTATGGCCGCGCTCACACCTTGAGTTCGCCGCCGCCCGACTCGCCGCTGCCGTCGTCGCCCCCGTCGTCGTACGTCGGCCGCTTGGTGGCGAGCCCCAGAGCCTTGCGTGCGGTGACCGTGCTGGGGCCGTCGACGTACGCGTAGCCCTTGTCGTAGTGGAGGTAGAAGGTGTCCACGTCGTCGTCCTCGGCCGCGGCGACCGCCTTCGCCCACTCGGCGCGCGCGTCCTCCATGTCCTTCACCAGCGCCGCGACCGGCTTGTCGGCAGCGGCCGGCCAGGACTGCGCGCGCAGGGCCTTGATCTGCTTGTTCAGGCTGTCGTGGACATCTCGCGACCACTTCCGATAGCCGGGCAGGTCGTCCTCGGGGTAGTCCTCGGGCTCCTCCCACAGCACGGTGTCCATCGCGTTGAGGGACTGCAGGAAGGTGATCTGGTACGTGTCGAGGGTGGTCTCGTCGGCGCGCAGCGAGCCGGTCAGGGTGGCCTTCTCGTCGGTGTTGCCGAAGATGCAGCTGACCTCGCGGTCGCCGAGGCGCCAGCTCTGCCGGGTGGGGCCGAAGTAGTACACGTCGACATCGCTGGGGAGCGCCCAGGTGTCCATGACGTAGGCGTCCTGGAGGGGGTAGCACTTGTCGTCGGCGGTGTCGGAGACCGCGCGGTCCCCCGGGAAGGCGTCGCCGCCGGCCATCTTGAACTCGCCGAACACCTCGCCGTCGTGCTCACCCGCGCAGGGCACCTCGTCGACGTCGTAGGTGAGGCCTTCGAGGGACTCCCCCGGCGCATCGAAGCACTGGCCCTTCACCACGGAGAAGGTCGTGCCCTCGCTCGCGCCCTTCTTGAACTCCTCCCAGGCGTCGGAGAGCCCGCCGGTGGCGAGCACCGTCACCCACAGGGCGAGTCCGAGCGACGACAGGATCGACCCCACGATCGCCAGGGCCTTGCCGGACTGGCCCTTCTTCTTGATCTGCACCAGCGCGATCACACCCAGCACCAGTCCCACCGCCGGGAAGCAGCACAGGACGCCGAGCACCAGGGAGGCGACGGCGAGGCCGTTGACCGACGACGGGCGGGCATGGGGGCTGTAGCCCTGTCCCCAGGTCTGATAGGGCGGGCCATAGGGTTGCCCGTATGGCTGTCCGTACGGCTGCTGCCCATACGGCTGCTGTCCGTACGGCTGCTGCCCATACGGCTGTTGTCCCTGCGGCGGCGGCCCGAACGGGTCCGGGTCGGGGGACGGCCCCTGGGCGGGGTCGGGCTGGTGGGGCCCAGGGGGCGGGGGTATGGACACGGGTACCGTGCTCCTGGTTCAGCAGTGGCGGGGAACTGACGTACGACAGGGCGCATGGTATGCGCGGGGCGGGCGGGGGTGGAATGCCGATCACGGGTGCGACGACCCAGGCGGTGAACGGGCTGACGGCACGGTGGGCGGGGGTGTCTTCCGGGGGGACCGTGTTCTCGGCCGCCGGTGTGTGGCCGCTGCTGGCCTTCCTGGCCGACGGGGCGCGGGGCCCGGCGCGGGCCGAGCTGGCGCGGGCGCTCGGGGTGCCCGCGGAGCAAGCGGCCGCGGCGGCGCGGGAGTTGCTCGCGGGACTGGCCGAATCGGAGGCACTGGACTCGGCTCTGGGCCTGTGGACCAGGCGGACGCTGGAGCTGCGCGAGGAGTGGGAGACCGGGCTGCCCACCGACGCGCTCGGGGTCCTCACCGGCGATCCCGCCCTCGATCAGTGGGAAATGGACGCCTGGGCCGCGAAGCGGACGGGTGGGCTGATCGAGCGGATGCCGGTGGAGGTGCGGGACGACACCGAGCTGGTGCTCGCGAGCGCGCTGGCTCTGCGGACCACGTGGCTGCGGCCCTTCGAGGCGCGTCCGGTACGGCCGTCCGCGGGTCCCTGGCAGGGTCGGACCCTGCGCGGCCTCAGCCGCGGGAGCGTGCGGCTGGACCGGGTCGGCGTCGTGACCGCGCCCGAGGGCCGGGTCACCGAGGTGAAGGTGCTCGGCGACAACGGCATCGACGTCCATCTCCTGCTCGGGGACGAGCACATGACGCCGGGGCAGGTGATGGCGGCGGGGGCGGCCGTGCTCGACGGCACGTGTCCTGCCGTACGCGGGTCGTTGCTTCCGCACGGGCCCGCGGGGCCGGGACTGCGGGTCGAGGAGCGGCCGTGTGTCAGCCCGCAACAACCGACGCTGGAGGTGACGACGGCGGCGTTCGAGGTGCGGGCGCACCACGATCTGCTGGACCTGCACGGACTGTTCGGCCTCACCGCGGCTCGGGACGCGCGGCAGGGGCACTTCGCCGGCATCAGCGCCACACCCCTGGTCGTCGGCTCCGCCCGGCAGTCCGTCCTGGCCCGCTTCGACGCGCTCGGCTTCGAGGCGGCCGCGGTGACGGCGGTCGCGGCGGCACCGGGTGGGCCGCCGCCCACGCCCCGCTACACCTCGACCGTGGTCACGGCCACCTTCGACCGCCCCTTCGCCTTCCTCGCCGTACACCGCGAGACACGGCTGGCGCTGACGGCGGGCTGGGTGACGGAACCGGCGCCGTTCCGCTAGCCGCGCGACGGGACGGGGGGGGACGGAACCGGGGCCACTCCGGTGGCCACCCAGCGGCCTCAGCCACCGAACGCGGCGACCCCGACGGCCTTCGCCCCGGCGACGGGACAGGCGACAGAACCGGCGCCACTCCGGCGGCCACCCAACGGCCTCAGCCACCGAACGCGGCGACCCCGACGGCCTTCGCCCCGGCGACGGGGCCCCGGGACAGCACCGGCGCCACTCCGGCGGCCACCCAACGGCCTCAGTCACCGAACGCGGCGACCCGGACGGCCTTCGCCCCGGCGACGGGACAGGCGACAGCACCGGGCGCCACTCCGGCGGCCACCCAACGGCCTCAGTCGTCGAAGGCCGTCGCCCGGGTGGTCTTCTCCCAGGTGGCCACGTCGTTGCGTATGGCGTCGAGGTGGTCGAGTACGGCGGTCACCGCGTCGTCGCCCAGGGGCAGCCGCAGTGGGGTCTCCTCGGCGTCAAGGGCGGCGCGGATCAGGGCCGCCGCCTTTGCGGGGTCGCCGGCCTGGGTGCCGTCGCCGCCGGAGACGAAGCCGCGGGTCTCGCTCACCTTGGCGTAGACGCCGCTGTCGGCACTGGCCCCCGCGCGGCTCGCGTCGAACAGCGAGGTGCGGAAGGACCCCGGCTCCACGATCAGCACCTTGATGCCGAACTCCCGCACCTCGTCGGCGAGCCCCTCGGACATGCCCTCCAGCGCGAACTTCGTCCCGCTGTACGCCGAGAAGCCCGCGAAGGACATCTGCCCGCCCATGCTGCTCATCTGCACGATCGCACCCGAACGCCGCTCGCGCATGGCAGGCAGCACCGCCCTGGTGAGCGCCGCCGGTCCGAGCACATGGAGGTCGAACAGCTCGCGCAGTTCGTCGTCGGTGGTCTCCTCGAAGGCACCGACATGAGTCCGGCCCGCGTTGTTGACCAGCACGTCGATCCGTCCGTGCCGGGCCACCACATCCCGTGCGACGGCCCCCGCGGCGGACATGTCGGTCACGTCCAGACGCACCGCCTCCACCTGGTCGGGATGGGCGGCCACGAGGTCGTCCAGCGCCTCGGGCCTGCGGACCGCGCCCACCACGACATCGCCGTCGGCCACGGCCGCCTCGGCGATCGCCCGCCCGAATCCGCTGCTCGCGCCCGTGATCAGCCAGACCTTGTTCATCACGACTCCTCTTCTCGGGTTGTTCCCACCAGCCTGCTGCCGAAGTCGGTTGCCCGTCCAAGACCCACGGTGATAACCGATGGCTATGACGACCGACGTGCATGTACGGGATTTGCGTTACTTCCTGGCGGTGGCCGAGGAACTGCACTTCACACGCGCGGCCGAGCGGCTGTACGTGTCACAGCCCGCGCTGAGCAAGCAGATCCGTGCCCTGGAGCGGCAGTTGGGCGTGGAGCTGTTACGGCGGGACCCGCGGGGCGTCCTGCTCACCGAGGCGGGTCAGGCGCTGCTGCCGCACGCCCGGCAGGTGCTGGCGGCCTGGGCGGCTGCGGACGCCGCGATGGCGACGGCCCGGGCGGCGGAGCGCGGCACGCTGGTGGTGGGTATGAGCACCAGCCCCGGCCGCGGCGGTCTGCTCCCGGCGATCCGGTCCCGCTTCACGGCCGCGCATCCGGAGGCGGTCGTACGGCTGCGGCAGATGGGCTGGCAGGACCCGACCGCGGGTCTGGCGGACGGCGAGACCGAGGTCGCGTTCGTCTGGCTGCCGCTGCCCGACGAGGAGCGCTTCGGATGGACCGTGGTCGCCGAGGAGCCCCGTCTGGTCGCCCTCCCCGACAACCACCCGCTCGCCGCCCGCGAGGAGGTCGACTTCGCCGACCTGGCCGACGAACCGTTCCTCGCCCTGCCGGCGAGCGCGGGCCCCCTGCGCGACTTCTGGCTCGCCCTCGACGAACGGTCCGGCCGACCGCCCCGCATCGGCGCGGAGATCGCGGGCACGGAGGAGACGTACGAGGCCCTCGTCGCGGGCCTGGGCATCTGCCTCGTGGCCGCCGGCAACGCCCCCCTGATCACCCTGGGCGGGGTGGTCACCCGGCCGGTGCGCGGGATCGGCCCGAGCAGATACGTCCTGGCCTGGCGCAAGGAGGACGGGGGGCGGGCGCTGGTGCGGGGGTATGCGGAGGCGTGCCGGGCGGTGGCGGGGGGCTGAGCGAGGCCCATCGCCCTCGGGGTACCTCCGCACGGGTAAGGCGGGGGCGGCTGGGGAGGGGCCGGCCGTGGGGGGACAGTGGCGGCGGCGCGCCCGCTTCGCGAGCCTGCGGCCAAAAGCACGCTCAGCCCCCGATGCACCCGGCGAAAACGGCCATCGTGATGACGGCCCGCGACGTGGGGGTTGCGCAGCAGTGCTGATGACGGGCGATTTTCCGTGGCATCGGCCGCCCCGAATGCGTAAGATTGCCGGTCTGGGTCTAGGCTCTGTCCCGT
Source organism: Streptomyces canus (assembly GCF_001514145.1). Lineage (GTDB taxonomy): Bacteria > Actinomycetota > Actinomycetes > Streptomycetales > Streptomycetaceae > Streptomyces > Streptomyces canus. Next base: position 268,739 of record NZ_KQ948657.1, read on the forward strand.
CGCCCGGTGCCCCGGCGTGGCACCGGACAACAAGCACGCCTCCACAGTCGGCGCGTGCGGGGTAGAAAGGCACTGCAGGTGCTGAGAGAGACGAGCAGCCCCGAGTACGTCTCGGACCTGGTGGACATCACCGACCTGCCCATGGACGCGCTGGAGGACCTGCCGGACACGGTCCTCGCGTCGGTGCTCCGCGATGTGCGATGCCCTTCGGGCGAGAGCTTCGCCGCGTTCTCGTCGGCACTTCTCTGACGCGCCGGCAGTCCTCGTCGCCGCCTTTCGGCCAACTACGATCCGTCCCCCCGTCGTGAGTTGAGCCCCCGCCCAGCGGGGTATCACGTTGCCACGCACGTATCCCGGCTCATAGGCGCGGCGAAACGCCTGCGGCCGGACGCGACGGCCGGGGGGTGCTTTGGAGCGAGAGCCGTACTTCTTCCTCAGCTACGCGCGCCGGGACGACCGGGGTAGCGCCTTCGTCCGTCGTTTCTACGACGATCTGGTGACGGAACTCGGCCGTCTGGGCGTGGACTGCAGCGGACAACAGCCGTTCCTCGACATCGAGCGGATCGGCCTGGGCATGGACTGGGAGAGCGCGCTCGGCAGCGAGATCGGGCACTGTCGGGCCCTGGTGGCCCTGTGCTCGCCCGCCTACGTCAACAGTCTCTACTGCGGCAAGGAATGGGCCGCCTTCGAATCCAGGCTGCTGAGATACCGCGAGCAGACCGACATAGAGGTACCGGCGCTCATACCGGTCCTGTGGGTCCCCTTGCACCATGCGATGCCGCCGGAGATCAGCAAGTACCAGTACTTCGAACCGCCGATGGGTCAGGAGTACCTGGAGCAGGGTCTGATGGGGCTGCTGCGTTCCGCTCCGGGTGGCCGCGCCTACCACGCCGTCCTGGAACTCGTCGCGAAGCGGGTGCAGCACGTCGCTGATCTCTTCCGGCTGCCCCGCGCGCAGGGCCTCGACTTGAAGGCCGTGCGCAGCCCCTTCGAGGGGCGGGAGCCCGCCGGGCCGGGAAGACGTACCACGGGTCACGTCCGGGTATTCATCGCCGCGGGCGTCACCGACCCCCTGCCCACGGGCCGGCAGCGGCGCGAGTACTACGGGCCCTCACCGCTCGACTGGACGCCGTACCACCCTCCGATCCATCCCACTGTGGCCTACCGGGCTCAGCGCGTGATCATCGACGAAGGGTGCACGAGCAGCCTGGAAGTCGTCGACGCCGGCCTCGGCGAGAAGCTCGACGAGGCCATGTACAACAACCAGACGTCCGTGCTGCTGGTCGATGCTTGGGCCGCCCGGGAAAACCAGTACCGCGCTCCGCTGTCCGACTACGACCGGCAGAACCACCCGGTCACCGGTGTGCTCGTGCCGCATCACGAGACGGACGACGAATCCGGTGACGAGAAGCTGTGGTCCGACCTTCAGCAGGTCTTCAGACGCAACTGGATGCGGCGCAACGACCCCTACGATCCGCTGTTCCAGGTCCAGGTCGAAAGACAACGGTTCGAGGACCGGATGGCCCGCATGGTGGTCGTCGCCCAGAACCGTCTCATGGAGAAGGCCGTTCCGCGCCGCCTGCCCGCCGGGCCGTCGGCACCGCCCATGCCGGGACTCAGTGTCCCGTACCTACCGTCCTCCAGCACTGACCATCCGGCCGAGCCGCCGGGTCGTACGCCCCTGCAGAAGGATCAGGACGATGAGCTCTGAGGCCGAGGCTCAGGACACCGGCAGGATAGTCACCTTCTACTCCTACAAAGGTGGCACAGGCCGCACGATGGCACTGGTCAACGTCGGCTGGATCATGGCCAGCAACGGCAAGCGGGTGCTGCTGGTCGACTGGGACCTCGAGGCCCCCGGGCTGCACCGGTATCTGCGTCCCTTCCTCCTCGACCCGAAGCTGCGGGACACCGACGGCCTGATCAACATGGTGAACTCCTTCGTCGGACAGGTGATACGCCCCGGGGAGCCGCTGGAACCCGGCGCCGGGGCCACCGTGATGAGCGACGATGAACTGCGTTCCCACGCACGGCTCGGCCCGCGCACCACCGGCCTGGACCTGCGCTTCCCCGCGGGCGGCCGGCTCGACTTCCTGCCCGCCGGGCGGATGTCCCCCTCGTACTCCGCGGACGTCACCAGTTTCAACTGGCGCGCGTTCTACGAACGTCTGGGCGGCGGCTCCTTCCTCCAGATGCTGCGGGAGGAGATGAAGGCCTCGTACGACTACGTCCTCATCGACAGCCGCACGGGCGTCAGCGACATCTCGGGGATCTGCACCACCTTGATGCCGGACGTCCTCGTCGACGGGTTCGTGCTGAACCACCAGAGCATCGAGGGCGGCCTGGACGTCGCGCAGTCGGTGGCCTCGGAGGTGCGCCACCCGGTCCGTATCCTCCCCGTCCCCATGCGTGTCGAGGACGGCGAACAGGAGCTGCTCGAATGGGGCCGGGACCTGGCTCGTGTCGAGTTCGGACCATTCCTCTCCTGGCTGGTCGAATCGGAGCACGACCAGTACTGGGGAGAGGTCGAGATCCCCTACAAGAAGTACTACGCCTACGCCGAGATCCCGGCCACGGTCCGGGACCGGCCCTCCCAGCCGGGCAACCTGCTCGCGGCCTTCGAGCGGCTCACCGCGTGGATCACCGACGGCCGGGTGCGATCCCTCGTCCCCCATCCGGAGGAGGAGCGGCAGCGGATGCGTGCCGCCTACCTCGACCCCAGGACGTCGTGGCCGCGCATCCACGTCAGCTACGCCTCGGGCGACCGGATGTGGGCGGAATGGATCGCGGCCCGGCTGGAGGGCATCGGATACCAGGTCTCGCTGCACAGCACCGCTGAACCGGGTGCCGGGACGCTGCCCGAGGTCGCCCCCGTCCTGAAGGGGCGCGGACGGCTGCTCGCCCTGCTCTCCCCCGAGTACATGGTGCAGCGGCGTGCCCAGGACATCTGGAAGCAGTTGAGAGGTCATGAGAGCGCCGACGGAGCGCTGCTGGCGGTTCGCGTTCAGGAGTTCGAAACCACTGCTCGGGACCCCTTCAGGGGACGGTTCGCCGCCGACCTCACCCACTGCACCCCCGAGGAGGCGGAGACCCAGCTGCTTTCGGTCGTCGGCCCGGTCCGCCGCGCCCGCGTCCCGGGCAGCGTCGCACCGGCTCCCGGCTCGCCCGCCCCGCCGTTTCCCGGTACGTCCCCCGCGGTGCAGCGCGTTCCGTCCAGGAACGTCTCCTTCACCGGTCGGGGCTTTCTGCTGGAGCGACTGCGCAATGGCTTCACCTCCGGCAGCACGACACAGGTCCTGTACGGACTCGGAGGGGTGGGAAAGACGCAGATCGCTCAAGAATATGCACACCGGTTCAAAGCGGCCTACGACGTGGTCTGGTGGGTTACCGCCGCGCAACCCGGTCTGATCCGCCCGGCGCTTGCCGATCTTGCGCCGCGCCTCGGCCTGGAGGTCGGCGAGGACATGGTGAGCACCGCGGAGTCGGTGCTGAGGGCGTTACGACGGGGGGAGCCCTTCGACCGCTGGCTTCTGGTCTACGACAACGCCGGACGCCCCGAACAGCTCGCGGCCTTCATCCCGACCGGACCGCCCGGCGGGCACGTCCTCCTCAGTTCCCGCGACCGGACCTGGGTGAACGACGCAGGACTGGTCGAGGTCGAGGTGTTCCAGCGCCAGGAGAGCACAGATCTGCTGCACCGCCTCAACACCGGGCTCACGGCCTCCGACGCCGAGGAGGTGGCCAGGGAACTGGGCGACCTGCCGCTGGCCGTCGCCCAGGCCGCCGTCTGGCTCAGCGAGAGCAGTATGCCGGTGGCCACCTATCTGGCGCTGCTCAAGGACCGCCTCACCGAGGTGTTGCAGACGACCCAGCTACCGGAGCGGGACTACCCCCACTCCGCCGCGGCGACCTGGAATCTGGCGGTCGACGAATTGCGCCGGGTGAACCAGGCGGCGGCCGAGATGCTGGAGGTCTGCTCCTTCTTCGGACCCGACCCCATTCCGTTGCGACTCCTCTACAGCAAAGCCGTCACCAAGGCGCTGACCCTGCCTCCGGGTGAGCCGCGCGACGAGATGGCGGTGGCCCAACTCGTCCGGGCGATCAACCGGTTCGGCCTGGCCAAGAGCGACCAGAGCAGTGCGACCCTCACGGTGCACCGGCTGGTGCAGGCCGTCATCCGCGACCAGGTCGACGACGCGCGCACCCCGCAGGCCCGCGGAGTGGTGCACGCCGCGCTGGTGGACGCCGACCCCGGCGACCCGGACGTCCCCGGGGACTGGGACCGCTATGCGGAACTCCTGCCCCACCTGGGGCCGAGTCTGGCTGCCGAAAGCTCGGATCCCGAAGTACGCAAGTGGGTCACCGATTCAGTGCGCTACCTGTGGAAACGCGGCCTGCACACCGACGGCCAGGAGCTCGCGGAACGCACACTGGCCCGCTGGAAGGAGTGCGGCATCGGGCACCCCGACGATCCGCAGACCCTGATGCTGCGTATCCAGCTCGGCAACGTGCTCCGCTCCAGGGGACGGTTGGAGAAGGCGTACGAGATCGACCTGGACACCTTCGAGCGGTTCCACCGCACCAAGGACCCGGACTACGCGCACACCCTCGCGGCCGCCGGGAACGTCGCCGCCGACCTGCGCGCACTGGGCCGCTACCTCGAGGCCCGGGAACTCGACCGCCAGACCCTCGACGGAGCTCTGCGGACACTGGGTGACGACCACCCGCGCACACTCATGTACACCAACAACCTGGGTATGTCGGAGTACCTCGCGGGCGATCGCCGGGCGGCCCTGGATCTCCATGAACTCGCGTACCGGCAGCAGAGCGAGGCGCGCGGGCGGGACAACTTCTACTCCCTGCTGTTCGCCAGCAACTACGCCCGGGACCTGCGTGAGACGGGGAGTCTCAGGGAGGCCCTGGACCTGCTGCGCACCACCGTCCAGTGGTACGAGCAGACCCTCGGGGACAGCCATATGGAGACGCTACGGACACGCCGCAACCTCGCGGTGGCCCTGCGTCGGGCCGGGGACTACGAACAGGCGAGAAAGATCGACGAGGACATCCACTCCCGCTACGTCGAAGCGCACGGCACGGAGCACGCGGACACGCTCGCTGCGGCCTGCGGTCTCGCCTGCGACCTGGCGGCGCTCGGGGAACCGCAGCGGGCACGGCAACTGGCCGAGCGTGCGATGGACCGCTACAGCACCTACCTGGGCGCGGAGCATCCCGTGACTCTGGCCTGCGCCACCAACCTCTCGGTCTACCGGCGGCTGACGGGCAGCACGGAGTCCGCATGCGAGCTGTCCCACCAGGCTCTGCACCAGATGTCACGGATCGTCGGGGAGAGTCACCCGTACACCCTCAGCTGCATGATCAATCACGCGAACGACCTCTCCTTGGCCGGCGAACTGGAGCAGGCAGTCGAGTGGGACCGGCGTGCGCGGCGGCACTTCCTCGACATCCTGGGGCCTGACCACTACGACGCCATCAGCATCACCTCCAACCTTGGCCTGAGCCTGCGGGCGATCGGCCGTACCGAGGAGGCGGGGCAGTTGTCGGCAGAGGCCGCGCAACGGGCCCGGGACAAGCTGGGCGAGGCACACCCCACGACCCGGACGATACTGTCCGGGAAGCGGCTCGACTCGGATATCGAACCACCGACCACCTGATCAGGGGACCTCACCGCCCCAAGAGCCACTCGGCGTCTGCCGGGTACCTATGATGGCCTCTTTCCTCCTCCGCCGCCGTACCAGAGCGATCGATGCCGATGTCCGCTACCAACGCCCCGCCCGCCGCGCCGGACAGCGGGACGGAGTCCGTGCCCTTCCGGCAGTTCCTGCTGAAGATCCACAGCCGGTGCAATCTGGCCTGTACGTACTGCTACATGTACGAGGCGGCCGACCAGAGTTGGCGGCAACGCCCCAGGAGCATGGCTCCCGCGACGGTGCGGCGGGCGGCGCGGTTGATGGCCGAACACGCCACGGAGCACGGACTGTCCGAGGTGCATGTGGTGTTGCACGGCGGCGAACCCCTGCTGGTCGGGGCGGAGTACCTGGAGACACTCCTCGGGACGGTCACGGATGCCCTGGCCGGCATCGCCGCGCCGCGTTTCACCCTGCAGACCAACGGCATCCGGCTGTCCGAGGATCCACGGCTGCTCCCCGTTCTCGACCGTCACGGGGTCCGGATCGGGGTGAGCCTGGACGGCACCCCGGCCGGGCACGACCGGCACCGGCGGCGGGCCGACGGTGGAAGCAGTCACGCCGCCACGGTCCGCGCGCTCGAACTGCTGACGAACCCCACCCACCGGCACCTGTTCGCCGGCCTGTTGTGCGTGATCGACCCCACCACCGACCCGCTGGAGACGTACGAGGCGCTCCTGCGGTTCGCTCCGCCCCGGCTGGACCTCTTACTTCCGCACGGGACCTGGCAGGCTCCGCCGCCCGGGCTCGCCGCCCTGACCTCCCCGCCCTCGGCTCCGCCTGCGCCGGGCGCGGCCATGCGTGCCACCCCGTACGCCGACTGGCTGCGCGCGGTCTTCGACCGCTGGTACGGCGCCGCGAGCCGGGAGACCGGCATCCGGCTCTTCGAGGAGATCATGGTGCTGCTGCTCGGCGGTACCGCACGCAGCGAGGTGGTCGGTCTTACACCCGTCGACCTCGTCGTCGTGGAGACCGACGGGGCGATCGAGCAGGCCGACTCGCTCAAAGTCAGCTATCCCGGGGCGCCCGAGACCGGGTTGCACGTGTTCCGTGACACGTTCGCCGACGCCGCCGCGCATCCCGCCTTCCGCGCCCGGCAGCGCGGGTTGAGCGGGCTCGGCCCCGTCTGCCGCTCCTGCGCCCGCTCCCGCGTGTGCGGCGGCGGCCTGTACGCCCACAGATACTCTCCGGGAGCCTCCCCGGTCTTCTCGGCTCCCTCCGTGTACTGCGACGACCTGGCGGTACTGGTCGACCACATCAGCGCCCGGCTGCACCGGGACGTGGCCACGCTGACCGTGTCCCGACGGACGGCGTCCCGATGAGAACAGGGACCGGGCTGGGGACTGGTGCCGCCCCACGCCCCGGTCAGGATCTCGTCCCGCACACCGTCCCCGCCCCCGTCTTCAGAGCCCTGGCCCGCGCCCGCGGCGGTGCGACGGCCGTGGACCTGCTTCGGGGCGGGCAACTGAGCAAACGCACGCTGATGGTGCACGCCCTGCGCCGGGCGGCGGACGGGCATCCGGAGGAGGGCACCGCGGAAGCGGCGTACCGCGGCCTGGTCGAACTGAACCGGCGGGACCGCGCGGCTTGGCGCGAGGTCATGCTGCACCCCTACCTGGACGAGGGACTGACCCGGGCTCTCACCGCGCTGGAGCGCGGACTGCCCACTGATCTGCGGTGGTTGGAACAACTGACGGCGGACGCAGGTCGGCGGGCGTGGCACGGCGTCGACGCCGTCTGTGACGGCATGGCACTCGAACTGCGGCTCGCCGACCGCGGCCCCTTCCGTGAGGTGCACGGTCACGAACTCGCCGAACCGCTCTCCGCCGGACAGGCACAGGAGTGGGCACAGGCGTTGCGTGCCGCCTGGACCGTGCTCGTGCGGCGGCACCCCTGGCACGCGCAGGCCATCGCCACCGGCCTGACCACAGTGGTCCCGCTGCTTCCCAACCCCGATGGCACCGAGGTGAGTTCGGCGGCGCGTCGCGCCTTCGGAGCCGTCGCCGCCTCTCTCCCCGACGACCCCGTGCTTCTCGCACTGACCCTCGTGCACGAGTTTCTGCACGTCCAACTCGGCGCTCTGCTCGACCTGTTGCCGCTGCACGGCCCTCCCACGGAGGCCCGCTACCACGCCCCGTGGCGACCCGATCAGCGTCCGGCCGGAGCGCTGCTCCAGGGGACGTACGCGCATCTGGGCGTGACGGACTTCTGGCGCACCGAACTCGCCTCCGGGACGGGAGGCGAGCGTGCCCGTCGCGAGTACGAGACCTGGCGCGAGCACACCGACACAGCCGCTCACACGCTGCTCGAAAGCGGCGAACTCCTGCCCGCGGGCAGGCGGTTCGTGACGGAGCTGCGCGAGGCCGTGCGTCGTCGGCCCGCGCCGGCAGGGGCGCTGCGCGGCAGAGCGGACCTCGTGCATGACCTTCGCGGACTGGGGCTCCGGGCCGGAGACACCGTCCTGGTGCACTCCGCCCTGAGCGCCGTCGGGCCCGTCTCCAACGGCGCAGAGACCATGGTGAGCGCGCTGTTGGAGGTGCTCGGACCCAACGGGACGCTCGTGGTGTACACGCCGACACCTGGCGACGCCCGCGCCGGAACGCCCGCGTCCGCCCCTTGCACCGCACCGGGCTTCGGCGTCGGTGTCCTGGCCGAGACGGTACGGAACCGGCCCGCTGCCCTGCGCAGCGCTCATCCGCGGAGTGCATTCGCGGCGCTGGGCGCCCAGGCGGACCACATCACCTCCGACCACTCCCTCGACTGCTCCCTGGGCAAGGCGTCACCGCTGGGCAGACTGGAGGAGCTCGACGCCCGGGTGCTGTTGATGGGCGTCGGTTTCGAGGCGTGCACCGCGTTCCACCTGGCGGAGTACCGCATCCCGAGCCGTCTTGCGGGCCCGCACGAGTGTGCCGAAGTGCTCCTGGACACCTCCTCGTTCGCGGCTGTGGGGGCCGCCTACGAGGCGACCGGGGCGGTGCGCTCCGGTCGGGTCGGTCTTGCCCGCTGCCGGCTGTTCGACCTCGCTGACGCCGTCGCATTCGCCGTCGGGCGACTGGCGGACAGGTCCGCCGGGGAGTGATCGTGCGGGCAGGGGCCCGACCTCGAAGCGTCAGGCCCCTCCTGAACCGCACATTTGCGAGATCAGCGGCGTGGTGGCACGCCACCCGCTACACGTTGAAGCGGAACTCCACCACATCCCCGTCCTGCATCACGTACTCCTTGCCCTCCATGCGCGCCTTGCCCTTCGCGCGGGCCTCGGCGACCGATCCCGTCTCCACCAGGTCGTGGAAGGAGATGACCTCCGCCTTGATGAAGCCCTTCTGGAAGTCGGTGTGGATGACTCCGGCGGCCTCGGGGGCGGTGGCGCCCTTCTTGATGGTCCAGGCGCGGGACTCCTTGGGGCCGGCCGTGAGGTAGGTCTGCAGGCCGAGGGTGTTGAAGCCGACGCGGGCGAGGGTGGCGAGGCCCGGCTCCTCGGCGCCGACCGACTCCAGGAGCTCCATCGCGTCCTCCTCGTCGAGCTCGGCGAGGTCCGCCTCCAGCTTGGCGTTGAGGAAGATCGCCTCGGCGGGGGCGACCAGGGCGCGCTGCTCGTCCTTGAAGGACTCGTCGACCAGCTCGTCCTCGTCGACGTTGAAGACGTAAAGGAAGGGCTTCGTCGTCAGCAGGTGCAGGTCGTGCAGGAGCTCCTCGTTGCCGGAGCCCTGGACGATGCCCGCGGAGAACAGGGTGTCGCCCTTCTCCAGGATCTCCTTCGCCGCTTCCACGGCCGCGACCTTCGGGGCGATGTCCTTCTTGATCCGCGACTCCTTCTGGAGGCGGGGCAGGACCTTCTCGATGGTCTGGAGGTCGGCGAGGATCAGCTCGGTGTTGATCGTCTCGATGTCGTCCTTGGGCGAGACCTTGCCGTCGACGTGCACGACGTTCTCGTCCTTGAAGGCACGGATGACCTGGCAGATCGCGTCCGACTCACGGATGTTCGCGAGGAACTTGTTGCCCAGGCCCTCGCCCTCGCTCGCGCCGCGCACGATGCCCGCGATGTCGACGAAGTCGACGGTCGCCGGGAGGATCTTCTGGGAGGAAAAGATCTCGGCCAGTTTCGCCAGCCGCGGGTCCGGGACGCCGACCACGCCGACATTCGGCTCGATCGTGGCGAACGGGTAGTTGGCCGCCAGCACGTCGTTCTTGGTCAGGGCGTTGAACAGGGTCGACTTGCCGACATTCGGCAGACCGACGATTCCGATCGTGAGCGACACGTTGCGACTTCCCGTACGTAAGAGGAGACGTGAGGAGACTGGCGGCCAGGGGGCCGATCCACCAGTCTACGGCGTGCCGCAGCACGCTCCGGCTGACCTCTCGAACGCATGGCCAAGGTCTTTCGCACCGCGTGTCCGAGGAGCGATTCCGCACATAAACAGACCTAGGTTGGTCCAGTGGAGCAACACAGGACACGCCCCCCGCACAACGGAACGCGACGCCCGGCCCCGGGAGCGCCGCTGCCCGCGCAGGCCCGCGGTGAGCGACGGCCGGCGGCGCCCCGTCGCCCCCCGCCGCCCGTGATCCAGACGCTGCGACGGTTCCCCAACCCCCGGCTCACCGGGCTCGGCGGCGGCCTGTTCTGCGCCGGGCTGATGTTCACGCTCGGCTTCCTCGTCTCACTGCTGTTCGGCTCGTCGCTGACGGTGTACGGCGTGCTGTTCGTGCCGGTGAGCGTACTGACGGCGGTCTGGATGCGCCGGGGCGATCTGCTGACCGCCCCGATCATCGTCCCGATCGCGTTCGCCACCGGGCTCGTCCCGGTCGCCGACAGCAGCGGCGGCACCTCGGGGCGCCTGATGGGCCTGTTCACCGCGCTGGCCACGCAGGCCGGCTGGCTCTACGCCGGCACGCTGGCCGCCGGCATCATCGCGCTGGTCCGCAGGATCCGCCTGGTACGGAGCCGCTCGCGCTGACGGGGACCAGCGGTACGAGGCGGGGCCTGCGGCTCCGAAGGCGGGACCTGCGGCTCCGCCCCTCTCAACCCTCCACCGCCCGCATCGCCGCCCCCACGATCCCCGCGTTGTTCTGCAGCTGTGCCGGGACGATCTCGGCCTTGACGCCCTCGATGTGCGGCAGGAACTTCTGGGCCTTGCGGCTGACGCCGCCGCCGACGATGAACAGCTCGGGCGAGAAGAGCATCTCGACATGGGCGAGGTACTTCTGGACGCGGTGGGCCCAGTGCTCCCAGGTGAGCTCCTCGTCCTCCCTGGCCTTGCTGGAGGCCTTCTTCTCGGCGTCGTGGCCGTGCAGCTCCAGGTGGCCCAGCTCGGTGTTGGGGACGAGGACGCCGTCGACGAAGACCGCGCTGCCGATGCCGGTGCCGAAGGTGAGCAGTATGACGGTGCCCTTGCGGTCCTTGCCCGCACCGAAGTTCATCTCGGCGACGCCCGCCGCGTCCGCGTCGTTGACGACGGTCACCGGGAGTCCGCCGAGCCGCTCGCTGAACAACGCGCGCGCGTCGGTGTCGATCCAGCTCTTGTCGACATTGGCCGCCGTACGGATCGTCGAGCCGCCGGTGACCACGCCCGGGAAGGTCAGGCCGACCGGTCCCGTCCACCCGAAGTGGTCCACGACCTGCTTCACCCCGTCGGCCACGCCGTCGGGCGTCGCCGGGTGCGGGGTGAACACTTTGTGGCGCTCCTGGGTGAGGTCGCCCTTGTCCAGGTCCACAGGAGCGCCCTTGATCCCGGATCCGCCGATGTCCAAGCCGAAGATCTGCATGGCCCTACGTTACGACGGACGACTGACTGTCACGCCTGCGAGGTCCCCTTGCGCTCCGCGACCAGCGCCGCCGCCTCCTCGCGCAGGTCGCGGCGCAGTTCCTTCGGCAGCGAGAAGGTGATGGACTCCTCGGCCGCCTTCACGAGTTCCACGTCGCCGTAACCGCGCTGCGACAGCCACTCCAGGACCTCCTCGACCAGTACCTCCGGCACCGAGGCGCCCGAGGTGACGCCGACCGTGGTCACGCCCTGAAGCCAGGCCTCGTCGATCTCGCTCGCGTAGTCCACGAGGTAGGCCTCGCGGGAGCCGGCCAGCTTGGCGACCTCGACGAGCCGCTTGGAGTTGGAGGAGTTGCGGGAGCCGACCACGATGACCAGCTCGGCCTCGGCGCCCATCTGCTTCACCGCGAGCTGACGGTTCTGCGTGGCGTAGCAGATGTCGTCGCTGGGCGGCGAGATGAGCTGCGGGAACTTCTCCTTGAGGGCGTCGACGGTCTCCATCGTCTCGTCGACGGACAGCGTGGTCTGGGAGAGCCACACGACCTTCGACTCGTCGCGGACCTCGACCTTGGCGACGTCCGAGGGGCCGTCGACCAGCGTGATGTGGTCGGGGGCCTCGCCGGAGGTGCCGATGACCTCCTCGTGGCCCTCGTGCCCGATCAGCAGGATGTCGTAGTCCTCATTGGCGAAGCGGACGGCTTCCTTGTGGACCTTGGTGACGAGCGGGCAGGTCGCGTCGATGGTGGCGAGGTTGCCGCGCGCGGCCTCCTCGTGGACGACGGGGGCGACGCCGTGGGCCGAGAACATGACGATGTTGCCCGGCGGTACCTCCTCCGTCCGTTCGACGAAGATGGCGCCCTTCTTCTCCAGGGTCTGTACGACGTACTTGTTGTGGACGATCTCGTGTCGGACGTACACCGGAGCGCCGTACTGCTCCAGGGCTTTCTCGACGGCGATCACGGCGCGGTCCACACCCGCGCAGTAGCCACGGGGGGCGGCGAGCAGGACACGGCGGCCAGGCGAAGCAGTCATGCGTCCCATCGTAAGGCCGCGCTCGGCCGGTCAAAGATCGCGTGCTCGTGCCCGTGACACAGGCGGAGGCACCATGTCGGCGCAGCCTGGGCTTCCGGGACCTCGCCGGGGGCTGCTGGTGCTGGTGGTGCAGCGAACGAGGCCGGAACCGGCCGGGTAGTGACGGCCGGTGACGGTGCGTTGTCGTACCGGGCCGTTACGCTCGCGGCATGGCTGTGAACTCGACCCCCGAAGCGCCCCTGCCCGTCGGCGAGGTGTCGCGCCTCATCGGCGGCTGGATCGACCGCCTCGGCGCCGTATGGGTCGAGGGCCAGATCACCCAGCTCTCCCGGCGCCCCGGCGCGGGCGTCGTCTTCCTCACGCTGCGCGACCCGTCGTACGACATCTCGGTGAGCGTCACCTGCTTCCGCCAGGTCTTCGACGAGATCGCCGATGTCGTCAGCGAGGGCGCCCGAGTCGTCGTACTGGCGAAGCCGGAGTGGTACGCGCCGCGGGGTCAGCTCTCGCTGCGGGCCACCGAGATAAGGCCGGTCGGGGTCGGTGAGCTGCTGGCGCGGCTGGAGCAGCTGAAGAAGTCCCTCGCCGCGGAGGGGCTGTTCGCGGCGGAGCGCAAGAAGCCGCTGCCGTTCCTGCCGCAGCTGATCGGGCTGGTCTGCGGGCGGGCGTCGGCCGCCGAGCGGGACGTCCTGGAGAACGCCCGGCACCGCTGGCCGGCTGTCCGGTTCGAGGTGCGCAACGTCCCCGTGCAGGGGGTGCACGCCGTCCCCCAGGTCGTGCAGGCGGTCAAGGAGCTCGACGCGCTGGACGACGTGGACGTGATCATCGTGGCGCGCGGCGGGGGCAGCGTGGAGGATCTGCTGCCGTTCTCCGACGAGCAGTTGGTGCGCGCGGTCGCGTCCTGTCGTACGCCGGTGGTCTCGGCGATCGGGCACGAGCCGGACACCCCGCTGCTGGACTACGTCGCCGACCTGCGGGCCTCCACGCCCACGGACGCGGCCAAGAAGGTCGTACCGGACGTGGGTGAGGAGTACGAGCGGGTGCGGGCGCTGCGGGACCGCGCACGGCGGTGCGTCGAGTCCTTCCTGCAGCGGGAGGAGCGGGGCCTCGCGCAGGCCCTCGCGCGGCCGTCGATAGAGGATCCGCACCGGATGATCGACGAGCGCGCCGACCATGTGTCCTCCCTGACCGACCGCGGCCGCCGCACCCTGGGCCATCTGCTGGACCGCGCCGACTCCGAGCTGACGCACACGCACGCACGCGTGGTGGCCCTCTCCCCCGCCGCGACCCTCCAGCGCGGGTACGCCGTGCTCCAGAAGGCCGACGGGCACGTGGTGCGGGCGCCGGACGAGGTGACGGCGGAGGAGACCCTGCGGGCGCGGGTCGCCGAGGGTGAGTTCGTTGTCCGAGTCGATGCATAGGGTGGGCGGATGACCAGCAAGGTGACGGAAGAGGCGCTCGGGTACGAGCAGGCACGGGACGAGCTGATCGAGGTCGTACGGCGGCTGGAGGCGGGCGGCACGACGCTCGAGGAGTCCCTCGCGCTCTGGGAGCGGGGCGAGGAGCTGGCCAAGGTGTGCCGGCGCTGGCTGGACGGGGCGCGGGCGCGACTGGACGCGGCACTGGCCGAGGAGGAAGAGGCCGGGACCGAGGGCGACGCCGAGTAGGAGACCTGGGTGATCTGTGAAGCGGATCACCACGCCCTGGTTTTTGTTGAAGGTTGAACTTCAGTCGCGTACCGTCGAGACGTCAACCGGTCCCCGGTCCGTTTCCGGGGTCGACGCACCCCCCGAGAAGGTTTCCTATGTCTCTCGTTCTTGACCCCGCCGCCCAGGACCTGCTGTTCCGCGAGGCCCGCACCGCGAACACCTTCACCGACGAGCCGGTGACCGACGAGCAGCTCCAGGCCATCTACGACCTGGTCAAGTACGGCCCGACCGCCTTCAACCAGAGCCCGCTGCGCATCACGCTGGTCCGCTCCGCCGAGGCCCGCGAGCGCCTGGTCCAGCACATGGCCGAGGGCAACCAGCCCAAGACCGCCACCGCCCCGCTGGTCGCGATCCTCTCCGCGGACAACGAGTTCCACGAGGAGCTGCCGGAGCTCTTCCCGCACTTCCCGCAGGCCAAGGACGTCTTCTTCAGCGAGCGCCCCGCCCGCGAGGGTGCCGCCGGGCTGAACGCCGCCCTGCAGGCCGCGTACTTCATCATCGGCGTCCGTGCCGCGGGCCTCGCCGCCGGCCCGATGACCGGTCTGGACTTCGAGGGCGTCCGCAAGGAGTTCCTGGACGACGACCACACCCCGCTGATGGTCGTCAACATCGGCAAGCCGGGCGAGGACGCCTGGTTCCCGCGCTCCCCGCGCCTGGCGTACGACGAGGTCGTCACCACCGTCTGAGACGGCTGACACGCGACAAAAGGGCCCGGCCGCCTGGCAGCCGGGCCCTTTCCCGTGGTCTCACGCCGTCTTGAGCGACTTCGCCATCTCGGCCAGCTGGGCGAACGATCCCGTGCCCGCGACCACGGTCGTCGCCCCGTCGCCGGTGTGCACGAGGGCGTCGTAGCGGCCGCCCGTGTACCGCGTCCAGGTGCGGCCCGCGATCTGCTGGGTCTGCTTCGTCGCCTCTGCGCCCTGGCTCGCCTCGTCGATGAACGTCGACGGCTTCTGAGTCGACTGCTCGACCTGCACGTACTGATCACCAGGGGCCTGGAAACCCAGGTGCCAGGCGTCGGACTGGTCGCCCTGGAAGCGCACCGAGGTCGCCTTCCAGCCGGCCGGCAGATCCTCGGGCGCTGCCACCGGATAGGAGGCCGCGCGGCGGGCCGTGAGCAGCTCGACGCGGTAGTCGACCGTCTTGATGTCGGGAGCGGAGTCGTCGTGCGGGATGAACACGTAGATGACCGCCGCCGCGATCCCGATCAGGCCCAGGGAGAGAATCATGTCCCGGACCGTCTTCTGCTTGCCGTTCGAACCTGCCACGCCCCCTATCGTCGCAGGTGCCCGGTCCGCTCATCCGTGGGGTCCCCTGCTCATTTTGTCGGACTGAGGATAGAGTCGACGGTCGAACCCTCATCCGGCCGTCGTCGTATCAGAAAGGTGCGCTCCGATGACCGAGCATCATCATCTGCCGTCCGAACTCGAAGTCCCCTCCGAGGCCCCCGACCGCAACCTCGCCCTGGAACTCGTCAGGGTGACCGAAGCCGCCGCGATGGCCGCGGGCCGCTGGGTGGGCCGGGGCGAGAAGAACGGCGCCGACGGCGCCGCGGTGCGCGCCATGCGGTCCCTCGTCTCCACCGTGTCGATGAACGGCGTCGTCGTCATCGGTGAGGGCGAGAAGGACGAGGCCCCGATGCTCTTCAACGGAGAGCGCGTGGGCGACGGGACCGGCCCCGAGTGCGACATCGCCGTCGATCCGATCGACGGGACCACGCTGACGGCCAAGGGCATGCCGAACGCGATCGCCGTACTGGCCGCGGCGGACCGCGGGTCGATGTTCGACCCGTCCGCCGTGTTCTACATGGACAAACTGGTCACCGGTCCCGAGGCCGCGGACTTCGTCGACATCAACGCGCCGGTCTCCGTGAACATCCGGCGGGTCGCCAAGGCCAAGCGGTCCACTCCGGAGGACGTGACCGTGGTCATCCTCGACCGGCCCCGGCACGAAGGGATCATCAAGGAGATCCGGGAGGCCGGGGCGCGGATCAAGCTGATCTCCGACGGCGACGTGGCGGGGTCGATCTACGCGCTGCGCGAAGGCACCGGCGTCGACATGCTGCTGGGCATCGGCGGTACGCCCGAGGGGATCATCTCCGCCTGTGCCGTGAAGTGCCTCGGGGGGACGATCCAGGGCAAGCTGTGGCCGAAGGACGACGAGGAGCGGGCGCGGGCGATCGACGCAGGGCACGATCTGGACCGGGTGCTCATGACGGACGACCTGGTGTCCGGGGAGAACGTGTTCTTCGTGGCCACCGGGATCACCGATGGTGAGCTGCTGCGTGGTGTGCGGTACCGGTCGGAGACCGCGACGACCGACTCGATCGTGATGCGGTCGAAGTCGGGGACGGTTCGGCGGATCGACTCCGAGCACCGGCTCAGCAAGCTGCGGGCCTACAGCGCGATCGACTTCGACCGCGCGAAGTAACTCGCGCCGAAGTACTCGCACCCAAGTAAGGGGGCGCCCCCGGTGCGGAGGGGGCGCCCTTTTCGTGTGTCGGGCCGTCAGCCCGCCTGGGCTATCCGCGCCGCCCTCGCCGCCTTCTGCAGTTCCAGGTCGCGGCGGCGCCTGCGGGCCAGGACCACCCGGCGTTCCGCTGCGGTGAGGCCGCCCCAGACGCCGTAGGGCTCGGGTTGGAGCAGGGCGTGTTCGCGGCACTCGACCATGACGGGACAGCGGGCACAGACGCGTTTCGCGGCCTCCTCGCGGGAGAGCCTGGCGGCGGTGGGTTCCTTGGACGGGGCGAAGAACAGGCCGGCCTCGTCGCGCCGGCACACCGCCTCGGTGTGCCATGGAGCGTCTTGGTCCCTGTCCCGCACTGGCACCCGCTGGGCCGGAACGGCAGCTACCTGCAGGGACGAATGCGGCGGTTGCAGCACGGTCTACTCCTGACGACGGCTTCGCGAGCGAGAGACGATGCAGCAAGCCCTACCCGCTGTGCGCGCGCCTATGCACTGAGTCCCGAACCGCTGGATTGCGGGCGGTCGCGTGCGCTTCCCGGAGCCCACCACGGGCCGATCCGTTCTCTTCGGATGCGCCCGGATTCACAACCGTCAACGATCCAGGTGTTTGCGCAAACTCTTGTCGACCTTGCGATCGACCGCGCGCTGCACCCGGTCGAGGATGTCCGCGACGAGCTTGCCCCGCTTCGGCTTCGCGTCGACACTGCCGAGGACGGCCCAGCCGTCGACGTACACCACGGGCGCGTCCTGCTCGGCCGAGTCGAGCGTGTCCACCTGGAAGTCGCCCAGGACACCGACTCCCGCGCCGCGCAGCGAGATGTTCTCTGGGACGCGCACCTCGACGCTGCCGCAGAACGAGAACGCCTTGATCACGACCTGGCGGTACTCGAAGATCGCCTCACTGAGGTCGATCTCCACGCTGCCGAAGATCGCGTAGGCGTGGATACGACGGCCCGCGCGCCAGCGGCCCTTACGGACGGCGGCGCTCAGGACCGCCACCACGTTGTCGTCGGGGTCGTGGGGTATCGCGTCGGTCGGGCGGTTCGGGGCCGGGGACCAGGCCGGGGCGGCACGGCGCTCGTGGGCCGCCGGCAGGTCCCGTATGAAGACCTCCAGCTCGCCCACCGTCTTGGCGCTCAGCACCCCCTCGACCCGCTCCTCGTGCTCGTCCGCGGTGAGGCGGCCCTCGGCGAGGGCCTCGCGCAGGATGTCGGCGATGCGGTCGCGGTCGGCGTCCGAGGCACGCAGGTCGGCCGGCGCGGGTGCGGGGTCCGCGTGCTTCTGAAGGTCGGGCTTCTGAAGGTCCACGGCAGCAGCGTACCGAAACGCGATAGATCGCGACTAGGCCTGTGGACAACTCTTGGTCAACCAACTGAGCCTTACCTCACAAGCTCCCGTCCTTGGACAGGTTCTACGCTGGTGAGGCCCGCCAACGGAGGTGGGTGGCCGTCTTTCGAGTGAGGAATGGGCTGAGATGCCTGAGTTCGCGTATACGGATCTGCTCCCCATGGGAGAGGACACCACCCCCTACCGGCTGGTGACCTCCGAGGGTGTCTCCACCTTCGAGGCCGACGGGCGGACCTTCCTCAAGGTGGAGCCGGAGGCGCTGCGCAAGCTCGCCACGGAGGCCATCCACGACATCCAGCACTACCTGCGGCCCGCGCACCTCGCTCAGCTGCGGCGGATCATCGACGACCCCGAGGCGTCGAGCAACGACAAGTTCGTGGCGCTGGACCTGCTGAAGAACGCGAACATCGCGGCGGCGGGCGTCCTCCCGATGTGCCAGGACACCGGCACCGCGATCGTCATGGGCAAGCGCGGCCAGAACGTGCTGACGGCGGGCGGTGACGAGGCGGCGCTGTCGGAGGGCATCTACGACGCGTACCTGAACCTCAACCTGCGTTACTCGCAGATGGCCCCGCTGACCATGTGGGACGAGAAGAACACCGGTTCCAACCTCCCCGCGCAGATCGAGCTGTACGCCACCGACGGCGGCGCGTACAAGTTCCTGTTCATGGCCAAGGGCGGCGGTTCGGCCAACAAGTCGTTCCTCTACCAGGAGACGAAGGCCGTCCTGAACGAGGCCTCCATGATGAAGTTCCTGGAGGAGAAGATCCGTTCGCTCGGTACGGCCGCCTGTCCGCCGTACCATCTGGCGATCGTCGTGGGCGGTACGTCGGCCGAGTACGCGCTGAAGACCGCGAAGTACGCCTCCGCGCACTACCTGGACGAGATTCCGGCCGAGGGCTCGGAGCTCGGGCACGGTTTCCGGGACAAGGAGCTGGAGGAGAAGGTCTTCGAGCTGACGCAGAAGATCGGGATCGGGGCGCAGTTCGGCGGGAAGTACTTCTGCCACGACGTGCGTGTCGTACGGCTGCCCCGGCACGGCGCGTCCTGTCCGGTCGCCATCGCCGTGTCCTGCTCGGCCGACCGCCAGGCCGTCGCGAAGATCACCGCGGAGGGGGTGTTCCTGGAGCAGCTGGAGACGGACCCGGCGCGGTTCCTGCCCGAGACGACGGACGAGCACCTCGAGTCCGATGGTGACGTCGTCAAGATCGACCTCAACCAGCCGATGGACGACATCCTCGCGGAGCTGACCAAGTACCCGGTGAAGACGCGGCTTTCGCTGACCGGTCCGCTCGTGGTCGCGCGTGACATCGCGCACGCCAAGATCAAGGAGCGCCTTGACGCGGGCGAGGAGATGCCGCAGTACCTGAAGGACCACCCGGTGTACTACGCGGGTCCGGCGAAGACGCCCGAGGGCTACGCGTCCGGTTCCTTCGGCCCGACCACGGCCGGCCGTATGGACTCCTACGTCGAGCAGTTCCAGGCGGCGGGCGGATCCAAGGTGATGCTGGCGAAGGGCAACCGCAGCAAGCAGGTCACCGACGCGTGCGATGCGCACGGCGGCTTCTACCTCGGCTCCATCGGCGGCCCGGCCGCGCGGCTCGCCCAGGACTGCATCAAGAAGGTCGAGGTCGTCGAGTACGAGGAGCTCGGTATGGAGGCGGTCTGGAAGATCGAGGTCGAGGACTTCCCGGCGTTCATCGTCGTCGACGACAAGGGCAACGACTTCTTCACTTCACCGGAACCCGAGCAGCCGACGTTCACCAGCATCCCGGTCCGGGGTCCTGGCCTGGCCTGAGTCGCCGTCAGGGGCCGCGTCAGGCAACGATCGCCTCGCGGCTTCGGCCTGGTCGGCGAGCGCTCTTTGCCGCGCCCGGCGCCATGGCAGCGCCTGCCGCGGCAGTCAGGATCTGGACGACGCCGGATCCGCTGCCCGGCGACCGGCGGCCCCGGTAAAAGTGTCCAGACCCCTCGGCGGACGCCGGGGGGTCTGTTGCTGCGTTCACCGGTTGGCGGTCAGCACTGCGGTGAGGCCCTCCTGCAGGTCCTTGACGAAATACCCGGGAACCTCCAGCGACGGGAAGTGTCCCCCGGCTTCGGGCGACCTCCATCGGACGATCTGTCGGTACCGCTCCTGTGCCCAGGGGCGCGGAGACTTCTCGATGTCGCGGGGATACATGGTGATGGCTGACGGGACGTCGACCCGAAGGTCGGGGTCCAGCGAGTTGTGGCTTTCGTAGTAGATGCGGGCCGCCGATGCGCCGGTCCGCGTCAGCCAGTACAGGGTGACGTCGTCAAGGACCCTGTCCATGGACATCGTCTCGAACGGGCTGTCCTCGGTGTCCGACCACTCGGCGAACTTGTCGAGGATCCAGGCGAGAAGCCCGATCGGTGAGTCGACGAGCGAGTAGCCGATGGTCTGCGGTCGGGTCGCCTGCTGCTTCGCGTACGCCGCTCGGTGGCGCCAGAAGTCGCGGGTTTCCTCGGTCCACTTGCGCTCGACCGCCGTCAGCCCGTCCGTGGTCAGCCCGGGCGGCGCCTCCGCGAACAACGTGTGGATGCCGAGAACCTGCTCCGGGAATCTGCCGCCGAGAACCGTGGTGATATTGCCTCCCCAATCGCCGCCGTGGGCCACGAACTTGCTGTAGCCGAGCCTTCCCATCAGTTCCACCCACGCGGCCGCGATCTTTTCGGTCCCCCACCCGGTGGTGGCCGGTTTGTCGCTGTAACCGAAGCCCGGTAGCGATGGGACGACGACGTGGAACGCCGGCGCGTCCGCGTCTTTCGGATCTGCCAGCTCGTCCACGACATCGACGAACTCCGCGATGCTGCCCGGCCAGCCGTGCGTCAGGATCAGAGGAGTGGCATCCGCGCGCGCGGATCGGCGGTGCAGGAAGTGGATTCCCAGATCATCAATGGTCGTGCGGAACTGGCCGATTCGGTCGAGGCGCTCTTCGAACGACCGCCAGTCGTACCCGGTGCGCCAGTAGTTCACGACGTCGACGAGGTCGGCGAGCGGAACGCCCTGTTCCCATCGGCGACGGCCGGGCGCGGCTCGAGGGACCGTCTCGGCCTCCGGTAGTCGCGCGGCGGCCAGTCGCGCGCGCAGGTCGTCGAGGTCGGCGTCGGTTGCGCGGGCTTCACATGCTTGCACGGCGCTGGTCGGACGGGACATGAGACCTCCTGGCCATCGTGGAACCGTCTAAGACGGTTCCAGCGTGACATGTCTTCCTGCCGGTGAGCAACCAGCTAAGGTGGTTCCATGCGCGCCGACTTCCCTGACTTCCGCCTCGGCAAGGTGCTGGCGACCAGCTTCACGGGGACTCTGTCGGAGCGTCATGGCGACGCTGTGGAGCGCATTCCCACGCCGCACCGACTCGTCGACTGGCTGGCGGTGAACGGCCTCGCCGTGGACTCCTGCACCCCTGCCCAGCTCGACCTCGCCCGGGAACTGCGGGAGTCGATCCACGCCGCCGCGACAGCGGCCGCGATCCGGGACACGCTCCCCGCGCCTGCCGTCCAGGTCATCAACGACCGCAGCGTTCAGGGTCGGGCCGCGGCGATCCTGACGCCCGAGGGCGAGCGGCGATGGCGGCTCAGCTCGGCCTCCCGTGTGGAAGACGCCCTCGGCGTGATCGCCGCCGACGCGATCAGCATCATCGCGGGCGAACGAGACGGAAAACTGGCCCTGTGCGCCTCGCCGACCTGCCAAGCCGCCTTCTTCGACACCAGCCAGAGCCGCACCCGCAAATGGTGTGACATGAACACATGCGGGAATCGTCAGAAGAAGGCGCGCTTCAACGCCAACCACCGAAAAAGCACCAGATCAGCGGAGTGATCGGTCCAACGACCTGCGGCAGGAATAGCCCCGGCGGTCACGGACGCTGACCACGACGGAGGTGATCGGCAGTGGCCGACGAGCAACAGGAACAGGCGTTTCGCATCGAGCACGACTCCATGGGCGAGGTCCGTGTCCCGGTGGACGCCAGGTGGCGGGCCCAGACCCAGCGGGCCGTGGAGAACTTCCC
Organism: Streptomyces canus; assembly: GCF_001514145.1. Classification (GTDB taxonomy): domain Bacteria; phylum Actinomycetota; class Actinomycetes; order Streptomycetales; family Streptomycetaceae; genus Streptomyces; species Streptomyces canus. The sequence goes on from NZ_KQ948657.1 coordinate 290,781, forward strand.
CATCTCCGGGCAGCGGATCGAACGGGCGCACATCGAGGCCCTCGCCCGGATCAAGGGGGCGGCCGCGAAGGTGAACGCGCGGCTGGGCGTGCTCGACAAGGACGTCGCGGAGGCGATCCAGGAGGCGGCCGACGAGGTGGCCCGCGGGAACTGGGACGCGCACTTCCCCGTCGACGTCTTCCAGACCGGGTCCGGCACCTCCTCCAACATGAACACCAACGAGGTCATCGCGACGCTGGCGACCGAGCGGCTCGGCCGTGACGTGCACCCCAACGACCACGTCAACGCCTCCCAGTCGTCCAACGACGTCTTCCCCTCCTCCATCCACATCGCCGCCACCGCCGCCGTCACCCGGGATCTGATCCCCGCCCTCGACCATCTCGCCACGGCCCTCGCCCGCAAGTCCGAGGAGTTCGCCGATGTCGTGAAGTCCGGGCGGACCCATCTCATGGACGCCACCCCGGTGACCCTGGGTCAGGAGTTCGGGGGGTACGCGGCACAGGTGCGGTACGGCATCGAGCGGCTGCAGGCCTCTCTTCCCCGGCTCGCCGAACTGCCGTTGGGCGGCACCGCGGTCGGCACCGGCATCAACACCCCGCCCGGTTTCTCCGCCGCCGTCATCGAGGAGGTCGCCCGCACCACCGGGCTGCCGCTCACCGAGGCGCGGGACCACTTCGAGGCGCAGGGCGCCCGGGACGGGATCGTCGAGACCAGCGGGCAGCTCAGGACCATCGCGGTCGGCCTGACGAAGATCGCGAATGATCTGCGGTGGATGTCCTCCGGACCCAGGACCGGGCTCGCGGAGATCTCCCTGCCCGACCTGCAGCCCGGTTCGTCGATCATGCCCGGCAAGGTCAACCCCGTGATCCCGGAGGCCGTCCTCATGGTCGCCGCCCAGGTCGTCGGGAACGACGCGACCGTCGCCACCGCCGGTGCGGCCGGCAACTTCGAGCTCAACGTCATGCTGCCGGTCATCGCCAAGAACGTCCTGGAGTCGGTCCGGCTGCTCGCCAACGTCTCCCGGCTGCTGGCCGACCGGACCGTCGACGGGATCGTCGCGCACCGCGAACGCGCCCGGGAGTACGCCGAGTCCTCGCCCTCCGTGGTCACCCCGCTCAACAGGTACATCGGGTACGAGGAGGCCGCGAAGGTCGCCAAGAAGGCCCTCGCGGAGCTGAAGACGATCCGCCAGGTCGTGCTGGAGAGCGGCTATGTCGAACGCGGCGATCTCACGGTGGAGCAGCTCGACGAGGCGCTGGATGTCCTGCGGATGACACGGCCGTAACCTTTCCCCGCCCCGGGGTGAACCGTGACGCGCACCGCAGCGTCGTATGCCTATGGCACCTAATATCTGGTCATGGCAGACGGTGGAGCGGTGAGAGCGGTGGAAGCGGGTACGACGGCGCACTTCTGGGAGCCCGGGAGTCAGATCCTGTGGCGCTACCGGGAGAACGCCGGCGCGCACGTGCACATCGCCCGTCCGGTCACCGTCGTACGCGATGACGAGGACCTGCTCGCCGTGTGGCTGGCACCGGGCACCGAGTGTGTGAAGCCGGTGCTGGCCGACGGCACGTCGGTGCATGCCGAGCCGTTGGAGTCGCGGTACACCAAGCCGCGTTCCGTGCAGCGGGACCGCTGGTTCGGCACCGGGGTGCTGAAGCTGGCGCGGCCGGGGCTGCCGTGGTCGGTGTGGCTGTTCTGGGAACCGGGCTGGCGGTTCAAGAACTGGTATGTGAACCTCGAGGAGCCGCTGGCGCGGTGGGCCGGTGGGGTGGACTCCGAGGATCACTTCCTGGACATCACCGTGGATCCGGACCGCGGTTGGCAGTGGCGCGACGAGGACGAGTTCGCGCAGGCCCAGCAGGACGGGCTGATGGGCCCGGACCTGGCCGAACGGGTCAGGGAGGCGGGGCGGTCCGCGGTGGAGGTGATCCGTGCCTGGGGCCCGCCGTTCTCGGACGGCTGGCCCGACTGGCGGCCCGATCCGTCCTGGACTGTGCCGCTTCTTCCGGAAGACTGGGACCGTATGCCCGCGCACTTGTCCTCATGAGACCCTTGATGCGCCCCCGGGCTGCAAACGTAGGATCGTCCTCCGCAAGAGTGCGCAGCGGCAACTACCGGAGCGGGCACTGGGCTTGACCGATCGTCACCGAGGGGCGGCAGGACGTGAGCGTGGGGTATGAGGGCAACACGGTTACGGGCCGCGGAAAGTTGACCAAAAACGCAGGAACAGCCCCTGACCACGCGGGAATTCCGTTCCTGGGACACGTATTCCGGGTATCGGGATTTCGGCGGGACCAACTGTGCGCACGGCGTGCAGCCCCGGACGGACGGATTCGACACGCGTGACGGAGCACCCGACCTCCTTCGAACGCCCTCAGCCGGGCGTCGACCCCACGGACCCCCGCGGGGCGCTCCTGCGTTCCCCGGCACCACCGTCCGCCCAGGGCGTCGAGGCGGCGACGGCTTTACCCGTCCAGGCCCGCTCCGGTGACCCCACGCCGGACGCGGCACCCGTCGTCGAGGGCAGCAGCGGTACGACCGGCAGGACCGGTAACCACAAGGACATGGGCATGAATCCGGCCGGTACCGGCCCCGAGCACTCCCAGCCGGCCGCCGCCGAGCAGGACACGCATCGTCCGCGGCCCGTACCCGAAGGCGTCCCGGTCCAGCCGGGCGCCGAGGAGGACCGGCCCCAGAGCGGCGAGGAACGCCGTACCGGACAGGGCTCGGTCCCCGGCCGGCCCACGCCCATGCGGCGGGACGGCGACCGGCTGCGCTTCGTGGGCGCGGCGACCCGCCGGATCGCCCGCGGCATCGACCTGGACGAGATCGTGATGGGTCTGTGCCGGGCGACCGTGCCGACCTTCTCGGACGCGATCCTCGTCTATCTGCGCGACCCGCTGCCCGTCGGCGACGAGCGGCCCACCGGCCCCCTCGTGCTCCGGCTGCGGCGCAGCGACCGGATTCCGCAGCAGGAACGGGACCTTGAGGACGGCATCCTGCCGGTGCCGGTGCCGGAGAACCCGACCGAACTGGACGCCCTCGGCACCGAGCTGTGCGAGGTGCAGCCCGGCAGCGCGCTCGCCGAGGTGCTGCGCGGGGTGCGTCCGGTCTTCACGGACACGCCCGCGGCCCGCGCCGCGCTGCCGGAGCTGCTCGGCGAGGGCGGCGAATTCGCCGTACCGACCGGCCGGCGGACGATCCTGGCCCCGCTGCGCGGCCGGCGCCGGGTCATCGGTGCCGCGCTGTTCCTGCGCCGCCCCGACCGCATCCCCTTCGACCCGGACGACCTGCTCGTCGCCGCCCAGCTCGCCACGCACAGCGCGCTGGGCATCGACAAGGCCGTTCTGTACGGCCGTGAGGCGTACATCGCCGACGAGTTGCAGCGCACCATGCTGCCCGAGACGCTCCCGCGGCCGACGGGAGTGCGGCTGGCGTCGCGCTATCTGCCCGCCGCCGAGACGGCCCGGGTGGGCGGTGACTGGTACGACGCGATCCCGCTGCCGGGCAGCCGGGTCGCCCTGGTCGTGGGTGATGTGATGGGCCACTCCATGACGTCCGCCGCGATCATGGGTCAGTTGCGGACCACGGCACAGACGCTGGCCGGGCTCGACCTGCCCCCGCAGGAGGTGCTGCACCACCTCGACGAGCAGGCGCAGCGGCTCGGCACGGACCGTATGGCGACCTGCCTCTACGCCGTCTACGACCCGGTGTCGCACCGCATCACCATCGCCAACGCCGGTCATCCGCCACCGGTGCTGCTGCACCTGGGCGGCCGTGCCGAGGTGCTCCGGGTGCCGCCGGGCGCGCCGATCGGTGTCGGGGGCGTGGACTTCGAGGCCGTGGAGCTGGACGCGCCGGCCGGGGCGACGCTGTTGCTGTACACCGACGGGCTCGTCGAGTCCCGGCTGCGGGACGTGTGGACCGGGATAGAGCAGTTGCGGGAGAAGCTCGCCGCGACCGCTCAGCTCACCGGGCCCGATCATCCGCCGCCGCTGGAGGCGTTGTGCGACGAGGTGCTCGACATGCTCGGGCCGGGCGACCGGGACGACGACATCGCGCTGCTCGCGGCCCGCTTCGACGGGATCGCGCCCAGTGATGTGGCGTACTGGTTCCTGGAGCCGGAGGACGCGGCGCCGGGACGTGCGCGGCGGCTCGCGCGGCGGGCGCTGTCCCGCTGGGGCATGGAGGATCTCACCGACTCCGTCGAGCTGTTGGTGAGTGAGGTCGTCACCAACGCGGTGCGGTACGCGACCCGGCCGGTGACGCTGCGGTTGCTGCGCACCGATGTGCTGCGGTGCGAGGTCGGGGACGATGTGCCGCAACTGCCGCGGCTGCGGCAGGCCCGGGCCACCGACGAGGGTGGGCGAGGGCTGTACCTCGTCAACCGGCTTGCCCGGCGGTGGGGAGCGACCCGGCTCAGCACCGGCAAGGTGGTGTGGTTCGAGCTCAACAGGAGCTGACGCACCTCTGACATGCGAGAAGGGGCGCCCGGTGGTCACCGGGCGCCCCTTTCTTGTTCGCTATTGGTCGTTGTTCGGGTCGAACGGATTCTCCGGTGAGGTCGTTATCTCGACCGGAGTGCTCTGCTCGCCGGTCGGCGGAGACTGCGACGGCGACTGCGACGGGGGGGATTGAGAGGGGGTCTCCGACGGCGTCTCCGAGGGCGTCTCCGACGGTTTCTCCGTGGTCGGGGTCGACGACGGCGTCTCGGACCGGGAGACGGAGGGGCTCGGGGTCCAGGTGGGCTGAACCGCTGCGCCCTGGTCGGTGTCGAGGTCGAACTTGCTGTTCTCGGCCGCGACGCCGAAGGTGTACGCCGCCCAGATCTGCGCCGGGAAGCCACCGCCGTTGACACGGGGAAGGCCGGCGGTCTTGTACATCTTGGTCTGGGCGCCGGTCTTGGCGTCCTCGCCGAACAGAGCGACCGAGGTGACCAGGTCCGGAGTGAAGCCGTTGAACCAGGCCGAGAGGTTGTCGTCGGAGGTACCTGTCTTGCCGGCGACCTTACGGCCGTCGCGGGCCGGGTTCTCCGCCACGGACACCTTCGCCGTACCGTCGGCGACCACGCCGGTCAGTACCGAGGTCACCGTGTCCGCGGCCTCCCGGCTGATGACCTGTTCGCCGATCGGGTCCGGCATCCGGGTCTCGGTGCCGCCCTGCTCGGCCGACTTGATGATGGTCGGCGTGACCTGCTTGCCGTGGTTGTCGAGCGTGGCGTAGACAGCCGCCATCTGGATCGGGCTCGCGCCCATGGTGCCCAGGGTGTAGGCGGGCAGCGGCCTCAGTTTGCCGGTGTCCATGCCGAGCTTGGTGGCCGTCGCCAGCACCTTGTCCATGCCGACGTCGACGCCCATCTGCGCGAAGACGGAGTTGATGGACTGGTTCATCGCCGTCTGGACGGTGACCTGCTTGCCGTAGTTGTGGTCGTCCTCGTTCTCGGGGGCGAATCCGACCTTGTCGCCGTTGCTGTCCACGACCTGGCGCTTGCTGGTGCCGTCGTAGATCGTGTTCGCGCCGATCGCCTTGCCGCCCTGCGTCTCGGAGGCGTTCTCCAGGGCGGCGGCGAGGATGACCGGCTTGAAGGTCGACGCGGGCTGGTAGTCGGTGCGGTTGGCGTTGCTGATGAAGTGCTTGGTGTAGTCCTGGCCGCCGTACAGGGCCACGATCTTCCCCGTCTTGGGGTCGACGGAGACGGCACCGGCCTGGACGTTCTTGTCGACCGACCGCTTCTTCGGGTCCAGTTTGCTGATCAGCTGGGTCTTGACGGACTTCTCCAGCTGGGCCTGCTTCTTCTTCTCGATGTTCAGGGTGATGGTCCAGCCCGAGTTCTCGACCCGGGCCTCCGCCTCGTCCTGGGTGATGCCCTGCGTCTTGACCAGCTGCTTCTCCAGCTGCTGGTTGGCGAGCTTGACCAGGTAGCCCTTCTGGCCCTCGAGACCGGGGGCGGCCTTCGGCGGCTTGGGCACCGGGAACGTCATGTCGTCGCGCTCGGCCTTGTCCAGCCAGCCCTGCTCGACCATGTTGTCCAGGACGTAGTTCCAGCGCGCCGTCACCAGTTCCTTGCCGGTCTTGCTGGCGACCGCCCAGTCGTACTGGCTCGGGGCCTGGAGCAGCGCGGCGAGGTACGCGCCCTGCGCGACGCTGAGCTTCTTGGCGTCGACGCGGTAGTAGTCCTGGGCGGCGGCCTGGATGCCGTAGGCGCCCCGGCCGTAGTAGCTGGTGTTGATGTAGCCCGCGAGGATGTCGTCCTTGGACGTCGTGCGGTCCACCTTCAACGAGATGACCAGTTCCCGCAGCTTGCGCGAGACGGTCTGGTCCTGGTCGAGGTAGAAGTTCTTGACGTACTGCTGGGTGATCGTGGAACCACCCTGCTTGCCCTTGCCGGACAGGGTGTTCAGCAGACCGCGGGCGGTGCCCTTGAGGTCGACGCCGGAGTCCGTGTAGAAGGACTTGTTCTCCGCCGCCACGAAGGTGCGCTGGACGGGCTTGGGCACCTCCGCGAGATCCACGATCTCGCGGTTGGTGTCGCCGACGCGGGCCATGACCGAGCCGTCGCTGTACTCGTAGATGTTGCTCTGCTTCTGTGCGGCCGCGTTGCCCTTGGGCACGTCGATCATCATGTACATCACGATGAAGGCGCCGATGCCGAGCAGACAGAAGCCGAGGAAGGCGCCGAGGATCTTCTTCCAGGTGAAGAGCCGGCGTATGCCGCTCTTACCTTTCTTGGCGCCCTTCTTACCGCGGGCGGCAGCCTTGCGCGCCGCGGCCCTGCCGCCCGGCGCGATGCCCTCGCTCGGCGTCCCGGACGAGCGCGTGGGCGGCGCCGCGCGGCGGCCACCGCGCTGACGTGCTCTTCTCTCTTCCGCTCGTCCCATGGGTCGACTCGCTCCGCTTCCTCATCGGCGGCCACACAGGTTCGTGGCACAGGTCAGCTCAGAAAGCTAACACCGGTCCATATGACACAGGACATTCGATCGGGCCTTCGGGGGGCGTGAGAATCAGCACCCGCCTCCTCGGAACCAGACCTCCGAGAGGGTGTCAAGGTTGCCGAGACGGGTTAAAGTGTTATCACTTAGATAACATCGAGCTAGACTCGAAACGGGGGGACCCTCCATGTCCGCGCAAGAATCCGCACCCATCGCCGACGCACCCGACATGCCCGCTCCGCGCGTGCGGGAGTTCGCCGCGCACAGCATCGGCGGCGCGCTCGCGCTGCTGCTGGGCCTGGTCGGGCTGCTGCTCGCCGTGTTCCTGTTCGCCGCGAGCGGGGAGAGCCCCGGCTTCGCCGTCGGCGGCGCCCTCGTCCTGATCGTGGCGCTCATCTCGCTGCGCGGCCTGAACACGGTCGCGCCGGGCGAGGCCCGGGTGGTCCAGCTCTTCGGGCGGTACAAGGGCACGATCCGCCAGGACGGCCTGCGCTGGGTGAACCCCTTCACCTCCCGCACGAAGGTCTCCACCCGGGTCCGCAACCACGAGACCGCCGTCCTCAAGGTCAACGACGCCTACGGCAACCCGATCGAGCTGGCCGCGGTCGTGGTGTGGAAGGTCGAGGACACCGCGCAGGCCACCTTCGAGGTGGACAACTTCGTGAAGTTCGTCGCCACCCAGACGGAGACGGCGGTACGGCACATCGCCATCGAGTACCCCTACGACGCCCACGAGGAGGACGGGCTCTCCCTGCGGGGCAACGCCGACGAGATCACGCAGAAGCTCGCCACCGAGCTGCACGCGCGCGTGGAGTCGGCCGGTGTGCAGATCATCGAGTCCCGCTTCACCCACCTCGCCTACGCGCCGGAGATCGCCTCGGCGATGCTCCAGCGGCAACAGGCCGGCGCGGTCGTCGCGGCCCGGCGGCAGATCGTGGAGGGCGCGGTCGGCATGGTCGAGGAGGCGCTCGCCCGGATCACCGAGCGGGACATCGTCGAACTGGACGAGGAGCGCAAGGCGGCGATGGTGTCCAACCTGATGGTCGTGCTGTGCGGTGACCGCGCTCCGCAGCCCGTACTCAACACTGGGACCCTTTACCAGTGACGACACCTTCCGAGGGGGGCTCCCCCGAGCGGCGGCCTCAGCAGCGCAAGCAGGTGCTGCTGAGGCTGGACCCGCTGGTGTACGAGGCGCTGGCGCGGTGGGCCGGGGACGAGCTGCGGTCGGCGAACGCGCAGATCGAGTTCCTGCTGCGCCGGGCCCTGAAGGAGACCGGCCGGCTTCCCGGCGACACCGGGCCGCTGCCGCGCCGGGGACGGCCACCCAAAGAACAGCCGTCCAGAGAACGGCCGCCAGAAGACGCGTAGCACAACCGTGACAATCGGCCCTCACCTGCGGCTCCTCACGTCCCGATCCCCTCTAAACACCCTGCGTATACATGGTGGGTATACACCGCATGTACAGTCCTCCCCATGTCCATCGGTCACACCCTCCTAGGGCTCCTGGAGTCCGGGCCCCGCCACGGTTACGACCTCAAGCGGGCCTTCGACGAGAAGTTCGGTCATGACCGGCCGCTGCACTACGGCCAGGTCTACTCGACAATGTCGCGGCTGCTGAAGAACGGGCTCGTCGAAGTCGACGGGATCGAGCCCGGCGGCGGCCCCGAGCGCAAGCGGTACGCCATCACCGACGCCGGGATCACCGACGTCCAGCGGTGGCTCGCGACGCCGGAGAAGCCCGAGCCGTATCTCCAGTCCACGCTGTACACCAAGGTCGTCCTCGCGCTGCTCACGCACCGGAACGCCGGCGACATCCTCGACAACCAGCGCGCCGAGCACCTGCGGATGATGCGCATCCTCACCGACCGCAAGCGCAAGGGCGACCTCGCCGACCAGCTGATCTGCGACCACGCCCTGTTCCATCTGGAAGCCGACCTGCGCTGGCTGGAGCTCACCGCCGCGCGTCTCGACAAGCTCGCGGAGGTGGTGGTCAAGTGACCCCGGCCGGTTCCCTGCTCGTGGCCGACGAGCTGCGCAAGACCTACGGTCCGACCGTCGCGCTCGACGGCGCCGAGTTCTCCATCCACCCCGGCGAGGTCGTCGCCGTGATGGGCCCCTCCGGGTCGGGCAAGTCGACCCTGCTGCACTGTCTCGCCGGGATCGTCACGCCCGACTCGGGCTCGATCACCTACAACGGCCGGGAGATGGCCACGATGAACGACGCCGAGCGCAGTGCGCTCCGGCGCTCCGAGTTCGGGTTCGTCTTCCAGTTCGGGCAGCTCGTCCCCGAGCTGACCTGCGTGGAGAACGTGGCGCTGCCGCTGCGGCTCAACGGCACGTCCCGCAAGGAGGCCGAGAAGGCGGCGCTGGGCTGGATGGAACGCCTCGAGGTCGACGACCTGAGGAAGAAGCGGCCCGGTGAGGTGTCCGGTGGTCAGGGGCAGCGCGTGGCCGTGGCCCGCTCCCTGGTGACCAACCCGCGCGTGCTGTTCGCCGACGAGCCGACCGGCGCGCTCGACTCCCTCAACGGCGAGCGTGTCATGGACCTGCTCACCGAGGCCGCCCGGTCCACCAACGCGGCCGTCGTGCTCGTCACGCACGAGGCACGGGTGGCCGCCTACTCCGACCGCGAGATCGTCGTACGGGACGGGAAGTCCCGGGACATGGAGCGGGTCGTATGAGTCTCAGGCAGTGGTGGCGAGACCTCGCCATGGGGGTCCGGTTCGCCTTCGCGGGCGGACGCGAGGGGTGGGTCCGGGCGCTGCTGACCGCGGTCGGCGTGGGCCTGGGGGTGGCGCTGCTGCTGCTGACCACCGCGCTGCCGAGCGCCCTGGCGGTCCGGCACGAGCGGGGCGACGCCCGCGCGGACATCAACTACGGGCAGGAGAAGAAGAAGGCCGACGACACCCTGCTCTCGGGGAACGCGTCGACCACCTTCCGGGACACCGACATCCGCGGCCGGGACCTGGAGCCCGAGGGGCCGAAGGCGCCCCTGCCGCCCGGGGTCGCGAAGTTCCCCGCGGTCGGCGAGATGGTCGTCTCCCCCGCGCTGAAGAAACTGCTGGAGTCCGAGGACGGCAAGCTGCTGCGGGAGCGGCTGTCGAACCGGATCGCCGGGACGATCGCCGAGAGCGGGCTGATCGGCTCCCAAGAACTCGCCTTCTACCGCGGGGCCGAGGGGCTCGCCGCCCAGGACATCAACGGCGCCGGGATCAGCCGGATCGACAAGTACGGGAACCCGAACCCGACCGAGTCGGACTCCGACCCGGTGCTGGTGCTGCTGGTCCTGGTCGTCTTCGTGGTGCTGCTGATGCCGGTCGCCGTGTTCATCACCGCGGCCGCGCGCTTCGGCGGCGAGCGGCGCGATCGGCGGCTCGCGGCCCTGCGTCTGGTGGGCGCCGACGGCCGCTCGACCCGGCGGATCGCCGCCGGCGAGGCGTTGGCGGGCTCGGTGCTCGGTCTCGTGCTCGGCACCGGGTTCTTCCTGATCGGCCGCGAAGTGGCGGGCTCCGTCGAGGTGTTCGGGCAGAGCGTGTTCCCGAGCTATCTCAACCCCTCGCCGCTGCTGGCGCTGCTGGTCGCGGTCGCGGTGCCCGCGGCGGCCGTGCTGGTGACGCTGCTCGCCCTGCGGGGCGTGGTGATCGAGCCGCTCGGCGTGGTGCGTACGGCGAAGCCCGCGCGACGCAGGCTGTGGTGGCGGCTGCTGCTGCCGCTGGCCGGGCTCGGGATGCTGTACCCCATGGTCGGACAGGGCCGGGACGGCGGCGACTTCAACCAGTACCTCGTCAGCGGCGGTGTCATCCTGCTGCTGGTCGGTGTGACCGCGCTGCTGCCGTGGATCGTCGAGGCGGTCGTGGCCCGGCTGGGCGCGGGCGCGGTCTCCTGGCAACTGGCCGTGCGCAGGCTCCAGTTGAGCAGCGGCACGGCGGCCCGGATGGTCAACGGCATCGCGGTGGCGGTGGCCGGGGCGATCGCGCTGCAGATGCTGTTCGCGGGCACCTCGAGCGACTACACGAAGGACACCGGCTACGACATCTCGCGGGCGCAGATGCAGGTGACCGTCCCGAAGGGGAAGGCGCTCGCGGCAACCGCGAAGGAACTGGCCGCGACCAAGGGCGTCCGGCAGGTGTACGCGTTCGACGAGGGCTACGTCAACGACGGCTCGGGCGAAGACGCGAGCTGGGCCCGGGTGACCGTCGCCGACTGCACGTCCCTGCGTGAGGTGGCCAAGCTGCCCTCCTGCCGCGACGGCGACGTCTTCGTCTCGCATGTCGCGCCGGCGGCGGGCGAGGGCGACACCGACAGGCAGAACGCCGACGACGAGTCGAACGTGACGGCCCGGCCCGGCCAGAAGCTCTACTTCGACACCTCCGAGGCCGCGGAGAAGCAGACCTCGGTCGCCTGGACGGTCCCGAAGGCCGTCAAGCAGGCGGAGTCCATCGCCGACCCGACGGGCTACCGGCGCGGCGGAATCCTGCTCACCCCGGGCGCCTTCCCGGCACAGGCCGCGGCGGGGGTGCGCGGAGAGATCTATGTGCGGGTGGACGACTCTCTGCCGGACGCGCGCGATTACGTCCGCAATACGGCCGCCCGGATCAACCCGTACGAGGAGCCCATGACCTGGGTGTCCACCGAGAGCAACGACCGCTACTCCTCCATCCGCACCGGCCTGTTCGTGGGCGCCGTCTGTGTCCTCGCGCTGATCGGCGCGAGCCTGCTGGTCTCCCAGCTGGAGCAGCTGCGTGAGCGCAGGAGGCTGCTGTCGGCGCTGGTCGCCTTCGGTACCAGGCGGCGCACCCTGAGCCTGTCGGTGCTGTGGCAGACGGCGATCCCGGTCGGGCTCGGTCTGCTGCTGGCGTCGGGGGTGGGGCTGACGCTGGGCGTGGTCCTGCTGAAGATGACCGACACCTCGGTGCGCGTGGACTGGTCGAGCGTGCTGTCGATGACCGGCGTGGGCGCCGGTGTCGTCCTGGTGGTGACTGTGCTGAGCCTGCCGCCGCTGCTGAGGCTGATGCGGCCGGACGGGCTGCGGACGGAGTGACCGCCCGCAGCCGGCCGTCCACCGGGCCCTAGAGGCTGTACTCCTTCACCACCCGCCGGACCTGGGCGAACAGCATGCCGACGTTGACCGACTTGCGGCAGACCACCACGGCCACGACGTCCTGCTGTTCGCTCAGCCGCACGAACAGGTGCGTGAGGTTCTCGCTGTTGACCAGGATCTCCTGGAAGAAGTGGTTGTCACTGCTGACGCCGCGGCGCTCCTTGAAGACGTCCTCGATCATCACGACCGTACGGCCCTGGAACAGGTCGAGGGTCGCACCCGCCAGGAGGTCCAGGACCTCCGGCGGGTGGTTCTCGACGGTCTCGTACGACAGCAGCATGCCGGTGGACATGTCGACGACACCGGACGCCACACAGTCGGGGGCGTCGGTGCGAAGGGACTTGACCAGGCCCATCACCTGGTCGGAGAAACCTGAGGTCATACGCTTCGTCGCCATCCCTTCAGACTCCTTCTGGCGCTTTCTCGGTCGCCTTGTCGGTGAGGATCGAGCCGATCCGGTTCAGGGTCGGCTGGGTCGCCCGGTGCAGGTGGTCCACGTCCATGCCCTCGTCGCCGAGCACCACCATCAGGGCGGTGTCACCGACGGCGTAGAAGGCGGCGCAGCCGTGGCTGCCGTACGTCACCGTCCGGCGCAGCGCGCCGCGGGCGGTCGCCCCGGCGGTGCGCCGGGCCAGGCCGAGGCCGGCCGCGGCGAGCGCCGCGAGGCCCTCCGGGTCGATGGAGTCGGCGGTGTCCGCGGCGATGAGCAGTCCGTCCGCGGCGGCGACCGCGGTGTCGGTGATTCCGGTGACCTGTTCGCGCAGACCACGCATTTCGAGCGCCAGGGCTTGGTGATCCATGTACTCAACTCCCCTAATTCTGTTCACATCTGATCGGCTTTTTCATTTGGGCATTCCGTTCCGGAGTCGGAAGAAGCTGCCGGGTTTTCGGCGGGGCAGATCGGTCCTTGTCGGGGACGGGAGCTGCTCCACGGGCGTGGGCGTGCGAGGCCGGAGTTCGTCGCCGTCGGGAAGAGAGCGGACCGCGATGGGCGTGGCCGGTCCGGCGCACACCAGGAGCCCCTCCTCGAGCATGCGCGCGACCTCGACCGTCACGGTGTAGACACCGCGCCCGACCCGGAAGGCGAGGTCGCGGGCCGTACTGCGACCGTCGGCGTGCGTGAGCAGCTCGCGCCGCAGGGCCCCGGATCCGTTGTCCGTGCCCGAGGGCACGGGCCGTTCGCGATCGGGGTGCACCGGGTGCGGCAGTGCGGCCAGGGCGGTGAGTCTGCGGATAGCGTCCTGCAGCAGCCGCAGCGGCGGCTCACCCAGGGGGACCTGCGCGAACGGCTCCGCGGTGGCGCGGCGTTCGCAGTCCTCCACCCGGCCCGCGGCCATCGCGAACGCGGCGTCGTGCAGGGCCAGCGCGCACACCACCCGCAGCTGTGCGGCCCCCGCGTAGCCGTGCGCGATGAGCGCGGTGGCCGGCCAGCGCGAACCGCCGGACTCCCGCACCAGCTCGGCCCACTGCTCGCCGCTGACCCGCCCGGAGCGCAGCAGCAGTGCCTCGGGTCCCGGGGCGCCGGGCGACTCCACGGCGACCACCCGGCCGTCCCCGAAGTGGAAGGTGCCACCGGGTGTCCCGGTGATCCGCAGCTCTCCGGTGAAGCCGTCACGGCCGCACGCGGCCAGGGCCTGTGCCAGGTGTTCGTGGCCCGACATCACACCCCCCGCCGCCTCGCACATACGCCTGACGCGTAGCGCTGAGGAGGGAATGTGTATCAGTCCGGGCGCATATTCCGGGGGCGGGTTTCCTACCTGCCGCTAGTTGACGGAAGTTGAATTCGCGGGGAGCTCAAAGCACTGTGTTCGGCGCTCATTTGACCGAATCCGAGGCAGGTTTTTCAGGGTCCGGGGGCGGTTCCGCCGGACCCTCTTCGTCGGCTACGACCTCGTCCTCGATCTCGGGTGGCGCCGACTGTTCCTCGGCGTACGCCTTGAGGTAGCTCACCACCGTGTTCGTCACCGCCACCAGCGGTACGGCGACCACCGCGCCGCCGATGCCGGCCACCATGCCGCCCGTGGCGACCGTGAGGACGACCGCGAGCGGGTGGACGCGCACCGCGCGGCCGAGGATGAACGGCTGGAGGATGTGGCCCTCGATCTGCTGGACGGCGAGGACCACCGCGAGGGTCATCACCGCCGTGAACACTCCCTGCGTGACCAGCGCGACGAGCACCGCCAGCGCTCCGGAGGCCACCGCGCCCACGAGCGGGATGAACGAGAACAGGAAGATGAAGACGGCCAGCGGGACGGCCATGGGGACGTCGAGGAAGTAGATGCCGATACCGATGAAGACGGCGTCGATGAGGGCCACGAGGACCGTGCCGCGGACGTAGGCGGTCAGGGTGCGCCAGGCGCGCGGTCCCGCGCCGGCCACGGCGGGCCGGGCGGCCGCGGGGACCAGCTTCAGCGTCCACGCCCAGATGCGCCGGCCGTCGTAGAGCAGGAAGAGCGTGGAGAAGAAGGTCAGCAGGATGCCGGTGAGCGCCTCCACGACGACCTGGACGCCCTCCAGGCCCGCGGACGTGATCTGGTCGGTGTTGGCGCCGACCGCCTCCCGCAGGTTCTTCGCTATCTGGTTGATCTGCTTGTCGGTGACATGAAAGGGGCTTTTCAGGAGCCAGTTGCGCAGGTCGTCGATGCCGCTCTGGATCTGGTCGGAGAGGTCGTCGATGTTCTCCATGACCTGCCAGGTCACGAACCAGCCCATCAGGCCGATGACGACGAAGCCCAGGATCGCGGTGAGAGCCGTGGCGGGGCCGCGCGGGACGCCGTGCCGCATGAGGCGGGCCACCGTCGGCTGGAGCAGCGCGGTGATGAGCAGGGCGACGACGAAGGCGAAGACGACGAGCTGTACGGAGCTGATGACCCGCATCAGCACCCAGACGGTGCCCGCGAGCACCAGGAGCCGCCAGCCGGCCTCGGCGGCGACCCGTACGCCCCACGGCACGGCCTGCGCCGGATCGGGCCGGGGGACCAGCACGACGGGCGCGCGCGAGGCGACGCCCGACGGCTTCTTCGGCCGGCGCGCAGGCGGCTCGGCCGCGTCGGCCTCGGCCTCCTCGCGGGCCACCTCCGCGCGGCGCTCGTCCAACCGCTCACCCATATCGGTCAGCCGGGTACCGACCCGACCGAGCCACCCTGGCACTCGCGACATGATCCGTCCTCTTCCCCCGTCTCTCCTCACCACTCCCCCTGGAGTCGTCCGGACCGACCGTACATGGCAAAAGCCCCTCCCCCTAGGACGGGGAGGGGCTTCGCGAGGTTGAGAGCCGGGCGCGCTCAGTACCAGTGGTTGGCCTGCCAGAACGACCAGGCCTCACAGGGGCTGCCGTACCGGCTGTCCATGTAGTTGAGGCCCCACTTGATCTGGGTGGCCGGGTTGGTCTGCCAGTCGGAGCCGACCGACGACATCTTGGAGCCCGGCAGGGCCTGGAAGAGACCGTAGGCACCGGAGGAGGCGTTGACGGCCCGGTAG
The DNA here is from genome assembly GCF_001514145.1 of Streptomyces canus. GTDB lineage: Bacteria > Actinomycetota > Actinomycetes > Streptomycetales > Streptomycetaceae > Streptomyces > Streptomyces canus. The sequence goes on from NZ_KQ948657.1 coordinate 306,294, forward strand.
TTCCAGCTGGACTCGTGGTCCACGATGTTGCTGAAGCACTGGAACTGCCCGCTCGGCACCATCGAGGCAGCCATCGACTGGATCTGCGCGACGGTGTACGAGCTCTGGACCGGGAAGCTGGAGGAGCTCCTGCTGGCCTTCTCCTTGGCCTCGGCGCGCTCCTTGGCTTCCTTGGCCGCCTTCTCGGCGGCCTCCTTCTTCTCGATCGCGGACTTGGCGGCGGCCTTGCGCGCCGACTCCTCCGCGACCTTCTTGGCGCTCGCGTCCGCGGCGATGGCCTGGGTGTCGGCCTGCTGCGTGAGGGACGCGGTCTGCACCTGAGCCTGCTCACCCGCGGGGATGTCCGCAAGGAGCGTCGTGCCGGCTGCCGTCGCCTCTGCGTCATTCGGCTGCGCGACACTGCCGGAGGCAACTCCGACAACGCTTCCTACAGCGGTGACCGCGGTGGCGGAGGCCACTGCGAATCCCCGGACCGAAATCGGGCTCACACGGTTTCCTTCCAGCATCGCCCGCTTCGGTGACCCTGGCGGACGCAATCGTGCCCCTAGACACTGGCCTCCCAACTAACGGGGTCACGGGAGGCACGGGCCCGGTGGGCAACTCCCTCGCGGGGAGCGCCGCATGGTGCACGGGCGGCATACGACGACGCTGTGGAGTTGGTGGTGTTGCTGTGGTGCCGTACCGCTGGGGGTACAGGTGTGTCGTATGCGGGGCCTGACAGGAATGAGACTCTGCCGTAACCGGACGCCGGGTGGCAATTCTGAGTTGCGTGTGAAAGCTCACATCCCGTTTGGGCCCTGGGATTTCGAGAAACAGCACCACGCGAAGGCGCCGCCCGGCTAGGCTCTTGGCCTTTCCGGACGGCGCCAACTGGCTCTGGATACCCCAGCTTTGCTCAGATCTGGCCGATTGCCTTAGATGTGGCCGTCTTCGAGCATTTCGGTCACAAGGGCCGCGATCTGGGACCTCTCGGACCTCGTCAGCGTGACGTGGGCGAAGAGGGGGTGCCCCTTCAGCTTCTCCACCACGGCGACCACACCGTCGTAGCGACCGACCCTCAGATTGTCCCGCTGGGCCACGTCATGGGTCAGAACGACCCGTGAATTCGCGCCGATTCGGGACAGAACGGTGAGAAGTACATTCCGTTCCAGGGACTGCGCCTCGTCCACGATCACGAACGCGTCGTGGAGCGAGCGGCCGCGGATGTGGGTGAGCGGCAGAACCTCGAGCATGCCGCGTGCGGTGACCTCCTCGATGACCTCGCGGCTGGTGACCGCGGACAGCGTGTCGAAGACCGCCTGCGCCCACGGGCTCATCTTCTCGGACTCGGAGCCCGGCAGATAGCCCAGTTCCTGGCCGCCGACCGCGTAGAGCGGACGGAAGACCATGACCTTCTTGTGCTGGCGGCGCTCCAGGACCGCCTCGAGACCCGCGCACAGCGCGAGCGCCGACTTGCCGGTGCCGGCCCGGCCGCCCATGGACACGATCCCGATGTCCGGGTCGAGGAGGATGTCCAGCGCGATGCGCTGCTCCGCGCTCCTCCCCTTGATTCCGAACGCCTCCCGGTCGCCGCGCACCAGACGGACGTTTCCCTCGGGCGAGACGCGGCCGAGGGCCTTGCCGCGCTCCGAGTGGATCGTCAGCCCGGTGTGGACGGGGATGTCGGCGGCCTCGGGAACGTAGACGTGGCCCTCCTCGAAGAGGATGTCCACCTGTTCGCCCGGCAGGGTCAGCTCGGACATTCCGGTCCAGCCGGAGTTCTCCGTGATGGCGAGCTCGGCGCGGTACTCCTCGGCGAGGAGTCCGACCGAGGACGCCTTGATCCTGAGCGGGAGGTCCTTGGACACGACGGTGACGTCGAACCCCTCGGCCTGCAGGTTGCGGGCGACCGCGAGGATGCGGGAGTCGTTGTCACCAAGGCGGTATCCGGACGGCAGCACGCTGGGGTCCGAGTGGTTGAGCTCGACACGGACGGTCCCGCCGAGTTCCCCGATCGGGATGGGGGCGTCGAGTCGACCGAACCGGACCCGGAACTCGTCGAGCAGCCGCAGGGCCTGCCGGGCGAAGTAGCCGAGTTCGGGATGGTGCCTCTTGGCCTCCAGCTCCGTGACCACGACGATGGGGAGCACGACCTCGTGCTCGTCGAAGCGGTTCAGGGCGTTCGGGTCGGCCAGCAGGACGCTGGTGTCGAGAACATAGGTGCGCCGGTCAGGCATGCGGCGCTTTGTGCTGGTCACCACGGAAGGACGTACCCCCTCGGATGAGGTCGGGGAGCGACGGAGTGGAGCTGGACCGGTCGTCGGCCCGTTTGCACGGACCGGGAACCGGCCCTCCACTGCTTCTTCCGTGCTGTGACCGCACGGTCGAGCTGGTGCAAGGGGCCTCCCGGGCGGACGGCCCCGTGCCGTCCGCTGAGATCCGACACCCGTGGTTCGGGCATCGACCTGACTGGCTTATGCCCTCGAACAAGCGATGCCATGCCGACTCATGTGACGACGCCCTGGTGAACTCCTGGGGATCTGGGGGTATCGCCCTGAAAACGCGACACTTCCGCCCCGAACGGGGTACCCGAAGAAGTTGGTCAGCCGCCGTAGCGGCGGTGGCGTGCCGCGTAGTCGCGCAGCGCGCGCAGGAAGTCGACCTTGCGGAAGGCCGGCCAGAAGACCTCGCAGAAGTAGTACTCCGAATGGGCGGTCTGCCACAGCATGAAGCCGGACAGCCGCTGCTCACCGCTGGTACGGATCACGAGGTCGGGGTCGGGCTGGTCGCCGGTGTACAGATGGCGGCCGATCATGTCGACGTCGACGGCCTCGGCGAGCTCCTCCATCGAGGTGCCCTTGTCGTGCGCGTCCAGCAGCATCGACCGTACGGCGTCGGCGATCTCCTGGCGGCCCCCGTAGCCGATGGCGACGTTGACGAGTATGCCGTCGACGTGGGCCGTGGACTCCTCCGCCTCCTTCAGCGCCGTCTGCATCGGGGAGGGCAGCAGGTCGGGGGTGCCGACGTGGTGGACCCGCCAGCGGCCGTCGGCGGCGAGGGTGCGCACGACGTCCTCGATGATGCCGAGGAGGGGGCCGAGCTCCTCCGGCGGGCGGTTGAAGTTGTCCGTCGACAGCAGCCAGAGGGTGACGACCTCGACGTCCGTCTCGGTGCACCAGCCGAGGAACTCCTCGATCTTCTCCGCGCCGGCGCGGTGGCCGTCGACGGGGGTGGAACCGGCCGCCTTCGCCCAGCGCCGGCTGCCGTCCACGATGACACCGATGTGCTTCGGCACCTGGGCGTGGTCCAGGTGGCCTTCCACCCGGCGTGCGTAGAGCCTGACGAGCAGGCCGCGCAGCTTGTCGCGCAGGTTCACGTGATTGTCAGCCCCTTTGACGGATGGCGGTCCCCGCGGCTAGAGCGTACCGGGGAGTGCCGCATGCCCGGCGTCCGGGGGGCCATCCGTCCGTGCGCTCCCACGCGTTGTGGGGGCCGGTGGCGCCGGCGCGGCGGAGCCGTGAAAGCCCTTCGGGCGGGCGGCCCCTGGCCGGCGGGACGAAGCGTCCTGGTCCGCGCGACAAAAAAACGGGCCGGTCCGTGGGGGGGAGACGGACCGGCCCGAGGGGGGGGTTCCACCATAACCCTTCGTGAGGGTTGGTGTGTGCATCGGCGTGCCACAACTACTCTCCGGAGTCGGGCGGCAACGGCGCGATGACCCGTTGAAGGCCTGCTCATGGGGGTTTCGTGGCCGAATCACGGCGGAATCATGGAGACGTGAGGCATCGCCCAAGCGGGTGACTCCGGGTCGGAACGTTTCTTTGACGCCGGGAAGTGGGCGCGGCACCGCGCAGCCCCCTCCTCTGCGCGGTGCCACCGCGCAGCTTTGCCGGCGCGAATTGCCTCGCATTGAATTTATGTCAGCCACAGCCCGGATGCGAGCCGCCTGGGATAACGATGTGGAAACCCCGTGAAGACCATGGAAATGCCAGGCAGATCGGCACCCGATGCACCAGTTGCCCGATTTGCGGCTATCTCGGATCCATCCGCAGCCGTGAACGTCAGACGCGTGGCTTACGGGCCTCCAGGAGATGGCGGCTGCTGTGCGCGACGAAGGAGCCCTCGGACTCGATCCGCTCGTGCAGGGACCGGAGCCGGGGCTCGTACTCGGCCACGGTGAAGCCGGGGACCATCCACACCACCTTGCGCAGGAAGTGGACGACGGCGGCGATGTCGTGGAACTCGATCCGCAGCCGCTCGGCGCGCAGGTCGACGATCTCCAGTCCGGCGGCCTCGGCGGCTGCGCGCTCGCGGTCGGCGTGGCGGTCCGAGCTCTGCGCCTCCGGCTGCGGGCCGAGGAAGTACTCGACGAGTTCGAAGACGCTGCGCGGGCCGACGTGCTGGCCGAAGTACGTGCCGCCGGGCTGCAGCACGCGCGCGATCTCCGCCCACTGAGGGTTGACCGGGTGCCGGCTGCTGACCAGGTCGAAGGTCGCGTCGGCGAAGGGCAGCGGCGCGTCCTCCGGTGCGGCGACGACCACGATGCCGCGCGGACGCAGCAGCGCGGTGGCCTTGACGACGTTCGGCGGCCAGCCCTCGGTGGCCGCTGCGAGCAGGGGCGTCTTGATTCCCTGCCCGAGGGCGAAGTCCAGGACCTCGCCGCCGCCGGTCTGGATGTCGAGCGAGGCGGTGGCACCGGCCAGGCGGTCACCGAGGGAGCGGGCGAACCCCCACGAGGGCCGCGCCTCGGTGGCCCGCCCCTCGAACCACGAGAAGTCCCAGCCCTCGGTGGGCACGGCGGCGCCCTCGGCGACGAGGTCCTCGAACGTGCGGGTGCGGTGGGAGGTCATGGGGGTGATCGTCGCAGGCCGACGCGGGCGGGCGCCGCTCGTTTTTTTCGGCCACTTGGGGATTCCGGCCGCTTCGGGATTCCGGCCGCTTCGGGATTCCGGCCGCTTCGGGATTCCGGCCGCTTCAGGACCGTTGGATCCCCTCCGCCCAGTGGGTCAGGGCACCAGAGGCCGGACGTCCTCCGCGGCGAACCGTACGAAACCCTCCGGGTCGGGTTCGTCGGTCGTCGGCTGGAGGACGACCGTGTCGGCGCCGGCGTCGGCGAGTCGCTGGACGGCCTTGGCGACCGCCCCCGCGTCCCCGGCGACGCCGAGGTCGGGGACGTCCGCTGCGCCCTCGTCGGTGAGTTCGGCGCGCAGCCGGGCGGCCGCGTCGGGCCCGGTGGCGGTGAGGAGGTAGACGACGATCCGGTGCCGATCCGTCCGCCCCGCCTTCTGCCGTCCCTCGTCGATGAGCAGACGGGCCCGGCGGACACCCTCGGGCGGGGTGTTGGCGGTGAGCACCGTGCCGTCGGCGGCCTCGCCCGCGAGGCGGAGGGTGCGCGGGCCGGTGGCCCCGGTGAGCACCTCGACGGGTCCCTCGGGCGGCCAGTCGAGGGCGACGTCGTCCAGCGAGACGTAGCGTCCCCGGGTGCTGACGCGCTCGCCTCCCAACAGGGCGCGCAGCGCGACGAGGTGCTCGCGCAGCAGGGTGAGCGGCGACTCCGCCCGCGCTCCCACCTGCCCCATCCAGTCCTGCACACCATGGCCGATACCGAGGACCGCCCGCCCGGGGAACATCCGGTGCAGGGTGGCCGCCTCCATCGCCGTGATGGCGACGTTGCGCAGGGGCACGGGGAGCAGGCCGACGCCGATCCGCACCCGCTCGGTCCACGCGAGGGCGGCAGCGGCGGTGGAGATCCCGCCCTCCCGGAAGCAGTCCTCCCACAGCCAGAGCTCTTCGAGCCCGGTCTCGTCCGCGAGCCGGGCGAGGGCCCGCAGCCGCTCGGGAGGGAGTTGGGGACGGAACACAGCGCCGAGTCCGGTCATGCCGCCCTTCCTACCCATGTCGGTGGGACAGGACAACTTCTTTACGTTCCTTACGGCGTCGGCTCGTACCGCAGCAGTACGACGCCGTTGCCGAAGGTGTGCGACTCGACGAGCCGGAGCGAGGTCAGCGTGTCGGTGTGCGGGAAGAGAGGCTTGCCCCGGCCGATGAGGACGGGGTGGACGTAGACCCGCAGCTCGTCGACGAGGCCGTACCGCAGAAAGGTCGCCCCCAAGTCGGCCCCGCCCAGCGCGAGATCACCGCCCGGCTGCGCCTTCAGTGCCCGGACCTCTTCCGGTACGACCTCACGGACGAGGGTGGAGTTCCAGTCGACGTTCGTGAGGGTCCGGGAGTAGACGACCTTGGGGAGATCCCGCCAGATCGGGGCGAACTCCCTCACGGACGCGGGGGCGTCGGGGTCGGCATCGGCGGTGGGCCAGTAGTCGGCCATGAGCTCGTAGACGACCCGGCCGTGGAGCAGTCCGCCCATGCTGCCGACCGTGGCGTTCATGTGCGTGTGCAGTTCGTCGTCGACACGGTGCCAGCTGATGTCCCGGTCGGGGCCCTCGATGTAGCCGTCGAGGGACACGGACATCATCAGGACGATTTTTCGCATCGGACACCTGACCTGGGCAGAAGAGAGAGGATCTCCCACGGTACGGGGACCGGCACGGACGGCGTGGGAACTCCACGGCTTGGAGGTGGCTCCGGGATGGGGCGTTGGCAGGACGGCCGCGGCAGACTGATCGTGCACGGGGAGCAGGGAGAGCTCGCCGTGCCGCTGGAGATCGCCTCCTCCTACCGCGCCCGGACGAAGGGACTGCTGGGACGGGACTCCGTCGACGGGGCCCTGCTCCTCTCTCCCGCGGGCAGTGTGCACACCTTCCGGATGCGCTTCCCCATCGACGTCGCCTACCTCGACCGCCGGCTCCGCGTCATAGCCGTACGCACGATGAAGCCGGGGCGGCTCGGGCTGCCGCGGCTGCGGTCCCGGCATGTGCTGGAGGCGGAGGCCGGGGTGATGGAGGGGTGGGGGGTGCGGGTGGGGGTGCGGGTGGAGATCGCGGTGGAGTAGGCGGCGGACGCGTCGCGTCCCCATCAGCAGGCCTCTGCCGCCGCCACAGGGTGTACTGCCAGGTTCACGCCGGGCGGTTGCTTCCGTGAGCCTGGTCGGAGTCGACTGGTTCCCGGACGCTGCGGGCAGGCCTGCCGCATGGCGACGTCAGAGAGCAACGAGCATCGGCGAGACGCGGACGCCCGGCTGTGGGCGCACCACCTCCACACCGACACCATGGTCTTCCAGCGCGGCAACCTGTTCCTCGTCGCACAATCCCTCCTGGCGGTGGCCTACAGCACCACCGCCACATCGGGCACCACTCACGCGGCAGCACGTGTCCTGGCCGGCTTCGGGCTCGCTCTCACCGCCGTCTGGGCATACGTGGGACACCGGTATCACCGCTACAACCGGGCCATCCAACGGCGCACTGCCGAGCGCCTGTCGGACTATGCGGAAACCTACAGAGCCAGCCGCATCTCCGGTCCCAGCGCGATGCCGTTGATCGCCTACGCGCTTCCGGTTCTCGCCGCCGTCATGTGGATCGTTCTGCTCATCGTCACGTAGACGGTGTTCTCACAGCGGCAGGCCGTGGAGGACGTCCGTCACGCGGGTGGGGTCCGGGGGCCCCAGGTGGCCCGCGTTCGGGACGTCGTGGACCGTGAAGCGGTTGTGCGGGGTGAGTTCGTCGGCCTCCGCGATCATGCGGTCCTGGAGTTGCGGGGCAACGGTCCTGTCCTTGCCGAAGCGCAGGTAGGTGCGCGGGAGGCGGCCCCAGGTGGTCGCTCGGCCCACCGCCCGGTCCGCGTACGCCGTCATCGACTCGTCGGTCTGCATTCCCTCCAGCACGCGCAGGAACTGCGCGTCCGTGTGGTCCGCGCAGATCATCTCCTTGAAGGCGGCCAGTTCGCGGCGGTCGGAGGTACGCCAGTTGAGGCGCAGCACCCCCAGTTCCTCCGGGTCGCCGACCTGGTGCAGCGGGTTGAGGGCGTGCTGCCCCTCCGGGGAGGACGCGCAGTCCATCAGGGACGGCATGGTGCGGCTCGGGCAGAAGGCGGCCATGTAGCAGAGATGGGAGAGGAGTTCGGGTACGGCGTTGGCGACCCGGCTCACCGAGAGGCCGCCCATGCTGTGGCCCACGAGGACGACGGGGCCACCGAGTTGGGCGGCGCGGCGGACCGCGCCGGTGACGCGGCGCTCGAAGTCGTCGAGGGTGAGGGCGGCGACGGGCGAGGGCTCGGTCGCGAGGGCGCGTAAGTCCTGTGCCTGGTAGGCCTTCGGGATGAACTTCTCGGTGCCGTGCAGGGGTTGGTCCACGGCGACGACCCGGTGCCCGCGCAGTGCGAGCTCCCTGCCGATCGCCGTCCAGAACGCGGCCGCGCTGTGCGTGCCGTGGACGAGGACGTACGTCCGTACGCCACCGGCGGTTCCGGTGGCGTACGCGGTTCCCGCACCTGTACCTGCGGCGAGTGCGGCGGCACCCGCTGCCGCGGCGAGGCCTCGTAAGGCCCGGCGCCGCGAAGTTACTTCGGGATGAGGGTTCTTGTTGTCAGTCATACCGATGAGGCTAGGAATCCCCTCGGTGTCACACGATGGCCCTGCACACCCGGTCGAGGGTGTACTTGCGGACACCGACGGCCCGTTTGAGTAGCGGACACTGGGGCCTCGTGCGCGAGAGGACGTGGGCGAGCCCGCCCGGCGGGAAGGCGAGTGCGGCGCCGAACTGTCGTACCGCCGCCGTCAGCCGAACGCGCTGACGGCGAGATCGGCCGACGGGATCGAGATGTTGGCGCGACTGCCGGGGTTGATCGCCACGTAGCAGCCGAACAGGCCCTTGGCGAGTTCGCCCCCGTTCATCGCCCGCACCTGCCGACCGTCGTCCGGGACGTACTGGGTGCTGGTGTAGACGTCCAGGATGCGCTCGCCGTCGTCGCGCTGACGGAAGCGGAGTTGCTTGCCGTCCTCGTCGACGGAGACCAGCAACGTGCCTTCGCGGAAGGCCTCCAGGAGTGCCTCGGGGGTGCCGCGGCGCGAGTCCAGGGCTTGGAGCGTACGCTCGACCTCGTTCTCCGGCGGACGGTACCGCAGCGCCGTGAGGGTGGGCTCATAGGTGGGGTTGAAACGGAACTCGCCGATCTCGCCGTTCTCGTCGATGGCCCAGCCGCCGAGCATCCTCTCTTCCGGGACCTCGCCGTGCGGGTCGTATGCCGGATCGATGGCGAAGATCACCTTGCCGGGCTGGCGCCGGGCGACATACCGCATGACCTCGGTCACCTCGGGGGCGAGCATCTTCGGACCGCGGAAGGGGATCACCGGATACACGTTCAGCTTCAGGTTGCGCGGGCTCCGGTCCCACTTGCCGTCGCCGACAATCTCTTCTTTGAGGGCCGCCAGGCTGGGAGCCTCCCGCCACGGCCCGGGCACCACCCACGCCTGGAACGGAAGCCCGTCCCGCTGCGCCACCGCCACCATCTCGGCCAACGCCTCGGTGGGAGGCGTCTTCAGTACCCACGCGGCCCGCATACGGTCGATCCAGAAGCCGGTGGAGTTACTTGCATCGGGACCCAGCTCCGGGCGCACGACGTAGCCAAGGGCACCCTCCGCATCCGATGCGTACACAGCCAGCAGAATCCCCGCCATGTAGGCCACCACGACGTACTGCACGGGACCGTCGGCATGGTGTGGATAGTCTTCCACCCCGCCTGTCAGCCGTACGCGCAGATCCTGCGACATCGCAGAAGACGGCCTCTCCCCGAAGTGTTCGTCCGGCCGGTGCTGCTCGCTCATCAGTGAATCTCTCCGTAGATCTGCCACTTCCCGTTGGCGTCCTTGAACGCCTCGGTGATCGTGTATTCGCTGCCGCGGCCGAGCAGCAGTTCACGCTCTCCGGCACCGTAGGCGCCCACCTTCTCCACCCACAGGCCCGGGGTTTCCGCGGGCACTCGCAGATGGAGGACGGCGGCCCTGGACTCGGATACGGCCCCGCCCAGCGAGGTGGACATGTAGCCGTCATCCGTGAAGTTCCTACCGACCAGCAGTCTCGGGTCGTCGACATTCATCTTCTCGTAGAAGTGTTCCAGGTTCGTGCTGCGGTCGACGACGACGTCCTCAGGCAACGGATTCCCGGCGAGCGCCTTGTCGAGACGCTCGATCTGCTGGTGTACCTCCGGGGTGTCGTAGTACTTCTCGCCTCGCAGGAACCCGTTGACGCGCAGATGCCCGGTCTCCGTGTAGCCCTTCACCGTCTCCTTCACCTCGTTCGGCAGACCCTCCGCATAGTCATTCCAGTGCTTGGCGCCGTACTGCATCGCGCCCTCACTGCTTCTGAACGTGACCGCGCCTTCGGAGATCCCGGCCATCGCCGATTCGTGCCTGGCGGAGTCCGGGAGGCCGCCCCGCCCCGGGGGAGCGCTTTGGGCATCGGCCTCCGCAGCCGGTGAACCGCCCGCGGGGTCGGCGGGTTTGTCCCACTTGTCCCGGGCGACGTCCTTGGCGGCATCCGCCGTGGCGTCCGCGGTCTCCTCGGCCCGCTTGAAGGTCCAGCCGTCCGGCAAGCCGTCCTTGGCCACATTCCTCGCGGCCGATTCACCTGCGCTCTCGGCTGTCGTCCCCATCCCCTCCCGGGCGCCCCGCTCCACCCCCGTCTCCATGGCGTCCTTCGCGCCCACGGTGAACGTGCGCCGGGCCGCGGCCGCACCCCCAGCCGCACCGCCGGTGAGCAGGTCGAGGCCGACGTCGAAACTGAGGGTGCCCAGCGCCTCGGACGGGTCGGTGGACCAGCCGGAGCCGGCCATCGACTTGGCTGTGCGCACCGGGTGGTTGGCCGAGGTGAGCAGACCCATGCCGGTGATGGAGACGTTCCGCAGGTACTGCGAGGGGTGGGTGAGGTTGTACGGGTCCAGCGGGTTGACCGTCCGCATCATGCGGGTCAGCCCGATCCCGCCCTTGAGAAAGCCGCCGGCGAAGTGCTCCAGCTCCATGTTCAGGGCCATGGGAGCGTCGATCAGGCCGGCCTTGAACCTGGCCCAGGCACCGGGCTCGGCAGGGGCCGCCTCGAACGCGCCGGTCACCTTGGTCGCGGCGGTCTCGGCGGCGGAGTCCCGCGTGTGGCGGGCGTCCTTAAGGGTCTCCCGGGCCGCCCCGCGGTCGGCTTCTCCCGGGTCCACGAAGTCCCCCGGGTCGGTGGGGGTTGCGGTGTCGGAGCCCGACAGGGAGCCGACGGTCAGGGCGGACTGGTAGTCCCAGAACTGCTGGTCGTACTTCTGCCGGGCCGCGGTGCTCTTCGCCTCCGCGGCCCGCCACTTCTCGATCGCCTCGCCCGCCTGCCCGCGCGCCCAGGAAACCGTGTCGGCGTACGACCCCAGTGCCTGCGCCGCGGCCGTACATGCGTCGGCCGCGGCGAGCCACTTCTTGGGGTGAGTGGTGAAGGACTCCCGGAAGGACTCGGCCGCGGTGCCGGTCCAGTGGCCCGGGTCGAGCTTCTTCAGTGCCTGCCCGACGCTCTCGAAGGCGGTGGCGAAGGCCTTCAGATGCCGTACGGCCTCCTCGATGTCCCCGGTCGAGCCGTGGATCAGCTCCCCCGGCTCGTCGGTCTCGCCCAAGTCCCGCTCGGGCACCACGGCGCCGACCGCCCCGGTGAGGTATTCGGCGCCGTCGCGGACCTTTTCCCCGGCGGACTTCAGCCCGACCCCGTCCAGGCTGTCGCCCACCACGCCCGCGGTCGCGTTGACTCCGTCGGAGACGCCCTGCTTGACGCCGTCGGCCAGGTCCCCCAACTCCCCCAGGACGCCCATCAGTCGCCGTCCTCAGGTGTGACGGCGTCCACCGACTCCCGCACGAACTCGCCGCCGACCCGCAGCTGTGTGCCGTACTGACCGCTGGTGGTCAGGTCCTCCTCGGTGGCCTGCCAGCTCTGCCCCATCTGGTGCAGGGACTCGGAGGCCGACTGCCGGGAGAGATCCGGCGTCCAACTCCCCTTCGCCGACGCCCCGACCTGGCCCCACGACATCCGCTCCGCGTCCTCGCCGGAGACGGCCGGATCGCCAAAGGTGGCCACGACGTAGTCCTTGGTGACGCCGATCGCGTACTCCTCGGCCTCGTGGTAGTAACCGGCCGACAGATCGAGCTTCCCCGCGATCTCATTGCCCTCGTCGACCAGCGCCTTCACTCCCCATTCCCAGCGCTCCGCGAAGGTGGCGAAGGCCTTGGCCAGCCCGGTGTGCCCCATCTGCAGTTGGGTCAGTTGCAGGCTGCCGAAGCCGCGCCCGACCGCGCCCCCGCCGACCATGCCGACGTCCTGCAGCTCCTCGATGGTCTGGTTGATGCCCTTGGCGGCCTGCTTGAGGACCTCGGGGTCCGCTTCGTAACCGTTGCTCACGCTTCTCCTGCGCTACGAGGCCTGGCCCCTGGAGTCCGGTCGATGAGATCCACCGCCACCCGGTCCGGCACGACACCGGACAGCGGAGGAAGGAGGAGCGGCCGGATGCCACCGACGTCCACCGCCACCCCGGTGGGGGTACGGCTCTCCGCTACGGCGGCGGGTACGGCGATGTCGAGCAGCCGTGAGCCGAGCACCGTCCAGTAGCGGATACGGCCGCTCGCCCACCCGGGGTCGGTGCCCGCGTTGGTGCGGGCGCGCGCGAAACGCTCCAGCTCGGTGGTGGAGGTGAAGGCGTACAGCCAGCGGACGCCGTCGGCTTCGCCGGAGCACATGGCGTCGCCCTGGGTGCCGTTGGCTTCCCCGGCGCCCTCGACGCTCTGGTCGAACGGCACGTAGAGGGCTGCCGTCCGGAAGGCCGCGAGCAGCCGGTCGCCGTCACCCTGGCCGTCGTAGAGGTCGTGGATCTCGGCGGCCAGCGTTGCCCGTTCGATGGTGCCTACGCCACCTGTCGGGCCGTTGGCCGCAACCGCGTTCATGCGTGGTCATCCCGTGTCTGATCTTGTAGTGCGCGGAAGCACATCACGATTGCCGTGCGTCAGTCCAACCGGCGTGGCGGGAGTTTCTGAAGTGACACCGATCTGTCCACAGGGGTGCCGCGCGGGCGTGCAGTCGCGAACGGAGTTGGACAGGAACACAAGCGAAATCAACGGGGCGCGATGTGCAGGTCCTGCTCGGACAGGAAGCGGATCACAGGAGTGGCGGCGTCCGGCAACATTTCCAGGAGCAGTGCCATGCTGCCGTGCTCCCGACATGACATCGCCACCAGCCAGTCGCCCCGAGCACGGAGGTATGTGAAGAAGGTGAGATGGATTCATCGCGATCAAGCCACGGGATGCGACCGGTGATCGCCACCGTCAGTGGCATTAACTACACTGGGTGTACTCAGAACCCCTGCGTCCTTCAAGGCGAGATCGCTCGGTCGACGGTCCCGGTGAGGCCAGCCCTGGAACACACGTCTGATGGAGTAAGGACGGCTTCTGAGTGGCCGGCGGCGCGCACAGGGTCGCGGGCAACCACGGGGAGCCAACGGGGAGTTGGGCATGGCTGAAGAAGTAAGCGTCGATCTCGACGAGTTGGAGAAGACCGTCACCGCGCTGAACCAGGTGCTGAGCGGTCTCGGCAAGGCGGGCACGGACACGGCGACCAACACCTACCTCCCGCCCGGTGCCCTCGGTACCGGATTCGACGAGGCGGACAAGCTCGCCAACGCGCACAACGAGATCAAGACGTACATCGAGGACGCCGTCAGGTACCTCAACACCGTCATGGACGAGTTCGGGCGGAAGACGAAGTACACACACGGGGCGTATCAGGACACCGACTACGAGGCCAAGGCGAGCTTCCCGAACGCGGGACAGTAGTGGTCCATGAACCAGGTGAGTGCCGAGGCGCGCAGCAACGAGGGGGTACGGGGGCATGGCTGACAGCGACGGCCAAATCGAGTACGACTACACCGAGATGAACATGTGCTTCAACGAGAAGCACACGACGAACTTCGCCGGTGGCAAGAACATGGACGAGATGAAGGCCATGCTCGGCAATGCCAGGCCGGACCTCGTGACAGACGTCGCCAAGGGCTGGTCCGGTCTGTCGGCGCACCTGACCGACATCCAGGCCGAGTTCGAGAAGGAGGTGGCCCGCATCCAGGCGCACTGGACGGGCGCCGCCGCCGACGGATTCGCCGCGGCGGCCAAGCAGGTCAGCAAGAGCATCGGCAACACGGCCAAGTACGCCAGCCACACATCGATTGCGATGACGAACGTCGGCGCCACCCTGGGGCCCATCAAGGACGACGTCATGGCGATGGAGAAGCCGGGCAGGGTTTCCAGCTTCCTCAACTCCGCCGGAGACGGATTCACCCGAAGCGGAGAGGGCACGGACAAGGACATCGCTGCCGGAAGAGGCGCCCAGGATGTACTCGACCGCAACCACGACGATCTGTCCGCGGGGCGAGAGGCGCAGCTGAAGATGGCCTCCAAGATGGAGACGTTGGGCGCGGCGTACAACTCGCAGACCAAGGCTATGGGGTCGTGGAGCAAGGTCAGGGAAGATCATCAAGAATATCCCCCCGAGCCTGGCGGTATTGCACCCACCCCGGTAGTTGTACCGACAGGTACAACTCGTAGCCCGCAGCGAGCCACTACAAGTACGGCTCATGGGAGCCAGGTCGGCCCGATCAGCTCCTCCAAGGCTGTGACGCCACCCTCGGGTATCACGGGCGGAGCACACAAGTCGACCCCGTCGCAGCCTCAGGTAGGCACAGCGATTGACGGTGTTGCTGGTGGTCGCACGGGAGCGCCTTCCATGGGTGGCGGTGCAGGCACCGTTGGCGGCGCAACCGCTGGCGGTACTGGAATCGGTGGTGGCGCCGGCTTCGTGGGCGGCGCGGTTGGCGGTGCAGCTGGATCCGGCGCTGCGCGGGGCATCGCCGGTCGTGCCGGTGCTGCGGGCGCGACGGGGCGTGCTGCTGGAGGCGTCGGCGGTGCCGGCAAGGGCGGTGCCGGGCGTGTCGGAAGCTCGGCACGAGATGGCGTAGTCGGTGGCACGCCCAAGGCTGGTGCAGGCGCCGGCAGGGGCACAGCTGGTGGTTCGGGCCTGCACAGCAGCCGTGGTGCGGCAGGAAAGGGAGCCGGCGCTGTCCGCAAGGGCGGCATCGCAGGGGCCCCTGGTTCGCGTACCGGTCGCCGCAAGGACGACGAACAGCGCGAGGGGGAGCGTCCCGACTACTTGGTCGAGGACGAGGAGACCTGGACCCCGAAGACCAACGCAGCACCTCGGGTCATCGAATAGTCGCCTGCGGTCAGTGCTCATGAGCACATGACAGGATGCGTGGGCGTGGCTTCCGGGCCACGCCCATGTTCAGTAACGGGATAGGGAAGACGTGATGGCCTTGAAGCGAACGGTGCATGCGTTGAGCGCCATGGCGCTGACTGGTGCGCTGATCCTTGCCGCAGCTCCTACTGCTCTCGCCGACCAGACGAGACGTGATCAGTGGGCACTCAACGCGCTTCACGCCGAATCCGCCTGGAAGATTGCGAAGGGCAAAGGCGTCACGGTCGCAGTCATCGACACCGGGGTCAACGCCGAGCACCAAGACCTTAAGGGAAATTTGCTCAAAGGCAAGGACTTCACGGATGGCGATGATGACGCTTCGCCAGAGGAGTCTGATTCCAACCTTTCCGCTACTCACGGTACAGAAATGGCCTCGATAATTGCTGGACATGGACATGGCGCCGGAGCTGCCGACGGCGTAATGGGACTGGCACCAGAAGCCAAAATCTTGCCCATTCGGTCGACTGGCGGCGACTTTGCAGATCAGATTCGATACGCGGTGGATCATGGCGCGTCCATCATCAACATGTCCACGAGTACGAGCCAGGAGTCGTCCGAGGGCCGAGAAGCGGTGACATACGCGCTTGAGCATAACGTTCTCATCGTGACGGCTTCGGGAAATGAAGGAAAGTCTGGTCAGATTGACTTTCCGGGAGAGTATCCAGGCGTCCTGACCGTTGGCGGTGTAGATAATGGCGGAACCATTTGGGAACGCTCCAACTATGGTCCCCAGGTTCTGCTCACCGCCCCCGCCACCCACATCGTGAGTGCTGGATGGCCTGGAGATAAATTGAGCGATGGTACAGGAACTTCCGCGTCTTCGGCGTTCGTCTCTGCAGCCGCTGCCTTGATTAAGTCAAAGTTCCCTGACCTGACCCCGGGCCAGATCGCAAACCGCCTCGTGAAAACTGCAGTGCTGCCCGATGCCGAGAAGGGCCTGTCTCTTCCGGACGAGAAGTACGGCTACGGCATCATCCAACCCCTCGCCGCCCTCAAGGACAACATCCCGGTCGGCTCGAAGTACGGCCCGCTGACCGTCCCCGAGTCCCTGAAGGAGAAGTCCGCCGCCCCCGCACTCGATGCGTCCGATGACGAGCAGGGGAAGGCAGACCAGAAGGCCCTGATCATCTGGGCTGTCGTCGGTGTCGCGACACTGACCGTCATCGGCCTGGCAATTCTCTTGATCGTGAAGCGGTCACGGCGACGCAGGAACAGCGAGGGCGGACCCGCCGGTCCCAGCGGTCCCGTCGCCTACCCCCAGTACGGTCAGCAGCCCCACACGCAGCAAAACCCGTACCAGCAGCCGGTCTCGCCCCAGCCGCACAATCCGTATCAGCAACAGCCCACCCCGCCTCACAGCCAGTGGCCGCCGCAGCAGTAGTCGCTGTCTGCGCCCCCGGGACGCGAACCGGATCAGCCTCGGAACCGGACGAGGTCGAAGGCTGCGGAGCGAGGCGCCTCCTTGAGTGCATCTATGAAGGCGACGAAAACGCCGGCCGGGAAGACGAGCGGCGTCCTGGCGGGGGTCTTGGAGTCGCGTATCGCTACCCGAGTGAGATCGTCTGCGATTTCCACGCACGAGTTGCCGTCACCCGGGCCCGAGTAGGACGACTTCCGCCAGTTGCCGGGTGTACTCATGGGATGCCTCACAGCTCTTTCGCCAGCTTGTGGATGAGTTCACGCGAACCGTCGGGCTCGAGCGACGCGGCTTCCACCTTACGGAAGAGCGTTCGAAAGGCGCCAAGTTGGGCCTCGGAGTCAATGAAAGCCGTGCTGTGGGGCGCATCGCGCGCGACGGTGTCCAGCTTGGATACAGCGCCTCCCGCGTACACCATTGCGCTCGCGGCGCCGGCAAAGCACTCCAGCGCGAAGGGGATGACCCGTACCGTGACGTGGTCGGCTTCGGAGAGTTCGACAAGGCGGAAGAGTTGATCTCGCGAAGCAGCGCGACTGCTGACGTTGATGCGCAGTGCGGCCTCGTGGATGATCGCTTCGTACGGAGTCTTCTCCAGTATCACTTTGCGCTGCATCCGGTGACGGACACGCAGCTCAAGTTCTTCCTGAGGTAGCTCAGGCACTCGATACGCGAAGACCGCACGGGCGTAGTCCTCTGTCTGGAGTGGGCCGGGGATGAACAGGAACTGCACCTCACGCAAGAAGGTGGCGTGGTGTTCCAACTCGGCGAGATCGAGGAACAGCGTAGGCAGCAGGCCCCGGTACTCCTCCCACCAACCGTGTGTCCGGTCGATGGCCATGGCGACCAAGGCGTCGATGAACTCCTCGTCCATGCAGTCATAGTGAGCGGCCAGGCGGCGCAACCGCTTCTCACTCACTCCCGCCAGGGCAGACTCGATGTGAGTGATCTGAGCGGGGCCCACACCCAGCAGAGCCGCCGCCTGACGGGCGTTGAGGCCTGCGGCCTCTCGGAGCCTGCGCAGCTCGACCGCCAGGCGCATCTGACGTGCCCTCGGCTGACGCCTCAAGGCCATTAACCGGCTCCTTGCTCCCAACGCGCCTGTGGGCGCGACTCGTTCGGGGGTCAGATTACGCGACCCGCTTGCAAGACATGTAGATATAGACCTACCTTCAGTGATGCGACGCACACACTGTGGAATTCCCGGCATCCCGGAAGCGCACCGCTCCGCCCTGCCACGACGGCTGCGGCAATGCCACCACCCGCGATCCACGGCCCTCCGATATCCGACCCCCAACCGGAGCTGACGCATGCCAGAAAACACCGCCTGGGAGTACACCCTGTACATCCCGAACGAGCCCAGAGCAGTCACCGTCAGCCGCCGCACCCTCCGTCTCATCCTCACAATGCACGGCCTGATCCGCCTGGTCGATACCGCGGAGCTGCTCGCAGCGGAGCTGGTCGCCAACGCCGTACGCCACACGAAGGGGCCCGCCGCGCTCCGGATCCGCTGGTCGGCGGGCGTGCTTCGGGTCGGGGCATGGGACACCGACCCCGAACCGCCCGTGCCACCAGGAGAGTTGGGGCTGCTCGCGGAAGCTGAGGAGGGCAGGGGGCTAGCGTTGGTGCGGGCGTGCGCCGACCTGTGGGGGTGGCAGCCGCTGTCGAGAGACGGCAATCGTGGCAAGTACGTGTGGTTCGAGCTGGCCGCGGCTTAGCTCTACTCCGCCCATGTCGCGCGTGACCCGTGCGAGTTCAGCAGCCGTTGGCCTTCTTCACCACAGGGACTAGTTGCTTCACCAATTGCATGAGCGCCTTCTCTGATTTGGACAGGTCCTTGGGATAATATGTCAGGATCTCCACAGAGAAGCTCTTGCGCGGCAGGCCATCCGCATCGGACGGGTAGCCGGGGCACGCTTCCACCGCCACGGCACCGCGTGAGTACAAGGCGACGTCGCCGGAGGAATCGACTGTGACCTTGGTGTCTCCGTCGCCGTAGGCGGTGGCCCTCTTCTCCGCGATATCGCGGGCAGTTGGTGCGTCCGAGTGGAAGAAGTTGCTTACGAGGAGCGTCTTTCTGTTGTCGACCGCATAGTCACAGCCAGAAGCGTACTCGCCGTTGACAAGGGCGTTGCCTGTCTTCGTCAGCTTGCTGCCGGGCGGGAAGAAGGGCTTGATCGCGTCCTTCCCGATGTGTGCTCCGCAGAATGCTCCGGGCAAGGCATATTCGACTTCGAGCTTCTTCTCACCGGAGCAGGAAGTCAGCAGAAGTGCGGCGAGTGAGAGCACTGTGCAGCCGATACTGCGGCGGAGGCAACGATCAGCCATGGTATTGGTCTCCCCATTCAGCACCGGTGGTATGACTCTGGTCGGTCTCTCGGCCAACGGCGTTCTGCAAGTCCGAAATGGTTTGCGAGCTGAGAGAACTGCTCGCTCCAGAACGGGCAATGTCGGCGCGGACCGCCTCACGCAGCGCCGACTCGCCGGTGGTGTAGGTGCGCCCCGCCTCGCTTTGGGCCTCGTTGGTCGTGTCCTGGTACAGGCTGTTTGCCACGCTCTCCTGAACGTCCTCGACCACCCAGCCGACGGCCTCACCGGCCACAGGGATTTTGCCAATCGCAAGTCCGAGACCGCGACCGACCCACTTGTTCGCAGTGTCGACGCTTTCGTTGTACTCGGTGTCCTCGTGCGCGTGGGTGTCGTGTACGGCGTGAGCGCGGGCTGCGCTCATGATGCCTGCGACCTCGGCTCCGGGGTGAGCCGCGGAGGAGACCCGCTGGGTGAGGTCTACTTGACTGTCGTTTGGACCGTTGATCTCCGCGTCGATAAGAGCAGAAGTGTAGGCCTGCTGAGAACCGGTGAGCGCTGCATAGGCGTCAGGGTCCTGGCTGACCTGGTAGAGGAACTCCTTAGTCACCTCAGCGTCAACCAGTTCAGCACTCGTCCCCTGGACAGGCAGGCTGTTCTGGCCGGAGATGGAGCGCTGAATGTCGCCCATGTAGTCGGCGCCGATGTTGCCAAGGCTGTCAGTGGCAGCCGTGTAAGGAGCGGTTCCGTCGTCGCTGTTGAGGAGGCCGCCGGCATCAGGGCCACTGAATTTGTTGATCACTTGGGAAGCGAGAGCCGCCTGGTCCGGACTGTGCGCGAGCGGGCCCGTGGAAGGGTCGGCACCGGCAGGACGGCCCGTGGTGGCCGCTTCGAGGGCGTGCCCCAAGGAGTCCGGGAAGTCGTTCATGGACTTCTGCGCGGCGTCGGGGTCGTGGCCCGTGATGTCGGGGAAGGACTCGTAGTCCTTGTTGACGAGGTAGTCCAGGTAGCTGTTCGCGCCGTCGATGTTGGCAAGCTCGCCCTTGTGGGTGCCGTCCTCTGTGTACTTCTCCATAGGTGGCGTGAAGTAGTCCGTCGCCGCCTGCGGGCTGTGCCCCAACGCCTCCAGGACGCTGTTCATCGGGTCGTAGCCCGCGCCGTTCTTGCCCGAGGGATTGAAGCCGTAGTCCGAGCCTCCGAAGTCGGACTTCGTTCCGGCGAAGAAGTACGGGTCCTTGGCGTGGAGTTGGGTGACGTGCTCCGCGATCGGGGTGAGGAAGGAGGAGTCGTAGTCGCCGTAGCGGAGGATGCCGCCGAGGAGCTGGTAGCCGTAGGGGCCCTCGCGCATGCTGTCCGGATACAGCGCGATGTGCTGGGTGCCGAGTTTGCGCAGGTCGGCGGTCCACTGCTCGTCCAGGTGCGGGGTCTTCCCCGGGTTGGTGGCGGTGGCCAGGTTGTTGCCCATGTTGCGCTGCAACTCCTGGAGCAGCGCCTTGCGTTCGTCGCCGGCGTCGGCGGTCTGGAGGGCGAGCTGGCCGTAGAGCTGGAGGGTGCCCTTCTGGCCCAGCTGTTTGTAGAAGTTGGTGGAGAACTCCGCGTCGCCCTGGTTGGACTTCAGCAGGTGGTTGAGCTCGGTGAGTTCTGTGTCGGTGAGCTTGTCGCCCTTCTTCATCAGCTCGGCCGCGTGGGTGGCGTCGGCGGAGTCCAAGGACATGACGACCTTGGAGTTGAAGTTGTCCGTGTAGCCGCCGAGGTCGCGGCGCAGGGCCCAGCAGGCGGTCTCGTCGGCGTCGGCGGCCTGTTGGAGGACGGCTTCGATACGACGGGCGAAGGCGTCGCACGCCTGTTGCTGCTCGCGGATGAGGGCCTGGCCGTCAGGATCATGGCGGGCGCCGGTGTCCTGTGAGAGGTCGTTGCGCGGGGTGACGACGCCGCTGGCGCTGACGTGCAGCTCCTGCTTGGGGGCCTCTACCTCGGCGAGATGGTTGAGGTCGTCTTTGGCCTTCTTCAAAGCGCCGTGGAGTGAGGCGAGGACACCGGCGATGCCCTCCGCCTCCTTCTGGGCGTCCTCGAACTCCTGGTGGGCGGCGCGGACATCGCTGTCCGCCTTGGCCGCCGTCAGAACGGGCTGGTGCCAGCCGGCCTGCTTGAAGGGCGCCGCGACCTCGTCGCTGTACGCGGTGTGCAGGCCCTTGAACTTCGTGGCCGTCTGCCGCCAGCGGTCGGCCGCCGCTTTGAGGTTGCTGAGGTTGAGGTGGTACAGCTGCTCGTATGTCGGCATGGCTGTGGTGGGTCCCCGTGGTGTGGTGATCGCAGATGGCGGTGGTGTGATCGCGTCAGCGTCAGCCGAACGGTGACGGCTTGCCGGACAGGGAGCGCATGGTCTGCGTGTTCGCCGTCTCGGTGCTCTGGTAGAGCAGGCCCGAGCCGCCGCACTGGCGGGAGAGGCCTTCGCACTTGGACGCGAGTGCCGAGACCTGGCTCGACCAGGTCTCCGCCAGGCCGCTGAGTGCTGCGCCGAGGCCGCCGTTCCAGTTGCCGCTGCCGAAGTCCTTGGATGCCGAGCGGGTCTCGTCCACCGGGTGGGCGCCGGCGGTTCGCGTCCGTCCCGCCATCTCCTGCGCGCCGGTGCCCGCGCGGTTCAGTGCCGCCGGATCCTCGATGTCCGTGCCGCCCGACATGCCGTATCCCCCATTGTTCGCTGCCGCCCCTCATGTTCCGGGGCTTTCGATTTGTTACGCGAATCGATTTGCGGTGAGCGAGTAAAAAGTATCACCGTGGCGGGCTGCCTTTCCGGGCCTTCGGCTGGATTCCGACCCTGACGACACAGACCGGGAGGAGTCGTAGAGCCGTTGCTCTCGCATACGCCCACGAGACGCTCCGCGCCGCTGGAGCACACGCATACGCGATCGACTCGATGGTGGCCGCCACCGCGCTCAGGACCGTGACTTTTGAGCACAGGCACCTCTCTGGATCCGGCCAATCAGCCGCCCGTCAGCCGTCTGACGGGGAGTTGTCAGGCTCGCGGGGTTCGATGTCCTCGGCTTCCTTCCCCCCACCGAGGAGTGTCATGACCCACGCCCCTGTCGACACGCAGGACGAGGCTGTTGCCGACTTTCCGATGCCCCGGGCAGCGGGGTGTCCGTTCGCTCCGCCTCCGGCGATGATGAAACTGCACGCCGAGGAGCCGGTCTCCAGGGTTCGGCTGTGGGACGGGAGCGTGCACTGGCTTGTCACCCGGTACGAGGACCAGAGGGCCCTGTACGGCGACCCGCGCCTCAGTGTCGACACCACCCGGCCGGGTTTCCCCTACCTGAACGAGGCCTTCCGGGAGACCGCCGCCAAGAACCCGCCGTCCTTTCTCAACATGGACGACCCCGATCACGCGCGCATCCGCCGGATGGTCACCGGGGCGTTCGCCGTCAAACGCATCGAGGCCATGCGCCCGGCCGTCCAGCGGATGACCGACGACCTGATCGACGCGATGCTGGCCGGCCCCAAGCCGGTCGACCTGGTGGAGGCCCTCACGCTCCCCCTGCCGTCACTGGTCGTCTGCGAACTCCTCGGCGTCCCCTACGAGGACCACGACTTCTTCCAGGCCAACAGCAAGGTGGGGCTGCGCCGGGACGTGACCGCCGAAGCGGTACGGGCCGCCTTCGGGGAGATCTACCAGTACCTGAGCGGTCAGATCGACGTGAAGCTCGCCGGCCCGGCGGACGACATGCTCTCCGATCTGGCCGCCCGGGTGCGGGCCGGTGACCTCACCCACCACGACGCCACCATGCTGGGTGTCCTGCTGCTCGGCGCCGGGCACGAGACCAGCGCCAACATGCTCGCCCTGGGCATCCTCGCGTTCCTGGAACACCCCGACCAGCTCGCCGTCGTCCGCGACACCGACGACCCGAAGGTCCTGGCGTCCGCCGCGGACGAGATGCTGCGCTATCTGACGGTCGTCCACAACGGCCAGCGCCGACTCGCCCTGGAGGACCTGGAGATCGGCGGCCGGTCCATCCGGGCCGGCGAAGGCGTCATCATGCCGGGCGCCACCGGCAACTGGCAGGCCGACGTCTTCCCCGACCCCGAACGGCTCGACGTCCGCCGCGACGCCCGTCGCCACATGGCCTTCGGCTTCGGCATCCACCAGTGCCTGGGCCAGCCCCTGGCCCGCCTGGAACTCCAGGTCGTCTACCACACCGTCTTCCGCCGCATCCCCACCCTGCGCCGGGCCACCGACCTCGACCAGATCCCGTTCAAGGACGACGGCATCGTCTACGGCGTCTACGAGCTGCCGGTGACCTGGTGAGCCACACCATCCCGGTCGGTCAGTTCTCCCCTCGGGGGAAGGACACCTCGACTCGGCGGTTCTTCTTGCGGCCCGACTCCGTCGAGTTGGAGGCGATCGGGTAGTCCTCGGAGTAGCCGCGGACCTCGTAGGTGATGCCCGAGTCCTTCAACTCCTGGTCGAGGACGTCCTGTACGGCGTTGGCGCGCTGCCGGGAGAGGGTGCGGCCGTGGGCGTAGCTGCCGAGGTTGTCGGTGAAGCCGAAGACACGGATCCGGGTGGCGTTCTGGTTCTTGATCTCCGCCGCGATCGCGGAGATACGGGCCTTCGCCTCGCCGTTCAGCTTCGCGCTGTCCTTTCCGAACAGGACCTCCGCCTGGAGGGCGAACTTCACGTCCGCGTTGGTGTCCTCCCTGCGCTCGTCACCGCTCTGGTCCTCGACGACCTGCTTGATGTCCAGAACCTTCGGTTCGGCGAGGGTGGCGCCTTCCGGGAGCTTCAGATCCGGGTCGTTGGGGTCCACCTCGACGGGTGCGGTGGCGGAGGGTTCGGTGCCCGGGGGCACGCTGGGGCCGCCGTCGTCGGCCTGGGCGGGCGTGAGGGTCAGCGCCGCCATGAGCGAGGCGACCGTGATGGCCAGGGCGAGGCGGGGTGGGGTTCGGGTGGCGGTCATGGTGGGCGTCATCCGGAGATCTGGATGGGGGCGGAGGCGAAGGTGGGGAGTTGGAAGGTGACGTCGGTGGTGCTGGTCGGGGGGGCCGGGAACTGGACGAAGACGGCCAGGGATTCGCCGGGTTGCAGCGATGAGAAGCCGGTCGTCGTCAGGGGTCGGCCGTCCGTGTCGCGCAGCACGTAGTAGCGCTTCTTCGACGTGGCGTCCACCAGGGTCGCGCCCCCGAGCGACATGCCGTGCCGGAGAATCTCCGTCTCGTCTCCGCGCACCGCGGGGGGAATGGTGATGCGCTTGGAGCCGTCGTTTTTCAGGTTGCCGTTCACCGTGACGAAGCCGCCGGCGTCACGAGTGGCCGAGGTGATCTGGAGCAGCAGCCCGCTCGAGCCCTTCAACTCCGCCATCGGCTCGCCGGACTCGCCCTCCTGAGTACTCGGGTCGGACCCGCTCGTGCGAGAGGCCGACGCCGACGTCTCCGGCTTCTTGTCGTCGTCCCCTCCACCGCTGCAACCGGCCACACCGACGGCCAGTCCGGCCGCGATCGTCAACGCGACCATCCCCCTGCGGGCCTTCGCCGTGAACCGAATGCTCATCACTCCGCTTCCTTCGTCACTCGTCGTTCGCTTGTGCCAGATGGACGTCGAAGAGGTCCTCGGGTCCGGGCAGATCCGTCAGGTCGTCCGGGTCCAAGGGCCACACGACACCGTCCTCGCAGGTGAGCTCCGGCAACACGTCCGCGTCCGCGTCTTCGCCAGGCAGTTCGAACTCGCAGACCGGTTCGATGACCGCCGTGGCGACCTCGGTCGACTGCTTGCCCTCGACTCCGGGGACTATGGAATCACCGACGGTCTTGTTCGTCCTGACCTCGACGTTGTAGCCCGGCGGCAGCCCCGATATCGACTGGCAGTACACGGGGGTGGCGTCATTCTGTGCGGCCAGTTGGTCCGCCCGCGGGCACCCGTCGAAGTCCACTCCCACGCCGTTGAAGATGTCCTGCCACTTGGTGGGATCGAGAACGTTCTCCACCCACTTGTCGGTGAGCTTGTCCCGGGTGTCCAGGGCCGCTGCCAGCGCCGCCGCGTCGGCCGCCGTCTGGGCGCCGTTTCTGTTCGCCGCGGCCTGGCCCACCGCGAGGTAGGCGAACGCGAGAAAGAGCAGGCCCGCCACCACCATGATGTAGATGGGGAAAGCCTGCCCTGCGTCGTCGTGTCTACGAGGCCCGGTCAGCCGCTGATGACTTCGTTGACCTTGTCCACGATCGCGGTGTAGATCGTGTTGCCGATATCCGTCCCCGTGATCGCCAGCACAATCGCCACCACCACCGCGATGATGCCCAGGTACTCGACCGCGGTCTGACCCTTGTCGTCGTTGAACCGGTTGCTCATTGCGGGCCCCTTCGGCGTCGTCGCTGTCGACAACCGGAACGTAGACCTGCGGATGCCGGTCGGCGCAGGGCCCGTGGGCCCAAATCCGGGCCCAACCTCGCATCGACACGGCTCACCCCACCCCTCGGCCCGAACTCGGCGCCGTGCCCAGCCACTTCGCGGCGGCCTCGGAGCGGCTCGTGCTGTGGAGCTTGGCGAAGATGCGGTTGATGTGGTTCTTGACCGTCTTCTCGCTGATGAAGCAGGCGGCGGCGATCTGCTGGTTGTTCATGCCGGATGCGATGAGGTCCATGATCTCCGCCTCCCTCGCGCTGAGTTGGAAACGCGACCGGTCCGATGACGACTGTCCCACAGATGATTGCAGTTGCGAAAGCCCTTTGAGGGGAAACGGCGTTGCTGGCACCGGAAGATAGGGATTTACATGTGCATTCGCATCGCGTAGCTGGGTCAGCAGGGCGCCCGCCGCCGTGGGCGTGAGGTGGGTGCGGCCCTGCACGGTGTCCCTGACGGCCAGGACGAGCTGGTCCGCGGTGAACTCGCCGTGGACGAGGTAACCGTCGGCTCCTCTGCGCAGGGCCTCCTGGACGGTCTCCGGCTCTCCGCTGTACGTCAGCATCAGCACCGGGGCGATCGGCACGAGGTACGGCAGCGCCGAGATCCCGTCGACGCCCGGCATGCGGACGTCCAGGAGGATCACGTCCGGGTGGTGCCGGCTCGCGGCCTCGTACGCCTCACGGCCGTCCGCCGCCTCCGCCACGACCGTGATGTCCTCACGGCCCGTGAGGAGGGCGGTGAGGCCCGCCCGGACCACCGGGTTGTCGTCGGCGACGACGATCCGGACGGGGGTCGGCGGGGCCGTCGGGAACAGTGCGATCGGTGGGGTGGGGTGCTGGGGGTCGTCCGGCATGTCGCGGCCTCCTCTCGTGGTGGGGCGGGGGGTCATCGGTCCGCCCGCGGGAGTGACAAGGGCAGTTCCAGGAGTACTTCCGTGCCCTTCGCGTCCGCGCCCTCGCCGATGTGGATACGGGCGCCCACCGACTCGGCGCGTTCCACCATGCCGACCAGGCCGAAGTGGCCGGAACGGCGGAGTGCGTCGAGGGTGGTGTCCGGGGGGAGGCCGCGGCCGTCGTCCTGGACGCTGATGCTGAGCAGTTCGTGGTCGGGGTCCAGGTCCGCGGTGACGTCGATGCGCGTGGCCTCGGCGTGCCGGTGGGCGTTCTCCATCGCCTCCTCGGTGATGGTGAGGAGTTGGCGGGCCACGGGGTGCGGGACGGCGAGCGCGGGGTGGGGGTGGGTGGGGGCCCGGTAGGTCGCCCGGAGGGTCGTACGGGCGCTGAAGTTCCTTGTGCGGGTGGCCAGTTCCTCGAGTACGTCCGTGGTGGGGGCCTGGTCCCGGCGCAGGTCGGTGAGGAGCTCGCGGGACTCGGTCGCCGCTCTGCGGGCCGCCCGGGCCACGAGTTCGGCCTGCTGCTTGAGCAGGGCCGGGTCCGGGGTGGGGGCGGCCGCCGATGTCGCCAGGCCTTCCGCCGCCAAGGCCACGCCATGGAGGGTCTTCGCCACCGAGTCGTGCATCTCCCGCGCCAGACGGGCCCGTTCCTCGCTGATCGCCTCCGTCACCGCCAGGCGTGCCTTCATCGCGGTGAGGGCCTGGGTCGCCGTGCCGAAGCGGAGCAGGAGGTTGCGCAGGGTCGAGCCGACCGCGCCCGTGATCACGCAGAAGCCCGGGAGGAGAAGCATCTCGGCGGGAGTCGTGTTCGGGTGCGGGAGGGCTGTCTGGGCCAGGAGCAGGATCAGGGACTGCAGGGACGCGAAGACCGCGGCGCCTCGCCAGCTGTAGGCGATACCGGCGAGGAGAGGAGTGCAGACGCTGACGTAGGCGAGCGTGGTGTCGGGGCCCGCGGAGATCAGGAGGAGGCTGGCGAAGAGGGTGTCCGCGGCGAGGAGGCTGGGGTGGCGCAGGAGGAGGGGACCGAAGCGTTCCCAGTCCCTGAAGAGGGCGTAGGACACCATGAAGGTGACGACGACCGCCGCGCCGACCAAACGGGTGCCGAGGCCGGGGTTGGCGTTGAGGAGGGCGGCGGGCGCGGCGAGGGCGATCATGGCCAGCCGGAAGCCGAAGACCTGGCGGCACATGGCCTGCAGTGCGTTGACCTGGATGTCCAGTGCGGGTACGTCGGAGGCCCCCACCCGGCCTTCGGCGGGGTCGGTGTTCCTGCGCGCATCCGTCATCGACATCGCCCGGCCCCCTACTTCCCCGTGATCGTGCCGAAGTCGGTGCCCGAGCCGAGCAGCAGCCCGGCGGCCAGCAGAAGCATCGTGGCCGGAACCATGAAGGTGGTGATCATCATGGTGGCCTTGGGGACCGCGCGGGCGGCCTTGCGGCGGGCGTTCTGGGCGTCCGTACGGCGCATGTCCTTGGCCAGGGAGACCAGGGTGTCCACGATGGGCGCGCCCAGTTCCTCGCCCTGCTGCAGCGCCGTCACGAACATCGCGACCTGTTCGGAGTCGTTGCGGCGGCGCAGCTCCGCGAAGGCCTGGCGGCGGCTCATGCCCAGGTCCATCTGGCGGAGTGTGATGCGCAGTTCGTCGGCCCAGGGGCCCTCGTACTTGGAGGCCACGCGGTCCAGCGCCTGGCGGAAGCCCAGACCCGCGCTCACCACCACCGCCAGCACGTCCAGGAAGTCGGGGAGCGTGCGCTCGATGACGTCCTTCCTGACCCGGATCGCCGACCAGATGCCGACCTCCGTCCAGAACGCCCCGAAGGCCAGCAGGAGCAGGGCCACCAGGATCTGGCCGCGGAGGAGGAAGACCAGGAAACCCAGGGCGCCGAGGAAGCCGTAGACCGCCCTGCGGGCCGCGTAGCGGTGGATGGTCAGGCCGCCGGGGTTGCCCGCGAGGTCGATCTTGCGGCGGTACTTGGCGACCTGTTTGGGGCCCATCAGACGCAGCACGGCGGGGGCGTAGCGCATGCCCATGCGGTCGATGAGGGAGTCCACCGCGCCGGTGCGGGTCGATCCGACCTCCAGTGCCAGCACCAGGTCGCTCGGCAGTTTCGCCTCCGCCCGGTACATACGGAGGCCGGCGAAGACGCCCCACACGCTCACGGCCATCAACAGGGCCAGTCCGATACCGATCATGGCCGCCCCCTCAGACGTCGATCCGGGACAGGCGGCGGATCAGGATGAATCCCACCGCGTACAGGGCGAACGCGATGATCACCGCCGCCTGGCCGAGTGGTGAGCCCGTCATGCGTTCCAGCGCACCGTCCTTGACGCCGTTCATCAGGAACAGGGAGCCGATGCCCAGGACCGGGACCGCGTACGACGTCATGTTCACCTGGGAGAGCTGGGTGCGGACCTCGCGCCGCGTCTCCTTGCGCTCCTCCAGCGTCTCGGTCAGGTTCCGCAAGGCGCTGACCACCTGGCCGCCGGCCCGGCTCGACAGCACCAGGGTCGTCACCAGGACCACCAGCTCCCGGGACGGCAGTCGCTTCGCCATCTCGTCCAGCGCGTCCTCCATCGACACGCCCACCGCCAACTGGTTGGCCACCTTCGCCAGTTCCTCCCCCGCCGGTGCCTCCAGTTCCTCCGCCGCCATGCCGATCGCGGTGCGCAGGGCGAGGCCCGCGTGGGTGGCGTTGGCCAGGATGCGGGCCAGTTCGGGGAGTTGGTTGATGAACTTCTCGATGCGCTTCTGCCGCTGCCAGTTGAGGAACTGCACCGCCGCCCAGACGCCCGCCAGACCGGCCAGCGGGCCGAAGAAGGGCGCCAGGGTCGCCTGGCCGATCAGCCACAGGCCTCCGACTAGCCCGACCATCGCGGCGAAGAACTCGCCCGGCGTCACGTCCAGCCCGGTCGCCGCCAGCCGGAGTTCCAGCTGCCTGCCGAGCCGGGTGCGGCGCAGCCGGCGGTCCAGGTCGCGGAAGTGCCGGCGGCGGCCGGTGTACGGCACCTGGCTCGCGGCCGACAGCCGGTCGACCAGCGCCGCCCGCTGGGCCCGTCCCCTGGCGTAGAAGTGGATGCCCACGACGGCGAGCGCGCAGGTCAGCAGGGTGGCGCCGATGGTGAGCGTGACTAGGGTCTGCAGGTCCATGGGGGTGGGTCCTACCTGGCTTCTCGGATGGCCAACTGGTTCGCGGACTGGGCCACGCCGAAGGCCTGGGGCGTGGGCTGGCTCGCCATGTAGAGGCGGTCGACGGTACGGCGCGGAAGCGGGAAGTACTCGAACCGGCCGTAGATCCGGCCGTCCGCCGCCATCGGCTGGGCGTCGAAGCGGGCCACCGTGGCCAGCCGGTACGGCTCGCTGCCGTGGCTGTCGAGCAGGGCGATCTCGGTGATCCGGCGGGCGCCGTCGGCGAACCGGGTGAGCTGGATGATCACGTCGACCGCGCTGTTGATCTGGTCGTGCAGCGCCTCGAAGGGGATCTCCACCTCCGACATCGAGGCCAGGGTCTTCAGCCGCATCAGCGCGTCCTCCGCGCTGTTGGCGTGGACGGTGGCGAGGGAGCCGTCGTGGCCCGTCGACATCGCCTGGAGCATGTCCAGGGACTCACCGCCGCGGACCTCGCCGACCACGATCCGGTCGGGGCGCATCCGCAGCGAGTTGCGGACCAGATCGCGGATGGTGACCCGGCCCTGGCCCTCCACGTTCGGCGGCCGCGACTCCAGCCGGACCACGTGCCGCTGCTGGAGCTGGAGTTCGGCCGAGTCCTCGATGGTGATGATCCGGTCGCCCTCCGGGATGAGCCCGGACAGCGCGTTGAGCAGGGTCGTCTTCCCCGTGCCCGTCGCGCCCGACACGATGATGTTGAAGCGCGCCTGCACCAGGCCCGCCAGCAGGTACAGCATGTTCTCGTCGAGCGAGTCGAAGCCGACCAGTTCCTGCAGCGTGTAGGAGCGGGGGAAGCGGCGGATCGTGAGGATCGCGCCGGTCAGGGAGAGCGGCGGGATGATGACGTTCACCCGCTCGCCGGACGGGAGGCGCGCGTCGACCATCGGGTTCGTCTCGTCCACGCGCCGGTTGACCGTGGAGACTATTCGCTCGATGGTCTGCATCAGCTGGTCGTGGGACGGGAAGCGCAGGGGCAGCTGCTCGACGCGGCCGCCGCGTTCGACGAAGATCGAGTCCGGGCCGTTGACCATGATCTCGGTGATGGAGGCGTCTTCGAGCAGCGGCTCCAGGATGCCGAGACCGAGGGCCTCGTCGACCACCCGCCGGATGAGCTGCGAGCGTTCGACCGTCGACAGGACCGGACCCTCACGGCTGATGATGTGCCCGAGCACCCGCTCGAGACGGGCCCGGCGCTCGGCCGCCGCCAGCACGCTCATCTCCGCGAGGTCGATCTCCTCCAGGAGCTTGGCGCGGTAGGAGGAGACGAGGTGGCCGTCCTCACCCCGGCTGCCGTTCTCCTCGGGGGTGTTGATGCGGGACCGCAGACTCATGAGGTACCTCGTTCAGTGGTCGAGCGGCATGGTGGCGGTCTTGACGGCGGGATCGAAGTCCCAGCCGGGGACGATCGACGGGATCTGGACGGTGGCGGTGACGGTGACCGAGTCGCCTCCGCCGCCCTCGGCGCAGTCGACGGACAGCCAGTCGCTGATCGCGTTCACACAGCCCTCCTGCGCGCTCATGTCCAGCGAGGCGGCCCGCGCCCCGGCCCTGGCCGCCGTACCGGCCTGCTGGGCGGTGTAGGCGATGAGCCCGATCTGGACGCCCGCCATGGCGACGAGGATCAGGATCGGGATGAAGCCCAGGTACTCGAGGGCCACCTGGCCGCGGTCGCGCGTGCTCTTCCGGGAGTACGACATCTCAGTCCTTGTCCTCCTCCACGGCGCCCGCGTGTCCGTCGACCTGGAAGGGGAAGGCGATCGCGCCCGGGAAGAGGACGGGGACGTCCAGGTGGACATCGGCCGTGACATAGCCACCGCCGGTGGCACAGTCCACCTGGCCGGTCCAGGCGCCGGGCAGCTTGTCCAGTCCCGCCTGCTCGCACGCGGCCTCCCGCTCCCCCGGTGGCGCCGCCGTCGCGGCCCGTACCGCCTCGTCCGCAGCATTCCCCGCGAGCGTGTACGTGTATCCCAGCAGCACGAACTGCCACAGCAACACCAGCGTGATCAGGATCAGCGGGGTCATCCCGAGGAACTCGATGGTCACCTGCCCCTCGTCCCGCCGCCCGCTCACCTCCCGAGCTCCCTGCGCCGCCGGAAGGCCAGCGCGCCGCGCTCCCGGCCTCCGTTGCGATGGGAGTTCGCCTCCGAGCCCTTGACCAGGCCCAGTTCACCGGCGAGCGTCCACAGGGCCTGCTTGACCGTGCCCTTGGCGTCGAGTTCGTGGACCCGCCCCGCGTCCACCGCGCCCTGGAGCTCCTTGAAGTTCGCCGGGATCACGGTCGCCGCGACACCGGTGCCGGTGATCTTCTGGATGAGCGCGGGCTGGATCTCCGTGGCGCGGCTGTGCCGGTTGACGACGACGGTGGTCTCCTCGGCCTTGCGGACCTGGAGGCGGTCCCACATGCGCACGGCACGCTTGGCGCCGCGTACGGCGACCACGTCGGGCGTGGTGACCAGCAGGGCCGTGTCGGCCATCTCCACGACCGCCGCGCCGGCCCCGCTGAGCTGCGACCCGCAGTCGACCACCACGACCTCGTAGCGGGAGCGCAGCGCGCTCACGATCTGGCGGGCGGCGCGCTCGGTGACCTCCTCGCCGCGCTCGCCCTCGCCGGGGGCGAGCAGCAGCGCGAGGCCCGTGTCGTGGGGGAAGACGGCGTCGGCGAGGACGCGCGGGGAGATGTCGGTGATGGTGGCGAGGTCGGCGACCGAGCGGCGGAACTGGACGTCCAGATAGGAGGCGACGTCGCCGGTCTGGAGGTCCATGTCGAGCAGGGCGGTGGTGCGGCCGGAGGCCTGGGCGGCGAGGGCGAGCTGGATGGCGGCCGTGGTGGCGCCGACGCCGCCCTTGGCGCCGCTGACGGTGACGACGGTGCCGCCGATGCCGGTGAACACGTCGGTGGCGGCGCCCAGGTGCCGTCGTACGCCCGTCGACCACTGGGCGACCGCGTGCACCCGGGTGGCGAGTTCCTCGTAGCCGAGCGGGAGGGAGATCAGACCGCGGGCGCCGTAGTCCATGGCGGCCTGGAAGAGGCCGGGGCTGACGTCGGAGGTGACGAGGATGACGCCGACGGCCGGGAAACGCAGGGCGACCTCACGGATCAGCTCCAGGGCCGGGACGGGCCCGATCCGCTCGTGCACCACGACGACCTCGGGCAGCTCGTCGATCGACTCGGACGCCAGGCGTGCGAGGGTGTCGATGAGCTGGGTGGAGTCGGTCACCGGGACGACCGGCTCGGCGTCCGGGAGCTGGCTGAGCAGCGTGGTGAGGGAGCGGACCGCGTCCGCGTCGCCGACTGCCGGGAGGATCCTCGTGGGCATGGCGGCCTCTCACTTGTCCTTCGCGAGTTCGTACGTGCGCTCCTGCTCGGGCACGGTCCCGGTCTCGCCCGGCGCGACCAGGGCGAGCCGGACCCGCTTGGCGAACGACTCGGCGTACGTGATGCGCTGGGCGTCGAGGGCGGAGAGGGCGAAGGTGATGGGGCGGGCCTCGGTCGCCGCGCGGGTGCGGTCGTCGGCGTCGGGTTCGAGAGCCTTGAGCTGCCCGACATCGAGGACCCGGGCGTTCGTCACGATGATCTTGGACAGGTCGGGATCGCCCTCCTTCTGCCCCTCGAAGGTGGCGTACACGTTGACCGCGGAGCCTGCCGTGATCTTTCCGGCGACGCCGGTCGCCGCGTCGATCATGATGGCGATCTCCTGCTGTCCGGGCTGCAGAGCGGGCTGGTCGACGATCATGTCGCTCTGCAGCAGCGAGCCCTTCTTCAGGGTCGTCACGGCGATCTTGCCCCGGACGGCGGCGAGGTCGGTGATCGCGTTGGCCGACAGCCAGCGCTCGGGCATCTCGGTCTTCTCGAACTGCGCCGCGCTGAGCCGGGTGTAGGGCTCGATGTCCTTTTTGACCTCGTACGCCGTGACCTCGGGGCCGACCTTGGACTTCACGTCGTCGATGACGGAGAGCACGCCGGCGAAGGCCGCGAGGGCGCCCAGGACCGACAGGAGCAGGAGTATCACGCCGCGGCGCTGACGGGAGTTCATGAACCGTACAACCTCGTTGGGGGGCTCGGTCGAGCGGAATCGGGGACGGGGGCGATCCGGTACGGCTCACCCGGCGGGCAGTTGGTGCTGTCGCTGCTGTTGCTGCTGGGGAACGGGTGTCACGGGTGCGGTGGCCGAACAGAACACGCAGCGGTCACCGATGACGTCGATACCGCACCAGTGACAGATGTTCTGCCGTACCGAGGTGACCAGTTGGTAAAGGACGGACAGGTCGGGCAGGAAGCTGCAGAACTCGATCAGCTTGCCGGTGCCCCACCACTCGGCGGACTCGGCGGGCAGCGGGCTCTCGCGCAGCCCCTGGATCCGCCAGGACTTGGCCAGCGCCCCGGAGACCCAGTCGGACTGGAGCTGACCGCGGGCGACCAGCATCGAGGTGGCGAACTCCGGACCGGCGAGCGTGGCGTCCGGGGTGATTTTGACGAGCTGTGGCTGGGGGTGGGCGAGCACGGCGAACTGGCTGCCCGGCACCCAGGACTTGGCGTGCGACTTCAGGCCGACGGGGACCCGGTCGAGCTTGGCCACCGAGCCGAGGAGGGCGCCCGCGTGGAGGTAGTGGGTGAGCAGCCGGCCGGCCGAGGCGAGGACGCCCGGGCTGAGGTCGCAGGAGGCGAGCTGTCTCAACTGGCGGGCGAGGACGGCGATCCCGAGGGGTGGCAGATCGGGCCGGAACAGGGCGATCCGGTCGCTCTCCAGGAGGGACCGCACGGTGCGCAGCCGCTGGTCCACCGCCGGGGGCACGGCCTGGGAGTACACGACGATCACATGGCCGTGCTGGTCGATCAGCGTCTGGAGGGCGGCGAGCGAGTGGTCGAGCGGCTGCCGGCCGAGGCCGTCGAGCACGACGGCGGGCAGAGTCCGCTCGTCCTGCGCCGGCAGCGCCATGTCGGCACCGGTCACGGCGATGGCAGTTGGCACGCGCAGCTCCCCGTATCCCATGCCCGTGGGTCCGACGGATCACTCCGGCGCACCCGGTCGACTTCACTGCGTGACTACCTGAGCACTGTAACCACGGCTCTATGGCCGGAGAACAGCGATTCTGTGACTTCCTGGCCCGCGCGAGGGATCAAAAGCGGGCGATTACTGCCCAGATGGGGCGCACTTGCCACGTGCGCGGGCCGGAGAAAGGCCGGTTGCGTACTCATCCTGACGACATCCTTGACAGTGCGATTGGTCTGGACCAACTCTCTTGTCATGCCCATACTCAGCAGAAAACGGCTCTGGACAACAACCGTCACTCTGGCCCTCGCCCTCGGAGTCGCGGGCCCCGCGTCCGCCGCGGACGTCAACAACGCCAAGAACGCCGGCTTCGAGTCCGGCCTGACCAACTGGACCTGTTCGGCGAGCAGCGGTACGACCGTCTCCTCCCCCGTGCACGGGGGCTCGGCCGCGCTGAAGGCGACGCCGGCCGGGCAGGACAACGCCAAGTGCGTCCAGACGGTGGCCGTGAAGCCGAACGCGACGTACACGCTGAGCGCCTGGGTGCAGGGCGGCTACGCCTACCTGGGCGCGACCGGCACCGGCACGACGGACGTGTCGACCTGGACCCCTGACACCGCGTCCTGGAAGCAGCTGACGACCACCTTCACGACGGGCGCCTCGACGACCTCGGTGACGGTGTACACGCACGGCTGGTACGGACAGGCCGCGTATCTCGCGGACGACGTGTCGGTGTACGGCCCGGACGGGGGCGGCGGGGGCGATCCCGACCCTACGGTCCCGGCGGCACCGGCCGGCCTGGCGGTCTCCGGCACGTCCTCGTCGTCCGTCTCCCTGTCCTGGAACGCGGTGTCGGGCGCGACGGGCTACCACGTCTACCGGAACGGTACGAAGATCACGGCGGTGACCGGGACGTCGGCGACCGTGACCGGACTGGCCGCGTCGACGTCGTACAGCTTCCAGGTCACGGCGGTGAACTCGGCGGGTGAGTCCGTGAAGTCGGGCGCGGTGACGGGGACGACGACCGCTTCCCCGGGCGACGGGGGCAGCGCGCTGCCGAAGCACGCGGTCACCGGGTACTGGCAGAACTTCAACAACGGGGCGACGGTCCAGAAGCTGTCGGCGGTGCAGTCGCAGTACGACATCATCGCGGTCGCGTTTGCGGACGCCACGACGACTCCGGGCGCCGTGACCTTCACCCTGGACTCGGCCGGGCTCGGCGGGTACACGGTCGACCAGTTCAAGGCGGACATCAAGGCGAAGCAGGCGGCCGGGAAGAAGGTCGTCATCTCCGTGGGCGGCCAGAACGGCACGGTCTCGGTGAGCGACCCGACGTCGGCGGCGAACTTCGCGAACTCGGTGTACGCGCTGATGCAGACGTATGGCTTCGACGGGGTCGACATCGATCTGGAGAACGGTCTCAACGCGACCTATATGTCACAGGCGTTGCGATCGCTGTCGGCAAAGGCGGGGCCGGGGCTGATCCTCACGATGGCACCCCAGACCATCGACATGCAGTCGACGTCCAACGCGTACTTCCAGACCGCGCTGAACGTGAAGGACATCCTCACGGTCGTCAACATGCAGTACTACAACAGCGGTTCGATGCTGGGCTGCGACGGCAAGGTCTACTCCCAGGGCTCGGTGGACTTCCTGACCGCCCTGGCGTGCATCCAGCTGGAGGGCGGACTGTCCCCGTCCCAGGTGGGGCTGGGCCTGCCGGCGTCCACGAGCGGGGCGGGCAGCGGCTATGTCTCGCCCTCCGTGGTGAACAACGCCCTGGACTGCCTGACGAAGGGCACGGGGTGCGGCTCCTTCAAGCCGTCGAGGACCTACCCGGACCTGCGCGGCGCCATGACCTGGTCGACCAACTGGGACGCGGCGGCGGGCAACGCGTGGTCCAACACCGTGGGACCGCACGTGCACGGGTTGCCGTAGCCGTTGGCCCGTCTCCCTGATCGTCAGTCGCAGCTCCTGCGCACCCGTGCCGCGGAGCGTGACCAGGGCGGAGTGCACGGGTCGACCGCGTTGCTCGTCACCGTCGGATCGATCGGCGCCCGTGTGTCGCGAACCAGCGAGAAGCGGGCGCCGAGGCGGACGGGACCGCGGAGGCAGCCGTCACGCCAATGGCCGGTAGTACCCGAGGACCGGTGCCAGCTGGGCGAACCACTGGCCCAGGGTGTCCCGGCTCTTCGCGTCGACGACGCACTCGTAGAAGCGGCCGTCGAGGTGGATGACGGCCATCATCAGGGTCTTGCCGCCCGGTCCGGCCTTGTAGTGGACGCTGCGGATCTCGTGCCAGGGGAACTCGGCGGAGTGCCCGTGGTCCTCGAAGGCGACGCCCGCGGAGTCGACGACGACGGAGTTGTGCCGGTCGACGGCCATGAACTCCGGCCCCTCGGGCGCCTCTTGAGGCGGCTGAGGGGCGAACGCCGACGGGGGCGGTGGCGGGCCGAAGCCCGGCGGGGCGCCGTACGGCTGGGGCGGGTTGCCGTGGGGCGGTGGCGGGGTGGTCATCGGCATCCGTCCCCTGGCGTCGCGGACTGCTTCCGGTTCATGTGAAACATTCTCCCCACCCCACAGCGTCAGTGAAGTGAGGACCTCTCACACAGCCGGGCGCAGCACCAGGAGGGAACACATGAGAAAGGCCCGCGCGGACGAGTACGCGGAGTTCGCCGCTGCCCGGGCCGGACACCTGTACCGCTCGGCGTGTCTGCTGACCGCGGGTGACACGCATCTCGCGGAGGACCTGGTGCAGGAGGCGCTCGGGCGGATCTACGTCCGCTGGAGCCGGATCTCCCTCGTCGGCAACCCCGCGGCGTACGCGCAGACCGTCCTGGTCCGGGTGTTCCTGACCCATCAGCGCCGCCGCAGCAGCAGAGAGCGCGCGACCGACGTCCTGCCGGAGGTGGCCGCCGCCGGTGTCGACACGCCCCTGCGGCTGACGCTGCTCGACGCCCTCGCCCGGCTGCCCGCCAAGGATCGGGCCGTGGTCGTCCTGCGCTACTGGGAGGACCGCTCCATCGAGGAGACCGCCGGTGTCCTCAACGCCAGCGCGGCGGCCGTCCGCACGCGCTGCACCCGAGCCCTCAAGCAGCTGCGCGGGCTCCTCGGCGAGGACATCGGCGCCTACGCCCGGCCCTGACCGGCCCCCTGACTTCCCTTTCGTCCGACCGATCCGGAACGGTGGCTTCCCCATGTTCGCAGACCAGCACGAGGACCCCTTCGAGGAGCGGCTCGCCGCGGCCCTGCACGAGACCGGCGGCGGGTTCGACACCGACCGCACGGCCCTCGCCGCACGCGGCGAGGCGCGGGGCCGACGCACGCGGTTCGTGCGGCGGGCCGCTGTCGCCGGGGGCACCGCGGGCGTCGTGCTCGCCTGCGTGGGCGGGGTGCTGGTCCTGCGTCCGGGCGGTACGGCGACCGAGGCGGTGCCGTCGTCCGCGACGGCCTCCGCCAAGCCGAAGCCGAGCGTCACGGCCACGCACGCGACCGACGAGCAGATGATCGAGACCCTCAAGCACCTGTTGCCCAAGGGCGACTTCAGCGAGGAGCGCGGGCAGGGCACCGAGTCGGCCGACGACCGGAAGGTGCCCGCGCCGTCCGCCGGGCTCGTCTTCGACGACGGCGACGGCGCCGCGGCCATCGGGGTCGCCGTGGGCCGGGTGCAGCCCGGCGGTACGGAGGCCCGGCAGGCGGCCCAGTGCCCCGACCGGGTGTTCGTCCCGTACGACGCCTGCAAGACGAGTCGGCTCGCCGACGGCTCCGTGGTCACCGTGCTCCAGGGGTACGAGTATCCCGACCGCCGGGTGGACACCAAGCTCTGGTCCGCCGAGCTGGTCACCCCGACCGGGCAGCACATCACCGTGAGCGAGTGGAACGCGGCCGCCGAGAAGGACAAGCCCGTCACCCGGACCGATCCCCCGCTGGACCCGGCTCAGTTGACGCGGCTGGCGGCGGCGAAGGAGTGGCGCGCGGTCGCGAACGCTCTCCCCGCGCCCCTCCCCGAGCCGGAGCTCCCCGGCTCCGACCTGCACGCCCGCACCGACCTGCTGGCCCTGCTGCCGAAGGGCCTGAAGGTGACCGACAAGAGCAGCGACGAGGGCGACTACGCCTACGCCGTGGTCGACGACGGCAAGGGCAGGAGCATGGTCCAGGTCAATGTGCAGCCCGACATGCTGGACGCGGCCGATGACCTCTTCGGCTCGAGCTCCGAGACACTGCCCGACGGCACCCGGGTCGCCGTCAGCCAGGGCCCCGGGGACAGGGGCGACCAGGTCATGTGGACCGTGGACACCATGCGCGCCGACGGCAGGCGCGTGGTGATCAGCGCTTTCAACGCCGGCACCCAGAACGAGCCCGCCACCCGTGAGACCCCCGCGCTGACCATCGCCCAGATGCGGAAGATGGCGCTCGACGCCCGGTGGTGGAGCGGCAGTTAGAAGAACTCCGACCACGGCTGGTCCCAGATCTGCTTCACGCACAGGACCAGGAACAGCAGTCCGGCGATCGCCAGCATCGCGTTGCTCAGGGGCCCGTTGCGCCACTCCCTGGGCGTGCGGGAGGTGTTCAGCAGCCACATCAGCGTGCCGGCCAGGAAGGGGAGGAAGGCCGCGCCGAGTACGCCGTAGATGATGACCAGGCGGAAGGGCTGGCCCTGGAAGAGCAGGACCATCGGCGGGAACGTCAGCCAGAGCAGATACGCCCGGAAGGGCCAGGAGCGCTCGCGCGAGCCGGACGCGACCTCCTGGCCTGAGGCCTGCGCGGTCTCGCGGCCGCGGTAGCGGGCCACGAAGTCCGCGAACATCAGACTCACCCCGTGCCAGACGCCGATCAGCGAGGTGAAGGACGTGGCGAAGAAGCCGATCAGGAAGAACTTGGCGGTCGCCGACCCGTACTCGTCCTCCAGGATGTCGCTCAGCTGGACGAGCCCCTTGTCGCCGCTCGCGATCGCCACACTGGCGCTGTGCAGCAGTTCCGCGCCGACGAAGAGCATGGCGACGACGAAGATGCCGGTGGTGATGTAGGCGACCCGGTTGTCGAGGCGCATCACCTTCATCCAGCCGGTGTTGGTCCACCCCTTGGCGTTGACCCAGTAGCCGTACGCCGCGAGTGTGATCGTGCCGCCGACGCCGCCGATCAGACCGAGGGTGTTGAGGATCGAGTCCTTCTCGTCGGGCAGGACGGGGAGCAGGCCCGCGAAGGCGTCCGGCAGGTTCGGGGTGACCCTGATCGCCAGGTACACCGTGACCACGAACATGACGCCCACCAGGATCGTCATGACCTTCTCGAACACCGCGTACTTGTTGAACCAGACGAAGACCAGGCCGACCAGACCGCAGGCGATGGCCCACCATTCGAGGTCCATCACGTCGGGGAACAGGGCCTGGAGCGGCAGCGCACTCGACGACATCGCCGCCGCCCCGTACACGAAGCCCCAGATCACCACGTACACGGCGAAGAACCAGGTGGTCCAGCGGCCCAGGCTCGCCCAGCCGTCGAACAGGGTGCTGCCGGTGGACAGATGCCAGCGGCCCGCCGCCTCCGCGAGGGAGATCTTGACCAGACAGCCGATGACCGCGGCCCACAGCAGGGTGTAGCCGAAGTTGCTGCCCGCGATGAGTGTGGCGACGAGGTCTCCGGCGCCGACGCCGGTCGCGGCGACGACGATACCCGGGCCGATGTACCGCCAACTGGACTTGCGCGGTACGGAGTTCGCCTCACCGGTCACTGTGTTGTCCGTGGTGTCCGCCATGAAGGTCAAGAAACCCTAAAGATCTCGACGCGGCAAGAGGGCGTGCGGTGAAGGAAGTCAGAGGTCGCCCGGGGGGCGTCCGCCACATCCGGCGCCCCCGCAGGTACCCAGTTCGAACCAGACCGTCTTGCCCGGCCCGTGCTCGTGCCACCCCCAGCGCCGCGCGAGCGCCTCCACCAGGAACATCCCGCGGCCGCTCTCCGAGACCCCGGCGTCGAGTACCTGCGGGACGCGCCGGCCGGAGTCGGCGACCTCGCAGCGCAGCAGTCCGTGCGCGGCGGACAGGGTGAGGGTGAAGCGGCCGGCCGAGTGCAGCAGGGCGTTGGTGGCCAGTTCGCTCACGAGGAGTTCGGCGGTGTCCGCCAGGTCGTCCCGCTCCGCGAGCCCCCACCCCTCCAGCTGTCTTCGGACCTCGGCCCGGGCCTCGCGTACAGCGGACGGGCGGGGGTCGTACTCGACACTCAAGTGACCTGCTCCCAGGGGAGGTTGGGGGTAGGCGGCGTAACGAGGGTCGGGATCCGGCAGGCGTCCCCCGGAGAGTCGCAGCATGTTCACAGGGTGGCCCCTGCGGGGGCGGGGCACACGGGGAGTACTACCTGATTCCATACCTGCACCACATCTGTACGACTACGCGTACTGCAGTCGTACGGTCGACCCGTCCCGGTCGTCGCGTACGTCGACGTACGCACACACCTGGCGCGCGTACCAGAGCCCCTGGCCGGATTCCAGGTCGGTGGTGTCCGGCGGGACGAATCCGGCGAGGGGGTCGTCCACGCGGTGCTCCGAGCGGAGTTCGCAGACACAGTGCGTGTCCTGCCCCCACAGCAGCGCGGTACCGGCCCGCTGCCCCACGGCCTGCGCCGCCTCGGTGACGGCCATCGCGAACAGTTCCGCGTCGGCGGGCGCGAGACCACGCGCCTGTACCCCGAGCCGTACGGCGTCGGCGGCCAGGTCGGTGAGGAGCTCCGCGTCCGGCGGGGGCGGCGCCAGGGGTACGGCGTTCAGCTCGGCGACCAGGCGTACGGGCTCCTCGTACACGCCCGTGTCGGGGTGCGCCCGCCGGGCCGCGTCGATGATCGCGGGGCCCGCGGTGCGGACGTCGTAGGCGCACAGCGCGGTGGTGGCGAGCGGCGCGAAGAGGAGGTTGGCGAGGGCCTCGTAGCGGATCCACTCCGTGGTCTCGCGGGGCGAACGGCCGGCCCTGCCGTTCCAGACGGGTTCCATGAGCAGGTGGATACGGCCGCCGGCCCCGGCATGCGCCGCGAGGTACCCGGCGCCCTGCGCGACCGCGTTCGCGGCGGAGCCGGTGTACCAGTCGGTGTGGTCGATGAGGGTGACGTGCCGGGCGTCCGTGCCGAGGCTGTCCCGGAGGAGGGCGAGGTGGTGGGGGGCGGCGATGGCCGCGGGTGCGGGTTCTCCGGGGGTGTCGAACGCCTCCGCGAGGAACGGGAGGGCGTTGGCGAGGAATTCGTCGTCGGTGGAGTGGACGGACATGCGGTGGTCGAAGGGGGTGCTCATGGGGGGATCCTTCGGGTGGGAGGGGTGTTCGGTCACCGCTGGGCCGTGACCCAGGTCGCGATCTGCGTTCTCGTGTGGAAGCCGAGCTTGTTGAGGATCCTTTCGACGTGGCCCTCGGCGGTGCGGCGGGCGATGACCAGGCGGTCGGCGATCTGCTGGTTGGCGAGGCCTTCGGCGACGAGTTCGGCGACCTGGGCCTCCCGGGGGGTGAGGCGGACCTGGGGCCTGTCCGGTGCGGGGGGCGTGACGTCGGGAAGGCCCGGCTCCTGGAGGGCGTGCCCGACGAGTTCGGCGAGGGTGAGGGACGCGCCCCGGTCGTACGCGGCGGTGAACGCACCCGCGCCCAGGGCACGCCCCGCCCGGCTCTCCGTCTCCCGCCGCAAGGAGTTGAGTGCCTCGCAACCCCACCGCCCCTGGTCGACGGCGGCCCAGGCCCGGTCGGCCCCGCCGAGGAGAACGGCCGCCCGCTCGTGCGCGGAGCGCTCCGTCGCGATCCGCGCCGTGAGGTCCAGCGTGAGGGCGAGGCCGATGAGGTCGTTGACGGCGAGTTTGAGCCGGAGTGCCTCGCGGGCGTACTGCTCGGCGCGGGGCCAGTCCTGTTTCACGGTGTGGGCGAGGGCGAGCATGCGCAGGGCGTAGGAGCGGACCCATTCCTCACCGTGCTCGTCGCAGAGCCGCAGGGTCTTCTCGCAGACCTCGACGGCCCGGTCGGCGTGGCCCAGGAAGCCGAGGGCGCAGGCGAGTTCGACCTGGTCGAGGCCGACGAGGCTGAGGTGCTGGCCGGGGACGGGTCCGCGGGCGACACCGGCCTCGAAGTGGGCCAGCGCGCCGGGGAGGTCGTCGGCGAAAAGCCGGATGACACCGATGACGTACTCGGCGTGGGCGGCTTCGGCGGCGTCCCCGAGACCGCGGGCCAGTTCCCGGGCTTCCTCGGCGCGGCGCAGTCCCCTGGTCAGGTCCTCAGGACACCCGGCCAGCAGCCCGGCCACCCACAGCCCGCGGGCCCGCTCGGACGTCGGCTCCGGATTCGCCTCCAGGGCCCGCTCGGCCCAGTAACGGCCCTCGCGGGGAGCCCCGCAGGCATGCCAGTAGAACCAGAGGGTCCCGGCGAGCCGCAGCCCGGCGAGGGCGTCGGCGGGGGTCGGCGGGACACCCTCGCGGCCCGCGGCCATGACGGACGCTGTGCCCGGGGCACCCGCGCCAAAGGCCTCTCCGGGGCCCGGCGCGAGGGTCGCCCCGCCCGCACCCCGCAGGCTGAAGTCCAGTGCGGCCCGCAGGTTGTCCTGGTCCGCGCGGAGCCGGGCGACGATCTCCCGCTGGCCGGGACCGAACCAGGCCTGTTCGCAGGCGGTGGCCCGCCGCAGCATCCAGTCCCGGTGCCGGCGCCGGGTGGCGAGTTCCTCGCCCGCCGTCCCGCGCAGCCTCTCCATGCCGTAGTGCCGCAACGTGTCCAGGAGCCGGTACCGCACCCCGTCCGGCCCCGGCTCCCGGGACAGCACGGACTTGTCGACGAGGCCGGCGATCGCGTCGAGTACGTCGGGGCCGTGGACGAGGTCGCCGTCCGCGCAGACCGCCTCCGCCGTCTCGAGGTCGAAGCCGCCGGCCGGGACCGCGAGGCGGGCCCAGACCAGCTGTTCCCGTGCGGTGCACAGTTCGTGACTCCAGTCGACCGCGGCCCGCAGGGTCCGGTGGCGTGGGAGGGCCGCCGGGCTGCCGGAGGTGAGGAGGCGGTAGCGGTCGTCGAGGCGTTCCAGGAGCTGTTCCACCCCGAGCACGCGCATGCGCACCGCGGCGAGCTCGATGGCGAGGGGAAGTCCGTCGAGGCGTCGGCAGAGGCGGGTGACGGCGGCCCGGTTGCCGGCGGTCAGCACGAAGCCGGGGACGACCGCGGCCGCGCGGTCGGCGAAGAGGGCCAGCGCCGGATATCCGTCGGCCGCGGACAGGTCGCCGTCCGGATCGGGCACCGGCAGCGGTCGTACGTCGAGGAGGTTCTCCTCGGTGAGACCGAGCCGGTGCCGGCTGGTCGCGAGGATGCGCACTCCCGTGGTGCCGCTCAGCAGCGCCGCCGCGAGCCGGGCGCAGGCGCGCAGCAGGTGTTCGCAGTTGTCGAGGACCAACAGCACCTTGCGGTCCCGTACATGGGCGACGAGGGCGTCCGCCGGCGGCCCGGCGGAGTGGTCGTGGAGGCCGAGCGCGTCGGCGACGGCGAGCGGGACCAGCTCGGGATCGCGCAGGCCTGCCAGGTGGACGAAGCGGACGCCGTCGGGGAA
This sequence comes from Streptomyces canus, assembly GCF_001514145.1. Classification (GTDB taxonomy): domain Bacteria; phylum Actinomycetota; class Actinomycetes; order Streptomycetales; family Streptomycetaceae; genus Streptomyces; species Streptomyces canus. The sequence goes on from NZ_KQ948657.1 coordinate 350,175, forward strand.
CGTGCGCTCCGCGCGGGCCGCGATGCGTGCGGCGAGGCGGGTCTTGCCGACGCCGCCGGGGCCGGTCAGCGTGACCAGGCGGGCGCGGCTGAGCAGTTCGCGGCCCGCGGCCTGTTCACCGCGCCGGTCGACGAAACTGGTCGTCTCGACCGGCAGGTGTCCGGCCCGCCGAGGCGCTGATCCGCCCATGATCAGCCAGCCCTCCGAAGTGTGGTCGGAGATCCCACTGTGCTCCCGGCCCTCACATATATGCATCCGCGGCTCACACCCGCGGGTGCACTTCCCCGGGGATCACGCCGTGGCGCACCGGTCCGCGTACACTGCGCGGCCTTCGCGGAACGCCAAGAACCCACAGCCGACGCACAGTTCACGCCATCGCGTCTTTATTCGCTCTTGACCTGACCATGTCACAAGCAGACGATGAGCGGCACACCCGCACCGGCAGCACGTCGCTGAACCACCCCCCGCTCCACTCCCCCACTTCCGGAGATCCCGGAAACCCCGGAGAACCAAGGAGACTTCATGCGACTTCGCATACGCGGTTCCGGCGCCCGCGGCGGCACCCGCTACGCCGCCCTCGCCGCCGTTCTGGCCCTCGCCCTCGCGGCCCCGCTCTCCGCGAACGCCGACAGCGCCCCGAAGGCGGCGGCGAGCGCCGAGGACGTCCGGCAGTACGAGATCCACCAGCACACAACGCCCCTGACCCGTACGGCGATCCAGCAGACCGGGGTGACCGTCGACGAGGCCGACGAGGAGACCGTCGTGATCTCCGGGCGCGCGGACCAGATCAAGAGACTGCGCCAACTCGGCTATCAGGTCTCCGCGTTGGGCGCGGTTCCGGACCGGATCGCCGAGGACGAGGTCCGGCTGTACGACTTCCCGTCGGCCGACTCGCGCTACCACAACTACGCCGAGACGAACGCCGAGATCGACCAGCGCCTCGCCGCCTACCCGAACATCATGAGCAAGCGGGTCATCGGCAGGTCGTACCAGGGCCGGGACATCGTCGCCATCAAGATCAGCGACAACGTGGCGACCGACGAGGCCGAGCCCGAGGTGCTGTTCACCCACCACCAGCACGCCCGCGAGCACCTCACGGTGGAGATGGCCCTGTATCTGCTGCGCGAACTCGGCGCGGGCTACGGGAGCGACTCACGGGTGACAAACATGGTGAACAACCGTGAGATCTGGATCGTCCCCGACCTCAACCCGGACGGCGGCGAGTACGACATCGCCACCGGCTCCTACCGCTCGTGGCGCAAGAACCGGCAGCCCAACTCCGGTTCCTCGGCCGTCGGCACCGACCTCAACCGCAACTGGGCCTACCGCTGGGGCTGCTGCGGCGGTTCGTCCGGATCGACGTCCTCCGAGACCTACCGGGGTACGGCCGCCGAGTCGGCGCCGGAGGTCAAGGTCGTGGCCGACTTCGTGCGCAGCCGGGTGGTCGGCGGGGTCCAGCAGATCAAGTCGAACATCGACTTCCACACGTACAGCGAACTGGTGCTGTGGCCCTACGGGTACACGTACTCCGACACGGCGACCGGGATGACGGCGGACGACAACGCCGTGTTCAAGACGGTCGGGCAGAAGATGGCCGCGAGCAACGGGTACACGGCGGAGCAGGCGAGCGACCTGTACATCACCGACGGGTCGATCGACGACTACCTCTGGGGCACGCACAAGATCTTCTCGTACACCTTCGAGATGTATCCGTCGTCGAGTTCCGGTGGGGGGTTCTATCCCCCCGACGAGGTGATCGAGCGGGAGACCTCGCGGAACCGGGACGCGGTGCTGCAGCTCCTGGAGAACTCGGACTGCATGTACCGGTCGATCGGGAAGCAGGCGCAGTACTGCTAGGAGCCCCTAATCGGACTCCTCGGGCTCCTCTTCCTTCGTCTCCGGGGTTTCGTCCTCGAAGTACTTGTCCATGACCGCGTCCAGCCGCTCGTCCCACTCGGCGAACCGCGCCCTCGACTCGGCCTCGATCTCGATCGGGTACCAGCGTCGGTCGGGGGTGTGCACCGTGATGGTGAACCGCTTCCCGAACCGTGGCGTCTCCGTCTCGATCGCGCCGATCTCGTCCCAGCGGAACTCGCAGGCCTGGTCGTCGAGGGAGAGCCGTATGCCCTGGTGGTCGGCGATGAACTTCGCACGCCGGTCGGAGGCCTCGAAGACGGGGCCGTCGGGGGCCTCCTCCTCGCCGGCGTCGTCGGGCTCCTCCGCCGTGGGCGTGGGCTCGTCGGCGCCGGCCTCCTCGACCGCCTCCTCGGGCTTGGCGTCCCCGGGCCCTGCGTCCTCCGCCTCGCCGGACACGGGTGAGGTGAGCCCGGGGATGAAAGCCGGGTCGAATCCGGCGCCTTCCAGGGGCTGGCTGCTCGAACCTATGCGCTGCTCCACAGCGGGCAGTATGGTCGACGATCCTGTGCCCGACACAGCCGGCCCCTACATCGTTACCGGACGCCTACATGGGGCTACCGAGTCTCATTCCCCATGCATCGGGCTTCAGCCCGGCGGTAAAGCGAATCTCGTGACCGCGTCGCGGAGTCGTTCCGGCGGAGCCGGACACTGTGGACATAAGGGTGATGCGGGGAACGAATGTTCCCGGCGACATCGAATGGTGTGCGTTCGCACGATCACCGAATGCAGCTTCGGTACGCCTTCCGTCTGTACCCGGAGCCCGGTCAACGCACCGCGTTGGCCAGGGCGTTCGGGTGTGCGCGGGTGGTGTTCAACGATGCGGTACGGGCCCGGGAGGACGCCCGCACCGCGGGCCTGCCGTTCCCGAACGCGGCCGAGCTGTCGAAACGGCTGATCACCCAGGCTCGGCACACGGTCGAGCGCTGCTGGCTGGGCGAGGTCTCCTCGGTGGTGCTGCAGCAGTCTTTGCGGGATGTGGAGGCCGCGTACAAGAACTTCTTCGCCTCCCTCAAAGGGGAGCGCAAGGGGAAGCGGATGGGTGCCAGCGGTGGGCGGCTGTCACTGCCGAGGATCGGTGCCGTGAGGGTGAAGTGGTCTCGGGTCCTGCCCGCCGTGCCCTCCAGTGTGACGGTGATCCTGGATGCGGCGGGCAGGTACTTCGCCTCGTTCGTCATCGACACCGACTCCGCCACGGACCGGGCGCGCTGGGATGCGCCGGAGCCGGGCAGTGGGGTCGGCATCGACCTGGGGCTCACCCTCCCCCAGAGGGGGTACCCCCATCGCGGTTCTCTCCGACGGCCCGAAGATCGACAGCCCGCGGTTTCTGCGCCGCGCGGAGAAGAAGCTGAAGAAAGCCCAGCGGGAACTGTCCCGCAAACAGAAGGGATCGAAGAACCGGGCCAAAGCACGGCTGAAGGCCGCCCGCGCCCACGCGGGCGTGGCGGACGCGCGCAAGGAGTTCCACCACCAGCTCTCCACCCAGCTGATCCGCGACAACCAAGCGGTCGCGGTGGAGGACCTGGCGGTATCCGGACTTGCACGCACCCGGCTGGCCAAGAGCGTGCACGACGCGGGCTGGGCACAGTTCGTGACCACCTCGAATACAAGGCGCAGCGGTACGGGCGGACCTTCGTCAAGATCGGCCGGTTCGAGCCCACCAGTCAGACGTGCTCCACCTGCGGCCACCGCGACGGGCCCGAACCCCTGCACGTACGGGAATGGACCTGCCCCGCCTGCAACACCCTCCACGACCGCGACCACAACGCCGCGATCAACGTGAGACAGGCCGCCGGACTGGCGGCATCAGCCTGCGGAGCGCCGGTAAGACCAGAACCCGTTCTGGCACAGCGCGAAGAAACAGGAAGCCACGGAACCCTCAAGCGGACCTGTGCCGCGTAGCGGAACAGGTCCGCTTGAGGACGACCAGACTCCCCGGGCTTCAGCCCGAGGAGCAAGTCAAACGAACACACTCAGGACCGCCGCCACCACAAATCCCGCCACCGACAGCACCGTCTCCAGCACGGTCCACGTCCTGAGCGTGTCCCGCTCGCTGATGCCGAAGTACTTGGCGACCATCCAGAAGCCACCGTCGTTTACGTGCGAGGCGAAGATGGAGCCGGCCGAGATGGCCATGATGACGAGCGCGACGAAGGCCTGGGAGTGGTCGCCCTCCGACAGCAGCGGCGCGACGATGCCGGCCGTGGTGACGATGGCGACCGTCGCCGAGCCCTGGGCGACGCGCAGGACCACCGAGATCAGGTAGGAGAGCACGAGCACGGGCAGACCGACGTCGTTGAAGGTGTCGGAGAGCGCCTGGGCGACCCCGCTGGCCTTGAGGACCGCGCCGAAGACACCGCCCGCGCCGACGACGAGCAGGATGTTGCCGACCGGCTTGAGGGACGCCGTCGACACCGTCTCCAGGGACTTGCGGGACCAGCCGCGGCGGATGCCGAGCAGGTAGTACGCGAGGACCAGGGCGATCGTCAGCGCCACGAAGGGGCTGCCGAAGAACTCGATCACCGAACGGCCGGTGGACGGGTCGAGCGCGATCGAGGAGAAGGTGGCGGCGAGGATCAGGATCAGGGGCGTACCGATGATGCCGAGGACCGTGCCGAGCGGTACGGGGTCCTCGCGCGGCACGACACCCTGCGACCGCTGCTCCTCGATCACCGCCTGCTTCGCCTCCGCGGCCGCCTCCACCATGTCCTGCGGTACGGCGACGAAGATGCGGCGGCCGACCCACGCCGAGTAGGCCCACGCGGCGAGCACCGCGGGGATACCGCAGACGATGCCCATGAGGATCACCCAGCCGAGCTCCACGTTGAGCAGACCGGCGGCCGCGACCGGGCCCGGGTGCGGGGGCAGGAACGCGTGGGTCATCGAGAGGCCGGCCAGCAGCGGCAGACAGTAGAGCAGGATCGACTTGCCGCTGCGCTTCGCCGCCGCGTACACGATCGGCGCGAGCACGAAGATGCCGACGTCGAAGAAGACCGGGATGCCGAAGATCAGACCGGTGAGGCCCATGGCGAGCGGGGCGCGCTTCTCGCCGAAGAGGTTCAGCAGCCGGGACGCCAACACCTCCGCGCCGCCGCTGACTTCGAGAATGGCCCCGAGCATCGTGCCCAGGCCGATGATGATCGCGACATGGCCGAGGATGCCGCCCATCCCGGACTCGATGGTGGACACGGCGTCCGACCGCTGGACCGTGCCGAAGAGTTCGGTGACCGAGAGACCCGCGAGCAGGCCGACGGCTATGGAGACGGCGAGCAGGGCGACGAAGGGCTGGAGTCTCGCCTTGATGATCAGGAAGAGGAGCAGGGCGATACCGATGGCGGCGACCGTGAGGAGACCGGCCGTGCCGTCGATGAGGAGGAGCAGACCACCGGTGTGCGGGGGTGTCTCGGTGGTCGCGGCGAGCGGTTGGGACATGGGGGTCCTCTGCGTAAGTGCATGGAGCTTTCGGGCAGGGGGCATCGCGGTACGGCCCGGTCACGGGCCGCACCGGTCACGGCGTGCGGGAGTGGGGGGAGTCGGCTGCGTCTCAGCCGAGGACGGCGAGCGCGTCGATCTCGATGAGGAGCCCGGCGGGGAGGCCGACGTAGACGGTGGTCCGCGCAGCGGGCGGGGCGGTGAGGCCCTGCTCCTCGAAATAGGTGTTGTAGATCGAGTTCATCTCGGCGAAATGGTCCACGTTCGTCAGATAGACGCGGATCATCATCGCGTCGTCCCAGGAGGCGCCGCCCTCCTCCAGGATCGCCTTGACGTTGGCGAGGGTCTGGAGGGTCTGCTCGCGCAGCGTGGGCCCGGCGGGCGTGGGCGGTTTGCCCTCCTCGGCCGGGAGGAAGCCGACCTGTCCGGCGACCTGGAGGATGTTGCCCTTCTTCACCCCGTGGGAGAACTTCGCGGGCGGGGTGGTGTGGGTCCTGGGGGTGAGCGCGATCTTGTCCGTCATACGGTGTCCTTGGGGTCCTTTGGTGGTGTTCTGCCGGAGTACTCGCCGCTGATGGCGTCGGCCGTACGGCGGACCTGCGGGAGCAGGTTGAGGAGTTCCTCGGCGGTGACGACGACGTTCGGCGCGGAGACCGACATCGCGGCGACGACCTTGCCGTCAGCGCCGCGAATGGGGGCGGCGACGCAGTTGATGGACTCCTCGTGGCCACCGAGGTCGGTGGCCCAGCCCTGTTCGCGCACGCGCTCCAGCTCCTTGAGGAAAGCGGGGGCGTTGGGTGTCGAACGGGCCGTGTACAGGGGGTAGTCGAGCTTGTCCGCGAGGGCGCGGAGCTCGGCTTCGGGGAGATCGGCGAGCAGCAGTTTCGCCACGGCCGCGACGGTGATGGCGACGGGCTTGCCGATCCGCGAGTACATCCGCACGGGGTAGCGGCTCTCGACCTTGTCGATGTACAGCACCTCGGCCTCCTCGTACACGGCGAGGTGGACGGTGTGCCCGCACAGCTCGTTCAGCCGTACGAGGTGGGGGTGGGCGATCTCGCGGATGTCGAGGTTCTCCATGGCCTCCTGGGCGAGGGCGATGAGGCGGGCGCCGAGGCGGTAGCGCTGGTCGGACTGGCGGTAGACCATGCCGTGTTCGTGGAGGGTGCGCAGGAGTCGCAGCGCGGTGGACTTGTGGACGCCGAGGCGGTCGGCGACCTGACCGAGGTCGGCGGGGCCCTCGGCGAGCAGCGGCAGGATGCTGAGTGCTCGGTCGACGGTCTGACTCATGGGGTGCGTACCTCCTCCGGGGCCGTACCGGCTTGCGTCCAGCCGGGGCCGAGTCGAAGTGTCCCCCACGCGTCGTCCGCGACGGCGGCCAGACGGTCGGTGGTGTCACGGGTGGGGGGTGTCGCGAGGTCGCCGGGGGTGGTGAGGGCGGCGGCGGCGTAGAGGTGGCCGTGCCGCAGGCGGGTCTTCAGAGGAAGGCCGCGGAGAGTGGCGGAGAGAAACCCGGCAGCGAAGGCATCACCGGCACCCGTGGTCGCCACGACGTCCACGCGCAGGGCAGGGACGAAGGTCCCCGGCTCCGGGACCGACCGGGTGTGGGTGCCGCCCGGCCACGCCGAAGGGGTGCCGTTCTCGGCGGAGCCGGAGCCGCCACCAGGCGGCGTGGGACGGGGCGCGGGGCCGACACCCTGCGGCCGTGGGTCGGTATCTCCCGCCCCCGCCCGCGAAGTGCCGTCCTCCACAGACGCGGAGGCCCCCTGCGCGGCACGACCGCCCGCAGGCTGCGTGGGACGCGGTGCGGGGCCGACACCTTGCCGCCGCGGGTCGGGGTCGCTCGTCCTCGCCTGCGAAGAGCCGTCCTCCGCAGAGCCGGAGCCGCCCCGAGCGGCACAACCCGCCTCAGGCGGCGTGGGACGCGGTGCGGGGCCGACACCTTGCCGCCGCGGGTCGGGGTCGCTCGTCCTCGCCTGCGAAGAGCCGTCCTCCGCAGAGCCGGAGCCGCCCCGAGCGGCACAACCCGCCTCAGGCGGCGTGGGACGGGGCGAAGGGCCGACACCCTGCAGCCGAGGGCCGGTATCGCTCACCCCCGCCTGCGGAGTGCCGCCTGTCTTTGGGGCGGGAGAGGGGGCAGCGGCTTGTATCTGCGGGCCGGTGTCCGACTTGAGGGGCGCGGGGCTGTGTCGATGTGCGGCTCCGCCGCGGGGCGCGACCAGCCCCCACCGGCCCGCACCCGACACGAATGCCGTGGCCCCCACTCCCCCCTGCTTGACCACCAACACCCTCGGCTCGGGCAGCGCGGTCCGGATCGCCGACGGGCCGCCCGAGATCCCCCACGCCTCCTCCGCCTCGTCCTCCCCCACGAACACGATGTCGGCCCCCCGGGCCAACTCCAGCAGCACCCGCGGGCCTTCGGCGTCACGCCACAGGCCGGCCCGGTGGTTGACGTCGAAGGACACCAGCGGCCGGTCCTCACCCGGCGCCATCAGCGCGCGCAGCAGCGCCAGACACCCCTCCGACAGCGCCGCCGTGATCCCCGACAGATGCAGCACCCGAGCCGCCCGCACCGACGCCAGGTCCACGTTCTCCACCGACATCGCCGACGCGGCCGACCCCGCCCGGTAGTACGCGACCTCGTGCGCGTCCGTCGCCCGGTCCCCCGCCGTACGGAAGTACACCCCCGTCGGACGCGAGGAGTCCCGCCCCACGGCGGAGACGTCGACCCCGTATCCCCCGACCGTCTCGACCAGGTGATCCCCGAACCCGTCCGACCCGACCCGGCTGACCCACCGAACGGCGTGACCGGCGGCAGCCAACCCGCACGCCACGTTCGACTCCGCCCCACCGATCGCCCGGTCGAAGGACGGCACGTCGGCGAGCCGGCCCGCCCGCGTGGGCAGGAACGTGACCATGGACTCGCCGAGCGCGACGACGTCCACGACGTCGGGGGCATTCACGATGGTCGTAGCTCCTCGTCGATGGCGGAGGGTCACGGCGGCTCCATTGACCCCGTGTTGGCCTGGATGTTAGACAGCAGTAAGCGATATACGCAATGGTCGTTGCAGGCATTGCAACTCACCTGATCAGGGAGGCCCCGTGTCCCTCGCCCGCCTCGCAGAGGACCGCGTCGACCACCGTTTCAAGGGCCTCCCGCCTGACGCGGACGGCCTGTCCGTCGCCGAGTTGACCGCCCAGCGCCGCAACCTCTTCACCGACGGCTTCACGACCCCCGTGCTGGCCCTCTCCGCCGAGCGCCTGGAGCACAACCTCGCGCTCATGGAGACGTACGCCGCCCGCCACGGCCTCGCCTTCGCCCCGCACGGCAAGACGACCATGGCCCCCCAGCTCTTCCGCCGCCAGATCGAGCACGGCGCCTGGGGCATCACCCTCGCCGTCCCCCATCAGGTACGCGTCGCCCGCGAATTCGGCATCGAGCGGATCTTCCTCGCCAACGAACTCGTGGACCCGGCGGCGCTGAAGTGGATCGCCGGGGAACTCGCGGGCGACGAGGACTTCCGCTTCATCTGCTACGTCGACTCGGTGCGCGGAGTGAAGCTGATGGACGCGGCCCTCCAAGGCGCCGCCCGCCCCCTGGACGTCGTCGTCGAACTCGCCGCCGGTGAGGGGGCCCGCACCGGTGTCCGTACGGAGGCGGAGTGCGCGGCGGTCGCCGACGCGGTCGCGGCCACCGGGACGCTACGGCTCGTCGGCGTCGCCGGATACGAGGGCGAGGTCCCCGACGCCGACCCGGAGCGCGTCCACACCTGGCTGCGCCGGCTCGTCGCCCTGGCCGCCGACTTCGACAAGGCGGGACGGTTCACCGCGGCGGCGCCGGACGAGATCGTGATCAGCGCCGGCGGCAGCGCCTGGTTCGACGCGGTCGCCGACGTCTTCGCCGAGATCCCCGAACTCTCCCGACCCGTCCTGAAGTTGCTCCGCTCCGGCGCCTACGTCTCGCACGACGACGGCCATTACCGCAAGGTGACCCCCTTCAACCGGATCCCCGAGGAGGGCGCCCTGGAGCCGGCGTTCCGCCTGTGGACGCAGGTCGTCTCCCGCCCCTCCCCCGAGCAGGCCTTCACCAACGCGGGCAAGCGCGACGCGGCCTACGACCTCGACCTGCCCTTCCCCCAGGTCGTCCGCCGGGGTGACACCGAGCGCCCGGCCACCGGCATCGAGGTGACCGGCCTCTCCGACCAGCACGCCTGGCTGCGCACGGCTCCCGGGGTCGACCTGGAGGTCGGTGACTGGCTGGGCCTCGGCCTCTCCCACCCGTGCACGTCCTTCGACAAGTGGCAACTCATCCCCGTGGCACAGGCCGACGGCACCGTTGTGGAATACATCCGCACGTTCTTCTGAGACACGTTCTTCTGAGACACGAAAAGAGTCCGGCGATGGAAGAGCTCGTCATCCGGGACGCCGACGTCGTCGACGGCAGCGGCGCCCCCTCGTACCGCGCCGACGTCGTGGTCGACGGCGGCCGGATCGTCTCGATCGTCAAGGAGGCGGCCGACGCGGGCTGTCAACGCCCGACGGCGAGAAGGGAGCTGGACGCCGAAGGCCTCGTCCTGTCCCCCGGCTTCATCGACATGCACGCCCACAGCGACCTGGCCCTGTTGCGCGACCCCGACCACAGCGCCAAGGCCGCGCAGGGGGTCACGCTCGAGGTGCTGGGCCAGGACGGGCTGTCGTACGCGCCGGTCGACGACCGCACCCTGGAGGACGTCCGTCGCGCCATCACCGGGTGGAACGGCTACGGCGACGACATCGACGTCGACTGGCGGTCGGTGGGCGAGTACCTGGACCGCCTCGACCGCGGGATCGCCGTCAACGCGGCCTATCTGATCCCCCAGGGCACGCTCCGCGCGCTCGTCGTCGGCTGGGAGGACCGCGAGGCGACTCCGCGGGAGCTGGACCGTATGCGCCGGCTGGTCGCGGAAGGCATGGAACAGGGCGCGGTCGGCATGTCGTCGGGCCTGACCTACACCCCGGGTATGTACGCCAAGGACGCCGAACTGACCGAGCTGTGCCGGGTGGTGGCCGAGTACGGCGGCTACTACTGCCCGCACCACCGCTCGTACGGGGCGGGCGCGCTGGAGGCGTACGAGGAGATGGTCGCCCTGACCCGGGAGGCCGGCTGTTCCCTCCATCTCGCCCACGCCACCATGAACTTCGGCGTGAACAAGGGCCGGGCGCCGGAGCTGCTCGCCCTCCTGGACGAGGCGCTGGCATCGGGTGCGGACATCAGCCTGGACACGTATCCCTACACTCCCGGCTCCACGACCCTCGCGGCCCTGCTGCCGAGCTGGGCGAGCGAGGGCGGCCCCGAGGCCGTCCTGAAGCGGCTGGCGGACGACGACACGGCCGAGCGGATCCGGCATCACCTGGAGGAGATCGGCGCCGACGGGTGCCACGGTGTGCCCGTCGAGTGGGACACCGTCGAGATCTCGGGTGTCGGCGGCGCGGACTTCGCGGACTTCGTCGGCCGTACGGTCGCGGAGTCGGCCCGCTCACGGGGCGAGAGCCCGTGGACGACCGCGCGGCGGCTCCTGCTCGCCGACCGGCTGGCCCCGTCGATCCTCCAGCACGTCGGCCACGAGGAGAACGTCCGGACGATCATGCGGCACCCGGTGCACACCGGCGGCTCCGACGGCATCCTGCAGGGCGCCAAGCCGCATCCGCGGGCGTACGGCACGTTCCCGCGGTATCTGGGCACGTACGTGAGGGAGTTGGGCGTCCTCTCCCTGGAGGAGTGCGTCGCGCACCTCACCTCGCGCCCGGCGTCCCGGCTGCGCCTGCCGGACCGCGGCCTCGTCAGGGAGGGGTACCGGGCCGACCTGGTCCTGTTCGATCCGGAGACGGTGGCGCCGGGGTCGACGTTCGAGGACCCGCGCCGGTTGCCGACCGGTATTCCGCACGTCCTGGTCGACGGACGGTTCGTGATCGAGGACGGCCGGCGCACGGACGTCCTGGCAGGCCGGGCGGTCCGTCACAGTCCCGTGCGACGGAACGCCCCGCACAGCGCTACGGCTTAGGCAGGGTGCACGCGCTCGCGTTCAGGTTGAGCTGGTTACCCGTCGTGAAGCAGGCCGGGATGTTGTAGATCTCCTGGGCGTAGTTGATGCCCTCGCGGACGGTGACGTTGCCGTTCGCGTCGACCTCGCACGGGTTGTTCTCCGTGCAGCGCTCGCCGTCCTCGTTGCCGGTGTTGTTGACGGCGACGACCTTGCCGGTGGCCTGGTCGATGACGGGCGAGCCCGAGGTGCCGCCGATGGTCTGGCAGGCGGAGGTGTAACGGACCGAGTCCTTCCAGGTCCAGTCACCCTCCTTCAGGCGGTACGCGAACCCGTCGATGTTGCAGCTGTAGAGCGTCTTCCAGTAGCCGGAGGCCACGGTGATGGCGGTACCGGCGGTCGGGTGCGTGTCCTGCACGGTGAGCGCGGAGATGCCGTACGAGCTCTTGATCGACGCGTACGTGCTGGTGAGCTGGTAGATCGACACGTCCGTGTCGGTCATCGTGCCGTAGGCGAGCTTGCTGGCGCGCAGGGTGGCGACCCGGGTGCCGGAGGAGTTCAGCAGTCCGAAGGTCCGGCTGGAGGACTGGTTGGTGAGCACCTCGCCCGGCTCCGGGAAGCCGGTGGTGAGGCAGTGCCCGTTGCTGAGGACCAGCGCCGGGTCGGTGTCCAGGGAGTTCGGGAACCGGATGACCGAGCCCGAGCAGTTGCTGAGCGATACGGTCCCGGCGAGGGTCACGGCCTTCAGCTGGGGCGACGGTGACGTGAGCTGCGACAGACTCGCCGTGGTGGACGTGACCACGTCGTGGACCACGGAGGTGACCGTGTCCGTGTCGGCGCCCTTGCCCACGCTCGTGGCCGCGGGTTCGGCCGCGACCGCGGGTGCCGTACTCATCCCGGCGAAGGCCAGGATGCTGAGTGCGGCGACGAGAGGCTTTCTCATGTGGGGGTCCCCTCTTGCGACTTGGGCGGCCGGAAATCTTCCGGCCGCCCGCGATTTTGTCATGCACATTGTGAAGAGAGGTGGGTTATTGGGCAAGAAGCTGTGTCGGCATGGGCAACTTACCCAGTTGGACGGTTACTTGGGGCCTTTGGTACTGCCCTGTCCGCGTCCTTTGCCGTTGGAGTTGCCCGGGCCGTCGGCGGAGGCGGAGCTCGACGAGGGCGACGGTGACGGCGAACCTGAAGCGGTGGGCCGGGTGCCGGAGGAGGCGCCCGCCGACGGACTCCCGCCCGCCTCCGGGCCCGCGGACGTATCTGCGGAGGCGGCCGCGCCGGACGCGGCGGCATCGGAGGCCGTCGCCCCCGGGACCGCCGGGCGGGCGGAGGACGCCGGGTCGGTGGCGTCGCTCGTCCCGGCGGAGGCCGACGGGGTGCCGTCCTGTGCGGGTCCCGAGGAGGAGCCCGAGGAGGACAGCCCCGCGATCAGGGCCGCCACCGACACCACCCCGACGGCTCCGACGGCCACGACCACCCGCCGCGAGCGCCGGGCGCCCGTACTGTGCGCGGCGCGCCGCCGGGCGGCCCGGCCGACGGGCTGAGGGCCGGGCGGCTCCACGCCTGCGGGCACCGGGGCCACGGGCTCGATCCGGGGAAGCTCGGCCGTCGCGTCGTACACGTTCTGCCAGCCGTGCGCCGCCGCCGGATCCGTGTACTCCTCGTACGCCGGAGCCGGTGCGGGCTGCGGCTGGTACACGTGCGGCGCCCCGGACTCGTACTCGACTGGCCTCGACATGGCGACGGATTGTAGAGACCTATGTGGCAGGTGGGACAGCTACCGGCGATAACAGCCCAAACGGACGCGTCTCACGTGGCGGAAAGCACGACCCACGAAGCGTTACCGGGCCGTAAGCTCCCAGACATGCAGGTGATCCAGTCGACCAAGCTCGCCAACGTCTGTTACGAGATCCGGGGCCCGGTTCTCGAGGAGGCGATGCGCCTGGAAGCGGCCGGGCACCGCATCCTCAAGCTGAACACGGGCAACCCCGCCGCCTTCGGTTTCGAGGCGCCGCCCGAGATCCTGGAGGACGTCCTCCGGAACGTGTCGACGGCCCATGGATACGGCGACGCGAAGGGGCTGCTGGCCGCGCGCCGGGCCGTCGTCATGCACAACCAGACGATCGGCATCGAGACCGACGTCGAGCACGTCTTCATCGGCAACGGCGTCTCCGAGCTGATCGTGATGGCGATGCAGGGCCTGCTCGACGACGGCGACGAGGTCCTCGTACCGGCGCCCGACTACCCGCTGTGGACGGCCGCCGTGTCGCTGTCCGGCGGTACGGCCGTCCACTACCGCTGCGACGAGCAGGCGGACTGGATGCCCGACCTCGCGGACGTGGAGCGGAAGGTCACCGACCGCACCAAGGCGCTCGTCATCATCAACCCCAACAACCCGACGGGGGCGGTGTACGAGGATGCGATGATCAAGGGCCTGACCGACATCGCCCGCCGGCACAACCTGCTGGTCTGCTCGGACGAGATCTACGACAAGATCCTCTACGACGGTGCCACGCACACCCCGACCGCCGCGATCGCCCCCGACCTGCTGACCCTCACCTTCAACGGCATGTCCAAGGCGTACCGGGTGGCGGGCTACCGGGTGGGCTGGATGTCGATCTCCGGCCCCCGCGCGCACGCCGACTCCTACATCGAGGGCCTGACCATCCTGGCCAACATGCGGCTGTGCGCCAACATGCCGGGGCAGCACGGGGTGGTCGCCGCGCTCAGCGGGCGGCAGTCGATCCAGGACCTGGTGCTGCCGGGCGGGAGGCTCGTCGAGCAGCGGGACGTGGCGTACGAGCTGCTGACCCAGATCCCCGGCGTGAGCTGTGTGAAGCCGAAGGGGGCGCTGTATCTCTTCCCGCGGCTCGACCCCAAGGTCTTCAAGATCAAGGACGACCGGCGGATGGTCCTGGACCTGCTGCGCCAGGAGAAGATCATGGTCGTCCAGGGCTCCGGTTTCAACTGGCCCGAGCCCGACCACTTCCGGGTGGTCACCCTGCCGACGGTCGGGGACCTGCGGGACGCGGTGGGACGGATCTCGAACTTCCTGGACGGGTACGGCCAACTTTAGACAGAATCTAAGCTAGGATGGTTTCCTGACAGCATCAGGAGGCCATCCCATGTACGAACCGATCCGCACCAAGTCGGTCCACAGCACGATGGCCGACGCCCCTTCCGACTTCCCCCACCGCTCACGCGAGGAAGAGCTGGACATCCAGCTCGCGGGACATCTCGCGGCGCTGCTCGCCGTCACGGACGAGCTGCGGGCGGTGGCGCCGTCCGCCGACCTGGACACCGCGGCCGAGCGGCTCGCCGAGCAGGTGGCCCGGCTGCGGGGCGGAGGGGCACCGGCCCGCGTCCCGCTGACCGCGGCCACCTCGAACCGGGATGCCCTCCACCGCCGCGCCCACGCCGTGGCGGGGCGCGCCCTGCTCGTGGCGGCGTCCCGGGCGGACACGGCGGCGGCGATCCTCGCGGCGGAGCGGATGGATGCCCACGCGGCGGCACTGGAGCCCCGCGCCCTCGCCACCCACTGAGCCGTACGGCTCCCCGAATCGGCCCCGGTCCGCGCGCTCCCGCAGCGACGTGCGGACCGGGTGCCACGCACTGCGTTCGCCTGAGCGGGGGCGCCTCGCCGTAGGGGTTGCTGTCGGCTTGCGGGTGCGGGTTTCGTTGTGGCTGGTCGCGCCGTTCCCCGCGCCCCTGAGGGGCGCATTCGCTGGGCCGCGTCGATTGGGGGCCGGTGCTACCGGCTTGTCGCGCCGTTGCCCGCGCCCCCGAAATGAGCTCCCGTGTCGAGTCGGGACCGGTGCTACACCTTCCGTTCATCCTGTTCGGCGGGGAATGTTGGGTTCCGCGAGCACGCTCCCCGTGTGAGACGAATCGCAGGGATCGTCCTCGCGGTCCTGCTGATCGGCGGCGTGGTGGCAGCCGTCGTGGCAGGCCGGGAAGCGGACGACAAGGGCACGGCAACGAAGACCGTGCAGGGAGTGATCGGATCGGAGAAGGCCGAGTTCTTCGCCGATCCCGACGTGGTGAAGGCCCTCGCCGCCAAGGGCTACACCGTGAAGGCCGAGACCTCCGGGTCCTGGGCCATGGAGGGCCTCGACCTCGACGGGTACGACTTCGCCTTCCCGTCCAGCCAGGCCCCGGCCACCGAGCTCGCCGCGAAGCACAAGGTACGGGGGACCCTCCCCCGCCCCTTCTACTCGCCCCTCGTCGTCGTGGCGCACAAGAGCGCCACCGAGGTCCTCGCGGGCAACGGCCTGGCCACGCTGGACGCGGAGCACCGCGGCACCCTCAAGATGGCCGCCTACCTCGACGCGGCCCGCAAGGACCGCACCTGGCAGCAGCTCAAGGGGGCGGACAAGTACGGGGAGCTCACCGGCACCCTCTACCTCTCCAGCACCGACCCGGAGACCTCCAACTCCGGCGCCCTCTACCTCGCCGCCGCCTCCTGTGTGGCGAACGGCGGCAAGGTCGTCGCGAGCGACGCGGAGGTCAAGAGGACAACTCCCCTGCTGCACAAGCTCGTCAGTGTGCAGGGCGCCCAGCAGTCCAGCACGGACGCGGCGTTCCGGGACTTCGTCAGCGGCGCCGGCAACCCGCTCGTCCTGGTCTACGAGTCCCAGGTCGCCTCCCTCCTCGCGGACGGGCAGCACCCCGACGACCTGGTCGTCCTCTACCCGGACACCACGGTCAACAGCGACCACACGGTCGTACCGCTGACCGAGAACGGCCAGGCTCTCGCCGGACTCCTCTCCACCGACCGGCGGTTGCGCGAGCTGGAGGTCCGGCACGGGTTCCGGCCGCAGGGCGAGGCCACCGAGTTCGCCGCGGCCGCCACCTATCTCAAGCAGGAACTGACCGGCGTCCGCCAGGCGCCCGTGCCCACCTCCGCGGTGCTGCACGAACTGGCGCGACGGGCGCGCGGATAACGGGGGACACCAGACATGACATCCATGAACGGCGACACTTTCGTCCTGACGCCTCCCGAGGCCGTCGCACCCGTGCCCCGGGAGAAGGCCGGCGGACTCGTCCCCGTCGACGACTCCGTCCGCACGGACATGGCCAAGAAGGCCTCCGCGTACGTCGAGGGGCTCGCGACGCTCGACGCCCGCTCGCCCGAGTTCGCCGGCAAGGTCGGTGAGATCACCGCGCTCGGTGCCGGCGAGATGCGCAGCGCCGCCGCGCAGTCCAACCGGATGCTGGAGCGGACCGTGCGCAGCCTGCCGGACAAGGGCGGGGACGCGCAGTCCCTGGTGGCGGGCTCGCTCGTCGAACTGCGGCGCGTGGTCGAGGACCTGGATCCCCGGGATCTGCCCGCCGCCAAGGGCCGCAAGTTCCTGTCCCGGCTCCCCGGCGGCAACAGGCTGCGCGATCACGTGGCCAAGTACGCCTCCGCACAAGGCACGTTGAACAGGATCGTGGGCTCGCTGCGCGGCGGCCAGGACGAACTGCGCCGTGACAACGCCGCGTTGCAGACCGAGCGGGTCCGCCTGTGGGAGACCATGGGCAAGCTCCAGGAGTACGTCTTGCTGACCGAGGCCCTGGACACGGCCGTCGAGCGGCACATCACCGCCGTAGGAGATCCGGAGGCGGCCGACTCGCTCCGCGCCGACGTCCTCTTCCCCGTCCGGCAGAAGCACCAGGACCTGCTCACCCAGCTCGCCGTCTGCGCGCAGGGCTACCTCGCCATGGACGTCGTACGCCGCAACAACGAGGAGCTGATCAAGGGCGTCGACCGGGCGGCCACGACCACCGTGTCGGCGCTGCGCATCTCCGTGATGCTGGCCTCCGCGCTCGAGAACCAGAAGAAGGTCGTCGAGCAGGTCAACGCGCTGCGCGGGACCACCGAGGACCTGATCCGGGGCAACGCCGAGATGCTCGCGACCCAGAGCGGGGAGATCCAGCGCATCGCCGCCGACCCGGCGGTCGGCGCCGAGACCCTGCGCTCCGCCTTCCAGCAGATCTACCGGACCCTCGACGCGATCGACACGTACAAGGTCCAGGCGACCGAGGTGATGGCGGCGACGGTGGAGTCACTGACCTCCGAACTCCAGCACGCCAGCGGGTACCTGGAGCGCAGCCGGTCGCAGGGCGCGCTGGAGGGGGGCCTCGGATGAGACGGCACGCACTGGCCGCCTGCCTCGCGGCGCTCGGCCTGCTCACCGCCTGTACGGCTGAGGAGGACGGGATCAGCGGCCTCTCGACGCCCGGCGTCCCCGGGCCCGCCGAGCCGGGCACCCTGCGTGTCCTCGCCTCCAGCGAGCTGAGCGACATGGCCCCGGTGCTCGCCCGGGTCGAGAAGGACACCGGCATCAAGGTCCGGCCGACGTACATCGGCACCCTGGACGCCGTGGACATGCTGGCCAAGGGCACGACCGACGGAAAGTACGACGCCCTGTGGCTGTCGTCGAACGACTACCTCCGGCTGCGCCCCGAGGCGGCCGCGAAGGTGGTCTCCGAGACGCCCGTCATGTCGAGCGGGGTCGCGATCGGGGTGAAGCAGGCGACGGCGAAGGCGCTCGGCTGGAAGCCGGACGACGTCACCTGGTCCCAGGTCGAGCAGGCCGTCCAGGACGGAAAGCTGACGTACGGCATGACCGATCCGGCCCGCTCCAACTCCGGCTTCTCCACACTGGTTTCGGTGGCCTCCGCCCTCTCCGGCGCCCAGTCGGCGCTCACCGACGCGGACGTCGGCAAGGCCACGCCCCGGCTGAAGGAGTTCTTCAAGGGCCAGAAGCTGACCTCGGGTTCCTCGGGCTGGCTGGCCGCGGCGTACGACCGGCGCGGCGACGTCGACGCCCTGCTCAACTACGAGTCCGTCCTCAAGGGCATCCCCGGCCTGACCGTCATCCGCCCCCGCGACGGCGTGATCACCGCCGACTATCCGCTCACCACGCTCAAGTCCACGAGCACACGGACCCGCGAGGACGTCCGCCGGCTGACGGAGGACCTGCGCACCGAGAAGATCCAGCGGGAGATCACCGCGCGCACCCACCGCCGCCCGGTCGTCGCCTCGGTCCCTCCGGGAAGCGGTCTGGACACCACCCGCCGCCGTGAACTGCCCTTCCCGGGCACCCGTTCCGTCGCCGACGGCCTGCTCGACTCCTACGAGAACGAGCTGCGCCGCCCGTCGAGGACCGTGTACGTCCTGGACACCTCGGGCTCGATGGAGGGCGACCGACTGGACCGCCTCAAGACGGCCCTCACCGACCTCACCGGCGACTTCCGGGAACGCGAGGAGGTCACGCTGATGCCGTTCGGCTCGCAGGTGAAGAGCGTACGGACCCATGTGGTCGAGCCGGCGGACCCGCAGACCGGCCTGGACGCGATCCGTGAGGACACCTCGGCGCTCTCCGCCGACGGCGACACCGCGATCTACACCTCGCTGGAGAAGGCGTACGACCATCTCGGCGCCGACCGCGACACGTTCACGTCGATCGTGCTGATGACGGACGGAGAGAACACGGCGGGCGTCGACGCCGGGGACTTCGACGACTTCTACCGGGACGGTCTGACCCCCGCCGGGCGGCGGATCCCGGTCTTCCCCATCCTCTTCGGCGACTCCGACCGCTCCGAACTGGCCCACATCGCCGACCTGACCGGCGGCCGCCTCTTCGACGCCCGGCAGGGCTCGCTGGACGGCGCCTTCGAGGAGATCCGTGGCTATCAGTAGATATCTGGAGTCCCGCAAGAACCTCGCGGGAAGCGCGTGCGGCCTGGTCGGTCTGGTGCTGACCTTCGCGGGGGTGGCCGGCCCGTACTGGCCCGTCGCCGTGGCCGGTCTCTACGGCGCGGGCGCGCTGATCGCCCCGCCGGAACGCCCCGCGCTGCCCGACCTCCCGGACCCCTCGGCCCAACTGGACGAGGTGCGGGGCGACTTCGAGAAGGTCCGCGCCTATCTGACGGACATCGACCTGTCGGTCACGGCGGCGGCCCGGCTCCGTGAACTCACCGAGCTGCTGACCGCGTTGCTCGACCAGGGCTGGAGCAAGGAACTGCTGGCCCATGACCCGGAGGGTGTGCACGCGCTGTCCCGGATCGTCCGGCGCGACCTGCCCGAGGCCGTCGACAGCTTCGTGCGCACCCGGTGGTGGACGCGGATGACACCGGGCACGGAGTCCCCCGAACTCCACCTGGAACAGCAGCTGGGCCTCATGAAGCAGGACGCACAGCAGCTGGCGGCGGCCCTCCGGGACATGGAGGCACGCCGCCAGGAGACCCACACCCGGTATCTGGAGGACCGGGGCGGGCACAACGGGGTCAGTGCGTGACCGGCGGTCTCGCCCTGTGGGCAGCACGCCCCGCACGCCGTTGTGCGGGGCCGGTTCGTGACTCAGGGCCTGTCCTGCGGACCTGCCCCCGTGCCGCCCACCCGCGGCCGGCCCGTGACGATCACGGGTCAGGGCTCCCATCGGGGGCCGGCCGCGGGGGTTCTCGGGGGACTCAGCCCAGGCGCTGCACCAGCGCGTGGTACTCGTCCCACAGTTCCTTCGGCGTGTGGTCACCGAAGGTGTTGAGGTGCTCGGGGATCAGGGATGCCTCGTCCCGCCACACCTCCTTGTCGACCGTGAGCAGGAACTCCAGGTCGGACTCGGCCAGGTCGAGGCCCTTGGTGTCGAGCGCGTCCCTGGTCGGCAGGATGCCGATCGGGGTCTCGACGCCCTCGGCCTTGCCCTCCAGCCGCTCCACGATCCACTTCAGAACGCGGCTGTTCTCGCCGAAGCCGGGCCAGACGAACGTGCCCTCGTCGTTCTTGCGGAACCAGTTGACGTAGTAGATCTTCGGCAGCTTCGACTGGTCCTTGTCCTTGGCCACGTCGACCCAGTGCCCCATGTAGTCGCCCATGTTGTAGCCGCAGAACGGCAGCATGGCGAAGGGATCACGGCGCAGCTCGCCGACCTTGCCCTCGGCGGCGGCGGTCTTCTCGGAGGCCACGTTGGCGCCGAGGAAGACGCCGTGGTTCCAGTCGAAGGACTCCGTCACCAGCGGGACCGCGCTCGCGCGCCGCCCGCCGAAGAGGATCGCCGAGATCGGTACGCCCTTGGGGTCCTCCCACTCGGGCGCGATGATCGGGCACTGGGCGGCGGGGGTGGTGAAGCGGGCGTTGGGGTGGGCCGCCGGGGTCTCCGAGGAGGGCGTCCAGTCGTTGCCCTTCCAGTCCGTGAGGTGCGCCGGGGTCTCCTCCGTCATGCCCTCCCACCAGATGTCGTTGTCGTCGGTGAGGGCGACGTTGGTGAAGACGGAGTTGCCCCACAGCGTCTTCATCGCGTTGGCGTTGGTGTGCTCACCGGTGCCGGGCGCGACGCCGAAGAAGCCGGCCTCGGGGTTGATCGCGTAGAGGCGGCCGTCCTCACCGAAGCGCATCCACGCGATGTCGTCGCCGATCGTCTCGACGGTCCAGCCGGAGATCGTCGGCTCCAGCATGGCGAGGTTGGTCTTGCCGCAGGCGCTCGGGAAGGCGGCGGCGACGTACTTGGACTCGCCCTGCGGCGGGGTGAGTTTGAGGATGAGCATGTGCTCGGCGAGCCAGCCCTCGTCGCGGGCCATCACCGAGGCGATGCGCAGGGCGTAGCACTTCTTGCCGAGCAGCGCGTTGCCGCCGTAGCCCGAGCCGTAGGACCAGATCTCGCGGGACTCCGGGAAGTGCGAGATGTACTTGGTGGAGTTGCACGGCCACGGGACGTCCGCCTCGCCCTCCGCGAGGGGGGCGCCGAGGGTGTGCACGGCCTTCACGAAGAAGCCGTCGGAGCCGAGTTCGTCGAGGACCGGCTGTCCCATGCGGGTCATCGTGCGCATGGAGACCGCGACATAGGCGGAGTCGGTGATCTCGACGCCGATCGCGGAGAGGTCCGAGCCGAGGGGGCCCATGCAGAAGGGGACGACGTACATCGTCCGGCCCTTCATCGAGCCGCGGAAGACGCCCTTCTCCCCGGCGAAGATGTCCCGCATCTCCCCCGGTGCCTTCCAGTGGTTCGTCGGCCCCGCGTCCTCCTCTTTCTCCGAGCAGATGAAGGTGCGGTCCTCGACACGCGCGACGTCGGTCGGGTCGGAGGCCGCGTAGTAGGAGTTGGGGCGCTTGATCGGGTCGAGCTTCTTGAAGGTGCCCTTCGCCACGAGCTCCTCGCACAGGCGCTCGTACTCCGCTTCGGATCCGTCACACCAGACCACGCTGTCCGGCTGGGTCAGTTCGGCGATCTCGTTCACCCACGAGATCAGTTCCTTGTGCTGGGTGGGGATGACGGGGGGAGCCGCGATGTCGCGCGCCACGATTGCTCCTAGATGAGGGATTTTTTGTTTGGAGGCCCCGTGGGGGCTGCGACCCGGATGCTTTTCGCGCCATTTGGTGGTGACCTTGGCGCTCATCCGGTGTCGACCGCACTCATTTGATCATCCGACCGATGCGCCCATCTGTCCAGAGGGCATCACAGGTGAGCGGAGTGAGGATCGCCACGCTTCCATTGCACACAGCGCGTTTATTTGCGTGCACTTAGCGTTTAGCCAACCGTCTCTTTACTGGTCAACTCCCGTGAGACGATGGCCACTCTTGACTGTTCCTCACGCTCTACCCATGCGTAACTTACGGTCCCGTAGGTACGATGCGGGTCATGACGCCGCCCGCCCACGACGCCGACGCCCCCTCCCTGCCGCACCAGATCAGGCAGCACGCCCAGCATCTGGCCGAGCCCATCAAGCCGAAGCTGCGCGGCTGGCTGCACCTCGGCATGTTCCCGGCCGCACTGGTCGCGGGGCTGGTACTGACCGCCCTCGCGGACTCGACGAGAGGCCGGATCGCCTGCGGGATCTTCGCCCTGACCGCCTGCCTGCTGTTCGGCGTCAGCGCGCTGTACCACCGGGGCACCTGGACCCCCCGCATGGACGGCGTGCTGCGACGGCTGGATCACGCCAACATCTTCCTGATCATCGCGGGCACCTACACCCCGCTGACCATGCTGCTCCTGCCGGGCAGCAAGGGGCAGTGGCTGCTGTGGGGCATCTGGGGAGCCGCGGTGGCCGGCATCCTCTTCCGGGTCTTCTGGGTCGGCGCCCCGCGCTGGCTCTACACCCCCTGCTACATCGCGATGGGCTGGGCCGCCGTCTTCTTCCTGCCCGACTTCATGCGCGCCGGCGGTGTCGCGGTCCTGGTCCTGGTCGTCATCGGCGGCCTGCTCTACAGCGCGGGCGGGGTGATCTACGGCCTCAAGAAGCCGAACCCCTCACCGCGCTGGTTCGGCTTCCACGAGGTGTTCCACTCCCTCACCGTGGCCGCCTTCGCCGTCCACTACGTCGGCATCTCACTGGTGGCCTACCAGCACACGTAGACCGTTCCACGCCTTCAAGGGCCGCGGCTTCCGAGCCGCGGCCCTTTTTGCATGTCGAAATCGATTGACAGTTTCTAGCTTTTGAGAGCTACTCTCATTTCATGGAAACTATCACTCCGGACCCCCGTCGCTGGTGGGCCCTGGCCGCCCTCGTCGCGAGCATGCTGACGCTCGGCTTCGACCTGACGATCCTCAATGTGGCGCTGCCGACGATGGCCGCCGATCTCGACGCCGGCACCGGCGCGCAGCAGTGGATGGCGGACGCGTACGTCGTCGTCTTCGCGGCCCTGATGCTCCCCGCCGGCCTGCTCGGCGACCGGTTCGGAAGGCGCCGGATGCTGATCACCGGACTCGCGATCTTCCTCGCCGGATCACTGGTCGGCGCGCTGGCGGGCGACGTCAACGCGGTGATCGCCGCCCGCGCGGTGATGGGCGTCGGCGGCGCCCTGGTCACCCCGCTCGCGCTCTCGGTGCTGCCCACGCTCTTCGCCCCCGACGAGCGCACCAAGGCCGTCGGCATCGTCTCCGCCACCTCCGCGCTCGGCCTGCCGCTCGGCCCGATCATCGGCGGCTGGCTGCTGAACCACTTCTGGTGGGGCTCGGTCTTCCTGGTCAACGTCCCGATGGCCGCGATCGGCATCGCCGCCTGCGTCTTCCTGCTCCCCGAGACCCGCGACCCCTCCTCCCCCCGGGTCGACGCCCCCTCCGCCGCCCTCACCGTCAGCGGCCTCGGCGCCCTGGTCTACGCGATCATCGAGGCACCCACCCGCGGCTGGGGCGACCCGCTGGTCCTGGGCATGCTCACGGCGTCCGTCCTGCTGATCGCCGCGCTGGTGCTGCGCGAACGCCGGGTCCCGCGCCCCATGCTCGACATGACCCTGCTCACCCACCGCGGCTTCCTCTTCAACACCGTCGCCGCGACCCTGGTCAACTTCATCCTCTCCGGCCTGCTGTTCGTGCTGCCGCCCTTCCTCCAGGCCGTCCTCGGCCACGACGCCCTGGGCACCGGCGTCCGGCTGCTGCCGATGATGGGCGGACTGCTGGTCGCCTCCCGCCTCGCCCCCAAGGTCGTCGCCCGCTTCGGCGCACGCGCCTCGGTGAGCGCCGGACTGGTGGTGCTGGCCTTCGCCGGGCTCCTGGGCAGCCGTACGACAGTGGACTCCGGCTACGGATTCGTCGCGCTGTGGCTCTCCCTCACCGGCTTCGGCTTCGGCCTCTCCCTCATCCCCGCCATGAACGGCGGCCTCAGCGCCCTGCCCCGCGACCGCGCCGGCAGCGGCTCCGGACTCCTGATGACCATGCGCCAGGTCGGCGGCGCGATCGGCATCGCCCTGCTCGGCAGCCTGCTCGCCGGCACCTTCCGGGACCGCCTCGACGTCACCGGGCTGCCCGCCCCGGCCGCCGACACCGCCGGCGAGTCCGTGGTCGCCGCGCACATGGTCGCCCAGCGCACCGGCTCCACCGATCTGCTGGCCTCCGCGAACAGCGCGTACGTCCACGGCATGGGCGTCGTCCTGCTGGTCTGCGGGATCGCGGCCCTCGTCGCCGCGCTGCTCGCCGCGGCCTTCCTGCCGGGCACACTCCGTCCCGCCGAGACCTCCACAGCCCCGGACTTGGCTGCCGAGGAGGCGGATGCCCGACAATGAACCCCATGACGGCCGCACGCTCCCCCCTCTCCCCCGCCGACCGCCCCCAACTGGGTCTTCGTGAGCGCAAGAAGATCAAGACCCGCGAGGCGATCCGCACCGCGACCTACGCGCTGATCAAGGAACAGGGCTACGACGCCACGACCGTCGAGCAGATCGCCGAGCGGGCCGAGGTGTCACCGTCGACCGTCTTCCGCTACTTCCCGACCAAGGAGGACATCGTCCTCACGGACGAGTACGACCCGCTGATGGTCGAGGAACTGCGCGCCCGGCCCGCCGGCGAGCCGTGGATCGACTCGCTGCGGCACGTGATGCGCCTGGCCCTCGACGGCACCATGGCGGAGGACCCCGAGGCGATCCGCGTCCGGGCCCACCTCGGGGTCCAGGTCCCCGCCGTCCGCGCCCGGATGCTCGAGAGCATGTCCGAGACCGGGCGCATGCTCCGCGAGGCCATCGCAGAACGCTCCGGCCTGGCCGCGGACAGCCTCCAGGTCCGCGTCTACGCGATGTCCCTCATCGGCGGCCTCATGGAGGTCTCCATGTACTGGGCGGAGAACGGCTTCGAGGGCGACCTGCGCGACCTCGTGGACCAGGCCCTGGACGTCCTGGACCAGGGCCTGCCGACGAAGAAGCCCTGAATCCGCTCTCCCCTCCCGTGGCATCCTGACCGGGTGAACGGTCCCGAGATCCACGTCGAGTTCGCCCCCGGCCTGGCCGTGTTCGTCGCGAGCGGCCGCCGCCGGGGGCCCACCGCCCTCACCACCGACGGCGTCTCCTCCCTCGGCCACGTCGTCGAGTCGGCCGGCGTCCCGCTCACCGAGGTCGGGGCCCTGCGGGTGAACGGCCGCGAGGTCCCGAGGTCCTACGTCCCCGCCGCGGGCGACTCCGTCGAGATCAGGGCCGTCGCCCGCCCCCAGCAGATCCCCGGCGCCCCCCTGCGCTTCCTCCTCGACGTCCACCTCGGCACCCTCGCCCGCCGCCTGCGCCTGCTCGGCGTGGACACGGCGTACGAGTCCACGGACATCGGCGACCCGGCCCTCGCCACCCGCTCCGCGACCGAGAAACGCGTCATGCTCAGCCGCGACCGGGGCCTGCTGCACCGCAGGGAACTCTGGGCGGGCGCCTTCGTCTACAGCACCCGCCCCGAAGACCAACTCCGTGACATCCTGGACCGCTTCCGCCCCGAACTACGCCCCTGGACCCGCTGCACAGCCTGCAACGGCCTGCTGCGAGCGGCCACCAAGGAGCAGGTGGCGGACCGGCTGGAGGGCGGGACGGAACGGTCGTACGACGTCTTCGCCCAGTGCCAGGAGTGCGGCCGCGCCTACTGGAAGGGCGCACACCACGAACAGCTGGAGGCGATCGTGGCGAACGCCCTGGCGGAGGTCAACCTCCCAACGCCACCCGCAACGCCTCCGCGTCGGTCGTAGGCGCCTCACAGGTGAAGTGCCGGCAGACGTAAGCGGTGGGCTCGCCGTCGACGAGGATCCGGTCGGCGAGCAGCGGGAGTTCGTCGCTGTCCGGAGTCCCCACCGCGACCACGGCACCGGGGGCGGTCCCCAGAAGTGCCGTACGGTGCAGGGCCCTTGTGGCTTCGTCGGTCAGCGCGGGCCCCACGATCGCGACCTCCTTCGGCCCGTCGAGGTATGCCTCCGCCACCGCGAGCCCCCAACCGACGAACCGCGGCACCCGGGGCCCGAGCGCCTTCACCACCCCGAGTGCCTTCTCCGCGGCCTCGCGATGGGGCTCGGCCCCGGTCTGCGCGGCGTAGGACAACAGCGCCCCCGCCGCGGCCGTCCACCCGGAGGGCACCGCGTTGTCGGTCGGATCCTGCGGCCGCCGAATCAGCCGCTCGGCATCGGCGGCCGTGTCGAACAGCCCGCCCTCGGACCCGGTGAACCGCGTCAGCACATGGTCGAGCAGGAACCCGGCGAAGTCGAGCCAGACCCCCTCCCCGGTCACCGACGCCAGCGCGAGGAAACCCTCGGCGACATCGGCGTAGTCCTCCAGCACACCGGCATTGGCCCCGACCTGACCGTCCTTGCTGGTACGGGACAGCCGGGCCTGCTCGTCCAGATGCAGCCGTACGAGAAGATCGGCGGCCCCCAGAGCGGCCTCGACCAGGTCAGGACGGTCGAAGTAGGCACCGGTCTCGGCGAGCGCGGCGATCGCGAGCCCGTTCCACGCAGCGACGACCTTGTCGTCCCGGCCCGGCGCGGGGCGCCGAGCCCGTGCGTCGAGGAGCCGCTGCCTGATCGACTCGATCCTCTCGGCTTCGAAAACGGTGTCCTGCTGCGGAAGTTGCAGCACGGACTGCCCGTGCTCGAACGTGCCCTCCTCGGTGACACCGAAGTACTGTGCGGCGAGGTCGGCGTCCTGCTCGCCGAGCACCTCACGCAACTGCTCCGGCGTCCACACGTAGTACGCGCCCTCGACGTGCCTGCCCGTCCCGTCGTCACTGTCGGCGTCCAGCGCGGAGGCGAACCCGCCCTCGTTCGTGCGCAGTTCACGCACCATGAAGTCGGCGGTGTCCAGGGCGACCCGGCGGGCGAGGTCGGAGCCGGTGGACCGCCACAGGTGGGCGTAGACGCGGCACAGCAGGGCGTTGTCGTACAGCATCTTCTCGAAGTGCGGCACGATCCAGTCGCGGTCGACGGAGTAGCGGGCGAAGCCGCCGCCGAGCTGGTCGTGGATCCCGCCGCGGGCCATGCGCTCGCAGGTGTCCCGGGCCATCTGGAGGGCGCCCTCGGCGCCGGTGCGGGCGTGGTGCCGCAGCAGGAACTCCAAGACCATCGACGGCGGGAACTTCGGCGCCCCGCCGAACCCGCCGCGCTGCGCGTCGTACTCCCTCGTCAGCCCGAGCAGAGCCGCGGCGAGCTGCTCCTCGCCGGGTGCCTGCGCGTCGCCGTAGGACATCTCCCGCCCGGCGAGATCCCGCACGATCTTCCCGGCGACCTCGGCGACCTCGTCCCGCCGGTCGGTCCAGGCGTGCCGGACACCCTCCAGGACCTGCTGGAAGGAGGGCATGCCCTGGCGGGGGGAGGGCGGGAAGTAGGTACCGAAGTAGAAGGGCTCGGCGTCCGGAGTGAGAAACACGGTCATGGGCCAGCCGCCCTGCCCGGTGGCGGCCTGCACGGCCTCCATGTAGACGGCGTCCACGTCGGGGCGTTCCTCGCGGTCGACTTTGATGTTGACGAAGTGCTCGTTGAGGAATTCGGCGGTGGCCCGGTCCTCGAACGATTCGTGGGCCATCACATGACACCAGTGACAACTCGAATATCCGACACTCAGCAGAACGGGCTTGTTCGTCTTTCGCGCCTCCTCGAAGGCCTCGGCCGACCAGGGCCACCAGTCGACCGGGTTGTCCGCGTGCTGAAGGAGGTAGGGGGACGTCTCGTGGGCCAGTCGGTTCGGCATGGGGTCCATCCTGCCGCAGTACCCCGCGGGTCAGGCGTCAGGCGTGTCCCGACGGCGACGTCGAGCTTCCCGGTGCGGCCCTCTCGCCCCATTGCCCCGGCCGCAGCACACTTGACCAAGAAACCCGTTGCCACCGGAGGGGGAAGTGACATGCGGGACAGTCATCGGGCGGAAGCCGAACGGCTGTTGGGGCGGGCCGTGGAGGAGGAGGTGCGGCGTTCGGGCGGGCGGGTCGACGGGGCCGTACTGCTCGCGCGGGCCCGAGGTTCGCTGGACGCGATGGCGCAGACGGCCGCCGAGGAGTACGAGGCGTACACGCGCGCGCTGGACGAGGCGCAGGCCGGTCAACTCACCTTCCGGCAGCGGTACTCCAAGGAGGGGGCCGGTACTCCTCTGCTGGTGGCGGTGGTCGCCGCCCTGGCTGCTGCCGTGGCCGACCTGGCGCTCGGCACCGACACGGGCACCGCGCTGGGCGCGGGCGTGACCGTGGGCGTCGTGGCCGCGGCGGCGACGGTGGTGAAGGTGGCCGGCTCGCATCTGCCGGCCGCGCACCACCGGGCGGGCGCGATCGGCCAGCCCGGCGGCCCGGAGCAGCTCCGGCTCCAGTGGCTGACGGCCCTGGAGGTACGGGGCATCCGGCCGTTCCTCGACCAGCAGCGGGTGCTGAGCGCGTCGACCGGCCCGAAGAAGGCGGGCCCGCGACTGCGCGGCACGGACAAGAGCGCGGCGGCCCGCGGCAGGAGCGTGCTGGAGCAGTCGTTCGGGCAACTGCCGGAACCCATCAGCGAGTTCGCGGACCGCCGGACGGAGATGGGCCGCATCCGGCAGTGGGTACAGGCCTCGCGCGCGACCACCGAGACCCGGCCCACGGTGGTCGTGCTGCACGGCCCGCCCGGAAGCGGCCGTACGGCACTCGCCGTGCGGGCGGCGCACGACCTCAAGGACTACTTCCGCGGTGCCTGCGTAGTGGACCTGCGCGGCGACAACCCGGAGGAGTCCCCGCTCTCCACCCGGGACGCTCTGCTGCATCTGCTCAACCGGCTCGGCGCCCCGCGCGAGCAGCTGCTGTTCCGTGAGCGTTCCTCGCCCGACCAGCAGGTCAAGCGGCTGAGCGAGCTCTACCACCAGCATCTGACCGGCCTGCCGGTGACGATCGTGCTGGACGACGCCTCGGACCCCGAGCAGGTCCGCACCCTCGTCCCCGAGCGTTCCGACAGCCTGGTCCTGGTCACCGCGCGTGAGCCGCTCCACCTGCCGTCGGACCTAGCCGCCCAGGTGCACGAACTCCCGGTCCACTCCCTGGACGCGGCGGGCGCCGAGGAGCTTCTGGACGCGGCCGCGCAGTCCGCCACCGGTCCCTATGACGCGCAGTCAGCCGACCGGATCAGGGAGTTGTGCGGCGGTCTGCCCCTGGCCCTGCGCATAGCGGGCTCGTCCCTCGGTCCCCGCTCCCCGCGCCAACTGGCCACCGATCTCGGCGCGTACGGCCCGGTCGAGCCCGTCGAACGCGTCCTGTGGCTCCGTTACACCGACCAGTCGGAGCAGGCCCGTCGGCTGCTGCGCCGTCTCGCACTGGCCGGCCGGTCCTCGCTCGGCGCCGCCGCGGCCGCCGCGCTGCTGGCCACCGACGAGACGGAGGCGACCCGGCACCTGGTGGCGCTGGCCCGCGCGGGCCTGATCGACCACGTCCGCGGCAGCCGTTACCGCGTCCACGACGTGGTCCGCGCCTTCGCCCAGGCCAGACTGCTGGACGAGGAGGAGCCGGCCGAGCGCACGGCCGCGCAGGAACGCCTCATCGTCAACTACGCCGACCTCGCCGACTCCGTGCTGCGCCTGGTCGACGGCAACATGTCGACCCGCTCGGACCGCTTCAGCCCGCACGGCTTCACCTCCCTCGACGAGGCGCTGCGCTGGCTGGACGACGAGTCGAGTTTCATCACGGCGGCGCTCAGGCACGCGGAGGGCGTCAACCAGGGAGCGGTTCTCAACCTCCTGGGCGCGTTGTGCGACTACTGCCTGCTGCGCGGTGACCTCTACCGCCTGGGTGAGATCAGCGAGTTGGCACAGGCGGTGGACCAGGGGCTGCTGGTTCGCTCGGTGCAGTGGCGCACCGGTATCGCCGCCCGCCAGCTGGGCGAGCTGGACAAGGCGCGTACGACACTGACCTCGGTGGTCGACCTCTACATGGAGGCCCACCACGACGCGGGGGCCGCGCGCGCCCTGTGTTCCCTGGGCATCACCCTTCACCACCAGGGCCATCTGACCGAGGCAGCGGCGAAGCTCGAGGAGGCGCTGGCCCTCCAGTCAACTTCCGAACTGGCCACGGACCGCGCCTGGACGATGCACGCCCTGGCGGCGGTCGAACGCGACCGCGGCCGGGTCGCGCAGGCACAGGACCTGCTGACCCGTTCGCTGGTCCTGCACCGCGCGGGCGAGTCCGTCCACGGTGAGGCCTGGGCCCACTTCCAGCTCGGCCAGCTGGCCCTGCGCATGGGCGACGTACCGCGTGCGGAGACGGAGCTGAGAACAGCCCTCGACCTGTACGGCCGCACCCGCGACGCCCGGGGCGCGGCGTGGGCGCTGACCCAGCTGGCGCGTGCCCGCCTGGTGGCCGGGGACCCGTCGGCGGCGGTGGACGGCCTGCGCCAGGCGGCGTCCCGCCACCGCGACAACGAGGACGCGCGCGGCGAGGCGTGGACGGTGTACTACCTGGGTCAGGCGTTGGAGGAGACGGGCAACCTGGATCTCGCGGTCCGTGAGCTGGAACGCTCGCGGACGATGTTCTCCCGTATGCGGGACGTCTACGGCCTGGCCTGTGCCCGCCACCACTCGGCCCGTGTCACCCGCGACCAGCGCGCCGCGCAGACGGGTTCGCTGCGCAACTCGGGTTTCGCCCGCCAGCTCCTGGTCGACGCGCGCGCCGACTTCCAGCGCATCGGCGTCGCGCACGGCGAGGCGTGGACCTGCCTCGAACTGGCGGTGGTGGACGCGGGCAACGGCCGTACCCCCCAGGCCCTCGCGCTGTGCGACGAGGCGGTGGCGCTGTTCGCCTCCTACGGCGATCAGCGGGGCGAGGACTGGGCCCGCTTCCTGCGCTGCACCCTGCTGCCGTACGCGGCACCGGGCGGCGTGGAGATCGGCGCGGCGGTCGCCCAGGAGGAACTGGCGGAACTGGGCCGCCGGGAGCACGGGGCACGGGACCAGAAGCTGGACGATTACGTGGGGGCGTACGGACTGCTGCTGGAGCGGGGCGTGAACCTGGACACCGGGTGGCAGGCATGGCGACTGGGGATGGTGCCGAACCGGCACGCGCGGGAGGTCATGGGCGTGTCGGTGGCTCCGGCGCGGGGCTGAGGCGCGCGGTGTCCGCCCGGCGGGCCTGTGCCTGTGCCTGTGCGAGGCGTGTACGCCCCTCGGCGTGGACGGGGCCCTCGGCTGCTGTCGCCGGCCGAGCACGGCCGTTGACGGGAGGGGCCTCGGGTGCCCGCTCCCGTCGCCGCCGCGTGGCTCAGCCCTTGGCCGGCGAGGTCTTGCCGGAGGGACTGTCCGCGGTCTCCTCGCCGGAGGCCTCCCCATCCGGGGACTCCTTGAAGTCGACCTTGTTCATGTGCTTGCTCATGGACTTCATCAGGGCCCACACCGCCAGGGCCATCGCCGCGAAGACGATGAAGCCGAGGACTCCGGGGGTGACCTTGTCCTCGTCGACCTCCTTGGCGAGGGTCGCGAGGTGCGTCATTGCCAGGCTTGCGCTTGCGCTCATGTCAGGCATTGTCGCGGATGCCCGCAAAGAGGTCGTCCTCGGGGAGGGAGGTATCGACGAGGGACTTCGCGAGCTCGTACTCCTCCGTCGGCCAGACCTCCTTCTGGAGATCGAGCGGGACCTTGAACCAGCCGCCGTCGGGGTCGATCTGCGTGGCGTGCGCGATCAGGGCCTTGTCGCGGATCTCGTAGAACTCCGCGCACGGAATGTGCGTGGTCAGGGTGCGGTCGCGCATCGGCGACTCGTCCCAGCGCTTGAGCCAGTCCCCGTACGGCGACTCCATGCCGCGCTCGATGAGCGCGTGGTGCAGCGCCTCGGTGCGGGGGCGGTTGAAGCCCTGGTTGTAGTAGAGCTTGAGCGGCTGGTAGGCCGGGCCGAACTCGGACTCGGGGAACTTCTCGGTGTCCGCCGCGCCCTCGAACGCCACCATCGAGATCTTGTGGGTCATGATGTGGTCGGGGTGCGGGTAGCCGCCGTTCTCGTCGTAGGTGGTGATCACCTGGGGACGGAAGGTGCGGATCTGCTTCACCAGCTCGCCGGCCGCCTTGTCGACGTCCTCCAGGGCGAAGCAGCCGTCGGGCAGCGGCGGCAGCGGGTCGCCCTCGGGCAGGCCGGAGTCGACGAAGCCGAGCCATTCCTGTCCCACGCCGAGGATCTCGCGGGCCTCGTCCATCTCCTTCTTGCGTACCTCGTGGATGTGCTCCTCGATGTACTTGTCGCCCTGAAGCTTCGGGTTGAGGATGGAGCCGCGCTCCCCGCCCGTGCAGGTCACGACCAGCACGTCCACCCCCTCGGACACGTACTTCGCCATGGTGGCCGCGCCCTTGCTCGACTCGTCGTCGGGGTGGGCGTGCACGGCCATCAGTCGCAGCTGGTCAGTCAAGACTCAATCCTCAGTAAGTCGGCGCCCCGGTGTCTTCGGGTGCGAACGGCGGCTTCTATAGTGACCGAATCGGGGGGCGATTAATTCCACGGCCTTGGTTTACCGGGAGACGATCATGAGCACGGCGAGCACTCAGCTGCCCGAGGGACGCTACGGCCGCTCCTCGGACGAGCGTGCCGACCACAAGCTCCGCATCGCCGGTGCCGTCCTCGGCGCCCTCCTGCTCGCGCTGATCGGCTACTTCGCCTACCACTACGTCGTGCAGAACAAGATCAGCGCAGAGGTGATCACGTTCGACTCGGAGAAGTCCGCGGTGCAGGTGCATCTGGAGGTCCGCAAGGACTCCGGCGCCTCGGGCTACTGCACGATCCGCTCCCAGGCGGCGGACGGCTCCGAGGTGGGCCGGGCCGACTTCCGCTTCGGCGGTGACGCCACCCGCATCGACAAGGTCGTCACGCTCCGTACGACGGCCCCGGGCACCACGGCCGAGCTGCTGGGCTGTCACGCCGACTGACGTCACCCCCGATGCATCACCACTGACCTGCGCTGACGTATTTCTGATGGCTTATGTCCTCCCCCTTCGGCCACTGAATTGTTAGGCTCGTGGTTTCGCCCATCCGTGAAGGCACATTCTTCTGGGTAGGGCGATGCTTTGTATTCCCAGTACCTACGAGGAGCACCTGTGACCCAGACCAGCGAAGACGTCACCTGGCTGACCCAGGAGGCGTACACCAAGCTCAAGGAAGAGCTGGCGTACCTGTCTGGTCCCGCGCGCGAGGAAGTCACCGCGAAGATCGCGGCCGCGCGCGAGGAGGGGGACCTGCGCGAGAACGGCGGGTACCACGCGGCCAAGGAAGAGCAGGGCAAGCAGGAGCTCCGCATCCGCCAGCTGACCCAGCTCCTGGAGAAGGCCAAGGTCGGTGAGGCTCCGGCGTCCGCGGACGGTACGGTGGCGCCCGGCATGGTCGTGACGATCGCCTTCGACGGTGACGAGGACGACACCATGACCTTCCTGCTCGCCTCGCGCGAGTACGCGAGCGCGGACGTCGAGACGTACTCGCCGCAGTCCCCGCTGGGTTCCGGCGTGATCGGCCACAAGGTCGGTGAGGACGCGGAGTACGAACTGCCGAACGGCAAGAAGGCCTCCGTGACCATCCTCAAGGCCGAGCCCTACAACGGCTGATCCGGCCGGCCGTCTGTCCTTGTGACGGGCCCCCGGCGCCCTCGCGGCGCCGGGGGCTCTGTCATGCGGTGGCCGAGCGGTACTTGCGGACCGCCAGGGTCCTGAATATGACGATGATCAGGACCGAGTAGATCAGCGAGGCCCAGACCGGGTGCTGCATGGGCCAGGCCTCGGAGGGGGACACACCAGGGTTGCCGAACAGCTTGCGGCAGGCCTGGACCGTGGCACTGAACGGGTTCCAGTCGGCGACGTGCTGCAGCCACGGGGTCATGCGGCTGGAGTCCACGAACGCGTTCGAGATGAACGTCACCGGGAAGAGCCAGATCAGCCCACCCGAGGTGGCCGCCTCAGGCGTGCGCACGGACAGGCCGATCAGGGCGCCGACCCAGGTGAACGCGTACCCGAGCAGGAGCAGCAGACCGAAGGCGCCGAGTACCTCGCCGATGCTGGTGTGGGTGCGCCAGCCGACCAGCAGGGCGACCATGGCCAGCACGAACAGGGTCAGCGCCGTCTGCACCAGGTCGGCGAGCGTCCGTCCGGTGAGCACGGCGCCGCGGGCCATGGGCAGTGAGCGGAAGCGGTCGATGAGCCCCTTGTGCATGTCGTCGGCGATCCCGGCGCCGGCGCCCGCGGTGGCGAAGGTGACGGTCTGCGCGAAGATGCCGGCCATCAGGAACTCGCGGTAGACCAAGGAGTCCGTGGTGCCGCCGATGTTCATGGAGCCGCCGAAGACGTAGCTGAACAGCACCACGAACATGATCGGCTGGATGAGGCCGAAGATGACCATCTCGGGGATCCTGGACATCCGGATCAGGTTGCGCTTGGCGATGACCAGCGAGTCGCGGACGGACTGGCTGAGGGGATTGCCGCGATCCGCGAGCCGGGCGGTGTCGGTGACGGCGCTCACTTGGCGTCCTCCTTCTTGTCGTTGCCCTCGTCCTTCGCCTCGGCCGCGTGTCCCGTCAGTGACAGGAAGACGTCGTCGAGGGTGGGGCGGCGCAGGCCGATGTCGTCTATCTCGATGCCGCGGGTGTCGAGTTCGCGGATGACCTCGGCGAGCAGCTTGGCGCCGCCGGTGACGGGCACGGTGAGCTTGCGCATGTGGTCCTCGACCGTGGTGTCGCCCTTGCCGAAGCCGCGCAGGACCTCCGAGGCGGCCTGGATGTGCTCGCGTTCGTGCACGACGACCTCGACGCGCTCGCCGCCGGTGCGGGCCTTGAGCTGGTCGGAGGTGCCGGTGGCGATGACGTGGCCGTGGTCGACGACGGCGATGTCGTGGGCGAGGTGGTCGGCCTCCTCGAGGTACTGGGTGGTCAGCAGCAGCGTGGTGCCCGCGGAGACCAGCTGTTTGATGACCTCCCACAGCAGTTGGCGGTTGCGTGGGTCGAGGCCGGTCGTCGGTTCGTCCATGAACATCACGGGCGGTGAGACCACCAGGGCGGCCGCGAGGTCGAGGCGGCGGCGCATGCCGCCGGAGTAGGTCTTGGTGGGGCGGTCGGCCGCGTCGGCGAGGTCGAACTGCTCCAGCAGCTCGGTCGCGCGGACCTTCGCCTGCTTCGCCTTCATCTGGTAGAGCTGGCCGACCATCTGCAGGTTCTCGCGGCCGGTGAGGTATTCGTCGACAGCCGCGAACTGGCCGGAGAGGCCGATGGAGCGGCGCACGGCGTCGGGGTGCTTGAGGACGTCGACGCCCGCGACGACCGCCGAGCCGCTGTCCGGCTTCAGGAGGGTCGTCAGGCAGCGGACGGCTGTCGTCTTGCCCGCGCCGTTCGGTCCGAGGAGGCCCAGGACGGTGCCCTCCGGGACATCGAGGTCGACGCCGTCCAGAGCCCTTACGTCGCCGAAGGTCTTGACCAGGCCTTCGGCATAGATGGCGCCTGGCATATGTGTCTCCACGTCGTCGGGGATTCTTGGGAAAGCCTAGGTTTGTGCGTTTTCCTTCGCCCGTTGTTTTTTCTTCTGCGGGCGGGCGTGAGCGGCGTCACGAGACACACCATAACGCGATGTATCGCGTCCCTCAATGGACTTACTCGAAAGAGTGACTTCTGCGTCCTGAAGGGGGCCCTGACCTCAGTCGATGACGGTGTAGCCCGCCTCGCGGAGGGCTCGGCCGACCTCGGCGCAGTGCTCCGGCCCCTTCGTCTCCAGGTGCAGCTCGACCTCCGCCTCCGCGAGCCCGAGCCGTGGATCGGTCCGGACGTGACTCACGTCCAGGACATTAGCGTCGACCACTGACAACACCCCGAGAAGCGTCGCGAGGGCACCGGGCCGGTCCGTGAGCCGGAGCCGAACGGCCAGGTAGCGGCCCTGCGCGGCCATGCCGTGCCGCAGTACCCGCTGCAGCAGCACCGGGTCGACGTTGCCGCCGGACAGCACGGCGACGACCGGCCCCGCGAAGGCGCCCGGGTCGCTCAGCAGCGCCGCGACCGGGCTCGCCCCGGCCGGCTCGACGACCAGCTTGGCCCGCTCCAGGCACAGCAGCAGCGCGGCGGACAGCTCGTCCTCCGTCACCGTGCGGACCTCGTCGACGAGTTCGTCCACGATCCCGAACGGCACGTCCCCCGGCCGCCCGACCTTCATGCCGTCGGCCATCGTCGCCGGGTTCTCGATCGACACCGGACGCCCCGCGGCCAGCGAGGGCGGATACGCGGCCGCGCCCGCCGCCTGCACACCCACGATCCGCACGTCCGGCCGCAGGGCCTTCACGGCGATCGCGACACCGGCCGCGAGTCCGCCGCCGCCGATCCCGAGGACGACCGTGCGCACCTCGGGGCACTGCTCCAGGATCTCGAGGCCGACCGTGCCCTGGCCCGCGATGACGTCGGGGTGGTCGAAGGGATGGATGAACACCGCGCCCGTCTCCGCCGCGTACTCCTGTGCGGCGGCCAGCGTCTCGTCGACCACCTGGCCGTGCAGGCGCACCTCGGCGCCGTAGTGCCTGGTGGCGCTGATCTTCGGCAGCGGGGCGCCCTTCGGCATGAACACGGTGGAGCGCACGCCGAGCAGCGTGGACGCCAGCGCGACGCCCTGCGCGTGGTTTCCGGCGCTCGCGGCCACGACACCCGCGGCCCGCTCCTCGGGCAGCAGTCCGGCGATCCGGACGTAGGCGCCGCGGAGTTTGAACGACCCCGTCCGCTGCAGGTTCTCGCACTTGAAGTGCACCGGCGCGCCCACCAGCTGGGTCAGGTGGCGGCTGCCCTCCATCGCGGTGGTCCGCGCCACGCCCGACAGCATCTTCTGCGCGCCGCGCACGTCGTCCAGCGTCACCGGCGGCACGGGGTGGGCCTTGCGGTAGTTCATGACTCAAGTCTCGCAGTTCACACGTGCGTGCTCGCGCTGTGACCAACGTCCGAGACGGGTTTGCTCAGCGCTGGTACGGCCTGCCTCCGGGCCGCGTACCCTGTCCCCCAACCCAGCAGCCCTTCATGAAGTGAGCCCCCGGCCATGCCCACAACACCTGAAATGTCGATGGACATGACGACCGTCGGTGACACCGGTCTCCTCGACACCCTGCAGCACGAGGTGGCGGTCTTCGCCCGTCGTGCCGAACAGACCCGGCTCGGCGGGGTGGGGCAGGTGCGCAACTCCATGGACCGCGCCGCGTACCTGCTGCTCAACCGGCTCGACAAGGAAGGCCCGA
This sequence comes from Streptomyces canus, assembly GCF_001514145.1. GTDB lineage: Bacteria > Actinomycetota > Actinomycetes > Streptomycetales > Streptomycetaceae > Streptomyces > Streptomyces canus. The sequence continues at coordinate 387,400 of NZ_KQ948657.1, forward strand.
TGGGCGTCAAGGCGCTCGCGGCGAGCATGGGGATCGACTCGTCCACGGTCACCCGCCAGGTGGCGCCGCTCGTCGACACCGGGCTGGTCAAGCGCACCTCGCACCCCGAGGACGGACGCGCGGTGGTGCTCCAGCTGTCCCCGCGCGGACAGTCCCGGCTGGAGGAAGTGCGCTCCTCACGGCGTCAGTTGATGGCAGAGCTGACACACGACTGGGCACCGGAGGAGCGCGAGGCGTTCTGCACGCTCCTCACGCGCTTCAACACCGCCCTCTCCTCCAGGATGGCGGTCCAGGGGGTCCCGGGACCGGAGGCGCAGTCCTCTTAGGCAGGGGCACACGCGTGTACCGCCGCGCCTCTTGACCGGACGGCCGTGCCGGGCCTCATATGAGACCGGGTCCTCTGAGACCGGGTCCTCGTGGTCGTACGAAGCCGTCGTACGACCATCCGCAGGCGGGGAGGTGCGGTGCGGCAACGGCAGGTGGTCCAGGGCACGCGTCGGGCCCGGGAGTTCGAGGCGTTCGTCGCGGGCGCGGCCGGGCGGCTGCTGCATACCGCCACGCTCCTGACGGCGGAGGCACCGGACGACAACCCGCGCGCGCGACGCCTGCTGACGCTGGCGCTCGCGCACACGTACGCGTGCTGGGACCGGCTGCGCGGTGAGGACCCCTACGACCGCGCCCGCCAGCACCTCGCCCTGCGCTTCGCACACGGAGCATGGCGCCGCCACGGCGTCCTGCTCCGCGGCCGCACGCACCCCGACAGCCCGCTGTCCCGGCTCGCCCCACAGGAACGGCTGATCCTGGTACTGCGCCTCTACGAGGGCGTGGCCGAGGAACAGGCGGCGGCCCTGCTCGGGCTGCCGGCGGAACGCGTCCGCACGATCTGCGACCGGGCGACGGCCACCCTGCTGCACCCACCGCGCGGGCCCGCACCGGCGGTGGTGACGGCGAAGGTGGCACCGTCATGAGGCGGCGGGACTGGAGTGGCGGCCGTGTCCTGAGACACCCGCGTCGTCCCGGGAGGTACGCGTGAACCGGACCCAGCGTGAGGCCGCCGTGCGGCAGATCATGGAACGGGGAACGCCGCAGGTGCCCGCGGATCTGTACGGGGACGTCGTACGGCGTGGATCGCGCATGCTCCGGCGCAGGACCGCGGCGCGCCGGATCATGTGGCTGCTGTTGTTCGCCGCGAGTGTGGCGTTCGTGGTGTGGGCGCTGACCGCGCGCCCATGGGTGGAGCCGCCGTCCACGACGACTCCACCGATGAGGGGCTGGTGAGCCCGGCCCCGCCTACTTGGCGAGCGCCTGCTGGAGGTCCTCCAGCAGGTCGTCGACGTTCTCGATGCCCACGGACAGGCGCACGAGGTCGGCGGGGACCTCGAGCGCCGAGCCCGCCACGGACGCGTGCGTCATGCGGCCGGGGTGCTCGATCAGCGACTCGACGCCTCCCAGGGACTCCCCCAGCGTGAAGATCCTGGCGCGGTTGCAGACCTCGACGGCCGCCTCCTCGCCGCCCTCCACCCGGAAGGAGACCATGCCGCCGAAGGACCGCATCTGCTTGGCCGCGATCTCGTGCCCGGGGTGCTCCTCCAGGCCCGGGTAGAGCACCTGCGTCACACGCGCGTGCCGGGTCAGCATGTCGGCGACCTTCGTGGCGTTCTCGCTGTGCCGGTCCATGCGCACCGACAGCGTCTTGGCACCGCGCAGCACCAGCCATGAGTCGAAGGGCCCGGCGACCGCACCCATCGCGTTCTGGTGGTACGCCAGTTCCTCGCCGAGTGCCTCGTCGGCGGTGACCAGGGCGCCGCCCACGACGTCGGAGTGGCCGCCCATGTACTTGGTCAGGGAGTGCACGACGACATCGGCGCCGAGCGCCAGCGGCTGCTGGAGGTAGGGCGTCGCGAAGGTGTTGTCGACGACGAGCTTGGCGCCCGCGTCCCGGGAGACCTGGGCGACGGCGGCGATGTCGGTGATGCCGAGCAGCGGGTTGGAGGGGGTCTCCACCCACACGACCTTCGTCTTCGGGGTGATCGCGGCCCGTACGGCGGCCGGGTCGCTGGTGTCGGCGACCGACCACTCGACGCCCCATCGGGCGACGACCTTCGCGAAGAGGCGGAACGTGCCGCCGTACGCGTCGTTGGGGATGACCACGTGGTCGCCGGGGCTGAGCAGCGTACGCAGCAGGCAGTCCTCGGCCGCCAGTCCGGACGCGAACGCGAGGCCCCGGCGGCCGCCTTCGAGGGCGGCGAGGTTCTCCTCCAGGGCGGTGCGGGTCGGGTTGGCGCTGCGGCTGTACTCGTAACCGCCGCGCAGACCGCCCACGCCGTCCTGCTTGTAGGTCGAGACCTGGTAGATCGGCGGGACCACCGCTCCGGTGACGGGGTCCGCGGTGTTGCCCGCGTGGATCGCGAGGGTCTCGAAGTGCTGACTGATGTGCCTGTCGCTCATGGGCTCCGAGGGTAGTCCGCCCGGGGGACCGATGACGGACGACGGGCTCCGCACGGGCCGTACGGCAGGGTTTTCCCCAGGCGTTCGGGCCGGCCGCGGGGAGTTTTCCCCAGGACATTCGGGCCGGTCCGGGAGTTTTCCACAGGGTGCCGACCGGGTTGGGCAATTGTCGGCGGCGTCTGGAACTCTTGAGGCATGGAGATTCTCTGGGTCCTGATGGCGGCGGTCATGCTGGGCTTCGTGCTGATTCCGTTCCTTCGGCGCAGGCGAGGCGGGATCGAACAGGTCCCGGCGGGCCACCCGGACGCCGCGGACCCGGAGGACTACGGCTTCGCACGGCAGGAGGAGCTGGACATCCGCATGCCCGGCCCCGACCAGGACCTGCTGGACGTCCTGGACCTGGTGCAGCGCACACAGGACTACAAGGCGGCCTCCCAACTCCTCGCCGGTACCGAGCGGGAGGGCGAGCTGCGCTGGCAGCGCGTGCAGGCCTTCGCCGGAGCCGCCTCGCTGGAACTGCAGCAGCGTCCGGGCGGAGTCAGCGAGGCACCGGGCGGGCAGTGGCTGCGGGTGTGGCGGGCCGAGCAGCCCAAGGACGCGGGTGGCGCGGCCGTGCACGCGGAGTTCCTGGTCCACCAGGCGTGGCGCACCTCGACGCCGGGCACGGACGAGTTCCGGATCATCATGGAGGAGGCGAAGGTGGCCTGCGGCGAGGCGGCGCTGCTGGCTCCGGGCGATCCGGTCCCGTACATCGTCGAGCTGTCCGTGGCGCGCGGACTGGCCTATTCGCAGGCGGAGTTCGAGCAGCTGTGGCTGAAGATCCTGGACCGTGCCCCGGCCCACATGGGGGCGCACCTGGCCGCGCTGCACTACTGGTGCGAGAAGTGGCACGGCTCGCGGGAGCTGGCGTACGGCTTCGCGGAGGCGGCCGCCGCCCGGGCCCCGCACGGCTCCCTCCTCGCCGCGATGCCACTGTTCGCGGTCTTCGAGCACCTGCCCGAGGTGAACCTGGTCAGCGGCTTCTACCGGAGCGAGGTCGTGACCAAGGCGATCCACGGCGCGCTGCACGCGGTCCACTCGGCCCGTGCCGACGATCCGATGCTGGCCCACGTCCGCCATCTGCTGGTCTTCTTCCTCGTGCGCGGCGAGCGCTGGGCGGAGGCAATGAGCCAGCTCATACACATCGACGGCCACGTCGGCGCCCTGCCCTGGACGCTGTCCGCCGATCCGGCCGCGGAGTTCGCGATATACCGGGCACTGGCGGTGGCCGGGTACGAGGCGAACGGCGGGAGTCCGGCGACGCTGGCGCAGTGACCGCGTCGCCGTGGCCCTCTGACCGACGACACTGACGGCGGGCTCGGGCCGGCGCCGGGCCGGTCGGAATGCGGCCCCGCACGGAAACGTTCTCGGTGCCGACGCACATCCTTGTGCGACGCGGACGAACGAAGGAGCCCACGTCATGCTGTTCGGCCGTACGCCCGCCCTGCCCACCCCCGAGCAGGCGCTGACGGGCCGCCCCGAGCCGATGTTCCCGGTCCCCGACCGCCACACCGTCCTCGGCACCCCGCTGCTCGGCCCCTACCCCGAGGGCTATCAGATCGCCGACTTCGGCCTGGGCTGCTTCTGGGGCGCCGAGCGCACGTTCTGGCGGCTCCCGGTGGGAGTGTGGACGACGCTGGTCGGCTACCAGGGCGGCCACACCGAGAACCCCGCGTACGAGGAGGTCTGCTCGGGTCTCACCGGCCACACGGAGGCGGTCCGCGTGGTCTTCGACCCCGCCCTCCTCTCGTACGAGCGCCTCCTGAAGACCTTCTGGGAGGCCCACGACCCGACGCAGGGCTTCCGTCAGGGCAACGATGTCGGCACCCAGTACCGCTCGGCGATCTACACCCACACTCCCGAGCAGGCCGCCGTGGCCGAGGCTTCCCGAGCCGCCTACCAGCAGGCCCTCACGTCCACGGGCCACGGCACGATCTCCACGGAGATCCTCCCCGCGAAGGGCAGGACCTTCTATCCGGCGGAGGGGTACCACCAGCAGTACCTTTCAGGCAGTAAAAACCCGGACGGGTACTGCGGGTTGGGCGGGACCGGCGTGTCCTGTCCGATCGGCGTGGCCAAGGCGGATGGCTGATCTCAGGTGACCGACGCCGAGACGATTGGACGTCTACTCGCCGCTCTCGGCGCCGAGGATCCGCAGGGCTGGGCTGAGTCGGAGGTCGAGGAGAACCTTCCTCAGCTGGCTCGGTACCGGCTCCTGCGGGCACTGTCCGAGGACATCGAGGCCTGGGACACCGCTTCGGTCGCCTCTCTTCGCGACCAAAGCATGGCGGGGGGAGCCCGCGCCACCGATCCCGTGGCGGAGGCGGCGTGGATCGCCCGCGCTGTCGCCCGGGAAACCGTCTTCGGCGTCCTCTACCGGCTGGCGGACCCGGACAGTGATGCCCTGCCCACCGCCCTTCGGCAGCAGATGCCCGGCTGGGTCCTCATGGAGACAACGCCCGCCGGCGAGCTGACGCATCGGGTGCTCGATGCCTTGCACGAGGACCTCGACACCTTGGACTCCCCGGCCGAAGCGCCTCGCAGTAGGACCGTCGCGGAGGGCTGGATCCGGGAGACCAACCTCCGTGCCTTCTGCGAGTCGCTCGCGGCAGAAGTGGCATACGACTTCGACGACAGCGATTGGCTGGCCATCGACACGGCACTCCCCGGCACCGACGACGAGCAACCACGCTCGGCCTGGTACACCTACCCCCTTGTCGGACGCACCCGCCTGGAACTCCATGTCGCTCGCTCCGTGGGCGGCAGCGAGGTGTCGGTGAGCGTCCAGGGAACGGTGGACGGCCGCACCCGAATCCGCGTCGAACTGCTCCTCGACGTCATGGCGCGCTATGCGGTCGCACCTGACTGACCTCCAGCAGGACAGGGCAGCTCACTACGCAGCTCTGGTTACGGGTACTTGAGCAGGCACCTTTCGCCGCAGCGGTACCTTTCGGGCAGCAATAACCCTGATGGATACCGCGGCTTGGGCGGCACCGCGGTGTCGTACCCGATCGGCGTGGCCAAGGCGGATCGCTGAGGCCCTGCCGCCCAATATGTCGACATCGCTCAGATGCCTTGCGCGTCCCAGAGGGCAGTCACAGGTACCGGGCCAGGGTCTTTGAGAAGTGATTTTGTGTCCGGGTTCGTCATGCCAGCCCGAGGGCGGCGAGAGGCCGTAGGTGGTCACGAGCGGTGCGGCGGAGGGCGGCTGCGATGTTGGTGTGGCCGTCCGGCGGTGGATTCCGATGGCGAGGTTGCGCAGGCCGGCCATGACGCGGGGCAGGCGGCGGGTGCGGGTCTTGGAGGCGTCCTCGTGGAAGGTGCGGTCGCGGACGTGGTGCAGCTGGTTCTCGATGCGCCAGTGGCCACGGATCCAGGTGGCGAGTTCGCTGCCCGTGGCCGCGCCGGGTGGCAGGCTCGTGACCAGGTAGATCCGCTCGATCGTCAGCTTGCCCGTGCCCAGATCGCGTCTCCAGCGCACGACTTGGAGTGCCTGGCGGGCGTGGGGGTAGTCGAGGTGGGCGAACGTGGCGGTCTTCAGACGGCGGATCTCGTCGCGGTGGTGGGCCTGTCCGCGTTCGTAGTGGTCCAGGCGGATGTCGCGCCAGGGCAGGCGCTGGACGCTCTCGTGGAGAGCGGGGTGGTTCCTTTTCACCACGGCGAGGTAGTGGGCTCCGCGTTTGTGCAGGTAGATGGCGTGGTAGTGCTGGGTGTGCAGGGCGTCGGCGGTGATGACGGCGCTGGTCAGATCGATGCTGTCCAGGAGTGGAGCGAAGGCCGGGATCTCGTTGCTCTTCCCGTCGATCTGTCGTTGGGCGAGGACCTGGCCGCTGTGCGTCATCGCTGCGATCAGGGCGACGGCCGGCTGTTTCGCGGTGCGGGAACCGCGGAGAGTCTTGCCGTCGACGGCGATGATCTTCCGTCCCGAGGCTGGGGCTTTGCGTTCCTGGAGGAAGTGTCCGATGGCGCGGTCCAGTGCGTCACCGTCCGCGGCGGCGAGGACGAGGCGGATGGTCGTGGCATGGGGTGGGCGGATCAGGCCGGTCAGCGGATCGGGCCGGAAGCCGAGCAGGGCCAGGACGCGCTGCGGGGCGTCGGCGACCCACTCGCCGATCGCTGTGATCGAGGCAGCGCCGGCCAGAACGGCGGCGGCCGCAGCGGTGAGATGGGCCGTCCATGGGTGACGGATACCTCGACGGGCTCGCGGGTCAGGCACCGTGGCTAGATAATTCCGCAGGTCAGCGACCGTTTTCTGCGGGGCAGGACCGGAGGCGTCCTCCAGTTGCTGGAGACATGACGGCATGCGGGAAGATGGGTGCGCAGGCATGGACTCGCTCGGTGGTCATACGGACTCGACACCCACATGATCACCAGCATCCATGCCTGTTCTGCATCCAGGGTCGCTGCCGACATCAGCTGACAAGACCTCACATCCGGTGCTCAGCAGGCGAACCACCCACCTCAAGGCTCTCAAGGGCCCTGGGGGGCGGCCTCCTGTGACATCGTTATCTCGTCCCGCATCGACGGGGCGCGTGTACCGAGCGGGAGCCCGTTCCCCCCATGCGGAGGATCATGGAAGGTCGCGAGCGCTTGTGCAGGCCGCGACCCCGTTCAATGCTCTCGATGGCTCCGGTCCGACGGGGTCCTTTCGGCGAGAGGGATCCTCCGATGCGATGCAGGTGAGTCCTCGGTGCAGGTGTGCTGGCGCTCGTACTGGCATCCGGAGTAGGTGGGTACGCGCAAGCAGGTTCCCCGGGGCCGGGCGCGGAGGTGGCGCACGGCACGGCCAACGGCGAGCAGGCCGTGGCCTGCTGTCCCGCCGGAATGCAGGCTGTGGGCGGAGCGTGCAGCCTGGCCGCAGTGCCCAGGTGGTCAGCGCCCCCTCATGACCGGAAACGGCTGGGTGGGGGCTGCTGAGGGCCCTGACCCCAGCACCCCGATCTCCGTGTACGTCGTCTGCGACTGACTGCTGACTGCCTGTTTCCGACCCCGTCGTCTCCCATCCGGGGGCAGGGCCTCGCCGATCTTCGACGTCGCCCCTGGTCCTGAGTATTTGACCTCGGGGTCAAATACTTGCTACGGTAGGGGCATGGGAAGACCGAAGAGCTTCGAACCGGACGTGGTCATCGCGCAGGCGATGGAGGCGTTCTGGACCAAGGGCTACACCGACACCTCACCTGCCGACCTGGCGGAGGCGACCGGCGTGGCCAAGGGCAGCCTGTACCACTCGTTCGGTTCCAAGCGTCAGTTGTTCGGCAAGACGCTGGACCTCTACAGCCGGATGCAGGCCGAGCGGGCCGAGGAGTTCCTGGCGCGGCCGGGCACGGCCAAGGAGCGCATCCGCGCCTACTTCATGCTGCTCGTGGACGCGGACCTGGACGGGCCGGTGCGGCGCGGGTGTCTGGCCCAGAACACGCTCGGGGAACTCGGCGGACGTGACGCGGAGGCCACCCGTGCGGCGCACCGCCTGGAGGAGGGCATGATCGAGTTCTTCGCCGCCCGCATCCGGCAGGGCCAGCGCGACGGTGACGTCGGTCAGGACGTCGACGCCCAGGCGCAGGCACTGCTCCTGCAGAGCACCCTCGCCGGGCTGCGGGTCATGGCCAAGACGTTCGACCGGCCCACGCTCCACCGGATCGCCGACACGGCCGTAGCTGGCCTCTGAGACACGACACTCCGGGCGACAGCCTTTTCGCGCCCTGATTCTTGACCCCTAGTTCAAGAACGTGTGGTTCTTCCTGTCGCGCACTCGAACCTTAATCAACTCCACAGATCGACGAAATCAGGAGTAATGCCCGTATTGCGGCTTGCTCATCACCTGAAAGGACAAACCCATGGAACGCAACGTGACTCCCGACGCGACGTACACGAAGACCTGGAGCAACGGCCGCGGCGAGGTGCGGTTCTTCACCCGGGCCGACGGCTCGCGGCTGCGCTACTACACAGTGGGCACCGGCCCCGCCCTCGTGCTGATGCACACCGTGCGCGGCCAGCTCGACTACTTCCAGCGGGTGATCCCGCAGGTGTGGGACCACTACACGGTCTACGCGCTGGATCTGCCCGGGATGGGATGGTCCGACATCGTCCCCGGCGCGCAGTACGAGGAGCCGCAACTGCGGGCCGCGGTCGTCGAATTCGTCCGCGGACTGGACCTGCACGACGTCACCCTGTCGGGCGAATCACTCGGGGGCGCCCTGTCCCTGCAGGCATCGATCGACCTGAAGGACCGGGTCAGCCGGGTCGTGGCGTTCAACAGCTACGACTACCCCCAGGGCGGGGAGCGGGGGAACTGGATCGCCCGCGTCATCATGACCGCCGTGCGGATGCCCGTACTGGGCCCCATCTTCGCCCCCATCGAGCCGCTGCCCATCCTGCGGACCATCCTGCAGGGCGGCTACGTCGACAAGAGCAGGCTGCCCGAGGACTTCCTCGCCGACCTTTCCAGAAGCGGCCGCCGCACGGGCTACGACAAGGTGTCCCGAGGAATCTTCCGCAGCCTCAAGGGATTCGACCAGGCCCGCGAACGCTACCCGCGCGTGTCGGCACCCGTCACCCTCGTCTACAGCGAAAACGACTGGTCCAAGCCCGCCGAGCGGGACCGCGTAGCCAACGCGCTGACGGACGTCCAGCGCATCACCGTGCCCCGTACCGGCCACTTCTCCGCCCTGGAGCGCCCCGACGAGATGGCACGCATCCTCCTCGACGCCGCCTGACCCGGCAGCGACCGACACCCCCGCCCACCCTCTCAATGCATGAGGAAGCCATGACTCAGGCCGTCCCCCACCTCGTCAACCGCCTTGTCATCGACACCGAGGACACCTTCGACGACGTCCGCCGGCGCTACGAATCGCTGGTACCCGCCATCGACTTCGCCGGACTCGTCGAAGCGATCGCAACAGGTGACCCCGCACGCATGCAGGCGTACACCGCCGAGCACACACCCCATTCGTTCGCCGTCTACTGGACCCTGGACCCCACCCCGGTGATGCAGCTGTCGGGACATCAACACCGCGCCGTCACCTACATGATGGGAAACAATGTCATCGCGGAAACCATGTTCCGGCACGACCCCGGCATCATCCTGTACGCCCCGCTGCGCACCGCGATCTACGAGACCGCCCCCGGCCACGTACAGCTCAGCATCGACCAGCCGTCGACCAAATTCGCCAGCTTCGGCGATCCCCGCATCGCCGAGGTCGGAGCACACCTCGACACCAAAGTCGCCGAACTCCTCCGCCTCATGTCGCTACCGGTACCACCGGAGCTGACCACGGCCTGACCTCGATCGTGCATGTGGGCCTGTCATCTTGCTGACGGGCCCACATGTTTGTCAGTTCGCCTTTGCTTCGGGCGAGCAGGGCCGAATCGGGGCTGTCTGGCCTGCGTTTCGCTAGCAGTTCGCGTCCCGCTCAGCGCAGGCTCTCACAGAGAACATCGATCATTCCACCGTTCGCATAACCGCGTTCACCAGTACGCGGCGCGGGGTCGAACTCGGCCCGAGGATCGAAGTCAGGCACGACGGTCGACTTGACCATCGCCACCCTGGTTCCGCCTCACCGGCGGATCAAGCCCGGCTCACCCATCCTTCGCTGCTGTCCTCGTTCGGCTGTGCCACATACCCGGCCTGCGTGAGGATCTCCGTCAGAGCCTGCCTCAGGGCAGCACGGATGCCGTCATATTCCGCATCCTGACGGTTGGCAGGATCTAGTTCACTAGAGGGCACCCAGCTCACCACCACGAAGTCCCCCTCCTGGCGGACTCGCAGCCCCGTCCCCTCTCCTGACTGGGCCGAGGTGACGTCGAAGCCGGCACGCGCCAGTGTTTGGCACACATCGGTGAACAGCGTCTCGTCGGTCACGCGGCTAGCTTATTCTCCTGATGATCATCGGCGCTACGGGTAACAGACCCGATCCAGAAGCCCGTCGTCGGAACCGGGCCTCTTCCGCGCTGTCGATGCGGTCGGCCTCCAGGAGGCTGTCGGGGACGGCGTCGGCCGCGTAGACGCGGATCAGGTAGAGGCCGAAGGGGTTGACCAGGGACGGCTGCCCAGGGAAGCACCACCCCGGCCTCCACGACCGGATAAGCCGGCTGCCCTGGCGCGACATCACGCTCGACCACTACGACCGCCCCCGCGTCCACCACCGCAACGAGATCCGCCGCCTCAAGGCCGCCATCTTCGACCACATCGACTACCTCGGAGCCCGCCAGGCCCTCCAAGTCGTGCGCTGGAGACAGGAGAAGACGAAAGGCAAGCTGACCATCGAGCGCGTCTACCTGATCACCAGCCTGCATCCCGGCGAGGCCACTGGCGCCCAACTCGCCGCCTGGATCCACGGGCACTGGGGCATCGAGAACCTCCTGCACCCCGTCCCGGACCGGACCTTCCGCGAGGACGACTCCAAGATCCGCACCGGGCATCTGCCCCGCACCATGGCCAGCCCGCGCAACCTCGCCATCAGCGTCCACCGCCAGGACGGCCGCACCAACATCGCCGCCGCCCTACGCCGCACCGCCCGCGACTGCCAACGACCCCTGACCGCCCTCGGACTCACCTGACGAACCCGGACACAAGATCACTTCTCAATGACCCTGGGTACCGGGCCGGTGCAACTGCGGCCGCGTGATCGTCGACCTGGCGGTTCGAAACCGTACGGCAGTTGTCAGTGCCAGGCGCCAGAATCGTGTCTGTGGATGTGAGATCTGACTTTGCGCTGAAACTGCAACTGAAGCATGTCGCCGGGCATGCCGTCGATTCCAGGGTCAAGGACGCACTTGCAGCGGTCGTCAAACACATGACCAGCGGCAGAAGCTCCTACAGGGGAGGCCGCGCGCTCATCACCTTGCTGAAGGACGTGCGCTCAACCGCAGCAGCGGTAGACGAATGGCAAGTCGTGCGACTGATAGAAGACTCCTTGGACTACGCGGAAGGACGAATCCTCCGGCCAGACTTCGAAGAGCGATACCGGCTCTTTCAACGGTCGACAGAACCGCTGAGCTCGCATCAGGACTATCTGGCACGAACGCTCTCTGCGAGTCTGGCCTACTTCATGCAACTCGGCGACCAGTACCTCCAGCAACATCCTGGCGCAAGCCCGAGCGAGCTGCTCACCCATGTGGAAGCCATTGCCCGGGACGCACGTTACATGCAGCAGTCGCAGGAGCGGCCTGGCCGCTATCGGATCCTTCGCGGCAGCGCCGAGGTGGCCGCGTGGCTTGAGCAGGTCTTCCATGAGCGGGTGGACGTGGAAGATCCGGAAGACACTGCCCGCCGCATCGTGATGTCCCCCGACTCTCTCGCAGTCTTGGCAGCGGACAGAGAGGGACAACTGCTTCTGAGAGCCGCCGAGGTTCAGCGCCGTCGGCGGGGCCTCGAAGTACTGCGTATGGCAGTAGAAGACCCCGAAGCGAACGAGAGAGATCTACAGCGTGCGCTGGACGGTCAGTACTGGATCTTCGGCGGACAATTCGCAAGCCAGGCAATCAGGCGTAGATTGGTCCCCGGAGACGAAATCGACATCCCGCTGATACGTGGGGACGGCGCACTACACATCGTTGAGTTGAAGCGCTCTATGAGCCTCCACGGCTCGCTGGTCAAGAGACACAGAGGGTGTTGGGTGCCGACGGCGGAGGTGCACGACGCTATGAGCCAAGCGGTGAACTACTTGGTCGGCTTGGACGAACATCGAATCCGGATTCGAGACGAACTCGGTATCGAGACTCGCCGAGCAAGCGCTCTAGTTCTGATCGGACACCCATCGGTGCAACCGGATGTGGCCGAGGAAGACATCAATGAAGCCTTGCGCATGCTCAACACGCACATGAGCCGGGTAGAGGCCGTCACCTACAAGGAATTGGTAGATAACGCAGAGCGTGCACTGAGCGGCTGGCGATAGCAAGCGCCGACCTTGTAATGCTCACTAGAACTGAAGCACCAGCAGTACCTCGACAAGAACCCGGCGGGCTACTGCGGGATCGGCGGGACGGGGGTCAAGCTAAGTGACCCGTCCGGGATGAACTGGGGTGCGGCTTGCCCGACGGGCATTGCTCCTGCTGGGGAGTAGGCGCGAGACTCAACAGATCTTCTGGTTAGGGCTGTTGGGGGGCAGGCATGGGCGAACTGGCTGTGCACCACGTTCGGCAGCGATGGTGCGCACAGCGCGGGCGCATGCCGCCCATCGCGCTCCATCCCGGGTGCGCACGACCTTGACGGGTGGCTCCGCACACGTCCTGCCGTGCCACGTGCACCGGGCTTCCCGAAACGACACGCTTTCGGGGTCGAGCCCTTCGGGAAAATCTGGCCACTCGTCGACCGACGTCATGCCACGACGTTAGTGAGTGTCGGCGCCCTGCGCAGCGGTTCGGGTCGTCCCCGCTATGCATGCGAGGGACTGTCGTCAGCCACGTCCGACAGCGGGCTGACGGACACGGCGAGATACCGGAACTCTCCTCCCGGTCCGTCCAGTTCGGAGTACGGCACCCAATCGAGGGGGTATGCACCCCTCAACGTGCACGTGTTGGCCGTGTAGGCGCCCTCGGCCCACAGCAGCGTGCCGGTGAGCTCCCGCCCCTGATGGATCCTGAACTCCTGATCCCGAGTCCGCCCGCGGCCGGCGCCGGGCGGAGTCCACAGGGAGGCGTCGTTGGTCAGCATGACGGCAAGACCGTTCTGGTCGGACCGGCGGCAGAAGCGCTCCAGCCTGGCTATGTCCCGCACGAAGTGCAGACGAGCGAGGTCCGCGGCGGCGTGCCCTTTCAAGGCGTAGTCCTCGGCAGGAGTACCGACCGTGCCCGTCCATCTCCGGGTGAAGTACTTGAACTCGATCGCGGTGCGGGTCGAGGGGCCGATGCACAGGAGGTCCAGGTACTCGGCCTTGCCCTCCGCCCGCTGCGGCACCTCAAGCCTGGAGTGCACATCCGGCGACAATTCCCACAGAGCCCGCGCGAAGCTGTGCTGAAGATCTGCTTCGGAGTGGAAGACCGGCCTGTGCCTGCCCAGTTGCGCAATGACGTCGCCGAGTGAGACGCGCCCAGCGACATTCCTGTTACCGTCCATCGCCACCTTGTTCACAGCGCTATCGAAGTGGCTCCTCCACAGACTTTTCAAGCCGCAGGGCCACCGCGTCGGTGGCTCGCGAGCCACAACGGCTGTGGCACTGGCAACCAGCACGGTGCTTCGGCAGCTGCTCTCGTCGCAGTGAACGGCCGCCGAAAATCAGTGGCCGCCTCAACCGCCCGACCTCACGCTGTACGCCATGGAAGAACCGCAACACAGGATCCGCGCGGCCCACTCGGAATCCACGATCACCGTGTACCAGGCGTACTCCCCGGAAATCGGCCTGCCGGCCGTCCGCGACGGCCGTTTCCCCGCCGCCTGGAAGCGGGACCGGATGACATGGATCAAGCCGTCGTTCCTGTGGATGATGTACCGCTGCGGCTGGGGCTCCAAGGAAGGACAGGAGACCGTTCTCGCTGTCGAGATCAGCCGGGACGGCTTCGAATGGGCGCTGCGCCACGCCTGTCTGTCCAGCTACACCCGCGGGGTCCACCCCGACCGTGCCACCTGGCAGCGACAGCTGAGACGCGCTCCCACCCGTGTGCAGTGGGACCCGGAGCGGGACCTGCACCTGCGACCCATGCGGTACCGGTCCCTGCAACTCGGCCTCTCCGGTGAGGCCGCACGACGCTACGCCGACGAGTGGACCGTCTCCATACGCGACGTGACCCCGCTCGCCCGCGAGATCCATGCTCTCGTCAGCGGCGGCGACCTGGACTCCGCCGCCCGGCTGCTGCCCCAGGAGCACCCCTACCCCGTTGAGGAGGAAGTCCTTGCCCTGCTACACGGATGACGGACTGATCAAGCCGACGCCAGGCCCACGGGTCACCTGGCGGCACAGACTCGGCGGGACCGGTGTTGCTTGCCCGGTCGGCGTGGCCAAGGCTGATGGCTGAGCCACTGCCGCCGGAGGTCATGGCGACCCTGCGGGCGCTGCTGGCCGGCCGGGATCCGGTAAGCGGCGCGCTGCTGGCACAGGTCAGCGCACGCATCAGCGGTACTTCGGCAAGAACCCCGGCAGGTGACTGAGGGATCGCCGGAACGGGGGCAAGCTTGCCAGCACTGGGGGCTTCCTGCTCCCGAGAAAATCGGTGGCCGCCTGAACCGGCCGACTCCACTCTGTACGCCATGGAAGAACCGCAACGCAGGATCCGTGCGGCCCACTCGGAATCCACGATCACCGTCTACCAGGCGTACTCCCCGGAAATCGGCCTCCCATCCGCCCGCGACGGCGGTTTCCCCGCCGCGTGGAAGCGGGACAGGATGAATTGGGTCATCAAGCAGCGTTCACAGACCTCAACCGGCGGTGCGTCTCGGTATGGCGCACCACCGTTCAGGGCCTCGCAACTCTGAGCACTGAACGGCCCGCGGTGAGCACGGGTGTGGGCAGCGCGCCCTCAGTCGAACGCTACGACCAGGCGGACGCCGTCGTCGTCGAAGCGGTCGGCCAGGGCCTTCATCACAGCGAAGACGTGTGGCCAGTGTGTCGTCGGTCCCAGGACATCACCGACGGTCAGTGGTTTGTAGGCGCAGACCAAGGTGCCGGTGGTCCACTCGACGCGTTCCGAAGCGCTGTCCGAGTCGGCAGGCGGTACGCCCACCGTGGACAGGACTTCCGCAGGCCAGGGCCGAGATACGAGTTGGTGCCGTTGTATCGCCGGCTGCGACTTCTTGTGCCAGGTCACTCGGCCGACGAAGTCCGCCGGCCTGGTCGCGGGATCGATGGAGGCGAGTTCGGCCCAGCTGATCCAGCTCGCGCCGTCCATCTCGCCCTGCCCAACCCATGATCCGAGCGCTGAACGCATGCCGCTCGACAGGTCAGCGGGAAGGCCACGACCGGCTGCAAGCGGCCGGAAGCCCGCGTAGTTACGGACACCGAAGAGCAGGCCGAAGGCCGCATAGTCCCTCTCGTCGTACAGCGGCCACAGATCCATGGCGGTCACCCATGCTTCGCCGTCGTAGTAGTCGGTACCGACGTGGGGATGACGGAACTCGATTCCGCCGTGGATGTCCGTGCCCATGGTGGCGCACCCTAACGGCCTGGCCCGAGTGCCACAGTGATTATCGGCGGCCTGCAGCGGAGACAGCCCGTGGCCGACGTGAGTTGTCAGACAGCGTCGACAGCCCACGGCGAGTCGGCCGGGAAAGGGGAGCCGCTCCGGCCCTCAGAGGCCGACTGGATGGCTGGAAAAGCCAATCTTGGTGTTGGTCACTCAGACAGTCACGCTCCCCAGGCGTGGCAAGGATGACGTCTGCGCCGGCGTCGCAGGGATGGTGGATGCGTCGCAGTTCCGTGTCCACAACCAGGACTTCGACGAGCGCCTCGCCTGCGACGGCTCGGAGTAGCTCGTCGAGGCAGCCGCGGTTCCACCGGCGGCGGTCGGCGTACAGACGTGTGTGGGTGTGGACTGTCCACCAGCCGATGCCGTCGGGATGCCGTGTCTGTCGTGGCGTCGTGGCGTCGTGGCGTCGTGGCGTCGGGTCGTCGGGTCGTCGGGTCGTCGGGTCGTCGGGTCGTCGGGTCGTCGGGTCGTCGGGTCGTCGAGGATCGTGTTGTACCGGTCCAGCACGATCGCGTACTCCTCCTCGGACTCCGGGTAGCGCTTCGAGTCGGGAAGGCTGTGGAAGCGAAACGTGTGAGCGACGGGAGGGCCCGACGGATGGTGTTCCCTCCACAACGCCGCCAAGAGATCAGGGTCGATGGCGGGACTCCTCCCTTGGCCGGAGCCACACCGACCGGACGGCAGGCTCTGTGCGGTCAGTCGAACGCCCCAACGAGGCGTACGCCGTCCTCACCCGCCCCGACGCCGTGTGCCCGTTGGAATGGGCAGACATCAAGGAGCCCATACGCAGGCTCCGCTCCTCAGCGGAAAAACCATCCTGGTCACTTGGCAACCGCCAGCTTGCTGAGCTTGTTCAGCTGTGCCTTGATGATCGCGTTCGGTACGTCAGCCGGCTCCTTGTCCTTCGGCCCGTCGGGACGGTGGAAGTTGGTGAACATGGCGACCGTGGCCCCTTGTCGAACAGCCACCACCGCATAGGGCACCCGGACCGGCTCCTCGCCCTCGAACGACGCCAGCTGTGTGAGCCGGAGAGACACGGATTCATCGCCGTAGCCAGGATCGGGTCGGAGTTGGACCGCGTCGTAGTCGAAGTCCACCAGGATGTCCTTGAAGGTCTTGCACCGCTCGGCGGCCGTCCGCAACGCGTCGATCACTTGCTCGGCATCTCGTGGACTGTGCGACGAAAGGGTCATGTGCGCACCGGGTCCGTGGTCCTTCGGAAAAATGCTCCGGGCGATGCGCGCGGTGGCCGCGAAGCCACTGCTGCCGCCCACCGCGTGCATGACAGGCGCGCATTCGGCAGGGTCCGCCGTCTTGCGGGACGCAAAGGTGGCAGCGAGGGCCCGCTCCACTTCGTAGCCGCCGAGATCTGCGCCTGTGATCGTCGCCCGCTCCAGGTCCGTGTTGCTCAACGGCTTGTCCTGTACACCGGACGTCCCTGTCGGCTCTGATGCTGCATCTGTCCGGGAGCCCTGCCCGGTTCCGCATCCGGCGAGCGCCAACGAGGTCATGAGCATGGCAACCATGATGCCGACACCTGATTGGCGAACCACTGTTTCTCCACCCGTTTGATTCTGGAACGCGAGCCCTCTGCCCCGGCTCAACGCATTGAGTAGCACAGTAGTTCGCCCACGGGGAGGGAGATGGGTTATTGAAGCTCAGGGCGGCTCCGGGCCGTCGAACGAAAGGGCTGTGAGCGCGGCTTGACGTGGATCAAATCGTCGTTCCTGTGGATGATGTACCGCTGCGGCTGGGGCGCCAAGAAGGGCAGGAGACTGTTCTCGCTGTCGAGATCACCCGAGATGGCTTCGAGTGGGCGCTGGCCACGCCTGTCTGTCGAGCTACACCCGCGGCGTCCACCCGGACCGCGCCACCTGGCAACGGCAGCTGAAACGCGCGCCCACCCGCGTGCAGTGGGACCCGGAGCGGGACCTGCACCTGCGACCGATGCCATACGGGTCCCTGCAACTCGGCCTCTCCGCTGAGGCCACACGACGCTACGCCGACGAGTGGACGGTCGCCATCCGCGACGTGACCCCACTCGCCCACGAGATCCACGCCCTTGTCAGCGGCGGGGACCAGGACTCCGCCGCCCGACTGCTGCCCCAGGAACACCCCTATCCCATGGGGGATGAGCTACTTGCCCGGCTAGGCGGATGACGGGCCGCTCCACTCGGCAGCCGTCAGCTGACTCGTACAGGAACGTGCCTACTTACGCAGCCATCAGGCCATTGCCAGGTCGGTCCGGCATGGCCGCGGCAGCCGAGCGCGCTGACGCCGGACCCATGCGGCGCGCAGTGTCCGCCAGTCCTCGTCCTGACGCGCGACCCCGAGTCCCGCCCCGCCGCAGTCCGGTCGGTGTGCCTCCCGGTGGTCATCGCGGCTGTTCGAGGCTCTCGGCGGCGGTGCTGTCGGCATAGACCACGAGTGTCTGTTCCGGCGCTTCGGCCAGGTGGAACGCGGTGTACGCGTACTCGGTCGGGCCGTGCAGGGGGTGGTGCAGGCGTTTGCGGCCGCTGTGGCGAGGTTGGACGTCGTATCGGGGCCACCAGGCCCGTACTTCGGGGCTGCCTTCGTGCAGTTCCCGGACCAGGCGGGTGTAGCGGGGGTCGTCGGGGTGGCGGGTGGACAGGGTGCGGAGGCGGGCGAGGAGGCCGCGGGCCTCGGGTTTCCAGTCGATGACGACGGACCGGGCGACCGGCTCCAGGAAGACCCAGCGAACGAAGTTGGGCGGGCGGCCGGTCTCATCGACGAGGCCCGGGAAGAGCGCTTCGGCCGCCTGGTTGTGGCTCAGGACGTCGTAGTTGCCGGCGATGACGTACGCCGGGTTCGGCTGGAGGAGGTGCGGGACCGCGGCCGCTTCCCTGGTGAGCGCCTCGGGCTCCTCGGGCCCGGGTGTCGACGGGCCGTGCCCGGCGAGGCGGAACAGGTGGTCACGCTCGTGCGCGTCGAGCCGCAGGGCCGCCGCGAGGGCGTCCAGCACCTGTTCGGAGGGGCGGACGTCCCGCCCCTGCTCCAGATACGTGTACCAAGTGGCACTCATTCCGGCCAGCAGGGCCAGTTCCTCCCGGCGCAGGCCCGGCGTCCGACGGCGGCCGGTGCGGGGCAGGCCGACCTCGTCGGGCGTGAGGCGTTCCCTGCGGCTGCGCAGGAAGCTGCCCAGTTGGCGGCGGCGGTCGGGCTGCTGCTCGGACATGACGCGTAGCACCTCTGATTCCAGGATAAACACGCTCTGGATACCAGGTTAATGCCGGTCAAGACTGAGAGGGAGAGCTCAGACCGCACACCGCGAGAGGACCGCACCATGGCCGAGACCGAAGGAATCCACGGCAAAGTCGTGGCCGTCACCGGAGCGAGCGGCGGCATCGGCCGGGCGACCGCCCTCCTGCTCGCCGAACGGGGGGCGCGGCTCGTGCTCGGCGCCCGTCGGACCGAGCGGCTGACGGACCTGGTGGCCCGGATCGAGAAGGCGGGCGGTACGGCCGTACAGATCCGCACCGACGTGACCCGGCGGGACGACCTGCACGCCCTGGTCGCGCTGGCCCGTGAGTCCTTCGGCCGGCTCGACGTCCTCGTCGGCAACGCCGGGGTCGGCACCATCTCGCCCCTCGACGATCTGCGCGTCGAGGAGTGGGACCACATGGTCGACGTCAACGTGAAGGGTGTGCTGCACGGGATCGGTGCCGCGCTGCCCGTCTTCCGGGCGCAGGGCAGCGGTCACTTCATCACCGTCGCGTCCACGGCCGCGTTCCGGATCGTCCCGACCATGGCGGTCTACGCCGGTACGAAGTTCGCGGTCCGGGCCATCTGCGAGGGGCTGCGCCAGGAGGCCGGCGAGTCTGTGCGGGTGACCACGGTCTCGCCCGGTCCCGTCGCGACCGAGTTCGCCGAAGCGTCCTCCAACAGCCGGGTCAGGGCGGAGATCACGAGGATGCGGGACGAGATCGCGATCCCTCCCGACGCGATCGCCCGGGCCATCGCGTTCGCGGTCGAGCAGCCCGCGACGGTCGACGTGAGCGAGATCGTCGTACGGCCCACCGCGCAGGCCTGATCGCGACCCGCCGGAGGGGATCATGGCGGGATGACGGAACTCTCCCCTTATCAGCGGGACTTGCGGGACCGGCTGTCGTCGGTCCCCGTGCTTCCCGCGCCTGCTCCCTGGCAGCCGGTGTTCGAGCCGTGCGCGGCCGTAGGAGGGCTGCTCGGTATCGGGTTCGCCACGCACCCCGACAGCGGCAACGACCTGCTGATGGTCGTCTCGACCGCCGGTCACGGTCTCTTCGACGCCGTCACCGGCGAGAGGATCGCCCGCGACCGGGACCCCGATCCCGAGACCGGCACGCCGGATGCGGCAGTGGATCTGACCTGCCCGGGCCTCGGACCGGTCGCCGGCAGCAGGGTGCACATCGCCGGGCTGTACGGCGGTGGACTCCACTCCACCACCGCCGACGGCTGGCACGTGGAGGTCGTCTCGCCGGTCTGGCCCAACGACCGTGTCCTGCTCTCCCGCGGCAGCGGCATGCCCCACCGTGGTCCGCACGGCGAGCGGTGGTGGCACGTCTTCCACTCCCACTACTCCGAACTCCGGGCCGTGGGCTTCTCCCCCTCCGGCCGTACCCTCGCCGTGGCGACGAGCAGCGACGTGACCCTGTGGAGGCGCCCGCCGCGCCCGTGATTCGCATTCGGTGCCCTTGACCTTGACACCGTGGCAAGCCCTTCACTGCCTGCTCAGGAGGTGGTCTCGGTGACCATGACGGAACAGGACCAGGGACCGGAACAGGAGCAGGAGCAGGACGCGGGGGCGATGCCGGCGCTCCGGGGGCTGGAGGACGGTCGTTCGTCCGTGCGGCTGCGGGCGGCCCTCGCGGTCGGTACGGCGCCGGACCCGCGGTTCGTCGACAAGCTCGTCGAGCGGTGCGCGGTCGAGCCCGAGTTCTTCGTCCGGGACATGCTCACCTGGGCCCTCACCCGCCACCCGGTGTCCGTGACGCTCCCCGCGCTGCTCCGCGAAGTCGGCTCGGAGCGTGCACAGGCGCGGAGCCAGGCGTTGCACACGCTGTCCAAGATCAGGGACCGGCGGGCGTGGCCGGCGATCACCAGGGCGCTCCTGTCCGACGGCGACGACGAGGTGGCGCGCAGTGCCTGGCGGACCGCGGTCGTGCTGGTGCCGGAGGGCGAGGAGTCCGGGTTGGCGACGGCGCTGGCGACGCAGCTCGGCCGTGGTGAGCGGGAGACGCAGCTGAGTCTCAGCAGGGCGCTGGTCGCGCTGGGTGAGGTCGTACTGCCGGTTCTGCGGGACGCGACGACGGCCGCTGACCGGCAGGTGCGCACGCACGCGCTCGCCACGGAACGGCTGCTGCGCGACCCTGATGCCGGATTCGAGTTCGCGATCGAGGAGGCGAAGCGTGCAGTGGCCCTCGGCGGGGACGTCCAGGAGGGACGATAGGGCGTGTTGATCGGTGAGGTGGCGCGACGGTCCGGGGTCAGTGCCCGCATGCTCAGGCACTACGAGTCGCTCGGCCTGCTGCGCCCTTCGGGTCGTACGGGTTCCGGCTACCGGGAGTACTCCGGCGACGACATCCGGCGGATCTTCCACATCGAGAGCCTGAGGTCACTGGGACTGTCGCTGCGTGAGATCGGGCGCGCGCTCGACGATCCCGGCTTCACCCCCTCGGCGCTCGTCGACGACCTCATCCGTCAGACGCGCGAACGCATCGCGGCCGAGACCGAGCTGCTCACGCGGCTCCGCCGGATCGATGCCGCGGCACCCGCCGACTGGGCGGACGTACTCCAGGTCGTCGTGATGCTCCGGGCGCTGGGGTCGAAGAGCGCCGCCGCCCGCCAGCGCGCCGCGCTGTCCTCGATCGACGAGATCCGCGTGCCGGTGGAGGCCCTGGTCGACGCGGCCCTCAGGGAGACGGATCCGAACGTCGCCGGAGCCCTTCGGTGGGCGCTGGCACGATCGGGCGACGGCAGCGCGGCACTGCTGGCGGAGGGTCTGGGCTCACCGTCGGCCGCGGTACGGGAACGGGCCGTCCGGTCCCTCGCCGAGATGCCGGGTGAGCAGTCCACCGCCGGGCTGCGGGCCGCTCTCGCGGACCCCGATGCCGTGGTCCGCGGCCAGGCGGCCCTGGCGCTCGGTACGCGGGGCGTGGCCGATGCCGTCCCAGCGCTCATCGACATGATCGTGGCGGGCCCGAACGACACCGACGCGGCCGACGCGCTGAGCATGCTGGCAAGCGACACCGAGACCGCGGATCGGATCGCCACCGGGCTCGTCGACCGCCTCACCCACGACGCCGCCGGGGCGCCCGCCCGCGCCCGGCTGACCCAGGCGCTGGCGGACATCCCCGGAGCCACGGCCGCACGCGCCCTCGTGGAGCTGTCGTACGACGGGGACCGTGCCGTCGCGCTGACCGCGACGTATCTGCTTCGGCTCCGCGAGGCACGGTGACGGATCTCGCGGCAGCGGAGCAGGCCTGCGGTGCGCCTCGCGGTCAGCCCTCCGCGCGGGCGGGCAGCCGCCATCCCGGCCGCGGGAAGTGGCAGGTGTAACCGTCCGGGTACCGCTGGAGGTAGTCCTGGTGCTCCGGCTCGGCCTCCCAGAAGGGGCCCACCGGCTCCACCTCGGTGACGACCTTGCCCGGCCACAGACCGGAGGCGTCGACGTCCGCGATGGTGTCCTCGGCGATCCGCTTCTGCTCGTCGTCCACGTAGTAGATCGCCGAGCGGTAGCTGAGGCCGATGTCGTTTCCCTGGCGGTTCTTGGTGCTCGGGTCGTGGATCTGGAAGAAGAACTCCAGGAGCGTGCGGAAGTCGGTCTTCTCGGAGTCGAAGAGGATCTCGATGGCCTCGGCGTGCGTGCCGTGGTTACGGTACGTCGCGTTCGGCACGTCACCGCCGGTGTATCCCACCCTGGTCGCCGTGACGCCCGGGAGCCGGCGGATCAGTTCCTCCATGCCCCAGAAGCATCCGCCCGCCAACACGGCCCTCTGTGTCTGCGTGGCCATTGCGGCCCTCCCATTCTGTCGGCTCGGTCAGTCGGGCGACTCTGCTCGCACGTCACCGGCATTCTGTGCCCACCCTCCTCAACGCACGAGGGTTCCGGACGATTCCGGGCCACCCGATCGACCTCGACGTGGTCCCGGAGTGCTTCGGCAGGGCGTTGGTAGCCTTCGTGACCACTGCCGGAGGGGGAGTCGATCATGGGAGCCGGTCCGTCGCGTCCTGCGAGCCGTCTCGTCCGAGGAGTCGGTTCGGGTGTGCTCCTCGGCGGGCTCACCGCGGTGGTGTGCGTCGCCGCGATCGGCAGGGCATGGGATGCCTGTGAGGTCGGCGTCAATGCGGCAGCCAACAGCATGACCTTGCTGTTCCTCGTGCCTCTCCTATGGATCGCCACGTCGGTTCCGTGGGTGATCCTGCACAGCACCCTCGGAAGGCGTTACCCCCACACCGCTCTGGTCACAGGGCTGGTCTCCACCCTGTGGTTCGCCTGGTTCCTCGTGACGTGGCTCGGCATGCCGGACTCGTACACGAGCCCGTTGTGCCCGGGCAACGTCCCACCCTGGTGGCCGAGTTACCTCCCGGCCTGACGGCGGCGCGGCCGTCGGGCGGCGCCATACGACCCCCGTCGAACGCCATGTGTCAAGCATTTCGACCTCGTTGAAAAAGAACCGCAGCCGCGGCCGTCCCGCCCTACGATCGCCCGCATGCTGATTCAGCGGATATTACGGACGATCGTCGTGCTCGCTGTGGCCCTCGCCGGAGCGGTCGGGGGTGCCGTGGGGACGGCACAGGCCGAGGGGAGCCGGTCCTCGTCCGACCGGCAGTTGTTGTTCTACAACCACTCCTACGGGGTGCTCGACCGGGAGACCGCCGACGCCATCGAACACTCCGACTACCTGAGGGACTTCGCCAACTTCCAGGTCCGCACCACGACCGGCAGCGGCGGACAGACCTGGACCGGCCGCTACCTGATGGGCCGGGAGACCTACCTGGAACTGTTCGGAGTCGGTGACCTCGCCGGCCCGGACGGCACCCTCGGCTCCGGCGGGCTGGGCCTGTCGACCGAACGGGACGGAGACCTGGCGACGGTCACCGAGCGGCTGAAGAGCGAGGCGGGCGCCGACCCCGTCGAGTTCCTCCAGACCCGGGACTTCGGTGACGGTGTGCCCGTGCCGTGGTTCGACGCCATCCTCCCCACCACCGAGTACGACGCCTTCCAGGCCTGGGCGATGGAGTACCGGCCGGAGTACTTCGCCGACCCTCGCGGCAATACCGAGCCCGCGAGCTTCCCCGGTGACGTCGGCCGGGAGCGCTACCTGTCCGACGACTACCGCACGCACCTGATGCGTGACGTGACCTACGTCCACTTCGCGGTCACCGAGGGCGACCTCGCCGACAACGTGCCGCTGTTGCGGGCCGGCGGGTTCGCCGTCAAGAACGTGCCGGGCGGTGGCGTCGTCGCGACGGGGGGCGGCACCACGATCCGGTTCGACGCCGTCCCGCGCGAGCAGGCTGGGTTGCAGCGGGTCGAGATGTCCCTCAACCGGCCCGAGAAGGACCGGCACGTGGAGCAGATCGGCCACTCGACCCTCACCGTCGGCCCCGGCAGCCGTGCCGTGTGGACGTTCGACGGCAACGGCTCTCGGTAGACAGCGGGTGCGCCCCCGACCCGGGGCGCACCCCGACACCGGACAAAGAAGCCCGGCACACCGATGAGTCCTCGTACCCGCGGACGTCTACAGGCACGACAGTTCCGCGAGGCACGAAACGAGGCGACGCATCATGAGCACCGAGCAGACGACCCCGGCCAACGGTTTCTCCTACGAGCTGACCCGAACGCTGGACGCTCCGGCGGCGCGCGTGTGGCGGGCGTGGACCACCGCCGACCAGTACGCACAGTGGGCCTACGCCGCTCCCGGCTCCGTCGAGATGGACGTACGACCGGGCGGCGCGTGGAAGGCCACGGTGGTCACGCCCGACGGCGGACAGTTCCCGCTGACCGGCTCCTATCTCGACGTCGACGAGAACCGCGTACTGGTGGTCGGCATGGATGTCCCCGGCAAGCCCGCGCCCGCGGTCATGACCATGGAACTCGAGGAGCAGGACGACCGCCGTACGCGGATCGCGCTCCGCCAGACCTGTGACACCGCGGAGGAACGCGACATGGCCGAGCAGGGCAGCACCATGCTCCTCGACAGCCTGAGCGCCTTCCTGACCGGTGGGGCGAAGGGCTGAATCACGGCCCGCCGACCCGCCCGTGCCCCTCGGCCTGCTGCCGCTGCACTTGGCAGAAGTGACTTCTGGTGATCGCGGGTGAGCGCCTGTACTGGATGCGGTGGTTCATCTGCACGCCAAGAGGCTCTGCTGACGGGGGTGTGCTGCCTGCGCTTTCGGGGAGTGGGCGGGCTGCGGGAGGTGCCCAGTAGGTCAGCCCCGCCTCCCGGATCCGGGCGAAGATCGTGTCGAAGTCGTCCTCGGTGACGAGGAACGCGTAGTGCTGGGGCGTGATCCCGTCGCTCGTGTCCGTGTAGTCGAGGGTCACGCCGTTGGGGATCTCGACCGGGACGAAGGGGCCGTTCGCGCAGTTCCCCGCGCCCCCACGGGACCGGCCCCGCTCAGGGGCGCGGGGTTGTATCAGGTGGCGGCTGCGCCGCGGGGGACGACCAGCCCACACCGGCCCCTTGCCGAACCATCGTTCTGCGCCCCCGCCCCCGGGTGTCGCTCCTCATCCACCG
This sequence comes from Streptomyces canus, assembly GCF_001514145.1. Lineage (GTDB taxonomy): Bacteria > Actinomycetota > Actinomycetes > Streptomycetales > Streptomycetaceae > Streptomyces > Streptomyces canus. Next base: position 412,743 of record NZ_KQ948657.1, read on the forward strand.
TCGGTCCGTTCTCGTCACCCTGATCCTGCTCGCCCTTCTCCGCCTCGCTCGGCCACGTACCTCTCCCCCACCGAGGTCTGGCGCACCCTCCGCACCGGATCCGGCCCCTACGACCTGGTCGTCAACGAACTCCGCGTCCCCGGATCGTGCTCGGCGCTCTCGTCGGGGCGGCCGCGGCGACCGTGCTCGCCCTTGCCACCGGTGCCTTCTCCTCCTCACCCGGGGCCGTGCCCCTCGCCTCCGTAGGGGGCGGACTTGCGGCCGCCGCCCTCGTTTACGTGCTCGCCTGGCGGCGCGGGATGCAGACAGGTCGGTTCGTGCTCGTCGGTGTGGGGATCGGGGTCGCCCTGTCCGCCGTCGTGCAGCTGTATCTCACCGACTCCGCACTCGAGGCCGCCGAGCAGGTCAAGCTGTGGCTGACGGGGAGCCTCAACGGGCGGGGCTGGCAGCAGGCGGGGCCCCTGGGCGTCGTACTCCTGGTGTGTCTGCCCGCGCTGGCATGGGCGAGCAGGGCCGCGCGGCCGCTCGGGCTCGACGCGGACACCGCCGCCGCGCTGGGCGTGCGGGTGGACCGGGTGCGGCTCGGGCTGACCGTGCTCGGGGGGTGCCCGCCGCCACCGCGACCGGTGCCGCGGGGCCGATCGGGTTCGTCGCGCTGGCCCGGCGGCTGACCCGGACGCTCCAGCTGCCACTGCTGTGCTCGGCGCTGACGGGTGCCATCGTTCTGGTGGCCGCCGATCTCACCGCGAGGACACTGCTGCCCCCGCTGGAGATCCCGGTCGGAGCGCTGACCTTGCTGGTCGGCGGACCGTATCTGCTGTGGCTGCTGGGCCGGCGAACGGCCGTACGCTGAAGGGGCTCCGGCGGGACCGAGCCGCACACCGAGGCGCCTCCGCGGAGCGAGCCGTGCGCTGAAGGGCCTCCGGCAGGAGCAAGCCGCACACCCAAGGCCCCCCGGGACCGATCCGGACACGCAAGGACCTCCCACAGGACCGAGCCGCACACCCAAAGCCCCCGCAGCAGCAAGCCGTACGCCAAAGGGCCCCGGCATCACACCGGGGCCCTTCGTTCACTCCATGCGGGTCAGATCGTCGCCGTGTCGATCACGAACCGGTAGCGCACGTCGCTGTTGACGACCCGCTCGTACGCCTCGTTGATCTCCGACGCGGCGATCAGCTCGATCTCGGAGCCGATGCCGTGCTCGGCGCAGAAGTCCAGCATCTCCTGGGTCTCGGCGATGCCGCCGATCATCGAACCGGCGAGGGTCTTGTTGCCGCCGATGAGGGAGAACAGGTTCAGCGCGATGGGCTCCTCGGGGGCGCCCACGTTGACCAGCGCGCCGCCCGTCTTGAGCAGGCTCAGGTAGGCGCCGAAGTCCAGCGGGGCCGAGACCGTGGAGAGGATGAGGTCGAAGGTGCCGGCCAGCTCCTTGAAGGTGTTCTCGTCGCTGGTCGCGTAGTAGTGGTCCGCGCCCAGCTTCAGGCCGTCGTCCTTCTTGCGCAGGGACTGCGACAGGACGGTGACCTCGGCGCCGAGCGCGTGCGCGATCTTGACGCCCATGTGGCCGAGACCGCCCAGGCCGATCACGGCGACCTTCTTGCCGGGGGCGGCGCCCCACTGCTTGAGCGGCGAGTACGTGGTGATGCCGGCGCACAGCAGCGGGGCGGCCTCGTCGAGGGCCAGGCCCTCGGGGATACGGACGACGAAGTTCTCGTCGACGACGACCTTCTCGGAGTAGCCGCCGTAGGTGGGTTCGCCGTCCTTGCCGATGGCGTTGTACGTGCCGACCGAGCCCCCGGTGCAGTGCTGCTCGAGGCCCGCCTTGCAGTTGTCGCACTCACGGCAGGAGTCGACCAGGCAGCCGACGCCGACCCGGTCGCCGACCTGGTACTTGGTGACACCGGGGCCGACCTCGGAGACGACGCCGGCGATCTCGTGGCCCGGGACCATCGGGAAGATGGCCTCGCCCCAGCCCTCGCGGGCCTGGTGGATGTCCGAGTGGCAGATACCGGCGAACTTGATGTCGATCAGGACGTCGTGCTCGCGGACCGCCCGGCGCTCGATGGTCGTGCGCTCCAGGGGAGCCTTCGAGGCGGGGGCGGCGTATGCGGCAACAGTGGTCATGAGGGTGGTTCTCCTCGGGAGGGTGCGTGCCCGGCTGCCTTCTGTCTTGTCCATCCGTCCGGGCACGCTCCACAGCCTGCCCCACGAATCGACGCCCACCCAGGCCACCGCTTTGCGTACGTCCGCCGGTCCTACTACTGGCGGGGACAGGATGGTGGGCGTACGACCGTGAATACTTGACGTATGGACGACATGGCCGAGGAACTGCCCGGAGGCCGCTCGCTGGACCGGCGCGCCGAGCTCAGCGAGTTTCTGCGCACCCGGCGGGCCCGGCTGAAGCCGGAGGACGTGGGACTGCCGGACTTCGGGCGGCACCGCAGGGTACCGGGGCTGCGCCGCGAGGAGCTGTCGCAGCTTGCGGGCGTCTCGGTGGCGTACTACACGCGCCTGGAGCAGGGCAACGGGCGCAACGTCTCGGCTGAGGTCCTGGACGCCATCGCCCGCGCGCTGCGGCTGACCGACGCCGAGCGCGCGCACCTCACGCATCTGGCGAAGCCCAAGCAGCACAAGAAGAAGACGACCGCGCGCACCGAGCAGGTGCGCGGGTCGATCCGGCAGCTGCTGGACTCGATCGACGTTCCGGCGTACGTCTCGGGGCGGCGGTCGGACATCGTCGCCTGGAACCGGATGGCGGCGGCGGTCTTCGGGGACTGGTCGGAGCTCCCGGCGCAGGAGCGGAACTGGGCCCGGATGATCTTCCTGCGGCCGGAGTACCAGGATCTGTTCGTGCCGTGGGAGCAGAAGGCCAGCGACGTGGTCAGCTACCTGCGCATGGACGCCGGCTGCCATCCCGACGACCCGCGGCTGTCCGCCCTGGTCGGCGAGCTCTCCGTGAAGAGCGAGGAGTTCAGGCGTCTGTGGGCCACGCACGACGTCAAGGAGAAGAACTTCGGCGTCAAGCAGCTCCGCCACCCGCTGGTCGGCGAGCTGACCCTGAACTTCGAGTCGTTCCCCCTGTCCGACGGCACCGAGCAGGCCCTGATCACCTACCACGCGGAACCGGGCTCCCCGTCGGCGGAGGCGCTGAGGCTGCTGGCGAGCTGGGGCGCGGACGCGACCCGGGCGGGCGAGTCCGCGCACTCCTGAGCCGGTCTCAGCCCTGGTACGGCGGCGCGGCTCCCCAGTTCCACTTCGGCACCGGCTGCTCCGCCGGCGGCTTGGCGTCCGGTCCTGAGAAGTGGACCGCGAGCCGGGTGCCCCACTCCACGTAGGCGAGGAACGCCGAGCGGAACTCCGCGTCGGTGGGCAGGCCGGCCTCGTCGGCCGCGTCCTGGATGAGGTTCACCCAGCGGCGGCGCTGCGGCTCGGTGATGCCACGGCCCAGGTGCTTGGCGACCATGTGGCCGTGGCCGCCCTGGGTCTCGGAGTAGGCGGCCGGGCCGCCGAAGACCTCCGCGAGCCAGAGGGCGACGTGCTCGGCGTGCTCGGGGGCCAGCCCCGCGAACACCGGGGCCAGTAGATCGTCGGCCAGGACCTTCTCGTAGAACACCGTGGTGAGCCGGCCGAAGGCCTCCGCGCCGCCCGCCCACGCGAACAGGGTGGGGACGGCGGCGCCCCGGCCGCGGACCGTCGTCGGTTTGTAGTGGCGCATCTCCTCGATGTTCTCGATGTACGGCCGGATCTCGGCGAGGAAGTCCGGGAACAGCTCCGACTTGCGGAAGCCCTCCAGGTGGTCCTCGGTGGAGGTCCAGGTGATGCGCAGGACGAAGTGCTCGAAGTCCTCCTCGCAGCGCGCCAGTTCGTAGTCGACGCACTGCGGGGCCGCCGCCAGCTGGGTCGCGGCGTGTGTGTAGGCGGACAGGAACTCCGCCGAGCGGTCTTCCGGGATGCGGTAGCGGATGTACTCGACGGTCTCTGTGGTCATGGCCTCACACAAACACGGACACCCCGCCGGAGGCTCCCCTTCCGACCCGGAGTTCGCTCTGGGCTCACCCCGGGCCGGCGGGAAGGGGCACGGTCAGTCCGGGCTCGAGCGGAGCGCCCGTCAGCGCGGTGGTGTCGAGGTAGCGGATCTCGTAGGAGCGCTCGGTGAACCTCCAGCCGTCCGGGGTGCGCTGGTAGCGGTCGTGGTACAGGGCGTGGTTGGCGTGCGAGCTGCCGTCGCGCATCCGCCCGAACTCCGCGATGTACGCCCGCCCGTACGCGCTGTCGCCGTCGATCCTGATCACTCCCGGGTGCACGGTCTGCACGAAGTACTCCCATACGCCCCGCAGCCGTGCGATCCCCTCGCGGATCTCCTCGGGGCCGGTGAACTCGACGCCGGCGGCGGGTATCCGCAGGACGCCGTCCTCGGCGAACAGCGCGGCGAGGCGCTCGTAGTCCCGCAGCATCCCCGCGTCGGTGAACTCGCCCGGCAGTGCCTGGATCTCGATGCGGTCGGTGATGGCCCGCAGATCGGTCATGGGTCTCCTCCTCGGTGTCACCGCTACGACGACACGGCCCCCGAGAATGTGAGGACCTCACTTTTCGGGGTGCTGTCTCGTCGTACCGGCAAAGTCGTACCGGCAAAGGAGACGACCGTCATGAGCACACCGTCCGAGCCGGCCCTGAGCGCGATCATGGGTGAGCGGCGCCGGCTGATCAACCTCGCGTACCGGCTCCTCGGGTCCCTCGCGGACGCCGAGGACGTCGTGCAGGAGACGTACGCCCGCTGGTATGCCATGCCGCCCGAGCAGCAGGCGGCGATCAGGTCGCCGGGCGGCTGGCTGACCACGGTCGCCGGGCGGATCTGCCTGGACGTGCTCGGTTCGGCGCGGGCCCGGCGGGAGAGGTACGTCGGTGAGTGGCTACCGGAGCCTGTGCCGGACAGCGCGGAGTGGACCGGCACGCCGGCGGATCCAGCCGACCGGGTCACCCTCGACGAGTCGGTCGGGATGGCCTTCCTCGTGCTGCTGGAGTCGATGACCCCGGCCGAGCGGGTGGCGTTCGTCCTGCACGACGTCTTCCGCTACCCGTTCGCCGACGTGGCCGAGATCGTCGGCCGTACCCCGGCGGCCTGCCGTCAGCTGGCCGTGTCGGCCCGCCGGCGCGTGCGCGAGGCCCGGCCCACCACGACGTCGACGGCCGGGCAAGCGGGTGTGGTGCGGGATTTCAAGGAGGCCTGGCAGGCGAAGGACATCGGCGCTCTCGTCCAGCTCCTCGACCCGAACGCCGTGGCGACCAGCGACGGCGGCGGCCTCGTCACCGCATTGCCCGTCCCGCTCCACGGCGGTGAGCCGATCGCCCGCTTCCTGGCCGGCCTCGTCACCGGGGCCCCCGGACTGGCCCTTGTGGAACGCACGGTGAACGGCCGGCCGGGCCTGGTGGTCGAGGTGGACGACACCGTTCAGGCGGTCCTCGCCCTCGATGTCGAGGACGACCGGGTCACCCGTATCTGGGCGGTACGGAACCCGGAGAAGCTGCGGCCCTGGACGGCGGGCTGAGGCACGGAGAAGGCCCGCCGGAAGCAGTGCTTCCGGCGGGCCTTTCCCTTACTGCGTCCTACAGATCACTTTCCGTAGTACGCGTTGTAGATCGAGATCGTCGACTTGTTGCCCTTCTTGTCGGCGATCTTGGCGTGGAAGGAGATGGCCTTCCCCTTCGCCGGGTTCTTCACGGTGATCTTGCCGCCCGAGACCGTGACCTTCTTCCAGGTCTGGCCGTAGTCGTACGACACGTACACCGCGAGGGACTTCAGGTTGGAGCCCTTGGCGGAGCCCTCGACGGTCAGCGGGATCTTGACCGTCTTGCCGGCCTCGACGCGGCTGTCCAGACCCGTGGCCGCGTTGAAGCGGACCGTGGAGGCGGGCAGCTTGGTGAGGTCGGCCGTCTTCTTGGACGAGAACGTCCAGCTGGCGTCGATCCGGGTGGAGGCCGCCGCGACCTTGACGGTGCGCTTGACCGAGGTCGTCAGCTTGTACGAGGCCTGGCCGGCCGGGACCTTGAAGGTCTTCTCGCCGAACAGCGGGTCGTCGTTGGAGCCGACCTTGACGCCGTTCTTGTACAGCGTGGTGTTGACCGAGGTGAACGCCGAGGAACCCGCGTGAGCGTTGGCGTCCGCGAACAGCGGGAGGGAGCCGAAGATCTCGTTGCCGCTGCGGTACAGACCGAAGTCGGCGTTGAGATGCGGGCCGAAGACCGCGGTGTTGAAGGTCTTCCCGTAGGACTTGCCGCCCTTGAAGGACTGCGCGGCGCCGAGCGTGTAGTACGCGTCGGCGATCGGGAAGCCGTCCGGGTCGACACCGCTGTCCTGCTCGAAGTCCATCCCCCACTTGACGCCGCTGAGGGTGGACAGGTGCAGGGTGCGGGTGCTGGGCAGGGTCTGCTGGATGGCGATCGAGGAGGCGGAGAAGGAGCCGGGCAGCCAGCCCACGGCGTTGATCGAGCCCTTCTTGCCGCTGGCGGCGGCGCCCATGCCGACCTTCACCTTGGCCAGCTCGCTCGCCTTGTAGTGCTTGGTGTAACCGGTGGCGAACTGCTTGACCTTGCCGCCGGCGACGGTGTCGTACTGCTCGGTGGCGCCCTTGCTCCAGTGGCCGTCGAACTGCTCGGTGAGCGAGCCGTCGGTCACCTGCGGACCGACGTGCGCGGTGTTGAAGCCCGCGTACGAGTCCAGGAACCAGCCGAAGCCGTAGCCGCCGTCGGGCGTCTCGATCTGGAAGCCGGGCGAGACGAACTCCGACTTGGCGGCCGCGTCCGGCACGGTGATGTCGACCGGCTTGGCCTTGCGCGCGTCCAGCGTGACCGTCGTGCTCTTGGTGACGTTCAGCTTCGGCTGGACCAGCCAGTCGGTGCCCTTGGTGACGTCCTTCGGGTCCACGAAGGTCGTGGTGCTGAGGACGTAACCGCCCTTGGGCACGCGCACGGTGACGGTGCCGTCCTCGTCGTACGGCGTGTACCACTTGCCGTTGCCGAGGCCGGAGATACCGCTCAGGTCGCTCGAGTAGTTCTTGGTCGGCTGACCGTCACGGCCGAGGACCTTCAGCGTGACGTCGTACGACTCGACCTCGCGCTGCACCGCGGCCGCCGTGCGGACGGTCTGGCCGCCGCCCGTCGCGGTCACGTACGCCGAGTAGGCACCGTCGAGCGTGCCGCCCAGCTTGGTGTTGACGGTGAGGTCGACGGATGCCGTGCCGCCGTTCGCCGGGACCGTCACCGTGGTGGCGCCCAGCTTGAAGAAGCCGGCCGGAGCGGCCTGGCCCTTCGGGTTGGTGGCCGTCGACGACAGCTTCAGCGTGACGTCCTTCGTACCGAGGTTGCGGTACGTCACCTTCTTGGTGTCCGGCTTGTCGTCGGTGTGCGGCCACGACTGCGTGCCGAAGCTCACCGACACCGGGTCGGCGATGACGGTCTGCTTGATGGCCTGGTCGACCTGGATACGGCCCGAACCCTGCTGGAACGGGGTGTACTTGCCGCCCTTCGTGGAGCCCGTCAGGGCGCCCTTCAGTTCGGCGTAGCCCCAGTCCGGGTGCTCCTGCTTGAGGATCGCCGCCGCGCCCGCGACATGCGGGGTCGCCATCGACGTACCGGAGATGGTGAGGTAGCCGGCCGGCTTCTCGCCGACCTCCTTGGCGATGAGGCTGCCGGGAGCGGCGGCCGCGGTGATGTCCACGCCGGGCGCGGTCACGTCGGGCTTGATCTGCCCGTCGAGGCCGGGGCCGGTGCTGGAGAAGGACGCCAGCTTGTCCTTGTCGTCGACCGCGCCGACGGTCAGGGCCGAGGCGGCGCTGCCCGGGGAGCCGATGGTCTGGTCGCCGAAGTCGCCCTCGTTGCCGGCGGCGATGGCGAACAGGATGCCCTTGGTCTCCGAGAGCTTGTTGACCTCGGCTTCCAGCGGGTCGATCTCCGGGGTGTCGCCGCCGCCCAGGCTGAGGTTGACGACGTCGGCGCCCTGCTCGGCCGCCCACTCCATGCCGGCGAGGATCTCAGAGTCCTCGCCGTAGCCGTCGTCGCTGAGCACCTTGCCGTTGAGCAGCTTGGCGCCCGGCGCCACACCCTTGTACTTGCCGCCCGACTTCGCGCCGGTACCGGCCGCGATGGAGGCGACGTGGGTGCCGTGGCCGAACTTGTCGGTCGCGTCGGCGGAGGTGGAGAAGTTCTTGGCCGCGATCACCTGGTCCTTGAGGTCCGGGTGGGTCGCGTCGATGCCGGTGTCCAGGACGGCGATCTTGACGCCCTTGCCGTCGTAGCCCTTGGCCCAGGCGGTCGGGGCGCCGATCTGCGGCACGGACTTGTCGAGGCTGGCCTTGCGGACGCCGTCGAGCCAGACGTGCGCGATGCCGGAGGCGGTCTTGTCGCCGTTGGTGACCGCGTCCCACAGCTCGGGCGCGTCCTCCTTCGGCGTCTGTACCGCGTCGGCGTTCAGGGAGGCCAGGGAGTGGCGGAGCGTGCCCGCGTCCCGGACGTCGCCCTTGGCCGTGCTCGCCGCGCCCTTGTAGCCGACGATCACCTTCAGTCCCTTGCTCTGGGACTTGCGGGTGGCGGCCTTGTTGAGCTCGGTGACGTCGAACAGCCGCTGGTCGAGCTTGCCGCTGGACACCAGGCGGACGACGTCGGACGGCAGCACATAGGTGTGGCCGTCGGCCTTGCGGAGCTGCACCGGTATGTGTTCGCGGCCCTTCGCGGGCTCCAGGCCCACGACGCGGCCCTTGGCGTCCACGACGACGCGGTCACCGGTGATCAGGGTGATGCGGTGCTTGGGCGTGAGCTGCGCCTTGTTCGACTGCGAGACGCTCGAAGTCTTCGCATCCGCCGACGCCGGGCTGGTCATGCCCGCCGCGAGCGCTACCGCGGCCGCTGTGGCGATCGTCGCCGCGCATGCCTTTTTCACTTGTCTGCGCAAGTTTCCCCCTTGCAGAAGGACCGGGTGAATTCCCCGTTCACCCGGGCGGGGGCAGACTCGCACGCATATACGTGCACCCCCCGGTGCTCGAAGTATGCCGAGGGGTGATCACGACCTCAATAGACAACTGCCCGACAGCAAAGTCTGTTACAAGACTGCCGGGTTCAGAGGGAGTTGGGGTTCCCGGCTCAGGAGACGGCGTTCTCCTTCACCGTGATCCTGCCCTTGCGGATGGTGGCGAGGCGGGGGGCCTTCTTCGCGATGGCGGAGTCGTGGGTGACCATGATGAAGGTCAGCCCCAGCTCCTTCCACATGCGTTCGAGTACGTCCATGATCTCGTCGCGCATCGACTCGTCGAGGTTGCCGGTGGGTTCGTCGGCGAGGAGTACCTTCGGCTGCTTGACGAGGGCGCGGGCGATGGCGACGCGCTGCTGCTGTCCACCGGACAACTCGGAGGGCAGATGCCTCAGTCGCTCCCCGAGCCCGACGGAGGTGAGGGCCTCGGCCGCCCGCTCCCGTCGCTCCTTCACCTTCACGCCGAGGGGTACGAGGGCGGTCTCGACGTTCTCCTGGGCGGTGAGGGTGGGGATGAGGTTGAAGGACTGGAAGACGAAGCCGATGTTCTCGCTGCGGACCTTGGTGAGCTTGGCCTCCGACAGCTTGGCCAAGTCGGTGCCGTCGAGCACGACTTCGCCCTCCGTGGGCTTGTCCAGTCCGCCGAGCATCTGGAGCAGGGTGGACTTGCCGCCGCCCGTGGGGCCCTGGATGACGAGACGGTCCCCGTCGGCGATGGTGAGGTCGACACCGGCGAGCGCGTCGACGGTGTCCTTGCCTCGGGAGTAGCGCTTGGTGACGCTTCTGAGTTCGTACATGGTGACTCCTGGGTGGGTGGGGTTGGAGGTGGGCGAGTCGTTGTCGGCGGCGGGCCGGCCGTGCCCCGAAGGGGCGCGGGGCCGTATCGATCAGCGGCTCCGCCGCGTGGGCGCGACCGGCCACGACGCACCCGCAGCCGCGAGACGGCATGGCGAGGCACGTCCGTAGGCGCACCAGCGCGGGTGAGCGACGGCCGGCCACCGCCGACGGCCACTACTCGACGCGGCGCAACGCGTCCGCCGGCCGCAGCCGCGACGCGCGCCAGCCGCCGAACGCCCCGGCGATGAGACCGCCGGCCACCGCCAGCCCGACCGCGATCGACACCGTCGTAAGGCTGACCGGAGCGGTCAGGGAGACGTCCAGCGTCTTGGCGGCCGCCCGACGGCCGAACCCACCGCCGAAGCCTCCGCCGCCACCCGTGCCACCACCACCGCCCAACTGGGCCTGCAGCGTGGGACTGATGGCCGTCACGACGTACGCGCCCGCCAGGCCCAGCGCGATGCCCAGCGCCCCGCCCAGCAGCCCGTTCACCATCGCCTCGCCGACGACCTGCCGGGTCACCCGCCCCGACTTCCATCCCAGCGCCTTGAGCGTGCCGAACTCCCGCACCCGACGGGACACCGCGGACGAGGTCAGCAGACCGGCGACGAGGAACGCGGCGACCAGCACGGCGATCGACAGCCACTTGCCGACGTTCGTGGCGAGCGAGGAGGCCGTCGACAGCGACCCCGACACCGTGTCCGCGAGGTCCGCCGAGGTCGTCACCGTCGTACCCGAGATGTTCTTCTGGATCGTCGACTTGACGGAGTCGATCTTCTGCGAGTCGGTCGCCTTGACGTAGATCGTGGTGACCTTGTTCTTCGAGTCGCTGAGGGTCTGCGCCTGGGTGAGCGGGATGTAGACGTTGGCGGCCGCGTCCCCGCTGTCCGCGGTGGCGATACCGATCACCTTGAACTTGACGCTCTTGATGGTGACGGTGGAACCGACCTTGAGCTTCTTCTCCTTGGCGTACGCGGAGTCGACGACGGCGACCTTCGCCGCGCTCTCGGTCGACGTGAACGTACGGCCGCTGGTGATCTTGGAGGAGGTCAGCGGGCCGAGGGCCGCCTTGGTGACGTCGGTGCCGTAGACGGAGTAGTTGTTGACGTCGAAGTTCGCGCCGCCGCCCCGCACTTCACCCTGCGGCTGACCGGTGCCGCCGCCGTTCCGGCCGCCGCCTTCACCGCCCCCGTTGCCGTTCCGCTGGAACTCGCCGCGCGTGAACTGGCCGTTGATCTTGATGACTTGCAGGCTCAGCCCGCCGACCGCGTCCGAGACCCCGGTCTGCTGGTCGACCTTGGAGACCGTGGAGGTGGACAGGGTCTGGAACCCCTGCACCAGCACCCGGTCGCTGCTCTGCTCCGAGTCGGAGCCATTGTCCTGCGCGTCGAACTGGAAACGCGGCCGCTCCGACGAACTGGCCTGCGGCTGGGCGGCCTTGGTGACCGTCATGTCGGTGCCCAGCCCGTACAGCGACTGCAGGACCTTGTCCTGGGCCTTCCCCATGCCGGACGACACGGAGCTGACCACGATGACCAGCGCGATCCCGAGCGCGAGCCCGGAGGCGACGACGAGGGCCGCCTTTCTGCGGCGGCGCAGTTCGCGCCTCAGGTAGGTGAAGAACATGGCCGCAAGCTAGGTACGGCGCGTGATGACTCCATAAGCCACGAATAAGAGCTGCATGAGAAGGCTGTCTGTGAGCCGGCAACCACCCCGGACGAGCCTGTCAGAGATACTCCTACGGCCTCGCCTCACTCGGCCCGGACGCGTAGCGCGACCACGGGAGGAAACGCGGGAAGGCGGCCACCCCCCAAGGGGTGACCGCCTTCCCGCGTCAGTCGGCCGGCGTCCGTCAGACCGCCGACCCCGCCTTCCAGTCCGCCCAGTTCAGGTTCCAGCCGTTGAGGCCGTTGTCCGGGGCCACCGTCTTGTCGCCGGTGTTGGAGACGACCACCACGTCGCCGACGATCGAGTTGGTGTAGAACCAGTAGCCCGCCGTGCCGGTGTCGTTGGCGCCCTTGGTGTCGGACAGGCCCACGCAGCCGTGGCTGGTGTTCACGTTGCCGAAGACGGACTTGGCGCCCCAGTAGTTGCCGTGCACGAAGGTGCCGGAGTTGGTGAGCCGGATGGCGTGCGGCACGTCCTTGATGTCGTACTCGCCCTTGCCGTCGTCGTCGGTGAAGCCCACGGTCGCGCCGTTCATGCGCGTCTCCTTGAACTTCTCGGACATCACCATGACGCCTTCGTACGTCTTGTTCTCCGGCGAACCGGCCGAGATCGGGATGGTCTTGATCGTCGTGCCGTTGTGCGTGATCTTCATCTGCTTGGTCTTGGCGTCGACATACGAGACCTGGTTGCGACCGATCTTGAACGTGACCGTCTTCTGCTGGACGCCATAGACACCGGAGGCGCCCTCGACACCGTCGAGCGCGAGCTTCAGCGTGACGGTGGAGTTCTCCTTCCAGTAGTCCTCGGGGCGGAAGTCGATGCGGTTGGCGTTGAACCAGTGACCGACGACCTCCTGACCGCTGCTGGAGGAGACGGTGATGCCCTTCTGGACGGCCGCCTTGTTGCTGATCGCCTTGTCGAAGTTGATCGACACCGGCATGCCCACGCCGACCGTCGAGCCGTCCTCCGGCGTGAAGTTGCCTATGAAGCTGTTGGCCGGGGAGACCGTCGTGAACGAGGCGTTCTCGTGGGCCACGAGACCGTCGGTGTCCTTGGCCTCCGCGGCGACCTTGTAGGTCGTCGAGCGCTCCAGCTGGGTGTCGGGCTTCCAGCTGGTCTTGTCGGCGGACAGCTCGCCGGCGACCTTCGTGCCGTCGGTCGTCGTCATCGTCACGTCGGTGAGCGTGCCCTTGCTCACGGTGACGGCGGCGGAGTTGTTGATGGAGGCGTTGTCCGTGCCGTCCTTGGGCGTGATCTTGATTTCGGCCTGGGAGCTCTTCTTGGCCGCCGCCTCGTCGGCCTTGGCCTGTGAGGTGTCGCCGCCGCCGCCGCTCGACGAGGAGTCGTCGCCACCGGAACAGGCCGAGAGCACCAGCACCCCGCCGAGCAGTGCGGACGCGACCGTCAGGCCCCTGCGCCGCTTACTGACCGTCATCACACGCTTCTCCATCGTCGCCGAATCCCAGAAACCCCGAGAGTCCCCGTCAATAAAACCTAAACGCTACGACCGGTTCGTCCCGTTCCACCTTTTGAGAAGGTGTGGGGCACACCACGTCCGCCGTGGCGGAGGGTGTGGCTGTCGGTGCGTGCGACCCATGAGACGACGAAACCCCGGACGGCGGTTGCCGCCCGGGGTCACGTTTTCCCCAAGCGCGCTCAGCCGACGGCCTCTTCTTCCTCGTCCTCCTGGACATCATCCTCGTCGAGGTCCCAGTCCGGCGAATCCGGGTCGTAGTCGATCTGCTCGCTGCTCCAGGAGGCCTGGGCCAGTTCGACGCCCGCCAGGTCCCCGACCAGGTCGAACGGGTCCACGAGGTAGGCGAGCGCCTCCGCAGTGTCTTCCGTCACAGCACCCTCGGCGTGCGCCCGCTCGTCGTCCGGCATGTCCGGATCCTCCGCGATCCGCGCCAGCGCGGCCCGGGTCACGGCGTCCTGGTCGTCGACCTCGACGACGAGTTCCACCCGAAGCCGTACAAAACGTGATGTCTCTTCAGTGCTCATGCCCGGAGCGTAAAGCCCATCCCTCCCGTGACTTTCCCGTGACCCGCGCCTTTCACTAACATCGCCCCACACGGCCAATTCGCCAGCACCACAAGGGGATCGATATTCCGTGTCATCCGTTCGCCGTCCGTTGCTGACCGCCACCGCCGCGGGGACCCTTCTGGGCGCCCTGTGGTTCGTCCCGTCCGCCAACGCATCCCAGGACAGCCCGGCGAGAACAGAGCCGTCCCCGCAGGTCACAGCGCAGGCGCGGGTCACGACCACGAGCGCGGAGACGTCCGTGGACGACACGCGGCTCGCCGACACCGGCAGCTTCGACACCACGCCGTACGTCGTCGGCGGCACCCTGTTCCTCACTCTGGGTGCGGGCTTCGTCGTCTATTCGGTACGTCGCGAACGACTGGGGTTTTAAACGGGCTTGACGTGCTCTTGACCCGGCCTTCATAGTCCGCGCATGAAGAGATCATCGACGGTGCGCACAGGTGTCACGGCGGCCATGGGTGTGCTGTCGCTCGCGCTCATCACCGGGTGCGGCGGCGGCTCGGACGACGACTCGAAGGCATCCGAGAGCCCCCGGCCGTCGGAGGCGTCCGCCTCGCCGGCCACGGCCGCCGCGAAGGCGCTCGGCGCGGCCGACCTGGAGAAGCTGCTGCTCGTCCAGAGCGACCTGCCCAGGGACAAGATCGCCGACGGCGACGACACCCTGCCGAAGTCCCGGAGCGAGCTGAAGACGGACAAGGCCGCGTGCGCCCCGCTCGCCTACGCCCTGACCGGCCTGCCCCCAGGCGACACCGACACGGGCGCGAGCAACACCGTCACGTCGGAGGAGCGCGTCGGGAACTCCTTCAACGTCAGCATGACCAGCGTGGGCCTGTCCTCGTACGAGGGCGACGGCGCCGCGAAGGCCCTCAAGGCCGTCTCCGACGGGATCGCCCCCTGCTCCGGCGGGTTCGGCATCACGGCCCAGGGCGAGGAGATGAAGATCACCAAGATCGCCACCGGCAAGGCTTCCGGCAAGGGTGACGACTCGGTGGCCTTCGTCCTGGACGCCGACATGGACGGCGAGGGCACGGGAACCTTCACCGTGGAGGCGGTGCGCGTCGGTACCGTCGTCTCCACGTACTACTCGGTCGACTTCGCCTCGATGGAGAGCGGCAAGACGTCAGCCGTCCCGCTCGCTGTGATCGACGCCCAGGTGGGCAAGCTCAAATAGCGCTCCGTGCCCCGCCGTCGTCGTACGGCGGGGCCCGTCCCCCTTACCGCAACGGCCCGGTGACCGTCTCCACCGCCTCGACCAGCCGCCCCTCGCGCACGAACGCGTCCGCCGCGGCGAGGTCCGGCGCCAGGAACCGGTCGGGACCGGGACCCTCGACACCCGCCTTGCGTACGGCGCTGATGACGGCCTGCGTCGCCGGCGCCGGGCTCAGACCCTGGCGCAACTCGACGGCGCGCGAGGCGGCGTAGAGCTCGACGGCGAGAACCCGGGTGAGGTTGCCGACGGCGGTGCGCAGCTTGCGCGCGGCCGACCACCCCATCGAGACGTGGTCCTCCTGCATGGCGGACGACGGGATCGAGTCCGCGGACGCCGGTACGGCCAGCCGCTTCAACTCGCTGACCAGCGCGGCCTGCGTGTACTGGGCGATCATCAGCCCGGAGTCGACACCGGCGTCGTCCGCGAGGAACGGCGGCAGCCCGTGGGACCGGTTCTTGTCGAGCAGCCGGTCGGTGCGCCGCTCGGCGATCGACGCGAGATCGGCGACGGCGATGGCGAGGAAGTCGAGGACGTAAGCGACGGGCGCACCATGGAAGTTGCCGTTGGACTCGACGCGACCGTCCGGCAGGACGACGGGGTTGTCCACCGCGGACGCCAACTCCCTCTCCGCCACCAGCCGCGCATGCGCCATCGTGTCCCGCCCGGCCCCGGCGACCTGCGGCGCGCAGCGCACGGAGTAGGCGTCCTGGACCCGGGGCGCGTCGTCCTGGTGATGCCCGGTGAGCTCCGAACCCTGCAGCACGGCCAGCATGTTGGCGGCGGAGGCCCCCTGGCCCGGATGCGGCCGGATGGCGTGCAGCTCGGGTGCGAGCACCTTGTCGGTACCGAGCAGGGCCTCCAACGACAGGGCGGCGGTGATGTCGGCGGACTTGTAGAGCATGTCCAGATCGGCGAGCGCCATGACCAGCATCCCGAGCATGCCGTCGGTGCCGTTGAGAAGGGCGAGTCCCTCCTTCTCCCGCAGCTCGACCGGCTCGATCCCGTGCTCGGCGAGCAGCTCACCGGCAGGCCGCACCACACCGTCCGGCCCCTCGGCGTCGCCCTCCCCCATCAGCGTGAGGGCACAGTGGGACAGCGGGGCGAGATCACCGGAGCAGCCGAGCGAACCGTATTCGTGGACCACCGGTGTGATCCCGGCGTTGAGCACGTCGGCCATGGTCTGCGCGACCTCGGGCCGCACCCCCGTGTGTCCCGAGCAGACGGTCTTGAGCCGCAGGAACATCAGCGCCCTTACGACCTCCCGCTCCACCCGCGGCCCCATCCCCGCGGCGTGCGAACGGACGATGTTGCGCTGCAGTTGGGCGCGGAGCTCCTGGCTGATGTGCCGGGTCGCGAGGGCACCGAAGCCGGTGCTGACGCCGTAGACGGGCTCGGGCTTGGCCGCGAGGGCCTCCACGATCCCGCGGGCCGCGGTCAGAGCGGCGACCGCCTCCTCGGAGAGCTCGATGCGGGCACCGCCTCGTGCCACGGCAAGGACGTCGGACGCGGTGACCCCGGACGTCCCCACCACCACAGTGTGCATATCCATATTCAGGAGCGTACGCATTGAATTCCAGGATGTCACTACTGGGTCGGGGTTACGCCCCTTACACGTACGCACCCGCTCAGGGCAGTCGCCCACGGAACTGCCGCCGCTCGGCCGTCTCCCCGGAGGGAGCGGCATCGGCCAGCCGTACGACGGGATCGTCGGGCCCCGCGCGACCCGCGACGACGGGCTTGACGGCGCGTTCGGCCTTGGCCCGGTACTGCGCGGCGTCGGCGAGCCGGAACAGCCGCCGGGCGGACTGAACGGGCCCGATCGGATCCGCGGTGGAGGCGACACCACAGGCCACCCCCTCGCCCAGTTCCAACTCCCCGGCCCGCCGGCAGAGTTCATCGGCCGCCTTGACCACGTCGTCGGCGGACGGGCCGACGGCGAGCAGACAGAACTCGTCCCCGCCGAGCCGCGCGGCGAGGGCGCCCGGCAGCATGGCCCCGCACAGCGAGAGCACCGAGCCGAATCGTTCCAGCAACCGGTCGCCCACGGCGTGCCCACGGGTGTCGTTGACCCGCTTGAGCCCGTTCAGATCACAGACGACGAGGCTGACGACGACACCGTCCCTCTTGTGCCGGTCGACGGCCTCGTCGAGCCGCACGTCAACGGCACGGCGATTGGCGAGCCCGGTCAGCGCGTCCGTGAACGCCAGCCGTCTCGCCTCCTCCAGCCGCTCCGCCTGGGCGATTCCGGCGGCGACCACGGAGGCCAGAACGGTGGCGAAGTCGGCGTCCTCCCGCCCGAAGACGGGGGCACCGGCGGGCCGGGCGACATACAGCTCCCCCCATGCCCGCCCGTTCAGCACGATCGGAGCGACGACACAGCTCCCACGGCCCCTCCTGCGCAGCGCGGCGACACGCTGATGCACATACCCGGGCCGCCCCCCGGCCGCAGGCCCCTCCGCCGTCTCGACCCACGCGTTGGGCTCACCGCCCCCGGCCCACCGCTCGTGCAGAAACTCGGTGATCTCCGGAAACTGGTGCACGGGGTAGGCCTCACCGTCGGGAAACTCCTCCTCACCGGCGGCCAGCTCCCCCACGTTCACCAGCACCCTGAGCCGCCCGAGCTCCCGCTCCCACACGGACAACGCGGCAAAACTCCCCCCGAGCGCACGGCACGCCCCAGCGGCGGCGGCCCGCCACGCCTCCCGCGAGCCGTGGGCCGCGGCCATGCCCTGAGCCAACGCCACGACGGCGGCCAGCCGGATGTCCTCACCCATCACTCCAGGCTAGGGAGGATTCGGGTGGGGGCTCGGTTGTGGTTGGGCCGTTCGAGAACACGGTCAGCTGCGCTGGGCCTGAGCCGGGCGCCTACGGGAGTGCCAGGGTCGGTTGTCGGGCGGGTGCGGGTCCGTTGTGGCTGGTCGCGCGGGCAGCTGCGCTGGGCCTGAGCCGGGCGCCTACGGGGGTCCCACACCGGGCCCTTGCGCGTGTACAGGCCAGTGGGGGCTGGGCGCAGTTCCCCGCGGGCAGCTGCGCTGGGCCTGAGCAGGGCGCCTACAGGGGTGCCACACCGGGTCCTTGCGCGTGTACAGGCCAG
>NZ_KQ948657.1:430638-592297 GCF_001514145.1 Streptomyces canus
TGGGGGCTGGTCGCGCAGTTCCCCGCGCCCCTGGGGAGTTGCAGTCACCTGCGCCACGACGGACCGATCACCACCTCGCCGACCACGCCGGACCGGTCCTCGCACCCCGCGCCACGACAGACCGCTCCCCGCACCCCGCGCCACGACGGGCCGCTGGCCGCGTACGGCGTGCAGGGGACGGGGTGGGGGGTGTCCGCCCGCAGCGGCCGGCGTCCGTTACCGAGCGCCGCCCAAGGGACCGAGCCGCCGGACCGAGGACGGATAACCCCCACCCACCCACCAGACCGCACGCGCTACAAGCACCCCCACCGAAGCCGAAACGGGCCGCCGCAGGCATCAGGGGCGCGGGGAACTGCGCACAACGCCCGCCCCCACCGAACCGAAACAGGCCGCCGCAGGCACTGCACGTCACACCGCCGGAGGCCACCGCGGGGCCCGGCGCTCGTTAAAGGCCGCCACCCCTTCCGCCCGGTCCCCCGAGAACGCCACCGCCCGCCACGCCGCGTCCTCCACCTCGAGTCCGGCCCGCAGGTCCAGCCCCTGCCCGAGCCGCAGCGCCCGCTTCGCCGCCCGCAGCCCCACGGGCGAGTTCGCGGCGATCCGAGCCGCCAGCGAAAGCGCCTCCGCCCGGTCCTGCCCAGCCTCCACCAGCTGATCCAC
Source organism: Streptomyces canus (assembly GCF_001514145.1). Lineage (GTDB taxonomy): Bacteria > Actinomycetota > Actinomycetes > Streptomycetales > Streptomycetaceae > Streptomyces > Streptomyces canus. The sequence goes on from NZ_KQ948657.1 coordinate 431,299, forward strand.
CAGTCCCAGCCGACGCGCCTCCTCCGCCTCCACCCGCCGCGCGGTGAAGATCAGCTCGGAAGCCCGCGCCGCCCCGACCCGCCGAGGCAGCAACTGCGTCCCCCCGCCGCCGGGGATCACCCCCACCGACACCTCCGGCAGTCCCACCACCGCCGTACGGTCGGCCACGATCAGGTCGCACGACAGTGCCAGCTCGAACCCCCCGCCCAACGCGAACCCGTGCACCGCGGCGATCGTCGGCACAGGCAACTCCAGCACCCCCGTGTACGCCGCCCGGGCCACCGGCCGCTGCCGCAGCAGCTCCGCGTCACTGAAGGAGTTCCGTTCCTTCAGATCCGCCCCGACACAGAACGCCCGCTCATGCGTGGAGGTCACCACGACAACCCGCACCCCCTCATCACCCCCCAGCGAGGCGCAGGCGGCGGCGACGGACCGCGCCATCTCCGTGGAGACCGCGTTCATCGCCTTGGGCCGGTCGAGAACCAGCTCGGCGACATGCCCCTCCTCATGCCGCCGCACCAGCACGAACTCCCCGAACCGCTCCTCACCCATGGCACCCTCCCGGTTAACGCGGGTTAACAAGAACGCTCCGATCATCGCAGCCCCACCCCCACCGCGAAAGGTTCCCGCCGACCCACCCGACACCCCGTTCGAGTGACAACCCGCCCAACTCCTCACCCACCGCCCACAGCAGCGCATAACGTGCGCCCCGCCACGACGCACGGGGGCGCAGGCACACAGGGGAGGAAGCATGACGGCGACGACACGACTGGCGGACGGCACCGACACCGGCACCGACACGGGCACCACCCGCCTGTTCGGACCACGCGGCCGCCACCGCAAGCCCCGCCCCCGCAAGGTCCTCCTCGCGGCGGGCGGCCTCGCCCTGGCCGCCGGCGCCCTGAGCCTCGTACGGATGACCCCCGACGCGGGAGTGGGCGGCTTCGGCGCGACGGAGGCGGACCCCCAGGCCGCCCCGGGCACGGACACGGACATCGACGCAGGCCCCGACCGAGCGACGAACGCCGCCGCGACCGTGGGCTCCGTCCCGCAGGCGAGCCCGTCGTCGACCACGGCGATGGGCGGGATCCGCGCGACGCCCACACCGGGCGCCTCGCAGGCCCCGACGGGGTCCGCGACCGCCGTACCACTGCCCCTCGCGGCGGCCCCCACGACGATCCCGGAGGCGCCGAACACCCCGGCACCGACCCGCACGGCGTCCACCACGCCCCACCCACCGGCGCCGACCACGGCCCCGCCACCGGCCCGGACCACGCCCCCACCGGCACCGGCACCCGCTCACACGACCCAGCCCGCGCACACGACGCAGCCCGCACCCGGCCTGTGCGTACCGATCATCGGCCTGTGCGTGCAGCAGCGCGGCTAGCTGGGAGGGGGCGCGTCCCTGCGGGTCAGCAGCCAGGGCTCGACGACGCCGAGTCCACGCACCGGCCGCTGCCACATCGGCTGGAGCGCGAAGCGATACGTCGGCGGCTCCTCGCCCTCCTTCTCGGCGGTGGCCGCGGCCTCGGCCGCCTCGGCCTCGGAGGCGGGTGCCTCGCCGGTGCGGATCAGCTCCTCCGCGAAGGCGCTGTCGACGAGAACCGCGTCGCGGGGAGCTATCGAGGTCAGCCGGGAGGCGAGGTTCACCGTCGTACCGAAGACATCGCCCATACGGGTGGTCACCGTGCCGAAGGCGATGCCGACGCGCAGCTCGGGCATGGTCTCGTCGTTCGCCATGGTCTCGATCAGCCGCAGGGCGATCTCGGCGGCCACCGCCGCGTCGTCGGCCGCGTACAGCACCTCGTCACCGAGCGTCTTGATGAGCCGCCCGCCGCGCGCGGCGACGAGGTCGGCGGCGGTGGTCTCGAAGGCCTCGACGAGCTCGCCGAGCTCCTCCTCCTCCATCCGGCGGGTCAGCCGCGTGAACCCGACGAGGTCGGCGAAGCCGACGCACAGCCGCCGGTCGACCATCTCCTCGTCGTCGGCGGCCTGCACGACCCGGCCCGCCGAGGCGGAGAGCTGGCGGCGCCAGACGTAGACGAGGAACTCCTCCAGCTCGGGCAGGAGCAGCTCGATGATCGGGTACGTCACCTCGGTGCGGGTCATGCCCGGCTCCGGGGGGTCGGTCAGGCCCTCCAGGAAGGAGTCGATCTGCCACTCGGCGAGCCGGGCGGTGGTCTGCCCGGTGGACCGTGCCACCTGTACGGCCATGGCCTCGCTCAGCAGCCCCGCCTCGACAAGACCGGCGAGCCGGCGCAGCGCGAGGACGTCCGCCTCGGTGAAGGCCTTGGCCTGGCCGACGTCGGCGAAGCCCATCGCCCGCCAGAAACGGGTGGCCAGCTCCATGGAGACACCGGCGGTGCGGGCCGCCTGAAAAGGGGTGTAACGCCGCTCCGCGCCGAGGATGAGCTGCTCGAGACGCACGGCGAGCGGGTGCGGGGTCGCGTCCGCGCCGGAGCCCGTGTCGTCTGCGGTCACGCCTGCTGCCCTTCCGATCTGTCACGGTCAGGTATCGACCGGCCTCAACTGTACGGTAGGTGTGCGCCAGCTCACGTCCTCACTCCTTGATGTGGGACAGCTCCGCTCACGCCGGTCGCAGGTGGACGATGTCTCCTGCCCCCACCGGTTCCTGTACGCCCTCCTCCGTCGCGATCACCAGACGGCCGTCGCCGTCCACCGCGACCGCCTCGCCGACCAGTGAGCGGTCACCCGGCAGCTCCGCCCGTACCGTCCTTCCCAGCGTCGCGCACCCCGCCGCGTACGTCTCCTGGAGGCCGCTCACCGTCGGGTCGCCCGCCGCCGCGCGCCAGCGCTCGTACCACTCCTCCAGGGAGCGCAGTACAGCCCTCAGCAGGGGGTCCCGGTCCGTGCTCACCGCTCCGGCCAGCGCCAGCGAACCCGCGGTCGGGACCGGCAGCTCGTTCTCCCGGAGGGTGACGTTGATGCCCACGCCCACGACGACGCCGTCGTCGCCCGCCCGCTCCGCGAGGATTCCGCCGGCCTTGCGTTCCTCGCCGCCCACGGTCACGAGCAGGTCGTTGGGCCACTTCAAGGCCGTATCGACACCCGCGGCCCGTGACAGCCCCGTCGCCACCGCCACCCCCGTCAGCAGTGGCAGCCAGCCCCAGCGGGCCACCGGCACATCGCCGGGCGTCAGCAGGACGGAGAAGAACAGGCCCGACCGCGGCGGTGCGGTCCACCGGCGGTCCAGGCGGCCCCGCCCCGCGGTCTGCTCCTCGGCGACGAGGACCGCGCCCTCGGCCGCCTTGCCCGCGGCGGCACGGGCCACCAGGTCGGAGTTGGTGGAGCCGGTGCCGGCCACCACCTCGAACCCGGACCACAGCCCGCCCTCCCGCACCAGCCCGCGGCGCAGCGCGGCCGCGTTGAGGGGCGGCCGGTCGAGATCCGACCAACGGCTGTCGTCTCCTGAAACATCTCGCGGCGTCATGCAAGCCACCCTAGGTGTGTGAAACGCCGCACTGCTGATTCGGAGGGGCACCACTACTCTACGGATGAGTAACCGTCCCCCCTTTTGAGCAGGCAGGGAGCCGCGATCCCGATGTCCGAGCCGGAAGCGACCGACATTCACACCACCGCGGGCAAACTCGCGGATCTCCAGCGTCGTATTGACGAGGCGACGCACGCCGGCTCCGCACGCGCCGTCGAGAAGCAGCACGCCAAGGGCAAACTGACGGCCCGTGAGCGCATCGAGCTCCTCCTCGACGAGGGTTCCTTCGTCGAGTTGGACGAGTTCGCCCGGCACCGCTCCACCAACTTCGGCCTGGAGAACAACCGCCCCTACGGCGACGGTGTCGTCACCGGCTACGGCACGGTCGACGGCCGTCCCGTCGCCGTGTTCTCCCAGGACTTCACCGTCTTCGGCGGCGCGCTCGGCGAGGTCTACGGCCAGAAGATCGTCAAGGTGATGGACTTCGCGCTGAAGACCGGCTGTCCGGTCATCGGCATCAACGACTCCGGCGGTGCGCGGATCCAGGAGGGAGTGGCCTCCCTCGGCGCCTACGGCGAGATCTTCCGCCGCAACACCCACGCGAGCGGTGTCATCCCGCAGATCAGCCTGGTCGTCGGTCCCTGTGCCGGCGGAGCCGTGTACTCCCCGGCGATCACCGACTTCACGGTCATGGTCGACCAGACCTCGCACATGTTCATCACCGGCCCCGACGTCATCAAGACGGTCACCGGTGAGGACGTCGGCTTCGAGGAGCTGGGCGGCGCCCGCACCCACAACGCGGTGTCCGGCGTGGCCCATCACATGGCCGGGGACGAGAAGGACGCCGTCGAGTACGTCAAGCAGCTGCTGTCGTACCTGCCGTCCAACAACCTCTCCGAGCCGCCGGTCTACCCGGAGGAGGCGGACCTCGCGATCACCGACGAGGACCGCGAGCTGGACACGCTCGTGCCGGACAGCGCGAACCAGCCGTACGACATGCACACGGTGATCGAACACATCCTGGACGACGCCGAGTTCTTCGAGACGCAGCCGCTGTACGCGCCGAACATCCTCACCGGCTACGGCCGCGTCGAGGGCCACCCGGTCGGCATCGTGGCCAACCAGCCGATGCAGTTCGCCGGCTGCCTCGACATCACCGCGTCCGAGAAGGCGGCGCGCTTCGTCCGCACCTGCGACGCCTTCAACATCCCGGTGATCACCTTCGTCGACGTACCGGGCTTCCTCCCCGGCGTCGACCAGGAGCACGACGGCATCATCCGCCGCGGCGCCAAGCTGATCTACGCCTACGCCGAGGCCACGGTTCCCCTGATCACGGTGATCACCCGCAAGGCCTTCGGCGGCGCCTACGACGTCATGGGCTCCAAGCACCTCGGCGCGGACCTCAACCTCGCCTGGCCGACCGCCCAGATCGCCGTGATGGGCGCCCAGGGCGCGGTCAACATCCTGCACCGCCGCACGATCGCGGAGGCGGAGGCGGCCGGAGAGCTGGAGGCGACCCGCGCCCGCCTGATCCGGGAGTACGAGGACGCCCTCCTCAACCCCTACATCGCGGCCGAGCGCGGCTACATCGACTCCGTGATCATGCCGTCGGACACCCGCCGCCACGTGGTCCGGGGCCTGCGCCAGCTGCGCACCAAGCGCGAGTCCCTGCCCCCCAAGAAGCACGGCAACATCCCCCTCTAGCCCTGCCGGGAGCCGTCATGAACATCAAGGTCGTACGGGGTAACCCCACCCCGGAGGAGCTCGCCGCCGCCCTGGCGGTGGTCCGGGCACGCGCCGCGGCGGCGACGACAACGCCGTCCGGCGCCGAGGAACAGAGTGCCGCGTGGTCCGACCCGTCACGGATCGCGGCCCACCGCCTGCCCCAGCCAGGGCCCACCTCATGGGCGCGCACCTACTGGCCGGGGTAGGGGCTCACCCGTCGGAGAAGTTGAGTACGCGTACTCAGGCGCCCTCCGCGACATCGCCGCACGCTGGAAACCATGCTGTGGTCCGACCCCGAGAACGAACCCCCCAAGGAACTGCGCGACACGCAGGAGATGCTCCGGCGCCTGAGCATCTTCCTGGCGCTGGCCATGGTGCTCGCGATGATTGTGATCGGACTACGCTGACCGCATGACCGACCAGCCGTGCCGCCGACTCGTCCTCGCCTCCCAGTCACCCGCTCGCCTGAACCTGCTGCGGCAGGCCGGCCTCACTCCCGAGGTACTCGTGAGCGGGGTCGACGAGGACGCCGTCACCGCCCCCACCCCCGCCGATCTCGCGCTCGCCCTCGCCGAGGCGAAGGCCTCCGTCGTGGCCGCGAAACCCGAGGTCAAGGGTGCGCTGGTGATCGGCTGCGACTCGGTGCTCGACCTGGACGGCGAGGCACTGGGCAAGCCGGCCGACGCCGAGGAGGCGACGGCCCGCTGGAAGTCCATGCGCGGGCGCGCGGGCACCCTGCAGACCGGCCACTGCGTCTACGACACGACGAGCGGCCGGTATGTCTCCGGCGTCGCCTCGACCGTCGTCCGCTTCGGCGAGCCGACCGACGAGGAAGTCGCCGCGTACGTCGCCTCCGGCGAACCCCTTTATGTCGCGGGGGCGTTCACCCTGGACGGCCGTTCGGCCCCGTTCATCGAGGGCATCGACGGCGACCACGGCAATGTGATCGGCCTCAGCCTGCCGCTGCTGCGCCGGCTGCTGGCCGAGCTCGGCGTCGGCATCACGGAGTTGTGGGCGCCGGCGGAGAGGTGACCGGCGAGCCGTCGGCCCCCTGCGGGCCCTCCGGCTCCTTGGGTCCCCCGGGTCCACCCGGACCCCGCCCGTCCTGCGGCTCCGCCGCGACGGGCCCTCGCTGCCCGTCGTAGGTCACCAGCACGAGCACGATCAGCCCGAGCATCACGATCATGAAGAGGAACTGGGGCCGGCCGATCAGCGACCAGGCGACCGCGCCCAGCAGGCCGTGCACCACGGCCGCGCTGATCAGCAGGACCCGGCCGAACCCGGCGGGCTGCCGGTCGCGCACCGCCACCAGCAGGGCGACCAGCGCGCACAGCGCGAAGTAGAGGCCGAAGACGATCCCGCCGATCTTCGAGGACATCGACATCGCGTCCGGGTCCAGACCGGCCAGCGACATGTTCTGCGCGTCGACGAGATTGCCCATGAGCCAGTTCAGCATCGCCACGCCGAGAGCCTCGGCGAAGAGAACGACCGCCACGACCCACGCCACCGGCCTGCGGATCACCGGTCCCCACCCACTTTCGAGCCGTCCTCTGGATACCCGACCTACGTTCAATACAGCGCGAACGCTACTAACGGGTAAACCCCGGGACAAGGGTTCGGCCGCAGGCAAAGATTCATTGGGCCATTCGTAGGGACTCCACAAAGAAACGGAGTGGTCCGCAGCACGCTCTCACAGAGACCTTGGCCACAGAGGAGGGCTAGGGTTTCCGGGAGGAGTCCTGCGTAACGAGGTGCGACAAGGGATTTCGCGGGTCGAGCTAGCCTCGCATCACGCTCCGTGTGGGGAAGCTCACCACAGGGGATGGGTCGAAGAGCCGTGTCGGCAGTCCCTAAACTCGGCTTGTTTCAAGGAGGGAGCCTCAATCGTGCGCAAGGTGCTCATCGCCAACCGTGGCGAAATCGCTGTCCGCGTTGCCCGGGCCTGCCGGGATGCCGGTATCGCGAGCGTGGCCGTGTACGCCGACCCGGACCGGGACGCTCTGCATGTCCGCGCCGCGGATGAGGCGTTCGCTCTGGGCGGTGACACCCCGGCCACCAGCTATCTGGACATCGACAAGGTCCTGGGCGCCGCGCGCGAGTCGGGCGCGGACGCCATCCATCCCGGATACGGCTTCCTCTCCGAGAACGCCGAGTTCGCTCAGGCGGTCCTGGACGCGGGCCTGATCTGGATCGGCCCGCCCCCGCAGGCCATCCGCGACCTCGGTGACAAGGTCGCCGCCCGGCACATCGCCCAGCGGGCCGGCGCCCCGCTGGTGGCCGGCACCCCCGACCCGGTCTCGGGCTCGGACGAGGTCGTCGCCTTCGCCCGGGAGCACGGCCTGCCGATCGCCATCAAGGCCGCCTTCGGCGGTGGCGGACGCGGCCTGAAGGTCGCCCGCACCCTCGAAGAGGTCCCCGAGCTCTACGACTCCGCCGTGCGCGAGGCCGTGGCCGCGTTCGGCCGCGGCGAGTGCTTCGTCGAGCGCTACCTCGACAAGCCCCGCCACGTGGAGACCCAGTGCCTGGCCGACACCCACGGCAACGTGGTCGTCGTCTCCACCCGCGACTGCTCGCTGCAGCGCCGCCACCAGAAGCTGGTCGAAGAGGCCCCCGCGCCCTTCCTGTCCGACGCCCAGGTCGCCGAGCTGTACGCGTCCTCCAAGGCCATCCTCAAGGAGGCCGGCTACGTCGGCGCCGGCACGGTGGAGTTCCTGGTCGGCATGGACGGCACGATCTCCTTCCTGGAGGTCAACACCCGCCTCCAGGTGGAACACCCGGTGACCGAGGAGGTCGCCGGCATCGACCTGGTGCGCGAGATGTTCCGCATCGCCGACGGCGAGGAGCTCGGTTACGGCGACCCGGAACTGCGCGGCCACTCCTTCGAGTTCCGCATCAATGGTGAGGACCCGGGCCGGGGCTTCCTGCCCGCCCCGGGCACCGTCACCCGCTTCGAGGCGCCCTCCGGACCCGGCGTGCGCCTGGACGCGGGCGTCGAGTCCGGCAGCGTCATCGGCCCCGCGTGGGACTCCCTGCTGGCCAAGCTGATCGTCACCGGCGCCACCCGCGAGCAGGCCCTCCAGCGCGCCGCCCGCGCCCTGGAGGAGTTCCAGGTCGAGGGCATGGCCACCGCCATCCCCTTCCACCGCAAGGTGGTCACCGACCCGGCGTTCGCCCCGGAGCTGACCGGCTCCGGTGACCCGTTCACGGTCCACACCCGCTGGATCGAGACCGAGTTCGTCAACGACGTCAAGCCCTTCGCCGCCCCCGCCGAGACCGAGGCCGACGAGGACGCGGACCGCGAGACGATCGTCGTCGAGGTCGGCGGCAAGCGCCTGGAAGTCTCCCTGCCGGTCTCCCTGGGCATGTCGCTGGCCCGCACCGGTCTGGCCGCCGGGGCCAAGCCCAAGCGCCGCGCGGCCAAGAAGTCCGGCCCCGTCGCCTCCGGTGACACCCTCGCCTCCCCGATGCAGGGCACGATCGTCAAGATCGCCGTGGAGGAGGGTCAGGAGGTCAAGGAGGGCGACCTCGTCGTCGTCCTCGAGGCGATGAAGATGGAACAGCCCCTCAACGCGCACAAGGCCGGCACCGTCAAGGGCCTGTCCGCGGAGGTCGGCGCGTCGATCACTTCGGGCGCGGCGATCTGCGAGATCAAGGACTGAGCAGTCGTACGACATCCCGAGGCGCCCGGCGGACTGGAGCAGTCAGTCCGCCGGGCGCCTGGTTTTCCTGCCCCCCGCGACGGTGGGTCCGGGGGGACCACCGGTCAAGCCACATCACGCGACTTCAGCAGCTCAGCGTCGCCGAAGATCCGCCACCCGTGCCCGCTCCGCACCCGGAATCGGTTCACCCAGGGCCGTGGCCGTTCGGAGAGTTGGGCCCGGTGAGGGGACCTGGCCGCGGCGGGGTCCCGGCAGGGGAACGTCCCGGCGCTGTTGCTGCCGCGCCGGGGACTGATCACCCCCCGGTGCTCCCGACGCGCCGGCCACGGCGATCTGCACCCCCTGGTCGGCGAGCGCCTGGAGTTCCGTGGCGGCCCGGTCGTCGTGGGCCGGGGGCTCGTCGGTGACGAGCCGTGTGATCAGGTCCGTCGGCACGGTCTGGAACATCGTGTCCGTACCGAGCTTGGTGTGGTCGGCGAGGACCACGACCTCCGCGGCGGCCTGCACCAGCGCCCGGTCCACGGACGCCGACAGCATGTTGGACGTGGAAAGACCACGCTCGGCGGTGAGCCCGCTCCCGGAGAGGAAGGCCCGCGAGACCCTGAGCCCCTGGAGCGACTGTTCCGCCCCCGAACCCACCAGGGCGTAGTTGGAACCGCGCAGGGTGCCGCCGGTCATCACGACCTCCACCCGGTTGGCATGGGCGAGTGCCTGGGCCACCAGAAGGGAATTGGTCACGACGGTCAGTCCGGGAACCCGGGCGAGCCGGCGCGCCAACTCCTGGGTGGTGGTACCCGCCCCCACCACAATGGCCTCGCCTTCTTCTACGAGGCTCGCGGCGAGATCGGCGATGGCCGTCTTCTCGGCGGTCGCGAGATGCGATTTCTGCGGAAAGCCGGACTCCCGCGTGAACCCGCCCGGCAATACCGCACCGCCATGCCGGCGGTCGAGGAGTCCTTCTGCCTCCAGTGCGCGCACGTCCCGCCGTACGGTCACTTCGGAGGTCTGGACGACGCGGGCGAGCTCACGGAGCGATACAGCCCCGTTGGCTCGCACCATTTCGAGGATCAATTGGCGACGTTCTGCAGCGAACACGAAACTGACAGTAACGCCAACGACCGTCTGCTTTCAGCTGTTTGCGCCGAATAGCAGAAGATGTTCGCACAGCTGGGCGGGAAGTGGTATAGGGCCTAATCCCCCCGCCTATGCCGCGCGAATGGTCGGCAACTCCCTGTGACCAGGCAGGAATCGCTTTCGGCCGTCAGGCTCCCCCGGTCTCCTTGCGCGTGTGCAGCTGCCGTGCCACCTCGGCGATCGACCCCGAAAGGGAGGGGTAAACGGTGAAAGCGTTCGCGATCTGTTCGACCGTCAGATTGTTGTCGACCGCGATCGAGATGGGATGGATCAGTTCCGAGGCGCGGGGCGAGACGACGACACCGCCGACGACGATGCCGGTCCCCGGCCGGCAGAAGATCTTGACGAAGCCGTCACGGATGCCCTGCATCTTCGCGCGCGGGTTGCGCAGCAGCGGGAGCTTCACGACCCGGGCGTCGATCTTGCCGCCGTCCACGTCCGCCTGCGAGTAGCCGACGGTGGCGATCTCCGGGTCGGTGAAGACGTTCGACGAGACCGTCTTCAGGTTCAGCGGGGCCACCGCGTCACCGAGGAAGTGGTACATGGCGATACGGCCCTGCATGGCGGCCACGGAAGCCAGCGCGAACACCCCGGTCACGTCACCGGCGGCGTACACACCGGGAGCCGAGGTCCTGGACACCTTGTCGGTCCAGATGTGCCCGGACTCGCGCAGCTTGACGCCCGCTTCCTCCAGCCCCATCCCGGCGCTGTTCGGGATGGCACCGACAGCCATCAGACAGTGCGACCCGCTGATGACCCGCCCGTCCGCCAGTGTGACCTCGACCCGGTCCCCGACCCGCTTGGCGGACTGGGCACGGGTACGCCCCATGACGTTCATGCCGCGCCGCCGGAAGACGTCCTCGAGGACCGCGGCCGCGTCGGGGTCCTCCCCGGGCAGCACCCGATCCCGCGAGGACACCAGCGTCACCTTGGAGCCGAGCGCCTGATAGGCGCCGGCGAACTCGGCACCGGTGACACCGGATCCGACCACGATGAGCTCTTCCGGCAGCTCGGTGAGGTCGTAGACCTGGGTCCAGTTGAGAATGCGCTCACCGTCGGGCTGGGCGTCGGGCAGCTCACGGGGGTGCCCACCGGTGGCGATGAGCACGGCGTCGGCGACGAGCGTCTCCTCGCTCCCGTCGGCGGCCCGCACCACGACCTTCCGCGACCCGTCGAGGGCCTGCATGCCCTCCAGGCGCCCACGCCCGCGCAGCACCCGGGCACCGGCACGCGTCACGGAGGCGGTGATGTCGTGCGACTGGGCGAGGGCGAGCCGCTTCACACGCCGGTTGACCTTCCCCAGGTCGACGCCCACCACCCGGGCGGCCTGTTCCAGCGGTGGGGTGTCGTCGGCGACGATGATCCCCAGTTCCTCGTACGACGAGTCGAAGGTCGTCATGACCTCGGCCGTAGCGATAAGGGTCTTCGACGGCACGCAGTCGGTCAGCACCGACGCTCCGCCCAGACCGTCGCAGTCGACGACGGTCACCTCCGCGCCGAGTTGGGCGGCCACCAGGGCCGCCTCGTATCCGCCGGGTCCGCCACCGATGATCACGATCCGAGTCACGTACTCCATTGTCCCGTACGACCCGAGGTGCTACGGCCTCGGGGGCGGCCCGAGATGCCACTGTTACGGGAGAGACGCCGGGGAAGGCTGCCGTACCCTCGACCCATGTCGCTCTACGCCGCCTACGCCGGCAACCTCGACGCGCGGCTGATGACCCGCCGCGCCCCGCACTCGCCGATGCGCGCCACGGGGTGGCTGAACGGGTGGCGGCTGACCTTCGGGGGCGAGCACATGGGCTGGGAGGGGGCACTCGCGACGATCGTCGAGGACCCTCTCTGCCAGGTGTTCGTGGCGCTGTACGAGATCGCGCCCGCCGACGACGAGTCGATGGACCGCTGGGAGGGCGTGGGCCTGGACATCTACCGTCGCACCCGCATCCGCGTCCACACCCTGGAGGGCGAGGAGCAGGCCTGGACGTACGTCCTGAACGGCTACGAGGGGGGCCTGCCCTCCGCCCGCTATCTGGGCGAGGTGGCCGACGCGGCGGAATCGGCGGGCGCCCCCCACGACTACGTCATGGAACTCCGCAAGCGCCCCTGCTGAATCACACAGGTCACTGGCGTCGCACCTTTGGTTGGAAACGACAAGACAACGATCGCCATCCCGTCAGCTCTGTCATCTACGCGCGTAGGCCCGGACCGGCTACCCTCATCCGCGTGAACGCATCTCTTCTTCCGGACGACATCCAGGGCGACCCGCATGCCGCCGCCGACGCCGCCGCCGCGCGCCTGCGCGAACTGACCGGCGCCGAGACCCACGACGTCGCCCTCGTGATGGGCTCCGGCTGGGCACCGGCCGTGGACGCCCTCGGTGCACCCGACGCCGAGCTCCAGGTCACCGAGCTGCCCGGTTTCCCGCCGCCTGCTGTGGAGGGACACGGCGGCAAGATCCGCTCGTACAAGATCGGCGAGAAGCGGGCCCTGGTCTTCCTGGGCCGCACGCACTACTACGAGGGCCGCGGTGTCGCCGCCGTCGCCCACGGCGTCCGCACCGCCGTGGCCGCCGGCTGCAAGACCATCGTCCTCACCAACGGCTGCGGCGGCCTCCGCGAGGGCATGCGCCCCGGCCAGCCGGTCCTGATCAGCGACCACATCAACCTCACGGCGACGTCCCCGATCATCGGCGCGAACTTCGTGGACCTCACGGATCTCTACTCTCCCCGCCTGCGTGCCCTGTGCAAGGAGATCGACCCGAGCCTGGAGGAGGGCGTCTACGCCCAGTTCCCCGGCCCGCACTACGAGACCCCGGCCGAGATCCGCATGGCCCGCGTCATCGGCGCGGACCTGGTGGGCATGTCGACGGTCCTCGAAGCGATCGCCGCGCGCGAGGCGGGGGCGGAGATCCTGGGCATCTCGCTGGTGACGAATCTCGCCGCGGGTATGACGGGTGAGCCGCTGAACCACGAGGAGGTTCTTCAGGCGGGCCGTGACAGTGCGACGCGGATGGGTTCGCTGCTGGCGCAGGTGCTCGGGCGGATCTAAGGATTGCCCCGGAGGTGCCGGGTGCTGTCGTATGGCGGGTGCGGGCCCGTTGTGGCTGGTCGCGCGGTTCCCCGCGCCCCTGGGGAGTTGCAGTCACCCGCACCACGACGGACCGTTCGCCGTACCGCGCGCCCCGACGGGCCGGTAGCCGCGTACGGCGGCAAGAGGCCCCGACCGACAACACACCGCACGCGCTACACCAGCCCCCACCGAAGCCGCAACGGGCCGCCGCAGGTATCCAGGGGCGCGGGGAACTGCGCACAACGCCCGCCCCCACCCAACCCGCACACAACGACACAACGAGAGGCTGACGCAACCGTGCACGACGATCTCATCGCCCGGGCCAGGACCTGGCTCGCCGAGGACCCCGACCCGGACACCCGCGACGAGCTCGCCGGACTCCTCGACGCCGACGACGTCACCGAGCTCACCGCACGCTTCAGCGGCACCCTCCAGTTCGGCACCGCCGGCCTGCGCGGCGAACTCGGCGCCGGACCGATGCGCATGAACCGCACGGTCGTCATCCGAGCCGCCGCCGGCCTCGCCGCGTACCTCAAGAAGCACGGCGGCACCGACGGCCTCGTGGTCATCGGCTACGACGCCCGCCACAAGTCGGAAGCCTTCGCACAGGACACCGCGGCCGTGATGACCGGCGCCGGGCTCAAAGCGGCGCTCCTCCCCCGCCCCCTCCCCACCCCCGTCCTGGCCTTCGCCATACGGCACCTCGGCGCGGTGGCAGGCGTGGAGGTCACCGCCAGCCACAACCCGCCCCGCGACAACGGCTACAAGGTCTACCTCGGCGACGGCTCCCAGATCGTCCCGCCCGCCGACGCGGACATCGCCGCCGAGATCGCGGCGATCGCGAGCCTGAGCGACGTCCCCCGCCCGGACACCGGCTGGCAGACCCTCGACGACGCCGTCCTGAACGCCTATCTGGCCCGCACGGACGCCGTACTCGCCGAGAACTCCCCCCGCACCGCCCGCACCGTCTACACCGCGATGCACGGCGTGGGCAAGGACACTCTTCTCGCCGCCTTCGAACGCGCCGGCTTCCCCGCCCCGGAACTCGTCGCCGAACAGGCCGACCCCGACCCCGACTTCCCGACCGTCGCCTTCCCCAACCCTGAAGAGCCCGGCGCGATGGACCTGGCCTTCGCGAAGGCCCGCGAGACCAACCCCGACCTGATCATCGCGAACGACCCCGACGCGGACCGCTGCGCGGTCGCCGTCAAGCGGGACGACACCTGGCGCATGCTCCGCGGCGACGAGGTGGGCGCCCTCCTCGCGGCCCACCTCGTGACCCGCGGAGCGCGCGGCACCTTCGCGGAGTCGATCGTCTCCTCCTCCCTCCTCGGCAGGATCGCCGAGAAGGCCGGCGTTCCCTACGAGGAGACCCTCACCGGCTTCAAGTGGATCGCCCGGGTGGAGGGCCTGCGCTACGGCTACGAAGAGGCCCTCGGCTACTGCGTGGACCCCGAGGGCGTACGGGACAAGGACGGCATCACCGCGGCCCTGCTCATCACGGAGCTCGCGTCCGAGCTGAAGGAGCAGAACCGCACGCTCCTCGACCTCCTGGACGACCTCGCTGTGGACCACGGCCTGCACGCCACGGACCAGCTCGCGGTCCGCGTGGAGGACCTGTCGGTCATCGCCCGAGCGATGGAGCAGCTCCGCGAGCACCCGCCGACCGAGCTCGCGGGCCTGGCCATCACCAGGGCCGAGGACCTGACGCGGGGCACGGACAGGCTCCCGCCCACCGACGGCCTGCGCTACACGCTGGACGGCGCCCGGGTCGTCGTCCGCCCGAGCGGCACCGAGCCGAAGCTGAAGTGCTACCTGGAGGTGGTCGTCCCCGTCGCCACGCACGCCGACCTCCCCGCTGCCCACGCCAGGGCGACCGACCTGCTGACCGCGATCAAGCGGGACCTTTCGGCGGCAGCCGGCATCTGAGCCCGGCCGGCCCGAGAGCCGGCCTCCGAGCCGAGGGGCGGTCCCCGTCCGGACCGCCCCTCACCTCACGCTGCACCGCCCGCTTCAGCCCGCCTTCCGCGCCACGACGAACCGGTCCACCTCCGCCCCCGTCGCCGCCAGCGCCCGCACGGTCAGCGTGGCCGTCCGTCCCACAGCCGCGGGCTTCACGTCGACGCGGATGAACGAGTAGCCGGTGTACCGCACCCGCGACCAGTCCACGGTCTCGGTGACCTTGCCGTCGGCGCCCGTGGAGTACGTCGGGACCGCCCCGACCTCGTCCTCGTGCCCTTCGTAGCTGTCGGCGACGGGGAAGCTGTAGACGCTCTCCCCGCCCGCCCCCGCCGTCACGTAGACGACACCGCCCCGGGACGGCTCGTGCGTCCCGCCGATGGGAAGCTCACGCACTGCCTTGTCCCGCACCACCGGATCCGTCCGCTCGTACACGTGGTTGTGCCCGTTGACGACGAGATCCACCTGATGCTTCTCGTACAGCGGCACCCACTGCTCCCGCACCCCGCCCTCGGAGGCGTGCGAGCTGGTGGTGGAGTAGGCGCAGTGGTGATGGAACACCACGACGAAGTCGACACCGGGCGTCCGTCGCAGCTCCCCGAGCCGCCGGTCCAGCCACGCGGTCTGCTGCCCGCCCGTGTAGCCACGGTTCGCGGGAATCTCGTACGACACGTCGTTGGCGTCGACGGAGACGACGGCGACGTTCCCGTGCACGAACGAGTACACACCCGGCGCCTTCTCCGGATCGAACCCGTTGCCCGGCAGTGTGAAGCGGGCCTCGTTGCCGCCGTACCCGTTGGGCGAGTACCAGGCCTCCATGTCGTGGTTGCCGAACGCCACCATCCACGGCACGCGGCTCGCCGTCGGTTCGATCTGGGCGAGGAACTGGTCCCACTGCCGGGCGTCGTAGTTGCTGCTGTCGGCGGGCAGCCCGTGCCCGGTCTCCTCGGCGTAGCAGATGTCGCCCGCGTGCAGGTGGAAGGCCGGGTTCTGGGCCTGGACGAGGGCGTTGAGCCCGATCGACGTGTAGCTGGGGTTCTGGTCGCCGAAGGCCGTGAAGGCGAACGGCCGCCGGCTGTGCGCGTCAGGAGCGGTGGTGAAGGAGTAGACGGTGTGGGCGGCACCGGCGTGGGCCGGGTCGAAGCCGTCGTGGCCGACGCCGTAGTAGTAGGTCGTCCCGGGCCGGAGGTTGTCCAGGGCCGCGTGCACGTAGTACTGGTCGATGTCGGCGCTCTTGCCGACGCCGGCCGGGGTGAACAGGTCCCGCACCTCGGCGGGGACCCGGTGGCCGAGGTCCAGCGGGCTCAGCCCAATCCGCAGGAAGGGGTTGCGGACGGGCAGCGGAACCTGCCAGGACACCCGCATCTGGGTGCGCGGATCGGCGCCGTAGGCGAGGTGACGGCCGTACGGCGCCACGAGCGAGCCGTCGACGTGCTCGGTGGCCGGGCGGGTGAGGAGATCGGGGGTCGCCGCCGTCGCCGTACCACTGGAGGCGAGCCCGGCGCCCGCGGCTGCGGCGATGGCGCTGGTGCGCAAGAGGCCGCGGCGGGACAGGGCGTTGCGGAGGTACTCGTGCCGCTCCGGCATGCTCAGCGTGTCCGCGAGACGGGCGGGGATGCCCATGCGCGGGGTGTTCAGGGGTGCGTTCATGGCCGGAGGCTGGCAGAGGCCGGTGAATGGCGATTGGACTAAACCTCTGCGTTGACCCATGTTCGGGTCCGGAGCACCCCATCGGGTGATTTAGGCATGGATGTTGACCTTGGTTCCGCGTCCTGCCCCGGGCACCCGGCACCCGGCACCGGTCACCCAAGCGCCGCCAGGATCGTCAGAAGCACCGCCCCGGCCACCGCCGGCCCCACGATCTCGTACGCCCACCGCACGGTCACCTCGCCCTGGGAGGTCTGCGCCTTCCCTCGGGCCTCCAGCAACTCGCGCAGTTCGTCGATGATCTTGTCGGTCTCGGCCCGGGTGGGCCCCTCCGGGACGGGCGTACGACCGCCGAAGCCATCCGCCTGCATTCCGCCGCCGAAGAGGCCGAGCCCCCTGGTGGCACCGCGTCCCGACGACTGCCGGGCGCTCTGCTGGGCCGTCTGACGTGCCGCCTTCTTGCGGCCGCGCAAGGAGACCGGGATCGCCCACAGCTGGTACTTCGTGCCGGACTTGACGAGCACCTCGTTCGAGTAGCCGGAGCGCAGCATCTCGACCTCGCCCCACGGCACGACGATCACGCGGAAGGGGTTGCGGATGCGCAGGCGGTCGTGGTTCGCGAAGACGGCCGGGCGCAGCGTGAAGGCGACGACCAGCGGGACGACGAGGATCAGGGTGGCGAGAGCCAGCCAGGGGGTGCGGCCGGTGCCGGAGACGACGGCGTCGATGCCGAGCCAGCCGATGATGACGAGGACGAGGGAACCGCCGATCAGTGCCATGGGTGAGCGGTAGATGCGGTCCCTGGACTCGGGGGGTGCGGTCGTCATGAGGCCGATCCTAAGCGCCGCCCTGGTTTGTGTCGGTGTGCGGGTGCCCTCAGAACCCGCTCGCCGGGGTGTACAGCCGCTACGCGCGTAGATATGCTCGTCTGGTGACCATGCCCACCACTGCATCAGCCGCACACCCGCTCACGGACGTGACCGCGTCCGACAGCACGCTGCGCCGGTTCCTTCACGGGCTGCCCGGCGTGGACGCGGTCGGCCTGGAGGCGCGCGCCGCCTCGCTCGGTACCCGTTCCATCAAGACGACCGCCAAGGCGTACGCCATCGACCTCGCCATCTCGATGGTCGACCTGACGACGCTGGAAGGCGCGGACACCCCGGGCAAGGTCCGGGCGCTCGGCGCCAAGGCGGTCCGCCCCGACCCGACCGACCGGACGACCCCCGCCACGGCCGCGGTCTGCGTCTATCCCGACATGGTGCCCGTGGCGAAGGAAGCCGTGGCCGGCTCCGGCGTGAAGGTCGCCTCCGTGGCCACCGCGTTCCCGGCCGGCCGCGCCGCCCTCGACGTGAAGCTGGCCGACGTGCGCGACGCCGTGGCCGCGGGCGCCGACGAGGTCGACATGGTCATCGACCGCGGGGCGTTCCTCTCGGGCAGGTACCTGAAGGTGTACGACGAGATCGTCGCCGTGCGCGAGGTCTGCGGTACGGCCGCCCGGCTCAAGGTCATCTTCGAGACCGGCGAGCTGTCGACGTACGACAACATCCGCCGCGCGAGCTGGCTCGGCATGCTGGCCGGCGCGGACTTCATCAAGACGTCCACCGGCAAGGTCGCGGTGAACGCGACCCCGGCGAACACCCTGCTGATGCTGGAGGCGGTGCGTGACTTCCGTGCGCAGACCGGCATCCAGGTGGGCGTGAAGCCGGCGGGCGGCATCAGGACGTCCAAGGACGCCATCAAGTTTCTCGTACTGGTCAACGAGACCGCGGGCGAGGACTGGCTGGACAACCACTGGTTCCGCTTCGGCGCCTCCTCGCTTCTGAACGACCTGCTGATGCAGCGTCAGAAGCTGGCCACCGGCCGCTACTCCGGCCCCGACTACGTGACGGTGGACTGATCACCATGGCATCGGCATTCGATTACGCACCCGCACCAGAGTCCCGCTCGGTCGTCGACATCGCCCCCTCGTACGGGCTGTTCATCGACGGCGAGTTCGTGGAGGCGGCCGACGGCAAGGTCTTCAAGACCGTCTCGCCGTCCACCGAGGAGGTCCTCTCCGAGGTCGCCCAGGCCGGCTCCGAGGACGTGGACCGCGCGGTGAAGGCCGCCCGCAAGGCCTTCGAGAAGTGGTCGGCGCTGCCCGGCTCGGAGCGCGCCAAGTACCTGTTCCGCATCGCCCGGATCATCCAGGAGCGCAGCCGCGAGCTCGCCGTCCTGGAGACCCTGGACAACGGCAAGCCCATCAAGGAGACCCGCGACGCCGACCTCCCCCTGGTCGCCGCGCACTTCTTCTACTACGCGGGCTGGGCCGACAAGCTGGAGCACGCCGGGTTCGGCGCTTCCCCGAAGCCCCTCGGCGTGGCCGGCCAGGTCATCCCCTGGAACTTCCCGCTCCTGATGCTGGCGTGGAAGATCGCCCCGGCACTGGCGACCGGCAACACCGTCGTCCTGAAGCCTGCGGAGACCACCCCCCTGTCGGCGCTGTTCTTCGCGGACGTCTGCCGCCAGGCCGGCCTGCCCAGGGGTGTCGTCAACATCCTTCCGGGCTACGGCGACACGGGCGCCGCGCTCGTCGCGCACCCGGACGTCAACAAGGTGGCCTTCACCGGCTCCACCGCCGTGGGCAAGGAGATCGCGCGGACCGTCGCCGGCACCCGCAAGAAGGTCACGCTCGAACTGGGCGGCAAGGGCGCCAACATCGTCTTCGACGACGCCCCGATCGACCAGGCGGTGGAGGGGATCGTCAACGGCATCTTCTTCAACCAGGGCCAGGTCTGCTGCGCGGGCTCCCGTCTCCTCGTCCAGGAGTCGATCCAGGACGAGCTGCTGGACTCCCTCAAGCGCCGCCTGTCCACCCTCCGCCTCGGCGACCCGCTCGACAAGAACACCGACATCGGCGCGATCAACTCCGCGGAGCAGCTCTCGCGGATCACCTCGCTCGTCGAGAAGGGCGCGGCCGAGGGCGCCGAGCCCTGGTCCCCGGAGTGCGAACTCCCCTCCTCCGGCTACTGGTTCGCCCCGACGCTCTTCACGAACGTCACCCAGGCGCACACCATCGCCCGCGACGAGATCTTCGGCCCGGTGCTGTCGGTCCTCACCTTCCGCACCCCGGACGAGGCCGTCGCCAAGGCCAACAACACCCAGTACGGCCTGTCGGCGGGCATCTGGACGGAGAAGGGTTCGCGGATCCTGGCGGTGGCGAACAAGCTCCGGGCCGGGGTCGTCTGGTCCAACACGTTCAACAAGTTCGACCCGACGTCGCCGTTCGGCGGCTACAAGGAGTCGGGCTTCGGCCGCGAGGGCGGTCGCCACGGCCTGGAGGCGTACCTCGATGTCTGACCGACTCAGTGTCCTCAAGACCTACAAGCTGTACGTCGGGGGCAAGTTCCCCCGCTCCGAAAGCGGCCGGGTGTACGAAGTGACCGACTCCAAGGGCAAGTGGCTGGCGAACGCGCCGCAGTCCTCCCGCAAGGACGCCCGTGACGCGGTCGTGGCCGCGCGCAAGGCGTTCGGCGGCTGGTCCGGTGCGACGGCGTACAACCGCGGCCAGGTCCTCTACCGCGTCGCGGAGATGCTGGAGGGCCGCAAGGCGCAGTTCGTCCACGAGGTGGCCGACGCCGAGGGCCTGTCGAAGTCCAGGGCGGCCGAGCAGGTCGAGGCGACGATCGACCGCTGGGTCTGGTACGCGGGCTGGACCGACAAGATCGCCCAGGTGGTGGGCGGCGGCAACCCGGTGGCGGGCCCGTACTTCAACCTGTCCTCCCCCGAGCCGACGGGTGTGGTGGCCGTCCTGGCCCCGCAGGAGTCGTCGTTCCTGGGCCTGGTCTCGGTGCTGGCCCCGGTGATCGCCACGGGCAACACGGCGATCGTGGTGGCGAGCGAGAGGTCCCCGCTCCCGGCGCTGTCCCTGGGCGAGGTCCTGGCCACCTCCGACGTCCCCGGAGGCGTGGTCAACGTCCTCTCGGGCCGCACCGCGGAGATCGCGACCCCCCTGGCGTCCCACCAGGACGTCAACGCGATCGACCTGGCGGGCGCGGACGATGTCCTCGCGAAGGAGCTGGAGATCGCGGCCGCGGACAACCTGAAGCGAGTCCTGCGTCCACAGCCTGTGGACAACTGGACGGCGACTCCGGGCATCGACCGCCTGACGGCGTTCCTGGAGACGAAGACGGTCTGGCACCCGACGGGTTCGCTGGGGGCGTCGGGCTCCTCGTACTGACAACGGGCCGCGACACCGGAGAGCCGCGCCTCCCCTCCGTACGGGGAGACGCGGCTCTCCTGCCGTCGTACCGGAGTCAGCTGTTCGGCAACCCCACCACCTGTCCCACCACCGGCATGCTCCCGATCGACTGCGCCTGCGCGACGGGCCCCAGCAGCGCCCGCGAAGCAACCGGCTGGGAGTCGCCGATCGCCACCCCGTTGTCCAACGGGTCCACCCCCGTCCCCGCCAGCGGGTTCGGCTTGAAACCGGCGACCGGGCCGGTGACGTAGCCGACCGAGCCGGTGAGCGACTGCACCCCGGCCTGCGGGTCGATGTTGCCCAGCGAGGTCGGCCGGGCGCCCACCATTCCGACGATCGGCTCGGTGTCCGCGGCGGCCACCCCGGCGCCTGCGCCGAGTGCGACACCCGCGGTGGCGAGGGCGGTGAGTGTGCGCCGGGCTGTCGGGTTCGCGTGTCGTGCCATGTGTTTCTGCCACCTTTTCCGTGCACTGGGTAAGCGTGTCGACACGAAGGGTAGTTGAGGTGTGACGCGCGCTTCAAAGCCAACCCGCGGGGTCGATGAACGGCAGGTGAATGCCCCACACTGGTGTCCCGTGAGTTCCCAACCGCCCATACCGACGCGAGTCGTGCTGCTCTGCGGCCCTTCCGGCTCCGGCAAGTCCCTTCTCTCGGCCCGGTCCGGTCTTCCGGTTCTCCGGCTCGACGACTTCTACAAGGAGGGCGACGACCCGACGCTGCCGCTGGTGGCGGGGAGCTCCGACATCGACTGGGACCACCCCGGGTCCTGGGACGCGGACACCGCGGTGGCGGCGATCGTCGAACTGTGCCGCACGGGCCGTACGAAGATCCCGGTCTACGACATCTCGCTGAGCGCCCGCACCGGCGACGAGGCGGTCGACATGGGCCGGACCCCGCTGTTCATCGCGGAGGGCATCTTCGCCGCCGAGATCGTCACCCGCTGCCGGGAGCTCGGGGTGCTGGCCGACGCGCTGTGCCTGAGCCGGGGTCCGGTGCGCACGTTCCGCCGCCGTTTCCTGCGGGATCTGCGCGAGGGCCGCAAGTCGGTGCCGTTCCTGCTGCGCCGCGGCTGGCGGCTGATGCGCCTGGAGCGCTCGATCGTCGCCCGTCAGACCGCGCTCGGCGCCCACCCCTGCGACAAGGACGAGGCCCTGAGCCGCCTGTCCGCCGCGGCAGCGGGACACCGGCAGGCGGCGACTCCGGCCGCCTGAGCGGCCCGGCCGAACGACTTCGGCGCCTTCTCCGTCGTAGGACCGGAAAACGGTCACCTCGGGAAGGAAGCGGATGACGACAGCACGGCTGGTCATGGCGGTGGCGATGCTGACGGTGGTCCTCGGATGCTCGTCCGGCGGCTCGTCCGGCGGCGAAGCCGCGGCCTCCTGCGCGGGGGTGGTGACGCACGAGAACCGTGACTATCTGCCCACCCAGGACGAGGACTTCACCGTCGGCGAGCGCCTGGGCACCGCCCGCATCCCGGGGTGCGACGACACCCCGAACGACCCCGACGTCGCCATCCCCGAAGTCACGACCAACGCGTACCTCGTCGAGGGCAGGGACCCCGCCGAGGCCATCGCCGTCGGTGACTCGCCCGCCTCGGCGAGGCTCGTGGAGATCCGCTGAGCACACACCGAAGCGGGACTGGACGGACCCCCCGGCCCTCCAGTCCCGCTTCTTGGTGCTTCCCCGCGGTCCCCGTGGGTCCCCCGTGACCCCCGTTGATCCCCCCGGGTACCGGCCCCCCAGCCGGTACCCCTATCCCCCGTTCCTCCCCCAACCCTCAGGCGACGAGCTCCCCGAAGGCGTTCTCCTCGTCACGGCCGAAGCTGAGGACCTCGTCCTCGCGCAGCCGGCGGAGCGACCGCCAGATGCTGGACTTCACCGTGCCGACACTGATGTCGAGGATCTCCGCGATCTCCGGGTCGGTGCGGCCCTCGTAGTAACGGAGGACCAGCATCGTCCGCTGGAGTTCGGGGAGCCGGGCCAGCGCCTGCCACAGGACCGCGCGCAGCTCCGTGCCGCGCATCGCGTCCGTGTCGCCGGGCGTCTCCGGCAGTTCCTCGGTCGGGTATTCGTTCAGCTTGCGGCGGCGCCACGCGCTGATGTGCAGGTTCGTCATGGTGCGGCGGAGGTAGCCCCCGACCGCGGCCTTGTCGCTGATCCGGTCCCAGGCCTTGTACGTCGAGAACAGCGCGCTCTGCAGCAGGTCCTCGGCCTCGAAGCGGTCCCCGGTCAGGTGGTACGCGGTGGCGTACAGGGAGGCGCGGCGCTCCTGGACGTAGGCGGTGAACTCCGCCTCCGACAGCGAACGACGCTCCCCCGTGTCCTCCCTGTACGACGATCCCCCGTGCGATTCCCCCGTGAAGGTGTCAACCACCGACATGTACGCGGTGTGCTGACGCCCGGTGCCGCGAGCGCACCCCCGCCCGCTCACGGCACCGGACTTCTCGGAACCCCGGGTCACGTCGTGCAGCCGCGTGACCACTGCGCTGGTGCTGATGCTGTGCAGCGTGTTCATCTCGCGCCCCCCGTCGTGGACTTCCGGTGTTCGGTCTGCTCGGGCGGTGCTGCCTTGCCCGTGCCAAAAAGATTGCCCTCGCACCTTCATGACCGTGTCCGCCGACTGTCACAGACCTGTCACAGGGGCCCGTCTCAGGAATTGCACAGCGGACCCACGGACGGGTGCCGTAAGGACTGCCTGTCCCCACAGGTCGAACCGCACCCCCTCCATGGGCCAGAATGAGCCCGTGCCTTCCCTGTTGCTGATCGAGGACGACGACGCCATCCGTACGGCCCTGGAGCTGAGCCTCACGCGCCAGGGCCACCGGGTTGCCACCGCTGCCACCGGCGAGGACGGCCTGAAGCTGCTGCGTGAGCAGCGGCCGGACCTGATCGTGCTGGATGTCATGCTGCCCGGCATCGACGGGTTCGAGGTGTGCCGGCGCATCCGGCGCACGGACCAGCTGCCGATCATTCTGCTCACCGCGCGCAACGACGACATCGACATCGTCGTCGGACTGGAGTCCGGCGCCGACGACTATGTCGTCAAGCCGATCCAGGGGCGGGTGCTGGACGCCCGGATCCGGGCCGTGCTGCGACGCGGGGAACGCGAGTCGACCGACGCGGCGAGCTTCGGCTCCCTGGTCATCGACCGCGCGGCCATGACCGTGACGAAGAACGGCGAGGACCTCCAGCTCACGCCCACCGAGCTCAGGCTGCTCCTGGAGCTGAGCCGGCGGCCCGGCCAGGCCCTGTCGCGGCAGCAGTTGCTGCGGCTGGTCTGGGAGCACGACTACCTCGGTGACTCGCGCCTGGTGGACGCCTGTGTGCAGCGGCTGCGCGCCAAGGTCGAGGACGTGCCGTCGTCCCCGACGCTGATCCGTACCGTGCGGGGCGTGGGTTACCGGCTGGACACGCCTCAGTGACCGAAGCGCAAGGGGGGTTCCGCGGCTGGTTCGCGGCGCGCAAGGGGGTGTGGTCACGGCTGCGTTTCACCAGTCTGCGCCTGCGGCTCGTGGTCGTCTTCGGCCTGGTGGCGCTGACCGCCGCCGTGTCCGTGTCCGGGATCGCCTACTGGCTCAACCGCGAGGCGGTGCTCACCCGCGCCCAGGACGCGGTGCTGCGTGACTTCCAGCAGGAGATGCAGAACCGCGCGGGCGCCCTGCCGGAGGACCCCACGCAGGACGAACTCCAGCAGGCGGCGGGGCAGATGGCGGGCAGCAGCCAGCGCTTCAGCGTGCTGCTCGTCGCCGACGACGCCAACGGCAGGACGGTGTACGGCAATTCGGGCGCCCTGGACGGCTTCACGCTCCAGGACGTGCCCGTGTCGCTGCGCGAGGCGGTGAACGAGAAGCAGCAGGTCGACTCCGCCAACAAGTACGCCTATCACCTGTACTGGCAGCGGACCGTCGACCACGACACCCCGTATCTGGTCGCCGGCACGAGGGTGATCGGCGGCGGCCCTACCGGTTACATGCTCAAGTCCCTCGAGCCGGAGGCCAAGGACCTCAACTCCCTCGCCTGGTCGCTGGGGATCGCCACCGGGCTGGCCCTGATCGGCTCCGCGCTGCTCGCGCAGGCCGCCTCGACGACCGTACTGAAGCCGGTGCACCGGCTCGGGGTCGCCGCGCGCCGACTCGGCGAGGGCAAGCTGGACACCCGGCTCAGCGTGTCGGGCACCGACGAACTCGCCGACCTCTCGAGGACGTTCAACCACGCGGCGGAGGCCCTGGAGAAACGGGTCGACGACATGGCCGCCCGCGACGACGCCTCACGGCGCTTCGTGGCGGACATGAGCCATGAACTCCGTACGCCGCTCACCGCGATCACCGCCGTCACGGAGATCCTGGAGGAGGAGCTGGAGGCGGGGACCGGCTCGGTGGACCCGATGATCGAGCCGGCCGTGCGGCTGGTGGTCAGTGAGACGCGCAGGCTCAACGACCTGGTGGAGAACCTCATGGAGGTCACCCGCTTCGACGCGGGTACGGCCCGGCTGGTCCTCGACGACGTCGACGTGGCCGACCAGATCACCGCGTGCATCGACGCGCGCGCGTGGCTGGACGCGGTGGAGCTGGACGCCGAGCGCGGCATCCACGCCCGCCTCGACCCCCGCCGCCTCGACGTGATCCTGGCCAACCTGATCGGCAATGCCCTCAAGCACGGCGGCTCCCCGGTCCGGGTGGCCGTGCGGGCGGCGGCCGACGAGGTGGTCATCGGGGTCCGCGACCACGGCCCCGGCATCCCCGAGGACGTCCTCCCGCACGTCTTCGACCGCTTCTACAAGGCCAGCGCCTCCCGCCCCCGCTCCGAGGGCAGCGGCCTCGGCCTGTCCATCGCCCGGGAGAACGCCCACATCCACGGCGGTGAGATCACCGCGGCGAACTCCCCCGACGGAGGCGCCGTCTTCACCCTGCGGCTTCCCCGGGACGTCTCGGCGCTGGCCGAGGAGCCCCTGGAGGCCAAGAAGGACGACTGCGCGTCGAAGAAGGGGGACGCCTGATGAGCTCCGAGAGGCGACACCGGGGACGGGCCGTACCAGCGCGCGCCGGGCTGAACGTACGCCGGCTGCTGGCGCTGCCCCTGCTCGGGCTGCTGGTCGCCGGATGCGGGATCCGCTCCACCGAGGTGCCCACCGACTTCGGTCCCGCGCCCTCGCGGGTGCGGTGTTCGCTGTCCGAGCCGGACGCGGCGACGCGGGCCTCGCGGGGGCTGGAGGTGCAGGTGTTCCTGCTGTGCGGGTCGTCGCTGGTGGCCGTGGACCGGAGCCTCAGGGTCCCGGACGGGACCGCGGACTCCGCGCGAAGGGTGCTGGTCGCCCAGGGGCTCCTCGACCAGCTCGCCGAGACACCGTCGGCGGCCGAGCGGGAGGCCGGATACCAGACGTATGTGCGCGGCGGCATGACCGTCAGCGGGCCGCGCGCCAAGGACCCCGAGGACACGCTCCGGCTGAGCACCCCGCCCACCGAGCTCTCCGCCTCCGCGCTCGCCCAGGTGGTGTGCACGTTCTCCGACTCGGCCGCGGCCGAGGGCGACGGCTCCGTCATCCTCGGCGGCCCCACGACCGCCCCGCTGCGCCGCTACGACTGCACGGACGAGGTCCGCTCCCAGCCGGGCAGCCGGCAGCCCGCGTCGAGCGAGGTGACGGGCGGCTGACGGGAGTCCGACGACCACGTGTGGCGCAGACCTCACCCAGGTACCTCGGGGTGTTCCGGAACCGATCGTGGCGAGCGGGGCGTCTAGGGGGTCGTGCAGCGTCAAGGCTTCGTCGGCGGCAGTGCCGCCCTTCGCGTCCGTGTGGCAGGAGGTGCCCTCCTGGTCGCACACCTCGCGTTCGTCGCCTGGTTCACGCTGCGGCCGCTGGACGTGCCCTGGGTCGTCCCGGCCAACCTGCACCCGCTGGCCGGCATCCGCGCCGACCTCGCTCTCGGCTGGCAGGAGGCGGCCCGCCGGATCGGCGAGGGGCTGGCCCTGCTCGCCCCGCTCGGCTTCCTGCTCCCGTTGGCCCACGGCAGGCTGTGGGCCTCTCCGCTCGGCTCCCTGATCCGTACGTCCGCCGCGGGCGCCCTGATCTCCCTGGGCATCGCGCTCCTCCAGACCGGCGTCCCCGGCCAGGTCGTCGACATCGACTCGCTGCTCCTGAACACCGCCGGGGTCGCCCTCGCACACGTCGCGGTCGTGCCGACGGCACGCCGCTGGCTCCGCCGCGGGACCGAGCGCCGCCGGCGCACCGCCGTCCGCCAGGAGGATCCGGCTCAGGGTCGGACCCCGACGATTCCCAGGGTCGGGATCGCACCGTAGAGCGACGCTTTGTGCCGTTCGTCTCCGTAGCGTTGAGGACAGTTGGAGAGGGTCACCCGGACCCGACCACCGACGCTCACGAAGGAGCCGCAATGTCCCGCCTTGCCCGCCCCACCAACGGCCGCATGATCGGCGGAGTGTGTGCCGCGCTGGCACGGCGCTTCGGCACCTCCGCGACCACGATGCGCGTGATCTTCCTGGTGTCCTGTCTGCTGCCGGGCCCGCAGTTCCTGCTCTACATAGCGCTGTGGATCCTGTTCCCCTCGGAGGAGAAGGCGCAGGCCGCCTGGTAACACTCCCTGCGCACGTACGCCGGTGGGGCGCACCCGAGATCACGGGGTGCGCCCCACCGGCGTGTGCGAGCAGTGCCGGACCTCAGCCGCCGAGCGGCAGGCCGTTCAGGCTGGAGTCGCCGCCCAGCAGGAGCTTGCCGACCGGCAGGCCGCCGAGCAGACCGGCGACGGGCGCGGCCGGACCGTCGGCGAGCACCTTCGCGACGGCGGGCTGCGCGGTCGCGAGGCCCGCACCGAGCGTCGGCTGGGCCTGCGCCAGCGCCTCACCGCCACCCGGCAGCGCCTTGGTGACGTTCTCGGTGGGGAGCCCCTTGGAGACGGATCCGAGCGCCTGAGTGGCGTCCGGGACCGCCGGAGCGGCGTTCGCCGCACCCGCGCCGGTGGCGGCGAAGGCGGCACCGAGGGCGGCGACACCGAGGCTCTTGGCAGCAGACTGCTTCATAAAATGCGTCCTCGAAATGGTTTTACGGGAATGTCAGCGGTTCACGACCGTAAACATTCCGACCCGCCCGCCGCAAACATCGAAATGCGGACGAATGGTGAACACCCGCCCGCATTTCGTACCCAAAAAGTTCTCGCTCAACTCTCCTCAACCACAGAACCGCTGGTGGAAGCCGTCTGCTGGAACAGCCATTCGGACTTCAGCTCGGCGTATCCAGGCTTGACGACGTCATTGATCATCGCGAGTCTTTCATCGAAAGGAATGAACGCTGATTTCATCGCATTGACGGAGAACCACTGGAGATCATCGAGCGTATAGCCGAACGCGTCGACGAGATGCTCGAATTCCCGGCTCATGCTGGTGCCGGACATCAGCCGGTTGTCGGTGTTCACGGTCGCCCGGAAGTGCAGGCGCCGCAGGAGCCCGATCGGGTGCTCGGCGTACGACGAGGCCGCCCCGGTCTGCAGATTGGAGCTGGGGCACAGCTCCAGCGGGATCCGCTTGTCCCGGACGTAGGAGGCGAGCCGCCCGAGCTTGACCGTGCCGTCCTCGTGGACCTGGATGTCGTCGATGATGCGCACACCGTGCCCGAGCCGGTCGGCGCCGCACCACTGCAGGGCCTGCCAGATGGACGGCAGCCCGAAGGCCTCGCCGGCGTGGATGGTGAAGTGGTTGTTCTCGCGCTTCAGGTACTCGAAGGCGTCGAGGTGGCGGGTGGGCGGGTAACCGGCCTCCGCGCCCGCGATGTCGAAGCCGACGACGCCCAGATCGCGGTAACGGTTGGCGAGTTCGGCGATCTCCAGGGCACGGGCCGCGTGCCGCATCGCGGTGAGCAGGGCGCCGACCCGGATGCGGTGGCCGTTCGCCCTGGCCCTGCGCTCCCCTTCCCGGAAGCCCTCGTTGACGGCCTCGACGACCTCTTCGAGGGTCAGGCCCTTCTCCAGGTGCTGCTCGGGGGCGTACCGCACCTCGGCGTAGACGACACCGTCCTCGGCGAGGTCCTCGGCGCACTCGGCGGCCACCCGCACCAGCGCGTCACGGGTCTGCATGACGCCGACGGTGTGCGAGAAGGTCTCCAAGTACCGCTCCAGCGAACCGGAGTCGGCGGCTTCGCGGAACCAGACGCCCAGTCGGTCCGCGTCGGTCTCGGGGAGGGCGGAGTACCCGGTGTCCCGGGCGAGGTCGACGATCGTGCCGGGGCGCAGCCCGCCGTCGAGGTGATCGTGCAGCAGAACCTTGGGTGCCCGGCGGATCTGGTCCGAGCTCGGGGGGTTCCCCATCCGGTCAGTCTTGCTCGTCATCTTGGCACTCTAACGCCTACGCGCGTAGACGGCTCGTTGTACGAATCCGCCGATACGTAACGGTGACCGCACAGCCCCGTGTCGTACACCCGCGCTTCTGACACTGTTCTGTCATGGCACAGCAAGCGACGCCGGTTCGCAGCGCCCGACTGGGCAGGACACTCGGCCCGGAGCCGGCGGCGGTGAGCGGGGTGGTGCTGCTTCTCCCGGGCGGCGACGAAACCTCTCTGCGCAGGCCCGCCTCGATGCGACTCCCCTCCGCCGTACGGGCGTTGGGACGACGGCTGGCCCGGTCGGGACACGCGGACGGGCTGGCGGCACACCTGGTGCACTACCGCTATCGCGGATGGAACGGCAGCGAGGCGCATCTCGCGCACGACGCGACCTGGGCCGCCGACGAGATCGTACGGCGATACGGCGACGTCCCCGTGTCCCTGGTCGGCGTCGACATGGGCGCACGGGCCGCACTGCGCGCGGGCGGGCACGAGGCCGTCAACTCCGTGGTGGCGGTCGCTCCTTGGCTGCCCGAGGAGGATGTGGCGGCCACCCCCGAACCGGTGAAGCAGCTCGTGGGGCGGCGGGTGCTCATCGTGCACGGCACGAACGACGAGCAGACGGACCCGGAGCTGTCGTTCCGGCTCGCGTCCCGGGCGAAGAAGGCGAACCGGGAGGTGTGCCGGTTCGAGGTGCACTCCGACGGACACGGGCTGCATCAGTACCGGGCCGAAGTACAGGCACTGACCGAGGACTTCGTCATGGGGGCACTGTTCGGGCGGGCGCTGTCCCGGCCCGTGCAGGACGCGCTGGCCGCGCCTCCGCCGCTGGGGCTGCGGATGCCGCTCGCCTCCGGGTTCGGGCGCCGACGGTAGGTCAGGGCAGCAGGTTTCCCCTTCTCGACAGCAGGAACTTCTTGAAGGCGGCCACCGGAGGTGTGTCCGGGTGGCCGTCCAGCCAGGCGACGCCGATCTCGCGGGCCGCCCGTGGAGCCGTGACCGTCAGTTCCGCGACTCCTGGGCGGGGGAAGGCCGGTGGGGGCAGCAGCGCGACGCCC
This sequence comes from Streptomyces canus, assembly GCF_001514145.1. Taxonomy (GTDB): domain Bacteria; phylum Actinomycetota; class Actinomycetes; order Streptomycetales; family Streptomycetaceae; genus Streptomyces; species Streptomyces canus. The sequence continues at coordinate 461,564 of NZ_KQ948657.1, forward strand.
AGCCCTGCCGCCACCAGCCCCCTCAGCGTCTCCGCCTCCTCCCCCTCGAAGGCGATCCTCGGCCTGAAGCCGGCCTCCTGGCAGAGGTCGTCCGTGATGCGGCGCAGACCGTAGCCGGGTTCCAGGGTGACGAACGACTCCTCGGCGGCCTCGGCGAGGCGCACGCGCCTGCGGGCCGCGAGGGGGTGATCGGCGGGGACCACGAGCCGTAGCTTCTGTTCGTCGAGGCGGCGGGCCACGAGGTCGGGGGCGTCCGGGACCGGCGAGGTCAGACACAGGTCCAGCTCCCCCGCCCGCAGGCGTTCGATCATCGCCTCGCCGTAGTTCTGGACCAGACTGAAGCGGACACGGGGATGGTCGGCGCGGAAGGCCCGGATGAGGCCGGGGACCGTTTCCGAGCCCATGGTGTGCAGGAAGCCGAAGGCGACCTTGCCGGTGGCCGGGTCGGCGTCCGCGCGGACCTCGTCCGCGGCGCGCTGGATCTCGGCGAGGGCGCGTTCGGCGGAGGCGAGGAAGGTGCGGCCCGCGGGGGTGAGGGAGACCGTGCGGCCGATCCGGGCGAACAGGTCGACGCCGAGGTCCTGTTCCAGGCGGACCATCGCGCGCGAGAGCGTCGACTGGGGTACGTCCATCTCCTGCGCGGCACGGGTGACGTGCTCGGTGCGGGCCACGCCGGCGAAGTAGGCGAGCCGCGGGGCCAGCAACATCACCATGTCTTCTGTGTCACTGGATGGTGACAGGCGCGTCTGTGACCTCTGCTGATGCTCCATAGGAACGATTATGGCGAATCCATGCATTGGACGGATGAGCGGAGTCGTACGTAACTTCGAAGCATGCCTGCCAGTACCGAGGCGCCCACCCGCGTGGGCGCCGTATCTCCCGCCTCTGCCGCCTCCGCCGCCTCTGTCACCGTCGATTCCCGTCTGACCCCGGGTGGCCCCGGCTACCGACGGATGAGCTTCGCCCTCTTCCTCGCCGGTGTCGCGACCTTCGCGCTGCTGTACTCCACGCAGGCCCTTCTCCCGCTGATCTCGGGCGAGTTCGGGGTGGCGGCGAGCGAGGCGAGCTGGACGGTGGCGGCGGCGACCGGCGGTCTGGCGCTGTTCGTGCTGCCGATGAGCGCCCTGTCGGAGCGCTTCGGACGCCGTACGGTCATGACGGCGTCGCTGGCGGTCGCGGTGACGGTCGGTCTCCTGGTCCCCTTCGCGCCCTCGCTGCCCGCGCTGGTCGTGCTGCGGGCCGTGCAGGGAGCGGCCCTCGCGGGGCTGCCCGCCTCCGCGACGGCGTATCTCGCCGAGGAGGTCAGGCCGAAGGCGCTGGTCACGGCGATCGGGCTGTTCGTCGCCGGCAACAGCGTCGGCGGGATGAGCGGCCGGGTCATCACCGGCTGGGTCGCGCAGGAGTGGGGCTGGCGGGTGGCCGTGGGGGTCATCGGCGCGATCGCGGTGGCCTGCGCGGTGGCGTTCCGCCTCCTGCTGCCGGCGCCGAAGCACTTCGTGGCGGGCTCGCTGCGGCCGCGGGTGCTGCTCGGCACGGTCCGCGGACACCTGGGTGACCCGCTGCTGCGCCGCCTCTACGCCATCGGCGCGCTGTTCATGACGGTCTTCGGCGGCGTGTACACGGTCATCGGCTACCGGCTGACCGAGGCGCCCTTCTCGCTCCCCCAGGGCATCGTCGGCTCGATCTTCCTGGTCTACCTGGTGGGCACGGTGTCCGCGTCGACGGCGGGCCGGCTGGTCGGCCGACTGGGCCGCCGGGGCGCGCTGTACGCGGCGGGCGGTACGACGGCCGCGGGTCTCCTGCTCTCCCTGGCCGACTCCCTGGCGCTGGTCCTGCTGGGCCTGGTCCTGATCACCGGCGGCTTCTTCGCCGGGCACGCGGTGGCGTCCTCGGCGGTCAGCAAGACGGCCACCCACGGCCGCGCCCAGGCCTCGGCCCTCTACCAGTCCGCCTACTACATCGGCTCCAGCGCGGGCAGCACGGTCGGCGCCCTCGCCTTCCACGCGGGCGGCTGGACCGGGACGGTCGGGGTCGGACTGCTGGCGGTGCTCGGCGTGGTGTCGATCACTGTGCTCGGTACGCGTGCGGCGAGGGCCCAGCAGCGGGTCGCGGCGGTCTGAGCCGCACGTTCTGCTTCCCCCTGGTCGAGGTCGGTCGGCCAGGGGGACGCTCTTTTGCCCTGCTGTCCCTGCCGTTCACCTCAGCCACATCCAGCCCGTCCGGCGTTTGAGGACGAGGCCCTTCGGGCCGATGGGGGTCTGGGGGCGCAGCCCCCGGTCGGGGTCGAAGGGGCGGCGCCTCTGGGGACGGGACGGGTAGGGGCGGCGGGGGCGAGAAACCTCTGACCTGCACGTTCACTCACTCGGCACGCCATTGTCAGACCCCTGCGGTAGTTTCCGAGTAGTGGGCGCAAAGGCGCGGCACAGCACGGCCACAGGGGTGGGTGGACGATGACGGACAGTACGGCGACGACGACAGACCTCGACCTGAGGCTCGAGAAACACCGCACCGAGCTGACGGGGTACTGCTACCGCATGCTCGGCTCCTCCTTCGAGGCCGAGGACGCGGTGCAGGACACGCTGGTGCGGGCCTGGCGGAGCTACGACAAGTTCGAGGGCCGTTCCAGCCTCCGCTCATGGCTGTACCGCATCGCGACGAACGTCTGCCTGGACATGCTGACCGCGGGCAACAAGCGCGCCCGCCCCATGGACCTCTCGGAGTCGACCCCCCTCGCCCAGGCCGCCCTCTCCCCCCGCCCCGACCACACCTGGCTGGAGCCGATGCCGGACAACCGCATCCTGCCGACGGTCGAGGACCCGGCGGAGGCGGCGGTCGCCAAGGAGACCGTGCGGCTCGCCTTCATGGCCGCCCTGCAGCAACTGCCGCCCAAGCAGCGCGCGGTGCTGATCCTGCGCGAGGTGCTGGCGTGGAAGGCGAGCGAGGTCGCCGAACTGCTCGACACCTCCGTCGCCTCGGTCAACAGCGCCCTCCAGCGGGCCCGCGCCACCCTCGCCGAGCGGGAGGAGCACGGCGCCGACGCGGCCGTGTCCGACCCGCTGGACGAGGAGCAGCAAAAACTCCTGGACCGCTATGTGAAGGCGTTCGAGGGGTACGACATGACGGCGCTGACGGCCCTCCTCCACGAGGACGCCATCATGACGATGCCGCCGTTCGACCTCTGGCTGACGGGCCACGACGACATCACGGGCTTCATGACGACCCTGGGCTCGGCCTGCGAGGGCTCACGCCTGGTGCCGGTGCAGGTCAACGGCCTGCCGGGGTTCGCCCAGTACAAGCCGGACCCCGAGAAGGGCGGTCACACCCCCTGGGCGGTACAGGTGCTGGAGATCTCAGACGGCCGGCTCACCGGGTTCCACTTCTTCCTCGACACCCAGCGCTGGTTCCCCCTGTTCGGACTGCCCCTCCACCTCGAAGCGGAGGCCGACGAGGTCAAGGAGGGCGTGTAGCCCGGGGTCGGGGTCGCGCAGCCTGATCCGGCCTCCGGCGCGCCGGGCCGCGAGCTGGAGCCGGGCGAGCAGTTCGACCGTGCCGAGCCCCGGCGGCCCGAGCCCGGCGACATCGCACACCACCACCCCGGCACGGGTCGTCCCCAGCAGCGCCCGGACCTCGTCGCTCAGCCCCGTCACCTCGTCCCGGGTGACGGGGCCGACCAGCACGAGTACAGCGGGTGTCATGGCGTCCACGATCGGTAGACCGGGCGGGCGGGCGTAACTCATCGGCCGACGTCCTGTCCGCGCGGGCAGGATCACGTTGACCTGCGGGCCGTCTTCCCGCGAGGGTTGCCTGTATGCGCCACCCATCAGCACCTCCCTGGATAGGCCACGCCCTCCTCACCCTTGAGGAGTCCCCGTGCAGGGAGTGCTGACCGGCTTCGCGGTCATCGCGGTGGTCATCGGGGTCGGCTATCTCATCGGCCTGCGCGGTTACCTCGGCGACCAGGGCCGGGAGGTCCTGACCAAGCTGGCCTTCCATGTGGCGTCCCCAGCCCTGCTCTTCACGACTCTGGCGCGGGCCGACCTGTCGGTGATCTTCTCCAGCCGTCTCCTGGTGACCGCGCTCAGCACGGCAGCGGCGGCGGGCGTCTTCGTGGCGGTGGGTGTCGTACGGGGCTGGGGGCTGGGTCGTACGACGATCGGCGCGCTGTGCTCGTCCTACGTCAACTCCGGCAATCTCGGCATCCCGATCGCGGTGTACGTCCTCGGGGACGCGTCACTCGTGGCGCCGGTGCTGCTGTTCCAGCTGGTCGGGGTGACCCCGGTCGCGCTGACGGTCCTGGACCTGGCGTCCGGCGAGGGGGAGAAGGGCCCGCTGTGGCGGAGACTGCTGACCCCGCTGCGCAATCCGATCGCGGTGGGCTCGCTGGCCGGCGTGGCGGTCTCGGCGGCCGGTCTGAAGGTCCCGGCCCCCGTCATGGACCCCTTGACCCTGATCGGCGGCATGTCGGTACCGGCCGTCCTCCTCGCCTTCGGCATCTCCCTGTGCGGCAGCACGATGCCCGGCCGGGGCCCGGACCGACAGCTCGTCCTGCTCTCGGTCGCACTGAAGTCGGTGGGCCAGCCGGCAGCGGCCTGGGCGCTCGCCGCCGGGGTCTTCGGCCTCCACGGAGCCCATCTCCTCGACGTGGTGGTGACCTCGGCGCTGCCAGCCGCGCAGAACCTCTACACCTACGCGTCGACCTACGGCGTGGGCGAACGCCTGGCCCGCGACTCGATCCTGGTGTCGACCGTGTTGTCGGTGCCGGTGCTGGTGGTCGTGGCGGCCTGGCTCGGGTGACCAGGTGTCAACTGAGCGGGAAGCTGCCGGTGTCCAAGTCCAACTTGAACGGTGAGGGCAACGTCAGCCTCTCGCCGTACTCCACCGAGACAAGGACGCGGTATGTGCCGTTTTGCGGCTCTCCGTAAAGCGTCGCCGTGGGGCGCCCGGACTGCCAGGCATCCAGGAGAAGGTAGAGCGGCACTCCCGCCACGGCGTAGCCGTGGGCTTTCTTGATGCGGTCATGGTTCGCATTGCTTTTGGATGTGACCTCGACAACGAGTTCAGCCTCGCCGGCATGCACGCGCGTTCCGCGGCGCAAGGCGTTCCTCGGCACCACGCACAGGTCGGGAACGAACAGGCCGCCCGTCTCCGGGCACGTCAGTCCGAGCGTCTGATAGATGCCCCAGTTGCAGTCGGGAGGCAGCGCCCCGTACATGCGTTCATGAAGCAGCTCAGCAGTGTCGTTGTGTTCTTCGGACGGCGGCGGCGACACGGTGACGATCCCTTCGACGATCTCCACCTTGCTGCCCTCCGGAGCGTCCGTCTCCTCCCAGACACGGACGATCTCGTCCCAGCCCGTGCTCTCGGAGGCCCCGGACTCGGCGGCGAGTGCGCTCATGGCGGTCTCCATTCGTTACGTCACCGATCCCAGCATGCCGAACGGGACCGGCGGCGGTCCACCGATCCCGTTCACCCAAAAGAGGAAGCTGCAGGTCAGGCAATACGTTCCAGCACCACCGGCGACGCCGTGAAGGCCGCACCCGTCGCCCCGATGTCGTAGGAACCCTCGATCGACTGGAGGGCGTACTCGAAGCGCTCCGGGGTGTCGGTGTGCAGGGTCAGCAGGGGCTGGCCCTCCGTCACCGTGTCGCCCGGCTTGGCGTGCAGCTCCACGCCCGCGCCCGCCTGGACCGGGTCCTCCTTGCGGGCACGCCCCGCGCCGAGGCGCCAGGCGGCGACGCCGATGCCGTAGGCGTCGAGGCGGGTCAGGACGCCCGAGGACGGCGCCTTGATGACGTGCTGCTCGCGCGCCACCGGCAGCTCCGCGTCCGGGTCGCCGCCCTGCGCCGCGATCATCCGGCGCCACACGTCCATCGCGGAGCCGTCGGCCAGGGCCTTCGCCGGGTCGGCGTCGCGGATGCCGGCCGCGGCCAGCATCTCGTGGGCCAGGGCGATCGTGAGTTCCACGACGTCCGACGGGCCGCCGCCCGCCAGCACCTCCACCGACTCGCGGACTTCGAGGGCGTTGCCGGCCGTGAGGCCGAGCGGCGTCGACATGTCCGTCAGGAGCGCGACGGTCCTGACGCCGTGGTCGGTGCCGAGGCCCACCATCGTGGACGCCAGCTCGCGCGCGTCCTCGATGGTCTTCATGAAGGCGCCGGTGCCGACCTTGACGTCCAGGACCAGCGAACCCGTGCCCTCCGCGATCTTCTTCGACATGATCGAGGAGGCGATCAGCGGGATCGCCTCGACCGTGCCGGTGACGTCACGCAGGGCGTACAGCTTCTTGTCCGCCGGAGCCAGGCCGTCGCCCGCCGCGCAGATCACCGCGCCGGTGGTGTCGAGGACGTTCAGCATCTCCTCGTTCGACAGCAGCGCGCGCCAGCCCGGGATCGACTCCAGCTTGTCGAGCGTGCCGCCGGTGTGGCCGAGGCCCCGGCCGGAGAGCTGGGGGACGGCCGCGCCGCAGGCCGCCACCAGGGGCGCCAGCGGGAGGGTGATCTTGTCGCCGACGCCGCCCGTGGAGTGCTTGTCGGCCGTCGGGCGGGACAGGGACGAGAAGTCCATGCGCTCGCCGGAGGCGATCATCGCGGCGGTCCACCGGGCGATCTCGCGACGGTTCATGCCGTTGAGCAGGATCGCCATCGCGAGCGCGGACATCTGCTCGTCGGCGACCTCCCCGCGGGTGTACGCGTCGATGACCCAGTCGATCTGCTCGTCGCTGAGTTCACCGCGGTCCCGCTTGGTGCGGATGACGGAGATGGCGTCCATGGCCATGCAGGGCTTTCCTTCCGGGAATTACTTGGTGAGATGCCCCGGCCCGAAGGCCTGCGGCAGCATCTCCGACAGCGGCAGGATCCCCGCCGGGGTCTCCATGAGCAGTTCGGGGCCGCCGAACTCGTACAGCAGCTGCCGGCAGCGGCCGCAGGGGACGAGGATCTCGCCCCTGCCGTCGACGCAGGTGAAGTGCGTGAGACGGCCGCCGCCCGTGTTCTGCAGCTCCGAGACCAGACCGCACTCGGCGCACAGGCCGAGGCCGTAGGAGGCGTTCTCGACGTTGCAGCCGGTGATCGTACGGCCGTCGTCGACCAGGGCGGCCACGCCGACCGGGTAGCCGGAGTACGGGGCGTACGCCCGGGACATGGCGTCCCGGGCCGCCGCCCTGAGCGCGCCCCAGTCGACGCCCGTCACTTGCCCTGGCCCTTCCGGTAGCGCATGCCGTCCGCCTTGGGCATCCGCAGTCGTTGCGCGGACAGCGACAGCACCAGCAGCGTGACGACGTACGGCGTGGCGCCCACGAAGTCGCTCGGGACCTCGTCGGTGACGAGGTACCAGACCAGGACGCCCGCGGCCACCATGAGGCTGATGCCGCCCTGCCAGTGCGCCTTCTTGTACAGCTTCCAGCCGGCCATCGCGAGCAGCAGCACGAACAGCAGGAGCAGCAGCGCGTGGACGGTCTCGCCGCCGTTGCGCAGCTGGAGCGCGTCGGAGTAGCCGAACAGGCCGGCGCCCATGGCGAGTCCGCCGGGCCGCCAGTTGCCGAAGATCATGGCCGCGAGGCCGATGTAGCCGCGTCCGCCGGTCTGGCCCTCCAGGTAGGTGTGCGAGGTGACCAGGGCCAGGAAGGCGCCGCCGAGGCCGGCGAGGCCGCCGGAGACGGCCACGGCCATGTACTTGTACTTGTAGACGTTGACGCCGAGGGACTCGGCGGCGATCGGGTTCTCACCGCAGGAGCGCAGCCGCAGGCCGAACGCGGTGCGCCACAGCAGCCACCAGCTGCCGACGAACAGCACGACCGCCAGGACCGTCACGATGGACAGGTCGGTGAACAGACCGCCGAGGATGCCCGCGATGTCGGAGATCAGGAACCAGTGGTGGTTCTCGATGGAGTGCAGCCCGCTCGAGAGGCCCGGGACGTCGAAGGTGGGCAGCGAGTCCACGGGCGGGGACTGCTTGGGGTTGCCGCCCGCTTCCTCCGCCTTGCCGTCCACGAAGAAGAGCTTGGCGAGGTACTGGGTGGTGCCGAGCGCGAGGAGGTTGATCGCGACACCGGAGACGATGTGGTCGACGCCGAAGGTGACGGTCGCGACCGCGTGCAGCAGGCCGCCCAGGACGCCGAACCCGACGCCGCACAGGAGGCCGAGCCAGGGGCTGGACTGCCAGCCGATCCAGCCGGCGCCGAAGGTGCCGAGGATCATCATGCCCTCGAGGCCGATGTTGACCACGCCGGACCGCTCGGACCACAGACCGGCGAGACCGGCGAGGCCGATCGGCACGGCGAGGCTGAGCGCCGCGGAGACCTGGCCCTCGGAGGTGAGCTGGTCGGAGCCGGAGATGACGCGGACCGCGGCGACGAGCAGCAGCGCACCGGCGACGATCATGAGGATCTGGCCGAGCGAGCGGCCCGACCGGGTGGCGGTGTCCGCCTTGGGTGCCGCGGGGGGCGGCGTGTCGGTCATCGTGGCAGTCATCACGCCACCTCCTGCTTCTGGGTCGGGGCTGCGGCCTGGGCGGCGAGCTCGGCGCCGACCCGCTGCTGCTGGCGCTTGAGTCCGTAACGGCGTACGACTTCGTAGGCGATGACGACGCACAGGACGATGACGCCCTGGATGACGCCGAGGATCTCCTTGTCGTAGCCCTCGAACTCCAGGTGGTTGGTGGTGCGCTCCAGGAAGCCCCACAGCAGTGCGCCCAGTGCGATGCCGACCGGGTTGTTGCGGCCGAGCAGGGCGATGGCGATGCCGGTGAAGCCGATGCCGGTCGGGAAGTCGTTGCTGAACTGGTGGCTGTCGTTGAGCAGGGTCGGCATGCCGATCAGGCCGGCCACCGCGCCCGAGATGAGCATGCTGGTGGCGATCATCCTCTTCACCGAGACACCGCTCGCGGCGGCGGCGCTCTCGGACTGGCCGACGGTGCGCAGGTCGAAGCCGAAGCGGGTGCGGCCGAGGACGAACCAGTACGCGATGCCGACGAGTACGGCGATGACGATGAAGCCCCACAGCACGCCCGCGGCGCCGGTGTCGATCTGGAAGAAGTGCGAGGACGACGGCAGCGGCTTGGTGGAGACGACCGTGCCGCCGGCCTGGAGCTCGGCGAGCTTTCCGGGCTGGAGCAGGTAGGCGATGATCGCGGTGGCGATCGAGTTGAGCATGATCGTCGAGATGACCTCGCTGACCCCGCGGGTCACCTTGAGGACGCCCGCGATGCCCGCCCACACGGCGCCGGTGCCCATGGCGCACAGGATGATCAGCGGGATGGAGATCCAGCCGGGCGTGGTGAGCGCGCCGCCGAGGACGGCGGCGAAGAACGCGGCGATGCGGTACTGGCCGTCGACGCCGATGTTGAAGAGGTTCATGCGGAAGCCGATGGCCACCGCGACACCCGCGAGGTAGTACGTCGTCGCCTTGTTGAGGATGTAGACCTGGCTGTCGCTGGCGGAGCCGTAGGTCAGCATGTCGCTGAAGGCGGCGCCCGGGTTCTTGCCGGTGGCGAGGATCACCAGGGTGGTGACGACGACTGCGGCGACGACCGCCAGCAGCGGCGCCGCGATGCCGAGGAGCAGCCGCTCCTTGTCGATGCGTTGGGTCAGCTTGTTCATCGGGCGTCGTCCTCGTCGTCCGCTGCGGAGTCCTCTGCGTGCTCCAGGTGCCCGGTGGCCGCACCGGTCATGGCGGAGCCCAGCTCCTCGGGGGTGATGGTGGCGGGGTCGGCGTCGGCGACCAGTCGGCCGCGGTACATGACCCGCAGGGTGTCGGACAGGCCGATGAGCTCGTCCAGGTCGGCGGAGATCAGCAGCACGGCCAGGCCCTCGCGGCGGGCCTCGCGGATGTGGTCCCAGATCGCGGCCTGCGCGCCGACGTCCACACCACGGGTGGGGTGGGCGGCGATGAGCAGCTTGGGCGCGTGGCTCATCTCGCGGCCGACGATCAGCTTCTGCTGGTTGCCGCCGGACAGGGAGGCGGCGGTGACGTCGATGCCCGGGGTGCGGACGTCGTACGCCTTGATGATGCGCTCGGTGTCGGTGCGGGCCGCCTTGATGTCGAGCAGCTGGCCGCGGGAGTTGGGCTTCTCGGTGACGTGGCCGAGGATGCGGTTCTCCCACAGCGGGGCCTCGAGGAGCAGGCCGTGACGGTGGCGGTCCTCGGGGATGTAGCCGACGCCGGCCTCGCGGCGGTGGCGGGTGGGGACGTGGGAGATGTCGGTGCCGTCGAGGGTGACCGTGCCGGTGTCGGGGTTGCGGATGCCCATGATGGCCTCGACCAGTTCGGACTGCCCGTTGCCCTCCACACCGGCGATACCGAGGACCTCGCCCTGGTGGATGGTGAACGAGATGTCGTCGAGGATGATCCGCTCGATGCCGTCGAGGTCGGTCTGGGCCAGGCGCAGGCCGTCCAGCTTCAGCAGCGGGACGTCGGTGACCGTGGACTCCTCGGTCTCCGGGGTGGGCAGTTCGCTGCCGACCATCAGCTCGGCGAGCTGCTTGGAGGTGGTGCCGGCGGGCTTGACCGTGCCGACGGTGGTACCGCGCCGGATGACCGTGATCTCGTCGGCGACGGACAGGACTTCGCCGAGCTTGTGCGAGATGAAGATGACGGTGAGGCCCTCGGCCTTGAGCTCGCGCAGGTTGTCGAAGAGGGCGTCGACCTCCTGCGGCACGAGGACGGCGGTGGGCTCGTCGAGGATCAGCGTCTTGGCGCCGCGGTAGAGGACCTTGAGGATCTCCACGCGCTGGCGGTCGGCGACGCCGAGCTCCTCCAGCAGCACGTCGGGGCGTACGTTCAGGCTGTACGCGTCGGAGATCTCCCTGATCTTCGCGCGGGCCTTGGCGCCGATGCCGTACAGCTTCTCCGCGCCCAGGACGACGTTCTCCAGGACCGTGAGGTTGTCGGCGAGCATGAAGTGCTGGTGCACCATGCCGATGCCACGGGCGATGGCGTCGGCGGGGGTGTGGAAGGTGACCGTCTCGCCGTTCACCGTGATGGTGCCCTCGTCCGGCTGCTGCATGCCGTAGAGGATCTTCATCAGGGTGGACTTGCCAGCACCGTTCTCACCGCACAGGGCGTGCACGGTGCCCGTGCGGACGGTGATGTCGATGTCCTTGTTGGCCACGACGCCGGGGAATCGCTTGGTGATGCCGCGCAGTTCGACGGCAGCGGGAGGGCTGGACGCGTTGATGGCGCACTCTCCTCGGGGAAAAGGGGCTGCGTAGGGGAGGGCAGGCGTCGGTGACGCTAGCGCGGCAACTCCATGCTACACGCGTAGAGTTGACACATTGTTATGGCTCGACGAGGGGGTTGTCGAGGCCCCCTCGTCGAGCCCGGGTTCCGGCGGGAACCGTCAGGTCAGCTGGTCTTGACCTTGACGGCGCCGTCGACGATCTTCTTCTTCGCGGCGTCCAGCTGCGGCTGGATGTCGTCGATGAAGCCACCGCTGGTGGCCAGGCCGACACCACCCTTGGCGAGGGAGTAGATCTGGTTGCCGGTCAGCGGCTTGCCGTCGTGCACGGACTTGACGAAGTCGTAGACGCCGACGTCGACGTTCTTGACCATCGAGGTCAGGATCGAGTTCTTGTACTTGCTCAGACCCGGGATGTTGTACTGGTCCGAGTCCACGCCGATGGCCCAGGCGCCCTTGACGCCGGAGACGGCCTCGATCGAGCCGTTGCCGGAGGAGCCGGCCGCGGCGTAGATCACGTCGGCGCCGTTGTCGAGCTGGCCGGACGCGGCCTCCTTGCCCTTGTCGGGGCTGGCGAAGCCGGACAGGTCGGAGCCGTGGGTCAGGTACTGGACGTCGACCTTGACGCCGGGCTTGGTGTCCTTGACGCCCTGGACGTAGCCCGCCGCGAACTTCTTGATCAGCGGGGTGTCCACGCCGCCGATGAAGCCGACGTGTGCCTTCTTGGTCTTCAGCGCGGCGGCGACACCGGCGAGGTAGGAGCCCTGCTCCTCGGTGAAGGTGATGCTGTCGACGTTCTTGGCGGTCGCGACCGAGTCGATGAGACCGAAGCTGACCTTCGGGTACTTCGCGGCGACCTTGTCGACCGAGGTGGCGTACGAGAAACCGACGGCGACGATCGGGTTGTAGCCGGCGTCCGCCAGGTCGGTCAGGCGCTGCTCACGGTCGGCCTCGGTGTCGGAGCTCTTGGCGGTGAGCTCCTTGATGGAACCGCTGAACTCCTTCTCCGCCTTGTCGGCACCGCGCGCGGCGGAGTCGTTGAAGGAGCGGTCACCGCGGCCGCCGACGTCGTAGGCGAGACCGATCTTGATTCCGCCCTTGCCGCTGCCCGCGGAGGCGGACGAGGAGCTGTCGTCCTCGGAGGAGGTGCTGCCACAGGCTGTGGCAGTCAGTGCGAGAGCTGCGGTGGCGATACACGCAGCGGAAAGCTTGGCTACCCGGCGCACGGGAGGCTCCTTCACCTGACCTGAGCGCCTTGTCGGCGCTTCATGTGAGCACCATGCCAGTGCCCGGGCCTGTACGCCCCTGCGGCGTTGGCTTCGCGGCATCGTAACGCGCGTAGATGTCGGAAACAGACCTCTTCCGAAGCCGTTATCGATTCGAGGCAAACAGCGTCTGAACTCAGGCTCTTCCGCCCTGCCACACCGGGATTTCGATGTGCGCACAATTGGCTTACGAGCATGTTGCGCCGGTCGGCGGAACGGCCCCCGAGGGGGCCGTCCGTCACGGTCGGATCACTGTGCGGCATCCAGCAGGGCCGCCGCCGTGAACATCTCCACACCCACGGTGATGGCGGACTCGTCGGCGTCGAAGTCGCCCTGGTGAAGGTCGCGCACGGTCCGCTCCCCCGGCGTGCGCACCCCGAGGCGCGCCATGGCACCGGGGACGTGCTGCAGGTACCAGGAGAAGTCCTCGCCGCCCAGGCTCTGCTCGGTGGTCTCGATCGAGTCGGCCCCGCGCCGGGCGGTCATGGCCTCGCGAATCAAGTCGGTGACGCCCCCGTCGTTGACGACGGGCGGGACACCGCGCACGTAGTTGATCTCGGACTTGGCCCCGTGCAGATTGGCGACCTCGTCGATCACGGCGACCACGATGTCCGGGGCCTGCCGCCAGGTGTCGAGGTCCAGGCAGCGCACGGTCCCGGAGAGCTCGGCGTGCTGCGGGATCACGTTCGGCGCATGCCCCGACTCGATCCGCCCCCAGGTCACGGCGAGCCCGGCCCGCGTGTCCACCCGTCGCCCGACGATGGCGGGCACGTCGGTGACGACGCGGGCGGCGGCGGTGACGAGGTCGGTGGTGAGGTGCGGCCGGGCGGTGTGCCCACCGGGCCCGTCGAGGGAGATCTCCAGCCGGTCACAGGCGGAGGTGATGGCACCGGTCCTGAGCCCGACCTTCCCGGCGTCGACCCGCGGGTCGCAGTGCACGGCGAGCATCTTCCCGACGCCCTCCAGCACCCCGCAGTCGATGGCGTCGGCGGCACCGCCGGGCAGCACTTCCTCGGCGGGCTGGAAGAGCAGCCGCACGGGCCGCGGCAGCAGCCCACGCCTGTGCAGGTCGGCGAGGACGAGCCCGGCCCCGAGCACGACGGTCGTGTGAACGTCATGTCCGCACGCGTGCGCCCGATCGGGCACGGTCGACCGGTACGAGCACTCGGTCTTCGTGTCCGGGATGGGCAGGCCGTCGATGTCGGCGCGCAGGGCGAGCATGGGCCGCTCGCCGTCCCACTCCCCGATGTCACACACGAGCCCGGTCCCGACGGCGAGCACGCGCGGCTTCAGCCCGGCCCTCTCCAGCCGTTCCTTGATCGCCGCGGTGGTTCGGAACTCCTGGTTGCCGAGCTCCGGGTGCATGTGCAGGTCGCGGCGGAAGTGGACGAGTTCGGCGTGCAGCGCGTCGCTGAGCACGCCGGGGAGCACGGCTTCCCCGGGCAGATCGACCTCGGACTCCAGTGACATCAGTTGCTTCACCCTCTAAAGGGTAGGACGCCGGGGCGACCAACCGACCCGCGATCAACAAAACTTCAACCCACAGAGGGCAGAAAATTTGGCCGCTCGACGCATGGATGTGGTTTGAGGTGGGTAAGAACCTCGTTTCCCACACATACCACGCCTCCGCTCCCGCATGCCGATCTGTTCACCTTTCGGAACTCCACCGGAAGCGGAATCGGATCAGGGTCCCGGAATCATCACCACCACGTGACGATTGCACCACGCAGGGCGATCGGTCGGCGCGGGCCGGGCAGCCTTCCCCGTATGAACGCGTGCGGATGCGGCGAGGACCAAATTCCCTGGATGCTGGCGAAATTCGGTTTCCTGGGCTCGGCGGGGCTGATCCTGGGAATACTGATCACCATGATCGCGGCGGGCTGGCTGCTGTCCTCGCTGGTGTGGCTGGTACGCCGACGCCACACACCGGCACCGGCACCGGCACCGATCGACGAACCCTCGCAGCACCCTCTGGCGGGATTCACCTGGACGGACGAGCCGCCCCGCGGGGCCTGAGCCCTGCCGAGTCCCGCCCTGAGCCGCGGCCAGTTCGCACCACACGTACTTTCCCCGGCTGCCGTGCCTGGACAAGGGCTGCCACCCCCAAAGGTCGGCACAGGCCCGCACCAACGCCAGCCCCCTCCCCTCCTCCCCTCCTCCGCCTCCGCAGGCGCCCCCAACTCACCGGGCGGCTCGGGAGGTTCAGGGTCCGCGTCCCAGGCCCCGATCCGCAGCGCCCCCGCCGAGCACTACGAATCAGGGTTGGCGGCCGGGCCACGTCGCTGGCCCAACTAGCCCGCATCCTCGATCTCTCCGAAGCGGGCCACATCACCGTCCGAGTCATCCCGTTCACGCTGGAGCGCTTCGACGACACGGGCAGCGCAATGATCTACGCCGGTGGCGGCATCCCGAGGTTGGACACTGTGGTCCGCGACGCTCCACACGGCACGGTGTTCATCGACGCGGAGGCCCAACTCGGTGTATTCCGAACACTCTTCCGTAGAGTAGAAGCGTCGTCACTCGATCCCGAACAGTCACGCGACCTGATCCACAATCTGGCCAAGGAGCTGTGAGGCACCCGATGAGCACACGCGAAAACTGGCGGAAGTCGTCCTACTCCGGCGGAGGCGACGGCAACGCCTGCGTGGAGATCGCAACCCGCCCCACCCACATAGCGATCCGTGACTCCAAGACCCCGACGAGGGCCACCCTCACCTTCCAGCCCGGCACGTTCACCACCTTCCTCGAAGCCCTCAAGTCCCCGCACTCCACCGCCCGATGACCGCCAGGGAAACTCCTCGCGGCGCTCCGCAACTTCCCACCCGCCGCTCCAGGACGCCCCGCTAGGGTGCAGCCCGTGAACGCCGAGAACCCCGACTTCATACGGGCCACCCGAACCGCGTACGACACGATCGCCGAGCCCTACACCGAGCAGTTCTCCGACTGGGCCGGCATCCCCACGCTGGACAGAACCCAGATCACCGGCTTCGCGGAGTTGGTGAAGGAGCAGAGCAAGGGCCCGGTGGCCGACATCGGCAGCGGCCCGGGCCACGTGACCGCCCGACTCGCCGCACTCGGCATCCCGGTCTTCGGCGTGGACGTCTCCCCGAAGATGGTCGAACTGGCCCGCAGAGCCCACCCGGACCTCCGCTTCCACGTGGGCTCGATGACGTCCCTGGATCTACCGTCGGAAACGCTGGGCGGCATCACGGCCCTGTACTCGATCATCCACGTCCCGGACGACCACCTCCCGACAGCCTTCGCAGAGTTCCACCGCGTCCTGGCCCCCGGCGCCCACGCCTTGATCGGCTTCCAGTACGAGCCCGGCGGCACCCACATGCACCTCGACGAACGCTTCGGCCACAAGATCTCCCTCGACTACTGGCTGCGCGCCCCCGAAGCCGTGGTCGAGCCCCTGGCCAAGGCAGGCTTCGAGGTGATCGTCCGCGTACTCAGGGAGCCCCTCGGCGAGGAGAAGCTGTCCCGGGCATACCTGGTGGCGCGGAAACCGGCCTAAGGACACATCGGCCCCGCCGGTCTCAGGACCAGGCGATCTCGCCATGGCGGTCGATGAAGCGGCCGGTGCCGGCGCCGGGCCCCTCCGTGGCGAGGGCGACGATCGCGTCCGTGCCCTCGGTGAGGGTCTGGGGGCCGCTGTGACCGTTCATGTCGGTCGCGGTGTAGCCGGGGTCGGCGGCGTTGACGCGAATGCCCTTGAGGCCCTTGGCGTACTGCGTGGTCAACATCGTCAGCGCCGCCTTCGAGGAGGCGTACAGCGGCACGACGACGTGCGACTCGGGCCGGCCGGGGTCGTGGGTGAAGGCGAGGGAGCCCATGCCACTGCTGACGTTGACGATCACGGGGTCGTCCGAGCGAATCCGGTGTTGATATTTCCCCACGAGACAACTTCAAAAGAACGTCAGTCACACCCCGCCAGGAGTCAAGACACTGAGGGACCAACCAGATTCATGGATTAGCGATACATCAAAGTGCTCATCATCCGCATCTGGACGTGAGGGAACCTTCTCCGATCCGGTCCGCGGATTGGGTCAGATCCGGTCGACCGAGGTCACCACACCCGTAGTCCCGCTATCGCGTACGTCATTTCATCAACTCTCCGGAGCCGACGCCTCTCGAAGGCTCCGAATGATCAGCTCAAGATCCGATTGCGCTTTCAAGCAAAACTCTCGGTCCTGGACATTGATGGCGTGAACGGTGCTCGCGAATGCAGGGTTTTCGAGACCCTGAGCTTCATTCAGGATTCGGGATGGCACGAGCACCCAGTTCCTCTTGGACCTGTCGAGTGTCCACTCGAGTTGGGTCTGCACACCTCGCACGACACTCTCGAGAAACTCCGCGATCTTGCCATGAGGCGACTTGTAGCGCCACCCCATATATGGCACTTGCGGATATCCGTACAGAGGGTGCATTTCCGCAGGCAAGGAGAACCATGCAAGCTCTCCGAATCTACTGAGCGCTTGCCTCGCCTGTACGCTTCGAGTCGACACAAGGAGAACCTTTCCTGAGTCACCAGAGGGGCCCCGAGTACCCGCCATTTTGAACGAAAAGCTTCTTCCCTGGATTCAGCAGTCGAATCGCCCGCTCATAGTCTCCATACGGAATTGGATTTGAACTCATTGCCGGGTCATACACATACCGACCATCCGTATAAACGTCATGATACCGATATTCCGTCACTATCCGACCCGAACTTTCAGGGATACTGATAACCGGATCATTCTTTATCGTAAAGTTAATGATTTTCCCTTGCCCTCCGGTCTCCCGAAGGATTCGCTCGGCCACCTCCGAACAGTCAATATTGCCGCCGGTTGGGGCCGACCGCATAGCTTCGACAGCACTTGCATCGGGAGGAAAATTGGGATTTGGCTCTCTGAAATCAAAGATCCCCCGACCTTCACCAGGGCCGCAGTCCGGTGCAAGCCCAAAGGAGTCGGATCGTGTATGCGGGTTGTTGACGTAGGCAGCGGGGTTGGGTGACGGGATGAGGCCGAGTGGGTCGGAGGCCGTGTAGCGGCCGCTCTCGGGATCGTAGTGCCGGAAGAAGTTGTAATGCAGGCCGGTCTCGGGGTCGTAGTACTGCCCCGGGAAGCGGAGTGGGGTGTACGCCGTGCTGTCCGTCGACCAGGCCGTTGTGCCCCACAGGGTGGTGCGGGTGCGCCAGGCTATGTCGCCGGCCTCGTCGATGAGTTCGGTCGGGGTGCCGACCAGGTCCGTGACGATGGCGAAGAAGCGGGAGTCGATCTCCTCCTGCGGGGTGTCGGCTGCTGTGATGCGTTCCGTCTGGGTGATGGGGTGCAGGCCCTGGTGGTCCCAGGTCAGGGTGACCGGGTTGGGGAGGGACGGGGACGTCGTGGTCTGTTCGCAGAGGGTCGTGCCGTCCCAGGTGAAGTCCACCTGTTCCAGGACCGATTCGCCGTCCGGCGCCAGGCGTTGTTTGGCGACGCGGCGGCCCAACGGGTCGTAGCGGTAGCGCCACGTCGCGCCGTCGGGGGTTGTCACCGCCGTCAGGCGGTCCTCCGCGTCCCATGCGTAGCGCCAGGTGTCCGGCTTGCGGGACAGGCGGGTTTTCTGGCGGAGGGTGATGCGGCCGGCTTCGTCGTGTTCGTAGCGGATGGCGCCGGCTCGGGTGATGCGGGTTCCGGTGTAGGAGCGGGTGCCGGTTGCTTCTTGGCCGGGGTGGGTGGAGGGCCAGGTCGCCTGTGTCTGGTTGCCCGCCTCGTCGTACGCGTACGTTTCCGTCCAGTTCGCCGCGTGGACCGCCGTCACCCGGCCCGCCACATCGACGTCGAAGTGGCGGGTACCGTTCAGGTCGTCGTCGATGGCGGTGAGGTTGCCGTCGGCTCGGTAGGTGTATGCGCGGTGCTGGAGGCGGTGGCCTGTCGGGCCGGTCAGGTCCTGTTTCGTCAGGCGGCCCAGGGGGTCGAAGGCCTGGGTCAGGGTCACCGAGTCGCCTATGTGGCGGGTCAGTTCGCGGCCTGCCTCGTCATGGGTGAAGGTGAGGGTGCGGCCCGACACCGCCATACCGGTGCGGTTGCCCGACGGGTCATACGACCACGTCGTCGTCGCGGCGGTGGGCGTGGTGCGGCTGGTGCGGCGGCCCAGCACGTCGTAGGTGTGCGTGAGCGTGCGGCCGTTGACCGTCTCCGACAGCACGCGGCCCGCTTCGTCCCGGTGCACGGTCAGGACCGCGTCCGGGCCCGTCGCCTCCGTCAGGGCGCCTGTCAGGTCGTATGCGTACGTCGTGACCGCCCCGGCCGCGTCCTTGCGGATCACCTGGCCAAGGACGTCCCGCTCGAAGTGGATCGGCTGGCCGGATGCGGTTGTGGTGCCTCTCAGTTGCCCCGCCGGGTCATGGTCGTACGTCAGCCTGCGGTCGTCGAAGTCCGTCTCCGCGATGAGGCGGCCCGCCGGGTCGTACTCGTAACTCCACGTCAGGCCCTGTGGGTTGCTGACCTTCGTCAGGCGTAGTTCCGTGTCGTGGGCGAACTCGTAGCGCACGCCGTCCGGGCCCGTGCGGGCCGCCAGCAGGTCGAAGTGGGTGTACTCGTAGCGGGAGACGGCGCCCAACGCGTCCGTGTGGGCCGTGCAGTTGCCCTCGCCGTCGTACGTCCAGGATTCCGCCGTGCCGTCCGCCGCCGTACGGCGGGACAGGCGGCCCTCCACCGTCCACTCCAGGTGGGTGACGGAGCCCGTCGGGTCCGTGATCGTCACCGGGCGGCCGAAGGCGTCGCGTTCGTAGCGGGTCACCGCGCCCAGCGGGTCGGTGATCTCCAGGGGCAGGCCCGCCGCATTGCAGCGGACCCGCGTGGTGTCCCCGAGCGCGTTGGTGACGGACTCCAGGTGACCCTGGTCGTCGTACGTGAAGCGAGTCGTCGTCCCCGAGGTTTCGGTCACCGCCGTGCGGTTGCCGAACTCGTCGAACTGCTGGGTGACTTGGGTGCCATCCGCACCGGTCACCGCGACGGGCAGGCCGTCATCGCTGTAGGCGATGCTGGTGTAGCGGCCGTCCGGGCGGATCGCCAGGACCGTGCGGCCCGCCCCGTCGTAGGCGTAGCTGCGGGTTCGGCCCAGTGGGTCGGTGACGGTCAGCGGGCGGTGGGCGTGGTCGTAGGTGGTGTGCGTCGTGGCGCCGTCCGGGGCGGTTTCCGCCACCACCTGAAGGTCGCCGTTGACCTCGTAACGCGTGCTGTGACCCAGCGAGTTGACCGCTGTGACGGTTCGACGACCGGTGGTCGAGTCCGGGTCGCCGTAGGTGTACGTGTTGCTCAGGTGGCCCGCCTCGCCGCCCTGAGAAACACACCGGTCCTCGTCGTCGTAGGTGTAGTGGTACGAGGAGTCGTTCGTGTCCGTCCACGCCGTGACCCGGCCGATCGCGTCGTTGGCGAACCGGGTCGGCAGCCCCGAGGAGTTCGTCACCGTCGACAGGTGGCCGTGCGCGTCGTACGTGAAGCGGATCAATTCGATGTCGTCGGCCAGGTGCAAGGCGGTGATGCGGCCGTCCTCGGTCGTGATCCTCAGGTCGTAGCCGGCCGAGTGCACGATGCCCGTGGGGGCGCCCTCGTCGTCGTACTCGAAGGTGAGCCACTGGCTGCCGGAGCGGTCGATGACCTGCGCCAACAGAGCTATGCCGTCGCCGCCCGGGCCCGCGAAGTCCCAGACGCGGCCGGACTCCGGGTCGGTGACCGTGTAGTCGCCCCACTCGTCCACCGTCAGCGGCCAGGAAGCGCCCGCCGGCGGCAGCACCGGTACACCTGGCGCCGGGTGCGGATACGCCAGCAACGAGCCGTCCTCGCGGACGAAGATGACGCCCTCCGCGTCGATCTCCAGGCGCTGGTCTGCCGTCGACGTCCAGCACGGGCCGAACCAGCGGCCCGCCCGGTACGACGACTCGAACTGGCGGGAGAAGACCAGTGGAAGCCGGGCCGGTAGCGTCACATCCGTCTGCGGGAGGGACATCCGGCCGGTGGCCATGTCGATCGGGTCGCCGCCGAACAGCTTGCACTTCAGTTCCCGGGCGACGTCCATGAGCCCCCGGCGCGTGCCTTGGCGCGCGGCTCCCGTCGCCGCGTCCTTGGCAACCCCGCGCAAAGCATCACGCGCAGCCGCCCGGCCCACCCCTCCCGCGCCCTTCCCCCCGATCAGGTTCGACGCGAGATAGCCCATCGCGTCTCCGGGGTCGCTCGACCACCCCGTCCCCAGGATCGACATCGGCAGGCGCTCCGGGTGGGCCGCCGTCCCCACCAGGCCCGCCAGCAGCATCTGTGAGTTCTTCGACCACTCGCCCGGGTGGGTCAGGTTGTACGGGTCCAGCGGATTCACCGTGCGGGCCAGTTTCAGCACGTCCGTGCCGCCGCGCAGGAGGCCGCCCAGGACGTGGACCGAGTTGAGCTGGGTGCCGACGAACAGGTCCGCCGCGCCCGCGCCCAGGCGGTCGGTGAACTCCGGTTTCGGCGGGGCCGACTGCAGGGCGGCGGCTATCTTGCGGCGGGCGTCCTGCGCCACCTCGGTGCGCTGGCTGCGGGCGTGGGACAGGATCTCCTCCGCCTCCTGGCGGCCTGTCGTGCCCGGGTCGACGAAATCGCCGGGCTTCGTCGGCTTCACGCCCGGGTCGCCGCCCGTCTCGGCGGTCGCGTTGTATCGCTCGGCCGCCCGGTTGTACGCCGACACCTGCGCGTCGTAGGCGTCCGCCGCCCGCCGGGAGGCGTCCTGCGCCCGGCGGTAGGTGTCGATCGCCAGCTGTGCCCGCCGCTGCGCCCACCCCACCATGTCCGCGTACGCGTCCAGAGCGGTGGCCGCCGCCGTGCACGCGTCCGCCGCCGTCAGCCACTGCTTCGGCTGCACGTCGAACTTCGCGCGGAACGCATCCGCGGCCTGGCCCCGCCACTCGCCCGGGTCCAGCGAGCGCATGCCCTGGCCGACGTTCTCGAAGGCGCCCGCGAACTTCCGCAGATGCCCGGCCCGTTCGCGGAGGGCCGGCTCGCTGCCGTGGACCAGTTCCTTCGGGTCCTCGCTCTCGCCCAGCGCGCGCTCGGCCACCGTGCCGCCCAGGCGGTTGTTCACGCTCTCACCGACGTCGCGGACCTTCTCGGCCGCGCCGTCCGCGCCCACGTCCGACAGCAGTCCCGCCGTCTTGTCGGCGCCCCAGCCGACCGCCTCGCCGACGCCCTTGTTCAGGCTGTCGGACGCGCTCTCCAGGCCGTCGCCGAAATCGTCGACCAGATCCCCGAAGCCCATCAGCCCTCGCCTTCCCCGTCGGAAGCCGAAGAGGGCGGACCGCTCCACTGCCAGTCCGTCCGGGGATCGAAGAACGCGTCCGGCGTCACCGTCGACGTCTCCACGTCCTCCGCCGCCTGCGACCAGGCCGCCTTCACCTCGTCCTGCCCCGCCGTGAAGGACTCCGCGCTGTAGTCGGCGTTCGCCACCTGGGAGACCGGGTTGTCCTTCAGCGTCTGGGACCAGGAACGTTCCTTCACCTCGTCCGGGGAGAGATACGGGTTGCCCGTGCCCGCCGTCCACACCGACTTCAAGGTGTCGGAGACGTACTGCTCCTGCTCGTGGTAGACCCCCGCCGACAGCCCCAGCCGGCCCGCGAACTCGTTCGCGTCCCGCATCAGCGAACGCACGCCCCAGCCCCAGCGGTCGCAGAAGTCCCCGAACACCTGCTGGAGGCCGTCGTCGCCCACCTCCAGGCCCGTCATCGACAGGTCGTCGAAGCCGCGGCCCAGGTTCGCCTCGAGGTCGAAGCCGAACTCCTTCAGTTCGGCCATCGCCTGGTTGATGCCACGGGTGATCCGTTCCATCGCCTCCGGATCGACCTGGTAGCCGTCGCTCATGCCGCCGACTCCTTCGAGGGGACGTCCACGGCCACCGCGTCCGGCACGATCCCCGTGACCGGCGGCAGTACGAAACCCGTCGGGCTCCCCGCGTCCACCGCTATCCCGGCCGGACCGCCCACCTTCGGGATCACCTGGTCCAGCAGCCGCGCCCCGTACACAGGTATTCGCTCCGGCACAGGCTCCCCGCGCGCCTCGGCGAAACGCTCCAACGCCGCCTCGTCCGTGAAGGCGAACAGCCAGCGGATACCGCCCGACTCCGCCGACAGCAACGAACCGTCCACGACGGGCGCCAGCACCGCGCTGCGCCGGAACTCCCCCACGACCGCACGCAGGTTGCCCTGCCGCAACGCCTCGGCACTCACTCCAGCCGCCCCCGTCGTAGCCCTCATCGAACGTCGCACAAGTGAACGACGATGCTAGACGATGCAGTTGAGATTCAGCCCGTCGCCACCGCCGACAGCCGGTGCACATCCCGTGCCGTCCCCGTGACCCCGGACAGGAACCCCTGCGCCCGCGGCGAAGCCGTCTCCGTCAGCCAGTCCGGGTCGATGTCGCAGACCGCCACACGGACCTCCGTGCCGGCCAGCGCCAGGGGCAGCGTGTGCACCACGGTGGACGGGAAGCTGAGGATCGTACGGCCGATCGGGCCGCGGCGGGCGATCAGCTCCAGGGGGAGGTCCGGGCGGACGATCTCCAATCCCGTCTCCACGGCCAGTCGGTGGAGCTTCTCCGTGGACTCGCGGCGGTGGGCGAAGTAGCGGGTCGCGCCGAGGGTCTTGGCCAGGCGGGTGACCGCTTCCAGGTAGCGGTCGGCGTCCACCACGCCGGTCTCCACCAGCGAGGTGCCGACCATGTCCGCGCCCTTCGTGATGCGCGGCGGGCCGAAGCGGCCGCGGGTCCAGGCGAAGGAATTCACCGACATCGTCACTCCCGGCGGCGCCTCCTCCATCGGCATCGAGGTGAATATCTCGACTCCCCGGCCCGCCCCCGGCGTCAGGCGCTTGCGGGCCGCCGCCGAGATCGGGGCGAAGACCAGGTCCCGGGGGCTCGGGCGGCCGCCCTTGCGGTGCCAGCGCACCAGGCGTTCGCCACGGGCCAGTTGGGACACGAACTCCATCGTCGCCGTGCCGTCGTCGACCACGACCAGGTCGGTGGCGCGGGTGATGGTCAGGAGCAGCTGGACATAGCGGGAGAAGGGGTCGCCCAGGACCACGCGGTCCGCCTTGCGGAGCATGCCCGCGAGGCCCCCGATGGTCTGGAAGGGGGCCGCGGGGCCGCCCCTCGCCTCCTCCCAGCGGACCTCGTGGCCCTCCTCGCGGGCGAGTTCCGCCATCCGGCGCAGCTGGCCGCGGGTCATGGGGTCGGTCGGGGACAGCACGACGAGGGTGAGCTCCGCGCCGGGCGCGTGACCGTGCGCCCACTCCAGCACGTTCAGCAGCTGGACCGGGCTCTCGACGAACGCGAGAGTGTGGGGGCCGGTGTTCCCGGCGCGGGGGCTCATCGACGTACGACCGTCCCGTCGTAAGGCGCTCATGCGGCGCTCGTATGCAGAGGGCGCACCGGGTCCTCAGGCAGCCGACACCTGAGGACCCGGCACCTGAGGACTCGACGCCTGGTGGCTCAGACCGAGACCGGCTCGCCCGCGGCGGCGGCGATCTCCGCCTCGGCGACCACGCCGGTGACGCGGCGCAGCTTCTTCATGGGGCCGAGCTCGGAGTCGTAGACCTTCTTGACGCCGTCACCGAGGGAGGCCTCGATGGTGCGGATGTCGCGGACCAGGCGGGTGAGGCCCTGCGGCTCCACCGACGCGGCCTGGTCGGAGCCCCACATCGCGCGGTCGAGGGTGATGTGGCGCTCGACGAAGGTGGCGCCCAGGGCGACCGCCGCGAGGGTGGTCTGCAGACCCGTCTCGTGGCCGGAGTAGCCGATCGGGACGTTCGGGTACTCCTCCTGCAGGGTGTTGATCACGCGCAGGTTGAGCTCCTCGGCCTTCGCCGGGTAGGTCGAAGTGGCGTGGCAGAGAAGGATGTTCTCCGAGCCGAGGACCTCGACCGCGTGGCGGATCTGCTTCGGGGTCGACATGCCGGAGGACAGGATGATCGTGCGGCCGGTGGCGCGCAGGGCGCGCAGCAGCTCGTCGTCCGTGAGGGAGGCGCTCGCCACCTTGTGGGCCGGGACGTCGAACTTCTCCAGGAAGGCGACGGCCTCGGTGTCCCACGGGGAGGCGAACCAGGCGATGTTCTTGCTCTTGCAGTACTCGTCGATCTGGCGGTACTCGTCCTCGCCGAACTCCACGCGGTGGCGGTAGTCGATGTAGGTCATCCGGCCCCAGGGGGTGTCGCGCTCGATGTCCCACTGGTCGCGCGGGGTGCAGATCTCGGGGGTGCGCTTCTGGAACTTGACGGCGTCGCAGCCGGCCTCGGCGGCCACGTCGATGAGCTTGAAGGCGTTCTCCAGCTCGCCGTTGTGGTTGATGCCGATCTCGCCGCAGATGTAGACGGGCTGGCCGGGACCGGCGATGCGCTCGGTGCCGAACGTGCGGAGGCGGGAGTTAACAGACATGACGGGAACGTTCCTTAACTGTCGAGGGAGTCGAGAGAGGGGCCGAGGATCCAGCTGGCGATCTCTCGGATCGCGCCGTCGCCACCGGGGACGGTGGTGACCGCACGGGCGGCGCCGCGTACCACGTCGTGGGCGCTCGCGACCGCCACGGGCCAGCCCACGAGGGCGAAGCACGGGAGGTCGTTGACGTCGTTGCCGACGTAGAGCACGCGCTCGGGCGCGATGCCCTGCTCCTCGCACCACTGCTTCAGTGCGAGGTCCTTCCGGTCGATGCCGTGCAGCACGGGGATCTTCAGCTTCCGTGCGCGGGCGGCGACGACCGGGTTCTGCTCCGTGGAGAGGGTCAGCATCTTCAGGCCCGACCTGCGCAGGGCGGCGATGCCGAGTCCGTCTCCGCGGTGCACGGAGACGAACTCCTTTCCATCGGCGTCGATCAGCACCCGGTCGTCGGTCTGGGTGCCGTCGAAGTCCAGTACGACCGCGTCCACGTCGCCGAAGGACGGCAGGGCGCCGGCGCGGTCCGCGTCGAAGAGGGGGGCCAGCGCGCGGGCGCGGGCCAGGTCGTGCGGGTCGTCGATCTCCAGCACGCGCGCGGGGTCCGTGCGGACGAGTTCGGTGCGGCCGAAGAAGCGGTGCTGGTGCTTGCGGAAGCCCGGCGCGTCCATCGCGTAGGCGGCGCCGGTCTCCAGGAAGTCCTGGGGGCGGTCCTGGCGGCGGGGGCGGTAGGACTTGTCGTGGTTGACGCCGTGGCCGCCACCGGTGGCCGCGTCCTGTGCGGACTCGGCGTCCCGCCAGATGAAGCCGTGGAAGGGGGCCACGGTGACGGCGGTGTCCGCGCCGTCCTCGACGATC
The DNA here is from genome assembly GCF_001514145.1 of Streptomyces canus. GTDB lineage: Bacteria > Actinomycetota > Actinomycetes > Streptomycetales > Streptomycetaceae > Streptomyces > Streptomyces canus. The sequence continues at coordinate 487,272 of NZ_KQ948657.1, forward strand.
GCGGCGGCGACCCCGTCGATGTCCTCGCGGACGATGAACGGGCTGGTGCACTGCACGAACACCACGACGTCGACGGCCGCGCCGTGCAGGGCCTCGTGGGTGTCCAGGGCGTGCAGGACGGCGGCCTCCGAGGTCGCCGTGTCACCGGCGATGGCCGCGGGCCGCAGTACGACCTCGGCGCCGGCCTCACGGGCGGCGGCGGCGATCGCCTGGTCGTCGGTGGAGACCAGGACGTCGGTCACCAGCCGCGTGGCGAGGCACTCGCGTACGGCCCGTGCCACCAGCGGCACACCGCCCACCGGGGCGAGGTTCTTCGCGGGCACGCCCTTGGAGCCGCCGCGCGCGGGAATCACCGCGAGCACCCGGCGCACCGAAGCGCCTTGGCCCGCTTGCGGGTTGGACATGGGGTCTGCTCCTTGCGAGAGGCCTGGGAAGGTGTTCACAGCTCCCCCATTCGCCGGATCACCGGGGCCACCCGCTGCACCCCGTGCCGGTAGGCGCCCCGGGCCGCGCGGCGGACGATCTGCCGCACCGGGCCCGGCTCCTTGTCGTGGGCGGGGGCGCCGGGCAGCGGTGTGCCGTCGGGGCCGAGGTGGTGGCGGGCGAGGATGCCGGGGAGGTAACCGGGGGCGGTGACGGGTGTGTAGTACGGGGTCAGCGGGGGCCGCTCGGACGAGGCCAGCAGCTTGGCGATGCGCTCGCGCGCCCCGTCGAAGGCGTGTGCGTACGAGCCGTCCGGTACGACGCCCTGCCGGGCCACCCACTCCTCGTCGGGCACCGGCCGGTGGCCCGCGTCCAGTTGGTCCCAGGAGGCGAGGCAGCCGGAGCCCACGAAGTGGTGGTTGCCGAGCACCTCACGGACGCCGAGGTCGGTCAGGACCGCGGTCGGGACCCGGCGGTGCAGCGACTCCAGGGCGGCCGTGGAGCTGATGGTGACCAGCAGGTCGGTGCGGTCGAGGACTTCGCCCATGTTGCCGTACACCAGACGGAAGTTGGCCGGCGGATCGAGCCGCTGGATCAGCTTCTGGTACGGCAACTCCTCGATGTGCGTGGTGTGTTCGCCGGGCCTGGAGCGCAGCTTGAGCAGCACCTCGCGCTCGGGGTGCAGCCGGGCGTGGCCCACGAGCCGCTCCAGCAGGTACACCCGGTCCCTGCGGTTGTCGGGCACGGAGGGCTGGACCGCGAACACCACGGTGTACGGGTCGTGTTCGCCTTCGTAGGCCGCACCGCCCAGGAACGGCAGCGCCACCTCGGTCACGGAGGAGGCATCCGCGTCGACGCCCTCGTACACCGCGCGGAAGCGCTCGGCGTCCTGGCGGGAGTTGGCGAGGACCAGGTCGGCTCCGTGCCGCAGGAGCAGACCGTCGGCGAGCTTCTCGTAGACGACGCCGACATAGCCGGTGACGACCACGGGCCGCTTCTCCAGACCGTCCCAGACCCGCGCCAGCCCGTGCAGCATGGCCTGGACCCCACCGCCGACCAGGGCCAGCACGACGATGTCGTACGACGACTCGGCCATGGCGCGCAGGAACTCGACGGCGGTGACCTCCCGCAGGGAGTCCGCGCGCACACCGACCTCTTCGAGCTGGCGTGCGGTGGGTGTGGCCCGGCCGCGCAGCAGGAATCCGTCCAGCGCGAGGCCGACTTGCGCCCCGCCTCGCGGTCCGGCTTCCATGGACGGACCCGGAGCGATGCGGTCGGCGGTCAGCGCACCCCATTTCCAGCGGGTGTCGGAGTCCGCGAGGACGGCGATTCGAAGGGACTTCGTTGTACTTGGCGGCACAACGAAGACGCTAGGAAGCAATTTCTAGGTCCTGCCCAACCGCGAATCAACGAGAAGTTAACAAAAGCCCACCGAGAGCCGAACTGGCCCGCCGAAGACCGGGAAGTACACGGGATGCACCGTTCCGACACATCGAGTTCACCCACAGTCTCCCTGCCCGAAAGTTCCGCTGCCGGACCGCCTTCTAGCGTTTCTCGGGTGCCAAAGCTCTCCGTCATCGTGCCGTTCTACAACGTGCAGCAATACGCCCCGGACACCCTCCGAAGTCTTCGCATGAATGCGCGGCGAGATTTCGAGTTCGTGCTGGTGAACGACAAATCAAAGGACGAAACTCCGGCGATTCTCGACCGTGCGGCCGAGGAGCTCTCGGACGTCGCCCAGGTGCAGGTCCTCCACCACGAGACGAACGGAGGGCTCGCCACCGCGCGCAACACCGGCCTGGACGCGGCGCGCGGCGAGTACCTGACCTTCCTGGACGGCGACGACTGGCTCGCGCCGGGCTACCTCACGGAACTGGTCACCGCCATCGAGGAGTTGGGATGTGACTTCGTCCGCACCGACCATGTGCAGACCGTCGCGCGCGCCCGCACCGTGCACCGGGTCCCGATCGGACGGCGGGGCGAGGTGCTGAACCCGCGGGAGGCGATCCTGCCCGCCGACCGGTCGACCTCCGTGGACTACGCGTACGCGTGGGCCGGCGCCTACCACCGCCGCCTGCTGGACAAGGGCCTGCTGCACTTCACCGACGGGCTGCGCACGGCCGAGGACCGGCCGTGGATCTGGAAGCTGCACCGCGAGGCCGAGTCGTTCGCCGTGGTGAGTCTGCTGGGCGTGTTCTACCGGCGCGGGGTGGCCTCCTCCCTCACCCAGATCGGCGACGCCCGCCAGCTCGACTTCATCCGCGCCTTCGACCAGGTCGTCGAGGAGACGGCGGCGGACCGGGACGCCGACAAGCTGCTCCCCAAGGCGGTACGCACCTACTGCGCGATCATCGCCCACCATCTCTCCGACGAGTCCAAGTGGGAGCCGTCCGTGGCCAAGCAGCTGCGGGCGATGAGCGCGGCTGCCATACAGCGGATGCCGCAGGACGCGCTCGGTGACGTACTCGACACCATGGACCTGCGCCGCTCCGCCAAGCTGCGGCGACTGCGGCGGCGGATCACCACAGCGAAGGCGGCCGCGTGATGTCCCCCCTTACCCCCCGCACCACGCAGATCTTCTGCGCCTCCACGCTGTACGGCGCGGTCACCCTGGCCGCCGCGATCGACTCCGACCTCTTCGAGGAGGCCGAGCGCCGGGTGCTGCTGGTGTTCAACAACACCGCGACGCCGGAGACCTCGCTGCCGCTGGACGCGATGCCGGGCTTCGCTCCCCTGCGCGACCACTTCGACGAGGTGCTCTCCTGGAACGAGGCCATCCGCCCCTTCCACCCGGGCTCCTGGACCCCCCGCCCGGACGACATCCCCCTCTTCGAGCGCTATCTGCGGCTGCTGTGGGGCCTCGGCGAGGACCGTGTCGAACTGGTCCTGGAGTCCCTCCAGGTCGCCCCCGCCCTCACCGTCGCCCAGATCTTCACCGGCGCCCCGGTCGACGTCTACGCCGACGGCCTGATGAGTTACGGCCCCACCCGCAACAAGCTCGACCCGCTGGTCGGCACGCGCGTGCGGCGGCTGCTCCACCTGGACCTGATCGCGGGCCTCACGCCGATGCTGCTGACCGAGTTCGGCGTACCGCCGGTCGTGGTGCCGACGTCCGCCTTCCTGAAGGCGATGGGCGAACTGACCGCCTCCGTGGAGGAGTTGCCGCCGCTGCCGGACAACGCGGCGCTGCTGCTCGGCCAGTACCTCTCCGCGCTGGACATCCTCTCCCCCGTCGAGGAGGAGAACCTGCACGTACGGATGCTGAAGGGCGCGGTCGCCAAGGGGCACCGCTCGATCGTCTTCAAGCCGCACCCCAGCGCACCGGCCCGCTTCAGCCGTGCCCTGGAGGCCGAGGCCGAGAAGCTGGGCGTGGACCTCACCGTCCTGGACACTCCGGTGCTCGCCGAGGTGCTGTTCGAAAAGGCACGGCCCGCACTGGTCGTCGGCTGCTTCTCCACGGCGCTGTTCACGGCCTCCGCCCTCTACGACCTGCCGGCCGCCCGCATCGGCACCGAACTGCTCCTCGAGCGGCTGACGCCGTACCAGAACAGCAACCGGGTCCCGGTGGTGCTGGCCGACGCGGTGCTGGCGGATCTGGAGGGGCGCCGGAGTGAGGACGCGATCCCGGCCGGGGATCTGAACGCCCTGGTCACCGCGGTCGGATTCACCATGCAGCCGCAGATCTGTCCGAGCCTGCGGCCGACGGCGGAACGGTACCTCGCGAAGCACTTCAAGCCGCGCACCCAGCGCTACTTCAAGCGCAAGCGGCTCACCTCGCTGGGCCTGCCCGGTGGCATCCCCGAGCGGCTGGCCTTCCTGCCGCGCAGCTCCACCGCGCGCCGAGTGGTGCGGCGGGCCCGGGCGCTGAAGAAGGCCGTGAAGCGCTGAACGAACCGTGAGTGAACACGGCGCACCTGGAACATGACGCCGGGGAAAAGGCCAGGTCACCCCGTCTGACCTGGCCCTACCATCGCCGGATGCGTATCCACCAGCTCGATGAAGCCAATGCCCGCATGCTGGCCCACGCACCATCCGTCAGGCCGGTCCCGACCAGCGACATCATCCGCGTCCACCGCAAGAAGCACCCGTACCGGGGCTACGCCGAGATCGACTCCCCGTACTGTCCGCCGTTCGTCATGTTCTGTGTGAACGACGACGCCGTCGCCCTCGACACCCTCTGGAACGGGCGGTTCGGCTACGAGCCCGGCAGCCTCGCCACCTGGGCCCGGCTCGCCGCGAGGAGCACGACGATCGCCGATGTCGGCGCGCACGTCGGCTACTTCTCGATGATCGCCGCGCTCTCCCGTCCGGAGGCGACGGTGCACTCCTTCGAGCCGGTGGACCAGATCCACGCCCGGCTCTCGGTGAACGTCCGGTCGAACGGCGTCCAGAACGTCAGGCTCCACCAGGCCGGGGTGTCCACCGCGGCGGGCTGGGCGGAGATCAGCGTCCGCTTCTCGGGAAACCTGTTGTCGACGGGCTCCACCCTGGAGCACTCCACCGCCGACGCCCAGCTCAAGCGCATTCGCCTGGTCTCCCTCGACGAGGTGTTCGCCGACACGAAACTGGACCTCATAAAGATCGACGTGGAGGGTCACGAGATGTCGGTCCTCGAAGGCGCCCGGCAGGTCCTGAAACGCGACCGGCCCGCCGTATTGCTGGAGGCACTCGCCGGCGCCCCGCTGGACCCGCTTCTCGCGGAATTCGACCCGCTCGGTTACGACTCCCACTGGATCGCCGAACTCGACGGTGAACTCGTTCCGTCCTCCGCGCCGCGGCCGCCCAAGACACGGAATCTGTTGTTCCTCCCCCGCGACTGACATCGGAACCCGAAATCGCGGCAGAAAGCCGAAGAGAAACAGGGAGGACGCCTTACCGACGCGGGTTGTTGGGCCGCGGTTCACAGGAGCTCCATAACTTCCCGCAACATGACCCAACAGGACATACGTCCGCCGTCCCCCGCTCCGGCTCCCGTCACGCTCGTGACCGTGGAGCAGGAGCCTGAGCGGGGGCGGCCATTGATCTCCTACGTCCTCCCCGTCTACAACGAGCGGGACGGCATCACCGCCTTCCACACCGAGCTCACCGCGGCCCTCGACAGCCGCCCGGAGCTGGACTTCGAGCTGGTGTACGTCAACGACGGCTCCACGGACGGCTCCCTGGAGCTGCTCAAGGGCCTCGCGGAGCGGGACGGACGGGTCCGGGTCGTCGACTTCGCGCGCAACTTCGGGCACCAGCTCGCCATCACCGCCGGGCTCGACCTCGCCCGGGGCGACGCGGTGATCGTGATGGACACCGACCTCCAGGACCCGCCGAAGGTCAGCCTGGAGCTGGTCGACGCCTGGCGCGAGGGGGCCGAGATCGTGCACGCGCGCCGGCGCTCCCGGCAGGACAGCGCGTTCAAGCGGGCCACCGCGCACCTGTACTACCGCGTCCTGCGCTCCTCCACCGACGTGGACATCCCGCTGGACACCGGGGACTTCCGGCTCCTGGACCGGCGGGTCGCCGACGAGCTGCGCAGGTACCGCGAGCGCAGCCGGTTCGTGCGCGGCATCGTCGCCTCGATGGGCTACCGGCAGACCGAGGTCGCCTTCGACCGCGACGAACGGTTCGCGGGCGAGACGAAGTACCCGCTGCGCAAGATGGCCCGGCTCGCGATCGACGGCGTGACCAGCTTCTCCACCGCCCCGCTGAAGATGATCACCCGGCTCGGCTTCGTGGTGCTCGCGCTGTCGCTGCTCGGCATCCTCTACGCGCTGGCCATGAAGTTCTTCCGGCCCGAGATCACCGTCTCCGGCTGGACGATGCTGATGTGCGTCGTGCTGTTCCTGGGCGGCACGCAGATGCTGTCGCTGGGCGTCATCGGGGCGTACATAGGGCGCATCTACAGCGAGGCACAGGGCCGGCCGCTGTATCTGGTGCGCGAGGTCGTCGGCGGTGACGGTGACCACTGACACCGCTCCCGCGCCCACCCCGCCCCGGATCACCCGCCAACTGCTGCGCTACACCCTCATCGGCGGCAGCGGCGTCGCTCTCGACCTGGTCGTCTTCCTGCTGCTGCACAACCTCACGGGGATGAACGAGCAGTTCGCCAACGCGCTGAGCACCACGCTCGGCATCGCCAGCAACTTCGCCCTGAACGCCCGGTTCACCTTCGAGCGCCGCGACCGGCTCGTGGTCCGCTTCCTGCGTTTCTACGCCGTCGGGCTGACCGGCATCGCCCTGACGAACCTGCTGTTCCTCGCCTTCACCGACGGCCTGGGGATCGACGCCAACCTGGTCAAGGCGGGTTCACTGCCGCTGGTCCTGGCGCTCCAGTTCGTGCTCAACAGAAAGTGGAGCTTCGCATGAACCTCGGCATCATCGGCGCGGGCGCCACCGGCCTGACGGCCGCCTGGGACGCCGTACGCGCCGGCCACCAGGTCACCATCCTGGAGGCAGCGGACGAACTCGGCGGGCTGGCCGCCTCGTTGGAGGTCGGCGGGGTTCCCCTGGAGCGCTACTACCACCACATCTTCCGCAGCGACAAGGCGATGATCGCGCTGATCGAGGAGCTGGGGCTCGGGGACGCGCTGCGCTTCCACAGGCCGACGACCGGCATCTACCGGGGTGGCCGGCTGATCGACTTCACCACGCCCTTCGACATGGTGCGCTTCCCGGAGTTCGGCCCGGTCGACGCGGTGCGCTTCGCCGGCTCCTCCGCGGTGCTCAAGGCGGTGCGCAAGGGGGACCGCTACAACGACCTCACCGCGCTGGCCTGGCTGCGCAAGTGGGCCGGGAAGAAGGCCACCGCCGCCGTCTGGGAGCCCCTGCTGACCGGCAAGTTCGGCGACCGCGCCGAACAGGTGTCGATGGCCTGGCTGTGGGCCCGGATCCACTGCCGGACCTTCGAACTCGGCTATGTGGACGGCGGGTTCGAGCGGGTCTACGCGGCGCTGCGGGACGGCATCGAGGAGCGCGGCGGCAAGGTGGAGTTCGGCAAGGCGGCCGGGACGATACGGCAGGACGGTGACCTGGTGTCGGTGCGCTGCGCGGACGGTTCCGCCTACGAGTTCGACCACCTGATCGTCACGACCCCGCAGCCGGCCTTCGCGAAGGCGGCGGGACTCCCGGCCGACGACTCGGTGTGGAAGAACCAGTACCTGGGCGCCACCTGCTTCGTGCTGGAACTGGACCGCAGCGCGATCCCGTACTACTGGCTCAACATCAACGAACCCGACTTCCCCTTCCTCGCGGTCGTCGAACACACCAAGATGATCGACCCGGCCGTCTACGGCGGGCGGCACATCCTCTACGTCGGCAATTACGTGGAGCGCGAGGACTGGCGCTTCACCACCGAGCCGAGTGAACTGCTCGACGCCTTCGTGCCGTATCTGAGGCGGATCAACCCGGCCTTCGAGAAGTCCTGGATCAAGGACTGGCACTTCTCGAAGGCCGGGTTCGCCCAGCCGGTGGTGACGCCGGAGTACCGTGCGCTGATCCCGGCCCACGAGACACCCATGAGCCGGGTCACGCTGGCGACGATGGCCCAGATCTACCCGCAGGACCGGGGCCAGAGCTACTCGGTGGCCATGGCCCGCGAGGTCGTCAGGTCCCTGGGGCTCAGCGCCTGACGCACAGCACCAGCCGCTCGCCCTCCTCGCCGCGCGGGCAGTCGTACACCGCGGTGACCCGGCGCCACAGCTCCGGGTCCACGCGGCCCGGCTGGAACCAGGGCCGCTCCAGGACGGCGTACGGGGCCGGGTCGTGGTCGACGCAGTCGGCGTTCTCCTTGAACGACTTCAGCTCGGCCACGTCCGGCAGATAGCGGGTGCGCTGGAGGAACGTGGCGATCGGGTAGCGGCACCGGGCCGGGTGGCCGACGTCGTACGCCGTCTCGCCGAAGGCGAGGTACAGCACGGGGGCTCCGGCGGGCAGTTCGGCACGGATGCGGTCGGCGTCCTCGGCGGCCCGCCGCTGCGACTGCAGGTACGCGGCGCCGGTGACGGTGACCTTGCCGTACTGCACCAGGTGCGGGGAGCCGGGCCAGATGCTCGCGGCCAGGAGCACCACGCCGGACAGGGCGACCAGGACGGCCGACCGGTTCCGCAGCCGTTTCTCCAGCACCACGTCCAGTACGGCCGCGAGCAGCGCGACCAGCCCCGCCGCCCACACCTCCCACGAGCGCTGCGCTCCCCTGGGCAACTGCGCGTACACCACGGGCGCCACGCCGTACAGCAGCGACACGGCCCCGAAGCACCACGGCGGCGAGCGGCGCGCTCCTCCGACCGCGACGCCCCAGACCACCGCGGCGACGACCGGCATCTGGGCCCCGTGGTAGAGGAACCAGTTGCCCTGGACGACCACGACCGCCTGCGCGGCGAGGCCGATGAGCGCGGCGACCGCCAGGAGTTCGGCCCGCCGCAGGCGCCCCTGGACCCGGGTCAGGACCAGCAGCAGCGCGCCCGGCAGCAGCAGCAGGACCGGACTGGCCACCGCGCGGTCGGCGAGGAAGTCCAGGGAACGGTCGAGGATGAAGTGCGGCCGGATGCCGGTACGGCTCAGTGCCGACTGGTTGATCTGCGGCATGTCCTCGGTCCACTGCCACTCGTGGCTGCCGGCGAGGACGCTGATGCCGAACAGGGCCAGTGCGGCGGGCACACCGAGCACCGCGACGCGTACCGCCCGGCCCCGGTCGACCGCGTAGACGAGGAGCACGCCGATCGCGGCGGTCGCGGCGGTGGAGTACTTCATCATCACCGCGAGGCCGAACGGGAGCGCGGCCAGCAGTGCGGCCGGCCAGGGCCGCCGGAGGCCGAGCGCGGCGGCCGCCCCGAACACCGCGAGGACGACGGCCGCCCACTCCGGCTGGAGGAAGTCGTTGCGGGGCGCGAGCGCCAGGACCAGTCCGGTGGCGCCGGCCGTCACGGCGGCCTCGCGGGCGCCCACGCGGCGGACCAGTGCCGCGTGGAGCGCATAGCCGGCGGCCATGGCCAGGAGGACCCCGGCCACGTTCATCGTCGCCTCGCGCACCGCCGTGCTCCCGAAGAAGGCGAGCCGGTCCAGGAACGCGACGAACCACCGGTAGAAGTACGGGCGGTGGGTGAAGACCTCCGACGGCGAGTAGCCGGCCGCGCGGCCGGTGCGCAGGGCGGCGAGGACGTAGTGGAGGTCGCCCGTCAGGCCGCGGGTGAGGGCCGTGTACACCACGGCCACCGCGGACGGCAGGGCGGCCGCCGCCCACCACTGGGGTGAGCGGCGGCCGGTGGTACGGGACCGGGTGACGGTGGCGTCACCGGCCAGGGTGCTTGTCACGGTCAGCCGCCCAGGATGACCCGGAGGTCGGCCGCGTTCGCCTCGGTGGCCTTCCACAGCTCCTGCTGGCGGCCGTGGACGTCGGCGACCGTCCTGTCGTGGTCGGCGAGCAGCTCCGTCGAGCGCTCCACCAGACGGGCGGCGAGGTGGCGGTCGTGGACCGAGACGCCCCACTCGGGCCGCTCGATGTCCCGCAGGAAGTACGCCATCTTCGGGTGCGAGATCAGGCTGATGATCGGGGTGCCGACGCCGAAGGGGATCATTCCCGCGTGGCCGCGCATGCCGATGACCAGCTTGGTGCGGGCGTAGAGGTCGAGGATCTCCTTGTTCTCGAAGTCGTACATCGGGATGACCGGCATCGAGATGCCGTGCTCGCGGCGCAAATCGAAGACGATCTTCTCGTCGTCGAGGGAGTGCGCCACGCACTGCACCTCGGCCAGCTTGCCCAGGTCCCGTACGGCCTGGGCCATCTGGGCCAGGAAGTAGCCGTAGTCGTGGCCGAAGCGCAGGCCCGCGCGGTCGTAGGCGGCGTTGATGAGGATCGTGTCGTCGCGCTTGGCCGGGTCCTGCCAGCCGGGCACCAGCTGCCGGGCGACGGTCGTCGGACAGGGCTGGAAGCGGATCTTGTCGTGCAGCTGGGCCGGGACCATGGCCCGGACCTTCTCGATCGAGCCGTGGTTGCGCAGACCGAAGAAGGAGGACTGCTCGACGAGCAGGCGCAGCGAGTCCCGGAAGCGGCCCGCGCGGTAGGACTGGCCGTCGAAGGCGTTGAAGCCGACGGCGAAGACCGCGATGGGGACGTCGATGCGCCTCAGCAGCTCGTCCGGGACGTTCCACTGCCAGGCGCTGTTGCCGTTGGGCATGGTGTCCGGGATGAACAGCCCGCCGCCGCCGATGACCAGGCCGCGGCGGCGGTTGACTCGCTGGAGGGCGGCCTCGTCGAAGAGGCGGTGGGCGTGCACGGAGTGCCAGCGGCGGGAGGTGGTGTCCGGGCCGAAGGCGGAGCGGACGCTCTCCGGGAGGAGCTTGTCGCCGGCGTTGCCCTGGCGGTCCATGTAGAAGGCGACATGGGACAACTGGTCCTCGGGGGCGCCCAGTTCCTGTGCCGGTACGGCGGCCGCGCGCTGTGCCCACAGACGGCTGGGGCGGTGCGTCGGGTCGACGGACATGCCGGCCGTGGCGTACGTCAGGGCCTCGGTGTGGTCGCCGTGCACCCAGGCCATCTGGGCGAGGCGGGCGTAGGCGGTGGCGGCCCGGTTGGGGGCGGCGGCGGCCAGCAGGAGCTGTGTCCTCGCCTCCTCATAGCGGGAGACGCTCATCAGGGCGTGGCCGAGGACCTCGTGCGGCCAAGCCTCGTCGAGGGGGATGCGGACGCCGGCGAGGATGTCGACGGCGTCCTGGTAGTCACCGGAGGCGACGTGCGCGGCGGCCACCTTGCGGGCGGCCTCGACGTCCCCGGTGCGGGCCACGTGCGGGGTGCCGTAGTGCACGATCAGGTCGTGGTGCAGTGCGCCGGCGGACGCCAGGTACGCGGACTGGAAGTCGGCGTCGGACAGCTCGAACTCGCGCCAGCGGTCCTCGGCTTGGCCGTAGCCGCTCTCGCCGCCCTGCCAGGGCTTGTGGCGGCCGGTGAAGTGCAGGATCGCGGTGTCGTCGGGGACGGGCAGGTCGCCCGAGAGCCGCCGCTTGACGAAGTTGTAGCGCGCGTCGAGGCGCACGAAGTCGCCGTCCAGGACGGCGTTGAGGATGCCCTGGTCGTGCTTGTCGAGCTCGTAGTCGCCGGACCGGCCGCACTTGTCGAGCCGGGCGCAGAACGCGTCGCTCAGGTACTCGCGCTGGATGACCAGCAGACCGGAGTTGAGCTTGTGCTGCCCGTAGAAGAACTGCGGGACGGCCGCCAGCCCCTCGCGCAGCTGGAGGAGTTCGCTCAGGTCGCCGAGGACGACCATGTCGGTGTCGAGCGTGATGACGGTGTCGTACTCGCGGATCCTGAAGACGTCCAGGATGAAGTACGCCTTGCGGACCAGGTAGTTGTCCTGGTCGCCCTTCTTGTACGAGTCGTAGTGGTCGGCGTCGACCCGCTTGAGGACGATCCGCGGGTGCAGTGCGCGGATCCGGGCGATCGAGCCGGGCCGCAGGTCGTCGTAGAGGACGACGAAGTCCTCGCACACGCCCGGGTTCGACAGGGCGAGGCTGCGCAGCAGGGCGAGGAAGCCGGGCAGGTAGTTCTCGTCGACGAAGCTGGCGAAGGCGATTCTGCGCTTGCCGGTGAGCGCGTGGGCGTCGGTCACCGGGGCCAGGGGGGCGGCGGTCCCGGTAAGGGAGTTGATGGTCATCGCAGGGATATCCTCATGTCGGTCACGCTCTGGGCCCGCTCCATGACCCATGCCTTCTCGCTGGTGTACTCGTGCACGGAGGTGATGGCGAGCTTCATCGCTTCCTGGACGCGGTAGGGGCCGCTCTCGTAGAAGTCGAAGCCGATCAGGTCGAGCTTCGGGCTGACGTCGAGGAAGTCCAGCAGGTAGAGCATGTTGAAGCCGGTGGTCGGGATGCCGGACCAGACGTCGGTGGAGACCTTGCCGATGTTGCGCACGGGCCAGCGCAGCGACTCGTCGCCGAGGTAGGTCTGGGCGCCGGGCACCAGGCGGTTGCGCAGCGAGTACTTCCAGTCGCCGGAGACCCCGCCGAAGACGAGCCGGGTGGTGACGTGCTGGTCCCAGTTGAAGCCGTGCTTGTGGATCGTGGCGTGGATGTCGGTCCTGCTGCCGGTGTGCTTCGGGTCGATCCGGTAGGAGTTGAAGCGGACGACGAGGTCGTACGCGTCGATCTCGGCGCCCATCGAACTGGCGCCCACCCGCCCGGAGTTGGCGATCAGGCAGATCGACTTGCCGGCGATCTGGTTGCGGAACTCGCCCAGGGTGATCCACTGCACGCCGCCCACGGTCGGGTCGGTGACCGGACCGCGCATGCGGTTGCGGCGCTGCTCGGCGTAGAGCGCGACGGCCTGGGTGAGCGCGGCGAGGTCGGTGTCCTCGGCGGAGCGCAGGTCGAGGTACTGGCTGAGCAGTTCCTGGCGTTCCTGCACGGGGGCGCTCTCGTCGGTCAGCGAGAGGAGCGCTCCCACGAGCCGGGGCTCGGCCTCGGCCCAGTCGCCGACGGCATGGGCGGCGAGGCCCTCGGCCCACACGTCGGTGGCGGGGCGGGCGGCGAACCCGCGGGCGCCGGGGACCTGGCGCTTCAGGAGGTCGAGGAGCTCGCGCTCCTTCTCCCCCGCGATGCGCAGGCCCGCGATCCGGGCGCGGACGCCGAAGCCGTCGTCGTCGGTGAGGGCGAGATAGCGCTCGTAGGCCTGCAGGGCTTCGGCCTCCTCACCGAGCGCCTCCAGGAGCCGGGCGCGCAGCCGCCAGCCGGCGCGGGAGTTCTTGCGCTGGGCGAGGACGGTGTCGCTGATGATCAGGGCGAGGTTCAGCTCGTCGTCATAACCGCACTCCAAGGCCTTGTTGGCGACGGCGAGCAAGGCGTCGAGCAGCTCGGCGGGGATGTCGGCGGTGGGGGTCGCGGCGCCCTTGACGGCCCGCTTGAGCAGGGCCGTCGCACCGGAAGGGGCGGGCGTCGCCGGGGCCGCGGTGGCGGTCGTCCCCCACACGACGAGCAGCTTGCGCAGCTGTTCGCCGAGCTCGACGCGGCGCCGGTCGACACTGCCGACGACCTTCCCGCTGTGCGCCGCGCAGGCGCGCAGGCACTCGTCCAGCTCCCCTCCACGCGCGCGTGCACGCCTCTTCTGGACCGTCGTCATGGCACTCCTGTTGTTTTCTTGCCAAAGCAAAGACAAGTTCACGGGTTTATTGCGACGTGGGGGGATTCTGAGCGAACTTAGAAAGCCAAAACGACATACAGGTGAACTCACCGGGACCAGGCGGCTAATGGTTGACCCGATGAGTAAGACATCGCCGTGATTCGGACTAACGTGCTGGGGCGCATCCACAGGAGTGACATAGGCTCCGCAGAGCTTGCGAAGGGGATTTCCGTGACCAGCATGACCGTCCGGCCGGCGGCCGACCTGCCCCGGCGGCCGGAAGGGCCGCAACCCGTAGGGCCGCCGTCCGCACCACGTCCCCGGGAGACCCGGATGCGGGCCCTGGACGGGCTGCGGCTGGTGGCCGCGCTGATGGTGGCGGCGTATCACTACGGCGGCCGGGGTGGCGAGATCACCAAGGCCTGGGGAAGTTCCGCACAACAGCAGTTCCCCACGCTGCACACGTATTTCTCCTACGGCTGCCTCGGCGTCCAGGTCTTTTTCGTGATCAGCGGATTCGTGATCTGCATGAGCGGCTGGGGTCGGCCCCTGAAGTCGTTCTTCGCCTCCCGCGCCTCCCGGCTCCTGCCCGCGTACTGGTTCGCCGTTCTGCTGGTCACCGCGGTGTTCGCGCTGCCGGTGGTCGCCTACGAGGCGCTGTCGCCGAGCGACGTCCTGGTGAACCTGACCATGCTTCAGCAGCCGCTGGGCGTGGACCGGGTGCTCGGGGTGTGCTGGACGCTGTGGGCCGAGGTCCGCTTCTACGTCCTGTTCGCGCTGTGCGTGGTGCTGCCCGGTGCCTCCCGGCGCCGGGTGATCATGTTCTGTGCGGGCTGGACGCTGGCGGCGGCGATCACACAGGCCGCGCACCAGCCGCTGCTCGACGTGGTGTTCATGCCCGAGTACGCCTCCTTCTTCATCGGCGGTGTCGGCCTCTACCTCGTCCACCGCGACCGGCGGGACGTGTACGCGTGGGGCATCGTCGCCGTCAGCTTCCTGATCGGGCAGCACTACGCGGTCCGTTCGCTGTGGAACGCGTCCGACCCGAACGCCTTCGCCCACCGCACCACGCTGGGCATCGTGCTGGTGGTGGCCTTCGGCTTCCTCGCCGTCGCGGCGATCGCCCTGGGCTGGCTGAGCTGGGCGAACTGGCGCTGGCTGACGGTGGCCGGGGCGCTGACGTACCCCTTCTACCTGGTGCACGAGCACCTGGGCTGGGTGGTCGTGCACGAGCTGCACGTCCGGCTCGGCGTGCCCGCGGCCGGGACCTTCGCGCTGACGATCGTGGGGATGCTGCTGCTGGCCTGGCTGATGAACCGCTACGTCGAGAAGCCGCTGACGCCGCGTCTGCGCTCGGCACTGGGCCGCCGGCTCTGAAGCTGTTCACCTCTGAATGTGTTCACCGGACGTTCAGCGGGCCGCCAGTTGGGCCGGGCGTCAGCGAGCAAGCATGTCTCATGGCCGACTCACAGCAGACCCCCATGCTCCCCGGTGAATTGAAGGACGTCCCTGGCTGGTTCCCGCCGCTCGACCAGCTGCTGTTCACCTGGTTCCTGGAGAAACAGCGGCTCGCCGGAGATCTCCTCGAACTCGGCGTCTACATGGGCAAGAGCGCGATCCTGCTCGGGCACCATCTGCGCCCGGGCGAGGCGTTCACCGTCTGCGACCTGTTCGGCGGCGAGGCCCCCGACGGCGCGAACCGCGCGGAGACCTCCAAGTCGTACGCCTCCCTCACCCGCGAGACCTTTGAGCGGAACTACCTCTCCTTCCACGACACCCTGCCGAGGGTGATCGAGGCCCCCACCTCGGTCATCTCCGGCGAGGTGAAGGCGGGCACCTGCCGCTTCGTCCACATCGACGCCTCGCATCTGTACGAGCATGTGCGTGACGACATCGGCGCAGCGCGCGAGATCCTGCTGCCGGACGGGCTGGTCGTCCTGGACGACTTCCGCTCCGAGCACACCCCCGGTGTCTCCGTCGCCGTGTGGGAGGCCGTGCTGAACCGCGGGCTGCGGCCGATCTGCCTCAGCACGCAGAAGCTGTACGGGACGTGGGGGGACCCGGAGCCCGTCCAGGAGGAGCTGCTGGAGATGCTGCGAGGGCGGGCGGATGTGGGGCTGAGTGTGCAGGAGGCGGCCGGTCACCGGCTGATTCGGGCGCGGGCGCAGAAGATGCAGGCGCCGCCCTTCCCCCGCTCCCGGCACTATGTCGCGCCGGCGGCCACGCCCGTCCCCGCTCCGAAGCCGCGTCGGTCTCCGGCCAGGCGGATCGCCGTGGATCTGTTGCCGCCCGTGGTCACGCGTGCGGTGCGGAAGGTTCGGGCCCGGTAGGCAGGTACTGCTTCTCGATTCCCGCCAGCACCAGGGCCAGCCCCTCCTCGTAATGCCGCTCGAAGTCCTGGAAGATCTCCGCGCCCGCCGCCGCCGACAACGGGAAGCCGTCCATCAGGCGGGCGCGTTCCGCCACGTCGAAGCCTTCTCGGCGCTCGCCGGGCAGGGGCTCCACGCCCTGCTCCTCGGTGACGAAGCCCAGGGTGTAGAGGTACGACGTCGATGTGGCCCGGACCGCCTGGGCGAGGGTGAAGCCGGCGGCCGTGAAGAGACGGAGGGTCTCCTCCATCTGCTCGACGTGGACCAGACCCGTGAAGCGTGAGCCGCTGTAGACCTTGGCGCCGTCGCGGTAGCCGAGCAGGGCGGTGCGCAGGCCGCGGTTGGACTTGAGCAGGCGTTCGCGCCAGGTGTCCGACGGGTCGAGCTGGGTCCCGGCGACCATGCGCCGGAACATCTCCGTCGCCATCTCGTCGAGCAGCGCCTGCTTGTCCTTGAAGTGCCAGTACAGGGCAGGGGCCTTGACGTCGAGTTCCTTGGCGATGGCCCGCAGGGTGAGGCCGTCGAGGCCCACCTCGTTCAGGAGCTTCAGGGCGGTGTCGGCGACCCGGGCGCGGTCCAGGGGCGGGCGTTTCTCCGTACTCACGCTTGACAGCTTAACAGCGTTAAGGGCACTCTCTACGGCAGCGGCACTTAACAGTGTTAAGGAGATGGGTATGAACACGGATGTACTGGTCGTCGGCGCCGGCCCCACGGGGCTCGCCCTCGGCATCGACCTCGCCCGGCGGGGCGTGGACGCGCTGGTCGTGGAGAAGGCGGACCGGCTGTTCCCGGGCTCACGCGGCAAGGGCCTCCAGCCGCGCACGATGGAGGTCTTCGACGACCTCGGCGTGCTCGACGCGATCCTCGCCGTCGGCGGGACCTACCCGGTCGGCATGGTCTGGCAGGACGGCGAGCGGGTCGGCGAACACCGGATGTTCGACCCGGCCGAGGCGACGGAGGACTCGCCGTACAACGCGCCGTGGATGGTGCCGCAGTGGCGCACCCAGGAGGTGCTGTTCGCACGGCTGGAGGAGCTGGGCGGGCGGGTGTCCTTCGGCCTGGAGGTCGTGGGGTTCGAGCAGGACGCGGACGGGGTGACCGTGCGCTTCGCGGCGGGCGCGGACGTCCGCGCCCGGTACGTGGTCGCCGCCGACGGCGGGCGCTCCGTCGTCCGCCGGACGCTCGGCATCGGCATGACCGGCGAGACGGTCGACCCGAACCCCCTCCTCGTCGCGGACGTCCGCATCACCGGCCTCGACCGGGACAACTGGCACGTCTTCCCGCCGCGCGGCGAGAGCGGCTACCTCGCGATCTGCCCGCTCGCCGGCACCGAGGACTTCCAGCTCGTGGCCCAGTTCCCGGAGGGCACTCAGGTGGACCTGTCCCTCGACGCCGTCCGCGCGGTCGTCGCGGCCCGCTCCCACCTGGCCGCCGAGTCGGTGACCGAGGTCCGCTGGGCCTCCGACTTCCGGCCCCGCGCGGCCCTCGCGGACCGTTTCCGCTCCGGCCGGATCTTCCTCGCCGGTGACGCGGCCCACGTCCACTCCCCAGCGGGCGGCCAGGGCCTGAACACGAGCGTCCAGGACGCGTACAACCTGGGCTGGAAGCTGGGCGCGGTGCTGCGGGACGGTGCCCCGGCCGCCCTCCTGGACACCTACGAGGAGGAACGCCGGCCCATCGCCGCGCACATGCTCGGCATCTCGACGGGCGTGCACCGGGGCGAGGTCCGGCGCGGCGAGGCGACCCGCCAACTGGGCCTGGGTTACCCGGACTCGTCCCTGACGGAGGAGACACGCACGGCACCGAGCGGGCTCCGCGCGGGCGATCGCGCCCCCGACGGCAAGCTGGGCGACGTCCGCCTCTTCGATGCGTTCCGGGGCCCGCACTGGACGCTGGTGGCGGTGGGCGTGGAGGCACCGGAGCTGCCGGAGTCCGTGCGTGTGGTCACCGGCGAGGACCAGCCGTCGTACGGGAAGGGGCTGTTCCTGGTGCGTCCGGACGGCTATGTGGGCTGGGCGGGTGAGGACGCCTCGACGCTGGTGGGTTATGTCGGCCGCAGGGTCACGCGCTAGCGAACGACAACTTCACCGCGAACCCGAGGAACAGCGCCCCCGCCGCCGAAGTGGCTCCCGCCGACAACCGCCGTCGGCGCCGGAAGGCGTCCGCCAGCCTCGTCCCGCCGAAGATCAGCGCGGTGAGGTACAGGAAGCTGGCCAGCTGGGCGAAGGCTCCCAGGACGACGAACGAGATCGCCGGATACGCGTAGCCCGGATCCACGAACTGCACGAAGAAGGCGACGAAGAACAGGATCGCCTTGGGGTTGAACAGGCTGACCACGAGGGCCCTGCGATACGGCCGCTCGTCACCGGCCCCGGTGACAGGAGCCTCCTCGGCGGTCTGCTCCCGCCGGGTCCGCCACATCCCCCACGCGGCCCGCAGCATCCCCACCGCGAGCCAGGTCAGATACCCGGCCCCCGCGTACTTCACGATCCCGAACAGCACGGCGTTGGCCTGGAGCAGCGAGGCGACCCCGGCCGCGGACAGGGTCATCAGCACCGTGTCCCCGCACCAGACGCCCGCCGCCGCCGTGTAGCCCGCCCGCACGCCCCGCCGCGCGGCGACGGAGACGACGTACAGCGAGTTGGGCCCGGGCAGCAGGACGATCAGGACGAGGCCGGCCAGATAGGTGGGGAGGTCGATGACACCGAACATGGGAACGAGTGTCGCACTCAGAACGCGTCCGCCGGGACATACGTGCCCCACACCTCGCGCAGCGCGTTGCACACCTCGCCCACCGTCGCGCGGGCCCTGAGCGCGTCCTTCATCGGGTAGAGGACGTTGTCCTCGCCCTCGGCGGCCTTCTTCAGTGCGGCGAGGGCCGAGTCCACCGCGGACCGGTCGCGCTCGGCACGGAGGCGGGCCAGCCGCTCCGCCTGCTGGGCCTCGATGGCGGGGTCGACGCGAAGGGGCTCGTACGGCTCCTCCTCGTCGAGCCGGAAACGGTTGACACCCACGACCACCCGCTCGCCGGCGTCGGTCTCCTGGGCGATGCGGTAGGCGTTGTGCTCGATCTCGTTCTTCTGGAAGCCGTGCTCGATGGCGGCGACCGCGCCGCCGAGGTCCTCGACCTTCCGCATCAGGTCCCGCGCGGCCGTCTCGACGTCGTCCGTCATCTTCTCGATGACGTACGAGCCCGCGAAGGGGTCGACCGTCGCCGTCACGTCGGTCTCGTGGGCCAGCACCTGCTGGGTGCGCAGGGCCAGGCGGGCGGCCTTGTCGCTGGGCAGCGCGATGGCCTCGTCGTAGGAGTTGGTGTGCAGCGACTGGGTGCCACCGAGAACGGCGGCGAGGCCCTGGACGGCGACCCGGACCAGGTTGACCTCCGGCTGCTGGGCCGTCAGCTGGACGCCGGCCGTCTGGGTGTGGAAGCGGAGCATCAGCGACTTCGGGTTCCGCGCACCGAACTCGTCCCGCATGACCTGCGCCCAGATGCGCCTGGCCGCACGGAACTTGGCGACCTCCTCCAGGATCGTCGTCCGCGCCACGAAGAAGAACGACAGGCGCGGGGCGAAGTCGTCGACGTCCATGCCGGCCGCGACCGCCGTGCGCACGTACTCGATGCCGTCCGCCAGCGTGAACGCGATCTCCTGCGCGGGCGAGGCACCCGCCTCCGCCATGTGGTAGCCGGAGATCGAGATCGTGTTCCACCGGGGGATCTCGGCCTGGCAGTACTTGAAGATGTCGGCGATCAGCCGCAGCGACGGCTTCGGCGGGAAGATGTACGTGCCGCGCGCGATGTACTCCTTCAGCACGTCGTTCTGGATCGTGCCGGTGAGCCGGTCCGCGCCGACGCCCTGTTCCTCGCCGACCAGTTGGTACAGCAGCAGCAGGGGAGCCGCCGGGGCGTTGATCGTCATCGACGTGGACACCTGGTCCAGCGGGATCCCGCCGAACAGCACCCGCATGTCGTCGATCGAGTCGATCGCCACACCGACCTTGCCGACCTCGCCGTGCGCGATCGGCGCGTCGGAGTCGTGGCCCATCTGGGTGGGCAGGTCGAAGGCGACCGACAGACCCGTCGTGCCGTGGGCGATCAGCTGCCGGTAGCGGGCGTTGGACTCCGTCGCCGTGCCGAAACCGGCGTACTGGCGCATCGTCCAGGGGCGGCCCGTGTACATCGACGGGTACACCCCCCGCGTGAACGGGTACCCGCCCGGCTCGCCGAGCTTCTCCTCGGGGCTCCAGCCCTGAAGGGTCTCGGGACCGTAGACGGGTTCGATGGGCAGTCCGGACTCCGACTCACGCGTCATGCCCACCACCGTATTGCGGTCTCGGGCGAAGCGCCGCCGGGTCGTTCGCAACCGGCCGTCCGGGGGGAGACATCTCAGGGGATGCCGGTGAGACGACAGGGGGTCCGGATGCGTACTACGGGCATGGGGAGATCGTTCGCCGCACTGCTGGTCCTGGCGATGGCCTGCGGCTGTACGGTGCGGACCGCCGACGGGGACGGCGACGGGAAGCGGCATCTGCCGGTACGGATCGAGGTCCCGAAGCGCAGTACGCCACCGGCGGACGACGACCCGAAGCCGAGTGCGACACCGTCCGCTCCTTCCGCCGCGCCCGCCGCCGTGCTGTGGTCGCGCGGCGACTCGGGGCGGGACGTGCGGGAGTTGCAGGCCCGGCTCCGGCAGGTCGCGTGGCTCTACGACGGACCGACGGGGTCGTACGACGATCTCACCGAACGGGCCGTCAAGGGGTTCCAGGGCAAGCGCGGGCTGCCGAGGACCGGGAAGACCGACACGGTCACCTGGAAGCGGCTGAAGGACATGACCCAGAAGCCCGGTAAGTGGGAGCTGTATCTGATGGGCGGGCAGCCGGCCGACGCGCCGGACGCTCGCTGTCTGACCGGGCGGGTGCTGTGCATCAGCAAGACGAGCCGGACACTGCGCTGGATGATCGACGGCCGGACGGTGACGACCGTGCCGGTCCGCTTCGGGTCGGTGGGGACGCCGACCCGTGAGGGCGTGTTCAGCGTCTACTGGAAGTCCCGGCACCATGTGTCGACGCTCTACGACTCCCCGATGCCGTACGCCATGTTCTTCAGTGGCGGCCAGGCGGTGCACTACTCGGCCGACTTCGCGGCCCACGGATACGCGGGTGCCTCGCACGGCTGCGTGAACGTGCGGGACGAGGCGGCGATCGCCGGCCTGTTCGCCCAGGTACGGAACGGCGACAAGGTCGTCGTCCACTGGTGAGTTCCGCGAGGAGGATCAGGGGCGCGGACGGGACCGGGGGAACGTGTCCCGCCCGCGCCAGGTGCACGAGCCGTAGGTACGGGGGGAACCCCGGCTCTGTGCGACGGCCGATGACCAGTCGGCTCACTCAGTACTGCGCCTCAGCGGCCGAAAACGTCACACCCACCGCGACCGAAATCGTGGTGGGTGAGAAAAGTGCAGGTCAGCGACGCGTGGAGTGGTCAGATCGCGCTGTACGACGGGCTCGGCCGCGGGGTCGGCGACATCGTTGCCCCGGGCGAGGTGAGCGGGGCGTCCGAGGCGCCGCCGTCCGGGTCGTGGTGGTTCCTGCCGGGGGACGTGAACTGGCCGTCGCCGTCGCCGTGGCCGTTCCCGTGCCCGTTCCGGTCTCCGTGGCCGTTCCGGTCCTCGTGGCCGCTCGTGTCGTTGTCGTCGTTGTTGCCGGAGTCCTCGGCCTTGCCGTCGCCCGTCCGGTCGTCGGGGGCCGCCTTGGCGTCGCCCCGGGTGCCGGCGCCGGACAGGACACCCCTGCAGTACTTCCACACCCGCGAGGTGCCGCCGGCCGCGTTCTCCAGGGAACGCTTGCGGGTCGGGTCGAGGTTCTTGCCGTCACGCATGTCCCGGCAGGCCGAGACGGATCCGTTCCAGTCCCTGCGGGGTCGTACGCCCGGCCCTTCGGAACCCGTGTCGGGCGCCGCGCCGGTGTCACCGCGTGCCGTGTCCCGGGAGCCCGCCCCACCGGAGGGGGAGTTCTCGGGCGAGGGCGCGACCTCAGGGGCCGAGGGCGAGACGAGCGGGCGGTCCGGGGTGACGGCGGCCGACACCGACGCGGCGGGTTCCGGTTCGCCGTCCCCGAAGTGCGGCAGGACTCCGGTTCCGGCCGCGACGGCCACTCCGCCGACCATGCCCACGGCCAGTACGGCGGCCAGTGCGAGGTGCGCGGGGCGCCGCCGACGGGGACGGCGGGCCCCCGCGTCCGGTGCGCCGATCCGCACGAGACCGGTGTCGGAGCGGCCGGCTCCGGGCCGGTTCCGGCCCCGGGCGGCCGGGCTCACCCAGTCGTCCGCACGATCCGCGCGCACCCTGCGGAACGCGGCCAGCGCGGCCTCCTCGCCGGGAAGTCCGCCGCTGGTCGGCGCGGGTTCCGTGGTCAGCGCCTCCAGCGTTTTCGCGAGCCGTTCTGCGTGGTCGCGGTCGGCCGCGTCGACAGCTTCCAGTGACTCGCCGCGCAGCAACCGCTCCGCTGTCTCGAGGTCCAGCCACTCGTAGCTCTCGTCGGCCATCACATGTCCTTCTGCGTCCGCGGACGCATATGCGTCACACTCGCGGACGTCACCGCACTGTCCTGCGGTTCTCGCTGGGGCGGCAGGGCATCGAGTGCGCCGGCCGATTCCGGATCCTCGCCGAGGAGCTCGGCGAGCCGTTTCAGACCACGGTGCGCGGCCGTGCGTACCGCGCCGGGACGCTTGCCGAGGGTCTCGGCGGCGGTCTTGGCATCCAGGCCGACCACCACCCGCAGCACCACTGCCTCGGCCTGGTCCTGGGGCAGCCGGGCGATGAGCGAGAGGGTGCTGCCGGTGGCCAGCGCCTCGATGGCCTCGCCCGCGGTGTCCGACTCTGCGGGCTTCCCGGTCAGCTCGGTCTCGTCGCCGCCGATGGCGGGTCGGCGGCCGCGCATCCGGATGTGGTCGAGGGCGCGGTTGCGGGCTATCCGTGCGGCCCAGCCGCGGAAGCGGTCCGCGTCCCCGTCGAACCGGTCCAGGTCACGGGCTATCTGGAGCCAGGCCTCGGAGGCCACGTCCTCGGCGTCCGGATCACCGACCAGTGTCCGGACGTATCCGAGCAGCCGCGGGTGCACCGCGCGGTACACAGTCCGGAACGCGGTCTCGTCCCCGTCCTGTGCCGCAAGCACCGCGGCAGTCAACTCCGCGTCGTCCCCCAGCACCCGTGAATCCTCAATACATGGTCGCGATCGATGGTCGCCGCTTCGAGCCGTCGAGGGGTTGTGGTGATCGCTCGAGAGTCGCGCTGATCATTCAACTTCCGCGCCCGGCGCGAAAGGCACGTTACGACTTGAAACCGCTGCTCGTCCATGTCCGTACAAATTGCAACTACCTCGTGATCCGAGGCCGGCCCTGCGGGGTGTGACAGAAACCGCACCCATGGCGCTGAAGGAAGTACGGGCCGCCGCGCGGCCCGTGCCGCGCGACGGCCGGGGCCTCTCCTGTGGGGGGTGGCGGCCCCGGTCGTCTCCGCGGTTCACCCGCGCCGGGTCACTGCTTCTTGGACTTGTTCTTGTCCGCGTTCTGGGGGGCGCTCGTCTTGGCCTTCTGCTGCCCCGGTTTCGCGTCGGCCGCGTCCTTCGCGTCGGCCGCCCCCGTGCCCGTCAGCGCGGCACAGTAAGCACTCACGTTCGCCTCGCCGCCGGCCGCCGTCACGAGCCGCTGGAACGCCGTGGAGTCCAGCGCCTTGCCCCGGCCCCGGAGTTTCTCGTAGGCGCGGCAGTGGGCCAGGGTGTCCTTCGCGGTGGGCGGGCGCTCGGCGGGGGCGGACGCGGTGGGCCTCGCGCTGCTGTGCGACTCGGCCGGGGTGCTCGCCGAGACGCTCGGGCGTACGTCCTTGCCGCCCGCCGCCCCCTTGGCCGCACCGCCGCCCGCAGACCCGATCGCCGCGTAGGCGACACCGCCGAGGGTGAGACTCGCGAGGAGCACGGAGAGCGTCGCCTTCAGCGAACGTGCCCGGCGCCGCTGCGCGCGGGGCCGCCAGTCGTCCCGCCGCCGGGTCCGCGCCCGGTGCGCCCCGGTGTCCCTCGCCGCCCGGAAGGCGGCCACGGCCCGCAGCTCCGCCTCGCCGTCGGACTTCTCCCCGCGAAGGGCCGCGGCGAACAGCGCCTCGAGGGGACTGTCCCGCGGGGTCTCCTCCGCGCGCGCATGCCGACGGCCGGGGGCATCGCCGCTCCGCTCGTCACCCATGCCGTGTCCGTCCCTGTCCGAGGTGGTGTCCTCACCTGTCATGTCGACTCCCCCAGCGTCCGGGGGCCGTCATCCGTCACACTCTCGGCGCCCAACTGGTGCGCCAGCCGCTTCAGCCCCCGGTACGCCGCGGTGCGCACCGCACCGGGGCGCTTGCCGAGGACGCGGGCGGCGGCGGGGCCGTCCAGTCCGACGACGACCCGCAGCAACACCGCTTCGGCCTGGTCGCGCGGGAGCCCCCGGACCAGTTCGAGGGCGTACTCGGTGGAGAGGGACTCCAGCGCCTGGTCGTGCGTGCTGTGCGGGCCGGGCAGGTCCAGCATGTCCTGCTCCAGCGCCGCCGACCGGGGCCGTA
Source organism: Streptomyces canus (assembly GCF_001514145.1). Lineage (GTDB taxonomy): Bacteria > Actinomycetota > Actinomycetes > Streptomycetales > Streptomycetaceae > Streptomyces > Streptomyces canus. The sequence continues at coordinate 511,736 of NZ_KQ948657.1, forward strand.
CCCGCTGCCGGCGCAGATGGTCCAGGGCCCGGTGCCGGGCGATGGTCGCGGTCCAGCCGCGGAAGCCCGCCCCGTCGCCCTTGAACCGGCCCAGGTCCCGCGCGATCTCCAGCCAGGCGTCCGACGCCACGTCCTCCGCGTCCTCCCCGACCAACCCGCGCAGATACCCGAGCAGTCCGGGCTGCACCAGCCGGTAGGCGACCGCGAAGGCGGTCTCGTCGCCTTCCTGGGCCCGCGCGACGGCCGCGCCCAGTTCCCCGTCGTACGCCTGCACGCGGCGGGGTTCCCCTCCCTGGCCCAAGAACTTTCCTGTCCGTACCGGTTCATGGCGATTCCGCACCGTCCGGCACGGTCCACCCTTGCCCATGTCCCCCACGGTCAACAGCGTCGGACCTCACAGAAGTGTCACAGCGGGTGGGACATCCCGGGCACCAGACCCCGAACACCTGTGACACCTGGGAGTGTTCGTACGCTGTGTAAGTGCCACCTGTGAGACAGGTGGTGTTTCTGTGACCGGATTCAAGGGTCTGTGACCAAATTCAGGGGTGGGGTAGTGAGTCGTCGTCAAAGCCGTGCGTACAGACCGCTCAGCATGAAGCGGCGGGCGTGGCTGACGCTCGGTGCGGTGGTTCTGGGAGGCGGCGGCATCGCGACCTACGCCGTCGCCAGTCCGTCGACCGACACCGCGGGGGATCTGCAGCCCAAGCGGCCGGTGAAGGTCTACAACCTCGCGCTGAAGGCTCCCGAGACCGGCGAGCGCGAGCTGCCGCGCACCGAGACCAAGCAGTTCTCGCTGCTCGGCATCTCCTGGACGGGGGCGACCAAGCGGCTCGACGGCAAGGCGCAGGTACGCACCCGGAGCATCGACACCGGCGCGTGGACATCCTGGCAGGACCTGGAGACGGACGCGGACCCGGTGGAGGACCCCGACGAGCGGGCCGGGGCACGCGGCGCGTCCGAACCCCTGTGGGTGGGCCCCTCGGACGGTGTCGAGGTACAGGTCGTCCACGAGGACGGCACCACCAGCGCCGGACTGCCCTCGGGTCTCAAGGTCAACCTGGTCGACCCGGGCATCGCGACCGCCGCGGAGCAGCGGGACACGGGCGACGACACGGACCCGGCGGCGTACGCCGAGGACGTGACGCCGAGCCCGACCCCGACCGACACGGCCACGTCCACCGCCTCCCCGACGGCGACCGCGACGCCGACCCCGACCGCCACCACGCCCACCGCGCCCCCGTCGACGGTCCCCGAGCCGTCGATCGTCTCCCGCGCCGGCTGGGGCGCCGACGAGTCGCTCAGCCCCGACCCGTCGGAGTACAACGCCGATGTGAAGGCCGTCTTCGTCCATCACACGGCCGGGTCGAACGACTACACCTGCGCCGAATCGGCGTCGATCGTGCGGGCCATCTACGCGTACCACACCGCCCCAGCCCCCAGCGGCAACGGCTGGAACGACATCGGCTACAACTTCCTGGTCGACAAGTGCGGCACGATATTCGAGGGCCGCAAGGGCGGCGTGGACCTGCCGGTCCTCGGCGCGCACACCTACGGCTGGAACCGTGAGTCCACCGGCATTGCGGTCCTCGGCGAGTACACCGCAACGGGCGCCTCGAACGCCGCCCTCACCTCGGTCGCCCGGATCGCGGCCTGGAAGCTCGGCCAGTACGGCGTCGACCCCAACTCGACGGTCCAGCTGAAGGCGGGCGCGACCCAGAAGAACCTCGCCGGTACCAGCTTCACCGCCGGTGAGTCCTACACCTTCAACCGGATCTCCGGCCACCGTGACGGCTACGCCACCGAGTGCCCGGGCAACTCCCTCTACGCCCAGCTGCCGACCATCCGCGCCTGGGCGTCCGGCCCGGTGCAGGGCCTGAAACTCACCTCGCTGAGCGGCGCGACCCTGTCCGGCTCGACGTACTGGACCAAGGGCGCGATCACGGCGAAGTGGTCGGCCACCACGCCGGGTTCGCTGATCTCGAAGTTCGAGGTGCTGGTCGACGGCAAGGTCGTCGCCACCACGTCCGGTACGGCCACCTCGGCCGGCACCACCTTGGCCGCGGGCAGCCACAAGGTCGCCGTACGGGCCGTGCACCAGTCCGGCAAGACGGCGACGACCACCGCGCTGACGGTCGTGACCGACACCACCGCGCCGACCTTCTCCACCACACCGAAGATCACCCTGCGCACCGGCACGGTCTCCACCACCGCCGCCCCGGTCACCCTCGGCTGGAAGGCCGCCGACTCGCAGGCCCTGAAGCAGGTGAGCCTGCTGTCCCCGACGACGGCCACCTTCGGCCCGACCACCACCAGCTCCAGCCGTTCCGCCAAGCCCGGTACCGCGAGCACCTGGTCGATGAAGGCGTACGACGTCGCGGGCAACACCCGTACGTCGTCCCCCTCGTACACGCCGATGATCCTTCAGGAGACCTCGGCCACCAAGTCCGGCAGCTGGACGACCCGTTCCTCCACCAGCTACCTCGGCGGCAAGTCGTACTCCAGCGCTTCCAAGAACGCGAGCCTGACCTGGACGTTCACCGGCAAGTCCGCCGCGTGGGTGGTCTCGCGGGCGTCCACCTCCGGGCAGGCGTACGTGTACGTGGACGGCACCAAGGTCGCGACCGTGGACCTGAAGTCCTCGACCACCGCCTACCGCCAGGCGATCTGGACCAAGTCCTGGTCCAGCAGCGCCAAGCACACGGTGAAGATCGTGGTGGTGGGCACCAGCGGCCGCCCGACGATCACGACGGACGGCCTGGTCTACATCAAGTAGGGCCTCAGCCCAGCGTGTCCACCGGCTCGGGCGTCCGCTCCCCCGCACCCTGGGGAGTGGGCGCCCGTTCCGCGTTCACGACGACTCCCGCGATCAGCGCGGCCAGCAGCAGCGCCCCGAACGCCCACCAGGTGGCCACGTTGAAGCCGTGCACCGTGGCCTCGGCCTGGAGCAGCCGCTTGTCGACGCCGGGGCCGGCGTGCGCGGTCAGATAGGTCGCGGTCGCGCTCGCGGCGATCGTGTTCAGCAGGGCCGTACCGATCGAACCGCCCACCTGCTGGGCCGTGTTGAAGGTCGCCGAGGCCGCCCCCGAGTCACGCGGCGCGACACTGCCGGTGGCCAGCGAGATGGAGGTCATCATCGCCGTACTCATGCCGAGACCCAGCATCAGCATCCCGGGCAGGACGTGCGAGACGTACGCCGGCTCGACGCCGACCTGCGCGATGATGGCCAACCCTCCCGCGGCCACGAGCAGTCCGGGCACGATCAGGGTCCTCGGCGGCACCCTGCTCAGCAGCCGTGCGGCGATCTGCGTCGAGCCGACGATCATCGCGGCCGTCATCGGCAGATACGCGAGCCCGGTCTTCAGCGGCGACCATCCGAGGACACCCTGCAGGTAGTACGTCAGGAAGAGGAACACGCCGAACATCCCGACGGTGACGAACAGCACGGTCAGGAAGGCGCCCACGCGCTGCCTGTCCTTGATCACCGACATCGGCAGCAACGGCACCCGCGCCCGGGCCTGCCACACCCCGAAGGCGGCGAGCAGCACAACTCCGGCGACCAGCAGGGTCACCACGAGCCCGTCGTCCCAACCCCGGGACGCCGCCTCGGAGAAGCCGTACACCAGCGCCAGCATGCCGCCCGAGCCGAGCAGCGCGCCCGGCACGTCGAGGTGGGCGTCGGGGTGCCGTCCCCCGGGTGCGAGGATCGCCCACGCGCCCGCGAACGCGACCAGCGCGATGGGCACGTTGACGTACAGACACCAGCGCCAGTCCAGATACTCGGTGAGCAGACCGCCCGCGAGCAGCCCGATCGCGGCGCCCGCCCCGACGATCGCCCCGAACACCCCGAAGGCCTTCGCCCGCTCCTTCGGTTCGGTGAACGTCGTCGCGAGCAGCGACAGCGCGGCCGGCGCGAGCAGGGCGGCGAACACGCCCTGCAGGGCCCGCGCCCCGAACAGCATCCCCTGCCCCGTCGCGGCCCCGCCGAGCGCGGAGGCGCCGGCGAAGCCGAGGAGCCCGATCATGAAGGTGGTCTTGCGCCCGGCGAGGTCGGAGATCCGCCCGCCGAGCAGCAGCAGTCCACCGAAGGCGAGGGTGTACGCGGTGATCACCCACTGCCGGTTCGCGTCCGACATGTTCAGGTCGGCCTGGGCGGACGGCAGGGCGATGTTCACGATGGTCATGTCCAGCACGACCATCAACTGGGCGAGCGCGATGACCACCAGCGCCCACCAACGACGGTTGTCGGCCATGACCCCATCGTGCGCCTGCCGCCGCCCCTTTGGGAACGGCAGCGTCTCTTATTACGGTTTTTTTGCGTCCTCGGTCAGCGCCGCACGGCACCCGTCGCATCCCGGCACAGCAGTCGCAGCGAGCCGTCCCCGGCGTAGCAGCGGCGGGCCTCGTCCACCGGGTCCCACAGCCGTCCGTCGGGCGTACGGACCCAGTGGTCGCCGCCGCTCGTCCACCACTCGGCACCCACCTGGCGGACGACGACCTCACCGGCGTAGGCGCCGAGCCCGCGCAACACGGTCTCCACGGCGGCGTACGGCGCCCCCTCCCTCCGTATCTCCTCGATCAGCCGGTCGACGCGCCACAGGCTCTGCGCCGAGTAGTCGAGCCGGACACGTGCGCCCTCGCGCAGGGCCGACACCGCGTCGGCCGCCCAGCGCACGGGCTTGGTCGCGGCGGAGGGCCTGGTCGCGGGCAGGGGTGCCTGGCGGGTCGTCACATCAGCGGTCGTATGAGCCGTCACATCAGTCATCACTTGGGGAAAGCGTCTCAGCGAGGTGTTTCGTCACCCGGATCGGGGCCTTCGCGCGGACCGGTGCAGGACCGACCCACCTTCGCCGTATCCCTCTCCGGACGGTCACAGGACCCTCTCTGTAGCGAGGTTGACGCCAGAGTGACGATTCGACCCTCCGCTGCGCTCCTGTCTCTGATGAGCGACTACTTCCATCTCCGCGCGGTGCCGCCCTCGGCCCTGCGCAACAGCGCGAACTGGATGCAACGGCTGTTCGAGGACGACTGGGACGCCGTCCGCGAACGCATCGGACGACATCGGGAGGAGGTGCTGGACAAGTCCTACCTGGACCACGAACTCCTCTACGCCGGCGCCGAGGTGGTCCTCGGCGGACTGCCGGTCTACCCGGGCGACCACGACAAGCCCCCGTTCCTGCTCCTGACGGCGGCCCGGGCGAACCGCGTCTCGGCATACCTCGGTTCGGCCGACTTCGAGGCCCTGTGGCTGGTCGTCCGCGAGGAGTTGCTGCCCAGACACGGCGGGGCGGTCGCGGAACGCGAGGCGCGGGGGGTGTTCGCGGCGGCGCACCGGGATCTGACGGCGTTCTACGAGCAGACGGCGCGGTACGGGGACGCGGTGGTCAAGTGGCTCGTCCACTGAGCCACTCCCTCACCCCCGCCGCCGACTCCTGCGGGACACCACCGCGCGCAGCACCCGGCGGCCCTCCGTCGACACCTCCAGGGCCGGGCGCAGGCCTGCCGGGCCGTGGCCGGCGAGGAGTTCCAGGACGGTGATCTGGCGGCGCAGCTCGGCGGCGACGAGGGGAGACATGCCCTCCGTACGGCCCTCGCGACGGGCGTCGACCGAGTCGCCGGCGTCCTTCAGGGGGTCGAGCAGCCGGTGGATCCGGAGCGCGGCGACCGAGCAGGCGTCGGCCCACACCCGTATCCCGGCGGCGGACCGTTCGACCGGCGCGGCGGCGAGCATCCGGCGGGCCAGCAGCACGGCCTCGTCCTCACCGGAGCCGGAGCCGGAGAAGCCGCCCGCCCCGAACTCCCCGCCCAGCTTCCCCCGCACCTGCTCCAGCCGTTCGCCCCACTCCGCGGCCCCGGCGTCGTCCGCGAGCCCCGCCCACAGGGGCCGAAGAACCTCGTCATCGCCACCGAGCAGCGGGATGCAGCGATCCAAACAAGCCAACCCGCTGGCGGCCAGTCCGCGTTCGTCGGCCTGGCCGATCAGCTCCACCAGACTCATCCACGCCTCCCTCGCCGAGCGGTATCCCCTTACGGAACCCGCACTTCCCCTTACTGCGCGCGATGGCCCGGGAGTGTCACAGGGGCACCACACCGAGCCGGTCGAGCATACGGAAGAAGAGGTTTTCGGCCAACGGGTCGGGGGCGGCGCTCAGTACGTCGAGCAGTGACTCCTCGGCCACCTCGTGCCCCGCCTCCGCCGCCCACGCGACGGCCCGCGCGGCCGCGTCCCGGGGCTCCAGGAAGTAGTCCTCCAGGGTCAGCCCCTCCTCGCCGCCCCCGATGTACTCGGCCATGGCGCTGCGGGCCAGACAGGTCGTCCAGGCCCCGCTCTCCGGCCCCGCCGCCTCCAGGACGACCGAGGCGCTGTCCATGACGTATCCGAAGAGCGCGGGCGAACCGCTCTCCAGGGCAAGGGCGTTCATGTTCCCGACATCGCCCTCGCCGTTCGCGTACTCCCAGACCTGCCATCCGCCGGGCGCCGACTCGCGCAGGACCATGCCCTCGGCTCCGGCCAGCGCGTCCAGCTCGGCCAGCGGCCGCTCCCCGCGGCCCACGACGAAGTAACCCCAGTAGCCCATCCCCGGTTCCCCCTGGCTGCTCGGTACGGCTCGGGCCCGAATACACCACATTCGTACGGCAGTTCGCAGCAGGATGGACCAAATCCGTCATACGGCGACGGGCACCGCGGGTCCCTGGCGGGCCTTCTCGTCCTGCATCCGGGTCAGCCGGAGCACGACGGCGGCGGCGAGCACGGCGGCCACGAGGTCGAGACCGTCCGCGACCATCGTCTGCGTCACGGAGTCGTGGATCTCCTGGGGGGTGTCGGCCACGTCGAACGGGGTGTACAGGGCCCGCCCGATGGTCTGGGAGAGGAGCCACAGCGTCCACCAGATGTTGATCAGGGCATGCCCGGCGGGCCTGTCCCCCGTGCTGCTCGCGTCCCAGATGTCGACCACGACCCGGCGCGGGTACCACAGGCTCGCGATCGGCACGACCCAGCCGGCGATCACCCAGGCACGCGCCTTGTCGTGTCCGTCCGGGGCGAACACCTCGGCGTTGCGCCGGACCCGCCACAGCCAGAGCACGAAGACGACGGCACAGGCCAGCATCACGAGCAGCTGTACGCTGCCGGCCGCGGCGGTGAGCTTGTCCGCCAGATCGGCCCGGTCCAGTACGGCCGCCCCGGTGCCGCCGCCGACGAGGTCGCCCGTGACGTCGTACATGAGGAAGTCCGCGCCGAGGGCGAACACGTCGACGGCCGCGGCCAGTCCGAGCAGGATCGCGGTGGCGCGTCCGAGGCCGACCGGCGAGCGCAGCCAGATCCTCGGTGTGCCACCGGCCGGCGGGGCCGCGAACCCGGTGGGCGTGGCGCACCCGGCGCACAGGACGCCGTCCGGTGCGGCTTCGGCGTGCAGGCAGCGCGTACAGAGCATGGTGAGGTCCCCCCGAGGTGCGGATGATCAGCCGACCGCGCGGGTTCTCCCCAGAGCCTCACGCGCGGCATGCGGAACATACGGTTCGACGGCCCCGTACGTCCACAGGAATCCCCGGCTCCTCAGCCCAGACGGTCCGCGAGCGCCTTGAACCGCGTCCAGGTCAGGGCGGGCTTTCCCGGATCCCACAGCTTCTGCGTGGTCGCCCGGAGCGGCATCCGGATGCCTGCCGCGACCTGGTCCTGCGTCTGCGCGTTCGGGAAGTCGCACCACACCGCGAAGTACCCGCCGAGGATCTGGCTGTCGTACTTCGAGGGGACGGCCGTCGTACCGCGGAGGACTCGCGGGGTCCACTGCTCGTAGATCCGCTGTCCCGTCGGATAGAAGAAGCGGTTGGGCTGCCCGAGGACGTAGTAGAGGAACTCGTCGTTGTAGTTGACGACCTTGCGTCCCGCGCTCAGATACTCCACCGGCAGCCGGGCGCCGATCTCCTTGCCCGTCCAATATCCGACCCGGATGTCGTCGGCGGCCCGGACGGACGTGCCGCGGAAGAAGCCGTCGTTCCACGCGATCGGGGCCCTGCGGTGCGCCCGGACGGTGGCGGCGCGGTCGTTGAGCCAGCCCGTGGTCAGGTCCTCGACGGTGGCGCCGGCGCCGTAGGCCTTCCTGGCGGCGGTGGCGAGCTGCGGGTAGGTCGCTTCCGGGTCGGACACCATGAGCGCGCGGTACTCGTCGCCGCCGAGGTGCCAGTCGGCGCCGGGGAACAGGCCGGCGTACTCGTTCAGCAGGTCGTCGACGATCTTGGCGGAGGCGGGGTTGGAGATGTCGACGGCCCCGCGCGCCACGTTCCCCGCCGCACTGCGCAGCTGAAGCTCCGGGTGGGCGGCGATGACGGCCCCCAGGTGTCCGGGCGAGTCGATCTCCGGTACGACGGTGATGTGCCGCTGCGCCGCGAGGGCGACGATCCTCTTCACCTGCGCCTTGGTCAGGTGCTGCGCCGACACGATCTCCGGGTGCGAGGCGGACTCGATCCGGAACGCCTGGTCGTCGGAGAAGTGCAGCTGGAGCCGGTTGAACTTCAGGTCGCCCAGCTCCCGGACCCGGTCCTCGATCCAGCCGGCCGTGAAGTTCTTGCGCGCGATGTCCAGGAGGAATCCGCGCACCGGCTTGGCGGGCTCGTCGCGCACGACGCCCTCCGGCGCCGTAGCGCCACCGTGCACCGCCTGCTTGAGCGTGCGGGTGCCGTAGAACACCCCCGCGTCGTCCGGCCCGCTGATGGCGACCCGCCCGCCGCGCACGGTCATCCGGTACGACTCCGGGTTCGCGCCCTTGCCGCCCTTGACCGTGAGGCGTACGTCCCCGGCGCGTATGTCGTCCTTCTTCCCGGCGTACGTCAGCCCCAGCTCGCCGGCGAGGAGACGTCCCTCGTCGGCGAGGCCGGCGTCGTTCACGACCACGCGCAGGCCGGGGGCGGGACGCCAGCCGGGACCGCGCGCCGGGGTGTGGGCGCGGACGGCCGGGATGGTGCGGGGTGTGGTGGACAGGGGGTACGACCGGGTCGGGCTCGGGGCCCTCGAAGGGGCCGGGGAGCCTTCCGCTCTGCCGCCCAGGGGTGACTCGGCCCGGGAACTGGCCGATCCGGCCGGGTCGCTGTCGCCGCCCGCCCACAGACCGAGGCCCACCCCGACCCCGACGGTGACGACGACCGCCCCCGCGATCAGCCCCCGTGCCTGCTTCTCCGTTCGCTTCCTGTGCTGGCTCACATCGCCAACCTAGGGCCTTGGGAGAGAGGACCGCGTCCTCCAACCATGCCGAAACGCCCCCGTGCGGGTGAAAATCGGGCATCCGTCGGACAGGTCATGTCCACTCTCGATAACCTGATGTCACTCCGCTCACAGCTTCCCCTGCCGAAACACACGTGACGCCCACACATTCTCCCGGCCGACCGGCCATACCGTGCCTGCCCACCGTCCTGGACGCCTTCAACATCGCGCCCGCCGACGAGGCCAGGCTCCTTCTCCTGGACTGCCTGCGCAGCCTCCGCTGGGCGGAGCGGGTCGCGGCCCACCGCCCCTATCCGACCGTGGACGCCCTGCTCGCCGCGTCGGACGAGGCGGCGTACGACCTGACTGTGTCGGATCTCTCCGAGGCCCTGGCGGCGGAGACGCTCCCCGTGGTGCCGGAGGGGGCGTATTCGGCAGCCCACATGGCCATGGACGCGGCCCACGCGGCCTACGAGGCCCGCTTCGGCCACGCTTTCGTCATCTGCCTGGACGGCCTGCCCGCCGCTGAGGCCGTGGACCATGCGCTGGCAGGCATCCGGTCACGATTGACAAACGATCCGGACGACGAACGGGTGGTGGCAGCAGAGGAACTCCGCCGCCTGGCAAGGCAACGGTTGGTGATGGCTTTGAGGGGCGCGGGGCTGTAGTCGATGTGCGGCTACCGCCGCGTGGGCGCGACCAGCCCCACACAACCCGCACCCGGCACATAACAGTCGAGACCACCCCAGACGCCGCCGCCGCTCACCCATCTGCGTGCCACTTTGATCACACAGGTAGGCCCGGGGTAAGCCCAGCGGCAGCGCATCGCTACGATGCTGGGGGCCGGTGGACCGTACCCGGCCGGGCCCGACCGACAGCACAAGCCGGCAGGCCCCGATACCCCGCTCCCGGAGGGACTTCCGTGCCGGCTGGAACGCTGTACCGCGGCCGGGAAGGAATGTGGTCCTGGGTGGCTCATCGAGTCACCGGCGTCCTCATCTTCTTCTTCCTGTTCGTTCACGTGCTGGACACCGCTCTCGTCCGTGTCTCCCCCGAGGACTACGACAAGGTCGTAGCCACGTACAAGACCCCGCTCGTCGCGTGTCTGGAGTACGGCCTCGTCGCGGCCATCCTCTTCCACGCGCTCAACGGCCTGCGCGTCATCGCCGTCGACTTCTGGTCGAAGGGCCCGCGCTACCAGAAGCAGATGCTCTGGTCCGTCGTGGGCCTGTGGGTCGTGCTCATGATCGGGGCGATCTACCCCGTCCTCGGCCACGCCGCTCGTGAACTGTTCGGGAGCTGACACCGATGGCGACCACTGAAACCACCGCTTCCGGCATCGGCCCCGTAGAGGGCGACTCCGGCTACGGCGTCGACAACCCGGCGCCCCTCATCGAGGCTCCGCGCAAGCGCACCAAGAAGACGCCTCGCTCCACCCGCGGCAACTTCGAGATGGCCGCATGGCTGTTCATGCGCCTGTCCGGTGTCGTGCTCGTCGTCCTGGTCATCGGCCACCTGCTGATCCAGCTGGTGCTGGACGGCGGCGTGTCGAAGATCGGCTTCGCGTTCGTCGCGGGCCGCTGGGCGTCCCCGTTCTGGCAGGTCTGGGACCTGATGATGCTGTGGCTCGCGATGCTGCACGGCGCCAACGGTCTGCGCACGATCATCAACGACTACGCGGAGCGCCCGAACACCCGGCTGTGGCTCAAGGGCCTGCTCTACACCGCCACGGTGTTCACCATCCTGCTCGGCACGCTGGTGATCTTCACCTTCGACCCGAACATCCGCTAGGCACGGGGCTGCGAGAATCATGAAGATCCACAAGTACGACACCGTCATCGTCGGCGCCGGTGGCGCGGGCATGCGCGCGGCCATCGAGTCGACGAAGCGCAGCCGCACCGCCGTGCTGACCAAGCTCTACCCCACCCGCTCCCACACGGGCGCAGCGCAGGGCGGCATGGCCGCGGCGCTGGCCAACGTGGAGGAGGACAACTGGGAGTGGCACACCTTCGACACGGTCAAGGGCGGTGACTACCTGGTCGACCAGGACGCCGCCGAGATCCTGGCGAAGGAGGCCATCGACTCGGTCCTCGACCTGGAGAAGATGGGCCTGCCGTTCAACCGCACGCCGAACGGCACGATCGACCAGCGCCGCTTCGGCGGTCACTCGCGTAACCACGGCGAGGCGCCGGTCCGCCGCTCCTGCTACGCCGCGGACCGCACCGGCCACATGATCCTCCAGACGCTGTACCAGAACTGCGTCAAGGAGGGCGTGGAGTTCTTCAACGAGTTCTACGTCCTGGACCAGCTGATCACCGAGGTCGACGGCGTCAAGCGCTCGGCCGGTGTGGTGGCGTACGAGCTGGCCACCGGCGAGATCCACGTCTTCCAGGCGAAGGCCGTGATCTACGCGTCCGGCGGCTGCGGCAAGTTCTTCAAGGTGACGTCCAACGCGCACACGCTGACCGGTGACGGCCAGGCCGCGGTCTACCGTCGCGGGCTGCCGCTGGAGGACATGGAGTTCTTCCAGTTCCACCCGACCGGCATCTGGCGCATGGGCATCCTGCTGACGGAGGGCGCCCGCGGTGAGGGCGGCATCCTCCGCAACAAGGACGGCGAGCGCTTCATGGAGAAGTACGCGCCGGTCATGAAGGACCTCGCGTCCCGTGACGTCGTCTCCCGCTCCATCTACACGGAGATCCGCGAGGGCCGCGGCTGCGGCCCCGAGGGTGACCACGTCTACCTGGACCTGACGCACCTCCCGCCGGAGCAGCTGGACGCGAAGCTGCCCGACATCACGGAGTTCGCCCGTACCTACCTCGGTATCGAGCCGTACACGGACCCGATCCCGATCCAGCCCACCGCGCACTACGCGATGGGCGGCATCCCGACGAACGTCGAGGGTGAGGTGCTCGCCGACAACACCACGGTGGTCCCCGGCCTGTACGCGGCCGGCGAGGTGGCCTGCGTCTCGGTCCACGGCGCCAACCGTCTGGGCACGAACTCGCTGCTGGACATCAACGTGTTCGGCAAGCGGGCCGGTATCGCCGCCGCCGAGTACTCCCAGAAGGCGGACTACGTCGAACTGCCCGAGGACCCGGCGCGGCTGGTACTCGACCAGGTCGAGCGGCTCCGCGACGCCACCGGCACCGAGCGCGTGTCGGTGCTGCGCCGCGAGCTGCAGGAGACCATGGACGCGAACGTCATGGTGTTCCGCACCGAGCAGACGATCAAGACGGCGGTCGAGAAGATCGCGGAGCTGCGCGAGCGCTACAAGAACGTCTCGATCCAGGACAAGGGCCGGCGCTTCAACACGGACCTGCTGGAGGCGATCGAGCTCGGCAACCTGCTGGACCTCGCCGAGGTCATGGCGGTCTCCGCGCTGGCCCGCAAGGAGTCCCGCGGCGGTCACTACCGCGAGGACTACCCGAACCGCGACGACGTCAACTTCATGCGCCACACCATGGCGTACCGCGAGGTGGGCGACGACGGCGCCGAGTCCATCCGTCTCGACTACAAGCCGGTCGTCCAGACCCGCTACCAGCCGATGGAGCGTAAGTACTGATGGCAACCCCTGTTCTGGACAAGGCGGACGCGGCCGGCGAGCCCGAGCCCGGCTTCGCCGACTCCCCGTACATCACGGTCACCTTCCGCGTCCGCCGCTTCAACTCGGAGGTCTCGGCGGAGGCCACCTGGGAAGACTTCCAGCTGGAGATCGACCCGAAGGAACGTGTCCTCGACGCCCTGCACAAGATCAAGTGGGAGCTGGACGGCACGCTGACCTTCCGCCGCTCCTGCGCGCACGGCATCTGCGGCTCGGACGCGATGCGGATCAACGGCAAGAACCGTCTGGCGTGCAAGACGCTGATCAAGGACATCAACCCGTCGAAGCCGATCACGGTCGAGCCCATCAAGGGCCTGACGGTCCTGAAGGACCTCGTGGTCGACATGGAGCCGTTCTTCCAGGCGTACCGCGACGTGATGCCCTTCCTGATCACGAAGGACACGAACGAGCCGACCCGGGAACGCCTCCAGACGGCGGAGGACCGCGAGCGCTTCGACGACACGACGAAGTGCATCCTGTGCGCGGCCTGCACGTCCTCCTGCCCGGTCTTCTGGAACGACGGCCAGTACTTCGGCCCGGCGGCCATCGTCAACGCCCACCGCTTCATCTTCGACAGCCGTGACGAGGCGGGCGAGCAGCGACTGGAGATCCTCAACGACCGTGACGGCGTGTGGCGCTGCCGCACGACGTTCAACTGCACGGACGCCTGTCCGCGGGGGATCGAGGTCACGAAGGCGATCCAGGAAGTGAAGAGGGCGCTGATCACTCGGCGCTTCTGATCTTCCCAGCTCTGCATCAGGGCCCTGTTTCCTTCACTTGGGAAACAGGGCCCTCTGGTGTGTCTGGCAGAAATTCGCCCTCTACCGAATACTTCGTTCCGCCTGTCACACTCCGGGCACAATGCCCAATAAGTGGGGGGCGGTTCATGGAGCGGAGCAAAGAACCGTACATATGGCCAGGCGTTCCTTATCCGCTCGGTTATGCGGAAGCCTCGGCCGCGACCCAGACAGTGGCTGCGCCATTACTCGCGGGCGCTTCACTGACCTTGCTCGGTGTCGTCGTCGTCGATGACAGCACGTTCCGCTGGCCAGGGGCGACACTGCTCCTCGTCGTCTCGGCGTCCATCACCCTGATCGCGAGCATCCAGGTGGGCGCGGACGCACGCCGGTTCCTCTACAACAGGCAGACGCTCGAGGCCTGGTACACGGAGGACGAACTGAAGCGCGGCCCGCGAGCGCTGGCCGAGCGCGAGAAACACTTCATCCAGTGGAAGATCCGCAACCAACGCGCGGTGATCGCGTTCAACGCGGGCACCATGCTGCTGATCTTCGCGATCACATCGGTACTGGTTCCCTCCGGCGGCGATCTAGCCGCCTGGCGCTGGATCGCCACCGGCCTGGCACTGCTGGGCGCCCTTGGCGAGGCCTGGTGGATGTATCACCTCTTCTTCCGGGAGTTCAGGAAGCGCCCGGACAAGCAGAAATCCCTGGACGGAGGAACGAAGTGACGTTGTACGACGTGACACTGCCGGGCGAACCGCCTGTCGCGCACATGTGCGGCGGATGCGAAGAGATCTTCCACGGAATCTTCGGGCACGGAGACCTGCAGAAGTGGTACCAGACGGTCGAGCGGCGTGATGCCGAAGCACTGCGGTTGTACATCCAACAGTCGAGGGCGCATGAGTTGCACAGGACGGCCTGTGCCTTCAGGTGTCTTCCACCGGCCGTCGTCGCCCTCAGCACACCCGATCAACTCAGGGCGGAGCTCAGGAAGGTGCAGGCGATCCTTCCCGAGTACTAGGACGCTGAGGGATCGTCACGATCCTGCGCCGACGACTCGGAGGTCCGGCCCCCTGGGTGGTTGTACCGTCGGTCCTGTCGCCGAACCCCGGCGAACAGGTCCGATACCTCGGAGAACATCACATCCTCGGAGGCGCGGTCCACGGGCAAGGGGTAGTGCAACGCGTCGAGCAGGTCGAAGCGGTGCAGGTCGTACACCACATGCATGAGGCCCGAGTACGCCTGCGCCGCGGTCACAGCGCCCTTGTACGAAACGGCGGCAAGGACCAGGGCGGCTCCACACAGCCACCACTGTGACGGCTCGTCGTACAGGGCGGTTGTGCCGACCCCCATCAGGGCGAGGAACGCCCAGCAGAAATTCACCGCGGTCTCGAGTGCGTCCCGGGTCGAGCGGAGCACCTCGGACATGCGATCGGAGACCTGCAGGAAGATGCGGGGCCAGGAGGTCAGCGTCCTCAGACCGTAGCGTTCACCCGCGCTCAGCTCCCCGGCGCGCAGGGCGTTACCGAGTGCTGTGGGCAGCAGGACGTGGGCCGGCGGGTGAGCGGCGAGTCGGCGGCGTGCGTCCGCGCGTACGCGCAGATCCCTGTCTCCGCCCGTCTGGCCGTGAGCCCGCCGGTGGAGTGCCTGCCAACGCCTGCGCTGCAGCCGGGCCAAGAGCCCCGCGAGCCTGGCCGTGAGAACCCAGCGGTCCCAGTAACCCTCCAGAACGCGCACTAGACGCACTTGGAACGGCTGCACCAGCAGCCCGAGCAGTGCCGCGCAGACAACGACCGCCAGGATCACGCCAAGCGCGGCCTCCGGCCCATGCGGCCTCACCGCTCTCCAGTTGCTCCGCCCTGAAAAACTCCCCGCCCGCACCAGCGCGAGCACCCCGGCGACGAACAGCGCGCACGGCGCGAAACGCACCGACAGCACCCGTCGCACGAAGCTCGCCCTCCCCATAGGCCCCTGAGCGCTGTTCAGTATGAAGCGCCGTGTCAAGCAGAGAGGAGGGAGGGTGCGTGGTGCGATCAAGCCACACGGGTGGTCGGCACTGGTCAAGTCCCGTGTGACTGTTGTTACTTGTGGGGCGCTGGTCGCAGACTGCCACCATGGCACTCCTGAGGAAATCCGCCGCCGCGCTGTGCGCCGCCGCAGCGGTACTGCTCGCGATACCCCCCACTGCCTCCGCAACCCCCGCCCCCCACGGAACCCTGGCCCGGGAGAATTTCGACCGTCTCCCCCTCGGCCCGGTCACCGAGGGGCGCGGCTGGAGCGCCGACACGGCCGGCGGCACGCTGACCGTTGTCCCCAGCGCCACGGGGCACGGGCGTGAGCTGCGCATTCGTACGGAGGGCAACGGTCGGGCCTTCCTTGTGTTCGATGAGCTCGCCCCGCCCGGCAACAGCTTCTGGGGACGGGTGCGGCTGCGGGTCGGGGGGTTCCCCACGGCGCCCGACTGGGCGCACTGGACCATCGCCGAGGCGTCGGGGACGGGCTCGTCGACGCTGGTGCGGCCGCTCGGTGGGCAGTACGCGCCGACCGACGGCGGCAACTTCTGGGGCGTCGGGTCCGATCTCGGGCCCACCGGGGACTGGACCTCCTGGAAGACCTCCGCACCTGCCGTCGGCGGGGCCTGGCAGTGCGTCGAGTTCCATCTGGACGCCACCGACAACCGGGTCACCGTGTATCTGGGCGGCGTGGAGCAGTCCGAGCTGACGGTGTCCACGAAGGCGCACGGGGGGACCGCGGACGACTTCGTCTTCCCCGCCTTCGACAAGCTGAAGCTGGGCTGGCAGCTCTATCAGGCCGACCCGACGCCGTCGTCGTACGACATCCGTATGGACGACATCGCGCTGGGCACGCGGCGCGTGGGCGGCTGCGGAAGCGGGGGCTGAATCCGGGATTGCGCCCGGTGCGCCGGGCGTGATCCACTTCGGCGGTCATGAGCTGGGGGCCTCTGGGGAGGGGCCGGGGGACAGGGGAGGCAGCGGTGCGTACCGCTGGAGAAGAGATCGTGTCGTCGTGCCCGCAGTGCGGGGTGGAGATCCGTACGGACAGACGGTTCACCACGTGGTGTGCCGCCTGCGAGTGGAACGTGGACCCGCAGGGGCCCGGTAAGGAGAAGCGCGGGCTGGACCGGGTGCGCCGCGGGCTGGCGCAGCGGTACGGCGCGCGGCTGTTCGACGAGCTGCGGGGCGGGGGCGGGAAGGGGATCGGGAGTCGGCGTACCTGGTCCGGTCCGCTCGCCTACGCGCTCGCGCTCACCGTGCACGGGCTGACCGTCGTCCTGGCCGCGGTCGGCCTGTGGGGCCTGGTCCGGGGCTGGGGCGGGCTCGGTATGGCGTTCGGGCTGTTCCTGCTGGCGCTGGCCTGGTCCCTGCGGCCGCGGCTGAACCGGCTGTCCGATGACGACCGCGTCCTGCTGCGAGGCGACGCGCCCGAGCTGTTCGCGCTGGTCGACGAGGTCGCCGCCGCCCTGGGCACCCGGGGCGTGGACGCCGTCGTCGTGGACGTCGAGGCCAACGCGAGTGTGACCCAGCTCGGGCTGCGGCGCCGGCTCCTGACGCTGGGGCTGCCGCTGTGGGAGGTGCTGAGCCCTCAGCAGCGGATCGCGCTCCTGGGCCACGAGCTCGGCCACTTCACCCACGGCGACACCCGGCACGGCATGGTCGTGGGAACCGCCTTCAGGTCGCTGAGCACCTGGCTCTACTACGTACGGCCGATGCCCAACCCGAACGTGGTCCAGGCCATCACCAACCTGGCCTGCGTCCCGCTCCGCCTGCTGATCAGCGCCGTCATGGCGCTGCTCGACCTGCTGACTGCGCGGGCCTCCCAGCGCGGTGAGTATCTGGCCGACGGAGCGGCGGCCCGCACCGGGTCCACCGAGGGAGCGGTCGGTCTGATGGACCGTCTCATGGTCACCGACTCGATCGTCACCACCCTGCAGCGCGAGACCAACAGCCGCCGACTGCGCCGGACCGGCCGGGGCGGCGAGCAGAACGCCGACGGCCTGTGGGAGGCGCTCGTCGCCCATCTGGACTCCGTCCCGGAGTCCGAGTTCGAACGCCAGCGCCGGGTCGGGGCACTGCGCGGCCACAGCGTCGACGCGAGCCACCCGCCGACCCATCTGCGCCGCCGGCTCCTGCTGGACGGTACGCCGGTGCCGGCCACGGTGACGGCGGACACCGCCCGGACCGAGCGCATCGACGGTGAACTGGCGGACGTGCGCGGGACGCTGGCCCGTGAAGTCGTCAGGGACGGTTACGGAGACCAGTGACGGCCCCCGGGGTCGGGCCGGTCACAGCTGGCTCAGGATCGTCGGATCGGTGATCTTCGTGTCGTCGGCCAGCATCATCGCCTTGCTGAGGATGACCGCGAGCATGCGGTCGCCCTCGTAGGGGAGGTAACCGGCCTGCGGCGCCGACGGGTTGGACTTCGGGACGATGCACAGGTATTGGTCGTTCGGGGTGCGGAGGATGTTGCCCGAGCCGAGGTGGATCTTGTACGTGTGGCGGTCGCCCTTGACGTGGAGGAAGCGGCCCTCCAGGGTGCAGCGGTCGGCTATCGCGAGCCTCGGGATCAGGCGGTCCAGGAGGAGTCGGCGGGTCTCGGCGCTCTGGTTGAGCTCTCCGAAGCCGTACGACGTCCAGTACTCGCGGAAACGGCCGCCGGGGCCGCCGTCCTGCCAGGTGGGGTCGTTGCCGATGCTGGCCACGCCGACGAACAGGTCCACGTCGCGCAGGACTTCGGACAGGACCAGCGACGGGATTTCCGTCAGGGGCAGGGGGTCCACCGGCTCGGCACCGTCGCGCAGCCACATGCGGTACTCGCCGCCTGAGCAGTGCGCCCAGTTCTCCGGGGCGTCGATCGGGTAGAACCGGACCTGGTCGGTGCGCAGGCGCAGGAAGGTGCCGGAGTCGGTGATGTCCGTGTAGTCCTCGCCGCCGTCGCCCTCGATCCAGTACTCGGCTCTCAGGCCCCAGCGCGGGAGGTCCCGGCTGGGCGGCGGGGCCTCGTCGTCGACGGCAAGGCGGAGTCTGTTGCGCCAGCCCCGGGCCGCCGCCAGGGAGTGGAACTGGTGCTGGCGCAGGACGTGGGCCGCGAAGCGGTTGGAGTAGGTGCCGGTGGTGCGCTCCGCGTCCGTCAGCAGGTAGACCTCTCGGTGGGCCTGCTTGAAGGGCTGGGTGATCCCGTGGCGCTCCAGCCAGTCGCGCCAGGCGACGATCTCGGCGGGGGTGCGGTCCACCGGGTGCCAGAGACGGACTTCCGTGCCTGCGGTGACGGGGGTGTCCGTGACCGTGCGCAGGGAGCCGTCGGCGTATCCGGCCGTCGTGCCGTCGACCGTCCACAGGAGGCGACGGGCGAGGGTGCCGACGAGGGGGTGGTCGAGGTAGCGCTCGCGCCAGGTGTCGTAGGACCAGGTGCGGTCGGCCAGGAACTGGCGATCCAGGCGTTCACTCTGGGCCGAGAGCATCTTGTCGACGTCCTTGGCGGCCGCCTTGAGCTCCTTCAGCTCCTCCGCGTGGTCCCGGCGCACGGCGGCCGGCACGCTCTTGACCGGCTTCCCACTCGCGTTGCTCCAGGTCAACACGGCCCTGGAGCCCTGGACTTCGAGGACGGCCGTGTTCTCGCCGAGCCGGTGCTCGGCGCGTCCGACCTCGGTCAGGCCGTATGACGGTACGGCCAGTTCCTCGATCTCCTCGCGGCTGAGGCCCAGGGCGACGGCGCGTGCCTCCAGGGCCGCGTCGAGCAGCTTGACGGTGTTCTTGTACGTCACCCGGGTGGCCAGGCGGGCCAGTTCGGCGAGTGCCGCCTCGCTGTCGACGCGGGCGAGGGCGTTGACACCGGCGTTGGCGACCTTCGGGTTGCGCGGGCCGAGGCCGGCGACCTTCTTGAGGGAGGTCTCGACGAGGGCGCCGAGGGCGCGGGCGGTGTCGGGGTGCGCCGGGAGGAGGGAGAGGAGCCAGGCGAGGCCGCGCAGGGCGTTCGCGTTGTAGGGGTCGTAGGCGCTGTTGACGTCGGGTTCGTACCGCCCGCGTTCCAGCTCGAAGGTGCGGGGGCGGCCGACCAGGGCGAGCCAGCGGATCACCGCCTCGCGGACGCGGTCGGGACCGAGCGGGTCGACCAGGGCGGCTGCCTGCTTGTCCCATTTGGGGGAAGGCTTGGCCGCGGTGGCGGTCGTCATGTGGGTCAGTAGCTGCTGCCAGGCGGGGCCGGTCTCGCGCAGGGCTTCCTCGGCCCATGCCTCCCCCACGTTGAGGGGCGGTTCGGTCAGCTTCTTGGCCGTCCTGGGCAGGTCCTCGTTGTGGTAGGCGTGGAGGACGGAGCGGCGGACCGTGGCGACGACTGCGGGCGCGACCGGGCGGCCCGCGGCCAGCTCGGCCTCGATGAGGTTCTCGTAGCGGGCGCCCCACCAGAAGGAGTGCTGCCGGGAGATCCCGTCGAGCAGGGACAGGCGCTCCGCGGTCAGGTGGTCGTGGGGCGGCAGGTCGCGGGAGACGATGCCGAGCAGGATCAGCGCGTTCTGCTGGGCGTTCGGGCCCGCCTGTTGCGAGTGGTACTGCGTCACGAGGCCGTCGGCGATCCGTGACCGCGCGTCCGGCGGCAGTTCGAGCAGCCGGGCCAGCACGCCGTCCCACAGGCCGGCCCAGTTGCCCTTGTTGGCGACCGCGGCCTTGAGCAGGTCGGCGGCGAGCTCCTCCAGGTCACCGTCGCCGGCCCGCTGCCGGATCAGGTCCTTGTACTTCTGGATCTCGCCCATGGTCAGCCACCCACCAGCGGGACGAGCTTGAGGAACGTGACCTCGGTGCCGAGCACGAGGTCGATCTCCTCGTCGAGCTCGGTCACCTGACGGTCGCCGACCAGCACCAGGAAGCCGTTGCCCGCGAAGGCCTTGAGGGCGAGCTCGGTCTGGGTCTCGGGGTCTATGCGGCGGGGCGTGCGCAACGCGTAGCCGTTCAGCACGCGTTCGGTGTCCTCGGGCTGGACCAGGCCCTGGAAGACGGCGGGTGTGCGCGCGTTGTACTCGGCCACCTCCTGGAAGACCCGGCGGCGGATCAACTCGCCCACGGCGAGCCGCTCCTCGGCGATCTCCAGACCCCAGCCGTCACTGCGGCTCCCGCTCGTCGTCTCGTCGACGAACATCACGATTCCCATACCGAAGACAGTACGAGGCACCACTGACAACGGGTCCGGTCCGGAGCGGGTCACACGATGTTGCGGACCACCGTCCAGGCCACGGCCACCGCGAGCACGACCACCTGCGCCCGGGGGCTCAGCGTGGGACGCCAGCGACGGCCGCGCAGGCCCTCCCACGCCCAACGGCCCAGCAGGATCAGGGCGTACGGCGCGGCGAGCAGCAGAGCCCGGTTGTCCAGCCACGCTTCGGTGACGTGGCCGTGCATCAGGTCGTACACCATGCGGGTGCCGCCGCAGGCCGGACAGAGCAGGCCGGTGAGCATGCGGAACGGGCACTGCGGCAGGAGGTGGCCGGGGTCGTGCGGGTCGGTGCGGTAGAGGTACACGGCACCGGCGGCTCCCGCGGCGAGCACCGCCGAGGGTGCCGCCGCGGGGTGGCGGAGCGGGGAGCGCCGTACGGAGGCCGCGGCGCCCTCCGTCCTAGCTTCGGAGGATCCGGCCGTGTTCATCGGTGTGGTCGTTCCCGGTGAGCAGGAGGATGCCGTCGATCAGCGACCAGACGCCCAGGCCGCCGCAGGTGAAGAGCTGTGCGAGTCCCATCCCGACGTTGCCCAGGTAGAAGCGTCCTACGCCGAAGCCGCCGAGGGTGAGCTGGAGGATGCCCGCGATGACCTTCGACTTGTCGGAGTACGGCCGTCCGTACGGGTCGTAGCCGTAGGGGGCGTTGGGGTCTCCCGTGTACGTCCCCGGAGGCGGGGGGTAGTAGCCCGGCGGCGGATATCCGGGAGGCGGGTAGCCCGGCGGCGGGTAGCCCTGCTGCTGTTGGTATGCCTGCTGCTGTTGGCCTTGCCCGCTTTCCTGCTGGTCGTGACCGTGCTGTTCGTGACCCGGCTGCTCGCTCAAGGGGGACTGCTCCTGGGGACCGAAGCGGGAGGACCCGCGAAAAAAAGACAATGAGCCCGGTCATCATGCACGACGGACACCGCGTCGCAGAAGCCTGTTCCGTCACCCCCGGCTTAATCTGACGACATGTCAGATGACCAGTCGTACGAACTGCTCGGATTCGACAACGTGCTGCTGCCCGTCGGGGACCTCGGCGAGGCCGTCTCCTTCTACGAGCGCGCGGGCTTCACGGTGGGCTTCCGGCTCGACGAGGCCGGGATCGCACTGCTGAAGGTCGGCGGCGAGACGCCCGGGATCCTGCTCCGGCAGGAGGAGGCGCTCGGGCACCGGCCGCCGCCGTGGCCCGCCACGCGCGTGTGGCTGGAGGTGCCGGACGCAAGGACCGCCGCGCGGGAGCTGCGTGCAGCCGGCCTCGAACTGCTCGACGAGCCCTTCTCCGTAGCCACCGGCTGGACCGTCGAGGTCGCCGACCCCTGGGGGAACGTCCTCGGGTTCACCGACTACACCAAGCGTCCGGAGCTCGGCCGGCGAGCCTGAGGGATCACGGACACACACGTGACGCAGGCCTCCCCGCAAGCGAGTTGAACACGTTCAAAAACAGGTCTAGAGTCACTCCCGTCAGCGTTTTGAACGCGTTCAAGAAGGGGGAGGCACATGGACCGTACGGTCGTCGCCTACGTCATCTACCTCGTCGTCAGCATTGCCCTGACCGTCTGGGTGGCCCGCACGCTCAGCAGGAACGGGCGGATCTTCCTCGCCGACGTGCTGCGCGGGAACGAGAAGCTCGCCGAGGCCGTCAACCACCTCCTGGTGGTCGGCTTCTACCTCGTGAACCTCGGCTTCGTCGCGCTGTACCTCAGCGGCGACGGGACGATCGAGGACACGCGCGGCGTCTTCGAGGCCCTGTCGACCAAGCTGGGCGTGGTGCTGCTGGTCCTCGGAGTGATGCACCTGGCCAATGTGTACGTCCTCAACCGGATCCGCAGGCGGGGCGCCATGGAGCGGGAGCAGACGCCTCCGGTCGCGCCGCAGGACTGGGTCCGGGCATGACAGGCCCGACAGGTACCAAGGGCGGTGCGGGTGTCCCGGCGGACCGCACCCCGGTCCGCCGGCTCACCGTCCTGTACGACGCCGACTGCTCCCTGTGCGCCTTCCTGCGCGACTGGCTCGTACGCCAGCCGCAGCTGGTCCCGCTGGAGTTGGTGCCGGCCGGGTCGCAGGAGGCCCGGCTGAGGTTTCCCGGGCTCGATCACCGCGCCACGCTGGAGGAGATCACCGTCGTCGGCGACGCGGGACAGGTCTACCGCGACACCGCCGCCTGGATCGTGACCCTGTGGGCGCTGCCCGAGCACCGGCCGCTCGCTCACCGGCTCAGCACCCCGTCCGGGGCACGACTCGCGAGGGGCGCGGTGCTCGCCGCCGCGAAATGGCGGGGCGCGCAGTGGCAGGGCGGTCAGTGGGGCGGCCCCGCGTACCGCCGCTCGGAAGGCTGGGCGTACGACCCCGGACGGGGCTGGGTCCACACCCCACCGGGGTGCGGCAGCGGCGGCCGCGCCACTGGTTAGGCTCTCTTTCCGTGCCTGCGAACAACGACGGCCCCGACGAGGGCAGTACCCCGAGCAAGTCCGAACAGACGAGCAAGTCCGAGCAGACGCGCGCGCTGATCCTGGAGACGGCGATGCGGCTGTTCCAGGAGCGGGGGTACGACAAGACGACCATGCGGGCCATCGCCCAGGAGGCCGGGGTCTCCGTCGGCAACGCGTACTACTACTTCGCGGGCAAGGAGCACCTGATCCAGGGCTTCTACGACCGGATCGCCGCCGAGCACCAGGCGGCGGTCCGGGAGGTCCTGGCCCGGGAGAGCGACCTGGAGGCGCGGCTCGCGGGCGTACTGAAGGTCTGGCTGGACATCGCGCAGCCGTATCACGAGTTCGCGGTGCAGTTCTTCAAGAACGCCGCCGATCCCGACAGCCCGCTCAGTCCGTTCTCACCCGAGTCGGAGCACGCGCGCGTGGAGGCGATCGCCGTACACCGCGAGGTGCTGCGGGGCGCGACGAGGACGAAGGTGCCCGAGGAACTCCGCGACATCCTCCCCGAGTTGATGTGGCTGTCCCAGATGGGGCTCGTCCTGTACTGGATCTTCGACCGCACGGAGGGCCGCGAGCGGAGCTACCGGCTCGCCGAGCGCGGCGCCAGGCTCACCGCGAGGGGCGTGTCACTGGCCCGGTTCCGGGTGCTCAGGCCGCTCGTACGAGAGGTGCACGAACTGTTCACGGACTTCCTGCCGGGGATGACGAAGGTGATGCCGGACCCCGGCAGGAAGGCCTAGTCACTCAGTTGACGGCGTCGACCTCGCCCTCGACCAGTTCGACGTCGTACACCAGTGGCCCCTCCCCCACGACGACGTGCCGCGCGCGCGAGCCGTACGCCGGGGCCGTGGTCGCCAGCAGGTACGTCCCGGGTGCGGGGACCGCGACGATGTACGAGCCGTCGGCCAGCGACTCCACCCGGTCCAGCTGACGGCCCCCGGCCGACAGCAGCGAGACGGCCGCGCCCTCCACGGGCTCCCCTTCCGCCGTACGGACGAAGCCGTGGACGGCCGATGCCGGGCCGGCGCCCGAGGGAGCCGCCGTCGCCGGAGCCGCCTCCTCCTTCGGCTCCACCGCGAGGTGCGGCAGCCGCTTCTCCAGCCACTGCGGCAGCCACCAGTTGGCGTCGCCGAGCAGATGCATCGCGGCCGGCACCAGGGCCGTGCGCAGGATGAAGGCGTCCAGGGCGACCGCGGCGGCGAGTCCCACACCCGCCATGGCGGCCCCGTAGTCGCCGCTGAGCACGAACGCCAGGAACACGCAGACCATGATCAGGGCGGCGGAGTTGATGACGCGGCTGGTCTCGGCGAGGCCCACGCGCACCGCGCGCGCGTTGTCCCTCGTGTGCACCCACTCCTCGTGCATCCGGCTGACCAGGAACACCTGGTAGTCCATGGAGAGGCCGAACAGGAGCGACAGCATGATGATCGGGAGGAAGGCCGCGATGGGGCCTTCCTTGCCGAGGCCGAGGAGGTCGAGGCCCCAGCCCCACTGGAAGATCGCGACCAGGACGCCGAAGGAGGCGGCGGCCGCGATCAGGTTCATCAGGGCGGCCGTGAGCGGGACCACCACCGAGCGGAAGGCGATCAGGAGCAGCAGGAAGCCCAGCCCGATGATCGTGGCGATGAAGTACGGCAGCCGGTCGGCCGTCACCGACGCGAAGTCCTTGGAGACCGCCGTGACGCCGCCCACGTGCGCCTCGACGCCCGCGCCCGGGATCACCTCGTCCCGCAGGGTGTCGATGAGTTCGTCCGTCTCCTTGGCCTGCGGTGAGGTGGTCGGGACGACCTGGATGACCGTGACGCCGTTGGCAGGGGGCGCGGAGCCCGCCTGGGCCACGCCCTCCGTCTGCCGGATCGTCGTCACCAGGGACTCGCCCGCGTCGCCCTTCACGACGACCTGGAGCGGTCCGTTGAAGCCGGGGCCGAAGCCCTCGGCGAGCAGGTCGTACGCCTTCCTGGTCGTCGACGAGGCCTCGTCGTTGCCCTGGTCGACGGTGCCCAGGCGCAGGGACAGGAGCGGGAGGGCGAGCACCGCCATCACGGCGACCGCGAGGACGGCCACCGTGCGCGGGCGGCGTTCCACGGTCGCGGACCAGCGGGCGGCGAGGCCGCTCGGACGGTCCGTGTCGGGTCCCTTCGCGGCCAGCTTGCGCCGCTGCCGGCGGCTGAGCACCCGGTGGCCCAGGAGGCCGAGCAGTGCGGGCAGCAGGGTCACGGCCGCGAGGACGCTCAGGACGACGGTCAGTGAGGTGCCGATGACCACGCCGTCCAGGAAGCGCAGGTTGGTCACCAGCATGCCGGCGAGCGCGATGCACACGGTGCCGCCCGCGAACAGCACGGCACGCCCCGAGGTGTTGAGGGCGGTGACCGCCGCCTCCTCCGGATCCAGGCCGCGTTGGATGCCCTTGCGGTGCCGGGTGACGATGAACAGGGCGTAGTCGATGCCGACGCCCAGGCCGATCAGCGTGGAGAGCAGCGAGGCGAGTTCGGGCACGTTGGTGACATGGCTGATCAGTGTCGTGGAGAACACGCCGGTGCCCACGCCGAACAGGGCGACCAGGATCGGCAGCAGCATCGCGAAGAGCGAGCCGAAGGCCAGGAACAGCACGACGGCCGCCGCGAGGATGCCGACGATCTCGGCGGTGCCGGTGGGCGGTTCCTGGACGCGTGTGATGGCCTGGCCGCCCAGTTCGACCTGGAGGCCGTCACCGCGCGCGTGCTCCGCCGCATCGACGACGTCCTGGACCAGGTCCTTCGGTACCGCGTTCGCCTGCTCGGCGAAGGTGACCTGGGCGTAGGCGATCCGCCCGTCCTTGCTGACCTGCGCCGCGCCCTGTGCCCCGTACGGGTCGGTGACCTCGCCGACGCCCTTCATCGCGCCGATCTCCTTCAGCGCGGGCTCGATCCGGGACCGTACGGACTGGTCCCGTACCGATCCCTCCTCGACCTTCCACACCACGGTGTCGGTGTCGCCCGCGCGCTCCGGGAAGGCCTTCGCCATCAGGTCGTACGCCGTCTTGGAGTCCGTGTTGGGCAACGAGAAGACGTCCGCGTAGTTCGTGCCCGCGGACGTGCCCGCCGCGCCCAGCCCGAACAACGCCCCCACCCACAGCAACAGGACCACCAGCCGGTGCCGATAGCACCAGCGTGCCAATACCGCCACGCTCCACACTCCCCTGTCGGTCGTCGGTCGGTCCCCCAGGTCCTCGCAACAGGATTGGCGGTGGCACACGCGCGTGGACATCGGACGCCCATGACTCTCAAGGAACTCCAAAGAGCGAACCGGCCCGACTGTCAGTGGCCCGGCCGATACTGGGGTCATGACTGGGGGAGAGACGAAGAGTCCGGGCACCGTGCTGGTGGTGGAGGACGAGGAGAGCATCGCCGACGTGCTCGCCATCGCCCTGCGCTACCACCGGTTCGAGGTGATGGTCGCGGGCTCCGTCCGTGAGGCGCTCGCGCTCACCGACCGCACCCGCCCGGACGCGGCCCTGCTCGACGTGATGCTGCCCGACGGCGACGGCCGCGCCCTCGGCCGTGAACTGCGCGAGCGGCGGCCCGATCTGGCCCTGGTCTTCCTCACCGCGCGGGACTCCCCCGCCGAGATCGTCGGCGCGCTCGGCTTCGGCGACGACTACATCACCAAGCCGTTCAACATCGACGAGGTCGTCGCCAGGATCACCGCGGTCCTGCGCCGCACCCGCCCGGCCGACGTCCTGCCGCAGCGCCCGCCCCTGCGCTACGGCGACCTGGAGCTGGACGAGACGACGTACTCCGTGCACCGTGACGGCCGCACGGTCCAGCTCACCCCCACCGAGTACGCACTCCTGCGCTTCCTGGTGCGCAACGGCGGCCGGATCGTGCCCAAGGAGCAACTCCTGCGCCATGTCTGGCAGTACGAGCACACCCCGCCCGAGTCGACCGTCGTCGAGACCTACATCAGCTATCTGCGACGCAAGCTGGACGCCCTGGGACCGCCGGTGATCACCACCCGGCGGGGTGTCGGGTACGGACTCGCATGAAGGTCCGCCTGCCTCGTTCCCGACACGGCATCCACTCGCTGCGCGGCAAGCTGACGCTCGCCAACGTGGCGCTGCTCGCGATCGGCATCGTCGCGGCGACCGCCGTGAGCGTGATGGGCATGCGGTACTACCTGCTCGACCAGATCGACAGCGAACTCCTCAAGACCCGGGACTCCCTGGGCGGTTCGCAGATCACCCTGCGGGAGATCGATTCGCTGAGCATGCTGGGCTTCGTGCGCGACCGGCTCATGCCGGCACAGCAGGAGTCGAGCGACGAGCGCTCGACGGAGACCGTCTTCGCGGTCGTCGACCGCAGGGGCGAGCCGATCAGCATCCTCGGCTTCGATCCGACCGAGGCCCAGCAGAGCCTGGCGGAGGCGGCCGGAGAGCCGCGCACGCTCGCCGCCGACTCCGAGCCGCACGACGTCACCCTGGACGGCTCCACCTACCGCGCCACGGCGGCCCGGCTCGGCGACGGCTCCTACGCCCTGCTCGCCGCGCCCACCGACGTCCTGCACCAGGGTGTCGCCAAGGCCGTCCGGCTCGACCTCGCGATCGGCACTCTGCTGCTCGCGCTGCTGGCCTGTCTGACGATGTTCAGCGTCCGGCGCCGGATGCGGCCGCTGGAGGACATGGTGGAGACCTCCTCGGCGATCGCCGAGGGCGATCTGACTCGGCGCGTCCCCTCCAGCTGCGAGGCCACCCTGGAGGTCGAGCAGCTGCGGGTCGCCCTCAACTCCATGCTCCACCAGGTGGAGTCGGCGTACCGCACGCGCGAGCAGAGCGCGGCCCAGCTGCGCAGCTTCGTCGCCGACGCCTCGCACGAGCTGCGCACCCCGCTGTCCGCCATACGCGGCTACCT
The DNA here is from genome assembly GCF_001514145.1 of Streptomyces canus. Classification (GTDB taxonomy): domain Bacteria; phylum Actinomycetota; class Actinomycetes; order Streptomycetales; family Streptomycetaceae; genus Streptomyces; species Streptomyces canus. The sequence goes on from NZ_KQ948657.1 coordinate 539,794, forward strand.
CCAGCTGTACGACAAGGGCATGCTGTCCGACCCGGACGACCGCAAGCGCGCCTGGGCCCGGGTGCTCGCGGAGACCGACCGGATGGGGCGGCTCGTCGACGAGCTGCTCACCCTCGCCCGCCTCGACCAGCAGCCCGAACTGCGGTTCAGGAACGTCGACCTGAGCCGGCTGGTGCGGGACGCGGCCGAGGATCTGCGGGTGCAGCAGCCCGGCCGGCCCGTCGAGGTCGCCGCCGAAGGCTCGCTGCTGGTGCGGGCCGACGAGTCGGGGCTCAGACAGGTCCTGGGCAACCTGGTGGCCAACGTGCGCACGCACACGCCCGCGGAGGTGCCGGTGCGGCTGGGGGTGGAGCGCGAGGACGGGGTCGTACGGCTGTGTGTCGCGGACGAGGGTCCGGGCCTGCACGCGGACGACGCGGCACGCGTCTTCGACCGGTTCTTCCGGGTCGGCGGCGGCGCGGGCAGCGGCCTCGGTCTGGCGATCGTGCAGGGCGTCGTGCGGGCCCACGGCGGCGAGGTGACGGTCCGCACGGCCCCGGGCGAGGGACTGGCGGTGACGGTCACCCTGCCGGCGCGGGTGTCCGAGGGTCAGTGATCCCACGCGTACGTCCGCTCAGCCGGCCGTCACCAGGGCCCATACGGTCTTGCCGTGCCGCCCCCGGCTCCACACCCCCCAGGCGGCGGCGAGGCTCTCCACCAGATGCAGACCGCGGCCGGTCTCCTCCCACGCGCCGACCACCCGCAGCCGGGGTTCCAGCCGGCCCTCGTCGGAGACCTCTATCAGGCAGGAGCCGTCCGCGAGGGCCGTCACCGCGACCTCGAACTCCCGCTCCAGGAGCGGCCCGTGACGCACCACGTTGGTGGCCAGCTCCGAGACCAGCAGCACCGCGTCGGACAGCGCCGGATCGTCCGGTCCGTGGCCCCAGTCGGCCAGATGGTCCCGCACCCGCCGCCGGGCGAGACCGACGGAAGCCGGATGCCGGGGCAGCCGGAAGGAGTTGCGTCTCAACACGTTTGCTCCTCACCCCGCGCGCACCTCCGTCACATGGTGCTGCGTTGAGTGGCTGCCCGGCGTCACTCGGGCGAATGTCCATTCCACGGGAATGCGTCAGATACGGCGCGATGGCGGGACCAGATCCAGGACGACGGGATCAGATCCAGCTGAGGCGCCAGAGGCGGAAGACTCCGGTGCCGTCCGAGAGGTACTGGCCGCCACCGACGTCCTCGCTGGTCACGACGTAGTCCTTGGCCTGCCAGAGCGGGATGACCGGGACATCGCGGGCGATGTCCGCCTGGAGGTCGCGGAAGTCCTGCCCTGCCTCGCTGCGCTCGGCGTACCGCTGACTGTCCTGAATCAGATGGTCGACCTCATGGCTGCTGTAGCCGGTGTTCATGGTGCCGTCGGTGCCGACGAGCGGGGAGCCGTAGGTGTCCGGGTCGGGGTAGTCGGCCACCCAGCCCACCGCGTAGGCGTCCAGCTTCCCGGTCGCCCAGCGCTTTTGGAAGTCGGTCCACTTGTAGCCCTTGAGCGTCACCTTGAACAGGCCGCTCGCCTCCAGCTGCTTCTTGAGCTCCTTGGCCTCCGCGGCGGCGGAACCGCTGGTGAGGCCGTAGCCGTAGGTGAAGCTGACCGGTGTGTTGACGCCGGCCTCGGTGAGCAGGGCGCGGGCCTTCTTGACGCTCGGCTCCGAGTAGGTGTCGAAGAACGACGTGGTGTGGCCGGTGATGCCGGTCGGGATCAGCGAGTAGAGCGGGTCGACGGTCCCCTCGTACACCGAGGCGGCCAGCTGCTCGCGGTTGATCAGCCAGGCCATGGCCTGACGCACCTTGGTGTCGTGCAGGGGCCTGCCCGCACGGGTGTTGAGGTACAGGTTGCGGATCTCGGAGCTGTCGGCCTCCGAGACGCGCTGGCCGGGGTCGCTCGGGTTCAGTCCGGCGAGGACATCGGGCGGCAGCTGGCGGTAGGCGACGTCGATCCGCTTCGCCTTCCAGGCGCTGTTCAGCTTGTCCGAGTCGCCGTAGTAGTCGAGTTCGACGGGGCGGCCGGTGCTGTCGATCTCGCCCTTGTAGTCGCCGTTGGGCGCGAGGACCGCCTTCTTGCCCTTCGTATACGCCTTCAGTTCGTACGGCCCGGTGCCGTCGACGCCGTTGTCGGTGCGCAGCGAGTTGGCGGGGTACTTGCTGCTGTCGACGATGGCGCCGGCTCCCGTGGCCACCTTGAACGGGAAGGTGGCGTCGGGCGAGGACAGCCGGAAGGTGACCGTCCGGCCACTGGCACCGACCGACTGCAGGGTGCTCAGCAGCGAGGCCGGGCCGACATCGGAGTTGATCTTCTTGACCCGGTCGAAGGAGTACTTGACGTCCTTGGCGGTCATCTCGCGGCCGCTCGGGAAGGTGAGACCCTCGCGCAGCACGCAGCGGTACGTGCGCAGATCACTGCCCTCGAACCCACAGCTCTCGGCCGCGTCGGGCACGGGTGTGGCACTGCCCGGCTCGAAGGCCAGCAGTGACTGGAAAACGTTGTTGAACAGCGCCCAGGAACCGGCGTCGTAGGCGCCGGCCGGATCGAGTGAGGTGACTTCGTCCGTCGTCCCCACCTTGATCGTCCTACCCGTCCCCTCGGACGGGAGCAACTGCCAGCCGCCTACTCCCACGACCCCCAGAACAAGCAGCGTCGCGAGAATCCGCACGCGAACCGACCGCATCGGTTTGCCCTCCCCGGACCCCATGGGTCCCAGTGCACATGCCACCCCCTAGTGGCGCGGATCACCTAATCACAGGTGTTTCACCTGGGGGAAGAGGGATTTGTCGAGTTGGGCAAGACGTTACCGCAAGGAGTTTCGGCCATGTTTCACAGCGTTCCCACAGGGGCTCCGGCCGACGATCAACGGACGATCACGTAGACGACCGCCCCGGCGCACACCATGACCGACGCGATGGCCCGCGCCATGATCGCCCGGTCCACGATCCGCCGCAGCCACGGGACCGGAACACCTCTCAGCAGCCAGGTGACCGGCAGGGAGAGCGCGGACACGCAGGCGAGGAGGAAGAACTGCCGCGCGGGCGGGTAGTCGGAATCCCAGGGGTCGTGAGCCGCGTTCTCCAGATACAGCAATCCCGCGACGGCGTACCAGAACAGCGCGCAGCCACCGGTGAGCAGGGTCTCGTACAGGGCGAACAGAACCGGCCGGTTGCGTGCGAGGCGCTGGAGGGACGTGTCGGACATCATGCGCGAGCCCCCCGGTCGGCCCCGGGAGGGCCGTCGTGGTCAAAGTACGCCGACTACCGCACCGGGCACAGCAGTACGACGGGCCGGGCACAGCCGTACGACGGGCCGGGTGGCCGTTCAGGCCTGCTTCGACGCCAGTTCGATCACCGTGATGTCCGACGGGGCGCCCACGCGCGTGGGCGGGCCCCAGGCGCCCGCGCCACGGCTGACGTAGAGCTGTGTGTCGCCGTAGCGCTCCAGGCCGGCGACGGTCGGGTTCGCGGCCTCCGCGAGGAGGTTGCCGGGCCAGAGCTGGCCGCCGTGCGTGTGGCCGGAGAGCTGGAGGTCGACGCCGTGGTCGACGGCGTCGTGGATCTGGACCGGCTGGTGGGCGAGGAGCACGCACGCGCGTGCCGTGTCCCGGTCGCCGAGGGCCTTGGCGAAGTCGGGGCCCCGGCCCTCGCTCTCGCCCGCGATGTCGTTGACACCGGCGAGGTCGAACCACGCCAGTTCCGTACGGTCGTTCTCCAGCGGGCGCAGACCGAGCCGCCGTACCTCCTCGACCCACTGCTCGGCACCGGAGAAGTACTCGTGGTTGCCGGTGACGAAGAACGAGCCGTGTCGGGCCTCGAGCTGGGCGAGGGGGGCTGCCGCCGGGCCGAGGTCCTTCACGCTGCCGTCGACCAGGTCGCCGACGACCGCGATCAGGTCGGGCCGGGTGGAGTTGATGGTGTCGACGACCTTCTGGGCGAACCCACGGCCGAGCACCGGGCTCAGGTGGATGTCGCTGACCACCGCGATCCGGTAGCCGTGCGCCGCGCGCGGGAGCTTCGCCAGCGGCACGGTGACCCGCTTGACCCTGGGCCCGCGCAGGACGCCGTACGTGCCGTAGCCGACGGTTCCCACGGCGGCCGCGGCGGCGGCTCCGGCGACGACGCGGGAGACGAAGAGGCGCCGGGAGGGGGCGGCGACGAGGGTGGAGCCGCCGGGTTCCGACGGCTCCTCTGCCGCCGGTCCGCCCTTCCCGGGTTCCCGGGGCGGGCTCCCGTCCTCCTGCGGCTTCTCGGCAGGTGCTCCCGCCGGTACCCGCTCCGGGTGCGGTACGGCGGCCACGGCGGGCTCACCGCGCCTGTCCCAGCGTTCGAGGAGACGTCGCAGCAGGGGTCGTACGACCTCTCCCGCCAGGACCGCCAGCAGCAGGTAGATCGACAGCGCCAGCCACAGGAAGCCGGGCCACGCGAGCACCCGCTGGAGCCAGAAGGGGGCGCCGGTGCGCTCCGCGACCAGGGCACCGACCGCCAGCGCCCAGCCGCCGCCGATGAGCACCGCGCCCACGCGGCGGACCCGGCCGGGGCCGCCGGTGGTGTCGCGGAACAGGCGGCGCCACAGGTACCAGTTGGCCGTCACGAGGACGGCCAGGGCGAGCAGTGCGAAGACGATGACCACGGTCTGCTAACTCTCGAGGGTCGGCTGTGAGTTCCGGCGCAGTGCGCGCAGTCCACGCAACCCGATGAGCCCGACGACCGTCCCCAATACGAAGGAGACGACGGCCAGCAGCAGGTGCACCCAGAAGTACCCCGTCGGGTCGCCCGCGTCGTCGAACGCGAGCCCGCTGGCGTCCTTGACGAGGTTCTTGACGAAAGTGATCCAGATGATCCAGCTCCACACCCCGAAGGCGAGCAGGAACCAGGAGACGGGGCGGCTGAGCTTCATGGGTCCAGTATCGCGGGCCGTTGGCCGGTTCGGCGGCCGGGGTGGGGAGGGCTGTGGGACTTCACCCTCCGCGCCATGTACGTTCCTGAACGTGTCCGCACCACAGAAGAAGACCGCCGGGCGATCCCTGCTGGTCACCTCCGCCGCCGCCCTGTCGTCCCTCGCGCTGACCGCGCCCGTCGCCCTCGCGGCTCCCAGCCCGTCACCGAGCGCGTCGCCAAGCGCATCCCCGAGCGCCACTCCCCCGGCGAACATGTCGACCGTGGGCGGCTCGCGGCTCGGCCAGGCGGGCACGCAGGTCAATCTCGCGAGCGGGGTCCCGGTCCTGCCCAAGGACATCACCGCGCGCTCCTGGATCGTGACGGACGCCGAGTCCGGGGATGTGCTCGCCGCACACAACGCGCACTGGCGACTGCCCCCGGCGAGCACCATGAAGATGCTCTTCGCGGACACCGTGCTGCCGAAGTTCGCCAAGACCGAGAAGCACAAGGTCGTCCCCTCCGACCTCGCGGGCATGGGCGCCGGCTCCAGCCTGGTCGGGATAAAGGAGGGCGAGACGTACACGGTCCACGATCTGTGGCTCGGCGTCTTCCTTCGCTCCGGCAACGACGCCGTGCATGTCCTGTCCGCGATGAACAAGGGCGTCGCCAAGACCGTCACGGAGATGAACGAGCACGCCGAGGAGCTCCAGGCCCTCGACACGCATGTCGTCAGCCCCGACGGCTACGACGCCCCCGGCCAGGTCTCCTCGGCCTACGACCTGACCCTGTTCGCCCGCTCCGGCCTGCAGAAGAAGGACTTCCGCGAGTACTGCTCGACGGTCACCGCGAAGTTCCCCGGCGAGACGAAGAAGGACAAGAAGGGCAAGACCGTCCGCAAGCCCTTCGAGATCCAGAACACCAACCGACTGCTGAGCGGCGACTACGACATCTCGCAGTACCAGGGCATTGCAGGTGTGAAGAACGGCAACACCACCAACGCGGGCGCCACCTTCACCGGTGTCGCCGAGCGCAATGGCAGGGTGCTGCTCGTCACCGTCATGCACCCGTCCAAGGAAGAGCACAACGAGGTCTACAAGGAGACCGCGAAGCTCTTCGACTGGGGCTTCAAGGCGGCCGGCAAGGTGCAGCCGGTGGGTGAGCTGGTGCCGCCGAAGGGCGCCGCGCAGTCCAGCGCCCAGCCGGGGGACGCCGGCGAGGCCGGGGGTTCCGGGGATTCCGCGGGCTCAGGGGCCTCGGCGAAGCACGTCGCGTCCGCCACGGCCGACGGCGGCTCCCGCGGAATGGGCACCGCCATCGCGATCACCGGCGGCCTCCTTGTGCTGCTCGCGGGCGCCGCGTTCCTCGTCAACCGCCGCTGGCCGCTGCCGGATCTGGTGCGTCGTCGCTCTTCTCGTCCGTGAGCTCCTGCTCCTTGCTCCCCGTCGCCGTCCACGCGGCGCAGAACAGCACCAGTTTCGCCGTGAAGTTGATCCACAGCAGCAGGGCGACGGGGACGCCGAACGCGCCGTACATGCTCTTCGTCGCCACGCCCTGCATATAGCCGCTCAGCAGCAGCTTCAGCAGTTCGAAGCCGATCGCGCCGGTCAGCGCGGCGACGAACAATCGACGGCGCGCCGGCTCGACCCCGGGCAGCAGGGTCAGGACGTACAGCAGGAGCAGGAAGTCGGCGAGTACGGCGATGACGAACGCGGCGACGCGCAGCAGGACCCGGCCGGCGCTGCCCTCCTGGAGGCCCAGTTCTCCGGCGATCCAGTCGACCAGCGCGGAGGCGACGGTGGAGATGGCGAGCGTGACCAGGACCGCGCCGCCGAACCCGACCAGGATTCCCAGGTCCTTGCCCTTGCGCAGGATCGCGTTCTCGTCCTCGTCGGGCAGCTCCCACACCGCGCGCAGACACTCGCGCATCGAGCCGGCCCAGCCGATGCCGGTGAACAGCAGGGCGGCGGCGGCGATGAGACCGACGGTGCCGGCGTTCTGGACCAGGTCGCCGATGTTCAGCTGATCGGAGATGCCGGGCACCTGATCGGCGATCTTGTCCTGGAGGTCGTTCTGCTGCTCCGTGCTGAGCGTGGCGGCGGCGATCGCTGCGGCCACGGTGAGCAGCGGGAACAGCGCGACGAAGCTGGTGAACGTCATCGCCGCGGCCAGCCGGGTCCACTTCACCCGGTCCAACCGTTCGTACGACCGCCACGCGTGCGTGGCGGTCAGGCGCACCCAGAGCGGCCCGACGACGGGGAGTCTCTTCAGCCAGTCCATGATCGGATCTTGCCCTCCGCGTGGAAGACCGATGTGTGAGTACCCCGAAAACACGGGACGACGTCGGGTACCGTTGATCACCCATTTGGGGATAGGAGCGATGTTTACGATCGAATTGCCTCTATAGCGGCGATACGGTCACCGGCATGTCTGCCGACACCGTTCCCGTCACGGGATGGGGGCGCACCGCCCCCACCGCGGCCCGTCTGATCCGTCCACGGAGCTACGAGGAGGCCGTGGCCGCCGTCCGGGGCTGCGGGGCCCGTGGCGGCATCCCGAGGGGCCTGGGACGGGCGTACGGAGACGCGGCACAGAACGCCGGCGGCGAGGTGTTCGACATGACCGGCCTGAACCGCGTCCACGCGATCGACGCCGAAGGCGGCACCGTGCTGTGCGACGCGGGCGTCTCCCTGCACCGGCTGATGGAGGTGCTGCTGCCGCTCGGCTGGTTCGTGCCGGTGACGCCCGGCACCCGGTACGTCACCGTCGGCGGCGCGATCGGCACGGACATCCACGGCAGAAATCACCACGTGTCCGGCTCCTTCTCCCGCCATGTGCTGTCCTTCGAACTGCTCACCGCCGACGGCGAGATCCGTACCGTGCGCCGCGGCGCTCCCTTGTTCGACGCGACCACCGGCGGCATGGGTCTGACCGGGATGATCCTCACCGCGACGGTCCAGCTCCAGCCGGTCGAGACGTCCCTGATGTCGGTGGACACGGAACGCGCGCGGGACCTCGACGACCTGATGGCCCGTCTGACGGCGACCGACCACCAGTACCGCTACTCGGTCGCCCGGGTCGACCTGCTGGCCCGCGGGGCCGCGACGGGGCGGGCCGTTCTCACGCGGGGCGACCACGCGCCGCTGGAAGCGCTGCGGACACCGGGGCTGCTCGCCGGTGGCACGCGCGCGCGGAGACACCCGTTGGCCTTCGGGACCCCGCGCTTCCCGGCCCCGCCCCCCTTCCTCCCCGAGGGACTGCTCACCGGCACGACCGTGGGGCTGTTCAACGAGCTCTGGTACCGGAGGGCGCCCCGCGCGCGTACCGGCCGACTGCAGAGGATCTCCGCGTTCTTCCACCCCTTGGACGCTGTGCCCCACTGGAACCGGATCTACGGCCGCGGCGGCCTCGTGCAGTACCAGTTCGTCGTCCCACAGGGCCAGGAGGAGGCCCTGCGCCGGATCGTGCGGCGGGTCTCCGAGCAGCGGTGCCCGTCCTTTCCCGCCGTGCTCAAGCGGTTCGGGGACGCCGACCCCGGGTGGCTCTCCTTCCCGGTGCCCGGCTGGACCCTGGCCCTGGACATCCCGGCCGGTCTGCCCGGTCTCGGCGCCCTCCTCGACGAACTGGACGAGGAGGTGGCCATGGCCGGCGGACGGGTCTGCCTGGCCAAGGACTCCCGTCTGCGGCCGGAACTGCTCACCGCGATGTACCCGCGCCTCGACGACTTCCGTGCGCTGCGCGCGGAGCTGGACCCGCGCGGGGTGTTCACCTCGGACCTGTCCCGCCGTCTGACTCTCCAAGCCCTCTGAAGATCCCAGGCCCTCCAAGGAGCTGCTCGTGAAGGACGCCTTCGGCATTCCCCAGTCCCTGCTCATCCTTGGCGGTACGTCCGAGATCGCGCTGGCCACCGCCCGCCGTCTCGTCGTCCGCCGCACCCGCACGGTGTGGCTGGCGGGGCGCCCGTCCCCCGCCCTGGAGTCGGCCGCCACGCAATTGCGCTCTCTGGGGGCCGTGGTCCACACCGTCGCCTTCGACGCGCTGGACCCCGAGTCCCACGAGACGGTGCTCGGCAAGGTGTTCGCCGAGGGCGACATCGACATGGTGTTGCTCGCCTTCGGGATCCTCGGGGACCAGGCCTACGACGAGCGCGAGCCTGTCGCGGCGGTGCGGGTCGCGCAGACCAACTACACGGGTGCCGTCTCGGCCGGCCTGGTGTCCGCGCGCGCGTTGCAGGCCCAGGGGCACGGCTCGCTCGTCGTGCTCTCCTCCGTCGCTGGCGAGCGCGCCCGCCGCGCCGACTTCATCTACGGCTCCAGCAAGGCCGGCCTCGACGTCTTCGCCCAGGGGTTGGGCGACGCGCTGCACGGCACGGGCGTGCACGTCATGGTCGTACGCCCCGGGTTCGTGCGGTCGAGGATGACGGCCGGTCTGGAGGCGGCGCCCCTCGCGACCACCCCGGAGGCCGTCGCGACGGCGATCGAGCTGGGTCTGCGGCGCCGCTCGGAGACGGTGTGGGTGCCGGGAGCGCTGCGGGTCGTGATGGCGGTGGCGCGGCACCTGCCGCGGGCGGTGTTCCGGCTGCTGCCGCTGTGACCGTGGTTACAGCTGGCCTGTGGGCAGGGAGCCGCGGTCGACGTGGCCGGCCTGGGGCGGCACGGTCGAGCGACCGAAGGTGAACTCGCGCAGTTTGCGCCACACCCCGTCGGCGCCCTGCTCGTAGAGCGCGAATCCGGTGCACGGCCACTCTGCCTCGAACTCGGCGAGTTCCCCGAAGGCGCGGTCCATGGCCGCCTCGTCGATGCCGTGGGCCACGGTGACATGCGGGTGGTAGGGGAACTGCAGTTCCCTCGCGACCGGCCCGGAGGCGTCACGGACCTGCTTCTGGAGCCAGGTGCAGGCCTCGGCTCCCTGGGCGATCCGGACGTACACGACCGGTGACAGCGGCCGGAAGGTGCCGGTGCCGGACAGCTTCATCGGGAAGGGCCGGCCCGTCGCGGCGACCTCGGTGAGGTGCGCCTCGATGGCGGGCAGCGCGGTGTCCGCGACCTCTGTGGGCGGCAGCAGGGTGACATGGGTGGGGATCCCGTGAGCCGCGGCGTCGCCGAAGCCCGCGCGCCGCTCTTGGAGCAGGCTGCCGTGAGGCTCCGGGACCGCGATCGACACACCGATCGTTACGGTCCCCACGTCGTCTCCTGTTCGTCCCTGTCGTCCTGTCGGATTCGTTCCCAGCCGTCCGGCTATCGACTGTACGGCCACGGCTGTGCTGTGGGCAGGCGCAGGCGTAGTGATGTGCAGCGCTCTGTCCGGTGGTGCTGGTGTGCGGTGGTACGCCCCGGTGGCCGGCGGGAGGTACCGCCGGCCGGCGGCGGTCAGTGTTTCGCGGGCAGGAAGCCCACCTTCTCGTACGTCTGGGAGAGGGTCTCCGCGGCGACCGCGCGCGCCTTCTCCGCGCCCTTGGCCAGGATCGAGTCCAGCGTCTCCGGGTCGTCCAGGTACTGCTGGGTCCGCTCCCGGAACGGTGTCACGAACTCGACGACGATCTCGGCGAGGTCCGTCTTGAGCGCGCCGTAGAGCTTGCCCTCGTACTGCTGCTCCAGCTCGGGGATGCCGGTGCCGGTCAGGGTCGAGTAGATGGTGAGCAGGTTGCTGACGCCCGGCTTGTTCTCGGCGTCGTAGCGGATGACGGTGTCGGTGTCCGTGACCGCGCTCTTGACCTTCTTGGCGGTGGCCTTCGGCTCGTCGAGCAGGTTGATGAGGCCCTTCGGCGTGGACGCCGACTTGCTCATCTTGATCGACGGGTCCTGAAGGTCGTAGATCTTCGCCGTCTCCTTGAGGATGTACGGCTTCGGGATCGTGAAGGTCTCGCCGAAGCGGCCGTTGAAGCGCGTGGCGAGGTCACGGGTCAGCTCGACGTGCTGGCGCTGGTCCTCACCCACCGGGACCTCGTTGGCCTGGTAGAGCAGGATGTCCGCGACCTGGAGGATCGGGTACGTGAACAGGCCCACGCTGGCGCTGTCGGCGCCCTGGCGGGCGGACTTGTCCTTGAACTGGGTCATGCGGGAGGCCTCGCCGAATCCGGTGAGGCAGTTCATGACCCAGGCGAGCTGGGCGTGCTCGGGGACGTGGCTCTGGACGAAGAGCGTGCAGCGCTCCGGGTCGAGGCCCGCGGCGAGGAGCTGCGCGGCGGCCAGGCGGGTGTTGCCCGTGAGCTCCTTCGGGTCCTGCGGAACTGTGATCGCGTGGAGGTCGACGACCATGTAGAACGCGTCGTGGGACTCCTGCAGAGCCACCCACTGGCGGACGGCGCCGAGGTAGTTGCCGAGGTGGAACGAGCCTGCGGTGGGCTGGATTCCGGAGAGCACGCGGGGTCGATCAGAGGCCATGCTCACCATTCTCTCAGGTGTCGGGGGCCGATCCGGAACCAGTCGGAAACAGATGTGCCACGGGTGGGAACCGATTGGGTCCGAGCGGTGTACCAATCGTGTGAGGACGCGGGAGGGGGGCCGCATCGTCGATGAGGCCGCGGTGATCGCACGCGTACGTGCCGGAGAGCCGGAGGCGTACGCGGAGCTGGTGCGGGCCCATACGGGTCTCGCCATGCGAGCGGCCGCCGCGCTCGGGGCGGGTGCGGACGCGGAGGACGTGGTACAGCAGGCCTTCGTCAAGGCGTACTGCGGGCTGGGCCGCTTCAAAGAGGGCTCGGCTTTCAAGCCGTGGTTCATGTCGATCGTGGCCAATGAGACGAGGAACACAGTGCGGACGGCGGCGCGCCAGCGCACGCTCGCCGGCCGTGAGGCGGCCTTCGCGGAGGCCGAGCCGCTGATACCGGAATCGGCGGACCCGGCGGTCGCAGCTGTGGAGATAGAGCGCCGCGCCGCGCTGGGGTCCGCGCTGGAGAAGCTGAGCGAGGAGCACCGTCTGGTCGTCACCTACCGCTATCTGCTGGAGATGGACGAGTCGGAGACGGCCCAGGCCCTGGGCTGGCCCCGGGGGACGGTGAAGTCCCGGCTGAACCGCGCGCTGCGCAAGCTCGGCAAACTGCTGCCGGATTTCGAGCCCCGGGAAGGGGGTGATGAGCGTGAGTGAGTCCTATGGCGGTGAGGGCTCGGGGGGAAGCGCGCGTGAGCGTGCGTCCCGGCTGCCCGAGGAGCTGCGGGCGCTCGGGCGTTCCCTGGACGCGCCGGGCGCGGGCGGGTCCGAGTCGATGGTGGAGCGGGTGCTGGAGCAGATACTCGCCGAGCGGCTGCCGGTCCCGGTTGCCCAGGCCTCGGGTCCCGGTGAGCGGCTGCGGGCGGTGCGGCGGTGGACGCGGATGCGGTGGCGTTCGCTGGCCGCGACCCTGTGCGGGCTGCTGGCGGTCCTCGCGCTCACGCCTCCGGTGCGGGCGGCGGTCCTGGACTGGTTCGACTTCGGCGGGGTCGAGGTGCGGTACGACCCGTCGGCGGTGCCCTCGCCCGGGGCCGAGGTGCCCGGCTGCGGCCGCTCGGTGTCGCTCGCGCAGGCCGAGCGGCGGGCGGGGTTCGAACCGCTGGTGCCGTCGGCGCTCGGCGCTCCGGATGTGGTGACGGTGACGGCCGAGCCGCGGGGGCGGTCCCTGGTGAGCCTGTGCTGGCGTGAGCGGGGGGACACCATCCGGCTGGACGAGTACCGGGCCCGTCTGGACATCGGCTTCGCCAAGAGTGTGCGGGAGCAGCCGGAGTGGCTCTCGCTGGACGGGGACTCCTCGGAGCTCGGTGGGGCCCAGGACACGGCTCTGTGGTTTCCGCGGCCCCACCTGCTGAGCTTCTGGCTGGTGGACGCGGCCGGCTCCCACTACACCCGCGAGCAGCGGACCGCCGGGCCGACGCTGCTGTGGATGCACGGGTCGGGTGTTCTGGACGTGCCGGACGTGACGCTGCGGCTGGAGGGGGTCGCGTCGAAGTCGCGGGCTGTGGAGATCGCCCAGTCCCTCGGCGAGCCGGGGCACGAGGGGGCCGAGAAGTCCGCGGATTAGTGCGCGCGGGGTGGGAACCCCGACGGGCCGGGCGGTGTACCAGAAGTGACACGCGGCTCGCGGACGGGCCGCACGGGGATCGTCTGTTGGGAGCCGGCATGAAGAGGCGTGTGGCTGGACCGAGGGGCCGCTGTCGTGAACTGGCAGCTGGATCAGGAGCGTTGGCGGTGGCGCTCGCGCTGACGGTGTGGGGTGCGCCCTCCGCGTCGGCGGGCGGACCGACGAGCGTGCTCGTGGTCTCGCCGGAGAGCGGGGAGACGGCGTCGCTCTACTACTCCGACGAGGAATACGGCGAGTTGCAGCGTCTGCTCGGCCCTCCGGGTGCGGGCGCCCGCACCAAGCCGCCCGAGGCGAATCTGCTCGCAGCCCGGCAGGTCAACGTCACTTGGATGGCGCACGACGTCTCACCGTGGCGACTGGACCAGGTCTTCCCGCTGGCCGACACGGACGAGGTGTGGATACACACTGCGGAGCACGTCCCCGAGTCGGTGAACGGTCACTGGCACCGCACAAAGAATCCACCCCAACTGCGCGCCCTGCTGAAGGACTTGGGGGTGATGGGCAAGGTCTCCGGCGAGGGCCATCCCATCTTCCCGGCGCCCGGGCAGGAGCCGGGGACAGACGCGGGGGCGGTGGCCACGGAGGCGTCCGTGGTGCCGTCCTCCACGGCGGACGACGGCACCGAGTGGTGGTGGGCGCTTCCGGGGCTTGCGGTCGGAGCCGTACTGGCGCTGGTGCTGCGGCCGTTCGCTCTGCGGATGCGAGGGGACCGTGTGCGCCGGGAGCGGGGGCCTCGGCAGGAACTGCGTGATCTGTGACGAAAGGAGGTGCCCGCGAGCTGGAGATAGCGAGGCTGATCGATCCAGGGGGATGGTCGTGCGGAGCAGACACACAGGGGTGCGGCTCGGGCCGCGCAGGGCGTTGGCAGCGCTGGCACCGGTGGTGGTGACGGTGACCGTGCTCGGGGCGCCGGCGGCTGCCTCGGCGACACAGCAGACGCGGGGAGCGGGCCTCGACCGGCCCGACCTGGCGCTGGTCGTCACCGGCGGATCGGGCCGGACGGAGGCCGTGCGTTCCGACGAGCCGTACTTCAGCCGCCTGTGGCAGCTGCTGCAGCCGATGTACCCGGGCACGGAGCGAGTGTCCGGCGCCTGGGAGGAGGGCCGGTATCCGGCGGTGCGGTTCACCGTCGTGTGGGGGCTGACGGGTGTCGGTGGCTGGCCCCGGACGGATTCGGCACCGGGGGGTGATGTGGCGGTGGCGCGGCAGGACCAGCTGTTCCTGACGGGGGACGGCACGCCGTGGGTGCGCTCGGATCCGGCGCCGGAGCGGGAGGACGACGACATCCGCTGGCACCGGGCGCCACGGGCGGTTTTCGATCAGCTGGACCGGGCGGGCCTGGTCGGCGGCCCCGGGGAGGCGCAGGACAAGGAGGGGGCCAAGAGTTCGACGAGCCCGGAGCATGGCGTGTGGTGGGCGGTGCCGGGGCTCGTCGTGGGATTCGCAGCGGGAGTCGGCGGCACTCGTCTGATACGCCGCGCGGCGGTCGGGCCAGGAGCCGGACCGCCGCGGGATGAGCCACGACAGGAACTCATCGATCTCTAGGAGTCACCGGTCTTTGACAACTCAAGAGAGGACGTGTGTCAGCCGAGGTCGATCTCCGGGTACAGCGGGAAACCGGCCACGAGGTCGGTGGCCCGGTGGGAGATCTCGTCCGCGACCTTCGGGTCCAGGATGTGCTGGGCCTTGGAGGGGGCGCCCTTGCTGGTGGTGCCGGGCTCCGTGGTGGTGAGGACACGGTCGATGAGACCGGCGACCTCGTCCATCTCGGCGGTGCCAAGGCCGCGGGTGGTCAGGGCGGGGGTGCCGATGCGGATGCCGGAGGTGTACCAGGCGCCGTTGGGGTCGGCCGGGATGGAGTTGCGGTTGGTGACGATGCCCGACTCGAGCAGGGCGGCCTCGGCCTGGCGGCCGGTGAGGCCGTAGGAGGAGGCGACATCGATCAGGTTGAGGTGGTTGTCGGTGCCGCCGGTGACCAGGGTGGCGCCGCGGCGCATCAGGCCCTCGGCCAGGGCGCGGGAGTTGTCGACGATCCGCTGGGCGTAGTCCTGGAAGGAGGGCTGACGTGCCTCGGCGAGGGCGACGGCCTTGGCGGCCATGACGTGCGGGAGCGGGCCGCCGAGGACCATCGGGCAGCCGCGGTCGACCTGGTCCTTGAGGGAGTCGTCGCACAGCACCATGCCGCCGCGCGGGCCGCGCAGCGACTTGTGGGTGGTGGTGGTGACGATCTGGGCGTGCGGGACCGGGTCGAAGTCGCCGGTGAGCACCTTGCCGGCGACGAGACCGGCGAAGTGCGCCATGTCGACCATGAGCGTGGCGCCGACCTCGTCGGCGATCTCGCGCATGATCCGGAAGTTCACCAGACGGGGGTAGGCCGAGTAGCCGGCGACGATGATCAGCGGCTTGAACTCACGGGCCGAGGCGCGCAGCGCGTCGTAGTCGACCAGACCGGTGGAGGGGTCGGTGCCGTAGGAGCGCTGGTCGAACATCTTGCCGGAGATGTTGGGTCGGAAGCCGTGGGTGAGGTGGCCGCCGGCGTCCAGGGACATACCGAGCATGCGCTGGTTGCCGAAGGCATGGCGGAGCTCGGCCCAGTCGGCGTCGGAGAGGTCGTTGACCTGGCGGACGCCGGCCTTCTCCAGGGCGGGGACCTCGACACGCTGGGCGAGGACGGACCAGAAGGCGACGAGGTTGGCGTCGATGCCGGAGTGCGGCTGGACGTAGGCGTGCCGGGCACCGAAGAGCTCCCTGGCGTGCTCGGCGGCCAGGGACTCGACGGTGTCGACGTTGCGACAGCCGGCGTAGAAGCGGCGGCCGACGGTGCCCTCGGCGTACTTGTCGCTGAACCAGTTGCCCATCGCGAGGAGGGTGGCCGGGGAGGCGTAGTTCTCGGAGGCGATCAGCTTGAGCATCTCGCGCTGGTCGTGGACCTCCTGGCCGATGGCGTCGGCGACGCGCGGCTCGACGGCTCGGATCACGTCGAGGGCGGCGCGGAAGGCCGTGGACTCGGTGGACAGGGGCTGCTGCTCTGACATGGCGGCCTCCGGGCTGCGTGGCTTGAAGCGGTCACGGATCACGGTTCGGCCCAGGCGCACGGCACTTGGTCATTCACAGGCCGCTCCCCGATGGTCCGTCCCATCCCAGCGCGCCAGTCACGGCCTGTCGGCCAGCCTACCGGGCACGTGGAACGGCCCCGGCGCGGCGTCCACCATGCGAGCGACAGGCTTCGAGGCCGGGGCAGGGGCCGGGGGCCTCGAAGCCGGGGCGGTGCAGACGTCAGAACAGCGCGTCGGCGAGGCGGTCGATCTGGTCGGCGTCCGAGGCCCAGCAGTAGAGCATCACCTCGTCGGCACCGATGCCGACGTAGGCGTCGGCGGCCTCGCGGATCTGCCCCGGTGTGGTGAGCAGGCCGGCCTCCATGTACGCGACGTGGCCGCTGAAGGCGTAGTAGTCGCGGAGGTTGCGGCGGGCCCGGTCCACGGTGTCGTCGGGGCCGAGAGCGACGTTCGCCTGGGCGACCAGGCGGGGGCGGCCGGGGCGGTCGTGTTTCTGCCAGGCCGTTTCCGCGGCGCGGAACAGGTTGGACATGAAGGAGGGCGGCAGGGCGGCGCCGAGGAAGCCGTCGCCGAAGCGGCCGACGCGTTCGAGGGCAGCGGGGGCGAAGCCGCCGAACAGTACCTCCGGGCCACCGGGGGTGGCGGGGACGGGGCCGATGGGGCCGATGCCTTCGCCGTACGGCTCTCCGGCCCAGGTGCGGCGGAGCAGGGTCATCTGTTCGTCGAGGCGGCGGCCCCGGCGGTGGAGGTCGGTGCCGGCGGCCAGGCAGTCGTCCTCGCGGCCTCCGACACCGATGCCGAGCGTGAAGCGGCCGCCGGAGAGGCGGTCGAGAGTGGCGGTCTGCTTCGCGAGCAGGGCGGTGTTGTGGAGAGGTGCGAGCAGTACCTCGGTCTGGACGCGGATGCGGGACGTGGCGCCGGCGAGGGTCGCAAGGGTGACGAGGGGCTCGGGGTTGTCGTAGACGAGGCGGTCGAGCAGGCCGAGGGTGCTGAAGGGGCTCGCGTCGGCGCGCCGGGCCCAGGTGAGCAGCTGCGCGGGGTCGTCGACGGGAAGGCCGAGGCCGATGTTCATGGGAGAGTCCTCCGGAGGGCATACGAGATCCGCCGGTCGGCCGGATCCGGTGCCGCCCCTCCGTGGTGTCGCGCGCTGTGCGCGGACCTGCTCCCGTTCTGCGGCGATGGTTCCAGAGAGCGTGTGCGTCAGAGTGTGGCGACCGTAACGCCCTCGAGCGGGGTGCAACAACGCGTTTTTCGCGGGCCGCCCACGGTCACGGCCTCGGGGACACAGATCGTGTCCGGCGGACAGCTGGAGATCAGTGAGCCTCTTCAGCGTTGCCGCTCCAGGGTGAGAATGGCTTTGGTGATTGACGTCATGCGGTGGGGGCTGCAGCGGGACCTGCGGCAGATCCGCCAGGACTTCAGGCAGGCCACGCCTCGTTCGACCGGTGCCCGTGCCGCGGCCAGAGCCCGGTTGACGGTCTTCTCGGCAGGGGTGAGTTCCCGCAGGGGCCTGCGTTTGATGTGCGTGGTCAGCCAGGGGCCACCCCCGGGTAGGCGAGATCGGCCAGGATGGGGACGCCCTGGCGACGAGCACCACGCCCGCCAGTTCGCGACCGAGTTCCTCAGCGGTGCCGAGGTCGGGGCCACGATCCGCCGCTACCTGGAGGTCAAGCGGGCCGCCGACCCCCTGCGGCACATCCCCGGCAACAAGCTGCCCCGCGAGCAGTGGCAGGCCATGTGGGACGCGGATGACGAGCTGGGCGACCTCTACCGGCGCCTCGACCGTGCCTGCGCCCTCATCTACCTGCAGGACGGCTACCGGCCCCAGCACCTGTACCACCTGGCCGAGGCCTACCGGGCTGGCAGGATCCTGCCGGATCCTCGCCAGCCCGCGCCGATGCCGGGCGACCTGCTCGTCGAGCACCACAACAGCCTGGGCGCCTCCCTCAAGCCGCTGTCGCGGATCCGGGCAGGCGAGCGCATCGAGGCCACGGTGACGTTCGCCGCGGTGAGGCGCTTCGCCGGGCATGTACGTCTGCTGCTGGAGAGCGACGACGGCGAGACCGCGCACGCCCGGGTGTCAGCCAGCCGCTTCACCGCGGCCGAGCAGTCCCTCGGCCGTCAGCACACGGTCGGCGACCAGGTGCTGGTGCGCGGCTACGTCGAGAAGGAGCCCGCTCTGCGCCCCGGTGCCCGCAGCGTCGACGTCTGCTCGATCCGGGCAGCGGCGTGAGCAGGGCCATCTCCCTGGTGCCCTCCGCCGCGCGCCACGCGCGGATGGCGGAGGACACCAGGTCCACCCGCTACCCGAATGGCGGGGGAGGGCAGGCGCTGCTGACCCGGTGGCGCGACGCCGACCTCGACTAGTCCGCCGACTCCGGCCGGGCCGGCCGCAACATCACCCGCCTGTGCCAGCGGCACCGAAAGGCCGCCGAGCCCGAGGCCGACGCCCACCTGGTCGACTACAGCGAGATCGTGGCCCGCTTCCCGCAGGTATACAGGCCGAACCTGCTGCGCCAGGAGTTGGACGAACTCGCCAAGGACTGCGAGCCGATCACCCGATACCTCGGGAGCAACGAGCACTGGCACCCCGAGGTCAACGAGGCCTTCGGCGTCCCGTACGCGACGGGAGCGGCAAGGGCCACGACGTCCTCCGCGTCCGCGCCTGGTATCGGAGCATCCTCATGGACGGTGACTCCCGCCCGCTCGAGGAGTTCCCGGACTGGGAAGCCGAGCACGGCCGCCTGGCCGCCGGTGACATCACGCCACCTCCACCTCCACCTCCACCTCCACCGACGCCGAACTCGACCGCTGGCCCGACTGCGAAGAGGAGAACGCCGCACGACAGGGGTGGCGCCTGCCTGCTGGGAGCACGGGAGGCCGCCGCCGCTCACCGGGAGCAGCTGCGCGACCGAGGCTGGGACCGGCTGGCGGTCGTAGGCGCCGACATCGCCGAATTGGTGAACTCGACGGACGCCGTGGACAAGAATCTGGGCGACCCGCCAGGAGCGCCTGCATCTGGTCACGGCCGCGATCGGCTGGGGCCGCAATGACAGCGAGATCGCCACCCGCGCCAGGGTGCCCCGTCGGGCGGTGCACGAACTCCGAGACACCGTGGCCGCAGCCCGCAGAAGTGGAGCGCGCCTGGGACTGCCGTTAACAGCCCCGGACACTGGATCATCGTCCCATCTGAAGCCCCGCCTCGTGCGGGGCTTCGGCCGTTGACCGGATCGTTCCCCGAGCCGGGAACAACGCGGCAGTTGCCGAAGACTCGTCGCAGCGTGCCGTCCTCAAATACTCGGCAGGGGTGCGGTTCAGTGGCTTCCCGGCTCGTACGACTCGGGCACCATAGTCGTCGAACGACGGCTCGTCGGACGCATCAAGCTGGGCGTACAGTCGCGCTCGCGTCGTCGGCCATCGGCACTCTCCCGTAGCCGGTCAGTTCGGGGGCACCCCGAGGAATCGCAGCACGGCGAGGACGCGTCGGTGGTCGGCGTCGGCGGCGGGCAGGCCGAGTTTGGCGAAGATGTTGTTGATGTGCTTGGCGACCGCGCTGTCGCTGACCACCAGTGCCTCGGCGATCCCCGCGTTGGAGCGTCCCTCGGCCATCAGCGCCAGCACCTCCCGTTCACGGGGCGTCAGCCGCTCCAACGGGTCGCTGTGGCGGCGCAGCAGCAACTGGGCGACGACCTCGGGATCCAGCGCCGTGCCGCCGTCCGCGACCCGCCGTACCGCGGCGATGAACTCCTCCACGTCGGCCACACGTTGCTTGAGCAGGTAGCCGACACCGTTGGTGTGGGCGGTCAGCAGATCGGCCGCGTACCGCTCCTCCACGTACTGCGAGAGCAGAACCACCGCCGTTTGGGGCCACTGGCGGCGGATCACCAGCGCGGCGCGCACTCCCTCGTCGGTGAAGGCCGGTGGCATGCGGACATCGACCAGGGCAAGTTCGGGCCGGTGTTGCTCGACCGCGGTCAACAGGGCGTCCGCGTCACCCACGTCGGCTGCGATCAGGAAGCCGGCCATCTCGAGCACCTTGACGAGCCCGACGCGCAGCAGCACCGAGTCTTCGGCGATCACAGCTCGCACGGCAGCTCCGCGGTGAGGGTGGTCGGGCCCCCGGCGGGGCTGCTGACACGGAACGTTCCGTCGACGGAGCCGACGCGTTTGGCCAGTCCGTTCAGCCCACTGCCGGCTGAGGCGTCGGCGCCACCGCTCCCGTCGTCGGTGACGTTCACGCGCAGCACCTTCCCGATCCGTTCGACGGTCACCTCCGCGCGGGTGGCGCGGGCGTGCTTGGTGACGTTGGTCAGTGCCTCGGAGACCACGAAATAGGCGACCGACTCCACGACGGGCGCTGCTCGCTCTCCGATGTCGACGCGCAGGCCTACCGGCAACGGTACCCGGGCGGCCAGGCCGGACAACGCAGCGTCCAGCCCCCGGTCTTCGAGGACCGCGGGGTGCAACCCGCGGACCAAGTCGTTGAGTTCAGCGATGGCCTCCTTCGCCTCGCGGTGCGCCTCGTCGATGGCGGTGCGGGCATCGTCCGGCAGGTCGGTGAGGGTTGCCCTGGCCAGTCCCAGATTGACCGCGAGGGAGACCAGGCGCTGCTGGGTGCCGTCGTGCAGGTCGCGTTCGATGCGGCGGCGCTCGCTGTCGACGGCTTCGATCAGGTCGGTGCGGCTCTCGGCCAGGTGCTCGACACGCTGCCGAAGCCGCTCGTTCCGGCTCGGCCCCAGCAGCGCCGGCGCGAGCCGGGCCTCGGTCCGGGCCGTCGCCCCGGCCAGCCAGGGTGCGCTGCACAGCAGCACGACGCCGCCGACGGTGCAGAAAACCGCCTGGTCCACCGGCAGCGCGTACGCGTACCCGAAGACGGTGGCGCCCGCCACCGCCGCGGCCCACGCCGCGAGCACGAGCAGTTCCATGGCAGCCAGCAACGGCCCGAGCAGGAGGTGGTATCCGACCTGTCGCCAGGTCTGGGCCGAGGACAGCCACCGCAGGGCACGCCTGGGCCACCATCGTTCCGGCGTCGGCGTCAGCCGGGGGACGTCCACACCGAGTAACGCTCGATAACGGTGTCGTTGAACAACGGTGAGCGCCGGAACGCCGGCGAGGAACAGCGCGAACGGTATCGGGACCACGGCCCACGCGTTCGCCTTCATGACGATGGTCACGCCCCAGACCCACTGCGACGCCAGGGCAAGGTGCAGCGGAATCCCGGCTGCCACGAAGCCGGTGTCCCGTCGCGCTCGAAGTAATGCGCGTCGCAGCGTCCGGAAACTCCTCATGACTCGACGGTAGAACGCCTGGTGACGCACATGCCATGCACCGTGCATCCGGATCGATGGTGAAGCCAGTGCCACCCCCAAGTCGGACCTTCGCGTTACCGACGCGCGCACCCGCCGCAGGAAAGCTTGTCCATGTAAGGCACACAAGCCCGCATCCGGGAGGAGACGCAGCCCCATGGCCCTCGTCGATTCGGCAGCTTGCGGCGCTGCGGACGCGCTGCCCGCGGCCATCGCGGACGTGCTCTTCTTGTCGCGCACCGCTGTGCTGCGAGAGCAAGGCACCATCGACAGGAGGCGGTGGCCCGGCTTGGCGTTGATCGGGTGCGGCCTCGCGCTGCTGCCCTGGCTGCTGGTGCTGGCGGCCGGGCTGCCCACCGCACCCAGCGTCCCGCACTGGTCGGCCGCGTGGGTGGGGCTGGATGCACTGGAGGCCCTGGGCCTCACCGCCACCGGAGCACTGCTGCTGCGCCGGGATCCTCGGTACCCGCTCACCGCGGCGGCAACCGCCGCGCTGCTGATCGTCGACGCCTGGTTCGACATCGTCACCTCTGCCCGCGGAGCCGAACTCGCCGCAGCGATCGCGATGGCCGCCGTCGCGGAACTACCGATGGCGGCCTTGTGCGTCGTGCTGGCCACCGCTTCCCGGCGCCCCGGCTTCCCCGGCCACGATCGTCCGCCCCACCATCGCCGACCCGATGTCACTGCGGGTGCTGCCGCCACGCCCCCGCCCACACCTCTGGAGGAGACCACGATGACCGAGCAACCCCCGACACCGGCAAAACGCCCCCAGCCCGCCGAGCGCCCGGAAGGCGGGGGCGAGAACGCCATCGTGGACCTGTTCGTCGAACGGCTCGGGGACCGGATCGACGACCGCGTCGCCGCGTCGTTCGACGAGTTGTGCGCCGAGCGGCTGGCGGAGCCCGGCCCTCTTCAGCGAGCTGTGGTCCGCGACCGAAGGGCGGAGCTCAGGGTCCTGTTCCTCTCACTGATCCTCGGCACCGCGGCAACAACCTTCACTCCCGGCGGGACCACCGCACTGCTCATCTCCTGGGCCGGACTGGTGGTCCTCAACCTCGCCTACCTCTTCCGCCCACGCTGACACCCGACTCGGTCCGTCCCCGGAGGCTCACACCGGCCGACGCGCCGTCGCCCACCCGTGCGGTGAGGGGCAGGCCCTCCCGTCCGCGCCGGGTGAGGCGGTCGAGGTCCTCGTCGACCGGCGGGGCGCCGCCACGGAGTCGGCGTCGACAGCCTCATGACCAGGTACCGTCAGCGGCCGGCACTGCCGCGAGGCCGTCTTGCAGATCCTTGACGACATACTCGGGGACCTCCAGCGACGGGAAAATGTCCCCCGGCTTCAGGTGCCCTCCATCGGACGATCCGTCGGAACCGCTCCTGTGCCCAGGCACGCGGACACTTCTCGATGTCGCGCGGGTACACACTGACGACGAGGGGCTTCGCCACGTCACCTCACCTCACCTGACCAGCCTGTTTCACTCCTGTTTCACTCCTCAGACCCCAGGATTAGGGAGGTTCGGTGAGAGCCGGTCCGAAACCAACCCGCCCCTCACCGCCTCCCCTAAGGTCACTTCGTGCTCTTTGGAATGGTGTGTGCTCTAGGTGCCTCCGTGTGTTTCGGGACGGCCACCGTGCTGCAGGCGATGGCGGCGCGGGCGGCGGACACGGGCGGTCGCGACGGCGAGGGGACGGCGTTCGCGGTGACGCTGTTCCTGGGGGCGGTGCGACAGTGGCGGTATCTGGCGGGGCTGGCGCTGGACGGGGTGGGGTTCCTGCTGCAGATCGCCGCGTTGCGGTCGGTCCCGATCTACGCGGTGGGCGCGGCGCTCGCGTCGAGTCTCGCGGTGACCGCGGTGGTGTCGGCACGGCTGCTGCGGGTCCGGCTGAGCGGGGGCGAGTGGGGTGCCGTCGGGGTGGTGTGCGCGGGGATGGCGCTGCTGGGGATCGCGTCCGGGACGGAGGGCGACCGGGGCGGGCCGTCGGCCTTGAAGTACGCGATGCTCGCAATGGCGCTGGCCGTGCTGGGGCTCGCGCTGCTCGGTGGGCGACTGCCGGAGCGGGGACGGGCGTTGGCGCTCGGACTGGGGGCCGGGTTCGGCTTCGGGGTGGTCGAGGTGGCGGTGCGCCTCATCGACTCGCTCGCGCCGTCGGCGCTGCTGGCCAACCCGGCGACGTACGCGCTCCTCATCGGCGGTGGTGCGGCCTTTCTGTCGCTGACCTCGGCGCTGCAGCGGGGGTCGGTGACCACGGCGACCGCCGGGATGGTGATCGGGGAGACGATCGGGCCGGCGCTGGTGGGGGTGGTGTGGCTCGGGGACCGTACCCGGGAGGGGCTGGCGTGGGTGGCGGTGCTGGGTTTCGCCGTGGCCGTCGCGGGGGCGTTGGCGCTGGCCAGGTTCGGGGAGGCCCCGGAACATTCCGCCCCGCATTCCCCTTCCCGGATTCCGTAAGGGGTTGCTTCAGTTAATTCCGGTACAGCTCGACAGACTGAGCCATGCCGACCGAAAGACCGATAAAGAGTCACGATCCGGACAGTCGAAAAAAGCTTCGTTGAATATTTGAACGTGCTGTGAAGGCCTTGCGTATACGACGGCGTGAGCAGTAATCCCGTCACCGTCACCGTGGCCTATCACGTGGTGCCGGGCCGTGAGGCCGACTTCCACTCCTGGGGGTGGGCCATGCTGGCCGCGAGTGCGCAGCAGCCGGGGTTCCTTGGAGGTGGCGTTCTTGTCGACCAAGAGGCGGATTGGCATGTGGTCTATCGCTTCGCCAGCGAGGGAACGGCCCGGGCCTGGGAGGATTCGGCCGTCCGGACCCAGTGGGACAACCGGGCGGCGGGCTTCGCCCGGCAGACGGAGCGCAGGAGCGTGCGGGGCTCCAAGACGTGGTTCGACTCGCAGACCACCACACCGAAGCCGCCCGCCCCGCCGGCGAAATGGAAACTGTGGTTCGTGAACATGAGCGCGGTTTTTCCACCTGTGCTTCTGTTCAATCTGATCGTTCTTCCTTATCTCGGCGGACTCAATCCGCTCGTCCGCACGCTGCTGTTGTGCCTGTGTGTGACGGCTCTCGTCACCTGGATTCTCATGCCCCGGCTTCAGCGTTTCCTCAGGAAATGGCTGTATCCGCCGCTCCAGGCACTTCGCGGACGGCACAAAAGACGGACCGCATAGGTCCGGAACGAACCGAGGGAGGTGGGCGGGTGAAGACCCTGCTCATCGACAATTACGACTCGTACACGTACAACCTGTTCCAGCTGATCGCCGAGGTCAACGGCGAGGAACCGGTCGTCGTCCTCAATGACGCGGTCGGCGCGCTTCCCGATCTCGGGGCAAACCTCGCGGGATTCGACAATGTCGTCGTCTCGCCCGGACCCGGGCACCCGGCCGAGCCGCGCGACTTCGGACTGAGTACCGCCGTGCTCGCCGAGTCGCCGATTCCCGTGCTGGGCGTCTGTCTGGGACACCAGGGCATCGCGCTCGGCGAGGGCGGCCGGGTGGGATCCGCCCCGGAGCCGCGGCACGGTCATCTGTCGACGGTCCGGCACGACGGACGGGACCTTTTCCGGGGGCTGCCGCAGGACTTCACCGCGGTCCGCTACCACTCGCTGGCCGTGTCCGAGCCGCTCCCGCAGGCGCTGGAGGCCACCGCCTGGGCCGAGGACGGCGTGCTGATGGGACTCAGACACCGCAGCCGGCCGCTGTGGGGCGTGCAGTTCCATCCGGAGTCCGTGCTCACCGACTACGGCCACCGCATGCTCGTCAACTTCCGCAATCTCACTGCGGAACGGGCCCGCAGAACGCGTACGAAGAACACCGCGGTGCCCCCGCCCGATGCGGTGATCCCCCGGCCCGCGCGGGTCGTCCCGCGCCCTCGGCCGGCCGCGCCCGCCTACCGTCTGCACACTCGGCGCATCGCCGGCGCGGTCGACACCGAGGCCGCCTTCACCCGGATGTACGCGGCGTCGAGGCGGGCGTTCTGGCTGGACAGCGCGCTGGTCGAGGACGGGCGTTCGCGGTTCTCGTTCTTCGGTGACGACAGCGGTCCGCTCGCGGAGTTCGTCCGGTACGACGTCGAGAGCGGAAGGTGCGAGATCGAGCGGGCCGGGCGGCCGACGAGGAAGGTCGCGGCGAGCGTCTTCGACTATCTCGGCCGGCAGTTGACGAGCCGCCGGGTGGACGGCGCCGGGCTGCCCTTCGACTTCACCGGCGGCTATGTCGGCTACTTCGGCTACGAGATGAAGGCCGACTGCGGCTCACCGAACCGGCACACCTCCGAGGTCCCGGACGCCTGCTGGCTGTTCGCCGACCGGTTGATCGCCGTGGACCATCTGAAGGGGTTCACCTACGCGGTCTGCCTGGCCGAGGACACCCCGCAGGCCGCGCGGGAGGCCGAGGACTGGCTGGAGAGCACGCTGGCCCAGCTGACCTTCGTCGCCACCGAGCCGGACCCGACGGCGATACCCGCGCTGCCGACACCCACGGGGCTCACCGACCCCGACCTCGACTCCGATATCGGCGCCGCCGAGCCCTGGCTGGTGCGGGACCGGGCGACCTATCTCGCCGACATCGAGTCCTGCAAACGCGAGTTGCGGGCGGGCACGAGCTACGAGGTCTGTCTGACGAACGCGGCCCGGTTACCCGCCCCGCCGGACGCGTACGAGTTCTACCGGGTGCTGCGCCGGGTCAACCCGGCCCCCTACGCGGCGTTCCTGAGGTTCGGGGACGTCGACGTGGCCGGTTCCTCCCCCGAGCGGTTCCTGCGGATCACCCGGGACGGGATCGCCGAGGCCCGGCCCATCAAGGGCACCGCGCCGCGCGGGGCCGGACCGGAGGAGGACGCCCGGCTGCGGGACGCACTGGCCTCGGACGCCAAGACGCGCGCCGAGAACCTGATGATCGTCGACCTGCTCCGCAACGACCTGGGGCGGGTGTGCCGGACCGGGTCGGTGCGGGTGACCCGGCTGATGGCCACGGAGACGTACGCCACCGTGCATCAGCTCGTGTCCACCGTGGAGGGGCGGCTGCGGGAGGGGACCGACGCGGTGGAGTGCGTGCGGGCCTGTTTTCCCGGTGGCTCGATGACCGGGGCGCCGAAGCTGCGCACGATGGAGATCATCGACTCCCTGGAGACCGAGGCCCGCGGGGTCTACTCCGGCGCCCTCGGCTATCTGGGGTGCGGCGGGGGCGCGGATCTCAACATCGTCATCCGTACGGCCGTGTTCGCCGACGGGCTGATGCAGCTGGGCGCCGGAGGCGCGATCGTCCTCGACTCCGATCCGGTCGCCGAGTACGACGAGATGCTGCTGAAGACGGCGGCGCAGATGAGGGCGCTGCACCTGCACACCGCGGAGCGGACGGCGGAGCAGCGGCGGCACACAGCCGTCCGCGCCGACGCCCGCGGAGGGCACACGGCCACCGAGGAGCCGGTCCGATGACGACTGCGCAGCCCGTGCTGCCCTCGGCCGGCTTCGAGGCCCCCGGCAATCTCGCCGCTCAGCTCGCCGATCTCGCCGAGCGGCGCGGCTGGGCGGACCGGCCCGCCTTCCACCAGGGCCACCGGGCCTGGACCCACGGCGAGGTGCACGCGCTCGCGGCCCGGGCAGCCACCGTGCTCGCCGGTCACGGCACCCGGCCGGGTGACCGGGTGGTGCTGGCGTTGCCGGACGGGATCGCCTGGGTGACGGCCTTCCTGGCCGTCGCGCGCCTCGGGGCCGTCGCCGTCCTCGTCAACCCCGAACTCCCCGCGGCCGACCACGCGTTCATGGCCGCGGACGCCGACGTCGCGCTGTGTGTGACGGGGCCGGGTCTGGAGGACCGGTTCGCCGAGCGGCCCCGGCTCGGTGCCGACCAGCTGCTCGCGCTCACCGCCTCCGCCGAGCCGGCCCCCGCCCACCGGGTCGACGCGCACACGCCGTTGTACGTCCAGTACACGTCGGGCACCACGGGCCGTCCCAAGGGGGTCGTGCACACACACGGCGACCCGAAGGCGTACCACGACCTCATCGGCCGGCGGCTGCTGCGGATCGGCCAGGAAGACGTCGCTCTGTCGGTGTCGAAGCTGTATTTCGCCTACGGCTTCGGCAACGCCTTCGTCTTCCCGCTGTTCTCCGGCTCCTCCGCCGTACTCGTGGACCGGCGCCCGACCCCGGCCGCCGTGGACGAGCTCGTCGCCCGGCACCGGGTGACCCTGCTGTACTCCGTGCCGTCGGCGTACGCCGCGCTGGTGGCCGACCGGGGCAGCGGACACGAGGCCTGCTTCGCCTCGGTGCGGGCCGCGGTGTCGGCCGGCGAGGGCCTGCCGGAGGGGCTCGGCGGACAGGTCACCGAGCTGCTCGGTGCGCCGGTGCTGGAGCAGATCGGCT
The DNA here is from genome assembly GCF_001514145.1 of Streptomyces canus. Taxonomy (GTDB): domain Bacteria; phylum Actinomycetota; class Actinomycetes; order Streptomycetales; family Streptomycetaceae; genus Streptomyces; species Streptomyces canus. The sequence goes on from NZ_KQ948657.1 coordinate 567,472, forward strand.
CCACCGAGGCCGGTCACGCCTTCTGCGCCAACAGCTTCGGCCACAACCGTCCGGGCACCGTCGGCCGCCCCGTGCCCGGCTTCGAGGTGGAGGTGCGCGACCGCGCCGGTCACCCGGTCCCGGACGGTACGCAGGGCGAACTGTGGGTGCGCGGCCCGACGGTGACGCCCGGCTATCTCAACCGGCCCGAGGAGACCGAACGCACCCTGGTCGGTGGCTGGCTGGCCACCCGTGACCGGGCGGTCCGCGAAGCCGACGGCACGTACCGGCACCTGGGCCGCGCCGACGACATGGAGATGGTCGGCGGCATCACCGTCTCCCCGCTGGAGGTGGAGGCCGTACTGCGCACCCACCCGGCGGTGAAGGAGGTCGCGGTCGTGGCCGTCACCGACGGGAGGGGGGTCGGCCGGCTGCGGGCGTTCGTCGTCCCCGTCGCCCCGGTCCCCGACGGACGTCTCCAGGAGGACCTGCTCGGCCTGGCCCGCGCACAGCTGGCCGCCTTCAAGGTGCCCAGAAGCGTGAGCCTGGTCCCGTCGCTCCCCCGCACGCCGACCGGCAAGCTCCGCCGCCACCTGGTCCGCCGGGGCGCCTGGTGACCGACCACGGCAAGGACACCCCACAGGCACCGCACCAGCACCGTAGCCGCACCGCAGAGAGGAACGGCCCCATGCGAGAGCAGCAACCCCCCTTCACCGACCGGGGTTTCTACCTGGGCCCGGTGTTCCGCCGGGCAGCCGACCGGCACGGCGCCGTCTTCGTGACCCTGGACCGGCCGCTGGACACCCATCCCGCACTCGGTGTCGATCTGACCTACGCGGCGTTGGCAGAGGTCGTCGAGGATCTGTCCGGACGCCTGTGGGAGGCGGGGGTGAGGCCGTCGGAGCAGGTGGTCGTCCACAAGACGGACAACGTCGACATCGTGCTGCTGACCTGCGCGGTCTCCCGTATCGGCGCGGTGCCCGTGCTGCTCTCCCCCGGGCTGGCCGGTGAGGTGGTCGGGGAGTTGATCGAGCGGCTCAGGCACCCGTGGCTGGTCACCGACCGGGCCAAGCTGGAGGGGCCGCTGATGGGGGTCGGTCTCCGGGTGCGGCAGGTCCTCGCCGTGGACGACGCGCCGGGCGCCGGGCGCCTGGAGAAGTACGCCGGCACCGAGCCCCCGCCGCCCGTACGCCTCCATCCCCGCGAGCCGGCGCTGATCACCCACAGTTCCGGCACCACCGGCCTGCCCAAACTCGCCGTGCACTGCGCGAACACCATGTGGAACCGGCTCGTACCGCAGAAGGCGATGGGCTGGCCGACGCGCGGGGAGACCGCGGCGCTGCACATGTCGTTCGTGCACTCGCGCTTCTACCATCTGCTCGGCGTCCTGCTGCACTTCGGCAGCCCGCTGCTGCTGATCACCGACCCGGACCCGGCCGCCGTGGGACCGCTCCTGACCAGGCACCGGCCGGGCATCGTGGAGACCCACCCCAATACGTTCGTACTGTGGGAGGAGTTGGCCGACGCGCCCGGTGCCCCGCTGTCGCGGGTGCGGTCCTACGGCTCGACGTTCGACGCGATCCACCCGCGCACGGTACGGCGGCTGCTGGGCGCCTCGAAGCGCCGTTCGCCCTGGCTGATCCAGCTGTACGGGCAGAGCGAGACGGGTCCGGTCGCCTTCCAGTGCTTCACCCGGCGCAGTGCCGCACGCGCGGACGGGCGGCGGGTCGGGATCGGCATACCCGGCTTCACCCGCGTGCGTGTGACGGGGCCGGGCGGTGAGCGGGTCGCCGCCGGGACGAGCGGCCGGATCGAGGCCCGTACCCGGGGCCGCATCCTCACCTACCTCGGCATGCAGGACCGCTACGACCGTCAACTCAACGACGGCTGGTGGGAGATGGGCGACATGGGCTACCGCAGTCGCCTCGGCACCCTGCATCTGATCGACCGGGAGATCGACCGGATCGACTCGGTGCACAGCAATCTGGAGGTCGAGGACACCCTGATGGAGCGTCTGGAGGAGCTCCGGGAGGTCGTCATCGTGCCGGGTGCGGACCGGGAGCCGGTGCCGGTGGTGTGCGTGCGCGGGGAGCGGCCGCTGGATCTCGGGCGCTGGCGGGAGGCGACGGCGGACCTGCCGGCGATGGCCGAGCCGCGGCAGTGGCGGTTCGAGGAGCTGCCGATGACCGCGACCTGGAAGGTGAAGCGGGTCGAGATCACCCGGATGCTCGCGGAGGGTGCGCGCGCGTGACACCGGTCGTGGTGGTCGGCGCCGGCCCCGTGGGGTTGTCGGCGGCGCTCGCGCTGCGGGCGCGCGGGCGGGAGGTCGTGCTGCTGGAGGCGGAGCCGAAGGACCGTGAAAGGCCCGGCAGCCGAGCCCTGTTCGTGCATCGCGAGACGCTCGCGCTGCTCGACGGGATGTGTCCGGGACTGGCCGACGAGATCACCGCGTACGGGCAGACCTGGCGCACCCGGCGGACCCTCTACCGGGGGCGCGAGGTGTACTCCCGCACCTATCCGCCGAAGGAGGGCCCGCCGCCCTTCACCAGCCTGCGCCAGGTGGACACCGAGCGCTTCCTGCGGGCCGCGTGTGAGCGGGCGGGTGTGGAGTTCGTGTGGGACTCACGGGTGCTGGACGTCCGTACGACGGCGACCGGGGTCCGGCTGAGCTGCGGCGACGGCCGGGAGTGGAGCTGCGCGTACGCCGTCGCCGCCGACGGTGCCCGGTCCGCCGTGCGGGGCGCGCTGGGCATCGCCATGGAGGGCGAGCGGGGCGAGGGCTTCCATGTGGTCGTCGACGTGGCCCACACCCCCGGTGCCGACCCGGCACCCGAGCGGATCTTCCACTACGAGCATCCGGGCACCGGGGGGCGCAGTGTGATGCGGGTGCCCTTCACCGGGGGCTTCCAGGTCGACCTGCAGTGCCGGGACGACGACGCCGAGGAGGAGTTCGGGACCGAGGAGGCGGTACGGCGATGGCTTCCGGCGGTGGTGGGCGAGGGGTACGGCGAGCGGATCCTGTGGGTGTCGACGTACCGCTTTCTGCGCAAGGTGGCCGCCTCGTTCACCGATCCGCACCGGCGGGTGCTGCTCGTCGGGGAGGCGGCGCATCTGTTCCCGCCGTTCGGGGCGCGGGGCATGAACAGCGGCATCGCGGACGCGGCGGCCGCGGCGGAGGCCATCACCGGCGGGACGATCGAGGCCTTCGCCGACGTACGGCGGTCCGCGGCGCTGTTCAACAGTGCCGCCGCCGGGGCCGCGCTGGACCATCTGCGGCCCCGGCGCCGGATCGTCCGGGCCCGTCAGCGGGCGGCGGCGGCGCTCGCGCCGGTGCTGCCGTGGTGCGGCTCGTGGCTGGAGCACGCGCCGTACGGGCCACGGCACGGAGCGCCGGTGAACGCCGGCCGCAAGTACTGAGGAAGGAGCGGCTGTGACACAACCGGTCATTGTGGAGGGGCTGTCGGCGTGGTCACCGGCCCGTGGGCTGACCCCTGCCGCGGAGCCGACGACACCCCTGCTCGTCGCGGACTCCTGGCTGGTGCGGGACGGCAGGGTGCGCGGGCTCGAACGCCACCGGGAGCGGTTCCTGCGGACCTGCGGCGAGGTGGGCGGGCCTCCGCTGCGCCGGCTGCTGGAGTTCTGGCGGGACATGACCGACGCGCTGCCCCGTACGGGCGAGTGGTTCCCCCGCGTCGAACTCGCTGCCGGTTCCCTGGAGTTGCGGCTGCTGCTGCGGCACGCTCCCCCGCTCGGGACCGGCGTCGGGGTCTGGGCGACCGGCCAGGCCGATCCACGGACCGTGCCCCGCCGCAAGGGACCGGACCTCGGTGCCCTCGCCCGGGTGCGCGAGCGGGCGTCCGGTGCGGGCGCGGAGGAGGCGGTACTGGTCGCGCCCTCCGGCTCCGTGCTGGAGGCGGCCACCGCCAGCGTGCTGTGGTGGGAGGACGACACCCTGTGCCTGCCTCCGCCCCGGCTGCCGGTCCTGCCCGGGGTGACCGTCGCGCTCGTCCAGGAGCGGGCCCGGCGCGAGGGCATCCCCGTCGCCCACCGCGAGCGGACCGTGGCCGGGCTGGACGGCCGTGAGGTGTGGCTGGTGAACGCGCTGCACGGAATCCGGCCGGTGACGGGGTGGATCGGAGGGCCGTTGCGGGCGGCACCGGTGCAGCGCGCCCCGGAATGGCGGGCGTGGCTGGACAGCCTCATGGAGCCGTTGCCGAGCAGGTGAATTCGCTACCTGAAAATGCGCCGGACCATATGCGGTCCGGCGCATTCAAAGATGCCTGAATTCAATTCTTCGGCGTCGGTTGATAACCCCCCGGCACCATGCGCGTGGCAATGGCGATCCGGTTGTACGCGTTGATGACGGTCGCCGCCCAGATCAGTGCCGCGATCTGCGTCTCGTCGAAGACCTCCGCGGCCTCGGCGTAGACCGCGTCCGGCACCTGACCGTCGTGCACCAGGGTCACGGCCTCGGTCAACGCCAGTGCGGCGCGCTCGCGTCCGGTGAAGAAGGGGGTCTCCCGCCAGGCGTTCAGGGCGTAGATCCGCTGCTCGGTCTCGCCCGCCGCACGGGCGTCCTTGGTGTGCATGTCGAGGCAGAACGCACAGCCGTTGATCTGCGAGGCGCGGATCCGGATCAGTTCCAGGAGTTCCGGTTCGACCTTGGCGTCGTGGGCCGTGGAAACGGCGGCGGCGTGCAGGGAGCCCATCGCCGCCGACACGTCGGGGGTGCTTTTCTTCAGGGCCACACGGGATATGGATGCACTGTTGTTCATGGGGCGACTCTATCCACGCGACCGTATTCGGGAATGGGGAACAGCTGAAATGATCGGCGTTATTCGGGCAGCACCGCGCACAGCGCCTCCAGCGCTGTCGACCAGGCGTGGTCAGGCGGTGTCCCGTAGCCCACGACGAGCGCGTCGCGCCGCTCGACGCCGGCCTCGGGGTGCTGGTAGCGGTGCAGCCCGTGGACCGCGAGGCCCTGCCAGGCCGCCGCCCGCAGCGCCGACTGCTCGGTGCCCGGCGGGAGCCGCAGCACCACGTGCAGGCCGGCCGCGATCCCCGTGGCGTGGACCCTCGGGGCGCGCCGCGCGAGCTCGGCGACCAGGGCGTCGCGGCGGCGCCGGTAGCGCAGTCGGGCGGCGCGCACATGACGGTCGTAGGCACCGGAGACGAGGAACTCGGCGAGGGTCAGCTGGTCGAGGGAGCCGCAGGAGTCGATGCCGCCCTTGGCGGCCAGCACCTCCTCCATGAGGCCGGGCGGCAGCACCAGCCAGCCCAACCGGAGGCCGGGGGCGAGGGACTTGCTGGCCGTGCCCGCGTGGACGACGTGGTCGGGGTCCAGGCCCTGGAGGGCGCCGACGGGCTGGCGGTCGTAGCGGAACTCGCCGTCGTAGTCGTCCTCGACGACCAGGCCGCCGGTGCGGCGCGCCCACTCGACGACGGCCGCCCGCCGGTCGCGGTGCAGGGTGCCGCCCATCGGGAACTGGTGGGCGGGGGTGAGCAGCACCGCGTCCTGGTCGGTCAACTCCCCCGGGTCCGTGCCGCGTTCGTCGAACGGCAGGGGCACGGTCCGCAGACCGGCGGCCGCGAGCAGGTTCCAGTGCACGTCGAGGCCGTACGACTCCACGGCGACCGTGCGGGCGCCCCGGGCCCGCAGCACCGCGCCGAGGAGGCGCAGGCCGTGCGAGAACCCGGCGCAGACCAGGATGTGTTCGGGGTCGGCGCGTACCCCGCGGGCGCGGGAGAGGTAGCCGGCGAGGGCAGTGCGCAGTTCGATGCGGCCGCGCGGGTCGCCGTAGTCGAGTGCCTGGTAGGGGGCGGTGGCGAGGGCGCGACGGGCGGCCTTGAGCCACTGCGCGCGTGGGAAGGAGGCCAGGTCGGGGGTGCCCGGGACGAGGTTGTGGGTGGGGCGCCCGGGTGCGCGGGGCCGAGGTGGGGTGCCGGTCGGCGGGACGACCGTACGTTCTGCGACGCGGGTGGCCGAGCCCTGGCGGGCGGTGAGCCAGCCCTCGGCGACCAGGTCGGCGTAGGCGTCGGCGACGGTGTTGCGGGCGATGCCGAGGTCGGCGGCGAGGGCGCGGGAGGAGGGCAGTCGGGTGCCGGGCGCGAGGCGGCCGGTGCGGACGGCCTCGCGCAGGGCGTCGGTCAGGCCCCGCCGGACGCCTCCTCCGGTGGGTTCCAGGTGCAGGTCGACGCCGAAAGTGGCCCAGGGTTTCGCCATGGAAGTGGACCATACTCCTGGGCTGCCTGGCTCCTAGGGTCGAGGCATGACCACAGAGGAAACCGTCCCGTACGCCCCCGAGCACGCCCCCCGTCTGTCCTGGGCCCAGCACGCCCCCGAGGTCTACAAGGCGATGCTCCGCCTCGACACGGCCGCCCGGCGCGGCCTGGACCCCCGGCTGCTGGAGCTGGTGAAGATCCGCGCCTCGCAGCTCAACCACTGCGCGTTCTGCCTCGACATGCACTCCAAGGACGCCCTCGCAGCCGGTGAGAGCGTCGAGCGGATCATCCAGCTCGGCGCGTGGGAGGAGTCACGGCACTTCTACACGGAGAAGGAGGCCGCGGCCCTCGAACTGACCGACGCGGTCACGGTCCTCACCGACGGCTTCGTGCCGGACGAGGTGTACGACCACGCGGCCAAGCACTTCGAGGAGGCCGAGCTGGCCCAGCTGATCGCCGCGATCACGGTGATCAACGCGTGGAACCGGTTCGGCGTGTCCTGCCGTATGGTCGCGGGCCACTACGAGGCGGGGCAGCACCAGTGAGCCGTACGGAGGTCCTCGACCGCGAGGTCGGCCGGGCTCTGTCCGCGCTCAGCGCCGCCGCGAAACGAGGGCTCGGCGACCCCGCCCTCGCCGAACTCGTCGTCATCCGGGCCTCGCAGCTCAACCACTGCGCCTTCTGCCTGGACATGCATCTCGGGATCGCCCGCGAGCACGGGGTGAGCGAGAAGCAGCTCGACCTGCTGGCCGCCTGGGAGGAGGCGGAGGGCGTCTTCGACGAGCGGGAGCGGGCCGCGCTCGCGCTGACGGAGGCGGTGACCGTCCTGACGGAAGGGTTCGTGCCGGACGACGTGTGGGCCACCGCCGCCGAGCAGTTCGACGACGGGCAACTCGCCCATCTCATCGGTCTGGTCGTCGCCATCAACAACTGGAACCGGGTGATGGTCGGTCGCCGGATCCCGCCCGGAGGTTACCGGCCGTGAGGAAGGTGGAGGTCTTCCGCGCCCTGCACCGCAGTCGCCTCCCGGGCGATCCGCTGGTGCTGCCGGGCCCCTGGGACGCCCTCAGCGCCCGGGTGTGCGAGGAGGCCGGGTTCCCGGCGCTCGCCACGCCCAGCGCGGGGATCGCGGCCGCGCTCGGACACCAGGACGGGTCCACGCCGGCCGACGAGATGTTCGCCGCGGTGGCGCGCATCTCCGGAGCCGTGCGCATCCCCGTGTCGGCGGACGTCGAGGGCGGGTACGGGCTGACGCCGAAGGAGCTGGTGGAGCGGCTGCTGGAGGCGGGTGCCGTGGGCTGCAACCTCGAGGACTCCCGCCAGGGTGTCCTCAAGGACCCGCGCGAGCACGCCGAGTGGCTCGCCGAGGTGCGGTACGCGGCCGGTGACCAGCTGTTCGTCAACGCCCGCGTGGACACGTTCTCGTACGGCGACGGCGATCCCGAACGGGCCATCGAGCGGGCCGCGTTGTACGTCGCCGCGGGCGCCGACTGCGTCTACCCGATCGGCGCCCCGGTGGGCGTGCTCCCCCTGCTGCGGTCCGGTATCCAGGGGCCGGTCAACATGTTCGGCCGCCTGGACGGCGAGGGCCCCTCGCCCACCGAACTCGGTGAACTCGGGGCCACTCGCGTCACGTTCGGACCGGGCCTTCAGCGCTGGGCTGCCCTGGCGCTTCAGGGGAAGGCAACCGAACTGCGGAAACAGTGATCAGGACAGCCACGCCCTCCACGTGGACTCGTGGCCGTCCACCCACTTCTTCCCCGCCTCCTCCGGTGTCAGCTTCTGGTCGGCGATCATCAGGGAGACCTGGTTCTGGTCCTCGGTCGTCCACTTGAACTTCTTGAGGAAGGCCGCCGCCTTGCCGCCGGACTTGGCGAAGTCCGTGTTGAGGTACTTCTGGAGCGGGGTGTGCGGATAGGCGCAGGCGACCTTCGCCGGGTCCGCGTCGCAGCCCTCCTTGTAGGCGGGCAGCTTCACCTCGGTCATGGGGACCTTCTCGAACAGCCACTGGGGGGCGTACCAGTAGGTCAGGAAGGGCTTCTTCTCCTTGGCGAACTGCCTCATCTGGGTGATCTGCGCGGCCTCCGAACCGGCGAACACCACCTGGTAGTCCAGGTCCAGGTTCTTCACCAGCGCCTTGTCGTTGGTGACATAGGACGGGGAGCCGTCCATCAGCTGGCCCTTGCCGCCGCTCTCCGCGGTGCGCAGCTGCGAGGCGTACTTGTTGAGGTTCTTCCAGTTCGTGACGTCCGGGTGCTGTTTGGCGAAGTACGTCGGGACGTACCAGCCGATGTGCCCGGTCACACCGAGTCCACCGCCCGCCGTGATCGTCTTCTTGTCCTTGACGTACCGCTGTTCCTGCTCGGGGTGGCCCCAGTCCTCCAGGATGGCGTCGACCCGGCCCTGGCTGAGCGCGTCCCAGGCGGGGACCTCGTCGACCTGGACGGTGTCGACGCGGTATCCGAGCTTGTGCTCGAGGAGGTACTGGGCCACGGCCACGTTGGCCTGCGCGCCGACCCACGACTGGACGGACAGGGTCACCGACTTGGCGCCCTGCGCGTTGGCGAAGGGCGAGGCCTGCTTGGTCATGTCGGCGGCGCCGCAGCCGGTGAGCAGCAGCAGGGCACCGCCCGCCGCGATCGCACGTACTCGCATGTCAGGCTCCCTTCCCCGTACGGCGTTCGGTCGGCTGGGTGACCCGGTCGAGCATCAGGCCGAGGCACACGATGGCGGCGCCCGCGACCAGGCCGGTCGCCAGGTCGCCCTGGGCCAGGCCGAAGACGGTGTCGTAGCCGAGCGCGCCACCGCCGACCAGGCCGCCGATGACGACGACGGCGAGCACGAGCACCACTCCCTGGTTGACGGCGAGCAGCAACGCGGACCGGGCGAGCGGGAGTTGGACCTGCCGCAGCTGCTGCCAGCTGGTCGCGCCGAGCGACTTCGAGGACTCCATCGCGGCCGGGTCGACCTGGCGCAGGCCCTGTGTGGTGATGCGGACGACGGCGGGCAGCGCGTAGACGACGGCCGCCGCCGCGGCGGGCGCGCGGCCCACGCCGAACAGCGCGACGACCGGGATCAAGTACACGAACTGCGGCATGGTCTGGAAGACGTCCAGGACGGGCCGGAGCAGCCGCTCGACACGGTCGCTGCGGGCCGCCGCGACGGCCGTCGCGAAGCCGAGGACGAGGGTGACGGCGACGGCCGCGAGGACCTGCGACAAGGTGTCCAGCGCCGATGTCCACACACCGAGGACGCCGATCGCGGCCATGGCGAGGACCGCGGTGAGCGCGGTGCGCCAGGTGCCGATCAGCCAGGCCAGGGTGGCGACGATGAGCAGCACGGACCACCAGGGCAGCCCCTGGAGCCCGTCGCGGACCGGGTCGAGGACCCAGGTGGTGAAATGGCCGGCCCAGTCGGCGGTGCCGCCGACGACGGGGACACCGGAGTAGAGGTGGCCCGTCATCCAGTCGACGGCCCGGTTGACGGGCTCGGCGATGTTCAGGGTCCAGCTGTCCGGCCAGTCGAGACGGCCCAGCAGACGCCCGGCCACCGCCACGACGACGGCTCCGGCGAGGGCGTACGCCCAACCCGCGCGCCCTCGTGGTTCGGTGCCGTCGCCCGCCGCGCCCGTCACCCGGTCGAGGACGACGGCGAGCAGCACGATCGGGATGCCGGCCGCGAGCGCCGCGCCCACGTCGACCGAGGCCAGCGCCTGGTAGACGCGGTCACCGAGGCCGGCGGCGCCGATCACGGAGGCGATGACGGCCATCGACAGCGCCATCATGATCGTCTGGTTGAGGCCGAGGAGGAGTTCCTTGCGGGCCAGCGGGATACGCGCGGTCAGCAGCCGCTGGCGGGCGGTGGTGCCGAGCGACTCGACCGCCTCCAGGACCTCCTTGTCCGCGCCCTGCAGGCCGAGCGCGGTGAGGCGGGCCATGGGCGGGGCGGCGTAGACGACGGTCGCGAGGACGGCGGCGGGCACGCCCATGCCGAAGACCAGGACCACCGGGAGGAGGTAGGCGTAGGCGGGCATCACCTGCATGGTGTCCAGGACCGGACGCAGGATCTTGTCCATACGGCGGGACAGCCCGGCGGCGAGACCCAGCAGGACACCGACGACGACCGAGGCGAGGACGGCGACGACCATCAGGGCCAGGGTCTGCATGGTGGGGACCCACATGCCGAGCAGACCGCAGGCGAGGAACGCCGCCGTCGTGCCCACGGCGAGCCTGACGCCGGCGACCCGCCAGGCCACGAGCGCACCGAACGCGGTGACGCCGGCCCAGCCCGCGCCGAGCAGGACGAGATACACGGCGCGTACGGAGATCACGACGGCGTTGCTGACGTAGCCGAAGAAGTAGAGGAACAGCGGGTGGCTGTCGCGGTTGTCGATGATCCAGTCGCTCGCCTTGGAGAGCGGGCTCGTGAGGTCGACGGTGAGGGCGCTCGGCCAGCTGCCGCTGGCCCAGCGGGCGTTGGCGAGTGGCACGAGGACCGCGGCGGCGAGGGCGATGAGCAGGAGCTTGTGGACGGCCCGGTGCCTGAGCAGACCGCTGGGCAGGGCGCGGGGTGTGGACGCGGTGACGGTTGCCATCAGACGGCCTCCTTGCGGAGCTCCGTTCCGGCGGCGCCCTTGCCGAGCTCCGTTCCGGCGACGACGCCGAGGAGGCGTTCGTGGTCGACGACGCCGAGGCACCGTCCGTTCTCCACGACGCACGCCGGCCTGCCGCTGCCGGCCACGACCTTGATCGCGTCGGCGACGACGGAGTCCGGGGCCAGTGCGCCCGGGTGGGTCGGACCCGCGCAGTCGCCCGGCTTCATGGCCCTGCGGACCGTCATCACCTGTTCGCGCGGCACGTCCCGGACGAACTCGCGGACATAGCCGTCGGCCGGGGAGCCGACGATCTCCTCCGGGGTGCCTAGCTGGACGACCTTGCCGTCACGCATCAGGGCGATCCGGTCGCCGAGTTTGAGGGCCTCGCTCAGGTCGTGGGTGATGAAGACCATCGTGCGGCCCTCCTCGCGGTGCAGGCGGACGACCTCCTCCTGCATGTCCCGCCGGATCAGCGGGTCGAGCGCGCTGAACGGCTCGTCGAAGAGGAGGACCTGCGGGTCCACCGCCAGCGCCCGGGCCAGGCCGACGCGTTGCTGCTGGCCGCCGGACAGCTGGGCGGGCCTGCGCTGTTCCATGCCCTCCAGGCCGACCTTGGCGACGACCTCGGCGGCCCGTGCCCGGCGTTCGGCCTTGCCCATGCCCTGGATCTCCAGGCCGTACGCCACGTTGTCGAGGACCGTGCGGTGCGGGAGGAGGCCGAAGTGCTGGAAGACCATCGCGGCGCGGTGGCGGCGCAGTTCGCGCAGCCGGGACTTGTCCATCGCGCGGACGTCCTCGCCGTCGATGCGGATCGTGCCGGCGGTCGGCTCGATGAGCCGGGTCAGACAGCGCACCAGCGTGGACTTGCCGGAGCCGGACAGGCCCATGACGACGAAGACCTCGCCCTTGCGGACATCGAAGCTCACGTCGCGGACGGCCGCCGTGCAGCCCGTCTGCGCGCGCAGGTCGGCGGGGTCGAGGGCGGACAGTTCGGCGTCCTCGGGAACGCGGTCCGCCTTGGGGCCGAACACCTTCCACAGGCCGTCGACGGAGAACACCGCCTGGTCCGTCGTCGGCGGCTTCTCCATGGTCGCGGTCGTACTCATCACGCACCACCTCCCAGCAGGTCTACGGCTTTCTCGCCGACCATGAGCACCCCGATCATCGGGTTCACGGCGGTCATGGTCGGGAACACGGACGCGTCGGCGATGCGGATGCCGTCCAGGCCCCGGATCCTCAACTCGGGGTCCACCACGGCCAGTTCGTCGTCGGCGGCACCCATACGGCAGGTGCCCGCCGGGTGGTACACGGTGTGCGCGACCTTGCGGGCGTACTCGCTCAGCTCCACGTCACCGGTGACGTCGGGGCCCGGGCACACCTCCCGCTTCAGCCAGCCGGCGAGCGGTTCGGTCCGCGCGATCTCGCGGGCGATTTTGATCCCGTCGACGAGAGTGCGGCCGTCGTAGTCGTCCTCGTCGGTGAAGTAGCGGAAGTCGAGTGCGGGCTTGACGGCCGGGTCGGCACTCGTGAGGTACAGGCGGCCGCGGCTCTTCGGCTTGGGGATGTTCGGGGTCATCGAGACGCCGTACGCCGGGCGTTCGTACCCGAGACGTTCCGGGTTGTCCGTGAAGGGCACCTGGTAGAAGTGGAACATCAGGTCGGGGCCCGCGTGTTCGGGGTCGCGGCGCACGAACAGGCCCGCGTCGGAGTCCATCGCGGAGTTCTCGGGGATCGGTCCGTTCGTCTCCCAGACGATCACCGACTCGGGGTGGTCGAGGAGGTTCTCGCCGACGCCCGGCAGGTCGTGCGCGACCGGGATGCCGAGTGCTTCGAGGTCCGCACGCGGGCCGATGCCGGAGTGGAGCAGCAGACGCGGCGAGTCGACGGCACCGGCGCACAGCAGGACTTCGCGGCGGGCCCTGATCAGGGTCTCCTCGCCGTCCTTCGTCCGCACGTGCACGCCTTCCGCCCGCGTGCCGTCCAGCTCCAGCCTGTACGCCCAGGTCTCCAGGAAGAGGCGGAGGTTGGGCCGCTCGTCCATCACCGGGTGCAGATACGCCACCGAGGCCGACGAGCGCTTGTTGCTCTCCGGGTGGTAGGCCAGGTCGAAGAAGCCGACGCCGTCGTCGAACGGCTTCTTGTTGAAGCCCTCCACGCGGGGCACGTCCAGCGCCTTCTGGGCGGCGTCGACGAAGTCGCGGGCGATGGCGTTCCGGTCCTTCTCGTCGACCGGGACGATGTTGTTCTTCAGCCGGGCGTAGTACGCCTCCATCGGCACCGCGCCCCAGCCCTTGGCGCCCGCCTGCTCCCACTCGTCCCAGTCGGAGGGCAGCGGCTTGAAGGCGATCAGCGTGTTGTGGGAGGAGCAGCCGCCGAGGACCCGGGCGCGGCTGTGCCGGATGTGGGAGTTGCCGCGCGGCTGCTCTGTGGTGGGGTAGTCGTAGTCGAGTTCGCCGCCGAGCAGGCCCATCCAGCGGCGCAGGGTGAGGACGTCGTCTCTGCCGACGTCGCTGGGGCCGCCCTCGATGACGGCGACGGTGACGTCGGGGTTCTCGGTGAGACGGGAGGCTATGACGGAGCCTGCCGTTCCGCCGCCTATGACGACGTAGTCGTACTCCTGTTTGAGCTCGGACATGGGGGTACTCCAGGGAAGTCTTGGGAGAGAGAGGGGCGAGTGGTCTCAGCCGGCGAACCAGCGGACCGGCTTCGGCGCGAGGTTCTGGTAGACGTGCTTGCTCTCGCGGTACTCCGCGAGTCCGGCGGGGCCGAGCTCGCGGCCCACTCCGCTCTTCCCGAAGCCGCCCCACTCCGCCTGCGGGAGGTAGGGGTGGAAGTCGTTGATCCAGACGGTCCCGTGGCGGAGACGGCCGGCGACCCTGCGGGCACGTCCGGCGTCGGTGGTCCAGACGGCGCCGGCGAGGCCGTACTCGGTGTCGTTGGCGAGGGCGATCGCCTCGTCCTCGGTGCGGAAGGTCTCGACGGTGAGGACCGGTCCGAAGACCTCCTCCCGCACGACCCGCATCTCGCGGTGGCAGCGGTCGAGGACGGTCGGCTCGTAGAAGTAGCCGTCGGCGGGACGCTCGGCCGACGGCTCGGGGCGCTGTCCGCCGGAGCGCAGCACCGCGCCCTCGGCGAGCGCGGAGGCGACGTACGACTCGACCTTGGCGCGCTGCTGCTCGGAGACCAGCGGCCCGCACTCGACACCGTCCTCGGTGCCGCGGCCGAGGCGGATCTTCGAGGCCCGGCGGGCGAGTTCGGCGACGAAGCGGTCCCGGACGGACTCCTCGACGATGAGGCGGCCGCCCGCGGAGCAGACCTGGCCGCTGTGGATGAAGGCGGCGTTGAGGGCCTGGTCGACGGCGGTGTCGAAGCCCTGGGGGGTGGCGCAGGCGTCGGCGAAGACGACGTTGGGGTTCTTGCCGCCGAGTTCGAGGGCGACCTTCTTCACCGAGACGGCCGCCGCCTGCGCGACCTTCGTGCCGCTGACCAGGCCACCGGTGAAGGAGACGAGGTCCACGTCGGGGTGCTCGGCGAGCCGGGCGCCGACCGTGTGGCCGGGCCCGGTGACGATGTTGGCCACGCCTTCCGGCAGACCGGCCTCGACCATCAGCTCGATGAGGGCGATCGTCGTCATCGGGGTGATCTCGCTCGGCTTGACCACGAAGGTGTTGCCGGCCGCGAGCGCGGGAGCGATCTTCCAACTGGCCTGGAGAAGCGGGTAGTTCCAGGGCGTGATCAGCGCGCACACGCCGACGGGTTCGTGGACGACGACGCTGTGGATGTCGGTCGAGCCGGCGTCGACCACCCGGCCCGGCGCCTCGCCCGCGACCAGGTCGGCGAAGTAGCGGAAGGCGTCGGCGACACAGTCGATGTCGACCCGGCCCTCCTCCACGGTCTTGCCCGCGTCACGGCTCTCCAGCAGGCCGAGCTCTTCGCGGTCGCGTACAAGAAGATCGGCGACGCGGCGCAGAAGTGCCGCGCGTTCGGCGACGGGGGTGAGCGGCCAGGGGCCTTGTCCCGAGTCGAAGGCCTGGCGGGCGGCGGCGACCGCCAGGTCGGTGTCCTTCTCGTCCCCCTCGGCGACCACGGCGAACGGCCGCGCGTCGGCAGGGTCGAGGATCTCGCGGGTGGCTCCGGAGACGGCTGCGCGCCACTCGCCGCCCGCGTGGATGGTCTGCGGCTCCTGCCGCGCCTGCTGTCCGGCCATGATCGGTGTTGCCTTCCGTTCCTGTTCAGTTCCCCTGCGTCACACGGGTGTCACTCACGGGGACCGTCGTCGCCTGCCCCCGCGCCTCGATTGCATGCGCAATCGGTGGCCGAAAGTGGGCTGGCTCACTGAACATGAGGGCAAAGCAGGACAAAAGGAAAGGCTGCGGGTGCGGCCGGACGCCGGTTCAGTCGATCGACGCCGCGTCGCAGGAGTACGGCGCGCAGAAGCCGGAGAGAGCGGTGGTCAGGAGCTCCAGTTCGTCCTGGCTGCCGTCGTCCTCCAGGCCGTACGCGGCGATCGCGTAGATGAGGCCGTCCTGGGCGACGAACCGCTCGTCGTAGACGTGCCAGGGGCCCACGTCCGGCTCACCGCTGAGGGAGTCGGCCCGGTACTCCAGGCGTTCACCCGTGAACCCGTCCTCCTCGACGGGCTGGAGGTCCAGCTTCTCGAAGCCGTCCGGCTTGCTGGTCTCGGCGGAGAGGTAGAGCTCGAAGGACGCCTCCGGGGACTCCTCCGCGACCTGGTAGACCTGAAGCCGGCGTTCGCCGTCCGCGCTGCGGTAGTTGACCACGTCGATGCCGTACTTGGACGTCACGGTGGTGCGCGACCAGCCCGCGGGCCGTGCGATACGGAAGCCCTCCTCGTCCTCGTACAGCTCGTATCCGGCGGGGAGTTCGGGCGCCGAGGCGAGCGGGGACGCCGTGTCCTCGGTCGGCGAGGGGGTCGGCGACTCGTAGGGGCCGCTCTGCTGTGAGACGACTCCCGTGGGCGTCGGGTTCGCGTCACCGGCCTTGTCGTCCTCGTCCCCGCCGCCGACAAGCGTCAGCATCAGGGTCACGGCGACCCCGACGGCGGCGACCCCGCCGAGCACGGACCAGAGGAGCCGACGGTTCGTTCCGGTGGGAGGCGCGGTGACGGCCGTCTGAGCGGCCGTCTGAGCGGCGGTCGGTGCGGCGGTCTGTGCGGCGGTCGACCAGGAAGTCCCCGACCACTCGGCCGAGGGCGCGGATCCGGCACCGAGCTGCTCGACGGAGGACCAGCCGCCGTCGGGGGCGCCGGGTCCGTGCCAGGTGCTGCCGCCTCCGGTTCCGGGCCAGCCGGCGGGAGGGGAGGGCGGGGGCGGCAGGACGGGGGCGGCCTTGGCAGACGGTTCCGTGGAGCCGGACCCCGCAGCCGCGCCCACGGTCTTGTCGGGGGCCGCCTCCGCGCCGACCGACCCGGCCGCCGGCGGCCACACGGGCGCGACCGGCCCGGCCGTGGGCGCGGCGGTCCCGTCAGCCGGCGGCGCCCCGGCCGATGCTCCGGCCGCGGCCCCGGACACCCCCGGCGGCCACGTCGGCACAGCGCCCGGCCGGGCCGGTGGCGGCGGAGTGACCGGACCGGTCGCGGTCCCGCTCCCGTCGCCCTCCTCCCACCGCTGCGTCTCCTCGTTCCAGTACCGCACGCCCCCGCTCATGGCGTCCCCTTCCCCTTCACCGCGTCCCCCGTAGACCGGCACTTACCGCACCGCGCCCTCTCACAATCCCAGCAGCCCCGCCACGGCCCCCGCCGAAGCGACCAGACCGACCAGCGCCTGCGAGTCGTCCAGCAGCGCCCGCAGGCGTTCCCGACGGGTCGGCCCCGCCTGCCCCGTCGTGACGATCTCCTCCTCCGTCTCGGCCAGGGCGCTGTCCAGTGCCGCCGTCTCGTCGGTGGCCCGGAGTCGCGTGAGGTCCTCGCGGAGTTCCCGTACGGCGGTCAGGAGCGCCTCGGCGGCCTCGTCCCGCTGGGGCGCCGTACCGTGGTGGCTCTCGGCGTGCGCGTGGCTGCCGATGGCGAAGGTGCTGCCGTGGACACCACCGCTGATGCTGACGCCTGGCTCATCCGTTGTCATTGCCGCTGGTTCCCTTCTGCGGCGCGGACCCCGCGCCGCCGTTGCCGGAGGACGCGGTGGCGTTCTTGCCCACCGCGAAGGTGCTGCCGTGGACACCGCCCTCGACGTTCACGCCGCCGCTGCTGATGTTCACGATCTTCTGGACGAACTCGCCGGTCTGGTAACCGGATTCGGCCAGCGCGGTCAGCACGCCGTGCGCGACCCGGTCCTGCACGCTCCTGAGGTAGCGGGAGGCGTCCATCTCCTGGAAACGGGACCCCTCGTCCACCGAGCCCAGCTCCCGCACCGACAGCGCCGGACCGTCGGGCAGCGCGCCCGCGTGGCCGCCGGTCAGCAGCTTCCACGCGTACCCCACGCCCCTGCCCAGGGTGACCAGGGAGCGGGCCGCGGAGCCCGGCACCCGGGCCACCGCCCAGGCCGCCTTCCCGACGACGTTGTTGTGCCGGTAGGTGTGGGCCGTGCGGTCGGCGTCCTTGAAGTCCTCGCGCACCGGCAGCAGCACATGCGGGGCGATCTCCAGCATGAGCATCCGGCCCTGGGTGTGGACCCGCACGAAGACCGTGACGACCAGCTCCTCCTCCCATCCGCCGACCCGGATCCGCAGGAAGTGCCGCCGCTTCTCGGCGCCCTCCTCGACCGCGCGCGCCCGGTGGTCCTCGAAGGCCTGCGGGTGGTACGGCGCCTCCTCGCGCCGACGCAGCCCCTCCGCGGGCAGGAACACGCACTCGTCGATCTCCAGCCAGCGCAGCCGGTCGCGGACCGTGTGTCCGGCGAACTCGGAGGGCAGCCGCAGCTGTTCGAGCAGCGGGCGGATCTTCTCCAGGACCGCGCGGTTGTTCAGCGGCAGCTGTTCCTTCTTCATCTCGTCGGGCCGCAGCTCGACGGCGAGCACCCAGGTCTCGTAGGCGGCCCCGGCCCCGCAGAAGGGACGCTTCTCGTGGTACATGACCAGCGGCGCGTGCTGCTCGATCCGGATGCGCTGCTTCAGCCGCTGGAACCGCTGTCCCTCGGCCCGCTCGGCGGGGTCGCCGGCCGCGTCAGGGAAGCGCTGCGGGGACAGTTCGGCGCCCATCGCCCGGGCGAACTGTCCGCGCTGCGCGGCCACGCACCCCGCGATCAGCGCGAAGACGACGATCACCAGCCAGGCCTGCAGGGGCCCGATCAGCCCGCTGACCCCGTCGAAGTCGGGGAACAGCAGATCGGACGGGCCGGTCGAGTCGCCGTAGGAGCCGTACGAGTCGCCATAGCCGTACGAGTCACCGTAGGACGAGGAGTCGTCGTCGCCTCCGCCGAACGCGACGACGAGGGCCAGGATCAGGAACGTGGCGAAGACGAGCCGCCCCCACCAGCGCACGAAGAAGGCCGGCACCCGCCGGTACAGCGGCGGGTTCGCGCTCTTGCCCCGGATCCATGAGGCGGCCGCGAGCATCAGGCTGGGACCGAGGAACACGAACATCAGCCCACCGGTCAGCGGCAGCCCGATCACCCACAGGCCCAGGATCAGCCCGGCCCACAGGAGCTCCTGGCGCCGGGCCCGCAGCGCGTGCGCGAGCACCCGGGCCGCGTCGAGGCCGAGCGAGGGCGCCACGATCCGCTGTTCGTTCAGGTGCAGCTGCTCGATGACCCGGTCCCGGTAACCGGAATCCAGGTAGGTGCCCGCGCACAGCAGCCGGGTCGCCTCACTGGCGTGCGGTGGCGTGGCCGGTCCGGGTGGTGCCGACGAAGGCGGTGCGCCGCCCGATGTCGGCTGCGGTTGCTGAGGCACGAACGCAGTACTCACGCCACTTCCCCCGATGCGTGCAAAGGCCTTGCTCAGTGCTGTTGTTGACAACCAATCAGCATAGAGGTGCGGGTGGGGTCGGCAAACCGGAATGCGGACCTGTGGACAGCGGCAGATTCATTTGACTAAAGTCAAAGATTATGGACCCGGTGTCGACAGTGCACGTGGCGGAGTTCCGCCGGTTCAACCGCTACTTCACCCGCCGTATCGGCGCCCTGGACGACCACTACCTCGGCCAGGACCGCCCGCTCGGCGAGGCGCGGCTGCTGTTCGAGATCGGTGAGGGGGTCTCGCTGCGCGAGCTCAGGACCCGGCTCGGTCTGGACGCCGGATATCTGAGCCGGATGGCGAAGACCCTGCAGGCGCAGGGCATGGTCCGGATCAGCGTCCACCCGGGCGACAGCCGGCTGCGCATGGTCGAGCTGACCCGCGCCGGACGCATCGAACTCGACGAGCAGAACCGCAGGGCCGACGCCCTCGCGGCCGGTCTGCTCGACGGACTCACCGGGCCCCAGCGCGACCGGCTCACGGAGGCGATGAGCACCGCCCAGCGCCTGCTGCGCCTGGCCGGTATCACCGTGGCCCGGGTCGACGGCGCCGCCCCCGACGCCCGCGCCTGCCTCGACGCCTACGCCGCCGACATCGACGCCCGCTTCCCGGAGGGCTTCGACAAGTCCGACCTGGTGCGCCCCGAGGAGGTGTCCGGGAACGCGGGCGCGTTCTTCGTGGCGTACGAGGAGGGCCGCCCCGTGGGCTGCGGCGCGCTGCGCCGGCTGGAGCCGCGCGTCGGCGAGATCCGCCATGTGTGGGTGCACCCGGACGCCCGCCGCCTCGGCCTCGCCCGGCGGATCCTCGCGGCCCTGGAGACGGAGGCCGCCGCCCGCCGCCTGGCCGTCCTTCGGCTCGACACGCACGCCTCGCTCACCGAGGCGCGGACGATGTACCTGGCGTGCGGCTACACGGAGATCCCGCCGTACGTGGACCACGTCTACGGCGACTACTGGTTCGAGAAGCGACTGACCGGCTGACCTCGGGTCTCGGCGGACCGAGGGCTCACTCCGCCCCCACGCCGCACTCCGTGTCCGCCGGGCAGAAGGAGGCCAGCGCCCTGGTGAGCGGCTCGCGCACCAGCGCGGGCGCGAGGGCGGCGGGGCCGGTGGCGCGGATCGCGTACAGCCTCCCGTCGGCGGCCCGGAAGCGGTGGTCGACGACCTGGCGGGCGCCGAGGTCCGTGTCGTCGTAGCGGTAGGCGAGCTCGGCCCAGGTGGTGCCGGAGGCCCGGTCGACGACCTGGTAGCCGGGCCGGCGCGAGAAGCCGTAGCCGGGGTCGTTCTCGGCCAGGCCGAGGGACTGGGCCGGGGTGTCCTCCGCGACCCGGAAGACCTGGAGCCGTCGGCCGTCGGCGGGGGCGTCGTAGACGACGATCGGAGCGGACTCGCCCTGCTTCTCGGTGCGGGTCCAGCCCCGGGGAACGTCGACGGTGTAGCCGACGGGATCCTGGACACGGCGGTACCCCGAGGCGGTGGAGGCGGAAGCCGACGGGGACGGCGTGGCCGTGACGCTCGGGGCCGGACCGGCGCCCCTTCCGGAACCGGATCCGAGGGAGGTGTCGCGGAGGAACCACCAGACACCGACCCCGACCGAGACCCCGACCAGGACGGCCACCGCGAGGGCGGCGAGCACCCGTCGGACCCGGTGGGGCGCGTGCGGGGGACCCGTGGGAGCCGCCGCCGCCGGTGGCCACTCAGGGGCGGGGGCAGCCGGTGTCCCGGCCGTCGCCCAGGGAGGCGCGAAGGAGGTCTGTGTCCGGGCGGACGCCCACGGCGGGGCGGTCCCCGTCTCCCCCGAGCTCCAGGCCGCCCGGCCTCTCTCCTCGCTCGGTTCGTGTTCCGCTCCGGAACCGGAGCTGTAGCCGTTCCAGCCGTTCATATCGAACCCCCCGCATCACCCCACCGGGTACTGCGTCGACCGTAGGGCGAAAAACGGCCACGGGCCCTGTTCCGGAAGGAACCGGAACAGGGCCCGTGCAGGCTCGTGACAGAGCCGTCGAGAAGACTCAGATGAGGCCGAGCGCGCGTACCGCCTCGCGCTCCTCCTCGAGCTCCTTCACGGAGGCGTCGATGCGGGCGCGGGAGAACTCGTTGATCTCCAGGCCCTGGACGATCTCGTAGACGCCGTCCTTGGTGGTGACGGGGAAGGACGAGATCAGGCCTTCCGGGACGCCGTAGGAACCGTCCGACGGGATACCCATGGAGGTCCAGTCGCCGTCCGCGGTGCCGTTGACCCAGGTGTGGACGTGGTCGATGGCGGCGTTGGCGGCCGAGGCGGCGGAGGACGCGCCACGGGCCTCGATGATCGCGGCGCCGCGCTTGGCGACGGTCGGGATGAAGTCCTCGGCCAGCCACTTCTCGTCGTTGACGGTCTCGGCGGCGTTCTTGCCTGCCACCGTGGCGTGGAAGATGTCCGGGTACTGGGTGGCGGAGTGGTTGCCCCAGATGGTCAGACGCTTGATGTCGGCGACCGTGGTGCCCGTCTTCTTCGCGAGCTGGGTCAGCGCGCGGTTGTGGTCCAGGCGGGTCATCGCGGTGAAGCGCGCGGCCGGTACGTCCGGGGCGGCGGCCTGGGCGATCAGCGCGTTGGTGTTGGCCGGGTTGCCGACGACCAGGATCTTCACGTCGTCCGCGGCGTGGTCGTTGATGGCCTTGCCCTGCGGCTTGAAGATGCCGCCGTTGGCCTCCAGGAGGTCACCGCGCTCCATGCCCTTGGTGCGGGGGCGGGCGCCGACGAGCAGACCGACGTTGGTGCCGTCGAAGGCGACGTTCGGGTCGTCCGTGATGTCGATGCCCTGGAGCAGCGGGAAGGCGCAGTCGTCGAGCTCCATGGCGGTGCCCTCGGCGGCCTTCAGCGCGGGGGTGATCTCCAGGAGGCGAAGCTTGACCGGCACGTCCGCGCCGAGCAGCTGGCCGGAGGCGATGCGGAAGAGCAGGGCGTAACCGATCTGGCCGGCCGCGCCGGTGACGGTGACGTTCACGGGAGTGCGGGTCATGGCGTTCTCCGTATGACAGCTGGCGGTGGGGCGTCCCTGCCCCGGACGTTTGATCGATCTCTTGGCGTCAAGAGAGATCCAGCGGTCAGGCTATCGCGCATCCGGGATGTCGGACGTCCGGCCCCGTGTGGCCCACCCCACAACCGCCCCGCGATCCCCCGACAAAAGAGGCGGCCGCCCGTCCGGGAGAGGGTGGACGAAGGCGGCCGCCGTATGGGGGTACCGGTTTCCGGACTCCCGTGGGGGTACGGTTCGCGTGCCCCCGATTCAGCACCCCATGCACGGTCGCTGAAGATTTACCTGTCCAGGGGTCACCCCCTCATTCGGTGCACCCCGACTGCCCGGAAGCCAGCGTCACGCAGGCCTTCGCCTCACCGGCGTCCTTCACGGCCACCATCGGCGTATAGGCGATCGTGTCCCCGGCCTCGGTGATGTTCCCGCTCTGCTCGGTCGCCTTCCCCGCGGTCACCTCGACCTTGTCCCCCTGCCCGGCCTGCGTGACCCTCCCCCAGGCCGCGCCACAGGTCTCGCTGTACCGCACCTCGACCACGGTCGCCCCCACCGTCGCGGTCTTGGCGGTCGTCACCAGGTTCCCACTGCATCCCATGGCCTCGGCGTCCTTGCCGGTGCAGCCCGCACCACTGCACTTCACCCCGGCGGGCAGCGAGACGGACGTGCTGGCGGACGGTGACGGGGACTTGTCGGCCCCCGTCCGCTTCTTGTCGCCGCCTCCGTCGGTCAGGAAGAACACGGCGGCGACCACGACCAGCACCCCGACGACCCCCGAGAGGAACATCGTCAGCCGCCGCTTCCCGCCACCGGAGCCACCGGACCCGGCCGACCCACCGGCGCCACCGGAGGGGGCGTCCCCGGGCCGCGCGTCCTGCGGCTCGTCGTACGGCCCGGGCGCCCCCGGCGTCCACGCCGGACCGCCGGCGGAGACGGGCGCCGCCGCGGCCGTACGTCCCGAGGAGGGCTGCGACGGCCCCTGATATCCGGCCACGCCCCAGGAGTTCTTGCCCGAGGAGCCCTGCCGCGCCTCCACGCTGTCGGCTTCCGGCGCCGTCGGCTGCGGCGGCACCGTGGGGGCGACTCCCGCGGGTCCCGCCACCCCCGGCGTCGCCGTCGCGCTGCTGCTCCTGCGGGCCGTCTTGCCGCCCTTGACGTTGGCGGGCGGCGCCCCGAACTCGCCGAGCGCGGCCCGCGCCTGGGAGATCCGGATGGCCTCCATGGTCATGTCGTGGCGCATCTCCGAACGGCTCCAGGCCCGTTCGGCGAGCTCCCACATCGTGGTCAGGTGAACGGGATTGGTGCCGGTGACCTCGGCCAGGGCGACGATCGCGCCCTTCGGCGCGAGCAGCCGGCCGTTGAGATACCGCTCCCAGGACGTCTTGCTGTAACCCGTGCGGTCGGCGACGGCCGCGATGCTCAGGCCGCTGCGGTCCACGAGCCGCCGCAATTGGCTCGCGAACTCCCTGACCTGCGGATCCAGTTCATCCGGCAAAGCCTTCCAGCGAGGCATTGCTCCCCCTCTTCCCCCCGGTCGGTGCTGTTTGTTCCCGCTCCCCCGTGCCCCCCACAGGAGTGCGTCCGCCAAGGATCTCAGCTCCCGGCGTGAAGACGCACGGGGGCGTCGGCAAGTTCGACACATTAGCTCCGCTGTCGAACGGTTCCGTGTCAAATGCGCGAACTTGTCAATACATCGTCACAGGAGGAACACACCAACACACCGGTAATAACGCCCGTCACGGGAGTTCCCGGCTCACCCGGACGCCACGGCACCGGCCACCCCGGCCAACAGCAGGAGGACAAGCAGAAGTACGGCGAACAGCAACAAGCGGTTCATTCCGCGGCCGCCCTCTTCGGGGCGCTCGTCCCACCACGGCAGGGTCGGATCGTCCTCGTACTCCTCGCCCCCGGCGGTCGGTGCGGGCGCCGTCGTCGGGCGGGGCCAGGCCTGGACCGCCAGTTCCCAGCGCACACCGAAGCGGTCGGCGTCGGTGGTGCCGAGACCCGCGATACGGCACAGGGCGGCGACGGCCTGGCGGGGCGGTGGCTGGGTGGCGTTGAGATAGCGGTGCCAGGAGGACTTGCTGTACGCGGTGCGGGCGCCGAGCGCGACCAGGCTGAGCCCCGTGCGGTCCTTGAGCTGTCTGAGCTGCTCCACGAAGTGCCGTACCTCCGGCGGCAGATCGTCGGGCAGCGCCTGCCAGCCACTCATCGCCCACCTCCACGGCGTCCTCACCTGCTTCCAGGCAAGTGACGACGCCAGAGGCCTGATCGGTTCCTCATCCGAGGGCGGTTGCGGCTGGTCGCGCACACCGTGCCGGAACGGTCACGGCTGTGCCACAGCGAACTGACAGCCGTTGAACAGGCCGTTCACGGCACGGGAAGCTGGGCCGTGACGGCGGTCCGTCCCTCATCGGGGGTGGGGGCGGACCGCCGTCCCGTGCTGCTCGGGTCAGCTGCTGCTGACCGTGAAGTGCAGGGTGTCCTTGAGGAAGGGGATCACCAGCCACGGGTTGGGCTGCACCATCATCGCCAGCAGGACGATCGCGGTGCCGAGCACGCCGTAGGTGGCGATGTCGGTGAAGCGCGAGCGCACGGCGAGCATGCCGACGTCCGGCAGCAGCCAGCGCAGCACTGCACCGGCGAGCAGGGCGAGGCCGATGAGCAGCGTGCCGTAACGGAACTGGTCCAGGGCGGTCAGCAGCAGCCCGAGCCCCACCGTGGCCAGCACGGCGAGCACCGGCCACTGCCGGGCGGGCGCCGGAGCGTCCCGCGGCGCGGCCCGGCCACCGCCCTCGGGCCGCGCGGTGTCCCTGGTGAACAGCGGAAACCGCCGGGTCGCCCGCCGGGGCCGCCCGTCGGCATCGGGCGCACTGATCGCGTCCCGCACGACGACTTCGGCCTGCGACTCGGGATCCGACAGGTTGTCCGACTCGCCATCGACGCCGTCCGACTCCTCGGCTGCACCCTCCGCGGCAACCGTGGCACCGGACTCCCGGGCCTCCTCCGCCTCGGCGGCGGTGGCACCCGACATACGGAGCTCCTCTGTCTCGGCCGTCCTGGCACCCGGCTTTCGGGACGCGCCCGGATGCCGGGAGTCCCGCACCGCGGTT
>NZ_KQ948657.1:592322-1021662 GCF_001514145.1 Streptomyces canus
GCCTCCCGGTGACCCTGCGTCTCGGCCGCATCCACACCCGCCGTCCGCGACCCGCCCGCCTCGGCCGACGGTGCGCCCGCCTCCCGGGAGCCCCGCTTCTCGGGGCCCCGCGCCTCAGCCGACACTGCGCTCCGCCGCCTCGACCACGTTGACGAGCAGCTGGGCGCGGGTCATCGGGCCGACGCCGCCGGGGTTCGGGGAGAGGAAGCCGGCGACCTCGGCGACGCCGGGGTGGACGTCGCCGACGATCTTGCCCTCGGCGTTGCGGGAGACGCCGACGTCGAGAACGGCGGCGCCCGGCTTCACGTCCTCGGGACGGATCAGGTGCGCGGAACCGGCGGCGGCGACGATGATGTCCGCGCGCTTGAGGTGCGAGGACAGGTCACGGGTGCCGGTGTGGCACTGGGTCACCGTCGCGTTCTCACTGCGCCGGGTGAGCAGCAGCGGCATCGAGCGGCCGATCGTCACGCCACGGCCGACGACCACCACCTCCGCGCCCTTGATCTCGACGCCGTACCGGCGCAACAGCGTCAGCACACCGTTCGGCGTGCACGGCAGGGGCGCCGGCTCGTTGAGGACCAGCCGCCCGAGGTTCATCGGGTGCAGTCCGTCCGCGTCCTTGCCCGGGTCCATGAGTTCGAGGATGCGGTTCTCGTCGATGCCCTTGGGCAGCGGCAGCTGGACGATGTAACCGGTGCACTCCGGGTCGTCGTTCAGCTCGCGGACGACCGCCTCGATCTCCTCCTGCGTGGCCGTCTCGGGCAGTTCACGCTGGATGGAGGCGATGCCGACCTCCGCACAGTCCCGGTGCTTGCCGGCGACGTACTTCTGGCTGCCGGGGTCGCTCCCGACGAGGATCGTGCCGAGGCCGGGCGTGACGCCCTTCTCCTTCAGCGCCGCCACGCGGGCGGTC
Source organism: Streptomyces canus (assembly GCF_001514145.1). Lineage (GTDB taxonomy): Bacteria > Actinomycetota > Actinomycetes > Streptomycetales > Streptomycetaceae > Streptomyces > Streptomyces canus. Next base: position 593,236 of record NZ_KQ948657.1, read on the forward strand.
AGATCGGACTTGATCGCGGCTGCGGTGGCCTTGCCATCGAGAATCTGGGCGGTCATGTCCCCATCCTCGCGGATGACCCGGCCCCGGTTCCAATCCGGGTTCCACCATTGGCCCGCTCAAGATCGGCGAGGTTGCACTTGCACAACACATACCGAATGAGGGTGGACAACAACACACCTGCCTAGAACGATGTCTGGCGCAGTATCGCGGTTGATGTTCGGGGGGCAAACCGCTCAGACCGTGACGTTCCTCCGCGCAGTCCGCATTGTCCCCAGCTTGGCCCACGGAGGATCATCATGAGTTTCGGCTCGCCCAACAACCCTTACGAGCAGCCGCAGAACCCCCAGAACCCCCAGCAGCAGCCCGGTTACGGCTACCCCCAGCAGCCGCCGCAGCAGCAGCCCGGTTACGGATACCCGCAGCAGGCTCCCCAGGGCGTACCGCCACAGCAGGGATACCCCCAGCAGCCTGGCTACGGCTACCCGCAGGCGCCGCAGGTCCCGGCCTCCGCCTACGGCTACCCGCAGCAGCCGGGCTACGGCGCGCAGCCCCCGTACGCGAACTGGGGCCAGCGCTTCCTCGGCACCCTGGTCGACATGCTCGTGTTCGTGGTCCCGTACATCATCGTGGGCGTCGGAGCGGCCAACAAGACGGCGGCCCTGGTGATCATCGGCTACCTCGGCATCATCGGCATCGCGATCTGGCTGCTGATCATGGAGGGCCGTACCGGCCAGACGCTCGGCAAGAAGGCGCTCGGCATCCGCCTGGTGCGGGAGAGCGACGGACAGCCCCTCGGCGTCGGCATGGCCTTCGTCCGCCGTCTCGCGCACTTCCTGGACAGCCTCGCGTGCTACCTCGGCTGGCTGTGGCCGGCCTGGGACGCCAAGCGTCAGACCTTCGCCGACAAGGTCTGCTCGTCCATCGTCATCCGGACGAACTGAGCACCGCTTCACCACAATCGGCGGCGGATCGCCACGTCGCCTTCTCGCCATACTTCCCCCGGGGCCGTGTCACGTCGTGACACGGCCCCGGGGCGTCACCCACCCTGGCTCGTAGACACGCGGGGACGGGGAGACGGACCGTGTACAGCATCATCGTGGTACCTCCGCCGACCACGGAGGACCGGACTACGCCACAGCAGCTGCGACTCGCCCCGGGCGAGCGGCTGACCTTCGGACGCGGCGCCGCCTGCGCGGTGCGGATCCCCCATGAGGGGGTGTCCCGAAGAGCCGGCGAGATCACCGCGCAGGGCGCGTTCTGGGCGCTGAGCAACCTGTCCGGACGCCAGACGTACGTCGTGGAGAACCCGGAGGGCGCGGGCGAACACATCAAGGTCGGGCCGGGGCGCCTGGAGGCGCCGGTCCCCTTCGAGTTCTCGCGGATCGTGCTGCCGGCCGCGGGCGACCTGATCGCCATCGACGTGTGGGCGCCGCGCCACGACTATCTGCGCGCCGACGGCGACATGGAGGGGACGACCACCGCGCCCGCCTTCTCCGTCGACCGGACCAAGCGGTACTTCGCGGTCCTGGCCGCCCTGTGCGAGCCCCGCTTGCGCGGCGAACCGCACGCTCCGCTGCCCACCGTGGACCAGGTGGTCGAGCGGCTGCGCCCCCACTGGGCGGCCGCCTCCCGCACTTCGGTGCAGTGGAACATCGACTACCTGGCGGTGAAGCTGCGCCTGAAGCCCGGCCCGGAGGAGGCCGACCCGGGCCCGCGGCTGAACGGCAAGAAGGAGTCTCTGGTCTCCCTGGCGCTCCGCTTCGACCTGGTCCGCGAGGAGGACCTGGTGGTGCTGACGGGTTCCGGCGGGGCGGCCCGGTGACCGAGCCGTACGCCGTGCCGGTCCCCCGGGGCTACCGGGTGGGCGGCTGGGAGGTGCGCGAACCGATCGCCACGGGCGCCTTCGGGAGCGTGTACGAGGGCCGGCGGCGGGACGGGCAGCCCGCGACGGCCGCCCTGAAGTTCCTGCCGACCGGCACCGGGACGCCCCGCCGGCTCACCCATCTGCGGGAACTCGTGGAGCGCGAGGTGCAGTTGTACCGCAGGCTCAGACGCCCCCGTCTGATCCGGATGTACGACACCCTCGTCGTCGACGATCCCGAGCGCCCGGAGCTGGACGGCGCCACCGTCCTCGTACTGGAGAAGGCGCAGACCTCCCTGTCGGCCCTGCTGGCCACACAGCCCCGTCCGCCGTCCGGCCCCGCCCTGCTCGCCCAGATCTGCGAGGGACTGGCCCAGCTGCACCGCGCGAACTGGGTGCATGGCGATCTGAAGCCCGCCAACGTCCTGCTGATGGAGGACGGTTCGGCCCGGCTCGCCGACTTCAACATGGCCGCGGAACTGGAGGGCACCCACGCCTACACCCCCGCCTTCTCCACACCCGACTACACCCCGCCGGAACTCCTGTGGGCGGAGATCGGCGAACGCGGCCGCCGGATCCGCCCCTCCGCCGACGTCTGGGCCTTCGGCGTCCTCGCACACCTGGTCCTCACCGACACCTTCCCGCTGCCCGGCGGCACCCCGACGGCCCGCCGGGACGCGGCCGCCGCCTACGCCCGCGGCACCGACGACCTGCGGCTGTCGCCCGAACTCCCCGACGACTGGCGGGAGATCATCCGCGACTGCCTCACCCGCACGCACGCCGAGCGCGTCACCGTCGAGCCGCTGTTGCGCCGCGTGGAGACGGCGGCCGGAACCGCCCGCTCCCCCCGCCCGTCCCTCGCGCGCCGCCTCCGTCGTACGACGATCACGGCGGCCGTGCTCGCCGCCGGCGCACTGGCCGCGCTCGGTTACGGCATCAGCGACTGGACCTCCGACGACAACGGCCCCGCCGGCGACGCGTCCGCACCGGCGACCGTCTCACCCGCGACCTACGGCGCCGCCGAACTCCGTACCGACAAAGGCGTCCCGGCCCCCTACCGGGTACTGATCGTCGAGTCGGCGCACGACTGCGCGCAGGAGGACGTCACTCCGGCTCTGATCGCCGCCATGCTGAAGGCGGAGAGCAACTTCGACCCGGATCTCTCCGATCCGGCCAACGACGAGTACGGCATCGCCCGTTGGACGCCGAGGGTGCTGCGGTACTGGATGAACGCCGACGGCACACCCGCCGACACCATGCCCCAACCCCCCTTCCCGCCCGCCGAGTCCATCCCGGCGATGGCCCGTTACCTGTGCTGGATCGCGCCCCGCCTGGACGCGGGTCTGCCGGGCGACCGCCGGGTGCTGATCGCCGCCGCCTACCGGACGTCGTACGACAAGGTGAACGACGCGGGCGGGGTGCCCGCGAAGTACCGCGATTACGCGGCGCGGATCGCGCAGTACCTCAAGGAGTACACGCCGCCCGGCGCGATGTGACCCTGAGACTTCTCAGGTACCCGCGCGAGGGGAGGACCGGCAGGGTGGGCGCAGGCCGCTTCGGCGGCACCACCACCGAAGTTCACCTGGGGGTATCGACGTGAACATCATCAAGCCCGCCGCACTGCTGCTCGCGGCCGGCGCACTGGTCGCCGGCTCCGCGGCGGTCGCGTCCGCGGCCGTACCGGACTCGCGCGAGGGCACCGCACCGGACGGCACCCGCGTGACCGTCGTCACGGACGGCAACCGCGACTGGGCCGCGCCGGCCGACCGGGATCTCTCCACCCCGGACGGCACGCGGGTGACCGGCGGCTACCACCACGACGGCACGCGCGTCACCGGCGTCCAGCCCGACGGCACCCGGGTCACCTGACCCGGCGCGGACCGCGCGGTCTCCGGCCCCTTCGGGGGAGGGCCGGAGACCGCGCTCACGTATGCGCGGGCGTCGTTCCCCCGTATCCCGGCACTCCCCGGCAGCGGGGCGCTAGCCTCTCCTCAGTCAACTGGCGTGACGTGAGAGCACGTTGAGGAAAGAAAAGGCAGGTCGGGGGGACCGTGACAGACATACCGGCGGCCGGTGACGCGCTGCGGCAGGCGGGCGCGGCCCCGCTGCTGCCCGCCGATCCCGGACGTATCGGACCCTACGTCCCGCTCGGGCTGCTCGGCAGCGGCGGCATGGGCCGGGTCTATCTGGCCCGGCGTGCCGACGACGCCCCGGGACTCGCCGCCGTGAAGGTGATCCGGCCCGAGTACGCCGAAGGCCAGGACTTCCGGCGGCGCTTCGAGCGGGAGGCCGCCGTGCACGGCCGGGTACGCACACCGCGCGCACCGCATCTGCTGGGCACCGGATTCGACGACGCGCTGCTGTGGATGGCCACCGAGTACCTGCCCGGACTCAACCTCGCCGAGGCCGTCCGCGAGTGCGGGCTGCTGGAGCCGGCCGGGGTGTGGCGGCTGGTCGCGGAACTCGGGGAGGCCCTGTCGGCGCTGGCCGCCGCCGGGGTCGTGCACCGGGATCTCAAGCCGTCCAACGTGATCCTGTCCCCCCGGGGCACGCACGTCATCGACTTCGGCATCTCCCGCGCGGCCGACAGCAGCGCGATCACCACGACCGGCAACCGGGTCGGCACGGCCGCGTACATGGCGCCCGAGTACCTGCGCGAGGGCCGCTGCGACGCCGCCTCCGACGTCTTCTCCCTCGGCTGCACCATCGTCTACGCCGCCACCGGTCACGCCCCCTTCGGCGACGGGACCGGCGTGGACGTCATGCACCGGGTCGCCTTCGAGGCACCCGACACCGAGGTCATGGCCGAACTCGCCCAGGCGGACCCCGCGTTGGCCGCGCTGCTGTCCGCCTGTCTCGCCAAGGACCCCGCCGGGCGTCCCGCCCCGCGGCAGCTGATCGACGCGGCCACGGCCGCCGGGCACGGCCGCGCGTCCCACTGGCACGACACACTGGCCGCCCGGCTCCTGGACCGGCAGCAGGGATGTGCGGTGCTGGAGGGCGTGCCCGTCCGCCAGTCCCCCCACTTCCGCACGCCCACGGAGCCGGTGCTCTCACCGGTCCCCGCACCGGCCACCGGTTCCGGTAGGCGGCGGAGGCCCCTCCTGGCCGCCGTCGCGGGGATCGCCGTCGGAGCCGTGGCCGTCGGTGCCTTCCTGCTCACCCGTCCGGGCCTCGACTCCCCGGCCGCCGCCGCCCCGACGCGCTCCGGCAGTGTCAGCGCCTCCGCCGCACCGGCCTCTTCCGCGACCGGGGCCTCCGCCTCGCCCTCCGGCAAGGACGCCGGCGAGAAGAAGAAGGACAAGAGCGAGCCGCAGACGGCCGCCCCCGAGGAGAGCAGCAGCGCGCCGGACAGCACTCCGTCCGCGACGGCCACCCGAAACGGCGGCGGCACGGGCGGTGGAACCAGCACCGCCCCCACCCCCACCGCCACGGTGACCAAGACCGCGGCGCCCCCGGCCACCCCCGCCTGGATCTCCGGCTGCACCTACTACTCCGGCACCGAACTCACCGACTACGGCGACAAGGGCCAGCGGGTCGTGCAGGTGCAGTGCATGCTCACCAAGCGCGGCTACAGCGTGGGCGGTTCGGGCGTGGACGGTGAGTTCGGCAAGGACACCCAGTCGGCGGTCAAGCAGTTCCAGAGCGCCAAGGGGCTGGAAGTGGACGGCCAGGTGGGGCCCAACACGTGGGCGGCGCTGCGCAGTTCGACGTAGCGCCGCCCTCGGGCCGGTTGTCAGTGTCAGTGGAAGAAGTGCCGCGTCCCCGTGAAGTACATCGTGATGCCGGCCTTCTGCGCGGCCTCGACGACGAGTTCGTCACGGACCGAGCCGCCCGGCTGGACGACCGCCTTCACACCGGCTTCCAGGAGGACCTCCAGGCCGTCCGGGAACGGGAAGAAGGCGTCCGAGGCCGCGTACGAGCCCTGCGCGCGCTCGGCGCCGGCCCGCTCCACGGCCAGTTTCGCGGAGTCGACCCGGTTGACCTGCCCCATGCCGACGCCGACCGACGCGCCGTCCTTGGCGAGGAGGATGGCATTGGACTTGACGGCCCGGCAGGCCCGCCAGGCGAAGGCGAGCTCGCCGAGCTCGTCCGCGCTCAGGGCGTCGCCGGTCGCCAGCGTCCAGTTCGCCGGGTCGTCGCCCTCGGCCTGGAGGCGGTCGGTGACCTGGAGGAGCGCGCCGCCGTCGATGGGCTTGACCTCGGCGGGGTGCGCGGGCGCGGCCGGGGCCTTCAGGACCCGGATGTTCTTCTTCTTGGCGAGGGCTTCGAGGGCGCCGTCCTCGTAGTCGGGCGCGACGATGACCTCGGTGAAGATCTCGGCGACCTGCTCCGCCATCTCCCGGCTCACCGGCCGGTTGACGGCGATGACGCCGCCGAAGGCCGACAGCGGGTCACACGCGTGTGCCTTGCGGTGCGCCTCGGCGACGTCCGAACCGACCGCGATACCGCAGGGGTTGGCGTGCTTGATGATCGCGACGGCCGGCTCGGTGTGGTCGTACGCGGCGCGGCGCGCGGCGTCCGTGTCCGTGTAGTTGTTGTACGACATCTCCTTGCCGTGCAGCTGCTCGGCCTCGGCGAGGCCGACGCCCGTGCCGTCGACGTAGAGCGCGGCGGGCTGGTGCGGGTTCTCGCCGTAGCGCAGGGTGTTGCGGCGCTCCAGGGTGGCGCCGAGGAAGTCGGGGAAGAGCGACTCGTCCACGGGGGCGTAGGAGCTGGCGAACCAGCTGGCGACCGCGATGTCGTACTCGGCGGTGTGCCGGAAGGCCTCGGCGGCGAGCCGCTTGCGGGTGGTGAGGTCGAAGCCGCCGTCCTTGACCGCGGCGAGGACGTCGCCGTACCGCGCGGGGCTCGTGACGATCGCGACGGACGGGTGGTTCTTGGCGGCCGCGCGGACCATCGACGGGCCGCCGATGTCGATCTGCTCGACGCACTCGTCGGGGGTGGCACCGGAGGCGACGGTCTCGCGGAACGGGTAGAGGTTGCTGACCACCAGGTCGAAGGGCTCGATGCCCAGCTCGGCCAGCTGCTGCCGGTGGTCCTCGAGCCGCAGGTCGGCGAGGATGCCGGCGTGCACGCGCGGGTGCAGGGTCTTGACGCGGCCGTCCAGGCACTCGGGGAAGCCGGTGAGCTCCTCGACCTTGGTGACGGGGACGCCGGCGGCGGCGATACGGCCCGCGGTGGACCCGGTGGAGACGAGTTCGACGCCGGCTTCGTGCAGCCCGCGGGCAAGCTCTTCGAGCCCGGTCTTGTCGTAGACGCTGACGAGCGCGCGACGGATGGCCCGCTTGCCGTTCTCGATGCTCTCGGCGGTCACTGGATAACTACCTTTCGTCCCTCAATGCGATAGCCGTTGCGGGCGAGCCGCCCCACGACCTCGACGAGCAGCCTTCGCTCGACTTCCTTGATGCGCTCGTGCAGAGCGCTCTCGTCGTCCTCGTCCCGGATCTCCACCACGCCCTGGGCGATGATCGGTCCGGTGTCGACGCCGTCGTCGACGAAGTGGACGGTGCAGCCGGTGACCCTGGCTCCGTACGCGAGCGCGTCGCGCACTCCGTGGGCCCCCGGAAAACTGGGCAGCAGCGCGGGGTGGGTGTTCACGAACCGCCCGCCGAAGCGCGCGAGGAACTCCTTCCCCACGATCTTCATGAACCCGGCGGACACCACGAGGTCCGGTTCGTACGCGGAGACGGCCTCGGCGAGGGCGGTGTCCCACTCCTCGCGGGTCTCGAAGTCCTTGACCTTGCGGACGAAGGTGGCAATCCCGGCCCGCTCGGCCCGCGCGAGCCCCTCGATATTGTCGCGGTCCGCCCCGACGGCCACGATCTCGGCACCGTAGGCCGCCGCGCCGGTCGTCTCGATGGCGTCAAGGAGCGCCTGTAGGTTCGTACCGGATCCGGAGACCAGCACGACCAGTCGCTTGACCGGCCTGGCCTGCTCGGCCACGGGCTTGGCGGCCACGGCGGGGCCCTTTCTCGGGGGAGCGTTTGTACGGTCGTACGAATGCTTCGAGCCCCGGGATACGGGGAAGTCTACGAAGCGGCCGAACGTCAGCAACGATACCGGCACACCGGAAGGCCCCCACGGGACGGGGGCGTGGCCGGAAGGTAGCGTCTGGGAGGGACCGGTCCGGGAACGCGGGTGGTGCGCGGTGCGTTCACCGGGTGAGGCTCGCGCCGACGGGCCCACCGAACCGTTCCATCCACGCCGTGCTACATCCTTCAAGGGGAAGACGCTCACTTGATGTCGGACCGCAGCCTGCGACTCCTCACGCTCCCCCCGCAGTCGGTGCAGGGAGGGGAGCGCAGCGGCATGCTGCTGCGGGAGCAGCCCGCCTCGCCGCCGGACGCCCCTTCCTCCGACAAGAAGAACGGCAAGGGGCGGGGCGGTGCGGCCGAGGACGACAACCCCTTCGCCCCACCGCCGGAGGGCACCCCGGACCGCCCGTGGCAGCCGCGCCGCCCCGAGGGCTCGGACGACGGCCAGGACGACGACGGCACCCGAGGGCGCACCCCGTGGGGCAGTCAGTGGAGCGACCGCCAGCCGGGCCGCTCCGACGGCGGCTTCGGTAATCGCCCGGGCGCCGGCCCCGGCGGCGGCCCGCAGGGCCAGGGCAACGCGGGTCCGGGCCCGCGCTGGGACCCCATGGACCCCGCTCAGCGCCGCGCCCGCTACGCCCTGCTCTCCGGCATGTGGGCCTTCTTCTTCGCCCTCTTCGGCTGGCTGTATCTGGCCCTGCTCCTGGGTGCCCTGGCCCTGTACTGGGGCATCAGCGCGTTGCGCGCCAAGCCCCGCACCCCGGATCCCGACACCCCCGTTCCGCCCCAGTCCGCCCGCCCCCAGACCACCGCGGCGGTGAGCGGCCTGGTCACCGCCTCTCTGGCCATCACCCTGGTGGCGGGGGTTTTCACCGCGCGGCTCGTCTACGACGACTACTACACCTGCACGAACGACGCGCTCACCAACCAGGCGAAGCAGTCGTGCACGGACCTGCTTCCGAAGAACCTCCGGGGGCTGCTGGGCGAGAGCAGCTGACGCGTCAGTCGGTGGGCGGGGGCTTCTCCGGGGATTCCTCCGGCGGTGCTTCCTCCGGCGGCGTGGACGCCTCCTTCAAGGCCGCCCAGCGGGTCTCGTGCGCCGGGTCGTCGTACCAGGGCGTCGCCGAAGGCACCGGCCCCGCCTGGGGCGCGGCGGGCAGGACGTCGTACGGCTCGTAGGTGTCCTGCTGGTTGCAGGTGTCGTCCTGCGGGCCGCTCGCCTCCACGGGGACGGCCGCAGGAGCGGTCCCGGGGACGGCCCCAGGGGCGGTCTCAGCCCCGCCTGTCGCCTTGCGCGGCGAGAGCCTGGGCACCGGCACCCACTGCCGCGGCCCGCCTCGCGAGCGGCCCCGCCAGGCCCGTACCGCCAACGCAACCGGAAGTCCCACCCCCACGATCCAGCCCACCACTGCTCCGCCCACCTGCCACCACACCGGCCCGAGCCGGGCCAGCGTTCCCACCCCCAGCGGCCCGCCGGCCGGCACGGCCAGCGCGGCGACCGCCCCGGCGCACAGCACCGCCGCCCAGCACACCGCGCCCGCCGTCCGCCCCCGCGACCACCCCGCGGCCGAGGCCCGCCCCACGAACCACCCCACCACCGCCCCGGCCACCAACGGGACGGCCCCCGCCGCCCAGTGCGCCGGCCCCCCGGGCCCCGCCTCCGGCACCGCGGCCAGCAGCGGGAACGAGGGCAGCGTCGGCGCAGGGTCCGAGGACAGTGGCCCCACCACATGCCCCGCACCGAGGACGAACCCGGGTCCGACGGCGTACCCCGCCGCCCACACGACGGCGTTCGGCACCAGTGTCAGACACAGCAGCAGGACGGCGAACCGTCCCGACCAGCCCTCCGTGAGGTGCAGAAAGGAGGCCCGCGTCGCCGCGCCGTGCGCCACCAGCGACACCCCCAGCAGCGCTGCCCCACCCCCGATGACCACGGAGATCCCGGCCCCCGCGGCGCGCGCCGCCACAGCGAGCCGGGCCCGGGCGTCCGCCCCGAGGACAAGCCGCCGCATCGCCGGGGGCAGCAGCACCAGCTCTCCGTCCACGGCGTCGGAGGGACGGCCGTACGCCGTCCAGACCCCCACGCCGGCCGCGCCCATGACGAGGACCGGCAGGCACACGCACGTCCACACCCAGGAAGGCCTCAGCGCCCCGCCGGACGCGTAGAGTGCGGCGGCCGCGGCGACCGGAAGGTACCCGAGCACGACCCCCGCCCATGCGGTCCGCCCGGAAGCCGCCGGCGACTCCTCGTCCTCCGAGGCCGCGTCCCGCGCCGCCCGGTGCACCAGCCACAACGGCAGCGCCGGCAACAGCAACGGGGTGACGCCCACGGGCGCCGGAACCCCGGAGAGCGTGTCCGTCCGGACCAGCTCGACCCCGTGCGCGAGCAGCCACAGCGCCGTGGCCACGTGCAGCGCGCCGCCCGGGCCGCTGTCGGGATACGGCGAGCTGATCCACAGCATGATCACGAGCACGGCGGACGAACCGAGCCCCAGCCCGGCGGCCACCGCACCGCCCAGGAGGCCGGCGGCCAAGCCGGGCGTTCGGTCGCGCAAGCGGGCGAGCAGGGGCGAGAACGAGGTTCGGCGAGCGGTCGTCTGGATCACGCCGCCATGCTCCCAACGACACGCGCTTTCCCGTCGTAACAGGCGAACCTCCGATGTGTCGCTCAATATACATCTATGTACTTTTTCGTACGAAGGGGCGCCTTGTGACGGTTCCTCAGCAGGAGCACGAGGAGCTCCCTGCCACCCCCCTGACACCCGCTCAGGCCTTCGACGCGCTGTACGCGTTCTGCGCCCCCGCGCTCGTCCGGCAGGCGTACCTGCTCACCGGCCGCCGTGAGCTGGCCCGCGAGTCGGTCGAGCGGGCCTTCCAACTCGCCTGGCAGCGCTGGCCCGAGGTGGCGGTGGACCGGGACCCGGCGGGCTGGGTACGGATCATGACGTACGAGTACGCCCTCTCTCCCTGGCACCGTTTCCGCCCCCGCCACCGCAGCCCCGAGGAACCCGTCGCCGACCCGTCCGACCGCGCGCTGATGGCCGTCCTCATGGAACTCCCGCCGTCACAGCGGCGCACCCTCCTGCTGTACGACGGTGTGGGCCTCGATCTCCCGGAGACGGCGGCGGAGACGGAGGCGAGCACCCCGGCGACGGCGAACCGGCTGATGAACGCGCGCGCGGCGATCGCGGCACGGCTTCCCGACCTGGCCGACCCGTCCGACCTGCACGACCGCCTGGTCTCGCTGGCCTCCAGGGAGCGGTTGCGTGCCGCGCAGCCGCCCGCGGTGAGGATCGGGAGTGAGCGCCTGGCACGCTTGTGGACCAGGGCCGCGATCGCGTTCACGGTGGCGCTGATCGGCACGACGGCGCTCACGATCCGGACGGCTCCGACGCATTACGAGCCGCCGATCGCGCCGGGGTCGGAGGTGCAGGGGGTGCCGGCGCCGGTGGCGCCGGGGGCACTGTCGCAGGCGGAGACGAAACTGCGGAAGAAGCTGCGGGAGGAGACGGCGAGCGGTCCGGAGAGGCTGGTACCGGTCGATCGTTGACTGCGGGGGGCCGGTCGCGCCCGACAACCGGACCGGCACCCCCGTGACGCGCCGATGGGCCCGCTCCAACCCACGGAGCGAGCCCATCAGACGTGCAGCTGAATACCTGTTCAGCCGGCCAGGATCTCCCGCGCCAGCTTCGCCGTCTCGGTCGGCGTCTTGCCGACCTTGACGCCGGCGGCCTCGAGGGCCTCCTTCTTCGCGGCGGCCGTGCCGGAGGAGCCGGAGACGATGGCGCCGGCGTGGCCCATGGTCTTGCCCTCGGGCGCGGTGAAGCCCGCGACGTAGCCGACGACCGGCTTCTTCACGTTCTCCGCGATGAACGCGGCCGCACGCTCCTCGGCGTCGCCACCGATCTCACCGATCATGACGATCAGGTCGGTGTCGGGGTCGGCCTCGAACGCGGCGAGCGCGTCGATGTGCGTCGTACCGATGATCGGGTCGCCACCGATGCCGACGGCGGAGGAGAAGCCGATGTCCCGCAGCTCGTACATCATCTGGTACGTCAGCGTGCCGGACTTCGAGACCAGGCCGATGCGGCCCGGCTTGGTGATGTCGCCCGGGATGATGCCGGCGTTCGACTGGCCCGGCGTGATGAGACCGGGGCAGTTCGGGCCGATGATCCGGGTCTTGTTGCCCTGGGACACGGCGTACGCGTAGAACGCGGCCGAGTCGTGGACCGCGATGCCCTCGGTGATGACGACCGCGAGGGGGATCTCCGCGTCGATCGCCTCGACGACGGCGGCCTTGGCGAAGGCCGGCGGCACGAAGAGGACGGACACGTTGGCGCCCGTCTTCTCGATCGCCTCGGCGACCGTGCCGAAGACCGGGATCTCGTTGCCGTCGATGTCGACGGACGTGCCCGCCTTACGGGGGTTCACGCCACCGACGATGTTGGTGCCGTCGGCCAGCATGAGCTTGGTGTGCTTCATGCCCGTGGCACCGGTCATGCCCTGGACGATGACCTTGCTGTCCTTGTTGAGGAAGATAGCCATGGCTGTATCTGTCCCTCTTCCTTACTTCGCAGCCGCGAGCTCGGCGGCCTTGTCGGCCGCGCCGTCCATGGTGTCCACGCGCTGGACCAGCGGGTGGTTGGCGTCGGAGAGGATCTTGCGACCCAGCTCGGCGTTGTTGCCGTCGAGGCGGACGACGAGGGGCTTGGTGACTTCCTCACCCTTGTCCGCGAGCAGCTGCAGCGCCTGCACGATGCCGTTGGCGACCTCGTCGCACGCGGTGATGCCGCCGAAGACGTTGACGAAGACCGACTTGACGTCGGGGTCGCCCAGGATGATCTCCAGGCCGTTCGCCATCACGGCCGCGGACGCGCCGCCGCCGATGTCGAGGAAGTTGGCGGGCTTGACGCCACCGTGCGCCTCACCGGCGTACGCGACGACGTCCAGGGTGCTCATGACGAGACCCGCGCCGTTGCCGATGATGCCGACCTCGCCGTCGAGCTTGACGTAGTTGAGGTTCTTCTCCTTGGCGGCGGCCTCGAGCGGGTTGGCCGCGTCCTTGTCCTGGAGGGCCTCGTGTCCCGGCTGACGGAACTCGGCGTTCTCGTCGAGGGAGACCTTGCCGTCCAGGGCGATGACGTCACCGGAGGCGACCTTGGCCAGAGGGTTGACCTCGACGAGGAGGGCGTCCTCCTCGATGAAGGTCTTCCACAGGGTGACCAGGACGTTCTCGACCTTGTCGGCGACCTCGGCCGGGAAGTTCGCGGCCTGGACGATCTGGCGGGCGACCTCGGGGGTCACGCCCACGTTGGCGTCGATCGGCGTCTTGGCGACGGCCTCGGGGCGGGTCTCCGCCACCTCCTCGATCTCCATGCCGCCCTCGACGGACGCGATGGAGAGGAAGGTGCGGTTGGCACGGTCGAGGAGGAAGGAGACGTAGTACTCCTCCACGATCTCCGGAGCCGTCTCGGCGATCATCACCTTGTGGACCGTGTGGCCCTTGATGTCCATGCCGAGGATGTTGGTCGCGTGCTCTACCGCCTCGTCGGCGGAGGCGGCGAGCTTGACGCCGCCGGCCTTGCCACGGCCGCCGACCTTCACCTGGGCCTTGACGACGGACTTGCCACCGAGGCGCTCGGTGGCTGCGCGGGCCGCCTCAGGCGTGTCGATGACTTCACCGGCCAGCACCGGTACATCGTGCTTGGCGAAGAGGTCCCTCGCCTGGTACTCGAACAGGTCCACGCGCTTCCGTCCCTATCAGTGATCTCGCGGTTCGTTGTCTGCGTGGGCGTGCCGCGAGGGCAACGTGACGTCCGACCGTGTCTGTCACAAGGGAGGCGCACACGGTGTCCGAGCGCGCGGCATGTCCGTCTCGCAGGTTATCGCTGCTTGCGGGAGGCCCCTAAATCGAGGGTCACACCTGAGCGGTGATACCTGTCACATGATGCCGCGCTCACTGGCACGGCGTGCCGTGTGTGAGGGCGCCGGGGCGCTTCCACCAGGCACGGGGAAGGGCCTCACCGGGTTGGGGTCGACCCGGTGAGGCCCCGTGTGCGGCCCCTTCTGCAAGGGGCCCGGGCGGTCGATCCCCACCCCAATGGGGACCGCTTCGCCCCGCCCGTGAGGTTCCGGCAGGACAGACCGACGGCTTTCGGCCGTCCGGGGCCCGTCACCTCACGGAGCCATTCGGCGGGTGACGGTCAGGCGCGGTATGGGATGTCCTGCGCGTAACCCGGCGTGAGGGACTCGGCCACACCCTGGACACCCGTGACGGCGTGCCCCGCGAGCGGTCCGGCGGTGTCCTGGACGGTCCCGGTCAGGTCCCCGGCGAAGGGGCCGACCTGCCCGACGACGGGAGCGGCCTCGCCGACGACGCCGTACGCGAAGGGCGTGACGTCGCCCGTGATGCCGTACGCCAGCGTCGTGGCACTGTCGGCGACCGGCTCGACCGTCCGGGTCACGGTGTCGACGACGGGCTGGACGGCCCCGGCGACACCGTGCGCGAAGGCCGGGACCTCACCCGTGACGCCGTACGCCAGGTCGGTGGTGTGCCCGGCGACGCCGTACGCGAGCGGCGCGACGTCACCGACGACTCCGGTCGCGAACGGGGGGACGTCCTCCAGGACGCCGTACGCCAGCGCGGTCGCGTCCGCGACGGCCTGCCCGGCGACCGGCACCACGCCGTGCACGGCGGTGTTCGCGACCGGCGGCAGGACGGCGTCGGTGGTGTCGTGGGCGACCTGCCCGACGAGGCCGGTGGCGTAGGGCGGCACGTCGGCGACGACTCCGTCGACGACCGGGAGCACGCCGGCGACCGTGCCGGTGGCGTACACGGCCACGCCGTGCTGGATCCCCGCGACTCCGGCGACCGCGCCGCCCGCGAACGGGGACACGTCCCCGACGACTCCGTACGCCAGCGCGGTCGCGGCACCCACGGCGTGCCCGGCGGTCTGCGCGACCCCGCCCACCGCGCCGGTGGCGATCGGAGGCACCCCGCCCACGGTCCGCCCGACGGCGGGTACCACGCCTTCGGCAATCGGCACGACGCCGTCCACCGCCTGCGCGGCGACCGGCACGACACCGTCCACGGCGGCGGTCACGACGGGCGGCACGACCGCGGCGGCCGTCCGGTCGACGACGGGGGTGACGGTCCCGGGGAGGCCCGCGACGGTGCCGAGAGCCTGCCGACGGACGCCGTTCACCGTGCCCGTGATGTGGCTCGGGACGGAGGAGACCGTGGCCTCGGCGGTGGCCGTCACGGCGGCGGTCTCGGCCCCGGCCGTGGCGGAGACGCCGGCGATCCGGCCCTGTGCTCCGGCGAGCGTGGTGTGCGCAGTGCCGGTCGCGCCCGCGACGGTGCGCTGCTTGTTCGTCCGTACGACGCCGTCGATGCCCTGCGCCTGAGAACGGGCCGCCGACTGGACGCCCTGCAGCTTCGTCTGGGCGCCGGCCAGGGCCTGCTCCACCTCGGGGGCGAAGGCCGAGAGGGGGCCGAAGAGGTAGTCGACGTCGTGCTGGGGAGCGGTGGGTGTGTTCGGCGCGGTGGGCGCGGCGACGTCGGACGCCTTGACGGCGGCGGCCTGCGCGGCGTTGGCCTTCGCCTCGGCCTGCGCGGCCCGGGCCGCCTTCGCGCCCTGGATGGCCGCGGCGCCCTTCACCTTGGACGCCTTGGCCTCGGCGACCTGGGACACCTGCGGGACCGTGACCTTGGTGTCTGCGTGACGACGAGCCTGCTCGGTGGTGTCGGCGGTCGCCTTCTGCGCGGTGCCGGTGATGTCGGCGACGGTGGTGGTGACGTCGGAGACGACGCCGTCGACCGTGCCGTCGAGGGTGTCGGCGACGGTGGTGTTCGTGTCGGACACGGTGTTGGACGCGGTGTCCGTCGCCGGGTCCGTCGCGGAGAGGGAGGCGGCCGGGAGCTCGTCCGCGCTGGCCACGGCGGAACCGAGTGCCCACGCGCCGGTGACACCGGCGGCTATGACGATGGAACGGCGGATGTTCTTGTTCATGAGTGCGTCAGATCCCTGGATCTTGGGGGTGCCTGGGGAGGCATGGGGACATCCGGAGCCACGAGGCTCCAGGGGGATCCGTCCGGAGATCTGAGGAGATCTGGGGGGTGTCCGAACGGCTGGGGCAGACCTGTTCCGCCCCCGCGCGGCAGGTCAGCGGCGGGGGAGGGCCTGCCCTAGCCGGGGAAGACGGGGATGTCCCGGTGCCTGTCCCGGGTCCCGGCCGCGTCAACGCTCGCGGCGGCACCGGGCACGAGCCGCAGCGGCGCCCGGTTCTCGAGGGTGACGGCATGCGCGTCGCCGTGTCGCGACGAGCCGTTGTCCACTGCCGACTTGCCGCCCAGGGCTCCGCCCTGGTGGTCGGACGGCGCCTGGTGCGCGGGCGCGTGGGCGGTGGAGGTGGTGGTGCGGTGGGCGGAGGGGTGCGCGGCGGCCTCGGTCACGGTGCCGTGACCGGCGAACCGCGGCCCGTAGACGGCGTCGCCGCCCGCAAAGGCCTTGTCGTCGGTCGGCTTCGCCGCCGCGTGATCACCGGGCTGAGGCTGCGGCGCCGAGGTGACCGGCGCGGGCAGAGTGCTGCCCGGGATCCCGGGCAGGCCCGGCACCGTCGGGAGACCCGGCACTGTGGGCAGGGTCGGCCACGACGGGGACTCCGGGAACGACGGCAGCGCCGGCCACCCCGGCGGGGTGGACCCCGCCGGCGTCCCGACCGTCTCGGTCAACCCCGTGGTCACCGTCTCGACCAGATCACCGACGGGTCGCACGACACCGTCGGTCACCACCCCGACGACATCCTCGGTCACCGGACGGAGAACCTTGTCGTCCTCGGCCTGGTGGGTGAGGGCATCGGTGAGCGAGCCGCCGGGCTTGGGGGCAACCGGCTGGGGAGAGCTGCCCTTTGCCGTGTCCGTGGACGTGGGTGTGACGGTGTCCTTGGTCATCGGCTCGGCGGGCGGTTTCACCAGCTGACCGACCGCCTTCCCCGGCAACGCCCCGATCCCGTCGGCCGCATGTGCCTGCTCCCCGCAGAGGAAACCGAGCACGAACAACCCACCCACCAGCAGCCCCACTTGCAGCGCACGCCGCCCGACCGCCGCGCGCAGCACGCGCACCGCGGCACCGGGAAAGGCTGCTGACCAGGTCAAGAGGGGACGGGTCCTTCCGTGCGAAACGGCGGGGAAGGGTGAAGACTGCGGAGGAGCCGATCCTTGCACGGGGTGCCCGAGGTCGCGCAAGTCCCCTGTTACCGATGCGTAGTCATGTCCGTTTTGGTGGGCGAAGCCGCAGGTCACCCGGTCGACAAATCACCAACGGGCGGCCCGGGTTCACACCGGGTCGGGCATCGGTATCGGCCGCTTCTCGATGGCCGCCGCCATCACCTCCGGGAACAGGTCGGGGGTGCAGGCGAAGGCCGGTGCGCCGAGCGCGGCAAGCGCGGCCGCGTGCTCCCGGTCGTAGGCGGGCGCCCCTTCGTCCGACAGCGCGAGCAACGTCACGAACTGCACCCCGGACGCCTTCATCGCCGCGACCCGCTTGAGCATCTCGTGGCGTATGCCGCCCTCGTAGAGGTCGCTGATCAGCACCATCACGGTCTCCGCGGGCCGGGTGATCTGCGACTGGCAGTACGCCAGGGCCCGGTTGATGTCCGTGCCGCCGCCGAGCTGGGTTCCGAACAGCACGTCCACCGGGTCGTCGAGCTGGTCGGTGAGGTCGACGACCGCGGTGTCGAAGACGACGAGCCGTGTGTCGATCGACCGCATGGAGGCCAGCACCGCCCCGAACACGGACGCGTAGACGACGGACGCCGCCATGGACCCCGACTGGTCGATGCAGAGGACGACCTCCTTCTTCACCGACCGGGAGGCCCGGCCGTATCCGATGAGCCGCTCCGGCACGATCGTCCGGTACTCGGGGAGGTAGTGCTTGAGGTTGGCCGAGATCGTGCGGTTCCAGTCGATGTCGTGGTGGCGCGGCCGGCTGATCCGGGCGCTGCGGTCGAGGGCACCGGTGAGCGTGGCCCGGGTGCGAGTGGCGAGCCGCTTCTCCAGGTCCTCGACGACCTTGCGCACGACGGCCCGTGCCGTCTCCTTCGTCGTCTCCGGCATCGCCTTGTTGAGCGACAGCAGAGTGCCGACCAGATGCACGTCGGCCTCCACCGCCTCCAGCATCTCCGGCTCGAGGAGCAGGGTGGACAACCCCAGCCGGTCGATGGCGTCCCGCTGCATGACCTGGACGACGGAGGAGGGGAAGTACGTCCGGATGTCCCCGAGCCACCGCGCCACGGACGGCGCCGAGGCCCCGAGCCCCGCCGAGCGGTCCTTCCCCGCCTGCCCCTTCCCGTCCCCCCTGCCGTAGAGCGCGGTCAACGCCCCGTCCATCGCGGCATCCTGCCCACCGAGCGTGCACCCGGTCCCGTCGGCCGCGTCCCCGCCCAGCACCAGCCGCCAACGCCGCAGCCGCTCGTCTGCGGGGGCTGTGGAGGAGGCGGTGAGGGCAGCATTGACCGGAACCAGCGCCGAAACCGGGGCCGGGGACGCATCTTCCGCAGCATCCGTCGCCTGGTCGTCGGCCGCCTCCCGCACGGGATGTGTCGGTGGCTTTGCGGTCGGGGCCGACGCCGGGCCCCTGGTCGGATGCCGCGATGGATTCATCCGCGGGCTTCTGTCCGGATCCGTCGTCTCCGGCGTCGTCAGGTCGTTCGGCTCGGTCGTCATCCCCGTGCTCCCGTCCGGAACCGGTCCCAGAGCGGGACCACGGCCACACTCGTCACCGGGCCGTGTTGCACCCGGGACCCGGCCCTGTGCCCGGGCGCATCTCCGCGCCCGCCCCCGACAGCGGTGGCTGTCCTGCCGCCCCCGTCTCCCGGAATCCGCGATACCTCGGTCGTCATCCCGCCACCCCCGCAAGGTCGTTGTCGTCGGCGTTCGTCGCATCGTCGTCGCGGTCGCCGTCCAGGCCGAGGAGGAGCCGCAGCACCGGCAGCACGGCGTCCGCCCGGTCGCCGTCGAGGTCGGCCCCGAAACCCGGTATCCCGGCCCCCGCCCCGGCCGCACTCCCCCGCCGTCCCGGCCCCCGCCGGACCAGTTCGCCCAGCGTCCGGCGTACTCCCGGCTCGTACGCCGAGAACGTGCGCCGCAGCAGCGGCAGCACATCGGTGAACGCCTCCGCCGGAACCCCGGTCAGCCAGGCGTCGACCAGCCCGAGCAACCGCTCGTCGTGCACGAGAAGCATCCCGCCGCCGGACCCACCACCGACGAAACCCTCGATCCACGCGGCCGCGTCCCCCGGCGCCGTCCCCGGCGACAGCACGAGACCCATCAGCCGCGCCGCCTCGTCCTGCGCCAACTCCCCGTCGTCCAGCAGCAGCCGCACAGCCCTCCCCCGAAGGACACCGGGCACGGTGTCCCGCAGGGACAACACCTTGAGCACGGCCTGCCAACGGCCACGGAGGCCGCGGCGAGCCGGAGCCAGGGCGTCTCCCCCGTCGTCCGGTCCGGACAGGGCGGTGGCAGCCGGGTCCTGTTCCGGTACGGCCGTTGCGGTGCCTTGGCCGTCCTTCCCCGGGACGGTCGCTGAACCGCCACTCGGGACGCCGTCCCGCTGCCCTGAAGCCCCCGGCGGGTCCTGTTCCGGGTCCGCCACCTCGCTCAGCAGCCCCACCGCCCCATGGACCGCGTCCACATGGCGCCGCATCTCCTCCGCGGCCTCCGCGTCCAGCGCGGCACAGGCCGGGGGCAGGCCGACGAAGACCCGCTCGGCGAGACCTGCGGCGACCTCCGTCAGCGCGCCGGTGCCGGTGCCGCGCACATCGCCGTAGCGCAGGGAACGGACGAGGGCCGGCAGCGCCTGGGCGAGATGACCGACGTCCGCGTCCAGCGCGGCACGGTCGGCGAGAATCTGCATCACCGTGGGCAGGGCGTCCGGAAGTTCGGCCAGCAGACACCGCTCGGCGAGAGCGGTGACGTCGGCGAGCCCCGGGGCGGAGACGGCGTCCGCCTCCGCCTTGGCCGTCGCGGCGGCGAGGACGGTCGTGCCCCACACCCCCGCCTCGGCGACCCGCACCGACAGCTCCGGCTCCCACCGCAGCCGCCATGTCTCCCGGAACGTGCCCGTGCTCCCCCGCGAGGCCGTCGGCTCACCCCACGCCACGCCCAGCAGCCGCAACCGGTGCAGGAGCCTGCTGCGCCCGGCGTCGTTCTCCTTGCGCAGATCGAGCTCCAACTCCCGCTCCAGCGCCTCCGGTTTGAGCCGAAGGCGCCGCTGGATCCGGTCGAGGTCGCGCTGCAACGGCACCGCGGGGGCCGCCTGCGGCACCTCCCCCAGGACGTCCCCCACCACCAGCCTGTCGTGCACCAGCGCCAACGGCACGTCCGAGCCCTCGCACATCACCGCCCGCACCGCGTCGGTCGTCTCGCTCAGGCCGGGCAGGGGACGGCCGCGCATCGCCGCCAGCGTCTCGGCCAGCCGTACGGCCTCGATGACGTGTGCCGAGGACACGAGCCGGTCCTCGTCCCGCAGCAGCCCCGCCACCTTGGTCAGCCACCGCTCGACGGGCCGGTCCGGTGCGCCGAACAGGTGCCCGTACCAGCCGGGTGAGTCGATCCCCGCGCCGTAGCCGCTGTGCCGCGAGAGCCTGCGGTACGTCCATGGCACCCACGTCATGTCCGCCTTGACCTTGGGCAGCCCCTTCAACTGCGCCTTGTCGGCGGCGACCGTGCTCTTCCGCCGCAGCGCGGGCACGTGCCAGGCCCCGCACACCACGGCCACGTCCTCCCCGAACTCCCGCTGCGCCGCCCGCACCTGGAGCCGCATGTACGCCTCGCGCACGAGATCGCGGTCATGTCCGCCGGTTCCGTACGTCTCCCGCAGCACCCCCATCGCCTCTTCCAGCACGGTGAACGGCTCGAACACGTCGCCCTGCCCCGTCCCCCGGTGCTCCACGACGTCCTCCCACCACCGCTCGGGATCGTCGTATCCGGCGGCCTCGGCGAGCACACCGAGCGGGTCGACACGGACGGCGACGCGAACGGCGGGCTCGTCCTCCACAGCGTCCTCGCCGGACGGGCCGGTGCCGTGAGCGTCCGAGGGTGCCTCGGACGGACTCGTCTCCGGGATCTCGCCGGCGGGGTCGTCCGGTCGGCCCGCTGGGCCTTCGTCCCCGTCGTCCCTCCCGCATGCCAACGTGTGCGTCGCCGGCAGGTCGATGAAACGGGCCGGGACCTCGTGGTCCAGCGCCCAGCGGATCGCCACCCACTCCGGGGAGAACTCGGCGAGCGGCCAGAACGCCGAACGGCCGGGCTCGTCCACGGCATGGGCGAGGAGAGCGACCGGCGGCCGCATGTCCTCCTCGGCGGCCAGCGGGATCAACGCGTCGGCCTCGGGTGGCCCCTCGATCAGCACGACCCGGGGCCGGGCCGCGTCCAACGCCGCCCGCACGGACCGCGCCGACCCCGGCCCGTGATGCCGCACCCCGAGCAGCAACGGCCCGGCACCGGCCTCCCGGCCGCGTACACCGACGCCGGTCACACCCCCGCTCCCGGACACACCGCCCCCGTCCCTTCCCTCTCCGGCTGACGCGCGAGAGCCCCTCCACCCTTCGCTCCCCGACACACCGCCCCGAGCCACACCCGCACTTACCGACCCGCCGCCACCAGCCGTCCCGGCACTCCGGAACCTCCCGCCACCAGCCGTCCCCGCACTCCGGAACCTCCCGGAGCCATTCGCCTCCCCGCTCCCGGAACTGCCGGGGCCGCCGGCCGCTCCGCTACCGAACCCCGTGGGGCCGGCAGTCCCCCCGCTCCCCACCTCACCCACGCCCGTCACACCGCCCCCCTCCCCTCCGAGGCCACTTGGAGTCGTCCTCGACGACCGTCCCGATCCCGCCCGCGCCGCCGTCCCGGTCAAGCCCTGTCACACCCGTCCCCCCTGCCTCCGCGACTCCGGCAGTCCGAATCGAAGCCCTCACGACCATCCCCCGGAGTCCGCACCGAAGCCCGCCAGCATCCCCAGCCGTCCCGAACCGAAGCCCCCGACCCCGTCCCCGACACCCGCGTACGCCCACGAACGACAAGTCACCACCCGCCGGCACGCCCCCACAGCACCCTCCCGGAGTCCGCACCGAAGCCCCGCCACCATCCATGGCAGTCCGGACCGAGGCCCCGCCACCGTCTCCGGCACCCCGTACGCCCACGAACGACAAGTCGCCACCCGCGCACATGCCCCCACGGCATCCGCCTGGATTCCCGCGCGTGCGGCCCCGCCCCAGGTCCTCGTTCACGCGCTCACCTCCCGGCAAGCCCGGTAGAAGTCCTTCCAGCCGTCCCGCTCGCGGACGACCGCCTCCAGGTACTCCTGCCAGATGACCCGGTCGGCCGCCGGATCGCGGACGACGGCGCCGAGGATGCCCGCGGCGACGTCTCCGGCCCGAAGGACGCCGTCGCCGAAGTGGGCGGCGAGGGCGAGACCGTTGGTGACGACGGAGATGGCCTCGGCCGTCGACAGCGTGCCGCTGGGCGACTTGAGCTTCGTACGGCCGTCGGACGTCATCCCGTCGCGCAGCTCGCGGAAGACCGTCACGACGCGGCGGATCTCCGCGACGCCGTCGGGCGCGGCCGGCAGGTCGAGAGAGCGGCCGATCTGGTCGACGCGGCGCGAGACGATGTCGACCTCGGCCTCGACGCTCTCCGGTAGCGGCAGCACGACCGTGTTGAAACGGCGGCGCAGGGCGCTGGAGAGGTCGTTGACCCCACGGTCGCGGTCGTTGGCGGTGGCGATGAGGTTGAAGCCGCGGACCGCCTGCACCTCCTGGCCCAGTTCCGGTATCGGCAGCGTCTTCTCGGACAGGATGGTGATCAGCGAGTCCTGCACGTCGGCCGGGATACGGGTCAGCTCCTCGACCCGGGCCGTCATCCCCTCCGCCATGGCCCGCATCACGGGGCTGGGCACGAGGGCATCGCGACTCGGGCCGTTGGCGAGCAACTGGGCGTAGTTCCAGCCGTAGCGGATCGCCTCCTCCGGGGTGCCCGCCGTGCCCTGCACGAGCAGGGTCGAGTCGCCGCTGACCGCCGCGGCCAGGTGCTCGGAGACCCAGGTCTTCGCGGTGCCGGGCACGCCCAGCAGGAGCAGGGCGCGGTCGGTGGCGAGGGTGGTGACGGCGACCTCGACGAGCCGGCGCGGCCCCACGTACTTCGGAGTGATCACCGTGCCGTCCGGCAGGATGCCGCCGAGCAGGTACGTCGCCACCGCCCACGGCGACAGCTTCCAGCGGGCCGGGCGTGGGCGGTCGTCCTGCGCGGCCAGCGCGGCGAGTTCACCGGCGAAGGCGTCCTCGGCATGCGGCCGCAACGCCTCGTCCGGCTCCCCCTGCTTCGGTTCCACGGACGTCGGTTCAACAGACACAGTCATGGCTGGGGCCCCCTCCAGCTCGGCCGGTTCGGATCTGTCACCAACCGTGCACCACGCCACTGACAATGCGATCCGACCTGCGGAAACGCGCTCAGCAGGGTCGGCTCACGGCCGATTGTCAGTGGGGGGATCTACCTTCGATGTCATGACTCAGCAGGGGGTGCGCTGGACGGCGGATCAGGTGCTGGCACTGGCGCCTGACACCGCGTCACGCAAAGCGGGAAGCAAACTCGGCGCGGCCGGGCCATGGTCCGAGGCGGGGAGTTCCGACGAGGGGACGGTGTGGGGGCTGTGCAAGGGCAGCGGCAGCAAGCCGTATCAGACGGTCATCGACATCGCGGACGCCGCGGGGCCCGCGTACAAGTGCAGTTGCCCGAGCCGCAAGTTCCCGTGCAAGCACGCGCTCGGGCTGCTGCTGCTCTGGGCGGGCGGGGAGGGAGCGGTGCCGCCCGGGCCGACGCCCGACTGGGCGGAGCAGTGGATAGCGGGGAGAAGGCAGCGCGCGCAGGAGAAGCGGACGGCGGACACGGCCGGTTCCGCCGCCGGGTCGGGTGATCCGGAGGCGGCGCGGCGCAGGGCGGAGCGCCGGGCCGTGCGAATCACCGCGGGTGCGACGGAGCTGGAGCAGCGGCTGACGGACCTGCTGCGCGGTGGCCTGGCGGGCGCTGAGCAGGCGGGATACGGCATGTGGGAGGAGACGGCGGCCCGCATGGTCGACGCGCAGGCACCGGGACTCGCCGCCCGGGTGCGGGAGTTGGGCGCGATTCCCTCGTCCGGTCCGGGCTGGCCGGTGCGGCTGCTGGAGGAGTGCGCCCTCATCCACCTCCTCGACCAGGGCTGGCTGCGCCGCGAACGGCTGCCGGACGGCCTCGCCTCGACGGTCCGTTCCCGGATCGGCCTGCCCGCCTCGGCGGACGGCCCCGCGATACGGGACCGCTGGCTGGTCCTCGCCCAGTACGACACGGCGGACGCCCGTCTGACGACCCGCCGGATCTGGCTGCTCGGCACGGACTCGGGCCGCACGGCGCTGCTCCTCTCTTACGGCGCCGCCGGCCACGCCCCCGAACTGGCGCTGCCGGTGGGCCTTGAGCTGGAGGCGGAGGTGTCCGCCTATCCCGGTACCGGTCAGATGCGGGCGGCGCTCGGCGAGCAGTTCGCACCGCCCGCGCCCACGTCGACCCGCCCGCCGGGAGTGACGACCGAACAGGCGGCCGCCCGCTACGGCGAGGCACTGCGGGACGACCCGTGGCTGGACTCCGTTCCCGTGACTCTGGACCGCGTGATACCGGCCCCGGACGGTGACTCCTGGCAACTGGTGGACGCCGAGGGCGACTCGGCCCTGCCGCTCACCGCCTCCGCCCGTTCCCGACCGGGCCTGTGGCGTCTGGTCGCGCTCTCGGGCGGCGCCCCGGTCAAGGTCTTCGGCGAGTGCGGTCACCGCGGCTTCACCCCGCTGACGGCCTGGCCGGAGGGGGCGGGCGAGGCGGTGCTGCTGTGCTGAACGGAACGGACCGAGCACCCGACCGGACGGAAAGGAACCCCATGGACAAGATCTCCGCTCCCGCGCCGGACGCCTGGGAGGAGCTCGTCACCTCGGCGCTGCTCGGCACGGCACGCCGGACGCCGCCCGGCGTCGCGCCCGGTCCCGAGGCACCGGCGGCGTTGCTGGACGCGGCAGCCGTGGAGACCGTACGGCGGCGGGCCGGGCTGCGGCCCCCGCGCGCGGCACAGCGCCCGCAGCCGGCGCCCGAGGACACGCGCCCTCCGCTGCCCGCTGCGGCGGCCCGCAGACTCGCGATGCTGCTCGCCGACCGCCCGGGTACGGGCGGCGGCGGCCGCAGGGGTACGGCACCGGATTTGATGGAGCTGCTGCCGCAGTGGCTCGCGACGGCGAACGCCCGCCGTTACGCGGCGCCCCCGCAACTGCTGCCCGCCCTGCTGGACGCGGCCCGGGGACGTACGGATCTGCGGCCGGCGGCGCTGGCGTTCGCGGGTTCGCGTGCCACCTGGCTCGCCCGGCTGAACCCGGACTGGCGGTTCGCCCTGCGAGCGACACCGGGCGGCGGAACAGCCCTGCCGTCGCCGCAGGACACCGCGGGCGTCCGACGGCTCTGGGAGGAGGGGCTGTTCGCCGAGCGGGTGGCCCTCCTCTCGGCGATACGTGCCCGGGAGCCCGCCGCCGCGCGCGAGTTGCTCGCGACGACCTGGGCGACCGAGCGGGCCGAGGACCGGTTGATGTTCCTCGACTCGTTGCGGACCGGTCTGGGGGCGGACGACGAGCCGTTCCTGGAGCAGGCGCTGGCCGACCGGAGCCGCAACGTACGGGCCACGGCCGCGGAGTTGCTGTCGGCGCTGCCGGGTTCGGCGCTGGCGGCGCGGATGGCGGTCAGGGCCGGGGCGTGTGTGGCCGTCGACCACACCCAGGACAGGCCGACGATCGCCGTCGAGGCGCCGCACGAGTGCGACTCGGGCATGGAGCGCGACGGCGTCGTGGCGAAGGCACCCTCGGGGCGGGGGGAACGTTCGTGGTGGTTCGGGCAGTTGGTGGAGGCGGCGCCGCTGGGTGTGTGGCCGGGGCGGCTCGGTGGGCGGACACCCGAGGAGATCGTGGCGCTGCCGGTGGCGGACGACTGGCGGAACGAACTGCATGCGGCGTGGTGCCGGGCTGCCGTACGGCAGAGGGACGCCTTGTGGGCGCGGGCGCTGCTCGGGACACCCGCGGCGCCGGAGGCCGGGGGCCCGGGGGCGGTGTCACTGGCGGAGCGGGCCAGGCTGCTGAGCACGTTGGGCTCCGCCGAACGGGCCGAGTGGGTCGCGGCGTTCATCGCGACCCACGGATTGTCCGAGGCGTTTCAGCTGCTCGGGGTGTGTGGGGTGCCGTGGGCCGCGCCGCTCGGGCGGGCGGTGGTCGACGCGCTCAACATCGCACGGGACGCGGGGAGTTATCCGTGGAGTTTCAGCGGGGTGATGGGGCTGGCGGAGCGTTGTCTCGATCCGGCCGAGGCGGGTCGGCTGGAGGGACTCATGGCGGTGCCGGACGAGGGAGAGGACGCGAGTCCCGGCGCAGGGGGCTACTGGGCGGAGGCGTTCCAACGGCTGGTGACGACCTTGCGGCTGCGGGCGGTGATGGCGGAGGAGCTGGGACTGACGTAGCTCGTGCGCGGGACGGATTGTCACCCGCCCCCACCGGCGGGCGACGGACGCGGCCCGGGTCCGGTGACCCGGAGACGGCGCGGCGCAGGGCCGAGCGCCGAGCCGTGCGAATCACCGCGGGTGCGACAAAGCTGGAGCAGCAGCTGACGGACCTGCTCCACGGCGGCCTGGCAGGCCCGGAGCGCGCGGCTGGCGACGGACGCGGCCGGTTCCGCCGCCGGGTCCGGTGACCCGGAGACGGCGCGGCGCAGGGCCGAGCGCCGAGCCGTGCGGATCACCGCGGGTGCGACAAAGCTGAAGCAGCAGCTGACGGACCTGCTGCACGGCGGCCTGGCGGGCCCGGAGCGCGCGGCTGGCGACGGACGCGGCCGGTTCCGCCGCCGGGTCCAGCGACCCGGAGACGGCGCGGCGCAGGGCCGAGCGCCGAGCCGTGCGAATCACCGCGGGTGCGACAAAGCTGGAGCAGCAGCTGACGGACCTGCTCCACGGCGGCCTGGCAGGCGCGAAGCAGGCGGCAGGACTGCCCAGGGGCGCGAGGAACTGCGCGAACAGCCACCACGCACCCGCACCCGACAACGCACCGCGACCCGCTCGCCCCGCTGAGGCCGGGCGCAGCGGCTACGCTCCCGCAGGCTGCCGGACGTTCTCCCGGACCCAGTCCACGATCGACCGAGTCGTCGCACCCGGCGTGAAGATCTCGGCGACGCCCTTCGCCTTGAGCGGAGGGATGTCCGCCTCCGGGATGATCCCGCCGCCGAACACCAGGATGTCCTCGGCCTCCCGCTCCTTGAGCAAATCGATCACCGCGGCGAACAACGTGTTGTGGGCCCCGGAGAGGATGGAGAGGCCGATCGCGTCGGCGTCCTCCTGGATCGCGGTGTCGACGATCTGCTCGGGGGTCTGGTGGAGGCCGGTGTAGATGACCTCCATGCCCGCGTCGCGCAGCGCCCTCGCGATCACCTTGGCTCCGCGGTCGTGACCGTCGAGCCCCGGCTTGGCCACCACCACGCGGATCGGGCCGGCTGTCACACCCATCACTGCCTCCATGAAGCGACTGCGTTGATTCCCCTGCCCATTCCTACCGACTAGTACCGCACAGGCCGGGAATGTGAACGAACGTTATCGCCACCATCACGCACCGTGCAGTTTCGCGGCGGACGCCGAGGGGGAAAATCACACGTGGGACACGTTCGGGAGCCGCAACGAGGTCGCCGCACCGCCGCGCCGCAGGCCGCGCGCCACGGTGGTGCGGCGCGCCGGCGACGGCACGAAGGGCACGTAGGACAGGTAAGGCACGACAGCGGGGAGCCTCGTCGCCACACCGACAGGGCCGCTCGTCACGTCACCGGCGCAGCACCAGCACCACTCACATCGTCGACATCACCAGCACCACCGGTTCCAACCGTTCCATCCGTTCCGTCGGCTTCGCGAGCATCCGCGACCGCAGCCACCCAGGAACCCCGCGCCGCCCGCCGCACCCACCCCCCGCGCCCCACTCGCGCCGCGTCGACGACACCCTTCGCCGCGACTTCCCATGAGCGCACACGGGGGACGGAGCTGTCCTCCCGTGTGCCGACAGGAGGTCGGCCATGAAGGTCACCAAGGCGGCGCTGCCGTTTCTCCCGCTCTGCCAGCGTCTGCTTCCCGGCAGGCTGGCGGGACTCTCCCTGGCCCTTCTGAAGGCGACCGCGCTCGAGCTCGCGATTCTCGCGGGCCATCTCCTCCTCTACCCCTCCGGCATCACCCAGGAGCGCCGCTCCCCCCTCCCCCCGCTCCCCTCGCCCGAGGACGGCGCGGCACAGCTGCCGACGGAGGCGAAGCCCCCGGTCGTGCTGCTGCACGGCTTCATCGACAACCGCTCGGTCTTCGTGCTCCTGCGCCGCAGCCTCGCCCAGCACGGCAGGCAGCAGATCGAGTCACTCAACTACTCCCCGCTGACCTGCGACATCCGTACCGCGGCGGAGCTGCTCGGCCGGCACATAGAGGGAATCTGCGAGCGCACGGGCAGCGAGCGGGTCGACATCGTCGGACACAGCCTCGGCGGCCTGATCGCGCGGTACTACGTGCAGCGCCTCGGCGGCGACACCCGGGTCCGCACCCTGGTGACGCTCGGCACCCCGCATTCCGGCACCCGGGTGGTACCGCTGGCGAACGCGCACCCGATCGTGCGCCAGATGCGCCCCGGCTCGGAGCTGCTCGAGGAGCTCACGCGTCCGGCCCCCGGCTGCCGTACGCACTTCGTCAGTTTCTGGAGCGACCTCGACCACCTGATGGACCCGCTGGAGACCGCCTGTATCGACCATGCGGACCTGATGGCGCAGAACGTCCGGGTGAGCGGGATCGGACATCTCGCCCTGCCCGTGCACCCCGCCGTCGCGACCGGAATACGGCAGGTGCTCGACACCGCGCGGGCCGGAGAGGAGACAGCCGGCCGGGCCGGGGGACTGACCGTGGCGTAACGGTCGTATCGACCACCGGGCCCAGGCCGCCAACAGCTCATCGACGGCCGCCGGACCGCCAACCGGGATCGAACAACCTTCGAACACAAAGCCAAGGTCACGCCCGCAGTCCCCCGAATCACGGTCGAATGCCCGTTTCCTGCGCGAGCGAAACCAGTTGAAGATTGTCGCGCCCGCATACCGCCGGGTACAGTCGCCGCACTGCTCTGGCAGCCCCTGTTGTCGAGGCGAAAGAGAAGTTGGTGAACGACCGTCACCCGTCGGGGACCATGACCACCCCGACCCCGGCTTCCGACGCCGCCTCGTCGCACTACGCGTCGTACGGCACCCAGGAAGCCCAGTACGGCGACTTCACCACGTACGGCGGCTATGACGCCACTGGTTTCGACGCCACAGGCACCACTGGCACCGCCGACGCGCACGCCACCGGCAGCTTCGAGGCCGACCCGCTCTTCGGCAGCATGACGGGCGACGGCACCGGTTCGTACGACGCCTCGACGTGGACCACGGGCGGTCACCAGACCCTGAACTACGACATGTACGCGGCCCAGCACCACGCCGCCTACGACACCGGCGCGTATGACGCCACGCAGTGGGGCGGCGCGGACCACCAGCTGCTCTCCGTAATCCCTCCGCAGTCGGGCAGCACCGACCACAGCGGACAGTGGGACGCGAGCGCCTGGACCCAGCCGGACCAGTCCGCGGCCCCGGCCGACCAGACCCAGCACTGGGAATGGGGCACGCAGGCCTTCGACACCGGGGCGTACGACGCCACGCAGTGGAACTCCGAGGGCACGGCGGCCGACCCGCAGGCGACGGCCACGTTCGAGCAGGCCGCGTACGGCGACACCCACACCTACGACGAGGCCCACGCGTACGGCGAGAATCACGCGTACGGCGAGGCGGATCCGCACAGCGACGGCTACGCCGAACACGCCCCGCACGACGGCGAGTCGACGGCCACCACGGCCACCGGCGAGATGCCCGCCGTCCACGACGCCGACGCCCCGCTCCTCGACGACCAGGAAGAGGCCGGCCCGGCGCCGATCCCCGCCCAGGGCTCCCGCGTGGCCGCGCGCAACGCCAACCGCTCCCGCCGCCGTATCCCCGCCAAGCGCTCCGCGCTGCTGACCATCGCCGTCCCCTCGGCGTGTGTCATGGGCGTCGCCGGGATCGCCGCCGCCTCGGTCGGCACGCTGACCGGCGACGGCCAGGAGACCTCGACGACCCTGGCGGACCCGACCGCCGTCAAGCCGGCCGTCGCGAACAACAAGCTGGACACCCAGCTCGAGAGCCTCTCGGCCGGTGCCGACGACTTCGCCGACCGGGCCAGCCGCACGCAGGAACGCATCGACCTCAAGGCCCAGCAGGTGGCCGAGAAGAGGAAGGCGGCGGAGGAGGCGGCCCGCAAGGAGCGGCTGCGTCCGAAGTTCGCGCTTCCGGTCGCACAGCGCGGACTCAGCGCCTACTTCGGCCAGGCCGGCATCAACTGGATGTCCGTCCACACCGGCATCGACTTCCCGGTGTCGTACGGCACGACGGTGATGGCCGCGACCGACGGCACCGTCCGGACGCAGTGGAACAGCGCGTACGGCAACATGATGGTCGTGACGGCGAAGGACGGCACCGAGACGTGGTACTGCCACCTCTCCAGCTACCGCGTCGCGTCCGGTACGACGGTCAAGGCCGGTGACCCGATCGCGTACTCCGGCAACTCCGGCAACTCGACCGGTCCCCACCTGCACTTCGAGGTGCACCCGGCGGGCGGTTCGGCCATAGACCCGCTGCCGTGGCTGCGCAGCCACGGGCTGGACCCGACGTAGAACCTCGGGCCCAGCCCCCTCGGTTACAGCTTCTCGACCGGCGCGTACCGCAGCAGCAGCCGCTTCGGCTTCGCTTCCCCGAAGTCGATCGTCGCCTCGGCGTTCGCCCCCGTGCCCTTCACCCCGACCACCGTGCCGAGCCCGAACTGGTCGTGGGTGACACGGTCGCCGACGGCCAGCGCCACCACCGGCTTCTCCGAGGTCCTGCGCGTCGCGAAGCCGGACGCGCCCGACGCCGAGGAGCGGGAACGGGAGGACGACAGCGAGGCGGCGACCCCCGAGACCGGTCCCGCGGGAGCGGCGGCCGCACCCGTGCGCTTCCAGTCCACGTGCTGCGCCGGGATCTCCTCCAGGAAGCGGGAGGGCGGGTTGTACGACGGCTGCCCCCACGCGCTGCGCAGGGCGGACCGGGTCAGATACAGCCGCTCACGCGCACGCGTGATGCCGACGTAGGCCAGCCGCCGCTCCTCCTCCAGCTCCTTGGCCTGGCCGAGGGCGCGCATGTGCGGGAAGACGCCGTCCTCCATGCCGGTGAGGAAGACGACCGGGAACTCCAGGCCCTTGGCGGTGTGCAGGGTCATCAGGGTGATGACGCCGGAGCCGTCCTCGTCCTCGTCGGGGATCTGGTCGGAGTCGGCGACCAGGGCGACCCGCTCCAGGAAGTCGGAGAGGGAGCCGGAGGCCTCGCCCTCGCCCGACTCCTGCTCGAACTCCAGGGCCACCGCGGCGAGTTCCTGGAGGTTCTCGATGCGGGTCTCGTCCTGGGGGTCGGTGGAGGCCTGCAACTCGGCGAGATAGCCGGTGCGTTCGAGGACCGCCTCCAGGACGGTCGCCGGGCCCGCACCGGACTCGACGATGGTCCGGAGCTCCTCCATCAGCACGTTGAACCGCTTCACGGCGTTGGTGGAGCGCGCGGCCATGCCGTACGCCTCGTCGACGCGCTTGAGGGCCTGCGGGAAGCTGATCTTCTCGCGCTGGGACAGGGCGTCGATCATCGCCTCGGCACGGTCGCCGATGCCGCGCTTGGGGACGTTGAGGATCCGGCGCAGCGGTACGGAGTCCTCCGGGTTGGCGAGGACGCGCAGGTAGGCCAGGACGTCCCGGACCTCCTTGCGCTCGTAGAAGCGGACGCCGCCGACGACCTTGTAGGGCAGGCCGACGCGGATGAAGACCTCTTCGAAGACACGGGACTGGGCGTTCGTACGGTAGAAGACGGCCACGTCGCCGGCCTTCGCGTCGCCCGCGTCGGTGAGACGGTCTATCTCGTCGGCGACGAACTGCGCCTCGTCGTGCTCGGTGTCGGCGACATAGCCGGTGATGCGCGCGCCCGCGCCCGCGTTGGTCCACAGGTTCTTGGGGCGGCGGGACTCGTTGCGCTCGATGACGGCGTTGGCGGCGGTGAGGATCGTCTGGGTGGAGCGGTAGTTCTGCTCCAGGAGGATCGTCGTCGCGTCCGGGTAGTCCTCCTCGAACTGGAGGATGTTGCGGATGGTCGCGCCGCGGAAGGCGTAGATCGACTGGTCGGCGTCGCCCACGACGCAGAGCTCGGCGGGCGGCAGGTCGTCCTCGGCCGGCGGTACGTCGACGGGGTGCTCGCCGGTACCGACCAGCTCGCGCACGAGCGCGTACTGCGCGTGGTTGGTGTCCTGGTACTCGTCGACGAGGACGTGCCGGAAGCGGCGGCGGTAGTGCTCGGCGACATCGGGGAACGCCCGGAGCAGGTTGACCGTGGTCATGATCAGGTCGTCGAAGTCGAGGGCGTTCGCCTCGCGCAGCCGCGACTGGTACATGGCGTAGGCCTGGGCGAGCGTCTTCTCGAAGCCGTCGCCGGCCTGGGCGGCGAAGTCCTCCTCGTCGATCAGCTCGTTCTTCAGGTTGCTGATCTTGGCGCTGAAGGACTTCGGCGGGAACCGCTTGGGGTCGAGGTCCAGGTCGCGGCAGACCAGGGCCATGAGCCGCTTGGAGTCGGCGGCGTCGTAGATCGAGAAGGAGGAGGTGAACCCGAGCCTCTTCGACTCCCTCCGCAGGATCCGCACGCACGCGCTGTGGAAGGTCATCACCCACATCGCGTTCGCGCGCGGGCCGACGAGCTGCTCGACGCGCTCCTTCATCTCGCCCGCGGCCTTGTTGGTGAAGGTGATCGCGAGGATCTGACCCGGGTGGACGTGGCGCTCGCCGAGGAGATGGGCGATGCGGTGGGTGAGCACCCGGGTCTTGCCGGAGCCGGCGCCTGCCACGATGAGCAGCGGGGAGCCGGAGTGCACCACGGCCGCGCGCTGGTTCTCGTTCAGCCCGTCGAGGAGCGCGGCGGGGTCCACCACCGGGCGGGGGGCGCCGTCGCGGTAGTACGCGTCCCGGTCCGGGGGCAGGTCGAACTTCCCACCGAACAGATCGTCCGGAACGGGTTCCGGTACGTGCTCGTCCTCGGGCGGCGGCGGTTCTTCCCCATGGGCCCTAGGGGCCTGGAGGTCCGCCAGGAAGCTGTCGTCAAAGAGGCTGCTCATCGCTCTCCGAGTCTAGGGTGCCCCACTGACACACCGCCGCCGCCCCGGGAACATCCACCCGGATCAGAACCCGATGATCTTCCAGACCTGTAAGTCGTCACAGATCACACCGGGTGGACCACGCGGAGCGACGCCCGAGACCAAGGTCACGA
The DNA here is from genome assembly GCF_001514145.1 of Streptomyces canus. Taxonomy (GTDB): domain Bacteria; phylum Actinomycetota; class Actinomycetes; order Streptomycetales; family Streptomycetaceae; genus Streptomyces; species Streptomyces canus. The sequence continues at coordinate 626,642 of NZ_KQ948657.1, forward strand.
AAATGTATCGGGCATATCGAACATCAACCTTCACAGGGGCCACACCCGTTGGTTACCGTTCCCAGCAGGCCGTACGACCCCCACCGGCGAACGTCGCCGGGCCGCACGGCCTCCGCCGAGTCCGCAGCGCCGCCGCGCGCCCGGAGCCGGGGACCCACCGATACCTGGGGTGAATCGGCCGACTCCCGCGCAGGGAGCGCCGTAGGGCAAACCTTCCGAAGCATCCCGCCCGAACCCGACAGCTAACTCGGCAGGCGGAGCACGGAAGGAGTCGCCTCCCTTGGCGTCGCACCGCAAGTCGCGTCCCGTCGGTACGCGCGTAGCAGGCATACGGACCCCGGCCCTCGCGACGGCCGCCCTCACCTCCGTGGCCCTGCTGTCCCAGTCGGCGAACGCCGCGCCGGCCGATGACAGGCCGAGTCTCGAAGAGGTGGAGAAGAAGGTCGACGACCTCTACCGCCAGGCCGAGTCGGCGACCGACAACTACAACGCGGCCAAGGAGAAGACGGCCACGCAGCGCAAGCAGGTCGACACGCTCCTCGACGACGTCGCCCAGCGCACCGAGAAGCTCAACGAGGCGCGGGAGGAGCTCGGTTCCTTCGCCGCCGCCCAGTACCGCACCGGCGCCGGGGCCTCCGGCACGGCGACCTTCCTGCTCGCCGACACTCCGCAGGACTACTTCGACCAGACGCAGTTGATGGGGCGTCTGACGAACCGCCAGAAGGGCGCGGTCGACGACTACGTCTCCGAGCAGTCCGCGACGATGAAGAAGCGTCAGGAGGCCTCCCAGAGCCTTCAGACGCTCACCGAGACGCAGAGCGACCTGAAGACGGCCAAGGCGACCGTCCAGAAGAAGCTCACCGACGCGCGCGAGCTGCTGTCGGAGCTGACGACCCAGGAGAAGGCGCGCCTCGCGGCGATCGAGAAGCAGAAGCAGGAGGAGGCGGCCCGCAAGGCCGCCGAGCTGGCGCAGCAGCAGGCGGCGGCGGAGAAGGCCGCACAGGAGGCCACCGCCCCGCAGGAGAGCACGTCGACGCCGACCGACTCCTCGTACGCCACCAAGGCCGCCAAGGCCCTCGCCTTCGCCCGCGCGCAGATCGGCAAGCCGTACGTCTGGGGTGCCACCGGCCCCGACTCCTACGACTGCTCAGGCCTCACCCAGGCCGCCTGGAAGGCCGCCGGCGTCGACCTCCCCCGCGTCACCTACGACCAGGTCAACGCCGGCACCACGGTCTCCCTCGCCGACGCCCAGCCCGGTGACCTGGTCTTCTTCTACGACGACATCAGCCACGTCGGCCTCTACATCGGCAACGGCATGATGATCCACGCCCCCAAGCCGGGCGCGTACGTCCGCGAGGAGTCGATCTACTACGACGGCGAGTCGGCGATCCACAGCGTGGTGCGCCCGGCCTGAGGCACGCCGGTCACGACAAGCGCGCGGGCGTATTTCCGCTCTTTCGGCACGCACGCGTGCGCGTCCCGTCCGCTCGGCAGGCGGAGCTTCCTAGCATCGGCACATGTCCGGTACCTCCCCGCACTCCCCCCTGCGCGTCTGGTGGACGCAGCGCCCGCCCGCGGCCGGGGCCGCCGTGATGGCGACCGGCATCATGTCTGTCGGGCTGGATCTGGCCGGCCACGAGACGCTGTCCCGGATCGCCCTGGCGATCGGTGGTGCGGCCTGGCTGGGGCTGGCCGCCGATGTCGCCGTACGACTGCTGCGGGAGCGCGCGCGGTGGTTCGCGGACGCCGGGACAGCGGGCGCTCTGACGGCCGTGGCGGCGACCACCGTCCTCGGCACCCGTTTCTCCGCGCTCGGGCGTCAGACCCTCGCCGAGGCGCTGCTGGCGCTGTCCGCGGTGCTGTGGCCGGTGCTGGTCGTGCGCGTCGTGGGCCACGGGAAGCGGCGGATGCCCGGCGGGGTGTTCCTCGGGTGTGTGGCCACCCAGGGCCTCGCGGTCCTCGGCGCCACGCTGGCCGCGGCCGAGTCGGCGGCATGGCTCGCGCACACGGCGCTCGTACTGTTCTGGCTCGGCCTGGTCCTCTACGGCCTCGCGCTCTTCCGCTTCGACCTGCGCCAGGTGCTGGACGGACCGGGCGACCAGTGGATCGCGGGCGGCGCGCTCGCCATCTCGGCACTCGCCGGCTCGAAGCTGATCGGCGCCGACAGTGCGCGCCTGTACCTGTGGAACGACGACGACCGCGGCGTCCTGCGGGCGGTGACGGTCGTCCTGCTGGTGCTCGACCTGGCCTGGTACGCCGTCCTGCTGGTGGCCGAGTTCGCAGGCCCGCGCCCGCGCTACGACGTGCGCCGCTGGGCCACCGTGTTCCCCATGGGCATGACCGCGGTGGCGACCCTGTCCGTCTCCGCCACCTTGGACGTCCGGTGGCTCGAGACTCCGGGTGAGGTGCTGGTGTGGATCTCGGTGGCGGCCTGGTCGGCCGTCGCCGCGGGGGCGGTGGACGCCGCCCGTGCCGCCGTCAGGTCCACAGCACCGCGATGAAGATGTTGACCGTGGTCAGCGCGCCGACCAGGCCGAACAGGCGCTTGTCCACGGTCTCGTCGTCCCGCTTCACATAGACGAGGCCGAGGATCACGATCAGCAGGGCGAGCTTCACGCCGATCTTGATGTTGTTGACGTGCTGGTCGTCGGCCTGGTTGAGGCCGACCAGGATCACCCCGGTGACCAGCATGGTCGCGGCACCGTGCAGCATCGCGGGGACGAACCGGGCGGTGCCCCGGCCCATCGCCTTCATCTGCGTGAGGAAGCCGCCGAGCAGCGCGGCGATGCCGATGATGTGCAGGCCGACGAAGAGATGGATGAGTACGTCCATGAGGCCGGAGCTTATGCCGGGCCGCCAGGGGCACCCGCACCGGCCCCTCGAGAGATCTTGCATATATGCGGCCCATAGCATTCGGGACCCGTCACGGGTCCCGGAATCGCGACTTCGGTCAGCGCACCGCGCGAAGTCGCCGGAGCCGGCCCGCGATCACGGTCACCTTCGGTCAACCGGCGGTCGCCTGGCGGCAGTTCCGCACAACGCGTTACCTCCCCGTCACGGTCAGGTTTAGCGTCCTCCACCAGGTGACCGGCTCCCCACCGCCGCCCGGGCCAGGGGCGGCAGTCGGCCACCACCGCCGAGAAGGTCCGGCGGCGGCCGGCTCCCCCTGTGCAGGCCGTCGCCGGACGCGCACACCGCCCCGGGCGGTCGTACGGCCGCTCCCCCTGGCGTCCGTACGTCCGTGAAGCCCGGGACGGCCGGGCGGTCGAGGAAAGGACGTGCAAGTCCACGTGGCAGCGCATCGCAAGTCCCGTAGGAGCTCGGTCGGCGGCCACACGGTCCGTACGGCAGCGACGATCGCCCTCGCCGGGGCGGCGACGGCGACGGGCTTCGACGGGACCGGACACGCCGAGCCGCAGCTCACACCGACGCAGGTCAAGGCGAAGGTCGATCAGCTGTACCAGGAGGCCGAGGCCGCCACCGAGAAGTACAACGGCGCGAAGGAGAAGGCGGAGGCGGCCGAGACCCGGCTGGGCACCCTGCGGGACGAGGCGGCCCGCAGGACGGAGCAGCTCAACGAGGCGCGGGACGCGCTGGGGACGATCGCCGCGGCGCAGTACCGCGGCGCCGGTCTCGACCCCGCGATGCAGCTCGCGTTCACCGACGACCCCGACCGGTACCTGGACAGCGCCGAGTTCGTGGAACGGGCCGGTACCCGCCAGGCCACCTCGGTGGCGAACGTACGCCGGCAGCTTCGGGAGATCGAGCAGTTGCGCGGGGCCGCGCACATCGAGCTGGCCTCGCTGAAGTCGCGTCAGGCGGAGCTGAAGCGCCACAAGAAGACGATCACCGGCAAACTGGGCGCGGCCCGCCGGCTGATGTCACAGCTGCCGGCCGAGGAACGGGCGGGGTCGCCAGCAGGCGGGGGCCGCGCCTCCCGGGATGCGACGGGCGCGCGCGAGGAACTGACAGCCCCCGGCGCGGTCACCGAGGGAGCCCCCAACTCCCGTGCCGCGGCGGCCGTTTCCTACGCCTACTCCAAGCTGGGCAGCCCCTATGTGTGGGGCGCCACCGGCCCGGACGCCTTCGACTGCTCGGGCCTCGTCCAGGCCGCGTACCGCTCCGCGGGCATCTCCCTGCCCCGCACGACCTACGCCCAGATCGGAGTCGGCCAACGCGTCTCCCGCTCCGAACTCCTCCCGGGCGACCTGGTGTTCTTCTACTCGGGCATCACTCACGTCGGTCTCTACATCGGCGACGGCCGGATGATCCACGCCCCGAACCCGTCGGCGCCGGTACGGGAGGCCCCGATCGACCAGATGCCGTTCGCGGGGGCGACGCGCGTGGTGTGACCGTCAGACCAGCCGCCGTGCCGTCGCCCACCGCGTCAACTCGTGCCGGTTCGACAGCTGCAGCTTCCGCAGCACCGCCGAGACATGGGACTCGACCGTCTTCACCGAGATGAACAGCTGCTTGGCGATCTCCTTGTAGGCGTAACCGCGCGCGATGAGCCTCAGCACCTCCCGCTCGCGCTGGGTGAGGCGGTCCATGTCCTCGTCGACCGGCGGGGCGTCGGTGGAGGCGAAGGCGTCCAGGACGAACCCGGCCAGACGGGGCGAGAAGACGGCGTCGCCCTCCTGGACGCGGAAGACGGAGTCGACGAGGTCCGTGCCGGTGATCGTCTTCGTCACATAGCCGCGCGCACCGCCACGGATCACTCCGATCACGTCCTCTGCCGCGTCCGAGACGGACAGGGCGAGGAAGCGGACGGGCTGTTCGGCGTCGGCCATCAACGGGGCGCAGCGGCGCAGCACTTCGACCCCGCCGCCGCCCGGGAGGTGGACGTCCAGGAGGACGACCTCGGGGCGGGTCGCGGTGATGACGGTGACGGCCTGGTCGACGTCCGCGGCCTCACCGACCACCTCGACGCCGGTCTCCTCGGTCCGGCCGATCTCGGCCTGGACGCCCGTACGGAACATGCGGTGGTCGTCGACGAGGACCACGCGCACGTGCCGCTCCCCCGCGCCGCCGGCCGGCGTCGGCTCTACGGGGTCCGTGTTCGCCTCGGTGGGGTCACTCATGACGTCTTCTCCGCCCTCTCCATCTCCAGCTCGACCTCCGTGCCGCCGCCCGGCACCGCACGCAGCCGGGCCGTGCCGCCGTGGCGCTCCATGCGGCCGATGATCGATTCTCTGACACCCATCCGGTCGGCGGGTATCGAGTCGAGGTCGAAGCCGGGGCCCCGGTCCCGGACGGACACGAAGACCGTCCGGCCCTCGACTTCGGCGTAGACCTGTACGGCGCCGCCCTCGCCACCGTACTTGGCGGCGTTGACCATCGCCTCGCGCGCGGCCTGCATCTGCGCGCCGGTTCTCTCGTCGAGCGGGCAGTCGCCGACGACTACGACCTCTATGGGGACGCCGTGCTTGTCCTCGACCTCGGCGGCGTTGCGCCGCACAGCGTCGGCGAGGTCGGTGGGTTCGTCGGCCTCGTCCTTGCCGGTGCCCTCGGGTTTGTACAGCCAGGTGCGCAGGTCGCGCTCCTGGGCGCGGGCGAGGCGGCGCACCTCGTTCGCGTTCTCCGCGTTGCGCTGGATCAGGGTCAGGGTGTGCAGCACCGAGTCGTGCACATGGGCCGCGACCTCCGCACGCTCCTGGGCGCGGATGCGCATCAGGCGCTCCTCGGAGAGGTCCTGGGTCATGCGGACGAGATACGGCCCCGCGAGGAGCGTTATCCCGACGAGGACCGCGAGGGCCGCCTGCAGGACGGAGCCGAGGTGGGCGGCGGAGCCCTGCAGGACGAAGACCCCGGAGACACCGGCGGTGACGAGGAGGACACCGCCCGCGGCACGCAGCAGTGTCAGGGTGCGCCGGCGGCGGCCCACCTCCATCCAGCGGGCCCGGCGGGCGTTGTCCGCCTGGCGCCAGACAAGGGCGACCCCCGCGCCGACGAGGACGAGCGGCCAGAGGTAGGCCTTGGCACCATTGCCCACGTTGACGTTGCCGACGAAGACCATGGCCACGACGACCATGAGGAGCAGGGCCACGATCTGGCCCTTGTCGGGGCGGCGGGCGACGAGTCTGCGGCGGCCGTCCGGCGAGGTCTCGGTGGACACCAGGGACGGGGGCCGCTGGCCGCCGACCCCGCCCACGCCGAGCGGCACGAAGAACCAGAACGCGGCATACAGCAACGCACCGAGCCCGTCCGCCATGAACAGGCCCACGAAGACGAGCCGCACCCAGATCACGGGCAGCCCGAGATGCCCGGCGAGCCCCCGCGCCACGCCACCCAGCCAGCGTCCGTCACTGCTGCGGTAGAGCTTGCGCGGCGGCCGCGGTTCGACGAGTGGCGCTGTGGCGGCTTCCGGCATGCCATCGATGGTCACACGGCCGGGGTGCGGGGGCATCAGGGTTGGCCCCCGAGACTCCCCTGATCTTCGATCGGCGTGCCGCCCGAACGCTTCCCTCCTCCCGTCTCAGGGCCGATATCAGGGTCCGGCCAGGGTCGTTCCGACTCCCGCCACGCCCCCACGACCGTCACCATGGACACATGACAGATCACCAGCACGCCGAGGGCGCCGGATCCGGCGGAGGCCCGGCCCCGGGCACCGGCCCCGGCGCGGGCATGCGGAAGGAAAGAGAAGGAGGCACACCGGCCGGCGCGCACACCGAGACGCTCGGGGGCCGGACAACGACGGACGCCCCTGCCGAGGACGCGCCCTCCGCCCCCCTCCGCTTCCGGCGGGACCGACGGCACAAGTTGCTCGCCGGGGTGTGCGCCGGGCTCGGACGGCAGTGCGACATGGATCCGGTGATCTTCCGGATCACGCTCACCGTGCTGTCGGCGACCGGCGGCATCGGCCTCATCTTCTACGGCTTCGCCTGGCTCCTCGTCCCCTACGACGACGAGGAGGAGAACGAGGTGCGCAAGCTGCTCACCGGCCGGGTGGACGGCCAGGCCCTGACCGGCGTGCTGTTCGCCCTGGTCGGCTGCGGGGTGTTCCTCACCATGCTGAGCAACACCAGTGTGCTGACCTTCGCCGTGGTCCTCTCCCTGCTCCTCGCGGGCGCCGGGTACTGGTCGCGCCACCGCGGCACCCCCGACCCCGACCCGCTCTCCGCGCAGGCCGTCGCCGACGCCCCGCCGGAGGCCCAGGCCCCTCCGGTGCCCGCCGGCTACCCGTCCTGGTGGCGGGACCCCATCGTCAAGGACGGCACGCACGTCGGCGGCACGGGCTATCTGTGGGGGCCGAGGGACTCCCGCGACCGCGACATCGCGGCGGCCGTCAACATCGGCATGGGCGCCCCCTGGAGCCGACGCGAGGACATCCGCGCGGCCCACACGGGTGGGCCGAAGCCGCGCGGCCCGCGCTGGATCGGCGGCTGGGTCTTCCTGCTCGCCCTGTTGGCGGGCGGCCTCGGCACCGGAGCGACCTGGGAGCACCACGCCCTGGGCACCAGCCTGCAGACCGGTCTGTCCTGCGCGCTGATCGTCCTGGGCCTGGGCATAGCGATCAGCTCGTTCCTGGGCCGCACAGGAGCGGGCTCGATCTTCCTGGCGATCGTCACGGCGGGCCTGCTCGCCACCGCAGCCGCTCTCCCGAAGGACATCACCACCCACTGGGTCCGCACGAACTGGACACCGGCAGCCGTGCAGAACATCCGTCCGGAGTACGAACTCGGCACCGGCGTGGGCACCCTGGACCTGTCCCACCTTGATTTCACGAAGGGCCGGACGGTGACGACCCAGGCCGACGTCGGAGTGGGCCGGCTGGTGGTGATCGTGCCGGCCGACGTGACCGTGCAGGCGGTCATCGACGTGGGCGTGGGCGACATCCAGTTGCCGGGCGACGACCAGGAGGACGTGGACGTGGCACCGGGCAAGCGCAAGGAGGTCACCCTGAAACCGGTCTCGGGCGCCAAGAACAGCGCCACTCTCGATCTCGATCTACGGGTCGGCATCGGCCAGGCGGAGGTGCGCCGTGCTGCGTCATGATTTCCGACCGGGAAAGCTGGTCGCCGGGTTCTTCCTGACCCTCGCGGGCATCGCCTACGCCGGTGACGCGGGCGACGCCTGGGACACCCCGTGGTTCGCGGTGATCCCCATGGTCGTGGGCGGCCTGTGCCTGGCAGGCGTGGTGGGCCTGCTGGCCCGGGCCGTCCGCAACCGACGCGACAGCCGCCGTACGAGCACGCCACCGGAAGTCGACCAGACGCCCCAGCCGCCCGTACCCCGCTGATCACGAGGGAGGCGGCTGATCAAGACCGGGACGGCTGATCAAAACGCCTTCCCGGTGCGGAGACAACCCGCGCCAGGCCACCGCCGCTCCCCCACCGGTAGCTCCGCCGGCCGGAGCTACCGGTAACCTCCCGCCCGATGCCGTCGTCGGGCCCGCAAGGCGGCGTCCACGGAGAACACGGAGGCGCCCGCGAGGACGAGAGGCAGCCAGGCCATCAGGTAGGCGAGGTCGTTGCCGTAGTAGTAGGGGTCGGAGGCCCAGCTCACGGTCAGCCACAGACTGAGCGAGATCAGCGCACCGCCCAGAGCGGCCAGGCGGGCGAGGATCCCGAGCAGGGTGCCGATACCGACGGCGAGCTCACCGAAGGCGATGGCATAGCCGAAGCCGACGGGGTTCTTCAGGGACAGGTCGACCAGTGCGGGAATGGCCGAGGAGTCCCGGACGCTGCGCATCAAGTCGCCGACGGAGCCCGAGCCGGAGCTCTTCATGAAGGCACTGTCGGTCAGCTTGTCCAGGCCCGCGTAGATGAAGGTGACACCGAGGAAAATGCGCAGTGGCACCAGGGCGTACTGGCTGATGCTGTCCCGCCAGGACCGTTCTTCGCCGTAGTAGGGGGCGTGCGTGTCCGTACGAAAACTGTGAGTCATCGCTCCGAGCCGCCTCTCACCAGCATGCCGAGACCCCTCACCAGACGATACGCACGAAGAGGCCGCTGTGCTCAATGCGATGTCGAGTTTGTGCGCCCCGGACGACGCGAACCCCGGCCGCTCAGTCCGTCACATCGATCGCGTACCGATTCGTCTCCGCCCCCGCGGCCGTCACCACCTGCACCTCCACCCGCCCCGGCTCCACATCCGCCGGCACCGGCACAGTCAGCACCTCGTCCGTGGGGTTGCTGAAGCCCCCGGCCACCGGCACCAACGGCACGTGCACGTTCACCGGCCCGATCCGTACCACCATCCGGGACAGCCGATCGGCTCGCTGGGCCCCCGGCGGCACGAACCCGGCACCCCGGATCTCGATGTCGTCGCCGGTACGGATCGGCCCGTCCAGATCCCCGGCCTCGCGCGACCGCACCACGGACAGGATCACCGGCCGCCCGCCCTCCGCGTACTTCCCCGCCACATAGGTGGCCGCGGACACCAGCACCACCACCGCCAGCCCCCACGGCAGATCCGGCAACTGGTCCGGCCGCCGGGCCAGCCTTACACCCGCGAACAGCAGAGCGACCGCGCCGATCACGACGTACTGGATGTCGGCGAAGGTCCCCCGCCCGGAGTCGTCCGTCAGCAGGTCGGCGGCGCGGGGCCGGTCCGCCCTTACCTTCTGCAGCCGCTGCCCGAGCACCCGCAGTCCGACCACCCGCCGCACCAGCACGGCGATCCCGCAGACCACGGCCAGCACGGTCACGACACCCGCGCCGCGGGCCAGTTCGAGCCCGGAGAGCAGCGCATCCCGCTCACGACCGTCGGAGGCCGCGGCCAGTCGCCCCACCAGCACCAGCACCGCATAGGCGACGAACAGCACCCACGCCACCGCGACGGCACGCGAGGTGGACAGCCGGTTGTCCTCGCCGATGACCGGCGCGAGCACCCCGCCCCGGGCCCGGTGGAACCAGGACGCCGCGGTCAGCGAGCCCGCCACCACGAGCGCCGCGACCAGCCCGGCCGTACGCGCCGCGGTCCAGCCCGCCCCGATGGCGGTCAGCGCCTGGCCGAGGAGCAGCACCACGACGGCGGCCCACACCGCATACGCGGTACGCCGCCACAACCGCGCGAGCCAGGCGGCCCCCTCTGCCCGGCCCCGCTCGGCCACGGCCTCCGCGGACTGGGTCAGTTCCTCCGAGACCCACTGCCGGGAGGCCGACGCGGAGTGCGCCACGGCCGCGGGCAGTCCCTGCCCGGCCGCGAACCCGTCCCGCATCAGGAGGAATTCGGCCACCGCGCGCCGATGCCCGGCCCGTGCCCCGTGCGGACAGTCCCCGCAGGTGCAGCCACCCTCGTGCGCACCATAGGGCTCGCCCCCGTCCGCGCCCTGTCTCGCTTCCTGCACCGCCACGCCCGACGCCTGCCTTCCCACGACCCTCGTGACCCTCTGAACCCCACATGACCTCGCGGCCGGACCGACCGCAGATCCACAAACCCTCACGAAGAACCCCGGACAGCTCCCCGGCGACAGCGAAATTGTGCCCTACGGCACACCATCCCCGTCCGGCAGGTCTGGTCAGCGCGGGTGAAGCGGGGCCCGCCGTGTTGACCCGGCTGCGAGAATTTCCGTATGGCCGAGATCATCCAGCGTGACGGGACCTGGGCCTTCGACGGCACAACGGTCAGAATCACGCCGGGACTCCACCGCTCCGTGCCGCTGTTCCGGCAGACGTACGGCGAGGTCGCCGTGCCCCTGGAGGCCATTTCGGGCGTGGCGTTCGAGCCGGAACGCAAGCGCGGCCGGTTGCGGATGCGGCTGCGCGAGGGCGCGGATCCGCTTCTGCACGCGACCGGCGGACGCCTGCCGGACCCGGCGGACCCCTATCGGCTGATCGTGGACGTCGACCGCGCCGGGGTCGCCGAGTACGTGGCCGAGGAGATCCGCCGCGCCCTCCTCCTCGACCAGATCCCCAAGGAGCCGACGAAGTCGTATCTGCTGCCCGGCCCACCGGTCCCGGTCTCGGTGCGGTCCTCCGACGGCACGGTCTCCTTCGACGGCACCCGGGTGCGCATCGACTGGGCCGACACCTCCGACCGCGTCAAGCGCGCGACCGGCCCGCGGATCATCGACGTGGGGGACCTCGTCCAGGTCGAGTGGCTGCCCAACTCCGGTTACGAGGACGGTTTCATGCGGTTCGTGACCCGCGAGACGTCCTTCTCGAAACTGCCGCCGGAGAAGGACCCGTACGCCCTCGACCTGTGGGGCAGCACCCGCCGCGATCTGCTCACCGCCCTCGTCGCGACGGCGGTCACGGCCCGGCTGCCGCACCCGTCCACCCGCGGCGACCTCGCGTACGACGACGAAGGCGCCCACCGCCCGCGGCTCGCCGCGGCCGCCGTTCCCCCGCCGGCCGACCATCACGACGTACTCCTGCGCAGACTGCGGGAGTTGGGTGAGCTGCACCGGGACGGGGTGCTCACGGACGAGGAGTTCGCGATGACGAAGGCCGCCGTACTGCGAGGCTTCTAGCTCAGCAGGTCCGGCTCGCTGCGACTGATGTCCTGCCACACCGGCTGGTAGTTGATCCACGCCACCAGATCTCCGCCCAGTTGCTCCCGGGTCGCCACCGCCGCCCGGTGGTCGATGAGCACCGCCCGTCCCGCCGCCCGGGCGAGCAGCTGCACCTGGCTGGACCGTTCCATCGACAGGAACCACCAGGCCGCCGCGTCCACCGAGTCCCCGACGGTCAGCAGCCCGTGGTTGCGCAGCACCAGCGCCTTCCGGGACCCGAGCGCGGCGGCGATCCGGCGGCCCTCGTCGGCGTCGACGGCGACCCCTGTGTAGGCCTCGTACAGCGCGTGGTCCTCGTAGAAGGCGCAGCTCTCCTGGGTGAGAGGGTCCAGGAGCTCGCCGAGCGTGGACAGCGCCCGCCCGTGCACGGAGTGGCAGTGGGCGACGGCGACGACGTCGGGGCGGGCGGCGTGCACCTGGGAGTGCACGGTGAAGGCCGCCTGGTTGACGTGGTAGCGGCCGTCGAGGACCTGTCCGTCGGAGTTGGCGAGGACGAGGTCGCTCACGGTGACGTGCTTGAACGGCATGCCGAAGGGGTTGACCCAGAAGCAGTCGGTGAACTCCGGGTCGCGTGCGGTGATGTGCCCGGAGACGCCGTCCTCGAAGCCGAGCCGGCCGAAGATCCGCAGCGCGCCGGCGAGCCGCTCTTTGCGGTGCCGGCGTTCCTCCTCGACGGAGTCGTGCATCGGCGGCATCGCGAACTGCAGCTTCTCGGTGGGCAGCGGCATCGGCGGAGTGGGCCCGAGGGGCGTCTCGTGCATGTGCTCCTCCAGCACTGGGTTGCTTTACGGGGCGGAAGTTACCGTCGGTCAGCGCAAGAGAACAGGGGTGGTTTGTAAAGATGGCGCACACGGTGAATACCTGACAGCAGATGTCGGGTATCGACGGAACACTGACCGGTATGAACTGGGCTGCTTTCATCTCCGCGGAACCCGATCTGGCCAAGACCGTCGAAAACCGCTTCGGTGCGTTCACCCATCATGTCCTCGCCACTCTCCGCAAGGACGGCTCCCCCCGCACCACAGGGCTTGAGGTCCGCTTCCTGCACGGCGAGCTCTGGCTCGGCATGATGCCGGACTCGCTGAAGGCGCGGGACCTGCACCGCGACCCCCGCTTCTGTCTCCAGGCGAACCCCGGCGAGGGCCAGAGCATGGGCGGCGGGGACGTCCGGATCAGTGGTCACGCGAGAGAGGTCACCGATCCCGGGACGAAGGCCGCATACGGCGAAGAGGTGAAACCGCCGGAGCCGTTCCACCTCTTCCGCACCGAGTTGACGGAGGTCGTGCGGACCTACGTCGAGGACGAGAAGTACCTGGTCCTCCAGGTCTGGAAGCCCGGTCAGCCCTTGCGCACGATCAAGCGCACCTAGGGCTTACTCCCACTCGATCGTCCCCGGTGGCTTCGACGTCACGTCGAGCACCACACGGTTGACGTCGGCCACCTCGTTGGTGATCCGCGTCGAGATCTTCGCGAGGACGTCGTACGGCAGCCTCGACCAGTCGGCGGTCATGGCGTCCTCGCTCGACACGGGGCGAAGGACGATCGGGTGGCCGTAGGTCCGGCCGTCGCCCTGGACGCCGACCGAGCGGACGTCGGCGAGCAGGACCACCGGGCACTGCCAGATGTCGCGGTCGAGGCCGGCCGCGGTCAGCTCCTCGCGGGCGATGGCGTCGGCGTCGCGCAGGAGGTCCAGGCGCTCCTTGGTGACCTCGCCGACGATCCGGATGCCGAGGCCGGGACCCGGGAACGGCTGCCGCTGGACGATCTCGTCCGGGAGCCCGAGCTCCTGGCCGACCATTCGCACCTCGTCCTTGAACAGCTTGCGCAGCGGCTCGACGAGCTGGAACTCGAGGTCCTCGGGGAGGCCGCCCACGTTGTGGTGGGACTTGATGTTGGCGGTGCCGGTGCCGCCACCGGACTCGACCACGTCCGGGTACAGCGTGCCCTGGACGAGGAACTCCACCGCCGGGCCCTCGTCCGCGATGATGTCGGCCTGCGCCTGCTCGAAGACCCGGATGAACTCCCGGCCGATGATCTTCCGCTTCTCCTCGGGGTCGGAGACCCCCTTGAGCGCGGTCAGGAAGCGCTCCTCCGCGTCGACGACGACCAGCTTCACGCCGGTCGCGGCCACGAAGTCCTTCTCGACCTGCTCGGTCTCGCCCTTGCGCATCAGACCGTGGTCGACGTACACACAGGTCAGCTGGTCGCCGATGGCGCGCGCGACCAGGGCCGCGGCCACCGCGGAGTCCACCCCGCCGGACAGACCGCAGATCGCGCGCCTGTCGCCGACCTGCTCGCGGATCGCGGCGACCTGCTCCTCGATGACATTGCCGGTGGTCCAGTCCGGCTTCAGACCGGCGCCCCGGTACAGGAAGTGTTCGAGCACCTGCTGGCCGTGCGTGGAGTGCATGACCTCGGGGTGGTACTGGACGCCGTAGAGCTTCTTCTCGTCGTTCTCGAAGGCGGCGACCGGGACGACGTCCGTGGACGCGGTCACGGTGAAGCCCTCGGGGGCCGCGGAGCAGGCGTCGCCGTGCGACATCCACACCGACTGCTCGTCCGGGGTGCCCTCGAAGAGGGTCGAGCCGGACTTCGAGACGTGCAGAGGCGTACGGCCGTACTCACGCGCGCCGGTGTTGTCGACGGTGCCGCCGAGGGTGGTGGCCATCAGCTGGAAGCCGTAGCACATGCCGAAGACCGGGACGCCGGCCTCGAACAGCTCGCGGTCCAGGCGCGGGGCGCCCTCCGCGTACACCGACGAGGGGCCGCCGGAGAGGATGATCGCCGCCGGGTTCTTGGCGAGCATCTCCGCGACCGGCATGGTGCTCGGCACGATCTCGCTGTAGACCCGGGCCTCGCGGACACGACGGGCGATGAGCTGGGCGTACTGCGCACCGAAGTCGACGACCAGGACGGTGTCGGGGGCGGCGGGGTTCGCTGATGACACGGGTTGCCTTCCGGCGGTGAGCGAGGTGTGTGTGGGGCCGAGTCTACCGGGAGCCGCGGGGCCGGACCGGGGCCGAGCTCCGTCTCAGGATGCGAACCGGCTTGGACACTCCCGAAGGGCCCGGCATACTGCTCCCATGCTCGCGCAGACGACCTTCCTGTTTACCTATGGCACCCGGCCCACCGGCTGCCATGGTCGTGCTGCTTGAGCAACTGACAAGCGACTTCCCAGGCGCCCCGGGCCGACAAGGTCCGGGGCGCCTGGTGTTTTCCGGACCTTGCCGCTCCGGGGCACCCACCCCACCCAGGAGCCCTACGTGACCACCACACTGGAAGCGACCATCGCGGACGCCCGTGAGCGCATCGACGCGCTCGACGACCGGATCATCGGTCTGATCCAGGAACGGATGGCCGTCTCGTCCGTCGTCCAGCAGACCCGTATCGCCTCCGGCGGCCGACGGGTCCACCTCGCCCGCGAGATGGAGATCCTCGGCCGCTACCGCGAGGCGCTCGGAAAGCCGGGCACCTCCCTCGCCATGACGCTGCTCGAACTGTGCAGGGGTCGCATCTGAGTTCGGCCCCGGTCTCACCCGTACGGCGCGTGACCGCGCCCCGAGACGCTTCGTTGGAGGTGGTGTCCGTGCCAGCCAGGGGCGGGCCCGCCAGAACCACGCGTGGCTCGCTGGAGCGATGAGACGTACGGATCTTGCCGTGCGTCGTGGGACCTCGCTCCAGGAAGTGACCGGACGGCAGGGGACAGCAGCCCGGTCACCATGAGAACGGCCGGCTCCGGGGACGCCCGGGGCCGACCGGCGGGACAAGTACCGGCACAAGGCTGGGTCAAACGGTTGCGGAGGCCGCGTCCATCCAGCACGATGCCTAGAAAAGCCCCCAAGTCCCTCCGCAGACAACTGCATTCGCATTGCGTCGACACACTGCCAAAGGTCCAGACCATTAGCGCGCCCCTGGTGCGCCGGGGCGCCGACCGGGGGCACGGCAGGTGGCAAGGACGCGGTGCACACCAGCACGAAGAGCAAGCGGCGCAACCCCCCGGCGCCGCTCCCAGGCACCGGCGCAGCCCTGACGTCGGTGCTGACGAAAGAAGGGCCCCACGGATCCGTCCCGTGGGGCCCTTCGCCTGGGTGGACTCAGACTCGGGACACCGTTCCGCAGGCTTCGTCACGGTTCGGGCCGAGGGGCCGGCTGCGGTCGTACGGGTCCGTCGTCGGGCCGGAGGGGGTCGGCCCGGTCGGCTCGGACGACGCGAAGTCCGGGTGCAGATAGCCGTCGTGGACATCGCAGGCGGAGTTGTTGATGTCCTGGTCCCAGTTCACGACCGTGAGCTTGCCCGGGGTCACCTGGTACTTGGCCGGGTCGGAGATCTCGACGTCGAGGACCCGGCGGATGATCGTGCGGGTGACCTCCGTGGAACCGTTGGTCTGGACGACCGGATAGACGAAGGTGTAGTCGGCGTGCACGGCGACCGAAGCGTGATCACCGGCCTTGAACGTCATCCGGCCGCGCGTCTTCACGACGTCGCCGACCAGCCGGACCTCCTTGGGATCGAAGCGGCTGAACATCCACAGCGGGTCGTGCTTCTTGTCCGGCTTGCTCAGGGCGGTCTCCAGGAGCCCACGGACGCCCTTCTGCACCGGGTCCAGGACGTCGAGCGCCGCCGTCGGGCGTTCGCCGCGCAGGGTACCCGGGTCGAGGTTGGACTCGACCAGGAGCTTCCTGGTCAGCTCCAGGGCCTGCTCGGTCGTCGCCTTGGACCGGCCGCCGACGGCCTTCGCCTCCGGTACGGCGATCCCGGCGGCGCCGTCGGCCCAGCGCTTGGCGGGCGAGCCGGCGAACGGGTCGTCGAGGGTGGGGATCGCGGACGCCTCGGCGGACGGCGCGGCGGTCGGCGCCGCCGTCTCCTCGGGTAGCGCGGAGGACGCGGCCTCGGAGGAGGTCCCTGTGCCGAAGGGGTCTCCCGGCACCAGCGAGGGCTTCACCGCCACGACGGCCACCACGACCGCGACGGCGACACCGAGGACGCCCCACAGGCCGCGCCGGCTCTTCTTCTGCTGCCGGGCCGGTCCGGTACGCCAGCCCACCGGCAGTTCGCCGCGCGCTTCCTGGCGCCGCAGACGCTCCGTCACCTCACGGGCCCGCGCGGACGGTTCCTTGGGGGCGGAGTCTCGGATGTCCCGCTCCGAGTCACGGGCGAACCGTTCCCAGACGTCGTCGGGAATCTTGGGGTCTTCTGACACGTGGGTCAGTTCTAGGGCCTGGGAAAGCCCGTTCACAAGAAGAACTCATGTGTGACTCAGCCCACATAAGTTTTCTGTGAATGCCCGCACAACCATTCACAGGTGTCGTGGATCAAACCTCACGAACCACGGGCCCCACCCGCGCCCCACACGCGGAGGCCTCTCCCTGACGCGTGCTGCGGGAAACGCGGCACACCTGACTTCCGAGGTCTTCATGAAGCTTCGCCGTGCACTGGCCGCCGCGGCCGCGACCGCCGCGATAGCGCCGCTGGCCCTGTTCGCCGCGCCGACCGCGTTCGCGGACGAGTCCGAGTCCCCCGCTCCGACCGCGACGGAGAGCACGCCCGCCGACGCCACCACGACGGCCCCCGAGAGCACTCCGGCGGACCCGGCGACGACCCCGGCGGACCCGGCGAGCACGCCTGCCACGGGCGCACCCTCCACGACTGCCTCCGGCTCGGCCACCGCGAGCACCAGCCCTTCCACGAGCCCGTCCGGCTCGGCCAGCGCCAGCACCAGCCCCTCGCCCAGCGCGAGCGACGAGCCCATCGACGAGTGCGAGGTCGACGAGGACGGCGCCCCGGTCATCAACGACAGCGACGCGCTGCACAGCTCGCTGACCGGTCTGCCCGAGAGCATCGTGGCGGGCAGCGGCTGGACGAACTTCAAGTTCAACGTGAAGAACTCCGGTGACGACACGATCAAGGACATCCAGCCCTTCGTCGGTGTCGGGGCGGTCGACTGGGACTTCGAGGAGGACTACAGCGACCTGGTCACCGTGCAGGTGAAGCAGGGCAGCTCCTGGGTCGACGTGTCCACGCAGTTCGGCGAGGGCGGCTCGTTCAACGCCTTCTCCCTCGACGGCGGCGACTCCCTCAGCTACCAGCTGCGGGTAAAGGTCGACCGCAAGGTCCCGAGCGCGATCGGCATCGCCATCGGTCTCGCCGAGTACTCCGACGAGAAGGGCTGCTGGGTCTCCAGCGACGAGAACTACGGCATCTACTACTTCGAGGTCCTGCCGGCCGGCTCCAACCCCGGCAAGCCGAACGACGCCAAGCCGCAGACCGGCGGCAAGAGCGCCATCTCCGACGTCAACGACGTCGACGTGGACGGCCAGCTCGCCGAGACCGGTTCCAGCTCGGCCCTGCCGGTCCTCGGCCTCGTCGGCGGCTTCGCCGTCGTCGCCGGTACCGGTGTGGTCTTCGCGGTGAAGCGGCGCAAGGGTGCGACCGGCGCCCACGCCTGAGTCGTAGGGCCGTGAAAGCCGTACACACAGCTTGACCGCAAAAAGAAGAGAAGGACCTGTGCTCGGAGGGGGGTGCAGGTCCTTCTCTTTGGCGTTTTCGCGCTCTACGACTTCTTCGGCACCGCCGGCATCCCCAGGAACGGCAGCTTCAGCGCGCCGAAGGCCTCCGCCGGGACCGCCGGTGACTTGGGCTCGACGGGGTTCAGACGCGCGTACGCCTCGCCCTGCGCCGGACGCGGGTCCTGCTCGCCCTTGTTGGGCCAGTACGACATCGCGCGCTCGGCCTGCGCGGTGATGGTGAGGGAGGGGTTCACGCCGAGGTTGGCGGAGACCGCGGCGCCGTCCACGACCGAGATCCCCGGGTGGCCGTAGAGCCGGTGGTACGGGTCGATGACGCCGGTGTCGCGGGAGGAGCCGATGGGACAGCCGCCGAGGAAGTGGGCGGTGAGCGGGGCGCCCATCAGCTCGCCGACGTTGGAGCCGGCGAAGCCGTTGATGTCGGCGGCGATCGCGGAAGCGGCCTCGGAAGCGGCCCTGATCTGCTTGGGGTTCGGGGCGCCGTGGCCCTGGCGGGCGGTGAGCAGGCCCTTGCCGACGCCGTCCGGTTTCAGGTACGTCGTCAGGGAGTTGTCCAGTGACTGCATGACCAGGCCGATGATGGTCTTCTCCGACCAGCGGCGGTTGGAGAGGGAGCGCAGGACGAGAAGCGGGTGCTTCGCGGCGTTCGCCAGCCAGGCCATGACCCTCGACGAGCCCTCGGCGTACGGCACCTGGAGGATCGACAGGCCGCCCATCGAGTTGGAGCCCTTGCCGTAGCGGACCGGCTCGATGTGGGTGTTCTCGTCCGGGTGGATGGACGAGGTGATGGCGACGCCCTGGGTGAAGTCGACCTTCGGCACGCCGGTCGCCCTTCGGTAGCGGCGGTTGTCGGTCTGGGCGCCGACCAGGGCCTCGGAGTTGGTGCGGGTGAGCTCGCCCAACCGGTCCGAGATGTACGGCAGTTGGCGGCCGGCCTTCATGCGGTGCAGGAGGGTCTGGGTGCCGTAGGTGCCGGCGGCGATGACGACCTGGCGGGCCGTGAAGGTGCGGCCCTTCGCCTTGCGGCGCGCGTCGGTGGGGAGGGTCGCGACCGCGTAGCCGCCCCGGGAGTCGTCGGTGACCGACACGACGGAGGTGAGGGGGTGCACGACCGCGCCCGCCTTCTCGGCGAGGTAGAGGTAGTTCTCGTTCAGGGTGTTCTTGGCGCCGTGCCGGCAGCCGGTCATGCACTCGCCGCACTCGGTGCAGGCCTTGCGGGCGGGACCCGCGCCGCCGAAGTAGGGGTCGTTCACCTGCTCACCGGGGTTGGCCTTGGCGGCGCCGTCCGCGTCCTCGCCGTCCCCGAAGAACACGCCGACCGGGGCCATGTGGAAGGTGTCGCCGACGCCCATCCGCTCGGCGGCCGCCTTGAGGTGGACGTCGGAGGGGGTCGTCGTCGGGTTGAGCCGTACGCCGAGCATGCGGCGGGCCTGGTCGTAGTACGGCGTCAACTCCTCCTGCCAGTCCGTGATGTCACGCCACTGGGGGTCCTCGAAGAAGGGCTTCGGGGGGACGTAGAGGGTGTTGGCGTAGTTGAGGGAGCCGCCACCGACGCCCGCCCCCGCGAGGACCATGACGTTGCCCAGGAGGTGGATGCGCTGGATGCCGAACATGCCGAGTTTCGGCGCCCAGAGGTAGTTCTTCAGGTCCCAGGAGTTCCTGGGGAGGGTCTCGCGGGTGAAACGGCGGCCGGCTTCCAGGACACCTACGCGGTAGCCCTTCTCGGTGAGGCGAAGGGCGGTGACACTGCCGCCGAAGCCGGAGCCGACGACGATGACGTCGTAGTCGTAGGTGTCCTGTGGCACGTGCTCTCCTCGTTGAGAACAGGGTTGAGAGGGTGTTCCTGTTCGGCTACTTCAAGCGGAAGGCCTTCATCAGCCTCAGGCTGCGGCTCATGAACGCCGCGTACTTCTCGTCGTCCATGCCCATCGAGGGCGCCATCGGGAGCAGTCGCTGCTGGGCGATCGTCTGGGCCTCGGTGTACTTGAGGATGCCCTCGGAGCCGTGGCGGCGGCCGAGGCCGGAGTCCTTCATGCCGCCCATCGGGGACTGGACGCTGCCGTAGGCGGAGGCGTATCCCTCGTTGACGTTGACCGTGCCGGCCCGCACCCGGGAGGCGATCTCGCGGCCGCGCCTGCCGTCCTTCGTCCACACCGACGAATTCAGGCCGTACGGCGTGGAGTTGGCGAGCTCGACCGCCTCATCCTCGGTCTTGAAACGGTAGATCGACACGACCGGGCCGAAGGTCTCCTCCGCGCACACCGCCATCGGCTCGGTGACGCCGTCGAGGATGGTCGGCTCGAAGAAGTACGGGCCGATGTCCGGGCGGGCGACACCGCCGGTGACGACCCTGGCGCCCTTCTCGACGGCCTCCTCGACGTGCCGGGTGACGGTCTCCAGCTGCCGCTCCCCCACCAGCGAGCCCATGTCGGCGCCGTACGCGAGGGACTTGCCGAGCCGCATGGCCTTCGTCCGGGCGGCGAAGCGCTCCAGGAAGGCGTCCGCGATCGACTCGTGGACGTACAACCGCTCGATGGAGATGCAGAGTTGGCCGGCGGAGGAGAAGCAGGCGCGGACGGCACCGGCGGCGGCCTTCTCGATGTCGGCGTCCTCCAGGACCAGCATGGCGTTCTTGCCGCCGAGTTCGAGGGAGACGCCGACGAGGCGGGCGGCGGCGCCCTGGGCGACCTCACGCCCGGTGCGGGTGGAGCCGGTGAAGGAGACGTAGTCGGCGTGCCGGACGACCTCGGGACCGACGACGGGCCCCTCGCCGAGGACGACCTGGAAGACCTCGGCGGGCAGGCCGGCCTCGACGAGCAGGTCGCGGGCCCACAGGGCGGTCAGGCAGGTCTCGGTGTCCGGCTTCATGACGACGGCGTTGCCCGCGACGAAGGCGGGGAGCGCGTCGCCGACGGACAGCTCCAGCGGGTAGTTCCAGGGGGCGATCTGGCCGACGACCCCGCGCGGGTGGCGCAGCTCGGTGACCTTGGTGAGGGTGGGCACGGCGCCGGTGTGCCGCTTCGGCTTGAGATAGGCGGGCGCTTTACGGCCGTAGTGCCGCGCCGCCACGGCGACCGCCTGCACCTCCTCGTGGGCGTGCAGCCGGGCCTTGCCGGTCTCCAGCTGGATGAGGTCGAGGACCTCGGCCTGGCGCTCCAGGATCAGGTCGTGGAAGCGGAGCAGGACGGCCGCGCGCTGCCGTACGGGGGTCTGCTCCCACACCGCCTGCGCCCTGCGGGCCGCCTCGAAGGCCTTCTCCACGTCCTCGGGCGTCGACTCTGGCAGGTCGGCCAGCTTCTCGCCGGTGAACGGCGTGTGGTTGGCGGTACGGCCGGACCCGGTCACGCCCTTGGTGAGCTGGGCGACCAGCTCCGGGGTGACCACGTCGGCCGCGGTACGGGCGCCCTCCGGGGCGGGGGCGAGGGGGTTCGTGCCGGTCTTGGCCGGGGCCTGCGCGTCCGTCATGAGCCGCAGGGTATTCGGGAGCGGGGGCTTTGGGTACCCGTCGGTAACGGGCGTTCACGACGTACACACACCGTGCCAGTGATAGCTGGCGATGAATGTGCTGATCAGGGGGTTGAGAGGGGATGAGGTGGGGGTGATCAGCCGCGTTCGGGTTTTTTCTGCAGCAGGAGGCCGAGGGCGGAGAGTGCGGTGATACGGCGGGGTTCATGGGTCGCGGGGGTCGGGTCGGGGGCGTCGGCGGGGGTCAGCACAGGGGCGGGTGCCGGGGCTTGCGCGGCCGGAGGTGAGGCGAGCTCTTCCGCGGCCCACGTCGGCAGGCTCGTCCCGGCGACCTCGGCCAGCACCTCGGCGGCCTCCGCCGCCGCCGGACGCGCCTCCGGTTCGGCGGCAAGGAGCCGCTCCAGCAGCCGACCGAGGGGCCCGCCCTCCTCGACCTCGCCGCCTGCCACGGCCGAGCGCAGCAGCGCACCCAGCGACCACAGGTCGGAGGCGGGCCCCGCGCCCCGCCCTGAGGCGCACTCCGGGGCGACGAAACCGGCGGCGGCCTCCTCGGCGGTGCCCCGCCCGGAGGCGCCGATGCCGAAGTCGGTTACGACGACCCGTTCGCCGCCGGCTTCGAGGAGGACGTTGGACGGCTTCAAGTCGCGGTGGACGATGCCGACACGGTGGGCGGCGTGCAGCGCGCCGAGGACGGCGAGCCCGATCCGCGCGGCGTCGGCGTCCGCCAGTGGCCCCCTCCCGGCGAGGGCGGCCTCCAGCGACTCGCCCTCCACCAACTCCATGACGATCCAGGGCAGTTCGTCGTCGAGGAGTACGTCATGAATGGCGACGGCCGCCGGATGGTCGACCCGCGCGGCGGCCCGGGCCTCGTGCGGCAGCCGGTGCGCGGCCCGCTGCCTCTCCTCGTCCTCCGGATCCCCGGTCAGAAGAGGTTCCTTGACGGCGACATACCGCTCGTCCTGCTCGTCCCGAGCCCGCCACACCGTGCCGTTCGGCCCGGAGCCGACCCGCTCGACGAGTCGGTAACGCCCACCGATCAGACGTCCGTCGGACGAGTGCTCGCCGTCTTCGCTCATGGCACATGAGTACCGTGCGCATCGCGCCGTTGTCGAAGTGACGGGGTCAGAGGCCGTCCCGGACCTCGAACTCGGCGGCGTCAGAGCCGGTCCACCCCCAGATTGGCGATCGCCGCCCGCGCCACCTCCCGCCCCCGCCCGGTGAAGTCCCCCTTGCCGGGATAGCTGACGGTGAGTTTGTACATGTCGCCGGTGGAGGTCCGGTAGTAGAAGATCTGGAGTTCGCGGGGGCGGGGGTTCTGCGTGTCCGTCGTCGTGTACTTGACGGTGTTCTTGGCGGCCTTCCGGCCCTGGTACGTCTCGTCCTCCGGCCGGGTCTTCGCGGTGTCCGGCATGCTGAGGTCGTACTCGCCGCTCTCCTTGTACCGGCTGTCGTCGTCGTACATCTCGGCGGCCGCGGACCCCGCGATGTTGTGGGCGGTGTCCTCGGCCTTGCGGTCCAGCCTCAGTCCGATCCAGATGCTGCCGCTGTAGTCGGCGTACGTGATCCAGTGGGTCTTGTCCGTCTTCCGGTCGGGCGTGGTGGGCTGGTAGTCCGCGGGCACCGCCAGCGTCGCGGCGACGTCCTTGGTGTGCTTCTTGGTCCAGCCGTCCGGCAGCGGCCCCGCGAACGGGTCCGCGATCACCAGATACGCCGCCACCGCGGCCGCGACGACCGCCCCGCCGAGCCCGAACCACGCCCTGCGGCCCAGCCGGAGGCTTCCGCCCGCCGGGACCTCCACGGTCCGCACGATCTGCGTCGGTTCGGGGACGGGCGGGTGGGCGGTGGCCTCCAGGAGCGCCCTGACCTGCGCGGCGTTCGGGCGGCGTGCCGGGTCCTTCTGGAGCAGGCCGTTGATGGCGTCCGCGAGCGGGCCGTGCGCGGCGGCGGGCGGCGCGGGCGTGGCGTTGAGGACCGACTGAAGGGTCGCGGGGGTGTTGCTGCGGCGGAACGGCGAGACGCCTTCCGTCGCCGCGTACAGGACCACGCCGAGGGACCAGAGGTCGGAGGCGGGGCCAGGACGCTGACCCAGCACTCGCTCGGGGGCGATGAACTCGGGCGAGCCGACGAAGCCGCCGGTGTCGGTCAGGTTGGTCTCACCCTCGATCTGGGCGATGCCGAAGTCGGTGAGGACGACCCGGTCGTAGCGGCCGAGCAGGACGTTGTCCGGTTTCACATCCCTGTGCAGAATGCCCGCCGCGTGCGCGGCCTCCAGCGCGCCGAGCACCTCGAGGCCGATTCTCGCCGCTTCCCGCGCCCCGAGGGTGCCCTCTTGCAGCGCGTCGCCCAGCGAACGGCCCTGCACCAGCTCCATCACGATCCACGGCCGGCCGTCCACGACCGCCACGTCATGCACGTTCACGACGGAGGGATGGTCCAGCCGGGCTGCGGCGCGTGCCTCACGACGCATCCGCTCGAAGGCGTTTCCTTGTTCACGTTCGGGAAGGTGATCCGGGACGCGGGGTTCCTTGACGGCCACCTCGCGGTCCACCGTCTCGTCCTTGGCCCGCCACACCGTGCCCATGCCACCGTGCCCGAGCTTGGCGAGCAGCCGGTATCGGCCCGCGATGAGCCGGCCGACGCCCGGCTCCGGCTCAGGGGCTCTGGGAGGTTGCAGTACATAACTCGTCGTCTCGTCGGACTCGTGGCCGACTCCCCCGCTGCTGCTCATGGGTTCATCCATATCGCGCCAGACCCGCACGCATCCAGAGGTGACGCGTTCCGGTCACACACCCGTGACGTATCGCTATGGCACGGTGAACGTGTCGACCGCCACGTCGAAGTACTCCTTGGCCTCCCGCGCCTTCCCCATCGGTGCCGACACCCACACGTCGTACAGCCGGCCGTTCTCCTCCCAGCACACGTCGTAGGTGTGCCGGGCGCCCTCGGCCGCGCTGAAGCCGTCCCAGGTGAACTCCCAGAACGCGGCGGACCGTCCACGGTGCGTGACCGAGGTGACCCGGCCGTCACGGTAACCGGGGTTGGTCTCCGGGCCCTTGGCGGCCGCGCGCCGCATCACGCCCATGGGGCCACCGGGTTGGGGGTCGGTCACCTTGACGCCGAGCCGGAAGGTCTCCCCGGACGACAGGTAGAAGACCCGCTCCCCCTGCGGCTCACGGGTGAACCCGTCGGGCACGGCGAGCGCGAACCCGGCGGGGTCCTCGGCGACGCGGTAACCGGAGGGGGCGGAGGGAAGGGTCACGGTGGGCGCGGGTTTCGCCGTTCCGGTCGGGCTGTTCGTGGGTGTCCCGGGCACCGGACTACCGGCGGCCGTACGGCCGTCACCCCCGCCCCGGTCCATCAGCAGCACGGCCGCCGACACCCCCGCTCCCGCCGTCACGGCGACCAGCAGCACCGCCGCGAGCACGCCCCGCCGCCGGCGCACCGGCGCCATGAGCCCACCGCTGCGGGCCCGCTCCGGCGCCGGTGACCGCCGTAGCGGAAGATCCCGCCGGGTCGGCGTGTACGTACGCTCGGGTGCGCGGCGCGGCGGCGTGCGGCCCGTCTCCCCGAAGGCCCGCAGCATCCGCTCCGCCTCCACCGCGTCCAGCCGCCGCTCGGGGTCGCGCTCCAGCAGTCCCCGTACGACGGGAAGGAGCGGCGCGGCCTGCGCGGGCGGCCGGATCTCGTCGATGACGACGGCGTGCAGGATGCCGCCCAACGAGTCACGCCTGAACGGCGATTCACCGCTCAGGGCCGTGCACAGCAACGCGCCGAGGGACCACAGGTCGGCCTCCGGGCCGGTTCTGACCCCGGACATCCGCTCGGGTGCGGTGTACTCGGGCGAGCCGACGAAGGAGCCGGTCTCGGTGAGGGTGGTGGCGCCCGCGACCTGGGCGATGCCGAAGTCGGTGAGCACGACCCGGCCGGTGCCGGACTCGACGAGCACGTTGGCGGGCTTGATGTCCCGGTGCAGGACCCCGGCCGTGTGCGCCGCGCGCAACGCGCTCAGAAGGTCGGCACCGATCCGGGCGGCCTCGGCGGCGTCGACCGGGCCGTGCGCGGAGATCCGGTCGGCGAGGGAGCCGCCGTCGATCAACTCCATGACGATGTACGGCCGTTCGTCCTGCTCGACCACGTCGTGGACGACGATGACGTGCGGGTGGGACAGCCGGGCCACCGCGCCGGCCTCGCGCAGGGTCCGGTCGCGCTGGAGCCGGGCGTCCTCGGCGGAGAGTGCCTCGTCGAGGGGGATCTCCTTGACGGCCACCTGCCGGCCGAGCAGTTGGTCGGTCGCCCGCCACACCACGCCCATGCCGCCGCGCCCGATCCTCGCCTCCAGGCGATAACGGCCCGCGATCACACGGAAGGTGTCCCCCTCGGTCCCCATGCGCCCCATCATGCCGCAGCGGACGGATGCCCTCCGGGACGGTGACCGGCCAACTCCGTCAGCTGTTCGGCTCGTTCCAGCTCTGGAGCACCCTCGTGAACTGCTTGCTGGTGGTCGGCCAGCTCTTCGCGGGCGACGACATGTAGATCGCGTACTCGACGCCATCCCGGGACATGTACGTCTCCTCCACGGCCCGGCGCGGCCCGGGGAAGGCGATGTCCTTGGGCAGCGCCGTCCAGGTGTACTCCCACCGGGCGCCCGGCCGGTCCCGGTAGGTGTTCCTGACCATGCCGACGCGGTGGTAATCCTTTAGCCCGTCGATCTGCTTTTCCAGGTCACGCTGGTGGAGGAGGGGGTCGTCGAAGTCCGGCGAGGTGTCGACGGCGATCCGGATGAAGTGCTTGCCCTCGTCCGGCGAGTAGTCGATCTGGGTCAGCCCGTCGGCGGGGGTCCCGAAGACCGACCTCTCCCAGCCCCGGGGCAGAGACACACTGAAGCCCACGGGATCGTCGTGCCGCTCCCAGCCGTCCGTGGCACCTCCCCCGGTCTGCGAGCTCGGTGTGGGACTGGGCGGCGCACTCGACGTACCGCCCGACTTCCGCCCCTCGTCCCACTTCTGCAGGCCGATCGCGGTTCCGGCGCTCACGATCGCCGCGAGCGCCACCACGAGTACGAAGTTCCGCAGGCGGCGGCGCCTGGGCGGGGCGGCGGGCGTCATGGGGCCGGTGCCGGTGTGGGGCGGCGGACCGATGGTCGTGGGCCCGGTCGCCTGGGGATACGGCGCACCGGTGCCGGCGTGGTACGAACGGCCCGAGCCCGAGGAATACGACGGTCCCGTGGCCGAGGCATACGACGTACCGCTGACCGGTGTGCCCGTCGTCGGTGTGCCGAGCCCACCGTGGGACCCGCTGCGCGCCCCCGGCTCATGGCTGGAACGCACATGTTGCGTCGGCACATACGCCTGCGCCGCGCTCGGCCGCCGGCCCTCCGCCGCCTCGGCGAGCATCTGCTCGGCCTCGGCCGCTTCGGGCCGCACGGCGGGATCCTTGTGCAGCAGGGCGGCGATGACGGGCCCGAGGGGGCCGGCGTGGCGCGGCTCGGCGGGTTCCTCGTCGACGACGGCCTGCATGGTGGTCAGCGGGGTCGTACGGCGGAACGGCGAGCGTCCCTCGACCGCCGTGTACAGCGTGGCGCCCAGCGCCCACAGGTCGGCGGACGGGCCGGGGTCGGCGCCGCGCACCCGCTCGGGGGCGAGGTAGTCGACCGAGCCGACGACCTCTCCGGTGCGGGTGATGGTGGTGTCGCCCTCGATCTGGGCGATGCCGAAGTCGGTGAGCAGGACGCGGCCGTCCTGCGCGAGAAGGACGTTGCCGGGCTTGATGTCCCGGTGCAGCACCCCGGCGGAGTGCGCGGCACGCAGGGCCCGCAGCACCCACAGCCCGATCCGGGCCGCCTCGCGCGCCTCGATCCGGCCGTCCTCCTTGACGGCGTCCGCCAGCGAACGGCCCTCGACCAGCTCCATCACGATCCAGGGCCGGCCGTCGTGGTCGAGCACGTCGTGCACGGTGACGACGGCCGAGTGGTTGATCCGGGCGGCAGCGCGCGCCTCGGCGCGGGTCCGGGCGAGCAGCACTGCCTGGTCGCTCTCGGAAACGTAGAGCGCGGCGGTCAACTCCTTGATCGCCACGGCCCGGTGCAGCACCTCGTCATGGGCACGCCAGACCCGGCCCATGCCGCCCTTGCCTATCGGGTCGGCGAGCCGGTAACGCCCCGCGAGGAGCAGGCCCTGCATCTGATTCACGTTTCCCCGCAATGTTCTTGACGCAGTCAGACTAAGGACCGGCCCGCGCCGAGGGGAACCAGGGGGGCGTCAAGGAGACCTCACTGTGACGGTTGTCGCTTCCGCGAAGTACTAGTGAACCCGCGCCGCCCGTACGGCGTCCGTCAGCCGGTCACCTGGTAGGTGGCCGACGCCTGCTCGTACAGCCGGGTCACCTCGTCCCGCTCCGCCTCGGGCCCGCGTACCTGCACGATGTGGTACTTCCCGCCGATCAGGATCGCGACATTGCGCACGTACAGCTCGCGCCCGTCGTCGCCGGTCCAGGTGAACTGCCCCTCGGCCATGCTCCGCGTGCCCACCTGGATCGACTTCAGCCCGGTGGCGGTGGCCCAGCTCGAGTCGCGGTACGGCTGGAGCTCGGGCTCCTTCTCCCGCTGGTACGCCATGGGATCGCTGCCGTTCGCGGCCGCGGTGTCCCGCCCGGGCACGACGATCAGCTCGAAGTTGCCCTGCGAGTAGACCACCTGACCGCGGCCGTTCCTCGGGGTGCGGTCCCAGCCGCCCGCCACCGCGACCTTGAAGCCCTCGGGGTCCGTGCGCAGGGTGAAGCCGTCGGCGACCTCGGGCCCGGCGGTCTGGGTCTCGGCGGCCCCGCTGGACCGCGACGGCTCGGGGGTCGTCTGCTCGGGCCGCGGTTCACTGCTGGTCGATGGGGACTGCGCGGGACCGGCCTGACTGGTGGAACCGGTCTCCTGTGCGGCGCCCTCGTCGTCGGGGTCCGCCTTCGGCATGAAGTACATGGCGTACACGATCGCCGCGGCCATCACCAGCAGGATGAGCAGCAGCAGATTGCGGCCCAGGCGGCGCGGCGAGGGGGCGGCCTCCTCCCGGGCCCGCTTGTGCCGTCCGTGCGTCGCGGGCAGCCCGGCGCGCCGCCTGCGCACCAACTCGCCGCGGCGCCGCACGATCGGCAGCCGGCTCGTGTCCACCGGGGGCGCGGCGACGACATGGGCGCCGGCCTCCGGCTCGGGCGCGGACCGCACCAGCGACCTCAGCCAGCCGCGCAGTTCCTCGAAGTCCAGCCGCTCGGTCGGGTCCTGCCGCAGCAGCGACTCCACGACCGGCCTGAGCGGCCCGCACTCCTCCGCGAAGGCGGGCGGCTCGGCGCACACCAACTGCACCAGCTCGGCCGTCGACTCCTCGGGATACGGCGCATGCCCCTGGACGGCCCGGAACAGCAAGGCCCCGAGAGCCCACAGGTCGGTCGCGGGCCCGATGGGCGCGGCGAGCTGCCAGTTCTCATGCACCGGCCCGGCCTGCTCCGGCGCCCACCGCTCGGTGACGGGGCCCACCACGGCCATCCGGGCCTGCCGCGCCCGCTCGGCGGCGAGCGCGGTGGCGGGGCCACGGCGGGCGGGGGCATCGGCAGGGGGGAGGTCCTCCCAGCGGGTGGGCGCGGACGCCTGATCAACGGCGGGCACGGCGTCAAGAGCGGGAACGTCACCCACGGGCGCCGCACCCCCGCCGCGTGGCACGGCACCGTGCCAGGGAGCCGGGCGCGCTCCATAGGGGTCGACTATCTGTCCCGGAGCCCCGACCCCGGGCGCCTGCTCGATGCCGTTCACCGTCGGGTGCGGGGGCTGTGCAACGCCGTTGGCCGAGGGATACGGCGGCTGCGGCACGCCATTGCCGGACGGATACGGCGGCTGCGCCACCCCGTCGGCCTGTACGGCGGGGTCGGCGCGGTGCGTTCGTACTTCGGGGTCGGCCTCCGGTGCCGGGCGGGCTCCGGGCAGGGCGGCCCTGCCGCTCTGCGCCTCCTGGACCCGGGCCGCGGCCCGTGCCCCCGCGCGATACGCGGCGATCGCGCCGGCCCGCGCCGCGCGGATGTCCGTACCGCCGTCGGGCTCCCTGCGGACGAGTTCGGCCGAAGCCCCGGTCCCGTTCGCCGCCTCCACCCCGGCAGTGGGCAGCCCACGGGCCTCCCGCGCCTCGATCGCGGCCCGCCGGGCGGCCTCGGGATCACCGCCACCGAAGGTGACCGCACCACCCGGGCCCGGCCCGGCACTTCGGGCGTCCAGCCCGAAGGCCGCACCGCCGCCGTTCCCGAGAGCCGTACGAGCGCCACCAGCCCCGCCGGGCGCTCCGGCACCACCACTCCTGCCCGCCGCGCCGAACCCACCGGCCGGACCGGTCGACTGCCCGGGAACCCCGTATCCGCCAGGCCCCCCACGCCCGTCGACGCCACCGAGCGCACCACCCGGGCCCGCGGCAGACTCACGCGCTCCCGCACCCGCACGTCCACCGCCCGGACCGTCATCCGCCCCGGCCCCGGGCTCCCCGCCTCCGGCTCCCCAGTCACCCGCCTCGACCGGCACCGGGTCGTACCCGCACAGTGCCTCCTCGGCCGCGCCGACCGCGAGGCCGGTCAGCATGACCCGGCCGTCGTCGCAGACGAGCACCGTACGGGCGGTGATGTTGCGGTGCACCCAGCCGTGCGCGTGCAGCACCCGCAGCGCCATGAGCACGTCCGAGGCGACCTCGGCCGCCCGGTACGGCGTCAGCGGCTTCTCGGCGAGCAGTGCCGCGAGCGGCCGCGCGGGCACCAACTCGCTGACGATCCACAGCGAACCGCCCTCGGCGAACACGTCGAAGACCTGGTCGAGCCGAGGATGGTCGGGGATCCGGGCGGCGGCCTGCGCCGCCTCGACGGCCCGCCGCACGGCAGGCTCCGTGGGCCGGCGAGCACCGCCCCGCCCCGAAGTCCGCCGCGCACCCCGGGGATCCCGGGCCGTGAACCCGTCGGGCAGCCCCTCCGCGTCGAGCACCTCCGCCTCGACGACCTCGGGCAACGGCACCTGCCTGACCAGGACTTCCTGCCCGCTGTAGGTGTCGAAGGCGCGGGTCTCGGTGAGTTCGTACTCGTCGGACGGAGGCAGCGGCAGGCGGTAGCGGTCGGCGAGCACCCGACCCGCATAGTCGTCCACGTTGCCTCCCCCGGCCGCCCGGTTGGTCAATTCCGTTCGCCTTGTGGCCCGTTCCGTACCCATACCTGGATGCGGACGGTTCGCAAACACTCACGATACGTGCCGGAGGCAACCTGCAAAGAGGGGATTCCAGATCTCAGGGCCCAAACACATGACCGTTTACCGCAGAGCGCGTCACGACTTCGGTTCGAAGGTACGAGCGAGCGTGTGCCATGAGTCCTTGCGCAGCTCAGTGCCCCAGTTCGCGGCTTTCGCGGTGTACATCAACGCATATCCGAGATGGCCGTTCACGACGAATCCACGGTCGATCGTCCGGTACTTCGTCCCGCTGTCCACATAGGTGAACTCCCAGTCGGCCGCGTTCCAGCCCCGGTAGCCCACCTTCTCTATCCGGATCTTGGTGTACTGCGCGCGGCGCATGCTCTGCTCCTGGTTCTCCCAGTCCGCCACCGGGTCGCCCTTGGGCGTGGTGGTCCAGGCGACGAGCAGTTTCTGACCGTCGGGCCCGGTGAACCGGTCGCCCGCGGAACTGCTGGTCTGGAACTTCCACCCCTTCGGCAGCCCGATCGAGTACCCCTGGCCCCCCTGGTACGTCGAGGCCACCGCACCGTCGTCGGCGGAGCCCCCCGAACCGGAGGACCCTTCCGAACTCTGGCCGCTCTCCTCGGTACTGGGCGTGTTCCCGGCCCCCGCACCGGCCTCCGGCGAGGCGGACTCGGTGGTGGCCCCGTCACTCCGGGTGCCCCCGCTCTTGTCCTCCTTGGTGTCGGCGCCGGCGCCCGCGCCCGCCGTCACCTTGGAGCCGCCGCCCTTCGCCCCGTCGCTGTCGTCCCCGCCGAGCGTGAGGGCCAGCACGGTACCGAGGACCGCGAGCGCCACGACCACCGCGATGATCACCAGTGTCCGCCGCGGCACCACATCGGTGAGCGGCGCCCTGGGCACCGGCCTCGGCGCCAGGTCCGGCGGTGGCGTCATCACGGGCCATCCCGAACTCCGCCCGTCCGAGACCGCGTTGGCCTGCGTCTTCCCGTCCCGGACGCCGGCCGCCCCGCTCGAAGCCGACGTCGAAGCCGACCCGGAGGCGGTACTCGCCGCACCCTTGCCCTGGGACACAGAAGGAGTAGAGGTGGCCGGCGAGGTCGAGGCAGCGGGAGAGGCCGAGGCGGCCGGAGCCGCCGGAGCCGCCTCGGAAGCCTTGGCCGGTACCGTTCCGCCACCCGAACCCGCGCTACCGCTCCCGGATTTGGTCCGAGTCGCGGCCGCGGACGTCGCCGCGGCACCGGCGGCCTTGCGCACGGAACGCAGCGCCCCGCGCAGCCCCTCCCCGCCCGCACGCTCCTGCGGCTGCGCCGGCAACGGCACCACCCGGGTCGCGTCCGCCGCGGGCTCCGGCTCCGCCGGCTTCGGCTCGGGCGCGTGGATCACCGCGGTGAGCATGGCCCGGGCACGGCCGTCGTCGATCCGCTGGGCGGGGTCCTTGGTGAGCAGGCCGTAGATGACGTCCTTGAGCGGTCCCGCGTTCTTCGGCTCCTCCAGCGGCTCGGTCATCACCGCCGTGAGCGTCGCGATCGCGGACCCCTTGTCGTAGGGCGGGGCGCCCTCGACCGCCGCGTACAGCAGCCCTCCGAGCGACCACAGGTCGGCCGCGGGTCCCGGCTTGTGCCCACGGGCCCGCTCCGGGGAGATGTAGGACGGGGCGCCGACGAGCATGCCGGTGGAGGTGATGGACGGGTCGCCCTCGACCTGGGCGATGCCGAAGTCGGTGAGCACGACCCGGCCGTCCTCGGAGATCAGCACGTTGGACGGCTTCACGTCCCGGTGCAGGATGCCCTCGCGGTGCGCGGACCTGAGCACGTCGAGTACCGCGAGGCCCACCTCCGCCGCGCGCTTCGGCTCCAGCAGGCCGTCCTCCCGGATGACCTCGGCGAGCGACTTGCCCTCGACGAGCTCCATCACGATCCAGGGCCGGTCGTCCTCGTCGACCACGTCGTACACGGTCACCGCGCTGGTGTTGCGGATCCGCGCGATCGCCTTGGCCTCACGCAGCGTGCGCGTGATCAGCCGGCGCTTCTCGTCCTCGTCGATGCTGGACGGGAACCGCAGTTCCTTGACGGCCACCGTCCTGCCCAGGGTCTCGTCCTCGGCACGCCACACCGTGCCCATGCCTCCGCGGCCGAGAACTCCTCCCAGCCGGTACCGCCCGGCGAGGAGACGGCCGTTCTCGTCCTGCCGGGATGCTCCCGCCCGCTCCGCGTCCGACATGCGTCCCCTCATGAACCCGCCCTGACAGAGCCTCCATTGTCCCTCACCCGACAAGTGCTCGACGCCCAGGGTGCCCCTGGCTCCGCCTCGCCCGCGGCATGGCCCGGCGATGTCGACACAGACGTCCCGCCGGCCCGCGGCACCCCTCGGCCCACAGCTCCCGCCCGCCCCGGCCCTGTCGCCACATTGCCGTCGTCCACCCGGAGGGCGGGCCCCCACGGCGGCGACAGCAGCCCCGCCCGCGCGAGCCAGGTTCGAGCGTGCGTTCGCAAGGCACCGGAGCGCTCCCGCGGCGGAGCCACGTCGGCGGTTCGGCACACGCGGCGAGCCCGTGTGCCAGGCGTCACGCGACCCGCGGGAACGCGACGACAGGACTCAGGGCCTTCCTCCGCCGCACCGGCCCCCAGGCCGGTCGCACCCGTCGGCGCCCAGCTGCCACCCGGCCTCCGGTGCTCCCCGACAGCCCGGCGGCCACACTCGCGTGGACCGGGTGAAGCCCTTGTTCCGCGACCCTGCATGATGGCTCCGACAAGGAAGGACCCGCCATGCCGTCGCTCCGGACACTACTGGTCGTTCCTGTGTCCCTGGCGCTGCTCGCCCTGGCCCCGGCAGCCTCCTCGGCACCGTCGGCCCCGCCCACGGACGCGATGCTCCCGCTGCTGGTCGCATCGGGCCGCGCTCCCGCCGCGGCGTTCCTGGCCCGGGAGCAGAGCGGAACCCGTTACGCCGAGGCGGGCCCGGGAATCGCCCGCGCCGACCACTTCCGCGCCGGCAGCATCACCAAGACCTTCATCGCGACGGTCGTCCTCCAACTGGCCGAGGAACACCGGCTGAAGCTGTCCGACACCGTGGATCAGTACCTGCCCGGTCTGGTGCGCGGAGCGGGCAACGACGGCCGCGCGCTGACCCTGCGCGCCCTGCTCACCCACACCAGCGGCCTGAACGACTTCACTGCGGACACCCGGGGCCTGATCCCCCTCACTCCTGCTCAAGCCGTCCGTACCGCCCTCACCCACCCTCCGGCCGACCCCGGCCGCTACTTCTACTCGAACACCAACTACGTCCTGCTCGGCATGGTGATCCGTCAGGTCACCGGTGACTCCTACGCGGTGGAGGCCGAACGGCGGATCATCGCCCCGCTGCGCCTGACCGGCACCTCCTTTCCTGGTTCGCGCACCTCTCTGCCCTCTCCGCACGGCCGTGCCTACACCGCCGACGGGTCCGACATCACCGCGCTCGACCCGCGGGTGGCCGGGGCCGCGGGCGAGCTGGTGAGCACCCTCGCCGATCTGGACCGCTTCTACGCGGCACTGCTCGGCGGGCGACTGCTGTCCCCGTACTGGCTGCACGAGATGACGGACACTCGCACCGCACACGGCCTGTACGGCATGGGGCTGTTCCCGGTGAAACTGCCGTGCGGCACGACGGTGTGGGGGCACAACGGCCGCATCACCGGCAGCTACGTGCGCACCGCAGCCACGGTCGGCGGCCGTCGCGTCCTCACCTTCCGCGTGAACACGACGTCAATCGCAGACCCCGACCTCGAACCGGCCGTGCTCGCCGCCGAGTTCTGCCCCCGCACCTCGTAGAACGACCGGGTTCCGAACGAAGATCCCGACTCACGACACTCGTTCGAGTGATGGTCGGTCGAGGGTGATGCCTGGTCCAGTGACAATCGGCCGAGCCGCAGCCGAACTCACCGGGGGCTTCAGAGCGGGGCGATGTCCGGCGCCCCCAACCGCGCCGCGTCCGCGGTCAGGTCGTCCGGCTGCCGCTGGGACTCCCGCTCCGCCTCCACCCGCTTCTCGTAGTGCTCGACCTCGCGCTCGATCTGGTCCTTGTCCCAGCCGAGCACCGGCGCCATCAGCTCGGCGGCCTCGCGGGCGGAGCGCACACCCCGGTCGAAGGTCTCGATGGAGATACGGGTGCGCCGCGTCATCACGTCGTCCAGGTGCCGCGCGCCCTCGTGCGAGGCGGCGTAGACGATCTCGGCGCGCAGATAGTCGTCGGCGGCCTGAAGCGGCTCGCCCAGCGTGGCGTCCGCGGCGATGAGGTCGAGGACCTCCTCGGCAAGGGCGCCGTACCGATTCAGCAGATGCTCCACGCGGACGACATGGAGCCCGGTGCGCGCCGCGATCCGCGCTCGCGCGTTCCACAGCGCCTGGTAGCCCTCGGCGCCCAGCAGCGGCACGTCCTCCGTGACGCATTCGGCGACCCGGGTGTCGAGTCCGTGCACCGCCTCGTCGACGGCGTCCTTGGCCATCACCCGGTAGGTCGTGTACTTGCCGCCCGCGACCACGACGAGTCCCGGCACCGGATGCGCCACGGTGTGTTCGCGCGAGAGCTTGCTGGTGGCGTCCGACTCTCCGGCGAGCAGGGGCCTGAGGCCCGCGTACACGCCCTGGACGTCGTCCCGGGTCAGTGGCACCGCGAGTACCGAGTTCACGTGCTCCAGCAGGTAGTCGATGTCCGCGCTGGAGGCGGCCGGGTGGGCCTTGTCGAGGTCCCAGTCGGTGTCGGTGGTGCCGATGATCCAGTGCCGGCCCCAGGGGATGACGAACAGCACGGACTTCTCGGTGCGCAGGATCAGCCCGGTCGAGGAGTGGATGCGGTCCTTCGGCACGACGAGGTGGATGCCCTTGGAGGCGCGGACGTGGAACTGTCCCCGCTCGCCGACCATCGCCTGGGTGTCGTCGGTCCACACCCCGGTCGCGTTGACGACCTGCTTGGCGCGGATCTCGTACTCCCCGCCCGCCTCGACGTCCTGCACCCGGGCCCCGACCACGCGCTCGCCCTCGCGCAGGAACCCGGTCACCCGGGCGCGGTTGGCGGTCTTGGCGCCGTAGGCGGTCGCCGTGCGCACGAGGGTGGCCACGAAGCGGGCGTCGTCCATCTGGGCGTCGTAGTACTGAAGTGCCCCGACCAGCGCGTCCTTCCTCAAGGCGGGCGCGACGCGCAAAGCGTGACGTTGGCTCAGGTGCCGGTGCGTGGGCAGACCCCGGCCGTGCCCGCGGGCCATCGACATGGCGTCGTAGAGCGCGACGCCCGCGCCGGCGTACAGGCGCTCCCAGCCCTTGTGCTGCAAGGGGTACAGGAACGGCACGGGCTTCACGAGATGCGGGGCGAGCCGCTCGAGGAGCAGTCCGCGCTCCTTCAACGCCTCGCGCACGAGGGCGAAGTCGAGCATCTCCAGATAGCGCAGACCGCCGTGGATCAGCTTGCTGGAGCGGCTGGAGGTGCCCGAGGCCCAGTCACGCGCCTCGACCAGCCCCACGGACAGGCCCCGGGTCACCGCGTCCAGCGCGGTACCCGCACCGACCACGCCGGCTCCCACCACCAGGATGTCCAGTTCGCGCTCGGCCATTGATGCGAGTGACTCGGCACGCTGTGCCGGCCCCAGTGTCGCTGTCCTCACCACTGCCTCCCGCTGTCGATCGCGCTGGGCTCACACGTACCGGCCCGTGTCCAAAGTCTGACCGGCTTGCCCGACTTCGGCCACCAGTAGCCCTCAGCCTGTGGATAACTTTCACCACCGCGTACCCCGAAGGCCACTCGGGCTCACAACCCTGCAGGAAGACACACGGAACCAATGCCGTATTTCGGTCATATTTACTCCTAGTCTGACATTGCGCTCGCTCGTCCAGTCCACAGGGCTTGCGCACCTGTCCCGCTTCGGTTACTGGGAAGGACGGCCCACGCCATGCCCGCAGATCTCGCCGTGATCGGACTCGGCCCCTACGGACTGCCCCTGGCCCAGGCCGCTGTCGCCGCCGGCATCTCCACCCTCGGCTACCGCACCGGCCCCGAGGCCGGCTCCCTCAGCCCCGCAGAACTGCGCCGGATGCTCTCGGGGGGCTTCCGGACGGCCGCGGGGCCGGCCGAGCTCGGCCGCGTCCGTACGGCGGTCATCTGCGCACCGACCCCTCCGGCCCCGGACGGCGGCCTGGACCTGAGCCAGGTCGAGGGGGCCGCCCGCACGCTGAGCACACACCTGCGCCCGCACACCACCGTCATCCTGGAGTCCCCCGTGCCCCCGGGCACCACCGAGGAGTTCCTGCGCCCACTCCTCGAGAAGGGCTCGGGTCTGCGCGCGGGCCGCGACTTCCACCTCGCCTACTCCCCCAGCCGCGTCGACCCCGGCAACCGCGACTTCACGCCCGCCAACACCCCCAAGGTGATCGGCGGCCTCACGCCCGCGTGCACGGAGTCGGCCGCCGCCTTCTACTCGCGCCTCACCGACAAGGTGGTACGCGCGCGTGGCCCGCGAGAGGCGGAGACGGTCCAGCTCCTGGAGACCAATTTCCGGCACGTCAACATCGCCCTCGTCAACGAGATGGCCGTCCTCTGCCACGACCTCGGCGTCGACCTCTGGGACGTCATCCGCTGCGCGGAGACCAAGCCGTTCGGCTTCCAGGCCTTCCGCCCCGGCCCGGGCGTCGGCGGTCACGCGGTGCCCCGCGACCTGACCGGCGGCAGCCTCGGCGGCGGCCGCACCCTGCGCATGGTCGAGCTCGCCCGGCAGGTCAACGACCAGATGCCCCGTTACGTCGTGCAGCGCGGCGCCGCTCTCCTCAACGAGCACGGCAAGTCCGCGCGGGGTGCCCGCGTCCTCCTGCTCGGCGTCACCTACAAGCCCGACCTCGCCGACCAGCAGGGCACCCCCGCCCAGGAGGTCGCCGTACGCCTGATGGAACTCGGCGCCGCCGTCAGCTACCACGACCCCCACATCCCGTCCTGGAGCGTTCTGGACCGCCCGGTCCCCCGTGCGGACTCCCTCTACGAGGCGGCGGCCGACGCGGATCTGACAATCCTGCTCCAGCAGCACCGGACGTACGACCTGCAAGGCCTGTCGGTGAAGGCCCAGCTGCTGCTGGACACACGGGGTGCCACGCCTACGGGGGCGGCGCATCGGTTGTGAAGGGGGGCGCGCGGATGGACCCGGCTCCGGAGCCGGTGGCATGCGGGACGCGGCGCGGGTACCTTACGGAGACAGGTGGGGTCGGTCGCAGAGGGTACTGCGGCAGGCTCGTGGATGGATCACGGAGTGTCTGCCCCTGGTTTCTGCAGGGACGGCCGCTCACCATCACGCCCACCAGGTGGAGCCCACCGCAGCGGTCACTGCGGCAGGCTCCTGGATGGTTCACGGAGTGTCCGCCCCTAAGTTGCCTGGGGGCGGCCGCTCACCATCCGAAAATTCGCAAGACCCACCTCCTCCGGCACTTCACCGTCCACAGACGGATCCGATCCCAGCGAGTGGGCTTGCGGTGGCGACCCATCGGCGCCCCCTTCCACGACGCCGCCCATTGACCCGGTAGGCGGTCCGTTGGAAATCGGGCCGGGCCCCGAGGAGCGGGGTCCGGAACCAAATCCTTGGAAGGGGGCGCTTCAGCAACCTGGGGCGCCGACACGGACGTTATCCCCTTCGCCCCTGCTGACCAGCCCGTTTCCGCCCCGAACGCAACCGCGCGCCCCCGCACCACCCCACGCGCCCCGCGCAGGTCCCCGGGCACACGAAAGGGGCCGGTCGCCCCAGGCGACCGACCCCTTCCGCTGTACGACCTACCGCTTGTGCTGCGAGTCCGCGACCGTCACCTCGACGCGCTGGAACTCCTTCAGCTCGCTGTACCCGGTCGTGGCCATCGCCCGCCGCAGCGCACCGAAGAAGTTCATCGAGCCGTCCGGGATGTGCGACGGACCCGCCAGGACCTCCTCGATGGTGCCGACCGTGCCGAGGTCGACCTTCTTGCCGCGCGGCAGCTCCTCGTTGACGGCCTCCATGCCCCAGTGGTGGCCGCGGCCGGGCGCGTCCGTGGCACGGGCCAGCGGGGAGCCCATCATCACGGCGTCCGCGCCACAGGCGATCGCCTTGGGCAGGTCGCCGGACCAGCCCACGCCACCGTCCGCGATGACGTGCACGTACCGGCCGCCGGACTCGTCCATGTAGTCCCGGCGGGCGGCGGCCACGTCGGCCACGGCCGTCGCCATCGGAACCTGGATGCCCAGCACATTGCGCGTGGTGTGCGCCGCGCCGCCGCCGAAGCCGACCAGGACGCCCGCCGCGCCGGTGCGCATCAGGTGCAGGGCGGCGGTGTACGTGGCGCAACCGCCGACGATCACCGGGACGTCGAGCTCGTAGATGAACTGCTTCAGGTTCAGCGGCTCGTGCGAACCGGAGACGTGTTCCGCCGAGACCGTCGTGCCGCGGATGACGAAGATGTCCACGCCCGCGTCCACCACTGCCTTGGAGAACTGCGCCGTGCGCTGCGGGGAGAGCGCGGCCGCGGTGACCACACCCGAGTCGCGCACCTCCTTGATGCGCGCGCCGATCAGCTCCTCCTTGATGGGGGCGGAGTAGATCTCCTGCAGGCGCCGGGTCGCGGCGTCCACATCCAGCCCGGCGATCTCGTCGAGCAGCGGCTGCGGGTCCTCGTACCGGGTCCACAGGCCTTCGAGGTTCAGGACGCCGAGCCCGCCGAGTTCTCCTATACGGATCGCGGTGGCCGGGGAGACGACCGAGTCCATGGGGGCGGCCAGGAAGGGCAGCTCGAAGCGGTAGGCGTCGATCTGCCAGGCGATCGAGACCTCCTTCGGGTCGCGCGTACGACGGCTGGGGACGACGGCGATGTCATCGAAGGCGTACGCCCGGCGGCCGCGCTTGCCGCGCCCGATCTCGATCTCAGTCACGATGTGTGGCCTTTCCCTGATGCGTTCAGCGTCTTCCAGTATCGCCGACGGGTACGGCAAGGGCGGCCCCGGATGCTCCGGGGCCGCCCTCACGCGCGCGTGGCGACTACTTGCGGCTGTAGTTCGGCGCCTCGACCGTCATCTGGATGTCGTGCGGGTGGCTCTCCTTGAGGCCCGCCGAGGTGATCCGCACGAAGCGGCCCTTGGACTCCATCTCGTCGATGGTGGCCGCGCCCACGTAGCCCATGGTCTGACGCAGCCCGCCGACGAGCTGGTGCAGGACGCTGGACAGCGGGCCGCGGTAGGGCACCTGGCCCTCGATGCCCTCGGGCACGAGCTTGTCGTCGGCGGCGACCTCGGCCTGGAAGTAGCGGTCCTTCGAGTACGACTTGCCCTGGCCCCGGGACTGCATGGCACCGAGCGAGCCCATGCCGCGGTACGACTTGAACTGCTTGCCGTTGATGAACTGCAGTTCGCCGGGCGACTCCTCGCAACCCGCGAGCAGCGAGCCCAGCATCACGGTGTCGGCGCCGGCGGCGAGCGCCTTGCCGATGTCGCCGGAGTACTGCAGGCCGCCGTCGCCGATGAGCGGGATCCCCGCGGGACGGGCGGCGAGGGAGGCCTCGTAGATGGCGGTGACCTGCGGGACGCCGATGCCGGCGACCACGCGCGTGGTGCAGATGGAGCCCGGTCCGACACCGACCTTGATGCCGTCGACACCGGCGTCGATCAGCGCCTGGGCGCCGTCACGCGTGGCGACGTTGCCGCCGATCACGTCGACGCCGACGCTCGACTTGATCTTCGCCATCCAGCTGAGGGCGTTGCTGTTGTGGCCGTGCGAGGTGTCCACGACCAGGAAGTCCACACCGGCCTCGGCGAGCGCCTGGGCGCGCTCCAGGGCCTCGGGGCTGGCGCCGACGGCGGCACCGACGAGGAGGCGGCCTTCGGAGTCCTTGGCGGCGCTCGGGTACTTCTCCGCCTTGACGAAGTCCTTGACGGTGATCAGGCCCTTGAGGACACCGGAGTCGTCGACGAGCGGCAGCTTCTCGATCTTGTGCTTGCGCAGCAGGTCCATGGCGTCGGTGCCGGAGATGCCGACCTGGCCGGTGACCAGCGGCATCGGCGTCATGACCTCGCGCACCTGGCGGCTGCGGTCGGACTCGAAGGCCATGTCACGGTTGGTGACGATGCCGAGGAGCTTGCCGGCCGGGTCGGTGACCGGGACACCGCTGATGCGGAACTTGGCGCACAGGGCGTCGGCCTCGGCGAGGGTGGCCTCCGGGTGCACGGTGATCGGGTCGGTGACCATGCCGGACTCGGACCGCTTCACCAGGTCGACCTGGTTGACCTGGTCCTCGACGGAGAGGTTGCGGTGCAGCACCCCGACGCCACCGAGGCGGGCCATCGCGATGGCCATGCGGGACTCGGTCACCTTGTCCATGGCCGCCGAGAGCAGCGGGATGTTGACCCGGACGTTGCGGGAGATGCGGGACGAGGTGTCGACCGCGTTCGGGAGCACCGCGGACGCTCCCGGCAGCAGCAGCACGTCGTCGTAGGTCAGCCCGAGCGTCGCGAATTTGTCGGGCACTCCGTCGACGTTTGCAGTCATGACACCTTCCCCAAATGGCCTTGATCGGTGCGGATGTCCATGCTAACGGGAAGCAAGCGTGGCAAATTCCACGGATTCCACGGTTGGGCCCCGCTCCGGGCTTCGTATGTTCGTACGGAAGCGGCGCGCCGCCCGTTCAGGAGCGCGCCCTACTGCTCGGCCAGCGCTCGCAACCTGCTCAGCGCCCGGTGCTGGGCCACACGGACCGCACCGGGTGACATTCCCAACATCTGACCCGTCTCCTCCGCCGTCAACCCCACGGCGATCCGCAGCAGCAGCAGTTCGCGCTGGTTCTCGGGGAGGTTGGCCAGCAGTTTCTTGGCCCATTCGGCGTCGCTGCTGAGCAGCGCCCGCTCCTCGGGGCCGAGCGAGTCGTCGGGCCGCTCCGGCATCTCGTCGGACGGAACCGCCGTCGAGCCGGGGTGGCGCATGGCAGCGCGCTGCAGGTCGGCGACCTTGTGGGCGGCGATGGCGAAGACGAACGCCTCGAAGGGGCGCCCGGTGTCGCGATAGCGCGGCAGGGCGAGGAGGACGGCTACGCAGACCTCCTGCGCGAGGTCCTCCACGAAGTGCCGGGCGTCACCCGGGAGACGGGACAGCCGGGTGCGGCAGTAGCGCAGGGCCAGCGGGTGGACATGGGCGAGCAGGTCGTGCGTGGCCTGCTCGTCCCCCTCCACGGCACTGTGGACGAGCGCACCGATCGCCCCATGGGGATGAGCCGCCTCGTCGTCGCGCATCGGTCCATGGTGCCCTGGCGTCGTTGGATCCGTGGCATCGCGCTGGTTGTTGTGCACCGAAGCGTTATGAGCAGGTGCGCCGGAACTCATACCCTGCGCCCTCCCCTTCCGCTCGACCGACTCGTCCCCGAGAGACTCCACATCTCCAAGGATGCGGCATCCGCCACGAAACAAGCAGCGGGGCATTGAAAGGGCCGCTCGACCGCGCCCCGTCAGGGGCGCGGGGAACTGCGCGACCAGCCACAACGGGCCCGCACCAATACGAAGACCGACCCGACCGAGTTCCTAGCGAACCAGGCCCCACCGGAATCCGAGCGCCACAGCATGCGCCCGGTCCGAAGCACCGAGCTTCTTGAACAGCCGCCGGGCATGCGTCTTCACGGTGTCCTCGGACAGGAACAGCTCACGCCCGATCTCCGCGTTGGAGCGACCGTGACTCATGCCTTCGAGCACCTGAATCTCACGCGCGGTGAGCGTGGGCGCCGCGCCCATCTCCGCCGACCGCAGCCGACGGGGGGCGAGCCGCCAGGTCGGGTCGGCGAGCGCCTGCGTCACCGTGGCGCGCAACTCCGCGCGTGAGGCGTCCTTGTGGAGGTAGCCCCGGGCACCCGCGGCCACCGCGAGAGCGACCCCGTCGAGGTCCTCCGCGACCGTGAGCATGATGATGCGGGCACCGGGGTCCGCGGACAGCAGCCGCCGCACCGTCTCGACGCCGCCCAGACCGGGCATGCGTACGTCCATCAGAATCAGGTCCGAACGGTCCGCGCCCCAGCGGCGGAGGACTTCCTCGCCGTTGGCCGCGGTCGTCACGCGCTCGACGCCGGGCACGGTCGCGACCGCGCGGCGGAGCGCCTCTCGGGCAAGCGGGGAGTCGTCGCAGACGAGGACGGATGTCATGGCCGTCCTCCGCAGCTGATGCACGTCACCTTGAGCCTCCAGGCTGGTACGAAATCGTCACCTGTGCGGTCGACCGACTCGGACGCCTGTCCGAGCGCTTGTGTTTTCAACCGCCTCCGCACTCTCAACGACGGTCACCCGAAAGAGTTACGGGGCTGTGCACTGTCTTCGGCACTCTACGTGAGGGCGCGGACACGGTGCAGACATGCACGGCGGACCCACAAC
This sequence comes from Streptomyces canus, assembly GCF_001514145.1. GTDB lineage: Bacteria > Actinomycetota > Actinomycetes > Streptomycetales > Streptomycetaceae > Streptomyces > Streptomyces canus. Next base: position 669,658 of record NZ_KQ948657.1, read on the forward strand.
GTTTCATCACAACCCATGCCCCATTCAGACCCTTTTCTTCCCATTTCCTGGTGTCTGAGGCTAGATTCGCAATGAGTCATATTTTCATCTCCTTAGATCGTAGATGTACGGTCGTGGACACCGTATCCGCCCAGAACGGCTACAAGGGGTCACGCAATGGCAGATTTCTCCCGCCTTCCCGGACCGAACGCGGACCTGTGGGACTGGCAGCTTCTGGCCGCCTGTCGCGGGGTGGACAGCTCGCTCTTCTTCCATCCGGAGGGCGAGCGCGGTGCGGCCCGGAGCGCTCGCGAGAACTCGGCCAAGGAGGTCTGCATGAGGTGCCCGGTACGCGCGCAGTGCGCGGCGCACGCGCTCGCGGTGAGAGAACCGTACGGCGTATGGGGCGGGCTGACCGAGGACGAGCGCGAGGAGCTCATGGGGCGGGCGCGGCATCGGCTAGTGTCCGCGTCGTCCGTGGGAAGCGGCGCATCGAACAACTGAAGGAACGTTTCTTCTTGAAGGGCACGCACGCGTGCCCTTCATTCTTTTCGGCCTACCGGTCGGCCGCGCGCGCCAGTTGCTCCAGCGTCGCCGCCACCGCCGGCACCTGGGCCAGGTCGGGCAGCGTGAGCGCGACGATCTCCCGCCGGACCGCCGGTTCCAGCGTCACCGTGCGCGCGCCTCGTGGCCGTACGGACTCGACCGCGAGCTGGGGCAGGACGGCGACGCCGAGGCCCGCGCCCACCAGGCCGACGACCGCCGGGTAGTCGTCGGTCGCGAAGTCGATGCGGGGCGTGAAGCCGGCGTCCTCGCACACCTCGACCAGCTGTCCGCGGCAGCGCGGGCATCCGGCGATCCACGACTCTCCGGCGAGCTCCCCGATGGACACGGACTCCGCCCGCGCGAGCCGGTGCCGCTCCGGTACGAGGGCGACGAGCCGGTCGGTCAGCAGGGGCCGTACGACGAGGTCGTCCCACTCGTCCCCGCCCCCGGCCCCTTCGTACCGGAAGGCGAGCGCGATGTCGCAGTCGCCCTCCCGCAGCAGGCCGACGGACTGCGGGGGTTCGGCCTCCTCCAGAAAGACGCGGGTGCCGGGGTGGGCGGCGCGCAAGGCGGCGAGGGCGGTGGGGACGAGGGTGGAGCTGCCGCTGGGGAAGGAGACCAGCCGGACGCGCCCGGCCCGCAGGCCGGCGATGGCGGCGACCTCCTCCTCCGCCGCCGTCAGCCCCGCCAGGATCCCGGCGGCGTGCCGCACCAGCGCCTGGCCCGCCTGCGTCAGCCGCATCTCGCGTCCGCTGCGGATGAGCAACGGCGTGCCCACGGACGTCTCCAGGGCCTTCATCTGCTGGCTGACGGCGGGCTGGGTGCAGCCCAGTTCACGCCCCGCTGCCGAGAAGGAGCCGGTCGCGGCGACGGCACGCAGAACACGGAGATGTCGGGCCTCGATCACCCGTCGAGGATAAGCCCTGCTTTGACACGGCGACGAATAATGCGTGGCATCTTTGGGTTCCGGTCCCCTACCGTGCCGCCATGGAGCTTCTGTCGGTGAATCTGGGCCGCGCCAAGGCCGTCGCGTACACGGACAACCCGGAGGGCGTCACCGGTATCGACAAGCGGCCGGTCGACGGACCCGTGCGGGTGGCCGCGCCCGGTCCCAAGGGCATCGGCGGGAGCGCGCTCGCCGGGGACGCGGTGTGCAAGAAGCAGCACCACGGCGGAGACGACCAGGCCGTGTACGCGATGGCGCGCGAGGACCTGGACGAGTGGGAGGGCGAGCTGGGCCGCTCGTTGGCCAACGGCGCCTTCGGCGAGAACCTCACGACGCGGGGCATCGACGTCTCCGGCGCCCTGATCGGCGAGCGCTGGCGCCTCGGGCCCGAGGTGGTGCTCGAGGTCACGAGCGCCCGCATCCCGTGCGGCACCTTCCAGGGCCACATGGACGAGAAGCGGTGGGTGAAGCGGTTCACGCAGCGGGGCGCGCCCGGGGCGTATCTGCGGGTGATCCAGCCGGGCGAGATCCGGACCGGGGACCCGGTCGAGATCGTGCACCGGCCGGACCACGACGTGACGGTCGCCCTGGCGTTCCGGGCGATGACCACCGAACGGCCGCTCCAGCCACGGCTGCTGGCGGCGGGCGAGGCACTCCATCCGGAGGTGCGGAAGTGGGCGCTGGAGTATGTGGAGAAGCACGGCGCCTGACGACGTCCTCCGCAAGCGGACGGTGTCGGTCCCGGTCATTAACCTTGCGCCATGACAACGGCATTGATTACGGGATCGACCGCGGGCATCGGTGCCGCGTTCGCACGACGGCTGGCGGCTGACGGACACAACCTGGTGCTGGTGGCCCGCGACACCAAGCGGCTCCGGGAACAGGCGACCGAACTCCACGACCGCCACGGCATCGAGGCCGAGGTCCTCACCGCCGACCTCGCCACGGACCCCGGCATCGAGGCGGTCGCCGGCCGCCTCTCCGACCGTAAGGCCCCCGTCGACCTCCTCGTCAACAACGCCGGCTTCGGCAACAAGGGCCGCTATCTCGACGTCTCCATGGCCGACGAGCTGAAGATGCTCAAGGTGCACTGCGAGGCGGTGCTGCGACTGACGTCGGCGGCGACGGAGGCGATGCGGGAGCGGGGGCGCGGGGGCGTCGTGAACGTCGCGTCGGTGGCCGCGTTCGTGCCTCGGGGTACGTACGGCGCCTCGAAGGCGTGGGTCGTGCAGTTCACGCAGGGCGCGGCGAGGGATCTGGCGGGGAGCGGGGTCCGGCTGATGGCCCTGTGCCCGGGCTTCGTGCGGACCGAGTTCCACCAGCGGGCCGGGATGGGCACGGACAACATCCCCGGCTGGATGTGGCTCGACGCGGACAAACTGGTCGCCGCGGCCCTCACCGACCTGTCCCGCGGCAAGACGCTGTCGATCCCGGACCCGCGTTACAAGGCGCTCATGGGGTTGGTGAAGGTGGCGCCGCGGGGGTTGTTGGGCGGGATCACGTCGCGGACGGGGCGGAAGTACGGGCCGCAGTAGGGCCCGAAAAGGCGGACAATGGGTGATGTCCCAACCGGACCCAGGGGGGCCGGAGGTGATCGCGTATGACGTTCGTCCAGCTCATCGACTGCAGGACCAGCCGATTCGACGAGATGGACCGGCTGATGGACACATGGGTCGAACAGACCAAGGGGAAGCGGACCGCGACGCATGCGGTGGTCGGCAAGGACCGGTCCGACGCGTCGCACTTCGTCGAGATCGTGGAGTTTCCGTCGTACGAGGAGGCCATGCGGAACTCGGGGCTGCCGGAGACGGAGCGGATCTTCCAGGGGATGGTCGCGCTGTGTGACGAGACGCCGACCTTCACGGATCTGGACGTGGTGCGGGACGAGCAGCTCAACCCGGGTGTCGCGCGGGAGTTCTTCGAGCACGCCGGGCGGACCGGGACGGCAGAGCTGTTCGAGCGGTTCACCGACGACTACCTGGACCACGATCCGTCCAATCCGGAGGATCTGGGGCTCGCGGGCGCGCGCGAGGAGTACGAAGGCTGGCGGCGGGCCTTCGCCTTCACCTTCCGCGTGGACGACCAGATCGCCCAGGACGACCGGGTGTGCACCCGCTGGACCTGGGCCGGCAAGCACACCGGCGAGTTCGTGGGGATCCCGGCGAGCGGGCAGAACGTGACCATGACCGGGACCACCTGGCACCGGTTCCGGGACGGACGGATCTGCGAGGGCTGGTGGCAGTACGACCGTGCGGGGCTGATGGAACAGCTGGGGGTGCTCGGCGAATGACGGCCCGGTCCCTGTGACCCGCGAAGGGGAAAGCCCCCGTTCCCTCAGAGGGAACGGGGGCCTCCTTGCGAGCGCTGGGCTCAGTGGGAGTGGCCGTGGCCGTGACCACCGGCGGCCGGCTCCTCCTCTTCCTTCTTCTCGACGACCAGGGTCTCGGTCGTCAGGAGGAGGGAGGCGATGGAGGCGGCGTTCTCCAGGGCGGAGCGGGTGACCTTGACCGGGTCGATGACGCCGGCCTTGACCAGGTCGCCGTACTCGCCGGTCGCGGCGTTGAAGCCCTGGCCCTTGTCGAGCTCGGCGACCTTGGCGGTGATGACGTAGCCCTCGAGGCCGGCGTTCTCGGCGATCCAGCGCAGCGGCTCGACGACGGCCTTGCGGACGACGGCGACACCGGTGGCCTCGTCGCCGGTCTTGCCGAGGCCGCCCTCGAGCACCTTGGCGGCGTGGACCAGAGCGGAGCCACCACCGGAGACGATGCCCTCCTCGACCGCGGCGCGGGTCGCGGAGATGGCGTCCTCCAGACGGTGCTTCTTCTCCTTCAGCTCCACCTCGGTGGCGGCGCCGACCTTGATCACGCACACGCCGCCGGCCAGCTTCGCGAGGCGCTCCTGGAGCTTCTCGCGGTCCCAGTCGGAGTCGGTGTTCTCGATCTCGGCCTTGATCTGGGCGACGCGGCCCGTGACCTCGGAGGAGTCGCCGGCACCGTCGACGACCGTGGTGTCGTCCTTGGTGACGGTGACGCGACGGGCGGTGCCGAGCACGTCCAGGCCGACCTGGTCGAGCTTGAGGCCGACCTCCTCGGAGATGACCGTGGCGCCGGTGAGCACCGCCAGGTCCTGGAGCATCGCCTTGCGGCGGTCACCGAAGCCGGGGGCCTTGACCGCGACCGCGTTGAAGGTGCCGCGGATCTTGTTGACGACCAGGGTCGACAGGGCCTCGCCGTCGACGTCCTCGGCGATGATCAGCAGCGGCTTGGAGGCACCCGACTGGATGACCTTCTCGAGCAGCGGCAGCAGGTCCTGGATCGAGGAGATCTTGCCCTGGTTGATCAGGATGTACGGGTCGTCGAGGACGGCCTCCATACGCTCCTGGTCGGAGACCATGTAGGGCGACAGGTAGCCCTTGTCGAAGGCCATGCCCTCGGTGAAGTCCAGCTCCAGACCGAAGGTGTTGGACTCCTCGACGGTGATGACACCGTCCTTGCCGACCTTGTCCATCGCCTCGGCGATGAGCTCGCCGACCTGGCTGTCCTGGGCGGACAGACCGGCGACGGCGGCGATGTCGGACTTCTCGTCGATCGGGCGGGCGGTCGCGAGGAGCTCCTCGGACACGGCCTTGACCGCGGCGTCGATGCCCTTCTTCAGGGCGGCCGGGGAGGCACCCGCGGCGACGTTCTTCAGGCCCTCGCGGACCAGCGCCTGGGCCAGCACGGTGGCGGTGGTGGTGCCGTCACCCGCGATGTCGTTGGTCTTGGTCGCCACCTCCTTCACCAGCTGGGCGCCGAGGTTCTCGTACGGGTCCTCGATCTCGACCTCACGGGCGATCGTGACACCGTCGTTGGTGATGGTGGGAGCGCCGAACTTCTTGTCGATGACGACGTTGCGGCCCTTGGGGCCGATCGTCACCTTGACCGTGTCGGCAAGCTTGTTGACGCCGCGCTCGAGGGCGCGACGGGCGTCCTCGTCGAACTTCAGGATCTTCGCCATGGGAGCGTGAGCCCTCTCGGAAATCTAGGTGAAAAGAGACTGCGCCCCGGGCGCCCGGCTTGTTAGTGGTCGCGGGGGCCAGGGGCGCAGCTCAAAGAAATGCTTCGGTGAATTACTTCTCGATGATCGCGAGCACGTCGCGAGCCGAGAGGACGAGGTACTCCTCGCCGTTGTACTTCACCTCGGTGCCGCCGTACTTGCTGTACAGCACGATGTCGCCGGTCTGGACGTCGAGCGGCAGGCGCTCGCCGTTCTCGAAGCGGCCCGGGCCCACGGCCAGGACGACGCCCTCCTGGGGCTTCTCCTTGGCGGTGTCCGGGATGACCAGGCCAGAGGCGGTGGTCTGCTCGGCGTCGAGCGGCTGGACCACAATGCGGTCCTCGAGCGGCTTGATGGCAACCTTGGAGCTGGTGGTCGTCACGATCCGACCTCCCCCTTCGGAGATCACGGGGTTGACTGTCTGAGGTGGCGACCAGGTGGATCCGTCGTCGCGGGTGCCGGACCTGCCCGTCGCTGTGTTGGCACTCTCCAGGGGGGAGTGCCAGACCCGAGACTATGACCGCGATTAGCACTCGGTCAAGCGGAGTGCCAATCGCGTCTCCCGTGGCGCCGCCGGAGCGCCTACAGATAGTCCTCCAGCCGCCCCACCGTCAGTCCGCGCCGCTCGATCTCCCGCAGCACCCTGGTCGTCCGTTCCGTCAGCGTCGTTCCCGTCGCCTCCCCCGATGCCACCGAGACGATGTCTCCCGCCCGCAGCGGCCGCCGCGGCGCGCCACCCTCCGCCGACACGCTCCACAGCACCACCGCCGAGAGTCCGCAGTCGGCCGCCGCGCGCAGGGTCGTGCGGTCGTACGTGCCGTAGGGCGGCCGGAACAGCCGCGGCCGGATCCCGAAGCGGGACCGCACCTTCTCCTGCTGGCCGCAGATCTCGGCGCGCTGGCCGGGGTAGGGCAGACCGCGCAGGGCGGGGTGGTCGAGGGTGTGGTTCTGGATGCTCGCGCCGACCGACTGGAGGCGCGCGAAGTGGCCGTACCCGGGGCCGACGACACTGTCCGTGAGGAACATGCTGACGGGCAGCCGCAGTTCACGGACCAGGTCGACGAACCGCGGGTCCTTCTCCGCGCCGTCGTCGTAGGTGAGGAAGACGACCTTGTCGGACGTCGGCACCCGCTTCACCACCGGCGGCACCCGGCCCGGGCCCGCCGCCGCGCGCGCCGGCACCCGCGGGGGCGCCGGCAGCGGGGCCGCGAGACCCCAGTGGCGGTACGGCCGTCCGTCCGCCCCCGCCGGCGCGTACGACCCCACCCGCTGCGCCGCCTTCTTGCCCAGCCGTTCGATGGGGTCGACGGACTGGGCACAGCCGGTGAGCAGTACGGCCGCCAGCCCCCCGGCGACCAGTGCGCGCGCTCTCACAGGTAGTCCTCGAGGCGGGCCACCGCGTACCCCTCGGCCGTGATCCTGTTCAGGAAGCGGCGGACCATGTCGGGCATCGTGCCCTTCCAGTCCTTGCGGCCCCGGAAGTGGCTGAGCACGATGTCGCCGGGGTGGATGTCCTGGTCCCACTCGCGGTACTCCCAGTGGTCGACGAAGACCTCTTCGTTCCAGAGGGGCGCGTACTTGATGCCGCAGGACCTGGCCGCGCGCAGGGTGTCCGCGTTGTAGTTGCCGTAGGGCGGGCGGAAGAGCGTGGGCCGCGTGCCGAACCGCTTGTCGATGACGTCCTGCATCCCGCAGATCTCGCGCTGCTGGCGGGCGTAGGACAGCGCGGGCAGGTAGGGGTGGTGGAGCGTGTGGTTGTTCAGTACGACCCCGGTGTCCCGCATCCTCGCGAAGTAGCCGTAGTCGTCCTTGACCAGGTAGTCGCTGAGGAAGGCGGTGTACGGGATCTTCAGGTCGCTCATCATCCGCAGGAACGCGGGGTCCTTCTCGGCGCCGTCGTCGATGGTGAGGAAGACGATCTTCTGTTCGGTGGGGACCGTGGTGAAGACCGGCGGCAGCCCCTTCTGCTCGTGGCCGTCGACCTCGAAGCCGTGGCGGGTGGTGATGCGGGGCTTGACCGCGGGCGCCGGCGGGGCCGTCAGGGGGACCTTCTTCAGGCCCCAGCGCCTGGCGGCGGCGATCCGAGCCTGCTCGGCGCGGAGCCGGGCGGCCCGGATACGGGTCTTGTCGGCCTGGAGGTCGGCGGCGGGGGGCGGGGGTGCGTTGAGGGGCTGCTGCGGCCGTACGCCGGTGCCGGCCGGGCCGGCGCAGCCGGAGACCAGGGCGGCCACTGCCAGGAGGACGAGGCCGCCACGGATCGACACCGACACCACCAACGCACCATTTTTGTACTTTTGTCCTACTGTTCCCATGGGGCCGGATCCTTGCAGGTCACGGCGTCGCACCCGGGCCGACACCGCCGCCGGAAGCGGACCGTCCACCGACTGGCCCACAATGACCCGGTGAACGACCTCGCCCCCCTCCTCACCCCCGAGGGCCGTGCCCTCCTCGACGAAGTGCGCGGCACCGCCCCCGCCGACGAACTCGCCGTCGCCACCCGGCTGCGCCGCGGGCATCCGGCCGGACTCGTCTCCGCGACGCTCGGCCAGGCCCGGTTGCGGCAGCGGGCGGCGGCCAAGTTCGGGGCCGAGGACGCGGAGCGGATGTTCTTCACGCCGAACGGGGTCGAGCAGTCGACCCGGGCGAGCGTGGCGGCCTACCGCGCGGAGCGCCTGCGGGCACTGGGCGTCACCTCCGTCGCCGACCTGTGCTGCGGGATCGGCGGGGACGCGATCGCGCTGGCCCGGGCCGGCATCCGGGTCCTCGCGGTGGACCGGGATCCGCTGACGGCGGCGGCCGCCCGGGCGAACGCGGACGCGCTGGGACTCGCCGGCCTGATCGACGTACGGGAGGCGGACGTCACGGAGGTGGACACGGCCGCGTACGACGCCGTGTTCGTGGATCCGGCGAGGCGGGGCGGGCGTGGCCGCATCTTCGATCCGGAGGCCTACTCGCCTCCTCTGTCGTGGGCGGTCCGGGCGGCTCTCAAGGCCCCGCACGCCGCGCTGAAGGTCGCGCCCGGCATCCCGCACGAGGCGGTTCCGGCGGAGGCCGAGGCGGAGTGGATCTCCGACGGCGGGGACGTGAAGGAGGCGGTGCTGTGGTTCGGCACCGCGCCGGGGGCCGTTCGGGCCACGCTGCTGCCGGGACCGCGGAGCCTGCTCGGCCGGGGGCTGCCCGACCCCGAAGTCCGTTCCGTGGGGCGGTACTTGTACGAGCCCGACGGCGCCGTCATCCGGGCCCATCTGGTGGCCGAGGCGGCCGAGGAGCTCGACGGCGGGCTGATCGACCCCACCATCGCCTACGTCACCGCGGACGCACTGCGCGCGACCCCGTACGCCACGGCGTACGAGATCACCGACCAACTCCCCTTCAACGTGAAGAAGTTGAAGGCGCTGCTACGGGAGCGGGAGGTCGGGATCCTGACCGTGAAGAAGCGGGGGTCGGCCGTCGAGCCGGAGGAGCTGCGGCGCAAGGCGCTTCCGAAGCCGCAGGGGCCGCACTCCCTGACCGTGTTCCTGACCCGGGTCGCGGGGGCGCCGACCATGCTGCTGGGACGGCCGGCGGGGCTTACGTGAGCGGCTCCAGGTGACAACGGATCACTGACCGCACTCGCGCGCCCTGTCCAGCAGCAGTTCCCGCTCCCGTTCGTTGCGGGTCAGCGCGGCCGCCCGCTCGAACTCTGCCCGCGCCTGCGTCGTACGTCCGAGGCGGGCCAGGAGATCGCCGCGCACGCTCGGCAGCAAGTGGTAGTCGGCCAGGGCGGGTTCGTCGGTGAGCGCGTCGACGATCTCCAGGGCCGGGCCCGGCCCCTCGGCCATCGAGACGGCGACCGCGCGGTTGAGTTCGACGACCGGGGAGGGGGCGCGGGCGGCGAGCAGGGCGTAGAGGGTGGCGATGGCCGGCCAGTCGGTCTCGTCGTAGGAGTACGCGTGCGCGTGGCAGGCGGCGATGGCGGCCTGGAGGACGTAGGGGCCGGGGGCGCCCGCGGCCGTGGCGTCCGCGCGGCCCAGGGCCTTGATTCCGCGGGCGATGAGCATGCGGTTCCAGCGGCTGCGGTTCTGGTCCTTCAGCAGGACCGGCTCGCCCCGCGGAGAGGTGCGGGCTGCCGTGCGCGAAGCCTGGAACTCCAACAGGGCCGCGAGGCCGTGCACTTCGGGTTCCTTGGGCATGAGGGCGGACAGCAGGCGGGCCAGCCGCAGGGCGTCCTCGCACAGGGAGGGGCGCAGCCAGTCGTCGCCCGCCGTGGCCGCGTATCCCTCGTTGAAGATCAGGTAGATGACGTCCAGGACGGAACCGAGGCGGGCCTCGCGATCGGGGCCGTAGGGAACCTCGAAGGCGATGTTCTTCGTGGCGAGGGTCCGCTTGGCACGCACGATGCGCTGGGCGACCGTCGCCTCCGGGACGAGGAAGGCGCGGGCGATCTCGGGGGTGGTCAGGCCGCCGAGCAGCCGCAGGGTGAGCGCGGTGCGGGCCTCGGCGGACAGCACCGGGTGGCAGGTGGTGAAGACGAGCCTGAGCAGGTCGTCGTCGATGTCCTCGGGGTCGGACGGCTCCTCCGGCGGGGCGGTCTCCGACAGGTCCCGTCCGATCTCGGCCAGCTTGCGGGCGTAGTTCTCCCGGCGGCGGACCAGGTCCACGGCCCGTCTGCGCGCGATGGCCATGAGCCAGGCGCCCGGGTTGTCCGGGACGCCGTCGCGCGGCCACTGCTCCAGCGCCGCGACCAGGGCGTCCTGGGCGAGCTCCTCGGCGATGCCGACGTCCCGGACGACACGGGTGACACCGGCGATGATGCGCGGCGACTCCATGCGGAAGACGGTCTCGACGGAGGCGCGGGCGTCGGCTTCGGGGGGCTGTGTGGTCACAGCCCCCCATTCGACACCCGTACGGCCCCGCAGCCAAGGAAGCGGGCTCAGCCCTCCGCGATCTCCCGCACCTCGCAGGTGACCGTCCAGTGCTCCTCGTGCACCTTCAGGAAGCGCTTGGTCCACTCGATCGCCTCGGCCATGTCCTTGGCCTGGACGATGGCGTACCCCCCGACGACCTCCTTCGCCTCGGTGAAGGGCCCGTCGGTCACCGACAGCTCCCCCTTCTCCCACCGCACCCGGGCCCCCTGCGCGGTCGGCGTGAGCCCGGCGGTGTCCAGCAGCACCCCGGCCTTCGTCATCTCCTCGATCAGCTCGCCCATCCGCTGCATCAGCGCGTCGCTGGGGCCCTCGGCGGGGGCGGTCTTCTCGTCGATCTGGACCATCGACAGGTAACGCGGCATGGTGACTCCTCGGTCGCTACGGGGGCCGGTCCTTCCCGGCCTCTCACCAGTGCGTCGATCGGGAGAGGCCGGGATCGACAGACTCCGCGGATTTCTTCGGAGATTTTTTCCCGGCGCCCTGACCTGCTACGACAGCGACCCGCCGAACCCGGCTCACGTTCAGCGCAGCGACTCCCACAGCTCACGCGCCGCCGGTTCCTTCGCCACCACCCGGTTGGGGTTCGAGGGCGCGGTCACGACCGGCATGGTCACCGTCTTCACTTCGTCGCTCGACAGGCCCTTCAGGCTCTCGCCGAGGCTCATCAGCTCGGTCAGGGAGTCGAGGCCGGTGTCGGTGGTGAGACTGCCGGTGATCGCGTCGGCGACGGAATACAGCTTGGTGGGCCTGGTCAGCAGGTTCGTCGAGGAGATCTGCTCCAGCAGGGCCTTCACCAGCTTCTGCTGGAGTCCTATGCGGCCCAGGTCGCTGCCGTCGCCTATGCCGTGCCGGGTGCGGGCGAACGCGAGGGCCTGCTTGCCGTTCAGGTGGTGGGTGCCCGCCTTCAGGGTGAGATGGCTGTCGTCGTCGTCGATGTCCTCGTCCGTGGTCACCGTGACCCCGCCGAGCGCGTCGACCAGCTTGGCGAAGCCCGAGAAGTCGATCTCGATGTAGTGGTCCATGCGGACGTTCGTGATCGACTCGACCGTCTTGACCGCGCACACCGGACCGCCCACCGAGTAGGCGCTGTTGAACATCGCGCCGTACGCCGCCGACGTGGAGCCCCCGCTCTCCAGGGGGCACGACGGGCGGGTGACGAGGGTGTCGCGCGGGATGCTGACGACCGTCGCCGTGGTGCGGCCCGCGTCGATGTGCACGACCATCGCGGTGTCGGACCGGGCGCCGGTGCTGCTGCCGCCACCGAGCGCCTGGTTCTCCTTGCCGCTGCGCGAGTCGGAGCCCAGGACCAGGATGTTCACCGCCTCCGTGGGCAGCGGCGCCTCCTGCGATGCCGAAGGGGTCGGTGTCGGCTTCGCGGGGCGGTCGTCGCCGAGCGCGCTGTTGATGTCGACGCTCTTGATGTTGCTGTTGAGGTGCCAGTACGCCCAGCCCGCCGCGGCGCATCCCAGGACCAGCGTCCCCGCGAGCGTGAGGCCGACGGCCTTCAGTAATCTCGGCCGCCGACCCACTCGTCTGTCCTCGTCGTCTCCCGTCACAGGGAGGAACGTACGTCCGAATTATTACGAGGAAGGCCTCCTGGGCGGCTTTCTTCGGAAAATCTCAGACTTCTCATTCCAGCGTCACGGCCGGTACCGGATTGCTGCCGCTCCACGAGGCGTTGAATCCGAAGGTCACCGAACCGCCGTCCGGCACGGTCCCGTTGTAGGCGGCGTTCGCGCAACTGACCGCGGCCCCCGACTGGGTGCAGGTCGCGTTCCAGGCCTGGGTGATCCGCTGTCCGGCGCCGTAGGTCCAGTCGGCCTTCCACGACGACAGGGCGGCACCCGAGCAGGAGATCTTCACCTGTCCCGTGAAGCCGGTGTCCCACTGACTGGTCACGCTGTAGGCCGCGGTGCACGCGCCGGTCGGCGGAGGCGTGGTCGTGCCGCCGAGCGCCTCCGCGATCGCGTAGTACGCCGGTTTCGGCGCGTAGTTCTCGTCGTACGGCGTCGCCGCGCCCTGCCCCGGGAAGGTGCTCGGGATCCAGGAGTCGGAGTCGGTGAAACCCCAGACGGTGACGCCGGCGCAGCGCGCGACCGCCACGCACGCGTTCATGACGGCCTTGTAGTCGGCGGCCTGCTGCGCGAGCTTCGTGCTGTCGGAGGGCAGCGTCATCCGGATGTCCAGCTCGGTGATCGCCACGTCGACTCCGAGGTCGGCGAAGCGCTGGATGTTCTGCTGGAGGGTGGCGGGGACCTGGCCGACGATCAGATGGGCCTGGAGCCCGACCCCGTCGATCGGGACGCCCTGCTCCTTGAGCGACTTGACCAGGTTGTAGAGGGCCGTGGACTTCGCGTTGACGCCCTCGACGTTGTAGTCGTTGATGTACAGCCTGGCGGCCGGGTCGGCGGCGCGGGCGGCGGTGAGGGCCTGGGCGATGTATCCGGTGCCGAGGCCGTTGTACCAGAGGGTCTGGCGGTAGGTGCCGTCCTCGTTGAAGGGCTCGTTGACGACGTCCCAGGCGGCCAGCCGGCCCTTGTAGCGGCCGACCTCCAACGCGATGTGGTCGTTCATCAGCTGACCGAGCTGGGCCGCGGTCCAGGTGCCGTTCGTCAGCCAGCTCGGGTTCTGGCTGTGCCAGACCAGGGTGTGGCCGCGCACCTGCTGGCCGTGGGCCTCGGCGAAGTTCAGGATCTGGTCGGCCTCGGCCCAGTTGTAGCTGCCCCGGGTCGGCTCGACCGAGCCCCATTTCATGGCGTTGCCGGGAGTCAGCGAGTTGAACTGCGCCCCGGCGAGGTCGCCGTAGGTGCCGGTGAGTTTGGAGCCGGTGACGGCCGTGCCCATGACCTTGCCCTTGGCGGCGGCGAGGTCGCGCAGGGGTGCGTCGGCGGCGCTCGCCGTGGGGGCCGGGACGAGCAGCGCGAGGCCGCTCAGGAGGGACACAAGGGATAAGCCGGTTCTCAGAGATCTCATTGCGGGTGCCTCCGAAAGTTTCGGTCGTGCAACCGATTGGCTTCGGAGGAGTGTGGGCGCACGCACCCCACCCGTCAATGGCTCACCCCTCGGTCTCAGCGGTACTGCTGCGCACCACCAGGCTCGTCGCCAGCTCCACCCGGGTCGCCGCCGGGGTCCCGCCGTCCCGCCCCAGGTCCAGCACCAGCTTCGCCGCGGCCTCGGCCATCTCGGTCAGCGGCTGCCGTACGGTCGTCAGCGGCGGCCCCACCCAGGGCGCCACCGGAAGGTCGTCGAACCCGACCACGCTCAGGTCCTCCGGGATGCGCAGCCCCAGCTCGCGGGCCGCCTCGTACAGACCGAGCGCCTGGAGGTCGTTGCCGGCGAAGACCGCGGTGGGCCGGTCGGGGCGGCGCAGGAGCGCCAGGCCCTGGCGGTAGCCGGTCTCGTGGTGGAAGTCGCCGGCCATGATCAGCCCGGGGTCGACGGGCAGCCCCGCGGTCTCCAGGGCGGCCCGGTAGCCGTCGATGCGGGCGCGGCTGCACATCATGCGGGAGGGGCCGGTGATCGCCCCGATCCTGCGGTGCCCGAGCTCGACGAGGTGCCGGGTCGCGGCGAGCCCGCCCTGCCAGTTGGTCGCGCCGATGGAGGGCACGTCGGCGCCCGGATCGCCGGCCGGGTCCATCACCACGAACGGGATCGACCTGCTGCTCAGCAGCGCGCGCTGGGACTCGTCGAGCCCGGACAGCACGAGGATCACCCCGTAGGGGCGGCGGGCGGCGACCTGGTCGGCCCAGGTGCGCCCGGGGGTGAGCCGCCCCGCGCTCTCGCTGAGCACGACGCTGAGCCCGGCGTCCCGGGCCACGTTCTCCACGCCCCGGATGACCTCCATCGCCCACGCGCTCTCCAGCTCGTGGAAGACCAGGTCGATCAGGGGCGAACGGCTCGCCTCGGCGCGCCGGCGCCGGTAGCCGTGCGCGCGCAGCAGGCCTTCGACGCGGGCGCGGGTCGCGGGAGCGACGTCGGCCCGGCCGTTGAGGACCTTCGAAACTGTCGGCGCCGAAACGCCGGCCTCCCGGGCGATCTCGGCGAGCGTGGCGGTCTGCGGCGAGCGGCCGGCCGTCGAGGATGTCGGGGAAGTCGTCCGGGTTTCTGCGGGCTCCGGGGGTGTCATGGCGGCGATCGTATCCCTGCACGACCTCTTGACGAACCCTCCTCGCGGCCCTAGGTTCCCAAAACATTCGGATTACATATCGAAACATTCGTGAAGTCGGCCCGACAGTCGAGCCCGACAGGAGTTACATGACCACCGCGCCCTGGCGTGACCCCGCCCTGACCGCCTCCGCCCGCGTCGACGACCTCCTCTCCCGGATGACCCTTCAGGAGAAGACCGCCCAGCTCTACGGCGTGTGGGTGGGCGCCAGCACGGACGGGGACGGAGTCGCCCCCCTCCAGCGCGAGATGACCGCCGACTACGACTGGGACGAGCTGATCACCCGGGGCCTGGGCCAGCTCACCCGCCCCTTCGGCACCGCCCCCGTGGACCCGGCGCTGGGCGCGCAGGCACTGGCCCGCGCCCAGCGCCGTATCGCCGCAGCGGGCCGTTTCGGCATCCCGGCACTGGCCCACGAGGAGTGTCTGGCCGGCTTCACCACCTGGCGGGCCACCGCCTATCCGGTCCCGCTCGCCTGGGGCGCGAGCTGGGACGCCGAACTGGTCGAGGAGATGGCCGGTGCCATCGGCCGCGACCTGCGTGCGGTCGGTGTCCACCAGGGTCTGGCCCCCGTTCTGGACGTCGTCCGCGACCCGCGCTGGGGACGGGTCGAGGAGACGATCGGCGAGGACCCGTATCTGGTGGGCACGATCGGCGCCGCGTATGTGCGGGGTCTGGAGTCGGCGGGGATCGTCGCCACGCTCAAGCACTTCGCCGGGTACGCCTCCTCGGCCGGCGCCCGCAACCTCGCGCCCGTGCGCGCGGGTGTGCGGGAGTTCGCCGACATCACCCTGCCGCCCTTCGAGTTCGCCCTGCGCGAGGGCGGGGCCCGCTCGGTGATGGCCGCGTACACCGACACGGACGGCGTCCCGGCCTCCGCCGACCCCGGTCTGCTGACCGGACTCCTGCGTGAGGAATGGGGGTTCACCGGCACGGTGGTCGCCGACTACTTCGGCGTCGGCTTCCTCCAGACCCAGCACCGGATCGCCGGCACCGAGGCGGGTGCGGCCCACGCGGCCCTCGCGGCGGGCCTCGACGTCGAACTGCCCACCCTCAAGTGCTACGGCACCCCCCTGATCGAGGCCGTCCGCGCCGGTGAGATCCCCGAGTCGCTGATCGACCGGGCGGCCCGCCGGGTCCTGCTCCAGAAGTGCGAGCTGGGCCTCCTGGACGAGGACTGGGACCCGGCACCCACCGAGCGGATCGACCTGGACTCGACGGCGAACCGTGCCCTGGCCCGCCGCCTCGCCGAGGAGTCGGTGGTGCTCCTGGACAACCCGGACGGCCTGCTCCCGCTGGCCCCCGACACCCGGATCGCGGTCGTCGGCCCCCGCGCCGCCGACGCCCTCGCCATGCTGGGCTGCTACTCCTTCCCCTCCCACGTCCTCACCCACCATCCCGACGTCCCGATGGGCATCGAGATCCCCACGGTCCTGGAGGCCCTGCGCGCCGAACTCCCGGACGCCAAGGTGACGTTCACCGAGGGCTGCGGGGTCGACGGGCCGGACACCGCGGGCTTCGAGGAGGCGGTGGCCCGGACGGCGGAGGCGGACGTCTGCGTGGCGGTGCTCGGCGACCGGGCGGGCCTCTTCGGCCGGGGCACGTCGGGTGAGGGCTGCGATGTGACGGACCTGCGCCTGCCGGGCGTCCAGGGGGAGTTGCTGGACTCACTGGTCGCGACCGGTGTCCCGGTCGTGCTGGTCCTGCTGACCGGCCGCCCCTACGCGCTCGGCCGCTGGCAGGGCCGGCTCGGCGCGGTCGTCCAGGCGTTCTTCCCCGGCGAGGAGGGCGGCCCGGCCGTCGCCGGAGTGCTGTCGGGCCGGGTCAACCCCTCGGGCCGCCTCCCGGTGAGCGTCCCGCAGGTGCCCGGCGGCCAGCCGTGGACCTACCTGCAGCCGCCGCTGGGCCTCGCGGGCGGGGTCAGCAACCTGGACCCGACCCCGCTGTACGCCTTCGGACACGGGCGCTCCTACACGGAGTTCACGTGGGAGGACTTCACGGGCGGCGGGGCACGGGAGGAGATCGGCACGGACGGCACTTACGACGTGTCGCTGACCGTGCGCAACGCGGGGGAACGGGCGGGCGCCGAGGTCGTCCAGCTGTATCTGCACGACCCGGTCGCCTCGGTGACCCGCCCGGACGTCCGCCTGATCGGCTATCGGCGGCTGGAGCTGGAGCCGGGCGAGTCCCGTCGCGTGACGTTCCGCTTCCACGCCGAACTGTCGGCGTTCACCGACCGCAGGGGCCGCCGCGTCGTCGAACCGGGCGACCTGGAGCTGCGACTGGCCGCGTCGAGCGCGGAGGTCCGGCACACGGCACTACTGCATCTCACGGGCCCCGAGCGGGAGTTGGGCCCGGACCGCCGACTGCGCTGCGAGACGGAGGTGTCGCAGACGGACTGAGCTCAGTCCACGCCCAGCGACTCGAACCGCCACCGATGCACCGGCCGGGCGACCAACCCGCCGTCGGGCTCGGGGAGTTCGGGGAGCTGGGCGGTCATGGACCGAGTCACCGCAGTCGGGCCCGGACCGTCAGTTGCGTTGCCACATGGACTGAGCTCAGTCCACGCCCAGCGACTCGAACCGCCACCGATGCACCGGCCGGGCGACCAACCCGCCGTCAGGCTCGGGGAGTTCGGGGAGCTGGGCGTCGTGGGCCGCGTCCCACCACGTGACGACCAGGACGCGGTCCTGTGGCGCCCGGAAGGTCTCGCGCCGCAACGGCCGTAGGGGAAGCTCCTGTCGGCGGGCCCAGGCGAGCAGTTCCTCGCCCCGCCCCTCGGCCGCCCGGGCCTCCCACATCAGCGTGACCGTCACGAGTAGAGGTTCTCCTTGCTGACCTCGTGCACATGGTCGTGGCCCGGCACGTGCGGGTCGGTCACCGGGAGGGAGGAGTCGGCGGAGAGGTCCCAGCTGGAGGCGGCGCGGTTACGGGCGACCATCTCGGCGCCGAGCGCGGCGACCATGGCGCCGTTGTCCGTGCACAGCTTGGGGCGCGGCACCCGCAGTCGGATCCCGGCGGCCTCGCAGCGCTCCTGGGCCAGGGCCCGCAGCCGCGAGTTGGCGGCCACACCGCCGCCGATCATCAGGTGGTCGACCCCCTCGTCCTTGCAGGCCCGCACGGCCTTGCGGGTCAGCACGTCCACGACCGCCTCCTGGAAGGAGGCCGCCACGTCCCGCACCGGCACCTCCTCCCCCGCGGCCCGCTTCGCCTCGATCCAGCGGGCGACCGCCGTCTTGAGGCCGGAGAAGGAGAAGTCGTACGCCGGGTCACGCGGCCCGGTCAGACCGCGCGGGAACGCGATCGCCGACGGGTCGCCCTCGCGCGCGTACCGGTCGATGACCGGACCGCCGGGGAAGCCGAGGTTCAGCACCCGGGCGATCTTGTCGAAGGCCTCGCCGGCCGCGTCGTCGATGGTCGCGCCCATCGGCCGGACGTCGGACGTGATGTCGCTCGACAGCAGCAGCGAGGAGTGCCCGCCGGAGACGAGCAGCGCCATCGTCGGCTCGGGCAGCGCGCCGTGCTCCAGCTGGTCCACGCAGATGTGGGAGGCGAGGTGGTTGACGCCGTAGAGGGGCTTGCCGAGGGCGTAGGCGTACGCCTTCGCCGCGGAGACCCCGACGAGCAGCGCGCCGGCGAGACCGGGACCGGCGGTGACGGCGATCCCGTCGAGGTCACGCGCGCTCACCCCGGCGTCCTTCAGGGCGCGCTCGATGGTCGGCACCATCGCCTCGAGGTGCGCCCTGCTGGCCACCTCCGGCACCACGCCGCCGAACCGGGCGTGCTCGTCGACGCTGGACGCGATGGCGTCGGCCAGCAGGGTGGTCCCCCGGACGATGCCGACGCCGGTCTCGTCACAGGAGGTCTCGATGCCCAGGACAAGCGGTTCGTCAGCCATTGATCTCGGTTCCTCGTTCGGATGTCGACACCGCGGCGGAGCCGCCGTCGGATGCTGTGGTCAGTCGCATGACCAGGGCGTCCACATTGCCCGGCTGGTAGTAGCCGCGGCGGAACCCGATGGCCTCGAAGCCGAAGCGCTCGTAGAGCTTCTGGGCGCGGATGTTGTCGATCCGGCACTCCAGCATCACTTCGGCGCACTCGAAGGCGGTCGCGGCCCGCAGCAGCTCGGTCAGCAGCACCGAGCCGAGTCCGGTGCCCCAGTGGTCGCGGGCGACGGCGATCGTCTGGACGTCGGCCAGCTCGCCGGCGGAGGCGAGTCCGGCGTATCCGACGAGCCGTTCGCCCTCCTCGGCCACCACGTACCGCCGGGTGGCCTCGGGACCGCGGGAATGCGCGAGTTCGGACCAGAACATGCCCCGGGACCAGGCGTCCTCCGGGAAGAGGTCCTTCTCCAGCTCCAGGACGGAATCGATGTCCCACCACCGCATCTCGCGCAGCACAGGAGTCACAGGTGTGGTCACTTGGGGGTGACCACCTTGTAGTTCTTGGGAACCTGGGCGTCGGGCCGGCGCAGATACAGCGGCCGCGGCGCGGGCAGTTCCACCCCGGCCCCGATCCGCTCGGCCGCCAGGGAGGCGAGGGCCGCGGCGGAGACGTACTCGGGCTCGCGGGCGTCGGGGAAGGTGTCGGGGTAGAGCAGCGCCCCGGCGCCGACGGCGGGCAGGCCCTTGACCTGCTCGGCGATGTCGGCGGGCCGGTCGACGGCGGGTTCACCGGTTCGGGTACGGGAGTTCTCGTACCGCGCCCAGTAGACCTCCTTGCGCCGCGCGTCGGTCGCCACGACGAAGGGCCCCTCGCCGGGGTCGGCCGCGTACGCGAGCCCGTCGAGGGTGCACATCCCGTGCACGGGGATCCCGAGGGCGAGCCCGAAGGTGTCGGCGGTCATGAGTCCGACGCGCAGCCCGGTGTAGGGCCCGGGCCCGGTTCCCACGACGATCCCGGTGACCGCGTCCAGCTTCACCCCCGCGTCCGCGAGCACCCGGTCGACGGCCGGCAACAACAGCTCCCCGTGCCGACGCGCGTCCACCTGGCTGAACGAGGCGACGACGTCACGCCCGTCATGCAGGGCGACGGTCACGGCGGGGGTGGCGGTATCCAGAGCGAGCAAGAGCACGCAAACAGCCTACGGCTCCGGGAAGCCCGAGGCGGCCGCAGTCCGCACAGGGACGGGCGCGGGGCGGTATCGAGGTGCCGCTCTGGCGCGCGGGCGCGACCGGCCGCAGCGGCGCCGCACCGGCCCGGCAACCTGCTACCGTCACCACAAATTAGGACTAAATACTCAAGAGGTAACCGGTGGCACCCAGCAGCGCAGGCTACGTAACCGCCCTCACCGCAGCGGCCCTCGCAACGGTCGGCTTCCTCGGCTACCAGGCCTACGCCACGACCCCCGCCCACCTCACCAAGGCCCGCACGAACGGCACCCCCGCAGTCACCACCCCACAGTCCCCGGGGGGCGGGAGGAACGCCGCGCTCCTGCCGCCGGGCTCCGGCACTGGCGCCCGCGTCGTGTACTCCCTGAGGGGCCACCGCGTCTGGCTGGTCGGCCTCGGCGACAAGGTGATCCGCACCTTCGAGGTCACCCCGGGAAACATCGCCCCCGCTCCCGGCGTCTACGCGGTCACCTCCCGCTCCAACGCCGTGACCGGCTCCGACGGCACCCCCATCGAACACGTGGTCCGCTTCACCGACGTCGACGGCGTGGCAATCGGCTTCAGCGCGGCCGTGCGGGACGCGGCGCCTGCCGACTCCACCACGACCACCGTGCGCACCGGCGGCATCCGGGAGTCCCGTGCGGACGGCGACGTGATGTGGACCTTCGCGACGATCGGCGCGACCGTCGCGGTGATCCCCTGAGCCCGCTCAGGCCGCTTTCGGACGCTCCGCGGCCGCCCGCACGGTCTCCGGATCGGGCAGCCGCGGCGGTGTCGAGACGGCTTCGGCCGCCGCACAGGACGCCAGCAGATCGCGCATGGACACGCCGCCGGCGAGTGCGTACGGCTGCGGGCGGGGCCGGTTCTCGGTGGCCGACATGGACGCCTCCTGAAGTTCGGGGGCGGCGTAGTTAGGTAGACCTAACTACGAGCTGGGTACCATGTGACCACGCACAAGACGGCGAACGCAACATCTTGCCGACGGTTTGTCGGAACGTTCACAGAAAACGTCCGCGGGAGGGTGCGGCGGGCTCTCAGGCCGTGAGCACACTGAGGTCGGCCGCGGTCCACCGCTCCCCGACCGGCGTCAGCGTCACGTGCCGCACCTCGTCGGTCGTGTCACCGACCGCGCGGTGGATCTGCACCTGGAGCCGGTCGTCGGTCAGTTCCTCGACCTTGCCCTCGCCCCACTCCACGACGATCACCGACTCCGGCAGCGACACGTCGAGATCGAGGTCCTCCATCTCGTCGAGCCCACCGCCCAGGCGGTACGCGTCGACGTGGACAAGCGGCGGCCCGCCCCCCAGGGACGGATGCACCCGGGCGATCACGAAGGTCGGCGAGGTCACGGCCCCCCGTACCCCGAGCCCCTCGCCGAGCCCCCGGGTCAGCGTCGTCTTGCCCGCGCCGAGCTCTCCGCTGAGCATCACCAGGTCCCCGGCGCGCAGCAGCTTGGCGAGCTTCAGGCCCAGCTCGCGCATCTGCTCGGGGGAGGTGACGGTCAGCTCGGTCTCAACCGGGTTGCGCGGTGCTTCCATAACCGCCAACGGTAGCCCCTGAGGGCACCGCCCCCGCGCGGGTGAGCAGGTCGGCGAGGCGGTCGGTGACCACTTCCGGGTGCTCCAGCATGACCAGGTGCCCGGCGTCCGGGACCAGCACCAGCTCCGCCTCGGGCAGCAGGGAGGCGATCGCCTCGCTGTGCTCGCTGGGCGTGACCATGTCCCCCACTCCGGCCAGCACGAGCACCGGCTTGTCCGCGAAGTGGGCGAGGGCGGCGGTCTTGTCGTGGTTGTCGAACGCCGGGTAGTACTCGGCGACCACGTCGATCGGGGTGCCCTCGATCATCCGCTCGGCGAACCGGACGACGGCCGGGTCGACGTCCCGGGACGCGAAGGAGTAGCGCTTGATGATCCCGGCGAACAGGTCGGCGGTGGCCCGCCGTCCCTTCTCCACCAGGTCGGCCCGCTGCCCCAGCGCCTTGAGGACGCCCGGCAGCACTCGTCGTACGACGTTGACGCCGGCGACGGGCAGCCCGAAGTTGACCTCCCCGAGCCGTCCGGACGACGTGCCGACCAGGGCCACGGCCACCACCCGGTCGCGGATCAGGTCGGGGTACTGGTCGGCCAGCGCCATGACGGTCATCCCGCCCATGGAGTGTCCGACGAGCACGATCGGCCCCTCGGGGACGGTCGCGTCGATGACGGCTTTCAGGTCGCGCCCGAGCTGCTCGATGTCGACCGGCACCCCGTCCTGCACCTGCCGCATGCCCCGCCCGGACCGCCCGTGGCTGCGCTGGTCCCAGTGCACGGTCCGTACGACGCCCCTGAGCGCCGCGCGCTGGAAGTGCCAGGAGTCCTGGCTGAGGCAGTAGCCGTGGCTGAAGACGACGGTGACGGGGGCGGGGGCCTTGCGCCCGAACAGCCGGCGCCGGCGCGGCGACAGCGCGGGCACGGCCTCCGGGTCGACGTCGTCGACCTCGTAGTACAGCTCGGTGCCGTCGTCGGCCTGCGCCTTGCCGGGGGTACCGCGCAGCGAGCCGTACGGCCCGGTCGAGTCGAGGGCGAGCCGCGCCTTCTGCCGCATCCCGCGCCCGACGGTGAGCCGCTCGACGGCCACACCGGCCGCGGCGCCCGCGGCGATCACGCCTATCGCGGCGCCGGCGATCCCGGTCGCCCGGCGCCATCCGGCGCCCGCCCCCGTCGCGGAGGCGAGGGCCACCGAAGCGGCGGCGTCGACGACGGCCTCCGCACTGCTCTCGCTCACGTACCGCTCCTGTTCGCTGGGTCGGGTGATACCGGTGTGGCGGGACTCGCTGTTCTTGCGCGCACTGTGCGGTTACCCCGCTTGTTCCTCGTTCACATAGACGCGGGGAACGCGCGTTCCGATGCGGGTCACGATTTCGTACGCGATGGTGCCCGCGGCCTGCGCCCAGTCCTCGGCGGTGGGTTCGCCCCCGTCGCCGGGACCGAAGAGCACGGCCCGGGTACCGGTGGCGGGCTCGTCGCCGCCGAGGTCCACGACGAACTGGTCCATGGCGATCCGCCCGGCGACCGTCCGCCACTTGCCGTCGATCAGCACCGGTCCGGCGCCGGAGGCGTGCCGCGGGATCCCGTCCGCGTATCCGACGGGCACCAGGCCGAGGGTCGTGGCGCCCGGGGTGACGTAGCGATGGCCGTAACTGACGCCGTGGCCGCCCGGGACCTGCTTGATCAACGCCATCGACGCCGACAACGTCATCACCGGGCGCAGTCCGAAGTCGGCGGGGCCGCCGAGCTCGGGGCTGGGCGAGATGCCGTAGACCGCGATGCCGGTCCGGACGAGGTCGAAGTGGCTCTCCGGAAGCGTGAGCGTGGCGGGCGAGTTGGCGATGTGCCGCACCTCGGGGCGCACGCCCTGCCCTTCGGCGTACGCCAGCATCTCCCGGAAGAGGGTGAGCTGGGCGGCGATGGAGGGATGCCCGGGCTCGTCGGCGCAGGCGAAGTGCGACCAGAGGCCGGTGACGCGCAGGAGGCCTTCGGACTGTGCGCGCAGCGCCTCGGCGACCAGTTCGGCCCAGTCCTCGCCCGGCTGGCAGCCGCCCCGCCCGAGTCCGGTGTCGGCCTTGAGCTGCACGCGCGCGGGAAGGCCGGCTTCGCGGGCCGCGGCGACGAGCTCCCGCAGCGCCCACATCCCGCTGACGGACACGTCGAGGTCGGCCTCGATCGCCTCCCGCCAGGGCCCGCCGGGCGTCCACAGCCAGCACATGATCCGCCCCGGCAGTCCCGCCTTCCGCAGCGCGAGAGCCTCCTCCGGCGTGGCGGTCCCGAGCCAGCGCGCGCCCGCCTCGACCGCGGCGCGGGCGCAGGGCACCGCGCCGTGGCCGTAAGCGTCGGACTTGACCACGGCCATCACGGCGGCTCCCGACGCGCGGGCGCGCAGGGCCCGCACGTTGGCCCGGAGCGCGGCCAGGTCGATCTCGGCACGGGCGCGCAGCGGTGCGGTCGGGGCAGTTGCTGTCTCGTTCATGGCGCCCCCAGTGTCTCAGAGGCGACTGACACCACCCATGAGCGCGTCCCCCTCGGGATGCGCACGCGTGCGCGTGTCAGAGGCTCAGACCGTGCCGGGCCAGGTATTTCACCGGGTCGATGTCCGAGCCGTACGGGCGGCGGGAGCGGACCTCGAAGTGCAGATGCGGGCCGGTGGCGCGCCCGGTGGCGCCGCTGCTGCCTATGCGGGTGCCGGCCTTGACCTTGGCACCGCGCGCGACCGAGATGCGCGAGAGATGGGCGTAGAGGACGTAACGCGAATCACTCATCTTGATCGTCACGGCCTTTCCGTACGACCCCGACCAGCTGGCCAGGACGACGACGCCGGTGCCCACCGCGTAGACCGGGGTTCCCTTCGGCACGGCAAGATCCACTCCGGTGTGGTAGCCGGCCAGCCAGCTTCCCCGCACCCGGTAACGCATCGTCACCCTGGCCCGCTTCCGGATGGGACGGGTCCACTTGGCGGCGAGGGAGCGGTCGTCGACCTCGACGTCCTCGGCGGCCGCGAACAACTCCTCGTATTCCGCGTCGTAGTCGCTGCCGCAGTTACCGCCGGGCTCTTCCTCTAACGGTTCCGGGGTGTCCTCGCGGAAACCGAGAACGGGACTCCCCAGAACGACTGCCGCGCCTCCCAGCAACTCGCGCCGGGTGGTGCCTCGTATATTTGGCTCATCCATGCGGCCAGCGAAACATCGCCCTTTCAGCTCCGCATACTCGGCCGACCGGTATTGGTCCCATCAGGTAGTAGTTCGCGGTTACGCGTCGGTATACCGGCTCGCCGTCACCCGTACGCCTGCTGATCCGCGGTCAGGCCTCCGTCACGTCCCGCCATGCCGCCGGTAGGGCCTCGGCCACGTCGTGCGCCCCCACCGGGGCCCCGTCCGCCGCGAACCGTCCGGCCAGGCCGTGCAGGTACGCGCCCACGCTGCCGGCGTCCGGAGCGCTCAGCCCGGACGCGAGCAGGGACCCGGCGAGACCGGACAGGACGTCCCCGCTGCCTGCGGTGGCCAGCCATGCCGTCCCGGTGGGGTTGACGCGTACGGCCCCGCCGCCGGCGTCGGCGACGAGCGTGGTCGAGCCCTTGAGCAGCACGGTCGCGTCGTAGCGCCCGGCGAGTTCCCGCGCCGAGGCCAGCCGGGCCCCCTCGACCTCCTCGCGCGGCACCCCGAGGAGCGCGGCGGCCTCTCCGGCGTGCGGGGTCATGAGGGTCGGCGCGGTACGCGCGCGTACGGCGTCCCGGTCAGCGAGCCGAAGTCCGTCCGCGTCGATGAGTACGGGCACGTCGGACGCCAGCACCTCTCCGACGGCCGAGGCGTCCTCCCCGGCCCCCGGCCCGACGACCCACGCCTGCACGCGCCCGGCATGCTTCGGCCCCCGGTCGGAGACGAGCGTCTCGGGGAAGCGGGCGATCACGGCGTCTGCGGCGGGCCCGACGTACCGCACGGCCCCTGCGCCGCCCCGGAGCGCCCCGTACACGGCGAGCACGGCGGCCCCGGGGTACCGCGCGGACCCGGCGGCGATCCCGACGACTCCTCGCCGGTACTTGTCGCTCTCTCCGGTCGGCACGGGTAGGAGCCTGGCCACGTCGGCGTGCTGGAGGGCTTCGAGTTCGGCCTCCTCGGGAAGGGCGAGCCCGATGTCGACGAGCCGCACCGACCCGGCGTACTCCCGCGCGGGATCGATCAGCAGGCCCGGCTTGTGCGTCCCGAACGTGACGGTGAGGTCGGCCCGTACGGCCGCCCCGCGCACCTCACCGGTGTCGGCGTCGACGCCACTGGGCAGATCCACGGCGACGACGGCGGCGCGGGACCGCTCGGCGACCTCTGCCAGCCGGGCCGCGTCGGGGCGGAGCCCGCCCTTGCCGCCGATCCCGACGATGCCGTCGAGGAGGAGGTCGGCCCGTTCGACGAGTTCCTCGGCGCCGGCCGGAGCCGCCGTCCGGCCTCCCGCGCGCCGCAGTGCCGCAAGCCCACCGATATGGGCTCGCTCAGGCGCGAGCAGCACGGCGGTGACCCCGGCCCCGCGCCTCGCGAGCCGCGCGCCCGCGTAGAGGGCGTCGCCGCCGTTGTCCCCGCTGCCGACGAGCAGCACGATCCGACGGCCGTACACCCGCCCCAGCAAGTCCGCGCAGGCGGCGGCCAGCCCGGCCGCCGCCCGCTGCATCAACGCCCCGTCCGGAAGCCGCGCCATCAACTCCCGCTCGGCCGCCCTCACCGTCTCCACGCTGTACGCAGTACGCATGTGATCGAGTCTGCCGCAGAGCTGCCGTGAAACGCGAAGAGTCGGACACCTGCCGTCTCTTAAGGAAAGCGACACAAAGCGCGGCGATGATCACGGCGAAAACCACGACGAATACGAGTGCGTCCTGCGCGTTCTCGACAGGTGAGTACTTCCCGTCGGCCGTCGACGCCATGACCGTGCCGCTCACCGGCACCGCCGTCCTCACCGCCTGCCCCGGGTGGCGACGTAGAGCACCAGCGCGACGGACACCAGGAACACGGCGACCACCAGCCACTCGTACCCCTCGGGCACATGCCTTCCGCCGCCGGTCAGGGACAGCCGATTCCCCCTGCTCGTCATGGAGTTCGACTGCCCGAAGGACCACGGACCAATCTCTCAGCCCCGCATCTTCCGAGAGATGCCGTAGGCGGCGAGCCCCACGAAGGCCACCACGAGGACGGAAGGCATGGGATTCCTCCTCTTTGGCCAACTACTGCTTTCCTCGCCGGTGACTCCAGTGGGCCAGGAGTACGGCGGCACGACGACGAACCCACCGAGGATCCAGGTCGCCGCCGCATTGCCCTCGAATCCGATACCGGACGTCGCAGCGGATCTTTCCCTCCGGGAGCCATGTCTTGCCCGTGGCACCGGCCGGTATCGCGGCTGCGACGCCACCGGCCGCCAGTGACCCCAGCGATACAAGTGCCACACAAGTGGCCACAGAAAGCACACAAATCGGCTTGCGGTGCCCCCGAACCCGTTCCGGTTACGAGCCGGAATCGGCCCTACCCCTTTACGGCCCTCCGCGCCCGGATAACGTGACAAATACTCATCTTCATCCTCCGCAAGAGGGGGGAATGATCAATTCCGGCCAGAGGGCTCACTGCTTGGATGTCCGGAAGTGCACGACCTCCCAGGTCAGACCTTCATTCACCGATCCGAGACGATCACTTCCAGCCAAATTTGACACCGTTCCACAGGCGCGGCGGAAGCGCTTACCAGGCACGATCAGGCACTTTCTGTCATATGCCCAAACCTGAAGATGACTCAGATATCCCGTCCGCCACAAAACCCCCCTGTGCACGGCCCTTCACAAAACGCACACTGAGGGCGTTCGGCGAGCGCTGCCGCATCCGCGGGCGTCGCCCATCCCGTGGAGGACCTTCCCGCGATGACCGATCCGGACAGATCCGTCTGGCCCCTTGCCCTGGCCGTCCGCTGGGCCGGGCGCCTGCTGTGCTGGAGCCTGGGCGCCGGCATGGCCACGGCCGCCGTCGATCTCACCGTCGTCCCGCGCGCCTCCTGGTGGCCGACCCTGTGGCCGCTGCCCTGGTACACCACGACCGCCTCCGCCCTGCTCTGGGCCGTCCTGCGAGCCCGCGAGAAGTACGGCTTGAGCGGCGGTGACGACGACCCCCGGACCGACGAGGAGGTCTACGCGGAGTGGGACCAGGCCGCCTGAACACCGGCGCTCGCGCCCGCCACGACAACGCGACCTGAGCAGACGCCCGCCGCCCCGCGCCCGTTCGTCACCCCTCGGCGATCACCACCGCCGACGCCACCCCCGCGTCGTGACTGAGCGACACGTGCCAGGACCGCACCCCGAGTTCCGCCGCCCGCGCCGCGACCGTCCCGGTCACCCGCAGCCGCGGCTGGCCGCTGTCCTCGACGTAGACCTCGGCGTCCGTCCAGTGCAGGCCCGCGGGGGCGCCGAGCGCCTTCGCCAAGGCCTCCTTGGCGGCGAACCGCGCCGCCAGCGAGGCGACACCCCGCCGCTCCCCGCCGGGCAGCAGCAACTCGTCGTCCCGGAAGAGCCGTTGGGCCAGGCCGGGCGTCCGCTCCAGGGACGCCGCGAACCGGTCGATCTCCGCCACGTCGATACCGACACCGATGATGCTCATCCGGGCACTTTACGATCCGCCCGGCGCCGGTCACGCGATCGACTTGTCGGCATTCCCCTCGTCGTCGAACAGGTCCTCGGCCCGCTCGACCGTGCGGGAACGCTCCAGCCAGGTGTCCATGCGGTCGAGATCGGTGCAGCTGGTGATGCGCTCGCGCACACTGTCGGTCACGGGGATGCCGCGCACCTCCAGCACGGACAGGATCCCTTTGGCCTCGCCTTCTGCCCTTCCCTCCGTCTTGCCTTCCAGGTAGGCCGTCTCACGAACGGTTCCCCGGCCGGGAAAGTAGCTGACGAACGACATGATCCGATTCCATTTCTCTCCGGCTGGGGTTTTGCCCAGGGTGACTTCCAGGAAGTCGAAGAAGTACTCGGCGGTGTCGGGATCGGTCTCCCGGAGTTCCTGAAGGGCGCTGCTGATCGCCTCCAGTATGGCGTCGCAGTCGGGATTGCGGGCGTGTGCCAGGGCGGAGAGCACGGCCAGAGCGAGGTTCTTCGCCGCGGTCCTGGCATCCGTGATCACCGGCAGGTTGTCAGGCCCTGCCACCAGCGGATACACCCGCAGCGCCGTCCAGCCACGCGTGCCGCAGTCGAAGGGGCCGGCCGCCCACTTGGCCGTGGGCCCGTCCTGACAGACCACGAGCAGCAACACGGGCAGACGGAACTTCGCCTGGAGGTAGGCGACGTAGTACGCCCAACTCGCCTCCTTGCCCGCGACCCTGCCCGACTGCGACTCGATGGCAAGCAGAAAGTCTTCCCCGTCGGACGGGCCGATGCGCAACACGGTGTCCACACGCCGCTCCAGCGGCCGCGTCTCCGTCACGTCGGTGGTGACGGCGTCCACGGTCGCCTTCGCGGACAAGGGGACACCCAGCACCTCGAACACGGATCCCAGAATCTCGGGCCGCTCCACCATGTGCGCAAGGTAGATCGATCACCGACCGGTCCATCCGAAAACGCGGAGTACGTTCACCCTTTCGAGCAGCGCCGAAACGTTCCCCTCGCAGGTCAACCCTGCCCGGGCGTTATGACTGGAGCGGTCGTCTCCACAGGGTCGCCGGGCTGCCAGGCACCCGAACTCCACTCCGGCGTGGGAGACGGTCGGGGCGGTGCGGACGGAGGGGTGGGGCCGCTGTTGGGGTTCTGAGGGACGGTGCCGGACCTGCCACCCGAACCGCCGCCCGTCGTACCGGAACCGCCGGCACGGCCCCGGAGTCCTAGCCCGGACACCAGGGAACAAGGAACCCGCCGGTAGCTTTCAGGGCTTCGTGACCGCGGTCTTCTTCGGCTGGCGAGGCACGGTCCTGGTCTTGTCGAGGTGCCCGTACACGGTGGACCGTGGGACGCCGCAGGGGTGGGCCATCTGCTGGACGGTCTTCTCCCGCTCGTCGTAGAGCCGTTGGGCGAGCGCGGCCTGGTCCTCGGTGAGCTTCGGCCGGCGCCCGCCGACCCGTCCCCGCGCCCGGCGGAGGCGAGCCCGTCGTTGGTGTTCGCCACGATCAATTCACGCTGGAGCTCTGCCAGTACGGACAGCATCCCGAACATGGCCCGCCCCTCCATGGTGGCGGTGTCGATGCCCTGCTCAATGACGTGCAGTCCGATGCCGCGCTCGCGCAGCTCCGCGCCGAGGGTCACCAGGTGCAGCACGGAGCGGGAGAGCCGGGTCACCTTCAACGTGTCGCCCTCACGCAGCAGCCGCATGACGAGATCCAGCTTCGGGCGGGCTGGACGCTGCGGGGCGATGCACCGCCGCCTTCATCCCAGCTCCTGGCCGAAGAAGTCTGCGATCCGGCGCTGCCATGCCGCCAGCACGCGGGGCGGACGGGCGGACGAGTGGTTCCATGAGCCGTTCCGCGACCGGTCACGTGCGGCGGTGTGACGCAGCGCGCGGCACTGGGGGGCCTTGCCCTGATGCCCGGCGCGGTGCCCGACGTGAGCGGGGACTCCTGGAACGCGATGGGTCGCCCTGTGCAGCAGATCCCGCAGCGAGTGTTCGCCTGCCATCTTTCATCCTCCTTGGGCGTACGACGCGCGCGGCGGCGCATCTCTCTATCACCGATAGAGAGACCCTAGCACTGATAGAGTCAGTCCGGGAGGTGTGCCGAGTTGGCATTGGACCGACAGCGGATCGTCGACGAGGCCGTAGCTCTGCTGGACGACGAGGGCCTCGACGGCGTGACGACACGCAAGCTGGCCGCGCGGCTCGGCGTGCAGTCGCCGACCCTCTACTGGCATGTGCCCAACAAGGCGGCGCTGGTGACCGCGCTCGCCGAGGCCATCCTCGACCAGGAGTTCCCCGACCTGACGCCGCCGGATCTGGGAGAACCCTGGCAGGACTGGCTGGGCGGACTCGCCGAACGGCTGCGTCGCGCGCTGCTGGCCCACCCGGACGGTGCTCGTATCCTGTCGGCGGCCCAACTCTGTCGCAAACTGGCCGCGATCTCCGAGCTGGCCATGAGTACGTTGGTGGCCCGAGGCGTCCCGCTGCGGCAGGCCCGGGTGATTGTGCTGACGGTGGAGCGCTTCACCGTCGGCCACGTCCTCGAGGAACAGGCCCCTCGCCCGGACGCCGACGCGGATGCGATGAAGGACTTCGACATGGCCGCATTCACCGAGCGGCATCCGACGATGGTGGCAGGCATCGCCGAGTACTTCCAAGACGGCCGCACCGTCGACGACTTGTTCCGCGAATGCCTTGACGTGGTGATCGAGGGCGCCGCAGCCAAGGCCGGCACCGTATCGTGATCGGCGACAGTCGGTGCCGGCGCGACCCGATGTCTCTCATGCGCCGCCTGGGAGGGTGGGATGCGGACCTCGGTTCGACCCGTCTTTGAGTCGGGGTCAGGCGTGGCCACCGATGCAGGCTCAGGGGGTTTGCGCTGGTTTGTCATCGCGTGTTTCGGTAACAGCGGCCGGAATCGGCCGCGTGTCAGGGGCGGTGGTGCTGGGCTGGTGCGGTGAGCGAGCGCCGCGGCTATTACACCGACACCACGGATGCGCAGTGGGCGCTGATCGAGCCCGTGATCACCGCGTGGAAGGCGGCGCATCCCTCGGTCAGCGACCATCAGGGGCACTACGAGATGCGCCGGGTCGTCGACGCGCTGTTCCACCAGAACCGCTCCGGCTGCGAGTGGAGTCTGCTGCCCACCGATTTCCCGCCGGCCTCGGCGGTCAAGTACTACTTCTACCGGTGGCGTGACGACGGCCTGGACAGAGACTCACATCCCGCCCTCTCAGGTTGGCAGCGGTGATCCCACGCGGTGAGCCGTTCCGTCGGCATCCACGTACGTGAATTCCCGGAGCTTGTAGGGTGTGTCCGCTGGTTCTACGAAGCGACCCTCGATGCCGGAAGCCTTCCATCCGGCATAGACCGCGTCAGCGTCGCTCACATAGAGGTAAATCACGGCGCCAGTGCGAGAAGGATCGTGCTCGGCCCACTCACTGAGGTGAACCGATACCGAGCCCCGTTCGACGAAGCCGTAACGATTCGGACCCTCGTAGGCGTGCGCCGCGAAGCCCAGACGACGGTATCGGTCCAGAGCGGCGTCGAGGTCTCGGACGGGGACAACGGGTGCGACGCTCGTGAAGGCCACTTCTGACATTTGGTCAGTCTCGCATGCGGGTGCCCCAGATACGGCGGAGTGTCCGGTCTGCGGCCGGGAGTGGACGGGCGGGGTTGAGATGCGCCGCTCGGCGGTGTTCTGCTCGTCGAGGTGCCGGACCCGGGCCGTCGCTGGCCCACCGTTCGGGCGCTTCGATAACGCCGTCCAGCGAGACGAGGGTCGATTCGATCAGTTTGCGCATTGTCGTTCTCTTTCTCAGGTGGTTGGTGTCGTGATCACGGGCCCAGCTGCGGGCGCCCCACGTCGGCCAACCGCCGCATCGACCCGTCGGTGTCATTCGAGCGGCCCACGGCGATCTGGAAGGTGCGCCGGCGGTCTCGCCCATAAGGCAGGCTGCCAATCGGCGCCCGCCCGCGATCAGTCGGCGGGGGCGGGCGCCTGGGCTTGCGGTCGTATGGTGGCCGCGGCGGTCGGGGCGATCTCGGTACGGCGGACGAGGAGAAGCGCGACGGGGACGGCGGTCAGCCCGACGAGCCCGCAGACCCACAGTGCCTGGTGGAATCCGCCGGTGAGGGCGTCCGCTGCAGCGTGGCCGTGGCCGAGCAGGCTCCGGGAGTGCGTGGCCGTCACGGTCGACCCGACGGCTATCCCGATCGCGCCGCCGAGTTGCTGGGAGGAGTCGATGAGCCCGGAAGCGATCCCCGCGTCGCGCTCGGTAACGCCGACCAGGGCTCCGATCGATACCGGGATGAACACCCAGGTGACGGTCCCGGTCAGGAAGAACGGGCCGGCCAGGTTCGCCCAAAAGCTCCCGTGCACGGGAGCTTGGGTCGCCCACAGGATCCCGGACCCGGTCAGGGTCATCCCGGCCGCCATCACCAGCTTGGCCGAGGTGCGGGTG
This sequence comes from Streptomyces canus, assembly GCF_001514145.1. Taxonomy (GTDB): domain Bacteria; phylum Actinomycetota; class Actinomycetes; order Streptomycetales; family Streptomycetaceae; genus Streptomyces; species Streptomyces canus. Next base: position 701,956 of record NZ_KQ948657.1, read on the forward strand.
ACCAGGAGCTGGGCCGGGACGGCGAGTACCACTCCGGTCAGGCCGACGGTCAGCCAGGCCAGGCCCGTCGTCATCGCGGAGTATCCGAGCACCTGCTGCATATACAGGGTGCCGATGAAGATGTAGCCGTAGAAGCTGGCCCCGAGCAGGAAGCCGACCGCGTTGGATCCGGCAAGGGTCTTCAGCCGGAACAGCCGCAGTGGCAGCAGGGGTGCCTCCGCCCTGGCCTCGATGACCACGAACGCGGCCAGCAGGGCCGCCGCCGCCGTCAGCTCGGCCAGGGTTCGGGCGGCCGTCCACCCGACGGCCGGTGCCTGCGAGATCGCGTAGACCGCGAGCACCAGTGCGCCGGTCACGGTGATGGCGCCGAGCAGGTCGTAGCGACGGCGTGCGGCCGTCAGCCTGCTCTCCGGCACCACCCGCCGGGTCAGCAGCAGCGCGGCCCCGCCGACGGCGACGTTCAGGTAGAAGATGTAGGGCCAGCCGCCGTACCGGGTGAGGGCGCCGCCGGCCAGCACGCCGAAGGTCGCTCCACTGGCGCCGACAGCGCCCCAGATGCCGAGCGCCTTGTTGCGCTCGGTCCCCTCGGGGAACATGTTCATCACGATGGACAGCGCGGCGGGCAGCACCGCGGCCGCGCCCAGGCCCTGGATCCCGCGCATGATGATCAGGAACGCACCGCTGGTGGCCAGCGCGCAGGCGAGCGAGGCCGCGGTGAACACCGCCAGCCCGGCCATGAACATCCGCCTGCGGCCGAGCAGGTCAGCAGCCCGGCCGCCGAGCAGCAGGAAGCCGCCGAAGGTGATCGCGTACGCGGTCACCACCCACTGCAGGTCCGACTCGGCGAAATGCAGCTCGGCGCCGATCGTCGGCAGCGCGACATTGACGATCAACAGATCGACCGCTGTCATGAAGCACGCCACGGCAAGCAGCGCGAACGCCCGCCACCGGCGCACGTCGCCGGGCGCCGCGGTCACCCGGCCGCGGATGTCGTTTCTGGGGTCCACTGAGGTCATGTGCGCCTCCGGTCGTCACTGGTCAGGTCCTCACCACTTGAAGCACCGGCCATCCCGCCGATTCGCCGACTCACGGCGATGAATCCAAGCCACCGCCGGTGTTGCATCTTTTAGGAGCCGTTATCCAGGCGGCCATGTGAAAGGACAGGTCCCACCATGACCGAGGCGACCCTCGCCCTTGCCCAGGCCGGCGACGGTGAGGCCTTCCGCGAGCTCGTCGATCCCCACCGCCGCGAGTTGCAGGCGCACTGCTACCGGATTCTCGGCTCGGTCCAGGACGCTGAGGACGTGCTTCAGGAGGCGCTGTTGTCCGCATGGCGTTCGATCGGCCGGTTCGACGGCCGGTCGCTGCGGGCGTGGCTGTACCGGATCGCCACCAACCGCTGCCTCAACTACCTGCGCGGCGAATCCCGCCGCCCACAGTCGGCCGACCCGCCCGATCGGGGCGCGGGATGGGCCGGACAGGCACGGTCCGACGAGCCGTGGTGGCTCGAGCCCTACCCCGATGATCTGGACGACCTGACCCCCGGCCCCGAAGCCCGGTACGACGCACGGGAATCGATCGCCCTGTCCTTCGTGGCGGGCCTGCAGCACCTGCCACCCCAGCAGCGGGCGGTCCTGGTGCTCCGGGACGTGCTGGGCTTCCCGGCGGCCGAAGCCGCCGACAGCCTCGGCACCACTCAAGCCGCTGTCAACAGCGCGCTCATCCGGGCCCGAGCCGGCCTACGCCCGGACCAGGACCCGCACGACGTGCCGGTTCCCAAATCCCCGGCCGAGGCCGCCATCGTCGACCGGTTCGTCAGCGCGTTCCAGCGCTTCGACCTCGACGAACTGGTGACCCTCCTGACCGACGACGCCCGGCTCACCATGCCACCCGAACCCGACGAGCACCGCGGGCCCCGGCCGATCGCCGGATTCCTCATGGACCACCTGGGCGGCCAGGACCTCAAATTCCTCCCCACCCGGGCCAACGGCCAGCCCGCCTTCGTCCTCTACCTCCCCGACCCCAGCGCGCCGATCTGGCGGGCCAGCGGCCTCATCGTGCTCACGCTGCGGAGCAACCAGATCCACGCGCTCACCCGCTTCGCAGACCCGGGAATCCTCGCCCGCTTCGGGTTCCCCCGCACCCTGCCCAGAGGATGACCACCCCTGTCCGACCAGCTGACTACTGCTTAGTGCGCGATTGAGGTTGGGGCGTGCTGGCCTGGCGGTTTGGCTGGTGGGTGATCACCTCATGTCGGTGCGGTCTGAGACCAGGCCGGCGATGGCCAGGTGGGTCTCGTCGTAGTACTCGCGCCGCCCGATCCAGCGCCGCAGCGACCGCCACTGCTTGTGCCCGGCGCTGATCAAGACTTGGCGGTTCGGCCGCCGGCATGGACGGCGTGGCCGTAGAAGCCTTCGGGTTGCTGAGCCAGGAGTGGAGGAACCTGGCGAGTCACCGCCGCGACCGGTTCGGAACGCGTGGTCGCGTCGTGTGCTTCCTTGTCGATCCACAGCTGTGTCAGCCAAACCGTATCCGGGTCGTCGAAAGCTGCGTTGACGCTGTACGCGAGCAGGCCGCTGTCGTCGCCGCCGGCGCGGAGTCCGTCAAGGAGCAAGTCGATCAGCTCGTCACGCCGACCGGGCAGTGCGGTCATTCGCCCGTAGACGCTGAACATCTTCCCACTGGACACGCGTGTTCACCCTTTCGCTTGATCAATCCGCGCTCGAGCCTGTCCCGCTGTCCCGAAAATTCTGTCACGCGGCTTCCTCCGCCGATGGCAAGTCGACCAGTCGTCCCATTGTGGGCGATGGTCGTCAGCTGCCTGTTGTCGGCCGCCTCGACCAGTTCGTTGACCAGCCTCGTCGCCACGACGTACTTCACCTTTGAGCCGGCCATCGCAGCCTCGAGCTGGTCTTCGCCGACCGGGTGATCGCCACCTGGCTCGCGGCCCGCGGCTTCGCTGTCCCCGGCCAACCCGGCCTGCGCCTTCGCACCCTGCGCGATGTCTTTGCCTGCGCGGCCTCCCAGGGCATAGAACTGCGCATCGACGGCACAGAGGTGAGAGTGCGGAGGAGCCCGCGATGACCGGCACAGCCACCCGTTACCTCTACCTCGCCCGGCACGGCGAGGCGTTGCCGGACGAGAGCGGGTTGAGCCAGGCCGGCCGACAGCAGGCCGCACTGCTCGGCCGACGGCTCCAGGACATCCCCTTCACGGCCGTGCATCACGGTCCGCTGCCGCGGGCAGCACAGACGGCCCGCCTGATCCGCGACCAACTGAAGAGCGTCCCCCTGCGCGTCTCGGAAGTCGCGGGCGACTACGTGCCCTACGTACCCCAGAGGAACGAACTCCCGCCCGAATCAGCGGACTTCTACCTCCGCTTCCTCGCCGACACCACCGACGACGAGCGGGAGCAGGGCGCTGCGCTGGCCCTCCAGGCACTCGACCAGTTCACCGGACCGGTGGACGGCGAAGCGGACCGGCACGAACTGGTCGTCACCCACAACTTCCTCGTCGCCTGGCTCGTCCGGGACGCCATGCACGCCCCGAAGTGGCGCTGGCTCGGCCTCAACCACGGCAACGCGGCGCTCACGGTCATCCGTTACGCGCCCGGCCGAGCGGCCTCCGTCCTCGTCTCCAACGACATGCGGCACCTGCCCGCCGAGCTGCGCTGGACGGGCTTCCCTCCCGAGTCGCACATCTGACCCCGCGCCGGTCAGGCCGCGGCCAGCTCGCACCACACGTACTTTCCCCGGTTGCCGTGTCTGGCCAACGGCTGCCACCCCCACAGATCCGCGCAGGCCCGCACCAGCGCCAGCCCCCTCCCTTCCTCCCCGAACACCCCCAACTCACCTGGCGGCTCCGGAGGTTCGGGGTCCGCGTCCCACGCCCCGATCCGCAGCACCCCCGCCGACCAGCGCACCCGCAGCGCGGCCGGTCCTTGCGTATGGCGTACGGCGTTCGAGACCAGCTCGGCCGCGAGCAGCTCCGCGGTGTCGGTCAGGCGGATCAGGCCGTGCATCGTGAGGATCAGGCGGAGGGTGCGGCGGGCGACGGTGACGGCTCGGACGTCGTTCGGGATGTACAGGGTGTACTCCCAGGGTTCGTTTTCGGGCACAGGTCAACTCCGTTCAGGTGAGGGCTGGTTGGTTGCGGTGGCGGTGCCGCGTACGTCAGGGCAGGACGGAGCGGTGCACTTCCGCAGAGTAAGCGCTGCGTCACTGACGGTAGGGCTAACATGTGGACCGGAGCAAGCGGATCACGTGATCCGCCCCCGAACGAGGAGCAACCCATGGTCCTGAGGCGCGAACCCACTGCACGCCAGGTACGGCTGGGGACCGAACTGCGCAGACTCCGCGAGGCGGCAGGACTCACCGCTATCGAGGCCGCAGCGCTACTCGGGGCGAATCGCGCCCAGATGAGCCACATCGAATCCGGGCTCGCAGGCGTGAGCGAGGAACGTCTGCGTCGCCTCGCGTCCCACTACGCTTGTACGGACAAGGAGTTCATCGAAGCGTTGGTTGCGATGGCCACCGACCGGACCCGTGGCTGGTGGGAGGAGTATCGAGGCCTGCTGCCCACGTCTTTCCTGGACCTGTCCGAGCTGGAGCACCATGCCCGGTTCCAGCACCACGTTGCCGTCCTGTACGTGCCGGGCCTGCTGCAGACGGAGGACTACGCCCGTGCCGTCTTCTCGGACAGGCTGCCCGAACTCACCTATGACGAGATGGAGTTGCGCATCCAGCACCGGAAGGCACGCCAGCAGATCACCATCCCGTACAAAGCGGTGATCCATGAGGCCGCTCTTCGGATCAGGGTCAGCGACCGCACCGCCTCAAAGGCCCAACTCGCCCGCCTCCTTGAGCTGTCCGAGGCGGACCACATCACCTTGCGTGCCATTCCCTTCGACCTGGACGGCTTCGCCAGAGCCTCCAGCACGATGACGTACGTGGGCGGCCCGCTGCCCAAGCTGGACACGGTGGTACGGGACACGCCCCATGGCTCAATCTTTGTCGACGCCGAGGCCCAGCTCCGCAGTTATCGAACGCGCTTCCATATGGTGGAGGCCGTATCACTCGAACCGGACCAGACCCGTGACTTCATCCACCGGCTGGCAGAGGAGCTGTGAGGGACCCCATGGACAACTGGCGGAAGTCGTCCTACTCCGGCGGCGGCGACGGTAACGAATGCGTCGAGATAGCCAACTCCCCCACCCACGTGTCCATCCGCGACTCCAAAGCCCCCACCCGAGCCGCCCTCACCCTCCCCACCCCCACCTTCACGGCCTTCATCAACGCCCTCAAGACCACCCCGCTATCTCAGTAACCCCGCGTAACCCCTCCTGCTAGCCTGCGCAGCACCGCGTATCGACTCGGCCAGGGGGACCGTCGTATGGGCGAAAGTACTGTCGGCGGGACCAGACCACCGGTGACCGATCTCTTCGACGCGGTGCCCGGACTCGCCCCGCTCCGCTCCGCCGCCTGGGACGGCGACTGGGAAACCACGCAGGCCTTCTTCGCGAAAATCCCCTCCACCGTCGACGTCTCGTTCGCGGCAGCGCTCCTCGCCGGTGTCGAGCGGACCGAGTGGTTCCTGGAGAAAGCCGTGAAGGCACAGCCCACCGACCCACTCCCGCGCACCCTCCTCGCCGAGCGGTACATCCACCTCGGCTGGCGCGCCCGGGGCCACGCCCGCGCCGAGGACGTCCCGTGGGACCGGGCCGAGCTGTTCCACGACTGGCTGCGCAAGGCGGAACTGCTGCTGATCGAGGTGTGTGCCGAGCATCCGGCGTACGTCCCGGCATGGACCGCACGGCTGGCGACCGCCCGCGGGCTGGCGCTGGGGCAGTCCGAGGCCCGGCGGCGCTACGACCGGCTCGTGGAGCACCACCCGCACCACATCCACGCGCAGTCGCACCTGCTGCTGCAGCTGTGCCCCAAGTGGGGCGGTTCGTGGGAGGCCGCGCACGCCTTCGCCCAGCAGTGCGCGAGCACCGCGCCGGACGGCTCGCACTCCGGCGTCCTGGTCGCCGAGGCCCACATCGAGCATTTCACCGAGCTGGAAGGTGCCCAGGCCGCGGAGTACCTGCGGAACGAATCGGTCCGCGACGAACTGCGCCGCGCCGCCCGCTCGTCCGTCCTGCACCCGGAGCACCGTCGCGACTGGTACTGGACCGGCAGCCACAGCACCTTCGCCCTGGCCTTCTCCCTCGGCGGCCATCTCGAGGACGCCGCCCGGCACTTCACCGCCCTGGGCGACACCGCCTCCGAGTCCTTCTGGCGGTACCTGCCCGACTGGAAGACCCGGTTCACCGAGTACCGCACCGCCGCACTGGCGACGCTCTGAGGGAGGAGACGCCCATGACCACGCACGACACTTCCGCCACCGCCCTCGACGCCCTCGGCGTTCTCGACGGCATCGTCCGCCACACCACCGTCCACGGCATCCCCACCCTCTTCGCCCCGCGCCCCGGCGAGATCACCGCCGGTCTCATGTTCCGGGTGGGCCACGCCGACGAGACCCTGCCCACCTCCGGCATCACGCATCTCGTGGAGCACCTCGCCCTGTACCGCCTGGGCCTGTCCGACCTGCACTACAACGGCGCCACGGCGAGCACGTACACCCTCTTCCACGTCACCGGCGACGAGGACGAGGTCGTCACGTACCTCAACAGCGTCTGCGCGGCGCTGCGCGACCTGCCGATGGACCGTCTGGAGACGGAGAAGGAGATTCTGCGCACGGAGGCGGGCAGCCGCGGACAGGGTGCCCTGTCCCAGATGCCGCTCTGGCGGTACGGCGCCCAGGGCTACGGCCTGTCCAGTTACGAGGAACACGGCACCCGCACCCTGACGCCCGACCAGGTGCGCCACTGGGCCGAGACCCGCTTCACCCGGGACAACGCGGTGCTGTTCCTCACCGCGGACCGCGTACCCGACGGCCTGGACCTCAGCCTGCCCGCCGGCCGCCGTTTCCCCACCCCGGCGCCGTCCAGTGCGCTCCCCGTCACGCCCGCCTACCTCCGCGGCGAAGACGGCCACCTCGTCTTCACCTCCGTCCTGCGCCGCTCCACCGCGGCCGCCGTGTTCGCCGAGGTGCTGGGCCGCGCCCTCTTCCAGGACCTGCGCCAGAAGGGCGGCTACTCGTACTCGGCGGAGGCCGACTACTCCCCGCGCGACGCCGACTTCGCCACCCTGACCGCGTACGCCGACGCGCTGCCGCAGAAGCAGGACGCCGCGGTCGGCGGCTTCGTCGACGTCTTCGCCCGGCTGCGCGCGGGCCGTATCGAACAGGCCGAACTGAACTCCGCGCGCGGGAAGTTGCTCAAGCGCTACGACGTCCCCGATCTCGGCGCGGCCCTGCTGCCGTCGTACGCGCTCAGTCTGCTGATCGGCCACCCGATCCTGACTCCTGAGCAGCACAGGGCCGAACTCGAGGCGGTCGGCGTCGCCGACCTGCGCGAGGTCGCCCGTGAGGCGTGGGACGGCGGGCTGCTCCAGGTGCCGACCCGGGGCGCCGACTGGGCGGGCCTCACCCCGGCCCCCCGATTCTCGCCGTCCGGGGTCTCCGGCACCCTGCACCCGTCCCTGGAGGACGAGGACGTCACGCTGATCATCGGGGAAGCGGGCGTGACGCTGTCGACGCCGGGCGGCCTGGTCACCGTGCGGTACGACGGCTGTGCCGCGATGACCACCCGCCCCGACGGGGCCCGGGGTCTGACCGGCCTCGACGGCTTCCGCGTGGCCGTGGAGCCGACCCTGTTCGGGGATGTCACGGCCGAGCGGATCGCCGTACTGGACAAGGCTGTTCCCGCCTCCGCGGTTGTGCCCCTTTCGGCCCGCCCGGCAGAGGAGATCCCTCAGCCGCGCGAACGGACGGCCCCCGCCCCGCGGACTCCGGCGGACGAGTCGAAACACACCGAAGGCCGGACGGCGAGGGCGGCCGGGCGGGTGACGGGCCACTTCGTCCTCGTGACCGCGCTGGCCACGCTGTGGCCCGTGCTCCTCGTCACCCTCCTCGTCCACGGAATCGACGAACCCGGGATCGGCATCGCCGCGATCGCGGGATTCGCGCTGGAGTTCTGGCTGCTCCACGCCGCCCGCAACCTGTACCGGACCGGGCAGCCGACTACTCCACAGTGACCGACTTCGCCAGGTTCCTCGGCTGGTCCACCTCGTTGCCCCGGGCCGTGGCCAGCTCGCAGGCGAACACCTGCAGCGGCACGGTAGCCACCAACGGCTGCAACAGGGTCGGCGTGGCCGGAATCCGGATCAGGTGATCGGCGTACGGCGCCACCGCCTCGTCCCCCTCCTCCGCGATCACGATCGTCCGCGCACCCCGGGCCCGGATCTCCTGGATGTTGGACACGATCTTGTCGTGGATCACCGACCGCCCCCGGGGCGAGGGCACGACCACCACGACCGGCAGGTCCTCCTCGATCAGCGCGATCGGCCCGTGCTTCAACTCCCCCGCCGCGAAGCCCTCGGCGTGCATGTAGGCCAGTTCCTTGAGCTTCAGCGCGCCCTCCAGCGCCACCGGATACCCGACGTGCCGCCCGAGGAACAGCACGGTCTTCTTGTCGGCCAGTGACCGCGCCAGCGCCCGCACCGGCTCCATCGTCTCCAGCACGCGCTCGACCTCACCGGAGATGTGCGACAGGTCCCGGACGACGGCGGAGATCTCGTCGCCCCACTTGGTCCCCCGCACCTGCCCCAGGTACAGCGCCACCAGGTAGCACGCCACGAGCTGCGTCAGGAACGCCTTCGTCGACGCCACGGCGACCTCGGGCCCGGCGTGCGTGTACAGCACCGCGTCCGACTCCCGGGGAATCGTCGACCCGTTGGTGTTGCAGATCGCCAGCACCTTGGAACCCTGCTCGCGGGCGTGCCGCAGCGCCATGAGCGTGTCCATGGTCTCCCCGGACTGGGAGATCGCGATCACGAGGGACCGCGGGCCCAGGATCGGGTCCCGGTAGCGGAACTCGCTCGCCAGCTCCACCTCGCAGGGGATACGGGTCCAGTGCTCGATGGCGTACTTGGCGATGAGCCCCGCGTGGAAGGCCGTACCGCAGGCCACGATGACGACCTTGTCCACCTCCCGCAGCTCGGCGGCGCTGATCCGCACCTCGTCGAGGCTGAGGGAGCCGGCCGCGTCGATGCGGCCCAGGAGCGTGTCGGCGACCGCCTTCGGCTGCTCGGCGATCTCCTTGAGCATGAAGTAGTCGTAGCCGCCCTTTTCCGCGGCGGAGGCGTCCCAGTCGACGTGGTACGGCTGGACGTCGGCGGGGCGGCCGTCGAAGCCCGTCACCGTCACGCCGTCGCGCCGCAGTTCGACGACCTGGTCCTGGCCGAGCTCGATCGCGGAGCGGGTGTGGGAGATGAAGGCCGCCACGTCCGACGCCAGGAACGCCTCGCCCTCACCGACGCCGACGACCAGCGGCGAGTTCCGGCGGGCGCCCACGACGACGTCCGGTTCGTCGGCGTGCACGGCCACCAGCGTGAACGCCCCCTCCAGCCGCCGGCACACCAGCCGCATCGCCTCCGCGAGGTCGGCCGTCACCGAGAACTCCTCGGCGAGCAGGTGCGCGACCACCTCCGTGTCCGTCTCGGAGGCCAGCTCGTGTCCCCGGTCCTCCAGCTCGGCCCGCAGCAGGGCGAAGTTCTCGATGATGCCGTTGTGGACGACGGAGACCCGGCCCGCGTTGTCCAGATGAGGATGCGCGTTGGCATCCGTCGGCCCGCCGTGCGTGGCCCACCGCGTGTGCCCGATACCGGTGAGCCCCGCCGGCAACGGCCGTTCCACCAGCTCCTTCTCCAGATTGACCAGCTTCCCGGCCTTCTTGGCCGCCGCCAGCCCGCCGTCCGCCAGCACGGCGACCCCTGCCGAGTCGTACCCCCGGTACTCCAGTCGCTTCAGTCCGGCCATCACGACATCGAGCGCCGACTGCGACCCCACGTATCCCACGATTCCGCACATGCGCGGCAGCCTAGGGGTCATCGGGCGTCGAAACACGGCACTTCGTGCCCGATTCCGGATATCGCGGCAGGGGGCGGAATCGCGCCAACTTTGCATTCCTCGCACCCACGAACCTCACCGATTGACCACAGGAACACCACAGAACTCCCCTGGAAACGGAGGAATCACGTCTTCCGTACGGCCGCTCGGGGACCACCGGTGACTTCGCGCCACAGCGGGTCCGCTGGCCAAAGGCCCTTGCCCGAACCACTCGACAGCTGCCTAAAGTAACGCGCGCTTGACCGGATCATGACCAGACCGTCGGCGCTCAGTTCACGCCAGCGACCGGGGGAACAGCGTCGCCGCGCAACGGGGGTCACACCGGCATGCCGCAGTGCCTGCACGCGCCGGTCCTCGGGGCGGATCCGCGGATTTCCCCCCGACAGGGGGTACACACGTGCGCCTGAGACCCAGACCGTCCACAAAGCCGAGACGAATCGCCGTCAAAGCGACAGCCCGGCTCCTCCCGCCCGTCCTCGCCACCGCGCTCCTGGCCGGCATAGCCGTCGGTTCGGGCCCCGTCGTCCAGAACATCGGACAGGACGCCGTCCCCGCGAGTGACAGCTACCCCTGGTACCAGGACACCGCCGCCGAACAGCTCCGGCAGGACCAGTGCCTGATGGCCGACGTCCTGCGCCTGGGCGGCACGTCCATGGCCACCACCGCCCAGGACGCGCTCAACCAGCCGCAGGACAAGCTGCACACGCTCGCCGACCGGGCCCACTGGGAGCAGACGCCGCTGGCGGCGGCGTATCAGAAGGACCGCGATCTCTCTGCCCGGGAACTCGACTCCATCAACGCCCTCCGGGACGCCTGGAAGGTGCCCGTCGAGGGGCTCACCACCCCGGCCGGCTTCACCGAGACCGGCTTCCACTGGCCGCCCGGCACCAGCAACGACGGGCAGCAGAGCTTCTACGGCCAGACCGGCCTGGCCGCGTGGATCTCCGACCGGTTCTGGAAGAACGACGGCGACTTCTACAAGGACTCGACGCCCGCCACCGACGAGAAGACCCTCAAGGCCGTCGACGCCCTGGGGACTCCGCTCTACGGCTCGGACCCGGACCCGTCCCTGCCGTCCGACGAGTGGAACCGCGCGCTCGCCGAACGGAGCGCGTTCGACTGGATGCACGGCGGCCCGGGGATGAACGCGGGCGCCGACGACGCCCGGGTCTTCCTGGAGTCCGGCGGCTTCCCCCGTACCGCCCCGGACCCCGGCAGCGCCGAGTACCGGATCGCGGTCGAGAACCTCAAGTCCCGCTTCGCGGGCTGCGCCTGGCGTGACCCGCTCGACCCGAACGGCGTGCTGAGCGACGCGGGCGCCACCGCAGCTGCCGAGTGGCAGCAGGAGATCGCCTCCCAGGCCACCCAGCGCAACCAGATCCTGACCGCCAACAAGGACACCGTCGCGGCCCTCGCCGCCGGTTCCAAGGCACTCGGTGACCTGCTGGGCCAGTCCTGGGCCGCCGACCGCCTCACCCGCTGGCAGGACTACTGGTCCGAGGGCGGGGTCGGCTGGATCGGTGACGCGCCGACGACGATCGGGGTGACCGGCAAGTCGGGCCTGTGCCTCGACGCGGCGGGCGGCGGCACGGCCAACGGCACGATCGTCCAGATCTACACCTGCAACGGCTCGGCCGGACAGCAGTGGCGGGTCGAGGGCGACGACAAGGGCCTGCACCTGCGGAACGTCAAGTCCCTCAAGTGCCTCGACGTGGCCGGCAACAACTCGGCGAACGGCACGAAGATCCAGCTGCTGACGTGCAGCAGCTCCCCGGCGCAGACCTGGGAGTACAACGTCCGCGCCGCCACACCGCTGAAGAACGTCGGCACCGGAAAGTGCCTGGATCTGCCGACGTACGACAGCGGCCAGGACTCCCGGCTGTGGACCTGCTCCGGCGGCACCCCGCAGAAGGTCACGGCCAAGCCGTCCGGGCACACCGGCACGGTGCCGCCGACGGCCCAGTTCACCAAGGCCACGGCCAACATCGCCAAGGCCCGGGCAGCGGCGGCGAACAAGCTCGCCGCCGTCAAGAGCCAGCTCGCCGCCGCGCAGAAGGCGGCCACCGCCTCCGACACCGCCGAGCAGGCCGCGTACACCATCGCGGACGGCAACGGCGCCCCGCGAGGCCGCGGCCTCCTGGTCGGCCAGCAGAAGGCACAGGTCACCAAGGGTGCCGTAGCCGCCCTCACGGCGATGGTGAAGGCCGGCGAGACCGCCGAGGCCGCCACCCGTGCCGCCGCCGCGGACAGCGCGACCATCACCCAGCGGGCGCTGGCCCAGGCCGCACAGGTGAAGGCGGAGTTCCGCAAGCAGGCCGCCGAGAAGGCCGAGCTCCAGGCGAAGGCCGCCGCCGACGCGGCGAAGGTCCACCGCGACAACGCCAAGAAGGACAAGGAGACCGCGGAGGCCAAGCTCGCCGAGGCCCTGAAGGCCGAGGGCGACGCCAAGGCGGCCGCAGCCGAGGCACACTCCCGGCGGCTCGCGGCCGAGGCCGAGGAAGCGACGGCGAAGAAGGAGAAGGAGACCGCCGAGGCCAAGCAGGCGGAGGCGAACCAGTACAAGCAGACCGCCCAGGCCGAGGCGTCGAAGGCGAACGAGGCCAAGGACAAGGCCGAGTCCGCCGAGAAGACCGCCAACAGCAGGCGGGACGACGCGGTCGCGGCCCGCGACAACGCCAAGGCCAAGCGGGACGACGCCTGGGAGGCCGAGCAGAAGGCCGACGCGGCCCGTGCCAAGGCCGACGCCAAGGGCGCCTACGCCGACTCGCTGGACGCCGGCGACGCGGCGACCGCTGCCCGGTCCGCCGCCGACGAGGCGGACAGACAGGCAGACATCGCCGAGACGGCCGCGGTGAACGCGCGCTCCGCCGCGGACGCAGCCACCCGGGCCGCCGCCGAGGCGGACGCCGCCGCCACCCGTGCCGAAGCCGCCGCCAAGCGGGCCCGCGCCGACTCGGACGCCGCCCAGGCCGCCAAGCTGAAGGCGGACGCCGCCGTACGCACTGCCACCGCGGCCGTCGCCGATGCCATCAAGGCCGCCGCGCACGCCGCCGAAGAAGCGAAGACGGCGGTCAAGCTGGCCGACGAGGCGGAGGCGCACGCCAAGGAAGCAAGGGGCCACGCGAACGAGGCCCTCAAGGAGGCCGCGAACGCCCGTCTCGCCGCTGCCAAGGCCCTGGGCTTCGCCCACGTCACCGCCCAGGCCGCCATAGATGCGGCGAAGTCCGCGGAACAGGTTGCGGCCCCGGCGAACGACGCGATCCAGCTGGGCTCGCCCTACCTCACCACCGACTCGGCGGCCTCGCTCGTCGTGCTGAGCGGGCAGGCGTCGAAGACGATCGCCGAGCAGCAGCAGGCGGTGGCCGAGGCCCACGCGAAGAACGCGCAGGAGGAGGCCGCGGCCGCCCAGGTCATCGCCGACCAGGCGACGGCCGACGCCAAGGAGGCCCTCCAGCACGCGGCCAAGGCCGCCGGCTACGCGAGGGACGCCCGCGGCTACGCCAAGGAGGCCCTGGGTTACGCGGCCGACGCGGCGGAGGCAGCCGCCAAGGCCACGCAGTCACTGGCCCGCACGGTCGAGTACGACCGCCAGGCCACCGAGGACGCGGCGGCCGCCGACGCGGCAGCCGGCCGCGCCGAGGGCTACGCCAGCTCCGCCCGCGCAGCAGCCGACCAGGCCGCTCTCGACGCGGAAGCGGCCCGCGCCGCCGCCTCGGAAGCAGAACAGGCGGCGAAGGACGCCCGAGCCGCAGCCGACCGCGCGGACGTGGCGGCGACGGAGGCGGAGGAGGCGGCAAAGGACGCCGACAAGTACGCGACGGAGGCCCAGGAGGCCTCCTCGCGCACGGAGACGGCGGACAAGAACAGCAGCATCCAGAAGGGCACGTCAGCCGGTGGCATCGGCAACGTCTTCATCGTCGACCGCATCGAGGCGATCGGTGACCCGAAGGACGTCAAGAAGGACAACTGCAACGTCATCATCCACGTCGGGGACTGCACGGTCACGGCCACCATCACGTACAAGGTCGAGATCGACGTCTACCTCTGCACGGCCCTCGACCTGCCCGCCACGCAGGCCGGATGCCCGGACTGGGAGACCCTGTTCCTCGGAACGCAGCCGGTCGATCCCCAGACGGAGAGGGTCACCAAGACCATCTCGATGACCGAGTTCAACTCGGGCATCGACCCGGTGGAGATTCTGGTCGGACACTGGATCCACTGCGCCGAGAAGGTGGTCCCGGGCGGCGCGAGCGGAAGCCTGGGCGATTGCGGCTGGGTGATCTTCGACGTCGCGGCCTTCGTCTTCGGCGGCAAGATCACACAGGCCGTGGTCGACGGCATCCGCGCTCTCGACGCCTCACTGCGCACCGGGGTCGGCGTCGCCGACGCCTACAAGGCGCTGCGGGCCCTGAACATGGATGCCGGCGCCGTCGCCAACATCAGCCGTACGGTGGCCGCGTTCGAGGACGATGTTGCGGAGGCCTGCCGGGTCGTCGACGGTGTCGCCCGGATGACCAGGGCGCTGGCCGCTGCGGCATCGAACGGGCTGCCGTGCAAGTTCTGGAAGCTGACCGACTACGAGGGTCAGCGGGTGTACCAGCGGGACGATCTGATCAACCCGGACTACGTCTCCCCCCAGGACCCGTACGGCCGTACCAACCTGAAGCGGATGACGCAGGGTCTCGCCCCGATGGGCCCGGGCCGGACCGCCAGCGGTGGTGTGGACAAGCCCATGAACCTCCACCACATGCTGCAGACTCAGGACGGGCCGATCGCCGAAGTCACCGATGCGATGCACTTCGACAACTACGGCAAGCTGCACTGGAAGTCGGGCACGAAGATCCCCAGCGGGATCGACAGGCCCGAGTTCGAGAGGTGGAAGACGGCGTACTGGAAGAACAGGGCGAAGGACTTCTCATGACGAAGGCTCTGCGGGCGGCTGATCAAGTGATCAGCCTTCTGCGTGACAACGAGGACCTGGCTCATCACGGCACCGGCTGTCCTCCGGAGATGATCGCAAGAGCGGAAGCGGAGATGGCTCTCGCCTTCCCGCCCTCCTATCGGCGGCTCATCAAGGAGTTCGGCACGTGGGAGGTCCCACCCACGGAGTTCCTCGGTTTGTACCGGACACCTGCCGGAGGCGAGGACCTGCTGGGCACTCCCGCCCACACCCGGGAGGACCGGGCCGCGCTGGGGCTCCCCCAGCACTTCATGGTCGTCATGCACGACGACGTCTGGGGTGTCGTGGTCCTCGACACCTCTCAGCCTGACGAGGACGGCGAATATCCCGTCTTCGCCTGGAACCCAGGAGTGCCTCACGGCGGGCTCATGGAGAAGATCGCAGACAGCTACGGTGAGTTCGCCCTCGCGGAGTGCAGGCAGAACCTGAGCTGACCCGCTCGGCAGAACAGACTCCGGCAAGGGGGGCCGCACACGCGATGTGCGGCCTCCCTCACGTGCCGCGCCGAGTGATCGCACCTAAGAGGACAGGTGACGTGGTCAGGCCAAACAGGCCATCACCACCCGACGTGACCCACCCCACCCCCCACCCCGTTCAAACTCCGTTAACAATGGACTGTGATCTCTCCGGTCTCCCCGATGCCCCGGAGCGCCCACCGGCACAAGCCGGAGGCGACTCCTTACGTCGACCTCACCCGCGCCGAGTGGAGCGCGCTGCGCGAGAAGACGCCGCTCCCGCTGAACGCCGAAGAGGTCGAGAAGCTGCGCGGTCTCGGTGACGTCATCGACCTCGACGAGGTGCGGGACATCTACCTCCCGCTGTCCCGGCTCCTCAACCTCTACGTCGGCGCCACGGACGGCCTCAGAGGCGCCCTGAACACCTTCCTCGGCGAGCAGGGCTCCCAGTCCGGCACCCCCTTCGTCATAGGCGTCGCGGGATCGGTCGCCGTGGGCAAGTCGACCGTCGCCCGTCTCCTCCAGGCCCTGCTCTCCCGCTGGCCCGAGCACCCGCGTGTGGAGCTGGTCACGACCGACGGCTTCCTGCTCCCCACCCGCGAGCTGGAGGCCCGCGGGCTCATGTCGCGCAAGGGCTTCCCCGAGTCGTACGACCGCCGCGCGCTGACCCGCTTCGTCGCCGACATCAAGGCGGGCAAGGACGAGGTCACCGCCCCCGTCTACTCCCACCTGATCTACGACATCGTCCCGGACCAGCGGCTCACCGTCCGCCGCCCCGACATCCTGATCGTCGAGGGCCTCAACGTCCTGCAGCCCGCCCTCCCCGGCACGGACGGCCGCACCCGCGTCGGTCTCGCCGACTACTTCGACTTCAGCGTGTACGTCGACGCGAGCGCCGAGGACATCGAGCGCTGGTACCTCAGCCGGTTCAAGAAGCTCCGCCGGACCGCCTTCCAGAACCCCGACTCGTACTTCAGGAAGTACACCCAGGTCTCGGAGGAGGAGGCGGTCGACTACGCCCGCACCCTCTGGCGCACCATCAACAAGCCCAACCTGGTGGAGAACATCGCCCCCACCCGCGGCCGCGCCACCCTCGTCATCCGCAAGGGCCAGGACCACAAGGTGCGCAGGCTCAGCCTCCGTAAGCTCTGAAGGCCGTAGGCCTGTTGACGTACGCCTGTTAGAAAGGCGTCATGCTGCATCTGCGCCTGATCACCCCGGCCGACAAGACCGACGACGTGGTCCGCCTGATCGAGAAGACGGTCGGCGCCACGCACCTCGTCGTGATGCCGGGCGCCGCCCGCAACCCCGCCGGTGACGTCGTGATGTGCGACGTGGCCCGCGAGGCGGGTGACGAACTCATCGGCACCCTGCGGAAGTTGGACCTCGACAAGACCGGCTCCATCGCCGTCGAGAACATCGACCTGTCACTCTCCGAGCGCGCGGACAAGGCCGAGGACGACGCACCCGGCGAAGGCGTGGACGCCGTCATCTGGGAGCACCTGACCGACGCGACGCACGAGGAGTCGACGCTCTCCATCACCTACCTCGCCTTCCTCACGCTGGCCACGATGATCGCGGCCTGCGGTGTGGTGCTGGACAACGCGATCCTGATCGTGGGCGCGATGGCGGTGGGCCCGGAGTTCGGCCCCCTGGCGGCCCTCAGCACGGCGATCGTCCAGCGTCACCCGCGCCTGGCGGTGCGCTCGCTGATCGCCCTGCTGGTGGGCTTCGCCGTGGCGATGGCGGTGACGGTCGGCTTCACCTGGTTCATGGACGCCCTGGACCTCTTCCACAAGTCCGATCTTGAGGGCGACCGCCCCAACACCGCCTTCGTCTACGCCCCCGACGCCTTCTCGTTCGTGGTGGCGGTCCTGGCGGGAATCGCCGGCACCCTCAGCCTGACCTCGGCGAAGTCGGGGGCCCTGGTGGGAGTGGCCATCTCGGTCACCACGGTCCCGGCGGCGGCCAACGCGGCGGTGGCCCTGGCCTACGGCGACATGGGCCAGACGGTCGGCTCGACGAACCAGCTCCTGCTGAACCTGCTGGGCATCGTGCTGGCGGGCACCCTGACCCTGCTGTGCCAGAAGTGGCTCTGGCGGAAGCGCTCTTAGGGGCGCGGGGCTGTATCAACCCTCCCGCCCCCGCCCAAGACCGCCCGGCAACTCAGCCGAGCGCCGACTTCACCGCATCAGCCAACCGCCCCGCCACCGTCCGGGCCTGATCGATGTCCGCCGCCTCGACCATCACCCGCACCAGCGGCTCGGTCCCCGACGGCCGCAACAACACCCGTCCGGTGGCGCCGAGTTCACGCTCGGCCTCAGTCACGGCCGCCGCCAGCTCCCCGGACGTCGAAACCCGCGACCGGTCCACGTCAGGCACATTGATCAGCACCTGCGGCAGCCGCTCCATCACGGATGCCAGCTCCTTCAGCGACCGCCCGCTCTCCGCGACGCGAGCCGCCAGCATCAGCCCGGTCAGCGTCCCGTCGCCGGTCGTGGCGTGATCCAGGATGATGACGTGCCCGGACTGCTCACCCCCGAGGGCGTACCCGTGCTCCTTCATCTCCTCGAGCACATACCGGTCCCCCACGGCGGTCTGGACGAGCCGGAGCCCCTCCCGTTCCAGCGCCAGTTTGAACCCCAGGTTCGACATGACCGTCGCGACGACGGTGTCGGACCGCAGCGCCGACCGGTCCTTCATCGCGAGCGCGAGCACGGCCATGATCTGGTCGCCGTCCACTTCCTCACCGGTGTGGTCGACGGCGAGGCACCGGTCCGCGTCCCCGTCGTGCGCGATGCCGAAGTTCGCCCCGTGCTCGACGACGGCGGCCTTCAGCGGTCCGAGATGCGTGGAGCCGCACCCGTCGTTGATGTTGAGCCCGTCCGGCTGGGCACCGATGGTGATCACCTCGGCGCCGGCCCGCGAGAACGCCTCCGGCGACACCCGGGCGGCAGCGCCGTGCGCCTCGTCGAGGACGATCTTCAGCCCGTCGAGCCGGTTCGGCAGTACGGCGATCAGATGGGCCACGTACTTGTCGAAGCCCTCGGTGTACTCGCGGACCCGGCCGACACCGCCGCCGGTCGGCCGCTCCCAGGGCTCACCGTGCCGGTGCGCGTCGTAGATCGCCTCGATCCGGTCCTCCAGCTCGTCGTCGAGCTTGTGCCCGCCGCGGGCGAGGAACTTGACGCCGTTGTCGGGCATGGCGTTGTGGCTGGCGGAGAGCATGACGCCGAGGTCGGCGCCGAGCACACCCGTGAGATACGCCACGGCGGGCGTGGGCAGCACACCGACCTTCAGCACGTCCACGCCGGCGCTCGCGAGGCCCGCGACCACGGCGGCCTCCAGGAACTCCCCGGACGCGCGCGGATCCCGCCCGACCACCGCCGTCGGCCGGTGGCCCTGGAACGTACCCGCCTCGGCCAGCACGTGCGCCGCCGCGACCGACAGACCGAGCGCCATCTCGGCCGTCAGATCCGCGTTGGCGACACCGCGCACGCCGTCCGTGCCGAAGAGTCGTCCCACTTGTCCTCCTGAGGAAGCGTCAGTTACGGAGATCATCCGATCACATGAGCCTTTGAGCGCCTTGTGCCGTTTATACGCCTAAGGCTGTGATAAACGAACGCCCCGGCGGCACTGTGGCGTGCCGCCGGGGCGAACGTACGTACTGCTGACTCGCAGGAACGAGCAGGTACGAAGCAGAACAGGCAGCGAAGATTAACGCTTGCTGTACTGCGGGGCCTTGCGGGCCTTCTTGAGACCGGCCTTCTTGCGCTCGACCGCACGGTCGTCGCGACGGAGGAAGCCGGCCTTCTTGAGGGCGCCGCGGTTGTTGTCCACGTCGGCCTCGTTCAGCGCGCGGGCGACACCGAGACGGAGCGCACCGGCCTGGCCGGAGACGCCGCCACCCGCGATGCGGGCGATGATGTCGTAGCGGCCCTCGAGCTCGAGCACCTTGAAGGGCTCGTTGACTTCCTGCTGGTGCACCTTGTTGGGGAAGTAGTCCTCAAGGGTGCGACCGTTGATCTTCCACTTGCCGGTGCCCGGGACGATCCGGACGCGGGCGATGGCGTTCTTGCGACGGCCCAGGCCGGCGGCCGGCTGCGGGTCGCCGAAGCGGGACGCCATGGACTCCGAGGTGTACTCGCCCTCGACGGGGACCTCGGACTCGGTGGTGTAGCTGTCGATGTCGACGAGCTCGGTCTCGGTCTCTTCGACCGGCTGCTCAACAGTGGTCTCGGCCACGATGCTCCTCAGATTCTTTTCTGTCTTAGGGGGTGGCCGGAACTACTGCGCGACCTGGGTGATCTCGAACGGCACCGGCTGCTGCGCAGCGTGCGGGTGCTGGTCGCCCGAGTAGACCTTCAGCTTGCTGATCATCTGACGGCCCAGGGAGTTCTTGGGGATCATGCCCTTGATGGCCTTCTCGACGGCCTTCTCGGGGTTCTTCGCCAGCAGCTCGTCGTAGCGGACGGAGCGCAGACCACCCGGGTAGCCGGAGTGGCGGTACGCCAGCTTCTGGGTCTTCTTGTTGCCGGACAGGTGAACCTTGTCGGCGTTGATGATGATGACGAAGTCGCCCATGTCCATGTGCGGGGCATAGGTCGGCTTGTGCTTGCCACGGAGGAGGTTCGCAGCGGTGGTAGCCAGACGGCCCAGGACGATGTCCTGAGCGTCAATGACGTGCCACTGGCGAGTCACATCGCCGGGCTTGGGGCTGTACGTACGCACTTCGCAGCCTTCTTCTTCAGTGGATGGGTGCTGACACATGGCATCACTGAAGCGATCGTGCAGCTGGGGACGACAGTGCCGGGGACGCTGCCCGTATGCCGCCCACTGGTAACTGCTCCAGGGAACCTACGTAAGGGCCTCTCGCGTGAGAACGACCAAGCCGATACGCATAACAAACCGCAAGGTTACCCGCGCTGCCCCGGACGGGTCAAAACGAGTCCGCCGCGGCAGGCGTCACAGCACCTCGGGGACCGAGATGTACACCCCTGCCGGAAAGGTCCCCGGGCCAGTGTCCACAGGCCCCACAGCACCTCCTGTCCCCCGTCTAAGATGCGCCCCATGAGCTTTGGGCAGCAGGGGGGACCCCCGTCCCAGTGGGATCCCTGGAAACCGCAGTCGCAGCAGCCGTGGGGCAGCGACGGGGGCGAGCAGACTCCGGACTGGGCCGCGCTCGCCGAGGCGTCCGAGATCCGCAACAGGCGCCGTCGGCTGTTCTTCATCGTCGGCGGCGCGGTCGCCACGGTCGCGATAGGCACCGCCGTGGCGATGGCCGTCGTATCGGCGAACGGCGACGACGAGGCGAACAAGCCGACCTCGTCACTGCCGGCGACCGCCGACATCCCGAGCGCGACCGGGACCACGCCGTCGTTCGCGCCGACCAGCGCGCCGCCCCCGCTGGACCCGAGGGACTTCATCGCCAGCAAGGCCAAGGACACGGCCCCGCTCGGCGCGCAGATCCTCTTCCCGGGCACCCAGCTGACCATGGGTTCGACCGTGTACAAGAAGGGGACGACGGCCGACACGAAGAACTGCGCCGCCGCCGACACGGTCCAGCCCAGCCTCGGAAAGGTCCTGAAGGCCAACAGCTGCACCCGGTTCATGCGGGTCAGCTACACCAAGGACGGCGTCTCGGTGACGGTCGGCGTGGCCGTCTTCGACACCGAGGCGCAGGCGGCGAAGGCGAAGAGCCAGGTCAACACCAAGAAGGACATCGTCAAGTCGCTGTCCGGCGGCGCGGTCAAGGCCTTCTGCAACTCCGCGATCTGCCGCACGACCTCGAACTCCTACGGCCGCTACGCCTACTTCACCATCGCCGGCTTCGCCAGCGGCAAGAACGTCACGGAGAAGGACACCGCGGTCTTCAGCATCGGCGACAACCTGGCCGAGTTCACCTTCCGCCAGATCAACCGGCGCGGCGAGGCGCAGGCGTCCGCGGCCGCGAGCGAGTGACCCGGCGCGCCGAGGCGCGCCGGGTCAGGTTCGCTCAGGTCCGCTCCCAGGAGCCGCTCAGGACGGGCTCGGGATACGGCACGACGGGTTCCGGCAGGCTGCCGGCCGTCTCCCGGCTCCCGGCCGTCCTGAAGACCCAGGTGCGGTAGGACCAGAAGCGGAAGAGTGTTGCCACGCCGATGCCGAGGAACTTGCTGACGTTGGTGGCGAGCGTGCCGTCCCAGCCGAGCCCGTAGGTCGTGGCATAGAGAACCGAGTTCTCGATGACCAGCCCGATCGCGCTGAAGAGCAGGAAGAGGGTCAGCTCCTTCCTGCGGCTGTTGCGGTCCTCCTGGGCCCGTTTGCGGTACGCGAAGTACCGCAGCCCGAGGTAGTTGCTCAGGATCGCGACGACCGTGGCCAGGACGCTCGCCCGGACGGTCTGCCAGTCCGTGACGGTCCTGATGAGGTTGAAGACCGCGAGATTGACGACGAAGCCCGACGCCCCCACCATGCCGAACTTCGCGATCTCGCGGTACAGCTTCCCCCACCGGGAGGGAAGCGCGTGACGTCCGCTGCTCACCGTTCCGCTCAGCCCCGTCGGTTGCGCATCCGCAGGCGCAGCGGCACCAGCGCCGACTCGACCTGCGTCCCGAGGCTCATCTTGGAGACGCCCTCGGTGCGCTCCTCGAAGCGGATCGGGATCTCGACGGCGCTGTGCCCGGCCCGGACGGCCTTGAACTTCAGCTCGACCTGGAAGCTGTAGCCGGCGCTGTCCAGGGTCGCGAGGTCCACGTCACGAAGTGTGGCGGCCGACCACAGATTGAAGCCGGCCGTGATGTCCCGGATCTTCGTGCCCAGCACGGTCCGGGCGTAGCGGTTGGCGAAGCGGGACAGCAGGACGCGGTGCTTGCCCCACTCCTCGTCCAGCGAGCCGCCCTCCACGTAGCGGCTGCCGACGACCAGGCCGACCCCCGTGGCCACGGCCGTGCCGAGCATCCGCGGGACCGCCTCGACGGGGTGGCTGCCGTCGGCGTCCATCTGGACGACGTACTCGGCACCCTCGGCGAGGGCGGCACTCATACCGGCGACGTACGCGCGCCCGAGCCCGTCCTTCTCGGTGCGGTGCAGCACGCTCATCCGGCGCCGCCCGTCCCAGTTGTGCTTCTCGGCGAGCTCCTCGGCGATCCGTCCTGTACCATCCGGACTGGAGTCGTCCACTATCTTCAAGTGGAGCCCGTTGAGCGGCAGTTGAAGCACCGCCTCGACCATTCTCGGCAAGTTGGCGGCTTCGTTGTACGTGGGCATCACCACGGTGACAGCCACGTCCGCCCCCACGTCGTACGTCATCTTCTTTTCCCTCCCCAATTGATTGCTCCCCCCGCCGGACGCGGGTTGTCCCGCGTCCGGAACCCAACTCAGGTATGCACCTTGCGCTTGGCGGCGTCGTCCTTGTCCTCGGACGGGTCGTCCGTCGCCGCGCGTGTCCTTTCGAGGAGCACGAGCTGGAGGTAGTCCAGCTTCTTGGTCTTCACGACCTTGAAGCTCTTCTGGATCACGGTCGCCGTCGTCTTCGGCATGCCGCTGAACGGCTGCCCGTCGAGCGTCGTCGACACGAGCCACAGTCGGTCGGCCTTGGCCAGGCACCTCGCGGAATCGGGGCATTCGAGCGCGCCGAACGACCCCAGTTCCTGCGGAGTGCGGTACATCAGCGAGTCGCGCGGGCGGCCGGCGTCGTTCCGCAGTTCGTAGTCCATGGCCCGGCGCTCGGACATCACACCGCTGAAGACGATGCCGTCGCCCTTCTTCTGCCCGGCCTCGATGAGCTGGGCGGCGCCGCGGAAATCGGGCTCGCCCAGTGCGTTCTGCCGGGTCTCACGGATGCCGGGCAGCGACTGGAAGGCGAGCCCGGCGACCGCTGCCGCCACGAGCACCCAGCCGAGGCCTCGCCGCGCCGCCGCTCCCGTACCGGCCTTCGCCCCGGCCACCGGCCCTGCGATCCGCACCACGGCGACGGCCGCGAGCAGTACCCAGGCGGGCGCGGTGAAGAGCAGATAGCGCGGCAGGAAGAGGTGCAGCTGCGCGGCGGTGACGTAGGTCGCCAGGGGCGGCAGCACGATCCAGACGGCCAGCGGAAGGGCACGCCGTCCCGCGAAGAACAGCCCGAGCGCGCCGAGCGCCATGACCGGCACGGCCACCGCCCAGGACCCGAAGAGGTTCTTGGGGAAGTCGATCAGGTCCTTCAGCACCGGATTGTTCCAGGCGATCTGTCCGCTCTGCCCCGAACCGGAGACGGCCATGGGAATGACGAAACACATGCCCAGGGTGCAGGCCGCGGCATAGGCCCAGCCCACGATCTTGTCGCCGGCCCGCCGGGCGATGAGGATCATCACCAGATGCGCGCCGAGGACGGCCATCGAGGCCAGGTGGCTCCAGCCGATCAGCGGCACCGACAGCGTGTAGGCGACCCACACCTTGAACGACGGCTTGTCCAGCGCCCTGGCGAGCAGCAGTGTCGACAGCAGCACCGCGGCCACCGCGAAGGCGTACGGGCGGATCTCCTGCCCGTACCGCGTGGTGGCCGGCACGACGGCGAAGGCAAGCCCCGCGAGCAGTCCCGCCTGTGTGGTGAACAGCCGCCGCCCGAGCAGGGCGAGCAGGCCCGCGGAGGCCGCCATGGCCACCGCACCGGGGACGCGCATCGCGGTCGGGGAGTCCCCGGCGATGGCGATCCAGAGGTGCATGAGCACGTAGTACGGCGTGAACACGACGTCGATCGAGCGGATCAGCAGGCTCAGGTCGTGAAAGGACAGCGTGGCCGCCCACCAGGTGGCGTGCTCGTCGCGCCACAGCTGGCGGTCACCGATCCCGTGCAGGATCAGAGCGAAGGCGAGCGCCGTGGGCACCAGGAAGACCACCGCGGTGGCAAGCCGCCCGCCCTTGGGGCCCTCGGGCTCCTCGTCGGCCGGCTCGTCCGCGGGTGGCCGCGGGTCGACCGGTTCCGGAGCGGCGGGCTCGGGAGCGTACGAGTCCTGCCTGCCCGGATACCTGCCCGGATCGGCGTACTGACCAGGAGCGCCGTGCGCGCCCGGGTCGGCATAGGTGCCCTGACCGCCGGCGTACATGCCCTGCCCGGCGTAGGCGCCCTGTTCCGCGTACGGATCGTGGCCGCCCGAGGCGTCGGGGTACCCGCCACTGTACGGAGCGGGGGCATGGGGACTCATCGCTTCACCCAAATCCGGTAGGCGTGCTCTCCGCTGCTCGTCGTGTACGGGAACACGGCCGCGAGCCGGTAGTGGGAGTTGTTCTTCAACCCCTCCTTCACCGCTTCGTACGTCACCGGGCTGACGTCGCCGTGCATCACGATCACGTCGAACTTTCCGTCACGGACGGCCTGCCGGAACGCGTCCGGGCCGGTGTACTGCTTGCCGTCCTTGCCGCGGTAGTCCATGAAGTAGGTGTTCTGCCACTGCGTCCAGTTGGTCTTGTCCCGCAGGTAGTAAGCGGGGACCTCCTGCTCCTCGGCGAGGTAGCTGCCCTTCTTGTCGACAACCGTGCGCAGGTACGAGGTCATCTGCGTGGAGTCCGGGAAGCTGTACGCCCGTTGGGCCTGCACCATGCCGAACACGAGGGTGACGACGTACAGCAGGATCCCGAGCTGTGGATGCCGGAAGTGCGGGCCGACCAGGCGGGCCATGCCGAGGCCGGCGAGCGGCGCGGCGAAGAACAGTCCGAAGCCGACGTGCTTGTAGAGCGAGATCTCGGTGTGGAGGTGGATCTGGTAGGCGGGAGCGAGCAGCGCGGTGCCGGTCAGCAGCACGCCGAGCGCGGCGCGGCGCCAGCGCCCCGAGGTCTCGCCGCCGATCCACGGCATCTCGCCCATCCGCGCGCGCAGCACGTAGGCGATCGTGCCGCCGAGCGCGGCCAGGAAGACGAGCCCGCCCCACTCCGCGCTGTGCTGGAGCATCGTCGCCGCCGTGTCCGTGCCCTTCGCACGGTCGGTGGTGGTGGAGCTGATGCCGCCCAGCGGACCGGAGAAGTAGTAGCCGATCCCGAGCAGGACCACGATGCCCGTACCCAGCACCACACCACGGCCCAGCGCGCGAACGCCGCGGTGCCGGTGCGCGGTGATCACGGCGAGAACCACCAGGGTCGGGAGGTACAGACCGGAGGCGTACTTCACGCCGAACGCCAGTGCGGCCGGCGGTGCCGCGAGCAGCACGGCCATGGCCTTCATCCGGTCGGTGCGCACCACCGCCCAGGCGGACAGTCCGAGCAGGAAGATGGCAGCGGCGTCGTACGTGGCGAAGTTGCCGAGCACCATCGTCGACTGGAGCACCGAGAAGAGCGCGGCCGCGCCGAGCGCGGCGCGCAGGTTGAACAGCCGCCGGGTCAGCGAGTACAGCAGCGTGGTGGCACCCAGCATGAACAGCAGGCTGACCACTCGTACCCCGGCGAGGCCGAACTGGCTGTCCACGGCGCCGGCGAGCACCGGATACAGCTTGGGGTGCCCGGAGAAGTAGGCCGCGAAGTCCACCGGCAGTTTGGTGCCGTGCAGCAGGTTGGCCAGCTCGTAGTGGCCCGACGCGATGTAGAGCGCCTCGTCCTGGAAGGCCGTCCCGGTCAGCCGCAGGGAGAGCCCCGCCTGCACGAGCAGAATGCACAGCAGCACTCCGCGCCCGAGCAGCTTGCTGCGCCGCGTGTCCACCGCCCACGACGACTCCGCGACCGGCGGCAGCGTGTAGCCGGGCTTCTGCGGCTCGGGCTCCGCGGCCGTGGGGGCCGGTTCGGGCTCGACGGCGGTGTAGGAGGCGTACGGGTCGAAGGGCGCGAAGGTGTCGTACGCCTGCTGGTCGGTGTACTCGGACGTCCGGCCGTGGACGTCGAAGCGCCAGCTGCCGGTCTCGGTGAAATAGCCGGGCTGGTAGCCGCCGGCCTGATCCTGGTCCGGCGAGTGGGCCGGCTGCATCTGGGGACGGGTCTGGGCCTGCTGCGCATACTGCCGCAGGCTCTCCCGCTGCGCGGCCCGCCGCCCGCTGTCGTCGGTGTGACCGTACTGCTGCTGGTCTGCCTGGCTGTACTGCTGCCCGTACGCGTATTCGTCATGCAACTCGGAGTCGTCCGCCCACGTGGGCGTGGTTCGATCGCTCATGGCTTCGTCACATCGAATCCGAAGTCCGGGTTCGCGGCCTGCTCCTTGAAGGTCTTCTCGGACAGCGGACCGCTGTTGATGCGCCAGTCCGTCTCCTTGTCGAAGTTGAACCAGACGAACCCGATGACGTCGTCGCGCTCGGCGGTCCCCTGGAAGAGGGACTTGATGTCGGCGGGCTTGCGCTCACCGGCCTGCGCGGCGGTCTCCGCGATGATGAACGGTTTCTTCGTGAAGGTACGGATCTCGGTCATCGTCGGCCCGTACAGCGACTGGTACGTGTTCGGTCCGGTGGCCCCGTAGTAGCCGATGACACCGACCCAGTCGACGTAGTCGTCGCCCGGCCAGTACGGCTTGAGCTTCACGTTCGGCATCGGGTGGGTGACGTTCGGGCTCCACACCCAGATGACCTGGGTGGCGCCCTCGTCGTCGAAGATGTCGTGGATGTGCTTGTACGCGGCGGTGAACTGGGCGGCGGTGGTCTTCTTGGTGCCCCACGGGTACCAGAAGCCGTTCATCTCGTGCCCGAAGCTGATCGCCACGGGCAGGTTCAGTTCCTTGACGGACTGCGCGTACTCGTGGATGTACGCGTCCTCCTTGCCCGAGGCGATGTCCTTCATGCTCGTCTTGAACGGCTCCCAGGCGATGAACGCCACCGCGCCGTAGTCCCAGGCGTTCTGCACGAGCTGCTGCTCGTACTGGTCGCCCCAGGCCGAGTAGAACTCCAGCAGGTTGGGCTTCTTGCCGGCCCGCCGGGCGAAGTCCTCGACGGATGTCATCTTGGCGGGGGCACCGTCGGCGGCCAGGCCCAGGTACTTCTTCTTGGGTTCCAGCAGCGGCCGCACGTCGTACGGCGGCTCGGGCTTCGCCGACTCGGTGGCCGCAGCCGTGCCGGTGGCGGCCGGTTCCTCGCCCTGGCCGCGCTCGTACTGGGCGCGGCC
Source organism: Streptomyces canus (assembly GCF_001514145.1). Lineage (GTDB taxonomy): Bacteria > Actinomycetota > Actinomycetes > Streptomycetales > Streptomycetaceae > Streptomyces > Streptomyces canus. The sequence continues at coordinate 729,412 of NZ_KQ948657.1, forward strand.
CTCGTCGGAGAACGTGCTGCATCCGGCCAACAGCGCGCCGGCGAGCAGGACGGCGGCCAGCGCCCGCACGGGACGCAGGGCTCGTACGTGGCGTACGGAGAGACTCATGCGGTCGCTTCCTGCACTTCCTGGGCATGCGGCTGGACGAGAACACGGCCGACGACCATTGCGTAGAAGAGGCCGGCGGACAGCATCAGCGCGAAGTCCGGCGGATAGAGGGTGAGGATGCGCCAGGCCGCGACGAGGATCCAGGCCACGGCGGTGCCGCCGGTCCAGAAGATCATGCAGTTCCAGTAGCGGCGCATGCCGTTCTTCTTGGCGCCCGCCGAACCGGTGGGCTTCCAGCCCATCGGTCGGCCCCGCAGCACGTCCCAGACGGCGAAGACGTGCGACCACCCGTACATGATGCGGACGGCCCAGGCCTCCAGCCGGTACGGCGCCCGGTGCCAGAGCGGCAGCACCAGCGTGACGTACGCGACGCTCGGCAGCACCCAGAGGGTGGCCTCGGCGCGCATCAGGTCCGGGCGAAGGATCATCAGACCGAGCGGGATGATCGGCGCGATGAACGTGGCGAGCGCGGTCTGGAGGTAGTAGAGGAAGCCCGAGACGTAGCAGAGCCGCGTCTTGAACTTGAGGTCCATCTCCCAGAACCTCTTGCTGGTGAGCAGCTCCAGCGAGCCCATGCACCAGCGGTACTGCTGGTTGTGGAACGCACCGGCCGTGTCCGGGCACACGCCGGCGGACAGCGCGACGGGCACGTAGCGCAGCTTCCAGCCGAGGGCCCGCAGATCGAAGCCGGTGTACATGTCCTCGGAGTGCTCGATCAGGGTGATGCCGCCGGTCTGCTCCAGGGCCGCGCGCCGGTAGATGGCGCACGAGCCTACGCAGATGGACCCGTCATGGCCCTCACGGGAGGTCTGGACGGAGCGGTAGAACTGCTCCTGCACGGCGCCCGCGCCTCGCTCGATCCAGTTCTGCGCGTCGACGATGCGGAAGAACTGCGGCGACTGCACGATGGCGACCTTCTCGTCGTCGTCCATGTGCGGCAGCAGCTCGTCGAGCAGGTCGGCGCGCGGCGCGAAGTCGGCGTCCAGGATGAGGATGTGGTCGCCGTCGGTCCTCTCGAAGGCGTGGTTGAGGTTGCCGGCCTTCTTGAACCAGCCGCGGTTGGGCCGCACCACGTAGTGGAACCCGAAGTCGGCGGCCATGGCCCCGACCTCGTCCTCGGCGGCGTCGTCGAGGACGTACGTCTTCACGACGCCCTGATAGCTGCCGGCCAGCCGGTTCACATGGACCCAGGTGTTGTGGAGCACCTCCAGGGGCTCACCGCACACCGGCAGGAAGATGTCCACGCTCGGATACCTGGCGGGCTGCCACGCGCGGACGAGGCGCTTGTGCCCCTTGATGTCGAAGTCCTTGCTGAGCCCGTCGAGGTACAGCGAGATCAGGTAGTCCGCGATGACGAACGCCAGCAGCGGCAGTGTCAGCCAGAACCACGGACTCGACGCCGTGAACAGCAACTGGCTCACCGCGAGGCACGCGAAACTGATCAGTGAGCCCACCGTCAGGACCCACAGGTGACGGCGCGCGTAGGAGTACTTCTCGGCGTCGTCCGGCGGCTGCGGCAAGAGCCCGTGGTTCTCCACGACCGGCCGGCGCCGACGAGAGCGCGCGGAAGTGCCAACTGCAGTAGTCATCAAACCCCCCAGGGCCCAACCGACCCTGCCTACCCCACCTGAATGTTCGGCCATCCCCATAAATCGAACTCTCGACCGGACCGCGAAAGCATAACCGGCTTTTCGTTTTACGTCCCAACGTTCTTGTTAAGTAAGAGTTTCATCTCGGGCCACAGGGGTAACAGAGGTGCCGCACAGCCGAGACCGATGACGATCCCGACGCGAAGCACGCCCCGACAGTGCGCAATCGGGTCAACTGATGATAAGAACAACCACTCAGTCTTCACGTTTGTGCCGTACCTGTGACCGTTCCGGGCGCGGACACCAGAGGGGGGTCCCGATTTGCCCGGGTTTTCCATGCCCGCACGCGGTGGCCGTCACCGCAGCCGGCGGCGCACATGGCTGCTCTCCGTCGTGGCCGCGGCCACTGCGGCACTGATCGGCACGACGATCAGCCTGGTGGCATCCTCGGCCCAGGCCGACCAGACCACCCAGGGCATCGACAACTTGCGCACCAACTGGGACCAGAACGAGTCAGGGCTCTCCCCGGCGGTCGTCCAGTCGTCCGCCTTCGGCCGGCTCTTCGCCACCAAACTGGACGGGCAGATATACGCCCAGCCGCTGGTTCTGGGCGACCAGGTGATCGCGGTCACCGAGAGCAACACCCTGTACGGCCTCGACCGCACGACCGGTGCGATCGAGTGGAGCAAGAACTACGGACCGGCGTGGCCGGCCTCCGCGATCGGCTGCGGTGACCTGGTGCCCAACGTGGGCGCGACCGCGACCCCCGTCTACGACTCCGCCACCGACTCCCTCTACTTCACCACCAAGATCGACGACGGCACCTCCACGCACCGCCACCCGAAGTGGCTGATGCACGCGGTGGACCCCGCCTCCGGAGCCGAGCGCGCCGGGTGGCCGGTCACCATCGCCGGAAGCCCCGTCAACGACCCGGGCAACGAGTTCGACGCCTTCTACGAACAGCAGCGCCCCGGCCTGCTGTTGATGGACGGCGTCGTCTACGCGGGCTTCGGCGGCCACTGCGACGCGTGGCCGTACCGCGGCTATGTGGTCGGCGTGAGCACCACCGGACACAGCATCACGTCGATGTGGGCCTCGGTGACCGGTGCCAGCACGGGCGGCGCCGGCATCTGGCAGTCCGGCGGCGGACTGGTCTCGGACGGGTCCGGCCGGATCTTCTTCAGCACCGGCAACGGCATCAGTCCGGCGCCCGGGCCCGGCAAGACCGTTCAGGGCACCCTCGCCGAGTCCGTCGTACGTCTCCAGGTCAACGCGGACAACAGCCTCAGCACCGCCGACTTCTTCAGCCCCAGCGACGCCGCGACCCTGGACCTGACCGACCAGGACATCTCCTCGGGCGCCCCGATGGCGCTGCCGGACGGCTTCGGTACCAGCGAGCACCCCCACCTGCTGATCCAGCAGGGCAAGGACGGGCGGATCTTCCTGCTCGACCGCGACAACCTCGGCGGCATGGGCCAGGGCCCCCAGGGCGGCGACGCCGCGGTGAGCGTGTCCGGCCCCTACCAGGGCATGTGGGGACACCCCGCGTTCTGGGGCGGCGACGGCGGCTATGTCTACGTCGTCGGCAACCAGGGCCCGCTGCGCGCGCTCAAGTACGGCGTGCGCAACGGCGGAACGCCCGCGCTCACCCTCACCGGCCAGAGCCAGGACACCTTCGGCTACACCAGCGGTTCTCCCCTGGTCACGTCCGACGGCACGGACGAGTCCAGTGCCCTGGTATGGATGACCTCCGCGAGCAACGCCTCCGGGGCCGACGGCACTCTGCGCGCCTATAGCCCCACCCCCGACGGCAACGGCCACCTCCAGTTGCTGTGGTCGGCACCGATCGGCACCGCGACGAAGTTCAGCACGCCGACCGCCGAGCGCGGCAAGGTGTACGTCGGCACCCGGGACGGTGTGCTCTACGGCTTCGGCAGCCCGGCCAGGACGGCTCTGACCGCGGCCTCGCTGGACTTCGGCCAGGTCGGCGTGGGCAGCAGCGATGCGGCCGACATGAAGCTGACCGCCACGCAGGACGTCAGCATCACCGGGCTCAAGGCCTCCGGGGCGTTCTCGGTCGACCCGTCCGCCGTACCCACCCCCGAGCAGCCCACGGCGCTGGCGGCGGACGCCACCCTGGACGTACCGATCAGCTTCGCCCCCACCGCCACCGGCGGCATCAACGGCACGCTGACCGCGAACCTGTCGGACGGCCAGAAGCTGGTCTTCGCCCTCCACGGCGTCGGCACCAGGCCCGGACTCGGGGCGGCACCCGCCGCCCTGGACTTCGGGGAAGTGCCCACCGGGAGCACCTCGACACTGAACCTCCAGATCACCAACACCGGTACCGAACCGGAGACCATCGACTCGGTCGACTCGCCCGGCGGCGCCTTCTCCACCTCGGGCCTGCCGAGCGCGGGGACGGTCGTACCGGCCGGTGGCTCGTTCGTGCTGTCGGTCACCTACACACCGACCGACGACCAGGAGGACAGCGACGCGCTCGTGGTCAGCAGCAGCGGCGGCGGCGACACGCACACGCTGAGCGTGCCGGTCAGCGCGACGGCCATCACGGGGCAGGGACACCTCGAGTTCTCCACGAGCTCACTGGACTTCGGCCAGGTCCCGATCGGCAGCTCCAGGTCGCTGTCGTTCACCATCACCAACACCGGCAACATCCCGGTGACGGTGACAAAGGCCAAGGCGCCGACGGGTGACTTCAACAGCCCGGTGCAACTGTCGGAGGGCCTGATCATCGGTCCCGAGCAGACCGCGGTGCAGAGCGTGACGTTCACTCCGCGCTCGGCTGCGGATCTGAGCGCCTTCTACGAGGTCACCGGCACCGGGACCGACACGAACGGCAACGCTCAGGGCGCCATGTACGTCCCCGTCAAGGGCACCGGTACCGGCACCGCCACGTCCACCTCGGCCGACGACGGGCTGTGGCAGACCAACGGCTCGGCGGTGCCGGCCGACGGTGGCGGGGTCCAGCTGACCCCCGCCACCAGCAATCAGGCGGGCACGGCGGTGTACACCAAGCCGTTGCGCACCGACGGTCTGCGGGCCACCTTCACCGCGAAGTTCGGCCCCGGCAGCGGCGGGAAGGGCATGACGCTCAGTCTGCTCGACCCGGCCCAGAACTCCGCCTCGGCACTGGGCGGGACCGGTGACGGCCTCGGCATCGCGGGGCGGCCGGGCACGGTGATCGCGCTCGCCACCGGCTATAACCCGACGTTGCAGGCACAGAACTTCGTGGGCGTCGGCCGCAGTTCGGCCGACTCGTCGGCGATCGACTACCAGTCGGTGATCCCACTCGGCACCGCCCTGCGCCAGGGCACGCATCAGGTCGACATCCAGGTGGCAGCCGGCCATCTGTACCTCTGGATCGACGGGGCGCAGGTGATGGACGCGACACCGACGCTGACGTCCACCGCGCTCCTGGCCTTCTCCGGTGCCACCGGCGACAGCGCCGATGTGCAGACGGTGAGCGGCCCGGTCGTCAGCGAGGCGGCGCCCCCGGCGACGGAGCCGAAGGCGACGACCTCGCTCCATCTGACCGCCCCGAGCACGGGTGTCCCGGGCCGGCCGCTGACCGTTGCCGGCACCTTGACCTCGTCCGTGGCGCTTCCCGCAGGTCAGGTCGCGCACATCACGCGGAACGGAACGGCACTGCCCGACGTGACGACGAAGGCGGACGGTTCCTTCACCTTCAGCGACACCCCGCCGGCAGAGGGCACTTACACCTACGCCGCAAGCTACGCGGGGGACGACACACACGAGACGGCGAGTGCCACGAGCCTCAGCCAGGTGTCCAAGCTGGCCACCTCGGTCACGCTGGCGGCCCCGGCCACGGCCACCCGCGCGCAGAAGCTCACCGTGACCGGCACGCTCTCCGGCTCGCCCTTCGCCACCGGTGGGGTCGTCAAGGTGACCAAGACCGACCTCGCACACCCGTCCGGCGTCGCACTCGCCGACGCGAAGGTCGCCGCGAACGGTTCGTTCACGTTCACGGACACCCCGCAGATCGGCGGCGCCAACACCTACAAGGTGGCCTACGGCGGCGACATCTCACACAAGCCGGGCAGCAGCACCGCCACCACACAGGTGTCCCGGGCTGCGGCGTCCGTGACCATCACCACCGACCACTCGACCTACAACTACGGCCAGACCGCGAAGATCACCGCTCACCTCGGTACGACGTACAACAGCCGTACGGTGGCGATCTACGCCAAGCCGTTCGGCGGCACGTCGGTCCTGGTGAAGTCGGGCACGGTGGACTCCCACGGCAACCTGACGGCGTCCTACAAGCTCTCCCGCAACACCACGCTCAGCGCGGTGTTCGCCGGCGACTACCGGTACGCCCCGAAGACCGCCGCCCGGACTGTGCACTCCCACGTGCGGATCTCGGAGAAGCTGTCCGGCTACTACACGAGCACGCACTACGGCAGCACGCTCTACCGCGTGTACCACCACACCGCCAAGGAGCAACTCGACGCCACCGTCACACCCAACAAGGCCGGCCAGTGCATCAAGTTCCGAGTGCAGCGGTACTACAGCGGTGCCTGGCACACGCAGACCACCACTCCCTGCGCAGCCCTCAGTTCCGCCAGCGCCGGCCGCCACAAGATGGCTCTCACCAGGTCCGTCAACAGCAGGTTCCGCATCGCCGCGGAGTACGTCCACAGCAGTAGGGACAACACCAACCTCAGCACCTGGGGGGCCTGGCAGTACTTCACCGTCAGGCAGTGAGCACGACCGCGACCCGGCTGAACGGCCCCGCCCTCGGACAACACCGAGGGCGGGGCCGCGTTCTCCGGTCCTGTGCCGGCAGCCGGTTCAGCGCCCGGCCGCCGGCAACGACCGCCTGTTCCGCGCCTCCTTGTTCCGCGCCGCCAGCAACTCGTCCGCCGGATAGCCGACCTCCTCCAAGGTCAGCCCGTGCGGCCGTACGACATGGACGGCGCTGTCCCGGACACCCGCGTCCAGCACCTTCCGCGGCCACTCCACACCCCGGTGCCCGTCCCCCACGAACAGCAGTGCGCCCACCATCGACCGCACCTGGTTGTGGCAGAAGGCGTCGGCCCGGACCTCGATCTCGACGACCCCGTCCGCCCGCCGCCGCACCCCGAAGCCGAGGATCTCGCGGATCGTCGTCGCTCCCTCACGCTTCTTCGCGTACGCCGCGAAGTCGTGCTCCCCGACGAGGGACTTGGCGGCGGCGTCCATGGCGGCGACGTCCAACTCCCAGTCGTGCCACAGCACATGGTTGCGCAGCAGTGGATCGACGCCACCGGGCCGGTCACCCACCCGGTAGACGTACCGCCGCCACAGAGCGGCGAACCGGGCATTGAACCCAGCCGGAGCCTCCCGCAAGGACCACACCCGCACATCCTTCGGCAACCGCCCCGCCAGCCGCTTCAGCAGCTTCTCCCGATGCTCCCCCCACAGCCCCTCCGGCAGATCCACATGCGCCACCTGCCCCCGCGCATGCACCCCGGCATCGGTCCGCCCGGCCACGGTCAGTTCGTACGTCACGTCCCTCGACCGTGTCACCGTCCGCAGCGCGTCCTCGATCTCACCCTGCACGGTCCGCCGTCCCCCGGCCTGCTTGGCCCATCCGGAGAACTCGGTTCCGTCGTAGGAGAGGTCGAGGCGGACACGGACGTAACCGGGCTGTACTTCGTCGCTCACCCCTGGATCCTCTCAGGAACGCGAGACGGGCCCGCCCCGAGGGGCGGACCCGCTGTGCCGGACGTGCAGGACGATCAGTACCGGCCCCTCGGGTTCAGCACGATCTCGCCGGCGTCGTTCGCCGGATTGCCCTCGTTCGGCATCGTGTACGCGAAGAACGCCCGGCCGGTGGCGTTCTTGATCACCTCGTCGACGCGGAGACCGAAGGTGAAGGTGCGGGATGCGTCCTCCAGGATCGGTGTGTCGATGTTGCAGAGGTAGTCGCCCTCGGCGCCCTCCCAGTCGGCGGCCCGGCAGGCCTCGGGAGCCGTGGTGGTCGTGATCCCGGGGGGAAGGTCCACCCAGAAGGAGATCGGCTCGCCGCCGGAGCGGAGCAGGGCCAGCCAGGCGGGGCCGTGGTTGGCGAAGCCGACGTCCACCGACACCGTCTGGCCCTTGCGGGCCCGCAGCCGCTCACCGGTCAGGTCGAGGTCGAAGGTGTTCGTCGTCGGGAAGTCCGTCTCCGCGTACTGCGTGTAGCCCGCCGGATCGGCGTCCGGCAGCCGCACCAGCCCCAGCTCCGGCCCGGTACCCGGCTGGTAGTCGCCCTCGGCCAGCAGGTCCGCCACCCGGTCGGCGGGCACCGCGCTGAAGCTGTAGGACATCGAGTCGTAGAGCGCGAAGCCGGCCGTCCCGATCGGGAAGGGGGCACTCAGCCCGTAGGTCGCCCCTGCGGCGAACTCGCTGTCGAAGGCGCACAGCGCCGTGGACCACCCGCGCAGATCGTCGGGGTCACGTGGGTCGTACCAGCAGTTGCCGAAGGTGCTGGGGAAGGAGAGGCCCCGGGTGCCGGAGACCCGCAGCACGACGCCCTTGCCACCCAGACCGCCCTGGTTGCGGAAGCTCAGCGGTGCCTGGAAGGTGTCGCCGGCCCGGAAGCCCTCCGGCTCGCCCAGCTGCTTCATCCGCAGCTCGGGGCCGCCGACCAGTACGTCCACCGTGTGCCCGGTGAAGGCCAGCCCCTCGCCCGCGGCGGTGACGGAGATGGTGCCGAGGTCGCCCGCTGCGCTCTCGTCGGTCACGTCGAGACGGATACCGCCGAGGTCGTTGTAGTCCTGGCCGGCGTAGATCTCGGAGCGGCTGCAGGTGGCGACCAGGCCGTCGACGGAGCAGCCCTGCCAGCCGCCGAGGCGGGAGAAGTCCACCGCGGCGACACCGGCCAGGGAGCTGGCGTCCACGGTGACCGTGTACTCGCCGTTGTGGATCGGCCAGATGATTCCTTCATCGTCCGGTACGGCCTCGCCGGGCGCCCGGAGTCCGAGTTCGATCTGCGGCTCACCCGGCTCACCGGGTTCACCGGGATCCGGCTGCAGCGAGAGGTTCACGCTGTCGGGTCCGACGACGGACACCGGCAGTAATTCCTCCTGGGCGCCGGCCGGAGCGGCGAGCGCCGTACCGGCCAGCGCGGCGAGCGCGAAGGCGGAGATGGTGCGCCGCACAGCGGCGAGAGACGTCATGGGACCCCCGTAAGTCAGACATCTGGCGCGCCTCCCGGATCGGCGACGCGTATGCATGACCTATGAGTCCGCTGTGAGGTTGCCCTCTCGCCCCCGCACAACGCGAACGGGCCCGCCCCTTGAAGGGGCGGGCCCGTCACAACGCGGAAGCGTCAGGCGTCCTTGGACTCCTCGGCGGCGTCCTCGGCCTCGTCGGCCTTGGTCGTGTCGACCTTGGTCTCCTCGGCAGCCGGAGCAGCCTCGGCGTCCTTGGCGGCACGCTTGGTGGCGGCCTCGGCCTCACCCGTCGCAGCCTGCGCGACCGTCAGCGCCTCGACCAGCTCGATGACAGCCATGGGCGCGTTGTCGCCACGGCGGTTACCGATCTTGGTGATGCGGGTGTAGCCACCGGGGCGGTTCTCGTAGCGCGGGCCGATCTCGGTGAAGAGCGTGTGGACGACGCTCTTGTCCGTGATCACCTGGAGCACCTGACGGCGGTTGTGAAGGTCACCCTTCTTCGCCTTGGTGACCAGACGCTCGGCGTACGGACGCAGCTTGCGCGCCTTCGCCTCGGTGGTGGTGATACGGCCGTGCTCGAAGAGGCTCTTCGCGAGGTTCGCGAGGAGCAGCTTCTCGTGCGCGGCGCTGCCGCCCAGACGGGCACCCTTGGTGGGCTTCGGCATGGTGTCTCTCCTAGGTGTCTGCCCCGGCCGTATCAGGTACCGAGGTCAGTATCCGAGCGAGCGGGTTGCTCGTCGGAGACCCGCGCCCCAAAGGGGCGCGGGGCGGTGTCGATATGCGGCTACCGCCGCGCGAGCGCGACCAGCCACAACGGCCCCGCAGCCAAGGACCGGCAGTCGGTCCCGAGCTCTTAGTACTGCTCGGTCTCGACGAACCCGGCGTCTGCGTCGTCGTCCGCGCCGAAGGCATCCGCGGCGGCGGTCGGGTCGAATCCGGGCGGGCTGTCCTTGAGGGCCAGGCCCATGCCGGCCAGCTTCGCCTTGACCTCGTCGATGGACTTCGCACCGAAGTTGCGGATGTCCAGGAGGTCGGCCTCGGAGCGGGCGACGAGCTCACCCACGGAGTGGATGCCCTCACGCTTGAGGCAGTTGTACGACCGAACGGTGAGCTCGAGCTCCTCGATCGGCAGGGCGAGATCAGCGGCAAGGGCGGCGTCCGTCGGGGACGGGCCCATGTCGATGCCCTCGGCGTCGATGTTGAGCTCGCGCGCCAGACCGAACAGCTCGACCAGGGTCTTACCGGCCGACGCCATGGCGTCACGGGGACGCATGGCCTGCTTGGTCTCGACGTCGACGATCAGCTTGTCGAAGTCGGTGCGCTGCTCGACACGGGTCGCCTCGACCTTGTACGTGACCTTCAGCACGGGGCTGTAGATGGAGTCGACCGGGATACGGCCGATCTCCTGGCCCACCTGCTTGTTCTGCACGGCGGAGACGTAACCGCGGCCACGCTCGACCGTGAGCTCCATCTCCAGCTTGCCCTTGCCGTTGAGCGTGGCGAGGACGAGGTCGGGGTTGTGCACCTCGACACCGGCCGGGGGCGCGATGTCGGCGGCGGTGACCAGACCCGGGCCCTGCTTGCGCAGGTACATCACGACCGGCTCGTCGTGCTCCGAGGAGACGACCAGCTGCTTGATGTTGAGGATCAGGTCGGTGACGTCCTCCTTGACGCCCGGCACGGTGGTGAACTCGTGCAGGACGCCGTCGATGCGGATGCTGGTGACAGCAGCGCCGGGGATCGACGAGAGGAGGGTGCGGCGGAGGGAGTTGCCGAGGGTGTAGCCGAAGCCCGGCTCCAGCGGCTCGATCACGAACCGGGAGCGGAATTCGTCGACGACCTCTTCGGTCAGTGACGGACGCTGAGCGATCAGCATGTGTGGATCAGATCCTTCTTTCGTGGACGCCCGCTATTTGACGCCCGACGGACCCGCACCGGCGAAAGTGCGGGGTACTGCAAGGGTACGGGCGGCACCGCCCCGGAGAGCCGTACCGCCCGCAACCTCAAGACAACCTGGCCTCAGACGCGGCGGCGCTTGGGCGGACGGCAGCCGTACTGCGACATGTGGGGGATAACCCCCACACCCCCAGCCGAAACCATCCGCGGCCAAGGCCTGCGCCAGACGCGGCCTGCGTCAGACGCGGCGGCGCTTCGGCGGACGGCAGCCGTTGTGCGGGGTCGGCGTGACGTCCTGGATCGAGCCGACCTCAAGGCCGGTGGCCTGGAGGGAGCGGATCGCGGTCTCACGGCCGGAGCCGGGACCCTTGACGAACACGTCCACCTTGCGCATGCCGTGCTCCTGCGCGCGGCGGGCGGCCGACTCGGCGGCCATCTGCGCGGCGAAGGGGGTGGACTTGCGCGAGCCCTTGAAGCCGACGTGGCCGGCGGAGGCCCAGGAGATCACGTTGCCCGAGGGGTCCGTGATCGAGACGATCGTGTTGTTGAACGTGCTCTTGATGTGCGCGTGGCCGTGAGCGACGTTCTTCTTTTCCTTGCGGCGCACCTTCTTGGCAGCGCCCTGACGACCCTTGGGGGGCATCTACTTCTCCTACGGGGAGGTGGTCGGTCCTACAGCGAAGACCGCTGATGAAGCGTTGTCCGCTGAGGACTACTTCTTGCCCGGCTTCTTCTTGCCGGCGATGGCGCGACGCGGGCCCTTGCGGGTACGAGCGTTCGTGCTGGTGCGCTGACCACGGACGGGCAGACCACGGCGGTGCCGCAGACCCTGGTAGCAGCCGATCTCGACCTTGCGGCGGATGTCGGCCTGGATCTCGCGACGGAGGTCACCCTCGGTCTTGATGTTGTTGTCGACGTACTCACGAATCGCGACGAGCTGCTCCTCGGAGAGGTCGCGAACGCGGGTGTTCGGGTCGATGCCGGTCTCGGCCAGCGTGAGCTGGGACAGAGTGCGGCCGATACCGAACACGTAGGTCAGGGCGACCTCCACGCGCTTTTCGCGCGGGATGTCAACACCGGAAACGCGTGCCATTCAATGGCTCCTGGTGATCTTCGGAGGTCTTCCGCAGAACCGGCTCCCAGCCGCCGTACCAGGTACGAACTGGGTCCCCGGCCTCCGAACCGGGGGTGTCAGACGAAGCACGTCTGGGCTCTGCGTATGAACTGTTCAACTTGCGTCGCGCGAAACTCTGCGAGAGCAGAGGGTCGGTCGTGCGTCAGCCCTGGCGCTGCTTGTGGCGCGGGTTCTCGCAAATGACCATGACCCGACCGTGACGGCGGATCACCCTGCACTTGTCGCAGATCTTCTTGACGCTCGGCTTGACCTTCATGGGATTGAGGTTCTCCGGGTCAGTGCCACCACCCCGCCGCAGCGGGATGCGGGCAAGATCTACTTGTACCGGTAGACGATCCGGCCACGCGTCAGGTCGTACGGAGACAACTCCACCACGACCCGGTCGTCAGGGAGGATACGGATGTAGTGCATACGCATCTTTCCGCTGATGTGAGCCAGGACCTGGTGGCCGTTCTGGAGCTCGACCTTGAACATGGCGTTCGGAAGAGACTCGACGACAGTGCCCTCGATCTCGATGGCACCTTGCTTCTTGGCCACGCTTCGCCCTTCGAATCGACTACCTTGATCGACTCTCCTGCCTTTCCCCTGAGGGGCGCATGCGGACATGCGGGTGCACGAGAGCCGACGAGTCAGTCTACGTCAGGCCACTCCGAAACACGAATCGAGGAAGGATGCCCGGGAACGTAGATCGTTAAGCGAGCGGGTCGGGAGCGGCCGTGACACCGTGCTCCGCCAGCTTCGCCCGGCCCCCGTCGGGAGCCGTGAGAACCAGCGGTCCCTCGTCCGTCAGCGCCACCGAGTGCTCCCAGTGGGACGACCACGTGCCGTCCGTCGTGATGACCGTCCAGTCGTCCGACAGGACCTCCGTCCCCGGCGTGCCCAGGGACACCATCGGCTCGATCGCCAGGCAGAACCCGGTGACCAGCTTCGGCCCCTTCCCCCGGCGCCGGTCGACGTAGTTCAGCAGATGCGGGTCCATGTGCATCTCGGTGCCGATGCCGTGACCGCCGTAGTCCTCGATGATCCCGTAACGACCGCCGCCCGGCTTCGGCTGGCGGCGGATGTACGTCTCGATGGCCCGGGAGACGTCGACGAGCCGGTTGCCCTGCTTCATCGCCGCGATGCCGGCCCACATGGACTCCTCGGTCACCCGCGAGAGCTCGAGGAGCTCCGGGGCGTGGCCCGAGCCCACGAAGGCCGTGAAGGCCGCGTCGCCGTGCCAGCCGTCGATGATCGCGCCGCAGTCGATGGAGATGATGTCGCCGTCCTTGAGGACGACCTCGTCGGACGGGATGCCGTGGACGACGACCTCGTTCACGGAGGTGCAGATCGTCGCCGGGAAACCGCCGTACCCCAGGAAGTTCGGCTTCGCGTCGTGCTCCGCGAGCACCTTGCGCGCGACCTGGTCGAGATCCCTCGTCGTGGCCCCGGGCACCGCGGCCTCTCGGGTCGCCGCGTGGATGGCGGCGACGACCAGTCCCGCCTCGCGCATCTTGGCGATCTGCTCGGGGGTCTTGATCTGCACCATGCGGCGGGAGCCTTTCTGGAACCGGGGAAACCTGGCAGGGGACGGGTGCTTCAACGATACGTGCACCCACACAGCAGCCGCGGCCCCCTCGGAAGGGAACCGCGGCTGTCGTACGTGAAAAAACCGCTGGGAAAACCGCTAGGCGGCGTCGCCCTCGTGCTGGAGCGCCTCCATGGCGCGGCCGGTGACGTCCTCCACCTTGCCGAGCGCCGAGATCGTGACCACCAGGCCCTGGGCCTTGTAGTAGTCGATGATCGGCTCGGTCTGGGTGTGGTAGACCTCCAGGCGCTTGCGGACCGTCTCCTCGGAGTCGTCGTCACGCTGGTACAGCTCGCCGCCGCAGACGTCACAGACGCCGTCCTGCTTCGGTGCCTTGTACGAGACGTGGAAGACGTGCGCCGAGTCGTTGCGGCAGATGCGGCGGCCGGCGATGCGCTTGACGACCTCCTCCTCGGGTACCTCGAGGTCCAGCACAGCGTCCAGCTTCATGCCCTCGTGCTGCAGCATCTCGTCGAGCGACTCGGCCTGCGAGACGTTCCGCGGGAAGCCGTCCAGCAGGAAGCCGTTCTCGGCGTCGGGCTGCTCCATGCGGTCCTTGGCCATCCCGATGGTGACCTCGTCCGGAACCAGGTTGCCCGCGTCCATGTAGGACTTCGCGAGTTTGCCGAGGTCCGTCTGCCGGCTGATGTTGGCGCGGAACAGGTCGCCCGTGGAGATGTGCGGGATCGACAGGTTCTGGGCGAGGAACGCGGCCTGCGTTCCCTTACCGGCGCCCGGCGGCCCGACGAGGACGATACGCATCAGCGGAGGAACCCTTCGTAATTGCGCTGCTGGAGCTGGCTCTCGATCTGCTTCACCGTCTCGAGACCCACACCCACGATGATCAGGATGCTTGTCCCACCGAACGGGAAGTTCTGGCTTGCCCCGAAGCCAACCAACGCCATCGTCGGTACGAGTGCGATCAGACCCAAGTACAGCGAACCCGGCCAGGTGATCCGGTTGAGTACGTACGACAGGTACTCAGCGGTCGGTCGGCCAGCCCGGATGCCCGGGATGAAGCCACCATACTTCTTCATGTTGTCGGCGACTTCCTCGGGGTTGAAGGAGATCGCCACGTAGAAGAACGCGAAGAAAACGATGAGCAAGAAGTACATGCTGATGTAAATCGGGTGGTCGCCCTTGGTGAGGTTGGCCTCGATCCAGGTCTTCCAGCTCGACGTACCGCTCGAGAACTGCGCCACCAGCGCCGGGATGTACAGCAGCGACGAGGCGAAGATGACGGGGATCACACCGGCCTGGTTGACCTTCAGCGGGATGTACGTCGACGTACCACCGTAGGAACGACGGCCGATCATGCGCTTCGCGTACTGCACCGGGATACGGCGCTGGGCCTGCTCGACGAAGACCACCAGGCCGACCATGACCAGGCCGACCGCGATGACGGTGCCGAACTCGATCCAGCCGTCGGCCAGGGTGCCCTGCTTCTTGATGGCCCACAGGGCGGACGGGAAGGTGGCGGCGATCGAGATGAACATCAGGATCGACATGCCGTTGCCGATGCCGCGGTCGGTGATGAGCTCACCGAGCCACATGACGACGGCCGTACCGGCGGTCATCGTGATGACCATGACGATCGTGGTGAAGATCGCGCGGTCCGGGACGATGCTCGACGCGACGGTGCAGCCGGAGAAGAGAGCGCCGCTGCGCGCGGTGGCCACCAGGCCCGTGCCCTGCAGGATGGCGAGCGCCACCGTGAGATAACGGGTGTACTGCGTGATCTTCGCCGTACCGGCCTGGCCCTCCTTCTTCAGGGCTTCCAGGCGTGGGATCACCACGGTCAGCAGCTGCAGAATGATGCTCGCCGTGATGTACGGCATGATGCCGAGCGCGAAGATCGTGATCTGCAGCAGCGCGCCACCGCTGAACATGTTGACCAGACCGAAGAGTCCCTGGTTGCCGGACGCCTGGTCCACGCACTCCTGGACGGACTTGTAGTCCACGCCAGGGATCGGGATGTGGGTACCCACGCGGTACACCACGATGATGGCGAGCGTGAAGAGCAGCTTCTTGCGCAGGTCGGGCGTCCTGAACGCCCGGGCGAACGCGGTGAGCACGGTGCCTCCTGCGACCCCCGCGCTACTGCGTCAAGGGTGACGGTCTTGAGGTTCGACGAATATGTGGGAAAGCAGTGCAGGCCACCTTACCGGCGACAAGGCCTGCGGTGGAACGACCAACCGGGGATACCCCGTTGTGAGGTATCCCCGGTCGGGACTGCTTACGTCATCGAGACGCCTGCGGATCTCAGACGAGCTCGGTGACCGTGCCACCGGCGGCGGTGATCTTCTCCTTGGCGGAGCCGGAGACGGCGTCGACCGTCACCTGCAGCGCCACGGAGATCTCGCCCTGGCCGAGCACCTTGACGAGGCTGTTCTTGCGAACGGCACCCTTGGCCACGAGGTCCTCGACGGTGACCTCGCCACCCTCGGGGTACAGCGCGCCCAGCTTGTCGAGGTTCACGACCTGGAACTCGGTCTTGAACGGGTTCTTGAAGCCCTTCAGCTTCGGAAGACGCATGTGGAGGGGCATCTGCCCACCCTCGAAGCGCTCCGGAACCTGGTAACGGGCCTTCGTACCCTTGGTACCACGACCGGCCGTCTTACCCTTCGACGCCTCACCACGACCCACACGGGTCTTGGCGGTCTTGGCGCCCGGGGCGGGACGGAGGTTGTGGATCTTGAGCGGGTTGTTCTCCGCCATGATCAGTCGACCTCCTCGACCGTCACGAGGTGGCGGACGGTGTGCACCATGCCGCGGAACTCGGGACGATCCTCCTTGACGACCTGCGTGTTGATGCCCTTGAGACCAAGGGAGCGCAGGGTGTCACGGTGGTTCTGCTTGCTGCCGATGTACGACTTCGTCTGCGTGATCTTGAGCTGAGCCATTACGCAGCACCAGCCCCGGCACGCGCACGCAGCAGAGCCGCGGGAGCGACGTCCTCGAGCGGCAGACCACGGCGGGCCGCGATCTCCTCGGGACGCTGCAGGCCCTTCAGGGCCTCCACGGTCGCGTGCACGATGTTGATCGCGTTCGACGAGCCGAGCGACTTCGACAGGATGTCGTGCACGCCGGCGCACTCGAGCACGGCACGCACCGGGCCACCGGCGATAACGCCGGTACCGGGGGACGCCGGCTTGAGCAGGACGACGCCCGCCGCCTTCTCACCCGTGATCGGGTGCGGGATGGTGCCCTGGATACGGGGGACCTTGAAGAAGTGCTTCTTGGCCTCCTCAACACCCTTGGCGATGGCGGCCGGCACCTCCTTGGCCTTGCCGTAACCGACACCCACGGTGCCGTCACCGTCGCCCACTACGACGAGCGCAGTGAAGCTGAAGCGACGACCACCCTTCACAACCTTGGCGACGCGGTTGATCGCGACAACGCGCTCAACGTACGCGGTCTTCTCGGCGGCAGCAGCGCCGCCGTCACGGCCCTTCCGGTCCCGCCGCTCGCCGCCACCGGCACCGCTTCCACGGCGCTGGGGTCCAGCCATTGGATTACCTCTCTCTTTCCGCTAGCTACGGAAGCGGCTCAGAACTTGAGCCCGGCTTCGCGGGCGGCGTCCGCCAGGGCGGCGATGCGCCCGGCGTACTGGTTGCCACCACGGTCGAATACGACAGCCTCGACACCGGCGGCCTTGGCGCGCTCGGCAACCAGGGCGCCGACCGACTTGGCCTGCGCGGACTTGTCGCCCTCGTTGCCGCGGATCGTGGTGTCCAGGGTCGACGCCGACGCCAGGGTGTGACCCTTGATGTCGTCGATGACCTGGGCCACGATGTGGCGGTTGGAGCGCGTCACGACCAGGCGCGGACGCTCAGCCGTACCCGAGATGTGCTTACGGATCCGGATGTGGCGACGCTTGATCGCGGCACGCTTGTAAGCGTCGCCCTTGAGGATCTTCTGTCCGTATGCCATGGCTTACTTACCCGCCTTTCCGACCTTGCGGCGGATGACTTCGCCCTCGTACTTGACGCCCTTGGCCTTGTACGGGTCGGGCTTGCGCAGCTTGCGGATGTTGGCCGCAACCTCGCCGACCTTCTGCTTGTCGATGCCCTCGACCGAGAACCGGGTGGGGGCCTCCACCTTGAAGGTGATGCCCTCGGGGGCCTCGACGGTGATCGGGTGGCTGTAGCCGAGAGCGAACTCGAGGTTCGATCCCTTGGCCTGCACGCGGTAACCGACACCGCTGATCTCGAGCTTCTTCACGTAACCCTGGGTCACGCCGGTGATCATGTTCGCCACCAGCGTGCGGGACAGGCCGTGCAGGGCCTTGTTCTGACGCTCGTCGTTGGGGCGGGTGACGTTGAGAACGCCGTCCTCACCCTTGGCGATGTCGATCGGCGCAGCGACGGTGTGGCTCAAGGAACCCTTGGGGCCCTTGACCGAGACCGTACGGCCGTCGATGGTGACGTCCACGCCGGCGGGAACCGTGATGGGGAGCTTGCCAATACGCGACATAGCTGTTTCCTCCGTTCCCTTCCGCTACCAGACGTAGGCGAGGACTTCCCCACCCACGCCCTTCTTGCCGGCCTGCTTGTCGGTGAGGAGCCCGTGCGACGTGGAGATGATCGCCACGCCGAGGCCGCCCAGCACCTTCGGCAGGGAGGTGGACTTCGCGTAAACCCGGAGACCGGGCTTGGAGATCCGCTTGATGCCCGCGATGGAGCGCTCACGGTTCGGGCCGAACTTCAGCTCGAGAACGAGGCTCTTGCCGACCTCGGCGTCCTCGACCTTCCAGCCCGTGATGAAGCCCTCCTGCTGGAGGATCTCCGCGATGTGAGACTTGATCTTGGACGCCGGCATCGTCACGGAGTCGTGGTATGCCGAGTTCGCGTTCCGCAGACGCGTAAGCATGTCTGCGATCGGATCAGTCATGGTCATGAATTGGCCTTCGGCCTCTCTCGCCGGGGTTTCCAGGTGCCCATCCCTCTCCTCGATCCGAGACGAGGCGGGTGCGGTGCGGTGGACCTACGGCGTAGTAAGTCGTACGGGCGTCAGGCGCCCAACCCTCCAAGCCTAAGCCATGAAAGGGTGGGCGCCTGACACGCCCATTGCTTACCGAGAGCTTCGGGAATCCCTAAAGGGGGATTACCAGGAGCTCTTGGTCACGCCCGGCAGCTCGCCACGGTGAGCCATCTCACGAAGGCAGACGCGGCACAGGCCGAACTTGCGGTACACGGAGTGCGGACGGCCGCAGCGCTGGCAGCGCGTGTAGCCGCGAACACCGAACTTGGGCTTGCGAGCAGCCTTGGCAATCAGAGCCTTCTTCGCCATCTCGCTCACGCCTCCTTGAAGGGGAAGCCGAGGTGACGAAGGAGCGCGCGGCCCTCAGCGTCGTTGGTCGCCGTGGTCACCACGGTGATGTCCATGCCCCGGGTACGGTCGATCTTGTCCTGGTCGATCTCGTGGAACATGACCTGCTCGGTGAGACCGAAGGTGTAGTTGCCACGGCCGTCGAACTGCTTGGGGGACAGACCACGGAAGTCGCGGATGCGCGGCAGCGCGAGCGACAGGGTGCGGTCCAGGAACTCCCACATGCGGTCGCCACGAAGCGTGACGTGGGCACCGATCGGCTGGCCCTCACGCAGCTTGAACTGCGCGATGGACTTGCGGGCCTTGGTGACGGCCGGCTTCTGACCGGTGATCGTGGTGAGGTCGCGGATGGCGCCCTCGATCAGCTTGGAGTCGCGGGCGGCGTCGCCCACACCCATGTTGACCACGATCTTGACGAGGCCGGGGATCTGCATGACGTTCTCGTACTTGAACTCGTCACGCAGCTTGCCCGCGATCTCCTCGCGGTACTTCGTCTTGAGACGCGGAGTGGTGGTGGTAGCCATCAGATGTCCTCACCCGTCCGCTTGGCAACGCGGATCTTGTTGCCCTCGTCGTCGAAGCGGTAACCGACACGCGTGACAACCTTGTTGCCGTCCTTCTCAACGACCAGCTGGACGTTGGAGACGTGGATCGGCGCCTCGGTCGTGACGATGCCGCCGGCCTGCGAACCGCGAGCGGTCGGGCCGGCCTTGGTGTGCTTCTTGACCCGGTTGACACCCTCGACCAGGACACGGTCCTCACGGGGGAAGGCCGCGATGACCTTGCCCTGCTTGCCCTTGTCCTTACCGGTGATGACCTGGACCAGGTCGCCCTTCTTGATCTTCATGCTTACAGCACCTCCGGAGCCAGCGAGATGATCTTCATGAACTTCTTCTCGCGCAGCTCACGCCCGACCGGGCCGAAGATGCGGGTACCACGAGGGTCGCCGTCGTTCTTCAGAATGACGGCGGCGTTCTCGTCGAAGCGGATGTACGAGCCGTCCGGACGGCGGCGCTCCTTGACGGTGCGAACGATGACCGCCTTGACGACGTCACCCTTCTTCACGTTGCCACCGGGGATCGCGTCCTTGACGGTGGCGACGATGACGTCACCGATGCCCGCGTAGCGGCGACCGGAGCCACCGAGCACACGGATGCAAAGGATCTCCTTCGCACCAGTGTTGTCGGCGACACGCAGTCGCGACTCCTGCTGGATCACGTCTATCTCCTGTTTGTCTGCCGGTTCCCCGGGGGCCGTTCAGAAACGGCCCCCGGAGCCTGGCGGAACTGTCCTGCGAGGGGTGCCTCGCAGGAAATTACTTGGCCTTCTCGAGGATCTCGACGACGCGCCAGCGCTTGGTCGCCGACAGCGGGCGGGTCTCCGCGAGGAGGACCCGGTCGCCGACGCCGGCAGCGTTCTGCTCGTCGTGCGCCTTGAGCTTGTTGGTACGGCGGATGACCTTGCCGTACAGCGCGTGCTTGACGCGGTCCTCGACGGCGACGACGACGGTCTTGTCCATCTTGTCGCTGACGACGAGACCCTCACGGGTCTTGCGGAAGCCGCGGGCCTCTGCAGTCTGCTCAGTCACGTTGCTCTCACTCATCAGGCGCTCTCCACCGTCTCGATGCCCAGCTCGCGCTCACGCATCAGGGTGTAGATCCGCGCGATGTCCTTACGGACGGCCTTGAGCCGACCGTGGTTCTCGAGCTGACCCGTCGCCGCCTGGAAGCGGAGGTTGAACAGCTCTTCCTTGGCTTCGCGGAGCTTGTTGAGAAGCTCCTCGTCACCCAGTTCGCGCAGCTCGGACGCCTTGGTACCGGCCGACATCACGCTTCACCTGCCTCGCGCTTGACGATCCGGCACTTCATCGGCAGCTTGTGAGCGGCGCGAGTCAGGGCCTCACGGGCGATCTTCTCGTTGGGGTAGGACAGCTCGAACATGACCCGGCCCGGGTGCACGTTCGCGATCCACCACTCCGGCGAACCCTTACCGGAACCCATGCGGGTCTCGGCAGGCTTCTTCGTGAGCGGGCGGTCCGGGTAGATGTTGATCCAGACCTTGCCGCCACGCTTGATGTGGCGGGTCATCGCGATACGGGCCGCCTCGATCTGGCGGTTGGTCACGTACGCCGGCGTGAGGGCCTGAATGCCGTACTCGCCGAACGAGACCGTCGTACCGCCCTTGGCCTGACCACGGCGCTTCGGGTGGTGCTGCTTGCGGTGCTTGACCCTACGGGGGATCAGCATGTCGGTCAGGCCTCCGTTCCGGTGCTCTCAGCCGGTGCAGCGGCGGCGGGACCCGAAGACTCAGTCTTGGGGGCCTCGGCGCCGGCAGCCTGCTGCGGCTTGCGACCGCGCCGCTCGCCACCACGGCCACCACGGGCCGGGCGGTCGGCACCGCCACCGCGAGCCGGGCGGTTACCCGCACGGGCGGCAGCGTTCTCGGCGCGGACCTCGGCGATGTTCTTGACGTCGCCCTTGTAGATCCAGACCTTCACACCGATGCGGCCGAAGGTCGTCTTGGCCTCGAAGAAGCCGTAGTCCACGTTCGCGCGGAGCGTGTGCAGGGGCACACGGCCCTCGCGGTAGAACTCCGAGCGGGACATCTCGGCGCCGCCGAGGCGGCCACCGCACTGGATCTTGATGCCCTTGGCGCCGGCCTTCATCGCCGACTGCATGCTCTTACGCATGGCGCGGCGGAAGGAGACGCGGGAGGAGAGCTGCTCGGCGACGGCCTGAGCAACCAGCTGAGCGTCCGTCTCGGGGTTCTTGACCTCGAGGATGTTCAGCTGGACCTGCTTGCCCGTGAGCTTCTCGAGGTCACCGCGGATGCGGTCGGCCTCGGCGCCACGGCGGCCGATGACGATGCCCGGACGCGCGGTGTGGATGTCCACACGCACACGGTCACGGGTGCGCTCGATCTCCACCTTCGAGATGCCGGCGCGCTCCATGCCGGACGTCATCATCCGACGGATGGCGACGTCTTCCTTGACGTAGTCCTTGTACAGCTTGTCGGCGTACCACCGGGACTTGAAGTCCGTGGTGACACCGAGCCGGAACCCATGCGGGTTAACCTTCTGGCCCATTACCGGGTTCCTTCCTTGCTGCTGACGACCACGGTGATGTGGCTGGTCCGCTTGCGGATCCGGTAGGCACGGCCCTGGGCGCGCGGACGGAACCGCTTCAGGGTCGGGCCCTCGTCGACGTACGCCTCGGAGATGACGAGGCTGCCGGCGTCGGTGTGGTCGTAGTTGTGTGCGGCGTTGGCGATGGCGCTGTCGAGCACCTTGCCGACGGGCACGGAGGCGGCCTGCGGAGCGAATCGCAGGACCGCCTGAGCCTCCGTGGCGTCCATGCCACGGATAAGGTCCACCACGCGGCGGGCCTTCATGGGCGTAACGCGGATGTACCGCGCCTGGGCCCTGGCTTCCATGGTTGTCCCTCTCAGTTACTTACGTGTCTGAATGCGATCCGCGTTTAGCGGCGCTTCGACTTCCGGTCGTCCTTGACGTGACCCCGGAAGGTGCGCGTCGGCGAGAACTCGCCGAGCTTGTGGCCGACCATCGACTCGGTGACGAACACCGGGATGTGGGTCTTGCCGTTGTGCACCGCGAGCGTGTGGCCGAGCATGGCCGGCACGATCATGGAGCGACGGGACCAGGTCTTGATGACGTTCTTGGAACCGGCTTCGTTCTGGGCGTCCACCTTCTTGATCAGGTGGTCGTCGACGAAGGGCCCCTTCTTGAGACTGCGCGGCATCTAAACCCGCTCCTAGCGCTTCTTGTTCGTCTTGCGGCGGCGGACGATGTACTTGTTCGAAGCCTTCTTCGGCGAACGAGTACGACCCTCCTTCTGACCCCAGGGGCTGACCGGGTGGCGACCACCGGAGGTCTTGCCCTCACCACCACCGTGGGGGTGGTCAACCGGGTTCATCGCCACACCGCGAACGGTCGGGCGGACGCCCAGCCAGCGCTTGCGGCCGGCCTTACCCCAGTTGATGTTGCTCTGCTCGGCGTTGCCGACCTCGCCGACCGTGGCGCGGCAGCGCTGGTCGACCAGGCGGATCTCACCGGAGGGCATACGAAGGTGGGCCATCGTGCCCTCCTTCGCCAGCAGCTGCACGGAGGCACCGGCGGAGCGGGCGAACTTGGCGCCGCCACCCGGACGGAGCTCGATCGCGTGGATCGTGGTACCGACCGGGATGTTGCGGAGCGCCAGGTTGTTGCCCGGCTTGATGTCGGCCCCGGGACCGTTCTCGACGCGGTCACCCTGCTGCAGGTTGCGCGGGGCGAGGATGTAGCGCTTCTCGCCGTCCGCGTAGTGCAGCAGCGCGATGCGCGCGGTGCGGTTGGGGTCGTACTCGATGTGCGCGACCTTCGCCGGCACGCCGTCCTTGTCATGGCGACGGAAGTCGATGACTCGGTAGGCGCGCTTGTGTCCGCCACCCTGGTGGCGAACGGTCACACGACCGGCGTTGTTACGGCCGCCCTTGCTGTGCAGCGGGCGGACCAGCGACTTCTCCGGCGTGGACCGCGTGACCTCGACGAAGTCGGCGACGCTGGAGCCACGACGGCCCGGCGTAGTCGGCTTGTACTTGCGGATTCCCATTTCTCAGTCCTCGTCCGATATCGGACGATCCGACCCGCTTACGCGGTCGGACCGCCGAAGATGTCGATACGGTCGCCCTCGGCAAGGGTCACGATCGCGCGCTTGCTGTCGGCACGCTTGCCGAAGCCGGTGCGGGTCCGCTTGCGCTTGCCCTGGCGGTTGATCGTGTTGACGCCGGTGACCTTGACCGAGAAGACCGCCTGGACGGCCTGCTTGATCTGGGTCTTGTTGGCGCCGGGGGCCACGATGAACGTGTACTTGCCCTCGTCGAGAAGCGCGTAGCTCTTCTCGGACACGACCGGCTTCAGCAGGACGTCACGGGGGTCCGTGAAGGCCTTGCTGGCCGGAGTGACGACGGTGTTCTTGCCCTCGGCCTCGTGGCGGCGCGCCTTGGCGACGCGCGCGGCCTTGGCTGCCTTGGCGGCCTTCGAGGCGATGCTCGGGTGACGCGTAGCCATCAGGCTTCGCTCCCTTCGGTGTCAGCGGCCTTGGGGCCAGACACGAAGGACTCGAAAGCGGCCTGGGTGAAGACCACGTCGTCCGAGACGAGAACGTCGTACGTGTTCAGCTGGCCCGGCTCCAGGATGTGGACCTGGGGCAGGTTGCGAGCGGACAGCCACGCGGCCTCGTCGGCACGGTCGATGACGAGCAGCAGGTTCTTGCGCTCGCTGATCTTGCCGAAGAGCGTCTTCGCGGCCTTCGTCGAAGGCGACTCGCCCTCGATGACGCCGGAGACGACGTGGATGCGGTTGTTGCGGGCCCGGTCGGTGAGGGCGTGGCGCAGAGCCGCGGCCTTCATCTTCTTCGGGGTCCGCTGCGAGTAGTCACGCGGCGTGGGGCCGTGAACGACGCCACCGCCGGCGAACTGCGGCGCACGGGTCGAACCCTGACGGGCGCGGCCGGTGCCCTTCTGGCGGTAGGGCTTCTTGCCGCCACCGCGGACCTCGCCACGACGCTTGACCTTGTGCGTGCCCTGACGGGCGGCGGCCAGCTGCGCGACGACGACCTGGTGAAGCAGCGGAATGCTGATCTTCTCTACGTCGAAGATCTCGGCCGGGAGCTCAACGGTCCCGGCGGTGTCGCCGGAGGGCGACAGAATGTCAATGGTGCTCATAGTCCTCAGGCCCCCTTGGCCGCGGTGCGGACCAGGACGAGGCCGCCGTTCGGACCAGGAACCGCGCCCTTGATGAGGAGCAGGCCCTTCTCCGCGTCAACGGCGTGAACGGTCAGGTTCTGGGTGGTGACCCGCTCGTTGCCCATACGACCCGCCATGCGGAGGCCCTTGAACACGCGGCCCGGGGTGGCGCAGCCACCGATGGAACCGGGAGAGCGGTGCTTGCGCTGGGTGCCGTGACCGGCGCCGAGGCCCTTGAAGTTGTGACGCTTCATGACACCGGCGAAGCCCTTGCCCTTGCTCTTGCCGGTCACGTCGACCTTGATGCCGGCCTCGAACACCTCGGCGGTGATCTCCTGGCCGAGGGTGTACTCGCTGGCGTCAGCGGTACGGATCTCGACGAGGTGGCGGCGGGGAGTGACGTCGGCCTTGGCGAAGTGGCCCTTGAGGGGCTTGTTCACCTTGCGCGGGTCGATCTCGCCGAACGCGATCTGGACGGACTCGTAGCCGTCGACATCGTTCGTACGGACCTGGGTCACGACATTGGGGCCGGCCTTGACGACGGTGACCGGAACAACACGGTTGTTCTCGTCCCACACCTGCGTCATGCCGAGCTTCTCGCCCAGGATGCCCTTGATCTGCTTAGCCATCGTTCAGATCACCGGCCTCAGAGCTTGATCTCGATGTCGACACCGGCCGGGAGGTCGAGTCGCATCAGAGAGTCAACGGTCTTGGGGGTCGGGTCGAGGATGTCGATCAGACGCTTGTGCGTGCGCATCTCGAAGTGCTCGCGCGAGTCCTTGTACTTGTGCGGCGACTTGATGACGCAGTACACGTTCTTCTCAGTGGGCAGCGGCACCGGGCCCGCGACCGACGCACCAGTGCGCGTCACCGTCTCGACGATCTTCTTCGCCGAGGAGTCGATGACCTCGTGGTCGTAGGCCTTGAGCCGGATGCGGATCTTCTGTCCCGCCATGGCTACTCCGTAGTCCTGTCTCTTTTACAGCTCTGGAACCCGGTGTTCCGTGACTTCCTCCGACCCACGCGGTCGGGCGTGTCGCACTCTCACTGACACAGATGTCCCTTGTTCGAACATCCCTGATCTGGGAAAGAGGTCCACCGGGCGCCTGGCCAGTGCCGCACTCCACTTCCCGGAAGATTCCCGTACGTCCGCCCCAGCGCTGCCATACGGCAGTTAGGGCGACGAGTACTGTGGGACTCGCTTCCAGGCCTCCCGGCGGGAGGCGCGCAGCATCAACACTCGACCGAGCAACCCCGCTAGTCTGCCATACGGGGCAGGGGCCTGGCCAATCGAGCCGGAGACCTTACCCCGGGAGTGACACAGATCAAACACCGGCCGGGCCGGCCGGGGAACCGGGAAGCTCTCGAAGCTCCGGCGTCGCGGCGGGAGTGCCCGGGTCCGACGCCGAGGGATCCGTACCGACGCCGGGTCCGCCGCTCCGGCCAGGTGCGTGCGGACAGCGCCAGATGCAGTGACCGCAAGGAGGGGCGCCACGTGTCTCCGGCTCGTCAGGACGGGGGTCGCCCTCACCGGAGACCGTCGCCTTCGGTTTCCGAGGATGGGCGAACGTGACATCCCTGCCGAGCTGCACGGCCCGGTCGTAGGAACGGCCGGACTCACGCCTGAAGTACTTGACGGTACTCGGGGGTACGAAGGGCGTGACTCCGCCGAGCCAGTCCGCCTCCACCACCCGGAACGCGTTGGTCAGTTGGTCCAGGTCTCTCTTGAGCTTGGCCAGCCTGCCGTCGAGCTCCTTGGCCGCGACGGTCCGACTCCTGCCGTCGTAGCGCTCCCGCCGGGCGGCGAGGGCATCCATCTCGGCGCACACGTTCTTCAGCTGGAGTCCGAACTCCCGCAAGGACTGCTGGTAGATCTGGAGTTCGTCCGCATATCGCTCCGGACTCCCGCCGTCCAGTCCCGCCTTCTCCGCGAAGGCGGCGTACGTTTCCTCGGCCGGCCAGGAAAGGGCCTGCCTCATCCGCATCTTGCGGGTCTTCTCGCACTCGTTCACGGCGGCTTCGGCCACGCCCCGGATGTTGCCGCAGTGGGTGCTCAACCCCAGCAGCGGAGCACTTCGTTCTTTTCGCTCCCTGCGTTCGCCCCCATGCGCCAGGTAAGCCACTCCCAGAGTGCCCGTCGCACCGACGACAGCCACGGTCACCTCAGTCAGCACGGTTCCCCCTTCGCGCGACCGAGCGGTATCACCGCCCCTCCCGATGGTAGGACCGCAAGGCCCGCTCTTCGGAGCTGTTCGGCACAAACGGTGCCGTACGGGACTCAGGCGCTCGCGTTCCGCAGCCGCGCGAACGACGTGTCCAGCCCCCGCTTCAGCAGCCTCGCCGCCGGCCTCTCCACGAACCGGTGCACCAGCCAGCTCAGCAGCATGAAGCCGGCGATCACGGAGACGACAAGCAGACGGGCGTCCATGGTGTCGCGCAGGCGGTTGATGACCGCCGTACCGGCCGCGTAGTGCATCAGATACAGCGGATACGTCAGCGCGCCCGCCGTCACCAGCCACCTCCAGCGGATGCGGTCCGTGGCGCCGAGGGCGACGGCGACCATGACCAGCAGGAACACGGTGAAGATCGCCACGCTCCCCCGCCAGCCCGACACATGCTCGACCTCGTCGATCCGGATGCCCAGTTCGCGCTGGCCCATCAGCCAGGCCATGGCGAGGATGCCCCACAGCAGCAGGTCCTGGCCGAAGCGGTGCATCAGATAGAGCGCCAGGCCCGCGATGAAGTACCAGGCGCCCTCCGGGTTGGCGACCAGTTCCAGCAGCGGCAGCTTCGAGATCGGGGCGAGCATGGCCGCGGCGCCCCACACACAGCAGAAGACGACGACCTTGCGGTAGGTCAGGCCGCTCCACACGACCACCAGGAACAGCAGGTAGAAGCGCAGCTCGGACCAGAGGGTCCAGTAGACGCCGTCGACGTTCATGACGCCCGAACCGGACTGGAGCATCGTGATGTTGAGGAGTACGTCCCGCATGCGCAGGCGGTCCCACACACCGGGCAGCAGCATCAGGACGGTGGTGGTGAACGCGATGGCGAACCAGTACGCGGGGTACAGCCGGATCACCCGTGAGACGAAGAACTGTCTCGGGGTCCGGCCCCAGCAGGACATGCAGATCACGAAGCCGCTGATCACGAAGAAGATCTCGACGCCGATCCAGCCGTAGGAGGCGAACCGGAAGACCGTCGGCATGATGTCGGAGACCGGACGGTCCCAGATGCGGTTGCCCGGCTGGTCGACGCGGTTCGTGCCGGCGTAGTGGTGCATGGCGACCATGAGGGCGGCGAGGAGCCGGATGCCGTCGATGGCGTAGAGCCGGCGGCCGGCGCGGTCCCGTACGGCGGCGGGCCCGGCGGCGCGGGTGGGTTGTCCCGGCGGGGCGGGCACAGTGAGGGGCGGAAGCGGCTGCTGCAGGCCGCTGACGACCCGTCGGGGTATCGACGTTCTGCGCTCCGCATCCTGCATCGACACCTGCGTGCCCGTCCGTCCTCGCGAGGGAATGCCGGGCCGGGACTGGCCACCGGACGCCTCAGGCTACGACCCTCACAACCACCCCACAGCGACCAGACAAGAACATTCCCCCCACCGGCGCCGGGGAGTTGCCGCAAACCTCGCCGAACCGCTTCACAGAGTTCCCCCAGACTTCACTTGACGTCTTGTCAGAACGCCACGCCCGTCCGGATGATCTCAGCCATGTACAAACGAAGACGCATCACGGGCACCTACGCCGGAGCCGCCCTCGCCGCCGGCCTGCTCCCCGGTGTCTCCCCCGTGGCCGACACCCCGTCCTGGGACTTCCTCCTCAGCGGCTCGGTCCTGCTGATCGTCGGTCAGCTCATCCACTGCTATCCGAGCGCCATCAGGACGTCCCCGTGGATCCTCTTCGGTGCGATCGGCAGCGTCCAGGACACGCTGGTCTGGCTGCTCGTCTCCTGGATCAGCTCGCGGCTGGACTACGGCATGCATGTCGACTCCTTCGTCACGGCCCTGCTGGCCGGCGCGATCGTCCGCTGCCTGACCCTCGCCCTCATGACGGTCGGCCCCCAGCCGGTACCGGAGGCGCAGGCGGGTTGAAGTCGTGCGCGAGACCGTCCACTCGGTCGTCCCGACCGACCCGTACTGGCGGTCCGACCGCGCTGCCGGAGACCGCGACCCCGTGATCGACGTGAAGGGGTACGACACCGTCACCGCCGTCGACTGCGACGGCAACCTGACTCGGACCGGCTGCCCGTCCTGCGGCGCGGCGATCGGCCACTACCGGACCTGCTCGAGGCGGACGGCGACGACAAGTTCACCCCCCCTCGCCGTCGCCCCGCGCATACGAAAAGGCCCGTACGACCGAAGTCGTACGGGCCCCTTCAGAGACCTACCGGGTCAAGATCAGGCGTTGATCTTGGTGACCTGGCCGGCGCCCACCGTGCGGCCACCCTCACGGATGGCGAACTTCAGGCCCTCTTCCATGGCGACGGGCTGGATGAGCTCCACCTTCATCTCGGTGTTGTCACCCGGCATGACCATCTCGGTGCCCTCGGGGAGGGTCACCACGCCGGTCACGTCCGTCGTACGGAAGTAGAACTGCGGACGGTAGTTGTTGAAGAACGGCGTGTGGCGGCCACCCTCGTCCTTGGACAGGATGTAGGCCTGCGCCTCGAACTCGGTGTGCGGGGTGACCGAGCCCGGCTTGATGATGACCTGGCCGCGCTCGACGTCCTCGCGCTTGATGCCACGGAGGAGCAGACCGACGTTCTCACCGGCCTGGCCCTCGTCGAGCAGCTTGCGGAACATCTCGATACCGGTGACCGTGGTGGTGGTCTTCTCGGTCTTGATGCCGATGATGTCGACGGTCTCGTTGACCTTCAGGACACCACGCTCGATACGGCCGGTGACGACCGTACCGCGACCGGTGATCGTGAAGACGTCCTCGATGGGCATGAGGAACGGCTTGTCGACGTCACGCTCGGGCTGCGGGATCGCCTCGTCGACGGCGGCCATCAGGTCGAGGACCGTCTGGCCCCACTCCTTGTCACCCTCGAGCGCCTTGAGCGCCGAGACCTTGACGACCGGCAGGTCGTCGCCCGGGAACTCGTACTCGGAGAGGAGCTCACGCACCTCGAGCTCGACGAGCTCCAGGATCTCCTCGTCGTCCACCATGTCGGCCTTGTTCAGGGCGACGACGATGTAGGGAACGCCGACCTGGCGGGCCAGGAGCACGTGCTCCTTGGTCTGCGGCATCGGGCCGTCGGTGGCGGCGACCACGAGGATGGCGCCGTCCATCTGCGCCGCACCCGTGATCATGTTCTTGATGTAGTCCGCGTGACCGGGGCAGTCGACGTGGGCGTAGTGACGCGTCTCGGTCTGGTACTCGACGTGCGCGATGGAGATGGTGATACCGCGCTGGCGCTCCTCGGGAGCCTTGTCGATCTGGTCGAAGGCCGAGGCCTCGTTCAGGTCCGGGTACGCGTCGTGCAGCACCTTGGTAATGGCGGCCGTAAGGGTCGTCTTACCGTGGTCGATGTGACCGATGGTGCCGATGTTGACGTGGGGCTTAGTCCGCTCGAACTTCGCCTTCGCCACGGGGTCCTCCTGTGGAGTGGTTCTGAACGCCTTGCTTCATCGGCGCCAGGTGATCTTTGCTGGAAAGCCTCGGCCCGGGGGCACTCCCCCCGCAAATGCGGGTGAATGCCCCTCCGGGCTCCGGAGTCAAGCCTAAAGCGTGCGAACGCGGTGCGTTACTCGCCCTTGGCCTTCGCGATGATCTCCTCGGCGACGTTCCGCGGAACCTCGGCGTAGGAGTCGAACTGCATCGAGTAGCTTGCGCGACCCGACGTCTTGCTGCGGAGGTCTCCGACGTAGCCGAACATCTCCGAGAGGGGCACGAGGCCCTTCACGACGCGGGCACCGGCCCGCTCCTCCATGGCCTGGATCTGACCACGGCGGGAGTTGATGTCGCCGATGACGTCGCCCATGTAGTCCTCGGGCGTGGTGACCTCGACGGCCATCATCGGCTCGAGCAGCACGGGGCTGGCCTTGCGCGCGGCCTCCTTGAAGGCCTGCGAGCCGGCGATCTTGAACGCGAGCTCGGAGGAGTCGACCTCGTGGTAGGCACCGTCGAGAAGCGTGACGCGGACGCCCGTCATCTCGTACCCGGCGAGGATGCCGAACTGCATGGCCTCCTGCGCACCGGCGTCGACCGAAGGGATGTACTCCTTCGGGATACGACCACCGGTCACCTTGTTCACGAACTCGTACGAGGCGTCGCCGCCCTCGATCGGCTCGATCGCGATCTGCACCTTGGCGAACTGGCCGGTTCCACCAGTCTGCTTCTTGTGCGTGTAGTCGACGCGCTCGACGGCCTTGCGGATCGTCTCACGGTAGGCGACCTGCGGCTTACCGACGTTGGCCTCGACCTTGAACTCACGGCGCATACGGTCGACCAGCACCTCGAGGTGCAGCTCGCCCATACCACCGATGATGGTCTGGCCGGTCTCCTCGTCCGAGTGGACCTGGAAGGAGGGGTCCTCCTCCGCGAGACGCTGGATGGCGACACCCAGCTTCTCCTGGTCACCCTTGGACTTGGGCTCGATGGCGACCTGGATGACCGGCGCCGGGAAGTCCAT
Organism: Streptomyces canus; assembly: GCF_001514145.1. Lineage (GTDB taxonomy): Bacteria > Actinomycetota > Actinomycetes > Streptomycetales > Streptomycetaceae > Streptomyces > Streptomyces canus. The sequence goes on from NZ_KQ948657.1 coordinate 760,594, forward strand.
GGACTCCAGGATGACCGGGTTCTTGTCGTCGCTCAGCGTCTCACCGGTGGTGGTCTGCTTCAGGCCCATCACGGCGACGATGTCGCCGGCGCCCACCGACTCGATCTCCTCACGCTTGTTCGCGTGCATGCGGTAGATCTTGCCGATGCGCTCCTTCTTGCCCTTGACGGAGTTCAGCACCGCGGTGCCGGACTCCAGGCGACCGGAGTAGATCCGGACGAAGGTGAGCTTGCCGAGGTGCGGGTCGCTCATGATCTTGAACGCCAGCGCGGACAGCGGCTCCTCGTCGGACGGCTTGCGCTTGACGACGACCTCGGGGTCCTTGACGTCGTGGCCCTCGATGGCCTCGACGTCGAGCGGGGTCGGCAGGTAGCGCACGACCGCGTCGAGCAGGGGCTGGACGCCCTTGTTCTTGAACGCGGTGCCACAGAACACCGGGGTGACCGTGACGCCGTCGGACTTGCCGGACGCGATGGTGATGCGACGGATCGCGGCGTACAGCTGCTCCTCGGTGGGCTCCTGGCCCTCCAGGAACAGCTCCATGATCTCGTCGTCGTTCTCCGCGACGGCCTCGACCAGCTTGCCGCGGTACTCCTCGGCGGCCTCGGTGTGCGTGGCCGGGATGTCGACGACGTCGTACATCTCGCCCTTGGCGGCCTCGGCGGACCACACGAGCGCCTTCATGCGGACCAGGTCCACAACGCCCTTGAAGTCCATCTCGGCGCCGATCGGCAGCTGCATGACGAGCGGGACGGCGCCCAGGCGGTCCGAGATCATGTCCACACAGCGGTGGAACTCGGCGCCGGTACGGTCCAGCTTGTTCACGAAGCAGATGCGCGGCACGCCGTAACGGTCGGCCTGACGCCACACCGTCTCGGACTGCGGCTCGACACCGGCGACACCGTCGAACACCGTGACGGCACCGTCGAGCACGCGGAGCGAACGCTCCACCTCGACCGTGAAGTCGACGTGCCCGGGGGTGTCGATGATGTTGATCGTGTAGTCGTTGTCCTCGAGCGGCCAGTGACAGGTGGTGGCAGCAGAGGTGATCGTGATGCCACGCTCCTGCTCCTGCTCCATCCAGTCCATGGTGGCAGCGCCGTCGTGGACCTCACCGATCTTGTAGCTGACGCCGGTGTAGAAGAGGATCCGCTCGGTGGTGGTCGTCTTGCCCGCGTCGATGTGGGCCATGATCCCGATGTTGCGGACCTTGGCCAGGTCAAGTGAAGTGGTAGCCATAAGGCTTCGGTCTTCTCTCGGTCTCGATGGGGTCTGCGACTACCAGCGGTAGTGCGCGAAGGCCTTGTTGGACTCGGCCATCTTGTGGGTGTCCTCGCGCTTCTTGACGGCCGCACCGAGGCCGTTCGAAGCGTCGAGAAGCTCGTTGAGCAGACGCTCGGTCATGGTCTTCTCGCGACGGGCGCGGGAGTAACCGACCAGCCAGCGCAGGGCGAGCGTGTTCGCACGGCCCGGCTTGACCTCGATCGGGACCTGGTAGGTCGCGCCACCGACACGGCGGGACTTGACCTCGAGGGTCGGCTTGATGTTCTCCAGCGCGCGCTTCAGCGTGATGACCGGGTCGTTGCTGGTCTTCTCGCGCAGGCCCTCCATGGCGCCGTACACGATGCGCTCGGCGGTGGAGCGCTTGCCGTTCAGCAGCACCTTGTTGATGAGGGAGGTCACCAGAGGAGAACCGTAGACCGGGTCGATGATGACCGGGCGCTTCGGGGCGGGGCCCTTACGAGGCATTTCTACTTCTCCTTCTTGGCGCCGTAGCGGCTGCGGGCCTGCTTGCGGTTCTTGACACCCTGGGTGTCGAGCGAACCGCGGATGATCTTGTAGCGAACACCGGGCAGGTCCTTCACACGACCGCCACGCACGAGCACGATGGAGTGCTCCTGCAGGTTGTGTCCCTCACCCGGAATGTAAGCAGTGACCTCGATCCCGCTGGTCAGACGCACACGCGCGACCTTACGCAGGGCCGAGTTCGGCTTCTTCGGGGTGGTCGTGAACACACGCGTGCAGACGCCACGACGCTGAGGGGAACCCTCGAGTGCGGGCGTCTTGTTCTTCTCGACCTTGTCCTGCCGGCCCTTCCGGACCAGCTGCTGGATCGTAGGCACTACTTCTCCGGTTTCTGTGTGCCGAATGGTGAAGCTAACCTGGAACTTCGCCGACCCACGCGGTCGGGTGTGTCGAATCCGGCGGACTCCCGCCGCGAGGCGAAAAGGGCGCAGATTACGGTGGCCGCTCGAGGCTCCCCTAGTGCGGTTGAAGGCACGCACGAGAGCCAGGGCACACCCCAGGCACAAGGTCTGAGCGTACCCAGCTGATTCGCTGCGGTCAAAACAGATGGACGGCGGCAACCTCTCGGGGCGGCCGATGTCAAGCCCCTACGCCGTGGATGATCTTCGATTTCACACTGCGCACACGTGAAAGCCGAACCCTCGGACGCCGACCGGCCCGCCGCCCACCGGGCTCATCCGGAGGCGAGTCCCACGGCGATCAGCAGCGTCATCAGGATCGACCACGCCGCGATCGACAGCCAGCCGAGCACCAGCCCGGTCAGCGCGAGCCCGTCGCCACCCTCTCCCGTCCGGTCGATCTCCGCACGCGCCGCGTGCCCGAGGATCACCGCCGGGATCCCGGTGAACCCGAAGGTCGGCACACACAGCAGCCCGCACACGGCGGCTCCGACCGCCTTCCCGTTCGCCCGCGGTCGCGGGGCGGGCAGGAAGGTCCGCGGTACGGCGGTGACGGGCGCCGGCTGCGGCACGGGACCGAGCGGCAGATCGGACACGAGCAGCGCCAGCTCCCCGACCGTACGGGCGCCGTACGCCCGCTCCACGCGCTTGTCGAACTCGGCCTTCTCCAGCCGCCCCTCCCCGTAGCCGGCCCGCAGCACATCGACGGCACGCTCACGGTCGGCGTGCGAGGCGAGCATGGCCGAGGCACTCGGCTGGGCCTGCGGGACGGGATACGCGGGCCAGGGGCGCGCCACAGGGGCGTGCGCGCCGGTCCAGGGCCGTGCTGCCGGACCGTCCCGGCCCGGCCCTGACGCCGACTCGTCCTTGCCCTGCCATGGTTGCCACGGTTGCGACACAGGAGCACCCCCTGGGCGGTCGAATGCCTCCATGATGCTCCAACGCTCCGATACCGGGACAGGTTCCCGCATCCCCAGCCGGAAACGCCCGGACGGGTCACCCTCCTCCTCGACCGGTACGCCACGCTGCGGGCGCGGGCGGCTCCGCGGGGCTCCCGGCTGGCCGGTGGGGCCGTCGAGGCGCTCCCAGAGCCCTCCTGACGGTCTGCCGACCGCCAGGAGGCATGCCGAAGGGCGGCCACCCCGTACGAAACGGGGTGACCGCCCTTCAGTCGTTCAGACGCAGGCCCTACTGGTTGTACGGCCCGTAGTCGTAGTCCTCCAGCGGCACAGCCTGCCCGGAGCCCGTGCCGAACGGCGAGTAGTCGATGTCGTCGTAGCCGACGGCCGAGTACATCGCGGCCTTGGCCTCCTCGGTCGGCTCGACCCGGATGTTGCGGTAGCGGGACAGGCCCGTACCGGCCGGGATGAGCTTACCGATGATGACGTTCTCCTTGAGGCCGATGAGGCTGTCGGACTTGGCGTTGATCGCCGCGTCCGTCAGGACTCGGGTCGTCTCCTGGAAGGAGGCGGCCGACAGCCAGGATTCCGTCGCCAGCGAGGCCTTGGTGATACCCATCAGCTGCGGACGACCGGAGGCCGGGTGACCGCCCTCCTGGACCACACGACGGTTCTCGGTCTCGAACTTCGAGCGCTCGACCAGCTCACCGGGCAGCAGCTCGGCGTCGCCGGACTCGATGATCGTCACACGGCGCAGCATCTGCCGGATGATGATCTCGATGTGCTTGTCGTGGATCGACACACCCTGCGAGTTGTAGACCTTCTGGACCTCGCCGACCAGGTGGACCTGGACGGCACGCTGGCCCAGAATGCGCAGCACGTCGTGCGGGTTGGTGGCACCCACGGTGAGCTTCTGGCCCACCTCGACGTGCTCGCCCTCGCTGACCAGGAGTCGGGCGCGCTTCGAGATCGGGAACGCCGTCTCGTCGCTGCCGTCGTCCGGCGTGATGACGATCTTCTTGGTCTTCTCGGTCTCCTCGATCCGCACGCGGCCCTGGGCCTCGGAGATCGGGGCGACACCCTTCGGGGTACGGGCCTCGAAGAGCTCGACGACACGCGGCAGACCCTGCGTGATGTCGTCACCGGCCACACCACCGGTGTGGAAGGTACGCATCGTCAGCTGGGTACCGGGCTCACCGATGGACTGGGCGGCGATGATGCCGACCGCCTCACCGATGTCGACCAGCTTGCCGGTGGCCAGCGAGCGGCCGTAGCACATCGCGCAGGTACCGACGGCGGACTCGCAGGTCAGGACCGAGCGGGTCTTGACCTCGGAGACACCGTGCTTGACGAGCTCGTCGATGAGGACGTCGCCGAGGTCGGTGTTGGCCGGGGCCAGCACCTTGCCGTCGACGGTGATGTCCTCGGCCAGCGCACGGGCGTACACGCTGGTCTCGACGTTGTCCGCCTTGCGCAGCACACCGTCCGCGCCGACCTCCGCGATCTGGAGCCGCAGACCGCGCTCGGTGCCGCAGTCCTCCTCGCGGATGATGACGTCCTGCGAGACGTCCACCAGACGACGGGTCAGGTAACCCGAGTCGGCGGTACGCAGGGCGGTGTCGGCCAGACCCTTACGGGCACCGTGGGTGGAGATGAAGTACTCCAGCACGGACAGGCCCTCACGGAAGGACGCCTTGATCGGACGCGGGATCGTCTCGTTCTTGGCGTTCGACACCAGACCACGCATACCGGCGATCTGCCGCATCTGCATCATGTTTCCTCGGGCACCCGAGTCAACCATCATGAAGATGGGGTTCGTCTTGGGGAAGTTCTCGTTCATCGCCTCGGCGACCTCGTTGGTCGCCTTGGTCCAGATCGCGATGAGCTCCTGAGTGCGCTCTTCCTTGGTGATCAGACCGCGCTCGTACTGCTTCTGGACCTTCTCGTCCTGCGCCTCGTAGCCCTTGACGATCTCCTTCTTCGCCTCGGGAACGACGACGTCGGAGATGGCCACGGTGACACCGGAACGGGTCGCCCAGTAGAAGCCGGCCGCCTTCAGGTTGTCGAGCGTCGCCGCCACGATGACCTTGGGGTAGCGCTCGGCCAGGTCGTTGACGATCTCGGAGAGCTGCTTCTTGCCCACCGAGTAGTCGACGAACGGGTAGTCCTCGGGCAGCAGCTCGTTGAAGAGCGCGCGGCCCAGGGTGGTGCGCAGGCGGAAGGTGTCACCCTGCTGCCACTCCGGGTCGCCCTCCTCCCGCGCCGGCGGCGTCCAGCCACGCGGCGGGATGGTGCCCACCGGGAAGCGGATGTCGACCTGCGACTGGAGCGCCAGCTCACCGGCGTCGAACGCCATGATCGCCTCGGCCGAGGAGCCGAAGGACCGGCCCTCGCCCTTGGTGTCACGCAGCTCGCCGTCGGTGGTGAGGAAGAACAGACCGAGGACCATGTCCTGGGTCGGCATCGTCACCGGACGGCCGTCGGCGGGCTTGAGGATGTTGTTCGAGGACAGCATCAGGATGCGGGCCTCGGCCTGCGCCTCCGCGGACAGCGGAAGGTGTACGGCCATCTGGTCGCCGTCGAAGTCCGCGTTGAACGCGGTGCAGACGAGCGGGTGGATCTGGATGGCCTTGCCCTCGACCAGCTGCGGCTCGAAGGCCTGAATGCCGAGGCGGTGCAGGGTGGGAGCACGGTTCAGCAGCACCGGGTGCTCGGCGATGACCTCTTCGAGGACGTCGTACACGACGGTGCGGCCGCGCTCCACCATGCGCTTGGCGCTCTTGATGTTCTGCGCGTGGTTCAGGTCGACCAGGCGCTTCATCACGAACGGCTTGAAGAGCTCCAGCGCCATCGCCTTCGGCAGACCGCACTGGTGCAGCTTCAGCTGCGGACCGACGACGATCACGGAACGCGCGGAGTAGTCCACGCGCTTGCCGAGCAGGTTCTGACGGAAGCGGCCCTGCTTGCCCTTGAGCATGTCGGACAGCGACTTCAGCGGACGGTTGCCGGGGCCCGTGACCGGGCGACCACGACGGCCGTTGTCGAAGAGCGCGTCGACGGCCTCCTGAAGCATGCGCTTCTCGTTGTTCACGATGATCTCGGGCGCACCGAGGTCAAGGAGTCGCTTCAGGCGGTTGTTGCGGTTGATCACACGGCGGTACAGGTCGTTCAGGTCGGAGGTCGCGAAGCGGCCACCGTCCAGCTGCACCATCGGGCGAAGGTCCGGCGGGATGACCGGGACGCAGTCGAGGACCATGCCCTTGGGGCTGTTGGAGGTCTGCAGGAAGGCAGACACGACCTTCAGCCGCTTCAGCGCACGGGTCTTCTTCTGGCCCTTGCCGGTACGGATGATCTCGCGGAGGCGCTCGGCCTCCTCGTCGAGGTCGAAGGACTCCAGGCGCTTCTGCAGCGCCGCGGCACCCATCGAACCGTCGAAGTACGTGCCGAAGCGGTCCCGCAGCTCGCGGTAGAGCAGCTCGTCGCCCTCGAGGTCCTGGACCTTGAGGTTCTTGAAGCGGGTCCACACCTCGTCGAGACGGTCGATCTCGCGCTGCGCACGGTCGCGCAGCTGCTTCATCTCACGCTCGGCACCCTCGCGCACCTTGCGGCGCACGTCGGCCTTGGCGCCCTCGGCCTCCAGCTCGGCCAGGTCGCTTTCCAGCTTCTTGGCGCGGGCCTCGAGGTCGGCGTCACGCCGGTTCTCGACCTGCTGACGCTCCACGGAGACGTGCGCCTCCAGGGAGGGCAGGTCGCGGGTGCGGCGCTCCTCGTCGACGTACGTGATCATGTACGCCGCGAAGTAGATGACCTTCTCCAGGTCCTTCGGAGCGAGGTCGAGCAGGTAACCGAGGCGCGACGGAACGCCCTTGAAGTACCAGATGTGCGTGACGGGGGCGGCCAGTTCGATGTGGCCCATCCGCTCACGGCGCACCTTGGCGCGAGTCACCTCGACGCCGCAGCGCTCACAGATGATGCCCTTGAACCGGACACGCTTGTACTTGCCGCAGTAGCACTCCCAGTCCCGGGTCGGACCGAAGATCTTCTCGCAGAAGAGTCCGTCCTTTTCGGGCTTGAGGGTGCGGTAGTTGATGGTCTCGGGCTTCTTGACCTCGCCGTGGCTCCACTGACGGATGTCGTCAGCGGTGGCCAGACCGATCCGGAGCTCATCGAAGAAGTTGACGTCGAGCACTATGCGTCAATCCCTCTCAGGGTTGTAAGTCTTGGGGTCTGAAACGGGGGTCCAGGGGCCGGCCGGAGGTTCCTCACCAGGTCCTCCGGCCGGACTCCCGTCAGACCTCTTCGACGCTGCTCGGCTCGCGCCGGGACAGGTCGATGCCGAGCTCTTCCGCCGCGCGGAAGACGTCCTCGTCGGTGTCGCGCATCTCGATGGACATGCCGTCCGAGGACAGCACCTCCACGTTGAGGCACAGGGACTGCATCTCCTTGATGAGCACCTTGAAGGACTCGGGGATGCCGGGCTCGGGGATGTTCTCGCCCTTGACGATGGCCTCGTAGACCTTCACGCGGCCGGTGACGTCGTCGGACTTGATGGTCAGCAGCTCCTGGAGGGCGTAGGCGGCGCCGTATGCCTCCAGCGCCCACACCTCCATCTCACCGAAGCGCTGGCCACCGAACTGGGCCTTACCACCCAGCGGCTGCTGGGTGATCATCGAGTACGGACCGGTCGACCGGGCGTGCAGCTTGTCGTCGACCAGGTGGTGCAGCTTGAGGATGTACATGTAGCCGACCGAGATCGGCTCCGGGAACGGCTCGCCGGAGCGGCCGTCGAACAGCCTCGCCTTACCGGTCGGCTGCACCATGCGCTCGCCGTCACGGTTCGGGATGGTGTGGTTCAGCAGACCCGCGAGCTCGTCCTCACGCGCACCGTCGAACACCGGGGTGGCGACGTTGGTGCCCGGGGCGACCTGGTCGGCGCCGATCACCTGAAGCCGCTCCGCCCAGTCCTCGGCGAGCCCGGAGACGTCCCAGCCGCGGCTGGCGAGCCAGCCGAGGTGGATCTCCAGAACCTGTCCCGGGTTCATTCGGGACGGCACACCGAGCGGGTTGAGGATGATGTCGACCGGGGTCCCGTCCTCGAGGAACGGCATGTCCTCGATGGGCAGGATCTTGGAGATGACACCCTTGTTGCCGTGTCGGCCGGCGAGCTTGTCACCGTCGGTGATCTTGCGCTTCTGCGCCACGTACACGCGCACCAGCTGGTTCACACCGGGGGGAAGCTCGTCGCCCTCCTCGCGGTCGAAGACGCGCACACCGATGACCTTGCCGGTCTCGCCGTGCGGCACCTTCAGCGAGGTGTCACGGACCTCACGGGCCTTCTCACCGAAGATCGCGCGCAGCAGGCGCTCCTCCGGCGTCAGCTCGGTCTCGCCCTTGGGCGTGACCTTGCCGACGAGGATGTCACCGGCGATGACCTCGGCACCGATGCGGATGATGCCGCGCTCGTCGAGGTCGGCGAGGACCTCCTCGGAGACGTTCGGGATGTCCCGGGTGATCTCCTCGGGGCCGAGCTTGGTGTCACGGGCGTCGACCTCGTGCTCCTCGATGTGGATCGAGGAGAGGACGTCGTCCTGCACGAGGCGCTGCGACAGGATGATCGCGTCCTCGTAGTTGTGACCCTCCCACGGCATGAACGCCACGAGCAGGTTCTTGCCGAGCGCCATCTCGCCGTTCTCGGTGGCCGCGCCGTCGGCGAGGACCTGGCCCTCGATGACGTGGTCGCCCTCGTCGATGATGACCTTCTGGTTGACCGAGGTGCCCTGGTTGGAGCGGGCGAACTTGGCCAGGCGGTACGTGATGTACGTGCCGTCGTCGTTGGCGGTGGTGATGTAGTCCGCGGAGACCTCCTGGACCACACCCGCCTTCTCGGCCTTGACCACGTCACCGGCGTCGACGGCGGAGCGGTACTCCATGCCGGTGCCGACGAGCGGGGCCTCGGACTTGATGAGCGGCACGGCCTGACGCATCATGTTCGCGCCCATGAGGGCACGGTTGGCGTCGTCGTGCTCGAGGAACGGGATCATGGCGGTCGCGACCGACACCATCTGGCGCGGCGAGACGTCCATGTAGTCCACGTCGTCACCGGGAACGTAGTCGACCTCGCCGCCACGACGGCGGACCAGGACGCGGTTCTCGGTGAAGCGCATGTCGTCGTCGAGCGTGGCGTTGGCCTGCGCGATGACGAAGCGGTCCTCCTCGTCGGCCGTCAGGTAGTCGACGTCGTCGGTGACGATGCCCTCGACGACCTTGCGGTACGGCGTCTCCACGAAGCCGAACGCGTTGACGCGGCCGTAGGAGGCGAGCGAACCGATCAGACCGATGTTCGGGCCTTCGGGCGTCTCGATCGGGCACATGCGGCCGTAGTGGGACGGGTGCACGTCACGGACCTCGAAGCCGGCCCGCTCACGGGAGAGACCACCCGGGCCAAGAGCCGACAGACGGCGCTTGTGGGTGAGACCCGACAGCGGGTTGTTCTGGTCCATGAACTGCGACAGCTGGCTGGTGCCGAAGAACTCCTTGATGGAGGCGACGACCGGCCGGATGTTGATCAGGGTCTGCGGCGTGATCGCCTCGACGTCCTGGGTCGTCATGCGCTCACGCACGACGCGCTCCATACGAGCCAGACCCGTGCGGACCTGGTTCTGGATGAGCTCGCCGACGCTGCGCAGACGACGGTTGCCGAAGTGGTCGATGTCGTCGGTCTCGACGACGATGTTCGTGCCGCTGTCGCCGACCGTCTCGGTCTCGCCCGCGTGCAGCTTCACCAGGTACTTGATCGTCGAGATGATGTCCTCGACGGTCAGGATGCCCGCGTCGAGCGGAGCCTCCGCACCCAGCTTCTTGTTGACCTTGTAACGGCCGACCTTGGCGAGGTCGTAGCGCTTCGGGTTGAAGTAGAGGTTCTCGAGCAGCGTCTGCGCGGCCTCACGGGTCGGGGGCTCGCCCGGACGCAGCTTGCGGTAGATGTCGAGCAGCGCGTCGTCCTGGCCCTGGGTGTGGTCCTTCTCCAGGGTGGCGCGCATCGACTCGTACTCGCCGAACTCCTCGAGGATCTGCTCGGTGGTCCAGCCGAGAGCCTTCAGGAGCACGGTGACGGACTGCTTGCGCTTGCGGTCGATACGGACACCGACCATGTCGCGCTTGTCGATCTCCATCTCCAGCCAGGCACCCCGGGAGGGGATGATCTTGGCCGAGAAGATGTCCTTGTCGGACGTCTTGTCGATGGAGGAGTCGAAGTAGACGCCCGGCGAGCGGACCAGCTGCGACACCACGACACGCTCGGTGCCGTTGATGACGAAGGTGCCCTTGTGGGTCATGAGCGGGAAGTCGCCCATGAAGACCGTCTGGGACTTGATCTCGCCGGTCTCGTTGTTGGTGAACTCGGCCGTCACGAAGAGCGGGGCCGCGTACGTGAAGTCGCGGTCCTTGCACTCGTCGATGCTGTTCTTCGGCGGCTCGAAACGGTGGTCACGGAACGTCAGCGACATCGACCCGGAGAAGTCCTCGATCGGGGAGATCTCCTCGAAGATCTCCTCCAGACCGGACTTGGTGGGGACGTCCTGACCTGACTCCAGAGCCTCCTCGACCCGACTCTGCCAAGCGGTGTTCCCGAGCAGCCAGTCAAAGCTCTCGGTCTGCAGCGCGAGCAGGTTGGGAACCTCGAGAGGCTCCTTGATCTTTGCAAAAGAGATGCGCAGCGGGGCGGTGCTGGCGGCGTTGTTCGTATTCGCGGTCGAGGCAGTGCGCGAGGCGGCCAAGAGGGGGTCCTTCCGAGGGCTCGGACTCACTACGCGCTCCCCGGACCCTCACCCACGGCACAGAGACAGGTATCTCCGGTTCGGCCGAATGGCCAGCTCAGAGATGGTCCGATCATCGATGCTCAGGCGAGGGCAGACCCCTGGTGACGGGCAGGGGGCAGCTAACAGGCAGCGCAAAGGGTCAGTGTAGCCACTTGGCGCACTGATGTCCAGCCCTGCTTTTCTGCCCAGTCTTCAAAAACTCTCGCTGCCCTCAACGTCCTCGGCATGCCTGCCCTCAACGCACGTTGATACTGCCCTCTTCGTCACCGATCCATGCCTCGGATTCGGACCGTTCTGGCGACGCGTCCTGAGAATTGCGCGCTGCGTGCGGTTCGTCAAGGCCCCCCAGCCCGAACCAGGGCGTTCGGGAGACACGACGAAGATCACCATACCCCCCGCCCCGGAGGCGGCAAGGTAACCGTGGCCGCGCCCCCAGGAACGCCGAAGAGCGACCACCCGGATGGATGATCGCTCTTCGGTGCTTGCGCGTTACAGGTCCCGCGGAACCTGTGAGAGGTGTTACTTGACCTCGACGGAGGCGCCGGCGCCCTTGAGGGACTCGGCAGCCTTCTCGGCGGCCTCCTTGGCGACCTTCTCGAGAACGGGCTTCGGGGCGCCGTCCACGAGGTCCTTGGCCTCCTTCAGACCCAGGGAGGTCAGCTCACGCACGACCTTGATGACCTGGATCTTCTTCTCGCCGGCACCCGTGAGGATGACGTCGAACTCGTCCTGCTCCTCGGGGGCCTCGGCAACGGCGGCCGGGCCGGCGGGGGCTGCGGCGACCGCGGCGGCGGCGGTGACGTCGAACTTCTCCTCGAAGGCCTTCACGAACTCGGAGAGCTCGATGAGGGTCATCTCCTCGAACTGCGCGAGCAGGTCTTCCTGGCTGAGCTTCGCCATGATGGGCGATCCTTCCACTAATTCGGCTGGTGCCGGTATGTACATGTCTGGCGGGCGTACGTTCGGCCCGCGACGACCGTCACCTCAGGCGGGACGCCTCAGGCAGCGATCATTTCGGGAGCCGAATTACTCGGCACCGCCCTGCTCGCCCTGCTTGGCACGAAGCGCGTCCACGGTGCGGACGAGCTTCGACGGGAGCGCCTGGAAGACCTGAGCAGCCTGAGTCTGCTTGCCCTTGAAGGCGCCCGCCAGCTTGGCGAGCAGAACCTCGCGGGACTCGAGGTCCGCAAGCTTCTTGATCTCGTCGGCGGACAGCGCCTTGCCGTCAAGGACACCGCCCTTGATGACGAGGTTCGGGTTGTCCTTGGCGAAGTCACGAAGACCCTTCGCCGACTCCACCGGGTCACCGGTGACGAAGGCGACCGCCGTCGGACCGTTGAACAGGTCGTCGAGCGTCGTGATCCCGGCCTCGTTGGCCGCAATCTTGGTCAGCGTGTTCTTCACCACGGCGTACTGGGCGTTCTCACCGAGCGAACGACGCAGCGTCTTGAGCTGCGCCACGGTGAGACCCCGGTACTCGGTCAGCACGGCGGCGTTCGAGCTGCGGAACTGCTCCGTCAGCTCGGCTACCGCGGCAGCCTTGTCGGGCCTTGCCATAGAGCGTCGGCCTCCTTCCGGGTGATGAGGACCGCTCAGAAGGGGCTGAACAAACGAAACGCCCCGGCGCAGGCGCACGGGGCGTAGCTCGACCGGCATCACATACGCAATGCATGTGGTCCAGGAGCGACTTCCACATTCACCTGCGCGGGTCGTCCGCGGTTACAGCGGATCCTTCGGCCACTGCACCCTCTTGCGAGAACACAGCAACGACCAGCGGTCTTTGGCTTCTGTAGGAGCGTACGTGACCGGATCCCTGTCAAGCAAATCCGGTCCTACGACGCTCAGCTGCTCTGGAGTTCCTTCATCATCTCGGCCAGGTCCGCGGTGTCCTTGGCGGGCGGCGCCGTGACGGTCACCGGCTTGTTGTAGTCGAGGAAGGTGAAGGTCATGTCGAACTTGCCCTTGTCCGCGTCACCCTGCATGCGGAACTGCTTGGCGTGGTCCTCACCGTCGACCCACATGTCCATCGTGAACTTGTCCAGGCCCAGCTTCTCCAGCTGCTCGGTGCTCTTCTCGCGCTGCTCGCGGACCGACTTGTCGGCGTCCTTGTAGGAGGCCTTGAGCTCGGCCAGCGTGACGTCGCCCGCGTAGTGGGTCGTCTTGACCCCGTCGACCGTCTCGGTGCCGACCTTCTTCACGTCCTTGGCCCCGTTGAGGAAGGAGGACATGGAGGCCGGGTTCTGGTCGGCCTGGCCGGCGCCGGGCGCGGTGGCGCCGAGGTCACCGTCCTTGCCGAGCGAGGACAGGTCGAACTTCATCCACTTCTTGCCGTCCATCTCCTTGGCCAGCTCGGCGTTGCCGCCGATGTACATGGCCTTGTCGACGAGCCGGATCTCAGCGGAGCCCTGCTTGGGCGCGGTCATCTTCATGCTCATCGCGAGGTCGGGCTTGGTCCGCATGGAGGCCTCGGCCACCACCTGCCCCTGCTCGGGCATCTCGCCCTTCATGCGGTAGCGGAAGGAGGTGATCTCCTCCGTGTTCTTCGCCGCCTTGGCGACCGCCGCCGCGGGCGTCATCTCGGGCGATTCCTCGCCCCCCTTGGAACAGCTCACCGCACCCGCGGCGAGGGCCGCGGCGGCGAGCCCCGCGCCGATGGTCCGGCGGTGCGCGGAACGTCGTACAGAAGTAGCCATTGATTCCCCCCAAGGAACACATGGTCGATTCACAGCAAGACCGCGAGCCTATCCGAGAGGGACGCCTGGGATCCGCGAATTCCCTGTGGCTCAGGTGGGGTTGGTGCTCGACTGTGACAGGAGGGCCTTGAAGTCCTCGGTGTCGGCGGCCGGCGGCTTCCGTACCGCGACCTTGACGCCGTAGTCGCTGTAGTGGGCGGTCTGGGTCACCCTGCCGTTCGTCGTGCTGGTCTTCTCGACCTTCTTGACCAGGAGGTTCTTCTCGTTGATCCAGATGTCGACGGTCTCGGCGGTGACGTCGGCGTCCTGGAGGCGCTGCCGGAGCTCGGTGTCGGTGACGTCCCCGACCCGCACGGTGCCGGCGTAGTGCGTGGCGGCCTGGCCGTCCACGGTCTCCCGGCCGACCTCGCGCACGTCCCCGGAGTCCAGCAGCAGTCTCACCGACTGGTTGGGGGTGGTGGAGCGCATCTGGTCGGCGAGGTCGGCGCCGCCGCCGAGTGTCTTCAGGTCGTCGTAGGCGTACCTGAGCCAGTGCTTGCCGCCCATTTTGGCGGCGAAGGTGTCGCCCATGCGCGCGTAGTAGGCGTCGGAGAGGTAGCGGGCCTCCATGGAGGTGACGCCGAGGTCGCGCATCGCCTCGGCCGCCGTGCCGCCGGTGTAGTCGATGGTGAGGCTGCCGGAGAGGCCGTCGCGCCAGGCGAGGACGCCGTCGGCGGTCAGGGACAGCTGGGTGCCCATCACGGTGGTGGACCTCACCCGGGCCGTCTCGGCCCGCTCGGTGGACCGCTCGGCGGTGCGCAGGGCCGGGAGGGCGGCGGGGGCCGAGGCGGGGCGCTTGTCCTGCGGCTCGTCGGAGGAGCCCGAGGACGTGCAGGCGGCCAGTCCCGTCAGCGCGGCGGCCGTCGTGACCCAGACCGTCGTCCTCTTCATGCGTCCCCCTGGTGCAAGTGCCCTGCTCGCACGCTAACCCAGAGCGCAGCACCCGCACATGGCAACGGGCCCCGCACCTGGAAAGGTGCGGGGCCCGGGAACCTGCCGGTGTCTCAGACCGCGGCCGGGTCCTCCTCGACGAGGAGGTTGCGGGTGCGGTTGGAGTCCAGCGGAATGCCGGGGCCCATCGTGGTGCTGATGGCGGCCTTCCTGATGTAGCGACCCTTGGCGGCGGACGGCTTCAGACGGAGGATCTCCTCCAGCGCCGCGCCGTAGTTCTCCACCAGCTTGGTGTCGTCGAACGACGTCTTGCCGATGATGAAGTGCAGGTTCGAGTGCTTGTCGACGCGGAACTCGATCTTGCCGCCCTTGATGTCGGTGACAGCCTTGGTGACATCGGGGGTGACGGTGCCGGTCTTGGGGTTCGGCATGAGGCCACGGGGACCGAGCACGCGGCCGAGGCGGCCGACCTTGCCCATGAGGTCCGGGGTGGCGACGACGGCGTCGAAGTCCAGACGGCCCTTCGACACCTCGTCGATGAGCTCGTCGGCGCCGACGATGTCGGCGCCCGCGGCACGAGCGGCCTCGGCACGGTCACCGGTCGCGAAGACCAGGACCCGGGCGGTCTTACCGGTGCCGTGCGGGAGGTTCACGGTGCCACGGACCATCTGGTCGGCCTTGCGCGGGTCGACACCCAGACGGAAGGCGACCTCGACGGTGCCGTCGAACTTGGACGTGGAGGTCTCCTTGGCGAGACGGACGGCCTCGAGCGGGGCGTACAGCTTCTCCCGGTCGATCTTCTCGTCCGCAGCGCGAAGGGCCTTGCTGCGCTTGCTCACAACTGCTCCTGTGTGTTCTGAAAGGAGTCGTGGTACGGGCCGAGCAGGCCCTGCCACTTCTGCTTTGTACGGGGGGTTGGGGCTCAGCCCTCGACCGTGACGCCCATGGAACGCGCGGTACCGGCGATGATCTTCGCGGCGGCGTCCAGGTCGTTGGCGTTGAGGTCGGGCATCTTGGTGGTGGCGATCTCGCGGACCTGCGCCTGGGTGATCTTGGCGACCTTGGTCTTGTGCGGCTCGCCGGAGCCCTTGTCCACGCCCGCGGCCTTGAGGATCATCTTGGCGGCCGGCGGCGTCTTGGTGATGAAGGTGAAGGAGCGGTCCTCGTAGACCGTGATCTCCACCGGGATCACCCAGCCACGCTGCGACTCGGTCGCGGCGTTGTACGCCTTGCAGAACTCCATGATGTTGACGCCGTGCTGACCCAGCGCGGGGCCGACCGGCGGAGCCGGGTTGGCGGCACCGGCCTGGATCTGGAGCTTGATGAGCCCCGTGACCTTCTTCTTCTTGGGAGGCATAGCTCTCCGGTTCCTCTCTTCGGGTCCTACCCGGGCCCAGATTGCTCCTCTGGACGCAGGCATACCGCACAACGATAGCGGGTATAGATGCGCGGCCAAAAACCGAGCAGGTCAGACAGGCTGCGAAAGCCCGTCTGACCTGCTCGGAAGCATGCGGTCCGCAGAACCTCAGTTCTTCTGGATCTGGTCGAAGCTCAGCTCGACCGGGGTCTCGCGGCCGAAGATCTCGACGAGACCCTTGACCTTCTTCGAGTCGGCGTTGATCTCGTTGATCGTGGCCTGGAGGGTGGCGAAGGGGCCGTCGGTGACGGTGACCGAGTCGCCGACCTCGAAGTCCAGCACCTGGACCTCGACCTTGCGGGCCGGAGCCGGCTTGCCCTCGGCCTCGGCGGCCTCGCGGGCGGCCTTCTCCTCGGCCTCCGGGGCGAGCATCTTGACGATCTCGTCCAGGGTCAGCGGGTACGGGTCGTAGGCGTTGCCCACGAAGCCGGTGACGCCGGGGGTGTTGCGGACGACGCCCCAGGACTCGTTCGTCAGGTCCATGCGCACCAGCACGTAGCCGGGGAGCTTGTTCTGACGGATGGTCTTGCGCTCGCCGTTCTTGATCTGCGCGACCTCTTCCTGCGGCACCTCGGCCTGGAAGATGAAGTCCTCGACGTTCAGCGAGACGGCACGCTGCTCGAGGTTGGTCTTCACGCGGTTCTCGTAACCGGCGTAGGTGTGGATGACGTACCACTCGCCGGGAAGGGTCCGCAGTTCCTCGCGCAGGGCGGCGACGGGGTCGACCGGCTCGGCCGGCTCTTCCTCGACCTCTTCTTCGTCCTCGTCCTCGACGGCCTCGACGTCACCGCCGGACTCGTCCTCGACGTGGAGGGCGGATTCCTCGGCGGGCTCGCCCGCCTCGGCGTCGGCAGCCTCGACCTCGTCCAGGTCCTCGTCCGCGCCCTCGACGATGTCGAGCTCGTCGTCGACAGACTCGTCGGGCTCGATGGCGTCGTTCAGGTTCTGGTCAGACACGGTGGCTGCTTCTTCCTGGATACTTTGGGGTGGAACATGCGAAAAGGGGCGCCGGTAACCTCGGCGCCCTTCGCTCTGTGCTCAGCCGAATACGTACTTGGCGGCGTGGTTGAGTCCATAGTCAATCACGGTCACCAGACCGATCATGACGAGGACGAAGACGATCACCACGGTCGTGTACGTCGTCAGCTGGTTCCGCGACGGCCAGACGACCTTGCGGAGCTCTGCGACGATCTGCCGGTAAAAGAGCGCGAGGCGCTTCAGCGGGCCCTTCTTGGCACGCTTGCCGCCCTTACGGGTCTTCTTGGACTCCGGCGCCTCATCCTGGGCATCAGGCGTATCAATGGAGCCCACGGCGTCCGCCATTCGTCCTCACCTGTTCCCGGGTCGTGGCCGTGCCGCGCCCGGTTGGAGCCGCACGGCGGTGCATTGCTGTACGTACATGCGCACACATCCTGGCGAAGGTGTGTGTAGCAGGGCCGGAGGGACTTGAACCCCCAACCGCCGGTTTTGGAGACCGGTGCTCTACCAATTGAGCTACGACCCTTTGTGCGTCCCCCAACGTACCGCATCCGACCGGGTGCTCGGTGTGCACCGGCTGGGTGGGCTGCTGAAGGCCAACGAGGTGAGAGTGTACGTGGTCCGCGAGCCCTCGTCGAACAGAAAGCGCCCGTAGGGGGCTTGGGGAAGGAAGATCGCCCAGCGTGCGAGGCGAATCCGGACGGTTGTTCAGCAGTTGTTCAGTCTGTGAAACCCGCGTGCCGGGGGAGTTTCCGGTCTGAAACGATGGGCCCCATGAGCGCTGCAACCCCTCCCACCGAGCGCCGGGTCTCCGCCCGAGTCGGCGCGATCTCCGAGTCCGCCACTCTCGCCGTGGACGCCAAGGCCAAGGCCCTGAAGGCCGCCGGGCGGCCGGTGATCGGCTTCGGCGCCGGCGAGCCGGACTTCCCGACCCCGGACTACATCGTCCAGGCCGCCATCGAGGCCTGCTCGAACCCCAAGTACCACCGCTACACCCCGGCCGGCGGCCTCCCCGAGCTGAAGGCCGCGATCGCCGCGAAGACGCTGCGTGACTCCGGCTACGAGGTCGACGCGTCCCAGATCCTGGTGACCAACGGCGGCAAGCAGGCGATCTACGAGGCCTTCGCCGCGATCCTCGACCCGGGCGACGAGGTCATCGTCCCGGCGCCGTACTGGACGACGTACCCGGAGTCGATCCGGCTGGCCGGCGGTGTCCCGGTGGAGGTCGTCGCCGACGAGACGACCGGCTACCGGGTCTCCGTCGAGCAGCTGGAGGCGGCCCGCACCGAGAAGACGAAGGTCGTCCTCTTCGTCTCCCCCTCCAACCCGACCGGCGCCGTCTACAGCCAGGCCGACGCCGAGGCGATCGGCCGCTGGGCGGTCGAGCACGGCCTGTGGGTGCTGACCGACGAGATCTACGAGCACCTCGTCTACGGCGACGCGAAGTTCACCTCGCTGCCCGCGCTCCTGCCCGAGCTGCGCGACAAGTGCGTCGTGGTCAACGGTGTCGCGAAGACGTACGCCATGACGGGCTGGCGGGTGGGCTGGATCATCGGCCCGAAGGACGTCGTCAAGGCCGCGACCAACCTGCAGTCGCACGCCACGTCCAACGTGTCGAACGTCGCCCAGGTCGCGGCCCTCGCCGCGGTCTCCGGCAACCTCGACGCGGTGGCGGAGATGCGCACGGCCTTCGACCGCCGCCGCAAGACCATCGTGCGGATGCTCAACGAGATCGACGGCGTGCTCTGCCCGGAGCCCGAGGGCGCCTTCTACGCCTACCCGTCGGTCAAGGCCCTGCTCGGCAAGGAGATCCGCGGCAAGCGCCCGCAGGACACGGTCGAGCTGGCCGCGCTGATCCTGGAGGAGTCCGAGGTCGCGGTCGTCCCGGGCGAGGCCTTCGGCACGCCGGGCTACCTGCGGCTGTCGTACGCCCTGGGTGACGAGGATCTCGTCGAGGGCGTCTCGCGGATCCAGAAGCTGCTGGCGGAGGCGCAGGACTGAGCCCGCCGTGAAAGAGCACCCCCTCACATGAGGGGGTGCTTTTTTGTGCGAGCAAGACCACTAAAGGGGAAAGCGGTACCGGGACACCGGTGACGTACGGCAGGATCCTCGAATGGAGCGTGTACGTGATGTCTCTGAGCTGCCGAAAGCCCATCTGCACCTGCACTTCACCGGGTCGATGCGCCCGGCGACGGTTCTGGAACTGGCCGACAAGTACGGAGTACGGCTGCCCGAGGCGCTGACCGAAGCACTGACCAGCGGGGAACCGCCGAAGCTGCGGGCGACGGACGAGCGGGGCTGGTTCCGTTTCCAGCGGCTGTACGACGCGGCCCGCTCGTGTCTGCGCGAGCCCGAGGACATCCGGCGGCTGGTGCGGGAGGCCGCGGAGGAGGATGTGCGCGACGGCTCGGGGTGGCTGGAGATCCAGGTCGACCCGACGTCGTACGCGCCCCGGCTCGGCGGGCTGATCCCGGCGCTGGAGATCATCCTGGACGCGGTGGAGACGACCTCGCGCGAGACCGGGCTCGGGATGCGGGTGCTGGTCGCCGCGAACCGGATGAAGCATCCCCTGGACGCCCGCACGCTGGCCCGGCTGGCGGTGCGGTACGCGGACAAGGGCGTGGTCGGCTTCGGCCTCTCGAACGACGAACGCCGGGGCATGGCACGGGACTTCGACCGGGCCTTCAACATCGCGCGCGAGGGCGGGCTGCTGTCGGCGCCGCACGGTGGCGAGCTGGCCGGGCCCTCGTCGGTACGGGACTGTCTCGACGACCTTGACGCGAACCGGATCGGGCACGGGGTGCGCGCGGCGGACGACCCGCGGCTGCTGAAGCGGCTGGCGGACCGGCAGGTGACGTGCGAGGTGTGCCCGGCGTCCAATGTGGCGCTCGGTGTGTACGAGAAGCATGAGGATGTGCCGCTGCGGAAGCTGTTCGAGGCCGGGGTGCCGATGGCGCTGGGCGCCGACGACCCGCTGCTGTTCGGCTCCCGGCTGGCCGCGCAGTACGAGATCGCCCGGCAGCATCACGGCTTCTCGGACGCGGAGCTCGCGGAACTGGCCCGGCAGTCGGTACGGGCTTCGGCGGCGCCGGAGGACATGAAGGCCAAGCTGCTGTCGGGAGTGGACGACTGGCTCAGCCAGCCGGTCTCCTGAAGTGCCGGACGATCGTGTGGCGTGAGTAGGCGGCGAAGGAGAACAGGGCCGCGAGCCGGTTCAGACCGTCGTGGTCGCCGGCGAGCGGGCCGATCGATTCCGGTGCGGTCAGCGATGTGGGGCGCAGGGTGGGGCGGGGCTGGACGACGCGGTGTTCATGAGGACCGGTTTGGGGCCTGAACTCCGCGAGCCTCAGCCGCATGCTGGGGTCCTGGTCGTCACGCCGATTCCCCGGCTACCGAGATTCCGCCCAGCAGGGTCCGGGCCAGCCGGGCGGCGAACTCCTCCACCGGCGGCCGTACACCGTCCGGTGTGGCGTCGTAGGCGAACGCCCGTTGCGCGCAGGCGCCCAGGAGCAGGGAGGCCGCGGCGAAGGTGTCGGCGGTGGGGGCGACCCGGCCGATGGACTGCTCGGACTTGAGGTAGGCGTCGAGCCACTCGATCGGCTTGTGCGGGCCGGACTCCATCTCACGCATCGCGTCGTCGTGGCGGCGCTTGAGCTGGGTCTCGGCGTACAGCGAGGCGGCGATCGGAAAGCTCTGCTCGTAGAAGAGGGCGGCCTGGCGGGCGATCTCGGTGAGGTTCTCCTCCAGGGTGTGCCGGCCCGGCTCGGCGGCAAGGGCGTGCAGCAGGGGGGCCAGTTTCGGGAGGCGTTCCGCGAGGACGCGGATGAACACCTCCTCCTTGCTGGCGAAGTACTTGTACAGCGCCGCCTCGGAGCAGCCGGCCGCCTTGGCGATCTCCTTGGTCGTGGCACGCGCCAGCCCGACGGTGAGCATCAGCTCATGGGCGGCGTCGAGGATGCGGACGCGGGCCGGGCCGGACTTGGGCTCCATGCTGTTCGGTCCCCTTGGATCGGTTGGCGGGCTTGACGGGTGGGTGAGTACTTACCCACTCTAGAGGGAGGCAGGGGTGAGTGAATACTCACCCACCTCCTTCGAGTACGGGAGTACCCATGAAACTCACGGTTTTCGGTGCCACCGGGGGCATAGGGCGCGAGCTCGTCCGGCAGGGCCTGGAGGCAGGCCATGAGGTCACGGCGGTCGTACGGGATCCTGGTCGGCTGACCGTCACGGGCGCGCGGTTGGAGGTGGTCCGGGCGGACCTCACCGACCCGGAGGTGCTGCGGCCGGCCGTGGCCGGGCGGGACGCGGTGCTGTCAGGGCTCGGCCCGCGCGCCCGCAAGGACGCCGGGATCGCGGCGCGGCTGACCCGCGTGGTGCTGGCCGCGATGGAGGCGGAGCAGGTCCGGCGGGTGCTGGCCGTCAGCGCGGGGCCGGTCGGGCCGGCGCCGGTGGACGAGGGGGTGGTGGACCGGTGGATGCGGGGGCTCGTGTCCGCCGTACTGAAGGACGTCTACGCCGATCTGAGCGAGATGGAGGCGGAGCTGGCGGCGAGCGGTACGGACTGGACGGTCGTGCGCCCGCCGCGTCTTCAGAACAAGCCGGTGACGGGGGTGTACCGGGTGGTGGCCGGGGGGTTTCCGGCTCGGGGGCGGTTCATCTCGCGGGCGGATGTGGCGCACGCGATGCTGGGGATGGTCGGGGATGCGGGGGTCGTGAAGCAGGGGGTGGGGGTGGCGTACTGATGGTGCTTCGGTGCTGCCGGTAGTGACGCTGGCGGACCTGGTCGGCTAGAGGCTGACGCCCACCGTCACCGGCTCGTTGACCAGCGTGATCCCGAAGGTGTCCCGTACGCCCGCCACGACCTCCCGGGCCAGTGTGAGGAGGTCCTCGGTGGTGGCGTCGCCCCGGTTGGTGAGGGCCAGGGTGTGCTTGGTGGAGATGCGGGCGGGGCCGGTGCCGTAGCCCTTGGTGAAGCCGGCCTTGTCGATCAGCCAGGCCGCGGAGGTCTTGGTGTGACCCTCGCCCGCGGGGTAGGCGGGGGGTTCGGCGTCCTCGCCGAGGCGGTGCTTCACGCGCGCGTGGAACTCAGCGAACTGGGCGGCCGTGAGAATGGGGTTGGTGAAGAACGAGCCCGCCGACCATGTGTCGTGGTCGTCGGGGTCCAGGACCATCCCCTTTCCCGCGCGCAGCTTCAGGACGGTTGCGCGGGCGTCGGTGAGGGGGACGCGGTCGCCGGGTTCCACGCCCAGGGCGCGGGCGGTTTCGGCGTACTTGATCGGCGCGGAGAGGCCGTCGGCGTCTTCCAGGTCGAAGTGGACGCGCAGGACGACGTGGCGGGCGGGGTCTTCCTTGAAGCGGCTGTGGCGGTAGGAGAAGGCGCAGTCGTCGTTGGTGAGGGTGACGGTCTCGCCGGTGTGGCGGTCGTAGGCGATGACCTCGGTGATGGTGGAGGACACCTCCTGGCCGTAGGCGCCGACGTTCTGGATGGGGGTGGCGCCCGCGGAACCGGGGATGCCGGCGAGGCACTCGACACCGGCGAGTCCGGCGTCCACGGTGCGGGCGACGGCGTCGGTCCACACTTCGCCGGCGGCGAGCTCCAGGTGGGTGCCGGTGAGCTCGAACCCCTTGGTGGCGATGACGAGTGCGGTGCCCTCGAACCCCTTGTCCCCGATGACGAGGTTGGACCCGCCGCCGATCACGAGGAGCGGCGTGCCGGTGGCGTCGGCCTCACGGACGACCTCGATCACCTCGGCGTCGGTCGTCGCGGTGACGAGCCGGGTGGCGGGGCCGCCGAGACGGAAGGTGGTCAGGGGGGCGAGGGGGGCGTCGTGTCGTTCCTGCACGCGGTACAGCCTACGGGGGCCTCCGGCGGTGGGGCGGGGGTGCCTGCGGCGGCCTGTGCGGGTGGGGTGGGGGTGCCTGCGGCGGCCTGTGCGGGTTGGGTGGGGGCGGGCGTGGTGCGCAGTTCCCCGCGCCCCTGAGTGCCTGCGGCGGCCTGTTCCGGTTCCGGTGGGGGCTGGTGTAGCGCGTGCGGGTGTGTTGTGGGTCGGGGCCGGGGTGGGGGTATCCGTCCTCGGTCCGGCGGTTGCTGTTGCTTCGGCGGTGCCCGGTATCGGACGCCGGCCGCTATCGGGCGGACACCCCCACCCCGTCCCCTTGCCGCCGTACGCGGCTACCGGCCCGTCGGGGCGCACGGTGCGGCGAACGGCCCGTTCGGGCGCGCGGGATGGGAATCGGTCCGTCGTGGTACGCGGGGGTGGCGAACGGTCCGTCCATGGTGCGGGCGACTGCAACTCCCCAGGGGCGCGGGGAACTGCGCGACCAGCCCCCACCGGCCCGCAGACGCCCGACAACCCGACCCAGCACCCCCTAGGCGCCCCGCCCAAGCCCATCGCACGCGTTCAGCCGGCCACCGTCTCCAGTGACCGCGCCCGCTCGGAGGACGTCACCACCGTGCCCCTCTTCGCCGAGGGGATCAGCAGAGCCGCGACCCCGGCGACCGCCACCACCGCCGCGCCCGTGACCAGGGCCGGCCGCAGGCCGTCCACGAAGGACTGCCCGCTCTCGTATCCGCCCTGCGCGGAGAAGATCGACGCCATGACCGCGATCCCGAGCGCTCCACCCACCTCGCGCAGCGCGTTGTTGGCCCCGGAAGCGATCCCCTGCTCCTCGGACCGGACACTCGACATGACCAGGTTGGACGCCGGCGCGAAGAACAGCGCCATGCCGATGCCGCTGAGGATGAGTCCGGGGAGCTGCGCGGAGTAGGACGCGTCGACCGTGACCACGGACGCCATGTACGCGAGACCCGCCGCCTGGAAGAAGAGACCCGTGGCCACGACCGGCCGGCCCCCGATGCGGTCGGAGAGGATCCCGGCGATCGGCGCGACGAGCATCGGCATGCCGGTCCAGGGGAGCATCCGCAGCCCCGCCTCGGTCGGCGAGTAGCCGAGCACACCCTGCATGTACTGGCTGAGCAGGAAGATCGAGCCGAACATCCCGAGGAACATGAGCAGGCTGGCCGCGTTGATCCCGGAGAAGGCCCGGGAGCGGAACAGCCGCATGGGGAGCATGGGGTTCTTGGCCCGGGTGCTGTAGAGGACGAACGCGGTGAGCAGCGCGGCCCCGGCGAACAGGGCCAGAAGGACCACTGTGTCGGCCCAGCCGTCGGACGGGCCGCGGACCAGGCCGTACACGATGCCGAAGAGACCGCCGCTGGCGAGCAGTGTGCCGGGGATGTCGAGGCGCGCGCCGGTGCCGTGGGACTCCGCGAGGCGCAGGCGGGCGAGGGGCAGCAGGGCGACGCCGAGGGGGACGTTCAGCCAGAAGATCCACTGCCAGGAGATGTGCTCGGTGAGGCTGCCGCCGATCAGTGGCCCGGAGGCCACCGCGAGTCCGTTGACGGCGCCCCAGATGCCGTACGCCATTCCGCGCCTGGCGGCGGGCACGGCCGCCGTGAGGAGGGTGAGCGTGAGGGGCATCATGATCGCCGCCCCCACGCCCTGGACCGCGCGGGCGGCGATGAGGGAGTCGATGCCGGGGGCCAGTGCCGCGGCGGCCGACGCGCCGGTGAAGATCGTGAGGCCGGTCAGGAAGAGGCGTCGCCGGCCGAAGCGGTCTCCGAGTGCCGCGCCGGTCATGAGCAGGACGGCGAAGGTGAGCGTGTACGCGCTCACCGTCCACTCCAGGTCGTGCAGTCCCCCGCCGAGGTCCTCACGGATGGACGGCAGGGCGGTGGTGACGACGAGGTTGTCGAGGGCCGCCATGAATCCGGCGACGCTGGTGATGACGAGGGCCCAGACGGCTCCCCCGCGCCTTGCGGTCGGTGCGGCTTGCTTTTGCTGTGACATCGCTCCCCCAGCGGGTGTGATCAGTGGGTAGTTAGTGATTACTAAGTTTCTCGATCATGAAAAGGCGCCCATGACGCCTCGCGTGCTCAGTGCTCCAGCCGGCCCTTGATCCGCGCCGACGGGTACATGCCCTCCCAGACCCGGTGCCCGGGCGGAAAGCCCATCGCCGTCAGGCAGTTGACGAGCATCCCGTACGCCAGGAAGGTCGTCGTCTCGTTGGCGTCGGCGCCGAGCGGCAGATGGACGGTGTCCCACAGCCGCATCCAGCCGGCCCGCACCGCCTCTCCGAACTCGGTGTCACCCTCTTGCTCGGCAGCCCCCACCGCGACGTACATCTGCATCTGCATCATCAGCCACTCGGGCCGCTCCGCGATGACCCGGGTGTACGCGTCAGCCATGGCGTGCAGGGCCTCCTCGCCCTCCAGCCCCTTCGAGGCTTCCCCGAAGGTGCGGATGGTGTCCTCCACACAGCGCTCGGCCGCCGCCAGGAAGATCGCCTTCTTGCCCGGGAAGAGCCGGAAGAGATACGGCTGCGACACCCCGACCCGCTTGGCGATCGCCTCGGTCGACGTCCCGTGGTAGCCACCGCGGGCGAACTCGGCCGTCGCCGCACGGATGACGCTCTCACGCCGCTCTTCTGCACTCATCCTGACCATGCACCTAAGTTAGTACTCAATCACTAACTTGGCAAGGACGCCGGGTCCGCCTACCGGCAGCCCTCTCTGGAACGCCCCACCACCACCGAGCGTTGTCGCAGCAGGGGGCCGTGATGCGGTAAGGGGCGCCCCACCATGGAGAGCACCCCTTACCTCAGCAGCCGTACCCGCCCCTCAGGCCAGTCGTACGACCGCCCGCGACATCCCCAGCACCTTCTGCCCCGCACTGGTCGCCGTGAGGTCCACGCGGACGGTGTTGTCGTCGAGCTTGGCGGCAACCTTGCCGCTGACCTCGATCGTGGCCCCCTGGTCGTCGTTGGGCACGACGACGGGCTTGGTGAAGCGGACGCCGTACTCGGCGACGGCCGCCGGGTCGCCGACCCAGTCCGTCACCACGCGGATCGCCTCGGCCATGGTGAACATGCCGTGCGCGATGACGTCCGGCAGCCCGACCTCCTTGGCGAACTTCTCGTTCCAGTGGATGGGGTTGAAGTCCCCGGAGGCGCCCGCGTACTGGACGAGGGTGGCGCGGGTCACGGTGAAGGTCTGGGCCGGCAGTTCGGTGCCGACCTCGACGTCGCCGTATGCGATCTTCGCCGTCATCTTCTTTCTCACGCCTCCTCGGCCGCGCGCGCGACGAGCTTGGTCCAGGCGGTCACGACGTGCTCGCCGGCCTCGTCGTGGACCTCGCCGCGGATGTCCAGGATGTCGTTTCCGGCCATCGACCTGATCGCCTCGATGGTGGAGGTGACGGTCAGACGGTCACCGGCGCGCACGGGGCGGACGTAGGCGAACTTCTGGTCGCCGTGCACCACGCGGCTGTAGTCCAGGCCGAGCTGCGGGTCCTGCACGACCTGTCCCGCGGCCTTGAAGGTGATCGAGAACACGAAGGTCGGCGGGGCGACGACGTCGGGGTGGCCGAGCGCCTTGGCGGCCTCCGGGTCCGTGTACGCGGGGTTGGAGTCCCCCACTGCCTCGGCGAACTCGCGGATCTTCTCCCGGCCCACCTCGTAGGGGTCGGTGGGCGGGTAGGTCCGCCCCACGAAGGACTGGTCGAGCGCCATGGGCTCGGCACCTCCTGCTTGCTCTACTGACCGGTATCGGGTCTCTCAACGACGCGAGGCCGCCCCCGATCTCTCGGGGACGGCCTCGTGTACGAGCCTGATTTATCGCGTTTCGCGGTGCGCGGTGTGCGCGTTGCAACGCGGGCAGTGCTTCTTCATCTCCATTCGATCCGGGTTGTTACGCCGGTTCTTCTTGGTGATGTAGTTCCGCTCCTTGCACTCCACGCAGGCCAGCGTGATCTTCGGGCGGACGTCGGTGGCAGCCACGTGAGTGCTCCTTGACGAACGGATAGGACGGGTTCAACGCATAGAAGAGTAGCCGATCGAAGGACCGACCCCGCAATCGGCTACTGTCAGTAGCGGTGACCGGACTTGAACCGGTGACACAGCGATTATGAGCCGCTTGCTCTACCGACTGAGCTACACCGCTGTGATGCGATCGGTTCCCGCCTCGCGGCGGGAACCTCTCACACCAGAGCCCCAATACGGAATCGAACCGTAGACCTTCTCCTTACCATGGAGACGCTCTACCGACTGAGCTATTGGGGCGAGCGATGAAGACATTACACGCTCTGCCGCCGTTCGCCCAAATCCGTTTCGCGGCGCCCTGGACGCCTTGATCCACGGGGTTCCCGCAGGCCTCAACTGCCTCTCCGGTACGGCGGACCACACCGGTACGACTATTGCGCTCCTCCCCGAGACGGGTGCGCGGCCACCCTAGGCTCGACTCACTCTGCGTGATCTTGCGTCCCCTTGCGCAGTCCGGGTTCGCGCAGTCCTGAGCTTGCGTAGTCCCGAGCCCCTGGAGCGCGATGCCCGACAGCCAGCCGCAGCCGCCCCACTCCTCGTCCTCGTCGGGTGCCTCGTCCTCGGGCCGGTCCGAGGGGGCCGGTCTCCTGTTGTGCGGGGCGCGCCTCACCGACGGCAGGACCGTGGACGTACGGCTGGGCGGCGGGCGCATCGAGGCGGTCGGTACGGCCGGCAGTCTGGCCGTGGGCGGCCGCACGCGCGCGTGCGGCGCGCGCGTGGACCTCAGCGGCTATCTGCTCCTGCCGGCCCCGGCCGAGCCGCACGCCCACGGCGACACCGCGCTGTCGGCCGACGCCGAGGGGCCGGTCTCCCCCGACCCCCACGACGTCCAGCGCCGGGCCACGGAGGCCGCCCTGCTCCAGCTCGGGCACGGGGCGACCGCGCTCAGGGCACACGTGCGCGTGGGGGACGTCCAGGGGCTGGGCGCGCTGGCCGCCGTACTGCAGGCGCGGCGGTCGCTGCACGGGCTCACCGAGCTGACGGCCGTGGCGATGCCGAGGGTGTTGACCGGGGTGGCCGGGGCAGAGGGGCTCGCCATGTTGCGGGACGCGCTGAAGATGGGTGCCTCGGTGGTGGGCGGCTGTCCGGATCTCGACCCCGATCCGACGGGTTACGCGGAGGCGGTCCTGGAGGTGGCCTCTGAGCACGGCTGCCCCGTCGATCTGCACACGGACGCCACCGATCCGGCCCGGCTCGCCCGGCTCGCCGCCATGGCCGGCGGGCTGCGGCCCGGCGTCACCCTCGGCCCCTGCGCGGGTCTCGACCGCCTCCCCGCCGAGGTGGTCTCCCGCACGGCCGACCAGCTCGGGGCGGCCGGAGTCGCCGTGGTGTGCCTGCCGCAGGGCGGCTGCGCGGGCGTCGACCGTCGGGGCACGGCTCCGGTACGGCTGCTGCGTGCGGCCGGGGTCCGGGTGGCCGCGGGCAGCGGCGCTCTGCGGGACGCCTGCAACCCGGTGGGCCGCGGCGACCCCCTTGAGGCCGCGTACCTTCTCGCCTCCCGGTACGGGCTGCGCCCGGAGGACGCCTACGACGCGGTGAGCACGTCGGCGCGGACGGTGCTCGGGTTGCCCGAAGTCCGCGTGGAGGCGGGCTTCCCGGCCGAGTTGCTCGCCGTACGCGGCGACCGCCTCGCCGGCGCGCTCTCCCTGGCGTACAGCCGGATCGTGGTGCACCGAGGGCGCGTGGTGGCACGGACGAGCGCGGTACGGGAGTACTGCAACTCGGCGGCGGGCGTGGAGTCGGGGCTGCCTCGGCAGGGGCGGGGGAGTGTGTCGTAGGGCGAGTGCCTGTGGTGTCGGTGGGGGCGTGGGGGGCGCATTGTGGCGCGCGTCGCTGCATGCAACCCGCTGTGGGACGCCGGGAACTGTGCGACCAGCCACGACGGACGCGCAGACGCTCCTCGACCTCATCCCGCACCCCGTGAGGCGTCGCCGGACCCACGCGGCGGATGCGCCTGGACGGGCGTACGGTCGAAGACATGCGCATTGTCATCGCTGGTGGTCATGGTCAGATCGCGCTGCGGCTGGAGCGACTGCTCGCCGCGCGCGGGGACGAGGTCGCGGGGATCATCCGTCGCGCGGAACAGGGCGACGACCTGCGGGACGTCGGTGCCGAACCGGTCCTGCTGGACCTGGAGTCGGCCTCGGTCGAGGAGGTCGCCGCCCATCTGCGGGGCGCGGACGCGGCGGTCTTCGCTGCGGGCGCGGGTCCGGGAAGCGGCGCGGCCCGCAAGGACACGGTGGACAAGGCCGCGGCGGTGCTGTTCGCGGACGCGGCGGTCCTGGCGGGCGTACGGCGCTTCGTGATCGTGTCGTCCATGGGCGCGGATCCACGGCACGAAGGTGACGAGATCTTCGACGTGTACCTGCGCGCCAAGGGCGAAGCCGACGCACATGTGAGCGGCTTGGACGCGCTGGACTGGACGGTTCTGCGTCCCGGCGCACTCACGGACGACGCGGGCAACGGCCTCGTACGCCTGGAGGCGCACACCGGCCGGGGCTCGATTCCACGCGACGACGTGGCCGCCGTACTGGCCGAGTTGCTGGACACGCCGGCGACGGCAGGGCTGACGCTGGAGCTGATCAGCGGTTCCACGCCGGTCTCGGTCGCAGTGAAGTCGGTGGCGGGCAACTGAGGAAGGCCGCCCCGGGGTGCCGGCCGCGCAAGAGGCCTGCTGCGGCGGCGGATGTGCGAGTCTTCGCGACGGACGAGCGGGGCGCCTCCGTACCGCACTGCCTGGCCCCGGACGTGGACTGACCGAGCATGCCGGCCGACGGCCGGCGACCGGCTGCGCGGGTGAGGCGGTACGGGCTTACTGGGCACGGCAGTTCGCGGCGGGGCATCCCCTCGTACGGCTGGAGGGGCTGGGGTCGGACTGGCTCGCTGGGGCGGTGGTGGTGACCGTACGGCTCGGGGTGCGGATGCGCTTGCGCGAGGGGTCGGGGTTATGGGTCTGAGTCGGGGGCGTGGGGCGGCTGAACGCTCGGCACGGGGGCCGGAGGAGGGCGACCGCGGGCGCGGGGTGCTCTGACGGGCGTAGGGCAGCCGAACGCTCAGAAAAGGGGCAGCTGGCCGGGGACGACGGGTAGCGCGTACCCATCCAACGACGGCTGCGCCGCTCCGAGTTCGGCCTGTCTGCGGGAGCCCGGGCAGGAGACCAGCTGACCTCTCGCGCGTGCTCCGGGCGGGTCGTGCCGGGCGAAGCGGCCGGCGACGACGGCGATCTCGCGACGGCATTCGGGGCAGAGCCTGCGACGACTGGACATACAGTCAGTGTGCCCCGGGCCGGCGGCGTTTGACGTCCCAGGTCGGCCGCTGGGCATGGCGGGGCGCGATCGCCACAGACCTACTGGAACAGTCGGATCGTCTCGCCGCCGGGAGAAGCGTGGCCTGGCGGCCTGCCCAATCACGAGGGTCCACCGAAGCAGCACCATCGGCTACGGCTGGGCAGCGAAACTGCACTCGGAGCTCCATGCCGGCCCAATCAGGCCGGCGGTGGAAGTCGGCATCGAATCAATCGATTCCACCAGTACGCCCCGAGGAAAGCCCACTCGACCGGTCATCCAAAGCGACGCCAAAAGCGTGAGGGAGGAAACCGGCACCCGTGCGCCGAGAACCATACTGCTACCGGCGGTGGCGCCGCGTGCCCTGTCGCGGTGGCAGAGTCAGCGTGATTTGCCGGACGAGTTGCTGGAAGCAGGCGAGGGAGGCGAGGGCCGGTAGACATGCTCCGGCGATACCGGTGACGGTTCTGTCCGCCTGAGCCACGCACAGCATTATCGCGACGGAGGAGAACAGCAGAACGATGAACCACGAGTGCACAGCTCGGCGCTGGTGCAGGGCAGTCCGGAGGATGGAGAGAGACGCCACCATCCAGGGGCCATATACGAGAAGAGGCCACGACGGGACCATGGCGCCTCCCGTCCCGGAGGTGATGTTCTGCAGGGGCTTGTAGGCCACCATGCCACCGAAGACGCTGACCATCGCTACGATGACGGCAACGAGCGCGACGATGAAGAAGCTGCCGGTCTGCAACCACTTGAACCGGGCTCTGCGGACGTGGAGCTTCCGGTGCCCGGCAGAGGAGCGTCGGGTAGGCGGCAGTTGAGCGGTGATCTGCGCCAGGTTCTCCATCGGGTCGCTGAAGGCGCCGCCGGACGCGGGCTCGCTGCGAGGTTGCGGGATCCTGGCCGTCGACTCCTCCGGAACAGCCTCCTGCAGGAGATAGGCAAGTTCCTCGACCGGGTCCCAGCCTCCGGCGGGTGTGGTCAGGGGAACTCCTGAGTGGACGCTGTCGGCACGTCCCCCGTCCCAGCCAGTACTCGACCCGTACGCGTACGCGTCGGAGTAGTACTCACGCTGCGCAAAGGCAGGATCGACATAATCATGATTCACGAAAATGCGACCCGTCAGGCTGTCCGCGGCGGCCGGAGTTCTTCTGACCGTTCCATCGTGAATTGAGTTCCTCCTGGACTTCCTCCAGTAGGGCGAGGAACTCGCGAAGGAGTGGCTCGGTGACCTGACGCTCGGACTGCACGTCGCCCCCGGCCACCGCGCCCTGTACCGTCAGCGCCGCGTACTCCGCACCAGGCTGGAAAGTGTACTTCCCCACTGTCAGATCGCGGACCACAGAAATATTATCCGTCCTCGTGGTGCGCCGAGGCAGGCCATGGGTCCTTGATGTCGTCATAGCTTGATAACGCGGCTCCCCTCCTTCAGGGCGTGCGGCAAAAGAGTGAGCTTACGCAGGCAGAAAACCTGAGAAAAGGGTTCTCAATCAATTACGCTACACATCTAACTCCGCACCCTATTGGTCGATTAATTCTTCTTCCAGACTCCACTTTAGGCGTAAATAGGATTCGCCGCCGGTGTAACTGGATGAGTAGTCCCGGCGATCCCTGGACCGGACACGACGGCGTCCATCGCCCTGGACAGGTGCGGCTGCGGTCGGCGCCGTGGGGGAACGAACCACCGCCACAGCCGCCTGCTGTGGCGGTACCCCGTCCGCGCGCCGACCGCGGCCGTGGCTGGTGGTGCGCCTGCCGGTTGCTGTACAGCGACGAAGTACAGCAACAACGACACCGGCCCCGGCACGACCACCACCGACGGAGCGTGTGCCCCAGCTGTGCCACATGTCGTTCGCCGACGACTCTCTCGCAGGCCCCACGAAGCAGGCATGCTGATCCAAGTACTCATGCTGTGACCAGAGACCATGCCGACGGGGCAAGGCCCTATGACAGCCGCGCTGCCAGGCAGCAAGGCCTGCACCCGCTGTGGAACACGGTCAGGCTGCGCCAACTTCGAATCGGTCTGCGGGCCTTGTGACCGCGCGCTGCGGGAGACGGCCCCGGCAGCGAGGCAGCCGGCACCGTGGCTGAAGGTCGACGCCCAGGCTCCTAGCGGCCACGGCCGTTGTCGTAGCGGTCGTAGTCGCCGTCGCCCGAGTGTCTGCAGCGTCGTCGGCTCCCGCGTGACCGGCGAGGGCGCCCACGGAGAACGCAACCACGGCGGTCGCCACGTGCGTGAGGACGCCTTTGCTCAGCCTCCCCCACCGCGGTCTGGAAGCACGGCTCTCCCGCCGCTCTTCCAGCAACAGCGGAGCTTCGGCGGCCCTGGTGGTGTGCCGGCCTTCATGACCTCCGCGTGCGCCGGCTGAACACCGTCCGCATCTCGCCCACGCGGGCACCCGCTCTACGTCCAGGCGGACATCAGCGCGCCCGACTTGGCCCTCGCGTGACCCGAAAACCCTGACCAGCCCCGGGATCCATGCGTCACAGTGTGAGACAAGTCACGCTGTTTCGATTCTGCTCGAAAGATCGGCCCCGAAACATGAAGAGACCCCCTCCGGACCGCGTTTCCGCAGTTGAGAGGGGGTCTTCCCCAGTGTGGCGGCGCCAGGATTCGAACCTGGGAAGGCTGAGCCGGCAGATTTACAGTCTGCTCCCTTTGGCCGCTCGGGCACACCGCCGGGGTTTGCTGCCCTTCGAACCGTCTTTTGGCGGTGCTCCGTGGCAACGACGTAAACAATACCCGATGCCGAGGGGTGCTTCGCCACCCGATTGATCTGCGCCCGGAGGGTATGTGGTGACTAGGCTTGGGCGGATGCGGCCCGGGTCCACGCCGGGCTCGGCGCCCGCCCCCACG
Organism: Streptomyces canus; assembly: GCF_001514145.1. Classification (GTDB taxonomy): domain Bacteria; phylum Actinomycetota; class Actinomycetes; order Streptomycetales; family Streptomycetaceae; genus Streptomyces; species Streptomyces canus. The sequence continues at coordinate 793,555 of NZ_KQ948657.1, forward strand.
TACGCCGATACGCATCCGTACGCACGCCGACACGCACCCGGATACAAGGAGCCACAGGACATGGCCGACTCCAGTTTCGACATCGTCTCGAAGGTCGAGCGGCAGGAGGTCGACAACGCCCTCAACCAGGCCGCCAAGGAGATCTCCCAGCGCTACGACTTCAAGGGCGTGGGTGCCTCGATCTCGTGGTCCGGCGACAAGATCCTGATGGAGGCGAACTCCGAGGACCGGGTCAATGCCGTCCTCGACGTCTTCCAGTCCAAGCTGATCAAGCGTGGGATCTCCCTGAAGGCGCTCGACGCGGGCGAGCCGCAGCTCTCCGGCAAGGAGTACAAGATCTTCGCGTCGATCGAGGAGGGCATCTCCCAGGACAACGCGAAGAAGGTCGCGAAGATCATCCGTGACGAGGGCCCGAAGGGCGTGAAGGCCCAGGTGCAGGGCGACGAGCTGCGGGTCAGCTCGAAGAGCCGTGACGACCTGCAGGCCATCATCGCCCTGCTGAAGGGCAAGGACTTCGACTTCGCGATCCAGTTCGTGAACTACCGGTGAGCCGCTGATCCGGTGATTCACGAGGAAGGGTGGGCACCTGGCCGGTGCCCACCCTTCTCGCCTGCTGGCTGCGGTTCGGGGTGTCAGTCGCGCGAGTTGCCGAATAGGAGACGGTAGGCGATCAGAAGCACGAGGGAGCCGCCGATAGCGGCGGCCCAGGTGGTTCCGTCGTAGAAGCTCTTGGTGACCGGGTGGTCCAGCCAACGGGCCGATATCCAGCCGCCGATGAACGCGCCCGCAATGCCGATGAGGGTCGTCCCGATGAAGCCGCCCGGGTCCCGGCCCGGCAGCAGGAACTTGGCGATGGCTCCGGCCAACAGCCCCAGGATGATCCAGCCGATGATGCTCATGCCCTGAACCTGCCCTTCCGCGCTGTGCCCGCACTGTCCGTGGTCTGTGATCTACGTCCCGGCCGGCTGTGCGTGTACTGAAGCGCTTGGGTTGGACGACGTGCTCGTGCAACTCGCATGAGGTGCTCTTCGTTCGGGTGTTCGTGTCCCGTTGATGAAGAGGACGTCCGTACTGCACCCTGCGGTTGCAGAGATCAGTAGGGTGCGGCGCATGACAGGTTCCGGTGCCGAACTGCGGCGCACGCTGGGCACAGGCGACGCCGTGGTCATCGGTCTCGGCTCGATGATCGGTGCCGGGATCTTCGCCGCCCTCGGCCCGGCGGCGCGCGCGGCCGGTTCCGGGCTGTTGCTCGGGCTCGCGGTCGCCGCCGTGGTTGCCTACTGCAACGCCACGTCCTCGGCACGTCTGTCCGCCCTGTACCCGGTCTCGGGCGGCACCTATGTGTACGGGCGGGAGCGGCTCGGGCCGTTCTGGGGTTATCTCGCGGGCTGGTCGTTCGTGGTCGGGAAGACGGCCTCCTGTGCGGCGATGGCGCTGACGGTGGGTGCGTACGTCTGGCCGGGGCAGGCCCATGCCGTGGCCGTCGCCTCCGTGGTGGCGCTGACCGCGCTGAACTACGGCGGGATCCAGAAGTCCGCCTGGCTGACCCGGGCGATCGTGGCGGTGGTCCTCGCTGTCCTCGCTTCCGTGGTGGTCGTGTGTCTTGGGTCCGGGGCCTCGGAGGCCGGGCGGCTGGACACCGGGGTCTCCGGCGGTGTGAGCGGGGTGCTGCAGGCGGCCGGTCTGCTGTTCTTCGCGTTCGCGGGGTACGCGCGCATCGCGACCCTCGGTGAGGAGGTACGGGATCCCGCGCGCACCATCCCCCGCGCGATCCCCCTGGCCCTGGGCATCACGCTGGTGGTGTACGCGGTGGTGGCGGTGGCTGTCCTTTCCGTGCTGGGTGCTGCTGCTCTGGGCCGCGCTGACGCGCCGCTGGCCGAGGCGGTGCGAGTGGCCGGAGTGCCGGGGCTCGTGCCGGTGGTGCGGGTGGGTGCTGCCGTGGCCGCGCTGGGTTCGCTGCTCGCCCTGATTCTCGGCGTCTCACGAACGACGTTGGCCATGGCCCGGGACCGGCATCTTCCGGGCGCGCTGTCGGCCGTCCACCCCCGTTTCCAGGTGCCGCACCGGGCCGAGCTGGCCGTGGGCGCGGTGGTCGCGGTCCTCGCCGCCACGGTCGACGTGCGGGGCGCGATCGGTTTCTCCTCCTTCGGTGTGCTCGCGTACTACGCGGTCGCCAATGCGTCGGCGTGGACACTCGGTTCGGCTCCGGCGGCCCGGGTGGTGCCTGTGGTGGGGCTGCTCGGGTGTGTGGTGCTGGCGTTCGCGTTGCCCGGGGTTTCGGTGGTCGTGGGAGCGGGTGTGCTGGCGGTCGGGGTGGTGGCGTATGGCGTACGGAAGTGGTGGGCGGGGCGGTAGGTCGGCGGCCGCGTCCCCCTCAAGGGAGCGTCAGGACGCGTGGGCCGGGGGTGCCGTACGTATCCGGAACTGTGCCCAGGGAGTCATCTCCAACTCCTCGTTCATCTCCTCGTACCAGCCAGTGCCGTCGACCCAGGCTTGCAGCCAGTCCGTGAGGGTGGGGGCGTCCACGAACCAGGAGTGGTCGCAGTCACCGGCGTTCGGCTCGAAGAGGAGAACGGGGGCTTCCGGGCTGTGGCAGTCCACGCACGCGTACATCGCGCAGCCCCAGTGGGATATCGGCAGGACGCCCTCGGGCCAGGGCCAGTCGGGGTCCTTACGGCTGCTCTTGCGGTTGGCCAGGTATTGCACGACGGCCGCGGGCTCGCCGGACGGAGGGCTGTCGAGCAGGGGCAACAGGCCGTACTCCGGGCCGAATCCGCCGTCCCCTATACGCAGGTAGAGGTCGGCGAGCAGCGCGGGCAGTTGGAAGCCCAGCGCTGCCTCGGCGCGGGAGAGGGTCTCCGCTTCCACCGGCTCGGGGAGGGAAGTCCAACCCCACGGCCGGGTGTTGCGGGCCTTGTCCGCCACCCGTGCCAGCAACTGCTCGCTCTCGGTCATGCATTCATGATGCAGGGTGGCACTGACACCCGGGCAGACCTGTGGACAACATCCGGGTTGTGGAAAACCCGGGGCAACCTCGGCTCAGGCGAGGTGGACATCGACGCGATCGCCCTCGGCGAGAAAGGCGAGGAGTTCCTCGAAGGCAGGCGGCCTGTGGAGGGTCTGCGAGGTGACACCAAGAGACCTGCGGGCGACTTCGGAATCGTGCCAGACCAAGCTGAGGGGCGGGGTGGCACCCCAGCGGCCCATCAGACAGTCGTCCAGGGCGTCCAGGCCCCAGCCGAAGTAACCGCCGGGGCCGTTCACCGCCTCGCCCAGGGCGCAGAAGAAGCCGGGCAGATCGGTGATGTGGCGGCCGTCGAGGTGGTATGTCGTGCCGGGCGGCCGGTCCTGGCCGCCGTGGACGTGGTTGTCGAGCGCCGTGCGAAGCCAGAACTGCCGTCCCTCGTTGTCGCATCGCGCCCAGCGGTTGGGCTCCGTCGGGCGTCCCTGGGTCCACAGTTCCCACACCTCGTCGGCCGCGAAGGGCGGGCGTTCCGACCACAGGTCCAGGGTGAGGTCCACCAGACCGGGACCGCGCGCTGACGGGATCCAGGCCCGCAGTTCACCCTCAGCTGCGGACTGCAGGGGCCTACCGGAGGTGTCGATGCGCAGGACCTTGGCATGACCGAGGTCCTCCTCCCCCGCGTCCAGCGCGGTCCGCAGGGCGCCCTGTGGAGAGCAGCCCAGCAGGCGCAGCGGGGGTTCCATGGTTTCGTCCGGGACCTCTCGTATGCAGGCCAGGTCGCGGCAGGTGCCGTGCGGTTCACCGTGGACACCCAGCAGGCGGTAGCCCGGGGAGAGCGGCGGTCGCCGCGGGTAGTCGCAGAGGTTGTGGTCCGGTTGCGTTCCCTCGATCGTGACGTCCCGCAGTGTCAGGTCGTGAGCGCAGGGGCGGTCGCCGAGGAGGCGCGCCTCTTCCAGATGCCATTCACCGACCGCCGCGCCGGTCTTGTCGAGAATCTGCAGGGTGAGGGTCCCGAGAGGCGCCGATCCCTCGGCACGCGCGTGTGTGAGGGCTTCGCTCAAGCGGCCCTGGGGAGTGCAGCCGAGAAGTTCGTAGACGTCTCGGAGGGGAGGAGGCGGGTCGGCGAAGAGATCCTCGGCGTCCTGGCACAACGCCCACGTCTCCTCGTAGCCCCCCTCGCCCTCGAACTCGGCCTCCCGGTCATACGACAGGAGGACGTACTTGGGCGCCCCCACTCCCCCGGCCCGTCCGTCAGCGGGTCGCGAACGGCTCGTCCGTGGGGACGATCTCGCGGCCCAGTGGGAACAGGGACACGGGGATCAGCTTGAAGTTGGCGATGCCGAACGGGATACCGATGATCGTGACGCAGAGGACGAGGCCCGTCGCGATGTGGCCCAGGGCCAGCCACCAGCCGGCGAGGACCAGCCACAGGACGTTGCCGACGCAGGAGGGTGAGCCCGCGTCGCGGCGCTCGACCGTGGTGTACCCGAAGGGCCACAGGGCGTAGACGCCGATGCGGAAGGCTGCAATGCCGAACGGGATGCCGATGATGGTGATGCAGAGCAGCGCGCCCGCGGCCAGGTAGGCGAGGAACAGCCAGAAGCCGCTCAGGACGAGCCAAATGACGTTCAGGATGGTTTTCATTGGGGGCGACCTGCCATCTTCTCGAGCCGGGCGATGCGCTCCGCCATCGGCGGGTGAGTCGAGAACATCTTGGACAGTCCCTGGCCAGGGCGGAAGGGGTTCGCGATCATCATGTGGCTCGCGGTCTCGATGCGCGGTTCGGGGGGCAACGGCAGTTGCTTGGTGCCCATTTCGAGCTTACGCAAGGCGCTGGCGAGCGCGAGGGGATCGCCGGTGAGCTGGGAGCCGGACGCGTCCGCCTCGTACTCCCTGGAGCGGCTGATGGCCATCTGGATGAGACCGGCCGCGAGCGGTCCGAGGATCATGATCATCAGCATGCCGAGGAGACCCGGGCCGTCATCGTCGTCGGAGCGGCCGATCGGGATCAGCCAGGCGAAGTTGACCAGGAACATGATCACGGAGGCGAGGGCGCCGGCGACCGACGAGATCAGGATGTCGCGGTTGTAGACATGGCTGAGTTCGTGGCCGATGACACCGCGCAGTTCGCGCTCGTCCAGGATGCGCAGGATGCCGTCGGTGCAGCACACGGCGGCGTTGCGCGGATTGCGGCCGGTCGCGAAGGCGTTGGGCGCCTCGGTCGGAGAGATGTACAGGCGCGGCATGGGCTGACGGGCCTGGGTGGAGAGTTCGCGGACCATGCGGTACAGGGCCGGTGCCTCGAACTCGCTCACCGGGCGGGCACGCATCGCGCGTAGAGCCAGCTTGTCGCTGTTCCAGTACGCGTACGCGTTGGTGCCCAGCGCGATCAGGACGGCCACAACCAGCCCCATACGGCCGAAGAAGCTGCCGATGACGATGATGAGTGCGGACAGTCCCCCGAGGAGGACTGCGGTCCTGAGCCCGTTGTGCCGGCGGTGCACGGTACGCCCTCCAAGTGGTGCAGCAGGGGAACCCTTTTGCTTGCTGATCTCCGATGTCTTCCGATGCCACCGGTCCGTGATGTCACGTCCAGTGGACCCTCCCGTTTTGCTCAACGCCAGGCGAGGGTCACTAGTTCCCTTGTGCGCGCGGAGGCCCAGGTGGGCCGTCCGGGTGATGATCCAAGGGTGGCTGTTCAGGTTCGGGAGGACCGGGTCAGAAGAGCCCGGTGTCGGTGAAGCGCAACACCAGCTGGGGCGCGCCCGAAAGGGCGACGCCGAGGACGCCGGTCAGGGCGAGCGCGGCGGTGAGGGGGGCGGGGACGCGGTGCGCGGCGGGTTCGCCCTCGGGCGCCCTGAACAGCAGTGTCGTCCACTGGAGGTAGTAGAAGAGCGCGATCACGACGTTGACGGCCATGACCACGGCGAGCCATCCGAGGCCGGCGTCCACGGCCGCCGAGAAGACGGTGACCTTGGCGAACAGGCCGATGATGCCCGGCGGCAGCCCTGCCAGGCAGAGCAGGAAGAAGGCCAGGAGGAGCGCGGCGAGCGGGTTGGTCGCGTAGAGGCCGCGATAGTCGGTGATGCGGTTCGCGGCCCTCGTTCGGCCCACCAGCGCGGCCACCGCGAAGGCACCGAGGTTCACGGCGGCGTACATGAGGGCGTAGGCGACGGTGGAGCCGACGGACCGCTCGGCGTCGTCGGAGTAGGCGGCGGCGGCGATCGGGACGAGGAGGTAGCCGGCCTGGCCGACGGAGGACCAGGCGAGCAGCCGTACGGCGCTGTACGCGCGCGTGGCCTGCTGTCGGAGCGCGCCGACGTTGCCGACGGTCATGGTGAAGGCGGCGAGCGTGGCGAGCGCCGGGCCCCAGACGTCGGCGTACGACGGCAGGGCGACGACGGTGACGAGGATCAGGCCGGAGAAGCCGACCGTTTTGCCGACGACCGACAAGTAGGCGGCGATGGGGAGGGGTGCGCCGACGTAGGTGTCGGGCACCCAGAAGTGGAAGGGGACGGCGGCCGTCTTGAAGGCGAAGCCGACGAGGGTGAGGACGACGCCGGTCTGGGCGAGGGTGTGGAGCTGTCCGTCGACGTCCTGGATGCGGTCGGCGATCTGTGTGAGGTACAGGGTGCCCGTGGAGGCGTACACGAAGCTGATGCCCATGAGGCTGACCGCGGTCGCGGTGACCGAGGACAGGAAGAACTTCAGGGCCGCTTCGGAGGACTTCCTGTCGCCGTGCCGGATGCCGACGAGGGCGAAGGCGGGCAGGGAGGCGACTTCCAGGGCGACGACGAGGGTCGCCAGGTCGCGGGAGGCGGGCAGGAGTGCGGCGCCGGCGGCCGAAGAGAGCAGCAGGAACCAGTACTCCCCTTCGGGGAGTCTCTTGTCGGCGTCCTTGAGGGTGGTGACCGACAGGAGGGCCGCCAGGAGGGCGCCGCCCAGGACGAGGAACTGGATGACGAGGGTGAAGCGGTCGGCCGCATAGCTGCACACGTCGGCGTCGCCGGTCAGGCAGAAGGTGCTGCGGTCGCCGTCCAGGAGGGGCAGCAGCAGGAGCACGGAGGCTGCCAGGCCCGCGACCGAGACCCACCCGAGCAGGGCTTTCTTCTGCTCGCCGACGAACAGGTCTGCGACGAGGACGACGAGTCCGACGACCGCCGCGAGGGTGGGTGGCGCGATCGCGAGCCAGTCGACGGACTGCACGAGGTTCGCGGCCAGGGGCTCGGCCGAAGAAGCCAGTGGCTGAGCCATGGCGGCCAGGGTGCTCATCGGTTGCCTCCTGCGAGGAGCTGCTGGACGGCCGGGTCGGTGAGGCCGAGGAGGGCCTTCGGCCACAGGCCCGCCGCGACGGTGAGGGCGACGAGCGGCGTCCAGGCCGCGAACTCGTACGTGTGGACGTCGGCGAGCTGGGGGGCGTCCTGGGGTACGGCGCCCATGCAGACGCGGCGGACCACGACGAGCATGTACGCGGCCGTCAGGAGGGTGCCGAACGCGCCGATCGCCATGAAGGTGAGGAAGGCGGGGCGGCTGAGGTCGTCGGCGGGCTTGAAGGCGCCGAACAGGGCCAGCATCTCGCCCCAGAATCCGGCGAGGCCGGGCAGGCCGAGTGAGGCGACCGCACCGAAGGCCAGCAGGCCGCCGAGGCGCGGGGCCTTGCCGTACAGGGCGGCGCCGGTCTCCTCGGCCAGGGTGTCGAGGTCGGTGGTGCCGGTGCGGTCCTTCAGGGCGCCGACCAGGAAGAACAGGAGGCCGGTGATGAGGCCGTGGGCGATGTTGGCGAACAGGGCGCCGTTCACGCCGGTCGGGGTCATGGTGGCGATGCCGAGGAGGACGAAGCCCATGTGCCCGACGGAGGAGTAGGCGATGAGGCGCTTGAGATCGCCCTTCGCGCCACGTTTGGCGAGGGCGAGGCAGGCCAGGGATCCGTAGATGATCCCGACCACGGCGAAGGCGGCGAGGTAGGGCGCGAAGTCGCGGAAGCCGTCGGGGGCGATCGGCAGCAAAATCCGGACGAACCCGTACGTTCCCATCTTCAGCAGGACGCCGGCCAGCAGGACCGAGCCGACGGTCGGCGCGGCGGTGTGGGCGTCGGGCAGCCAGCTGTGCAGCGGCCACATCGGGGTCTTGACCGCGAGCCCGATCCCGATCGCCAGAACGGCGATGACCTGCACGGATGCGGACAGTGACCGGCCGTTGTCAGTGGCGAGTGCCACCATGTCGAATGTGCCCGCCTTGATCCCGATCAGGAGCAGGCCCAGCAGCATGACGACCGAGCCGAGCAGTGTGTAGAGGATGAAGCGCCAGGCGGCGGCCTGACGGTCCTCGCCGCCCCACCGGGCGATGAGGAAGTACATCGGGACGAGCACCATCTCGAACGCGAGGAAGAACAGCAGCAGATCGAGGACGGCGAAGCTCGCGAGGGTGCCGGACTCGAGCATGAGCAGCAGTGCGACGAAGGCCTTCGGGGTGGGGCCCGCGGGCATCTTGAAGTACGAGTAGAGCGCGCAGAGGAAGGTCAGCAGCGCCGTCAGGACCAGAAGGGGGAGGGAGATGCCGTCGATGCCGAGGTGGATGCGCACGTCGAGCGCCGGGATCCAGCTGATGTCGGTTGTGGCCTGCATCTTCGACGGATGGTCGTGGTCGAAGCCGAGTGCCAGGACGATCGCGGCGATGAGGATCACGCCGGTGACCGTCACGCCGTGCCGCAGTACGGCCTGGTCCGGTGACTTCCCCTTCAGTCCGGGCGGGGCCGGCAGCAGAGCCGTGACGGCGCCCAGGAGCGGACCGGCCACGACGAACGCCAGAAGGAACTGCATCACGGACTCGTTGATATCGATCACGCCTGCTCACGCTCCCGTGGCGACGAGGACGACGGCGACCGCGAGGACGACGGTGCCGGCGAGCAGCGCGCTCACATAGGTCTGCAGATTGCCGGTCTGGGCCCGTCGTACGGCGGTGCCGAGCCAGCGGGGCAGTGTTCCCGCGCCGCGCACGTAGGTCTCTACGACTTCGCGGTCCAGGAACCGGACGAGGGTGGCTCCGGCCTGGACCGGGCGGACGAAGAGGGCCGTGTACAGGGCGTCCAGGTGGAAGCCGACGGCCGCGTGACGGTGCAGTGGGCCGAGCAGCAACCGTCCGGGGTCCGCGGGGTCGGGCGCGTAGGCCACGTCTCCGTAAGCGGGCTCGTGGGTGGCGATGGCCTCGGCCTCGACCAGTCCGGCGTCGCCCTCGGGGTGGGCGGCGACCGCACCCAGCGGGACGCGGGCCGTGACCGCACTGGTGTGCCGCCAGGCCGCGTAGGTGACGAGGCCGCCGATCAGGGCCACGCCCGTGCCGACGACGGAGGTGGTGAGGGTCGGGGTGAGGTCGCGGCCGTCGAACCAGTCGGGCAGCACGCGGTAGGAGAACGCGCCGAGGGCGAGGGACGGGGCCGCGAGGACCCAGAGGACCACGGTCATCGTCAAAGGCTGGCGTCCGTGATCGGGGGCTTCGGTGCCACGCCCGCGGAAGGCCAGCAGCCACAGCCGCGTCGCGTACGCGGCTGTGAGCAGGGCCGTGAGGAGGCCTGCGACGAGGGTGATCCAGCCTGCGGCGCCGGGGGCGTGTTCGGTGTGGCCGGTCGCGACGTGCTCGGCCGCGCCGAGGACGGACTCCTTGGAGAAGAAGCCGCTGAAGGGCGGGATCGCGGCGAGCGCGAGGAGCGCCACGGTCATCGTCCAGTAGGCGTCGGGGACCCGGGCGCTGAGGTCCTTCATACGGGACATGGCGGCCAGGGAGTTGGTGCCGGCGGCGTGGATGATCACGCCGGCCGCGAGGAACAGCAGCGCCTTGAAGGCGCCGTGGGACAGGAGGTGGAAGACGGCGGCACCGCGGTCGCCGACGGCGAGGGCGCCGGTCATGTAGCCGAGCTGGCCGATCGTCGAGTAGGCGAGGACACGCTTGATGTCGTCCTGGGCGAGCGCGGCGAGGCCCGAACCGATCATCGTGACGGCGGCCATGACGGCCAGGACCACCATCGCGGCCTGAGAGGCCTCGAAGACCGGGAGGAGACGGGCGATGAAGTAGACACCGGCGGCAACCATCGTCGCGGCGTGGATCAGCGCGGAGACGGGCGTGGGGCCCGCCATCGCGTCGGGGAGCCAGGTGTGCAGCGGGAACTGCGCCGACTTGCCCGCCACGCCCGCGAGGAGGAGCAGGGCGATCAGGGTCGGGTGGTCGAGCCCGCCGTGCGCGACGGCGTCCAGGACCTTCGTGATCCGGAAGGAGCCTGCGTCGGTGGCCAGGGCGAACAGGCCGATCAGGAAGGGGACGTCACCGAGCTTGGTCACCAGGAATGCCTTGAGGGAGGCGGCGCGGGCCTCCGGGGTCTCCCAGTAGTGGCCGACCAGGAAGTACGAGCAGATGCCCATGATCTCCCAGCCGACCAGCAGCACGATCAGGTCGCCGGAGTAGACGACGAGCAGCATCGCGGAGGTGAAGAGGGAGACGAGAGCGGCGTAGGAGGGGTAGCGCGGGTCGTCGCGCAGATAGCCGGTCGAGTAGATCTGCACACAGGTGGCGACGAAGGCGACCAGGACGGCGACGAGGGCGGCGAAGCCGTCGATGTACAGGGCGAGTTCGATCGGGACCGAGCCGGTCGGGGTGAGTTCGGTGGCGGCGTTCACCGTCTGGTCGCCGCCCTGGCGTACGGCGACCACGGCGGCGAGCGCAAGGGCGACCAGAGGCGGCAGAACGGCGAGCGGGCGGGCGAAGCCGGGGGCGGTGCGGCCCAGGAGCAGGCCGGCTGCGGCCCCCAGGAAGGGAAGGAGGGGGACGAGGACGGCGAGGGTGGTCGTGGTCACGCGGTGGCCTCAGCCTTCCCGGTCCGCCCGGACTCTGCGGCCTGTTCGGCCGTGCGGGCGTCGTCGTCGGAGGTGTCGGGGTCGTGGCCCTCGGCCGTGTCGCGGAGCTTGTCGATGTCGGCGGTGCCGCGGTTGCGGTGGACGGCGAGGACGATCGCGAGGCCGATGCCGATCTCGGCGGCGGCGATGGCGATGGTGAACAGGGTCAGGGCCTGGCCGGAGTGCAGGGTCTCCTCCGCGGCCCTGCTGAGCCAGACGTCGAAGGCGACCAGGTTCAGGTTGACGGCGTTGAGCATCAACTCGACCGACATCAGGACGAGGATCGCGTTACGGCGGGCCAGGACGCCGTAGAGGCCGGTGCAGAAGAGGAGGGCAGAGAGTACGGCGGGATAGGCGAGGTGCATCAGCGGGCGCCTTCCTGCTCAGTCGAGTCTGTTTCCCTGGCCGACTTGGTTCCCTTGGCCGACTCGGTTCCCGCGACCGGCCCATTTCGCCCGATCGTGTGATTGCGGGAATCAGGGACGGATGGGGAACTACCGGTCGAGGCTCGGGAGTTCACAGGGGGAGAGCTCGACTCCGCCTTCGCCTTGCGGGACAGGACGATCGCGCCGACCAGCGCCGCGAGGAGCAGGACGGAGAGGGCCTCGAAGGGGAGGACCCAATTCTGGAACAGGCTCGCGCCGGTTGCCTCGGTGGAGCCGGCGGCGGGGCCGTCCAGGTCGATCCAGGTGGTGCGGAAGGCGTCGACGACCACCCAGACCAGAGCGGCCGCTGCGGCAAGGGCCACCACGAGGGCGGCCCAGCGGTTGCCGGAGTCGGCGTCCGGGGAGCGGCCGATGGGAGCCCTGGTGAGCATCAGACCGAACAGAAGGAGGACGACGACGGAGCCGACGTAGATGAGGACCTGCACCCACGCGATGAACTCGGCGGTGAGCAGGAGGTATTCGACGGCGAGGCCGCCGAGGGCCACCACCAGCCACAGGGCGGCGTGCACCAGCTGCTTGGTGGTGACGGTGATGATCGCGGCTCCGAAGGTGACCAGGCCGACGAGCAGGAAGGCGATCTCGACGCCGGTCGGGGAAAGGAAGCCGTGCGCTGCCTGGGCGAGGGTCACGACTCCTCCCCCTGGGGATCGGCCGACGGGGCCGGCTCGGCCTGGGCCGCCGCCAGCTTCTCGGCGGCCTTGCGGGCGGTGGCGATCTCCTTCGGTTCCTCCGCACCGGGGTCGAGGGCAGGTGGGGCCGGGACGGTCCACATCCACTCACGGAGCTTGTCCCGCTCGTGGGTGAGCTCGCGGATGTCGGTCTCGGCGTACTCGAACTCGGGGGACCAGAACAGGGCGTCGAAAGGACACACCTCGATGCAGATACCGCAGTACATGCAGAGGGAGAAGTCGATGGCGAAGCGGTCGAGGACGTTGCGGCTGCGTTCGCGGCCACCGGGGGCCGCCGCCGGGACCGTCTCCTTGTGGGAGTCGATGTAGATGCACCAGTCGGGGCACTCACGGGCGCACAGCATGCAGACGGTGCAGTTCTCCTCGAACAGTCCGATCACCCCGCGGGTGCGGGGCGGGAGGTCGGGCTGGGCGTCGGGGTACTGCTCGGTGACGGTCTTCTTCGTCATCGTGCGCAGGGTGACGGCCAGGCCCTTGGCAAGACCCGAGCCAGGAATGGGGGCCATGGTTACTGGATCACCACCTTGACGATGCCGGTGAGGGCGATCTGGGCGAGGGAGAGGGGGACGAGGAGGGTCCAGGAGAGTTTCTGGAGCTGGTCCTCGCGCAGGCGGGGATAGGTCACGCGGAGCCAGATGACGACGAAGGCGAGCACGGCCGCCTTGAGGAGGGTCCAGACCCAGCCGAGCCCGTCGGCGCCCCAGGGGCCGTGCCAGCCGCCCAGGAAGAGGACGGTGGTCAGGCCGCACAGGACGACGATTCCGGCGTACTCGGCGAGGAGGAACAGGGCGAAACGCAGGCCGGTGTACTCGGTGTAGGCGCCGAAGATGATCTCCGAGTCGGCGACCGGCATGTCGAAGGGAGGGCGCTGGAGTTCGGCGAGACCGGCGACGAAGAACACGATCGCGCCGACGATCTGCCAGGGCAGCCACCACCACTCGAAGGCGTCGAGGATGCCGGGGAGGGAGACGGTTCCGGCCGCCATCGCCACCGAGGCGGCGGTGAGCAGCATCGGGAGTTCGTAGGCGAGGAGCTGTGCGGCGGTGCGCAGGCCGCCGAGGAGGGAGAACTTGTTGGCGGAGGCCCAGCCGGCCATGAGGGAGCCGAGGACGCCCACGCCCATCACGGCGAGCACGAAGAACACGCCCGCGTCGACGACCTCACCGACGGCGCCCTCGCCGGGGCCGATCGGGATGGCGAGGAGGACCAGGAGGTAGGGCAGGAGGGCGACGGCGGGGGCAAGTTGGAAGATACGGCGGTCCGCGCCCGCCGGTACGACGTCTTCCTTCTGGGCGAACTTCACGCCGTCCGCGACGAGTTGGGCCCAGCCGTGGAAGCCGCCGGCGTACATCGGGCCCAGGCGGCCCTGCATGTGGGCCATCACCTTGTGCTCGGTCTGGCCGATGAGCAGGGGGAAGGTGAGAAAGACGACGAAGACGATCAGGAGTCGCAGGGCGACGTCGAGAGCGTCATTCACTGCGGGCCTCCTTCGGGCTTGTCGGGAGTGGGGGTGTGAGTGTCGGGGCTGGAGGGCTCGTCAGGGGCCGGGTCCTCGGAGGCCTGGGCGGCGCGATCAGGGCTCCCGTCGGCGCCATCTGGGCGTTCCGGGTCCTGGGTGTCCTCGGGGGCCTCAGGTGCCTCGGATGTCGGGGGGCGCCCGGAAGTCTGGGGCCGCTCGGGGGTCTTGGATCCCTCGGAGGTCGTGGACTCGTCGGGGGCGGGGGTCGGCTCGGAAGCCGGGGGCTTTTCCGGAACCTCGGGAGCATCGGAAGCCTGCGGCTCTTCCGGGGTCTCGCGACCGTCGGAAGCCGACAGTTCCTCCGCAACCCCACGACCACCGGAAGCCGGTGACTCCTCCGGAACCTGGAGGTCTTCGGAAGCTGCGGGACCTTCTGGGGCCGTGGAGGCTCTCGAGGCTGTGGGCTTCTGGGAGGCCTTGCGCACCTCCGGCTCCTCGGGGCGTTCGGAGACGCCGGGGTCCCCGGGACGCATGGAGACTCCGCTGTTCCCCAATGGAGAAGGGCGCTGGGAGACTCCGGGGTCCTCGGATGAGGAAGGGCGCTCGGAGACTCCGCCGGCCTCAGATGCGGAGGGGCGCTCGGAGACTCCGGGGTCCCCGGGTGTGGGAGGCCGCTTCGGTTCCTGGTCGTCGAAGGCCGGGCGGGCATGGTGCCACGGTGCGTCCGGGCTGCGGGGGGTGGTGGGGGGCTTGGGCGGCACGGGGTTCGTGCTCGCGTCGTCGGTCGTCGGCTCGGTCGGGGCCGCCGCGGCGCGCTGACTCGCGGAACCGCTCGAGGCGGTGCGCGCCCGGCGAGGTCCGGCCGGTGCACCGCCCGTCGCTCCCGGACGCTGAGGTGAGGGGGCAGGCGGCGCCGGGGAGTCCGAGGCGGGTGTGGGCGAACCCTTCCGCTGGGAGTCCGATGAGGACGCGGGCAAGCCGGTTGCCGGTGCTTCGGACTCGGGCGCTCCGTCGGCTGGGACTGCGGAACCGGCGCCGGTGTCGTCGGCCTCCGGTGCCGCCTGGCTGGCCGAGCCCTGCGCAGCGCTACGGGTGCGCCGGGGGCCCCCCGTCGGCGACACGGGGGGAGCCCCCTCCGTCGCCCCCGGCGTGGTCTGGCTCGCCGACTCCTCGGCCGCCGAACGCGCCCGCCGCGGCCCAGCCCCGGTCGCATCCGCCGCACCCGACGCCCCTGACACCTCCGCCTGACTCGCCGAACCCTCCGCCGCCGAACGCGCCCCACGAGGCCCAGCCCCGGTCGCATCCGCCGCACCCGAAGTCCCAGAAACCTCCGCCTGACTCGCCGAACCCTCCGCCGCCGAACGCGCCCCACGAGGCCCAGCCTCCGACGCACCCGTCGCACCCGACGCCCCTGACACCTCCCCCTGACTCGCCGAACCCTCCGCCGCCGAACGCGCCCCACGAGGCCCAGCCCCGGTCGCATCCGCCGCACCCGAAGTCCCAGAAACCTCCCCCTGACTCGCCGAACCCTCCGCCGCCGAACGCGCCCGGCGCACGGGGCGGTCGCCCGTGGCGCGGGGTGGGCGTTCGGTCGGGGGGCGGCCCGCTGTGCGGGTGGGGCGGGTCGGGGCCGGGGGGAGTTGGCCCTTCAGGGGGCCCCATTCGTTCGGGTCGGGGACTCCTGGGGGGAGCATCTGGCGGCGTTTGGGGCCGCCGTGTTCGGACTCGCCCGGCTCCTTGGCGCCGGGCCAGGCCTTGGCGACGCGGGCGGCCAGGACGAAGTCCTTGCGGAGGGGATGGCCCTCGAAGGTTTCCGGCAGGAGGAGGTGATTCAGGGAGGGGTGGCCCTCGAAGGTGACGCCGAACATCTCGTGGGTCTCGCGCTCGTGCCAGGCGGCACCCGCGTAGACGTCGACGGCGGTGGGCAGCACCGGGGTCTCGTGGGAGATCGTCGTACGCAGCAGCAGGCGTCGTACCGGGGAGAGGGCCGCCACGTGGGCCGCCACGCGGAAGCCGGTGCCCGGTTCGTCGACGGCGCTGAGCCAGTCGAAGTAGGTGCAACCCAACTCGTCGCGGGCGACGCGCAGTGCCGTGACCCAGGTCGTGGGCGGGACGTCCACGGTCAGGACCTCGTACGACTCCTCGGCGGTGGCCGCGGGGCCGAAGAGTTCCTCGGCGGGGGCGGGGAGCCAACCGACGGCGGTCACTGTGACTCCCCCTTGCCCGAAGCCGGATCCGAAGCCGGAGCCGAAGCCGACGCAGGGGCAGAGGCAGAGGCAGAGGCAGGCGGCTTCACCAACCCGCTCTGCAGCGCAGCCGCCGACGGACGCGCCGTGGACGGCCCGTACCGCTCCTCCAGCGACTCCCGGGCGATCTTCTCCTGGAGCTTCAGGATTCCCTGGAGCAGGGCCTCGGGGCGGGGCGGGCAGCCGGGGACGTAGACGTCGACGGGGATGATCTGGTCGACGCCCTTCGTCACGGAGTACGAGTCCCAGTACGGGCCGCCGCAGTTGGAACAGGCGCCGAAGGAGATGACGTACTTGGGCTCGGGCATCTGCTCGTACAGACGTTTCACCGCCGGTGCCATCTTGTCCGTGACCGTGCCGGAGACGACCATCAGGTCGGCCTGTCGCGGGCCCGGTGCGAAGGGGATGACGCCGAGGCGGATGAAGTCGTGGCGGGCCATCGACGCGGCGATGAACTCGATGGCGCAGCAGGCGAGACCGAAGTTGAAGACCCACAGGGAGTACCGGCGGCCCCAGTTGAGGATCACCTTCATCGGCTCGGGGGCGAGGCGGGCGAGGGCGCCCAGCCGTTGCGGCTCCGGGAGCAGCACGGGCTCCGTGGCAGCGGAGTCGACCGCAGGGTTCACGTCCATGTCAGGACACCCTTCTTGTACGCGTACAGCAGTCCCACGGCGAGGAAGCCGAGGAAGATGAACATCTCGACGAGGGTCGTCGCGCCGTAGCCGGGAGCCGCGAAGACCGTCGCCCACGGGAACAGGAAGATCGAGTCGACGGCGAAGATGACGTAGAGGAAGGCGTAGACGTAATAGCGGACCTGGGTGTGGGCCCAGCCCTCGCCGACGGGGTCGACTCCGCACTCGTACGTCAGGAGCTTCTCGGGGGTGGGCACCACGGGTCGCAGCAGACGGCCGGCGCCGAAGGCGACCGCGACGAACAGCACGCCGACGACGGCGAGCAGTCCGACGACCGAGTACGACTGGAAGTAGTCCGCCGCGACGACGGTCGGATCGACGACGGTTGCATCGACGACGGTCGGTTCCGGCACGTCCGCCCCTCACTCCCTGTGAGCACGCTGAACACAGTGGTCACGCTGAACACCACTGTTCGACGATCTGTACGCTCGGGAGTCTAGGCCCTGATAAAGGGACGGTAAGCAGCCCGTCACCCCCGGAAAGCCATCCGAAAGGCCGGGGTGGGGTTTTCCCCCGCAAGCCGCGGCGGCCCGCCTCATGGCGCACGGCGGTCCGGGGCGGCACGCTAGCCCATATGACCGAACGCCATTCGTCCCCGAGCCGCGCCGTGACCACCGGCAGACACGGCGGAACCGACGACGGCCGGCCGCCGCCGGCCCGTTTCGCCTACGACGCGCACACCTGGAAGGAGATCGCCCATCTCCTGGCGAACCTTCCGGTGTCGATCCTGGGCTTCACCTACGTCGTGACGGTGCTGTTCACCGGTTTCTGGCTGACCGTCACGGTGATCGGATTCCCCTTGCTCGCGGCGGGTCTGCTGGGCGCGCGGCAGCTCGGCAAGCTGGAGCGGGCGCGGGCCCGGGCACTGCTCGGCGTGCGGGTGGACGAACCGAGCCGTCTGCCGTGGCGTACCCAGAACGGCGGCAACGGCTTCTTCGCCCAGCTGTGGATGGGGGTGAAGGACCCCGTGGGCTGGCGGACGGTGCTGTACGACTTCATCCGGCTGCCCTGGGGGGTGCTCACCTTCACCATCACGCTGACCTCGTTGTTCGTGCTGTGGCCGGTCCTGCCGTTCATCGCGCGGGGGCTCGCCAACGTGGACCGGGCGATGGTGCGTGGTCTGCTGTCGCCCTCCGACGAGCTGGAACGCCGTATCGCCGAACTGGAGTCCGACCGGGGGGTCGTCGTCGACACGGCCGCGGCCGATCTACGGCGTATCGAGCGCGACCTGCACGACGGGGCGCAGGCCCGGCTGGTCAACCTGGCCATGGGTCTCGGCCTCGCGAAGGAAAAGCTCCTGGAGGACCCCGAGTACGCACAGGCGATGGTCGAGGAGGCCCACGGCGAGGTGAAGCTGGCGCTGCAGGAGCTGCGGGATCTGGCGCGGGGCATCCATCCGGCCGTACTGACCGACCGAGGCCTCGACGCGGCGCTGTCCAGTGTCGCCTCGCGCTGCACGGTCCCGGTGAAGGTGACCGCCGACCTCGACGCGCGCCCGGTCCAGGCGATCGAGGGGATCGCCTACTTCACCGTCTCCGAGCTGCTCCAGAACATCAGCAAGCACAGCGGGGCCCGGTCGGCGTCGGTCGACGTGTGGCGCTCGGAGAACAGGCTGCTCATCCAGGTGTGGGACGACGGCCGCGGCGGGGCCCGGCTCGACGGTGGCACCGGTATGCGCGGGCTCGCGGAGCGCCTCGACGCGGTCGACGGGCTGTTCGTCATCGACTCGCCGCCGGGCGGGCCGACGGTCGTCACGGCGGAGCTGCCGTGGCGGGACCGTGGCCTGGAGAAGGGGTAGGGAAAACCCCCCTTTCAAGAGGCCGACGGCCTCCATGGTCCGTTGAGCTGCGGCCCAGCAGGGTGGAGATACGACACCACAGGCGCGGGACGAGAGAAGAAGGACGACGTCGATGGCCACGGACTACGGGTACGACAGTGGGCTCGGGTTCCCCGAGACGGTACGGCGGCACCGGGTGCCGGCCGGGCTGCGGGCGCCGTTCGAGGGGCGGACCTGGCGGGAGTTCGGCTATGTGCTGCTGAGCCTGCCGATCAGCATCGTGATGTTCACGTACGCCGTCACGATGATCTCGCTCGGCGCGGGCCTCCTCGTGACCTTCCTCGGGATTCCGGTCTTCGCGGCCGGGCTCGCCGGATGCCGTGGGCTCGGGGCACTGGAGCGGGCACGGGCCCGGGGGCTGCTGGGTCTCGAGGTCGGCGATCCGGAGCCGCTCAGGATGCGGAAGTCCGGGTTCATGGCGTGGATGGGGGCGGTGCTCAAGAGCGGGACGTCGTGGCGGACGCTGCTGTACTCGGTGCTGCACCTGCCGTGGGCGGCGTTCTCGTTCGTCGTCGCGGTGAACTTCTGGGTGTACGGGTGGGCGCTGCTGACGTATCCGCTGTGGTTCTGGGTCTTCCCGGCGTACGTCGGTCAGGACGGGCTTCAGCTCTACGGCGACCAGACGCACCACATCTACCTGGACAACCCGTTCGAGATCGGTGTGACCGCGCTGGTGGGACTGCTGTTCACGCTGGCCACGCCGTGGATCGTGCGGGCGCTGACGATGGTGGACCGGGTGATGGTGCACGGGCTGCTCGGGCCGACCCGGCTGACGGCACGGGTGGTGGAGCTGGAGTCCGACCGGGGGGTCGTGGTGGACACGGCGGCCGCGGATCTGCGTCGGATCGAGCGGGATCTGCACGACGGTGCGCAGGCTCGGCTGGTGGCGCTGGCCATGGATCTGGGGCTGGCGAAGGAGAAGCTCACGGAGGATCCTGCCGCGGCGGCGCGGATGGTGGACGAGGCGCACGGTGAGGTGAAGACGGCGCTTCAGGAGCTGCGGGATCTGGCGCGGGGGATTCATCCGGCGGTGCTGACCGACCGGGGGCTGGACGCCGCGCTGTCGGCGGTGGCTTCCCGGTGCACGGTGCCGGTGCAGGTGGAGGTGGATCTGCCGGCCCGGCCCGCGCCGGCGATCGAGGGGATCGCGTACTTCACGGTGTCGGAGCTGCTGCAGAACATCAGCAAGCACTCTCGGGCGACGTTCGCCGCGGTGGATGTGTGGCGGGTGGAGAACCGGTTGATGCTCCAGGTCGTGGACAACGGGGTGGGTGGGGCCGATGTGTCCTCCGGGTCCGGGCTTGCGGGGTTGGCGGAGCGGCTGGACGCGGTGGACGGGATCCTGGTGGTGGATTCGCCGGTCGGGGGGCCCACTCGGGTGACGGCGGAGTTGCCGTGGCGGGACGAGCGGGTGTGACGGGTACGGCGTGAGAGGGCGGTGGGGGTGTTCGCCCCCGCCGCCCTTGGCCATTCCCCTCCCCCAGGGGCTGCCGTCCCTTCGACCCCGCGGGGGGTCCGCAGGTCTGCCCCTGCGGCGGGTCCCGGGGCCCGCAAGGACTGGCGCCCGGCGAGGTGCCTGGACCCCGCAAAACCCAGCGCCCGCGAGGTACCCGGCCCGCACACCCGGCGCCCTGCGAGCCGCCTGTCCCCGCACGACTCGACGCCCTGCGCGACGCCCGCCCCCGCAAAACCCGGCGCCCCGCCCTCCCCCAAACCCCCGGCATCTCTCCGCCCCCGCCGGAGCCCCGCGGCGAGGATGGCCGGATTTCGAGTGTGGTCCCGTGTTATCGGGCCCTTGTTCGTATTCCTGGGGTCCTAATCCCGTTGCCCGCGCCCACCCGGATCCGAATGCTGGAATGCTGGACTTGTCCAGCGGGTGGACAGGGAGTGGGCTGGGGGGCCGAGAGTCGTGGAGGACAGGGTGCGGGTGGTCATCGCCGAGGATTCAGTGCTGCTGAGGGAGGGCCTGACCCGGTTGCTGACCGACCGCGGGCACGACGTCGTGGCCGGGGTGGGCGACGGGGAGGCACTGATCAAGACGATCGGTGAGCTGGACGCTCAGGGCGAGCTGCCCGACGTCGTCGTCGCCGATGTGCGGATGCCTCCGACGCACACGGACGAGGGCGTGCGAGCCGCCGTACAACTGCGCAAGGCACATCCCGGACTCGGGGTACTCGTACTGTCGCAGTACGTGGAGGAGCGGTACGCCACCGAGTTGCTGGCCGGGTCCAGTCGCGGAGTGGGGTACCTGCTCAAGGACCGGGTCGCGGAGGTGCGTGAGTTCGTGGACGCGGTGGTGCGGGTGGCCGAGGGAGGTACCGCCCTCGACCCCGAGGTGGTCGCTCAGCTGCTGGGACGCAGCCGTAAGCAGGACGTGCTCGCCCATCTCACGCCCCGGGAGCGGGAGGTCCTGGGACTCATGGCCGAGGGGCGCACCAACTCGGCGATCGCGCGGCAGCTCGTCGTGAGCGACGGGGCCGTGGAGAAGCATGTCAGCAACATCTTCCTGAAGCTCGGGCTGTCCCCGAGCGACGGGGACCACCGGCGGGTGCTGGCGGTGCTGACCTATCTGAACTCCTGACAATCTGACACCGTGTCAGATGCCGGGGTGGCGGCCGGCCAGCGGGACGGAGTGCCGCCCGGGAGCGAGAACCAAAGACCGATGAGGGAGCGTCTTCAAGGAAAGCGCCGGGGGGCGAGTAAATGGTGACAATTCAGGGCGCCGTAACGTCTCAAAAGCACGTCCGTCATGCGAATGGCCGAGGGAAGGCGACCCCTGCGGTCGTAGGGTTGATCCTGGGAAGGCCTGCGGGAAGGCCGCTCCCGAACAGCCGCCTCGAGGGAGGTCCAGTTCAGTGACCAGTCAGGTCAGCAGCCCAGCGGAGCAGGCCGACGAAGCCGTCGTAGGAGAGCAGCGCAAAGAGGCCGGCGTGAAGGACGTCCGCCGCCTCGACCGGGTGATCATTCGTTTCGCGGGGGACTCCGGTGACGGGATGCAGCTCACCGGGGACCGTTTCACCTCGGAGACCGCGTCCTTCGGCAACGACCTGTCCACGCTTCCCAACTTCCCCGCCGAGATCCGGGCCCCTGCCGGAACCCTGCCGGGTGTCTCCTCCTTCCAACTGCACTTCGCCGACCACGACATCCTCACGCCGGGCGACGCGCCCAACGTGCTGGTGGCCATGAACCCCGCCGCTCTCAAAGCCAACATCGCCGATCTGCCGCGCGGTGCGGAGATCATCGTCAACACGGACGAGTTCACCAAACGGGCGATGCAGAAAGTGGGGTACGCGGCCTCGCCGCTGGAAGATGGATCGCTCGACGGTTACAGCCTTCATCCGGTCCCCCTGACCACGCTGACCGTCGAGGCCCTCAAGGATTTCGACCTCAGTCGCAAAGAGGCCGAGCGCAGCAAGAACATGTTCGCGCTCGGCCTCTTGTCGTGGATGTACCACCGGCCCACCGAGGGCACGGAGAAGTTCCTGCGGACGAAGTTCGCGAGGAAGCCGGAGATCGCCGAGGCGAACCTGGCGGCCTTCCGGGCGGGCTGGAACTTCGGCGAGACCACCGAGGACTTCGCCGTCTCCTACGAGATCGCCCCGGCGACCAAGGCCTTCCCGGTCGGCACCTACCGCAACATCTCCGGGAACCTCGCACTGTCCTACGGACTGGTCGCCGCGTCTCGCCAGGCGGACCTGCCGTTGTTCCTGGGCTCGTACCCGATCACGCCGGCCTCGGACATCCTGCACGAGCTGAGCAAGCACAAGAACTTCGGGGTGCGGACCTTCCAGGCCGAGGACGAGATCGCGGGCATCGGCGCGGCGCTGGGCGCGGCCTTCGGCGGCTCACTGGCCGTGACGACGACCTCCGGGCCCGGCGTGGCCCTGAAGTCGGAGACCATCGGTCTCGCGGTCTCCCTGGAGCTGCCGCTTCTCGTCATCGACATCCAGAGAGGCGGCCCGTCGACCGGTCTGCCGACCAAGACCGAGCAGGCGGACCTGCTGCAGGCGATGTTCGGGCGCAACGGCGAGGCACCGGTGCCGATCGTCGCCCCCTGCACCCCGGCCGACTGCTTCGACGCGGCGCTGGAGGCGGCCCGGATCGCGCTGACCTACCGCACGCCGGTGATGCTGCTCTCGGACGGCTACCTGGCCAACGGCTCCGAGCCGTGGCGCATCCCCGAGCTGGACGAACTCCCGGACCTGAGCGTGCAGTTCGCGCAGGGCCCGAACCACACCCTGGCCGACGGCACCGAGGTCTTCTGGCCCTACAAGCGCGATCCGCAGACCCTCGCCCGCCCCTGGGCGGTGCCCGGCACACCGGGTCTCGAACACCGCATCGGCGGGATCGAGAAGGAGGACGGGTCGGGCAACATCTCCTACGCCCCGGCCAACCACGACTTCATGGTCCGTATCCGCCAGGCCAAGATCGACGGGATCGACGTACCGGATCTGGACGTGGACGATCCGCACGAGGCGCGCACGCTGGTGCTGGGCTGGGGATCGACGTACGGGCCCATCACGGCGGCCGTACGACGGCTGCGCACGGCCGGTGAGTCGATCGCGCAGGCGCACCTCCGCCACCTCAATCCCTTCCCGCGCAACCTGGGCGCGGTGCTGAAGGCGTACGACAAGGTCGTCATCCCGGAGATGAACCTCGGACAGCTCGCCACGCTCATCCGGGCGAAGTACCTGGTCGACGCGCACAGCTACAACCAGGTCAACGGCATGCCGTTCAAGGCCGAACAGCTCGCCACGGCTCTCAAGGAGGCCATCGATGGCTGAGACGTCCACGGAAGGCACGGGCACGATCGAAGCACTCACGCTCGTCCCCAAGGCCGAGGCCCGCCAGAGCATGAAGGACTTCAAGAGCGACCAGGAAGTCCGCTGGTGCCCCGGCTGCGGTGACTACGCGATCCTCGCCGCCGTCCAGGGCTTCATGCCGGAGCTCGGGCTGGCCAAGGAGAACATCGTCTTCGTCTCCGGCATCGGCTGCTCGTCGCGGTTCCCGTACTACATGAACACGTACGGCATGCACTCGATCCACGGCCGGGCGCCGGCGATCGCGACGGGGCTGGCGTCGTCGCGCCGCGACCTGTCGGTGTGGGTGGTCACGGGCGACGGAGACGCGCTGTCCATCGGCGGCAACCACCTCATCCACGCCCTGCGCCGGAACGTGAACCTGAAGATCCTGCTCTTCAACAACCGGATCTACGGCCTGACGAAGGGCCAGTACTCCCCCACCTCCGAGGTCGGCAAGATCACGAAGTCGACACCGATGGGCTCGCTGGACGCCCCCTTCAACCCGGTGTCCCTCGCCATCGGGGCCGAGGCGTCCTTCGTGGCGCGAACGGTGGACTCGGACCGCAAGCACCTGACACAGGTGCTGCGGGAGGCGGCCGCCCATCCGGGTACCGCGCTGATCGAGATCTACCAGAACTGCAACATCTTCAACGACGGCGCCTTCGAGGCCCTGAAGGACAAGCAGCAGGCCGAAGAGGCGGTGATCCGCCTGGAGCACGGGAGGCCGATCCGCTTCGGAACGGACCTGTCCAAGGGCGTGGTGCGGGATGCGGCGACGGGTGACCTGAAGGTGGTCACGGTGACGCCGTCGAACGAGGCGCAGATCCTGGTCCACGACGCGCACTCCGCGTCCCCGACGACAGCCTTCGCCCTGTCCCGCCTGGCCGACCCGGACACGCTCCACCACACACCGATCGGGGTCTTCCGGTCGGTGGACCGGCCGGTGTACGACACGCAGATGGCGGACCAGCTGGATGCGGCGATCGAGCAGAACGGCAAGGGGGATCTGGCGGCCCTGTTGGCCGGGGGGGACACCTGGACGGTCGTGGGGTGACGGAGACGTGAACGAAGGGCCCGGATGGAGCAGGACAGCATCCGGGCCCTTCACCATTCACACGTCGGGGATGTCCTTCTTGGCGCGAATGAGGGTCTCACGGCTGATGACGACGATGCGTTCGTAGTCGGCTCGGGCCGCGTCGGGTGGTAGCGAGGACTCCAGGGCGGCAGTGGCTTCGGTGCCCATCACGGCGAAGTTGCCGTCGCTGAGTTCAAACAGATCGGGGCATGTCTCACCGGTCGTACAACTTCTTTCCCGAGGGGAGACGCCGAGACGGCGAGTGACATGTGCGGCCGGGATTCCCTGATGCAAGAGCAGGCCCCTTCTCGTGGCGATCGCTGCGGGGCCGTCCGAGAACCCCGCGAACGACTTGCTCCCCATTCGGTTACGGCCGCATCCCAACTTTCCGCTTTTTCAGCGGAACGTACCAAACACCTGAACACAAAATGCCCCATCGCATGCGCCGAGCGCTAGCTGGACGGCTCCTCGGAGAGCCCGACAACCCACCACTCGTCGGGGTCCTCATCCAGCTCCTCCAGCACGGCGTCGACGGCCTTGGCGATGCGCCCCTCCAGAGAGTCGTCCGGGAGACTCAGCCGGTGCTCCACCGTGCGCCTCCAGTAGGTTGCGAACACTCCATTGCGGCAGAGGACGCGCAGGGCACCCACCAGTTCGCCCCAGTCATACATGCCCACCCGGTACGCGAGAACGTTGGTCGCGTACTCGCGATTGGCGAACAGCATCTGACGGCGCTCGCCGTCGGAAAGATCGTCCAGGGTACTCAGCACGGCGGCCAGCGCCGGATCATCGATCGCCCTGTCCAGTTGTCCAGTGATCATCTGGTGAAATTGGATGAGGTTGGCCCGATGCATCTCCTCCGCGAGCCGGCCCAGCTGATCCACGAGTGCCAGCAGGAGCTCCTGTCGGCGTCGACGCCCTGCACCCCAGGTGAAGAGGGCCCTCATCAGGCCGCGTCCCGCCTCGACAGCAGAACCGATCCTGCTGCAATCGACGGCCGGAGTCTGTGTGGCCATGTCAAGGCATCCCCCTGGATCCGGTGACCGTGCGCCGAGAGGTGGCGGGTCGGTGCACGGTGGGCGTAGCACTCCGCATCCAGCGTGCCCGTCGACTCAAGTCGACGCGGGAGGCGGAGAGGGGGCGCATGGGTGGACAGGGCTCGCATGTCGACCAACGCCCTGATTCATGTGTGCCCCCTGGCGCCGTGTACATGCCTTCAGGTGAGCCCGCCGAGGTACATCAGTCCTGCTCAGAGGCCTTCTTCCGCGTGTCGTACCTCTCCCGCGCCTCCTGCACCGCCGCCATCCTCCTCGCGGTCCACTCCGACAGCCCGCGCACCTGTTCCGCCGCCTCGCGCCCGAGGTCGGTCAGCGAGTAGTCGACCCTCGGTGGGATCACCGGCTTGGCGTCCCGGTGGACCAGGCCGTCCCGTTCCAGGGTCTGGAGGGTCTGGGTCAGCATCTTCTCGCTGACGCCGCGGCCGAAGCCGCCGATCGCCCGGCGGAGTTCACTGAAGCGGTGCGGGCGGTCCAGAAGCTGGATCAGGACCAGGACGCCCCACCGGCTCGTCACGTGTTCCAGGACGAGGCGGTGGGGGCACATCGCTTCGCCCGACACCTCCGGGGCGTTCATCTCAGCACTTACCGACATGCCAGTACCTTACTTCAAAGTGGGTACTTTCGCAGAGTTAGCGCTTCACCTATGGTTAGTGCCACCGCACCCCACAAGGAGATCGCACATCATGAGCATCGTCGTCACCGGAGCCACCGGACACCTCGGCCGCCACGTCGTCGAGCAGCTGCTCGAGAAGGTCCCGGCCGAGCAGATCACCGCCGTCGTCCGCACCCCGGAGAAGGCCGCCGACTTCGCCGCCAAGGGCGTGAACATAGCGGTCGCCGACTACAACAGCCCCGAGACCTTCGACAAGGTCTTCGCGGCCGGCGACAAGGTGCTGCTGATCTCCGGCAATGAGTTCGACAAGGGCCGCCCCGCCCAGCACCAGGTCGTCATCGACGCCGCCAAGGCCGCGAACGTGGCGCTCCTCGCGTACACCAGCGCCCCGGGCAGCCTCACCGCCGCGCTCGCGGACGACCACCGGGCCACCGAGAAGGCGCTCCTCGCCTCCGGCGTGACCTACTCGCTGCTGCGCAACGGCTGGTACAACGAGAACTACACCGAGAACCTCGCCCCCGCCCTGGAGCACGGTGCCGTGGTGCAGGCGGCCGGTGACGGGCGCCTCTCCTCCGCCTCGCGCGCCGACTACGCGGCCGCCGCCGTGGCCGTGCTGACCGGCGAGGGGCACGAGAACACGACGTACGAGCTGGGCGGCGACGAGCCCTGGGGCTTCGCCGAGTACGCGGCCGAGCTCAGCAGGCAGACCGGCAAGGAGATCGCCTACAACGCCGTCCCCGTCGAGACCTTCATCGAGATCCTGTCCGGTGCCGGGCTGCCCGCACCCTTCGCCGCGATTCTCGCCGGTGTCGACGCCTCGATCGAGAAGGGCGAGCTGGTCGTCACCTCCGGTGACCTGTCCCGGCTGACCGGCCGTCCGGCCACCCCGATCGCCGAGTCGATCGCGGTCGCGCTCAAGGGCTGACACTCCCCACGGGCCCCTGGGACCAGCACCCCCGGCTGTCATGACCGTATAGCGATACGGGCATGACAGCCGGGGGTGCTCGGCGTTACCTTCTTGCAGGCGAGGACGGTGCGAGGAGGAGAGTCCGTGAAGTCGAGGGGCGAGCGGCACATAGGTCTGCTGAACGGCTTCGCCGCGTACGGCATGTGGGGGCTCGTCCCCCTCTTCTGGCCACTGCTCAAGCCCGCCGGGGCCGCGGAGATCCTCGCCCACCGGATGGTGTGGTCGCTCGTCTTCGTCGCCGTCGCGCTGGTCTTCGTACGGCGCTGGGCCTGGGCCGGTGAGCTGCTGCGGCAGCCGCGCAGGCTCGCGCTGATCACCGTGGCCGCCGCCGTCATCACCGTGAACTGGGGCGTCTACATCTGGGCCGTCAACAGCGGTCACGTGGTCGAGGCCTCGCTCGGGTACTTCATCAATCCGCTGGTCACCATCGCGATGGGAGTGCTGCTGCTCAAGGAGCGGCTGCGGCCCGTGCAGTGGACGGCGGTCGGGGTGGGCGCCACCGCCGTGCTCGTCCTCACCATCGGATACGGCCGGCCCCCGTGGATCTCCCTCACCCTCGCCTTCTCCTTCGCCACCTACGGCCTGGTCAAGAAGAAGGTGAACCTCGGCGGCGTGGAGTCGCTGGCCGCCGAGACCGCGATCCAGTTCCTGCCCGCGCTCGGCTACCTGCTGTGGCTGAGCTCGCACGGCGACCTGAGCTTCGCCTCCGAGGGGCCGGGGCACGCGGCGCTGCTCGCCTCGACCGGCATCGTCACCGCGCTCCCCCTGGTCTGTTTCGGCGCGGCGGCGATCCGCGTGCCGCTGTCCACGCTGGGACTGCTTCAGTACCTGGCCCCGGTCTTCCAGTTCCTGCTCGGCATCTTCTACTTTGGCGAGGCCATGCCACCCGAGCGCTGGGCCGGGTTCGCGCTGGTCTGGCTGGCGCTGACGCTGCTCACCTGGGACGCCCTGCGCACCGCGCGGACGCTCAGGAGGGAGATCACGAGGCCCAGCACCACCATGACGACGGGCACCGTCAGCGCCGTTCGGAAGGCGGAGAGTCTGGCCTCGGGTGCGGAGCCGCCGGCCTCGCCCAGTGCCAGGCCGTAGACCGCCGTCACCGCGGAGATCCCGATCGCCGAGCCGAACTGCGTCGCCGTGTGCAGCAGCCCGCCCGCCAGGCCCTGCTCGGACTCGGCCACCCCGTCCGTCGCCGCGATGGTCAGCGGCCCGTAGGCGAGTGCGAAGGCGGTGCCCGCGATGATCAGCGTCGGGAACATCGCCAGGTAGGGCCAGTCCATGCCGACCGGCAGGAAGAGGCCGTAGGCGAGCACCGCCAGCAGGAAGCCGCCGACGATCACGCGTACGTTGCCGAAGCGGGCGACGAGTCTCGGGGTGAGGGTGGGCGCGAGCACCGCGTCGCAGCCCATGATCACCAGGGCGATCGCGGTCTGTACCGAGGACCAGCCGCGCAGTTCCTGAAGATAGAGCGTCACCACGAACTGGAAGCCGAAGAACGCCCCGACGAACAGCAGCGCCCCGAGGTCGGCCCGCACGACCGGTCCCGTGCGCAGGATCCCGAGCCGGACCAGGGGGTTCGCCGCCCGGCGCTCCACGCCGACGAAGGCGGCCCCGAGGAGCAGGGCCCCGAGAGCGGACGCCGTCGTCGACCGCCACGCGTCCAGGCCGTGTTCCAGGCGTACGACGGTGTAGGCGGCCAGCAGCATGGCGCCGGCGGCGGTCAGGGCGCCGAGCAGGTCGAAGCCGTGCCCGGTCGGCGGCGGGGCGGGCCGGCGCGGGATCAGCCGGAAGGCCGCGAGGAGCAGGGCGGCGGCCATCAGCACCGGAGCGAAGAACACCCAGCGCCAGCCGAGCGCGGTGAGCAGGCCGCCGATCACCAGGCCGAGGGAGAAACCGCCGGCGCCGGTGCCGGCGAAGACCAGCAGGGCCTTGTTGCGCCGCGGGCCCTCCTCGTACGACGTGGTGATCAGGGACAGCGCGGCCGGCGTCATGAAGGCGGAGGAGACGCCGGTGACGAAGCGGGCGACCACCAGCATCCAGCCCTCGGTCGCGAAGCCACCGAGGCCGGAGAAGGCGAGGAAGACCGTCAGCCAGATCAGGAACATCCGGCGGCGGCCGAGCAGGTCGGCCGCGCGCCCGCCGAGGAGGGTGAAGCCTGCGTAGCCGAGCACGTAGGCGCTCATCACCCAGGCCGCGGTGTCGGTCGCGAGGCCCAGATCGGACCGGATCGACGGGATCGCGACGGCCATCATCGCGATGTCGGCGCCCTCCAGGAAGATCGTTCCGCAGAGGACGAGCAACAGCGCCCAGGCGCGTGCGCCCATGACAACACTCCATCGGTAGAGGGGAGTTACTCGAGTGAGGGTCAGTTCCCTCTTGTAACCACCTCCAGCCTCCGGCAGCATCGACGGACATGGAAGAAGGCACTTCGAAGTCACCGAGTAACTGCGCGGGTACCGACCCCGGCGACGCCGACCCCTTCCAATGGGACACCCGCGAGGACTGCCAGGTAAGGCAGATCCTCGACCGGGTCGCCGACAAGTGGTCCCTTCTTGTCATCGCCCTGTTGGAGAACCGGCGGCTGCGCTTCACCGAGCTGCGCCGGGAGATCGACGGGGTCAGTCAGCGGATGCTGACGGTGACGCTGCGTTCGCTGGAGCGGGACGGGCTGGTGAAGCGGACGGTCCATCCGGTCGTACCGCCCCGGGTGGAGTACGAACTGACCCCGCTCGGCGGCACCCTGCACGCGACGATCCGGTCGCTGGTGACCTGGACCGAGGCGCATCAGGACGAGATCGCGGTGGCCCGAGAGGCCTACGACCGGCGAGCGGCGGAAGCCGTTTAGGACGCTCCGGGACCTGATCGGCGGCTATAAGTGGCTCCATGACGCAGACCACACCCGCACCCCTGCACTGGAAACTGGTCGTCGACGCCGGCGACCCGCACGCACAGGCCGACTTCTGGGCTGCCGCTCTGCACTACGTGACCGAGGACAACGACGCGCTCGTCCAGCGGCTGCTGGAGCTCGGTGCGCTGCCGCGCGAGGCCACCGTCGAGTACCACGCGCGCCTCGCCTTCCGGGACCTGATCGCCGTACGGCATCCCGACGATCCGTACGACAAGGACAGCGGCACGGGCCTCGGCCGGCGGCTGCTGTTCCAGCGGGTGCCGGAGGCGAAGACGGTCAAGAACCGGCTCCACCTCGACGTGCACGCCGCCGACGGACAGCGGGCGGCCGAGGTCGAGCGGCTGACGGGACTCGGGGCGAGCGTGCTGCGGGAGGTGAGGGAGCAGGGCGGCGAATGGGTGGTGATGGCGGATCCGGAGGGCAACGAGTTCTGCGTGCAATGAGCCCATGCGAGCGATGCGGTCCGTTATGCGAACGGGCGTGACCGGATTCCGCCCTTGACGGTGAGTCAACCTCAGCTTCACCATCCAGGCACCCATTCGCTGTGGAATCCCTGTGACTTCAGGGATTCCCACGGAATTCGGAGCCCCCCACATGAAGCTCTCGGTTCCCGGACGCGTCACGGCCACCGCCGTCGTCGCCACCGTCTCCCTCCTGGCCGGCGGATCCATAGCCGGCGCGGCCCCCGCGGGACAGCCCGCGGTGGCCGCGGCCCCGGACATCCCGGTGGCCAACGTGAAGGCGCATCTGACCCAGCTGCAGTCCATCGCCACCGCCAACGGCGGCAACCGCGCGCACGGCCGCGCCGGTTACAAGGCCTCGCTCGACTATGTGAAGGCCAAGCTGGACGCCGCCGGATTCACCACGACGGTCCAGCAGTTCACGTCGTCCGGCCGCACCGGCTACAACCTGATCGCCGACTGGCCGGGTGGAGACACCAACCAGGTGGTCATGTCCGGCTCGCACCTCGACAGCGTGACGGCGGGCGCGGGCATCAACGACAACGGGTCCGGTTCGGCGGCCGTACTGGAGACCGCGCTCGCCGTGTCCCGGGCCGGCTACCAGCCCACCAAGCATCTGAGATTCGCCTGGTGGGGCGCGGAGGAGCTGGGCATGGTCGGTTCCCGCTTCTACGTCAACGGCCTCTCCACCGCCAACCGTTCACGGATCAGCGGCTACCTCAACTTCGACATGATCGGCTCGCCGAACCCCGGGTACTTCGTGTACGACGACGACCCGGCCATCGAGAAGACCTTCAAGGCGTACTACGCCGGCCTCGGCGTCCCGACCGAGATCGAGACCGAGGGCGACGGCCGCTCCGACCACGCGCCCTTCAAGAACGCGGGCGTGCCGGTCGGCGGGCTGTTCAGCGGGGCGGACTACGTCAAGACGGCGGCGCAGGCGGCCAAATGGGGCGGGACGTCGGGGCTGGCCTTCGACCGCTGCTACCACTCGTCGTGCGACACCACGGCCAACATCAACGACACGGCCCTGGACCGCAACAGTGACGCGGTGGCGTACGCGGTGTGGGAGCTGTCGCAGTAACAGGCCTTCCCGCGTCACTGGTCCGCGTTCCGTGCGCGTTCCGCGAGGCGGAGCATGCGGGCGCGGGCCGACTCCAGCTTGTCGGGGTCCTCGGCCGCCGGGCCTTCTCCGGCGGCCAGGTCCGTCCACAGGGTGAGCAGGTCGCGGCCGAGTTCCAGGCCCCGCAGCGGATCCCGTACGGCCTTCCACGCGGTGGCCGCGCTCTGTACGTTGCCGTAGGCCGACTCGTCGTCTCCGGCGCGGTGGTGAATGTCGGCCAGATCGAGGGAGATCTCCGCGGCACGGACCGGCTCGCCGCCCAAGTAGGCGATGTAGGCGGCGAGTTCACGCACTCTCAGCACATCGGGATGCTCGGCGCCCAAGGTCTCGGACGCCTCACCGACCACCCGCTCGGCCAGTTCGGCGGCAACGTCCGTCCGCCCCTCCTGCACCGCCTCACTGATCCGCGCGACGGGTTCCGCGAGAACGGCGCTGTCCTCCACCGCCAGCCCCTCCCCCAGCAAGGCCTCGGCCACGGCGTCGAACCCCCGCACGGGCGTCGGCTTGGGACCGGGGTCGTCCAGGAGCGGGACGGGATCGATGAGCGGGGCGGCGGGACGAGGAGCGGCAGAGGCCGACGGGAGCGGCTGCGGCACATCGGCGAAACCGGCCGTGGGCAGGGGCCTGGGCTCGATCGCGGGCCCGGGCGCCGAGGTGCTCGGCGGCTGGGGGGCGGGGACGGCGTCCGACGGCGGCGCGGCCGGTGTCGGAGCGGGGGCGGGCTGGGGCAGGGGCCTGGGGGTGTAGGCGAAGTCGGTCGGTGACAGTGGTGCGGGGGGCGGGGTCGGGCTCGCGTCCATGACGGGGGGCGGGCCGAACTCGCCCATCGGGGGTGCGACCGTCCCGGGGGGCTGAGCCGGAGCCGGGTCGGCGCGCCGAGGGTGCGGCAGCTGTCGCAGGACCTGGGTCGGGGACGGTTCGGCGTCCGCCGGCTGCGGCTCGGGCACGTTCCGCAGCCGGAACGTGGGAGCCGGGTCCCGCGTGGGCTCGTCGAGTGACCGCGGGAGCTGCGGGGGCTCCTCGTCCGGAGCAGCGCCTGCGGACGGCCAGGGCGTCTCCGCGGCCTCCTCGCCCCCGGCGGACGGCGGGCCCTCCGGCGAAGCCATCCGTACCGGCTCCGCGGTGAAGCGGCTGGAGCCGTCCGTCGTGACCTCCAGCGGGACCACGTACCCGATGCGGGCGTCGTGGATCGTGGCGTGGACGGGGTGGCCACCGGTGAGGGCGAGATGGTGGAGGTGGGTCAGGACGGTCTGGTGCAGGTCCTCGCCGGGCGGGGCGGTGACCGGTGTTCCGGCCACCGTCGCGGACTCACCCGTCAGGGGGACGCGGACGTCGATCGGGGTCGTCCCCCGCTGCTGGTCCCGCTTCTTTTCGCGGCTGAGTCGAGACATCTCATCCCTCACGGTCGTGCACGTACTGTCGAGTCTCGCCGCTCGCCCCCGGTTCTCACGTCACCGTGATGTCACAGGCCTGTCCCAGCGGGTGGAGGCGAGTGGGATGACAGGGTCGGGGCGCGGGCATGCGGACCGACGTGCGGCGAGAGGTGGAGAGCGTGCAGCAGGGGCCGGAGATCTGGATCCGCGGGCCGGTGGCCCCGCCCGGGAGGCGGTTCGCGTGGGTCGGCACGCACGGCGGCGCCGGTGTCTCCACCCTGGCCGCCGTCTACGGCGGCCACGACAGCGGACGTGACTGGCCGGGCCCTGGTGCTCCGACCTCCGTCCTGCTCGTCGCCCGTACGCACGCCTCGGGTCTGCTCGCCGCCCGCCGCGGCCTGGAGCTCTTCCGGCGCGGGGAGCACCCGCCCGGGCTCGATCTGGACGCCGTCGTCCTCGTCGCGGACGCCCCTGGCCGGCTCCCCCGCCCGCTCGCCCGGCAGGTCAAGGAGATCGAGTCCACGGTGGACGTGTACCGCGTGCCCTGGGTCCCCGCGTGGCGCCTCGGCGACCTGAACGGAACCCCGCCTCGCGGAACCGAGGCGCTGGTCCGGCTCACCCGGGCCGCCGCCCCGTGACGGCCGGGGACTCCGACCTGGCTTCCCTGTCCGCCCGGGACATCGCTTCAGCGGTACGTGCGCGCTCGCTGCGGGCCGTCGACGTCGTCGCCTCCGCCCTGGAGCGGATCCGGCGGGTGGATGCGGAGCTGTGCGCGTTCGCCGAGGTGTGGGAGGAGGAGGGACTACGGCGGGCCCGTGAGGTAGACCTCCGCGTCGACGCGGGTGAGCGGCCGCCGCTCGCCGGGGTGCCGCTCGGGGTGAAGGGGCGGCACGGGCTGCGCAGTGCGGCACCGCTCCTCGCGGCCGGCTGTGTGCCCGTCGGCACGACCTCCGTGCCGGGTCCCGGAACTCCCTGGCAGACCTGGGGACTCGGCGCCCACGGCCGTACCGTCAATCCCTGGCGTGCCGACCGCACCCCGGGTGGCTCCTCGGCGGGCTCCGCGGCCGCGGTGGCCGCGGGCCTCGTCCCGATGGCGACGGGGAGCGACGGGGCGGGGTCGGTACGGATCCCTGCGGCGTGGTGCGGGGTGATCGGCCTGAAAACCACGAACTTCAGCCGCGGCGGCACCGACCTCACCGCCCCCGGCATCCTCGCCCGCCACGCCGCCGACGCGGCCGCCTACTGGCACGCGATCTCAGCGGACGGAGACAGCAACGGCGACGGGGCCCGCACCGCACCCCC
This sequence comes from Streptomyces canus, assembly GCF_001514145.1. Classification (GTDB taxonomy): domain Bacteria; phylum Actinomycetota; class Actinomycetes; order Streptomycetales; family Streptomycetaceae; genus Streptomyces; species Streptomyces canus. The sequence continues at coordinate 827,454 of NZ_KQ948657.1, forward strand.
CGCCGCTCTTCCCTTCACCGTCGTCTGGTCCCCCGATCTCGGTTTCGCCGACCCCGACCCCGACATCGTCCGGATCGCCCGCGCGGCGGCCGGGCGGCTGGCCGACGCCGGTGTCGTACGGCCGGCCCGGTCCCGCGCCCCCTTCCGCCTGCTCGACCCCGCCCCAGCCTGGCTCGCCCTGCGCACCCCCGGCTCCGACCTGCGGGAGGCCTACCGGATCCGGGCCGCCAACGACCGTCGTCTCCAGGACCTCTTCGACCACGCCGACCTGCTGCTGACACCCACGACCCCCCATCCGCCGCACGGTCACGAGGGCCCGGGTGAGCGCTACTCCACCGCCCTCACCTGGGCGTTCAACCTCAGCGGGCACCCGGCGCTCAGCCTCCCGGCCGGTCTCGGCCCCGACGGCTGCCCGGTGGGACTGCAGCTCGTGGCCCGGCACGGCGGCGAAGCGCTGCTGCTGGAGGTGGCGCGGGCGGCACAGGCGCAGGTCTGGGACCAACCCCTGGACAAGTAATTGCGCACGCATATAATGCATGTGCGAGTATTTGCCGTACGGCGATCACCGCCGATCACCGTCGATCACCGTGGATCACCTGGGGGATCTCCATGACACGCCGTTTCCTGTTCGTGCTCGGCAGCAGCCGCAGCGACGGCAACACCGAACTGCTGGCCCGCCGGGCCGCCGAACAACTGCCCCCTGATGTCGAGCAGCATTGGATCGACCTCACGGAGCATCCGTTGCCCGACTTCGAGGACCTCCGCCACGACACCGACCACGTGCGTCCGACGATCGGCAACACGGCGCTGCTGTTCGATGCGACGCTCGCGGCGACGGACATCGTGATCGCTTCCCCGCTGTACTGGTACTCGGTCTCCGCCCACGTCAAGCGCTATCTGGACCACTGGGCGGGCTGGCTGCGCACTCCGGGCGTCGAGTTCAAGGCGACCATGGCGGGACGCACGCTGTGGGGTGTCACCGCGCTGGCCCACGAGGAGTCCGAGGTCGCCGACCCGCTGGTCGGCACCCTCACCAACTCGGCCGCGTACATGGGCATGCGCTTCGGCGGGGTACTGCTCGGCAACGGCAGCAAGCCGGGTGACGTGCTGAGGGACACCGATGCCCTCAGCCGCGCCAAGACGTTCTTCGAGCAGGAGGCACCGCTCGCGCGCTTCCCCTATGAGCAGCTCACGCCGTGATGTCCTTCGCCATGAACCTCGCCCACGCCGCCGAGCCGAACACCGCCGCGTACAGGGCCTGCAGGCCGAGGTTCTTCACCAGGTCGTCCCAGTAGACCGGTTCGCGCATGAGGTCGGCGAAGGACAGCCAGTAGTGGGAGAAGAAGTACGGCTGCAGCGCGTGCAGCTGGGGGATCTGGTCAAGGATCTGGACCGTGATCAGCAGGCCGACCGTCGTGGCCATCGCCGCGATGCCGCTGTTGGTGAGCGTCGAGACGAACAGGCCCAGCGCCGCCACCCCGGTCAGTGAGGCGGCCACCACCAGGGCGATCAGCAGGGCTCTTCCCAGGCCCTCCGCGAACGTGATTCGGGTGCCGGAGATCGTCGTCAGGTCCCCGAGCGGGAAGAGGATGGCCCCCACGGCCAGCGCCGAGAGCGCGACCACGAGGGTGGCGACCAGGCAGAAGGCCATCACCGTCGTGTACTTCGTGAGGAGCAGACGGGTGCGGCCCGCCGGGGCGACCAGGAGATAGCGCAGGGTGCCGGCGTTGGCCTCGCCCGCGATCGCGTCCCCCGCGATGACGCCGATGGACATCGGAAGGAAGAAGGGGAGGGTCGCGGCGAGGGCGGTGAAGACCAGGAAGAGGCCGTTGTTCGTGATCTGCGAGATGAAGGCGGGTCCGCCACCACCGCCGGCCGAGTCGCCGTCACCGGTTTCGATCTTCACCGCGATGCCCACGAGGATCGGGACCGCCGCGAGTACGGCGAGGAGGGCGAGGGTTCGCCAGCGGCGGAAGGTGGTGAGCAGTTCGTTGCGGAAGAGGGTGGCCCGGAAGGTCGTACGGCGGCTGCGGGCCGGTTGTGGACCGAGAGCCCCTGCCTCAACCTGCGACATCGAAGCCCTCCCCCGTCAGCGCCACGAATGCGTCCTCCAGGGAGGCTCGTTCGACACCGAAGCCCCGTACCCGTACCCCCGCCGTCACCAACGCGGCGTTGATGGCGGCCGGTTCGCCTTCCGGAGGGTCGGACGTCACCCGGTTCTCGGCGATGACCACATCACCGACCCCCTGCTCCTTCAGCACCCGCGCCGCGTCCGCCGTGTCCGGTGTCGTGACCACCAGCCTGCCCCTCGCGCCCCCCGCCAGGTCGCTCACCGAACCCTGGGTGATCAGGCGGCCCTGGGCCATCACCGCTGCGTGGGTGCAGACCTGTTCGATCTCGTCGAGGAGGTGGGAGGAGAGGAAGACGGTGGTGCCGTCCGAGGCCAGCTCCCTCACCAGGGAACGGATCTCGCGCATGCCCTGCGGGTCCAGGCCGTTGGTCGGTTCGTCCAGGACCAGGAGTCTGCGGGGCTGGAGCAGGGCCGCCGCCAGGCCGAGGCGCTGCTTCATGCCCAGTGAGTACGCCTTCGCCTTCTTGCCGGCGGCGGCTGCCAGGCCCACCCGGTCCAGGGCCGCTGCCACGCGGGTGCCGCGGGTGCGGGGGTCGGCGGTGGGGTCCGCGGCGTCGTAGCGGATGAGGTTGTCGCGGCCGGAGAGGAAGCCGTAGAGGGCCGGGCCCTCGATGAGCGCGCCGACCTGCGGGAGCACGGTCCGGGAGGCGCGCGGCATGGGATGGCCCAGGACGCGCGCCGAGCCGGAGGTCGGTTCGATGAGGCCCATCAGCATGCGGATGGTGGTGGTCTTGCCGGAGCCGTTCGGGCCGAGGAAGCCGAAGACGCTGCCCGCCGGGACGGTCAGGTCGAGACCGTCCACGGCGAGCTGTCCGCCGCGGTAGCGCTTGGTGAGGGCGTGGGTGTGGATGACGCCGTCACCCGCGCCCCCGCCGGCCCCCTCCGGATCCGGCTCCGTGGCGGACGGCTGGTCCATCGGCTCCCTCGATTCGTCGTGCCGAGTCCTACTTCGCCGCTTCGGCCGCCTTCACCAGCGCGTCCTTGGTGACCGCGCCGACGTAGACCTTGCCGTCGTCGGTGATCAGGGCGTTGATCAGGCGGGTCTTGAAGACGGTGCCCTCGCCGAACTTGCCGGAGACCTTGTCGCCGAGCGAGTCCAGGAAGCCGCCGACGTCACCGCCGACCTCGGAGCCGGACGGGACGCCCTGGCCGCCGGTGTCGAAGGTGGCGATGGAGTCCCAGCCGTCCCCGATGACGTTCAGACCCTCGGGGCCGCCCTTGCCAAGCTCGTCGACCGAACCCTTGCCGAAGTCCCCGGGGTGCTCGGAACGCTCGGAGCGCTCGGGCGCCTTCGCGGCGTCCCCCTCCTCGACCTTCGCGCCCTTCGGCGGGGTGAAGTCGAAGGTCGAGGCGGCCGGCTTGGCGAAGCTGACCTGGGTGAAGCCCGCGTCCACGACGGCGGAGCCGCCGCTCGCCGGCGTCAGCGTGAACTTCAGCGGCAGCCCGGTCTTCGAGTCCACGGCCACGGTGATCTGGCCGACCGTCGACCCTTCGTCCTTGGGCTTGATGACGAGCCGGTAGGCGTCCCGCCCCGCGACCTGCGCGGTGCCGTCCACCGTCACCGACGTGGTCTTGTCGGCGGCCTTGAGAGCCTCCTCGGCGAGGTCCTTGGGCGTGGCGGGGAGCTCTTCCTTCTGCTTCCCGTCGCTCTCGGAGGCCGTGGTGTGGAAGACCGAGTTGGACTTGCTGTCGTAGCCCCAGACGTCCTTGCCGTTGTGGATGAGGCTGTACTCGGCCGCGTCCTCCAGCAGCGAGACCTTCTGCTTGTCCTCGCCGTCGGACGCGACGCGCAGCGTGTGCGTGCCGGAGGCGAGCTCGGTGAGCTTGGTGGAGGGGTCGGCGGACGAGCCGTCGCCCGAGCCGGAGGGCCCGGCGGCGGAGCCGAGCGAGCTCTCCAGGCCGCCGAGGTCCGGCAGTCCCAGATCCGTGGTGATCTTCACCGTGCCGGACAGCTGCTGTACGTCCGATGCGGCGATCTTCTCGATGAGTTCCTGTGCGCTGATCTTCGGCAGGTCGGGGTCGCCGGAGTCGGCGAGCGCCGGGACGAGCCCGATGGTCGCCGCGGCGATGCCCACCACCGTGGCCGGCACGACGTATCGCGCGGCCTTGCGGCGGCGCGCGGAGCGCAGCTCTTCGGCGTCCGCGGCGGTCACGTTGTCGTCGGATTCGTACGGTGCCATGTGTGCCTTACCTCCGTCGTCGGCGGCGGCTTTCCACTCCCGTGCGTCCACCCTGTAGCCGCCATTCTCACCCGAATCGGTGAGGAGTGGTGTTTTCTGTGATGTCCATCTGACCAAATCGGCCATGAGCATGCGTCAGCCCTCGGGGCCAACTCCGTGTACACCTGGGGTATGACACGACATGCGGACGCCCCCTACTACCCGTAGGGGGCGTCGCTCTGCCGGAAGGTCAGCGGGTCCTAGCCCGCGCGGTGCACCACCGCGTCGCACAGCTCCATCAGCGCCGCCTTCGCATCGCACTCCCGCAGCGGGGCCAGCGCCGCGCGCGCGTCCTCGGCGTAGCGCACGGTGTCCTTGCGGGCCTGCTCCAGCGCGGGGTGCGTCCGCAGGGCGGCCAGCGCCTCCGCGTGCCGGGCGTCGTCGGTGAGGTCGGAGTCGAGCAGCTCGCACAGGGCGATGTCGTCGGCCAGACCGAGGCGGGCGGCCCGCTCGCGCAGCCGCAGTACCGGCATCGTGGGGATGCCCTCGCGCAGGTCCGTGCCCGGCGTCTTGCCGGACTCGTGGGAGTCGGAGGCGATGTCCAGGACGTCGTCGGCGAGCTGGAAGGCGACGCCGAGACGCTCGCCGTACTGGGTCAGGACGTCCACGACCGTCTCGTCGGCACCGGACATCATCGCCCCGAAGCGGCACGAGACCGCGACCAGCGAGCCCGTCTTGCCGCCGAGCACGTCGAGGTAGTGCTCGACCGGGTCCCGGCCGTCCTGCGGCCCGGCCGTCTCCAGGATCTGGCCGGTGACCAGGCGCTCGAACGCCTCCGACTGCACCCGGACCGCCTCGGGCCCGAGGTCGGCCAGGATGTGCGAGGCGCGGGCGAACAGGAAGTCGCCGGTCAGTACGGCGACCGAGTTGCCCCAGCGGGTGTTGGCGCTGTCGACGCCGCGCCGGACCTCGGCCTCGTCCATGACGTCGTCGTGGTAGAGCGTCGCGAGGTGGGTCAGCTCCACCACCACGGCCGATGGCACCACGCCCGGCGTATAGGGGTCCCCGAACTGGGCAGCGAGCATCACGAGGAGCGGACGGAACCGCTTTCCACCCGCGCGCACCAGATGCTGGGCGGCCTCGGTGATGAAGGGAACCTCACTCTTGGTGGCTTCGAGCAATCCCTCCTCGACAGCCGCCATTCCGGCCTGGACATCGGCTTCCAGAGCCTGGTCCCGCACGCTCAGCCCGAACGGCCCGACGACGGTCACGAGGGGTCTCCTGTCTGCTGGTGTCCCACTGGCGGTTATACGGAATGTCGATAGGTCGCTGCCATCACTCAAGTCAGCGTATCCGGTCATCTTTGGATCACCGATAGCGCCCGCCCCGTCCATGCCAGGCGGTATCGGATCACGACCGGTATGTTTTTGATCACCTGAAAAGAACGGATATCTATCGACTTGTAGGGAAGTAGCCGCCCGTGTCCCGAACCGCAGTCGAGATCGAGCGGCATGCAGGCCATCCTCGTCCTGTACTTCGCCGACACGCTCGCGCACGGCGGTCTGGGCATGTCGGCCGGAACCGCCGCGTCCGTCTCGGCGGCCCACGGCACCCTCGTCCACCCGGTCTCCGTCGCGGGCGGCCGGCTCGCCGACCGCATCCTCGGCTCGTACCGCGCCGCGCTGTGCGGCGGCGTCCTGATCGCCTGCGGCCACTACGCCATGTCCGTCCCGACCGGCACCATGACCTGGGTGGGCCTCGGCCTCATCGGCGCCGGCACCGGACTCCTGAAGCCCAACGCGGCCACCATGGTCGGCAAGCTCTACGCCACGGACGACGACCGCCGGGACGCGGGTTTCGCGCCGTACTGCATGGCGATCAACATCGGCGCCTTCGCGGGCCTGCTGATCACCGGCCGGCTCGGCGACCACAAGGGCTGGCACTGGGGCTTCTCGGCGGCCGCGATCGGCCTGACCTTCGGCCTGATCCAGTACGTCCTGGGCCGCCGCCACCTGGCCGAACGCAGGGAGACCGCCGAGCTCGCCCTCGCGCCCGCGGCGATGAGGCGGGCGGTGCGGCTGATCGTCGCGGTGATGGCCGCCGCGCCCCGGCTGCGCCGCACCATGCACCCGGTGCACTGAAACCGACGGGACCCCACCGATGCACATCCGTACGTCCTTCCCCTACGAGACGACCCACGACGACGTCCGCATCCCGCTGCCGGACGGGACGCTCCTGTACGCACGCGTGTGGCGGCCCCTCACCCCCGAACCGGTACCCGCGATCCTCGAATACCTGCCCCATCGGCTCACCGACTGGACCGCTCCCCGCGACGGGCAGCGCCACCCCTGGTACGCGGGCCACGGCTACGCCTCCGTCCGCGTCGACGTGCGTGGGCACGGCAACAGCGAGGGCGTGCCGGGTGACGAGTACTCCGCGACCGAGCTCGCCGACGGGGTCGAGGTCGTCAACTGGCTGGCCGCGCAGCCCTGGTGCGACGGCCGGGTCGGCATGTTCGGCATCTCCTGGGGCGGCTTCAACTCCCTCCAGGTCGCGGCCCTCGCGCCCGAGCCGCTCAAGGCGGTCGTCACGGTCTGCTCCACCGACGACCGCTATGACAACGACGTGCACTACATGGGTGGTTCCGTCCTGGCAGTGGACATGCACGCCTGGGCGGCGACGATGCTCGCCTTCGTCTCCCGGCCGCCGGATCCGCTCCATGTCGGCGACGCGTGGCGGGACATGTGGCTGGGGCGGCTCGAACAGGTCGACCCGTTCATCCACACCTGGCTCGACCACCAGACCCGCGACGCCTACTGGCGCCACGGCAGCGTCTGCGAGGACTACGGCGCGATCGACGCGGCCGTCCTCGCGGTGGGCGGCTGGCACGACCCGTACCGCGACACGGTCCTCAGACTCGTCGAGCACCTCCCCGCCGAGCGCGTACGGGGGCTCATCGGTCCGTGGTCCCACCAGTACCCGGACCGCGGTCTGCCGCCCGGCCCGGCGATCGGCTTCCTCCAGGAGACCCTGCGCTGGTGGGACCAGCACCTGAAGGGCGTCGACACCGGCGTCATGCGGGAACCGCTCCTGAGGGCCTACGTGAGCGACTCCCATCCCCCGGCCACGGTCTACGACACCCTGCCCGGCCGCTGGGTCGGCGAGCCGGCGTGGCCTTCCCCGAACGTGACGACGGTGTCGTACGGCCTCCAGGGCCCCGCTGTCCAGGTCCGCTCCCCGCAGCACACGGGCGTGGACGCCGGCCGTTTCTTCCCGTTCGGGAACGACGCCGACCTGCCGCCGGACCAGCGGGAGGAGGACGCGCGTTCGGCCTGCTTCGAGTTCGCGGTGGGTGAGGAGACGTGGGTCCTCGGGCGGCCGCGGGTGCGGCTTCGGGTGACCTCGGAGGTGTCGCGCGGGCAGGTCGTCGCGCGGCTGTGCGATGTCGCCCCGGACGGGTCGTCGACCCTGGTCACACGGGGCGTACTGAACCTCTCGGCACGCCATGGGCGGGACCGGGCGGTGCCCTGGGAGCCGGGCGCGACGCAGGAGGTGAGCTTCGAACTGAACGGCATCGGGCACGCGTTCCCGCCCGGCCACCGCATCCGGCTCGCCGTCTCCTCGGCGTACTGGCCGTGGATCTGGCCGCAGCCCGGTTCACAGGCGGGATTCACGCTGGAGCCCGCGGGGAGCTTCCTCGAACTGCCGGTACGCGCGCGTGAAGCCGCCTCGGACATCGCGTTCGAGGAGCCGGAGCAGTCCGAGCCGCTCGGCGTCAGCCACCCCGCGACCTTCGACGAGCCGCGCCCCGAGCGCCTGGTCGTCCGTGACGTGGCCAAGGGCGAGTGGCGTCTCGAGGTCGACCCGCGGTACGGCGGCACGCGCGTGTACCCCGACGGTCTGGAGTTCACCGAGGACGCGCGGGAGACGTACACGATCGACGAGCACGACCCGCTGTCCGCCCGCACCCGCTCGGACTGGTCGATCCGGCTGCACCGCCCGGAGCTCGCCTGGGACACGACGGTCCGGACCCGCTCGGAGATCACCTGCGACGGGACGGACTTCCACACCTCGAACGAGGTCGTCTGCACCGACGGCGGTGAGGTGGTCTTCCACCGGACCTGGGAGAAGCGGATCCCACGGACGGGCGGTTGACCACGAGTTGGGCACTCTTGACCGTTTTACCCCTCTTGTGCTCGGCTGTGACTTGGCCCACGCGGGCAGGTGAACAGACACCGATCCGGAATCTTGCGATCCGCCTTTGCCAAAGCATCAGTTGAGCTTGGCGACCGCAAAGGATCAAGTGCCCCAAATGCCTCAGACCAAGGTCAATAGGCATCGCATGTGAATTCGCCACTTGTTCCGGACATGTGCTCTCGCATACGTTCCCGGCCTGTCGGGCGGACGCCGAATCCTGCCACCGCCCGTACACCCACCGAGAAACCAGGGCAGGAGCGGGGGACCCAGGTAAGCCGCCGGACCGGGCGTCTTCGGACATACCGGTACGGCTCGGGGTGAAGTCACGCCTTTCGTAGGCGTGGCCGGGCAACTCCAGCCCGAACCCGACAGCTCACCTCGCAGGCGCCGGAGAGGAACTTCGCCATGTCTGCTGCCGCTCAGCACCGACGTACCCGCACCAGCCGTCTCGTCCGCAAGCTCGCCGTCGCCGGCACCGGAGTCGCCGTGCTCGCGCTCCCCCTGATCGGCGCGACCAGCGCGTCCGCGGCCACCCCGACCGTGCAGACCGCAGCCACGCTCGGCTACCCCAACAACCTGGACGGCTGGATCCGCGCCTCGCTCGCCGTCATGGCGGAGCACGGGATTCCCGGCTCCTACGACAGCATCTACCGCAACATCATCCGTGAGTCCTCCGGCAACCCCTGGGCCATCAACCTCTGGGACTCCAACGCGGCCGCCGGCACCCCCTCCAAGGGCCTGCTCCAGGTGATCGACCCGACCTTCAACGCCTACCACGTGGCCAACACGTCGTGGGACCCGTACGACCCGGTCGCGAACATCACCGCGGCCTGCAACTACGCGGCCCAGCGGTACGGGTCCATCGACAACGTCTGGGGCGCCTACTAGGCCTCGGGAAACAGTCTTTCGAGGACGACGGCGATGCCGTCGTCCTCGTTCGACAGGGTCACCTCGTCGGCCACGGCCCTGAGTTCGGGGTGGGCGTTGGCCATCGCGACGCCGTGGGCCGCCCAGTCGAACATGGGGATGTCGTTGGGCATGTCCCCGAAGGCGATCGTCATCTCCGGTCCCAGGCCCAGGTGTTCGGCGGCCAGCGCGAGACCGGTCGCCTTGGTGATGCCGCATGGCTGGAGTTCGACGGTCCCGGGCCCCGACATGGTGACCGTGGCCAGCGAGCCCACCACCGAGCGCGCCGTCACCGCCAACTCGTCGTCGGACAGGTAGGGATGGCGCAGCAGCACCTTGCTGATCGGCTCGCACCACAGGTCGTCGCGCCGGCCGACCCGCACGGCCGGCAGGGTCGGATGGGGCATCAGATAGCCCGGCTCGATGAGCGTGAGCCCGTCGACACCGTCCTGGTCGACGGCCGCGTACACCTGGCCGACCTCGGCCTCGATCTTCCCGAGGGCGGTCTCGGCCAGCTCCCGGTCCAGGGTCACCGACCACAGCAGACGGCCCGCGCCGGCGTCGTACACCTGCGCGCCCTGCCCGCACACCGCGAGCCCCGTACTGCCCAGGTCGTCGAGCAGCGGCCGCACTCTGGGCGCCGGCCGTCCCGTCACGACGAGATGCCGGGCGCCGCTCGCGGCCGCCCGCGCGAGCGCGGTCAACGACCGGTCGGAGAGGGTGTCGTCGGCGCGGAGCAGCGTGCCGTCCAGGTCGGTGGCGATCAGTGCATATGCGGGGGAGGCGGCCATGATCAGAGAATACGGATGGTTGGCCCCTGCGACTCGACGCGAACCGGACGGCTGCTGCTTTCACATCCGTTGACCGCAGTTCCGGTTTCCGGGGGTGCGGCAGCGCTGACGGCCCGCCGGCATGCGCCACGAGAGCGGGCAGGGCCGGGCAGGGGCATGTCCCGTGCGGCTCCGCCCTGTTGACGCGGCGGTCGGCCGGGGAGCGGCGCGCAACGGCCAAGGCCGGCGTGCGCCGCGTCGCCGTGCCCCCACCTGCGTCGTGCGGCTCACCCATCACACCGCGCCGCCGGCGGAGCGCCTACGCCGAGTCCCGGACCACCAGTTCCGTCGGGAGGATCACCCCGGCCGTGTCCTCGCCGGCGATCTGGGCGAGGAGCATGCGGACCATCTCGGCGCTGATGCGGTCGAAGGGCTGGCGCATGGTGGTGAGGGCGGGGGCGATGGCGGTGGCCGCGGGTGAGTCGTCGAAGCCGCCGACGGTGATGTCACCGGGAACCGAACGCCCGGCCTGCTGAAGGACGTTGACGACTCCCAGGGCCATGAGGTCGGAGGCGACGAAGACGGCGTCCATGTCGGGGGCCTGGGCCAGCAGGCGACGGGCCGCCCGTTCGCCGCCGCTGCGCCGGAAGTCGCCCTCGACCACGAGCGCCGGGTCGTAGGGCAGGCCCGCCTCGGCGAGCACGTCCCGGTAGCCGGCCAGCCGGTCGGGGCCGCCCGGCATGTCCAGCGGCCCGGTGACCATGCCGACGCGGCGCCGGCCCCCCGTGAGCAGATGGCGGACCATCTCCTGCGCGCCCTCGCGGTCGGCGGCCGCCACGTAACTCACCTTGGAACCGAGCCCTATCGGCTTGCCGCAGACCACCAACGGGATCCCGGCGTCGTGGAGTTCGGCGGCGACCGGGTCACCGCTGTGGTTGGAGAGCAGCAGCACGCCGTCGACGTGACCCGAGGTGATGTACCGGGTCAGCCGGCGCCGGTCGTCGTCGCTCTCGGCCAGCATCAGCAGCAGCGGGATGTCGTGCCCGGCGAGCCGCTCGGTGCAGCCCCGCAGCAGGACGTTGAAGTTGGGGTCCTCGAAGAACTTCTCCTGGGGCTCCGTCAGCAGGAACGCCACCGAGTCCGACCGGCCCGTGCTGAGGCTGCGCGCATGCCGGTTGACCACGTAACCGGTCTTCCTGATGGCGGCCTCCACGGCCCGCCGGGCGGCGGGCGAGACGTAGTGGCCGCCGTTCAGGAAGCGGGAGACGGTGCCCCGCGAGACGCCCGCCTCCCGGGCCACGTCGTGGATGGTCGGGGGCCTTCGGCGTCCGTTCGCGCTGGTGGTCATGTTCCTCGTTCGTGAAAGGGGGTCCGGGGCCTCAGGCCTTGACCGAGCCGCTGAGCAGGTCCAGGGACCAGAACCGCTGGATCACCAGGAAGAGCCCGATCAGCGGGAGGATCGCGAGCAGACAGCCGGTGATGACCAGGGTGTAGAGGGCCGGCTGCGAGGCGCCCTGCGCGAGCAGCGTGTAGAGGCCGAGGGTGATCGGGAACTTCTCGTCGTCGGCGAGCATCACGTAGGGCAGCAGGAAGTTGTTCCAGATGCCGACGAACTGGAAGAGGAACACCGTGATCAGGCCCGGCATCATCATCGGTACGGCGATCCGCGAGAAGATCCTCCACTCGCTCGCGCCGTCCATGCGGGCCGCCTCCATCAGCTCGGCGGGCACCGAGGCGGCGGCGTAGATGCGGACCAGGTAGACGCCGTACGGCGAGAGGATCGAGGGCAGCAGCATCGACCAGTACGAGTCGGCCATGCCCAGCTTCGACAGCAGCAGGTACTGCGGTACGGCGAGCACGATGGACGGCACCAGGACGCCGGCCAGGATCATCTTGAAGATGGCCTCACGGCCCCGGAAGGCGAACCGGCCGAGCGCGTAGCCGCCGGCGGCGGAGACCGCGGCCGAGAGCAGGGCGCCGAAACCGGCGTAGAAGGCCGAGTTGGCCATCCACTTCCAGAAGATGCCGTCGCGGTAGTCCGTCAGGTCGCTCAGGTTCTGCAGGAAGCCGCTGCCGGGAGCGAAGGTGAAGGTGGAGAAGAGCTCCGACCGGTCCTTGGTCGCCGCGATGACCACCCAGGCGATGGGGATCAGGCAGTACAGGGCGCCGAGGAGCAGGACGAGCGTGGGCACCCAGGCCGTGCGCCGTGCTTTGGCGGCCCTGCCGGTGGTGTCGGCGGTGAGGGTGAGGGGGGTCATGCCCGGTCCTCCCGGGTGTAGCGGTCGGAGATGCGCAGCAGGGTGAAGGAGAGGACGAACGTGGCCAGGGCCAGGACGACCGCGGTGGCGGAGGCGCCGTAGATGTCGGACTGCAGGAAGGCCTTGTCGTAGATGGCCATGAGCGGGCTCCACGAGCTGGGCAGCCCGTTGGTCAGGGGCTTGAGGGCCATCGGCTCGGTGAAGACCTGGAGGGTGGCGATCACCGAGAAGAAGAAGGTGAGCACCAGGGAGGGCATCACGATCGGGATCTTGATCCTCAGGGCGATGTTGAGGTTGGACGCGCCGTCGATCCTGGCCGCCTCGTAGATGTCCGGCGGGATCGCCCGCAGGGCGGTGTAGATGACGATCATGTTGAAGCCGGTGCCGCCCCAGACCGCGATGTTCGCGAAGGAGAGGTAGAGGTTGCCGCCGTCGAACAGGTCGGGCTGCGGGAGGCCGAACTTGTCGAGCAGGTAGTAGAAGGGGCTGACGTCCGGCAGGTAGAGGAAGCCCCACATCAGGGCGGCGATGATGCCCGGCACCGCGTAGGGCAGGAAGATCATCAGCCTGGCGAAGGGCGCGCTGCGCGCCTTCGGGGTGTCCAGCATCAGCGCGAACAGCAGCGCGAGCCCCAGCATGGTCGGGATGACGATGAGGCCGTAGCCGAAGGCGCGCAGGACGCTGTGGCCGAACTCGGAGTCCTTGAGGACGTCGGTGTAGTTGCCGATGCCGTTCCAGACCTGTGAGCGGGCACCCTTGCCGAGGCCGATGCCCTTGACCTGGACCCTGTGCAGGCTCAGCCAGATCGCGTACCCGATGGGCACCACGGTGAAGGCGGCGAAGAGGGTCAGGGTGGGCACCAGGAACCAGTACGGTGCGCTGCGACCGCGACCACGGCGGCGGGGGCGGCTGGGGCGGACGGACTGGGCGGTGCCGGTGCCGTCCGCCAAGGGCCCGACCTCGGTGAGGTCGGAGCCCTTGAGCGGAGCGCTGGTCATGCCTCGGTCACCTCGAAGCCCTGCTTCTTCATGTCGCCGAAGGTCTTCGACTGCACGGTGGCGAGGGCGGAGTCGAACTGGGACTCCTTCTTCGCCTTGGTGGCCTTGCCGAACGCGTCCTGGAAGGTGGTGTAGGCCGTGTTGACGTTGGGGCCCCAGGCCGCGGCGGCGGTGGTCGCGGCGATCTCGCCGGCCGTCGTGTAGAAGTCCGCCTGGTTGGAGAAGAACTCCGGTGTGGTGAGGACGTTCCCGGACTGGCCCTTCGTGGCGGCCGGGTAGATCGCGACCTCCTTGACCAGGGCGGCCAGCGCCTCCGGGTCGGTGTTCAGCCAGGTGGCGAACTTGGCGGCGGCCTCGGCGTGCTGGGAGTCGGTGGAGACACCGGTGGACGAACCGCCCCAGCTGCCGGTGACGTTCTCGCCGGACTTCCACTGCGGCAGCGGGGCCATGCGCCACTTGCCCTTGGTGTCGGGGGCGGAGGAGACCAGCACACCGGGCGCCCAGACGGCGGAGACCCAGGCCAGGTGGGTGCCCTTGTTGAGGGCGTTGTTCCAGGCCGGGGTGTACATCGGCTGGTTGTCGATGACGCCCTCCTGCACCAGGCCGCCCCAGAACTCGGCGACCTGCTTGGTGGCCGCGTCGTCGATGCCGACGGTCCACTTGCCGGCCGAGTCGACGGTCCACCACTTGCCGCCGGCCTGTTGGGCGAGGCCCGCGAACAGACCGGGGTCGTTGGAGGAGAACGTGGTCAAGTAGGCGTCCGGGACGGCCTTCTTGGCGGCGCGGGCGGTCTCGGCGAACTCCGTCCAGGTCTTCGGGACGCTGAGTCCGTGCTTCTTGAAGAGGTCCTCGCGGTAGTAGAACATCAGCGGCCCGGCGTCCTGCGGGATCGCGTAGAGCGCGTCCGTGCCGAGGGTGACCATGCCCCAAAGGCCCTCGGCGAACTCGGACTTGGTGCTGCCCGCGTACTTGGTGATGTCGGCCAGGACGTCGTTGGAGACCAGGGTCGGCAGGGACTGGTACTCGACCTGGATGAGGTCGGGGGCGTTGCCGGCCTTCTTCGCGGTGATCAGCTTGGAGACGATCTCGCCACCGCTGGCCTGCTTGGACACGGTCACCGTGATGTCCGGGTTCTTCTTGTTCCAGATCGCGGCGACCTTCTCCATGTTCGGAGCCCAGGACCAGTAGGTCAGCTTGACCGGTCCGCTGCTCCCGCCGGAGTCCTTGTCGTCGGAACCGCCGCAGGCGGCGAGGGTGCTCGTGAGGCCGAGGGCTGTGGCCCCGGCAAGGATGCTGCGCCTGCTGATCTGGCGGCGGTTGATCGACATCTTCATCTCCCCTGACTTGGAACCAGCCGTCCCGCACGTCCCGCGTACGCGGCAACCGCCGTGGGGGGAGGTTCTGCGGACGTGACCGAGAGGCTGTGCGCGAGGGCCGCGCGGCTCTGTGATCGTGCACAGTAGAGAATTGTTTCGGCCCCTTGTCAATGGCGGGGGCGTGGGGTTACCTACTTGTTGCTCGCCGATGACAGGGGCGAGGGGAGCTGTGCACGATCACAGAAAATGAGGGTTTTCTGTGATCGTCAGGCGTTACGCCGACTCCCCTCGCCCCGCTCCCCGGCCTACCCCCGGCCGCCGAAGTCACCGCAGGGCCGGTATCCCCGTGACCGTCCGCGAAAGGACCCCTTGACATGCGCAGACGCAGTGTTCTCACCGCTGCCGGAGCCGCCGCGCTGGCCGTTCCGGTGCTGGGGGCGACCCAGGCCGTGGCAGCTCCCGGCGCGTCCGGCTCGTCCAGCTCTTCCGGCGGCGGTCGCCTGGAGATCCGGGGCGTCGACATCTCCTCGCTGCCGAAGAACGAGGCCCACGGCGCCGTCTACCGCACGGCCGACGGCCGCCGCGAGGACCCCGTCCGCCTGCTCGCTCAGGCCGGCGTCACCCACGCCCGCCTCAAGGTGTGGGTGAACCCGGCCGACGGCTACAACAACAAGGCGCACGTCCTGCCGCTCGCCCGGCGCCTCAAGCGGGCCGGGGTCGGCATCTGGATCGACTTCCACTACTCGGACAGCTGGGCCGACCCTGCCCACCAGACCAAGCCGGCCGCCTGGGCGGACCTGGACGTGGCGGGCCTGACGCGCGCGGTGTACGACCACACGGCCGACGTCCTGGGAGCGCTGAAGCGGCAGGGCACCCCGGCTCAACTCGTTCAGATCGGCAACGAGTTGAACGGCGGTCTGATCTGGCCCGAGGGCAACTGGGAGCACTTCGACACCATGACCGCCTTCCTCAAGGCCGGTCTGAGCGCGGCGCACGACACCACCCCGCGGATCCGCACGATCCTGCACCTGGCGAACGGCGGCGACAACGGGCTGTACCGCTGGTGGTTCGACAACATGGTGGCGTACGGCGTCGACTTCGACATCATCGGGCTCTCCTACTACCCGTTCTGGCACGGCCCGATCGCGAACGCGGCCGCCAACATAGCGGACATCACCGCGCGTTACGGCAAGCCGTGTGTGATAGCCGAGACGGCGTACCCGTTCATGCTGGAGAGCGAGGACGACGTCAACGACATCCTGAACGACCCCTCGCAGCTGACCGAGGGCTTCCCCGCCACTCCGGCCGGCCAGGCCGCATGGCTGCGCGAGGTGGCCGACCTCGCGGCCGGTGTGCCGGACGGGCAGGGGCTGGGCTACTGCTACTGGGAGGGCCTGTGGACCTACCGCGCGGGCAGCGGCTGGGACCCGACGGACTCCTCCTCGGGCAACGCGTGGGAGAACCTGGCGCTGTTCGACTTCCAGGACCGGGCGCTGCCGGGGCTGCGGACGCTGGGGCGCTATCGGTCGTAGGGCGGGCCGCGGGGTTGCAACGGCTCGTTGAAGAACCCCGTACCAGCTCGATCGTGTGATGGTTCGCCCAAGACCGTTCGGGGCGTGCGGCTGAGCCGGACTCACTCCTGCTCAGTCAAGAGGAGCGGTGTAGCCCGCTACACCGTGCATACGCCGGGCAGCTCCCTCGTGGCGGTGGGCGGGCGACGGAATCGTGGACGGTATCGAATCCGCCCCGAGAAAGGGTTGGCCACAGCCATGCGCCGTAGCCTCACCATCGCCACCGCCCTGACCGCCGTCGCCCTCACCGCCGTCCTCGCCACCGGCTGCGACCCCGACGACGTGGACAACTCCCTGGACTGCGTGTCGAACGCCGACACCATCGCCGACAGCGTCAAGGCCATCCACGAGGCCGGCTGGGACGCGGTGAAGGACCCCTCCAAGACCGACGAATCCATCGCCACGATCGACAAGAACGTCGACGAGATCAACAAGGCCCACGACGACTCGGCCGGCAGCAAGGTCGACAAGGCCGTCAAGGACCTCGACCAGGCGATCGAGGACTACAACAGGTCCATCCTTGACGGAGACACCCACCCGGACACCGGCAGGATCGACGCGGCGGCCGACCGGCTGAAGGACGTGTGCACGTCGTGAGGCCGGCCGTGGGCCGCCGCCACGTGACGTTGGCCCGTCGAGGAGCCCCCTCGTGGGGGAGCGTGCTCTCGGCGTGCCGGGCGTCGCGACGGGGCGAACGGTGCCTGCCGAGGCACTAGCCGTGGGCCGCCGCCAAATGCCGGGCGAGCCTCGGGGAGGCGAATTCCGTGCCGCACACGAAGCGCATCACCGGGCCGTAGGACGCCGCCGCCGGCAGACCGGTGAAGTACAGGCCCGGTACGGAGGAGACGTATCCGGCGCCGAGCCGGGGCGTGCCCCGGCTGACGGCGAGGGCGGTGCGCAGTTCATGCCCGAGGAAGCCCATCGCGGCGAGGTCGACGCGGTAACCGGTGGCCGCGATGACGTGGTCGGCGGCGAGGCGGTCCACGGTCCCGGCGTCCGTGAGGACCTCCAGGCTCGGGTGCCCCTGTGACGTGTCCGCCTTGAGGATGCGGTCCACCTCGGTGACCCGCACCTTCCCCTCGAAACGGTCGCGCAGCCACCACGCGCCGAGCGGGCCGAGGACCCGTCGGACCAGGTAGTGGCGGGTGCCGGCCGGGAGGTGGCGGTAGGGGTGCGGGTAGTAGGTCAGGGCCCACAGCGACCAGGCCCGGCCGAAGGGCGACTCGGGGCGCAGCCTGGGCTGCTTCCACGGCGGTGCGCCGAAGTCCACGTTGCCGCGGCCGCGGGCGACCACCCTGACCTGCGCGCCCGCCTCCGCCGCCAGGGCGGCCGTCTCCAGCGCCGACTGGCCGGCGCCGACGACGATCAGCTCCTTGCCGGAGTAGCGGGTGAGGTCGTGGTGCTGGGAACTGTGGGATACCGGGCCGGTCGGGGCGGGTCCGTCGGCCGCGGCGGCGGCCAGCTCCGGGGGCAGGTGGGAGAGCCCCGACAGACCGGTGGCGACGACGACCGCCCGCGCGGTGAACGACTCCCCCGAGTCGAGCTTGAGCGGGAAACCCCCCTGCTCGCTCCGGTCCACGGACACCACCCGCACCTGCTCCAGCCCGGGCACCAGCTTCTGCTGGAACCACTGGCCGTAGGCGATGAAGGTCTCCACGGGGACGATGTCCTCGTCCGTCACCAGCCGGGGGATCCCCGCCGCGTCGCAGTAGTCGACGAGGGTGTGCCCGGGCTGGGGCGCGTCGAGGTTGGAGGCGGCCGGGGTCGACTTGAGGAGCATGCCCGCGGGCATGTGGTCGCGCCAGCTGACCATGGGGTCGCCGAAGACGCGCACGGGTATGCCGCGCGCCCGCAGATGGGCCGCGGTCGACAGGCCGAAGGGCCCGGCGCCGATGACTGCTACCGGATGGATCACGAAGTCCCTCCCCAGGACGTCACTTCGTCACTTCGTGGTGGTTCCGCTGTTCAACTGGTCGCGCTGCCACGGCGGTTGGCCCGCCACAGCTGGTGGAGATGCTTGGCGCCCGGCCGCACGAAGCGCCCGAGCATCGTGAGGAACGGCAGCGGGTCGTCACCCGCGAACCAGGCCAGCTCGGTCCCGCTGGGCCGCTTCGGCGCGTGCGGTGTCGTATAGCCGCTGCGGCGGTAGGCGAGCAGGGCGGGCAGGTCGATGTTCTCCACGACATAGCGGTGACCGGCCCGCTGTTCCCCCTCCGGAACGGCACGCCCGGTCAGATCCAGGTGCATGGCGCGGACGACGTCCACCCCCGACTCGCTCTCGAAGAGCCGGAACTGGGCGCCCATGCGTGGGTTGAAGTCGAGCAGTTTGTACTGACCGTCGCGCCGGTCGAAGCGCAGGTCGAGGTCGATGATGCCGGTGTAGCCGATCTGTTTGATGAAACGTGCGGCGAGATCCGCGAGTTCCGGGTTGTCGACGACGTACGCGTTGGCCGTCATGCCCGCGTGCGGCGGCCAGGAGCGCACCTTGACGCCGGTGAACAGGGCCAGCGGTGTGGAGTTGCGGTCGAAATAGGCGTGCACGATCCAGTCCTCGGCCTCCTCTCGCGGCAGGTACTCCTGGAGGATCACCCCGGGCCGCTCGCCCCAGTCACGGGCGAGGGCGAGCAGCCCTTCACGGGTGGCGATGCGCGTGGTGCCGTTCACCGCGGGTCGCCGGCGCCGTACGAACGCCTCGCGGTTCTTGGCCACCACCGGGAAGCGGGCCTTCTCGGCGAAGTCCACGATGTCGTCGTACGACTGCGGGAAGGCGGCCTCCGGGCTCGCGATCCCGTGTTCCACGCACAGTTCGTGCAGGCCCTGTTTGCTCGCCAGCCGGCGTGGCAGGCCGGGCTCCACGCGCGGGAAGAGAAAGCGGCCGAAGAGGTCGCTCTGGTGCTCGGCGATCAGGACCGCCGCCTCCTCGTCGGTCGGTACGAGGACGGCGGGACGGCCGATGCGGCGCCCGATCCGGATCAGTCCCTCGATCAGCCGGCCCGGGTCCTCGGTGCCGGTCGTCGGCCAGACGAACGCGCGGGTGAGATACCGGGAGGCGGCCGCGGGCGTGTAGCGGTCCTCCGTGATGGCGTACATGGGCACGCCGAGGCGGCCCAGACTGCGGATCGCGCCGACTCCGCCGTGGTGCAGCGGGTAGTCGCCGAACTTGACGATCAGGGCCGGTACCTCACGATCGGCCTCGAATGGCACACTGCTCGCGCTCCTGGCCACGGTCCCCCCACGCGTCCCCCCACGGACGCGACCCCACCCATCCCGTCCGTACTCGCAAAGGACGCTAAGCCGGAATGGAAGCCTCCGAGTGTCCCGTAACAGGACATTGCGAACTCTTTAGCCGCATTGCTGTCCCTTCATGCACTGCCGCGACAGGCGACTCGGACGTAACGTGTGCCGCGACCACCTGCACCGCACGGCATGCGCGAGAGTGAGGCAGCACCTCATGCCCCCCTTCGATGTCCCCTTCGACGTGCCCGAGGGCGACCCCTTCGGCCCGCACAACCTTCCGTACGGAGTGTTCTCGCCGCCGGGTTCGTCCGACCGGACCGTCGGCGTCCGCCTCGGTGACCACGTCCTCGACGCGGGCGCGGCGGCCGCCGCCCTCGGTTCCCCGTACGTCTCCCTGCTCGCCCGGCCCTCCCTGGGCCCGCTCCTCGCCGCCGGCCGCACGGCCTGGTCGGACGTGCGGCGCGCGCTCACCGCGTGGGTGACCGTGCCGGCGCACCAGGAGGCCGTCGCGGGGTTCTTCCACCCGCTGTCGTCGGTCGCCCTCCATCTGCCCTTCGAGGTCGCGGACTACGTCGACTTCTACGCCTCGGAGAACCACGCGCGAAACGTCGGCCAGATGTTCCGGCCCGACGCCGCCGACTCCCTGACCCCCAACTGGAAGCACCTGCCGATCGGGTACCACGGCCGCGCGGGCACGGTGGTGGTGTCGGGGACGGATGTCGTACGGCCCTCGGGGCAGCGGAAGGCCCCCTCCGACGCCTCTCCCGTCTTCGGGCCGTCCGTGCGGCTCGACATCGAGGCGGAGGTCGGTTTCGTGGTCGGGACACCCTCGGAGCTGGGCCGGCCGGTCGGGCTCGACGGCTTCCGGGAGCACGTCTTCGGGCTGTGTCTGCTCAACGACTGGTCCGCGCGGGACATCCAGGCCTGGGAGTACGTCCCGCTCGGCCCGTTCCTCGGCAAGTCCTTCGCCACGTCGGTGTCGGCGTGGATCACCCCGCTGGACGCGCTGGAGGAGGCGCGGGTGGCGCCGCCGGAGCGGACGCACGAGCTGCTGCCGTATCTGGACGACACCGCGTCCGACGTGGAACCGGGTGGCTACGACCTGCGGATCTCCGTCGCGGTCAACGGCCACGTGGTGTCGGAGCCGCCGTTCTCCACCATGTACTGGACGGCGGCCCAGCAGTTGGCTCACATGACGGTGAACGGGGCGTCGCTGAGGACGGGTGACCTGTACGGCTCGGGGACCGTGAGCGGGCCCTCGGCGGGCGAGCGGGGTTCGCTGCTGGAGCTGACCTGGAACGGCCGGGACGCGCTCGAACTCCCCGACGGTAAGCGGACGTTCCTGGAGGACGGGGACGTGGTGACGCTGTCGGCGTGGGCTCCCGGCCCGGGCGGGGTCCGGGTGGGGCTCGGGGAAGTGACGGGACGGGTGGTGCCCGGGGAGGTGTGAGGCGTCCGGTGCTGTTCGAGTCCTGCCGCAGGGCGTCCGCTCACGGCATACTGGCGGCGGGCGGCATACGTGGGACGACGTACCGGCCGCCCCGCAGCACCTCACCACCCTGCCCCACCTTCCCTGTCTCCGATCAGGAAGCGGAGCCCGTGGCATGACTCTCTGCCTGCTCCTGCTGAGCACCGTCGCCGTAGCGGCCGCCGTGCCGGTGCCGCGTGCGCTCACCCGGTCAGCGTGGCCCGAACGGGAACCGGTGGTCGGGCTGTGGGTGTGGCAGTGCCTGGTCGCCACGGTGCTGCTGTGCTGTCTGACGGCGCTGGTGCTGGGGGCGGCGGCGGTCTTCCACACGGTCCGCGACCATGTGTTCGCCCCGGCGCCGCCGGCCGTCACCGCGGCGTACGACCTCTCGGCGGCGCCGCTCTGGGCGGTCGCCCTGACCCTGCTGCTGGCGGGCGGGGCCGCGTGGACCACGGCGATGCTGGCCCGTGAACTGGTCGAGGCCCGTCGGCGCCAGGGGCTCGCCCGTGAGCATCTGCGGGAGCGGGCGCCGGATCTGCCGGCCGGGCTGGGTGCTGTCGCGCGCGGTCCCCTGCTGGTGCTGGAGGACGAGTATCCGGACGCCTGGTGGATGCCGGGGAATCCGCCGCAGCTGATCGTGACGACCGGTGCGCTGCACCGGCTGACCGATCACCAGCTGGACGCCGTCCTCACCCACGAGCGCGGACATGCGCGGGCCCGCCACGACTGGCTGCTGCATCTGTCGACCGCGCTGGCCACGGGATTTCCCCGGGTGCCGCTCTTCGCCCACTTCTGCGACCAGACGCACCGCTTGGTGGAGCTGGCGGCGGACGACACGGCGTCGCGGCGGTGCGGCCACCTGACGACGGCGTTGGCGCTGATCGAGCTGAACCAGCATCGGGGGGTGCTGTCGTGCGCCTCCAGTCATCGGTTGCTGGGTGAGCGGGTGGACCGGTTGCTGGAGCCGCCGCCGCGGTTGCTGCGCCGGCAGCGGGCACTCACGTCCGCGACGGCGGCGCTGGTGCCGTTGCTGCCGCTGCTGATCGTTTTCGGGCCGGGGTTGTCGGCGCTGGTGTAGCGGTGCCAGGTGGCACATCTCACCCCACAGCTGCAGAAACCGCAGGTCAGCCACCAAACCGTCACACCGTCAGGTGGCGCAACAATCCGGCAACACTGCTTTTCCTACCAGCTCGGTATGGTTCCAGCCATGTCACCCACCGACCGTGTCCGGGACCACGCCGGCCAAGGCGCGACCACCGTCGCCGCCCGCGCCCGGCGCCGGCTGCGTGCGGACCAGGCACGACAACTCGCCGACCTTCTGCGCCACCAGCTCCTGACCGGCGGCTTCGAGGACGGCACCCTCCCCCACGAGACGACCCTCGCCACCGACTACCGCGCCTCCCGCAACACGGTCCGCCAAGCCCTGGACCTGCTCCGCGCCGAAGGCCTGGTCGAACGCCTCCCCGGCGTCGGCACCGTGGTCGTGGGCCAGAAGTACCCCCATGGCCTGGACCGTCTGATGGGCCTCGCGGAAACCCTGCACGAACACGGCACGGTCACCAACGAGGTCCGCACCATGGGCCCGGCCCCCGCCCCCCACCCGGTGGCCCAGCGCCTCCAGATCGCCCCCGGCACCGACGTCCTCTACATCGAACGTCTGCGCCGCCTGAACGGCCTGCCCCTCTCCCTCGACCTCACCTACATCCCCCTCGACATCGGCACCGCCCTGCTCGGCGCCGACCTGGAGAACACCGACGTCTTCCGCCTCCTGGAGACGATCACCGGCCAGGGCCTCGGCCACGCCGAGATCACCCTGGAGGCGGTGAACGCGGACGCCCACTCCGCCGCCGTACTGGAAGCCCCGCGCGGCGCGGCCGTCCTGATGCTGGAACGCCTCACCCACCTCGCCGACGGCCGCCCCGTCGACCTGGAGTTCATCCGCTTCCGCGGCGACCGCATCACGATGAGCGGTCTGCTGCACCGCTCCCTCTGACCTCTTTCCGAGCCGTTTCCTGGAGACAGCCATGCCCTTGGCGCCCCAGCGGGCCGATGTGCCCGTGACCATCGACGAGTCGAAGTGCATCGACGGCTGCACGCTCTGCGTGGACATGTGCCCGCTGGACTCCCTGGCCATCGACACCAGCAGCGGCAAGGCCTACATGCACGTGGACGAGTGCTGGTACTGCGGCCCGTGCGCGGCCCGCTGTCCCACCGGAGCCGTCACGGTCAACATGCCCTATCTGCTCCGGTGAGAGGTCCAGAACTCCCATGAAACACAAACCGGTTGTCGCCGCACTGCTGCTGTTCGCGCCGCTGACGGCCACGGCCTGCGGCAGTGCCCAGGCGGGCGACAGTTCCACGGTCACCGTCACCGTCGGCTACCAGTCCAAGACCATCAACACGGTCACGGCCGGGACGCTGCTTCGCTCACTCGGCTCCTTCGAGAAGCAGCTCAACTCCCTCCACGACGGCCACACCTACAAGGTCGACTGGCAGGACTACGCCACCGGCGCCCCCATCACCGCCCAGATGACCGCCGGGAAGATCGACATCGGCTCGATGGGCGACTTCCCGCTCCTCATCAACGCGGCCCGCGGCAAGCAGCTCGGCAAGCCCACCCGCCTGGTCTCGGTCACCGGCTACAACCTGCGCGGCGGTCTCAACACGATCGTCACCTCCCCGAACTCGAAACTGGCCTCCCTCGGCGACCTGAAGGGCAAGAAGGTCTCCACGAGCGTCGGCTCCGCCGCCGACGGCACCCTCGTGCGGGCCCTCCAGCGCGCCGGCATCGACGCCGACAAGGGCATCGAGAAGCTCAACCAGCAGCCCGCGGTGGGTGCTTCGGCCCTGTCGGCGGGCAGCGCGGACGCCCTGTCGCAGTTCGTCGCCTGGCCCGGTCTGCTCGCCTACCAGGGCAAGGCGAAGGCGCTCTACGACGGTGCCGAGCTGGACCTCCCCACCTTCCACGGCGTCACCGCCCGCGAGGACTTCGCGAAGCAGCGGCCGACGGTCCTGGAGGCGTTCCTCAAAGCCCAGGCCGAGGCCACCGACTACCTCAACGCCCACCCGGTCGCCGCCGCCGAGTCGGTCGCGAAGGCCACCGGCCTGCCCGCCGAGGTCGTCTACCTCTACAACGGCGCCCACGGCATCGCCACCTTCGACCCGGCGATCAAGCCCCAGCTGGTCTCCGCCCTGAAGGCCGACGTGTCGGTCCTGAAGGCGGCCAAGCTGACCGGTGACGTGGACGTGGACTCCTTCGTCGACGACCAGTACGTCAAGAAGGCCCTCGGGTCCGACTACGCCGGTCGCCTCGCCTTGAAGCCGTCCGCCTCCGCGAGCGAGGTCTGGCCCAAGGGCGCCTCCAGGACGCAGAGCTTCAAGACGCCCGCCGAACTCCTCGCGTACGTCTCCGCGCACCAGGACGGCATCCGCGCCGCCTACGTCCCCGACGCCACCACCGGCACCCTCTGGTTCGCCGACAAGGCGGTCTGGGTGGCCGACGGCGACGAACTGCTGCCCTTCGTCGCCCCGGAGACCGCGCGGGCCTACGTCTCCACGCACGGCGGCGCCCGTGTCGTCACGTACGCCGAGGCGCTGGAGCAGGCGTCGTGAGCGGGAAGGAGCGCGCGAGCCGGGGCCGGGGGGTGCCCCGGCTCGGCCGGTACGCGCTGCGGGCGGCCTCGCTCGCGGTCGCCCTCGGCGTGTGGCAGCTGCTGACCAGTCTCGACATCGACCTGTGGCTGCGCTTCTCGCAGTTCCCCACGGTCGCCGACGTGGCCCGTACCTTCGCCGACCGGCTGTCCGGCCCGGACTACTGGACGGACCTCACCGACAGCCTCACCCGCATCCTCACCGGCTTCCTGCTGGCCGCGGTGCTCGGTGTGGCGGTGGGCGTGCTCGTGGCGCGCTCCCGCCTCGCCGAGGACCTGCTCGGCCCGGTCCTGGAGGTGGTCCGCCCGATCCCGGCGATCGCCCTGGTACCCGTCGCGATCCTGCTGTTCCCCTCCAACGAACAGGGCATCGTCTTCATCACCTTCACCGCCGCCTTCTTCCCCGTCCTGGTCTCCACCCGGCACGCGGTCCGCGCGCTGACCCCCATGTGGGAGGAGGCGGTGCTGACCATGGGCGGCGGCCGGTGGCGGATCCTCGCCTCGGTCGTCCTGCCGGGCGCCCTGCCCGGCATCTTCGGCGGCCTGTCCGTCGGTATCGGCGTCTCGTGGATCTGTGTGATCTCCGCCGAGATGATCTCCGGCCAGTACGGCGTCGGCTACCGCACCTGGCAGGACTACACGGTCGTCAACTACGCGGGTGTCTTCGTCGGCATGGTCACCATCGGCGTCCTCGGCTGGCTCACCTCCACGGCCGTGGAACTCCTGGGGCGCCGCCTGACGCGATGGCTGCCGAGGACGTCGTACGTCGCCGCCGGCAGGTCCCCGCGGCGGGTGGACCGTGCCGCGGCCGCCGTGCCGGTGAGTCCCACGACTCGGGAGGGCGTGCCCCATGACCAGCTCGTCTGACGTCCGTTCGCCCGCCCGCACCGGCGCGGCACTGGCGCTGCGCGGCGCCACCCTCGGGCGGCCCGACGCGCCCGTACTCGACGGAGTGGACCTCGTGGTGACTCCCGGCGAGATCCTGACCCTCGTCGGGCCCTCCGGGTGCGGCAAGTCGACGCTGCTGCGCACGCTGGCCGGACTGTTGTCTCCGCTCGCCGGAGAGGTCGGCCAGGACGGACGCCCGCTGACGGGCCCCGCCGCCGACCGCGCCCTGATCTTCCAGGAGGACGCCCTCCTGCCCTGGCGCACCCTGCGCGCGAACGTCGAACTCCCCCTCGCCATCAAGGGGTTGCCGCGTGCGGAGCGCAGGCGGCAGGCGGCGGCGTGGCTGGAGCGCGTCGGCCTCGCCGAACACGCCCGGCACCTGCCGCACCGCGTCTCCGGCGGACAGCGCCAGCGCGCCCAGCTGGCTCGCGCCCTCGCGGGAGCGCCGCGCGCCGTCCTCATGGACGAACCCTTCGGCGCCCTGGACGCCCAGACCCGCGCCGGAATGCAGGACCTCCTCGTCGAGGTGCTGCGGGGCACCGGGGCCACCGTCGTCTTCGTCACCCACGACGTGGACGAGGCCCTCTTCCTGGGCGACCGGGTCGCGCTCATCGGCTCCGGCCGCCTGACCGCCGTACGCGACGTGCCCCGCCCGCGCGACCGCTCGGCGCACGACGACCCGGCACGCCTGGCGCTGCGGCGCGACGTCCTCTCCTCGCTCGGTACCTGAAAGGCCCCCCGGTGACCACCTCCGTGAACCCGCCCCTGGAGATCCCCGCGCTCACCGACGCCGAGGAACTCACCTGCGACGTCCTTGTCATCGGCGGCGGCACCGCCGGCACCATGGCCGCCCTGACCGCCGCCGAGCACGGCGCGGACGTGATGCTGCTGGAGAAGGCCCACGTCCGGCACTCCGGCGCCCTCGCCATGGGCATGGACGGCGTCAACAACGCGGTCATCCCCGGCCGCGCCGAACCGGACGACTACGTCGCCGAGATCACCCGCGCCAACGACGGCATCGTCGACCAGTCCACCGTCCGCCAGACCGCCACCCGCGGCTTCGGGATGGTGCAGCGTCTGGAGTCGTACGGCGTGAAGTTCGAGAAGGACGAGCACGGCGACTACGCGGTCCGACAGGTCCATCGCTCCGGTTCGTACGTGCTGCCGATGCCGGAGGGCAAGGACGTCAAGAAGGTCCTGTACCGGCAGCTGCGGCGGCGCGAGATGCGGGAGCGGATCCGCATCGAGAACCGGGTGATGCCGGTGCGGGTGCTGACTTCTCCCGAGGACGGCCGTGCGGTGGGCGCGGTCGGCTTCAACACGCGTACGGGCGCGTTCGTCACGGTCCGCGCGGGAGCGGTGATCCTGGCGACCGGCGCCTGCGGCCGCCTGGGCCTGCCCGCCTCCGGCTACCTGTACGGCACCTACGAGAACCCGACCAACGCGGGTGACGGCTACGCCATGGCCTACCACGCGGGCGCCGAGCTCACCGGCATCGAGTGCTTCCAGATCAACCCGCTGATCAAGGACTACAACGGGCCCGCCTGCGCCTACGTCGCCAACCCCTTCGGCGGCTACCAGGTCAACCGGCACGGCGAGCGCTTCGTCGACTCCGACTACTGGTCCGGTCAGATGATGGCCGAGTTCGCGGCGGAGGTCGCGTCCGACCGGGGACCGGTGTACCTGAAGCTCAGCCACCTCCCCGAGGAGTCGATCTCGTCCCTGGAGTCGATCCTGCACTCCACGGAACGGCCCACGCGCGGGACGTTCCATGAGGGCCGCGGTCACGACTACCGCACCCACGACATCGAGATGCACATCTCCGAGATCGGCCTGTGCGGCGGCCACTCGGCCTCCGGTGTCCGCGTCGACGACCACGCCCGTACGACCGTCCCCCGCCTCTACGCCGCCGGCGACCTGGCCTGCGTCCCGCACAACTACATGATCGGCGCATTCGTCTTCGGTGACCTGGCGGGCGCGGACGCCTCCCAGTACGCGCCGTACGAAGGGGAGTTGCCGCTCGACCAGCTCCGTGAGGCGCACGAACTGATCTACCGCCCGCTGCGCAACCCGGACGGCCCGCCGCAACCACAGGTCGAGTACAAGCTCCGCCGCTTCGTGAACGACTACGTGGCCCCACCGAAGTCGGGGGCGCGGCTGTCGCTGGCCCTGGAGTCCTTCGAGCGGATGCGCACCGACATCGCCTCGATGGGTGCCCGCACCGCGCACGAGCTGATGCGCTGCGCCGAGGTCTCCTTCATCCGCGACTGCGCCGAGATGGCCGCGCGCGCCTCCCTCGCCCGCACGGAGTCCCGCTGGGGCCTCTACCACGACCGTCTCGACCACCCCCATCGCGACGACACCTCCTGGTTCCACCATCTCGACCTGCACAAGTCCCCCTCCGGTGCGATGGAGTTCACGGCCCGCCCCGTGGCTCCCTACCTGGTCCCGATCGACGAGTTCACCCCCGTCGGCGGCGCCTCCCGGCACCTCGGCGAGGTGCACGCCGAGGTGGTGGCGACGGCGGGGGCGCGGGAGGTGGCTCCGGTCGCCGTCGGGCAGTTCGGTGCCACGAGCGACACGGCCGCCGACCGCCCCGGTGCCGACACCGTGACGGACGCCCCGGTCGCCCCCGGCTCTTCCGCGCCGGTCTCACCCCGTCTGCTCGAGCTCCTCGCTCTCGCCGAGCAGGAACCCGAACTCGCTGTCGTCCGGGCCTACTTGTCCGATCCCGAGCCCGCTGTCCGCCGTACGGCCGTCACCGTCCTGACGGAGACCGCGCCACCGGGTACCGGGCCGGTCCTCGCCAAGGCCCTCACCGACCACGACCCCGGTGTCCGTGCCGCCGCGGCCGCGTCCCTGCGTGAACTCGTCGAGACGCTCCCGCCCGAGCCCGCCCTCCGCGAGGGTCTCGCCGCCGCCCTGGCCGAGTCCGACCCGGTCGTCCGCGCCGCCGCCCTCGACGTGCTGCGTGCCCTGCGCCTCGGCGACACGGCACTGTTCGCCGCGGTCCTCACCGACTCGGACATCGCCGTCCGCATCGAGGCCGTTCGTGCCCTCGTCTCGGTGGACGCCGCCACGGAACTCGCCCAGGCTGCGACCACCGACCCGTCCCGCGAGGTCCGCGTGACGATCGCCAAGGCACTGGCCACGGTGTCGGCGGAGCGCCCGCTCGACGTCGTCCTCGACGCCTTGGCCCGTCTCACCGAGGACCCCGATGCCCTGGTACGGGGGGCCGCTTACGGAGCACTGGGCACCACCGGCTGCCCCGCACCTCTCGCCACCCGCGCCGTCGCCGCCCTGTCGGCAGTCGCGTGGCAGGTCAGGTCGGGTGCTGCGACGGCGCTGTCCGCCGCCGATTCCGACGTGGCCGTCCCCGCCCTCGCCAAGGCTCTCGCCGACCCGAACGCCGACGTCCGCAAGGCCGCCGTCCTCGCCCTGACCCGGCACACGAGCACCGACGACGCCCGCGCGGCCCTGGCCACAGCGACGACGGACTCGGACGCGGACGTCAGGGCGTATGCCGCGCGGGCCTTGTGATGTGAGGCCCGCGCGGCACAGCCGTCGCCCCCCCCCGCCGGCGCCCGGCGGCGGCTATATCCAGTCGTCTTCGGGCGCCGGCTCCGCGTCCATCTCGGGCCAGTGGTCCGCGCCGGGATCCGCGTCGCCGGCCTGGTCCGGTGTCTTCGCGGCCGCACCGCCGTCGGCCAGCCCGGCGAGCACCTCGATCACACCCTCTCCGTACGTCACCAGCTTCTTCTCACCGACCCCGCCGACGCTTCCGAGCTGCGTCACGGACGTGGGCCACACCGTGACGATCTCCCTGAGCGTGGCGTCGTGGAAGATGACGTACGCCGGGACGCCCTGCTCACGGGCCTGCTCGGCGCGCCAGGCCCGCAGTGCCTCGAACGCCGGCACCAGCGCCTCGGGCAGCTCGGCCACCACGGCCTTGGCCTTGCCCCGACCGGAAGAGGACGAGGAGCCCTTGGCGCTCACCGGCTTCTTCGGTTCCTTGCGCAGCGGCACCTCCCGCTCCCGCCGCAGCACCGCACCGCTCGCCTCGGTCAGCACCAGCGTGCCGTAGTCCCCTTCGACCGCGAGCAGCCCCTGGGCCAGCAACTGCCGTACGACACCTCGCCATTCGCCCTCGGAGAGCTCCTCGCCGATGCCGAACACCGACAACTGGTCGTGGTCGAACTGGATGACCTTGCCGGTGCGCTTGCCGAGCAGGATGTCGACGATCTGCACCGCCCCGAACTTCTGCCCGCGCTCCCGCTGCAGCCGCACCACCGTCGAGAGCACCTTCTGGGCCGCGACTGTGCCGTCCCAGGTCTCCGGCGGTGTGAGGCAGGTGTCGCAGTTGCCGCAGCCCGTCGGCTCCGGTTCCTGGCCGAAGTAGTTCAGGAGCTGTCCGCGCCTGCACTGGGCGGTCTCGCACAGCGCGAGCATCGAGTCCAGGTGGGCGGCGGCCCGGCGCCGGAACGCCTCGTCGCCCTCGCTCGACTGGATCATCTTGCGCTGCTGTATGACGTCGTTGAGGCCGTAGGCCATCCAGGCCGTGGACGCCAGTCCGTCCCGCCCCGCGCGGCCCGTCTCCTGGTAGTAGCCCTCGACCGACTTCGGCAGGTCGAGGTGGGCGACGAACCGGACGTCCGGCTTGTCGATGCCCATGCCGAAGGCGATGGTCGCCACCACCACCAGGCCGTCCTCGCGCAGGAAGCGGGACTGGTGGGCGGCGCGGGTGCCCCCGTCCAGGCCCGCGTGGTACGGGACCGCCTCGATGCCGTTGCGGGAGAGGAACTCGGCCGTGGCCTCCACCGACTTGCGGGACAGGCAGTACACGATGCCCGCGTCGCCCGCGTGCTCCTCGCGCAGGAAGGCCAGCAGCTGCTTCTTGGGGTCGGCCTTCGGCACGATCCGGTACTGGATGTTGGGCCGGTCGAAGCTCGCCTCGAAGTGCCGGGCCGTCGGCATGTTCAGCCGCTGGGTGATCTCGTTGTGCGTGGCACGCGTGGCCGTCGCGGTGAGCGCGATCCGCGGGACGTCGGGCCAGCGCTCGCCGAGCACCGACAGCGTCAGATAGTCGGGACGGAAGTCGTGGCCCCACTGCGAGACGCAGTGCGCCTCGTCGATGGCGAAGACGGCGATCTTGCCGCGGGAGAGCAGGTCCTGAGTGGCGTCCAGCCGCAGCCGCTCCGGCGCGAGGTAGAGCAGGTCCAGCTCTCCGGCCAGGAACTCGGCCTCCACCACGCGGCGCTCGTCGAAGTCCTGCGTGGAGTTCATGAACCCGGCGCGCACGCCGAGTGCCCTGAGCGCGTTCACCTGGTCCTGCATGAGCGCGATGAGCGGTGAGACGACGATGCCCGTGCCGGGTCTGACCAGGGACGGAATCTGGTAGCACAGCGACTTGCCGCCGCCGGTCGGCATGAGCACGACGGCGTCGCCGCCGGCCACGACATGCTCGATGATCTCTTCCTGCTCGCCGCGGAAGGCGTCGTATCCGAAGACCCGCTGCAGCGTGGCCAGTGCCTCGCTGTCGCTCGCGTCCGGTGTCCCGGTGATCCCTGGCATCTCGCTGATACCGCCCATCCCGCCCATAGTCCCGTCCCCCGTACGTCGTCCCTCGACCACTGCCTCCACGATAGGTGCCGGGACCGACAGCGTCGGAGTTATCCACAGGCCGGATCTGTGACGTTCCGTGGTCATTCGATCGGCTGCTGTCACATGGCGCATTCGTTCGAGGCGGGGACATGCTGCTGGGGCGGGCCGGGGAGACCCGCTCCCCTCGCCACGGACCGGCGCACCGTGCGCGCGCCTCGCCCGCCTCAAGGAGAACCACCATGGCCCCTCGGCCCCTGAAGGCAGCCCTCACCGTCGCATCGGCGGCCGCCGTCACACTGACCGCCGCACCCGCACAGGCGGCCGAGCCGGACCCGTTCGTCTGGACCGAGCTGGCCGGCACATACGTGGCCACCGGCATGTACGGCTACGAGCCGTACGCCGTCGCCGACGGTTACACCCCCACGAGCTGCGTGCCCGGCATGGGCTACCCCTACGTCAACGAGGAGAACGTCGGGGAGACGGACCCCGAGAAGCCCGCGGCGCTCCTCTACGAGAAGGGCCCGGACGGACTCCGGCTCGTCGCCGTGGAGTGGGTCGTGAAGGCCGGGTCGGGCGTCACCCCGCCGACGATGTTCGGCCAGACGTTCCAGGTACGCGAGAACGTGCCCGACGTGGGCTCCGGCCACACCCTGCACGCCTGGCTCTACAAGCCGAACCCGAGCGGTCTCTTCAACGCCACGCACCCCGACGTGACGTGTCCGGCGACCCCGGCCCCCTGACCGTACGCGGCGGGCCCCGGCTCCCTCGAAGGGAACCGGGGCCCGCCGCATGAAACACGGTTCAGGCACCGCGGATCAGCGCACGAACACTCCCGCCTGGTTCGCCAGGTCCAGGAAGTACTGCGGCGCCACACCGAGCACCAGCGTGACGGCCACGCCGACCCCGATCGCCGTCATCGTCAGCGGTGACGGCACGGCGACCGTCGGCCCCTCCGGGCGCGGCTCGCTGAAGAACATCAGCACGATCACCCGGATGTAGAAGAACGCGGCGATGGCCGACGAGATCACACCGACCACGACGAGCGGCGCCGCGCCGCCTTCCGCCGCCGCCTTGAACACGGCGAACTTCCCGGCGAAGCCGGAGGTCAGCGGGATACCGGCGAAGGCCAGCAGGAACACCGCGAACACGGCGGCCACCAGCGGCGAACGACGGCCCAGGCCCGCCCACTTGGACAGGTGTGTCGCCTCACCACCGGCGTCGCGCACCAGCGTCACCACGGCGAACGCGCCGATCGTCACGAACGAGTACGCCGCCAGGTAGAAGAGGACGGACGACACCCCGTCCGGCGTGGTCGCGATGACGCCCGCGAGGATGAATCCCGCGTGCGCGATCGACGAGTACGCCAGCAGCCGCTTGATGTCGGTCTGCGTGATCGCGACGATCGCACCGCCGAGCATGGTGACGATCGCGACGGCCCACATCACCGGCCGCCAGTCCCAGCGCAGGCCGGGCAGGACCACGTACAGCAGACGCAGCAGCGCGCCGAACGCGGCCACCTTGGTCGCCGCCGCCATGAAGCCGGTCACCGGGGTCGGCGCACCCTGGTAGACGTCCGGCGTCCACATGTGGAAGGGGACGGCGCCGACCTTGAACAGCAGGCCCATGACGATCATCGCGGCGCCGATCAGCAGCAGCGCGTCGTTGCCCATGGTGTCCACGAGCGCCGGGTCCACGGTGGTGATCGTGCCATCGACGACCTTCGCGATGGTGCCGTACGACACCGAGCCCGCGTAGCCGTACAGCAGCGCGATGCCGAACAGGGTGAACGCGGAGGCGAACGAGCCCAGCAGGAAGTACTTGACCGCGGCCTCCTGCGACATGAGCCGCTTGCGGCGGGCCAGGGCGCACAGCAGGTACAGCGGGAGCGAGAAGACCTCCAGGGCCACGAACAGCGTCAGCAGGTCGTTGGCCGCCGGGAAGATCAGCATGCCCGCGACCGCGAAGAGCAGCAGCGGGAACACCTCGGTGGTGGTGAACCCGGCCTTCACGGCGGCCTTCTCGCTGTCACTGCCCGGCACGGACGCGGCCTGGGCGGCGAACGAGTCGACGCGGTTGCCGTGTGTCTCGGGGTCGAGCCGGCGCTCGGCGAAGGTGAACAGGCCGACCAGGCCCGCCAGCAGGATCGTGCCCTGGAGGAACAGGGCCGGTCCGTCGACGGCGATCGCGCCCATCGCCGCGATGCCCGCCTTGGTGGTGGCGTACCCGTCGGAGGCGAGGGCGACGACCGCCGCGAAGGCGGCGCACAGCGCCACGACGGACACGAACAGCTGGGCGTAGTAACGGGACTTGCGCGGGACGAACGCCTCGACCAGCACTCCGATGATCGCCGCACCCAGGATGATCAGGGTGGGTGACAATTGCCCGTATTCGATCTTCGGCGCGTCGATCTTGGAGATCGGGTCGGCCGCGGTTGTCCACAGGCTGTGGACGGCTACTGCGCTCACTTGGCCGCCTCCACCTCGGGCTTGGGGTCCTTCTTGTGTACGTCGGACATGGTCGACTTCACCGCCGGGTTCACGATGTCCGTGACGGGCTTCGGGTAGACGCCCAGGAAGATCAACAGGACGACCAGCGGGGCGACGACCAGGAGCTCACGCGCGCGCAGGTCGGGCATCGCGGAGACCTCCGGCTTCACCGGGCCCGTCATCGTCCGCTGGTAGAGGACGAGGGTGTAGAGCGCGGCGAGCACGATGCCGAACGTCGCGATGATGCCGATCACCGGGTAGCGCGCGAACGTGCCGACCAGGACCAGGAACTCACTGACGAAGGGTGCGAGTCCCGGCAGGGACAAGGTCGCCAGACCGCCGATCAGGAAGGTGCCGGCGAGCACCGGGGCGACCTTCTGGACACCGCCGTAGTCGGCGATGAGCCGCGAGCCGCGCCGCGAGATCAGGAAGCCGGCCACCAGCATCAGCGCGGCCGTCGAGATCCCGTGGTTGACCATGTAGAGCGTCGCGCCGGACTGGCCCTGGCTGGTCATCGCGAAGATGCCCATGATGATGAAGCCGAAGTGCGAGATCGACGCGTAGGCCACCAGCCGCTTGATGTCCCGCTGGCCGACCGCGAGCAGCGCCCCGTAGATGATGCTGATCACCGCCAGGACCAGGATCGCGGGCGTCGCCCACTTGCTGGCCTCCGGGAAGAGCTGGAGGCAGAAGCGGAGCATCGCGAAGGTGCCCACCTTGTCGACGACCGCCGTGATGAGCACGGCCACCGGGGCGGTGGCCTCCCCCATCGCGTTGGGCAGCCAGGTGTGCAGCGGCCACAGGGGCGCCTTCACCGCGAAGGCGAAGAAGAACCCGAGGAACAGCCAGCGTTCGGTGTTCGTCGCCATGTCGAGCGAGCCGTTGGCACGCGCTTCGGCGATCTCCTGGAGACTGAAGTTCCCGGCGACCACGTAGAGGCCGATCACCGCGGCCAGCATGATCAGACCGCCGACCAGGTTGTAGAGGAGGAACTTCACGGCGGCGTACGAGCGTTGGGCCGCCGCCTTCTCGTCGGAGCCCGCGTGGGCACGGTCCCCGAAGCCGCCGATGAGGAAGTACATCGGGATGAGCATGGCTTCGAAGAAGATGTAGAAGAGGAAGACGTCGGTGGCCTCGAAGGAGATGATCACCATCGCCTCGACGGCCAGGATCAGGGCGAAGAAGCCCTGTGTCGGCCGCCACCGCTTGCTTCCGGTCTCCAGCGGGTCGGCGTCGTGCCAGCCCGCCAGGATGATGAACGGGATCAGCAGCGCGGTCAGCGCGAGAAGCGCCACTCCGATGCCGTCCACGCCCAGTTCGTACCGGACCCCGAAGTCCGCGATCCAGGCG
The DNA here is from genome assembly GCF_001514145.1 of Streptomyces canus. Classification (GTDB taxonomy): domain Bacteria; phylum Actinomycetota; class Actinomycetes; order Streptomycetales; family Streptomycetaceae; genus Streptomyces; species Streptomyces canus. The sequence continues at coordinate 862,440 of NZ_KQ948657.1, forward strand.
TGCGATTCGGTGAGCTGGTAGCGGGCGCCGTCCGGGTCGAAGCGGACCAGGACGATGATCGCGAGGGCGAGTGTGGCGAGGGAGACGAGCAGCGCCAGCCATTTGGCGGCGGTGCGTCGCGCGGCCGGCACGGCGGCCGTGGCGATCGCCCCGATCGCCGGGAGCGCCGCCGTCGCTGTCAGCAGAGGAAAGGACATCGGTATCAGACCGCCCTCATCAGCAGGGTCGCGGCGACGAGGATCGCCGCGCCGCCGAACATCGAGACCGCGTACGACCGCGCGTAGCCGTTCTGCAGCTTGCGCATCCGCCCGGAGAGGCCGCCGACCGAGGCCGCCGTGCCGTTGACCACACCGTCGACCAGGGTGTGGTCGACGTAGACCAGGGAGCGCGTGAGGTGCTCTCCGCCGCGGACCAGGACGACGTGGTTGAAGTCGTCCTGGAGCAGGTCGCGCCGGGCGGCCCGGGTGAGCAGCGACCCGCGCGGGGCGACGACCGGGACCGGGCGGCGGCCGTACTGGGCGTAGGCGATCGCCACGCCGATCACCAGGACCACCATCGTGGCGAGGGTGACGGTAAGGGCGCTGACCGGGGAGTCGCCGTGGGAGTGCCCGGTGACCGGCTCCAGCCAGTGCAGGAAGCGGTCGCCGATGCTGAAGAACCCACCGGCGAAGACCGATCCGAACGCCAGCACGATCATCGGGATCGTCATGGACTTCGGGGACTCGTGCGGGTGCGGCTCGTGGCCCTCGGCGTCCGGCTGCCAGCGCTTCTCGCCGAAGAACGTCATCAGCATCACGCGCGTCATGTAGAAGGCGGTGATGGCCGCGCCCAGCAGGGCCACGCCCCCGAGGATCCAGCCCTCGGTGCCGCCCTTGGCGAAGGCGGCCTCGATGATCTTGTCCTTGGAGAAGAAGCCGGACAGGCCCGGGAAGCCGATGATGGCGAGGTAGCCGAGGCCGAAGGTGACGAAGGTGACCGGCATGTACTTGCGCAGGCCGCCGTACTTCCTCATGTCGACCTCGTCGTTCATGCCGTGCATGACCGAGCCGGCGCCGAGGAAGAGCCCGGCCTTGAAGAAGCCGTGCGTCACCAGGTGCATGATCGCGAAGACGTAGCCGATGGGGCCGAGGCCCGCGGCGAGGACCATGTAGCCGATCTGCGACATGGTCGAGCCGGCCAGTGCCTTCTTGATGTCGTCCTTCGCGCAACCGACGATCGCACCGAACAGGAGCGTGACGCCACCGACGACGGTGACGACGAGCTGGGCGTCCGGAGCGAGGTTGAAGATGTTGGCGGAACGGACGATCAGATAGACACCCGCGGTCACCATGGTCGCCGCGTGGATGAGGGCCGAGACCGGGGTCGGGCCCTCCATGGCGTCCCCGAGCCAGGACTGCAGCGGCACCTGGGCGGACTTGCCGCAGGCGGCCAGCAGCAGCATCAGGGCGATGCCCGTGAGCGTGGCCTCGGAGGCGCCCTCGACGAGTCCGGGCTTCTCGTGGCTGCCGAGGACCGGGCCGAAGGCGAAGGTGCCGAACGTCGTGAACATCAGCATGATCGCGATCGACAGGCCCATGTCGCCGACGCGGTTGACCAGGAAGGCCTTCTTGGCCGCGGTGGCCGCACTCGGCTTGTGCTGCCAGAAGCCGATCAGCAGGTAGGAGGCGAGACCGACGCCCTCCCAGCCGACGTACAGCAGCAGGTAGTTGTCGGCGAGGACGAGCAGCAGCATCGCCGCGAGGAACAGGTTCAGATAGCCGAAGAAGCGGCGGCGGCGCTCGTCGTGCTCCATGTACCCGATCGAGTACAGGTGGATCAGCGAGCCGACGCCGGTGATCAGCAGCACGAACGTCATCGACAACTGGTCGAGGCGGAAGGTGACGTCCGCCTGGAAGCCCTCGACCGGGATCCAGGTCCACAGGTGCTGGATGAGCGTGCGGTCCTCGGCGTTCTTGCCGAGCAGGTCGGCGAAGAGGATGGCGCCGAACACGAAGGAAACGGCGGCGAGGATCGTGCCGATCCAGTGGCCGACGGCGTCCAGCCGCCGGCCGCCGGTCAGCAGGACCGCCGCTCCGAGCAGAGGCGCCGCGATGAGCAGCGCGATCAGGTTCTCCACGATTCAGCGACCCCTTACAGCTTCATCAGGCTGGCGTCGTCGACCGAGGCCGAGTGGCGGGAACGGAACAGCGACACGATGATCGCGAGCCCGACCACGACCTCCGCGGCGGCGACGACCATCGTGAAGAACGCGATGATCTGGCCGTCGAGATTGCCGTGCATCCGGGAGAAGGCGACGAACGCGAGGTTGCAGGCGTTGAGCATGAGCTCGATGCACATGAACACGACGATGGCGTTGCGCCTGATCAGCACGCCGGTGGCGCCGATCGTGAACAGCAGGGCGGCGAGGTAGAGGTAGTTGACCGGGTTCACTTCGACGCCTCCCTCTTGAAGGTGGCCGGTTCGATCTCGGTCCGATCCAGGCGCTCCTCCGCGCGCTGCTCCAACGCCTTGAGGTCGTTGAGAGCTTCGGCGGAGACGTCACGGATCTGACCGCGCTGGCGCAGCATCTTGCTGACCGTGAGCTCGGAGGGGGTGCCGTCGGGCAGCAGGCCCGCGATGTCCACCGCGTTGTGCCGGGCGTAGACGCCGGGGGCGGGCAGCGGCGGGAGGTGCTTGCCGTCGCGGACGCGCTTCTCGGCCATCTCACGCTGGGTCAGGGCGCGCTCGGTGCGCTCGCGGTGGGTGAGCACCATGGCGCCGACGGCGGCCGTGATCAGCAGAGCGCCGGTGATTTCGAAGGCGAAGACGTACTTGGTGAAGATGAGGGTGGCGAGGCCCTCGACATTGCCGCCGGAGTTGGCCTGGGTGAGGCCGTTGAACTCGTTGAGGGAGGCGTTGCCGATGCCCGCGAACAGCAGGATGCCGAAGCCGAGCCCGCACACCAGGGCCAGCCAGCGCTGCCCCTTGATGGTCTCCTTCAGGGAGTCCGCCGCGGTCACGCCAACGAGCATCACCACGAACAGGAACAGCATCATGATCGCGCCGGTGTAGACGACGATCTGTACGACGCCGAGGAAGTAGGCGCCGTTGGCGAGGTAGAACACCGCCAGGATGATCATGGTGCCGGCGAGACAGAGCGCGCTGTGCACGGCCTTCTTCATGAAGACGGTGCACAGGGCGCCGATCACGGCGACAGTGCCGAGGATCCAGAACTGGAAGGCCTCGCCGGTGGAGGTGCCGGCAGCCAGGGTGGTTGTGGCGGCGAGCTGAAGGGGTGCGGTCATCGCCCGATCACCTTCTCCGACGCCGGTTCGTCCTCACCGAAGGTGGAGTCGGCCTCCTGGACCACCTCGCCCTTGGAGACGGCGACCTGGGGGACGGTGCCGGGTGCGGCCTCGGTCACCAGGCCCCGGTAGTAGTCCTGCTCGTCCGTGCCGGGGTAGATGGCGTGGGGCGAGTCGACCATGCCGTCCTCGAGGCCGGCGAGCAGTTGGTCCTTGGTGAAGATGAGGTTGGCGCGGCTGCTGTCGGCCAGCTCGAACTCGTTGGTCATCGTCAGCGCGCGCGTGGGGCACGCCTCGATGCACAGGCCGCACAGGATGCAGCGGGCGTAGTTGATCTGGTAGACGCGGCCGTACCGCTCGCCCGGCGAGTAGCGCTCCTCGTCGGTGTTGTCGGCACCCTCCACATAGATGGCGTCGGCGGGGCAGGCCCAGGCGCACAGCTCGCAGCCGACGCACTTCTCCAGGCCGTCCGGATGGCGGTTGAGCTGGTGCCGTCCGTGGAACCGCGGAGCGGTGGTCTTCTGCTGCTCCGGGTACTGCTCGGTCAGCCGCTTCTTGAACATGGCCTTGAAGGTCACGCCGAAGCCGGCGACGGGGTTCATGAAACCGGGCTTGGTTTCCTTGGGCTCCTCAGCCATCGGACGCCTCCTTTCCATCCAGAGATCCGTCACTCTGAGTATCGGGCCCGCCACTGACAATGAGCTCCCGCTCCTGGCGCGAGGGGCGTCGAGGTACCGGCGGCAACTCCTGTCCGGGCAGCGGCGGGACGGGGAATCCGCCCGCCATCGGGTCGAATCCGGCCGGTTCTTCGGCGGGCTGCGCTGCCGCCTTCGACTTCTCGCGGAACATGTCGGCGACGAAGGAGAGCAGCAGCAGGACCAGGACTCCGCCGCCCACGTAGAGGGCGATGTCGGCGAAGTCGTAGTTCTCGTTGCGGAGGGTCCGCACGGTCGCGACGAGCATCAGCCACACCACGGAGACCGGGATGAGGACCTTCCAGCCGAGCTTCATCAGCTGGTCGTAGCGGACCCGCGGGAGCGTGCCGCGCAGCCAGATGAAGAAGAACAGCAGCAGCTGCACCTTGATCACGAACCAGAGGAGCGGCCACCAGCCGTGGTTCGCGCCCTCCCAGAAGGTGCTGATGGGCCAGGGAGCCCGCCAGCCGCCGAGGAAGAGCGTGGTCGTCACGGCCGAGACCGTCACCATGTTCACGTACTCGGCGAGCATGAACAGCGCGAACTTGATCGACGAGTACTCGGTGTTGAAGCCGCCGACCAGGTCGCCCTCGGACTCCGGCATGTCGAAGGGGGCGCGGTTGGTCTCGCCGACCATCGTGATGACGTAGATGATGAAGGAGACCGGCAGCAGGACGATGTACCAGCGGTCCTGCTGGGCCTCGACGATCGCCGAGGTGGACATCGACCCGGAGTAGAGGAACACCGAGGCGAAGGCGGCGCCCATGGCGATCTCGTACGAGATCATCTGCGCGCAGGAGCGCAGACCGCCGAGCAGCGGATACGTGGAGCCGGAGCTCCAGCCCGCCAGGACGATGCCGTAGATGCCGACCGAGGCGACCGCGAGGATGTAGAGCATCGCGATCGGGAGGTCGGTGAGCTGCATCGCCGTGCGGTGGCCAAAGATCGAGACCTCGTTGTCGGACGGGCCGAAGGGGATCACCGCGATCGCCATGAAGGCCGGGATGGCCGCGACGATCGGCGCGAGGATGTACACCACCTTGTCCGCGCGCTTGACGATGACGTCTTCCTTGAGCATCAGCTTGATGCCGTCGGCGAGCGACTGGAGCATGCCCCAGGGGCCGTGCCGGTTGGGGCCGATGCGCAGCTGCATCCAGGCGACGACCTTGCGCTCCCACACGATGGAGAACAGCACGGTCAGCATCAGGAAGGCGAAGCAGAAGACGGCCTTGATGACGACGAGCCACCAGGGGTCGGTGCCGAACATCGAGAGGTCTTCCGCAGCGAGGTACGGGCTCATGCCTCCACCTCCTTGGGGGCTTCGGTGGCGAGCGAGGCCGGGCCGATGCGGACGAGGGAGCCGGGCAGGGCCCCGGCGTCGGAGGCGACGCCGCCGCCGGTGGAGTTCAGCGGGAGCCAGACCACGCGGTCGGGCATCTCGGTGATCTGCAGAGGCAGTTCGACGACTCCGGTCTTGCCGGTCACGGCGAGGAGGTCGCCTTCCTTGACGCCCACCTCGGCGGCCGTCGCGGCCGACACACGCGCGCGTGCCGCGTGCCGGGTCCCGGCGAGCGCCTCGTCGCCCTGCTGGAGGAGACCCTGGTCGAGCAGCAGCCGGTGCCCGGCCAGTACGGCCTCTCCGGCGGCGGGCCGCGGCAACTGGGCCCCGGTCTCCAGGGGTTCGGTGCCGTACGGTCCGTCCCAGGGACCGAGCCGGTCGATCTCCGCGCGCGTGGTGCGCAGATCGGGCAGGCCCAGGTGTACGTCCATGGCGTCGGCCAGCATCTGGAGGACCCGTGCGTCGGTGGGTGCGAGGCCGCGGGTCATCTGGTCGGGCTTGAGCGCGGCCTCGAAGAAGCGCACCCGGCCCTCCCAGTTGAGGAAGGTGCCGGCCTTCTCGGCGACCGCGGCCACCGGCAGGACGACGTCCGCGAGCGCGGTGACCTCACCGGGCCGCAACTCCAGCGACACCACGAACCCGACCTCCTGGAACGCTTCTCGCGCGCGTGCCGGATCGGGCAGGTCGGCGAGCTCGACGCCCGCGACCACCAGGGCCTGGAGCTCGCCGGATGCGGCGGCCTCGACGATCTGACCGGTGTCCCGCCCGTAGCGGTGCGGGAGGTCGGCCACGCCCCAGACCGAGGCGACCTCCTCACGCGCGCGCGGGTCGGTGGCCGGACGGCCACCCGGTAGGAGCGAGGGCAGCGCGCCCGCCTCGAGGGCGCCGCGCTCTCCGGCCCGCCGCGGGATCCACACCAGCTGAGCGCCGGTCGCGGAGGCGGTCCGTACGGCGGCGGTCAGTCCGCCCTTCGCTGCGGCGAGCCGTTCGCCGACGACGATCACCGCGCCCGCGGTGCGCAGCGCCTCGGCGGCCCTGCTGCCGTCGCCTTCCAGTCCGACTTCGCCGGCCAGCGCGTCCAGCCACTCGGTCTCGGTGCCGGGAGCGGCGGGCAGCAGCGTGCCGCCGGCCTTCTCCAGACCGCGGGTGGCGTGGGTGGCGAGCGAGAAGACCTTCTGTCCGTGCTTGCGCCAGGCCTTGCGCAGCCTCAGGAAGACGCCGGGCGCCTCCTCCTCGGCCTCGAACCCGACCAGCAGGACCGCCGGTGCCTTCTCCAGAGCGGAGTACGTGACGCCCGTACCGTCGAGGTCACGTCCGCGGCCCGCGATCCGCGCGGCCAGGAAGTCGGCCTCCTCGCTGCTGTGCACGCGCGCGCGGAAGTCGATGTCGTTGGTGTCGAGCGCCACACGCGCGAACTTGCTGTACGCGTAGGCGTCCTCGATGGTGAGGCGGCCGCCGGTGAGGACTCCGGCCCGGCCGCGCGAGGCGAGCAGTCCCTGGGCGGCGATCTGGAGGGCTTCCGGCCAGGAGGCCGGCACCAGCTCACCCTCGGGGTTGCGGACCAACGGGTGCTCCAGCCGGTCCCGCTGCTGCGCGTACCGGAAGGCGAAGCGCCCCTTGTCGCAGATCCACTCCTCGTTGACCTCGGGGTCGTTGGCCGCGAGCTTGCGCATGACCTTGCCGCGCCGGTGGTCGGTGCGGGTGGCGCAGCCGCCGGAGCAGTGCTCGCACACGCTCGGGGAGGACACCAGGTCGAAGGGGCGGGAGCGGAATCGGTACGCCGCCGACGTCAGCGCGCCGACGGGGCAGATCTGGATGGTGTTGCCGGAGAAGTACGACTCGAAGGGGTCGCCCTCGCCGGTACCGACCTGCTGGAGCGCGCCCCGCTCGACCAGTTCGATCATGGGGTCGCCCGCGATCTGGTTGGAGAAGCGGGTGCAGCGGGCGCACAGCACGCACCGCTCGCGGTCGAGCAGCACCTGTGTGGAGATCGGGACGGGCTTCTCGTACGTCCGCTTCTTGCCCTCGAACCGGGACTCGGCCTGGCCGTGGGACATCGCCTGGTTCTGCAGGGGGCACTCGCCGCCCTTGTCACAGACCGGGCAGTCCAGCGGATGGTTGATGAGGAGGAGCTCCATCACACCGTGCTGGGCCTTCTCGGCGACCGGCGAGGTGAGGTGGGTCTTCACCACCATCCCGTCGGTGCAGGTGATGGTGCAGGAGGCCATCGGCTTGCGCTGGCCCTCGACCTCGACGATGCACTGGCGGCAGGCGCCGGCCGGGTCGAGGAGGGGGTGGTCGCAGAACCGGGGGATCTCGATGCCGAGCTCTTCGGCGGCCCGGATGACCAGGGTGCCCTTGGGCACGCTGATCTCGGCGCCGTCGATCGTCAGCGTGACGAGATCCTCCGGCGGGACCGCCGCTTCTCCCCCGCCTGCGGGAGCGTTGGTGGTCACAGTCATGCGTTCACCTCCGTGCGGTCGGCCCAGGCCGTCGACTTGGCCGGGTCGAAGGGGCAGCCGCGGCCCGTGATGTGCTGCTCGTACTCCTCGCGGAAGTACTTGAGCGAGGAGAAGATCGGCGAGGCGGCGCCGTCACCGAGGGCGCAGAACGACTTGCCGTTGATGTTGTCGGCGATGTCGTTCAGCTTGTCGAGGTCGGACATGACGCCCTTGCCGGCCTCGATGTCGCGCAGCAACTGCACGAGCCAGTACGTGCCTTCACGGCACGGAGTGCACTTGCCGCAGGACTCGTGGGCGTAGAACTCGGTCCAGCGGGTGACGGCGCGCACGACACAGGTCGTCTCGTCGAAGCACTGCAGGGCCTTGGTGCCGAGCATCGAGCCGGCGGCGCCGACACCCTCGTAGTCGAGGGGGACGTCGAGGTGCTCGTCGGTGAACATCGGCGTCGAGGAACCGCCGGGCGTCCAGAACTTGAGCCGGTGCCCCGGCCGCATCCCGCCGCTCATCTCCAGGAGCTGGCGCAGCGTGATGCCGAGCGGGGCCTCGAACTGTCCGGGACTGGCGACATGGCCGCTGAGCGAGTAGAGCGTGAAGCCCGGGGACTTCTCGCTGCCCATCGACCGGAACCATTCTTTGCCCCGGGTCAGAATCGCGGGAACCGACGCGATCGATTCCACGTTATTCACCACAGTCGGGCATGCATACAGGCCCGCGACCGCAGGGAAAGGGGGACGGAGCCGCGGTTGACCACGGCGGCCTTCGAGCGAGTCGAGCAGTGCGGTCTCCTCACCGCAGATGTACGCGCCTGCGCCCGCGTGCACGGTGAGTTCGAGATCGAGGCCGCTGCCCAGGATGTTCTGTCCGAGGTAGCCGGCCGCGTAGGCCTCGCTCACGGCCGCGTGCAGCCGCCGCAGTACTGGGACGACTTCACCCCGCAGATAGATGAAGGCATGCGACGACCTGATGGCATAACACGCGATGACAATGCCCTCGATGAGGCTATGTGGGTTCGCGAAGAGGAGCGGGATGTCCTTGCACGTCCCGGGCTCCGACTCGTCGGCGTTGACAACTAGATAGTGCGGCTTTCCATCGCCCTGCGGAATGAACTGCCATTTCATTCCCGTGGGGAATCCCGCACCGCCGCGGCCGCGCAGACCGGAGTCCTTGACGTACGCGATCAGGTCGTCCGGCGACATGGCGAGCGCCTTGCGGAGCCCCTCGTACCCCTCGTGCCTCTTGTAGACGTCCAGCGACCAGGACTTGTCCTCGTCCCAGAAGGCCGACAGCACGGGTGCGAGCAGCTTCTCGGGACTGGTGTCCTTCAGTTCGGGTGCCAAGGTCATCACTCCCCCTCCTCGGCGGCGGGCCCGGCCGGATGGGCCGGGTCGGAGGCCGACGTGTCCTGTGGCGCGTCGTGTGAGCTCAGGTGCTCCGACGGGGACGGCTCGTGGACGTCCCGGTCCTGCGGTGCGCCGTCGCGCGGATGGACCACGCGCGCGGGTGCGGTCTCTCCCCTGGCCAGGCGGAGGCCCACCAGCGACGCGGGTCCCGCTCCGCCGCTCGCCTCGACGGCCCCCGGCCGCTCGTCGGGGAAACCGGCGAGGATCCGCGCGGTCTCCTTGAAGGTGCACAGCGGGGCCCCGCGCGTGGGCTCCACCGGACGGCCCGCGCGCAGGTCGTCGACCATGGCCTTCGCGCTCGCCGGGGTCTGGTTGTCGAAGAACTCCCAGTTGACCATCACGACCGGCGCGAAGTCGCAGGCCGCGTTGCACTCGATGTGCTCCAGGGTGACCTTGCCGTCGTCGGTGGTCTCGCCGTTGCCGACGCCCAGGTGCTCCTGGAGCTCCGCGAAGATCGCGTCGCCGCCCATCACCGCGCAGAGGGTGTTGGTGCACACACCCACCTGGTAGTCACCCGAGGGCTTGCGCCGGTACATGGTGTAGAAGGTGGCCACCGCGGTGACCTCGGCCGTGGTCAGCTCCAGCACGTCCGCGCAGAACCGCATTCCGGTGCGCGTGACGTGCCCCTCCTCCGACTGCACGAGATGCAGCAACGGCAGGAGCGCCGAGCGGGAGTCCGGGTAGCGGGCGATGATCTCGCGCGCGTCCGTCTCGAGCCTCTCTCGAACGTCGTCCGGGTACGCGGGCGCGGGCAGTTCGGGCATGCCCAGGCTGACGCCCCGCTCGGAAGAACTGGTGGTCACCGGTCGACGCCTCCCATCACGGGGTCAATGGACGCGACAGCGACGATGACGTCGGCGACCTGGCCGCCCTCGCACATCGCCGCCATGGCCTGAAGGTTGGTGAAGGACGGGTCCCGGAAGTGGACCCGGAAGGGGCGGGTGCCGCCGTCGGACACGGCGTGCACCCCGAGTTCGCCCTTGGGCGACTCGACGGCCACGTACGCCTGTCCCGGCGGGACGCGGAAGCCCTCGGTGACCAGCTTGAAGTGGTGGATCAGGGCCTCCATGGAGGTGCCCATGATCTTCTTGATGTGGTCGAGGGAGTTGCCGAGCCCGTCAGGACCCAGGGCGAGCTGGGCGGGCCAGGCGATCTTCTTGTCGGCGACCATGACCGGGCCGGGCTGCAGCCGGTCCAGACACTGCTCGACGATCCTGAGCGACTGGCGCATCTCCTCGAGCCGGATGAGGAAGCGGCCGTAGGAGTCGCAGGTGTCGGCGGTCGGGATGTCGAACTCGTAGTTCTCGTAGCCGCAGTAGGGCTGCGACTTGCGCAGGTCGTGCGGCAGGCCGGTGGAGCGCAGGATCGGACCGGTGGCGCCGAGGGCCATGCAGCCCGCCAGGTCGAGGTAGCCGACGTCCTGCATGCGGGCCTTGAAGATGGGGTTCCCGGTGGCGAGCTTGTCGTACTCCGGGAGGTTCTTCTTCATCTTCTTCACGAACTCGCGGATGTGGTCCACCGCGCCGGGCGGCAGGTCCTGCGCGAGTCCGCCGGGGCGGATGTACGCGTGGTTCATCCGCAGGCCCGTGATGAGCTCGTAGATGTCGAGAATCATTTCACGATCACGGAATCCGTAGATCATGATCGTGGTGGCGCCGAGTTCCATGCCGCCGGTGGCGATGCACACCAGGTGCGAGGAGAGCCGGTTCAGCTCCATCAGGAGCACCCGGATGATCTCGGCCCGCTCGGTGATCTGGTCCTCGATGCCGAGGAGTTTCTCGACGGCGAGACAGTAGGCGGTCTCGTTGAAGAAGGACGTCAGGTAGTCCATGCGCGTCACGAACGTGGTGCCCTGCGTCCACGTGCGGAACTCGAGGTTCTTCTCGATGCCGGTGTGCAGGTAGCCGATGCCGCAGCGGGCCTCGGTGACCGTCTCGCCGTCGATCTCCAGGATCAGGCGGAGCACTCCGTGGGTGGAGGGGTGCTGCGGGCCCATGTTGACGACGATGCGCTCGTCGTCGGCGCGGGCCGCGGACTGGACGACCTCGTCCCAGTCGCCACCGGTGACCGTGTACACGGTGCCCTCGGTGGTCTCACGCGGAGTTGCGTGCTGCGTGCTCATGAGTACGACCTCCGCTGGTCCGGAGCCGGGATCTGGGCGCCCTTGTACTCGACGGGGATGCCGCCGAGGGGGTAGTCCTTGCGCTGCGGATGGCCCTGCCAGTCGTCCGGCATCATGATCCGCGTCAGGGCCGGGTGACCGTCGAAGACGATCCCGAAGAAGTCGTAGGTCTCGCGCTCGTGCCAGTCGTTGGTCGGATACACGGAGACCAGGGACGGGATGTGCGGGTCGGCGTCCGGAGCGCTGACCTCCAGGCGGATCAGCCGGTTGTGGGTGATCGAGCGCAGGTGGTAGACGGCGTGCAGCTCGCGGCCCTTGTCGTGGAGGTAGTGGACCCCGCTGACGCCGGTGCAGAGCTCGAAGCGCAGGGCCGGGTCGTCGCGCAGGGTGCGGGCGACGCGGAGCAGGTGCTCGCGCTCGATGTGGAAGGTGATCTCGTCGCGGTCGACGACCGTCTTCTCGATCGCGTTGCCGGGGAGCAGTCCCTGCTCCTCCAGGGCGCCTTCCAGCTCGTCGGCGACCTCGTCGAACCATCCGCCGTAGGGGCGGGCCGCCGGTCCCGGGAGGCGGACCGAGCGGACCAGGCCGCCGTAGCCGGAGGTGTCGCCGCCGTTGTTGGCGCCGAACATGCCGCGCTGGACGCGGATCTCCTCACCGCCGTCGCCGCGCTGGCCGGGGAGGTTGGAGGCGGCGAGGTCCTTCTCGGGGTTCACCCCGTTCGACGCCCCGCCCGCGCCGTTGCTCGTGCCGTTCGCGTCGCTCACCGCAGCAGCCCCTTCATCTCGATCGTGGGCAGGGCCTTGAGCGCCGCCTCCTCCGCCTCGCGGGCCGCCTCCTCGGCGTTCACGCCGAGCTTGGAGGTCTGGATCTTCTGATGGAGCTTGAGGATCGCGTCCATCAGCATCTCGGGCCGTGGCGGGCAGCCGGGCAGATAGATGTCGACCGGGACGATGTGGTCGACGCCCTGCACGATCGCGTAGTTGTTGAACATGCCGCCCGAGGAGGCGCAGACCCCCATGGAGATGACCCACTTGGGGTTCGGCATCTGGTCGTAGACCTGCCGGAGCACCGGCGCCATCTTCTGGCTGACCCGGCCGGCGACGATCATGAGGTCCGCCTGGCGGGGTGAGCCGCGGAAGACCTCCATGCCGAAGCGGGCCAGGTCGTAGCGTCCGGCGCCCGTGGTCATCATCTCGATGGCACAGCAGGCCAGGCCGAAGGTGGCCGGGAAGACGGACGACTTACGCACCCAGCCCGCGGCCTGCTCGACGGTGGTCAGCAGGAAGCCGCTCGGCAGCTTTTCTTCGAGTCCCATGAGTTAAAGGCCCCTCAGTCCCATTCCAGGCCGCCGCGCCGCCATACGTACGCGTACGCGACGAAGACGGTGAGCACGAAGAGCAGCATCTCCACGAGCCCGAAAACACCCAGGGCGTCGAAGGTGACGGCCCAGGGGTAGAGGAAGACGATCTCGATGTCGAAGACGATGAAGAGCATCGCCGTCAGGTAGTACTTGATGGGGAAGCGCCCGCCGCCGGCCGGCGTGGGGGTCGGCTCGATCCCGCACTCGTAGGCCTCGAGCTTGGCCCGGTTGTACCGCTTCGGACCGATCAGCGTGGCCATGACCACGGAGAAGATCGCAAAGCCTGCCCCGAGGGCTCCCAGTACGAGGATGGGCGCATAAGCGTTCACCGCTCCTCGCTCCTCTCAGTCGGCACTGACTGCTGGCGATGGCATCGGACTCACACCCGACTCACACGTCCCTCTGACCTCCGTCCGTCTCGACGAAGATCGCGAACATGTGAAGCAGGTCACAAGCCCAACTGACCCGCATCCTATGCCTGCCGGTCTGTGATCTGCGACACGGGGTATTGCACAAGCTTTGTGATCTCCACCACCAGACGAAGGATCATGACGTCGGATCGGTGGTGATCTTCACACGAGAAGCGTCCAAGTGATCACCAGAGGTGACATTTCCGCTAGTCGGCGCAGGTCGGAAGAGGCGTCTCCATATCAAGAGACTTCCCCTGCATGCAAATTGGTGCTGGACGCGAGTGCTTGATAGAGGACCGCATTCACACCTCAGTGGGACCCGCGAGGACCGATGTGGACGCGTGCACACATTCACGAGCACCGGCCACCTCCGGACGCAGCCGCCGCCGTAACCGTTGCGTGACCTCCACCACACACATGAGAGGTTCCTAAGAAGGGGGCTTGGCCATCGGCCTCAACCGATGGTAGATGCGGGGCAATTAGGGCGTAACAGCGAAAGGCCATGATCACAGGCTTGATCACGAGCGTCCGCAATGTCCGTTACGGCGTCAATAAAGAGTGGGGCACCGGAGATTCGGGCCACCGATTGAACAACTGTGGCGCAGCACACGTTTCTTGAAGGTATGGAGGAGCCCCTGATACCAGTTGGTCTCATGTCCCACACCGCTCACATACGCAGTCACCGGAAACCCCGCCGCAGCGCGACGACTTCGATCGCCGTCCGCGCCGGCGTCGCCGGTGGCGTGCTCAGCATGGCAGCGGCGGGCGCGTCGGCTTCGGCGTTCGCCGCCGAGTCGACGACGCAGACCCTCGAACTGCCCACCCTGTCGGCCGATCTGGGCAGCCAGGTCGCCGAGTCCGCCGACGCGATGCAGCAGGCGGCCGCCAACTACCAGCTGCAGGCCGAGCGTGACGCGGCCGCCGCAAAGGCCGCGAAGCAGGCCAAGGCGGACCTCGCGGAGGCCAAGAAGAAGGCGGAGGCCAAGAAGAAGGCCGAGGAGGCCCGCAAGGCCGCAGCCGAGGAAGCCGCCTCGCGCAGCGCCGAACGGACCACGCTGTCCGCCTCGGCGAGCGCCAGTGTCTCCACGAGCTCGTCCACCGCCACCGGTTCGGCCGCGGCCGTCATCGCCTTCGTGAAGGCACAGGTCGGTGACGCCTACGTCTCCGGCGGCACCGGCCCCAACTCCTGGGACTGCTCGGGCCTCGTCCAGGCCGCGTTCAGCCAGATCGGCGTCGACCTGCCGCGTGTCTCGCAGGACCAGTCGACCGCGGGTACCCAGGTCTCACTGAGCAACCTCCAGCCGGGCGACATCCTGTACTGGGGCGGCGCGGGCAGCGCGTACCACGTGGCGGTGTACGTCGGCGACGGTATGTTCGTCGGCGCGCAGAACCCCTCGACGGGTGTCGCCGAGAAGCCGCTGTCCTACGACCCGCCGACCGGAGCGGTGCGGGTGCTCTGACACCGGAACAGCTTGATGGGGCCGCAGCCGCTCGGGGGCTGCGGCCCCGCTGCTTCGTCCAAGGCGGTGGCGCAGCTCGTCGACCCGTTTCAGGGGGTTCGCTCTCCGCTCGGCGTCCGAATTGTCCGCGTCCAGCAGCGCGTTGACCGCGAGCCGGGACCGCTGTGCGCGCCGTGGGGCGGTTGCCGGAGGCTTGGCGCCCGCTCTGCCCACCCCCACGGCTCCTCACCCGACGGCCGCTCCCCCGGCCCCCGTCAGGAACCGTCAGCGGGTGTGGCCGGTCTGCTCCTGGGGCTGTTGGATGTGTTCTCGGCATCCTCACAACCCACATCGAACAGGAGACATCACCATGCCCAGTGTGTTCGTTCAGGGCAGGCCCACCGACTCGTATCCGCCTCTCGCCCCCGAGGCCCGGCGCGGGCAGGTCCGGCGCATCACCGAGGTCGGCGAGGAGGTGCTGCACAAGCCGTGCCGGGACGTGACCGAGTTCGGGCCCGATCTCGCCGCGCTGATCGACGACATGTTCCTCACGATGTACATCGCGGACGGGGCCGGCCTCGCGGCCAACCAGGTCGACGTCGATCTGCGGCTTTTCGTCTACGACTGCCCGGACGACGACGGGGTCCGGCATGTCGGGCACATCGTCAACCCGGTGCTCGAGCAGGTCGACCCGGCCGGGCGCAGGCTGCTCGAGGACAGCGAGGGGTGCCTGTCGGTGCCGGGCGCCGTCATGGACGTACCGCGCCCGGACCGGGCCGTGGTCCACGGGTTCGACAAAGACGGCGCCCCTCTCGTGATCGAGGGGACCGGGTACTTCGCGCGCTGCCTGGCCCACGAGACCGACCATGTGAACGGGCACGTGTATCTGGACCGGCTGTCCAAGCGGGACCGGAAGGAGGCGCTGCGGCAGGTGGCGGACCGGCGGGACGAGGTGTTCGCCCGCCGGGCGGCCAACATCGAGGCGCTGAACGGCGGTCAGGGCACTGTCAGCGCCTGAGGGAGTGGACCAGCGCCCACACCGACACCGCGATGAGGATGACGAACACGGGTAACGCGACCCCTACGTCCATCCCTCCACGGTGCTCCGTCCGAGGGGCTCCCGTCACGCCTTCGGCGCCACCTTGCTCAGCCCGTTGATGATCCGGTCCATCGCGTCGCCGCCCGTGGGGTCGGTGAGGTTGGCGAGCATCTTGAGGGTGAACTTCATGAGCAGCGGGTGGGTCAGGCCGCGCTGGGCCGCGATCTTCATGACCTTCGGGTTGCCGATGAGCTTCACGAAGGCGCGGCCCAGCGTGTAGTAGCCGCCGTAGGTGTCCTTGAGGACGCGCGGGTAGCGCTGCAGGGCCATTTCGCGCCCCGCGGGGGTGGAGCGGGCGTGGGCCTGGACGATGACGTCGGCGGCGATCTGGCCGGACTCCATGGCGTAGGCGATGCCTTCGCCGTTGAAGGGGTTCACCATGCCGCCGGCGTCGCCGACCAGGAGCAGGCCCTTGGTGTAGTGCGGCTGGCGGTTGAAGGCCATCGGCAGGGCGGCGCCGCGGATCGGGCCGGTCATGTTGTCCGGGGTGTAGCCCCACTCCTCCGGCATCGAGGCGCACCAGGCCTTCAGCACCTCGCGCCAGTCGAGCTCCTTGAAGGAGTCGGAGGTGTTCAGGACGCCGAGGCCGACGTTGGAGGTGCCGTCGCCCATGCCGAAGATCCAGCCGTAGCCGGGCAGCAGCCGGTCCTCGCCGGGGCCGCGGCGGTCCCACAGCTCCAGCCAGGACTCCAGGTAGTCGTCCTCGTGCCGCGGGGACTCGAAGTACGTCCGTACGGCCACGCCCATCGGGCGGTCCTCGCGGCGGTGCAGGCCCATCGCGAGGGAGAGCCGGGTGGAGTTGCCGTCGGCGGCGACCACGAGGGGCGCGTGGAAGGTGACTTCGCGCTTGTCCTCACCCAGTTTCGCGTGGACACCGGTGATGCGGCCGGTGCGGTCGTCGATGATCGGGGCACCGACGTTGCAGCGCTCGAACAGCCGCGCCCCGGCCTTCTGGGCCTGGCGGGCGAGCTGCTCGTCGAAGTCGTCGCGCTTGCGGACGAGGCCGTAGTCGGGGAAGGAGGCGAGATCCGGCCAGTCGAGCTGGAGGCGTACGCCGCCGCCGATGATCCGAAGACCCTTGTTCCGCAGCCATCCGGCCTCTTCGGAGATGTCGATGCCCATCGCCACGAGCTGTTTGGTGGCACGCGGGGTGAGGCCGTCTCCGCAGACCTTCTCACGCGGGAACTCGGTCTTCTCCAGCAGGAGCACGTCGAGTCCGGACTTGGCGAGGTGGTACGCGGTCGTGGAGCCGGCCGGCCCCGCGCCGACGACGATGACATCGGCGGTGTTCTCGGACAGGGGCTCGGTCACGGCGGGATCTCCCAGGCTCGGAATCAAGTTCGGAATCAAGTTCTGAATCCGCGTGCCGACCGGCACTGGACATGGGCAGTCTATTCAGCAGAATTGATCACCCGGCTGAAGGGCTGCCCCAGTGAACCGAGCTCTGCCTGTTGTACGGCTGCGCGTCCCCACCGACGAGGACGCCGTCGCCTGGCACCGGGTCTTCGACGACCCGGACGTCATGGAGTTCCACGGCGGCAGGTCCGCCGAGCTGTACGTCTATGAGGAGCTCACCGCGCGCCAGCGCCGGCACGACGCCGAGCGCGGGTTCTGTCTGTGGACCATGGTTGACGAGCGCGGGCAGGTCATCGGCTTCACCGGTGCCCAGCCATGGCCACAGGACTGGGGGCCGACGGGCGAGATCGAGATCGGGTGGCGGCTCGGGCGGGCGTACTGGGGCCAGGGGTACGCCACGGCGGCCGCGCAGATGACCCTGGAGCGACTCACGGCGGCGGGCGTCACCGACGTGGTGGCGATGGTCAGACCCGGCAACGAACGGTCGATCGCGGTCACCAAGCGCCTCGGAATGGAACTCGCGGAGACCTTCCCACACCCCCGGTTGAACGAAGAGGCGCTCTGCTTCAGGCTCTCCCTGCAGATCAGTCACTCAGAGTAGCGTTCTGTTACAGAAAGACACTCGGCACTTCCTGTCGCCGCGGGGCCGGAGTTACCCTTCCGGTACCGCTGGGGGTGACATCTGTGCGCATAACACCCAAGACGCCCGAAGTGCGCGTACCGCGTCTGGTCGGACTCATGGCCGTCGACGCACGTGAGACGGCCCAGGCGCAGGGCCTGTTCGTCAGTGCGCCGGATCGCAAGGACTTCCACCAGGCCGTCGTCGACTATGTCGTACGCCAGTACCCGCAGGCCGGTGCCGAGGTGCCGCGGGACTCGGTGGTGTACGTGTGGTTCGACCTCGGTCCGGGTGAGGGCGGCGGGGGCATCCGCGAGCCCCGCATCCCCCGACCCCCGAGCGGCGGCCTCCAGCGTGAACTGGACGAGCCGGGAGACCCGTACGCCGTGCGCTGTACGACAGGGCTCGGCTGACCCGGGTCGTACCTCACGGGGCCGCTCAGCTCTCCTTGACGCCCCGGTGCAGGGCCACGATCCCGCCCGTCAGGTTCCGCCATGCCACCTTCGACCAGCCGGCCTTCCGGAGTCGCTCCGCCAGGGCCGGCTGGTCCGGCCAGGCGCGGATGGACTCGGCGAGGTAGACGTAGGCGTCGGGGTTGGAGGAGACCGCGCGGGCCACCGGCGGCAGGGCGCGCATCAGGTACTCGGTGTAGACCGTGCGGAAGGGTGCCCAGGTCGGGTGCGAGAACTCGCAGATCACGACCCGGCCGCCGGGCCTGGTCACCCGGTACATCTCGCGCAGCGCGGTGTCGGTGTCCTGGACGTTGCGCAGCCCGAAGGAGATGGTGACGGCGTCGAAGGTGTCGTCCTTGAAGGGCAGCTTCGTCGCGTCGCCCGCGGTGAAGGGCAGCCAGGTGTGCTTCCGCTTGCCGACCTGGAGCATGCCGATCGAGAAGTCGCAGGGCACGACATAGGCGCCGGTGCGGGCGAAGGGCAGCGACGAGGTGGCCGTGCCCGCCGCCAGATCCAGGATCTTCTGGGCGGGGCGGGCGTCGACGGCCCTGGCGACCTCCTTGCGCCACACCCGGTCCTGACCGAGCGACAGCACGTCGTTCGTCAGGTCGTACCGTTCCGCCACGTCGTCGAACATCGAGGCGACTTCGTGCGGCTGCTTGTTCAGGGAAGCGCGGGTCACGTCGCCATTCTTGCAGGCCGCCCTCCCGGAAGAAGCTGCGGCTTCTTCTTCCCGGCCACGTCCTCCACCCATCCGCACAGCAGCACGAACCCCGCGATCAGAATCCAGCCGACACCGAACATGAACCACTGACTCTCCAGCGGCAGCCACTTCTCGAACGCGGGCACGTTCCAGAACTGGTCGATCAGCGGCACGGCGAGGATCAGCGCGATCTCGTGCCACAGATAGATCGTCACCGCGCGGGAGTTGAAGATCGTGACGACCCGGTCCGTCCGCCGGAAGCGGGTGAGCCAGGCGAAATCGATCCCGAAGCGCGACTTGGCCCACATCAGGAGCGTCACGTACCCGGCCGACCAGAAGGCCTGGGCGAGGGGGATGTCGTCGAGGTCGTACGACCCCGTCTCGGCCTGGTGGGTGAAGGCGTACCAGCCGCCGAACCCGATCGCGGCGAGCGAGAGAGCGACGACGGCCGGCGCCTTCAGCCGCTCAAGGATCCCGTCCCGGTGGGCGAAGCCGAGGATCCAGCAGAACAGGAAGGTGGCCAGGTCCGTCAGCGCGCTGCCGAGGCGGTTGTCCGGCGGCTCCCACAGGAACTGGAAGACCACGATCGGGGCCAGGGACAGCAGCAGGACCGGCACCGGAGCCGGCCGGAACACCTTCAGCAGCGCCGGGGACAGCAGGACGAACCACAGGTACGTCCGCAGGTACCAGAGGATCTCCCAGGCCTGCTCGCCCCACGCGTTGCCCGGCGGATCGCCGAGCGGCACGATCCAGTAGACGATCTGCCAGCCCGGCATCCAGTCGTGGACCAGCATCGCGAGGACCACGAAGACGCCCCAGAACCAGAAGGGCGGCAGCAGGCGGCGCATCCGGCTTCTGACCACCGTGCGGGCGGGCCGCTCCAGGGACTTCGCCATCAGCGTGCCGGCCAGGCCGAACATGATCCCCATGGAGGGGAAGACCATGCCCGCCCAGGCCCAGCCGAAGGTGTGATAGGTGACGACCCGGATCAGGGCGACGGCCCGGAGGGTGTCGAAGTAGCGGTCGCGGCCCGGGGGCCGAGACGGAGGCTTCTCCTCCTCCGCCTCGGCGTCAGCGGGGGCTCCGGCGACCGGCGGCTCCTGCGGCTCCGGCTCCGTGCCCTGTCCGTAGTAGCCGTGGTCGACGTACTCCTGCGGAAACGGCTGCTGCGGATACGGCTGCGGCTGCTCTACGTACCCCGAGTACCCGTACTCGTAGCCGTACCCCTGCCCCTGCCCCTGATAGCCCTGCTGCTGATACCCCTGCTGCTCCCAGCTCATCAGCCCACCCCCGCCGGGGTCCCGACCTCGCCGGTCCGCTTCAGCTTCTGCCAGCGCAGCCGGCCGCCGGTGAGGGCGGTGATGCAGGAGTGGATGAGGACGAGGTACATCATCTGGCGGTAGGCCAGCTGCTGGAGCGGCATCATCAGCAGATAGCGGTACTTCTCCTTGTCCAGCTTGAAGGCGTACGCCGCGCACACGAGCTGGACGCCGAGGACCGCGAGCCACGCGTACAGCGCCGCCCGGAAGTCGACGAAGATCATCGAGTAGGCGGTGAACACGTCGATCAGCGGGGCGAAGACCGGCGTGACGATCTGGAAGATCACCACCAGCGGCATGCCGACCCGGCCGAAGCGGCCCGAGGGGCCCTTGTCCGTGAGGGACTTGCGGTGCTTCCACAGCGCCTGCATCGTGCCGTACGACCACCGGTAGCGCTGCGACCACAGCTGCTTCAGGGAGCCCGGTGCCTCGGTCCACGCGCGCGCGTGCTCCTGGTAGACGACCCGCCAGCCCGCGCGGTGCATCGCGATGGTGATGTCGGTGTCCTCGGCGAGGGTGTCCTCGCTCATCCCGCCGACCTGGAGGACCGCCTCGCGGCGGAACGCGCCGATCGCGCCCGGGATGGTGGGCATGCAGCGCAGCAGGTCGTACATCCGGCGGTCGAGGTTGAAGCCCATCACGTACTCGATGTGCTGCCAGGCGCCGATGACGGTGTCGCGGTTGCCGACCTTGGCGTTGCCGGCGACCGCGCCGACCTCCGGGTTCGCGAAGGGCTGCACCAGCTGCCGTACGGTGTCCGGTTCGAAGACGGTGTCGCCGTCCATCATCACGACGATGTCGTGACTGGCGCTGCGGACACCGTTGTTGAGGGCGGCCGGCTTGCCCGCGTTCTCCTGGCGGATGACACGTACGTTCGTCATGCCCAGCGAGCGGGCCGCCTCGCGGGCGATCTCGGAGGTGCCGTCCGAGGAGCCGTCGTCGACGACGACGACCTCGATCGGATGGGTGCTTCTCGCCAGCGACTCCAGGGTGTTGGCGATGCACTCCTTCTCGTTGTACGCCGGGACGATCACGGTCACCGGCCGGGTGACCGTGGGCCCCCAGCTGAAGCGGCGTTTGTTGCGCAGTCGGTAGTGGCGGCGGGCGAGGATCAGCATCATCCCGAACCGGCCCATGACGGCCACGCCCACGATCACCAGTCCGACCGACAGCGTGGGCACGGTGTACTCGGCGACGGCGACGGCCACGACGAGCGCCTTGCCCTCGTAGAGCGTCGTGCCGGTGGCCTCGCGGTGCGCGGCCTGGAGGCGGTCGGTGCCGTTCCGGCTCCCGCCCTGGAGCTGCCCGCCCGCACCTGCCGGCGCGTTCGCCTGCTGTCCCGCGCGGGCAGCCGTGTTCTGCGCCTCGATGACCCCGCTGATGGTGGTGAAGGTGTAGCCCTTCGCCCGCATCTTCTCGATGTACTCCGGCAGCGCCTTGACCGTCTGCTCACGGTCGCCGCCGGCGTCGTGCATCAGCACGGAGGCACCCGACGTCCCGGACGGCGTCGCCCACTTGACGATCTTCGAGACGCCCGGCTTCTTCCAGTCGTCGCTGTCGGTGTCGACGAAGACGCTGGTGTAACCCTCCTCGCCGAGCTTCTTGTACACGGGCCAGCTGTAGTTGTCGATCGCGTCCGTCTCCGAGGAGTACGGCGCCCGGAACAGCGTGGTGGTGATGCCCGCCGCGCCCGCGAGGGCCAGCTGCGTCTGGGTCATCTCGCGCCGGATGCGGGCGTCGCTCTGGTAGGAGAGGTCGACGTGGGTGAAGGTGTGGATGCCCACCTCATTGCCCTGGTCGACCATGTCCTTCACGATCCCCGGGTAGCGCGAGACCATCGAACCGACCACGAAGAAGGTCGCCGGCACGTCGTACTTCTCCAGGATCTTCAGAACCTGGGGCGTGTACGTAGGGTTCGGGCCGTCGTCGAAGGTGAGCGCGATCGTCTTGGCCGGCACGGCGGTCGTGGTGGCCTGGCCGCCCCGGAAGCTGATGATCGGTCCGCCGTTGAGGATCTTGTCGGGGACCTTGCTGGAGCCGGCGCCGTCGCGCACCCGCTCGTCGCCGCCGACCTCGGCGCGCAGATAGCCGTCGAGCAGCATCACGCTGGTCAGGCCGAGCAGGAGCAGCAGGGCGAGGATGACCCGCGGTTTCTGCAACGCCGCGGCCTTGCCCGCCGCCCGCTCGATGCGGGTGGGGGCACGCCGGCGGCCGCGGGAGGGCGTCGTCGTGGTCATGTGGTGGGCCGTTCCGGTCAGTGGGATGCAGCGGAGGCGGTCGCGGTCGGGACGGTGCTCGGCGGAGCGCCCGTGGCGGTGCCCGTGGGCAAAGTGCCGGAGGGCCTCGACGGCGGGGTGCCGATCCCGCCCTGCGGCTGGATGCCGCCGGGGCCGGAGTTCGATGAGCCACCGGGACCGCCGCCCGCGAAGGGCAGCAGTGTCGTGCTGGAGACGCCGATGCCCATGAAGGCCAGGCCCAGCACGACGGCGTAGCCGAGGGACAGGACGCCGAGGAGAAGACCGATCCGGCGCAGCAGCTTGGAGCGGCGTCCGGAGTTGTCAACGAACACCGGGCCCTCGGCGGACCCGTTACTACCGCGTTTGCGGCGGCGACCGCGCGTGTCCGCACGGTTTTCGATGGCAGTCTCGGAATGCATTCCCCAGACGTTAAGGAGTCTTTATGTGACCGAGTCATCCGTTCTTGTGAGACGCATATGAGAAACGCCTTAACCTGTCTTTTCCCTGAGAGATTTCACAAACGCCTGCACAGGTCACCATGGAGGGAAGTGAGCCGAATGCCCTATTCGGTTCGCCCGTTTGGCCCGATTCACGCGATGCGACCCGTGGATCTTCTGTGTATCCACTGTCGCTTTGAACACCGGCTTCGTATGAGACGTTCTCCTTTCGAATGACCCCTTGTTTCAAGCCTGAGACGAAAATCACGAGAGCGGGTGCATGAACAATGCGGGGTTTCCTGAGGCCGGCCGCCGGGCTCACTTGTCTGTTTGCCCTGGCCATGACGGGGTGCTCCGCCGACTCCGACAGCGCCTCGGACGCGGAGCCTTCGGAACAGAGCGGCGCCTCGGTGTCGTCGGCGTCGGAAGCCGCGTCCTCGGTCACCGCGTACGCGCCCTACGTCAGCGCTGACGAAGCGTCCGACAACGACTCCGCGGGCTCGCCCTCGGTGTACAACCTCGCGTTCGTGATCGCCGACGGCAGCGCCTGCACGCCTTCCTGGAACGGCACGTCCGCCATCGGCGACTCGTCGGTCGCGTCCCGGATCAGCGCGCTGAAGGAGGACGGGGCTCAGGTGCGGGTCTCGTTCGGCGGGGCCTCCGGGAAGGAGCTGGCCGAGACCTGCTCCACCGCGGCGAAACTGGCCGCGGCCTACGGAAAGGCGCTGGACGCCGCCGGTTCCTCGCTCGCCGACTTCGACATCGAGGGGGACGCGCTGAGCGACTCCGACTCGGTGGAGCTGCGGTCCGAGGCGATCGCGTTGCTCCAGGAGGAACGGAGCGATCTCGCCGTCTCGTTCACGCTTCCCGTGATGCCGTCCGGGCTCGACGACGGCAGTGTGGCGCTACTGGAGTCCGCGAACGACAAGTCGGTTCAGGTGTCGACCGTCAACATCATGACGATGAACTACGGGGAGTCGTACGACGGGGACATGGGGGATTACGCGATCACTTCGGCGAAGGCTGCGCAGGCTCAGTTGCGGGACGTTTTCGGTACGTCCGATTCCACTGCGTGGCGGGCCATGGCGCTCACCTCGATGATCGGGACGAATGATGTGGACGGGGAGACGTTCACGTTGTCCGACGCGGCTCAGGTGCGGGAGTTCGCCGAGGCGAAGGAGGTGGCGTGGGTGTCGATGTGGTCGACGTTTCGGGATCAGGAGTGTGAGTCGGGGAACTCGAACGAGGATGACCCGTTGACCAATTGCAGTGGGGTTTCTCAGTCGGCGGGGGCGTTTGGAGAGGCGTTGGCCGGTTGAGCTTTGGGTGCGGGTCGGTGCGGGCTGGTCGCGCCCACGCGGCGGAGCCGCAAATCGATACAGCCCCGCGCCCCTGAAAACCCCTCACCTGCGCCGGTGTAGCAAGCGGCCGTTGATCACCGTTGCCACGCAGGTTGTCAGTTCTGGGGTTTCGAAGATCGCGAAAGTGGCCTCGGCCTGGGGAAGCAGCGGGGTGGCGAATGACCCGGAGGTCAGTGAAGGCCGGCCCACGGGATCCGCGAGCCGTTGCTCGATCGTCAGGCCCGACCTGTGTACGGCGTCGATCACCGCGGGGCGTCGCAGCTCACCCCTCACCGCCACCACCCCGTGCGCCAGCATCCGCTGCACCCCCCGCCGCGCACTCGCACCCCACCGGGCGTCCGTCATGCCCAGGGACTCCAGCGCCTCGCCCGAGATCGGCTCGCTGCCCAGGTCCTCACGTGGGTCCGGATGGTAGGCCTGCTCCAACAGCTCCGGCCCGTACGGGTTCACCAGGCCCGGGGTGAGAACTCCCGGCCAGCGGCGCACCCTTGCGGTCGGATGTGCGGCGGCCAGCTCCTCGTAGACCTCTACGGCAGCCAGCCGCCGTCCCTCGACCAGTACCGCCCCACCGGGCAGCGGTGACCTTCCGCCGCCCGGGATCAGCAGGTCGGCGGTGTGGATCGTCAGCAAGACAGGCCTAGTTGGACGCGAGGATCTTCAGCTCGGGATGCGCCGTGCCGCCCGCGATCGCCGTGGAGGAGATGTGGGACATGACGCGGGCGTCGACGGGGTCGTTCGCCGGGTCGTCGTGGACGACGAGGTGCTCGTACGTGGTGGCGCGCTGGGCCGGGACCCGTCCCGCCGTACGGATCATGTCGATCATTTCCTGGAGGTTGGAGCGGTGCTTGGCACCGGCCGCCGAGACGACGTTCTCCTCCAGCATGACCGAGCCGAGGTCGTCCGCGCCGTAGTGCAGCGTCAGCTGGCCCGCGTCCTGGCCGGTGGTCAGCCAGGAGCCCTGGATGTGGGCGATGTTGTCCATGAAGAGCCGGGAGATCGCGATCATCCGCAGGTACTCGAAGATCGTGGCCTGGGTGCGGCCCTTCAGGTGGTTGTTCATCGGCTGGTAGAGGTACGGGATGAACGCCCGGAAGCCGCCCGTCCGGTCCTGTACGTCACGGATCATCCGCAGGTGCTCGATGCGCTCGGCGTTGGTCTCGCCGGTGCCCATGAGCATGGTGGAGGTGGACTCCACGCCCAGGTTGTGCGCCGTCTCCATGATCTCCAGCCAGCGCTCGCCGGACTCCTTGAGGGGCGCGATGGCCTTGCGGGGGCGCTCGGGGAGCATCTCGGCACCGGCGCCCGCGAAGGAGTCGAGGCCGGCCGCGTGGATGCGCTGGATGGCCTCCTCCACGCTCACCTTGGAGATCCGGGCCATGTGCTCGACCTCGGACGCGCCCAGCGAGTGGATCACCAGCTGGGGGAACTCCTTCTTGATGGCGGCGAAGTGCTTCTCGTAGTACTCGACGCCGTAGTCCGGGTGGTGGCCGCCCTGGAACATGATCTGGGTGCCGCCGAGTTCGACGGTCTCCGCGCACCGGCGCAGGATGTCGTCCAGGTCGCGGGTCCAGCCCTTGTCCTTGGCCGTCGGCGGGGCGTAGAACGCGCAGAACTTGCACGCCGTGACGCACACGTTGGTGTAGTTGATGTTCCGCTCGATGATGTACGTCGCGATGTGCTCCGTGCCCGCGTACCGACGGCGGCGCACGGCGTCCGCGGCGGAGCCCAGCGCGTGCAGCGGGGCGTCGCGGTAGAGGTCGAGCGCCTCCTCCGGAGTGATGCGCCCACCCTCTGCGGCACGGTCGAGGACGGACTGAAGGTCGGCCTTCTCGGTCACCGGGGCGTGCCTTTCGTCAAGGGTTCGGGCGGTCTCGGCCAGCCTACGCCAGCCCTCCCGCAAGCCCGACCTCAGGCCGTGTACGCGCCGATCAGCAGCCCCGCGTACGCCCCCGCGATCAGGAACGGTCCGAACGGGATCGCCGTCTTGCGTCCCGCCCTGCCCACCAGGACCAGGACACCGCCGTAGAGCGCGCCGAGCAGGAAACCGGCGAAGGTGCCGAGGAGCACGGTGTCCCAGCCGTACCAGCCCAGGACCGCCCCCGCCCCGAGCGCCAGCTTCACATCGCCGAAGCCCATGCCGCCGGGGTTGATCCGCCACAGCACCCAGTAGCCGACGCCGAGCGCGAGGGCGCCGAACAGGGAGTTCAGCCAGTTCCCGGCGTGCTCGGGCACCAGCGCCACCGCCCCGAGCAGGGCGAGTGCGGCGGCCGCGAGGGGGAGGGTGAGCGGGTCGGGCAGTCGTCGTACGCGCAGGTCGATGACGGCGAGCAGGACGCCCACGGGGGCGAGTAGCAGCCAGACGGCGATCTCCGGGTGGGTGCCGGTGGCGGCGGCGACGCCGGCGCAGAGGAGGGCGGTGACGGTGGAGAGGACGGGGGCGCTGGGGCCGTACGACTGCTGTGTGCCGCATGTCCCGCACCTCGCCCGCCCGAGCCGGCCGCCCAGCGGGTGACCGGCGGGGCAGGTCTCCCGCCACGGTTCCCCGGACGGGACGGAGTAGCGGTAGGCGGCGCGGGGCAGCAGCGAACCTGCCGCCGCTCCCCACAGTGCGGCGACGGCGACGAGCAGTTCCGTCACCGCTCGACCTTCGACATCCGCGCCTCGGGGTATCCCTCGGCCTCGCTCTCCGACGTGTACTTGAGGTCGTCGCCCTCCGCGGTGAGGCGGACGGTGTGGGCGGTGGGGTTGCAGCCGGCGTGGTTGTCCTTCGCGCCGACGGCCGTGGTGACGAGTTCCGTCTCGGTGACCTGCTTCAGCGTGAGGACGTCGGTGCACTCGGCCCCGATCGCGTCGGTCTGCCGCAGGCGGCCCAACTCCTCGCCGACGCCCACATTCTTGACGGTGATCCGGAAGGTCCCCATCGGCAGGCTCCCGCCGAGACCGCTGCCCTGTCCCTCCCAGGTGCCGAGATAGCGGGCGGGGACCGCGGAAGGCCCGCTCGGCGCCTGGCTGGACGGCGTGGAGGACGCGGACGGCGCGGAGGACGCCGAGGGCAGGGAGGCCGACGGTACGGAGCTCGGGGCCGAGGAGTAGGCGTCGTTGCCGGGTCCGGAACTCGCCGAGTCGTCCTCGCCGCGTCCCGGCAGCAGGTCGAACAGGAACACCGACCCCACGGTCACGGCTGCCAGCGCCCCCGCGACGGCGAGCGCCACGGTGCAACTCATCCGGCGCCCGCGGCCGCTCTCTCCGGGCGTGGCGGTGGCGGCGACGGAAACGGAGAGCCGACCGGGACCGGGTCGCTTGTCGGAGGGCACCACCGTCTCGTGGGGCACAGCGTCCCGGGGCTCGGGCACCAAGGGTCCGCCCGTGGTAGCCGGCGGCGTGACCGGGAACGCCGGAGGCCCGGCCGCGGCGGCCGGAGGCGCACCCGCGGACACCGCCGGCATCACCGGCGGCGGCCCAAACGCCCCCACCGTCCCCGCCGAACCCCCACCCACCGAAGGACTACTGAACCCCACCGGCCCGGACGCCTGCTCCCCCGCCGCCTCAAGGTTCAACAGCTGTACGGCACTACGCCCCACCTGCTCGACCAGCGCCCCCGGCAGCCACCCCGCCACCACCAGCCGTGCCGCCCCCTCAGGGGCGAGCCGTCGGGCCAGCTCCTCCGGA
Organism: Streptomyces canus; assembly: GCF_001514145.1. Lineage (GTDB taxonomy): Bacteria > Actinomycetota > Actinomycetes > Streptomycetales > Streptomycetaceae > Streptomyces > Streptomyces canus. The sequence goes on from NZ_KQ948657.1 coordinate 890,203, forward strand.
GTCGGCCGGTCCTGCGCCGACTTGGACAGACAGGCCCCCACGAGGTCGCGCAACTCGCCGGTCAGCGATCCGAGTTCGGGCTCCTCGTGGACCACCTTGTAGAGGAGGGAGGCCGAGGAGTCCCCCGGGAAGGGCGGTACCCCCGTGGCCGCGTACGCCAGCACCGCGCCCAGGGAGAAGACGTCCGCCGCGCCCGACACCCCCTTGCTCAGGATCTGTTCGGGGGACATGTAGCCGGGCGAGCCGATGGAGACGCCGGTGGAGGTCAGGGACGCGGTGCCGTCGGTGGCGCGGGCGATGCCGAAGTCGATGAGGAGGGGGCCGTCGACGGTGAGCAGGACGTTGGAGGGCTTCACGTCCCGGTGGACGAGCCCCAGTCCGTGCACGGCCGCGAGCGCCTCGGCGAGGCCCGCCCCCAGGACTCGTACGGAATGCTCGGGCAGCGGGCCCCCGTCCGTGACCGCCGAGGCCAGGGAAGGGCCCGCCGCGTACCCCGTGGCAACCCACGGCACCGCCGCCTCCGGGTCCGCGTCGAGGACCGGCGCGGTCCAGGCCCCGCCCACTCTCCGCGCCGCGTCGACCTCGCGGCGGAAGCGGGCGCGGAACTCCTCGTCGAGCGCGAAGTGCGGGTGCACGATCTTGACGGCGACCGTGCGGCCCCCGGCGCTGCGGCCGAGGTAGACCCGGCCCATGCCGCCGGAACCCAGTCGGCCGAGCAGCCGGTAGGGCCCCACGGCGGTGGGTTCGTCGACTCCCAGCGGCTGCATACCGGCCTCCCCCATAAGGTGCAGATGCAGATTAGGGCTGAAGCAGTTCCACCTTCACGTCCCCGGGGAAACCCGTCGTCGGCCCCACCCTTCGCGCGAACTCCGTGACCGCCGCCAACTGCGGGGCTCCGAACCGGAAGTCCAGCGTCGTGAAGTACTTCTCCAGGACCTTCTCGTCGAAGGCCTCCCAGCGGGCCGCCTGCTCCGCGACCTTGCCGACCTCCTCCAGGGAGAGGTTCCGGGAGGCGAGGAAGGCCTCATGGACCTTGCGGGTGATGACCGGCTCGCGTTCGAGGTAGTCGCGGCGGGCGGCCCACACCGCGAAGACGAACGGCAGCCCCGTCCACTCCTTCCAGAGCGAGCCGAGGTCGTGCACCTCGAGGCCGAAGCGCGGGCCGTCGAGGAGGTTCGCCCGCAGGGCCGCGTCGCCGATGAGTACGGCCGCCTCCGCCTCCTGCATCATCAGGCTCAGGTCGGGCGGGCAGGTGTAGTAGTCGGGCCGGACGCCGTAGCGCTCGGCGAGGAGGAGCTGGGCGAGGCGTACGGAGGTACGCGAGGTCGACCCGAGGGCCACCCTGGCGCCGTCCAGCTCGTCCAGCGGGACCTGCGAGACGATGACGCAGGACATGACCGGGCCGTCGCAGCCGACGGCGATGTCGGGGAAGGCGACCAGGTCGTCCGCGTTCTTGAGGAACTCGACGAGGGTGATGGGCCCGATGTCGAGGTCTCCCTGCACCAGCTTCTCGCTGAGCTTCTCCGGGGTGTCCTTCGTGAGCTCGAAGTCGAGGAGCGTGCCCGTCCTCGCGAGCCCCCAGTACAGGGGCAGGCAGTTCAGGAACTGGATGTGGCCGACGCGCGGCCGGGTGCGAGAATTGTCCACATCGCGACAGTAGACCCCTTGGGGTACGCTTCGGACTTCGGCCCCACAGTCAACCCCTGCACGATCTTCAAACGTCCGGGTGACGTGATCTTGGCCTCTATTGCTTTCGGCTGCCTGCATGCTACGCTCGCCGCAAGTTGCAGTTTGGTTTCCCTTGCAGTACAGAGCCTGCGGAGCATGTAACCGCAGGCTCTAGTCGTTTTCAGACATATGCAGTTGTGCGGCACTGTTTTCACACTTGCAGGTTCTGGAGCAGGGCAACCCTTTTGGGCCCAAGGAGGGCTTATGGCTACCGGAACCGTGAAGTGGTTCAACGCCGAAAAGGGCTTTGGCTTCATCGCCCAGGAGGGCGGCGGCCCCGACGTCTTCGTCCACTACTCCGCGATCAACGCGAGCGGCTTCCGTTCGCTGGAGGAGAACCAGCAGGTCTCCTTCGACGTGACCCAGGGCCCGAAGGGCCCGCAGGCGGAGAACGTCACCCCCGTCTGATCCCGACTCATAGGCGATCCAGCCTCTGATCCGGACCTGAAAGCAGTACCCAAGGAGCCCCGCGCCGCACGGTAGCGGGGCTCCTGCCTTTGCTTTTACATGTGCTGCATGACCAGCACGAACGTCGTGCCGGGGGTGAGCGCCTCGTACGAATGGGCCACATCTCCCCGATACGTCATGTAGTCGCCGGGCTCCAGCTCGGCCTCCTCCCCCACCGGTCCGGCCTTCACCCTCCCCGCGCCCACGATCAGATGCTCCACGGTCCCCGGAATGTGCGGCTCCGATTCCCGTACGGCGCCTGGTTCGGCCCGCAGGTGGTAGACGTCCCGTCGCGCTCCGGGCGGGCTCGCGGAGAGCAGGGTGGCCGCGAACTCGGCCTTTTCCGAGGCCACGGTCGGCCCCTGTCCCGCCCTGATCACCCGCACGGACGGCGCCGGCGGCTCGACCAGGGCACTGAACGGCACCCCGAGCGCCACCCCCAGCGCCCACAGCGTCTCCACGCTCGGGTTCCCGCTCGCCGCCTCCAGCTGGGACAGCGTGGACTTCGCGATTCCGGCGCGCTTGGCGAGCTCGGAGAGGGAGATCCCGGCCCGGGTGCGCTCGCGGCGCAGAGAGGCGGCGATCCAGTCCAGGGGGAGCCGGGGCGGGGGGCTGTCGGACATGCTGTTCGCTCCATCGGTACGATCGTTCGCCTTGACGAACAGGGCGCCTACCGTCCAGTGTAGTGAACATGCGTACGGCAGAGCGAACAGCCTTGGTCCGTGACAGTGCGCTCGTCTGGCTCGCGAGCGGAGTCGTGGGCGTCTCCTTCGGCGCGATCGCCGTCACCGGCGGCCTGCCGGTGTGGGTGCCGGTGGTGATGTCCCTGGTGGTGTACGCGGGCTCCGCCCAGTTCAGCGCGGTCGGGGTGCTGCTGGCCGGGGGCGGCCCGGTCGCCGCGGCGGTCACCGGTCTGCTGCTCAACACCCGTACGGCCGCCTTCAGTCTCGCGGTCGCGGACATCCTGGGCCCGGGCCGACTCGCCCGTCTCCTCGGCGCGCACCTGGTCACCGACGAGACGGTGGCCTTCGCCCTCGCCCAGCCGGATCCGGCACGGCGCCGGGCGGCCTTCTGGGTCTCCGGGCTCGGCCTGTTCGCCGTGTGGAACACCGGCGTCCTGGCCGGTGCCCTCGCCGGGGACGCCCTGGGCGACACCGGCACCTACGGCCTGGACGCGGCCTTCCCCGCCGTCCTCGTCGCTCTGGTACTGCCGGCTCTGCGCGAGTCTTCGGCGATACGGCGGTCCGCGCTGCTCGGCGCCGGGCTGGCCCTGGCGGTGACGCCGGCGGTCCCGGCGGGGGTGCCGGTGCTGGTGGCGCTGGCGGGGCTGGTCCTCCATGGCAGCGGGAGGCCGGCGTGAGCGCGACGGTCGCGATGATTCTGGCGCTGGCGGTGGGGACGTATGCCTTCCGGCTGGTCGGGCCGGTGCTGCACGGGCGGGTGGAACTGCCTGAGCGGGTCCAGGAGTTGCTGGGCGCGGGTGCCGTCGTCCTGCTGGTGGCGCTGCTGGCGACGGGGGCGCTGACGGAGGGCGGCGGTTTCGCGGGGTGGGCGCGGCCGGCCGGGGTCCTGGTGGGGGCCGTGCTGGCGTGGCGGAGGGCGCCGTTCGTGCTGGTGGTGCTGGGGGCGGCGGCGGCAACTGCCGTACTGCGGGCGGTTGGTGTCGCCTGAGTGTCAGTGGGGGCCGCTAGGGTCCCCGGCCATGACCGACACCGACTTCGTGACCGCCACCCGCACCTTCTACGACACCGTCGCCGAGGACTACGCCGAGCAGTTCCGGGACGTTCTCACCGTCAGTCCACTGGACCGGGTCCTGATGGACGGGTTCGCCGAGCTGGTGGGGGACGGCGGACGGGTCGCCGACCTGGGCTGCGGGCCCGGACGGGTCACGGGCTACCTGGCCTCCCTCGGGCTGTCCGTCTTCGGGCTCGACCTGTCGGAGTCGATGCTGGCCATCGCCCGCCGGGAGAACCCGGGGCTGCGGTTCGAGCGGGGCTCGATGCTGGAACTGGATCTTCCGGACGGGGCGCTCGCCGGTGCCGTGTCCTGGTACTCCTCCATCCACACCCCTGTGGACGAACTCCCCCGTCTGTTCGCCGAGTTCCACCGGGTGCTGGCGCCGGGCGGACACCTCCTCGTCGCCTTCCAGGCCGGCGACGTGGACCGGCATCACGACCGGCCCTGGGGGCGCCCCGTCGCGCTCACCTTCCTGAGGCGGCAGCCGGAGCAGATCATCGAATTGCTCCGGGCGGCCGGGTTCACGCTCGTGTCGCGGACAGTGCGCGAACCCGGCCCCGAGGAGGTGTCGCAGCAGGCCTTCCTGATCGCCCGCCGCCCCTGACGCTCAGCCCACGGTGTAGGAGTACGGGATCCCGATCAGCTCGGACCCCATGACGCCCGAGAAGGGCGAGTCGGTGTCGACGTAGACCGTTCCGTGGACGACCGTGCCGACGGGTGCGGTCGGGGTCAGGGTGAGCTTCATCGTCGCCGTCCTGCCCGCGGCGGCGGCGACGGGGTTCCAGTCGGCGTCGAGGTCCCAGAACTCACCGGTGGAGGCCTTGGCCGCCGGGTCGAACGACTGGGTCGTGGCGGTGAGCGTGACCTTCGCGGTGCCCTTGCCGGCGGGCTTGTCCCCGAAGGGGCCCGGATCGGTCACCTCGGTGCTCCACAGCCCGGAGGCCAGCTGGCCGGCGAAAGCGGTGGCGACCGTCGTGTCACCGGTGCCGGCCTCCCCGAACACCATCGGAGAAGCGGTCCAGGGGTACATGTTCAGGTCGACCGGACGGTCTGCGGTGGCCGTGGCGACCAGCTTGGTGGTGTGCGAGGGCACGAACCAGCCCAGGCCCCCCTCGTTGATCTTCGCCGTCCCCGACTTGTCGTCGCCGTTCTCGACGAGGGCGATCTCGCCCGTGGTGTCGAGCCTGGGGTCGAGGTAGTAATGCCGCTCCGCCGGGCCGGAGTTGGGCACCCGGACGGGGACGGTCAGCGTGCTGCCGCGCTTGAGGACGCGGGACGGGCTGTCCGGCAGGCCGGGCGCTGTCGCCGTCATGGCGTCGAGGCGGACCGTCCCGCTGACCTTCTGGCTGAAGGCCTTGCCGCTGACGGCGTCGGGCAGTCCGACGATCAGCGTCCACCGTCCCGCTGCCGGGCGGTGGGCGGTCAGGCTCGAGTACTTCGTCGGGACGCTGTGCTCGCCCGCGGTCCGGTCGGTGTCCCGGGCGAGGATCTGGCCGTCGGGGCTGACCAGGTAGTACACCAGGGTGGTGGCGGGGTCCTCGGCGGTGAGGTCGATGGTCAGATCACGCCTGCCGGGCGGCACGTCCAGGTAGTAGCCGTTCGTCTGGCCGACGTCCCGGCCGACGCCGCCGGTGAGGGTGGCGGCGAAGGACGTGCTGTGTCCGCGGGCCGGGTCGACGGGGACCAGTGTCCGGCGGGCCACCGGCAGGGACAGGCGGGTCCCCGTGCCCGAGGCGAACTGCAGGGAGAAGGGCGCGTCACCGGCCGTACGCGGCAACGGGATCCGCACCGGGAACCGCGCGATGCCGCCCGCCGGGACGACCCGGGTCTGCTCGGGGACTCCGGCCGAGGTGTAGCGGTGGCCGGTGATCCGGACGGTGACCGGGCCGCGGTAGGTGCCCGGCTTCAGGGGCTTGTCCTGAAGGTGCATGCGGCCGTTGTTCCACACCAGCTTGACGGTCCAGGTGCCGGGGCGCGGGTCGTGGACGTCGACGTGCTGGTAGTTGCTGTTCAGTCCGTAGCCGTCGTAGTCGTAGCTGACCTGCGTCAGCCGTCCGGCCGGATCGACCAGGATCAGCGCGAGCTTGCCGGAGTCCGCGGTGCCGGGCCACACCATCTCGGCGTCCAGGAGCGGGGTTCCCTTGGGCACCTTGACGGTGAACGGCCGGGCGGCGAGCTTGCCCTCCTGGTCGTCCCCGGAGAGCGGGGAACCGACGGTGATCTTGTGCTGGGTGCGGAAGGTCTCGGTGCCGACCGTGCGGGAGGTCATCGTGACCCGCTGCGGCCGATCGGCTGTGTTGGTGAGGGTGACGGAGGTGTGCCGCTCACCGCCCGGCCGGCCGACGACATTCAACTGGCCGATGGACGGCACCAGTTGATCGGCCTGTCGGTCGATGGTGTTCAGGGCTCCGGCCGCCTGGACGGCCGCGCCGGTGTCCAGCAGTCCCGCGCCCTGCTCGTCGGCGGGGACGTGCAGGTCGGTCGCCGTGCCGGTCAGGATGCGCTTGACCAGGTCCGGCGACGGCCGCACCCCGCCATGTGTGTCCTTGTACGCCTGGATGACGTCGGCCGCCGCTCCGGCCGCGAAGGGGGCCGCCTGGCTGGTCCCGCCGAACACCTGGGTGGGCAGGGCGCAGTCGCTCCAGCGCGGGTCGACGGTGCAGGCGGCCATGCCGACCATGCCCGGCGCCACCAGATCGACCAGCTTGTTGTCCTGGGTCGTACCGCCGGAGGACAGCCCGGTGATGTTGTCGCTGGTCCATTTGCGGTAGCCGTAGCCCTGCGCCGCCAGCCGGAACGACGTGGTGGCGCCGACACCGATCACGTTCGGGTCGCTCGCGGGTGAGCCCACCGTGCCTGACGTACCGGAGTCGCCGCTGGAGGCGACCACCGTCACCCCGGCGGCGACGGCGGCGTCGTCGGCCAGCCGGATGGGGTCGGTGGCCGCGTCGGGGTAGACGTTGGACCCGAAGGACTGGCTGAGGACGTCCGCGTGGTGTGCCACCGCGTACTGGATGGCCCGCACGAACCCGGAGGTGAAGGCCTGCGCGCCGAACACCTTCAGGTCCATCAGCTGAGCGCCGGGCGCGAAGCCGCGGACCCGGAAGGTGCAGCCCTTCGGCAGCTTGGAGTACGGCAGTTGCGCGGACATGTCGTAGGTACGGCTGCCCTGTGCCGCAATGGCACTGGCGTCACCGAAGGCCTCGCCGCCGCTGGTGTCGGCGTTCACGCCGTCCCCGCTGAAGTCCTCGGAGTCGGTGACCACCCGGCTGCCGTCGGGGCGGACGAACTCGGGGTTGGCGGCGTCCATGCCCTCGGCGAAGAAGGCGACCTTGACCCCCTTGCCGGTGGCGGTGCGCTGGGCCGCGTCGGTGTGGGTCAGCTGGAGCGCCTCGGGTTCGAGGAGGGGCTTGGCCGGGTCCTTGGGGCAGGTGGTGCCGGCGGCGGTGCCGCCCGTGGCGGTGGCCGCGGAGGCCGTGGTGGCGGAGTTCGCGCCGGGCCGTCGTATCGGAAGATCCGGCACGACCGCGGCCACCCGCCGGTCGTCGCGTATCCGTGCCACCGCGGCCGGATCCAGCGTGGCGGAGACGGCGTTGATCAGGCTCATCCCGTGCACGCGGGTGGCCCCGCTCTTCTTCAACTGCGCCACGACGGGCGCCTGGTCGTCGGCCGCGGCCTGACCGCGCTTCACGGCCTGCGTGCGCATCGGGAGGTCGGTGAGCTGGTCTCGCATGACGACGATGACGCGCTGCGGGGAGCCGCTCGCGCTGTCGCCCGCCGCCTGCACGGGGGTGGCGCCAAGAGAGAAGGCGCTCAGCAGGACCGTGCCCGCGAGCGCCGCTCTTCTTCTGTTGTTGTTCAAGGAGTTCTCCGCTGGTGGGGGGTGCGGGACGGCTGAGACAGCCGTCGCCGGTGATCTTTCGCCCCAACTGGTGAACTCCGCCAGGTACTTCACGTCAAGGGATCTTCAAGGTTTCAAGCAGGGCAGCCCCTAGAGCACCCCCGCGAGATCCCGGGCCGCGATGTACCCGAAGGTCATCGCGGGACCGATCGTCGAGCCCGCGCCCGCGTAACTGTGGCCCATGACGGCCGCGCTGGCGTTCCCGGCGGCGTACAGGCCGGGGACGACGGAGCCGTCGGGCCGCAGGACGCGTGCGCGGGCGTCGGTCACCAGGCCGCCCTTGGTGCCCAGGTCTCCCGGGACGAGCCGGAAGGCGTAGTACGGGGGCAGCCAGAGCGGGGCCAGGCAGGAGTTCGGGAGCACCGACGGGTCCGTGTAGTAGTGGTCGTAGGCGCTGTCGCCGCGCCCGAAGTCCGTGTCGTCGCCCTTCAGGGCAAGGGAGTTGAAGCGGTCGACGGTGGCTCGGAGGGCCGCCGCCGGGACGCCGATGGAGGCGGCCAGGGCGTCGACCGTCCAGGCCTTGTGGGCGGCGCCCGAGCCGTACCAGTCGTCGGGGAGGACGAAGGTCGGCGCGATGTCCTTGAAGAGGTACCGGTTGCGGTAGTTCTGGTCGACGATCAGCCAGGACGGGATGTCGGGGTCGGTCGGGTTCCGGTCGTACATGGTGTGCACGACGTCGCTGTACGGGGCGGCCTCGTTGACGAACCGCCGGCCGGCCGCGTTCACGATGAGCCCGCCGGGAAGGGTGCGTTCGGCGAGACAGAAGTACGGGTCGCCGGGGAGCGGGATGGCCGGGCCCCACCAGGCGTCGTCCATCAGCGCGACGTCGGCGCCGAGTCGCTGTCCCGCCCGGATGCCGTCCCCCGTGTTCTCCTTCGCGCCGACGGTCCACTCCGTGCCGATGGGCTGGCGCTGGTACTGCGCCCGCATCGCCGCGTTGTGCTCGAAGCCGCCGGAGCCGACGATCACGCCCCGGCGGGCACGGTAGAGCCCACCGGGGGTCACCGCTCCGGCGACGGCGCCCTTGTCGACGTGGAGCTCGGTGAGGGGGGTGTTGAGCCGGACGGCGACTCCGGCGTCCTGGAGTCCCTTCCGCAGGCCGGCCGCCAGCGACTGTCCCATGGTGAGCGGCGTCTGCCCGAGCAGGGCCGCCTTCGTGCCGCGTGCCAGGCACTCGGCGGCGACGGCGGATCCCTTGACGCTGACGGCGGACAGGGCGAGCCACTTGTAGTCGGCGCTGAACACGACCAGTCCGGCGGGGACTTCGAGGTACGGCGGGTTCAGGCGGGCGAGTTCGGCGCCGAGGAGTTTGCCGTCGAGCTGGTCGGGCTCGATGGAACGGCCGCCCGGCAGACCGCCGGGTAGCTCGGGGTAGTAGTCGCTGTACCCCTCCATCCAGCGGAACCGGAGCGGGCTGTTGGCCATGACGAAGGAGATCATGGCGGGTCCGTGCGCGAGGAAGGCCCGTTGGCGGCTGAGGGGAACGTCCGGGCCGACGACGGCGGCGAGATAGGCGGCCGCCTTGGCCGGGGTGTCCGGGACGCCGGCGGCGAGGATGACGGGGTTGTTGGGGATCCAGATCCCGGCCCCCGAACGGGCGGCGGATCCGCCGAAGGTGGGCGCCTTCTCGAGCACCACGGTACTGAGGCCCTGCTTGGCGGCGGCGAGCGCGGCGGTCATGCCCGCGGCGCCGGAGCCGATGACGACGACGTCATACGTCCCGATCGTCGGCAAGTCGGCGGCGCTCGCTCCCTGTTGCACCCCGGCTGCGACGGCCGCCCCGGCACCGGCGGCCAGCAGGTGTCTTCGGGTCACACTCATGGTCGGGTCCCCCCTGCGGTTGGTATGGACGAAGGGTCCGGAACGTCGCGCGGGGGTCTTGAGAAGTCAAGAGGCGTGGAGGACGGCGAGGGTGTCCCGCCAGGCGAGTTGGCTCAGGAGCGGCCTGAACCGGGTCAGCAGGGCGAGGAGTTCGGGGCCCCAGTGCTCCCGGAAGGCCGGGTCCCGGCGGGCGAGGTCGAGTTCGTTGGCGGCGGTGAGCTCGGCGAAGTCCCTGCGCAGGACCAGGTCGGGGGCGTACGTCCGCCCGGTGAAGCGGTCCCGGAATCGCGGCACCAGGAGATGGGGGTACGTCGCCCCGCGGTCGCAGCTCGCGTAGAAGTGCACGATCGCCTCGGCGTCCGGGCCGATCACGGACGCGAGTTCCGCGCGCCGGTCGAGCAGGAGCAGGGCGGTGGGGAAGCCGTCGGTGCCGTAGAAGGCGTGGCAAAGGCCGGCGAGTTGGAGGGCGGGGCGGGCGTCCCAGAGGGCGAGTTGGATGCGGACGCGTTCGAGGTGAGCGAGGAGGGTGCCGCCGGGGTGGGGGGTGCGGTCGGCACCGAGCCGCCGTAACAGGGCCCTGGCTTCGTCTGTGCTGGTCGCCTGCACGGGCACCGAACTCCTCGGCAGAAGGGGTGGGTTGGGTCGGCACCCGCTCCTCCCGGGTATGGGAGCGGGTTGCCGCCCGGGCCCTGAGGAGATCGTCGTACGGGTGCTCGCCCCAGTCAATCCTTAGTATTTGTCGCCGGACCCAAGTGCTAGCTTGGGGGTCGTGACCCTCGACGACCTGCGTGTCTTCGTGGCCGTGTGCCGCGCCGAAAGTCTCAGTGCGGTGGCCCGTGAGCTGGACTGCACGCAGTCCGCGGTGAGCCAGCATGTGAAGCGGCTGGAGCGGGAGACGGGGGTCAGTCTGCTGGAGCGGCAGCCTCGGGGGGTCGTACCGACGCAGGCGGGGCGGGTGTTGGAGGCGGCCGCGGCGGAAGGGATCGCCGGGCTGGATCTCGCCCTGCGCCGACTGCGGGAGCTGGTCGACGGGGAGAGCGGGTCGGTCCGGGTGGCGACCGGCGCGACGACCGTACGGCACTTCATGTCGGACGCGGTGGTCGCCTTCCGGCAACAACACCCGGACGTCAGCCTGGAGTTCAGGACCGAGAGCTCCAGCCGGGCCTGCTTCGACGCGCTGGCCGACAGCAGTCTCGACCTGGCGTGGATCACGCTGGGCCCGCCGGTGCGGGGCATCGAGCAGCGGCCGGTGCTGGAACTGCCGTGGGTGCTGGCGGTAGGGGCCGACGACCCGCTCGCGCGGCGCCCGTACGTCGACGCCGCCGACCTGTCCGGCCTACGGCTCATCCGCCTTCCCCCGAACTCCACCTCCGCCGCCCATCTGGACTTGGTATGCGCGGAGTTGGGGGTCCGGTTCGCCTTCGACACGAGCGTGGCCGACTGGGACACGGCACTGCTGCTGGCCGAGCTGGGGCTGGGGCGGGCGGTGGTGCCGGCGTTGCCGGGTCTGGACGTGCCGGGCCGGGGGAACGTGCGGCTGGTTCCCCTCCCCGCCCTGCGCCCCCTCTCCGTCGGCTGGGCGGTACGCCGCTGGGACGCGCTGTCGCCGTCGGCGCGGGCGTTCGCGGACACCGTGACGGAATCCTGCCGAACCACGGTTCCTCACGATTGATCCGCTTTTTCTGCAATGCCTTGGGAAAATCATGAAGCGGGCGGTGGAACCCACGCACCACATCCATCGTCAGGCCCATGCAGGCGGATTGACCCAAAGGGCTCAATCAGGACCTCGCCGAATCGGTGCACCGACCCGAATACTTTGATTTCTCTTGGTCATTCGACGAATACCTCTTGGCGGTCGCCCGGAATCCGTCAGGAGTGCGGCCTGACCCCCTGTTACGTTCTGCGTCGCCCGCGATCACAGCGCCTCCACAGGTGGCGCACGCCGGGCTGGGGGAGGGGAAAAGATGAAGCACGTACGTATGCGTGTGAAGGCTTCCGCGACCGTGCTCGCCGCCACCGCGGCCCTGTTGGTCACCGCGGTACCCGCTCATGCCGGCACCTTCAAGGTGACGTCCAACTGCGATGTCCCATGGGTCAGTTGCTCCGACGAGCCCGAGCTCTGGGAGATGTACAACTCGAAGGCGCTGTCGACCTCGGGCGGCAGCTACACCACGAGCTGGGCCGAGTTCTGGGGCGATGTCTACGACTACGACGGCACCAGTGAGTACCAGGGTTCGACCCTGGAGACCTACCGGTACATCTTCAACAGCAACGGCAGCGGCGCCGCACAGTACGTCAAGAACAACGCCGGCTCCATGCAGAACTGCTCCGAGGTGAACAACTACCGGGTCTATTTCAACTCCGGTTACGGCGGGCATTCGCAGTACATCCCGCACCGCGACGCGTACGCCGACTGTGTCTGGTACGACCTCGATTCCACGCTGAAGAACAACGAGGCCTCCCAGCACTTCGCCTGAATTCCACCCGGTCGAAAGGTACGTTTCCGATGCCCGTCCGCAGGACAGCCGCGGCGATAGCCGTCGTCGCCGCCACCGCAGCCCTCATCACTTCCTGCTCCGCAGGCAAACCCCGTTCCACGGCCGCCGAGCCGCAGACGAGACCGGTCGCCAACTCCTCCTCCAGCGTGGACAAGAGCAACTGGCCCGAGGCCACTCCCACGGCCGGTCTCGCCAAGGGGCTCTCCCTGCCCCTGGAGGCCTACATGGAGACCTACCAGGACACCGTCACTCTCGACGACGCCGAGCGGCACGTGGAGACCCAGTGTCTGGCCGACTACGGCCTCCACGTCTCCTTCCCGCCGGCGGGCCAGACCCCACCGCCCAGCGCGGACGACTCCAACATGCCCCGCCGCTACGGGATCACCGACCGGGCCCTCGCGGAGAAGTACGGCTACGGGTTGCCCGACGCTGTGCAGCACCAGGAGGGCACCAAGATGCCCGAGCTGACGAAGGATCAGATCGAAGTCCTCACCGGCCGCACGAGCATCCGCAACAGCCCCGCCGACCCGGCCCCGGAGAAGGCCCCGTCCACCTACCAGGGCAAGGCGATCCACAAGGACGGCTGCGCCGGCTGGGCCGACGACCAACTCGGCACCCGGGACATGGACTTCTCACTGGTGTCGCAGCTCGACGGGGAGAGCCTCACTCAGTCCCAGCAGACACCCGCCGTGCAGAACGCCATCGCCGCCTGGTCGACGTGCATGAAGGGCGACGGCTACACCGTCGACTCCCCGTACCACGCCGACCAGATCGTCCCCCACACCGACGGCAGCCCCTCCAAGGAGGAAATCGCCGTCGCCGTCGCCGACATCGACTGCAAGAAGAGCACCGACCTCGTGAAGATCTGGTTCACCGAGGACTCCCGGATCCAGGAACAGCAGATCAAGGACCACCAGAGCGCACTCGACGCCCTGCGTACGCGCCGTACCCAGGTGGTCGGTTCCGCGCAGAAGGCCCTGAAGGACTGAGCCATGCGGCACCTGCGCCCCCTCCTGGCCGGAGCCGCCGTAGTCGCAGCCCTCGTCGGTGCGGTGGTCTACGGCGGCGTACGCGCCACACACGCCTCCAACACCGCATCGCAGGCCTCCGGTACCGCGTCGCGGGCATCGGACCACGGGCCGCTGCCCACCACTCTCGTCACATCGCAACCCACCGGAACACGGGCGCCGAGCACTTACGGCTACGGCAAGCCGATGGCCCGCGCCGAACACGGCGAGGTCCTCGCCTACACCCCGCACCGGCTTCCGTACAAGCTGCTCCAGATCCCGTTCACCATCACCAACAACGGTCCCGAAGCCGCCATGTACAGCGTGTACTTCACGGTGGAGATCGGCGACGGAGCCGACAAGGCCTCCTACCGGCAGGTCGTCACCAGCGGCGGCCTCGCGGCCCACCACACCATGGCGACCCGGGCCACGATCGGGAACGTCGACAAGCTGCCCGCCGGCGCGATCCGCGTCACGATCACCGACGTACAGAAGAGGAGTCACAGTGACCTCCCGTCGTGAAAGACGAAGAGCGCTGACGATTCTCGCCGCCACCGCCGCGGTGGCGGGGCTGATACAGGTCCAGCCCGCCGCCGCGAAACCCCCCTCCCCCAGGCCCACCCCCACGTCGAACCCGGCGCCCGCTGCTCCGAAGGGGGCCGTCAAGGCTCCGGACACCACCCTGGGCAAGGGCTGGAAGACCTCCGGCGACCGGGCCGTGACCAGCGCCGCCGACAGCGACGGACTGCATCTGCTCGTCGCGGACAGCAAGAACGCCTACGCGTGGAAGACGGTCACGGTGCTGAGTGAGCCGCAGCTTCCGGCCGACACCTGGATCGGCAACAGCTGTGTCATGGACGACCACCACGCGGCCGTCGTCTACGCTCCCCGCACCTTCTCCAACAAGCCGGACCTGATGATGGGCGGCGCGTTCACGGCGATCGTGAACCTCGACGACGGCAGCGTCACCAAGCTGCCGTTCACCGCGTCCCTGGCCTACTTCGACCCGACCTGCAATCCGGCCACGCACACGGCCGCCTTCACCGCGCTGCGTGACGCCCAGACGCGCCTGGTCACGGTGGACACCAAGGGCGCCACCCTTGCCGACACCACGGCGAAAGGCGAGATCACCTCCGCCGTGCCCACCGGGGACGGGGTGATCGCTGCCGCCGGAAACCGGCTCGTCCACGTCGACCGCAAGGGCAGGACCACCGAGCTCGCCGCCACCGAGCACGCCCCGTACGGTATCCGCGTGACCGGCGACGGCACGGTCACCTACCTCGACCGCACCGGCGACACCGGCGCCGACGTACAGACCTACGCCCATGGCAGGAAGACGACCGTCGCGAGCGGCCCACTCACCGCGATGAACCTGCGTCAGGGCACGGACGGCACGGTCTACCTCACCGGTAGGGCGAGCCGCGGCAAGAACTTCGCGGCCAGCGGCATCACACCCCTGAACGTCTCACCCGACGCGGACGTCTCCACCCGCGGACGTCTGGCCGTCGACCCCGTCGTCTCCCCGGCGGTGCTCGCGGGCGTCGACAACATCGAGGACGCCGGGCGGGACTTCAGCAGGACCACGACCAGGGAACCCGCGGCGCAGACGACACCGGGCCGCATCAGCCACGCCCTGACCATCACCGGCACCGTTCCGCACACGGGCAGGCGCACGACCCAGACGGCCGCCGCGCCCGGCACCACCGCGGGCGGCAGCACCTCCCCCGCGCTCACCGGCTCCTCGAAGCCTCAGATGTCCACGATGAGCATGCTGACCACGGCCGACGACGACCCGCGGGCCAACGACCCGGTCGACACCGACGCCTGGTGCTCCGTGCCCCGCAACGACACCGCCACCCAGGCTCTTCAGCCCACGCCGAACCAGGTCGAGTGGGCCGTGGACATGGCCGTCCGGGGCGATCTGCGCTCCGGCTACCTCACCCAGGGCGGCTGGCGCTCCCAGACCGGGCTCTCCACCATCGACCCGCAGGGCATGTTCCCCGCCCCCACGCTGAACGGCACCAGCGGCCGTATCCCCGCCCAGGTCGAACTGGGCATCCTCGCCCAGGAGTCCAACCTGTGGCAGGCCGAATCCGGCGCCATCCCCGGCCAGATGGGCAGCCCGCTCGCGGCCGTCGACGGGTACTACGGACACCAGACCGGCGGCACGCTCGCCGACTACTGGACGATCAACTGGGACAAGTCCGACTGCGGCTACGGCGTCGGCCAGGTCACCGACGGTATGCGCAAGGCCGGATACGAGAAGGAGGGCGAGACGTCCCTCCCGGTCAGCACGCAGCGCGCGGTCGCCCTCGACTACGCCACCAACATCGCCGCCTCGCTGTACATCCTCGCCGACAAGTGGAACGAGGTGCACGAGTCCGGCCAGACGATCACCGTGAACAACGACGACCCGGCCAAGCCAGAGAACTGGTTCGCCGCCGTGTGGAACTACAACCTCGGCTTCAACACGAAGGCGGACGAGGGCACCAACGGCAACTGGGGCCTGGGCTGGTACAACAACCCGGCCAACCCGGTCTATCCCGCGTCCCGGCTGAGCTTCATGAACACCGACGTCGACCCCCTCGCCGCCAAGGACGCCGCCCAGCCCCAGAAGTGGCCGTACGAGGAGAAGGTGATGGGATGGGCCGCCTGGTCCATCGACACCGGCCACTCCTACGCCACCTCGGGCCGCCAGGACTGGCCCGGCGAGTCCGGCTTCTCCTCGGCCGGCTTCCGGCCCGCCTACTGGAACGGCGCAGCCGGCCCGTACACACTCCCGGGCAACGCGACGTACAACCGGGCCCACGTCTCGCCGCCGCTGGACACGTTCTGCAACGCGCAGAACGGCTGTGACGCGGCCAATCCGCCCAACTGCTCCGACGCCGCCTGCTACACCCCGTACTGGTGGAACGCCTCCAACGCCACCTGGAAGTCCGACTGCGCCACGACCTGCGGCTTCGAGAACATCAAGTACCAGACCCTGGTCAGCGAGCCAGGGCGTGGCTCTCGCCTCCAGTACGGCACACCCGTCTGCTCCGGCGCGCCCTCCGGTGCGCAGGTGGTCGACTCCGATCCCGCGGGCGTCAACACGTGGAGCAGCTGCGGAACGACCAGTACCGACGGCTCGTTCCAGTTCACCTTCTACCCCGATCCGAACGCCACCGGCCCGGGCCTCGGCCAGTACGACGCCAAGGCCGACCTGCACCAGATCGGCGGCGGCTACCAGGGCCACTTCTGGTACACACACGCACGCGACACCGCCCACCTGGGCGGTGACGGGGGGCGCATGACCATCCTCGGCGACTGGAAGCTGAACTCGGCCATCTCCGGCAGCCAGGCCAAGGTCTACGTGCACATCCCGGACACCGGCGCTCAGGTCACCAACGCCTCGTACCAGGTCGTCACGCCGTTCGGCACGGTGACCAAGACCGTCGACCAGAACGCCAACGAGTCCGACACATGGGTCTCCCTCGGCGCCTACAACTTCAAGGACCAGGCGCCGGAGGTCCGGCTGTCCAACTCCACACCGGACGGCGCCGCCGACAAGGACGTGGCCTACGACGCCGTCGCGTTCGTGCCCGGCGACTACAGCGGTATCCCCTCGGATCTGACCTTCCACGACCCCGACGTCAACGCCGCTCAGCCGGCGGACATCACCACCCCGACCGACGTCGGCATGAGCGTCATCGCCGGAGGCGGACCGGCCGGACCGTCGGCCACCTCCGCCGCCTCCGTGAGCGCGGTCCTCGCCGACCGGCCGGGCAGCTTCGTCACCTGGTGCAACGCCGAACCCTTCAACCTCGGCCAGCAGTGGGTCAACCGCACCGAGGCCTGCATCAAGGACCACGTCACCGTCGTCATCGTCGACCAGGACCAGAACATCATCGGGACCATGGAGTTCGACGAGCAGGCAGAACTCAAGACCTACTCGAACAACGCGACCTCCAACGCCCTGCTGAAACTCATACCCACCGCGGCGACCGGTGTGGGAGCGACAGCGCCCGTCACCATCACCTCGGCCGCCGTCTGCTCCATCGACTGCACGACCGCCAACCAGATATGGAACACCTCCGACACCTGGGACTGGGCGACCGGTGACCGGCACGTCGGGGAGATACAGACGGCCATGATCTGGGGACAGTCCCTCTCGGTGGACCTGCTGGGCATGCAGTGGAAGCTCGGCGCCCTCGTCGCGGACGTCCCGTCGGAGACCGAGGCCGCCATCGGCACCGACCGCTACTCCGAACTGCGCTGCGACACCACCGTCACCACGACGCCCGGCTGCATCTTCGACTACTACAAGCCGACCTACTCCATGAACTCCCAGAAGTTCCCGGCCGCGGCGGCCCACGCATGGCTGTTCCAGCACGAGCTGCCGGCCCACCTCGGGCTCAAGGGCCAGGGCCAGGCGCTGACCTACCTCGGCGACGCCGTGATGTCCCCCACCGATCCGAGCAAGAAACAGAGCAAGGCCAACAGGGACCTCATATGCCCGGACAGCTGGGAGCGCAACCAGACCGTCACGCTGTCACCGGAGCTTGCCTCCTCGAACGAGGACACACCCAGCTGCGACGAACTCGCCTTCGCCAAGAGCTACCAGAGTGGCGGTACGCCGTCCTCTCTGGGCGGCACCAACCCCGTCGGCTCCGGTGACGACTGCCTTCAGACCTACGCGAAGAAGGACTCCGACGGCCTGTGGCGGCTCCATCCGGACCTGCGCTACCCCCTTCCGACCTGGAACGAGGTCTGCGGACGCTCGAGCATGTCCAACAACCAGAACACCCAGTCCATGTCGCTGTTCCCGACGTTCCGCCGGAACTACCGGGTAATGGACAAGGACGACTACTGGCTCGACGTGGCCAAGCCGAACTGAGGATCCCGGTCAGTTCGTCCAGCGGAGTCTTTCGTCGGTAACGGTGAAGCGCTCGTGCTCCATGACGGAGCCGGGCGCCGAACCGGTTTCCAGCAGATCGGCAAGAGGCCGGAGGAAGTCCTCGAGAGAGGGCAGGAAGAAGGTCGGATAGTCGCCCTCGTCGAATGTCAGAAGAGGTGGCGGGCCAGGAGCGTTCTGAGCGTCCAGAATGACTCCGTACGGCCCGTCGCTCTTCTCCATCACCGGAATCCATGACGGCCGCCAGTACTCGTCGTCCCCGATGTCCTGGGCGATGTGCAGATACTCCGAGCGACGGCGGGCCACGTCCTCGCAGCCGAGGAACCTCATTCCGCCCGGCAGGACGATCGAGTCGCGATGCGGAAGGCGGGCGGTCCCGCCACCGGGAATGGGCTTCGCGGAATCCTTCGCGGTACTCCCGTTGTTCATGCGGAGCCAGACCTCGAGAACGTCCGGGATGTCGAATCCCAGCTCCTCGTTGAGGCGCGCGATCTCCTCGTCCGAGGCCCCAGGACGAAGCGCCTCCGCACTGACCGGAGCGTTCCTTCGGAGCCAACGGACGATGCGCTCCCATGCAGCGACGACTTCATCGGCCTGCGGCATAGCGGCACGTCCTCTCTGTTTCCCTCGTACAGGAGGAAGAATCTCACGGCCGCCTGAGCCCGATCTCCGCCCACACCGTCTTGCCCACGTCCCGCTCCGTGACGCCCCAGGTGTCGGCGAGGAGGGTCACGAGGATCAGTCCCCGGCCGTGTTCGCCGTCCTCGTCGTTGACGTACCGGAGCCGGCGGTCGCCTCGGGGGTCGCTCACCTCGATACGGAGCGTGTTCTCCGGGAGCAGGAGGAGACGCAGCTCGAAGTCCCGTCCGGGTACGCGGCCGTGGGTCACCGCGTTGGCGGCGAGTTCGGCGACGAGGTGCTGCGCGGTGTCGTTCACCTCGGTGTCGTGGGGGTGGCCCCATGCCGCGAGCTGGGTGGCCGTGAGTCTGCGGGCGAGGCGTGCGCCGCGGGGCGTCGCGCTCAGACGCTGGGTCAGTTCGTCGGTGGGGGTGGAGATTTCGGCGTTCACGTCACTGAGCGTGCTGGGTTCTCTCTACGCTGACCAGGTGCGACTCGGCGACGCTGAGTAGCTGTACGGGTGCGGTCGGTTCGGTGTACGGGTTGTCGCGTGGGAGGGGTGAGGCGCGTGGGTGAGCGGAGGCCGGAGACGCCTGCGGAGGCGGACGGTACGGCGGGGTTGTTCGTCGCGCTGGGCAAGATGGTGAAGCTCTTGCGGGAGCGGAAGGGGCTGACGCAGAAGGAGTTCGGGGAGCTGGTGGGATACGGCCCCGATGCGGTGTCCTACATGGAGAGGGGGGTGCGGACACTTCGGCCGGAGGTCCTGATCAAGGCGGACGAACTGCTGGACGCCGGGGGTCTGTTGAAGGAGGTCCTCCCCGAGGTCGAGGAGGCGATGGCGAAGACTCGGACACGGCATCCGGAGTGGTATCGGAGCTACGCCGGGTTGGAGGCGGAGGCGGTCGAGCTGCATTTCTACGCCAACCATGGGGTGCCGGGCCTGTTGCAGACCGAGGACTACGCGCGGGCCGTGTTCGCCAGACGACGTCCGCTCCTCGACGAGGAGACGATCGAGAAGCGTGTCGCGGACCGACTCTCCCGCCAACAGGTCTTCGAGCGTTGGCCGTCGCCGATGGTGAGCTACGTCCTCGAAGAGATCGTGCTGGACCGGCCGATCGGTGGGCGACGCGTGCACCCGGACCAACTTCGACACCTGCTCCGCGTCGGAGGCATGCGGAACATCGAGATTCAGGTCATGCCGTCCAGGCTGGAGGAACACCCCAACATGGACGGCGCGTTCAACCTGCTGACGCCCAAGGGACATGGGCAGGTGGCGTACACAGAGGTACAGGGGTACCCCCGATTGATCACCGACTCGGAAGAGGTCAGGAAGATCGCTGACCGCTATGGGATCATGCGAGCGATGGCGCTCTCCCCCTCGGAGTCCCGGAAGTTGATCGAGCAGAAGCTGGAGGAGCTATGACCGTCGAGCAGCTCAACTGGTTCAAGTCCAGCTACAGCGGTGGCGAGGGCGGCGAGTGCCTGGAAGTCGCCGTCACCCCCCACACCATCCACCTCCGCGACTCCAAACACCCCACCGGCCCTCACCTCACCCTCTCCCCCACGGCCTGGTCGGCCTTTCTCTCTCCTACTGCGGGAACGCGGCCACCACGTTGAGTTCCCGGGCACCGGTCCCTGTGATGCCGGAACCCGTGCCGGGAAGCAGCACACCCGGGCCGTAGTAGTCGCTCGACACCAGCAGGTCCTTGTCGCCGTCGCGGTCGATGTCGCGCAGGCGGACGAGGGAGCCGAAGCTCTCGTACTCGATGGGGTTTCCGGGGACGCCCGCCGTCGCACGCGTGAACCACTGGGAGTTCTTGCCGGTCAGGCCGGACTTTCCGCCGCGCAGGACGTGGACGCCGCCCGCGTCCTCCATCGAGCCGACCTTCTCGGAATACACACCGACCGCCAGGTCCGCGTAGCCGTCGCCGTTGGTGTCCCCGGCGGAGAGGTCGGAGCCGAAGTAGTCGCGCGTCGTAGCGGCCGTGGCAACGCCCGCGGTGGACTGCGTGAGCCGGTACTTCGTCGTCGGACCGGTGCTGCCGCCGCGCCAGACGACCACCGAGCCCGCCTTGTTGTTGTATCGGGTGTCGCTGACCGCGAGGTCGCCGTAGCCGTCCTTGTCGAAGTCGGCGACGACACCGGTGGGGCTGTAGTCGGGGGTCGAGCCGTTGACGACGGTGACCTTGCCGGGCTTGATGGTGGAGCCGCCCCGCAGGAACCACGCGTCCTGGGTCATCTTGTCGCTGTGGTAGCCCTGGCCCAGGAGATAGAGATCGGTCGCCTTGTCCTTGGTGACCTTGCCGGCGACCATGCCCGTGGGTTCGAGAATGTCGTCGCGGGTGTGCTTGGTGACCTTGCCCGTCGTACCGGACTTGGCGAAGCCGCCGCGGTAGATGTAGACGGAGTCGATGGCGTTGGCGATGGCCAGGTCGGCCTTGCCGTCGCCGTTGAAGTCACCGGTCTCTATCTCCTTCCCGAAGCCCTGGTCGGAGCGGGCGGTGACCTTGAGGCGGGTGGCGTCGGTACCGGTGAGGCCGGTCTTCCTGCCCCACAGGATGGTGACCGCGCCGGAGCCCGCCTTGCCGCTCACCTTCTCGGTGAAGTCGGCGACGGCGAGGTCGGCGTAGCCGTCGCGGTTGAGGTCGGCGGTGGCGATGTCCTCGCCGAACGCGTCCCCGTAGCCGCCCGCGTCACCGACGGTTCCCGGGATACCCGCGCTGGACTGCGTGAACGTCTTCGTGGCGGTGCCGGTGCCGGTGGCCGTCCCGTAGGTCACGGCGACCTCGCCGCCGAGGCCGGCGACGGCGTAGTCGCGGTAGCCGTCGCCGTTGAAGTCGTCGGCGTACTTCGCCGGGGTGGCCGCGCTCGCGGTGCTCACGGAGAGGGTGAGCAGTCCGCCGGTCAGGGACACGGCCGTGGCCGTGGCCAGTGCCAGGCGGAAGGTGCTTCGGGTGAACATGAGTCTCCTGCGGTGATCATGAGTCTGGCGAGGAGAAGACTCACGGCGCCGGGGCATGGTTGTAGGACGGACGCCGGTCAGCGAAAGGACCGGGATTGGTCAAGACCTCTCCAAGTCCCCTTGGCCGCGGCCGGAATCCGTGTGTTCACTGCGCCCTATGAGACCCATGAGATCCCCGATACGTCCGGCCAGGGCGGCGGCCACGCTGACCGGCGCACTCGCCGCTCTCGCCCTGTCGCTGGGCACGGCGTCCGCCACCACGGTCCCCGTCGAGTTCGGCACCGACTACCACGACCCCGTCACCGCCGCCCCGCCGATCAGCACCCCGCACACCAAGGCGTGTTCGGTCACGGTCGCGCAGGCGCAGTTCAAGGACTTCACGCCGTACACGGGGACGTACACACCGCCGACCGGCTGCGGGACCCCGGGGCGGTGGTCGAAGGTCGTGCTGCGGATGGACGGGAACGTGAAGGGGCGGCAGTACGACCGGCTGGGATACCTCGACATCGGTGGGGTGCAGGTGTTCCGGACGTCCACTCCGGAGCCCTCGCAGGACGGGATCAACTGGTCCGTCCAGAAGGACGTCACCGAGTACGAGAAGACGCTGAGCAGCGCGCAGTCCGTCGACATGCTCATCGGCAACGTTGTCAACGACACCTACACGGGCGTGCTCGACGTCAAGGTGACGCTCACCTTCTACGCCCCCGGGCCCGGTCACGCCTCGTCCGCCCCGGACCAGGTCATCCCGCTCAGCGATCAGGACAGCGTCACCACCGGCGCCTCCCTCACCGTCCCGCGCAACTCCGAGCGCGTCCTCGCCGAGGTGTACGCGACCGGATCGGGCGGCGGCTGCGAGGAGTTCTGGTACTCGGCGACCACGCCCTCCGCGTCGTACTCCTGCCGGGGCGGGGACGACGGGCCCTACCGCGAAGTTCAGGTGAGCGTGGACGGGAAGGTCGCCGGGATCGCGTCGCCGTACCCGAACGTGTGGACCGGCGGCTGGTCGCCCTATCTGTGGTCGGTGATTCCGTCCCCGACCGCTTTCGACGTACGTCCGCTGACCTTCGACCTGACCCCGTTCGCGGGCCTCCTCAATGATGGCAAGGCGCACACCGTGGACGTCCAGGTGGTCGGAGTGCCGGCCGGGCAGACCGGGTGGAGCGCGCCGACCAACGTCCTGGTGTGGCAGGACGCCCACAAGTCGGTGGTGACGGGGGCCGTGACGTCGTACAAGAAGGACGCTCCCGCGGTGGGCAACACCTTCACCGACGGCTCGCTGCGGCATCTCGTGACCTCGGGCAAGGACCATCTGAAGGTCAGCGGGTATCTGAACACCTCCCACGGCCGGGTCAGCACGACAGTCGAGCGGACCCTGACCACGGCGATCGACCACCAGTGGACGCCCGACGAGAACACGGACGACCAGACCGGCACGTGGACCGACCACCAACTCGTCACGTCCAACGGCCACTTGTCCCGCACCGACCGCACCTACACCATCGACGGCCGCGCCACCATCGACAGCGCGAACCGGCTGCGGGTCCTCATGTCCGTGGGCGACCACGCCCGTTCGGGCGCCACCCGCATCGACGACACCTACCAGGGCGACGCCACCTTCACCCTCGGCGTGGCCCGCGAGGACCGGCACGCGGTCGCCACCACGAGCGAGCGGTACCGGCTCCGCGCGCCCGGCACCTGCTACGACCACACGCTCGCGACGGAGCAGGGGGTGCTGACGAAGGACGTACGGGGCTGCTGAGGAGAACCGGCAGCCGCGTACGTCCCTCCACGTCTCCCTGCGCTCCTACGCCTCCTTGTGGCTCAGCCTGAGGTCGACCCCGTCCTGGCTGCCGTTCACGGTGACCTGGGTGGCCACCGGCGGGTACCCGCTCGCGATCACCGTGTACTGCTCGCTCGCGAGGTCGGTGAAGGCGTAGCCGCCGTCGACGCTCGTGGTGCGCGTCCCGACGACGTTGCCCGCGGCGTCGATCAGGGTGACCCGGGCGTCGTCCAGGGCACGTCCGTCCGGGGTGTGGACCGTGCCCCGCAGGGTCGCCGCGGCCGTCAGCTCGATGTCGAGGCGGGCGGTCTCGGCGGAGACGGTCGCGGGTACGGCCACCGGGCGGTGGCCGGGTGCGCTGACGCTCAGCGTGTAGTCGCCGGGCAGCAGGTCACCGAGCCGGTAACCGCCGTCCGTCCCGGCGGTGACGGAGGCCGTCACGTCACCGCGCTGGTCGGTGGCCACCACCAGCGCACCGGACAGGGGCTCGCCGTTCACGCCGCGCACCGTACCGGCCAGGCCGCCGGGGCTGGGCAGGATCACGAGGTCGTGGGAGACGGGCGCGCCGTTCACGCTCAGGGTGACAACGTGCGGCTGGTGGCCCGGCGCCGAGCCGATGAGGACCAGGCTGCCGCGCTGGGCGGTGTCGAGGGCATACGTGCCGTCCTCGCCGGAGGTGGCGCGGGCCAGCTGGCGGCCGGAGCCGTCGAGCAGGGTGATCGCGGTGCGGGGTACGGGGGCGCCCGTGCCGTCGCGCACCTGTCCGCGGATGACGGGCGCCGCCGTGTCCACGGCGGGAGCGGTGACCGTGGGGGCGGTGGGCGTGGCCTCGGCCGGCGCCTCGGCCTGCTCCGCAGGGGCGGTCTCCCTCCTCTTCGCACGGAACAGCAGCGCCGTGATGATCACGCCGACGGCGAAGAAACCCGCCGACCACCAGTAGGCGACCTCGTAGCTGTGCAGCGCCGCGTTCGCCTTGACCAGCGGGTCGGACAGGTGGTCCTTGGCGTAGTTCGTGGCGGCGGTGGCGGCCAGGGTGTTCAGCAGCGCGGTGCTGATCGAACCGCCCACCTGCTGGGTGGTGTTGAGGGCGGCCGAGGCCACGCCCTGGTCGTTCGCCTGCACCCCGAGGGTGGCGTAGCTCATCGCCGCGGGCATCGACATGCCGAGCCCCGCGCCGAGCAGCAGGAGGGGCGGCAGCACGTGGGAGGCGTAACTGCTGTCGAGGCCGAGGCGGGTCAGCCAGACCATGCCGCCCGCGGCCACCAGCATGCCGAGGGGTACGACGATCTTGGGGCCGATCTTCGGGACCAGCCAGTTGGTGGACAGCTGCGCCATCACCATCAGCGCGCCCACCATGGGCAGGAAGGCCACGCCGTTCTTGACCGGTGAATAGCCCAGCGTCGACTGGAGGTAGTAGGTGAGGAAGAGGAAGACACCGAACATCCCGGCGGACGAGATGAGGATGGTCGACAGCGCGGCGGCGCGGTCGCGGTCGGCGAGGACCCGCAACGGCAGCACGGGGTGCTTCGCCCGCGCCTGCCAGAGGAAGAACGCCACCAGCAGGACCCCGCCCGCGGCGAGGAAGCCCCAGGTCATCCAGTTGTCCCAGTCGTGCGTCTCCGCGTTGGCGAAGCCGTAGACGACGCCGAACAGGCCGCCGGAGACCAGGACCACGCCGGGGATGTCCAGCCGGGGCCGTTCGGCCGGGACGGAGCGGCCGATGAAGACGAGCGCGCCGACCAGCGCGAGCACCGCGATGACGTCGTTGACGTACAGCGTCCAGCGCCAGTCCAGGTACTCGGTGAGCAGACCGCCGAGGACCAGGCCGACGGCGGCGCCGGAACCGGCGATGGCTCCGAAGATGCCGAACGCCCTGGCGCGTTCCTTGGGTTCGGTGAACGTCGTCGTGAGCAGGGAGAGGGCCGCCGGGGCGAGCAGGGCGCCGAACAGGCCCTGCACCGCGCGCGCGACGACCAGCATGGTGAAGCCGTTCGCCGCGCCGCCGACCGCGGAGGCGGCGGCGAAGCCGACAATGCCGATGATGAAGGTCGTCTTGCGGCCGAAGAGGTCGGCGAGGCGGCCGCCGAGCAGCAGCAGGCTTCCGAAGGCGAGGGAGTAGGCGGTGACGATCCACTGCCGGCCGTTGTTGTCGAAGCCCAGGTCCTGCTGCGCGGACGGCAGCGCGATGTTCACGATCGTGGCGTCGAGCACGACCATGAGCTGGGCGAGGCCGATCACGGCCAGTGCCCACCATCGGTGTTTCGACGGGGCCTGGGACTGGCCGGACGGCACGACCTGGGCGGTGGCTGCCGGAATGGCTTCCACGATGGTGCTCCCCTCATGGGGCTCGGATTGCTCGGACCACCCACATCGGTCCGAAACCGTTTCGTACACCTAACCTAGGTCACACTTGCAGCGAACCGCAAACGTCTTCATGAGGTCTCCACCCCCCACGGCGCTCAGCGCTCGTACAGCCCCTCGATCGCCCCCGCGAAGTCCCGCATGACCGCTTCCCGGCGCAGTTTCATCGACGGGGTCAGATGGCCCGCCGCCTCGGTGAGGTCGGTCGGCAGGACGGTGAAGCGGCGGATGGACTCGGGGCGGGAGACCATCTTGTTCGCCTCGTCCACCGCGCGTTGCAGGACCGCCCTCAACTCCTCGTCGTTGATGAGGAGTTCGGCGGGAACAGGGTGTTTGCCGTTCATCTGGCGCCAGTGGTTGACGCCGTCCATGTCCAGGCTGATCAGGGCCGAGATGTAGGGGCGGCGGTCACCGAGGACCATGCACTGCGAGATCAGGGGGTGCGAGCGGAGCCAGTTCTCCAGCGGGGCCGGGGCGACGTTCTTGCCGCCGGCCGTGATCAGGATCTCCTTCTTGCGGCCCGTGATCGTCAGATAGCCCTCGTCGTCCAGCTGTCCGATGTCGCCGGTCGGGAACCAGCCGTCGGCCGAGGCGGGGGCCACCCCCTCGCCGTACGGGTCCCAGTAACCCCGGAACACCTGACCGCCGTTCAGCAGGATCTCACCGTCCGCCGCGATGCGGACCCGGGTGCCCGGGATGGGCCAGCCTACCGTGCCCAGGCGGGGCTTCAGGGGAGGGGTGCAGGTCGCGGCCCCGGTCGACTCCGTCAGGCCGTAGCCCTCGTAGATCTCCATGCCCGCGCCCGCGTAGAACGCGGCGAGCCGGCGGCCGAGCGGGGAGCCGCCGGAGATGATGTGCCGGATCCTGCCGCCCATGGCGTTGCGGATACGGCGGTACACGAGCGGGTCGTAGAAGGTGCGGGCGGCTCTGAGGGCCGCGCCCGGGCCGGAGCCGGTGCCCGCGTGACGGGTCTCCATCGCCTCGCCGTAGCGGACGGCGACGTTGGTCGCGCGGTCGAAGACCGTCACCCGGCCGCCGCTCTCCGCCTTGGCGCGGGCGTTGTTGAAGACCTTCTCCAGCATGTAGGGGATCACGAGGAGGAAGGTCGGCTTGAAGCTGCTCAGGTCGGCCAGCAGGTCCTCGGCCTGGAGACTCGGCGCGTGGCCGAGGCGGACGCGGGCGCGGACGCAGGCGATGGCCACCATGCGGCCGAAGACGTGCGAGATGGGCAGGAAGAGGAGGGTCGCCAGGTCCGCCTCGTCCGACTTCGACTTGAAGACCGGGTAGAGGAGCTCGATCGCGTTGTCGACCTCGGCGAGGAAGTTGCCGTGGCTGAGCACACAGCCCTTGGGGCGGCCGGTGGTGCCGGAGGTGTAGACGACGGTGGCGACCGTGCCCGGGCCCAGCATGCCGCGCCGTACGCCGATCTCCTGGTCGGGGACGGCCTGGCCGAGCTCCCCCAGGCGCTCCACATGGCCCTTCTCCATGATCCACATGTGCCGCAGGTCGGGAAGGCGGCTGAGCTCGGGACCGAGGGCGGCGGCCTGGCCGGCCGTCTCCGTCACCAGGGCGACCGCGCCGGAGTCCTGGAGGATGAAACGGGTCTGGAAGACGGAGGACGTGGGGTAGATGGGGACCGTCACCAGGCCCGCGGCCCAGGCGGCGAAGTCGAGGAGCGTCCACTCGTACGTCGTGCGCGCCATGATCGCGACCCGGTCGCCCGGCATCAGGCCCTCCGAGATCAGGCCCTTCGCCACGGCCAGCACCTGCCGCGCGAACTCCGCCGCCGTCAGATCGACCCAGCGGCCGTCCTCCGTACGGCGGCTCATCACCCGCTGCTCCGGCGCCGCCTCGGCGTTGTCGAAGGGCAGGTCGGCGAGCGAGCCATGCGTCAGCGGCGGGACCAGCGGCGGCACCGACACCTCGCGGACCTCACCGTCCAGCCGCACGATCTCGGGTTCCACGAGCACGGGTGCGCCGTCGTAGTCGTGACCGGACACGTACGAGAGGGACATGGTCAGCTCCTGGGACGTGCAGCTCGGTAGCGTTCCGCTGCATGAGGTACGCAGGGGACGTACCGGGGCGTTCACCCGCGAGTGCGCCTGGAAGGGTTACCTGGGGTTAGGACGGTGATCCTAAGTGGCTCAAGTGGGGGGTCTGTGCGGGTTCGTTGATGGTCCGGAGCCGGGACTGTGCAACCTCGACCGCAAAGTGAGACTTTGTCAGCTGTCGACGCTTACGGACGCTCCAGAATCGCCGTCACCCCCTGCCCGCCCGCCGCGCACACGGAGATCAGGCCGCGGCCCGGGCCGTCCCGTTCGGCCAGCAGTTTCGCGAGCGTGGCGACGATCCTCGCACCGGTCGCGGCGAAGGGATGCCCGGTGGCGAGGGAGGATCCGGTGACGTTGAGGCGGGCCCGGTCCACCGGGGCCAGGCCCTGCTTCTCCCAGGCCGCGAGGGTCGCCAGGACCTGGGAGGCGAAGGCCTCGTGGATCTCGACCAGGTCGAAGTCGTCCATGCCGAGACCGGCCCGCTCCAGCATGCGGGGGACGGCGTGGGCGGGGGCCATGAGCAGCCCGTCCTCTCCCTGTACGACATCTCCTTGCACGAAGTCCACGGCCGCCGTCTCGCACGCCGTGAGGTAGGCCAGTACCTCCAGCCCGCGCGCCTCGGCCCATTCCTCCGACGCCAGCAGCACGACCGCGGCGCCGTCCGTCAGCGGGGTCGAATTCCCGGCCGTCATGGTCGGGTCGGGGTCCTTGAGCCCGAACACCGGCTTGAGTGTGGCGAGTTTGCCAGGCGTCGAGTCGGGGCGGAGGTTCTGGTCGCGGGCCAGCCCGCGGAAGGGAACCACCAACTCCTGGAAGAAGCCGCGTTCGTACGCCGCCGCCAGCCGCTGGTGACTCGTCGCGGCCAACTCGTCCTGGGCCTCCCGCGTCACGCCCCACGCGCGAGCGGTGACGGCAGCGTGCTCGCCCATGGACAGGCCGGTGCGGGGTTCGGCGTTGCGGGGGATGTCGGGGACCAGGTGGGTCGGACGGATGCGCGCGAGCGCCTTCAGGCGGGCGCCGGCCGACTTCGCGCGCCGGGCCTCCAGCAGGATGCGGCGCAGGTCGTCGTTGACGCCGAGGGGTGCGTCGCTCGCGGTGTCCGCACCGCCCGCGATCGCGGATTCCGTCTGCCCCAGGGCGATCTTGTTGGCGGCGGCGATGACGGCCTGGAGGCCGGTCCCACAGGCCTGCTGGATGTCGTACGCCGGGGTGCGCGGGTCCAGTTTCGAGCCGAGGACCGTCTCGCGCGCGAGGTTGAAGTCGCGGCTGTGCTTGAGGACGGCACCCGCGACGAACTCCCCGACCGCGCCGGACCCTTGGAGCCCCTGGCGTTCGACGAGGGCGTCGAGGACGGCGGTGAGCATGTCCTGGTTCGAGGCGGTGGCGTACGGGCCGTCCGAGCGGGCGAAGGGGACGCGGGCACCGGCGACGATCGCCACGCGCCGGGCGACCGGCGGCTTCAGGGGGCTCATTTCCACCAGCTCCTCACCTCGGACATAGCCTTACCTACGGTAACCTTACTCCAGAGTAAGGAATCTGCGACCGACCCGGGAGATGGACATGGCCGACCGCTATCTGAGCTTCACCGGTACCGCGCCGGGTCGGTTCCTCACCCGCCGCCTGGGGCTTCCGCAACCTGCCGTTCTGCGGCGGTGGTCGGAGGGGTCCCCGGGGTTCGAGGGCGGGGTGCTGCATCTCACCGCGGGGAAGTCACAGCTTTCCGGTCCGGCGTTCTCGTCCCCGTCGGGCACCCCGGCCGCGGTGCTCCTCGACGCCACCGGGGTGGGGGACGTCGAGGGGCTCGCGGAGGTGCACGCGGCACTGCACCCGGTCCTGCGGTCGGTCGCCGAGAGCGGGCGGGTCGTCGTCCTGGGGGCGCCGCTCGATCCCGTGGACCATCACCAGGCCGCCGCCCAGCAGGCGTTGGAGGGATTCACGCGCTCGCTGGGCAAGGAGATCGGGCGGGGCAGAACGGTCAACCTCGTACGGCTCACCGATGCGTCCGCGGCCGAGTCGACGCTGCGTTTCCTGCTCTCCCCCAAGTCGGCGTACGTCAGCGGTCAGGTGATCGAGGTCGGGGCGGCGCAGGAGGCCGACGTCGACTGGTCCCTCCCGCTCGCCGGGCGGACGGCCCTGGTGACCGGCGGGGCGCGGGGCATCGGTGCGGCGGTCGCCGAGACGCTGGCCAGGGACGGGGCCCGGGTGGTCGTACTCGATGTGCCGGGGGCGCAGGCGGATGCCGAGCAGCTTGCCGCGCGGCTGGGGGGCAGTGCCCTCGCGCTGGACATCACGGCCGCGGACGCGGGCGCGCGGATCGCGGAGGCGCTCCCCGAGGGGCTGGACGTGCTGGTCCATAACGCGGGGATCACCCGGGACCGGCGGCTGGTCAACATGCCCGCGGAGCGCTGGAGTTCGGTGCTCGAGGTGAATCTGGCGAGCGTGCTGCGCACGACGGACGCGCTGCTGGAGACGGGCACGCTGAGGCGGGGCGGGCGGATCGTCGCCACCGCGTCCATCGCGGGGCTCGCGGGGAACGCCGGGCAGACGAACTACGGCGCGAGCAAGGCCGGTGTCGTCGGGCTGGTGCGCTCGCTGGCGCCCCGGGCGCGGGCCGAGCACGGGGTCACGGTGAACGCGGTCGCTCCCGGGTTCATCGAGACGAAGATGACGGCGGCGATCCCGCTGTTCATCCGGGAGGCGGGGCGGCGGATGAACTCCCTCGGCCAGGGCGGGCTGCCGGCCGACGTGGCCGAGACGACGGCGTGGCTGGCGCACCCCGCGTCCGGCGCGGTGAACGGGCAGGTCGTGCGGGTGTGCGGCCAGAGTCTGCTGGGGGCGTAGTGGGGATGCACTCGGACGACGGGCAGGCCGGGGGGTCGTGCGGCGAGGAGTCGAACGGCCCGGGCCCGGATCCCCGCGGACCGCTCACCGTCCTCGCTCAGTCTCCCTCCCTCACTCCCCTCCTGGCCGTGGGCGCCCTGCGCTCCCCCTTCAAGCGGCCCGCCGCGACCGCGGACTTCCCCCGCACCCGGCTGGTGCTACCCGGTCTGCGGGTGGACCTCGCGCGGCTCGCCGCCTACGAGCGGGTGTGCGGGTTCCCCACCGGGGAGGACGCGTTGCCGGTGACGTATCCCCATGTGCTGGGCTTTCCCCTGGCCATGAGCCTGATGAGCGGGCGGGACTTCCCACTGCCGTTGCTCGGGCTCGTGCACACGTCGATCGAGATCACGCGGTACCGGGGGCTGGTGGCCACGGGCGAGTACGAACTCACCGTGTACGTCGACGGGTTGGCGCCGCACCGGCGCGGTACGGAGGCCGCGGTGGTCACCGAGCTGCGGGTGGGCGAGGAGGTCGTATGGGAGTCGGTGAGCACGTATCTGGCCCGGCACCGCACGAAGGGAACCGACCGGGAGCAGGACCGCGAGCGGCATGAACCGCTGCCCGGCGTCGACGAGTGGCGGCTGGCCGGGGACATCGGCCGGCGTTACGCCGCCGCGTCCGGCGACCGCAACCCGATCCACCTGTACCCGCTCACGGCCCGCCTCTTCGGCTTCCCGAGGGCGATCGCGCACGGCATGTGGACGGCGGCCCGCTGCCTGGCCGCCCACGGCACGCCCCAAGCGGTGCTGGTCCGGGCGGAGTTCAGGGCACCGGTGCTGCTGCCGAGCACGGTGACGTACGCGGCGAACGGCGAGCGCTTCGAGCTGTGCGGCGGGGAGCGCGTGCACGTGAGCGGGGGCGTCCATCCACTGACGTGAGGCGGACGCGGGCTTCGGACGCTGCTGTCAGCCGACCTGCAGCGGTGCGCCCTCCGACGGTGTGTCCCGGAGGGTCCACGGTCGGCCCTCCATCAGGTTTCCGAGGCCCGCCCACGCGAAGTTCATGAGGGTGGCCGCCGACTGCCTCGCGGTCACGCCCTCGGTCGCGTTGGCCCAGGCCGCGAGGGACTCGGCGGCGCCGACGAGCGCCTCGGCGAGGCCGGCGACCTCGCGCTCGGGCAGGTCGGGATCGCGGTGCGCCTCGCGGGCCGCCACCACGATCAGGTGGGTCACGAACGCCACGATCTCCTCGCGCATCGCGGTGACCTCGGCGGCGAACGCCTCACCGTGGATACGGGCCTGGAGATGCAGCACGGACCAGGCGTGCGGGCTCCCCGAGGTGTGGGTGAAGAACGCCAGCAGCCCGTCCCAGAGCTGGCGGTCGGCCGGCAGCTCCGTCCGCACCCCCGTCCGCACCGCCTCCGTGAGCGCGGCCGCCTCCCGGCGGATGCACGCGGTGAAGAGGTCTTCCTTGGAGTTCAGGTACAGATACACCAACGGCTTCGACACACCGGCGACTTCGGCGATCTCGTCCATCGACGCGGCCATGTACCCACGCTGCCCGAAGATCTCCACTGCGGCGTCCAGCATCTGCTGCTCCCGCACGGCACGCGGCATCCGCTTGCTCTTCACGACACCCATGCGCAAAGCCTACGGTCACGCGGGCACGGCAGCGCGGGCGTTGACCTCAGGAGGTCTGCGGGGCCTGCCCCTGGGGACGGCTCGCCTCGTCGGCTGCCTCGTCCTCCTGGCTGCGGTTCGCCTCGAGGTTGGCCTTCATCCGGTCGACCCGCTGCACGACCTTGATGGAGGCGCGGTCACGCTCCTTGCGCAGGACCACGAAGCTGATCGGAGCCGAGAGCAGCAGGGAGAGCAGGACGATCCACATGCCGTTGGAGTCGCCGAGGCCGCGCGGGGCGAGGCCGGAGTAGACGAGGCCCCAGACGACCACGAGGCAGCCCACCAGGATCCCGAGGCGCATCAGCGTGTAGCGGAGCATGTCAATCCACTCTTCCGTATCCGTATCGAACGGCCCGAACACCCCAAAGGGGCACCGTCCAGTGAAGCACGCCGGACACCCGGTCTTCGAACGGGGTCAGGCGAGCGGCAGCAGCATGATCACGTCGTCCCGGTCGTCACCCGGTGCGACGCGGATCGCGCCGGGTATGCGGCCGACCTCCTTGTAGCCGCAGGAGCCGTAGAAACGCTCCAGACCGAGGCCGCCGCGACAGGTGAGCCGTATCGCCTCGATGTCCTCGAAGGTGCGGGCCGCGTCGGCCGCCGCCGAGAGGAGGTCGCGGCCGTAGCCCCTGCCCTGGTGGCGGGGGTGCACCATCACCGTGTACAGCCACACCCAGTGGGTCATGAGCCGGTGCGTGTTGAGGCTGAAGAAGGCGGTGGCGGCGACCTGTCCGTCCTCGTCGTGTCCTACGAGCAGCCGCGTGCGTCCCTCCGCCATCCCCACGAAGTGCTTCACCAGCTCGGGGCGGACCGTCTCCCGCTCCACCGGCGCCACGAAACCGACGGCTCCGCCCGCGTTGGAGACGTCCGTCCACAGGTCGAGGACCCCGTCGCGAAGGGCGGGGGTGACGGCCGGGTCGAGGGTGAAGGTAAGGGGCATGGGGGAAGGCTAGACATTACGCATCCGGCGCCTCAACCCGATTCCGGCGTCACATGCGTCACCCCAGCGCCCGGGCCGCCACCTCCAGGTCCGTCACCAGGCCCCGGTACGCACCCTCCCTGTCCTCGGCCCGCAGTACGGCCGACGGATGCACGGTCGGCACGAGTCGCTCCCGCCTGCCGTGGATCTCCTCCTCCAGCACGGTCCCGCGCACCTGCGTCACCCGGAACGACGAGCCGAGCAGCGCCTTGCCGGCGGTGGCGCCGAGGACGACGATCAACTCCGGTTCGACGAGCTCCAGCTCCTTGGCGAGCCAGGGGCCGCAGGCCGTCATCTCCCGGAGGCTGGGCGCCTTGTGGATACGGCGCTTGCGGGGCTCGGCCTGCGTGAACTTGAAGTGCTTCACCGCGTTGGTGACGTAGGCGTCCGCCGGTTCGATACCGGCCTCCGCGAGGGCACGGTCGAGAAGCTTGCCGGCGGGACCGACGAAGGGCTTCCCCTGCCGGTCCTCCTGGTCGCCGGGCTGCTCCCCGACGAGCATCACGCGCGCGTGTACGGCGCCCTCGCCGAAGACGGTCTGCGTCGCGTCCCGGTGCAGGGGACAGCCACGGCAGCCGGCGGCGGCCTTGCGCAGCGCGGCCAGACCGCCGCGGCCGGGAACGAAGGGTTCGGCGGTGTAGGCGTCTTCCGGTGACTTGGTGCTCACCATGCTGGGCGAGTACCCGGGGTGGGGGAACGCGAACGAAGGGGACGACTTGCGCCGGAAGCGCGGCTGGGGCCGGTGGGGGCCGGTCGCGCAGTTCCCCGCGCCCCCAAGGGGCTGCAGCCGCCGTCCGCCGCGGGCGGGCCCACGCGACCGGAAGAGGCCACTCGCGCCCGACACGCGACTGCGGGCCGGCAGGAGCCCGTCGCGCAGTTCCCCGCGCCCCCAAGGGGCTGCAGCCGCCGTCCGCCGCGGGCGGGCCCACGCGACCGGAAGAGGCCACTCGCGCCCGACACGCGGCTACGGGCCGGCAGGAGCCCGTCGCGCAGTTCCCCGCGCCCCCAAGGGGCTGCAGCCGCCGTCCGCCGCGGGCGGGCCCACGCGACCGGAAGAGGCCACTCGCGCCCGACGCGCGACTGCGGGCCGGTAGGGACCCGTCGCGCAGTTCCCCGCGCCCCCAAGGGGCTGCAGCCGCCGTCCGCCGCGGGCGGGCCCACGCGACCGGAAGAGGCCACCTACGCCCGACGCGCGGCTGCGGGCTGGTAGGGGCTGGTCGCGCAGCCCCGCGCCCTCAAGGGGCTGCAGCCGCCGTCCGCCGCGGGCGGGCCCACGCGACCGGAAGAGGCCACTCGCGCCCGACGCGCGGCTGCCCCCCGCGCCCCTCGGCGTCCGACCTCGGGGTCAGAGCCGCATCGGCTGCGGCTCCTCGCGGCGTCCCGCGTCCGGGCCGTCGTACTCGCGAATGATCTCGTACCGCGTGTTCCGCTCCACCGGGCGGAAGCCCGCGTCGCGGATCAGGTCCAGCAGGTCCTCGCGGGTCAGTTTGTTCGGGGTGCCGTAGTTGTCGGCGTCGTGGGTGATCTTGTACTCGACCACCGAGCCGTCCATGTCGTCCGCGCCGTGCTGGAGGGCCAGCTGGGCCGTCTGGACGCCGTGCATGACCCAGAAGACCTTGACGTGCGGGACGTTGTCGAACAGCAGCCGGGAGACCGCGAAGGTCTTCAGGGCCTCCGCGCCCGTCGCCATCCGCGTGCGCGCCTGGAGGCGGTTCCTGACCTTGCCGTCCTTCACGTCCACGAAGTCGTGCTGGTAGCGCAGCGGGATGAAGACCTGGAAGCCGCCGGTCTCGTCCTGGAGCTCGCGCAGGCGCAGGACGTGGTCGACGCGGTGCCGGTGCTCCTCGATGTGGCCGTACAGCATGGTGCTCGGGGTCTTGAGACCCTTCTCGTGCGCCAGGCGGTGGATCCGGGACCAGTCCTCCCAGTGGGTCCGGTGGTCCACGATGTGCTGCCGGACCTCCCAGTCGAAGATCTCCGCGCCACCGCCGGTGAGGGACTCCAGGCCCGCGTCGATCAGCTCGTCCAGGATCTCCGACGCCGACAGACCCGAGATGGTCTCGAAGTGGTGGATCTCCGTCGCGGTGAAGGCCTTCAGGGAGACGTCCGGAAGCGCGGCCTTCAACTCGCGCAGCGACCGCGGGTAGTAGCGCCACGGCAGGTTCGGGTGCAGGCCGTTGACGATGTGCAGTTCGGTGAGGTTCTCGCCCTCCATCGCCTTGGCGAGCTTCACCGCCTCCTCGATGCGCATCGTGTACGCGTCCTTCTCGCCCGGCTTGCGCTGGAAGGAGCAGTAGGCGCAGGACGCCGTGCACACATTGGTCATGTTGAGGTGACGGTTGACGTTGAAGTGGACGACGTCGCCGTTCTTCCGCGTCCGCACCTCGTGCGCGAGGCCGCCGAGCCAGGCCAGGTCGTCCGACTCGTACAGTGCGATGCCGTCCTCACGGGTCAGCCGTTCACCGGCCCCGACCTTCTCCTCCAGCTCGCGCTTGAGCCCGACATCCATGCCCACACCTCTTCCGACGACCCCGAACGACTCCGACAACCGTACGTCTACGCCTCTTCGGGCAGCTCTCCGACCCGGTTCTCCCACTTCGTGGAGAGCACGATCGTGGTACGGGTCCGGGAGACGCCCTTGGTCCCGGACAGCCGCCGGATGATCTTCTCCAGACCGTCGACGTCCGACGCCCGGACCTTCAGCATGTACGAGTCGTCACCCGCGATGAACCAGCAGTCCTCGATCTCGCCGAGGTCCCTCAGCCGGCGCGCCACGTCCTCGTGGTCGACGGCGTCCCCCAGCGAGATACCGATCAGCGCGGTGACGCCGAGGCCGAGCGAGGCGGCGTCGACGGTGGCGCGGTAACCGGTGATGACCCCGGCCGCCTCCAGCCGGTTGATGCGGTCGGTGACGCTGGGTCCCGACAGACCGACGAGGCGCCCCAGCTCCGCGTAGGAGGCCCGGCCGTTCTCCCTCAGGGCCTGGATGAGCTGCCTGTCCACCGCGTCCATGCGATCGAAGCCTTCCGCTGAAAAGTGCCTGAAGTGATGAGAGGTACTGCCACGTGCCTTACTGACCCGACGCGCCGCCGCCCAGCTCGCCCTGCCAGCGGCGGTACAGGTCGTGCCCGACCCCCGCGGCGTCCAGCACCCGCCCGGCGACGAAGTCCACCAGGTCCTGGATGTGGGTGGCGCCCGCGTAGAAACCCGGCGAGGCCGGGACCACGCTCGCGCCCGCGTCGTCGAGCGTGACGAGATGCCGGAGGGTCTGGCCGTTCAAAGGGGTTTCCCGTACGGCCACGACCAGCTTGCGGCGCTCCTTGAGGGTGACGCTCGCGGCCCGCTGCAGCAGGTCCTTGGACAGGCCGAGGGCGACTCCGGCGACGCAGGCGGTGGAGGCGGGGACGATCAGCATCCCCTTGCTCGGATACGACCCCGAGGACGGCCCCGCGGCCAGGTCCCCGGCGTTCCAGTACCGCACGTCGGTGATGTCCGCCTCGAAGGTGCCGGGCTTGCCGTCGGCCCCCCGGTCCAGCCATTCCCGCAGGTCCTCGCGCCAGTGCGCGTCCCGGAAGGAGATCCCCGTCTCGTCGAGGAGGGTGAGCCGCGAGGCACGGGAGACCACCAGGTCGACGCTCTCACCGGCGGCGAGGAGCGCGCGCAGCACGGACGCGGCATACGGGGTGCCGGAGGCGCCGGACACCCCTACGATCCAAGGCGTACGCCGCGTCTCTCCTGGCTTGACTGGGTTCACACCCCCGAGCCTATCCGGCGCCACAGGGTGGGAACCGGCCAAGGGGGCCGGTCGTTCCTTGGATGGGGACGAGTGAGTGGTGGGGGGTTGCCATGACGGGCAGGGAACTCGAGTGGTCGCGCGGTGATCGCGCCAAGGCCGCGGCCAAGGTGATGGTGGGCTGGGTCGCGCTGCTGTGGCTGCTGGAAGTGGTGGACGTGGCGAGCGGCCACGCGCTCGACGGCCTCGGCATCACACCCCGCACCCCGTCCGAGCTGGTCGACGTCGTCCCGGCCGCCTTCATCCACTTCGGCTTCGCCCACGTGGCAGCGAACACCGTCCCGCTGCTGGTCATGGGCTTCCTCGCGGCCCTCGGCGGCCTGCGCCGGTTCGCCGCCGTCTGCGCCCTGATCATCGTGGCCGACGGCCTGGGCGTCTGGCTCATAGCCCCGGCCCACACCAACACGGCGGGCGCGTCGGGCCTGATCTTCGGCCTCTTCGGCTACCTGCTGGTCACCGGCTTCGTGGAGCGGCGCCCGCTGGGGGTGCTGGTGGGTCTGCTGGTCGGCGCGGTGTGGGGCACGTCGATCCTGGTGGGCCTGGCGCCCACGCAGTCGGGGGTCAGCTGGCAGGGGCACCTGCTGGGCCTGGTGGCGGGGGTGGCGGCGGCGTTCGTGTTCAAGCGCCGGACGCCTGAACCCGCCTAGCGGCCCGGGGCCGGGTCAGACCGTCAGTCCCCGCACCAGCAGATCCAGCAACGCACACACGAACAGGGCAATCCCGATGAAGCCGTTGACGCTGAAGAACGCCCGGTTCAGGCGGGACAGATCATGCGGCCGCACGATCGAGTGCTCGTAGACGAACGCACTCGCCACGATCATCAGGCCCACCCAGAAGAACCCGCCCGCCTCCGTGGCGACGGCGTACCAGATGAGGAGGGACATCGTCAGGAAGTGGCAGACCCGGGCACCCCAGATCGCCGCGGGGATGCCGAAGCGCGCCGGCACCGACATGACGCCGATCTCCCGGTCCGTCTCCACGTCCTGGCAGGCGTAGATCAGGTCGAACCCGCCGATCCAGATGCCGACGGCGAGGCCCAGGACGACCGCGTCCCAGGACCACTCCCCGGTGATCGCGAGCCAGCCGCCCACCGGTCCCATCGCCTGGGCGAGACCCAGGATGGCCTGCGGGAAGTTCGTGAACCTCTTGCCGTACGGGTAGACCACCATCGGGATGACGGCGACCGGGGCCAGCGCCAGGCACAGCGGGTTCAGCAGCGCCGCCGAGCCGAGGAAGACCACGACCGCGACCAGCGCACCGGTCCAGGCGTGCTTCACCGACATCGCACCGGTGACCAGCTCGCGCTGTGCCGTCCGGGGGTTCCGCGCGTCGATCTCCCGGTCGATGATCCGGTTGACCGCCATCGCGAAGGTCCGCAGGCCGACCATGCAGATCGTCACCAGGAGCAGCCGCCCCCAGTGGATGTTCTTGTCCCACTCGAACATCGCGGTGAGCGCGGCGATGTACGCGAACGGCAGCGCGAAGACCGAGTGCTCGATCATCACCAGCCGCAGGAAGGCTTTCGTGCGTCCCGGTTGCGGGAGTGCCGCGGAGGCGCTGCTCACAGTCCGTACTCCTTCCACCGGCGGTCGACCTTCGCCGCCGTCTCGGGGTCGGACAGGACCATCTCGGGCCAGCCGCCGTCCCGTGTGTAGCCCTCCTCGGGCCACTTCCTCGTCGCGTCGATGCCCGCCTTGCCGCCCCAGAACTGCTGGTAGGAGGCATGGTCGAGGTGATCGACGGGCCCCTCGACGACCGAGAGGTCACGGGCGTAGTCCGTGTTGCCCAGCGCCCGCCAGGCGACCTCGTGCAGATCGTGCACGTCGCAGTCGGCGTCGACGACCACGATCAGCTTGGTCAGGGACATCATGTGTGCCCCCCACACCGCGTGCATCACCTTCTGCGCGTGCTTCGGGTACTTCTTGTCGATCGAGACGATCGCGCAGTTGTGGAAGCCGCCCGCCTCGGGCAGGTGGTAGTCCACGATGTCCGGCACGATGATCTTCAGCAACGGAAGAAAGAACCGTTCCGTCGCACGGCCCAGCGGTCCGTCCTCCGTCGGGGGGCGGCCTACGACGATCGACTGGAGCAGCGGCCGCTTCCGCATCGTCACGCAGTCGATCTTCAGCGCCGGGAACGGCTCCTGCGGGGTGTAGAACCCGGTGTGGTCGCCGAAGGGTCCCTCCGGCAGCATCTCGCCCGGCTCCAGCCACCCCTCGATGACCACCTCGGCCTGCGCCGGGACCTGGAGCGGGACCGTCTTGCAGTCCACCATCTCGATCCGCTTGCCCGCGATGAACCCGGCGAAGAGGTACTCGTCGATGTCGCCGGGCAGGGGCGCCGTGGAGGCGTAGGTGACCGCGGGCGGGCAGCCGAAGGCGATGGCCACCGGGAGGCGTTCGCCCCGCCGGGCCGCGACCTGGTAGTGGTTGCGGCTGTCCTTGTGGATCTGCCAGTGCATGCCGATCGTGCGCTTGTCGTGGCGCTGCAGGCGGTACAGACCGAGGTTGCGGATCCCGGACTCCGGGTCCTTGGTGTGGGTCAGGCCCAGGTTGAAGAAGGACCCGCCGTCCTGCGGCCACGTGAAGAGGGCGGGGAGCTGGTCGAGATCGACGTCGTCGCCGGTGAGGACGACCTCCTGGACCGGGGCGTCCCCGGACTTCACCTTCTTCGGCGGGACGTGTGTCATCGCGCCGAGCTTCCCGAAGGCCTCGCGCACGCCCACGAAACCGTGCGGCAGCTCGGGCCGCAGCAGTCCGCCGATCTTCTCGGAGATGTCGCCGTACGACTTCAGGCCGAGGGCCTTCAGGAGCCGCCGGTCCGTCCCGAAGACGTTCATGGCCAGCGGCATCGCGGACCCGCGGACGTTCTCGAAGAGCAGCGCGGGACCGCCCGCCTTCTGCACCCGGTCGACGATCTCCCCGACCTCGAGATACGGGTCGACCTCGGCCTTGATCCGCTTGAGGTCTCCCTCGCGTTCCAGTGCCCTGAGCAGGGAGCGAAGATCGTCGTAAGCCATGGGGTCCAGTATCCCCGAGCCGCTACCCTGACCCCGTCAGGGGCCTGTCACAGGCTCCACACAACGTTCCCTGGGGGCCAAAAGCACATGTTCCGGCTGCTGATGTACCTGATCCCGCTGGCGCTGACGATCTACGCGTTCATCGACTGCCTCAACACCCCCGAGGACGAGGCCAAGCACCTCCCCAAGATCGCCTGGGTCTTCATCATCCTGCTGTTCTGGATCGTCGGCCCCGTCGCGTGGCTCGCGGCCGGCAAGCTGCGCAACCCGCCGGCGAACGGCCGTACGCCCTCGGAGTGGCACCGCAACCACCGCACGCAGTACGTCGCTCCCGACGACAACCCGGAGTTCCTGAACTCCCTCAAGGCGGACAACAAGAAGGACGAGGCGCTCCTCAAGGACTGGGAGGCCGACCTGCGCCGCCGCGAGGAGGAGCTGAAGCGCCGCGAGTCCGGCGAGGACCCCAAGGACGCCTCCTGACAAGGTGTACGTCGGCGGGCCCCCCGAAACGGACAATGCGCCCCTGGGCGCAGGCCGGTACGGACCGGACACTTACCTCGCATGACGACAGCTCCCGCCGACTCCGCCGGCACCCTCGCCCCCGCCTATGGTGACAAGGTCATCGCCGTCGAGTCGGCGGGCTCGGAACCCATCCCCGAGTCCGAACGCCACGGCGGCCCGCTGCAACTGCTGTGGACCTGGGCCTCTCCGAACATCGAGTTCGCGACCGTCTTCATCGGTGTGATCGCGGTCCTCTTCTTCGGTCTGAGCTTCTGGCAGGCCACGGCCGCCATCGTGCTCGGCACCGCGCTCGGCGCGCTCACCCAGGGCGTGCTGTCCCTGGACGGGCCGCGCTTCGGGGTGCCGCAGATGGTGATCGGCCGCCTCTCCTTCGGCCACCGCGGCAACATCCTGCCCGCCGCGGCCAACGGCCTGGTGGCGGGCGTCGGCTGGTTCGCGGTGAACAGTGTGAGCGCGGCCTTCGCGCTCAACACCCTGACCGGGCTGCGACCGTTGCCGTCCCTCCTGCTCGTGGTGGCCGCCGAGATCCTGATCGGTTTCATCGGCCACAACTTCGTCCACGTCTTCGAGAAGTACGCCTTCCCCGCCCTCGCGGTGATCTTCCTGCTGGCCGGGGTGTGGACCTTCAAGGACGCGCACCTCGGCGGGGGCGGCACGGGCGGCGGAATCGGCGGCTTCCTGCTCGCTTTCAGCGCGGCCTGGGGCTACGCGGCGGGCTGGAACCCGTACGCCTCGGACTACTCGCGCTATCTCCCCCGTACGGCGAACAAGGCCAGGACGGTCCTGTACCCGGCGCTCGGCCTGTTCCTGTCGGTCACCGTGGTCGCGGTGATCGGCGCGGCCTCGGCGACCATCGTGGCCCCGAAGGACGCGACCCCGACGGCGGCCTTCACGGGCCATCTCCCGGGCTGGCTCGGCGACCTGGTGCTGCTCGCGATCATCCTGGGCGCGGTCTCGGCGAACGCCCTCAACGTGTACTCCGGCGCGATCTCGATCGCCTCCTTCGGCCTGAACCTGCCCGCCTGGCTGAGCCGGAGCGTGCTGGTCGTGGTGTCCGGGGTCGCCGGTACGGCGGCGGCGTGGGCGTCGCTCTCGGACGCGGGGGCGGCGTACGAGGCGTTCCTGCTGGTGATCGCGTACTGGGTGGCGCCGTGGCTGGGCGTGGTCCTGGTGGAGCGGTGGCTGCGGGCGCGGGTGCCCCAGGAGCAGTCGGCGGCCCGTCTGACCGACCGCTCCTTCACCAACTGGCCGGGTCTTGCCGCCCTGTTGATCGGCGTGGCGGTCTCCGTGCCGCTCTTCTCCAACCAGGAGGACTACGTCGGCTACGTACCGGAGCACTGGCCGTCGTTCGGGGACATCACCCCGGTGGTCGGCTTCGCGGTGAGCGCGGTGCTGTACGCGGCGCTGCGCAGGCGGTCACCGGCGCGGTGACCGCTCAGCCCTCCTTCGCCGGGTCGCTGCCGTGCAACGCGGAGGCGGTGACCGCCTGTTGGGCCCGGCAGGTGTGCTGTTCGTCGGCCGGGGCGGCCCACAGCGGGATCAGTCCGGCGGCGGCGGACCCGGAGTCCATGCGCAGGTAGTGGCAGACGCCGTTGACGCGCAGGGCCACGGCGTAGACGCCGGTGCCGGCCTCCCTGCCGGAGAGGTCGGTCACCGTGTCCTTGGCGGAGACCAGGCGCTTGTCGGTCAGGAAGCGGGTGGCGCCGTCGGCGGTGTGGTCGTAGCCGGCGGCCGACATCTTGCGGTAGGCGCTCGCGGTGGCGGGTTGCCGGGCGAGCAGTCCGCCCATCTGTGCGGCGAGGCTGCCGGGTCGGCCGTCGGCCTGGGCGTTCGGGCAGGTCATGTCGGTGTGCTTCACGCTGAAGGCGCCGCGGGCGAAGGTGAAGCGGTAGCAGCGGACGGGGTAGGCGCGCGCGGAGACGGTCGTCCCGGTGGGCGGCACCAAGCCCAGCATCACCTCGGCGGTGTGGCCGAGGGTGCCGTCCGCGTCGATGCCCAGCAGCGCGCCGCCGTGTTCCTCGACCTGCGCGACGATCGTGCCCTCGGTGAACTGCCCGCCGTAGGTGCCGCCGCCCGCCGAGTAGAAGCCGGCGGTCAGATCCTGGCGCAGATCCTGGGCGAGCGCGGCGGCCTGCGCGTCGACAGCCGAGGAGTCCGGGCCGGTGATCCGCTGGTAGAGCAGGGTGCCGCCGACTCCGGCGGCCGCGGCGACGAGGGCGGTCGCCGTGACCAGCAGTCCCCGTACGGCTTTCCTCATGTCTCCCCCAGCTGCGACGGCCGCCCCGGAAAACGGCCGTCGCACTGTATCCCCCGTAACCGGAGGGACTACGGGGGACCCTGGGATCGCTTCAGTCGACCGTGATCGAGTCCAGCTTCGCCCTCAAGTACACGTGGGAGTCGACGGGTTCGTGCGCCACCCGCCCCACCGGTGCCGGTACCGACTCGACGGTCGTGCCCGGGGTGCACTCACCGAAGTAGACGAGGGACATCAACTCCTCGGCGGGCGCGTCGGCCGGGGGCGGCAGCACCCGGTGCCGACCGGACCGCCACCGGTCCCCCGTCCAACGGGCCATCAGGTCACCGATGTTGATGGTGAAGGCGTCCGGGTCGAAGGGCGCGTCCTCCCAGCCGCCCTCGTCCGTGAACACCTGGAGCCCGCCCTTGCCGGCCTGCCGGTCGAGGATCGTCACCGTGCCGAAGTCGGTGTGCGGGCCGATGCGGAACTGGCCCGGCTGCGGCTCTCCGATCACCTCCGTGCCCGGGTACCAGTTGATGTTGAAGCCGTACGTCGGATGGTCCATGTGCCGGGAGAAGAAGTCGGGTGCGAGCCCGAGGGCCTCGCCGAGGAGCGACAGAAGCTGCTTCTCCAGCTCGCCCATCCGCTCCAGGTACTCCTCGCACAGCGTCTGGAGCTCGGGCACCTCGGCGGGCCAGACGTTCGGCGCGTACCACTCCGCGTTGACGACCGGGTCCTCGAAGGGCTCGTGGGTGGCGAAGGTCAGCGACTCCT
The DNA here is from genome assembly GCF_001514145.1 of Streptomyces canus. Classification (GTDB taxonomy): domain Bacteria; phylum Actinomycetota; class Actinomycetes; order Streptomycetales; family Streptomycetaceae; genus Streptomyces; species Streptomyces canus. The sequence continues at coordinate 933,830 of NZ_KQ948657.1, forward strand.
TCAGGTCCGGCGGGGTCTCGGTGCCCTCCGAGTAGCCGTTGGCCTCGGCGCCGGGACCGAGCCAGCCGCGGCCGCCGACCTTCGCGGAGTACGGCTGCTTGACGTCCACGGGCATCCGGAAGAACGTCCGCGCGGCCTCCCGGATCCGGGAGCGCAGCTCCGGGTCGACACCGTGTCCGGTGACCAGGAAGAACCCGGCGGTCTGCAGGGCCTCGTCCAGGGTGCGGGCGATGGCGGCGCGGGCGCCGGGGTCCGCGGAGAGCCAGGGCCGCAGGTCGATGGTCGGGATGCGGGGCTGGGGGGTGTCACTCACCGATGTCCTCGTTCCACAGTGCCGGGTTCTTCTCGATGAAGTCGCGCATCAGCCGGATGCACTCGGGATCGTCGACGAGCACGATCTCCACGCCGTGCTCGGCGAGCCAGTCGTGCCCGCCGTGGAAGGTGGCGGACTCCCCGACGACGACCCGGCCGATCCCGAACTGCCGGACCAGACCGGAGCAGTACCAGCAGGGCGAGAGGGTGGTCACCATCGTCGTACCGCGATACGACCGCTGCCGTCCCGCCGCCCGGAAGGCGGCCGTCTCCGCGTGCATGGAGGGGTCGTCGTCCTGGACGCGCCGGTTGTGGCCGCGCCCGAGGAGGGTGCCGTCGGCGCCGTAGAGCGCGGCCCCGATGGGGATGCCGCCCTCGGCGAGCCCGGCGCGGGCCTCCTCGACGGCGGTGGCGAGCCACGTGTGAGCCTGTGCCTGATCCATGTCTCTCACTCTGCTGTGGCCGAAACACGAGGGCAACGTGCGGAAAGTACTCTCCCGGCAGCCCACAGCCGGACGAACTGTCGGGAGGCGCGCATGCCCGCACTCACTCTTCGCGAGATCCTCGCCCTCGATCCCGTCCGTGCCGCCGAGCCCGAGCTGCTGGCCGGACACACCGCTCTGGACCGCCCGGTGCGCTGGGTCCATTCCAGCGAGGTCTACGAGGGCGCGAACTTCCTGGACGGCGGTGAGCTGCTGCTCACCAACGGTTTCGGGCTGATGGACGCCGCCGACGAGGTCCGCCGTCGTTACGTCCGCGAGCTGGCCTCCCGGGGCGTCGCCGGGCTGGCCGTGGAGGTCGGGCGGTCCCTGCCGGCGATGCCCGCCGAGGTGGTCGACGAGGCCCGCCGCCGTGAGCTGCCGCTCCTGGCCATGCACCGGGTCGTGCCCTTCGTGCGGATCACGGAGGCCGCCAACCGGGCGATCGTGGCCCGCGGGCTGTCGGGCCGTGCGGTCGTACGGCCCTGGGGCGACGACCATACGGCGGCCCTGCTCGCCGACCTGGCCGACCGGGCGGCGCTGAACCAGCCGGAGGTGGAGGCGCGGGCGGCGCTCGCGGGCTTCCATCCCGGCCCCGGTGCCCGTCTGGTCGGGGTGTCCCTGCACGGCACGCGGGAGGTCGGGACGGTCGACCGCGCGGTACGGCTGCTCGGCGGCGCGGGCGTGCTGCGGGCCGCGTTCCCCGGTGACGTCCTGGCGCTGCTGTCCCTGCCCGGGGCGCGCCCCGGTGACCCCGTGAAAGCGGTGCAGGAAGTGTTCCGCACGGCCGCCGGCCCCGGGCTGACCGTGGCGGTGGGACACGCCGTCTCCGCCTCCCAGGGCGGCTGGCTGCGCTGGAGCGACACGCTGCGGGCGGCGCGTACGACCTTGGAGTTGGCGCTGACAGTCCCGGCCGCGGAGCCGGGTGTACCGGACGGCCCTCTGGTGACCTCGTCGAGGGCGCTGGCCCTGGAACGCGAGCTGACCAGGGGCGGCCTGGACGCCAACCGAGAGCGCCTCTCGGCCCTGGTCCACCACACCCTGGGCCCCCTGCTGACCTGGGAGGCATCCCACTCGAGCGACCTGGTCCGCACCCTGGAGACCCACCTGAGAAACGGCTGCTCCCCGACCCGCACAGCGGCCCTTCTCCACATAGGCCGCCAGTCCCTGTACCAACGCCTGGAACGCATAGAGACGTTGCTGGGACTGGACATCAACGACTCGGATCTGCTGGGCGAGTTGCTGACGGCAACATGCGCACACCGGCTGGTGGAGCGCCCTTCAGGGGCGCGACCAGCCACGACGGCACCGCACTTCAAACGAACCGCTTAACGCAAGGTGACAAGGTGCGCCCCGTTGAAGGGCGCGTAACACGTGACGGTTGACGGCGTCCGCAGCACGTCGTCCTCGGCGAACAGCTTCCGCGCGGCCTCGAACGACACGTCCCCGCTCACCACGGGCGCCACCCGGTCGTAGAACTCCCGCGACGCCTCGGGCAACGGCGTCCCCGGCTCCCCCTCGTCCTCACCCCAGACATCCCACAACAGCGTCTCCACCTTGTTCAGCGCGGCGAGGTCGAGCCGGATGTTCCCGGCCACGAAGCGCTCACCGAAGAAGGGCCCCTCGGTCGGCCGGTGCAGCCCGAACTCCGTCTCGTCCGCACCGTCCTCCCGGATCGCCCGCCAGGCCTCCCCGGCGACGAGGAAACGTGACCGGGGGACGTCCATCGGGTCGAAGTCCACGGGCCAGTTGGCGGTGATCTCGGGGTCGGTCAGCTGCGCGTCCGCGAGCAACCAGCCCCGCTGCTCGTCCCAGTACTCGGTGACCACGTGGTCACCGTGGAAGCGGGTCGGCCAGAAGTAGTCGGCGAACCCGGACCGCAGCCGGGCCGGGATGCCGACATGGCGCAGCAACGAGACGTGGAGCAGCGTGAAGTCGCGGCAGGTCCCGACGAACCGGTCCTCGGGCTCGCGGCGCACGGTCAGCGGGGCGTCGTTCCGCTCGACGAGGATCCGCAGGACGTCGTCGATGTAGCGGGACTCCGCGTCGTTGTGCAGACGGTCTGCCGGATGGGTGTGCCCGAAGAGCTCGCCCTCGACGCGATGGATCATCACATCCCGTACGAATCGGGCCAGTTGGCCGACGTCGCGCGGCAAGTCGCCGTAGAGACGAGCGAGATCACCCGGGTCGGAGAAGGTGCTCTGGGCGGCATAGAAGGGAAGGGACACGACGGCCTCCCGAAAAGCGTCATCGACCACGTGTTCGATTACGGGTCGGCGCACCCCACCGTGTCAAAATTCGCCGCCGAATGTCCAGAGGGCAGCGGCTTGCGGTCGGGGATCATCCGCCGACCCTCAGCAGGAGCTTGCCCGTGCTCGTCCGCGCCCCCATCAGCCGGTGCGCCTCCGCCGCCTCCTCGAGGCCGAACTCGGCGGTCACCGGTAGGGACACCGTGCCGTCGGCCACCGTCGCGAACGCCCGCTCGGACAGCGTCCGCAACTCGGCCGGGGCCTTCTGCGCGAGCGTGAGGATGGAGAAGCCGCCGACGGAGAGGCCGAGGGGGTACAGCTCGGGCTGGCCCACGGTCCACGCCGGCGCCCCGCTCGCGTTGCCGAAGGAGATCAGGCGGCCGTAGACCGCGAGGGAGGCCAGGGAGGCGCGGAAGGTGTCGCCACCGACCGGGTCCAGGGCCAGGTCCACGCCGCGCCCGCCGGTCGCCTCCCGTACCGCCTGCCCGAAGTCGCCGACGAACACCTCGTCGTACCCGTGCTCGCGGGCGTACGCCGCCTTGGCCTCGCCGGACACCACGCCGTACACCGTGGCGCCGGCCGCCCTGGCCAACTGGCCGGTCACCGTGCCGATTCCGCCCGCCGCGCCCTGGACCAGGACCGTCTCCCCCGCCCGGAGCCGGCCGACGGTGTGCACGAGGGCGTACGCCGTCGGGAGGACCGCGGGCAGGGTGGCCGCCGTACGCAGCTCCACGCCGGGCGGGAGCGGGAAGACGTTGACCGTGTCGGCCACGGCCACGTCCGCGTAGCCGCCGCCCACGGTCAGGGCTGCGGTCACCTCCTGGCCGACGCTCAGACCGGTCACGCCCTCTCCGAGCGCCCGGACCCGACCGGACACCTCCAGACCGGGGACGAACGGCAGCGCCGGCACCCGGTAGCCCTCCGAACGCGCCTTGAGGTCGGCGAAGTTCACCCCGGCGTACGCCACGTCGACGCTCACCTGACCGGGGCCCGGCTCGGGGACGTCCGCCTCGACGACCTTGAGGGCCTCGGGACCGCCGTACTCCTGGATCTCGACTGCGCGCATGACTCATCCCTACTGTTCAACGAAAATCGAACACTCGCCACTGTATGGTTTCCATCGAACACTCGGCAAGCGGAGCGGAAGGAATCCATGAGCACTCCCCGGCACCGGACCGCCCCCGAGCACACCCACCCGGACGACGTCCCGGTGCTCACCGCGCTCGCCGCGCTCGCCGATCCCGTCCGTCTGACCCTGGTGCGGGAGCTGGCGGGCTCGCCCGAGTGGAGCCGGGCCTGCGGCACCTTCGACGTGCCCGTCGGCAAGGCGGGGCTCAGCCACCACTTCGCGGTGCTGCGCGCGGCCGGGCTCGTGGAGCAGCGGGACGAGGGGCCGCGGCGCGTCAACCGGCTCCGGCGGACGGAGTTCGACGCCCGCTTCCCGGGACTGCTGGAACTCGTGCTCCGAGCGGGTTCCTGACCTTCTAGGCGTCCAGGGTTTCCAGCAGTCGTTCGAACCGAGCCCGCCACCCGGACTCGGTCTCGCCCTCCCCCTCGTACTCGTGCGTGAAGCGCAGGACGGCCCCGGCCTCCCCGTCCCGCTCCAGATGGAAGCGGACCCGGTCGCCCCGCTCCAGCGTGTACTCCGCGACCCGGTCGACGTCCCACGCGGTGACCTGCCCCTCCCCCAGGCCCGGCAGCACGACCGCGCCGCCGAGCCGGGGTTCCAGCACCTCCACCCCGGTCCACCAGGCCCCCAGCCCCTCCACGGTGGCCACGGCCGGCCAGACCCCTTCCATGGGGACCGGCAGCCGCACCAGGAAGCGCAGGATGCGGGTGCTGCCGTGGGTCCGGCTGCTGCCCTGCTCGACGGAACCGCTCATGACTCCAGGGTGGCGCGGAGCCCGGTCGTCCGCACGACGAAGGCCGGTTCCCGGTGACGCAGGTCACCAGGAACCGGCCTTCGCCGTACGTGGGTTCAGACGCCGGCGTAGGAGTGCTTACCGGTGACGAAGATGTTGACGCCGTAGTAGTTGAACAGCCAGCAGCCGAAGGCGAGCATCGCCAGGTAGGCGGCCTTGCGGCCCTTCCAGCCGGCGGTGGCGCGGGCGTGCAGGTAGCAGGCGTAGGCGACCCAGGTGATGAACGACCAGGTCTCCTTGGGGTCCCAGCCCCAGTAGCGGCCCCACGCGTCGCCCGCCCAGATCGCGCCCGCGATGATCGTGAACGTCCACAGCGGGAAGACGGCCGCGTTGACGCGGTAGGCGAACTTGTCGAGGCTCGCGGAGGCGGGCAGCCGGTCCAGGACGGAGTTGGCGAACCTGCCGGGGGTGCCGCCGGACGCGATCTTGTTCTCGTAGCTGTCCTTGAAGAGGTACAGGATCGTGGCGACCGCGCCGACGTAGAAGACCGCGCCGCAGAAGATCGCGGTGGAGACGTGGATGTACAGCCAGTACGAGTGGAGGGCGGGAACCAACTGGTCGCTGGCGGTGTACAAGACAGTGACGGCCAGGCCGAGATCGAGGAGGACCGTGGTGACCAGGAACAGCCCGAGCCAGCGCACGTTCTTCTTCAGGGCCAGCAGCCCCAGGTACACGGCGACGGCCACCGTGGAGAAGGTGATGTTGAACTCGTACATGTTGCCCCAGGGCGCCCGCTCCACCGAGGCCGCGCGGGCGACGACCCCGGCGAGCTCGACGAGAAAGGCGAGCACCGTGAGGGAGATGGCGATACGCCCGTAGAGGTCGCCCTGCTCGTCCCCGCCGTGCGCACCGGGCCCGTCGGGCACGTCCCGCGAGCCGGCCGCGGACCGCACCACGACCTGCGGCCGCTCCAGTACGGCGGTGCTGCCGCCCTTGGTCACGGTGACGGCCGGCGCCTTGGCCTTCGCGTCGGCGGTGAGCGCGGCGGCGGTCCGGCCGACCTTGCTGCGACTGCCGAGGAGCCATTCGGCGATGTAGGCGAAGAAGGCCAGCGTGTAGACGGCCATCGACGAGTAGATCAGCGTGTTGCTGATGTTGGCGAGATGCTCGTTGGTGGCGGTGGCCAACTCGGTTGCGGCGGCGTAAGTCACCTCAACACTCCTTCGGGTGAATGTCCCGGCGACTTGCTGTCGGGCGGTGAGGGCTGCGGGAAGCTTGGCGTCGTGTTACCGGGCTGGTTTCGACCCGGCTGGCGTTGATCGTGGAAGACCCGGAGGGCCGCTGGTCCATCGAGCGGCGAGAGCCAGGAATCTCCCCTGTTCCGCGCGGGAGAGGACTCAATTCTCAGCCCCTTCGCTAGACGCGGCGCCGGAGTCGGACACACCGTCCGGCTCCGCCTCCGTGGCCTCGGACGGGCTGGGAGCCTGGTCGAAAAGAACACCCGCCAGTTCGCCCAGCTCCTCCGGCACCTTCGCCGACTCGCTGCGGCCCAGGCCGGCCATCTCCACGACCGTCACCCCGTCGGCGCCGCGCACCGCCCGTACCCACACCCGGCGGCGCTGGATGAACAGGGACGCGGCGAGGCCGAAGATCGCGGTGAGGGCGCCGGCGAGGGCCCAGCCGCTGGCGGGCTGCTGGACGACCTGGAAGTTCGCCCACTGCTTGGTGCCCTCGTAGGTGACCGAACCGGCGCCGCCCGGGAGCTGCATGGTCTGGCCGGGCCTCAGGTTCTCCCTGAGCTGCGCGCCCTTGGAGTCCTTGAACCCCTTCACATGCGACTTGTCGAGCTGGTACACGCTCTGCGGGATGCCCGAGTCGACGCCGAGGTCACCGTGGTAGGGCGCGAGGTTGAGCACCGGGTTGTTCAGCGCGGGGAAGGTGGAGGCCGTCTCGCTGCCCTTGGTGTAGGTCGGCAGGAAGAAGGCCGAGATGCCCAGCTGCTCGCTGACGCCCTTGGGGTTCTTGTAGCCGTCGAGGACCTTGATCACGCCGGTGGAGGTGACGTTGGAGTCGAGCGGCAGCATCGCGACCGCGTCGTGGAAGACGACGTTGCCCTTGCCGTCCCGCACGGTGATGAGGGGCGCGTAGCCGTGGGCGGTGAGGTAGACCTTCGCGTCGCCGATCTCCAGCGGCTCGTTGACCTTGACGAGGGTCTTGTGACCCTTGCCGTAGGCACCCTCGCTGTAGGTGAGGGCGGCCTGGTAGAGGCGCGGGGTGCCCTTGTTGGGGCCGGAGGTCTCGTAGGTGCCGGTGAACTTGTTCAGGCGGAAGCTGAGCGGCACCAGATCGCCGGTGTCGAAGAGGTTCCCGGACTTGAAGTCGTCGTACTGGGTGAGGGTGTTGGAGAAGCCGTCGCCCTCGACGACCAGTTTGTTGCCCTCGGACTTGAAGAGCTGGCCCCAGGCGAAGGCGGTCAGCATCACGATGAGCGCGATGTGGAAGGCGAGGTTGCCGACCTCGCGCAGATAGCCCTTCTCACCGGCGACGTTGTCCCCGGTGAGGTGGGCACGGAAGCGCTTCTTCTTCAGCAGGGCGAGCGCCGCCTCGCGGACCTGCTCGGGCTCGGCCTCGGTGCGCCAGGTGGTGTAGGCGGGCAGCCGGGTCAGCCGCTTCGGGGCGCCCGGCGGACGGCTGCGCAGCTGCCCGACGAACTGCCAGGTGCGGGGCACGATGCAGCCGATGAGGGAGACGAACAGCAGGATGTAGACCGCGGAGAACCACACCGAGCTGTAGACGTGGAAGAGGCCGAGCTTGTCGTAGACGTCCCCGAGGGTGGGGTTGTTCTTGACGAAGTCGGCGACCTTCGTGGCGTCGGTCCCGCTCTGCGGGATCAGCGAGCCGGGGATGGCACCGAGCGCCACCAGCAGGAGCAGCAGCAGCGCGACCCGCATGGAGGTCAGCTGGCGCCAGAACCAGCGGGCCCAGCCGACGACCCCCAGGGTGGGCATGCTCAGGCTCTCCGCGGGCGCGGTGGAGAGCTGGGAGCCCGCGGCGCCGAGGTCCTGGTCGCCGACGGGAGCGTCGGGACCGGCAGGGGTGGCGGGTGTGGTCTTGCTCATGGATCAGATCCCCACAGTGAAGCCGGCGGACCAGGACTGGACGTCCTGCACGAGGCGGTCCCACGCGCCGGTCAGCAGCAGCAGTCCGGTCACGATCATCATGGTGCCGCCGATGCGCATGACCCAGACATAGTGGCGCTTGACCCAGCCGAAGGCGCCGAGCGCCTTACGGAAGGCGACCGCGGCGAGCACGAAGGGCAGGCCGAGGCCGAGGCAGTAGGCGACGGTCAGTATGGCACCGCGGCCCGCGCTGCCCTGCTGGGAGGACAGGGCGATCACCGAGGCGAGGGTGGGGCCGATGCAGGGGGTCCAGCCGATGCCGAACAGCGCGCCGAGCAGCGGGGCGCCGACCAGGCCCATGGTGGGCTTGTTGTGGAAGCGGAACTCCCGCTGGGTCATCCAGGGCATCAGGCCCATGAAGAAGACGCCCATGAGGATCATGAGCACGCCCAGCACCTTGGACAGCACGCTCTGGTTCTCCTGGAGCGTCTGGCCGAAGTAGCCGAACAGCGCCCCGCTGGAGACGAACACCGCGGTGAAGCCGAGCACGAACAGGGAGGCGCCCGCGACCATCCGGCCGCGCCGGGCCTCGGCCAGATCGGTGCCGGTGACGCCGGTGACGTACGACAGATAGCCCGGGACGAGCGGCAGGACGCAGGGTGAGAAGAAGGAGACCAGGCCGCCGAGGACCGCGATGGGCAGGGCGAGGAGCAACGCGCCGTTCAGGACGGTGCCGTTGTAGCCCGTCTCGGCGGCGAGCGTGGCGACTGCGCTCACGTCACTTCTCCGCGAGGACCGGGTTGATCATCTTGCGCAGCTTGCTCTCGCTGAGCGCGGCCAGCGAGCGGGCGGCGATCTTCCCGTCCCGGTCGATGACGAGCGTGGAGGGCACGGCCTGCGGGTTGAGGGTGCCCTTGGAGAAGCGGAGCATCAGCTTGCCCGTCGGGTCGTACAGGCTGGGGAAGGTGATGCCCATGTCCTTCTCGAAGGCGCGGGCGTTCTGGACGCTGGTGTCGCGGGTGTTGACCCCGACGAACTGCACGTTTTGGCCCTTGAGGTCCTTGTAGACGGCCTCGAGGTTGGGTGCCTCGGCCCGGCAGGGGGCGCACCAGGAGCCCCACATGTTGAGGACGACGATCTTGCCCTTGTAGTCGGCGACGTCGAGCTGTCCCCCGTCGACGGTCTTGCCGGACAGGTCGGGGGCGGTGCCCCGGTCCCCCTGCTTGGCGGTGGAGATGCCGTCCGCGCCCATGATGAAGTTGGTGTCGCCGCCTCCGCCCGAGGTGCCGCCCGAACTGCAGGCGGACAGGGTCAGCGCTGCGGCTGCGGCACCCGCGCTGAGCAGGGCGTTACGGACTCGGGAGCGGCTACGACTGGCGGCACTCATGTGAAAAGTTTCGCATGCCCGTTCTGGGGATCTTGCGCACCCCCCTTGTGGGCGGAAACCCGCATTTCAGGCGGCGTTCGACGCGGTCGCGGAGGTGTCCTTGAGGAACCCGTTCCAGCCACCCACCGGCTCCTGGCCGACGTCGAGCGTACGGAGCTTGGCGAGGACCTCCGGCTTCTGGACGTCCATCCAGTCGACGAACTGCCGGAAGGAGACCAGGCGGATGTCCGCCCCCTTCTCCTTCTCCTGCGCGATGCGGGTGAGGGCCCGCTCGACGGCGTCCATGTAGATGCCGCCGTTCCAGTGCTCGAAGTGGTTGCCGACGAAGAAGGGGGCGCGGTTGGTCTCGTAGGCCCGCTGGAAGCCGGAGATGTAGGCGCCGGCGGACTGCTCGCGCCAGGCCGGGTAGTTGTAGGCGGGCGCGTTGGTCGAGTTGATCGACTGGTTGGCGAGCATGTTGTAGTCCATGGACAGGACCTCGAAGCTGCGGCCGGGGAAAGGTATCGCCTGCAGGGGCAGGTCCCAGATGCCGTTCTTCTTCTCGGGCCAGACCTGGCGCCCGCCGGGCGAGGAGGCGTCGTAGCGCCAGCCGAGTTCGCGGGCGGTGGGCAGCAGGTTGTCCTGGCCGAGCAGACAGGGGGTGCGGCCGCCGACGAGTTCCTTCTCGTAGTCGAAGGGCAGCGCGGGCAGGTCGGTCCAGCCGGTGTTGGTGCGCCACTCCTTGACGAAACCTTTCGCCTGCGCGATCTCCGAGCGCCACTGCGCCGGTGTCCAGTTGCCCACGGTGCCGTAGCCGGAGCAGAAGTGACCGTTGAAGTGGGTGCCTATCTCGTGCCCTTCGAGCCAGGCCCGGCGGACGTTGGTGAGGGTCGCCTTGACGTGCTCGTCGGTGAGGTAGCCGATGTCCGAGGCGCCACGGGGGTTGTTCGGGGGGTCGTAGAGCCGCTTCTTCGACTCGGGCAGCAGATACAGCCCGGAGAGGAAGAAGGTCATGTGCGCGTCGTGCTTCTTGGCGAGGTCGAGGAAGCGCGGGAAGAGGCCGTTGCCGACCTCTCCGGCGCCGTCCCAGGAGAAGATCACGAACTGCGGCGGGGTCTGACCGGGCTCCAGCGGCACCGGCTTGCCGGGCTGGCGGGGCTGCTTGCCGGTGAAGGAGGTGGAGCCGTCACCGATGGGCCGAGCCGTCGGCGTCGGCGCGTGCGTGGGCTTGGAACCCGAGGCGTGGGTCACCCCGTCCGACCCGGTGAGGGTTCCGCACCCCGAGAGCCCCACGGCGGCTGCGGCGCCCGCACCGAGGCCCATTGCTCCCCTTCGGGTGAGAGAGTGCATGCTTCCCCGATTCGTCACGTTCTCTGGTGGTCACCCAGTCAGAGGAGACGAGGAGGGGGAAGGTTCCGGCACATTTTCCGGATTCGGTAACAGAAGGGCGCCCCACAGGGGCGCGGGGCCGTATCACTATGCGGCCCCGCCACGCGGGCGCGACCAGCCACAACGGCCCCGCGGTCCCCCACGAACCGGCTACGCCCCGAACGCTTTGCTCTTGCCCTTCACCGGCTTGGCGCCCGCCCGGAGATGAACCGGCACAAGATCGATCGCGGGCTCGCTGTAGCCCACGGACACGATCCTGTCGCCCTGGTACGTGAAAGACGTCAAAGAAGCCAGCGTGCACTGCCGCTTGCGCGGGTCGTGCCACAGCCGCCGCTTCTCGACGTACGACCGCACGATCCAGATCGGCAACTGGTGACTGACGAGCACGGCTTCATGCCCTCGCGCCCGGTCCCGCGCAGTGTCCAGCGCACCCTTCATCCGGACGACCTGGTCGACGTACGGCTCGCCCCAGGACGGCTTGAACGGGTTGACGAGGTGCTTCCAGTTCTCCGGGTTCTTCAGCGCCCCGTCGCCCACACCGAAGGTCTTGCCCTGGAAGACGTTCTCGGCCTCGATGAGCCGCTCGTCGGTCGCGATGTCGAGGCCGTGCGCCTTGGCGATCGGCATGGCGGTCTCCTGCGCCCGCTCCAGCGGGGAGGCGCACACGTGGGTGACGTCCCGGGCGGCGAGGTGCTCGGCCACCCGGTCGGCCATCTGCCGCCCGAGCTCGGACAGGTGGTACCCGCCGAGACGGCCGTACAGGACCCCGTCGGGGTTGGCGACCTCACCGTGCCGCATGAGGTGGACGACGGTGATGTCGCTGTTGGTCGAGGTGCTCATGCTGCCGTGGCCTCCGCCGCCGCTCGGGCCGCCGCCGGAAGGGCGTCGGCGATCCGCTGAACCGCCTGCTCGTCATGGGCCGTGGACACGAACCACGACTCGAAGGAGGACGGCGGCAGGTAGACGCCGTTCTCCAGAAGGGAGTGGAAGAAGGCGGTGAACCGGAAGGACTCCTGCGCCTTGGCGTCCTCGTAGCTGCGCACCGGCCGGTCGGTGAAGAACACCGAGAACATGTTGGAGGCGCTCTGCACGGTGTGCGCGACGCCCTCCTTGCCGAGCGCCTCGGAGACCAGCGACCGGATCTGCTCGGAGACGGCGTCGATCCTGACGTAGGCGGCGTCGTCGAGCAACCGCAGCTGGGCGAGGCCGGCCGCGGTGGCGACGGGGTTCCCGGACAGGGTGCCGGCCTGGTAGACGGGCCCGGCGGGGGCGAGGTGGGCCATGACGTCCGCGCGCCCCCCGAAGGCGGCGGCGGGGAACCCGCCCCCCATGACCTTCCCGAAGGTCATGAGATCGGGCCGGACGCCGTCGATGCCGTACCAACCACTGCGGCTGGTCCGGAACCCGGTCATGACCTCGTCGGAGATGTAGAGGGCGCCGTTCTGCGTGCAGGCGTCCTTCAGCCCCTGGTTGAAGCCGGGCAGCGGCGGCACGACGCCCATGTTGCCGGGCGAGGCCTCGGTGATCACACAGGCGATCTCACCGGGGTGCCGGTGGAAGGCCTCGTGGACGGCTTCGAGATCGTTGTACGGCAGCACGATCGTGTCCCCGGCCTGGGCACCGGTGACGCCCGGGGTGTCGGGAAGCGCGAAGGTGGCCACACCGCTGCCCGCGGCGGCCAGCAGCGAGTCGACGTGACCGTGGTAACACCCGGCGAACTTGATGACCTTGGTGCGCCGGGTGAAGCCGCGGGCGAGCCGGATGGCGGACATGGTGGCCTCGGTCCCGCTGGAGACGAGCCGCACCTGCTCGAGCGGTTCGACGCGGGCGACCATCTCCTCGGCGAGCGCGACCTCGCCCTCACCGGGGGTGCCGAAGGAGGTGCCTTTCGACACCGCCTCCTGGACGGCGGCGATCACCTCGGGGTGGGAGTGGCCGAGGATCATGGGGCCCCAGGAGCAGACGAGGTCGACGTACTCGCGCCCGTCGGCGTCGGTCAGATAGGGGCCGGTGCCGGACACCATGAAGCGGGGGGTGCCGCCCACGGCACGGAAGGCGCGGACCGGGGAGTTCACGCCGCCGGGCGTGACGGCGGACGCGCGGTCGAACAGGGCCTGCGAGACAGGCGCATCGTACGAATAGGGCAATTCACTCATATCCTGCGACTACTCCGACCTTCTCCGGTGTGTTCGGCTTTTCTCGGACTCCATTGCCGGTGACTACCTCAGGGTAGGCCAGGCCTCGAAAGCTCCCGGGCCCCGGCGATCTGCGAAACTGGATGCAGATACACACAGCTCACGGAGACGATGGCACCGAGCCGTTTGTTCAGGGGCTGCGAAGATCCTGCGGACAGGTGTTTCAGCGCACGTTTCGGCGGGCGGCCGTGGGGGAGGTCACTGACACGATGATCGGGTTGCGCGGCGGGGGTCGCGCGTCCTAGAAAAGCAGTCGGGTGGAGATATGCATCGCGGTGGCGGACTGGGCGAGGGGACCGACGACCTGGGTCCTCGACGTGCCCGGCGGGGAAGGCACCGACGCGAGGCGGAGGAAGCGGCCGAGACACGTCAGGGGCGGGGCGCCTCGGGCACCCCGGATGAGTCGGAACGCGACGAGCGACGTATCGAACGTCGGATCGATCCGTTGAGGGCGGGAAGCAGGAATGGTGGTCGGGTGGGGGTGACGTACAAGTACTTCGGCGCGCCCGACGGCGCGACCGCGGCCCGCGTCCCGATCTCGATGCGCCCCGAGGAACTCGGCGGCGACGAGCTCGGCATGAACGGCATGTTCACCAAGATCAAGCCGGAGACCATGGCGGCGATGGTCCTCACCGGCATCGAAGGCGTCCCCCTCCACAAGGTCCCCCCGCTCGAACTGGTCGTCCTGCACCCCGACTACGCGGTGGTCAAACTCCCCATGACGGTCGTGGACCCGCTGCGCGGCATAGGCGAGGAAGCGGTCGGCGCGGCGGCGTTCATCTGGTCGACGGTCCCGGACCGGGGCGGCCCGCGGGACGCGTTCAACGTGTACCAACTGCTGCACGAGTGGCAGGACTTCAGCCATCGGTTGCACGAGGCGGGGCATCAGCCTTATTGCCTTGTGTGGCCGTGACCTGCGGTTTCTTGCGGATCGGGCGGGGTCTTCGGGCCTCGCCCTTTTTGGTGCCGGAGGGGGCCATCGGGCGGCGGGCCTCGTTGACCGATGCGCAGTGGGCGCGGATTGAGCCGTTGCTGCCAGACCGGACGCCGAAGCGTGGCGGCCGGGTGCGGGATCATCGCCAGGCGATCGAGGCGGTTGCCGGAAAGTGCCGCACCGGCTCGCCATGCGACTCGAAGCGCGCGGCGAGCGCGCAGTCGGCGCTGTCGGCGGATGCCCGGAGACAGTTCACGGAGTTCGCCGCGCGCTGAGGTCTGGGCGCTGCTGCGGCGCGGGCGCGGGCGCCGGCCGGGGCCTTGCCAGCCACAGGCCGGTGCACACCGCGGTGGCCAGGGTGACGGCTCCGGCCACGACGAAGGCGCTGTCGAGACCGGCCTCGAAGGAGGCGCTGCCAGACTGCCGGGAGCGGACCACGGCCCCGAGCACCGCCACACCGAGCACCGCACCGATCTGCCGCGTGGTGCTGCTGATGCCCGAAGCGAGGCCACCCTCCTGCGGGTCGACCGCCTGGATGGCCGCGCCGGTCAGCGGGGACATGGTCAGGGCAAAGCCGACGCCGACCGTGGCGAGCCGCCACCACACGTTCGCGTAACCGGTGTCGGCGTGCACCCCGCCCAGCGCGAGGAGCCCGAGCCCGGCCAGCGTCAGACCGCTGGTGACGACGGACCGGTAGCCGTACCTGGCGGCGAGGCGGCCCGCGAAGGGGCTGACGACGACCATGGCGAGGGTGGCGGGCAGGGTCTGCAGTCCGGCCCGCAGGATCGAGCTGCCCTGGACATACACGAAGAACTGCGAGAAGAAGAACGACGAGCCCATGAGCGCGAACCCCACCACGGTCATGGCGGAGTTGGAGACGGTGAACAGCCGCTGACGGAACAGGCCCGGCGGCAGCATCGGTGCGGGGTGCCGCCGCTCCACGACGACGAACGCGGCGAGGAGGGCGGCGGCCGCGGCGAAGCCACCGAGGATCACCGGTGAGGTCCAGCCGCGCGAGCCGCCTTCGATCAGGGCGTAGGCCAGGGTGCCGACCCCGAGGACGGACAGGATCGTGCCCGGGATGTCGAGGGCGCGGGCGTCCGGGTTGCGGGACTCCGTAAGGACGCGCCGGCCGGCCACCAGCAGGACAACGCCGATGGGCACGTTGACCAGGAAGATCGCGGGCCAGCCGAACGCCTGCGACAGGACGCCTCCGGCCACGGGCCCGGCGGCCAGGCCGATGCCGCTGAGCCCTGCCCACAACCCGATCGCCCTGACCCGTTCCTGCGGGGCGGGATACGCGGCCACCAGGAGTGCGAGCGAGGCAGGGCTCAGGGCCGCGGCCCCGACCCCCTGCAGCACCCGTCCGGCCACCAGCCAGCCGACCGAGGGGGCGACGCTGCACAGCACGGACGCGGCGGTGAACACCGCGACACCGCTCAGGTACACGCGCTTGCGGCCGAAGCGGTCGGCGAAGACTCCGCCGGACAGCAGCAGCATGGCGACCAGCAGGACATAGGCGTCGACGATCCATTGCAGCCCGGTCAGTCCCGTGTCCAGGCGGTGCTGCATGTCGGGCAGTGCCGCGCCGACGATCGTGTTGTCGAGCAGCACCATGAACTGCCCCAGGCAGGCCACCACGAGCATGACGTCCCCTCCCCTAAAGCAGCCAACAGCTGCGTTAAGCAAGACCGTAGAGCGGCTGGGCAGGCAAACGCAAGTGTGGGCTGCTTTAAGGTGAGGGGCATGGACGAGCAACAGCGCACGCAGCGGCCCGGCGGACGCAGCGCCCGCGTCCGCGCGGCGGTGCATCAGGCCGTCACCGACCTGGTGGGCGAACGCGGGTACGGCGGATTCACCGTCGGCGAGGTCGCGGCCCGCGCGGGAGTCGCCGACACCACCGTCTACCGCCGCTGGGGCAGCCTCGAAGCGCTGCTCACCGACGTGACGCTGACCCGCCTCAACGCACGGTCACCGATGCCCGACACCGGGGACCTGGTCGGCGACCTGCGCACCTACGCGGCCGCCGTGGCCCGCGAGATCACCGGACCCGACGGTCTGGCCGTGCTCCGCCTGGCCGTCGTCCTGTCCGGCTCCGGACCCGAGGGCCTGCGCCTGCGCGACGACTTCCTCGCCGAACGAGCCCGGCAGTTGCAGTCCATGCTCGACCGGGCGCGCGAGCGCGGGGAACGGCCCCCCGACGCGTTGGCCGTCGTCGACCACGTCATGGCCCCGATGTACCTCCGCGTCCTGTTCGGCGCGGGCCCGCTCACCCCGGAGTACGTGGAGGGCCTGGTCGACCGTCTGCTCCGGTGACGGTGAGGCGGCCAAGTAGTCGGTGTCGTCCGCCCATTGATCGACCGCATCGGTCAGCGGGCGGTCGCGCAGCGCCGGGTCCGGGAGCGTACGGGCCGGCCTGCGCGAAACGCCCGGCGCGCAGGACCTGGAGGTGGCCGGCCCGGCCGCGCGGCCGATGGTCACGAAAGTCCTTTCACGGTCGGTCACTTGACGGCGCCCGCCGTCAGCCCGGCGACGAGATAGCGCTGGAGCAGCAGGAACCCGGCGACCACGGGGACGCTCACCACCAGCGAGGCGGCCATGATCTGGTTCCAGCGGACGTTGTTGAGCGTGGATTGACTTGCACGGGGTTCGGTCGGGAATCCGTGGCTTCCTGTTTCTTCGCGCTGTGCCGGGATTGCTCCCGGTCTTACCGGCGCTCCGCAGGCTGATACCGCCAGTCCGGCGGCCGTCTTCACGTTGATCGCGGCATTGTGGTCCCGGTCGTGGACGCTGCCGCAGGCGGTACAGGTCCATTCCCGGACCTTGAGGGGTTTGGGTCCGTCCTTGACGCCGCAAGTGGAGCAGGTCTGCGAGGTCGGCTCGAACCGGCCGATCTTCACCAGGATGCGGCCGTACCTTGCCGCTTTGTACTCCAGCATGCTGATGAACGAGGACCATCCGGCGTCGTGCACGGACTTGGCCAGCTTCGTGCGCGCCAGTCCCGCCACCGACAGGTCCTCCACGGCGATCCCTTGGTTCTCGAAGATCAGCTTCGTGGAGAGCTGGTGGTGGAACTGGCGGCGTGCGTCAGCGACCTTGGCGTGGGCGCGGGCGACCTTCAGGCGGGCTTTTTCGCGGTTCTTCGAGCCTTTCTGCTTGCGGGACAGCTCTTGCTGGGCCTTCTTCAGCTTCTTCTCCGCGCGCCGCAGAAACCGCGGGGAGTCGATCTTCGTGCCGTCGGACAGGACCGCGAAGTGGGTGAGGCCGAGATCGATGCCGATCGTCTGGTCGGTGTCGGGCATCCGGGTCGCGTCGGCGGCGGGGTCGGTGTCGATGACGAAGGAGGCGAAGTACCGCCCGGCGCGTCCTTGACGACGGTGACCGAGGTGGGCGTGGTGGGCAGGGTGCGGGACCACTTCACCTTCACCGGACCGATCTTGGGCAGGTTCAGACGGCCTTTGTCGGTGATGTTCCAGCGGGCGTTGGCGGTGAACCGGATCGACTGCCGGTTGCCTTGCGGGACCTGAAGCGGGGCGGCCCGATCTTGGGCCCCTTGCGGGTGCCCTTGAGGGAGGCGAAGAAGTTGCGGTAGGCGGTCTCGGCGTCCCGCAGGGACTGCTGAAGCACCACCGCGGAGACCTCGCCCAGCCAGGACCGCTCCACCGTCTGCTTCGCCTCGGTGATCAGCCTCTTCGACAGCTCTGCGGCCTTGGGGAACGGCTGCTCGGCCTTGCGGGCGTCTTCACGGGCGCGGACCGCGTCGTTGAACACGACGCGGGCGCACCCGAACGCCTTCGCCAACGCCCTCTGCTGGCCGGGGTCCGGGTACAACCTGAAGGAGTACCGGAGCCGCATGACGATCACGATACGTACGTGGGTTATGGGTGAGATGCATGAGATCAGAACTGGTCGGCACTGTGTTTTCGTGATGCACGTCCACTTGGTCTTCGTGACCAGCTTCCGGCACAAGGTGCTCACCGATGTTCATCTGAGGCGTATGGAGGAGATCGCCCGGGGCGGGCGGCCCGCCGCACACCGGCGTGACCGCGAGGACGCGAACGGCTGACCCGGCCGGAACGCGGGCTCCTGCCGGACCGGCCCCGTCAGGCCACCGGGTCGAGGAACGTCAGCACGGAGGCGGTCTCCTCGATCAACGGGGTGAGCGCGGCGTTGAAGGGGCCGCCGTACGGGGCGTTCAGGTGCGCCTGGAAGGCGTCCTCGTCCCGGTACACCTCGAAGATCCAGAAGGCGCGTGGGTGCGCCGCCTTCGTGTAGACGTCGAAGGCGAGGTTGCCCTCCTCCGCACGCACCTTGTCGGCGTACTCCACGATCATGCGGGCGACCTCGTCCTGCGCTCCCTCACGGGCGGTGAACTCGGCGAGCAGGGTCTTCTTCACGGGTGCGTGTCCTTGTTCGTCGCGGTGGCGCCGACGGATGTCATCGTTGACTTGTGTCATCGATGACATCCGCGGATCTGCATGATGTGCGCAGTGCGGTCGGCTCGTCAACGGTTCGGGCACGAAGTGGGCGCCCTCCGCCACCGTTGCGGACTTGTGACAGACGCGGGGCATTGACGTTGCCCGGAGACGGGGTCATCATCCTCGGCAGTGTCAACGATGACATAAGTCAACGATGACACCTAGGGACGGCATGCTCCGATGCCGCCGCTCGCCCGCAATCCCGCTGGAGTCGTTCATGTCTCGCACCCCTCGACTGCCTTCCTCCCTGCTCAGAGTCGCCGCGTGCACGTCGGTCGCGGCCCTCGCCCTGACGGCCTGCGGTTCCGGCTCCGGATCGGGCTCTACGAGCTCCGGATCGGGCACGGTGAAGGTCGGGCTGATCACCAAGACCGACACCAACCCGTTCTTCGTCAAGATGAAGGAGGGCGCGGAGAAGGCCGCCAAGGAGGACGGCGTCCAGCTCATGACCGCGGCGGGCAAGTTCGACGGAGACAACGCCGGTCAGGTCACCGCCATCGAGAACATGGTCGCCGCCGGTGTGAAGGGCATCCTGATCACGCCGAGCGACTCCAAGGCGATCGTGCCCGCGATAGCGAAGGCCAAGGCCAAGGGCGTGCTGGTCATCGCCCTGGACACGCCGACCGAGCCGGAGAGCGCGGTCGACGCCCTCTTCGCCACCGACAACCTCAAGGCCGGCGAGCTGATCGGCGAGTACGCCAAGGCCGCGATGAAGGGCAAGACGGCGAAGATCGCCGCCCTCGACCTCGCGCCCGGCGTCTCCGTCGGCGTCCAGCGGCACAACGGGTTCCTCAAGGGCTTCGGCGCCACCGAGAAGGACGTGGCGTGCGCCCAGGACACGGGCGGCGACCAGGCCAAGGGCCAGACGGCGATGGAGAACTGCCTCCAGAAGGAACCCGGCATCAACCTCGTCTACACCATCAACGAGCCGGCCGCCCTGGGCGCGTACACCGCGCTGAAGGCCAAGGGCCGGGAGAAGGACGTGCTGATCGTCTCCGTCGACGGCGGCTGCACCGGCACCCAGGCCGTCAAGGACGGCAAGATCGCGGCCACGTCGCAGCAGTACCCGCTGAAGATGGCCGCCGAGGGCGTCAACGCCGTCGTGACGTACGCCAAGGACGGCAAGAAGGCGTCCGGTTACACCGACACCGGCGTCACCCTGATCACCGACAAGGCCCAGACGGGCGTCACGTCCAAGGACACCGCCTTCGGCCTGGAGAACTGCTGGGGCTGAGTCCGGCTCCAGCGGACGTACGACTTCGCCTCTCCCCTGAGCGGGGCGGCCGGACCCGCACCTCCCCGACCCGGGGACGGCCGCCCCCTTGTCCCACCAGGACTTCTGTCTTCCGACAAGGACTTCGCATGACCGCCACGTCCACGCCTCCGAGCACCTCCTCGCCGTACGCCGAGCTCAAAGCGCCGACCACGGCCCGCAGGCTGCTCACGGCACCGACCACCGGCCCGCTCGTCGCCCTTCTTCTCGCCTGTGTCTTCTTCGCCGTCTCGAGCGACCAGTTCCTCACCGGCGGGAACTTCTCGCTGATCGTGCAGCAGGTCATGGTCGTCGGCACCCTCGCCATCGGCCAGACCCTGATCATCCTCACCGCGGGCATCGACCTGTCGTGCGGCGCGGTGATGGCGTTCGGCAGCATCGTGATCGCCAAGATGGCCGCCGAGGGCTCACTGCCCCCGCTGGTCGCCATCGCGCTGGGCCTGGTCGTCTGCGGCGGCTTCGGCCTGGTGAACGGGCTGTTGGTGCAGAAGATCCCGCTGCCGCCGTTCATCGTCACGCTCGGCATGCTCAACGTGGCGTTCGCGCTGACCCACATCTACTCCGAGGAGCAGACGGTCACCAACCTGCCCGGCCCGCTGACGGCCCTGGGGCAGACCTTCCCGATGGGCCATACCGACATCACCTACGGCTCCCTCGTCACCATCGCCCTGTTCCTCCTGCTCGCCTACGCGTTGAGCAGCACCGGCTGGGGCCGGCACGTCTACGCCCTGGGCAACAGCCCGGAAGCCGCGCGGCTGAACGGCATCCGCACCTCCCGGCTGACCATCGGCGTCTACACCGTCGCCGGTCTCCTCTACGGCGTCGCCGCCCTGCTCCTCATCTCCCGCACCGGGGTCGGTGATCCGCAGGCCGGACAGACCGACAACCTCGACAGCATCACCGCCGTGGTCCTCGGCGGCACCAGCCTCTTCGGAGGCCGCGGTTCGGTCCTCGGCACCTTCATCGGCGTCCTCATCGTCGGGGTCTTCCGCAACGGGCTCCAGCTGATGGGCGTCGCCTCGATCTACCAGACCCTGATCACCGGAGTCCTGGTCATCCTCGCGGTGACCGTCGACCAGATCTCCCGGAAGAAGGCCCGATGACCGCCCTCGACTCCCCCACCCCGATCCTTCAGGCCCGCGGTCTCGTCAAGCGCTACGGCCAGGTCACCGCCATCGACGGCGCCGACTTCGACCTGCTGCCCGGCGAGGTTCTGGCCGTGATCGGCGACAACGGCGCCGGAAAGACCAGCCTCATCAAGGCGCTCACCGGTGCGGTGACGCCCGACGCGGGCGAGATCCGCCTCAACGGCGAACCCATCCAGTTCTCCGGACCGCAGAGTGCCCGCGCCCACGGCATCGAGACGGTCTATCAGGACCTGGCCGTGGCCGCCTCGATGGACATCGCCTCGAACGTGTTCCTCGGCCGCGAGCTGCGCCGGCCCGGTGTCCTCGGCAGTGTCTTCCGCATGCTCGACAAGAAGCGCATGCGCCAGGAGGCCGCCGAGCACATGGCCGACCTGAAGATCGGACTGCGCTCGCTGACCCAGTCGGTCGAGACCCTCTCCGGGGGCCAGCGGCAGGCCGTGGCGGTCGCCCGTTCCGTCGCCTGGGCGCGCAGTGTCGTCGTCATGGACGAGCCCACCGCCGCGCTCGGCGTCAAGGAGTCCGGACAGGTCCTCGACCTCATCCGCCGCGTCCGGGACAAGGGCATGCCGGTCGTCCTGATCAGCCACAACATGCCGCACGTCTTCGAGATCGCGGACCGGATCCATGTGCACCGGCTGGGCCGGCGGGCCGCCCTGATCAAGCCCTCCGACTACTCCATGGCGGAGGTCGTCGCCATCATGACCGGCGCGCTCACCGTCGACGAGGCCGGAGGTACTGTCGTAGCGGATTCCGAGGCCGCGAAGGCCGCGGGCGTCCAGGCCACCTGACCACAGCACTCGACACTCGACGGCATCCGGCCGAGGCCGCGGCCGGAACCCGACGAGCACAGGAGACGGTTTCCTCCATGGCAGCGAACCGCCGCCCGACCCTGGCCGACGTCGCCCGCGAAGTGGGCGTCAGCGCCAAGACGGTCTCCCGCGTTCTCAACGAGGACGGACCCGCGTCGGCCGAGACCAGGGAACAGGTGCTCGCCGCCGTCGCCAAACTCGGCTTCCAGCCGAACCTCATGGCGCGCAACATCCGCGTCGGCGGGCCCGACACCACCATCGGTCTGGTCGTCCCCGACCTCGGCAACCCGTTCTTCGGAGCGGTGGCCCGCAGTATCGAGGACACGGTCCGCGACCGCGGACTGACCCTGCTCATGGGCTCCTCGGCCGACGACCCGGACCGGGAACGCGCTCTGACGGACAAGTTCCTCGCCCGCCGCGTCAGCATCCTGCTGGTCGTGCCGTCCGTCGGCGCCGACCACTCCCACCTCAAGACCCACCGCGCCACGGGGCTCCCCGTCGTGTTCATCGACCGTCCCGGCGTGGGCCTGGCCGCCGACAGCGTCGTCAGCTCCAACCGCACCGGCGCCCACGACGGTGTCGCCCACCTGATCGCCCACGGCCACCGGCGCATCGGCTTCGTCGGTGACCTGCCGGTCAAGCTCTACACCCGTCGTGAGCGCTTCGCCGGGTACCGCGAGGCCCTTGAGCGGGCCGGCCTGCCGTACGACCGTTCCCTGGTCACCAACGCCCATGACCAGCAGGGGGCTTCGGCCGCGACCTCCCGGCTGCTCGGCCTGGCCGATCCCCCCACGGCCCTGTTCGCCGGCAACAACATCGTCGCCCTCGGGACAGTGGCCGAACTCGCCCGCAGCAGACGCAAGGACGTCGCCGTCGTCTCCTTCGACGACGTCGCGCTCGCCGAGGCGCTCGAACCGGCGCTGACCGTCGTCGCCCAGGCCCCCGAGGAGATCGGCAGAACGGCGGCGACGACAGCGCTGTCCCGCCTCGACGGCGACCGCACCCGGGCCCGGACCATCACCGTGCCGACGCGGCTGATCGTGCGCGGTTCGGGCGAGCGGCCCGCCCCGGAGCTGCAGCGGGCCTGACCCGTCAGCCCGCCTGCCCCGGCACCTCCTTCATCTCGTTCACGACCGCCCGCTGGGTGATCGCGACGGTGAAGGTCACGGTCCCCTTCTTGAAGGTCTCGCTCGGCTCGACCTGCACATTGCGCTCGCCGAGGAACGCGTACGTCTTCTTGTCGAAGATCCACTCCGTGCGCTGCCCGCTCTGCTCGTCGAGCCGCGCGATGGCGACCCCGTGGCGCCCCACCGCGTCGACCGCGTCGTCCACCGCGACGACGCCGGGGATCTCGGCGGCGGCCTTGTAGAGCGCGGCGGTGAGGTTCGCGGGCGGGTAGCTCTCGGTCAGCAGTTCGCCGATGGCGACGAAGGCGGCCTGGTCGCGGGGGACTTCGGGATCCCTGTTGGCGTCCGACTCCTGGTAGACCTTCCGCAGCAGGGCCCCGGGCTCGGTGGGCAGCTGCGCGAGCCGGCGGTAGGCCGAGCTGGGCGCGTTCGGTCCGGCCAGGGTGATGCCGTCCTCGCTCGTGTTGCCCGGCTCGATCAGCCATCCGTTCCTGCCGTCGGGGGAGTCCCAGACCTGGCGGGAGTGCAGCTTCTCGCTGACCACCGTGGTCTTGTCGTCGACCGTCTTCTCGTAGGTGCTGGCGACCTTGGACGCGATGTAGAGGAACTGGTCGTCGCGCACGGTGGGTTCGGAGGTGTCGGCGGCGGCCAGGGAGATGTGGTCGAGCAGGCGGTCGGCGCCCCGGGCGTCGGCGGCGCCGATCCGGGTCGTCAGGGCGGGCCCGGTGGCCAGGGAGGCGTTCGCGTCATCGCCGCCGGTCAGGGCGAGGCCGCCCACGACCGCGCCGGCCAGGGCGCAGGCCATCGCGGGCAGCAGGACCGCCCGGCGCAGGAACGGGTTGCGGCGTACGGGGGCGACAGCCGTGGTACGGAGGTCTTCGCGGATCTGGACCATCATCTGCTCCTTGTGGAACTGGTGGCGGCCCGCCGGCAGATCCCGCTCCACGGAGGGCAGAAGACCCTGGGTCTCCGTCCACTCGGCCGGGTGCGGCTGGGAGGGGCTGGCGTTCATCGGTTTCCTTCCTGTGCGGACCGGATCACGTAGTCGCGATCACCTGTTATCTGCCGGTTCGATGGGGTGAGTTCCCGTCTTTTTCTTGCCAGTTCGACCTCGGCGAGCTTGCGCAGCCTGCCGCGCGCCCGGGACAGCCGGGAGCGGACGGTGCCGACGGGGATGCCGAGGGCGCGGGCGGCGTCGGCGTACTCCAGCCCCTCCCACAGACACAGCACCAGGACCTCGCGTTCGGGGCGCCTCAGGGAGCCGAGCGCGGTCAGTGTGGCGGCGATCCGGCGCCGGTCGTCCACCCGCCCGGCGGCCTCCTCGGCATGGTCGGCGACCTCGGCCACCCCCGCCGCGGCCGCCGCGCCGGCCGCGGCCCGGTAGCGCCTGTTGCTGCGGTAGTGGGACCGGGAGACGTTCGTGGCGATGCCGAGCAGCCAGGGCCGCAGCGAGCCCCCGTCGGCCTCGATCGACGTCCGGCGCCGCCAGGCCTCCATGAACGTCGCCGACATGACGTCCTCGGCCACGGACCAGTCGGCGGTCAGCCGGAAGGCGTGGTTGTACACCGAGCGGGCGCACTGGTCGTAGAGCTCCGCGAAGGCGTCCGGATCCCCGGCCCGTATCCGGGTTCGCATATCTGTGGTCACGCACTCAACTGCCCGACGGGATCATCGAGTTCCAGTGACCCCTGTCACACCCCTGTCAATCCTGTCAATGTTGTGCACTTTCTTGACGACAGTCATCAGAAAGCCTAATTTCGCGGTGTCCTTCCCCCGCTCAAGGGAGAGCGCGATGTCCCCGTCCCCCACCGCATCAGAACGCACCCGTCAACTCCGACGGGTCGCCCTGTCCGGCCTGCTCGGCACCGCCGTGGAGTTCTACGACTTCCTCGTCTACGGCACCGTCGCCGCACTCGTCTTCGGTGAACTGTTCTTCCCCGGCGCCGACCCCGCCGTGGGCACGATCGCCGCGTTCGGCACCTTCGCCGCCGGATATGTGGCCCGCCCGATCGGCGGCATCGTCTTCGGGCACTTCGGCGACCGCCTCGGCCGCAAGAACATGCTGCTGCTCACCATGGGCCTGATGGGCGGCGCCAGCTTCCTCATCGGCCTGCTGCCCACGTACGACACCATCGGCGTCTGGGCACCGGTCCTGCTGATCACCCTGCGGGTGGTCCAGGGCATCGCCATCGGTGGTGAGTGGGGCGGCGCCACGCTCATGGTCGTCGAGCACGCGGGCGAGAAGCGCCGCGGCCTGTGGTCCAGCTTCACCCAGATGGGAGCCCCGCTCGGCTCCCTGATCTCCGCCACCGTCGTCGCCCTGGTCTCCACCCTCCCCAAGGACCAGTTCGCGGCCTGGGGCTGGCGCGTGCCGTTCCTGCTGAGCGTGCTGCTGCTCGGCGTCGGCCTGTTCGTCCGTCTCAAGGTGGTCGAGAGCCCGCTGTTCGCCGAGGTGAAGAAGGACCGCGCCGAGTCGAGGCTCCCCATCCTCGACGTCCTGCGCCGCCCGCGCCCGGTGCTGCTGGCCTGCGGTGTCGGCATCGGCGCCTTCACCGCCCAGTCCCTGCTGACCAGTTACCTGATCGCGTACGCCACCGGCATCGGCTATCCCCGCCCGCAGGTGCTCACCGCGCTCACCGTCTCCGCCGCGGTCGCCCTGGTGGTCCTGCCCTGCGCCTCCGCGCTCTCCGACCGGATCGGCCGCCGCCCGGTCGTCCTCACCGGCGCGATCCTGTCCGCCGCCACCGCCTTCCCCGTCCTCGCGCTGATCGACTCCAAGTCGTCCGGAGCGCTGATCCTGGCCGTCGTCATCGGCCACGGCATCTCCCAGTCGCTGATGTACGGCCCGCTGGGCGCCCTGTTCAGCGAGATGTTCGGCACCAAGGTCCGCTACACCGGCGCCTCGCTCGGTTACCAGGGCGCGACCCTCGTCGGCGCCGGCTTCTCCCCGATGATCGCCGGAAGTCTGGTCGCGAGCAGCGGAAACGGCACCCCCGTCGCCCTCCTCCTCTGCGGAGGCTCACTGATCACCGCGCTGACGGTGTGGTTCGTCCGCGAGACGAGCCGTACATCGCTCGGCGAGGACCCCGCTTCCCAACTCCCCACCACCCCCCACACGGAGGAGATCACCGCATGAGGCACAGCACCCGCATCGCCTGCGCAGCGGCCCTACTGCTCACCCTCACCACCGCACCGGCGGCCACGGCGACCGCCGACACGGGCACCACGCATGTGGACGGCCAACTCCCCTCCGGGGCCACGTACATGATGGACGTCCCCACCACCTGGAACGGCACCGTCCTCCTCTTCAGCCACGGCTACAACGCAGGCCCGGCGAACCCCGCCCAGGACGCCCCGGACGCCGCCACCAAGGCGCTTCTCCTCCAGCAGGGTTACGCCCTCATCGGCTCCTCGTACGCCAGCACCGGCTGGGCGGTGACGGACGCGGTCCCCGACCAGATGGCCACCCTGACCGCCTTCACCGACCGCTTCGGCCAGGCCTCCCGCACCCTCGCCTGGGGACGGTCGTACGGCGGCCTGGTCACCACCGCGATCGCCGAGCGCCACCCGGACGACATCGACGGCTCGCTCTCCATGTGCGGCCTGGTCCACGGCGGCGTGGCCAACTGGAACAACACCCTGGACCCGGTGTTCGCCCTCAAGACGCTCCTGGGCTCCGACGTCCCCCTGGTGAACCTCCCGACGCAGCAGGCGGCCACCGACGCCGCGAACACCCTGACCGCCACGGTGGACTCCGCCCAGACGACGGCCGAGGGCCGGGCCCGTATCGCCCTCGCCGCAGCCCTCCACAACATCCCGGTCTGGAACGCCCCCACCCAGACCCGCCCCGCCGCGACCGACTGGGACGCCCAGCAGGCCAACCAGTACGACGCCGTCAAGGGCCTGCTGAAGATCGCCGCCTTCAACCGGCGCCAGGAGGCCGAGGTCCGGGCGGGCGGCAACATGTCCTGGAACACCGGCGTCGACTACAGGCGACTGCTCGGCCAGTCCTCCGTCCGCAAGGAGGTCACCGAGCTCTACAAGAAGGCCGGCCTCTCCCTGAACAAGGACCTGGCGGCCCTCAACCGCGCCCCGCGCGTCAAGGCCGACCGGAACGCCGTCGCCTGGATGAGCACCACAAGCAGCTTCACCGGCAAGCTGACCAAGCCCCAACTCACCATCCACACCATCGGCGACCCCTTGGTCCCCGTCCAGACGGAGAGCGCCCTGCGCCGCGCGGTCACCGCGGCCGGTTCCTCTTCCCTCCTCCGCCAGGCGTACGTCGACAACGCCGGCCACTGCACCTTCAGCCCCGCCGAACAACTGGCCGCGCTCCACACCCTGGAGGACCGCCTGACCACCGGCAGCTGGCAGGGCACCGACCCGGCGTCCCTCAACGCCCGCGCCACCGCGGCCGACCCCACCACCCCCACCCGCTACGTCTCGTACCGCCCCACCCCCTACCTCCGCCCGTACGACCTCGCGCACCCCGCCGACCGCCGGTGACCTCCCACGACCTTCCACGACCGCCCGCCGTACCGTCGGCGGGCGGCCGTACCCTTGCCCCCGTGGAGGACGACGACATCCTGGACACCGCGGACGGGCCGCAGCCGCGCCCGCAGTCGCTCATGCTCACCTTCTTCGGCAACCACGTCCTGGAGGAGGGGGACCTGGGCGTCTACTCGGGCAGCATCATCGACGTCCTGGGCCGCGTGGGCGTGGGCGAGCAGGCCGTACGTTCCACCCTCACCCGCATGGTCAACCGGGGCCTGCTCCAGCGTCAGCGCGAGGGCCGCAAGATGTTCTTCGGCCTGACCCCGCAGGCCACCCGGGTCCTGATCGACGGCCGCACCCGCATCTGGAAGCAGGGCGCTGTCAACGACGACTGGGACGGCTCCTGGACCCTGCTCGGCTTCTCCCTGCCCGACTCCTGGAAACGCCAGCGCCACGACCTGCGCTCACGGCTCACCTGGTCGGGATTCGGGGCCCTGTACAGCGGCCTGTGGATCGCCCCCGGCCACGTGGACGTCTCCGCGGTCGTCACCGAGCTCGGCCTCACGGCCCACGTCAAGATCTTCCACGCCCAGGCCTCGGAGGTGACCGACATCGAGCGGATGATCCGCGAGACCTGGGACCTGGAGTCCATCGCCGCCCGCTATGTCACCTTCGACAAGCGCTGGAGCGCCCACCTGGGCAACGGCGCCGACGACGACCCCATCGGCACCCGACTGCGCCTGGTCAGCGAGTGGCTCCGGACCATCCGCACGGACCCGAGACTCCCGGCCCGCCACCTCCCCCCGGCCTGGCCGGCCCGCCCCGCCCAGGAGGCCTTCCACCGGGTCGCGGAACAGACCCACCCGGCACTGGAGGCGGCCCGGGCCGCACTGGAGACGACCCCCCTGCGCCCGCGGTCCGCCTAGGCCGTGTTGTGCAAGTGGATCAAGGCCTTGAGTAATCGCGTGCCGTGGAGTCGGACGGACTGACATACTCCCCGCCGTGACGACTGACCATGGCTCCGGCCCGACTCTGACCATCGGCGAGCGCGACACCGATCTAAACGACCGACTGACCGAGGAATTGGTCGCCTTCAACACGGTGGCCACAGGTGCGGCTGACCGCGGAACGTTCTCGATCAAGGTCACCGATGAAGCAGGTGAACTGGTCGGCGGGCTGGCCGCATGGACGTGGGGCGGCCTCTGCGGCATGGAACTGCTGTGGGTTCGCGAGGGCAGCCGCAAGGACGGGTGGGGTAGCAGGATCCTGCAGGCAGCTGAGACAGAGGCACGGCGACGCGGTTGCGATCGCGTCGCCGTCTCCTCTTTCACCTTCCAGGCCCCCGACTTCTACCAGCGCCACGGCTACGCCGAGACCGGTCGTACGCTGGGTATCCCCGGAGGGCACGCGGACGTGCACCTGTTCAAGTCACTGACCGATTCGACGCCGCCGCGCCAGTCGCAGGCGTGATAGTCACAGCCATTCGTTGATGGCCGCGACCAGCACCGTCGCTTCGTAGCGGACCGCGAGTTTCTCGTATCTCGTGGCCACGGCCCGGTGGCGCTTGAGCCGGTTGATGCCGCACTCCACCGCGTGGCGCTCCTTGTAGTCGTCCTTGTCGAACTTGGGCGGCCGGCCACCGCGGACCCCGAGTTTCTTGCGGTTGCGGACCTGGTCGGCCTTCTCCGGGATCGTGCAGCCAATCCCGTGTCTGCGCAGGTAGGCCCGGTTCGCGCGGGAGCCGTACGCCCTGTCCGCGCGGACCCTGTCCGGCTTGGTCCGTGGCCGGCCCGGGCCCATGCGGGGCACCCGGATACCCCCCCCCCAGGACCGGCAGGAACTGCGGGCTGTCGTGCCGCTGCCCGGCGGTGACCAGCAGCGACAGAGGCATTTGGCCCTGCTCCACGGCCAGGTGCAGCTTGGTGGTCAACCCGCCGCGCGACCGCCCGGGCCGTGGTCATCGGGCTCGGTGAACATGCCGCCGGGAGGCTCCTTCTGCTGTGCCCCTTTTTACGCGCACCGGCAGCGTGCTGGTGAGCCCGAGCGACCGTGGGGTCTCACATTCCATGTGATCAAGCCTTTCGCGTCGGCCTCGGCCTGCAGCTGCACGAAGATCCGCTTCCAGGTACCGTCCCGTTGCCAGCGTCGGAACAGGTCGTAGACCAGGTCCCAGGGCCCATACCGTTCGGGCACGTCCCGCCAGGGAGCACCGGTCCGGGTCCGCCACCTTATGCCGTCGATCAACTGCCTACGCGTCCACGTCGGTGGCCGGCCCGGCTTCTTGCCATGCGGCAACAACGGCTTCAGCTGGGCCCACTGGCCGTCCGTCAGATCACCACGCCCCACGACCAGTGATCATCCAAGATGATGATCCACTTTCACAACAGGCCCTAGCGTTCGAGTCGTCGCGGGGCTCCGGGCGGCCAAGTTCTTTGAGCCATCCAACGGCGACAAGCTCACAGCCATACCCAGAGCCCCTGGGTCCGCCGATCTTACGAATGACCAGCTCAGACCCACGCTTGGAAGGTAGGACAAGCTCAGCGGCAGCGACTATCTCGAACTGCTGCCGGTGCGCTGGCAGGCCATCACCGAACGCGCCATCCGCATCGACCACCGCACCTACGACCACGATGTCATCGCCCCCTCCGCTGCCAGCCCTCGCCCGTCACCGCGCGCGGCGGCACATGTGGGGTTTCTCGTGGAGCGGGCGGCGATGAACGAACTCGCGCTCTCGTAGGGGAAGCCGAGAGGCAAGGTGCTGCGGCCCATCGACACCGGCGGCTTGCCGGACGCATGGCTCCGAGAGGAAATGGACCGGGGGCGGGAACCGAACTCAGTTACCGGACGCCGTTTGGTGGCCTGCGGCGTCCGGCACCCTGGGAGACGCGGCGGATCCGCGGCTGTGCGGCTGGGCTGCTCGGGGTCGCATGATGAGTGCGGCGATGTAGTAAGTGCACGGCTCAGGGCCGGGGTTGGCGTAGGCGTGGGTGACGTCGGCAGCGAAGTAGAGCGAGTCCCCGCCGCGCAGTTCCACCAGGCGGTCGGCGACGGTGAGTTGAAGGGTTCCGGATTCCACGACGACGAACTCATGGGATCCCGGGGCGTATGCCGGGAACTGTCCGGCGTCGCAGCCCGGCGGCAAGGTGGTTCGGATCCATTCGAAGTTCACGCCGGGCACGACCGGGGTGAGGATCGTGCGCCGCCACCCTCCGGGTTCGTCCACGGTCTCCTGGTCGGTGAGGCGGCGCACGATGACGCGGTTGTCGTCAGGCTGCGCGACCAGTTCGGTGAGAGGGACGCCGAGGCCGTCGGCGATGCGGGCAAGGACGACAACCGTGGGCGCCTTCTGGCCGCGCTCGACGGAGGACAGCATGCTCACGCTCACCTCGGCAGCTTCTGCCAGCTGCTGAAGGGTGAGGCCCCGAGTGTGCCGCAGCGCCTGCACATGCCCACCCAATGCCACCAGATCCATCATTCCTCTATAATAGCATCGACTTTCACTATAGAGAAATGAGCGCGCCGTGGCAGCCCCCGAGACGATCATCCGCCCCGCCACCCCCGCGGACCTGCCGGCCGTGGCCAAGATCTTCACGCACTACGTCAACCACACCCTGGCCACCTTCGAGGAAATCCCGCCGACCGTCGAGCAATGGCGTGGGCGGCTGGACGAGCTCACCGACCGGGGCCTTCCCTTCCTGGTCACCGAGTTGTCCGGCGAAGTGGCCGGGTACGCCTACGCCGGACCCTGGCGCCCCAAGCCGGCCTACCGCTACACCGTGGAGGACACGGTCTACATCGTCCCCGACCGAACCGGCAAGGGCCTGGGCGGCGCCCTGCTCGGCGCGCTGGTCACCGAGAGCACCCGGGCCGGTGTGCGGCAGATGATCGCGGTCATCGCAGACAACGGCAGCGGCGCTTCGGCCGCGCTGCACCGCCGCTTCGGCTTCACAGACGCGGGACTGCTGAAGCGCGTCGGCCGCAAGCACGGTCGCTGGATCGACACGCGACTCATGCAACGTGCCCTGGTCACGGGTGAGGAGGAGTGAATCGCGACACGCGCAGGGCTCCTGCGCCCCTTCCAGCACCCTCCGGACAGGCCGGCGCGCCCGGCATGCGCTCGGCCCTGGCCGCTCTGTGCGTTACCGAGCTCACCAGCTGGGGCATCCTCTATTACTCCTTCCCCGTGGCCCTGACCGCCCTGACGCGTGACACCGGCTGGTCGGCGACGGCGGCCATGGGCGCCTTCTCGGCAGGCCTGCTCACCAGCGTGGTGGCCGGCCCGCTGGTCGGTCGGCTCCTCGACCGGCACGGGCCTCACCGGGTGATGACCTGTGGGTCGTTCCTCGGGATCCTCGCGCTGCTGGCCGTGGCCGCCGCACCCCGTCTGTCGTGGTTCATCGCGGCATGGATGCTGGTGGGACTCGCCCAGTCGATGCTCCTGTACGCACCGGCCTTCGCTGCCCTGACCCGCTGGTACGGCCCCGACCGGATCCGCCCCCTGACGACGGTGTCACTGGTCGCCGGCCTGTCCAGCACCGTCTACGCGCCACTGACCGCCTTCCTCCTCGCCCAACTCGGCTGGCGTACCACCTATGTGGTGCTGGCCGTGGTGCTGGGCGTGGTCACCCTCCCTCTGCACCTCTTCTGCCTGACACCGCCCTGGCCCCCCGCCCCGCCCCGAACGCCGTCGCAGACCCCTCCCCGAACCCGCGAGGTGACCTCCAGCCGGGCGTTCTGGCTCCTGGCCGCCGCGATGGGCCTCGCCTCGCTCGGCCTCTACGCCGCGACCACCAATCTGGTCCCTCTGCTCATCAGCCGGGGGATCGGCACCACCACCGCCGCCACCGCACTCGGCCTGTGCGGCGCCGGCCAACTGCTCGGGCGGCTGGGCTACCCCGCACTGACCCGCAGGACCAGTCCCCGCGCCCGCACCGCGGTCGTACTGGCCACTGGAGCCGTCGCCGTCGCGGCACTCGCCTCGATCCCCGGCCCCGTCCTCCTGCTGATCGCGGCCACTGTCGCGGCCGGCGCCGTCCGCGGTACCTTCACGCTGCTCCAGGCCACCGCCGTCAGTGACCGCTGGGGACTCCACCGCTTCGCCACCCGCAACGCCCTGGCCACCACCCCGGCGGCCTTCGCCATCGCCCTCGCCCCGGCAACCGGCGCCCTGCTCGCCGGTCAAGTCGGCAGCTACTCCGGCGCGTTCTGGCTCCTGGCCGGAGTCGCCCTCATCGGCGCCGCGCTGGCCATGGGAACCACAGCCGGACTTCACGATCACTTCACGCAAGGGCCCTGACCGGTGGAGGATCAGACAATCAGTTGAGGACCAGGCGATCAGACAGGGAGTGCGCATGGCAGTCGGCGGAAACTCCGCGTATGCGGACGTTGGCGTGCTTCCACCGTTGGTTGATTCGGCGGTGGAGCTCGCGGCGAGCCTCGGTTTCGATCACTCCTGCGCCCCGGAGCAGGGTCAGCTCCTCTCGGTCCTCGCGCGCGGCTGGCGCGGCGGACGGATTGGTGAAACCGGCACCGGCTGCGGCGTCGGGCTGGCGTGGATGGTCGAGGCATCCGACCCGACCACGTCCTTTGTGAGCATCGAGCTCGACGAAGAACGGGCGTCGGCGGCAGCCGAGTTGTTCTCCGACCACGCACATGTACGCGTGGAGCATGGCGATTGGCGCGAACTCGTTGAGCACGGCCCGTTTGATCTCCTCGTCCTGGACGGCGGGGGCAAGGGCAAGGACCCGTCGGTCGACTCGCCGCTGGACCCAGCGGCGGGATGGCTGGCGGTCGGGGGGACCGTCGTGCTTGACGACTTCACTCCCGCTGATTCCCCCGGTGCCGCCGAGCATGATGCCGCGCGACGCCACTGGCTGGATCACCCGTTGCTCCATGCGACCGAAATCCGCCTGTCGCCGACATTGGCGACGATCGTCGCCGTGCGGATCCGATAGCCCAGCAGTTTCCTCACATCACCGGGACCGTCGTCCGTGCGCTCGCCGAGCGCGTGTCAGCGGACCGCGTCAGACCGCAGTTCCCTGGACCAGTCCAGCAGGTGCAGGCCGACGAGGACACCGTCCGCAAGGAACTACGATCGAGCCGCCAGGCCGCACCACCCGGCACGGTGCGAAATGATCACCGGCACGCGGGCCCGGCAGGTGAACGACCAGGAGGCGCAGGACTTCGGCATCTCCACCGAGCGGATCTGCCTGGAGATCGAGCACGTCTTCTACGACGCCGACGACGACGTCCTGCGGCACACCATGACCGTCGACTACAAAGGCCATCCGTACACAACGCGGTACCAGCCCACCCCCGAGGACCTCTCGCGCCGCGAGTAGCCGGCCAGGCTGATCAAAGGGGGCGGGTTAGACCCAATGCCGTGACTCTGTTGGTGATCTTGACTGGGTGGTGACGGCGGACGCTGGTGGTGGTTGGCTGGTCAGAGGCGGGGCGGCCTCGGTTGTGGGGCGGTGGACGGTGTCGATGCGTCCGGCAAGTTTCCAGCGGATTCCTCCGATGACGGTCCGTACTGCGTGGCGGCGTGTCCGAAGGGGATGCCGGTGATGCTGATGAGGGATCGGCTGGATGTGGTGTTCGCCGACGAGGACTTCACTCATCTGTATCCCTCCGATGGCCGACCGGGCTTCTCGCCGGGGCAGTTGGCGCTGGTGTCGGTGCTGCAGTTCGCGGAGAACCTCTCGGACCGGGCGGCGGCGGATGCGGTGCGCACGAGGATCGACTGGAAGTACGGACTTGGCCTTGAACTGGACGATCCGGGCTTCGACCACTCGGTACTCAGTGAGTTCCGGGCCCGGCTGGCCGAGGGCAGCCGGGCGGATCAGCTGCTTCAGTTGATGCTGGACCGCTTGGTGGCGGCCGGGCTGCTCAAGGGGCGGGGCCGACAGCGTACTGATGCCACTCATGTCCTGGCGGCGGTGCGGCGGTTGAGCCGGCTGGAGCTGGCGGGCGAGAGCGTGCGGGCTGCGCTGGAGGAGATCGCCGAAGACGATCCGGACTGGCTGGTGCCGCTGATCGAACCGGAGTGGGCCAAGCGGTACGGCCGGAAGGTCGAGACGGGAAAGTTGCGGGCGGCAAGGTAGCGGTGCGCGAGCGTGCCGAGGAGTTCGGCCGGGACGGGCAGAAACTCCTCACCGCGGTCTGGGCGGCTGACGCCCCACCCCGTCTGCGGTAGCAACGGGCGAGGCGGTGGAAGGCGTTCTGCCAGGCGTGGGTCCGTTCCACATGCCACCTCTGACTTGCCTGGATCGGTGCCTTCTCGCCCTTGTGCGCGATGCGGCCCTGCAATCCGCATTTGTGGAGACGGGCGCGGGTCTTGTCCGAGTCGTAGCCGGCGTCCAGGTGCACGGTGATGTCGTCGGGCAGCGGTCCCAGGTCGACCAGGCGGTCCAGGGTCGGGGCGAGCAGCGGGGAGTCGTGACGGTTCGCACCCGCCACCACACGACCTAAGAGGACGTCCCCGTCGCCGAGGCTCTTCGACTTCTGCGCGATCGGCTTCACCAGCCGGCCCATCTCCACCAGCACCGCGTCGACGGCGTCGACACGGGAGGAGATCTCGACCTCGACGGCGGGATCACGGCCGTAGGTGACGAGGACCTTGCTGCCGCCGCGCGAGCCCGCGTCCCGCCACACCCAGTCGACGTCGTCGATGTCGACGCACGCGTCGACCGTGGGCGCGGGAGGCGTGAGCCCGCACCGGAGCACCACGGCCCCGTCCCCCCAGACGCCGACCCCGGCGGTGGAGACGTCCTTGCGCCGCTGTCCGCCCAGCCGGTCCGGATAGTCGAGACGCCCGCAGGCGGGAGCGTCCGCGCGCGGCGCCGCCCGCACCCCGTAGTCCGGCGCGTTCACCTCGTGAACGACGAGAGCGGCGACCCCCGCCACCACCAGCCCCGCGACCACCTTGTACCGCGGTCGGACGGCCTTGTACCGCGACCGGAAACCCATGACCCCGCTCCCCCTGACCTGTGCCGCTCTTTGACCCTAGCCAGCCCTGCCAGAGGCCGGGCCGCCGCCCCGCGGCCACCCGTGATTCACGTCCCCCGCAAACGATGCGCACATGAGACGTGTCACCCCAGCCCTGGCCACCGCAGGCCTCGTATCCCTCCTCGCGGTCGCCGCGTTCCCCGCGCAGGCCGTTCCGGAGCACCGCAGCGACAGCACCGCTTCCGGGACGAAGGCCCCCTACGAGCCCCAGCAGAACCCCCGTACCTACCAGAAGGCCCCCGCCGGATTCGTCCCCGTCTTCACGGAGAACGTCTCCCGGCACGGCTCCCGCGCCGCGACCGACAGCGAGGACGGCGACCTGGTCCTCGCCCTCGCCGAGAAGGCCGGGGCGGCGAACGGACTCACCGCGAAGGGCCGCGCGTTCGGCCCGAAGGTCCGGGCCCTCCAGGCGGCCATGAGCGGTGTCGGCTACGGCGACCTCAGCGGCCGCGGCAAGCAGGAACTGCAGTCCACGGCGACCCGCCTGGCGCAGCGACTGCCGGGCCTCTTCGCCACGATCGCGAAGAAGGACGAGAAGATCGACGTGGTCAGCTCGGGCCAGGGCCGGGCCGTGGACAGCGCGAACATCTACGCCGGGACCCTCGCCGAAAGGGACCCGGAGCTCAAGCCCCTGATCGGCGCCACCCGCACGGACGTCGACCTGCTCTACTTCCACAAGGCCGCGGGCGGCAAGGCGTACCGCGACTACCTCGCGAACGACCAGCGCCTGGCGACCACCCTCAAGGCGATCACGGACCAGCCGCGGACCCACAGCGCGGCTCGCGACGTACTGAAGAAGCTCTTCCGTACGTCCTTCGTCGACACGCTCTCCGCCGACGACCAGGTGGCCGCGGCCCAGGCCGTCTACAACCTGTACGCCATCGCCCCGGCGATGCGCGAGGAGAGCCCGGGCGGCAAGGGCTGGGGCCTGGAGAGGTTCATCTCGAAGCGGGACGCGGACTGGTTCGGCTACCTCAGCGACGCCGAGGACTTCTACGAGAAGGGCCCCGGCTTCGCCGACAGCGACATCACCTACAAGATGGCGGGTGTCCTCCTCGACGACTTCTTCGAGAAGGTCGAGGCCAAGCGCGCCGGCACCAGCGACCTGGGCGCCGAACTCCGCTTCACCCACGCCGAGGAGATCATCCCGCTGGCCGCCCTGATGGGCCTCCCGGGCAGCACGCAGGGCGCGACGGCGTCGAAGCCGTACACGTACGCCACCAACGCCTGGCGGGGCGCGGCCGTGGCCCCGCTCGGCTCGAACATCCAGTGGGACGTGTTCCGCAAGGGCGGCACCTACCTGGTCCGCATGCTCTACAACGAGAAGGAGACGGCGTTCAAGGCGGGCTGCGAGCCGGTCTCGAAGGGCAGCAAGTTCTACGACCTGGACGAGCTGGAGCGCTGCTTCGGCAGGACGGCGAACTAGCCCCCCCCTACTTCGTCCCCACGGTCCGCAACACGGTCACCGCCAGGACCCGCGCCACGTCCACCACCTCCCGCACGGCCACGTGCTCCCGCGGGCTGTGCGCCACCCCGATGTCCCCGGGCCCGTACTGGAGGGCCGGGATCCCGGCCCCGGCGTACAACCGCAGATCACTCCCGTACGGCGCCCCGCGCTCCGGCAGGGCAGGGCCGCCCACCGCATCCGCGTGGGCGGCCCGGACGGCGTCCGGCAGGGGATGCCCGGCGGGCAGCCGCCCGCTGGCGAACTGCCCGCCGGGCCAGCTCACCGCCACGGGATGCTCCCGCAACCAGGGGTCAAGGGCGCACACCCGCGCCACGCACCGCTCGAACTCCGCCCGGGCCGCCGCCGGGTCCTCGCCCAGCCGCACCCCCAGCCGCCCCTCGGCGACCAGCAGGTCGGGCACACTGCTGGACCAGTCGCCGGAGCGCAGGATGCCCACGGAGAGGGCGTACGGAACGGGGTATGCGGCCATCAGGGGATGCGGCTCGCGGTTCCGCTCGGCCTCCAGCCGGGCCAGCGCCTGGTGCAACGGCACGTACGCGTCCAGGGCACTCACCCCCTCGTACCGCGAACTGGCGTGCGCCGCCTTGCCGTTGACGGTGAGCCGAAAGGTGAGCGCACCGGCGTTGGCCGTGATGAGGCTCCCGGCCGTGGGCTCCGCGATGACGCACACGTCACCGCCGTAGCCCCGCCGCAGGGTCCCGAAGGCCCCGAGTCCCCCGTCCTCCTCTCCCACGACGAAGTGCGCGGCGACCCGCCCCCGCAGCCGGACGCCGCTGTCCCGCAGGGCCGCGAGCACGGCCAGTTCCGCCGCCAGCCCGGCCTTCATGTCACAGGCACCGCGCCCGTGGACCAGGTCTCCCGTGACCCGGGGCACGAACGGGTCGCCCTCCCACGCGGCGAGGTCCCCGGGCGGTACGACGTCCACGTGCCCCTGCACCACGAACGTGGGCCCGTCCCCACCGTCCTGGGTCTGCCCGACCAGCCCCCACGCCTCGTCGCGCGGCGCCTCGGAGCCGGGGAAGCCGGGATCGGCCAGCAGGGCCGGCAGATCCATCGACCACAGGTCGACGTCGAGACCCGACGCACGGAGCCGGCCCGCCAGATGGTGCTGGATCTCCGACTCGGCGGGGCTCCCGGTCACGCTGGGGATCGCGATCAGCTCCAGCAGGGTCCGGGCGACCTCGGCCTCGTCAATGGCCGCGAGGACCGCGGCCTCCTCGTCACTGAGCACGTCGACGCCCCCACTCTCTCGGACAGGTGTGCCCATTCTGAGGGGCCGGTGCGGCGGGGCGCGGGCAGACCCGGCTCAACCGCCGGAGGCATCCCCGCCCACGGTGAACCCGATCACCGTCCCGCCCCCCTCCCGGGGAAACGCGAACGGCGCACCCCCGTGCGACAACGCCACCTCCCGCACGATCGACAACCCCAGCCCCGACCCGGGCAACGACCGCGCGTCCGCCGCCCGGTAGAACCGGTCGAAGACCCGCACCAGATCGGCGTCGGCGATCCCCGGCCCCCGGTCCAGCACCTCCACCCGCACCGGCCCAGCCACCGTGAACCCGGACACCGAGATCTCGATCGGAGCGGTCCCGTCCCGGTCGAACTTCGCCGCGTTCTCGACCAGGTTCGACAGGGCCCGCTGCAGCATCCCCGGCCGCCCGTCCGTCACCGTCGACCCACTGGCGTGCACCACGACGTCCCGCCCGTTCCGCCGCCGGGCCAGCCCCGCCACCTCCTCCGCGACATCGGCGAGGTCCACCCGCTGCGGCGGCTCGTTGTCCGACTGTCCGGCCGCGAGGTCGACCAGCTCGTTGACCAGATCGGTCAGCTCCCGTGCCTCCTGCGAGAGGTCGGCGACCAGCTCGTCGCGCGTGGCGGGCGGCAGCTCGTCGATCCGCCGCAGCAGCGAGATGTTCGTACGCAACGATGTGAGCGGTGTCCGAAGCTCGTGCCCCGCGTCCTGCACCAGCCGCCGCTGATCCTCCTCCGACTGCGCGAGCCGCCCCAGCATCCGGTCGAAGGCCCGCCCCAGCCGCCCCACCTCGTCGTAACCGGTGACCGGCACCTCGATCCCCAGCCGCCGGGTCCGGGCCACATCCTCCGCGGCGGACGTGAGGATCACCAGCCGCCGGGTGATCCGCCGGGCCAGCCACCACCCGAACAACCCGGCGCCCACCACGACCGCCACCATGAGCAGAAACGTCCGCTGCTGAAGCGCCCGCAACAGATCCTCGGTGTCGCTGAACTCCTGGGCGACCTGCACGGCGCCCCGCCCGCCACCCAGCGAGACCGTGGCGATCCGGTACACGTCGCTGCCGACCGAGACCTCCTTGTGCAGGACCATCCGCCCGGCCGCACCGGCGGCCGCGACCCGCCGGTCCCCGGAGATCACCGGCAGCCCGGGCCGCCCGGGATCGGCGACCGCCCCGGTGGGCCCCAGCACCTGCACGTCCGTACGAGCGGGCCGCACCAGGTCGTGCCCGGGCGCCGATGACGAGAAGTCGTCCGGTGTCATCCGGTGCTGGCTCACCTCGTCCCGCAGGTCCTGCACGACCTGGTCGAACACGGACTCCTGGTCCACCCGCACCAGCCGCGCGGCGGCGCTGTACGACAGCACACCGACCAGCACGGTCACCGCGGCCGTCACCGCGGCGAAGGACACCGCGAACGTGGTCCGCAGGGACAGCAACCGGGGCCGCGGCCGGGCCCACAGCCGAGCCAGCCGCCCCACTCAGTCCTCCCGGAGCACGTAACCCACGCCGCGCACCGTGTGGATCAGCTGCGGGGCGCCGGGCTCGTCGAGCTTGCGGCGCAGATAGCCGACGTAGACGGCGAGGTTCTTGGAGCCGGGCCCGAAGTCGTAGCCCCAGATGCGATCGTAGATCGTCGAATGATCAAGCACGATGCCCGCGTTGCGCACGAGGAGTTCGAGCAGCTCGAACTCGGTACGGGTCAGCTCCAGCTCGCGCGTCCCCCGCCAGGCCCGCCGCGCCTGGATGTCCATGCGCAGTCCCGCCGCCTCGATCCGCCCCTCGGGCAGGTCGGGCACCACGACCCGGGGAGCCGCGCCGACCGGGGCCATCCCGTCCGGGCTGGTCCGCCGCAGCAAGGCCCTCAGCCGGGCGAAGACCTCCTCGACGTCGAACGGCTTGACCACATAGTCGTCGGCGCCCGCGTCCAGACCGGCGATCCGGTCCTGGGTCTCCACGAGCGCCGTCAACATCAGGATCGGCGTCCGGTCGCCCTCGGCGCGCAGCACCCGGCAGACCTGCAGCCCGTCGATCCCGGGCATCATCACGTCGAGGACGAGCACGTCCGGCGGCGTCCTGTGGGCCTGCGCCAGCGCCTCGACGCCGTCGGCGACCGCGGTGACCTGGTAGCCCTCCAGGGTCAGGGCGCGCTCCAGGGCG
The DNA here is from genome assembly GCF_001514145.1 of Streptomyces canus. Taxonomy (GTDB): domain Bacteria; phylum Actinomycetota; class Actinomycetes; order Streptomycetales; family Streptomycetaceae; genus Streptomyces; species Streptomyces canus. The sequence goes on from NZ_KQ948657.1 coordinate 973,949, forward strand.
TGACGGATGGCGCGGTCGTCTTCGGCGAGCAGCACATTTTGGGGCACACCCTCAGTGTGCCGTCCCGCCGAGTCGTACGACGTGATGAGCTGCTCACCTCGTGCCCTTCTTACTGCCCTCTCACCCCGTGGGACGCAACGCGGCGAGCTGCTCCTCGAACGGCACCACCGCCGAGAAGGAGTCGGCCCGGACCGCACGCGGCCCGCGCCCGACCGACAGTCCCGCCATCAGCGCGGCCAGCTCCCCGGCCGCCCGCTCGATCCGCCCGTCCAGCCCCTCGGCACCCCAGTCCTCCGACGCGGCGTAGACCCCGGTCGGCACGACGACGGCCTTCAGGTAGGCGAAGAGCGGCCGCAGCGCGTGCTCCAGCACCAGCGAATGCCGGGCCGAACCACCGGTCGCCGCGATCAGCACCGGCTTGCCCGCCAGGGCCTCCGGTTCGAGCACGTCGAAGAACGACTTGAAGAGTCCGCTGTACGACGCCGAGAACACCGGGGTCACCACGATCAGTCCGTCGGCCCCGGCCACCGCCTCCTGTGCGGCGGCCAGCGCGCGTCCCGGAAAGCCGTTCGTGAAGTTCTGCGCGATCTCCACGGCGAGTTCCCGCAACTCCACGACCTGCACGTCCACCTCGGCCGCGCGGCCCACGGCCGCGGCCAGCCGGTCTCCCAGCAGACGGGTGGACGACGGGACGCTCAGTCCCGCGGACACGACGACGAGCTTCATGCGACGACCTCCTTGTTCTGCTCCGCGGCCAGCAGGGACGCGTGGGTGGGAGCCTCCGGGACGTCCGCGGGCCGCCCTGCCGCGAACTCCTTGCGCAGCACCGGCACGACCTCCTCGCCGAGCAGGTCGAGCTGCTCCAGGACGGTCTTCAGGGGCAGTCCTGCGTGGTCGAGGAGGAACAGCTGGCGCTGGTAGTCCCCGGCGTACTCGCGGAACTTCAGCGTCTTCTCGATGACCTGCTCCGGGGAGCCGACGGTCAGCGGGGTCTGGTCGGTGAAGTCCTCCAGGGAGGGCCCGTGCCCGTACACCGGTGCGACGTCGAAGTAGGGCCGGAACTCCTTCACCGCGTCCTGGGAGTTGCGGCGCATGAACACCTGGCCGCCGAGGCCTACGATCGCCTGCTCCGCCGTCCCATGCCCGTAGTGGGCATACCGGGCCCGGTACAGCTCGACCATCCTCTTCGTGTGGTCGGCCGGCCAGAAGATGTTGTTGTGGAAGAACCCGTCGCCGTAGTAGGCGGCCTGCTCGGCGATCTCCGGGGAGCGGATGGAGCCGTGCCAGACGAACGGCGCGACCCCGTCCAGCGGCCGGGGCGTGGAGGTGAACCCCTGCAACGGCGTCCGGAACTTCCCCTCCCAGTTCACGACGTCCTCGCGCCACAGCCGGCGCAGCAGGGCGTAGTTCTCGATGGCGAGGTTGATGCCCTCGCGGATGTCCTGCCCGAACCAGGGGTAGACCGGTCCGGTGTTCCCGCGGCCCATCATGAGGTCGACCCGGCCGTCGGCCAGGTGCTGGAGCATCGCGAAGTCCTCGGCGATCTTCACCGGGTCGTTCGTGGTGATCAGCGTGGTCGAGGTGGAGAGGATCAGCTTCTCGGTCTGCGCGGCGATGTACCCGAGCATGGTGGTCGGCGACGACGGCACGAACGGCGGGTTGTGGTGCTCGCCGGTCGCGAAGACGTCGAGCCCGACCTCCTCGGCCTTCAGGGCGATCGCGACCATGGCCTTGATCCGCTCACGCTCACTCGGCGTACGGCCGGTCGTCGGGTCCGGCGTGACATCGCCGACGCTGAAGATCCCGAACTGCATGATCGCTCACCCTCCAGGTTGTTTACCGTTCAACTATAACCGCGTACCCGGAGAACGACACCCCACCCCGACCTATTCCCGAAGAGCACCCCACGGCCCGAGCACGACCGACGCCCTCGCCCTGCGGCCCCACCGACCCCGTCCCGCCGCCCCACCAGCACCGCAACCAGCCGCCCCGCCCTCGCCCCGCACCCCCGATCCCTGCGCGCCCTACGTGGCCAACGACCCGTGGTGGCGCGCCGTGCGGCCAACGGTCCGCTGTGGCGCGCGAGGTGGCGAACGGACCGTCGCAACGTGGGTGACTGCCACTCCCCAGGGGCGCGGGGAACTGCGCGACCAGCCCCCACCGGCCCGCAGCCGCTCGAACACCGCCCCGCTCTCACCCCCCATTCACCATCACCCCAACCCCCGAGCCGCCATCACTCCAACCGGCCGGCTCTCACAAACCCCAACCCCTCCGAACTCCTGGCCCCCGTCGCGCCACAACCCCGCACCCCCGTCTCCGTCCCCGCCCGAACCGGCCCGCCCCTCACCCCCAGCCCGGATCCCGCCCCGTCCCCGCCAGCAGCCGCTCGAACGCCGGCGCGTCCTCCGCCACCGGCACCGGCTCCCGGAACACCCCCATCTTCCTGGCCGTGGGCGCCAGTTGGGCCACCGCGGCCGTCAGCTCCGTCACGACCGCCTCGTCCGCCGGCCCGTACTCCTGTCCCGTCGCCCGTGCCAGGTCCCACACATGCACGGTCAGATCGAGCAGCGCCATCGCGCCGACCAGCCGCGCCGGCATGTCCATCGCCCCGGTCGTGCCCTCCTCGGCGCCGGGCGCGGACCAGGCCGACACCAGCCGGTCCGCCTCCCGCGTGAGCCGCTCCCGCCAGTCCGAGCCCTCGGCCACCCGGTCCGGCGTGACCTCGCCGAAGTCCGACGGCTCCTTCACGGCCAGCCGCTGGAACTGCACGATCACCTGGAAGACATGATTGACCAGCGCCTTCACGTCGTACTCCGCACAGGGCGTCGCAGCCCCGAGAGCCGCGTCCGGAATCCCCCGGAACACCGGAACCGCCCGTTCCCGGGCCATCCCCAGCAGCTCGCCCATGCCGTACGTCTTCTTCGCGAAGTTCGTGTCCATGCCCCGACCGTACGAAGGCCGCCGTCTCCTCTTCTTGAAGAAACGCGACGCCCTACCCGGACGTACGATCCCCTCATGGCCGCCCCCCGACGCGACACCCGCGGGATCGTCGACCCGGCCGGGCTGCTGACCCGGGTACGGTTCCGCCGCCACGAGCCCGCCGAGCCACTGCGCCGGTACATCGAGCGGTACTGGTTCATCGACTGGGACCTGCCCGAGCCCTACGCCTCCCACGTCGTCCCGCACCCCTCTGTCCACCTCACCTTCCAGCAGGAAGAGGGGTCGCCCTACGCCGAGCTGACAGGCATCCCCGGAGGCCTCTACACCAGGAAACTCACCGGCCGGGGCCGGGTCTGCGGGGTGAAGTTCCGCCCCGGCGGCTTCCGGCCGTACGCCCCCGAGCACCCGGTGTCCCACTGGACGGGCGAGACGCTCGCCGCCCGGGACGTGTTCCCGCAGATCACGACGGACACCGCCCGCGAGGTCGTGACCCCCGCCACCGATGAGGCCCGCCTCGCCGCACTCGACGCCTTCCTCCTGCCCCTCGCCCCGGCCGCCCCCGACCCGCAGGCCGACCTCGCCACGGCCCTCGTCGACCACGTCCACGACGACCGCACCGTCCGCCGCGTCGACGACTTCGCCCGCCCGGCGGGACTCTCGGTACGGGCACTGCAACGCCTCTTCTCCGCCTACGTCGGCGTGAGTCCGAAGTGGGTCATCCTCCGCTACCGCATCCACGAGGCCCTGGAGCTCGCCGGCACCCGCAGCGAGGTCGACTGGGCCACCCTCGCCGCCGACCTCGGCTACGCCGACCAGGCCCATCTGGTCCGGGACTTCACGGCGACGGTCGGGGTCCCGCCGACGGCGTACGCACAAGCGGCCGCGGGCTGACCCCGGGCACGGCTCCGAAAAAGTCCGGCCGGGCTGTCACACTCCCGCTCCGCCCCGGGTCAACCCCGTGAAACCGATGACCCGGAGCTCGAAGGAGCCACCTCATGTCCGTCGCCCACACCGTCGTCACCCTGCTCGCCGCCGCCATGGCGGGCTACTCCGGCACCGTCGTCCTCACCCGCGCCGGCTGGATCGTCAAGGCCCTCACCGACTACCGCGTCCCACGCGCCTGGTGGAACCTGCTCGGCGCGGCCAAGATCGCCGGAGCGGCAGGCCTCCTGGCCGGCCTCTTCGTCCCCTACGTCGGCCTCGCGGCCGGCATCGGCCTCGTCCTCTACTTCACCGGAGCCGCCGTGACCGTGGCCCGCGCCCACTGGTACACACACATCCCGTACCCGCTGGTCTACGCGGCCCCGGTGATCGCGGCCCTGGCCCTGACCTGACCCGTCAGGAGGAGTGCATGCGAGGCTGATCCCCATGCTCGTAGCCCGCTCCGCCGCCCTCTTCGTCGTCGCCGCCCTCTTCGAGATCGGCGGAGCCTGGCTGGTCTGGCAGGGCGTACGGGAGCACCGCGGCTGGATGTGGACCACGGGCGGCATCCTCGCCCTCGGCGCCTACGGTTTCGTCGCCACCTTCCAGCCCGACGCCCACTTCGGCCGCATCCTCGCCGCGTACGGCGGCATCTTCGTGGCCGGCTCGATCCTGTGGGGCATGGCGGCCGACGGCTACCGCCCGGACCGCTGGGACATCACGGGCGCCCTGATCTGCCTCGCGGGCATGGCAGTGATCATGTACGCGCCGCGGGGCGACTGAGCGGCCGTACTCAAGACGTCTCGTCGTCGGGCAGCAGCCCCAGCTGCCCCAGGAACTCCATCTCGTCGAAGTAGAGCCGGTAGTCCACGATCCGTCCGTCCTTCACCGTGGCGATGTCCACCCCGCGGATCCTGACCTCCTTCTGCGTCGCCGGGAGCGTCTCCCCGGTGGGCAGCTGGATCGGCCCGGTGTTGCGTCCGCTGAAGACGCCCTCGTCGATGGCCGTGTCCCCGGCCTCATAGGCGTGCAGCGACTCGAACGTGGCCTCGGGCACCGCCTCCGTCATCTGCCGCCAGTACTCGACGATGCCGGCGCGACCCCGGATCTCCCCCTCGTCGGGTGTCCGGGCGACCGCGTCCTCCGCGTACAGCTCGGCGATGACCTTCAGGTCCGGGTGCGTGGTGAGCGCATCGGTGAGCCGGTCCATGACCTCACGCGCTTCTCCCATGATCCACCTCCGTATGTCAGGGGATCACCCACCTCAAGTTTCGCACCGGCCCGCGATCCGGACCGCTCGGAGCCTCGGACTGCGGCCGACCTATCCTGGCGGGAGCCCGTACCCACGCACGACCGAGGAGCAGCCATGGCATCCGCCGCCCCGTCCCCCGCGTCCCGGATCGCGATCGTCACCGGGGCGAGCAGCGGAATCGGCGCGGCGACCGCACGGCAGCTCGCCACGGCCGGCTACCGCGTGGTCCTGACCGCCCGCCGCAAGGACCGTATCGAGGCGCTGGCGGAGGAGATCAACGCGGCGGGCCACCAGGCGACGGCCTACCAGCTGGACGTGACGGACCGGGCCGCGGTCGACGAGTTCGCCTCCGCCTTCAAGACGGTCGGCGTGCTCGTGAACAACGCCGGCGGAGCCCTCGGCGCCGACCCGGTCGCCACCGGCGATCCCGCCGACTGGCGCTCGATGTACGAGACGAACGTCATCGGCACCCTGAACCTCACCCAGGCCCTGCTCCCCAAGCTCGACGCGAGCGGCGACGGCACGGTCGTCGTCGTCTCCTCCACGGCGGGCCACGGCACCTACGAGGGCGGCGCCGGCTATGTCGCCGCCAAGCACGGCGCCCACGTCCTGGCGGAGACCCTCCGCCTGGAGATCGTCGGCCGCCCCATCCGCGTGATCGAGATCGCGCCCGGCATGGTCAGGACCGACGAGTTCGCCCTGACCCGCTTCGGCGGCGACCAGGAGAAGGCGGAGAAGGTCTACCAGGGCGTCGCGGAACCACTGACCGCCGACGACGTGGCCGACACCATCACCTGGGCGGTGACCCGCCCCAGCCACGTCAACGTCGACCTCCTGGTCCTGCGCCCCCGCGCCCAGGCGTCCAACACAAAGGTCCACCGAGAACTGTGACCCGCGACGAGAAGGACCCGCACGACGAACGCCAGATGTGGTGGTGGCTCGCCTACTTCCTCTTCGGCATCCACATCGTGGCCTTCGTCATGATCTACGCGGTGATGCACGCCCCGAAGTAAGTGGAAACTGGAGCGCGGTCACCCACAGGGATGAACCTCTTCGATCACCCGAACGCCCCTGAACTGGCGTCCTAGGCTCAAGCCACAACATCAACACGACGGCCCTCGTCCGGGCGGCAACCCGGCCGAGGGCCTGACCGACAAGGAAGTAGGCGCTTCCCTGTGGCTGAATGCGAGCCTAACGCTCCCCAGTTCATGGACCTGACGGTCCCCGAGTACGCGTACATGTTCGGCTTCTTGCAGGCGGACGGGCATCTCTATCAAGGTGCGGGCCAGAAAGGCCACCTGAGCGTCGAACTCAACAGCCGAGACATCGACTTGCTGTACCGGTTCAAGCATTTGACGCCCTACAACAGCAGCGTGACCGAGCGCACCCGGTCCACGAACTTCGCCGACAACCACAATTCAGCGGTGTGGACCCTGTGCTCCCTTGAGGCTCGCACGAAACTCAACAACCTCGGCTTGCCCCACGGCCGCAAGTCCCGGCTGATCGCCCCACCGAGGGTCGCCTTCTCCAAACGTGACTACTTGCGAGGGCTCATCGACGCCGACGGCTCGATTGGCCATGCGGGCCAGGGCGTCCCCTTCGTCTCCCTGACCACGTCGAGTACGGCCATCGCTGCCTATCTGTGCGCCTACGCAAGGGACATCACCGGCGCGGAGCGCACGGCGAACCGCAACACACGCGACGAGGTCTACAACCTCACCTACGAGAAAGAGGCTGCTCAGATCCTGGCGGCCGACCTGTACTACTCAGGCTGTCTGTCTCTTGGACGCAAGCAGGTGAAGGCCGATGCAGCCGCCTCCTGGACCCGCCCGTACGACATGCGAATCGTGCACTCACGGCGCTGGACGGCCTCCGAAGACCAGACGCTCCTTCAGTCCGACGACGTCGCGGAAGTGGCCGCAAAACTCGGACGCAGTGAGCAGAGCTGCCGTATGCGCCGATGGCGACTCCGCAACTGCCGCATGCTGATGCCGAACGATCAATGACGTGTGTGAGGCCTCCGGTGTCCACCGGGGGCCTCACACGTCAGCCCTTCACACAGACAACCTGCTTCAGCTTCGCCACGACCTCCACCAAGTCCCGCTGCTGGTCGATGACCTGGTCGATCGACTTGTAGGCACCCGGGATCTCGTCCACGACGCCGGAGTCCTTACGGCACTCCACGCCCCGCGTCTGCTCCTCCAGGTCCCGCGTCGAGAACCGCCGCTTGGCCGCGTTGCGGCTCATGCGCCGACCCGCGCCGTGCGAGGCCGAGTTGAAGGCCTTCTCGTTGCCGAGGCCCTTCACGATGTACGAACCCGTGCCCATGGAGCCCGGGATGATGCCGTACTCGCCGGAACCGGCCCGGATCGCGCCCTTGCGGGTCACGAGCAGGTCCATGCCGTCGTAACGCTCCTCGGCAACGTAGTTGTGGTGTGCGCTGATCTCCGGCTCGAAGACCGGCTTCGCCTTCTTGAACTCCTTGCGGACCACGTCCTTGAGGAGCGCCATCATGATCGTGCGGTTGTACTTGGCGTACTCCTGCGCCCAGAACAGGTCGTTTCGGTACGCCTCCATCTGCGGCGTCTGCGCGATGAAGACGGCGAGGTCGCGGTCGACCAGCCCCTGGTTGTGCGGAAGCTTCTGGGCCACGCCGATGTGGAACTCGGCGAGTTCCTTGCCGATGTTCCGGGAACCGGAATGCAGCATCAACCAGACAGAACCGTCCGTATCAGTGCATACCTCAACAAAGTGATTCCCGGATCCAAGCGTCCCCATCTGCTTCGCCGCCCGCTCCCCACGAAACTTCACCGCGTCAGCGACCCCATCGAACCGCCCCCAGAAGTCGTCCCACCCCGCAGTAGCCAACCCATGGAACCGCCCCGGCTCGACGGGACTGTCATGCATCCCCCGCCCCACCGGAATCGCCTGCTCGATCTTCGACCGCAGCCGGGACAGATCCCCCGGCAGATCGTTCGCCGTCAGAGACGTCTTCACCGCCGACATCCCGCAGCCGATGTCCACACCCACCGCCGCCGGGCACACCGCACCCTGCATGGCGATCACGGACCCGACCGTCGCGCCCTTGCCGTAGTGGACGTCCGGCATCACCGCGAGACCCTTGATCCACGGCAGGGTCGCGACGTTGCGCAGCTGCTGCAGGGCCACGTCCTCGACCGTCGCCGGGTCGGTCCACATACGGATCGGAACCTTGGCGCCCGGCATCTCCACGTACGACATATCGTCCTCATTCCCCCGGAAAGCAAACAGAAGTCTTGAAGCGCAAAACCGGTGCCAAGGTCGACGAATGGGATGACGGACCGGCGTTCACGGCAGTGCGTGCGATACACATTGTCTCCAGGGCGCACCCAGTTGCGGCAAGCGAATAACCTGCGGGGACACTGAGTTCCCCACGAGTCGGAGACATTCCGAGAGGAGCCCCACCGTGCAGCGGAAGGCCTACGTACCCGGCGTCGCCGCCCTCCTCGCGGCGCTGTTGGCCGGCTGCACCGGCAGCTCGGGCGGTGACGACCCGACGGACGACGCCAATCCCGGCGACATCGGCACCGCCTCCCCCGCCGCGCAGCCGGGCAAGTACCGCACTCTTCCCGAGGCGTGTGGCGTGGTCGGCCAGAGCACCCTCGACGCGCTCCTGCCCGGCATCCAGCAGATCGCCGACGAGGATCAGCGCGCCAAGGCCTACGAGGGCCAGGCCACGCTCACCTACGACACGGACCGCAAGGTCGGCTGCCGTTGGAAGGTGGAGGCCACGGACGCCACGGAGTACCTGGCAGTCGACTTCGAGCGTGTGGTGTCGTACGACAACGCGGTCAGCGACGACAGTCAGGCGGAGCAGCTGTTCGCGCAGACCGAGGAGAAGGCCGATCTGCCGGTGGCGGCGACGTCCAGCGCCGTGTCGGACGTGGAGGAGAGCGGCACCACAGGTCCGACGGCCTCGCCTACGGCCACCGCGAGTGGTTCCGCGAGTCCGAGTGGTTCGGCCTCGGCCACTCCGTCCGATCTCCAGCCCCGCGTTCTGGACGATCTGGGCGACGAGGCGTTCCTGGACGACGTGTTGAGCAACTCGGGTTCGACGGCTCAGCAGCGCAAGGTGACTGTGGCGTTCCGCACGTCCAACGTGATCGTGACCATCGAGTACGAGGAGCAGCCGACGACGATCGGCGTCACTCCGGACAGCAAGGAAATGCAGGACAACGCCCGGAAACTGGCCTCTCAGCTGGCCGGGTCGCTGTCCGGCTGAGGGCTCTCCACACACCCCTCACCCGCGCGCACAGGACATTCGAAGCTGGACCGCACTGCATCCTCACCGCGTACCGTGGCCCCTCGGACCCGATCCGACGGCAGGAACCACAAGCGTCATGAGTGAAGGAACCATGCAGCGACGAGCAGAGCGTGACCAGGTTGCCCAGCGAGCGAAGCGTCTTCACCGCGTCCTTGTCTGCGCGGCCGCAGTCCCCGTGATGCTGATCGCCTCTGGCTGCTCCTCCGACTCCGGCTCCGGCGACTCCGGCTCCGGCAGCGGTGGCGACAAGGCCGCGGGCGCCGGTGCGACGGTGTCGGCGTCCGCGAGTGCGGCTCCCACGGTGCAGGCGGCGGCGTACAAGTCGCTTCCCGAGGCGTGTGGGGTGCTGTCGAAGAAGACGCTGAAGTCGCTCGTCCCGGAGGCTGCGAAGTCCGGCAAGAAGGGCACGGCGGAGGCGGGTACGCGCGGCAGTTGCTCCTGGAGCAGCCTGGACAACAACGGTGTGAAGGGCTCGCAGTTCCGCTGGCTCAACGTGTCGTTGCTCCGTTTCGAGTCGGACTCCTCGCGGGGTACGGGCGAGGCGCAGGCGCAGAAGTACTACGACCAGCAGATCCAGGACGCCCAGTCGGTGGCCGGTGCGAAGAACACCAAGTCGCAGGCGGTTTCCGGTACGGGTGACGTGGCGACGCTGGTGCGTTATGACCTGAAGAAGAAGGAAGGCGCCTTCAAGCAGCAGACGGTCGTCACGCGCGTGGAGAACGTCGTGGTGACCGTCGACTACAACGGCGCGGGTCTCGCCGGTGACAAGGCTCCGAGTGCGGAGACCCTCGGGAAGCTCGCGGGGCAGGCCGCCAAGGAGACGGTGAGCGCGGTGTCGGCGGCGAACGGCGAGGGCGCTGCGAACCCGGCCCCGTCGGAGTCCGCCGCGGGTTCGAAGGCCCCGTCGAAGTCCGCTTCGCCGTCCGCGTCCCCGTCGAAGTCGGCGTCGAAGTCGGCATCCCCGTCCAAGTCGGCCGCGAAGACGGGCTGAAGAAGAACTGACGGTACGTACCGGTCACCCGTGCGCAGCACACATGTGCCACTCTGTTGCGCGCAACAACACGCACAGGGAGGGGAGTACGGGTGTCCGCGCCCATGCAGCTGACTCGAATGCATCGCATTCTCATAGGCGTGGTCGTGTTCGGCGCTGTGATCATCGCCGGCATCGGCTTCGCGGGGTCGTACGCGGCCGTCCGTGAGCTCGCCATCCAAAAGGGCTTCGGGAACTTCAGTTATGTCTTCCCGATCGGCATCGACGCGGGTATCTGTGTCCTGCTGGCCCTGGACCTGCTTCTGACGTGGATCCGCATCCCGTTCCCGCTGCTGCGCCAGACGGCGTGGCTCCTGACGGCCGCGACGATCGCCTTCAACGGCGCGGCGGCCTGGCCGGATCCGCTGGGTGTGGGTATGCACGCGGTGATCCCGATCCTGTTCGTGGTGTCGGTGGAGGCGGCCCGGCACGCGATCGGCCGGATCGCTGACATCACGGCGGACAAGCACATGGAGGGGGTCCGCCTCACCCGTTGGCTCCTGTCCCCCGTCCCCACGTTTCTCCTCTGGCGCCGAATGAAGCTGTGGGAGCTGCGCTCCTACGAGCAGGTCATCAAGCTCGAACAGGACCGGCTGGTCTATCAGGCCCGTCTCCACTCCCGCTTCGGCCGGGCCTGGCGCAGGAAGGCGCCGGTGGAGTCCCTGATGCCGTTGCGTCTGGCCCGCTACGGCGTCCCTCTGGCGGAGACGGCTCCTGCGGGCCTGGCGGCGGCGGGAATCGAACCGGCCCTGCTTCCGCCGGCGCCCCAGGCGGTTGCGGGCAGTGGCGCCGGGGCGGCTTCCGACCCGCAGCGGGCGGCGGCTGCGGGCGAGCAGCGCCTGCAGCTGAACGGCAACCCGCAGCCACCGCAAGCCGAGACCGCGCCCGACCCCGAGTCGAGCCCCTGGTTCGAAGCGCCCCAGCAGATCGAGTACCAGGGCGGCTACAACCCGAACTACGACCCCGCTGAGCAGTACGAGCGTTGGTACGAGGAACAACTCGAGGCAGAGCAGTACGAGTTGCAGCAGATCCAGTACGAGGAGCCTCCCAGGGAGCCCTCGATGGAGGAGACCGGCAGCTTTCCGATCCCGGTGACCACTGGCCGTACCCGTGAACTGGGCGAGGGCGGCGGTACTCCGGAGCCGACCGAGGAGGACTTCTACCAGGTCTTCAAGAAGTCGATCGACGGCAGCTACCCCTCCCCGGGCCAGCTCCGGGGAGACGTGGAGGCGACCTACGGCGTCACGCTCCCGCAGCGCGATGCCGAGCGCATGGTCAAGCGATTCACCAACCGCCACACGGCGGAGCTCCAGGAAGACCACATCGCATAGCGAAGGGGCCCTCGCCGGAAGCGAGGGCCCCTTGCCGTCACCGTCTACTGGCCGAGCAGCGCCCGGACCCGCTCCTGCCCGACGGCCAGCAGCAGCGTGGGCAGCCGGGGCCCGGTGTCCCGGGAGACCAGCAGCTGGTAGAGCAGGGCGAAGAACGCCCGCTGAGTGGTCTTGATCTCGGCCGGCAGTTCCTTGGGCGTGGCGTCCGCGGGGAACCCGGCCTGCACCTTGGGCACGCCGTACACGAGGTGCGTGAGCCCGTCGAGCGACCAGTGCGAGGCCAGCCCGTCCAGCAGCAGTCGCAGGGACTGCTGAGCGGCCTCGTCGAGGGACTTCAGCAGCTCGGCGTCGGGCTCGCTGCGCACGATGGTCCGCTGGTCGGCGGGCACCTGCGTGTTGATCCAGGCCTCGGCCTTGTCGTACCGGGGCCGGGCCTCGTCCAGCGTCGAGAGCGGGTTGTCGGGGTCCAGCTCGCTGAGGATCCGCAGCGCCTGGTCCTCGTGGCCCGCGGTGATGTCGGCGACGGACGCGAGCGTCCGGTACGGCAGCACGCGCGCCGTCCGGGGCAGCTCACCGCCGGCGGTCCGCACCGCGCGGGAGTGCGCGGCGACGTCGGCCGGCAGGGCGGCCCCCTCGGCGACCTTGGTGTCCAGCTTGTCCCACTCGTCGTAGAGCCGCTGGATCTCCTGGTCGAAGGCGATCTTGAAGGACTGGTTGGGCCTGCGGCGGGCGTAGAGCCACCGCAGGAGCTGCGGCTCCATGATCTTCAGCGCGTCGCCCGGTGTGGGCACCCCGCCGCGGGAGGACGACATCTTGGCCATCCCGGAGATCCCGACGAACGCGTACATCGGCCCGATCGGCTGCTTCCCGCCGAAGATCCCGACGATCTGCCCGCCGACCTGGAAGGAGGAGCCGGGCGAGGAGTGGTCGACACCGGAGGGCTCGAAGACGACTCCCTCGTACGCCCACCGCATCGGCCAGTCGACCTTCCAGACCAGCTTGCCGCGGTTGAACTCGTTCAGCCGGACGGTCTCGGAGAACCCGCAGGCGTTGCAGGTGTACGACAGCTCGGTCGTGGCGTCGTCGTAGGAGGTGACGGTGGTGAGGTCCTTCTCGCAGTTGCCGCAGTAGGGCTTGTACGGGAAGTACCCGGCGGACCCGGAGGACCCGTCGTCCTCGGCGGCCGCGCCGGACCCCTCGGCGGCCTCGACCTCGGCCTCGTCCAGCGGCTTCTGCTGCTTCTTGGCCGGGGCCTTCTTGGTCCGGTACTGGTCGAGGATCGCGTCGATGTCCCCGCGGTGCGCCATGGCGTGCAGGATCTGCTCGCGGTAGACGCCGGAGGTGTACTGCGCGGTCTGGCTGATCCCGTCGAACTCGACGCCCAGCTCGGCCAGCGCGTCGGTCATGGCGGCCTTGAAGTGCTCGGCCCAGTTCGGGTGTGCGGACCCCTTGGGCGCGGGCACGGAGGTCAGCGGCTTGCCGATGTGCTCGCCCCATGACTCGTCGACGCCCGCGACGCCGGCCGGCACCTTGCGGTAGCGGTCGTAGTCGTCCCAGGAGATGAGGTGGCGCACCTGGTGTCCGCGGCGCCGGATCTCGTCGGCGACGAGGTGGGGGGTCATGACCTCGCGGAGGTTCCCCAGGTGGATGGGGCCGGACGGGGAGAGCCCAGAGGCGACGACGACGGGTTTGCCGGGGGCCCGACGCTCCGACTCCTCGATGACCTCATCCGCGAAACGGGAGACCCAGTCGGTGGTCTCGGTGCTCTGAGCCACGATCGGCACGTCCTCTTTTTACTGATGGCGTTGATGGAGACTCCATTCTCCCAGACCGCCCCGCGCCGGAGAAAACCGCTTTACCGTTCCTGAGGACTGAGCCGGAGTGAGTCCTGTTGCCAGGAGCGGTGCTCAGCCGGGTGCCCCGTACGGTGTTGGGCACCCTGGTCGCCCGCTTTCGCTCCACTGCCGGGCGGCGCGCATCCGGTGCGGGGTCCGGGAATGTGGGGGCGGGTTTCCTCGCGCCTGCGGGTGTCCGGTCGGGCCTGGACGGTCCGATGCCCACGACGATCACTCTGGTTGTCGTGGGGCGGTGCCGTCCGTCGCCGGATCGGATGCCCGAGGGCACGTCGCCCGACCGCGATGCTCGCCGCATCGTGCCGGGAAATCCTGCGAGTCGGGGTGGTCAGCGGTTTCCGCCAGTGCTGCGCGCCCCAGCGGCTGGTGTAGGCGGGGTCGACAGCCACGATCGCGATCTCCTGCTCGGCGGCCATCGACACGAGGCGGGCCTTCAGCTTCGCGGTGGGGAAACGCGAGATGAGGCGGCGGAAACGCTTGTTGCGGCCGTGCTTCTCGCGGCTGGTGCCGTCCCTGAAGTCGAGGTCCTCGATAGCGATCGCGGCGGCCCCGCAGCGCCGGGTGTGGTGCAGCAGCCTGCTCAGCGCGTGCCGGATCTGCGCGTCCCGGTGCTGGGTGCTGCCGGTGAGGTCGTAGAAGAAGCGCCGGGGTTCGCCGACCGGGTTGCCGTGCACGTCGAGGTACCAGGCGGCGAGGTGGTCGTCGTTCATGTCCACGGCCACCACCCCCCGGGCCAGGGCCGCCTGAAGCGGCAGGGCGGTGGTGGCGGCGCGCTGCCAGGACGCCGTGACATACCAGCGGCCGCGTGCCGTGTCGTGGTGGATGCGGTAGGCCACCGCCCGGTTGACGGTGATCCGATCCAGCCACTCCTGCCCCCGATGCCGGAACTCCACGGTCGCGTCGAGGACGTACCGGCCATGCGGGGCATTCGCCAAGTGGGCCAGCGCAGCGGGGAGCTTGAGGGAGACCTGTCCGGTGTCGGTGACGCGGATCGTCTCGTTGCCGAAGCGCTTGCCCGTCTCCCCGTCCGCGGACAGGAGCATCCGCTCCGCCCGCCACCGCTCCCGCCATGCCTGCTCGTCCAGTCCGGCCGCCTGAAGGTGGTGGCGGACGTTCGCGAGGCGTCTGCCGCCGCGCACCACCCGCACCCGGCCTGCCGTCCAGTCCGCCTCCACCACCGCGAGCCGGGCCTTCAACGCATGCAGACGGCGGGACTTGGCATGCCACTCGCCCCGCGAGCCGTACCCGCGGGCCAAGCCGTCCCGCTTGTCGGCCTTGGCACCCAGGGGCCGGGCCAGCCGCGCCTCGATGGACGCGATCTGCCCCCGCAGCCAGGCCATGTGGGCGGCCTGCCCGCGCCGGGCCAGCGCCCACTGATCGTGTGTGGCCTTGGTGATACTGCCTGCCCAGCGAGCCGACGACCTCCCGGTCAGCGACCTTTTGCGCACCGCCCAGGAGACCGCATCATGCGCCGGCCCCTGCCGGCAGCGCTCCGCGAGATCACCAGCCGCCAGCGACCCCAGGTAGACACCGGCCTCGGTGAGCACCGCCGCGTCCGCATCCGACACCCGCAGCCGGTCCCGAACAGCCACCCCCGTCGAGGCGGGCACCACGAAGGACGCCACCACCTCCCGCAGCCCGCCCACCCCTTCACCTCCGCCCGCAGTTCGAGACCCCGTCACCGCAGTCAACGAGCGCCCCCCGCAAAGGTCACCCGTTCGCCCCAAGAACTCCCGTTCCCCTAAGGGCCTCGACCTCAGATACCCCCACGGCAGCAGCGAACATCCCCGGCGTACCGCGGACGACCAGCCCCACACATCCACCCCCGGCACTCACCCAAACTCACCCACACTCACTCTGCTCACTACGTCGCCAGCAGTTCCGAACCCCATGGGATACTGACCGTGTCTATCTGATCCCCCGAGGAGAACGGCACCCACTCCCATGGCCCCGGTCACGTCCCTCAGCGACGCCGTCAACCAGCAGCTCACCTCCGCGATCTCCGCCTCCCTGCCGGAGGCCTCCGCGGACGCCCTGCTCCGACGCAGCGACCGGGCGGACTTCCAGGCGAACGGCATCCTCGCCCTCGCCAAGAAGGCCAAGGCGAACCCGCGGGACCTGGCCACGCAGGTGGTGTCGCAGATCGTCACCGGTGACGTGATCAAGGAGGTCGAGGTCTCCGGCCCCGGCTTCCTCAACGTCACGCTCACCGACAAGGCGATCACCGAGAACCTCGCCGCCCGCTACGAGGACGGCGACCGTCTCGGCGTACCGCTCAAGGACGAGTCCGGCACCACGGTGATCGACTACGCCCAGCCGAACGTGGCGAAGGAGATGCACGTCGGGCACCTGCGCTCCGCGGTGATCGGCGACGCCCTGCGCGGCATGCTCGACTTCACCGGTGAGAAGACGATCGGCCGGCACCACATCGGCGACTGGGGCACCCAGTTCGGCATGCTCATCCAGTACCTGATCGAGAATCCGGGCGAGCTGGCCCCCCCGGACGAGGTCGACGGCGAGCAGGCCATGTCGAACCTGAACCGGGTGTACAAGGCGTCCCGTGTGGTCTTCGACTCCGACGAGGAGTTCAAGGAGCGGGCGCGGAAGCGGGTCGTGGCCCTGCAGTCCGGTGACAAGGAGACCCTCGAACTCTGGCAGCAGTTCGTGGACGAGTCGAAGGTCTACTTCTACTCGGTCTTCGAGAAGCTGGACATGGAGATCCGCGACGAGGAGATCGTCGGCGAGTCGGCGTACAACGAGGGCATGCCCGAGACCGCCCGCCTCCTGGAGGAGATGGGGGTGGCGGTCCGCTCCGAGGGCGCGCTCGTCGTCTTCTTCGACGAGATCCGCGGCAAGGACGACCAGCCGGTGCCCTTGATCGTGCAGAAGGCGGACGGCGGCTTCGGCTACGCGGCCTCCGACCTGACGGCGATCCGCAACCGGGTCACCGACCTGCACGCGACGACACTGCTGTACGTCGTGGACGTACGCCAGTCGCTCCACTTCAAGATGGTCTTCGAGGCTGCCCGCCGGGCCGGCTGGCTGTCCGACGGTGTCACCGCGCACAACATGGGCTACGGCACGGTGCTCGGTGCGGACGGCAAGCCGTTCAAGACGCGTGAGGGCGAGACCGTCAAGCTGGAGGACCTGCTGGACGAGGCGGTCGAGCGGGCCACCGCGGTCGTGCGCGAGAAGGCCGAGAAGGTGGGCCTGACCGAGGAGGAGATCGTCGAGAACGGGCGGTACGTCGGGATCGGCGCCGTGAAGTACGCGGACCTGTCGACGTCGCCGAACCGTGACTACAAGTTCGACCTGGACCAGATGGTCTCGCTGAACGGCGACACGTCCGTGTACCTCCAGTACGCGTACGCGCGTATCCAGTCGATCCTGCGCAAGGCGGGCGCGAGCGCCGCCCCGACCGCGCACCCGGAGCTCGAACTCGCCCCGGCGGAGCGGGCCCTGGGCCTTCACCTGGACGCGTTCGGCAACACGGTGTTCGAGTCGGCCGCGGAGTACGCACCGCACAGGCTGGCCGCGTACCTGTACCAGCTGGCGTCGCACCTGACGACGTTCTACGACCAGTGCCCGGTCCTGAAGGCTGACACCCCGGAGCAGACGGAGAACCGTCTGTTCCTGGTCGACCTGACGGCCCGGACGCTGCACAAGGGCATGGCCCTGCTGGGCATCAGGACCCCCGAGCGCCTCTGAACTAGGCGATGTGGTCCTCCTCCAGCTCCGCGGTGAAGCGGTTGCCGAAGCGCAGGACCATGCGCCGGGCGTCGTCCGGCGGGAGCGTGATGCCGTATATCGCCATCACGTTCGCGCCGAACTCCGCCGCGGAGGGGAAGCTGCCGTCGATCGACTGCCTGAAGACCTGGTAGTAGTCCTCCTCGGACATCGGCGCGACGATTCTGTCGATCTCCGCGTCGATGTCCTCGGTGCGTCGGACCATGTGGCCCAACTCGCGCCTGAATGTCTCGACCATGAGCTTGGCCCTGCGGGCCGCGACGGCCGTGACCTCCTCCGCCTCCTCGACGATCCGCGCCGCCTCCGCCCGTGCCGCCCTCAAGAACCGCCCGGAGACGCCCAGGGCGTGCCCCAGCTCCGGCTCGGCGATGTCCAGGATGTCTCCGCCGGGCGGCATCAGGGCGTGCTCGACCAGGATGGTGACCAGGGCCTCGTGGACGGCCGCGGCGCTGTCCGGCCGGTCCCCGGGGTTTTTGGCGAGGAGCTGGAGGATGAGGTCGTTCAGCGGGGCCGGAAGGTCCGGGCGCCGCACATGGGGCGGGACCGGGGGGTCGTCGATCTGCATCCGGAGTACGGCCCACGGCGTGGCACTGGTGAAGGGCGGCCCACTCGTCACCGCGTGGTAGAGAAGACAGCCCAGCGAGTACAGATCGCTGCGGTGGTCGATCTCCCGGACCCCCTGGGCCTGTTCGGGGGACATGTACATCGGTGAGCCCAGCGGCGCCCCGGTGACGGTGAGATCGCGGGCCCCGAGGGTCTCTCCCATGAACTTCGCGACCCCGAAGTCGAGGACCTTCACCACCCCTTCGTCGGTGAGCAGCACGTTCGCGGGCTTGATGTCCCGGTGGACGACCCCTTGGCGGTGCGCGGCGTCCAGCGCCTGGGCGATCTGCGCGGCCCAGGCGACGGCGAGCGCCCAGGGCAGCACCGTGTCCTTGATCCGCTTGCCGAGCGGCACGCCCCGCACGAGTTCCATGACGAGGTAGAGGGTCTCGCGCCCGCCGTCGCCCTCGACCTCGCCCCAGTCGTGCACGGTCACGATGTTCTGGTGGCACAGCCTCCCCGCCAGCTGCACCTCGCGCTGGAACCGGGCCTGCGTCTCGGCCTCGCCCATGCCGTGCTGCGGATGTACGACCTTCACGGCGACCTCCCGCCGCATCCGCACGTCCTCGGCGGCCCAGACCTGCCCCATGCCACCGGAGCCCAGCAGCCCGTTGATCCGAAACCGCCCGGCAACCACCTTGTTCAGCACGGATCCATTCCCCCGTCGGCGCCCCGTCCCGCAACTCCCCTACGAGTATGGCGCCTTCAGTACCCTGACGAGTCCCCCGAGCTGCCGTACGACCCGCCCGCCGACCGCCGCAACCGCCGTGCCTCCTCCTCCATCCGGCGCGCCACGTCCCCTACGCCCGTGCTCTCCTCCAGCCCGCAGTCGCGGAGTTCGGCGGCGAGGCCGGTGAAGTATTGGGCGGTGGTGAGGAGGTAGTCGTCCACGTCGACGCCTGCGGAGGCGGCGGCCCCCGGAGGGATGCGGTTGGCCTCACCCAGGACACGGCTGACCTGGAGCGTGATCTCGTCCCTGACGTCCCGGGTGAGGGCGACCGCCCGCCCCACCTGCGCGAGGATGGAGTGGCAGGAGCGCGCGACCTGTATGAGGAGCCGGTCGTCGCGGTTGAGGGAGGACGAACCCGAGGCGCCGGGGCTGTAGTTGCCCGACGCGATGCGCGCGTCCGCGAACTGGGGCTCATAGCGCCGCAGGTCGAAGGCGGTCGTCGCACCCAGCGCCGCCCGGAAGCAGGGGTGGACCTGGAACTCCGTCTCGTGCGGCTGGACCGGCAGCCCGTCGTCACCGGCGTACACCACGTCGTTGCCGCGCCGCACCCCGAGGAACCCTGCCCCGTGGAGCACGTCGATGATCCCGGGCAGCGTCAACGCGTTGGCGTACGCCGGGAAGTCGTGGTGGAGGGTCTCGGCGGCCGCTTCGAAGCGTCGGGTGAGCGCGGCGCGCGTGACGACGTACCCGGTGTTCTGGAACAGCGGGAAGAGGTTCCTGAGAAACGGGTGCGCGACCAGGTACTCCGAGGTCAGATCCTTGAGCTTCCACTCCGAGAACTGCCGGCCCGCCTGCGCCACGTCCGCCTCGGTGATCCGGTCCCGCTCATGGTCCAGCCAGGCCTTCTCCTGGCACAGGTTGAGGAACTGGATGGCGTCCCGGGGCCTCGGCAGGCAGCGCCCGAAGACGTGGCTTGTGATCTCCTCCCCGCCCACCGTCTGCGGGAACAGCTCCTTCCAGAGCCGCTCCTCGGTCAGCTCCTCCCCGGCGGAGGCCCGCGCCCTGGCCAACGCGAGGTCCTTCAGGGCCTGTTCCGTCCAGGCGATCCTGAGCTCGTCCCCGTGGAACTTGTCGCCCTCCCCGAAGGACAGCGAGTCGTAGATGTCGGCGCGCAGGAACAGCAGAAAGCGCACGGACCGGCCATACAGGCTCGCCGCGTGCTTGGCCGCCAGCAGCAACCCGATCACCATGGAATTGCTGTCCGGCTCGACGGACCACACCTGTTCCAGCTGGTCGACCATGAGCAGCAGCGGTGGGTGGACGACCCCGTCGCACCCCAGATCCTCGAAGGCCCGCGCCACTCCCTGTTCGACGATCTCCAACTGCCGGGCCGCGCGGGCCCCTTCGGACGGCGACTGGGCGAGATCCACGCTCGCCTTGACCCCGAAGGCCTCAAGCGCCAGCGAGGTCTGCAGCCCCCGGGCCCCCTGCGCCAGCCGCTCCACCAGCCGGCCGCCCCCACCCGGCGCCTCGCCGTTCTGCTTGAGGAACCGCCCGAGCGCCTTGACCGAGTCGGTCTTGTGGCCGCCGTCATGTGCGCCCTTGGCATGGTCGACGAGATGCCGAGCGGCGTGTACGGCGAACACATACCGCCAGATCAGCGCCTTCGCCGAGTCCCCCGGCAGCCCCTGAAGCTCGAACCGCCGGATCTCCTCCCCCGCCGCCTCGTCAGGGGTGACGAGCACCTTCCCGCCCCGGTGCCCGCCCTCGCCGTCGGACATCAGCTGCATGCAGATGGCGCTCTTCCCGGACCCCTTGCGCCCGATGATCAGCATCTTGCGCCCGCTGAGCGCTCCCCGGTACGCGGCGTTCGACAGGAAGCCGCCGCACAGCAACAGCCCCTCGGTCACATCCCGTTCGGCATCCTCACGCCCGAAGTGCAACTGCGCGAGCATCGGCTGGTCGACCATCCCGTCCCCCTACGTCGTACTGATCCCCAAGGTATCGGGACCCACCGACAACCGGGCTACGGCTACGCGAACTCGCACCACACCGCCTTCCCCAACTCCCGCTCCCGCACCCCCCACTTGTCACTCAGCGCGGCCACCAGCAACAAGCCCCGCCCACCCTCGTCCCCGTCGTCGACGACCTGCGGCACACCGCCCCCGCTGTCGTGCACCTC
Organism: Streptomyces canus; assembly: GCF_001514145.1. Lineage (GTDB taxonomy): Bacteria > Actinomycetota > Actinomycetes > Streptomycetales > Streptomycetaceae > Streptomyces > Streptomyces canus. The sequence continues at coordinate 994,781 of NZ_KQ948657.1, forward strand.
CACGACCAGACCGCTCACGTCGTACCGCAGGAACAGCCTCAATTGACGCCCGGGCGGTACGCCGTGCAGCAGCGCGTTGGTCACCAGTTCGCTCACGCAGAGCAGTACGTCGTCCGCCCGCGCGGTCTCCGCGAGGCCCCAGCCGGCCAGGGCCTCGGCCGTGAACCGGCGTGCGGCCTGGGCGGATCGGCGTTCGCGGCGGAAGAACCTCTCGCGCAGGAGCGGTAGTCGGGTCGTCTCGTTCACGGGACGAGAGTTGCGGAGAGTGACTACCGTGGATCACTCGGTGAACCCGTACAGATTTTTTGTACGGGCTCGCATCGGGTGACGTACGCGTCCCGAGGGGGAGGGAGACCGTCATGAGCGCCAGGAAGACGCCGCGGCCGAAGAACCTCACGTCCATGAAGATGCTAGGCAAACAACTCGGCACCGCCCGCCGCGCCGCGGGCCACACCCAGACCGCCCTCGCCGACCTGGTCCGCGTCGACGAGGAGACCATCGCGTCGATCGAGCAGGGCAGGCGGACGCTGAAACCGGACCTGGCCACGCTGCTGGACGAAGTCCTGGAGACGAAGGGGATGTTGGAGGCAGGGGTGGCCAACCTGCCGGACATCGACCAGTTCCCGATGTGGGCCGAGCTGTACGTCGAGCACGAGCGCGAGGCCATCGCCCTGTCCTGGTACGACGCCCTGGTGGTGCCGGGACTGCTCCAGACCGAGCCGTACGCGCGCGCGTTGCTGAGCGGACGTGTTCCGGCGTACGACTCGGACGAGTTGGAGACGAAGGTCGCGGCGCGCGTCGGCCGACGGGAGATCCTGGGTCGCAAGGTCCCGCCGACCCTGAGCTTCGTGGTCTGGGAGCCCGCGCTCCTCATGCCCACAGGCGGCCGCGAGACGCACGTGGACCAAGTGCGCTTCCTGCGCGAGTGCGCCGAACTCCCTTGTCTGTCCCTGCAGATCCTGCCGCTGAACCGCACCTCGCACGCCGGGGACGCAGGCCCCTTCACACTCCTGGAGACCCCCGACCACCAACACCTCGCCTACACCGAGTCCCAGCGCGGCAGCCAGTGGGTATCCGACGCAAACGAGGTGTCCATCCTCGCGCGCAAATATGCGATGCTGCGAACTCAGGCCCTCACCATCGAGGACTCCAGACGCCTGTTGGACCGTCTGCTAGGAGAGCAATGAGCACGGCACTTCAGTGGTTCAAGTCGACCTACAGCAGCAGCGAGGGCGGCCAGTGTCTCGAAGTGGCCCTCTGCCCCCAAGCCATCCACATCCGCGACTCCAAAAACCCCGAGCCCACCCTCCGGGTAGCGCCCACCACCTGGACCGCCTTCACCACCGGTCTCAAGTAGGGCCGTCGGCCATTGTCAGTGGCGCCCCCTACAGTCACTGACATGGCGACTCTTCCCAACCCGCTGCCCACCCTGGCGGCAGACCCGAGCGGTCGTTCGCTCGGACTCGGGCTCCCCCTCGGGAGACTGATCGACGAGACCGACGACGGTCCGTGGCACGAACCGTTGCTGTGGCATGCCGAGTACGCCGCGTCCTCAGGAGCCTGGACCGCACTGGGCACCCCGGCCGCGCGAGCGGGCCTGCTGCCGGTGCTGATAGAGGTCGGCGGCAGCCAGGGCGGGCCCGACGAGTGGGAGTTGATGCCCGGGGAGATGTCGTACCCCGGGGACCACGACCCGGAGGAGCTGCTGGCGGAGTACTGGGCGTACGCGATCGAGGAGCCCGACGACCGCGACGAGACGATCGCCCCCTACGACGAGGCATGGCCCGGCCCCGCCCCGGCCGCCGCTTCCCTGAGCATCGACCCGGACCGCCGCGCCGCCGAGACGGCCGACGCGCTCCTCGACGAGGGCTCGTGGTTCAAGGAGCCGCGCCTCGCCCTGGTCCCGGCCCGCCGCAGCGCGGACATCCCGGCGGCCATCGGCTGGACGGGACCGATGAACTTCGAGGGCGACACCGCTCGTATCTGCGCGGTCCTCCGCTCCTGGGAGGACCGCTTCGGCATACGCGTGCTCGCGCTCGGCTTCGACCAACTGGTGCTGTCCGTCGCCGCCCCGCCCACGACACAGGCCGAGGCGGAGGCGATCGCCGCCGAGCACTTCGCGTTCTGCCCGGACAACATCACCCAGGGGCACCACGAGACCCTGCGCGAGTACGCCGAGCACGCGGTGCTGGGGCAGCGGGTCTGGTCCTTCTGGTGGGACTGACCTGGTGGGACTGACCTGGTGGGACTGACCGGAGTCAGCCGGGGAGCAGACGCGCTCCCTGCGGCGCGCTGATCCCGAACTCCTCCTCCAACAGCCGCCGTGCCTCCGCCTCGTCGGTCAGCTCCCGCTTCTTCACGGTGCCGTCGGCGCGGGTCTCGGTGAGCACGCTGCCGTGGAGGAGGAGATGGCGCTCGGCGGTGACGCTCTGGACGTAGATCCGCTGGGTGAAGGGTGAGCGCGGGTTGGTCCCGATGTGCCAGTTGATGACCTCGAAGTCGGGCTTCTCGAACGGCTCCAGGGTGAAGGCGTACTGATCCGCCCACCTGTCCTCGTGGTGGGCCTGGAGCACCCACAGCTCCAGCGGCCCCCGGTGCGGCACCCGCACCAGCCGGTGGAGACGCCCGGCGTCGAGGAACTCGGTGTCCGTCCGGAGCGGCACCGGTTCCAGCAGCGCGCCGATCGCCCCGAACCCGACGTCGGCGAGATAGGGCTGCGGGTCGCCGGGGATCTCCACGAGCAGCGCCATGTGGGTGCGGGGCCGGCTCTCGACGGTGTCCGCACCGAGGACGACCCGGGCCGTCAGCCGGGTCACGCGGAAACCGAGCTCCTCCAGGGCGAGCAGGAGCAGCGTGTTCTGCTCGTAGCAGTACCCGCCGCGCCGGCTCCGCACGAGCTTCGCCATCAGGTCGCCGGGTTCGAGGGAGGGCGCGCTGCGGCTCAGGGCGTCGAGGTTCTCGAAGGGGATGCCCCGCAGGTGCGCCAGGTGCACCCCCGCGAGCGTCGTGAGGTCGGCCCGCCGCTCGCCCTCCCACCCGATCCGCGCCAGATACTCACCGAGGTCGAATCCCGGGTCCCGCACAGTGTCATCGGCCATGCCTCCACCGTAGGCAGGCGACCCGCCCACCGTCCGCCGACCACAGCAGCACCAGCTCTCAGACCTTCGCCCTAGGCCTCGACCTGAGCCGCCCGGAACGCCTCCCCCAGCCTGCGCAGCCCCTCCCCGATCTCCTGCGGCGTCTGCGTCACGAAGCACAGCCGCAGGGTCGAGCGGTCGGGCTCACCGGCGTAGAAGGGCGCCCCCGGGACGTAGGCCACATCCCGCGTCACGACCTGCGGAAGCAGCGCGGTCGTGTCGTACGACGACGGAAGCCGCGCCCAGAGGAACATGCCGCCCTCGGGCCGGGTCCAGGTCGACCCCTCGGGCAGGGCGTCGGCCAGCCCCGCCAGCATGGCGTCCCGCCGCTCCCCGTACACCGACGCGACGCGCCGCACGTGCGCGTCGAGGTCCCGGTCGGACAGGTACCGCGCGGCGGCGAGCTGGTTGACGGTAGGGGTGTGCAGATCGGCGGCCTGCTTGGCGACCGCGCAGGCCCGCCGCAGCTCGCCGGGCGCCCGCAGCCAGCCGAGCCGCAGCCCGGGGGCCATGACCTTGGAGAAGGACCCGAGCAGCACGACCCGGTCGCGGACCTCCTCGTGGGAGGCGATCCACGGCACCCGCTCGCCCTCGAAGCGGAGTTCGCCGTACGGGTCGTCCTCGACGATCCACAGCCCGCACCGCGCGGCCACGGACGCGACGGCGGCCCGGCGCCCCGCGGACATGGTCCGCCCGGTCGGGTTCTGGAAGGTGGGAACGGTGTAGAGCAGCTTGGGCCGCTCCCGCACGACGAGTTCCTCCAGAGCCACGGGATCGGGCCCCTCGTCGTCCCCCGGCACGGCCACCACCCGGGCGCCGGCGAACCCGAAGGCCTGAAGGGCGGCCAGATAACAGGGGCTCTCGACGAGCACGGTGTCCCCGGGCTCGATCAGCGCGGTGGCCAGCAGCGACAGGGCCTGCTGCGAGCCGGTGGTGACGAGGACGTCGTCGGCGCCGGTGGCGAGCCCGCGGGCCGACATCCGCTCCGCGAGAGCCGTCCGCAGCACGGGCTCACCCTCGGTGGTCGAGTACTGGAGCGCCCGCTCGGGCACCTCCTCGAGCACCGCCCGAAAGGCGTCCGCGATCCCCTCGGCGTCGAAGAGTTCCGGCGCCGGCAGCCCGCCCGCGAAGTTGATCACCTCGGGACGGGCGGTGACGGCGAGGATGTCCCGTACGGGCGACCCACCGACCGACCGGGCCCGGATGGCGAGCGGCGGCACGGAAGCGAACGTGGGCACCGTCATGGCACGGCTCCTTCAATTGCGGACTGCGAACTGCGACGACTGGGTCCAGCGCAGCCTAAGCAAATGAATGCCGCCTACAAGCACCTTTCCGCGATACGGACGTCACGCACCCGCTCACGCCTTGGTGCCGGTCGCCCCGTAGACGTTGATGTCGTCGTCCGTGACATCGTTGATGTCCCGGTAGCGGATCTTCTCGATGTCGTCGAGGGACGCGAAGTCCTCGGCGTCGATGGCCGGCGGCGCGGGCGCCGGCCCGGGGTGCCACAGATGCGCGGGCACCACGCCGGGCTCGTCCAGGGAGACACCCGGCACGTCGGTGAAGAACCGCTCCACCTCCGCCTTGGACCGGAACACGAAGGTGAACCCGCGTTCGGTGTAGGTCCGCTGGACCGCGCGGGTGGGCTCGGGGTGCATCTCGTCGGTCAGATGGCTGAGCACGATCCGGCTGCCGGAGGGCAGGGCCTCCACGAGCTCCCGCACGATCGGATAGGCCTTGTCGTCCTCGACGAAGTGCAGGATCGCGACCAGGCACAGGGCGATCGGCTGGTCGAAGTCCAGGGTCTTGGCGGCCTGTTCGAGGATCTGCGCGGGACTCTTGAAGTCGGCGTCGATGTAGTCCGTACGCCCCTCGGGTCCGCTGGTGAGCAGCGCGCGGGCATGCGCCAGCACCACCGGGTCGTTGTCGACGTACACGACCCGCGCGTCGGGCCGGATCCGCTGGGCGATCGTGTGGACGTTCTCCGCGGTCGGCAGTCCGGTGCCGATGTCGAGGAACTGCCGGATGCCGTCCCGCTCGGCCAGCCTGTCGACGGCCCGGCGCATGAAGTCACGGTTGTGGCGTACGTCGAGGTAGCCGCGGGGATTGGCGGCGAGCGCGGCGGCGGCCGCCTCACGGTCGGCGGGGTAGTTGTCCTTGCCGCCGAGGAAGACGTCGTAGACGCGGGCCGGGTGTGCCTTCGTGGTGTCGATCCTCCTGGCCAGCTCGGCCGGGTCCTGGCTCAGCGCGTCACCGGACATGGGCGTCTCCCCTGTGAATGTGTCGGTCCTTCGACGGACAACCACCGCGATCGTCAAGAACCTAACTCCCCGGGCGACTTGATGGTGCCCAGTGCCCGAGATAGCCGTCCCGCATCCCACGAAAGGGACTCGGGAAGCCACGTCTCCGCAGGTCAGACCAGTACCCGGCACAAGGCCGTCCCGAATCCCCCGCCAGGGCTGGCGAACGCTCCCGCTCCCCCGCAGCCTGATCCCATGCCCACCCGACCCCACACCCCCACCACCCTCGCCCTGCTGACCCTCCTCGTGCTCCTCACCCTCACGGGCTGCAAGGACGGCCAGGGCGTACGCGACGAGGGCCCGGCCCACAACAAGGCGGCCGCGGTGAGCTCCGCGGAAAACCAGAAGGCCGCCCGGCACTGACCGGGCGGCCTTCGGAGCAGAGCTACGTCATCACACGTGCGCGGGGGCGAGGGCCTTCGGGTTCGGGCCGTACTTGTTGTCGCCCGGCTCGCTGTCCAGCACCGAGAAGACGAACAGCGTGATGCCGCCGACGAGCGGCACGATGCCGAACAGGATCCACCAGCCGCTGCGGCCCGTGTCGTGCAGACGGCGCGCGGTGACGGCCAGGCCGGGCAGCAGGAAGGCGATGTAGGGGATGGCCACGAGCCACGACTGCTTGGTGACGACGCCGAGGACGGCGAACACGACGTAGATGATCCCGGCGAACAGCGCGAACATCCAGTATTCCTTGCGGCGCGCACGCCCACTGAAGACCGCGTACTTCTTGAGAACCTCGATGAACCAGCTCATGGTGGTGTCCCCCCATAGATCGCCGCTCGGAACCGTTCCGAATGGATCAGGCCAGGCGCAGAAGATATGGAGGATGTCGGGAACTCGTCAATTCGACGGATGTAAGCAGTTCATCAAGGCGAAGGCTCGACGCAGCCCGACAAATCCGCCACATCCGGTTGCGCATTACGGACACAACACCAGAAGATCACCGAGCGAAGTGGGCGCCGTTATCCAGACGTTGGCCGGAACGAGCCCCGCCCGTATCCGGACCGAGCTCGAACCGTTGCCGCGACACGCCGTCCGGCGGCTTCGTCAGCCGAGCTTCTGAGCCACCTCGGTCGCCCAGTAGGTGAGGATGTTCTGCGCCCCGGCCCGCTTGATCCCGGTCAGCGTCTCCAGGATCGCCCGGTCCCGGTCGATCCAGCCCTTCTCGGCGGCGGCCTCGATCATCGAGTACTCACCGGAGATCTGGTACGCGGCGACGGGCACATCGACCGCGTCCGCGACCCGCGCGAGGATGTCGAGGTAGGGCCCGGCCGGCTTGACCATCACCATGTCGGCACCCTCCTCCAGATCGAGGGCGAGCTCGCGCAGCGACTCCCGCGCGTTGGCAGGGTCCTGCTGATAGGTCTTGCGGTCACCCTTCAACGACGACGCGACGGCCTCCCGGAAGGGCCCGTAGAACGCGGAGGCGTACTTGGCCGTGTACGCCAGGATGGCCACGTCCTCCCGCCCGATCTGGTCGAGCGCGTCCCGGACGACCCCGACCTGCCCGTCCATCATCCCGCTGGGCCCCACGACATGGGCGCCGGCGTCGGCCTGGACCTGGGCCATCTCGGCGTACCGCTCGAGGGTGGCGTCATTGTCGACACGCCCCTGCGCGTCGAGCACCCCGCAGTGCCCGTGGTCGATGGTCTCGTCGAGACACAGATCGGACATCACCAGCAGGTCGTCCCCGACCTCGGCCCGTACGTCCCGGATGGCGACCTGCAGAATCCCGTCGGGGTCGGTGCCCGGCGTTCCGAGAGCGTCCTTCTTCGACTCCTCCGGCACCCCGAAGAGCATGATCCCCGACACCCCGGCCGCCACGGCCTCCGCGGCCGCCTTCTTCAGACTGTCCCGCGTGTGCTGCACGACCCCGGGCATCGCCGAGATCGGCACCGGCTCACTCGCCCCTTCCAGCACGAACGCCGGGAGGATGAAGTCAGCGGGGTGCAGCCGGGTCTCGGCGACCATGCGGCGCATGACGGGGTTGGTCCGCAGCCGCCGGGGCCGAGTGCCGGGAAAGGATCCGTACGTCGTCATACACCTAAGCTACGCCCGCCTCGCGGGCCCCTTTGCCGACGCCCCGTCGGACCCACTGGGGTGCCGGGTCGGGTTGTCGTGCGGCTGCGGGCAGCTGCGCTGGGCTTGGGCCGGTCGCCTACGGGGGTGCCAGGTCGGGTCCTTGCGCGTCTGCAGGCCCGTGGGGGCTGGTCGCGCCCGCGCGGCGGTAGCCGCACATCGATACAGCCCCGCGCCCCTGGGGAGTTGCAGTCACCGGCGCCACGACAGCCCGATCGTCACCTCGCGCGCCACGACGGACCGTTCGCCGCGTACGGCGCGAAGGGGACGGGGTGGGGGGTGTCCGCCCGCAGCGGCCGGCGTCCGTTATCCAGTACAGCCGAAGCAACAGCAACCGCCGGACCGAGGACGGACACCCCCCACCCCGGCCCCGACCCACCCACCACACCGCACGCGCTACACCCGCCCCCACCGGGGCCGCAGCTGCGCCGCAGGCATCCAGGGGCGCGGGGAACTGCGCAAAACGCCCGCCCCCACCCACCCGCAGCCGCCCAAGGACCCGACGCGCCACCCCCACATGCGCCACCCCACCCCCAGGTCCAAGCTGAAAGAACAAGGCAGGAGGACACCATGGCTGCCACCCCCAACACCCCCGACACCCCCAACACCCCCGACACCCACCCCACCCTCAACCAGATCCACGGCCCCGTCATCCACCCCGGCGAACCCGGCTACGCCGACGAAGTCACCGGCTTCAACCTGGCCGCCCTGCACACCCCTGACGTGGTCGTCGGTGCCACCCGCGCCGAGGACATCGTCATCGCCCTGCGCTGGGCCTCGGCCACCCACACCCCCGTCACCGTCCAGGCCACCGGCCACGGCGCCAACTTCCCCATAGCGAACGGCCTGCTGATCAACACCACCCGCATGACCGGCGTACACGTCGACGAAGACACCCGCACCGCGAGAATCGACGCCGGCGCGAAGTGGCGGCACGTCCTGGCCGCCGCCACCCCCCACGGCCTCGCCACCCTGAACGGCTCCTCCACCGACGCCGGCGTCGTCGGCTACACCCTCGGCGGCGGCCTCCCGGTCCTCGGCCGCACCTACGGCTACGCCGCCGACAAGGTCCGCTCCTTCGAGGTCGTCACCCCCGACGGAACGCCCCACCACACCGACGCCGACACGGAACCCGACCTCTTCTGGGCCCTGCGCGGCGGCAAGGGCAACGTAGGAGTGGTGACCTCCCTGGTCACCGAACTCCTCCCGCTCCCCCGCATCCTCGGCGGCGGCATCTACTGCGCGGGCGAGGACGCCGAGCCCCTGCTGACCACCTGGGCGACCTGGACCCAGAACATCCCGCCGGAGATGAACAGCACCTTCAGCATCCTGCGCCTACCGCCCTTCCCGGAGATCCCCGAACCCTTCCGGGGCGGCTTCTGGGCAAGGGTCTGCCTCGCCTGGACCGGCGAGACGGCAGCGGGCCAGGACCTCCTCACCCCGCTCCGCGAGGCCGCACCGGTCGTGATCGACACGGTGGAGGAGATGGACTACGCGGCGGTGGACCGCATCTACCTGGACCCCCAGGACCCACTCCCGGCCCGCGAGTCCTGCATCCTGCTGCGCGAGCTGACACCGCAGGCGATCGACACGTTCCTGGACCAGGCCGGCCCGGCGGCGGGCGCCGGTGACTTCCCGCTCCTGATGGTCGAGCTCCGGCACATGGGCGCGGCGCTGTCCCGCCCCGCAGCCGTGGCGGACGCGGTCTGCGCCCGGGACGCCGAGTACCTCCTGGAGGCGGTGGGCGTCCTGGCGGCACCCCCCATGGCCGAGGCGGTGGAACGCGCCACGACCGCCCTCAACTCCGCGATGGCCGCGTACGGCACCGGCCGCACCCTGGTCAACCTGCACGGCACCCCGGGCGACGAGAAGGACCGCGCCCGCGCCTGGACCCCGGAGGTCTACGACCGTCTGCGGCGCGCGAAGTCGACGTACGACCCGGAGAATCTTTTGCGCTACGGCCACACGGTGGCTCCGTCAGCCTGAACCAGACCTCCGCAGCCACCGCGCACCCACACCACTCCCCGCAACACTCAGGTCGTCGACCGCCGCCGCCGAGCCCCCGGCCGCCGCTCGCTCGGCCGTGTCACCGGATCCCCGGCCTCGACCGCCGCCGCCCGCCGCTTCAGCCCGAAGTCGGCGAGGGCCTCGGCCAGCTTGTGCACGGACGGCTCGGGAGCCATCACATCCACCCGCAGCCCGTGCTCCTCGGCGGTCTTGGCCGTGGCGGGACCGATGCACGCGATCACGGTCACGTTGTGCGGCTTCCCGGCGATGCCCACCAGGTTCCGCACGGTCGACGACGACGTGAAGAGAACGGCGTCGAACCCACCGCCCTTGATCGCCTCCCGCGTCTCCGCCGGCGGCGGCGAGGCCCGTACGGTCCGATAGGCGGTGACGTCGTCGACCTCCCACCCGAGCTCGATGAGCCCGGCGACAAGAGTCTCCGTGGCGATGTCGGCGCGCGGCAGGAACACCCGGTCGATCGGGTCGAAGACCGGGTCGTACGGCGGCCAGTCCTCGAGAAGACCCGCGGCCGACTGCTCACCGCTCGGCACCAGATCGGGCTTCACACCGAAGGCGATCAGCGCCTTCGCCGTCTGCTCGCCCACCGCGGCGACCTTGATCCCCGCGAAGGCACGCGCGTCGAGCCCGTACTCCTCGAACTTCTCGCGTACGGCCTTGACGGCGTTGACCGAGGTGAAGGCGATCCACTCGTAGCGTCCGGTCACGAGTCCCTTGACCGCCCGCTCCATCTGCTGGGGCGTTCTCGGCGGCTCGACGGCGATCGTCGGCACCTCGTGCGGCACGGCCCCGTAGGACCGCAGCTGGTCGGAGAGCGAGGCCGCCTGCTCCTTCGTACGCGGCACGAGAACCTTCCAGCCGAACAGCGGCTTGTTCTCGAACCACGACAGCTGGTCGCGCTGCGCGGCGGCCGAACGCTCACCGACCACGACTATCACCGGTCGCCCGCCCTCGGGCGAGGGCAGCACCTTGGCCTGCTTGAGCGTCTGGGCGATGGTGCCCAGGGTGGCCGTCCACGTCCGCTGGCGGGTGGTCGTACCGGCGACGGTGACCGTCATCGGAGTGTCGGGCTTGCGCCCGGCCGCGACCAGCTCCCCGGCGGCGGCACCGACGGAGTCCAGGGTCGTCGACACGACCACGGTCCCGTCCGACGCCCCCACCTCCGTCCAGCACCGGTCGGAGGCCGTCCGCGCGTCCACGAACCGCACGTCCGCGCCCTGGGCGTCGCGCAGCGGCACACCGGCGTACGCGGGTACACCGACCGCGGCGGCGACACCGGGCACGACCTCGAAGGGGACGCCCGCGCGGGCGCAGGCCAACATCTCCTCGGCGGCGTACGCGTCGAGCCCGGGGTCCCCGGACACCGCACGTACGACCCGCCTGCCGCCCCTCGCGGCCTCCATGACAAGATGTGCGGCATCCCGTACAGCGGGGGCAGCTGCGGTTGTTGACGAGCCGTCAACGATCGTTAGTTGGGGCGCGCCCGTGCCCGGAACCGGAGTCGAAGGCGACTCCGTGTCCGTGTCCACGACGGCGACGCCCGACCGAGCGTGGACGCGTACGACGTCGAGCACTTCGTGCCCGGCGACGAGAACGTCCGCGTTCGTGAGCGCCTCGACGGCGCGCAGAGTCAGCAGTCCCGGATCTCCGGGTCCGGCACCGAGGAAGGTGACGTGCCCGTGTTCAGGACCGGCGGGAAGAGTGGTGGGGCTCACTGTGCTCGCTCCCCCATCAGACCGGCCGCGCCCTGGGCAAGCATCTCGGCCGCGAGTTCACGGCCGAGCGCCATTGCTTGGTCGTACGTCTCGGGCACGGGACCGGTGGTGGACAACTGCACCGTGCGAGAGCCGTCGGTCGTGCCGACGACGCCCCGCAGGCGCATTTCCTTGACAATCTGCCCGTCGGCCAGCAGGTCGGCCAGCGCGCCCACAGGGGCGGAGCAGCCGGCCTCCAGGGCGGCGAGCAGTGACCGTTCGGCGGTCACGGCGACCCGCGTGAACGGGTCGTCGAGCTCGCCGAGCGCTGCGATCAGGTCCGCGTTGTCCGCGGTGCATTCGATCGCGAGTGCTCCCTGGCCGGGAGCGGGCAAAACTGTGTCGACCGAGAGGAAATCGGTCACTTCGTCGATACGGCCGATGCGGGTGAGCCCTGCCGCGGCCAGCACCACCGCATCAAGCTCACCATCGCGCACGAACCGCACGCGGGTGTCGATGTTCCCCCGGATCGCAACCGTCTCGATATCAAGTCCGTGTGCGCGGGCGTACGCGTTCAGCTGCGCCGTGCGCCGGGGGGAACCGGTACCGATGCGGGCGCCGGGGGGCAGGTCGGTGAACTTCAGGGCATCCCGGGCGACGATGACGTCCCGCGGGTCCTCGCGCTCGGGTATCGCGGCCAACACCAGCTCGTCCGGCTGCCCGGTGGGCAGGTCCTTGAGCGAGTGCACCGCGAAGTCGACCTCGCCCTTGAGCAGGGCTTCGCGCAGCGCGGTCACGAAGACGCCGGTGCCGCCGATCTGCGCGAGCGCCTCCTTGGACACATCGCCGTACGTGGTGATCTCCACGAGCTCGACGGGCTGCCCGGTCACCTGGCTCACGGCGTCCGCCACCTGCCGCGACTGGGACATGGCGAGTTTGCTCCGCCTGGTCCCCAGTCGTAGCGCCTTGGTACTCATGACGAGCCTCGGTCTTTCTCATCGGTGGTGCTGTCCTCGGCGCGGGAGACGGCGGCCACCGTCTCGGGGTCGAGGTCGAACAAAGTCCGCAACGCGTCCGCGTACCCGGCACCGCCGGGCTCGGCCGCGAGTTGCTTGACCCGTACGGTCGGCGCGTGCAGCAGCTTGTCGACCACGCGCCGCACGGTCTGCGTGATCTCACCGCGCTGCTTGTCGTCGAGTCCCGGCAGCCGCCCGTCGAGCCGGGCGATCTCACCGGCGACGACGTCGGCGGCCATGGACCGCAGCGCGACGACGGTCGGCGTGATGTGCGCGGCCCTGAGCGCGGCCCCGAAGGCGGCGACCTCGTCGGCCACGATACGACGGACCTGGTCGACGTCGGCCGCCATGGGAGCGTCCGCCGAAGCGTCGGCGAGGGACTCGATGTCGACGAGCCGCACCCCGCCCAGGCGGTGCACGGCGGCGTCGATGTCCCGGGGCATGGCGAGGTCGAGCAGGAAGAGCGAGGGGGTGGGCCGCGGAATCTCGGCGACGGGCTCGGGCCTGCGCCGCTCGGGCACTCGCCCGATGACGGCGGCGGTGGCCGCGAGCGCCGCGATGGCCTCGGCTTCCTCGGCGGGATCGAGCACGGTCGCGACCGACCCGGAACTCTGCGGCCGCGGCGCGTTGTCCACCCACGCGGCGTGCTGCTCCAGCTCGGAGGCGGCCATTCCGGCGACAGCGGCCTCACCGAGCACGGAGAAACCGGGGGTGGCCTGTATGGGAGCCAGGTCGAGCGGACAGTTCTCGTCCGTCGCGGAGCCTGCGGGCTGTCGTGCCGCCGGGGCGGATCCCGACTCACGGAAGGGCGGCACCTCGTCAACGCCGAGTGGTGCGACCGACCCCCGTGCCGCGGCGACAGCCTCGGCACTGAGTACGAGCCCGGTGGCTCCCGTACAGGACACCACGACATCTGCACGTGTCAGCTCGTCCGACACCGAATCCATCGGTACCGCGCGGGCGGACACGTCCCCGCCTTCATTGAGAATCTCCGCGAGCCGCTCGGCCCGGTCAGCCGTCCGGTTGGCGACGACGATCTCCCTGACCCCGACCCGCGCCAGCGTCGCCGCGGCCAGCGAGGACATCGACCCGGCCCCGATGACCAGCGCCTTCTTCCCTCGCGCCCAGTCCGACACCTCCGCGCCGAGAGCCAGTTGCTCCAGCCCGAACGTGACCAGCGACTGCCCCGCCCGGTCGATCCCGGTCTCGGAGTGGGCCCGCTTCCCGACCCGCAGCGCCTGTTGGAACAGGTCGTTGAGCAGCCGTCCGGCCGTGTGCAGCTCCTGAGCCCGCGCCAGCGAGTCCTTTATCTGGCCGAGGATCTGCCCCTCCCCGACGACCATGGAGTCCAGCCCACAGGCCACGGAGAAGAGGTGATGAACGGCCCGGTCCTCGTAGTGCACGTAGAGATACGGAGTGAGCTCGTCGAGCCCCACCCCACTGTGCTGCGCGAGCAGCGTGGACAGCTCGGCCACCCCGGCGTGGAACTTGTCCACGTCGGCGTACAGCTCGATCCGGTTGCAGGTGGCCAGCACCGCGGCCTCCGTGGCCGGGTCGGCGGCGACCGTGTCCTGGACCAGCTTCACCTGCGCATCGGCATGGAGAGCCGCCCGCTCGAGCACGCTGACCGGCGCGCTGCGGTGGCTCAGCCCGACGACGAGGAGACTCATGCCGGCATCACGGCGGGTACGTCCCCGTCGGGTCCCTTGTCGGCGGAGTCGCTGCGGCCGGCGACGACCGGACCGGCGCCGTCGGCAGCGGCGGCGGCCTCCTCACCGGCCTTGCGCTGCTCGTGGAAGGCGAGGATCTGCAGCTCGATGGAGAGGTCGACCTTGCGCACGTCGACGCCGTCGGGCACGGACAGCACGGTCGGCGCGAAGTTCAGGATGGACGTGACCCCGGCGGCCACGAGCCGGTCGCAGACCGGCTGGGCGGCACCGGCGGGGGTGGCGATGACACCGATGGACACGCCGTTGTCCTCGATGATTTTTTCCAGGTCGTCCGAGTGCTGCACCGGAATGCCCGCGACGGGCTTGCCGGCCATCGCGGGATCGGCGTCGATCAGCGCCGCGACACGGAATCCACGGGACGCGAAGCCGCCGTAGTTGGCGAGAGCGGCGCCGAGATTACCGATACCGACGATCACAACCGGCCAGTCCTGGGTCAGGCCGAGTTCGCGGGAGATCTGGTAGACGAGATACTCGACGTCGTAGCCGACACCGCGCGTTCCGTAGGAACCCAGGTAGGAGAAGTCCTTGCGCAGCTTCGCGGAATTGACCCCCGCGGCGGCCGCGAGCTCCTCGGAGGAGACCGTGGGTACCGAGCGCTCCGACAGTGCGGTCAGGGCTCGGAGATACAGCGGAAGCCTGGCGACGGTGGCCTCGGGAATCCCTCGGCTACGGGTCGCCGGTCGGTGAGTTCGGCCAGTTGCCACGGTGCTCCTGCGGGTAGAGCGGGGCTGTAGGCGGTCATGCGTCCCCAGACCGCCCCGTCGAAAGCAGGCTATGTCTTTGTGAACGCGTGCACAAAGATGGTGTCCGATTTGCCCGGCCAACGTGACCGGGGTCACGCGCGTCTCTCTCGGAGGCAAAACGGCACACTTCCCTCTTCAATCCCGCCCCCAGGACCACGTCGCCATCGATCCTAAGCGACCTGTCGGACCAGTTGGACTAGTCCGTCAGGGCCTTGCGGAGGCGATCTTCGTTCACCCGCCAGAAGGTGTGCTGTTCACCGTCGACGAGTACCACCGGGATCTGCTCCCAGTACTGATCGTGGAGTTGAGGATCCTCGTCAATGCTCTTCCGCTCCCACGGAACCCCGAGATCTCCACACACCTTCTCGATCACGGACTGGGCGTCGTCACACAGATGGCAGCCCGGCTTGCGGATGAGGGTGACGAGCCGTTCCTCGGGAAGCCTGGCCGTCCTGCGGCGAAAGATGGGACTCATGTGGGCCATTCTCGCCCTTGCTTAACGACACGGTCGCGGAGAGTTCACACCCTTCGAACCTCTCGACTCCGGAACCACCGAACAGACTGGCTATGCTCACGCCATGGCCGCTCTCGGATGGCTCACTCCCCGTAGGCGCTCCGCCACGGCGCGGAGCGTGTTGGCAGGCGAGGCCTCGGCAGAGGCTGCGCGCAAGTCCTCCCAGGAGGTCGAGGAGACCCCTGGTACGGAACCGGAGTCCCAGTTCCCGGTCCTGGGCGACGACAAGGCTGCCGCCTTCTTCGACCTGGACAACACGGTGATGCAGGGCGCCGCCCTCTTCCACTTCGGCCGTGGCCTGTACAAACGGAAGTTCTTCGAGACCCGCGAGCTCGCGAAGTTCGCCTGGCAGCAGGCGTGGTTCCGCCTCGCCGGCGTCGAGGACCCGGAGCACATGCAGGAGGCCCGGGACTCCGCGCTGTCGATCGTCAAGGGCCACCGCGTCGCCGAGCTCCAGTCGATCGGCGAGGAGATCTACGACGAGTACATGGCCGAGCGCATCTGGCCGGGCACCCGCGCGCTCGCACAGGCGCACCTGGACGCCGGCCAGAAGGTGTGGCTGGTCACAGCGGCCCCGGTGGAGATCGCCCAGGTGATCGCCCGCCGCCTCGGCCTCACCGGCGCCCTCGGCACCGTGGCGGAGTCGGTGGACGGCGTCTACACGGGCAAGCTCGTGGGCGAACCCCTCCACGGCCCCGCGAAGGCGGAGGCGGTCCGGGCCCTGGCAGCGGCGGAGGGCCTCGACCTGTCGCGCTGCGCGGCGTACAGCGACAGCCACAACGACATCCCGATGCTCTCGCTGGTCGGCCACCCCTACGCGATCAACCCGGACACCAAGCTCCGCAAGCACGCCCGTCAACTGGACTGGCGCCTGCGTGACTACCGCACGGGCCGCAAGGCGGCGAAGGTCGGCATCCCGGCGGCGGCCGGCGTGGGAGCGGTGGCAGGCGGTACGGCGGCGGCGATCGCCCTGCACAAACGCCGCCGGTAGCCGGGCGAACACGCCAATCCACCGGTTTTACGGGCGTAACCCCGTGTGCAGGCACATTGGCTGCACACGGCCACAACACGCCCCGTTCCCTGGCAGAACACGACCGCTTTCGATCAACAACCGGTCACTCTCAGGCACTTGAACTGCTCCCAATCGGTTACAGAAGCGACGTAATCGATGAATAGAGCAACTGGGTGTAGCAGGGCCTGCACTAAGCGTTATTCTCCTCAGACGCAATCCGGTACCCCTTCCGTCGCTACGACGGGTGAACGGTCCCGTACTGCACGTGATGGAAGCTCTGCCTCTGGGAGTCCCGTGTACCCACACGTCGGGGTTGACGCCTCGGGCCTGGCTACGCTGCGCGCAACGGTCCTGGACCTGTTGCGCGGCTTCGTCCCCACCGCGTACGCCGTCCCCGCCCTCGCCGCAGCCGCGGCACCGATCGGCCCGTGCTACGCACTGGCCGACGGTTCCGCGGCCGTCGGCAGACGAGGGCGTTCGACCGGCGCCGCCCCCGCCCGCCGTCCGGCTGCGGACAGCGACAGCGCCCGCATGATGGACCTGGTCGAACGCGCCCAGGCCGGCGAGGCCGACGCCTTCGGCCGCCTGTACGACCAGTACAGCGACACGGTGTACCGGTACATCTATTACCGGGTAGGAGGTAAGGCCACCGCCGAGGACCTGACCAGCGAGACATTCCTGCGCGCGCTCAGAAGAATCGGCACGTTCACCTGGCAGGGCCGCGACTTCGGCGCCTGGCTGGTCACCATCGCGCGCAACCTCGTCGCCGACCACTTCAAGTCGAGCCGGTTCCGTCTCGAGGTCACCACCGGCGAGATGCTCGACGCCAACGAGGTCGAGCGCTCGCCCGAGGACTCCGTCCTGGAGTCGCTCTCCAACGCCGCGCTGCTGGACGCCGTCCGCCGGCTCAACCCGCAGCAGCAGGAGTGCGTGACCCTCCGTTTCCTCCAGGGCCTCTCCGTCGCCGAGACCGCCCGGGTGATGGGCAAGAACGAAGGCGCCATCAAGACCCTCCAGTACCGGGCCGTACGCACACTGGCGCGTCTCCTCCCGGACGACGTCCGCTGAGAGCGCACGCCCGGTAACCGCCAACTCGCTCTCGGTGAAAGACCGTTGCCTTCCCGATCCGATCATCCGCAGTCCGTAACCCAAGTGCCACGCCGCTCGTTGTGCGGGATGCAGGCTCCCTGTGGTCACTCCCTGGCCGACTTCGATCACTCGATCGTGTGCTTGTGGTCAGGGTGTGCAACCCTCAGGACCCCCTGGGGAGTCGACCGTCATGACGAGAGGAGGTGCCGCCAGTGATCGCGAACGTATCGGCGCACCGGCGGGCGAACGCCTTCGCCCAGGCCCTGGAGGAGCAGTCCGACCGGGACCCGGCGGCCGAGCAGTCCGAAGGACACCAGCCGGCCGCTGGGGAACACACCGGGCAGGACCGCCTGTTGACCCTCGCGGAGTGTCTTGGCGAGCTGCCCAGGCCTGAGCTGGACCCTGAGGTCAAGGTCGTCCAGCGAGCCCAGCTCGTGGCCGCGATGGAGGCCATGCTGCTGGAGGGCGACGGGATGGAAACCGCGGTGCCCGAGCAACGGTCCCATCGGGCGGGAGCCGCCCACCGGGCCAGTCCGCTCGGGAAACTGCGACCGCGTTCCCGGCTCACCAAGGGCCTGGCCGCGGGCGGCCTGAGCGTCGGAGTCGCCGCCGGAGCCTTCGGCGGAGTGGCCGCGGCCAGCTCGGACGCCCTGCCCGGGGACTCGCTGTACGGCCTCAAGCGCGGCATCGAGGACTTCAAGCTCAGCTACCTGTCCGACGGTGACGACGAGCGCGGTGTCGCCTACCTCGACCAGGCCTCCACCCGGCTGAGCGAGGCCCGCCGCCTGATGGAGCGCGGCCGGGGCGGTCACCTCGACCACGAGTCCCTGAGCGAGATCCGCCGCGCCCTGTCCGGCATGCAGCACGACGCCGCCGAAGGCCACCGCCTGCTGCACGAGGCGTACGACCGCGACCCGAACTCCCTGGGCCCCATCCAGGCCCTCTCCAGCTTCTCGCGCTCGCACCGCGAGGCCTGGGGCGCGCTCCGCGAGCGGCTGCCCGTGCAGCTCGGCGATGTCAGCAACCAGGTGTCGTCGGTCTTCGACGCCATAGACGAAGAGGTCGCCCCGCTGCAGTCCCTCCTGCCCGAACCCCCCGCCCGCGGCGGTGGCTCGGGTCAGCGGCAGCGCTCCGGGACGGCGTCCGCCGACGCCTCGACCGGTTCCGGCCGGTCCACGGCTCCGGGCACCGGCGGCTCCTCCGAGCACAGCGGCGGCAGCAGCCCGAGCAAGTCGGCCACGTCCACCGGTGAGGACGACGGCCTGCTCGGCGGCAACACCGGTGGCCTCCTCGACCCGCCGAAGGCCACCGGCACCGCCACCCCGACCTCCCCCGCCCCGTCGTCCGACCCGGACGTCACCCTCCCGCCCCTCCTCCCGGGCCTCCTGCCCGGCCTGGGAATCGACGGCGAGAACTCGAACTAGCTCCTCCGGTACGACGACGGGGGGCGCCCTTCGTGGGAAGGGCGCCCCCCGTCGTCGTACGACAGAAAAGATCAGAAGAACACCGACCGCCGCTGCACCAGCACCTTGCTGAACATCAGCATCGGATCCTCCGCGGCCTCCGGCGGATAGCCGTCCGTGAGGATCGGCTCGCCGAACTGGATCGTCCACTTCGTCGGCAGCGGAACCGCGCCAAGGGGACCCAGCCAGGGGACAGTCGGCGTCAGCGAGAAGTACGGGAACCCCAGCAGACGGGCCAACGACCGATCCACACGGCCGCCCTCGCACCGCTCCGCGGGCTTCGCACGGCTGCGCCGGACTCCGTCCGTCGGCTCCACACCCGGAGGACTCAGAAGAACACCGACCGCCGCTGCACCAGCAACTTGTACAGCGTGTGCTGGATCTGTTCCCTGACCTGGTCGGTCAGGTTGAACATCAGCATCGGATCCTCCGCGGCCTCCGGCGGATAGCCGTCCGTGAGGATCGGCTCGCCGAACTGGATCGTCCACTTCGTCGGCAGCGGAACCGCGCCAAGGGGACCCAGCCAGGGGAAGGTCGGCGTCAGCGGGAAGTACGGGAACCCCAGCAGACGGGCCAACGTCTTCGCGTTGCCGATCATCGGGTAGATCTCCTCCGCGCCCACGATCGAGCACGGAATGATCGGGGTGCGCTGGCGCAGGGCCGTGGAGACGAACCCGCCCCGGCCGAAGCGCTGGAGCTTGTAGCGCTCGCTGAACGGCTTGCCGATGCCCTTGAAGCCCTCCGGCATCACACCGACCAGCTCACCGCGCCCCAGCAACCGCTCGGCGTCCTCCGCGCAGGCGAGGGTGTGACCGGCCTTGCGGGCGAGTTCGTTGACCACCGGCAGCATGAAGACCAGGTCCGCCGCCAGCAGCCGCAGGTGCCGGTTCGCGGGGTGCTGATCGTGGACGGCGACCTGCATCATCAGGCCGTCCAGCGGCAGCGTCCCGGAGTGGTTGGCGACGATCAGCGCGCCACCCTCCGCCGGGATGTTCTCGACGCCCTTCACCTCGACCCGGAAGTACTTCTCGTACACCGGCCGCAGCAGGGACATCAGGACCTGGTCGGTCAGTTCCTCGTCGTAGCCGAAGTCGTCGACCTCGTAGTCCCCGGTGAGCCGGCGGCGCAGGAAGCTGAGGCCTCCGGCGATCCGCCGCTCGAGGCCGCCCTCGTCGTTCGCCTGCTGCGGCGGCTCTTCCTCACGCGTCACAGGAACATCATCCTGCGCGGAGGCCCTGCTGGGCAGGGGCTGGACCTCACGGACCAGCGCGGGCTCGGAGCCCTTGCGCCGGCTCCCCGCACTACGGCGCCGCGCCGGCCGCTGTACGGCGCCTGCGCGGGACCGGTCGTCGTCGAACGGAATGACCTTGGCGTCCGCCATCGTTGATGCGCTCCTCAGTTGGCGCTCTGCGTCGGGGGGTGGCCGCCGCCCGCGAGGGGCAGCGCGGCGATCCTGTCGACGGCCCCCGCGAGGGCCTCCGGCGGCAGCAGCCCCGGTCCCTGGCTGCGCGCGAACTCCGCGAAGGTCTCCGCCGTCGTGTACTTCGGCCGGAATCCGAGCGTCTCACGCATCTGGACCGTCGACACGACCCGGCCGTGGGTGAGCAGCCGGATCTGCTCGGGCGAGAAGTCCGTCATGCCGAGCGTCCGCACCAGCGACCCGGCCCAGGTGACGGCGGGCAGCAGCAGGGGCACGGTGGGCCTCCCGAGCCGCCGGGAACACTGCGACAGCAACAGGACCCCGTCGCCCGCGATGTTGAAGGTGCCGCTGTTGAGCGTGCCCCGCTCCGGTTCGTGCGAGGCGATCCTGAGCACCTCGATCACATCGTCCTCGTGCACGAACTGCAGCCGGGGGTCGTACCCGAACACGGTCGGCAGCACCGGGAGCGTGAAGTACGAGGCGAGCGGGGTGTCCGCCGTCGGCCCCAGGATGTTGGCGAATCTCAGCACACACACGGCCACGTCCGGCCGCCGCCGCGCGAAGCCCCGCACATACCCCTCGACCTCGACGGTGTCCTTGGCGAAGCCACCGGACGGCAGGGACTTGGGCGGCGTGGTCTCCGTGAACACGGCGGGATCACGCGGCGCCGAGCCGTACACGTTCGTACTGGACTTCACCACGAGCCGCTTGACGTTCGGCGACTTCTGACAGGCCCCGAGCAGCTGCATGGTGCCGATGACGTTGGTCTCCTTGACCGTGGTCCGGCTCCCGCTGCCGAGCGCCATCGCCGTCACATCCAGGTGTACGACGGTGTCGGCGGCCGTCTCGGCCAGTACCCGCGCGATGCCGGGCTGCCTGATGTCCGCCTGGACGAAGTCGGCACCGCCCAGATGATGCTCCGGCGCCACCGCGTCCACGGCGATCACCCGGTCCACTTGCGGGTCACGCTGGATGCGTCGTACGAACCGGCCCCCCAGCTGTCGGGCCACTCCGGTCACGAGCACGACCTTTCCCAAGATCAGCGCCTTCCTTCCAGCCGTGGTCCAGCCCTGGTGCCGCCCTGATACGGCACCGGTCCTGTGCCGCGTTCCCCGTGTGCCGCCAACTTAGCGGGTCGATGTTGCGCTGTGATGACTGCCCACTGCGCGAAGTGACGACATTCAGCCCATGCGCACGTCCTGACACGCGTATGGCCCCCCACCGGCATTGGGTGGGGGGCCACAAAACACGCTTCCGCGGCGTCGCCTACTTCTTGTTGCGACGCTGAACGCGCGTGCGCTTGAGCAGCTTGCGGTGCTTCTTCTTGGCCATCCGCTTGCGCCGCTTCTTGATAACAGAGCCCACGACTACCCTCGCTCACTTCTCATCACTCGGTGCTGGGCGCCATGGGCCCATACGACCTTCGACGGGCTAGCCTACCCGCCCGAGCGCTGAGGTCGTAATCGAGGTGAACCGGGGAGATCAGGCAGGGGTCCACGAGTGCCCTGAGGCCCCCTTGAGACCTCCCCGAGTCCCTTGTCGTCAGGCCGTCTCCACCCCCACATAGCTCTCGCGGAGGTACTCGTGAACCGCGTTCTCGGGGACGCGGAAGGACCGCCCCACCCTGATCGCGGGCAGATGACCGCTGTGCACCAGTCGGTACACGGTCATCTTCGACACTCGCATCACCGAGGCGACTTCCGCCACGGTAAGGAACTGAACCTCGCTCAGAGGCCTCTGTTCAGCAGCCATGACACACCTGAACCTTCCGCACTCGACGGCCACCGGCTTCCCCTTCCGGTGACTCTTCGTCGCTGCGTGCTCACTCCCCAATGTAGGGGCGGGTGATGCAAGTGGGGAAGAGGTGCACCCATCGGCGGCCTACTGTGACAGACACGCTCGATTGAGTACGTAGCGGGTCAGCGGCAGGTAGTAATCAGACCGCACAGCGTCATCAAGTGGAACGACGACGGACACGGCCCCCTCGGCCTCCCCCACAAAGAGCGCGGGGTCATCCGTATCCGCCAGCCCAATGGCCTCAAACCCCAGCTGACCTGCTCCGCAGACCCAACCGTGGTCCCCGACCACGAGCTCGGGGAGCGGCCCGCCGCTCTCGGCCGCGGCCGCCAGCACGGTACGAACCGGCAGCGGTGAGTGCGAGTGTGCGCCGGTCTCACCACCGGAGCGCTCCGCGTCGGGTTCCCGCACGAGCGCGACTCCTCGTACGTAGTCAAGGTTGTACGTGCGTAGACCGAACCGGGTCGTTATGTCGACACAGTGACCATGCGCAGGGGTGAGGACGGCACATCCCGCCGCCGAGAGGGCGTCCGCGATGGCGGCGTAGAAGCCGAGCAGTCGGTGCGGATGGCCGGTGCCGAGGAGCACGACCCCCTTGCGCTGGGCAACTGCCTCGAGCCGTCCCGCGAAGGCGTCGAGCGCGACGAGGGTTCGCTCAGGATCGATCACGTCATGTCCACTTGTGTGCCGCGGATCGCCCGAAACTCCGCACTTGTCGGCCATGAGACCGATCAGATCCCGCTCGTTCCACGACCACTCGGGATCGATCCCGATCAGCCCCCTTGGATCCCGAGCCGCGAACAACCGGTAACTCCGCAGACTCCGCTCCCGGGAGGTGGCCACGGGCCCGGCCAGACGAGCGGCCAGCAGATGGGCGCGGAGGGCACCGGTGCTCAACACCTGAGTGATGGTGGCGGACGGGCTCGGAGGAGGGGATGGGAACAGGGAAACACCGCACAGTTGGCGTAACGGGCCCGCACAGCTGCGGTCAGTCGTGACCTGCTACGCCAGCAACCCCCGCAACGGGAACACCGCCCGCCGAGTGGCCAGCACCGCCTGGTCCAGCCGATCCGCGGGGTCGTACCCCGCATCCCACTCCGCATAGGCCACCGGCCACCGGCCGTCCGTCATCCGCGCCGGCGCCAACTGCCGGGTCCGGGCGAACACTTCCTGCCGCCACCCCTCGGGAATCACCGCCTCGGGCTCGACCGGCCGCCCCGCAGCGATCCCCACCAGGTGGGTCCAGGACCGGGGTACGACATCCACCACGGCGTACCCCCCGCCCCCGAGCGCGATCCACTTCCCCCCGGCGTACTCGTGCGCCAGCTCATGACACGCCACCTGCACAGCCCGCTGCGCATCCAACGACACCGCGAGATGGGCCAGCGGATCCTCGAAGTGCGTGTCCGCCCCATGCTGCGTCACCAGCACATCCGGCCGGAAGTCGGCGATCAGCTCCGGCACCACCGCATGGAACGCCCGCAGCCACCCCGCGTCCCCCGTCCCCGCCGGCAACGCCACATTCACGGCGCTGCCCTCGGCCGAGTCCGCCCCCGTCTCCTCCGGCCACCCGGTCTGCGGAAACAACGTCCGAGGATGCTCGTGCAGCGAGATCGTCAGAACCCGGGGATCCTCCCAGAACGCCGCCTGCACCCCGTCCCCGTGATGCACGTCGACATCCACATAGGCGACCCGCTCGGCCCCCAACTCCAGCAGCCGCGCGATGGCGAGCGAGGCGTCGTTGTAGATACAGAATCCCGAGGCACCGCCGGGCATCGCGTGGTGCAGCCCGCCCGCGAAGTTCACCGCGTGCAGGGCCTCCCCCCGCCAGACGGCCTCCGCCGCCCCCACCGACTGCCCGGCGATCAGCGCGGACACCTCGTGCATCCGCTCGAAGGCCGGATCATCCATCGTCCCCAGCCCGTACGACTGGTCGGCCGCCCCCGGGTCCACGGAAGCCGCCTTCACGGCCTCGACGTAGTCCTCCCGGTGCACGAGCCGCAAGGTCGACTCGCCCGCCGCCTTCGCGGACACGACCTCCACGTCCCGGTCCAGCCCGAAGGCGTCCACCAGGCGCCGGGTCAGGTCGAGCCGGACCGGATCCATCGGATGGTCCGGACCGAAGTCATAGCCCGTTACTGCCTCGTCCCACATCAGCTGTGCGCGGCCGCTCATGCCCGCCACCGTATCGGTCCGGTTGAGCCGCGAACGACTTGGCGTACACGAGCGTCACCAGCACCAACACCATCGGCACCAGCATGGCCCCGCGATAGCTCCACGCATCCCCCAGGGCCCCCACCAACGGCGAACCGACCAGAAACCCCACGTAATTGAAGACATTGAGCCGAGCGACCGCAGCGTCCGAGGCTCCCGGGAACAACCGCCCCGCCGCCGCGAAGGTCTGCGGCACCAGCACACACAACCCCAGCCCCAGCAGCGTGAACCCGAGCATCCCGACCCACGGTCCGGGCGCCACGGCCACCACCGCGAACCCTCCGGCTGCCACCACCGACCCCAGTCGTACGACCGTCGCGGCCCCGAACCGCCGCACCCCGAAGTCCCCGATGGTCCGCCCGATCAGCGTGGTCACCATGTACACGTTGTACGGCACGGTGGCCAGCTGCTCCGAGCTCCCCAGCACGTCATCCAGATACTTCGCGCTCCAGTTGGAGACGGTGGAGTCGCCGATATACGCGAAGGTCATCACCAGACACAGCGGCAGCAGCAGCTTGAAGGCGACCGTCTGGCCGCCCTGAGGCTTCTCCTCCACGACGGTGGCGTCCGCGTCGACGTACCACCGACTCCCCACCAGGCACAGCGGCAGCAGCACCACCACGACCGGCAGATAGGACACGAACAGCGCGAGATGCCAGTGCGCCCCCACCCAGGCGAGCGAGGCCCCGGCTATCCCGCCGAGACTGAACACCGCGTGGAAGCTCAGCATGATGCTGCGCCCGTACGCCCGCTGCAGGCTCACCCCGAGCATGTTCATGGACGCGTCGAGCATGCCCACGGCGAGCCCGAAGGCGCCGAGCGAGAACCCCAACTCGAGCGTCGAGTCCCCGGCCCCTACCCCGAGCAGCGCCAGGAGCACGACCGGCTGGGCGAACCGCAGCAGCCGGCTGGGCGGGATCCGCTTCACCAGGTGCTCGGTCGAGACGCTCCCGACCCCGGCAAGGATCGGCACGGCGGCCAGGAAAGCCGGCAGCAGCGCGTCGGAGACGCCGTACCGGTCCTGGATGGCGGGGATCCGCGTCACCAGCAGAGCAAAGGCGACACCTTGCGCGAAGAAGCTGAACGCCAGCGAGGCCCTACCGCGCCGCAGCACATCTGTCATGGCGGCGAGCGTAGGGCCCCGGCGTACTCGTGGGTAGATCCAGCCAAAGATGAATTTCCCTCATCTTTATCGGGCGAGGGCCACCTCGGGCCTCGATACGGCCCCCGCCTTCGTCTCGGCGCACAGCATCCGGGCCATGGGTCCGGCGCCCACGGCCCCGCTGACCAGGAAGGCCACAGCCATCGCCACGACCATGACGACGGACCCGAGCCAGACCATCGTGTCCACGGGCAGCGTGTAGGCCCCCACGACCCGCAGCACACACTCCGCGAGCAGAACGACCCCCCACACCACGGAGAACCGCCGCTCGGCCCGCCGGAAGTCCGCCGACCCGTCCTGGAGCCGCGCCCAGGCGGCCTCTCGCTCAGCGATCCCCTTCACCAGCCAGGGCTTCATCCCCGCGGTCATCATCGGCCTCCCGAGCGCGACGGAGACGAGGATGCCGATCCCGATCACACTGCTGACCCCGCTGTCCTTGGCGAGCATCAGCCGCGGGTCGCCGGCGACGAGGCTGAGCAGCAGCCCCACGACGTTGACGACGAGGATGAGCGCGGCGAGGCCGTTGACCGCGCGCTCCTTCACCACGCTCCAGCCGGTCCGCACCGCGGGCACGACACTGCTGAGGCCCAGCGCCGTCAGCGTGCTCGTCCCGAGCCCGTCCTTGAGCAGGTAGTACGCCCCGATCGGCACAGCCACGTCCACGATCAGGGGAGCCAGGTTCGCGCGCTTCGAGTTCGTCTTCGTCGTCATGCCCTCAGCTTCTCGTCCGGCGAGGGGGTGCCAACAGAAACGATCGTCCGGACCTCGGCATGACAAATGTCAGACGAGCAGGTCAGCCAACTCCCCCATGTCGGAGAAGAGTTGGTTGGCCCCCGCCAGCTTGGCGGCAGGCGTCATGGCGGTGAAGCCGTACACGTCCATCCCGGCCGCGACAGCGGCCTGCACGCCCAGCGGACTGTCCTCGACCACCACACACCGCCCGGGCTCGACCCCCATCCGCTCGGCGGCGTAGAGGAACAGATCCGGCGCCGGCTTCCCCCGCCCCACATCCTGCGAACTGAAGAGCTGCTCGTCCGCGAACCACCGGTCGAGCCCGGTCGCCCGATGCCCCACCCGGATCCGCTCATGACTCCCGGAGGACGCCACGCAGTACGGCACTCCGTCCGCCGCCAGCTTCTCCAGTACGCCCGCCACGCCGGCCACCGGCTGCAACTCCCGTTCGAACGCGGCGAACACCCGCGCATGGAAGACGTCGTCGAAGTCCTCCGGCAACCGCCGCCCGGTCCGTTCCAGGACGAGGTCGTGGATCCGGTGCATGGCGGAGCCCATGTAGTCACGGATGGAGTCCTCGTAGGAGGTCGGGTGGCCGAGCTCCGTCAGATACGCCGCGAGATGCCGATTGGAAATCGGCTCACTGTCGACGAGAACACCGTCGTTGTCGAAGATGACGAGGTCGTAGCGCATGACACCGAGCCTAAACGCAGAAAACCCCCGTTCCGAATGGAACGGGGGTTTTCTCAAAAATT
>NZ_KQ948658.1:0-123287 GCF_001514145.1 Streptomyces canus
ACTGACCCTCGGCGCCAACAAGGGCTGACCGCCCTCACCTGAGAGAGAACCACCGTGCCCCACCCCTTCACGCCGCTCGCCTCCGTGCCCGTGGATCCCCGAAAGGCCCGCGTCCACGAGGAGGGCTGGCAGTCCTGGAGCCCCAGCGGCGCCTACGCCCTCGGCGACAAGCCGTACCGCCCGACGAACGACAACTGGGCGACGGTCTGCTACCGGCCGGGTGTCACCGTCCCCGAAGGCGCCTTCCAGGGCGAGGGGCTGCTGGCGCTCGACCCGGGCGACGGATCGCCGGTACGGCTGTGGGCGGCGACGGACCCGCTGCACGAGGTCCCGTCGATCCGCCTGGTCGCCGAAGGCTCCGTGGCGGAGATCTCCGCCGACGGGCCGGTGAAGGAGTTCACGGGTACGGACATCCAGTCGGCGCTGGCCGAGTGGGCCGCCGGACTCGGGGTCGAGGCCCCCCGCCCGGCGCCCACCGTCTGGTGCTCCTGGTACGAGTACTTCACGAGCGTCACCGAGGACGACATCCACGAGAACCTCCGTGCGATGGACACCCTCGACCTGCCCATCGACGTCGTCCAGATCGACGACGGCTACCAGAAGGCCCTCGGCGACTGGCTCACGCTCTCCGGCCGCTTCCGCTCCCGCGCGGGCATCGCCGACGCGATCCGGGCCCGGGGCCGCCGCGCCGGCATCTGGACGGCCCCCTTCCTGGTCGACCCGGCCAGTGACCTGGCCGCCGAGCACCCCGACTGGCTGGTCGAGGACCTCGACGGAGGCTTCCTGCACGCCGGCCGCAACTGGGGCCACGACCTGTGCGTCCTGGACACGACCCACCCCGAGGCGGCGGAGTATCTGACGTCGGTCTTCAGGACCCTGGTGTCCGAGGGCTACGACTACTTCAAGGTCGACTTCCTGTACGCGGGGGCGCTGGAGGGCGTACGGCATTCCGCCGCGGACGCGCTCACGGCGTACCGCTCGGGGATCGAGCTGATCCGCGAGGCCATCGGCGAGGACGCCTACCTGCTCGGCTGCGGGGCGCCCGTCCTGCCCTCCATCGGCCTGTTCGACGCGATGCGGGTCAGCCCCGACACCGCCCCGCACCGCCGTCCCGAGGCCGACGACTACAGCCAGCCGGGCCAGGACCCGGCCGAGTTCACCGGCGTCGGCCGCCAGTGGCAGCACGGCCGGCTCTGGGTCAACGACCCGGACTGCCTGATGGCCCGCCCCGCCGTGGAGACCCGCGAGCGCTGGGCGGCCCACGTGGAGGCCACGGGCGGCCTGATGGCGTCGAGCGACCGCCTGCTGTCGCTGGACCAGTGGGGCGTGGAGACGACCCGGCGGCTGCTCGCGGGAGACGCCCGATGATCCCGGAGGGCATCGCCTACGGCGGCGACTACAACCCGGAGCAGTGGCCCGAGGAGGTCTGGGCCGAGGACGTACGCCTCATGCGCGAGGCGGGCGTGAACATGGTCAGCATCAACATCTTCGCGTGGGCGCTCCTCGAACCCCGCGAGGGCGAGTACGACTTCGCGCGCCTCGACAAGATCCTCGCCCTGCTCCACGAGAACGGCATCGCCGCCGACCTGGCGACGCCCACGGCGGCCCCGCCGGCCTGGTTCTTCCGCAAGCACCCGCAGGCGCTGCCGGTCGACAGGGACGGCAGGAGACTGTCGTACGGCAGCCGCCAGACGTTCTGCCCGTCGAGCCCCGCCTACCGGGAGGCGGCCCTGCGGATCGCCCGGGTGCTCGGGGAGCGGTACGCCGACCACCCGGCCGTCGTGATGTGGCACATCCACAACGAGTACGGCTGTCACAACGCGGAGTGCTACTGCGACGCGAGCGCGGAGGCGTTCCGGGTGTGGCTGCGGTCGCGGTACGGCGATCTGGAAACCCTGAACCACGCCTGGGGTACGGCCTTCTGGAGCCAGTGGTACTACGACTGGGACGAGATCATCCCGCCCCGCGCCACCGGTGCCGTGCCCAACCCGACCCACCAGCTGGACTGGCGCCGCTTCTGCAGCGACGCACTGCTGTCGCTCTACAAGGCGGAGCGCGAGGTGCTGCGGGAGGCCGCCCCCTCGGTGCCGGCCACCACCAACTTCATGGTGATGTACAACTTCGAGGCGCTGGACTACTGGCGCTGGGCACCGGAGCTGGACGTCGTCTCCAACGACCACTACCTGCGGTCCACCGACCCCGAGTCGGAGATCGACATCGCGCTCAGCGGTGACCTGGTCCGTTCGCTGGCGGGCGGCCCGTGGCTGCTGATGGAGCACTCGACGGGCGCGGTGAACTGGCAGCCCGTCAACCGGGCCAAGAATCCAGGCGAGTTGCGCCGGAACGCCCTGGGGCACGTCGCCCGAGGTGCCGACGGCATCGCCTACTTCCAGTGGCGGGCCGCGAAGGCGGGCGCCGAACAGTGGCACTCGGCGATGCTCCCGCACGCCGGCACCGACAGCCAGATCTGGCGTGACGTGGTGGCGCTGGGCGCGGACCTGAAGGCGCTGGCGGAGGTGCGGGGCAGTACCAGCCCCGCCTCGGTCGCCGTCGTCTGGGACTGGAACGCCCGCTGGGCCCTGGAACTCCCCTCCCAGCCCAGCGAGTCGGTGCGCTACCTCGACCTGGTGCGCGC
Organism: Streptomyces canus; assembly: GCF_001514145.1. Taxonomy (GTDB): domain Bacteria; phylum Actinomycetota; class Actinomycetes; order Streptomycetales; family Streptomycetaceae; genus Streptomyces; species Streptomyces canus. Next base: position 2,636 of record NZ_KQ948658.1, read on the forward strand.
CTGGTACGGGCCGCTGTGGCGCTCCGGCGTGGCCGTGGACTTCGTCCACCCGTCGGCGGACCTGTCGCAGTACCGCCTCGTCCTCGCCCCCGCCCTCTACCTGGTCGACGACGAGGGCGCGCAGAACCTGACCGGCTTCGCGTCGGGCGGCGGCACCCTGGTCGTCGGCTTCCACAGCGGGGCCGTCGACGCCAACTGCCATGTCCGCCTGGGCGGATACCCGGGCGCCTTCCGCGAGGCACTCGGCGTCAGCACGGACGAACTCTTCCCGCTCCTGCCCGACGAGACGGTGGCCCTCGACGGCGGCGGTACGGCGTCCCTGTGGTCGGAGCGAGTGCGCCTGGCCGGCGCGGACGCCGTGACGTCGTACGCCGAAGGCCCCCTGGCCGGCGTCCCCGCGGTGACCCGGCACACCTATGGCGAGGGCGTGGCCTGGTACCTGGCCACCAACCCGGACCCGACGACGCTCACGGCCCTGCTGGACCGCATCCGCACCGAGGCGGGCGTGGCGCCGGTACGCAAGACGCCGGAGGGCGTGGAGGCGGTGCTGCGCAGGGGCGAGGACGCGGACTACCTCTTCCTGATCAACCATGGTGAGCGGAACGCCGAGGTACCAGTGGCTCCGCAGGCAACCGAGTTGCTGAGCGGGGAGCGCGTCGACGGCGGCCGGGTGGCGGTGGCGCCGGGCGACGTGGTGGTCGTACGGGAATCACGCTGACACGACCTGCCCCGCGGTGAGACCGGCGGGGCGCGGCACCCCCCTCGGCTGCCGCGCCCCGTTCCCCCGACCCCCGTCTTCGCGGTGGCTACTGAATGCTCTGGACCTCCGGGAGCGTGCCCGTGCGGGCTGCCCGGCCGTACCAGAGGGCGCTGGACTTGGGTGTCCGTTCCAGCGTCGCGTAGTCCACGTAGACCGCGCCGAAACGCTTCTCGTAGCCGTACGCCCACTCGAAGTTGTCCAGCAGGGACCACAGGTAGTAGCCCCGGACGTCCGCGCCGTCGGCGATCGCGCGGCGGACCGCGGCGAGGTGGCCCTGCAGGTAGGCGACCCGCTCGGGGTCGTGGACGCGGCCGTCGGGGTCGGGCTTGTCGTCGTAGGCCGCGCCGTTCTCCGTGATGTACAGCGGCAGGCCCGGGGCCTCGCGCGTGTAGCGCATGATCAGGTCGTGCAGACCCGTCGGGTCGATCGTCCAGCCCATCTCCGTGCGCTCACCGGGGGTCTGGTGGAAGGTGACGTCGTCCGCCCCGGGCCACGGGGAGTGCGCGCTGCTGCCGTGACCGTCGGCGCGCGGCCCACTGGTCTCCGCGTCGGCGGACGACACCAGGGCCGGCGTGTAGTAGTTGAGGCCCAGCGCGTCCAGCGGCTGGTTGATCAGCGCGAGATCGCCGTCCTCCACGAACGACCAGTCCGTGATCAGCTCCGTCGCCGTGAACAGCGTCTGCGGATACGCCCCGTGCAGGATCGGCCCGTGGAAGACACCGTTGGCCAGGTCGTCGATCTTCTGCGCCGCCGCCAGGTCCGCCGCGTCCTGCGAGAACGGCCTGACCACCGAGGAGTTGAGGCTGAGCGCCACCGAGTTGCGGGCCGGCATCGACGCGCGCAGCGCCGACGTGCCCAGTCCGTGCGCCAGGTTCAGCGTGTGCGCCGCCTTCAGCGAGGCCGCGGGGTCCGTACGGCCCGGCGCGTGCACCCCGGACGCGTAGCCCAGGAAGGCCGCGCACCACGGCTCGTTGAGGGTGATCCACTGTTCCACCCGGTCGCCGAGCGCCTCCCCGACGATCTGCGCGTACTCGGCGAAGCGGTAGGCCGTGTCGCGCTCCGGCCAGCCGCCCGCGTCCTCCAGCTCCTGCGGCAGGTCCCAGTGGTAGAGCGTCACGGCCGGCTTGATGCCGTGCGCGAGGAGCTCGTCCACCAGCCGACGGTAGAAATCCAGACCCCGCTGGACCGCGGGGCCGCGGCCGGTCGGCTGCACCCGGGACCAGGAGATCGAGAAACGGTACGCCGTCAGGCCCAGGTCGGCCATGAGCGCCACGTCGTCGCGGTAGCGGTGGTAGTGGTCGACAGCGATGTCACCGTGGTCGCCGCCGGCCGTCTTGCCCGGGGTGTGGCTGAAGGTGTCCCAGATGGAGGGCGTACGGCCGTCCTCCCGCACCGCCCCCTCGATCTGGTAGGCGGAGGTCGCGGCGCCCCACAGGAAGGCGGGGGGAAAGGTCACCGGGGTCGCCGGCGTTGCGGACTCAGGCATGGAAGCGCTCCCATTGGAGGTCGTCAGAGCGACTGATGAAGGGGGAGGGGAGTGAAGGGGCCGAGGCGGCGCCGGCCCGGCCCCAGGAGGGATGGCGGAAAAGCCGTATGAGGGGTGTCAGCCCTTGATCGCACCCTGCATGATGCCGCCCACGATCTGCTTGCCGAACAGGATGAAGGCGATCAGCAGCGGCAGTGTGCCGAGGAACGCGCCCGCCATGATCACGGCCTGGTCGGGGACATAACCGGTGCCCAGCGAGTTGAGGGCGACCTGCACGGTCGGGTTCTGCTGGTTCAGGGCGATGATCGGCCACAGGAAGTCGTTCCAGGCGAACACGAAGGTCAGCAGCCCGAGCACGGCCATCGCCGGCCGCGCGGCCGGGAAGACCACGTGCCACACCACCCGGATGCTGCTCGCCCCGTCCACCCGGGCCGCCTCGATCAGCTCGCTCGGCAGCGCCTGCACCAGGTACTGCCGCATGAAGAAGGTGCCGAAGGCCGTCACCAGAGTGGGCAGGATGACCGTCTGGAGCTGGTTCGACCACCCGAGGTCGGCCATCCACAGATACAGCGGTACGACCGCCAGCTGCGGCGGGATCATCATCGTGCCGATCGTCAGCAGCAGCAGAAAGCCCGAGAACCTGAACCGCAGCTTGGCGAAGGCGAATCCGGCGAGCGTGGAGAACAGCACCGTGCTGATCGTGATGGCGCCCGCGACGATCACGCTGTTGAGCATCGCGGTGCCGAGGCCGGCCTCGTCCCACGCGGTCTGCATGTTCTTGAACAGGTTCCCGCCGAACCACAGCGGCGGCGGCGTCTCGGCGAGCCGGTGGTCGGTGCGCGAGGCCGCGATCGCCGTCCACACCAGGGGCGCCAGCGAGACGAGCGCGAAGACCGCCAGGACCAGATAGGTCACCGGGCCCGCGTGCAGCTGCTTGCCCGCGCCCATCACCCGACGGGAGGGGCCCCGCTTCTTCCCCGCCTGAGGCTCTGCCTGAGGCAGCGTCAGTTCACTGGTGGTCATTGGGACTTCCTCAGACGTCGGGTGACCAGCAGGTTGATCGCGGCGACGATCAACAGGATCAGGAACATGGACCAGGCGATCGCGGACGCCTTGCCGAGGTTGCCGATGATCCAGCCCTGGTCGTACATGTACAGGCCGAGCGTCTGGTACTGGTGCTCGGAGCCGCCCTTGGAGCCGCTGACCCCGCCGAACAGCAGGGGCTCACCGAAGAGCTGGGTCGCGCCGATGGTGGAGACCACCACCGTGAACAGGATGGTCGGCCGAAGCTGCGGGACCGTCACGTGGATGAACTGCTGCCAGCGGTTGGCCCCGTCGATCGCCGCCGACTCGTACAGGTCGGCCGGGATCGCCTGCATCGCCGCGAGGTAGATCAGCGCGTTGTAGCCGGTCCACCGCCAGATCACGATCGACGACACCGCGAACTGCGAACCCCAGTCGGACTCACGCCAGTTGATGGGGTCGATGCCCACGAAGTCGAGGAGCCAGTTGACCATGCCGCCGTCCCACGAGTACAGCAGCGTGAAGACGAGGGTCGCCGCCGCCACCGAGGTGGCGTACGGGGTCAGCATCACGACCCGCCAGACGGTCGAGCCGCGCAGCCGGTAGTTGAGCAGGTGCGCCAGTCCGATCGCCGCCATCAGCTGCGGCACGGTCGAGATCACACCGATGGTGAAGGTGTTCTTGAGGGCGTTCCAGAAGAAGTCCGAGGACAGCAGGTTCTGGTAGTTGTCCAGGCCCGCCCAGGTCTGGGTGTCCAGCGAGGACAACTGCACGTCGTGCAGCGAGTACCAGGCCGTGTACAGCAGGGGGATCAGCGAGAACGCCCCGAAGATGACGAAGAAGGGGGCGATGAACACGTACGGAGACGCCTTCATGTCCCAGCGGTACAGCCGGCTGCGCCAGGGGCTCTTGTCCTCGGGCGGCGGCGTACCGCGACCGTGAGCGCCCCGGGCCGCGCCCGGCTGGGAGCCGGGCGCGGCCTCGGCGCTCGACGCGGGATGCGCGAGTGCCTGCTTGGGGCTTGTCACTGGCCGAGCACGTCCTTGATCTCGTTCGTGGCCGCGTCCCAGCCCTGCTCGGGCGACTTGCCCTTCTGCTCGACCTGGAGGATGCCGATGTCGGTCAGCGCGGTGTTGATCGGCTGGTCCTTGACGCCGAAGATCTGTGCCGGGATGGTCTTCGCCGCGTCGGAGAAGATCTGCGTGATCGGCGCGTTGCTGAAGAACTCCGTGGTGGCGGGGGCCGGCTTCAGGGTCGAGTAGGCCGCGGGGGCCGACGGGAAGCTCGCCTGCTTGGCGAAGACCTTCGCCTGCTGCTCGGGCGCGGTCAGCCACTTCGCCAGCGCGATGGCCTCCTTCTGGTGCTTGCCCGCCGTCGGCACGCCGATGAAGGCACCGCCCCAGTTGCCCGCGGTCGGCGCGGCCGCCACGTCCCACTTGCCCTTGCCCGCGTCACCGGACTTCTCCTGGATGTAACCGATCATCCAGGCGGGGCAGGCCACGGTGGCGAAGGAGGCGTTCGCGTAGCCCTGGTCCCACGGCTTGTCGAACTGCTTGAGCTTCGCCGACATGTTGCTGGTCGCCACGGACATCGCGACGTCCCAGGCGTTCTTCACACCGCTGGACTTGTCCCAGACGACCTTGCCGCTCTTGTCGTAGTAGCGCTCGCTCTCACCGTTGAGCACCGCGTTGTAGACGGAGGAGGCCGAGTCCACGAACTTGGTGCCGCTCGGCGCCTTCTTCATGTACTGCTTGCCGAGGTCGACGTACTTGTTCCAGTCGCCCTTCCACTGTGCGGCGAGCTTGGTGCGGTCGGTCTCCAGACCGGCCTTCTGGAACAGGTCCTTGCGGTAGCAGATCGCCATCGGGCCGATGTCGGTGCCGAGCCCGATGAGCTTGCCGTCCGCGGTCGTGGCCTGGGCGTTCTTCCAGTCCAGCCACTGCGACTTGTCGACGTCCTTGCCGAGGTCGACGAACTTGGAGCCCTGCGTCTGCACGGCCTCGGTGATGTTGCCGACCTCGATGGCCTGGATGTCGTCGGTGCCGGAGCCGGCCTGCAGCCGGGTGAGGACCTTCGGCCAGTAGACGTCGGTGCGGGTGGTGACGTTCTCCTTGATGGTGATGTCCGGGTGCAGCTTCGTGTACTCGTCGTAGAGACCGGCCTGCTTGTAGCCGAAGACTCCGAAGGTGCCGACGGTCAGCGTGGTCTTGCCGCCGCCGGAGTTGTTGCCCGAACCCGACGAGTCGCCGTCGTCCGAGTCGCCGGCACAGCCGGCCAGCACTCCCGTAGTCAGTGCGGCGACGGCCGCCAGGGCCAACAGCCGGTGGGACCGGCGGGTAGTCGTGCGCATTGCGTCCTCCTGTTGCCTGACGTGCCGACCCCCCGGCCAACTGCGTTGTTGGACCCGTTAGTTCATGCTGCGGCTCGGGCGGGGAACGTGCGGGATATTTATGTGTCAGGTACCGTGGGAGCGCTCCCACTTGTGATGTGTTGAAGGTTCGCGGGTTGGAGCGAGGGTGTCAAGGGAGTGCGCGAGGGGAGATGCCTTCAGTTATCAGCCTGTTAACTGGAACCACTCGGACCGCCCGGCCCTCGGGCAGGAAGCGGTGAGGTGCGGGGCCACCGGCCCCCGTGACCGTCACGCCCCCACGCGGGACTGTTAAATTCCAGGCCAGCTTAGAGACACGGTGGGAAGGCGGAGCCCATGGCAAGCCACGGAGCGCGGAGCCGAAGCGGTGGCCGGCCCACCCTCGAAGAGGTCGCCGCGCGCGCCGGCGTCGGCCGGGGCACCGTTTCCCGGGTGATCAACGGCTCGCCCCGGGTCAGCGACGCCACCCGCGCGGCGGTCGAGGCGGCGGTGGCGGAGCTCGGGTACGTCCCGAACACCGCGGCCCGGGCCCTGGCGGCCAACCGCACGGACGCGATCGCGCTGGTCGTGCCCGAACCGGAGACGCGGTTCTTCGCGGAGCCGTACTTCTCGGACATGCTGAAGGGCGTGGGGGCCGAGATCTCGGAAACCGAGATGCAGCTCCTGCTGATCTTCGCGGGTAGCGACCGCGAACGCCGGCGCCTGGCCCAGTACCTGGCGGCGCACCGGGTCGACGGCGTCCTGCTGGTGTCGGTCCACGCCGACGACCCGCTTCCCGACCTGCTGTCCCAGCTGGAGATCCCGGCGGTGATCAGCGGCCCGCGCTCGGCAGCGGAAACCCTCCCCTCCGTGGACTCCGACAACTACGGCGGCGGCCGCTCGGCCGTGGAGCACCTCCTGGCCGGCGGCCGCCGCGCGATCGCGCACATCACCGGCCGCCTCGACGTGTACGGCGCCCAGCGCCGCGTCGACGGCTACCGGGACGCACTGCGCGACGCGGGCCACGAGGTGGACGAGCGGCTGATCGAACCCGGCGACTTCACGGAGGAGGGCGGCCGCCGGGCGATGACGAAGCTGCTGGCCCGCCGCCCCGACCTGGACGCGGTCTTCGCCGGCTCGGACGTCATGGCGGCCGGCGCCCGCCAGGTCCTGCGCGAGGAGGGCCGGGGCATCCCCTCCGACGTGGCCCTGATCGGCTACGACGACTCGGCCATAGCGCGCCACATGGACCCGCCCCTCACCAGCGTCCGCCAGCCCATCGAGGAGATGGGCCGCCACATGATCGACCTCCTTCTCACGGAGATCGCCGACCGCCGCCCGGCGGTCTCCCGGGGCCTGGAGCGCAGACAGGTGGTCCTGGCCACGGAACTGGTGGCGCGGGCGTCGTCCTGACCTCAGCGTCAAGAGGTTGAACGCAAGGATCACGCTGGAAGGTCATGACTGCTCATCCTCTGCTGGACGTTGACGAGATCCCCGGGACCGAGCCGTACCTGCGGACCGTGGGCCAGGTGTTCCGTTCCTTCCGCGAACAGGATTCCGGCTGCCTCTCCCACGGAGTCCGACTTCCCGACGGCACCCGCTGGTTCGTGAAGGAGGCCACGACCGACCGGGCCCAGCGCTCGCTCGACCGTGCCTGGTCCTTCCACCGCACGGTCCGGCATCCGGCGATCGTCCCGCAGCTGCACCGGATCACCGTGGGAGACCGCCGTACGGCCGTCGTGATGCCGTGGCGCGACGGCGAGATCCTCTACGACCGCACCGCCCGCGCCCGCTTCCACGCCCTGCCCCTCGCCCGCGTCCACCACGCCCTGGACCGCATCCTGGACGCCCACCTCGCGGTCGAGGCGGCGGGCCAGGTCGCCGTGGATCTTTACGACGGCGCCTTCCTCTACGACTTCGCCGCCCACGAGCTCCACCTGATCGACCTGGACGAGTACCGCCCGGGCCCGTTCGCCCTGACCGAGGACCGCCTCCCGGGCTCCACCCGCTTCATGGCCCCCGAGGAGTGGCGGCGCGGCGCCACCATCGACCTCCGCACCACCGTCCACGTCCTGGGGCGCACCGCCCGCCTCCTCCTGGACGCCGGCCCGGGCGAGGACGGCTTTCGCGGTACGGCCGCACAGCTCGCGGTCGTGGAACGGGCCACGTGTGCGGAGCCGGGTGAACGGTTCGACGGCGTACGGGAGTTGGTCGAGGCGTGGCGGGCGGTGTCGTAGCCGGGTGGCTCAGGCGGTCCTGAAGTAGTGGCCCGCCTCCAGGTCCGGGATCAGTGCGGGCTGCTCCGGCTGCCAGTCCAGGAGCTTCCGGGTCAGCGTGCCGGACGCGCGCATGTCGATGGCGGCGAAACGGCCGAGCCAGCCGAAGTGGTCCGTCGCGTCCTCGGGGGCCACGCTCGTGACCGGCACCCCCAGTCCCCGCCCGACGGTCTCGGCGATCTCACGGAACGGCACACCCTCGTCCCCGATCGCGTGCAGCCGAACGCCCGCCGGGGCCGCCTCCAGGGCCAGCCGGAACAGCCGGGCCGCGTCGAGCCGGTGCACGGCCGCCCAGTGGTTGGAGCCGTCGCCCACCATGGCCGAGACGCCCTTGTCGCGCGCGAAGTCGATGAACATGGGCACGAAGCCGATGTCGCCCTCGCCGTGCACGCTCGGCGGAAGCCGCAGCACCGACGAGCGCACCCCGCGCTCGGCGAGCGCGAGCGCCGCGAACTCCGAGGCGTGCCGGTGCTTGGCGGGGGAGTCCGGGTCGGCCGGGTCCTCCTCGGTGCCGAGGCGCCCCGGTGCGGTCAGCAGCCCCGAGGTGACCACGAAGGGCTTGCCGGTCCCTTCGAGCACGGACCCGATGGCCTCGATCGCCCGCAGGTCGGCCTCGCCGGAGCTGGTCAGGTTGGTGAAGTCGTGGATGAACGCCAGGTGGGCGACCCCGTCGGCCGCCTCGGCACCCCGGCGCAGACTGTCGAGATCGTTCAGGTCCCCGCGGTGCACCTCCGCTCCCGCGGACTTCAGTGCCTCCACGGACCGGTCCGAACGGGCCAGGCCCAGGACCTCGTGCCCGGTGTCGAGGAGTTCACGGGTGACGGCGGAACCGACGAAGCCGGTCGCACCGGTGACGAATACACGCATGGTGATCCTTCGCTGTGACGGGTGAGGGTCCCAGCGTGCGAAGGAGAGACCGGTCGAGTCCAAAGCTTGTTCCGCATTGCGCAATACGCATCAGGCATGACAGCAGATGGCAGCCGTTTCAGCGGGAGACCGGGCGCGAACCCGGGCGTACGCTTCGGGCATGACCGACCTCGACCTCCGGCTGGTCCGGTACTTCACGGCCGTCGCCGAGCACCGGCACTTCGGCCGGGCCGCCGACGCGCTGCACATCACCCAGCCGTCGCTGAGCCGGCAGATCCAGCGGCTGGAGCAGCAACTGGGCGCGCGACTGCTGGAGCGGACCCCGCAGGGGAGCGGGCTCACCGAGGCGGGGGAGGTCTTCCTGCCCCGCGCGAAGGCGCTGCTGCGCTCGGCGGCCCAGGCGGCGAACCTTGCCCGGGCGGCCGCCGAGCCGAGCCGGATCACCGTGGGGTACACGGCGGGCATCATCGTCACCCCGGCGGTGCGCGCACTGCGCGAGCGCTTCCCGGACGCCGACGTCAGGACCGCACACGTCGACTGGGGCGAGCGGACCACGGCCCTGCCCGAGCTCAAGGTCGACGTACTGGTGACCCGGCTGCCCTTCCCGACCGACGGGGCGCAGGTGACGGTCCTCTACGACGAGCCCCGGGTCCTGGTGCTCCCGGTCGGTCACCGCCTCGCCGGCAAGGAGTCCGTCACCCTCGACGACATCGCCGACGAGCCCCTGGTCCGGGTGGCCGACCCGGTCTGGAACGCGTACTGGCGCATCGACCCCCGGCCGGACGGCCGACCGGCACCCGACGGTCCCCTGGCCGACGCCCTGGAGGACAAGTTCGAACTCGTCGCCTCGGGACAGGCCCTGGCCATCACGGCGTTGCCCCGGGCCGGTGCGCTCCGCCCCGACGTCACCGCGGTCCCGCTGCACGGTGTCGACCCGGCCCATGTGGTCCTCGCGACCCGTGCCGAGGAGCGGAGCCGGCTGGTCGCGGCCTTCCGCAAGGCCGCGCGCGCCTTGCTCAGGGCGTCCGACTCCTGAAACGACCTCAGCCGGTGACCCTGTCTCCAGGATCACCGGCTGAGGTGAGTGGGGTGAGTGACGGGACTTGAACCCGCGGCCACCTGGACCACAACCAGGTGCTCTACCAACTGAGCTACACCCACCATGTTCGGCTGTCCTGGGTTTCCCCGACCGGCCGAGAAAAAGTGTACAGGGTCTGAAGGGGTGCTCGCGCCCGGCTTTTACCGCCCAGGCAGAACGTGCTTCGCGGCGATCGTCTTCGCGGTGTCGGAGTCGGGTCCGGGCTGCGGGACGAAGATCGCCTCGCGGTAGTAGCGCAGCTCCGCGATGGATTCGCGGATGTCGGCGAGGGCGCGGTGGTTGCCGTTCTTCTCCGGGCTGTTGAAGTAGGCCCGCGGGTACCAGCGCCGGGCGAGTTCCTTGACGGAGCTGACGTCCACGATCCGGTAGTGGAGGTAGTCCTCCAGGGTGGGCATGTCCCGGAGCAGGAAACCGCGGTCGGTGCCGACGGAGTTGCCGCACAGCGGGGCCTTGCCGGGTTCCTTGACGTGCTCGCGGACGTAGGAGAGGACCTGGTCCTCGGCGTCGGCGAGCGTCGTGCCGCCGGACAGCTCCGTGAGCAGTCCGGACGCGGTGTGCATCTGACGCACCACCTCCGGCATCGTCTCCAGCGCCTGGTCCGGCGGGCGGATGACGATGTCCACACCGTCGCCGAGCACGTTGAGCTCGGAGTCGGTGACGAGGGCGGCAACCTCGATGAGCGCGTCGTCGGACAGCGAGAGGCCGGTCATCTCGCAGTCGATCCACACCATGCGATCGTTCATGCGAACACCCTACGGCTGACGTCTGCTTTTGTGGTGCCCCGCGTCGGCGCGAGCACCGGTGACACCGGGCGGGCCGGGTGGCCCGCCCGGTGTCGGGACGTCACGTGCCGCTGCGCTGCCCCGGCAGGCTCGCCCGGCCGCCGACGTACAGCTCACGGCCGTTCTCGGAGGGCGGGCCCACGGGGGCCGGGGTGCGGCGGCTCTGGATCGGCACCGGACCGCTGTCCGGGTGCAGCTGCACCGGCGGGCTGGGCGCGGGACCGGTCGGACCCACCGAGCCGTCGCTGTCCACCGGCTTGTCGCCCTGCGGACGGCGGGCCCGGTACGCGGCCCGGTAGGCGGCCGGGGACGAGCCCAGCTGCCGCCGGAAGTGCCCGCGCAGCGCCACCGGCGAGCGGAAGCCGCAGCGGCCCGCGACCTCGTCCACCGAGTAGTCGGACGTCTCCAGCAGCCGCTGCGCCTGCAGCACCCGCTGCGTGATGAGCCACTGCAGCGGGGCCGAACCCGTCAGCGAGCGGAACCGGCGGTCGAACGTACGACGGCTCATGTACGCCCGCGCCGCCAGCGTCTCCACGTCGAACTGCTCGTGGAGGTGCTCCAGCGCCCAGGCGACGACCTCGGCGAGCGGGTCGGCGCCGATCTCCTCTGGTAAAGACCTGTCGAGGTAGCGCTCCTGACCGCCCGAGCGGCGCGGCGGGACCACCAGCCGGCGGGCCAGCGCGCCGGCCGCCTCGTTGCCGTGGTCCGTCCGCACGATGTGGAGACAGAGGTCGATTCCGGCCGCGGTACCGGCCGAGGTCAGTACGTCGCCGTCGTCCACGAAGAGTTCTCGTGGATCGACGTGCACCGACGGGTAGCGCTTGGCCAGCGTCGGTGCGTACATCCAGTGTGTGGTCGCGGGGCGGCCGTCCAGCAGGCCCGCCGCGGCCAGAACGAAGGCGCCGGTGCACAGGCCGACGATGCGGGCACCCTCCTCGTGCGCCCGGCGCAGAGCGTCGAGCGCCTCCTCCGGCGGCGGTGAAGTGATCGAGCGCCAGGCCGGTACGACGACCGTGCCGGCGCGTGAGATCGCTTCCAGGCCATGCGGTGCGGTGAGTTCCAGGCCCCCTGTGGTCCGCAGTGGGCCTTCTTCGCCGCCGCACACCAAAAGGCGGTAGCGCGGTACGCCGGCGTCCTGGCGGTCAATCCCGAACACCGACAACGGTATGGAACTCTCGAAGATGGGGCCGCCGCTGAACAGCAGCACCGCGACGATCTCCTTGCGGCGTCGCCCGGAAAGCTTCCGGGCCGCGGCTTCCGGCGCGGCAGTGGAGTCGTGGCTCATACTGCTAAGCCCCCCTCGGTGGTCGCGGCGCCCCTAACTTGTCGGGCATGTCGCTCCAGCACGTTTCCCCTCGGTCCTGCACGAGTCCCCCGCCGTAAGACGTCAAGATCGAATCTACTGTGTCCCGTCGTGTCGGCGTGACCAGTTCGTCATCCGGCACATTGTCGACATGGCAACTTGGCGTAAAGCATTCGATCACGAAGCGTTGCACTCGTGGGCCGTGCAGGGAAGTGCGCCTTGTGGCAGTGGCTAATCCACGTAGGGTGCGCAGGGCCCCGGAGACCCTATCCGTGCAGGTGGAACGGGGGTTGAGGGGTGGTTGGCCCAAGGGACACGCCCAAGGCGGAAGTTGGCTGAAAAGAATCGTCCGGGTGCATGGAAACCGGTCAGCCGACCGGTGTATTTCCCCCGGTGTGACGACCGCCTCGATGGGCCCCGGCGCCGCTCCTGTGATGACGGCCACGACGGGGCGCCCGCTCCTCCGCCCGCAGGCGGGCCGCGCCGCGTTCCGACTGGCGCAGGAGGATACGGCAGACGGCCGTGACGGCGGCGAGACCGAGGGCCGTGCCCGCCGCGCCGGCCAGCGAGGTGCCGTAGCAGACGAGGACCACGGGGACGAGGACGCAGCTGAAGGCCGCCCAGCGGACCACGTCCGTCGTGGAGTCCTCGGAGGGCGGTCGGTGTCCGGTCATCGCGTGCTCCCTGTGGCGTCTCCCTGCGGGGTGGCTCAGGGAGGTCAACGCGCGTTCGACCGGTCGGTCACTGTATCGAGGGGCCGTCCGGCGGGTCCGGGGCAGGAGCGGCCACGTGAACCCTGCGCAAACCGCCTGTACGACGCAGCAACCATTGCGTGACGGGCACCCCCTCGTGCATGCTCCCTGGAACCCCCACGGACCGAGGGCGGGCGCTGGGCGAAGGAGGCTTGCCGCCGTACCCTTGGGGGTATGGGGTTGGGAAGATGATTCCCGGACACAGCTCCGCCGCACACTGTCGTCCCTCCCACACAAGGATCACAACGCCGAGACAGCCATGGCCGGTCACGAATTCTTCGAACCAGCGGACCGCAAGCGGCCCGTCGCCGATCCCACGGCGGCCGAGCCCCTGGCGGCGGAAGAGCCACGCCACTCCTGCGACCCCGCCTTCAAGCACGGCGTCGTGGTCGGCTTCGACGGCTCCACCTCCAGCGAGCGCGCCCTCGCGTACGCGATCGGCATGGCCCATCGCTCCGGCTCGGGCCTGATCATCGTGCATGTCGCCAACCGGCTGCCCACCACCGTGTGGGCCGGCTGCGAGCCACCGGTCTTCGTCGACGTGCCGGATCACCGCACCGAGGTGCTCGGCCTCGAGCTCGCCTGCGCCGACTACCTGGCCGAGGTGCCCTGGATCCTCGTCGAGCGCGGCGGGGACATCTGCCACGAGCTCGAGGAGGTCGGGCGGGAGTACGAGGCGGACGCGATCGTCGTCGGCTCCACCCATGGCATCGTGGGGCGCATCTTCGGCTCTGTCGCTGGGCGGCTCGCCAAGCGGGCGAAGCGGCCCGTCATCGTCATCCCGTAACTCGCCCTTCCCCCAGGTGAGATGGGTAAATCTACTCGTGCGTAGAGGTGTTTGTGCCCTTGTGAAGGGCATATAGCGGTCACCGCACCACTGCTGCCGGCCGGGGCGTGACGGCCACCGGTCAGCTGCGCGGGCCGGGAGTCGGGCGGCTTCCCGGCGATGAAAACGGACCCCCGTGAACGGTGGATCACGTGGGGTCCGTTGTCTTCGGGGTGCTACTCGACGGTGACCGACTTGGCGAGGTTCCTGGGCTTGTCGATGTCCCGGCCCAGCGCCAAGGCCGTGTGGTACGCGAGGAGTTGGAGGGGGATACCCATCAGGATGGGGTCCAGTTCGTCCTCGTTCTTCGGGACCACGATCGTCTCGTCGGCCTTCTCCTGGTGCTGGTGGGCGACCGCCAGGATCCTGCCGCTGCGGGCCTTGATCTCCTCCAGGGCGGCGCGGTTCTTCTCCAGGAGGTCGTCGTCGGGGACGATCGCCACCGTGGGGAGGGCCGGCTCGATCAGGGCCAGGGGACCGTGCTTGAGCTCGGAGGCGGGGTAGGCCTCGGCGTGGATGTAGGAGACCTCCTTGAGCTTCAGGGAAGCCTCGCGGGCCACCGGATAACCCCGCACACGGCCGATGAAGAGCATCGAGCGGGCCTCCGCGTACTGCTCGGCCAGCTTCTTGATGTGCTCCTCCTGCTCCAGCATCTCGGTGATCTGCGCGGGGAGCTTGCGCAGGCCCTCGATGATCCGCTTGCCGTCGCGGACCGAGAGGTCACGGGTGCGGCCCAGGTGGAGGGCGAGCAGGGCGAAGGCCACCGTCGTGTTGGTGAAGCACTTCGTGGAGACCACACAGACCTCCGGGCCCGCGTGCACGTAGATGCCGCCGTCCGCCTCGCGGGCGATCGCCGAGCCGACCACGTTCACCACGCCCAGGACGCGCGCGCCCTTGCGCTTGAGCTCCTGGACGGCCGCGAGGACGTCGTAGGTCTCACCGGACTGCGAGACCGCGATGTAGAGGGTGTCCGGGTCCACGACCGCGTTGCGGTAACGGAACTCCGAGGCGGGCTCCGCGTCCGCGGGGATGCGGGCCAGCTCCTCGATCATCTGGGCGCCGATCATGCCCGCGTGGTACGACGTGCCGCAGCCGAGGATCTTCACGCGGCGGATCTGACGGGCCTCGCGGGCGTCCAGGTTGAGGCCGCCCAGGTGCACGGTGGAGAAGCGGTCGTCGATGCGGCCGCGCAGGACGCGGTCCACGGCGTCGGCCTGCTCGTGGATCTCCTTGTGCATGTAGGTGTCGTGGCCGCCCATGTCGTAGGAGGCGGCCTCCCACTCGACGGTGGTGGGCTCGGCCGTCGTGCGGGTGCCCTCCGTGGTGTAGGTGCGGAAGTCGTCGGCCTTGAGGGTGGCCATCTCGCCGTCGTCCAGCGTCACTATCTGCCGCGTGTGGGCGACCAGTGCGGCGATGTCCGAGGCGACGAACATCTCCTTCTCGCCGATGCCGAGGACGACCGGGGAGCCGTTGCGGGCCACCACGATGCGGTCACTGAAGTCGGCGTGCATCACGGCGATGCCGTAGGTGCCCTCGATCACCCGCAGGGTGTCGCGGACCTTGTCCTCCAGCTTCTCCGCCTGGGAGCGCGCGATGAGGTGGACGAGGACCTCGGTGTCGGTCTCGGAGAGGAACTCGACGCCGTCCGCCTCCAGCTTGCGGCGCAGGTCGGAGGCGTTGTCGATGATGCCGTTGTGGACGACGGCGACCTTGCCCTCGGCGTCCAGGTGCGGGTGGGCGTTCACGTCGGACGGGGCGCCGTGGGTGGCCCAGCGGGTGTGGGCGATGCCGGTCGTGCCCTTGAAGCGGGCCGGGACCTTCGCCTCCAGGTCGCGCACCCGGCCCTTGGCCTTGACCATCTTCAGGCCGGCCGTCTTCGGCGAGGTGACGACTATGCCGGCCGAGTCGTAGCCGCGGTACTCCAGGCGCTGCAGGCCCTCCAGGAGCAGGGGGGCGACATCACGCTTCCCGATGTAACCGACGATTCCGCACATATCTATGTATTCCTAGCCGTAGACGATGCGCCGTAGCTGCCTGAGCGTGAGCTCGGGCGGTGCCACCGCTCGGTATTTCAGATCCGCCTCGATCCGTCCGAAGATCTCCGTGTTCACCAGGCCCTGTGCCTGGAGCTCGCGGTGGCGGCGACGGACGAACTCCACGGTCGTCTCGTCGAAGTAGGCGAGCACGTCCTGGATCACCCGCAGCGCCTCGCCCCGGCTCAGGGGCGTGGACCGCGTCAGATGATCAACCAGGTCGTCGTGCACCCGGTAGATCCTGGGGTACCGCGCGCCGATTCGCAAGAATCCTGCCCGGTATCGGGCAAGGTGCTGTTGATGTTCTTATGGACGTCTGTTCGCAAGCTGTCCATCCTGCGTCCTATACCTCGTTGCTCATGGCGACGAGTTTCAGACGTCATGGACATTCCTCGTATGGGCGTACCCGACCAGCTCGCCGAGCACATGAGCATGGCCGAGCAGCACGAGTACCTGCGCGCCAGATTCTCCCGGCGCAACATGATCAGAGGCGGCGCCGTCACGCTGGGCGCCGTCGCGGGTGGCGCGTTCGTGCCGGGCGCCGTCGCCCAGGCCGCCACGCCGACCCAGACCTTCGCCGGCGCCGAGAGCGTCGACGGCGCTCTCGTCGCCCCCTTCGGCCGTCACCTCGCCTACGGCAACGACGCGCGTACCGAAATGACCGTCTCGTGGCAGGTGCCGGTCGCGGTCAAGAAGCCCTTCATCCGGATCGGCGCCCGCCCCTGGGACCTCTCCCGCAAGATCGAGGCCGAGGTGCGCACCCTGTACACCCCGGCCGGCGTCGGCGCCAGCGGCGACCACACGCAGTACTACCTGCACGCCAAGCTGAGCCGGCTGCGCCCCGGCCAGACCTACTACTACGGCGTCGGCCACCAGGGCTTCGACCCCGCCGAGCCGCACCTGACCGGCACCCTGGGCACCTTCACCACCGCGCCCGCCCACAAGAAGCCGTTCACCTTCACGGCCTTCGGCGACCAGGGCGTCAGCTACCACGGCCTGGCCAACGACAGCCTGCTCCTCGGCCAGAACCCGGCCTTCCACCTGCACGCCGGCGACATCGCCTACGCCGACCCGGCCGGCCAGGGCAAGTCCGCCGACACGGGTTTCGACTCGCGCGTGTGGGACCAGTTCCTCGCCCAGACCGAGTCGGTGGCCAAGTCCGTGCCGTGGATGGTGAGTTACGGCAACCACGACATGGAGGCCTGGTACTCGCCCAACGGCTACGGCGGCGAGGAGGCCCGCTTCACGCTCCCCGACAACGGGCCGGACAAGGCGCACCTGCCGGGCGTGTACTCCTTCGTCCACGGCAACACGGCGATCATCTCGCTGGACCCGAACGACGTCTCCTTCGAGATCCCGGCCAACCTCGGCATCTCCGGCGGCACCCAGACCACGTGGTTCGAGGGGCAGCTGAAGAAGTACCGGGCCGCGAAGGACATCGACTTCATCATCGTGTTCTTCCACCACTGCGCCTACTGCACCTCCACCGCGCACGCCTCGGAGGGGGGCGTGCGCCAGGAGTGGGTGCCGCTGTTCGAGAAGTACACGGTGGACCTGGTCATCAACGGCCACAACCACCAGTACGAGCGCACCGACGTCATCAAGGGCGACAAGGTCGCCAAGAAGCTCCCCATCGGTGAGACGGCCTACTCGGAGACCGAGGGTGTCGTCTACGTCACGGCGGGCGCCGCGGGCCGCAGCCTGTACGCGTTCACCGCGCCGGACTCCTACGAGGGCCACCTCAACGAGCAGGACTCCGTCGCCTCCTTCATCAACACCAAGGACGGCAAGGTCAACGAGACCGTCGCCTGGTCCCGGGTGCGCTACCTCAACTACTCCTTCCTGCGCGTGGACGTGGAACCCGCGGCACGGGGCCACTACGCCAAGCTGAAGGTGTCGGGCATCGCCGAGACCGGTGACCGCATCGACCACTTCACGGTGGCTCGCAAGGCGAAGTAACCCGCCTCGGATCACATCCGTTTGAGGATCGCCTGCTTGGCCATCGTGAACTCCTCGTCCGTCAGGACACCCGTGCGGTGCAGCTCGCCGAGCTCGCGCAGCCGGCGCAGGAGGGCATCGTGACCGTCCTCGGCGGAGCCGACCGGAGAAGAAGGCGTTTCCGGTCGTACGTCCCGCGTTTTCCGTACGTCGATGGCGGCGGCCCGGGCCGGGTGCGGAAGCCTGGCCTGGACCGCCGCCGCGACCAACGCCATCAGCGGGTCCTTCTTGAAGCCCCACAGCTCCACCGCGTTGGGGTCGTACTTCGGCGGGGCCTTCGTCGGAGCGTGCCGCACGGTGAAGCGCAGGTGGCCGTTCTCCAGGCCGGCCGCGGGCTGCCACTCCACGGCGACGACGTCGGTCAGGGCGAGGGTGCGGGGCCCCGCGGAGGCCTTGGCGTCCTCCGTCTTCCAGTTCCACTCCAGCCGGATGTGCTCGCCGTCGAAGGCGGCGGTGCCGTCACCCGCGGACACGGCGAGGGGGACGGCCGGGCCCGGGAGCAGATACCCGTCCACGGGGTCGGTGGGGACCTGGTCCAGGAGCAGTGCGCTTCGGACCTCGTCCACGAAGTACTCGGCCACGCCGTAGCGGTCCGACTCCACGGTCAGCTGGTAGGGGTCGTGCGGCTCGGTCAGCCGGCCGCCGGTCGCGTGCAGCAGGGGATCGGCGCCGTCGCGCAGCCGCAGCCTCAACCGGCCCGTCTTCTTGCCCTGTTCGAAGGAGATGCCCGCCAACGCGCCCAGCGGTACGACGAGTTCACCCAGTTCTCTGCGCAGCAGCCCGACGTTCTTGTCTCTTCCCGGAGTCAGCCGCAGAGCGTCGCCGTCGAAGACCCATGTGCCGTCCTTCTGGAGGATTTCCGCCATGGGGAAATTCTGGCATTCGGGGCTCAGTTGCCCAGCGCCTTGTCCAGGACGTCGTCGAGGGCGAAGCGGGTCGCCGCGCCGGGGGTCCCGGCCGGCAGCATGCGGATCTCGCCGTTCGTGGTCCCCACGGCGATGGCGGGCTTGTCCTGGCAGACCAGGGTGAAGGTCTTGTCCTGGTGGGCCTTGAGGAAGAACGCCTGGTCCTCGGGGTAGGGGGCGGCGTCTCCCTGCGCGTAGGCGCACGGCCGCAGCTGCATGGGGTCGCCCACCGCCCGGTCGCCCGCGATGTCCAGACAGAACGTCGACGCCACGTGCTGCAGAGCGACGGCCCCGTCCCCGATGTCGACGACCCGCCACCGCTGTGTCGTGCCTCCGTCGCAGGCGCCCGGGGCGGGGATGTCCGGAGTCTCACCGGCGGCCGCGCCGACACAGGGCCCGGCCGCGCTCTGCAGCGCGACGGTCGCGAGCACCGTCCCCGCCGCGCGGGACACCGAGGGCGAGGCCGAGGCCGAGGGGGACCGCGGGGGCCCGGCGGCCGGCGGACCGTAGGAACCGGCGGTCCGCTCGCCTTGCCCGACATCGGACAGCAGGTTCAGCGCCACGGCGGTGGCGGCGGCGGTCACCACGACGGCGACGGCGATGGCGAGCACGGGTCGGCGGGGGCCCGGGTCGGTCGGGGTGGGGGGTGCGGGGGGAGGGGCGCCGGGGGCGAGTGGGGCTGAGGGCACTGGTGCGCTGGGGGCGCTCGGCGTGCCGGAGGTGAGGAGGTGCGCGGCGGTGTCCGGGGCCCCGGGCCGCGCCGCGCGGTAGGCCGGGCCGCCCCACACCAGGAGCCGGTCGACGAGCAGGGGCCGTAGCTCCTGCGTACCCCCCGAGGTGAGCGTGCGCAGCAACGCGATGTCGTGGGCGCAGAACTCGCAGGTCTCCAGGTGCTGTTCGAGATCCGCGGGGGTCTCGCGATGCGTGCCGCGGGCGATCGCGCCGAGCATGCCGCCGTAGTGGACGCAGCGGGCGTCGGCCGTGTGCTCGGCACGCAGTCGCAGGAAGGTGTCGGCGAGCCGGGAGCGGGCCGACTCCGCCATCGACTCGGCGAATTCCTGCGAGGTGTTCAGCACTCGGGCGGCGAACGCCGGTTCGCCCTCCGCCAAGCACAGCCACAGCGCGGCCCGCGACTGGTCCGCCAGCTCCCCGAACGCCCGCAGCAGCGGCGCGTCGTGCTCCACGAGCCGCAGCGTGTCCGCCGTGCCGAAGGTCTCGCCCGCGCGCTGGGCCCAGTTCCGGAAGTCGCGGAGAAGGAGTCCCGAGCGGCTGTCCCGCAGCCATTGGAAGGCGGCGCGCCGTACGTCCGCCAGGAGCGCCGGACGCATGGCGGGCCCCTGCTGTCCCGCCAGCACCTCCCCGGCGAGCTCCGCCGCCGTGGCGGGCCTGCCGCAGAACGCGCCCGCGTAGGCGTGGACGGCCGCGACGTCCTCCGCCGGTAACCCGGTCGCCGGGTCGTGCAGGACTTGCTGTGGCGTGTGCTCGGACGTCATCGTCTCGTCCCCCCAAGGAACGCGGTCACGGCAAGATGTGGACCGTAGTGGCACTCACTATGACGATGCTGTGCAGCCCGTGTGCTCAAGAGACGCAAGAACAGCCAGAAACAGACGGGGCCTCCTACCGGCCCGCGATGGGGTTGTTCAGCGTGCCGACCAGCTGGAGCGCGCCGGACGGGTCCGCCAGGTCCACCATCTGCTTGTTGTTGCGCAGCTGCAGGCGGTTGAGGCAGGACAGGGCGAACTCGGGCGCGAACATGTCGTACTGCCGGAACTTGTCGGCCAGTTCGGGCACCGAGTGCTGGTAGTCGCGGGTCACCTCGGCGACCGTGCGCCAGAAGCCCTCCTCCTCCAGGATTCCCTCGGCGGCGAGGTTCGCGGCGAGGAAGCGGAAGAAGCAGTCGAAGACGTCCGTGAAGATCGACAGCAGCTTCTTGTCGTCGGGGACCTCGACGCGCAGCCGCTCGACCGCCGGCGGCAGCACCGCCTCCGGGTCCATGACGGCGATCTCCTCGGCGATGTCCTTGTAGACCGCCCGCTCGACCACGCCGTCCTTCACGACCAGGATGACGTTCTCGCCGTGCGGCATGAACACCAGGTCGTAGGCGTAGAAGCTGTGCAGGAGCGGGGTGTAGTAGGCGCGGAGGTAGCGGCGCAGCCAGTCGGTCGGAGTGAGTCCCGACCGCTCGACGAGGGCGCCCGCGAAGGACCGGCCCTCGTGGTCGACGTGGACCAGCGAGGCCATCGTGGCGAGCGACTCGCCGTCCTGGAGGGACGGGACCGGGCTCTCGCGCCACAGCGCGGCGAGCATCTTGCGGTACGGCGAGTAGCGGTCGGTGGCGGCCTCGTACTCCAGGTGCCGGTAGCCCACGGCGGCGCGCTCGCGGATGATCGTCAGGCCCGTCGCCTTCAGCACCGGGTCGCCCTCGATCAGCTGGGCGAGCCAGTCGTTGATGGCCGGGGTCGCCTCCATGTACGCGGCCGACAGTCCGCGCATGAAGCCCATGTTGAGGACGGACAGGGCCGTCTTCACGTAGTGCTTCTCCGGGTTCGACCGGTTGAAGAAGGTCCGGATGGACTGCTGGGCCAGGTACTCGTCGTCGCCCTCGCCCAGGCAGACCAGCAGCCCGCGGGCGACCTCGGCGGCGAAGGTGACGGTGAGCTTGTTCCACCACTGCCAGGGGTGGACCGGTAGGAGGAGGTAGTCGGCCGGGTCGAGGTCCCTGTCGCGCAGGACGCCGTAGAAGCGCTCGACGGTCTCCTCGCCCAGCTCCTGGCGCACGAAGGACTCGTACTCGATGCCGACCCCCGCTGTGAACGCGGCGCGCGAGCGGTGCGCGGCGAGCCAGACCAGTCGGACCGGGCTCGCGGTCTCGGGGGCGTACGAGAGGTACTCGTGGATGCCGAAGCCGAGCCGGCCGTTGTTGGCGACGAAGCAGGGGTGGCCCTCGGTCATGCCGGTCTCGATGTCCTGGAAGGAGCTCTTCGCGAGTTCGGCGACCGCTACCTGGGGCTTGGTGAGCTTGTAGCAGGTGCCCGAGAGGGTGGAGGAGATCTCCTCCAGGTAGACCGGCAGGATCTCGTCGCTCAGGCCCAGGGTCTGCCTCAGTTCGATGAAGAAGTCCAGGGCGGCGAGGGGGAGTTCGGTACCGTCACGGTGGCGGGTGATCGAGTCGGCGTCGATCTGCCAGTGGTCCAGGGCGCGGCGGACGGCCGTGAAGTCGTAGCGGGTCTTGCCGTCGTCGCTGCGGACGACGTACTGGTCCTTGTCGGTCTCCTCGGGCTCGATCAGCCGCTCGTGCGCGAACTCGGCGAGGCCCTTGCGGACCAGCAGGCGGTTGGCGGTCTCCCAGCGCTCGGGGGACAGATGGGCGACGGCGTCGGCGAGGCTCATGCGGTCACCTCCGTCGCCGCCGAGCTGTGCTGAATTTCAAGGAATTGATCCCGTGTGCAGAAGCTCAACAGGGCCATTTTCTCCGGCTTCCGGATCTCTCGCTCGGGCACGAACCCGACCGCTTCGTTCAGGGCGTGGACGGCCTTGTTGGACACGTCCGGCTCGACGACGACCCGCTCGACGGCCGGGTCCTCGAAGAGGTGGGCCATCACGGCGGTGATGACGGACCGGGTGAAGCCGCGGACGGGGGTGTCGGTCGCCGGGGTGAGGAAGTGCATGCCGACATCGCCCGGCCGCGGCTCGTACAGGCCGACGAGTTCGCGGTGGGCGGGGTCGTACTTCTCCATCAGGAAGGCGGGGACGCCGTCCTCGTCGAGGCCGAGCAGCGCGTGGTGGTGCTCGTCGGCGGCGATGTCCATGTAGGCGCGCTCGACGTCGACCAGCGTGGCGTCCTGCATCATCCAGTAGGCCGCCTTGGGGTGGGTGACCCAGGAGTGCAGGAGCTCGGCGTCCTTCAGGGGGTCGAGCGGGCGGAACGTGAAGGTCATACGGAGAACTCCTGGAAGGCGATCGACTTCTCGACCGGGTAGTACTCGGTGCCGAGCAGCTCACGGATGATGCAGCTGTTGCGGTAGGCACCCATGCCCAGGTCGGGGCTGGTGATGCTGTGGGTGTGGACGCCGGCGTTCTGGAGGAAGACGCCTCTGCCCGTCACGTCGATCGCGTAGGTGCGGGACACGTCGAAGTTGCCCTGGGAGTCGTAGACCAGGCGGTCCCTGACGGGGCTCAGGAACTCAGGCTCGGCGTACTTGTAGCCGGTGGCCAGGACCAGGCCCTGCGACTCGAGCTCGAAGTCCTTCTGCTGCTCCTCCTGGCGGAAGGACAGGGTGTACGTGCCGTTCTCGTGACGCGCCCCGTTCAGCGAGGAGTTGGTGAGCAGGCGGGTGGGGACCGGGCCGCCGAGGTTCTTCTGGTAGAGCAGGTCGAAGATCTCGTTGATCAGGTCGCCGTCGATGCCCTTGAACAGGCCCTTCTGCTCGGCGGTGAGCCGGTAGCGGGTGGCCTCGGGGAGCTCGCGGTAGTAGTCGATGTACTCCGGGGAGGTCATCTCCAGCGTGAGCTTGGTGTATTCGAGAGGGAAGAACCGGGGGGAGCGGGTCACCCAGTTCAGCCGGTAGCCGTGGACGTCGATCTCGCCGAGGAGGTCGTGGTAGATCTCGGCGGCGGACTGACCGGAGCCGACGATCGTGATCGACTCCTTCTTCTGGAGCTCCGACCTGTTCTGCACATAGCGGGAGTTGTGGAAGAAGTCGCCGCCCAGGCCGCGGACCGCCTCCGGGTAGTGCGGGGAGGTGCCGGTGCCGAGGACCAGGCGCCGGGCACGGTAGGTGTCACCGGCCCCGGTCGTCACGACGTACAGCCCGTCCTCGTACCGGACGTCCGTCACCGTCGTGCTGAAGCGGACGTTGCTCAGCTTGTTCGCGGCCCAGCGGCAGTAGTCGTCGTACTCCACCCGCAGCGGATAGAAGTTCTCGCGGATGTAGAACGAGTACAGCCGGCCTTTCTCCTTCAGGTAGTTGAGGAAGGAGTACGGCGAGGTCGGGTCGGCGAGGGTGACCAGGTCCGACATGAACGGGGTCTGGAGGTGGGCGCCGTCCAGGAACATGCCGGCGTGCCACTCGAAGTCGGGCTTCGAGTCCAGGAAGATCCCGTCGAGCTCGTCGATGGGCTCGGTCAGACAGGCCAGGCCGAGGTTGAAGGGCCCGAGCCCGATGCCCACGAAGTCGTAGGTCTTGGAGTCGGTTTCAGGACGCGCGGTCAAGGGACTCTCCCAGGTACTGCTCGGCGTGGCCGGCGATCAGGTCGAGTACGGCGGCCATGTCGTCGACCGTCGTCTCGGGGTTGAGCAGGGTGAACTTCAGGTAGTGGCGGCCGCTCACCTTGGTGCCCGCGACCACCGCGTCGCCGGAGGCGAACAGGGCCTTGCGGGCGTACAGGTTGGCGCGGTCGATCTCGGCCGGGTCGGTGACGGCGGTGGGGATGTAGCGGAAGACGAGCGTGGAGAGCGAGGGCTCGACCACGACGTCGAAGCGGGGGTCGGCGGCGAGCAGTTTCCAGCCCTCGACGGCCAGGTCGCAGACCTCGTCGAAGAGCTGCCCGATGCCGTCGGCGCCCATCACGCGCAGGGTCATCCACAGCTTGAGCGCGTCGAAGCGGCGGGTGGTCTGGAGGGACTTGTCCACCTGGTTGGGGATACGTTCCTGCACCATGCGGCGCGGGTTGAGGTACTCCGCGTGGTAGGTGGCGTGCCGCAGCGTGGAGGAGTCCCGTACCAGCACGGCGGACGAACTCACCGGCTGGAAGAAGGACTTGTGGTAGTCCACGGTGACCGAGTCGGCGCGCTCGATGCCGTCGATGCGGTCCCGGTACTTGACGGAGGCGAGCAGCCCGCAGCCGTAGGCCGCGTCCACATGCATCCAGGCGCCGTACTGCTCGCACAGCTCGGCGATCTCGGGCAGCGGGTCGATGGAACCGAAGTCGGTGGTGCCCGCGGTGGCGACGACGGCCATCGGGACCAGGCCGTCGCGACGGCAGCGCTCCAGCTCACGGGCGAGGGCGACGGTCTGCATCCGCTTGTCGTGGTCGACGGGGACGGAGACCACGGAGTCCTGACCGAGTCCGAGGAGCTTGGCCGACTTCTTCACGCTGAAGTGGCTGACCTCGGAGGCGAAGATGCGCAGTTCGGCTGCCGTGTCCGTCTTGGCTTCCTCGCGGGCGAGCAGCAGCGCCTGCAGGTTGGACTGCGTCCCGCCCGAGGTGAACACACCGTCCGCGTTCTCGCCGAGGCCGATGCGCGCGGTCGTCCAGTCGATCAGCTTGCGTTCGATGAGGGTGCCGCCGGCCGACTGGTCCCAGGTGTCCAGGGAGGAGTTGACGGCCGAGAGGATGGCCTCGCCGAGCACGGCCGGGATGACGACCGGGCAGTTGAGGTGGGCGAGGTAGCGGGGGTGGTGGAAGTAGACCGCGTCGCGGAGGTAGACGTCCTCCAGCTCGTCGAGCACCGCTGCCGTGTCCAGCAGCGGCTTGTCGAGGTCGATCTCGTCGATGCGGGGAGTGAGAGCGTCGACGGTGATTCCGGTGAACGGCCTTGTGGTGGTGGCGAGTTTGGCCGCCACCCGCTCGATTCCTTCGGTCACGGAGCGGCGGTAGCTCTCCGCGGTCGTGTCATTGAGCAGGTGCGAGCGCATGTAGGGGCCCTCCGGTGGGGAAATCCGTGCGGGACGGGGCAGGAGCGGGGCGGAACCCCGGCTTCAACTTAGGTAAGCCTAACCTAATTAAGGCAGGCTCAAGCCTGCCCCATCCGTGACTGGTGTCACTTCGACGGGAGTTACTCGGCCGCCCGCAGCTGCTCCTCGGTCATCCCCTGCCGCCAGTACCCCACGAAGGTGACCCGGCGCCGGTCGACCCCGCGCTCCCGCACGAAGTGCCGCCGCAGCTCCTTCACGCAGCCGGACTCGCCCGCGATCCAGACGTACGGCCGCTCGGCGTCCGGCAGTCGGGCATCCCGGAGGGCGCCGAGGGCCATGGGGGAGCACTGGGCGCCGGTCCCGTCGGCCACGAGCCAGGTGATCTCGGCGTCCGCCTCGGTCGCGAGGTCCTGGATGTCCCCCGCGTCGCGCACCTCCAGCCAGACACGGGCACGCTGTCCGGCGGGCAGCGACTCGAGGATCGCGGAGACGGCGGGCAGTGCGGTCTCGTCGCCCCACAGCACCACCAGATCGGTGTCGTCCGGCGACCGGAACCGGATCGCCCGGTTGTCGGCGACGGCGGGCCCGAGCAACTGGACCTTGTCACCGGCGCAGGCCCGCGCTGCCCACCGGGAGGCGGGCCCGGCGGGCTCGTGCAGCACGAAGTCGATGTCGATCTCGTCGGGGTTCCGACGGAGCGAGCGCAGCGTGTACGACCGCATCACGGCCCGTACGTCGTCGGGGAGTTCACGCCACGCCTGCCACCATCCGTCGCCCAGCTCGACGGGTACGCCGGGCTCGGTCCGGCCTTCGGCGGGGAGGAAGAGGGACAGCGACTGATCGCGTCCGTCGGAGAGGAAGTACCGGAGGTCCTCTCCGGTGAAGCTGACCCGGACGAGAGACGGGCCGAGCCGCCTCGTCCGTACGACCTGGAGGGAGAAGAAACGGAACGGGGCGGCTACGGCCGTGGTCATGTGAGGCTCCCGGGGCTCAGGAAGGGGTACGGTGTCAGCTGACCTTCTTCGCGGTCTCGATCGCCTTCGCGAGGTTCTCCACCATCGCCACGCACTTGTCGTACGACGGAATCGGCTCCGGAGAACGCGAGATGACCTGCCCCGCCTTCACCGCGGGCAGCTTCTTCCAGGTCGCCTCGGTGATGTCGGCCGGCTGGATCGTCGCCGTACGGTCGTCCATCATGATGATGTCGGCCGCGTACTTGTCGACGTTCTCCCAGCTCAGCGACTCGTACCAGCCGCCGGATGCCTTGAGGACGGACGCCGGGGGCTCCACGAAGTTCACGCCGAGCGCCTTGAAGTACTCGAGGTCGATGGACAGGTTGGTGCCGGAGACGTAGAAGACGTCCTGGGCCGCGGAACCGGCGAGCACCTTGATGTCGGGGTGGGCCTTGGCGGCCGTGCGCAGCCGCTCCGACGCCGCTTCGAACCGCTTCTTCGCGTCGGTGACCTTTGTGGCCGTCATGTCGGCGCCGAGTGACTCGGCCAGCTCCCACACCCGCTGGAGCGGCGTGGTGATCTGACGGTCGTAGACGGAGACGGCCACGCTCGGCGCCAGCTTGGCGATCTTGGACGCGGAGGCCGCCGGGACGTACCAGAGGGTGCCGGCGCTGTCGAAGGTCGTGGTGATGAGGACCTCGGGCGCGAAGGCCGCGTACTGCTCGACGTTGAACTGGTCCCAGACGTTGCCGAAGACCGTCAGCTTGCTGACGTCCATGTCGCCGGCCTGGACATCGGCCTTGCCGTCCTTGGTCTTGGTGGGGCCGAAGACGCCCTTGACCTCGATGCCGTAGTCGTGGAGCGCGGCGGCGACGCCGACGAAGGCGACGATCTTCGTGGGGACCTCGTCGAGCTTCACGGTCGTGCCGCGGTCGTCCTTGAAGGTCCAGGGTCCGGACTTCGCGGCCGTGGTCTCCTTGCTCGAGCCCTCGCTGCTGGAGTCGTCGTCACCGCAGGCCGCGAGCACGGCGCCGAGGCCGAGTGCGCCGCCCGCGGCGAGGATGCCACGGCGGGTGAGATGGGCGGCTCGTGCATTGGACATGTGTGGCTGCTTTCGAACGGGGCGAAGCGCCCGCCGGACAAGTTCGAATGTAGGTTAGCCTAACCTCATTAGATGTCCAGCGGACGGGGGTGACGCCCCGTCGAAGCTGTGGGTGCCCTGTGGTCTGCGGTTTAACCCGGCAGCCCCAACTCCCGTGCGATCAGCATCCGCTGGACCTCGCTGGTGCCCTCGCCGATCTCCAGGATCTTGGAGTCGCGCCACATGCGGGCGACCGGGTACTCGTTCATGAAGCCGTAGCCGCCGTGGATCTGCGTGGCGTCACGGGCGTTGTCCACGGCGATCGTGGAGGAGTACAGCTTGGCGAGGGCCGCCTCCTTCTTGAAGGGTTCGCCGGCGACCAGGCGCGAGGCCGCGTCCCGCCAGGCGAGCCGGGCCGTGTGAGCCTTCATCTCCATGTCGGCGATCTTGAACTGGATCGCCTGGTTGGCGCCGATGGGCCGCCCGAAGGCCTCCCGCTCCTTCGCGTACTTCACCGACTCGTCCACACAGCCCTGCGCGAGTCCGGTCGCGAGGGCCGCGATGGCGATCCGGCCCTCGTCGAGGATGCGCAGGAACTGGGCGTAGCCGCGGCCCTGTTCGCCCAGCAGGTTCGCCGCCGGGACCCTCACGTCCGAGAAGGACAGCTCACGGGTGTCGGAGGCGTTCCAGCCGACCTTCGAGTACGGCGCCGCGACCGTGAAACCCGGTGTGCCGGAGGGGACGATGATCGAGGAGATCAGCGGCTTGCCGTCCGGCTTGCGACCGGTGACGGCGGTCACGGTGACCAGGCCCGTGATGTCGGTACCGGAGTTGGTGATGAAGCACTTGGTGCCGTTGATGACCCATTCGTCGGTGTCCGGGTCCAGGCGTGCCGTCGTACGGGTCGCCCCGGCGTCGCTGCCGCCGTCCGGTTCCGTGAGGCCGAACGCGCCCAGGATCTCGCCCGAGCACAGCCGGGGCAGCCACTCGCGCTTCTGCTCCTCCGTGCCGAACAGGTGCAGCGGCATGGCGCCCAGGGAGACGCCGGCCTCCAGCGTGATCGCCACCGACGAGTCGACACGCGCGAGTTCCTCCAGCACGAGGCCCAGCGCCAGGTAGTCGCCGCCCATACCGCCGTACTCCTCGGGGAACGGCAGCCCGAACAGGCCCATGCGGCCCATCTCGCGGACGATCTCGTACGGGAACTCGTGGTGTTCGTAGTACTCGCCGATCTTCGGCGCCACTACGTCATGGGCGAACTCCTCGACCGTGCGGCGGAGTTCTTCCAGCTCGGGGGAGAGGCGGTGGTCCATCGGTGGGTCACTCCTGGTGGGAGAGGGCGCGGACGGTACGGGACGGGCTGGGTCGGCCCAGGTGTTCGGCCATCCACACGCTGGTGGCGACGAGACGGCCGAGGTCGACGCCGGTGTCGATGCCGAGGCCCTGCAGCATCCACACGAGGTCTTCGGTGGCGAGGTTGCCGGTGGCGGACTTGGCGTACGGGCAGCCGCCGAGGCCGCCCGCGGAGGCGTCGACCGTCGTGACCCCGTGTTGCAGGGCCGCGTAGGTGTTGGCCAGTGCCTGGCCGTAGGTGTCGTGGAAGTGCACGCCCAGCTTCTCGACCGGTACGTCGAGTTCGGTCAGCAGCGCGCGCACATGGCCCGGTGTCGCCACCCCGATGGTGTCGCCGAGGCTCAGCTCGTCGCAGCCCATGTCGAGCAGGGCGCGGCAGACCTTGACGACCTGGGGGACCGGGACCGCGCCCTCCCAGGGGTCGCCGAAGCACATCGACAGATAGCCGCGCACGTGCACGCCCTCGGCCTTCGCGCGGCCGACGACCGGTTCGAACATCGCCAGTGCCTCGTCGACCGTGCGGTTGAGGTTGGCCTTGGCGAAGGACTCGGTGGCGCTGGCGAACACGGCGATCCGGCGGGCTCCGAGGGCCAGCGCGCGGTCCAGGCCGCGTTCGTTCGGGACGAGCACCGGGAGGTCCGCGCGCAGGTCGGAGATCTGCGGGAACAGCTGCTCCGCGTCCGCGAGTTGGGGCACCCACTTGGGGTGCACGAAGCTCGTGGCCTCGATCGTCGTGAGACCCGCGTCGGCGAGGCGGCGCACGAACTCCGCCTTGACCTCGGTGGGCACGGTCGACTTCTCGTTCTGCAGGCCGTCGCGGGCGCCGACCTCGTGGATACGGACGCGGGCCGGCAGGCCGGGCTCGGGAACCGTCATGGGCAAGGTCACTGCGCCACCTCCTCGTGCGGTGCGATCACGGCCAGCACCTGGTCCATGGCGACGGTCGTGCCCGCCGTGACGTCCAGCTCGGCGACCGTGCCGGCGTGTGGGGCGGAGATGACGTGCTCCATCTTCATGGCCTCGACGACGAGCAGACTCTGACCGGCGGCCACCTCGTCCCCGACCGCCACCTTCACGACGGTCACCGTGCCGGGCATGGGGGCGGTGAGGGAGTCGGCGCCGGCGTGACCACCGCGGGTGAGGGACGCGGCCACCGGGTCGTGGTCGCGCACCTGCCAGGCGTCACCGTCACGGCCCACCCAGTCACCGGCGCGGTGGAAGGTGTGGCGGACGCCGTCGAGGGTGACGGTGACCTGGTCGTCGGTGACGGTGTGGGTTCCCCGGCTGTGGTGAGTGACCGGTTCGAGTCCCGACACTCCCAGCGGGAAACCGACGGCCTTCCCGAGACCCCCCATCCGCCAGCCGCTCGGCACCGAGAACGGGTCGGTCCACCCGTCGCCTCGCGGCCGGAGCGCTTCGAGCCGTACGGCGGCCGCCGCCTCGTACACCTCCTCCGGTACGTCCGTGGAGACCAGGTCGTCCACCACGCGCTCGACGAGCCCGGTGTCCAACTCGCCCGCGACCACCGCCGGATGGGCCAGCAGCCGCCGCAGGAACCCCGCGTTGGTCTGCACGCCCAGCGTGACCGTCTGCGCGAGGGCCGCCCGGAGCTTCCTGAGCGCCGTCGCGCGGTCCGGGCCGTACGCGATGACCTTGGACAGCATCGGGTCGTACAGGCTGCCGACCTCCGTGCCCTCGCTGAGCCCGGAGTCGGTGCGGACGCCGTCGCCCTGAGGCTCGTGGAGGCGGAGAACGGTGCCGCCGGAGGGGAGGAAGCCCTTCGACGGGACCTCGGCGCAGATCCGGGCCTCGATCGCGTGCCCGGTGAGCGTGATGTCCTCCTGCCCGCAGGGAAGTCGCTCGCCCGCCGCCACCCGCAGCTGCCACTCCACCAGGTCCAGGCCGGTGATCAGCTCGGTGACCGGATGCTCCACCTGGAGGCGGGTGTTCATCTCCATGAAGTAGTACGACGACGGGTCGTCGCCCGGGACGATGAACTCCACGGTGCCCGCGCCCCGGTAGCCGCAGGAGCGGGCGGCCTCGACCGCGGCCTTGCCCATCGACGCGCGCGTGCCCTCGTCGAGGAGGACGCTGGGCGCCTCCTCGATGATCTTCTGGTGCCGGCGCTGGAGGGAGCACTCGCGCTCGCCGAGATGGATCACGTTCCCGTGGCCGTCCGCCAGCACCTGGATCTCGATGTGCCGGGGCCGGTCGACCCACCGCTCCACGAGCAGGGTGTCGTCGCCGAAGGAGGCACGGGCCTCGCGGCGGGCGGCGGCGATCTCCTCCTCGAGGACCGTCAGGTCCCGGACCAGCCGCATGCCCTTGCCGCCGCCGCCCGCACTCGGCTTCAGCAGCACGGGCGCGCCCAACGCGCGCGCGGCCTCGGCGAGATCGGGGTCGCGGCCGCCGGGCACCACGGGCACCCCGGCCGCCTCCACGGTCTCCTTGGCGCGGATCTTGTCGCCCATCAGCGCGATGGAGTCCGCCGTCGGCCCGATGAAGACCAGCCCGGCGTCGGCGCACGCGCGCGCGAAGGCCGCGTTCTCCGCGAGGAAGCCGTAGCCGGGGTGGACCGCCCGGGCGCCGGTGCGGGCGGCCGCCTCAAGAAGCCGCTCGACGGACAGATAGCTCTCCGAGGCCGGCGCCGGGCCCAGTCGTACCGCTGTGTCCGCCTCCCGGACGTGCCGCGCGTCCGCGTCCGCGTCGGAGAAGACGGCCACGGAGCGCACGCCCATGGCGCGCAGGGTGCGGATGACCCGGACCGCGATCTCGCCCCGGTTGGCGACAAGCACTGTGTCAAACATGGGTCCTCACATCCGGAAGACGCCGAACTGGGGATCGCCCAGCGGCGCGTTGGCGCATGCGGTCAGGGCCAGCCCGAGCACCTGCCGGGTGTCGAGCGGGTCGATGACCCCGTCGTCCCAGAGGCGGGCGGTGGCGTAGTAGGCGTTGCCCTGGCGTTCGTACTGGGCGCGGATCGGGTCCTTGAAGGCCTCTTCGTCCTCGGCGGCCCAGTCCTCCCCGCGGGCGTCCAGCTGGTCCCGCTTGACGGTCGCGAGGACGGACGCGGCCTGTTCGCCGCCCATGACGGAGATCTTGGCGTTGGGCCACATCCACAGGAAGCGGGGGGAGTAGGCCCGGCCGCACATGGAGTAGTTCCCGGCGCCGTACGAGCCGCCGACGACCACGGTCAGCTTGGGCACGCGCGTGCAGGCGACCGCGGTCACCATCTTGGCGCCGTGCTTGGCGATGCCGCCCGCCTCGTAGTCCTTGCCGACCATGAAGCCGGAGATGTTCTGCAGGAACAGCAGCGGGATGCCGCGCTGGTCGCACAGCTCGATGAAGTGGGCGCCCTTCTGGGCCGATTCGGAGAACAGGATGCCGTTGTTGGCGACGATCCCGACCGGGTGGCCGTGGATCCGGGCGAACCCGGTGACCAGGGTCTGCCCGAACTCGGCCTTGAACTCGGCGAATCGGGAGCCGTCGGTGATGCGCGCGACGATC
Organism: Streptomyces canus; assembly: GCF_001514145.1. GTDB lineage: Bacteria > Actinomycetota > Actinomycetes > Streptomycetales > Streptomycetaceae > Streptomyces > Streptomyces canus. The sequence continues at coordinate 34,625 of NZ_KQ948658.1, forward strand.
TCGCGCACGTCGTAGGGGGTGCGGGAGTCGGTGGGGACGGCGCCGTAGAGGCCGTAGGGGTCGACCTTGGGCTCCACGGCGGGCCGGACGGACCAGGGCAGCGGCCCGCGCGCGGGGAGCGTGGCCGCGATGTTCCGCACGATCCTCAGGGCATGGGCGTCGTCCTCGGCGAGGTGGTCGGTGACGCCGGAGACCCGGGAGTGCACCTCGCCGCCGCCGAGCTCCTCCGCGGTGACGACCTCGCCGGTGGCGGCCTTCACGAGGGGAGGGCCGCCGAGGAAGATCGTGCCCTGGTTCCGGACGATGACGGCCTCGTCGCTCATGGCGGGGACGTAGGCGCCCCCGGCCGTGCACGAGCCGAGCACGGCGGCGATCTGCGGGATGCCCGCGCCGGACATCCTGGCCTGGTTGTAGAAGATCCGCCCGAAGTGCTCGCGGTCCGGGAACACCTCGTCCTGCATGGGCAGGAAGGCGCCGCCGGAGTCGACGAGGTAGATGCAGGGGAGGCGGTTGTCGAGGGCGACCTCCTGCGCGCGCAGGTGCTTCTTCACCGTCATCGGGTAGTACGTGCCGCCCTTGACGGTGGCGTCATTGGCGACGACGACGCACTCCCGCCCGCTCACCCTGCCGATCCCGGCGATGACCCCGGCGGCCGGGGCCTGTCCGTCGTACAACCCGTCGGCGGCGAGGGGAGCGAGCTCCAAGAAGGGCGAGCCGGGGTCGAGGAGGGCGTCCACCCGGTCCCGGGGCAACAGCTTCCCGCGCGCGGTGTGCCGCTCGCGCGCCCTCTCCCCACCGCCCAGCCGGGCCGCGGCGAGCTTGTCCCGCAGCTCGTCCACGAGTGCCCGGTGGCCCGCCTCGTTGGCCTGCCAGGCCTCCGACGCGGGGTCCGCCGCGCTCGTCAGCTCGGGTGCCTGATCCATGTCCCGCGGTCCCCTCACCCAGTGATCGCCTGTTAATGAGCGTTAACCATTTCCTTCAGGTTAACGACCGCTAACCTCCCTGTCTAGAATTGCTTCCATGGCCATGAGAACCGACGCCCCCACCCGCCGCGAGCAGATCCTCAGGGAGGCCGCGCGGCTGTTCGCCGAGCGTGGGTTCCACGGCGTGGGCGTGGACGAGATAGGCGCGGCGGTCGGCATCAGCGGGCCCGGCCTCTACCGGCACTTCGCGGGCAAGGACGCGATGCTGGCGGAGCTGCTGGTGGGGATCAGCGGGCAGTTGCTGACGGGGGCGAAGCGGCGGCTGGCGGAGTCGGACGGCACGCCCACCGAGGCGGTACTCGACTCACTCATCGAGGGGCACATCGACTTCGCGCTCGACGACCGCCCCCTGATCACCCTGCACGACCGCGAGCTGGACCGCCTGCGGGACAGCGACCGCAAGCTGGTCCGGCAGCTGCAGCGGCAGTACGTGGAGCTGTGGGTGGAGATCCTGCGCGGGGTCTACCCCGGCCTCGCCGAACCCGCCGCCCGCTCGGCGGTGCACTCCGTCTTCGGGCTCCTGAACTCCACCCCGCACCTGGGCCGCCCCGGCTCGCTCCCGGGTCGCGGCGCCACCGCGGAACTGCTGCACCGCATGGCGAGGGGGGCGTTCGCGGCCGCGGCGGCGTGACGAGCGTTACGGGATCACCTCTGGACGCCTCTCCTTACCGGCCGGTACCTTTGAACCTCTGAGCAAGCGCTTAGGCATGGACTCTCAGTCAGGTGGAGGTGGCGGCGGTGCGCCGTACGGTGTTCAACGAGGACCACGAGGCGTTCCGGGAGACCCTGCGGGCCTTCATCGAGGCCGAGGTCGTTCCGGTCTACGACGAGTGGTTCGCGGCCGGTCAGGCGCCGCGCGACTTCTACTACAAGCTCGCCGAGCTCGGCATCTTCGGCATCCGCGTGGACGAGGAGTTCGGCGGCGCCGGCATCGACTCGTACAAGTTCGAGGCCGTGATGTACGAGGAGACCGCGCGCGCGGGCGTGCAGTTCGGCGGCTCCGGTGTGCACGTCCTGCTCGGACTGCCGTACATCAAGATGCTGGCGACGGACGAGCAGAAGAAGCGGTTCCTGCCGAAGTTCGTCACCGGCGAGGAGATGTGGGCCCTCGCGATGACCGAGCCGGGCACCGGCTCCGACCTCGCGGGCATGAAGACCACCGCCAAGCTCTCCGAGGACGGCACGCACTACGTCCTCAACGGCTCCAAGACCTTCATCACCGGTGGCGTCCACGCCGACCGCGTGATCGTCTGCGCCCGCACCTCCGCGCCCACCGCCGAGGACCGCCGCCACGGCATCTCCCTGTTCGCCGTGGACACCAAGTCCGAGGGCTACTCCATCGGCCGCAAGCTCGACAAGCTCGGCCTGAAGACCTCCGACACCGCCGAGCTCGCGTTCGTCGACGTCAAGGTCCCCGTCGAGGACCTCCTCGGCGAGGAGAACAAGGGCTTCTACTACCTCGGCCACAACCTCGCCTCCGAGCGCTGGGGCATCGCCTTCGGCGCCTACGCGCAGGCCAAGGCCGCCGTCCGGTTCGCCAAGGAGTACGTCCAGGACCGCACCGTCTTCGGCAAGACGGTCGCGTCCTTCCAGAACACCAAGTTCGAGCTGGCCGCCTGCCAGGCCGAGGTCGACGCGGCCGAGGCCGTCGCCGACCGCGCCCTCGAGGCCCTCGACGCCGGCGAGCTCACCCCCGCCGAGGCCGCCTCCGCCAAGCTGTTCTGCACCGAGGTCGCCCACCGCGTCATCGACCGCTGCCTCCAGCTGCACGGCGGCTACGGCTTCATGAACGAGTACCCGATCGCCCGCCTGTACGCGGACAACCGCGTCAACCGCATCTACGGCGGCACCAGCGAGATCATGAAGACGATCATCGCCAAGGACATGGGTCTGTAAGCCGCCCGCAACCACCGGCCGGTACAAAAGAACCCCATGAGCCAGGCACTTCAGGATCTCCTCGATCTGCTCGACCTCGAGCAGATCGAGGAGAACATCTTCCGCGGCCACTCCCGCGCCGCCGTCGTCCCCCGCGTCTTCGGCGGGCAGGTCGCCGCGCAGGCGCTGGTCGCCGCCGGGCGGACGGTCCCCGAGGACCGGCTCGCCCACTCCCTGCACGCGTACTTCCTGCGCCCCGGCGACCCGGGCGCGCCGATCGTCTACACCGTCGACCGCATGAACGACGGCCGGTCCTTCACCGCCCGCAGGGTCCTCGCCGTCCAGCACGGCCAGCCGATCTTCGCCCTCTCCGCCTCCTTCCAGCGGCACGAGGAGGGCTTCGACCACCAGGCCGCCATGCCCACCGCCCCCGACCCGGCCACGCTCCCCACCTCGGCGGACCGGCTGCGCGGCTACGACCACCTGGACCCGGCCGTCGTGGAGCGCTTCCTGGAGGCCCGCGAGGCGATCGACCTGCGCTACGCCGACGACCCGCCGTACGGAAAGTTCGGCGAGCCGCGCGAGCCGCACTCCCAGGTCTGGTTCCGCACCAACGGCAAGCTCGGCGGTGCTGTCGACGAACCGCTGCTCCATGTCGTCCTCGCCACGTACGTCTCCGACATGACGCTCCTCGACTCGATCCTCCTCGCGCACGGCCGCGGCGGCTGGGCCGTCGGTGACGTCGTCGGGGCCTCGCTCGACCACGCGATGTGGTTCCACCGCCCCTTCCGCGCCGACGAGTGGCTCCTGTACGACCAGGAGTCCCCGTCGGCCCAGGGCGGCCGCGGCCTCGGCCAGGCCCGCATCTACACGCAGGACGGCCGGCTGGCCATCTCGGTGATCCAGGAGGGCGTGGTCCGCGCGCCCCGGTGACGGCCGCCCTCGGGGCCCGTGTCTAGGCCAGGCCGGCTTCCGCCAGCAGATACGCCGTCATCGGGTCGTAGTAGCGAGGGCTCACCACGTGGTCGTCCAGCGGCACGGTCACCTGGACCGTCCCCTCGGCCTCCGCCAGGAACAGTGCCGGGTCGTTGGAGTCGGCGTAGCCCACCGAGTCCACGCCGTGCTGTCCGGCGTAGCCCGCCCAGCCGTGGTCGGCGACGACCAGGTCGGGCAGCGGACGGCCCTCCCGCTCCAGGGCCGTGAGGATGGCCTTCATGGGGTCGCCGGAATGCGTGTGCCACAGCGTCGCGCCGTGCTCCAGGACCGCCACGTTCGCGAACTGCATCACGTACCCCTCGTCCGTCTGCAGCCCGTCCGGGATGACCACGATCTCGCAGCCGGCCGTGCGCAGCGCGGCGGCCGTGGCGTGGTGGACGTCCAGCATGCCGCCGGGGTGGCCGGTGGCGAACAGCACCCGCTGCTGTCCGTCCGCCGCCTTCCGCAGCCGGGCCGCCATGCGCTCCAGGCCGCCGACGGTCAGCTCGGGGTCGATGGTGTCCTGGCCGTACCGGTACTCCGGGTCGTCGTTGACCCCCACCCGCTCCGCCATCACCGCGAGCACGTCCTGCTCGTCGCTCCAGCGGTCCCCGAGCTCCAGGCCGAACCAGTAGTGCCGGTTGCCGTTCGCCAGCTGGCGGTAGTGGGAGAGGTTGTTCTCACGCGGGGTGGCGACCTCACCCGCGATACGGGTCTTCACAAGGTGGTCGACGAGCTCGGCGCGGCTGGGTGTCCCGGGTATCGGCATGTCTCCATTCTGGGGCACGCCTTCACCGGATCGCCGCGCATCCCGCACGCTGGGACGCGGGTCACGTGATCATGGTCGCCGCAGCGCGAACCACAGCTCCATCCGCACGTCCGGGTCGTCCAGGTCCGCCTCCAGCAGCGCCGCGCACTTCGCGATCCGCTGCCGGACGGTGTTGCGGTGCACGTCCAGCGCGACCGCCGTCCGGTCCCAGCTGCCGTGCAGGGACAGCCAGGTGCGGAGGGTCTCGGCGAGGGCGGGAGCGAGCGGGGCCAGGAGCGCCCTGGCGTGTGCCTCGGCGTCCGCCTCCGGCACCAGATCGGCGAGGGCGGGACGGGCCCCGTACCGGACCAGCCCGGCCCGGGTCGCACGGGCGCGGGCCAGCGCACGGCCCGCCTGGACGTCGGCGGCGGCCCACTCCCGCGGTCCGGCGACGGCACTGACGCCCAGCGTCCACCCCGGCTGCGGGGCCGGTTCAGGATCGGCGGGCAGCAGGACCCGTACGACCTCCCGGGCCACGTCCACCATCGGCGACCCGAGTGCCGCGCCCAGCGCGGAGGCGGCGACGGGGTCGGGAGCGGCGAGGGTGTCGGGCCGGGCGTGCACGACGACCCACCGCTCGCCACCGAGGAGCGGGGCCACGTCCTCGGCGGGTGCGCCCAGCAGCAGCCGTACGAGCGCCGACGACCGCGCCGCCCCGGACCCGCTCTGATGCTCACCGGTGAGCAAGGACAGGAGCACGGCGGCGACGGAGGCGATCGTGTGGTCGCCGGGATCCCGCTGCGGGGCGGCGAGGCCGAGCACGAAGCCATGTCCGGCGCCGAGGGAGTACGCGGCGAGATGGACGCCGGCGGTCGCATGGCTGGCGGAGGCCGGCGTCCCGGGACCGGAGGGGCGTACGACCTCCGCGAGTCCGGTCAGCGCCTCCCGGGCGGCCGTCCCCACCAGTCGTCCGGCGGCCGCGACCTCCACCCCGTCCGGGCCGTACAGCACCGCCCACCCCCCGACCCGCTGCGCCAGCTGCCGCAGTACCGACGGCACCGGGTCGGGGCGGGACGCGGCCGCGGCCAGGCTCTGCTGGGCCTCGGTGACGCGGCGCAGTTCCGCGTGGCGGGCCTGGGCCATCAGTTGCCAGACCGCGCGGGCCACGGCGGAGAAGGTGGTCCGGGGCGGGACCTCGATCAGGGGCAGCTCATAGAAGTCGCAGGCCGCGACCAGGGCACGCGGGACCGTGTCGTGCACCGGGGCCACACCGAATCCGAGGGCCGCTCCGCCCGCCTCGACGACACGGGAGACGTAGTCGTCGAAATACGTGCCCGAGCCCGCCGCCTCCGGGATGTGCACCCCCGCCGTCAGCAGCAGCTCACCGCCCAGCAGATACGGGTACGGGTCCGCCATCTCCGAGGTGTGCGCCCAGTGGACGACCGCGTACGGATCCGCGGGGCCCGCGATCTGCCGCAGCCCGAGATCCTCGCGGGCCAGCAGCGCGGCCAGCGGGACCGGTGGGGTGGGTGGGACGGCCGGGTCCGGCATGGTGGACGTTCCCTCCATCCAGTACGGCTCGAATGGATGAAACGTACACTTCGCAGCCGCTTTCCGGCCACCTACTGTCGACGCAGACCGGCAGAAGGAGGGCCCCATGGCCGTCGACTACACCGTCATCGTCGTCTACCTGGCCGGCATGCTCGCCATGGGCTGGTGGGGCATGCGCCGCGCCAGGTCCAAGAGCGAGTTCCTGGTCGCCGGGCGCCGCCTCGGGCCCGCCATGTACTCCGGCACCATGGCCGCGATCGTCCTCGGCGGCGCCTCCACCATCGGTGGCGTGGGCCTCGGTTACCGGTACGGCCTGTCCGGCGCCTGGATGGTCTTCACCATCGGCCTCGGCCTGCTGGCCCTGTCCGTCTTCTTCTCCGCCCGCATCGCCCGCCTCAAGGTCTACACCGTCTCCGAGATGCTGGATCTCCGGTACGGCGGCCGGGCCGGGGTCATCTCCGGCGTGGTCATGTGGGCGTACACCCTCATGCTCGCGGTCACCTCGACCATCGCCTACGCCACCATCTTCGACGTCCTCTTCGACATGAACCGGACCGTCGCGATCGTCCTCGGCGGCTCGATCGTCGTCGCGTACTCGACCCTCGGCGGCATGTGGTCCATCACCCTCACGGACATGGTGCAGTTCGTCGTGAAGACCATCGGCGTACTGCTCCTGCTGCTGCCCATCGCCGTCGTCAAGGCGGGCGGCTTCGACGAGATGAAGGCCAAGCTGCCCACCGGGTACTTCGACCCGCTGGGCATCGGCGGCGAGACGATCTTCACCTACGTCCTGATCTACACCTTCGGCATGCTCATCGGTCAGGACATCTGGCAGCGCGTCTTCACCGCCCGCAGCGACACGACCGCCAAGTGGGGCGGCACGGTCGCCGGCACCTACTGTCTCGCGTACGCCCTCGCCGGCGCGGTCATCGGTACGGCCGCCAAGGTCCTCTACCCGAACCTGGCCAACGCGGACGACGCCTTCGCGACCATCGTCAAGGACGAACTCCCGGTCGGGGTAAGGGGCCTGGTGCTCGCCGCCGCGCTCGCCGCCGTGATGTCGACGTCCTCCGGCGCGCTGATCGCCTGCGCGACCGTGGCGAACAACGACATCTGGTCGCGCCTGCGGGGGAGGCCGGCCGACGGGGAGCGCGACGAGGTTCGGGGCAACCGCGCCTTCATCCTCGTCATGGGCGTGGCCGTGATCTGCACGGCGATCGCCCTCAACAACGTCGTCGAGGCGCTGACCGTCGCCTACAACCTCCTGGTCGGCGGCCTCCTCGTCCCCATCCTCGGCGGACTGCTCTGGAGGCGCGGCACCGCTCAGGGCGCGCTGGCGTCCGTGATCGTCGGCGGCCTCGCCGTGATCGGTCTGATGGCCGGCTACGGCATCCTCGCCAACGAGCCCGTGTACTACGGCCTGCTGGCCTCCCTGGCCGTCTACGTCGCCGTATCCCTGGCGACGCCGGCGACCGACACCGCCGTACTCGAAGCGTGGCGCGAGCGTCTCGCCGGGCGCGGTGTTCCCGAGCCGGTTCCGGCATCCCGGTAGACCGGTCGGTATTGAACAGCACGACAGAAGGAAGGCATACGACCATGAGCTCCCCCGAGACCCCCCGCGGCCCCGTCGACTCCTCCCGCATCCCGCGCTACGCCGGCCCCGCGACCTTCGCCCGGCTGCCGCGCCTCGACGAGGTCGGGCGGGCCGAGGTCGCCGTCGTGGGTGTGCCCTTCGACTCGGGTGTCTCCTACCGGCCGGGCGCCCGCTTCGGCGGCAACGCGATCCGTGAGGCGTCCCGGCTGCTCAGGCCCTACAACCCGGCGCAGGACGCGTCCCCCTTCGCGCTGGCGCAGGTGGCGGACGGCGGCGACATCGCCGTGAACCCGTTCGACATCCACGAGGCCGTCGAGACGATCGAGGCGGCCGCGGACGACCTCCTCGGCACCGGCGCCCGCCTGATGACCCTGGGCGGCGACCACACCATCGCCCTCCCGCTGCTCAGGTCCGTCGCGAAGAAGCACGGACCGGTCGCCCTGCTGCACTTCGACGCCCACCTCGACACCTGGGACACCTACTTCGGCGCCGAGTACACGCACGGGACGCCGTTCCGGCGGGCGGTGGAGGAGGGGATCCTCGACACCTCCGCCCTCTCCCACGTGGGCACCCGTGGGCCGCTGTACGGCAGGCAGGACCTCACCGACGACGAGAAGATGGGCTTCGGCATCGTGACGTCCGCGGACGTCATGCGGCGCGGTGTGGACGAGATCGCCGACCAGCTCCGCCAGCGCGTCGGCGACCGGCCCCTCTACATCTCCATCGACATCGACTGCCTGGACCCGGCCCACGCGCCCGGCACGGGCACCCCCGAGGCGGGCGGCATGACCTCCCGCGAGCTGCTGGAGATCCTGCGGGGTCTGGCATCGTGCAACCTGGTGTCGGCGGACGTCGTCGAGGTGGCCCCCGCGTACGACCACGCGGAGATCACGTCGGTGGCGGCCTCCCACACCGCATACGAACTGACCACGATCATGTCCCGCCAGATTGCAGAGGCCCGCGCGCAGTGACTCACGACCACGACCTGGTGCTCCGCCCGACCGCCGCCCAGACCGAGGCCGCGCTGAACCCGCCTCCCGGCCGCAGCGGCGGAGACCTGGTCGTGGAGACGCTGGCCGCGCTCGGCGCGACGACCGTCTTCGGCCTGCCCGGCCAGCACGCGCTCGGCGTGTTCGACGCGCTCCGGCGTTCCGACCTGCGCTACATCGGCCTGCGGGTGGAGAACAACGCGGGTTTCGCGGCGGACGCGTACGGCAGGATCACGGGGGAGGCGGCGCCGCTGCTGCTGTCGACCGGTCCCGGCGCGCTGACGTCCCTGGCCGCTCTTCAGGAGGCGGCCGCGGCCTCGGCGCCCGTCCTGGCGATCAGCAGCCAGATCCCGTCCGCCGGACTGGGCGGCGGCCGTCACGGCTATCTGCACGAACTCCCGGACCAGTCGGCCTCGTTCAGGGGCGTGGTGAAGTCGGTGCACACCGTCCGCTCCCAGTCCCAGATCCCCTCCGCGATCGAGGCGGCCTGGAAGTCGGCGCTGACCGCCCCGCACGGCCCGGTGTGGGTGGAGATCCCGCAGGACGTGCTGCTGGCCGAGACCCTGATCCCCGTGGTGACGGGCGGCGACGCCTTCCCCGAGGAGCTGCCTCCGCGTCCCGAACTCACCGCGGTGGCGGCCGACCTGCTGTCGAACGCGGCCCGGCCGGCGATCATCGCGGGCGGGGGAGTCGTACGGGCGGACGCGTCCCGCAAGCTGCGACAGCTGGCGGAGACGCTCCAGGCCCCGGTGGTCACCACGCCCGGCGGCAAGGGCGCCTTCCCCTGGACGCATCCCCTGTCCCTCCAGTCCTGGATCGAGGACCGCCACACCACGGACTTCCTGGAGGACGCGGACGTCCTCCTGGTGGTTGGCTCGGGACTGGGCGAACTCTCCTCGAACTACCACACGTTCAAGCCGCGAGGCCGGGTCGTGCAGATCGAGGCGGACCTCGGCAAGCTGGAGTCCAACCACCCCGCGCTGGGCATCCACGCGGACGCCCGACTGGCGTTGCAGGCGCTGCTGGAGACGGTGTCACCGAGGGAGGACGCGACGGCGGCCGAGCGGGTCCGTACCGTCCTCGCGAAGGTCTCCGACCGCATCGCCGCCCAGGAACTCACCCTGGAACAGGAGCTGTTGGCGTCGGTCCGCAGGGCCCTGCCCGCCGACTCCCCGTCCTTCTGGGACATGACGATCCTCGCGTACTGGGCCTGGTCGGCGTTCGACGCCAAGGGGCCCAACCTGCTCCACTCCGCCCAGGGCGCCGGAGGTCTGGGCTACGGCTTCCCGGCGGCGCTGGGCGCGGCGGTGGCCGACCCTTCGCGCCCGGTGCTGGCGGTGTCGGGTGACGGAGGGGCGTTGTACTCGATCGCCGAGCTGGCGACGGCCCGCCAGTACGACCTGAACGTCACCTGGCTGATCGTCGACGACGGCGGCTACGGCATCCTGCGCGAGTACATGACGGACGCCTTCGGCCAGGCCACGGGGACGGAGCTGACCCGCCCCGACTACGTGGCACTGGCCGAGTCCTTCGGCGTCCCCGGGGTCCGTACGACCCCCGGGGACCTCGCGGACGATCTGTCGAAGGCGCTCGGCTCACCGGGGCCCTCGGTGGTGGTCCTGCCGGCGGTGCTGCGGATGTTCGCACCCACGCACCTGTAGCCGGGCTCCTACCAGATCGCCTCGACCCACTCCGGGTGGTCGATGAACGGGTTGCGGTTGTGCTGGTAGGTGTCGTAGATGACCTGGTTGCGCTTCTCCTCGAAGGCGCTCGGCGGGTCCGCCTCGTTCCAGGCCTTGAGGACGGAGAGCTTGCCCATGTAGGGGTTGGAGCCGTTGCCGACCTTCTCGTTGGGCTCCAGGTCGGCGAAGCCGTCGCCGCCGTCGTAGCGCACGGCCATGTAGAGGATCATGCGGGCCACGTCGCCGCGGTCCGCGGTGCGCGGCGCGAAGGAGTCGGAGTCGACGGTGCTGCCGCCGCCGTTGGTGACGGTGCTGCCGCCGTTGTCGAAGTCGAGGTTGCCGCGGATGCTGTTGACCTGGACGTCCGCGGGGCGCAGGTGGTGGAGATCGGTGCCGGGCCCGGTCACCTCGCCGAAGTCGCCGTGGGACTTGGCCCACACGTGCTCTCGGTTCCAGTCGCCGACGTCACCGCCGTTGAGGGACTTGCTGCGGGAGACACCGCTGTACAGCAGGATCACGTTGCTGCTGTTGTTCGGGTCCTGGTCGGTGACCTTGAGCGCGTCCCAGACCGCGGAGTACGAGATCTTCGAGACGTTGGCGCTGATGATCGTGTGCAGGGAGGACTTCAGGGTCGTGCCCGTCTTGCCGACCGCGTTCTTGTAGTACGTCGAGTCGTACGCGGTCGTCGTGGCGGCGGCCGGGGTCGTGGTCACGACCGGGGCGGCGAGCCCGACCAGCACGGCGGCGGTGGTGAGCGCCACCGACTTCCAACTACGGATGCGTGTCGCCGGCATGAGGGGGGTCCCATCTACGCGGGTTGAATGGAGGCGGCAGATGGGAGCGTGACATGGACATGCGGCCGTGTAAATGGATGGTGCGTGTCCATTGGGTGACCTGAAACGGCAAATCAGGCCTTGTCTACGCGAGTTGACCGCCACCCGCCACCCGCCACCCGCCACCGGCCCCCCGGGGCCCAAGGGCGCCGGGGGGATTCACGGAGAAAGGCTCAGTGGAGCAGGACTGCGCCCGGTTTCGGGGAGCCGGACGTCGAGACGCCCAGGGAAGACGGGCCGAAGGCGATCGCGTTCTTTGTGGTCAGGCCAGTGGTCGTTCGTCTCGTTCGCGAAAATGTGACGGCAGTGCCTAGTCGGCGAAGAGCGCGCCGAACTGTGCGGCGCCGGAGGTGGAGACGCCCACCGCGGTCACGGAGAGGGTGCGGGCGCCGGTCGTGCCGATCTTCGTGCCGGTGGAGGGCAGGTAGGTCACCGCTCCGTCGCCGCCGTCCTCGTACGACCCGACGACCAGATCCGCCTTGCCGTCGCCGTTGACGTCGTCGAGCTTGACGTCGGCGCCGAACAGGTCGCCCTTCTCGTCGGTACCGGGGACGCCCGTCGTGTTCTGCCCGAAGGCCTGGAGGCCGGTGGAGGTGTTGATGCCGCTCGCGGAGCCGTACATGACGGCGACATGCCGGTGTTGGTGACGCTGCCGAGGTCCTCGTTCGGGGTGGAGACGACCAGGTCCTGGTAGCCGTCGCCGTTGACGTCGCCCAGGTCCAGGTCCCAGCCGAAGGCGTCACCCTTCTCCGAACTGCCGGGGACGTTCCCGGTGTTCTGGGTGATGCCGGTGGTCGAGGCGGGGCCCGACGCGGAACCGTAGGTGATGCTGACCTTGCCGCCGTTCGCGGCGTCCGGGATGGCCTGGCCGTCGCTGGTGGTGGCGTCCCAGCCGGCGCCGGTGACGATGTCGCCGTAGCCGTCGCCGTTGATGTCCCCGATGCCGGTAACGATGCCCGGCTTGAGGGTCTTGACGCTCGCGACGCTCAGACCGCTCGCGGTGCCGGGGACGAAGTAGTTGGTGTTCCAGCCGTTCTGGGTCTGCGTCTCGAAGCCGTCGACCACCAGGTCGGTGCGGCCGTCGCCGTTCACGTCGCCGGCGGTGAGCTGCTCCGGGCCGTACGGGAAGCCGGCCGAGCCGGGCTGGATCGGGGGCTTGACGGTGTAGCGGCCACCGGGTTGGCCGGTGGAGCTGCTGAAGCCGCCCTTGTAGACGTAGAGGGTGGCGGCCGAGCTGCCGACGGCCAGGTCGGCCTTGCCGTCGCCGTCGAAGTCGCCGGCGGCCAGGGACAGGCCCCAGTTGTCGTGCGAGGAGACGGCCGGGTCCGGCACGTTGCTGGCCTTGCCGGTGAGGCCGCTCGCCGAGCCCCACAGGATCGCGAGGGCGCCGCCGTCGGTGTCGGTGCCGACCTTCTCGTACGGCGAGGCCACGGCGAGGTCGTCGTAGCCGTCGCCGTTGAAGTCGGCGTACGCCGTCGCGCCGCCGAAGAAGTCGCCGGTCTCGGCGCTGCCGGGCACGGTGCCGGAGTTCTGGCTGAGGACCGAGCGCTTGGCCGAGGTCACGCCGGTGGTGCGACTGCCGTAGAGGGCGACGACCTGGCCGGCGTTGGCGTGGCCGCTGACGGAGGCGCCGGCGGCTGTGGCGAGGATGTCGCCGATGCCGTCGCCGTTGAAGTCGGCCTTCGCGACCTTGAACGAGTCGGCGGCGGTGGCCGTCGTCGCCGAGACCGTGAGCAGACCGCCCGTCAGCGCGGCAGCGGCGGCCGTCGCGAGGGCGAGTCGCAGGTACGGATGGCGGTACTGGTGCATGCGGGTTCTCCTGCGGCATGCGGGGGATGCCTGGCGGGCATCCGCGTCGATGGGGTGCCAACCGTCCGTGTTTGCCGTGTGTTGTCCTCTGGGACACGGCCCGTTGGCGATCAAGAGACCTCTGGTGGGGCCCAAGGGTTGTAGGGGACGCCGGTGGTTCTTCACCGGCGTCCCCTACAACAGCGGGATGGGTGGTCAGCCGACGTCCGAGGGGTCCAGGCGGTAGACCGTCGACGTGCTCGTGTCGGACGCCGAGCTCTTGCTCGTGCTGTAGTCGCTCTCCTTCACCGCCGTGCCGTTCTTCTGCACCCAGCTGGTGATCTCCTGGCTGAGGCTGCTGTTGCCGCCCATACCGCCGCCGCCGAGCTGGATGTAGTGCAGCTCGCCCTTCTTCACCAGCTCCTTGAGCCGGGCGAGGGTCATCGCCTTGTCGGTGCCGGTGAAGCCCCACATGGAGATGACGGGCTTGTGCGTGCTGAGGATGAGCTGGCCGGCGCTCTGCGAATTGGACACCGCGAGCAGCCACTTGGCGCCGTCCTGGTGCTTCTCCAGGTACGAGATCAGTGCGCTGTCGACGCTGCCGCCCATGCCACCGCCACCGCCACCGGGGCCACCGGTCATGCCGCCGGTGCCGCCGGGAGCCGTGCCACCGCCCGGGAGTTCCCCGCTCGTGCCGCCGGGTGCGCCGCCCTGCGGGAGCTCACCGGTGCCGCCACCGGGCTGCATCTGGCCGCCGCCGTTGCCGCCGGGGAACTCCCCGGCCGCCCGGCCACCCTGCTGGGTGCCGTCCTGCCCGCCACCGGGGCCACCGCCGTTGCCGCCGAAGCCGCCCCGGCCGCCACCGCCGCCGGGACCACCCATGCCGCCACCGGTCGACGGACCCGCCGTCGGGTTGGTGCCGCCCATACCGCCGGTGGTGGTGGAGAAGGCCGGCGAGGCGGCGTACGCCGTCGGGCCCGCGAGGGCCGCCACGATCGCCGCGACGACGGACACGCCGAGCAGCCGCGCCCTGGTGCCGGAACCCGCCGTACGGAAGACGAACAGGCCCGCGATCGCGAGGACCATGACCACACCGACGATCGGCCACAGCCAGGTGTTCCAGCCGGTGGCCCGGCGCAGCAGCACGATCGCCCAGACGCCGGTGACCGCGAGCCCGGCCGGCAGCACCCAGGACCAGCGGGCGTCACCGCCGCGGAAGGCGCGCCACAGCATCACGCCGCCCGCGCCGGTCAGCGCCGCGATGCCCGGGGCGAGCGCGGTCGTGTAGTACGGGTGCATGGTGCCCTCCGCCATCGCGAAGGTCAGGTAGTGCAGCACCAGCCAGCCGCCCCACAGGACGAGCGCGGCGCGGGTGGCGTCGGTGCGCGGGGCCCGGCCGCACAGCACCAGGCCGGCGACGAGCGCGAGGAGGGCGAAGGGGATCAGCCAGGAGATCTGGCCGCCGAGGATGTCGTTGAACATCCGGCCGAGCCCCGCGGTGCCGGCGAAGGTGCCGCCCCCGCCGCCCCCGCCACCGCCGTTGCCCTCGCCGCCGAGGACCCGGCCCAGGCCGTTGTAGCCCATGATCAGGTTCCAGGCGGAGCCGTCCGTCGAACCGCCGATGTAGGGACGGTCGTCGGCGGGCACGAGAGAGACCGCCGTCGCCCACCAGAAGCTGGAGACCGCCAACGCCACAGCCGCGAGGGCCAGGTTGACGGCCTTCCTCTTCCAGCCGAGCTTCGAGGCGTACACGTACACCGCGAAGACGGCCGGCAGTGCGATGTAGCCCTGGAGCATCTTGGTGTTGAAGGCGAGGCCGAAGAGGACCGCGGAGCCGATGAGCGGCAGCAGCCTGTCGGTGCGCACGGCGCGCAGCGCGAGGGCCGCGCCGCCGACCATCAGCAGGACGAGGAGGGTGTCGGGGTTGTTGTCCCGGTTGATCGCGACGGTGATCGGGGTCAGCGCGAGGACGAGCGCGGCGATCGCGGCCGCCGCGTGCCCGAACACCCGCTTCACGCAGGCGTGCAGGATCCAGATCGTGCCGAGGGCGGCCGCCACCTCGGGCAGCATCATCTGCCAGGTGCCGAAGCCGAAGATCCGGCACGACAGCCCCATGACCATCAGCGCGAACGGCGGCTTGTCGACCGTGAGGAAGTTGCCCGCGTCGAGCGACCCGAAGAACCAGGCCTTCCAGCTCTGCGTACCGCTGTAGATCGCGGAACTGTAGAAGCTGTTCAGGCCGGCCCCGGACAGGTTCCAGCTGTAGAGGACGCCGGCCAGGACCAGGATCGCGAGCAGCGCGGGCAGCGACCAGCGCGGGGCCTTGTCCGGGGATGCCGCGGCGGGGACCGGTGGCGGCCAGTCGGGGGACACGGTCTCGGCGTGGGGGTGGGGATCGGTGGCAGATGTCACCCGGGCATCGTGCGAAGGCCGGTTGGGTGAGGGCTGTGACGTACCTGGCGCCGTCCTGTGAAAACGCCACGGGTTAGGTAACGACTCGCACAACCATTCCCCATGCGTACAACCATTCACCTGAACCCGCGAGTCAAATGGGCATGACTCGGGGGATAGCAAGACACGCGAAATGGATCGCGACGGGCGCGCTGGCCGCGTGCGTCGCCGCCGCCACGCCGGCCGCCGCCGCGACCGCACCGGCCGTCAGCTGCACGTCCGCCAAGGCGGGCCTGGCCGACAAACTGAAGCGGGACATCACGTCCGCCCTCTCCCACCGCTCCGGCACGATCGCCGTCGGCCTCTACGACCGTACGACCAAGACCACCTGCACCCTGCGCTCCTCCACCGCCTACGACTCCGCGAGCGTGGTCAAGGTGACCGTTCTCGCCACGCTGTTGTGGGACGCGAAGAAGCACAACAGGTATCTGACCGACCGCGAGGTCACCCTCACCAAGGCCATGATCACCAAGTCGGACAACGACGCCACCAGCAAGCTGTGGCGCCAGCTCGGGCTGACCAAGATCAAGGGCTTCCTCTCCGCGGCCGGCATGACCCAGACCAAGCCGGGGGCGAACGGCTACTGGGGCCTGACCCAGATCACCGTCACCGACGAGCAGAAGCTGCTCAAGCTGGTCACCGCGAAGAACACGGTCCTGAGCGACAACTCCCGCGCCTACATCCTGAAGTTGATGGGCCAGGTCATCTCGTCGCAGCGCTGGGGCACACCGTACGGCCGCGGATCGGGCATCTCCTGGCACGTCAAGAACGGCTGGCTGCAGCGCTCCACGCACGGCTGGCGGGTGCACAGCGTCGGCACCTTCAAGGGCGGCGGCCACGACTACATGATCACGGTGCTCACCCACGGCAACAGCACCATGAACTACGGCATCACGACGATCCAGGGCGTCGCGAAGGTCATCCACCGCGATCTCGCGGCGAGCTGACGCCTGCCGGACTCCCGTACGTCACCGACCCGACCTACGGTGACGGCCATGCAGCTGAGAACCGTACTCGCCACCACCACCGCGGCCGTCGCGGCGGCGGCCTGCCTCGCGGCCACGGGCCCGGCGCAGGCCGCCGCGCCGGTGAGCCACGCCTGCTCCCCGTCCGTCTCACTCGACCGCTTCTCCGACGCGCTCGACAAGACGACGTACGACGGCACCTTCGTCGGCAACTTCTCCGCGCTCGCGGTGGACGGGGACGGCTCGCTCGCCGCCCTCTCGGACCGCTCCTCGCTGTTCTCCCTGGACGCGAGGACCCTCGCGCCGAAGGCGGTCGTTCCGCTCGCCGACGAGAAGGGCGCCGCGCTGGACTCCGAGGGCCTGGCGATCGACCGCGACGGCACCCGGCTGATCACCTCGGAGACCGAGCCGTCGATCCGCCGCTACGGCACCGACGGCACGATCCTCGACCGCCTCCCCGTCCCGGCCTCGCTCCAGGTGGCTCCGGCGGGCCGCGCCACGTCGAACCAGACCTTCGAGGGCCTGACCCTCATGAACGGCGGCCGCACCCTGCTCGCCTCCATGGAGTACGCGCTCTCCGGCGACACGGCCGGCATCGTCCGCTTCCAGACCTGGCGGCGCCACCACGGCCGTTTCGAGCTCGCGGCCCAGTACGCCTACCGCACCGACGCCGCCTTCCTCGGCGTCCCCGAGGTCCAGGCCCTGCCCGACGGCCGCCTCCTCGTCCTGGAGCGCGGCTTCACCTCCGGCGTAGGCAACACGGTCCGCCTGTACCTGGCCGACCCCCGCCACGCGACGGACACGAGCGGCGTCGAGAACCTGACGGGCCAGTCCGGTGTGCGCCTGATCAAGAAGACCCTGCTCACGGACATCGCGAGCTGCCCGACCCTGGGCGCGACGGCCAAGCAGCCCCAGCCGAACCCGCTCCTCGACAACATCGAGGGCATGGTCGTCACGGGCGTGCGCAAGGGCCGCCTCGAGGTCCTGCTGGTCAGCGACGACAACCAGAACGCGGTGCAGACGACCCGGTTCTACTACCTCAGGGTGCGGGCCTGACCCTCGGGAATGTTGCGGAGGGATGAAATCCGCTCGGTTTGGCGTTGGTGCCTTCCGGTAGATCAGGTCGAGGGACAAACCGGAGGGCACCGCGTGGAACCGCAACGGGGATGGGCACGACGACTGGCCGGGTACGCCTGGCGCTACCCCAAGGACGTCGTCCTCGCCCTGGTCTCGTCCCTCGGCGGCATGGCCGTCATGGCGATCGTCCCGCTGATCACCAAGGTGATCATCGACGACGTCATCGGCGACCACACCCGGGACATGGCCCCCTGGGCGGGCGCCCTGGTCGTCGCGGCGGTCCTCGTCTACGTCCTCACCTACATCCGCCGCTACTACGGCGGCCGCCTCGCCCTCGACGTCCAGCACGACCTCCGCACGGAGATGTTCGGCACGATCACCCGCCTCGACGGCCGCCGCCAGGACGAGCTGTCCACGGGCCAGGTCGTCGGCCGGGCCACCAGCGACCTCCAGCTGATCCAGGGCCTGCTCTTCATGCTGCCGATGACGATCGGCAACTTCGCCCTCTTCCTGATCTCCCTGATCGTGATGGCCTGGCTGTCGATCCCGCTCACCCTGGTCGCCCTGGCGGTGGCCCCGGCCCTGTGGTGGATCGCGAGGCGCTCCCGCTCCAAGCTGCACCCCGCCACCTGGTACGCCCAGGCCCAGGCCGCCGCCGTCGCGGGCGTGGTCGACGGCGCCGTCAGCGGCGTACGCGTGGTCAAGGGCTTCGGCCAGGAGGACCAGGAGACCGGGAAGCTCCGGGAGGTCGGCCGCCGCCTCTACGCGGGCCGCCTGCGCACGATCCGCTTCAACTCGAAGTACACCCCGGCCCTCCAGGCCGTCCCCGCCCTCGGCCAGGTCGCGATGCTGGCCGTCGGCGGCTGGCTCGCGGTCCGCGGCCACATCACGCTCGGTACCTTCGTCGCCTTCTCCACCTACCTCGCCCAGCTCGTCGGCCCGGTCCGCATGCTCGCCATGGTCCTCACGGTCGCCCAGCAGGCCCGCGCCGGCACCGAGCGCGTCCTGGAGCTGATCGACACCGAGCCGTACCTGAAGGGCGGCACCAAGGAGCTCCCCGCCGCCGCCCCGGCCACCGTCGAGTTCGACGACGTGTCTTTCGGCTACGACCGCGCCCCCGGCAGGACCAGCCCGGTTCTGAACGGCCTGAGCTTCGAGATCCGCGCCGGCGAGACCCTCGCGGTCGTCGGTTCCTCCGGCTCGGGCAAGTCCACCGTCTCCCTGCTCCTGCCGCGCTTCTACGACGTCACCCATGGCGCCGTCCTCATCGGCGGCCACGACGTCCGCGAGCTCACCCTCGACTCCCTGCGGGCCGCGATCGGTCTGGTCCCCGAGGACTCCTTCCTCTTCTCGGACACGGTCCGGAACAACATCGCGTACGGCCGTCCCGACGCGACGCAGGAGGAGGTCGAGAAGGCCGCCCGCGCCGCCCAGGCGGACCGTTTCATCGCCGAGCTCCCCCTGGGCTACGACACCAAGGTCGGCGAACACGGCCTCACCCTCTCCGGCGGCCAGCGTCAGCGCGTCGCGCTCGCCCGCGCGATCCTCACCGACCCGCGTCTGCTCGTCCTGGACGACGCCACCTCCGCCGTGGACGCGCAGGTCGAGCACGAGATCCACGAGGCCCTGAGGCAGGTCATGGAGGGCCGCACCACCCTCCTCATCGCCCACCGCCGCTCCACCCTGAACCTCGCCGACCGCATCGCCGTCCTGGAGAACGGCCGCCTCGCCGACCTCGGCACCCACGAGGAACTCCAGCACCGGTCGCCCCTCTACCGCCGCCTGCTCACCGACCCCGACGGCCTCGGCGGCGTCTCCCCGGGCCACGCCCGGCCGGCCGCCGTACAGGACGACACCTCCGTACGCGACGAGCTGGACGCCGAGTTCGACGCCGAGCGCGGAGTCACCCCCCGCCTGTGGACCGGCGACCGCGAGCCCAAGGACACCGCTCTCGCGGGCACTCCGGCCACCCCCGAACTCCTCGCCGAGGTCGACGCGTTGCCCCCGGCGACGGACACCCCCGACATCGACGAGGCACGCGCGGTCACGCCCGAGGAGTCGTACGGCCTGCGACGGCTGCTGCGGGGCTTCGGCCGCCCGCTGCTGATCAGCCTGGGCCTGGTCGCCGTGGACGCCGGCATGGGCCTGCTGCTCCCGGTGATGATCCGGCACGGCATCGACGACGGCGTCACGCGGATGGCCATCGGAGCGATCTGGACGGCGACCCTGTTCGCCCTGCTCTCGGTCCTCGCCCAGTGGGCGGCCCAGATCGGCGAGACCCGGATGACCGGACGCACCGGCGAACGGGTCCTGTACTCCCTGCGTCTGAAGATCTTCGCCCAGCTCCAGCGGCTCGGACTCGACTACTACGAGCGGGAGCTGACGGGCCGGATCATGACGAGGATGACGACGGACGTCGACGCCCTCTCGACCTTCCTGCAGACCGGCCTGGTCACCGCCTTCGTCTCGGTCGTCACCTTCTTCGGCATCATGGGCGCCCTGCTGGTGATCGACGTACAGCTGGCGCTGGTCGTCTTCGCGACGCTCCCGCCGCTGATCGTCG
This sequence comes from Streptomyces canus, assembly GCF_001514145.1. Classification (GTDB taxonomy): domain Bacteria; phylum Actinomycetota; class Actinomycetes; order Streptomycetales; family Streptomycetaceae; genus Streptomyces; species Streptomyces canus. The sequence goes on from NZ_KQ948658.1 coordinate 54,699, forward strand.
CCACGTACTTCTTCCGCAAGGCGAGCGTGAAGGCGTACGAACTCGCCCGTGAACGCGTCTCGGTGGTCAACGCCGACCTCCAGGAGTCGGTGTCCGGGCTGCGGATCGTGCAGGCGTTCCGCCGGGAGCGGGACGGCGGGGCGCGCTTCGCGGAGCGCAGCGACAGTTACCGCCAGGCCCGCACCCGGGGCCAGTGGCTGATCTCGATCTACTTCCCCTTCGTCCAGCTGCTGTCCTCGGTGGCCGCCGCGGCCGTGCTGATCGCGGGCGCGGGCCGGGTGGACGCGGCGACCCTGACGACCGGCGCCCTGGTCGCCTACCTCCTCTACATCGACCTGTTCTTCGCCCCGGTCCAGCAGCTCTCCCAGGTCTTCGACGGCTACCAGCAGGCGACCGTCTCCCTGGGCCGCATCCAGGAGCTGCTCCAGGAACCGACGTCCACGAAGGCGGCCGAGGAGCCCCTGGACGTCCTGTCGTTGCGGGGCGAAGTGGCCTTCGAGAACGTGCACTTCGCGTACGGCGACGACGAGGAGGCACTCGGCGGCATCGACCTGAAGATCCCCGCCGGTCAGACGGTCGCGTTCGTCGGCGAGACGGGCGCGGGCAAGTCCACCGTGGTCAAGCTGGTGGCCCGGTTCTACGATCCGACGGGCGGCCGGGTGACGGTCGACGGCTCGGACCTGCGCGCCCTGGACCTGACCTCCTACCGCCACCGCCTCGGCGTGGTCCCCCAGGAGGCCTACCTCTTCCAGGGCACGATCCGCGACGCCATCGCCTACGGCCGCCCGGACGCCACCGACGCCGAGGTCGAGGCGGCGGCCCGCGCGGTCGGCGCCCACGAGATGATCGCCACGCTGGAGGGCGGCTACCTCCACGAGGTCGCCGAACGCGGCCGCAACCTCTCCGCGGGCCAGCGCCAGCTGATCGCGCTGGCCAGGGCGGAACTGGTCGACCCGGACATCCTGCTCCTCGACGAGGCCACGGCAGCCCTGGACCTCGCCACCGAGGCCCTGGTCAACCAGGCCACCGACCGTCTCGCGGGCCGGCGTACGACCCTCGTCGTGGCCCACCGCCTGACCACGGCGGCCCGCGCGGACCGCGTCGTGGTGATGGCCCACGGCCGCGTGGTCGAGGACGGAACCCACGACGAGCTGCTCGCGCTGGACGGGCGGTACGCCGAGTTGTGGCGGACGTTCGTGGGGGAGCCGGCCGAGGTGTCCGGCTGACGGTCGTGCAACCGTCCGACATACGTTCTGCGTCCGTACACCCGTACGTCCAAGAGCTGCGGGAGGGACGGCAGTGAAGAGTGGAGCGATACGGCGGCTGGCGGTGGGACTGACCGTGACGGTGGCGGCCGGGATGTTCGGGGTCGCCGTGCCGGGACAGGCGCAGGCCGCGGCCTCGTCCTGCGAGGGGCGCAAGGTCAGGTCGTTCCCGTTCTCCACCGGCACCGTGGAGGTGTACAAGCGGCGCGGTTACGTGTGCGCGGTGACACTTCCCAAGCGCCCCGGGGTCCGGCAGCACATGAAAGTGAGTCTGCGGGCGTACGGGCTGCGGCCGGTCGAGGACGTGGGCCGGTACAAGTACCGGGCCGGTCCGGTCACCGTGCACGCCGGGCAGCGGAAGGTGTGGGTGAAGGGCGAGGTCGGCCGGGGCAAGTACGACTCGGACGGCTGGATCCGGCTCTGAGACACAGGTTTCCCACAGGGTTTTCCCCATCGTGGCGTCACTTCCCCTGGTGCGGACCGGACTTGCGCCGCTAGCGTCCGGCGCACATCTGTACTCACAGGGGAGGGTGCATGCGCAAGGCGCTCAGATGGCTCCTCACGCTGGTCGTGCTCATCGGCACGGTCAGTACGGCAGGGGCGGCCACCGCCGCCGAGCCGGAGGCCGACGGCACCAGTGCCGCCACCGACATCAAGGATCAGCTCCTCGCCGTCCCGGGGATGAGCCTGGTCGAGGAGAAGCCGTACACCGGCTACCGCTTCTTCGTCCTGAACTACACCCAGCCGGTCGACCACCGGCACCCGTCCAAGGGCACGTTCCAGCAGCGGATCACCGTGCTGCACAAGGACGCCGGCCGGCCGACGGTCTTCTACACCGGCGGCTACAGCGTCTCGACGAACCCGGGCCGCCGTGAGCCGACCCAGATCGTGGACGGCAACCAGGTCTCCATGGAGTACCGCTTCTTCACGCCCTCCCGGCCCGACCCGGCCGACTGGACGAAGCTGGACATCTGGCAGGCGGCCAGTGACCAGCACCGCATCTTCAAGGCGCTGAAGAAGATCTACACGAAGAACTGGATCTCCACGGGCGGCTCCAAGGGCGGCATGACCGCCACCTACTACGAGCGCTTCTACCCGCGAGACATGGACGGCGTCGTCGCGTACGTCGCCCCCAACGACGTGGTGAACAACGAGGACTCGGCGTACGACCGCTTCTTCGAGAAGGTCGGCACCAAGGAGTGCCGCGACCGGCTGAACGCGGTGCAGCGCGAGGCCCTGGTGCGGCGCGAGCCGCTGGAGAAGAAGTACGCCCAGTACGCGGCGGCGGAGGGCTTCACCTTCAGCACCGTCGGCAGCCTGGACCGGGCCTACGAGGCCGTCGTCCTCGACTACGTCTGGGGCTTCTGGCAGTACAACCTGCTGGCCAACTGCGGTGACGACGAGCTCGTCCCGCCGGACGCGAAGACCGCGACCGACGACCAGATCTGGAACTCGATCGACACCGTCTCCGGGTTCTCCTTCTACACCGACCAGGGCCTGGCGCCGTACACGCCGTACTACTACCAGGCGGCCACCCAGCTCGGCGCCCCGACGATCCACTTCCCGCACATCGAGAAGAAGTACGTCCGCTACGGCTACCAGCCGCCGCGCAACTTCGTCCCGCGGGACATCCCGACGAAGTTCCAGCCGTACGCGATGCGGGACGTGGACAACTGGGTGCGGAACAACGCCCGTCACATGCTCTACGTCTACGGCCAGAACGACCCGTGGGGCGCGGAGCGGTTCCGCGTCGACAAGGGAGCCAAGGACGCGTACGTGTTCACCGCGCCCGGCATGAACCACGGGGCGAACGTCGCCGGTCTGGTCGCCGACCAGAAGGCGTTCGCCACGGCCAGGATCCTCGCCTGGGCGGGCGTTCCGGCCACCGCCGTGAGCGAGGCGAAGCCGCTCGCGAAGTTCGACAAGAAGCTGGACGTCCGGGACGTGGAGCGCGAGCCCGCCCTGCGTCCGTAGTCCGCTCGCCGCGCCCGGCCGGGATCACAACGGCCGGGCGCAGCCCACCGGCTGAGCGCCGCCGAGCTGGACGTACAGGGCTGTGGACAGCGGGCACCGGCTGCGCTCGGCGACCGCCTTCACCACCTTGTACTGCGGTTTCCTCGCGCCCTTGCCGTCACACGCGGTCTCCCTGACCTGTCCGCTGCCCGAGCTGTACACGCAGTCGCCGACGATGGTCCGCGGTCCGCCCCCGCCGCCGGGGTCACCGGGGTGCGGCGGTTGCAGGTTGCGCATGCAGGCGTATCCCTGCGGCACCGCCCCGTCGCCGTCCTCGTCGGAGATCTGGCTCTGCTCGCTGATGTGCAGCACGAAGTCGGTGGTCGCCGGGCACGGCGGCCCGCCGGACGGGGTGCCGTCGTGCCGGGCCACGACCCGTGCCGCCGCCCGCTCACTGGTGCAGGGCACCTCGGTGAAGCTGGCCTTGCCGAAGGAGCTGCACTCGTCGACCGCGAGGAACACCGCGCCGAATCCGGAGGCCCGGGTCGCGGACGGTGAGACCGAGGCCGTGGCGGCGGTCCCCTCGTCGCTCTCCCCGCCGGCCGCCGGCTGGGTGCACCCCGTCAGCAGGGCGGCGAGCAGCGCCGCCAGTACGTACACCACCCCCGTGGAAAACCTGTCGCGCATCACAATCCCCCCGCACTACCCCCACCGCCCAGCGTGACCGCCGCGGCGGGGCCACGCCAGACGTGTGGGGTCCTTTGCGCCTTTCGGGGGTGATGTACGAGTTGCGAGTCGTACGGGAAGTACGTCCCGCGCGCTATCGGCGGTACGCCAGCCCGTACCCGACCGGGTACAGCGCCGTCGCCGGATCGTCCGCCCGCTGCACCGGCACGGGCAGCTTCCCGCGCGGTGCCGCCTGTCCGGCGATCACCCGTGCAGCCGCCCGCAGTTCGACATCGGTCCAGGAGTAGGCCGCCAGGTAGGCCGGGACGGTGGGCAGGTGGGCCACGTCGTAGGGGTTGCGGATCGCGACCGCCACCACCGGCCTCCCGGCCGCCACGAGCTGCTCGACGAGTGTCTTCTGGGCGGCTGTGATGTTGTACGTCCCCACGATGACCGCGTCCGCGTCCTGCGCGGCGGCGACGGCCTGGGCGACGGTGGCCGCCGAGGGTGCCGTACCGGTCGGCAGGGCGGTGGCCGTGAAGCCCAGTGCGGTGAGGGCGGCGGCGAGGACCCCGGTCGGCGGGCCCGTCGTACCGGACGGAGAGGCGGGGTCGGCGCCCACCACCAGCAGCTTGGGGTGGGTGTTGCGGTTCAGGGGCAGCACTCGCCCCTCGTTGACCAGCAGGGTCGTCGTCCGCTCGGCGATCCGCTCGGCCGCGGCGAGGTGGGCCGGGGTGCCGACGGTCCGGGTCACACCGCCGTGGCTGACGTACGGCTCCTCGAAGAGCCCCAGCCGGGCCTTGAGCCGCAGGATCCGCAGGATCGACTCGTCCAGCCGTGCCTCGGTGAGCTCGCCGTCCCGTACGGCCTTCAGGACGGCGTTCCACGCGACGTCCAGGGAGGGCGGGTTGAGGAGCTGGTCGACACCGGCCTTGAGGGCGAGGACGGGGACGCGGGCGTCGCCGTACTTCGTGCGGACGCCCTCCATACCGAGGGAGTCCGTGACCACGACGCCGTCGTAGCCGAGTTCGCCGCGCAGGATTCCGGTGAGGATGGGGTGGGAGAGGGTGGCCGGGTCGCCGGAGGCGTCGAGGGCCGGGAACTGGATGTGCGCGGTCATGATCGAGTCGATGCCGGCGCGGATCGCGGACCGGAAGGGAACGGCGTCCAGCTTCTCCCACAGTTCCCGGCTGTGGGTGATGACCGGGAAGCCGTAATGGCTGTCGACGGCGGTGTCCCCGTGCCCCGGGAAGTGCTTGGCGGTCGCGGCGACCCCGGCGCCCTGGTACCCGGCGACCTCGGCGGCCACGAGCCCGGCGACCGCGTCGGCCTCGGAGCCGAAGGAGCGGACGCCGATGACGGGGTTGGCCGGGTTGACGTTGACGTCGGCGACGGGGGAGTAGTTCTGCCGGATGCCGATGGCTCGCAGTTCCTGCCCCGCGATCCGGCCGAGGGTGCGGGCGTCCTTCCGTGAACCGCCGGCACCGATCGCCATGGCGCCCGGGAAGAGGGTGGCGGGCTCGCCGACCCGGCAGACGATCCCGTGCTCCTGGTCGGTGGAGACGAGGACGGGCAGTCCGCGCGGCTGCCGCAGTGACGCCTGCTGGATGCCGTTGGACAGGTCGGCGATCTGGTGCGGATCACGGGTGTTGTGCGCCCAGGTGAAGTAGATGATCCCGCCCACCCGGTACCTGGCGATCATCTCGGCGGCCGTACGGACGCCGATCTCCTTGAGATTGGCGTCGATGTCGGCCTGGTCGGGGGCGGTGGCGGAGTGGCCGTAGACCCGCATCACGAAGAGCTGGCCGACCTTCTCCTCGAGCGTCATACGGGAGATGAGGGAGCGGAGCTTCTTGTCGTTCGCGTGCGCGGTCCCGCTGAGGGCGAGTGAGGCGGCCACGCCCGCCGTGGCGGCGAGGACGGTACGTCTGGAGGGCACGTGCGCTCCTTCCGGAGGTGATCCGCTGAAGGAAACTTCCGAGGGGTCACCAATATCCGGGAAGTTTCTGCCAGTCAAGGGAGCGCGCAGCAACCAGGGAGGGGCCGTCATCGGCGCAGTTGGAGGGGGGCGCGCCGATGACGGCGTGCTGCCGGCCGCAGTACGCAGGAGAGGGTTGGTCAGCGTTCGCAGCCAGCAGCGAGGCCGACGCCGTACCACGGTGACTCTCCGGCAGCTTGCGCATTGGACGAGCGGCGGCGGGGCGGGGTTCCCGGCTCGGGCCTGATTTCCCCAAGTTGGTGTGGCCGGGGTCAACGGGACGGATGAGCCGACATATCGGGCCGGTGCGCCCCCCGCGTAGGGTCGGTGCATGAGCCAGTTGCTGCCGCTCCCGACCGTCCTCGCCGGTCTTGCCGTGACCCTGGTCCTCTTCGCCCTGCTGGCCCGCCACGTCCGCCGCCGCGGGACGGCGGGCGGGGCCCTGCGCGGGGCGATGGCGGCGCACGACGAGGTGTGGCACGGGACGGCAGCCGATTCGTACTACGAACTCCAGGTGCAGACGGACCGCAAGGCGCCGCTGCCGGACGACCGGTGGAGGCGGGGGCCACGCTCCGGGCGCCGCCCCTGAACGGGGTCCACCCCGTGGACGTCCCGGCGTCGGAGGGGGGCGTGGGCGATCATGAGAGGCATGCCCGCCGACACGCCCGCCCCGCAGACCCTCTCCCTCCCCGGCTCGAAGTCCCTCACCGCCCGGGCCCTCTTCCTGGCCGCCGCGGCCGACGGAGTGACCACCCTCCTGCGCCCCCTCCGCTCGGACGACACCGAGGGCTTCGCCGAGGGCCTGGTGCGGCTGGGCTACCGGGTCGGCCGTACACCGGACGCGTGGCAGGTGGACGGCCGCCCGCAGGGACCGGCCGCCGCCGAGGCGGACGTGTACTGCCGTGACGGCGCGACGACCGCCCGCTTCCTGCCCACCCTGGCCGCGGCCGGCCACGGCACGTACCGCTTCGACGCCTCGCCCCAGATGCGCAGGCGTCCCCTGCTGCCGCTGTCGCGTGCGCTGCGCGACCTGGGCGTGGACCTGCGGCACGAGGAGGCGGAGGGGCACCACCCGCTGACGGTCAGGGCGGCGGGAGTGGAGGGTGGCGAGGTGACGCTGGACGCGGGCCAGTCCTCCCAGTACCTCACCGCACTCCTGCTGCTGGGCCCCCTGACCCGCCGGGGCCTGCGCATCCGCGTCACGGACCTGGTGTCGGCACCGTACGTCGAGATCACCCTCGCGATGATGCGGGCGTTCGGGGTGGAGGTGGCGAGGGAGGGCGACGTCTTCGTGGTCCCGCCGGGCGGCTACCGCGCCACGACCTACGCGATCGAGCCCGACGCGTCCACGGCGAGCTACTTCTTCGCGGCGGCGGCGCTGACCCCGGGCGCCGAGGTGACGGTCCCGGGCCTGGGCACGGGCGCGCTCCAGGGCGACCTCGGCTTCGTGGACGTGCTGCGGCGGATGGGAGCGGAGGTGTCCGTCGGCGCCACGGCCACCACGGTCCGGGGCACCGGCGAACTGCGCGGCCTCACGGTCAACATGCGGGACATCTCGGACACCATGCCGACACTCGCGGCGATCGCCCCCTTCGCCTCCGCCCCCGTCCGCATCGAGGACGTGGCGAACACGCGGGTGAAGGAGTGCGACCGCCTGGAGGCCTGCGCGGAGAACCTGCGCCGGCTGGGCGTGCGGGTGGCGACGGGCCCGGACTGGATCGAGATCCACCCGGGCGTCGCTCCTTCGGCAGACACCCGCATCACGACGTACGGCGACCACCGCATCGTCATGTCCTTCGCGGTCACCGGCCTTCGGGTACCGGGAATCTCGTTCGACGACCCCGGATGCGTACGCAAGACTTTCCCCGGTTTCCATGAGGCGTTCGCGGAGCTGCGAAGGACCATCGGGGGTTGAACGGGCGTTGAGTTTCCAGCTGGAAGGGCCGGTCCTGGCAGGCGAGTTGGTGCGCCTGGAACCGCTGGACCACGGGCACACGGCGGACCTGGCCGTGGCGGCGGAGGAGAACCGCGGCACGTACGAGTTCACCTGGGTGCCCAGGGCCGACGAGGTCGGTGACTACGTCGACGCTCAGCTTGCGCGGGCGGCGACGGGGCGGCTCGCGCCGTATGCGCAGGTGTCGGTCGCGACGGGGCGGGCGGTGGGGGCCACGTCGTACTGGGAGCCGCGGTGCTGGCTGTCGGAGGACCGACTCGACGCCGTGGAAGTCGGTTTCACCTGGCTGGCGGGCTCGGCGCAGGGCACGGGCATCAACGCCGAGGCCAAGCTGCTGCTCTTCCGGCACGCCTTCGAGGAGTGGGGCGTCGCCCGCGTCGACCTGAAGACGGACGCCCGCAACGAACGCTCCCGCGCGGCGATCCAGAGCGTCGGCGCCCGCTTCGAGGGCGTCCTGCGCAACTGGTCGCGCTCCTGGGCACCCGGTGAGGACGGACGGCTGCGGGACTCGGCGATCTTCTCGATCACGGCGCAGGAGTGGCCGGAGTGCCGGAAGCGGCTGGAGGAGCGGGTGGCGGGGTTCGTGGCGCGGCGGGGATGAGGGGCGTGGACGCCTACGTCCGGATGCGCTGCGACCCCGTCATGATGGCCGAACTCGGCGGGCCGTTGCCGCGGGAGGGCATCGAGGACAAGGTGCACCGGGACGCGGAGGAGGCGGCCGCCGACGAGTCCTGGATCAAGATGATCGTCCCCGAACCGGACCGGCCCGACGTGGTGGCGGGCTCGGTGACCGTCTGGTCCCACGACCCCGGGAACGGGCCCCTCACCGAGATCGGCTGGATGGTGCTGCCGGAGTTCCAGGGACGGGGACTGGGCAAGCGGGCGGTCCGTGCGCTGCTCGAACGGGCGTGGAGCGAGGACCGCTGGGGTGACATCCACGCGTTCCCGGCCACGAGCAACGGCCCCTCGAACGGCATCTGCCGCTCCCTGGGCTTCCGTCTCGTCGGCGAACTCGACATGCCGTTCGCGGACCGGGTCCTGCGCAGCAACCACTGGACGATCACGCCGCCCGGCTCATAGGGCCCGTCGCTGGTCCCGGCCGATCAACTCCCGTCCCGTGATCCGAAGTTGGTCCAGGACCGTCGCCAGTACCGGATCTCCCTCCGCCCCTGTCCGCACCGCCGCGAACACGTGCCGGGACGGGGGCGTCCCGTCCTCCGTCGTCAGCAGGGCCAGATCGCGGTGGGCGTACGCCGGGCGGACCAGGCGGGGGACCAGTGCCACCCCCTGGCCCGCCTCGACCAGCGCCGCCAGCGCACCCCAGTCGTTCACCGCGTGCCGGATGTCCGGGGTGAATCCGGCCGCCGCGCACACCGACCGCGCCACCGCGCCCACGCAACTGCACGCGTCCCCCACGATCCACGCCTCCGCGGCCAGTTCACGCAGGGCGACGCGCTCGCGCCCGGCCAACCGGTGGCCGGCCGGGACGGCGATGTCCATCACGTCCGTGAACAGCTCGGTACGGCTGTAGCGGGCGTCCGTGTGCGGGGGCGCCGCCGCGAAGTGCACCGCCACGGCCACATCGACCTGGCCCGCGTCCAAGGCCGTGAACAGGTCCGGCGGTTCGGACTCCACCACGTCGACCCGGACCTGAGGCAGACGATCGGCCAGCGCCCGCAGCACGCCCGGCAGCAGGCCGAGGATCCCGCTCGACAGACAGCCGATCGTCACCGACCCCCGCCCGCCCTCCCCGTACGCCCCCAAGTCGGCTCGCGCCCGCTCCAGTTGGGCCGCGATGGCGTCGGCGTGAGCCAGCAGCACACGCGCCTGACCGGTCAGCCGTACGCCTCGGCCGTCCTTCTCCGTCAGCGGTACGCCCGTCTCGCGGGCCAGCGCCGCGATCTGCTGCGAGACGGCGGACGGAGTGAGGTGCAGGGCCTCCGCCGTCCTCGCCAGACTGCCCCGGCGCTGAAGCTCCCGCAGGACGGTCAGCCGACGCAGATCAATGGTGAAGGGTTCGCTTACCTGTTCCACCGTGAAAGATTAACTGGACCTGCGTCTCGGCGATCGGAAACCATCGACGCCATGACCGCCTACCTCATCCTCCACGGCTGGCAGAACCACCGGCCCGACCACCACTGGCAGCACTGGCTCGCCGACCGCCTCACCGACCTCGGCCACCACGTCACCTACCCCCAGCTGCCCGACCCCGACGACCCCGACCTCGGCACCTGGCTCACCGAACTCGCCCGGCATCTCGGGCGGCTGCCCGCGGCCGGGGAGCGTGTCGTCATCGCCCACAGCGCCTCCGCCCTGCTGTGGCTGCACGCCGTCTCGCGCGGGCTCGTGCAGCACGGCTCCGCCGACCGCGTGCTCCTCGTCGCCCCGCCCTCCGCCTCCGTCCTCGGACACCACCCGGAGGTCGCCGCATTCGCCGCGCCCGCCCTGGAGTTCACCCTCCCCGGGCCCACCCGCCTGGTCGCCGGCGACGACGACCCGTACTGTCCGGAGGGAGCCCGCGAGACCTTCGGTGAACCGCTCGGCATCCCAGCCGACATCCTCCCCGGCGCCGCCCACCTCGACCTGGACGCCGGCTACGGCTCCTGGCCCGCCGTACTGGACTGGTGTCTGGACCCGGATGCGCGGATCACGCCTCGTCCGTAGCCGGAACCGCCCGCAACTCCGGTGTGCTCGCCCCGACATACCCCACCGCCGCCACACACAGGAGACCGCCCGTGACCAGCGCCGTCACGCCCGAGCTCCAGCCCGCGACCAGGCCGCCGCGCAGGTTGCCGAGGTGCGGGCCCGCCTGGCCGACGATCATCTCGGCGGCCGTGACCCGGCCGAGCAGGGCGTCGGGGGTGCGGGTCTGGACGATGGTGGTGCGGGACAGGACGGCGAGGGCGTCCGCCGCTCCGGCCAGCGCCAGGAAGCCGAGGCCCGCCCAGGCGCTGGTCGTCAGGCCGAACAGCGCGAGGGCCGCACCCCAGGTCGCCGACGCGCACAGCATCACCGGGCCGGGCCGGGCCAGGCGGGTGACCGGGCCGGAGAAGACCGTCGCGGCGACACCACCCACCGCGAGCGCGGACAGGAACAGGCCGAGCGTGCGCGGGTCGCCGCCGAAGCGCTCCTCGTTGACCAGCGGAAACAGGCTCACCGGCATGGACAGGACGGTGGCGGCCAGGTCGGTCAGCAGCGCGCCGCGCACCACCCGGTCGCCGGTCAGAAAGCGCAGCCCGTCCAGGACACCGTGCAGACCGGGGCGGGACTTCTCGCCCTCGGGCGGCAGCGCGGGCAGACCGTAGGCGCCGTAGAAGGACATCGTGAAGCTCAGGGTGTCCAGGAGGTAGCAGACGCCGATGCCCCACCAGCCGAGCACGACCCCGGCGACGGCCGGCCCGACCAGCATCATCGCCTGGCCGGTGACCTGCTGGAGCGCGAGACCGGCGGCCACCTGCTCCCGGGGCAGCAGGCGCGGCACGAACACGCCGGCGGCGGGCGCGCCGAGCGCGGCGAAGGAGGTCTGCGCCGCGACCAGCAGCAGGACGACGGCCACGGGCGCGTGCCCCGCGAAGCCCTGCACGGCCAGCAGCAGTGAGCACACCGCCGAGCCGACGGTGCCCGTGAGGTAGACCCGGCGCCGGTCGGCCCGGTCGACCCAGGCGCCCGCGAACAGGCTGACCCCGACCATCGGCACCGCCTGCGCGACACCGACCGCGCCGCTCCAGATCGTGCTGTGGGTCATGTCCCAGACCTGGTACATGACGGTAACCATGGTCATGAAGGTGCCGAGCGTGGACACCGTGCGCCCGAACAGCAGCCGCCGGAAGACCGGGGAGGCGCGCAGGGGCCGTACATCGAGGAACGTACGGCTGAGGCTCATGACGGGGGGACCGGGGCAGGGGCGGGCTGATGCACCCCGGGACGGTAACGGGCCGCTCCCGCCCCGGCCACCGAATTACCGGCTCGAGGCCGCTTACGCCGAGTCGTTCAGGAGCCGGGCCAGGTGCTCGCGGCCCGCCCCCAGCAGCTCCTCCAGCGGCGCGGCCGCCTCGTACCACCGCTTCTCGTACTCCCAGCACAGCCAGCCGTCCCAGCCGTGCCGGGAGAGCACCTCCACGCACTCCGCGAGCGGCAGGACGCCGGCGCCGAGCGCGACCGGGGTGGTGTCGTCGGCTGACGCGATGTCCTTCACCTGGACGTATCCGAGGTGCGGGGCGAGGGCCGCGTAGGTCTCGGAGGGCTGTTCGCCGCCGAGCCAGGTGTGCATGACGTCCCAGAGCGAGCCGACCTGACGGTGGCCGACCGGGCCGAGAATGCGGATCGCGTCGGCGCCGGTGCGGTGCGAGTCATGGGTTTCGAGAAGGATGCGTACGTCGAGGTCGCCGGCGTACTCCGCGGCCGTACCGAGCCGCCGGGCGGCCGTGGCGTCGGCGTCCTCGCGGGACTGGTCGGAGGCGGCGCCGGGGAAGACGCGCACGAAACCGGCGCCGAGGTCGCGGGCGAGGTCCAGGAGACGGTGGATCTCCTCCACGACGGGTTCGTCGTCGCCGGGGGCGGCCACGCGCGCGTACCCGGCGAGACCGAGGACGTCCACGCCCGCCGCCTTGAACTCGGCGACCGCGTCGGCCCGTTCGGCCAGCCCGATACCGGGGTGCACCGGCTCCTCCGGATGCGCGCGCAGTTCTACTCCGTGATAGCCGTGCGTGGTCGCGAGCCGCAGCACGTCGGTGAGGGGGAGGCCGGGGACACCGAGGGTGGAGAACGCCAGTTTCATGCGCCCTACTCTCACCCGGCCGAGTCGGTGAGGTCCAGCCGGGAGCCTGGATGAGCCGCCCCCTCACCCGACCGCACCGGTCAGGTCCAGTCGCCAGTCCTGCCCGTTCAGGTCCCTGCCGAAGGAGCGGTGGGGTTTCTCGGCGGCCAGGACGAATCCGTGGCGCTGGTAGACGCGGCGGGCGGCGGCGAGGACGTCGTTGGTCCACAGGACCAGGTCGCGGTAGCCGACACCGCGAGCGAAGTCGACGACGGCCGCCACCAGCCGGTCCCCGATGCCGAGTCCGCGCGCGTCCGGCTCGACGAGGAGCAGCCGCAGCCGGGCCGTGGCGGGCGCCTCGTCCCGTACGCACATGACGCACCCCACCGGCCGCCCGTCCAGCTCTGCGATCCACACCCGCTCCAGATGCGGATCGTGGTCCTCCGCGAAGTCGGCGACGATCCTCGCGACCAGTCCCTCGTAGTCGGCGTTGAAGCCGTACTCGGCGGCGTAGAGGGCCGCGTTGCGGGCCACGATCCAGCCGAGGTCACCGGGGCGCGGCTCGCGCAGCAGGACGTCCTCGCGGCGGGGAGGGCGGCCGTCGGACAGGAGCGTGCGGACGGTCCGCATGGCCTCCGAGAGCCGGGGCCGGTCGGCGGAGGGGACGGTCGCGAGGAGCGCGCCCACCGATTCGTCGGCGCGCTCGGCGAGCAGCGCGGCGGTCTCCCGGCCGCGCGCGGTGAGCGTGACCCGGCGCCGGCGCGGATCACGGGCCGAGGCCGTGCGCTCGATCAGGCCGTCCTGCTCGAACTTGTTCAGGATCCGGCTCAAGTACCCCGCGTCCAGCGAGAGTTCGGTGCGCAGATCGGCCGCGTCGGTGCGCGGCGAGTGCGCGAGCTCGTACAGGACACGGGACTCGGTGAGGGTGTAGGGGGCGTAGAGCTGGCGGCTGTAGTCGAGGGCGCCGATGACATTCGTGTAGAAGCGGTTGAAGGCGCGGATGTCCTGAACGGTCATGATCGGTCGACCCCCGGATTCTTGACTCAGTCAGAGATATCGATGGACTGAGCGTAGGACTCCGCGCCCGCCGCGGCTACCCCTCGGTAGCGGGCCGGTAGACGCACACCTGCACGCCGGTCTTCCCGGTGACCGTGGACACCAGCTCGAACGGCCGCTTCCCGCCGTCCTCCGGGAAGATCGACTTGCCGCCACCGAGCAGTACCGGCATCACGATCAGCTGGAGTTCGTCGACGAGCCCCTCGCTGATCAGCGTGCGGACCAGGGTCGGGCTGCCCATCATCGCCAGGTCACCGCCCTCGCCCTCACGCAGCGCACGGATCCGTGCGACGGCCTCGGAGCCCGGGATCCGCTCGGTGTTGTTCCAGGTCAGCTCGGAGTCGCCGAGGGTGTCCGTCACGACGTACTTCTTCAGGGAGTTCAGCCGGTCGGCGAACGGGTCCCCGGCGCGCTCCGGCCAGGCTCCCGCCATCGTCACATACGTCCGCCGCCCGTACAGCAGCGCCTCGGCCCGCTCCATCCCCTCGGTGAACGCCGGTCCGAGCACCTCCTCGTCGAAGTACGGGTGCGACCAGCCGCCGTGCGCGAACCCGCCGTCGGTGTCCTCCTCGGGCCCGCCGGGCGCCTGCACGACCCCGTCCAGACTGATGAACTCACTGACCACGATGCGCATGGGACTCACTCCAGTTCCTAGTCGGTTACGGCATTGCAGACCGGCGTGGGGCGGGGAACTCATCGGTGTGGGGAGAGTACGGCGTCCTCCGGCTCAGTCCCACCAGAACCGCCACTCCGTCCGCCCGACGAGTGCGCGCGCGTACTCCGGGAAGGGCGTCGGCGGGTCGTCCACGATGTTGTCCGCGGTGGACAGCACATGCTCCAGAGCGAGCCTCTCGGCGTGCGCCGGGTCGAGGGGCGGGCGGGCGACGGAGACATACAGCTCGCCGCCGTACGCGGCCACGACCCGGGCCCCGAACCGCTCCTCCCAGCTCCGCAGCAGGGCACCCATGAGCGGCATCGGCGGGCTGTCGGTCCACCCGATCACCGCGGGGACGTCGGCGGAGCTGCGGGCGGGGACGAGGACAAGGCTGAGGGACGCCGCGTACGGCCCGCTGCCCAGCAGCTCGGCGACGGTACGGCCCGCCGCCTCCTCGGGGCCCGGACCGGTACCGGTGTCCGGACCGCCGGGCGCGAGCCCCGGCCAGCTCGCGAACGGTGGCCCCGGATCGTGCGGCCAGGGCTCGACGTCCTCCGGGGTGTCGTCCGGTTCCGCGGAGGAGGGATCGGACCAGAACGGCAGCCGCCGTTCCCGGTACTGCGCGAAGTCGGCCGCGAGGACCTCGTCCAGGCGTACGGCGTCGGCGGCGGCCGGATCCGCGGGGCGTGCGGGGTCGTCGGGCCAACACAGGTGCGGCTGCAGCCCGGTGACCGGGGCCCGCCTGAGCAGATCCGCCCACACCTCCTCGACATCGTCGGGCAGCTCGTCGCAGATCCAGACCTCCGACGGACCCCGTTGCTCGAACCGCCCCGAAGGCAGCCCCTCGGGCAGCGAAAAGACCATGCCGGGACGATAGAGGCGACCACTGACAACGGGCCGTGAGCCGTGAGCGAACGGCAAGGCGTCGCACGGGAGCGGTCCCTAGCATCCAGGCATGACGACAGCGACCTACGACGACCACGCGGACTGGTACAACGACTACATGTCGCCGTCCTCCGCCGGGGAGTTCATCGACAGGGTGCACACCACGCTCGGGCACCTGCTGGGTCCGGGCGAGGGAATCTGCCTGGACGTCTGCTGCGGCACCGGCGCGCACGCGGCCCCGGCGGCGGCCCTCGGCTGGACACCGGTCGGCGTCGACCTCTCACGCGGCCAACTCCGGCACGCGGGCCACCGGTTGCCGGTCGTGGTCGGCGACGCGACGGCCCTCCCGCTGGCCGACGCCTCGGTCCCCGCCGCGATGTGCGTGCTGGCGAGCACGGACGTCCCCGACTACGCCGCGGTCCTGAGAGAGGTCGCCCGCGTACTGGCCCCCGGCGGCCGGTTCGTGCACCTCGGCGTCCATCCCTGTTTCATCGGCGCGTTCGCCGACTGGAGCGAGGGGACGAGGATCGTGCTGGACGAGCGGTACGCGGACCGCACCCGCACCCTCGACTCATGGAACCCGGCCGGGGTACGCGCCCGCGTGGGCGCCTGGCACATCCCCCTGGCCGACCTGCTCAACGCCACGCTCGCGGCGGGCCTGCGCCTGGAGCGGACCACCGAGACCGGCTCGGGCGGGATCCCCAACCTGTTCGGATTCGCGGCGGTGAAGGCCCGCAACTGATGGTCCCGCCGATTATCGGTGGACAAAGATCGCGCCGACGACAGACTGACTCGATGACCGCAACAGACACCGGCACCGACCTTCGCCTCTACCTCCAGGACGCCCGCGACTCCCTGCTCCTGAAGATCGAGGGCCTCTCCGAGTACGACGTCCGCCGCCCCCTGACCCCGACCGGCACCAACCTCCTGGGACTGGTCAAGCACCTCACCGGTGCCGAGGCGATCTACTTCGGCGAGACCTTCGGCCGACCGCTCCCCGGGGCCCAGCCCCTGTGGATCACCGGCGCCGCCGAACCGAACGCCGACCTGTGGGCGACCCCCGAGGAGACGCGCGAGCAGATCGTCGACGGCTACCACCGGGCCTGCGCCCACGCGGACGAGACCCTCGATACCCTTCCCCTGGACACCGTCGGCCGCGTCCCCTGGCCCCCGCACTCCGAGCTCACGCTCGGCCGCATCCTGATCCACATGATCGCCGAGTCCCACCGTCACGTCGGCCACGCCGACGTCGTACGCGAACTCGTCGACGGGTCGGTGGGGCAGCGGGCGGAGGGGGACAACATGGCGCCGGGCGACCTTGAGTGGTGGGAGCGGTACCGGAACCGGGTGGAGGAGGCGGCGAGGAAGGCTTCCGTGGGGGATTCGGGCAACTGAACCCACTTGAGGTGCGCGACCGGCCCCACCGGCCCGCACCCCGCCCACGCCTCCTCAGCCCCGAGGCACCCCCGAAGACCCCCGGACCATCAGCTCCCCCCGAACCGTCGCGATCCCCCCGGGCGGCGGCTCCTCCCGTCCCATCGCGATCCGCCCCGCTCGGGCCCCCGCCTCCGCCAGCGGCAACCGCACCGTCGTCAGGGCGGGCACCGCGTCGATGCTGAACGGCAGGTCGTCGAACCCGGCGACCGACACGTCCTCCGGAATCCGCAGCCCGGAGTCCCGCAGCGCCGCACACGCCCCCAGCGCGACGGAGTCGTTCGCGGCCACCACAGCCGTCAGCGACGGATCCCGCCGCAGCAGCTCCAGCGTGGCCTCGTAGCCGGACCGCCGGTCGTAGCGGCCATGGACGGTCCACCGCGGGTCCTCGGTGATCCCGTGCGCCTCCAGCGCCGCCCGGTGTCCCTCCAGCCGGTGCCGGGTCGTCGTGCGCTCCTCCGGCCCGGCGATGTACCCGAGCCGCCGGTGCCCGAGCCCGATGAGGTGCTCGGTGAGTTCCTTGCCCCCGCCCCGGTTGTCGAAGGTCAGCGCGAACGCCCCGGTCTCCGGCGCCGGCGGCCGCCCGCACAGCACGATCCGGGTCCCGGCGTCCGCCAGCTTCCGCAGCTTGGCGGACATCGCCGCCTTGTGCGGCGCGGCCTCCGTCGCCCCGCCCGTCAGCACGACCGCCGCCGCCCGCTGCCGCTGGAGCAGGGTGAGATACGTCAGCTCCCGCTCCGGGGAACCCCCGGTGTTGCAGACGACCCCGAGCCGTTCCCCGCCCGCGCGCCCGCCCGGCCCCCCGATCTCCGACTGGATCGCACCGGCCATGATCCCGAAGAAGGGGTCCGCGATGTCGTTCACGAGGATGCCGACCAGATCCGACGTGGCGGCGGCGAGCGAGCTCGCCGGACCGTTGAGCACGTAGTCCAGCTCGTCCACGGCCCGCAGCACCCGCTCACGCGTGGTCGCGGCCACGGGGTAGTTCCCGTTCAATACGCGCGACACCGTCGCGGGGGAGACCTGGGCGCGGGCCGCCACGTCCGCCAGGGTCACCGTCATCTCGTCGTCCTCCGGTCGCGCGCCGCAGCGCATGTCAGTCGTACTCCGTCGTACACGCGGGCACCAAGGTCCCGGTTCCGAGCCGACCTTAAGGCCATGACGCCCAGCTGTTCGCCCCCTCGAACAACTCACCCTGTTCGCGGTCTTGTCCAGACCGCTGGTCAGAGGCTAGCTTCTTCCTAGATAGAAAGCGCTTGCTGTAACGCTCATCAGTGGAGCGTGCGCGGCGCGCACAACCGCGTACGACTCCTACGAAGGGAATGACGTGACACGCAAGACGGTGCGTATCGCCATGAACGGTGTGACGGGGCGCATGGGCTACCGCCAGCACCTCGTCCGCTCGATCCTCGCGATCCGCGAGCAGGGCGGTCTCGACCTGGGCGACGGCACGGTGCTGTGGCCCGAGCCGATCCTGGTGGGCCGCCGCGAGCACGCCCTGAAGGCCCTGGCCGAGCAGCACGGCATCGAGCACATCTCCACCGACGTGGACGCGGTCCTCGCCGACCCGACCGTCGACATCTACTTCGACGCCCAGGTCACCTCCGCCCGTGAGCAGGCGATCAAGAAGGCGATCGCGGCGGGCAAGCACATCTACACGGAGAAGCCCACCGCCACCGGCCTGGAGGGCGCCCTGGAGCTGGCCCGTCTCGCCCATGAGAAGGGCATCAAGCACGGCGTCGTCCAGGACAAGCTCTTCCTCCCCGGCCTGCTCAAGCTGAAGCGCCTCATCGACGGCGGCTTCTTCGGCCGGATCCTCTCGATCCGCGGCGAGTTCGGCTACTGGGTCTTCGAGGGCGACTGGCAGACCGCCCAGCGCCCCTCGTGGAACTACCGGGCCGAGGACGGCGGTGGCATCGTTGTCGACATGTTCCCGCACTGGGAGTACGTGCTCCACGAGCTCTTCGGCCGCGTGAAGTCCGTCCAGGCCCTCACCGCCACCCACATCCCGCAGCGCTGGGACGAGAACGACAAGCCGTACGACGCCACCGCCGACGACGCCGCCTACGGCATCTTCGAGCTCGAGGGCGGCGCGATCGCCCAGATCAACTCCTCCTGGGCCGTCCGCGTCAACCGCGACGAGCTCGTCGAGTTCCAGGTCGACGGCACCGAGGGCTCCGCCGTCGCCGGTCTGCGCAACTGCCGTGTCCAGCACCGCAGCGCCACCCCCAAGCCGGTCTGGAACCCCGACATCCCCGCCACCGAGGTCTTCCGTGACCAGTGGCAGGAGGTCCCGGACAACGCCGAGTTCGACAACGGCTTCAAGGCCCAGTGGGAGCTCTTCCTCAAGCACGTCTACGCCGACGCCCCGTACCAGTGGGACCTCCTGGCCGGCGCCCGCGGCGTCCAGCTCGCCGAACTGGGCCTGAAGTCCTCGGCCGAGGGCCGCCGTTTCGACGTACCGGAGATCTCGCTGTGACGATCCGACTCCCTGCCGGTGACGGGGGATTCAGGGCCTACGAGCCCCGCAAGGAACCCTTCGCCGCCACCCCCGGCACCCCCTTCACCTCCCGTACGGTCTTCTCGGCGGCGCACGTCGTCGCCGACCCGTTCGCGGACTCCACGCCGGACTCCCCGGCCGCCGTCGACTGGGACGCCACCCTCGCCTTCCGCCGCCACCTGTGGTCGCACGGACTCGGGGTCGCCGAGGCGATGGACACCGCCCAGCGCGGGATGGGCCTGGACTGGGCGGGCGCGGCCGAGCTGATCCGCCGCAGCGCCGCCGAGGCCACGTCGGTCGGCGGCCTCATCGCCTGCGGTGTCGGCACCGACCAGCTCACCGGCCCCGCGACCCTGGACGAGGTCCGGGCCGCCTACGAGGAGCAGCTCGCCCTCGTCGAGGATTCCGGCGCCCAGGCCATCCTGATGGCCTCCCGGGCCCTCGCGGCGGCCGCCAAGGGCCCCGAGGACTACCTGGAGGTCTACGGCCACCTGCTCCGCCAGGCCACCGAGCCGGTCATCCTGCACTGGCTCGGCCCGATGTTCGACCCGGCGCTGGAGGGCTACTGGGGCTCGTCCGACCTGGACGCGGCCACCGACACCTTCCTGGACGTCATCGCCGCCCACCCGGACAAGGTCGACGGCATCAAGGTCTCGCTCCTGGAGGCCCAGCGCGAGATCGACATCCGCCGCCGGCTCCCGCAGGGCGTCCGCTGCTACACGGGTGACGACTTCAACTATCCCGAGCTGATCGCAGGTGACGAGCAGGGCTTCAGCCACGCCCTGCTCGGCATCTTCGACCCGCTGGGCCCGCTCGCGGCCGAGGCGGTCCGCGTCCTGGACACCGGTGACGCCAAGGGCTTCCGCGAACTCCTCGACCCCACCGTCGAGTTGTCCCGCCATCTCTTCCAGGCACCCACCCGCTTCTACAAGACGGGCGTGGTCTTCCTGGCCTGGCTGGCCGGCCACCAGTCGCACTTCACGATGGTCGGCGGCCTCCAGTCGGCCCGCTCCCTCCCGCACTTCGCGCGCGCCTACGAACTCGCCGACGGCCTGGGCCTGTTCCCGGACCCGAAGCTGGCGGAGGAGCGGATGAAGAACCTGCTGTCCCTGTACGGGGTGAACCAGTGACCGACCTGTCCCGCTTCTCCATCAACCAGATGACGGTCAAGCAGCTGTCCCTGCCGGAACTGGTCGACGCCTGCCGCGAGCTGGGCATCGGCAACGTCGGCCTGTGGCGGGAGCCCGTCCAGTCGTACGGCGTCGAGGCGACGGCCAAGCTGGTCCGTGACGCGGGCCTCACGGTCACCACGCTGTGCCGCGGCGGCTTCTTCACGGCGATCGACCCGGACGAGCGGGCCGCGGCGCTGGACGACAACCGCCGCGCGGTCGACGAGGCGGCGACGCTGGGCACCGACACCCTGGTGCTGGTCTCCGGCGGTCTCCCGGCCGGCTCCAAGGACCTGCACGGCGCCCGTGAGCGCATCGCGGACGCCCTGTCCGTCCTGGGCCCGTACGCCGAGGAGCACGGGGTGAAGCTGGCCATCGAGCCGCTGCACCCCATGTACGCCTCGGACCGCTGCGTGGTCTCGACGCTCACCCAGGCCCTCGACCTGGCGGAGCGCTTCCCCGCCCAGCAGGTCGGCGTCACGGTGGACACGTACCACATCTGGTGGGACGACAACGCGCCCGCGCAGATCGCCCGCGCGGGCGCCGGCGACCGTATCCACACCTTCCAGCTCGCGGACTGGACGACCCCGCTGCCGGAGGGTGTGCTGAACGGCCGCGGACAGATCGGCGACGGCGCGATCGACATGCGGGAGTGGCAGCGGTACGTCGAGGCGGCCGGGTACACGGGCGCGATCGAGGTCGAGCTGTTCAACGACGCGCTGTGGGCCCGGGACGGCCGCGAGGTGCTCACCGAGACCGCCGAACGGTTCGTGGCCCACACCCTGTGAAGCGGGGGCCGGAGGGGAATCTCGGGACTTCCCCTCCGGCCCCGTCCGAAGCCCTTACGGATTCCGGAAAACCGTCGTGAACGCGCGGTCGAAGCGCCGTGCCGCCAGGTCCGCTCGCTGGATCGACCAGTGGACGGTGGCGCCCTCCAGGCCGTCGATCCAGGGGTTCCACTCGGCGAGCAGCACCCAGTCCGCGAGGTCGTCCGACACCGGCTCGCCCCCGCCCCAACGTCCGGCTGCCGCCTCCTGCACCGCGCACCACACGGCCGTCCCGACGGGGTCGGTGTCGACGGCCTCCTGGTCGGCGTACCCGCCGAGCTGGAGCTGCCCCGAAGAGGCGATGTCGTCGTGGGTCTCGGCCCACACATGGGCCAGTTCCTCGGAGCGCGGATGCCCGGGGAGCGGAACCCAGCGGGGCTCCTCGGGTATCTCGACCCAGTAGTGGTACGGCAGCGAGACGTCGACCGTCGCCCTGAGCGTCTCCTGCGGGAACTGAGCGAAGACCTCCTGGTACTCGTCGTCGTCCTCGAACCAGGCCCACCCCTCCTTGTCCCGCTCCTCCACGGCCGTCCCCGCCGGTACGTACACCGCGCTCCCCATGCTCTCCCCGTCACCGAAGTCCTCGGGATAGGCGAACAGCAGCAGGTGGCCGTCGGACGGCAGGGGGAGATCCGTCGCGTCGGCGGGCAGGGCCGCGAGGTCGATGGACGCGACGAAGGGGTGGAAGGGGTGCGCTGTCCCGACCGGAAGCATCAACGGCCCTCCGAACCGCCCCGCCACCGGCCCGTCCCCGTCCTCGGCCAGCGTCGCGCAGGGCCTGGCGGTGTCCATCCACCGCTCCACGTCCTCGGCGGGTATCCCGCGCGCGAGCGCCTTGTCACGGAAGGGCCCTAATCTCTCTAGCATCTCGTCAGGAGTCATGGAGGAAACCTAGGGCCGGGCACTGACAAAAAAATCCGTGGACCCGTACAACCCTTCTCCCACCTCGCCTGTCGTACGTGGCATCAGGACTCTTGGAGGGGGATCCGGGGGGATCGCGGGGGTTCTGACGGGGAGGGAAAAGCCGAAGGGGTCCGGTCGCCAGACCGGGCCCCTTCGAAGTACGTGCGTGGTGGATCCGCCGCTGGTCAGCTCTTGCCGAGCAGGCGCCAGATCTGGTTCTTCTTGGTGGTCAGCGTGCTCCCGGTGTCGCAGGTCCACTGGTGGACGAGGGCGCCGGGCGCGGTGGAGATGGTGCTGACGTCGACGCACTTGCCGCTGTGCACGGCGACCAGCTGGTAGTCGTGGCTGTTGCCGAGCGCGGTCACCGCTCTCAGCGTGAACCGCTGGTTGGTGCCGTTGAGGCAGGTCCACTGCTGGACGGCGGCCCCGTCGGCCGTGGAGAGGCCGGAGACGTCCAGACACTTGCCGCTGGAGTGGTTGACGACGGTGTAGGTGTCGGTCGTGCCGGTGACGGGGTGGAAGTCGAAGATCTGCTCCTGGCCGGTGCCGCAGGTGTTCTGCTGGTACTGGGTGCCGTTGGCGGTGGACTGGGCGGGGTCTTCGAGGCAGAGCGAGCTGTGCTGGGCGACCGCGGTGGAGGAGAAGCCGGTCGAGGTGCCGATGTGCAGGCTCGCGGGGGCGAAGGAGACCTGGTCGAGGTGGGGTGCGGAGCTGGAGCGCATGGGCTGCCCGATGTCGCTGCCGCCGCCGGAGTAGACGAGACCGATGGTGGTGCCGTCGTAGTTGTAGAGCTGCGAGGCGGTGAACTTGACGCTGTTGGCGCCCTTCGCGAGAGTCACCGGGACGGTGTAGTCCTCGAACTGGTTCCAGTGCAGGGTGCTGGCGAAGTTGACGCGGGTGGCGCTGCCGCCGTTGACGCTGACGTCGGCGTGCTCGGCGTACAGGTCGGGGTTGTAGTGGTTGGAGGGCAGTTCCTCGGCGTTGGCGTAGCGCATGGTCATGGCGTAGGTGCCGGCCGTGGGCGCGTTGACGTTGAGGGTGAGGGAGTTGGCGGTTCCGTTGCCGATGCCGGTGACGACGCCGCCGTTGGCCTGGCTGTAGGTGGTGTCGGTGGCCGCGGTGCCGGTGAGGGTGCCGTTCTCGGCCTGGTAGGTGACGACGTTCCCGGTGGTGACGGCGTCGGTGGCGCTGAACGGGGTGACGGCCAGGTCGTCCAGGGCCAGGGTGCCGCTGGTGCCGGTCACCTTGACCTTGTTGATGCCGCCGTTGAGGTACACCCGGTTGGTCGAGGTGGACCAGGCTGCGGTCGTCGCCCCGGAGAGGGTCTGGTCGTTGACCGTCCTGCCGTTGACGGTGAGGCCGGCCTGACCGGTGTTGCGGAAGCGGGCCGTCAGGTCGGCGTATCCGTCCCGCGCCGAGTAGACCCAGAAGGTCGCGGACTTGCCGGAGGTGAGGTTCACCGCGCCGGCGCCGGACTGGCCCTGGGAGGTGTAGGTGGCGGTGCCGCTGTCCGACAGGTTGGCCTGCTCGGCCTCGTAGAGCGTGGTGCCCTGCACGGAGGCGTCCTTGTACCGCAGGTCGATCTTGTCGATGATCGCGTCACCGACGGTCGCCCCGCCGTTGTCGCCGGTGGTGGCCAGGGTGATGGCGTGGCTGCCCGCGGTGAGGTGCACGGTGGTGTCGCTGTGCCCCCACACCACCCACTGGAAGCCCACCGGGATGTCCATCCTGGTCGAGGCGCCGCCGTCGACCCGCATGTACACGTTGGTCGGGCCCTTGACGTCGGCGTCCTTGGCGTAGCTGTTGCCGAACACCGACAGGTCGTAGTCGCCGGTGGTGGGCACCGAGACGGGGAAGGAGATCACCGTGGTCGAGCCGGTGCGCAGGCCTCCGACGTCCTTGGTGCCGGAGGTGGCGAACTTGCTGACGTTGCCGGTCGTGCCCTCGGTGTTGATGTTGTAGCCGCTGCCGCTGAGGGTCGCGTTCTCGGCCTCGTACGTGCCCGTCCAGGTGCTGTCGGAGGCGGTGGCACTGCCGGTGCCGCCCGGGGAGACGATCACCTGGTACGCGGACATCGCGTCGAGGGTGACGGGGACGGTGATCGAGCCGTCGGAGCCCACGGCGACGTCGGCGTCGGAGAGCCGGGTCGGGGTGGCCGCCGCGCCGATGTAGCCGCTGTAGCGGTCCTGGAACACGCTGACGTGCACGGTGCTGCCGAAGACCGCCGGATCGATGTTCTTGATGACCGTGTCGGAGGCGCCGCTGGTGCCGCCCCCGGCGAGGATGACACGCGCCTGCTTCTTGGCCGTGTCCAGGCTCGCCAGGCCCTGGAGGGTGTACGCGGCGTTGGCGCCGGTGCTGGTGACCTTGACGGTGTTGCCGCCGCGCATGGAGCTGTACCAGTTGTACAGCCACCACTGGGCGTTGGGGGTGTTCTGGGCCGCGGCGGAGTCGCCGAGGTTGCCGTTGATGTTCCAGTACGGCAGGTTCCCGTCGATCTTCTCGTCCTCGATGCCCGCCATCCACTGGACCATCTGGCCGGGGTCGGTCAGGTGGTAGCGGTGGGCGTACTCGTTGAGGTTGACGGTGATCGGGGAGGTGATCCCCGCTGCGGTCTCCGCCGCGCGGTAGGAGTCGACGGTGCTGCGGACGTCCGCCGGGCTGCCCAGGGTGTGCCAGGTCACGACGTCGGGCAGGCAGTTGTTGGCCTTGCAGTACGTGAGAAAACCGCTGAGGGAGGAGCTGGTGTAGCTGGAGGTGTTGGGCCCTGCCAGCCGTGCCGCGGGCCAGATGCCCTTGATGAAGTTGTAGGTCTGGCGCCACTCGGCGTTGAAGTTGGCCAGCGCCGTGGAGTTGGTGCGCATGCCGCTGAACCAGTTCAGATCGGGCTCGTTGTAGGGGACGAAGACGATGTGGCTCGCGTAGGGGCTGGCCATCGCCTGCTCGACCTGGGTCTTCATGGTCGCCTGGTAGGCCGCGTAACTCGCGCGCTCGTAGTTGGCCCGGTAGACGTCCGTCATGTAGATGAGGACGTCCCCGCCGCCGCTGTCGACGAAGGGCTTGGCGATCTCCAGGGCGTCCGAGCCGGGGTGCTGCTGTCCGTCCTGGTACTTGGTGTTGGTGGTCTGCAGTCCCATCCCCTCGATGAGGTTGTTCGTCGGCACGTCCGGCCCGTACAGGCCGTACAGCGCCCCGGAGGCGCCGCCGCGGAAGGCCCCGGTGGTGGTGCCGAGATCGACGGTGAGGGTGGGGGTGGCGGCGGAGGCCGGCGTTGCCATCGCGGTGGTGACGCCCGCTATGACGGTCAGCGGGAGCAGCGTCCTGGTGATGCCGTGGAGAATGCGTCTGGTGGTCGAGCGCCTTTGCCCGATTCGTGGCATGTCCTTACGTCCCTTCAGGGATGCGGCTGGGTTGTTGTGGCGCCGGCCCCCGTGCCGGACGTGTGGATGGGTTGTCGCTCGTCGGTCAGGCGACAGTGGTGTCGGCCGCGGCCGCGGCCTCGGCACGGCGCTGTCGGTGGTCGCGGGCCAGCAGCAGATAGCTGCTCGCGGTCCAGGTGTAGGCGCGGTCGCGGAGCCCCTCGCCGGTCAGCGCGTCGAAGTTCTCGGCGAAGCCGGAGATTTCGCACAGGGCGCGGAAGCGGGCGCTGATCTCGTCCGCGAGCCGGTCGTGCCCGGCGCGGCGCAGGCCGTCCTCGATGAGGACGGTGGCGGGGGCCCAGATCGGGCCGCGCCAGTAGCCGTCGGACTCGTAGTGGGGGGAGCCGGGGTGTTCGGTCGCCAGGCCGTACGTGGTGAGGTGGGCTTCGATCTGTTCGGCCAGCCGGTCGTGGACCTTGGCGGGCAGGCGGTCACCGAGCACGATCGGCATCAGGTCGAGCAGGCTCGCGCTCTGGGCGAGGGCTCCGCCGTGTGCCGGGCGGCTCAGGAACCGTTCGCCGTCCCACAGCTCGTCCAGCAGGGCGGCCTGGAGGGCGTCGGCTGTCTCGCTGCGGCGCCGGGCGTCGTCCGCGAAGCCGAGTTCGCCGGCCAGCCGGGCCAGTTCGTCGAGCTGGAGGATCAGCGTCGCGGTGAGGTCGGCGGTGACGGCGAGGCGTCCGGGGTCGAAGGTGGTGGCGTTGTCCCAGCCGCTGTCATTGCCGTGCTGGTAGTGGGGCAGGACAGTGCCGGGTGCGCGCCGGGCGGTGAGCCAGAAGTCCGTCCAGCGGGTCAACCTGTCGTACGCCTCAGCCAGTTGGGCCGGGTCGAGAGGTTCGGTGAGCCGGGCGCGCAGGAGACCCAGGGCCCAGCCGTGGATGGGCGGTTTGACGAAGTTGTAGAGGACCTCGGAGTGGGTGACGGAGTCGGGCAGGGCTCCGCTCTCGTCCTGGTGGTCGAAGGGCAGCGAGAACTGGTCCCAGGCGAGGCCGGCGGATCCCGGGGCCAGCGCGAGGGCGTTGAAGCAGTGGTCCCAACTCCACACCTTGTCCATCCAGTGCTTGGACATCAGGACGCCGGGCCGGGTGACCAGGCCTGCCGGGCGCACGGTCGCCGACCACACCACGTAGGCGGCGAGTTCGGCCGCCGGAGTGTCGTCCGAGCGCCAGGGGGCGACCGTGTCGGCGAACTCGGCGAACGATCGCCGCGCGGCCTCCATGACCTCGCCGAACGCCGCCGAGGTGCGGTAGGGCCGACGCGCACTGTCGAGTTCCTCGACCGCGACCTCCCACGATCCGTCGGCCTCGCCGGCGACCGTGAGACCGCGGTCCCCGGCGCCCAGGGCCTGGGATCCGGACACCTCGGCGACCGTGCCGGACAGCACGGTGATCCGGTAGCGGCGCCCGGTCTCGTAGGAGGTGAACGTGTGGGCTCCGTCCACCGGGTCGCGGTAGAAGTAGGTGCCGCTGAACGGGGTCAGCGCCGGTGCCGCGGCGGAAACGCGCAGCGACACACCCGCACCGCGCAGTCGTACGGTGTCCGGCGACTCGTAGGCGAGGTCGACGCGTCCGGCCGCGCCGGTCCAGGTCAGCAGGCCCGGTGTGGCCTCGACGCGGGTCTCGGCGCGGTCGCCCGTCGCCGCGTCGAGGGGGACCAGGCTCAGGACGGCGTGCATGCCGTTCTGGTGCGAGACGAGGTGGAGGTCCTCCGCGTACGTCTTCTCCGCCACCACGGGGGAGATGCCGAACCAGGATCCGTGGGTGCTGAAGGGTATGTCGTGGACGGAGAAGGCCGGGCCGGACGGGGCGGCGGTCATGGTGGCGGTACTCGTTTCTTGAGCGGGGATCGTCGGAGATCTTCAGGGGAGGGGCCGCGCCGCGGGGGTCAGTCCTTGACGGCGCCGGCGGTCACGCCGGCGGCGACGTAGCGCTGGGCCAGGACGAGGATGACCGTGGCGGGCAGGGAGGCCACGACGGCGGTGGCCATGATGGCGTTCCACTGCTGGTTGTTGTTGCCGATGTAGTGGTAGATGCCGAGGGTGATCGGCTCGTGGGCGCCGCCGCCCGCGAGAGTGCTGGCGAAGATGAAGTCGGACCAGGACCACAGGAACGCGAACAGGGACACGGTGACGATCGAGTTGCGGCTCATCGGCAGGACGATGGACCAGAAGGTGCGCAGGGCCCGTGCTCCGTCCATCTGCGCGGCCTGGATCAGTTCGCCGGGGATGCCGGACATGAACGCGGTGAAGATGAGGACGGCGAAGGGGACGGCCAGGGTGGAGTCGGCGACGATGAGGCCGGGAACGGTCTGGAGCAGGCCGAGTTGGAGGTAGATGGCGTAGAAGCCCATCGCCATGATGATGCCGGGGATCATCTGGGCGACCAGCAGGAGGAAGCCGAGTGCGCCCCCGCCGCGTGGGCGCAGTTTGGCCAGTGCGTAGCCGGCCGGGGCGGCCAGCGCCACGGTCAGGGCGACGGTGCCCAGACCGATGACGAGGCTGGTGCCGAGGTAGGGCAACTGCTGGTCCAGGACGGCCCGGTAGCCCTCCAGCGTGCCGTGGGCGGGGAACAGGTCCGGCGGGCTCTTGCGCATGTCCTGGTCGCGGGTGAAGGACACGTTGATCATCCAGTAGACCGGGAAGAGCATGATCCCGGTCAGCAGCAGACCCAGGGCGGTCTTCAGACCCTTGCTCATGACAGCGCCTGCTTTCGCTGGACCTTCAGGTAGATCAGGCCGAAGACCAGGGCGGCGACCACGAGCAGGTTGCCGACGGCCGCGCCGGGGCCGAAGGCGGGCAGCAGGTTGCCGAAGCCGAGTTGGTAGGACCAGGTGGCGAAGGTGGTGGACGAGTCGGCCGGGCCGCCCTTGGTCATGATCCAGATGATGTCGAAGACCTTGAGGGTGTAGACCAGGCCGAGGAGCAGGGTGATCGCGGAGACCGGGCGCAGCAGCGGGAAGGTGATGCTCCAAAAGCGCCGCCAGGCGTTCGCCCCGTCCAGGGCGGCCGCCTCATACAGCGAGGTCGGGATGGACTGGAGGCCGCTGTAGAGGACGACCAGGTTGAACGGGACGCCGATCCAGATGTTCGCGATGATCACCGAGGTCAGCGACCAGGACGGTGAGGTCAGCCAGTTCACCGGGCCGATCCCGACGGCGTGCAGGACGGCGTTGACGATGCCGGAGTCGCTGTTGAGCATCCACGACCAGGTCGACGCCGACACGATCAGCGGCAACAGCCACGGCACCAGGAACAGCGCCCGCAGGGTGGCCGAGAGCCGGAAGTTCTGGTTGAAGAAGACCGCCAGCGCCAGGCCGATGGCGTACTGGAAGACCAGGCACACGCCCGTGAACACCACGGTGTGCAACAGGGCCGGGGCGAAGGTCGGGTCCTCGAAGACCCTCCGGTAGTTCGCCAGGCCCGTGAACGGGGCGTCGCCCTGGACGAACGAGCGCACGGTGTAGTTGCGCAGGCTCAGGTCGAGGTTGCGGTAGAGCGGGTAGGCGTAGAAGAGGACGAGGTAGAGGGTCACCGGGGCGAGGAAGGCCCAGGCGGCCCACTGCGGGGAAGCGGGACGGCGCCGGGTCGTGGTGCGGGCCGGGAACGGGGCGGCGACCGCCGCCCCGTTCCCGTCGCGGACCGGCAGCGCAACCGGCGCTCGTGTCGTGCGGTTCATCAACGGGCCTCTGGCACTCGTTACTTGACTGCGGACTGGGCGGCCGTGAGCGCGTCCTTCGGCGACTGGGACCCGCTCAGCGCGGACTGGACCGCCTTCCACAACTGCTCGGAGATCTTGGGGTACTTGGTGCCCAGGTCGTCACTGGTGCGCCCCTTGGCGGCCTTGACCGCGTCGACCCACGGCTTCAGCTCCGCGTTCGCGGCCACCTGCTTGTCCTGGACCTCGCTGGTGGGGGCCACGTAGGACAGCGTCGTGTCGGTGTCCAGCAGGTTCTGGCTGTTGGTCAGGCAGGACACGAGCTTCTGCGAGGTGGCGTAGCGGCCGGTGTCGTCCTGCACCGGGAGGGTGACGAACTCGCCGCCGGTCGGGGCGGCCGCGCTGCCTCCCGTGGCGGCGGGGACGGGGATGACGCCGTAGTCGAAGCCGGCCTTGTCGGCGTTGGCGAGCTGCCAGGTGCCGTTCTCCGCGAAGGCGTAGTCGCCGCTCGCGAACTCCTGCCAGCTGGTCGTCTGGGTGTTGTTGATCACCGAGTTCGGGGCGTAGCCCTTGTCCAGCCAGTTCTTCCACAGCGACAGAGCGGAGACCGCCTGGCCGGAGTCGAGTGCGGTCAGCTGGGCGCCCGAGCCCCAGTACCAGGGCAGGAACTGGAAGCTGCCCTCCTCGGTGCCGATCGCGGAGAAGGTGATGCCCTTCTTGCCGGCCTTCTTCACCTTCTCCAGCGCCGCCGTCAGCGACTTCCAGTCCTTCACCGAGGCGATGTCCACCCCGGCCTTCTTCAGGACCGCCTTGTTGTAGTAGAGGGCGAGGGTGTTGGCGCCGATCGGGGTGCCGTAGGTCTTGCCGCCCGACTGGCCGGCGGCGAGGAGGTTGGGATCCACCTTGGAGGTGTCCAGCTTGTTGTCGTCGGTCGTGGTCAGCACGCCCGCCTCGGCCAGGGTCGAGACGACCGGGTTGTCGACGATGAGGACGTCCGCGGAGTTGCCCTGCTGGGCCGCCAGCAGGGACTTGTTCGTCAGGTCGCTGGTGTCGAATCCGGTCCGCTTGATCTTCACGCCCGCCTCGGTGCCGCACTTGTCCAGCAGGTTCGTCCAGGCAGAACCCTTGGCGAACTGCGGGTAGGGGTCCCAGACGGTGTACGTGCCGCTGTCCGCGGCCTTCGTGGAGGTCCCGCTCGCGCCGGAGGAACACGCGGTGGCGCCGGTGGTGACGGCGACGACGGTCAGGACTGCGGCGGTGAGACGCCGTCTGGCAGATCGGTTCATGGTGTCTTCCTCATGGGTTTTGGCACAGGCGTGCCCTGGGATCGGCACAGGTGTGCCCTGGGAGGGGTGAATGCGGGCCGCTGGGCTCGCCGAACCCGGGCGGCGAGTTGCTCAGCCGGCCGGTATGGGGTGCGGATGGTGAAGTGGGTGGGCGCGGGCGACGGTCAGGGGCGGATGGGGGTGCCGAAGCCAGGAGCGGGGTCGGCCGGCGTGGTGCCGGCAGGTGCGGTGCTCGCTCGCAAGGAGATCGGCGGTGCGAGCAGGTGGTGCCGGGCCGGTGCGTCGGGGTCGTCGAGCCGCTTGACCAACAGGTCGACGGCGAGGCGGCCCATCTGTTCCGCCGGCACGTCCGCGGCGGTGAGCTGCGGGGTCACCGTCTCCGCCCATCGGCCGGCCACCACCCCGGTGACGGAGAAGTCGCGCGGCACATGGCGACCGGCCTGGGCCAGGCCGCGGTAGAGACCGCCGAGCGCGGCCTCGTTCAGGGTGACCAGGGCCGTGGTGGCCGGGTCGTCATGCAGGATCCGCTCCAGACAGGCGAGGCCCGAGGCGGCGTCGTCCCCGCAGCAGTACGTCCGGACGGTGAGCCCGCGTTCTGCCGCGGCCTTGGTGAAGCCGTCCAGACCTCGGTGGGCCGACTCGTAGCCGGCCCTCAGGAGTTGTTCGGGCCGGTTGACGAAGGCGACTCGGCGGTGGCCGAGGTCCGCGAGGTGATGGACGCAGGCCGCCGCCAGCGCCGTGTGGTCCAGTCCCACCCACCAGTTGCCCTCCGGGTGGGCGGTGCGTCCGATGGCGACCGAGGGGAAATCCACCGCGGTGAGGTGGTCGAGCCGGTCGTCCTCCAGCCGGATCTCCATCAGGATCGCGCCGTCGACCCGCCGCTCGCCCAGCAGCCGCTGGAACGAGCGGTCGCTGTCCACACCGCTGGGAGAGAGCAGCACGTCGTAGTCGTAGGCCGCGGCGGCCTCGGTGACGCTGCCGATGAAGTCCAACTGCATGCCGGTGTAGTGGTTCCCGGCCGGCGGGAAGACCAGACCGATGGTGTTGGTCCGGCCGTTGGCCAGGGCCCGCGCACTCGCGTTGGGCTGGTAGCCCAGCTCGTCGATGACCCCCTGGATCTTGTCGCGGGTCTCCTGGGAAACAGGGCGCTTCCCGCTCAGGGCGTACGACACGGTGCTCCGAGAGACACCGGCCCGCTTGGCGATCTCACCGATGTTCACGGGGGGCTCCTTGCCGACATGGGTCGAACCGGTTCGAGGATTCCGGGGTAAGAAATCAGCCAGATGCCGATCGTCGAACCGGTTCGCGTGAAGTGAAGGTAGGAGCAACCCGGGCGGGTGTCAACGCCTCGTGTCGAAATTCTCGTAACGGCCCGGAAACGTTGGCGTGCCGAGATTTATTGTCTGATTTGCCTGGTTGTAACCCAAATACCGGCGGGCTGGATGCCCGAATCTGTCGACGGTGGACACCGTGCCCCCGCCGGGGACCGTCGGCCGCGCGCGGCCGAGGAGATCCGTGTCGGGGGCTATTGCTGGCCGTTTCCTCCTGCTAGCGTGATCGAACCGGTTCGATGAATCGCCGTGGGTGAATGACCGTTTTTGAGGCGCCACTTCTGCGGAGATTTGCGGGGCCCCTCCCCCCTGCGCCGTGTGCATCTGCCGCCCGGAGCTCCCCCTTCGGGCGGCAGGCTGCCACCGAGTGACCGTCACGCTCGTACGTGGCGGCGGCTGCATCGCCGATCCGGCACACCACGGATCGGCCCCGTACGTACGCGACGGATCGCATCGGATCGGATCCAGCGGCCGGGACGCCACGGGATGCACGGAGACCTCAGTGCGACGACGAAGGGCAACGATGGCAGTCGGCGCCGCGGTGGCAGCCGTCGTCACCGGAGCGAGCGCCGAGATCCCCGGACTGCGCCGAGTTCCGGGGCCGCTGGTTCTCCGAACCCGCCTCCCCGCGCGACGCCTCCCGCACGGTCGACGCCCTTCGGGACCTGCACGACTGCATGGTCGGGCAACGGCATCAAGGACCGCGACGAACAGACCTCCGGGCCGTCGGTCAGACCCGTGAGGGCCGTTCCACCCCTCTTTATCTCCCGGGTGAGGAAAGGGAGTTGGGCCGTGTCCACGTCGACGGCATGCGCCCGGTGGCGGCCGTTTGCGAACCCGTAGCCACGCCTGCGCACGGGCTTGCTCACCGACCACGCGGCCGAGGTTCGCGAACTGAGCAGGATCCTCCTCCCGGCGCTGCGCCGCGCGGAGAAGCGCCACAACCCGCGCATGGTCCTCCCCGCGCCGTGAACGGCGGCGATCGGCCTGCCCTAGAAGAACACCCCGCACCTGAGCAGCACGTTCGCATACGGCCGTGCCTCGCCCGTGCGGACGACGAGCCGTGCCCGCGCCGACAGCTCCTTGAGCTTCTCGTGGGAGACCAGGTCCAGCTCGGGGAAGCGGGCGTCCAGCAGGTCGGCAGCCGCCGGATTGGCGCCCCGTATCTCCGCCGCACCCGTGGCCCCCTCCACGACCAGCTCGGCGAGCAGCCCGTCGAGGACCTCCGCGAAGGACGGCACCCCGGCCCTGAAAGCCAGGTCGACCACGCGCGGCCCGGCGGGGATCGGCATCCCGGCGTCACACACCAGCACCCCGTCCCCGTGCCCCAACTCGGCGAGCGCGCCGGAGAGATGACGGTTCAGTATCCCGGCCTTCTTCATACGGCCCCGACCTCCTCCGCCGTGGGGAAGGAGTCCTGCGCACCCTTCCGGGTCACCGCGACCGCCCCGACCCGGGACGCGTACGCGGCCGCCTCCGCCAGTGCGGAACCGGCCCCGAGCCGAAAGGCCAGCGCCGCCGTGAAGGCGTCCCCCGCACCCGTCGTGTCCACGGCGTCCACCTTCACCGACGCCACCCGGGTCACCCCCGCCGAGGAGGCCACCAGCGACCCCTGCGCGCCCAGCGTCACCACCACCGACCGCGGCCCCTTCGCGAGCAGCAGCCGCGCCCAGTCCTCCGGCGCGTCACTCACGCACGCGTCCCCGAGGATCACCTTCGCCTCGTGCTCGTTGACGATCAGCGGATCACAGGCCGCGAGGACCTCGGTCGGCAGCGGCCGCGGCGGTGACGGGTTCAGCACGAACCGGCTGCCCGGCGCCAGATTCCGTACGACCTCCACGACCGTCTCCAGCGGGATCTCCAGCTGGGTCGACACCACCCGCGAGGCGTGGAAGAGGCTGACCGCGGTCCGTACGTCCCCCGGCGTGAGGCGCCCGTTGGCGCCCGGCGACACCACGATGCTGTTGTCCCCCGACGGGTCCACGGTGATCAGCGCGACCCCCGTCGGTGCCCCGCCCACCAGCACACCCACCGTGTCCACCCCGGCCGCCCGCTGGGAGTCCAGCAGCAGCCGCCCGTGACCGTCGTCGCCTACGCGGGCCAGCAACGCCGTACGCGCGCCCAGCCGGGCGGCCGCGACCGCCTGGTTGGCGCCCTTGCCCCCCGGATGCACGGCCAGATCCGAGCCGAGCACCGTCTCCCCGGCCCCCGGCCGCCGCTCCACGCCGATCACCAGGTCGGCGTTGGCCGACCCGACTACCAGAAGGTCGTAGTCGTCCATGAATGACTCCCCTAGTCAGTGACGCGGGGCGGGCAGTCGAAGCGACCGCCCGCCCGTGCGCCGTCGTCAGCCCGTGAAACCGGCCACGTTCTCCTTGGTGACCACCTTCACCGGCACCTTGATCGTCTCCTCGACCTTCTTGCCCTCGAGGGCCTTCAGCGCGTTGTCCACCGCGATCTTGCCCAGCTGGGAAGGCTGTTGTGCCACAGACGCGTACAGCGTGCCGTCCTTCACCGCGTTCAGGCCGTCCGGCGTGCCGTCGAAGCCGACCACCGAGACCGACGTGCCGGCCTTGGAGCCCAGCGCCTTGATCGCGCCGAGCGCCATCTCGTCGTTGGCGGCGATGACACCCTGGACGTCCGGGTGGGCCTGGAGCAGGTTCGACATCACGTCGAGACCCTTGGTGCGGTCGAAGTCGGCGGGCTGCTGCGCGACGACCTGGATGCCCGGGTACGCCTTGAGACCCCGGGCGAAACCCGCCGCACGCTCACGGGCGGCCGACGTGCCCGCCTGGCCCTGGAGGATCACGATCCTGCCCTTGCCGCCGAGCTTCTCGCCGATGGTCTTGGCGGCGAGCTCACCGCCGGCGACGTTGTCGGAGGCGACCAGCGCGTCCACGGAGGCCTTGTTGACGCCCCGGTCCACCGCGATGACCGGGATCTTCGCCTTGTCGGCGGCCTTCACCGAGTTGCTCGCCGCGTCCGAGTCCACCGGGTTGACGATGATCGCGCCGAGGTTCGAACTGGTGAAGTTCTGCAGCTGGTTGGCCTGCTGGGACGCGTCGTTCTGCGCGTCCGTGACGGTCAGGTCCAGGCCCAGCTTCTCCGCCTCGGCCTGGGCGCCGGACCGGATCTGCACGAAGAAGGGGTTGTTGAGCGTCGACAGCGACAGACCCACCTTCGGGTTCGCCGTCGAGGACGAGCCGTTGTGCAGGAAGGAGGTCGCGCCGACGATCGCCACGGTGACCACGGCCGCCAGACCGTACGTCGCCGCCTGGCGCCCCTTGCCGCCCTGCGAGGCACCGGCCACCGGGGTCGCCCCGGCCTTGCGGCGCAGCGTGTCGAGCAGCACGGCCAGCGCGATGACGACACCGATGACGACCTGCTGCCAGAACGCGGACACGTTCAGCAGGTTGAGGCCGTTGCGCAGCACCGCCAGGATCAGCGCGCCGATCAGCGTCCCGGACGCCTTGCCGGTGCCACCGGCCAGCGAGGCACCGCCGATGACGACCGCGGCGATCGCGTCCAGCTCGTAACCGTCGGCGGCCTGCGGCTGAGCGGAGGACAGCCGGGCGGCGAGCACGACACCCGCGACGGCGGCGAACACACCGGACAGCGCGTAGATGGCGAGCTTCTGCTTCTTCACCCGGAGGCCGGAGAGACGGGCCGCCTCCTCGTTGCCGCCGATCGCGTACATCGAGCGGCCGATGTACGTCCGTGCGAGCACGAAGGCCGCGAGGAGCCCCATGACGACCATGACGAGCACGGGCACCGGCAGCCAACCGCCCAGCGTGTCACCGAGGTGCGAGACCGAGTCGGGGAAGGCGATCGGGGAGCCCTCGGAGATCACCAGCGACAGACCGCGGGCCACCGAGAGCATCGCCAGGGTCGCGATGAACGGGGGGAGTTTGCCGTAGGCGATCAGGAAGCCGTTGACGAGACCGGCCGCGATGCCGGTCACGACGGCCAGCAGGACCGCTATGAGGACCGGCACCCCGTGTGACGTCGCGCTCCACGCCAGGACGGTGGCCGACAGGGCCGCCACCGAGCCCACCGACAGGTCGATGCCGGCCGAGACGATCACGAAGGTCACACCG
Organism: Streptomyces canus; assembly: GCF_001514145.1. Taxonomy (GTDB): domain Bacteria; phylum Actinomycetota; class Actinomycetes; order Streptomycetales; family Streptomycetaceae; genus Streptomyces; species Streptomyces canus. The sequence goes on from NZ_KQ948658.1 coordinate 90,483, forward strand.
AAGGCGAGGACGGCGGTCACGGCCGCCTGGACGCCGACGTTGAGCAGGTTGTCGGTGGTGAGGAAGTCGCCCGACAGCGCCGACATGGCGACGACGAGGACGATCAGCGCGGTCAGCGCGCCGTTGTCGAGGAGCAGCCGGCGCAGGCCGCCGGTGGCGCTATCAGCGCTCGATGTGCTCTTGAGCGTGTCAGTGGCCACGAGCGGCCTCCTTGTCGGTCGTGGGGTTGCTGACGGCGAGTGCCATCACGGAGTCCTGCGTGGCCTCGTCGGCGGCGAGTTCGCCGGCGATCCGGCCCTGGGCCATCACCAGCACCCGGTCGCTCATGCCGAGCACCTCGGGCAGATCGCTGGAGATCATGAGGACGGCGGCACCGGCCGCGGTGAGTTCGTTGATGAGCTGGTAGATCTCGACCTTGGCGCCGACGTCGATCCCGCGCGTCGGCTCGTCGAGGATCAGCACCTTGGTGTCGGCGAGCAGCCACTTGCCGATGACGACCTTCTGCTGGTTGCCGCCGGAGAGCGTTCGCACGTGCTGATGCAGGCCCGCCATCCGCACCCCGAGCTGCTCGGCGATCCGCGCGGCGGCCTCCCGCTGCGCCTTGAGGTCGACGAGCCCCGCGCGCGTGGCGGCCCGCATGGTCACCAGCCCCAGGTTCTCCTCGACCGACTGGTCGAGCACCAGGCCCTGGCCCTTGCGGTCCTCGGGGATCAGACCGATCCCGGCCGCCATGGCGGCGCCCACGTCGTGCCCCTTGAGGGGCGCCCCGGAGACCTTCACGGCCCCCTTGTCGTACGGGTCGGCGCCGAACACGGCCCGCACCACCTCGGTACGGCCCGCTCCGACCAGCCCGGCGATGCCGACGACCTCTCCGGCGTGCACCTCGAAGCCGATGTCGTGGAAGACGCCGTCGCGGGTGAGCCCCTCGACCTTCAGCAGGGCCGCTCCGGTGTCGCCGCGCTCGCGCGGGTACTGCTGCTCGATCGATCGCCCCACCATGAGGCGTACGAGCTCGTCCTCGGGCGTGGAGGCGGGCACCTGCCCGACCGACTTCCCGTCCCGGATGACCGTGACCCGGTCGCCGAGGGCGGCGATCTCCTCCAGGTGATGGGTGATGAAGACGATCCCCACCCCGTCCTCGCGCAGCGTGCGCACGATCGCGAAGAGCTTGTCGACCTCCTCGGAGGTGAGCACGGCCGTCGGCTCGTCCATGATCAGCACGCGCGCGTTCAGGCTCAGCGCCTTGGCGATCTCGACCATCTGGAGCCGGGCGATGCCGAGTTCCCGCACACGCGCGCGTGGCGACACGTTGACCCCGACGCGCTTCAGCAGCACCTCGGCGTCGGCCTCCATCGTCCTGCGGTCGACCATCCCGAGGCGGCGCGGCTGCCGGCCCAGGAAGATGTTCTCGGCGACCGTCAGATCGGGGACGAGGTTGAACTCCTGGTAGATGGTGGCGATCCCCAGCCGCTCGGCGTCCTGCGCCCCGCGGATGTGCACCTGATGGCCGTCCACCAGCACGCGGCCCTCGTCGGGGTGGTAGGCGCCCGACAGCATCTTGATCAGCGTGCTCTTGCCGGCGCCGTTCTCGCCGAGCAGTACGTGCACCTCGCCGCGGCGCAGGTCGAAGTCGACGCCGTCGAGCGCGACCACGCCGGGGAAGGACTTCCGTATGCCCTCGATGCGCAGCAACTCGTCCTCGTTGCTCACGACTCGCTCCTGTTCGTTACGGGGTCCACTGCGACGTTCCTGGGTGAGGGCTCGCCGCAGGAGCGGCGAACGACGAGACGGGCGGGGAGGGTGACCGACTCGGGGGGCCGCCCCTCGATGCGGTCCACGAGCGCGCGCACCGCGGCCCGCCCCAGCTCGCCCGTGGGCTGGGCGATCGCGGTGATCGGCGGATCGGTGTGCACGAACCACGGGATGTCGTCGAACGCGGCCAGGGCGATGTCCTGCGGTACGCGCATCCCACGCGCGCGTACGGCGTCCAGCGCGCCGAGCGCCATCAGGTTGTCGGCCGCGAAGACGACCTCGGGCGGCTCGGGCAGGTCGAGGAAGCCCTCGGTGACCCGCCGCCCGCTCTCGGCCTGGAAGTCGCCCTGCCCGATATAGGCGTCGGGCAGATCGAGGCCGTACGCCCGGAGTGCCTCCCGGAAGGCCGCGACACGCTCCTGGCCGGTGGTGGTCGCCGCCGGGCCCGCGATGATGGCGAGCCTGCGGTGCCCCAGCCCGTGCAGATGGGCGACGAGATCCCGTATGGCGGCCCGTCCGTCCGACCGGACGACCGGCACGGCCACGCCCGGCATCCACCGGTCCACGAAGACCATCGGCGTCCCCGCGCGCACGGCGTCCAGCATCAGCGGAGAGCCGCCGTCGGTGGGGGAGACCAGAAGTCCGTCGATCCGCCGGTCGAGCAGGTTCCGTACGTGATGATCCTGGAGGTCTGGCCGCTCGTCGGCGTTGCCGATGATCACGCTGTACCCCAGCGCGCGGGCCTCCTCCTCGACGGAGCGGGCCAGCTCGGTGAAGTAGGGGTTCATGACGTCGCTGATGACCAGGCCGAGGGTGTGGGTCTGGTCGGTGCGCAGGGAGCGGGCGACGGCGTTCGGGCGGTAGCCCAGCGTCTCCACTGCGGCCAGCACGCGCGTGCGTGCGTCCGCGCTGACCGACGGATGGTCGTTCAGGACCCGCGACACCGTGGCGACGGAGACCCCCGCCTCGGCAGCGACATCCTTGATGCTCGCCATCGCCGCTCCACCTCCTCGTGGAACTCGTGGAATCGATTACACGACTCCGTACAGGGAGGATTGGAATCGATTACACGACGGTTTGGCAAGACCCCGAGACAGGATCGTGATGTCGCGGGGCGGAGCGGAGGACGGGCGGGGCCTGAGGTGCACTCCCCCGGAAGGGGGTGCTTCCAGCAGCGCCGTCGTCATGCGCCGCGGCTCCGTGTCCTCCGCCGCGAAGCGGCTGATGACACGGCCGGCCTCCTCCGCCGTGCGGCCGCACGCTCCCCGCACGCGAACGGCCCGGCGGAAGGCCGCCCCCCACGCTCCCGTTCGGCACCCTCACGACATGCCCGTTCCCCGCGGCCGACCTGATCCGCGGGACAGGACAGCCGCGTCCACGGCGAACTGCCCGGCGCCGCCCCGGAGGCCAGGGCGATATGTGGGGACCTGCATGAAGCGGCCCACCCGATCCGGGTGACCGGGGCGCTGTCGGTGCCGGGCGGTACCGTCGGGTCATGTCCAATCAGGCGGGGGCCTCCACGGGTGAACGACGACTGGCCGTACTCGAAGGCGTGCTGGAGCGAATCACGTACGCCAACGAGGACAACGGCTACACGGTCGCCCGAGTCGACACCGGCAGAGGCGGCGGCGACCTCCTCACCGTCGTCGGCGCGCTGCTCGGCGCCCAGGTGGGGGAGTCCCTGCGGATGGAGGGGCGTTGGGGCTCCCATCCGCAGTACGGCAAGCAGTTCACCGTCGAGAACTACACGACCGTCCTGCCGGCCACCGTCCAGGGCATCCGCCGCTATCTGGGCTCCGGGCTCGTCAAGGGCATCGGCCCCGTCTTCGCCGACCGCATCACCCAGCACTTCGGCATGGACACCCTGAAGATCATCGAGGAGGAGCCGAAGCGGCTCATCGAAGTCCCGGGGCTCGGCCCCAAGCGCACCAAGAAGATCGCCGACGCCTGGGAGGAGCAGAAGGCGATCAAGGAGGTCATGCTCTTCCTCCAGAGCGTCGAGGTGTCCACCTCCGTCGCCGTGCGCATCTACAAGAAGTACGGCGACGCCTCGATCTCGGTCGTGAAGAACCAGCCCTACCGGCTCGCCGCCGACGTCTGGGGCATCGGCTTCCTCACCGCCGACAAGATCGCCCAGTCCGTCGGCATCCCCCACGACAGCCCGGAGCGCGTCAAGGCGGGCCTGCAGTACGCCCTTTCGCAGTCCGCCGACCAGGGGCACTGCTACCTCCCCGAGGAACAGCTGATCGCCGACGCGGTGAAACTCCTCCAGGTCGACACCGGCCTGGTCATCGAGTGCCTCGCCGAACTCGCCCTGCCCGACGAGGACTCCGGCGAGCCGGGTGTCGTACGGGAGAAGGTGCCCGGGTCGGAGCCCGGATCGCCGCCTGTCACCGCCATCTACCTCGTCCCCTTCCACCGCGCCGAACTCTCCCTCTCCGCCCAGCTGTTGCGCCTCCTGCGGACCGACCAGGACCGGATGCCGGCCTTCCACGACGTGGCCTGGGACAAGGCGCTGGGCTGGCTGAAGTCCCGTACCGGAGTGGAGCTCGCGCCCGAGCAGGAGGCCGCCGTCAGGCTCGCGCTGACCAAGAAGGTCGCCGTCCTCACCGGCGGCCCCGGCTGCGGCAAGTCCTTCACCGTCCGCTCGATCGTGGAGCTGGCCCGCGCCAAGAAGGCCAAGGTCGTCCTCGCGGCGCCGACCGGCCGGGCCGCCAAGCGCCTCGCCGAACTCACCGGCGCCGACGCCTCCACCGTCCACCGCCTGCTGGAGCTGAAGCCCGGCGGCGACGCGGCCTACGACAAGGACCGCCCGCTCGACGCCGACCTGGTGGTGGTCGACGAGGCCTCCATGCTGGACCTGCTGCTCGCCAACAAGCTGGTGAAGGCCGTGCCTCCGGGCGCGCACCTGCTGTTCGTCGGGGACGTCGACCAACTGCCCAGCGTCGGCGCGGGCGAGGTCCTGCGGGATCTGCTCGCCGACGGCGGCCCGGTCCCCGCGGTGCGCCTCACCCGCGTGTTCCGGCAGGCCCAGCAGTCCGGAGTCGTCACCAACGCCCACCGGATCAACGCCGGACAGCACCCCGTCACCGACGGCATGAAGGACTTCTTCCTCTTCGTCGAGGACGACACCGAGGAGGTCGGCCGGCTCACGGTGGATGTGGCGGCCCGTCGGATTCCGGCCAAATTCGGCCTCGACCCGCGCCGGGACGTTCAGGTGCTCGCCCCCATGCACCGAGGCCCCGCGGGCGCCGGCACGCTCAACGGTCTGCTCCAGCAGGCCATCACCCCGGCCCGTCCCGACCTCGCGGAGAAGCGGTTCGGCGGCCGGGTCTTCCGGGTCGGCGACAAGGTCACCCAGATTCGCAACAATTACGAGAAGGGCACCAACGGTGTCTTCAACGGCACCGTGGGCGTGGTCACCTCGCTCGATCCTGTCGACCAGCGCCTCACCGTGCTGACGGACGAGGACGAGGAGGTGCCGTACGAGTTCGACGAGCTGGACGAACTGGCCCACGCGTACGCGGTGACCATCCACCGTTCACAGGGCAGCGAGTATCCCGCCGTGGTGATCCCGGTCACCACCAGCGCCTGGATGATGCTGCAGCGGAACCTGCTGTACACGGCGGTCACGCGGGCGAAGAAGCTGGTCGTCCTCGTCGGTTCGCGCAAGGCGATCGGTCAGGCGGTGCGCACGGTCTCGGCGGGGCGGCGCTGCACGGCGCTCGACTTCCGGCTCTCGGGCCTGTGAGGAGCGTCAATGGTGAGCCTTCACAAAAAATGATCGATCAAATGAGTCACGTGGGTCACAGAGCCCTTCCGGATGCGGTTGCGGACGGGCAGGATGAGCAAGTTGGCGGCACTCAGTGCCGCCGATACGCCCAACGGCCGACCCCGAGTGCACTCTCCTGCGCCAAATGGGGGATGGTAGAGACAGTCAGGGCAACCTCGAAGAAGAGGCACAACGTCGGTGAGGGATGACGTGAGCGACAACTCTGTAGTAGTGCGGTACGGCGATGGCGAGTACACCTACCCGGTGATCGACAGCACCGTCGGCGACAAGGGCTTCGACATCGGAAAGCTCCGCGCCCAGACCGGTCTGGTCACCCTGGACAGCGGCTACGGCAACACCGCCGCCTATAAATCCGCCATCACCTACCTCGACGGCGAGGCCGGCATCCTCCGGTACCGCGGCTATCCGATCGAGCAGCTGGCCGAGCGCTCCACGTTCCTGGAGGTCGCCTACCTCCTGATCAACGGTGAGCTTCCGTCCGTCGACGAGCTCTCGGTGTTCAAGAACGACATCACGCAGCACACCCTGCTGCACGAGGACGTCAAGAACTTCTACCGTGGCTTCCCGCGCGACGCCCACCCGATGGCCATGCTGTCGTCGGTCGTCTCCGCGCTGTCCACGTTCTACCAGGACAGCCACAACCCCTTCGACGAGAAGCAGCGCAACCTCTCGACGATCCGCCTGCTTGCCAAGCTTCCGACGATCGCGGCGTACGCGTACAAGAAGTCGATCGGTCACCCGTTCGTCTACCCGCGCAACGACCTCGGTTACGTCGAGAACTTCCTGCGCATGACCTTCTCGGTCCCGGCGCAGGAGTACGAGCCCGACCCGGTCGTGGTCTCCGCCCTCGACAAGCTGCTCATCCTGCACGCCGACCACGAGCAGAACTGCTCGACCTCCACGGTCCGCCTCGTCGGCTCGTCCCAGGCGAACATGTTCGCGTCGATCTCCGCCGGCATCAACGCCCTGTGGGGCCCGCTGCACGGCGGTGCCAACCAGTCCGTCCTGGAGATGCTCGAGGGCATCCAGGCCAGCGGCGGCGACGTGGACTCCTTCATCCGCAAGGTGAAGAACAAGGAGGACGGCGTCCGCCTGATGGGCTTCGGCCACCGGGTCTACAAGAACTTCGACCCGCGCGCGAAGATCATCAAGGCGGCCGCGCACGACGTCTTGTCGGCCCTCGGCAAGTCCGACGAGCTGCTGGACATCGCGCTCAAGCTGGAGGAGCACGCGCTCTCCGACGACTACTTCGTCTCGCGCAGCCTCTACCCGAACGTCGACTTCTACACCGGCCTGATCTACCGCGCCATGGGCTTCCCGACCGAGATGTTCACGGTCCTGTTCGCCCTCGGCCGTCTTCCGGGCTGGATCGCCCAGTGGCACGAGATGATCAAGGAGCCCGGCTCCCGCATCGGCCGTCCGCGCCAGATCTACACGGGCGTGGTCGAGCGCGACTTCGTGCCGGTGGAAGAGCGCTGACACCTGGCGGTGAGGTTGTTGAGGGGCGTCGCTTCGGCGGCGCCCCTTCGGCGTCCGCGGCGCGCACGCCGTCGTAGCCGACGAAAAAAGTCGACTTCTACACCGGCCTGATCTACCGCGCCATGGGCTTCCCGACCGAGATGTTCACGGTCCTGTTCGCCCTCGGCCGTCTTCCGGGCTGGATCGCCCAGTGGCACGAGATGATCAAGGAGCCCGGCTCCCGCATCGGCCGTCCGCGCCAGATCTACACGGGCGTGGTCGAGCGCGACTTCGTGCCGGTGGAAGAGCGCTGACACCTGCCGGTGGGTTCGTTGAGGGGCGTCGCTTCGGCGGCGCCCCTCCGGCGTCCGCGGCGCGCACGCCGTCGTAGCCGACGAAAAAAGCGGAAGGCGCCCTGGCGCCGGTCCCCCCACGGGCCGGCGTCCAGGGCGCCTTCCCATGTCCCGGTGCGGATTCCCCCCACGGGATCCGGCCGGGCGTCTGAGAGACCAGCGCCTGAATCGCTGTCTTTCCGGTACTGCTGGTACTGCTGTTGAGCAGAACGAGCAAAACTCCTCGTACTACTCCTGTGTGCGGTCTGCCGGGACAACGCACGGTCGGGAGGGCCGCTCAAAGCTTCCCTAAGTGCGTGCCCCGGCAACGCAGCTCCGAGGAAGTCCCCCAAGACATCCTCAGATGCCAGCCAACGCCCCCCAAGACGCTGCCTGACATCGCCAACTTAGACCTTCGAACCCCTTCGATGGTTACGTTCACATCACTGTGATCTGCGTCTCTTGCAAATGTCCGTTAGATACGCAAGAACCCGGATACGGCGAACGAGACCCAAGCGTAAGGACGATGCGCGAGTCTTGTGAAGAGCTTATGTGAGTGGGGCCCCGGACTCCAGAGGGGTCGGTCAAAGGAATCCTCAACGGAAGGCACGCAGCCGCAGGCTGTTGGTCACCACGAACACCGAGGAGAACGCCATCGCCGCCCCGGCGATCATCGGGTTCAGCAACCCGGCGGCGGCCAGCGGCAGCGCCGCCACGTTGTAGCCGAAGGCCCACACGAGATTGCCCTTGATCGTGGAGAGCGTGCGCCGCGAGAGCCGGATCGCGTCCGCGGCCACCCGTAGATCCCCGCGCACCAGCGTCAGATCCCCCGCCTCGATCGCCGCGTCGGTCCCGGTCCCCATGGCGAGTCCCAGGTCGGCGGCGGCGAGCGCGGCCGCGTCGTTGACCCCGTCACCGACCATCGCGACGACACGTCCCTCGCCCTGAAGCCGCCGTACGGCATCGACCTTGTCCTCGGGCAGCACCTCGGCGAGCACCTCGTCGATTCCGACCGCCCGGGCCACCGCCTCGGCCACCGCCCGGTTGTCCCCGGTCAGCAGCACCGGCGTGAGCCCCAGCGCCCGCAGTGACCGCACCGCCTGGGCGCTGGTCTCCTTGACCGCGTCCGCGACGGCCAGGACACCGTGCGCCACGCCGTCCCACCCGACGACGACAGCCGTACGACCGTCCCGCTCGGCCTCTTCCTTCGCCCGGGCCAGTTCGGCGGGCAGCGCGTCGATCAGCCGCCCCACGACCACCTCGTGGCCCTCCACGCGCCCGCGTACGCCCTTCCCGGGGACGTTCTCGAACCCTTCGGCCTCGGGCAGCGGTCCGACCCGCTCCTCCGCGCCCACGGCGATCGCCCGGGCGACCGGGTGCTCGGAGGCGTGCTCCAGGGCGCCCGCGAGCCGCAGCACCTGCTTCTCGTCGGCGTCCTGGGCGACGTGGACCTCCTGCAGGGTCATCCGGCCGGTGGTCACCGTGCCGGTCTTGTCCAGGACGACGGTGTCCACGCGCCGCGTGGACTCCAGGACCTCGGGCCCCTTGATGAGGATGCCGAGCTGGGCGCCGCGCCCGGTGCCGACCATGAGCGCGGTCGGTGTGGCCAGGCCCAGCGCGCACGGGCAGGCGATGATCAGCACGGCGACGGCCGCCGTGAACGCGGCGACGGTGTCCCCGGTGGCGCCGAGCCACCCCCCGAAGGTGCCCACCGCGATGAGGATGACGGCCGGCACGAACACCGCGGAGACCCGGTCGGCCAGCCGCTGCACCTCCGCCTTGCCGTTCTGCGCGTCCTCCACCAGCATCGCCATCCGCGCGAGCCGCGTGTCCGCCCCGACCCGCGTGGCCGCCACGACGATCCGCCCACCGGCGTTGACGGTCGCGCCGGTGACGACGTCTCCGACGCCGACGTCCACCGGTACCGACTCACCGGTCAGCATGGAGGCGTCCACGGCGGAGGCACCTTCGACGACGGTGCCGTCGGTCGCGATCTTCTCTCCGGGCCGTACGACGAACCGGTCCCCGACGCTCAGCCGGTCCGCCGGAATCCGCACCTCCCGCCCGTCCCGCAGGACGGAGACGTCCTTGGCCCCGAGCTCCATCAGGGCCCGGAGCGCCGCCCCCGCGCGGCGCTTGGCGCGAGCCTCCAGATACCGGCCGAGCAGGATGAAGGCGGTGACTCCGGCGGCCACCTCGAGATAGATCGTCGAGGCGCCGTCCATGCCGCCGGCGGTGAACTCGAACCGCTCCCGCATGCCCGGCATGCCGGCGTCACCGAAGAACAGGGCCCACACCGACCAGCCGAACGCGGCGAGGGTCCCGACCGAGACGAGGGTGTCCATGGTGGCCGCGGCGTGCCTGATGTTCGTCCAGGCGGCCCGGTGGAAGGGCCACGCACCCCAGAAGACGACGGGCGAGGCGAGGGTCAGCGCGAGCCACTGCCAGTTGTCGAACTGGAGGGCGGGGACCATGGACAGTGCGACGACAGGGACGGCGAGCGCCACCGAGACGAGGAGCCGCTGCCGGAGGGAGGTGAGCTCGGGGTCGTCTCGAGACGGCTCTTCCGCAGGTAGGGCGGGCTCCTCGGCCGTGTACCCGGTCTTCACCACGGTCGCGATGAGATCGGCGACGTCAACCCCCGCGGGGTAGCTGACCCGGGCCTTCTCGGTCGCGTAGTTGACCGTGGCGGCGACGCCGTCCATCCGGTTGAGTTTCTTCTCGACCCGGGCGGCGCACGAGGCACAGGTCATCCCGCCGATGAGCAGCTCGACTTCGGAGGTCGTCGCCATGGGCGCGGCTTCGGTGGTGCTGGACATGTACGGCAACTCCCTCAGGGGTGCGGGGCCGCGTCGATGTGCGGCTCCGCACCTCCTGTCGCGACGGTCTCAGGCCCGTCCGGCAAGCTCGAATCCGGCCTCGTCCACAGCGGCGCGAACCGCCTCCTCGTCCAGCGGCGCCGAGGAGACGACCGTCACCTCGCCGCTGGAGGCGACCGCCTTCACCGAGCTGACCCCGTCGATCTCGGAGATCTCCCCGGAGACGGCGCCCTCGCAGTGCCCGCAGCTCATCCCGCTCACCTTGTAGACGGCGGTGACGGACCCAGCGGTGTCGGTCTGAGTGGTCATGTCGTTCTCCTGATGACTCATGAGAGGTGTGCACTGTCTATACTGCCCACCCTATACCCCTAGGGGGTATTTCTCCAAGGGAGGTCCCGACGGGAGCGAGTACCCCGCGCAGGGGTGCTGGTGCCGGGCCGGGCGGGCTACGGAGTCGTCGTGAGGCCGGATCTGCCGAGCCGGTCGCCGACCAGCGGGTCGAGATAGCGGGTCAGCGCGGTCTTCACCTCCCGGATGTACGCGTCGCGCTCGGCGCCCTCGTGGGCGAGGATCAGCTCCAGGCCCGCCATGTAGATGCCCAGCACCATCTGTGCGGTGCGCTTGATGTCGGCGGCGGGCGCTTCGGGGAGGATCGAGGAGAGCAGCCCTTCCACCCTGCCCACGAGGGCCACATGCAGCGCGTCGTGCTCCTCGGTGAGCCGGCCGGGGATGTCGGGGCCGTGCATCAGCGCGAAGAACACCGGGTGTTGGCAGTTGAAGGCGATGAACCGGTCCACGGCGGCGCCGACCGCCTCCTCCAGTGGGGTCGCCGGGTCGATCGGGGCGAGCGCCTCGCCGTACGCCGTCTGCATCTCGTGCACGAGCCGGCCGCCCAGCTCGATCGCGATCGCTTCCTTGTTCGGGAAGAACTGGTAGAGCGTGCCGGGCGAGACGCCGGCCTCGCGGGCGATGGCGTTGGTGCTGGCCGCGGTGTAGCCCGTGGTCGTGAAGACGGTGGCCGCCGCATCCAGCAGCTGGGCGATCCGGCGTTCGCCGCGTGCCTGACGGCGGCGCGGCTGTTCCTTCTCCTCGTTGTCGGGCACGCGTTATCCCCAGCTCTCGGCTCACGGTTGACAAACACGAGCGGTCGCTCGCATTCTGGAAACGCGAGCGATCTCTCGTGTTTTGCATTCTACGGTTTCCACGGTGAAGGGGACACCGCACCATGACCGAAGTAAACAGCCCACCTCGTGTCGGCCGATGGACCCGCCTCGTCACCGCTCGCCCCGGGTTGTCGCTGCTCGCGGCCCTGGTGCTCACCCTCCTCGCCGTACTGGCCGGCAGCGGTGTCGCCGACCGTCTGGGTGCGGGCGGCTGGGAGGACCCGGACGCGGAGTCGACGTACGCCACCAAGGCGTTGGAGCGCGAGTTCCCGGACTCCCAGCCCAACCTCCTGCTGCTCGTCGACGCCGGAGATGCCTCGGTGGACGACCCGGCGGTGGCCGCGGAGGCCAAGCGCCTCACCGCTCGCCTGGCCGCCGAGAAGGACATCACCGGGGTCGGTTCCTACTGGTCCGCCGCGTCACCGGCCCTGCGCGCCGAGGACGGCCATGAGGCGCTGATCGCCGCCCGCATCACCGGCGACGAGAAACAGATGGGGGAGACGCTCGACCGCGTCGCCCCTTCCCTCCGGGGGACGCACGGCCCGGTGAAGGTCGAGATCGGCGGCATCGTCGCGGTGCGGCACGAGATGCAGACGATCATCCAGGAGGACCTCACCCGGGCCGAGATGATCGCCCTGCCGATCACGCTCCTGCTGCTGGTGATGGTCTTCGGCAGCGCGATCGCGGCCCTGCTCCCGCTCGCCATCGGCATCGTCGCGATCCTCGGGACGAACGCCGTGCTGCGCGGTCTGACCGAGTTCACCGACGTCTCCGTCTTCGCGATGAACCTCACCACGGCCCTCGGCCTGGGCCTGGCCATCGACTACGCGCTGTTCATCGTCCGCCGCTTCCGTGAGGAACTGGCCACCGGTGCCGAGCCGTTGACTGCCATCGGGACCACCCTGCGCACGGCGGGCCGCACCGTCCTCTTCTCCGCCCTCACGGTCGCGGTGTCCCTGGCGGCGATGCTGCTCTTCCCGCAGTACTTCCTACGGTCCTTCGCCTACGCCGGGATGGCCGTCGTCCTGCTGGCCGCGGCAGCCGCCCTGATCCTCCTTCCGGCCGCCCTGATCCTGCTGGGCCACCGGGTCAACTCCCTGGACCTGCGCCTGCTGTTCAGGCGCGGAGCACCGAAGAAGACCGAAGCCCGGGACAGCGGCTCCGCCTGGGCACGCGGAGCGACCCTCGTCATGCGCCGCGCCCCTTTCTTCGCCCTGGGCACCACCGCCGTCCTGGTACTGCTCGGACTGCCCTTCCTGGGAGTGAAGTTCGGCACCGCGGACGACCGCCAACTGCCCGCGTCCGCCGAGTCCCATGTGGTGCAGCAGCACCTCAGGGACGGCTTCCCCGGCAGCCCCGGCGGCGGCCTGGAAGTCCTGGCCGAGGGCAGCGCGACCCCGGCGCAGTACGTCTCCTACAAGGAGCGGATCGCCGCCCTCCCCGAGGTGCTACAGGTCGACGGTCCGTTGGTGAAGGGAGACTCGGCGTACTTCACGGTCCAGCCCAGAGGCGAGGCCGTGGACGCCGGGGCACAGCGCCTAGTCGGTGAACTGCGCTCCACGAAGGCCCCCTTCGACACCAAGGTCACCGGCACGGCGGCCGTCCTGGTCGACTCCAAGCACGCGATAGGTGACCGCCTGCCATGGGCGGCGGTCTTCATCACGATCGTCACCCTGGTGCTGGTGTTCTTGCTGACGGGCAGCGTCCTGATCCCGGTCCAGGCGGTCCTTCTCAACGCCCTCAGCCTGACGGCGATGTTCGGCGCGGTGGTCTGGGTCTTCCAGGACGGACACCTTTCCGGCCTCCTCGGCTTCACCAGCCCGGGCTCCATAGAGACAACGCTCCCGGTCCTGATGTTCTGCGTCGCCTTCGGCCTCTCCATGGACTACGGCGTCTTCCTCCTTTCCCGCATAAAGGAGGAGTACGACAGGACCGGCGACCACGAGGAGGCGGTCCGCCACGGCCTGCAACGCACGGGAGGCCTGATCACGGCGGCCGCGGTCATCCTCGCCGTGGTGATGGTGGCGATAGGCACGTCGAGGGTGACCAACACGAAGATGCTGGGCCTGGGCATCGCGCTGGCGGTACTGATGGACGCCATGATCGTCCGCAGTCTGCTGGTCCCGGCGGTGATGAGGCTGACGGGCCGCGCGACCTGGTGGGCACCGGCCGCTCTGAGGCGCTTCCACGGACGGTTCGGACTGAGCGAAGGGGAGGTCGAACGCCCCAGGGGCGCGGGGCTGGATCGACATGCGGCCCCGCGGGGCGCGACCAGCGACGATGTACCGGCAGAGGAAAGCGGCGAAGGGACGGCAGATGCGAGCGGTGATCTTCGAGCGATACGGCGAACGTCCGGAGGTATGTGACGTCCCCGACCCCCACCCGTCGGACCACGGCGTGGTCGTCCGAGTGGAAGCCACGGGCCTCTGCAGAAGCGACTGGCACGGCTGGCAGGGGCACGACCCGGACATCACCTTTCCTCACGTACCGGGCCATGAACTCGCCGGTGTCGTGGAAGCGGTCGGCCCTCGCGTGAGCGCCTGGCACCCCGGCGACCGGGTGACCGTCCCCTTCGTCTGCGCCTGCGGCACCTGCGCGTCCTGCGCCACCGGCGACCACCAGATCTGCGAGCGCCAGACGCAGCCCGGCTTCACCCACTGGGGCTCCTTCGCCCAGTACGTGGCGCTGGACCACGCGGACGTGAACCTGGTGGCCGTGCCGCAGGACATGTCCTTCACCACGGCCGCGTCCCTGGGCTGCCGTTTCGCCACGGCGTTCAGGGCGGTCGTGCAGCAGGGCGCGGTCACCGCGGGGGAGTGGGTCGCGGTGCACGGCTGCGGCGGTGTGGGCCTGTCCGCGGTGATGATCGCGGCGGCTGCGGGAGCCCGGGTGGTGGCGGTGGACGTGTCTCCCCAGGCCCTGGCCCTGGCGAGGAAGTTCGGAGCGGCGGAGTGCGTGGACGCCACCGGCACCAAGGACACCGCGGCGGCGATCCGCGACCTGACCGGCGGCGGGGCCCATGTGTCCCTGGACGCCCTCGGCTCACCCGGCACGTGTGCGGCCTCCGTCAACTCCCTGCGCCGCCGCGGCCGCCACATCCAGGTCGGCCTGCTGCCCTCGCCGGACGGCACGACCCCGGTCCCCATGGCCCGCGCGATCGCCCTGGAGCTCGAACTCCTCGGCAGCCACGGCATGGCCGCCCACACCTACCCGCCGATGCTGGAACTGGTGCGGGCGGGCGTGCTGCGCCCTGATCTGCTGGTCACGTCCACCATCACCCTGGACGCGGTCCCGGACGCCCTGGCGGCGATGGGCACGGCACCCGGAGCGGGGGTGACGGTCATCGAGCCGTGGAGCTGAGAGCGGCCCACTCGCGGTCGAGGATGCCCATGATCACCCAGTCCACCCACTCGCCGTCCCGCAGATCGGCCTCCCGTCGCACGCCTTCGACCACGAATCCGGCCTTCTCGTAGACCCGCAGGGCACGGGCGTTGTAGCCGTAGGCCTCCAACTCGATCCGGTGCAGGCCGAGTTGCTCGAAGCCGTAGCCGACGATCAGGCGGGTCGCCTCGGTGCCGAAGCCCCGCCCGCGTCCTCGGGGGCCGATGAGGGTGCGGAAGGTGCAGCTGCGGGCGTGGCTGTCCCACTCGTACAGGACGACCTCGCCGACGAGTTCGCCCGTGCCACGGTCGGTGACGGCGAGGTCGAGACGGTCGGGCTGCTCGGAGCGGGTGCCGTACCAGGACCGCAGCCGCTCCAGGGTGAGGTCGCCGGAAGGAGCGCCGGTGAAGCGGACGACCTCGGGGTCCTCGATGATCTCCGCCATTGGCTCGGCATCCGCCTCCGTGAACGGCCGCAGCACGGTCCTGTCGCCGGTCAGCACGGGCTTGACGGAGAAGTCGCTCATGGGCCGACTGTGCCAGACGCCGGCTCCTCCTGCCCCGGGATTTTCGGCGGGCGGGCACAGGACGGCTGCGGCGTCGCAGGTGCCACCGGTGGGTCGTCGGTACCGGAGGTGAGACCGTCGGTGCCCGCGGCGGGGTCACCGGGCGAGCCGGCCCTCAGTCCTTACTCCGTCCCCGGTTGCCCGGCCGGGACGCGACCCACGCGCGCACGGTGTCCGCGTACCAGAAGGGCTTGCCGCCCTCGACGTGATCGGGTGGCGGCAGCAGCCCGTGCTTGCGGTACGACCGCACGGTGTCCGGCTGCACCCGGATGTGCGCCGCGATCTCCTTGTACGACCAGAGTCTTCGGTCGGTCATGTGGTGCACCTCCCCGCGCGCACCGCGGCGGCGGCCGGGAAAGGCCGTCGGGGGTACCGGGCGCTGCGCTGGCGATCACAAAATCCTGCGCCCGGTGAACGACTCACGGTGACTTTCCGTCAGTGCCTGTATGCCTTGTGTGACGCGCAGCTCGCGTACATGGGACATGTGTGACACGGAGGGGGCGTTTGTGACAGAGGTGACGCAATGACGTACGCGGGCGCGAGGGCGTGGCGCGTTGACAAAGGGGCCAACTCCCCCTGTCGGCGGCAGGGTGGGCCGGACCCGCTGCGCCGGGCCCGACCCACCGGCTCCCCCCGGCCATCCCCCGATCAACGGGCTGGACGCGCACAGCGTGCAGTCAGGTGGTCCCGTCGGTCTTGGAGAAATCCGCACTCCGCCCGGAAGCATCGGACGCACCACGCGTACCGGATGTGCGAGGGGTTCCGGTCGCACCGGATGTACCGGATGTACCGGATGCAAGGATCAGGCTCGTCGCCTCACCGTCCATCCGGTCCCCGGGCGGGGCGGCGGCGAAGGGCAGCCGCCGGGCCATCGTGAACTCCCGAGGCGTGCACCCGGTCATCGCCTTGAACTCGCCGCTCAGGTGCGCCTGGTCGTAGAACCCGCAGGCCGCCGCGGTCTCCGCCTGTCCCCGCCCCGCGGCGAGCAGCCGCCGGGCCCGCTGCAACCGCAGGACTCTCGCCGCCGCCTTGGGCCCCAGCCCGATCTGCTCCCGGAACCGGTTCTCCAGATGCCGCACACTCCAGCCCACCTCCTCGGCGAGCCGCCGCACCGGCATGGCGCCGCCCGTCCGCACGAGCTCCGACCAGGCCCGCACCACCCGGGCCGAACAGGGCGTACCGGCGTCCCACCACCGTGCGAACACGTCGTCCAGCAACCGGAAGCGCTCCTCCCAGGAGGGCAACACGGCCAGCGCGGCGGCGAGTTCACCGACCCGGCGGTCCAGGGCGTGCGGGAGCGCGTCGGGATCGACGACCCGATCGGCGAGCTCGTACTGCGGGGTCCCGAACAGCGTGAACGCGGCCCAGGGCGTGAGCATCACCTCGATGCCGGACAGCCGGCCGCCGTGTTCACCGACGGCGGGTGTGGTGGTGGGCCCGCAGAAGACGGAGACGAGGGTCTCCGGAGCCCGTCCCGCGCGCGTGATGCGCACGGGCTGCTCGAACCCCAACAGCAGCGTGGCGGCCCCGACGGGCGTTTCGAGGCGCCGCCGCGGCCGGTCCATCGCCAGCCGAACCCCGCGATAGCTCAACACCCCGGGCCGCAGCCGAGGATGAGGCACATCGAGGGCGAACTCCCACAACCCACCGGACCCACGCCCGGTACGGACCAACACCATGGCCCCAGCTTCACAGCCGACTGGCCACAGCAACACCCTCTGGGGCGCTACGCCCCGCAGGACCGCAGGAACGCCCTGGTCCGCTGAGCGATCGGCAGCGGCCGATCCGGCTCGCACGGATACATGTCCTGCTCGACGATCGCGAACAGATCGACATCCAGCCGCCCCGCCGCCTCCAGCACGGGCCCGAGCGCCGGCACGCCCGTAGGCGGCTCACACATCACACCCTGCGCCACCGCGGGCCCGAACGGCGTCCCCTTGGCCCGTACGTCCGCGAGGATCTCCGGATCCACCTGCTTGAGGTGCAGATACCCGATCCGCGACCCGTACGTCTCGATCAGCTTGACGCTGTCGCCGCCGCAGTACGCGTAGTGCCCGGTGTCCAGACACAGCGACACCAGGGAGGAGTCCGTCCCGTCGAGGAACCGGACGACGTTCTCCTCGCTGTCGATGTGGGTGTCCGCATGCGGGTGGACGACGATCTGCAGGCCGTACTCCTCCCGCACCCGCTGCCCCAGCCGCTCGGTCAGCGAGGTCAGGTTCCGCCACTGCTCGGGCGTCAGCGAGGACGACTCCAGCACCTCACCCGTCTTGTCGTCCCGCCAGAACGACGGAATCACGACAAGATGCCTGGCACCCATCGCCTGCGCCAGCACCGCGTTGTCCGCGACATGCGCCCAGGTCTTCTCCCACACGGCCTCGCCGTGGTGCAGGCCGGTGAAGACGGTGCCCGCGGACACCTTCAGGCCACGCCGGGAGACTTCTTCGGTCAGGACCGTGGGATCGGTCGGCAGATACCCGTACGGCCCCAGCTCGATCCACTCGTAACCGGAGTCCGCGACCTCGTCGAGGAAGCGCTGCCAGGGGACCTGCTGGGGGTCGTCGGGGAACCACACGCCCCAGGAGTCCGGAGCCGAGCCGATCCGGATGCGGGACAGTGAGGGCTGAGGTGCGGGCGCTGTCATGCCGGTCAGCTTCGGTTCGGACAGCAAGCGCTGTCAAGGTCTCGTCCGAATGTCTGGACAAAACATTGACAGGGCTCGGCGTCCGGGGCTACAAACGCCGGGAGAGCCGACGCAGGTACGAAGGGAAGCCGATGGCGTACGACCTGATCACCATGGGGCGGATCGGTGTGGACCTGTATCCACTCCAGACCGGTGTCCCGCTGCCGCAGGTGACGTCCTTCGGCAAGTTCCTCGGAGGATCGGCGACCAATGTCGCGGTCGCCGCGTCCCGCCTGGGACGGCGGACCGCGGTGATCACCCGCACCGGCGACGACCCCTTCGGCACCTACCTGCACGAGGCCCTCCAGGGCTTCGGCGTGGACGACCGCTGGGTCACCCCGGTCCCGGGTCTGCCGACCCCCGTCACCTTCTGCGAGATCTTCCCGCCGGACGACTTCCCGCTGTACTTCTACCGGCAGCCCAAGGCTCCCGACCTGGAGATCGACGCCCACGAGCTGGACCTCGACGCGATCCGCCAGGCGAGCATCTTCTGGGTCACCGGCACCGGCCTGAGCGAGGAGCCCAGTCGTACGGCGACACTGGCGGCCCTCGCCCACCGGGCGAAGGCGGGCACCACCGTCTTCGACCTCGACTGGCGCCCGATGTTCTGGAAGGACCCGGCGCAGGCCCGCCCCTTCTACGAAGAGGCCCTGCGCCACACCACCGTCGCCGTCGGCAACCTCGACGAGGTCGAGGTCGCGACCGGCGTACGCGAGCCGCACGCCGCCGCCCGCGCCCTCCTGGACGCCGGTGTCGAACTGGCGGTCGTCAAGCAGGGCCCCAAGGGCGTCCTCGCCGTCAACAGCAGGGGCGAGTCCGCCGAGGTCCCACCCCTGCCCGTGAACGTCCTCAACGGCCTCGGCGCCGGCGACGCCTTCGGCGGCTCCCTCTGCCACGGCCTGCTGAGCGGCTGGGACCTGGAGAAGATCATGCGGCACGCCAACGCGGCCGGGGCCATCGTCGCCTCCCGTCTGGAGTGCAGCTCGGCGATGCCGACGACCGACGAGATCGACAGCGCAATCGCGGCGGGAGCGGTCAAGTGAAGGTCGACATCGCGGAACTCGTCCGCCTGCGTGCCGAACACCCCGAAGCGATCGCCGAGGCGGCCGCCCGCCGTCCCCGCAGGCCGCTGCTCAACGACAACGGCCGCCTGATGATCGTCGCCGCCGACCACCCCGCCCGGGGCGCGCTCGGCGTCGGCGGCAACCGGATGGCCATGGCCAACCGCGGCGACCTGCTCGAGCGCCTCTGCCTGGCGCTGTCCCGCCCCGGCGTCGACGGCGTCCTCGCCACCGCCGACATCCTGGACGACCTGCTGCTGCTCGGCGCCCTGGACGGCAAGGTCGTCCTGGGATCCATGAACCGCGGCGGCCTCCAGGGCGCGAGCTTCGAGCTCGACGACCGCTTCACCGGCCACCGCCCCGAGGACATCGAGCGCCTCGGCTTCGACGCCGGCAAACTGCTCCTGCGCATCGACTACGACGACCCGGGCTCCCTCACCACCATGGAGTCCACGGCCCGCGCCATCGACGACATGGCGGCTCGTGAACTCCCCGTGTTCGTCGAGCCGTTCATCAGCGGCCGCACCACCGAGGGCAAGGTCAGGAACGACCTCTCCGCCGAGGCCGTCAGCAAGTCGATCGCCATCGCCTCGGGCCTGGGCGGCAGTTCGGCCTACACCTGGCTCAAGGTCCCGGTCACCGACAACCCCGACGACATGGGCGAGGTCATGGCGACCTCCACGCTCCCCGCCGTACTGCTCGGGGGCGAGGTCGGAGACGACCAGGACGGCGCGTACGAGAAGTGGCGCGGCGCCCTGCAACTGCCCACCGTGCGCGGCCTGGTGGTCGGCCGTTCGCTGCTGTACCCGGCGGACGGCGACGTGGCCGCCGCCGTGGACACCGCCGTAGGACTGCTGTGAGGGCCGCCGCATGACACAGAACGAGCTGTACGTCCCCAAGGGCGGCTCCGCCAACGCCCAGTACACGCTGGACATCGACCCCAAGCGGGCCGGCTGGACCCACAGCAGCCTGCGCATCGTCGAGCTGGCACCCGGCGGCACCCACACCTTCACCTCCGGTGACAGCGAGTGGATCGTGCTTCCGCTGGAGGGCGCCTGTACCGTCCACACCGACAACGAAGAGTTCCAACTCCTGGGCCGGGAAAGCGTGTTCGCCGGAGTCTCGGACTTCGCGTACGTGCCCCGGGACGCCCAGGCATCGATCGCCTCCGGCGCGGGAGGCCGCTTCGCCCTGGCAGGAGCGAAGTGCGAGCGACGACTCCCCGCCCGCTACGGCCCCGCGCCGGAGGTCCCCGTCGAAGAACGCGGCAGCGGCAGCCAGTTGCGGCACGTCCGCAACTTCGCCTCCGCCGACGCCTTCGACTGCGACAAGCTCATCGCCGTCGAGGTGGTCACTCCCGGCGGCAACTGGTCCTCGTATCCGCCGCACAAGCACGACGAACACCGGCCCGGCGTGGAGGCGGAGCTGGAGGAGATCTACTACTTCGAGATCGACGGCCCGAACGGGTTCGGCTACCAGCGCGTATCTCCCTCCCGTGAGGGCGGATCCGACGTCCTCGCCGAGGTCCGCTCCGGCGACGCCGTCCTCGTCCCCGACGGATGGCACGGCCCGTCCATCGCCCAGCCCGGCCACGACATGTACTACCTCAACGTCATGGCGGGACCGGGTGAGACGCGGGAGTGGCGGATCTGCTTCCACCCGGACCACACGGAGGGGTACCGATGACCACCCGCCTGACCGTCGCGCAAGCGCTGGTCCGCTTCCTGGCCGCCCAGTACACCGAACGCGACGGCGTACGGCAGCGGTTGATCTCCGCGACCTGGGGCATCTTCGGCCACGGCAATGTCGCGGGCCTCGGCCAGGCGCTCGTCGAGTACGCCGACGACATGCCCTACCACCAGGGCCGCAACGAGCAGTCCATGGTGCACGCGGCCGTGGGCTACGCGCGGCAGTCGAACCGCCTCTCCACCCACGCGGTGACGACCTCCATCGGCCCGGGCGCCACCAACCTGGTGACGGGCGCGGCCCTCGCGACCATCAACCACCTCCCGGTCCTGCTCCTGCCCGGTGACACCTTCGCCACCCGCGTCGCCGACCCGGTCCTCCAGCAGCTCGAAGTGCCGTACGCGGGCGACATCAGCGTCAACGACTGTCTGCGGCCCGTGTCGAAGTACTTCGACCGCGTCACGCGTCCGGAAGCCCTGATCCCGGCCGCCCTCCAGGCCATGCGGGTCCTCACCGACCCCGTCGAGACCGGCGCCGTGACCCTCGCCCTCCCGCAGGACGTCCAGGCCGAGGCCCACGACTGGCCGGACGAGTTCTTCGCCGAGCGCACCTGGACCGTACGACGACCGGGCGCCGACCCGACCGAACTCGCCGAAGCGGTACAGACGATCCGTGCCGCCCGGCGCCCGCTCGTCGTCGCCGGCGGCGGAGTCCACCACAGCCGCGCCGAGGAGGCCCTCGCCGAGTTCGCGAGCGCCACCGGCATCCCGGTCGCCTCCACCCAGGCCGGCAAGGGCTCCCTGCGCCACGACCACCCCCAGGACGTCGGCGGCGTCGGCCACACCGGCACCGCCACCGCCAACGAACTGGCCCGCCAGGCCGACCTGGTGATAGGCGTCGGCACCCGCTGGACGGACTTCACCACCGCCTCCGGCACCCTGTTCGCCGCCGACGGCGTCCGCTTCCTCAACCTCAACATCGCGCCCTACGACGGCCACAAGCTCGCCGGTGCGCCCCTGGTCTCGGACGCCCGCAGCGGCCTCCAGGAGCTGACCGAGGCCCTCCAGATGCACGCCCACCGCGTCACGGGCGCGTACGTCGACGAGTACACGCTCGACAAGGAGCGCTGGGAGCAGCGCGTCGACGCCTGCTACGAGGCCGACGAGCCCGACATCAGGCCGACGCAGCCGCAGGTCCTCGGCGCCCTGGACGCCCTGGTGGACGAGTCGGACGTCGTCATCAACGCGGCCGGCTCCCTCCCCGGCGACCTGCACAAGCTGTGGCGCGCCCGGTCGAGGGACCAGTACCACCTGGAGTACGGCTACTCCTGCATGGGCTACGAGATCCCGGCCGCGATCGGTGTCAAGATGGCCGCGCCCGACCGCAACGTCTGGGCCCTGGTCGGCGACGGAACGTACCTGATGATGCCGACGGAGATCGTCACGGCCGTGCAGGAGGGCATCGCGATCAAGCTGCTCCTGATCCAGAACCACGGCTACGCCTCCATCGGCGGCCTGTCCGAGACGGTCGGCGGCGAGCGCTTCGGAACCGCCTACCGCTACCAGTCCGACGACGGCACCTACACGGGCGCCCCGCTGCCCGTGGACCTGGCCGCCAACGTGGCCAGCCTCGGTATGCGCGTGCTGCGCGCGAAGACCGTACGAGACCTCCGCGCCGCCCTCGAAGAGGCGCGGGCCGCCGACACTCCCACATGTGTCTACGTCGAGACCGAAACGGCAGACACAGTGTCGGGCGCGCCTCCGGCGCAGGCCTGGTGGGATGTACCTGTGGCCGAAACCGCGACCCGACCGTCTGCGGTGAAGGCCCGAGAGCTGTACGAACGGCACGTCTCTACCCGACGCCGCCATCTGTGAAGGAGTACTCGGTCATGACGAAGATCGTCAACCACTGGATCGGCGGCAAGACCGTCGAAGGCGCGTCGGGGAACTACGGGCCGGTCACCGACCCGGCGACCGGCGCGGTCACCACCAAGGTCGCGTTCGCGTCGGTCGACGAGGTCGACGCCGCGGTCGCCGCCGCCAAGGACGCGTTCGCGACGTGGGGCACCTCCTCGCTCGCCAAGCGCACCACGATCCTGTTCCGCTTCCGGGCGCTGCTCGAGGCGAACCGGGACGCGATCGCCGAACTGATCACCGCCGAGCACGGCAAGGTGCACAGCGACGCGCTCGGTGAGGTCGCGCGCGGCCTGGAGATCGTGGACCTGGCGTGCGGGATCACCGTGCAGCTCAAGGGCGAGCTGTCGACCGAGGTCGCCAGTCGCGTCGATGTCGCCTCCATCCGCCAGCCGCTCGGTGTCGTCGCGGGCATCACGCCGTTCAACTTCCCGGCGATGGTCCCGATGTGGATGTTCCCGATCGCCATCGCGACCGGCAACACCTTCGTCCTCAAGCCGTCCGAGAAGGACCCGTCGGCCTCCCTGAAGATCGCCGAGCTGCTGGCCGAGGCCGGTCTGCCCGACGGTGTCTTCAACGTCGTGCACGGTGACAAGGTGGCCGTCGACCGCCTCCTGGAGCACCCGGACGTCAAGGCCGTCTCCTTCGTCGGCTCGACCCCGATCGCCCGCTACATCCACACCACCGCCTCCGCGAACGGCAAGCGGGTCCAGGCCCTGGGCGGCGCCAAGAACCACATGCTGGTCCTGCCGGACGCCGACCTGGACGCGGCCGCCGACGCCGCCGTCTCCGCCGCCTACGGCTCCGCGGGTGAGCGCTGCATGGCCATCTCCGCGGTCGTCGCGGTCGGCGCCATCGGCGACCAGCTGGTCGACAAGATCCGCGAGCGCGCCGAGAAGATCAAGATCGGCCCCGGCAACGACCCGTCCTCCGAGATGGGTCCGCTCATCACCAAGGTGCACCGCGACAAGGTGGCGTCGTACGTCACGGGCGCGGCCGCCGAGGGCTGCGAGGTCGTCCTGGACGGCTCCGGCTTCACGGTCGAGGGCTTCGAGGACGGCCACTGGATCGGCATCTCGCTCCTCGACAAGGTCCCGACCACGGCGAAGGCCTACCAGGACGAGATCTTCGGCCCGGTGCTGACCGTGCTGCGCGTCGACACCTACGACGAGGGCATCGCCCTCATCAACGCCTCGCCGTTCGGCAACGGCACCGCGATCTTCACCCGGGACGGCGGTGCCGCCCGCCGCTTCCAGCTGGAGGTCGAGGCCGGCATGGTCGGCGTGAACGTCCCGATCCCGGTCCCCGTCGGCTACCACAGCTTCGGTGGCTGGAAGGACTCGCTCTTCGGCGACCACCACATCTACGGCAACGACGGCACGCACTTCTACACCCGCGGCAAGGTCGTCACCACCCGCTGGCCCGACCCGGCCGACGCCCCGGCGGGCGTCGACCTGGGCTTCCCGCGCAACCACTGAGCGCATACAGCTCATACGGCGCCCCGACCCTCCGCAGGAGAGTCGGGGCGCCGTCGTGTCACCGGCCGCCGGCCGTACCGCGAACGCGGTACACGAGAACGCCGCCGTACCCCCACGGGATGGCCCCGGTTCACCCCCTGGTCGGCGACTCACCGGCCTTTTCACCCCGTACCGTTGACACATGGATCTTCGACTGCCGCCGCTGCGTGACCTACGACGGCGGCCACGACGGCTCGCCGCCGCCGTGGCCGCCGTCGTCGTGCTCGCCGGTGCCGGGACATGGACGGCCGTGGCCGACGACAAGCCGGCCCCGGTGCACCGGGAGGACCAGATCATGGCCCTCGATGGCGTCCGCATAGACACCTCGTACTTCACCTCGTCCGACGCGGGACGCCGCCCCGCCGTCCTGCTCGCGCACGGCTTCGGCGGCAGCAAGGACGACGTGCGGGAACAGGCCGAGAACCTGGCGCGGGACGGGTACGCGGTACTGACCTGGTCGGCGCGGAGTTTCGGCAGGTCCACCGGGAAGATCGGACTGAACGACCCGAAGGGCGAGGTCCAGGACGTCAGAAAACTGATCGACTGGCTCGCCCGGCAGCCGCAGGTCCAGCTCGACAAGCCCGGCGACCCCCGCGTCGGCGTCGCGGGCGCCTCGTACGGCGGCGCGATCTCCCTGCTCGCCGCCGGCTACGACGACCGCGTGGACGCCATCGCCCCGGCGATCACCTACTGGAACCTCAGCGACGCGCTCTTCCCGAACGGCGTGTTCAAGAAGCTCTGGGCGGGCATCTTCGTCAACTCCGGCGGCGGCTGCGCGAAGTTCGAGCCGCAGCTGTGCCGGATGTACGAGCGGGTCGCCGAGTCCGGCACCCCGGACGCGCAGGCCGAGAAGCTGCTGGACGAGCGCTCGCCGTCCGCCGTCGGCGACCGCATCAAGGTGCCCACCCTGCTGCTGCAGGGACAGACCGACTCCCTCTTCCCGCTCGGCCAGGCCGACGCCGCGGCCAAGGCGATCCGCGCCAACGGCGCCCCCGTCGACGTCGACTGGATCGCGGGCGGGCACGACGGCGGCGACATGGAGACCGGCCGGGTCCAGGCCCGGGTCGCCTCCTGGTTCGACCGCTACCTCAAGGACGACAAGGGCGCCGACACCGGCCCCGCCTTCCGCGTCACCCGCACCCTCGGCACCGACACCGGCGACGGCGAGACCCGGCTGAGCGGCGTGGACGCCGACACCTACCCCGGCCTCGAAGGCGACCCGCGCCCGATCGCCCTCGCCGGACGCGAGCAGTCCTTCGAGAACCCGGCCGGCTCCAGCCCGCCCGCCGTCTCCGCCCTGCCCGGCTTCGGCGGCGCCGGCGGCCTCGCCCAGCTCTCCACGCTCGGCGTCGGGATCTCCCTCGACTTCCCCGGCCAGTACGCCGCCTTCGAGTCGGCCCCCTTCAAGGACGACCTGCAGATCACCGGGTCCCCGACGGTCACCGTCCACGTGAAGTCGACGAGCGACGACGCGGTCCTCTTCGCCAAGGTGTACGACGTCGGCCCCGGCCGCGGACAGCAGGTGCTGCCCTCCCAACTGGTCGAGCCCCTCCGCGTCGAGGGCGCCAAAGCCGGCAAGGACGTCACCCTCACCCTCCCGGCGATCGACCACGAGGTGCAGGACGGCCACCGGCTGCGCCTGGTCCTCGCCTCCACCGACCTCGGCTACGCCTCACCGGCCGCCCCCGCCACGTACACGGTCTCCCTCAAGGGCGACCTGAAGGTGCCGACCACCCTCGCCGACAGCGACGCCGCCGCGCCACTGCCCTCGTGGGTGTGGTGGCTGCCCCTGGCCGGCGCGGTGACCGCGCTCGCCCTCCTCCTGACGGCGAGGCGCCGCACCACGGCCCCCGCTCCCGACCCGGGCCTCGCCGAAGTCCCCCTGCAGATAAGCGACCTGAGCAAGAGGTACGCCAAGTCCGCAGACCGCTACGCCGTCCGCGACCTGTCCTTCCGGGTCGAGAAGGGCCAGGTCCTCGGCCTGCTCGGCCCGAACGGCGCGGGCAAGACGACCACCCTGCGCATGCTGATGGGCCTGATCACACCGGACGGCGGTGAGATCCGCGTCTTCGGCCACGCCATCGCGCCCGGCGCCCCCGTGCTGTCCCGCGTCGGCGCCTTCGTCGAGGGCGCGGGCTTCCTGCCGCACCTGTCCGGCCGGGAGAACCTGGAGCTGTACTGGCGGGCCACCGGCCGCCCGCCGCAGGACGCCCACCTGGACGAGGCCCTGGAGATCGCCGGCCTCGGCACCGCCCTGGAGCGCGCGGTCCGCACCTACTCGCAGGGCATGCGCCAGCGCCTGGCCATCGCCCAGGCCATGCTCGGCCTGCCCGACCTGCTGATACTGGACGAGCCGACCAACGGACTCGACCCGCCGCAGATCCGCGAGATGCGCGAGGTGATGATCCGCTACGCCGCGGCCGGCCGCACGGTGATCGTCTCCAGCCACATGCTGTCCGAGGTCGAGCAGTCCTGCACCCACCTGGTGGTCATGGACCACGGACAGCTCGTCCAGGCGGGCCCGGTCGGCGAGATCATCGGCTCCGGCGACACCCTGCTGGTCGGCACGGCCGGCCCGGTCGACGAACCTCTCGTCGAGAAGGTCGCCGCGCTGCCCGGCGTGGCCTCGGCGGTCCGTACCGACGGCGGGCTGGTGGTCCGCCTCGACGCCGACGGCAGCGCCCGGCACCTGGTCGCCGAACTCGTGCGGCTGGAGGTCCCCGTGGAGGCGGTCGGCCCCCACCGCCGCCTCGAGGACGCCTTCCTCACCCTGATCGGAGACTCCGCATGAGCAGCACGCTGATCGACAGCGCGGAGGTCGCCGACGGTTACCGCGCCGGCCGCACGCTGCCCCTGAGGGTGGAACTGGTCCGGCAGCTGAAGCGCCGCCGCACGATGGTCATGGCCGGGATCCTGGTCGCCCTGCCGTTCGTGCTGCTCATCGCCTTCCAGGTGGGCGGCGGACCGGGTGGCGGCAACACCCGGGTGAACCTGATGGACACGGCCACCCTGTCCGGCGCGAACTTCGCCGCGGTGAACCTGTTCGCCTCGGCGGGCTTCCTCCTGGTCATCCCCGTCGCCCTGTTCTGCGGGGACACGGTCGCCTCCGAGGCCGGCTGGTCCTCCCTGCGCTACCTGCTGGCGGCGCCCGTGCCCCGGGCCCGGCTGCTGTGGTCCAAGCTGGTCGTCGGACTCGGGCTCAGCCTCGCCGCGATGGTGGTTCTGCCGCTCGTCGCGCTCGCCGTCGGCACGGCGGCCTACGGCTGGGGCCCGCTGGAGCTGCCCACCGGCGGTGAGCTGGCCGCCGGCACAGCGGCGCAGCGCCTGCTGGTCACAGTGGCGTACATCTTCGTGTCCCAACTGGTCACCGCCGCGCTGGCGTTCTGGCTGTCCACCAGGACGGACGCGCCGCTGGGCGCGGTCGGCGGCGCGGTCGGCCTGACCATCGTCGGCAATGTGCTCGACCAGGTGACGGCGCTCGGCGACTGGCGGGACTTCCTGCCCTCGCACTGGCAGTACGCCTGGCTCGACGCCGTCCGACCGCAACTGGAGTGGTCCGACATGATCCAGGGCACGGCCCTGTCGATAACGTACGCCCTGGTGCTGTTCGCGCTGGCCTTCCGCGGTTTCGCCCGCAAGGACGTGGTGTCGTAGGTCACCGGAGGATCACCCACCGGTCTCGAAGGCCGTCGTCCGTGCCCTGTTCGAGATTCATCCGCAACTCCCCGTAACGCACGTTCCGGCCCCCCGGCCCGTCACAGTCACAGACACGGCGTCAACTGGCCAAGGGGGCACGGACGATGGACCGGTACGGGACACGGCGGCTGCGGGCCGCCCTCCTCGCACTCACCGCGGCGGGCGGCCTGCTCCTGACGGGATGCGGGGCGGGCGGCTCGGGCGACGACAGCAGTAAGGACCGGGCGAACGGCGCCAGCGCCTTCCCGGCCCCCGAGTACAGCCGGGGAAGCGAACGGGACGACGAGTCCCGTGACACCGCCCCCGACCACCTCTCCACCTTCGCCCTCGACGTCGACACCGCGTCCTACGGCTACGCCCGCCGCACCCTCGCCGACGGACAGCTCCCCGACCCCTCGACGATCCGCCCCGAGGAGTTCGTCAACAGCTTCCGCCAGGACTACGAGCGTCCCGACGGCAACGGCTTCACGGTGACCGTGGACGGCGCCCGCACCGACGAGAAGAACTGGTCCCTGGTCCGCGTGGGCCTGGCCACCCGGAACGCGGCCGGGCCGCGCGGCGAACGCCCGCCGGCCGCGCTCACCTTCGTCATCGACATCTCCGGCTCCATGTCCGAACCCGGCCGGCTCGACCTCGCCCAGAAGTCCCTCGACGTGATGACGGACCGGCTGCGCGACGACGACTCGGTCGCGATCGTCACCTTCAGCGACAAGGCCGAGACCGTCCTGCCGATGACCCGCCTCGACGGCAACCGCGACGAGATCCACGACGCGATCGACGGCCTGGAGCCCACGTTCTCCACCAACCTCGCGGCCGGCGTCGAGACCGGCTACGCCACCGCCGTCAAGGGCCTGCGCGAGGGTGCCACGAACCGGGTCGTCCTGGTCTCCGACGCCCTTGCCAACAACGGCGACACCGACCCCGACTCCATCCTCGACCGCATCGACGGCGCCCGCCGCGAGCACGGCATCACCCTCTTCGGCGTCGGCGTGGGCAGCGACTACGGCGACGCCCTGATGGAACGCCTCGCCGACAAGGGCGACGGCCACACCACGTACGTCTCGGACGAGAAGGACGCCCGCGAGGTCTTCTGCGAGCAGCTCCCGCAGAACATCGACCTCACCGCCCGCGACGCCAAGGCCCAGGTCGCCTTCGATCCGGAGACGGTCACCGACTTCCGGCTCGTCGGCTACGACGACCGCCGCGTCGCCGACGACGACTTCCGCGACGACCGCGTCGACGGCGGCGAGGTCGGCCCCGGTCACACCGTCACCGCCCTCTACGCCGTCCGCACCCGGGCGGGCGCGGACGGCCACCTCGCCACCGCCACCGTTCGCTGGCAGGACCCCGAGACCCGCACCCCGCACGAGGAGTCGGGCCAACTGGAGTCGGACAGCCTCGCCGACTCCCTGGGCAGCGCGAGCCCGCGCCTCCAGGTCACCGCGGTGGCCGCCTACTTCGCCGACGCCCTCCGCCGGGGCGACGACCGCTGGAGCCCCCTGCCGGGAGCCCCACGCCTGAGCGAACTGGCCGACCGGGCGGACACGTTGGCGGACATCACGGAGGACCGGGCGGTACGGCAGCTCGCCGACACCATCCGGCAGGCGAGGCACCTCGAGTGACCATCCCGCCAGGCAGCCGACCGGGATCACCCCTGGCGGCTGCCCGCGCTCGAACGAGAGCGCCGGTACAGCACCGCTCCGGCGGTCAGCAGGGCCAGGCTCGCCACGCTCGGCACCCAGGGGCTGTCGGACCCGGTGTGCGCGAGGGTGGCGGCCGCCTCCGGCTGTACGACGGCGGGGGACCCCTTCGGCGCCGTGTGCGCCTTGGCCGGGTGTGACGGCTGGTGCGGGACCCGCGGGGTGGACGGTACGGACCGGTCCTCGGACTCGTTGGGACGGTCGACCGGGCCGTTGACCGACTCGTTGCCGAAGGCGGGATTGCCGATACCCACCAGGTTCGCGCTGTTGCCGGTGAGGTTCACGGGCAGATCAACCGGAAGCTGGACGTTGTTGCCGGAGACCACGCCCGGCGAGTCGTGAGCGCTGCCGTGGGCCGCGGCCCCGCCCGGCGCCTCGGACGACTTGCCGTGCCCGGCTTTGACGCCCTCGTTGGCACAGCGGTTGCCCATGGCGGGGTTGAGGAGCCCGACCACGTTCAGGGTGTTCCCGCACACGTTCACCGGGACGTCCACGGGCAACTGGATGTTGTTGCCGGAGATCACCCCGGGCGAGCCCTCTGCGGAACCGTCAGCGGTGGAGTCGGCCTGCGCCGGCCCCGCGACTGCCATCGCACCGGAGGCGACGGCGACGGCGATCACACTGTTTCGGATAGCCCGTTTCATGGGTTCCCTGCCCTTTCGACACGTCGCGGGCACTCACCCGCACTCTGTGAAACGCGCGTGAAACCATGGAAGTAATGGTTTGTCAGCCTTTTGCCCACTCCCAGGGTCGTGGGGCAGTCGGCTCGGAGGCTGGTGGTTGCTCGTCGGCCCTGGTGGTGGCGTGTGGGAGGGCGACGGGTGGCGACACGCCGCGCGCCACCGCCCGGCCGACCCCAGCCTCTGCCCGATCACCGCTCTCCGACGCGGCTGCCCGCGATTTCCATCAGTGAGCTCCTTCGAGTTGGTCACCAAACAGGTGACGGTCCATCTAGCGCGTCGAGCGAGGCCCCTGGGCTGTTGATCGAGATGTCCGACGTCTCAACCACGCTGCTCGGGGGCCTCGTTGGTCATCTATCCTGCCGCGCTCGACCTGCCGGATGTGCTCGTGGAATG
This sequence comes from Streptomyces canus, assembly GCF_001514145.1. Lineage (GTDB taxonomy): Bacteria > Actinomycetota > Actinomycetes > Streptomycetales > Streptomycetaceae > Streptomyces > Streptomyces canus. The sequence goes on from NZ_KQ948658.1 coordinate 121,078, forward strand.
GGTGACCGTGCTCGCCGTCACCCGCGATCGTGACCGGCGCTGCAAGCTCCGCCCGTCTCAGTGTGTGGTGGTGGCACTGGTGTACCTGCCTGAACAGACCACCCTTGCGAAGATCGCTGCAGTGTTCGGGATCAGCGAGTCCACCGCCAACGCCTACACCAGCGCGGTCATCCGCCTACTCACCGCGCGTGTGTCGGGCCTGTTGAAGGTCCTGCGCGAGGCCGACCCCGACTTCGCCCTGATGGACGGCACCCTGGCCGACAAGACCGTCAACAGGGCGCTGTCCGAGGCGCGGGCACCGGTCGAGCGCGGTGTTGCGCGACTGAAGGCCTGACAGATCTTCCGCAGATCCCCGTGCAGTCCCAAACCGCATGACGTCAGGGAGCGGCAACGCTGAAGAAGCTCAGTTCAGGGCGAGGGTCGGGCCGACGCGGCCGACGTGGTGGGCGAGGCGGAGTCCGCCGGCCGTGAGCCACTGCCGACGACCACCGCGTGACGCTCGGGGCCGGGGGAGGCCCAGTCGCTGCGAAGTTGGCCTTCGTCCAGTCGGAAAAGTGCGCCGATGGGCCGTCGCCCTTCACGGCCCGAAGGACTTCGTCGGCGAGGTAACCGGCAGTGTCATGGCCGCAGGCTGCATGATGAGGCCATGCTGACTGGACCTGTACTTGTCTATGACGGTGACTGTGCCTTCTGTACCACCTCGGTGTTCTTCGCCAAGGAGCGGCTACGTCCGCGTTGCGAGATCACCCAGTGGCAGGCAACTGATCTGGACGCGCTGGGCGTCAGCCAGGAGCGGGCCGAATACGAATTGTTGTGGGTCACGCCCCATGGAGCAGTGCATGGTGGCGCGCAGGCCGTCGCCAAACTGCTGATGAGCGTCGGTGGAGGCTGGGCGGTACTGGGGGCACTGATCAGTCTCCCGCCTACTCGCTGGATCGCCCATGGGGTCTACCGGGTCATCGCAGGAAACCGTGACCGCGTGCCGGGCGGCACAGCGGCATGCGCACTTCACGAGAACCGCCGATAGCGATCACTGCAAGGCGCCTCGGCAGCCGATAGATGTCGGTGAAGACGGCCGAGGGGTATTGGGCACCGTTATTAATATTCTCGCAGGCAGGCCGACGCTGCCCGCGTGTGCTTGCCCGGGTGCCGGCTGCGAAATGTTCTCGCAGGTCAGAGCGATATTTCTGGTCAAGATTCCCGACGGGGCATACAGCATGATGGCATGCATTTTTTAACACTAAGGATTCCCTTTTCGTGGGTGACAATATGACTATTCCCGGCCGGGAGTTCGCACGGTTCTTCAGAATGGCCTCGCCGTCCAACTGAGTGATCGCTCTGCAGTCACTCGGACGCATTGAACGTGTCGCCCTTTTCATAACCCCTTTATACGTAGGATGCGTGCGACGGAAATCATTCCAGCTACTCTGAAGGAGCACTCCCTCAATGACGCCAAGTAGCCCGGGTGCACGTCGAGGGCGCCTGAAACCAATGTGGATCAGCGCTCTAATCGTCCCGCTGATCGCCACCGGTATCCTGGCGACGACTTCGACGCCGGCGAGCGCCATCGCGACGGCCGTTCCGCTCGGTACCGCGGAAAGTTTCGCGGTTCTGGCCGGCGCGTCAATCACCAATACCGGCCCCTCGGCCATCACTGGGGACATCGGAGTGAGTCCGGGAACGTCCATCACCGGATTTCCGCCCGGCCTGGTGGACGGAACTCAGCACTCCGCGGACGCTGTGGCGCTTCAGGCCAAGTCCGATCTGGTCGCGGCGTACAACGACGCGGCGGGACAGGCCACGGACGAGGCGCTTCCTCCAGATGCGGGTGGTCTGACCCTGGTCCCGGGCGTATACACCGCATCGTCCGGGCTGGGGCTCACCGGTACGCTCACCCTGGATGCTCAGGACAACCCTGATGCGGTGTGGGTGTTCCAGGTCGGTTCGACCCTGACCACAGCCTCCGCAAGCGAGGTGAGCCTCATCAACGGCGCCTCGCCCTGCAATGTGTTCTGGAAGATCGGCAGTTCAGCGACTCTCGGCACGAGTTCCACGTTCGTGGGCAACATCCTGGCCCTGACGTCGATCTCTGCCACCACAGGGGCAAGCATCGACGGGCGGGCGCTGGCCCGTACCGGCTCTGTGACGCTGGACACCAACAGGATCACGCGGCCTGAGTGTGAGGCGGGGACGACGGGTACCACGACGAC
>NZ_KQ948658.1:123686-392575 GCF_001514145.1 Streptomyces canus
TACCACGACCGCGGGGACGACCGGCGCAACCACCAGCGGAACGACCGGTGGTGGGCACGGTGACAAGCCCTGTCCTTGCGACCATGACCATGGCCATGGCCAGGACCAGGACCAGGACGAGGAACACGGTCACGGTCACGGTAAATACAGCGGAATCATCGGCGAGAAGATCGGCGAAAAGATCGGCGAAAGTCGCGGTCACGAGGAAAAGGTCGGCGAAAAGTCCGGAGACCAGTTCGGCGGCAAGTTCGGCGGCAAGTTCGGAGGTATGGGAGACAAGCTCGGTCACGGCGGTCACGAGTAGCAGACGACACGCTTGGTCTTCACGCCGGACGACCGGAGCCGGATGAGACCGTCGTGGAGTAGGCGGCGCGCGGCAGAACCGTCAACGGTTCTGCCGCGCGCCGCAGTGGGGATACAGGAGGACAGATGAGGAAAACCGGGGCGGACAAGGCCGGGTGCGACTGTGTCAGTTAGAAGCGATGCGGCATACGTGAAGGAGCACGCACCGATCGTCCCTGAGCAGCCGGTATGGGATGGGCGTCAAGAGCCTCAAGTACCAGGCAGGCCATCCAGGCCCCACGGCTTGCTGAGGGCAGGACTGGCGGCGGCAATCTGCCTGTCTCTCACCACAGCTTTGATCCATTTGCTTCTGGTGTTTTTGCATGTGGCCCCCACAAACCCTGTATCGCAGCGTTACAGCCAACAGGTCAATGCATGGGTCTATCCGCTGTTCGAACAGGATTGGCGACTCTTCGCCCCGAATCCGGAGTCGGTCAACCGGCAGATTTCTGTGAGGACCATGCACATCGGTCCTGACGGCACTTCTCATGTGAGTTCCTGGTTTGATCTCACCGCGGCGGACTACTCCGCGGTCGAGCACAACCCGTTTCCTAGCCATACCAGCCAGAACATGCTTCGCCGTGCCTGTAATTCCTACCTCGAGTTGCATGGCGGGGGTGATCAGTCGCGCTCCGAGCGTGCGTTGATGATTCAGAAGTACCTGCGCAATATCGCAGCCCACCGAATTGCCCAACATCGCCACGGCGACTTCGAATCGCTCCAACTCCGGGTGATCACCATGCCTATCACCGCTTATAGCGGCCAAGGCGACACGCGCGCCGCGCCGGCATCCGTCAGCACCCGCTATCTGCCCTGGTGGAAGGTGACCCCCCATCGCTACTGAACTGGCGTCATCCGCCGCACACGCTCCTGAACGAACTGCCTGCCAGACGAACGCAGGCCCTCTAGGGTACGTATCTGACCGGCTCGGCGGGCTTTTCGCCCTCCTGACAGAACGGCCCGTATCCCTGTATGCCGCCGCAGTGCTGCGGATTGGCTACGGACTGCTTTACCTCCTCTTCCTGCTACGTGAGTTCCCCCACCGCGAGGAGATCTGGGGCCCCAGTTCGCCATGGACCCCCGCACTGGCCAGGCAGCTCTTCGACCAAACCGGCTGGGCCAGTATCCTCACGCTGTCCGACAGCAGGGCCTACTTCGAGTTCTGTTACGTAACTGCTCTCGCCACATCCGCACTGTTCATGCTGGGTTGGCGCACCAGAGCCGTGTCCGTTCTCTTCGCTGTCGTGGTCGCCTCATTCCACGCCAGGGCGATCCTCATGACGGACGGCGGTGACAACCTCATCCTCCTGATGGCCATCTACCTCATGTTCACGGCTTGCGGCACGTGCTGGTCACTGGACGCGCGTCGGTGTGGCAAGCGATCGAGATCTGCGGGCTGGTGCCGACGGCGGCTGGGCGCCGTGGGAACCAGTGCCATCTGGGGTGATCTCGGCGGCGTCCGAAAGACGCTGATCACGGTGCTGCACAACTGTGCCATGTGCGTCATCGCAGTCCAGGTCTGCTTCCTTTATGGTGCTGCGGGCCTCTACAAGGTTCAGGGCGGCCTCTGGGGCAATGGCACCGCTCTCCATTACGTCTTGAACCTTCGGTTCTTCCATCCCTGGCCGATGTTGTCCCAGATGGCTGACGCTCACCCGCTATTGCTCAGCATCACTGGCTACCTGGCCGTGCTCTTGCAGGTTGCCTTCCCGTTTGTCCTGTTCGGCAGGCTCAAGTATCCAGTCCTGACGATGTTGCTGAGCATGCATATCGGCATCGCCTTGCTTTTGGGGCTGCCACTCTTCTCCGGAGCCATGATCATCGCGGACGCCGTGTTCCTGCCGGATCGCTTCTTTCGCTCGCTGGCGCGTCTGGGGCCGAGCGTCGTCAAGAAGCCATCTCATGTGGCGAGTCCGCGGTAGCGGATGAGGGCGCCGGCGATGCTGGTGAAGACGAGGAAGTGCTCCGCCTGGCGCTCGTGGCGTCGGAGGAGGCGGCGGCAGTCGGCGAACCGGGCCATGGTGTGTTCGATGTTCCAGCGGTGGCGGCCCCGGTCGCTGCGAAGTCTCGATGCCTTGTCCGGCCCTGCGGCGGGTGATGCCGCGCTGGAGTGGCCATTGCCGCAGGTGGGAGTAGTCGTATCCCCTGGGTCCAGTCCAACTCGCCGCGGGCGCCGGGCCAGTGCCACATCAGAGAACCTCTAGAACCTCTGCCCCCTAGTGATGTGACGCGCCGTTCGGATCCTGGTCCGGGCGGCGCGGTGTCGCCAGGTACCCGAAGCACAAAGACGGTCGGCCGAAGGCATTCAGCCTGTCCGAGCGGCGCGAGATCAAGGAGATCGCCAAGTCCCGCCCGTCACAAGGAACAGGGCAGCATGGTCCGCTGCTGCATCATCTGGCGGAACAAGCACACCGCCGATATCCGCTTGCACGCCATCGTCACTCGGGTCAACGTCGCCTGACACCTGACGAAGGCAGAAGATGACCATGCAGACCCACCCCGTCGATCACGAACTCATCCAAGCTGCTGCCCGCATGGCTCGCACTCGTTGCCGGGGCGACAACCACACCATGGCGGCCGTGGCCGTGGCCGCGGCCCGTGCCCGCGACGGCCGGATCGTCACGGCGGTGAACGCTTACCACTTCACCGGAGGTCCCTGCGCCGAGCCGGTCCTCATCGGCGCGGCAGCCGCTCAGGGCACCTACGACCTGGACACGATCATCGCCGTGGGCGACCGCGACCGGGGTTGTCCACACGTGCGGCCGGTGCCGCCAAGTCCTTCCCGACTACTTCCCCGCCCTCAAGGTCATCGTCGGCGAAGACGACCGTCTCCGAACCCTCCTTGTCACCGACCTGCTGCCCGAAAGCTACGTGTGGGCCGACCATCAGCTCGACGCCGAGTAAACCACCACTCAGCACGAGCTGACACCGCCGGCCGGCAACAGGGTGAAAGCCCGCTGATGCGGCCCCGGTCGAGGACCAGGCGGTGGAGTTCGTCCCACATCCTGGCCCTTGTCCACGCGGAGAAGCGCCGGTGGGCCGTCGCCTCCGACGGCCCACCGGCGCTGACGGCAACTGCTGCCATGCGCAGTCCGATGTGGCGCCGCTGACGCGCTGCGGCCAGCACTCCCCGACGCGGTCGACGCTGCGCTCGACCGTGTCCCCGGTCTCGTGGTCCTCCCGGCCGAAGGCCGCTCATCCGACGAGCCACGATTGCCGGCTTGGTCGGCCGGCTCCTGATCCTGCGCCCCATCCCCCACCTGTTGAGGGCCTGGTGAGGTATGACCCGTTGGCGCGGGGCGCGTAGGCCATCCAACACAGAAAACTCCCTCGCCCCACACCGAGATTGTCTCGGCGCGGGTAGGGAGTGAGATGGGAGACCACACGGCGGGTTGCGGGATGTGGTAGGTGGCTGCGTATCTCCCTTGTCTGCACCCCCGAGCCGACCAGGGCCAAAAAGAGGACGGACGGGGGTGCATCCCGGGGATCGAGGTGGCTTGGCGGCTGTTGGACGTCGGCGGTCGCCTGCACGCAGTCCGCTGCACCGTCGGCTTGTGCCGGAACGAGCCGGACAAGAGGTGGTGAAGGTCAGTCAGAACGCCCGGTTGTCGCAGCCCATGTCTGAACCGAGGTGGTTCTGCTGCGCACCGGGGTTGCCTTCACCGTTCAGCAGGTTGCCTGCCAGGCCGGTGAGGGCCCCGATGCTGCCGATTACCTCGATGTTCATGTCGTGCGAGCGGCATTCGATGCCCTGCGTGATGTCGAAGTCGTTGCCCGGCTCACCGTGTGCCAAGGCGGCGCCGGCGCCGAGGGAGCCGACACTGCCGAGGATGGCGCCCACGAGGACTGCCTTGTGGAACGTGCGCATGGGGTACTCCATTTCGAGCGGATGGGGTCTGCAAGAGGGGGATGTGGTGGACGCGGCTCTGGCGGCCGTCAGCCGAGTCGGGGAAGCCCCAGTTGGCCGACGGGAGGCGCCGCGAGCTGTCCGAGGCCGACCGGAGCCAGCTGCGGCGCGCCCGCCGACGCGAGCTGCGGGTTGATGAGCGGGTTGACCTGCGGGTTGACCTGCGGGTTCACCTGAGGGGTGACAGTCGTCGGCGGCTCTGGCGCGAAGGTCTGGGGGACGGCCAACTGGGGGGCGACCTGCGGCATGACCTGCGGCATGACCTGGGGCTGTGCGGGTGCGGGTGCGGGTGCGGGAGCCGGTGCGGCCGGTGCCGGCTGCGCGGGTACCGCCTGCTGCGCGTACGGCGAGGCGGAGGCCTGTGCCGACCCCTGCGCCGAGGCGGCGGCGTAGCTGGCGTGCTGAGGTGCCTGCTGGTAGGCGGGTGCGGGTGCGGCCTGGGGTGCCTGCTGGTAGGCGGGTGCGGGTGCGGCCTGGGGTGCCTGCTGGTAGGCGGGTGCGGGTGCGGGTGCGGGTGCGGCCTGCGGTGCCGACGGGTACGCCGGCGCCGGGGCGGCCTGCGGTGCCTGCTGGTAGGCGGGTGCGGGCGCGGCCTGAGGTGCCGACTGGTAGGCGGGCGCCGGGGCGGCCTGCGGAGCCGGGTTGTCGGGAGCCGGCGCCGGCGGGGGAGCGATGGGAGAGTCGGCATGGCTGATGCCGGTGCCCATGGCGGACAGACCGCTGGCCGCTGCTACTAGGAGCACGGCCTTGTGAAGCTTGCGCATGAAACTCTCGGCCCTTCATACCTGAATTGGGAAGTTCATTGCATTCAGTGCGGTCACGCGTGCAGCCGGTGCGCTGCTCCCAACTGCACGGTCAGCAACGGTGATCCCGAGTGGCACGCGGACTTCGCATCAAAGCCGACAGCGACTCGACTCACCCTCTTCAGGTCTACGGTCGCTGCCCTCTCCCGGTTGGAACGAGGACGCCTGGCCGTGGTCACGGAATCCCACGGCCCGTCACCCGTTTGCCGCGTGCCGCAGCGGGCGTTGTGGCCCGTACGCCGTATGCGGCAAACGAGTGACACGGCCCGGCGCCCGTATCTGCGTCTGTTCTTGTCTCGTTCCCCACGGGGCAAGGACGTTGGTCCATCGCAGCCACTCAGGGCAGTGCGAACAGCTGCAACTGCGCTGCCGTATCAGCGTTTCCCCAGAATTTCGTGCACAGGTCAATGAAGGGCCGAGAATTCAATGCGCAAGCTCCAGCAAATCGCGCTCGTCGTCGCAGCGGCCGGCGGACTGACCGCCGTCGGGGCAGGATCGAGCTCTGCCGTCACCCCCGCCGCCTTCAACGGGGCTGTGCCGCCTCCCGTTTCGCAGCCGGACGCCCAGGCCACCACAGCCACGTCCGCTCAGGCGACCACGCAGAGCTACGGCTCGCCGACCGTTCAGCAGCCGGCCCCGGCCCCGGCCGCGCAGCGCGGCACCCAGGTTGCACCGCAGCTCAACCCTCAGCTCAACCCGCAGATCAACCCTCAATTCTCCTCCCCGGCCCCGCAGACGGCGCAGACGGCGCGGACGGCGCAGGGTGTCGCGCCGGCCCAGAACAACCTGTTCCGACCGGCCCAGGAGTGCAGCCCGCAGACCCTGCTCGACGCGAATGTCCCGGTCGCGCTGCTCGGCGCCTCCCAGACCCGGGGCGTCGAATGCACCCAGGCCAACAGCCAGTCGAACGCCCTCGCCAGCGCTCGCTAGCTCTGCAGGGCGGCCGGACGTCGACGCCCGGGACGGGCTCAGGGATCGTTGCCCAGGACCTATTCGCATGCGATACGGCTTTTGGGTGTTTTCGCTCCGCGATCACGAATTCGGCGCGCCTTCGACCAGTTTGTGACGTTTCGCACTAATCTTCCGTAGCTGTAGGGAGTCGATCTGTTACAGATCGCATCCATCCACTTCACCGGAGATGACATGCGCAAGCTTCGCAACGTTGCTGTCCTGGTAGCTGCACTCGGCAGCATCGGGCTCGCCGGCGGCACTGCCAACGCCGGCGGTCAGGACGAGCACGGCGAGAAGTTCAACATCACGCAGAGCTCCAACTGCCGGTCTCACGACCTGAACCTCGACATCCTCGGCGAGGTCGGCATCCTCAACGGCCTGCTGGGCAACGGGCTGAACGGCGAGGGCAACCCGGGCGCCCAGGCCACCGACATCGGCTCCACCATGGGCTGCAACAACAGCGCCTTCTAAGGCTCTGCCCGGCGCCACGGCGCCGAACACCAAATGGTCCCGGCATCGGGCCGGGACCATTTGTGTGTCACCCGGCCTGCTCGACAGCGAAGGTCCGGCGCGTCGCTGGATTCTGTCGGCTGTTCGTTCGGCCTTCATGACTGCACGGACGTTGATCAATCGGGGATCGCGTCCACCTCACTTCACCGGAGATGACATGCGTAAGCTCCGCACTGCTGCCGTCCTCGTCGTCGCCTTCGGGAGCCTCGGCCTCCTGGGTGCAGGCACCGCCAACGCGGGCCAGGGTGACGGCGGATTCAACGTCACGCAAAGCAGCACCTGCACGTCGCACGACCTGAACCTCGACCTCCTCGGCGAGGTCGGCATCGCCAACGGCCTGCTGGGCAACGGGCTGAACGGCGAGGGCAGCCCGGGCGCCCAGGCCACCGACATCGGCTCCACCATGGGCTGCGACAACAGCGCCTTCTAAGGCTCTGCCCGGCGCCACGGCGCCGAACACCAAATGGTCCCGGCATCGGGCCGGGACCATTTGTGTGTCACCCGGCCTGCTCGACAGCGAAGGTCCGGCGCGTCGCTGGATTCTGTCGGCTGTTCGTTCGGCCTTCATGACTGCACGGACGTTGATCAATCGGGGATCGCGTCCACCTCACTTCACCGGAGATGACATGCGTAAGCTCCGCACTGCTGCCGTCCTCGTCGTCGCCTTCGGGAGCCTCGGCCTCCTGGGTGCAGGCACCGCCAACGCGGGCCAGGGTGACGGCGGATTCAACGTCACGCAGAGCTCCAACTGCCGGTCGCACGACCTGAACCTCGACCTCCTCGGCGAGGTTGGCATCCTCAACGGCCTGCTGGGCAACGGGCTGAACGGCGAGGGCAACCCGGGCGCCCAGGCCACCGACATCGGCTCCACCATGGGCTGCGACAACTCGGTCGCCAAGTAAGGCGTGACCCTTCCCCGGTGCCCCGATCGCTGACGGGGCGCCGGGGATTTTCCGTTTCACGGGCAGACCTGCCGCACAAAAGCGAAATGCCGGGCCGGGGACGATCCCGGCCCGGCATTCGACGCTGGCGATCAGAACCCGATGTGCGGCTTCCTGAAGTCCTTGTTGAAGTCCTTGGGCAGGGTGGCCGTGTTGGAGCACTCCACAACCGGCCCGACGCTTGCGGAACCACCGTCCAACAGCTCGTCCTGCGGATCCACCACCTGGGGTCGGTCTGTCGTCGAGCAGTCCTGCGTCTGCTGGATGACATTCGTGCCGTCCTTCTCGACGTGCGTCTCGCTCTTGCGAATGCAGACGGTGTCACCCTGCGCGGTGGTCGTGCAGTCGGCGCCGGCCGCATATGCGTGTGAGGCACCGAGGCAGATCGCGGCGAGACTTGTGACGAGGCCCGAGACGGCGGCGATCTTCTGCGGAGTAAACATGTACTGGATTCCTTTACGACGGAGGCCCGAGCGCTGGTGCCGATGACCAGCGTGCGCCCGGGCCTAGAAGGTCGAAACAGAGCGTTCTGTGCCTGGACGCGCTGGCAGCTGCGCTCGGCGGCAACATGGCCGCAGCCCGGACGCGTGCCCTGATCGAGCGGCGCGTCCGGGCTGCATGCGCCACGGGGTATCACTCAGCACTCCGTTGAACCCGCTGTATCGACGCGGGACCGAACGTAGCGTTCGTGCCATGTGCATCAAGCTTCCGAAGGGGGTTGTGGTGCCCATGTGGCGCTGTGTGGAGGAGCTTTAGGGGCGTCTTTACTCTTCGCCGCCGTCCTGGTGATGTTCGAAACCCGTCTCGGGCTCGGCGTGCTCCTGGGCCTCGGGCTGGGCCTCCGGCTGGACCTCGGGCTGGACCTCGGGCTGGACCTCCGGCTGGACCTCCGGCTGGACCTCCGGCTGGACCTCGGGCTGGACCTCGGGCTGGGCCTCCGGCTGGACCTCGGGCTGGGCCTCCGGCTGGACCTCCGGCAGGTTGTAGTAGCTGCCCCCAGTGGCGACGGCGTTGGCCGTCGAGGAGGCCACGGCGGCGATCGGCGGAGGCGCGTCGTCGTTACCGGCGAAACTGACGCCGGCACCGAGGGTGGACAGCCCCGCAATCGCCGCCGCTACGACTGCAGCGCGCTGATACATACGCATGGTTGACCCTTTCTCACCCGGGCAGGACCGCCCGGCTTGACTACTCAATGTGAGCATATACACACACTGTGTAGCTATCGAGGATCTACGTTCCCCATGTCGCGTCATCGGTTTGTGGGGCTCAGCCCAACAGGCCGGTCCCCTCCGGTGCGGTGCCGGTCGCATCGGGTGCTGTCAATGCCGGGGAGGCGCAGGTTACCTCGGGGCCCAGCCGCGCCCTGCCGTTGCCCAGGGCGGCGGGCAGTGTCACGGGCTCAACGGGCTTGCAGGTCTCCTGGTGGGGGATGACGCCATCTTCGGGAATCACTCCCGTGATCTGCTGGGTGCAGGTGAAACCGAACAGGTCGCGAGTGCAGGTTCCCGGGCCCGCCGCGGCCTGCGCCTGGGTGATGCCGACGCAGGTCATGAGGATGCCCCCGGTCAGCACCGAAAGGGCCGCGATCTTCCTTCTGTTGAACATCTGATGCGTTGTCCTTTGTGGGGGGTGCCTGCCGACTTCAGCCCTGGAAGGCGGTGTTGAACTGGCCGCAGGTGGTGTCCGTGGTGGTCGCGAGGCCGAGCACGCCGATCGGGACGTTGTTCTCGGCCACCGTCTGCGGACTGCACTCCTGGTAGGGGCGGTAGAGGTTGTTCACCTGCAGCCCCCCGTCGGAGGTGTCGGCGGCGGCGGTGCCGGCGCCGACGGCGGACAGGCCGCCGGCCGCCACTGCTGCTGCGATCACGACCTGCTGAATCTTGCGCATGGAACACCTCGTTCGTCGCTCGTACGCCACAGCTGATTGCCTAGCGTGACTGACCGAATACTAGCAGTAATCATGGTGGGTACCTGCACGCAACAGGCGTGTTCCTGAGGGGGATACACCCCGCACCATCACCGAGTTGACGCCAACTGCCCGCCCGAGGAAACGGTTTTGATGGGGGACGGGTCAACGCGGTTGAAGCAAAAGCAAGTCGCGTCAGGTGAACACCGGCTCCGCGACCCGCAGGCAACCATGCGCGGGTACGGAGACGATCACGTCCCGCAGTCCTTCGGCGTACCGCCGCACGTTCTTGTGGGCGACCTCGGTGTCCGGGTAGCGACAGGCGAACCACAGGCCCTCGTGCAGCCGGTTGACCCAGGCGCACACCTGGTCGCCGTACGACACCCGGATCAGCCCGTACGCCCTCTGCTCCGCCCAGCGGGCCGAGCCGGGAATGAGGCGGGCATCGACGTACGAGACCATCGAGTACATGTCGGGTGACGTCGGACGGAAGTCCGTGCCGAGCAGGCGCAGCACGCGGGCCAGCGGAATGCGCGCCAGCGACCGGTTGGCCCGCAACTCGGCGCGGACCGAGACGAGCGCTTCCTCGAAGTCCCGGGCCGCGGGCACCTCGATCGGGGCGCCGCCGACATACCAGCCCACGGAATCCGACCACGCCGACTTCAGCCGGGTGTGGAACGGCACGACCGTGCGGTAGACCGGCTGTCCGCCGAGTTGGTGGACGATGAGACTGGTCGCCGCCAGGATGCCCACCAGGCTCCCGCCGTAGGGACGGCAGTACTCCTCGAACGCGGCGGCGGCGCTCGCGTCGACGAGTGGTTCACACAGCAGCTTCTGTGCGGGCAGAACCCCGCCGGGCTGCACACCGAGGTCGACGGGGAACTCCGGGAGCCTTCCGTCGCACCGGCTCACGAACTCCCGCCAGCGCGCGACGATCGCGTGGGTGTCGTCGATCCCGTCGGCGTTCGCCCGCTCCTGCTCGCAGAAGTCGACGTAACTTCCCACAGGCGTACCGACGACGGGCTCTCCCGTGACGCCGGCCATGTACAGCTCGCTGATCTCCTCCGGGATGCGCTGCAGGGAGTAGGCGTCGACATTGGTGTGGTCGAAGGCCATGTAGACACTGACGGAGTCCTCGCGAACGACCGCCGCATACATGAGGTTCGGCCAACCCAGTGCGTCCGCCGCGATGTCGAACCGGCCCTGGAGGTAACTGACCAGCGCCTCCGGCTCGGTGAAGTCACCGACCACCTCCCGTTGCAGCGACACGTCCCTCGCATCGAGAGTGAAGCGCTGCATGTCGTCCCCGGCCCACCTGAATCCGCTGCGCAGCGTCTCGTGCCGCAACGTCCAGTCCCGCAGGGCCCCTTCCAGCGCACCGAGGTCCACACGGCCCGGCAGGTCGAAGGCCGCCCCGAGCCACGTGGGCACGAACAGACCGTCCTCGCGCACCGACCGTGCCGTCCTGACGTGCGACTCCTGGATGTACGCCGGCGGCCGCGGATCCGGTGGCAGCACCGCCGCAGCCGCGACGGTCGCCGCACTGACCGTCCACTCGACGAGTTGTCCCGGCCGGACCTCGCAGCGCTGCATGTCAGAAATTCGCACGGTGGTCTCCTTCGCAGAAGACACCAGCTTGATCAAGAGGTCGCCGTGTGACAGCAGTGGCCGCCGTGTCGCCGTCATTTCAGCAACACGTGTGACACCTCGAACGACGAAGCGACCCCTGGCAGACGCCAGGACGAGACGGGCCAGTTGAGCACGAGTGTTGCACAACCGGCGTGGGTGGCAAGCGGGTTGGCGACCTTGCATCCGGTCGAGGGCGCACGAAGGGCGGGGCCACCGATCAGTTCGGTGGCCCCGCCCTCCCGTCGATGTCAGCCCTCGCCGTTCTGGGACAGGACCGACACGTCCTCCAGCAGGTGCGCCAGCGCGCCGTCACGCTTGGTCTGCGTGGAGTTCTCGGCACACTGCTGGGTCATGTCGTCCGAGAGGATCGGCACGTCGTGGACGGGGATGAGGTTGACGACAGGGACGCTGACGTCGTCCAGAGCGAGGCACGGCTTGTTGAAGGAGCCCTGGATCAGAGCCATCTGGGGGCTCATGTTGCCGTACGTGCTCGAGTTGCCGAAGCTCTGCATCGCGCCGTTACCGTTCGAGGAGACCGGCCCCGCGTCGTCGCCGAGCGCCATCGCCTGCGGAGCCGCGGCAGCGGCGGCGCCCATGACGGAAGCGGCAATCGCGGCGGTGGCAAAGACCTTCTTGATCACTGGCCAGTCCTTTCGGAGGAAACGTCTGCGTGGGAGCGATCTGGTTCAACTGCATTGGCGCAGCATGGTTTCTCCCGTTCACTCCGTCGGCCCATACCGAAACCGCCTGGCGAGCCTCGTCGGCCCTGGTGATCAGGTGCACCGGCATTTCATGCGGGCCAACCGGGTGAATCCCCGCAACCAATTCACGAGGGCCCGGTTGATGAGGCCGTAGGACATGCGTCGCTACGACGAAAGGAAAGCGAAGTGCTCAAGAAGGCAATGGTCGCCGCGGCGGCTGCCGCTTCTGTCATTGGCATGTCGGTGGCGGCCGCGCCCCAGGCGCTTGCCATCGGTGACGACAAGGGGCCGACCGTGGCGAACGGCAACGGCGCCTCGTCGAAATTCGGCAACTCGGCGACCAAGGGCGACATGAGCCCGCAGCTCTCCCTGGTCAACGGCACGCTGAACAAGCCGTGCGCCGCCCTGGAGGACATCAACGTCGCCGTCATCAACCTCATCCCGGTCCAGGATGTGCCGATCCTCTCGGACGACATGACCCAGCAGTGTGCCGACAACTCCACGCAGGCCAAGCGTGACGGCGCGCTCTCGCACGTCCTGGAGGACGTGTCGGTCCTGTCGGCGAACAGCGAGAAGTAAGCCGTCCCGCAGGGTGAGGGTGTCGGCGGCTGTGTAGCTCTTTCGGCGGTACGGCGGCGGTATTATGCGGCCCATCCGAGTGAATTTCGGTGTGTCGCCAGTTGATTTTCCCTTCTTCGGTCAATTTCTCGTGTGCAGGCTGCTGGTCATGGTGCGAGCCGTACGGCTGTGCTCGCGCGGTTTCGGCCGTCAATGAGGCATGACCGCAGAGAAGGGAAAGTTCATGAAGAAGACCGCTGCTGTCGTTGCGGGCGTGATCATGGCTCTGGGTGCGGCCACTCCGGCTTTCGCTGACGCGGAGGCCCAGGGTGTCGCCGTCGGTTCCGGAGGGTTCCTGTCCGGCAACGTGGTCCAGATTCCCATTCACGCGGCCATCAATGTGTGTGGCAACTCCGTGAACGTAGGCGGGATCTTGAACCCGGCGTTCGGCAACGTGTGTGTGAACGGCTGACGTCGTTCCCCACCAGCCGTACGGCTGCGTCATGGCCGGCCTTGGACATCCTTGTCCGTTCCAAGGCCGGCTTTTCCATTTCTTCAAGCAGGAAGACGATCAAGAGTGCGACAGACCCTGAGCAGGGGAATGTTCGCGGCCGCCGCCGCGACGAGTGTTCTGTCCCTGTGTGGTAGTCCCGCCCTGGCCGATTCGCAGGCGAACGGGTCCGCCGTGGACTCGCCGGGTGTGGTGAGCGGCAACGACGTGCAGGTCCCGGTCGAGGTGCCGTTGAACCTGTGCGGCAACACGATCGACGTGGCCGCCGCACTCGACCCCGCTTTCGGCAATGACTGCGCTGCGCGGGACGAGGGAGTTGAGGACGACTCCTCATACGGCTCGGGTCATGACCAAGATGAGGACGCGGATGGCGGGACCGAGGGTTCGCCCGGCGTCGGCTCCGGCAACGACGTGCGGGTTCCGGTCGAGGTGCCGTTGAACGTGTGCGGCGACAGCGTCGGTCTGGCCACCGTACTCAACCCCGCCTTCGGCAACTCCTGCGCCGAGGACACCTCGGACGGATACGGCGACACCCCTGCGACGACTCCTCCGTCCACCCCACCCCCCGGGGGGAAGAGCACGCCTCCCCCCGCCGACGGCGGCCACGTGACTCCGCACACCGGAGACGACCGGCCCGCTCTGGCGGAGACCGGCAGCGAGGCCCTGCTCGGCACATCGGCCGCGAGCGCCGCACTGGTCGCGGCCGGAGCCGTCCTGTACCGGCGAAGCCGAGCAGTGTCCCGTCGATGACCCGTGGAGGGTGCCGGCCGCGCACGCCCGGCATCCTCCCCGTGGTGGCCGAGTCACCCGGCCAGAAGCTGCGTCAGGGCCGCACGGCGGGCGCCGCCCCGCGCTGTCCCCGGCCGCTGGGCGCCGGGATCGTTCCGCCGGGTGAGCCCGTGGACAGGTGCCTCCGCACTCCGCCCACGAGCGTGCTCGCCGTGAAGGTCGCCCCGTGCACGAAGCGCATGGCCGGGCCGAAGCCGGACGCCGTCACCAGACCCGCGAGGAACAGCCCTGGACAAGAGGACTCGAAGTCCCGCCCGACCTGCGGCGCGCCGTCGGCCACCGTCGCCAGGGAGCCACGCAGTTCGTCGGAGAGCAGCCGCAGACGCTCTCCCGTCGCCCTGAAGCCCGTGGCGGCGATGACATGCTCGGTCTCCAGGGAACGCAGGGCCCGCCCCGACCCCGACGGTTCCGACCCGCCCCCGCCGCTCACCACATCGAGCCGCACCCCGCCGCGCACCGGACGGGCCGCCGCCACCTCGTGGCCGAGGTGCACCTCGACGGCCGGCTCGATCCGGTCCCGCAGCCACCAGGCTCCGGCCGGCCCCAGCGCCGAGGCGCAGATCCGTGTCCGCCTCGCCTCGGGAAGCCGGTGGAAGAGGCCGGGGCGTTCGGAGTAGAACCAGTTGCGCCAGCCGGGGCCGAGGCCGCTGTGAGGGGCGCGCGCCCTCTGCCACCAGGGGCGTTGCCAGGGCGGTGGCACGTCGTTCCACTCCAGTTGGTCGGCGCGCGCCAGGACGCGTACGCGCGTGCCCTGCTCGGCGAGGAGGGCCGCCGTCTCCAGGGCCGCCTGGCCACCGCCGATCACGGTGACGTCCCGGTCGCGGAAGCGGTTGAGGTCGTCGTGATGGCTGCTGTGCGACACCAGGGAGGCGGGGAGCCCGCGCAGGGCGGCCGGCAGCTCCACGAAGGGCATCACACCGACCGCCAGCGCGACCGCGCGGGCGTGCAGGGTCTCGCCGTCCTCGGTGACCGCCTCGAAGCCGCCCGGGCAGGGGGCGATCCGCGTGACCGTCCGCTCGTCCACCTCCGGTACCGCGTTACGGGCGAACCACTGGCCGTACGCGGCGAACATCTCCACCGGGATCGGCTCCCCGTGCTCGGCTGCCACGCCCTGGCCAGCGCAGTACGCGTCCAGCCGCAGCCGGCCCGCCGGGTCCGACAGGTTGGACGCCCAGGGTTCCGACTTGAGGAACATCCCGCGCGGCATGTGGTCACGCCACGAGGCCATGGGGCGGCCGAACACCCGCAGCCGCAGTCCGGCGGCCGCCGCATGGGACGCGATGGACAGACCGTACGGGCCCGCGCCCACCACCAGGAGGTCGTACATCAGCAGCTGCTCACTTTCTTTTCGTCGGACAGCTCGTCGGGGAGGCCGTTCGCAAGTGCGGGGGACCGGTAGGGCGTGGCGGGGGAGGGCGGTGGCACGGACACGGTGGCCTCGGCCAGGCGTCCGGTTCCGTCTGCGCCCGGCCGTAGCAGTCGTTCCCGCACGCGGCGGGACACATGGCGTGCCCACAGCCCCCGCATCGCCCGGCCCGGCTCCGGGTCGTCCTCCGCGTGCCAGGCCAGTTCACGTCCGTCGGGAGCGGGACGCAGCAGGGTGAGCGGGGAGTAGTTCTCCACCACGAAGGCGCGCCCCGGCAGGGGAGAACCCTCCGGCAGCGGACGGTGGGTCAGGTCCAGGTGCAGGGCCCGTACGACGTCCAGGTCCGCGCTGTCCGCGAAGAGCCGGAACTGGGCACCGGGGCGCGGGTTGAAGTCGAGAAGGTGGTAGGCGCCGGTCGTGCCGCAGCGGCGGAAGTCGAGATCGAGGATTCCGCGGTAGCCCAGTGCGCCGGTGAGCCGCTCGGCGAGCGCCTGCACGTCCGGGTTCGGCCGCCAGCGCCCCACCGCGGTCAGGCCCGCCGCGCGCGGCCAGGACCGTTCCTTCACGCCGGGGCCGCCGCCGATCACCGCGCCCGTGCGGTCGGCGTAACCGTGGAAGAACCAGTCGCGGTCCGGGCCCGGCGGCAGGAACGCCTGCAGCAGCAGCCGGCTGCCCGCCTCCTCGGTGCGCAGATACAGCTCGTGCGCCTCCTGCGGGCTGCGCACCACGACCGTGCTGCGCAGCCCGCCCGCCGTCGGCAGCAGCCAGGGGCGGCTCCACTTCGCCACCACCGGAAGGCCCAGCCGCCAGGCCGCGGCGGCGGCCTCGCCGGCGCTCGCCGGGACGACCGTCTCCGGATGCGGGATGTCCGCGGCCGCGCACACCGCCGCCAACTCGGCCTTGTCGGCCACCCGCTCGGGCAGCGCCGGGGGTTGCTGCGGCAGGAGGTAGGAGGGGGCCAGCTCCTCGCGCAGCCGGCCGACCGCGACCGCGCTCGCGTCGTCCATCGGGATCAGGACGGCGTGACCGGCGATCCGGGCGGCCACCTGACGCAGCACGACAGCGATGTCGGACTGGGACGCGCCGGGCGGCGGCGGGGGGTGCAACTGCCGTACGAAACGGGACGCACGGACCGGACTTCCCGCGCAGTCGGCGACCAGGTGCACCTCCAGACCCGCCCGGCCGAGTGAGCGCACGGCACCCAGCGTTCCGTGGTGAAAGGGATTGGGGTCGATCCGCAGCAGTACTGCGGGGACCCGGCTGTCGAACGGCGACACGGCATCGTCCTTCGGTTGTGTCACTCGTGCGGGCGATCGGAGCACACGAAAGCCGTAAGCACGGTGGCGGAATTCATATTGATATGACTGAGTGTCAGGTAAGGGAAAAGCCTGAGGGCGCGACAGAGAGAGCGAAAGCGAAAGTCCGAGCGTGGAGAGAGGAGCAGGCATGGCCCCACAGCATCGACGGACCCGGCCCGGGCGGTTGGCCGTCGTCGCGGCGTCGGTCGTCGCCACGACGGCACTGGCGTCCGGTCCAGGATTCGCCGCGGGTGCGGGGGTGGCACGGGTCGCCGGTCCTCCCGCTCCGGCACCCGCTGTCACACCGGTTCCCGTGGCCCCGGCCCTGCCCGAGCAGCCGAGGGTGACACCGCCACCCCTCCCGGCCCCGGCGTGGCCCGGAAGGCATGCCCCCGCGTTCGGCGCCTACCTCGACTACGGCCCCAGTGGTGTGGCCCGCATGCTCGACCTCAGCCGCTGGCTGGGCGGTGCCGAACTGCGCGTCGGACACACCTATCTGCCCGGTGACCGCTGGAGCAACATCGAGGGCGCCCCCGGGTTCCTCGACGCGTGGGCGCGCTGGCGCACCGGGCGGGACGACCGGATGTTCGTCCTCAACGTCCCCATGCTGGAGCGCAACGAGGAGCAGGTCTCCGACGCCGAGGTGCGGCTGCTGTTGCGCCAGGGCGCCGCCGGCCGGTTCGACCGTCACTTCCGCGCCCTGGCCGAACGGCTGGTGCGGCTGAAGGTGCCGGACACGGTGATCGTGCTCGGCTGGGAGATGAACGGCAGCACATACACCCATCGCTGCGGGCCCGACCCGGAGGCCTGGAAGACGTACTGGAACAGGATCGTCACGACCATGCGTGCGGTGCCGGGGCAGAAGTTCCGGTTCGACTTCGCGCCGTCCCGAGGACGGGACGCCGTGCCCTGGACGCAGTGTTATCCGGGGGACGACTCGGTCGACATCGTTGGCATGGATTCCTACGACCAGCCGTCCGGGGTGACATTCGACGAACAGGTGAATGAGCCCTACGGCCTTCAGGCGCAGGTGGATTTCGCCAAGGCTCACGGAAAGCCCGTCTCTTATCCGGAATGGGGACTGTTCCGCAACGGGGACAACGCCGAATACATGCGGCGCATGCTCGCCTGGATGAACGAGCACAAGCCGCTCTACAACACGCTGACCGACTACTGCCCGCACGGTGTGTGGCAGTGCCCGGACAACCCGAGGGCGGCAGAGATCTACCGGGCCCTCCTCTCCGGCACCATCACCGACCCCCTCACGGAGCCGGCCGAGCCCACCGACCCCGTCACGGAGCCGGAAGAGCCCACCGCCCCCGCCAGCCCGACGAGCCCGCCCAAGTGCGCGCCGTTGGATCTGGGCGACTGGGTCGAGTACTGGCTCGGCGGGAAGCTGTGCCTGCGCTTCGACTGGTGGGCGCGCAACCCGTAGCGCGGCCGGCCGGTGGCGGCGGACTCCCTCACGATCCGCCGTCACCGTGGCGCTCCTTCCGCTCCGTCCGGCCCTGCCAGTGGAGCAGCAGTTCCTTGCCCCGCCGCCGCGCGGCCACGTCGCACTCGACCGCCGCCAGCAGCGGGGCCGTGCGCCGCCGGGCCAGCAGCAGCCGCTGGTTGACGACCTCCTCGGGCCGCCAGTGGTGCTTGTACGGCTCGTTGCCGCGCAGCAGGCTCAGCGTGCCGTGCCCGCCGTCCTGGGTGTGCCGGCTGCATGCGTCGAGCAGCATCACCGCCACGTCCGCCCTGCGTTCCCGCAGGCATGGGTGGGCGCCGTACAGGTAGCCGCCCGCGAGCCGCCGCGACAGCAGGGTCAGGTCCACGGCCACCACGTCGTCGTCGAGGCGGAACTCGGTGACCACCGCGTCCCCGGAGCGCACCATCGGCGCGACCGAGCGCACCAGGTGTTCGCGGAACCGCGGTCGCAGATGCTCGGGTGTCACCCCTCGGCCCTCCCACTGGAGTGCGTGCAGCTCGATGAGCCGCCGCAGCGCCTTGTCCACCTCGTCCGGTGTCACGGTGTGCCGCTGGATCCCGAGGGCGGTCAGCTTGCGCAGCTTGGCGCGGACCCGCTGCTGGGCCTTGGCCGTGGGCAGGCGCGTGATCAGTTCGTCCATGGAAGCGGCGGGCAGTTCCAGGCACACCGAGTCGTCCACCCGGCGCCGGGGCCCGCTCCAGTGGCCGTAGATCCGCTCGGCGGCCCCGCCCGGGCGTACCTCGCGGAGGTCGATCAGGGCGGTGCGAGCGGCAGCTGACAGGCCATCGGCGAGTGCGGCGACCGCCTCCGGGCCGCGCTCGTCGTCCAGCAGGACGTCCCCGTAGTCGGAGATGGACCCGCCGAGCGGCACGAGCGAGGGCACCGGGCGGTCCACGCGCATCAGCGGCGCGGCGGCGGCCAGGTCGGCCCCGTCGCGCACCAGCACCAGCCGCAGCCGGCCGCGTCTGCCGTACGACAGCCACCAGGAGTGCAGCCAGGCGTGACTCTGGAACGGGGTGGCGGACCCGCACCGGCGGTACAAGTCGCCCCACTCCGCCGCCAGTTCGGCGAAGTCCTGTTCTGTGGTGACGAGTTCCGCCCGGTACCTCACAGCTGCCCGTGGGCGTCGGCGGCCAGGGCCGGGCCCGGTACGGAGGCGGGGCGTCCGGACGTGTCCCCGGGTCGCCTGGGCCGGGCCAGCAGCGCCAGCCCGCCGAGCAGGCCACCCGCGCTCGCGCCCACCAGGCCGATCAGGACCGGGGAGGCCGAGGACGGCTCGCTGGGCTTGGTGGCCCGGGCGAACTGCTGGAGCTCGACGCGGGTGGCGTCCTTGGTGTCGTTCGCGTGCCGGGTCAGCGCGCGGGAGACGGCGTTGGCCATGTCGGCGGCGAGGTCGGGGCGGGTGGAGGTGGCCGTGATGGAGACCATCGGGGCGTCCGGCGAGGTCTGAGTCCGCACGCTCGACTTCAGCGTCGTCACCGGCACTCCGGCCCACACCTGCGCGTCCCCGAGCACCGCGAGCTGCGTGGCGACCCGGCCGTAGGCCTGCGCGAAGCCGGTCGCGGTCGCCGGGTCGGACTTCGCGGTCGGGACGGCGACGACGTAGGACGTGGCGGAGTACTCGGGCGGCTCGACGACCCCGTACACCCCGCCGAGCAGACCGCCGACGAGGGTTCCGGCCGCGAGCAGGGACCAGGGCGGCAGGGTCCTGACGCGGGCCAGGCCGGTGGCCGAGTGGCTTGGTCCAGTGGGGTTCTCGGTCATGAGGAAGGGACTCCCTGGGGTGATTCAGACATGGAAGGTGTGGCCACCGCGGCCGCGTAGACGTTCATCAGGCGATCGGCGCTGCGGGTGATGCTGTAGCGGTCGGCAGCCTCGGGCGCGGTGCGCGGGCCAGGGCCCATGGCCCGGGTCGCGGTGACGGCCCGCGCGAAGGTGTCGGGGCCGCCCCGGACGAGGCGCGCGGCCCCCGCGGTGTGCGCGGGCAGGTCCTCGAGCGCCGGGCAGGAGGAGTAGAGAACGGGCAGCCCGGACGCCAGCGCCTCCACCATCGCCAGACCGAAGGTCTCCTCCGGGCAGGGGGAGGCGAGCAGGTCCATCGCCGAGGTGAGGGAGGGCAGGTCGGGGCCGGGGGTGCCGTCGGGGACGCAGGGGCGTTCGCCGGTGAACAGCACGCGGTCCGTGACCCCGGCGTCCTGAGCGGTCCGCCGCAGGGCGTGCTCCTCCGGTCCGCCGCCGGCCAGCAACAGCCAGTGGTCGGCGGGGAGTCGGGCAAGAGCCCGGATCAGGACGTCGAAGCGTTTGGCGGCCGTGAGCCGGCCGATGCCGCCGATGAGATACGCCGTCTCGGGCAGGCCCAGCCGCTGTCGGGTGCGCAGGCGCCGGTCCGGGTCGAAGCGGAAACGGTCCAGGTCGACGCCGTTGGGGACGACCTCGATCCGGGGGGCCGGTACTCCCCAGCGCCTCAGCCGTTCGGCCACGGTGGGGGAGACGGCGACCGTGGTCCGGCCCAGGCGCTCGCTGGCCAGGTAGAGCCCACGCACCCCCGCCGTCAGCGGGCGGCCCTCCATCTGCGAGTCACCCAGGGAGTGTTCGGTGGCGACGACCGCCCGGACTCCCGCGAGCCGCGCGGCGATCCGGCCGTAGACGCAGGCACGGTAGAGGTGGGTGTGCACGAGGTCGTAGCCGCCCGCGCGGATCAGCCGGACCAGGCGGGGCAGCGCCCCCAGGTCCCGGTTGCCGGCCATCCCCAGGTGGGTCACCCGCACCCCGTCGGCGGCCAGCCCGTCGGCGACCGCGCCGGGGTTGGTGAGCGTGACGACCTCGCAGTCGACCGGCAGATGCCGCAGCAGCAGCCTCAGTTGCTGCTCGGCACCGCCGACGCCCAGGCCGGTGATGACATGCAGGGCCCGCACGTCAGACCCCCTCGACAGGACGTCGGCGCAGACGGTGCAGCCGGTACTTCAGAAACAGGCGTACGGCGTTGTCGTCCTGCCCGACGTACAGACGGGGCAGTGCGTACGGGCCGTTCAGCGGACCGGGGTCGATCGCGCAGGCGTACGTGTATCCGGCGTCGCGGACGGCGTCCACGGCACGCTGGTCGATCGTGCCGTAGGGGTAGCAGAAGCCGTTGACGGGAGAGCCCGTCAACCGCTCCAGCGTGGCCCGGCTCTCGACGACCTCGGCCTTCACCAGGGCGTCGTCGGCCTTGGTCAGGTCGACGTGGGTCAGCCCGTGCGAGCCGATCTCCACCCCCTCCGCCGCCGCCTGCCGGATGCCCTCCGCGGTGAGCAGCGGCTTGCGCGGGCCCAGCCGGTCCCAGGCGTTGTCCCCGCCGAGCCGGCCCGGCAGCGCGAAGAGAGTGGCGCCGAAGCCGTACCGGCGCAGTACCGGCAGGGCGTGGTCGACGAAGTCGGCGTAACCGTCGTCGAAGGTGAGTCCGACCAGCTTGCGGCCCTCGCCGCGGGCGCGGGCGGCCAGCAGGTCGGCCACGGAGACACCGGTGAGGCCGCGTCCGCGCAGCCAGCGCAGCTGCCGGTCCAGCCGCTCGGGCGTCACGGTGACGCGGTAGGGGTCGTCCGGGTAGTTGCCCACGGAGTGGTACATCGCCACCCAGGGCACCGAGCCTCGGAGAGGGGCGCGGTCAGCGGAAACGGGCATACGAGAGCCTTCGGGTGACGGTGCGTACGGAACGCAGTGCGGAAGCGACGCCCTGGACGTCCAGGGCCCTGGCGAACAGGACGAAGACGGCGATCACGGTCAGGGAACCCGCGGCCAGACCCGGTACCGCCGAGTCGAATCGGCTCGCCGTGTACGCGCCGGCGACGGTTGCGGCGACCGCCGCGCACAGGGTCCTGCCGAGCCCGGCGAGAACCCGCCGGGTGCGGATCGGGACGTTGCGCGGGCCCATGCCGGCGAGCAGCACCATGGCCGTGACGGTGATGCCGACGGCGTTCGCGGCGGCGATCCCGGCCACTCCCCACGGGCCCACCGTCCAGGTGCCGACGGCGGCGGTGGTGACGATGCCGACGGCCATCGCGCCGAGCGGATACCAGGTGGAGCGGCCCGCCGAGAAGTGGGACCGGACCAGGCAGCCGACCAGGGTCTGACTGAGCAGCCCGAGTGCGTACACGCGCATGACCTCCGCGGTCGCCGCCGTGTCCGCCGCGGTGAACTCGCCTCGCTGGAAGAGGAGTCCGACCATCTGGGGGGCGCAGGCGATCACCGTGGCCGCGCCGAGCAGCACCAGACACGCGGCCAGCGCCAGGTCCCGCTCCACGCGGTCCCGGGCCCGCTCCGTGTCGCCGTCGGCCAGCGCCCGCGCCACCACCGGGAAGGTGACCGTGCACAGCATCAGCGACAGCGTCATCGGGATCTGTGCCACCTTCTGCGCGTAGTTGAGGTGCGAGATGGCGCCGGCCGGGAGGGTGGAGGCGAGGAAGCGCTCGATGAGGACCTGGGACTGCCGGCACAGGGCGAAGAGGAGGACGGTGGCGA
This sequence comes from Streptomyces canus, assembly GCF_001514145.1. GTDB lineage: Bacteria > Actinomycetota > Actinomycetes > Streptomycetales > Streptomycetaceae > Streptomyces > Streptomyces canus. The sequence continues at coordinate 145,870 of NZ_KQ948658.1, forward strand.
CCATCGCCAGCGTCATGCTCTGCCCGGACGCCTCGGCGGATGCGATGCGAGGCGTTGCCCGGCGTCGCGACTGCCGCCAGACTGAGGGCAGTTGGATCGCCACCATCAGCGCACCGCCCACCGCGACCCCGACGGCCGCCGAGCGCACGCCCCACTGGCCGCCGAGCACGAACATCGCGGTGATGATGCCGGCGTTGTAGGCCACGTAGATGGCGGCCGGCGCGAGGAAGGTCCGGTGCGCCCTGAGGGCCGCACTGCAGTACCCGGCGAGCCCGAAGCCCAGCACGCTCAGCGCGGTCAGCCGGGTGCAGTCGACGGCGAGGCCCGGGTCGGGCAACCCCGGTGCCAGGGCCTCGACCAGGTAGGGGGCGGCGCCGATGACCGTCGCGGACACACCGACGAAGGCCAGCGACAGCCAGGGGAGCGTGGCGGTCACCAGCGAGCGGACCGGGTCGCCGGGGGCGCCCTGCGCACGGCGGGCCAGCGCCAGGCTGAACGCCGGGATCAGCGCGAAGGACAGCCCGTCCTCGATGAACAGGGTGGAGGCGAACTCGGGCACGGTCCAGGCCACCAGGAAGGCGTCCGTCTCGCTCCCGGCACCGAACAGCCGGGCCAGCGCCTGGTCACGGACCAGCCCGAGCAGGGCTCCGACGATCGAGAGGGCGGCCGTGATCAGGGTGGCCTTGGCGACGAACCCCCGGGAGACGGGGGTGAGTTCGCTAGCGTCGGCGGTGCGGGCGGAGGGAACCACCATGGTGCCGTCGGTGTCGGCGTGCGCGCCGGGCCTGGAGGGCGTCACCTTCATCGCACCGTGTCCCGTGCCGTCGGTGCGCCGCTTCCGACCAGCGCCCACCACGCCACCAGCCCGAAGCACACCGCCGTGAGCACGGTCGAGGGGCCGCCGATGTCGGCGTACAGGAAGTCAATCAGCTGCCAGATCAGCAGGCCGCAGGCGACGAGAGCGCAGTCGAGCCCCGGGCCGTCACGCCGTACCCGGAACAGCCCGCGCAGCCCGCACACCAGCAGGGCCAGCCAGCAGCCCGCGAGCGCGAGCAGGCCGAGCAGGCCCTGTTCGGCGAGGACGAGGAGGTACATGTTGTGCGGGGACAGCAGCGGCTGCTTGCGGAAGTCCGCGCCAGCGCCCTCCGTGTCGCTGCCCGCGGACAGCGCGAGCGAGGCGTGCGCGTCCCGGTGCTCGGGGAAGCCCTTCAACCCGACGCCGGTGAGCGGATGTTCGCGCCACATGCCGGCCGCTGCCGCCCACAGCGTGTAGCGGTCGGTGACGGACTGGTCGGGAGCGTCGGTGACCCGTGTGACGCTGTCGATCCGCTCCTGGAGCTGCGCCGAACCCAGTCCGAACCCGCCCACCAGGATCACGCCCGTCGCGGCCACCGCGGCGGTCACCGTCAGCGCCCGCCGCAGCCCGGCCAGCACCAGCTGCGCCCCGCACGTCACGGCCGTGGCGATCCACGCACCGCGGCTGAAGGACAGCGCGAGCGGCAGCAGCAGCGCGACCGCGCAGCCGGCGGCAACCGCCCGCTGCCGTACGGAGGTCCGGCCCAGGGCCAGTCCCACCGAGCACACCAGCCCGAAGGAGACGACGGTCGCCATCCCCATCACGTCGCTCGCCCCGAAGGTACCGACGGCCCGGATGTCCTGGCCCTGGTACGAGGCGCCGGTCCCGGTCATGTACTGATGCGTGCCGATCGCGCCCTGCCACACGGCGAGCCCCACGAACGCCCAGGCCAGCAGCCGGAAGTCGCCCCGGTCACGGATCAGCAGCATGACGGCGGCCGGGACCAGCACGAACACCTGGAGATAACGTCCCATGCCGCTGATGCCCGCCCCCGGCGAGGCCGCCCCCGCCGCGGCGAGCGCGAGCCCGGCCACGGGCAGGCCCAGCAGCACGACCGCCGTTCGGGACAGGGGGCGGCGCCGGTCCCGTACGAGACGGATCGCGCAGTACACGACGACGAGCGCGGAGAGCGCGTCGGCCGGTCCCGCGCCGCCCTCGTCGCCCGGTGTGAGCGGCAGCGCGAGCAGGGCGACCACGGCGAGGACGGGCAGGACGGGGGGCCACTGCCGGACGCGGGGCAGGGTCAGGGCGTGGGTCATGCGCTCAGCTCCCCGTCGGGCGCACGAGCGCGGCCGCGGTGCGCAGCAGGATGCAGACGTCCTGCCACAGCGACCAGTTGTCGATGTAGGCGTTGTCGAAGCGGGCCCGGTCCTCGATGGAGGTGTCCCCGCGCAGACCGTGGATCTGGGAGAGGCCGGTGATGCCGGTCCGCATGCGGTGGCGGGCCGCGTAACCCGGGTGTGCCTGGCTGAACTTGGCGACGAAGTACGGGCGTTCGGGGCGCGGTCCGACCAGGCTCATGTCGCCCCACAGGACGTTCCACAGCTGGAGCAGCTCGTCCAGTGAGGTGCGGCGCAGGAAGCGGCAGAACCACGGCATGCGGTCTTCGTTCGCCACACTCCAGCGGGTCGCCGCCTCGTGCTCGTCGACCGGGCGGTGAGTGCGGAACTTCAGCAGGGTGAAGGGCCGGCCGTCCTGGCCGATGCGCTCCTGCCGGAACACCACACCCGGCCCGCCGGTCAGCCGCAGCGCCACCGCGCACACCAGCAGCAGCGGGCTGACCATCAGCAACAGCGTCCCGGAGACGGCCACGTCCAGCGCCCGCTTGCCGAGGCCGCCGCGCCGCCGCGAGCCCATGTCCAGCCGACGGCAGGAGAACCCGGCGAGCTGGTCCTTCGAGGCGTACGACGGGGAGTCGGGCTCCACCTCCCACACCGCGCAGCCCGACTCGGCGAGCGCCCGCAGCAGCGGCCCCTGGGCGGACCGTGCGGAGGGATGGACGACCAGGACGTCCCGCACACCGTTCTGGATGAGGGCCCGCTCGACCTCCTCGCCGGTCGTCAGTACCGGCAACTGACCTCCGCCGTCCGGCTGTTCGGTCACGATGCCCACCGGCCGCACCCCGCACCGCGGATGCCGCAGCACGGCGGCGGCCACCCGCTGCGCGGTCCCGGCCGGGCCGAAGACCAGCGCGGCCCGCGGCCGGGCGCGCCGCAGCACGCGCCGCCGCCAGTGCACGGTGCCCCGGGTCGCGCAGGCCGTCGCCGACTGGAGCACGAAGCCCGCGGCGAGGGTGCGGGCGGACAGGGCGTGGTGGGGTGCGTACGCGGCGACGAGCGCCCCGACCGACAACCAGGCGATCGCGATCCGGCCGCACACGGCGGGCAGTTCGTCGAGGATGCCCGGTACCGGCCGGGTCGGGTGCCGGCGCAGCAGCATCGACGCGGTCACCAGCAGTGCCACCAGCAGCAGTTGGTGCTCGGTGCCGGCGAGTGGCACGGCGCCCAGCAGGGCGGCGATGCTGTCCGCGGCGAGCAGCGGGGCCGGGGAGGCGGGCCTGGACGGGGGTCTGCGGGCCGGGAAGCGGAAACCGGATGCGCTGCCGCGCGACGGCTTGACGGACAGGGGGGCGAAACCGGGATCCCGTGGCTGGGCACCGGGCGAGGGGACGGTACTTTCCGCGGTCACGAGTGGATGAACTCCCTGTACTCGGTGGGCACGGCGCTTGCGGCGGCCGGGCCGCCGAGCACGTCGCGGTACACGGCCGCCACCGCCTCGGCGGTGAGCCGTACGTCGTGCGTGGACAGGACGTGGCGGCGCCCCTGGTGGCCGAGCGCCTCGCGCAGCAACGGATCGAGCAGCAGCGTGGTGACCGCCTCGGCGAGCGGTGTCGGATCACCCGGCGGTACCAGGCAGCGGGGGACGAGCGCGGGCGGCAGGCTCTCCCGGGCACCGTCCACGTCCGTCAGCACCACGGGCCGGCCGCAGGACATCGCCTCCAGCGGGGCGAGCGCCATGCCCTCCCAGAGCGAGGGCAGCACGACCAGGTCGGCGGCCTGGTACCAGGGCGCGGTGTCGGTGACGGCCCCGGCGAACAGCACGGACCGCGGTGCGCGGGAGCGCAGCCGTTCCTGGTCGGGCCCGTCACCGACGAGCACGAGCCGGGCGTCCGGAACACGCCGGGACACCCTGTCCCAGGCGTCCAGCAGGACGTCCTGCCCCTTCTGCCGGCACAGCCGCCCCACGCACACCACGAGGGGCGCCGCCGGATCGACACCGGGAAGGACACCGGACCGTACGGTGTCGACGGGGGCGGGGTGGAAGCGTTCGGGCCGGATGCCGTTGGGGACGACCGTCCACCGCCCGCCGATCCCGGCGCGCACGCCGGTCGCGCGCTCCGCCGCGCTCACACACACCACCTGGGACGCCCAACGCGCCCCCCACCGCTCCCACCGCAGCGCGAGCGCCGCCGTCATCCCGCCGACCGCCTCGAACGACCAGGCGTGCGGCTGGAACACGGTCGGGATCCGCCCGCGTACCGCGAGCCGGCCGACCAGGCCGGCCTTGGCGCTGTGCGCGTGCACCAGGTCGGGCCGCACGTCATCGAGCACCTGACCGAGCCGGCGTACCTCCCGTACGAGGCCCGGACCCGGCGAGCGGGTGGCGTGCCAGTGCCGTACGTCGGCGCCGAGCCCGCGCACGGCGGGGGCGAGGGGGCCGTCCGGGCAGGCGACCGTGACGTGCAGACCGGCCGCGAGCTGGGCTCGGGCCAGGTCCGTCACCACACGGGCGACCCCGCCGTCCACGGGCTGGGTCAGATGCAGGACTCGCGGCCGGGGATCGGGGACTGACTGGTACATGCGCGTTTCCTCGCTCACGGACGGCGCTCGGGACGGGAGGGAAGGCGCCTACGCGCGGGCGGCAACAGCGACGAAGGGCACGCCGGCCCAGGCCGCGTCGCGCTGGGAAACGAGCCGGATGGCCGACTGGTCACCACCGGATCGCGGCGCCTTGCCGAGTTCGATCAGATCGGAGGCGTGATGGAAGGCGTTCACGCCGAGGTCGCGCACCCGCATCCGCATCCCGGTACGGGAGTTGAGAGCCTCGAACCGGTCGAAGTCGTTGTCCGCCGTGCGGACGCCGCCCCTCGCAACGTGGCACAGCGGGACCCGGGAAATACGCATGACCGGCATTGCCCTTTCGGGAAGGTGGCGTGACGAATGCGATGCGCTGGCTGCATGGGTGCGTCAAGAGCTTCGCAACCCTATCCGGTATGCGCATTTAGTACGCGAAACCCGACATGTGTGTCGGAGTGGTGAAGCACGTTCGTTCGTGAGATCACCCCATTGGCGGCACAACCCGCGCGGGCGCCACGCGTTGACACAGCGCCGGGCATCCCCGCCCGGTTGTTTGTGTCAACCCCAAGGAGCACCTCTCCATGTCGCGTATCGCGAAGGGCCTGGCCCTGACCACCGTTGCGGCCGCCGCCGTTGCGGGCACCGCAGGCATCGCCGCCGCCGACAGCGGCGCGCAGGGCGTTGCCGCCCACTCCCCGGGCTTCCTGTCGGGCAACGTCATCCAGGTCCCGATCCACGTCCCGATCAACGTCTGCGGCAACACCGTCAACGGCCTCGCCGCGCTGAACCCCGCGTTCGGCAACGAGTGCGAGAACGACTGACCTCGGCTCTCCGCCTTCGCCGGCCGCACTCCCGTGGACCCCTCCACGGGAGTGCGGCCGGTCTGTGTTTCCCCGGATGGGTGGTGGCCTGGGACAGGGTGGGCCCGATCGTGACGCGCCCCTCACCAGCGGTGATGTCCGAGGGGCGCAGGCGAGGCGGTGTCAGGGTGTGATCGTTGGGTTGCAGGGCGCGGTGGTCGCTTCCACGGTGGGCTCAAGATCCGACGCATATCGAAAGGAACACCCATGCGTGGTCTGCCCGCACGGTGTATCGCCTCCTGCGCACTCTGCGCCGCACTTCTCGTCGCGGTCGCAGGTCCGACCGCGGCGGCCTCCCGTGGGCCTGTGCCCGTCCCCCACGCGGACGCGCTGCGCCCCCAGGTCGAGGCTCTGGCCGAGCTGGGCGGCGTGCTCACGCCGGTCACCGACCTGCTGAACACCGTGCTCAAGGCCGACAGCGGCCAGATCTCCGCCGAGCAGGCGGCCGAGCTCGGGGACGCCGTCAAGGACGCCACCGCGAAGATCACCGCGGAGACCTCGGCGGCCGCCGTCACCCTGCCCGCCACAGGCACGACGACGACACCGGGCACGACGACGACACCGGGCACGACGACGGGCAGTACGACGACACCGACTCCCTCCCTGCTGCTCACGCTCATCCAGAACAGTGACGCCGGGGCGCGGTCCGTCAAGGCGCCGGCCGATCTGCTGGACGACGCGATCGACGCTCTGGAGAAGGCGATCGACGACCTGCTCACGGCGGTCACCTCAGGAGAGGCCGGCCAGGTCGAGTCCACGCTCCCCGCCGTGATCAGCGGCCTGGTCGACGCCGTCGCCGCCACCATGCTCGACACCGAACTGCCCGCTCCCGACCTGGCGGGCCTGTCCTCCCTGCCCAGCAGCTCGCAACTGCCCACGTCGTAAGACGGTGGCCCCCGGCATTTTCATGAAAGCCCAATATCCGTGCACGGAGTTTCCGCTCCGGCCGGGGCTCGTTGGGCACGGTGTCGGACTTGCCCGACCGACGACTGAATTGCCGAAGAGAGGAACACCATGAAGTCCCTGAAGGCTGCTGCTGTTGTTGCCGGTTCCCTGGTTCTTGCCGGTGCCGCCGCGCCCGCGTTCGCTCAGGACACCGCCGATCTCACGCCCACCAGCCTCAACGGCGCCGTCAACTCGCTCACCAAGGGCCCCCTCGACGTGCGGCCGCTGCAGCACCAGTCGGACGTGCTGAACACGGAGAAGAAGAAGTCGCCGCTCCACACGGCCAAGAAGGCGACCGCCAAGCTGAACTCCAAGCCCGGACTCCTCGGTGGACTTCCCCTGGGGAAGTGACGTCATCCTCCACGCCGGGGCCGATTCCCCAGCGGCGGCTGCCGCCCGGGATCGGCCCTTCGTGCTGTTCGAGCCGGACAGCACGGCGCGGCGGCGCCTCCCTCGTTCGGATGGAGACGGCAGCAGCGCTCCCCCGCCCGGGTGAGAATCGGCCGTCCCCCGTCCGGCCCGTGGATACGGTCGCGCGGTGACCACAACCTCCAGCGAAACCCACCCTCTGCGCTCCGCCGACCCCGGCACTCTCGTGATCATGGCCTGGAGCGGCGAGGCTCCCGACGGCCACGACATGCCCTACCTCCTCGCGTGTTCCCTCGGAGACGCCCCCGACGGCCCCGAGGCCGCGACCGCCGCCGTCGAGAAGCTGCTGAACGACAACGGCCTGCCCGTCGGCGGTGACCTTGTCGACGGCAACGTCAGGCCGAGCCTGCCGGTCACCCTGCTCGTGGTGGCCGGGCACGCCGTCGTCACCATGCCGCGGCTGAACGCCAAGTGCCCGGTACGGCCGCAATGGCTCGCGGCGGTCGCCAAGCGCGGTTACGCCTACTTCGTGTTCACCACCCGCCCCTGGCCCGAGGCCTCGGGCCAGTCCGTCACCCCGGACGAACTCGCCGCGTTCGCGGGTTCCGACGAGACGCTGAAGGCCGCCGCCCACATCGTCCTGCCGGCGCGCAGCCTGCGCTCCTGATGCGGCGGGCCGAGGGCGGCGGCCGCGGGTTCGCCCTGCTCCTGCTGCTCACGGGCGCGGCGGGACTGCTGGCCTCCTGGGTCATCACCCTCGACAAGTTCAAGCTGCTGCAGGACCCCGACTTCACCCCGGGGTGCAGCCTGAACCCGGTGGTGTCCTGCGGCAGTGTCATGGAGAGCGACCAGGCCGAGGCCTTCGGCTTCCCCAACCCGATGCTGGGACTGGTGGCGTACGGCATCGTGATCTGCGTCGGCATGAGCCTGCTGGCCGGCGCCGCCTTCCCGCGCTGGTACTGGCTGACCTTCGACGCCGGCTGCCTGTTCGGCGTCGGCTTCGTGTCGTGGCTGCAGTTCGAGTCGCTGTACCGGATCAACGCCCTGTGCCTGTGGTGCGCTCTGGCGTGGATCGCCACGATCGTCCTGTTCTGGTACGTGACCTCGTTCGCCGTCCGCCGCGCGTACCTGCCCGCGCCCGGCTGGTCGCGGGCCCTCTTCGCCGAGTTCACCTGGGTGATCCCGCTGGCGCACCTCGGGATCGTCGGCATGTTGGTCCTGACCCGCTGGTGGGACTTCTGGACGAGCTGACCGCCGTACGTCGTACTACTGCGGCAACCGGGGGAATCTCGCGCTGGTCACCGCACCAGGATCGTTACCGGTACGGACGTTGAGCCTGCCGAAACCTGAAAGGGACCGTAACTGCCATGAGGTCGACCACCCGAGGAACCCTTGCCGCCGTCATCACGGGCATCGCGGCCGCGGTGGGGGCTGCCGCGTCCCCCGCCGCGGCAGTGGGCACGGTCCCCGTACCCGTGCCGCTGGACGGCGCCGAGCGCGCCCTCCACATGGAGCTCCCGGAGGTCGGCGGGAAGATCCCGGTGCCGACGCCGGGCGCCCCCGAGGCGCCGAAGTTCGTCGAGGGCCGGCTCATGCCGGAGCGGGCGATTCCGCGCGTGCCGGTCAACGGCGGGCTGCCCGGCGCCGACCTGACCGCGCCGGTGCCGCACCTCCTCGACGACGACTTCGACCACCTCGGCCTCGACGCGCCCGCCGCCGACGTGCGCACGCTGACGCCGGGCCTGGCCCTGGACGCTCCGCTGACCGCCCCCAAGCCCGGCAGCGGCGAGCTGCCGGCGCCGAAGCTCCCGGAGGCGGGCGTCCTGCTGCCGATGGTGCAGGCAGCGCCGGGCGCCGACCTGACCACGGGGCCCGGCCTGTAGGGCGCGTCGACTCGACCGACGAGGCCCGGACCGTGACACGGCCGGGCCCCGTCGGCGCTCCGGCGCGGAGGTTCACCCCCTTGGGCCTCGGACGGTGACCGCGCAGGCCGTCGGGCGGTTACCGGTACGGACAACGGACCCCGACCCCTGTCGCGTACGAGGCGAGGAGCACACGATGGTCATGAGCGTCGGCCGAACACCGGTGGGCGCCGATCCCTCCCGGGCGAGCCCGGAGAGAGGCGCCCACGCCCGCCGGAGCAGGCGGGGCCTGCTGCTCGGGCTCTTCGGCCCGGCCGCCGTCGCGGTGGCGCTCACCCCGGTCGTCCTCGCCTCGCGGGGGCCGCGCGCCGCCGAACCGGCCGCCGACCTCGTCTTCGACGAGACGTACCGGGGCCGCCGGATCCGCGGCATCCGCGCATCCGTGGCCGCGGCCGCCGGCGCTCTCGGTGCCGGGCAGTGGCACGTCACCGTGGACGGACGCCCACTGCACCTGATGCGCCGCGCCGACGGCACCTGGCTGAGCATGGTCGACCACTACCGGTCGTACGCCACCGCGCTGGACGCCGTCCGGGCGGCCGTCGACGAACTGGGGCCCGGGCGGCAGTTGCGGGAGACGCGGAACGGCGGGGCGGACATGGGGGGACACAGTGGCGTACACGCGTAAGGACGTCAGCACACTGACCGCGGCCGAGAAGCGGCGGTTCGTGCGGGCGATGCTGGAGCTGAAACGACGCGGCGAGTACGACGAGTTCGTACGGATGCACATCGACTTCTACGTCTCGGACGGCGAGGACGGACTGCGTACGGCGCACATGTCGCCCTCCTTCCTGCCCTGGCACCGCCGCTTCCTGCTGGAGCTGGAGCAGGCCCTGCGCCGCGTCGACTCCTCGGTGAGCGTGCCGTACTGGGACTGGACCCGCGACCGCACGACGAGCGCGGCGCCCTGGACGGACGATCTGCTCGGCGGCACCGGCCGGGCCCCGGACCGGCGGGTGACGACCGGGCCGTTCGCCCATGCGACCGGCAACTGGACGCTCAAGGAGCGCATCACCGACGAGGACTACCTCACCCGGGACCTCGGGCGGCCCGCCGATCCGATCGAACTGCCGACGCGGAGCGACCTCGAGTGGGCCCTCCAGGACCCCGTCTACGACACCTCGCCCTGGGACTCGACGTCCACCGCGGGGTTCCGCAACAAGCTGGAGGGGTGGGGGAGCGGGAAGGGCGCGGCCGCCTGGCGCAACCACAACCGGGTGCACCGCTGGGTCGGCGGGGTGATGGTGAGCGGTGCCTCCGTCAACGACCCGGTGTTCTGGATGCACCACGCCTTCGTCGACCTGTGCTGGTCTCGCTGGCAGCAACGGCACCGCGACCACCGCTATCTGCCCGCGAGACCGCCCGGCCCCGGCAGCGCCCAGCGCGGCCGCATCGTCGCCCGCCACGAGAAGCTCCCGCCGTGGGACGTGACCCCGGACGAGCTGGAGGACCACGGCAGCATCTACCGGTACGCGTAGGCCGTACGGCGGCACGGAACCACGCGTCCGGACACACAAGAGCCCCGGCGCTGGAAAGTGCCGGGGCTCTGGGGTGGGTACGGGCGATCAGCCGCCGTAGCCCTGCCCGTGGCCCTTCTTGTGGCCACCGGCGCGGTGCTCCTTGTGGCCGCCGTTCTTCTCGTCGTCGGCCTTCGTCTCCTTGTGGTCGCCACTGCCGTTCTCGCAGTGGTTGCCGAACGCCGGGTTCAGCAGGCCGACCACGTTGACGGTGTTGCCGCACACGTTGATCGGGATGTGGATCGGGACCTGGACGACGTTGCCCGACAGGAAGCCGGGCGAGTGGACGGCAGCGCCGTTGGCGCCCGCGTCCGCCATGGCCAGGCCGGCGCCGCCGATCATCACGGCACCGGTGCCGAGGGCGACTCCGGCTGCCTTCGCGATGCGAGACATCACGTTCTCCTTTGGTTCGGGGGGTACGACGGCAGGACGCGCCGTCGCACTCCCCCTTCAACGCCGCCCGTCATGGCTGGTAACGGCGCTTCGATGCAGATCACCCGTTTTGAACAAGGACGGGGAGGGATCAGGGCAGCCGCCGTATCGGAGCGCCCGAGAGGAAGGCCCGGATGTCCTCGATCGCCTGGCCGTAGTACGTCGTGTAGTTGGCGTGGGAGACATAACCGAGGTGGGGCGTGGCGAGCAGGCGGGGGGCCGTGCGCAGCGGGTGGTCGGCGGGCAGGGGCTCGGTGTCGAAGACGTCGACGCCCGCGCCGGCGATGCGGCCCTCGTGCAGGGCGGCGAGGAGGGCGTCCTGGTCGACGATGGCGGCGCGCGAGGTGTTGATCAGGTAGGCGGTCGGCTTGACGAGAGCGAGTTCGGCCGGGCCGAGCAGGCCGCGGGTGCGGTCGCCGAGGGCCAGGTGCACGGAGACGAAGTCGCTGGTGGCGAGGAGGTCGGGCAAGGAGGGCGCGAGGTCGACGCCCACCTCGTCGGCGCGCTCCTTGGTGAGGTTCTGGCTCCAGGCGCTGACCTGCATACCGAAGGCGAGGCCGACCCGCGCCACCCGGCTGCCGATCTTCCCGAGGCCGAGCAGCCCGAGCCGGCGGCCGTGCAGATCGGCGCCGACGGTCCGCTGCCAGGGGCCGTTCTCGCGCAGGGCCCGGCTCTCCTCGACGATCCCCCGGGCGAGGCCGAGCAACAGTGCCCAGGTCAGCTCGACGGGCGGGGTGGACGAACTCGCCGTACCGCACACGGTGACGCCGTGCGTCTCGGCGGCGGCGTAGTCGATGACGGTGTTGCGCATACCGGAGGCGACGATCAGCTTCAGCCGGGGCAGGCGGGTGATCAACGAGCCGGGGAAAGCCACGCGTTCGCGCAGGGTGACCACGATGTCGACGTCGGCGAGAGCCGCGGCGAGCGCGTCCTCGTCGGGGAAGTGGGTGCCGAAGGTGACGACGTCGACCTCGCCGGCCAGCGGTGACCAGTCGGCGACCTCGGTCGCCACGTTCTGAAAGTCGTCCAGCACAGCACAACGCAGCCGCACGTCGGGTCCCTTCGGTTCCGCTCGACCGTTGACGAGGGTGACTTTACGGGGGCTTCTTCCGGGCGAAGCGCACTTGCGGGCGAGGTCTCCAACGGATCGGCCGTGGTGAGGCCGGTCGCCGCCAGGGCGTGGGCGACCCGGGCGAGGCGGAGCAACCGGTGATCCGCGGTCGATGAGCCGCGCGCCCGCCTGGCTCGGCCCGCCCGCTCTTCGGCCGGGGCGATGGCGCGATCCACGCGACCCCGACCGAGGCGTCGAGCCCGCCCGAGAAGGCGACGCCGACGCGCCGGCCGGCCGGAAGGGGGGCGAGGACCTTGGTGGGGCGAGGCGCTTGGTCCAACACCGCTGTGTGTGCTGGGCATGAGAAAGCCCCCCACCTGTTGGTGCTGGTGAGAGGGTGTTTGCGCCCCCGGCAGGACTCGAACCTGCGGCCAAGCGCTTAGAAGGCGCCTGCTCTATCCACTGAGCTACGGGGGCCGGGTGTGGTGGCCTCTGTCTTGGGGTGCCCGGGTGTGGGCCGGTCCGTGACGTTGCCGGGGACAAGGATAGGGCTCCCGCGTCCTTGTCCCTGTTGCTTCGCCTCCGTGGCTCGATGTGGAGGTTCGGTGAAGCGGTCCTGATAATCGCAGGCAGGTACGAATCGTGCACCGCTTTTGGCGTCTCGCGCACCGGGTGTTGTGCACTCGTTATGCCTGGACTGTGCCCTTGTCCCAGTCGCCCCTTCCGTCCGATGTGTTCCGTCGGCGCGCAGACATGCTCATATGCTTCAGAATTCCCCTAAAATTGGGCATTCTTCACATGTGGTGACCTTGGACGTACGGCCTCAGCTGCTCGACGCACTCTCCGCCCTGCGCGACCGTGTCGCCGCCGCACGCTTTCCGCTGCCCCTGCCGGGGGCCCCACGCGCGCGTGCCAACCGCGACGAACTGCTGGCCCAGCTCGACGACTATCTGGTGCCCCGGTTGAGGGACCCCGAAGCGCCGCTGCTGGCCGTGGTGGGCGGTTCCACCGGGGCCGGCAAGTCGACCCTCGTCAACTCCCTTGTGGGAAGGCGGGTGAGCGAGGCGGGCGTGCTGCGGCCGACCACGAGGACACCGGTGCTGGTCTGCCATCCGGAGGACCATCACTGGTTCAGCGGAATGCGCGTACTGCCCGACCTCACGCGCGTGTGGGTGCCTCAACAGGAGGCGGGGGACGAACTCCTGCTGCCCGGCGAGGACCCCACGCGTGTGCTCCGCATCGAGACCGCCGACACCCTCCCGCCGGGCCTCGCGCTCCTGGACGCCCCCGACGTCGACTCCCTCGTCGCCGACAACCGCGTTCTCGCCGCCGAACTGATCTGCGCGGCCGACGTCTGGATCATGGTCACCACGGCCGCCCGCTACGCCGACGCCGTCCCCTGGCATCTCCTGCGCACCGCCAAGGAGTACGACGCCACGCTCGTGACCGTCCTCGACCGGGTCCCGCACCAGGTCGTCTCCGAGGTCTCGCGGCAGTACGGCGCCCTGCTCACCAAGGCGGGCCTCGGCGACGTGCCCCGGTTCACGGTTCCGGAGCTGCCCGAGTCGGCCTGGGGCGGCGGGCTGCTGCCGGCCACCGCCGTGGCGTCCCTGCGGACCTGGCTCGTCCACCAGGTGCAGGACCCCGCGGCCCGACAGCGCGTGGTCGCCCGTACGGCCCACGGGGTGCTTGCCTCCCTGAAGTCCCGGATGCCCGAGCTGGCCGGCGCGGCCGCCGCCCAGTACGCGGCCGCGCTGCGGCTCACCTCCGCCGTCGAGGGGGCGTACGACAGCGAGCGCGCGCGCGTGCGGGGGCGGCTCCAGGCCGGTGCCGTGCTCGCCGGTGACGCCCTCAAGCGCTGGCGGGCCTTCCCCCTGGACTGCACCGCCGCGGAGCTCCTGGACGCCCTCGTGGAGAGTCTGGGCGCCCTCCTGCTGTGCTCGGTGACCGCCGCCGACGAGCGCGTCGACGAGGCCTGGCGGCGCGAACCGGCCGCGGCCGCGCCGGAACTGACGGACCGCGATCCGACCCCGGAGAGCGCCGAGCACCGGATCGGGCTGGCCGTACGGCGTTGGCGGCGGGAGCTGGAGGAGTACGCCGAGGAGGAGATCCGCGACCTCGACCGCGGGGTCACGCCCGACCCGGAGACGGTCGCCGCCCTCGTCGCCACCGCGCTGCTCGGCGGACGCCGGGCGCGGGTCGCCGGTGAGGGGCTCGCCGAACGGATCGGCGCCCACGGAGCCCTGCGGCTGCGCGACCGCGGCGGACGGCTGCTCGCCGAGCACCTCGACCGGGTCGTGCACACCGAACGCGAACGCCGGCTCGCCCCGCTCGACGCACTCGACGTACACCCCGAGCCCCAGGCCGAACTCATCGCCGCGCTGTCCGTACTGCAGAAGGAGAGGTGACCGATGACCGCCGTCACGGATCAGGACCACACGGAGCAGGCGGGGAACGCCGTACCGGGGGAATCGGGGGACGGGGAGCGCGACGGGCACAGGCCGGTCGAGGAGACCCTGCCCGAGGCCGAAGCTGAGGCTGAGGCTGAGGCCGAGGTGGAGCCGGAGGGCGAGGACGAGCACGCGCGCGTGGAGCGCGTGGAGCGCGTGGAGACGGTGTCGGGACCGGAGAGCGGTCCTGAGCGGGACGAGGAGGGGAACGTGAGTGAGGCTCCGGGTCGTGCGCCTGCCGACGGTCACGCGCGTGCGGGGGCGGGGCGCGGGCGCAGGGGCGCCGGTAGTGGCTCCCCGGAGCCGGTGGACGCCGCCGCCCCCGCTGACGACGACTCCGCGGACGCCTGGGACGACGGGCTCATCGCGCGCCGGGTCACCGCCGAGACCGAGCAGGCCGCCGCCATGGAGGCCCGCGGGCACAACGCACCGCCTGCCGCCCCGCTCACCTACGACGGCCCTCTGCATTCCCGTCTGGACGCTCTGCGGGAGCTGGTCGGGCTCTCGCGGGCCCGGCTCGACAGCCGCACGCTCGCCGAGGCCGGCCAGGTCCTGGACGAGGCGGCCGCCCGGCGCAGGCTCTCCGGGCAGCACACCGTCGTCGCCATCGCCGGTGCGACGGGCAGCGGCAAGTCGCAGCTGTTCAACTCGCTCGCCGGAGTGGCCATCTCGGAGACCGGTGTACGCCGGCCCACCACGGCGGCGCCGATCGCGTGCAGTTGGAGCGACGGTTCGGCCAGTCTCATCGAACGGCTCGGCATCCCGCCCCGGCTGCGGCGGCGCCCGCTGCAGAGTGCCGAGTCGGAGGCCCAACTGCGCGGGCTCGTCCTGGTGGACCTGCCCGACCACGACTCGGCCGCGGTCCAGCACCGCGAGCACGTGGACCGGATCCTGACGCTCGTCGACGCCGTCATCTGGGTCGTCGACCCCGAGAAGTACGCCGACGCGATCCTGCACGAGCGCTATCTGCGGCCCATGGCGGGCCACGCGGAGGTCATGTTCGTCGTGCTCAACCAGATCGACCGGCTGCCCGGGGAGGCCGCCGAGCAGGTCCTCGACGATCTGCGGCGGCTGCTGGACGAGGACGGGATCGCCCTCGGGGAGTACGGCGAACCGGGCGCCACGGTGCTCGCGCTGTCGGCGCTCACCGGGGACGGCGTCGGTGAACTGCGGGAGGCGCTCGGGCACTTCGTGACGGAGCGCGGAGCTCCCGCGCGGCGGATCGCGGCCGATGTGGACGCGGCGGCGTGGCGGCTGCGGCCTGTCTACGCGACGGGCCGGCGCACCGGGCTGAGCGAGGCGGCGCGCGACGACTTCGCCGCCCGGCTCGCGGACGCGGTCGGTGCCACCGCGGCGGGCGAGGCGGCCGAACGCGCCTGGCTGCGCAACGCCAACCGCGCGTGCGGGACGCCCTGGCTGCGGCTGTGGCGCTGGTTCGATGACCGGCGCGAACCTTCCACGGGACGGCTGCCGGTACGTGCCCAGCCCGACGAGGAGGCGACCGCGCGCCAGCGTGTGGAGCAGGCCGTACGGACGCTCGCCGACCGGGCCTCGGCAGGACTGCCCGCGCCGTGGGCGCAGGCGGTGCGCGAGGCGGCCGTACGCGGCTCCCAGGGACTGCCCGAGGCGCTGGACCAGCTGACGGCCCGAGCCGGGCTGCCACCGGGCCGCCCGCCGCGTCCGGGCTGGTGGCCGGTGGCCGTACTGGCGCAGGCGTCCATGACGCTTCTTCAAATCGTCGGCGGACTCTGGCTGGTGGGCCAGATCGTCGGGGTCATGGCGCCGAACCTGGGGGTCCCGGTGCTGCTGATGGTGGCCGGCATCATCGGCGGTCCGATCGTCGAGTGGAGTTGCCGGATGGCGGCACGGGGCCCCGCGCGGCGGTACGGCGTGGAGGCGGAACGGCGGCTGCGGGAGGCGGCGTCCGGGTGCGGGCGTGCGCGGGTGCTGGATCCGGTGGCGGCGGAGCTGCTGCGCTACCGGGAGGTCCGGGAGCAGTACGGCAGGGTCGTCGGGGTGGGGTGAGGGGCGTGACGGCGGTGGGGTGACGGCGGGTCCGTGGACCCGTTCCCTCGTTCGGGTGGCGGAGTTGTCCACAACCCGTGGACGGTCCACAGGGCCCAGCGGGCTCGGCCCGGCGGAGGCAGTCTGGCTTCGCGGCGATCGCGGTGACGCGGTCGGCACGCAGACAGCAGCAGCCGTACGGGACGGGCCCGTACGTATGTCCGGGAGGGGATCCCAGCGATGAACGAGACGATGATCTGCGCGGTGGGCAACGTGGCGACACAGCCGGTGTACCGGGAGTTGGCCACGGGCGCGTCGGTGCGGTTCCGGCTGGCGGCGACCGCGCGCTATCTGGACCGCGAGAAGAACGAATGGACGGACGGGCACACCAACTTCTTCACGGTGTGGGCCAATCGCCAGCTCGCCACCAACGTGTCGGGGTCGATCAACGTGGGTGATCCGGTGGTCGTCCACGGCAGGTTGAAGGTGCGCTCGGAAGGGCGCGAGGGGCAGCCGGCCTGGACCTCGGCCGACATCGACGCGGTGGCGATCGGCCACGACCTCGCGCGTGGCACCTCGGCCTTCCGGCGCACACAGCGTCCGGAGCACACCGTCGAGGGTTCGTCCACGCAGCCCGAGCCCTCCTGGGAGACACCGCCGGGTGAGTCCGCGGGCCGACCGGAGGCCGTCGCGGTGACGTGACGTCGGCCGAGGGCGCGGCGGCCCTGACCGAAATGCGGCTTATCGGCGAATGCGTTCCGGATGCTGCCGGTCGATTTGTCGATAAGCCCTGCGGGTGAACGCGCTTGGCGATAACGATTCCGAGTCGGATCGATCTTCCGGCCGCATCCCCGGGAAGAGGGGGGCGGCCGCGTCCCTAGGATGCCGAACACAGCTCCCGGGGTTACTGATTCTGCTGGTGGGACCGCCACTCCGCTCGTCAACGGGGCCTGTTCGAAGGGGAATTCCGTGTTTTCTGCGTTCTCTGCACTGTCCGTGCGCGGACGGGGAGCGGCTCGCCTCGCGGCCGTCACGTTCGTCTCCGGCCTGCTCGCCGCCGGTGCGACGGTGGCCGTCGCCGACACGGCGTCCGCGGACGAGGCGGCGCAGAACCAGAGAGGGGCGACCGCCACCATAGGGGGCCTGAAGACCTACGGCGACGCGGTGATACACGACACCGACAGCGATCTGCGGGTGCCGGCCGGGCTGTTCGAGATGTCCGTCGAGGGTGGCGGAACCCTGCAGACGTACTGCGTCGACCTCTACAACCCCACGCAGAAGGACGCCAAGTACCACGAGACCGACTGGAGCGGCACCTCGCTGGGCGCCAACAAGGGTGCGGGCAAGATCCGTTGGATCCTGCAGAACTCCTATCCCCAGGTCAACGATCTCGCGGCGCTCGCCGCCAAGGCCGGTATCACCTCGGGCCTGACCGAGCAGGACGCGGCGGCCGGCACCCAGGTGGCGATCTGGCGCTACTCGGACCACGCCGACGTCGACGCCGTCGACCCGCAGGCCGAGAAGCTTGCGGACCACCTGGAGAAGAGCGCCCGTGACCTTGTCGAGCCGGCGGCGTCGCTGACGCTCGACCCGCCCGCGGTCTCCGGTCACCCCGGCGAGCTGCTCGGCCCGGTCACGGTGCACACCAACGCGGCCGGCGCGACGGTCACCCCGCCGGCGGACGCGGCCACCAGCGGCGTGCGGATCGTCGGCAAGGACGGCAGGCCGGTGACGTCCGCGAGCAACGGCAGCGAGCTCTACTTCGACGTTCCCGAGGACGCGGCGGGGGGCTCGGCCGACCTCACCGTGCAGGCCTCGACCACCGTGCCGGTCGGGCGTGCGTTCGCCTCCGAGAGCCGGAGCCAGACGCAGATCCTCGCCGGCTCCAGCGAGTCGACGGTCTCGGCGACGGCGAGCGCGACCTGGGCGAAGGAGGGCGCCGTACCGGCCCTCTCCGCCGCCCGGAACTGCACCGAGGGCGGCCTGGACATCACCGCGGTCAACCAGGGCGACGAGGAGTTCGCGTTCGAGCTGATGGGCACGGAGTACGCCATCGCGGCGGGCGAGTCCCGCACGGTGACGGTCCCGCTCCAGGAGGACCAGGCGTACGACTTCACGATCACCGGCCCCGACGGTCTCGCCAAGCGTTTCACCGGCGTCCTCGACTGCCGCACCCGCAGCAGCGAGACGGGCGCCACGACCCAGACCCTGAGCGAGCCCAGCCCTGCCACGGTGGCCGTCCCCACCACCGACGTCAACCTCGCCGAGACCGGCGGCTCCGCCACCACCCCGCTGATCGCCGGTACCGCCATCGCCCTGGTGGTGATCGGGGGCGCGGCCCTGGTCCTCACCGGCAGGAAGCAGAACCGGGCACAGGACTGACCGCGGCGCGGCGGTGACGGGCACAATGGCGTCATGACCAAGCCAACCGCATCGCGGGCGCGTCACACCTCCTCGGACTCGGTGCTGTCCCTGTGGTCGCAGGACTCGGTGCTGTCGATCGGCTCGGTGGGCTCGGTCCTGTCCATCGGCTCCGTGGGCTCGGCGCTCTCGGTCGGCTCGATCGGCAGCGCCCTGTCCGTCGGCTCGATCGGCTCGGCCCTGTCCCTGATCTCGGCGGGGTCCTGGCTGAGCACGGGGTCGCTGCTGTCGGCGCAGTCGAAGTGGTCGGTGCTGTCGTGGCGCACGTCCCACGGGCTGATGCGGTCCGCGGGTGCGGTGGGGGCGGTGGCTGTGGGCGCCGCCGTGTTGCTGGCGGTGCGGGGCGGCTCCGACGCGTAGGGGATGCCCGGCAGGGGTTCAGGGCGGCTCGCGCGTCGGAAGGAGCGCGGCCGGCATCCGGGCTGCACGTCAAGAATGATCGTTCAGGAGGTCGGCGTAGCCGCGGGCCTGTTCGGAGGCGTTGCGGTGCCAGTCGGACTGGGTGCGGTGCTCCTCGGCCAGGGAGGGCTCGGCGGTGACGAGCTGGTCGTAGACGGTGGCGATCTCCGCGTGCACGGCCGCGATGGCGAGCCGGTTGGCGCGGACGGCGTCCGCATGTCCGCGGTGGGCGTCGAGGGCGAGGGGATCGTCACCGATGGGCGCGTTGGCGGGGCCGTGCTCGTGCAGCGCGCTGTACGCCTCGTTGAGCTTCGTGGCGCGTGCGTCCAGTTTCGTGCGCCGGGTGTGCAGGGCGGAACCGCGGACCCGCAGGCTGGCCTCGTAGGCGTGGGAGCCGGGAAAGCGGACGGCGTCCAGCCCTGAGGTGACCGCGTGCGGCCGGTCGGGACGCAGCCCGGCGTACCGGGCGTCGGCCTCGGCCGCCACCTCGAGTGTCTTCAGGTGCGGTGGCAGGGCACTACGGCCGATGGCCGCCCAGGCGTGCACATCGCCGTACCACCTCTCGTGGGCGGACTGCCGGGTGACGCCGGCCACCTCCCCGATCTCGGCCCAGGTGGTCCCACGCTCCCGCTCGGCGACCACGGCCTCCCGCACCACGTCCTCCGTCCGGCACTGGAGCTTCAGCGCGGTACGCAGCAGATCCCCGGGCTCGGCCTCCGGGTCGACGGGCACGGCGTCGAGCACGGCGTCGGCGAGCTGGCGGAGCGTGAGCGCGAGGGCGACTCGGGACTCGTCGCGCGGCGAGAGGCGGTGGAGCTCGGGGGTGGCCGAGGGGGAAGAGAGGTCTGCGGCATCCGGCATGGCGTCAGGCTATCCCTGACAACTGTCCAGGTCACGGGTACTCGAGTTCCGCGCCTTCGCTCGGTTCGATCTCGCATACCGGAGAGAGGGGTCACTCGGCGACAACCGACAGTGACAGTCGAGCTACCGCCGCCAGCAGCGAACCCCCAGGTCACAGCCCCCCGACCAAACGGGTTACCACCCAAGGGTGGACCTCAGGCAAGATGGGGTGTATCTG
The DNA here is from genome assembly GCF_001514145.1 of Streptomyces canus. Taxonomy (GTDB): domain Bacteria; phylum Actinomycetota; class Actinomycetes; order Streptomycetales; family Streptomycetaceae; genus Streptomyces; species Streptomyces canus. Next base: position 166,028 of record NZ_KQ948658.1, read on the forward strand.
CCCACTCCAGATCTCAAGTTGCCGGACGGTTTCTCTTGGCTGAGTACATCTACACCATGCGCAAGACGCGTAAGGCGCACGGAGACAAGGTCATCCTTGACGACGTGACGCTGAGCTTCCTGCCCGGCGCGAAGATCGGTGTGGTCGGGCCTAACGGTGCCGGTAAGTCCACCGTTCTCAAGATCATGGCGGGCCTTGAGCAGCCGTCCAACGGTGACGCGTTCCTGTCGCCCGGCTTCAGCGTCGGCATCCTCATGCAGGAGCCGAAGCTCGACGAGTCCAAGACGGTCCTGGAGAACGTCCAGGACGGCGCCGCCGAGATCATGGGCAAGCTCAACCGCTTCAACGAGGTCGCCGAGCTCATGGCGACGGACTACTCGGACGCGCTGCTTGACGAGATGGGCAAGCTCCAGGAGGACCTGGACCACGCCAACGCCTGGGACCTGGACGCGCAGCTGGAGCAGGCCATGGAGGCGCTGGGCTGCCCGCCCGGCGACTGGCCCGTCACCACCCTCTCCGGTGGCGAGAAGCGCCGCGTGGCGCTCTGCAAGCTGCTGATCGAGGCCCCGGACCTGCTCCTCCTCGACGAGCCCACCAACCACCTCGACGCCGAGTCGGTGAACTGGCTGGAGCAGCACCTCTCGAAGTACGCGGGCGCTGTCGTCGCCGTCACTCACGACCGGTACTTCCTGAACAACGTCGCCGAGTGGATCCTCGAGCTCGACCGCGGTCGCGCGATCCCCTACGAGGGCAACTACTCCACGTACCTGGAGAAGAAGGCCACTCGCCTCAAGGTCGAGGGCCGCAAGGACGAGAAGCGCGCCAAGCGCCTCAAGGAAGAGCTGGAGTGGGTCCGCTCCAACGCCAAGGGCCGCCAGACCAAGTCCAAGGCCCGCCTGGCGCGTTACGAGGAAATGGCGGCCGAGGCCGACAAGATGCGGAAGCTGGACTTCGAGGAGATCCAGATCCCGCCGGGCCCGCGTCTGGGCTCCATCGTCGTCGAGGTCAACAACCTCTCGAAGGCGTTCGGTGACAAGGTCCTGGTGGACGACCTCTCGTTCACGCTGCCGCGCAACGGCATCGTGGGCATCATCGGCCCGAACGGCGCGGGCAAGACCACGCTGTTCAAGATGATCCAGGGGCTTGAGCCCGCGGACTCGGGCACGGTCAAGATCGGCGACACGGTCAAGATCAGCTACGTCGACCAGAGTCGCGCCAACATCGACCCCAAGAAGACCCTCTGGGCCGTGGTGTCGGACGAGCTGGACTACATCAACGTGGGCCAGGTCGAGATGCCGTCGCGGGCCTACGTCTCCGCCTTCGGATTCAAGGGTCCGGACCAGCAGAAGCCGGCCGGCGTCCTGTCCGGTGGTGAGCGCAACCGCCTGAACCTGGCGCTCACGCTCAAGGAGGGCGGCAACCTGCTGCTCCTCGACGAGCCCACCAACGACCTCGACGTCGAGACCCTGTCCTCGCTCGAGAACGCTCTGCTCGAGTTCCCGGGTGCGGCTGTGGTCATCTCCCACGACCGCTGGTTCCTGGACCGGGTCGCGACCCACATCCTCGCGTACGAGGGTGAGTCCAAGTGGTACTGGTTCGAGGGCAACTTCGAGTCGTACGAGAAGAACAAGATCGAGCGGCTCGGCCCGGACGCCGCGCGTCCGCACCGCGCCACCTACAAGAAGCTGACCCGGGGCTGATCTTGCGGCACATCTACCGCTGCCCGCTGCGCTGGGCGGACATGGACGCGTACGGCCACGTCAACAACGTGGTCTTCCTCCGCTACCTGGAGGAAGCCCGTATCGACTTCCTGTTCCGCCCGGAGAAGGACTTCAAGCAGGGGTCCGTGGTGGCACGCCATGAGATCGACTACAAGCGGCAGCTGGTCCACCGGCACGCGCCCGTGGACATCGAACTGTGGATCACCGAGATCCGGGCGGCGTCCTTCACCATCGCCTACGAGGTCAAGGACGGCGACGACGTCTACGTCCGGGCCTCGACGGTGATAGTGCCGTTCGACTTCGAGGCCCAGCGGCCGCGCCGGATCACGGCGGAGGAACGGGAGTTCCTCGAGGAGTACCGGGACGACGACGAGGAGGAGGCCGTCGCCGCATGACGGTGCTCCACCTCGCCGACGAGGGGGAGGCCGCGGACCTCGCCGCCTTCCTCTCCCGGCTGCTCCACTACGACCGCTCGGCCGCGGTCCGGCTCCAGGGGGCCGGGACCGCGCTCGCCGTCTTCGGGCGCCCGCCGTCCTTCGAGGTGCTGGCGATCCGGGCGGTCCGGCTGGCCAAGCCGTACGAGAACGGACTCGACGTCACGCTCGACGTGACCGTGTCCGCCGGCGAGCTCCTCGAGTCCGTCGACGAGGGCGCGGGCACGGCTGTCGTGCCGCAGGCGGTGACCGGCCCGCCGTGGGCCGGAGTACTGCCACCGCGGGGCGGGTGGCAGGCGGTGGCCGGGTTGCCGGGACCGGAGGCGCTGCGGGCTCTCGTCCACGCCGGGGTCGCCGAATTCCGGTCCCGTACCGAGGAGTTGGGTCCCGAGGCGCGTACCCGGGCCGAACTCGACCGGATCGGGCGGGAGATCTGGTCCCGCACCGTGGCGGAGACGCGGCTTCCCGTACGGGCCGTGCACGCCGCCCAGTCACTGGGGTTCCTGCGCTCCGGTAGGGAGTTGGCGCTCTTCTCGTCGGGGGCGTGGCTGCGGCTTCGTACGCCTTTCGGCTCGATCGCCGTACGGCAAGGGGGACTTGGGACCCTCGGCGTCAGCGTGCGCTGATCGGCCGGTCGTCAGTCCCGGTCGCTGTCGTCCGGCCATACGCCGATGTGGTCCGGTTCCAGTTCCAGCGCTACCCGGTCGCGCATGCCCAATGCCTCGGTGTACTCCTTCGGGAGCTGGAGGCGGCCCGCGCGGTCCAGCATCGCGTACTCACGGGCGACCAGGGTCTCGTGGCCCGTCGTCGCGTCCACCTTGGTGCGGCGCAGGACCTCCGTGGACGTACGGCCGTCCCTGATGGCCACCGTCCGGCGGACCTCGCCGGCCACCGCCTGGTCGTGGGTGACGATGACGATCGTCGTGCCGAGCTGTTCGTTGGCGGTGCGGAACGCGGCGAAGATCTGTTCCGCGGTGTGGGAGTCGAGTTCGCCCGTCGGCTCGTCGGCGAGAAGGACCGCGGGGCTGTTGGCCAACGCCACCGCTATCGCCACGCGTTGCTGCTGGCCGCCGGACATCTGGTGGGGGCGGCGGTTGCGGCAGTCGGCCACCTCCAGCAACTCCAGGAGTTCCAGGGCGCGTTCGGTGTGGGCGCGGCGGGGCTTACCGGCGCCCGAGAGCTGCATGGGGAGGGTGATGTTCTGGGCAGCGGTGAGGTAGGGGAGAAGGTTGCGGGAGGTCTGCTGCCAGACGAAGCCGACCGTTGCGCGCCGGTAGGCCAGGCGGTCCTTCGCGGTCATGGTGAGGAGGTCGTGGCCCGCGACTCTGGCCGCGCCCGCGGTGGGGGTGTCCAGGCCGGCGAGGATGTTCATGAGGGTGGACTTGCCGCTGCCGGACGCGCCCACGAGGGCGAGCAGTTCGCCCTCGCGGACGAGGAGGTCGAGGCCCTGGAGGGCCTGGACCTCCACGCCGTCCGTGGTGAAGATGCGGACGAGTCGGTCGCAGGTGATCAGGGCGTCGTGGCCGTAGGCGGGGCGGTTGCGGGCCTGGGTCGCCTGGTGGGCGAGGTCGGTGAGGGTGGGGTTCGTGGTCATCGGCCTTCTCCTGGACTGCGGTCCGGCGTGCGGGCTGGTCGACGGCGGGGTTCGCGCGCCGCCGGTCGGGTGACGACCCGGCGGTTTGCACCGGCCCCGGCCGCCCGACGGCGCAGCGCTGCGCCGCGCTCCGCGGGTCGGGAGCGTTTCCGGCGGCACGACCGCCCGCCGCCGGGTGCGACGAAGTCGTTCATCTCGCGTCCCCCGCCCTGAGCTCCTGCACCGAGCCCCGTCTCCCCGACCACCACGCCTGCCCGACCCCCGTTCCCACCGCCAGCAGCAGCACAGCCACCGCCGGTATCACCAGGGACAGGGCGTCCGTGCGCAACTCCGCTCCCGTCGAGGAGGTGTCGGCCGAGGGGAGGGCGATGGCCGTCAGGTCGATCCCCGGGGACAGGAGGTGGATCGTGGCCCAGCCCGTGAGGGTGCCTCCGACAGCGGCCAGGACGGCCTGGGGCAGGGATTCGAGGATCAGGAGGCGGCGGCCCGCGGCCCGGGTCAGGCCCATCGTGCGGAGGCGGGCCAGGAGGGCCGTACGGTCCGGGGACGTGCGCAGGAGGGACAGGAAGAGGGCCAGGACCGCGTATCCCGTGCCTGCCGCCACCGCCGTCGCGTAGACGCCTTCCGCGCCGGTCTGGAGGGGGGAGTCGACGTAACTTCTGCGTTCCTCGGACCTCAGGTGCACGGACGCCGCCTTCGGGGCGGCCTTCCGGATCGCGGCCCCGTCCAGAGACGTCCCCGACAGCAGCACCGTCGTCGGCCTCGCCGCCGCCGGGCTCAACGCCTCGCGGTCCACGACCAGGAAGTCCGACCCCAGCACCGCGGGCGTGCGGTCGAGGACGGTGGTGATGTGGACGGTGAGCGTGCTGCCGTCCGGGAGGAGGACCGGGAAGGGGCGGGTGCCGTACATCCGGGCGGTGGCCGTGGAGGCCAGGGCCGGGGCCGCTTCCCCGGCGGTCCCTTCTCGCAGCCCGGCGGCTTCGAAGGCGCCCATGCCCGTCCGGGACGACAGCGCCGCGTAGTCCGCGGGGTCCACCCCGACCAGCGGTACCGACAGTGCTCCGTTCTCCGGTTTCGCCTCGGAGGTGACGCTCACCGCCGACAGCCCGCTCACCCCCGGCTGACGGCGCAGCCGGTCCGGCAGCCCGGACGGGAGCGGTGCCCCCGTGTCCACGCGCGCGTCGGCGCCGACCGCGAGGAGGGCCGCGTGGTCGCGGGCCTCCTGTACGCCCGCGAGGACCGAGCCGCCGAAGGCCGCCGTGGTCAGGGCGGTCAGCAGGGCCAGCAGGGGCAGCACCGCCGAGGCCGAGGTGCGGCCCGCCCGGGCCAGGGACAGGTGGGTCACCGCGCCCCGCAGGCGGGCGGCAGGACGGGCCAGACCCCGCAGCGGGAGCGGGTACAGACGGACCAGGACCAGGGCGGCGACCACTCCCACCAGCACGGGTGCCAGCGAGACCAGGTCGTCGGCGGAGCCCGAGGTGCCGCGGCGACGCAGCGACTCCACCGCTCCCGCCGCCAGCACCAGCAGCGTCAGCTCGGCGACCGTACGGCGCCGGGACGGTCGTACGGACGAGATGTCCTCGCGGTCGCTGTGGACGCGGACCACACGGTGGACGGCCGCCGCGCGGAGGGGGAGGGCCACGCAGGTGACGGCGGTGACCGCGACCGCGGCCCAGACGGCGTGGCCGACGCGGCCGCCGGGGACCGCGAGCAGCGCGGCGGCCAGGCCCAGGGCGCCCGCCGGGACGGCCACGACCGTCGTCTCGGCGAAGAGGCGGGTCGTGAGACCCCGCAGGGAGGCGCCGCGGGCCCGCAGCAGGGCGAATTCGCTGCGGCGGCGGTCGGCGGTGAGGCCCGCCGCCATCAGGAGGACGACGGCGGCGACTGTGCCGGTGCCGAACGCGGCGACGGCGACGAGGGGAGCGACGTCCTCACGGAGCCGGTCGTAGGCGATGAGGACGTCGTCGAGGTCGGTGGTGACCTCGGTGCTGCCGTACAACTCCGAGAACTCGGTCGACGGGCCGTCGATCTCCCGGCGTACCTCCCGCAGCGCCGGACCGGCCTCCAGGGAGGCGATCGCGGACCGCAGGGCCGGCACGTCGCGGGCCCGCAGGGTCTGCACCTCCGGGGCCAACTGCCAGTAGCGTTCCGGTTTTCCGGAACCGGCGAGCAGGGCGGGGGCGGCCTTCGGGGCGAGCAGCAGGGTGCCGACCCAGTACATGTCGACGGACGGCGCGGGTTCCCGGATCAGGGCCGGGGTGCGCAGGATGGTTTTCGTGGACCAGTAGGCGCCCTGGGGGACACGTGGAGTGACGATGCCTGTGACCCGGACGGTGAAGCTGCCGGCGTGGATCACCGAACCGACCTTGATGTGCAGGGCCTTGGCCGTCTCGGTGGTGACCGCTGCCTCCAACCCGCTGGTCTCGGAGGTCACTTGGTCGTCGGCGCGTGGCAACCGTCCCTTGGCGACGGAGGCGTGACCGGCGAGGCCCGCCTGCGCGACCAGTGTCACCCGAGCGGGCTTGCCGGTCGGCCTCGGCAGCCACGGGTCCGGTACAGAGATGTCCTGGGTGGTGCGCACGCCGTACGTCGACTGGTCCCGGTCGAGGACGAGCGGGGGCGGGACCTGGGCGCGGACCTCGGTGTACTGCCCGGCCAGCGCGTCCGGGCGCAGGGTGTTCTCGCGCATGCGGGTCGACTCCATCGGCGAGGGTGGCGGGGCGTACACCTCGATGCCGATCCGGTCGGGGCGGGCCTGTTCGGCGGCCCGGCGCAGCCCGGTGTCCTCGTAGCGGTCGACTGCGCGGGGGAACGCGGCCGTGAGGCACGCCGTCAGCGCGACCAGCAGTGCGAGCGCGCACGCGGCGCCGGGCGCGGTCCGCAGCCGGGTACGGACCCAGGGGGCGGTCACCCTGGCAGCGGCCCGTGGCTCCGTCCTCCCGGGGCCCTCCGGCTCACCCGTCCTGAAGAACCTCATCTCACTCGACCCCCTCGCGCAGCGCCCGCGCCGGATCCGCCCGCCGCAGCGCCAGCGCTGCCGTCACCAGGAGCGGGGCGAGCGCCACCGCGCCCAGGAGTACGGCCACCCGCGTGAGCGGGAGCTGGACCAGGACCGTGGGTACCGGCCGGGCCGCCTCGTCCGTGAGCACGATGAGCGGGACCACCGCCCGGGTCAACACCGTGCCCAGCAGGGAGCCCACCAGCAGCGCCAGCGCCACCAGGACGCCCTGTTCCAGGGCGACCGCCCGGGCCAGCCGCCGGCGCGGGGCCCCCAGGGCGCGCAGTATGGCGAACTCGGCGCCCCGCTCCCGCAGCGAGCCCGCCGCGCTCACCGCGAACCCGACCGCGGCCAGCGCCGCAGCCACGCCGGCCGCCGCCGTGAACGCGGCCTCGGGGCCCGCGCCGAACGGGTCGTCGCGCAGCTGCCCGGCGACCTCGTCCCGCACCACGATCTGCGCGGGGTCCAGGTCGGGCCGGGCCCGCAGCGCCGCGGTGACCCGGTCCGTGGCGCCCCGTCCGGTCGTGAGCCACCACTCGGTCGGCTCCACGCTCCGGCCGTCCTGCTCCTGCAACACCCGGTTCACGGTCCGCAGATCGACCAGCAGGGCCCCGCCGTTCTCCGCGGCCGTCGGCAACTCCCTTACGGTGCGCACGATGTGCACCGACACGGTCTCGCCGCCCAACGGCACGTCCAGGTTCTCCCCGACCGAGGCGCCCGCCGAGGTCAGGAAGCGCTCGGTCGCGACAGCCGTGATGTCGGCCGCCTTCGGCTGCGGAGCCTTCATCCGGACGGTGAGCACCCCTACGCTCCAGGTGTCATCGAGCGGGATGAACCCGGTGCCGTAGTCCACCGACATCCTCCCGGATCCCGAACTCAGGTGTGGCGGGGCGGGTTTGTTTGTGTCATCGGGAGTCGAAGTCACCCCTTCGCTCCGTGAGGTGACCTTCCAGGACGTGGGCAACGGCAGTCGGCGCACCGCCCCGTCGGTGCTCTTCGCCGTCAACTCGCTCACGGTGAAGCGGTGTTGTTCGGAGTCTCCGCTGGGGACGGGCACGGCCAGCTCCAGGTCGGTCAGGGTCAGTGGGACCCCGGGCACGTAGACGTCCAGCGGGTGGGACCGTCCGTCGGCGGGGAGCTGGCCGGCCGGGACCCGGTAGGGAGTGCCGTAGCGGTCCTCCAGGGTGATGGTGGCCTGCACCGTCGTGCTCGGGGAGGGACCGCGCAGGGCCGCCGTCAGCCGCAGCCGGGCCGTGTCCGCGGGCACCTTCACACCCGCGACCGAGCCCTTGGGCCCGAGCCCCTGGAGGAACGGTCCTGAGTGCAGGTCGGGGCGGATCAGCATCGAGGCGCGTGAGGTGTCCAGCGCCAGCACCGTCGCCACCCGGCTGCCGGACAGCGGCAGTTCGGACCGGGCTGCGGGCGCGGTCCGCCGTACCCCCGGGACGGCCGCGAACTCCTCGGTGCGGCCGAGCCCCGCGTCGCCGGAGGCCAGGACCCGCACCGGCGCCCCGGCCCGGAAGTCCGCCTGGTCGGACTGCGAACGGTCCCAGGAGGCGCCCTGTCCGATGGCCAGCATGCCCAGTGCCATGGCGAGGACCAGCAGCAGCACCGGGCCCGCCCCGCGCATCGGCCGGCGGGCGATCTGCCAGCCCGCCAGGGCCGCGGTCAGGCCGCGCCCGCCGGTCGCCCGGCGTTCGGCGAGCTCGGCCAGGGGCGGCAGCAGCCGCAGCGTCAGGACGGTCCCGGCCAGCAGCGCGAGCGCGGGCGCCGCCACCAGCAGCGGGTCCACGCCGAGCACACCGGCCCGGTCGTCGGTCACGGCACCGGAGGTCTGGTGGCTGAGCTGGAAGTACGCCACCCCGGCCACGGCCAGCAGCCCGAGGTCCGCCCCCGCGCGCACCGCACCCGGCAGCGCCCGGGCCCGGCCGCGCGCGAAGGAGGAGGTCAGCGCGGGCAGGGTCACCGCGAGCGCACACCCGAGCGCCACCGCCGCCGCCACCAGCCACACCCCGGCCCGGCCGCCCGACGGCACCTCCAGGTGCAGCCCGATCCGGGCCAACGGGCCCCGCCCGGCCAGCGTCCGGGTCAGCGGGCCCGCCAGCAGCGGCGCGCACAGCAGCGCGGGCACCGCGAGCAGCGCCGCCTCCAGGGCGGCGAGGCCCGCGATCCGGCCGCGGGAGGCGCCGCGTGCCATCAGCAGCCGGCTCTCGCCGGTGCGCTCACTGCTCAGCAGTCCGGCCACCAGCAGCAGGGCGCAGCCCGCGAGGAGCACCAGTTGCAGGGCGACGATCAGCAGGGTCGAGCGGGAGACGAGCAGCGAGCGGTCGGTGCGGTCGAGGACCTCGGGCAGCGAGGTCGACGCAGTGGTGGCGCCGCCGAGGGAGGACTCCTTGCGCAGCGCCGCGTTCCCCGCGACGGCCGTCTCCCGCAGCGCGTCCGAGCGCGCGGTCGTCACCGCCGCGAAGTCGGCCGACGCCAGCCAGCCCGACGCCCCGACGCTCACCGTCCCGTCGGCCAGCACGCCGGGATCGGCGAGGAGGGGACCGTACGTCGTGAAGTCGAGCTTGTTGATGCCCCGCCCGTGCAGATCGTCGAGGAGCCAGTACGGGTCGTCCGCGCGGACGGGCCGGTACAGGCCGGTCACCGTCACCCGCACCGCCGGGCCGCGCAGCCGGTCGGTGAGGGTGAAGCGGGCGCCGGGGCCGAGTTCGAGGGCGCGGGCGGCGGCCTGCGGGAGCGCCACCTCGACCCGCCCGTCGGCCCGCCCCGGCAGCCGCCCCTCGACCAGCCGCAGCCGGCTGCGGTCCAGTGCCGCGAAGTGGGTCAGATCCGGGTCCCCGGACCGGTCCTGCTCGGGCTGCAGCGCCCGCGGCAGGGCGTACGGACCCGAGCGCAGAAACGTCCGCACGGTCACCGGCAGCCCGTCGAACGTCTGCCGCGCCACGTCGCGTACGGCGGTGTCGGCGGCCGTACGACGGTCCTCGGGTACGTCGGCCTTGACGACCAGCGCGGTGTCGGCGGCGTTGCGCGGGTCCTGGAGGGCGTGGCGCAGGGCCGCGTCACTGATCGCGCCGGAGTAGGCGGTGAGGGTCGCGAGGACCGCGGTGGTGAGCAGGACCGTGAGCAAGGCGGCGGCGAGCAGCAGCCGGTGCGCCCGCGCACGCAGGAACACAAAACGTGCGATTCCCCCGAACCCCGTCACCCGGCCCCCCGCCGTGTTGTGCAGATCTCCGGGCGAGGATGTCAGAGGTGGTGGTCAGGGGTAAGCGCTTGTAGCGCGGACTTGACCGGATTGTGACCGGAATCCGGTCATGGTCAACCGGAGAGCGACCGGAATCCGGCACTCAGTGAGTCGTGATCAGTCGGCGGTGTTCACCATCGAAGCGGCCGCGTACGTCAGGTAGTTCCACAGCGTGGTCTCGTGCTCCTCGGACAGGCCGAGGTCGTCGACGGCGTCCCGCATGTGCCTCAGCCACGCGTCGTGCGCCTCGCGATTGACGGCGAAGGGCGCATGGCGCATACGCAGGCGGGGGTGGCCGCGGTTGTCGCTGTACGTCGTGGGGCCGCCCCAGTACTGCATCAGGAACAGCGCGAGGCGCTCCTCGGCCGGGCCGAGGTCCTCCTCCGGGTACATGGGCCGCAGGACCGGGTCCTCGGCCACCCCCTCGTAGAAACGGTGGACGAGGCGGCGGAAGGTCTCCTCCCCGCCGACCTGCTCGTAGAAGGTCTGCGTCTGAAGCGTGCCGCGCCGGATCTCTTTCACGTCAACCATGGTCTCAGACAGGGTGGAGGAGGACTCAAGGCTTAGGACCTCCAGTGCTCAGGGTGCAGAGTGGAGGTATGGGCACGCACGCTCTCGACAGGGATCTCGCCGGACTCGCCGCGGCTGCGCGAGCCGCGCTGGTGCGGGCGATCGACACGAGCGGGGCCTGGGCCGCCGACCCGGTGTGGCGGGAGGCCTTCGAGGCGGTGCCCCGGCATCTGTTCGTGCCCTACTACTACGTGGGCGTCAGGGGAGGCTACGAACGGCGCTGGGGCGAGAGCCCTGACCCGCGTGCCCGGGAGAAGTGGGTGCGCGGTGCCTACGCCGACGCCCCGCTCGCCACCCGGCTGCGCGACGGCGAACTGGTCTCCTCCAGCAGTCAGCCCTCGCTGATGGCGATGATGCTGGTCGCCCTGCGGGTACGGGACGGCGACCGGGTCCTGGAGATCGGCGCCGGCACCGGCTACAACGCGGCCCTGCTCGCGCACCGGCTCGGCGACGACTGTGTCACCACCGTCGATCTGGAGCCGGAGATCACCGAGGCGGCGCGCAGGCATCTGGCGGCCGCCGGGTACCACCCCGCCGTCGTCACCGGCGACGGCGCGCGCGGGGTGCCCGAACGCGCCCCCTTCGACCGGATCGTCGCCACCTGCACCCTGTCGTCGGTGCCGGTCGCCTGGCTCGCCCAGTGCCGGCCCGGCGCACGGATCCTGAGCCCGCTCGCCACCGGGCTGATCGCCCTGACCGTCCGGGACGCCGGGCATGCGGAGGGGCGGTTCCTGCACACGCCCGCCTACTTCGTGCCGCTGCGCGGGGCGGACCGGCACGAAGAGGGGTTCGTCGAGTGGGGCGGGGTGCCGCGCCGGGCCCGGGAGAGCGAACTGTTCCGCTTCCTGCTGGCGTTGACCCGGGACACCCTCGAACCCCGGGAGGCGTACGCGCTGTGGGAGCGCGAGGGGCAGCCACGCCGTGAGCGGTACGGCATCACGGTCAGCGGAGAGCGGGAATGGGCGTGGCTGGACGACCCGGAGGGGCCGTACACGTGGCCCCTCCGGTGACGCGGCTGTTCGCCATGGCCTGTCCGGCGGATCATGCCGACGTCGCGGGGTCTGACACGCGCATCTGCGGCGTTGTCGTCACTCTCCCCCAAACAGGCACCGGTGCCTGAAGTCGGCCTGATCCGCCGGACAGGCCCTAGCCGCGGCGGATCGTGATCGTCGTCCAGGCGCCGACGTGCACCCGGTCGCCGTCCTGGAGCGGCACCGGCACGAAGGGCGTGATGGGCTCCTCGGCGCCGTTCACGGTGGTGCCGTTCGTCGAGTTCTGGTCGACGACCGCCCAGGAGCCGTCCGGCTGCTGGACCAGCACCGCGTGCTGGTGCGAGACACCCGGGTCCTCCGGCGGCACCGACAGGTCGACGTCGGGGGTGTCGCCGGTGGAGTGCCGGCGGCGGCCGATGGTGACCTGGTTGCCGGTGAGCGTGCGCTGCTGCTCGGGGGAGTACGCGGGCAGGTTCAGGCCCGCGGCCTCGGGGCCGGAGCGCTGCATCATCGCCAGGAAGTAATCGCGGTCCGGGCCGATGGTCGCCGTCCAGGTCGCCGGCTGCTGCGGGAAGGACGGGCCGGGGGGCGCGGGCGGGGCCTGGGTGGAGCCGGGCTGCGGGTAGCCGTAGCCGCCGGCGCCGGGGCCGCCAGGACCACCGGGACCGCCGCCGGGACCACCGGGAGCGGAGGAGGACGGCGGGGGAAGGACCCAGTCGTCGGCGCCGCCGCCGAAGGACTGGCCGCCCGGCTGGGGCCGGTTGGTCTCCTGCGGGAAGGCGGGCGGAGCGGATGCGCCCTGCGCCTGGAAGCCCTGCGGGGCGCCGCTCGTGGCACCGGGGCCGGCGGGCGGGGTCGGTCCGGGGGGCGGCGGGACCGGGCGGGAGGGGTCGGCACCGAAGTTCGGCGGACCGCCGGGGCCGCCGCCGGGGCGGGACGGGTCGCCGGGGAAGCCCTGCGGGCCACCGGGACCCGAGGGACCGGGTTGCGTGGGGTGGCCGCCGTAGCCCTGCGGACCGCCGGGGCCGGAGGGTCCGGGCGGGCCGGGCGGGGCCTGGGTGGGGCCGGGCTGCGGGTAGCCGTAGCCACCCGGTCCGGGGTTCCCGGGGCCGCCGGGGCGGGAGGAATCACCGGGGAAACCGGAGGGTCCGGGGCCGCCCTGCCGGGAGGGGTCGGAGGGGAAACCGGAGGGACCGGGTGCGCCGGGGCGTCCGGGGTCGCCCGGGTAGCCCTGCGGACCACCGGGGCCGGAGGGGCCGGGACCGCCGGGCCGCGACGGATCGCCGGGGAAACCGGAGGGGCCGGGGCCGCCAGGTCCGCGCGGGTAACCGGAAGGACCGGAGGGGCCGGGCGCGCCGGGGCCGCCGGGGCGCGCGGGGTCACCGGGGAAGCCGGACGGACTGCCGGGTCCACCCGGGCCGCCAGGACCGCCCGGGCCCGGACGGCCCGACGGTTCCGAGCCGAAGGGGATCGGTTCTGCGGGGCGGTTCACCTGGGACGGGCGGGAGCCCTGGTACTCGTACGAGTCACCGCCGCCGAAGGACGGACCGGGCCCCGCCTGCTGCTGGAAGTGCGAGGGCGGCCCGCCGGACCCGGCCGGCGGGCGCGGGGCGGCCGGGGTGTACGAGGTCGCCGTGTTGGTCAGGAAGTTCCACCGGCACTCCTCGCAGAAGGGCGCACCCCCCTCACGAGGGGTACGGCACTGCGGGCAGAGCTCCGGCTCGGCGTCCGGTACGGCGGACAGATGCGGATGTCCACCGGGCTGGCCCCCGGGACCGCCGGGCGGCGGGAAGCCGTATCCGCCTCCACCCGTACCGGGCGGCGGCGGAGGGGGCGGAGGTACGGCACCGGCCATGCGGTGACCGCAGACCTCGCACCAGTCGTCGGAACCCGACTGGTGTCCGTTCGGGCAGGTCGGCATGTCGGCGCTTCCCCCTCTCGGATCAGGGAACTACTACGTCACTTCTTTACACGAACAGTCTTTGTCGACCGGGTCTCGAGAGTCATCTCGTCGGCCTCCTCGACCTTCGCCTTCAGTCGCACAGTACCTGTCGTGGCGTCGACGACGTCGACCACCTTCGAAAGCAGTTTCGCAGTATCGGCGTTCCCGGAGTTGTTCGCGAGCTGGACGGCCCGGCCCAGTTTGGCCGTTGCTCCATCGATATCGCCCGCCTTGCGCAGATCGAGCCCTTGCTGGATGGCTTGTGCCAGTTCGGCCTGCCCGGTGTAGTGGGCGACTTGGGGGTTGATCGACGTCGAGGCGACCATGTCGTCGGTCCACACGGCCCTGACGAGACCCTGTGCGCCCAGGTTCTGCGTGGAGCCGTCGGGCTGCGGGACGACCAGGGAGACCCGGGCCGCGAGCATCTCCTGGCCGATGTTCGCGACCGGGACCTCGACGCAGACGTGGTAGTCACGGGACTCGTCTCCCCAGGAGCCGGTGGGGTAGTCCCCGGCACGCGGACCGGCCTCGGTGCGGCGGCCGGTGAGCTCCTCGACCGTGGGCGCGACCTGCTTGACGAACTTGATGGTGGTGCCGACCGGGGTCCACACCCTCAGGGCGACGTCCGCGACCTCCTTGCCCATGGCCGCCTCCATCATCTGCGTGAAGTCCGCGGCGAGGCCCGCCGGGTCGGCGACGATGTCGGAGGTGCCGAGCAGGGCGGAGGCGATCCCTGTGACTTCTTTCACTTCCCAGTCGGTGCCCACGCCCCGGGCGTCGCAGGTGAAGCGCCCCGCGCAGGCGTCGAGGGAGGCCTTGAGGTCCTCCGGCGACTCGTGTTCGTTGCGACCGTCGGTGAGCAGGATGCCGTGGCGGATGGCCACCTCCGCCGAGGACAGCAGCCGGTCGGCGAGGCGCAGCCAGGTGCCGATGGCCGTACCGCCGCCCGCGCTGAGCTTGCGCAGCGCCTGCTTGGCCTGATCACGGGTGGTGGCGTCGGCGACCGCGAGACGACCGTTGCCCGGATACACCTCCTTGGCCACGTGCGTGCCGCCGATCACCGCGAAGTGCACACCGTCGCGCAGGGTGTCGATGGCGGCGGCGGTGGCGTCGCGGGCGTTGCGCATCTTGGTGGGCGGGTAGTCCATGGAGCCCGAGCAGTCGACCATGAGCGCCACCGCGGCCGAGGGTCCCTGTTCCGCCGACCAGAGGTGCGGGGCCGCGACCGCGCTTCCGATCGTGCCGCCGCCGGTCGAGGTCACCGTGACGATCGCGTTGACCTCGCGGCCGCCCTCCGGCAGGTACTCGTTCTGGTAGACGTCCATCGAGAACTGCGGCGCGTTCGACTTCGAGAAATTGGCCATGCCTACTCAAATCCCCCTCGCGAACCCCACATCCGTGGGGCGATGACTGATTGCGGACCGGTCCCCTCCGGTCCGGCGATACTGCCGCGGCGCATTCCCCGTATGCGGCCTCAGGCCGATCCTGCCCCCTGCGGAGGGGTCGGGAACGGCACGACGGCCACTGTTACGTTGTCGTGGCCCCCGCCGTCCAGGGCGTGGCCGACCAGGACCCGTGCGGTGTGCAGCGGACGCGCGGCGGCGTCGGCCGGTACGGCCTCCGCCATCTCGTCGGCCGCCTCCGCGTAGTTCCACAGGCCGTCGGTGCACACCACCACCACACCAGGCCGGTCCGGCTTGAAGGAAGCGGTGTGCGGGTCGAGTTCGTAGGCGTCCGCGCCGAGCCAGCCGGTGATCGCGTGGGCGCGCTCGTCGGCGTACGCCTCGGCCTCGTTCATCAGGCCCGCGGCGACCATCTGGGCGGCCCAGGAGTCGTCCTCGGTGAGCCGGGCCGGGGGTGAACTGCGGTCGGTCGGCACCCAGTAGACCCGGCTGTCGCCGACCCAGCCGACGACCAGCAGGCTCGGGGTGACGATCGAGCCGACGATCGTGCACGCCGGGGCGTTCTGGTGCGGCTGGTGCTCGCGGGCCGTGGCGGGCTCCGCGGCGAGCGAGTTGACGGCGCGGGAGGCGGAGACGATCGCCTCGTGCATCGCCTGCTGGGGGTGTGTGCCCTGCGGCAGCGCGGCCAGCAGCGCGTCGGCCGCGGCCCGGGACGCGGCCAGGGAGGCGTCGTCGGGGCGGGTCGCGGAGGACACGCCGTCGCAGACGACCGCGAAGGTGGCCGGCGAGCCGTCGGGCAGCACGCTGGTGCCGAGGGTGAAGGCGTCCTCGTTGCGGTGGTGGCGCAGGCCGCGGTCGCTGACGGCGGCGATCGGACCGGCCTCCTGTTCCATGTGGTCGCGCTCACGCGGCTGGGCGTGCCCGCAGTTCTCGCAGTAGCCGTCGTCGTCGACCCGGCCCGCGCGGCAGGCCACGCACACTTTGGTGCCCTCGGCCGGGGTGGGCGGTCCCGCGGCCACCCGCGGGTCGGGCGCCTGCAGGACGTACTCGTCGGGCTCCGGCGAGCGGTCGAAGCGCACGCCGGAGACGGGGGAGACCGGCGAACCCACGACCGGCCCCGACGGAGGCAATGCGTGCTCGCCCGACTCGGTGCCCTGCAGGTCGGCCGGCAGATGGACCTCCGCCGGCGGGTGTGGGACCTCGGGCCAGGGGCCGCCGGGGGGCGCGCCGTTCATGGCGATGGTCGGGCTGTCGTCCGGCCGTGCCGGCACGGCGGACAGGTCGTATCCGCACGCACCGCAGAAACGGTCGCCCGATTCGAGCGGCCACTCGCAGCTGGGGCAGGCGGACAGCTGGGGCATCTGCGACATCAACTACACCCACGTCCGGGGGCGGTAACGGTTGGCTCGTTCCACCAGGTCGATCCTCTCCTCGCCGCCCTGCGCGAGCCGGGCCAGCGTGCGGTACGAACGCTCCAGGCCGAAGCGCAGTCCACGCTCGTCCAGTCCGCTGCCGAGCAGCGCCCGTCCCGCGGCGGCGGGGGCGACGGAGTCCTGGCCACCGGAGAGTATCCAGTCCAGGGCCGCGCCCAGCACCTCCGCAGACAGCTGCTCGCGGCGCGCCGGATCCAGACCGTACGCGTCCAGCGCCTCGACCTGCCCGGCGGCGGCGGTCAGGTCGTCCAGGAAGGGTACGTCGCCCGCGGTCGCGGTGCGTCCACGCAACCGCGCGCGGACGGCGGCCACGCGGGCGGCGGTGTAGTGGATGGAGGACTCCGGCACCGACTCCAGCGTGTTCACCGCTCCACGGTGGTCCCCGGTCGCGAGTTGCACACGCGCCAGGCCGAACGCGGAGCTCACATAGCTGGGGTCGGTCGACCAGACCAGGCGGTAGTACTCGGCGGCGTTGTCGAGCTGTCCGAGCACCTCCGCGCACAGGCCGAGGGCGAGCTTGGGGGCGGGTTCGCCGGGGAAGGCGTCATAGATCGCGTCGAAGGCGAGCGCGGCGGCCTCGTGGTCGCCGGTCACCAGGGCGGCGACGCCCCGGTACCAGACCACCCGCCAGTCGTCGGGCCGTTCCTCCTCCAGCCGCCGCAGCGACTCGTCCGCGGTGTGCGCGTCGCCGTTCTCCAGCCAGGCCCGCACCTGCCGCAGGCGGGTCTCCGCGGATGCCGCAGGCGCGGCCGCGAGGGCGCCGAGCAGCTCGGCGGGCGCGGTGGTCATGAGCCCGGCGAGGAAACCGGCGTTGGGGTCGGAGGGGTCGACGTGGGGGACGGGGAGCGCCAGGGCGGCCGCGGGGGCGTCGGCGGACTTGACGACGGCGGTGACGGCTCCGCCGCCGGGCCGCTCGGGACCCGGGGTGCCGACCGGAAGAGCAGCGGATGTGGGGGCGGCATTCTTGGGACTCCGCCGCCCGGCCGGAGGCACCCGCGTCCCCAGCCGTGACACCTCTCCGTCCAGCTTCGGGAACAACTCCGTGTCGGTGACGCGGACTTCGGGGCCGAAGAGCGTCGACAGGGAAGGCCTCGCACGGCCCGTCTGCAGCGAGACGACCTCGCGCAGGACCCCGGTCAGCTGTTCCGACATCTCCTGCGCGGAGGCGAAACGGCGGGCCGGATCCGGGTCGGTCGCCCGGACCAGCAACCGGTAGAACGACTCGTACTGGCGGAAGACCTCGATGTGGTCGGGGTCGGGCAGCGAGTCGACGAAGACGTTGGTGTAGCCCTGGAAGTCGAAGGTCAGCACCGCCAGAGTGCGGGCGACCGTGTACAGGTCGGAGGCGACCGACGGGCCCACGTCCGCGACCTCCGGAGCCTGGTAGCCCACCGTGCCGTAGATGGCCGACTCCTCGTCGTCCATCCTGCGCACCGCGCCCATGTCGATGAGCTTGAGCTGGTCCTCGGTCTGGATGGCGTTGTCGACCTTGAAGTCGCAGTACAGGAGGTTGCGGCTGTGGAGGTGGCCGAGCGCCTCCAGGGCCTCGATGCCGTACGCGCACGCCTGCTCGACGGGCAGCGGGTCCCGCTTCCCGCCGGTGGTGCGGCGGTCGTTGGCGATCTCCTTGAGCGACTTGCCGCCGACGTACTCCATGACGATGTAGCCGTCGAGCGAGCCGGTGCGCTGGTCGAGGTGTTCCACGAAGTTGTAGATCCGCACGATGTTGGCGTGCTCGATCTCCGCGAGGAAGCGCCGCTCGGAGATCGCGGCGGCCATCGCGTCCTGGTCGCCGGTGTCCAGCAGGCCCTTGAGGACCACCCAGCGGTCGGACACCGCGCGGTCCACGGCGAGGTAGACCCAGCCGAGGCCGCCGTGCGCCAGACAGCCCGCGACCTCGTACTGGCCGTGCACGACGTCACCGGACTTCAGCTTCGGCACGAACGAGTACGGGTGGCCGCACTTCGTGCAGAAGCCTTCCGTGCGCCCGGACTTCTCCCCACGTGAACGCCCCACCGGTGCCCCGCAGTCGGAGCGCGAGCAGAACCGCTTGCGCTCGGGCACCTCGGGGTTCTCCAGAACCATCTCGCGCGGGTCGGGCCGCGGCACCCCGGGCACCTCGACAAGGCCCGCTCCGAGCCGGCCGCGCCCGCTCGAACCGGTGCCGGAGCCGGAGCTGCGCACCGACACCGAACGGCCCGTGGACTTCCCCGACACCGAGCGCGACAGCCGTCCCGACACCGAGCGCCGGGACTTCGACGACTGCGAGGACATACGCGAGGAAGCGCGGCCGGTGGCGCGCGAAGTGCCGCTGCCCTGCGAGCCCCTGCCGGTGGACGCCGAGCCGGCCCGGCCTCCCTCGGCCGAGACGACCGGCGCGAGACCGCAGGTGTCGCAGTACAGCTCGCCGCCGCCCATGTCCTCGTACGTACCGTCGCAGCCGGGCCGCTGGCAGGGCTGCTGTTCCTGACTCATGACGTCGCCGCACCCCCTTGGTCACTCATGTTCCGGGCCCCCCACGGTCTTCGGGACCGCTCTGCTGCGGTACTCGCGGGGCTCCCAGCAGTTCGGCGGCCGCGTGCTGGTAGCGCAGCACGGCCTGTTCGGCGACCCGCAGGTCGCAGGGCGCGCTCCACAGCATCCGCCGGGCCGCGTCGTAGCGCTCGATGAGGAACGGGTCCTCGGCCAGTCCGTGCCGGGCGACCTTCGCCTTGTACGCGTCGAGACGGCCGCGCAGCTCCGCGCGGACCGCCAGCGGCGCGGTGACCGCGGTCAACGACTCGCGGGCGCGCAGCAGTTCGTCCTCCGCCTTCTCCTCCAGGGACTCCAGGAGCGGGGACAGGCGGTGCCACTGGGCGTGTCTGCGGTACTCGGCGGCCGTCGCCAGCTGCTCCTGCAGCACGGTCGGCGGTCCGCTGACGACCGGCACCTCCGTCGCGGCGATCTTCGCGAGGACCTCGCCGCGCGCGGTGCGGGCCTCGGCGAGCGTACGGTCCGCGCGGGAGAGCACGTCCCGCAGCTTGACCAGCCGGGCCTCCGCGTCCTGCCGGACGGTGAGCACGGCGTCGATCTCCCGGCGCACGTCGTCCAGGGCGCGCGCCTCACGGTCGTACGCCGTGGTGTCCGGCCTTCCGCCCCCGGGTGCCGAACTGCCCTGCGCCTGCCGCCAGAAGGCGAGCGGGTCGGAGATCACCTGCTCGCGCAGTGAGGTGAGCGCGCGGGTGATGCGCTCCAGGTCGTCGCCGGCCGGGTGTTCCCCGGGGCGCACGCCGACGGAGTGCGCGAGCCGGCGGGTGCGCTGGAGTTCGGCGGCCAGCAGATCTATCCGCGCGGGCAGCGCCGACCACACCGCGTCGGCGGCGACGACCATGTCCAGGCTCGACGCGTACAGGTCGTTCATCCGCTCGACGAGCGTCACCAGCGAGAACCGCTCGCTCAGCTTGCCCGAATTGCCGTGCAGGGTGGGCGCGTTGGCCGTGGCGGTCGCCGAGCCCGCGACGGTGACCGACTCGCCGCGCAGCAGCTCGGTCAGCTCCACCAGGTCCTCGCGGCTGGACCAGCGGCGGCGGGAGCGGATCTCGCGGGCCGAGCGCAACGCGTCCGAGTACGCGTCGAAGTACGCCCACAGCAGGGTGATCGAGGCGTCGGCGGACGTCCAGCGCTCCTTGGTGACGCCGGTGAGTTCGGCGCCCTCCAGGAGCCGGCGGCCCGCGTGGTCCTGCAGGGCGAGAAGCGAGGTCTCTATCGCCTCGTGCTCCGCGCCGAGCCGCGCCAGCGCACGGTCCACCTCGTCCCGGTCCATCACCGGCCCGGGGGGTCCCGTGACGCCCATCGATCACCTCTCGCTGCTGAAGGGTTACTGGGTGGTTGTCTGTCTTTGCGGATCCGTCAGTTCTTGCGCAGGTACTTCGGTGGCGGCGGCTCCGACTTCGCCGAGCTCTCGTTCAGTGTGGCCGACAGCCACCTGTCGTACGACGCCTGCCAGCCGTCGGTGGTGTCCTTGCGGTAGTCCACCAGGATCTGGTTGACCCGGCGTACCAGATCGTCGGCGTCGCTCCTCATCGCCACGCCGTAGTACTCGGTGGTGAAGGGGGAGCCCTTCAGTTCGACCGTGGGGTCCTGGGCGGCCTGGCTCGCGGCGAGCGCGCCGTCGGTGACCACGGCGTCGACCTCACCGAGCTGAAGCCTGACGAGACAGTCGAGTTGGTTGGGGACGGGGGGCGAGATGACCGCGGAGGAGACCAGCTCCTTCGCCTTCTTGGCGTCCACCAGCTCGGTGTTCGCCGTGGAGCCCTCCGCCGTGCAGATCCGCTGCTTCGCCAGCGTCCCGTTGTAGCCCGTGATGCCGGAGGACTTGGGGGCCAGGACCTGCTGGCCCGTCTTGAAGTACGGCGCGGAGAACGCCACCTGGCCCAGGCGGGTGCAGTTGATCGTCATCGTGCGGACGACCATGTCGACCCGGCCCGCCTGGATCGCCGGGATGCGCTGGTTGGTGGGGATCGCCTTGAACTGCACGGCGTTCGGGTCACCGAGGATGTCCTGCGCGATCCGGTGCACCAGGTCGATGTCGAAACCCTCCAGGTCGGCCGTCGGGCCGCCGTTGGGGTTGCGGTAGCCCCAGCGGTAGCTGTTCTGGTCGACGCCGACGATCAGCTTGCGCTTCTCGCCCTGCCGGGCCTTGATCTTGTCTATGGTCGGGCCGTCCGCGCTCGACGGGGACAGCGTCTGGTCCTCCGGGTGCGTCTTGATCGCCGGATTCGTACAGGGGCCGTCGTCCGCGACCTGATCGGCACGGGTCACGCCCGGCCCGCCGGTGCCCGTGCTGCCGTCGCCTTGCGACCGGGCCACCGGCAGGAGCAGCGCGAAGGCGAGCACCAGGCCGCAGACGACCGCCATCGCCCCGACACCGCCCCAGCCCTTGAGACCGGTCCGCACACGTCCGCGCATCCGCATCGTCACGCCCCCTCTCACCGGTACTCCGACAGCCTGCGCCCGATGCCCAGCACCGCGCCGGCCGCGCCGAGGACGGCCAGGACGGCGGCGCCCGCCGGCAGTCCGGTCATCGCGCCCAGGCCGTCACCGGCCGACCGCGCGAACTCCTTCTCCTCGTGGGTCAGGGCCTTGGCGAGGTTGTCGTCGACGCTGTCGAAGCACTCGCCCGTGGCGCCCTTGCCGCCTATGACCCGCTTCAGTGCCTCTTCGTAGTTGCCGTTGTCGTCCTGCGCGCGGGCCGCGGTGTGACGCTGCTTCCACACCGTCATGTTGCCCTCGGCTGCGATCACCGGCGTCTTGCCGCTGCTGTCGTCGGCGAGCTTCGACGCCTCCGCCAGGCCCTTGCCGAGGGTGTCCATGTCCTTGTCGAAGTCGAAGTCGTAGGCGTCGTAGGTGACGTCCACGCCCTGGGCGTTCTTCTTGGTGACCGTCTCGGCGCCGCGGGCCACAAGCGTGAGGTTTTCGTTGCCGCGGGCCTTGAGGGAGGCGATCCGCGCGTCGTGCAGCACGTTGAGCGAGCGCACTCCGTGGTCGTAGGAGTCGTTGAGCCCGGCGCGCGCGACGGTGTGGCCGACGACCAGCCACAG
The DNA here is from genome assembly GCF_001514145.1 of Streptomyces canus. Lineage (GTDB taxonomy): Bacteria > Actinomycetota > Actinomycetes > Streptomycetales > Streptomycetaceae > Streptomyces > Streptomyces canus. The sequence goes on from NZ_KQ948658.1 coordinate 187,938, forward strand.
CAGCACCACGGTCGCCGTCGCGGTGGCCGCGACCAGGCCGTGGTTGAGAACCCGGTTGGTGCGCCGGTAGTTGCGGTGCTGGGCCCAGGCGAGCCCGGCGAGGGCCAGGACACCGAGGCCGATCGCGGCCCACGGGTAGGGCGTGGCGTCGGCGTAGTCGGCGCGCAGCCGCTGGTTCTCGCTGGTGTAGAGGTTCTGCGCCTTCGGGAGCATCTCCTCCTGCATCTTCTCGTTGGCGTACCGCAGATAGGCGCCGCCGACCGGGAAGCCCTGGCGGTTGTACGTACGGGCCCGCTCCACCAGGCCCTTGTACTCCGGCAGCAGGGTGTTGAGCTCGGCCACGGTCTTCGCGGCGGGCGAGTCCGGGTCGGAGTTCGAGGCCGCCTTGATCAGACCGGCCGCGGCCAGGTCGATGTCCTCCTCGTACTTCTTGCGGGAGTCGGCCGTCTCCTGGCCGCCGGCCAGGAAGCCGCTGGAGGCCGCGGTGTTGGCGTCGGCCAGATAGCGGTAGATGTCGGCGGCGGCGCTGCTGAGCGGCTGGCTCTTGTGCAGCACGTCGTCCGCCGCGGCGGCCCGCTCGTTGGTCTGCCACGCGGTCACCGCGCCGAAGAGGACGACGAGCAGGGCGAGCGCCGCGCCGATGATGCGCAGCCGGCCCGGTTCGGTGGTGGCGGCCGCGCGCACCTGGTCGAGACCTTCCGCGAAGGCCGTACGACGGGCGGGCGCCGCGGGGGCCTCCGGGGCGGGCGGGGGCGGTGGCTGGGCCGGGGGTCCCGGCTGCGGTGGTACGGCCGGGATCGTGGGCACGCCGGAACCCGGTGGTGCCGTGCTGCTCTTCGGCGGGTGTGTCACCGTTTGACCTCCCCCATGGTCATCCCTCGCCGCAAGTATCGCTGCCGGGACCGACATCCGCACCGGGCTTCACTGGATCTTGATCGAACCGCAGCGGATCGCCTGCGACGGCCCGGCCATCCCCCCGCACCACCCCTTGCCCATGAATACGCCAGGGGAATCGGTTCGGTTCCCCCGGGGGCGCGTAGGGTCGCCCTCGTGCGCGGGGTGCGAGTGGTGATGATCGGCGGAACGTCCCATACCGGCAAGTCCACGGTCGCCGGGGCGCTGGCCGACCGGCTCGGCTTCGAGCATCGGTCGACGGACCTGCTGGCGAGACATCCGGGGCGCCCCTGGCGCACGCCGGAGCGGGAGGTGCCGCCGCATGTGGCCGAGCACCACGCGACGCTCGCCGTCGACGAGTTGATCGACTCGGTCCTCGCCCACTACGCGCGGCTCTGGCCCCGTATCGAGGAGCTGGTCAGGACGCACGCCACCGGACCGGGCCTGGTCCTGGAGGGCTCGGCGCTCCGGCCGGAGCGGGTCGCCACGCTGGACGTGCCGCACACCGCCGCCGTATGGCTCACCGCTGACGAGGACGTCGTACGCGCCCGGATCCGTACGGCCGGGCGCTATGACGCGGCGACGCGGGAGGAATGGTTCCTGATGGACAAGTTCCTGGCCCGCAGCGTGCGTTACCAGTCGCTGACGGTGGAGGCCGTGGACCGGCTGGGGCCGGCCCGCGTCGACGCCGGGAAGGACAGGTCCGTCTCCGAGGTGGCCGACGCGGTGCTCGCTCAGGCCTCGTAGTACGCCCGCGTCCTCGCCTGGACCTCCGCGGACGCCCCGGCCCGGTCGAGGCCGAGGAGTGCCGCGCCCAGGACCGGACTCGCCGTCACCACCCGGGGGACGGCCTTCGGGGCGCGCGCGGCCAGGAGTTCCCGCACGCCGTCGTCCAGTTGGGGGTGCCGGGCGGCCAGGACGCTGCCGCCGAGCAGGACCGGTGTCTCCTCGTCGAGGAGGTCGAGGCGGGTCAGGGCCACCGTCGCCATGGACACCACCTCGTCGGCCAGGCGGTCGACGAGGGAGCGGGCCACCGGGTCGCCAGCGGCGGCCGTGGCGAAGAGCACCGGCGTCAGCTCGTGGCGGCGGGCGGGGGCGATGTCCTCCAGGTGCAGGGCCTCGATGAGGGCGTACATCGACGGCAGCCCGAAGTGCCGCGGGAGCACGCGCGCGAGGTCGGTGCCGACGCCCCGCCCGTCCTCCGCGCGGGCCGCGTGCCACAGGGCCTCCTCCGCGAGGCCCCAGCCGCCGCCCCAGTCGCCGGAGATCCGGCCGAGCGCGGGGAAGCGGGCGGTACGGCCGTCGGGGCGCATGCCGACGCAGTTGATGCCCGCGCCGCACACCACGGCGACCCCGCGCGGTTCGGTGACGCCGGCCCGCAGGATCGCGAAGGTGTCGTTGCGGACCTCCACCTCCACGCCCCACGCGCGCGCGTGCAGGGCGGCCGCCAACTGCTGCTCCTCGACGGGGAAGTCGGCGTTGGCCAGACAGGCCGAGACGTGGTCCACCGACCCGACCCCGGCTGCGGTGAACGCCTGTCCCACCGCGTCGGCGATCACGTCCACGGCCGCCTCGACGCCCACCACCGGCGGCCGGAAACCGCCGCCGCGGGCCGTGGCCAGGACGCTTCCGTCGGCCGCGACGACGGCGACGTCGGTCTTGCTGTTGCCCGCGTCGACGGCGAGGACACTTGCGGTCAGGCCCACGCGAGATGCTCCCGGTTGTGTGCGATCAGTCGGTCGGTGAGCCCCTCGGCGTACGCGTACTGGCCGACGAGGGGATGGGCGAGCAGCGCCTTGAAGACCCGGTCCCGGCCGCCGTGCAGGGCCGCCGTGAGCGCCAGGTCCTCGTACGCCGTCACGTTCGCCATCAGGCCCGCGTAGAGCGGGTCCACGGCGGGCACCGCCAGCGGGGTCGGCCCCTTCGGGCCCACCGCCGCCTGCACCTCGATCACCGCGTCGTCGGGCAGGAACGGCAGCGTGCCGCGGTTGAGGGTGTTGACCACCTGGTAGGGGCTGCCGCCCCCGCCGAGCAGCCCGGCGGCCAGGTCGACCGCCGCCTCCGAGTAGTAGGCGCCGCCCCGCTTGGCGAGCAGCTCCGGTTTCTCGTCCAGGGCCGGGTCGCCGTACATCGTGAGCAACTGCCGCTCCATCTCCGCCACTTCGGCGGCACGGGACGGTTTCGTGCCGAGTTCCCGTACGACCTCGTCGTGTGCGTAGAAGTAGCGCAGGTAGTACGACGGGACCACGCCGAGCCGGTCCAGCAGGGGGCGCGGCAGGTGCAGGTCGCCGGCGATGGCGTCGCCGTGCTCGGTGAGCAGCTCGGGCAGGGCGTCCTCGCCCTCCGGGCCGCCGAGCCGTACCGCGGTCTCCCAGGTGAGGTGGTTGAGGCCCACGTGGTCGAGGTGGATGTCGGAGGGGGTGACGCCGAGCAGCCCGGCGAACTTCCGCTGGAAGCCGATCGCCACGTTGCACAGCCCGACCGCCTTGTGCCCGGCCTGGAGGAGGGCGCGGGTGACGATCCCGACCGGGTTGGTGAAGTCGATGATCCAGGCGTCCGGGTTGGTGCGGCGGACGCGTTCGGCGATGTCGAGGACCACCGGGACCGTGCGCAGCGCCTTGGCGAGGCCGCCCGCGCCGGTCGTCTCCTGGCCGATGCAGCCGCACTCCAGGGGCCAGGTCTCGTCCTGCTGGCGGGCGGCCTGGCCGCCGACGCGGAGCTGGAGGAGCACCGCGTCGGCGCCTTCCACGCCCGCGTCCAGGTCGGACGTGGTGACGATACGGCCGTCATGGCCCTGCTTGGCGAAGATGCGCCGCGCGAGCCCGCCGACCAGCTCCAGGCGCTCGGCGGCCGGGTCGACCAGGACGAGTTCCTCGACGGGCAGGGTGTCCCGCAGGCGGGCGAAGCCGTCGATGAGTTCGGGGGTGTAGGTCGAGCCTCCGCCGACCACGGTGAGTTTCATGCCTGATTAACCCTTCACTCCGGTCAGCGTGACGCCCTCGACGAACGCCTTCTGCGCGAAGAAGAACACGAGGATCACGGGGGCCATGACCAGCACGGTCGCGGCCATGGTGAGGTTCCAGTCGGTGTGGTGCATGCCCTTGAATGACTCCAGGCCGTAGCTCAGCGTCCAGGCGTTCTGGTTCTCCGAGGCGTAGATCTGCGGGCCGAAGTAGTCGTTCCAGGCGTAGAAGAACTGGAAGAGGGCCACCGCGGCGATCCCGGGCTTCGCCATGGGGATCACGACCCGTATCAGGGTGCGGAAGTCGCCGCAGCCGTCGACCTTCGCCGCGTCCACGTACTCGTTCGGGATCGTCATCAGGAACTGCCGGAGCAGGAAGATCGAGAACGCGTCCCCGAACGCCATCGGGATGATCAGCGGCCACAGGGTGCCCGACAGCCCGAGCTGCTTCGCCCAGAACAGGTACATCGGGATGATGACGACCTGCGGCGGCAGCATCATCATCGAGATCACCAGCATCAGGGAGAGATTGCGGCCCCGGAAGCGGAACTTGGCCAGCGCGTACGCCACCGGGATCGACGACACGACCGTAAGGACTGTTCCCAGTCCCGCGTAGATCAGCGTGTTGCGCCACCAGGTCAGAAAGCCCGGGGTGTCGAAGACTCGTTGGTAGTTGCCCCATTCCCAGGTGTGCGGGATCAGGTCGCGGCTGAGGGCCTGGGTGTCGCTCATCAGCGAGGTCAGGAACACGAACACGAAGGGCAGCGTGAAGAAGAGGGCCGCGGCCAGGCCGAGGGAGTGGACCGCGACCCACTCCAGGGCGGCCTTGCGCCGGGCGGTGCGCTCGGCGGGGGAGGCCGGGGTCTTCAACTCCACCGGCCGGTCCAGTACTTGGGTCATGGTCAGTCACCTGCCTGGATGAGGCCGCCCCGGCGCCGCATCAGGAACGCGGTGAACACCATCGACAGGGCGAAGAGGACGAGGGCGACGACACACGCGGAGCCGTAGTCGAAGCGCTGGAAGCCGAGGTTGTAGACGAGCTGGGGGAGGGTCAGCGTGGACTTCTCCGGATAGCCGGGCTCGAACTGCGTGCCCGCCCCCTGGATCACCCCCGAGGCGACCTTTCCGGCGATGAGTGGCTGTGTGTAGTACTGCATCGTCTGGATCACGCCGGTGACCACGGCGAACATCACGATCGGCGAGATGTTGGGAAGGGTGACGAACCGGAACCGCTGCCACGCCGACGCCCCGTCCAGCTCCGCGGCCTCGTACTGCTCCTGCGGCACGTCGAGCAGCGCGGCCATGAAGATGACCATCAGGTCGCCGATGCCCCACAGGGCGAGCAGGGTGAGGGCCGGCTTCGACCAGGTGGGGTCGTTGAACCAGCCGGGGGCCGGGATGCCGACCTTCTCCAGGACCGAGTTCACCGGTCCCGTACCGGGGTTGAGGAGGAACGCGAAGGCCATGGTGGCCGCGACGGGCGGGGCCAGATACGGCAGGTAGAAGAGCGTCCGGAAGACGCCGGTGCCCGTCTTGATCTTCGTGATGAGCAGGCCGACCCCGAGGCCGAAGACGACCCGGAGGGAGACCATCACCACGACCAGCCACAGGGTGTTGCGCAGGGCCGGCCAGAAGTAGGGGTAGTGCTCGAAGACGTAGGTCCAGTTCTTCGTCCCGCTCCAGGTCGGCGGCTTGAAGCCGTCGTAGTGCATGAACGAGAAGTAGACGGTCGAGAGCAGCGGATAGGCGAAGAAGACCGTGAAGCCGATCAACCAGGGCGACATGAAGGCGGCCGTGCGAAGCGCCGACCTGCGGCGCTTCGACGCCAGTGTGACGGTGCTCATCGCTACTTCGCCTGCGCGATGTCCGTGTCGATCTGCCGGGCCGTGTCGGCGAGGCCCTTGTCCAGGTCGGTGGCCTTGCCGCTCTCGTAGTCGTAGCCGAAATTCTGGATCGTGGCGAGGTAGACACCGCCGTTGATCGACGCCGGGGACGAGGACGAGTTCGGGTTCGCCGCGATGTCCAGGAACGTCTTGAAGCGCGGGTCGTACTTCAGCTTCGGCGACTTGAGGGCGGCCAGTGTGGACGGCACGTTGTGGATGTCGTTCGAGAAGCCGACGACCGCGTCCGTGTCCGTGGTGATGTACTTGACGAACTCCCAGGCCGCGTTCTGCTTGGTGCTGTTCGCGGCGATGCCGGCGATCGTGCCGGTGATGTAGCCCTTGCCGTACTGGTCCGCCTGGTCGTCGGGGACGGGCAGCGGGGCGACACCGATCTCGAAGCCGGGCTTGGCGTCCACGGCCATGCCCAGCCGCCACTCACCGTCGAGCTGCATGGCGACCTGGCCGGTCTGGAACGGGTGCTTGGGGCCCCACTCGTCGCCCAGCGTGGCGCGGAACTTCTCCAGCTTCTGGAAGCCGCCGAGGTCACCGACGAGCTTCTTCTGGAGGGTGAACGCCGCCTTGAACGCGGGGTCCTTCGCGACGTTCGACTTGCCGCTGGAGTCGAAGTACTTCGGCGAGAACTGGCCGAGGTAGTGCTCGGTCGTCGTCTCCCAGCCGTGGTAGTTCGGCATGAAACCGAGCTGCTTGTACGTGCTGCCCTGCGTGATCGTCAGCTTCTTGGCGTCCGCCTCGAACTGGGACCAGGTCTTGGGCGGCGAGGTGATGCCGGCCTTCTCGAACGCCGTCTTGTTGTAGTAGAGCCCGTACGCGTCGCCCAGCAGCGGCACGGCACAGCGGTCGCCGTCGAACTGCGTGTACTCGTTCATCGCGGCCGGGAAGGTCTTCTCCGGGTCGACGCCCGACTTCTTGAAGAACGGGTTGAGGTCGACCAGCGCACCCGAGGAGCAGAACTTGCCCACGTTGTTCGTGGTGAACGACGAGATGACGTCCGGGGCCTTGCCGCCGCCCGTGCGCAGCGCCTGGTTGATCTTGTCGTCGGTCATGTTGCCGACGACGTTGACGTGGATGTTGGGGTGGGCCTTCTCGAAACCGGCGACCAGCGTCTTCACGGCCTTGACCTCGGAGTCCGCGCTCCAGGCGTGCCAGAAGTTGATGGTCGTCTCCTTCGAGGCGTCGTCCTCGGCGCCGGAGGAGGACTGACCGGTACAGGCGGTGGTGACGAGCACCGCGGACACGGTCAGGGCAAAGGCCGCCTTTCGGGCGACTGAGGGTATGGCTGTGCGCATGACGGGATCTCCCAGGGACGGGACGGCGTGGAAGAGGGGGGTGGGTACGGGGGTTCAGCGTGAGGTGTCGAAGACCTCGTCGCGGGTGGCCGCGAGCGCGCTCTCCAGCGCGCCGCGCAGCACGGGGTGTTCATGGACGTCGCCGACGACCAGCCGGGGGCGGGAGGCTGCCAGTTCCTCCAGCTCGGCCTGGACGAGGGCGCGCAGGGTGTCGCCGCCGGCGGTGAGCGAGGCGCCGCTGAGGACGACGAGTTCGGGGTCGAGGACGGAGACGAGGGAGGCGAGACCGGTGGCCAGGCGGGTGGCGTAGGTCTCCAGGAGCAGCCGGTTCAGGACGGTGTCCTCGGTGGCGGCACGCTCGACGAGGGCGGCGGCGACCTCGGCGTACGGCCCCGAGGGGATGTCCGTCATGCCGAGCTCACGGGCGAGGTGGGGGATGGCCTGGGAGCCCGCAAGCTCCTGATAGCCACCACTGTTGGCTTTCCTCACCTGCCGCACCAGGGGTGCTCCGGGAACCGGCAGGAAACCTACCTCGCCCGCGCCGCCGGTCCAGCCGCGGTGCAGCCGTCCGCCGAGGACCAGGGCGGCACCGAGACCGCCCTCGTTCCACAGCAGCACGAAGTCCTCGTGCCCGCGGGCCGCCCCGAGCCGTTGTTCGGCGACGGCCACGAGGTTGACGTCGTTCTCGTACTCGACCGGCATGGGCAGGGCGGCGGCGAGTTCGCCGAGGAGGGCGGGGGTGTGCCAGCCCGGCAGGTGGGAGGCGTAGCGGAGCCGGCCCGTGCCCGGGTCGAAGGCGCCCGGGGTGCCGATGACGAGCCGGTGGACGTCGCCGCGGGCCAGCCCCGCCGCCTTGACCGCCCCGTCGAGGGCGTCGGTGACCTGCTGGACGACGGGCTGGGCGGGTCGGCGTCCCGGGGTCGGCAGTGCGAAGGAGCCGACGGTGCGCCCGGTGATGTCGGCGACCGCGGCGAGGATGCGTTCGGGGGTGACGTCGAGCCCGGCGGCGTACGCGGCGGTCGGGTCGACCTCGTACAGCTGGGCGTTGGGACCGGGCCTGCCCTCGGTGGTACCGGTGGCGAGGACGAGGCCCGACGCCTCCAGGCGGGCCAGGAGCTGGGACGCGGTCGGCTTGGAGAGGCCGGTGAGCTTGCCGATCCGCGTTCGGGAGAGGGGGCCGTGCTCCAGCAGGAGGTCGAGCGCGGCACGGTCGTTCATGGCGCGGAGTGTGCGTGGTGTGCCTGCCATGGGTGCCCCTCTCCGTGACTGCCGGACGACTGTACTGTCCGGCGACTGTTAGGAAGGTTTCCTATCGGATGCACGGAACATAGGTCTGGACCACCTGTCCGTCAAGAGGGGAACGACAAACCGCCCCCGCAGGAAACGGAGTCGTTACCTGCGGGGGCGGTCGAGGGTGATCGAGAGGCGATCGAGAGGCGGGAGTGAGCGCCTACCTGACGTCGATGTAGTCGCCGGCGGCCGTCGCCGAGCCGGTGGTGGTCGTCCCCGCGAAGACGTAGCGGTAGTAGCCGTCCTTGGTGGCCTTCGTCGTCGTCTTCAGCGCGCCTCCGGTCCCGGAGGTCACCGTCTTGACGGTGGTGTAGCTGGTGGCGCTCTTGGCCCGGAACTGAAGGGTGGCCTTCTGGGTGGTGTAACCCGTGTACGTGCCGGTCTCCCAGTTGGCCCGGGTCAGCTTGCCGGTGACCGTGATGGTCCCGCCCTTCTTCACCGGCTCGGGCGACGCGTTGACGGTGAGTCTGGCGGCGCGCTTGATCTGGACGCCGCTGCCGAGGGGGCCCCAGGCGTCGTAGTCGTAGCCGAGGTGGATGTGGCCGTCGGAGTCGTCGTCGTCCTGGTCGATCTTGCTGTAGAGGCCGGCAGCCTTCCAGGTGGTGGCGTCCGAGGCCGAGTACAGGTTCTCGGGGTCGAGCGCCAGGGTCTCCTTGCACGACTCGGTGACGGTGGTGTCCGTCGTCGCGGTCGTGGTGCAGGTGGGCGCGTCCTCGGGGTCGATCTCGTTCGCCATCCTGCTGAGCGTGCCCCGGTAGAGCAGGATGCCGGCGAAGGTGGTCTTGTAGTCGACCGTCAGGTCGGAGGGGCGGGTGAGCGTGTACGTCACCGGCACCTTCACGGTGGCGGCGGTGCCGACGACGACCGCCTTGCCGCTGTTGACCGTGACGGCGGAGAAGACCAGGTCGGGCGAGTCGGCCGCGGACGCGGCGGGCGCGACCAGACCGGTCAGTGCCAGGGCACCGGACGCGGCGATGCCTATGGCGAGCTTTCTCATGTGTTTCCCCACATTCGAAGCGGGCCCCTGGGCGTTGCGCTCCAGAACAAGGGCCCGCTGTGGGGGCGACGCTAGACGATCACATCCGTGACCGGAACGTGGGGGTCACGTGAAGACGGTGAGAGTTCGCTGCTTCACCGCCGACCGCTACTTCGCCGCCGGCCGCTGCGCCACCCCCGGTGCCGGCGCGAGCGGGGAGGCCGCCGCGGCCTGCGGGGACTCGGAGTTGGAGAAGACCGACGGTGCTGCGACCGCCGCGGTCGGGTCGGCGGCCTCCTCCTCGGCGAGGACGGCCGCGCCGCCGACGATGCGGATGTCCGCCTCGTCGAAGGCGCGCTTGATGCGCCAGCGCAGTTCACGCTCGACCGTGAGGGACTTGCCGGGCATCGTCTTGGCGGAGACCCGCACGACCATGGAGTCCAGCAGGACGCTGTCCAGGCCGAGGACCTCGATCGGGCTCCACAGGAGCTCGTTCCAGGGCTCCTCCTTGCTCATCTTCTCGGCGACCTCGCTCAGCACCCGCTTCACCTTGTCGAGGTCCTCGGAGGCCCGCACGGTCACGTCCACACCGGCCGTCGCCCAGCCCTGGGAGAGGTTGCCGATGCGCTTGACCTCGCCGTTGCGGACGTACCAGATCTCGCCGTTGTCGCCGCGGAGCTTGGTCACCCTCAGGCCGACCTCGATGACCTCGCCGGAGGCCACGCCCGCGTCGATGGTGTCGCCGACGCCGTACTGGTCCTCCAGGATCATGAACACGCCGGAGAGGAAGTCCGTGACGAGGTTGCGGGCGCCGAATCCGATCGCCACACCCGCGACACCGGCCGACGCGAGCAGCGGGGCCAGGTTGATCTCGAAGGCGCCCAGGACCATCAGGGCGGCGGTGCCCATGATGATGAAACTCGCCACCGAGCGCAGCACCGAGCCGATGGCCTGCGAGCGCTGCCGGCGGCGCTCGTTGTTGACGAGGAGGCCCCCGATCGCGGTGCCGTCGACCGCCTGGGCGGTGCGGTTCATCCGGTCTATGAGCTTGGTGATGGCCCGCCGCACGACCAGTCTCAGCACCCCGGCGATCACCAGGATCAGCAGGACCCGCAGACTGATCGCCAGCCAGGTCGACCAGTTCTGCTCGACCCAGCTCGCGGCGTTCGTCGCGCTCTCCTGGGCGTCCTGGAGACTCGGCACGGCCGGCGTCGAGGTGTCCGAGGGGGACGGCGACGGCGACGGACTCGCGGCCAGTAGGACGGCGGACAAGGACACGGCAGGTACCTCCAGGTGCTGCGTCTGCCTTCCGGTAGGGCGGTCAAGGTCACGAAAAGGTCACCGGTAAAGCAGGCTCACCACACTAACGGTGCATCGTGTGTGGATCGTTGCAATGTCCGGGGGAGAGACGGCTCTCACCTGGGGATGAAGAAAGGTGTGGTCGAAAACACTCCCAGCCCGTTACCGGCACATGGTGGCGTTTCTCCCGGTCGAGAGGGGAGACTGACCTCAGTTCGTCCCGGCGCGAGCCACGCGCCGCCGACGCCCAAGGAGGCATCCGTGCCGCATGTCCTGGTACTCAACGCGTCGTACGAGCCCCTCGGCGTCGTACCGCTCCGTCGCGCGCTCGTCCTCGTCCTGGAGAACAAGGCGGTCTCCCTCGAGGAATCCGGCGCCTTCATGCACAGCGCGACCGTCACAGTCCCCGCACCCAGCGTGGTCCGGCTCAAGCGATTCGTCCGGGTTCCCTATCGGGGGCCCGTTCCTCTCACCCGCAGGGCGCTCTTCGCCCGCGACGGGGGCCGGTGCATGTACTGCGGTGGCGTCGCAACCAGCGTCGACCACGTCATCCCGCGCAGCCGCGGGGGCAAGCACGTCTGGGACAACGTGGTGGCGTCCTGCCGGCGCTGCAACCATGTGAAGGCCGACCGGCATCTGTTCGAGATCGGCTGGCGGCTGCGCCACAAACCCGCCCCGCCCACCGGTCTGGCCTGGCGCATCATCGGCACCGGGCACAGGGACCCACGCTGGCTGCCGTACTTGCAACCGTACGGCGCCGAAGACGCCATGGCCCGGATCGACGGCATCTCTGCCTGACGACGATCCGGGCTTTTGTGTTGCCGCACGCGGCAGGGTTCCGGCCCAGGAGGCCCCCCGTACCTCCTGGACCGGAAGATCACCGGCTCACGTGTACCTGAGTTCCGCCGGACGGACCGAGCGGTTCAGCAGCGGCAGCGAGGTGGCGGCGGCCAGGAGGCAGGCCGCGTACACCCCGAGCGGCACCAGGAGGGCGGCGTACGGCGTGCCGGGTGACCCGTTCATGGTGAGCCGGGCGTACCAGACGCCGATCGCCATGCCTCCGGCCCCGCCCAGCAGGAGTGCGGGGGCGAGCGGCAGGGCGGTCTCCAGGAGCAGCGCCCGGCCGAGCACTTCGCGCGGCACCCCGGCGGCTGCCTGCGCGGCCAGGCCCCGGCGCCGGGTGGCCAGGGACTCGACGGTGCCGACCGCGAGGCCGCCGAGGGTGATCGCCAGGGCGACGAGGATCGCGGCGGCGGTCAGGTCCAGGCCTGCGGTGTAGAAGGAGCGGTCCGCCGCGAGGTACCGCGTCTGGTCCAGCTCGGCGTTCAGTGCCTGACGGACGCCCACGAAGCCCGTCCCGACGGCCGTCACCAGGAGCACCGCCGCATGGGTACGGGCCGCCGCCCACGGGTCCTCGCGCAGCCGCTCCGCCGCGATCAGCGTCGCCGCCGTACGGGCCCGGCGCGCGAGCACCCGGCCCATCAGCCCCGCCGTCCCCCCGACAAGTCCCACCGCGGCCGCGCCGACCACGACGAGCAGACCGGCCACGATCAGCGGTCCACCTTCGAACGGCGACCTGCTGCCGCGCGGGCTACCGCTGGAGGTCACGGCCACGGCGACCGGAGCCAGGGCGGCCACGAGCAGCACTCCGCCCGCGGACAGCAGCCCCGACGTCCGTCGCGAGCGCGACCGCACCCGCCGCACCCATCCCAGCGGGGAGGCGACCACCCGGCGCAGTGCCAGCGCACCCGCACTCGCGCCCAGCACCGGCACGCCAAGGCCGATCACCGCGATCCCGGCCCAGGTGAGAGCGGTCGGGCTCTGCCACTGGCCCAGCAGCACCACCACCGAGACGACCGTCGCGAGCGCCGAACCGAGCAGACAGGCCAGGCCCGTCTCCAGCGCGGAGATCCGCCGTACCCGGGCGGACGAGGCGCCCGCCAGCCGCAGCCCCGCGAGACGCCGGTCGCGGTGCACGGCTCCGATCCGGGCGCACTGGCCGAGAAAACCGAGGACGGGCACCAGCAGGAGCAGCAGGCTGACGATCACGCCGGCGCGGGTGCCGGGTTCGTCGAGGAGACCCGCGCCGACGGGGATGGCGTACTGCCCCTGGAGTGAGGCGAGGGAGACGGCGGCCAGCGCGAACCCGGTCGCGAGCGCCGCGCCCAGGGCCGTGAGCCCGACCCGCCACCACTCCCGCCGGTCGGAACCGCGGGTGAGCAGCCAGGCCATACGAAGATCGGTGACCAGGACGCCGCTGGTCCTGAGGTCGCGTGTCACGCCGTCACCCCCACCGGGGCCACGGCTCCGTCGGCCATCCGTACCTCGCGGTCCGCGTACGCCGCCACCTGGGCGTCATGGGTGATCAGCAGGACCGCCGTGCCGGACTCGCGGGCCGTGTGGACCAGGGCCGTCATGACCTGCTCGGTCGACAGGGAGTCCAGCGCGCCGGTCGGCTCGTCCGCGAAGACCACCTTCGGCCGGGTGATCAGGGCGCGGGCCAGCGCGGTCCGCTGGGCCTGGCCGCCGCTCATCTCGCCGGGCCGGAGACCGGCCTGGCCGCGCACCCCGAACCGCTCCAGCCACTCACCGGCCCGCGTGTGGGCGTCGGCCCGGGAGACGCCCGCGAGCAGCAGCGGCAGCGCCACGTTGTCGACCGCCGTCAGCTCGGGGATGAGCTGCCCGAACTGGAAGACCACGCCGAACTCCGTCCGGCGCAGCTCGCTCAGCCGCTTCTCGGGCAGTTCGTCGAGGCGCGCACCGCCGTAGGACACCGAACCGGCGTCCGGCCGCACGATCCCGGCCAGGCAGTGCAGCAGGGTCGATTTCCCGCTGCCGCTGGTGCCGGTGACGGCGAGGATCTCGCCGGCGTCCAGCCCGACCGAGGCGCCCCGCAGGGCCTCGGACCTGCCGTACGCCTTGACGAGGTCGCGGGCCGCGAGGAGCGGCACCGGGTTCTCCCCCGTGGTGTTCATGCTGCGTCGACCTCCGCGGTCAGAGTGGTGAGCCGGGCCGCCGTCGTGTTCATCCAGCGGAGGTCGGCATCGAGGTGGTTGAGGGCGTAGTCCGCCGAGAGCACGGTGGCGAGGTCGGCCCCGTGGGCGGTCTTGACCGCCGTGAGCTCCCGCATCCGGGCCATGTGGGCGGCGCGCTGGGCCCGGAGATAGGCGTCCGGGTCGCCGCCGGCCAGGATCGAGACGACGACCTTGGCGAAGATCTCGTTGGTCACGAAGGGCGCGGGCGGGGCGATCTGCCCGGCCCACCGGTCCAGTTCACGCGTCCCCGCCTCGGTCGAGCGGTACCTGGTGCGCTCCGGGCCGCCGTCCGACTCGGTTCCGTCGACCTCGGCGAGACCGTCCCGGACCAGGCGCTGCAGGGTCGTGTAGACCTGCCCGTAGGCCAGTGGACGGGCCTCGGGGAAACGGTCGTCGTGGCGTCGCTTGAGGTCGTAGCCATGGCTCGGCCCTCCGGCGAGCAGCCCCAGCAGGATGTGGCGGGTGCTCATGGCGATCAGTATGCATCACGTATATGTATTGAGTGAATAGTGATCGGGTGATCAAGGGATGAGTGATCGGCGCACCATGATGAAAAGCACGTTCTCCCCTCCGGTACGTCTGCCGTCGCGTCCTGTGGGTAGGCCTGCGGTAACCCCCGTCGTCGTACTCGACAAGGAGGCCCCCGTGGCCGCATCGGCACACCTTCTGCTCTCGGCCCTGTCCAAACCCGAGGCGCCCGCTGAACACTTCTGTGTCTTCAGCGCCGAGGGCGCCTGCACGGAGACCCCGCTCACCAGCGAACCGCCCCTGCCCGACGCCGAGCCCCTGACCAGCGAACCGCCGCTCGCCGACGCCGCCCACCTGATCAGCGAGTCCGACGCATACCTGGAGCCGTAGATGACGGCGCCCCCCGGTCCGGAGCTGTCCCGCCTCGCCGAGTCGTACGGCGTCGCGACCTCCTACCAGCCTTCCCCGGACCGTACGGTCGCCGCCTCCGCCACCGCCGTCACGCTGGCCCTGGCCGCCCTCGGCGTCGATGCGGGCGACCCGGCCGCCGCGCTCGCGGCCCGTGAGCGTGAGCTGCGCGAGCGCCTGCTGCCGCCGACGGTGGTGTGCTGGGGCGGCAGCCCGCCCGCCTTCGTGGCCGACCTGCCCCAGGGCACCCGGTTGCGTATCGCGACCGAACAGGGCGAGACCCGCTCCGCCGCCGACCAACTCCCGCCCGGCGTCCACCGGCTGACCGCCACCGCCCCCGACGGCCGCACCGCCGACGGCCACCTGATCGTGGCCCCGCCCCGGCTGCCGTCGCCGCCCGGGCGGTCGTACGGCCTGCTCGTCCAGCTCTACTCCCTCCTCTCGCACCGGTCCTGGGGCATGGGTGACCTCGGCGACCTCGCCGAACTGACCTCCTGGGCGGGGCGCGCCCTCGGCGCCGGCTTCGTCCAGGTCAACCCGCTGCATGCGGCGGTGCCCGGCGCCCCCACCGACCCGTCGCCCTACCGGCCGTCCTCGCGCCGCTTCCCCGACCCGGTGCATCTGCGGATCGAGGACATTCCCGAGTACGTCCAGGTCGCGGACCCCGACCGGCTGCGGGCCCTGCGCGAGCGGGCCGAGCGGCTGCGGGAAGCGGTGCTGGACAAGGGCGCGTTGATCGACCGGGACGCGGTGTGGGAGCTGAAGCGGGACGCGCTGGAACTCGTCCGCGAGGTCCCTCTCGGACCCGGCCGTCGCGCCGCCTACGCCGACTACCTCGCCGAGGGCGGCGAGGCCCTGGAGGACCACGCGACCTGGTGCGCGCTGGCGGAGGTGCACGGCTCGGACTGGAGCCGCTGGCCGGCCGGCCTCCGCGACCCGCGCTCGGCCGAGACGGCCAGCGCCCGCGGTGAGTTGATGGACCGCGTCGACTTCCATTCCCGCCTCGCCTGGCTCACCGAGAGCCAGCTCGGCGCCGCCCAGCGGGTCGCGCGGGAGGCGGGGATGCCGGTGGGTGTCGTCCACGACCTCGCGGTGGGCGTGCATCCCGAGGGCGCGGACGCGTGGGCCCAGCAGGCGTACTTCGCCGCCGGGATGTCCGTAGGAGCGCCGCCGGACGCCTTCAACGCGCGCGGCCAGGACTGGGGGCTGCCGCCGTGGCGCCCGGACCGGCTGGCGGAGTCGGGGTACGCGCCGT
This sequence comes from Streptomyces canus, assembly GCF_001514145.1. Classification (GTDB taxonomy): domain Bacteria; phylum Actinomycetota; class Actinomycetes; order Streptomycetales; family Streptomycetaceae; genus Streptomyces; species Streptomyces canus. The sequence continues at coordinate 203,715 of NZ_KQ948658.1, forward strand.
ACCGGCAGTTGCTGCGGGCCCTGTTCCGGTACGCCGGCGCGCTGCGCATCGACCATGTCATGGGCCTGTTCCGGCTGTGGTGGGTCCCGCAGGGGCGGCCGCCGACGGAGGGCACATACGTCCGCTACGACGCGGAGGCGATGCTCGCCGTGCTTGTCCTGGAGGCGTCGCGGGCCGGGGCGGTGGTGATCGGGGAGGACCTCGGCACGGTCGAACCCGGTGTGCGGGAGGTGCTGCGCGAGCGCGGCGTGCTGGGGACGTCGGTGCTGTGGTTCGAACGGGACTGGGAGGGCGACGGGCGTCCGCTGCCGCCCGAGCGCTGGCGGGCGGACTGTCTGGCGACGGCGACCACGCACGACCTGCCGCCGACGGCGTCTCGCCTCACCGGTGAGCACGTCGAACTCCGGGACAGCCTCGGCCTGTTGACCCGGCCGCTGGACGAGGAACGCGCGGAGGCCTCGGCGGATGCGGGGGAGTGGCTGGAGCTGCTGGCCCGGCTCGGTCTGCTGCACGGCACGGGGGGCGGCGCCGACCCCTCCTCGGAGGAGGCCCAGATCCAGGCCGTCCACCGGTTCCTGCTGAACACCCCGGCCCGGATGGTGGGCATCTGGCTGCCGGACACGGTGGGGGACCGCCGGCCGCAGAACCTGCCGGGGACGTGGGACCAGTATCCGAACTGGCGGTTGCCGATCGCGGACGGGGAGGGGCGGGTGGTGACGCTGGAGGACCTGGCGGCGTCGCCGCGGTTGCATGCGCTGGTGGAGGTGCTGCGGGTGCCGTAGGGGTGAGCTGTGGGCGTCAGGGGCGGGCTGCCGGCGCCGTAGTGGCGGGCGCTCGCAAGGCCCGGGCGCCTCATACGGCACCCCGGGCGCGCGGCCCGAACCGCGGTTGGATACTTTGACTCCGTGGACAAGAAGAACGCCCTGCGCGCCGGCGCCCTGGTGGCCGGTACGACGCTGATGATGCTGCTCATGTCGTCCCCCGCCTCCGCGCTGGTCCGCGACGATGGCGACGACCCCGGCTCGGGCCTGAGTGTCATCGAGACGCTGGGCCTCTTCGTCGTGGCCCCGCTCGGGCTGTTCGCGGTCATCGCCGGCCTGGTGATGGTCCTGGACAAGTCCAAGGCGGAGCACCGCGTGCTCGCCCCCAAGAGCAAGCCCAAGGCCGCCTCCAAGGCCTGACCCCACGTCGCCTGGGCGCCGACCCCGCCACTCGTACGCGCCTCAGCCGTACGTGGGCGAGGCCGGCGCCCCGGCGCGTTCTCAGGGGCTCGGCGCCGTGAGATACCGCTGCACCGTGGGCGCGAGCCACGCCACGATCTCCTCGCGCGTCAGTGCCACGGTCGGCGGAAACCGCAGGACGTACCGGGTCAGCGCCAGCCCCAGCAGCTGCGTGGCGGCGAGCGCGGCCCGCGCGGGAGCCTGTTCGGGGTCCGGACACGCCAGCAGGGCGACCGGCATCACCTGCTCCCGGAAGACGCCCTGCATCCGCTCGGCCCCCGCCTGATTGGTCGCGCCGACCCGCAGCAGCGCGGTGAGCACCTCGTTCTCCTCCCACAGGTCGAGGAAGCGCGTCACGAGGGCGCGGCCGATGTCGTGCCGGGGCAGTGAGCCGGGCTCCGGCAGCTCCAGTTCGACGGAGACGGCCGCCGCGAACAGGCCCTCCTTGTTGCCGTAATAGCGCATCACCATGGACGGATCGATGCGCGCGTCCCTGGCGATGGCGCGGATGGTGGCCCGCTCGTAGCCGTCGGCGGCGAAACGCTCACGGGCGGCGGCGAGGATCGCGGTGCGGGTGGCGTCGGAGCGGCGACGCACGCCTGAAGAGCCGGGGTCTGCGCTGTTGCTGCCGTTCATGCCCGTGAGCCTATGCCAACACTCGTTGGCCAACAAGTGTTGACCCGTCGGGACGGCCGCGCTACTTTCGTCAACGAGTGTTGGCAAACAAGCGTTGGCAACAGGAGGCCACCATGAACGACACCCCCGTGATCGTCGTCGGCTCCGGCCCCACCGGCCTGCTCCTGGCCGGTGACCTGGCCACCGCCGGTGTCCCCGTCACCGTCGTCGAGAGGCGCCCGCACAGGATCAGCAACCTCTCGCGCGCCTTCGTCCTGCACGCCCGCACCCTCGAACAGCTCGACGCCCGGGCCCTGGCCGACGACCTGGAGGCGCTGGGGCAGCGTCTGGACACACTGCGCCTGTTCGGCCGCCTGACCATCGACCTCGACGACCTCCCCTCCCGTTTCCACCACCTTCTGGTCCTCCCGCAGTACGAGGTCGAGAAGGCCCTGGAGCGGCGGGCGGTGGAGGCCGGCGTCGACTTCCGGTACGAGACCGAGGTGACGGGCCTGTCCCAGGACGGGAACGGCGTGACGGTCGAGGTCAGGGGTCCGGACGGGTCCACGGAGTCCCTCCGCGCCGAGTACCTCGTGGGTGCCGACGGCATGCGCAGCGCCGTACGCGACGCGATCGGTCTGCCCTTCCCCGGTCACTCGGTGATCCGCTCGGTGGTCCTCGCCGACGTGCGCCTCGCCGAGCGGCCCGAGACCCTGCTCACCGTCAACGCCGTGGGTGACGCCTTCGCCTTCATCGCCCCCTTCGGCGACGGCTACCACCGCGTCATCGCCTGGAACCGCGCCCGCGACGTCCCCGACAGCGAGCCCCTCGACCTCGACGAGATCAAGGAGGTCACCCGGCTCGCCCTGGGCCGCGACTTCGGGATGCACGACGCCCGCTGGATGTCCCGCTTCCACAGCGACGAACGCCAGGCCCCCGCCTACCGGGTGGGCCGGGTCTTCCTGGCCGGCGACGCCGCCCACGTCCACACCCCGGCGGGCGGCCAGGGCATGAACACCGGCCTCCAGGACGCGGCGAACCTGAGCTGGAAGCTGGCCCAGGTGATGGGCGGCCACGCGGGCCCCGAACTCCTGGACACCTACCAGTCGGAACGCCACCCCGTGGGCAGGTCGGTCCTGCGCAGCAGCGGCGGCATCGTCCGCCTCGCGATGGCCAAGCGCCCCTGGGAACTGGCCCTGCGCGCCCTCCTCACCACCGTCCTCGACCACGCCACCCCGGCCCGCCGCCGCATGCTCGGCCGGCTCACCGGCATCGGCTACCGGTACGCGGCCCCCCGCGGCTCCCACCCCCTGACCGGCACCCGCGTCCCCGACGTGGCTCTCGCGGACGGCGGCCGCCTCCACGAGTCCCTGCGCGGCGGCCACTTCGTCCTGATCACCCCCGAGGGCCACGACGACCGGGACGCCCGCAAGGGCCGCCTCACGGTGGAGCGCTGGGCGAGTGGACGCCGCACGACCGTGCTGGTACGGCCTGACGGGTATGTGGGGTGGGCGGCGGAGGACGCGGACGAAGCGGCCGTGCAGGCGGCGTTGGCCGCCCACGTGGGTGACTAATGCTGCTGTGATCCCTGAGTTCCTGCGAGCAACTCCCGCAACAGGTCGGCCAGTTGGCCGGCCTGTTCGTCGTCGAGGGTGGACAGGGCCACCGTCTGGGCCGCCAGGCCCGCTCCCACCGCCTCGTCGATGACGGTCAACCCCTTCTCCGTCAGGGTCACTTGGAGGCCTCGGCGGTCGTGGGGGTCGGGGGAGCGGCGAAGGAGGGCGGCGCGTTCCAGTTTGTCGAGACGGCCCGTCATGCCGCCCGTGGTGAGCATCAGCGTCGAGGAGAGCTGGCGGGGGGAGAGGGTGTACGGCTCGCCGGCGCGGCGGAGAGTGGCGAGGACGTCGAATTCGCCGCGGGAGATGCCGTAGGGGGCGTACGCCTTCTCCGCTCGGTCGCCCATGGCGCGGGAGAGGCGGTAGATCCGCCCGAAGACCTCCATGGCCCTGGTGTCGAGGTCGGGCCGCACGGCCGCCCACTGGTCGATGATCGTGTCGACGGCGTCCTTGCGCTGTGCACTCATGTGCCGAGTATCCGCAGGCTCAGGGTCGCCCGCAAGAAAGTGACTTGCGGAAAAGTAGCTTAGGGGTAAGCTACTTGTCGCCAAGCCAGTTACGAGGGGGACCCATGAGTACACCGACCATGAACCGAGCCGCCACCGTCCTCCTCACCGCCCTCGCCCCCGTCTCCTGGGGCACCACCTACGCCGTCACCACCGAGTTCCTCCCCGCCGACCGTCCCCTGTTCACCGGATTGATGCGCGCCCTGCCCGCCGGGCTGGTGCTGCTCGGCCTCGCCCGGGTGCTGCCCCGCGGTGTGTGGTGGGGGAAGGCGACCGTGCTCGGGGCGTTGAACATCGGGGCCTTCTTCCCGTTGCTGTTCCTGTCGGCGTACCGGCTGCCGGGCGGGATGGCCGCGGTGGTCGGGTCGGTCGGGCCGCTGATCGTCGTCGGGCTGTCGGCGGTGCTGCTGGGACAGCGGCCCACGGCCAGGAGCGTGCTCACCGGACTAGTGGCCGCGTTCGGCGTCAGCCTGGTCGTGCTCAAGGCGGCCGGAGCCCTGGACGTCGTCGGCGTGGCGGCGGCGTTCACCTCCGCTGCCTCCATGTCCGCCGGCACCGTGCTGACCAAGCGCTGGGGCCGCCCCGACGGCGTGGGCCCGCTCGCCCTCACCGCCTGGCAGCTCACCGCCGGCGGCCTGCTCATCGCGCCCCTCGCTCTCCTCGTCGAGGGCGCCCCGCCCGCCCTCGACGGCCCTGCGGTCGGCGGCTACCTCTACCTCGCGCTGGCGAACACGGCGGTGGCGTACTGGCTCTGGTTCCGCGGCATCGGCCGTCTCACCGCGACCCAGGTCACCTTCCTCGGCCCGCTGTCCCCGCTGACCGCCGCGGTCGTCGGCTGGGCGGCACTCGGCCAGAGCCTGACGCCGGTCCAACTGGCGGGCATGGCACTGGCCTTCGGCGCGACGGTGGCGGGACAGCTGGGCGTGCGGCCCACTGCCGGCCGGTCGTTCGGCCCCGGTGAAGTCAACCCCCGACAGGCGGACCCGGCGAGTACGGCGCTGCGGCAGATCTGACGGGTCCGACGCGGGGGCGCGAGGGCGCTGGAAGCCGGAAGCGCTGCGGGTTGGGGGTGCGGCCCTGGCTGTCAACTCGTCCGCTGTTCCGCCAAGGTGCGGGACGGACTGAAACCGAGGTGTTCGCGGCGCCCGGAGCCATCCCGTGCGCCGCGAACCCCGCGGATTCTGGTTCTGAGCTAGAAGGCCGATGTCCGGTCTTCGCTGCGCGGGTCGCTCACCTGATGCTCCGAGTAGATGCCCGAGCGTGCCTCACGACGCCAGGGGCGCCCGTAGGTCACTGCGTCGGCGGCGGCCTCGGAACTGTCGTCGAGGTTCACGACGGCTACCGATGGCGAGCCGTCCGCGCGGCACCGCGCAAGCCAGTCGCCGTTGGGAGCGACGATTCCGGACGGTGCGTTGTGCTGTGCGGGCACTGACAGGCTGACCCAGTAGCTGTTGACCGTGGCGTGGCCTTGTGCTTGGGCGGCGGTGTTCCCCGGGGTGCCGCTTGTGGAGAACAGGACGCAGTCGACATCCAGCCTCTCGTATTCCGCGAACAACTCCGGGTAGTGGATCTCCATGCCGAGCAGGCAGCCGAAGCGCACACCGTCGACCTCGAAGGTCACCGGTGAGACGCCCGGCGAGTACATGTAGGAGACCTTCGTCTTCGACAGCAGGCGCTCGTCATAACGCGTGACGACCTCGCCGCGGTCGGAGATGACATAGAGGCTGTTGTGCGGGCGGTTCGGGCCGCTCAAGCGGTGCACCGACGGGATCACCGTCCACAGCCGCAACTCGCGGGCCAGCTCGGCGATCGCGGCCAACTCCGATCGGAGCACGGGCCACCGGCACCGGTCCCAGTCCGCCGGGCCGACCGCGTCCGGGCCGTCGACGGACATGACAAGCTTGCTGGGAAAGCAGATCGCGCCTTCCGGAAAATGCACGATCCTCGCTCCCTGAGCGCCGGCCTCGCGCATCAGAGCACGGACCTCACGCCCGCTTTCGCGCAGCGCTTCAACGTCTCGGGGGTCCTCGCGTACGGGGGTCTGCGCTACGGCGAGCCGCACGCTTTTGAAGTTCCTTGCTTCCGACATGACGTCTCCTGAGGGAGTCGGAAGGAAGTGCCGCAGGGCGGACGTGTAGGACTCGCCGGTCTTCGCTGCGCGGGCACGCACCTGGCGCTTGAAGTTTCTACGGGCTGTCATCGCGGCCTTCCACGCCTTGAGCGACGGCTCCCCAGCAACCTCGCACGAGGCGATCGGGCTGCAACAACGACCTGAGACGCTGGTCCCTTTGCCTCCGGCAGGAGACCGTGCTGGGGACGGTCGCGGGAGGTTCGGCGTAGGCCACGCAGTCGGTCATCATGCCGTCACCCGCAGACCCCGTCAACGTCCTTCGATCCCGCGGGCCTGGCAGGATCGGTTCATGCCAAAGGATCTCTTGCTGGTCAGGGCCCAAGGTTTGTGGCAGCAGCTCGCGTCGGCGCCGGTCTCGTTCGGCGCGGCGGGCGAGGTCAGCGTCGTCGTCTCTCCCCGGTCGAGGTTCTGTCCGCCCGGATGGGTGGGCATCGTGGTCCTGGGTGGGGCGGCCATCGTGACGGCTCCGAGCGAAGAGGCCGCTGCTCGGATCCGTAAGGCCGTGGTTGAGCTGCCTGCCGACGAGCTGACGGACCCGGAAGCGGTCGGGAAAGTTCTCCCGATCGGTGAGGTTCTTGGGCCTGCCGCACTCGCCCATGTCGCGGCCGACGGCTTTAGGCCGTCGGCGTCTGCGGAATTGCGCGTGGAGGAACTGCCCGCCGGTCATGCGAGCCTGGACGCCCTGGAACAGGCCGCCGGAGCGGAGGACGCCGGCGAGGCCGGCCTCGCCGACATCACCTCGCCCGCGTTCGTCCTGCGGGTCGACGGTCAGGTTGTTGCTGCCGCCGGTTATCGCGCATGGCCGAGATCGACGGCTCACGTGAGCGTGCTGACTTCGCCTGACTGGCGTGGGAAGGGCCTTGCCCGTGCAACCGGGTCCGCCGCGGTCCGGTATGCGCTCGCGCAGGACCTTCTGCCTCAGTGGCGGGCCAGGATCCCGGCGTCCAGGAAGGCGGCAATTGCGCTGGGGTTCAGCGAGCTCGGTTTCCAGCTCAGCATCCGGCTGGTCTGATCAGCGGACGCACGGCGAGGGAAGCGGCCCGTGGCACCTCGTGGTGCTCGGCTGTCCCGGGTTGATGGCTCACGTACCGCTGACGGAAAGTCGTGTTGCTCAATCGGGCCGGCGGGCGGTCCACTGCCGTCCGGACGTTCGGCCCCGGCGAAGACAACGGCGCCGCGACGGCAGGGGCGCCAGGGCGCCGGAAGCTCTGCGGGTGACGCCGGGGGCGTTATAACGTCACCCCGATCCCGCGTTACGGAACTCCCGGAGGCGCACGTGCCCGAAGACGTCTGTCCGGTGTGCGGGAAGCCGCTCGCCGCGCGAGCCGGGCGTACGGGCCGCGGCTCCGTGTACTGCTCCGCCGCCTGTCGGCAGAAGGCCTACCGGGAACGGCGGCAGCCGGAAGGTCTCACCGTGCAGGGTCTCATCGACGACATCGGGCGGCAGGCCGGCCGGCTGGTGCCGCAGCCCGCCGACGCCCTCTACTCGACCGTCGCCGAACTGTCCGCTTCCGTCGCACAGTTGAGGCGCGTGGCCCGCACCGCACGCGACACCACCGAGGACTGCGGGGATTCCGTCACACCCACTCCCGTTACGGAACTCGCCGAAACCGACTTCGCCGCCCTCACCGAGCAGTACCGCCGTGAGATCCAGGTGCACTGCTACCGCATGACGGGGTCGTACGACGAGGCCGAGGACCTCGTGCAGGAGACCTTCCTGCGGGCCTGGCGGGCCCGGGGCGGGTTCCAGGGGCGGGCGAGCGCGCGGACCTGGCTGTACCGGATCGCCACCAACGCCTGTCTGGATCTTCTACGGCGGACCGCGCGCCGCCCACAGCGCTATGAGCCGGTGCCGGGGATGAACCACGGCAACGGTGAACCACCCGCCCGTGTCACCTGGTTGCAGCCCTATCCCGATGGCGAACTGCCGGTTGCGGAAGGGGAGTTGCCGGAGGCCTCCGCCGTCTCCCGGGAGACCCTGGAGCTCGTCCTCCTGGCCGCGATCCAGCATCTGCCCGCCCGGCAGCGGGCCGCCTTCATCCTGCGGGACGCGCTCGGACTGACCGCCGTGGAGACCGCCGAGGCCCTGGAGATGAGCGTGGCCTCGGTCAACAGCGCACTCCAGAGGGCCCGGCCGACCCTGCGCGCACACCTGCCGAGGGAGCGTGCCGACTGGCGGCCCGCGGCCCCTACCGGAGAGCAGCAGGCCGTGCTGGAGCGGTACATGGCCGCCGTCGAGCGGCTCGACCTCGACGCGATGGCCGCGCTGCTGGCCGAGGACGTCGTCCTCACCATGCCGCCGAACCCGTTCTGGTTCACCGGCCGGGACGCGCTCGTCGACTTCGTGCGGGTCAGCCTCGACCCCGCTTCACCGGCCTTCCTGGGCCACTGGCGCAGCCTGCCCACCCGCGCCAACGGGCAGCTCGCGGTGGGCAATTACGTCCGCAGGCCCGGGACCAGCGTCTACCGCGCCCAGGTCCTGGACGTCCTGCGCTTCGACACGGCCGGCCCGGGCGACCGGATCGTGGAGATCACCTCCTTCGAGCCGCATCTCTTCCCCGCGTTCGGACTCCCGCTGCGGCTGTGACCTCCCGACCGATGAGCATCCGCGGAGTCATACGTCTGCATGAACGTCACGTACGCACCACTTCCGAGGAGCTCACCATGCTGCTGACCGACAAGACCGCGATCGTGTACGGCGCCGGCGGTTCCATCGGCGGGGCCGTTGCCCGCGCCTTCGCCGAGCAGGGCGCGAGGGTCCACCTCGTCGGCCGGACCCGGCAGACGCTGGAGGCCGTGGCCGCCGACATCAAGGACGCCGAGGTCGCCGTCGTGGACGCGCTGGACGAGGCGGCCGTGGAGGCGCACGCCGAGCGGGTGGGGGACATCGACATCTCCATCAACCTCGTCACCCGCGGCGATGTGCAGGGCGCGCCGCTGGTCGACATGGCCGCCGAGGACTTCCTGCGGCCGGTCACCAACGGCCTGCGCGCCAACTTCCTCACCGCCCGCGCCGCGGGACGCCGGATGGCCGCACGCGGATCCGGTGTGATCCTCGCCCTCAACAGCGGTTCCGCGCACGGCAGTCCGATGATGGGCGGCACCGGCCCGGCGGACGGGGCGATCGACACGCTCGTGCGCAACCTCGCGATCGAGCTGGGGCCGAGCGGGGTGCGGGCGGTGGGCCTGTGGGTGGCCGGGGTACCGGAGACGTTCACCGTCGAGAAGCTCGCCGCGGTCAACCCGGCCATCGACGAGAGTGCCGTCCAGGGCATCATCGACCACCTCGCCGGGATGCGCATGACCCGCCGCAACCCCACCCTCGCCGAGATCGCCGCCACCGCCGTGTTCCTCGCCTCCGACCACGCGGGCGGCATCACCGGCACGTTCGTCAACGCCACCGGCGGGATGGTCAGCGTCTGAGCCTGCGGCCCCGCCACCACGTGCGCAGCCACAGGGCGTGCAGCCCGCCGAGCGCGACGACGACGGCGATCCCGTCCAGCCGGTCCCCAGCCGACCGCCCGGTGCCCGACTTGACCGCCGCGCGCGCGAACAGCGTGAGGTCGGCGGGCAGGGTGACGGCCGCGAAGAACGCGAGACACAGCGCGGTGCCGACGACCAGCACCACGCCGTACACGCGTACGGCCCGCCGTTCGTGCGCGGGCAGTCCGAGGCTGGGGTCCCGGTCGTCGGTACGGCGGCCCCGGCGTCGCAGCAGGCGCCGGGCCCGGTACCTCGTGTACGCCACCCCGTCCCCGAACAGATCGCGGCAGCGCGTGAGGTCCTGGAGGACGAAGTACAGGTCCGTGCGCATGAAGACCATGAGCTGGAAGGGGAGCGGTAGCAGGGCGAGCAGGGCCACGGCGGCGAGGACACGGCGGGGAGTGCCGGTCGTGACGCCCGCGGCGAGTGCGGCCAGGGAGGCGGCGGTCAGGTTGGTCGCGATGCCGGCGAGGTAGGCGGTCAACCGGTGTCGGCGCGGGGCGAGCTCGATCCCGCTGATGTCCGTCTGCATCACCAGGAACTGCAGTCGGGTCCCGAGCCGCATCCGCCCCGCCGCTCCGGTCGCGCGGGCGGTCAGCAGATGGGCGCACTCGTGGAGCAGCAGCAGACCCCAGCCGACGCCCGCGCCGAGGGCGACGACCGCGCTGCCGTGGGCACTCCACAGCAGGGTCCGGTAGTCGAGCGGCACCGGAGGGCGGGTGAGCAGGGTGACCGCGATCAGCAGGGCGACCGCCACGGGGACGGCGGGACTCAGCAACCAGCGCACATGACGGGGCCGTATCCACGCCAACGTCGGTGTCGGTGGCGGCTCCTGGTCGATCACGCGGCCGTCGACCTCCGCCACGAACCCGAGTCCGAGCAGGGCCTCCACGAAGTCCGGTACGTCGACGTCGTCGCCGGTGCGGGCGCGCAGCCGCTCGCCGACCTCGTCCGGGGTGAGGCCCTGGCCGAGCAGGTCCAGGGCCTGCTTGCCCACCTCGGGCAGGGCGACGAAACGGCCGGTCGCCCTGCGGCCCACGATCCACTCGTCGCCGTCGGGGCGGGAGTCCAGCGCGTGCAGCCGTACCCGGTTCACGCGCGCTCCCCGCACGCCGGGCAGTCCGGGTGGCGAGGGGTGCGCTGGTGGACGGGGTCGCCGGGGAGCATGAGGTTCACGCCGAAGCGGAAGCCCGGCTCCATCGCGGGCACCCCGGTCAGCAGGGCGAGGGCGGCATGCGCGAGCAGGGCCCCCGAGAGCCCGGCGGTGACGGCACTCGCCGGGTTCCACGGCATCCGCGGCGAGGCGACCTCGGGGTCCTGTCCCGGCCCGAGCCGCAGATCCCGCCGGGCGATCTCCCCGTCCCGCAGACACTCCCAGCACGCCCCCTGCCCGGGCACGTACACCCCGGCGGTCACGAGAGGCCCCCGGTAACCGGCGTCGACCCAAGGCAGCCCGGCCGCCAGACAGACCCGGTTGGTCCACCGCCGGATCGCGTCCGGGCGGTCGGCGGCGAGGACGAGGAGGTCGTAGCGGGACGGCGGGAGAGCAGGGGCGGGCATCGACGAGGAGACGGCTCGCCCGGGCCCGTCGGCGGTCCCGGACGGCGGGTCGGCGTGTCCGGGCCGTCCGTCGGATGTGCGGTGCTCCGCGTCCCGGCCGGCGGCTCTCACCGGTGGTGGCCCGCCCGGGGGTCGCCCCGCCTGTCGTGGTCCGGCCACCAGCTCCGCCAGGTCTTCCGGCCGGGCCACCTCCCTCCGCTCCCCGGTCACCGTCACGTCCGAGTTCAGTGCCCGCAGGGTCGCCACCGCCGCCTCCACCTTCGGCCGGCCGAGGTCGGACTCGCGGTACAGGGGCTGGCGGTTGAGGTTGGAGAGCTCGACCACGTCAGGGTCGACGCAGTGGACGTGCCCGACTCCGGAGGCGACCAGGGCCTGGGCCGCGTGGCCGCCGGTGCCGCCGACACCGATCAGGAGGACGCGGGCCTTGCGCAGGCGGAGTTGGGCGTCCCAGGGGCTGGTGCGGGGAGCGAGGTCCATCCAGCGGAGGAGGGGAACACCACGGCTGTAGCGGTCCTCCTCGCGGGGCGGCACCGGCACCGACGCCCGGGCGTCGTCCACGAAACCGGCGGCCAGCAGGTCGGCCATCGCCTGGCGGGCGTCCTCGCCGGGCAGATCCGGGTGAGTGCGCAGGACCTCGGCGACCACCTCCGACGGCCCTCGCGAGCCGTCCATCGCCTCGACCAGCGTCCACACCCAGCCCTGCGGATCCGCGATCTCCGCGCCGATGCCGTGGATCACGCTGCCGACGCGGACGTTGCCGTCGACCGTGCGGTAGGCGCGGTGCTCGGGCTTGATCCGGGGCCGCCCGAACGCCTCGACCGTCACCGCCTCCGCCACCCCGGCCCCCTCCTTCACACGTACACCTTCTTGACACTCTGACCCCACCGGCACAGCCTTGACAAGAGCGGTCAGTGATCGCTTCGGAAAGGTCAAATCCCGTACTGCAGCGAGGAGTTGATATGCCGGAAGCGATCGTGGTACGCCCCCTGGAGAAGAAGGAGACCACAGGGGACAGCGGCGGCAACGGCGGCAGCTGAGAGGAGTTCACATGCCTGTCAAGATCGTGATTCGCCCGCTGGACAAGAAAGAGACCACTGGGGACAGTAATTCCCAGGGTGCTTGATCGGATCACCAGCGTTCGGAGGACCGGCGTGCGGACTTCGCTCTATCCGGCAGTCGACGAACTGGAGCGAAGGGCCCGTGCGCTGGTCCGCGCCGCCCCCGGCCTGTTGCGGCTGGGCCAGGTCGGGGAGAGCCGGGCGGGACGCCCGCTGTGGCTGCTGTCCGCGGGACACGGCGACCGCCACATTCTCTCCGTCGCCGGCGCCCACGCCAACGAACCGGTGGGCGGGGCCTCGGCGTTGCGGCTCGCCGCCCTGCTCGCCCGCCGGCCCGGTCTGCTCGAAACCCTCGGCTGCACCTGGCACTTCCTGCTCTGCCTCGACCCCGACGGGGCGCGCCTCGCGCACGGCTGGCAGCCGGAGGAGCCGGAGCCGTCACTGACGGAATGTCACCGGTACTTCTACCGGCCCGCGTTCGCCCGTCAGCCGGAGTCCCTGCCCATGCCTCCCGGCAAGCCGCTCCCGGAGTCGGCCGCCCTGGTCCGGCTCCTCGACGAGCTGCGGCCGGTCGCCCAGTTCACCCTGCACGGCATCGAATTCGGCGGCGCCTTCGTGATGATGACCCGGGAGGTACCGGGGGCCGCGGACGCCTTCCGGGACACGGCGGCGCGGCTGCGCGTCCCCGTCGACCGCCACCCCGTCGACGGCCCCGACTGGCGGCTCGACCCGCCCGGCGTCCTGGTGCTGCCCGACGGCCACGGCGAGGGCGAGCGCGATCCGAGCGGGTTCGTCGCCGAGAGCACCTGGTTCCATCCCCGCCGCCACGGCACCCTGACCACCCTGATCGAGACCCCCGCCTGGGCCGTTCCCTCGGTGAGCGACGCCCGGCCCGTCACCGACCCGGACCGCGAGAGGGCGCGGCTGGGCGAGGTGCTGCTGGGCCGGAGCCGGGAGCTCGCGGCCGTGCTCGGGACACGGCTCGACGCGGCCGTACCGGAGGATCTCGCGCCGCTGCGGGACGCGGCGCGGGAACTCCTCGACGTGGCGCCGTCGATCGTGGAGAGCTGGGCCGCGGAGGAACCCGGGCGGTTCCGCGGCCACTTCGCGACCCGGGGCATCTCGGCCCGCCGCATCCCGCTCAGAGTGGCGGCGATGGCGAGCCGCGCCCTCGCCCGCACCGACCCCCGGGCCGCCGAGATCCTCGACGACCTGGTGCGCGAGTGGAGCCGGGAACTGGAGAAGACGTACGACCTGCGGTGGGTGCCGGTGGCCGTGCAGACCGGGCTGCATGTGAGGACGATGCTCACCACGGCGCGGCTGGTGTGCGGGGAGAGCTGAGCGCGGCCGGGTTGCGTTTGTGCCGGTGCTGAGGACGGTCGGGGTGCGCGTGTGCGGTGCTCGCCACGGCCCGCCAGGTGGGTGGGTGGGGAAAGCTGAGCACGGTCGGGGTGTGTGTCGAGGCTGAGCACGGCCGGTTGCGCGTGTGCCGATGCTGAGGGCGGCCGGGGTTCGTGTGTGCCGATGCTCACCACGGCCCGGCAGGTGGGTGGGTGGGGAAAGCTGAGCACGGTCGGGGTGTGTGTCGAGGCTGAGCACGGCCGGTTGCGCGTGTGCCGATGCTGGGGACGGTCGGGGTTCGCGTGTGCTGGTGCTCACCACGGCCCGGCAGGTGGGTGGGTGGGGAAAGCTGAGCACGGTCGGGGTGTGTGTCGAGGCTGAGCACGGCCGGTTGCGCGTGTGCCGATGCTGGGGACGGTCGGGGTGCGCGTGTGCGGTGCTCGCCACGGCCCGCCAGGTGGGTGGGGAAAGCTGAGCACGGCCAGGGTGCGTGTGCGCCGATGCTGAGCACGGCCGGTTGCGCGTGTGCCGATGCTGAGGGCGGCCTGGTTGCGCGTGCGCCGATGCTGGGCACCGCCCGGCCGGTGTGTGCGGGAGGCGGATGACCGGGGTCATCCGCCTCCCGCCGTGCTACTGACCGGCCTGCGCGTCCGCGGCCTGGGCCTTCAGCGCCCGCTCCACGCCCGCGCGGGACTCGGAGACGAGCCGCCGCAGGGCCGCGTTGGGCTCGGCCGCGGTCAGCCAGGCGTCCGTCCTGTCCAGGGTCTCCTGGGAGACCTGGAGCGACGGGTAGAGGCCGACCGCGATCTGCTGGGCGATCTCGTGCGAGCGGGACTCCCAGATGCCCTTGACCACCTCGAAGTACTTGTCCGTGTACGGCGCGAGCAGCTCACGCTGATCCGTCTGGACGAAGCCTCCGATGACGGCCTCCTGGACGGCGTTGGGCAGCTTGTCGGACTCGACGACCTGCGCCCAGGCCTCCGACTTCGCCTCCTCGGTCGGCCGCGAGGCACGGGCGGTCGCCGCGTGGCGCTCGCCCGCCGCCGTCTTGTCCCGCTCGTACTCGCCGGCGATCTCCGACTCGTCGTAGCGGCCCACGGCGGCCAGCCGCTGGACGAACGCCCAGCGCAGCTCGGTGTCGACGGCCAGGCCCTCGACGACCTGCGATCCGCTGAGCAGCCCCTCCAGGAGGTCAAGCTGCTCCGGCGTACGGGCCGTGGCCGCGAACGCCCGCGCCCACGCCAACTGGTGGTCGCTGCCCGCCGCCGCGGCCCGCAGGTGGGCCAGCGTGGCGTCGGTCCAGCGGGTCAGCAGGGCCTCACGGGCGCTGGGGGCGGCGTACAGCTCGATCGCCAGCTTCACCTGCCGGTGCAGCGACTGCACGACACCGATGTCGGACTCCTTGCCGATACCGGACAGGACCAGGGAGAGGTAGTCGCGGGTCGCGAGCTCCGCGTCCCTCGTCATGTCCCACGCCGACGCCCAGCACAGCGCGCGCGGCAGCGAGGACTCGAAGTCGCCGAGGTGCTCGGTCACGAAGGCCAGCGACTCGTCGTCGAGGCGGACCTTCGCGTACGACAGGTCGTCGTCGTTGAGCAGCACGACCGCCGGACGGCGCTTGCCGACCAGCTCCGGTACGGCCGTCAGCTCGCCGTCGACGTCCAGTTCGACGCGCTCGTCACGGACCAGCTTGCCGCTGTCGCCGTCGAGTTCGTACAGACCGACCGCGATGCGGTGCGGCCGCAGGGTCGGCTCGCCCTTCGCACCCGCGGGCAGGGCCGGGGCTTCCTGACGGATCGCGAACGAGGTGATGACACCGTTCGCGTCCGTCTCGATCTCCGGGCGCAGGATGTTGATGCCGGCCGTCTGCAGCCACTTCTGCGACCAGGTGCCCAGGTCGCGGCCGGAGGTCTCCTCCAGCGCGCCCAGCAGGTCGGACAGCCGGGTGTTGCCGAACGCGTGGCGCTTGAAGTACGCCTGCACGCCGCCGAAGAACTCGTCCATGCCGACGTAGGCGACGAGCTGCTTGAGAACAGAAGCCCCCTTCGCGTACGTGATGCCGTCGAAGTTGACCAGCACGTCGTCCAGGTCGCGGATCTCGGCCATGATCGGGTGCGTGGACGGCAGCTGGTCCTGGCGGTACGCCCACGTCTTCATGGAGTTGGCGAAGGTGGTCCAGGAGTGCGGCCACCGGCTGTCCGGGGCGTACGCCTGGCAGGCGATGGAGGTGTAGGTGGCGAACGACTCGTTCAGCCACAGGTCGTTCCACCACTCCATGGTGACCAGGTCGCCGAACCACATGTGCGCCAGCTCGTGGAGGATGGTCTCGGCGCGCATCTCGTACGCGGCGTCGGTCACCTTGGACCGGAAGACGTACTGGTCGCGGATGGTGACCGCGCCGGCGTTCTCCATCGCGCCCGCGTTGAACTCCGGCACGAACAGCTGGTCGTACTTCTTGAACGGGTACGCGTAGTCGAACTTCTCCTGGAACCACTCGAAGCCCTGCCGGGTCACCTCGAAGAGGGCGTCCGAGTCGAGGTGTTCGGCGAGCGAGGGGCGGCAGTAGATGCCGAGCGGGACGGACTGGCCGTCCTTCTCGTACACGCTGTGCACGGAGTGGTACGGGCCGACGATCAGGGCCGTGATGTACGACGAGATCCGCGGGGTCGGCTCGAAGACCCAGACGTCGTCCTTCGGCTCCGGCGTCGGGGAGTTGGAGACGACGGTCCAGCCGGTCGGCGCCTTCACGGTGAACTGGAAGGTGGCCTTCAGGTCCGGCTGCTCGAAGGAGGCGAAGACGCGGCGGGCGTCCGGCACCTCGAACTGGGTGTACAGATAGGCCTGCTGGTCGACGGGGTCGACGAAGCGGTGCAGGCCCTCACCGGTGTTGGTGTACGCGGCGTCGGCGACGACCCGCAGGATGTTGCGTCCCTCCAGCAGGCCCGGCAGGGCGATACGGGAGTCCGCGAAGACCTCCGCCGGGTCGAGGGAGTCCCCGTTCAGCGTCACCTCGTGGACCGTGGGGGCCACCAGGTCGATGAAGGACTCGGCGCCGTTCTCGGTGACGTCGAAGCGCACCGTCGTCACGGACCGGTAGGTACCGCCCTCCTGCGCGCCGGAGAGGTCGAGATCGATCTCGTAGGACTCGACGCTGAGCAGCGTCGCCCGCTGCCGAGCTTCGTCGCGAGTCAGGTTTGTGCCAGGCACGCGGTCATCTCCTCGTTATGTGTAGGTTCGGCGGTTCGGTCATCCTTCCATGTGACGCGCGTCGCCGGGAGCCGCCGCCCACCCCGAACACCAGGTCCGTATTCCGCCGGTCGTCCGCGCGTGCCCGCGCCAGCCTGGTCCCATGACGACCTACACCGCACGCCCCGTCGAACCGCTGGTCCTCAAGGAGCTCCGCACCGCCGACGACGCCGGCCGCCCCATGGCCCCGTTCACCGACGCCGAGGGCGGGGCGCCGCTGCGCTGCTGTCTGCGCCGCAGCGAGCCCGGCGAGCGGATCGCCCTCGTCTCCTACGCCCCCCTGCGCCGCTGGGCGGCCGAGACCGGGGCGCGTCCGGGGGCGTACGACGAGCAGGGCCCCGTCTTCCTCCACGCCGAGGAGTGCGCCGGGCCGACGGCCGGGAACGGCCACCCCTTCGCCGACGCGCACCGGACCGTGCGCCGCTACTCCGCCGACGGGCACATTCTGGGCGGCCGGCTGGTCGGGGCCGTCGGCGACGACGCCTTCCGGAACGCGTTCGACGACCCGTCCGTGGCGCTCGTCCACGTCCGGGCCGTCGAGTACGGCTGTTTCCTCTACGAGGTGCGCAGGCCCGGCGCCTAGCCCTTGAGCTCGGCCGCCACCAGCTCCGCGATCTGGACCGCGTTCAGCGCGGCGCCCTTGCGGAGGTTGTCGTTGGAGATGAAGAGAGCGAGACCGTGCTCGACCGTCTCGTCGCGGCGGATGCGGCCGACGAAGGAGGCGTCCTGGCCGGCGGCCTGGAGGGGCGTCGGGATGTCGGAGAGGGTCACGCCGGGGGCGCCCGCCAGGAGCTCCGTCGCGCGCTCCGGGCTGATCGGGCGGGCGAAGCGGGCGTTGACCTGCAGGGAGTGGCCGGAGAAGACCGGGACGCGCACGCAGGTGCCGGAGACCTTCAGCTCGGGGAGCTCCAGGATCTTGCGGGACTCGTTGCGGAGCTTCTGCTCCTCGTCGGTCTCGTTCAGGCCGTCCTCGACGAGGTTGCCCGCGAAGGGCAGGACGTTGAAGGCGATGGGGCGCTTGTAGACCTGCGGCTCGGGGAAGTCGACCGCCCCGCCGTCGTGGGTGAGCTTGTCCGCGTCGGCGGCGACCTTCTGCACCTGGCCGTGCAGCTCCGCCACGCCCGCGAGGCCCGAGCCGGACACCGCCTGGTAGGTGGTGGCGATCAGCGTCTGCAGGCCCGCCTCCGTGTCCAGCACCTTCAGGACCGGCATCGCGGCCATGGTGGTGCAGTTCGGGTTGGCGATGATCCCCTTGGGGCGGTCCGCGATCGCGTGCGGGTTCACCTCGGAGACGACCAGCGGGACCTCGGGGTCCTTGCGCCAGGCCGAGGAGTTGTCGATCACCACCGCGCCCTGCGAGGCGACCTTTTCGGCCAGCGCCTTCGAGGTCGCGCCGCCCGCCGAGAACAGCACGATGTCCAGGCCGGTGTAGTCGGCCGTCGCCGCGTCCTCGACCGTCACGCCGTCCAGGACCGACCCCGCCGAGCGCGCGGAGGCGAACAGGCGCAGCTCCGTGACCGGGAAGTCGCGCTCCTTGAGGATCCCGCGCATGACCGTGCCGACCTGTCCGGTGGCTCCGACGATTCCGACCCTCACGGCGACTCCCTATCTCTTCACACTTGACCGAGGCTTTTCCATCATGCGGCCGACCCGGGTCCCCCTGTCCAGTTCTTTGCGCTCCATGCCCGAGGAATGGACTGCCGGACGGTGTGACGTACACCTCTCAGCGATTTTCCTGGGGATCCGGCGAACGTTTCCGTGCGCCGCGGCGTCGTAGAGGAAACGCGTGAGGGGGTGGCTTGTGCTGCGCAGAAAGGCACGCCGGGTCCAAGAAGGGGACGATCCCCTGGACGCGGCGCAGGAACGCCGGGTGCGGGCCGTGCTCGCCCTGGGCGGGGTGCCGCAGGCGGACCTGCCGGACGGGGTGCAGCAGGTCCGCCTGCGGTTGCTGGAGCGGGCGGCGAAGGGGTACGAGGCGCCACGGGACGTGTCCGCGTGGGCCGCGGTCGTCGCCTCCAACCTCGCCATGGACTGGCACCGGGCCAAGAAGCGCCAGGAGCGGCTGGGGGAGCGGCTGGCCTCCCTCAGGCAGCACGAGCACCCCTCCGGGGAGGACACCAGCGTGCTCTCCCTCTCCGTCGCCCAGGGCCTGGAGGAGCTGCCCGACCAGCAGCGCCAGGTCCTCGTGCTGCGGTTCTTCGCCGACCTGCCGGTGCGCTCGATCGCCCAGGAGCTGGGCGTCCCGGAGGGCACGGTCAAGAGCCGCCTGCACACGGCGGTGCGGGCCCTGCGCGCCCGTCTGCACGAGGACGAGGTGGTGTGACATGAGCGCCGAGAACGAGACGTACGACACCGACGCGCTCATGGCCGCGATCACCGGCGAGGAGCTCGGTGACGAGGCCCGCGCGGACGCCGTGTTCCTGGCCGAGTACCGGGCGGCCGAGGCCGACGTCGCCCTGCTGAGGGAGCAGCTCGGGATCCTCGGCGAGACGCTCGCCGCGCCGCCGACCGCCCCGAAACCCGTTCCGCTACGGCCCTCCCGGGCCCGCCGCCGTGCCCGCGCCCTCGCCTTCGGCACCCTCGCGGCGGCCGCCGTCGCCGGTGTGGTGACGGGACTGGGCTGGCTGGCCGGCCACAACGGCGTGCAGAACATCACCTCGGGCGCCAGCGACGACTCGGGGGCCTCCAAGGCGGAGTCCGGCGTCCGCTTCGGCAGCCCGCGGTACCTGGCCTGCGCCACCACGGTCGCCGAGGGCGAGGTGACCGCGGTCAAGGAGCTGCCCGCCACCGGGGAACTCCAGGTCACCGTGGACGTGAGCCACTACTTCGAGAAGACCCGGGACCTCGACCACGTCACCTATGTGATCAGCGAGTACGACCTCCCCGAACCCCTCACCAAGGGCACCCGCGTCCTGTTCGGCGTGTCCGAGGGCTCCCCGAGCCCCGACCACTGGGTCGTCGGGGAGCAGGCGATCGCCCGGGAGCGGGCCTGGATCACCGCGTCGCTGCCGGAGTCGCGGACGCTGTCCTGCTGAGGCACGCGAAGGGGCGGGCGCCCTCACGGACGCCCGCCCCTTGTCGCCGTACGGAGAAGTGTTACGGCGTGACCTTCTCGATCTTCACGTTGCCGACGCCCGCGACCGTGCCGCGCGCGTTGACGAGGCTGACCTGGCCGAAGAACTCACGGCCCTCCGGGGCGGCCGCCAGGGCGGTGACGCTGCCGGAGACGGTCGTCGAGGCGCCCGTGGCGAGCTTCACCGGCGCGTCGGAGACGGTGACGGTGCCCAGGGTGCTGGAGAAGAACACGTCCTGGTAGTCGTACGCCGTGGAGCCGGCCGGGACCGCGTAGCCGGCGACCTCGATGGTGTACGTGCCGGCGGCGGGCGAGGCGACCGAGACGGCCTCCTCCGAGTCACCGTCGGCGGACTGGCCGACCACGGCGCCGGAAGCGTCGTAGACCGTCAGGTCCAGATCGGCGGAGACGTCGGAGACGTTGCCGATGGCGACGTCGAGCGACTTCGCGCCCGCGGGCACCTCGACCGTGGTGGTCTGGGTGGCGCCCTCGGCGATGGTCGGACGGGCCGTCTTGGACGAGCCGAGCGGACCGCCGGCCAGCTTGCCGTCGATCGCGGCGAGCGTGTTGGTCACCTTCCAGGAGGCGGTGGCCGGGGTGCCGACCTTGGCCTCGGGGACGGTCACGGTCTCCGGGTCGAAGAGCGCGCCGTAGACGGCGACGTCCAGCTTGTACGGGTTGTCGAGCAGCGGCGAGGTGCGGCGCGACTCGACCTCGATCTCCCACACACCGGCCTGCGGGTCCGCGTACGAACGCGCGTCGGGCTTGCAGCCGTTGCCGTCGAGGTAGTTGTTGTAGCAGTACGGGGTGCCGGTGTTGTCGACCGGGACGCCGTAGGGGTGGATGGCGATGAACCGGGTCTGGCTCTTGTCCTTCAGCCCGCCGATCGCGACCTCGAGGGACTTGGCGCCCTCGGGGACGGTCACGAAGTACGACTGCGTGCTGTTGCGCTGCACGGTGTTCGACGTGGTGTAGGTGTACTTCACCGGCGAGGAGACCACGACCGTGTTGAGGATCTGCTTGTCGATCCCCTCGGTCCTCGGGTCGTCGACCTCCAGGATCGCGCTCTTGAGGCCGGCGGTCGGCGACTTGGCGGCGATCTTCACGGTGACCGGCTTGTTCAGGCCCAGCTTGATCTCGTCCGAGCCGACGATGGAGAAGGTGCCGGAGGCGTTGTTCTCCAGGTGCAGCTCGTGGCGGATCGCCTTGTCGGCGCCGGAGGTACGGGTGATGGTGACCTCGTACGACTTCTTGACGCCGGCCTTCAGGCCGCCCTCGCGGTCGTAGATGCCCGTGCCGTAGCCCGGGGTCTTCAGGAGCTGGTCGATCGCGGTGTCGACGGGCGCCTTGACCGTGTAGTCGTGAGCCGTGGCGCCGTCCTTGATGGAGTCCCAGGCGTCCACGATGTCGATGAGGCCCGCGCCCTCCTCGTACGCCTGCACACCCTTGATGTGGTCGGCGGTCGAGGTCAGGGCGGTGCGCAGGGTGGCCGGCGTCAGCGCGATGTGCTTCTGCTTGGCGGCCGAGATCAGCAGCGCGGAGGCGCCCGTGGCCTGCGGGGAGGCCATCGAGGTGCCCTGGAGCATCGAGTAGCCGGCCGGCAGCGTGTAGCCCGACTCGGCGACCGGGGCACCCGGCAGCCAGGTCTGCGTGGTGTTGATGGCCGCACCCGGGGCGGACAGGGTCGGCGTGAAGCCGCCGTCCTCACGCGGACCGCGCGAGGAGAACGGCATCATCGCGTACTTCTTCTCCACGGCCGAGCCGTAGTTGGCGGCCCAGGTCGCCTTGGAGATGGTCGCGCCGACCGAGATGACCTTGTCGGCCAGGCCCGGGTCGCCGATGGTGTTCGCGCCGGGGCCGGAGTTGCCCGCGGAGATCACCAGCTGGACGCCGTAGGTGTCGATGAGGCGCGTGTAGAGCTCGGCGCGCGCGTTGTTGCCGTCGTTGAGCGCCGGCAGGCCGCCGATCGACATGTTGACGATGTCGACACCGCGGTTGACGACGAGGTCGATCATGCCCTCGGTCAGCGCCACGTTGGTGCAGCCGCCGGTCCAGGTGCAGGCACGGGAGGAGACGAGCTTCGCGCCCGGGGCCGCACCGTTCATCCGGCCGCCGAACAGGCCGTTGGCGGCGGTGATGCCGGCGACGTGGGTGCCGTGCTCGGACTCGATGACGCCGATGTTGACGTAGTCGGCCTTGTTGCCGGCGGCGTCGAAGACGACGTCCTTGCGGATCTCGACGACGAACGGCTGGCGCTCGGCCACGTCGGTCGACGGGTCGTCGGTGCCGAAGTACCCGACCTGGTAGCCGTCCTTGTACGGCTTCATCGGGGTGTCGTCGGCGAAGTTCTGGTTGTTGTTCAGGTCGACCCGGACGGTCCCGGCGGCCTTGTCGTACAGCACGCCCCAGGTGTCGGTGGTGTCCCCGTCGCGGTTCGCGTCACCCTTGGCGTCGCCGCCCGTGGTCGCGGCCTCGCGGAACAGGTTGACCTGGTACGACCCGGCGGGCGCCGTCCAGGTACGGCCGTCGAAGGTGAAGCTCGGGCCGGAGACCGCGGTGGTCATGCGCCGCCAGGTGGCGTCACCGTCGGAGACCGGGTCGGTCGCCGTCACCCAGTCGACGATCTTCCGCTCACCGGTGGTGGTCTTCTGCAGCGCCGGGTGGCCGAGGTCCACGCCGGAGTCCAGGATGCCGATGGTGACCCCGCGGCCGTCCGCCTTCGGGTGGTCCTTCACGAAGTCGACGGCGCCCGTCTCGAAGGACGGGTTGTACGGGTTCTCGGCGGGGGTCTTCGCGCTCGGCGCCGGGTAGGTCTTCGTGGCCTTGTGCGCGGCGCCCTTCGCGGTGTCGGCGCTCGGCGTCGGGTCGTCCAGCGGGATGTCCTGCTTGACGTCGATGCCGTGCACGGACGAGAGCTTCGCGGCGGCGGCGATGGCCGAGTCCGCCTTCGCGGTGGGGACGGTCGCCCGGACGTAACCGAGCTTGTCGTACGTGAGGCCCACCAGGCCGCCCTTGACCGCGTCCAGCTCCTCGGCGACCTGCTCGGTCTTGCCGGGGGCGGTGGCGACCATCAGCGTGATGTTCTTGGCGCCGTCGGCCTTGGCCTCGGCGAGTGCGTCGGCGTCGTCCGAACCGAGCTTCTCGTCGGCGGACTTGAGGCCCGGGTCGGAGGCGGCGGGGGCGTCGTCAGCGGCGGCGGAGAAGGCCATCGGTATCGGCCCCGCCGCGGAGAGCGCGGCGACCAGACCGGCGGCCACCGCTATGCGCGCCACACGTCTCGCGCCCGATATCGGCGCCTGCTGGGGGGTGAGGGTCATCGGCATCCCTTGTAGGTAAAGGAACGAGCGGGTTGGTGACCGGGACCGATCGGTCCTGGTCACGGTGATCCGGAAGAAGACCCCGGATGACCGCACAGCTTTACGCATGGGAAGGATGTTTAGGGAGAGTTGACCGAATCGATATGGGTGTATGGGGAAAACCCGCGATGCCCTTTGGGGACATCGGTGAAGGGGTGCGCCAAAGCGGGCAATTCGTGATACGGGCCCTTTGGTCAGCCTTTTCAAGCGTCCTTGGTGCGCGCGTAATGCCGGGACGCCTTCGCGCGGTTGCCGCAGGTCGCCATCGAGCACCAGCGCCGGGTGCCGTTCCTCGACGTGTCGAAGAAGTGGAGCACGCACGCGTCGTGGGCGCACGACCGGATCCGGTCCGGCGCGGCGGTGAGCAGTTCCAGGTAGTTGCGCGCGGCGAGCCAGGCGGGGCCCCAGTCGGGGTCGCTCAACTCCGGCTGCTCGACGGGCCCTTGAGGGGTGAGTGCGACCCGGACCCGCCCGTGCTCCAGGACGGCGTCGACCAGGGGCGCCCCCTTCTCCAGTGACCCGTCCACCGCCGTGCGCAGGGCCTCCCGAACCTGCTGGACGTGCCGCAGCATCCTGTCGTCGGGGGTGTAACTGCCGCTCAGTCCGGTCGAGTCGAGCCACACCGCGAGCCCGTCGACGTCGGTGAGGAGGTCCTGGAGGGTCCCCTCGCTCATCCACCGCGTGTTGAGCAGGTCGAGCGCGAGCGGCTCGCCGGTGAGCGGGCGGGGGTCGCGGGTGGCGGGCATGTGGGGGCTCCCTTCCGTACTAACCGGTCAAGAGTACGTGACCGGTTGCATCCACCGCTCCTAACCTTTAAAGTCACTCACAAGGGTTAAATAAGCGAGTCATCCAAGCTGAAGGGGACAGCCGTGACCTTGCGCACCGGCCACATCGGCCTGAACGTCACCGACCTCGACCGTTCGCTCGCCTTCTACCGGGACGTCCTCGGCTTCACGCCACTCGCCGAGGGCAAGGAGGAAGGCCGCCGCTACGCCTTCCTCGGCGACGGCGAGAACCTCGCCCTCACCCTCTGGCAGCAGGCCGGGCAGCCGTACGCCTCCCAGCGCGCGGGCCTGCACCACCTCGCCCTGGAAGCGGACACGATCGAGAAGGTGAGGGAGTACGAGGAGGCGCTGCGGGCGTACGGGGTGGACTTCGCCTATGAGGGCGTGGTCGCCCACCGCGAGGGCGCGGGGTCGGGCGGCATCTTCTTCCACGACCCCGACGGCACCCGCCTGGAGATCTCCGTGCCGAGCGGCGCCGAGGAGTCCCCGGCTCCCTCCGGTGCGGCTCCGACCTGCGGGTTCTTCTAGTCATGGGGGTCTATCACGCGGGCTCGCGGGCCGTGCAGGACCGAGTGGGCGTGCGCGCGCAGGCGGATCACGTGGGCCGCTCGGTCGGCCAGGGCATCCGGGAGGTCGCCGCGGCCTTCCTGGAGCTTCAGCCGCTGCTGGTCGCCGGCGCCGCGGACCCCTCGACGGGCCGGGTCTGGGCGTCACCGCTCACCGGGGCGCCGGGCTTCGTCCGGGCGACGGGCCCGCAGCGGATCTCCGTCACCGGCGGCTGGTCCCCGGCCGACCCCCTCGCCACCGCCTTCGCCACGCCCGGCACACCCGTCGGCACGATCGCCCTCGACCCCCGCACCCGTCGCCGTATGCGCCTCAACGGCCGACTCGGGCCCACCGCGCGGGGGTTCGCGATCGAGGCCGACCAGGTGTTCTCCAACTGTCCGAAGTACCTGCAGAGAAGGACGTCGTACGAGGTCGTGGCCGACCGGCACCGAGGCACTGCGCGGCACGGCGCTGAACTCACCCCCGGTCAGGCCGAGTTCGTGTCGGCGGCCGACACCTTCTTCCTGGCCTCCGTGCACGAGGGCGGAGCCGACGTCAGCCACCGGGGCGGCAACCCCGGCTTCGTGCGCGTCGATTCACCGGGCGAGCTCAGCTGGCGCGACTACCCGGGCAACTCGATGTTCCTGACCCTCGGCAACCTCGCCGCCGACCCCCGGGCCGGCCTGCTGTTCCTCGACTGGACGACCGGCACGGTCCTCCAGCTGACCGGCGAGGCGAGCACCGAGTTCGGCGACGACCGCAGGGTCCGCTTCACGGTACGGGAGACCGTCGAGACCCCGTCGGCGCTCCCCCTGCGCTGGTCCGCGCCCGAATACTCACCGGCCAATCCGGACCCGGCGCACTAACTTCCTCCTATGCGCAAGACGTTGAGGGTGGCGGCCTACGCCATATGCGTCCGCGACGGACAGATCCTGCTCGCCCGCTGGATCGACGGCGACCGGCGGGAATGGACGCTGCCGGGCGGCGGCATGGACCATGGCGAGGATCCCCACGAGACCGTCCTGCGGGAGGTGGAGGAGGAGACGGGATACAGCGTCGAGGTCACCGGCCTGCTCGGGGTGCGGTCGGTGCGATTCCCGTCCCGGCGCCGCTTCGGCCGCACGGTCGACCGGCACCACGTGGGGCTCGTGTACGAGGCCCGCATTACCGGCGGCGAACTGCGGTTCGAGGTCGGCGGCTCCACGGACATGGCCCAGTGGCACGACCTCGACGCGGTACCGGGGCTCAACCGGGTGCCGCAGGTCGACTTCGGCCTGCGGCTGTGGCGGGAGCGGCCGGTTGCCGGGCGGCCCGCGGAATAGGTGTCGTACCCCGGAAGATGAACACGGAGTGACCGCGCCCGGGCCGTTCGACGAGCGCTCCCGAACGCGCAGGGTGGCCCAAGATCCACGTACGGTGATCGGCGTTGCGCGTTGCCGTCTCGTTCACGCACAGGTCATTCCCGGTGCCAAGCATCCAGAGCGAGCGGGAAATTCGCACCAGCGACTCCCGCGACCACTGCCGACGCAGTTCGCACTCGGGGAGATCGCGCCATGTCGCGCATACGCTCTGTCGCCAGCACCACGCCGGCGGTCCACCGTCGTACCGTCCTCGCCGCCGCGGGCGCGGCCGCCGTCTCCGCGGGCGTCGGCTACGCCCTGCGGCCCACCGACAGCCAGGCCGCGACGACCGCCGGCCCCGCCGAGGCGCCGGTGGCCCAGCCCGTCCACCAGGCCGCTCCGGTCGCGGCCCCCCTCGCCCCGTACACCCGCGGCACCACCGTCGCCTCCATCGCCGCCCCGCGCACGAGCTCCGGCTACCGGCGCCTCGGCGACGGCGCCGGCTGGAGCCGCAAGGTGCGTTCCGACCTCGCCGCCCCGAAGGCCGGGCGGGCCGGCCGCCGTACCCCGCTGGCCGCGTTCGTGCAGCTCACCGACCTGCATCTGATGGACAGCCAGCACCCGATCCGCCTGGAGTACCTGCGCTCGACCGACGTGCACGCCTGGCGGCCCCAGGAGGCGCTGACCGTGCCGGGCGCGATCTCGCTCGTCGAGCGGATCAACGCCCTGCGGGGCGCCCCCGCCACCGGCGCCCCGCTCCAGTTCGCCATGACGACCGGCGACAACACGGACAACAACTCCCGCACCGAGCTGGACTGGTTCCTCACCGTCATGAGCGGCGGCCGCGTCACCCCCAACTCCGGGGACCCGCGCCACTACGAGGGCGTCCAGAACAGCGGCCTCAAGCAGTACTGGCAGCCCGACTCGAGCACCCGCGACGCCGACAAGCAGCTCGGCTTCCCGCACCTGACGGGCTATCTGGCCGCGGCGATCCGGGAGCTCAACAGCCCCGGCCTCAACATCCCCTGGTACTCGACGGTCGGCAACCACGACAGCCTGCCGCTGGGCTGCTTCGGCCACGGCGACTCCTGGCTCGCCGAGTACGCCGTCGGCGGCAAGAAGCTCATGTCGCTGCCCGCGTCCGAGTCGAAGAAGCTCCAGAACATGCTCAGGAAGGGCAACGACCCCCAGGGCCACGCCTTCCGCGACCTGCTCAAGGCGCACGCCCGGAACATGCGCTCGATCACCCCCGACGAGCGGCGCGCCCCCTACACCGCCCGCGACTACCTCACGGCCCACCTCGACCCCGCGCACCGGGGCGTGGGCCCGGTCGGCCACGGCTACTCCACCGCCAACCTCGACGCGGGCACCCAGTACTACAGCTTCCGCATCGCCGACGACGTCATCGGCGTCAGCCTCGACACCACCGACCCGGGCGGTCACTTCCAGGGGTCCGTCGGCACCAAGCAGCTGCGGTGGCTGGACCGGACGCTGCGGGAGAACAAGGACTCCTACGTCGTCGTCTTCAGCCACCACACCAGCGACTCGATGGACAACACCCGCCCCGACCCGGCCCACCCGGGCGAGCGCCGCCACAACGGCCAGGAGGTCGTCGCCCTCCTCACCGGCCACAGCAACGTCCTGGCCTGGATCAACGGGCACATCCACCGCAATGCGATCACCGCCCACTCGGCGCCCGGGGGCCGTTCCTTCTGGGAGATCTCCACCGCCTCCCACATCGACTTCCCGCACCTCGCCCGGGTCATCGAGCTGGTCGACAACAAGGACGGCACCGTCTCGGTCTTCACCACCCTGGTCGAGTCCGCGGCCCCCCACCGCACCGACTTCGCCGACCTCTCCCAGACCGGCCTCGCGGCCCTGTACCGCGAACTGGCCTACAACGCCCCCGGCTCCAGCAGCACGCTCGGCGGCGGCCCGGGGGACCGGAACACGGAGCTGGTCCTCAAGAAGGGCTGAAAACGGATCAACTCTTCTGATCACCTCAACCTTCCCTCGCGGGCGCGGGTCTCTCCCGCCGATCACGCTCGCCGAGCGTGCCCGGACAGGGGGAAGACATGACGGTACGTACGACAGTGGTGGTGGCGACGGCGGCGGTGGCGCTCACGGTGGGCTTCGCCGCGCCGGCGATGGCGGCCGGAGCCGGGGACGGCGGCCATGACGCCACCCGGAAGGCCGTCCGCGCCGCGGTGCAGGACGGCGTCCCGGGTGTGACGCTGACGGCGAAGGACGGCGGGAGCACCTGGTCGACCACCGCCGGGGTCGGCAACCTCAAGACGCACGCGCCGCGTTCGGTGGACGACCGCTACCGCGTCGGCAGCATCACCAAGACCTTCGTCTCCACCGTGCTGCTCCAACTGGAGGCGGAGGGGCGGCTGTCGCTCGATGACACGGTGGAGAAGTGGCTGCCGGGCGTGGTCCACGGCAACGGCCACGACGGAAGCCGGATCACCGTCCGGCAGCTCCTCAACCACACGAGTGGGATCTTCAACTACACCGCGGACGAGACCTTCGGGCGCACGTACTTCCTCAAGGACGGCTTCCTCGAGCACCGTTACGACACGAACACGCCCGAGCAGCTCGTCGCGGTCGCCATGGCCCACCAGCCGGACTTCGCGCCGGGCACGTCGTGGAACTACTCCAACACCAACTACGTCGTGGCCGGCATGGTGATCCAGAAGGTCACCGGACGGTCGTACGGCGAGGAGATCCGGCACCGCGTCATCGACCCGCTGCACCTGACCGCCACCTCGGTGCCGGGCACGAGTGTCACCGTCCCGCAGCCCAGCAGCCGGGCCTACTCCAAACTGGCCCGGACGGCGACGGGGCCGACGTACGACGTCACGAGACTGAACCCCTCCCTCGCCTCCTCGGCGGGCGAGATGATCTCCGACTCGGCCGACCTGGACCGCTTCTACGCGGCCTTGCTGAAGGGCCGGCTGCTCCCGCCGAAGCAGCTGAAGGAGATGAAGACGACGGTGGCCGTCGAGGGCATCCCGAACGCCGGCTACGGTCTCGGTCTCATGGACCGAAAGCTCAGCTGTGGGGTTCACGTCTGGGGCCACGACGGCGGCATTCACGGCTCCAGCTCCGTGGCCGTGACCACGGCCGACGGCCGGCACTCCGTCGCCTTCAACTTCAACGCCGACTGGTCGGGGGACACCGACGCGGTGGTCGAGGCGGAGTTTTGTGGCGAGTAGTCGCACCGACTCGGACCCGAAGCACGCCGTTCATCCGGACGTAATGTCTGTACCGCCTCATATCGGCTAACCCGCACTTCACGGGGATGGCTCGATCTGTGTGCAAGGCGGGTGGTCGTGTGCGTACGGGACACGAACTGCGAGTGCTGTCGGTGTACGAGGGTTTCTTCTCCGGTGGGGCCCGGATCGTGCACAGCGACATCGTGCTGGGCCTCACCGAGGGCGGCCAGCACCATCAGGTGCTGAGCCTGCACGGCGAGGTCCACCGGGAGGCGACCCGGCAGCGGATGGAGGACGACACCTGCTACCGGGCGCTGACCGCGGCCGGCGTGGGCGTCACCTCCCTCGGCCGCACGTTTAACGGCAACGGCGTTTCGGCCGACTTCACCGGCCCGGAGCTGGCCGGAACAGCCCGGGCGACGGCCGGCGCCGACGTCATCCTCTCCCTCAAGGAACAGCCCCTGGCGCTGCTCAACCAGGCGGGCCTGCCGCGCCGCCCGGTCGTGGTCTGTCTGCACCGCTCCGACCCGGAGAACCAGGGCACCGCCCTCGACGAACTGAAGGCGGCCATCGCCGACGGCACGGTCGTGGCCTGCGTCTGCTGCGCCGAGTCGACCCGGGCCGCGTACCGGGCCGCCGGGATCCCCTCCCACCTGCTCCACGTGATCCCCAACGGCGTCGACCTCTTCCGCTTCCGCCCCGACGCGGCCCGCCGCCTCGCGGTCCGCACGGAGCTCGGCATCGACCCCGCGGCCCCCGTGGTCGTCTTCGCCGCCCGTTACGACGGCATGAAGAACGTCCCCCTGCTGCTCGCCGCCGCCCGCGCCTGGCTCGGCCGGGTCCCGGACGGACAGGTGCTGATGTGCGGGGCGGGCATGACGGCGGAGAACCCCGGGCTCACCACGGACCTCGCGACGGCGTTCCAAGGGGCGACGGCCCTGGCGGACCGGGGGGTGCGCCTGCTGGGCGTCCGGCGCGACATGGAGATGCTGTACGCCGCCTCCGACGTCGTCGCCCTCACGTCCGCCTGGGGCGAGGCGGCCCCGCTGTGCCTGATCGAGGGCATGATGTGCGGCGCGGTCCCGGTGGCGACGGACGTCGGCGACAGCGCGGCGATCGTGGCGGGCCACGGGCTGGTCACGGCCCCGGACCCGGAGGTGATCGCGACGGCCTGGTCACAGGCGGCGGCCGCACGCGCCGACCTCGCTCCGGCCCTCACGGCGAACCGCGAACGCTTCAGCCGTACGAGGATGATCGCGTCGTACGCGGCCCTGCTGGACCGCGCCGCCGCGGGCATCCCCCGCCCGGCGCTGCCCGACCTGTTCTAGCGCAGCACGCTCGCGACGAGGAGGGGCCCCGGCTCCCCGGCGCCGTGGCCCCTCCTCTCCCCTCCTGGTCCTGCCCCGGTCCGTCACTACCGGGGCAGCACCACGACATACGCGGCGGGATCCCGGTCGCAGGAGGCCATGAGGGCCGTACGGATCACCGTCGCCTGCTGTTCCATCGCGTCGCGGAGTTTGCGGGGGGTGACGTGGACGACCGTGATGCCGAGGCGCTCCAGGTGTTCGCGCTTGCGGGCGTACTCGGACCACACGGCGTCGTCCTCCTGCCGACGGCCCTGCCGGGGCGCGCGGGTGTCGAGCTCGACCGCCACCGCCTGCTCCGGCCAGTACGCGTCCAGGCCGCCCAGGTGCGGCCCGCCCGGCAGCCTCAGATCCACGTTCCACACCGGGTCCGGGAGGCCGTACTCCTGGACCATGCGGTACAGGCGGTCCTCCGCGATGGCGCGGCCCTCGGCGAGCAGGGAGTCCACCGCGTCCACCACGTGCGGGCGGCCGAGCAGCCTGGCCTCGTTCAGCTCCCGGACGACGGCGGCCGGTTCGCAGTGGCCGCCGCGGACCGCCTCCGTCAGCAGCCGGCGTACCGCGCCCGCGTCCGTCAGTTCGGTGACCGCGTCGGCGAGGGCGCGCGGGACCGGGGCGACCGGGACGCCGGTGACCTGTTCGGCGGCCGGGAGCGGCGATGTGCGGACGATCCGCGCGCCGCGCGTCGAGCGCAGCCGGCGCATCCTCGGGACCAGGACGTCGATCCGGTCCAGGGAGAGCAGCGGCGGGGTCGAGCTGAAGCCGTGCAGCGTCAGCGCCGCGAGGCCGGTGATCATCGCCTCCGTGTACACCGGGCGGTGCGGCTCCTGAGCGCCCGGCTGGGCCGGGACCCCGGCGGCGGACTCCCGTGCCGCGTACATCAGCACCGCGTGCAGACGCTCCTCGCTGGTCGGCGGGCCCGGGTGGAGCAGGAAGACACCCGGGAGGATCTGCTGCCAGGGGCCGCCGGGCCGGCACTGCTCGTTCGCTTCGGCGACCGAGACACCGCTCGTACGGAGCCGGCCGGCCGTCACGACACGGCGGTGCACCTCGGAGAGGTGACGCAGGGGGCGGGGGGAGAGCGGGGGGTGCGGGGCGTTGTGGTTCATGCAGCGGAGATTCCCGCGTTCGGACCGCCCGATAACCGCTGTTACACGCCTGTCGACAAATACGGACAAGGCAGTACTAAAGGACGGGTGTTCGGGTGCCGACCAGGGAGTGAAAACCCCTGGTCCATTCGGGTGAGGCCAGGGGTTACGGCTGCTATTGAACGGATTTCGTAACGGCTACCGGGAGCCCAAGCTCAGGCCAAAGGTCATCCGTGGTTGACGGCCTGCGCATCGCACTCCTGCCCCCGCAGCGCCCGCGCCAGATCGTCCCGCCCCTCCAGCACCAGCCTCCGCAGCGCCGGTGCCGCGTCCTCGTGGGCCGCGAGCCACGCGTCCGCCGCGTCCAGCGTCGTCCGCGGGTCCTGGAGGGAGGGGAACAGCCCGGAGACGGTGTTCATCGCGATCTGGATCGAACGGTCCTGCCAGATCCGCTCGATCACCGCGAAGTACTTCTCCGAGTAGGGCTCCAGCAGATTGCGCTGGGACGGCTGGTTGAACCCCGAGATGGTCGCCTCGGCCAGGGCGTTGGAGAGCGCGTCGGACTCCACGACCTGCGCCCACGCCTGCGCCTTGACCGCCTCGGACGGACGGGCGGCCAGGCAGCGGACCTGATGGCGCTTGCCGGACGCGGTGTCGTCGCGGGCGAGCTCGGCGGCCAGTGCCTTCTCGTCGGCCAGACCCCACACGGTCAGCGGCTGCAGGAACGCCCACCGCAGCTCCTGGTCGACGTCCAGCCCGTCGATGGCCGCCGTGCCGTCCAGCAGGCCCTGCAACAGGTCCAGGCCCGCCGGGCTCTCGGCCGTCCGCGCGAAGAACCGCGCCCACGCCAGCTGCTGCTCGCTGCCCGGCCCGGCGGCGAGCAGCTCCCGCTCGGCCCCCTCGGCGAGCAGCCCCGCACCCCGCTCGCGCCACTCGGGCGCCGCGTAGTGCACCACCGCCGACTCGGCCCAGGCGTGCAGCATCTGCAGGACGCCGATGTCGGACTCACGGCCCGCGAAGCGCAGCACGATGTCGATGAACTCCCTGGCCGGCAGCAGCGCGTCCCGCGTCATGTTCCACAGCGCCGACCAGCACAGGGCGCGGGCGAGCGGGTCGGTGAGATCACCGAGTCCCGACTTCAGGGTCTCCAGGGACCCCGCGTCGAAGCGGGTCTTGCAGTACGTCAGGTCGTCGTCGTTGACCAGCACGAGCTCCGGCGCCTCGGCACCGGCCAGCTCCGCCACGACCGTCCGCGGGCCGTCGACGTCCACCTCGGCGCGCGCGTACCGCTCCAGAGCCCCTTCGGGCGTACGCCGGTACAGGCCCACCGCCACCCGGTGCGGCCGCAGCTCCGGGTGGTCCGCCGGGGCAGGAGCGGCCGCCTCCTGCACGACCGCCAGCTCGTCGACCCGCCCCTCGGCGCTCAGCAGCACCTGCGGGGTGAGGGAGTTGACCCCGGCCGTCTGGAGCCAGGACCGCGCCCACGCGCCCATGTCCCGCCCGCTGGTCTCCTCGAGCACCGACAGCAGATCGCCGAGGCGCGTGTTGCCGTACGCGTGCCGCTTGAAGTAGCGCCGCGCGCCCTCCAGGAACGCGTCCTGGCCGACGTACGCGACGAGCTGCTTCAGTACGGAGGCGCCCTTGGCGTACGTGATGCCGTCGAAGTTGAGCTTGGCGTCCTGGAGGTCGCGGATGTCGGCGGTGATGGGGTGCGTGGAGGGCAGCTGGTCGGCTCGGTAGGCCCAGGCCTTGCGGCGGTTGGCGAAGGTGATCCAGGCGTCCTTGAAGCGGGTCGCGCCGACGTTCGCGAAGGTGCCCATGAAGTCCGCGAAGGACTCCTTCAGCCACAGGTCGTCCCACCAGACCATGGTGACCAGGTCGCCGAACCACATGTGCGCCATCTCGTGCAGGATGACGTTGGCCCGGCCCTCGTAGGACGCCTGGGTGACTTTGCCCCGGAAGATGAACTCCTCGCGGAAGGTGACGAGCCCCGGGTTCTCCATCGCGCCGAGGTTGTACTCGGGCACGAACGCCTGGTCGTACTTCCCGAAGGGGTACGGGTAGTCGAAGTGGTCGTGGAAGAAGTCCAGGCCCTGCTTGGTGACCAGGAAGACGTCGTCGGAGTCGAAGTGGGGGGCGAGCCCCTTGCGGCACAGGGCGCCGAGGGGGATCTCCAGCCGGGTGCCGTCCTCGAAGACGCGCTCGTAGGAGTCCGTCACATAGTGGTACGGCCCCGCCACCACGCAGGTGATGTACGTCGAGATCGGCTTCGTCTCCGCGAACCGCCACACGCCGTCGCTCTCCGAGCCGACGCCGTTGCTCCAGACCACCCATCCCTGCGGCGCCCGCACCTCGAAGCGGAACGGCGCCTTGAGGTCCGGCTGCTCGAAGTTCGCGAAGACGCGGCGCGAGTCGGCCGGCTCGTACTGCGTGTAGAGGTAGACCTCGCCGTCCTCGGGATCGACGAAGCGGTGCATGCCCTCGCCGGTGCGGGAGTAGGCGCACTGGGCGTCGATCACCAGTTCGTTGTCGGCGGCCAGGTCCTCCAGGGCGATCCGGGAGCCGTCGAAGACCGCGCCCGGGTCGAGGTCCCGGCCGTTCAGCGAGACCGCCGTGACGCTCGGCGCGATCAGGTCCGCGAAACTCGTGGCGCCCGGCTCGTTGCACCGGAAGCGGATCGTGGTCACGGACCGGAAGGTGCGCGGGCCGTCCCCGGCCTGGTCGCCGACCGCCGAGCGCAGGTCGAGGGACACGTCGTACCCGTCGACGGACAGCAGGGCGGCCCGCTCCCGGGCCTCGTCGCGGGACAGATTCTCACCGGGCACGGGCGGTACTCCCTCGGATGTGTTCAGCATGCGGACAGGCCCGATCCTGCCATGTGCTCCTGACATCGGTCAGCCGGGAATGGGGTGGGCGACGAACGGTGTTGCGGGTTGAAACGAACACTTCTCTAGGAGACGCATGTCCGACACCGCGAACGCCTCCGGCAAGACTCCCGTCGGCTTCTGGTTCGACCCGCTGTGCCCCTGGGCCTGGATGACCTCCCGCTGGGTCCTGGAGGTGGAGAAGGTCCGGGACATCGAGGTGCGCTGGCACATCATGAGCCTGGCCGTGCTGAACGAACCGAAGATCGACGAGCTGCCCGAGGAGTACCGCGAGCTGCTGGAGACCAAGGCCTGGCAGCCGATCCGGGTGGTCACCGCGGC
This sequence comes from Streptomyces canus, assembly GCF_001514145.1. GTDB lineage: Bacteria > Actinomycetota > Actinomycetes > Streptomycetales > Streptomycetaceae > Streptomyces > Streptomyces canus. Next base: position 238,467 of record NZ_KQ948658.1, read on the forward strand.
CTGGCAGAAGCACGGCTCCGACATCCTCGGCCCGCTGTACACCGCGCTCGGCACCCGTATCCACAACGAGGGCCAGGGCCCGACGCGCGAGGCCGTCGAAGGCGCCCTGGCGGAGGTCGGCCTGCCCGCCGACCTGATCGAGTACTTCGACCAGAAGGACTTCGAGTTCGACGCCGAGCTGCGCGCCTCCCACAAGGAAGGCATCGACAAGGTCGGCCAGGACGTCGGCACCCCCGTCATCGCGGTCCCCGGCCCCGACGGCGAGGAGATCGCCTTCTTCGGCCCGGTCGTCACCCCGGCCCCCAAGGGCGAGGAGGCCGCCCGCCTCTGGGACGGCACCGTGGCGGTCGCCTCGGTCCCGGGCTTCTACGAGATCAAGCGCACCCGCACCAAGGGCCCCGACTTCAGCAACCTGTAGTCACTTCTCCGGCTTGGGGAAGGACCCCCCGTCGTTCTGGTCCCCGCGCCGCTGATACCGCAGACACCCTTCACGCGCGCACCGGAAGTACGAGCCCAGGCTGGTGTGCCTGGGCTTGTGCTCCCGTACGAACTTCTGCTCCTCGCCGGTGAGCGCCCGAAACTCCTGAAGGGACCCACCGCAGTTCGAGCACCTCATGAACACCCTGTGCCTCGCAGCTGACGTCCGGCCGCTTCCCGCGCGACATCCAACCGTGCCACATGCTCCTCGTACCCCTTCGCGTAGTACGAGGCCCGCCCCGGATCCGGCTCGACGATCGCCGTAGGCGCGGTCCAGGCCCCCGCGTCCAGCGAGACCCCGTACCGCTCGGCCGCAGCCAGCACCGCTCCCCGGGCCCCGACCTCCCCCTCCACGACCCGCAACGGCCGCCCCAGCACATCGGCCAGCAACCGCATCCAGGCGGGACTCCGCGTCCCCCCACCGCACACCGCCAGGGACCCCGTCAGCCCGGCCGCCTCCAGACAGTGCCGGGCCGCGTACCCGATGCCCTCGCAGGTCGCGCGGATCAGATCCGCCTTGGTCGTCTCCAGCGAGACCCCGCTGAGCTCGGCCCGCAGATGCGGCTCGACGAACGGAGCCCGCTCCCCGGAGGGAGCGAAGTACGGCAGCACCCGGACCCCGTGCGCCCCCGGCGGGGTCGCCGCCAGCAGGTCGTCGACCTCCGCATGCGTGACGCCCGTGGTCGACAGCACCCAGTCCAGCGCCGCCGTCCCCACCATCGCCGGCATCGCCCGCAGCCGGTGCCCGGGCCGGTCGGTGGAGATGTACAGCCCGGCCGGCTCCCCGGTCAGGTCCAGCTCGGTGGTGGCGACGAGCGCGGCCAGACAGGTTCCGACGATGAGGAGTCCGTCGCCCGGCGCGGTGACCCCGGCGCCCAGCGCGCAGGCCGGCAGATCGTACGGCCCGTTCGAGAGCCGCGTCCCGGACGGCAGCCCCTCGCCCCGCGCCTCGCCCGTGGCGATCGGGTCGCCGATCGGGGGGAGCAGCCTTCGGCGACGGGTGAGTCCCAGCACCTCGACCACCCGGTTGTCGTACGTCCGTGTCCGAGGGTCGAGGAAGGGCATGGACGCGTCCGACACGTCCGTCGTCGCCCGCGCGGCACCCGTCAGCCGCTGGAAGACCATGTCCTTGCAGTACACGGCGGTCGCGGCGGCATCCAGGGACTTCGGGTCGTACCGGTCGAGCCAGGCCAGCAACGGCCCCGGCGAGCCGGGGAACATCGCGCCGCCGGTCCGCCGGAACACCGTCTCGAAGGTGCCGTCCGCCAGCCACTGGTCGAGCAGTTCGTGGGCCCGGCCGTCCATCCAGGACAGCGCCGAACGCACCGGCCGCCCCTCCTCGTCGACCAGCCACACCCCGTCGCCCTGACCGGTCAGCCCGGCCAGCTCCACCGGCTGAGGCACCCGCCCGGTCAGCTTGCCGAGGACGTCGACGACGGCGTCGTAGACCTCCGCCATGTCCTGCTCGACGAACCCGCCGTGCAGGGAGAGCTCCACCGGGCGTGACTCGACGGCCAGTTGACGGCCCCCGCTGTCGAAAGCGGCGGCCTTGACTACGGACGTGCCCACATCGATACCGACGTACATGTTGCCTCCCGGCTCAGGTCAGACAGTGCGCCAACGGCTCCCCCCGCACCCAGCGGCCCACCTCCTCCGCCGCGATCCTCGCCGCCTTCTCGGCCACCGCGCGGCTCGCCCCGCCGAGGTGCGGGGTCAGGACGACCCGGTCGGCCAGGGCGTGCAGCCGGGAGTCCGGGGCCAGCGGCTCGTGCGCGTAGGTGTCGAGGGCCGCCGCCGACAGCCGGCCGGCCTCCAGTGCGTCGCACAGGGCGCTCTCGTCGAGGAGCGGACCGCGGGCCACGTTCACCACGACCGCCCCCTGGGGTAGCAGGGCCAGTTCGCGGGCGCCGATCAGGCCGCGGGTCTCGGCGGTGAGGCGGGCGTGCAGGGTGATCACCCGGGAGCGGGTGAGGAGCTGGTCCAGCGAGGACACGCGCAGGCCGTGGATCTCGCCGCGCACATAGGGGTCGTACACCATGACCTGCGCGCCGAAGGCACACAGGACACGCGCGACCCTGCTGCCGACGGCGCCGTAGCCGACGAGTCCGACGGGCAGGTCCTCCAGCTCCAGGCCGCTGTTCTCGTACGTGTAGTAGGCGGCGCCGCCCTCCCAACTGCCCTGTCCGGCCAGCAGGTCGTGGGCCTGCGGGATGCGGCGCACGGCGGCCAGCAGCATGCCGACGGTGAACTCGGCGGTGGCGGCGGCATTGCGGCCGGGCGCGAAGCACACCCGTACGTCACGGGCCTTGGCCGCGTCGAGGTTCACGTTGACCGGGCCGCCCCGGCACACGACGACCAGCCGCAGGCTGTCGGCGGCGTTCAGCACCCGCTCGGTGACGGGGCCCATCTGGGTGACGAGGACCTCCGCGCCGTCCAGCGCCTCGATCAGCTCGTCCTCGGCGTCGCTCGCCTCCGTCACCTCCGCCACCGGCCCGAAGGGTTCCAGCGGCCAGCCGAGCCTCACCTCCTTCGTGTCCGCGGCGATGTCGCCCAGCTCGGCCTCGACGGCCCCGGCGATCAGCCCCGGCAGTACGAAGTGGTCGCCGGCCGCCACGACACGTACGGGATCGGTCCTCTGGGTCATCGTCGACCTCCGGATCGTCGCTTCACTGTCACGATGTTGAGCCGCGGGTCCGGGGTACGCATAGACCCCGTGCGGGTGGGAGGCCCCGATGACAGAGATGACAGACGAGAACGAGACGGTGTGGCTGGGGATCGACCTCGGCACACAGAGCGTCCGCGCGCTGGCGGTCACGGCCGGCGGAACCGTGCGGGGCCGGGGTTCCGCCCCGCTCGGCGGCCGGCGCGAGGGCGGGCGGCACGAACAGGATCCGGGGGAGTGGTGGGAGGCCGTGCGTACGGCGTCCCGTTCCGCGCTCCTCACCCTGACGGGCGTACGGATCGGCGGACTCGCGGTGTGCGGGACGTCCGGGACGGTGCTGCTGACGGACCCGGAGGGGCGGCCGACGAGCCCGGCGCTCATGTACGACGACACACGCGCGGCGGGCGAGGCGGCTCGGCTGCGGGAGACGGGGCTCGCGGTACAGGACACCTGGGCGCTGCCGAAGGCGCTGTGGCTCGTCGGCGCGCACGGGAAGGGCCGGGTCACCCACCAGCCCGACACCGTCACCGCCCGGCTGGTCGGCAGGCCGGTGCCGGCCGACTCCAGCCATGCCCTCAAGACGGGCTACGACCTCGAGCGCGACGCCTGGCCGGACATCGCCCTGGACCTCCCCGACGTCGTCCCGCCCGGCACCCGTCTCGGCGAGGTCTGCCCGGCCGCCGCGGAGGCGACCGGCATCCCCGCCGGGACCCCCGTCATCTCCGGGATGACCGACGGCTGTGCGGCCCAGATCGCGGCGGGCGCCCTGCGGCACGGATCCTGGAACTCGGTGCTCGGTACCACCCTCGTGCTCAAGGGAGCGACCCCGGACCCGGTGCGCGACCCCACCGGCGTGGTCTACAACCACCGCGCACCGGGCGGTACCTGGCTGCCCGGCGGGGCGTCGAGCGTGGGCGCGGGGGCGCTGCCGGCGGACGTGGACCCGGTAACCATGGACGAACGGGCCGCCGCCTTCGAGCCGTCCGGCGCGGTCGCGTACCCGCTGGTCTCCCGGGGCGAGCGGTTCCCGTTCCTGGCCCCGGACGCCACCGCCCTCCTCCTGGGCACCCCCGCCGACGACGCCGACCGCTGGGCCGGGATCCTCCAGGGCGTCGGGTTCGCGGAGCGCCTGTGCCTGGACTACCTGCACCACCTGGGCGCGCCGCTCGACGGCCCCCTCACCTTCACCGGCGGCGCGGCCCGCAGCCCGTACTGGAACCAGCTCCGCGCCGACATCCTCGGCCGCCCGGCCCGCGTACCCGAACAGACCGAACCGGCCCTGGGAATGGCCGCGTTGGCGCTGCACGGCACCACGGGCACCCCCCTGGCGGAGGCCGCCGAGCACATGGTCCGCATCCGCACGGTCGTGGAGCCGCGCCCCGGCCGCACGGCTCTCTTCGCCGACCCGTACGCCCGTCTCGTCGGCGAACTCACCGCGCGCGGCTGGCTTTCGGCGCAGGTGGCGGCCCACGCGCGCGCCCGGCTCGACCGGGACACCACGGCATCCTGAAGACGACCGACCGTGACCGACCGCAGAGAACCTGGAGACCGCCCCCACATGAGCACGACGCTGCTGCTGGCCCGGCACGGACAGACCATCTGGCACGCCGAGAACCGCTACGCGGGGGTGAGCGACATCGGGCTCACCGACGAGGGCCGCGCCCAGGCGGAGGCGCTCGGCCGGTGGGCCGCCGTGCACCGCCCCGACGCGATCTGGACGTCCCCCCTCTCCCGGGCGATCGCCACCGCCGACCCCGCCTGCCGTGCCCTCGGCGTCGCCCCGCGGCGCGAACCCGACCTCAGGGAGTGCGACTTCGGGGTGGTGGAGGGCCGTACCCTCGCGGAGTTCGCCGCGGAGGTGCCCGAGGCGGCGGAGGCCTTCCGGGCGGACCCGGTGACGTATCCCTTCCCCGGCGCGGAGGACCCGCGCGAAGCCGCCGCCCGGGGAGCCGGCGCCCTGCGCCGCATCGCCGCCGCCCACCCCGACGAGCGCGTCCTGGTCGTCGCCCACAACACCCTGCTGCGGCTGGTGCTGTGCACGCTGCTGTCGATCCCGCTCGGGGAGTACCGCAGAGTGTTCCCGCGGTTGCGCAACGCGGCGATCACCGAACTGCGCCTCGGCGAAGACGGATCCGCCGCACTTCTCTCACTCAATGTGCCGTGCGAGACGGACAGGTCGTAGCACGATGGGCCCATGACGGAGATCGACACCTCGGTGCCGCATTCGGCCCGGATCTGGAACTACTGGCTCGGCGGCAAGGACAACTACCCCGTCGACGAGGCGGCCGGCGACGCCTACACGGCCGTCTTCCCCGGCATCGTCACGATCGCCCGCAGCAGCCGCGCCTTTCTCGGCCGCAGCATCCGGTACCTGGTCGAGGAGGCGGGCGTCCGCCAGTTCCTGGACGTCGGCACCGGGCTGCCCACGGTCGACAACACCCACGAGGTCGCCCAGCGCTTCGCCCCCGAATCGAAGATCGTCTACGTCGACAACGACCCGCTGGTCCTCGCCCACGCCCGCGCCCTTCTCACCTCCGCACCGGAAGGCGCGACGGCGTACGAGGACCTGACGCTCTACGAGCCGGAGAAGGTCCTTCAGGCGGCCTCCCGGACCCTCGACCTCACCCGTCCGACCGCCCTGATCCTCAGCGGCATCCTCGGCCATGTCACCGACTACGACCTGGCCCGCGACCTGGTCCGCAGGCTGGTGGCGGGCCTGCCCTCCGGCAGCTACCTCTGCGTCAACGACGGCTCCCGCGGCACCGACCCGGACTACGAGCAGGCCCAGGACGCCTACAACGAGACCGGCGCGGTGCCCTACCTCCTGCGTCCGGTCGACAAGATCGAGGCGTTCTTCGAGGGCCTGGACCTGGTGGACCCGGGCGTGGTGTCGGTCCCGCTGTGGCGCCCGGACGGCGACGCGACCCCCGCTCCGATCGGCCAGCACGGGGGTGTGGGGCGAAAGGCCTGAGCCCACTGGCCTGATGGGCAACCCCCGCGAGTCACGTCCTCGCGGGGAGTCAGGCCTCGGTGCGCGCCCTCTGCCACGCGTACCCCGCGCCCGCCAGGACCAGCGTCATGCCGCCCGTCCAGTACAGCTGGACGCGGGTGTCCGGTTCGCGGGCCATCAGGACGAGGATCGTGGCCATGCCCGCCAGGGCGACCCAGGTCAGGTAGGGGAAGGCCCAGGTGCGGACGGCAAGCCGCTCGGGGGCCTCGCGTTCCAGGGCGCGGCGCAGCCGCAGCTGGGAGACGGCGATGAAACCCCAGACGACGAGGATGACCGCGCCGATCATGTTGAGGAGCCAGGCGAAGACGTCGTCGGGGCGCCAGTAGCTGAGGACCACGCAGACGAAACCGAAGACGCTGGAGGCGAGGACCGCCAGGCGCGGGACACCGCCGGAGACGCGCCCCAGGGTGCTGGGGCCGAGGCCCCGCTCGACCAGGGAGTAGGCGATGCGGGAGGAGCCGTAGACGTTGGCGTTCATCGCGGAGAGGAGGGCGATCAGGACGACCACGTTCATGAGCTGCCCCGCCCCCGGGATGCCCAGTTCGTCGAGGGCGGCCACGTACGGGCCCTTCTCCACGACCGCCGTGGAGTCCCAGGGGACCAGGGTGACGATGAGCGCCATCGAGCCGATGTAGAACAGCGCGATGCGCCACATCGCCGTCCGGACCGCGCTCGCCACCCCGCGCACCGGGTCCTCGGACTCGGCGGCCGCGATGGTGACCGTCTCCAGGCCGCCGTACGCGAAGACGGAGGCGAGCAGGCCGACGACCAGGCCCTCGCCGCCGCCGGGGAAGAAGCCCCCGCGGCCGGTGAGGTTCTCGGTGCCCGGGGCGTCCGTGCCGGGCAGGACACCGGCGATCGCCAGCACCCCGAGGACCAGGAACAGGCCGATCGCGCCCACCTTCAGGGCCGCGAACCAGAACTCGAACTCGCCGAAGTTCTTCACCGCGGCCAGGTTCGTGGCGCAGAAGACCACCATGAACAGGGCCACCCAGGCCCATTCGGGGGTCCCCGGCAGCCAGCCGGTCACGATCTTCGCGGCGCCGATCCCCTCCAGGCCCACGGCCGTGCACAGCAGGATCCAGAAGGACCAGCCGGCGGTGAAGCCCGCCCAGGGGCCGAACGCCCGCTCGGCGTGCGCGGAGAAGGAGCCGGAGGAGGGGTACGCGGCCGACATCTCGCCGAGCATCCGCATCACCAGCATCACGAGGAGGCCGGAGAGCGTGTAGGCGAGGACGATCGAGGGCCCGGCGGCGGCGATCCCCGCGCCGGAACCGACGAACAGTCCCGCGCCGATCACCCCGCCGAGGGCGATCATCGACAGATGGCGCTGCTTGAGGCCGTGGGTGAGGGAGGCGTCCGACTCTTGTGGAGCCTTGACGGTGGTGCTGGGCATGGGCGGGTTCGTCCAGTGCGTGAGACGGGCAAAAACGCCCACAGTCTGGGCGGCCTCCCCAGGTCAAAGGGGAGGCCGCTCACCATACGGACACCGGCCGAACCCGCTGTGACTACGCCGCTACGGCCGTGTAGTGCGAGGCGTCGCCCTCGATCGAGTAGCTCTCCTTGCCCTCGATGCCCACCGGCACGTCCCCGGCGACGGTCACCCGGTGCAGCCGCCGCGGCAGACCGTCGTAGTTGTCGACGGCGTAGTGCTGGGTGATGCGGTTGTCGAAGAGCACGAGCTGGTTCTCCGACCAGCGGTGCCGCAGCAGGTTCTCCGGCCGGGTCACATACGCCTGGAGCAGGTCGAGGACCTTGCGGGACTCACTCACCGACAGGCCCACGATCCGCTGCGCGAACCCGCCGATGAACAGCCCGCGTTCACCGGTCAGCGGGTGCACCCGGACCACCGGATGGGCCGTGCGGAACTTGATCGAGGTGAACTGGGCCCGCCGGGCGGCCTGTTCCTCGTCCACCGTCTCCTCCGGTACGGCGTAGTCGTAGTCGTTGGTGTGCTCGGCCCACAGACCGTCGGCCAGCCGGCGCAGCGGCTCCGGCAGATTCCGGTACGCGGCCGCCGAGTTGGAGATGAGCGTCTCGCCGCCGTACGGCGGGATCGTCAGGCTGCGCAGGGTGCTGGCCTGCGGCGGGTTGAGGACGAACGTGACGTCGGTGTGCCAGTTGTTGGCGGCGCGTCCCTCCTCGCTGTCGACGGGCAGGACGTTCGGGGCGCCGTCCACGGCGGGCACGGTCGGGTGGGCGGTGGTGAGCTCGCCGAACTGACGGGCGAAGGCCTGCTGACCCTCGTCGTCGAGGTTCACGTCACTGAACACGAGCGCCTTGTGGACGTTGAGGGCGTCCCGGAGGGCGGTGGCCGTCTCCTCGTCGAGCGGCCTGGAGATGTCGACACCGGAGACGTGGGCGCCGATGCGGGCGGTGACCTTGCGGATCTCGATACCGGACATGGGAGTGGTCCTTCCTAGGCGTGGACGGGCTGGGCGTACTGGTTCGCGGGGCGCGGAAGGCCGTAGCGCTCTCGCAGGGTCTGTCTCGGCCCGTACTCCGTGCGGAGCAGACCGCGGGTGCGCAGGATCGGGACGACGTGGTCGACGAACGTGTCCAGGCCGGACGGCAGGACCGGGGGCATGATGTTGAAGCCGTCGGCGGCGCCCTGCGTGAACCAGGTCTCTATGGCGTCGGCGACCTGCTCGGGCGTACCGGCGAAGGTGAGATGGCCGCGCCCGCCGCCGAGCCGCCCGATCAGCTGCCGCACGGTGAGACGGTCGCGCCGGGCCAGCTCGACGACGAGCGTGTAGCGGCTCTTGGCGCCCTCCACGGCGGACTCCGGCGGCAGGTCGGAGGGGAGCAGCCGGTCCAGCTCCAGGGAACCCGCGGGCAGTTGCAGCAGCCGCTCCAGGTTGGCCACGCCGTGGTGATGCACGATGTGCTCCTCCAGCTCCCGCTCCTTCGCGAGCGCCTCGGCCTCCGTGGCGCCGATGACGGGGACGATGCCGGGGAGCACCTTGATGTGGTCGGGGTCCCGGCCGGCCGCGGCGGTACGGGACTTGAGGTCGGCGTAGAAGGCCCGGGCGTCCTCGATGGTCTGCTGGGCGGTGAACACCGCCTCCGCGTACCGGGACGCGAACGCCTTGCCGTCCTCGCTGGAGCCCGCCTGCACGAGCAGCGGGTAACCCTGGGGCGTGCGGGGCACGTTGAGCGCGCCCTCGACGCTGAAGTACGTCCCCTGGTGCCGAGGCGGGTGGATCTTCGTGTCGTCGCCCCAGACGCCGGCGGCCTTGTCGCCGACGATCGCGTCGTCCTCCCAGCTGTCCCAGAGCTTGAGGGCCACGTCGAGGAACTCGCCGGCCCGGGCGTACCGGTCCGCGTGCGCGGGCTCGTGCTCGAGACCGAAGTTGCGGGCGGCCTCCTTGCCCGCGGTGGTGACGATGTTCCAGCCCGCCCGGCCACCGCTGATGATGTCCAGCGAGGCGAACTTCCGGGCCAGGTTGTAGGGGGAGTTGTAGGAGGTCGATGCGGTCGCGATCAGCCCGATGTGCTCGGTGGCCGTCGCCAGCGCGGTCAGCAGGGTGAGCGGCTCCAGCGCACCGGCGGGCCGCTGGGCGAGGCTGCTCCACAACTGCGGCCCGTCGGCCAGGAAGAGCGAGTCGAAGGTGCCGCGCTCGGCGATCCGGGCCAGGCGGATGAAGTGGTCGAGCGAGACGTGCGCGAACGGGTCGCTCTCGGGGAGGCGCCAGGACGCCTCGTGGTGGCCGGTGTTCATCAGGAACGCGTTGAGGTGGAGCTGTCCGGTGGTCATGCGTGGTCCTCCGTCACACCGAGCGCGGCCAGCAGCCGCTCCCGGTACTCGCCCAGCAGGGGATCCCGGTACGAGCGCGGGTGCGGGCGGTCGATGGTCAGGTCGAGGCCGATGCGGCCCTGTTCGAGTACGAGCACCCGGTCGGCGAGCACGATCGCCTCGTCCACGTCGTGGGTGACGAGGAGGACGGACGGCTGGTGGCGCTTCCACAGCTCCCGCAGCAACGCGTGCATCTTGATGCGCGTCAACGCGTCAAGGGCTCCGAACGGCTCGTCGGCCAGCAGCAGTTCGGGCTCACGGACCAGGGAGCGGGCGAGGGCGGCGCGCTGGGCCTCGCCGCCGGAGAGCTCGTTGGGCCAGGCGCGTTCGCGGCCCTGGAGACCCACCTCGGCGAGCGCCTCCCGGCCCCTGTCCTCGCCGTCCGTGCCCAGCAGGACGTTGTCCAGCACCCGCCGCCAGGGCAGCAGCCGTGAGTCCTGGAAGACCACGGACACCCTTTCGGGAGCCGTGAGCCGGCCGCTTCCCACGACCTCGTGGTCCAGCCCCGCCACCGCCCGCAGCAGCGTGCTCTTGCCGGAGCCGCTGTGCCCGAGCAGGGCGACGAACTGTCCGGCCGGGATGTCGAGATCGATGCCGTCCAGGACCGTACGCCCGTCGAACGACCGGGTCAGACCCCGGAGTTGGACGGCGACCCGGGTCAGCTGCTCAGTGTGCGTCGCCATGACAGCACCCTCCGTTCGACGAGACGGACCGCGCTGTCGGAGACCAGGCCGAAGACGCCGTAGACGACGAGACCGACGAGGATCACATCGCTCTGGCCGTAGTTCTGGGCCTGGAACATCATGTAGCCGAGTCCGCTGGTGGCGTTGATCTGCTCCAGGACGACCAGGCCCAGCCAGGAGCCGGTGACGCCGAGCCGCAGGCCCACGAAGAATCCGGGCAGCGCGCCGGGGACGACGATCTGCCGTACGAAGGCGAACCTCGACAGCCCCTGTACCTCGGCGAGTTCGACGAAGCGGTGGTCGATGCCGGACAGCGCGGCATGGGTGTTCAGATAGATCGGGATGTACACGACGATCGCGATGATCGCGACCTTGAAGGTCTCGCCGATGCCCAGCCAGAGGATGAACAGCGGGATCAGACCGAGGGTCGGGATCGCCCGGTTGAGGTTGACCGTCCCGTCGATCAGCGCCTCGCCGGTCCGGCTCAGACCGGAGGCCAGGGCCAGCACGACACCGGCGACGAGTCCGATCACGAAGCCGGTCGCGGCTCGCTGGAGCGAGGTCAGGATGTCGGTGGGCAGGGTCCCGTCGGTCCACAGATGGGCGCCCGTGCGCACCACCGTCCAGGGTGCCGGGATCGCGGCCGGGTCGAGCTGTCCGGCGGCGGAGGCGGCGGCCCACAGGGCGAGGAGGAGGACCGGTCCGGCGAGCCGGGCGGCGGGCAGCCGCCTGCCGGGGGAGAGCCGGCGGCGCCTGCGTACCTGGGGCGTGTCCTTCGCGGGGGCGACCGTGACGGCGGCTTCGGTCGTGGTCACGGCGCTCACCTCCGGTACTCCGCGGCCACGGACTTCGCGGCGATGCCCTCGAAGCGGTGGTCGAAGAGGTCGCCCACGTCGAACTTCTTCACGAAGCCGCCCTCCGCCAGCAGATCCGCGGTCTCCTGCTCCCACTTGATCGCCTCGCCCCAACTCGGCGGGAACAGAGGCTTGTTGGCGAGCGCGGTGACCGCCTTGGCCTGGGCGAGGGTCAGGTTCTGCGTCTTGACGTAGAACTGCTCGTTCCAGATGTCGGGGTTCTCGTACGCCCACACCTGGCCCTTGGCCCAGTACGGGATGTAGGCGGCGACCGCGGCGGCCTTCGCGGAGTCGGCCAGCACGGAGGTCGGCGCCCACAGCAGGGTGAGCAGGTCGACGACGTCGGTGGTGACGGCGTGGGCGCCCTTGGCCTCGTACTGCGACAGATAGGAGGGCGCCTGGCTGTTGGCGAGCGGCGCGATGTCCACCTGGCCCGACTGCAGAGCGGTGAAGAACTGGTTGCTGGTCAGCGGGACGAGCTTGACGTCGTCGTAGGCGATGCCGGCCTTCTTCAACGCCCGAAGGAGGACGACGCCTTGGGCCTGCCCCTGGGAGAAAGCGAGCCGCTTTCCCTTGAAGTCCTGGACCGTGCGGATGTCGCTGCCGGGCTTGGTGGCGAAGAGATAGCTCGGTTTGCGGGTGATGTTGATGGCGACGATCTTCGCGTCGAATCCCTGGTAGTGCGCCTGGATCGGCGGAATACCCGCGTTGGTGGCGACATCCAGGGAACCCGCGCGGAAGGCGTTGATGACATCGGGCCCTGCGGCGATATTGGGCCAGCTCGACACCTTGAACGGAAGCGCACCCAACTTGCCCAGTTTCAATTGGAGTTGCTGGATGCCGAGATACGAGGCGATCTTCAGGCTGGTACCCGCCGGGACCTTCGCGGCGAGCGGGGCGGACAGGGCGTCCTTGCTGTCTGCGGCGGCACTGCTTCCTGCGCAGCCGCTGAGCCCGGCGACGCCGGCCGCGGCACCGAGGATCGAGGAGAGGAACAGACGCCGGTCGATGCCGGACGTACGGGAAACAGGCATGGGAGAGCTCCCGGAATCAGCGCCGGAACAGCGCAGGGGAAAGCACGAAGAAGGAGAATCAACGCAGGGGGAATGAGCGCGTCACGCGGGGCAGCGTGTCAGCAACAAAGGGTGCGACAGTACAGGTGCGGGCTCATGAACAGGATGTTCGCGGTCATGCGGAGGCTCTGTCAACATTCGGAGTTTCTGAATTAATTCCGCTCAGGTGGGAGAGGGTGAGCGGATCCCGGTAGAGCACGTCGAGGGCCACCGCGCCGCCCGCCACGGCGAGCACGGAATCCGGGAAACCCGTGGGCATCACGGAATTCGCGCGTTCGCTGCCGACCCCCTCGCGCAGGGCGGCGAGGCAGTCCTGCCGGTGCATGACACCGATCTCGGTCACCACGACCGTCTCCGGGTTCAGCACGTCCAGCAGCAACCGTGCCGCCCGTCCGACGGCACCCGCACGCTCCACCAGCAGCCGTACCCCCTCCGGATCGCCCGCGGCCGCCGCCGCGACCACATGCATCGGGTTGTCGCCCTCGATGACCCCCGCCTGCCGGGCCCGCCGGCACAGCGTCCGCTCGCTCAACTCGGCCTGGAGGCAGCCGGTCCGGCCGCAGTCGCAGGGCTCGGTGCCGCCCGGCACCGGCAGATGGGCGATGGTGCCCGCCTGGGAGCGCGGCCCGTGGTGCACCTCGTCGTTGGTGGCGAACGCCGCGTCCACCACGTTGCCGACGAACAGATGCAGCACGCTCCGGCTGCCGCGCGCCCGCCCGAACAGCCGCTCCGCGTTGACCAACGCCCGCGCGTGCCCGTCCACATGGACCGGCAGCCCGGTGCGGGCGCTCAGTACCTCCCGTACCGGCACCTCGTGCCAGCCGAGCAGGGGGTGCTCGACGACGGTCCCGGAGTCCCGGTCCACCCAGCCGCCGACGGCCACGCCGATGCCGAGCGGCCGGCAGCCGGGGGCGGCGTCCAGCAGAGCCCCGAGCGCTTCGGCGGCCCGCGCCAACACCAGCTCGGGAGCGGTGTGTTCGTGCTTCAGCTCGCGGCGCGCCAGCACCCGGCCGCGCAGATCGAGCAGCGCGACCGTGGTGTACGGCACCGCCACGTGCACGCCGCCGACCACGAACCGTGAGTCGTCCAGGTCGACGGGGACGTGCGGGCGGCCCACGCCGTTCGACCGCCGGGGCACGGCCGACTCGCGGATCAGGCCGAGTTCGCTGAAGCGGGCGCAGTAGTCGGTGACGGAGGCCGGGGACAGCCCGGTCAGCCGGGAGATGGTGCTGCGGGCCACCGGGCCGTGCTCCAGCACGGACCGCAGGACCACACTGGCGCTGGTCCGGCGCCGGGACATGGGAGTCGGGGTGACAGGGGATGCCTCGGTACGGGGCATGGAAGACCGTCCTCGGGAACGGGGGCCGACACGTCTCGGAGGATGAGGCGCGCCGGAGCCCGCCTCACGCCGGACGGCGACAGACGGCCGTGCCCACACGTCGCAGATCGACGTGGCGACGCGAGGAGAAGTACCGGGACTGGGCGACCATGACTGGAAGAGTAGGCCAGGAACGGTGAATCCGACCAGAGCACTAGGATTCGTTTGGAGATTCCCCACAGTGGTGTGAACAGCGCCCCTGTCTCCCCGGCCACCTCACCTCAGTGACAGGTGTCACGCCAAACCCGGTGTAACCCCCACTCTTTGTCCGGAGCCCACCAAGCCCCCGTTCCCCGCTTTGTCGGGCGCTGACGGTGATCGGCCGGAGCGCGCTGGGATAGCGTCACGAGGTCCCTCGCTGTCCACACCCTCGCGGAGTACCCATGAGCACCGCCGTCGCCCCCCGTCGCACCGGCCAGGTCCTCGCCGACCTGATCCCCGCCTCCCGCGTCCGGGACGTCGCGCTCGTGGTGGGCGGTGCCGCGCTCACCGGCCTCGCCGCGCAGCTTTCCGTCCCCGTGCCGGGCTCCCCGGTGCCGGTGACGGGTCAGACCTTCGCCGCGCTGCTGGTCGGCACGACCCTCGGTGCCCGCCGTGGTGTCGCCTCCCTCGCGCTGTACGCGCTGGCAGGCCTCGCCGGTCTCCCGTGGTTCGCCCAGGGCACCTCCGGGATCTCCGTCTCCTTCGGCTACATCCTCGGCATGATCCTCGCCTCCGCCGCCGTCGGTGCCCTGGCCCGCCGCGGTGCCGACCGCTCGCTGCTGCGCACGGCGGGCACGATGCTGGTCGGCGAGGCGATCATCTACGCCATCGGCGTCCCCTACCTCGCCTACGCCGCAGACATGTCGGCCTCCGCCGCGATCGCGGCCGGCCTCACCCCGTTCCTCCTCGGTGACGCCCTCAAGGCCGCTCTGGCGATGGGCGTGCTGCCCACCGCCTGGAAGCTCGTCAAGCGCTGACACTCCTCCCGACTTCGTCGTCGGTCGAGGTGTTCATGCCGGACATGGTGGAGGCATGACCTGACAACTTCCGTCAGGTCATGCCTCCGTCGGTTATGCGCTCCGGATCAGCAGGCGGTGCGCCGCGGCCGCCGCTGCGACCACCACAGCCCGGCCACGCCCGCCGCCATCAGCGAGGCGCCCGCGGCCCCGAGCGGCAGCAGGTCCCGCCCGACACCGGTCTTGGGCAGTTCGTCACCACCGGGTGCCACCGGCTTGTTGTCGGTGCCCAGCAGCAGCGGGGTGGCCGGGGCGTTCGGCGACGGGTTCGTCGTACCGAAGGGAACCGGTCCCTGCTGCCAGAACGTCTTCTTCCCGTCGCCGGTCTGCACCGGCAGACAGATCTTGCCGGTCTTCTTGAGATCGAATGTCGCGTCGACGGCGTACGACTTCGACTTACCGGCCGCGAGATTGTCGACGGGGCAGGCGAAACCGCTGTTCGAGCCCTCCGGCAGATCCTTTTCTTCAATCGGAGAGCAGCCTTGAACGTTTTTGACCGTCATGCCGTCGAAACCGACGACCAAAAGCCTGATCTTTCCGCTGTCCTTGCTCCCGTCGTTCTTCACGGTGGCCGTGAGACCGGTCTTCTGCGAGCTGTTGTCGACGGAGATCGTCCCGGGCAGTGTCGTCGTCAGCTCCACGCCCGCCGGTGCCTCGTCAACGGCCTTTCCCCCCTTACTGCTTGCGGGTCCCTCGTCCGCGCTCGCGGTGACGGAAAAGATCATCACCGTCGAGAAAGCTGCCGTGACCAGCGATCCGGCAATGGTCGTCATACGACGAGAACTCATGTTCGTCCCCCTTGGCTGCGCCTGAATTCGCAGTACTTGAAGAGGTACCACAAGATTTCTCCGCACTATGCTGGTACGGCGCGAAGTGTGACCATTGTGTTCCACTCGGGGCATCGTTGAGGGGGTGCAGCGGATTGCCGGGGAATACGGGAGACACGGGAAATGCGAGGAACGGCGGAGTTCCAGGGCTCCTGGTGACGGGACGCTATCGCCTGGTCGAGAGCATCGGCCAGGGGGGCATGGGGCGGGTGTGGCGAGCCGCCGACGAAATGCTCGACCGGCAGGTCGCGGTCAAGGAGATGCGGATCGACGGCCTCGACGCGGAGGACACCCGCAC
This sequence comes from Streptomyces canus, assembly GCF_001514145.1. GTDB lineage: Bacteria > Actinomycetota > Actinomycetes > Streptomycetales > Streptomycetaceae > Streptomyces > Streptomyces canus. Next base: position 254,523 of record NZ_KQ948658.1, read on the forward strand.
CCGACGTGAACGGACCCTGCGCGAGGCCAGGGCGACGGCCCGGATCGACCACCCGAACGTCGTACGGGTCTACGACGTCGTGGACGAGGGCGAACGCCTGTGGATCGTCATGGAGTTGGTCAACGGCCGCTCCCTGGAACGGATGACGGTGGAGGACGGCCCGCTGGGCCCGCGCGAAACGGCGCTCCTCGGCCTGGGGTTGGTGCAGGCGCTCCGCCAGGTCCACGCGCGGGGAGTCCTGCACCGGGACATCAAACCCGGCAACGTCCTGGTGGAGTCCGCCGACCGCGCCGGGCACCGGATCGTGCTGACCGACTTCGGCATCGCCGCGATGCAGGACGCCAAGGCGCTCACCATGGTCGGCATGCTCGTCGGCTCCCCCGACTACATGGCCCCCGAGCGGGTCTCGGGCCGCCCCCAGGGGCCGCCGTCGGACATCTGGTCCCTGGGAGCGACGTTGTGCGCGGCCCTGGGCGGTCGCTCCCCGTTCTCCCGCGACACCACCCTGGCCACGCTGCACGCCGTCCTCTACGAGGAGCCGGAACTCCCCGCCGCGGCGGGCCCGTTGACCGACATCCTGGCGGCCCTGCTGGAGAAGGACCCCTCGATACGCCCGGCCCTGGACGACGTGGAGTCAGCCCTGCACACGGTCGCGTTCCCCACGCCCACACCAACGTTGAGGATCGGGGCGGGAGACGACATCGGGACGGCGGAACCAGGCGAGCGGCGGGGGTCGAGCCTGGATGCCGGCGAAGCGGACGAGCAGGGACCGGCGGAGGGGCGCAGGCGTGAAGAGGGGGCCGGGGCCGCGCGGGGGCCCGTGGCCGGAGAGGAAGGGGACCGGGAGCATCGGCTGGGAAACCCGGGGCGGGTGGACCCTGAGCGGGCGGCGGGGCCCGGGCGGGATGGCGGGGCCGGGGCCGCGCGAGGGCCCGTGGCCGGAGAGGAAGGGGACCGGGAGCATCGGCTGGGAAACCCGGGGCGGGTGGACCCTGAGCGGGCGGCGGGTCCCGGGCGGGATGGCGGGGCCGGGGCCGCGCTGGGGCCGGTGGCCGGAGAAGAGGAGGAGGGGGAGCGTCGGCAGGGGGACCCGGGGCGGGTGGACTCTGTGCGGGCGCCGGGTGAGCGTCAAGGGGACTCTGCGCGGGCGTCGGCTGTAGGACGGGCGGACCCTGTGCAGACCGCGGGGCCCGGGCGGGATGAAGGGGCGCAGACGTCGGAGGCGGCGCCGGTGGCGGCGCGGGATCCGCGGGTGCCGGAGCCAGAGCCGGAGACGGGGCCCGAGGCGGCCGTACGTGAGCCTGCCATGGTGGAGCCGTCGGATGCCGTGCCGCCAGGCTTTGCCCCCTCGGGTGGGGCCGGTGACGAGGGTTCGGGCGCGCCGTCGAACGGTTTCCCGGCGCTCGCCGAAGTCGTGGCGGCGGAGCCCGAACCCCCCACCCCCGCCGAGCCGTTCTCGACCGACCGTGTCGCCAGTGCGTCCAGCGAGGCCGCCTCCGAGGAGCGTTCGGAGGTCCGGTCGGAGACGCCGTCCGGGAGCGCGGTGGGAGCCGTACTCCGGGCGGGTGCCACCACGGCCAGTACGCCCCTCGCCAGCGCTCCTACGCAGGACTCCCTCTCGGCGGGCGCCCCCACGGAGCACTTCCCGATGCCGGACGCACCTACACGGGACACTCCCACGCGCGCGGCCTCCGCCCCCACCCGGGTCGGCCCCGGCGTCTCCCTGGTCCGCGGCAAGCAGGCCGTACCCGACCAACACGCCCATCCCGGTCCTACGTCCGGGTCGGGAGCCACGGGCACCCCGGCAGGCACCGGTACCTCCCGCATCGACGGCCCCGCTGCCAACCTCCGTACCGACCCCAGCTCCACCGACGGTCAGGATCCCGGCCCCGCCCTGGTCCTCGGCCCCCACCCCCACCGCATGCCCCCGGGCGAACCCCCCGGCCCCGCCCGCCCCGCCACCGGCCACCGCGGCCGCCGTCGAACCGCCCTGGTCGCCGCCGGAAGCACGGTCGCCGCAGGCGCCGCCGTGGTCGCGATCATCCTCGCCACCACCTCCGGCTCGCCCGGTGACGACAAGGCGGGCGGCTCCCCGTCCGCCTCGGGCTCCGCTTCCGTCTCCGCCCCGGAATCCGGCGTCTCCACCCCCGCCGGCACCCCGTCCTCCACCGTCGAGGGCACCTCCCGCCCCCGTTCGCTCCCGCCCGGCGCACACGAGGAGGCCGGTGGGTTCGCGTGGGCGACCCCCACCGGCTGGCGGCGGGACGTGAAGACCGGGGCGGAGGTCCACTACACCTCGCCCGACGGAAAGCAGGAACTCGCGGCCAAGTCGTCCCTCGCCCGGGGCGACTTGATGGAGACCTGGCGGACCTCCGAGCAGAACGCCCACCAGGGCCAGGACTACGCCAAGATCCGCCTGGAGGAGACGACGTTCCGCGATCACCCGGCGGTCGTGTGGGAGTACACCTTCACCCTCGACGGCATCCCCTGGCACGCCCAGCTGCTCGGCTTCAACGCGGGCGACACGTCGTACCAGATCAACACCTGGTACCAGCCGGACACCGAGACGCAGGCCCTCAAGACGTACGAGAAGGTGAAGGCCAGCTTCACCGTCCTGTGAACGCATACGCGAAGGGCCCCGCGGCACAACGCCACGGGGCCCCGGTCACACGCCTGTTCAGCCGACGGAGACCTTGTCCGTCACGTCACCGGCCGAGGCGGCACCCACCCGCCCGCGCCCGACCTTCTCCTTCACCACGGCGATGACCAGCACCACCGCCGCGACGAGCAGCGACAGCAGCACGGTCTCCCGCCCGTCGTGCTCCGTGTCGGTCAGCATGTACCCGAGGACGAACACGATCAACGCGGCCGTCGCCCAGGTCAGATACGGGTACAGCCACATCTTCACGACCAGCTTCTCCGGCGCCTCGGCCTGGATGATCTTCCGCATCCGCAGCTGCGAGAAGCAGATGACCAGCCACACGAACAGGGCCACCGCACCGGAGGAGTTGACGAGGAAGAGGAAGATCTTGTCGGGGGAGAGGTAGTTGAAGAAGACGGCGACGAAGCCGAACACCACCGACGCGAGGATCGCGGCCATCGGCACACCCCTGCCGTTGACCCGCGCGAACGCCTTGGGCGCGTCGCCCCGCTCGCCGAGCGAGAAGGCCATCCGGGAGGCCGTGTACAGGCCGGAGTTGAGGCAGGACAGCACCGAGGTCAGCACGATGAAGTTCATGATCTGACCGGCGTGCGCGATCCCGAGGGAGTCGAGCGCGGCGACGTAGGAGCCGTTGTCCTGGATGGACTTGGAGTCCCACGGGATCAGCGTGACGACGACGAAGATGGAACCCAGGTAGAAGACCGCGATACGCCAGATGATGCTGTTGGTCGACTTGGTCACGGCCCGCTGCGGGTCCTCCGACTCGCCGGCGGCGAGCGTCGCGATCTCGCTGCCCATGAAGGAGAAGACGACGAGCAGTACACCGGTGAGGATGGCGCCGGGCCCGTTGGGCAGGAAACCGCTGTGGTCGGTCAGGTTGGAGAGCCCCGCCTGGTCGGCGTCGACGCCGGGCAGGACACCGAACACGGCGAGCAGACCGATGACGATGAACGCCCCGATCGCCACGACCTTGATTCCGGCGAACCAGAACTCGAACTCGCCGTAGGACCCGACGGAGACGAGATTGGTGGCGGTCAGCACCACCATCACGATCAGCGCCCACCCCCACTGCGGTACGGCGGGTATCCACCCTTCGAGGATCTTGGCACCGGCGGTCGCCTCGACGGCGAGCACGACGACCCAGAAGAACCAGTAAAGCCAGCCGATGGAGAAACCGGCCCAGCGCCCGAGCGCCCGGTCGGCGTGCGCCGAGAAGGAGCCGGAGTTCGGATTCGCGGCGGACATCTCACCGAGCATCCGCATCACGAGGACGACCAGCGTGCCGACGAGCGCGTACGACAGCAGGATGCCGGGTCCTGCGGTGGCGATACCGGAGCTGGAGCCCACGAAAAGGCCCGCTCCGATGACACCGCCAATGGCGATCATCGAGAGGTGACGGTTCTTGAGTCCGGCCTGGAGACCAGTCATACGGGGAATTCCTTCGTGCCGGGTGGGGGGATCCCGTACGAGCGGTGTACGGGTCGGTCCAGTGAATCGGAGGCGAAGAAGTTCGTGAACCTTTGAATCCAGATCGTTACTTGAGGTTTGCTTGAGGTTCCATTGTTGGGTTCACGGTTTTCCTGGCCGACACCCGGGGCTGCTGCCCTGAAACAGCCGTGTCACACTCATCCCATGCGCGTGTATCTCGGCTCCGACCATGCGGGCTTCGAACTCAAGAACCACCTCGTCGACTGGCTCAAGGCGGCCGGTCACGATGCGGTCGACTGTGGCCCCCACATCTACGACGCCCAGGACGACTACCCGCCGTTCTGCCTCCGTGCCGCCGAGCGCACGGCTGCCGACCCCGATGCCCTCGGCATCGTGATCGGCGGCTCAGGCAACGGTGAGCAGATCGCGGCGAACAAGGTCAAGGGCGTCCGGGCGTCCCTCGCCTGGAGCGAGGAGACCGCGTCGCTGGGCCGCCGGCACAACAACGCCAACGTCGTCGCGGTGGGCGCTCGCATGCACACCACGGAGGAGGCGACGAAGTTCGTCGAGACCTTCCTCGCGACGCCGTTCTCGGGCGACGAGCGCCACCAGCGCCGCATCGACATGCTGGCCGACTACGAGACGACGGGCGACCTGCCGGCGATCCCGGCGCACCACCCCCAGCAGTAGCGATTCAGCCCCTCCGGCGTTTGAGGAGCGGGGGTCCAGGGGGCGGAGCCCCCTGGGAGCGGGGTCGAAGGGGCGGCAGCCCCTGGAGGACGGGACGGGTAGGGGCGGCGGGGGCGAAAAACCTCCGCGCCCCCGCCCACCCGCAGCCGAAGAAGGAGCCACCGTGCCTGAGGGGCACACCATCCACCGCCTGGCACAGGACTACGCCGAAGCCTTCACCGGCACGGAACCCCGCGTCACCAGCCCCCAGGGCAAGTTCTCGGACGCCGCCGCCCTCCTCACCGGCTCCGAACTCACCCACACCGAAGCCCACGGCAAACACCTCTTCCTCGGCTTCCGCGACACCGACTGGGTCCACATCCACCTCGGCCTCTTCGGCAAGGTCACCTTCGGCGCGACCCCCGCACCGCCACCCACCGACACGGTCCGCCTCCGTCTCGCGAACACCACGGCGTACGTCGACCTCCGCGGCCCCACGACCTGCGCCCTGATCACCCCCACCGAGAAACAGTCGATACACGACCGCCTCGGCCCGGACCCCCTCCGCGAGGACGCCGACCCGCAGGCCGCGTACCAGCGGATCTCCCGCAGCCGTACGACGATCGCCGCCCTCCTGATGGACCAGAAGGTCATCGCGGGCGTAGGCAACGTCTACCGCGCGGAGGTCCTCTTCCGGCACCGCGTCGACCCCTACCGCGCGGGCAAGGACATCACCCCCGCCGAGTGGGACGCGATCTGGACCGACCTCGTCGAGCTCATGCGCGAGGGTGTGCGGAACAACCGCATCGACACCGTCCGCCCGGAGCACACCCCGGAGGCGATGGGCCGCCCGCCCCGCGTCGACGACCACGGCGGCGAGGTCTACGTGTACCGCAGGGCCAACCTGCCCTGTCACATCTGTGGCGGCGAGATCCGCACCGCCGATCTCGCCGCCCGCAACCTCTTCTGGTGCCCGGCCTGCCAGAAACCCTAGACGGCAGGCCCTAGAACCCGTGCGGCAGCCAGGGCGCCACCGCCGACCCGAACCCCACCGCCGCCTCGGTCAACGCCCCCTGCCGCACCTCCCGCACCAGCCCGGCCCCCGCCAGCGAGGCGAGGCTCACGCCACCGAGATAGGCCGCCGCCAACTCCCGTACGGACAGGACGAGATCGGCCGGGTCCGTCGTACGGTCGCACGACGCGCCCTTCGCGTCCCCGCTGAGCCGCCAACGCCCGGAATTCCAGGGGCAGAAGGAGTCCTCGACCTCCAACACCACGTCCACCGGCGTCTGATAGGTCCGCGCCTGCAGCGCCGCCCCGACGTCCACCAGTCGTACATGGAGCGAGTCCCGCACCAGCAGCGAACAGCGCCGGACGTCGGAGACGAGGTACTGCCAGGTCTCGTCGACCGGCCGCCGCCGCACGTCGATCCGCGAGGTGAGGTCGAGGTCGAACAGGAACCGCCACAGCGCGCCGTGCGTGGCCGGATCCAGCGCCTCCAGGTCGGAGACCACCACCGTGCCCTTGGGCCCGGCCGGCTCCCAGTCCGCCTTCACCCGGTACCGCACGAACCCCACGACCTCCCCGTCCCGCTCCGCGACCACACACTGCAGCGGTGAGGCGCCGTCCCGGTCGCTCTCCGGGTCGAGCAGCCACAGCCGCTCCCAGCCGGGGACCCGGGCGATCATCCCGGGCCGCCGCGGCACGAGCCGGGCGTACACCGCCTCGCACGCGTCGAGCACATCGGCGGGCGCCGCGTACCGCAGCCGTACGTCGTCGGTGCCGGGCGGCACGGACAGCCGCACCCGGGTCGTGTCGATGTCGGCGTTGACGTGATAGGTGGCGGCGCCGTACCCGAACCGGCCGTAGATCACCGGCTCGGAGGCCGTGAGCACGGCCAGCGGCTCGCCCCAGGACCGTACGTCGTCCAGCTGGCGCCGCATCATCGAGGTCAGCACCCCGCGCCGCCGGTGCGTGCCGGCCACGCCGACCATGGTGACGCCGGCGGCGGGCACGGAGGCACCGCCCGGCACGGTCATCCGGAAGGCGAACGCCCCCGCCGTGCCCACACACCGCTCGCCGTCCCAGGCGCCGATGAACCGGTCGTCCACGCTGAGCTCACGCCACAGCTCCCGCTCCTCGGCCGACTCCGGGACCCCGCCGAAGGCGCGGACCAGGTTGCCGTACCACTCGTCCCATTCGTCCTGCCGAAGCACCCGCAAGTCAGTCCCCATGAACCATGCCTACCAGGGCATAGCGGTACGAGCGAGGGAATTTTCCCGGGACCCGTCGCCGGCCGGGGTGTGCACGGCCCCCTGGAGACTGTGAAGTTGAACCTCGCACGGGGGACAAGTCGTACCTCCTGTGCCAAGCAGGGGGTTCGACGGATAAGGTCCCGAACTAATGGCAGCAGGACGAGAGCGGCGCGCGGAAGCCGAGACGTTCACGGCCCGGTTGAGGATGCAGTGGCACCGGGTCCGCGTCGGCCTGCGCAGAAGTGCCGTGGACTACTTCCGCGGCGACGGCTCGGACTGGGTCGCGCTGGCCGGTCTGCTCCTGACCGTCCCGGTGATCGCGGCCATTACTTTGATGAACTCGGTGTGGTGCTCACCGGCCGCACTGGTCCTGCCGATCGTCGCCGGCGGACTGCTGCTGCGCCCGGCGAGCCTGCTCGGCCTGTACGCGGCGGCGGCGACGGCCCTGATCGTGGAGTCGGTGCAGCTGGGGCCGTACACCGAGGGGCCGTCCCGGGTCACCCCGGGCGTGGTCCTGGTCGTGGCCGCCTGCGGCTTCTTCGGCCTGCTGATCGCCCAGTTCCGCAGCCGGGTCGGTGTGCCCTGGCGGCGCGGCGGCACCATGCTGTTCGACCTGCGCGAACGCATCCGGGTGCAGAGCAAGCTGCCGCTGCTGCCGCAGGGCTGGCACCGGGAGATGGCACTGCGTCCCGCGGGCGGGCAGTCGTTCTCCGGTGACTTCGTCGTCGCGGCCCGTACCAACGGCGGCCGGACGATGGAGGTCGTCCTGACGGATGTCTCCGGGAAGGGCATGGACGCGGGCTCGCGTGCCCTGCTGCTGTCGGGAGCGTTCGGCGGCCTGCTGGGTTCACTGCCCCCGCACGCCTTCCTGCCCGCCGCGAACGGCTATCTGCTCCGCCAGGACTGGGACGAGGGCTTCGCGACCTCGATCCACCTGGTCCTGGACCTCGACTCCGGCGACTACGAGCTCTACTCGGCCGGCCATCCGCCGGGGCTGCAGCTCAGCGCGGGCAGCGGCCGGTGGGAGGAGAAGGCCGCGGAGGGCCCGCTCCTCGGGGTCTACGACGGCGCCCAGTTCGACCCGGTGAAGGGTTCGCTCCGGCCCGGTGACGTGTTGATGCTCTTCACCGACGGTCTGGTCGAGACGTCCGACCGGGACATAGTGGAGGGCATCGACCGCCTGACGGGCGAGGCCGACCGTTATGTGGCGGGCGGCTTCCACGGTGCCGCCTGGCACCTGATCGAGGCGGTCGCGAAGGACGTCAACGACGACCGCGCGCTGCTGCTGATCTGCCGGGAAGGCCCTACAGCCCAGTCCGGGCCGCGCTGACCAGGACTCCGGGGTGGGGACACGGCCGGAGCCGTGGACGACACTGGAGGCATGACCGACGAGTTGACCCTGGCCGAAGTCGAGGCCCTCGCCCGCGCCGCGCACGAGGGCCAGACCGACAAGGCGGGTCGGCCCTACGCCGAACACCTGCGGGCCGTCGCCGAGGGCGTACGCACGCGGGGCGGCGACGACGAACAGATCGCGGCGGCCTGGCTGCACGACTCCGTCGAGGACGACGCGCTCTCCGCACAGTGGCTCGACCAGGCCGCGCTGAGCCGCCGTACGAAGGACATCGTGCTCGCGGTCACCAAGCGGGCCGGGGAGCCGCCCGAGGCGTACGCCCGGCGCATCCTGGAGACGCCGGGCGCGCTGCTGGTGAAGGAGGCCGACCTGGCGCACAACGCGGACCCGGCGCGCCTGGCGGTCCTGGACGAGGTGACGCGGAAACGACTGACCGAGAAGTACGCGGGGATGCGCGCGCTTCTCGGCCTGAGCCGGGGGTCTGACTAGGCGTCGACCTTCTCGCGAGGAGCCGTCGTCCGCTCGCGAACCCGGGCCACGTCGACGGCGTCCTTCTTGAACGCCCAGTTCATGTCGGGCTCCATCGCGAACCGGAAGACCCGGCGCACCGGCGAGGTGCACAGCAGGGTGACGGCGATCGCGGCCAGGGCGCTCACGAACAGCTCGCCGAGCGGCCGGTGCAGCCAGGCGTGGTCGAACCAGCCCGCGAAACCCGCGCCCTTGATCAGGAAACCGTGCAGCAGATAGCCGTACAGCGTGCCCGCGCCGAGCGCGGTGAACCACATCCGCCGGCCCGGCACCCAGGCGAAGAAACAGGCCGTCAGCAGCAGCGAACTGCCGAACATGGCCAGCACCATGACCGGTCCCGTCCACCAGGGCGCGCCCATCTCCTGGACGGCGTTGCGGTGGTAGAACCACTCGGTGTCCATCCGCGGCACCGCCCACCAGCCGACGGTGAGGGCGGCCGCGAACACCGGCACCGCCGCGATCCGCATCGAGCGGCGCCGCACCATCCGGAAGTGCTCGGGCTTCATGACCAGGCCGAGGACGAAGTACGGCAGGAACTGCAGTACCCGCTGGAGATCCAGGTCGTCACCGATGTCCGGGGTCACGGACGCCAGCATCGCGATGCCGAGCGCGAGTGGCAGCGGCCACCGCACCAGTTTCCAGATCGGCGTGGTCAGCCGCCAGATGAACAGCGCCACCAGGAACCAGGTCAGGAACCACGGGTCCAGGAGGCTGATGGCCATGCCCGGATCGTGGTCGGCGTAGCGCTTGAAGAGGGAGTACGCCGTCTCGAAGAGGACGTACGGCACGGCGACGCCGGTGATCAGCCGCCGCAGCCGGTCCGGGCGCATGTCGAAACTGCGGGAGAAGAAGCCGGAGATGACGATGAACGCCGGCATGTGGAACGAGTACACGACCGTGTACACGCCCTCCAGGATCCGGCTGTCGCCCTTGAGCGGCTCCCAGGAGTGCGCGACGGCCACCAGGACGATCGCCAGGTACTTGGCGTTGTCGAAGAAGGAGTCGCGCTGCTTGGCGGGTGGCGGGTCCTGCGGCGAGCGCGGACGGGGGACTGCGTCGGCGGCGGCTGGAAACATCTGAGGCACCCTAGCCTCGGCTGTGTGGTGCGGTAAAACCGGTCGTCTCGTGGCCGGTTGTTCACTTCTGAGCCGACTTCAACAGGCCTGCATTGTCAGCATTCATCCATCCGAAATGCCGCATAACGACGGTCCTCGCACGTCTGTGTCGACCATTCGAATTCCCTGCGAAGGGGATGTGCGGACGCGGTGGGTGAATGTGGGGGAGCACCGAAAGGAACCGGCCAGGAGGTGCGGAGCGTGTATCGGCATGGCCAAACGTTGCCTCACCGGCCGCATATGCGGGCCGCGTTGGTGGCACGATGGTTCTGGCGGGGGTCGCGGGGTCGCGTCCCCGGGCCGGGAGAGCGGGACCGACCGAGGGTGTGATGAGTTGTGGCCATTTCGCTGTCAGTGGTGCTGCTGTTGGGGATCATCCTGGTGGTGTTGATGCGGGGAGGATCCATCAAGGCCGGCCCTGCCATAGTCGCGGTGCTCTTCGGCTTCTTCCTCGCCTCGACCGGGATGGCCGACGACATCCAACGCTTCCTGGACTCGATAGCGGACACCATCAACTCGATCCAGTTCTAGCCCGGACGACCGAGCGACCGGACGAACACGACAAGACCTCCGGCCCGATCCCCTCGGGGGACCGGGCCGGAGGTCTTCGTGCGGGAGGAGTCCACGTCCCGCCCCATGGCGGGTTGCAGTCGCGGCGCGGAAGGATCGCGGTGATCCTGTCAGTGGAACGCGACCGGCGTCGCCGCGGGCGTGGTGCGTCGGTGACCGTGCTGTCCAGGAAGGTGGCGGCCAGGGCAGCGACGCCGAGCGAGACGCGGCGATACGGGGGGCCGAGCAGCAGCGAAGGACTCAGCGGCCCGTCCCTGTTCGCCGGGGCCGCGCTGATGCTCAGCGGGCCGCTCAGCATCCTCATGGGTGCATCCGGCATCGCGGACGACAGCCTGTTCGCCGCCTCCAGGTACTCCTATCGGTTCGACCTGACCGCTGGGGGCTGGATTCACCTTGTGGTCGGACTGGCGCTCGTCATCGCCGGCCTGGGCGTCGTGACGAACAAGAGCTGGGGGCGCGGGGTCGGCGTGGCGGCGGGCATCAGCCTGATCACCCAGTTCATGTTCGTTCCGTACTACCCCGTGTGGGCCATCCCCGTGATGACCCTTGACCTCTTGATCATCTTTGCGCTGACGAGGTTCCATGTCGCAACCGACGGTCGGTGACACAGGAAACGATCAGGGCCAGGCGGAGGATTGATCCTCTGACCTGGCCCTGAGTCATATGGAGCGGGCGACGGGAATCGAACCCGCGTAGCTAGTTTGGAAGACTAGGGCTCTACCATTGAGCTACGCCCGCACAGCGCGCGCCGCGGTCCGGTGACCGACGGCACGAAGGCATCGTACCGGGTCGTCACCCCTGGTCGCACACCCCTTCCTTCCTGCCCCGACCGCGCGCGTCACGGACGGGGCGCACGGAGGCGCGTAGGGGCGCTGCCGCGGACGTCACGCGCCGCCGGCGACCGGGTCGCCGGGTCCGGACGCCGGTGCCGGGAAGCCGTGTCCGTCGAACGCCCTGAGCGTCCTCGCGCCGGGCCACGCGCGGGCGGTCCCGATCCCGCCGACGCCCGCCCGCGCGGAACGGCCACCACCGCGATGAGCTGCGGACCACCACGGTCCGCGCCATCCGGATCCACCGACGACGCCCTCTGCCTACGTTCCCCAGCCCAAGCGGGTCTACGGCCATTTCGCGATGCCGGTGCCGGCCGGTGGCCGTCTCCCGGGCCGCGTGGACCCGGCCCGGGAGGGGAGCACGCTGGTGGCCAGGCAGGTCACGCTGGACGGCCCGAAGGCGGTCCCGGCGGTGGCCCGGTCGGCGCCTCGCGCATCCTGCGCAGCCTGCGGTCGGAGCTTGAGCAGGCCCAGCCGCGACGCGCCGCTCGCGAGGCCTGACAACCGCTCCCACTCGGCTGCCGCGGGCGGGATGGGCTGTGGGAGGCGCGGCCCCCCGTGCGTGTCCGTTCGCGTCGATGCCCCGCGTGTCCTGGGCGGGGCCTGTGCCGTACGCGAGTGGCCGCCACGACGTCGGACCGGCCGCGCGGCGCGACACCACGTGGGCGCCGGCGCTCGCCGTGCGTGCCCGTTTGCTTCGACGCGCGGTGCGTTTGGGTGGGCTCCGTGTCGAAGTGCGGGTGGGCGCTTCGTGACGGCGCGGCCGGGCTGCTCCAGGCGCCCCGGAGGAGGCGCGCGGATCGTGGTTCAGCCTGCCGCTCGCGAAATGCGGCAACCCCGCTGCCTGCGGGCATGTAGCCTACGTGTCGCACCAGACGGGGTGTGGCGCAGCTTGGTAGCGCGTCCGCTTTGGGAGCGGAAGGCCGTGGGTTCAAATCCCGCCACCCCGACCACCTGCGCGATCACCTCGCGCGGCCGTACACAGTGATCGCCTTTGGGGCGTGTCGCCGCTGCCGTTACTATGCAAGCTGCACGCCCGTGTGCCTCATCCTCTGGATCTCCACTGGAAGTCCTCCGGGCGGCGAATCCGCCGGAGCCGCTCTGGCTCCGGCAGAAACCAAGAAGTCAGCCCCCAAGGAGACCGAACCGTGAAGAGCGCCGTGGAGACCCTGAACCCGACTCGGGTTCGGCTCAGCATCGAGGTGCCCTTCGAGGAGCTCAAGGACAGCCTCGACGCGGCGTACAAGAAGATCAACCAGCAGGTCACGGTGAAGGGCTTCCGGAAGGGCAAGATCCCGGCGCGCGTCATCGACCAGCGGTTCGGCCGCGGTGCGGTGCTGGAGGAGGCCGTCAACGACGCGCTTCCGAAGTTCTACACCGAGGCGGTCAACGAGGCCGAGATCGACGTCCTCGGCCAGCCCGAGGTCGACATCACCGAGCTGAAGGACGGCGAGACGCTGAACTTCACCGCCGAGGTCGACGTCCGCCCGGCCATCGAGATCCCGGACTACTCCGGCATCGAGGTCGAGGTCGACGCGGTCGAGGTCAGCGACGAGGACGTCGACAAGGCCGTCACCGAGCTGCGTGAGCGCTTCGCCTCGACCTCCCCGGTCGAGCGCGCCGCCGAGGACGGCGACGTCATCACCATCGACCTGGAGGCCAAGGTCGAGGGCGAGGTGCTGGAGGACGGCGTCGCGAGCGGCGTCTCCTACACCATCGGCTCCGGTGAGCTGCTGGACGGCATCGACGACGCCGTGAAGGGCCTGGAGGCCGGTGGCGAGGCCACCTTCACCTCCGAGCTCAAGGGCGGCTCCGCGGCCGGCAAGGAGGCCGAGGTCACCGTCAAGGTCACCCAGGTCGCCGCCCGCGAACTGCCCGAGCTGGACGACGAGTTCGCGCAGCTCGCCTCCGAGTTCGACACCCTCGACGAGCTCAGGGCGGACAGCCGCAAGCGCCTCGAGAACATGAAGCAGTACGACCAGGCCACCCAGGCCCAGGAGCGCGTCCTGGAGAAGCTCCTGGAGCTCGTCGAGGTGCCCGTCCCCGAGAAGCTGCTCGAGGACGAGATCAACACCCGCAAGCACAACCTGGAGCACCACCAGCTCGGCCAGATGGGCCTCGACCTCGAGAAGTACCTCGAGATCCAGGGCAAGTCGGCCGAGGAGTTCGACACCGAGACCAAGGACGCCGCGGTCAAGGGCATCAAGACCCAGTTCGTGCTGGACGAGCTCGTCAAGCGCGAGAAGCTGAACGTCAACCAGGAGGAGCTCACCGAGCACCTCATGCGCCGCGCCGCCTCCTCCGGCATGTCCCCCGACCAGTTCGCCCAGGCGGTCGTCGAGGGCGGTCAGGTTCCGCTCCTCGTCGGCGAGGTCGCCCGCGGCAAGGCCCTGGCCGTCGTGGTCGAGGCCGCCACGGTCAAGGACACCAACGGCGAGGTCGTCGACCTGGACGACGACGAGGACGAGACGGCCGCGGCCCCTGCCGAAGACGCCTCGGCCGCCTCCGAGGACACCCCGGCCGAGGCCGAGGAGAAGACCGAGGGCTGAGCCCACGGCACCTTGCAGGTCGTAGGACGGGCCCCCGGGGACTTGTGTTCCCCGGGGGCCCGTCCCGTCGTACGGGACGGGCCCGCGGCCCCGGGGGCGCTACGCCCCCGGCGAACACCCCGCTTACCGGGATTCTCCGAAGGGACCAGCGCGTTAGGGTCCATAACTACGAGGGCAGGGAAGTCCCCGACTGCCCCAGCCCCGCAGGGAACACGCAGGGAAACGTGAGACGGCCCGGCGCCGTCGTAAGACGAGCAGGTGGATACGTGACGAATCTGATGCCCTCCGCCGCCGGCGAGCCTTCCATCGGTGGTGGCCTCGGCGACCAGGTCTACAACCGGCTGCTCAACGAGCGGATCATCTTCCTCGGCCAGCCGGTCGACGACGACATCGCCAACAAGATCACCGCACAGTTGCTGCTCCTTGCCGCTGCGGACCCCGACAAGGACATCAACCTCTACATCAACAGCCCCGGCGGCTCGATCACGGCCGGCATGGCGATCTACGACACCATGCAGTTCATCAAGAACGACGTGATGACGATCGCGATGGGCCTCGCCGCCTCGATGGGCCAGTTCCTGCTCAGCGCGGGCACCCCGGGCAAGCGTTTCGCCCTCCCGAACGCCGAGATCCTGATCCACCAGCCCTCCGCCGGCCTGGCCGGCTCGGCCTCGGACATCAAGATCCACGCCGAGCGGCTGCTGCACACCAAGAAGCGCATGGCCGAGCTCACGGCCCAGCACACGGGTCAGACCGTCGAGCAGGTCACCCGTGACTCGGACCGCGACCGCTGGTTCGACCCCGAGGAGGCCAAGGAGTACGGCCTCATCGACGACGTCATCGCCACGGCTGCCGGTATCCCGGGCGGCGGCGGCACCGGGGCCTGAGCCCCGTAGAGCCCCTCAGCCGACCGCCTAAGCCCCTAGGAGACAGACAGTGAACGACTTCCCCGGCAGCGGCCTCTACGCCCGCACCGAGGCCGAGTACACCGGCCCGCGCGCCGAGTCCCGCTATGTGATCCCCCGCTTCGTCGAGCGCACCTCGCAGGGCATCCGCGAGTACGACCCGTACGCGAAGCTCTTCGAGGAGCGCGTGATCTTCCTCGGCGTGCAGATCGACGACGCCTCCGCCAACGACGTCATGGCGCAGCTGCTGTGCCTGGAGTCGATGGACCCCGACCGGGACATCTCCGTCTACATCAACAGCCCCGGTGGCTCCTTCACCGCGCTGACCGCGATCTACGACACGATGCAGTTCGTGAAGCCGGACATCCAGACGGTCTGCATGGGTCAGGCGGCCTCCGCCGCGGCGATCCTGCTGGCGGCCGGTACGCCCGGCAAGCGCATGGCGCTGCCCAACGCACGCGTGCTGATCCACCAGCCCTACAGCGAGACCGGCCGCGGTCAGGTCTCCGACCTGGAGATCGCCGCCAACGAGATCCTCCGGATGCGCGCGCAGCTGGAAGACCTGCTGGCCAAGCACTCCACCACGCCGATCGAGAAGATCCGCGAGGACATCGAGCGCGACAAGATCCTCACGGCCGACGACGCCCTGGCGTACGGCCTGATCGACCAGATCATCTCCACCCGGAAGATGAACAACGCCGCCGTCCGCTGACGCGGACCCGTAGGATATGCCGCCCCTTGGCACCGTGCACGTCAAAGTGAACCCTGCCAAGGGGGGCCCGAACGGGGGGCCCGGCAAGGTACCGTCGGACATAAGGCAGCACCAGGAGCCGCTGGACCTAGGCGTCTCCCAGGCGAAGGGGAAGCACACCGTGGCACGCATCGGTGACGGCGGCGATCTGCTCAAGTGCTCGTTCTGCGGCAAGAGCCAGAAGCAGGTCAAGAAGCTCATCGCAGGGCCTGGTGTGTACATCTGCGACGAGTGCATCGATCTCTGCAACGAGATCATCGAGGAGGAACTCGCGGAGACGAGCGAGGTGCGCTGGGAGGAACTCCCCAAGCCCCGCGAGATCTACGAGTTCCTGGAGGGCTACGTGGTGGGCCAGGAGTCGGCCAAGAAGGCCCTCTCCGTGGCGGTGTACAACCACTACAAGCGCGTCCAGGCCGGCGAGAACGGCGGCGGCAGCAGCCGTGACGACGCGATCGAGTTGGCGAAGTCCAACATCCTCCTGCTGGGCCCCACGGGCTCCGGCAAGACGCTCCTCGCGCAGACGCTGGCCCGCATGCTGAACGTCCCGTTCGCGATCGCCGACGCCACGGCGCTCACCGAGGCGGGATACGTCGGCGAGGACGTCGAGAACATCCTGCTGAAGCTGATCCAGGCGGCCGACTACGACGTCAAGAAGGCCGAGACCGGGATCATCTACATCGACGAGATCGACAAGGTCGCGCGCAAGAGTGAAAACCCCTCGATCACGCGGGACGTGAGCGGCGAGGGTGTGCAGCAGGCGCTCCTGAAGATCCTCGAGGGCACCACCGCCTCGGTTCCGCCGCAGGGCGGACGCAAGCACCCGCACCAGGAGTTCATCCAGATCGACACGACGAACGTCCTGTTCATCGTGGGCGGTGCCTTCGCGGGCCTGGAGAAGCTCATCGAGTCCCGGGCGGGCGCGAAGGGCATCGGCTTCGGCGCGACGATCCGCTCCAAGCGCGAGCTGGAGGCCAAGGACCAGTTCGAGGACGTCATGCCCGAGGACCTGGTCAAGTTCGGCATGATCCCCGAGTTCATCGGCCGTCTGCCCGTCATCACCTCGGTCCACAACCTCGACCGCGAGGCCCTCCTCCAGATCCTCGTCGAGCCCCGCAACGCGCTCGTCAAGCAGTACCAGCGTCTCTTCGAACTCGACGGCGTGGAGCTGGACTTCGAGCGCGAGGCCCTGGAAGCCATCGCCGACCAGGCCATCCTCCGCCAGACCGGCGCGCGCGGCCTGCGCGCCATCATGGAAGAGGTCCTCCAGGGCGTCATGTACGAGATCCCGTCCCGCAAGGACGTGGCCCGCGTGGTCATCACGGCAGACGTCGTCCACTCCAACGTGAACCCGACCCTGATCCCGAGGGACGCCCGCGGGCGGGGCCCGGGGGAGCAGAAGACGGCGTAGCGACAGCACGCAGAACAGCCGAAGGGGCCCCGGTCAACAGACCGGGGCCCCTTCAGTGTTGAGCGGGCGTACGTCAGGCCTTGACGCGCACGTCGTTGCGGACCTTGGCGGTCAGTTCGGCAGCTTCGTCCATCGAGGTGCTCTGGCCCTTGGCGAGGCTGGCCACGTCGAAAGCCAGCACATAGGTGACCGTGCTGTGGTCGGCCCAGATGCAGAACGGCATCGTCACGGTCTGTCCGGACTCGGTGGTCTGGATTTCCTGGCACTTCATGACGCCGTTCTCAAAGCCGGTGGGCTTGAACTCCTTGGGGCTGCCGACGACCTTGCCGCTGTCGGCGTCCTTCCCGGCGTCCTTCGTGACCCGGCTGAACATCTCATCGACGACCCCCTCCGGGTTGTCGATGGTGCCGTACACACCGGCGAACATCAGGTTCTTGGAGGTGAGACCCGACCCTGCGGTGTAGCCCGCGCTGACGCCCTTGGGGTCCTTGACGCCCCACGACTCCGCGTCGTTGATGTCGTCCTTGGTCAGCCCGCCGATCCCGGAGTCGCTGCCCTTCTTGTACTCCCCGCCGAGGATCGTCGCCGGTGTGGCGAGCTTGTGCGCCCCGTCGTCCGCGATGTCCGAACCGCCGCCGCCGTTGCCGCCCCCGCCGATCACGAGGTACGCCCCCACCGCGATCGCGGCCACGACCGCCACCGCGCCGATGATGATGCCGATCTTCTTGCCGTTGCCGCCGCCCGGCGGCGGGGGCTGCGGGGCGCCGTAGGGGGCCTGGCCGTACGGCGGCTGCTGGCCGTACGGGGCCTGCTGGCCGTAGGGCGCCTGCGGCTGGCCGTACGGCGGGGTCTGCGGCGGCACCCCGCCCTGCTGCGGATAGCCGTAACCCGGCTGCTGCGCGGGCTGCTGGGGCTGGGGTGCCTGCTGGGGGTAGCCGTAGCCGGGCTGGGGCTGGCCCTGCGGAGCCTGCGGCGGCTGGCCGTAGGGGCCCGGCTGGCCGTACGGCCCGGGCTGCTGCGGCTGACCGGGCTGCTGGGGCTGCCCGTACGGGCCCGGCTGGTTGTGACTCATCTCTGGGTTCCCCTCCAGATGCTTATGTGTTCCTGACATCCTGGCTCAGACAGAGGCGGCACACGGCATCGGGGCCCCCACCGTTACAGAGCAAACACGTTTCGGGACACGCCCGCGACACCCCTAAACTGACCCCGTGACCGAGAACGCTCAGCAGCAGCCCACAGCGCCCACCACCGAACTGCCGACCCAGTACACGCCGGCCGAGGTAGAGGGGACGCTGTACGAGCGCTGGGTGGAGAAGGGTTATTTCACCGCCGACGCCAAGAGCGACAAGCCCCCCTACACCATCGTCATCCCGCCGCCGAATGTCACCGGCTCGCTCCACCTGGGCCACGCCTTCCAGCACACGCTCATGGACGCGTTGACGCGCCGCAAGCGCATGCAGGGCTACGAGGCCCTGTGGCTGCCGGGCATGGACCACGCCGGAATCGCCACCCAGAACAAGGTCGAGCAGCAGCTCGCCGAGGAGGGCAAGTCCCGACACGACCTGGGGCGCGAGGAGTTCGTCGAGCGCGTCTGGCAGTGGAAGGAGGAGTACGGCGGCCGGATCCTCGGCCAGATGCGTCGCCTCGGTGACGGCGTCGACTGGAGCCGCGAGCGCTTCACGATGGACGAGGGCCTGTCCAAGGCCGTCCTCACCATCTTCAAGCGGCTCTACGAGGACGAGCTCATCTACCGCGCCGAGCGCATCATCAACTGGTGCCCGCGCTGTCTGACGGCCATCTCCGACATCGAGGTGGAATACCAGGAGGACGCGGGCGAGTTGGTCTCCATCCGCTACGGCGAGGGCGAGGACAGCCTCGTCGTCGCGACCACGCGCGCGGAGACGATGCTCGGTGACACGGCCGTCGCCGTCCACCCGGACGACGAGCGGTACCAGCACCTCATCGGCAAGCAGATCAAGCTCCCGCTCACCGACCGCACGATCCCGGTCGTCGCCGACACCCACGTCGACCCCGCGTTCGGCACGGGCGCGGTCAAGGTGACCCCCGCGCACGACCCGAACGACTTCGAGATCGGCCGCCGTCACGACCTGCCGTCCCTGACGATCATGGACGAGCACGGCATCATCACCGTCCACGGCCCCTTCCTCGGCCTGGACCGCTTCGAGGCCCGCTCGACCGTCGTCGGCGCCCTCAAGGAGCAGGGCCGCATCGTCGCCGAGAAGCGCCCCTACATGCACTCCGTGGGCCACTGCTCGCGCTGCAAGACCACGGTCGAGCCGCGCCTGTCCATGCAGTGGTGGGTCAAGGTCGGCCCGCTCGCCAAGGCCGCCGGTGACGCGGTCCGCGACGGCCGCGTCAAGATCCACCCCGAGGACATGTCGAAGCGCTACTTCGACTGGGTCGACAACATGCACGACTGGTGCATCTCGCGCCAGCTGTGGTGGGGCCACCGCATCCCGATCTGGTACGGCCCGGACGGCGAGGTCGTCTGCGTGGGACCCGACGAGGAGCCGCCCACCGGCGAGGGCTGGACCCAGGATTCCGACGTCCTGGACACCTGGTTCTCCTCCGGCCTGTGGCCGTTCTCCACGCTCGGCTGGCCCGAACAGACCGAGGACCTGCGGAAGTTCTATCCGACCGACGTCCTGCTCACCGGCCACGACATCATCTTCTTCTGGGTCGCCCGGATGATGATGTTCGGCCTCTACGCCATGGACGGCCAAGTCCCCTTCCACACCATCGCGCTGACCGGCCTGGTCCGCGACGAGTTCGGCAAGAAGATGTCGAAGTCGAACCCGAACGCGGTGGACCCGCTGGTCTGGATGGACGCCTACGGCTCCGACGCCGTCCGCTTCACCCTCGCCAACGGCGCCAACCCGGGCGCGGACGTGCCGATCGGCGAGGACTGGGTCAAGGCCTCCCGGAACTTCACCAACAAGATCTGGAACGCCACCCGCTTCGCCCTCATGAACGGCGCCACGGTCGAGGGCCCGCTGCCGGACGCCTCGCAGATGTCGGCGACGGACCGCTGGATCCTGTCCCGCCTCAACACCACGGTCGCCCAGGTCGACGCGTACTACGACGACTACCAGTTCGCCAAGCTCGCCGACGCGCTGTACCACTTCGCGTGGGACGAGGTCTTCGACTGGTACGTCGAGCTGTCGAAGACGACGTTCTTCGCGGGTGGCGAGCAGGCCAGGGTCTCCGGACGGGTCCTCGGTGAGGTCCTCGACGTGACGCTGCGGCTGCTGCACCCGGTCATCCCGTTCGTCACCGACGCCCTGTGGACCACGCTCACCGGCGGCGAGTCCCTCGTCATCGGCGAGTGGCCGGCCGACAGCGGCTTCCGCGACAAGGACGCCGAACTCGAGATCGAGCTGGTCCAGCGGGTCGTCACCGAGGTCCGCCGGTTCCGCAAGGACCAGGGCCTGAAGGACGGCCAGAAGGTCCCCGCCCGTCTGGAGCTCGACGGCACCGCCCTCGCGCCCCACGAGGCCGCCATCCGTCAGCTCCTGCGCCTCCAGCCGGAGGGCGAGGGCTTCGCGGCCACGGCGACCCTCCCGGTCGCGGGCGCCACGGTCGCGCTCGACCTCTCCGGCACGATCGACGTGGCGGCGGAACGCAAGCGCCTCGCGAAGGACCTGGCGGCGGCCGAGAAGGAGAAGGCCCAGGCCAACGCCAAGCTCGGCAACGAAGCCTTCCTCGCGAAGGCCCCGGACAACGTGGTGGACAAGATCCGCGGCCGCCTGGCCAAGGCGGACGAGGACATCGCGAGGATCAAGGTCCAGCTGGACGGTCTTCCGCAAACCTGACCCACCCAGGGGCGCGGGGAACTGCGCGACCAGCCGCATCGTTCCCCGCGCCCGCCAAACAGGACCAGCCACCCCCTTCCTCGGGCGCAGCCCTAAACTGGCCCTGTGAGTGACAGCGACCCCTTCGACGAGATCATCGCGGCCGAGACCGACCGGGACCCGGATCTCGCGGTTATCGAGGCAGGCAGCCGCACCCTGCGCACCCAGGGTGCAGCCCCCAGCGCAGACGTGCCTACCCGCCCCGAAGACCCCGGGACGGACGCCGCCCTGCGCGAGGTCGAGGCGGAGCTCGCCACCCGTTGGGGCGAGACCAAGCTGGAGCCCTCCGTCAGCCGCATCGCCGCGCTGATGGACGTCCTGGGCGAGCCGCAGCGGTCGTACCCCTCGATCCACATCACGGGGACGAACGGCAAGACCTCCACGGCCCGCATGATCGAGGCCCTCCTCGGCGCCTTCGAACTGCGCACGGGCCGGTACACCAGCCCCCACGTCCAGTCGATCACCGAGCGCATCAGCCTGGACGGCGCCCCGATGTCGGCCGAGCGGTTCATCGAGACGTACGAGGACATCAAGCCGTACATCGAGATGGTCGACGCCTCGCAGCAGTACCGGCTGTCCTTCTTCGAGGTGCTGACCGGCATGGCGTACGCCGCCTTCGCGGACGCGCCCGTCGACGTGGCCGTCGTGGAGGTCGGCATGGGCGGCTCCTGGGACGCCACCAACGTCATCGACGGCGATGTCGCCGTGGTCACCCCCATCGACCTGGACCACACCGACCGGCTCGGCGAGACGCACGCGGCGATCGCCGGCGAGAAGGCCGGGATCATCAAGCAGGACGCGACCGTCATCCTGGCCCAGCAGCCGGTCGACGCGGCGCAGGTGCTGCTGAAGAAGGCCGTCGAGGTCGACGCCACCGTCGCGCGCGAGGGCCTGGAGTTCGGGGTCGTCTCGCGGCAGGTCGCCGTGGGCGGCCAGCTGGTCACCCTGCGCGGCCTCGGCGGCGAGTACGAAGAGGTGTACCTCCCGCTGCACGGCCCCTACCAGGCACACAACGCGGC
Organism: Streptomyces canus; assembly: GCF_001514145.1. Lineage (GTDB taxonomy): Bacteria > Actinomycetota > Actinomycetes > Streptomycetales > Streptomycetaceae > Streptomyces > Streptomyces canus. Next base: position 276,435 of record NZ_KQ948658.1, read on the forward strand.
CGTGGCGCTCGCCGCCGTGGAGGCGTTCTTCGGTGTGGGCGCCCAGCGCGCGGACCGCCTCGACATCGACACCGTCCGCAAGGCCTTCGCGGCCGTCTCCTCCCCGGGCCGCCTCGAAGTCGTACGGCGTTCCCCGACCGTCGTCCTGGACGCCGCCCACAACCCGGCGGGCGCCCGCGCCACCGCCGAGGCGGTCGGCGAAGCCTTCGACTTCAGCCGGCTCATCGGCGTGGTGGGCGCGAGCGGCGACAAGAACGTAAGGGGGCTGCTCGAGGCCTTCGAGCCGATCTTCGCCGAGGTCGTGATCACGCAGAACTCCAGTCACCGCGCGATGGACTCCGACGAGCTCGCCGCGATCGCCGTCGAGGTGTTCGGCGAGGAGCGCGTGCAGGTCGAACCGCGGCTGCCGGACGCGCTGGAGGAGGCGATCACGCTGGCCGAGGAGGACGGCGAGTTCGCGGGCGGCGGAGTACTCGTCACCGGGTCGGTCATCACGGTCGGCGAGGCCCGGCTGCTGCTGGGAAGGGGCTGAGTCCCGAGCATGCGTACGCTCTGTGCTTCCACGCTGATCGGCGAGTTGTTCGTCATCGGCTTCGCCGGACTGGTCGCGATGAAGGACCCCGACCTGGCCACCGCCACGGTGTGGACGGTCAGCGGCATCGCCATGTTCCTGTGCCTCGCGCTGTGCGGGGTGGTGACCCGGCCCGGCGGCGTCGCCCTCGGCTGGGCGCTCCAGATCGCCCTGATCGCCTCCGGCTTCGTCATCCCGACCATGTTCTTCATGGGCGCGATCTTCGCGGCACTGTGGTGGGCCTCCGTGCACTACGGCCGGAAGATCGACGAGGCCAAGGCGAGATTCGCCGCCCAGGCCGACTCCCCTGCACCTGACGCTGTGTGACGGGCGCACCGACACGCCCTGTAATCTCGTCCCACCGCACATGTCAGCAGGCAAGGAGCCCCTCGTGAGCCAGCGCACCCTCGTCCTCCTCAAGCCCGACGCCGTCCGTCGTGGCCTGACCGGCGAGATCATCAGCCGTATCGAGCGCAAGGCCGGCTGGCAGATCACCGCGCTGGAGCTGCGCACGCTGGACCAGGACACGCTGGAGCAGCACTACGGCGAGCACAAGGGCAAGCCGTTCTACGAGCCGCTGGTGGAGTTCATGGCCTCCGGTCCGGTCGTCGCGCTGATCGTCGAGGGCGAGCGGGTCATCGAGGGCGTCCGCGCGCTGGCCGGCCCGACCGACCCGATCGCCGCCGCGCCCGGCTCCATCCGGGGGGACTTCGGCGTCATCGTCCGGGAGAACCTCATCCACGCGTCCGACTCGGAGGAGTCCGCCGAGCGCGAGGTGAAGATCTTCTTCCCCGGGCGCGCATAGGTCCCGTGCGTAGGTTTGGTGGCAATTTCTGAGGGCGCGTCAGCTCGCACTCCCGTCTGACCTGGGGCGGCCGTACTTTTTCGGCCGTCCCTCGGCATATGCGTGCCGATCGGGGGAACGAGTGGCCCTTATGGACCGTCTCCACAAGCGAGGCGGTGTTTGATCTGCTGACAATGGCGAAGACCCTCGCGCAGTGTTCGTGCAGGCGCGTCTACGATGGAAGCCTTCACGTCACAGCACCCACTTCGCCGACCTGAAATGCCCTCAAAAGCTCCCGGGAAGGCCAGACGAATCCTGATGGGGAACTCAATGTCGTTCATCGGCCGTGACATGGCTGTCGACCTCGGGACCGCCAACACGCTGGTGTACGTCAGGGGTCGCGGGATCGTACTCAACGAGCCGTCCGTCGTCGCGATCAACACCAACACCGGTGGCATCCTCGCGGTCGGCGCCGAAGCGAAGAAGATGATCGGGCGGACCCCCGGCAACATCGTTGCCGTGCGGCCGCTGAAGGACGGCGTGATCGCCGACTTCGAGATCACCGAGCGGATGCTCCGCTACTTCATCCTGAAGATCCACAAGCGGCGGTATCTCGCGAGGCCGCGCGTCGTCGTGTGTGTCCCCTCGGGCATCACCGGCGTCGAGCGCCGCGCCGTCATCGAGGCGTCGTCCCAGGCCGGCGCCCGCCAGGTGCACATCATCGAAGAGCCCATGGCGGCCGCCATCGGTTCCGGCCTGCCGGTCCACGAGGCCACGGGCAACATGGTGGTGGACATCGGCGGCGGCACCACGGAGGTCGCGGTCATCTCCCTCGGCGGCATCGTCACCGCCCAGTCCATCCGCGTCGCGGGTGACGAGCTGGACAACGCGATCATCCAGCACATCAAGAAGGAGTACTCCCTCCTTCTGGGTGAGCGGACGGCCGAGCAGATCAAGATCACGATCGGTTCGGCGTACGACCTCGACGCTGACGAGCACACCGAAATCCGCGGCCGGGACCTCGTCTCCGGGCTGCCCAAGACCGTCGTCATCTCGGCCGCCGAGGTCCGCAAGGCGATCGAGGAGCCCGTCAACGCGATCGTCGACGCCGTCAAGACGACCCTGGACAAGTGCCCGCCGGAGCTCTCCGGCGACATCATGGACCGCGGCATCGTCCTCACCGGCGGCGGCGCCCTGCTGCGCGGGCTCGACGAGCGGCTGCGCCGGGAGACCGGCATGCCGATCCACATCGCCGAGGACCCGCTCGACAGCGTGGCGCTCGGCTCCGGGAAGTGCGTCGAGGAGTTCGAGGCGCTTCAGCAGGTGCTGGACGCCCAGCCGCGCAGATGACGTAACTCTTCGATTCCGCCGTACGAGATGATCTCCTCTCGTGCGGCGGATCGTTGATATCGAGGCATAAGCTCCCACAAACGCAACTCCAATAAGAAGGGCACGGCCGCCGCACGTGAGGGACACACGAGAGAGCCGGCTGCTCCTGGTGCTGCTGATCGCCGTCGCGTTCGCGCTGATCACGGTCGACATCCGCGGCGGGGAGGACTCACCGGTCGACGGCGCCCGCCAGGGCGCGGCCGCCGTGTTCGGCCCGATCGAGGACAGCGTGTCGACCGCGGTCAATCCGGTCGGCAACGCCGTGTCGGCCGTCCGCGACTCCGGCGAGCGGCACGACCGGCTCGCCGTGCTGGAGAAGGAGAACACGGCCCTCAAGGCGAGACTCGGCAGCGACGACCGCAACTCCAGCCGTCTCAAGCAGCTCGACAAGATGCTGAAGACCGCCGGCGAGGGTCAGTACGGCATCAAGGGCGCCGAGGTCATCGCCATAGGAGCGGCCCAGGGCTTCTCCTGGACGATCACCGTCGACGTCGGCGCCAACGACGGCATCCAGCGCGACATGACGGTCCTCAACGGCGACGGCCTGGTCGGCCGCGTCACCACGGTCGGCCCGAACACCGCCACCGTGCTCCTCGCCAACGACCCCGACTTCACCGTCGGTACCCGCATGGAGGCCACCGACGAACTCGGCTTCGCCTCCGGCCAGGGCGACCGTCCGCTGCGCGTCGAACTCCTCAACGGCAAGGCCGACGTGAAGAAGGGCGACCGTCTGGTCACCTTCGGCTCGCAGGCCGACAAGCCCTTCGTCCCCGGCGTCCCGGTCGGCGTGGTCTCCCGCGTCGACCCCTCCGGCGGCGACCTCACCCGCACCCTCTACGTCACGCCGTACGTCAGCTTCACCAAGCTCGACATCGTCGGCGTCGTCGTCCAGGCCCCGAAGAAGGACCCGCGCGACACGGTGCTCCCCGCCAAACCGAAACCGACGCCCACGCCGACCGTGACGGTCACCGTCACCCCGTCCGCCAATGCGCCGGTCGACGGCGAGATCCAGCAAGAGCAGTAGGAGCTGTAGTCATGCGCGTCAACCGGATCCTGCTGTCCTCCGCCCTGGTCGTGGTCGCCCTGGTCATCCAGGTGAGCGTCCTCGCCCGCCTCCACCTCCCGGGCGCCGTCCCCGACCTGCTGCTCCTCACCGTCCTCGGCCTGGCCCTCGTCTACGGCCATGTCGGCGGCGCCCTCGTCGGCTTCGGCGCCGGTCTCCTCGCCGACCTCGCGCCGCCCGCCGACCACGCGGCCGGCCGCTACGCCCTGGTGCTGTGCGTCATCGGCTACCTCGCCGGCCTCGCCAAACCGGAGAACGGCAGACTCAAGTCGGCCACCGGCCCCATGGTCGTCGTGGTGGCCGCCGCCATCGGCACCACCCTGCTCTACGCCGGTGTCGGCGCCCTCGTCGGCGACACCGCCGCCCGCCATGTCGGCCTCGGCAGCCTGCTGTTCACGGCCGCCCTCTACGACCTGCTGCTCGCCCCCTTCGTCGTCCCCGGCATCATGGCGCTCGCCCGGCGCGCCGAGAACGACCCGCTCGCCGAGACCGGCTCCGCGGCCAACTCGGCGAACATCTCCTCCGGGTGGCTGTCCTCGGGCACCGGTCTGAAGATCGGCGGACAGCGGGGCGGCCTCGGGAGCCTGAAGTCGAAGGCACGGACCCGGACCGCGCGGGTGGGCCGCATCAAGGGGGTCAAGCGGCTGTGAGAGCAGGCGGGTTCAGCACAGGCAACTTCACTCGAACGGGTGCGCCGGGGCGGAACGCGGGTTCACAGGTCCGCCGTTCATCATTCGTACGCGCACACACGTCGGCGCACTGAGAGGGGGCGGACACCGCAGTGACCAACATCCCCGAGACCGGGCGGACCCCACGGGTCCAGATCCGGCTCGTCGTGATCCAGATCCTCGTCCTCTCCCTCCTCGGCACCCTCGGCGGCCGCCTCTGGTACCTCCAGATCCGCGAAGGCGACGCGTACGCCAAGGAAGCCTCCGGAAACCACGTCCAGCAGGTCGTCGACCCCGCGGTGCGCGGCTCGATCCTGGACGCCCGCGGAGTGCCCCTCGCGGACAACGAGACCCGGCTGGTGGTCTCCGCCTCCCGTACCGACCTGCTGAAGATGAAGGACGACGGCAAGGCCGTCCTCGCCAAGCTGGGCAAGGTCCTCGGCATGTCCGCCAAGGACGTCATGCAGAAGGTCCGGCTGTGCGACGCGAAGACGCCCCAGCCCTGTTGGAACGGCTCGCCGTACCAGCCGATCCCCATCACCGACGAGGCCACTCCCAAGCAGGCCCTGCAGATCCGCGAGCGCGCCGAGGACTTCCCCGGCATCACCGCCGAACCCGAGGCCGTGCGCCGCTATGCCGCCCCCGGCAAGTCCAACGCCGCCCAGGTCCTCGGATACCTCTCGCCGGTCACCGACGAGGAGATCACCAAGGCCCAGGACACCGACTCGCCCTACCTGCGCTCCGACCAGGTCGGCCGCTCGGGCCTGGAGCGCCAGTACGACAAGGCACTGCGCGGCAAGGCCGGCGTCACCCGCTACGAGGTCGACAACCTCGGCCGCGTCATCGGCGAGGCCGAGGCCGACGCGGCCCAGCCCGGCGCCAACCTCGTCACCAGCATCGACGCCCGCGTCCAGCGAGTCGCCGAGTACGAACTGCACGAGGCGATGAAGACCGCCCGCAAGCAGTTCGACAAGATCACCGGCGAGAACTACAAGGCCGACTCGGGCGCTGTCGTGGTGATGGAGGCCAAGACCGGCCGGATCGTGGCGATGGCGTCCGCCCCGACCTACGACCCGAACGTCTGGGTCGGCGGAATCTCCGCCAAGGACTACAAGACGCTCACCGGCAAGGGCTCCGACTACCCGCTGCTCAACAGGGCCATACAGGGTCAGTCCGCACCCGGTTCGACGTTCAAGGTCGTCTCCACGGCCGCCGCGGTCGAAGCCGGCTACGAGTGGGACGGCGGCTACCCGTGCACCAGCTCGTACTCGGTGGGCGGCCAGGTCTTCAAGAACTTCGAGGGGGAGAGCTTCGGCCCGATCTCGCTCGGCCGCGCCCTGGAGGTCTCCTGCGACACCGTCTTCTACGGCCTCGCCGACCGGGAGTGGAAGAAGGACGGCGGCATCAACCCCAAGAAGGGCGAGCCGAAGGACTACTTCTACAAGGCCGCCCACCAGTTCGGCCTCGGCAAGGAGACCGGCATCGACCTCCCCAACGAGGTCACCGGCCGCGTCCCCGACCGCCAGTGGAAGGAGTCGTACTGGAAGGCCAACAAGGACTCCTGGTGCAAGACCGGCAAGAAGGACGGCACCTACGTCGAGAAGATCGCGTACGAGAACTGCCTCGAGGGCAACAAGATGCGCGAGGGTGACTCCATCAACTACTCCATCGGTCAGGGCGACACCCTCGTCACCCCGATCCAGGAGGCCAGGATCTACGGGGCGCTCGCCAACGGCGGGACCATATACCAGCCGAGCATCGGCAAGGCGATCATCAGCGCCGACGGCAAGACCGTCCAGGAGATCAAGCCCAAGGCGACCGGGAAGCTTCCGGTCAGCCAGGCCACCCTCAAGGGCATGGACACCGCCCTGGAAGGCGTCGTCACCCGCGGTACGGCCGCCTGGAAGTTCGGCGGCTGGCCGCAGGACAAGATCCCGCTGCACGCCAAGACCGGCACCGCCGAGGTCTACGGCAAGCAGACGACGTCCTGGCTGGCCACGTACTCCAAGGACTACACGGTCGTCATGACGATCGCCCAGGCCGGAACCGGCTCCGGCGCCTCGGGTGAGGCCGTGCGCCACATCTACAACGCCATGTACGGCGTCTCGGCCGACGGCAAGGTCAACAAGAAGAACGCGCTCCTGCCGACCCCGCAGACGAGCCTGCCGAAGATCCAGACCGACGGGACCATCAAGTCCCCGAAGGTCGCCAAGGACCCGGCCAAGGACCAGCGGGTGAGCCAGGAGGGCGCGCCCGAGCCGGACGAGACACAGCAGGCGGCGACCGTGAACACGCCGACCACCGGGAACCGTGACACCCGGAGGCGGCGCCGCAAGAGGGGGAGCCGGAGGATGCTCACATGACCGGGGCGAACAGCTTCCAGGTCTCCGGGTACGGCCCCGCGCGCGCGGGCTGGACCCGGCTGCTGGCCCGCGACTCGCTCGCCCGCCGACTGGACTGGCCGATACTGTTCTCGGCCCTCGCCCTGTCCATGATCGGCTCGATCCTGGTCTTCTCGGCGACCCGCAACCGCACCGAGATCAACCAGGGTGACCCGTACTACTTCCTGATCCGCCACCTCATGAACACCGGCATAGGGTTCGCCCTGATGATCGGCACGGTGTGGGTCGGCCACCGCACCCTGCGCACCGCCGTGCCCCTGCTGTACGGCGCCTCGCTCTTTCTGATCCTGCTGGTCCTCACCCCGCTGGGCTCCACGGTCAACGGCGCCCACTCCTGGATCGTGATCGGCGGCGGCTTCTCGCTCCAGCCCTCGGAGTTCGTGAAGATCACGATCATCCTGGGCATGGCGATGCTGCTCGCGGCCCGGGTCGACGCGGGCGACAAGCCCTACCCCGACCACCGCACCGTGCTCCAGGCCCTGGGCCTCGCCGCCGTACCGATGCTCATCGTGATGCTCATGCCCGACCTCGGGTCGGTCATGGTCATGGTCATCATCGTGCTCGGGCTGCTGCTCGCCTCCGGCGCCTCCAACCGATGGGTCTTCGGGCTGCTCGGTGCGGGCGCGGCCGGCGCGATCGCGGTCTGGCAGCTGCACATCCTGGACGAGTACCAGATCGCCCGCTTCGCCGCCTTCGCCAACCCGAGCCTCGACCCGGCGGGCGTCGGCTACAACACCAACCAGGCGCGGATCGCCATCGGTTCGGGCGGTCTGACGGGCGCGGGCCTGTTCCACGGGTCGCAGACCACCGGCCAGTTCGTGCCGGAGCAGCAGACCGACTTCGTCTTCACCGTCGCCGGCGAGGAACTGGGCTTCGTCGGCGGGGGCCTGATCATCGTCCTGCTCGGGGTCATCCTGTGGCGGGCCTGCCGGATCGCCCGCGAGACCACCGAGCTGTACGGCACGATCGTGGCCGCCGGAATCGTGGCGTGGTTCGCCTTCCAGTCCTTCGAGAACGTCGGCATGACCCTCGGGATCATGCCGGTCACCGGTCTGCCCCTGCCGTTCGTGTCGTACGGAGGATCGTCGATGTTCGCTACGTGGGTCGCGGTGGGGCTGCTGCAGTCGATCAGAGTGCAGCGGCCGATGTCGGCGTAGGCCGGGTCGGCCGGGTGGCGGCGGCCCTCTGCCGTAACCGCCCGCTGACCACTAGATTCGAGTCATGGCGGACACAAAGCGGGAGATCGAGCGGAAGTACGAGTCCGACGACAGCGGCCTGCCCGATCTGACCGGAGTCGCCGGGGTCGAGGCCGTCGTCGACAAGGGCGTCGCGCATCTGGACGCCACCTACTACGACACGGCCGACGAACGCCTCGTGACGTCCTCGATCACCCTGCGCCGCCGCACGGGCGGATCGGACGCGGGCTGGCACCTTAAGTTGCCCGTGTCCGAGGGCGTGCGCGACGAGATCCGGGCCCCGCTCTCCGAGACCGTCCCCGACGAACTCGCCGCCCTGGTCCGCTCCCGGGTCAGGGGCGTCGAGCTGCTGCCCGTGGTCCGGCTGCGCTCGGACCGTGATGTGCGCCACCTCCTCGACGCCCAGGGGCACTTGCTCGCCGAGGTCAGCGTGGACGCCGTGCACGCCGAGCGGCTCAGCGGCGGCGTCGGCGACGCCCAGTGGACCGAGATCGAGGTGGAACTCGCCGACGGCGGAGACCCGGCCTTCCTCGACAAGGTCGACAAGCGGCTGCGCAAGGCGGACGTACGGCCGTCCGCTTCGCCCTCGAAGCTGGCCCGGGCCCTCGCGGAGACGGCCCCCAAGAAGAAGAGCCCCGTCACAGCGGATCCGGTGACCGCCGGCGACCACGTCCTCGCGTACGTCCGCGCCCAGCGGGACGCGATCCTCGAACTCGACCCGGCCGTCCGCCAGGACGCCGAGGACTCCGTGCACAGCATGCGCGTCGCCACCCGCCGGATGCGCAGCACCTTCAAGTCGTACGGCACAGTCCTCGACCGGGACGTCACCGACCCGATCAGCGACGAGCTGAAGTGGCTGGCCGCCGAACTGGGCGTGGACCGGGACCGCGAGGTGCTGTACGAGCGCCTGACCGCGGCTCTCGACGAGGTGCCGCGGACGCTGCTCTACGGGCCCATCGCCACGCGACTGAGCACCTGGGCCGGCGACCACCCCGGCGGGGCGAGCGCCCGGCTGATCGGCGTCCTGGACTCCCGGCGCTACCTCGCCCTGCTCGACACCCTGGACGCGCTGATCGCCGACCCGCCGCTGCTGAAGGCGGCCGGGAAGAAGCCCCACAAGGTCATCGCCAAGGCCGTGCGGAAGGATTTCCGGAAGGTCGCCGGGCTCGTCGGGCAGGCGCTGGAACTGGAGCCCGGAACCGACCGGGACGCTGCGATCCACGAGGCCCGCAAGAAGACCAAGCGCACCCGGTATGCGGCCGAAGCGGCCCGCCCGGTCCTCGGCAAGCCGGCCAGGACCATGGTCAACTCCATGAAGTCGCTCCAGAACCTGCTGGGGGAGCACCAGGACAGCGTGATGGCCCGGCAGACCCTGCGGGAGCTGTCCGCGGTCGCCCACGCGTCGGGGGAGAGCGCCTTCACCTACGGGCTGCTCCACGGGCGTGAGGAGCAGCGGGCGGCGGCCGTGGAGGCCGAACTGCCCGGCTTCTGGGACGGCATCAGGGGCGAGGAGGACGCCCTCTGACCTTCCGGGCGTACGGGGGGTGGTCGCGGCCGCGTTACGCTAGATGGTCACCCCTGTCAGTTCAGTCCAGCCCACCGAAGGTTCGCGAGATGCCTGCCGAAGTCGCTGCGGCCGCAGAGTCTGTGTTTCCGCAGCTCGAAGCTCTGCTCCCGCATGTGCAGAAGCCGATCCAGTACGTCGGCGGAGAGCTCAACTCCACCGTCAAGCCGTGGGAGTCCTGTGACGTCCGCTGGGCACTGATGTACCCGGACGCGTACGAGGTCGGTCTGCCCAACCAGGGCGTCATGATCCTCTACGAGGTCCTGAACGAACAGGAGGGCGTCCTCGCCGAGCGCACCTACAGCGTGTGGCCGGACCTCGAGGCGCTGATGCGGGAGCACCACGTCCCGCAGTTCACGGTGGACAGCCACCGGCCGGTGGGCGCCTTCGACGTGTTCGGCCTGTCCTTCTCCACGGAGCTGGGCTACACCAACATGCTGACGGCGCTGGACCTGGCGGGCATCCCGCTGGAGTCCAAGGACCGTACGCTCGACGACCCGATCGTGCTGGCCGGCGGCCACGCCGCCTTCAACCCCGAGCCGATCGCGGACTTCATCGACGCGGCGATCATCGGCGACGGCGAGCAGGCCGTGCTCGACATGACGAAGATCATCCGTGAGTGGAAGGTGGAGGGCCGGCCGGGCGGCCGCGAGGAGGTCCTCTTCCGCCTCGCGAAGACGGGCTCGGTGTACATCCCCGCGTTCTACGACGTCGAGTACCTTCCCGACGGCCGCATCGCGCGCGTGGTCCCCAACAAGTCGGGCGTCCCGTGGCGTGTGTCGAAGCACACCGTCATGGACCTCGACGAGTGGCCGTACCCCAAGCAGCCCCTCGTCCCCCTCGCGGAGACGGTCCACGAACGCATGTCGGTCGAGATCTTCCGCGGCTGCACCCGCGGCTGTCGCTTCTGCCAGGCGGGCATGATCACCCGCCCGGTCCGCGAGCGCTCGATCACGGGCATCGGCGACATGGTGGAGAAGGGCCTGAAGGCGACGGGCTTCGAGGAGGTGGGTCTTCTCTCGCTCTCGTCGGCGGACCACTCGGAGATCGGCGACATCGCGAAGGGCCTGGCGGACCGGTACGAGGAGGACAAGATCGGCCTGTCCCTCCCCTCCACCCGCGTCGACGCCTTCAACGTGGACCTGGCGAACGAACTGACGCGCAACGGCCGCCGTTCGGGCCTGACCTTCGCCCCCGAGGGCGGCTCCGAGCGCATGCGCAAGGTCATCAACAAGATGGTCTCCGAAGAGGACCTGATCAGGACGGTGTCCACGGCGTACGGCAACGGCTGGCGCCAGGTGAAGCTGTACTTCATGTGCGGCCTGCCGACGGAGACCGACGAGGACGTCCTCCAGATCGCGGACATGGCGACGAAGGTGATCGCCGAGGGCCGCAAGGTCTCCGGCCAGAACGACATCCGCTGCACGGTCTCGATCGGCGGCTTCGTCCCCAAGCCCCACACGCCCTTCCAGTGGGCCCCGCAGCTCTCGGCGGAGGAGACGGACGCCCGCCTGGCGAAGCTCCGCGACAAGATCCGCGGCGACAAGAAGTACGGCCGCTCGATCGGCTTCCGCTACCACGACGGCAAGCCCGGCATCGTGGAAGGCCTGCTGTCGAGGGGTGACAGGCGGATCGGCGCCGTGATCCGCGCCGTCTACGAGGACGGCGGCCGCTTCGACGGCTGGCGCGAGCACTTCTCCTACGACCGCTGGATGGCCTGCGCCGACAAGACGCTGCCCGCCTTCGGCGTGGACGTCGACTGGTACACGACCCGCGAGAAGACGTACGAGGAAGTCCTCCCCTGGGACCACCTCGACTCCGGCCTCGACAAGGACTGGCTCTGGGAGGACTGGCAGGACGCCCTCGACGAGACGGAGGTCGAGGACTGCCGGTGGACGCCTTGCTTCGACTGCGGGGTGTGCCCGCAGATGGACACGCACATTCAAATCGGCCCGACCGGCAAGAAGTTGCTGCCTCTGACGGTCAAGAACGGCGGGCCGGCGCCCGCCGCGAGTGGTCACGTGCACTGATGTGAGCGAGCCGGTCGGCAGGGCGGTCGGGAACAGGGTTTCTGTCCCTGTTCCCGACCGCCCTGCGTTGGACGGGCTTCACCTGTGCGGTTGTGTGGTGGTGCGGTTGACGGCCAGTAAGTGCCGTCGTCTGTCCGTCAGTTGCAGAAGTTGAGGATGGGCAGGAGGCCGTTGCCGCACTGGAGCTCGTCGCCGTCGCCACCGTAGCCGCCGGCCGGGGCGGCCTTGGTGACGGCGTGTGTGGCGGGCGTCGCGGCCACGGCGGACGTGGCAGTCGCCACCCCCGCCGCACAAGCGATGCCCACGGCGACGGTCACCGCGAATACTCGCGGAATGCGGGAAACGGCCTTCTTGGAGAGAGGTGTTGTGTTCATGAACTCACCATGCACACCCTCGCGATCAGTTGCTCGCCGAGCGCATCTGAGTGGGTGAGCCTCCCCCCGGAGCCCGCTACTTGCTCGCGGCGAAGCGCATGAGGGCCAGTTCGTCGCCCTGCTTGATCTTGCCGGTGGTGTTGATGACTTCGAGCTTCCATGTGGTGCCGACCCGGACCGCCTTGGCGACCGCGCAGCCGTTGTCCGTGGTGAGCATGCTCGGCCAGATGTCGGCGACCTGCTGGGAGCTGCCGCCGCTGGCGTCGTAGACCTTGAAGCTGATGTTGCGGGCCTTCTGGAAGGCACTGCCCTTCTTGTAGGCGGCGGCGACGAAGACGATCGACGTGATGTGCGGCGGGATCTTCGCGAACTCGACGGTGACCGTCTCGTCGTCGCCGTCTCCGTGGCCGGTCTGGTTGTCGCCGCTGTGCAGCAGGGAGCCGTTGCCGATGGGGTCGAGCGAGTCGAGGCCGGCCAGGCGCACCGGGTCGCCGTCGTGCATGGCGATGGCGATCAGGTCGAGATCCGTGCCGGACTTGCGGCGGAGCTTGCCGATCACCCCGCCGCTGGCGCCCGCGGTGGGGTCCCAGGAGACCCCTATGGACAGATGGGTCACGCCGTCCAGGTCGGCGGGGCCGTCTTCCTTCGTAAGCGTAATCATGGGGACATAGTGCACGGGCGCCCGCCGGGTCAGGGAAGAGCCCCGTGAAACCCGGTGGCTTGGCGGCCCGTGGTCTCGCCATCATGGGGCGATGCCGCAGCTGACCCTGCCCGACGTCCGGTTCCACGCCTCCTACCTCGACGCGGTACGCGAGTTCACCGAGGCGGCTCTCGATCCGGCCGTGCTGGAGAGCGGGGAGATCGGACCGTACCGGAGGACGTGGCGGGAGCCTGCGGGGTTCGCGGCCTTCGTGGAGATGCTGCGTGCGGAGACGGAACGGCCGCGCAGGCCGGACTGGGTGCCGATGACGAACCTCTGGTACGTGGAGGACGACACCTTCCTCGGCAGGATCTCGATACGGCACCGCCTCACCCCGTATCTGCTGGAGCTCGGCGGCCACATCGGATACGTGGTCCGTCCCGGCGCGCGGCGGCGGGGACACGCCACCGCCATGCTCGCGGCCGCGCTGCCCGTCTGCCGTCAACTGGGCATCGAGCGGGCCCTGGTCACCTGTGACGCCGGCAACACCGCGTCTCGTAAGGTGATCGAGGCCAATGGCGGAGAATTCGAGGATCGGCGCGGCGTAAAGCTGCGGTACTGGATCCGTACGGGGAACTGAGGCGTCTACGTCGTTATGGACCTGGAGAAGCAGCCCGCGCCGCAGGCGACCCCGCCGGAGGGATGCCTGACTGTCGCGATTCGCATCCCCGTACGCATCGTCGTGCTCGTGCTGGTCGTGCCCGTGCGGATCGTGTGGGACGCGTTGGTCGTCGTGGGGCGGTTCCTGCGGGACAGCGTGCTGAGGCCGCTGTGGCGGGCGCTGGTCGTCTGGCCGTGCGTGGCGCTGTGGCGCTACGTGGTCGTACCCCTCGCCAAGGCGGTCGGATGGCTCGCCAAGGTGTTTGTCGTCATTCCCCTGGTGTGGCTGTACCGGTCTGTGCTGACGCCGGTCGGGCACGGGATCGCGTGGCTGGCGCGGGGGATCGTGGCCGGGCTGGTGTGGGTGTACGCGCGCGTGCTCACTCCGGTCGGGCACGGGATCGTGTGGCTCCTCAAGGGCGTCGGCGCGGTACTCGCACTGATCGGGCGCGGCATCGCGTGGGTCGCGCGGGGGATCGTGGCCGGGCTGGTGTGGGTGTACGCGCGCCTGTTCACTCCGGTCGGGCACGGGATCGTGTGGCTCCTCAAGGGCGTCGGTGCCGTGCTCGCCTGGATCTTCACGCCGATCGGGCGCGCGATCGTCTGGTGCGCCAGGGGGATCGCATGGCTGGCGGGCGCCGTCGTCACCGGCATCGGCGTCGCCCTGTACTGGATCGCCCGCGTCCTGCTCGTCCTGCCCGTGGTCGCCCTGTGGCGCTGGGTCCTCGCGCCCATAGGGAGGGTCCTGGCCGTCATCGGCCGGGAAGTGTGGGACGCGCTCGGGCACGCCTGGCGGATCGCCGGGCACATCTCCCTCGCCGTCGGCCGGTTCCTCGGGACCCTCTTCCGGTGGATCTTCGTCGAGCCGGTGCGCTGGGTGTACCGCTCGGTGCTGACGCCGGTCGGGCACGTGGTCCGGGACGTGGTGCTGCGCCCGGTCGCGGAGGCCGCGCGCAGTGTGGGACGGATCACCCGGGCCGCCCTGGCCTCGGCCCGTGAGTCCGTACGGCAGGCCCGGGCCGACGTCCGGCGGATGCTCTTCGGCGATGCGGGCGCTGTGCGCGATGTCGGCGCCGTCGGCGAGACCCGTGAGCGTGAGGCGGTGGCCCTGCGGGAACCGACGGGCGCCGACACACGTACTCTTGGTAGCAGTACGACCGCACTCACGAAGGACTGAGCGACACTGGGCAAGCGACAGCCCGAAGGCCCGCCGCCCGCACCGGCGGTGCAGCGCATCCGACTGCGCTACACCAAGCGCGGCCGCCTCCGGTTCACCAGCCACCGTGACTTCCAGCGCGCCTTCGAGCGTGCGCTGCGCCGCGCCGAGGTGCCCATGGCGTACTCGGCGGGGTTCACGCCGCATCCGAAGGTGTCGTACGCCAATGCCGCACCCACCGGCACGGGCAGTGAGGCGGAGTACCTGGAGATCGCGCTCACGCAGGCGCGCGACCCGGAGAAGCTCCGGCTCCTCCTCGACGAGTCGCTGCCCGCCGGGCTCGATGTCGTGGACGCGGTCGAGGCCCGGACCTCGGGACTCGCCGACCGGCTCACCGCTTCCGTGTGGGAGCTCAGGCTGGACGGCGTGGACCCGGCAGAGGCCGGGCGCGCGGTCGCCGCGTTCAACGCCGCCGCGGCGGTCGAGGTCCAGCGCACCACCAAGAACGGTCTTCGGACCTTTGACGCCCGCCCCGCGGTCGTACAGCTTGAAACGCACAGTGAATCTGCTGATAGGCCGACCGACCAGCCCTGTGCGATACTGCGGCTGGTTGTTCGGCACGTGACGCCTGCCGTTCGACCCGACGACGTCCTGTCCGGTCTCCGCGCCGTGGCCGACCTGGCGCCGCCGGTCCCCGCAGCGGTGACCAGGCTGGCGCAGGGGCTGCTCGATGAAGAGACCGGCACGGTGACCGACCCGCTCGCGCCCGACCGCGAGGCAGTCGAGGCCCACTCAACGGCCGAACCGACTGCCGCCGCGAAGGCGCCGGCGTAAGGAAGGTCCCGCGAAGGACGGGCGTCGTAGCGCAGCCCTCGTACTCGGGAGCCACCTGGGTCGGGCAGTGCACTGACCACAAGACTTTCGCCAGGCCGTACCCAACAAGGGCGTACGGAACCGGCGAGACAGGACACAGAGAGCTCCCGTGCGGCGCCCGCGCCCCGGACGGCGGCACCGCGCATCGCGCGAGCCGCGGACGTCACCGGCATCTGCCGGACCAGGTGCGGCGCCCGGGAGCCTGACGGGAGAAATGCCCGCATGCTCGAACCGACCGAACCCACCGAGGGTTCCGAACAGAACACTCCCAGCGACACCCTGCCGCCGCGTCGTCGGCGCCGTGCCGCGTCCAGGCCGGCGGGACCGCCGGTCGCCGCCGCCCCGGGCGGCGAGGAGGTCGTCGCTCCGGCCATACCGGCCGCGGAAGCGGAGGACCTCGTCACGGACGAGGAGGAGAAGCTCGACGAGAACGTCGAGACCACCGAGAGCGCCGAGGCGGCTGCGCCCGCCGCGCGTCCGCGTCGGCGTGCGACACGCCGGGCGTCCGCGCCTGCCGGTGCGCCCGCGGCGGCCGAGGCTGCCGAGACCGTGGTGCCGGTGGTCGCCGAGGCTCCCGCCGAGACCGCGGCCGCGGAGAGCGCGCCTGCCGTCGATGCCGAGGACGCGGCTCCGCCAGCCGGGCGTACACGTCGGCGCGCGACGCGTCGGGTGTCCACCCCCGCTGATGCGCCCCTGGCCGCCGAGGCCGAGGCTCCGGTGACCGCCGAGCCGCCTGCCGAGGACGGGACCGCCGATGAGGCGCCCGCTGCCGAGACCACCGCGCCCGCCGGGCGTACGCGTCGCCGGGCCTCCCGGCGTGCCGCCGCGCCCGCCGGTGCTCCGGAGGCCGCGGAGACGGTCGAGTCGCCTGCCGCCGCGGAGGTCACCGAGGTCGCCGAGACCGTTGAGCCGGTGGCCGCGGAAGCGCCCGCCGAGACCGCCGATGCCGAGGACACCACCCCGCGTCGTTCCCGCCGCCGTGCCACGCGCCGCGTTTCCGCGCCTGCCGGTGCCCCCGAGGGCGAGGCCGCCGAGGCCACGCCGTCCGAGCCGGTTGCCGAGGCCCCCGCCGTGCAGGAACCCGCCACCGAAGCCCCGGCTCCCGTCGCCGAGACCCCCGCCGAGGACGCCGCCCCGCGCCGTGCCCGTCGTCGGTCCGTCCGCCAGGCCGCCACCGGGTTCTCCGAGCCCGCGCGACGCGCTCGCGTTGCCGAGGCCGAGGACGAGGACGAGTCGGTGCGTCGGCCGGCGCGCCCCGCGGTCGCCGTGTTCCAGGCGCCCGTCTTCACCGAGCCGCAGTTCCAGACCCCGCAGCGGGCCGCGGCCGAGGCCGCCGCGGAGGCGGAGACCGGGCAGAGCGAAGAGCCGGTCGAGTCGGCCGAGCCGGTCGAGGAGATCGCCGAGGAGCAGAGCGCGCCGCGGCGCCGCCGCCGTCGTCGGGGTGCCGGTGACGAGCCCGAGGTGCAGGAGACCGCCGCCGAGACCGTCGTCGAGGAAGAAGAGACGGACGAGGCCGCCGACGAGGACTCCGCGGACGCGGATGACGCCGAGGAGACCGGGTCGCGGCGTCGCCGTCGTCGCGGTGGCCGTCGCAGGCGCCGGGGCGAGTCCGCCGAGGCGTCCGGTGACGAGGACTCGGAGGACTCCGACGAGTCCGCCGCCGGGCAGTCCGCGCAGGACGACGAGGGTGCCGAGCAGGACGACGAGGACGACGAGGACGCCCGTTCCGACGAGTCCGGCGGCTCCAGCTCCAGCCGTCGCCGCCGTCGCCGTCGGCGTCGGGCCGGGGACTCCTCCGCGGACACCGAGCCCGATGACGGCGACCCCGAGCGGACCGTCGTCAAGGTGCGCGAGCCCCGCCCCCTGCGGGAAAGGGTGTCGGAGCCGTCCGACGAGGTGCAGTCCATCAAGGGCTCGACCCGTCTGGAGGCCAAGAAGCAGCGCCGCCGCGAGGGTCGTGAGCAGGGTCGCCGTAGGGTCCCGATCATCACCGAGGCCGAGTTCCTCGCCCGCCGCGAGGCCGTCGAGCGGGTGATGGTCGTCCGGCAGAGCGGTGAGCGCACGCAGATCGGCGTGCTCGAGGACGGTGTGCTCGTCGAGCACTACGTCAACAAGGAGCAGGCCACCTCGTACGTCGGCAACGTCTACCTGGGCAAGGTCCAGAACGTGCTGCCGTCGATGGAGGCCGCCTTCATCGACATCGGCAAGGGCCGCAACGCGGTGCTCTACGCCGGTGAGGTCAACTTCGAGGCGCTCGGCATGGCCAACGGGCCGCGGCGCATCGAGAGCGCGCTGAAGTCCGGTCAGTCGGTGCTGGTCCAGGTGACCAAGGACCCGATCGGTCACAAGGGCGCGCGGCTCACCAGCCAGGTCTCCCTGCCCGGGCGCTACCTCGTGTACGTCCCCGAGGGCTCCATGACCGGCATCAGCCGCAAGCTGCCCGACACCGAGCGCGCGCGTCTGAAGACCATCCTCAAGAAGATCGTCCCCGACGACGCGGGCGTCATCGTGCGCACCGCCGCCGAGGGTGCGAGCGAGGACGAGCTGCGCCGCGATGTCGAGCGGCTGCAGGCGCAGTGGGAGGACATCCAGAAGAAGGCGAAGGGCGGCAACGCCCCGACGCTGCTCTACGGCGAGCCGGACATGACCGTCCGGGTCGTCCGCGACATCTTCAACGAGGACTTCTCCAAGGTCGTCGTCAGCGGTGACGAGGGATGGGAGACCATCCACGGATACGTCTCGCACGTCGCACCCGACCTGACCGACCGGCTGTCGAAGTGGACCTCCGAGGTCGACGTCTTCGCCACGTACCGGATCGACGAGCAGCTCGCCAAGGCGCTGGACCGCAAGGTCTGGCTGCCCAGCGGCGGTTCGCTGGTGATCGACCGGACCGAGGCGATGGTCGTGGTCGACGTCAACACCGGCAAGTTCACCGGGCAGGGCGGCAACCTCGAGGAGACGGTCACCAGGAACAACCTGGAGGCGGCCGAGGAGATCGTGCGTCAGCTCAGGCTGCGCGACCTCGGCGGCATCATCGTCATCGACTTCATCGACATGGTCCTGGAGTCCAACCGGGACCTGGTGCTGCGGCGCCTGCTCGAGTGCCTGGGCCGGGACCGGACCAAGCACCAGGTCGCCGAGGTCACCTCGCTGGGCCTGGTCCAGATGACCCGCAAGCGGGTCGGCCAGGGCCTGCTGGAGTCCTTCTCCGAGACCTGTGTCCACTGCAACGGCCGCGGTGTCATCGTGCACATGGAGCAGCCGACCTCCGCCGGTGGCGGCGGCAAGCGCAAGAAGCGCGGGCGCGGTGGTGACGGGCACGAGCACGTCCACGAGGCCGTGGCCGCCGTAGAGGCTCCCGAGGCGCCCGAAGAGGTCGAGACCGAGGCCGAGCTCGCCGCTGAGGTGGCCGAGCCGATCGCCCTCACACCGGCTGAGTTCGCGCCCGACGAGGAGCTGTACAGCAGCGTCGCCGAGGCGGAGGCCGCGGCCACGCGCGGGCGTGGTCGCCGTAGGTCGAGCCGTAGGGCGTCGGCTCCGGCCGGTGCCCCGAGGGGTGGCGGGTCGAGGAGGTCGGGCGGTGCCGAGGCGCCGGCCGACCAGGAGAGCCCGGTCTCCGAGGACGTCGTGGTGCCGACCGCTCAGGCCGTGCCGGCCGAGGTGGAGGCCGAGCGTCCCGTGCAGCCGGAGACGGCCGCCGAGGCGCAGGCCGAGCCGGTCGCCGCGGAGGACCCCGTGGTGGAGGCCGTGTCCGCGAGCGAGCCCGCCGCCGACGAGGCCGCTCCCCAGGGCCGTACGCGCCGCCGGGCCACCCGGAGGGCATCGGCCCCGGCCGGTTCGCCGACGGGTGCCGAGGCCGCCGTGGTGACCGTCGCCGAGACCGGGCCGGTGGCCGAGCCGCAGGCTGAACCGACCGCGTCGGCCGAGCCCGAGGCGGTCGCCGAGAGCGCCGCCCCGGCCCGTCCGCGCCGTCGTGCCGTCCGCAAGGCCACCGCGCCCACCGCGTCCGAGGAAGCGGCCGTCGTGGTCGTGCCCTCGGCGGAGGCTCCGGCCGAGGCGGAGGCGCCCGTCGAGGCGGCCCCGGCCAAGAAGACGGCCCGCAAGACGGCCAAGAAGGCCACGGCGAAGAAGGCCGCGACCAAGAAGGCCACCACCGCCAAGAAGACGGCCGCGAAGAAGACCGTGGCCAAGAAGACGACCGCGAAGAAGGCGGCGTCGAAGAAGACGGTGGCGGCCGAGCAGCTGTCGCCGCGGTCCGTGTCGACCCCGGCCGACGAGGCCTGACGGACGGTCACCGCATAGTTTCAGCCGTCTGAAGATCGAAATCCGCTCCCGGTTCGCCGGGGGCGGATTTCGTGATTCTGTGACTATTGCGTCCGACCAAAAGTTGTCAATCGGTGATCGATCATGTGAATGGCTAGTGAATCTCTGGCCTGTCCCCAGGGTTATGATGTGAGCCGAGATTGACGCTTAATTTAGACAAAAAGGGATTTTCGTGAAGGCTCTCGTGCTCTCCGGGGGAGCGGGCACCCGCCTCCGCCCGATCACCCACACCTCCGCCAAGCAGTTGGTGCCGGTCGCCAACAAGCCGGTGCTGTTCTACGGCCTGGAGGCGATCGCCGAGGCCGGGATCAGCGAGGTCGGCATCGTCGTCGGCGACACCGCGGACGAGATCCGTGAGGCGGTCGGTGACGGCTCCCAGTTCGGGATCAAGGTCACCTACATCCCGCAGGAAGCGCCGCTGGGCCTCGCCCACGCCGTCCTCATCGCCCAGGACTTCCTCGGTGACGAGGACTTCGTCATGTACCTCGGCGACAACTTCATCGTCGGTGGCATCACCGGCCTGGTGGAGGAGTTCCGCGGCGAGCGCCCCGACGCGCAGATCCTGCTGACCAAGGTCCCCAACCCCACCTCCTTCGGTGTCGCCGAACTCGGCGCCGACGGCCGGGTGGTGGGCCTGGAGGAGAAGCCGAAGCAGCCCAAGAGCGACCTGGCGCTCGTCGGCGTCTACCTCTTCACTCCGGCCATCCACGAGGCCGTCCGCTCCATCGAGCCCTCCTGGCGCGGTGAGCTGGAGATCACGCACGCCATCCAGTGGCTGATCGACCAGAAGCGCGACGTCCGCTCCACGACCATCTCCGGCTACTGGAAGGACACCGGCAACGTCACCGACATGCTGGAGGTCAACCGGTCGGTCCTGGAGACCGTCGATCCGGTGAACGAGGGCACGGTCGACGAGAGCAGCGAGATCATCGGCCGGGTCCGCATCGAGGCGGGTGCCAGCGTCAGTGGCAGCCGGATCGTCGGTCCTGCCATCATCGGTGCCGGCACGGTGGTCAATGACGCCTACATCGGTCCGTTCACGTCCGTCTCCGAGGACTGCCGGATCGAGGACAGCGAAATCGAGTACTCCATCGTGCTGCGCGGTTCCTCCGTGACCGGCGTGCGCCGCGTGGAGGCCTCGCTCATCGGACGTGACGTAGAGGTCACGCCCGCGCCCCGTAACCCCAAGGCACAC
The DNA here is from genome assembly GCF_001514145.1 of Streptomyces canus. Taxonomy (GTDB): domain Bacteria; phylum Actinomycetota; class Actinomycetes; order Streptomycetales; family Streptomycetaceae; genus Streptomyces; species Streptomyces canus. The sequence continues at coordinate 297,323 of NZ_KQ948658.1, forward strand.
CGGCTCGTGCTCGGTGATCACAGCAAGGTGCAGATCTCTTCATGACCACTCGGATTCTGGTGACCGGCGGTGCCGGCTTCATCGGCTCGCACTACGTCCGTACCGTGCTCGGCCCCGAGGGACCCGGTGACGTCTCGGTCACCGTCCTCGACAAGCTGACCTACGCGGGCAACCCGGCCAACCTCGACGAGGTGCGCGAGCACCCCGGATTCGCCTTCGTGCAGGGCGACATCTGCGACCCCGAGCTGGTCGGCAAGCTGATGGCCGAGCACGACCAGGTGGTGCACTTCGCCGCCGAGTCGCACGTCGACCGTTCCATCGACGGCGGCGCGGAGTTCGTGCGCACCAACGTGGTCGGCACCCACACCCTCATCGACGCTGCCCACCGCGCGGGCATCAAGACCTTCGTGCACATCTCCACCGACGAGGTCTACGGCTCGATCGACGAGGGTTCCTGGCCCGAGACGCACCCGCTGGAGCCCAACTCGCCGTACTCCTCGGCGAAGGCGTCCAGCGACCTGATCGCGCTGTCGTACCACCGCACCCACGGCCTGGACGTGCGGGTGACCCGCTGCTCCAACAACTACGGGCACCACCACTTCCCCGAGAAGGTCATCCCGCTCTTCGTGACCAACCTTCTCGACGGCAAGAAGGTCCCGCTGTACGGCGACGGCGGCAACGTCCGCGACTGGCTGCACATCGACGACCACGTCCAGGGCATCGAGCTCGTGCGCACCAAGGGCCGCGCCGGTGAGGTCTACAACATCGGCGGTGGCACCGAGCTCTCCAACAAGGAGCTCACCGGTCTGCTGCTGAAGGCGTGCGGCGCCGACTGGGAGACCAGCGTCGAGTACGTCGAGGACCGCAAGGGCCACGACCGCCGCTACTCCGTCGACTGCACCAAGATCCGCGAGGAGCTCGGCTACGAGCCCCGCAAGAGCTTCGAGCAGGGCCTCGCCGAGACCGTCCAGTGGTACCGCGACAACCGCGCCTGGTGGGAGCCGCTGAAGGAGCGGGCCGCGCTGTGACCGACAACCGCACCTGGCTGGTCACGGGCGCGGGCGGCATGCTGGGCCAGGACGTCCTGGCCCGGCTGGACCGGGCGGGGGAGCGGTATGTCGCGCTCGACCGCAAGGCGCTGGACCTCACCGACGCCGACGCGGTGAGCGCGGCTGTCGAGGAGCACCGGCCCGCCGTGGTCGTCAACTGCGCCGCCTGGACGGCCGTCGACGACGCCGAGACCCGTGAGGACGAGGCGCTCGCGATCAACGGCGACGGGCCCCGCCACCTCGCCGACGCCTGCGCCCGCACCGGGGCCGTCCTGCTGCACGTCTCCACGGACTACGTCTTCGCCGGGGACGCCCAGGAGCCGTACGCGGAGGACGCCCCCACCGCGCCGCGCAGCGCCTACGGCCGCACCAAGCTGGTCGGCGAGCAGGCCGTGCTCGGGATCGAGCGCGGGTACGTCGTGCGCACCGCCTGGCTCTACGGCACCGGCGGTGGGAACTTCGTGCGGACGATGATCAAGCTGGAGGGCGTCAAGGACACCCTCGATGTCGTCGACGACCAGCGGGGCCAGCCCACGTGGACCGTCGATCTGGCCGACCGCCTGGTGCGCCTCGGCCAAGCCGCCCTCGCGGGGACCGCTCCCGCGGGTGTGTACCACGGCACCAGCGGTGGCGAGACGACGTGGTTCGGGCTCACCCGGGAGATCTTCCGGCTGCTGGGCGCGGATCCGGAGCGGGTCCGGCCGACCACCAGCGCGGCGTTCGCCCGCCCCGCGCCCCGACCCGCGTACAGCGTGCTGGGGCACAACCGCTGGCAGCAGGCCGGCATCGAACCGATTCGTGACTGGTCCGAGAGTCTCAGCTGCGCGATGCCCGTGTTGGTCGCGGAGCTACAGGAGGGGAACCCATGACCGTGAAGGTCAGCATCATCATCCCGGTCTACAACGCGGGGGTCTACATCGAGCGCCCGATCAACTCGCTCCTGAAGCAGTCACTGCCGCAGGACGAGTTCGAGGTGCTCTTTATCGACGACGGATCGACCGATGACTCCGCGGAGCGGCTGAAGAAAATGGCCGACGACACGGGGAATTTCCGGGTGTTCTCCATGCCGAACTCGGGCTGGCCCGGACGTCCCCGTAATGTCGGTGTCGCCAATGCACGCGGCGAGTACATACATTTCCTCGACCAGGACGACGCCTTGGGGCCGAAGGCGCTGCAGGTGATGTACGACCGGGCGCGACAGAACAACTCCGACATCGTCGTCGGCAAGGTCAAGGGCAACATGCGCGGCCCCATTCGCCTTTTCCGCGAGTCGGCCGACAGCGTCGGCCCGGAGTTCGCCGAGCTGTACGAGACGCTGACCCCGCACAAGATGTTCCGGCGCCAGTTCCTGCTCGACAACGACATCAAATTCCAGGAGGGGCGCTGCCGCCTCGAGGACCAGATGTTCCTGGCGAAGGCCTATCCGCTCGCCAAGAACATAACGATAGTCGGCGATGTCGTGTGTTACGACTGGAGCAAGCGCGACGACGGCAGTAACAACAGCAAGACCCGGACCGAGCCGGGAGACTACTATCCCTGGCTTGCCAAGACCGCGCAGATAGTCAAGGCCAGCACGAGCCCGGGACCGGTGCGCGACGCCTTTCTGACGCGCAACTACCGGGTCGAGGTCCTGCGGAACACCTCCACAGGGGGCTTCCTCAAGGGCGATCCCTTCAGCATGGGGCACTACGAGGCGGCCCGGAAGGTGGCCGTCGAGGAGTACTCGGACTCCGTCCGTGAGGGGCTGCCGCCGCTGTGGCGGTTCCGCGCCGAACTGCTTGAGGCCGACCGTGTCGAGGACCTGCGCAAGGTGGCCGAGCGTTACCGTGACACCGTCAGCGAGGTCGAGTTCGACGGCCCGGTGCGTTGGCAGCGGGGTGTGTTGGTCGCGCCGTTCCGCGCCCGGCTGCGCTACCAGGACGGTGCCACGGTGAAGGTCAGGAAGCTGGCCGACGGCTACGGCCTCGACCTCGCCGTGGTCCAGGGGATAGACGGCGGGCCGGAATGGTCCTTCAAGGACATAGAGAACCGTGCGGTCGTGGATTTCCAGCTGCGCCAGCGCAACAAGGCCCAGGCTTGGTTCGCCGCGGTTGAGTCCAAGCTGACGGTGGCTGCCGACGGGACTGTGGAGATCACGGGAACCGTGCGCATCGATCCGGACACGGCGGCATGTGGCGGTCGGCTCCCCAAGGGCCTGTACGACGTCCATGTCAATGTCCAGTTGCTCGGGATCGAACGCATGGCCCGTATCGAGGGCGGCCCGGTGAGCGAGCTGCTGCCCTGCGGTGGTGAGCGGTCCCAGCGCCTGAACATCCAGGCCGCTCCCTACTGGACCAGGGACGGGCGGCTCGCTCTCGACATCGGCGGAAACATGCACCCGGTCCCGGACAAGTCCCCGGAGTCCGAGGCCACGTGGCGCAAACTCGCCAAGAAGGTCAAACGAGTTCTCTCATCCTGAACCGGAGGTCCCGCTCCATCATGAAGCCCCTTTCGATCGAAGGCGCCTGGGTCCACGAGCCCAGCCTCTTCCCGGACGAGCGCGGCAGCTTTCACGAGTGGTTCCGCGGAGCGGATTTCCGCTCGAGCACCGGGCATGACCTGTCCCTTGCCCAGGCGAACTGCTCGGTGTCCCGCCGCGGCACCCTCCGCGGTGTCCACTTCGCAGACGTGCCGCCGAGCCAGGCCAAGTACGTGAAGTGCGTACGCGGCGCCGTGCTCGACGCCGTCGTCGACATCCGGGTCGGCTCCCCCACCTACGGGCAGTGGGAGCTGGTCCGGCTCGACGACGAGACGCACGCCTCGGTCTACCTGTCCGAGGGTCTCGGACACGCCTTCCTGGCGCTGACCGACGACGCGACCGTCGTCTACCTCTGTTCCGAGGGCTACGCGCCGGGGCGGGAGCACGGCATCCATCCCCTCGATCCCGAGCTGGGCATCGAATGGCCGGCGGACGTGGAGCCGTTGCTTTCGGACAAGGACGCCGCCGCTCCGACGCTGGCGGAGGCGGCGGCACAGGGCCTGCTGCCCCGTTACGAGGACTGCGTCGCCTATCGCTCGGAACTCTGAAAGCCTATGAAGTTACTGTCCGGTAGGTGTTTACTCCCCGGTCGAACCCCGGCTAGCTTCCGTAAATCGCTTAGTCGTCAACCACCTTGAAGGGCGCACTTTACGTGGATCGGCACGGGTTTCTCCGCCAACTGCACAAGGTCTATCGCCCCCGCAACTACCTTGAGATCGGAGTGAACGACGGCCGCAGTCTGACGCTGTCCCGCGTTCCCACGGTCGCCGTCGACCCGGCGTTCAAGGTGACGTCGGAGGTCAGCTGTGATGTGCACATGGTCAAGGCCACGAGCGACGACTTTTTCGGTCGCAAGGACCCGCTGATCCACCTGCGCAACGGCCGCAACCCGTTCCGCGCGCTCGCCCGCCGCGATCCGCTGAACTTCCTGGGCGGTGACCCGCGGATCGAGATGGCGTTCATCGACGGCATGCACCTCTTCGAGTTCGCGCTGCGGGACTTCATGAACGTCGAGCGGCACTCGCGCTGGTCCAGTGTGATCGTGCTGGACGACATGCTGCCGCGCAACGTCGACGAGGCGGCCCGCGACCGGCACACCGGCATGTGGACCGGTGACGTGTTCAAGGTGGCGCAGGTGCTGCGGCGCTTCCGCCCCGATCTGGTGGTGGTGGAGCTCGACACCAAGCCGACCGGTGTCGTGGCGATCTTCGGAGCCGATCCGACCAGCACCGTGCTGAAGGACAACTACGACAAGATCATGGAGGAGTACCGCGCCGACGACCCGCAGGTCGTTCCGGAGGAGGTACTGCTGCGCAAGAACGCCGTCCAGGGCGAGATCCTGCTCGGGGCGGACTTCTGGCCGGCCCTCGTGCGGGCCCGCAATCTGCGCCGCCCCCGCTCGGCATTCGCGCCGATCCGCCGCGGCATCCAAGCGGTGACCGGCTGACACCGGCTGATCCGCCGGGCCGGGTACCTCCGGCCCGGCGGGCACCCTCTGGTTCAGCCCTGCGGCCGCTCCCGTTTCCCGGCCGGTCCGAGGTCCGGTTTGACCCCCACGCCGGGGCCCCGTAACCTTGACCGTCGGCGTGTCCATCGTGGCCGCCACATCCCCGTAAACCTCTTTTCCTTCCGGGTGCTCCGGCTGTCCGGGAGAGGTCGTTCGTGCTTTTGGCCGGGCGGCTGGACTGCGGGGGTGCCGTTCTTCGAGTGAGAGTGAGATCCGCGTGTACGCCATCGTGCGCAGCGGTGGTCGCCAGCACAAGGTTGCTGTCGGCGACATCGTTGAGGTTGACAAGATTTCCACTGCCAAGGTTGGCGACACGGTCGAGCTCTCGACCCTGCTCGTTGTCGACGGCGAAGCTGTCACCAGCGACCCGTGGGTCCTGGCCGGCATCAAGGTCCAGGCCGAGGTCGTGGACCACCACAAGGGCGTCAAGATCGACATCCTTCGCTACAAGAACAAGACCGGCTACCGCCGTCGTCAGGGCCACCGCCAGCAGTACACGGCGATCAAGGTCACTGAGATCCCCGCGGCTGCGAAGTAAGGGACTGAGGAGAGATGGCACACAAGAAGGGCGCATCGTCCACCCGTAACGGCCGTGACTCCAACGCTCAGCGCCTCGGCGTGAAGCGTTTCGGTGGTCAGGTCGTCAACGCGGGCGAGATCCTGGTCCGCCAGCGCGGCACCCACTTCCACCCCGGCGCGGGCGTCGGCCGTGGCGGCGACGACACGCTGTTCGCCCTCGAGGCCGGTTCGGTGCAGTTCGGCACCAGCCGTGGCCGCAAGGTCGTGAACATCGTTCCGGTCGCCTGATCGGAAGCTTTCGCGAGGCGGACCTCACTTCCCTGGTGGGAAGGCGGGTCCGCCTTTCGCGTGTTAAGGCAGTAGTACTCGTGAACGTTTTTGGAGGCACCGAACCATGACCACCTTCGTGGACCGCGTCGAACTGCATGTCGCCGCGGGTAACGGAGGTCACGGCTGTGCCTCCGTCCACCGTGAGAAGTTCAAGCCGCTCGGCGGCCCGGACGGCGGGAACGGCGGTCGTGGCGGTGACGTGATCCTCACCGTCGACCAGTCCGTCACCACGCTGCTCGACTACCACCACTCCCCGCACCGCAAGGCCACCAACGGCAAGCCCGGCGAGGGCGGCAACCGCTCCGGCAAGGACGGCCAGGACCTGGTCCTGCCGGTACCGGACGGCACCGTCGTGCTCGACCGGCAGGGCAACGTCCTCGCCGACATGGTCGGCCACGGCACCTCGTACGTCGCCGCCCAGGGCGGCCGCGGCGGCCTCGGCAACGCGGCGCTGGCCTCCGCCCGCCGCAAGGCCCCCGGGTTCGCGCTGCTCGGCGTGCCGGGAGACCTCCAGGACATCGTCCTGGAGCTCAAGACCGTCGCCGACGTGGCGCTGGTCGGCTACCCGAGCGCGGGCAAGTCCTCGCTGATCTCGGTGCTGAGCGCGGCCAAGCCGAAGATCGCCGACTACCCCTTCACCACGCTGGTCCCGAACCTGGGCGTGGTGACCGCGGGCGAGACCGTCTACACCATCGCCGACGTGCCGGGTCTGATCCCGGGCGCCAGCCAGGGCAAGGGCCTGGGCCTGGAGTTCCTGCGGCACGTGGAGCGCTGCAGTGTCCTCGTGCACGTCCTGGACACCGCCACGCTGGAGTCCGACCGCGACCCGGTCTCCGACCTCGACATCATCGAGGAGGAGCTCAGGGAGTACGGCGGCCTCGACAACCGTCCCCGCATCGTCGTCCTGAACAAGATCGACGTACCGGACGGCAAGGACCTCGCCGAGATGGTGCGGCCGGATCTGGAGGCGCGCGGTTACCGCGTCTTCGAGGTGTCCGCCGTCGCGCACATGGGGCTGAAGGAGCTGTCCTTCGGGCTCGCCGAGCTGGTCGGCAAGGCGCGGGCCGCCAAGCCCAAGGAGGAGGCGACCCGGATCGTCATCCGGCCCAAGGCCGTGGACGACGCGGGCTTCACCGTGGTCCGCGAGGAGGACGGGCTGTTCCGGGTGCGCGGCGAGAAGCCGGAGCGCTGGGTGCGGCAGACCGACTTCAGCAACGACGAGGCCGTCGGCTACCTCGCCGACCGCCTCAACCGCCTCGGTGTGGAAGAGCAGTTGATGAAGGCGGGTGCCCGCTCGGGCGACGGCGTCGCCATCGGCCCCGAGGACAACGCGGTCGTCTTCGACTGGGAGCCGACCGTCATGGCCGGCGCCGAGATGCTCGGCCGGCGTGGCGAGGACCACCGCTTCGAGGCACCCCGGCCGGCCGCCCAGCGCCGCCGCGACAAGCAGGCCGAACGGGACGAGGCAACCCAGGAGTTCGACGACTTCGAGCCCTTCTGAGTGAATCTCGGGCGACGTCCGGCACGCCGGACGTCGTCCATGTGGGTGACGCCAACGCGGGCGCGGGATCCTTGTGGTCCTTCGAAGACCCCTCTGGGCTGGGGCTTCGCCAACCAAACCCAAAAGATCGTCAGCCGGCAGTGTCCTGAGGGCCGTTGCGCAGGGATCACGTTCATCATGTGATACCCGAGTCGCAACGGCTCTTCTCTTGTCTCTCCATTTGTCATGTACGCGAACACTCTGGTTCAACGCACGGATCCCCCGAAGCGTGAGCTTCCAGGGTGTCCAAGAGGTCAGCGCCGCAAGGGAGTTCGCGCAATGTACGGAGCAGCATCACCCCGCCGACGCCGCTTTCTGACCACAGGCGCCGCTGTGCTCGGCGCCGCCGTCTCCGCCCAGCTGTGGCTGCCGGGCACCGCGCGAGCGGCGGAGACCCCGCTGCCCGACGGTGTGTTCAGCCTCGGTGTGTCCTCCGGTGACCCGTTGCCGGACGGCATCGTGCTGTGGACCCGGCTCGCCCCGGACCCGCTGAACGGCGGAGGTATGCCCTACAGAGTGGTACCGGTGGACTGGGAACTCGCCGAGGACCAGCGTTTCAGAAAGGTCGTCCGCCGGGGCACCGCCCAGGCCATGCCCGCGTTCGGACACAGCGTTCACGTCGATGTGCGGGGGCTGCGGGCGGGCCGGACGTACTGGTACCGCTTCCGCGCCGACGGCCAGCTCTCGCGCACCGGCCGCACCCGCACCGCCCCCGCCCGGTACACCTCCCAGGGCACCCTGCGCGTCGCGCTCGCCTCCTGCCAGAACTGGCAGCAGGGGTACTTCACGCCGTACGCCGACATGCTGGACCAGGACCCCGACGTCGTGCTGTTCGTCGGCGACTACATCTACGAGTCGGCGCCGTCGTCGGCCGGTCCGCGCCGGCACGAGGGCACGGGGGAGCCGTACACCCTCGTCCAGTACCGCAACCGGTACGCCCAGTACCGCACCGACCCGGACCTCGCCGAGATCCACGCGAACGTGCCCTGGGTGGTCACCTTCGACGACCACGAGGTCGACAACGACTGGGCCGGTGAGATCCCGCAGGACCCCGACAAGCAGCCGCACGACGCGTTCGTGGCCCGGATGACCGCGGCCTTCCAGGCGTACTACGAGCACATGCCGGTCCGTGCCACCGCCTTCCCGGACGGCCCGCACATCCAGATGTACCGGCGCCTGGAGTTCGGCCGTCTGGTCCGGCTGAACGTCCTCGACACCCGGCAGTTCCGCAGCGACCAGGTCACCGGTCAGGCGGCCGCCCAGGACCCCTCGCTCATCATGCTCGGCGCCGAGCAGAAGCAGTGGCTCCTGGACGGGCTGCACGACTCGCCGGCCCGCTGGAACGTCATCGCCTCGCAGATCATGATGGCCGAGACCGACATCCTGCTCGGCGCCGGCAAGCTCTGGTACTACGACGCCTGGGACGGCTACCAGGTCGAACGCAACGCGCTCCTCGAGGAGTTCGCCGGCGTGCGCAACCCGGTCGTGCTCTCGGGCGACCGTCACTTCACGATGATCAGCGACCTCAAGGAGGACTATGCCGACCCGTCCTCCCGGGTGGTCGGCGCCGAGTTCGTCGGGACGTCCATCTCCAGCAACGGCGACCAGGACCAGACCGCCTTCCACACCCAGTGGGACCCGCTGAGGGCCGACAACCCGCACTGGAAGTTCGTCGACGCCCATCGCGGATACCACCTCTTCGACATCGACCGGCACGGCATCGACGCCCAGGTCCGGGCCGTGGACACGGTGGTCGGACCGCAGGCGACGCCCAGCACGCTGGCGCAGCTCCGCGTGGACGCGGGCAAGCCCGGGGTCCGGCTGGTGTGAGGACGTCGCCTGAGCGGGGCGTGGTCCTCATCGCCGTCCCACGCTTCTCTCAGGTCACACTCAGGCACTTCTCTTACCGTCCTCTGACCATGGAGACGGACTGTACGAGTAACGACCTTCCGGTGACCGGCGTGACCGCTCCGCTGCCCGCCGGCACCCGCCTGCTGCACATCGGCCCCCACAAGACCGGCACGACCGCCATCCAGGGCGCGCTGTTCGCGGTGAGGGACCTGCTGCCCGAGCACGGCGTCGTCTTCCCGGCGCACAGCAGACACCCCATGGAGGCCGCCCTGGCCGCGTGCGCGAGGCCCGCGATGATCGGCGACACCGCGCCCACCGAGAAGCACTGGACGCGACTGCTGGAACAGGTCGAGGCCACCGGCGGGAAGACCTCGGTGATCAGCAGCGAGTTCTTCGCCGACGCCGAGGGCGACGACACGATCGCGCGGATCGTCGAGCAGCTCGGCGGGGAGCGCGTCCACGGGCTGGTCACCCTGCGTCCGCTGGCGAAGATCCTGCCCTCGCAGTGGCAGCAGTACGTGCAGAACGGCCTGCGCATGGGCTACGACAACTGGCTCACCCACATGCTGAGGAAGGCGCCGTACGAGCAGCCCACCCCCAGCTTCTGGCGCCGCCACCGGCATGACCGGCTCGTCGAGCGCTGGGCCCGGGCGGTCGGTGCGGAGCGGATCACCGTCGTCGTGGTCGACGACCGCGACCGCGAGGGGCTGATGCGCACTTTCGAACAACTCCTCGGGCTGCCCGAGAATCTCCTCCAGCCCGTTCCGGATGCGACGAATCGCTCTCTTACTCTCGCCGAGACCGAAATGCTGCGGAATCTTAACAAGGAATTCCGCGGCAATGGACTGCCGGACGAGTTGTATTCCAAGCTCGTCCGCAACGGCGCGGTCATGCATATGAAGAACGCGTGCAGTCCATCGCCCGAGGACGTGAAGATCCTCACTCCCGAGTGGGCCGTGGAGGCCGCCGCCGAGATCGGTGCTGGGATGATGCGGCGCATCGCTGACCTGGGTGTGCGGGTCATCGGTGACCCCGGGCTCCTGTCCGCCGTACCGAAGACGCCCGCCCTGGACGGGATCCCCGCCCCGCGGATCTCGCCCGAGGTGGCGGCCCGGGCGCTGTACGGGGCGCTCGCCGCGGCCGCCGAGTCGCCGGTGCGGCACAGCACGCCCGCCAAGGCGCGCACGGTGCACCAGACGTCGTCGAAGGAACTGGTGCGGGTACTCGGACACCGCTGTCTGAAGAAGCTGCGCCGCCGCTGAACTCCCGTACCGTCGTCGTTACTGGCAGTGCAAGATGAATGACAGGTAGCGCGTACATATGCGGTGAACGGCGGTCACCTTGCACAGCGGTAACCGCAAGTGGGACCATTTCCCCGTTCCCTGTCGCCCCGAGGTAGGTCTTCTGTGTCCCAGCACATCGCCAAGCCCCGTACCACCGCAGTGATCCTGGCCGGTGGCACCGGTCAGCGCGTGGGTCTCTCGATCCCCAAGCAGCTGCTGAAGATCGCCGGCAAGGCAGTCATCGAGCACACTCTGACCACCTTCGAGAAGGCCGACTCCATCGACGACATCATCGTGCTGATGGCGCCGGGTTATGTTCCGGACATAGAGAAGATCGTGGCCAAGGCCGGCTTCCGGAAGGTCAAGAAGATCATCGAGGGTGGCGCCACCAGGAACGAGACCACCGAGCGTGCCATCGCGGCCCTCGGTGAGGGCCTGGCCGAGGGCGAGGACCTCAACGTCCTGTTCCACGACGCCGTGCGCCCGCTGCTCTCGCGCCGTGTGATCGACGACTGCGTGGTCGCCCTGGAGCGCTTCCAGGCCGTCGACGTGGCCATCCCGTCCGCGGACACCATCATCGTGACGCGCACCCACGGCCTGGACGGCGAGTTCATCACCGAGATCCCGGACCGCTCCCGGCTGCGCCGCGGCCAGACCCCGCAGGCCTTCAAGCTGTCCACCATCAAGCGCGCCTACGAGGTCGCCGCCGGGGACCCCAACTTCCAGGCCACGGACGACTGTTCGGTCGTGCTCAAGTACCTGCCGGACGTGCCGATCCACGTCGTCGCGGGTGACGAGTACAACATGAAGGTCACCCAGCCGGTCGACGTCTTCATCGCCGACAAGCTCTTCCAGCTCGCCTCGACCGCGGCTCCCGAGCAGGTGAGCGACGAGGCCTACCGCGAGCTGCTCACCGGTAAGACCATTGTCGTCTTCGGCGGCTCCTACGGCATCGGCAAGGACATCGGCGAACTCGCCGAGGCCTACGGCGCCAAGGTGTACGCGCTGGGCCGCTCCACCACCGGCACCCACGTGGAGAACCCGGAGGAGGTCGACGACGCGCTCTCCAAGGCGTACGCCGAGACCGGGCGCATCGACTACGTCGTCAACACCGCGGGCGTGCTGCGCATCGGCAAGCTGGCGGAGACCGACAACGCCACCATCGAGGAGGCGCTGAAGGTCAACTACCTGGCCCCGGTGCAGATCGCGCGCTCCTCGTACAAGTACCTGGCGGAGACCAAGGGCCAGCTGCTGCTGTACACCTCCAGCAGCTACACCCGCGGCCGCGCCGAGTACAGCCTGTACTCCTCGACCAAGGCGGCGATGGTCAACCTGACGCAGGCCCTGTCCGACGAATGGGCGGGTGACGGCGTCCGGGTGAACTGCATCAACCCCGAGCGCACCGCCACGCCCATGCGCACCAAGGCCTTCGGCCAGGAGCCCGCGGGCAGCCTGCTGTCCTCCGAGGCGGTGGCCCGCACCTCGCTCGACGTGCTGCTCTCCGAGCTGACCGGGCATGTCATCGACGTCCGCCAGCAGGACCCGACGGCCTCCGCGGGGCAGGCCTCCGGCTTCGAGGCCGCGCTGGCCAGCGTTCTGGACCGTCAGGACGGCGTGGCATAATCAGGGACAATTAGTCTTCGGTAAATTCAGGCCTCTGTGGCTGCCCGTTCCTGGTGCATTCACAGGGGCCTGAAGCCTTAAGCACCGTTAATTCGTAAACAACCGGCATCCCTCCCAGAGCAGGTTTTCAGTGATAAGCACCGCTATTCGCGTCGCCCGGGTGGGCAGTGCGGCCGAGCTGGCCGCGGCGGTCCTCATGCTGGCGGGTTTCCCCGCCATAATGGTGGCCGCGCTCATTCCGAGCGTCCCAGCCTTCGCGGCCGCGACCGCCGTCACGTACCTTGCGGACCACTATCTGCACCGCCAGGGCAGTTATCTGATCAACCGCCTCAGCAAGGTGCGCGCCGGACTGTCGATCCGCTTCCTGATCAGAGAGCTCCTTCTGATCCTGCTGCTGGCCCGGCTCGACCTCTCCGACAACCTGATCTTCTACGGGGCCACCGCCTGCTTCATCGCGTTCTACGGTCTCCAGGCCCCGCACGGCGCGCTGGTCACCCTGATCCGCAACCGCCGCCGGCTCCCGGTCGCCACCCGCAACGTCGACCTGGCCTCCCGCATCCGCATCCCGGACGCTCCGCCGATGGGCCTGCTGAACCGGTCGGCCGAGAAGATGCTCCACCTCGACGTCGCGGCCGTGGCCGGCACACTCGTCGCCGCCGCGATGGACTTCGCACTGCCGGGCTTCATCGGCATCGGCGTGACGATCGCCCTGGGCTCCCTGTACGTCCTCGCGCTGATGCCGTACGTGAGCAAGAAGAAGATCCCGCCGAACGCCGACGAGGTCCTCGCCACCGTCGACGACTGGCTGCGCGACTACAAGCCGGAGACGGTGCTCTACTTCTCCGGCTCCAAGGACTCCGCCTACCAGGTCAACATGTGGCTGGAGACCATGGAGCAGCTGGACTCCAGGCCGCTGATCATCCTGCGTGAGCGTGTCATCCTGCAGAACCTCGCGCCCACCACGGTCCCCGTCATCTGCGTGCCCGGAGGGGTGCACCTGATGAACATGGACCTGTCCACGGTGCGGGTCGCGCTGTACGCGGCGAACGTCGGCAAGAATATCCACCTGCTGCGCGTCCCCACCATGAAGCACGTCTTCATCGGCCACGGGGACAGCGACAAGCTGGCGAGCGTCAACCCGTTCAGCAAGGCGTACGACGAGGTGTGGACCGCGGGCCGGGCGGGCCGCGACCGCTACGCCATCGCCGACGTGGGTGTCCGCGACGAGGACATCGTCGAGGTGGGCCGCCCGCAGCTGGCGCCGATCCAGAACGGGCAGGGGACGCCGGAAGGGCCCCTCGGCGGAGCCGCCGATGGACACTGCCCGACCGTGCTCTACGCCCCCACCTGGGAAGGCTGGGACGGTGACCCGGGCAACACCTCGCTGATGCTGGCCGGCGAGAACATCGTGAAGAAGCTGCTGACGGCCGACCCGCCGGTGCGTGTCCTCTACAAGCCGCACCCCTTCACCGGCACGGTCCTCGCCAAGGCGGGCGCCGCGCACCAGAAGGTCACCGCGCTGATCGAGAAGGCCGCCATCGAGCGCGCCACCGATCCCCGCTTCCAGGCCGACGCCACGGCCCAGACCGCCGCCAAGGCCGAGCTCGCCCGTATCGAGGCCCGGCTCGCCGTCCTCGCCGGCAACGGCGGCGACAAGGGCGACGAGGCCGAGGCCAGCCGTGACGGCGTGGTCGACGTGGCCAAGTACGAGGAGATCGCCCGTCTGCGCGGCGAGTGGAACGACGCGTACTGGCGCTCCTTCCCGGTGTGGGAGCACCGGGTGGTCACGGGCGCCGAGCCGCGGCTGTACGACTGCTTCAACGTCTCCGACGCGATGGTCTCCGACATCTCCAGCGTGGTCTCCGACTTCATCGCGAGCGGCAAGCCGTACGCGGTGACGGACTCCGCCGAGCTGGGCGTGGAGGAGTTCAAGCGGCAGAACACCGCCGTGCGGGCCGCCACGATCCTGTCCAACACCGCCGCCGAGCTGGGCGAGCTGCTCGAGGCGGTCCGCGACCCGGCGGCCGACCCGCTGGCCGAGGACCGGGTGGAGCTCAAGCAGTACCTGCTCGGACCGGACGAGCCCACGTCCATCGAGCAGTTCAACACCGCGGTGGCGAACCTCGCGATCAAGGCCGAAGCGCGCAACGTCGGCCAGGAGTCACGGGCGGCGTCCTCGGCGGCGGAGGCCACGACCAAGGCCTGACCTCCCCTTCGTAAAGAAAGGGCCCGGATTTCGGAGTGATCCCGAAATCCGGGCCCTTCCTGCGTATGTCCCAGTGCCGGATGCAACCCTTTGCCCCGGGCGGCCGTCTAGGGGATTGCCCCTGAGCGGAACTGGGGGAAACAGACCGTGACTGGGGGAGATGTGACCGTTGTCCAGCCTGATGTGACCGTGGTCATCGGGGCGTACGAAGCGATGCCGTATCTGGTGGACTGTCTGGCCTCCGTCGAGGCACAGACCATCGGCCACGCGCGCGTCGAGGTCATCGCGGTCGACGACGGCTCGGCGGACGGCACCGGGGAGTACCTGGAGGAGTTCGCCGAGCGGACCTCCCTCGACGTCACGGTGATCCGGCAGGACAACTCCGGCGGCCCCAGCGGCCCGCGCAACGTCGGTCTGGGCAAGGCGAGGGGGCGTTACGTCTTCTTCCTCGACGCCGACGACCGGCTCGGCCCCGAGGCCCTGGAGCGGATGGTCGCGATGGCCGACCGCAACGGCACGGACGTCGTCCTCGGCAGGGTCGAGGGCGTCAACCGCAAGCCGCCGACGTCGATGTGGGGGCAGACCCTGGAGCGCACCGACGTCTTCTCCTCCAACATCAAGTTCACATTGAGCGCGCAGAAGCTGTTCCGCCGCGCGTTCCTCGAGCGGCACAGCATGCGTTTCGACGAGTCCCTGTGGACCGGCGAGGACGCGCTGTTCACCATGGAGGCCTATCTGCGGGCCGACGGCGTCTCCGTGATCGCCGACCACACCTGCTACTACCTGGTGGGCCGCGAGGACGGCAAGCACGTCACCAAGACCGGCAGCCACGTCCTGCGCTTCGACTCCGCGCGCGCCCTGATGAACCTGATCGCCGACATGGTCCCGCCGGGCGCGAGACGCGACGCCCTGATGGTCCGCCCCTTCCTCGTCACCCTGCTCCCGCAGTTCGGCCCGAAGTTCCTCAAGGACAGCGAGGCGGTACGCCGGGAGAAGCTGGAGTTGGCGAAGCCGCTGGTGGACGCGCACTGGACCCGTGAGGTGGCCCACCGCCTCCGGGTCCACGAACGTCTGCGGATCCAGCTGGTGGCGATGGGCCGCCCGGATCTCCTGGTGGAGGTCCTGGAGTTCCTGAAGGCGAAGAAGACCCCCGAGACCGTGTTGGAGAAGGGCGGCCGCCGGGTGTACTTCGCCTACCCGTTCTTCCGTGACCCGTCGACGGATCTCCCTGACGCTCTCTATCTGGCCGAGCCGCGCGAGGCCCGCAAGGTGCCGGGCTACAGGGAAATAGGCGTCGACCAGTTGCTGCGCCGGGCCGTACGCAAAGCGCGAAGGGTCCTCACCCCGGCAGGGTGAACGTCCCGGAGACGGACACGGTCTCCTCGTCCCGCCGCTGGCCGGGGACCCGCCGTTTCCGGGCCACCGCACACAGCGCCTGAACGGCCATGTCGAACCGTTCCTGCGAAGAAGGCTCGTCCGCCCCCAGCAACCGCCGCTTCAACCGGGCCCGCGCCTCGGCGAGTTCGTCCAGTTCAGGCTGTCGTACGGCATCCAGCAGCGCTCGCACCCCCACCGCGTCCGGCGTCAACACGGTCGCCGCCCCCGCCGTGGGAAACGCCCCACGAAACGCAGCCTCGCTCAGCCCGCTGGTGTTCGCGACGGCGTACGGTTTCCCGCTCGCCAGGAAGTCGCTCACCACGCTCGACACATCGCTGATCAGCAGGTCGGCCCGGTTGAAGCAGGCGTACAGCGCGGGCCGGGCGTCGGTCACGACCTGGTGCTCCCACTCCGGCAGCGAGGCCCAGTACGCCCGCTCCCAGGCGGCCGTCGCGCGGGCCACCGCCTCCGCGCGGCCCGGCTCCGGCGTGGACTGCAGCAGCATCCGCTCGACCGAGTCCGCGGCGGCCCGGAACGACGCGATGGTGAGCCGGTCCAACTCGCGTGCCCTGCGGGAGAGTTCGCCGTCGTCCGCGGGTCGTTCCCCCGCCCGCTCCCGGTTCGCCGCCCGCACCAGCTCACGGATCCTCAGGTCCGCCGCGCCGGCCCGCGCGTCCACCGATCCGGTCAGCGGATGCGGCTTGTACAGCAGCCGTACCCCGGGATCGGCCAGCAGCGCCCGCACGATGTTCTCGCCTGCCTCGATCACCGAGGTGTTGCCGGGATTGCCGTCCCAGCCCTCCCAGGTGGGCGCGTAGAGCACCGTCGTGTACGTCCCGGTCGGCGGCCCCGCGTACGGCCGTACGGCGTCCAGCTGCGGGCGGCCGATCTCCACCACGTCCTTGTCCTCGACGCCCACCTCGGCCGCGGCGTACCGCTCGCGGGCCGCGGGACCGGCCACCCACACCTCGTCGTAGGCCTTGGCGTACGGGTTGCAGGAGGACAGCTTGTCGCTCTCGCCGTGGTTGACGAAGGTGTGCTTGATCGTGGGGATGCGCAGGACCTGGGAGGTCTTGCCGGAGTTCGACGGATGGATGAGGACCTGGAGCGTGGACTGCTCCAGGCGCAGCAGCGTGGACACCTTCGGCAGACAGACGATCGGGACGTCGGTCGCGGCGATCTTCTGCATCATGAACCGCTCGCGCAGGATGATGACCGGTCTCCCGTCGAGCTTCGCGAGCGGCTCCAGCCACATGTTGGCCTGGTAGGCGGAAGAGGCCCCGCCGGAGAAGTACAGGCCGACGGTCGGCCGGTACGCGGCGAGCCATGCGTCGAACCAGTCCAGCACCTCCTGCTCACCCGCCGGACGCCGGCTCGGCAGCAGTCGTACGAGAAGGTCGTACAGGCCCATGAGGGCGAGCCCGAGGGACATCGCGATGCCGAAGGCCGCGCACCGGGGCTCGCCGGTGGCCGCCGTGACCAGCAGGCCCGCCGTGGCGGGCAGGCCGTGGACCAGGAGGCGGGGGCCGGGGCGGCGCAGCAGGGCCGGCGGGGCCGGGGTCAGGCGGAGCGCGGAGGCGTCGATGTTCCGGGTGACGACCGGGAGGGTGCGGGTGCGGCGGACCAGGACGGAGGCCGTCTGGATCGCGCAGTGCAGCGCGTAGAAGGCGAGCAGGCCGGCCACCAGCACGGTGTACGCCGTCTCCTCGTCCTCCGGGGTCAGCCGCAGCAGGCCGAGGACCAGCAGCAGGTCGCGCAGGACGTGCCGCACGGTGATGTCCGCGTGGGACTTGGCGAACAGGGAGACCATGCCACGCTGCCACCGGTGCAGGACGCCCTCGACGGCCAGGGAGGCGGCCGTCGCGGCGAGCAGCAGCGGGATGTGCGGACGCAGAGCGGCGACGGCCTGGGCGACGACGGCGGCGGCCAGGACGGCGGCGACGAGGACTCTCGTCACGGTCTGCCGGCCCGGCAGCCGCAGCGCGGGCCGGAGGCGGGGAAGGCGTTTTCGCACGGGGGTCACTCCAAGGTCGTCGCGAGACGGACGCCTTGGTTAACGCGTGCCGACCTCCGGACGACACGCGCGTGTCCTGTGCCCTCCGGGGCGGGGAAGTGCTATGCGACGGGTTCGTGCTGGGCGACGTGAGCGACCGGCGCGACGAGATCCTCGGCCCGTTCCGCCACCGCCTTGTCGGCCAGGTCGTTCACGGCGGTGTTGAACCGTTCCATGGACGGGGGCCGGTCGGGCCCCAGCACGTACTCCTTGAGGGTGCGGCGCTGCGGGGCCATCGGGTCGTGACGGGGTTCGCGGACCGAGCGCAGGATCTCCGGGAGCCGGGTGCAGGCACGGTCGAGCAGATAGGCGCCGCCCGCGGTGGTGCAGGCGGCCCGGAACTCCTCGTCGGGCAGGTCCCGGGCGTTGGTCAGGACGTACGGCTTGAGGCTGGCCACGAAGTCGGCGACCACCGAGGAGACGTCACTGATGAGCAGGTCCGCCTGGTTGAAGCACTCGTACAGGGTGGGGAGTTGTTCGAGGATCACATGATGCCGTGCGGTGCTCCGGCTCGCCCAGAAGATCCGGTGCCACTCGTCCCGCAGCTCCTGCCACTCGGCCGCGCCGTCCCGGTCGGGGACCCGCGCGTCCCGCAACTGCTGGGCGTCGTCGCCCTCGTGACGCCCCGACATCTCGTCGAGACGGGCCCGGATCTCCCGCAGCCCG
The DNA here is from genome assembly GCF_001514145.1 of Streptomyces canus. Lineage (GTDB taxonomy): Bacteria > Actinomycetota > Actinomycetes > Streptomycetales > Streptomycetaceae > Streptomyces > Streptomyces canus. Next base: position 315,845 of record NZ_KQ948658.1, read on the forward strand.
GCTCTCGCGGCTTCGGTGTCCTTCTCGTGGTCGGCCCGCAGCAGTTCCCTGATGGCCCGGTCCGCGGCGGCCGCCTCGGGTGAGCGCTTGCCGGTGAGGGGGTGCGGCTTGTAGATGATCCGGACGTTCTCCGCGAGGAGCTTCTCGATCAGGGGTACGCCCATCGGGATCAGCGATGTGTGGCAGTCGTCGTCGCTCCAGCCCTCCCAGGTGGGTGCGTAGAGGACCACGGGCACCGGGCCGGCGATGTGCTCGGCGTGCGGCCGGACCGGGGCCAGCTGCGGGCGGCCCACCTCGACGATGGCGTTGTCACTGATGGCGTGCCGCACCCGCCGGTAGCGGTCCCGGCCCGCCCGTCCGGCCACCCAGATCTCGTCGTACACCTTGCTGACGCGGTTGCTGCTGGCGAGCTTGTCGCTGTCGCCGTGGCCGATGAAGACGTGCTTGGCCTCGGCGACGCGCAGCATGTGGACGTTCTTGCCGGCGTTGCCGGGGTAGAGGACGACCCGGACGCCGGACAGCTCGAGCTCGGCCAGGTCGTCGGCCTTGGGCACGCAGACCACGGGGATCCGGGTGCGGCCGAGGAAGCGGAAGGAGGCCCGCTCGCGCAGGACGATCACCGGGCGCCGGTCGAGCTGCTCCAGCGTCTCGATCCACATGTTGACCTGGTACATGAAGTCCCGGGACACCGCCGCGAAGCTGAAGTACAGGGCCACCTCGGGCCGGTACGCGTCAAGCTGGCGGTTGACCTCGCCGATCACCGCGTCCCGGCGGGGCATCCGGCGGACCGCGCGGAACTGTCCCAGCAGCGCGATGAGGGCGGCCGAGGCCGCGCCGATCGTCAGCGCGTAGCCGGCGTAGGCCGAGTACCACGTGCCGGTCGCCAGCGCGACGATCAGACCCGCGTGGGCCGGCAGATCGAGGTGGAGCAGCTTGCGCAGGAAACGCCGGTAGAGATAGGCGGGCGGGCGTTCCGGTATGTCGATCCCGCTCATTTCGAGATTGCGCACGATCACCGGGAGGATCCGGCGCCTGCGGATTGCGTGATGCAGTGCCGAATACATCATCACGAGCAGGAAATGGGCGCTGAGGACGGCGAGCCCGGTGACCAGCACAGCGCCCGGCGCGTCCATCCGGTCGGCCAGGGCGAGCAGCATCACGGTGCGCACGGCGAACCGCATCGTGCGGCTGAGCTGCAGGGTCGCCAGGCGCCGGACGAATCCCAGGGCCTTGACGTGCAGGGCCTCGTCCGCCAGGTGGGTCACGGCCCATGCCGCCGTGAAACCCCACAGAGACGGCAGCAGTGCCAGGACGGGCAGCGCCGCGAAACCGGCACCGAAAAGGATCACCAGGAGAAGTTCTGTCTTCCCGGGAACGCGCAGGGCGGCGCACAACCGACGGATCGTCATGGGTGGGGCTTTCTCGAGCTACGGCAATGACCTTGTTGTCGGCAGTTCGACACGAGGCGGAGGTGAATGGTTGTACATCTTGGTGTCGAAAAGAATTCACTTACGATTAACGGGAAGGTGTGATTCCGATTCCCTTGGGCTTTCTCAAAAAGGGAACCGAACCGGCCCTGGGGCGCGTCCGGTACCGGGTCCGGGGACTGGACGGGCGCGCGTCCCCGCGTCCCCTTCGCGTACATTGCGGACGAGGTACCCGAAGTGGCGCGAGGGGACAGGACACAAGGTGGCAGGGGCAAGGCAGGCTGTGGGCGAGGCCCGCAGGATCGTCGTCAAGGTGGGTTCCTCGTCGCTGACCACCGCCGCCGGCGGCCTCGACGCCGACCGGGTCGACGCGCTCGTCGACGTCCTGGCCAAGAGCCGCAGCGGCGGAGAGCGCGAGATCGTCCTCGTCTCCTCAGGAGCCATCGCCGCCGGACTCGCCCCGCTGGGGCTGCGCCGCCGCCCCCGGGACCTCGCCCGTCAGCAGGCCGCCGCCAGCGTCGGCCAGGGCCTGCTCGTCGCCCGCTACACCGCCTCCTTCGCGCGGTACGGCGTCCGCGTCGGCCAGGTGCTGCTGACCAGCGACGACATGAGCCGCCGCGCCCACCACCGCAACGCGTCCCGCACCCTCGACAAGCTCCTCGCGATGGGCGCCTTCCCGATCGTCAACGAGAACGACACCGTCGCCACCGACGAGATCCGCTTCGGCGACAACGACCGGCTCGCGGCCCTGGTGGCGCACCTGGTCCACTCCGACCTGCTGGTCCTGCTCTCCGACATCGACGGCGTCTACGACGGCGACCCCAGCAAGCCCGGGACCTCGCGGATAGCTCAGGTGCGGCAGCCCGAGGACCTGGCGGGCGTCGAGATCGGCAGCGCGGGGAAGGCGGGGGTTGGCACCGGCGGCATGGTCACCAAGGTCGAGGCCGCCCGGATCGCGGCCGCCGCCGGCATCCCCGTCGTGCTGACCAGCACGATCCATGCGGCCGAGGCGCTGTCCGGCGGTGACACCGGCACGTACTTCCACCCGGCCGGCAAGCGCTCCGCCGACCGGCTGCTGTGGCTTCAGCACGCGTCCACCCCGCAGGGCTCGCTGACCCTGGACGACGGGGCGGTGAAGGCGGTCGTGGACCGTCGCAAGTCGCTGCTGCCGGCCGGGATCGCCTCCGTCGAGGGCGAGTTCGTCGCGGGTGATCCCGTCGAGCTGCGGGACGGCACGGGCCACGCGGTGGCCCGCGGGCTGGTCAACTTCGACGCCAAGGAGATCCCGCAGCTGATCGGCCGCTCGACCCGGGAGCTGGCACGGGATCTGGGACCGGCCTACGAGCGGGAGGTCGTCCACCGGGACGATCTGGTGATCCTGCACCCCTGAGGTCCTCCGGCGCCCCTCCCGGTGCCCTGTGTGCCCGAAAACGGGGTGAACGCCCTGCCAAGAGCGTCGCCCTGAGGTGGACGTTCCGCAAAATCGCCCCATGAGCCGTTGCGGCCTGCTCAACTTTGTCCCAGGAACACATTCCGCCCGACCCGTGGGGTCGACCTGTGCATGAAGGAGGCCGTCGTGAGACGAGTGCGCCCTGGGGCGGCGGCGTCCCACGATGGTGCGGCAGCTTCCCGCGGCGGATCCGGTCCGCCCGGCGGGCCCGTCGTGCGGACGTCCGGTGGTTCTGCGGTGCGGGCGGTGGGTGAGGCCGGTGGTTCTGCGGTGCGGGCGGTGGGTGAGGCCGGTGGTTCTGCGGTGCGGGCGGTGGGTGAGGGCGGTGGCTCTGCGGCGCGAGCTGCAGGCGAGACCGGTGGCTCGGCGGCGCGGGCGGTGGGTGAGGCCGGTGGTGGCTCGGCGGCCCGAGCCGCGGGCCCGGCCGGCGGTTCTGCCGCGAGGCCGGCCGGAGAGGAGCGGGCCCTGACGAGTGTCGCGGCCGGGGACCGGTTCGAGGGCGAGGAGCCCCGGGATCTGCCGCGCCTGTGGCATGTCACCCTCAGCGTCTCCGGCGAGGAGGCCCCGCTCAAGGAGGTCCGGCGCGCCCTCGAGCAGCTCGCCCACGACCATCCTTTCCTGCTGACCAGCCGCTATGCCAACGACCACGCGGAGATCCGGTACTGGGAGGAGGCCCGCGACCTGCACGACGCGGCCGCCGTCGCCCTGCGCCTGTGGGGGGAGCACCGCCAGACCGCGGGACTGCCGCCGTGGGAGATCGTCGGCCTGGAGGTCATCGACCGCCAGACCTACCACCAGCGCATCGCCGAGGGGTACGGTCCGCCCCCGGCCACACCGGTCGGAGCACACCCGTTCTGATCATGGCACCCGGTGTCCCTTTGATCCCGTCTCGCGCTGTGGAACAACAGGTGGACGGCCCCGCCTGGCGCACTACCCTTCCGGTATGACCTCGCTCTCGCCGTACGACTCCATGACCCCGGTCACCCAGGCCGCCTACCGGGCCAAGGCCGCCGCCGCCGACCTCGCCCCGTTGCCCCGGGCCGAGAAGGACGACGCGCTGCTCGCCATCGCGGACGCCCTGGAGGTCCGTACGAGCGAGATCGTCGACGCCAACGCCAAGGACATCGCCAAGGCCCGCGAGGCCGGGACCAGCGAGGCGATCATCGACCGGTTGACGCTCACCCCGGAGCGGGTGCGCGCGATCGCCTCCGACGTCCGCGACGTCGTCGCCCTGCCCGACCCGGTCGGCGAGATCGTGCGCGGCTCGACCCTCCCGAACGGCATCGACCTGCGCCAGGTCCGCGTCCCGCTCGGCGTGGTCGGGATCATCTACGAGGCCCGCCCGAACGTCACCGTCGACGCCGCCGCCCTCTGCCTGAAGTCCGGCAACGCCGTCCTGCTGCGCGGCTCGGCCTCCGCGTACGAGTCGAACGCCGCCCTCGTACGGGTCCTGCGCGACGCCGTGGGCGGTGCCGGGCTGCCCGCCGACGCCGTCCAGCTCGTCCCCGGCGAGAGCCGCGAGAGCGTGCGCGAGCTGATGCGTGCCCGCGGCCTGGTCGACGTGCTCATCCCGCGCGGCGGCGCCTCGCTGATCCAGACCGTCGTCACCGAGTCCATCGTCCCGGTCATCGAGACCGGCGTGGGCAACTGCCACGTCTACGTCGACGCCCACGCCGACCTCGACATGGCGATCGACATCCTGATCAACTCCAAGGCCCAGCGGGTCAGCGTCTGCAACGCCGCCGAGACCCTCCTGGTCCACCAGGACATCGCCCCCGAGTTCCTGCCGCGCGCCCTGGACGCCCTCGCCGAGGCCGGGGTGACCGTCCACGCCGACCAGCGGGTGCTGGCGTACGCGAAGGACACCAAGGCGACCGTCGTCGAGGCCACGCTCGACGACTGGGACACCGAGTACCTCTCCTACGACATCGCCGCCGCCGTCGTCGACTCGCTCGACAAGGCCGTCGAGCACATCCGGCTGTGGACCTCAGGACACACCGAGGCCATCGTCACCACCTCCCAGCAGGCCGCCCGCCGCTTCACCCAGCTGGTCGACTCCACGACGGTCGCGGTCAACGCCTCCACCCGCTTCACCGACGGCGGCCAGTTCGGCTTCGGCGCGGAGATCGGCATCTCCACCCAGAAGCTGCACGCGCGCGGTCCGATGGGCCTGCCGGAGCTGACGAGCACGAAGTACATCGTGACCGGGGACGGTCACATCCGGCGCTGACGGCCTACCCGCACAGGGGTGCGCACCTGCGCATATGCGTCCGTCACGCGCCCCCGCCCCGCTTCCGCGGCGCGCGGGAGGTGTCTCACCAGGCGGATGAATTTCCATACCGTCTGCCCAAAATGACCCCCCAGGTCTACTCTGGATCCGTGCCGGAGGACGTGGGGGGCACGCCGTTCCCTGACGGCTGGGAGCCCGACGACGACCACGACCGCGGGGTGTCGGACGAAGAGTTCGCCTCCGTGGTCTTCGACGAGGCCTTCGTACGGGCGGCCGTGGTGCACGAGCCGACCGCCGTCGAGCGCCTCCTGGCTGCAGCCCAGGCGAGAGCGGAGGCCTCCGAGGCCGAGGCCCGCCGCGCACGCCCCAGAGGCGAGCGCTACGAGGACGGCTACGGACCCGGCAGTTTCGGCCATGATCCCGAGCTCGACGACCTGGACGACACCGAGGTCCTCGAAGGCCGCTACGGCGCTCCGGGGACGTACGGCAAACAGGTCCGCTGGCACCGCCCCGTCGCCTGGATGCTCGCCCTCGTCATGGGCATCGGCATGGTCGCGCTGGCCTTCACGGCGGTCTACAGGGGCGCCTCCTCGGGCAGCCGCGACCGGGTTCCGCCCCCGGCCTCGACCGGTCTGGAACAGGGGAGCACGGTGACGCCCTCGGCGTCGGCCGACTACTCCCAGCCAGCCGTCTCCGCGGTCCCGCGAACGCCCTGACACTCCTGGTGAGAACCTGTCAGAACTTGTCGCACAGCAGGGCGTTTACCTGAGCTCCCCGAGACCTACCCTGAAGATATGGGAGGGCCAGGAGACCCACCTGAGGGGACACCCGAGGGCGGCCCCGTGGGTGGTGAGGACGAGTACCGATCCGTCGTGTTCGACGAGTCGTTCGTTCGTGCTGCCCGCCTCCAGGAGTACTCCGCGCAGGAGCGCATGACGGACCACGCGCCCGCCGTACGCCGTCGCCCGCCGCTGCGCCGGGGACTGTCCCGGCAGGCGCTGATCCTGTTCCTGCTGATCGCCGTCGCCTTCGGCACCGCGATCTACATGGGTGTACGGCACCCCTACCAGACCTCCGGGGTCCGGCGGCCCGTCGAGCCCCTGCGGATGACCGTCATCCCGCTGGCCCCCCAGGGCAAGGTCCCGGGGCACACCGACGCCGAGTACCTGTACGGGCACAGCCCGGCCGCGCAGTACCGCGTCGGCGCCGAGGGCATTCCGCTGCCGGCCTCCCGCCGCACCGCCCACTTCTCCGACAGCCAGGTCGTGTCCGCGCTGACCACCGCCAAGGACTACATCGTGCGGTCCGCGCTCGACCCGGACGTCCTCGTCGGCGACCAGGTCCGTGCCGTGCGGGTGCTCCTCGACACGGACCAACTCGACCAGTTCGACCAGAGTTTCGCCCACCCGGCCGCGGACGGGCGGCACGCGCCGACCGGGTGGCTGGTTCGCTTCGACCCCGCGGAGACGCGGCTGGCCGACCACCGGATCCGGGTGCAGGGGAGCCTGCAGGCCGCCGAGACCGACTCGTCGACCCTGGAGGTCACGGCGGACCACACCTTCGTGTACGCGCTGCGTTCCGCGGCCGCGGACGCCAAGGCCGAGGTGTCACTGTTCACCGTCCGGCGTGAGCTGCACTTCCGGTTCGACCGGGACGATCTGCGGATGCACACGGCTCAGCTGGTCGTCTCGTATGTCCAGGCCGGGCCGCTGTCCTGTGCGGAGGACTCCACGAACCGGCTGCACCCCTTGCTGGCCGGGGAGACGGCGAAGGCAGGCGGGCCGGCGGGGACGGATCCGTATGCGACGGGGAGTGCCCCGGCGCTGTGCGGGTCGTTGGCGACCGGCGCGCAGCCGAAGGTGTGACCGGGGCACAGGGGCGGATCGTTGCGGGCGGGCCGATGGGGGCCCGAGGGGCCGGTCGCGCGCCCACGCGGCGGAGCCGCACGGCGACACAGCCCCCGCACCCCGGGGGTTTCAGTCCTCTTCGTTGTTGCGGGACGTGTCCGTCGGCGGCTCGTCCTCCCGTGGGGCCGAGTTCGTGAAGCCCCCGAAGCCCCTGCGCACCCTGCCGCCCAGATCGCCCGCTCCGCCCGCGATGTCGCTGACCAGCTTCATCAGGGGGTCCTTGGAGCCCTTGACGTTGGTCGCGTAGCTCGCCGCCGACTCGCGGAAGGAGTCCGTGACCGAGGTGTCCTTGTCCTCGGTGCGGCGCGGGTAGTGGCCGTCCATGATCCGCTGGTAGTCGCGGGACTCGGCCCACTTCTTCAGCTCGGCCGCCCGCACGGTGGTGAAGGGGTGGGAGCGCGGCAGGACGTTCAGGATCTTCAGCACGGAGTCGCGCAGGTCGCCGCCGGCCTCGTACTCCTCGGCCTGCTTCAGGAACGCGTCCACGTTCATCTCGTGCAGATGGTGACCGCCGGCCAGCTTCATCAGGCCGCGCATCGAGGCCTTCAGATCCTGGCCGACCAGCAGGCCCGCCCGGTCCGCCGACAGCTCCGACTTGCGGAACCACTCGCGCAGCGCGGTCACGATCGCCATGATCGCGAGGTTGCCCAGCGGGATCCACGCCACCCTGAGGGCGAGGCTGGTCAGGAACAGCAATATGGTCCGGTAGACCGAGTGGCCGGACAGCGCGTGGCCTACCTCGTGGCCGACGACCGCCCGCATCTCCTCCTCGTCGAGCAGGTCGACCAGACCCGTGGTGACGACGATGATCGGCTCGTCCAGGCCGATGCACATCGCGTTCGGCTGCGGGTCCTGGTTGACGTACATCGGCGGGACCTTCTCGAGGTCCAGGATGTAACACGCGTCCCGCAGCATGTCGTTGAGGTACGCGAACTGCTGGTCGGAGACGCGCACCGAGTCGGACAGGAACAGCAGCCTCAGACTCCGCTCGGGGAGCAGACCGCTGAGCGCCTTGAACACCGTGTCGAAACCGCTCAGTTTGCGCAGCGCCACCAGGGCGGAGCGGTCGGCGGGGTGCTCGTACGCACGGGAGGAGATTCCCGGGAAACGCTTGCGCTGCCTGCTCGGCACGTTCTCGTGCCCGTTGTTCTGATGGCCGTCGTCGGACATGTCTTCCCCCATGTGCGTCTTTGGCTGTGCCCTTTGACCTCTGTGATCCTTTGCGGACCCTTGTGCGGCCCTTTGCGCCCCCCGAAGCAGAGCCCAGCCTAGGCGGAGATAGCGTGGACGGGCAGTACAGCGAAGGAGTCCACGTCATGGAGCACACCCGGGCCGCCTGGCTCACCGAGGCCGCGAGCGCCGCCGAGCAGCAGGGGTCCGGAGATCTGCTCCGGGTGGTACTGATCGTGATGTTCGTGGGCTGTGCGTTCACCGCGTGGTTCCTGCTGCGGGGGTACAAGCGGAAGGACGACTGAGAAAGGGCGAAGGTTCCCTGCCGTCCCCCAACGGTGGAGTCGGCGTGTTCGCCCTCACCGCGCCCGCTTACGATGGGCCGACATCTTTATCCCGCCCACCGGATAGGTCCTGCCGAAGATGAGCATCCACAGCACTGCTGCCCAGTTGGTCACCCTCGCCGCAGAGGGCGAGGAGCACGGCGGCAACCACGAGAGCCTCGACCCCTTGGTGACCGGCGGCGCCGCGTTCCTCATCCTGCTGCTCCTGCTGTGGATCACCACCCGTTTCAACCGCGACCGCTGAGGCGCCGAGTGCCCAAAGCGGGGCACTTGGGGCCTCCACCGGCCGGTCTCCTCAGATCGGGCCGGTAGGGTCTGCACGCATGGGAGAGCAGGACATGCCTACCGGCCCGGGCAACAGCCCGTCGAACCCCGGCAAGCGCCGCCTCGGCGTCATGGGCGGGACGTTCGACCCGATCCACCACGGGCACCTCGTGGCGGCCAGCGAGGCCGTCGCGCAGTTCCACCTGGACGAGGTGGTGTTCGTACCGACCGGCCAGCCGTGGCAGAAGACCCACCGCCGGGTCTCCCCGGCCGAGGACCGCTATCTGATGACGGTCATCGCGACCGCCGAGAACCCGCAGTTCTCGGTCAGCCGCATCGACATCGACCGCGGCGGCGCGACCTACACCACGGACACGCTGCGCGACCTCAAGTCCCTCAACCCCGACACCGACCTCTTCTTCATCACGGGCGCCGACGCCCTCGGCCAGATCCTCACCTGGCGGGACGCGGAAGAGCTCTTCTCCCTCGCGCACTTCATCGGAGTCACCCGGCCCGGCCACACCCTGGCCGACCCCGGGCTGCCCGAGGGCGGTGTCTCGCTCGTCGAGGTCCCCGCCCTGGCCATCTCCTCCACCGACTGCCGGGCGAGAGTCGCCAAGGGCGACCCCGTCTGGTACCTGGTGCCGGACGGAGTCGTGCGTTACATCGACAAGCGCGAGCTGTACCGCGGCGAGTGAGCCGAGAGGGGCACCGGTGAACGACCGATACGACGCGGGCTACGGCAACGATCAGGAGAACCAGTACGCACTCGTCGGCTACGACGAGTACGGCCGGCCGGTGTACCAGCAGGTCCCGCCGCAACAGGCCCCGCGACAGCAGTACGACCCCTACGCGCAGCAGGGTTACGGCTACGACCCGTATGCCACGGACAGCCAACAGGCCGCGCCGTACGACACGGGCACCCAGAACCCCGTCCCGCCGTACGACCCCTACGGCGCCGGCGACACCGGTCAGCAGGCGCCCGTGCCGCCCTACGACCCCTACGCCAACGGGGCCCAGCAGGGCGGCGGTTCGGCGGCCTACGACCCTTACGGCCAGGCCGCCGCGAGCGGTCAGCAGCCCCGAGTCGCCGAACAGACCGCCTACATCCCACAGCAGAGCGGGCCGGCGCGGGGCACGCAGGCCGGCCGGGGCCATGCGCCGGGCACGCAGGCCGCTCAGGGGCACGCTGCGGGCGCTCAGGTCGACCCAAGGCATGCTGCGGGCCCTCACGCGGACCAGGGCTACCGCCCCGCAGTCGAGGAGGACCTCGCCGGCGCGGGTCGTCCCGACGCCGCCCGTCCCGGCGCGGACCCCGCCGACGGGGACGAACGGCAGTACCACACCGCACAGTTCGCGTTCGTCGAGGACCCCGACGGTGACTCCGAGGACGTCATCGACTGGCTCAACTTCACCGAGAACCGCACCGAGCGCCGTGAGGAGGCCAAGCGCCGCGCCCGCAGCCGGCTCGTCGCCCTGGTCGTCGTCCTCGCCCTGGTCGCGGTGGGCGGCGTCGGCTACCTCTGGTACGCCGGAAAGCTGCCCGGTCTCTCGGAACCGGAGAGCAAGAAGGGCACCACGATCGCGGCGAGCGCCCAGAACCGCGACGTGATCGTCGTCCATCTGCACAACACCGCGAAGGGCGGCACCTCCACGGCGCTGCTCGTCGACAACACCACCACCCAGCAGGGCACCACCGTCCTGATCCCCAACTCCCTCGCCCTGACGGCCGACGACGGCACCACCACGACCCTCGCCAAGTCGGTCGACGACGACGGTTCCTCCGGGACCGTCGACTCCCTCGACACCGCCCTCGGCACCGACATCGAGGGCACCTGGCGTCTGGACACCCCCTATCTGCAGAACCTGGTCGACCTCGTCGGCAACATCGACGTCGACACCAACACCGCCGTACCCGACCCGGACGCCAAGAAGAAGGGCCAGGCGCCCCTGGTGAACAAGGGGAAGGGGCAGACCCTCAGCGGCAAGATGGCCGTCGCCTACGCCACCTACCGCGCTTCCGGCGAGGCCCAGAACGCCCAGCTGGAGCGCTTCGGCCAGGTCTTGCAGGGCGTGCTGCGCAAGCTGTCCTCCGACCCGACGGCGGCGACCACCACCGTGCAGACACTGGCCCAGATCCTGGACCCGTCCCTGACCGACAAGGATCTCGGCACCTTCCTCGCCAAGCTCGCCGACCTCGCCAAGGGCGGCGACTACAAGACCGCGCTGCTGCCCGTCCAGCAGGACGGCACGCTCAGCGCGGCGGCCAGTGCGAGCGTGGTCAAGGACGTCCTCGGCGGCAAGGCGAAGAGTCCCGACAAGGACGCGGCCGTGAGCGTCTCCGTCCAGAACGCCACCGGCACCAAGGACAACACCGAGAAGGCGCGCGTCGTCCTCCTCAACGGCGGCTTCACCTTCGTCGACGGCGGCACGCCCTCCTCGGCGCAGGCCACCTCCAAGGTCGTCTATTCCGACGCGGCCGACAAGGCGAACGCCACCGAGGTCGCCAAGACCCTGGGCCTGCCCGCCGGCGCGGTCACCAAGGGCAACCTGTCGTCGAGCGCGAACGTCTCCGTGATCCTCGGCCAGGACTACAAGCCGTCCTCCTCGTCCTAGACCCAGGCCCAGGCTCCGAAGCGGCACCCCGCGTGATCTCCACGATCACGTGGGGTGCCGTCGGCGGTCCGTGAGACCCTTGATGTCAATCGACCGCCGACCGAAAGCCTTGTAGTGACCGCCACTGACCGTTCTCTCGAGCTCATCAACGCCGCCGCGCAGGCGGCCGCCGACAAGCTCGCCCATGATGTGATCGCCTACGACGTCAGCGACGTCCTGTCGATCACCGACGCCTTCCTGCTGGCGTCCGCACCCAACGACCGCCAGGTCAAGTCCATCGTCGACGAGATCGAGGAGCGGCTCTCGAAGGAGCTCGGCGCCAAGCCGGTGCGCCGCGAGGGCGACCGCGAGGCCCGCTGGGTCCTGCTCGACTACGTGGACATCGTCGTCCATGTCCAGCACAGCGAGGAGCGGGTCTTCTACGCTCTGGAGCGGCTGTGGAAGGACTGCCCCGAGCTGGAGCTGCCGGCCGACGCCAAGGCGACCCGCGGCAAGGCGGAGGAGCACACCAAGCTCCGGGCCGAGGAGGACGCCGCCGAGTTCGGGGAGCCGCGATGACCGCTCCCGCCGACCGGAAGGGCCGGGGCCGTCGCGTCATCCTGTGGCGGCACGGCCAGACCGCCTGGAACGTGGAGCGCCGCTTCCAGGGCACCACCGACGTCGAGCTCACCGAGACCGGTGTCGGCCAGGCCCGCAGGGCCGCCCGGCTGCTGGCCTCCCTCCAGCCCGACGCCATCGTCGCCTCCGACCTCCAGCGGGCCGCGAACACCGCGGCCGAGCTCGCCGCGCTCACCGGCCTGGAGGTGGCCCACGACGAGGGCCTGCGCGAGACCTACGCGGGCGTCTGGCAGGGACTGACGCACGAGGAGATCATCGCCCGGCACGGCGAGGAGTACGCCGCGTGGAAGCGCGGTGAGCCGGTCCGCCGCGGCGGCGGCGAACTGGAGACCGAGGTCGCCGACCGCGCCGCTCCCGTCGTGCTCCGGCACGCCGAGAAGCTCCCCGAGGACGGCACCCTTGTCGTGGTCAGCCACGGCGGCACGATCCGCACCACCATCGGCCGGCTGCTCGGTCTGGACTCCCGGCACTGGGAGAGCCTCGGCGGCCTCTCCAACTGCTGCTGGTCCGTCCTCGGCCAGGGCGCCCGCGGCTGGCGCCTCATGGAGCACAATGCCGGCACCCTCCCGGAGCCGGTGCTCGGCGACGACGACTGAGGGCTCCGGAGCGGATTTCACTTCCGGCAGGTCGCAGGCTAAAGTTCTTCTTGTTCGCCCGCCGAGCGGGAAGAACACAAGGGGCTATAGCTCAGTTGGTAGAGCGCCTGCATGGCATGCAGGAGGTCAGGAGTTCAATTCTCCTTAGCTCCACAGATCGACACTCTGTTGAGTTGTCAAAGATCGGTGATCATCAGGGTCCCGTCTCCTTCAGGAGGCGGGATTTTCTGTGTGCTCCCGCAGCCGCGCCGTTTTCTGCCGGGTCTCCTCGTCCTCCGGTGTGTAGACCACGATCCGGCACTCAGGCATCCCGTCGATCGAGAGCGACTGAGACGTCATCCGCAGTTCGCCCACCGCCTTGTGACGGAACGTCTTGACGCGTGGCCCCGGTTGCACCACCTCTCCGCTCTCCCACAGTTCGGCGAAGTACGGGCTGGCCGCCGCCAGCCCGGCTATGAAGCGCTCCCAGGCCGGCTCGCCCACATGTCTGCCGTACGAGGACCGCAGCGTCGCCACCATGACGGGCAGCTCGCGCTCCCGGTGCATCAGCGGACATGCCCGCTCGGAGACCGTGAACAGCGTCCACAGCGCGTTCGCCACCCCGATGTCGACGATCTCGGGGATCAGGAACAGGTCCCGGTAGCCCGGATTGGTGGCCAGGATGTCGTAGCGCGAGTTGTAGACGACCGCCGGGAGCGGGGCGAGGGCGTCGATGATGCCCTGCACCTCCGGGCCCGTCGACCGCGTCAGGCCCTCCGGGTCCGGGGCGAACGGCACCTGCGCCAGGCGGTACAGATGCTCCCGCTCCGGAGGGTCGAGCCGGAGCGTGCGGGCCACGGCGTCCAGGACCTGCGCGGACGCGTTGATCGGCCGGCCCTGCTCCAGCCACGTGTACCAGGTCACACCGACGCCGGAGAGCTGGGCGACCTCCTCGCGGCGCAGTCCCGGGGTGCGGCGCCTGAGTCCCGGCGGCATGCCCACGTCGGCCGGAGTCACCCGGGCCCGCCTGCTGCGCAGGAACGTGGCCAGCTCGGGCCGTCGTCGCTGTGTCGTCCTCATCGTCACGTCCCCCTCGTCACGACCATCCTCGGTGCCGCACCCAGCGCTTGCCAGGTGCTGGCAGTACCAGCATCGGCGGGCTCTCGGCACCCTTACCGGGATGTCCTCAGGCTCGACGGCATGACGACAACGCCCCGGACGGGACCGGATCCCGCACCCGTTTTCCCCTCTGCCAAAAGTGAAGCACCCGCCACTGACAACCGGCCCCGGCCGCTGCTCGCGCTTGTGCTCGCCGCCCAGTTCATGGCGCTGCTCGACGTGTTCATCGTGAACGTCGCGGCCCCGACGATCGGCACGGAACTGCACGCCTCCGGCGCCCAACTCCAGCTGGTCGTCGCGGGATACGCCATCACGTACTCGGTGCTGCTGATCACCGGCGCCCGGCTCGGCGAACGGTTCGGGCACGGCCGCGTCCACCTCGCCGGGCTCGCCCTGTTCACGGCGGCTTCGCTCGCGTGCGGGCTGGCGCAGGGAGCCACCGCACTGATCGTCTTCCGGCTGGTGCAGGGCGCCGGTTCGGCGGTGATGATCCCGCAGGTGCTCAGCCTGATCCAGCGCAACTTCACCGGCGAGGCCCGGATGAAGGCGCTCGGCGTGTACTCGGCGGTCCTCGCGGTCGGCGCCGCCGCCGGGCAGGTCGTCGGTGGAGTCCTGGTCAGCGCCGACCTGTTCGGCACGGGCTGGCGGCCGGTGTTCCTCGTGAACGTGCCGGTGGGTCTGGTCCTGCTCGCCGTAGGCACGCGTGTCCTGTTGCCCGGGGACCGTCCGACGCCCCGGGACCGGGCGCGCGGCCTCGACCTGCCCGGCCTGGTCCTGCTCGGCGCGGCCGTGTCGCTGTGCACGGTGCCGCTGGTGCTCGGGCAGGAGGAGGACTGGCCGCTGTGGTCCTGGCTGTCGCTGGCCGTCGCCGCGATCCTGTTCACCGTTTTCTGCGGCTACGAGTCCCGGCTGGCGCGGCGCGGCGGTGCCCCGCTGATCACACCGAGCGTGCTGCGCCATCCCGGCATGGGCCTCGCCGTCTTCCGGATCATGGCGGTCATGGCCGTCAACGGCGGCTTCCTCTTCGTGCTCACCCTGTACGTGCAGGGCGGCCTCGGCTACAGCGCGCTGCGGGCCGGACTCTCCTTCGCGCCGACCGCGGTGATCTTCGGCATCGTCGGACTGACCTGGCGCGCCTGGCCGGCCTCCTGGCAGCGGCTGTTGACGCCCGCCGGGTTCGTGATCACCGTGCTGGCCTCGCTGGGCGTGGGCCTGGCGCTCAAGGACGGTGGCGACGGCGGTGTCGCGCTGTACGCGGCGTACGCCGGCGTGGGCGTGGGGCTCGCGCTTGCCTTCAGCCCCACACTCACCGGGGCCCTGGCCACGGTGCCGCCCCTGCACGCGGCGGACGCCAGCGGTCTGCTCGCCACGGTCACCCAGCTCGGCCAGCTGATCGGTGTCGCGGGCTTCGGCACACTGTTCTTGAACCGACTTGAGTCACTCGGCCCCTCTGAGGCGTATACCTCTGCGGAGGCGCTTTGGGCGTGCATGTTCGCGCTGGCCGGGACCGCCGCGGTGGGCGCCGTGTCCGGACTGGTACTCAGGCGTCGCTGACCGTATTGGTCCGGCCGTGGCAGAATCAAACGGCCGGAAGGGGGCGCGGCCCGACGGGAGGGAGTAGTGATGCCTGCGAGCATCATCGTGGAGGTCGGCCACCTCCGCGAAGCGGCGTCGACAAGGGACACGACGGTCCGCCTCATCTGCCCTTCCTGCGGTTCTGTCCATGTCGCCCAGGTACTCGGTGACAACGGCGGGATCTCCTACGTGTGCACGGCCTGCGGCCACAGCTGGAGCTGACGGATGGGTGCACACAGGCGAAAGTGCGACTGGTGCGGCAGCGGGACGCCGATCGTGCGGGACATGGAGCCGGTCAATCCCGACTACCAGTACTGGTGCGAGGAGTGCGCGCGGGCGCTGATCATAAAAGGCGACCCCATCGAGACGTACCGCGAACTCGAGGGTGAGCCGATCTATGGCCGCCTCCTCGAAGAACACTGCACGCTGAAGCGGTTCTACTCGTTCGTGACCGCTTGACGTCGCCCCTCCCGCCCCAGCGAAACGATTTGGTGTTCCACCCGGTGGACCGTGTAATGTTGGCGTCGCCGCCGGGGAGACCCGCGGAACACCGCTCGGGGCTATAGCTCAGTTGGTAGAGCACCTGCATGGCATGCAGGGGGTCAGGAGTTCAAATCTCCTTAGCTCCACAGAAAGATCCCGCCGGATCATCGATCCGGCGGGATCTCGGCGTTTTCAGAGGCAGTTGTGGCCGGACAGCCGAAAGGGCCGCCCTCTTCAGGGCGGCCCTTTCGTGGTGACGGTTCAGCGGCCCAGTGCGCGGCGCCCGCGGCCCTGGGAGAGGACCGGCAGGTTGCGGGAAGGGCCCTTGTCGCGCGCTGTCTCCTCCTCGAGGCGCAGGGCGAGCGCGGGGCAGCGACGCACCGCGCGTAGCGCCTTCGCCTCGGCGTAGCGCGGTACCTGCGCCTGGGCGACGGTGGGGAAGCCGTCGGCGCCGAGTTCGAAGACCTCGGGCAGGATGTCGGCGCACAGACCGTGGCCCCGGCAGAGTGTCCAGTCGACGTAGATCTTCTGACGGCTGGGACCGTTCTCCTCGGCCTCGGCGCCACCCGGGATGCCGGTGGGTGTCCTGCCGCCCTCGAAGAGCGGCAGAACGCCCTCCACGGGCCGTCCGCAGCCGTTGCCGAGGACATGGGCGGCCAAGTCGTCGGTGAACGCCTTGATGGTCGACTCCAGGAACATCGCGGAGCCGTCCGGGTGCGAGCAGGCACCGCGCCGCTTCACGTTCTTGGCGACCTGCTTGAGGGCCTCCAGAGCGGCAGGGCCGCCGCCGTTGAGGATGTCCTCCATGCCGCGCGCGGCGGCCGGCAGACCGAGATAGCAGGGGCCGCACTGGCCCGCGCTCTCCTCGGCCAGCCACTGCGCCACGCGCAGCGACTCACCCAGTGGGCAGGTCTCCTGAGTGATCGGCAGGATCGCGCCGGCGCCGAGCGCGCCGCCCACGGCGTCCAGGGAGTTGCGGGAGACGATCGCCTCGTTGACCGTGGCCGCGTCGATCCACTTGCCGTGGTAGCCGCCGGTCAGCACGCCCTGCGGGACCGGCGGGGCGCCGGCCAACTGCAGGACGTAGCGCAGCGGTACGCCCGTGGGGACCTCGATCACCATCGGGCGGGCGACGGCGCCGGAGACCGTGAGCATGACGGTGCCCGGCTCGTCGTACAGCCCGGTGTTGCCGTAGCGCTCCGGGCCGATGCGGGCGGCGATCGCGAGCTGCGCGAAGGTCTCGGCGTTGGACAGCAGGGTCGGCGCCCCGCCGACGCCGCTCTGGGAGGCGCTGATCTTGCGACCGGGCGGGATGGCCGGGCCGCCGTCGATGGAACGGATCAGCGAGGCCGCCGCTCCGGTGACCATACGGACGGGATTGCGCTGCACGCGTGCGCGTAGAGCCGATCTGCGGCCGTTGCTGAGACCGCGTTCGGCGAGGGCGGCCTCCATGGACCGCTGGGTGGACTCCCGGGTGACCCCCACCACGAGCGTGCGGGCACCCAGGGCTTCGGCGGCCAGGAGGGCGCCGTCCAGGATGAGGTGCGGGGCACGGTTGATGAGCACCGTGTCCTTGCGGCAGGCCGGTTCGTCCTCGCTGCCGTTGACGACGACGACCGGGCGGACGCCGCGCTTGATCGCTGCCTCGGCGACTGAGCGCAGCTTCTTGTGGAAGGGGAAGCCGGCGCCGCCGCGCCCCTTCAGGTTGATGGCTTCGGAGAGCTTCGCGAGCTGCTCCCCGCCCATGGGTTCGAGCGGCCCGTGCACCTTCAGGTGCATGGGCAGGTCAAGTCGTTCGACAAGGTCGAAACCCGACGTGAGCTGAGGAAGGCCGACCACGCGGACTTCTGGTACGTCGGGCAGGGCCTCGTTCACCTATAGCCTCCGGAAGGCGTGTTCCAAGGTTCGCCCGAGCCCGGTGTGTCGAAGTCGTACGACTGACCGGGCGTTGTATCCGTGGCGGGACCGCTGTTGTACGTGTCATTCGGGTTGTACGTGCCGTAAAGGGTGTTCGTCTCACCTGTGTCGCGCACATCACCTGAGAGATAGCTGGCCGTGCCCGAATTACCGTCATAGGTCGGGATGTTGTACCCCGTGTCCTGGAGCGGGTCGTAGGCGGAGGGGGGCGCTTCGCCGACCGGTGGCGGGGACGGGACCGGCCAGCTGCCGGAGGTGCTGCCGCCGCTGTCCATGCGCGCGATGGGGTCGGTGGCGGCCTGCATGTCCATCGGCATGTCCATGCGCGCGGTCTGGCCGGTGTCGAAGGGCTGCTGTGCGTTGGGTGACACGGCGCGATAGGCGGCGGCGAATCCGCTGCCCGCGGGCTCCGGGGCCGGTGGGGCCTGGTAGAGGGGCATACCGCCGGTCTGCTGGGTCAGGCCCTCGTAGCCGGGCAGGGCGGACTCAGAACGCCGGCCGGCGGACTCGGCGGGCCGGCGGCTCTCGCGTCCCGGTGCGGCGGTTTCCGCGGCCCGCCTGGCGCGGCTGGCCTCCAGTTCCTCGCGGCCCGGCCGCTCCTCGGTGCCGAGGAGCATGGCGATCCGGTCGGTGACCTTGCGCTTGAAGGGGCGGGGTGCCGAGCGCAGGGCGAGGGCCGCGATGACACCGAGGACGCAGAGCGCGTACATGTACGTGAAGATCGGGGCCTTCACCGCGCGCCCCGCGTACAGGCCGTGGATCAGCCCGGCGCACCAGGCCGGGTAGGCCAGCATGTGCATCGCCCGCCACCGTGCCGCGACCGGCGCCGGGGACGCGAACCGGTTGCGCAGGGCGCCGGTGATGCCGACGAAGATCATGAGCTGGCCGGCCAGGGTGCCGAGACCTATGAGGCCGCCGCTGCTGCTGAAGCCGAGCCCGAACGGGATGAACGCGGCGATCCAGGTGGTGTGGTCGAGGGTCAGTTTGATCCCGATGTGCAACAGAAGGAACGCGATCGAGCCCACGGCGGTGATCCGGTGGATCCCCTGCGCGACGATCCGCTGCCGGGTGTTGAGGATCAGCCGGTCCTGTGCGACGAGCCCCCAGATCACGGAGCAGGTGAGGAGGACGAGCGTCACCACGCCCGCTCCGAAGTTGAGGAAGTCCTGGAGCCAGACACCTCCGTACACCACGACCAGAGGGATGGCCAGCAGAAAGACGGCCGTCGCCACCCCGTAGGCCGACCGGCCGGTCCTGGGGAGCGTGCTGCTAGTACTACGAGGGTTCATGGGGGCAACTCCGAGCGGTTCGGGAAGGCGGTCCCGCTGCCGCACTCTAAGTGGCGCCATACCGATGGGTACGGCATTTGAGTTATTGCGTTGTTATCAAACGACTGCGGGGCCGTTGTGATGTCCCTTAGTAGCTGTTACGCGAAGTAACCATTGGCCATGACTCAGTTCCAGTGTCGGATCGGACGGTTGCGCTCGACTGCGGCGGCGAGTGCGGCACCCGGTGCCAAAGAGGCATACGTAAGCTCGTCGCGGCTTGCTCAACGGCTGCGGTACTCTGACGCCATGCGTGCCGTACGCCTTCTGCTTAGCGAGCCGCGCTGATCAGTCCCGACCACCGGTGAAGACGTGGTCGGAATCGGCGCGGCATCCCCTCCTGTGCGAGGGGATTTTTCGTTTCCGGACGACACAGCCGCCGGCAGAGACGATCGATGGAGCTTTGAGGACCATGAGCGAGACGAACCCCGCTGCCGCCGAGGTGGCCGCGCCGCACCGCTACACGGCCGCCGTCGCGGCCGAGATCGAGGCACGCTGGCAGGACGTCTGGGATGCCGACGGCACCTATGCGGCGCCGAACCCCAAGGGTGACCTGGCGGGCGACCCCGGGCTGGTCGCCAAGCCCAAGAAGTACGTCATGGACATGTTCCCGTACCCCTCCGGTGCGGGCCTGCACGTCGGCCACCCGCTGGGCTACATCGCCACCGACGTCTTCGCGCGCTTCCAGCGGATGACCGGCCACAACGTCCTGCACACCCTGGGCTTCGACGCCTTCGGCCTGCCCGCCGAGCAGCACGCCGTGCAGACCGGCGAGCACCCCCGGGTCACCACCGAGGCCGCCATCAACAACATGAAGTCCCAGCTGCGCCGGCTGGGCCTGGGCCACGACAAGCGCCGGTCGTTCGCCACGATCGACCCGGAGTACTACAAGTGGACCCAGTGGATCTTCGTCCAGATCTTCAACTCCTGGTACGACGACAAGGCGAAGCAGGCCCGCCCGATCTCCGAGCTGGTCGCGCGGTTCGAGTCCGGTGAGCGCGCGGTTCCCGGCGGCCGTTCCTGGGACGCCCTGTCCGCCGCCGAGCGTGCCGACGTCCTGGGTGAGTACCGCCTGGCGTACGCCTCCGACGCGCCGGTCAACTGGTGCCCGGGTCTGGGCACCGTGCTGGCCAACGAGGAGGTCACCGCGGACGGCCGCAGCGAGCGCGGCAACTTCCCCGTCTTCAAGGCCAAGCTGCGCCAGTGGAACATGCGGATCACCGCGTACGCCGACCGCCTGCTGGACGACCTGAACGAGCTGGACTGGCCCGAGGCCATCAAGCTGCAGCAGCGCAACTGGATCGGCCGCTCCGAGGGCGCCCGCGTCGACTTCCCGATCGACGGCGAGGCGATCACGGTCTTCACCACGCGCCAGGACACCCTGTTCGGCGCGACCTACATGGTGCTGGCCCCCGAGCACCCGCTGGTCGAGAAGTTCACCCCGGCCGCCTGGCCCGAGGGCACGCACGACGTGTGGACCGGCGGCCACGCCACGCCGGCCGAGGCCGTCGCCGCCTACCGCGCCCAGGCCGCCTCCAAGTCGGACGTCGAGCGCCAGGCCGAGGCCAAGGACAAGACCGGTGTCTTCACCGGCGCGTTCGCCACCAACCCGGTCAACGGCGAGCAGATCCCTGTCTTCATCGCCGACTACGTCCTGATGGGCTACGGCACCGGCGCGATCATGGCCGTACCGGCGCACGACACGCGTGACTTCGCCTTCGCGCGCGCCTTCGAGCTGCCGATCCGCTGCGTGGTCGAGCCGAGCGACGACCGGGGCACGGACGCCTCGACGTGGGACGACGCCTTCGCCTCGTACGACGCCAAGATCGTGAACTCGCACGGCGAGGACGTCTCTCTGGACGGCCTGGGCGTGACCGAGGCCAAGGCGCGCATCACCGAGTGGCTGCAGGGCAAGGGCATCGGCGAGGGCACCGTCAACTTCCGGCTGCGCGACTGGCTGTTCAGCCGCCAGCGCTACTGGGGCGAGCCCTTCCCGATCGTCTACGACGAGGACGGCATCGCCCATTCCCTGCCCGAGTCGATGCTGCCGCTGGAGCTGCCCGAGGTCGAGGACTACTCGCCGCGCACCTTCGACCCGGACGACGCGGACACCTCCCCGGAGACCCCGCTGTCCCGCAACCAGGACTGGGTCGACGTGACCCTGGACCTGGGCGACGGACGCGGTCCCCGCCCGTACCGCCGCGAGACCAACACCATGCCCAACTGGGCCGGCTCCTGCTGGTACGAGCTGCGCTACCTGGACCCGCACAACAGCGAGAAGCTGGTCGACCCGGAGATCGAGCAGTACTGGATGGGCCCGCGCGCGGGGCAGCCGCACGGCGGTGTCGACCTGTACGTCGGCGGCGCCGAGCACGCCGTGCTGCACCTGCTGTACGCGCGCTTCTGGTCCAAGGTCCTGTACGACCTGGGGCACATCTCGTCGCCCGAGCCGTTCCACAAGCTGTACAACCAGGGCATGATCCAGGCCTTCGTCTACCGCGACAGCCGGGGCTTCCCGGTGCCGGCCGCCGAGATCGAGGAGCGCGACGGCGCCTTCTTCCACCATGGCGAGCAGGTCAAGCGCGAGCTGGGCAAGATGGGCAAGTCCCTGAAGAACGCCGTCACCCCCGAGGCGATCTGCGAGGAGTACGGCGCCGACACCCTGCGCCTGTACGAGATGGCGATGGGCCCGCTGGACGTCTCGCGTCCGTGGGACACGCGCGCGGTGGTCGGCCAGTACCGCCTGCTGCAGCGGCTGTGGCGCAACGTCGTCGACGAGGCCACCGGCGAGGTGACCGTCGTCGACACCGAGCCCGACGAGACGACGCTGCGTGCCCTGCACAAGGCGATCGACGGGGTGCGCCAGGACCTGGAGGGCCTGCGCTTCAACACCGCCATCGCCAAGGTCACCGAGCTGAACAACCACCTGACCAAGGCGGGCGCCGCGGTGCCTCGTCCGGTCGCCGAGTCGCTGGTGCTGCTGATCGCGCCGCTGGCCCCGCACATCGCCGAGGAGCTGTGGCGCAAGCTGGGCCACACCGACTCGGTCGTCCACCAGGACTTCCCGGTCGCCGACCCGCGGTACGTCGTGGACGAGACCGTGACCTGCGTGGTCCAGGTCAAGGGCAAGGTCAAGGCCCGCCTGGAGGTCTCGCCCGCCATCTCCGACGACGAGCTGGAGAAGGTCGCGCTGGCCGACGAGAAGGTCGTGGCGGCACTGGACGGGGCGGGCATCCGCAAGGTGATCGTGCGGGCGCCGAAGCTGGTGAACATCGTTCCGGCGTAGGGCCCGCCCGGCGTGATCCGCCGGCCAGGACCTCAGACCCCTAGGGGCTGTGTACGGGCAGGTTCGGGGTTCCTCCGGAACTCAGGGCCTGCCCGTGGCGTTTACCTTTGAAGAACGGCACGGCGACCGTCGGCCGGGCGGAGGAGGAGTTTCGTGGAAGCGGTGATCGCGATCGTGGCCCTGCTCTTCGTGCTCTTCGTGGCGCTCGGCGTGTTCGCGACGGTGAAGGCCGTCGGCGCCGCCAAGCGCGGTGTGGACCGCACCATCACCCAGGCACGGCGGACGGTCGAGGACCACACCCTGCGCGCCAAGTCCTTCGCCCAGCTCGGCCCGGCGGGCGAACTGGCCCAGCTGCGGCTGAAGCTGCGCACCTCGATGCGGGCCACCCAGGACGCGCTGCACGCGGGCGTGGCCGAGGACGAATCCCTCAAGGAGTCCCTCGGCCTCTTCCAGCGGCTCAGCGCCCACGGCCACGAACTGGACGGCGAACTCAAGCGCCTGGAGTCCGAGCCCGACCGTACGACGCTCGCGGAGCGCCTGCCCGGCCTGCGGGAGCGCACCGAGCGCATCACACAGTCGGCGGACTCCCTGCGCTGGGCGGCACGCGACCGCGCGCGCCGCTTCGCCGACGACGACCTGGACACGCTGAGCGCGCAGATCGACGTCGAGTCCGGCGCCCTGCGGCACTGGACGAAGACCGAGCCCACCGCGACACCGCCCCCATGGCCCGAGACCCCCACCGCCGACGGCAGCGCCGAGCAGCAGACCTGGCCCGAGACGCCACGCTCCCGCACCGCCGAGGAGCCGACGCGGCCCGCGATCACCCCGCAGGCCCCTCGTCCCACCTACCCCTGGCAGAAGAAACCCCGTCCTGAGAGCACGACTTGATCCGGACACGGCAGCCCCGGGCGACAGGGGCCGGGCTGCCACCCGGACGCTACGGCAGGTAACCTCCAGCTCATGTCCCGCCATGTCGCGATCGTCACGGATTCAACGGCCTACCTGCCGCAGGGGACGATGGAGCGGCACGGCATCACAGCGGTACCCCTGACCGTGGTCCTCGGCGACCGCGCGCTGGAAGAGGGCACCGAGATCTCCACCCGGTCACTGGCCCAGGCACTGCAGAAGCGACGCTCCGTCACCACCTCGCGGCCCAGCCCCCAGGTGTTCGCGGAGCATTACCGCAAGGTCGCCGAGTCCGGCGCCACCAGCATCGTCTCGCTGCATCTGTCCGCCGAGCTCTCCGGCACCTACGACGCGGCGGTCGTGGCGGCGCGTGAGGCGCCGGTGCCGGTGCGCGTGGTCGACACCGGCATGATCGCCATGGCTCTCGGGTTCTGCGCGCTCGCCGCCGCCGAGGCCGCGGAGACGGGCGGCACGGTCGACGAAGCGGTCATGGCGGCGGAGAAGCGGGCCGCGGGCACGTCCGCCTACTTCTACGTCGACACCCTCGACTATCTGCGCCGTGGCGGCCGGATCGGCGCCGCGCAGGCTCTCCTCGGATCCGCGCTCGCCGTCAAACCGCTGCTGAAGCTGGTCGGCGGACGGATCGAGCCCCTGGAGAAGGTGCGGACGGCGTCGAAGGCCATCGCCCGCCTGGAGGAGATCGCGGCCGACCGGGCCGGCAGCGCGCCGGTCGACATCGCGGTCCATCATCTGTCCGCCCCCGACCGGGCGGCGGCCCTCGCGGACCGTCTGCGGGCGCGGGTGACGGGACTTGTCGACCTGCATGTGAGCGAGGTCGGGGCGGTGATCGGGGCGCACACGGGGCCCGGGTTGCTGGGGGTCGTGGTCTCGCCCCGGTGACGGAGCCACGCGGTGTGCCTGAATCACTCGTCCGGGTGGCGGAGTTTTCCACAACCGATGGGTAATCCCCGGGAATTGACCAAGATCATCGCGAGAGTGCGGATGTGGCCGATCCTCGGCGCATGGCACTTCGATCACGCTCACGTACAGCGACGGCGACCAGCGGGCCGGGCCGCGGCCCCCGTTCCGACGGGCGTTCACGGCATCGCCGACCGCCCGGCACTCAAGGCCGGGTCCGGCATCGGCATGCCGCCTCGGCGGACGAACTCCAGCGGCGGGCAGAGGTGCTCTTCGCCGAACGGGCCGCGGAGCGGCGGGACTCGGGGAAGGGGCCGCCGCCGGGCGGCCCGGGCGTAAGCGACGAAGTGGCGGGGGGCGACCCGGAGCGCCTGGAGACTGCCGGTGCCGGTGCCGTCGATGTCGCCGAGGCCGGTTCGCGCGCCGACGCGGCCGGGTTCGTGGAGAGGGCTCGGTGGGAGGCGGGTGCTGCCGAAGAGAGTCGGCGGGGCGCTGGTTCCGCGACGAGGACCCGTCGGGACGCAGGTTCTCGGGACGGGATTTGGCGGGACGCCGATACCAGGGATGGGGCCTGGCGAGACACCGATTCCGGGAGCGGCAGCGGGTACGGGGACTGGCGGGAACGGGCCGGGTCGGCTCTGCGGGAGCGGATGCCGGTGTGGCTGCAGGCGCGGTGCGGGCTGGAGCGGCGGAACGTGGTCGCCCTCTCGGTGCTGCTCGTCGTCGCCGCGGTGTTCGCCGTGCAGCACTTCTGGACGGGCCGGACGCAGTCCGTCCAGGCGCCCGAAGTGGTGCGCGCTGCGGCCCCGTTCGGGGAGAGCGGGGCGAGCAGCGCGGGTGGACGGCGAGGAGCAGCGGGTCCGGCCGTCTCGGGCGGGGTTCCGAACACGGCCGGACCGGCCGGGGCCGAGATCGTCGTGGATGTCGGTGGCAAGGTGCGTGAGCCCGGCATCCAGCGGCTGCCGGCCGGCTCCAGGCTCGCCGACGCGTTGAAGGCGGCCGGTGGAGTGCGGCCGGGCACGAACACCGACGCACTCAACCGCGCGCGGTTCCTTGTGGACGGCGAGCAGGTGATCGTCGGCGGCCCGGCCCCACCCCCGCCTGCGCCCGGCACGGGCGGCTCCGTCTCCGGTGGCCAGGCCGGCCCGGCGGCCCCTCTCTCCTTGAACACCGCCACCGTGGACCAGCTCGACACCCTGCCCGGCGTCGGCCCTGTGCTGGCCCAGCACATCGTCGACTACCGCACCCGGCACGGCGGCTTCCGCTCGGTGGACGAACTGCGCGAGGTCAACGGCATCGGCGACCGCCGCTTCGCCGATCTGCGGAATCTCGTACAGCCATGAGGCACGACTCCAGGATGCGGCGAGAGCATGAGAACGAGGCGCCGGTGCGGGTCGCTGTGCACGCTGCCTCGGGGAAGCGACTCGGGGATGCCCACCCCCGGCAGGAAGGCCCTACGGATCTGCGGCTGGTACCGGCGGCGCTCGCGGCCTGGGCCACGGCCGCTGTGACCCTGGATGCCTCGTCGGGGTGGGTCACGTGGATGGTGGCCGGGTGCCTGGTGCTCGCCTGCGTGTTGTTGGCGGGACGGTGGCGCCGAGTGCGGGGCCCGGGAAGGGGCGGCCGGGTGCCGGTCGCCGCTGTGCTGCTCTGCGTCGCGGCGGCCGCCATGTCGGCCGGGCTGCACGGGGCCGATCTGCGACGGGGACCGGTGCCCGCGCTGGCCCGGCAGTACGCCACCGTGACCGCCGAGGTCGAGGTGACCTCCGACCCCCGGCTGACCCGGCCCCGCGTTACGGGGGACCACGCGGCCCCGACCGCCGTCGTCGTCGGTGCCGACGTCCGGCGGGTGGAGACGGCGGACGGGCGGGCGGTGGTGACGCGGGCGCCGGTGCTGTTGATCGTCGACGCGCGTGCGGGCGCCGGCTCGGGTGCACAGGGGGCACGTAGTGCGCCGTCCGCCGTGGAAGGTCCGGCTCGGTCGCCCTGGCTCGGGTTGCTGCCGTCCACGCGGGTGCGGGTCACCGCGCGTGCCGCGCCGGCGTTGGCCGGGAGTGACCGGGTCGCGGCCGTACTGCGGGTGCGGGACCAGGGAGGGCCCGAGGTGGTGGGGGAGGCGTCGGGGACGCAGCGGTTCGCGGGGCGGTTGCGGGAAGGGCTGCGGGAAGCCACCGACGGGCTGCCGGCGGATGCCCGGTCGCTGTTGCCTGGGCTGGTCGTCGGAGACACCTCGCGGATCACACCCGAGTTGGACGAAGCCTTCAAGGAGACCGACCTCGCACACACGCTCGCCGTCTCCGGCAGCAACCTCACGATCCTGCTCGCCCTGCTCATCGGGCCGCCCGGCCTCGCCCAACTCGTCGAGCGACGGGGACTGGCGCCCCGCCTCGGGGTGTCGCTGCGGACGACCGCTCTGCTCGGCGGCGGCCTCACGCTGGGATTCGTCGTCGTGTGCCGGCCGGACCCGAGCGTGCTGCGGGCCGCGGCCTGCGGGGCCGTCGCGTTGCTCGCGCTCGCGACCGGACGCCGCAGATCACTGATCCCAGCGCTGGCGACAGCCGTCCTGCTGCTGGTGCTGTACGACCCCTGGCTGGCCCGCAGTTACGGCTTTCTGCTCTCCGTGCTGGCCACCGGCGCCCTGCTCACGCTCGCGCCGCGCTGGAGCCTGGCGTTGCGCCGGCGCCGGGTACCGCCGCGGTTGGCGGAGGCGTTGGCCGCCGCGGCCGCCGCGCAGGCCCTGTGCGCGCCGGTGGTCGCTGTGCTGTCGGCGCGGGTGAGCCTGGTGGCGGTGCCGTGCAATCTGCTCGTGGAGTTCGCGGTCGCCCCGGCTACGGTGCTCGGCTTCGCGGCGCTGGCGACGGCACCCGTGACGATGCCGGTGGCCAAGGCGCTGGCCTGGTGTGCGAGTTGGCCCGCCGGGTGGATCGCGGACGTCGCCCGGACCGGGGCGTCGCTGCCCGGCGGGGGAGTGGACTGGCCGGGCAGCTGGACAGGGGCGGGGCTGCTCGCACTCGTCACCGGGCTCCTGCTGCTTGTCGGGCGACGGCTGCTGAGGCATCCCTGGTGGTGTGCCGTCTGTGCCATGGCGTTCGTGCTCACGGTCGTGCAGCCGCCACCACTGACCCGGGTGATCACGGGCTGGCCACCGCCGGGCTGGCGGCTGGCGATGTGCGACGTGGGCCAGGGCGACGCGATGGTGCTGGCGGCGGGCGAGGGCACGGGAGTGGTCGTGGACGCCGGACCCGATCCGAGGCTCGTCGACGACTGTCTGCGCACGCTCGGCATCACCAAGGTGCCGCTCGTGGTGCTGACCCATTTCCACGCCGACCACGTGGCGGGGCTGGCCGGGGTGCTGCGGGGGCGGTCGGTGGGGGCGATCGAGACGACGGGGTTCGAGGAGCCGCTGGACCAGGCCGAGGCCGTACGGCGGGAGGCGGCCGCCCGGCGCATTCCGGTGACGCGTGCCGTAGCCGGGGAGGAGCGGCGTACGGGAGCGCTCACCTGGGAGGTGCTGTGGCCGCCGGCGGGCCCCGCGACGGTGGCGGCGACGGACGGGCCGAACGACGCCAGTGTCACGATGCTCGTACGCTCGGCCGGGCTGCGCTTCCTCCTCCTCGGGGACCTCGAACCCCCGGCCCAGCAGGAGCTGTTGAGGTCACCGGCGGGTGCGCGGCTGGCCGGGGTGGATGTCCTCAAGGTCGCTCACCACGGTTCGGCCTACCAGGACCCGGAGCTGATACTCAGGGCCGCCGCGCGGCTCGCGCTCATCTCCGTCGGTGCCGACAACTCGTACGGCCATCCGGCTCCCGGTACGGTCGCCGCGCTGCGGGCCGGGGGTGCCGTGGTGCTGCGGACGGACCGGGACGGGGCGCTGGCGGTCGCCGGGGCTGGCGGCGGACACAGAGAGGGAGACAGAGCCGGAGACGCCGGAGACGGAGGAGGTGCGGGGCGCGGCGCTGGTGGCAGTGGCGCGGGCGGTGCGGAGCTGTGGGTGGCGCGAGACTGGAGGCATGAATCCCACACAGGTTGACGCATATCTCCGCCGACTGGGAGTCCAGCACCCGGCGTGGCCCACCGTGGAGGTCCTGCGCGAGCTGCATCTGCGCCATCTGCAGACCGTGCCCTTCGAGAACCTGTCGGTCCACCTCGGCGAGGAGATCGTGCTGGAGGAGGAGCGGCTGGTGGAGAAGGTGGTGGGCGCCCGGAGGGGAGGGTTCTGCTACGAACTGAACGGGGCGTTCGGGGCGTTGCTGGCCGCGCTCGGCTACGACGTCACTCTGCTCGCCGGCCGGGTGTACGGGGACGAGGGGCGGCTCGGGATCCCGTACGACCATCTGGCCCTGCGAGTGCGGACCGTGGACGGGGGCGAGTGGCTGGCCGATGTCGGGTTCGGGGCGCACAGCCACTACCCGCTGGCGTTCGGGGCGCGGGGAGAGCAGGAGGATCCCTGCGGGACCTTCCGGATCGTCGAGGCGGGGCCCGATGCCGCCGGGGTGCGGAGCGGGGACGGTGCGGTGAAGAGGGGAGGGAGTGACGCCGCGGATCTGGATGTCCTCATGGGCGGCAGGAGCCAGTACCGGCTCGAGGTGCGGCCCCGGGCGCTCGGGGATTTCGTGGCCGGGGCCTGGTGGCACAGCACCTCGCCGGCCTCGCACTTCACCCGGTCACTGGTGTGTTCGAGGGTGACGGAGGACGGCGGGCGGATCACTCTCAGCGGTCGTGTCTTCAAGGTGACGGAGGCCGACGGGGCGCGGGAGGAACGGGAGTTGGGGACGGACGAGGAGGTGCTGGGGACGTACCGGGAGAGGTTCGGTATCGAGCTCGACCAGGTGCCGACGGTGCGGCACCCCGACGGGAACGGCGGTGTGCAGGCCGTGCCGAAGGGGTGAGCGGTCGGGCACCGGGGCCGAGCTGGAAAATGGTGCCGTGAGCGATGTGAGACATGTGCTGGTGCTGCCCGATCGGGATGCCGCGGAGGAGGTCGTCGAGGCGCTCTCGGAGCGGTTCGGGGTGGACGAGGAGCCGCAGGTCGTTCGGGACGCGCTGGCGGGGGAGGACGATGCGGAGGACGCGCAGTGGCTCGTCGTGCTGCGGGATGCGGCGGGGCGGTTGGACGCCGGGGAGCTGAACGAGTTCGCGGGGGAGTGGGACGGGTGGCGGGAAGAGCCGTGAGCCTGCGGCGGCTTGGCCGGGTGAGGTGGGGCCGGGTTCGTCAGGTGACGCCCGGTGGGCTGGGCGGGGGTGGGTTTTCGCTCGCCCGCGTCGGCGGGTGCTGCGCAGGCAGCGCTGCCGGGCCTGCGTGGGCGCGCCCGTCCAGGGGCGCGAGGAGCTGCGCGACCAACCCGCTCCGGCGCCCCACCAGCCCCCTGTCATCCCCCCGGTCCGCAGCTACGGCGCTGTCAGTGGCCCGTGCCATGCTGTACGCGATGGCCAAGAAGACTGCTCATGACGACCCTCTCGCCCCGGTGACCCTTGCCGTGGGCCAGGAGGATCTCCTGCTTGACCGGGCTGTGCGGGAGGTGGTCGCTGCCGCTCGGGCCGCCGATGCGGATACGGACGTGCGGGATCTGAATCCGGAACAGTTGCAGCCGGGGACGCTCGCCGAGTTGACCAGCCCGTCGTTGTTCGCGGAGCGCAAGGTCGTGGTCGTGCGCAATGCGCAGGATCTCTCCGCCGACACCGTCAAGGATGTGAAGGCGTATCTCGGGGCGCCCGCCGAGGAGATCACCCTCGTGCTGTTGCACGCGGGGGGAGCCAAGGGCAAGACACTGCTCGACGCTGCGCGGAAGGCGGGGGCCCGAGAGGTCCTCTGTCCGAAGATGACCAAGCCGGCGGACCGGCTGGCCTTCGTGCGGCAGGAGTTCCGGGGGACGGGGCGGTCCGCCACACCCGAGGCGTGCCAGGCCCTGGTCGATGCGATCGGGAGTGATCTGCGGGAGCTGGCGTCCGCCGTGTCCCAGCTGGTCGCGGATGTCGAGGGGACGATCGACGAGGCCGTCGTGGGGCGGTACTACACGGGGCGGGCCGAGGCTTCGAGTTTCACCGTTGCCGACCGGGCCGTGGAGGGGCGGGCCGCGGAGGCGTTGGAGGCGTTGCGGTGGTCGTTGTCGACCGGGGTTGCGCCGGTCCTGATCACCAGTGCGCTGGCCCAGGGCGTGCGAGCGATCGGGAAGCTGTCGTCCGCGCGGGGCGGGCGGCCCGCTGATCTCGCGCGTGAGCTGGGGATGCCGCCCTGGAAGATCGATCGGGTGCGGCAGCAGATGCGGGGGTGGACGCCGGACGGGGTCGCCGTCGCGCTGCGGGCCGTGGCTGAGGCGGACGCGGGAGTGAAGGGCGGGGGAGACGATCCCGGGTACGCCCTGGAGAAGGCGGTTGTGGCGATTGCTCGGGCGGCGCGGTCTCGGGGGCGCGGTTAGCGTCCGGCGTGCCTGTGCCTGTGCCTGTGCCTGTGCGGGAGCCGTCGCGTCATCGGGGGTGCCCCGCATTGCCGTAGTGCGTCCGCGGCGTGCGCTGCGGTCGGCCGCGCAGCTCCCCGCGCCCCTTCGGGCGCTCGGGAGGAGAATCGTCGTGTCAGCCGAACATCGCCGGACAACGGAGAGGTGGCGGTCGTCATGGCTGAGCATCCGCACGCAGTGCTCGTTCGCAAGGGGTTCGAGGCGTTCATGCGGGGGGATCTGGACACCCTGCGGGAGTTGATCGCGAAGGACGCCACGCATCACGTGCCCGGTAGTCACCCGCTCTCGGGGGACTTCAAGGGGCAGGACGCGATCATCGACATGTATCAGAGGCTCGGGCAGGAGACCGGCGGGTCGATGCGTCTGGAGATGCTCGGGATCGCCGTGGACGGGCGTGGTCACGCCGTCGGGATGTGCCGGTTCACGGCCGAGCGGAAGGGCCGGCGCCTGGACGACACCGGGTGCATCGTCTTCCGGATCGTCGGGGACAAGGTCACCGATCTCGACGAGTGCGTCGAGGACATCGACAAGAGCAATGAGTTCTGGGCGGACTGAGCCGCCCGGTAGACAGGATCTACGCAGATCATGACGAAGGCCCCGGTCACGCTGCCCTGGGGAAGGGCACGCCACCGGGGCCTTCGGTTCAAGCTGTCGGAGTCACGCCCGCGTGGCGAACGCAGGCCGCGCGTGGCTCCTGGGAGCCGGTCGGGAGCGGATGAGAGAGGGCCCGCTCTGGGTCCTTCCGGCGGTTCGGCCCCGTGGAACGGGACCGGTCAGATCAGAAAGAGTCAGCCTTAGAGGCCGGCGACCTTCGAAGCAAGCGCCGACTTCTTGTTGGCGGCCTGGTTCTTGTGGATGACGCCCTTGGCGACGGCCTTGTCGAGCGCACGCGCAGCAGCGCGCTGGTACTCGGTGGCCTTCTCGGCGTCACCCGCGGCAGCGGCCTCACGGGCCTTGCGGATCGCGGTCTTCAGGGAGGACTTGACGGCCTTGTTGCGCAGCCGGGCCTTCTCGTTGGTCTTGATCCGCTTGATCTGGGACTTGATGTTCGCCACGAATGAGCCTCTACAGGTTCAGGCACGGGGCCAGGAGGATTCCCACGAAGGGAAACCCAGGGTCCCGTACCAGGTGATTTCTCGGAGTTGTGCCTCGCGCTGAGAGGGCATGAGGACACAGCCACTCAGAGTACCAGCGGCTCCGCGACTGGCCCAAACCGGTCGCCGGTCCCCACCCGTGGGACCATGGAGGCTACGTATCGATCCGACCCGAGACCGCAGACACTGCGGACGCCTCAAGAATCAGGACCCTGCGTGCCCGCGATCCCCAGCCACGTGCCCGAGCCGAGCCGTACCGACCCGGCTCTGATCCGCAACTTCTGCATCATCGCGCACATCGACCACGGCAAGTCCACGCTCGCCGACCGGATGCTCCAGCTGACCGGCGTGGTCGAGCAGCGCCAGATGCGTGCTCAGTATCTCGACCGCATGGACATCGAGCGTGAGCGCGGAATCACGATCAAGTCGCAGGCGGTGCGTCTGCCGTGGGCCCCGACCCACGACAAGACCAACACGCACATCCTCAACATGATCGACACCCCGGGACACGTCGACTTCACCTACGAGGTCTCGCGGTCGCTCGCCGCCTGTGAGGGCACCGTCCTCCTCGTCGACGCCGCCCAGGGCATCGAGGCCCAGACCCTCGCCAACCTCTACCTGGCGATGGAGAACGACCTCAAGATCATCCCCGTACTGAACAAGATCGACCTGCCGGCCGCCCAGCCGGAGAAGTTCTCCGAGGAACTCGCCAACCTCATCGGCTGCGACCCCGCGGACGTGCTCAAGGTCTCCGCCAAGACCGGGCTCGGCGTCGAGGCGCTGCTCGACAAGGTGGTGGCGGAGGTTCCCGCCCCGGTCGGCGTCCAGGACGCCCCGGCCCGCGCGATGATCTTCGACTCGGTCTACGACTCCTACCGGGGCGTGGTGACGTACGTACGAGTCATCGACGGACAGCTCAACAAGCGCGAGCGCATCCGGATGATGTCCACGAACGCCACGCACGAGCTGCTGGAGATCGGGACCAACTCGCCGGAGATGCTCTCCGCCGACGGTCTCGGTGTCGGCGAGGTGGGCTACATCATCACCGGAGTGAAGGACGTCCGCCAGTCCAAGGTCGGTGACACGATCACCACCCTGAACAAGGGGGCGACCGAGGCGCTCGGCGGCTACAAGGACCCCAAGCCGATGGTCTTCTCGGGCCTGTATCCGCTGGACGGCTCCGACTACCCCGAGCTGCGCGACGCCCTCGACAAGCTCCAGCTCAACGACGCCGCCCTCGTCTACGAGCCGGAGACCTCCGCCGCCCTCGGCTTCGGCTTCCGCGTCGGCTTCCTCGGCCTGCTGCACCTCGACGTGATCCGGGAGCGGCTGGAGCGCGAGTTCGGCCTCGACCTGATCGCCACGGCCCCGAACGTGGTCTACCGCGTCCTCATGGAGGACGGCACCGAGCACACCGTCACCAACCCGAGCGAGTTCCCGGAGGGGAAGATCAGTGAGGTGTACGAGCCCGTCGTACGCGCCACGATCCTCGCCCCGTCCGAGTTCATCGGCTCGATCATGGAGTTGTGCCAGACCCGGCGCGGCACCCTGCTCGGCATGGACTACCTGTCCGAGGACCGGGTCGAGATCCGCTACACGCTTCCCCTCGCGGAGATCGTCTTCGACTTCTTCGACCAGCTGAAGTCGAAGACGCGCGGCTACGCGTCGCTGGACTACGAGCCCACCGGCGAGCTGGCCTCCAGCCTGGTCAAGGTCGACATCCTGCTGCACGGCGACAAGGTGGACGCGTTCTCCGCGATCACGCACAAGGACGCGGCCTACGCCTACGGTGTGCGGCTCGTCGCCAAGCTGCGCGAGCTGATCCCGCGGCAGGCCTTCGAGGTGCCCATCCAGGCCGCCATCGGCTCCCGGGTCATCGCCCGCGAGACCATCCGCGCCATCCGCAAGGACGTCCTCGCCAAGTGCTACGGCGGTGACATCTCCCGTAAGCGGAAGCTGCTGGAGAAGCAGAAGGAAGGCAAGAAGCGGATGAAGATGGTGGGTTCCGTGGAGGTTCCGCAGGAGGCCTTCATCGCGGTGCTCTCCAGTGATGACAGCGCGGGGTCGGGCAAGGGCAAGAAGTAACCGCGGGTTACAGCCGGTTACCCGTCGAATCGGACGGAAAGGGGTCCGTCGTGCGAAAGTGCGGTGGACCCCTACGCGTGCGTAGGGTCGCGCTCTGTACGAAGTGACAGGCCGCCGCCCCTTACGAACGGGTCGGCCGCGCTTTACTCTGATCCCTGCTCGATAGTTACTCGCGAGTTAAACAACAGCCGCAACCTGAGCCAGCCGCATTGTCGCGGGCCCGGAGGATGTCGTGAGCGACACACAGACACTGATCGAGAACCGTCCGCCGAGTGTGGCGACCGTCTTCCTGGAGCGCGTTGCGGCCACGCCGGACGCCGAGGCGTACCGGTACCCGGTACCGGCGGCCTCCGGGCAGGGCCCGGACGACTGGAAGTCGCTCAGCTGGGCGCAGGCCGCGGAGCGGGTGTACGCCATCGCGGCCGGGCTGATCGAACTGGGAGTACAGCCGGAGCAGCGAGTCGCCCTCGCCTCCTCGACCCGGATCGAGTGGATCCTCGCGGACCTCGGCATCATGTGCGCCGGCGCCGCCACGACCACGGTCTACCCGCAGACCAACGCCGACGAGTCGGCGTTCATCCTCTCCGACTCCGAGAGCCGGGTGCTGATCGCGGAGGACGCGGCCCAGCTCGCCAAGGCGGTCGAGAAGCGCGGCGAACTGCCCGCCCTCACCCACGTCGTGGTGATCGACCCGGCCGGTGTCGAGACCGCCGACTGGATCCTGACCCTCTCCGAGCTGGAGGCCCGTGGGGCCGCCCGCCTCGAGAAGGACCCCGAGCTGATCAAGGAGCGGGTCGGCGCGATCACCAAGGACCAGCTCGCGACGCTGATCTACACCTCCGGCACCACCGGACGTCCCAAGGGTGTGCGGCTGCCGCACGACAACTGGGCCTACATGGCGAAGGCGACCGCCGCGACCGGCCTGATCAGCA
Source organism: Streptomyces canus (assembly GCF_001514145.1). GTDB lineage: Bacteria > Actinomycetota > Actinomycetes > Streptomycetales > Streptomycetaceae > Streptomyces > Streptomyces canus. Next base: position 350,541 of record NZ_KQ948658.1, read on the forward strand.
GCGAGGACGTGCAGTACCTGTGGCTGCCGCTCGCCCACGTCTTCGGCAAGGTGCTCACCTCCGGGCAGATCGAGGTCGGTCACGTCACCGCCGTCGACGGCCGCGTCGACAAGATCATCGAGAATCTGCCGGTCGTGCAGCCGACGTACATGGCGGCCGTCCCGCGCATCTTCGAGAAGGTCTACAACGGGGTCGCCGCGAAGGCCCGTGCGGGCGGCGGCGCCAAGTACAAGATCTTCCAGTGGGCCGCCGAGGTCGGCCGCGCCTACGCCAAGGAGAGCCAGGACAACTTCCGGCGCACCGGCACCGCGGGTGCGTCCTTCGGGCTGAGCGCCAAGCACAAGGTGGCCGACGCGCTGGTCTTCTCGAAGATCCGCGAGGCGTTCGGCGGGAACCTGCGGGCGTGTGTCTCCGGGTCCGCCGCGCTCGCCCCCGACATCGGGTACTTCTTCGCCGGCGCCGGCATCCACATCCTCGAGGGCTACGGCCTGACGGAGTCCTCGGCGGCCTCCTTCGTGAACCCGGGCGAGGCCTACCGCACCGGTACGGTCGGCAAGCCGCTGCCCGGCACGGAGGTCCGTATCGCGGATGACGGGGAGATCCTGCTGCGCGGCCCGGGGATCATGGAGGGCTACCACGGTCTGCCCGAGAAGACCGCCGAGGTTCTCGAGGCCGACGGGTGGTTCCACACCGGGGACATCGGTGAGCTGTCGCCCGACGGGTATCTGCGGATCACCGACCGCAAGAAGGACCTCATCAAGACGTCCGGCGGCAAGTACATCGCGCCCGCCGAGGTCGAGGGGCAGTTCAAGGCGGTGTGCCCGTACGTGTCCAACATCCTGGTGCACGGGGCGGACCGGAACTTCTGCACGGCGCTCATCGCGCTGGACGAGGTGTCCATCCTGGAGTGGGCCAAGGAGAACGGGCTCGAAGGGAAGTCGTACGCGGAGGTCGTCGCCGCGCCCGTCACCGTCTCCATGGTCGAGGGCTATGTGAAGCAGCTCAACGAGGGGCTTCAGCGGTGGCAGACGATCAAGAAGTTCCGGTTGCTGCCGAGGGATCTGGACGTGGAGCACGGTGAGATCACGCCGAGCCTGAAGCTGAAGCGGCCGGTGGTGGAGCGGGAGTACAAGCACCTCATCGAGGAGATGTACGCGGGGTCTCGGGAGGCGTAGCGCGTAAGCGGGAGGGTGGTGGGGGCTGCTGGGCGGCCGCGGGTTCGTCGTGGCTGGTCGCGCAGTTCCCCGCGCCCCTAAAATCGCCCCAGAAGCTGACGTAGCTCTCTCACCTGGGTGCGCTGGGGATCGGCCAACTCGGTCTCCAGCGCGGCCAGTTGCTTGTTCACCTCCTCGTAGTCCGCCCGTTGTCGCGCCAGCAGACTCTCCAACTGCTGCTTCTTCCTGTGCAGTTCCAGGAAGACGCTCACCTTTGCCCTCAGCACCCAGGGGTCGAACGGCTTGGTCAGATAGTCCGCGGCGCCCGTGGCGTAGCCGCGAAAGGCGTAGCCGGAGTCGTCCTCCGCGCCCGTGAGGAAGATGATCGGGACGTCCTTCGTCTGGTCCAGGCGTTTGATGTGCGCCGCCGTCTCGAAGCCGTCCATGCCCGGCATGCGGACGTCCAGGAGGACCAGGGCGAACTGGCGGCGGAGCAGGGCCTTCATCGCCTCCTCGCCCGAACGGGCGCGGAACAGTGGTTCGTTGAGGGATCCCAGGACGGCCTCCAGGGCGATCAGGTTGTCCTCCATGTCGTCGACCAGGAGGATGCCTGCGCTCTCGTCGGTCCTTGCCTCGGCGCTGCTCATGTGACTGCCTCATTCAGTCGTCGGTGGGCGGGACCACCGCTTCCTCGACGTCGGTCCGCTCCTCCGTCCGAGCGCCCTCGGGGTCCAGAAGTGCCCAGACGACGGTCAGCAGCTGGTCGACGTCCACCGGCTTGGGTACGTAGTCGTTGGCGCCGCGCGCGATCGACTTCTCTCGGTCTCCGGGCATCGCCTTCGCGGTGAGCGCGACGATGGGCAGACCGGACCAGCGCGAGGTGCGCCGGATGGCGGCGATGGTCTCGTAGCCGTCCATCTCCGGCATCATGATGTCCATCAGCACGAGTTCCACATCCGGGTTGCGCTCCAGGGTCTCGATGCCCTCGCGGCCGTTCTCCGCGTACAGCACCGGCATGCCGACCCGGCCCAGCACATGGGTGAGGGCGAAGACGTTGCGGATGTCGTCGTCGACGATCAGCACCCGGCGTCCGGACAGCACCTGTCCCGCCCGGCCCGCCGTCCACGCCTCCAGCTTGGTGGGGGCCGGCCATGAGTCCTCGGCGTCGTGGGCGGTCGGGTAGGGCTCGGTGGACAGGTCCTCCGGGGCCGGCACGAGACGGTCCTCGGCGGTCGGGCCGGTCGCCGAGTGGCCGGGGCTGACGACGGGGACGTAGAGCGTGAAGGTGGAGCCCTTGCCGGGTTCGCTCTCCGCGACGATACGGCCGCCCAGCAGGCCCGCGATCTCCCGGCTGATGGACAGACCGAGCCCCGTGCCGCCGTACTTGCGGTTGGTCGTGCCGTCGGCCTGCTGGAACGCCTCGAAGATCACCGGGAGTTTCTCCCGCGCGATGCCGATGCCGGTGTCGGAGACCGCGAAGGCGACCACGTCGTCGCTGTCGCGGACGTACACGTGCTCGGGGTCCTTGATGCGGTTCACGCGCAGCTCGACCTGGCCGCCGGCGGTGAACTTGATCGCGTTGGAGAGCAGGTTGCGCAGGATCTGCTGGAGGCGCTGCTCGTCCGAGTACATCTCGCGCGGCACGTCCTCGCCCACCGCCACCTCGAAGGCGAGCCCCCGGTCCAGGGTGAGCGGGCGGAAGGTCGCGTGGACGTAGTCGAGCAGCTTGATGAGCGGCAGCTTCTTCGGGCGGACGTCCATCCGGCCGGCCTCGATCTTCGACAGGTCCAGGATGTCGTTGATCAGTTGGAGCAGGTCCGAGCCCGACCGGTGGATCGTCGTCGCGAACTGCACCTCCTGGTCGGAGAGATGGCCGTCGGGGTTGTCGGAGAGGAGCCTCGCCAGGATCAGCAGGGAGTTCAGCGGCGTGCGCAGTTCGTGCGACATGTTCGCCAGGAACTCCGACTTGTACTGCGACGAGGTGGCCAACAGGGCGGCCTTTTCCTCCAGTTCCGCATTCGAGCGCTGCAACTCCGCCTGCTGCTTCTGGAGTTCGTCCGAGCGCTCCTGGAGCTGCATCGCCAGGCGCTGGGACTCGCCCAGCAGGGACTCGGTGCGGGAGTTGGCGATGATCGTGTTGATGGCGACGCCGATGGTGTTCACGAACTGGTCGAAGAAGGCCAGGTGGACATCGGAGAAGCGGGAGAAGGACGCCAGCTCGATCACGCCGAGGAGTTTGTCCTCGAAGAGGATCGGGATGATGACGACGCTGCTCGGGGCGGCCTCGCCGAGCCCGCTGTTGATCTTGATGTAGTCCGGTGGGGCCTCCTCCACCAGGATGCGCTTCTTCTCACGGGCCGCCTGGCGCACCAGGCCGTGGACCGGCATGCCACCGGTGTCGACGGTCGCGCCCTGCGCCGAGCCGTAGCCCGCGATGAACGCGAGCCCCTTCGCGGGAACGGTGGTGCGCAGAGCGGCGCCGTCCTCGTCCGGGTCGGCCAGGAAGAACGCCCCGTACTGGGCGTTCACCAGCGGGGTGAGCTCGCGCAGGATCAGGTCGGCGACCTCCATCAGATCCCGGTGGCCCTGCATCAGGGCGGCCAGGCGAGCGAGGTTCGACTCCAGCCAGTCCTTGGCCCGGGTCGTCTCGCGGAGGTTGGCCACCATCAGGTTGATGTTGTCCTTGAGCTCGGTGACCTCGCCCTGGGTCTCCACGGTGATGGCGCGGGACATGTCGCCCTGGGCCACCGCGGAGGCGACCTCGGCGATCGCCCGGACCTGGGTGGTCAGGTTGGACGCCAGTTCGTTGACGTTGGTCGTGAGCCGCTTCCAGGTGCCGTACACGCCCTCGACCCGTGCCTGGCCGCCGAGTTGGCCCTCGGAGCCCACCTCGCGGGCCACGCGGGTGACCTCGGAGGAGAAGGAGGAGAGCGTGTCGACCATGGTGTTGATGGCGGTCTTCAGCTCCAGGATCTCGCCGCGCGCGTCCACGTCGATCTTCTTGGAGAGGTCGCCGTTGGCCACGGCCGTGGTGACCTGGGCGATGTTCCGCACCTGTGACGTCAGGTTGTCGGCCATGTAGTTGACGTTGTCGGTCAGGTCCCGCCAGACCCCGGAGACACCCAGCACCTGGGCCCGCCCGCCGAGCCGGCCGTCGGTGCCGACCTCGCGGGCCACGCGGGTGACCTCGTCGGCGAAGGCCCGCAGCTGCTCCACCATCGTGTTGACGGTGTCCTTGAGTTCGAGGATCTCGCCGCGGGCGTCGACCGTGATCTTCTTCGACAGGTCGCCGTTGGCCACGGCCGTGGTGACCTGGGCGATGTTCCGCACCTGCGACGTCAGGTTCAGGGCCATGAAGTTGACGTTGTCCGTCAGGTCCTTCCAGACCCCCGACACGCCCCGCACCTGCGCCTGACCGCCCAGGTTTCCTTCGGTGCCGACCTCGCGGGCCACCCGGGTGACCTCGTCGGCGAAGGCGGAGAGCTGGTCCACCATCGTGTTGATGGTCGACTTCAGCTCGAGGATCTCGCCCTTCGCCTCGACGGTGATCTTCTTGCCGAGGTCGCCCTGGGCCACCGCCGTCGACACCAGCGCGATGTTGCGGACCTGCGAGGTCAGGTTGTCCGCCATGAAGTTGACGTTGTCGGTGAGGTCCTTCCAGACGCCACTGACACCGCGCACCTGAGCCCGCCCACCGAGGTTGCCCTCGGTGCCGACCTCGCGCGCGACCCTCGTCACCTCGTCGGCGAAGGCGGAGAGCTGGTCGACCATCGTGTTGATGGTGGACTTCAGCTCCAGGATCTCGCCCTGCGCGTCGACCGTGATCTTCTGGGACAGGTCGCCGTTGGCCACGGCCGTGGTGACCTGGGCGATGTTCCGCACCTGTGACGTCAGGTTCGACGCCATGAAGTTGACGTTGTCCGTCAGGTCCTTCCAGACCCCCGACACCCCGCGTACCTGCGCCCGGCCGCCCAACTGCCCCTCGGTGCCGACCTCGCGGGCCACCCGGGTCACCTCGTCGGCGAAGGCCGAGAGCTGGTCGACCATCGTGTTCACGGTCAGCTTGAGTTCGAGCAGCTCGCCCGTCGCCTCGACCGTGACCGTACGGGTCAGGTCGCCGCGGGCCACCGCCGTGGTCACCAGGGCGATGTCCCGGACCTGCGCGGTCAGCCGGGACGCCATGGTGTTGACCGCCTCGGTCACGTCCCGCCAACTGCCCGACAGGCCCGTCACCTTGGCCCGTCCGCCCAGCCGCCCCTCGGTGCCGACCTCGCGGGCCACCCGGGTCACCTCGCCGGTGAACAGGGAGAGCTGGTCGACCATCTTGTTCACGGCCCGGCCGAGACGTCGTAGATCACCGCGCAGCTGCCGGTTGCCGTCGTGCAGATCGACCCGCTGGGTCAGATCGCCGCCGGCCACCGCGTCCAGGACCCGGGTCGCGTTGGCGGCCGGGGCCACCAGGGCGTCGAGCAGCTGGTTCACGTCGTTCACCCGGGAGGCCCACGACCCCTGACCCGGGCTGGGGGAGAGCCGCTCGTCGAGTCGGCCGTGCCGCACCAGTTCCCGCTTCACCCGGTTGACCTCGCCGGTGAAGTGGATGTTGCGGTCCACCAGCTGGTTGAAGACGGCCGTCAGTTCGGCCACGATCCCGTCCCCGGACTCCGGCATCCGGCGGAAGTCGCCGTCCCGGGCCGCGGTCATCGCGGCGAGCAGAGGACGCAGGTCCGATGCTCGCATCCGGTCGGCATTCTGTCCGTCTTCGAGCACAGGCGTACCACTGTTCTCACTCATGGCGGCCCACTTCGGTAACTCGGCGCTTATGGGCGTGGCCAGTCTGTCACTCTGTCCGCATCGACCGAGGTGTATTCGTCCGAACTGGTTCGGGAGACGGACATGGGGGCCATTCCTGCGCAACGGGAGTCCGCTGCCCGTGCGTCCGACGTGCCGACGCGCGACGGTGACGCGCTCCCGCACGCCCACGCCACTCTTCCCGGCGGTCCGCTCGCGCCGGGCTCGGCGCGGGCCCTGTTACGGGCCGCGTTCACCGAATGGGCCGAACTCGCCCTGCCCGGAACCGAGTTCCTCACCGACCGGCAGGCCGACGACGCCGTGGTCGTGGTCAGCGAGCTCGTCACCAACGCCGTCATCCACGCGGGGACCGACGTCGAGCTCGACTGCCGCCTGGAGGCGCACACCGGGGCCCTCGTCGTCGAGGTCCTCGACCACCATCCCTCGCGCGCTCCCCGCGACGGTGACCCCGAACCGTCGTACGGCACACCGGAGTACGGACGCGGGCTGCGCCTGGTCGCCGCGCTCGCCGAGACCTGGGGCATCACCTACCGCACGGGCGCCAAGACCGTGTGGGCGCAGCTGCCGGCCGGAGGCAAGGAGGCCCTCGACGGGATCCAGGCGTACGCCGGGGACCGCGCACGTGACCGGGCGCTGCGGGTCGCCGGGATACTCGCCCCGGAGCCGCCCCCGTCCCGGGCCCCGGTCTCGCCCGCGCCCGTCGCTCGCGGTGGGCAGGACCGGGACTGGCTGAACCGCGGTGCGCTGTCCTTCCTCGCCGAGGCCTCCGACCTGCTCGCCGGCCAGCTCGACGAGAACCTGGTGGCCGCCCTCGCCGGCCAGCTGATCGTGCCGCGGCTGGCCGACTGGTGCGCGGTGTGGCTGGAGGACGAGGTCGCCGGGCGCTGGGGGTCTCCTCGGCCGGGCGAGGCCGAGAGCGGGACGGGCTGGGGCGAGGGCGGTGTGTCCGGGCCCCGGCTGGCCCGGGTCTGGCACTGCTCCGAGACCCGGATCGAGGATCTGCGGCAGGCCCTGGAGAAGGAGCCGCCGGGCACCTCGGGGCCGGACCATCCCGGGCCCGTGCCGTTCCCCTGGCCCGGTGCGGCACTGGGCCCGCACGGCACGCACGGCTCCGCGCTCGCCTACCGCCTCACGGCGGGCGGCCGCCCGCTGGGCACGCTGGTCATCGGCCGGGCCGGGCTTGTCTCCTTCCCCGACGAGATCACCGGGCTCGTCGAGGACCTCAGCCGCCGGGTGGCGCTCGCCATCGGCGCGGCCCGCCAGTACGCGCGCCAGGCCACCATCAGCGCGGTGCTCCAGCGCGGTCTGCTGCCCGGCGCGGTCGCCGAGATCCCCGGGGTGCGCAGCGCCCTGGTGTACGAGCCGTGCGACAAGGGCGGGCCCAGCGGCGACTTCTACGACCTCTTCCCGGCCGGTGACGGCCGCTGGTGCTTCGCCGTCGGTGACGTGCAGGGCAAGGGCCCCGAGGCCGCCGTGGTCATCGGCCTCGCCCGGCCCTGGCTCCGGCTGCTGGCCCGCGAGGGCTACCGCGTCGCCGACGTCCTCGACCGCCTCAACCAGCTGCTCCTCGACGACGCGACGGAGGCCGCGGACGCGGCGGCGCGGGCCCTGGCCTCCGCGGGCGGCCGCCCCATGAACCCCGGCGACGGCCCGCAGACCCGCTTCCTGTCCCTCCTCTACGGCGAGCTCGCGCCCTTCGACGGCGGAGTGCGCTGCACTCTCGCCTCCGCCGGACATCCGCTGCCGCTGCTGCTCGGATCGGATGGCGAGGTCCGCACCACCGCGCGGCCGCAGACCCTGCTCGGGGTCGTCGAGGACGAGACGTACACCAGTGAGACCTTCGAGCTGAAGCCTGGTGACAGCCTGCTGTGTGTCACCGACGGGGTGACCGAGCGGCGCAGCGGCTCCCGGCAGTTCGACGACGAGGACGGGCTCGCGGACGCGCTGGCCGGGTGCGCGGGGCTGGACGCCGAGCTGATCGCGGAGCGGATCAAACGGCTGGTCCACGAGTTCGGGGCGCGGCCGCCGGAGGACGATCTGGCGCTGCTGGTGCTGCAGGCGGAGTAGGTGTCCGCCGGGGTGCGGGACAATGAGGGACATGCCTTCCGCACTCCCCGACGGCGAACCCGTCCCCGACGACGGCTCACTCCCCGCGTCCGCGCTCACCGGGTCCGCCGACCGCCCGCTCGGCTTCTATCTGCACGTCCCCTACTGCGCGACCCGCTGCGGCTACTGCGACTTCAACACCTACACCGCGACCGAGCTGCGCGGTTCGGGCGGGGTGCTGGCCTCCCGCGACAACTACGCGGAGACGCTGGTCGACGAGATCCGGCTGGCGCGGAAGGTCCTCGGTGACGACCCGCGCCCGGTCCGTACGGTGTTCGTCGGCGGCGGTACGCCCACGCTGCTGGCCGCCGGGGATCTGGTACGGATGCTGGGGGCGATCCGTGACGAGTTCGGGCTGGCCGCGGACGCGGAGGTCACGACCGAGGCGAACCCGGAGTCGGTGGACCCGGCGTACCTGGCCGAGCTGCGGGAGGGCGGCTTCAACCGGGTCTCCTTCGGGATGCAGAGCGCGCGCCAGCATGTGCTCAGGGTGCTGGACCGTACGCACACACCCGGGCGGCCGGAGGCGTGCGTGGCGGAGGCGCGGGCGGCGGGGTTCTCGCATGTCAACCTGGATCTGATCTACGGCACGCCCGGAGAGTCGGACGACGACTGGCGGGCGTCCCTGGAGGCGGCGATCGGGGCCGGACCGGATCACGTGTCGGCGTACGCGCTGATCGTCGAGGAGGGCACCCAGCTGGCCCGCCGTATCCGCCGGGGCGAGGTGCCGATGACGGACGACGACGTGCACGCGGACCGGTATCTGATCGCGGACTCGGTGCTGGCGGAGGCCGGTTTCGACTGGTACGAGGTGTCGAACTGGGCCACGTCCGAGGCGGGCCGGTGCCTGCACAACGAGCTGTACTGGCGGGGCGCGGACTGGTGGGGGGCCGGGCCCGGGGCGCACTCGCACGTGGGCGGGGTGCGCTGGTGGAACGTGAAGCATCCTGGCGCGTACGCGGCGGCGCTGGCCTCCGGGAAGTCTCCGGGGGCAGGGCGTGAGCTGCTGTCGGACGAGGACCGGCGGGTCGAGCGGATTCTGCTGGAGCTGCGGCTGCGGGAGGGTGCGCCCCTGTCGCTGCTGCGCGAGGAGGGCCTGGCCGCCTCTCGGCGTGCGCTGGGGGAGGGCCTGCTCGAGGAGGCGCCCTACGGGGAGGGCCGGGCTGTACTGACGCTCCGGGGGCGGTTGCTGGCGGACGCGGTGGTGCGGGATCTGGTGGATTAGGCGCCTGGTGGGGGTGACGCGTCGGGTTGTGTGGCGGCTGCGGGTTCGTTGTGGCTGGTCGCGCAGTTCCCACCGGCCCGCAGCCGTACGACCCGCCCGCCCCGCAGACTCGCCGCGCGTATCCGCTACGGCGCCGTGACGAAGTCGATCAGTTCCTCCACCCGGCCCAGCAGCTCCGGCTCCAGGTCCTTGTAGGAGCCCACCCGCTTCAGGATCGCCTGCCACACCGCGCCCGTGTTCTCCGGCGGCCAGCCCAGCGCCCGGCACACGCCCGTCTTCCAGTCCTGGCCGTGCGGTACCCGGGGCCATGCCTCGATGCCCAGGGAGGACGGCTTCACCGCCTCCCAGATGTCGATGTACGGATGGCCGACGACCAGGGCGTGCTCGCTCGTCACCTCCTGTGCGATGCGCCACTCCTTGGTGCCGGGGAGCAAGTGGTCGACCAGGACGCCGAGGCGGGCGTCCGGGCCGGGCGCGAACTCGGCCACGATCGACGGGAGGTCGTCCACGCCCTCCAGGTACTCCACGACCACGCCCTCGATGCGCAGGTCGTCGCCCCAGACCTTCTCCACCAGTTCCGCGTCGTGGCGGCCCTCGACGTAGATACGGCCCGCGCGGGCCACGCGTGCGCGGGCGCCGGGGACGGCCACCGAGCCGGACGCGGTACGGGTGGGCCGTACAGCAGCGCCCGAAGCGCCCGACGGCTTCACCAGCGTCACCACCCGCCCCTCCAGGAGGAAACCGCGCGGCTCCAGCGGGAACACCCGGTGCTTGCCGAAGCGGTCCTCCAGCGTCACCGTGCCCGCCTCGCAGCGGATCACCGCGCCGCAGAAACCCGTCCCCGGTTCCTCGACCACCAGGCCGGGCTCGGCGGGGACCTCCGGCACCGGCTTGGGCTTCTTCCACGGAGGGGTCAGGTCGGCGGAGTACTGGCGCATTCGGATGACGATAGGAGAAGCGGCGCGGGAGTCATCACGACACGCCGAAGCGGGCCGCCAGCGCGTCCCGCTGCGCCCGGACGAACGCCGCGTCCACCACCGCTCCGTGACCGGGCACGTACAGCGCGTCCTCGCCGCCCAGGTCCAGCAGCCGGTCCAGCGCGGCGGGCCAGTGCGGCGGTACGGCGTCCGGGCCCGCCTGCGGTTCGCCTGACTCCTCGACCAGGTCGCCGCAGAAGACGACCTCCGGGGAGCCGGGGACGAGGACGGCGAGGTCGTGGGCGGTGTGGCCGGGGCCGACGTTCGCCAGCAGCGCCTGGCGGCCGCCGCCCAGGTCGAGCGTCCACTCGCCGGAGACGTGGTGCCGGGGCGAGACGAGGGCGTCCACCGCCTCGTCGGCCACCTCCGGGTCCAGTCCGTTGCGCAGCGCGTCCGCCCGCAGCTCCGCACGGCCGAGCCGTCCCCTCAGCACCGTCTCCACGCCCACCGCGCCGAACACCTCCGCCCCCGCGAACGCCGCCGCCCCGAAGACATGATCGAAGTGGGGGTGGGTGAGCGCGAGATGGGTCACACGATGGCCGGCGAGTTCCTCGGCCTGTGCGCGCAGACGGGCGCCCTCCGCGAGGCCGGAGCCGGAATCGATCAGCAGGGCCGTCCCCTCGCCGATCACCAGGCCCGCCGTGCAGTCCCAGCCGGGCAGCCGGCACCGCCCCACCCCGGTCGCGACCCGCTCCCACCCCAGCTCTTCCCAAGTCACCGTCATACCGCGACGCTAGCCCTACAACGCGTCACGCCGGGACCAGCCTTGCCCAGGGACTACCCCACCGCCGTACACTGGCCGGGGAGCGCTGGCACTCGGACGGACAGAGTGCCAGGCGAGGCGCCAAGGGAACGACCTCTGGAGGTGTGCGCGATGCTGAGTGAACGCAGGCTCCAGGTGCTGCGCGCCATCGTCCAGGACTACGTCGGCACCGAGGAGCCGGTCGGGTCGAAGGCCCTGACCGAGCGGCACAACCTCGGCGTCTCCCCGGCGACCGTGCGCAACGACATGGCGGCCCTGGAGGACGAGGGGTTCATCGCCCAGCCGCACACCAGTGCCGGGCGGATCCCGACCGACAAGGGCTATCGGCTGTTCGTCGACAAGCTGGCGGGCGTCAAGCCGATGACCGCGCCGGAGCGGCGCGCCATCCAGAACTTCCTCGACGGCGCGGTGGACCTCGACGACGTCGTGGCCCGGACCGTGCGGCTGCTCGCGCAGCTGACCCGGCAGGTCGCCGTCGTGCAGTACCCGTCCCTGACCCGCTCGACCGTGCGGCATGTGGAACTGCTCTCGCTCGCCCCCGCGCGTGTGATGCTCGTGCTGATCACGGACACCGGCCGGGTCGAGCAGCGCATGGTCGACTGCCCGGCGCCCTTCGGGGAGGCCTCGCTCGCCGATCTGCGGGCCCGGCTCAACAGCAGGGTCGCGGGGCGGCGGTTCGCCGATGTGCCGCGGTTGGTCGAGGACCTGCCCGAAGGCTTCGACGTCGAGGACAGGGGTACGGTCACGACAGTGCTCTCCACCCTTCTGGAGACACTCGTCGAGGAGAACGAGGAGCGGCTGATGATCGGCGGCACCGCCAATCTCACCCGCTTCGGACATGACTTTCCCCTCACCATCCGGCCCGTCCTGGAGGCTCTGGAGGAGCAGGTCGTCCTCCTCAAACTCCTTGGCGAGGCGGGGGATTCGGGCATGACCGTACGCATCGGTCACGAGAACGCCTACGAGGGACTCAACTCCACTTCAGTGGTGTCGGTCGGCTACGGTTCGGGCAACGAGGCAGTCGCCAAGCTCGGCGTGGTCGGACCGACCCGCATGGATTACCCGGGAACGATGGGAGCGGTACGCGCAGTGGCACGGTACGTCGGACAGATCCTGGCGGAGTCGTAAGTGGCCACGGACTACTACGCCGTTCTCGGCGTGCGCCGCGACGCGTCGCAGGATGAGATCAAGAAGGCGTTCCGTCGGCTCGCACGCGAGCTGCATCCGGACGTCAACCCGGATCCGAAGACCCAGGAGCGGTTCAAGGAGATCAACGCCGCCTACGAGGTGTTGTCGGACCCGCAGAAGAAGCAGGTCTACGACCTCGGCGGCGACCCGCTCTCGCAGGCCGGCGGCGGTGGCGCGGGCGGCTTCGGGGCCGGTGGGTTCGGGAACTTCTCGGACATCATGGACGCGTTCTTCGGTACGGCGTCGCAGCGGGGTCCGCGCTCGCGCACCCGGCGCGGCCAGGACGCGATGATCCGCCTCGAGATCGAGCTCGACGAGGCGGCCTTCGGCACCACGAAGGACATCCAGGTCGACACGGCGATCGTCTGCACCACCTGCAGTGGTGAGGGCGCGGCGCCGGGTACCTCCGCCCAGACGTGCGACATGTGCCGCGGCCGCGGTGAGGTGTCGCAGGTGACGCGGTCCTTCCTGGGCCAGGTCATGACGTCCCGGCCGTGCCCGCAGTGCCAGGGCTTCGGCACCGTGGTCCCGACCCCGTGCCCGGAGTGCGCCGGCGACGGCCGGGTCCGCTCGCGCCGCACGCTGACCGTGAAGATCCCGGCCGGTGTGGACAACGGCACGCGGATCCAGCTCGCGGGTGAGGGCGAGGTCGGTCCCGGTGGCGGTCCCGCCGGTGACCTCTATGTCGAGATCCACGAACTCCCGCACTCGCAGTTCCAGCGGCGCGGCGACGACCTGCACTGCACGGTCACGCTCCCGATGACGGCGGCGTCGCTCGGCACGAAGGTGCCGCTGGAGACGCTGGACGGCATGGAGGAGGTCGACATCCGGCCCGGTACCCAGTCCGGCCAGTCGATCCCGCTGCACAGCCGGGGCGTCACCCACCTGCGCGGCGGCGGCCGGGGCGACCTCATCGTCCACGTCGAGGTCCAGACCCCGACCAAGCTGGACCCCGAGCAGGAGCGCCTGCTGCGCGAGCTGGCGAAGCTGCGCGGCGAGGAACGGCCCACGGGGCAGTTCCAGCCGGGGCAGCAGGGGCTGTTCTCCCGGTTGAAGGATGCGTTCAACGGTCGTACGTGAGCTGTGGGACGACTGCCGGGGGTCCGGGGGTCGTCCCCCGGGCAGCCACAGTCAGCCCGGTCAGCAGGGGCTGTTCTCGCGGTTGAAGGACGCGTTCAACGGTCGTACGTGAGCTGGCGAAGGCCCGATTCGGACTTGTTCGGAGGACGTGACAACATGCCGTCATGTCCTCCGCGCTGACCGGTCTCTTCCGTCATCCGATCGTGCAGGCCCCCATGGCGGGCGGCGTCTCCGTGCCGCGGCTCGCCGCCGCCGTGTCCGAGGCGGGCGGGCTCGGGTTCCTCGCCGCCGGGTACAAGACGGCCGACGGGTTGTACCAGGAGATCAAGCAGCTGCGCGGGCTGACCGGGCTGCCCTTCGGGGTCAACCTGTTCATGCCGCAGCCCGAGTACGCCGACCCCGCGGCCGTCGAGGTCTACGCCCATCAGCTCGCGGGCGAGGCCACGTGGTACGAGACCGAGCTCGGCGACCCCGACAGCGGCCGTGACGACGGGTACGACGCCAAACTCGCCGTACTTCTCGACAACCCCGTTCCGGCGGCCTCCTTCCACTTCGGCATCCCGAGCAGCGAGACCCTGGAGTCGCTGCGCCGCGCCGGCACCTTCACCCTCGTCACCGCGACCACCCCCGAAGAGGCCCTCGCCGTGCAGTACGCGGGCGCCGACGCCGTCATCGCGCAGGGTGTGGAGGCCGGCGGTCACCAGGGCACCCACCGGGACCTCCCCGAGCAGGACGGCTCCGGCCTCGGACTCCTCTCCCTCGTCGCCCAGATCCGGGAGACGGTGACCATCCCGATCGTCGCCGCCGGCGGCATCATGCGCGGCAGCCAGATCGCCGCCGTCCTCGCCGCGGGCGCGAGCGCGGCCCAGCTCGGCACGGCGTTCCTCGCCACGCACGAGTCCGGCGCCCACGACGTGCACAAGCAGGCGCTGACCAACCCCCTCTACGCCCGCACCGAGTTGACCCGCGCCTTCTCCGGCAGACCGGCCCGTGGCCTGGTCAACCGTTTCCTGCGCGAGCACGGACCGTACGCGCCCGCCGCCTACCCCGAGGTCCACCACCTCACCGCCCCGCTCAGGAAGGCCGCCGCCAAGGCCAAGGACCCGCAGGGCATGGCGCTGTGGGCGGGCCAGGGGCACCGGATGGCACGCGAGGTGCCCGCGGGACAGCTGGTGGAGATACTCGCCGCCGAACTCGACGCCGCCAGGACAGCGTTGTCAGACACGGGGGACCTGCGATGACCGCCCCGGTGTTCGTGGTCGAGCACTTCGACGCGGGCGGCGGCGGACACTACGTCCTCGACGGCCCCGAAGGCCGCCACGCCGTCTCCGTGAAGCGGCTCCAGCCAGGCGAGGACGTCATCCTCACGGACGGGGCCGGGCGCTGGGCCGACTGCGTGGTGCTCGGCACCGAGGGCAAGGACCGGCTGATCGTCCAGCTGGACTCGGTGGCGGAGGAACCCCGGGCACAGCCCCGGATCACCGTCGTCCAGGCCCTCCCCAAGGGCGACCGCGGTGAACTCGCCGTCGAGACCATGACCGAGGTCGGCGTCGATGCCGTCGTGCCCTGGCAGGCGGCCCGCTGCATCACCCAGTGGAAGGGCGACCGGGGCCTGAAGGCGCTCGCCAAGTGGCGGGCCACCGCCCGCGAGGCCGGCAAGCAGTCCCGCCGGGTCCGCTTCCCGGAGATCGCGGACGCGGCGACGACCAAACAGGTTGCCGCGCTTCTCGCCAAAGCCGACTTCGCCGCCGTGCTCCACTCCGACTTCGAGCGCGGCAGCGAGCCGCTGGCCACCGCCGAACTCCCCGACGAGGGCGAGATCGTGCTGGTCGTCGGCCCCGAAGGCGGCGTAGCCAAGGACGAGTTGGCGCTCTTCGAGGAGGCCGGTGCGCGCGCCTACGTCCTCGGGCCGACCGTGCTGCGTACCTCGACCGCCGGAACCGCGGCGACCGCTCTGCTCCTCGGCCGCACCGGCCGCTGGTCCTGACCTCTGGAAGGACGTCTGTGGAACTCGCCCAAGTACGCCTGCTCGTCACCGACTTCGCCGCCTGTTACCGCTTCTACGCCGAGGTCCTCGGCCTCAAGCCCCAGTCGGGGGCGACGGGTGGGCCGTACGAGAAGTTCAGCCCCGCCACCGGCTCGGCGGGAATCGCCCTTCAGGACCGGTCGATGATGGCGGCGGTCCTCGGCGAACTGGGCGACACGGCCACCGGACACCGCTCCCTGGTCGTGCTCCGCGTCGACGCCCTGGACACCTACTGCGAGCAGATCGCGTCCCGCGGTGCCACCGTGCTGCACGGCCCGTCCCCGATGACGGACCGGATGCGCGTCGCCCACCTCAAGGACCCGGAGGGCAACCTGGTGGAGCTGCAGGAGTGGCTGCTGCTGCGCGCCTGAGCACCGCGTCGAACAGATCCCAGCCGTCCAACTCGGCCGTCCCCGGCAGAAGTCCGCGGGCTCTCAACTCGTCGACGAAATGACGTACGACACCGGGTTCGCGCAGGTTGAGCAGCTTCCCGGGGCCGGTCGCCACACAGCCGACGTATGAGCGGCCGTCGGAGACGCCGCCGCGCTCGCCCTGCCGGAAGACGATCCGGGTGAGGGCGCCGTCGAGGGACAGGTTGAGGACGTCGCGGCGGGCCTCCCCATCCCGGTGCTTGTGGCGCACGCTCCACAGGTAGGTCGTCCGGTCGTCCACGACGAGCCTTCTCGCGAGGCGGTCCTTGCGCATCCGCCCACCGCAGCCCGACCGGCGCACAGGTGGCCGTATGCGCCCTACCGTCCCGGGCGGGACAGTGGCAGGCTGCCGTGCATGGTGGCGTTGAGACGGAACTGGCGTCGGCCGCGCGGGGTGCGAGCAGCGGGTGTGATGGGGGTTGCCGTGCTGGCCGTGGGTGGGGTCGCCGCGTGTGATCCGACCGGCGTGGTCAGCTCCGCGACCGTGTCGTACACCACCGACCAGCTGGTCACCAAGGAGCTGAACCGGCAGAAGGCCGACGTGAGTTGGCTGACCTGCACGGCCTCGTACGACAACGGCGACCGGACCCCGAGTTCCAGTGTGAACACCGTCGCCACCGTCGACTGCGACGGGAAGACACGGGACGGCAAGGACATCACCGTCAAGGGCAAGGTGACCCGGACCGTCAGCGGCGCATGTGTGCGCGGGGACCTCACCGCCACCGTCGGCGGCAGGCAGTGGTTTCACGTGGAGGGGCTCGGCGACTGCAACGCCACGCCCACCCCGCCGGTCAACAACCCGCGACAGCCCGGCCCGACCGTCACCGTGACCGTCACGAAGACGATCTGGTGCCAGAACGACCCGCAGTGCTGGCCCGACGGCAAGTGATCGAAACCTCTGTGCACGGGGACCGACCGTGCATAGGGTGATCGGGTGACACAGCCTGCGACGTCTGCATATCTCCGGTTTCCGCATCTGCAGGGCGAGCTGGTGGCCTTCACCGCCGAGGACGACGTGTGGCTCGCGCCGCTCGACGGCGGGCGCGCCTGGCGGGTCAGCGCGGACAACGTGCCGGTCACCCACCCCCGTATCTCGCCCGACGGCACGACCGTCGCCTGGACATCCGCCCGCGACGGCGCCCCGGAGGTGCACATCGCCCCGGTCGACGGCGGACCGTCCAGGAGGCTGACCCACTGGGGCAGCGCACGCACCCAGGTGCGCGGCTGGACCCCGGACGGCGAGGTCCTCGCGATCACCACCCACGGCCAGGCCAGCCTGCGCCGCAGCTGGGCGCACACCGTCCCGCTCGACGGCGGCCCCGGCACCACCCTGCCGTACGGGCCCGTCGGCCAGGTCGCGTACGGACCGGCGACCGTGATCCTCTCCGCGCCCATGGGCCGGGAGGCGGCCTGGTGGAAGCGGTACCGGGGCGGTACGGCGGGCAAGCTGTGGATCGATCCCGAGGGCGACGGCGAATTCGTACGCCTGCATGAGGAGCTGGACGGAAACCTGGAGTACCCCGTGTGGGCGGGCGACCGGATCGCCTTCCTCTCGGACCACGAGGGCACCGGGGCCGTCTACTCCTCCCTCGCCGACGGCTCCGACCTGCGACGGCACACGCCCCTCGACAGCTACTACGCCCGGCACGCGGCGGGCGACGGCACCCGGGTCGTCTACACCTCGGCAGGCGAGCTGTGGATCCTCGACGACCTCGACGGCGCCGAACCGCGCCGCCTGGAGGTCCGGCTCGGCGGACAGCGTGCCGACCGCCAGCCGTTCCCGGTGGACGCCTCCCGCTGGTTCGGCTCGGCCGCCCCCGACCACACCGCGCGCGGCAGCGCGGTCGCGGTGCGCGGAGCCGTCCACTGGGTCACCCACCGCTCGGGCCCGGCCCGCGCCCTCGCCGCCGAACCCGGCGTCCGGGCCCGGCTGCCGCGCACCTTCCGCACGGAGGGCGAGGAGTGGGTGGTGTGGGTGACGGACGCGGAGGGCGACGACGCCCTGGAGTTCGCGCCCGCCACCGGCCTCGCCCCCGGCGCCACCCCGCGCCGCCTCGCCGCGGGACAGCTCGGCCGCGTCCTGGGTCTCGCCATGGCCCCCGACGGCAGCCGGGCCGCGGTCGCCGCGCACGACGGCCGTGTGCTGCTCGTCGAGCGGGAGACCGGCGAGGTCCGCGAGGTCGACCGCAGCGAGGACGGCGACGTGCGGGGGCTGACCTTCTCGCCCGACTCGGCCTGGCTCGCCTGGTCGCACCCCGGCCCCGAGCCTCTCTGCCAGCTCCGCCTCGCCAACACCACCGACCTGTCGGTCACCGAGGCGACCCCGCTGCGCTTCCAGGACTACGCCCCCGCCTTCACCCTCGACGGCAAGCACCTGGCGTTCCTGTCCAACCGCTCCTTCGACCCGGTGTACGACGAGCACGTCTTCGACCTCGCCTTCGTGGTCGGCGACCGCCCGCACCTGATCACCCTGGCCGCGACCACCCCGTCCCCGTTCGGCCCGCAGCGCCACGGCCGCCCCTTCGAGGCGCCCGACAAGGACGAGACCCCCGACAGCGAGGGCACCCCGGCCACCCGTATCGACCTCGAGGGCCTCGCCGACCGGATCGTGCCCTTCCCGGTGGAGGCCGGCCGCTACTCCAACCTCCGCGCGGCCAAGGACGGCGTGCTGTGGCTGCGCCACCCCGTCCAGGGCGTCCTCGGCTCCTCCCGGGCCACCCCGGACGACCCCGACCCCAAGACCGACCTCCAGCGCTACGACCTCGCCCAGCAGCGCCTCGAACACCTGGCCGCCGACGCCGACCACTTCGCCGTCAGCGGCGACGGCAAGCGGGTCCTGCTGTGGACCGACGGCCGCCTGAAGGTCGTACCGAGCGACCGCCGTGCCTCGAACGACGACGACAGCGACACGAACATCTCCGTCGACCTCGGCCGCATCCGCCAGACCGTCGACCCGTCGGCCGAGTGGCGCCAGATGTACGCGGAGACCGGCCGCATCATGCGCGACCACTTCTGGCGCCCGGACATGAGCGGTGTCGACTGGAACGGCGTGCTCGACCGCTACCGCCCCGTCCTGGACCGGCTGGCCACCCACGACGACCTCGTCGACCTCCTGTGGGAGGTGCACGGCGAACTCGGCACCTCCCACGCCTACGTCACCCCCCGCGGCGGCCACGGCCACGGCCCCCGCCAGGGCCTGCTCGGCGCCGACATCTCCCGCCACGAGGACGGCCCCCAGGGGGCGGCACAGTGGCGCATCGACCGCATCCTGCCGACCGAGACCTCCGACCCCGACGCCCGCTCCCCGCTCGCCGCCCCCGGCGTCGCGGTCCGCGCCGGGGACGCGATCGTCGCGGTCGGCGGCCACCCGGTCGACCCGGTCACGGGTCCCGGCCCGCTCCTGGTCGGCACGGCGGGCAAACCGACCGAGCTCACCATCTCCCCGTCCGGCGGCGGCGAGCTGCGGCACGCGGTCGTCGTACCGATCTCCGACGAGGAACCCCTGCGCTACCACGCCTGGGTCGCCGACCGCCGCGCCTACGTCCACGAGAAGTCCGGCGGACGGCTGGGGTATTTGCACGTCCCGGACATGCAGGCCCCGGGCTGGGCCCAGATCCACCGCGACCTGCGGGTCGAGGTGGCCCGCGAGGGGCTCGTGGTCGACGTCCGGGAGAACCGCGGCGGCCACACCTCCCAGCTGGTCGTCGAGAAGCTGGCCCGCCGGATCGTCGGCTGGGCGCTGCCGCGCGGCATGCGCGCCTACAGCTATCCGAGGGACGCGCCGCGCGGTCCCGTCGTGGCGGTGGCGAACGAGTTCTCGGGATCCGACGGCGACATCGTCAACGCGGCGATCAAGGCGCTGGGCATCGGCCCGGTGGTGGGAACGCGCACCTGGGGCGGGGTCATCGGCATCGACAGCCGCTACCGCCTGGTCGACGGCACGTTGATCACCCAGCCCAAGTACGCGTTCTGGCTGGAGGGTTACGAGTGGGGCGTGGAGAACCACGGGGTCGACCCCGACGTCGAGGTCGTGCAGAGGCCGCAGGACTACGCGGCGGGCAGGGACATGCAGCTGGACGAGGCGGTGCGGATCGCCCTGGAGGCACTGGAGACCAGTCCTGCCAAGATTCC
The DNA here is from genome assembly GCF_001514145.1 of Streptomyces canus. Classification (GTDB taxonomy): domain Bacteria; phylum Actinomycetota; class Actinomycetes; order Streptomycetales; family Streptomycetaceae; genus Streptomyces; species Streptomyces canus. The sequence goes on from NZ_KQ948658.1 coordinate 370,431, forward strand.
GCCCACTCTGCCTGACTAAGATGCCCCCGAGATCCGAGGCGAAAGGAACACCATGCCAGGGGAACCCCAGGGCGACTGCCTGTTCTGCAAGATCGTCGAAGGCCACATCCCGGCGACGATCGTCCGGGAGACGGACACCACCGTCGCCTTCCGGGACATCAACCCCCAGGCTCCCACCCACATCCTGGTGATCCCCAAGGCCCACTACGAGACCGCCGCGGTGCTCGCCGCCGCCGCGCCCGAGCTCGCCGCCGACGTCCTCCGCGAGACCCAGGCCGTCGCCGACGACGAGAAGCTGGAGAGCTACCGCACGGTCTTCAACACCGGCAGCGGCGCCGGCCAGACCGTCTGGCACGCCCACGCCCACGTGCTCGGCGGCCGCGGTCTGCACTGGCCGCCCGGATAACCCACCGTGTCCGTACGTGAACTGGTCGTCCTCGGCACAGCCAGCCAGGTCCCCACAAGGCACCGCAACCACAACGGCTACCTGCTGCGGTGGGACGGCGAGGGCATCCTCTTCGACCCCGGCGAGGGCACCCAGCGTCAGATGCTGCGCGCCGGGGTCGCCGCCCACGACATCAACCGGATCTGTGTCACCCACTTCCACGGCGACCACTCCCTCGGCCTCGCGGGCGTGATCCAGCGCATCAACCTCGACCGGGTCCCGCACGAGATCACCGCCCACTACCCGAAGTCGGGACAGCGCTTCTTCGACCGGCTGCGGTACGCGACGGCATACCGGGAGACCGTCCGGCTCACCGAGGCCCCGGTCGCCGAGGACGGGGTCATCGCACGGACCGGCGGCTACACCCTCCAGGCCCGCAAGCTCTCCCATCCCGTCGAGTCCTACGGCTATCTCCTCACGGAAGCCGACGGCCGCCGCATGCTCCCCGACCGCCTCGCCGCGCACGGCATCAAGGGGCCCGACGTCGGACGGATCCAGAGGGAGGGCTCTTTGAACGGCGTCTCCCTCGACGACGTCAGCGAGGTCCGCCGCGGTCAGCGGTTCGCGTTCGTCATGGACACCCGCCTCTGCGACGGCGTCCACGCCCTCGCGGACGGCTGCGACCTGCTCGTCATCGAGTCGACCTTCCTCGACGAGGACGAGCAACTCGCCGTCGAGCACGGCCACCTGACCGCCGGTCAGGCCGCGAGGGTGGCCCGCGACGCGGACGTACGGCATCTCGTGCTCACGCACTTCAGTCAGCGCTACTCCGAACCGGAGGAGTTCGAGCGGCAGGCGCGGGCGGCGGGCTACGAGGGCGAGCTGACCGTGGCCCACGACCTCCTGCGGGTCCCGGTTCCGAAACGGCGATAAAGCAGCCGTACGATGCTTTGATGTCCCTCCCCAAAGCTGAACTGCACCTGCACATCGAAGGCACCCTGGAGCCGGAGCTGGCTTTCGAGCTCGCCGCGCGCAACGGCGTCGAGCTGCCGTACGCCGACACGGACGCGCTCCGCAAGGCGTACCGGTTCGAGGACCTCCAGTCCTTTCTGAACCTGTACTACGAGCTCATGGCCGTCCTGCGCACCGAGCGGGACTTCGAGGACCTGGCGAACGCCTATCTCGCCCGGGCCGCCGCGCAGGGAGTGCGGCACGCGGAGATCTTCTTCGACCCGCAGGCGCACCTCGCGCGGGGCGTGCAGATGGGGACGGTCGTCGAGGGGCTGTCGCGGGCGCTGTCCCGCAGCGAGGACGTGCACGGCGTCTCCACGCAGCTGATCATGTGCTTCCTGCGGGACGAGTCCGCGCAGTCCGCTCTCGAGACCCTCGAAGCCGCCAAGCCGTATCTCGACCGGATCGTCGGTGTCGGGCTGGACTCCGCCGAGGTGGGGCATCCTCCGGCGAAGTTCCGCGAGGTGTACCAGGCCGCGGCGGCGCTGGGGCTGCGGCGGGTGGCGCACGCCGGGGAGGAGGGGCCGCCGGAGTACATCGTCGAGGCGCTGGACGTGCTCGGGGTGGAGCGGATCGACCACGGGCTGCGGTGCATGGAGTCTCCGGAGCTGGTCGCGCGGCTGGTGCGGGACCGGGTCCCGCTGACCTTGTGTCCGTTGTCCAACGTGCGGCTGCGTACGGTCGACGTGCTCGCCGACCATCCGTTGCCGGCGATGCTGGACGCCGGGTTGCTCTGCACGGTGAACTCCGACGACCCGGCGTACTTCGGGGGGTATGCGGGGGACAACTTCGACGCGGTGCGCTCGGCGCTGGGCCTGGGCGAGGAACGGTTGCGGGAGCTGGCCCGCAACTCCTTCCTCGCGTCCTTCCTGGAGCATGACGAGGAGCTGAGGGCCCGGTATCTCGCGGAAGTCGAGGCTTACGAGTTCTGAGGCGGCACCTATGCGGCCGTTGCTTTGTCGTAGGCCTGGGTCTCCACCGGGATCTCCACCACCGGGAGTTGACGCCTGCCCGCACCCGTCGCCACCGCCGTCATCGGTCCGGCGATCAGCAGCAGGCCGACGGCCAGGACCGTCCCCATCGCCGGGAAGCCGGCCTGCGTGGCCAGCAGGCTGCCGGTCAGCGGGCCCGCCGCCGTGCCCAGCGAGGATGCCGAGCCGACCAGGACCGCCCAGCGGCCGCGGGGGTCCAGGGAGGCGGCCAGGCCGATGACGTACGACAGGACGATCGGGTAGAGCGTGTTCCAGGCGATCTCGCCGGACGCGAAGGACGTCAGGTCGGTCGCCGAGGCGCTGAGGGTGATGCAGGCTGCGATGAGGACGGTGCCGCCGCCGATGGGAAGCGCACGGCCGAGGCGTGGGCCCAGCGCGCCCGCGCCGACGACGCCCAGCAGGCCCGCGCCGAGCGCGATCGCGAAGACCGCGCCGACGGTCGCCTCGGAGAGGTGGGCCTGGGTGAGGCCGATGCGGCCGCTGACGCCCCAGAGGGCGTTCTGGGCGAGGGACCAGCAGAGCAGGGTGCCGGCGAGGAGGAGGCCGGCGCGGAGGTGGGGGAGCGGGGCGCGCGTCTCCCGGCTTCGGGCGGGGGCGGTGGCGAGGGGGAGACGGCCTGTCAGGGGCCAGACGGCCAGCGCGGTGAGGGCGATCGCGGCCAAGGGCTGGCCGTGACCGGCGCCCAGGTGGGGGACGGTCAGGTAGACGGCGCCCGCGAGGGCGGAGACGCCGAGGAGACCGACCGTGGTGATGCGGTGCGGGTCCGGCTGGGCGGCGATGCCGGTGGCGGCCACAGCCGTCGACGTACCGGATCCGAAGCCGCCGATCAGCGCGCCCACGACGACGGCCGGGACGGCGTGGGCGAGGGCGGCACCGCCGTAGCCGAGGACGGCGAGGGTGAGGCCGATGCGGGCGAGGGTGCGGGGGCCCACACGGTCGACGCGGGAGGCGAGCAGGAAGCCTGCCGCCGCCGAACTCAGCAGCAGCGCGCTGCCGACGGCACCCGCCTCGGTGGCGGTGAGCGCAAGCCCCGAGTCGAGCCTGCCGACGGTGGTGGGGAGGAGGTAGGGGGCGAGGTACCCGGCCGTGAAAAGGGCAACGAGGGGCCAGGGCAGGGTGGTGCGGGCGGACACGGGCGTTCCCAGGGCATGCGAAAGAAGCGGCTCAAGAAGGGGGTTGGCGCAGGCCGTCGACGGACAGGAACGCGCGAAGAATTTGTATCAAGCACGCGGTTGCTGAAGAAGCCCAGACTGCGTGATGTGGCTCACGTTTCGTTTGGGGTGAGGGAAGCCGGGTAGCAGAACGCGCCCGGGTGCCCGCCTAACGCCAACTGGGAGCCCCGCCCGCGCCCGGTGCCGTCGCCTCGATCTTGCCTCTGATCTCGCGCATCACGGCGATGATCTGCTGCTCGTGGTCCGGCGTCAGCCGGGCGACCGGGACCGAGCAGCTGATGGCGTCCTGCGCGGGGGAGTCGTAGCGCAGACAGAACCCGAAGCCGACGATGCCGAGGACGCCTTCCTCGCGGTCGATCGAGTAGCCGCGTGCGCGGACTTCGGTGAGGTCGGCCAGCAGGGACTCGCGGGTGGTGTGGGAGTTCGGGGTGAGTGCCTCGTACGGCCCCTCGGGGAGCCTCTCGTCGGGCCACTCCGCCAGCAGCGCCTTGCCCAGCGCGCCGACGTGCGCGGGCAGCCGGCGGCCCACCCTGCTGATCGTCCGCAGGTATTCGTGCGACTCGCGCGTCGCCAGATAGGCCACGTCCCGGCCGTCGAGCCGGCCCATGTGGATCGTCTCGCCCAGCGCCTGGGACGCCTCGTCGAGATACGGCCGTACGACCCGCACGCGCGGGTCGGAGTCCAGATAGCTGGTGCCGGTGAGCAGGGCGTGGATGCCGATGCCGTAGAGCGAGCCGGTGACGTCGGTGCGGACCCAGCCGCGCGAGATCAGGGTCTGGAGCAGCGCGTACATCGAACTGCGCGGCACCGCCAGCGCGTCCGCGAGCTCCTGGAGCCGTGCCGGGCGGTCGCCTCGCGCGGCCAGCAGTTCGAGGAGCTCGACGGTGCGGGCCGCCGACTTCACCTCGCGGACGCCACCTGTCTCTGACATGCGCCGATGGTAGTGGGCCCGGCAAAGCCCGCGCCGACCCATTGACGGACGGGATTCGCCTATCTAACCTTCATCTCCATACGTAGATATTATCTACATGGGGAGATGAGCGAGGGTGACCCTCGACCCGGACACGGCCCGACGACTGCGGGACGGCATGGCACGCGGTGTGCTGTCGTTCCCGCTCACGAGCTTCCACGACGGCGGCACCCTCGACCCGGACGGCTTCCGCGCCCATGTCGCCGCCCAGATCGCCACCGGCCCCGGCGCGCTCTTCCCGGCCTGCGGCACCGGTGAGTTCTTCTCGCTGGACGAGGACGAGTACCGGCAGGTCGTCACCATCGCGGTGGAGGAGGCCGGCGGCCGGCTGCCCGTCGTCGCCGGAACCGGCTACGGCTGGGCGCAGGCCGTTCGTTTCGCCCGGATCGCCGAGGAGGCGGGCGCGGACGCGCTGCTGGTCCTGCCGCACTACCTGGTCGCCGCCCCGCAGGACGGGCTGGTCGCGCAGCTGGAGCAGATCGCGGCGCGGACGCGGCTGCCGCTCATCGCCTACCAGCGTGGTCAGGTCGCCTTCGGCGTGGACGCGTTCAGGCGGGTCGCCGACATCCCCGGTGTCATCGGGCTCAAGGACGGACACAGCGACCTCGACCGGCTCCAGCGCCTCACGCTCGCCGCCCCAGAAGGCTTCCTGTTCTTCAACGGCGCCTCCACCGCCGAGATCCAGGCCCGCGCCTACGCCACCGTCGGGGTCCCCGCCTACTCCTCGGCCGTCCACGCCTTCGCCCCCGAGATCGCGAACACCTTCTTCACCGCCCTGCGCGACGGCGACGACGGCACGGTCGAGAAGCTGCTGCGCGACTTCTACGTTCCGCTCGTCGAACTCCGCGACCGCGTGCCCGGATACGCCGTCTCGCTGGTGAAGGCGGCGGCACGGCTGCGGGGGCGCCCGGTCGGTCCCGTGCGCGCGCCGCTCACCGATCCGTCGGCCGCCGACCTGGCGGACCTCGAGCGGCTGCTGGCCTCCGGACTCGACCTCGTAGGAGCCGACCTGTGAACCTCACGATCACCGACGTCCGTCTCACGCCGATCCTCGTCGCCGATCCGCCCCTGCTGAACACGCAGGGCGTCCACCAGCCGTACACGCCCCGGCTGATCGTCGAGGTCGAGACCGCCGACGGGGTCACCGGGGTCGGGGAGACGTACGGCGACACCAAGTACCTGGAACTCGCAAGGCCGTTCGCGTCGAAGCTGATCAGACGTCAGGTCGGTGACCTGAACGGGCTGTTCACCGTCGCCGACCAAGTGGCCGTCGATTCCTCCCGGGTCTCCGGACAGGTCGACGTCGGTGGGCTGCGAGGGGTGCAGACGGCCGACAAGCTGCGGTTGTCCGTGGTCTCCGGGTTCGAGGTCGCGTGTCTCGACGCGCTGGGCAAGGCCCTCGGGCTGCCGGTGCACGCGCTGCTCGGGGGCAAGGTGCGCGACGCGGTCGAGTACAGCGCGTACCTGTTCTACAAGTGGGCCTCCCATCCCGAGGGCGTCGCCTCCGAGAAGGACGACTGGGGGGCGGCTGTCGACCCCGCGGGGGTGGTCGAGCAGGCCCGGTTGTTCACGGAGCGCTATGGCTTCACATCCTTCAAGCTCAAGGGCGGAGTGTTCCCGCCGGACGAGGAGATCGCGGCGATCAGGGCGCTGGCCGAGGCGTTCCCCGGGCACCCGTTGCGGCTCGACCCCAACGGGGCCTGGAGCGTGTCGACCTCGCTGAAGGTGGCCGCGGAGCTCGGCGATGTCCTGGAGTATCTGGAGGATCCCGCGCTGGGGACGGCGGCCATGGCCGAGGTCTCCGCCGGGACCGAGGTCCCGCTGGCCACCAACATGTGTGTGACGACCTTCGCGGAGATCAAGGAGGCGTTCGCCCGGGACGCGGTCCAGGTCGTGCTCTCGGACCACCACTACTGGGGCGGGCTGCGGAACACCCAGCAACTCGCCGCGATCTGCCGGACGTTCGGGGTGGGAGTGTCCATGCACTCCAACACACATCTGGGGATCTCGCTCGCCGCGATGACGCATGTCGCGTCCACCGTGCCCAACCTTCACCACGCCTGTGACTCGCACTATCCGTGGCAGTCGGAGGACGTGCTCAGCGAGCGGCTGACGTTCGAGGACGGGGCCGTGAAGGTCTCCGACGCGCCCGGCCTCGGCGTCGAACTCGACCGGGAGAAGCTGGAGTTCCTGCATCGGCGGTGGCTCGATGACGACGGCTCGCTGCGGGAGCGGGACGATGCTGCGGCCATGCGGGTGGCCGAGCCGGAGTGGGTTACGCCGGTTGTGCCTCGCTGGTAGCGGCGGGGACTTTTCAGCCCAGCATGCTGGAGGGGGCTGGGCCTGGACGTACGGTTCCTCTCGCCGGGGCATGACGAGCGGATCCGGACGCGGACGGAGACGGCCGGGCGGTCACCGCCGCCCCTGGGGCCCCTGGAGTCACACCCGGCGTGGCCCGGACGGCGCGCCCGGGACCTGCGACGGCCTGACGTGGCGGGCGGGTCGCAGGTGAGCGCCGACGCGTTGTCGGCGGCGTGGTGCAGACTGGCCTGATCCGCACCACGTCCAGGGAGCGCACCGTGATCGCGTCCAACGCGTCCACCGGAAAGGGACCGTCGCACTTCGGAGGGACCGGGCACGGCCAGGCCCGGGTCGACCCTCTCGCAGCTCTGCGGGTACCCGACGATCCCCCCTGGGACGTCTATCTCACCGGCACCGTGTTCCTCGACATCATCTTCACCGGGCTCGACTCCGCCCCGGTGCGCGGGACCGAGTCCTGGGCACGCGGGATGGGGTCGAGCCCCGGCGGTGTGGCGAACATGGCCACGGCCCTGGCCCGGCTCGGGCTGCGCACCTCACTGGCCGCGGCCTTCGGCGACGACCACTACGGCGAGTACTGCTGGGACGCCCTCGAGCAGGGCGAGGGCATCGACCTCTCCCCGTCCCGGACGGTCCCCGGCTGGCACTCCCCGGTCACCGTGTCGATGGCGTACGAAGGCGAACGCACCATGGTCTCCCACGGCCACGAGCCGCCCCCGGAGGCCGTGCTCATCCAGGAGGGCGCGCCTGACTGCCCCCCACGCGCGCGTGCGGCGGTGGCGTCGCTCGAGCCGGGGAAGCGTGCCCCCTGGATCGCTCAGGCGGCACACAAGGGCACCCGCATCTTCGCCGACGTCGGCTGGGACGAGACCGGGGCGTGGGACCTGGCGGGCCTCGCCGACCTCGAACACTGCGAGGCCTTCCTGCCGAACGCGCAGGAGGCGATGCGCTACACCGGCGCCACCTGCCCCCGGGAGGCCGCGCACGCGCTCACCGAACATGTGCCGCTGGCCGTGGTCACCCTCGGCGCGGAGGGCGCGTACGCCGTGGACCGGCGTACCGGGGAGACCGCCGAGGTCCCGGCGATCGAGGTCGAGGCGCTCGATCCGACCGGCGCCGGGGACGTCTTCGTGGCCGGCTTCGTCACCGGCACCCTCGCGGGCTGGCCGCTGGCGGACCGCCTGGCCTTCGCCGGCCTGACCGCCGCGCTCTCCGTCCAGGAGTTCGGCGGCTCCCTCTCCGCGCCGGGCTGGTCCGAGATCGGCGCATGGTGGCGCAAGGTCCAGTCCGTGGCCTCCCAGGACCCGACCGCCCTGCGACGCTACGCCTTCCTGGCGGACCTGGCCCCGGAGGAGCAGTCCCCGGGCTGGCCGCTACGACGCGCGGTGCCGACGATCGGGTTCGGCCGCTCGACCTGAGGGCGCCGCGGGAGGTCGGGCCGGGGGTATGGGCGGGTGGTGTTGTGGCGGGGCGGGTTGCTTCCGTGGCTTGTCGAGGGGTCGGCCTGTCTGTGCCGCGGGATGTCGGGGCCTGGTGGTGTTGCGGCGGGGCGGGCTGCTTCCGTGGCTTGTCGAGGGGGTCGGCTCGTCAGTGCCGCGGGAGGTCGGGTTCGGGCCCTGTCGCCGCGGAGCGGTTGGCCTCCGAGGGCGCGTCGGGCGGGTTGGTCCCTCAGGGACCGGTCGGCCGGTCCAGCACCGACACCACCTGCTCACGGACCACCTCGCGGGCCGCGGCGGGGAGCGCCCCTATCGTCGTACCGCTCAAGACGTCGAGCACGCTGTCCGCGCCCGCGTCGCAGGGCACGCTCTCGCTCAGGAACTCGTAGCCGTCGCGGACGGCGACGCGCAGGACCGGGCGGTCGTCCGCGTGGACGGCCGTGGCGACGACCAGGGGCGGTGGGCCGCCCGGGGCCTCGGCCACCTTGCGGTAGCCGCTGACGAGCGGATCGCGCCAGTGCAGGCTCAGCAGCAGCGGCTTCTTGGCGAGCAGCTCGGCGAGGTCGGTCTCGAACGGCCCCTCCGCCGCCAGCACCCGCGCGCGGGCGTCCAGGACGAGTGCCGCGGGCAGCAGACAGCGCAGGGTGCTGCCGACGATGTTCCCGCCGACCGTGGCGGCCCGGCGCACGGCCCCGGTGCCGATGCCCGACGCAGCCCGGTGCAGAACCTCCGGCACCCGCTCGTCGATCCGGTTCAGCAGGACCGCCGCCCCCACCTCGCCGGCCCCCAGAACGTTCGCCTCCGGAACCTCGCGCAGCGACACGGCCTGCTCGGGGAAACCGTCGCGTTGCCAGGCGGCCCACACCAGCGTGGCACCGCCGACGGGTATCGCCCCGTCGGTCAGACACTCCTGTGCCTCGGGCAGGGACGTGGGCAGACGCAGCAGCACGGTCTTCCTTCTTCGATCAGTCGAGGACTTCGAACACACAGGGCAGTGAGCGCATTCTTTCCGGGGCCCCGGGGGAGCATGCAGGGCTCACCGCTGCATTCGGGGCGCCCTGACCGTCGAAAAGCCCTACGGCGTTGTCAGTGCACCGTCGTACCCTTGAAACCGCGAGGCCGCCTTCCACTGCGCGGCCATGACGAGGAGGAACCGCAGGCGTTGAGCGCCGGCCCATGACTCAGACACCCACAGGTCACAGCCCCGCGCAGGGACAGGCGAGAGCACAGTTCACGGTCCCCGCCCAGCACCCCATGGTCACGGTCCTGGGATCCGGCGACTCCCTCCTGCGCGTGATCGAGAAGGCCTTCCCGGCGGCCGACATCCATGTCCGGGGCAACGAGATCAGCGCGACAGGCGAGGCGGCGGACGTCGCCCTCGTCCAGCGCCTGTTCGACGAGATGATGCTGGTGCTCCGCACCGGACAGCCGATGACGGAGGACGCAGTGGAACGCTCGATCGCCATGCTGCGAGCGAGCGAGAACGGGACGAGCGACGGCCAGGAGACCCCGGCCGAAGTGCTCACACAGAACATCCTGTCCTCGCGCGGCCGCACCATCCGCCCCAAGACCCTCAACCAGAAGCGCTACGTCGACGCGATCGACAAGCACACGATCGTCTTCGGCATCGGCCCCGCCGGTACCGGCAAGACCTACCTCGCCATGGCCAAGGCGGTGCAGGCCCTGCAGTCCAAGCAGGTCAACCGCATCATCCTGACCCGCCCCGCGGTCGAGGCGGGAGAGCGGCTGGGCTTCCTGCCCGGCACCCTCTACGAGAAGATCGACCCGTACCTGCGCCCGCTGTACGACGCCCTGCACGACATGCTGGACCCGGACTCGATCCCGAAGCTGATGGCTTCGGGGACGATCGAGGTGGCGCCGCTGGCGTATATGCGAGGCAGGACCCTTAATGATGCTTTTATCATCCTGGACGAGGCCCAGAACACGAGCCCCGAGCAGATGAAGATGTTCCTCACCCGCCTCGGCTTCGACTCGAAGATCGTGATCACGGGTGATGTGACGCAGGTCGACCTGCCCACCGGCACCAAGTCGGGTCTGCGCCAGGTCCAGGACATCCTGGAGGGGCTCGACGACGTGCACTTCTCCCGCCTGTCCTCCCAGGACGTCGTACGGCACAGGCTGGTCGGCCGTATCGTCGACGCGTACGAGAAGTACGACAACGAGAACGGTACGGAGAACGGCACCCACAAGGGCGGCCGGAACAAGCGGAAGTAGACAAGCCAGCACCATGTCGATCGACGTCAACAACGAGTCCGGAACCGAGGTCGACGAGCAGGCGATCCTCGACATCGCCCGCTACGCGCTCGCGCGGATGCGCATCCACCCGCTCTCCGAGCTCTCGGTGATCGTCGTGGACACCGACGCCATGGAGCAGCTGCACATCCAGTGGATGGACCTGCCGGGGCCCACCGACGTCATGTCCTTCCCGATGGACGAGCTCAGGCCGCCCAGCAAGGACGACGACGAGCCCCCGCAGGGCCTCCTCGGCGACATCGTGCTGTGTCCCGAGGTCGCCAAGCGGCAGGGCGAGGAGGCCGAGACGCAGCACTCCATGGACGAGGAGCTCCAACTCCTCACCGTCCACGGCGTACTGCACCTCCTCGGGTACGACCACGAGGAGCCGGACGAGAAGGCCGAGATGTTCGGCCTGCAGGCGGCCATCGTGGACGGGTGGCGGCAGGAGAAGGGGCTCACCGGCCCGTCCCCCGCGCCGACCGTCTCATGAGCCTGCCCCTCGTCTCCGGCGCGATCGCCCTGGTCGTCGTCGCCTGGCTCGCCGCCTGCGCGGAGGCGGGCCTCGCGCGCGTCTCCAGCTTCCGCGCCGAGGAAGCCGTACGCAACGGCCGGCGCGGCAGCGCCAAGCTCGCCCAGATCGCCGCCGACCCGACCCGCTATCTCAACGTGGCGCTGCTGGTGCGCGTCGCGTGCGAGATGGCGGCGGCCGCCCTGGTCACCTACGCCTGTCTCCAGGAGTTCCCGGGCACCACCCGCGCCCTGCTCGTCGCGATCGGGGTCATGGTGCTCGTGTCGTACGTCGCCGTCGGCGTCTCCCCGCGCACCATCGGGCGTCAGCACCCGCTCAACACGGCGACCGCGGCGGCGTACATCCTGCTCCCGCTGGCCCGGATCATGGGGCCGATCCCGTCGTTGCTGATTCTCATCGGCAACGCGCTCACCCCCGGCAAGGGCTTCCGCCGCGGCCCGTTCGCGTCCGAGGCGGAGCTGCGCGCGCTGGTCGACCTCGCCGAGAAGGAGTCGCTGATCGAGGACGAGGAGCGCCGGATGGTGCACTCGGTCTTCGAGCTGGGCGACACGCTGGTGCGGGAGGTCATGGTCCCGCGGACCGACCTCGTCGTCATCGAGCGTTACAAGACCATCCGCCAGGCACTGACCCTCGCGCTGCGCTCGGGCTTCTCGCGGATCCCCGTGTCCGGGGAGAGCGAGGACGACATCGTCGGGATCGTGTATCTGAAGGACCTGGTCCGCAAGACGCACATCAGCCGGGACGCCGAGTCCGAGCTGGTCTCCACCGCCATGCGGCCCGCGGCCTTCGTGCCCGACACCAAGAACGCCGGCGACCTGCTGCGCGAGATGCAGCAGGACCGCAACCACGTCGCCGTCGTCATCGACGAGTACGGCGGCACGGCCGGCATCGTCACGATCGAGGACATCCTCGAGGAGATCGTCGGCGAGATCACCGACGAGTACGACCGCGAGCTGCCGCCGGTGGAGGATCTCGGCGACGACCGCCACCGGGTCACGGCCCGACTCGACATCACCGACCTGGGCGAGCTGTACGGGCTCGAGGAGTACGACGACGAGGACGTGGAGACCGTCGGGGGGCTCCTGGCGAAGGCGCTGGGCCGGGTGCCCATCGCCGGGGCCTCCGCCGCCGTCGACCTTCCGGACGGCCGCCGGCTCCGCCTGACCGCGGAGGCCGCGGCCGGACGCCGGAACAAGATCGTGACGGTTCTGGTGGAGCCGGTGGGCGTAGCCGGAGCGGCCGAAGAGGAGAAGGAGTCCGAGTGACCCCTCGGGAACTGCGCGCGCTCTGCCTCTCCTTCAACGCGGTGGTGGAGGACTTCCCGTTCAACCCGGAGACCTCGGTCTTCAAGGTGCTGGGCAAGCTCTTCGCCCTCACGAACCTGGACGCGCGGCCCCTGAAGGTCAACCTCAAGTGCGACCCGGAGGACGCGATCCGGCTGCGTACCGACCATCCCGGGCTGATCGCCCCCGGCTACCACATGAACAAGCGCCACTGGAACACCGTCACCGTCGACGGCGAACTCCCGGACCGTCTGGTCCGGGAGCTCGTCGAGGACTCGTACGACCTGGTGGTGGCCGGTCTACCGCGCGCCGACCGGCTCCGCCTCGACCGCCCCTGAGCGCACCCGCAGTCCCGTCGCGACCAGGACCGCCGCCGCCAGGACGATCACCGTGTCCAGGGCGAGGACCGTGTGGACGCCGGAGAGCAGATCGTCCGAGGTGGTGGCGAGGACGCCCAGCAGCGGGATGCCCACGGTGATACCGACCTGCTGGGTGGAGGTGACCAGGCCGGTGGCCAGGCCCTGCTCCTCGTCGGGGACACCGGAGGTCACGGTGATGCCGTACGAGATGATCGCGCCGAGGTGGCACATGCTGGCCAGGGAAACGGCGGCCGTGGCGAGCCAGACGGACCAGCTCCCGGTGTCCAGGCCCAGCAGGGCGGCGATCAGGGTGCCCTGGCCGACGAGCGAGCCGACCAGCGTGCGGCGCGGGCCGAAGCGGCCGATGACCCTGGGGGCGTAGGTGCCGGCGACCGCCGACAGGACGCCCTGGACGCCGAAGACCAGGCCGGTCTCGAAGGCCGACAGGTGCAGGACCTCCTGGAGGTAGAGGGTCAGCACGAAGACGACGGTCGACATCATCGAGAAGGTGACCAGACCGCCGATGTTGCCCCACGCCACCGTGCGGCGGCGCAGCATGGGGAGAGACACCAGCGGCTGTGCGGTACGGGACTCGATCTTGACGAAGGCGGCGAGGAGCAGCAGGCCCACGATCAGGGTGACGATGACATCCGTGCGGCCGAAGCCGTGGTCGGCGGCGGTCGAGAGGGCGTAGATCAGGGAGAGCAGGCCGCCGGTGACCGTGATCGCGCCGGGCACGTCGAGGCGGGGGCGGTCCGGGGTGCGGGACTCGGGGAGCAGGCCGGGGGCGAGTGGGAGCACGATCAGGGCGAACACGGAGAGCAGGCCCATCGTGGAGCGCCAGCCGAAGGTGTCGGTGAGGGTGCCGCCGGCCACCATGCCGACGGTGAAGCCGAGCGAGAGCAGAGTGCCGGAGATGCCCAGGGCCCGGTCGCGGGCGGGGCCCTCGGGGAAGGTCGTGGTCAGCAGGGACATGCCGGTCGGCACGATCGCCGCCGCGCCGAGGCCCTGCAGGGCGCGTCCGGCGAGGAAGGACGCCGGGTCCCAGGCGAAGGTCGCCAGCAAGGAGGCGGCGCCGAACAGGGCGAGGCCGATGAGGAAGAGTTTCCTACGGCCGTACAGGTCGCCGATCCGGCCGAACAGGAGCAGGAAGCCGCCGGACGGCAGCGCGAACGCCGTGACCGCCCACTGCAGGGCGGAGGGGCTCATGCCGAGGTCCGCGCCGAGGACGGGCAGGGCGACGTTCAGGACGGAGAAGTCCAGCGCGACCATGAACTGGGCGGCGCACAGGACGAACAGGACGAGCTTGTCGCGCGTCGACAGCCGGGGGGTGTCGAGCGCATCGGGGACGGAACTTGTGGTGTCGATCGCCATGGGCAAGAGCCTGCGCGCGTCGGAATAGCCGTGGGGAGCGGCAAGTTGTGCTGGTGGTGGCACCACCAGGCAACAACGAGGGGGATGCGTTCGTGCCCGAGGTCGTACCCAAGAGTGAGCGGCATCGTGAGCTGCGCGAGTTCCTGATGAGCCGGCGGGCCCGGGTCTCGCCCACCGACGCCGGGCTGCCGGACGGCGGGGCGCGGCGGCGCACGCCCGGGCTGCGGCGCGAGGAGGTCGCGGTGCTCGCCGGGGTGGGTGCCTCCTGGTACCAGTGGCTGGAGCAGGGGCGGGACATCTCCGTCTCCCCGCAGGTCCTCGACTCGGTCGGCCGGGTGCTGCGGTTGAGCAACGCCGAGCGGCGACATCTGTACGTCCTCGCCGGGCTGAACCCGCCCGCGCCCGAACCGTCCGCGGACCACGGCTGTGAGGGGTTGCGGCGGCTGATCGACGCGTGGATGCCGTATCCGGCGCACATCATGGACGCGTACTACAACTGCGTGCTGTACAACGAGGCCGCGGGCTGGGTGCTCGGTATGCGGCCGGAGAACACCCAGAACTGTCTCGTCGACTTCTTCACCGATCCGCTGTACCGGTCGCGATCGCACAGCTGGGAACAGAACGCGCGCACGGTCGTCGCCCAGTTCCGGGCGGCCGCCTCGGCGCGGCCGGACGACGAGGGGTTCCAGGACGTGCTGGCCCGGGTGCGGTCGGCGAGCGCCGAGTTCACCGAGCTGTGGGAGCGGCGGGACATCGAGGACGCCGGAGTGATCCGCAAGGAGCTCGACCATCCACTGGTCGGCCTGCTGTGCGTGGAGTCCACGGCACTGCGGGTACCCGCCCGCCCCGACCTGACGGTCGTGCTCCACACCCCCCTGGACGAGTCCCACACCGCGGCCAAACTGGAGTGGCTGGCCTCACCGGAGGGGCGACGGGGGGCGATGTATCCCGTGGCGGGGTGACGTGGCCGGTGGCGGGTGGCGTGACGTCTCCCGTGGCGGCGGCGGGTTTCGCGGTCGGTGGCGGACTGGTGATGGAGAGTGCTTCTGGTGGCCTGCGGGTCTCCGTGCGGACGTTGTTCCCTGTGCGAAGTGACGTGTCCGGTGACGGCGGCGCTTCTGGGGCTGGTGGCTCTCTAGTGGCGGCCGGTTCGCGGTGGGGGCGGACTGTTGATGGGGAGTTCTCCCGGCCTGCCGGTGTGCCCCGTGGCGGGCGATGTACCCCGTGGCGGGTGGTGTCTTTCTCCGGCCGTGGGTGACGGCCCCGTGGAAGTCGGGTGACTCGGGGATGGTGGGTGTACCCCGTGGCGGGTGGTGGCCCGGGATGGCGGGCATATCCCGTGGAGCCGGTGGTCCGGGGATGGTGGGCGGACTCCAGTGGCAGCAGGTGACCCGGCGATGCCGGGCGTACCCCGTGGCCTCGACCGGGCGGGAGCGGTTCGTATGCTCCTGTCATGACCGACAACAGTGCGCTTGACCCTGAGGACCGCAAGATCGTCACCCTGGCTCGTTCGGCGCGGGCTCGTAACGGGGTGCCCGAGGGGGCGGCCGTACGGGACGACACCGGGCGGACGTATGTCGCGGGGACGGTGGCTCTTCCCTCGTTGCGGTTGAGTGCTTTGCAGACGGCGGTGGCGATGGCCGTGGCGTCGGGGGCGAAGTCCCTGGAGGCGGCGGCCGTGGTGACGGACGCCGAATCGGCCTCCGACGAGGACCGGGCCGCCGTCCGGGATCTGGGCGGCCCGCAGACTCCGGTGCTGGTGGCAGGGGT
Organism: Streptomyces canus; assembly: GCF_001514145.1. Taxonomy (GTDB): domain Bacteria; phylum Actinomycetota; class Actinomycetes; order Streptomycetales; family Streptomycetaceae; genus Streptomyces; species Streptomyces canus. The sequence continues at coordinate 386,287 of NZ_KQ948658.1, forward strand.
CGACGGCACCGTGCGGAGCACCGTGACCGCAGGCTGATACCCCCGGTAACACTTGGCCGGAATTCCAGCTTGCCGTTCCCCGTCCCACGCGCATCAATGGAACCGGAGATTCCGACGGACCGTCAGATTCAACTCGCGCGGCGTCCCGCACCACGCCCGTGATGCCCGGCCGTCCGTCGGAACGCACCCCCCGTCCATCCCCACATGGCAGTCCCCACCACGGGAAGGGAACCGGATTCCATGAAAGGCAAGCGCACAGGCACTGGTGCGGCACTGGCCGTCGGCACGCTCGCGGCTCTCGGGCTCGCGTTCGCCCCCACCGCCCTGGCCGTCACCCCGGACACCGCGACCATCGACGCGGACTGTGGCCTCTACGGCAGCGGCCAGGCCACCCTCACCGCCACCCAGGACGGCACCGCCGCCACCGTCACCGTCACCTCGGCGATCAACGCACCGCTCGCGCTCGACGAGGACTCGATCGCCTCGACCCTCACCTTCGTGAACGCGAACGGCGGCACCACCACCTTCACCGGCACGGAGAACCCCGCCATCGCGGCCGGCGATCCTGTCACCGTCGGTCCGCTCAACGGCACCGTGGCGTCCGGCGACAGCCTGGAGTCGTACGGTGGTTCGCTCCAGATCGTCGTCTTCGGGATCACCGTCACCTGCACGGCCACCGGTCCGCAGGCGCCCGGACCCTTCGTGTTCGACTGATCGTCCCAGCAAGTACCTTGGTTGCCGCAGGAACTGACAGCTCGTCAGGTTTCTGCGGCAACTCCATTGACTTCTCACGCTATCCACACATCAATGCCCCCTGTCGGCGCAGGACTTCAGGAGCTTCCGGAGGGGGCACATCCATGGGTTCGACGACTCGAAGACGCCGTCTGGCGTCCTTTATCGGGGCGACCGCGCTCGCGGTCACCGCGGGCGGCGCACTGGCCTGTCCGGCCGGTGCCGCCACCAACGTGGACTTCGCCACGCACTGCATCCCGCCCGCGGTCGCGGGCATCCCGCCCATCGACGGCACCACGACGGCCGCCATCGCCGTGGACAACACCAGCCCCAAGGTGGGCGACACCGTCACCGTGACCTACACGGTGGTCAAGCCGGCCGCCAGCAACCCCACGGCCATCGCACTGCCGGCCGACATCATGACGCCGACCGGCAAGGTCACCCTCGGCGGCGCCCAGACCGGAGCCGTGACGGTCGCCGGACCGAAGAAGAACGACCCGGTGCCGGGCAACGGCGCCTTCCCGTCGTTCTCGATGACCGGCACCTTCAAGGTCACCTCACCCGGCGCGATCACCCTCTCGCCCGGCGACTACAACATCCACACCAGCTACATCCTCGAACTGGACACGCCCTGCACGGTGATCACCCCGCCCGCTCCGGTCTCCGAGACGGTCACCGCCACGGACACGAACCCCGTCAACGAGCGGGACATCGCGCTGGGTTCGGCCTCCGGGAAGCCCGGCGACAGCGTCACCGTCACCGGCAGCAAGTTCACCCCGGGCGCGACGGTCACCCTGGCCGGGCGGTCCGGCGCCGCCCAGACCGCGGACACCGCCACCGCCACAACCGACTCCTCGGGCGCGTTCAGCGGCTCACTCGTCGTCAACGACAAGACGACGACCGGTGTCGTGGCGTACGAGGGCAGCGCGTACAGCGACGCCAAGGGGGCGGGGCCGAAGGCGTACGTCGTCATCGACGACACCCCCGTACCGGACGGCAGCCAGAAGGTCACCACCACGGTGAAGGCCGGCACGCTGTCCATGTCCCAGGCCGGGGACGCCGTCAGCCTCTCGGCGGTGGACTACGGCAAGGGCGGGGCCTCGACCGGTGACCTGAACAAGGTGACCGTCCAGGACTTCCGCGGCGGACCCGCCGGCTGGTCCCTCACCGGCAAGGTCACCGACTTCACCGGACCCGGCGCCAAGATCGACGCCGGTGCGCTGAGCTGGAGCCCCGCCTGCGCCACCAAGGCGGGCAGCCCGAGCACCTGCCAGGCCGGTTCCGCCGGCGCGGTCGGTTCCTCGGGAGCGACGCTCGCGTCCACGCCCAACGGCACGCTCACCGGCGGTGAGTTCACCGTGGACGCCGGACTCTCCCTGAACGTACCGGCGTTCACGCCTCCCGGCACGTACTCCGGCGTTCTCACCCTCACGCTCAGCTGACCGTACGGGCGCCCGCACCCGCCCGTCCGCCTCTTGGGGGTCCGCACCCATGCGTAAGCTGTACGTCCTCTTCCTGAGCCTGTTCCTGGTCACGGCCGCCGCACCCGCGTACGCCGCCGACAACGGCAGCTGGTCCGTGTACCCCGCCGCCTCCCAGATCGCGGCGCGGCCCTACTTCTACCTCTCCGCCGACCCCGGGCAGACCATCGACGACAAGGTGGTCGTCACCAACAAGACCGGTCGGCCGCTGACCTTCCGGCTCTACGCCGCCGACGCCTACAACACCGCCCGCGACGGCGGTTTCGCCGTGCGTACCGTCGCCGAGAAGCAGCGCGGGGTGGGGGTCTGGGCGAAGCCCGCGAAGTCCCGGGTGACCGTCCCCGCGCACGGCAAGGTCACCGTGCCCTTCACGCTGTCGGTGCCCGAGGGCGCCGAACCGGGCGACCATCCCGGCGCGTTGGTGGCGCTGGACGAGCGGATCGACAAGGGCGACGGCGCGGTGGCGCTCGGTGTGCAGCGGGCCGTCGCCGCGAGGATCTATCTGCGGGTGGGTGGACCGACCGTGCCGGCGATCGCCGTCGAGGACGTCCGCGTCAGCCATCACCAGCCGCTGGTACCGGGGTTGGGGGACAGCGGTGCGACGATCTCGTACACCCTGCGCAACACCGGCAACGTCACTCTGAACCCGAAGGTGGAGCTGCGGGCGACGGGGTTGTTCGGGCGTACGTTGCTGGCCCGCGACCTGTCGAAGATCCCTGGCGAACTGCTGCCGGGGCAGCGGGTGCACCTGAGCGAGCCGTGGAAGGGCGCACCTCAGCTGGACTGGGGCGAGGTGACCCTCACGGCGAGCGCGAAGGACACCCGCGAGTCGGCGGGCGCCTCCTTCTTCGTGCTGCCGTGGCTGATGGCGGCGGTCCTGCTGGTGGTGCTGGTCGTGGGCGTCGTCCTGCTGGTCAGGGCGCGGCAGGCCCGGGCCGGGGTCAGCCGCCGAAGGCCCGGCGCAGGCGGCCCTTCTCCGGCGCGGGGCGTTCCACGGGACGGGCTTCTGCCGAGGAGATGAGTTCGGCGACGGAGATCCGGGCGTACGACGAGTCCTCGGTGGCGTGGTCGAACGGCTCGGACCAGCGCGACTTCGTGAACTCCAGCAGCCAGCTCGTCTCGGAGGTCCGGAACACGAGGTGGCCGCGGTGGGGGTCGTCGCCCGTGCGCCGCTCCACGTTGGAGCGGGTCAACTCCTCGGCGCGGGCGACGGCTTGCTCCCTGCCGCCCGCCACATGGACCTTGTCGTGGAGGAGCCAGTTGCCGTCGGACCACCCGTTGTTCGTCTCGACGAGCACGTACCACTCGCTCACGGTGCCTCCCTCAGAGCGCGTCCGGCCCGCGCTCGCCCGTCCGCACCCGTACGACCGTCTCCACCGGCAGGGCCCACACCTTGCCGTCACCGATCTTGCCCGTACGGGCGGCCTTGACGATGGCGTCGATCACCGCGTCGGCGTCGGCGTCGTCGACGACGACCTCGATGCGGACCTTGGGGACCAGGTCGACCTGGTACTCGGCGCCGCGGTACACCTCGGTGTGGCCGCGCTGCCGGCCGTAACCGCTGGCCTCCGTCGCGGTCAGGCCGTGGACGCCGATCTCCTGGAGCGCGGTCTTGACCTCGTCGAGGCGGTACGGCTTGACGATCGCGGTGATGAGCTTCATGCCTGGGTCTTGACCTTCTGGGCGGAGGGGACGGGGGACGCGCCGACCGGGGCACCGTGGCCCAGGACGCCGTGATCGTATGCGGTCTCGGCGTGCACCGTAAGGTCCAGGCCGGTGTGCTCGTGCTCCTCGTCGGCCCGGAAGCCCAGCACCTTGTCGATCAGCTTCCCGATGCCGTACGTCACCAGGAAGGCGTACGCCCCCACGGCGACCACGGCCACCAGCTGCTTGCCGAGCTGGGCGAGCCCGCCGCCGTACAGCAGTCCTTCCGTGCCGCCGGTCATCTCCTTCACGGCGAACACGCCGATCAGGAGCGTGCCGATGACGCCGCCGACCAGGTGGACGCCGACCACGTCGAGCGAGTCGTCGTAGTTGAGCTTGAACTTCCAGCCCACCGCGTACGAGCAGACGACACCGGCGGCGAGGCCGACGACGAGTGCGCCGAGGAGGGAGACCGAGCCGCAGGACGGGGTGATCGCGACCAGGCCCGCGACCGCGCCGGAGGCCGCGCCCAGGGTGGTGGGGTGGCCGTCGCGCTTCTGCTCGACGAAGAGCCAGCCGAGCAGGCCGGTGCAGCCGGCGGCGAGGGTGTTGAGGAAGGCCGCGGCCGCGAGGCCGTTGGCGCCGAGAGCCGAGCCCGCGTTGAAGCCGAACCAGCCGAACCAGAGCAGGCCCGCGCCCAGGACGACCATGGGGAGGTTGTGCGGCCGCATCGCGTCCTTCTTGAAGCCGAGACGCGGTCCGAGGACGAGCGCGAGGGCGAGACCGGAGGCACCGGAGGTGATCTCGACGGGCAGACCACCCGCGAAATCGAGCGCGCCGAGCTTGTCCAGGACCCAGCCGCCCGGGCCCCACACCCAGTGGGCGACGGGAACGTATACGAGCAGTGCCCAGACCGGGACGAACACCAGCCAGGCCCCGAACTTCGCGCGGTCCGCGATCGCGCCGCTGATCAGCGCGGCCGTGATGATCGCGAAGGTGAGCTGGAAGGTGGCGAAGAGGAGGGTGGGGACGGTGCCGTGGACGCTGTCGGGGCCGAGGCCGCTCATGCCGGCGTGCTTCAGGTTGCCGATCAGGCCGCCGAACGTGTCGTCGCCGAAGGCGAGGGAGTAGCCGGCGGCCAGCCACACCACCGTGACCAGGGCGATCGACACAAAGCTCATCATCAGCATGTTGAGGACGCTCTTCGTGCGGACCATGCCGCCGTAGAACAGGGCGAGGCCCGGGGTCATCAGCAGGACGAGGGCGGTGGCGGCGAGCAGCCAGGCGGTGTCACCGGTGTCGATGCCTTGCGCGGCGAAGGACATGGGGGTCTCCAACGAGGTGGGGGCTCGTCAGAGGGTCACCGGCGTGCGTTTCCGGTTGTGCACGGGGGTGTTTCTGCCGTGTTTCATTGCGTTGGGGTTTCCGGAAGCTCACGGTCGGGCCGGTGTGCGGGCGCCTGTGCGGCGGGGCTCTGTGGATCAGGGAGAATGGGGCGCATGAGCGTTCGCAGTCAGTCATCCGAGCCGCCGGCATCGTCGGAGGCACCCCACCGCGCCGGCTTCGCCTGCTTCGTGGGCCGCCCCAACGCGGGCAAGTCCACCCTTACGAACGCTCTGGTCGGCCAGAAGGTGGCGATCACCGCGAACCAGCCGCAGACCACGCGGCACACGGTACGCGGGATCGTGCACCGGCCCGAGGCCCAGCTGATCCTGGTCGACACCCCCGGACTGCACAAGCCGCGCACGCTGCTGGGGGAGCGGCTCAACGACGTCGTGCGGACGACCTGGGCCGAGGTCGACGTGATCGGCTTCTGTCTGCCCGCGAACGAGAAGCTCGGGCCCGGTGACCGTTTCATCGCGAAGGAACTGGCGGGGATCAAGAAGTCCCCCAAGGTCGCGATCATCACGAAGACGGACCTGGTCGACTCCAAGACCCTCGCCGAGCAGCTGATCGCCGTCGACCAGCTCGGCAAGGAGCTGGGCATCGAGTGGGCGGAGATCGTCCCGGTGTCGGCGACCGCGAACAAGCAGGTCGACCTGCTGGCGGACCTGCTGATCCCGATGCTTCCCGAGGGTCCGGCGCTCTACCCCGAGGGCGACCTCACCGACGAGCCCGAGCAGGTCATGATCGCGGAACTGATCCGCGAGGCCGCGCTGGAGGGCGTCCGCGACGAGCTCCCGCACTCCATCGCGGTGGTCGTCGAGGAGATGCTCCCCCGCGAGGACCGCCCCGCCGACAAGCCCCTCCTCGACATCCACGCCTTCGTCTACATCGAGCGCCCCAGCCAGAAGGGCATCATCATCGGCCCCAAGGGCAAGCGCCTGAAGGAGGTCGGCATCAAGTCCCGCAAGCAGATCGAGGCACTCCTCGGCACACCGGTCTTCCTGGACCTGCACGTCAAGGTGGCGAAGGACTGGCAGCGGGATCCC
>NZ_KQ948658.1:393429-508667 GCF_001514145.1 Streptomyces canus
AGGGGGTCGCCGTCTGTGGGGACAGGTCCTGCAGGCCCACCACCCTCAGCAGTTGGAGTCGTTCGTACGCCTCCGTCCCGGGGCGGGCCGTGTGGACCACCAGGAGGTGGTGGTGTTCGTGGCTGACCATGACCTCGCAGTCGAGTTCCAGTAGGCCGACCACGGGGTGCACGAAGCGTTTCGTCGCCTTGTTGCGCTGGGACACCTCGTGTTCGTCCCACAGGCGGGCGAACTCCTCGCTGGCCGCGCGGAGTTCGGCCACCAGCGCGGTCGGTTCCGGATCGTCGGGGCGGGCCGCGGCCACCGCGCGCAGGGTGGCGACCTGGGTGCGCGCGTGGTCCGCGAGGTCCTCCTCGGGGAAGAGCGTGCGCGCGGTCGGGTCCAGGAAGAAGCGCCGGACCAGGTTGCGGTCGCGGCGCGGGCGGGACATCGCGTCGCCCACCAGGGCCTTGGCCATCGCGTTCTGCGCCAGCACCTCGCCGCAGTCGTTCACCACCTGCGCCGGGGTGTCGTGCAGCCGGTCCAGGATCAGCAGCAGCCCCGGGCGGACGTGCGCCGACGCCGTCTCGCGGCGCGGGGGCTCCTCACCGGTCAGGTGGAACAGATGGTCCTGCTCCACGTCGGTCAGGCGCAGCGCCCGGGCCAGCGCGGTCAGCATCTGACGGGACGGTCGGGGGCCACGGGACTGCTCCAGCCGCGTGTAGTAGTCCACCGACATCCCCGCCAGCTGCGCCACCTCCTCGCGGCGCAGACCGGGCGTGCGGCGCCGGGCGCCCGGCGCCAGACCCACGTCGGACGGGTTCAGCCGGGCGCGGCCACGGCGCAGGAAGTCGGCGAGTTCGGCTCGGTTCACCCCTCCAGCGTGCGGCACCCCGTCCGGCTTATCCAGGGTCTGCCGATCCCCCGATCAAGAGGTCTCTCCCGGTGCCCGCGCGGCCGTTCCACTCTGGTCCGGACGAGAGGAGCACAACATGCTGACTTTGGTGACAGGTACGACGGGACAGGTCGGCCGGCGCTTCGTGCCCAGGCTGCTGGCCCAGTCCCGGCCCGGGGAGCAGGTACGGGTGCTGGTGCGGGACACGGCCCGCGGTGAGCCCTTCGCGGAACTCGGCGCCGAGGTCGTCGTCGGAGATCTGCGCGACACCGACGTCCTCGGCAAGGCCGTCGCCGGCGCCGACGCGGTCGTGAACGTCGCCGCGGCCTTCCGGGGCGTGCCGGACGAGGAGGCCTGGGCCGTCAACCGGGACGCGGCCGTGGAGCTGGGCCGTGCCGCGGTGGCCTCCGGTGTTCGGCGGTTCGTGCAGGTCAGTACCGGTCTTGTGTACGGCGAGGGGCGGGGGCGCCTGCTGACGGAGGAGGACGAGAGCCGGCCCGGCGGTGCCATGTGGGGTGCCTATCCCGCGTCCAAGGCGGAGGCCGAACGGGAACTGTTCGCGCTGGACGGGCTCGACGTGCGGGTCGGGCGGCTTCCCTTCGTCTACGGCGAGGGGGATCCGCATCTCGCCCAGTCCCTGATGTGGGCGAAGAACTGGGCGTCGGCCCAGCGGCTGCACATGGGGCACCATGCGGATGTCGCCCAGGGGCTGTTGCGGATCCTGCATGCGCCGGGGATCTCGGGGCGGGTGTACAACATCGCCGACGACGCGCCGGTGACGGCGGTGGAGTTGCATCAGCTCAACGGGGTCGAGATTCCGGGCGAGTTGTACGAGCGGGTTGATCCCGATCCGTGGCTGATGATGATGTCCACGGAGCGGATTCGGCGGGAGCTGGGGTATCGGCCGGTGTATCCGTCTGTGTATGCGGCGAGGGAGGCTGGAGCGCTGTAGCTCTGGGCCGGTTGTCGTCTGCGGCTCGGCGGGGGCTGGTCGCGCCCACGCGGCGGAGCCGCACATCGATTCAGTCCCGCGCCCCTGAGGAGACCTAGTCAACGCCTCTTATACGCCCAACCAGCACCGCTCCCGCCAAACCCACCACCGCCGCCAATCCGTACAGGACCCGGTATCCCCCGAGGTGCGTGACGATCGGTGCGGCGATGGCGGGGGCGGCCACCTGGGGGAGGGCGTTGGCCACGTTGATGACGCCCAGGTCCTTGCCCCGGTCCAGAGCCGTCGGCAGGACGTCCGTCATCAGGGCGAAGTCGACCGACATGAACACCCCGAGGCCCACCCCGAGCAGTGCCGCCACGACGATCGCGCTCGGCCAGGTCTGCCACACCGCGAGCACTCCCGTGGCCACCGCCATCAGCACGCCGGACCAGCGCACGAACGGCTTGCGGCGCCCCACCCGGTCCGACCAGACGCCGCCCACCACGACCGTGGCCAGCAGCGCCACGCTGTCCACCGCGGTCAGGATCAGCACGCCCTGCTCGGGGTCGTCGTAGTGCAGGCGGTCCCGCAGGTAGTAGAGGAGGTAGAGAAGCACCAGCGCGTTGCTGAGGTTGATCAGGAAGCGGGTCAGCCAGGCCCAGGCGAAGTCGGGGTGGCGGCGGGGGCTCAGCCAGAAGCCGCGCGCGAACGACCGCCACGACCAGGCGGGGCGGTCCGCCGCCGCCAGCCGGAGATCCCGGTGGCGGAGCACGTACGGCAGCACGCCCGCCAGCGTGAACACCGCGCACGCGGCATAGCCCGCCGCGATCCCGCCCGCCGCCGTCGCCAGACCCGTGCCGACGACCGCGCCCAGGATCTGCGCCGCCCCGATCCAGCCGCCCACCGCGCCACGCTGGAACCGCGGCACCCGGTCCGGCACGGCCGCCGTGACCGCCGCGAACGCCGCGTTCAGGGTCAGCTGGACCAGACACCAGCCGAGCGTCATGACCCACAGCCCGCCCGCCCCGCCGAGCACCAGCAACGACAGCGCGCCGCCCGCCGCACCGGCCACGATCCAGGGGCTGCGGCGGCCCCGGCGGGCCGTGGTCCGGTCCGACAGCGCGCCGAAGAACGGGTTCGCCGCCAGCGACACCACCGCGCCCACGCCGGTCACCCAGGCCAGCAGCGTCTCCTTCGACATCCCGGCGCCGGGCGCGAAGTCCTCCGCCTGCCGGGCCAGCAGGATCTGCAGCGGGCCGTACCAGCCCACCCAGATCGCCACGTTGGCCAGCGACAGGGATGTCGTCCAGCCCTTGCCGACGCGCTCGACGGGCTCCGAGAGAGCCGTGCTCACCTCTGCGCCCGGAGCAGCTCCTGGTACCAGGCGTACGACGCCTTCGGGGTCCTGGCCAGCGTCTCGAAGTCGACGTGCACCAGCCCGAACCGGCGTGCGTACCCCTCCGCCCACTCGAAGTTGTCCATCAGCGACCACACGAAGTACCCGCGCACGTCCACGCCTGCCTCGACGGCCTGGTGCAGGGCGCGGACGTGGCCGTCCAGGTAGGCGATCCGGTCCTGGTCGTCGACGCCCTCGTAGGAGCAGCCGTTCTCCGTGATGACGACGGGCGGGAGCCGGTCGCCGTAGCGCTCATGGAAGGTGGTGAGGAGTTCGGTGAGCCCCTCCGGGACCACCGGCCAGCCGAAGTCCGTCACCGGGACGTTCTCGATCTCCTGGACGGAGAAGGGGAGTTCGGCGGGGATCGTCAGGCCGCCGAACTCGATGTCCTCGCCCTGCGGGGCGCCCACGCGGGTCGGGGCGTAGTAGTTGACGCCGTAGAAGTCCAGCGGCTCACTGATGATCTTGAGGTCGGCGGCGACGTCGCCGGGCATCAACTCGCCCAGCCCGGACGGGTATTCACCCAGCAGGACCGGTTCGGCGAACAGCCGGTTCAGGAGCAGGTCGTAGAAGTCCGCCGCCTCCAGGTCAGGTTGCTCCCGGGAGGCCGGCCAGGTGGGCCCGTGCGAGTTGGCGATCCCGATGTCCGTGGCGCCGGACGCGCGCAGTGCCTGGACGGCCAGGCCGTGGCCGAGGAGTTGGTGGTGGGCGGCGGGCAGCGCGTCGAACATCAGCTGCTTGCCCGGGGCGTGGGCACCGAGCGCGTGACCGAACAGGGTGTGTTCGGCGGGCTCGTTGAGGGTGATCCACTTCTTGACGCGGTCGCCGAGACGGTCGGCCACGAGGGACACGTACTCGGCGAACCGGGACGCCGCGTCCCGCTCCAGCCAGCCGCCGTTCGCCTGCAACGCCACCGGCAGGTCCCAGTGGAAGAGCGTCGGGACCGGACGTACGCCCGCCGCGACCAGTTCGTCCACGAGACGGTCGTAGAAGTCGAGACCGCCCTCGGAGCGCACCCGCGGCCAGGAGATCGAGAAGCGGTACGCGTCCACGCCCAGGCCGGCCAGGAGGGAGACGTCCTCGCGGTAGCGGTGGTAGTGGTCGCAGGCCACCGCCGCCGTCGAGCCGTCCTTCACCCGTCCCGGTTCGGCCGTGAAGGTGTCCCACACGGACTGCTCACGCTCGTCCACCGCGCCCTCGATCTGATGGGCCGAGGTCGAGACGCCCCACAGGAAGCCGGCCGGGAACCGTGGGATCGCATGCTCTTGAGTCGCCATGCGCCGGATCATCCGTACCGGCGGGTAGGGAAGTCAACGGGCAGGCGTGAACAAGCAGTTACGCGCCCTCTTTGAGCACCTTCGAGATCAGTTCCCGCTGCTCCTCCGTCAACCGGGGATCGGCCGCGTACACCGTCCTCCCGTCCACGGTGATCTCGTAACTGAAGCCGTCCGGAACCCCGATGGGCCGGGTGCCCCGCCCGGCGGCGAGAGCCTTCTCGGCCAGGGCCCGCCATTCGTGGGCATCGGGCCGCCCGGAGGTGTCGACCTCCTTGTGCCGCTCGATGCCCGCGAATCCGCCCGTGCGCCGCACCTGAATACGCATGGGTCCCTGTCTAGTACGGACTCAGAGGATCCGCACCCCGACCTGCTCCCAGGCCTTGGACACGGCCTGGAGTTCGTCACCCTCGTCGAAGCGGGCCTTCGCCGCCGCGACCGTGAGCTTCGCGAAGTCGGTGAACAGGGCCCGGTCCGAGAGTTCGCCGCCGGTCAGGACGTCGTACCAGATCTGTCCCGCCTTCTCCCAGGCGTGACCACCGAGCGCGTTGGCCACCAGGTAGAACGCGTGGTTGGGGATGCCGGAGTTGATGTGCACGCCGCCGTTGTCGCGGCCGGTGCGGACGTAGTCGTCCATCGTCGCGGGCTGCGGGTCCTTGCCGAGCACGTCGTCGTCGTACGCGCTGCCCGGCTCCTTCATGGACCGCAGGGCCTTGCCCGAGACGCTGGGCGCGAGCAGGCCCGCGCCGATCAGCCAGTCGGCCTCGGCGGCGGTCTGGCCGAGCGTGTACTGCTTGATGAGCGAGCCGAAGACGTCGGACATCGACTCGTTGAGGGCGCCCGGCTGGCCGTAGTAGGTGAGGTTCGCCGTGTACTGCGTGACGCCGTGGGTCAGTTCGTGGCCGATGACGTCGATCGGGATGGTGAAGTCGAGGAAGATCTCGCCGTCGCCGTCGCCGAACACCATCTGCTCGCCGTTCCAGAAGGCGTTGTTGTAGTTCTCGTCGAAGTGGACGGTCGCGTCGAGCGGGAGGCCGTCGCCGTCGATCGAGTGGCGCGTGTAGGCCTTCAGGTAGAGGTCGAAGGTGGCGCCGAGACCGGCGTAGGCGCGGTTGACCGTGGCGTCCTGGCCGGGCTCGGAGCCCTCGGCGCGGACCTTCCTGCCGGGCAGGCCGGTCTTGTGCCCGGCGTCGTAGATGGTGCGCAGCGGCTGGTCCGACGGTGCCTTCGCCGTCGGCGCGGCCGCGAGGCCGAACTCGGTCGTCACACGGCGGCGGCCGCGCAGCTCGCTGTCGCGCATCAAGGTGCGCCGGGCGGGACCGGAGAGTGCGGGGTCGTCGTTCCGGGCCAGCTTGTCGAGGACATGCGGCGGAATGACGGTGCAGAAGACGGGCTCGAAGCCCCCGTGAGTCGTCATGCCCGGCACCCTTGCACTGAGTCATGACCGTGTCACTACCCGCAACCATGATTGGTGAAATATGCGGACAGGCATGCGCACACTCCGTGACGAAGTGGTATGGCGCACTTTTTGTCCACTTCTCTCCCTTTCGATTCCCTGGTCCCGCATACTGATACGGCGCCCCGCACGGGGAGCGGCTCCGCTAGCATGCTGCGCATCATGCGTTTCGGGCTGCTTCTTCTTAGCTGCCGCGGCGAGGGCCTGTAGTCCAGGTCGACTCCCTCCCCGCGGAGCTTCGCGTTGCGTGTCGGCCGTCCTTCCCGGACATCCTGAGGAGCCCCGCAATCATGGCGAACCGCCAGCAGCCCAGCACCATGCCGATCCACAAGTACGGCCGGTACGACCAGGTCGACATCCCGGACCGCACCTGGCCGAACAACCGGATCACCGTCGCCCCCCGCTGGCTCTCCACCGACCTGCGTGACGGCAACCAGGCACTGATCGACCCGATGTCGCCCGAGCGCAAGCGCCGGATGTTCGATCAGCTGGTCAAGATGGGCTACAAGGAGATCGAGGTCGGTTTCCCGGCCTCCGGGCAGACGGACTTCGATTTCGTACGGTCGATCGTCGAGGAGCCGGGCGCGATCCCGGACGACGTCACCATCTCCGTACTGACCCAGGCCCGCGAGGACCTGATCGAGCGGACCGTCGAGTCGCTGAAGGGCGCCAAGCGCGCGACCGTCCACCTGTACAACGCCACGGCTCCCGTCTTCCGCCGTGTGGTCTTCCGCGGCTCCAAGGACGACATCAAGCAGATCGCCGTCGACGGCACCCGCCTGGTGATGGAGTACGCGGAGAAGCTGCTGGGCCCGGAGACGGAGTTCGGCTACCAGTACAGCCCCGAGATCTTCACCGACACCGAGCTGGACTTCGCGCTGGAGGTCTGCGAGGCGGTGATGGACGTCTACCAGCCGGGTCCGGGCCGCGAGATCATCCTCAACCTGCCCGCCACGGTGGAGCGTTCGACCCCGTCCACGCACGCGGACCGCTTCGAGTGGATGAGCCGCAACATCTCCCGCCGCGAGCACGTCGTCATCTCCGTCCACCCGCACAACGACCGCGGCACCGCCGTCGCCGCCGCCGAGCTGGCCCTGATGGCCGGCGCCGACCGCGTCGAGGGCTGTCTGTTCGGGCAGGGCGAGCGCACCGGCAACGTCGACCTGGTCACCCTGGGCATGAACCTGTTCTCGCAGGGCGTCGACCCGCAGATCGACTTCTCCGACATCGACGAGATCCGTCGTACGTGGGAGTACTGCAACCAGATGGAGGTCCACCCGCGCCACCCGTACGTGGGCGACCTGGTCTACACGTCCTTCTCCGGCTCCCACCAGGACGCCATCAAGAAGGGCTTCGACGCCATGGAGGCCGACGCGGCCGCGAAGGGCGTCACCGTCGACGACATCGAGTGGGCGGTCCCGTACCTGCCGATCGACCCCAAGGACGTCGGCCGTTCGTACGAAGCCGTGATCCGGGTCAACTCGCAGTCCGGCAAGGGCGGTATCGCGTACGTCCTGAAGAACGACCACAAGCTGGACCTGCCCCGCCGGATGCAGATCGAGTTCTCGAAGCTCATCCAGGCCAAGACGGACGCCGAGGGCGGCGAGGTCACCGGCTCCGACATCTGGGCGACCTTCCAGGACGAGTACCTGCCCAACCCCGAGAACCCGTGGGGCCGTATCCAGGTCAGGAACGGCCAGTCGACGACGGACACCGACGGCGTGGACACGCTGCGGGTCGAGGCGACGGTCGACGGCGAGGACACGGTCCTCACCGGTAGCGGCAACGGGCCGATCTCGGCCTTCTTCGACGCACTGTCCAAGGTCGGCATCGACGCCCGGCTGCTGGACTACCAGGAGCACACGATGAGCGAGGGTGCCTCCGCGCAGGCCGCCTCCTACATCGAATGCGCGATCGACGGCAAGGTTCTGTGGGGAATCGGCATCGACGCGAACACGACGCGTGCGTCACTGAAGGCGGTCGTCTCCGCCGTCAACCGAGCCGCTCGATAATCCCTCTGACCGGTGATTTTGGGGCCTTGGCCGCCGTATACGGCGATCAAGGCCCCCGTCGTTTATCGGCCACCGGCACGTGGAGGTCACGGGTAGGTCTCGTCGGGGGGCTGACTCCGCCCCGCTGATGTGGCTAACATCACGCAAGCGCGGCGATGTTGCCGCGGCGTTACGCGGAGGTGCGACGTGCTGCCAGGACGGGGACGAACCGGTGCCGCCAGGCCTGCGCGCCTCCTGGGCACCCGTACCGCGTGGACGACCGTCGGCGACGGCGAGTTCTTCTGCCCCGGATGCGGGGGCGACCGCAACTTCCAGCGCCTGACCGGCCGTCGCCGCCTCGTGCTGCTGGGCGTCCCGGTCCTGCCGCGCGGTGACACCGGCCCGGTGGTGGAATGCGCGGCCTGCCGACGCCACTTCGGCACGGACGTCCTCGACCACCCGACCACGACCCGCTTCTCCGCGATGCTCCGCGACGCCGTCCACACCGTCGCGCTCGCGGTCCTGGCGGCGGGCGGCACCTGCTCGCGCACCTCCCTGGAGACCGCGGCCGCCACGGTCCGCGCGGCGGGCTTCGACGACTGCACGGAGGACCAGCTGGAGGCCCTGGTCGAGGCCCTCGCCCAGGACACCGGCCGGGTCTACGACCGCCCCTGCGGAGCCGGCCTCGCCATAGAGCTCCACGAGGCCCTCGACCCGCTCGCCCCTCACCTCGCCCCGGCGGGCCGCGAGTCGATCCTCCTCCAGGCCGCCCGCATCGCCCTCGCGGACGGCCCGTACACCCCGGCGGAGCGGGACGTGCTCACCACGGTGGGCACGGCCCTGACGATCTGCGCGGACGACGTGACCAGGCTGCTGGTCGCGGCCCGGACGCCGTCCTGATACTCCCCGGGGAGTAGTCCGCGCCCCGGGCCACCCCCGGCAGTACCGCCCGACTCGCCCTCCCGCCCGACGAACACCGGCCCTTTCGCCGGGAGTCTGGAAGCGATCCAGACATCCGAACCGGAGGGAGGCCCGTCGATGGGGGCCGCAAAGATGAGCGCACGGCGACGAGGTGCTGTGCCCTGGCTGGTGCTGGGATTGTGGATCGTCGTGCTGGCGGCCGTGTCGCCGTTCGCGTCGAAGCTCGCCGACGTGCAGCGGGACCGGGCCGTGGACTATCTGCCGGCGAGCGCGGACTCGACGCAGGTCGCGAAGATCCAGGACCGGCTGCCCGGAGGCGAGGCCACGCAGATGGTCGTCGTCTACCACCGGGACGGCGGGCTGACGGCGGCCGACAAGGCGACCGCCGCCGAGCAGATCGGGCGGATCGCTGACGCGCACACGCTCACCGCCCAGCCGCGGGGCATTCCGTCCAAGGACGGGACCACCGTGATGTATCCCGTCGCCAGCACCGAGCCGGGAACGGACGAAAAGGCCCGCGACCGCCTCGTCAACGACGTGCGGGACATCGCGAAGGGCGAGGACGGGCTCGGCGTCGAGGTCGGCGGGGAAGGGGCCCTCGCCACCGATGCCGGCGAGGTCTACGACTCGCTCGGCGGGCCGCTGCTCTACACCACCGCCGCGGTGGTGGCCCTGCTGCTGATCGTCATCTACCGCAGTCCACTGCTGTGGCTGGTGCCGCTCGGGGTCGCGGGCATGTCGGAGTTCCTGGCGCGGGCCGTCGCCTACGGGCTCAACCAGGGCTTCGGAACCTCCGTCACCGGTCAGAGCTCCGGCATCATGACGATCCTCGTGTTCGGCGCCGGGACCGACTACGCGCTGCTGCTCGTCTCCCGGTACCGGGAGGAGCTACGGCGGACCGAGCGGCCGTACGACGCCATGGCGGCCGCGCTGAAGGGCTGCGGGCCCGCCGTGCTCGCCTCCTCCGGGACCGTGGCCGCGGGCCTGCTGTGTCTGCTCGCCGCCGACCTCAACAGCAGCCGCGGCATGGGCCCGTTGGGGACGGTCGGGGTGCTGGTCGCGCTCGCCGCGATGATGACCCTGCTGCCCGCGGTCCTCGTGCTCCTCGGCCGCCGGGTGTTCTGGCCGCTGGTGCCGCGCTACGGCAGCACCCCCAAGGTCCGCCGGTCGCTGTTCGCCGCGATGGGCAGCTCGGCCGGGCGGCGGCCGCTCACCGTGCTGGCCGGCGGGGCCGTACTGCTCGGGGCGCTGGCACTGGGCGTGCTGAACCTGCCCGGCAGCATCAAGCAGGAGGACTCCTTCACCAGCAGGCCCGACGCCGTCGCCGCCATGGGGACGCTCGCCGAGGCCTATCCGGAGCGGGGCACGCAGCCCATCGGCGTCATCACCCCGGCCGACCGCGCCGACGCGACCCTCGCCGCGATCCGTGGCACGGACGGCGTCGACAGCGCCCAGCGAGGCCGTACCGGAGACGGCTGGACCGAGATCGCCGTCACGGCGAAGAGCGCCCCGCAGTCCGCCGGGGAGACCGCGACCATCAAGGCACTGCGGGACCGGCTCGACGGCTCCTACGTCGGCGGGCCCAGCGCCGAGCAGCTCGACCTGAAGGACACCAACGCACGGGACCGGACGATCGTCGTACCGATCGTCCTCGTCTCCGTGCTGCTCATCCTGATCGCCCTGCTGCGGTCCCTCGTCGCGCCGCTGATCCTCGTGGCCGCCGTGGTCGCCGTGTGGGGCGCCGCCCTCGGCATCGGCGGACTGGTCTTCGGGCCGGTGTTCGGGTTCGAGGGCACCGATCCGGGGCTCGGGCTGCTGTCCTTCGTGTTCCTGGTCGCCCTCGGCGTCGACTACGGCATCTTCCTGATGCACCGCATGCGCGAGGAGTCCCTGGCCGGCGCCGAACCGGTCACCGCCGCCCTCACCGCGCTGCGCACGACGGGCGGGGTCATCGCCTCGGCGGGCCTGGTCCTCGCGGCAACCTTCGCGGTGCTCACCAACATGCCGCTGGTCCAACTCGTCGAGCTGGGCTTCGTGATCGCGGTGGGCGTGCTCCTCGACACCTTCCTCGTGCGGACCTACCTCGTCACCAGCGCGGCCGTCGCGCTGCGGCGGAAGGTGTGGTGGCCGGGCCCGCTGTCCCGGGCGCCCGAGCCGCCGGTGCGGACCGAGCGTCAGCCGGAACGAGTGTGACGAGGTCGTTCCTGGGCGCCCTTCCCTCCCGGAAGGGCGCCTTCCTCCCCGAGGATGACACCGTGCACGAGACCACGAGGCCCCGGCTGGGGGACCGGATCATGGCGGCGGTCAACCGCGACCCGCGGACCGCCCCGCACGGCACCCGCAACGACGCGCTGCTCGCCGTCGTGCTGGCGGTGGCGGCCGTCTGCGCCGGCCTGTTCATCGACGACGGCCGCCGCCCGGACGCCCTCGGCTGGACGCTGCTGCTCGCCGCCCACGTGCCGCTCGTGTGGCGCCGCCGCCGTCCGCTGCTCGTACTGGCCGCGATGGTGGCGCTGATCGCGCCGTACCACGCCCTCGACAACAACCACGCGGCCCCCACCCTCGTCACCTACGTCGCCCTCTACACGGTCGCCGTCACCGGCCGCCCCCTGCGGACGGTCCTGACGGGCGCCGTCGTGCTGAGTGTCTCGCTGACCGTGATGCTCACCGTCAACGCCCACCGGGCCCTCGAACTGCTGCAGACCTCCGGCTGGATCATCGCGGTCCTCTTCTGCGGCATCGACGTCCGCTACTACCGCCAGTACGTCGCCTCCATCGTCGAGCGCGCCGTCCGCGCCGAACGCACCCGCGAGGAGGAGGCCCGCCGCCGGGTCGCCGAGGAACGTCTGCGGATCGCCCGTGACCTGCACGACCTGCTCGCCCACAGCATCACCCTGATCGGTGTCCAGACGTCCGTCGCCGCGCACGTCCTGGCGGCCGACCCCGAACGCCTCGACCGGGAGGCGGTCGCCAAGTCCCTCGACGACATCGCCGATACCTGCCGGACCGCGCGCGGCGAACTCCGTACCACCCTGGAGGTGCTGCGCGAGCACGAGCACGGCCTGTCCGACACCCGCGGCCCGCTGCCGGGCCTCGACGGCCTGCCCGACCTCGTCGCGGCGGCCCGGCTCTCGGGCGCCCGCGTCGAACAGGACCTGCGCATCCGTTCCGATCCGCCGCCCGCCGTCGGTGCCGCCGCCTACCGGATCGTCCAGGAGGCGCTCACCAACGCGGTCCGGCACGCGGGACCCGAACCCGCCGTACGCCTGAGGCTGTACGACGAACCGGGCGCCCTGCGGGTCTCGGTGACCGACGACGGCACCGGGCCCACCCCCGGCAACACCCCCGGCTTCGGGCTCGTCGGCATGCGGGAGCGGGCCCGCAGTGTCGGTGGCACACTCGACGCCGGACCACGCCCGGACGGCGGCTTCGAGGTGACGGCGGCGCTGCCGCTCACCATGGGGGAGGGAACCGTATGACCATCCGCGTGCTGCTCGCCGACGACCAGACCCTGGTGCGGGCCGCGTTCGCCATGCTCGTCGAGTCGGCGCGGGACATGGAGGTCGTCGGAGAGGCGGGCAGCGGACGGGAGGCCGTGGGGGCGGCCCGCGAAGTGCGACCCGACCTGGTGGTGATGGACATCCGCATGCCCGACCTGGACGGCATCGAGGCGACCCGGCTCATCGCGGCCGACGAGGAGCTCGCCGGGGTGCGGGTGCTGGTCCTGACCACCTACGACACCGACGAGAACATCGTCGAGGCGCTGCGCGCGGGCGCCTCAGGGTTCCTGGTGAAGGACACCCGGCCGGCCGAACTCCTCGACGCCATCCGCACGGTGGCGGCCGGCGAGGCGCTTCTCTCCCCAGGGCCGACGGCCCGGCTGATCGAGCGGTTCCGCGCAGCCCGTCGGTGCCGATGCCGGTGCCGGGCGGTGGGCCCGAGTGCCTCTCCGACCGGGAGCGCGAGGTGCTGGCGCTGGTCGCGCGTGGCCTGAACAACACCGAGATCGCCGAGGCCCTGGGCCTCAGTCCGCTCACCGCGAAGACCCACGTCAGCCGGATCATGGGGAAGCTGGGGGTGCGGGACCGGGCGCAACTGGTCATCGTGGCGTACGAGTCGGGGATGGTGACTCCGGGGACCCTGTAGAGCTCAGAGCAGCCCGGCCCCGGCCAGGAATTCGCCCACCCGCGCCACCTCCGCCTCCGACAACGGCACCTGCGGCTCCGCCGTCGCCGGGCAGTCGATCACGCCCCGCAGATACAGGGCCGCCTTGAAGGCGCCGAGCGCCGACGACGATGCGCCCATGCGGGCCCGGTCGCCCACGCCCACCATGCCGAACAGGGCGCACAGCCGCTCCTGTTCGGCGCGGGCCGCCTCCCGGTCACCCGCGCGGAACAGGCGGTCGAGACGGACGTATCCCTCGGGGTCGACGTTGGCCAGACCGGGCACCGCCCCGTCCGCGCCGACGGCCAGGGCCGCGTCGACGAAGAGTTCGGAGCCGGTCAGGGCACTGAACCCGGTGATGTCGGGGTGGGCGCAGGCGCCGGAGGCGACCGTGCGGAAGCCGGCGAGGTCTCCGCTGGAGTCCTTGAGGCCGGCCAGGACGCCGTCGGCGGCCAGGTCCAGGACCACGTCCGCGGGAAGCTTGGTGTGGACACCGCTCGGCAGGTCGTACGCGATGACCGGCACCGGGCTGCCGGCCGCGACCAGCCGGTAGTGGCGGGCGATCTCCACCGGGTGGGTACTGGCGTAGAACGGGGCGGTGACGACCACCGCGTCGGCGCCCGCCGCCGTCACCGCCCGCACATGGTCCAGGACCCGGGCCGTCGTCATGTCGATCACCCCGGCCAGCACGGGCAGCCGGCCCCCGACGTGTCCGGCCACCGTCTCCACCACCAGCCTGCGCTGGGCGTCCGTCAGGAAGGCCGCCTCGGACGACGTACCGAGCACGAACAGCCCGTGCACCCCGCCCGCGACCAGATGGTCGACGAGCCTGAGCAGCGAGGGGACGTCCACCTCGCGGTCCGGTGTCAGGGGCGTGCAGACGGGCGGGACGACACCGGTCAGCGGGGCGGGAAGGGTCATCGGGGCTCCTCGGGATCGGCCGTCCGCTGATCCTCCCGCACAGGGTGAGGGGGCGCCGACCCCTGTACGGCGCCCCCCGTCGCGAGCCGCCTCGCTACTGCACCTGCTGGTACGTCTTGTCCTCGTCGGAGTCGTAGATCAGCTTGCCGCCCTTGTCGTAGCCCTTGATGTGCGGGTTCCTGGTGACCTGCTGGGTCAGGGTGCCGGCGGCGACGAACCAGCCGTGGTCGAGGACGGCCTCGCTGCCGACGCCGCCGTAGGAGACGGTCACCTTGGCCACCGTCGGATCCACCGTGCCGATGAAGCCCCAGCTGAACGGCAGTTTCCAGTTGCCCTTGTTCAGGAACGACTGCTGGTAGAGCTTGTTGCCGTTCATGTCGGCCAGCACCGGCGGGGAGTCCGGCTGCCGGTCGCTGCCGCCGCTGTAGTTGAGCCCGGAGGCGACGCCGCCCTTGATGTTGCAGACCAGCCGGACCTCCGACGGCTTCTCCTGCACGGCGACCACGAAGACGCCGTCACCGGGCGAGTTGAGGTCACCGGTGCTCTTCAGCGCCAGGATGATCCGGTAGTCGTCGGCCTTGCCCAGGTTCAAGTCGCGGGCGCCCATGGCGACGTTCTTCCGGTGTTCGGCGATGCAGTTGTCCAGTCCCTCCACGGCCTGCTCCCGTGTGATCCCGTCCCGCAGCTGCCCCGCCGTGGCCGGTCCCGCGGGTCCACTGGGCGTGGGGGAGGGGGTGGGAGTGGGAGTGGATGTCGGCGTGGCGCTCGCGGACGCCGTCGGTGTCGTCGCCGTGTCGGCCGTCCCCGTGCCCCCGCCGCCCGCCGCGAACGCCCCCACCGGCACCGCGGCCAGGGTCGCCAGGACCGCCCCGGCCACGGCCACCCGGCGGCGCCGCTCGACCACGCCCTGGCGGCGGATCTGCGGATAGGGCACCGGCGACGGCCGGATCGTGTACGCGTCCTCGGAGAGCAACTCTCGCAGCTGCTCCTCGAAGTCCCGCTCCTCTTCGCTCATTTCGTGCCTCCCTGCGGGGCGCGGTCCATGACCTGCGCGAGCCCCGGATACGTACGCAACTTCGCCAGCCCCTTGGACGCCTGGCTCTTGACCGTGCCCGGGGAGCAGCCGAGCACCTCGGCGACCTCCGCCTCCGACAGGTCCTCCCAGTACCGCATGACGACCACCGCCCGCTGCCGGGGCGGCAGCCCGGCCAACGCGCCCAACAGCACCCCGCGCTCCTCGACCCGCGCCACGGCCTCGTCCCGCCCCGCCCGCTCCGGCGGCGCGTCGGTCAGCGACTCCTTCACGCGCCGCTTGCGGAAGCGGTCACTGTTGCAGGTGACGAGCATCCGCCGGACGTATGCCTCCGGGTTGTCGCTGCCCGACACGCGCCGCCAGGAGCGGTACGCCTTCGCCAGCGCCGTCTGCGTCAGGTCCTCGGCGTGATGGGCGTCGCCGGTGAGCAGATAGGCGGTCCGCACGAGGTGCGACCACCTGGCTCTGACGAATTCCTGGAACCGATCCTCTTGTTCGGCCTGCATCAAGCACCCTCCCTCGCCCACCAGACCACGGTGGGGGCGGATTCGGTTGCCCGGGCGTCGATGACAGGTTCGAATGGGGTCATGAACGGGTGGGACGAACAGGGACCCGGTGTCCTCCGGCTGCCGTCCGGACGCCTGGTACGGGGCCGGGGCCTGCGGCACGCGCTGGACCCGGACACGCCGAGACCGTCGTACGGAATCTATCTGCTCGGCGGCAGCCCGCCGGAGGTTCCCTGGACCTCCCACTGGCTCCGCTGGCCGGACTTCCGGCTGCCGGCGGACCGGGAGGAGTGCCGCACGGTACTGACGGAGGCATGGCGGCGGACCGCCGAGGAACGGGTCGAGATCGCCTGCGGAGGCGGCCGCGGCCGCACCGGAACGGCCCTGGCCTGCCTGGCGGTTCTGGACGGCGTGCCCCCGGAGAGGGCGGTGGCCTACGTCCGGGAGCACTACGACCGACGGGCGGTGGAGACGCCGTGGCAGCGCCGGTACGTCAGGCGGTTCCGGCCGGTCGGGTGAGGGTGTCGGCGACCGCCCGCGCCGCGTCGGCGACCAGCGCGTCGTCGCGTACGGCGTCCTGCGCGGGCATCGTCGACAGCACGGCCAGGACGATCGGGTCGCCGTCGTCGGTCCAGACCACGCCCACGTCGTTGGCGGTTCCGTAGGAGCCGCTGCCCGTCTTGTCGGCGATCGTCCACGTCTTCGGCAGTCCCGCGTGGAAGCGGTCCACGCTGGTCGTGTTGTTCAGCAGCCAGTGCGTGAGCAGCTCACGGTCCCGGCGGTTCAGCGCGTCGCCGAGGACCAGTCGGCCGTAGGTGCGACCGATGGCGTACGGGCTCGTCGTGTCCGTGCGCCGCCACGGCTCGGCGGTGTTGAGCTCGGGCTCCCAGCGGTCGAGGCGGGTCACCCGGTCGCCGAGGGAGCGGGCGAAGCGGGTGATCGCGGTGGGGCCGCCGAGTTCGCGCAGGAGGAGGTTGCCGGCCGCGTTGTCGCTGTGGGTGATGGCCACCTCGGCGAGCTCGGCGATCGTCATGCCCTCCGCTAGATGCGCGGCCGTCTGGTCCGAGCCCGGGATCACCAGGTCGTCCTCGGTGTAGTGGATCCGGCGGGCGAGGACCTCGCCGTCGCGGTCCAGGTCGCGCAGGACGGCGGCGGCCGCGAGGGACTTGAACAGGGAGCACATCGGGAAGCGCTCGCCGGCCCGGAAGCGGACGGACCGCTTGGTGGCGAGGTGGTGGGCGAAGACGCCGAGCCGGGCGTCGTACCGCTCTTCCAGCGCGCGCAGACGGGCGGTGACGTCGTCGGCGGCGTACGCGGTCGTGCCGGTCAGGACGGTGGCCGTGCCGGCGGCCAGGAGGGCGCGGCGGGACAGTTTTCCGGAGCCTAAGATCTTTCTCTCCTTCGCTCGGGGACAGCGGTCGATCTCGTCGGTTCACTTCTCGTCAATGATCGACGTCCGCGGTCATCCCTTGGTTGCACCTCCGTAGACCATCGGCGGACGGACAGGCCCGTCCGCGGCCGACACAGTGGCGGCATGGAGAAGACAACGGGGATCAACCGGGCACAGTTTCTCGCCGGGGCCGCTGCCGTGGGGGCCGCGGCGCTCCTGCCCGCGGGACGGGCCGATGCGAAGGGACGCCGGCAAGGACTCACCCGTCACGGCGTCGTCTACACCGTCGGCGAGGGCGAGACCCCCGCCACCGCCTGGAACGCCGCCCGCATGCGCGCCGACGTCCGCGCCATCCGCGACGACCTGCACGCCGACACCCTCGACGTCACCGGCGACGGCGTCGAACGCCTCACCGCCACCGCCGCCGAGGCCGCCGAACGCGGGCTGCACGTCTGGCTCCAGCCGACCCTCGGGGACGTCCCGCGGCGGGACATCCTCGACCATCTCGCCGAGTGCGGCCGGTTCGCGGAGCGGCTGCGCCGGCAGGGTGCGAGCGTCGAGCTCAGCGTGGGCTGCGAGTTCTGGCTGTTCGTGCCGGGGATCCTGCCGGGGGACACGGTCCTGGAGCGCGTCGAGAACCGGATGAAGGGCAGCTTCGACCCGGTGCGGATGCAGCGCGAGCTGGACCGCTTCACCGCGAAGGCGGCCGAGGTGGGCCGCTCGGTCTTCCACGGCCGTCTCAGTTACGCCGCCGCCCAGGACGACGAGGTCGACTGGAACCTGTTCGACGTGGTCGGCATCGACTACTACTCCTCCTTCCGCCGACCACGGGACTACGTAAGGGAGTTGCGGCAGTACCTGCGCCGGGGCAAGCCGGTCGCCATCACCGAGTTCGGCACCTGCGCCTTCGTGGGCGCCCCCGAGGCGGGCGGTATGGGCTGGAACATCGTCGACTACGACAAGAACCCGCCGGAGATCAGGGGAGACGTCGTCCGCAGCGAGCACACCCAGGCCGTCCATCTCACCCAACTCCTCGACGTCTTCGAGTCGATGGGCCTCTATGCGGCGATGGCCTTCGAGTTCCTCACCGCCGACGCCCCCCATCGCCCCGACGACCCCCGCCACGACCTCGACATGGCGAGCTACGGCATCGCCAAGGCGGTCAAGGACCGCCCCGACGACCCGCGTTCGGACTGGCACTGGGAACCGAAGGAGGCGTTCCACGCGCTGGCCCGCCGGTACGGAAGGTGCGCTCACTCGCAGTAGAGGTCCGCGGCCGGCCGCTTGCCCGTGGCCAGGAAGCGGGACACGGTCGCGTCACCGCACGCGGTGCCGTTGTCGAGGTAGGCGTCGTGGCCGGTGGAGTCGTTGGTGACCATGACGGCACGCCCGCCGAGCGCCTCGCGGAGCTTGAGGGCACCGCTGAGCGGGGTGGCCACGTCCCGTTCGTTCTGCACCATCAGGACGTTGGCGGGACCGCGGTCGGTGACGTGCACCGGTGCCTCCCTCGGCTCCCACGGCCAGGCGGCGCACGGCATCGCGTTCCTCGGCATGCCCCCGGTCAGCGGGTACTTCGCGCGGCTCTCGGCCACGCCCTTGCGGTAGATCTCCGGGTCGCTCGGCCAGTCGGCGTCGTTGCAGATGGTGGCGGCGGCGACCGCGGTGACGTTCTGCAGGACGGCCTCGGGCGGCCCCGCCGGCGCGGGCGGCACGGTGCCCTGCTGCGCGGCGCGGATCAGCCGGGTCAGTGCCGGGTAGTCGTCGGGGTCGTAGAAGGAGTCGAGCATCGACTGGCGCAGGACGTTGCCGTTGAGTTCCGCCGGGTTGGCGCCCGGCCAGGGGATCGGCTCCCGGTCGAGACGGGCGGCGAGGCCGAGGAAGAGCGGGCGCACCTCGGCGGCCGTGTCGGCGAGGCGGTCCGGATTGCCGGGCGCGGAGGCCCACTTGGCGAACTCCGGGAAGTTGTCCTCGGCGCCCCGCTCGAACGCGGCGAGCCAGGCGCGCTCCGCGAGGACGGGGTCGGGGTGGTCGTTGCTGTCCAGGACCACGCGGTCGGTGCGCTGCGGGAACAACTGGAGGTAGGCGGCGCCGACATAGGTGCCGTAGGACACGCCCCACGCGGACACCTTGCGCTCGCCGAGCGCGGCGCGCACGCGGTCGAGGTCGCGGGCCTCGTTGAGCGTACTGATGTGCCGGATGAGCGCGCCGCCGTTGCGCGCGCAGGCGTCGGCCATGCGCTTCCCCGCGGCCATGGTCGCGTCGACGGAGCCGTCCGGGGCGGGCCAGGGCAGCAGGGTCGTCCGGGCCAGGTCCCGCTGCTCCAGCCCGCAGTCGACGGCCGTCGAGGGCGCCATCCCGCGCGGCGCGAACCCGATCAGGTCATAGGCGTCCCGCACGGACTGCGGCAGCTTCTGCCCCTTCCTGGACGGGTCGTTCATGCTGTCACCACCGGGTCCGCCGGGGATCAGCAGCAGGGCACCGCGCCGGGCGTCCGGATTCTCGCTGCGGATACGGGAGACGGCGATCTCGATCTGCGGGCCGTCCGGGTCGGCGTAGTCCATGGGCACGGAGACGGTCGCGCACCGCTGACGCGGATCGAGACCGCTGCCCTCGCACGTGGTCCACTTCAGCGCCTGGGCGCCGGAGGAGGCGGAGGCGGACAGCGGGGTCAGGACACCGAAGACGACACCCGAGGCGGCGGCGATCAGGGCGAGGCTTTTCGTCATCTGCTTCATGGCAGGAGCCTCGCGGATCGAGCGCCACGACCCCATCCGGTCAACTGCCCGATCCCCAGGGGGGTTTACCCCCCTGGGGACTCTCGGGTCCACCCGCCCCAGGGGTGTTCGGAGAATGGCCGAAGTGGCGGTGGGGGTGTTTGTGCCGGTTCGGTTAGCCTCGGAGTCCCCGACGACGGAGGCGAGGCAGTGGTGGCGGCCAGTGTGGTGGTGATCGGCGCCGGGGTCTCGGGGCTCACCACGGCGGTGTGTCTGGCGGAGGCCGGCCTGGACGTCCGGGTGGACACCGACCGGCTCCCCGGCGCGACGACCTCGGCGGCCGCGGGCGCGATGTGGGACCCGTATCTGGTCGAGCCGCGCGACCTCGTCGACGTCTGGAGTCGGCGGACGCTGGCGGAGCTGACCGCGCTGAGCACGGACCCGGACACCGGAATCCGTCTCATGGAGGGCACGCACGAGTCCCGGATCCCCTGCGAGATGCCGGCCTGGGGCAGCGTGGTCGGCGCACTCCCGTGCCCACCGGAGGACCTCCGCGACGGCTATGTCACCGGCTGGCGCTACCGGGCGCCGCTCGTCGACATGCCCCGTTATCTGGACCATCTCGTACGACGGCTGGAGCGAGCCGGCGGATCCTTGCGGCAGCGCCGCTACGACACCCTCGGCGAGGCGCTCCGGGAGACACCGGTGGTCGTCAACTGCGCGGGCGCGGAAGCCCGGTTCCTCGCGGACGACCCGGCGGTGGACGCGGTGCGGGGGCAGATCGTCGTGGTCGAGAACCCAGGGATCGGGGCCTTCTTCTGCGACGACACCCCCGGCGCGGAGGACCTCACCTACATCTACCCGCACGCCGACGCGGTGGTCCTGGGCGGCACGGCCGAGCCGGGAAGCTGGGAACTGCGGCCCGACGAGGCGGCGACCCGGGAGATCGTACGGCGCTGTACCGCCGTGGAGCCGTCGCTCGCCGACGCCCGCGTGCTCGGCCGGCGGGTGGGCCTGCGACCGGTCCGCACCGGTGTCCGGCTCGCGGAGGAGTGGCGGGGCGACCGGCTGCTGGTGCACAACTACGGCCACGGCGGAGCGGGGCTGACCCTGTCCTGGGGCTGTGCCCGCGAGGTCGTGGACCGCGTCCGGGCCGCCAGGGTTCTCGCGTAGGCGAGAATGGGCTCATGAGTCTGTTCCGCTACGACGCCATCGCGCCGCGCACCCAGGGTGGAGGCGCGCGATGAGTCTCTTCCGCGACGACGGGGTCGTGCTGCGGACGCAGAAGCTGGGGGAAGCGGACCGGATCATCACGCTGCTCACGCGCGGACACGGGCGGGTGCGGGCCGTGGCCAGGGGGGTGCGGCGGACCAAGTCGAAGTTCGGGGCGCGGCTGGAGCCCTTCTCACATGTCGACGTGCAGTTCTTCTCGCGGGGGAGCGAGCTGGTGGGGCGCGGGCTGCCGCTGTGCACGCAGAGCGAGACCATCGCTCCGTACGGTGGCGGGATCGTCGCGGACTACGCCCGGTACACCGCCGGGACGGCCATGCTGGAGACCGCCGAGCGGTTCACCGACCACGAGGGCGAGCCCGCGGTGCAGCAGTACCTGCTGCTCGTCGGGGCCCTGCGCACCCTCGCCCGGGGCGAACACGCGCCCCACCTCGTCCTCGACGCCTTCCTCCTGCGCTCCCTCGCCGTCAACGGCTACGCGCCCAGCTTCAGCGATTGCGCGAAGTGCGGAATGACCGGGCCGAACCGGTTCTTCTCCGTGGCAGCCGGAGGCTCGGTCTGCGTGGACTGCCGGGTGCCCGGCAGCGTCGTACCGTCGCCGCAGACCCTGGAACTCCTCGCCGCGCTGCTTACGGGAGACTGGGAGACCGCGGACGCGAGTGAGCCGCGGTATGTCCGGGAGGGCAGCGGGCTGGTGTCCGCCTACCTGCACTGGCATCTGGAACGCGGGCTCAGATCCCTGCGTTACGTAGAGAAGCAACCCTGAGAGGGAGACGGGAACCACCATGGTCGTACGCGGGATCCTCGGTCGTCAGCGCCGTGAGTACAAGGCGCCCGAGCCGCACCCGTCCGGCGCCCGCGCGCCGAAGCTCCCCGGTGAGCTGATCCCCGAGCATGTGGCGATCGTCATGGACGGGAACGGCCGATGGGCCAAGCAGCGCGGCCTGCCCAGGACGGAAGGGCACAAGGTCGGCGCCGAGCGGGTGCTGGACGTGCTCCAGGGCTCGATCGAGATGGGTGTGCGCAACATCTCCCTCTACGCCTTCTCCACCGAGAACTGGAAGCGCTCGCCCGACGAGGTCCGCTTCCTCATGAACTTCAACCGCGACTTCATCCGCAAGACGCGTGATCAGCTCGACGAGCTCGGTGTCCGGGTGCGCTGGGTGGGGCGGATGCCCAAGCTGTGGAAGTCCGTCGCCAAGGAGCTCCAGGTCGCCCAGGAGCAGACCAAGGGCAACGACAAACTGACCCTGTACTTCTGCATGAACTACGGCGGCCGGGCCGAGATCGCCGATGCCGCGCAGGCCCTCGCCGAGGACGTGAAGGCGGGCCGCCTCGACCCGTCCAAGGTCAACGAGAAGACCCTCGCGAAGTACCTGTACTACCCGGACATGCCCGACGTGGACCTCTTCCTGCGGCCCAGCGGTGAGCAGCGCACCTCCAACTACCTGCTCTGGCAGAGCGCCTACGCCGAAATGGTGTTCCAGGACGTCCTGTGGCCCGACTTCGACCGCCGTGACCTGTGGCGGGCGTGCATGGAGTTCGCCTCCCGGGACCGGCGCTTCGGCGGAGCCGTCCCGAACGAGGAACTGCTCGCCATGGAGGAAGCGATGAAGGGCGAGCCGGAGGACTGACCTCCGACCCGCCCCGTCGTCGTCGTTCAGGGGATCAGCTCGTCGTCACCGCGGTGTCGTCGATCACGAAGCTGGTCTGGAGCGAGGAGTCCTCGACGCCGGTGAACTTCAGGGCGACCGTCTGACCGGCGAAGCCCGACAGGCTGAAGGACTTCTGGACGTACCCGGAGGCCGCGTTCAGGTTCGAGTACGTGGCCAGGGTCGTCGACCCGGCGGTCACCGTCAGCTTGTCGTACTGCGTGCTGGTGGTGGTCTCCGCGGTGTCGACGTGCAGGTAGAAGGTGAACGTCGTTCCCGTGCAGCCGCTCGGGATCGTCACCGACTGCGAGAGCGTGTCGGTGTGGGTGGAGCCGTAGCCGTCCAGCCACGCCTTGTACGAGCCGGTGCGGGCGGCCTGGCTGCTGGAGTTGGTGATCACTCCGCTGCTCGCGGTCCAGGTGGTGCTGCCCGACTCGAAGCCCTGGTTGCCCAGCAGCTGGGCGGAGGTGCAGCTGCCGCCGCCGGACGAGCTCACCGTCCAGGTGAAGGACGCCGTGCCGGTGGCTCCGGTGCTGTCGGTCACCGTGACCGTGGTGCTGTAGCTGCCGGCCGTGGTCGGGGTCCCGGAGATCAGCCCCGTGGAGCTGCTGATCGACAGACCGGTGGGCAGTCCGGTCGCGGCGTAGGTCAGTGAGCCGCTGTTGGTGGAACTGGCCGAGACCTGCAGGCTCACGGCCGTCCCGACCGTGGTGGACTGGCTGCCCGGGTTGGTCACCGTCACGCCGGTCGACGGCACGGTGATGTGGCTGCCGACGTTGATGCCCGCGAAGGCGTTGCCGACCCCGGCGTACTGCGCGGAGCTCGAGCCGTAGAGGGCGGCGGCCGCGTTCAGGGCGGCGGTGCGGGCCCCCGCGTAGGTGGTGCTCGACGTCATGTACGTCGTCAGCGCCTTGTACCAGATCTGCAGGGCGGCGGCCCGGCCGATCCCGGCGACGGCGACACCGTCGGAGGTCGTGCTGTTGTACGTGACCCCGTTGATGGTCTTGCTGCCGCTGCCCTCGGAGAGCAGGTAGAACATGTGGTTCGCGGGCCCGGACGAGTAGTGCACGTCGAGGTTGCCGACGCCCGAGTACCAGCTGTCGGCCGAGCCGCCGTCCTTGCTGGGCTTGTCCATGTACCGCAGCGGCGTGCCGTCGCCGTTGATGTCGATCTTCTCGCCGATGAGGTAGTCGCCCACGTCGGTCGAGTTGTTGGCGTAGAACTCCACGCCGGTGCCGAAGATGTCGGAGGTCGCCTCGTTCAACCCCCCTGACTCACCGGTGTAGTTGAGCCCTGCCGTGTTGGAGGTGACGCCGTGGGTCATCTCGTGGCCGGCCACGTCGAGCGAGGTCAGCGCGTGGGTGCTGCCGGTGCCGTCGCCGTAGGTCATGCAGAAGCAGTCGTCGTCCCAGAAGGCGTTGACGTACGCCGAGCTGTAGTGGACGCGGCTGTAGGCGGCGACACCGTCGTTCTTGATGCCGCTGCGGCCGAAGGTGTTCTTGTAGAAGTCCCAGGTCTCCTGGGCGCCGTAGTGGGCATCCACACCGGCGGTCTGGGTGTTGGAGCCGGAGCCCGTGCCCCAGACGTCGTCGGCGTCGGTCATCAGGGTGCCGGTGCCCGAGGTGCCGTTGTTGAGGCTGTACGTCTTGTGGCCGCCGCGCGAGGTGTCGTACAGCTGGTACGTCGAACCGGACAGCGTGGTGCCCATGGTGACCGTGCCGCTGTACTGGCTGTTTCCGGTGCCGGTCTCGACGCCCTCGAAGCGGGAGAGCTCGGCGCCGGTCGTGGCGTCGGTGACGACGTGCAGCTTGCTGGGCGTGCCGTCGTCCTGGAAGCCGGAGACCACCGTCTCCCACGCGAGCTTCGGGGTGCCGGAGCCGGCCCAGATCACCTTGCGGGCGCTCTGCGCGGCGGGCTTCTCGGCCTTGAGCGCCTTGGCGGTCTTCAGCGCCTTGGTCTCGGCGGCCGCCTTGCCGAAGGTCGCGGTCGTGGACTTGACCGAGACGGTACGGCGGTTGTTGTTGAAGGTGGTGCTCACGGTGCCGGCCGCCAGGGAGGCCGGGGGCGTGTGCACGACCAAGTCGCCGCCGAGGACGGGGAGGCCGTCGTAGGTGCGCTCGTAGCGGGTGTGCAGGGTGCCGTCGTTGTCCTTGACGACGTCCTTGACGACCAGCTTCTCCTTGGCGCCGAGGCCGAGGGAGCCGGCGGTCGCCCCGGCCTTGCCGGACGCGCTCTTGATCAGTGCGGTGCGCTGGGCGGGGGAGAGCTTGGCTTCCAGCCCTCCGGCACGCAGCGGGCTGGGGTGGGGGGAGGCGGGCCCGGCGGCGGCGGGGACCGTCTGGACGCCTACGGCGAGGAGGGACGCGGCGGCGACCAAGGACGCGGCGACGGCTGATCTTCGTGGGGAGGGTCTCACTCGTACTCCTACTGCTACGACGGGGTGGAGGTGCCGTGCGGGAACTGCGTGAGAGCTGGGGGGAGCGTGGCACTGTTGACCCGTCCATGTCATGCAAAGGAGGCCGAGTCAAGGGTTAACCCTCGGCTCGGCTGTGAGGCCCTTGTGGGTCAGCCCTGGGCGGCCGCGCAGTCCGCGCAGGTGCCGAAGATCTCCACGGTGTGCGCCACGTTGACGTATCCGTGCTCGGCGGCGATGGCGTCGGCCCACTTCTCGACGGCCGGTCCCTCGACCTCCACCGCCTTGCCGCAGACCCGGCAGACCAGGTGGTGGTGGTGCTCGCCGCTGGAGCAGCGGCGGTAGACGGACTCGCCGTCGGAGGTGCGCAGGACGTCGACCTCGCCCGCGTCGGCGAGGTTCTGGAGCGTGCGGTAGACCGTGGTCAGACCGACGGCGTCGCCCTTGTGCTTGAGCATGTCGTGCAGTTCCTGCGCGCTGCGGAACTCGTCGACCTCGTCGAGGGCCGCCGCCACAGCGGCCCGCTGCCGGGTGGCGCGGCCCTTCACGGGCGGTCCTGCGGTCGTCACGGGTTCCTCCTTCGATCGGCCTGCCGGGCCATTGTGCCAGTCCGGCCTGTGCCGGGTCAGACGCCGACCGTGCCGTCCGCCTCCCGACTGGCCGGAATCGCACACTCCGCGGGGTCCGGGACGGGGCGCGCGGCGGCGGCCGCCCGGGCCCGTCGCCTGGCCAGCGGGGTGGCCAGCCCCGTCAGCACGACGAAGGCCCCGATGGTCAGCAGCACGATCGTCGCGCCGGGCGGCACGTCCTGGTAGTACGAGGTCACGGTGCCGCCGATGGTCACCGTCACGCCGATCGCCACCGCGATCGCGAAGGTCGCCGCGAAGCTCCGGCTGAGCTGCTGCGCCGCCGCCACCGGCACCACCATCAGCGCGCTCACCAGCAGCAGCCCGACCACGCGCATCGCGACGGTCACCGTCACCGCGGCCGTGACCGCCGTCAGCAGGTTGAGCGCCCGCACGGGCAGACCGGTGACCCGCGCGAACTCCTCGTCCTGGCTGACCGCGAAAAGCTGCCGGCGCAGACCGAGGGTGACGAGCACCACGAACGCGGCGAGCAGGCAGATCGCCGTCACGTCGGACTGACTCACGGTCGACAGGGAGCCGAAGAGGTACGACGTCAGGTTGGCGTTCGAGCCGCCGGGCGCGAGGTTGATGAACATCACGCCGCCGGCCATACCGCCGTAGAAGAGCATCGCGAGGGCGATGTCGCCCCGGGTCCTGCCGTACCAGCGGATCAGCTCCATGAGGACCGCGCCCAGGACCGAGATCAGGGTCGCCATCCACACCGGCGACCAGGAGAGCAGGAAGCCGAGGCCTACGCCGGTCATCGCGACATGGCCGATGCCGTCGCCCATGAGGGCCTGGCGGCGCTGGACGAGGTAGATACCGACGGCGGGGGCGGTGATGCCGACCAGGACGGCGGCGAGCAGCGCCCGCTGCATGAAGGCGTAGTCGAGGAAGTCCATCAGCTCAGCAGTCCCGTGCGGATCGGCTCGTGGTCGTGGGGGTGGACGTGGTCATGGCCGGGCAGGGCGTGCTGGCCGACGGCTCGCGGGGGTGGGCCGTCGTGCTGGACGCAGCCGTCGCGCAGGACGACCGCCCGGTCGATCAGGGGCTCCAGCGGGCCGAGTTCGTGCAGCACGAGCAGGACCGAGGTGCCCTGGGCGACCTGTTCCCCGAGCGTCCGCGCCAGCACCTCCTGGCTGGCCAGGTCCACGCCCGCCATCGGCTCGTCCATGATCAGCAGCTCGGGTTCGGAGGCGAGCGCGCGGGCGATCAGCACCCGCTGGTGCTGGCCTCCGGAGAGGGCGTCGACGGAGTCCTTCGCGCGGTCCGCCATGCCGACCAGCTCCAGGGCCCGGCGCACGGCTTCCTTGTCGGCCTTGCGCAGCACACCGAAACGGGCCCGGGACAGGCGCCCGGAGGAGACGATCTCGGTGACGGTCGCGGGGACGCCGCCCGCGGCGGTGGTGCGCTGCGGGACGTACCCGACCCGCGCCCAGTCCCCGAACCGCCCGCGCGGGGTGCCGAAGAGCTCGATCTCCCCCGCGGACAGGGGCACTTGGCCGATGATCGTGCGGATCGCGGTGGACTTGCCGGAGCCGTTGGCGCCGAGCAGCGCGACGACCTCACCGCGGTGCACGGTGAGGTCGATGCCGCGCAGGACGGGCCGCGAGCCCAGGTCGGCGCGGACTCCGCGCAGCGCGATGACGGGCTCGGTCATGCCGTCCTCCGGTGTCATTTCGCTCCCAGTGCGCTCTGCAGCGCCTTGAGGTTGGCTTCCTGGACCGCGAAGTAGTCCTTGCCGCGGGACTTGGCGGTGATGCCCTCGATCGGGTCGAGGACGTCCGTCTTGAGCCCGGCGTCGGAGGCGATGGTCTTCGCGGTCTTGTCGCTGACGAGCGTCTCGTAGAACACGGTCGTGACGCCGTCCGCCTTCGCCATCTTCTCAAGGTCCTTGACGCGGTCGGCGCTGGGCTCCGACTCGGGGTCGAGGCCGTTGATGGCCTCCTCGGTGAGGCCGTAGCGCTCGGCGAGGTAGCCGAAGGCGGCGTGCGTGGTGACGAAGACCTTGGTGTCGGTGTTCTTGAGCCCGGTCTCGAACTCGGTGTTCAGGGCGTCGAGCTTCTTCACGAGAGCCGCGGTGCGCGCCCGGTAGTCGGCCGCGTGGTCCGGGTCGGCCTTCTCGAAGGCCTTGCCGACGCCCTCGGCGACCTGGGCGTAGCGCACCGGGTCGAGCCAGATGTGGGGGTCGAGACCCTCGAGTTCACCGTTCGCGTGGTCGTCGTGTTCGGCCGCGTGGCCGCCGACCTCGTTGCCGTGCTTCTCCAGCTCGGTGAGGGAAGAGGCGTCGATCTTGGTCTTGATCTCGGACTGGTTCACCGCGTCGTCGACGGAGGGCTGGAGGTTCTTGAGGTAGAGCACCGCGTCGGACTCCTGGAGCTGCGCGGTCTGCTTGGCGCTGATCTCCAGGTCGTGCGGCTCCTGACCGGGCTCGGTCAGGCTGGTGACGCTCACATGGTCGCCGCCGATCTGCTCGGCGAGGAAGGCCATCGGGTAGAAGGACGCGACGACGTCGAACTTGCCGGTGCCGCCCGCGGCGGCACTGTCGGTGGAGCAGGCGGAGAGGCCGGCGAGGGCCGCGGCCGCGGCGACCGCGGGTATGAGGTGACGTCGTACGTTCATGACAGTCATTTTCATCAAATATGGAAACCGTTGTCAACAAACGGGCTGAGCGGCACCGATTTGATTGGGGGGCAGCCTCCGCCGGTAACCTGAAGCATTCGCTCTGAAGCACTGCTCCGTAGAGATTGCTTCGTCGCCCGTCGTCGTAATGAAGAGAGCACCGTGGCCGCCGACAAGATCGACACCATCGTCAGCCTGAGCAAGCGCCGTGGCTTCGTATTCCCCTGCAGTGAGATCTACGGTGGCCAGAAGGCCGCCTGGGACTACGGACCGCTGGGTGTCGAGCTCAAGGAGAACCTGAAGCGTCAGTGGTGGCGTTACATGGTGACGTCCCGCGAGGACGTGGTCGGTATCGACTCGTCCGTGATCCTGGCCCCCGAGGTCTGGGTCGCGTCCGGTCACGTCGCCACCTTCTCCGACCCGCTCACCGAGTGCACCTCCTGCCACAAGCGGTTCCGCGCGGACCACCTGATCGAGGCCTACGAGGCCAAGCACAAGCGCGAGCCGGAGAACGGCCTGGCGGACATCAACTGCCCCAACTGCGGCAACAAGGGCCAGTTCACCGAGCCGAAGCAGTTCTCGGGTCTGCTCTCCACGCACCTCGGCCCGACGCAGGACACCGGCTCCATCGCCTACCTGCGCCCCGAGACCGCCCAGGGCATCTTCACCAACTTCGCCCAGGTGCAGGTCGCTTCGCGCAAGAAGCCGCCGTTCGGCATCGCGCAGATGGGCAAGTCCTTCCGCAACGAGATCACGCCCGGCAACTTCATCTTCCGCACCCGCGAGTTCGAGCAGATGGAGATGGAGTTCTTCGTCAAGCCGGGCGAGGACGAGAAGTGGCAGGAGTACTGGATGGAGCAGCGCTGGAACTGGTACACGGGCCTGGGTCTCCGCGAGGAGAACATGCGCTGGTACGAGCACCCGGCCGAGAAGCTCTCGCACTACTCCAAGCGCACCGCCGACATCGAGTACCGCTTCCAGTTCGGCGGCAACGAGTGGGGTGAGCTGGAGGGCGTGGCCAACCGCACCGACTACGACCTCGGCGCCCACTCCAAGGCCTCCGGCCAGGACCTCGCCTACTACGACCAGGAGGCCGGCGAGCGCTGGACGCCGTACGTCATCGAGCCCGCGGCGGGTGTCGGCCGCGCGATGCTGGCGTTCCTGCTCGACGCGTACGTCGAGGACGAGGCGCCCAACGCCAAGGGCAAGCTGGAGAAGCGCACCGTACTGCGCCTCGACCACCGCCTGGCCCCGGTGAAGGTCGCGGTCCTCCCGCTCTCCCGCAACGCCGAGCTGTCCCCGAAGGCCAAGGGTCTCGCCCAGGCGCTGCGGCAGAACTGGAACATCGAGTTCGACGACGCCGGCGCCATCGGCCGCCGTTACCGGCGCCAGGACGAGATCGGTACGCCGTACTGCGTGACGGTCGACTTCGACACCCTCGAGGACAACGCGGTGACGGTCCGCGAGCGGGACTCCATGAAGCAGGAGCGGGTGTCTCTCGACCAGATCGAGGGTTACCTGGCCGGGCGCCTCGTCGGCTGCTAGCTCCACCCGTTCGTCTTTGGCCCCCGATACAGGCCTCGCTTTGGCCCTGTGTCGGGGGCCGTTGCGTGTCCAGGCTGGCCCCATGAGCCTCGCCTTTCTCCTCACCACCCTCGTCGTGGTC
This sequence comes from Streptomyces canus, assembly GCF_001514145.1. Taxonomy (GTDB): domain Bacteria; phylum Actinomycetota; class Actinomycetes; order Streptomycetales; family Streptomycetaceae; genus Streptomyces; species Streptomyces canus. The sequence continues at coordinate 423,210 of NZ_KQ948658.1, forward strand.
GCCACTCCCGGCACCGGAGTCGTCTACACGCTCGCCGCCGGGCTCTCCCGCGGTCCTCGCGCGAGCGTCGTCGCCGCGTTCGCCTGCACGCTCGGGATCGTGCCGCACGTCCTGGCCACCGTCACCGGGCTCGCCGCGCTGCTGAACGCGAGTGCGGTCGCATTCCAGGCGGTGAAGTACGCCGGGGTCGCCTACCTCCTGTACATGGCCTGGGCGACCGTGCGGGACAAAGAGGTGATCGAGGTCGACCAGGGCGGCGCGCCCCTGTCCGCGGGGCGCGTGATCGCCCGGGGGGTGCTGATCAACCTCCTCAACCCGAAGCTGACGATCTTCTTCTTCGCGTTCCTGCCCCAGTTCGTGAGCCTGACCGAGCCGCACGCGCTGCCGCGCATGCTGGTGCTGAGCGGCGTCTTCATGCTCGCGACCTTCCTGGTCTTCGCCGCCTACGGGGTGCTCGCGGCCTCGGTCCGCAGCCATGTGATCTCCCGGCCCCGGGTCATGGCCTGGCTGCGGCGGAGTTTCGCGGCCTCCTTCGTGCTGCTCGGAGCCAAGCTGGCCACGACCGACGCGTGAGCACCGCATGACAGATGACAGCTGACAGATATTGAAATCTGTCAGCTGTCATGGCAAGGTGAACGTCATGACGATGCGAACCCGAACCCTCGGAACCACCGGCCCCCAGGTCTCCGCCCTCGGCCTCGGCTGCATGGGCATGTCCGGCATGTACGGCGAGACGGACCGCGCGGAGTCGATCGCCACCATCCACGCCGCCCTGGAGGCCGGCGTCACCCTGCTGGACACCGGCGACTTCTACGGCATGGGCCACAACGAACTGCTGATCAGCGAGGCACTGCGCACCGCCCCGGCCGCCCTGCGCGAGAACGCGCTGCTCAGCGTGAAGTTCGGCGCCCTGCGCGACCCGGACGGCGCCTGGGCCGGCTTCGACGGCCGCCCCGGCGCCGTGAAGAACTTCGCCGCGTACTCCCTGCAGCGCCTCGGCGTCGACCACATCGACGTCTACCGGCCCTCCCGGCTCGACCCGCAGGTGCCGATCGAGGAGACCGTCGGCGCGATCGCCGAACTGGTGGAGAAGGGCTGGGTCCGGCACATCGGGCTCAGCGAGGTCGGCGCCGACACCATCCGCCGGGCGGCCGCGACCGCCCCGATCGCCGACCTCCAGATCGAGTACGCCCTCATATCCCGTGGCCCCGAGCGGGAGATCCTGCCCACCCTGCGCGAGCTGGGCATCTCCGTCACCGCGTACGGAGTGCTCTCCCGCGGGTTGATCTCCGGCCACCTCACGGCCGACCGGCAGCTCGCCGCCAACGACTTCCGCGCCCACTCGCCCCGCTTCCAGGGCGAGAACCTCCAGCACAACCTCACGCTGGTCGAGTCCCTGCGCAAGATCGCCGAACAGAAGGGCGTCACGGTCGCGCAGATCGCCATCGCCTGGGTGCTCTCGCGAGGTGACGACATCGTGCCGCTGATCGGCGCGAGGACCCGCGAACGGCTCGGCGAGGCACTCGGCGCCCTGGACGTGATCCTGGACGCCGCCGACCTCGCGGCCATCGAGGACGCCGTACCGGCGGACGCGGCGGCCGGCCAGCGGTACGCGGCCCCGCTGATGGCCATGCTCGACAGCGAACGGTGAACACCGTGCCAGGTACGGTCTAGGCATGCCACCGAGCACCGAGACCCTGACCGCCGAGCGCATCCTCGAAGCAACCGAGGAGGTGCTGCGCCGCCACGGCCCGGCCAAGGCCACCGTGGTCGACGTGGCCCGCGCGCTCGGCGTCAGCCATGGCAGCGTCTACCGGCACTTCCGGACGAAGGCGGCGCTGCGGGAGGCGGTGACGAAGCGGTGGCTGGACCGGACGACGGGGATGCTGGCCGGAGTCGCCGAGGCGGACCGTGACCCGGAGGCCCGGCTGCGGGAGTGGCTTGCCGCGCTCTTCGAGGCCAAGCGCCGCAAGGCGGGCGACGATCCGGAACTGTTCGCCACGTACACGGTGCTGACCGGTGAGAACGAGGCGGTCGTCGAGCACCTCACCGAGCTGACCGACCAGCTGACCCGCGTCGTCCAGGACGGCATCGACGCGGGCACCTTCACCGTCACCGCCCCGGCCACCACGGCCCGAGCCCTCTTCCAGGCCACGGCCCTCTTCCACGACCCCGGCTATGCCGGTGAGTGGGAAAAGCCGGGCGCGGAAGAGGAGTTCACGGCGCTGCTGGACCTGCTGGTACGCGGCCTGAAGGCCTGAGAGCCGCTACGTCTGCGACGGGTCCACCGTCGCCTGGTGTTCTTCCGCCAGGTGTTCCTCCGCCTTCAGCCAGGGCAGGAACTGCGCTCCCTTGCGCCAGCCGCAGGTGTCACATCTGATCGTGCGTTGCGCGCCCTTGCGCTGCACTTGGACCACGTGTTCGCGGCCGTGCTGGTCCCAGCGGCTCACCCTGCTCGTGTTGATCTGCAACATGTGCCTCGCCTCCGGCTAGGAGTGTGCAGCAAGAACAACATCAACAGCAGTATCTTCACGGGGCGTTCGCGAGGACTTGAGCCGGGCCGGCGGCCCGGTCAGTCGATCGTGCGCGGCAGACGCAGGCTCAGTATGCCCGTCAGGGCCACCCCGGCCAACTGGACGAGGAGCGTCGTCACCAGGGCGTCCCGCATGCCCATGCCCGGCGCCAGGGCGAGGAAGAGGGTGCCCAGCGTGGCCACGCCGAGGGCCAGGGAGACCTGCTGGGTGGTGACCATCACGCCGCTGCCGACACCGGCCCGGGCGGGCGGCACCTCGGACAGGACGATCCGGAAGACCACGGGCAGTTGGAGGGCCTGGCCGACGCCGGCGATCGCGCCGCCGGGGAGGAGGGGGAGCAGACCGAGGTCCGGCCAGGAGGAGTGCGCGGCCAGGATCATCAGGCCCAGGCCGACCCCCTGGATCAGCGCGCCCGCGGTCACCACCCGGGTGCCGTGGCGGGCGATCAGCCGCGGTCCGGCGATCGACGTGAACAGGAACGTCACCGCCAGCGGGACCAGCGCGAGACCCGCCTGGACGGGGCTGCGGCCCGCCCCCTCCTGGAGCGCCACCGCGATCACGAACATGAAGCCCGCGAAGCCCATCGAGAAGGGCAGGATCAGCAGCAGACCGCGGCGCAGGGACACCAGCTCGAAGAGGCTCGGCGGGACCAGGGGAGTGCGGCCCCCGCGGTCCGCCCTGAGCTCCACCGCGAAGAACGCCCACGCCAGGAACGGGAACGCCGCCAGCGACAGCCACGTCCACAGCGGCCAGCCCGCCGCCCTGCCCTCGGTCAGCGGGGCCAGCAGCGCGAGCAGGGTCGCCGCCAGCAGGACCGTGCCGGGGCCGTCCACCGGCTCCGGGCGGGGGGAACGGGTCTCGGGGACCGTACGGGCCGCGAGGAACAGGCCGAGCAGGACGACCGGGACGTTCACCAGGAACGCCGCCCGCCAGCTCGTGCCCGCGATGTCGGCCGCCACCAGGACACCGCCGAGGATCTGGCCGGCCACCATGGCGAGGCCCGCCGTGGCGCCGTACAGGCCCATCGCCCGCGCCCGGCGGGGTCCGGCCGTCGCCGACTGGATCGTGGCGAGCACCTGCGGCAGCATCGCCGCCGACGCGGCGCCCTGGGCGACCCGCGCCGCGACCAGCGTCCACGCGGTCGGCGCGAGCCCGCATGCCAGCGAGGTCAGCCCGAAGGCCAGCATGCCGCCCAGGAACAGCCGGCGCCGTCCGAAGAGGTCGCCGAGGCGGCCGCCGAGGACGAGGAGGACGGCGTACGACAACCCGTAACCCGCCACGACGAGTTCGAGGACCGACTCGCTCGCGGAGAGGTCCGCGCCGATGGTGGGCAGCGCGACGTTGACGATGAAGAAGTCGATGAGGGGGAGTGCCGCGGCGAGCAGCACCGTGAACAGTCCGAGGCCGCCCAGCTGGGGTGGCGCGGCCGGGCGGGCGGAGTGTGGAGTGGTGGTTTCGGTGGTCACGCCCATGAGCCTGCGCCCGCTCCCAGAGGGGTACCAGAGTCTTCTTATCCTGGTAGAAGAACCACCTGGCAACAGGGTCCCGACGGAGGCAGGCTGGAGGCATGACGACCATGGTCCAGGAGACAGCCGTACCGGTGATACCGACCGCGTCCGCCTCGGCGATCCGGCGCCATGAGCTCGCCGCCTTCCTGCGCCACCGCCGCGAGCACATCGCCCCCGAACAGGTCGGTCTGCCCCGCGGCCGCCGGCGCCGCACCCCGGGCCTGCGCCGGGAGGAGGTCGCCCAGCTCTCCGCGGTCGGCGTCACCTGGTACACCTGGCTGGAGCAGGCCCGTGACATCCAGGTCTCCGTGCAGGTCCTGGACGCCCTCGCCCGTGCACTGCTGCTGGACCCGACCGAGCGCTCGCACCTCTTCCAGCTCGCCGGGGCCGTAGACCCGACGCCGGCCACCGTCTGCCCGTCGATCACCCCGGCGATCCAGCAGGTCCTCGAACAGCTTGAGCCGGTCCCGGCCTGCGTGCAGAACAGCCGCTACGACATCCTCGCCTACAACCGCACCTACGGCCTGCTGCTGTGCGACCTGGACGCGGTGCCGCCCGAGGACCGCAACTGCATGATCCTCTCCTACACCGACGACGACTGGCGCTCCTCGATCGTCCACCTGCCGGAGGCGCAGCGCCTGATGGCCGCCCGCTTCCGTGCCACCATGGCCGGACACCTCGCCGAGCCCGGCTGGAAGATGCTCCTGAAGCGGCTGCGCACGGAGTCCCCGGAGTTCCGCGAGGTCTGGGACCGGCACGAGGTCATCGAACACCGGGGCCGCCGCAAGGAGTTCATGAACCGTTACGTCGGCCATGTCTCCGTCGACCACACCGACCTGTGGCTCGGCCCGGAGGCGGGGCCGCGCATGGTGACCTACGCCCCCGCGGACGAGGAGTCCCGGCTGCGGCTGGAGAAGCTGCACGCGATCGCTCTGGAACGGACCCCGCGTCCTTCGGCGTGAGCGAGATCTCAGTGCCCTTCTCCCACCGCTCCCACCTCGTCGTATGCACCAGATGGATGCAACATGCACCTGGTGCATTGGATCGCGCCCCCGTCCGCTCGATGTACTTCCCGGGCTGATCGCGGCCGCACCACAAGTGCGGCCCAGTCAAAGGGGAGAGCAACAGCGTGTACGAGCAGTTCCTGTCGGCCAAACTGCGTGACCTGCAAGCGGGCGGACAGTACCGGGAGTTCGTGGACATCGACCGGCGGGCGGGTGCCTATCCGACGGCACTGCGCCGCCTTGCCGACGGCACCCGGCGGGAAGTGACCGTCTGGTGCAGCAACGACTACCTCGGCATGTCCCAGCACCCCAAGGTTCTCGAGGCCATGCACCGCGCGGTCGACGAGTACGGGGCCGGATCGGGGGGTTCGCGCAACATCGGCGGAACCCACGCCCACTACAGGGCACTTGAGACCTCGCTCGCCGAATGGCACGGCAAGGAGGCCGCGTTGGTCTTCCCGACCGGCTACGGCTCCAACGACGCCACCCTCCAGTGCCTTCTCAGGCTGCTGCCCGACCCGATCGTCCTCTCCGACGAGCTGAACCACGCCTCGCTGATCAACGGCATCCGCAGCACCCGGGCCGAACGGGCGGTGTTCCGTCACAACGACGTCGACCACCTCAGGGAGTTGCTGACCGCGCAGCCCCACGACCGGGCGAAGATCGTGGTGTTCGAGTCCGTGTACTCCATGGACGGCGATGTCGCCCCGATCGAGGAGATCGCCGAACTCGCCCGCGAGCACAACGCGTTGACGTTCCTCGACGAGGTCCACGCGATCGGCATGTACGGTCCGCGCGGCTCCGGGCTCGCCGCCGACCTCGGTGTCGACCACCTCGTCGACATCGTGCAGGGCACCATGGCCAAGGCGATCGGCGTGATCGGCGGCTACATAGCCGGCTCGGCGACCCTCGTGGACGCGGTGCGCAGCTTCGCCTCCGGCTTCATCTTCACGACCTCCCTGCCGCCCGCCGTCGTGGCCGCCTGCCACGCGAGCGTCGAACACCTCAAGAACTCCGAGGCGGAACGGCGGACCCTGCACGACAAGACCCGCCGGCTGCGCGACGCGCTCGCCGCGGCCGGCATCACCGTGATGCCGTGCAGCACCACCCACGTCCTGCCCGTCCTGGTCGGCGACGCCACCGCGTGCAAGCGGGCCGCCGTACGACTGCTGGAGGAGTACGACGTCTACCTCCAGCCGATCAACTCCCCGACCGTGCCCGTCGGGACGGAGCGATTCCGCGTCAACGTCACCCCGAACCACACCGACGCCGACATCGCCCACCTCGTCGAGGCGCTCTCCGAGGTCCTCGGCACCGCCGCGGAGCGGCCCGCCGAGGCGGTGGCGGCATGACCGTCGTCCGTCCCGCCGGCCCGGCGGACATCGAGGAACTCGTCCGGCTGCGCGCCCACCTGCTCGACGCGCCCGACACCAACCTGCCCTACAAGGCGGGCAGTCCGGCCGCCCGGGAGTCCTGGCGGCGCGACTACCGCGCCTGGCTGGCCGAGCAGCTCACCCATGCGGACGACCTCCGGGTCGCCGTCGTACCCCTCCCCGACGGGACCGGTCTCGCCGCCTGCGCGACCGCGATCGTCGACCGGCGCGCCCCCTCACCGGCCTGCCCCTCGGGGCGCGCGGGCTGGCTCCAGTCCGTCGTCGTCGACCCGGCCTCGCGAGGCCAGGGGCTCGGCGCCCGGCTGCTGGAACACCTGCACGGCTGGCTCGCCGGACAGGGCGTCGACGAGGTGCTGCTGCAGACCACCGAGAACGCCTCCGGCTTCTACCAGAAGCTCGGGTTCGCCCCCAGCGGCGAGGAGTTGCTGTTCCGCACCCTGCCCCCGAGGAGTGCCGTCGCGTGAAGATCCTCATCGTCGGCATGGGCTACGCCGGCTCCCGCTTCCTGACCGCCTTCCGCAGCCTGGGCCAGTCGTTCGGACTGGCCTATCACGCACGGCACCGCACCCGGGAGGACATCCCGTACTTCCCGACCCTGGAGGGAGCCCTCGCGGAACACGTCCCCGACCTGGTGGTGGTGGCCGCCACCGACTCCGCCCACGCGGACATCCTCACCCGGCTGCACGGTTACCGCGGCTTCGTCCTCGCGGAGAAGCCCCTCACCTCCCCGCACGACGACCTGGACGCCGTCGCCAAGGCCCTCACCGGCGCCAGGGGGTTCGCCCTGGACCTGGTCGAGCGCTACTCGGAGGCCACCGAAGCGCTGCGCACCTACGTCCACGAGCACGAACTACGGCTCGTCCGCGCCCACTTGACGTGGGGCAAGGACCGCATCAACGACCACCGCCCGACCGTCGGCGTCACCAGCGAGGTCATCCACAGCCTCGACCTGGTCCGGTACGTCACAGGAGGCGACGAGCCCCTGAGGGTGCGCGACGCCCTCGGCGTCACCTCCGACTTCTCGGTCTCCGGACCCGACGTCCTCGACAGCGTCGCCCTGACCGCCACGCTCGGCGAGGCTCCGGTGACGGTGTACAGCAGCTTCACCAACATCGTCCGCCAGCGCACCGTCGACCTCGCCTTCCGGGACCGGCGCGGACAGCTCGTGTACGCCAGTTGCGTCTACGACACCCCGGTCTGGGACGCAGACCACCTGCGCGTCTGGCGGCGCGAGGACGGCCAGGAACACACCCTGTGCGAGGTCGACACCAGGGACGTCGAGGTGCCCGACGCACAGCGCGCGGTCGTCAAACTCCGCCGCCTCGCGCTGGACGTCGTACGCCATGTCGCCGACGGGACACCGCCAAGGGTGCCGTTCGCCGGGCTCGCCGAGTCCGTCGGGACGCAGCGCCTGCTCAACGACATCGAAACCGCCGCCCGCATCACCGGACCGGCCCGCTACTTCCCACACGGCCGCACTCCGGTGACCGAAGTGGACTGGGAGCGCCTCGGATGACCACATCCACCCCCACCACCCCCATGAACCGGCTCTACATCCTCGTCCTCGGAGCCTTCGCGCTCGGCCTCGACGCCTACGTCATGGCCGGACTGCTGCCCAAGGTCGCCGCCGACCTGCACACCAGCGAGTCCGCGGCGGGCCAGATGGTGACCCTCTTCACCCTCTGCTACGCCCTCGCCGCACCGGTGTTCGCCACCGCGCTGGCCGGACGGCCCGCCAAGACCATCCTGACCGCGGCCCTGCTGCTGTTCACCGCCGCCAACGCGCTCACCGCCCTCGCCGGCAGCCTGGCCGTGCTGCTCGTCGCCCGGGCCCTCGCGGGCGTCGGCGCGGGTGTCTACTCACCCATGGCCGCCGCCACCGCGGCCTCCCTCGCCGGTGAGGAACGGCGCGGCCGGGCCCTCGCCCTCGTCATGGGCGGGATGAGCATCGGCACGGTCATCGGCGTACCGGTCGGCGTGCTGCTCGCCGACCACGTCGGCTGGCGCGGCACGCTGTGGCTGATCACCGGCCTCGGCGCCGTCGCCATCGCCGGGATCGTCCTCGCGCTGCCCCGCCTGGAGGCCGCCCCGCCGCCGCCCCTGCGCGAGCGGGCCCGCATCCTGGCCCGGCGTCCCGTGGCCGCGATCGCCGGGGTGTCCCTCATCGCCGGTGTCACCAGCCTCGGCCTGTACACCTACCTCGCGCCCTTCCTCGCCGACGCGGGCGGCATCGACGGGACGCTCGGCGCGATGTGGGCCTGGGGCCTGGGCGGTGTGGCCGGAAGCCTGCTGATCGGCCGGATCGTCGACCGCACGGGACGGCCGTACGCCGTCGTCACCGTCGTCCTGCTCCTGCTGTGCCTCTCCCACCTGCTGCTGCCCGTCGCGGCCCGGGCCACCTGGGTGCTCGCCGTGCCGCTGGTGGTGTGGGGCGCGACCGGCTGGGCGCTCCAGGTGCCCCAGCAGCACCAGCTCATCGCCGCCCGACCTGACCAGGCGCCCGTCGCGGTCTCCCTCAACAGCTCGGCCGTCTACCTCGGCAGCGCGCTCGGCTCCGCCCTGGGCGGGGTCACCCTCGCCGCCGGAGTGGCCCCCGCGGACCTGCCGTACTGGACGGGCGCGCTCGTGGCCGTCGGGCTGGTGCTGCACCTGGTTCTGGTCCGCATGCCCCGATCGGCCGACGCGGAGGAGGAGGCCGGCCGGAACGCGCGCACGCCGGAATCGGTCACCGCGGGTGAGTAGTACCGTCGTGACAATGGACGTAGGACTGCAACAGCTGCGCTGTTTCCTCACCTTGGCGGAGGAACAGCACTTCACCCGGGCCGCGGAACGGCTCGGCATCCCCCAGCCCACGCTCAGCCGCACCATCCGCAGGCTGGAGGACCACGTCGGCTGCCGGCTGCTCGACCGGACCACCCGCCACCCCCGGCTGACCCCGGACGGTGAACGCCTCCGCGCCGAGCTCCAGGTCCTGCTGCCCCGCCTCGAAGCGGCCCTGCGTCCCGTCCCGCAGGAGGAGCCCCTCAGCCTCGGCTACACCTGGGGCTTCCCCCGCCGCCGCGGTCGTGACGCCATCGACCTCGTCGAACGCCGGCACCATGTCCTGGTCCAGCCGGTACGCCGGGACGAGCGGCTGGCCGGCGTCCATACCGGGGCCGTGGACGCCGCGCTGCTGTGGGGCCCGGTCGAGGATCCCCGCCTCCACACCGTGGAGATCGCCCGCGAGGAGCGGGTCGCCGCGGTGTCGGTCCGCTCGACCCTCGCCACGCGTTCCCGGGTCGGCTGGCGGGACCTGGGCCGCCGCTGCCTCGTCCTGAACACGGTCAGCGGCACCCTGGCGCCCGGCGACTGGCCCGCCGACGCCCGGCCCGAGATCGGTGCCGAGGCCGCCAACCTGGACGAGTACCTGCACGCCGTCGCCGCCCGCCGGGGCGTGGGCGTCCTGCCGAAGTCGGTCGCCACTCAGCATCCCGATCCCGACGTCCTGTACCTCCCCCTCACCGGCGCCCCGCCCGCGGTCCTGCACTACGTCCATCCGCGCACCAACCCCCATCCGCACGCGGAGAACCTCTCCAAGGCGTTGCGGGACGCGGAGAGGCCGGTGCTCCAGAGCGCCTGACCGGTTGTCGCCGGTGGGGATGATCGCCCGCAGTGCGGGAACCCGGTCGGTCGGAAGAGAAGACCCCCCACAGGCGAGGCGAGTCATGGCCGAGCAGAAGTCGCGCAGCAGGTAGCAGAGTCAGGATCACCGTCAACGGCGCAGGGGCCTCCGCAGCCGCCGCGGGCGGCCGCGTCGGTGCTGGGGAAGGTTCCCGGGGCCGGGACGGTGGGCCGGGTGGCCGGTGGAGCGCTGGACCGGGTCGGAGCGGTGTCCCCGCGCGGCCGACGGCTCGCGGTGCTTGTTTGTCGCGCTTCTTGCGTGACCGAGGCCGCGGAGGCGGTCCTCGCGGGCTCCCCGAAGGCCGCGCGTTACGGTCCCGCCGCCTTCCACGCCGTACTGAGCGCAACGCTGTCCCGCTCCGGCGTCCTGGTGCGCGACCCGGACCGGCTGCGCCAACTGGAGACCGTCGGCACCGTCCTCCTGCACCCGAGCGCCCTGCGCACCCCGGGCGCGGGCGCAGACCCCTGGGCGGAGGCCGTGCTGGACGCGGCCCGGCGCGCTGGACTCCGCGTCGTCGTCGTGGACGACCCCGCGCTGGCCGACTTCACCGGCCTCGCGGACCAAGTCGTGGACGCCGAGCGGCCGTTGAGGGACATCATCGACCAACTCCGCGACGACGACGGCGATGGCGATGACGACGCCGAGGGTGGCGGTGGCGTTCTCACCATCGCCCGCCCCCAGGACGCCGACGTCGTCGAGATCGGTTGCGCTGAGGGTGACTGACCCAGGGGCCCGGGGCGGTATCGATGTGCGGCTACCGCCGCGTGGGCGCGACCAGCCCCCACCGACCCGCGGTCGCCGAACTACGCGCTGACCCCCGCCGCCTCGCGAACTTCAACCGACTCCAACCGCTCAGCCGTCCGTTCAGCGGAACGCCGGGCCCACGGCCCAGTGGTCACCGCCCCGAGCACCAGCACCGCGACCCCGCACCCGGCCAGAATCCACCACCCCGGCACCGCAGCGGGCACGAACTTCTCCCCGTACGAAGACGCACCCACCCCCGAGGCCAACACCGCCCCGATCACCGCGACACCCAGCGTCTGCCCGAGCTGCCGACTCGTGGACGCGACCGCGGCCGCGACCCCGGCCTGGGCCCGCGGCATCCCCGACACCGCCGTGTTCGTGATCGGCGCGTTGACGAACCCGAACCCGATCCCGAACAACACGTACCCGAGGAACAGCGTGACGTCGGACGTCTCCGCGTCGAAGGCCGCGAAGAGCACCCCGCTCACGGTCATGGCGATCCCCGCGATCACCAACGGCAGCCGCGGCCCCCGGCTCCCCACCAGCCGCCCGGCGAGGGGCGCGCACAGGAACATCGGCACCGCCATCGGCAGCATCCACAGGCCGGCGTGCAGCGCGTCCAGCCCGCGGACGTTCTGCAGATACAGCGTCGACAGGAACAGGAACCCGCCAAGCCCCGCGAACGCGCTGATCGCGATCACCGTGGCCCCGCTGAACGGCGCGGACCGGAAGAACCGCAGGTCGATGAGGGGCTCGTCGCGCCGGGGCTCGTACCAGAGCAGTCCGGCCAGGGCGACGACGGCCACGACGGCGAAGGGCAGGACGGAGGAGAACCCCGAGGCCGGCGCCTCGATGATCGCGTACGTCAGTGAGCCGAACAGCGCGATCACCAGGACCTGTCCGACCGGGTCGGGACGGCGGGCCTTGGGTGCCCGGGACTCGGGGACGTACCGCAGGGTGAGCAGCAGGGCCGCGAGGCCGACCGGCAGGTTGACCCAGAAGATCGAGCGCCAGCCGACCGAGTCCACGAGCACGCCGCCGACCAGCGGTCCCGCGGCCATGGAGATGCCGACGACCGCGCCCCACACCCCGATCGCCCGGGCGCGCTCGCGCGGGTCCGTGAAGGTGTTGGTGATGATCGACATCGCGACCGGGTTGAGCATCGAACCGCCGACCGCCTGCACCATGCGGAAGGCGATCAGCGCCTCCAGGTCGGGCGCGGCGGAACACAGCGCGGAGCCGATCGTGAACACGATCAGGCCCGCCATGAAGACACGCTTGCGGCCGATCCGGTCTCCCGTGGAGCCGGCCAGCATCAGCAGCGAGGCGAGGACGAGGGTGTACGCGTCGATCGTCCACTGGAGACCCGCCGTGCTCGCGTCCAGGCCTCGCTGCATGGCGGGCAGGGCGACGTTGAGGGCGGTGGTGTCGAGACTCACGATCAGCAGGCTCATACAGCAGATCGCGAGTACCAGCATGCGTCGGCGTTGGCTGAGCTCGGGCATGCGCGCCATCGTACGCCGATTTCAATAGTGCGTCTAACTAATGGTTGGTACATGATCAATGCGGGGGCACCCCGGGCCGTGCGTGACAATGGGGGAATGTCCACGACCGCGCTCACCGAGAACACGCCCCTGCGGATCGGTCCGCACACCGTTCAGCCGCCTGTCGTCCTGGCTCCGATGGCCGGGATCACCAACGCGCCCTTCCGCACCCTGTGCAGGGAGTTCAGCGGGGGCAAGGGGCTGTTCGTCAGCGAGATGATCACGACCCGGGCGCTCGTCGAGCGCAACGAGAAGACCATGCAGCTGATCCACTTCGACGAGAGCGAGACGCCTCGTTCGATCCAGCTGTACGGCGTCGACCCCGCCACCGTCGGCAAGGCCGTCCGCATGATCGCGGAGGAGGATCTCGCCGACCACATCGACCTCAACTTCGGGTGCCCGGTGCCGAAGGTGACGCGGAAGGGGGGCGGGTCCGCGCTGCCGTACAAGCGTCCTCTGCTCCGGGCGATCCTGCGCGAGGCCGTGAGCGGGGCGGGGGATCTGCCGGTCACGATGAAGATGCGCAAGGGCATCGACGACGACCACATGACGTATCTGGACGCCGGGCGGATCGCGGTCGAGGAGGGGGTCACCTCCATCGCGCTGCACGGCCGTACGGCCGCCCAGCACTACGGCGGCACGGCGGACTGGGACGCGATCGCCCGCCTGAAGGAACACGTGCCGGAGATTCCCGTGCTCGGCAACGGGGACATCTGGTCGGCGTCGGACGCGTTGCGGATGGTGGCGTCCACCGGCTGCGACGGGGTGGTCGTCGGGCGGGGGTGTCTGGGGCGGCCGTGGCTGTTTGCGGACCTGGTGGCGGCGTTCGAAGGGCGTACGGAGGACATCGCGCGGCCTTCGTTGCGCGAGGTGGCGGATGTCATGGTCCGCCACGCCACGCTCCTCGGCGAGTGGATCGGTGACGAGTCCCGCGGTGTCATCGACTTCCGTAAGCACGTGGCCTGGTACCTGAAGGGCTTCGCGGTCGGCAGTGAGATGCGCAAGCGGCTCGCGATCACGTCGTCGTTGGCGGAACTCCGGTCGGGCCTGGACGAGTTGGACCTGGACCAGCCCTGGCCGACGGGCGCGGACGGTCCGCGTGGCCGCACGTCCGGCAACAACCGGGTGGTCCTCCCGGACGGCTGGCTGAAGGACCCGTACGACTGTGGGGCGGGGGTCGGGGAGGACGCGGAGCTGGACACGTCGGGGGGTTGACCGGTCGTGCGGGTGCGGGTTCGGTGGGGGCGGGCGTTGTGCGCAGTTCCCCGCGCCCCTGGATGCCTGCGGCGGCCCGTTGCGGCTCCGGTGGGGGCTGGTGTAGCGCGTGCGGGTGTGTCGTGGGTCGGGGCCGGGGTGGGGGGGTATCCGTCCTCGGTCCGGCGGTTGCTGTTGCTGTTGCTTGGGCGGTCCTCGGTAACGGACGCCGGCCGCTGCGGGCGGACACCCCCCACCCCGTCCCCTTCGCGCCGTACGCGGCTACCGGCCCATCGTGGCGCGCGACTCCCCCTCCACGGCCCGTCGTGGTGCGGCGTGCGGCGAACGGTCCGTCGTGGTGCGCGAGGTGACGAAGGGCCCGTCCTGGCGTGCGAGGTGAGGATCGGTCCGTCGTGGCGCCGGTGGCTGCAACTCCCCAGGGGCGCGGGGAACTGCGCGACCAGCCCCCACTCACCCGCACCCGCCCGACAACCCCGCCCGGCACCCCCCTAGGCGCCCGCCCAAGCCCAGCGCGGCGTTACCCCTTTGACGGATGCGGCGTCGAGCCGTACGCCGTCAGGAAGCGGTCTCGGAAGGAGCTCATCTTCCAGACCGGGGCGTTGTGTGCCGGCTTCAGGCCGTCCGTCCAGTTCCAGGACGCGATCTTGTCGAGAACCTTCGGATCCTTGGCGACGATCGAGATCGGCACGTCACGGCTGGCGTTCTCCCCGCTGACCCGGGCGATCGGCTGGTGGTCGCCGAGGAAGACGAGGACCGTGTCGTCGCTGCCGTAGCGCTCCAGCCACTGGGTCAGTGAAGTGACCGAGTACGAGATGGACTTGCCGTACTCCTGCTTGGAGCGGGTGGAGTCGGCGATGATGTCGGACGGTTTGTTGCCCGCCTTCTGGATGCCCTTGAAGATCGAGCCGTCGCCCAGGTCGTCCCAGTCGACCATCTTCGGGATGGGCGCCCAGGGCTGGTGGCTGGAGGTCAGGATGATCTCGGACATCAGCGGCTTGTCGCGCTTCTTGCCGTGGACCTGGCGCTGGTAGGCCTCCAGGGCGTACTGGTCGGGCATCGTCGACCAGCTGAACTTGGGTCCGTGGTAGCCGAGTTGGAAGGCGTTGTAGACCTTGTCGAGGTCGTAGTACTTCTGCTCGGGCCAGCCCTTCTGGATGCCCGGCATCACCCCCACCGTGTCCCAGGCGCCGGTCTTCTTGAAGGCCTTGGTGAGGCTGAGGTGGTCGCTGGCCATGACCGTCCGGTAGCGCTGCTGGTTGTCGATCCAGAGGCCGGAGAGGGTCGTGGAGTGGCCCAGCCAGCTGCTGCCGCCGTACGTCGCCGAGGTCAGCCACCCGCTCTTCGCGTGGAAGCCGGCCTTCGCGAGGGCCGCGGTGCTGGTGTCGAGGGTCTTGTCCACGCCGGGCGCGATGGCCGGGTCCTCGACGGCGCTGCGGCCGTAGCTCTCGATGAAGGTGAAGATCATGTCCTTGCCGCGCAGGTCGGGCACCAGCTGGGAGCCGGGCGTGTTCCCGAAGGCGTCGACCTTGGCCACCTTCTGGAACTCCGCCTCGTCCCGCACGGTGTACAGCACCCGCTTGGCCTGGGTGGTGGCGAGCGCGGCGGTGTGCTCGGAGGCCAGCGGAGTGCCGAAGATCTGCAGACCGAGCGCGGAGCAGGTGACCCAGACGGTGGCCGCGAGGAGGGTGCCCCGGGTGGCGGTCTGCCGGTCCAGGACCAGCACATTGCTCAGCCGGACCATCGCCAGCGACATGACGGCCAACGCGAGAAGGACCAGGACCACCGCGCCGACCGCGGCACCGACCGCCACTCCCTTGCCCATCGAGTCCGCGACATACGACTGCGCGTCGTCGAGCAACTCCCAGTCGAGGACGGCATTGAAGGGCCGCCCGAGGTAGTCGTTGAATCCCATGTCGAGCAGGTTCAGGATCGTCATCACTCCGAGCCCCACCCCGGACACCACGGCCACCACCAGCCGCGGCCGACGCGGCAGCGCCAGCGCCACGGCCGCCCCAAGGATCGCCTCCGCCGGAATCCGCACGAACGCCCGCGGGTGCAGATAGGCGACCTTGTTCGGCATGAGCAGGGCGCCGAGGACGAGCAGGGCGGCGAGGATGTTGAGGGTCCACCGCGTGTTGCGTACGGCGGTGGGGTGAGCGTCCCGCCGGCGGGCGAGACGCGCGCGCAGGGACGGCTTCTCGGCCGGCGTGCTGTCCGTACCCGTCGCCTCGGCCTCGGGTGACGTGCTCTCTGCAAGGGTCTCGGACACCCGAGGGTCCTTCCGTACGGGTCCTGGTAGGAGGCGGATCCGATATGGGGTCTCGGATCCGCCACATTCCCGTACGTCCCGCTTCCGGCAGCAGTTCACCGCTGCGGGCAAACACCGGGCAAACGCGTGGTCAACGGTCAGGTGAGGGCTTTTCCCACGGCCTCACCCGCCGAGCACTACGCGCCCCCCACCGCCGTCAGCAGCGCGAGCGGCGCCGCGGCGGACCGCGCCTCCCGCACACACGCGTGCGGATACGGCACCGGCTCTCCATGGGTCTCCCGCCCGTACCCGGCGAGGACTTCCGGCAAGCGGTGCCCGGCGGCCGTCGCCGCGTCCACCAGCCCGTGCGCCACCGTGCGTGCCTCGTCATGCAGCCCGTACCGGGACAGCCCCAGCGTGATCAACGCGTTGTCGTGCGGCCACACCGACCCCCGGTGATACGAGAGCGGGTGATAGGCCGCCTGTCCGGCCGCCAGTGTCCGCACCCCCCACCCGGAGAAGAAGTCCGGCTCCAGCAACCGCCGCCCCACCAGCTCCCCGTACTCCTTGTCGAGCAGCCCCGACCACAGCAGATGCCCGGCGTCGGAGGCCAGCGCGTCGACCTGCCGGCCCTCGCCGTCCAGGGCGAGTGCGGGGAAGGCACGGTCCGGCATCCAGAAGTCCCGCTGGAAGCGGTCGCGCAGATCCGCCGCGGCCTGCTCGAGGAGCGCCGCGTAGGTCTCGTCCTCCCACACCGTGCGCGCGACCCACGCGGTCCGGCGCAGCGCGTCGTACGCGTAGCCCTGGGCGCCCGCCGCCATCACCGGTCCGCTCGCCCGTGCTCCGTCGGCGCCGCAGATCGCGCCGGGGGAGTCCTTCCAGTTCTGGTTGGCGAGGCCGCCCTGGTCGGCGCGGTAGACGAGGTAGCCGCGCGAGGTGAGTCCGCCGTGGTCGAGCATCCAGCCGATCGCCGCACGGGCGTGGGGCTCCAGACGCCGGGCGAGCGGGAGGTCACCGGTGTGTTCCACGTAGGCGCCGAGCAGGATGAGGAACAGGGGGGTGGCGTCGACCGAGCCGTAGTAGCGGCCGTACGGCACCTGCCCGAAGTGGGCCAGTTCTCCGTGCCGCACCTCGTGCACGATCTTGCCGGGCTGGGCCACGGAGGCCGCGCCTGTCTCGGTCGCCTGGGTCGCGGCGAGCGCGGGGAGCGTCGCGGCGGCCAGCTGGGGCCGGTAGGGGAGGGCGAAGAGCGAGGTGAGCAGGGCGTCCCGGCCCAGCAGGGTCAGGAACCAGGGGGCTCCGGCGGCCGGGACGCGCAGTTCCTCGCCGTCGGGACCGGTCGCCGGGACCTGGAGCGAGGCGAGGTCGGCGAGACCGCGGGCGCACGCGGCGGCGAGCTCAGGCCAGCCGGTCGGGAAGGCGATGCCCTCCACGAACTCGCCTTCCAGCGCGATGAGTTGGTTGTTCAGTGCGGCCGGAGAGCTCGGTACCCGGCGGGCCCGCTTGTCGCCGTGCGGGCGGGCCATCACCCGCAGCGTCAGCTCGGCCGTGCCGTGCGGCTCCAGGTCCAGCGTCCAGACCAGGCGCCTGGCTCCGGTGCCCGTCTCCTCGACGCCGTCCGGGGCGGGGTCGGCCGTCACCGTCGTACAGGAACGCCATTCGGCGCGCTGGTAGGTGAACTCCACGCCGTCGTCGAGGATTTCGCGGCGGCGGGTCGCGCCGGTCTTCGTGTAGGTGCGGTAGTCGGAGCGGAGTTCGAACTGGTCGGTGAAGTCGGCGTCGGCGGTGACCGCGAGGCGGACCGTCGTCGGCACCGGGCGGTTGCTGGTGACCCGGAGGGATTCGACGAACGAGCCCTCCCCCACTGCCTGTTCGCGGAAGAGTGTGCAGGCGGGCGGCTCCTGGCGGCCGCCGCGCGGGACGAGGACACAGCGCGCGGTGTCGCCGTCGGCCACCGGCGACAGGGCCTCCGGTACCGCGCCGTCGACCGTGAGCTGCCAGCGGCTCAGGTGCCGGGCGTCGCGTACGAACAGCCCGTCGGGGGAGCTGCCGCCGCCCCGGACCCCGCTGATGTCCCCGCCGTCACCCACGGCAGCGAACGTCCCGCCGTGCACAAGCAGATGATGCCGGTCCGTCATCGCCGGTTCCCTCCCTTGAGTCCCATGTCCGCCGTGACTGTGGTGTCGCTGTGCAGCAGGTCGAGCGCGAGCGCGGCGGTCCAGCTGAAGCCGGTCGCCCCGCAGGCCTCTCCGGTGTACGGGTCGACGTACTCCGCGAAGTCGGTGGTCCCGGCGAGTTCGAGGGCCGACTCCCGCACCGCGTCGGCCCGTCGGTGCTCGCCGTGGGTGCGCAGTCCGCGCTCCAGCAGCCAGGCGGTGTTGAACCAGGCCGGGCCGCGCCAGTAGCGGTGCGGGTCGAAGGCCTCGCCGAGGAGGTCGTAGCTGGGCAGGAGGCGGGTGGTGGTGCCGAGGCCGAAGTGGGGGCCGGAGGCGGTTCGTACGACCGCCGTGACGATGTCCCGCGGGAGGCCGGGGAGCAGCAGGGGGAGCAGGCCGGAGACTCCGCGCTCGGGGATCAGGGCGCCGCGCCGGTCCTGGGCGGATCCTCGCAGGTCCCGGCAGAGGAACATCCCGTTCGCCGGATCCCACAGCCGGTCCACCAGCGCCGCCGTCAGCCGCTCCGCGCGCGCGTGGCGGGCCGTGCCGGGCGCCCCCAGTTCGTCGGCGATCCGGGCGAGGGCGTGTTCGGAGGCGATGAGCAGGGCGTTGAAGGCGGGGTCCTCGACGGCGAACTGGCCGCCGCCGTCGGCGTACCGGGCGTCCCGGTAGTCCGTCGCCAGCCGCACGTACCGCCCGTAGTCCAGATCCGTCGGCCGGTCCTCGGCGGCTCCGTGGTCCAGGTCGGCGCGACGGAAGGAGCGGGCCGGGGCCGGGGTGACGCGGGAGAGCGGGAGGTCCCAGGCGGGGCTGTTGTCCATACCCTGTTCCCAGGGGTGCACGACGGACGCGAGGCCGCCTCCGCCCAGGTCGCGGCGGTGCAGGAGGTAACGGTGCCAGGCGGCCAGCCGTGGGTACATCCGGGCGAGGAAGCCGCGCGCACGGGACAGACCCGGGTCGGCGCGGTGGACCAGCCACACCGCCAGGGCGTGGACCGGTGGCTGCACGATGCCGGACGTCTGTACGGTGCGCGGGGCGCCCGCGGCGCGCCCCGCGGTCGAGGAGCGCCAGAAGTCGGGGCTCGGGAAGTACGCGTCGAGCGGTACGGAGGGGTTGAAGACGATGTGCGGGACGCGCCCGTCACCCCACTGGGCCGCCAGCAGCGTCTCCAGCTCCGTCTGGGCCCGCAGCGGGGACAGGTGGCGCAGGCCGATCGCGATGAACGCGGAGTCCCAGGACCACTGGTGCGGGTACAGACTGCGCGAGGGCACCGTGGAGACGCCGGTCCAGTTGCCCTCCAGCACCCTCGCCGCCCTGACGTGCAGGGAATGCGACGAGCCCGGCGGATCGTATGCGATCGAGCGCGCCGCGGAAGGGGTGATGAGCTGGGCAGTGCGATCCACTCGGGGCTCCCCGAAGACGTGTGACCGAGCGGTTCGGTCAGGGCTACCGTAGGGTTACGTCTATTTAACACGCAAAACTCAGAATGTAATGCAGAGTTGAGAAACACAAGGGGGTGCGCATGACCGGACGGACGCAGACCGGCGCCGGAGATCTGCTCGAACTGGTCCGCAGCGGGCGAGCCGTCACGCGCGGGGCGCTCCAGCAGGCCACCGGACTGTCCCGGGCGACCGTCGGCCAGCGCCTCGACCGGCTCTTCCGCGCGGGCTGGCTGCGCGAGGGCGCCGGGGGCCCCGTCGACTCCCCGCTGGGCGGCCGCCCCTCCATCACCCTGGAGTTCGACGACGCCCATGCCGTCGTCCTCGCCGCCGACCTGGAGACCCGGCACGCGCGTGCGTGCGTGCTGTCCCTGACCGGCGAGATCCTCGCCGAGCACAGCGGCACCCTGGCGATCGAGGACGGCCCGGACGCCGTGCTCGGCGAGCTGGGCCGCTGGTTCGCCGAGCTGCTGGAGAAGGCGGGGCACCGCGCGGAGGAGGTCTGCGGGATCGGGCTCGCCGTGCCGGGCCCGGTCGACCTGGAGAGCGGCCGGGTGGTCCAGCCGCCGATCATGCCCGGCTGGGACGGCTACGACATACGAGGGCGCCTGGCCGGAGCCTTCACCGAGCACACCGGGACCGGTCCGGTCCCGGTGCTCGTCGACAACGACGCCAACCTCATGGCGTACGGCGAACAGCGCACGGCCTACCCCGACTGCTCGGCGTTCGTGCTGGTCAAGGTCTCGACCGGCATCGGCGCCGGAGTCGTGGTCGACGGCTCGGTCTACCGGGGCATCGACGGCGGCGCGGGCGACCTCGGTCATATCCGGGTCCCGGCGGGCGCGGAGGCGCTGTGCCGCTGCGGTTCCTACGGCTGTCTCGCCGCCGTCGCGAGCGGCGGTGCCGTGGCGCGGCGGCTGGCGGCGACCGGGGTGCCGGCGGCCTCGGGCTCGGATGTGCGCGACCTGCTCGCGTCCGGGCATCCGGAGGCGGCGGCGCTCGCACGCGATGCGGGCCGGCAGGTCGGGGACGTGCTGGCGACCGTCGTGACGCTGCTGAACCCCGGGGTCCTGATGATCGCCGGAGATCTGGCCGGTACTCCCTTCCTCACGGGCGTCCGGGAGCTGCTGTACCAGCGGGCGCTGCCCCGCTCCACCGCCCGGCTGGAGGTCGTGACCTCGCGGCTGGGGGAGCGGGCCGGGCTGATCGGGGTGGGTGCGCTGGTCGTGGAGCATCTGTACGCGCCCGAGCGGATCGAGGAGAGGCTGCTGGCCATGGGCGTATGACGCCCCTGTTTCCGGCCCCGTTTGCGTCCGGATGCGCGTCCGCATGGTGAAATCCGGCACCCTGTGGCAGCGTGATTCTCGCCACCCTTGAGAAGGGTGCCGCTCGGATGAGCGGATCTTGGGCGACTGCACTTCTCCAAGGGGTGGCACTGAGTGCCACCCCTTGATCGTTCATCGATCGAAATCAGGCGTGCGAATAGCCGCTCGAATGAGCGGCTAAGAGGGTCTGGGGGTGTCGCCGCGTTCAAGAAGTGAAAACATCTGCCGCGTGTCGCTTGCCAAGCTTTGACTTTCGATCCGCTGGCGGACGACTGGTTACGGGCGTATGACGCCCGAGTAGACGTACCCAGGCGCCTTCGATCTGGGTATGTTCCTCGCCGTCAGGGCAGCCACCGCGTCCTCGAGGGAGTCGAGACCCGTGTCGGAAAACAAAGAACCCCACGTAGCAAAGTTCGTCTACGACTTCACCGAGGGAAACAAGGACCTCAAGGACCTCCTGGGTGGCAAGGGCGCGAACCTCGCCGAGATGACCAACCTGGGACTCCCCGTTCCCCCCGGCTTCACCATCACGACGGAAGCCTGCAAGGTCTACCTGGACAGCGGCGAGGAGCCCGCGGCACTGCGTGACGAGGTGAGTGCGCACCTCGACGCGCTGGAGCAGCGCATGGGCAAGAAGCTCGGCCAGGCCGACGACCCGCTGCTCGTCTCGGTCCGCTCCGGCGCGAAGTTCTCCATGCCGGGAATGATGGACACGGTCCTGAACATCGGTCTCTCCGACAAGTCGGTCCAGGGGCTCGCCAAGCAGGCCGGCGACGACCGTTTCGCCTGGGACTCCTACCGACGGCTCATCCAGATGTTCGGCAAGACCGTCCTCGGCGTCGACGGCGACCTCTTCGAGGAGGCCCTCGAGAGGGCCAAGGAGGCCAAGAAGGTCACGGTCGACACCGACCTGGAGGCCGCCGACCTCAAGAAGCTCGTCACCGCCTTCAAGAAGATCGTCAAGAAGGAGGCGGGCCGGGACTTCCCGCAGGACCCGCGCGAGCAGATGGACCTCGCCATCCACGCGGTCTTCGACTCCTGGAACACCGACCGCGCCAAGCTCTACCGCCGCCAGGAGCGCATCCCCGGCGACCTGGGCACCGCGGTCAACGTCTGCTCGATGGTCTTCGGCAACCTCGGCCCCGACTCGGGCACCGGCGTCGCGTTCACCCGTGACCCCGCCTCCGGCCACCAGGGCGTCTACGGCGACTACCTCCAGAACGCCCAGGGCGAGGACGTCGTCGCGGGCATCCGCAACACCGTCCCGCTCGCGGAGCTGGAGCAGATCGACAAGAAGTCGTACGACCAGCTGATGCAGATCATGGAGACGCTGGAGAACCACTACAAGGACCTCTGCGACATCGAGTTCACCATCGAGCGCGGTCAGCTGTGGATGCTCCAGACCCGGGTCGGCAAGCGCACGGCGGGTGCGGCCTTCCGGATCGCGACCCAGCTGGTGGACCAGGGTCTGATCGACGAGGCGGAGGCGCTCCAGCGTGTCACCGGCGCCCAGCTCGCCCAGCTGATGTTCCCGCGCTTCGACGAGAACACCAAGGTCGCGCAGGTCGGCCGGGGCATCGCGGCCTCGCCGGGCGCGGCCGTCGGCAAGGCGGTCTTCGACTCGTACACCGCGGTGAAGTGGTCGCGTTCGGGCGAGAAGGTCATCCTGGTCCGCCGGGAGACCAACCCCGACGACCTCGACGGCATGATCGCGGCCGAGGGCATCCTGACCTCGCGCGGCGGCAAGACCTCCCACGCGGCCGTGGTCGCGCGCGGCATGGGCAAGACCTGTGTCTGTGGCGCGGAGGAGCTGGAGGTCGACACCAAGCGCCGCCGGATGACGGTCCCGGGCGGACACGTCGTCGAGGAAGGCGACCTGATCTCCATCGACGGCTCGTCGGGCAAGGTCTACCTGGGCGAGGTGCCGGTCGTGCCGTCGCCGGTCGTCGAGTACTTCGAGGGCCGGATGCACGCGGGCGCCAACGACGCCGACGAGCTGGTCGAGGCCGTGCACCGGATCATGGCGTTCGCGGACCGCAAGCGGCGCCTGCGGGTGCGGGCCAACGCGGACAACGCCGAGGACGCGATGCGCGCCCGTCGCTTCGGCGCCCAGGGCATCGGCCTGTGCCGTACCGAGCACATGTTCCTCGGGGACCGCCGCGAGCTGGTCGAGCGGCTGATCCTGGCCGACACGGAGGCCGAGCGCGAGGAGTCGCTGAAGGCGCTGCTCCCGCTGCAGAAGCAGGACTTCGTGGAGCTGTTCTCGGCGATGGACGGGCTGCCGGTGACGGTACGGCTGCTGGACCCGCCGCTGCACGAGTTCCTGCCCGACATCACCGAACTGTCGGTCCGCGTGGCGTTGGCGGAGTCCCGTCAGGAGCCGCACGAGAACGAACTGCGGCTGCTCCAGGCCGTGCACCGGCTGCACGAGCAGAACCCCATGCTGGGCCTGCGCGGAGTGCGCCTCGGCCTGGTCATCCCCGGTCTGTTCACCATGCAGGTCCGCGCGATCGCCGAGGCCGCGGCCGAACGCAAGAACGCCAAGGGCGACCCGCGCGCGGAGATCATGATCCCGCTGGTGGGCACGGTCCAGGAGCTGGAGATCGTCCGCGAGGAGGCCGACCAGGTCGTCGCGGAGGTCGAGGCGGCGACGGGTGTGGAGCTGAAGCTGTCGATCGGCACGATGATCGAACTCCCGCGCGCCGCGCTGACCGCCGGTCAGATCGCGGAGGCCGCGGAGTTCTTCTCCTTCGGCACCAACGACCTCACCCAGACGGTGTGGGGCTTCAGCCGGGACGACGTGGAGGCGAGCTTCTTCACGGCCTACCTGGAGAAGGGCATCTTCGGCGTCTCCCCGTTCGAGACGATCGACAAGGACGGCGTGGGCTCCCTGGTGAAGCTGGCCGCCGAGGCGGGCCGCAAGACCCGCCCCGACCTCAAGCTCGGCGTCTGCGGCGAGCACGGCGGCGACCCGGAGTCGGTCCACTTCTTCCACGAGGTGGGTCTGGACTACGTCTCCTGCTCCCCGTTCCGCATCCCGGTGGCCCGCCTGGAGGCGGGTCGCGCGGCGATCACGGCGAACGGCAGCGACCACCGGTAGGGCCTCTGACGGCCTCTGACGGCCCCTCAGACCCCGGATCCGCCGCCCGTCCCCGACCCTCATCCGATGGGCGGCGGCTCCGGACCACGAAAGGCGGCACCCTGTGCGGGGGTGCCGCCCTTTCGCCTGCGGCCGAGGCCGCGAGCCCGCTGCCGACGGGTCAGCTGTCGCAGGCCACCCCGTCGTTGTCGCGGTCCAGGTGGGAGGCGTAGCCCGGCTCGCCTCGGTGGATCGGTGCGGCGCCGGCGGCGCGGGCCTCGGTGCAGTTGGCGTAGTAGACGCTGTCTGGGTCCGGATCGGACCCGGAGCCGGTGTCCGCCTCGGCCTGTGCCGTGACCGTCCTGGTGACCTTGACCGTCTTCGTGGCGGTCACCGTGGCGGCCGGTTCCGGTTCAGCCGTCGCCGTGGTCGTCGCTGTCACGGTCACTGTCGGCCGTGGCTTGGCGGCGGCCGGCTTCGCGTCGCTCGTCGTCTTGTCCGGGTCGCCGCTGCCTATGCCGACCCCGAGGAAGAGCGCGAGCGCGAGGGCGGGCAGGACGTACCGCTTCCGGGCCCACTTGGGGGCGGGCCGGGAAGCGGGCGTCGGCGGCCACGGCGGCGCGGGCTGATTGTTGTACGGGTTGGCCATGTCGTCCCCCTGGAGGTGTTACGTGAGGGGATGACCGTATTGCCGTCGTCACGGTTGTGGAGGTGAAGTGGTCATTCCGTGACCATTACATGTCAGATGGCGTTACGTCCGGAACTGCCCCGTCACCTCACACGGGATGCCGCCCGACGAACTCCCGCTCGTCCCCCGCCGGCGCCCGCACCGCCGGTGCCTCTCTGCGGCGCCCGCCCGGCCTTCCCGGATGCTGCCCCAGCGTCGGTCCCTGTGCCGACGGCAGGCGGACCACCGCGTCCAGGCCGCCCGTCGCCGCCGCGCGCAGGCTCGCCTCGCCGCCGCTCGCGTGCGCCAGCCGCTGGACCAGGGCGAGGCCCAGACCGGTGCCGCCCTTGGGGGCGCCCGGTGCGCGCCAGAAGCGGTCGAAGGCGCGGGCGCGCTGGTCGGCCGTCATGCCGGGTCCCTCGTCGGTGACGTGCAGGTCCACCCAGCCGGGGTGGAGGGCGCGGCGGGACGGGGCGTTCGGACGCAGTTCCACGGTCACCGTGCTGCCGGCCGGCGAGGCGCGCAGCGCGTTGGACAGGAGGTTGTCCAGGATCTGCTCCACGGCGCCCGGGAGCGCGAGGACCGGGCCCCCGCTGCCCGCGAACAGGACCAGCGAGACACCCTGCCGGCCGTAGAGAGGCAGCCAGGTGCGGTGCCGCTCCGCGCAGACCTCGCCGACGTCCACCGGGCGCCGCGTCGCCGCGTGCTCCTCCAGCCGGGCCATCGCGAGCAGCCCCTCCACCATCCGGGCCAGCCGGTCGGTCTCCGTCACGGCCGCGGTCAGGCTGCCCCGGCCGCGCGCGGACACGCTCGGCTCCAGGTTCTCCAGGCGCAGCCGCAGCGCGGCCAGCGGCGTCTTGAGCTGGTGCGAGGCCTCGCCCGCGAAGG
Source organism: Streptomyces canus (assembly GCF_001514145.1). GTDB lineage: Bacteria > Actinomycetota > Actinomycetes > Streptomycetales > Streptomycetaceae > Streptomyces > Streptomyces canus. The sequence goes on from NZ_KQ948658.1 coordinate 448,616, forward strand.
CGCGCTGAGCGTCGAGAAGATGGGCGAGCCGGGCCGCCGTACGGTTGAACGCGGCGGCCAGACTGCGGACTTCGGGCGGGCCCTTGGTCACCGCCACCGGCGTCGCGCGGCCTCCGTCCGCCAACTCGTGTGTGGCCCGCTCCAGTTCACGGATGGGGCGGCCGGTCCAGCGCGCGATGCCGAAGCCCACGAGGACGACGGCCGTGAGGACACCGAGCCCGCCGAGGGCGAGCAGCAGCCACACGTGATGGACGCGCTCGTGCACCATCCGGGTGGGGACCGTCAGCCACACGGCACCCTGAGCGCCGTGGCCCATGGGCGCGGCGACCGACAGGTACTCGACCCCGCCGATCGTGGAGGTGCGCACGTCCGCCGTCGACGCGCCCCGCAGCGCCGCCACGATGCCCGGCCGGGAGGCCAGGGCGGCGGACGCCTTCCCGGACAGCGGGTGCGAGGAGGCCAGCAGCGCGCCCGCCTCGTCCACGACGACGACCTTCCCGCCGATGCGCGCGGCACAGTGGACCACCCGCTGGGGCAGGTCCCGCTCGGCGCGGCCCGTCTCCAGTGCCAGCGCCGCGTACGCGGAGACCGACTCGGCCTCGTCCCGCGCGGCGCCCACCACCCGCTCCCGCTCGCCGCGTGAGTACACGAACCCCAGCGGGATCTCCAGGCAGAGCAGCACCAGGGTGGCCAGAGTGAGATAGCTGAGCAGGATCCGGCGCGTCATGCCGGCCCGGCCGGTCCGGTGTGCACCGCCAGCCGGAAGCCGACCCCGCGCAGCGTCTGGATCCAGGCCGGATGCCCCAACTTCCTTCGCAGCGAGGCGACATGGACGTCCAGAGTCTTCGTCGGGCCTTCGTAGAACGGGTCCCAGACCCGGTCCAGGATCTGCTGCCGGGAGTAGACCGCGCCCGGGTCCTCGGTGAGCAGCGCGAGCAGGTCGAACTCCTTGGGTGTGAGCGGTACTTGGGCCTCGCCGATCCAGACCTGCCGGGTACGGCGGTCCACGGCGAGCGGACCGGGTTCGGGCGCGGGAGCCGCCGTGGGCGGCGGGACGGCGGCCTCCTGCGTGCGCCGCGTCCGCCGGGTCACGGCCCGCACCCGGGCCACCAACTCCCTTACGCTGAACGGCTTCGCGAGATAGTCGTCGGCGCCGAGTTCCAGGCCCAGGACCCGGTCGGCCTCCTCCCCGCGCGCGCTGAGGATGACGATCGGGACGTCGGAGACCTCACGGATGCCCCGGCAGACGTCGATGCCGTCCATGTCCGGCAGCCCCAGGTCCAGGAGTACGACATCGCCGTGCGGCCCTCTCAGCCCCTCGCTGCCGGTGGTCACGTGATCGACCGTCAGGCCGAAGTGACCGAGGCCCTCGGCCAGGGGTTCGGCGATCGTCTCGTCGTCCTCGATGAGCAGCACGCGCAGGCCCATACGTCTTATCTCTCCCACCCGAATTCATATTCTCTGCCCTGTGCCCGACACGCTACAAGAAGCAGGCTCGTACCGGGAGTCGGGAAAAAGAATGTCCTGCTTCTGGCCGCGCTCTGGCCCGCTTTTAACCTTCCTCTGTACATCGTCCCTCTACGGTGATGCGCACTGGTCGAACTGCCAGCTCAGGAGGCACCCTTGAAGGCATTGCTGGACCGTGCGCGCTCGTTCAGGCGGCGGGTCGATTTCGAGAGCGGCGAATACCGGAAACTGACCGAGGGGCAATACCCGGAGGCACTCTTCATTACCTGCTCGGATTCGCGAGTCATACCCGCACTGATCACCGGCGCCCGGCCCGGTGAGATATTCGAGCTGCGCAACGCGGGCAATATCGTGCCGTCGTACGGACAGCACGCGGCAGGTGGTGAGGCCGCCACCATCGAGTACGCACTGGAGGTGCTCGGGGTTCAGGACGTGGTCGTGTGCGGTCACTCACACTGCGGGGCGATGGGGGCGCTGCGCTCCGGCGACGACCTGACCGCGCTGCCCGGGGTGGACGCGTGGCTGGGCCTGGCCCGCCCGTCCCTTGCCCCCGTGCTCACCGGCGCCCCCGACGACCTGGAGCTCTCCGACGTCGTCCAGCGCAACGTCGTCAACCAGCTCGCCGCGCTGCGGAGTTACCCCGTGGTGCGGCAGCGGCTCGACAGCGACCGGCTGCGGTTGCACGGCTGGTACTACGAGGTCGACAACGGCCAGGTGCACGAGCTCGACGAGGACGGCCGCTTCCGGGTGCACGCCGGATGAGCGGGGCACATGCGCGGGGACGGGGGGACAGGGCCGCGCCGAAAGGCCGTAGGGAACCGAGGAGTTCGGGACAACCGGCCGACTCGCGGGAGCCGAGCAGCCCACAGGCACCCAAGGGCTCGAACGGCCCGAAGGGCGACCTCGGCACCGAGATCACCGCCTCCCTCGTCGTGTTCCTCGTCGCCCTGCCGCTCTGCATCGGGGTGGCCGTCGCCTCCGGGGTCCCGGCCGAACTGGGCATCATCTCCGGGGTGATCGGCGGACTCGTGGTCGGCGCGGTCCGCGGCAGCACCTTGCAGGTCAGCGGACCCGCCGCGGGGCTCGCCGCGCTGGTCGCGGAGACGGTCGCCGAGCACGGGGTGGCCATGCTCGGGGTGATCGTCCTGTGCTCGGGGATCCTCCAGGTCGTGCTCGGTGTCGTACGGCTCGGGCGGATGTTCCAGGCCATCTCGATCGCCGTCGTGCAGGGCATGCTCGCCGGGATCGGGCTGCCGCTGATGTTCAGCCAGGCCTATCCGATGGCCGACGACAAGGCGCCCGGCGCACCGATCGAGAACATGGCCGGGATCCCCGGGCTGCTCGCGAACGTCCTGACCGACCGGCAGGCGATGACCGCGCTGCTGCTCGGCATCGTCACCGTTGTCCTGAGCTTCGTGTGGAAGAAGGCACCGGGACCGGTCAGGAAGGTCCCGGCCGCGCTGGTCGCGGTGGGCATCGGGATCGCGGTCGCCGCGCTGCCCGGGGTCGAGGTGAAGACCCTCCAGGTCGGCAACCTGCTCGCGGCCGTCCAGGTGCCGGGCGCCGAGCAGTTCGCGGGTCTCGCCGACGCGGCCATCATCACGTCGATCCTCACCTTCACGGTCATCGCCTCGGCGGAGAGCCTCTTTACGGCGGCGGCCGTGGACCGCATGCACAGCGGTCCGCGCACCCGCTACAACACCGAACTCGTGGCCCAGGGCGCCGGGAACACGGTGGCCGGCATCCTCGGCGCGCTTCCGATCACGGCCGTGGTCGCACGCAGTTCGGCGAACGTCCAGGCGGGCGCGAAGACCCGGCTCTCCCGCACCCTGCACGGTCTGTGGCTGCTGGCCTTCGCGCTGCTGCTCCCGCAGGTCCTCGCGCTGATCCCGATCTCGGTACTGGCCGGGGTCCTGGTGCACAGCGGGTGGAAGCTGCTCGCGCCGGAGGAGTTCCCGAAGATGTGGCGCCAGGACCGGGGCGAGTTCGTGGTCATGACCGTCACCACGCTCGTCATCGTGGCGACCGCGCTGCTGGAGGGCGTGCTCGTGGGGCTCGCGGCGGGCATCGTGCTGGCCGCCCTGCGCATGTCGCAGACCGTGATCCGGCAGCACATCGAGGACGACACCGCGAAGATCGTCATGGCCGGCAACGCGACCTTCCTGCGCCTGCCGAAGGTCATCGAGGCCCTGGAGGCCGCGGCCGCCTCCGGCAAGCCGCGCATCCGCCTCGACCTCACCGGCGTGACCCACCTGGACCACGCCTGCCGCAGCCAGGTGGAGGAGTTCACGGCCCAGCAGCGGGGGAGGGGGCTGCGGGTGGAACTGCTGATGCCGGGGCCGGGGGTGGTCGCGGCGACGGCGGCGACCTCGGCGGCCGACGCGCGGACTGTCGGGGCGGCGTCCGGCGGTGCCGACGTGGTGGGTGCGGGGATGGCGTCCAGGGGTGCCGGTGCCGGTGCCGGTGCTGGAGCGGGGGCGGTGTCCGCAGATGCCGGTGCACTGGGTGCCGGTGCGGCGGGTGCCTGGTCGACGTCCGTGGGGGCTGGGGCGGAGGGCACGGGGGCGGAGTCCGTGGGCGCTGGGGCGGCGAGTCCCGGGGTGGCGTCCGGAGGTGCCGGGGCGCTGGGTGCTCGGGCGGCGTCCGGGGGTGCTGGGGCGATGGGCGCTTGGACGACGTCCGCGGGTGCCGGGGCGGAGGGCGCCGGGGCGAGGTCGGTCGGTGCCGGGGTACCGGGCGAGTGGGCATTCGGGAGCAGGACCTCCGCCGAGCCGGCCCTCGGCGGCCAGGTCTCCGACACAGCCGCCGGTGGCGAGGGGCGCCCATTCGATACGGGGGCCGCCGGAGCCGGACCCGTCGCCTCCTGGCCCGACATCTCCGATGCCCACGACTTCTCCGCAGCCGGGGCTGACGACGCGCCCGGCACCCGGCCCGACGGCTTCCGCACCCCGGCCGCTTCCGCAGCCGAGGCGTTCCCAGGTGAGCCGGGCCCCGGGGCCGAATGGTTCTACCTGGACACGCGGCCCGTGCCGGACGATTACGCGCCGCGCCCTCCGCTCGTAGGCTGAGGCCCACCGTCTGCGGAGGGAGCCCGGTCATGTCCGGCTGGAACGTGAAGGCCATCCCCGATCAGAGCGGACGCGTGGCCGTCGTCACCGGGGCCAACAGCGGGATCGGGTACGCCACCGCGCGGGAGCTGGCCCGTAGGGGCGCCCGCGTGCTGCTCGCCTGCCGCAGCGAGGCGCGCGGTGCCGGGGCCGGGGAGCGGCTGGTCGCCGAAGTGCCGGAAGCGGAGGTGCAGTTCGCCCGCCTGGATCTCGGGGACCTGTCCTCCGTACGGCAGTTCGCGGCGGCGTACCCCTACGACCGCCTCGACCTGCTGATCAACAACGCGGGCGTGATGGCACTGCCGTACGGCACGACGGCGGACGGCTTCGAGACGCAGTTCGGCACGAACCACCTGGGCCACTTCGCGCTGACCGGCCTGCTGCTGCCCACGCTTCTCGAGACACCCGCGGCACGCGTCGTGACCGTCTCCAGCACGGCGCACGCGCTGGCCAACATCGACATCGACGACCTCAACAGCGAGCGTCGCTACCGCCGTTGGGTCGCCTACGCCCGCTCCAAGACCGCCAACCTTCTCTTCGTCCACGAACTGGCCCGCAGGCTGGCGGCCCACGGCTCGGACGTGGTCGCGGCGGCGGCGCACCCCGGGTACGCGGCCACCAACCTCCAGACGGCGGGCCCGAAGATGGCAGGCCGCAGGGCCGCGGAACGCTTCATGCGGGTCGGCAACCGTTTCTTCGCCCAGTCCGCCGACGCCGGGGCCCTGCCCACCCTCTACGCCGCCACCGCCCCCGACGTACCCCCCGACTCCTTCACCGGCCCCTCGCTCGGGGGCTGGCGCGGTTCCCCGGCCCCCTCCTGGCGGGCCCCCTGGACCCGCGACGACCGGGCGTCCCCACGCCTTTGGACCGCCTCGGAGGAGCTCACGGGGGTGACGTACGACGCTCTGAAGGTCTGAGCTCTCAGTCCTTCCGGCCGGTCACCGCCACCGTCACACCCAGTCCGATCATGGTCAGTCCGCCGACCCCGCCCACCAGGGAGAGGCGGCGCGGCGAGCGGGCGAACCAGCCCCGCGCGGTCGCCGCGACCAGCCCCCACACGGCGTCGGAGACCAGCGCGATGACGTTGAACACCAGCCCGAGCAGCAGCATCTGCGCGGCCACATGGCCCTGACCGCGGTCCACGAACTGCGGCAGTACGGCGGCGAAGAACACGATGGTCTTGGGGTTGGTCACGCCGACCGCGAACCCCTCCCAGAACGTCCGCAGACCGCCGTGCCCCGCCGCCGCAGCCGTCACGTCCTCGGCGAACGCCGCGCGCAGCGACCCGCGCCCGCGCCACGCCTTGACGCCCAGGTACACGAGGTAGGCGGCTCCGGCGAGCTTGAGCGTGGTGAAGACCAGGACCGAGCGCTCCACGATCGAACCGACCCCGAACGCGACGGCCAGCACCAGCACATAGGCGCCGACCGTGTTCCCCGCCACCGTGGTCAGGGCGGCACGCCGGCCCTGAGCGAGTGCCCGGCCGATCACGAACAGCACGCTGGGTCCGGGGACCACGATCAGCAGGAACGACATGGCCGCGAAGGCGAGGAGACGGTCGGTGGGCACCATGGCGCCATGCAAGCACGGGGGACCCGCGCCCTCCAGCGGATTTTCTCCGGCCGATCTTCGCCGGTGGACTGTCAGGCCGTCGCCCCGCTGTCCACCACCAGGTCGGTGCCCACCACCGAGGAGGCGTCGTCCGAGGCCAGGTACAGGACGGCGGCGGCGATCTCGGACGTGGTCGAGACACGGCCCAGGGGGAGGGCGGCCTTCGCACGCTCGGCGCGGTCCGCCTCCGTCTCGCCGGGGCGCAGGGACATCGGGGTGTCCACCGCGCCGGGGCTGACCGCGTTGATGCGGACACCGTCGTGGATGTGGTCCAGGGCCGCGCCCCGGGTGAGGGCGGAGACGGCCGCCTTCGTGGCGGCGTACGCGGCGGCGCCTGGGGCGCGGGTGTGGGCGCCGAAGGTGGAGGCGATGTTCACGATCGCGCCGCCGGAGGGCTGCGAGCGCATCTGGCGGATCTCGGCCCGGAGCGCCAGGAACATCCCGGTGAGGTTGATGTCGAGCTGTTCCTGCCAGTCCGCCGACGACAGTTCGGCCAGGGGCTGCCCGCCCCGGAACACCCCCGCGTTGTTGACGGCCACGTCGAGCGAGCCGAAGCGGTCCACCGCGACGTCCACGACGGCCTGCATCTCGGCGTCCCGCGCGACGTCCCCCGTCACCATGAGTGCCTTGCCGCCCGCCTCCTCGATCAGCCGGACCGTTTCCGTCAGCGGCTCCCGCCCGCGTCCGGCGACGACCACCTGCGCACCCTCCGCGGCGAACGCCAGGGCGATGGCCCGGCCGATTCCCGAGCCCGCGCCGGTGACGAGAGCGGTCCTGCCGATGAAGCGCGTCATGATCTCCCCTGATTCTTGACCGACTTATTCTTGACCGATCGGTTCAGTATGGCGGCAAAAAAAAGGGGCGCCGCCCGCCCTGAAAGGGTTCAGTCGAGCAGCGCCAATGCCTGTTCCGCCGCGTCCCGCACCCGTGCCGGGTCCGCCGACGCCTTGCCGACGACACGCAGCCCCTGGAGCAGCACCAGCAGCATCCTGGCGAGGGTCAACGGGTCGCGGTCCGCCGGCAGTTCGCCCTGCGCCTGCGCGCGGACCAGCGCCGAGTGCAGCACGGTCTCCAGCTGGTCCCAATTGCGCTCGACGTGGCGCGCGGCCGCCGGGTCGTGCGGGGCCAGTTCGGCCGCCGCGTTGGTGACCATGCAGCCGTTTTGGCGCAGTTGCTCGTCGGCGGCCTCCGTGGCGTACCGCCGTACGACCGTCCGCACGGCCGGCAGCGCGGGCCCCGGCTGGGACAGCTCCCGCACGATCGGCGGGAGTCCTGCCCGGTCGTAGCGGTCCAGTGCCCTCAGGTACAGCTCGTGCTTGCTGCCGAAGGTGGCGTAGATGCTGGCCCGCCCGATACCGAGGTGCTCCACGAGGTCGGACATCGACGTCGCCTCGTAGCCGCGCCGCCAGAACAGCTCCAGAGCTGCCTGCAGCGCGGCCTCGGGATCGAACTCCTTGGTCCTGGCCACGTGTCGCAGCCTAGGCTTATCGAGAACGGTCGGTCAAGAAAGGTTTCTACGCCGCCCGCACCGCGTACGTCGTGATCCGCACCGACTCGTCGTCCAGGCACTGCCCGGTCTCCAGGTCGAAGCGCTGCTTCAGCAGCGGTGAGGCCACGAACGGCCGTCCCTGGTGGGTGCCGGTCAGGCCGCGGGAGAGGACCGCCGCGCCGCCGAAGGGGTCGCGGTTGTCGACGGCGTACAGGTTGCCGGCGCGGTCGCGGAACAGGGCGGCCTGACGGCCGTCGGGCAGCAGGGCCGCCACGCCCCGGCCGGGGAGCAGCCGGGCCAGCTCGCAGACCGCGAACCAGTCGTCGTTCAGCTGGAGTTCGACCTTCAGGTCGGTGGTCTCGGGTGCCAGGGTCATCGCTGGGCGCTTCCTTCCAGGGGGCGGTGGCCGATGGTCAGCAGCGGCAGGTCGGGCTTGATCTGGTCGCGCTCGGGGACGAAGCCGACGACCGGGTCGGGGGTGTCGGGGGCGTTCACGAAGGACACGAACCGGGCGAGCTTCTCGGGGTCGTTGATGGTGGTCGCCCACTCGTCGGCGTAGTGCGCCACGTGGGCCGTCATCAGGGACTCCAGCTCCTCGCAGATGCCGAGGGAGTCCTCCACGACCACGTCACGGACGTGGTCCAGGCCGCCCGGGATGCGCTCCAGCCAGGTCGAGGTGCGCTCCAGACGGTCCGCGGTGCGGATGTAGAACATCAGGAACCGGTCGATCAGCTTGATCAGTTCGGCGTCCGAGAGGTCCTGGGCCAGCAGGTCCGCGTGGCGGGGGGTCGCGCCGCCGTTGCCGCCGACGTAGAGGTTCCAGCCGTTGGAGGTGGCGATGACGCCGAAGTCCTTCGACTGGGCCTCGGCGCACTCGCGGGCGCAGCCGGAGACCGCCGACTTGAGCTTGTGCGGCGACCTCAGGCCCCGGTAGCGCAGCTCCAGGTCGATCGCCATGCGGACCGAGTCCTGGACGCCGTAGCGGCACCAGGTCTGGCCGACGCAGGACTTCACCGTGCGCAGGGACTTGCCGTAGGCGTGGCCGGACTCGAAGCCGGCGTCCACCAACCGGGTCCAGATCAGCGGGAGTTGTTCGACGCGGGCGCCGAACATGTCGATCCGCTGACCACCGGTGATCTTCGTGTAGAGACCGAAGTCGCGGGCGATCTCGCCGATCACGATGAGGCCCTCCGGGGTGATCTCACCGCCGGGGATGCGCGGGACGACCGAGTAGGAGCCGTTCTTCTGGATGTTGGCGAGGAAGTGGTCGTTGGAGTCCTGCAGCGACGCCTGCTCGCCGTCCAGGACATAGCCGCTCGCGCCGATGGTCGGGGCGAGGGAGGCGATGATCGAGCCGACCGCCGGCTTGCAGACCTCGCAGCCGTCGCCGCCCTTGGCGTCGTCGCGGCCGTAGCGGTCCAGCAGGTCCTGGTAGGTGTTGATGCGCAGGGCGAGGACGATCTCGTAGAGCTCCTCGCGGGTCTGCGAGAAGCAGCCGCACAGGCCCTTGTCGACCTCGACGCCGGACGCCTCCAGCTCGGCGGTGACGAGCTGGCCGAGCACCTTGACGCAACTGCCGCAGGTCGTACCGGCCTTGGTGCACTTCTTCACCTCGGGCACGGTCGTGCACTGGTGGTCGGTGACCGCGGCGCGGATCGTGCCCTTGCGGACGTTGTTGCAGGAGCAGATGATCGCGTCGTCCGGCAGCGCGGTCGGGCCGAGCTGGACGGACTCCCCGGCACCGGCGGGCAGCACCAGCGACTCGGGCTTGACCGGCGGGACCGAACCGGTGAACGCCTTCAGCGTGCCGTACGCCTCCGCGTCGCCGACCAGGATGCCGCCGAGCAGCGTGCCGTCGCGGCCGATGACCAGCTTCTTGTACAGGCCCGCACGCGAGTCGGAGTAGACGACGTCGAGGCAGTCCGCGGTCGCGCCGTGCGCGTCACCGAAAGAGGCGACGTCCACGCCGAGCAGCTTCAGCTTGGTGGACAGGTCGGCGCCGAGGAAGGCGGCCTCGTCGGAGGCGATGGTCGCCGCGGCCGTCTCGGCCTGCTCGTAACCGGGGGCCACCAGGCCGTACACCCGGCCGTCGCAGGCCAGCGCGCACTCGCCGATCGCGAAGACATGCGGGTCGGAGACCGTACGGCACTGCTCGTCGACGGTGATGCCGCCGCGTTCGCCGACCGTCAGACCGCAGTCGCGGGCCAGCTGGTCGCGGGGGCGGACACCGGCGCTGAACACCACCAGGTCGGTGGCGAGTTCGCTGCCGTCGGAGAGCTTCATGCCGGTGACGGCACCCTCGGCGTCGACCACGATCTCCTGCGTGCCCACCCCGGTGTGGACGCTCAGGCCCATCTCCTCGATGGTGCGCAGCAGCGCCGCGCCACCGCCCTCGTCGACCTGCACCGGCATCAGCCGCGGCGCGAACTCCACGATGTGGGAGGTCAGTCCGAGACCCTTCAGCGCGCCGGCCGCCTCCAGTCCGAGCAGACCGCCGCCGACCACGGCACCGGTGGTGCGGGTCTTCGCGTACTCCTCGATGGCGAGGAGGTCCTCGATGGTGCGGTAGACGAAACAGCCCTGGGCGTCCTTGTTGGGGACCGGCGGCACGAACGGGTAGGAGCCGGTGGCGAGGACGAGGGTCTCGTACTCGAAGACCTGCCCGGACTTCGCGGTGACCTTCTTCGCCTCGCGGTCGACAGCGACGGCCGGGTCGCCGACGTACAGCTCGATGCCGTGCGTCTCGATGAACTCCATGTCCGTCATGGAGAGGTCCTCGGGCGTCTTGCCCGAGAAGTACGAGGTGAGCGCGACGCGGTCGTACGCGGGACGCGGCTCCTCGCACAGCACGACCACGCGGTGGGTGGCGGTCATGCCGCGCTCGGCGAGTGCTTCGAGGAAGCGCTGGCCGACCATGCCGTGGCCGACGAGCACGATCGTGGGGGTGGGCCCCGGGGTGGCGGTCATCTCAGGAGCCTCCATCGTTGGTGAGCAGGTGGAGCAGCGGGCCGCCGTCGGAGGGGAGCGGCTCTGCTCCCTCCCAGGCGCGGGCGAGCGCGCCGACGGTGCCGAGTTCGCCGACGAGAACCCCGCCGACCAGGCGGTCGTCGCGGACGACGACCTTGCGATAGGTGCCGCGGGTGGCGTCCGCGAGCTGGACGACGTCGTCGCCCGGGAGCGCCTCGGTCTCGCCGAACGCCGCCAGGTCGAAGGCGGTCTGCCCGGGCAGCGTGAGCCGGGTCAGCGAACGAGTGCCGGTGTAGCGGGCGTTCCCCCGACCGGCCAGCAACTCGGCGAGCACATCGGCCTGTTCGAGGGCCGGGGTGGCGAGGCCGTAGACATTGCCGTCGTGCTGGGCGCAGTCGCCGATGGCGTGGATGTACGGGTCGGACGTGCGCAGTTCGTCGTCGACGACGACTCCCTTGCGGACCTGAAGGCCCGCGGTCTGCGCGAGACCGACACGGGGGTGGACCCCGCAGGCCAGGACCACGATCTCGGCGTCGAGGGCGTATCCGTCGGCCATCTCGACCGAGCGGACCGCGCCGCCGACGCAGCGCACGTCACGGACGCGCAGATCGGTGTGGACCTCGACGCCGAGGTCTGCGAGGTGGCGCCGGACGAGCTTGGACGCGCTCGGGTCGAGCTGGCGCTCCATCAGCCGCTCGGACTGCTGGGCCAGCATGACCTGGGCGCCACGCTGGGCGAGCGCGCGGGCGGCCGAGACACCGAGGAGGCCGCCGCCGATCACGACCGCCTTCACTCCGGGCCGGACCGCCTTGGACAGACCCAGGCAGTCGTCCATGGTGCGGAAGGCGTGGACGCCCTCCGGCAGCTCGTGGTCGGGGGTGAACAGACCGCGCAGCGGCGGCAGTACCGGGTTCGAGCCGGTGGCCAGAACCAGCCGGTCGTATGCGATCTTCGAACCGTCCGCGCACTCGACGGTCCGCGCCTCGCGGTCGATGCCCAGGACCCGGGCACGGGTCAGCGCGGCCGGCGCCGGAAGCGCGATGACGTCCGGGGTGTACCGTCCCGCCAGCACCTCGGCGAGGAGCACCCGGTTGTACGGGCGGTGCTCCTCCTCGCCGACGAGCGTCACGGGCGTGCCGAGCTCTCCGAGCCGCCGGGCGAGCCGGACGCCCGCGAGCCCGGCGCCGATCACCACCACACGCGTATTCGAGGTCATGTTCAGGAGCGTGCGTTGCGGGTGTTACCCGACCGCATCACATCTGTTTCCCGCGAGGAACGCTGCCCTCAGCAGATGCCCGGACCGGATGTGAGGGTTCGGCGCGGACGGCCGGTGCGCACTGTGAGGAGGGCCGCGGGGAGGGCGTCGGTGCCGGTGAGGGCGTACGGCGTGGTCTACGACCCGTCCTCCGTCAGCCCCCTCGACAGCGCCCCCGTTCCGCCGCGGTGTGACGGGACGCACGTTCCGCCGCAACGATCACGCGGTCCGGGGTGTCCCCCGGGGGCCCTGTGCGCGCACGACCCCCGGTCGCCTGTGCCTTCCTCGGCATTTATTGCGTACGAACAATCGCTCGCCTGACGCTACCGTGACGCCGTGACGACTCAGGTGATCGTGCTCAATGGGGGTTCCAGCTCGGGCAAGTCCGGGATCGTGCGCTGTCTGCAGGCGGTCCTGCCGGATCCGTGGCTGGCCTTCGGGATCGACGGGTTCGTCGAGTCGATGCCCGCCTCGCTCCAGTCCTCCGGCACGGGCATCGAGTTCGCGGCGGACGGCGGAGTGAGCGTGGGCGAGGAGTTCACGCGTCTGGAGGCGGCCTGGCGGGCCGGGGTCGCCGCGACGGCCTGGGCGGGCGCCCGGGTGATCGTCGACGACGTGTTCCTGGGCGGCGCGCACTCGCAGGAACGGTGGCGGAAGTCGCTGGACGGACTGGACGTGCTGTGGGTCGGCGTCCGGTGCGAAGCGGAGGTGGCCGCGGGGCGGGAGATCGTCCGGGGCGACCGCTCGCGGGGGATGGCCGAGAAGCAGGCGGAACTCGTCCACCAGGGCGTGGTCTACGACATCGAGGTCGACACCACCCACACCGAGGCCCTGGACTGCGCGCGCGCCATCGCCGAGGCGGTCGTCAGCGGTTCCCCGTGAGGTGCGCGAACACCACCACGTTCCCCCGGTAACCGGTCGAGCGCGAGTAGCCCCCGCCGCAGGTGATCACCCGCAGCTCGGGCCTGCTCGCGGCCCCGTACACCTTCTCGTCGGGGAAGTCCTTCGCGCCGTACACCTCGACCGCGTCCACCGTGAACACCGCGACGCTTCCGTCGCGCCGGTCCACCTCGATCGCGCTGTCCTTCCGGAGGGCGCCGAGGTCGTAGAAGACGGCGGGTCCCTCGGCGTTGTCGACATGCCCGGCGACGATCGCGGTGCCCGTCTCGCCCGGGGTGGTGCCGGCCTCGTACCAGCCGGCGAGGTTCTTCCGGCCGGCCGGCGGGACGTCGAGGCTGCCGCTCCGGGTGAGGGCGAGGCCCATCAGCGGCGCGTCCACGCCGATCGCGGGGATGCGCACACGGTCCGGCGGGGACGGCGGCAGCGCGGGCACCCCGGCTCGGCCGCCGGTGCCCCCTGTGCGGGAGTGCGCCTGGGCCGCGGACGGCTGCGGCGGGGCATGCGTCTCGGCGCCGCTGCGCAGCAGCCACGCGCCGGTGCACAGGGCCACCACGGTGACGCCCGCTATGACGGTGTTGCCGAAGCTGCGCTTGCGCACGGGAACCTCCTCCTCGACGGCCTGCCCGTCCCCCTCCGGGCCGCGAGGGGCGTCGGACCCGGAGGGGGAGGGGACATGCGGTACCGGCGGACGGACAGCGGAGGGTGTCCGTCAGATCCCGTCGCCTCTCGCCCGGCGATGCAGGAGCCAGGTACCGCCCGCGGCGGCGACGGCGAGAGCCGCCACACCGGCCGCGGTCTGCACGGGATCGGGGCCCAGAGCGCCACCGACCCCCGTCTTCACACTTCCTCTGGGATGCACCGGCTGACGCTGCGAGGTCAGCGTGACCACCAGGTCACCGGTCACCCGGCGGCCGCCCTCCGCGCAGGTCGCGGCGATCTCGTACGTCCCCGGCTGCGCGCTCGACGGCACCCGGAACTGTCCGATCGCGTCACCCTCGTGCGTGCTGGGCGCCAGCGTGAACGAGTCCGCGCCCACCGCGCTGGCGTCCCCCTGCGCGGTACCGCCGTCCCCGCACGCGGCCGTGTTCACCGTGACCTGACCGCCCGGCACCGCGGACGACGGGAAGATCTCGAGACCGTCCGAGTCCCCCGCGTACGCGGGCGCACAGACGAGACCCGCGGCGACGACGAGCGCGCTGCCGGTCAGCAGCCGGGCGGTGGGGCGCATGATGCTCCTTCGAGCTCTCGAGGGGATCCCTGCCTTCGAGGTAAGTGGCAGTGGGCCGAGCCCGCTTCCTGAGAGTTCGTCAGAAATGTGGTGAATGGGTGTCAGGTCACTGCGCCCCGGGCCGGTTCGGCCGGAGTTTCAGCAGGTCATCGCCGTACGGCGGGCGGGTCGCCGAAGAGAACCCGAAGAGTGCGGGGCGCGCGTGTGAACGGGTGACCCGTCGCCCCTGATCCGTGCTTGACCTCAACTTTGGTCGAGGTATCAGGCTGTCCCTCATGCAGACAGACACCGCTCCTCTCCGCGTCGCCCTGGTCATCGGCAGCAACCGCCACGGCCGCTTCGGCCCTGTCGTCGCCGACTGGCTCCTCGACCGCCTCCGGGACCGCGACGACCTGGTCCCCGACATCGTGGACGTGGCCGCGACCGACTTGCCCATGACCATGGCGCCGAGCCCCGAGGCGACCGCCGCCCTCGCCGCGGTGACCCCGAAACTCGCGTCGGCGGACGCCTTCGTGGTCCTCACCCCCGAGTACAACCACTCGTACCCGGCCGGCCTGAAGAACCTGATCGACTGGCACTTCACGGAGTGGCAGGCCAAGCCGGTGGCCCTCGTCTCGTACGGCGGCATCTCGGGCGGCCTGCGAGCGGTGGAACACCTCCGCCAGGTCTTCGCCGAACTCCACGCGGTGACGGTCAGGGACACGGTGAGCTTCCACAACGCCGGGGGTTCCTTCGCCGACGGCCGCCCGAAGGATCCGTCGGGCCCGGACGCCGCGGCGAAGACGATGCTGGACCAGCTGGTGTGGTGGGGGCGGGTGCTGAGGGAGGGGAGGGCCGCCATGCCGTACGGAGGGTGAACGGCCGGCGGTCGGGGATGTCGCGCCGGGCTCTCGTGTCGGCGCTACGGTGAGGCGATGGGCATGGAACAGCGCATCACCCTGATCACGCTGGGCGTCTCGGACCTGGCCCGCTCCAAGGCCTTCTACGAGGCTTTGGGCTGGCGGGGCCAGGAGGTCGCGGAGACCGTCTTCTTCCAGGCCGGGGGGCTGGGCCTGGTCCTGTGGAGCCGGGAGAAACTGGCGGCGGACTGCGGCCTCGAACCGGGCCCGGCGTACGGCTTCGGCGGCATCGCCCTCGCCCACAACGTCCGTTCGGAGGCGGAGGTCGACGCCCTCCTCGCGAAGGTGGCGGAGGCGGGCGGCACCATCACCAAACCCGCCGCGGTGAACGAGATCGGCTTCTACTCCAGCGCCTTCACGGACCCGGACGGCCACGCCTGGGAGCTGGCGTACAACCCCGGCTTCCCTCTGGCGGAGGACGGCACCCTCACCCTTCCGGACTTCGGCTAGGGCCCGCTCCGATTGCGTCGCCGCCGGTCACCCGGGGAGTGCGTGCAGCCCCTGTCTCGAAGCCGTCGGCCTGGTCCGCGGGACAGGGGCCTGGACCGCGACGAGCGCTTCCTCCACGACCCGCATGCCCACTGCCGCGAGCGTGGGGTTCTTCCCGCCCCGAAGCGCAGGGCCCCTCCGCGCCCCCCGCCTCCGCGGCGTCGGTCCGGTCCGGTCTGCCGGACCGGGCCCAGTCCTGGCCTAGGGCGCGGCGATCGCTTCTTGCAGGGCTCGCATGCCCACGGCGGCGAGCACGGGGTTCTTTCCGCCCCGGTAGTAGTGCGCTGCGCCCACCCCGAAGCGCAGGGCCCAGCCGCGCCCCCGCTCCCAGGTGGCGTCGTCGACGGCGGCCGCCGCGCGGAACACCTCGCGGCTCTCGCCGTCGAACAGCGTCCACGCCGGCAGCATGTCCGCCGCCGGGTCCCCGCTCCCGAGGCAGCCGAAGTCGATGACCGCGGTGAGTCGGCCGTTCTCGGTGAGCAGGTTGCCGGGCAGGAGATCGGCGTGGAGCCAGACGGGTTCCCCTTCCCACCGGGGCAGTTGGAGCGTCTCGTCCCAGAGCCGGGTCGCGCGGTCGGCGTCTAGGACTCCGTCGGTGTCGAGGTCACGGATCGCGAGCCGGGCGTAGTCGTCACGCCCGTGGAGGTGCCCACCACGGACGGACGTCGGCGCACCGGTGGCGTCGACCTCTCGTAGCGCGACGAGGAACCGCCCCAACTCGACGGCGGCCTCCGTGCGTTCGCGGATCGGTGAGTCGTAGGCGTTGGCCCCGGCCAGCCACCGGTACACGCCCCACGGCAGCCCGTACCCCCGCGCCG
This sequence comes from Streptomyces canus, assembly GCF_001514145.1. Taxonomy (GTDB): domain Bacteria; phylum Actinomycetota; class Actinomycetes; order Streptomycetales; family Streptomycetaceae; genus Streptomyces; species Streptomyces canus. The sequence goes on from NZ_KQ948658.1 coordinate 464,846, forward strand.
GCTCCCCCAGCGCCAACGGCTCCGGCACGGCCAGCGGCAGCTGCGGTGCCAGACCGGGCAACCACCGGTGTTCCAAGGAGATCTGCCCCGCCCCACCGGGCAACCGGGGCAGCCGTACGACCAAGTCGTCCCCGAGCCGGTACATCGCGTTGTCGGTCCCGGAGGACTCGACCCGGCTCACGGAAAGTCCGTCCCACTCCGGAAACTGATCCGCGATCAGCCCCTCGACCAGCGCCGCGTCGATGTCGAGCTCGTCGGCGTGCATCTTCGTGGTGGCGGCGGACATGCGGCTCCAAGAGAAGGGGGGGTAGGTGCGCATCGGCGGTGGAGCGTAACCGCGTGCCCGAGCCCCATGCCATCGCTTTTCGTCAGCCCTCCCGGCCGGAGAACCTCTCCGCGAGCGCGCGATGCCGTGCCGCGACCTGCCGGGCCTCGGCGGGGGTGACGGACGAGCCCGGCAGCCGGCCGAGACGCTCGATCTCGTCGGCGAAGCGCAGATGCTCCGAGCGGGCGTGATCCCGGCAGGGCAGGCAGGTCACGTGGTCCGGTCGCGGCGAGGTCATGGCGTACGGCACCCGCAGCCCGCACCCGGTGGCGACGACGCTCGGCAGGTCCCCGGCCAGGCCGAAGGTGGCCGCGAGCATGTTGCGGACGGCGGCCTCGCCACGGACCACCTTCACCTCGACATGGATGTGCGGGTCGTCCTCGCTCAACCGTCCTCCTCCGCCCATGCGTACGGCCGCCCAGGATCCCCGGGCGGCCGTGTCACAAGCAAGAGCCCTCAGTTCACGTTCACCGCGCTCCAGGCCGCCGCCACCGCGTTGTACTCCGTGCTGCCCGCGCCGTACAGATCCTTCGCCGCGTTCAGTGTGGCCGTCCGCGCCCCCGCGTAGTTCGTCGAGGACGTCATGTAGACCGTCAGCGCCCGGTACCAGATGGCGCCCAGCTTGTCGCGGCCGATCCCGGTGACCGTGGAGCCGTTGGAGGTGGGGGAGTTGTAGCTGACGCCGTTGATCGTCTTGGCGCCGCTGCCCTCCGCCAGCAGATACGCGAAGTGGTTCGCGACGCCGGAGGAGTAGTGGACGTCGAGGTTGCCGACCGAGCTGCTCCAGGAGTCGGCGGAGCTGCCGTCCTTGGAGGGCTTGTCCATGTAGCGCAGGGCGTCGCGTCCGAAGCCGGAGCGGACGATCTTCTCGCCGATCAGATAGTCGCCGGTGTCCGAGGAGTTGCCCGCGTAGAACTCCACCAGCGTGCCGAAGATGTCGGAGGTCGCCTCGTTGAGGCCGCCCGACTCGCCCGAGTACGTCAGCGCCGCCGTCTTCGAGGTCACGCCGTGGGACATCTCGTGGCCCGCCACGTCCAGCGACACCAGCGGACCGAGCTGGGTCCCGTCACCGTCGCCGTACGTCATGCAGAAGCAACTGTCGTCCCAGAAGGCGTTGTTGTAGTTCGTGCCGTAGTGGACGCGGTTGTAGGAGCCCTTGCCGTCCCCGCCGATGCCGTTCCTGCCGTGGACGTTCTTGTAGTAGTCCCAGGTGACGTCGGTGCCGTACTGCGCGTCGACCGCCGCCGTGGCTCGGTCCGAAGTCGCCCCCGTGCCCCAGTGGTTGTCGGCGTCGGTGAACAGGGTCGCGGGCGCCCGGCTGATGCAGATGTTCAGGAAGCACAGGTCGGTCTTGTTGGCCGCGTCGCCGGTGTAGGTGTTCCCGCGGGTCGCGTCCTTCAGCTGGTACGTCGACCCCGACTGCGTCGTCTGCAGCGAAACCGTCCCGCTGTACAGCGACTTGCCGTCGCCGGCCGCCTGCTCGATGCTGTCCCACGCGTCGATCTGCGCACCCGTCCGCGCGTCCGTGAGCACCGTCCGTGCCACCGGGTTGCCGAGGGAGTCCTGTGCGGCGGCGTTCGTCTGCCAGGCCAGCTTCGGCGCCCCGTGCAGGGCGTCGACGACCAGCTGCGGCTTGGCGGTCAGCTTCTTCAGTGTCTCGCCGAGGTTGGCCGCCTTGAGGGCGTTCGCCGCGAGGTCGGCCGCCTTCGGGGCGGACAGGGCGGGGGTGACGCTGGAGAGGGATATCGCGCGTTTCGTGGCGCGCGAGGAGCTCTTGTACGCCCCGTCCGGCGCCAGGTGGACCACGAAGTCGCCGCCCAGTACGGGCAGTTGGCGGTAGGTACGGTCGTAGCGGACGTGCTGGGTGCCGTCGGCGTCGACGATCACGTCACGGACCTTCGTGTCCTGGGCGGAGGTGAGGCCCAGCGCCGAGGCCCGGTCGGCCAGGACGGAGGCGGCGTTCTCGAGCGCGGTGGCCCTGGTCGGCCTGTCGGCCGCACCGGCGGCGGGGGAGAGGGCGGCGGCCAGCAGGGTGGCGGCGGTGGCGGCGACTCCGGCGGTGGCGAGACGGCGGGAACGGGCACCTCGGACGTACGGCCGTATCCGACTCATCGGTCTCCTCTGAAAGGCGCCAACGCGGCGCGTGGGGGTGGCGCGGACGTTGACCAAGATTTAAGAGGTCATGACAAGCCGTGTCCATACCGTGTCACGTGCAGGTTTGTGAGGGGAGAGAATCGTTTCTGTGACTCCTGCCGGCCTCCCGTTCTTCGTCTACGGCACGCTCCGCCCCGGCGAGGCCAACCACGACCTCTTCCTGCGCGGCCGTATCCGCTCCGAGGGACCGGGCCGACTCACCGGCGCGCTGCTCTACGACGGCCCCGGCTATCCGTACGCCGTCGAGGAACCGGGCGGCGGACCGGTTTTCGGCGAGCTCGTGACCGCCGGCGCCGAGGAGTACGACGAACTGCTCGCCACCCTGGACGAGTTGGAGGAGTACGCCCCGGGCGACCCGCGCAACCTCTACGAACGGGTCGCGCGTGAGGTGACCAGGACCGCCGACGGCACGGCCGTGCGCGCATGGGTGTACGTGGCCGCGCCCTCCGTCACGGCCGGCCTGCGGGCACGCGGCAAGCTGATCGAGAGCGGCGACTGGCTGTCCCGCCGCTGAGCGGTGCGAGCGACCGCCCGCACGGGGGCCGGGGCCGAGCCGGGCTGCCGCCGCCGACCCTGACGGAAAGGGCACGGCTCCGGCGCACCGTCTCGGCGTCCGCCTTGGCACACCGGCCCTGGTACACCGGCTCGGCGTCTGCCCCCGGCGTTCCGGGCCCGGTCTCCGCCCTGGCGCATCAGCCCCGGCGTTTTACCGGCTGGGCCTCCGCCCTGGCGCTCCGGCCGGGTGTCCGTCCTGGCACACCTGCCTTGGCGCACCGGCCCGGCCTCCGCTCCGGTGCATCGGCTCGCGTCTGCCCCGGGGCGTTCCTGCCTTTGCTCCGGTACACCGGTCCGGCGTACCGGCTGGGCGTGCGTCCCGGTGCATCGGCCCGGCGTACCGGGCTGCGTCTGCCCTGGCGCACCGTCCCGGCGTACCGCCCCGGCGTACCGCCCCAGCGCAGCGGTCCGGCGCATGGCCCTCATACGCCGGTCCGGCGCACGGTTCTGACGCACTGGCCCGGCGCACCGTCTCGGCGTCTGCCTTGGCACACCGGCCCCGGCGCACCGTCTCGGCGTCTGCCTTGGCACACCGGCCCCGGTGCACCGTCTCGGCGTCTGCCCCCGGGCGTTCCGGGCCGGGTCTCCGCCCTGGCGCATCAGCCCCGGCGTTTTACCGGCTGGGCGTCCGCCCTGGTGTACCGGCTCGGCATCGGCCCGGCGTACGTCCCAGCGCAGCGGTCCGGCGTATGGCTCTCATACGCCGGTCCGGCGCACGGTTCTGACGCACTGGCCCGGCGCACCGTCTCGGCGTCTGCCTTGGCACACCGGCCCCGGTGCACCGGCTCGGCGTCTGCCCCCGGGCGTTCCGGGCCGGGTCTCCGCCCTGGCGCATCAGCCCCGGCGTTTTACCGGCTGGGCGTCCGCCCTGGTGTACCGGCTCGGCATCGGCCCGGCGTACGTCCCAGCGCAGCGGTCAGGCGCACGGCCCTCATACGCCGGTCAGCGCACGGTCCTGATGCACTGGCCCGGCGTACCGGCTCGGCGTCCGCCCCGGCGCATCAGCCCCGCGCACCACCGCAGCGCGACGCCCCAGAGGCTCGCCTCCACCCCCACCAGCCGCACATCCCCTACGACTTGACCGCCTCCACCCGCACCGCGCACGCCTTGAACTCCGGCATCCGTGACGTCGGGTCCAGGGCCGGATTGGTGAGGGTGTTGGCGCGGCCCTCGCCGTACCAGTGGAACGGCATGAAGACGGTGTCCGGACGGATGCCGAGCGTGATGCGGGCCGGTGCCACGGCTCGTCCGCGCCGTGAGACCACGGCGACCGGGTCGCCCTCGGCCGCCCCCAGCCGCTCCGCGAGCCGCGGGTGCAGCTCCACGAACGGCCCCGGCGCGGCGGCGTTCAGCTCGTCCACCCGGCGGGTCTGCGCCCCGGACTGGTACTGCGCCACGACCCGGCCGGTCGTCAGCAGCACCGGGTACTCCTCGTCGGGCTCCTCCGCGATCGCCCGGTGCGAGACGGGGACGAAGCGGGCCCGGCCGTCCGGGGTGGCGAAGCGGTCCAGGAAGAGGCGCGGAGTGCCTGGGTGCACCACCATGTCCTCGGTCGGACACGGCCAGAACACGCCGTTCTCCTCCGCCAGCCGCCGGTAGGTGATCCCGGAGTAGTCGGCAGGGCCCCCCGCGCTCGCCCGGCGCAGCTCCTCGAAGACCTCCTCGGGGTCGGTCGGGAAGCCCTTCTCCACCCCGAGGCGGTCGGCGAGTTCGTGCATGACCTCCAGGTCGCTGCGGATGCCGTCCGGCGCCGTGATCGCCTGCCGGCGCAGCAGCACCCGCCCCTCCAGGTTGGTGGTCGTGCCCGTCTCCTCGGCCCACTGCGTGACCGGCAGGACCACGTCCGCCAGGGCGGCCGTCTCCGAGAGGACGACGTCACAGACGGCAAGGAAGTCCAGGGACTTGATGCGCTCCTCGATGTGCGCGGCGTGCGGTGCCGACACCACCGGGTTGGAGCCCATCAGCAGCAGCGACTTGATGTCCGTGCCGAGCGCGTCGAGCAACTCGTAGGCGCTGCGACCCGGCCCGGGGAGCGAGTCGGGGTCCACGCCCCACACCTCGGCGACATGCGCCCGTGCCGCCGGGTCGTCCAGCTTGCGGTAGCCGGGCAACTGGTCGGCCTTCTGGCCGTGTTCGCGCCCGCCCTGTCCGTTGCCCTGCCCGGTCAGACAGCCGTATCCGCTGTACGGCCGACCCGCGCGCCCGGTCGCCAGGCACAGGTTGATCCACGCGCTCACGGTGTCGGTGCCCTTGGACTGCTGCTCGGGCCCGCGCGCGGTGAGCACCATCGCCGTCTCGGGCTCGCAGAACATCCGTACGGTCTCCCGGAGCTGGGGCACCGGAACGCCGGTGATCCGCTCCACGTACTCCGGCCAGTGGGCCATCGCGGCGGCCCGCGCGTCCTCCCAGCCGGCCGTGCGCTCACGGACGTACTCCTCGTCGACCAGCCCCTCGGCGACGACCAGGTGCAGCAGACCGAGCGCCAGCGCGAGGTCCGTCCCCGGCCGGGGCATCAGATGCAGGTCGGCCTGTTCGGCGGTCTTGGTGCGGCGCGGGTCGATGACGATCAACGTGCCGCCGTTCTCCCTCAGTTCGGTGAAGAACCGCAAGGACGGCGGCATGGTCTCGGCGAGGTTCGAGCCGACGAGGATCACACACCCGGACTTCGGGATGTCCTCGAGCGGGAAGGGCAGCCCCCGGTCCAGGCCGAAGGCCTTCATGCCGCCGGCCGCCGCGGACGACATGCAGAAGCGCCCGTTGTAGTCGATCTGCGAGGTGCCGAGGACGACCCGCGCGAACTTGCCGAGCGTGTACGCCTTCTCGTTCGTCAGGCCGCCCCCGCCGAAGACCCCGCACGCGTCCGGGCCATGCTCCGCGCGCGTGCGGGACAGCCCCTCGGCGATCCGGTCCAGCGCCTCGTCCCAGCCGGCGGGCACGAGTGTGCCCCCGGAGCGCACCAACGGGGAGGTCAGGCGCACCCGGGACGAGAGCACCGCGGGTGCCGTACGGCCCTTGCCGCACAGCGCCCCCCGGTTCACCGGGAAGTCCGCGCGCTCGCTCACCTCGACGGTCCCGTCCGGAGCGGGGGTCAGGTTCATGCCGCACTGCAGGGCGCAGTACGGGCAGTGCGTGGGCGTCGCGGTGTTCTGCATGCCTTTCAGCGTGCTTCGGCCGTGTTACGCCGAGGACGGCTCCGTGTTACGCGGCCAAGACGGCGACCTCCCGATCGGCGCCCGGGAGCGGTGAGGCGCATACTCGCCCACCTGAGAGTCGTCGCAGGGCGGTACGGAAGTTGCCTGCGATGTGAAAGACGCCACATGTGGCGCATTCCGTTGCGTGTTTGGCCGAGCACGCATTGTTGAGTGTTGAAAAACTGCGGCTACTGTCGAGCGCGGATCCAGCTTGGCGCCAGGCAAACCGTCATGCGATAAGCCAGCCAGGAGGTTCCCCCAGCATGTCTCTGCGCCATTTGGCCCCCCGCGACCGGTACTTCTTCCGGGTCTACGGCCACGGCCCCGCCGTCCCCGTCCCCGACCCGCTCGTCCACCGCGCCGTCGAGCGCCACGCGGCCGCCACCCCGCGCGCCGCGGCCGCCGAACACGCCGGCGCGACGATCACCTACGGCGAGCTCGACCGGTACGCCGACGCCCTCGCCACCCGCCTGATCCGCGAGGGCGTACGGCCCGGTGACCACGTCGGACTCTTCGTGCGCCGCTCCATCCCGATGCTCGTCGGCCTGCTCGGCATCCTGAAGGCGGGCGCCGCCTACGTCCCCCAGGACATCGGCCTCGCGCCCCCGGCCCAGCTCGCCCACGTGATCCGCACCGCCCGCACCCGGATCGTCCTGACCCTCACCGAGCACGCGGCCCGCGTCCCGCGGGGCCCCCACGTGATCACCCTCGACGAACCGCTGCCGTACGAGCCGGCGAGCGCGCCCCCGCCGACCGTGCGCCCCGATGGCGGCTGCTACGTCCTGTTCACCTCCGGCACCACCGGAAGCCCCAACGGCGTGAAGGTCACCCACCGCAACGTCGCGGGCCTCCTCCTCACCGAACCCGGCGGCCTCGGCATCCGCCCCGGCGACCGCGTGGCCCACCTGCTCAACGTGGCCTTCGACATGGCGGCCTGGGAGATCCTCGGCTGCCTCACCCACGGCGGCACCCTCGTCATCCGTGGCCGGGACATCACCGCGACGGCCCGTACGGCCGACGTCCTGATCGCCACGCCGACCGTCCTGTCCGGCATCGACCCGGCCGTCTGCCCGCGCGTCCGCACGGTCGCCGTCGCCGGAGAGCCCTGCCCGCGCCCCCTCGCCGACCGCTGGGCCCGCCAGGCCGCCTTCTACAACTGCTGCGGCCCGACCGAGACGACCATCGTCAACACGATGAGCCGCCACGACCCGGCGGCCCCCCTGCTGACCATCGGCCGCCCCACCCCCAACAACACGGTCTACGTCCTGGACGCCGACCGTCGCCCGCTGCCCATCGGCGCGGTCGGCGAGATGTGGGCGGGCGGTGACGGTGTCTCGGCGGGCTACCTGGACAACCCCGTGCTGAACGCCGAGCGCTATGCCCCCGACCCCTTTCTCGGCGGCGACCACCGTATGTTCCGCACCCGCGACCTCGGCCGCTGGACCCCCGACGGCGAGCTCGAACACCTCGGCCGCACCGACGACCAGGTCAAGGTCCGCGGCTTCCGGGTCGAACTCGACTCCGTCTCCTCGGTCCTGGAATCGGTCGAGGGCTGCGCCCGCGCGGTGACCCTGAAGCGGGATGCGCGGACCCTGGTGTCGTTCGTCTGCCCGGCGGACGTGGACCCCGACGCGGCGAGGCGGGCGGTGGCGGAGGCGTTGCCGTATTACTGCGTGCCCGAGAGTGTCATGACCCTGACACACCTACCGGAGACCGACCGCGGCAAGATCGACAAGCAGGCGCTGCTGCGGATGGCCGACGAGCGCTTGGCGGTGGCCCGATGACGACCGCACCCGTGCGCGAGACGACCGACCTCCCACCCCTCACCTCCGCGGCGAGGCGGCTCCTGAAGCACCCGCGGCTGATGCACTACAACCGGTTGGCCGGACTGGTGATCGCGGCCAACCTGGCCTTCCTGTGGGCGGGTTGGCCGCTGTCGACGCAGACCCTTGGCCACGCGGCGCTCGCCAACCTCGCCCTCACCGTGATCGTCCGCCAGCAGTATGTCGTCAACCTCTTCTTCCGGCTGGCCACTTGGCCCCCGACGACCTGGCCGCTGAAGATCCGCTGGACGCTCGGGAAGGTCTACCACTTCGGCGGACTGCACGTCGGCGGAGCACTGGCCGGGACGGCCTGGTTCCTGGCGCTGACGGTCACGACACCCAACGGCCCCCTGACGGCGGTCGGCTGGACCCTGCTGGCCCTCCTCGCACTCATCGTCGCCACCGCCCTGCCCCCGTTCCGCTCCCGCCACCACGACCACTTCGAGAAGATCCACCGCTTCGGCGGCTGGACGGCCCTCGCCCTGTTCTGGACGCACACCCTGCTGTCGTCCGCGGGACCGGCGTCACTGGCGGTGCTCGCAATGGTCACCTTCAGCGTGGCGCTGCCCTGGCTACGGCTGCGCAAGGTGGCCGTACGCCTCGAACGCCCCTCCTCCCACGTCGTGCTGGCCCGCTTCGACCACGGCGAGACCCCCTTCGCGGGCTCCTCCACCGCGATCAGCCGCAGCCCGCTGAGGGAATGGCACTCCTTCGCCAACGTCCCCGCACCCGGCGAGCCCGGTTTCCGGCTCACCATCTCCCGGGCCGGGGACTGGACGGGCGCCTTCATCGACGACCTCCCGGCGAAGGTCTGGGTGAAGGGCATCACCACGGCCGGAGTCGCCAACATCGAGACCCTGTTCACGAAGGTGGTCTACGTGGCGACCGGCAGCGGCATCGGCCCCTGCCTGCCCCACCTCCTCGCCGCCGAGGTCCCCTCCCGCCTGGTCTGGGCGACCCGCGACCCCCGCACCACCTACGGCGACGCCCTCGTCGACGAGATCCTCGCCGTCCAGCCGCACGCCCTGGTCTGGGACACCTCACGGCGCGGCAAGCCCGACATGGTGCGCCTCGCGTACGAGGCCTACCGGGACTTCGGCGCCGAGGCGGTCATCTGCATCTCCAACAAGAGGCTGACCTGGCAGGTGGTGCACGGCCTGGAACGGCGGGGGATCCCGGCGTACGGCGCGATCTGGGACTCCTAGAAGGGGACGTCGATGAACAACCTGAAGCTCGAACGGCACGGCGGGGTCGTGACCGTACGTCTGCACCGCCCGCACGTCCGCAACGCGCTCAGCTCCGAGTTGCTGTCCGAACTCCTCGGCGTCCTGCGCCCGTTGGACGAGGACCCCGAGGTCGGCTGCTACGTCGTCACCGGCTCGGAACGGGTCTTCGCGGCGGGAGCCGACATCAGGGAGATGGCCGCGAAGTCGGCCGTGGACATGGCGGCCGAGGACTACTTCGCCGCGTGGGAGGAGTTCGCGGATCTGAGCACCCCGAAGATCGCCGCCGTCAACGGCCATGCGCTGGGCGGAGGGTGCGAACTGGCGATGATGTGCGATCTCGTCATCGCGGGGGAGTCGGCCGTCTTCGGACAGCCGGAGATCAAGCTGGGCGTGATCCCGGGCATCGGCGGCACCCAGCGCCTGACCCGCCTGGTCGGCCACGCGAAGGCGATGGACCTGGTCCTCACCGGCCGCACGATGGACGCGCGGGAGGCGGGACGCTGCGGTCTCGTCTCCCGGGTCGTACCGGACGACCGGGTCCTGCCGGAGGCCCTGGAGGCGGCCGCGACGATCGCGTCGTACGGGCGTACGGCGGTCAGGGCGGCCCGTGAGTGCGTGCACCAGGCCCTCGAGACCGGCCTGCGCGACGGCATCCGCTTCGAACGCCGGGTCTTCCACGCCCTGTTCGCGACGGCCGACCAGAAGGAGGGCATGACCGCGTTCCTCGAGAAACGCGCCCCGCGCTTCACCGGTCGGTGACGGCGCGCCCGGGAGGCGGGGCGCCGCGCCCCGCCTCCCGGGTCACCTCAGCAGCCTCAACGGCGGGCCGAGGCCAGCGCGTCCGTCACACCCGGCTCCTTCGGCCCCAGGAACCGCGGATCCGGCCGGAGCACCACGTCCACAGCCGCCTTGCCGGCCGCGAAGAGCTCGCGGGTGCCGCCGTAGTACCAGGTGGCGTCGTGCTTGGCCTCGACACCGATGCCGTACGACGTGACACCCGCCGCCTGGCAGAGCGCGACCGCGCGCCGGATGTGGAACCCCTGGCTGATGAGCACCGCCCTGTGGACGCCGAAGATCTTCCTGGCGCGGACGCAGGAGTCCCAGGTGTCGAAACCGGCGTAGTCGCTGACGATCCGCGTGTCCGGCACGCCGTGGCGGGTCAGGTACGCGCGCATGGCGTCGGGCTCGTCGTAGTCCTCACGGCTGTTGTCGCCGGTGACGAGGACGACCTCGATCCGGTTCTCCCGGTACAGCTTCGCCGCCGCGTCGAGCCGATGGGCGAGATACGGCGACGGCTCGCCGTCCCACAGCCCGGCTCCGAAGACGACGGCCACCTCGGTGCGCGGCACGTCGGCCGTCGTCCGCAGCCGGTCACCCGTCACGACGTACATCCAGGTCGACGGCAGCAGCGCGAGCACACACCCCGCCATCACGGCCTGCACGAGCCTGCGCCGCCCGGCACGCGTGCGTGGCAGGCGGGGTCTGCGCACCCTCGGCAGTCGCATGGACGGTCCTTCCCCGGTCGACCCTTCGACAACGAGAGACGTACCGGCAGGCCGATCGGTTCGCCCGGCGGTGCGTGACCAGGCTCACTGCCCTACGAGAATGCGCAGGTCACACCGCCTCACACCGCCGCGCCCCGCATGGTGAACCGTCGGAAAGCACGCGTTATTGCCGTGAAACGGGGTGGCAACCTCAGGCCGTCACCATCGTTCCATGAACCGGATCAGCAGCCAGCCCGGCCTCGTCTCCCTCGACGACAGGCGCCGCCCCGAGCCGCCGGCGCTCGTCCTGGTGGCCCACGGCAGCCGCGACCCGCGCACCCTGAACACGGTCCACAGGCTCCTGGACCAGGTCCGCGAGCAGCGCCCCGGCCTGCCGGTGCACCTGGGCCACATCGAGCTGAACGAACCCCTGCTGCCGGACACACTGGCCTCCCTGGGTACGGCGGAGGCGGTCCTGGTCCCGCTGTTGCTCAGCCGCGGCTACCACGTGAAGCGCGACATCCCGGAGATGGCGGCGGCCTCCGCGGCACGCGCGCGCGTGGCCGCCCCGCTGGGCCCGCACCCGCTGCTCGTGGAGACCCTGCACGCTCGCCTGATCGAGGCGGGCTGGAGCACGGACGAGGAGACCCGCCGCACCAGCGCGGTGGTCCTTGCGGCGGCGGGCTCCCGCGACCCCGACTCGGCCGTGGACACCCGCCGCACGGCTCACCTTCTGTCGGCCCGCCTGGGCGTCCCGGTGGTCCCGGCCTACGCCTCCGCGGCGACCCCGACGGTCGACACGGCGATCCGCGCACTGGCGGCGCGAGGTCGCGACAGGGTGGCGGTGGCGTCGTACTTCACGGCCCCGGGTCTGTTCGCGACCCAGTGCGCGGGGAAGGCCCCATGGATCGCCTCGGCCCCCCTGGGCACCCACCCCGCGATGGCGGACCTGATCCTGCACCGCTACGACCAGGTCGCCGGCCGAAGGGGCGCGACCAGCCCCGAACTGCCCGCACTCGCCGTGTGACAGCACCCGGCAGACGTACCGGCGAAATGTCAGTCCCTGCCCGTACTGTCGAGACATGCCGTACGACCTGCAGTCAACCGAACGCTGGGCCCCAGAACCCGACAAACGCCCCGGCCGCACCGCCTTCCAGCGCGACCGCGCCCGCATCCTCCACTCCGCCGCGCTCAGGAGGCTCGCCGGCAAGACACAGGTCGTCACACCAGGAACCCGCAGCCACGCCTGGGACGCCAGCCCCCGCACCCGGCTCACCCACTCCCTGGAGTGCGCCCAGGTCGGCCGTGAGCTCGGCGCAGCGCTCGGCTGTGACCCGGACCTGGTCGAGGCCGCCTGTCTGGCCCACGACCTCGGCCACCCCCCGTTCGGCCACAACGGCGAACAGGCGCTGAACGAGTTCGCCGACGACTGCGGCGGCTTCGAGGGCAACGCCCAGTCCCTGCGGCTCCTGACCCGCATCGAGCCCAAACGCTTCACCGACGAGGGATCGGTGGGACTGAACCTCACCCGAGCCACCCTCGACGCCGCCACCAAGTACCCCTGGCCCCGCGGAGGGCACCCGTCCCGGAAGTTCGGCGTCTACGAGGACGACCGCCCCGTCTTCGACTGGATCCGCAAGGACGCCCCGGGCACCCGCACCACCTTCGAGGCCCAGGTGATGGACTGGGCCGACGACGTGGCCTACTCGGTCCACGACGTCGAGGACGGCCTGCACGCGGGCCACATCGACCCCAACCACCTGCACGCCGAACCCGAACGCCGGGCCGTCTTCGAGGTGGCCCTCAGCCGGTACGTGCCCGCGGACACCGACCCGGCGGAACTCGCGGAAGCCCTCGACCGCCTCCAGGACCAGCCCTGGTGGCCGCACGCCTACGACGGTTCGGCCGTCGCGCAGGCCCGCCTCAAGGACGCCACCAGCCAGCTCATCGGCCGCTTCTGCCTGTCCGCCGAAGCCGCCACGCGCGAGCGGTACGGCACCGGGAGACTCACGAGATACGACGCCGAACTCGTCGTACCGCACGAGGCCCGCCTGGAGTGCGCGGTCCTCAAGGCCGTCGCCGACCGGTATGTCATGCAGCGCGCCGAGCAGGAGCGGCTGCGGGCCGACCAGCGGATCGTCGTCGCCGAACTGGCCGAGGTGCTCACCGTCCGCGCCCCGGACGGCCTCGAGCCCCAGTTCCGCGCGCTGTTCGACGACGCGCCCGGCGACCGGGCGCGCAAGCGGGTGATCGTGGACCAGATCGCGTCCCTCACCGACGCTTCCGCCCGTTCGCTTCACGCCCGTCTCACGGGACACCTGTGATGCTTGCGGGACACAAGTTGTGTGAAGGGAACGGGAGTGACGTGAATCGAGACCGAATGTGACCCTCCGTGGCCTGATCGGGCCACTCCCTCTTCCCCCATCACACTCCGTGCGGGACGCTCCCATGTGGCGGCACCCTTACGAGGAGGCATCAAGTGGTCGACGCGGATCAGACATTTGTCATCGTCGGAGGAGGACTCGCCGGCGCGAAGGCGGCCGAGACGCTCCGCACGGAGGGCTTCACGGGCCGCGTGATACTGATCTGCGACGAACGCGACCACCCCTACGAGCGCCCGCCGCTCTCCAAGGGCTACCTCCTCGGCAAGGAGGAGCGTGACAGCGTCTTCGTCCACGAACCCGCCTGGTACGCGCGAAACGACATCGAGCTGCACCTCGGCGAGACCGTGGACGCCATCGACCGGACGGCGAAGACGGTCCGCTTCGGCGAGGACGGCACCGTCGTCCGCTACGACAAGCTGCTGCTGGCGACGGGCGCGGAACCACGCCGTCTGGACATTCCCGGGACCGACCTCGCGGGCGTCCATCACCTGCGCCGCCTCGCCCACGCCGAGCGTCTCAAGGGCGTCCTGGCCGCCCTGGGCAGGGACAACGGCCACATCGTGATCGCAGGCGCCGGCTGGATCGGCCTGGAGGTCGCGGCGGCGGCCCGGGAGTACGGCGCCGAGGTCACCGTCGTCGAGCCCCTGTCGACCCCCCTGTACTCGGTCCTCGGCCCCGAGCTCGGCAACCTCTTCGCCGAGCTGCACCGCGAGCGCGGTGTCCGCTTCCACTTCGGCGCGAGACTGACGGAGATCGTCGGGCAGGACGGCATGGTCCTCGCGGCCCGTACCGACGACGGCGAGGAGCATCCCGCGCACGACGTCCTCGCGGCGGTCGGCGCGGCCCCGCGCGTGGCTCTCGCGGAGGCGGCCGGGCTCGAACTGGCGGACCGGGCGCACGGCGGCGGTGTCGCCGTGGACGAACAACTGCGCACCTCCGACCCGGACATCTACGCGGCGGGCGACGTGGCCTCCTTCCACCACGCCCTCTTCGGCAACCGGCTACGCGTCGAGCACTGGGCCAACGCGCTCAACGGCGGCCCCGCGGCGGCGCGAGCGATGCTGGGCCGCCAGGTGACGTACGACCGGGTGCCCTACTTCTTCTCCGACCAGTACGACCTGGGAATGGAGTACAGCGGCTGGGCGCCCCCGGGCTCGTACGACGAAGTGGTGATCCGGGGAGACGCCGGGAAGCGGGAGTTCATCGCCTTCTGGGTGAAGCAGGGCCGTGTGCTGGCCGGGATGAACGTCAACGTGTGGGACGTCACAGAGCCGATTCAGGGACTGATCCGATCCAGGGCTCAGGTGGACACGGAGGCGCTGGCGGACCCGCACGTTCCACTCGTCAGCCTCGTCCCGTAGGTGTCAGTACCTCCCCGTAGACTTCACGCGTGGCAGGACGGATCAACGACGAGGACGTGAAGGCGGTACGGGACGCGGTCCCGATCGACGCCGTGGTGTCCGAGTACCTCCAGCTGCGCAACGCGGGCGGTGGCAACCTCAAGGGCCTGTGCCCCTTCCATGACGAGAAGTCGCCGTCCTTCCAGGTCAGTCCGAGCAAGGGGCTCTTCCACTGCTTCGGCTGCCAGGAGGGCGGCGACACCATCACGTTCGTGATGAAGGTCGACCACCTCTCCTTCTCCGAGGCGGTCGAGCGCCTGGCAGGCCAGGCCGGCATCACCCTGCGGTACGAGGAGGGTGGCTACAACCCCTCCCACCAGCGCGGCGAGCGCATCCGCCTGGTCGAGGCCCACAAGATCGCCGCCGACTGGTACATGGAGCAGCTGGCCACCAGTCCGGAGGCCGACACCGGCCGCCAGTTCCTCGCCGAGCGCGGCTTCGACCAGGCCGCTGCCGCGCACTTCTCCGTCGGCTACAGCCCCCAGGGCTGGGACCACCTCACCCGCTTCCTGCGCGGCAAGGGCTTCACCGACAAGGAGCTCCTGCTCTCCGGTCTCTCCCAGGAGGGCCGCCGCGGTCCCATCGACCGCTTCCGCGGCCGGCTGATGTGGCCCATCCGCGACATCGGTGGAGACGTCGTCGGCTTCGGCGCGCGCAAGCTCTACGAGGCGGACAACGGCCCGAAGTACCTCAACACGCCCGACACGGCGATCTACAAGAAGTCCCAGGTCCTCTACGGCATCGACCTCGCGAAGAAGGACATCGCCAAGGTGTCCCGCGCGGTCGTCGTCGAGGGCTACACGGACGTCATGGCGTGCCACCTCGCCGGCGTGACGACCGCGATCGCGACCTGCGGCACGGCCTTCGGCGGCGACCACATCAAGATCCTGCGCCGGCTGCTGATGGACAACGGCTCGGCCCGCGTGATCTTCACCTTCGACGGCGACGCGGCCGGCCAGAAGGCGGCCCTGCGCGCCTTCGAGGACGACCAGAAGTTCGCCGCCGAGACCTACATCGCGATCGCCCCCGACGGCATGGACCCCTGCGAGCTGCGCCTCGCCAAGGGCGACGAGGCAGTCGCCGACCTGGCCGAACCCCGCACCCCGCTCTTCGAGTTCGCGCTGCGCCAGATCGTCGTCCGCTACGACCTCGACACCCCCGCCGGCCGCGCCGCGGCCCTCGACGAGGCCGCCCCGATCGTCGCCCGCATCAAGAACAGCGGCGCCCAGCACGAGGTCGCCGTCCAGCTCGCCGGCATGCTCGGCATCCTCGACACCCAGTTCGTGGTCAAGAGGGTGGCCCAGCTGGCCCGTTGGTCCCGCGACCGCGGCGGCAGGGGCCCGGCCCCGTCGGGGCGCGGCCCGCAGCAGCCGTCGTACGACGGAGCCCACCGCCCCGCCGTCTCCGGCCCCGCCCTCACTCTGCGCAACCCCGTCTACGCCACCGAGCGCGAGCTGCTCAAGCTCGCCCTGCAGCGCCCCGAGCTGGTCTCCCCGGCCTTCGACGCGTACGGCATCGACGAGTTCACCGCCCCGCCCTACGCCGCCGTACGCCAGGCCATCATGGACGCGGGCGGCGCGGAGTACGGCGTCCAGGACTCCCAGGACTACCTCGTCCGGGTCCGCGAGGCCGCCCCCGACGACGCGGTCCGCGCCATGGTCACGGAGCTGGCCGTCGAGGCGATCATGCGCAAGACGGTCGACGAGAACTACGCGGGCGACCAGCTTGTCACCGTCCGCCGCCGCGCCGTCGACCGCCGTATCCAGGAGATCCAGGGCACCCTGATCCGCCTCGGCTCCGGCGGCGACCCGGCCCACCTGGCCGCCGTACAGAACGAGGTGTGGGTCCTCCAGCAGTACGGCCAGGCACTGCGGGAGCAGGGCGCGGCCGCTCTCTAGCGCCGGTTCCCGTACGCCTTTCAAGTGGTTTGGGGGCCGTCGGTCCGCCTACTCGTAAGGCAAAGTAACCAGGCGGTCACGGACCGGACTCAAAAAGTCCCCGCACGCCCCTCGTGGCGGCGATGTGTCGTACTCCACACTGGGTTCCGGTGCCTGAGTCCTCGGAGCGCGGCCGATCCGTCCCCAGCGGGTCCCATACCCCCGCGGTTCCGCTCATCGCGTACGGGACGGACAGCGGCGAGGCCGCCGACTCCGCCCCCGAAGTACCGCTGCCGCACTCCTTGGCAGCGATCATCCTGGAGGTCGCCCCCGTGCAGACCCAGACCCTGACACAGACCGAGAACGGTACGGACGACACGACAGAGCAGGACGCCGAGACCGACGTACTCGTCGCGGTGCCCCCGCAGAGCCGTGTCGCGCACCACCCCGAGGCGGAGCCGGACACCCCGCCCGCGGAAGCCCTCGAGAGCGTGGAGACCGAGCCGGTCGAACCGCCCGAGCCGCCCCGCGGCCGCGTCGACACCGGCGGCCCGTCCTCGGACCTGTTCCGCCAGTACCTGCGGGAGATCGGCCGTATCCCGCTGCTCACCGCGGCCGAGGAGGTCGACCTCGCCCGCCGGGTCGAGGCCGGCCTGTTCGCCGAGGAGAAACTGAGCAACGCCCCTGACCTGGACAGCCAGTTGGCGCTCGACCTGGACCGCCTGGTCGTGCTGGGCCGCATGGCCAAGCGCCGCCTCATCGAGGCGAACCTGCGTCTCGTCGTGTCCGTCGCGAAACGGTACGTCGGCCGCGGCCTGACCATGCTCGACCTGGTCCAGGAAGGAAACCTCGGCCTGATCCGGGCGGTCGAGAAGTTCGACTACGCCCGCGGCTACAAGTTCTCCACCTATGCCACCTGGTGGATCCGCCAGGCCATGTCCCGGGCCCTCGCCGACCAGGCCCGGACGATCCGAGTCCCGGTCCACGTCGTCGAGTTGATCAACCGGGTCGTCCGCGTCCAACGCCGCATGCTCCAGGAACGCGGCTACGAACCGACCCCGGAAGAGGTCGCCGCTCACCTCGACCTCGCCCCCGAGCGCGTCAGCGAGGTCCTGCGCCTGGCCCAGGAACCGGTGTCGTTGCACGCGCCGGTCGGCGAGGAGGACGACGTGGCCCTCGGCGACCTCATCGAGGACGGCGACGCCGCCTCGCCGGTCGAGTCGGCGGCGTTCCTGCTCCTCAGGGAGCACTTGGAGGCGGTGCTGTCGACCCTGGGCGAACGCGAGCGCAAGGTCGTCCAGCTCCGGTACGGCCTGGCCGACGGCCGCGCCCGCACACTGGAGGAGATCGGCCGCATCTTCGGAGTGACCCGGGAGCGGATACGGCAGATCGAGTCGAAGACTCTGAACAAGCTGCGGGATCACGCTTTTGCGGATCAGCTGAGGGGCTATCTGGATTGACGCCGGGTGCGGGTGCGGGTGCGGGTGCGTGGGGGGCTGGTCGCGCAGTTCCCCGCGCCCCTGGGTGGGTCCAGCCCCCCCGGTGATCAGTCCACCTCGGCCACCGCCTGCGCGAACTGTGCCTTGTACAGCCGCGCGTACGCTCCGTCCGCGGTCAACAGGTCCGTGTGCGTGCCCTGTTCGACGATCGAGCCGTTCTCCATCACCAGGATGGTGTCGGCGTCGCGGATGGTCGACAGACGGTGCGCGATCACGAACGACGTGCGGCCGTGGGCCAGTTTGGCCATCGCCTTCTGGATCAGGACCTCCGTGCGGGTGTCCACCGAGGACGTCGCCTCGTCCAGCACCAGGATCACCGGGTCCGACAGGAACGCCCGGGCGATGGTGATGAGCTGCTTCTCACCCGCGCTCACCCCGCTGCCCTCGTCGTCGATCACGGTGTCGTAGCCGTCGGGGAGGGTCCGGATGAACCGGTCCGCGTGGGCCGCCCGGGCCGCCTCCTCGATCTCGCCCGGAGTGACCTCCCGCGAGGCGCCGTACGCGATGTTCTCCGCGATCGTGCCCCCGAACAGCCAGGTGTCCTGGAGCACCATCCCGATCCCGGCGCGCAGGTCGTCCCGGGACATGCGGGCGATGTCCACGCCGTCGAGGGTGATCCGGCCGCCCGAGACGTCGTAGAACCGCATGAGGAGGTTGACCAGGGTGGTCTTGCCCGCACCCGTAGGGCCGACGATCGCGACCGTGTGTCCTGGTTCGACCTTGAGCGAGAGGTCCTCGATGAGCGGCTTCTCGGGGTCGTAGCGGAAGGAGACATGCTCCAGAGCGACCCGCCCGCGCAGTTCCTCGGGCTTCGCGCTCGACACCGGGTCCGCCTCCTGCTCCTCCGCGTCCAGGAGTTCGAAGATCCGCTCGGCCGAGGCGACACCCGACTGCACGAGGTTCGCCATCGACGCGACCTGCGTGAGCGGCATCGAGAACTGCCGGGAGTACTGGATGAAGGCCTGCACGTCACCGATGGACAGCGAGCCGGACGCGACCCGCAGCCCGCCCACGACCGCCACCAGCACGTAGTTGATGTTCGAGACGAACATCATCAGCGGCTGCATGACCCCGCTGTTGAACTGCGCCTTGAACCCGGCCTCGTACAGCGCCTCGTTCTGCTCGGCGAACTGCGCGGCCGACTCGTCCTGGCGGCCGAACACCTTCACCAGGTTGTGCCCGGTGTACATCTCCTCGATGTGGGCGTTGAGCTTGCCCGTGGTGCGCCACTGCTGCACGAAGTGCGGCTGCGAACGCTTGCCCACGCGCGTGGCGACCACGAACGACAGCGGCACGGTGACCAGCGCGACCAGGGCCAGCAGCCAGGACACCCAGAACATCATCGCGAGCACACCGATGATGGTGAGCAGCGAGTTGATGAGCTGGCCCATCGACTGCTGGAGGGTCTGCCCGATGTTGTCGATGTCGTTCGTCGCCCGGGACAGGACCTCACCGCGCTGGCGCTTGTCGAAGTACGACAGAGGCAGCCGCGACAGCTTCGTCTGCACGTCCTCGCGCATCCGGAACATCGTGCGGTTGACGGTCCGGTTGACCAGCCGAGTCGCCACCGCCATCAGCAGCCCCGCGACGAGGAACACCCCGACCGCGAACAGCAGCACATGTCCTACGGCGGTGAAGTCGATGCCCTCGCCGGGCGTGAAGTCGGTGCTGCGGAGCATGTCGGCGACCTGACCGTCGCCGCGTTCCCGCATCGACGCGAGGACCTCCTCCTTGCTGGCGCCGGAGGGCATCTGCCGTCCGATGATGCCCGCGAAGACCAGGTCGGTGGCCTGGCCGAGGATCTTCGGCCCGACCACGTTGAGGCCGACGCTCAGCACGACGCAGAACAGCATCGCGTAGAGGGTCAGCCGCTCCGGCTTGAACTGGGCGAGCAGCCGCCTGCCCGACACCTTGAAGTCGATCGACCGGTTCTCGGGACCGGTGCCGGCCATCATGCGCCCCATGGGCCCGGCCATCAGGCAGCCTCCGCTTCCGTGAGCTGGGAGAGCACGATCTCCCGGTAGGTCTCGTTGTCCGCCATCAGCTCGCGGTGGGTGCCGGTGCCGACGACCCGGCCCTCGTCGAGGACGACGATCCGGTCGGCGTCGCGGATGGTGGCCACCCGCTGGGCGACGATCACGACGGTCGCCTCCGAGGTCTCCTCGGCGAGCGCCGCACGAAGGGCCGCGTCGGTCGCGTAGTCGAGGGCGGAGAAGGAGTCGTCGAAGAGGTAGATCTCCGGTCGCTGCACGAGCGTGCGCGCGATGGCGAGCCGCTGCCGCTGACCACCGGAGACGTTGGTGCCGCCCTGCGCGATGGGGGAGTCGAGGCCGTTCTCCAGCCCGGAGACGAAGTCCTTGGCCTGCGCCACCTCCAGCGCGTGCCACAACTCCTCGTCCGTGGCGTCCGGATTGCCGTAGCGAAGGTTCGTGGCGACCGTGCCCGCGAAGAGGTACGGCTTCTGCGGCACGAGCCCGACGGTCTTGGCCAGCAGCACGGGGTCGACCTCGGCGACGGCCACCCCGTCGACGAGTACCTCGCCGTCGGTCGCGTCGAACAGCCGGGGGACGAGCCCGAGCAGCGTGGACTTGCCGCTGCCGGTCGAGCCGATCACGGCGGTCACCTCGCCGGGCCGGGCCACCAGGTCGATCGCCTTGAGCACCGGCTCCTCGGCGCCCGGGTAGCGGAAGCCCGCGCCCCGGATCTCCAGATGCCCGTGCCGCCGCAGCTCGCGGACGGGGGCCGGCGGAGGCACCACGCTGGAGGAGGTGTCGAGGACCTCCTGGACGCGCTCGGCGCACACCTCCGCGCGCGGCACCATCATGAACATGAAGGTGGCCATCATCACGGACATGACGATCTGCATCAGATAGGCGAGGAACGCGGTCAGATCACCGATCTGCATCCCGCCGCTGTCGATCCGGTGGGCACCGAACCACACCACCGCGATGGAGGACAGGTTCACCGTCGTCATGACCACGGGGAACATCAGCGCGAGCAGGTTGCCGGTCTTGAGGGAGATCTCCGTCAGGTCGCTGTTCGCCTTCCGGAAACGGTCCTCCTCGTACGTGTCGCGCACGAACGCCCGGATGACCCGGTTGCCGGTGATCTGCTCGCGCAGCACCCGGTTCACCGTGTCGAGACGCACCTGCATGGACCGGAACAGCGGCCGCAGCCGCCGTACGATCAACGTCACACAGATGCCCAGCGTCGGCACCACGGCCACCAGCACCCCGGACAGCGGCACGTCCAGGCCGAGCGCCAGCACGATGCCGCCCACGCACATGATGGGCGCCGACACCAGCAGGGTGAACGTCATCAGGGCCAGCATCTGGACCTGCTGAACGTCATTGGTCGTACGGGTGATCAGCGTGGGCGCACCGAACTGGCCGACCTCGCGCGCCGAGAACGACTGCACCCGGTCGAAGACCGCCGCCCGCAGGTCCCGGCCGAGCGCGGCCGCGGTCCGGGCGCCGTAGAACACGGCCCCGATGTTGCACACCACCTGCACCAGCGAGATGCCGATCATCAGGGCGCCGAAGCTCAGGATGTAGCCGGTGTCGCCGTTCACGACACCGTTGTCGATGATGTCCGCGTTCAGCGTGGGCAGGTAGAGGGTGGCGCAGGTCTGCAGGAACTGCAGCAGCACCAGGATGGTGATGGATTTCTTGTAGGGCCTGAGATAGGTCCGCAGAAGTCGTATGAGCACGCTACGTCTCTCGGAGTCGGCGACGGGGCGGGTGGTTGCCCCTGGCCCCTATCGTCGAACACCCCACCCGTGTTACCTCAACCGATTAAGCCGACAGCAGTGCTTCCTACGGCCTTACGGGTCCTCCCGGGCCGGGACTCCTACCGGACTCTTACGTTCCGCCACTTGCCTACCGGAACGCTCCCGGGTAGGTCTGCTCCCGCACCGACACGTACTGCTGGCGCACCGCCTGCCCCACCGCCAGCTCCTCGCCGGGCTCCAGGACCTGCGCGGCCGGTCCCTGCCACATCGGCGGGGTGCGCGGATCGAGCGTGCCCTGCGAGACCCCGAGCGCCCAGGCCGCCTGCCGGGCGGCACCGATCGCCGCGTAGTCCGCGGGCTGCGGCACGACGACCTGCGCGCCGAACAGCGCGGGCGCGGCGGCCTGTACGGCGGACAGCTCGGCGGCCGCCCCCAGCAGGAAGACCCGCCGCACCTCGACACCCCGGCCGCGCAGCACGTCGAGCGCGTCGGCGAGCCCGCACAGCATGCCCTCGAACGCGGCCCGTGCCAGATGCTCCGGCTTCATCGACTCCCGCCGCAGCCCGCTCAGCGTCCCCGCGGTGTGCGGCAGGTTCGGCGTCCGCTCACCTTCCAGATAGGGCAGCAGTACGAGGCCGTGGGCGCCCGGTGTCGACTTCATCGCCAGCTCGGACAGGCTTTCCAGGTCGTTCAGCCCGAGCATCTCGGCGGCCCCGCGCAGGGTCCGTACGGCGTTCAGGGTGGTGACGACGGGCAGGTGCATGCCGGTCGCGTCGGCCAGGGAGGTGATCATCCCGCTGTTGTCGACGAGGGCCTCGGGGTGCACGGCCATCACGGACCCGGAGGCGCCCAGCGACACCACGGCGTCGCCGAGCCCGATCCCGAGGCCGAAGGCGGCGGCCATGGTCTCACCGGTCCCCGCGGAGATCAGCAGCCCCTCCGGGGTCGTACCGGCCGCGTCCGAGGGTCCGATCACCTCGGGGAGCATCGCCTGGTGGCCGAGGGCCAGCTCGACGAGGTCGGCGCGGTAGGCGCCGGTGGCCGCGGACCAGTAGCCGGTGCCGGAGGCGCCGCCGCGGTCGGTGGTCCTTCTGACCGGCCGGCCGAGGAGCTGCCACACCAGCCAGTCGTGCGCCTGGAGGAGCACGGCGGTGCGCAGGGCGGCGTCGGGCTCGGTCTTGTTCAGCCAGCGCAGCTTGGTGACGGGCTGCGGCGCCTGCGGCACACACCCCACCGCCTGCGCCCACGCCTCGCGCCCGCCGAGCGCGTCGACGAGGTCGGCCGCGGCGACCTGCGCGCGCTTGTCGCCGCCCACCATGGCGGGACGGACGGTGTTGCCCTGGGCGTCGAGGGGTACGACGGCGTTCTGCTGCGACGACACACCGATGGCCTGCACGCCCTCGAGGAGACCGCCGCCGGCGGCTTCACCGAGGGAGAGGAGCCACGCCTGGGGATCGACGTCGGATGCGCGGCCGCCGCCTTCCACCGGGTGCGCGGCATACCCCTGCTTGAGCACGGCACCGGTGTCTGCGTCGCAGACGACGATGCGAGTGAAATCGGGTGAGCTGTCCAACCCGGCGACTATCCCCATGGCGCAAATTCTATGGGCGTAGCGTCGTAACGGCGCGCACGGATGCGCCGACGTGGGACCGCCGGGACCGCTCGCGCCTCATGGCCGAGCCGCGGACCGGCACGCCCCGCGTCTGCGGGTGGTGTGCGTCACTGTCGGCTTCACGTGTTGCTGGTGCCCCAGTCGTCCTCCGGCGCACCGTTCGTGTTGCGGTCCCGGAGCGAACGCACCCGCTGGGTCACGGACTCCGGCACCCGGTCGCCGACCTTGTCGCTGACCGCGTGGTAGGCCTTGCCGGCGAACTGGCGGCCCTGCTGGGCCGCCGTCTCCGCGGTGTTGCGGACGGCGGGGTTCTGGGACACCTGGCGGGCGGACTTCTTCAACTGTTCGTAGCGCTCGCGCCCGGCACGGGTGCCCAGCACGTAACCCAGAGTCAGTCCGACCACGAACGTGAGCTTGTAGCGCATGGCGGCCACCCTTCTTGTGTAGGTCTCCGGTGCGATGTCGGTGTCGGAGGAACCGATTGGCGGAGCACCCCCCTGCTTGCGCTAATGTATGTGTCGCAGCGAGCGCCCGCCCCCTGGCGAATACCCAGGGAGGTACGTTCGATGCAACGAGGCGATCCTCCGTAGCTCAATTGGCAGAGCAGCCGGCTGTTAACCGGCAGGTTACTGGTTCGAGTCCAGTCGGGGGAGCTTCGATCTTCCGTAGCTCAATTGGCAGAGCAGCCGGCTGTTAACCGGCAGGTTACTGGTTCGAGTCCAGTCGGGAGAGCAGGAAGAAGGAGGACCCCGATGGGGTCCTTTTTCATGTCCACCGCAACCGTGCAGGTCACGGCGTAGTCCTCAAGGGCATGCGAAGTCGCCCCTGCGAGGCAGGAGATCGTATGAGCGGCTATGCTGCGGCAGACGGCGCGCACGCATGTACGCGACACGCCGCTATGGGGCGGTAGCTCAGCCGGTTAGAGCAGCGGACTCATAATCCGTCGGCCGTGGGTTCGAGTCCCACCCGCCCCACTTGTGCAGGCTTCTGACCTGCGGAAACGTTCATTTTTGGGTGTCGGATCGTCAACTTCGCCTGAACGGACTGAATCCGCTGCTCGTGAGTTCGGCCTCGTTGCCGGTGTCGGTGGAGCGAGCGCCCCTGACCTGCACGGATGTTCCAGTTCGCAGCGGTTGAACTTGCGATACACGGATCCTGTGGCTGGTTGGGCACTGGATTCTGGGCGCCGGCTGGACGCGAGGAATCGCAAGTGCCATCTGGTGATCTTCGAGTCGGCCCGCTGTTCTGGGCGGCGTGTGGGTGCGGTCGTCCGTCCGAGGGTGCGGTGGCCGAGGTGATTGCTGGGATAACGGCCGTACTGAAAACGGCCCCCGGGGGCGATCGCTCGCCGGCCCGGAGCCCTGCCGGTTCACCACATGTCTTGTCGGGTATCAGATTCTCTGAGAAAATCAGGTCATGAAGACGATGACCGCTACCGAAGCGTCACGGAACTTCGCCTCCGTGCTGGACAGTGCGGAACGCGGGGAAACCATCGTGATCACCCGCGGAGGCAAGCGTCTGGCCGTGCTCGCTCCCGCACCCAAGGCCACGGGGCGGGCTGTGAAGGACGCTCTCCTGCCTCATGTCGGCACGCTCGACGACGCCTTCGAGGACGACGTGACCGCCACACGTGATCTGTTGACGCTGGACGATCCGTGGAGCGACTGATCCTGGACACCGGCGTGCTGATCGCGATCGAGCGCCGGAAGATCTCCCTCGACCAGGCGCTGGCCGACGACGACGATCCAGCGATCGCCGCCATCACGGCGGCGGAACTGCTCCAGGGCGTGGAACTGGCGGACGACACCAACCGGGTCGCCCGCCAGTCCTTCGTCGACACCGTCCTCGCCACCATCCCGGTCGAGGAATACACCGTGGACGTGGCCCGCGCGCACGCACGGCTGCTCGCCCACGTCCGCAGAGCCGGCCAGCCCCGAGGTGCCCATGACCTGATCATCGCGGCCACCGCGCTGACCACCGCGCGCACGGTGGTCACCTACGACAAGCGGGCCCGCTTCGACGACCTTCCCGGCGTTCGGGTACGTCAGGTGTGATAGGCCGTTGGCAGGCAGCTGAGGGTTTTCGACGCCGTTCCGGGCAGGGGACGTCGGGCAGGAATGTCGGTCCGCAAGGCCAATACGCGCGACTTTTTGGTCGGGTGCTGCTCACCGCGCCGAGTGTCTCCCAGTGGAGCGTGCGATCACACCAGCGGTTCAGGAGCGTACGGTCATGTCCTACGGCGAGCAGCCCCGCGCCGGTGGTTCGCCGGTAGTCCTCAACCACGTCGACCAGCACGGCAGTTGTCGACGCGTCGCGCATCGCCGTCATTTCGTCGCAGATCAGCCAGCGGGGCCGCAGGACGAGGGCGCGGGCGAGGCAGGCGCGTTGGAGTTGACCGTCGCTGACTTCGTGGGGACGTCTGCCCAGTAGGTCGGGGGTGAGGCCGACGGTGGTGGCGAGCTCGGGGACCCGCTCGGTGGCCGAGTCGCGGCGGCCGGTGGCACGCAGGAGCCCGGCCATCAGGTGCCTGAGTCGCAGTCGAGGATCCGCGGACAGCCTGGGCCGCGGGAAGACGACGCCGAAAGCGGTGCGTTGCTCACGCGGGGCACGGTGGCGCCAGTGCCGGACCGCGCTGCCGTCGCGGACCACGATCTCGGAGTCCGGGCGGTGCAGGAGCGCGGCGACCCGGGCCAGGGTCGACTCCCGCAGCCGTTGGGGCCGAGGAGGCCGACGGCTTCGCCCGGTTGGACTGTCAGAGTGGCGTCCCGGACCACGGGGGTGCGGTGGTCGTATCCGGCGGTGATGGCGCGCAGTTCAAGCATGGGCGTCCTCAGGGACGTGCGGGTGGTGGCAGGCGACGTTGCTCGTCAGGGACGGCAGCGCGGTGCACGCGTCGGTCGCCCGCTCGCAGCGCGGTGCGAACGCGCAGCCATCGGGGAGGTCGCCGAGTTCCGGGAGCATGCCGGGGATGGGGGTGAAGTCTCGGGCGGGGAGGGCCTGGAGGAGGCCGCGCCTGCAGGGGTGGCGAGGGCCGAGGGGCCGCCTTTGGCGCAGACCCTCGGCCTGCATCTCGGCGATGATCACGAAACTCTGCTCGACGGCCTCCTGCTGGAGCAGCGTGCGCTCTCGGTGAGCCTCGTCGAGCAGGTTCTCATGGTGCGTCAGAACATCTTCGGTCTCGGCGCGCGCCGACTGTGACCGGTTGACGCCGTCCTCGACGGTCCTACGGCGTTCTCGCGGGACTTGGTGATTCCGGGAGAGGGGTCTTGGCGAGGAGGAAGAGGGCGACGCTGAAGGCCAGCAGGTGGACCACGGCTTCCGGTTCGGGCGAGATGGGTGGTTCCTGCCGCTCGCTCGGCGCCAAAGCTGCCGGCGCGTTCACATCTACACCCTGCGATGCATTTGCGGGCCCCCTCGTCGCCCGGCCCCCGAGGCCGGCGGTCGAGAGAGCGCACCCCGGGAGCTCGATCAGTGCGCCAGCTTCAAGCCGGCCACGCATCCGATGATGCCGGTGAGCAGGAGGACCTTCATCAGATTGACGGGCTCCCCGTCGAAGGCCATCGCGTATGTCGCGGTCAGTACCGCGCCGATGCCCACCCACACGGCGTACCCCGTGCCCACCGGCACTGAATGCAGCGCGTAGGCCAGGCCGATCATGCTGAGCACCAAGCCGACCACGAAGACAGTGGTCGGTACCGGTCGACTGAAGCCCTCCGACTTACCCAGTGCCGTGGCCCATACGGCTTCCAGCACTCCCGAGATCACCAGAACGATCCAGGCCATGTCCTTCTCCCTGCGGCGGCTTGTCATGACTGGGGTACGGAGCACCTCGTCCAGGTGCCTGTTGAGCCCTGTGCGCAAGGCTTCCACGCGGGACAAGCGTTAGCAAGTTCGAGATGAACATAAATGGTGCTCACTAGCCCGATGAATGCAAATGAACCTCCTTGGGGTTCATCTTTTTGAAAGTTTCCCTTGTCTTGGGTGGGTCTCCGTGTCATCGTGAGTGCATCCGAAGTTGCCCTGGCGATGGTCATGCGGCAACAGCCCGCAGGTGTTCGAAGGGAACCGAAGATGGCCAGGTCTCGCACCGTGGTGGTCACTGGTGGGGCGTCCGGGATAGGCGACGCCGTCGTCCGGCGTTTCTCGGCGCAGGGGGACGAGATCTTCGTGCTCGACCGCAAGCCGGGCAGCGCCACGGCTCAGTACATCGAGACCGACCTGAACGACTGTTCCTCGATCGATGCCGCTGTCGAAGCTCTCCG
Organism: Streptomyces canus; assembly: GCF_001514145.1. Taxonomy (GTDB): domain Bacteria; phylum Actinomycetota; class Actinomycetes; order Streptomycetales; family Streptomycetaceae; genus Streptomyces; species Streptomyces canus. Next base: position 492,368 of record NZ_KQ948658.1, read on the forward strand.
CCGGCCGGTGGATGTGCTGTGCAATGTCGCAGGAGTCTCGGGGACCTCGCCGGTTCCGCTGGTCCTGGGTGTGAACTTCTTCGGGCTTCGGCACCTCACGGACCGGCTTGCGCCCAGGATGAACGCCGGGGGTGCCGTGGTCAGTGTGGCTTCCACCGCGGGCTGGTACTGGCGCGACCACCTCGAAGAAGTCACGCGGCTCGTGCAGGCGCCGACCTTCGAGGCGGGAGTGCAGGCCGGTAGCGAGGCCCTGACGAACGGCAAGGACGCCTACACCCGCAGCAAAGAAGCCCTCATCGTGTGGACTTCCTACGCGGCCCAGCGATACCGCGGCCATGTGCGCCTCAACACGGTGAGCCCGGGGCCGGTGGAAACCCCGCTCCTACCCGAGTTCTACGACTCGATGGGCCACGAGGAGCTCGACCCCCTGACCGCGCTGGCCGGGGGCCGCAACGGACGCCCGGAGGAGATCGCCTCGGTCGTCGGCTTCCTTGCCGGGCCCGAATCCAGCTGGATCAACGGTACGGACGTCGTCGTCGACGCAGGTGCGGAGATGGCGTTCGAGCTGGGTCAGTCCCTGCCGGTCTGACCGGCGGCTGACCGTTTGGGTGCCGGTATCAGGTCAGGCCGCAGTGGCACCTGCCGCGTGCAGGCCCGTGGCGCTCGCCGGAAGTGACGGCCTGTGCGCAAGAGCAGGCGAAGACAGTGCGAAGACAGCCGATGTCGGGAGAGGAACCATGACATCTCATGGGGTCAGTGCGTTGGAACGCTTGTCCCGATCCGTTCTCGCGCTCGGCGGAATTCTCGACGGCAGCGGCTGGGCGCAGCCCAGCGCATGCCCGGGCTGGAGCAATCACGATCTGCTGGTGCACCTCGTGTGCACTCTGCGGGAGATCGCCGATCCGGCCTCGCTGCCTGCTCCGTTCCCCGGCAGTATCGAGCGCAGCAACGATGTGGCGGTCGCCGCTTTCCGAAGCGAACAGCCCGGTCACACACTCGAGAACTACGCCCGGCTGCTCCGGCCGGCCCTGGACGCTCTCGCTGAGATGCAGAACGAGCCGGCCGCGTCCGCCGTGGTCGACTTCGATGATGCGGGGCTTTACCCGGCTCACCTGATCGCAGACTCGCTCGCATTCGATCACTACTGCCATCTCCGCCACGATCTCGCCGCGCCACGAGGGACCGTTGAGGCCCTGGAGGTCACGGCAGACGAGACGGTGATGTCGGCCAGCCTGACGTGGTTGCTTGCCGGGCTGCCGCAGATGTCCCCCTCGCGACTGGCTGCCTCATTGACGCGCCCTGTGGTCCTGTCGCTGAGCGGGCCCGGGGGCGGGAGCTGGTCCCTCGTGCCCGCGGCCGCAGGGAAACGGATCTCCGTCGAGCAGGGAGCGTCTTCGGCGTCGGAAGCCCAGATCACCGCATCCGCCGACTCCTTCCACCTGTGGGGAACGCGCCGGCAGCCCTGGCGGGAGGCGGATCTCGACATCAGAGGCGACGAAAGGCTGGCGACCGATGTTCTGGACGCCCTGCACGTCTTCTGAGGTCGCCGCAGCGGTTTCGGACTCGCGCACACCCCATCCGCGCTTCGCCGATTCCCGGTCAACGCGCCCCAGACAAGGCGGGAGCGCGAGCACGACGGCCGTAGCGCCGAGAGGTACACGAAGGAGAGTGAGGCACGGCTCATGAGCACTCAGACAGACCGGGCAAACACAGCTGCGGCGGGACAGGACTTTCCTCGCGAGCAGGTGGTGTCGGCCGAGGAGCAGCAGGTCACGATCACCCGGCGCCGTGAGGTGGCGGAAGGCGTCGTGGAACTGACCCTCGCCGCTGCTCATCCCGCTGACGGTCCTCTTGCGGACTGGGAGCCAGGCGCCCACATCGACATCGTCCTTCCCTCCGGCACCATCCGGCAGTACTCCCTGTGCGGGCATCCGGAACGGCCCCTGGAGTACACGATCGCCGTGCTCCGCGAGCCCGAAGGCCGCGGTGGTTCGGCGGAAGTACACGACCGGCTGACCGAAGGCACGACGGCCGGTATCCGTGGGCCTCGTAATCACTTCCGGCTGGCCCCGGCCGAACGCTACCTCTTCCTCGCGGGAGGCATCGGGGTCACTCCCATCCTGGCGATGGTCCGGGAAGCCGCCGCAACCGGCACTCCCTGGAGGCTGCTCTACGGAGGCCGGACCCGCACGTCCATGGCTTACACCGACGAACTCATCGAACTGGCCGCGCTTTCCCAGGGCGACGTGGTGCTGGTGGCACAGGACGAGCAGGGACACCCGGACTTCGCTGCCGCGTTCACCGGCGCACCCGAGGGGACCGCGGTGTACGCGTGCGGCCCCGAGCCGATGCTGCAGGCGGCCGAGACCCTCAGCGAGCTGCTGCTGCCGCCGGGGGCGCTGCACCTGGAGCGGTTCGGAGCCAAGCCGCAGGACGCCGACGATGCCGAGTCGGGGACCAACACCGAGTTCGAGGTCGAACTGGCCCGCTCGGGTCGCACCCTGACCGTCCCGGTCGACCGGCGTCTGATCGACGTCGTACGAGAGGTAGTGCCGCAGGTTCCCTTCTCCTGCGAGGAGGGCTACTGCGGCTCCTGTGAGACCGGCGTCCTGGACGGCACCCCCGATCACCGGGACCAGGTACTCACCCCCGAAGAACGGGACAGCAACGAGACGATGATGATCTGCGTCGGCCGTTGCCTGTCCCGCAAGCTCACCCTCGACCTCTGACCCCTGGAACAGGCCGCACCCATGGTTGACAAGACTCAGGCCCACAACCCGGCCCTGCCGGAGTTCTGGCTGCAGAAAGACATCGAAGCCGCGTTCGCCGAGATGCGCCGCGAAAAGGCCGTGCACTGGCACGAAGAGCCGCCGTCCGACTGGTTCCCCGAGGGGGGCCGCGGCTTCTGGTCGGTCGTGCGCTTCGAGGACGTGGTCGAGGTCAGCCGCGACCAGGAGACCTTCACCTCCGACCACGGCACCGAGATCGTCGACATGACACCGGAGATGGTCCACATCTTCGGCGGCATGCTCAACATGAGCGGTGCCGCGCACGCCCACCACCGGGCCATCGTCAACCGGGTCCTGACCCCGCGGACGGTGGAAGCCCTCGGCGACACCATCCGCCTGCACGCCCGCCGATGTATCGACCGAGTCGCGGCACAGGACGGGTGCGACTTCATGCAGGACATGGTCGGTGACTTCCCGGCGCAGATCATCTGCGAGCTGCTCGGCGTCCCGGTGGACGACCGCGCGCGCCTCGTGGCCCTCACCGGAACCGCGCTGTCCGCGTACGGCACAGCCGAGGCGTACAACGCCATGCTGGAGATCATCGCCTACGCCGAGAGCCTGGTGGCGTTGGCCCGCGAGCAGGTCTCCGACTCCGCGTCGTTCCTGCGCAAGCTACTGACCGCACAGGTCGACGGCCGGCACATGAGCGACCACGAGATCGCCGTCTTCTTCGCCCTGCTGGCGACTGCCGGCATCGAGACCACCGCGACCAGCATCGGGCAGGGCATGTACGCGCTGTCCCTCCACCCCGAGCAGCGGCGCCGTTGGCAGAGCGACTTCCAGCAGCTGGCGCCGCGCGCTGTCGAGGAGATCGTCCGCTGGGTCACGCCGGTGCGCTACTTCCGCCGCACCGCCACTCGCGACACGGAGCTCGCCGGCCAGCCCATCGCCAAGGGCGACAAGGTTGTGATGTGGTACACGTCGGCCAACCGCGACGAGAGCGTCATCGAGCGGGCAGGGGAACTCGACTTCGCCCGCGCCGAAGAGCGGCATGTGGCCTTCGGCGGCGGCGGTCCGCACTTCTGTCTGGGGGCGGTGCTCGCCCGCAAGGAGATGACCATCTTCTTCGAGGAGCTCTTCGCCCGGCTGCCCGACATCGAGGTCAGCGGTGAGCCCGAGCGGCTGCACTCCAACTTCGTCAACGGGCTGGCCGCTCTCCCGGTGAGGTACACCCCGGCATGACGACTCCCTTCACTCGTACCGTGCTGGCGGTTCCCGCCTCCTCCGAGCGGTTCCTCGACAAGGCGCGGCAGGCGACGGCCTCCGCGCTGATGGTCGACCTCGAAGACGGAGTCGCCGAGACCGCCAAGGCCGTCGCCCGAGAGTTGTTCGTCCAGGCGGCAGAGGGGCTGGCCGCCGCGCCGCGCGGACTGTGGCTGCGCGTCAACGCCGCCTCCTCACCCCACCTGGATGCGGACCTCGCCGCGATCAAGGATGTGGCCGAACACATCGACGCGCTGGTGCTGCCCAAGGCCACCCCGGCAACCGTGGACATCCTGGCCGGCCGGTGCGAGCTGCCTCTGGTGGCGCTGATCGAGACCGCCGACGGCGTCGAGCATGCCTGGGACGTCGCGGCCCATCCGTCGGTGCGAGCCCTGATGTTCGGCGAGCTGGACTACCGAAGCGAACTCGCCCGCAGCGGGGGCCTGCACGCGCAGGACACCACCTGGGCGCAGGCCCGCATCGTCAACAGCGCCGCCGGCGCCGCCATTGCCTCGATCGCCGGGCCCACGGCAGCCGTAGGCGACCCCCAGCAGCTTCACGCGGACTGCACGCTGCAGGCGGCGCTGGGCTTCACCGGCAAGCTGTGCGTCCACCCCGCCCAACTCGACGCCGTCACCACCGCGTTCGGCCCCACCCCGGACATGGCCGCCTGGGCACGCCAGGTCGTCGACGCCGTACGGGAGACCCCGGCCACCGGCGCGATCAAGGTGGCCGGAGCGATGGTCGACCGGCCTGTCATCGACCGGGCCCAGCACATCCTCGCGGAGACAGACCGATGAGCACTTCCCCCTACCTCGACGGCCCCTACGGCGACGACTTCACCATCGGTGAGCCGCTGCCCGCTGCCCCGGCCATCACCATCGACGAGGGCCTGGCCGCCCAGTACCAGGCGATCAGCGGCGACCCCGCCCGCTTGGCCCTGAGCCTTCCGCTGTCACACGCCACCACCGGCCGTGCGGCACGTGTGGTGAACTCCGCGCTCGCCCTCCAGGTCGCCATCGGTCAGTCCACCGTCGCCACCAGGATCGTCATCGCCAACCTGTTCTACCGCGACGTGACCGTGCATCAGCAGATCCCGGTGGGCACGACACTGACCTCGACCGTCACCCCCGTCGCCCGCGCCTTCACCCGCGACAACGGCAAGGGCCGCCGGGCAAAGGTGTTGCTGGCGATCGAGACACGTGACCAGCACGGCGAACTGGTCGCCTCGCTGGAACGCCTGGCCCTCCTGCCCGTCCGGAGCCAGAACCACCTGATCGAGGCCGGGGACATCGGCAACGCCGACTCCGGCCGCAGCCTGACGGAACTGCTGCCGGCCGTACCGAAGGGCTGGGACCTCGCCCGCCTCTCCACCGCCCCGCTGCCCGAAGCCGGCTGGCAGGCAGGCGATCCGCTGCGCGACTCCATCAGCGGCGCCCTGGACCTGGTCCGGCTGACCCAGAACCAGGCCGCCGCCCACCGCGACCCGGCACGCGGCCAGCAGGGGCGTCGCCTGGTCTACGGCGGACACGTCGTCGCGCTAGCCCAGGCGTCCTTGTCCCGGCTCGTGCCCGGTCTGGCCGCCGTCGTGGGCTGGCGCTCGTGCGATCACCTGGCCCCGTCCTTCGAGGACGACCTGCTCTCCTTCCACATCACCTGTGAGGAGGCGCTGCCCGTCGACAGCGGGGCCCTGGTCGCTTTCCGCATCCGCGGACAGGCCCGCAGGCCGGGAAGCGAACCGGTCGAGGTCCTCGACTTCCGCCCCGTGGCACTGGTTGCCGGAACGATCGGAGAAGACCATGGCTGACGGCCTCGAACTCCTCGACGGCATCCGTGTCGTCTCGCTGGAGCAGTACATCGCCGCGCCCTACTGCACCCAGCTGCTCGCCGACGCCGGCGCCGAGATCATCAAGGTGGAGCGCCCCACCACCGGCGACCCGCGCCGCTGGTACGACCCCAAGGTCGGGCCCGACGACGACTACATCAGCGGCGGCTTCGCCTCCTACAACCGAGGCAAGAAGTCCGTCGAGCTGAACCTGTCCACCGACGACGACCGCCGGACCTTCGAGGAACTCCTCGCGACAGCCGACGTCCTGGTCAGCAACCTGCGGCCCGGCTCTCTGGAACGGCAGGGCCTCGCCCCCGAGGACCTGCGCCAACGCTTCCCTCGCCTGGTGATCTGCGAGATCTCCGGATTCGGGACCAACGGCGGCCCCTACGCGAAGTGGCCCGCGTTCGACTCCGTCATCCAGGGCATGAGCGGCCTGTCCAGCCTCATCGGTGAGCAGGACGGCCCGCCCGGCCTGGCGCCCATGGGGACCATGGACCTGATGGCGGGCATCTACGCCACCATCGGCATCCTCACCGCGCTCGTGGGCAGGGCCGCCACCGGCCACGGCTCCCACGTGGACGCCGCCATGTACGACATCGGCGCGGCCTTCCTGGAACGCCCGCTGACCTTGCACGAGTACACCGGCGAGATCCCCACCCGGGGCATCGACCGGTTCAGCCCCGTCGGCGCGTTCCGGGCCGGCGACGGAGGCTGGGTGTCCATCGTGATCCCGACCGAGGAGATGTGGCGCCGTTGTTGCGCCGCGCTGGGCCGCCCCGAGCTGGAGAGCGACCCGGAGCTGGACACCACCCTCAAGCGTGCCGAGCACATGGCGGGCCGGATCGTGCCGCTCCTGGAGGAGTGGGCCAAGGACAAGGATCGTCACGAGGCGGTCGCCGCGTTGCGTGAGACGGGGCAGCCGGCCGGCCTCGTGCAGACCATCGCCGACGTCCGGGCCTGCGAACAGCTGGCCCACCGCGGCCTGTTCGCGCCGATCGACGACGAGCGGGCCCGGCGTACCGACGGCACCGCACTCAGCCTGCCGCGCCTGCCCCTGCTGTTCGACGGCCGGGGCGCGCGACCGGGACCCGTTCCCCGGCTCGGCGCCGACAACGACGAGTTCCGTACGCCCAACTCCAGTGAGGTGCCCCAGTGATCCCCTCCGCCCCCACCGAGCTGTTCATCGACGGCGCCTTCCGTCCCGCCGCGGACGGCGGCACGTTCCCCGTGGAGGACCCCGCCACCGAGCAGATCCTCACGAGCGTGGCGGACGCCACCGTCGAGGACGGCAAGGACGCGGCCGCGGCCGCTGCCGCCGCGCTGCCCGAGTGGAGCCGACGCGCGCCGCGGGAGCGAGCCGAGATTCTGCGCCGTGCCTTCGAACTCATCATCGCGGCGAAGAACGAACTCGCCGCTCTGATCACCGCCGAGAACGGCAAGGCGCGCACGGACGCCGAGGCCGAGGTCGCCTACGCGGCCGAGTTCTTCCGCTGGTACAGCGAGGAAGCCGTCCGCATTCCGGGCCACCTCGGGATGGCGCCTTCCGGCGAGCGGCGGATCATCGAGATCTCCCAGCCGGTCGGGGTGTCCCTGCTGCTGACCCCGTGGAACCTGCCCGCCGCGATGATCACGCGGAAGGTCGCGCCGGCGCTGGCCGCCGGCTGCACGGTCGTCGTCAAACCGTCCCGACAGACGCCACTGACCTCGCTGTACCTGGCCCGCCTGCTCACCGAGGCGGGCGTCCCCGCCGGAGTGGTCAACGTGGTACCCACGGCCCGCGACGTCTCCCTCACCGCCGAGCTCGTCGCCCGCGGGCCGGTACGCGCCCTGTCCTTCACCGGCTCCACCCGCGTAGGCAGTGCCCTCCTCGGCCAGGCCGCCGAGCGGGTGCTGAAGACGTCGATGGAACTGGGGGGCAACGCCCCGTTCATCGTCTTCTCCGACGCCGACCTGGACGCGGCCGTCTCCGGCGCGCTGGTGGCCAAGATGCGGCACAACGCCGAGGCGTGCACCGCCGCCAACCGGTTCTACGTCCACGCCTCCGTGCACGACGAGTTCGTCTCCCGGCTGGCCAAGGGCCTGGCCGAACTCGAGGTGGGCCCTGGCCATGTGCGGTCGGTGCAGGTCGGCCCGATGGCCTCGGCTTCCGCGCGTGACTCCCTCACCGAGGCGGTCCAGTCGGCCGTCGACTCCGGCGGCAGGGTGGTGCTGGGCGGCAGCCCCCTCAAGGAGAGGGGTTACTACTTCTCGCCCACCCTGATCGACGACGTCCCGCCCACCGCCCCCGTGCTCGACCACGAGCTGTTCGGGCCCGTCGCGCCGGTGGTCTCCTTCGACTCCGACGACGCCGTGATCGAGATGGCCAACGGCACCGAAATGGGCCTGGGGTCCTACGTCTTCACGCAGGACCTGCGGCGCGGTCTGAGCGTGGCCGAACAACTGGAGTCCGGCATGGTCGGCCTGAACACCGGCGTGTTCTCCGACCCCGCCGCGCCGTTCGGCGGCGTCAAGCAGAGCGGCATCGGCCGCGAGGGCGGACGGCACGGCATCCACGAGTTCCTCGAGACCAAGTACATCGCCACCCAGTGGTGACGTCCGCACCGGCGACGTACAGAAACGAGCATCCCATGACCGCACAACTGACCCCCGAAGTACGCGGCCTGCTGTCGTCCACCGTGCTCAGCTGGCTCGACAAGCCGCCGCTGGGCCCCTTCATCGACGGCAGTTGGCGCACGGCCCGCTCCGACACCCTCATTGATGTGATCGACCCGGGCACCGGCCTGCCCGTCACCGCCTACGCCGCCTCGTCGGCCGAGGACGTCACCGACGCCGTGGCTGCCGCCCGCAGGGCCTTCGACGACGGTCGCTGGAGCGAGCTGGACCCGGAGGTGCGCGAGCAGACGCTGCGCCACCTCGCCGACCTGTTGGAGAAGGACGCCGAGGTCGTGGCCCAGCTGGAGGCCCTGGACACCGGCAAGCCTCTGGCCGAGGCCCGCCTCGACATCGAGGAGGCGGTCGCCGTGCTGCGCTACTACGCGGGGTGGGCCACGAAGGTCGAGGGCTCGGTCATCCCCGCACCGCGCCGTTTCGTCGCTACCGGCACCCGCGAGGCGATCGGAGTATGCGCGGCCATCACGCCGTGGAACTACCCGCTGCCCATTCTCATGTACAAGCTGGCGCCCGCCCTCGCGTTCGGCAACACCTTCGTGGCCAAGCCGTCGGAGCAGACGGTCCTGTCGACGGCCTACCTCGCGCAGCTGTGCGCGATGGCCGGTGTCCCGGACGGCGTGGTCAACATCCTTCCCGGGGCCGGAGCGACCGGCGCGGCGCTCACGGCAATCCAGGGGATCGACAAGATCGCGTTCACCGGATCGACCCGCACCGGCCAGGCCGTGATGCGCGCCGCCGCCGGCACCCTCACCAAGGTCAGCCTCGAACTCGGCGGCAAGAGCCCCCAGTTGGTCTTCGCCGACGCAGACCTGGACGCCGCGATCGACGGTGTGATGGGGGGCATCTGGACCAACGCCGGACAAGTATGCGTCGCCGGCAGCCGCCTGATCATCGACCGTCGCGTCCATGATGAGTTCGTCGCCGAACTCATCAGCCGCACCCGCCGGCTGTCCCTCGGTCACGGCCTGGCTCCGGCGACCAGCCTGGGGCCGCTCGTCTCGGCCGTACAGCGCGACCGTGTCGCCGCATTCGTCGACCAGGCGGCCGCAGAGGGTGCCAACGTCGAGACCACATCTGAACTGCCCGACGAGGAGGGCTTCTTCGTCGCCCCGACTGTCGTCACCGGAGCCCGGCCGGGGCAGCGCATCGAACAGGAAGAAGTCTTCGGCCCGGTCCTGACCGTGCTGCCCTTCGACGACGAGGGCGAGGCCCTCCGACTGGCCAACGGTTCCGCCTACGGGCTGGCTTCATCCGTGTGGACCACGAACGCCTCCCGCGTACACCGCGTCTCCCGGCGCCTGCGCGCAGGCACCGTGTGGGTCAACACCTACGGGGTCTTCCACCCCACCCTGCCCTTCGGCGGTGTGAAGGCGTCCGGGTTCGGCCGCGAGCTGGGTTCGGCTGCCGTCGACCACTACACCGAGCTCAAGACCACGGTGATCGACCTGTAGGCCGGTCCTGGGCCGGCCGCCTCAATCGGATCGGTCGTCCCCGCAACTGAGGAACTCACGCAATGCCCAGTGCCACCCGGAACACCTCTGCCCACGGGCATCCCTTCCAGGACATGTCTGCCCAGGACATGTCTGCCGCTCGGGACCAACTGGTTCTGCCACGCCGACTACGGGCGTCGCGAGATCGCCGACGCGGCCCACGCCCAACTTCCGCGCCTGCACGTGTACTCCACCTTCGGCGACTACGCCAACGCGCCGACCGACGAACTGACCGACCGCTCGCAGGCTCTGGGCCGGCCCGAGCGAACTGTCGCAAGGACCCCTCCCTCGTCCACCGCGCGGTGCACGCCATCCGTGACGCCGGCGTTCTGACCCGTCCGTTCGCTTCCGGCGGCCTGCAGATCTCACCGGCCCTGTGCGTCACCGACACAGAACTCGAGCAGCTGGCAGAGGGAGTCCGCAAGGGACTCGCCAGTCTGCTGTGACCACCACCGCATCCCCAAGAAAGGCGCCAACATGGGCACCCCCCTGCCTCCCCAGCCCCGGGTCCGCCTCGACCAGGTGGTTGGACAGACCGACTTCACCCAGGTCCCCCGCTTCGCGGGACCCACCACCTTCGCCTCGCTGCCGCGCCCCCACGAGACCGGCGATCTCGACGTGGCCGTCGTCGGTGTCCCCTTCGACGCCGGTGTCAGCTACCGGCCCGGTGCCCGATTCGGCCCCCAGCACATCCGTATCGCCTCCCGCCTGCTGCGCCCCTACAACCCCGAGGCCGACGCCTGGCCCTTCCTCGGCCAGCAGGTCGTCGACCTCGGCGACATCACCGCCCACCCCTACGACATCCCCGCCGCCATCACCTCCATCGAGCAGGGTGCCCGCAGCGTCCTGGAACGCGCGGACAAGGTGCTCGTCCTCGGCGGCGACCACACCATCGCCCTGCCGGTGCTGCGCGCGCTGCACGCCCGGCACGGGCCGATATCCGTCCTGCACTTCGACGCGCACCTCGACACCTGGGACACCTACTTCAACACCCCCTACCTGCACGGCACGCCCTTCCGCCGCGCCGGCGAGGAGGGGCTGCTGGACCGCGAAGGATGCATGCACGTCGGCATTCGCGGCGGCTTGTACGGGCCCGGCGACATGGACCATGACCGTGCACTCGGCTTCGCACCCGTGCGCTGCGAAGAGATCGAGGACATCGGCGTGCGCGGCACCGTCGAACGCATGCGTGCCCGACTCGGCGAACGCCCCGTCTACGTCTCGGTCGACATCGACGTTCTCGACCCGGCCTTCGCGCCGGGCACCGGCACACCCGAGTCCGGCGGACTCACGGCCCGCGAACTGCTCATGCTGCTGCGCGCCACCAGCGGTCTGAACGTGGTCGGTGCGGACATCGTCGAGGTCGCCCCCGCGTACGACCACGCAGAGATCACCGGTGTCGCCGCGGCCCATGTCGGCTACGAGCTGCTGTCCGCCTGGGCACCGAAGATCGACCCGTCGCGAGCTCCGGGCAGCACGCGCGGGGCGTGACGGCCTCGCTGCCCCTACATGCGGCGCGGTGTTCACTCGAATCATCAATTGCTCTGGATTTTTTCAGAGAGTGAACTCTTGACAAGCTTTTGATGCCAATGTCACCGTCGTCGCTAGCGTTGGCGTCATCCGCACATCTTTTCCAGGAGTCGTCATGACCGTACTGCCCGGAGGCCCGGCCGTTCCTCAGGAACGCCGCATCCTCACCGCGATTCCCGGCCCCAGGTCGCAGGAACTGATGACGCGCAAGAAGAGCGTTGTCGCGGACGCCATCGCCACGGTCCTACCGGTTTTCGCGGCGCGTGCGGGGGGCGGGATCGTCGAAGACGTCGACGGCAACCGGCTGATCGACCTCGGCTCAGGTCTCGGGGTCACGGTGGTCGGCAACGCTGCGGAAGCGGTGGTACGCCGCCTCTCCGACCAGGCGGCACAGTTCACGCACACCGCCTTCAGCGTCACTCCGTACGAAGGCTATGTGCAGGTCTGCGAGGCACTCGCAGACCTCACGCCGGGTGACCACGCCAAGAAGTCCGCGCTGTTCAACAGCGGTGCCGAGGCCGTGGAGAACGCCGTGAAGGCCGCCCGCGTGTACACCGGGAGGCAGGCCGTGGTCGTGTTCGACCACGGGTACCACGGCCGGACGAACCTGACGATGGCGCTGACGGCGAAGAACATGCCTTTCAAGCACGGCTTCGGCCCGTTCGCACCCGAGGTCTACCGGGTGCCCTTGGCATACGGGTACCGCTGGCCGACCGGTCCGGAGAACGCCGGTCCCGAGGCCGCCGCGCAGGCCATCGACCAGATCACCAGGCAGGTCGGCCCCCGGAACGTCGCCGCGATCATCATCGAGCCGCTGCTCGGTGAGGGCGGCGTGATCGAGCCGGCGAAGGGCTTCCTGCCCGCACTGAGCAGGTTCGCCGCGGACAACGGCATCGTCTTCGTCGCCGACGAGATCCAGTCCGGCTTCTGCCGCACCGGGCAGTGGTTCGCCTGCGAGGACGAGGGCATCGTCCCGGACCTGATCACCACGGCGAAGGGCATCGCGGGCGGCCTCCCGCTCGCCGCCGTCACCGGACGCGCCGAGATCATGGACGCCGCGCACGCGGGCGGCCTGGGCGGCACGTACGGCGGCAACCCGATCGCCTGTGCGGCTGCACTCGGTGCGATCGAGACGATGAAGGAGATGGACCTCAACGCCAGGGCGAAGAACATTGAGGCGATCATGAAACCCCGCCTCACCGCCATGGCAGAGAGGTTCGACGTCATCGGTGACGTTCGCGGTCGCGGCGCCATGATCGCCATCGAGCTGGTCAAGGACCGTGCGACCAAGGAGCCGAATCCGGAGGCGGCGGCAGCTCTGGCGGCTGCTTGCCACCAGCAGGGTGCCCTGGTCCTGGTGACCGGCACCTACGGCAACGTCATCCGCTTCCTCCCCCCGCTCGTCATCGGCGAGGACCTCCTCAACGAGGGCCTCGACATCCTCCACGAGGCTCTGGAAGCCCGTCAGTAAAGACCCCCCTCAGGCAACTCGCGGATCCCCGACACCCCCCGCTGGAGGTACATGATGTGTAGAGCAGGCAGCACTTCGTCCCTTAGGGGGACGCCATGACGACCGAGCAGCTGACGCCGCCGGATGCGGTCTCGGGCGGACTCAAGAAGGAGTTCACCCTCCGTAGTGCCTTCACGATCGCCTTTGTCTTCATCTCCCCGATCGTGGCGCTCTACGGAGTCTTCGCCCTGGTCGTGACCTCCGCCGGGCCTGCCGGCTGGTGGGCCTTCCTGATCGTTCTCGTCGGGCAGCTTCTTGTGGCCGGTGTCTTCGCGCAACTCGCCTCGAAGTGGCCGTTCGAGGGCAGTGTGTACCAGTGGTCACGCCGCCTGGCCGGGGAGCACTACGGCTGGTTCGCCGGCTGGGCGTACATGTGGTCGCTGATGGTCGCCGTCGCCGGGGGTGCCTACTACGTGGCCACCTTCCTGCCGATCATTCTCGGTACGCAGCCCTTCGGGAGCACGACGAAGGTCCTGGTCGCGATTGCTGTGACGCTGGTGGTGACCGCCCTCAACGCGGCAGGGCCGAAGGCCGTCAAGACCTTCGCCGTACTCAGCCTGACGGCTGAGGTGGTCGGCAGCATCGTGCTCGGAAGCATCCTGCTGATCGGGCACCGCAACCAGCCGTTGAGCGTCATCTTCGACACCGCCGGAACGGGCGGCGGAGACTGGCTCTGGACGGGTCTGTTCGCGGCGGTGGGCTTCGTCGGCTGGGCGTTCGTGGGCTTCGAGAGCGCCGGCGCCATCGCGGAGGAGGTGGTCGACGCCGAGCGGAACGTCCCGAAGGCCATGGTGGCGTCGCTGCTGGCGATCGGTGCCGTCGTGCTCTTCTCGGGGCTCGCTCTCATTCTGGCCATACCGGACATGAAGGCCGTCGTCTCGGGTGCAATGCTCGACCCCACCGCCGAGACGGCTCAGGCCGCGCTGGGCAATAGCGTCACCAAGCCCCTGTTCATCCTGATCGTGATCGGGTTCCTCGCGAGCATGATGGCCGCGCAGACCAGTGCGTCGCGCATCATCTGGTCCTTCGCACGCGACGACGTGCTGCCTGCTTCGGGCCGCCTCTCCAAGCTCGCCGGGCGCCACCAGTACCCCCTGGCCGCCGTTGTCACGGCCGGCACGCTGTCCATGATCGTGCTCTGCGCCGGCTTCTCGGCGAAGTTCTACAACACCCTCGTGAGTTTCTCGACCGGCGGCTTCTTCGTCGCCTTCGCGATGCCCGTCGTGGCGGTCCTCGTCTACCGACTGCGCGGACGTTGGACACCTGGGCGCGTCACTCTGGGGCGATGGGGCTACCCCATCACGGTCGTGGCGGCGCTCTGGCTGGTCTTCGAGCTGGTCAACATCGTCTGGCCCAGGTCGCCCCAGCTGCCCTGGTACGAGAACTACGCCGTGCTCCTGGCCATGGCTTTCGTGGCCCTCCTCGGTTTCACCCTGTGGTTCAAGGTCCGGGCCAAGGTGGCGCGCCTCGCCGACCCACCGTCGGCGGCCCCGCCGGTGCCTGCTGCGGATGGCGCATGAGCACCTCGCGATTACCGCTCGCAAGGACTCCAGGACCTGGGTGTGCTGCCTGTCGCAGGCGACACACCCACGTCGGCTCCCACGGGGACCAGCGAACTCACAGGGCCGTCCAGGTATAGGGCAGCTTGTGTATGTCGATGTAGCCGAACGTCTCCGTCGAGGTGATGCCGGTGATCTGGCGGAGCACCGTGCCGGTCAGGTGGTACAGATCCGCCCGACTCGCGCAGCTGACCTCCAGCAGCAGGTCGTACGGCCCGGTGGTCGCCGCTACCACTTCCACCTCGTCGATCTCTCGTAGGGCGTGCACGACCTCGGGGATCGGCCCCTGCACCCGCAGTCCCACCCCTGCCTGTACCCGCCGACCGTACAGAAGCTGGTTGGTGATGGTCACGATCCTGACCACGTCCCGTTCAAGGAGGCGTAGCACCCGGCGGCGGGCGCTTGCGTACGGCACGCCCGACTGCTCCGCCAACTCCTTGAACGAGGCCCGGCCGTCCCGCTGGAGAACAGCGATCAGGGCACGGTCGGAATCATCGAACTCCTCCCTCGCGCCCGCGCCTGTAGCGGTGCCGGGACGCCCCCCACCGAGGAGGAGCTGCTGGGAGCCTTCTGTCGCGTACTTCTCCACCGACAGGTATTGCATGGCAAGACAGGTGAGTACTCCCGGAATGCCACGCACCGACTCGTCGAGGACCCGGAGCAGTTCTCGGTCGTCCCGGCACACGAGTTCGACGATGATGTCGAACATCCCGGTCGTCTGCACGACAAGGTCGGCCTCGGGGATCTCTGCCAGTGCTCGGGCCACTGGGAGTACTGGCCCTCGCACCGTGATTCCCACCAACGCAAAGCTGTCCAAGCCCACCGTGGTGGGGGAGACGCTGCCGATCACGTGAATCACATCGTCGGCGATCAGGCGCTTCAGCCGTTCACGTACCGCGTCGCCCGACAGTTCGACCCGAGCGCCGAGGTCCGCGTACCCCGCTCGCCCGTCTGCGATGAGAAGTTTGACGAGCTGCTGATCGACAGCATCGAGCAGCCCTCCAGGAGCCTCCCTGCCCCTCGATGACCTACCTGCGGACTGGCTTGACGTTTCCAAAATGTGGTCCCCCTCAGGTGGCGCTACGATTTCATATCGTACCTCCGCAACCCGTGAAGTTTGCATTACTGGACCATCTGCAAGAGATGCTCGCAGTTCCGCGCGGCCGACTCGGTCTTTGGGTCGCGTCTGCCCGCTCCGCCTGGGGCGGAGGCGGACGTGGCATGCCCTCGGCTCCCCGGCCGCGCTCACGCACCCTCAAGGTTTCCCTGGGTCGGCCCGTCAGAGCTCGAACTACCTCGACGATCAGCCCGCGTTCCCGGATGAGCCGGAGACGGACTGGTGCGCCGCCCTACCGGATGGCGTTGGTGACCAGTTCTCTGACAACGAGTTCGACGACGAAGACCGTTTCGTCATCCGTATTTCACTAGGCGAGCTGTCGCCGGCCTGCGACCGGGCACGGGCGACTTCTCCAGGCTTGGCAGGGACGTTCCGCGTCGCCGCAAGTTGGGGCCATGTGCCGTGCCGGCCCTCCTCGGCCTGTGGGGGCGATGTACACGGAGTGCTGGCCGCGTTGTCCTCGGCAATGCCTGGTACCCCTTCGGGCCGGCGCGGGGTATGCCCTGGGGGAGGTGAATCCGCTGCTCGCGCGTCCAAGGCCATTGTCGAGCTGGAGCGATCGCCTTGGAAGCCTGCTCGACTTGGCCACCGGGGACGTGTT
>NZ_KQ948658.1:509272-514250 GCF_001514145.1 Streptomyces canus
AGTTCGGCCTCGTTGCCGGTGTCGGTGGAGCGAGCGCCCCTGACCTGCACGAATGTTCCAGTTCGCAGCAGTTGAACTTGCGATACACGGATCCTGTGGCCGGTTGGGCACTGGATTCTGGACGCTGGCTGGACGCGGGGAAACCGGAAGTGGTCGCTCCGGTGCCGAGTCATCCACTCTGCCCAGGGCCGTAGCGGAGCAGGCGCGGTGTGGTGGTAACTGGGCTCGTCCGGATCGTGCCGTTACCGACACAGCGGTTCGGCTTGGGGGAGAAACGGCCCGTACTGAAAACGGCCCCAGATCGCACCACGGAGTCGCCTGACCGCAACCAGACAGTGTGCCCCTGCACGTCCTCGCGGAGGACAACCTCGCCGCGGCGAGTCCCGATCTGCTGCGCGCGATGGTGAAGACGTTCGCCGACGCGCTCATGTCCGCGGAGGCCGACGCCCTGTGCGGCGCCGAGTACGGGCAGGTCAGTGACGAGCGGGTCAACCACCGCGATGGCTACCGCCCGCGCGAGTGGGACACCCGCGCGGGCACCGTCGAGCTCGCCGTGCCCGAGCTGAGGCAGGGCAGTTACTTCCCGCACTGGCTCCTGGAACGCAGGCGGCGGGCCGAATAGGCCCCGTCTCGGTCGTCGCCACCGCCTACCTGCTGGGTGTCTTCACCCGCAGGGTCGGGAAACTCGCCGAGTCCCTCGGTGTTACGCAGCTGTCGAAGTCCGCCGCAGCATCGCGGACGGCGAGACCGCCTACTTCCACTGCTACAACCCGCGCTGGGAATCACTGCCGGAACGGGTGGCGGTCAATCGGATTGCGCCGGCCGGTCGAGGAGTGTTTCGAGGCAGCCAAGCAGCAGGCCGGACTGGACCACTACCAGGTAGGCACATACGGCGCCTGGCATGGCCATATCGCCATGGCCATGCTGGCGCTGGCGATCCTGGCCGTGATTGCCCGGACCCGCAAAAAAAGGGGGCCCTGCGGGCGTGGGCGGTGACCACGGGCCACGAACGCGGCGGCTCGCGGCCTTGACCGTCGCCGAGGTCCGGCGCCTGTTCAACCTGATCGGCTCGACTCCCACCGCCATCGACCATGGACTTCACTGGTCGATCGGGAGACGCGCTCATCAGGCGAAAGCACGACGGCACCATTTCCGAAGGCGGCCATGACTCCAGATGATCCGGATCCAGCCCTGTAGTACCAGGCGCTAAACGAGGCGGATGACGCGCTTGCCGCGGGCATGGCCGGTTTCGGTGGCTCGATGGGCGTCCTGGATTTCGTCCAGGGGATACACGCGCTCGATCACCGGACGCAGGTCCTTCCTGTCGACGTGATCGGCGAGGGTTTTCAGGTCCGCGCGTCGGGGGCTGGCCATGATCAGGCGTACGCGCGGACCGGGCAGGACGGTGGACAGCAGGGCGAAGGGTATGGCGCCGGCGGTGGGCGAGGCGATGCGACCGCCGGGGCGCAGAGCGCGTCGGTAGTCGCGGACAGAGGAGCCGTGGCAGTCGAGGATGGCGTCGAACTGCCCGTTGAGGGCGTTCGGTGGGGTGGTGGCGTAGTCCAGGGCCACGTCGGCGCCGAGTTCGCGGCAGAACGGGGCGTTGGCGGCGCCGGCGATGGTGGTGACGTGGGCGCCCCAGGAGTGGGCCAGCTGGACCGCCGTACTGCCGACGCCGCCGCTCGCGCCGACCACGAGCAGCCGTTGGCCGGAGCGCAGGCGCAGGGTGTCCCGTAGGGCTTGCAGTGCGGTGATGCCGACCGCGGGCAGGGCGGCGGCTTCCACCAGGTCTGTGCTGCTGGGGGCGGTGCTGATGGCTTGGGGTTTGGCCAGGATGTATTCGCCGGCCGTGCCCGTCCGTCCGGAGACGTCGCTGAGGATGCCCCACACGTGTTCGCCCACCGTGACGTCGGTGACCGTGCTGCCGAGTGCGACCACCTCCCCGGCGAAGTCGCCTCCGGTGCCTTTGGGAAAGCGTCGCCCGGATATCAGACGCAGCCCGCCGGAGCGGATCTTCACGTCCATCGGGTTGACGCTGGATGCGTGGACCCGAACGAGCACCTGACCCGGCCCGGGGGACGGACGCGGAACGGCACCGACGGAGAGCACTTCGGGGCCTCCGTAACGGTCGTACCGGACGGCGCGCATCATCAGCTGGTCAGGCGACATGGGCGGGCTCCCTGGCGGGCATGGTCGTACCTCTTTTGGTCGGGCGTGGTCAGGAGTAGGAGGCGGCGTTTGTCGGGCGTGGTCAGGAGCAGGGGACGGCGATCTTGCCCGGGGCGCCGGCACGGAAGCGGCGAACGCCTCCGCGGCCTGCTCCAGCGGGTAGGTGGCGGTGACCTGTACCCGCGGCACGCCTGAGACGACCTGCTCGGCCAGGGAGGCCAGGGGCTGGGCGTCGGGGTTGGCCATGCTCGTGGCGCCCGGCCAACGACTGCCGCTTGCTCCGGGACACGCCCCCGGAGTCGACACGGTTCCGGTGCCGTGGCGCCGAGGGCAGGTCACTGAGCTGCCCGCGATGGCCTCGGCGAGGGTGGCGTAGACCTGCCGTGAACGGTCAGCCGGGCATCACCTTGGACGACGCGTAGACCCCCGCGTGGTGCGGCACAAGCAGTTCCACCACACCGGATGTCGTCGCCATCATCAAGCCCGGCGAGTGTCGACGACACTCGTGATCAATACGTCTGGGCGGCGGGGGGTGGGTTGTCGTGGATCACGAAGCCGTATTCCTCCAGGAGGCTGTGCGCGGTGTCGCTGCGCGTGTCGGCGGCCCCGGCCTCGTGGAAGAAACCTTCGATCGCTCCGGGGTTGATGACGCAGAGGAGCTCCGCGGTCGATGTGACGGCTTGGTAGGTGTGGGGGACCGATCGGGGCCCGAAGACGTAGGCGCCGGGTTCGGCCTCGTGCACGTCGCACTCGTCGAGCGAGGTCGATCCGACCCAGAACCGGACGCGGCCGGACAGGATGATCCAGCTCTCATCCTCTCGGGTGTGGGTGTGCAGGGGCGGCGCCTGACCGGGGCGCACGAGGGCACGCGACACGGTGATCAGTCCGCCCGTCTCGGCGCTCGACACAACCTGCTCGATCTCGTTGTCGTAGTAGCGGAAGTTCTTGCGGTCGCCTGGATTCCGCACCAGGGGCACTGCTCATGTGAGGTCCTCCTTCCGACGCGGGGCCGCAGGACGGCCTCCCCACGTCGAAGTCGCATGTGGTCGTCACGCCCGCGGAAACGCTCCGCGGTGCGCACCCTCGTTGCTCGGTCAGGGGTCCTGGGTCTGCGGTCCGGCGAACTGCATGTCCAGGCGAATCTTGATGACCTCACCCAGTAGCCCGGGGAAGAAGTTCAGCCCGAAGTCGCCGCGCCGGATCTCGCCCGCCGCCTCGAAACCGGCGTGCTTCCTGTGATCCAGAGGGGAGTCCACCACCCCGCCGAACTCGACAGCGAGCGTGACCGGGCGGGTCACGTCTGCGATGGTCAGGTCCCCCGCCAAGGTCCAGTCCTCACCGTCCCCGGAGATCCGCGTCGAGCGAAACGTCATCGTCGGGCGCTTCTCCACATCGAGCAGCTCGGCCGAGCGGGTGTGCGCGTCGCGGTCGGCGTTCCCGGTGTCGACGGAGGCCAGGGCGATCTCGGCGGTCACCCGCACCTCCTCGAGGGTCTCACCGACGTACAGCCCGGCCGTGAACTCGGTGAACCGGCCGCGGACCTTGCTGATCCCGAGGTGGCGGATGGTGAAGTCGACCGATGAGTGGTGGGGGTCGAGTTCCCACTCGCCGGGAGCGAGGGGCAGCGCGGCGACGGACGTGACAGCGGTTTTCGCAGGGGTGTCATGGCTCATGCCCTCATCGTGCGGGCCCTGCGGCGGGGGAGGGAGACCGGCCGAAGGGTAGTAGTGGCACGGCCACCCTTTGCGCCGGGGCACGTTGTACGTTCGAGAGGTGAACGACAACGAGTTGGGCACCTTCCTGCGTACCCGCCGCGAAGCCCTCACCCCAGCCAAGGCGGGCCTGCCCGCGGGCTTTCGCCGTCGCACGCCGGGGCTGCGCCGCGCCGAGCTCGCCACCCTCGCCGGCATCAGCGTCGAATACCTCACCCG
The DNA here is from genome assembly GCF_001514145.1 of Streptomyces canus. GTDB lineage: Bacteria > Actinomycetota > Actinomycetes > Streptomycetales > Streptomycetaceae > Streptomyces > Streptomyces canus. The sequence continues at coordinate 513,373 of NZ_KQ948658.1, forward strand.
GCTCGAACAGGGACGGGACCGCAACCCCTCCCCCAAGGTCCTCGCCGCCCTCGGCGACATCCTCCAGCTGTCGACGGCAGACCGACTGCTGTTGCACCGGCTGACCAGGGAACACGGCGAGGACAAGCACTTGTGCCAGGCGGTCACCGCACCGCCGGAGCACACGGTGCGCCCCACCTTGCGGGCACTCCTGGACAGTCTGGAGCCCGCTCCGGCCGTCCTGCTCAACCGGATGGGAGACATCGTGGCCTGGACACAGGGCTACGAGCGGTATGCCCGCCCACTCGGCCTGCTCGACGGCGACCCTCCCAACATGCTGCGGTACCTGTTCACCGACGACCGGTCCCGCGCCGCGTTCCCCGGGTGGGACCGGCTGGCCGACGAGCAGGTCGCCCATCTGCGCAACGAGGCCTCGCTGCACGACCCTCATGTCGCCGTCCTGGCCAACGAACTGACGGCAGCGGCGGGAGCGCCGTTCAGCGACCGGCTCGCCGCTGTCCCGGCCCCGCCCTCCCGTTTCGGGCTTGAGGTGGTCGAGCATCCCGAGGCAGGTCGCCTGCGTCTGTCGTTCGAAACGCTCGTGCTTGCGGACGAGGGCCGTCGCCTGGTGGTGCACATGCCGGCCGACCAGGCCACGGCCACCGCGCTGGACCGTCTCAATGGCCGCAGGCCGGGGGCCCTGCGGGCAGTGAGCGGCTGACCTTCGCTGGGGGATAGGGCCATCAGCCTCTGTGAATCCGGGCCTGGGGGATCCCTTCGGGCCGGCGCGGGGTTATGCGCCGGGGAAGGCGAATCCGCTGCTCGCGCGTTCAAGGCCCATTGTCGAGCTGGAGCGATCGCCTCGGAAGCCGGCTTGACTTGGCCATCCAGGACGCGTG
>NZ_KQ948658.1:514817-674615 GCF_001514145.1 Streptomyces canus
TTTGGGGTGCGGTGGCGCTCAGGGGAGCTCCAACCCCTCTGACCTGCGGCTGAGTAGATGATCGAGGGTGTCGCTCGCGGTCCGGGCGACTGCCTTGAGGGCCAATGCCAAGACCCAGGGGCCGTATAGGGGCCGGGGCGGCGCAGCCGTGTCCCGGCCGACGGTTTCGCCGGGCCGATTCGGTGCCTGATTTGCTGGTTGTGCGGCATGGGCTGCAGCCTCCAGTGCGCCAGTCGAGGGCCGGGCCGACAGCGGAGGAAGTGCAGATACCGGCACGCTGGGTACGAGGGGAGTTGAGGAGGAGGCCGGGGTAGTCCTCGCGGATCATCAACGCCCGGTCGGCGGAGGTGGGCGGTGTGGGCCGACCTGGAGGAAGCCCGCCGTGAAGTTCCCTCGACGGAGTGGACACTCAACTTCTACGCTGCGCCCCACCACACCGCCGGCAACGGTCCACCTCCGCTCGGGCAGAGCTGAACCGAGGTCTCAATCAGGCCCTGGACGTCACCGGCATGCGCCGGGCTTGCTGGAACGGACTGTCGAAAGTCCGCCTCCAGCATGTCTTCTCCGCCACCGCGCTCAAACATGATCCGACTCGACGCGTACTGGACCGGACACAATCAGCACCACACCCGCAGCAGCCGCCTCGAACACATCGCCCACGGCGCACGACCTGACCCCAGAGTTGCGCAACAGAGTCCTCGATTGCCTCAAAGTGCATCCACATACTGAACATGAGAGAGGTGGCGAGGGATCGGGCCGCCGTCGTGGCCGATGCCGGGCCACGCCGTTCATGGGCAGTCCTGTATCCGGGACCTACTCGCCCGCGATCACGATGATGTCGAGCGTTCGCGGTCCGTGCACGCCCTCCACACGGTCCAGTTCGATGTCGCTGGTGGCTGAGGGACCGGAAATCAGGGTCAGCGGCCGGTGCGGGGGGAGCAGGCTCAACGCCTCGGGCACATCGGCGACGATCCGGCTCGCCCGGACCACGCAGACATGCTGGTCCGGCAGCAGGGTCAGCGCACGGCGTCCTTGTCCGGGTCCGCTGTCGAGGACGACGGTGCCGGTGAGGGCGATCGCCGCGGCGACGGTGGTGAGCACGGCGTCCGCCGCGTCGAGCTGTCGGACCGTGAGCGGTGGAGCGTCCTCCAACCAGGACCAGGATCCTTCGGGTACCAGATCTGCAGGGAATCCCGGGGGCACCACAACTGACCTCGCTCCGGTGCGCGCCAGCGCGCGGCCCACGGCGGCCACGGCGTCGGACGGCGGAACGCGGACGACGGTGGCGCGGTAGTCGGCGGCGCGTTCGATGAACAGCTCGACGACGTCCGGCTCCGCCTGCTGGGAGCGCACATCGTGCGGGACGGGGTCGTGGTCGGGGGCCTCGGCACCCGGTACGTCGGCCAGCGCGCTCCGGATGTCGCCCAGTACGGTGTCGCGGCCGCTCATCGGCCCTTCCCTTCCGTCGTCGTACGGCCTTCTTCTCTCGTCCGTCGCCACCAGGCGCGCAGGGACTCGCGGGCCGGCGCGGGGGTGTCACGGGTGCCGGACCAGCGGGCGAACGGGCCGGGCAGAACTCCGATCCGGCCGTCGCGGGCCACCAGCCGGGCGCCCAGCGCGGCGAGTCGCTGGACCGCCGCCAGTCGCCTCGGGGAGGACAGCACCGCGCCTGCGGCCTTCATGGCGAGCGCCTCGGGGGTGGGCAGCAGCCGGTCCCGGCGCTTGGCCTCCACGGCCTTCGCCCGCAGATGGACCAGCACCTCGGGAATGTCGATCTTGACCGGGCAGGCGTCGTAGCACGCCCCGCACAGGGTGGAGGCGAAGGGCAGCGAGGCTGCGTTCTCCACGCCGACGAGCTGTGGGGTGAGCACGGCGCCGATGGGGCCGGGGTACACGGAGCCGTAGGCGTGGCCGCCGGTGCGCTCGTACACGGGGCAGACGTTCAGGCAGGCCGAGCAGCGGATGCAGGACAGCGCCTGTCGGCCCACCTCGTCGGCCAGGGTCGAGGTGCGGCCGTTGTCGAGGAGGACCAGGTGGAAGTTTTGCGGCCCGTCTCCCTCGGTGACGCCGGTCCACAGGGAGGTGTACGGGTTCATCCGCTCGCCCGTGGACGAGCGGGGCAGCAGCTGGAGAAAGACGTCCAGGTCGGTGAAGGAGGGCAGTACCTTCTCGATGCCCATGACGGTGATCAGGGTCTCCGGGAGGGTCAGGCACATCCGCCCGTTGCCCTCCGACTCCACGACCACCACCGTTCCGGTGTCGGCGGCGGCGAAGTTGGCCCCGGAGACGGCCACCTTGGCCCGCAGGAACTTCTCCCGCAGATGGAGCCGGGCCGCTTCGGCCAGGTCGCGCGGGTCGTCGGTGAGTCCCTCGGGAGCGGGCCGGCCCCACTTCCCCATCTGCCGCCGGAAGATCTCGCGGATCTCGGAGCGGCCCCGGTGGATGGCCGGCACCAGGATGTGCGAGGGCCGGTCGCCGCCCAACTGCACGATCAGTTCGGCGAGATCGGTCTCGTAGGCGCGGACGCCCGCTTCGGCGAGCGCCTCGTTGAGGCCGATCTCCTGGGTCGCCATCGACTTGACCTTGACGATCTCGCTCTCGCCGGTCGCCTGGACCAGCCGCGTGACGATGGCGTTCGCCTCGGCCGCGTCCGCCGCCCAGTGGACCGTGCCGCCGGCGGCGGTCACCGTTTCCTCCAGCCGCAGGAGATGGCGGTCGAGGTGACGCATGGTGCGGCGCTTGACGGCCGCCGCCGTCTCCCGCAGGTCCTCCCAGTCGTCGAGTTCGGCGACGACCGCCAGCCTCCTGTCCCGGATGGTGCCGGTGGCCCGGCGCAGGTTCGCGCGCAGCCGGGTGTCGGCGAGCGCGGTGCGCGCCGCCTCGGGGAAGGCCGGGGTGCCCAGCCATACGAGATTGTCGGCGCCGCTCACCGTACGTTCCCTTCCGTGGAGGCCAGGATCTCGGCCAGGTGCATCGTGCCGACGCCGGTACGCAGCCGGGACAGGCCGCCGCCGATGTGGGTGAGGCAGGAGTTGTCTCCCGCGCACAGGTACTCGGCGCCGGTGTCCAGGACATGGCGCATCTTGTCGGCCAGCATCGCGTTGGACACGTCCGCGTTCTTCAGCGCGAAGGTGCCGCCGAAGCCGCAGCAGGACTCGGCGTCCGGCAGTTCGACCAGGTCGATGCCCTTCACCGCGCGCAGCAGCATGAGCGGCCGGTCGCCGACGCGCAGCATGCGCAGCGAGTGGCAGGTCGGGTGGTAGGTGACCCGGTGCGGGAAGTGGGCGCCGACGTCGGTGACGCCGAGGACGTCGACGAGGAGTTCCGACAGCTCGTACACCGTCGGCACCACCCGCTCGACCGCCTCGGTGAGCGCGGGGTCCCCCAACTGGGCGGCCACCATCCGGTGGTGGACGCGGACCATGCCCGCGCAGGAGCCGGAAGGGGTGACCACGGCGTCGTAACCCGCGAAGACCTCCGCGAAACGGCGGACCATGGGCAGGGTCTCGGGGCGGTAGCCGGTGTTGAAGTGCATCTGGCCGCAGCAGGTCTGGCCCTGCGGGAACTCCACTGTGTGGCCGAGCCGTTCCAGCAGTTCGGTCACCGCGCGACCGGTGCGGGGGAACATCATGTCGTTGAAACAGGTGATGAAGAGAGCTATGCGCATGGTGCTTCCTGAGCGGCCTGGGCGGAGCCGGTGACGGTCAGGCCGTAGGTCCGCAGGGCGGTTCCGGTGAAGACCTCGTGGCGTTCGGCGGGTTGGAGGCCGGCCGTCAACTCCCGTGCGGTGGAGATGACTTCGGCGTAGGTGGCGGCCAGTCGGCAGACGGGCCAGTCGGAGCCGAACATCAGCCGCCGCGGTCCGAAGGCGTCCAGCACCGTGTCCGCGTACGGCCGGAGGTCCTCGACGCTCCACTGGTCCCAGTCGGCCTCGGTCACCAGGCCGGAGAGCTTGCAGACGGTGTTGGGCAGTGAGGCGAGCAGGCGCACCGCGTCCGCCCATGGCCGCAGCTCGCCAGAGGCGATGGGGGGCTTGCCCGCGTGATCGAGTACGAAGGTGAGGCCGGGAAGCAGTCGGGCGGCCTCGTGCGCGGCCGCGAGCTGATGGGGCCTGACGACCAGGTCGTACACGAGCCCCGCCTCGGCCACCGCAGCGAGCCCACGCAGCACGTCCGGCCGCACCAGCCAGCGAGGGTCGGATTCGCCCTGCACCTGGTGTCGGATGCCCACCAGATGTTCGCCGCCCGGCCCTTCCCGCAGCGCCGCGAGCGCGCGGGCGACATCCGGGGAGGTCAGGTCGGTCCAGCCCACGACGCCGGCGACCAGGTCGCTGTCCCGGGCCAACGCCAGGAACTCGGGCGACTCCTCCGGCACGTCGATGGTCTGGACCAGGACCGTGGCGGTGACGCCGGCCGCCCGGGCCTCGGGCTCCAGGTCGGCGAGCAGGAAGTCGCGGCGCAGCGGGGCGAGTTCCCGTCCGGTGATCCAGTCCTGGTCGCGGACGGAGAGGTCCCACACGTGGTGGTGTACGTCGATGACGCCCTCAGCCGTGTTCGCCTCCATGGCGGTCACCCCCACGACTCCTCGACTCGTCCTGCGGTCGATCGGCTTCTTCCACCGGTACGGCCACAGGGACGGGGACATGCGGGGGCAGCAGCCCCTCGGCGCGCAGTCCGTCCCAGAGGGCGGCCGGTACCGTTCGCCGCAGCTGATCCACCGTGTCGCGGACCTCCTCGGCGGAACGCGCGCCGGACAGTACGCTCGCGACCGCCGGATGGCCGAGCGGGAAGCGCAGAGCGGCCGCGCGCAGCGGTACGCCGTGGCGTTCGGTGACCGCCTTCATGCGCAGGGCCCGGTCGAGCACATGTGGTGGGGTGGGCGCGTAGTCGTACATGGCCCCGGGCTTGGGGTCGGTGAGCAGACCCGAGTTGAACACCCCTCCGACGATGACACTCCTGCCGCGGGCGGCGGCCTCTGGCAGTACCTCCGCAAGCCCTTCCTGCTCCAGCAGGGTGTAGCGGCCTGCGAGCAGCACCACGTCGATGTCGGTGTCGCGCAGGAAGCGGGCGGGGAGCGCGCACTGGTTCACTCCGATGCCGATCGCCTTGACGACGCCCTCACCGCGCAGCCGTTCCAGCGCCGGGTAGGCCTCGGTGAGGGCCTGCTCGGCGTGGTGGTCCGGGTCGTGCAGCAGGGCGATGTCCACACGGTCCAGGCCGAGGCGGTCCAGGCTCGCTTCCAGGGAGCGCAGGACGCCGTCGGAGCTGAAGTCCCAGACGCGGCGGTGGGTGTCGGGCACGGCGAAGCCCTGGGCGAGATCGTCGCCGCGGCCACCCTCCGGGTCGGGTTCCAGCAGCCGCCCGACCTTGGTGGAGACGGTGTACGTGTCGCGGTCGCGGTCGCGCAGCGCGGCGCCCAGGCGTCGCTCGGACAACCCGAGTCCGTAGTGCGGGGCGGTGTCGAAGGTGCGTACGCCCGCGTCCCAGGCCGCCTCCACCGCGGCGGACGCGGTCTCGTCGGTGACCGGGCGGAAGAGGTTGCCGATGCCGGCGGCCCCGAACGACAGCTCGGTGACCCTGACGTCGGTGGTGCCCAGCGTGGTCGTTCTCATGAGCCGGCCGCCGGGCGCAGCCGGAGACCCTGCATGCCACCGTCGACGGCGAGGGCGATGCCGGTGACGGAGGCTGCGGCGGGGCTCGCCAGGTAGACCACGGCCGCCGCCACCTCGTCCGCGCTGACCAGGCGGCCCAGGGGCTGGCGTGCGTCGAGGGCGGCGCGTTCCGCCTCCGGGTCGTCCGCGGCGTCCAGGAGCCGGGTCACCCAGGGGGTGTCGGCGGTGCCGGGGTTGACGCAGTTGACGCGAATGCCCTCGCGGACGTGGTCGGCGGCCATCGCCAGGGTCAGCGACAGCACCGCACCCTTGCTGGCGGAGTACAGGGCGCGCTGGGGGAGGCCCGCGGTGGCCGCGATGGAGCAGGTGTTGACGATCGCCGCGTGCGACGAGCGCCGCAGATACGGCAGGGCGGCCCGGGTGGTGCGCACCGTCCCGAGGACGTTGACGTCGAGGACGCGGTGCCATTCCTCGTCCGGGTTGTCCTCGACGGTACCGACGGCGCCGATGCCCGCGTTGTTGACCAGGATGTCCAGGCCGCCGAGTCGCTCGGCAGCGGCCTCCACGGCGGTAGGTACCGATGCGTCGTCGCCGACGTCGGCCTTGAAGGCGATCAGCGGCTCGGGGACACCGGAGGGGTCGAGGTCGACGACGGCCACCGAGGCGCCGTGCTCGGCCAGCATCAGGGACGTGGCCAGCCCGATCCCGGACGCGCCGCCGGTGACGACGGCCTTCAGCCCTGACAGGCCGCTCATGCTGCTCAACTTGCTCAAGGGAGCGCCTTTCACGCTTGGGCGAAGGTCTGGCGCTGGGCGCCGAGGCCGTCGACGGCGAGCTCGACGGTGTCGCCGGGGCGGAGGTAGGGGGTACCGGGGAGGCCGAGGGCCACGCCCGCGGGAGTACCGGTGTTGATCACGTCGCCCGGCTCCAGGACCATGTACTGGCTCAGGTACGACACGAGATGGTCGACCGGGAAGATCATGTCGCCGGTGCGGCCGTCCTGCCGCTTCACACCGTTGACGCTCAGGTGCAGGGCGAGGTTCTGCGGGTCGCCGACCTCGTCTGCGGTCACCAGCCACGGGCCGAGCGGGTTGAAGGTCTCGCAGGACTTGCCCAGGTCCCACTGGGACGAGTACTCCAGCTGGAACTCGCGCTCGGAGACGTCGTGGCTGATCGCGTATCCCGCGATCACGGCCCGCGCTGCTTCCGGACCGTCGAGGTAGCGGGCCCGCCGTCCGATGACGACCGCCAACTCGACCTCCCAGTCGGTCTTCACGGAGCCGCGAGGGATCAGCACCTCGTCGTACGGCCCGACCACCGTCCCCGGGTCCTTCATGAACACCACCGGACGCGCGGGGATCGCCGCACCGGTCTCGGCGGCGTGGTCGCGGTAGTTCAGCCCGACGCACACGATCTTGCCGGGACGGGTGACGGGGGCTCCGATCCGCAGACCGTCCCACTCCAGCTCGGCCAGGACGCCCGCCGCGACCGCCGCACGGGCCCGCTCGATGCCGTCCCCGGCGAGGAAGGCAGCGTCGATGTCACCGGTCACGGAGGACAGATCCAGCAGCCGGCCCTCCTCGGTGCGAACGGCGGGGCGCTCCTCGCCGAGGGCTCCGACTCGTAGCAGTTTCACAGGGTCTCCTTCTCAGGGGTGGTTGTCGGAATGGCGTTCGCCGGAGGGCGAGCGCACGGCCGTCGGCCGTCACCGCACGTCGAACCGGTCGATCACCAGATAGGAGCCTCCGGTCTTGGTCAGCGTGAGCGTGTGCCGTCCGGCGGACAGCCCGCCGACCGTGTAGACGGTCTGCTGGACATGCCGGCCGGCCGCGTTCGCGTTGACGGTGCCCTGAGAGGTTCCGTCGAGGGAGACCGCGATGGTGCCCTCGTCGGAGTTGGTCTCGGTGACGAGGCTGATCCCGGTTCCCGTGAAGGTGACGGTGACCGAGTCGCCGTTGGCCGTCGCGGCGTGGACGTCGTCCTGGTAGTCGCCGTAGCCGCGGTTGGCGTAGGTGCGCCACGTCCCGCCGGTGTACGTGAGGGAGGAGTCGGTGTCGTTGGCCACGCCGGTCACCTCGAAGCCGTCCAGGATGGCGTAGTTGCCGCTGCGCTTGACGAACTGGACGGTGTGGCTGCCTGCGGTCAGTCCGCTGGTGCTGTAGATGACGGACTGGGCCTGGCGGGTGGCGGCGGAGGTGTCGAACAAGCCCTGGGAGGTGCCGTCGAGAAGGACCTCCACCTGGCCCTGGTCGCTGTTCTTCTCACCGATGACCGAGACGCCGGTGCCGGTGAACGTCAGGGAGGCGGCGTCTCCGTTGACGGTCGTGTAGTGCACGGCGTCCTCGTCGTCGCCGTAGCCCCGGTTGCCGCTCGCCAGCCAGCTGCCGGTGTAGGAGATCGCCGTGCTGTCGTCGTCGAGCCTGCCGGTCAGCGGCCGGTAGGCGGCTTCGGGACCCGCAGCGGTGATGACGGACCGGGCGGCGGAGGGCCAGGCACCGCCGGAGACGATCGTGGCCTGGTTGAAGGTGATGCTGGTTCCGTTGTTCTGGTAGTTGGAGCGGTCGGAGTAGTTGTCGTGGAGGTTGATGTCGTGGATGGTCGGCGTCCACATGCCGACCCACTGGCCCACCTTGACGCGGATCACGTTGTCGTGAGTGTTCCAGTACGAGCTGCCCTCGTCGTGGTAGATCCCGTTCGTCTGGTTGATGCTCTCCACCAGATTGCCCGCCAGCACGGACGTGACGGAGCCGTCCCCGTCGCCCTGGCCGCCGTTGGTGTAGATGGCACCGCCATCGTGGAGGATGCTCATGACGTCGTGCACGTGGTTGTACAGGACCTGGTTGCCGCCGGCGTAGATGGTGCCGTGTTCGCAGGTGGTCAAGCCCTGGGCGGATTGCGTGGCGCACGATGAGGCGTAGCCCCAGCCCCAGCCGATCGACATGCCGGTGTAGGGAACGTGGCCGATGTCGTTGTGCGAGACGGTCAGGTTCCGGGTGTAACCGGCCCAGATGCCGACGGCGTCCGAGTAGTCCTGGGCGACGTGGGAGATCCAGTTCTGGGAGACGGTGTCACCCGTGGTCATGCGGCTGGTGTCGGTGAGGTAGTAGTCGTCCACCTCACCTACGGAGACTCCACCACCGGAGGTGTCGTGGATGAGGTTTCCGGTGATCGCGGAGTTCTGCGTGCCGTCGGCGAGGTCGATGCCCGTGCCGCCGGTGCCGGTGATCTCGTTGCCGCTGAAGGTGATGTTCGCGCCCCGGTGTACCTGCACGGCGGCGGGGATGCGGATGGGGGCCTGGGTGGTGGCGTCCCACAGCACACCGGCCTGGTTGTCGATGTATCCGGCCGTCGACGGGAGCATCCAGGTGGTGTGGGCGAACGTCAGGCCCTGGAAGGTGATGTCGTGCACGGGCGTGATCGGGTCGGGGACGACCGTGAGAGCGTCGAGGAGCATGTACGTCCCGCCGGTCTTGACCAGCTTGACCGTGTGCTGCCCCTTGGGAAGGCCGCTGACGGAGGCGACGACCTGCTGGGCGAGACGGGAGGAGGCGGAGGCGGAGACGCTCTGGACCTTGGTGCCGTCGACGTAGACGTCCATGCCGCCCTGGTCACTGTTGGTCTCCGACAGCACGTCGATCCCGGTACCGGTGAAGGTGTAGCTCACCGAGGCGCCGTTGGACGCGGTGTAGTGCACGTCGTCGTAGAGGTCGCCCAGGGACCGCCCACTGGAGTAGTACCAGGAGCCGGTGTACGTGAGGGTTGTGTCGGTGTCGTTGACCGGCGTGAGGTGACCGGGGGTGCCACTTACGTTCAGCAGCGTCTCGAGGGTGGGCAGTTCCACGTCCGCCGTGCTGAGGTCCTCACCGGCCCGAGGCTTGTAGTAGAGGTAGCCCAGTGAACTGTCGAGGTAGAACTCGCCCGGGGCGTCGAGCAGTTGGTACGCGTTCTCCACGTAGCTGATCGCGTTCAGCTTGGGCAGTCCGTTCCCGTTGAACGGGAAGCCGCGGTTGGGCACCGAGGTGCTGTTGTTCGCGAAGCAGGTCGGGTCGAGGTTGAGGCTGGACCCGCCGCCGCTGGGCACAGTGATGCTCGCCAGCGGGCAGCGCATCTGCTTCCAGTTGTTGTTGTCCACGACCTCCACCGAGGAGGCATTGGTGAAGGACGCGTACGAGGAGTCACTGGTGGTGAAGCCGGCGCCGGCCAGGGTGAACCCCGAGGGGTTCAGCGGGCCGCGTGCGCGCTGGGCACGCACGCCGTCGACGAACAGCTGCCGGCTCTGTGTGCCTGCCGGCACAGCGGCACGGTAAATGCCTCTCACGCTGTCGTGGAGGGAGAACCCGCTGATCTTCGTCGCCCCGCTGAGAACGGGCTTCTCACCCGGATAGGCGGCGTAGACCACCTGGTGGCCGTTCTGCCCCGAGTCGGACGCGCCCAAGGCGAACGTCTGGGACAGACGGTAGGTACCACCGCGGAGGTAGATGTTGATATCGGCCGTCATACCGGGGGCCAGGCTTTCCACCTTGCTCTTGACGCCGTCCAGACTGCAGGGCGCGCTCAGCGAGCAGTCGCCGCCGGACCCGGAAGGGGAGGCGTACAACACGGTCGCAGTGGCGGCGGACGCGGATCCGGGCAGGGCCACGGCGGCGAACACCACCGCGCCGATCGCGCCGAGACGGCCGACGGCTCTTGAACGGAACAGCCGCATTGATGCTCCTTAAAGGGGGTCAGGGCTCCTGCGCGATCGGCGATCCACCCCGCGAAGGGTCGGGCGAAAGCACACACCGTTCGCGGATCTCCGCGAGTCATGCGTGGACGATGGGAGGGCTGCCGACCGTCAGGGTGTGCCAGGCTCGCTCAGATGCCAGACCTCGGTCAGGTCCGACCAGTTGCCCCCGGTGCCGGTGTCGGCCCAGGGCTCCTGGCAGGGGCCGGTGAGCTTCCACCAGGCTTGGGTGGCCGCGTCGGCGCCGATTGCGGCCATGTCGGTCTCGAAGTCGTCGCCGTGGTACTCGAAGTAGCCGAACAGCGTGTCCTCGCGCAGGAAGATGCTGTAGTTGCGGATGTTCGCGGCCCGCAGCGCGGCCTCGACGCCCGGCCAGACCGCGGAGTGCAGGCGCAGATACAGGTCACGGTGCTCCGGCTGCAGGCGGATCGTCTGGGCAACCCGTTTCATCGGGGTCCTTCCGGTGATGTGTGCGGCGGTGCCGGACAGCCCCGCCTGGGCCTGCCTGGTGACGCAGTGGCAAAAGCCCGTCCGCATGACGTGGGCTTGGGACGGCCCCGTCGTCGGGGAACGCCGATGAGTACGGCGGCGGGCGCGGGCGTTCGACGCGTTGTCGGTGCGCGGTGGCCGGCGCGGCAGCGGGTGGCCGACGGTTCCCGTCCGTGTCGACGAGCCTATGGCGGACGAGGGCGTCGCCAGGGGGTCGGGGTGCGGCTGGCGCCTCACTCCTTGGTCGCGCCGGCGAGCATGCCGGCCACCAGAGCGCGTTGGGAGAAGAGGAAGACGATCAGGACCGGCACGATGGACACCAGGGTGGCCAGCGCCAGTTCGGGTCGCATGATCTGGTTGCCCGCGCCGCTGGAGGTGTTGAACAGCGGCGAGGCGGCGAGCAGGTTGTTCAGCCCCACCTGCGCCGGATACTGGGAGCTGTCGGGCAGCATCACGAACGGCAGGAAGAAGTTGTTCCAGTTGCCGACGAAGTTGAAGAAGCCGACCAGGGCGATCACGGGCTTGGCCAGCGGCATCGCGACGAGACGGAAGACCTGCCATTCCGAGCACCCGTCGATCCGTGCGGCGGACAGCAGGTCGGCGGGGACGTTGGAGGAGAAGTAGATGTAGGTGAGGTAGACCCCGAACGGGAAGAAGGAGAAGGGCAGGATCACCGACCAGATCGTGCCGTCCAGGTGCACGGCGTTCATCCCCAGGTACAGGGGAAGCACCATCGCGGCTGTCGGCATGAGCATCACCAGCATGGTGATGGTCAACAGCATCCGGCGCCCGATGAACTGGGTGAGAGCCAGCGCGTACCCGGCGGGGATCGATGTCACGAGGGTGATGGCCAGTGCGCCGAACGTGTAGAGCGCCGAGTTCTTCAGCCAGGTGAGGATGGCGCCTTCCTGGAAGGCGTAGAGGTGGTGCCAGGCGTCGGCGATCGCGGTGAGGGAGCCGAAGGAGAACGGGTTGTCCCGCACGATCTGGCCGTCGGTCTTGGTCGTGGCCAGCAGGAGCCACACCACCGGCACACAGAAGAACAGCACGGCCAGGCCCATGACGATGAGCCAGGCCAGCCGGGCGGCCAGTGAGCGTGGGCGGCGCGTCCGGCGCATGGGCTTCCTCGGGCTGGTGCGGGCGCCGACCGTACGGGGCGGCGGCGTTCGGCGGGCTGTGGTCGTGGGAGCCGTGGTCATCCTTCGTCCCTGTCGAACAGGCCGGTACGGAAGACGACGAGCGCCGCGCAGGCGAGGCCCAGGATGAGGAGGTCGACGGAGAGCGCCGCCGCGCCGTTGAAGTCGCCTGCCTGGAAGGCGTATTGGTAAGAGAGCTGGTTGGGTGACCAGCTGTCGGGGATCATGCCCCAGCTGGCGAGGGAGACCAGTTGCGGCTCGACGAAGAGCTGCGTGCCGGCAGCGAAGGCCAGGATCAGCATGTACGCGATCCACTTGGTGATCATCGGGATCTGGATGCGAAGGGCGATCTGGAGCGTGCTGGCGCCATCGATGCGGGCGGCCTCCAGGATCTCGTCGGGGATGCTGTTGAGCGCGCCGTACATGACCACGATCCAGCCGCCCGCCCCGGTCCAGAAGGCGATGACGGTAAAGAGCACCGGCAGGTGACCGGGTGCGTTGACCTGCGCGAGGGTGTTCCAACCGAATCCCTTCAGCAGCCAGCCGACGGGGCTGGCAGCCGGGTCGAGGAGGATCAGGAAGAGCAGCACGCTCGCCACTCCGGCGAGGGCCCCCGGCAGGTAGAACAGGAACCGCAGGCTGGTGGAGGCCCTGCGCATGCGCCCGTGCAGCATCAGGGAGAGCAGCACCACAAGGATCATCAGGCTGGCCAGCCACACCACCAGGTACAGGCCGATGTGGAGGAAGGCCGGACCGAAACGGTAGTCAGTGAACGTCCGGGTGAAGTTGCCGAACCCGACGAGCTGGTTGCGGGAGTTGGACAGCGCCAGCCACACCGCGTAACCGGTGGGCAGGACGCCGAAGGCGAGCAGGAGGAGGACATAGCCGGAGACGAAGACGTAACCGGCGCGTCCGACCGGGTTGCGGGCCGAGCGGCCGCCGCGGCGGCCGCTCCGCTCCGTTGCGAGGTGGGTGGTCATCGGTCCGCTTCGCTAGTTGACGGTGTATCCGAGGGACTTGGCCTTGTCGGTGATGGCCGTCTGCCAGGTGCCCAGGGTGTCGGTGAGGGTCTTGCCCGAGTTCAGGGCCGGGATCACGGTGGAGGAGTAGATCGCTTCCTGGCTGTACTGGGTCGCGGACCAGCCGGGCCAGATCAGTTCCGCGGCTTCCTCGAAGACGGGGCTGATGTCCTTGGCGAAGTAGCCGGTGTACAGCTGGTTGACGAGCCACTTGGTGGCCGCCGGCCTGTACGCGGGGTATGTGGCCGCGGTGGCCTGGTAGTCGTCGGAGGTCGTCATCCAGCTGACCAGGTCGGAGGCCGCCTTGAGGTTCTTGCTGTGGGAGGAGACGAACCACAGACCACCGCCGACGTTGCCGGTGTAGTTCTTGTCGTCGCCCTCGAACTTCAGCGGTGAGGCAGCGGCGATCTGCCCCTTGGGGATCTTGAAGGTGGAGTTGAAGAGCACCTGGCCGTACCAGGACGGGCCGGGGAGCATGAGGACCTTGCTCGCCTGGTTCTTGATGAAGCCGGCGCTGAAGACGGTGTCCTTGGCGACCGATCCCTTGGCGATCAGCCCGTCGAGCAGCTTGGCCATCCGGGTGCACTTGGGGTCATGCAGGTCAACGGTGACCTTCTTGGCGCCGGTCGTGGTGCTGGCGGTGCACTGGCTCGCCCAGAAGTACACCTCAGGAGTCCAGGCGTCCCCGGCGGTTCCGACCAGGTACCCGGGGTGCTCCTTGGCCACCTTCTCGCCGAGTGCCTGGTACTCCTCCCAGGTGGTCGGGACGGAGTAGCCCCACTTGCCCATGAGCTTCTTGTTGTACCAGAGCACGTTCTGGGCCAGGTCGTTGCGCAGACAGTAGGTGCTGCCGTTGAACTTGCAGGGGTTCAGTGCGCCGTACGCGAAGCCGTTCAGGGTCGACAGCGGGATCAGGCCCTTGTCGACGGGCGCGGCATAGGGCGTCTTGCCTTGGGCGGCCCAGCTGCCGTCGTTGACGTTGGCACTGAAGGCCACGTCGGGCCAGCCGCTGCCGGTCCGGTCGAACAGCTGCACCTTGGTCTGCAGGTCATTGGCCCCGTTGGCGTCGCCACTGTACGTGACGATCTTCAGCTTCACGTCCGGGTGCGCCTTCTGGTACGCCTGCACGCCGGGCACACGGCCGGCGTCAGCCCAGACCGTGATCTCACTGCCCTTCTCCTGAGCCACGGGCATGAAGGCCGCGGGGGAGGAAGTCGCCGCAGGGGCGGGGTCCGCGTTGCCGCAGGCGGCGAGCCCGAGCAGGGAGACGGCGCCCAGGACGGCGACGGCCGTGAGTCTGAGCTGGCGGCGGGAGGAAACCGGAACGTCGTCGTGCATGACTGACCTCAGATCTTGGGAAATGGCGCACAGCGGTGAGAGGCGCCGCGTTCGGGGTGTTCGAGACAGGCGGTCGGGCCTGGGGCTCCGGTCATCAGGCCCGGGGCGGAGTGACGGTCTCCTTGTCGACAAATGCCTGAAGGGCGGGAGGGTAGTCCAAGCCCGCCGGAAGGGCGACGCCCGGACCGGTGGGGGCATGGACGAGGCCGGCGGCGTCGATGCCGCTCTCGCGGCTGATGGGATTGCCCATGACCAGCGACTCGTAGTACGTGGTGTTGGAGATGGCCATGCACAGGTGCCGGTTGGGGATCTCCGGCCCGTGCACCTCGGCGCGCAGCCGGTAGGCGTCGGCGAGGTGGGCGGTGCGCATCGCGCCGGTGAAGCCGCCGCGCAGCTGGGTGGAGGCGCGGACTCCGAAGGTGGCGGCGCCGGCCTGGATGAAGTCGGCCGAGTTCATGTGCGCCCCGTCGGAGGTCTCGGCCACGAGGAGGGGAACGGCCACCGCGTCGGCGAGGCGCTTGTACGCGGTGATGCTGAACTCCCTCATCGGCTCCTCGTACCAGAGGTAGCCGGCGTCGGAGAGGGCGTGCCCGAGATAGATCGCGTCGGGGAGGTCGAAGCCCGCCGACCCGTCGAACATCAGCGGGACGTCGTCCCCCACATGCTCGCGCAATGCCACCGACAGGCGGGCGTCACAGCGGGCGTCACCCCAGGCGTGGAGCTTGATGGCGGGGTAGCCGAGCTCCAGGGCCTGGTCGGCGATGTCCAGGTACTCCTCGATCGAGGAGTAGGTGACAGTGGAGGCGTAGGCGGGTATCGAGGTGCGGTAGCCGCCGAGCATCTGCCAGGTGGGCCGGTCGGCGAGCCGTCCGGCCAGGTCCCACAGCGCGGTGTCGACCAGGCCCAGCAGGTAGAGCGGTAGCTCCTCCGTGCGGTCCAGTTCCCACATGCGGTGCCAGAGCCATTCCCGCTGCAGGGGATCGTGCCCCACCAGCTCCTTGCGCAGGACGCGGTCCAGCAGGTCCGCCAGGATGACCCCGCTGCCCCGCCGGGGGGACATCGCCACCCCCTCGACCCCTTCGTCCGTGCGGATGCGCAGCACCGCGGCCTCGCCCTCGGACGGGCTGCCCAGGAGTCCGTTCCGCCAGACGAAGGGCGGACTGACTCCCGGCACCCGGACCGGATGGCACTCGACTTCGGTAATGCGCACGGCGTGCACCCCTTGCAACGGGAAGTACTGCTGCGAAATTTTCGTGTAACGTAAGTCGTCATACGAATGCTGTCAAGAAGTTCCGCGCAGTAGACTCGCCGTCATCCACATCAGCAAGGGGGCACACATGGCCAAGGACAGCACCGGCGGAGCAGGAGAGTCTCCCGTGCTCAAGCCCTGGCCCAAGCGTCCGGCCCGACTGGCCCAGGCCGTCATGGAGAGTCTGGCCGACACGATCGTGTCGGGCGCCATTCCTCCAGGATCGACCCTGCCGGTGGAGCCCGAGCTCTGCGAGACCTTCGGCGTCAGCCGCATCACCGTCCGCGAGGCGGTCAAGTCCCTGGAGGCCAAGGGGCTGGTCCTCGCCCGGCAGGGCTACGGCACCACCGTCACCCCGCCCGAGGAATGGAACCTCCTCGACCCCGTCGTGCTCGCCGCGACCGTCCAGCACGACGGCCAGCTCGTCGTCCTCGACCAGCTGGTCGACATCCGGTCGACGCTGGAAGCCCAGATGACGGCCCAGGCCGCACAGCTGGCCACCGACGACGACCTGCGAGCCATCGAGCGGCTGCTCGCCCGGCTCGACGAGGAGACCGCCGTCCCGGCATGCTTCATCGAGACCGATGTCGCCTTCCATGACCGGATCATGCAGGCATCCCACAACAGGCTCGGCCGTTCCATCATCCGGATCCTCCACGCCCAGGCACGCACGACCTATCTGTACAACGGCACACCGGACACGACCGCGTGCGAGCGCGCCAACGCGGAGCACCGCGAAGTCGCCGAGCGGCTGCTGGCCCGGGACCCCGACGGGGCCGGGCAGGCCATGGCGGCACACATCCAGACCGCGTGGAGCCGCCGCCGCATGCCGAACGTGAGCTCCCCCGCCTCCTGAGGGCACCCGCAACCGACCTCGCCCCGCCCCCGAGCCGACAGGCCGGGGGCGTTCGTATACCCAGGGCCGGCCGAGTCGACGACGTTCGACCTATTGACGAAATTCGTATGACGTCTAATGTTACATCGCTATTACCCCTTCCCCTCTTGTCGCCGGGCTCTCCCCTGCCCGCCAAGAGCACCCCCGGACCCTCTGAACCACCCGGAAGGTGTCACGTGCGAACAACCCACATCCGGCCCGCGGGCCCCGCCCGCCTCAGATCATGGCTGGCCACAGCCGCCGTCCTCGCCGCCTCGACCGCGGCAGTCCTCGTCCAGGCCGGCCCCGCCTTCGCGGCCGGCACGACGCTCTACGCCTCGCCGAGCGGCTCCGGCACCGCCTGCTCCGTGAGCCAGCCGTGCTCCATCACCCAGGCCAAGACCAACGTGCGGGCGATCAACAGCTCCATGACGGCTGACATCACCGTCGAGCTCGCCGACGGCACCTACCGGCTCTCCGCGCCGCTCGCCTTCACCTCGGCGGACTCCGGCACAGGCGGCTACACGGTGAACTGGAAGGCCGCGCTGGGCGCCCATCCCGTCATCACCGGAGCGCAGAAGGCCACCGGCTGGACCGTGCAGGACTCGGCCAAGAACATCTGGAAGGCCGATGTCGGCACCGGGTTCGACACGCGCCAGCTGTACGTCGACGGCGTCCTGGCGACCAGGGCCCGCTCCTCGATCAACCGCTCCTACCTGACCGCGACCACCAGCGGCTACACCTTCACCAACAGCTCGCTGAGCTACCTCAACAGCCTTGCGCAGCCCGGCCGGACCGAGATCCACGGCATCGGATCCTTCACCGACCGCTATGCCCCGGTGACCGGCATCAGCAGCGGCACCATCACCATGGCCCAGCCCTCGTGGGACAACAACACGTTCGGCTACGACACGCTGACGAGCCCCTACCGGGCCGGCCCGCTCTACATCGAGAACGCCTACGAGTTCCTCGACACGGCCGGCGAGTGGTACCTCGACACCGCTACCGGCACCCTGTACTACAAGCCGCTCACCGGGCAGGACATGAGCACGGCCGACGTCGAGGTGCCGAAGCTGCAGTCGCTCATCGGCGTCGGGGGGACCTACTCCTCCCCCGCCACCCACATCGCCTTCTCGGGGCTGCAGTTCTCGGGTACCAGCTGGCTGGACCCCACCACCAACGGTTACGCCAGCCAGCAGACCGGCGCGTACCTCACCGGTACCTGGGCCCGCCCGTCGGACGCGCTGACCTCCTGCCAGAGCGGCTGCCAGCTCTTCGAGGCGACACGCCCCCACTGGGACCAGATGCCGGCCGCCGTCCAGGTGTCGGCCGCCGACCACATCACGTTCACCGGTGACCGGTTCACCCAGCTCGGACAGGACGGCCTCGGCATCGGCAACGACGCCAACGCCCACACCACCGGCGTGGGACTCGGCGCCGACACCATCACCGCGACCGGCAACGTCTTCACCCAGGACGCGGGCGGCGGCATCGTCGTCGGCGGCCTTCAGGCGGACGCGCACCACCCCAGCGACAGCCGGATGACCAACAAGAACATCACCCTGAGCAACAACCTCATCCACGACGTGGCGCTGGACTACCGGGACATGTCGGCCATCCTCGCCACCTACGTGAACGGCGCGACCGTCGCGCACAACGAGGTCTACAACCTGCCCTACTCCGGTCTCACCATCGGCTACGGCTGGGGCACCAACGACATCGGCGGCAGCCAGGACTACGTCAACCGGGGCCTGTACAACTACCAGCCCACCTACACGACCGCGACCACCGCCGCCAACAACCACATCACCGACAACTACATCCACGACCTCATGCAGCAGATGACCGACGGCGGCTGCATGTACACCCTGTCAGCGTCACCGGGCAGCACCTTCGAACGCAACTACTGCCACAACAACAACAATTACTTCGGCTTCTACCACGACGAGGGCTCCCGGAACTTCACCGACACCAACAACGTCTTCCGCAACAGCGGCCGCTGGGCCAACGAGAACGGCACGGCGACCAACAACACCGGCGCCCTGACCCTGACCGACAACTGGACGAGCAACAGTTCCACGAACATCACCAGCACCGACGGCCGCGGTGACGTGGTGAGCGGCACCGTCGTCGTCAGCAACGGCAGCTGGCCGTCAGGCGCCAGGACGGTCATGGACAGCGCCGGAATCCAGCCGCTGTACCGTCCGCTGACCACCGACCCCGTCAGCTCGCCCTACAGCTCCTACTCCTCCACGCCCGCCAGCACCGGCCAGAGCGGCGGCCGCTTCACCATCACCGACGCGGGCGCGGACATCTGGGGCGCCGGCGGACAGCACGACGACGCCTACGGCACCGTCTACCAGGCAGGCGCCGCCGTCAACGGCACCTCGGTCACCGCCCGGGTCGACAACGTGGACAACAGCAACGGCTGGGCCAAGGCCGGCGTCGTCCTGCGCAACGACCTCACGGGCAACGGCTCCTCTCCCGGATACGCGGCTGTGGTGGTGACCCCGAGCAACGGAATCAGCTTCCAGCGCGACTCCAACGCCGACGGCTACCTCGACCAGCTCACGAACACCGCCGCCACCGTCAAGGCACCGGTCTGGCTGCGGCTCACCCGCACCGCCACCCAGGTGTCCGCCTACTACTCCACCGACGGATCCACCTTCACCCAGGTCGGCTCGACGGTCACCCTGCCGTCCATGGCGACCACCCAGGACGCCGGCGTCATCCACACCGCCCACAGCACCACCGCCGGCAGCGCGACCTTCAGCAACCTGCAGATCGTCACCTCGCCCTACCAGGCCTACAGCTCGATACCGGCCGCCGTCGACCAGCACGCCGGAGTGACGTCCCTGACCAGCGCGGGCATCGACGTGTGGCGCAGCGGCGCGGCATACGACGACGACTACGCCGCCGCCTACCAGACGGGGGCCGCGGGAACCTCCTCCACCGTCACCGTCCACGTCGACAGCCAGGACAAGACCAACAACTGGGCCAAAGCCGGTCTGATGCTGCGCAACAGCATCGCCTCCGCCGGTTCGTCCACCGGGTACCTCGTCCTCGCCGCCACCCCCGGCAACGGAATCGCCCTGTCGTACGACTCCAACAGCGACGGCTACCTCGACACCAACACCATCAAGACCGGAACCGCCGCTGTGGCCCCGGTCTGGCTCCGCCTGGTCAGGAGCGGCACCTCGGTCACCGGCTCCTACTCCGCCGACGGCACCACCTGGACCACAGTCGGCACCGCGACACTGACCGGGGCCAACAGCACCGAGGACGCGGGCATGTTCTCCACGGCCCACGGCGGAACCATCGGCACCGCCAACTTCAGCCAGTTCTCCGTCAGCTGACGAAGCGGTTCGGGTCACGATCTCCGAAACGAGCTCCGTGTGCCGGTGCGGCCTCCGCACCGGCACACGGAGCTCCGCCATGTCCACATCGACTTTCGTGCGGTAGCGCAACACCCGTTAGCCTGGCGCGCCACTTCTCCGAGCAGCGGAGTTCGCAGATGGCCGTGAGCACTTCCGGCAGGTCGCCCGGTGGCTGGTATGACCGGGGGCGAGCTGGGCAGCAGCTGCTCTGCGGCCACGCAGGTGCAGGGACCTGCGTCGACGATCCGGTCGTAGCGGATGGACGCTGTGGTAGCGGTTCCTGACGGACTGGAAGAGCGTGTGGGATCGCGCGGGACGGGTGGATGCTCGGCACTTCGTGCGGTGGAAGCGGAACGCGGACAAGCCGGTGCGTGTGCGGTGGCGTTCTCGCACCATGGGGGAAGCGGTGATCAGCGGTGTCGCGGGACAGCTCACCAACGGCTCGTGCCCCTCACCACGTTGCGCGTGGTCCTGCTTCAGGAGCCTGATCCGCTGTGTCATGCTCCGAGCCCAGCCAGCGTGGCCGCCTGGTCGAGATCCGTGACAGCCTCCTGGCCGGCATCACCAAGGCCGAACTCGATGGCTGGTTCGGCGAAGTGGAAGCTTCGAAGTCCCCCTGGTAGGGGCCCAGGACCAACTTGCACAAGTTGGACGCCGAACAGAGCCGCCACGGCACCGCTGGGGACCGCGGCATCCCTACCTACGGAGAGATCGCCGACCGGGACGGCACCTCATTCCTGCGACCCGGACGAGGTACGTCCCGTGCTCAGTCGGTCCTCTCCGCCCACACCGTCGTCTTGGTGTGGGCGATCGGCTGCTCTGGGTGGTGTGGCAGGCCGCCCGCGGAACTGGGAGGCCTGCCACCTGCTGCCTGTGCAACCCGGTCGAAGCCGGCGGTGACAGTCAGACGCCGATGTCGGCCAGCCACTGGCTCGTGGTGCGGGGAGTGACGCCCAGCAGCTTCTGGGCGGAGGTCTCCGGCGGGATCGAGCGGCCCGGCATGGCGCTCATAGCCTGGCCCCCGCGATATCTGCGGCCGCGCCCTCCCCGATCAAGGGGGCGATCGAGGTGCGCATCTCCTCGGCGGTGATCGGTTCGAGGGGGATCCTGTCCGTCTCACGCTCGCCGTGGGCGCCGCCCTGCACGGCACCGCCGCGTTCGCCACCCAGAACACGGCCGACCCGAAGGCGGCACTCGACGGCATCGATGACCTGGTGCATCTCCTGCTGCGCGGTGCGCTCGGTGGCAAGCTGAAGATCGTCGCTGACTTCGGCGACGAGAGCTACGTCCTCGGCTGACCCGATCGACGGGCTGCGCCCAGGTCCTGCGCAGTCCGGTGGACAGATTTGCCTCGTCCTCGTGACGTCAGGGATGGTGCTCCACCCCGGTACAGGGGTGGAGCACCATCGCGTCGGTAAGGCACTCCGCTGTGCGAAGGTTCCATGCCACCGGCTGAACTGGGCGGACGCGGCTGCTGCCGTGGTAAGCGTCCAACTCATCGACCCCCAGGGGCCATTGAGGGGCCACAAGGACAGGAACACATCGACAAGCACCACACAGGACTGACATGGGCTAGCACGTCTCACCTGCAAGAACGGCGTGAATCGGCACTGATCGGCAAGGGCTGCCAAGATCCTCAAAGGACTCATAATCCGTCGGCCGTGGGTTCGAGTCCCACCCACCCCACTCTGTAAGGCTCTGACCTGCGAAAACGTCTCATCGGGCGCTCGGATTCAGGGCTTTGACCCAACGGATTGAATCCGCTGCCCTTGAGTTCAACCTCGTTGCCGGCGTTCGTAGTTCGGACGGCTTTGACCAGCGCAGATTTGCGGGCGCTGGGCTCGCAGGGCCGGAGCGGTGAATGGGGCCGGTGCCGTGGGACAGGGGCAGGCCGGTGGCCCGGTGGCTGTGGGCGATGATCTCCGCGGTGATGGATATGGCTGTTTCCTCGGGGGTGTGGGCGCCGAGGTCGAGGCCGATCGGGGAGTTGAGGCGGGCGAGTTGTGCTGTCGTGACGCCGGCCTCGCGTAGCCGCTGGTCGCGGTCGTGGTGGGTGCGGCGGGAGCCCATCGCGCCGACGTATCCGACGGGGAGACTCAACGCCAGGGCGAGTACGGGGATGTCGAACTTGGCGTCGTGGGTGAGGACACAGAGTGCCGTACGGGCGTCCACCTCGGTGGCGGCGAGGTAGCGGTGGGGCCAGTCGACGACGACTTCGTCGGCGTGCGGGAAGCGGGCGGCGGTGGCGAAGACGGGGCGGGCGTCGCAGACGGTGACGCGGTAGCCGAGGAAGCTCCCGGCCTGGCTGAGGGCGGCGGCGAAGTCGACGGCTCCGAAGATCAGCATGCGGGGCGGGGCCGCGTGGGTGTGGACGAGGACCGAGAGCTTGGCGGGGCAGGTGTCGGGGTCTCCGCCGATGTCGATCACGGCGGTGAGTCCTGCTCTGAGCAGGGCACGGGCCTGCGCCACTACGGCTCGGTCCTCGTCCTCGCTGCCCAGGGTGCCGTCGTATGCACTGCCGTCGCCGAGGAGGGTGAGGGTGCGGCCGAGCAGTTCGGCGGGGCCGTCGACGATCTGGGCCAGGGCGGTGGGTCTGCCCCGTACTGCTTCGTCCAGGGCGGCGGTCAGGTGGGGCACGTCTGCCGGCTCGACGCGTTGGACCAGGACGTCGATCTCGCCGCCGCAGGTCAGGCCGACGGCGAAGGCGTCGTCGTCGGAGTAGCCGAACCGGGCCCGTGCCGCAGGACCGTCGCCCTGAAGCACCTGTTGGCACAGGTCGTAGACGGCTCCCTCCACGCAGCCTCCGGAGATGCTGCCGGCCACCTGGCCGTCGGCATCGACGGCGAGCGCGCTGCCGGGTGGCAGGGGTGCGCTGCCGCTGACCTGGACGACGGTGGCGAGGGCGAAGGGGCGGCCCTCTCGGCACCATGCGTACAGCGTGTCTGCGATGTTCAGCATGGAGGGGTCTTTCGTAGGGGACGGTTTGGGCGGGCCGCCGCTGTGTCTGACGCGGGAGAAGGTGACACGGCGGCGGCCCTGGTGCCCGGCGGCAGGCCGCTCACCTGCCGCCGGACGGTCGTAGGGGCGCCCAGGGGCACCCTGGTGTTCAGAGCAGGGCTTCGGCGGTGATGGGCAGTTCGCGGATGCGGCGGCCGGTGGCGTGGAAGACCGCGTTGGCGATGGCGGGCGCCACCCCGACCTGCACGATCTCTCCCAGGCCCTTGACGCCGATGGGGTCGACCTCGCGGTCGTCGCCGTCGAGATAGATCGCCTTCAGGTCGGGGATGTCGGCGTTGACGGGGACGAGGTAGTTGGCCAGGTCGGCGTTGACGATGCGGCCGTCGCGGTGGTCGATGACCGTGTGTTCCAGGAGTGCCTGGCCGATGCCGCCGACCATGCCGCCGAGGGCCTGGCTGTCGGCGAGTTCGGGGCTGATGATGCGGCCCGCGTCGTAGACGCCGAGCATCCGCCGTACCCGGACCAGACCCAGGCGGGCGTCGACCGCGACCTCGGCGAAGACCGCGGTGTAGGTGAACAGTGAGTGCCGTTCCGGCCCGGTTGGGCGGGTGAAGGAGCCCATTGTTTCGAGGCGGGTGAGGTTGTTGCGGGTCAGGAGTTGCCGGTAGGTCTCGCCGCGTGAGGGGTTGCCCTTGACGTACAGGCGGCCGGCGCTGACGACGACGGTGTCGGGGTCCGCGCCGTGCAGCGGCGACTTGTCGTCCTCGACGGCGAGCTTGATGGCCTGCTTCCGTAGTTTGTCGCAGCCGTCCTGGACGGCCGATCCGACGCTGGCCAGGGTCCAGGCGCCGGCGTGCGGCGGGGCGTACGGCATGAGGGAGTCGCCGAGACGGAAGGTCACCTTGCCCATGCGCAGGCCAAGGGCGTCCGCGGCGAGCTGGGTTTGGGAGGTGTAGGTGCCCGGGCCCATGTCGGTGGTCGCGGACTGGACCAGCGCGGTGCCGTCGGCGTCCAGCCTCACCGACGCCTGGGCGTCTTGGCGGCCGGCGTCGTAGACGCCGGCCGCCATGCCGGTGCCGATCAGCCAGTCGCCGTCCCGGGTGGTCCGCGGGCCGGGGTTGCGGCGGTGCCAGCCGAACTCGCGGGCGCCGACGGCGTAGCATTCGCGCAGCTTGCGGGTGGAGAACGGCAGCCCGCTGGACTCGTCCTCCTCGGGCTCGTTGCGCAGCCGCAGCTCGATCGGGTCGATGCCCACCTTGTGGGCGAGTTCGTCCATCGCCGACTCGATCGCGTAGCAGGCGGTGGCGTACCCGGGGCCGCGCATGAACAGCGGGGTGTGCACATCCAGCGGTACCGTCCGGTACTCCTGGCTGACGTTGGGCATGCTGTACAGCATCTGGCCCGGGACCATGGTGTACTCCAGGAACGTCTCGTAGCGAGACGTCTCTGCGCGTATGTCGTGGGTCATGGCCGTCAGGCGTCCGCGCCGGTCGCTGCCCAGGCGCACTCCGTACTCGTACGTCGGCCTGAAGCCCGTCCCGAAGAACATCTGCTTGCGCGTCAGGGAAAGTTTGACGGGGCGTCCCGTATCGCGGGCGGCGAGGGCCGCGATGATGACGTGCGGCCAGCCCCGCAGCCCGCTGCCGAACCCGCCGCCGACGAACGGCGAGATGACGCGCACCGACTCCGGCGCCATACCGAACACCGTGGCGAGTTCTGTCTGTGTGCCGACCACCCACTGGGTCTTGTCCCACACGGTGAGCTTCTCGCCGTCCCAGCGGGCGATGGTGGCGTGCGGCTCCATCGGGTTGTGGTTGTTGCGGGGGAGGCGGTAGGTCATTTCCATGCGTACGGGGGCCGAGGCCAGCGCCTTGTCCGTGTCGCCCCGTGCGTATTTCAGGGGCTCGTCGCCCGGTGCGCCGGCCATGTCGGTCGACGGCTGCTCGGCCTCGTAGGTCACCTTCACCAGGCCGGCGCCGTGCTGGGCGGCTTCCAGCGTGGTGGCCACCACGGCGGCGACCGGCTGTCCGTGGAAGTGGACCTTGTCGTCCTGGAAGACGTGCAGTCGCTCGCCCGCCATGCCGGCGAGCGGGTTGGGCAGGTAGGCCAGAACGGGAGCGTTGAGGTGGCTGAGCACCTTCAGGACGCCGGGCTGGGCGAGGGCGGCGCGGGTGTCGATGCCGGTGATGCGGCCCCGGCCGATGCTGCTGTCGACGATGACGGCGTGCACTACTCCGGCTATGTCGTGGTCGATGGCGTACTTCGCCTGCCCGGTGACTTTCAGCCGGCCGTCGACCCGGGAGAGCGGGGCGCCGACGGCTGTCTGCGGCTGCGGGCTCATGCGGTGCCTCCTACGATGCGCAGCTGGCGTTCGACGGTGCGTTTCAGGAGTTCGGTCTTGAAGCGGTTGTGCTCCAGAGGGCGGGCTCCGTCCGCCGCTCGTTCCGCGGCCTGGGTCCACAGGGATTTCGAAGGACGTTCGCCGATGAGGTGCCGCTCGACCGCGGGCAGCTTCCACGGCACGGTGCCGACGCCTCCGGCGGCCACCTTCGCCTCCCGGATCACTCCGGCGCGGATGTGCAGGGCCACGGCCGCGGAGGTCAGGGCGAACTCGTAGGACTGCCGGTCGCGGACTTTCAGATAGCCCGACTTCAGCGGGCGAGCAAGGGCAGGGATCTCCACGGCGGTGATCAACTCGCCTTTTCGCAAGGCCTGTTCACGATTCGGGGTACTGCCAGGTCGCAGCAGAAAGTCCGCGAACGCGACGCTGCGCTCCCCGTCCGGACCCAGCAGATGCACCCTCGCCTCCAGCGCGGCGAAGGCGACGGCGACGTCGGAGGGGTGCGTGGCCACGCAGTCGTCGGAGGTGCCGAGGATCGCGTGGGTGCGGTTGAAGCCTTCGAGCGCCGCACACCCCGAGCCCGGCTCGCGCTTGTTGCAGGCGGCCGTCACGTCACGGAAGTACGTGCACCGGGTGCGCTGCATGATGTTGCCGCCGATGGTGGCCATGTTGCGCAACTGGGCCGACGCGCTGAGTTCCAGAGCCTGGGAGATGACCGGGTGGAGAGTGCGGACCTTGGGGTGGGCGGCGGCCTCAGCCATCCGGACCAGGGCGCCGATACGCAGGCCCCCACGTTCGGTGACGGTCACGTCCCGCAGCGGCAGATCACTGATGTCGACCAGCGTCTCGGGGCGTTCGACGGTCTCGCGCATCAGGTCGACCAGGGTGGTGCCGCCGGCTATGTAGCGCCCGCCGCGCTGCCCGGCCGCGAGTGCGCTCCGGGTGTCTGCGGCCTTCGTGAAGGAGAAGGGATGCATGGTGGCCGGGCCTCATTTCCCGCGCGCGGTCTGCTCGACCGCCCGCACGATCTTCACGTAGCAGCCGCAGCGGCAGATGTTGCCGCTCATCCACTCCCGGATCTCCTCGTGCGAGCCGGTGTGGCCCTCCTCGATACAGCCGACGCCGGACATGATCTGACCCGGTGTGCAGAACCCGCACTGGAAGGCGTCAAGGTCGACGAACGCCCGCTGCAGCGGGTGCAGTTCGTCGCCGTCGGCCAGGCCCTCGATGGTGGTGACCTCGGCGCCGTCCAGGCGCACGGCCAGCGTCAGGCAGGAGTTGACCCGCCGCCCGTCGACCAGGACCGTGCAGGCGCCGCAGGCACCGGCGTTGCATCCCTTCTTCGTGCCGGGCAGGCCGAAGTGCTCACGCAGCAGGTCCAGCAGAGAGGTCCGGTTGTCGATCACGGTGGCGTGCCGCTTGCCGTTCACGGTCAGAGAGACACGGCCGCTGGGTGGTGCTTCGGCAGCGGACGCCTCCGCGGCGCCGGACAGGGAGGCTCCCGCGACCAGGCCGCCCGCCATCACGGTGCTGCCGACGGCGGTCGTCGTGGCGATGAACGTTCGTCGGGACGGGGCCGACGCAGCCCCGTCAGGGGGAGAACCGTATGACTCGGGAAGTTCGGTGGACATGGCCACTCTCTTCGGTCGGCGACAGTTTCGGTGATCGGACGGCCGGGCTGCCGTCTAGGCGTGCCCGCCCACCTTGGGGACCCTGGTGGGTTGGGGCTGGACCCCGCCCACGGTGTCGCGGCGCCGGCTGGGGGCCCTGTCGGGCGCTGTGGTCGGTCGCGCCGCGGCGGGAGGTGATCAGAGGTTCTCGTTGACCAGGCCGATGTACTCGCCCAGGTGGTACTGGACGTCGAGGCCCTTTTCAGCGGCCAGTGCGCCGAGCCCGACCACACGCGTGGCGAAAGCCGGCTGCGTCCGTGTGTCCGCGAACTCGCCGAAGGCGGCGACCAGGTCGGCGTCCGGCGGCAGTGTCGCCCGGTTGACCTGGGACTTCGCGGTCGCCAGTGCCTGCCGGTCGAAGGAGGCGAGACGGGTGACCGTCGCGTCCACGAAGGCGTCGAGCTCCGCGTCGGGCACGGTCCGGGTGACCCATCCCCAGCGTTCGGCGGTGTCGGCGTCGTAGTCGGCGCTGGTCAGGATCGCCTCCAGCGCGCGGTCGCGGCCGATGGCGCGCGGAAGCCGCTCGGCGCCGCCTCCGCCGGGGACCATGCCGATGCCGACCTCGGGCTGGCCGAAGAACGCCTTCTCCCGGCTGGCGTAGCGCAGGTCGCAGGCGAGGGCCAGCTCGTTGCCGGCGCCGCGGGTGCGGCCCCGGATGGCCGCGATGCTGATGAACGGAGCCTTGCTCAGCCGCAGGACCATGTCGGTCCAGACAGGGTTGTCGTCCTCGTGCTCGGGCTGGGGGAGGTCGGCGGCTGCGGCGCCGTCGTAGTGGTTGATGAAGAAGTCGGGGAGTTCGCTGCTGAAGACGACGACCTGGATGTCCGGGTCGTTCTCCAGCTCCTTGACGATCTTGTGCAGCGTCACGACGGACTCGGGAATCACCAGGTTCACGGGAGGATTCGTGAACGTGATCCTGGCGGTCCGCGGGGTCGTCCGCTCCAGGCGGATTGTGCTGGGCTCGCTCATGGCGTGGTTCCGTTTCGTAGAGGGTTGCCTGGCCGTGGTCGCGTCCGACGACGACGGAGCTGTTGCGCCTGGTGGGGGTGCGGGTGCCGCCGCTTTGTCCGTCGGAGCGACATCGGCTGCGGTAGGCCCGCCTGCACCTGTGTGGCATGTTGTGCGCGCCGTTCGAGCTGATGACGAGCACGGTTTCCTCAAGTCAGGGGTGTGCGGGGTTCAGAAGGCGGCCGGGGCGGCGGTCGAGAGGTCGGCAGTCGGGCCGTCGGCCTTGGACCGGCGGGGCATCAGGAACGCGAGTGCCGCGGCCAGGGCGACCGCACCGGCTCCGGCCCACAGCGCCGGGACCAGACCGTCGACGAATCGCGTAGCGGACTCGTAGCCGCCCTGGGCGGAGAACACGGCGGCCAGGGCGGCGACGCCGATGGCGCCGCCGACCTCACGGATGGCGTTGTTGGCACCGGAGGCGATGCCCTCTTCCTCGGGGCGGACGGTGCTCATGACGAGGTTCGCGGACGGGGCGAAGAACATTCCCATGCCGATTCCGCAGACGATCAGGGCCGGCAGCAGGGAGGTATACGCCACGTCGGGTTCGACAGCCAGCGCCCAGAGCCCCAGCCCCACGGCGTTGAGGGCCATCCCCACCGCGACGACCGGTTGGCCGCCGATGCGGTCGGAGAGCGCGCCTGCCAGCGGCCCGGCGATCATGGGCATGGCGGTCCAGGGCAGCATGCGCACGCCTGCCTCCATCGGCGAGTAGCCGCCGACGGTCTGGAGGTACTGGCTGAGGAGGAAGATCGACCCGAACATGCCGAGGAACATCAGCAGGCTGGCCGCGTTGATGGCGCTGAACGAACGGTGGCGGAAGAGCCGCATCGGCAGCATCGGGTGTTTGGCACGCTGTTCCCACAGGACGAAGCCGACCAGCAGGGCGGTACCGGCGAAGAAGCCGGCCAGGACCGGGGTGCTGGTCCAGCCGTCGATGTTGCCGCGTATCAGGGCGTAGACGATGCCGAACAGGCCGCCGCTGGCCAGGACCGTGCCGCCGAGGTCGAGCCTCGGGTTCGGGCCGTGGCTCTCGTTCAGGCGCAGCAGGGCGAGCGGGATCAGTGCCAGGCCGAGCGGGACGTTGACCCAGAAGATCCACTGCCAGGAGAGGTGTTCGGTGAGCGTGCCACCGATGAGCGGTCCGGTGGCGACGGCGATGCCGCTGGCCGCGCCCCAGACGCCGAAGGCCACGCCACGCCGCTCGGCCGGGACGGCGGCCGACAGCAGGGTGAGTGTCAGGGGCGTCACGATCGCGGCACCGACGCCCTGCGCCGCTCGGGCGGCGATGAGCTCGTTCATCCCCGGTGCGAGCGCGGCCGCGGCGGAAGCGGCGGTGAAGATGCCCAGCCCGAGGACGAACAGCCGTCGCCGCCCGAACCGGTCACCCAGCGAGGCGCCGAACATCAGCAGGACCGCGAAGGTGAGGGTGTAGGCGCTCACCGTCCATTCGAGGTCCTCAAGTCCGCCACCGAGGTCCTCACGGATCGAGGGCAGGGCGGTCGTGACGATCAGGTTGTCCAGCGCGGTGATGAACCCGGCCACGCTGGTGATGGCCACGGCCCAGACGGCGGAGCCGCTCCGGGCGGGCCGCTGGTGTTGCTGCTGTGACATGACTGTCCTATGTCAGACGGAATGAGTGACAGATCAACAGAGGGCATGGCCGTCGCCATGTCGTCCTCCTGCGGTGGGGCGCGCGCAGCGATCGCGCCCGACGCTACGGGCGGTCCGCTGGAAGCGGATCTGTCACCTCATCTGTCAAGGGATCGCCAGGCGGCGGTGAACGGGCGGTGTCGTGAGTAGCCCCGGGCTGCAGCGGGCCCTTAATATTTCAAACAAATGAACCTGTATGGACGGCGCCAGGAGCAGGAAGCCCTCGACCGGCGCCTTGACGCCGCTCGTCAAGGCGCCGGGGCGGCTCTGATGGTGTGGGGCGAACCCGGTATCGGCAAGACCGCCCTGCTCGATCACGTGGCCGAAGCAGCTGGTGGAGACTTCACCGTCCTGAGATGCCGGGGTACCCGTCTGGAGTCGGGGGTGGCGTTCGCCGGCCTGCACGAACTGCTGTGGCCGGTGACGGACCGGATCAGCACACTCCCCGAGCCGCAGGCCAACGCCTTGAACGGGGCGCTCGGCATCAGCGGTGACGTGGCGGACCCGTTCCTGATCAGCGTGGCCGTACTGACGCTCGTCGGCGAGCTGGCCGGGGAACGGCCGGTGCTGATCGCCGTCGACGACGCCCAGTGGCTGGACGAGCCCTCCGCGCAGTGCCTGGCCTTCGTTGCCCGCCGACTGCGCGACGAGCCCGTGGCCATGCTCCTGACCGGACACGACGATCCCGTCGAGGGACCGTGGGAGGAACTGGCGGCGATGGAGGTCCGTGGGCTGGGCGACGAGGATGCCCGGCTGCTCGCCGGTGCCGTCGCTCCGCACGCGGACGAGGCGGTGATCCGCCGCACGGTCCGCGTGGCGGCCGGCAATCCGCTCGCGCTCCAGGAACTGCCCACGTCCATGGCGGCGGGCGATATCTCGGCGCACCCTCTCGCCGGTGAGCAGATCGCCGTCGGGCCCCGTCTGCGCCGTGCCTTCCGTGCCCGCATCGAGAGGTTGTCCGCGCCCGCCCGCACCGCGCTTCTTCTCATCGCCGCCGATGACCGCAGCGACCGGAACACCATGTGCCAGGCGAATCTTGTGCTCGGCCTCGACTCGGTCGCGTGGGACGAGGCGATGCACTCGGGCCTGCTGACCACGCGTTCGGACGGTCGTATCCGCCTCCGCCACCAGCTGATGGGGGCGGTGGTCTACGAGGAGGCACCGGCCGCGGACCGGCAGGCGGTTCATCGCGCGCTCGCCTCCGTGCTGACCGGTGAGAACGCCGACGAGTTGCGCCCGTGGCACCTTGCCGCGGCTGTGGAAGCCGCGGGCGGACCCGACGGGGAGGTGGCGCGGCTGCTGGAGGAGTCGGCCGATCGCTCCTGGGCACGCGGCGGCTGTGCCACGGCCGGCCGTGCCCTGCGGCGCGCGGCGGCGCTGTCCCCCTCCACGGACGACGCGGCCAGGCGGCTGGCTCGCGGAGCGAAGGCGGCCTGGGAGGCCGGCCAGGCCGATATGGCGCGGGACATGCTGGCGCGGGCCGAACGGATCTCCTCCGAAGCCAAGGTCGCGGACCTCAGTGAGGGGTTGCGCGGGCTGATCGAGTTCACGCACGGCCATCTCGAGATCGCCTGCCGTCGGCTTGCCCGGGACATGGAGCGGGTGGCCGATCCCGGACAGGCGTTCAGGCTCGGCAGCATGGCGCTGTGGTCGGCGTGGGCGGTCGGGCACGGCGAACTGCAGCACGAGACGCTCCACCGGCTCGAGCGGCGGCTCTCACAGGGGGACTTCCCGAACGCCGGTCTGCTGTTGTTGCTGCGCGCATGGTGGACGGAGGAGCGGGACCGCGGCACCGGTGACCGGGACCAGATGGTGGCTCTCGGCGGTGAGGGCTTCAACCGGCTCAGCGGCAGTTCCTGGCTTCTGATGCCACCGGCACCGCTGGGGATGGCCTGGGGCATCGAGCACGTCCTTGGAGAGGGCCTCCACCGCGAGATCGACCAGCTGCGGCACACCGACCAGGTGACGGCCCTGACCCAGGCGCTGGCCCAGACCGTGACGGTGGACATCGCGCGAGGATCCTGGGCCTTGGCCGAGGCGAATGCCATCGAGGGACTCCGAGTGGCGGAGGAGATCGGCGACGACAAATCGGCGTCGCAGTACCGCAGCGGTCTCGGATGGCTGGCAGCCGCGCGAGGCGATGAGCGGAGCGTCGCGGACCATGCCGCCCGGACCGTCGAGCTTTGGGGGCCGCGCGGAGTGCGCGTCTTCAGCGCGGCCGCGCAGTGGAGCCTCGGTATGTCGGCGCTCTTCGCCGGCCGGGCCGAGGAGGCTGTGGGCCGCTTGGTCCGGCTGACCGAGGACGGCCACCACGCGGCGCACCCCACCATCGCGATGCTGGCCGCGCCGGACACCGCTGAGGCCGCGGTCCAGGCCGGGCAGCGGGCGACGGCCGAGGAACAGGCGCGGTTGCTGCTCCGGTGGGCCGAGCGGTCCAACGCGCCCTGGGCGGTCTCCGCGCTGCACCTCGTCCGTGCCCTGCTGGAGTCCGGAGCGGAGGCGGAGAAGAACTTCCGGCTCGCGCTGGATGTCCCCGGAGCCCAGTCGCGGCCCTTCGCCTACGCCCGCACCCGCCTGCTGTACGGCGAGTGGCTGCGTCGGGCCCGCCGTCGTACCGACGCCCGGGCACAGCTGGCGGAAGCCGCGGAAACCTTCCGGCGACTCGACGCGGCGCCCCTGCTCGCCCGGACCCGGGCCGAACAGGAGCTGAGCGGGCAGCAACCGCGCCGCGACTCGGCACCGGGCCGGGACGCCGCAACGGTCCTGACCGCGCAGGAGTCGCGAGTCGTACGGCTGGACGCGGAGGGACTCACCAACCGGGAGATCGGGGCACAGCTGCTGATCAGTCCTCGTACGGTGGGCTATCACCTGGCCAACGTGTTCCCCAAGCTCGGCATCAACTCGCGCGCCGACCTCGAGAGCGTCGATTTCGGGGACGGGCTCGTCTGATGGACTGACCGGCGGTCTCTCGGGACCGGCTGAGCGGCGGCTGATGCCCGGCGTCGGCCGCATTTTGGCGGGTGGTGTCGGGCACACCACCGCTGACCGATACGGCCACCGATGTCAATGCCTCGGTCAGTGCGGTCCCCCTGGGCGGCGGTCGAGCCGGCCCGCTCGATCCCCCACCACCAGCAATCGCGCGGTCGAAGAGTGGCTGAGGGCGGATCGGGAGGCGCCGCGCAAGCGGCGGCACACCGCCACGCGGATCGGTACGCGGCTGGAGCAGGAGATGCCAGTGCCGCGCTGCGCGGGGTGCACGCGGTGAGTTCGAGCAGGCCGCGGCGGCGCATGACGCGGAGAAGCGTGCGCGACGCGAGACCTTCGAGTGATCACGTATCTGATGGACACCTCGGCTCTGTGGCACCTGTTTCGCACCCCAGGTGCGTTGCGTCCCTGGGAGGGACACATTGCCGCTGGGGTGTTCCACCTCTGCGAGCCGACACGTGCCGAATTTCTCTACTCGGCAACCAGCCCGTCCCATCGGGATGAGTTCGCAGAGGAACTGGACGCGCTCTGCTTGCTCTCTCCGGTTCCGAAGAACGCCTGGCGTTGGGTCGGCACCGCCCAGTACAAACTGACCCAGCGGGGCCGGCATCGGGTGGCTGGAGCGATCGATCTGTTGGTGTGTGCGACAGCTGTACACCATGGGCACACCGTTCTCCACGTGGACAATGACTTCGCTGCGGTGGCCGGAGTCCTCAAAGAAGTTCAGCAGCGAGACGTACGAGCCTGACCTCCTGAGACACATTCACTGGTGTCAGCCCCGCTGGCCTCTCGTTGATCGACGGCCACATCATCGTCCTAGGACAGTGAACCTGGTCGGTCGGCCGAGCGCAGCTGTCGCACCGCCCAGATCCGCGAGCCGGGTTGGCAGTGCTGCGCTGAACTTGAGGGTCGCGCTCGACGGTGCGGAGGTCCTGTCCGGCAGCAACGACCGCGGTGTCGACCACATCCTCGACTCCACCCCCCACAACAATCCTCCGCTGCGGGGCATCGACGTAGAAGTGGGCCCCGAACCGCTCCGACTGTCCGTCCGGGGCGATCTGGGTGTGATCGAGGGTTGCGGTCTTGGCCGCTTCGTCACCGCCCAGCTGCGTCACGCCGCGCCCGGACCGACGCCGTACGGGGAGATCGCCGAGGCCGCCGCCGCGGCTGAGGCGGCCGATGTGGCCGTGGTCGTGGTGGGCATCAACAAGGAGGTCGAGTCCGAGGGCTGGGACCGCACTGGGCGGGACCGCACTGGGTTGGACCTGCCGGCACCTGGGGACGAGTTGGTGCGCAAGTGCGGGCCGCCAGACCGCGCACGATCGTGGTCGTCGACGCGGACGCCCCGACATTGCTGCCCTGGGCTGGTCAGCGGCCCGGTCGCGGACGGCCTTGTGGAACCGGAGCGCGCGGTCTGTATCCAGGTCTGGCGGTCCGTCCCCAGAGATAACGCCCCCTCTCAATCCGCCAGGGCCTCTCCGGTGTCAATCCCCGCCGACCGGAGGGGCCCTGGCTCACTGGACAACGGGCAGCTGCAAACCCTGTCCACAGATAGAGGTCACGCGATCGCCGGAATACCGCAGCGGCGCTCACAGCCAGGCCGCAGGCCGCAGGAGTCAGGACCTGCGGCCTGCGCCGTCCGGCAGCCCGCCGGAACTCTCCTGCTCGCGGTGGAGAGCTGGTGGCGGGGCTGTGGTTCCTCGTGGGATCAGGTGCGTGGGCAGGACTATGTGCCGGCCGCGGTCCGCCTCGGGGTCGTTGATGAGTTCCAATGCCAGTTCGGCAGCGGCGCGGCCCATGTCGGACGGGGACTGGGCCACGGTGGACAGGTCGAGCCACTCGGCCATCAGCTGGTCGTCGAAGCCGAGGACGGAGATCCGTTCCGGCACCTCGATCTGTACGGTGCGCAGGCTCAGAATGAGGGAGGCGGCGAGTTCATCCTGCTCCGCGAAGATCGCGGTGGGCGGCTCGCGCAGGCTCAGCAGGTTTCCCACCGCCTGGGTGGTGCCGCGTTTGTCGCGGGGCGGGGTGGTGACGATGAGGTCGTCGTCCAGGGGGATGCCCGCCTCGGTGAGCGCCTGCTGGTAGCCGAGGAGGCGCTCGCGTGAGCTGAAGCTGAAGCCGCGGGCGTTGGTGGTGTGGGCGAAGGCGATCCGGCGGTGTCCCAGGTTGATCAAGTGGCGGGTGGCTTTGCAGGCGCCGGCGACGTCGTCGACGTAGACGCTGGGGC
This sequence comes from Streptomyces canus, assembly GCF_001514145.1. GTDB lineage: Bacteria > Actinomycetota > Actinomycetes > Streptomycetales > Streptomycetaceae > Streptomyces > Streptomyces canus. Next base: position 549,476 of record NZ_KQ948658.1, read on the forward strand.
GGCCCTCGACGTGCTGGCTGATGTAGATGACCGGCATGCCGAGATCGTCCAGCCGGGCGGTCTCGTCCTTGGTCAGGTCGAAGCAGAAGACCAGCAGCGCGTCCGCGTTGCGCCGGGCCGGCAGACGCTGGAAGAACTCGGCCCGCTCGGCCAGATCCGGGACCACGTAGACGGTCATCTCCATGCCCGCGCCCCGCAGCAGCGGGCCCAGGCTGGACAGCGCCGCTCCCATGAACCACGAGTCGAGCGTGGGCACCAGCACCGCCATGACGCCGGTCCGGCCAGTCACCAGACTCGATGCCTGCCGCGAGACCGCGAAGTTCAGCTCACGGGCGGCCTGCTCGACCCGGGCACGGACCTCGGGCGAGACAGATGTCAGGCCACGCATGGTGCGCGAGACGGTGGACGGGGAGACCCCCGCGCGTTCGGCGACGTCGGCCAACGTGGGGTGCCGCTGAGCTGGTGACATGAGCGGAAGCTAGCACAGATTTACCCCTCAGCGGGAGCCCTCGTGACAGCGCTGTCACGACCAGATCTCAGGGCTGAATGACCGATACATCCCAAGAAGAAGAGGGTGCTGGCCACGTAGATCATGGGTGCTACCGCGACGTTACGCATTGACTTCCGTCGAGTGCACTCCTACGGTGCAAGCGTTGTCACAACGGAGTCGAAGTCGTCGCCGTGGTTCCACCACTCACGGCTTTGACCTGCTCTTTTGATCTACAAGACGCGATGACAGCACAGTCTCGTATCAGAGCCGTCTCATAGTCATCTCGGTAGCTGCTCCCTACAGGGCGCCCGCGCCGAGGCTTCGGTTCCGCACGTCCAGGAGAGACAGTGAACGCCAGAACCAGCAGAGTCCTTCAGTGCTCGGCCGGGCTTGTCGCCGCCGGGCTTGTCCTCACCGCCTGCGGCTCCTCCGATGACAGCAGTTCGTCGGGGGCCTCGAAGAGCCCGTCGTTCTCGGGCCGTGGCCCGATCACGTTCGCGGCCGCCAAGGACAGCTCCGGCGTCGTCCAGAAGGTCATCGACGGCTGGAACAAGCAGCACCCGAAGGAGAAGGTCACCTTCGTGCAGCTGCCGTCGGATGTGAACCAGCAGCGCCAGCAGATGATCCAGAACGCCGAGACGAAGTCCGACGCCTACACGGTGCTCTCCCTGGATGCGGTGTGGACCTCGGAGTTCGCCGCTCACCAGTGGATCGACCAGCTGCCAGCCGCGCAGTTCCCGCTGGACAAGATGCTCAAGCCGGTGGTGGAGACGACCAAGTACCGAGACAACCTGTACGCGGTCCCGCAGTCCTCCGACGGAGGCATGCTGTACTACCGCTCCGACCTGCTGAAGAAGGCCGGCGTCAGCGCCGCCCCGACCACGTGGGCGGAAATGCGGGCGGCCTGCGCCAAGGTCGAGAAGCTGCCCGAGGCCAAGGGCATGTCCTGCTACGCCGGCCAGTTCCAGAAGTACGAGGGCCTCACCGTCAACTTCTCCGAGGCCGTGAACTCCGCCGGCGGAGTCGTCACCGACGCGGGCGGCAAGCCGGACGTCGACACACCCGCGGCGAAGAAGGGCCTGGACTTCCTGGTCGACTCCTTCAAGGACGGCACCATCCCGAAGGAGGCCATCACCTACCAGGAGGAGGAAGGCCGCCAGGCGTTCCAGTCCGGCAAGCTGATCTTCCTGCGCAACTGGCCGTACGTGTACTCGCTGGCCGAGAAGAGCGAGGTCGCGGGCAAGTTCGCGGTCGCGCCGCTGCCCGGCCTGACCGGAGCCGGCTCCTCCACCCTGGGCGGCCACAACGTGGCCCTGTCCTCCTTCGCCAAGAACAAGGCCACGGCGCTGGACTTCATCAAGTACTTCACCAACCACGACAGCGCGACCACGTTCCTCAAGGAGGGCTCGGCCGCTCCGCCGTACGCGGACCTGTACGACGACCAGACGCTGGCCAAGCAGTACCCGTACCTGCCGGTGCTGAAGAAGTCGATCCTCAACGCGGTGCCGCGCCCGAGGGTGGTCCAGTACGGCGACGTGTCCTCGGCGATCCAGCAGGAGGCGTACGCGGCCCTGAACGGCGACAAGTCCAGCACACAGGCGCTGAAAGACCTGCAGGACGCCCTGCAGAAGCTCTCGGCGCAGTGAGAAGGAGGCTCGTGGTGGCCACTCGGACCCCACCTGAGACGGCCGCGGACCGGCCGCCCGGACCGGCATCAGGCCGGGCCGGGCGGCCCCCCGCGCCGGAGAAAGCCCGGCGCGGCCGGAAGTCGGCCACAGCGGGTACCGGCCGGATGGCGGCCCTGCTGGTGTCTCCGACCCTGCTCGTGCTGACCGTCGTCGTGCTGTACCCGACGATCATGGCGCTGCGGGAATCGCTGTACGGGACCAAGGGTCTGGACCCGAAGACCGGCTTCATCAGCGACACCGAGCCGTTCGTCGGGCTGCAGAACTACACCGACATCTTCGGCGAGGCCGGAGAGCGATTCTGGAACGCCTTTTGGAACACCACCTTCTTCACCGTTGTCACCGTGGGGCTGGAGACGGTGATCGGTGTCGCGATGGCACTGATCATGCACAAGGCGTTCAGCGGGCGGGCCCTGATCCGTGCGAGCATTCTGATTCCCTGGGCCGTGCCCACGGCCATCTCCGGCCTGCTGTGGCGGTGGATCTTCAACAGTGACGGTATCGCCAACGCCCTGATCGGGCACCAGGTCCTGTGGACCACCGAGGGCTTCCACGCCAAGGTCGCCGTCATCATCGCCGAGGTGTGGAAGACCGCCCCCTTCATCGGGTTGCTGGTCCTGGCCGGCCTGCAGGTGATCCCGAAGGAGGTCTACGAGGCGGCCCGCATGGACGGGGCGAGCCCGCCGCGCCAGTTCTGGCACATCACGTTGCCGCTGGTGAAGCCCGCCCTGCTGGTGGCAGTGCTCTTCCGCTGTCTGGACGCGCTGCGGATGTTCGACCTGCCCTACCTCCTCGTCGGCGCGCAGAAGAGTTCGGTGGAGACCCTGTCGATGCTCGCGCAGAACGAGGCGTCCAATGTCCGCTTCGGACCGGCCGCCGCCTATGCGGTCGTCCTCTTCGTTTACGTCCTTCTCATCGCGCTCGGTTTCGTGCGGCTGCTGGGCGCGGACGTCGTCGGCGACGCGGGCGGTCCGGGCAGGAAGAAGCGCCGATGGGCCTCGAAGCGGAACCGTGTGGAGGTGTCGGCATGACCGCGACGGTGAAATGGCGAACCTGGCTGCTCTACCTGGGAGTTGCCGCAGTGGTGGCCTACTGCCTGGCCCCCTTCTACTGGATGCTGGTCTCCAGCCTGCGCCGCACCTCGGACATCTTCGACACCTCGCTGCTGCCCGCCCCGGTGTCGTTCGAGAACTACCGTGCCGTCTTCAGCCCCTCCCAGGGCTTCGGCCGCGCCCTGCTCAACAGCCTGATCGTCGCCGGCACGACCACCGTCCTGGCGCTGCTGCTGGCCACGTTCACCGCCTACGCGATGGCGCGGCTGGAGTTCCGCTTCAAGCGGCTGATCCTCACCCTGATCATCGCGACCTCGATGTTCCCGGTCGTGTCGATCCTGGTCCCGCTGCTGAAGCTGTTCACCGACATCGGCTGGATCAACACCTACCAGGCGATGATCGTGCCCAGCATGTCGTTCGTGCTGCCGCTCGCGGTGTGGAACCTGACCACGTTCTTCCGGCAGATGCCCGACGAACTGGAGCAGGCGGCGATGATCGACGGCTGCACCCGCGGCCAGGCGTTCCGCAAGATCATCATCCCGCTCGCCGCACCGGGCATCTTCACCACCGCGATCATCATCTTCATCGCCGCCTGGAACGAGTTCCTCATCGCCCTGTCGATGACGAACCGGCCCAGCATCCAGACCGCGCCGGTCGCCATCTCCAAGTTCGCCGGCGCCAGCCAGTTCGACACCCCGTTCGGCAGCCAGATGGCAGCAGGCGTCCTGGTCACCATCCCCCTGGTGATCATGGTGCTGCTCTTCCAGCGCGGCATCGTCGCCGGACTCACCGCGGGCGCGGCCAAGTAACCCCCGGCCGCCGCATCGCACTTTCCCCCACTATCGAAGGACCCTCAGCACCATGTCCTCCACCACGCCCTCGCCCTGGTGGCGCAGTGCCGTCATCTACCAGGTCTACATCCGCAGCTTCGCCGACGGCGACGGCGACGGCGTCGGCGACATCGCCGGCCTGCGCTCCCGCCTGCCGTACCTCAAGTCCCTCGGCGTGGACGCCCTGTGGATCAATCCCTGGTACGAGTCCCCGATGGCGGACGGCGGCTACGACGTGGCCGACTTCCGCGCCATCGACCCGCTGTTCGGCACGGTCGCCGACGCCGAGCAGCTCATCGCCGAAGCCCACGAGCACGGGATCCGCATCATCCCCGACATCGTGCCCAACCACACCTCCGACGAGCACGCCTGGTTCCAGGCCGCGCTGGACGCCGGCCCCGGCAGCCCGGAGCGCGAGCGTTACGTTTTCCGGCCCGGCCGCGGCCCCGATGGCACCCAGCCGCCCAACAACTGGGTCTCCTGCTTCGGCGGACCGGCCTGGACCCGACTGCCCGACGGCGAGTGGTACCTCCACCTGTACGCACCCGAGCAGCCCGACCTCAACTGGCAGCACCCCGACGTGCACGCCGAGTTCGAGTCCATCCTGCGGTTCTGGTTCGACCGGGGCGTCGACGGCTTCCGCATCGACGTCGCCCACGGACTCGCCAAGGACCCCGAACTGCCCGACCTGACACGCGAACAGCTCGTGCACCCGCACTGGGACCGCGACGAGGTCCACGACATCTACCGCACCTGGCGCCAGGTCGCCGACGAGTTCCCGGGCGAGCGGGCCTTCGTCGCCGAAGCCTGGGCCGACACCCCCGAACGCCTCGCCGCCTACGTCCGCCCCGGCGGCCTGCACACCGCCTTCAACTTCGACTTCCTCATGGCCAGCTGGGACCCCAAGGACCTCCGCACGGTCATCGACGACTCCCTCGCCATGCTCAGCGGCGTCGGCGCCCCGGCCACCTGGGTGCTCTCCAACCACGACGTCATGCGCCACACCAGCCGCTACGCACGCCGGACCGTCGCACGCTGGGTGCCCAACGAGCGATACCAGCCGGAGGGCCCCGTCGACCTGGAACTGGGCACCCGTCGGGCCCGCGCCGCCGCTCTCCTCATGCTCGCCCTGCCCGGCGGCGCCTACATCTACCAGGGCGACGAACTCGGCCTGCCCGAGGTCGAGGACCTTCCCCTGGACGTCCTTGAGGACCCCATCTGGGAACGCTCCGGCCACACCGACCGCGGCCGCGACGGCTGCCGCGTCCCGATCCCCTGGTCAGGACAGACGGAGCCGTTCGGCTTCAGCCCCGACGACGCCTACGCCGGACCCTGGCTGCCCCAGCCCGCCGACTGGGGCCGGCGCAGCGTGGAGGCACAGACCGGCGACGACACCTCGATGCTGGAGCTGTACCGCACCGCCCTCCGCCTCCGCCGCGACCACCCCGCCCTCGGCGACGGCACCATAACCTGGCAAGACGCCCCCGCAGGCGTCCTCGCCTTCCACCGCGAACCCGGCTTCCTCTGCGTCGTCAACCTCTCGGACGAGGCGTACCAGCTGCCCGACCACACCGCGATCCTGCTGGCCAGCGGCCCGGTCACGGACGGACGGGTGGAACCCGAACACGCGGTCTGGCTCGCCGTATAGCGGCCCGCAATGGGGGCCACGGCCCCTTCGAACCGCCAGGGCCTGTCCGGTGTCACTCCCCGCTGACCGGACAGGCCCTGGTCCCACCCTCGGCACGGCGGGCGCCGTCGAGCCAGTACCACCACGAGAGGCTCCGCTCCTTTGGACATCACCACCACGTCCCAGACCTCCGATCCCGTGGCTGTAGGACCCGGCCCTGTGGTGCAGGGCCTGCAGCCCTTCGTGCACGACGCCGTCGTCTCGGTGTGCGCACCGAGCCTCGTGGTCTCACACGCGGACGGGCAGCTCGACGGCGGGGCGGACGGCTTCTACCACGGTGACACCAGGGCGCTGGCCCGGCTGACCGTGGCCGTGGATTCAAGCACCCTCGCTCCGGTCTCGGGCGGGTTGGAGGGGGCGGACCAGGCGGGCTTCCGGGCGGTCGTGCGGGGCCTGGGCGAGGTGACGGCGGACCCGGTGGTCGCCCTGCACCGGCGCCGTACCGTCTCCTCCGGCCGCCTGGAGGAGACCTTCGAGATCAGCAACCACGGCATACGACACGTCCGCTTCCGGCTCACCGTGCGAGCATCCACCGACCTCGCACCGATGGAGCAGGTGAAGTCCGGCCGCCTCCTGGCCGACGTACCGGCCGAAGCGCAGGCCGATACAGGCGCGCTGTTCTGGTCTCACGGCGGGCTCGCGGTCCGCCTGCTCAGCACCCCGGCACCGGATGAGCTGGACGCGCCGGCCGGGCAGCTGTCGTACGAGATCCACCTTGCACCCGGCCAGTCGTGGAGTGCGCGCCTGTCCGCCACGGCCACGCACGACGACGGAGACCATTTCCCGGCCGCGCCCGCGAACCAAGTGCCCTGGAGCACTCCCGAACTGCGCAGCGCGGACCGGCGCTTCGACCGCTGGCTGGCGCAGTCGGTCGCCGACCTGGAGCGGCTGCGCCTGACGGACCCGCAGTCGCCGCAGACGGGCCGGCCGGACCAGTTCCTGGCAGCCGGCGCCCCCTGGTACCTGACCCTCTTCGGCCGCGACGCGATCTGGGCTGCCCGCATGCTCCTCCCGCTCGGCACCGATCTCGCCGCCGGCACCTTGCGCACCCTCGCCCGCCGCCAGGGCACCGTCACCGACCCGACCTCGGAGGAACAACCGGGGAAGATCCTTCACGAAGTGCGCCGCGGCGCCCTGCAGATCGCGGACCGGCTCACACTCCCACCCGTCTACTACGGCACGGTCGACGCCACCCCGCTGTGGATCACGCTCCTCCACGACGCCTGGCGCTGGGGCATGGACGCCCAGGAAGTCGAACAACTCCTGCCGCACGCGGAATCGGCACTCGCCTGGATGCGTGACCAGACACAAGCCGACACCAACGGCTTCCTCACGTACGTCGACCACACCGGCCGGGGCCTGGCCAACCAGGGCTGGAAGGACTCCGACGACGCCATCCGCCACCGCGACGGACACCCCGCCACAGCGCCGATCGCGCTGTGCGAGGTCCAGGCGTACGCCTACGAGGCCGCACTCGGCGGGGCGGCTCTGCTGCGCGCGTTCGGCCGCCCGGGGGCCGATGAGTGGGAGACATGGGCCGAGCGGCTCGCGGTCCGCTTCCGCGACCGCTTCTGGGTGACGGACGAACACGGCCCCTACCCGGCCGTCGCGCTCGACGGCGACGGCCGGCCGGTCGAGTCGGTCACCTCCGGCTTCGGCCACCTCCTCGGCACCGGACTGCTCAACGCCGGGGAGAGCGCCCTGCTCGCGGCACGCCTCGCCGGACCCGACCTCGACGCAGGCCACGGCCTGCGCACCCTGAGCAGCAACGCGTTGGGATTCAACCCCTACGGCTACCACGTCGGCTCGATCTGGCCGCACGACACGGCGATCGCCGTACACGGCCTGGTCAAGGCCGGATTCCCGGACGCCGCCGCCTCACTGGCAGCCGGCCTGCTGACCGCGTCGACGGCCTTCGACGCCCGCCTCCCCGAACTCTTCGCCGGCCATGGCAGCCGGCAGAGCCCGTACCCCGCCCCCTACCCGGCGTCCTGCCGACCACAGGCATGGGCGGCCGCCTCAGCGATCCTGGTACTCCGAGCAGCCCTGGGCCTGAACGCGGACGTCCCCGGCGGCACGGTTTCCATCGCGCCCGACTTCGCCTCGACGTACGCACCGCTCACGGTGAAAGGACTCCACGTCGGCGGAGGCCAGGTGGACGTCACGGTCGCAGCGGACGGAACGGTAGACATCAACGCTCCGGAAAAGCTGACAGTGATCACACCCTGATGCCGCGCGACGAAGCCCCCCTCAGCGCGTGAGCCGCGCGTACAGCATGCAGCCCAGAGTCTGACCGGTACCGCCGAGACCGAGGGCCCACGCTGCGACCATTGGTCCGGCGCCGCGTTCCGTCATGAGGGGGACCAGGCTGAAGACGACCGCGTACATCGCGAAGTCGTTGAGGGTGAAGGCCGTGGCGAGGAGGAGGAAGGTGCCGGCTTCGGGCGACCGAGCCCGTCGTGTGTGACCGACGATTGCGACGCGCCGTCGATCAGTACATGGGAGGAGAGAGCCCTCGGCGGCGGTTTCACCATCCACACCGTGCGCCGAAGCCGCCACCCGCCCGATCTCTCCAGCTTCCTCCGGAAGAAGGTGACTGAGCCGGATAGGCTGACGAGACAACGTCTGGCCTGCGGAAATGGCTACAGAGGCTCCGCCCGGAGTAGAGGGGCGGAGCCTCTGCGCGTGGGAAGGGAAATCCGCTGTGCGAGGGTTCTATCCCCTTGGCTGAACTGGGCGGACGCGGCTGCTGATGTGGTAGACGTCCAACTCATCGACGCCCAGGGGCCATTGAGGGGCCACAAGGACAGGAACAGACCGACAAGCACTGCATAGTGCCGGCACGGATCAGCACGTCCGACCTGGAGGAACGGCGTGAATCGGCACTGATCGGCAAGGGCCGCCAAGATCCCCAAGGGACTCATAATCCGTCGGCCGTGGGTTCGAGTCCCACCCGCCCCACCTGTGCAGGGCTGTGACCTGCGGAAACGTTCATTTTTGGGTGTCGGTTCGTCAACTTCGCCTGAACGGACTGAATCCGCTGCTCGTGGGTTTGGAGTCCGGCGGTGGTCGGGGAGCCCCAGCCTCTCTGACCTGCGGCGGAGTGAGCGATCGAGGTCGTCGCTCACCATCGGGGTGACTGCTCTCAGGGTCGATGCCGGGACCCAGGGGCCGTACAGGGGCCGGGACGGCAGTCGTCGGTGTCTCCGGGCCAGTTCGTCGTCCCGTTTGCTTGTTGTGCGGCATGGGCTGCCAGCTGCAGCGTGGACAGTCGAGTGCCGGGCCGGCACTGGAGGCTGTCGGATGCGGGTGCCCCTGGTGCGTGGACCCGGGGGCACTGAAAATGCCTCAAGAGGGAACGGCCTTACGGCGTCAGCGGCGATTTTCCGAAGCCATGGTACGGATCCCGCCGCGTGGGCACGGTCTAGCAACTGGTCGGCCAGGGTGTCCAGTGGTCGGGGACGCGACCCGGGCCGACTACGAGGTGACGGTCACGGACCCGCGCGCGTTGTAGATGACGGCATCCTCGCGTTCGCCGTAGGCCTGGAAGACCGTGACTGCCTCGTCACGAAGCACGCCGGACACGACCTGGATGCCACGCTGCTCGAACTGCTCGGCCCAGTCCTCGCGCATGGGGCCCTCGTCGAAGCCGGTGAGTTGTTCCACCTCGGGGCCTTCTCCGGCGATGACCAGACGCCGGATTCCGGACCACATCGCGGCGCCATAACACATGGCGCAGGGGCGCCAGTTGACGACCAGTTCAAGATCAGGGCCGCCCGGGGCGCCGAGGTCCCATGCGCCCAGCCGGGTCTGCGCGAGGGAGATGGCGACTACCTCGGCGTGGGTGGAGGAGAGACCTGAGGACAGTACGAGGTTGACGCCGGCCGACACGAGTCGTCCGGTCCCCGTCTCCACGACGAGGGCGGCGAATGGCCCGCCGGTGTCCTCGCGGTGGTTGCGTTCAGCGAGACGGTTGGTGAGACGGACACGGTCTTCGTCGGTGGGCAGGGTCTCGGGCGCGTCGGCCAGTTCGGTCAGCACCCATGGGGGGAGTTGGGCGCCGAAGGTGGTGGCGAAGGCGGAGGCATCCAATGCGCAGGTCTCCAGTTGCAGGCGGGACGGGATCAGGTGCCCGGACGGATGTTGGGCGCGAAGCGGGCCAGGGCGACGGTCTCGATGGCCGCGATGATGTTGTACGCCAGCGCGGACACCGCGGTGAGGACCGCGACCGAGGCCCAGAGGTGGTCGTAGTCGAAGGTGGAGGAGTCCTTGAGCATGGCGTAGCCGAGGCCTTGTCCGGTGGAGAGCCATTCGGCGAGCAGCGCGCCGATCAGGGCTCCGGGGACGCCGACGCGGGCGCTGGCGAAGAACGCGGGGACCGCGCTGGGCAGCATGACCTTGCGGGCGACGGTCCAGTCTCCGGCGCCGTACGCGCGGCACAGATCGGCCGCCTGACGGGAGGCGGAGCGCAGGCCGAAGGTCATGGTGACCAGGGCGGGGAAGAAGACGACCAGGCCGCTGATGACGGTGGTGGCCGTCAGGCCCCGTCCGAAGACGAGCGTGATGAGCGGGGTCATCGCCACCAGGGGCACCGACCGCAGGACGACCGCCATCGGCAGCAGCGCCTGCTCGACGCTCCGGGACAGTACGAAGACGACCGCCACCCCGACCGCCGCCGCCAGCCCGGCCACGAAGCCGGACCCGGCGTCGAGCAGCGTGCGGCCCAGACCGGAGGAGACCAGGGAGCGGTGGGCGCCCGCGTCCGGGCCGGTGAACAAGTAGTGCAAGATGTCGACCGGTGACTTGGCCACCAGCGGGTCCAGGTCGTAGACCTGAAGGAAGACGATCCACAGGACGACGACGGCCGCCATCGTCACGATCACGTTCAGCAGCGGGCGCAGCACGCCCGCCGCCAGGCGCAACGCGGGGGCCGTCTGCCTCCTGGTCCCGGTCTCCGTCTCCGTCGCGGTGCTCATGCGCCTCCGCCTTCCACTGTCGTCGTGCGCGACCACGGCAGGGCGTAGCGGGCGACCAGCCCGACCGCGCCGTACGCGATTCCTGCCACCGCGCCGGAGACCAGGGCGATGCCCCAGGTGCGGGGCACGTCGAGCTGCTGCTGGGCGATGGTCATGGCGATACCGAGGCCGCTGTCGACGCGGCCGAGGTACTCGCCGATGATCGCGCCGAGCAGCGCCGCCGGACCTGCGATCTTGAGTGCGGCCAGGATGCTGGGCAGCGCGGCGATCAGGCGGACCCGCAGCATCTGCTGCCAGCGGCCGCCGCCGTAGGCGCGTACCAGGTCGAGCGCGGCCGGGTCGGCCGAGCGCAGCCCGAGCAGTGCGCCGATGAGGGTGGTGAAGAAGACCGACAGCCCGGCCATCGCCGACATCGGTTTGTCCCCGTCGAGGACGAGGGACAGGATCGGGCCGATCGCCACGATGGGCAGGCAGTACGAGGCCACCGCGATCTGCGTGATCACCCGCTCCAGCACGGGCACCAGCAGCACCAGTACGGCCAGACCCAGCGCCAGCCCGTTGCCGACCAGATAGCCGGTCAGGGCCTCGCCGACGGTCTGCTCGACATGCGGGCTGTAGAAGGTCCAGCCGTCGTCGAACACGCTCGCCACGACCGCCCAGGGGGTGGGCACGCCGTCCCCGGTGCCGACGACCGTGGTGGACAGCAGCGACCACGCCCCGATCAGAGCCGCGATGCCGACGGCGCCGCCGGCCCAGGCGGAACGCCGCGCACTCATGACGCCTCCACCGCGGGATCGGGAGCGTCGGCGGCGCTGTCGGCGGGCGGGTCGGCGCGGCCGAAGAGGAGTTCCGACAACTGGTCGGCATACGCGTGGAATTCGAGGGAGCGCATCATCTCCGGTGTGCGGGGACGGGGCAGGTCGATGGTGACCTTCTCCACGATCCGGCCCGGACGGGGCGACATGACCGCGACGGTGTCGCTCAGCAGCACGGCCTCGTTGATGGAGTGCGTGACGAGCAGGGTGGTCACCGCGCGGGCCTGCCAGATGCGCTGGAGTTCGAGGTTGAGCCGCTGGCGGGTCATGTCGTCCAGCGCGCCGAACGGTTCGTCCAGCAACAGCACCTTGGGGTCGACGACCAGCGAGCGGGCGATGGCGACGCGTTGCCGCATGCCGCCGGAGAGCTGGGCGGGGCGTGCCTTCTCGAAGCCTTCGAGGCCGACCAGCTGGATGAGGTCGGAGATCGCCGCCGGGTCGGCCTTGATGCCGCTGATCTCCAGCGGGAGCCGGATGTTGGCGGCGACCGAGCGCCACGGCAGCAGCGCGGCGTCCTGGAAGGCTATGCCCAGGTGATGCCGTTTGCGGGCCGCCTCCGGGTCCTCGCCGTGCACGAGGGCCGTACCGGAGGTGGGGCTGTCGAGCCCGGCGAGGATCCGCAACACGGTCGACTTGCCGCAGCCCGACGGCCCCAGCAGCGCGAGGAACTGACCCTCAGTCGTGTCCAGGTCGACGCCGGCCAGTGCGGGTACGCGCTGTCGGCCGAGCTTGAACTCCTTGCTCAGCCCGCGCAGGGACAGCCCGGTGCCGGTGTCGGCCGACCCTCCGGAGTCGTCGGATGCCTCGGGAACGGCTGCTGCGGTACTCATCAGATGACCTCTGTGTGCGGTGCGGGTAGGGGAAGCCGGTACCGGCGGGCCGACGGGGCCGCACCGGTACCGCCGGGGGCCTCAGATGAGGCTGGGGTCCTCCTTGTAGACCTCTTCGAGGATCGAGAGGTCGAAGAGCTTCGCGGCGGTGAGGTCGAGGCCGCCGTACTTCAGCGTCTTGAGGTTCTCCTCGACCAGCTCCGGCGTGATCGTGAACAGGCCGTTCTTCTTGGTGTCGGCGCTCACCATCAGCGCGCTCTCGTCCTTGGACTCAAGGGTCTGCTCCTTGGTCGTCAGCCCGAGCCCCTTGCCGTACGTCTCGGCCGCGAGCTTCGCGCCGAGCGCCGGGTCGGCGATGTTCGCCTTCCAGCCCTTGATCTCCGCGCGCAGGAACGCCTTGAGCAGGTCACGCTGCTTGTCGATGGTGTCCTGGCGGACGCAGTACGTCTCCGAGACCAGCGGATAGCCGGTGTCGGCGAGCAGCATCGTCGCGACCTTGAATCCCTTCAGGCGCAGGGTGTTCGGCTCGTTCGTCACGAAGGAGAACCAGCCGTCCACGGTGCCCTGGGTCAGGGGCAGCGGGTCGAACTGCACCGGCACCTTCGTGATCTTCGACTCGTCGAGCCCTGTCGCCTTGATGTACGCCGCCCACACGGACTCGTTGCCCGCCTGGACTCCGATCTTCTTGCCGTACATGTCCTCCGGCTTGGCGATCGGGGCCTTGGCCATCGACATGATGCAGAACGGGTTCTTCTGGTACTGCGCACCGATGATCTTCAGTGGCGCGCCCTTGGCGACGGCCGCGCCTGTGATGTCGGGGGCGCTGATCGCCACGAGCGCCTTCTTGGTGACGACGTCCGTCTCCATCGGCGTCGCGGACGGGCCGCCGCCGATCAGCGTGGCCTTCGAGAAGCCCTCGTCCGTGTAGTAGCCCTTGCTGTCCGCGATGTAGCTGCCCGCGAACTCGACGTTCTTGATCCACGACAGCCGGAGCGTCAGCTCACCGAAACTCTTGGAACCGGAGGCCGTGGGGGAGGAGGTGGAGGACGACGAGTCGGAACCGCCGCACGCGGCCAGCAGCGGACCGCCGAGCAGTACGGCACCGCCCAGCTGCAGTCCCCGTCTGAGGAAGAGACGGCGGTCGGTGGCGGCGAACGCTCTGTCGTCACTGTTCGTACTTGTGGTCATGGCGCGCTTTCCTTTCACTGGCCGGGTCGGCACCGGCTCCTGGCGGATATGAGGAACGTGGATGGGGCAAGGCCCGGACAGTGCCGGGCCGGTCTCCGGTCGGGCGGCTGACCTGGGATCAGAGACCCCAGGTCAGAGGCCGAGGAGGAGTTCGGGGCTACGGGCGCGGGAGCAGCAGATGGTGATCCGGTCGCCCGCCGCGCGCTCGTCCGGGGTCTGGACCTCGTCGCGGTGGTCGGGCTCGCCGGCCAGGACGGGGGTGAGGCAGGCGCCGCAGATTCCCTGCTCGCAGGAGAGCTCGACCTCGACGCCGTGGGCGGTGAGGACCTCGGCGATGGTGCGGTCGGCGGGGACGCGATAGCCGGTGCCGGTGCTCGCGATCCGTACGGTGAATTCGGCGGCGACTCCGGCTTTCGCTCCGTCTCTGTCTCTGTCTCTGTCTCCGTCTCCGTCTCCGGCTTCGGCTTCGGCTTCGGCGGATGGCGGAGCCGTCGGGGCGAAGCGTTCGGTGTGAAGCTGCCCGGGGTGCCAGCCCGCAGCGGTCGCCTCGGCCACGACGTGAGTCATGAAACCGTCGGGCCCGCAGACGTAGACGGCCGTGTCCGCTTCCGGGACCTGCAGTTCGGCGGGCAGCCCCGCGCGGACGGTGTCCCCCTGGTCGCTGTGGTGGACCACTGCCCGCTCGCCGAGAGCGGAGCTCTGGAGCCGCTCCAGCAGGGGGGCCTCCGCCGCGCTGGAGGTGTAGTGGTGCAGGACGAACGACGCTCCCCGCGCGGCCAGGGCTTCGGCCATCGACAGCACGGGTGTGATGCCGATACCGCCCGCGACGAGCACGTGATGCCCGGCCGCCACGAGCGGGAAGTGGTTGCGCGGGGGCGAGATCCGTAGCCGTCGGCCCACGGTGAGGTCTCGGTGCAGGGTGCGGGAGCCGCCCCGGCCGGCGTCGTCACGCCGTACGCAGATCAGGTAACGGCCTTTTTCCCGGGGGGAGTTGCACAGGGAGTACTGACGGACGAGGGAGGGCCCGAGATGGACGTCGATGTGGGCGCCGGCCTCGAAGGACGGCAGGGCCCCGCCGTCCGCCGCCCGGAGTTCATAACTGCGGCTGGTGCTGGAGGCGAGGGAGATCGTGTGGACGATGACGTCGAGTGTCTGCACGGTGGGCCCCTACGCGGTGAAGAAGTGGCTCAGGCCCATGTCGCGGAGGCCGCGGCGGTAGGCGATGGAGCTGCGGTCGGCGGGGATGTGCACTTCGAGTTTCGGGTCGAGGGGGAGGCTCTCGGGTTTCTGGACCTCGACGACGGCGCGGTCCTCCTCGAAGACCCTGCGGTTGAAGTCGTATACGGCCTGGACGGGCTGGTCGGTGTCGAAGTTGCGGGCGATGGGCGCGAACATGCGGGTCTGGCGGGCGGAGACGGGGGAAGCGGCGTTCATGATGTTGAGCAGGCCGCCGTCGGGGAAGTGCACGACGAGCGTGGCCGTGAACGGCAGGTGCACGTCGAAGTGGCGCAGCCACCGGTAGCCGGGCGGGGCCTGCCTGGTGCCGTGCGGGTAGTTGCTGACGGTGCTCCAGTAGTCGACGGAGTGGCCGTACTGGTGGCGTACCGGTGTGTAGTCGGGGACCTCCACGTTGTCGGGGTCGCCGAAGGAGTCGAGGTGGACGAAGCCGAAGTGGGCGACGTCGAGGAAGCCCTCGACCTGGCGGCCGGCGAACGCGGCGATGTCGATCCAGGGGCAGTTGATCTGCTGGAAGCCCGCCTCGTCCCAGTGGGCCATGGCCGGGATCACCGGGGCCGTGCCGGGCTCGGGGCGCAGGCATGTCCACACCAGCCCGTACCGCTCGACGACGGGGTAGGTCCGCAGGTTCAGCCGGGACGGGATCTTCGACTCCGGATGGGCCGGCACCTGCACGCACCGGCCGCCCTCGCCGAACCGCAGCCCGTGATAGGCGCAGGTGATGCCGGTCCCGTCGCCACCGCCGAGGCTCAGCGGAACGCCGCGGTGCGGGCAGATGTCGTGGGCCACGACCACGCTGCCGCCCACCCGATAGGCCACGAGGGTCTCGTCGAGCAGGCGCACGGCGGCCGGGGCGTCGCCGATCTCGCTCGACAGGGCGACCGGGTACCAGTGCTGGGCGAGGATCGCCCAGTCGTCGGCATCGAACGTGCAGTCGCGGGGCAGGGCAGGCCGGGGTGGAGCAGTGGTCATGCGGAAATCCTTCTGCGTAGCGCGGCTGGGAACGGCCACATGGACACCTGTGAGGCGCGCACGCCAGTACGACGGCATGGGACAAGTGCGCGGCGTAAGAGTGCGGCGAGAGGCCGATCCCGGGGCAGAGGCACCGAGGAACCGCAGACAGTGCAGGGCACCGGCCGCGGTCATCGGTACGAGGTCAGTTGTGAGAGCCCTCGGACTCCGGATGTGAACCGTGCGCCACGCGTCCGCGCGTCCAGGCCGACTGGTGGGCACGGCACCGGAGGTCCGTGCTGCACGCGCTGACAAAGCTCATCGCGCATCCCTCCGTGCTCAGTGCCGACTGTCTGTCGCCCGACGACCAAGCCGAGACTGACGCACGGAGATTGCCCTGCCATTCCGTGTTTGTTACTTACGGATTCCATGCCCGGGTTTGGCTCGGGGCGCCGAAGCGAGCGCCCGCGGAACCGCGGCACCCAATGGAGTCTTCGTGTCACGGGAATGGGCTCGATGACCCAGCACAGCAACACTCGCGTCGTAGTCGGCCAGGACGGGTGTCCTCGGCGAGGTACTCGATTCCGCACAGCCCTTGGGGTTCTTGCAGTCGAATGGGCCGGGCTCGACCAGGCGGAGTGGGAAGCCGTGTTCGGCGGTGAGGGGCTCGCCGTTGTGGTGTGTGGCCAGGAGGGCGCCGGGGGCGCTGAAGCCGGTGAGGCGGAGGTTGGCGGAGTAGCGGAACTCCGCCCGGGCCATGGCATGTGTGATTTCCGGTGCAGGCGGCATCAGGTCCAGGACGGCCGTCGTGGGGATGCTGTACGTTTCGTGGTCGCTGGAGGTGGGGCCGGTCGCGCAGTACGGGTCGGTGACGACCGTGACATGGGGGAGTGCGGTGCGGTCCTCGGACGTTCAGTTGTGTTCGGAGCCGGCGGAGGTGGCGTCAGCGACACCCACGTTCCGGCGTTCGGGGCAGAACCGGGAGACGGGCCGGTAGGGGGAGACAGGCCATCCAATCCGGGCAGCCAGGTGATCAGCCGTGGGTGCATGTGCTCAATCCCTGGCTGCGGGCCGAGGCGCTGCTGAAGGCCGCCGTGTCCATGAGTGTCCCGTCGGGCCCCGAGCCGCTCGGTGACACCCCTTGAGCTGCGGGTAATGTGCTGGCCATGCCCGATACCCCGGCCCTGTCCGAACGTGGTCGCCTACTGAGGCTGACCGCGGACTACGTCCTGGAGCACGGCGTCGCGGACTTGACCCTGCGCAAGCTCGGCAGCGCGATCGGCACCAACAATCGCATGCTGCTGTACTACTTCGGCTCCAAGGAGGAGCTGATCACGGCCGCGCTGGCCGAGGCGAGCGGGCGCTTCCCGATTCTCAGCGAGGCGTTCGTCATCATGGACGACCAGCTGCGCCCGCTGCGTGAGCGGATCACCGCGGCCTGGGACGCAGTGGCGGCAGCCGAGAACCTGCCGTTCCACCGGACGTTCTTCGAGGTACTGGGCCTGGCCGCGCATCGACGCGGCCGGTTCGACAGCTTCCTGGGGTCGGTAGGCAGCGAGTGGCGCGAACAACTTGCGGCATCACTGGGCGGCGGCGGCGTGCCGAAGGCCGCCGCGGACGATCTGGCCCGGGAACTGGTCGCGTTGTGGCGCGGCCTGCAACTGGACCTGATCACCTCGGGCGACCGGGCCGGGACCGATCGGGTGATCGCGTCCGCCGCCGAGTCGATCGCACGACGGGCGACGGCCGCCGCTCCCAGATCCTGATACCCCGTCACATATCCCTGGAACGACTGGGTTTCAAGATGCCATCGGGATCCGGGGGACGACAATGTCCAGCGGGCCGTCCGGAACCGCGACCGCGTCCTGGCTCCAGCCCCAGATCGAACAGACCTTGCGCAGCGGGTCGCTGTAGCCGTCCCTGCCGTGCAACACCCGGTAGTTGTCAATGCAGATCATCTCGCCCGGGCCCACTCGGAACATCGGCCCGCTGTCACGGGCTGCGACGACCGCGTCCTGCCAGGCGCGCACATACGTCCAGTGCTCCGGCTCCAACGGGCCCTCGACCGGAGCGAGATAGGGATGGTGACGGCCCTGGAAGCGGCCCGACGGGGTCTGCCGGACGATCGGCGAGAAGCTGCCCTGCGGGTAGTTGGGCTCGGAGTGGTCGATGTCGACAGTGCGGCAGAAATCGGCAAGCGCGGCACTGCCGGGATCGGCGGCCAGCAGGTCCAGCAGCCGGGAGGTGTCGATCAGGAAGGAGTCGCCGCCGCTGGCCGCGGGCCGCTCGCACCACAGGAACAGATGGTCGGGGGCGTAGTCACCGAAAGCGAAGCCGTCGTTGTGGGCGACCATCCGCTCCTCGGTCGAGTCGGCGGCGTCGCGTTTGCGGCCGCGCCTGTCGGCGGGCTGCGCCTTCATCTTCATCGCCTCTACCCGGGCGCCCTCCTTCGTCGCCTCGAACTGGGTACCGCAACGCACAGCCCGGTCCCCCATGATCGCGCGGCCCATCGCGACCGCCTTCTCCTCGTCCGCCAGCCCGGTCATAATGGCCGCGCCCTCGGCGGCGAGCACCTCTGCCGCCTCCTGTGGGCCGGTTACTCTGCGCGGGATGAAACTTGCGGTGCTGACGTCCGACACGGCGCCTCCTGAAGCCCGCGAAACCAAGCCTGATTGAACCAACCGGTTCAATGAGAGTAGAAGCCCCATGTTTCACCGAAGTCACGCACCCGCGTGCTTTGAGTTGCCCACGCGGACCGAGCTGTACCGAGATGTGTGCAGTCCACGGACTGTCCCGGGTTGGGCACCCGGCAGCCACCGAGGTGCGTCGCAGGCTCATCGTCGAGGCGGCGGTCCCGCTGATCGCAGAGCGAGGCTACGCCTCGGTCGGGGTCCGGGACGTCGCCGCCGCGGCCGGGGTGTCCGTCGGCACGGTCAGCTGCCACTTAGGCAGCGTGCAGGAGATCCTCTCCGAGGCGATGGTGCTGCAGATCGAGCGGTACTACACGGGTCTGAGCGAGGCCGCGGACCGGGCCACCAGCGGGGCGGAGGGGCTGCGGCTGCTGGTCGACGCGTTGTTCACCGAGGACACCGACCGGCACTGGCGGATGTGGTTCGAGTACTGGAACGTCGGCGAGCACCACCCGGACCCGGCGTTCCGGGCTCCAAGTTCACGATCACCGGTTCTCACTTCGGCGAGACCCACGGCCTGAGCACCGTGTACTTCGGAGGGATCCACGCCGACATCGCCGGCTGGTCCGACACCAGCATCAGCGCGTACGTTCCGGACGAACTCCCGTCGGACACCTACAAGGTGTCGGTGAACGGAGCCGGCGGGCAGTCCGCAGGCGACTCCACGTTCACCGTCAACGGCCTGGGCACTGCGCTTTCGAAGACCGGCTGGACCGCGAAGGCGTCGAAGCTCAGCCCGTACGCCACCGATGTGCTCGCGAACATGATCGACGATGACACCGACACCCGCTACAGCTCCGGAACCGGGCAGGAATCTGGCCAGTGGGTGGAAGTGGACATGGGTAAAGCGCAGACCTTCAACACCATCGCCCTGGATTCGGGCAGTGGTACCGGTGACTACGCGCGAGGCGCGGACGTGTTCGTGTCATCGAATGGCACGAAATGGACCGAGGTTGCCGCCCTCCGCTCCGACGGCCAGCAAATCGAGGCCGTGACCTTCGCGCCGCAGACGGCGCGCTACGTCAAGGTGGTCAACACCGGCAGCGCCGGCAACTGGTGATCGATCGCCGAGTTCAACGCATACGACTGAGCACCTAAAGCGCGCTCCCACGCCCGGGTCAGCTCGCTGGCCCGGGCGTAGGGCTGCATCAAGTCCTGCGGCCCGGGGCATAGCCCGAGACAGAGCATCTGCGCGTTGGAAGGTGAATCCGCTGCGGGTGAGCTGGAGAGACGCTCCCGAGCTGGGCGATCGTCTCGATACCCGGCCGGGCCTGTCCCTCCGGGACGCGTTCCGGACGCAGGTTGGACACAAGGATCGGAAAAGACTGACAAGGGCCGAGAAGGGCTGAGCCGCCAAATGGCGTCTGACCTGGTAAAACGGCCAAGATGAGCATGGATCGACAAGGGCCGTCAAGATCCCCAATGGACTCATAATCCGCCGGCCGTGGGTTCGAGTCCCACCCGCCCCGCTTGCGTAGCCATCTGACCTGCGGAAACGTTCATTTTGTCCTATCGGATCGTCAACTTCGCCTGGACGGACTGAATCCGCTGCTCGCGAGTTCGACGGTGTTGCCACCAAAGAGCGTCCGAACTGCTCTGACCTGCACAGATGTCTCGGCTCGCGGCCCGGGAAGTCGCCGCAGGTGGCCTCCGTGAGTGGCTGGGAAGCCCAATTCGGGACGCCGGCAGGACGCGGGGAAACGGAAGGGGTCGCTCCATCCAGGCGGAGGCGGTCACCGGCAGGTGGACCTTGGCCATGGTCAGGCTCACTGCCGGGTGTGCTCGTCGCCCTTGCGGTAAAGCACCAGGTGCTCGTGGAAGAGGACGCCGTCGCGGACGTCGCCGGTGGCGGTGAAGCCGGTGTCGTCGACGTAGTCGATGTGGTTGCCGGTCACGGTGTAGCTGCCGGTGTAGGCGCTCTGGCGGCTGCCGCGGGCTTCGTCGTAGCGGCCGTCGGGCAGCAGTTCCTGACGGATGTGTCCGTCGGCGGTCACCCACATCCCGACGTACGGGTGCGGGTCGCGGGGCGTGTCGTTGCTGGTCATGGCTCTACGATCGCCCCGGCGGCCGGTGGCAACCAGGCCGCCGTCTCCCCAGGTGAGGGCTTCCTGGGTGCCGCGCACCCAGCTTCGCGAGCGACTGGTCTCTTCATGCCGTGCGGCGGCGAAGCGTGCCGTCCTGGGCCTTCCCCATGGCCTCCGCGGTCGTAGGCGCCGGGACGGATCGTGGGTGCCGGACACCTGGGATAACGGCGGCCTGGTTCCGAATCCGCCGCGCGACGAACCTGGTGGTCAGGCAGCCGCTGCAGCTGCCGAACTCTCGCCTCGGACCTGAACCGGCGCGCTCGTTTCGCGCAGCGGGGACACCGATGAGGCGACTCCACCTAGGAGCACGCAATGACCATCACCGACACCGGCACTGTGCGTTGGAACCCCGAGGCCCTCGACGAGATCCTCTCGAACGACGAGGGGCGGCCCATCCTGTTCACCAACGCCCGCATCCTGACGATGGACCCGCTGATCGGGACCATGACCGACGCCGACCTTCTGTTCGTCGGCTCCCTGCTCGTGGGTGTCGGCCCGGGCATCATCACCGCCGCGGGCGACGACAACGCCATCGTCGTCGACTGCACCGGACTGACCATCGCCCCCGCCGTCGTCGACACCGTCGCGCTGGCCGGCGGCCGTGGCCACCGCTCGGAGTACGTCGCGACGCTGACTCCGGGCAACACCACCGACTTCCTGGTCATACCCGACGACTTCGCCGCCGACGTGCCGAGTGCCGTGGCCGCGCTCATGACCTCGCCGGAGCAGGTCCGGGCGCTCGTCGCGGCCGGCCGGCCGGTCCTGTGGGCCGGGACCGACGTCCCCGGCCGGGCCACCGCTCCCGAGGCGGGCATCCCGGCCGCCGAGGATCTGACCGGCAGCCCGCGCGTCGGCGTCTGGATCGACAGACACGACTTCCTGCACCAGGAGCTCACCGCCGACGGCCGCTACGACGAGACCCGGGGCGGGCGCCGCCACGCCTACCAGGGCCGGTACTGGATCGACGGCGACCGCATCGACTACCTGGACGACCTCGGCTTCTGGGCCTACGGAGAGTTCCAGGGCGACGAACTCCACCACGCGGGCTACGTCATGAAGCTCGGCTGACCTTCCCCCCGGTCGGCGCGCTGACGGTCCCGACCCTGGGTGCGCGACACCTGGGGAAACAGCGGCCCGGTTGCCGTAACGGGCGCGATCGAGGCTGGTGTTCGAGCAGCCTCGGCCGCCCCCGGCGACCCACCCTCACAGCCCTCTCCAGCGGACGGCCCATCTTCCCGGCCCTGTCCGCCGTACGGAAAGAAGACCTCTCATGAACGTCAACGACACCACCAGTGCGGCCGTGCTCGAAGAGCTCCGGCGCCGGCCCGCCGACCGGCGGCGCATCCTGTTCACCGGCGCGACCATCGTCACCATGGACCCCGACCTCGGCGTCATCGACGCCGGCGACCTCCTCGTCGAGGGCGACACGATCACCGCCGTCGGCCGCGCCCTCGACGCCGGTGATGCGCTGGTTGTCGACGCCGCCGGCACGATCCTGACCCCCGGTTTCGTGGACACGCACCGGCACGCCTGGGAGGCCCAGCTGCGCCGGATCATGCCGGACGTCGACGACCTCGGCGGCTACGTCATGGCCACCCTGGCCGGCTACGCCACCGTCTACCGGCCCGAGGACATGTACATCGGCACCAGACTGGCAGCCCTGACCGCGATCGACAGCGGCATCACGACCATGCTCGACTTCTCCCACAACTCCCGCACCCGCGAACACTCCGACGCCGCCATCGAGGCCCTCGTCGACACCGGCATCCGCGGCGTGCACGCCTCCATGGGCCCGCACTTCGGCGACTGGGACCGGCAGTGGCCCGGCGACCTCACCCGCGTCAAGGGGCAGTACTTCAGCAGCGACGACCAGCTGCTCACGCTGCGTCTGGCGACCCTGGCCACCGACGAGATCGCCGGACCGGCCCTCGCCTACGGCCCCGAACTCGCCCGCGTCGCCAAGGAGTTGGGCATCGGAGTGAGCGTGGACGCCGTCTTCGGCACGTCCGGCTCCGAGGCGGTCCTGCGCTGGGCCAAGGACGGCGTCCTCGGCCCCGACGTCACCCTCATCCACTCCACCGGACTGACGTCCGAGGCATGGAAGGCGATGGGGGAGACCGGCACCACGGTCGCCCTGGCCCCCACGTCCGACGCACAGATCGGCCTGGAGACCGCCATCCCCGCCGTCGACGAGGCCCTGTCCGTCGGCATCCGCCCCGGACTGAGCATCGACGTCGAAGTCGCCCTGGCCAGCGACATGTTCACCCAGATGCGGGCCCTGCACGCCATCCAGCGGATGCGCGCGGTCAACGCCGCCTACGGCACCGACCAGCAGCCCTCTCGCATCACCACCCACGATGTCCTCGACTTCGCCACCCTCCAGGGCGCCCGCACCAACGGCCTGGCCGCCGTCACCGGCTCACTCACCCCGGGCAAGAAGGCCGACCTGCTGGTCATCCAGGCCGAAGATCTCAACAACATGCCCCTCAACGACCCCATCGGCACGATCGTGCTCGGCTCCGACGCCCGCAACATCAGTGCCGTCCTTGTCGACGGCGAGCCCCGCAAGTGGGACGGACAGGTCCTCGACGTCGACCTGACGGCCCTGCGCAGCGAGGTGCACGCCTCACGCGAGTACGTGCTCAACACTCCCGCCGCTTGAGCGCCCCTCCCCTCAACGTCCCCCGACCGTCCCTCCACGGCCGGGGGCACCCATCGCATCCCTGTGACGCTCATCAGCCGATCGGGCCGCGCGCAGACACACGGGGCGGCAACCAGACGCCCCTCGCCTGGAGTTCCCATGTCCCACCCCGCTCCCACCCATTCCCCCCGGCACACAGCCGGGACCAGCACACCGGACCAACCACCGACCTGGGCGCCCGCCGCCCCGACCATCGCCCTGCTGACCGCACTCGGCGTCCTGATGGTCGGCCAGATGTACACCGTGCTGGCCCTGCTGCACCCCATGGCCACCGCACTGGGCACCACACCGGAGCAGGTCACCTGGGCCGCGACGGCGTTCGGCTTCGCCTACGCCGGTGGATTCCTCCTCGCCGGTCCCCTCTCGGACCGCTACGGATCGCGTGCCGTGATCACCGCCGGGCTCGTGGCCGCCACCGCGGCCACTCTGGCCGTCAGCGTCGCCCCGACCTGCCCACGGTGCTGCTGCACAGTGTGCTGAGCGTCGCCACTCCGTCCCTCGCCTATCTGCCCGCCGAACTCCTGCATGTGTCCGGGGTCGTTGAGCAGGTAGCTGGTCACTTCCCAGAAGGCGGTGGCCTGGAGGCGGGCGTCGGACCCGATGACGCGGGCCGAACCGGGCGGTGACCAGGCCGCAGGTGACGACGGCGAGGGACACGTTGTCGGGCAACGCGACGCCGTCGTGTTCATCACGGCCGTCGTCATCGTCGTCACCCGCACACTCCTCGGCCCCACACTGCCGGCCGTCGTCCGCCGCGCCCGCTTCCCCCAGATCGAGGACAAGACCGCGGAACTCGCCCTCACCCGCTGCCACATGAGCAGTGCCGCACTGCGCGCCCTCCCCGAGCTGGGACGGCAGTTCGGTATCCCCGAAGCGGACACCCTGCGCATGGTCCAGGACATCGAAGACCGTATGGCCCCCGCGCCCGCCACCGCGCGCCGCCAAGAGGACATGCGACAACTCGAACTCGCCCTGGTCCAGGTCAAGCACAAGACGCTGACCGACCTGCGCGACACCGGCCGAATCGACGACATCGTCTGGCAAGGAAGACGAACTACCCAACGGCAGTGACGTCCCTGGACGACCCCGCCAACTCCTAGAAGAGCAACGGTGGAGCCCATGCGGCTCAGAGATCGGTCCTTTCCCGTGCCGCGCATCCGTCTACGCTCGCAGCCTCAGCCGATCACCCCGGCCGCCTGAAAGGTGCCTGCCACATTCATGCAGACGCAGACAACGAGCCATCCACGCGGGCGTGCACCGCTGTTCATACGGTCCGCTGCCCTGGCGACAGCGGCGGTCCTGCTCGGCGCCTGCGGGGAGGCCGGTGCAGGGGCACCTCCCCATCCCACGGGCAGCCCCTCGGTCCCCTCGTGCGTGACAGCATCTGGCGATCTGCTGGCCGACATCGACGGCGACGGCCTCACCGACCGCGTCTCCGACCCCTCCCACACTGGTGATCAACTCACCGTCGCGTTCGGCGAGAAGGCCGGGTACGGGACTCCGGTGGGGGTGAGGAAGCTGGTCGGCTCGTCCGGCAGCGACGAGAAGGACGTGCTGGCCACCGTGGCCGACTTCGACGGCGACGGGTGGAGCGACCTGGTGGTTGTGGCCACTGGACAGAACCAGGGAGACGACGCGATCGAGCCGACCGTGGACGAGCTGATCTCGGGTCCCTTCTCGGCCTCCGGCAGGGGACAGCACATACGGCAACTCGACCTCGGCGAGACGCGCGGCATCGCCGTGGCCGACTACGATCACGACCCGTACCCCGACCTGGCGGTGTTCTCCTACGCAGGCGACGGCGTCTATCAAACGGAAGCGCGCCTCGGCGATAAGGACACAGGACTCGCCGACGGCACCGCCGACACCAGCAGGCACCGCGTCTACGCGGACCAGACTGACGACCAGACCCCGAGCAACATGCCCAAATCCGGCCTGCGCACCTTCTACCCGCAGTGCCCGAAGGCCGGTAACCAGGGCTGAACCGGTGCCTGCGCCGGTGCGCGAGGGGGTGGCCCCTCCCTGGCAGGCATGGTCCTCCGGCTCCCTTCCCCGTCCTGCCCGACGTCCGCACGGCACCCGACAGCCAGCCGTGACCACATCTGTGCCGGACCGCTGAGACTCGGAGGAGCGTCGGCAGCTCTCCAGTCGCCCGTCTCCGCCATGACGGGACGGACGTCAGATGGCCTGGGCGGTGGGCATGATGGTGATCTCGGTGAGGTTGACGTGGCGGGGGACGGCGGCCATGAAGGCGACGGTCTCCGCGATGTCGGCGGACTGCAGGCAGTCGATGTCGTGGATGAGGTCGGCCATCAGCTTGGAGGCGTCCGGGTCGGTGACGTGGTCGGGCAGTTCCGTCTCGACCATGCCGGGCTCGATGGTGGCCACGCGGACCATCTTCGGGCCGAGTTCGACGCGGAGCAGCCGGGTGAGGTGGCTGATGTACGCCTTGGTGCCGGAGTAGATGGAGAACTTCTCCAGGATGCGGGTGGCCGCGATGGACGAGGTGTTGATCAGGTCGGCGGGCCTGCCCTGGGCGGTGGACTCCGTCAGGTGCGGGAGGAACGCGGCAATCACGTTCATCAGGCCGCTGATGTTGAGGTCGATCTGGCGCTGCCATTCGTCGACCTTGAGTTCCTCGATGCCGGAGATGAGCTGAACGCCGGCGTTGTTGAACACGAGGTCGGCCTTGCCGAAGCGGGCGGCGACCTGGTCGGCGGCGCTCTGGACGGCGGCGCGGTCGGTGACGTCGACGGCCAGGGCGAGCGCGGTGCCGCCGGCGGCCTCGATGGCCTTGACGACACCGTCGAGCTTGTCCTTGCGGCGGGCGAGCACGACCACGGTGGCGCCGAGTTCGGCCAGGCGCTCGGCGGTGACGGCGCCCATGCCGCTGGAGGCGCCGGAGACGACGGCGACACGACCGGCCAGGGGCGTGCCGGTGAGCAGAGCAGCGGACATCACAAAACCTCAATCTCTTCGATCGGAAGGCTCGGAGGTGGGGAGAGTCGGTGCGGTGCCCGGCCGGCCAGGTGTTTCCGACCGGCCGGGCTGCTTGAGAGGGCTGCGGGCGCCCGAAGGCGAGGGCGCCCGGAGGTGTGTCAGGCGGCGTCGCCGTGGGCGGTGGCGGCGGACTTCTCGCGCCACGGGGCGAGGTCGTCCTGCACCTGCTGGTACTTGACGTCCAGCCGCTCCAGGGTGTCGCGCCCGAGGTAGAGGTGGGTGGGCAGCTTCTCGGTGGAGGCGACCTCGACGATGAGTGCGGCGCCCTTGACGGGGTCGCCGAGCTGGGCGTGGTTGGCCTTGTCGATCCAGTCCAGCGTCACGTGCGCGGGGGTGTCGTCGTAGTCGGCGATGCGGTCCGCGGCGACCGACAGGGAGCTGGCGTCGAGGAAGTCGGTGCGGAAGACGCCCGGCTCGACGACCATCGACTGGATCCCGAACGGCGCCATCTCGGCGGAGAGCGCCTCGCTGATGCCGGCGACGGCGAACTTCGACGCGCAGTACAGGCTGACACCCGGCTCGCCCTCGAAACCGGAGCGGGAACCGATGTGCACCAGCCGACCCGAACCCTGCTTGCGCATGACGGGCAGCACGGCGCGGGTGACGTTGATCAGACCGAAGACGTTGAGGTCGAACAGCGACCGGGCCTCCGCGTCGGTGATCTCCTCCAGCGCGCCGAGCAGGCCGCGGCCCGCGTTGTTCACCAGCACGTCGATGCCGCCGAATCGGTCCACGGCGGCATCGACCGCCTGCGGGATGCTTTTGTTGTCCGTGACGTCCAGGGCGACCGCGAAGACCTTGTCCGAGTTCTTCAGATCGTCCGGCACGCGTTCCGGGTTCCGTACGGCGACCACGACATTGTTACCCCCTGCCAGAGCAGCGCGGGCGATTTCCGCACCGATTCCACGGGAGGCGCCGGTGACAAACCACGTAGCCATGGGGAAAACCTCTTTCGTCGCTTCCCCTGTTCGGGGATTTCCTGTTGACGTATTCGAGTGTGCCCGCCCGCTACGGACCTATGAAGGCTGCGTTTTTCCTGGGAGTCCCACACCTAGGAGGACGAGGCGCACCTCCGGCGAAGCACCGAAGGCCGCGCGGCCACCAGCGGGGCCACGGCGCCCAGTCGCAGCAGCAAGCGGCTCAGCCACGGACTGCACCCTCCCAGGACCGCAGCCGCCCGCCCCAGCAGATCAGACGCACGCAGAAACAGCGGCTCACAGCGCGCAAGAGGCATACCGTCGGCACCCTGGGAATTATGCGCAAACGGAAAGGCCGGGAAATGGTCGAAAAGCCGCACGCGAGGACGCGGAAAACGTGTGAGAGTGGGCTCTCGATTCGCCGGAACCCCGGCTAGGTACGGACTTCTGGCGATCTCCCGTCCGGAATTCCGGGGTAGGAGTGAGGAATGAGCGGCAGCAGTCCGGGGTGGGGCGCGTGCCGGTCCCGCCGGCGTACACGCGTGTCCCGAGCGGGAGACGGTGTTCCGGCGGTCTCCTGGTTCAGGCGCCGCGTCCGGGATTCTGCTGGTGAGGTGCCTCGGGTGCGCTGAGGGAGCCCAGCAGGGCCAGACCGTCGGCGGCGGCTGAGCCCGGCTCGGCCTGCAGGATGATGAGCTGCTGTCCCGGGACGCTGCGGATGTTGAGGGCCTCGTGCCTCAACTCCAGGTCTCCCACGACGGAGTGGTGAATCTGCTTGACCTCATAGGGCGGGACCCGGGTGTACTCGCGTGCCCATAGCGAGCGGAACTCACCGCTGCGCACCGACAGTTCACCGACCAGCTCCAGGATGCGAGGATCCTCCGGCGCGCTCGCGGCGGTCTGCTGAAGGTCGGCGACCGCACGATCACGGGCCCGCTCCGGGTTCCGGTAGAAGGTCTTCGCCGCGGGGTCCAGGAAAAGCATGCGCAGTACGTTGTCGTGCTGCGCGAAGTCGCGGTAGAGAGCGTCAGCCAAGGCGTTGGTGGCCAGCAGGTCCTGGGCGTGGCCGATGATGAAGGCCGGAGTCCGGGTCCAGCTCTCGATCAGTTGCCGCAGGTGCGGGCGGACCCGCTCGACCCGGGAGGGAGACTTCGTGCGGCGGGCTGTCGGCTGGGCCAGACGGAGCAGTTCCCTCTTGTCCTCGTCCCCGAGACGCAGTGCGCGGGCGATGGCCTCCAGCACCCTGTGCGAGGGGCCGAGTTCACGGCCCTGCTCCAGTCGGCTGTAGTAGCTCAGGCTGACACCTGCGAGTGTCGCGACCTCGTCCCGCCGCAGGCCGGGCACCTTTCGCCGGCCCGCGCCGGACAGTCCTGCCGCGGCAGGACTCAGGCGCTCTCTGCGGGAGCGGAGGAACTGACCCAGCCCTCCAACCGGGCCAGGGTGTGTGTTGTT
Organism: Streptomyces canus; assembly: GCF_001514145.1. Lineage (GTDB taxonomy): Bacteria > Actinomycetota > Actinomycetes > Streptomycetales > Streptomycetaceae > Streptomyces > Streptomyces canus. The sequence continues at coordinate 578,060 of NZ_KQ948658.1, forward strand.
GTCCATGCCGCCAAGGCTAGGCGGAGAACGCCAGGCAAAGGTCGGCCGACGGTGGGTGCGTTACACCCAGGATCACGGGCCCCCGATGTGGAAGACGCGCGGCGACGCCGGGAGTCCGCACGGGCGCCTCGCGAGGGTGACGTCCGAGTAGCCAGGGCCCCTCTGCAGTCCCCGGCCGACCGGCCCCGCCCGCCACGAGGCCGGAAATCACACCAAACAAGCACGCGGCTACCCTGTGTGAAGAGCTTTCGGCCTGGCGTCATGGTGTGAAGCCCGAAGCTCCCGTCGGCTGAAAAGCATCTAGTCTTGCCGCATGAGCAATGGGACACCTTTGGGTGATTTCCTCAGAGCCCGCCGAGAAGCCCTGAAGCCACACGACGTCGGTCTTCCCGAACACGGGCGACGCCGGGTGCCGGGACTGCGCAGAGAGGAAGTCGCACTGCTCGCCGGAGTCAGCTCCGACTACTACATCAGGCTGGAACAAGGACGCGAGAACAGTCCCTCGCCGCAGGTCCTCGATGCCGTGGCGCAGGCGCTGAAACTGGACGCGGAGGCTGCCGACCATCTCAACCGTCTCTGCCTCACCGCCTCGCAACGCCCGCGCGACTGGGGAGAGACGGACGTCAGCCAGCAGCTGTTGCAGCTGATGGACGGATGGGACCACACTCCGGCCTTCGTCGTGGGCCCGGCCCTCGACATCATGGCGGCCAACTCCCTCGCCAGGGCCCTCCACGGCGGGTTCGAGAAGTTCGACAACCTCGCCCGCATGGTGTTCGTCGACCCCGCCGGGCGCGAGTTCTACCAGGAATGGGAGCGAGCCGCGCACTCCTGCGTCGCCGAGATCAGGGCCGCCTACGGCCACGACCCCGAATCGGCTCGCATCGCCGAAGTCGTGGCGGAACTGTCCGTCCAGAGCGAGGAGTTCGCCGGGATCTGGCAGATGCACGAGGTCAAGAGCAAGTCCCAGGAAGGCAAGCACCTCAAACACCCCGACGTCGGAGACCTGCACATCAAATTCGCGGCGTTCACCGTCAACGGAGACCCGCACCAGCAACTGGTGGTCTACCAAGCCGAACCGGCCAGCCCGACGGCCGCCGCCTTCGAGACGCTCAGGGCCATGGCCGCCCAGCCGAAGCAGACCCCGGCGGCCGGGCCCGCGGTCGACCTCGCCGTCAGCGAGCAGTCGTAGTGAACATGAGCATGTGAGCGGCGATGGAGGCAACGCGGCCTTCATCGCCGTGTTTGTCCTTCCTGGACGCGTTCTGGACGCAGGTTGGACACAAGGATCGGAAAAGACCGACAAGGACAGGGAAGAGATACGGCGTCAAACCCCATCTGACCTGAGAAAACGGCAAAGATGAGCGTAGGTCGACAAGGGCCGCCAAGATCCTCAAAGGACTCATAATCCGTCGGCCGTGGGTTCGAGTCCCACCCGCCCCACCTGTGCAGGGCTGTGACCTGCGGAAACCCACGGCACCCATCTCGACCATTGGACTGCAACGCCGGCGGTAACCAGTCCTGGGACTGGGACACGGACAAGCAACTCACCGTCCACGGCAACACGTGCATGACGGTGGGAGGCACCGGAGCCACGGCGGGGGACCCCGTGGTCATCACCGACTGCACCGGCGCGGCGGCACAGCAGTGGAGCGTGAACGCGGACCTCTCCATGACCAGCGTCGCAAACCGCGGCACTCTGCCTGGACGCGGCCGGAGCGGGCACCGGCAACGGCACGGCGGTCGATGGCTGGTACTGCAACGGCGGCAGCAACCAGCAGGGGACCAGGAACTGACGCCGGCACCTGTTGCCTCGGCCATTGACTCGGAGCACTGACTCGACACTGATCGGAACCGTCAGCGCCGTCGCGCTTCGCCCTACGGCGAGGCCGGCGGCGCTCCGGTGCTCGCGCGGATCATCAGCCGGGCCGGGACCGAGGCCCTGTCGATCCGGGTTGCCCGGTGCCAATGAGGATTCCTTGCGCTTGTGGGGCCGCCGCGGAGATGTCGGTGAATCAGGTGACCGGGACGGCGTCGAACACGCTGTGGTACGTGCGGACGTGAGCCGATCCTGTGAGGCGTTCGATCAACGCCCGGTAGCGGTCCAGGACGTACGCCTGGCGGACCTCTTCTTGTGCAGAGGCGAACGACTGGTGCGGGAAGTCGCCGCGGTGGGCTGTGAAGTAGGACCTGAGGGCGCTGTCCGGCGTGGTGATGGCCCGCGTGTCGGTGAGCCTGTCCCGGAGGGCGGCGGCGAGGTTGTTCAGGACGTAGGTGAAGTAGTTCGACTCGGTGTACTGCACTGGGCCGTAGATGACCTGGTGAGCGGCTACGGCATGTCGGCGACGGGCGTTCTCCCTCTCCCAGTTGTGCAGGAAGGAGCCGTACCCGGAATCCGCCACCAGACCGAACTGGTGGGCCAGGTTCAGCTCGACGGTGGCCCGGGTGACGTCGGCGAGTGCCCGCTCGCGGAGGTATGAGGCGGGTGTCTGGCCATCGTGGGGAGTGGTCCAGAAGTGAGGGCCGTCCGCGGTGCCGAACCTCTGCCGGAAGTGGGTGAAGGTCGCGGCCCTCTCCTGGCCGAGGTAGAGGGCGAACTCCCGCACCGGAATGGGCTGGCCGTCGATCGTGGCCACGACAGCCGTGGCCGGTGGAGCCGGTTGAGTGGGTGGCCGGCCGTGCCGCATGGCGGGCAGCAGGACCGCTGCGGTGATGGCGGCCGCAGCCACCAGCGCGGCAACGGTGATCAGCTGGAGCGGCACGCTACGGCGTGCCATGGCCGCCCGGGCTGCCGGGCGGGCGGAGGCGGCTGTGCGGCGTCGGCCGCTGCGGCTGCCGCGCGGACGGTCTTGCGCCGGTTTCCGGGGCCGGTGCCGGTGCGTCGATGTGCTCATCGCCGACTCCTCTCTCGTGGGGCCGTCCGAAGGGGCACGGGCGCCCGACCCGGAACACCTGCCTTTGTGCCCCGGGCGGGCACCCGTCCTGTCCCGCCGCTGGTTCAGCCGGCGGCGAGGGTCTGGATCTCAGCGGTGCTGAGAACCCTGTTGTAGAAGTGGACGTCGTCGATCTGGCCGTTGGTGAAGTCCACCGGTCCCTGGTTGTAGGTGCCTGCGCCGATGAGGGTCGCGCCGTTCGCCTTCCAGGGGGAGGTGAACGACGTGCTGCCCTGGAGGGTGCCGTTGACATACAGCGAGATCGTCTGTGCGCTGCTGTCGTACACGCCGAGGACGTGGTACCAGGTGCCCGTCGTTGCCGCGGAGCCGGCCGTCACTGATGTGGCCGCGGACGCGTTCGCGTCGGAGGCCCGGGTGACGAAGGTGAACTTGCCTCCTGACAGTTGCAGGTAGAAGGGGCTGACCTTGCCGCCGACGAGGCTGGCGAAGGTCTGGTTGTTGCCGCTGACGGAGTTGAGTTTCACCCAGGCACCGACCGTGTAGCTCTGGCTGGTGTCGATGACCGAGGAAGGGATGACCGCCATGGTGACGGCGGTGCCGTCGAAGCTGAGCGCGTTGCTGCCGATCTTGCCGCTGCCCGCCCAGGTGGCGTTGCCCTCGGTGTAGCCGTCGTCGGTGTTGCCGAGCACGTTGGTGACGGTGTGTCCGCTGCCCTCGTCGAGCTGGTAGTAGCCGGCGGCGCCGGTGCCGAGGGCGTACGCCTCGCGGGCGGTGATCGCCCGGGTGATCATGCGTACGTCGTCGATGGCCCCGTTGGCGAAGTCGACGTTGCCACCGTTCCACTTGGCCCGGCCGATCGTGGTGTGGCCGGTGGCCTTCCACGGTGAGGAGAACGCCGTGGTGCCCTGGAGCTGGCCGTTCACGTACAGCGCGATGGTGTGGGCGCTGTTGTCGTACACGCCGGTCAGGTGGTACCAGGTGCCGGTGGCGGGGCTGCCGCCGGTGACCTGCTTGAACGTGGCGCCCGTCGAGTCGGCGCTGCGGACGGTGAAGGCGAAGGTGCCGCCCGACAGCTGGAGGTAGAAGGGGCTGATGGCCGAGCCGTCGATGCTCGCGTAGGTCTGGTTGCCGGTGAGGCTGTTCGGCTTCACCCAGGCGGAGACCGTGTAGCTGCCGCTGGTGTCGACGGCGGTGGTGGGGATGTCCACCCAGGAGTTGCTCGCGCCGGTCAGGCTGACGGCTCCCGTGCCGACCTTGCCGGTCGTCCAGGATGCCCCGGCCTGAAGGGTGCCGTTGTTCGCTCCGCCGGTCAGGTCGGCGGTGGCGGTACCGGAGCCCTCCTCCAGCGGCCAGTACGCGCCCGCCTGAGCCGTGGGTCCGGAGACGGCCGGGCCGTTGTAGGCGCCGATGTTGGGCGCCGCGGTGGCGGAGACGGTGTTGCCGAAGTAGTCCAGGCCGCCGTTGGACGAGATGACCGCGCCCGCGCCGAGGGCGGGGGAGCCGCTGCGCAGCTTGTAGACCGCCGCGGAGGACCGGCCCGTTCCGCCGGCGCCCGGGTTCACGAACAGCGGGTCGGCGGTGATCTTCGACGAGTCGGCCGGTTCACTGGCGGGATGGTTGCCGTAGAACAGGTTGTGGGTCCACGTCGTCCTGGTGGTGGAGTAGCCGCCGGTGCCCAGCTTGTAGACGATGTTGTTCGAGAAGGCGACCGTGCTGTTCGGGGTGCCACCGGTCACGCCACCGTTGTCGCCCTCGCCCATGTAGATCGTGTTGTTGTACACCTGGGTGGTGGTGTTGCTGTCGACGCCGCCCATGCCGGGGAAGACCGCGTTGGAAGCGCCGTCGTTCTGGCTGATGTTGTAGCGGATCACCGAGCTCTTCGCGCCGAAGCCGCTGCGGCAGCACCACTCCGTGAAGCCGAACGGGTTGTCGTGGCTCCAGTTGTACTGGATGACGGTGCCGGTGTTGTTGTTGTCGATGTCGAAGGCCTGGCCGTCGACGAAGTTGCGGTACTGGCGGGAGACCTCGTTGTTCTGGAACACCGCGTTGGTCGTCCAGCCGTTCCACAGACCGGCGCCGGAGTAGCGGTAGCCGTTGTCCGTGGCGACGTTGTTCTGGATGACCGGTGAGGCGCAGAAGACGCAGACGATGTCGTTGCCGCCCATGTCGGTGAGCGTGTTGCCGTCGATGACGACGTTGGTGGTGTTGATGTTGTGGTTCAGGCCCACGAGTGAGCCGATGTAGATGCCGCCGGCGTCGTCGCGCGTCAGCGTGTTGTTGCTGATCTGGACGTCGTCCCAGCCGCTGGTGGTGTTGTTGTCGGTGACGTCGAAGGCGATGCCGGAGGACTGGCTCGGCTGCACGGGGTTCTGGACGTTCGCCCAGTAGCCCTTCACGTCATGGATGTTGTTGTTCAGGATGTGGATCCCGGCGAGGATCCCGGTGGTGTCGTTCTCCAGCTGGATGCCGCTGCGCAGGGCCGCACTGGAGGCCGGGTTGGTGATCTCCAGGTTCTGGATCGTCCAGTACTGCTGGTCCTTGAGGTAGATGGTGGCCGCGGCGCCCCCTCCGCTGAGGATGGGAGCGGCACCGGATCCGTAGCTCGCGATCACGACCGGGTTGCCGGAGGCGCCGGATCCCTGGGGCTGGAGTTCGCCGGTCCAGGAACCGCCGGCCTGGAACAGGATCTGGTTGCCGGCCGTGAACGTCGTCGCGTTGACGTTCGTGAGCGTCTTCCACGGGGTGCTGGTGCTGCATCCGTCGTTGCTGTCGCTGCCGGACGACGACGAGATGTAGTACGTGGTGCAGGTCGCCGCGTGGGCAACCGTGCTGGGGAGGATCACCAGTCCCAGCGTGGCTGCCGCGCTGCCCAGGGCCGCCAGGAGGCGGCGTGGCCATCTTCGCATTGCGTTCCTCTTCGAACGGAGCGGATGAGTGGGGTGGAGCAGACCGGTGCGCACGCCGTGCCGGGCGAGACGGGGAGGAGGGCGCGCCGAACGCACCGGTCGATCTGAGGGGGGCGGCGGGTCAGCTGGGCAAGGCGGGGCTCAGCCCTTGACGGCGCCGCTGAGCAGGCCGGACATGATGTGCCGCTGGACCGCGACGAAGAAGACCACCATGGGGACCAGGGCCATGACGCTGAGGGTCAGGAAGGCCGGCCAGTCGACCTGGAACTGCCCGACCGAGGTGTATACCTCCATCACGATCGTGCTCTTGGCCGGGTCGCTGAGGTACACGTTGGGGTTGAGGAAGTCGTTCCAGACCCACATGGTCTGGAACACCGCGACCGTGGCCAGGATGGGCCGGATCAGCGGCAGCACGATCCGCCAGAAGACCTGCCAGGGACCGCAGCCGTCCAGCCGGGCGGCCTCGATGACCTCGAACGGCAGGGTGGCCATGTAGCCCTGGATGACGAACCAGCAGAAGATCGAGCCGGCGCTGTAGACCAGCACAAGGCCGTTCAGGCTGTTGACCAGGCCCAGTTTGACGAAGATCTGGTAGACCGGGATCAGGGTCGACTGGGTGGGCACGACGAACGCGAGCAGCAGGAGCTTGCCGAAACGCCGGTTGAACCTGGTGGGGCGGATCGTCAGGGCGTAGGCCGCCATGGCGCCGATCAGCACCATGAGGGCGACCGAGAACACCGTGACGTAGAGGGTGTTCGCGAAGGCCGCCGCGACGGGGACCTCGTTCAGGACCCGGCGGTAGGTGGAGAAGTCCGGCGAGCTCGGCAGTGCCAGCGGTGAACCGGTGGTCTGCGCCTGCGACTTGAGGGTGTTGACGAGGACGTAGTAGAAGGGCAGCGCCATCACCGCCGAGACGGGCAGCATGTAGGCGCTGGTGAGCCAGCCCCGGGTACGCAGCCGGGAGAGGATCGCCGTCACCGGAACCTCCTTTCCAGCCTGCGGGTCACCGAGAGCTGGAGGGACAGCACGGCGGCGACCGCGATCAGGAAGATCACGCCCAGTGCGGCGCCGAGCCCGTAGTCGCCCTCGGCGATACCGCGTTGCACGAGTACCTGGGTGATGGTGTAGGTGTCGTAGCCGGGGCCGCCGGCGGTGAGGGTGAACGGCAGGTCGTACACCCTGAGACCGTTGATGAGCAGCAGGAACTGGCTGACCGTCATGGCCGGGGCGAGCAGCGGCAGCGTGATGCGGAAGAACTGCTGCCGGGGCGTTGCCCCGTCGATGGTGGCGGCCTCGTAGTAGTCCCGCGGGACGGACTGCAGGTAGGCGAGGTAGAGGACGGCGTGCCAGCCGGTCTGTGCCCAGACCCCGACCACGATCACCGAGACCTTCGCCAGGGTGTTGTCCGACAGCCACGGCACCGGGCCGACTCCGAAAAGGCTGCCCAGTACGGAGTTGATCACCCCGGAGGACAGCGGCGACAGGACGAACGTCCACACCAGGCCGAGGATCGCCATGCTGGGTACCGCGGGGAAGAAGAACGCCGCACGGACCAGACTCCGGCCGGGGAAGCGGCGGTTGAGGATCACCGCGAGCGGGATGGCCAGGACGGTCACGATCAGCGTGGTCGCCACCGCGTACAGCAGGGTGAAGCCCAGGCCGGTCAGCACCGAGGGGTCGGTGAAGATCTGCCGGTAGTTCCGCAGCCCGACCAGGTGCCGGGTCGGTGAGGAGCCGCTGTAGTCGGTGAAGCTGTAGTACACCGACTCGGCGAGCGGCACCAGGAACAGCACCACCAGCACGAGGGCGATCGGCAGCAGGAACGCCTGCGTGGTCAGCTGCTCGCGCAGCCGGCGGCGGGCGGGGCGGGCGCCGCCTGGGGCGGTGCCCGCGCGTGCCCGAGTGGGGAGGTCGGAGGTCTGTATGGCCATGAGGGCTGTCGCTTCCCGCCTACTTCGCGTCGAGCTGCTTGAGCTTCTTGTCCAGCGCGGCGGGGATGTCCTTGGGCTTGACCGACCCCTGGACCATCTGCTGCATCTGGGTGTTGAACTCCTGGATGAGCTCGTTGGAGTGGCGCGGCCAGGCGACGACCGGGAGGTAGATCTTGCCGGAGCGGGCGCCGAGGGCCTGGTTGGTCACGCTCTGCGCGAAGCTCGGCGTGTAGTCGCTGGTGGTGGTGATCGACCCGCTGGACTTGCCGTACGCCCCGACGGCGGCCGGGCTCGCCAGGAACTGGAGGAACTTCAGGGCGGCCTCGGGGTTCTTGGCCTTGGCGTTGATCGCGTAACCCGGGCTGGCGGCACCGGTCCAATAGCTGGTGCCCTTGTCGATGCCGGGGATGGCCTCGGTCTGGAAGGACAGGTGGGGGGCGCTCTTCTGGACCGTGGGTACGTTCCAGGTGCCGGCGCCGAACATCGCCACCCGCCCGTTGGCGAACTCGCTGACCACCTGGTCGCTGGTCAGGCCCAGCACCGCCTTGGGCGTCAGCTTCTCGGTGTACAGCTTGCAGTAGGCGACCAGCGGTTCGGTCCAGGTGTCGGCGAAGGAGGCCTTGCCCGCGAAGATGTCGGAGTCCGGGAAGCCGCCGTGGTTGTCGAAGTACCCGCCGAGCAGGCCCCACAGCGCCATGAAGTTGCCGTCGTGCGCGGAGTCGTAGTACGGGGCGATCCCCTTGTCCTTGAGCTTGCCGCACAGCTTCAGGAACCCGTCCCAGCTGTCCGGCAGCGCGTCCGCCCCGACCTTGGCGAGCAGCTCCTTGTTGTACATGATCCCGCCGGCCCAGGAGGAGATCGACAATCCGTACACCTTGCCGTCGACCGTCATGAAGTCCTTGTTGGCGGAGTTCATGGGCTCCAGGAACTTCTGGCCGGTCAGGTCCTTCACGAAGCCGCCGCCGACCAGCTGCTTGTCCTCGGCCGTGAGGATGAAGACATCGGCGCCGGTGTGGGCCTGGAGGCGGGTCTGCAGGGTGGACACGTACTGCGGCACCGGAGGGGCGTAGGAGAAGGATACGGAGGTGCCGGTCTGCTTGGTGAACAGGTCCAGCACCGGCTTCATGACGGTCTGCGTGTCCCAGGAGAAGAAGGACACCGAGCCCTTGCCGCCGCCGCCACCGCTCGCCGCGGTGCTGGTGGAGCAGGCGGAGGCACCCAGCGCGGTCCCGCCGAGGACGGCGGCCATGAGGCTGCCCTGTACGAAGCGTCGTCTGCTGAGCTGGGGGGTGCTGTTGTCGTTGTGGTTGATGGACATGGTGGTTCCTCTCGGGGAGCGCGCGGGGTTCGGTCGGTCCGCTGAGCGCGGGTGGGCCAGGACCGGGGCGGAGGGCCCGGGGCAGGGTGGGAGGTACTGGGTGGTACGAGGGCGGGGCGCCAGGAGCGGGGGCTGGTGGCTGGGTCGGAGTGGAGGTGGCAGGCGAGGCGGGTGTCAGGGGCTGGACATGAAGGGGGTGGTGGCGGGGGCTGGGGTCGAGGAGGGGCCGAGGTACGGGTGGGGCCTCAGGTGGATCGGAGGTGCTTGGCGGGGCGGGTGTCAGGGGCGGTTGCGAGGCTCATGGCCGAGGTGGGGTGGCAGAGGCGGGAGATGAAGGGGTCAGGGGCCGGGTGCCGAGGTCGGGCAGGGCAGGGCGTGGAACGGGACGATGTCGCGATCGAGCAGCAGTCGGTCGCTCTGGGAGGTGAGCCGGGCCAGCTGCACCACGGAGCGGCGCTGGGCCGGTCCGTCGCTGTCCGGGGACTGGGGGTCGCGGTCGGGGTGGGTGAAGTAGAAGATCCAGGCCGCGTCGGGTCCCGCGACGACGTCGGCGTGGTGTCCGACGCCCTGGTCGTCCTCGCGGGTGCCGGATCCGTCGAGGATGCGGCCCGCCGGGGTCCAGTCGTCGAGGTCGGTGGAGCGGAACACGTCCTGGCCGTCCCAGCAGTCCACGACCATCCAGTACCGGCCGTCCAGCGCGAAGACGTTGGGCCCCTCGTGCGGCCGGTGCTCCAGTACCGGGCCCCGGACCCGCCAGTCGTACAGGTCGGCCGAGTCGGCGGCCCAGGTGTGCGAGCCATGGGCCTCGTCCTTGTACCACATGCGCCAGCCCGAGCCGTCGGGCAGCGGGTGGACGCAGGCGTCGATGACCCGGCGTGAGCTGAGCGCCACCGGTCCGGCGTGGACCCAGTGCCACAGGTCGCCGCTGGTGTAGTGCAGGATCCGCCGGTCGTGGCCCTCCCAGCGGTCCGGCACACCGCGGATGTAGCTGACGTACATGTGGAACACCCCGTCGGGCGCCCGCACGATCTCCGGGGCCCAGAAGGTGTTGGTGCCGGGTTCGAACGGGAGGCTCTCCAGTACCCCGCGGTAGAGCCAGTCGCGGCCGTCCGTGCTGGTCGCGACGCCGATCGCGGTGCCGTGCACCCAGGCGACGCCGGGCGCGGACACGTCGGAGCGGCGCTGTGTGTAGAACATCCACCACTGCCGGCCGTCGTACTGCACGACGGGATCGGTCGGGCCCGCGTGGACGGGGTCCTCGTACAGCGGTGCCGGGGCGGGAACAAGGGAGGCCATGACGACCTTCTTCTGCCGGCGACAGCCGGCTTCGTCGGGAGGATAGGCCGAACGAACCGGATGAACCGGGTGTTACGGCTGGGTGAAGCGGGATCAGGATGTCCGTCGGGTACATCGTCGTCAACCCTCAACGGTTGGTCTTTTTTCAGACCGACATCAAACGGCACCCCTGATCATCCTCGCCGTTTCCATGATCTCCGCAGGTCACGACCGCCGACTTCGTCGCATCCTCCAGTCTTGAGTCGCGCCGCGAGGAGAACCTTTCGTGGATCATCGGCCTGCCCGACCTTTGACAACGATGAACCTCGATGCGAAGCTCACCTCACCTCACCTCACCCCACCCCCGCAGACGAGGAGACAGGTCCCCGTGCCTCAGAGCACCCACCGCGATCACCAAGCCACAGGTACGGCACAGCCGGCCCTAGGGGCGGGGCCCGAACGGCCCGCCGGCTACCTCTTCGCCCACTTCGCCGGCGAGCACCGCCCCGACGGCGAGCGGATCCGCTTCGCGCTCTGCGACAACCCCCGCATGGATCGCTGGACGGAACTCACCGGCATTCCCCCGCTGGCCCCCGCGGGCGGAGGTGCGCGGGATCCGTTCCTGGTGCGGGCCGCGGACGGCAGCGGGTTCCGTCTGCTCGCCACCGATCTGCGCATCCACGGTGGCGAGGACTGGGAACGGGCGATCGCGCACGGCAGTCGCGACCTGTTGGTGTGGAGCTCGGCCGACCTGCGCGGGTGGGACGGGCCGCACCGGGTCGAGGTCATGCCGGAGCAGGCCGGGTGCGTCTGGGCGCCCGAGGCCGTTTACGACCCGGGACGGGAGGAGTACTTGGTGTTCTGGGCCTCCACCGTCTACCCGGACGACGACCCGCGGCACGAGAGCCCCTCGTATCAGCGCATGTACTGCGCGACCACCAAGGACTTCCGCACGTTCGGCGACTCGCGTGTCTGGGTGGACAAGGGGTACCCCGTCATCGACTCCACCGTCGTGGAGGACGACGGATGGTTCTACCGGTTCACCAAGGACGAGCGCCTGCCCGGCACGCCTGACGCTCCCGACGCCAAGTTCGTCTTCGTCGAGCGCTCCCGGGACCTGAGGGCCACGGACTACGAGCCCGTCGCCCAGGGCGTGGGCCGCGGCACCGATGAACTGCCGGGGCTGGCGCACGCCGAGGGGCCGATCGTGCTTCCGGCACCCGACGGGCGGGGCTGGCTGCTCCTGCTGGACGAGTTCCTCGGCCGCGGCTACGTGCCCTTCCGGGCCGACCGCCTGGACAGTTCCGTGTGGCTTCCCGCGGCCGACCCGGAGTTCTGCGTACTGCCTCCAGGGCTCCGCCACGGGTCGGTGCTGCCGCTCACCGAGGCCGAGTGCGCGGGGCTGCGCAGCCCTGCCTCGGCCGGCGTCTAGGGTTCGGTCATGTCCACGATGCATGACGTGGCCCAGCGGGCCGGGGTGTCACTGAAGACGGTCTCCCGTGTGGTCAACGGCGAGCCCAACGTCAGTGAACAGACCCGACAGAAGGTCGACGCCGCCATAGCGGAGCTGGACTTCCGGCCGAACTCGGTCGCCCGCAACCTGCGCACCGGCCGGATCGACCTCGTCGGACTCGCCCTGCCCCACCTGTCCCAGCCCTACTTCTCCTCGCTCGCCGAAGAGATCATGCGGGAGGCGGAGCGCCTTGGGCTCACGGTGCTGATCGAACTCACCGAAGGAGACGCCGAGGCCGAACTCGCACTGGTCCGGGAGCACGGCCCGCACCTGGGCGGGCTGCTGATGTACCCGGTGGGGCTGTCGGACGCGCAGGCCCTGACCGTGGCACGGACCGTGCCGACGGTGTTCATCTCCGAACGTGCCTACGACGCGCCCGTCGACCGGGTCGCCATGGCCAACCGAGAAGGCGTCCGGGCCCTCGTCGGCCACATGGTGTCGCTGGGATACACCCGGATCGCGGCTCTGGGCGCCGACCACACCGGCCGGCCCGAGCGGGCCGCCGCCCACCTGCGCCTGGAGGGCTACCGGGACGGGCTGCGCGACGCCGGCCTGCCCTATCTGCCCGACCTGGTCCTCGAAGTGGGAACCCCCCACTGGAACCGCCAGGAGGGAGCCACGGGCATGCGCCGGCTGATCCAAGCCGGCACCCCCTTCGACGCCGTGGTCGCCTTCGCGGACGCGCTGGCGCTGGGTGCCCTGCACGCCCTTCAGGAAGCGGGGGTGAGGGTCCCGGCCGAGGTGGCCGTCGCCGGCTTCGACGACACGGACGACGCCCGGTACGCCCACCCCTCGCTCACCTCTATCGCCCCCGGCAGGGCCCAGATCGCACGGGAAGCCCTGGCCCTGCTGAACGACCGCATGAACGGAACGGTCGAGCGGGAGTCCGGGCGGCTGGTCGTCGCCGACCACCAACTGACCGTCCGTGAATCGACTCTGGGAGGGACGGCCGCATGGGGCGGAGCGTGACCATGCGTACCGTGGCCGAAAAGGCGGGCGTGTCGACGAAGACGGTCTCCAACGTCATCAACGGCACCGGCTCCTTCAGCCCGGAGACGGAACACCGCGTCCGTGCGGCCGTCGAGGAACTCGGCTACCGGATAAACCCCTTCGCCCGCGGCCTGCGCTCGCAGCGCACCGGCACCATCGCGCTGGTCCTCCCGAACGTCTACCAGCCGTTCAACGCGGAACTGGCCGAACAGGTCATCCGGGCTCCGGAGACTCAGGGACTGAAAGTGGTCGTCGAGACCACGCGCGGAGACGCCGAGCGTGAACGAGCCGTCCTGTCCACGTCGCACAAGGAACTCGTGGACGGGGTCATCTACGTGCCGCAGGCCCTCACGCCCGAGGAATACCTGCCCCTGCCCCTCACCCAGCCCACCGTCGTCCTCGGCGAACGCCCCGCCCAGGCGGCCGGGATGCATCTGGACTACGTCGAGATCGCCGACGAGCAGGGCACGCACGCGGCCGTCAGCCACCTGCTCGCCCAGGGCCGACGCCGTATCGCCGCCCTGTGCGAACAGGCGGAGCCACGCGCCGGCGGTCGACGTCTGCGCGGTTACCGCAGAGCTCTCGAAGACGCCGGTGTCGCCTACGACGACTCGCTGGTGATCGGCGTGGACAACGCCGACCTGTGGTCCTCCGGCGCCGGCGCGGTGGCCCGCCTGCTGCGCACCCGCGTCCGCTTCGACGCCCTGTTCTGCTACAACGACGTGGTCGCCATCGGCGCTCTGTCGGTCCTGACGCGAAGCGGCGTCGCCGTCCCCGACGACGTGGCCCTGGCGGGCTTCGACGACATCGACGCAGCCCGCTTCGCCTCACCGCCCCTGACCACCGTCGACCCGCAGCGCGCGACGATCGCCCGCAGAGCCGTGTCGCTCCTGCGCTCCCGCATGGACATGGAGGACTTCCGGGAACTCCCCGGCCGCTGCGAGAGCGCCGGATTCGTCCTGCGGGTGCGCAGATCCTCCTCGGCCACTTCGGGCACGCCTGGCGAATCGCCGTAATTGCGATGTCCTGGAAAAACTGATCGGAGCAGGAGCTTGCTCTGCACCATGTCAATGGAGCGAGCGCCTCCGGTATGTCGTCAGACGGCCTTCAGTAGCCGACGGGGCAACAGCGTGAGCCATGAGAACCCCCGGCGAAGGGTCTATGGAGCGATCAACTTCGACTCTTCGCCGGGGGTCCCTTGCCTGGTCGGCTCACGCCGTGCTGATGCGTCTTTGCTGCTGCCTCAGCCGGTGAGCTGCATCTGCATCTGGAGTTGCAGCAGCTCCTCGACGTGTCGGATCTCGACGATCCGACCGTCGACCACCCGCGCGAGATCGATGCCGGAGCAGGTCACGTCACGGCCGGTCGCGGGCAGTCCGAACCAAGGGCCGGTGTGGGTCGCTGTGATCACCCACTGGGAGACGACCCAGCCGTCGTCTGTCTCGGCCTGGTAGACGATCTCGTGGTGAGGGTTGGTGAACCCGTCGCGCATGGCAGCGACCATTCCCTTCATCCCCTCGATCGCCGAGGGAGCCCCTGGGGGCAGGTTGTGGTCGACGAGATCGGGCGAGACCAGGGTGTCCAGTGCGGCGATGTCGCCCGCGTCGAAGGCGGCGAACAGACGGGTAGGGACATCGCGGGCGGACGTGGGTTGGCTGTTCATCAGGGGTTTCCTCTCGCCTCGGTGTGCCGGCTCTCGAAGTTGGTCAGGCTGTGGGGTTGGTGGGGTACAAGGCGTTGATCTCGGCCAGGACGCGGTCGGGTGCTTCGTGGAGGAGGAAGTGTCCTGCGCCGGGGACATCGGCGGAGGTGGCGTGGGGGGCGGCGTCCTGGAGGGGCGGCAGGACCATGTCGGCGAGGCCGGCCTGGGTGATCATGCGGACCGGGATGGTCAGCGGGGTCTCCTGGAGTTTGGTGTTGTCGGCCTCGTCCTGGATCTCGGTCCGGTAGAGCTCGAAGCCGGCGTGCAGGACCTGGGGGCGGGAGTACAGCCGGACGAACTCGGCCAGTTCGTCGGCGGAGATGTTCTCGCCGGCGGTCTTCATCCCCTGGAAGAAGTGGGTGAGGAAGGTCTCGACCCGGCCGGTGACCAGTTCCTCCGCGAGGGGACGCTGCTTATTGAAGGAGAAGTGCCAGAACATCGACTCGATGGCGGCGAACTTCAGGTTCTTGCCGGTCAGGCCGTAGTCCATGAGGAACAGGCCCGACACCTGCTCGCGGTACTGGGCGGCCAGCGGGTAGGCGACGCTGACGCCGAAGTCGTGGGCGACGACCTGCACGTTCTCGCGATGGCCGAGGTGGTCGAGCAGCTTGTGGACGTAGGTGGCCAGGGCCGTCTTGGCCCTGGAGGGCGGGTTTCCGGTCGAGTCGCCCAGGCCCGGCAGGTCGATGGCGATGACGGTGCGGCCGGGCAGCAGCGAGGGCATGATCTGGCGGTACTCGTACCAGCTCTGCGGCCAGCCGTGCAGCAGCACCATGACCTGCGGGCCGTCGCCGCCGATGACGTAGTGCATCTGTACGTCGTCGATGGTGGCGAAGCCGTGCCGGAAGTGCTTGTTGAACTCGGCGTCGTCCTTGGTCGCCGCGTCGTAGCCGGGGCTGAGAGGCTCCTCCGACTCGACGGCTACGGCGGTCGTGGAGGCTGTGGTGAAGGCGTTCATGGTCGTGGTACGTCCTTTGTGACGGGGGGTGTCGTGCACGGCGGTGCGGCTGGAGGCCGGTGGACCGCGCCTGATTGCGGCCGCCCGGGGTGGGCGGTCAGACAGCGATGCCGCCGTCGACGTTCCAGCTGGTGCCGGTGATGAAGTGGGCTTCGGGGCCGGCGAGATAGGCGACGGCGCTGGCGATGTCGGCGGGCTCGGCGAAGTGGTCGAGCGGCATGAGCTGCTTGAGGGATTCCGCGTACGGTCCGGAGGCAGGGGTCATGTCCGTAGCGGTGGGGCCGGGCTGCACGTTGTTGACGGTGATGCCGCGCGGACCGAGTTCGCGGGCCAGGCCGCGGGTGAGACCGGCGACAGCGGCCTTGGTCAGGGCGTAGACGGTTGCGCCCGGGAAGGGGACGCGGTCGACGATGACGCTGCCGATGGTGATGATGCGACCGCCCGGGCCGAGGTGGGGAGCGGCGGCCTGCACGGCGCTGAACACGCCCCGGACGTTGACGGCGATCATCCGGTCGAACTCCGCCAGCGGGAAGTCCTCGATCGGCGCGGCGTGGGAGACGCCGGCGTTGTTGACGAGGATGTCCAGTCCGCCGAAATGCTCCGTGGTGCGGCTGACCGCGGCCCGGACGGCTTCGTGGTCCGCGTTGTCCGCCTGCACGGCCAGGGCGCCCGTCGCCTCGGCCACGGCGTCGGCCTGGTCCTTGGCGCTGGCGTAGGTGAAGGCGACCTGGGCGCCGTCGGCGGTCAGACGGCGCACGATCGCGGCACCTATGCCCCGGGACCCGCCCGTGACCAGGGCGGTCTTGCCGTCGAGGGGCCGTACGCCGGACCGGGTGGTGCCGGGGGCGAGCTGGGTGCCCATAGGTGTCTCCGATTCTTCAGCACTTCACTTACGAACCGAACCGCTCGGTTACTATATCCATGATGACACTAACCTGAGCAACCACGGGATTCCTTCCGTGGCGGCGAACTTTTCTCAAGGAGGCTTCGATGCCCAGCACGGGACGGCCCCGGTCCTTCGACACCGACGAGGCGCTGGAGGTGGCGATGCGGGTGTTCTGGGCCGAGGGTTACGAAGGTGCCTCGCTCGCCGCGCTGACCGAGGCCATGGGGATCAACCGGCGCAGCATCTACGCCGCCTTCGGCAACAAGGAGGAGCTGTTCCGCAAGGCCGTCGACCGCTATGTGCAGGGCCCGGGAGCCTTTGTGGCCCCGGCACTTCAGCTGCCCACCGCCCGGCAGGTGGCCGAGGCGATGCTGCACGGAGGCGTGGAGGCCCACACCGCGCCCGGCTGCCCGCGCGGCTGCCTGCTGGTGCAGTCCGCGCTGGCCGCCGGCCCGGAAAGCGAACCGGTCCGCCGCGACCTGGCCGAACGCCGCGAGGCCGGAGTAGCCGCCCTGCGGAAACGGTTCGAACAAGCCCAGGCCGAGGGCGACCTGCCACTCACCGCCGACCCGGAAACCCTCGCCCGCTATGTGCACACCGTCGGGCAGGGCCTCGCCGTACAGGCCGCCGGCGGCGCCAGCCGAGAAGACATGCGCCGCGTCGCCGACCAGGCACTCAGCACCTGGCCGAGCAACTGAAGCCTCGCGGCGCCGGCCGGCCGGACGGTCTGCGGGTGCGAACGGATCTGAGTGGAGCGGCGGCGCAACGAGGCCTGTGAGGGCACGGTGGAGCTCGTCGGCCGGGCCAAGGCGACGGGTCGGCTGCGCGAGGACTTCGACTCCTCGGACCTGGTGCTGCTGCACATGGCCAACGCTGGTGTCGTCAACGCCACCGGCGACGCCGCCCCCGACGCCTGGCGCCGCGTTGTCGCCCTGTTCATCCAGTCTTTCGAGGCCCCCGCCCGCGGCACCCTGCCCGCCTCAACCGAGCATGACGCCCTCTGCAGGGCCATGCTCCGCGCCGGTCCGGCCGCTGATGCGCGTACCAACTGACCTGGAACGGGAGCGTGCGGAGCCTCTGCGCGGTGGAAGGGGAATCCGCTGTGCGGGGTTCTATCCCCTTGGCTGGACTGGGCGGACGCGGCTGTTGCCGTAGAAGCCGTCTGACTCAATCGCCCCTCAGGGGCCATTGAGGGGCGACAAGGACAGAAACAGACCAACAAGCACCGCGCAGGGCTGACCCAGATCAGCACGTCTGACCTGCCAGAACGGCGTGAATCGGCAATGATCGGCAACGGCCGCCAAGATCCCCAAGGGACTCGTGATCCGTCGGCCGTGGGTTCGAGTCCCACCCGCCCCACCATGCACTCCTGTGACCTGCGGAAACGTCTCATCTGGGCTGCGGATGCAGGGCGTTGGTCCACGGGGCTGAATCCGCTGCTCGTGAGTTCGAGTCGTGGGTGGGCTGTGCGAGCGTCTGGATGTCGGATTCTGGACGCTGGCTGGACGCGAGGATCCGGAAGTGGTGACGCCCGGTGACCCCGGGGTGTCGGGAGACGGCCCAGGCCACAGCTGACTGACCGCCAGGCGGCCGGGCCGGTCAGAAGCTCGGTGCCCGTCGGCATCGCGCGAGCGTTACTGCCTGAGGTCGATCGTGCGGACCGGCTGCCCTGTCGTGCGGGCGATGGTTTCGAAGTCGCGGTCGTAGTGGAGCAGAGTGAGTCCCGCTTCTTCCGCGGCTGCGGCCACCAGGAGGTCCACGGGGCCCGCGCTGCGGTGTTCTCCCTTGGTGGTCAACTGTTCCTGGATGACGCGGGAGCGGCGGTGGACACCGTCGGGCATGGGGCACCAGGCGTAGTGGGCGTCGAGTGCCGACTTCAAGCGGGCGCGGTCCGTGGCCGAACGGGCCGAGTAGAGGACTTCCAGTTCGGTGAGGTCGCAGATCGCGACGAGGCCGGCGGCGATCCTGTCGTCCCATTCGGCCGTGTTCTGGCGGAGCAGGACGCGGGCAAGGGCGGAGGTGTCGATGAGGTAGTCGGCGACCGTCACTCGTGTGCTCCGGTGTCGCGGTCATCGTCCGCCGCGCCCGCGCTCGTGGGGCGGTATGCGCTCTTGTCCAACAGTAGGTCGATGTCCAGAGCGCCCTCGGCCACCAGTTCGCGGGCCTCGTCGAGTGCTCGCAAACGCCGGTAGCGGGCAGTGACTTCCCGCAGCGCGGTGTTGATGGTGTCGCGTTTGGTGGAGGTGCCGAGCTCTCTGGCAGCTGCTTCCAGTGCCTCGTCGTCGAGATCGATGACCGTCCGACTCATGGTGGCCTCCTCCACTTGGATGTACCAGGCCAAGTGTATCACGATACAAGATCTTTTATATATTCCACGGTGTGGAGCCGCAAGCGTTTGTGTGGAAACGGCCCGTACAGGAAACGGTACGAAGGGGCACTCGGGGTGCGCGGAGACGACTGTGGACGTTCACCCCGTTCCCTGCGAAGTGCTGTTCTTGTCCGTTGTCCAATGCCAAATGCCCATGGTGAGACCTCCGTCGTCGATCCCCAACCGGCATTCAGTTCAGGGTCTGACCGGCGTACAAGGCGCCGAGGGCTGCGGCGATGGTGCCGAGCAGGAGGCGTAGGACCCGTTCGGGCAGGCGAGGTTGAAGGCGTGCGCCCAGGTAGCCGCCGATCAGTCCGCCGGTGCCGCAGGCGAGCCCGAGCCGCCAGTCGGGGGCCACGTCACCGGTGCTCACGAGCGACAGCAGTGCGTAGGCGGCGGCGCCGACGAGGGAGGTGGCGAAGGTGGCGGCGAGCGCGGCCGGGGCGACGCGGGCGACGGGCAGGCCGCGCCCGACGAGGATCGGGCCGAGGAGGGAGCCGCCGCCGATGCCGTAGATGCCGCCGACCACTCCGACTGCCAGGGCGAGGCCGGTGAGGGTACGTGGGGGCGGCTCGCCCGCGTGCGGCGGGCGGTGGCGTGCCGGGGCGAGGGTTCGCAGGCACAGCCACAGGCCGAGCGGCAGCAGCAGGGTGGCGATCAGGAGCCGGAAGACGTCCGGGCCGGGGAGGGCGAAGACACGGATGGCGGCGCCGAGTACGACGCCGGGCAGCGTGCCCAGCACCAGGCGCCGGGTGAGGTCGCCGCGCAGGGCGCCGTCGTGGCGGTAGCGCCACAGGGCGCCGGGTCCGGCGACGACGTTGAACAACAGGTTGGTCGGCGTGACGGCTGGGTTGGGCACGCCGAAGACGCTCAGCTGGACCGGAAGGAGGAACACCGCGCCGGACACGCCGACGGGGGCCGTCACGGTCGCGATCAGCAGGCCGGCGGCCAGCCCGCCCGGCACTGTCCAGTCCACCGTTGCCCCCGCCCGTCGCTCGCCCGGTCAGTATCAGCGCGGCGGGCGGCCATGTGGCCCTCCTGCAACACGATGTTCATGGGCAGCAGGTGCAGCCGGGCCGGCAGCCGCACGCGTCCGCGTCGTTGTGCGACGCGGCGGGCGCGGGGGTGGCTGTCGGGGTGCAGCAGCCTTTGCCCTGCCAGGCGTCGCGTCCTTCCTTGACGGCGATGACGGCGATGACCAGGGCAGCGATGGGGTCGGCCCAGGACCAGCCGAGGGTGGCGTTGAGGATCAGGCCGGCCAGGAGTACGGCCGAGAGGTAGGTGCACAGCAGGGTCTGCTTGGAGTCGGCGACCGCGGAGGCGGAGCCGAGTTCGCGTCCGGTACGCCGCTGGGCGGCGGACAGGAACGGCATCACCGCCAGGGAGAGGGCGGCGAGGACGATGCCGGGAAGGGAGCGTTCGGCCTCGCCGGTGCCGGTCAGGGCGCGGACGGCGTCGACGGCGACGTACAGGGCGAGAGCGAAGAACGACACCGCGATGATCCGCAGAGTGGTCCTCTCGCGGGCTTCGCGTACGGCGTGCTCGCGGGCGGAGAACTGCCAGGCGACCGCGGCGGCGGAGGAGACCTCGATGACGGAGTCCAGGCCGAAGCCGATCAGCGCGGTGGAGGAGGCGAGGGTGCCGGCGGTGAGGGCGACGGCCGCCTCGATGACGTTGTAGGTGATCGTCGCGGTGACCAGCAGACCTATTCGGCGGGTGAGCGTCTCGCGGCGGGCCGGGGAGGGTCCGAGGGATATCGCGGTCATCAGCAGCAGCCCTTTGACTCCGCGTCCGGGCAGGTCTTGTCCGCCTCCACTGCGACCACTGCGGCGCGCAGGTCGTCGAGGGCGTGGCCGAGGCGTTCGTCGGCGAGTTCGTAGCGGGTGCGCCGGCCGTCGGGCGCGGTGATGACCAGGCCGCAGTCGCGCAGGCAGGCCAGGTGGTTGGAGAGCCGGGTGCGGGAGATGCCGAGCTGGTCGGCGAGGTCGGCCGGGTAGGCGGGGGCCTGGCGCAGGGCGAGCAGGATGCGGCAGCGGATGGGGTCGGCGAGCGCGCGGCCGAAGCGGGCCAGCACGTCGATGTCGGAGGCAACGGTCAGCACACCATGACAGTACAGCGAATCCTGAATTCAAGAAACCGTGGACTATGGTGGCGTTCATGACGGACGACGGGCAGGAGCTGGCCGACGCGCAGCAGATGCACTGGCAGGAGACGTACACCGCGCACCCCGGCATGTACGGGGAGGAGCCCTCGACTGCAGCCGTGCACGCCGTCGGCGTCTTCCGTGCCGCCGGGACCCGTGATGTTGTCGAGCTCGGGGCCGGCCATGGCCGCGACGCTTTGTACTTCGCCCGCGAGGGCTTCAGCGTTGAGGCCACCGACTTCTCCACCACCGGCCTCGAGCAGCTGCGGGCCGCCGCCCGACAGCAGGGGGTGGCCGATCGTGTGACCGCCGTCGTGCACGACGTCCGCGACCCGCTGCCTGTGCCGGACGCCTCGGTGGACGCGGTGTTCGCGCACATGCTGCTGTGCATGGCCCTGTCGACGAAGGGGATCCATGCTCTTGTCGGCGAGGTCGGCCGGGTGCTGCGGCCCGGCGGCGCCTTCGTCTATACCGTCCGTCACACCGGCGACGCTCACTACGGCACCGGTACCGCTCACGGTGACCACATCTACGAGCACGGCGGCTTCGCCGTGCACTTCTTCGACCGGGCCTTGGTCGACGCTCTCGCCGGCGGCTGGACCCTGAACGAGGTACACGCCTTCGAGGAGGGCGATCTGCCGCGCCGCCTGTGGCGCATCACTCAGACCCTGCCCCGGTGAAGGCGCGGGATCAGGCGCCCATCACGCGGTACATGCCGATCGAGTCGTGCGTGGCGGTGCCGGCGAAGCCAAACTTCTCGTAGAGGACGTGGCGGGGCCGTCCGCGATGAGTGAGACGTAGGCGGTCGCGGGCGCCCGGCGCTCCAGTTCCTCGGTGAGCGCATGGTCGGGTTTCTCCTGCAGTGGCCCACCATCCCCACCCTGGTCATGTTCCCGGTCCTGGTGTACGTGTACGTCCGGCTGGCCCGCAGCGAGGAATACGAGGTCGCCGCACGGTTCGGTGAGCAGTGGGCTGCCTACGCCCGTCTCACCCCGGCGTTCTGGCCCCGGTTGCGTCACTGGGCGGCAGTGCGGGGGCGGCGGCCGGCTGATGCCATGCGAGGTGCGCGCGGGCCGGCCGCCCGAAGGTGACCGGTGATGACGGCCTGCCCGTTCAAATCGGTTCGTCAGAACGTCCGGGGCCACCATGAGGCTCGGGCTCGATCTCGTCATGCGCCGCGTGCTCGGCCCGCTGAGCATCTCCACCGTGCTCGTGACGGCCGGCTGTCAGTGGTAGGCGTGGACGACGGCGTGGCCCTTGCCCCGGCCGATCATCCACTTGTTCACGGGCGTGGTGATCAGGAACGCGACCGCGAACCCGCCCAGGAGGGCCGACCAGAACAGCCCGTCGGAAAGGTGAGCGTCCATCGCGCCCGGGGTGAGGGCGATGATGCCGTTGTCGACCAGCTCCATTACGGCGATGGAGACCGTGTCGGCGGCCAGTGCCACCTTGATCGCGGACTTGAGGTCCAGGCCGGCCGGGCGGACCGCGAACAGGGTGAACGAGTAGCCGAACACGAACGCGAGCGTGATCGCGAGGATCATCGTCGGCGCGTTGCCCCAGCCCAGAGCGGTACCGATGACCATGCCGAGGACCTCGCCGATGGCGCACCCGGTCAGGCAGTGCAGCGTGGCCTTCGCCGCCGTCGCCCAGGACGCTCTCCCCTGACCGCCCTGGTGCATCGCGTGGTCGGTATGGCCGTGGTCGCCCTCGTGGGTGGCGTGGTCGTGAGCGGTGCTGGTGTGGTGCGCGCTGTGGTCCATCAGACTTCCTCCCCGTACCTGTCCCTCGTGGCCATCCCCTGGCCACAGTCAGGAATCTTATACCCCCAGGGGGTATGACGCCAGGGATTTTCCGCCCCTGCGGGTGACTGGTGGACCACGGTGCAGGGTGTGTCTGGCGATGGCCAGTGCGGCGGTCTGTGGTGCCGCCAAGGTTTGGGGTTGTCGGGTTCGGGCTCAGCTCCGAGCCCGGTGGTCCGCGTCGTTCTGTGCGGCGTGCAACTCGGCGAACTCTCGGCGTAGCTCGTCCAGTCGTGGCTGGACCGCGACGGAATCGTTTCGGCCCATCCCGTGCGAGCCTCCGCGCACCATGAATCACATCGTCAGGCCCATGCCGAAAGGGCAGGCCAGGAGGAGTAGTGGATACAGGCGCAGAGGCACGGTGACCATCTGGGTGATGGGTGGATGCGGGGCGGTGATTATTGAAGTCTACTAAGTAGACTAGATGGTAGGGCTCTGGAGCAGGTCGAGGCCGAGCAGGCGGCGCCCGGGTACCACGACAACAAAGACGCCGTCCTCAAGCGGCTTCGCCGTGTCGAGGGTCAAGTGCGCGGCCTGCAGCGCCTGGTGCAGAAGGACACGTAGTGCATCGACGTACTCACCCAGGTCGCGGCGACGACCACGGCCCTCCAGGCCGTAGCGACGCAACTGCTTGAGGACCACCTGGCGCACTGCGTGCACGAGGCCCAGGACAATGTCGCCGAGGCTACGCAGGCCGTCGCCCGGTTGATGCGCACCTGATCCTGAACTGGCCCAACGCCGAAGGCGCCCGGCCTTCGGGCCGGGCGCCTCGGTCAACAGCGTTGTTCACACGCTCACTTGAAGGACCGCAGCCGCAGGCTGTTGGTCACCACGAACACCGACGAGAACGCCATCGCGGCGCCCGCGATCATCGGGTTGAGCATGCCGAAGGCGGCCAGCGGCAGGGCAGCGACGTTGTAGCCGAAGGCCCAGAAGAGGTTGCCCTTGATGGTGGCCAGGGTTCTGCGGGAGAGGCGGATCGCGTCGCCCGCCACGCGCAGGTCGCCGCGTACGAGGGTCAGGTCGCCGGCCTCGATCGCCGCGTCCGTGCCGGTACCCATCGCGAGCCCCAGGTCGGCGGTGGCGAGGGCGGCCGCGTCGTTGACGCCGTCGCCGACCATCGCGACCGTACGGCCCTCGCCCTGCAGCCGCTTGACCACGTCCACCTTGTCCTGCGGGAGGACTTCGGCGATGACCTCGTCGATGCCGACGGCCTTCGCGACCGACTTGGCGACCAGCTGGTTGTCGCCGGTCAGCAGTACGGGCGCCAGTCCCAGGCTGCGCAGTTCGGCCACCGCTTCGGCGCTGGTCTCCTTGATGGCGTCGGCGACGGTGAGGACACCGCGCGCCTCACCGTCCCAGGCGACGGCAACCGCCGTACGTCCCTCCGCCTCCGCGGCGGCCTTGGCCTCGGCCAGCTCCGGGGGGAGTGCGATGCTCCACCCCTTGAGAAGCCTCTCTCGCCCGACGAGCACCGCGTGGCCGTCGACGACGCCCTGGACGCCGAGGCCGGCGACGTTCTCGAAGTTCTCCGGCACGGGAAGGCTTCCGGTCCGCTCGATCGCGCCGACCGCGATCGCCTGGGCTATGGGGTGTTCGGAGGCATGCTCCAACGCGCCCGCCAGCCGCAGCAGTTCGTCCTTGTCCACGCCAGGGGCGACGTACGCGTCCTGGAGGGTCATGCGGCCGGTGGTGACCGTTCCGGTCTTGTCGAGGACGACGGTGTCGACGCGGCGGGTGGACTCCAGTACCTCGGGGCCCTTGATGAGGATGCCGAGTTGGGCGCCGCGGCCGGTGCCGACCATGAGCGCGGTCGGCGTGGCCAGGCCCAGGGCGCACGGGCAGGCGATGATGAGGACGGCGATGGCGGCGGTGAAAGCGGACACGGTGTCGCCGGTCGCGCCGAGCCAGACCCCGAACGTGGCGACCGCGATGAAGATGACGACCGGTACGAAGATCCCGGAGATCCGGTCGGCCAGGCGCTGCACCTCGGCCTTGCCGTTCTGCGCGTCCTCGACCAGCTTCGCCATCCGTGCGAGCTGGGTGTCCGTGCCGATGCGGGTCGCCTCGACGACGAGCCGGCCGCCGGCGTTCACGGTCGCCCCGGTGACGGCGTCCCCGACGGTCACGTCCACCGGCACCGACTCGCCGGTCAGCATGGACGCGTCCACCGCCGACGCACCCTCCATGATGGTGCCGTCGGTCGCGATCTTCTCTCCGGGCCGTACGACGAAGCGGTCACCGACGGCCAACTGGCCGACCGGGACGCGCACTTCCTTGCCACCGCGCAGCACCGCGACGTCCTTCGCGCCCAGCTCCATGAGCGCCCGCAGCGCCGCTCCCGACTTCCTCTTGGCACGAGCCTCCAGGTACCGGCCCGCGAGGATGAACGTCGTCACCCCGGCCGCGGCCTCCAGGTAGAGGGAGGAGGAACCGTCCCCGCGGGAGACGGTGAACTCGAAGCCATGGCGCATGCCCGGCATCCCGGCGTGTCCCCAGAACAGCGCCCACACCGACCAGCCGAGCGCGGCGAGCGTGCCGATCGACACCAGGGTGTCCATGGTCGCGGCGCCGTGCCGCAGGTTCGTCCAGGCCGCCTTGTGGAACGGGAAAGCGCCCCAGACCACGACGGGGGCCGCAAGGGTCAGCGACAGCCACTGCCAGTTGTCGAACTGCAGGGCCGGGACCATCGCCATCAGGACGACGGGCACGGTGAGAACCAGCGAGATGTACAGGCGCTCGCGCAGGGACAACAGCTCGCCGTCCGTCGCCGGAGCGGCCTGCGCTTCGCCTCCGTCCCCTGTGTCCGATGCGGGCGGGGGCGGCTCCTCGGCGGTGTAGCCGGTCTTCTCCACGGTGGCGATGAGGTCTGCGACCTCGACACCTTCCGGGAACGAGACCTTCGCCTTCTCGGTGGCGTAGTTGACGGTCGCGGTGACGCCGTCCATACGGTTGAGCTTCTTCTCGATACGGGCGGCGCACGAGGCGCAGGTCATGCCGCCGATGGAGAGCTCGACCTCGGAGGCGGGCGCGGGCGCCGTGCCGTGGAGTGTCTGTTCGGGAGCCGTGCTGGTCATTGCGTGTCTCCAGAGGGAGGCCGGGACGTACGGCGGCCGTATCAGCGGAGCGGTACGTCCCGGCGCGGGAGGAATGCGCGTGTCCGGGGCTGTGGTGGCCCCGGAGAGGTCGTCAGGCGCGGCCGACGAGCTCGTAGCCGGCCTCGTCGACGGCGGCGCGGACGGCCTCCTCGTCGAGCGGGGCGGCGGAGGCGACGGTGACCTCACCGGACGCGGCGACGGCCTTGACCGCGGTGACGCCGTCCAGCGCGGAGATCTCCTGGGAGACCGCGCCCTCGCAGTGGCCGCAGGTCATGCCGGAGACCTTGTAGACGGTGGTGACGCCGACGCCCTGGACGTCGACCGTGGCGTTGGAGCCGCAGGAACCGGAGCCGCAGCAGGAGCTGGCGTTCGTCTCAGTGGTCATGGCTTCTTCCTCAGGGTGTGGATGCGTGGGTCGTCATCCGGGAGTGGCGTGGTTCCCTGGCCCTCCCGAATGCGTCAACACTATACCCCCCAGGGGTATTCATGTCATGTGAGATGCTGCCTACACGGCACTCAGGTGAGGGCGGCCCGCGACCGGACAGTGGCGAGCGTGCCCGCCGCGGCCGTGCCCGTCGTTCGTTGCCGTGACCGTGTGTGCGTCGGTGTCCTCGTTCACCACGGTGATCTTCTCGCCAGGTCCCGCCCAGGTTCACTGTCCCCGTCGGAACAGGCAGTGGCGAGCAGCAGGGCGGCGACTGCCCCGAACACCAGTGGGACGGCGGCACGTCGGCGGCGATGTGAAGGCGACATCGGATCGGGCCCTTCGTGCGGCGCCCGAGAGCGGCCTGGGCCAGGGATCACGGATCCGAGCCCGTCCGGGCACATGAATCGCTTATGTCCATTCTCTGCCTCGGGCTTCGGGCGCCAAGTGGCTTCGTAGCGGCAGTGGCACCCCGTGCCGGTCTGTGCCGGTGAGCCTCACACGGCCATCATCAGCAGCATCGCGGACATGGTCCCGCCCATGCCGATGTGGGCCGCCAGTGCCGCCTCCGGTGCGGCCCCGAGCTTGCGCCGCCGCCCGTGGCCCGTCCGCTGTGCTGTGCGGGCCCTGTCCCACACCGAGGTCGTCAGGGACGCCAGGAAGACGAACACCGTGTCCGGCATGGCGAGCAGCCAGCGACCCCAGCTGAACCGGGTCCCGGCGCCCCGGCCGATCTTGCGGCTGCTTCGAGCCCTGGCCCACACGGATGCCCCGATCGACAGCGCGAAGTACACGGCGAGTGCCACGACCAGGAGCCGCCACACGGTGGAGGACCCGGAGGAGGCGCCGGTGTCGGCCGCGGCCTGCGTCATGCCGTGCATGTCCATCCCGTGTGCGGAGCCCATCCCCTCCATGGACTCCATGCCGGCCATCTCGTGGCTGTGCGCGGTGCTCGCCGTGTTCTCCATGCCCGGCATGTGCGCCATGGAGGAATGGCCCAGGGCGAGCACCGGGCCGGACGACGTACTCGTCATGGCGAGCGTCATGATCACCATGCCGGCGCTGCCGATGATGAGGTGCACCCAGTGACGGCCGTGCTTCCATCCACCCTCGCGCGTGTGCCTGACCGCCATCGCCACGCCTGCGAGAGAGAGGAGGGCGAACACACCCGACCACCACATGCCGTAGTCCGCGTACCAGGCGACCGTCGCCGGCAAGGCCATGGCGGCCATGCACAGACCCATGAGCAGGTCGCCTCCGGCCGCGAGCCGGGCCGTACCGCTGGTGGTCACCACGCGGACCGCGCTGACGGCGGCCACCAGGGCGGCGACCGCCGCGATGGCCCAACTGAGCGCCATGGTCCCCATCTTCACCTTCCCGATCGTCTGAGCGCGGCCGGACTGCGATGCCGACACAGCCTCGACGCACAGAGCACTCATGGGCGTCTCCTGGGCTGTGACTGCTAGTGCCCTTAGTACGTCCTGAGGTTGGGGAGCGTTCAGGGGCGGTGAGATTTCACGGCAGGGCGAACGAGTGTGCGGCGGCCGCGCACGCCGTCGCCAGTGATCACGGCGGGCGACGAACCCGGGGGATCACTGTCACGCGTCTGCCGTGCCACGCCTGAGTGCCATCCGCAGGCCGGGCCTGTTGCCTCGCACCCGTGCGGGGCAGCGGTGGCTCGTGCAGGCGCTGCTGCCCGCGACGTGGATGTTCACGGCGTCGGACGACCGGCTGCGCATGACAGCCGACGTTCCGCGTACCGAGGTCGCTGTGGTCTTCGGTGCGGGACTGATGTGGAACGGCGAACCACGAAGTGGTTCTGGTCACCGGCGACAGCAGCAGCCCGCACTGCAACGAGCCGTACCCCATGCGCCGCTGTCTCGCCCGTCAAGGCGTACCCGACGGGCGCATCGTCAGCGACTACGGCTTTGACACGGTGATCAGGCATCAGTTCAGGGCGCTGCCCGTTTTCCAGGTCTCCCAGTCGACGTTCCAGTCGCCGTAGCCGTTGTTGGTGGCGACGGTGTCGACGGAGTTGACCACGGTGACCGGGGCGCCGAGGTGGACCTGTTCGTAGAACCACTTCGCGTCCGCCGTGCTCATGCCGATGCAGCCGTGGCTGGCGTTGACCACGCCGAACTTGCCCTCGTTCCAGGGCGCCGCGTGGGCGTAGGTGCCGGACGGGGTGAGCTGGACGTCCCACTTCACTGCGCCGAGGTCGTACGCCTCCTGCCCGAAGATGCCGACCGTCGCGGAGTTCATGCGGATCGTCGGGACCTTGCTGAGGACGACCATCGTGCCGTTCCAGGTCTCGAAGTCCTTCTTGCCGGTCGAGACCTTCAGGGTCCGGAGTGTCCGGCCGTTCTTCGCCACCGTCATGGTCTTCTTCTCGACGTCTACGGTGCTCGTGACGGCATCGCCGATGGTGAAGTCCACGACGCGTTGCTGGGTGCCGTAGACACCGTTGCCCGCGTCGACGCCCGCGAGGTCCATCCGCAGGGTGACGTCGGTGCCGGGCTTCCAGAACGCCTTGGGCCGGTAGTCGATGCGGTCCTTGCCGTCCCGGTCCTTCATCCAGCTCCAGGACCCATCGACCACGGGGGAGGCGGTGACCTTGAGCTTCCGCTCGACGGCGACCTTGTCGTGGATCGGCTTGTTGAAGGTTATGGAGACCGGCATCGCGACGCCGACCTTGGTGCCCTTGTCGGGGTTGTAGGTGCCGACGAAGGTGTTCGCCGCCGCTGCGGTCGTGAACGAGTCCGTCTTGCTGAGCGCGGACCCGCCGGACGCCGTGCCCTTGGCCTTCACCGTGTAGGTGGCGCCGGGGGCCAGGGGTGTGGTGGAGGTCCAGACGGACTTGTCCTTGGACCAGGTGCCGGAGAGCTTGCCGGGTCCGGGGGAGCTGACGTCCACGGACGACAAGGAACCGCCCTTTGCGTGCACGGTCACCTTCTTGTCGACCGTGACCGTGGTGCTGTCACCGCCGGGCTCCACGACTATCGCGGCCGGTCCGCTTTTCTTGTCGTCGTCGGTCGCTATGTCCGCGCCGCTGTCCGACGTACCGCCGGAACTGCACGCGGCGAGCAGGACGGCGGCGCCCGAGGCGAGCGCGAGCGGCTGCGCGATCCGGCGGGTGAACCGTGGTGCCGGGTGTTGTCCCATGTGGTCGTCTCCGCTTCCTAGAGATCTAAGTGTATTCGTAGACGTGTGGGAGAGGGGCCTGAGTTCCGGCTTCAAGTGATGCTTCAGCCAGGAGATGTTCCGGGTGCCAGAACTGTGTATGACTACTAGTAATTTTCGTAGACTGGAGAGGGTGTGGTCGTGGGCGGTGCAACAGGAAGCGGCACGTGGTGCTGGCGCCGTCCACGGCCGCGCCTTCCGGAGCAATCTCAAGATCCTCCCGGGAGTGCCCTGGTTCGGGCGGCACAGGCTGTGGTGGCCAGGTACCCCCAGGGGGTAAGGTGTCGACTCCGGTGATCGCACGAGGGCGAGTGGAGCTCATGACGGCGCGAACGGCTCGTGGCGGCGGCATAGCCGTCCGCTGGGCGTACGGGGTTTTCCTCACCCTGTGCGTCGTGCTGGCCGTGCTCGTTCACCACGAGACGTCCGCGACGGGCGTCTCGTCGATGCCGAGCAACGCCCATGCCGCGATGTCGAGCACGGCCCATGCCGCTCACGCGATGCCGGATGAGGCAGTGGCGACCCTCTCCGACGACTCCTCGCACGGCGCCGACGACAACGGCGCGTGCGCCGCGCCCGCCATGCAGCATTGCGCCGCGGCGAGCGTCGACTCCGTGCAACTCGCCGTTCCCGCCCAAGTCGCGTTCGACCCGTTGGCGAACCTGAGTCAGGCCGTGGCCGGACGTGCACCCGGCGCGACGGTCGGCCGAGCCCCGCCAGATCTGTCCGTCCTCTCGCAACTGCGCATATAGGCCGCGCCGGACGGCGCGCGATGTGCCGTCCTTCCGCGACCACATCGGCAGTTTCGAAGCAGAGGACACCACTCCGTGAACAGCATCAACCGACGCTCCGTCCTGCTCGCCGGACTGGGAGCCGCCGGCGCGGGCGCGCTCGCCGCGTGCAGCGGCGGCTCCGGCTCCGGTGGCGGCAACGCACTCGTGAACCCTTCCGGCTCGGCGGTCGCCGCCACCGAGAAGAAGCGCAAGGGCACCGGACGCCGGCACAAGCTCACCCTGACCGCGGCGCCCGCCATGATCGACCTGGGCGGCGGCGTCATGCCCAAGACCTGGGCGTTCGACGGCCGCACCCCCGGCAAGGAGGTCCGCCTCTCCGTCGGCGACACCCTGGTCGCCGAGCTGTCCAATCAGCTCCCGAACAAGACGACCACGTCGATCCACTGGCACGGCATCACGCTGCGCAACGACATGGACGGCGTACCGCCCGCCACCCAGACCGCCGTCCGGGCCGGCTCCACGTCCACGTACCGCTTCATCGCCGACGCCCCGGGCACGTACTTCTTCCACCCGCACGTCGGCGTCCAGCTCGACCGCGGCCTGTACGCCCCGCTGATCGTCGAGGACCCCAAGGAGACCCTCGACTACGACGACGAGTGGGTCGTGCTCCTCGACGACTGGGTCGACGGCGTCACCGGTACCCCTGACGAGGTCTTCGCCGAGCTCAAGCGGGGCATGGGCGGCATGGGCATGGGGGAGAGTGCCGGCCCGAGCTCCGGCTCCAGTGGCATGGAGGGGCACGACATGGGGGACATGGGCGGGATGGACATGGACGGCGACTCCGTGTCGCCCTCGGCTTCCGCCTCGTCCGGCGACATGTCCATGAGGTTCATGCTCATGGGCGCCGAAAGCGACCTGCTCGGCGGCGACGCAGGCGACGTGAAGTACCCGCACCACCTGATCAACAGCCGGGTGGCGGCCGACCCGGACGTCTACACCGGAAAGCCCGGCAAGAAGGTGCGGCTGCGGATCATCAACGCGGGCGGGGACACCGCCTACCGGGTCGCCCTCGGCGACCACAGGATGACCGTCACGCACACCGACGGCTTCCCGGTCCAGCACCGGGAAGTGGATGCCCTGCTGGTCGGCATGGGCGAGCGGTACGACGTCCTCGTCACCCTCGGCGACGGGGTCTTCCCGCTCGTGGCCCTGGCCGAGGGCAAGAACGCGAACGGTCTCGCCCTCGTGCGCACGGGCTCGGGGAGGGCGCCGAAGGCGACCGTACGCCCGAAGGAACTCGACGGCATGATCATGAGCGCGTCCGAGCTGCGTGCCGCCGACGACGTACGCCTGGAGGCAGCCAAGACCGACGTCACACACCAGATCAAGCTGACCGGCGGCATGGACAAGTACAACTGGGCCATCAACGGCACGCCGTTCGACATGAACGACCCCGACGCGAATCCGATCCTCATCGAGGAGGGGCAGCGCGTACGGCTCGACTTCGTCAACGACACCGACATGTGGCACCCGATGCACCTGCACGGGCACACCTACCAACTGGGCGAGGCCGGGCCGCGCAAGGACACGTCCATCGTGCTGCCCAAGAAGGGGCTGTCCGTCTTCTTCGACGCCGACAACCCGGGTCAGTGGATGCTGCACTGCCACAACGCCTACCACGGCGAGGCCGGGATGATGGCGAACGTGGCCTACCGGGCCTGACGCTCTCCGCGCGCTGTGCCCGGGCCGCCGCCCGGGACAGCGCGTGAGCGGCTACGGCGAGATGTCCCCCTCGCGGGAAGCGGGTTCGAGGGTGGATGCGGTCGGCTCTTCCCGCCTGAGCCCCCCTCTGCGTGACCGGATTCCTCCTCGGGGGCCGCACTGGATTCCGGCGCCGAGGGCTCGGAGGTGGATGCGGTGGGCTCTTCCTCGGTGCTGTGCTCGTCGTCGGCTTCCTCCTCCGTGCCCGCCGCCATGGCTGTGCCCGCTCTCGCCGTGCTTTCCGTCCTTGGCCACGGTGTGGGTGGCGACGTACACGCGTCCGTCGGCGGGATCGACACCCGGACCGTGCACATGGGAGAGCGTCCCCGACGAGTGCGACGCCTCTGCCGCCGTGCCCGTGCCCCCGGAGCCGCCACCGCAGGCGGCGAGGGCCAGAGAGGCGATCGAGGCGCCCACGACGGCGAGCAGCTTACGGACGGCCGGGCGAGTGGTCGCTGAAGTTCCTTGAGTGATACGGGTGTTGGTGCTCAAGGCCGCGATGCGGCGAAGAACGGCATGGAGTCCAGCGGAACGATCTCGATGTTCTTGCCGGTGCGCGGCGCGTGGATGGCCTTGCCGTCGCCGACGTACATGCCGTTGTGCTGGTTGTCGTTGTACCAGTAGATGATGTCGCCCGGCTGCAGGTCCGACCTGGACACCTTGCGGCCCGCGTCGTACATCTGCTTGACGGTACGGGGCAGGGAGACACCCGCCGAGCGCCAGGAGGCGCCCACGAGTCCTGAGCAGTCGTAGGAGTTGGGGCCGGTCGAACCCCACTCGTACGGCTTGCCGAGCTGGGCGTACGCGAACTCTATGACGGTCTTGGCGCGACCGCTGGCGGGGCCGTCGTAGGAGGCGGGGGAGTCGCTGGCGCCCGAGGAGGCGTCGTCCTGCTCCTGGGCGGCCTCCATCCGGGCGCGCTGCTCGGCGGTCAGGCTGTTGAGGAGCTTGCGGGCCTTGGTGAGCTTGCCCTGGACCTCGTCCTTCTTCGCGGCGGCCTTGGCGCGCGTCTCCTCCAGGGACTTCAGACGCTTCTGGGCGTCCTCCCGCTCCTGGGTGAGTTCGCGCTGCTTGGCCTGCATCGCGCGCAGGGCGTCGGCCTGCCGGCTGTTCGTGCGGTCGAGCATGGCGGCATGGTCGAGGTAGTCGTCCGGGTCGCCGGACAGGAAGAGCTCCACGCTCGGGTCGATGCCGCCGCTGCGGTACTGCGCGGCCGCCAACGGGCCCATCTTCTCGCGCAGTTCGTTGACCTCCTGCTGCTTGCGGGCCAGCCCGTTCCGCGCGGCGTCCACCTCGCCCTGCAGCTTCTGCTGCTGCTCGCTGATGGCGTTGTACTCCTCGGTGGGAGCCTCGGCCTCCTCGTAGAGCTGCTCGACCTGCTTGCGCACCTCGTCCACCGTGGGCTTGGGGGCTGCCTGGCTCTGCGTCGGCAGGAGGCTGACGGCGCCGGCGGCCATGCCGACGGTGGCTATCCGGGCTCGGCTGGGCGGCTTCGGCCGACGGTGGGTTCCCATCGTGGGGTGAACTCCTCTGCGCGGTCTGTGTACCAGGCGACGGGCTCTGGCAGCCGTCGTACCGGCGCCAGGGCGCCGACCGGTCAAGCGCTTTAGAACTTAGTAGCTTCGTAGTTCGTATCGCAAGTGAGTCCGGGTCACGGGCGTCTCACGCGAAGCGGTCAGCCGAGTCCGGGCGGGCAGGCAACCAGCAGCGGCAGCAGCGGAACCGCCACGGCCAGGGAGGCGACGGAACCCCACAAGGCGGGGTGGGGCGCCTTGCGCGGCCCCAGGACTCGCTGCAGCCGGATGAGGACGGTGTGGCCGCCCGCGGCGAAGGCGCCCTTCGGGGCGCGGGCCGCGGCCATCTCGTACATCGCGGTGGCCAGCACCTCGTCGGAGTGCCGGCGCAGGGCACGGTCGTCCGCGATCATCTCCAGCAGCAGTGCCGTCTGCTCCTGGGCGTGGCGGGCCAACGGGAGCCGGCGGAACACCGAGTGGAAGGCCTCCATGGCGGCCAGGACCAGGTGGTGACGGCCCGCGATGTGCGCCTGCTCGTGCTCCAGTACGGCGCCGAGTTGTTGCGGCGTCAACTCGCGCACGGCCGCGTCGCTGACCACGACCCTGGGGCGGCGGCCGGGCAGGCAGTACGCGGCGGGGATGGCGTACGGCAGGACGGTGGCGCTCAGCCGCGCCGAGTGGCGGCCCACCAGATCGAGCGTCTCTCGGTGTTCGGTCCGCGCCCGGCGGGCGCGCGCCACGTGGAAGGCGAAGCTGGCCGCCGGCGCGATCGCGATGGCGGCGGGCACGCCCACGGCCAGTCGATCCTCCACGCCGGGGTCGGGCCTGCTCGCTCCCACATCGAGCCCGCAGGAGTGCAGCAGGCCCACCAGGCCCGCGTGCAGGTGCTCGGTAGGCATGGCGAGGTTGTACGCGGTGAGCGCGACCCCGATCGAGAAGGAGACCGCGAGGGCGTGCCACACGGCGACGGCCAGGGCGGGCGCCCGGTGCGGCCATCCCGCCCGCAGCATCACGTGCGGGGCGACGACACCCACCATGGCCGTGTAGCCGGCCAGGGCGGGGGCCGCGTTCACGGCTTCGCCTGTCGTCCGACGTTCCGCAGTGCCTTGCGCAAGGCTGCCACCTCTTCCTCGGACATGTTCTCGACGAAGTGGACCAGCGCGGCCGGGCGGTCCTTGCTCTCCCCCAAGCCGTCCTCCATGAGCGCGGCGGCATACGCCTCGCGGCTGCGGACCGGCGTGTAGAGCCAGGCACGTCCCTGCTTGCCGCGCAGCAGCCAACCCTTGGTGTACAGGATGTTGGTGACGGTCATCACGGTGGTGTACGCGACGGGGCGGGTCTTGTTGATGTCGTCGACGACCTCACGCACCGTGGCCGGACGGTTCCACGTCCAGAGGCGGTCCATGATCTCCGCCTCGAGATCCCCCAGCCGTCGCATGGGCCTGACTCCTTTTTCGCCACCGAATGCGCAAGCGAATACGCAAGGCCATAGTAGACGGCTGGTCCGGTCGGACTTCCTTGGCGGCGGAACGCTCACGCGCCCGCCCGAGACGCAAGGGGTTAACGGTCTGTGCCTACGATGGCGCCGTGATGCGCCCCGCACAGCTCGCTCCTCGACCGCAGTCGGTACTGCGGTCCTGTGGGTTGCTCATGGGCGCTCTGCTGCTGGGCCTGCTCGCCATGCACGGTCTCGGACCGGTGCCGCAGGCCGAGACCACCCACGGACACGACCGGACGGTGGCGACCGCGGGCATGGACAGGGGCGCCGCGGCGGCCGAGCCTGCGACCTGCGATCACGGCGGTGGCAACTGCCAGGGGCACGCGAAGCACGCGGATCCGACCTGCGCCTCCGCATCGGTGACCGGGACTCCCGCCGTGGCGCCCGCGCTGCTGCCCGATGTGGTGGCCTGCGCCGGAGCGCCGCTCGCGCGCACCTCTCCGGACGGCAGCGGACCCGACGGCGGCAGGGCGCCACCCTCACTCTCCGAACTCCAGCTCCTGCGGATCTAGAGCGACCCGCGTGACGCCGCACGCCCATCAGGGCGCGGCGCCGCGCATCGGCATGCCCTTCGCAGATCCGATTCCAGGAGTTCAACCATGACCGCACGCCGCAAGCTCATCCGCCGTACCGCCCTCGCCGCCACCGCGGGAGTGGCCGCCCTCGTACTCGCCGCCTGTGGCGGCGACAGCGACAGTGGCGGACACGACATGGGGTCCATGGCGTCCGACTCCAGCCCCTCCGCCTCGGCCTCGGCCTCGGCAAAGGCCGGCGGCCACGGAGACGCGGACGTCGACTTCGCCACGGAGATGATCCAGCACCACCGGCAGGCCGTCGACATGGCCGACCTGGCCGCC
The DNA here is from genome assembly GCF_001514145.1 of Streptomyces canus. Lineage (GTDB taxonomy): Bacteria > Actinomycetota > Actinomycetes > Streptomycetales > Streptomycetaceae > Streptomyces > Streptomyces canus. The sequence continues at coordinate 613,809 of NZ_KQ948658.1, forward strand.
GACCGTGCCTCCTCGCAGGAGGTCAAGGCCCTCGCGACGAAGATCAAGGGAGCGCAGGACCCGGAGATCAAGACGATGTCCGGCTGGCTCACCTCGTGGGGCGAGGAGGTCCCCGCGGACATGTCCGGCATGAAGGGGCACGACATGTCCTCCGGGATGCCCGGCATGATGAGCAACGAGGACATGGACAAGCTGGAGAAGGCCTCCGGTGCCGAGTTCGACAAGTTGTTCCTCGAGATGATGGTCGAGCACCACGAGGGCGCCATCGAGATGGCCGAGACCGAGAAGGCCGACGGCGAGTACGGCCCCGCGACGAAGCTCGCGGACGACGTCATCACGGCCCAGACCGCCGAGATCGAGCAGATGAACAAGATGCTCGGCAAGAGCTGACGCAGCGCCAGGAACGGTGGGCCGTCGGGGCGAGACCCTGGCGGCCCACCGCCGTCGTGGCACCACGAGGCGCCGCGCTGACCGTTTGCAATCGGCGAAGCGCCCGTCCCTTCCGTTCGATTGGTTCCCCTGGGTGGCGGGCTCACCCGCAGATGGCTTGTTCACGCAGTGTTCCCGCCACTCGATACGCAAGGGGCTCCTGGGGCGGGTTAGGATCACGGCGTGATTACGGCCTGGTCGCTTTCCGGTGTGCAGCGGAGCCGCTCGACAGCGGCTCTGTGGCGCGTGCTGGGCCTGGGCCTGTTCCTCTTCGGTCTGCTGTATACGCACACCGTCAGCCCCGATGCCACGGTGCGTCACATCGTTTCCGGCGAAGGCGCCACGGTGTCTTTCGTTCATTTCGAGCCTGTCGCGGACCACGAAAAGGTTGCGACTGCCACGTCGGCGGTGCGCGCGAGCGAGAGGCCCGACGCTCCGTCGGGCGACCACCACGACGGTCACGGGCAGCACCACGCTGGTGGGGAGTGCGCGCTGGGGCAGCCCCCGCAGGGGCCCGGCCTCGCCGTGCCCTGTCTGACCGTGCTGAGCTCGGAGAGCGATGACCACGGCGTGCACCGGTCGGTGTACGCCCGTCAGGCCGCGGCCCGGGACATCGTGGCCCCGATAGCGCATGCGGCGGACTCCGCGGTTCTGCGTATCTAGGTCAGCGCCGTTCTGGCGTCTGACCTCCTCCGCCTGGCGTTCTCAGGTGCGGTGCGGGGATGGTCGACGACCCTTTCCACCACCCCCCACTGATCCCTGTCCCTGCCGTGATCCCTCCGGCCAGGGCAGCGCCGCGCGGAGGATTCGTGCCCCCCACCTTTGCAACCGTCACCATCCCTGCCCGAAGAGCGTGTTCGCGCCGGAGGAACCGTTTCATCCGGACCACGCTGCACGTCCTGCTGCTCGCGATGCTGACGTGCCTCAGCGAGCAGTTCCCTGCGGCGGAGCCGCCGTACGGTCACTTGGCCGGCGCGTCGAGTGAAGTCCCGTTGCCCCCGGACGACTCCGAGGGCGAGATCCTCGACGTATCGGACAGGCCCGATCGTTGCCACGACACCGGTTCCGGGACAGCCGCCTTCTCGAACTCCCCGGCCCGCGCCCCATCGCCTGCGACCGCCGCCACGTCGCTGACGGACGCGGCGGACCGCCTCTCGCACGGTCCCCGTGGTGCCGCGCGAGAACACCCGCCGAGCGGCGGCCGTCCCGCTCTCATCTCCCTCTGCCAGTGGCGCATATAGGCCTCGCCCTGGCAGGTCGGCCTCGGCAGGACCCGCCGCGCGCCGCATATCCGCCGGCGCGCGAGATGAGCATCCGCACGCGTCCGCATCGAACGAGAGCGAAACAGATGCACTCTCTGACCACGAGTGACTTCACCCCCGCCGGCTCCACCCTTCCCGGGCTGGTCGGCAACACCCCTGTTCTGCGCGTATCCCAGCCCTTCACCCCGCCCGGCCGCGGCTTCTGGGCCAAGCTGGAGGGCTTCAACCCCGGCGGCATCAAGGACCGCCCCGCACTGCACATGGTCGAACGGGCCCGGGCTCGCGGTGACTTGAGCCCGGGACGTCCGATCATCGAGTCGACCAGTGGCACCCTGGGCCTCGGCCTCGCCCTGGCCGGGATGGTCTACGGCCATCCCGTCACCCTCGTCACCGACCCCGGCCTCGAACCCTCCATGACCCGGCTCCTCACGGCCTACGGAGCCACCGTCGACAGGGTGCCCGAGCCGCACCCCACGGGCGGATGGCAGCAGGCCCGCCGCGACCGAGTGGCCGAACTGCTGACGCGGAGCCCCGGAGCCTGGTGCCCCGACCAGTACAGCAACCCGGACAACGTCTCCGCCTACACCCCGCTGGCCCTCGAACTCGCCTCGCAGATGGGCCACATCGACACACTGGTCTGCAGCGTCGGGACCGGCGGCCACTCGGCCGGCATCTCGCGCGTCCTGCGCCAGCTGTACCCCGGGATGCGGCTGGTGGGCGTGGACACCGTCGGCTCGACCATCTTCGGCCAGCCCGCCCGACCCCGCCTCATGCGCGGCCTGGGCTCCAGCATCTACCCGCGCAACGTCGCCTACGAGCACTTCAGCGAGGTGCACTGGGTCGCACCGGGCGAATCCGTCTGGGCCTGCAGGCAGTTGGCCGCCTCGCACTACGCCACGGGCGGCTGGAGCGTCGGCGCGGTCGCGCTGGTGGCCGGCTGGCTCGCCCGTACGGCCGCCGCGAACACCCGGATCGTGGCGATCTTCCCCGACGGGCCCCAGCGATATCTGGAGACGGTCTACGACGACGAATACTGCGCCGAGCAAGGGCTGTCGGGCATCACTCCCGCGCCCGAACCTGAGATCGTCGGCCGTCCCGACGAGAAGGAAGTCACCCGCTGGACCCGTTGCACGAGGGTCGGCGATCCCCTCTCCCTGACGACCGAGGCGGCCGGTGCCGAAGGCGGGGCGGCGCGGTGAAGACGATGCTCACACAGGTCCGCTCCTACGAGCGGAGCGTCCAACTGCTCATGGTGAACCAGTTCACCATCAACCTCGGCTTCTACATGCTGATGCCGTACCTCGCCGCCCACCTGTCCGGCTCCCTCGGCCTGGCCGGCTGGCTGGTCGGACTCATCCTGGGCGTACGGAACTTCAGTCAGCAGGGCATGTTCCTCATCGGCGGCACACTGGCCGACCGGCTCGGCTACAAGCCGCTGATCGTCGCGGGGTGCGTGCTGCGCACAGTGGGTTTCGCCACGCTCGGTCTGGTCGACTCGGTTCCCGCGCTGCTCGCCGCCTCGGCGGCCACCGGCTTCGCGGGGGCACTGTTCAACCCGGCCGTTCGCGCCTATCTCGCGGCCGACGCGGGGGAGCGCCGCGTCGAGGCGTTCGCCCTCTTCAACGTCTTCTACCAGGCGGGCATCCTGCTCGGGCCACTGGTGGGGATGGTGCTGACCGGCTTCGACTTCCGGATCACCTGCCTCGTCTCGGCGGCGGTCTTCGCGCTGCTGAGCCTCGTACAGATCCGCTCGCTGCCCACTCGCCGGGCGGACGACGCGGCGAACGCGAAGTCCGGTGGGCGAGAGCGCGTGCTGTCCCAATGGGGCGGGATCCTGCGCAACCGCGCGTTCCTGCTGTTCTCGACGGCCATGATCGGCTCGTACGTCCTGTCCTTCCAGGTCTATCTGGCCTTGCCGCTGGAAGTACGACGCCTGGGCGGCGACGGCGAGTTCGGGACCGCGGCCGTCGCCATACTCTTCGCGGCTTCCGGTCTGGCCACGATCTTCGGCCAGACCCGGGTGACGGCATGGTGCAAGGAGCGGCTGGAGCCCGGACAGGCCCTGGCCTGGGGGCTGTTGAGCATGGGCGCGGCGTTCGTACCGCTGCTCGCGGCGACGGCTGTGCCGGTGCCGGACGAGGGGGTGGGGCGCCGGCTGCTCGCCACCGTCCCGCCGACGCTGGCCGCGCTGCTGCTGGCACTGGGCACGATGATCGCGTACCCCTTCGAGATGGACACCATCGTCCGGCTCTCCGGCGACCGCCTCGTCGCCACGCACTACGGCCTCTACAACACCATCTGCGGTGTCGGCATCACCTTGGGCAACCTGCTCACCGGGGCGGCCCTCGACGCCGCACGGTCGGCGGGCATGTCGGCGTTGCCCTGGCTGGCGCTGCTCGTCCTGGGGCTGGTCTGTGCCGGGTCGCTGTACGGACTGCACAGGTCCGGCCGCCTGACGCGCGAGACTCCTGAGCCACAGCCGACGATGGTCTGACCCAGGCCCGTCCTCCGGGCGAGGCGAGGGGCTCAATGCCGCTCGTCTCGCCCCACGACCGCTTCTGCGGTGCGTGCCCCTCGGCTCACCGGTCGTCATGCGCCGGGGCCACGACCGTCGGGTCCTTCGACGTCTTGGCGGTCGGCGGATCCGACGGGTCCTCCCCGGTGGACCAGGGGCGGACGTTGCCGTCGGCACCGCCGGCCAAGGGCTGGAGCACGGCGTTCACGGTCGACGCCGGACTGTCGTCGTGAACGCCGTGGACGTGTTCCGGGCCGAGCCGCCAGGCATGGCCCGGCGCGTTCTGCCAACGGTCCCACAGCCGGTCGACGTTGGAGCGGATCAGGAAGACGAAGGGGTCGTGGAAGGAGAAATGCGGGTTCGCGATCGTGCCCCGGATGCAGCCGCTGTGGATGTAGTGGTGCGAGCCCTGCAAGGCCCCGTCCATCGCCGCGTACTGCAGCTCCTGGGGAGGTGGTCACCCGTCGTGGTCTCGGCCAGGGCGATGGCGAAGAGGACGGTGACGATGTCCGCGACCCGCGGTGGTGCGTCGGCCACGTTCCGCCCGCGGCACCGCCTCGGTGATCATCCGCCTCCCGGACGAGAACGGACACCGCCGCCTCGCCCTCGCCTCCCGGCCGAGCACACCCAGCTGACCTCACCCTCGACGAGGACCGCCGCATCGTCCACGAGACCCTGACGGCTCCCAACCACCTGGTCACCCGCACCTTCGTCTACCTCGAGACAGGTAAGGCCGGCCATGACGACTGACGCACCGAGGGAGGCTGACAGGCCGACCACAGACACCGCCTAAAATCACTGGTGATGGGGAGCCGGACACAGGACACGACCCGTGAAGCGTGGCGGACCACGCGGACCGCGGCGCTCTGGGCTGCTCTGGTGGTCCTGCTGGTCGCGCTGGTGGCGTGCCTGGGAATTGCGGTGCACGCCGACAACTCGCATGCTGCCGCCTCGATGACGACGGTTTCGGCCCCAACGACCCCGGCGGCCGCCCCGGCCGATCACCACGCGGCATCGGTGGACCACCCGGCCGACTGCCCCGCCGGCGATGTGTGCTGTGTTCCAGCAGGCGACCGCGTACGGGCCGTGCTCGGCGCTCCGGCCCAACCCCCGCACGCGATCCTGCCTCGCACGCCGGACATCCCCAGGCACCCGGGAACCTCGCCGCGCTCCACCGAGCCGGTACCGACCGGTCGCGCTCCCGACTTGCACGTCCTCCAGGTGCAACGGACCTAGACGGATCTCACGACGCCGTGCGCTCACTCCACGGCTGACGACATCCGTCCATCCACCCCTGCACCCACCGCCGCTCGACGACACCGTGCGGCGGGGACGAGGAACACCCAGTCATGAGCAAGACCAGCAAGAAGGCGGCCGCCGCATCCCGACAGGCCCGTATCGAGGAGATGCGCCGCGCCGAGCGGGCCCGCGAGCGCCGCAACCGGATCATCACCATCACCCTCAGCACGGTCATCGTCGTCGGCCTCGTGGGCTGGGGCGCGTACTACATCAACAGCGCCAACGAGAAGGAGGAGCGGCAGGCCGCCGAGGCGAAGAAGCCCGTCAGCGGCGAGAAGACCTGGGCCGCGAAGAAGCTCACCCAGAACCACGTCAAGGGCACCGTGCAGTACCCGATGAACCCGCCCGTCGGCGGCGACCACCACCAGGCCTGGATGACCTGTGACGGCACCGTCTACACCCAGGCCATAGCGAACGAGAACGCCGTCCATTCCCTGGAGCACGGCGCGGTCTGGGTCACGTACAACGACAAGGCCACCGAGGCCGACATCAAGACCCTCGGCGACAAGGTGTCCAAGACGCCGTACACCCTGATGAGCCCGGAACAGGAGCAGTCGGGGACGATCACGCTGTCGGCCTGGGGCCACCAGCTCAGCGTGGACAAGGCGTCCGACCCCAGGGTCGAGCAGTTCCTCACCAAGTACGTCCAGGGTGCGCAGACCCCTGAGCCGGGCGCCGCCTGCACGGGCGGTCTGACCGCCTGATGAGGCACACGACCGAGATGGCACCGGACGGGACCGATCCCGAGGACGTGTCCACTCGCCGGCCCTTCCCGGGCGGGCAGCCATGGTCGCGGTGGCGGTCCTCGTCGCCCTCGGCCTCGTGCTCTGGTTCGTGGCCGCTCCCGGCGGCGAGGACTCGTCCGACGTGCCCACCGCCGGCTCCGCCGACGCCGGATTCGCCCGCGACATGGCCGTTCACCACCAGCAGGCCGTCGAGATGTCCCTCGTCATCCGTGACCGCACCGACGACGAGGACGTACGCCGCCTCGCGTACGACATCGGGCAGACCCAGGCCAACCAGCGCGGAATGCTGCTGGTCCGGCTCGACCTGTGGGTCTGCCCAAGACCCCTGCCGACGGCTGTATGACCTGGATGAAAGGCGGCCACAGCGGCCACTCGGGGCGCCAGGCCGAGGACGGCTCCCTCATGCCGGGCATGGCCACCGACACCGAGATCCTCTCTCCCCAGTTGCTGGCCGACCACCACATGGGCGGGGTCGACATGGCGCGCGCCTGTGCCCTGCAGTGCGAGGTGCCTCAGGGGCGCCAACTGGCCCAGGGCATGGTCGACGCCCAGCAGTCGGAGGTGCAACTCATGTCCGACATGCTCAAGGAGCGGGGCTCGGCACCCAGGTGACGGCGTGGCCCACGACGAACCTCAGAAGATCAACGAAGCCCTTTCGCCCTCGCCTGCCCGGCGACGGGCCAGGAGAAGAAGGGGAGCAGGCAGGTGTCGCCTGGTGACCATCAGGTGACCGCTGTCCGTCAGGTGATTTACGGGATCAGGGGAAATGATCGGGGAGCGTCACTGCAAGCAACCAGCAGCCGATGCACCGCGCGAAAAGCCCCGAATGAACCGGAAGGAATCTGACGCCATGACCGCGACCGCGCCCAAGGCTCCGACTGCACCAGGGGTGCAGTCCTGGTGGGGAATCCCGTACGCCACCGCCGAGCGGTACCGCCGCCCCGTGGTCGCGGATTTCGATCCGGGCCGCCCCTATGACCGCAAGGGCGTTGCCCCCGTCCAGCCCGACAGCGGCGACTGGCTCGAAGCGGACAGCGGGACGGGCGAGGACTGCCTGAACCTGAACGTGTGGGCTCCCGAGCAGCCGACCGGGAAAACGCTGCCGGTGGCCGTGTACATCCATGGCGGCGGATTCGAGTTCGGCGCGAACACGCAGACCACCTCGAACGCCGCCGGTCTTGCCGCGTCGGGGCGCGTGGTGAGCGTGTCGGTCAACTACCGGCTCGGCGCGCTGGGCGCGCTCTCGCTCTCGCAGTACGGCGGACGGCTCGCCGAGGCCAGCAACCTCGGCCTGCAGGACGTCATCGCCGCGCTTGCCTGGGTCAAACAGAACATCGCCTCCTTCGGTGGCGACCCCGACGACGTCACCGTCTTCGGCCACAGCGCCGGCGCCTACTCCACTCTCGGGCTGCTCGGGGCCTCCTCCGCGGACGGCCTGTACCGGCGGCTGGCCGGGTTCTCCGGCGCGCCCTCGCGTCTCGTCCCGGCCTGGTGGGCCGAGGAGCTCGCGGAACGGTTCGTCACCGAACTCGGTGTCGCGGGCAACCCCGACAAGCTGATCGATCTCGACGCGGCCTTGCTGGTGGCCGCCCTGCGCAAGGTCTGTCCGACGGATCTCGGAGTCCGTGGCGGGATGGACAACCAGAGCCTCGGCGTCGTCCTGGACGCCGAACAGCCCGGCGGGGTGCTGCACGCCCACCCCCTGGAAGTCCTGGCCTCGGGCTCGCACCGGGACATCGACGTCCTTTTGAGCACGGCCAGTGACGAGATGGGCTGGTGGGTGGCGAACGACCTCGACCGGTTCGACCCGCACACCGTCGAGCGCGTCACCGACGAGTTCGCGGGGTGGCGCATTTCCCGCTCCCGCGCCAAGAAGATCGTCGATACCTACGACCAGGGTGGCCGCACCGCTGCCGAGGTCCGCGCCGCGTCCTTGACGGACTACATTTTCACGCTCCCCGCCGCTCGCGGCGCTCTGGCCCACGCCGCCGTGGGCGGCAACGCCCATCTCCTCATGATCGGGCCCGCCGAGGGTGCGCCCGCCGTGCACGGCACCGAGATGTACGCCCTGGTCGGCCAGGAACAGCCGGCCCGCAGCCCTGAACAGGCCGACCGTGACACGCGTATCCGCGACATCGTCCTCGACTTCGTCACCGGCGAGCAGACCCGTCTGTGGCCCGCCGTCACGGACCGGCCCACCTCGGGGAGTGTCGGCAACCCTCCCCACGAGCCCAGCGCCCGCTACCAGGCGGTCCTCGACCTGTTCGGGAACATCGCCCGCCCCTGACGGTCACCGGGCGATCCGGAACAGCGCACCAGGGGGCGAACAGAGTGAGGAACTCGACATGAGCCAACCGACAGCAGCCGGCGACGCCGCACCGGCGACGATGCGGGCCGCCGTCGTCACCCGGCCCGGCGGCCTCGACGCACTGGAGATCAAGGATGTGCCGGTGCCCGTACGCAAGCCCGGCTGGGTGCGGATCAGAGTGAAGGCGTTCGGCGTCAACGAGTCCGAGGTCACCACCCGCAAGGGCGAGTCGGACGCGGTGGTCACCTACCCGCGTGTGCCCGGCATCGAGGGCGTCGGCGTGGTCGATGAGGCCGACAAGGACAGCGGACTGCGGCCGGGACAGCAGGTGGCCACGATGATGGGCGGCATGGGCCGCTCGTACGACGGCGCGTACGCCGAATACGTGACCGTCCCCGCAGCGCAGGTCATCCCGTTTGAGACCGGACTGCCGTGGGAGGTCGTCGGTGCGCTGCCGGAGATGTTCCAGACCGCCTACGGATCGCTGACCACCGGCCTGGACCTCAAGGCCGGGCAGACCCTGCTGATCCGCGGCGGCACCTCCACGGTCGGGCTGAGCGCGGCCACGATCGCGAAGGACCTCGGAGCCACCGTGCTGTCCACCACCCGCAGCCCGGAGAGGGCCGGGGGACTGCGGGCCGCGGGCGTCGACCATCCCCTGGTCGACAGCGGCACGATCGCGGACCAGGTGCGCGAGCTGATGCCGGAGGGTGTCGACGCCGTGCTGGAGCTGGTGGGCTGCTCGGTCCTCGCCGACACCCTCCGCACCGTCCGCCGGCACGGCACGGTCTGCTTCACCGGAGCCCTGGCGGGCCAGTGGACGATCCCCGATTTCACCCCGTTCATGATCCCTGGCGGGGTGCGGCTGACGTCCTACGGCGGTCAGGCCGCCGACCTCCCGGCCGACGTCTTCGCCCACCAGCTCCAGGCCATCGCCGCAGGGCGCCTCGAAGTCCCGGTCGCGAAGGTCTACCACGGCCTGGAACAGGTCCGTGACGCCCAGGCCGACGTCGAGTCCGGCACCACGCCGGGCAAGCACGTCGTCGTCCTGGAGGGCTGAGACCTGGGCAACCGAGAAAAGACAACCAACCACCCCCGATGCGCGACGGGCGACAACGGCCGGCCACTGCATCCGTAAGAGGAACTGGCACAGGAACTCATGGGCCGGCCGTGGCCGTGCCGGGCAAATGGCCGACCAGCTCCAAGCCTCGATGGACATGGCGTACGTGTCGGCCGTCGACGATCACTCCAACAACACCCCAGAGGGCAGAGCCCATATGAGAATCCGACTGACCGCCGGAGAAACCGTCCTCAACGCAACCCTCGACGACAACGCGACGGCACGCGACTTCGCCTCGTTGCTTCCGCTGACGCTGCAGATGAACGACCTGCTCAAGCGCGAGAAGTACGGTCATCTGCCCCGGTCTCTCACCGCAGGCGGCGAGCCGCGGTCCAGCTACGAGATCGGCAACATCGCCTACTGGTCACCCGGTCCCGACATCGCCGTCTTCTATGACCACGACGGCCAGTCCATCCCCGACCCCGGCATCATCGTCCTCGGCGAAATCGACTCGGGGGCCGATGCCTTCAAGAAGTACGACGGCACGGTCGACGTCACCATCGAGTCCGTCGACTGAGACCCAGCCGGAAACCACCGAGATCGTCAACCAGGGAGAGGAGGGGGGACGGTCGTGGCCTCGCCGGCCGCGAAGGCGGCCGGGGTGAGGCCGGTGCGGTCACGGAAGAAGCGGCCGAAGTTCGCGGGGTCGGTGAAGCCGAGGTGGACGGCCACAGTCCGGGCATCCCACCGGGCACCTCCCAGCAGGCGCCGGGCTTCCAGGAGGCGCCGCTCGTCGATGAGTTCACGTACCCCCTTGCCGGTGGCGTCCCGGGCGGCACGGCTCAGGGTGCGGACCGAACAGCCGAGCAACTCGGCGTAGTCCGCGGCTTGGTGCAGCTCGCGAAAGTGCAGCTCCAAGGCGTCCAGGAAGCGCCCGTACCTGTCGGCACGGCCCGCGCCGGCCGTGGCCGTGCCGATGGGGGCGATGCCCGGGGAGTTGGCCAGACGCAGCAGCAGCGATTCGAGCAGGCTGCGCCGCAGGGCGTGGTGGATGTCGAGAGGGCGGCGCCCCAGTGCGCGGTGTTCGTCCAGGAGCTGGAATGCCGTCTGCTGGAGCCAGGCGGTGTCGTCGGGGTGCGGGCTGAGCACGGCAGGGGCCTCGTGCCCGGTGAGCGGGGCCAGGAGACGGGCGAGGTCGGGCCGCAGCACGTCCGGTTCGAACAGGATGAACGGGCCGCGGGCCGCGCCGGGCGGATGCCAGCACTGCGCGTGCCCGGGACGCACCCACAGCCACTGGCCGGCGGCGACGGTCCGCGTGACGTAGTCGACGTCGTGCCGCAACTCACCCTCGGTGACCCCGATGAGGTAGTGGAAGGTGGCACGGCCCGGACGGGGCGGGTTCCACGGCCAGTCGTCGTGCTGGGCGAAGAAATCCTCGACGGTACTCACCTCAAGGCCGTAGGGAGTACCGACCGGGGGCTGGAAACCGTACAGCGGAACAGCAGCTGGTCCGGCCTGCCCGCTCGGCCCGGAGTGTCGCTTTTCGACCATCACGTGTCCGCAGCCTACCGCCCTTCCAGTCGGCTTCGACGCAAGGATGGGACGTGCCCCCTCCCGCGCCCGCGCGGCGCGCCCTCCGCCTCCTTCGATGCCACAGTCCGTCACCACTCGAGAAGGCTCACCACCCATGAACCCATCGACCCTGCACAAGACCGCCGCCGACTGCGCGGAGGAACTCCCCGGAGCCCAGCTGGAGCACCCCTTCGGCCCCGACTGGGAGGTCTACAAGGTGCGCGGCAAGGTGTTCATGCTGATGACCGAAGTCCCGGGGCGTCCCGTCGTGATCCTCAAGGCGGACCCCGGCGAGGCCCACGCCCTGCGGGAGCAGTACAGCCACATCACCCCCGGCTACCACATGAACAAGAAGCACTGGATCACCCTGGAGAGCGGAGAAGGCGTCGACAAGAAGCTGGTCGAGGAACTCGTCACCGACTCCTACCGGCTCGTCGTCGCCCACCTGCCCAGGGCCGAGCGGCCCGTCGACCCACACACCTACGGCATCGGCGCACGGGCGGCCCGATGAGCGCGGCCGGCGACCGGCTCCAGGACGCAGCCCGCCAGGCGGCCCTGGCCCTCCCCGACGTCAGCCACGGCTACCCCTTCACCCCGGGACTCGACGTGTACAAGGTCGCGGGCAAGGTGTTCCTGATCGTCACCGACGACCCGGACGAGCAGATCATCACGGTCAAGTGCGAACCCGAACACGCCCGCGCACACGTACGCGGCTACGCCTCGATCACACCGGGCCGCTATCTCGACAAACGCCACTGGATCTCGCTCGGGCCTGGACCCGGCATGACCGAGCGGCTGGTCACCGGCGCGGTCGAGGATTCCTACGACCTGGTCGCCGAGCGGCTGCCGCGACGCGGCCGCCCCGGTGCCCGATGAGCGCCGCGAGCTTCCCCGCGAACGGCGAGCCCTCGCTCGTCAATCGCAATCCGCCATCGACGCCGTCAGCAGCAGCCCTTGTCCTCCGCGTCCGGGCCGGTGCGACAGGCACCGACGGCACCGCCGTGTGTACAGGCCCCGGCGAAGGGAGCGGCCGTGCTCGATCGGCCAGGGGCGTGCGAGGTCGCGCCTCAGAGGGATGCGTGCTGTCCTGGAATTATCCGCAGGAGTACACGCCGATGGGTCACAGCCGGATTTCCACCTTCGCATCCGCCCGGTCGCCCGCGCCGACCGGAGCGGGCGGTGGCTTGTTGCCGGCGCGGGACCTCGCGGCCGCCTGGTTCCTGGTCGTCCTGATTGCGGTGCCGGCCTGGGTGCTGACGGTCGGGCAGGCCCGGGACATGGGGGTCGAGCCCGGCACGATGGGGATGGCGCTGCCGCTGTTCCTGCTGCTGTGGGTGACGATGATGGCGGCCATGATGCTGCCGTCCATGGCGCCGGTGGCGATCACGTGGGTGCGGGGGATCGGGCGGCAGTCCTCCGGCTGGACGCGGACCGTGCGCACCGTCGAGTTCGTGGGCGGGTACCTGCTGGTGTGGACCGCCTTCGGACTGCTCGCCTACGCGGCCTTGGCCCTTACCGGCGGACTGGTGGACGACCCCCCGACCGTCGGACGCTGGATCGGCGCGGTGGCCTTCCTGCTCGCGGGCCTGTATCAGCTCGGCCCCCTCAAGCACGTATGTCTGCGGCACTGCCGCGACCCCATGAGCCACCTGGTGCGCTACGCCGGGTTCCGGCAGCCGGCCCGCGACCTTCGGGTCGGCTGCCATCACGGCGCCTACTGCGTCGGCTGCTGCGCGGGACTGATGGTCGTCCTGATCCCGCTCGGCGTGATGAACGTGGCGGCGATGGCCGGACTGGCCGTGGTGATCTTCGTGGAGAAGTTGTGGCCCCGTGGCCCGCTACTCGCCCGGGTGGTGGGCATCGCGTTCCTCGTGCTGGCCGTGCTCGCGCCGTTCCAGGACTGGCTGCTGCCGGGGCTGCAGGGGGCGATGCCGTCGATGAGCGGGACGTGACGGCGATGTGGACGCCGCCGTGGACTGCGGCTGCCCGCCGATGAACGCGACCAGCCGCGGTGGCCGGGGCGCCTCGCCCCATTTCCGATGACTCCGAACGGGGAACCCGCCTCGTATGCCCGAACACGAGTAAGCAATGGGTCACGTGTTCACGGATTCGGCCGGGGATGAAACGGCCGTGGCACGGCACCGGTGTTGCTTCCGGCCGGGTAAGGCTCTGGCCGGGCCGCCCAGTTCGTCAGTCAGGACCGCTCCAGTCGAAGGGGAAGTGCTTGCTCGACTTCCCCGAGCGTTCCCACGAGAAGCCGAACGCCTCGGCGCGATCGACGGTGGCCCGTCCCCAGGTGGCGACCTGGCCCGGCCCGACCTCGGCGCCCGGGGCATTATGAACCTGGACTCGTACGCCATCCGCTGACGTCGGGCCGGTGAGAGCCTCAGCGGTGGCCGTGACCCGGCCCGGAATCTCGGCTCGCCAGGTCGCGAGGTCCTCGTCGATCTCCACATGGATGGGGGCGATGTCCATGCCGCGCATCTCAGGGTGGAGCATCTCTCCGAACTGTGCGGGCCATCCGCCCGCCTCCCCACCGAAGATGGCCCCGAGCGCACCGCGTTGCTGCTCGTCGGCGCGCTCGTCGAGGAAGACCGCGGCGTACGCGTCGGTGTGCGTGCCGGCCCAGACGTTGCCGACGAAGGAGCCGAGCATCAGGACGTTGAGATCGTCGAGCCGCACGTCGCCGAAGCTTCCTTCCCGTATATGCCAGACCAGCACGCCCTCGCAGTCGCCGTACGTCGGGGGCTGTGCAAACGTGCAGGGGCACGGTATGGCGCACTTGCACACATCGAACCAATCACCGGCCAGGCGCCAATGTGTACCGGTGGTGACCTGCTCTGTCATTTCGCTTCCCTCCTGCCGAGCTCCAGGGAGCTCACTCGGAGTGGCGAGAGACCGCGAGGTGGCCTCCTTTCCAGCTTGCACCTCAATTCCCGGCCGGCGAAACCCGACCACCGCGGAGCTCACGTTCAGGGGCACGAGAACTCACATGGGGTTACGGCCGATTATCGGGCAACGCCTGCGTTCAGCCGACGCTGACGCCGACAGCCGGCGGCTGTGCCGCTTGACGCTCTACCTGAGGCTTCCCCGAGTGCTGGGGGAGCCACGGCAACGGTGTTGACGGGCGACAACCATCTCGCACCAAGCTCGCATTCCGTGTCTCGCCCATGGACCTCGTCGCCGAGAGCGGACAGCATGTTTCCGCGCGCCGGAACGACGGCCGAGGAGATCGCGGCGGCCCGGCGGCGATGGCACATACGTACATGGACTACGTACTCCTACCGACGTGTCCCTGACATGCGTGCCGTTTCCTTGCATTCATGACGACACCGAGCGTGAAAGCGCAGATGCCGAGGAGTGTCAGGCCGGCGTTGGTGGGGGTACGGGTCCAGGCCGTGCTGTCGCTGCTGATCGCCGGGGCGCTTCTGCTGAGCGGTGTGCTGGGCCTACTTCAGGGAGGCGGCGTCTCGGTTGCCCCGGGCATCGTCTTCGCCCTCGCCGTGCTGCGGGGCTTCAGCACCGTGGAAGCCAGGAACTGGTTCGACCGATGAGGTACGTACCGGGGCGCATCCTCGGGCGGACGGACTCCGTCGTGCCTGTCGTCGCGGCCCTCGCCGTGGCCGTCCTGTTCACCGGGGGGTGTTCGAGCGCCCACGGCACCTCCCCTTCCGGGGATCCGTCCGAGAGCGCGACGGGGGTGTCCGGCTCGCCGATCCCTTCGCCGACCCCGTCTCTCACTCCGCCGTATCCGACCGGGGCGTCCGGCTGCCACGACAACAAGGGGTGGACGGCCGAGGAATCCAGGGACTGGGTCCGGCGTGTCGTCGACACACCCAAGGAGAACTACAGGGGCGACGGGCTGAGGGTTGCCAGCATGCCGGGGTACAACGGCCCGCTCTGCCGGAAGATCACCGTGCAGGTCGAGTTCTGGAAGCTGGTGTACGGAGTCGCGAACGGCGATCGGCTCTCGGACGGGACTCGACCCGCCTACTACTTCGACATCCGCCGGGTGAAGCGCGTCGAACTCCATGCGGACGCGAGCGTCGAGCAGACGGTCGCCCTGCCTACGTCCCTCTACGCGACGGACCGCAGTCCCTGCGAGGGCGCCCTCGTCTCGATCACCGTGGGCAAGCCGCTGACGAGCAAGGAACTGCCCGAGGAGGTCGAGATCGAGGTCGGCGTCGGAGAGGACCGCTGGAGTCGCGGCACTGTGGACTTCCGGTCGAAACGGGTCGCCGACTTCGAACTGTCCCAGCCCTCGGCACCGCAGGTGTGCAGCCCGGACGGCAAGCCCACCGCCGACCCGGCCGATGTACCCACACCGGGCTCCCAGCCGACGGACTTCTACCCGACGGACCTCTACCCGACGCCCGACCGCAGCTTCGACATCGGCGACGTCCTCCGCTCTCCCACGCCCTGAGCCGCTTCCGCGGGATCCGGGCGTGCACCGACCTCTTCACCACATCAACGGGCCCTGCCACAAGCCCAGTCCGGCAGGGCCACCCGACCTCACCTTGGGGGAATCACATGCGTGTACGCACTGCGGCCACCGTCCTTTCCGGCGCCGTCGTACTCTCGGGGCTCGTTCTTCCGGGCGCCGCCCAGGCAGCGGAGCACCCTGGGGCGGCGACGGATCTCAGAGTCCTCGCCTCGCAGAGCGTCCGGCCGCAGGACGCGCTGGGCGGCACCACGTTCAAGAACGGAGTCGTCAACAAGGGCAAGGACATCGTTCTCGGCGTAACGGGCAAGAAGGCCGTTCCCGTCACGTTCACCGCCTTCGACGAGGAAGGCGTAGCCATCACCCAGGCGTTCCTGTGGCAGGGCACCGACAGTTCGAGCACGGACACCATCACCGGCGGCCTGGAGTCGGACGACTACCCCACCTGCACGGAGACGCCGGTCCAGAACGGCTACAGCTACAGCTGCAAGACGGTCTTCACCATCGACCCCGCGGTCGCCTTCAAGGACGGCAACGGCACCGCGGGGACCTGGAAACTCTTCCTGGGCGCCTATGACCTCTACGCGAACGCCAGCTACGACGACGACGTCGCCAGGACCAAGATCAAGCGTGCCGCCAAGCTGACCGCCAACGCCTCCCCGGAGCCGGTGAAGAAGGGCAAGACCATCACGGTCACCGGCAAGCTGAGCCGCGCCAACTGGACCACGGGGAAGTACTCGGGATACACGAGCCAGCCGGTGAAGTTGCAGTTCCGCAAGAAGGGCAGCAACACCTACACCACCCTCAAGACGGTCAAGACCGGCAGCAACACCGGCGCCCTGAGCACCACCACCAAGGCCGGCTCCGACGGCTTCTACCGCTTCGTGTTCGCCGGCACCACCACGACCGGCTCGGCGACGGCGCCCGGCGACTTCGTCGACGTCAGGTAGGCGGCTTCCCGGCCGAGACCGCGGTGGCCGGTTCGCAGAGGCTCACCGATCACCGCCGAGGGCACCTGGGCGCCCCGGTCCGGCCGGGTCCACCAGTCGGTGGACCCTAGGTTCAACCTGTCGAGGCTGTCGGCGCGAACCCGCCGCCGACCAGCATGAACGACATGAAGAATCTCCCTGTACGCATGGCTCGTTGGAGCGCCGGACACCCGTGGCGCGCGATCGTCTGCTGGCTTCTGTTCGTGGCTCTCTGCCTCGGTGTGGGCATCACGGTCGGAGGCAACCCGGCCACCACGGAGGACTTCCGCATCGGTGAGGCGGGCCGGGCGGAGGCGATGGCCGCCGAGGGCGGACTGCAGCAGCGTCCCGTCGAACGCGTCCTGATCACCGCGCGGCCCGGGACCGGCACGCTCGACCTGACCGCGGCCGACGTCGCCGCCAAGGACGTCGCCGACCGGATGCGGGGGCTCAGCGGGGTCGCCGACTCGGCGTGACAGGGCCATTGCCCACGTGATGTCGGGCGCCGGACGATAGCTCACCGCGACCGGTCCATGATGCTGAACGGCGGCGCCGCAGTCTCGCCTGAGGCTCCTGACGCCGAACCGGACCCCGACAACGCACCGAGACGAGCGGGCGGCGGCCATCTGTTCGGGAGAGGCCGCCGGATGCTGCTACGGGTTCCGGTCGCCGACGGCAGGACCGCCCAGCAGATCCTCCAAGCCGGCTGACATCCCGGCCAGGAGATCACGCCGCGGGTCGATGAGCCACTGGAGTTGGAGGCCGTCCCACATCGCGACAAGGGCCGCCGCGATCAGCTCGGGGTGCCTGGGGTTCGAGATGCGACCCAGGTCCTGGTCCCTGCGTACCGCGGTGGTGAAAGCGGTGACGACCCGCTCGTACCTGTCACGGAACCACTCGTGCGCCGGGTGGTCGGGAGCCGAGGCCTCCGCGGCCATCAAGGCGAGGAGCCGCAGCATCTCCTGCCTTTCCAGGTTGCGGCGGACGTACCGCAGGACCGCGTAGGCCACACCCTTTCCCCGGCTGTCCGCCTCGAAGGAGTCGATGCTCGCGGAGTCCGCGTTCTCGAGGACGGCCACGAGGAGCGCGCTCTTGCTCGGAAAGTGGTGCACGACGCTGGTCAGGCTGAGGTCGAGCTGCTTGGCGATCTCCCTCAGGGACCCTCCACGGTAACCGCGAGCCGCGAACACGGCGGTCGCCGAGGCGACGATCTCGGCCCTGCGCTGTGCGCTCTTGGCATACGGGCCTCGGCGAGTGGCCGGACGGGCCGCCGTCTTCTCGGTCATACCCCCAACCCTAAGCGGGCGGTGCGGGGCGGTGTCCGGCCGATAATCCGCCAACATCACCCCCGCCGAAAGTGTGGCACCTGTTCGGTTTTCGCTGTACGGTCTCGCTGACCCACACCACGACGTGCGGTAGGGCCGCTCACGCATCCACCGGGTGGAGAGGAGACGGACAAGGATGTCCACCTCACATTTGTCGAAAGCGATCATCGGCGGTCTGGCCGCCACACTGGTTCTGGCCGGTTGCGGCCGGTCCGACACACAAGGCAGTGGGGGCGCCAAGGGCGCTCCCGTCAGCGACTCACCTGCCAAGGGCGAGATCAACGTCTGGGCCATGGGCACCGAGGGCGAGCGCCTGCCCGAGCTGGCCGCGCGCTTCCGGAAGGCCAACCCGGACGCGAAGGTGAAGGTCACGGCCATCCCGTGGCAGGACTACGCCAAGAAGGTCGAAACGGCGATCGCCTCCCAGGACACGCCGGACGCCACGCTCGTCGGATCCGCCGACCTGACGAACTTCGCCTCGACGGGCGGACTCGAGCAGGTGCCGGCCGGTCTCGTCGACACCTCGTCCTTCTACCGAGGCGCCAATCAGAGCACCACTTACGACGGGGGCACGTACGGCGTCCCCTGGTATGTGGACACCCGCGTCCTGTTCTACCGCAAGGACCTGGCACAGGCTGCCGGAGTCTCCGCGCCGAAGACCTGGAAGGAGTACGGCCCGTTCCTCAAGGCCCTCCAGAAGCAGGGCGCGAAGTGGGGCCTGGCGCTGCCCACCGGCGTGGCGGCGAGCTGGCAGGGCGTCCTGCCCTTCATGTGGCAGGCCGGTGCGCATCTCATGAACGAGAACAGCACCGAGTTCACCTTCGACACACCCGAGGCGCTCAAGGGGCTGGAGTACTACCAGTCGTTCTTCACGTCGAAGACCGCCACCCGCAACGGGGCGGTGAGTCTGGGGGAGATCGAGCCGCAGTTCGTCGCCGGTTCCACCGCCGCACTCGTCTCGGGCCCCTGGGAAACGGCGCTGCTGAAGGGGGCGGGCGGTGCGGACTTCGTCAAGGACAAGGTGGGGGTCGCCACGCTCCCGAAGGGAGCGACGTCCAACGCCAGCTTCATCGGCGGAGGGCACTGGGCGGTGTTCAAGAACGCGAAGAACCGCGACGGCGCCTGGAAGTTCATCCGGTGGCTCTCCCGGCCCGACATCCAGCAGGACTGGTACGAACAGTCCGGAGACCTTCCCGCCGTCCAGGCGGCCTGGGACGAGGGGAAGCTCAAGTCGGACCCGACGCTGGCCGTCTTCCGATCCCAGCTCCGGACCGCGCTGCCCGGCCCGACCGTCACCACCTGGAAGCAGGTCTCAGCGGTCCTCGATGCCGAGATCGAGAAGGTGGCCAAGGGGGTCTCGTCACCGAAGGCGGCCCTGGAACGGATCCAGGCGAAAGCGTCCGCGATCGGAACGGGGCCGACTCGATGACCACGGCGACCTCCCTGAAACCCGTACGCGAGAAGTCCTCCACCAGGCAGCCGGCTCAAAGGTCGAGGCACGGTTCCGGACGCCTGCGGCGCACAGTGGTCGCCTGGGCCTTCTGCTCACCCTTCGTCCTGCTGTTCGCCACGTTCGGCATCTGGCCGGTCTTCTCGTCACTGTCGATGAGCGTCACCGACATCACCAGCAGGGACGTGCGGACGCCCTTCAGCGTCAACTTCGTCGGCCTGGAGAACTACACCGCGCTCTTCGACGATCCCACCTTCGTCCGCGCCGCTTTGAACACGCTCTATTTCGTCGCCGTCGGTATACCGCTGACGATGGTGCTCTCCCTCGCCGTCGCCGTCGCACTCAACTCCGGGATCCAGCGCGCGAAGGGCCTCTTCCGGGTCGCCTACTTCGCTCCGGTCGTGACGAGCATCGTGGCGGTGGCGGTCGTGTGGAGGTACCTCTACAAGCCCGACGGGATGATCAACTCGGTCCTGTCCGTCGTGGGGATCTCGGGGCCGGACTGGCTGAACGATCCCACCTGGTCCATGCCCGCCCTCATACTGATGGCCGTCTGGCGGCACTTCGGCATCCCCATGGTGATCTTCCTGGCGGGACTGCAGTCGATACCGCCCGAACTGCACGAGGCGGCCGTCGTGGACGGCGCGTCCCGCTGGCGGGCCTTCCGCAGTGTGACCTTGCCGCTGCTGCGGCCCACCACGCTGGTGGTCGCCATCCTGCTCAGCGTCAGCTACCTCCAGTTCTTCGAGGAACCGTTCGTCATGACGAGCGGCGGCCCCTTGGACAGCACGACGTCGATCAGCTACTACGCCTACCAGCAATTCGGCTTCGGGAACTACGGACTGGCGTCCGCCGCGTCCTATGTGCTGGTCACCGCGATCGCCCTGCTGAGCCTTCTTCAGTTCCGCATCTTCCGAGCGAGGGCCTGACATGACCGCCACCACCACAACGACGGGAGCGGCGTTCGGCGACCGGCGTCCGTCCCGGCGGGTCCCCACCGCTCGTCTCGTTCTCTACGGCGCCCTCGTGCTCGGACTGCTCGCGACGCTGGCGCCTTTCGCCTGGATGTTCCTCGGCTCGGTGAAACCGACGGGCGAGATCGTCGCCCATCCGAGTTCCTGGCTTCCCCGGTCCCCGACCTTCGCCAACTTCGAACAACTGCTGTCCAAGCAGAACTTCGGACTGTACTTCCTGAACAGCACGGTCGTCGCGGTGGCTTGTGTGCTGGGAAACCTGCTGTTCTGCTCGATGGCCGGATACGCCTTCGCGAAGATCGAGTTCGCGGGGAAGCGTCTGCTCTTCGGCCTGGTCCTCACCATGCTGATCATCCCCGGCGTCACGACCTTCGTCCCGCTGTTCGTGCTCGTCAGCAACATGGGCCTGGGCAACTCCTACCTCGGGCTCATCCTGCCCTTCCTCGTGACACCGTTCGGCGTGTTCATCATGCGGCAGTTCATCCGGGACATCCCCGACGCCCTCGTCGAGGCGGCGCGCCTCGACGGTGCGGGCGAATCCCGGATCTTCCTCAGGGTGATCCTGCCGTTGACACGGCCGGCGCTGGCGACACTGGCGATCCTCACCTTCCTCGCGCAGTGGAACAACTTCCTGTGGCCGCTCGTCATCGCGCAGACCGAGGACCACTACACGCTGCCCGTCGCCCTCGCCCTGTTCTCCACGGGAGCCAACGGCACCAACTACGGCCTGCTGCTGGCCGGGGCGGTCACGGTCGTCACACCGATCATCCTGCTCTTCCTCGCCCTGCAACGGACCTTCATCCAGGGCATCGCCAACACCGGCATCAAGTAGACCGCCGCGTCGACAGACGCACACAGAACAGGAGAACCAACCATGCTTCGTCCCCAGGACGGCCCCACTCGTGAACGCCGCTCTCTCGGCGGCCTGTGGAGCTTCCGCCTGGACGCGGAGGGTGCCGGCCGTGCCGAGGGCTGGTGGCGCTCGCAGCTCGCGAGCGCCGTGGACATCCCGGTGCCGGCCAGCTACAACGACATCTTCCCGGACAAGACCGTCCGCGACCATGTCGGGGACGTCTGGTACCAGACGCAGGTATGGGTTCCCGACCGGTGGGCGGGGGAGCGGACGGTACTCCGCTTCGACGCCGCGACGCATCGCGCCATCGCCTGGGTGAACGATGTCGAGGTCGCCCGGCACGAAGGCGGTTACACCCCCTTCGAGGCCGACGTCACGGCGCACTTGCGGCCGGGTGCCGAGAACCGTGTCACCGTCGTGGTCAACAACGAACTGACCTGGGAGTCGATACCGCCCGGCCGGGTGGAGGAACGAGCGGACGGCCGCCGGGTGCAGCACTACTTCCAGGACTTCTTCAACTACGCGGGTCTGCACCGGCCCGTGTGGCTGTACACCACGCCCGCCGTCCACATCACCGACATCACCGTGACCACCGGCCTGCGGGACACGACCGGCCTCGTCGCCTACCGCGTGGACAGCACCGCACAAGCCGAAGAGCACGAGGTGCGTGTCTCGCTGCGCGACGCCTCCGGGGTCGAGGTCCAGGCGGCCACCGGCGCGGAGGGGACACTCAGGATCGAGGACGTGCACCCCTGGGCGCCGGGAGACGGCTACCTCTACGAACTCGAAGCCACGCTGTGGAGCACCTCCGGCGACCTCGTCGACAGTTACCGGCAGTCCGTGGGCGTGCGCACCGTGGAGGTACGGGGCACGGAATTCCTGATCAACGGAATCCCGTTCTACTTCAAGGGTTTCGGCAAACACGAGGACGCCGCCGTACGCGGCAGGGCCCACGACGACACCCTGATGGTGCATGACTTCGCCCTGCTGGAGTGGACCGGCGCGAACTCGTTCCGCACCTCGCACTACCCCTATGCCGAGGAGGTGCTGGACTACGCGGACCGACAGGGGGTGGTGGTCATCGACGAGACGGCGGCCGTCGGCCTGAACCTGAACATCGCGGGAGGCGTTTTCGGCTCCGGCCGGAAGGCGTCGACGTTCTCGCCCGACACCGTGGGGGAGAGCACACAACGCACGCACCTGCAGGCGCTGAGGGAGCTCGTGGAGCGCGACAAGAACCATCCGAGTGTCGTGCTGTGGTCCATCGCCAACGAGCCGGACAACGTCCAACCGGAGGCGCGCGACTACTTCGCACCACTGGCGGCCGAGGCACGCCGACTGGATCCCTCACGTCCCGTCGCCTACGTCAACGCGCTCATGGGCAAACCGGACCAGTGTGTGGTCACCGACCTGTTCGACGTCGTGCTCCTCAACCGTTACTACGGCTGGTACTTCGGCCCCGACGACCTGGCGACGGCCGAGACGGAGTTGGAGGCGGAACTGCGGCAGTGGGCCGCGCACGACAAGCCCATCGTCATCACCGAGTACGGATCGGACGCCTACCCGGGACTGCGCAGCGTCGTACCCAGCCCGTGGACCGAGGAGTACCAGACCGAACTGCTCGATGTGTACCACCGGGTGTTCGACCGCGTCGACGCGGTCGTCGGCGAGCAGGTCTGGAACTTCGCCGACTTCGCCACGGCGCCCGGTGTCTTCCGCGTCGACGGAAACAAGAAGGGAGTGTTCACCCGCGAACGCCGGCCGAAGAGCGCGGCGTTCAGTCTGCGCGCGCGTTGGCGGAAGGCGGACGTCGACTCGACGGACTGAACCCGGTGCGCGGTCAAGCCGACGCGGGCCCATCCGGTGTACGACCGGATGGGCCCGTTCCCGGGTTCAGCACGGTTGGCCCATAGAATTCAGAGCATGATGAGCAGACGCGTCTTCGGCTTGAGTTTCCTGTTCACCGAACGACTCTGCACGTACACCTCCAACTTGGGATTGTTCCCCGCCTTCACGGAGACGGTTCCCTGGACATCCGAACCGAACAAAAGGCTGCGTGCCGCGTCGCCGGTATAGGCGCGGTCGGTGTCCTTCTCGACCACGATGACTTCCTTGTTCTGCTGAACCTGAGCCCGGGCGCCCAGTTGGTAGTAGCAGGAGCCACGTTCGTACGTCACGCCCGGATGCGAGTTGACGAAGGAGCGGATCTCGACTTCCTTGTCGACTTTCAGGAGCCGGTATTTGTCGGCCGGAATCGGTTCGAGGCTCGCCCGCACGTCGTCGACCGATATGTCCTGGCCGACAGCGAACAGGTTCTTCGTGCCGCGCACGCCCTGCTCCCGTCCGCGGAGGAAGCTGGTGGCGGCGGCGCGCACGGTGCCGATCGCCTCCTCGACGCCCTTCCGCGAGTCCGCATCCCAGATGGCGATGTTGCCGGCCGGGAAGCCGTAGTTCTGGGCGGTGCGCTTGGCCAGGGAGTTCGGCACGAGGATCGCGGAGGTCCAGTGGCCCGGAAGCCCGCGCATCTTCGCCGTGATCTTGTCGAGCCAGGGGCCGAGGATGGCCATGTCCCCGTCGTGCCGCCTGTCGCCGCCGGAGGCGTTCTCCTCACCGTCCGTGACGACGATCTGGAGGAAGCTGTGCTCGCCGTATTCCTCCCAGATATGGCCCAGGTCGTCCAGGGACTTCAGAGAAGCCTCGATAAGGGCGGTAGCGCCATTGTTGACCTGGTACAGCCCCCGCATGGACGGAAGATGCTTCACGTCCATGTCCCAGACCAGGTTCTCCACCTGGTGATCGAAGGAATAGAGGCTGATCCGTGTCTCGTGGCCGAGGCTGTCCGACTCGGCCTTGAGACCCGCCACGAACTCGTCCACCACCTGAATGAGCTGACTCTGGTGCGGACGCATCGAACCCGAACAGTCCACTACCAGCGCGACGTGATTCACCTTGTGCTGGATCTTGTTTGCGGGCACGTTTGTGTTCCCCCTCCGAGACTCCCCGAATGATGTCCTCATTTTATGAGGAGGCACTGACAACGGCCCTTGGAGCTCCAGCAGTTACAGGCCATCACGGAGCGGACGGCGGCAGTTCCTCAGCCCAGCGGACCAGCGCTTCGTGTCGTTCCAGGACAAGGCCTGCCGTGGCGGCCATGGCCTCGTCGACCATCTCGCCCCGGAACGCCACCGCGCCCGTCCCCTCCCGCTGTGCCGCCTCGACCGCCGCGATCAGCTCCGCGCAGCGGGCCAGTTCGTCGGGGCCGGGGGAGAACACCTCGTTGATCACGGGGACATGGGAAGGGTGGATCGCCATCATCCCTTCGTAGTCGAGGGAGCGGTTCTGTCCGGCGAATGAGCGCAGTCCCGGCAGGTCGGTGATGCGCGTCCACAATCCGCTGACCGGGCGCGGCACTCCGGCTGCCCTGGCGTCCAGCAGGACGCGGCCGCCACGGAGGCGGGGTCGGTGATGTCGAGCGCGATCGGCGTGACGCCGGACAGGTCCACCTGGTCGGGGTTGCGGGCACCTGCGTAGACGGTGGCGCCACGCCCGAGCCCGCGGTTGGCTCCGGTGACGAGAACGGTGCTCGTGGAGAGGGCCATGGAAAAGCTCCTCATCGTGCACGGGAAAACGATGGCGAGTGGGGGGAGAGAAATGTGGCGGCCGGCCACGTCCTCGGTGCCTATGCCTGCTGGTTGATGAGGCCGGCGTAGTGGCCGAGGTTCCGCTCGATCTCGTCGAGACCGATCTCGGCGATGGCCTTCCCGAGTTGCGGCACGCGGGCCTGGAATCCCGGCCAGTTGACGGACTCCGCGAACTCCGCCCAGGACGCGCGCAGGTCGGCCACGGGCGGCAGGGTCGACCGGTTGATCTGCGCCTTGGCGCCCAGGACGGACGCCTTGTCGAAGGACGCGATGCGCGCCGCGACACCGTCGACGAAGGCGTCGAGTTCGGCGTCGGGGACGGCCCGGGTCACCCAGCCGTACTGTTCGGCGCGCTCGGCGTCGTAGTCCTCGCTGGTGAGGATCGCTTCGAGAGCGCGGTCCCGTCCCAGCAGCCGGGCCAGCCGGTCGCTGCCGCCACCGCCCGGGACGATGCCGATCGCGACCTCGGGCTGGCAGAAGAAGGCTTCCTCGCGGCTGGCGTAGCGCAGGTCGAAGGCCAGGGTGATCTCGTCCCCTCCGCCCCGGGTGCGCCCGCGGATGGAGGCGATGCTGATGAACGGGGCGCTGGTCAGGCGGGTGACGAGTTCGACCCACCTCGGGGTCCCGTCCGCGGCGTTCAGGGCCAGGAGTTCGGGCACCTGGCCGAGATCGGCGTGGTTGAAGAAGTATCCGGGCGTGCCGCTGTCGAAGACGACGACCTGGACCTGTTCGTCCCGGCTCAACTCGTCGACGACGTTGATCAGTTGGGTGACGGTGTCCGCGCCGACGACGTTCACCGGCGGATTGGTGAAGGTGACCCTGCGGATCCTCGGCGCCACGGTCTCGATCTTGAACATGCTGTGCTGGGTCATGCTGGGCTCCAGTGCTGAGGGGGATACGTCAGCGGTCGAGGAAGGTGTTCACCTCGGTGCCGAACTTGACGGCGTACTGGTAGAGAAAGCCGTGGCCGGCGTCCGGGTAGATGTGCAGTCGGGCGTCGGGGAGGTACTTGGCCAGCAGGTGGGAGTTCTTGGCGGGCATGAGGATGTCGCTCTCGCCGTCGGCGACCAGGGTGGGCTGGAAGAGGGCCTTCAGGCGGACCAGCTTCGACTTGTCGGTGACACCCCAGTCCGACCACGCGGTGAGCTGGTGGTCGCGGGTGGCCAGGCTGGAGGGGGCGTCGTGGTCGGTGGTGCGCTCGCCGAGGCGCTGCAGGAACTCGCCTCCCGCGGCCTGGCTGGAGGCGGTGTTCTTGAAGAAGAGGAAGAGGTAGTCCTCGGGGCCGGGGTTGTCCTTCAGGGTCCGCTGCAGGATGTCGGGGTCGGATGCGCGCTGGTCCACTCCGCCCTGGGGGCCGGTGGCGGCCAGGACGACGCGGCGGACCTGCCAGGGGCGGCGCAGCGCGACCTCCTGGGCGACCTCGCCGCCGAGGGAGAAGCCGAACACGTCGTAGCGGGGCAGCTTGAGGGCGTCGATGAAGTCGATGGCGTCCAGGGCCATTTGCTGGACGGTGCTGGGGGTGGTGCCGGTGGAGCCGCCGACGCCGACGTTGTCCACGAGTATGACCTCGCGCTTGGCGGCGATGGTGTCGATGAGCTTGGGGTCCCAGCTGTCGAGGGTGCCGCGGAAGTGCTGCAGGAAGACCAGGGGCACGCTGCCCGCACTGGGGTGGCCGAATCGGCGGTACTGGTAAGTGATGCCGTTGGCGGCCTTGACGCGCAGGTTGGGGGCGGTTCCGGCGCTCTCGGTGTTCTGCGTCCGGGTGACCGCGTGCCGCGTGCTGCTGGAGCTGCCGCTCACGGCGTTGGCCATGCTCGGTGCCGTGGCGGTGAGGGCCGCGACGACCGACACACCGGCCAGTGCCATCGCGGTCCGCCGGGAGATACGGGTACGTCGATTGATTGAGGACATGCCATTTCCTTGGGTCGGGCCGGAGGTCTCCCCCGAAAGCGGGGGAGCGGGGAGCGCCGACGCCGGTGAACTCCGAGGGCGGCGAAGGAACTCCCGCATGATCGACACGCCTGAAAGCTAGGCAGCGGCACTGTCGTCGGAAACCATCCCGAGCGCCCGTCGGGGTCATCCGCCAGGGCGAACCAGTCCGCTCTCGTAGGCCACGACGACGGCCTCTATACGGTCGCGGACGCGTAGTTTGGCGAGGATACGGGCCACGTGGGTCTTGACCGTGGTCTCGCCGAGGAACAGCTTCCCGGCGATCTCCGCGTTGTTCAGCCCGCGGGCGACCAGACCCAGCACCTCACGCTCGCGGTCGGAGAGTACGTCGAGGCGTTTGTCGGTGAGGGGAGCGACGGCGCCCGTGACGTAGCGGTCGATCAACCGCCGGGTCACCGACGGGGCGATCACCGCGTCGCCGCGCAGCACACCGCGGATGGCGATGAGCAACTCGGCGGTCGGTGTGTCCTTGACGAGGAAACCACTCGCTCCCGCACGCAGGGCCGCGTAGGCGTACTCGTCGCGGTCGCACGCGGTGAGGACGAGCACGCGCGTGTCGGGCAGAGCGGTGCGCAACTGCGCGGTGGCCGAGATGCCGTCCAGGCGTGGCAGCCGCACCCCCATGAGGACGAGGTCGGGGCGGAGCGTGAGTGCCTGTGCCACGGCCGCCTCGCCGTCCCCGGCCTCGCCGACGACCGTGAGATCCGGCTGGCCGTCCACCACCATGCGCAGTCCGACCCGCATCAACTCCTGGTCGTCACAGACCAGCACGCCGGCCTCGGTCATGGCGCCCCGCCCTTGGACCTGGCCGCCCGCGCCCGGCGAAGGCCCCGGCCGGCTCCGGTGACGGTGACGGTACCGGCGTACATGCCCATGAAAGCCTTCCGGTGAATGGGGGTGAACAGGGTGAATGAGGAAGGCGCGCCGGTCTCAATTCCTGTCGGCGACCAGGGGGCCTGAGGGGATCGGCCTCGCGCGCGCGTCCCCCGCCGGACGGCGCTCTTCGAACACGGCCAGGGCGACGACAATGGCGGCGGCGATGAGGGCCGACAGGTATGCCGGGGCCGTCGTCGTGACCGCGCAGCCGATGACCAGAGCGGACAGCGCGAGCAGCCGTGACCAGAGCAGGTCGTCGAACAGGGTTGCCCCGTGCCATGCCTGGGGGACGAGATAGAGGGCCGGTCCGCCGAACAGCAGCAAGTTCGTGGTGACACCGGCGTGTTCCAGGGGATGGGCGATGACGCGTTCGTCGGCCACGGCCACCGCGATCAGCCCGGCGACCGAGGCCATGAGGCTGATGACGCCGCTGCGCGCGGCCCGCATCGGGTCCTCGGTCCTCTGGAAGTGGCGTACGACGCGCTCGGAGCGGCTGAAGAACAGCCAGAACAGCGCGACCGTGCCGGTGAGCGCCACACCGCCGGTCAACAGGGTCATCGGCTCGTACGGTGCCGCGGTGAGCGCGGTGCCGGTGGTCATGACCGTCTCACCCAACGCGATGATCACGAACAGGCGTCCGCGCTCCAGCAGGTGCCCAGCGGCGAAGCCGACCCGGCGCGACTCCAGACGGCGGCCGGGGAGCGGATGCGCCGTCCAGGTGCCCGCCAACTCGATCAGGAGCGCCGCGGCCCACCATGCCGGCCGTGCGCCGCCGTCGACCGCAGCGCCGGTCACCCACAGGGGGGCGGGGGCGACGAACCAGACCAGGACGCGGCGGAAATGCTCCTGGTTCACCCGGTCGAGGCCGACCGTGAGCAGCCATACCGTCCGGCCGAGGTGGATCAGCAGGAACGTGGCGACGAAGACCCACCCGGCGTCGCCGAAGGCCCGCGGGATCGCGGCGTTCATGAACAGCCCGACGAACATGACCGCCAGCAGCATCCGCCGGGTCCGCGGGTCCTCGGCCGGGACGAGGGTGACCGCCCAGGTGGTGTACGCCCACGCCGCGTAGACGGCGAGGTAGAGCACGAGCGTCTGGGCGGCGCCGGTCCACGTCGGGTGGGCCAGCAGCTGATGCGACAGCTGGCCGATGGCGAAGACGTAGACCAGGTCGAAGAACAATTCCAGCGGGGTGACCTCGCGGCGCGCCGGAACGCTGGTCGACTCCACGACGAACCTCCTGGTGGAACGGTTTCACGACGTTGCTCAGTCGGCGAGGAAGGCCGTCACCTGGGCGCCGAAGTCCTTGGCGTGCTGGAAGAGGAAGGCGTGGCCGGCGTCGCTGTAGGCGACGAGGGTGGCGTCGGTGAGGTGCTGGACGGCGGTGTACGAGGCCAGGGCGGGGATCATCGCGTCCTGGATGCCGGTGGCGTACAGGACGCGCTGCTTGACGGACTTCAGATCCGCTCGCACCTGCTCGAAGGGGATCGCCGCGTCCTTCTGGATCGCGGCGATCTGGCCCATGGCCGCCGCCTGGGACACGTCGGGGCGTCCGGTGGCCAGCCGGGTGGCCACCCTCGCGAGGTGCTCGTACCCGGCGGCGCGGCCGGTGTCCGTCCCGGGGAAGAACAGGAACACCAGGTCGTCCCCGGTGACTTCGGGCTTGGTCATGGTGGCCCGTACCTTGGGGTCCGGGTCGGGAGAGCCGGGCACCGTGCCGCCGGGGTTGGCGGCCGCCACGACCAGCTTGCGGACCAGGTCGGGCCGGGTGCGGGCGAGGTGCTGGGCGACGGTGCCGCCCAGCGTCCAGCCGAGCAGATCCACCTGCGGCAGGCCGAGGGCCTCGATGAACTCGACGGTGCCTTCGGCCATCCCCTCGACCGAGTCGCGCGGGGTGCCGGTGGTGTAACCGGTGCCGACGTTGTCGAACACGATCACGTCGTGGGCGGCGGCGAGGTGGTCCAGGAACTCCGGGTCCCACCAGTCGAGGGTCCCGCGGACCCGGTTCAGCAGGACGAGTGGGATGCCGCCCCGCGGGCCGATGCGGCGATAGGTGAACGTCGCGGAGGGACCTTCGACGGTCAGGTCCTCGGCCGCGTCTGCCAGGTAGGTGCTCATGGCGAGCTTCGCCTTCTCGTGCGAGGGACGGGCGTCAGGCGGGCAGCCGGTTGAGCTTGCGCAGCTGCTGGTCGAACATGCGGGCGGGGACGATGCGGCGCATGGTGCGGACGCGTCCGGTCATGGCGCCGGCGGTGTAGCGCAGTTTCGGCTTGGCGTCGGTCGCCGCCGCGACGATCTCCTTGGCCACGACGGCGGGGTCGTCGCCGTCCTTGACCGCACCGGCCATGTACTCCTCGAAGACGTGGCGCTGCTCGGCGTAGACGTCCAGGGGCCGGTCGGGCCGCACGCTGGCCGCGTCGAACGCGGTGTTGGTCCAGGCGGGCTCGACGAGCAGGGACCGTACGCCGTACTCGCGGACCTCGTGGTCGACGGACTCCGAGTAGCCCTCGACGGCGTGCTTGGAGGCGGCGTAGACGGCCATGTAGGGCTGCGGCATGAAGCCGACGATGGACGAGAGGTTGATGATCCGTCCGCTGCGCCGGGCGCGCATGTGCGGCAGGACGGCGTTGGTCATGCGGATCACGCCGAAGACGTTGATGTCGAAGAGGCCCTGTGCCTGGGCGGCGGAGCTCTCCTCGGCGGCGCCCGCCGAGCCGATGCCGGCGTTGTTGACCAGGACGTCGATCCGCCCGAACCGGTCGATCACCGTGTCGACCGCGGCGGTCACCGAAGCGTCGCTGGTCACGTCGAGGTCGAGGAAGGTCACGCCCTTCAGAGGGCCGACGTGCGCGGTGTTGCGGCTGGTGCCGACGACGTCGTGGCCCGCCGCGGCCAGGGCGAGCGCGGCTGCCTTTCCGATGCCGGAGGAGGCGCCCGTGACGAGGGCTACCGGTCGTGTTGTCGTTGCCATTTTCGGACTCCTGAGTCGTGGGGTCGGCGATTGCCTTGCCGTGGAGGGGCCGCTTCCGGCCATCCTCTCAATCGGTTTCACTAATGTATCAGGTTTCTCGGTAGCAGCAACAGTGAAGCATCAATTAGTCAGGTATCCGTAGCGCTGACGTATCTCCTGCAAAGGGCAAGGCTGGTGAGCGGGGCCCGGGGGCCTGTCGTCACGGGGAGCTTGGAGCACCCGGCCGGGGCTCGTGCAACTGCCGCCGGGCGCACGCTGGTTACTCCCTGCGATGCGTTGCAGGCCGGCGCCCCTGGTGTGTCGCCTGGGCGAGGTCCTGCGCACTGTTGCTGGTGCGGCGCGGCTCGGCGAGACCGTTGTGGAAGTCGAGGGGGACGACGGTCGCGCCGGGCGCTACCTCGGGCTCATGAGCGGTCTTCTCGGTGTTGGCCTGCGGGATTCGCGCTGGGCGGCGCGGGGTGAGGTGCGTCCGCCGTGGCGGTGGCGCGGCCACGGGTGTCGGCGGCGGGAGCGATGAGGATGGCGGAGGCGACGAACATCAGGACCACCACCATGGCCGAGCGCAGCCCATAGTGGTCGCCCAGGAACCCGAGGGCGGGCGGCCCCACGAGGAAGGCGACGTAGCCGATGATGGCGACCAGCGAGACGCGGGCGGTCTGGTCGGGGCCGGAGTCGCCCGCCGCCGACAGAGCCACCGGGAAGCCGAGAGAGGCCCCAAGTCCCCAGAAGAGTACGGCTGTTGCCGCGACGAGGGCGTTGTCGGAGAAGATGACCAAGAGGAGCCCGACAGCACCGGAGACGGCACTCGCGCGTACGACGGCGGCCCGCCCGAAACGGCCGAGGAAGTATGTGCCGCTGAAGCGTCCCAGGGTCATCGCCGCCGCGAACCCCACGTAGACGAGCGAGCCCATCGCGGCGTCAAGGCCGTGGCCGTCGACCATGAGCAGCGGCAGCCAGTCGTTGGCGGCGCCCTCGGCCAGCGCCATGGCCAGCACGATGGCGCCGATGAGCAGCAGCTTCCGGTCCTTCCATACCTGCGGCCCGGGTCGTCGCGCCGGATCGGGGCCGGGATCCGGGCCGGGACCGGGAGCCGGTGTCGACGGCGCGGCGCTGATGCCGATGCCGACGGGAACGGCACGCATGGCGTGGACCAGAATCCCCGTCGCGACCAGGGCGACCACGGCCAGATGCCAGGAGACGGGGACGTCGGCGGCGGTGGCCGCCATTCCGGCCGACCCCCCGATGACCGTGCCCAGGCTGAAGCAGCCGTGCAGCGTGGGCAGCACCGCGGTCCCGGTGATGCGCTCCACGTCGGCGCCGTCCACGTTGACCGCCACCTCGCCCCCGCCCATGCCCGCGCCGAACAGGCACAGGCCCACGGCGACCAGCGATGCCGACGGCACCGCGCTGCCCGCACCGATGACGGCCGTGCCCACGATGATCAGCAGCGTGCCGAGCGCGATCACCGGCCGGGTGCCGAACCGGGACACGAAACGGCCGGAACACAGGATGCCGATCATGGAACCGACGGACAGACCGAACAGGACCAGACCCATCTGCCCGGTGGACAGGCCCAGTTGGTCGCGGACATCCGGGGTGCGCGTGACCCAGGACGACAGGGCGATGCCAGGGAGAAAGAAGAAGAGGAACAAGGCCTGACGGCGTCGGCGCACGGCGCGGTCTGTCAAAGGGGAGCTCCACTCGTATCACGAACGTGTCAAATATATCTATAGTTGCAACATTGGAGAATCAATTAACGAGGTACCCGTAGCGTTCACGTATCCTCTACAGGGACCCCGGGTAGTGAACCAGACAGGAGACAGACATGGGCCGAGCACTGCGGGCAGATGCCGAGCGCAGTGTGCGCGCGATTCTGGAGGCGGCCGAGCGGGTCCTCGCCCAGGACGCCGGTGCTTCCATGGAGCAGATCGCCGAGGCGGCAGGGCTGACGAGGATCACCGTCCACCGCCGGTTCGCGAACCGGCAGGCACTGCTGGAGGCGCTCGCCGTCTCCGCGAAGCAGCAGCTCGTCGACGCCATCGAGGAAGCCCGGCCCGATGCCGCTCCCGCTCTGGTGGCGCTGTACCGGGTGACCGCGAACGTCCTGCGGGTCAAGGACACCTGGCGCTTCACCCTCAGCCACTCCACACCGCACACCGCCGCCGCGGCCGCCCTCTGGGAGGAGATCGACACCCGCACCGTCGGACTCCTGAACCGGGCGCAGCGGGAGGGACTGCTCGCCCCGGACGCGGACCTGGACTGGACGCGGCAGGTGTACTACGCCCTCCTGAGCGAAGCCCTCGACAGGCCCGGCGCCGCGCAGGATCCAGCCGCGCAGGACCCGGACGCGCTGGCCACGCTCGTCATCGACACCCTGCTGCACGGCGCGGGACCGCGGGGCTGACCTGCACTGATGCGCCGGCCCTGAGCCGTGACCACCACGAGGTCAGAAGGCGACGCATGGAAGAACGCGGGTTCGGCCGAAGTCGCCGAGCCAGGTCGCGGACGGCTTCGGTGTCCGGGCGAACGTGTCGGGGTCTACGGCGATGAGGCCGAAAGTGGGTGTGTAGGAACCCCACTCGTAGTTGTCGAGGGCGCTCCAGGCCAGGTAGCCGCGGATGTCGAGGCCGTCCTCCAGGGCGGCGGCCACCGCGGACAGGGCTCCCGTGTAGTAGTCGACCCGCCGGTTGTCGTCGGCGGTGGCGATGCCGTTCTCGGTGACGATCAGTGGGACGTCGCCGACGATGCCGGCGGTGTGGCGCAGCGCGTGGCCGATGGCCTCGGGGTAGTACTCCCAGCCGGTGAGAGTGCGCTCGGCGTCCTCCGGGGCGGCGACGGGGCCGTCGACGCCGATCCTGGTCCTTGTGTAGGACTGCACGCCGATCCAGTCGTCGCCACGGGCCGCCTCGATGAAGACGTCCTCGCGGGGATGGCTGTAGGCGGCGGTGACCGCTTCGGCGCCCGGCTCGGCCTGGTAGACCTGGTTGGCGATCGACCAGCCGACCTGGAGGTCGGAGGAGATCGACTTCACCGCGGCCCGAGCCCTGTGGTGGGCCCGGATCAGCGCGTCCGTGGTCGGCTTGTCGAGGAGCGGGATGCCGGCGACCGGTGCCACTTCGGTGCCCAGTTCACGGAAGGCGGCCGCGAGGGCGATCATGTTCGGCTCGTTGATCGTGCACACGTGCCGGACGCCGGTGCCGATGATCGGCGCGGTCGCCCGTACGTAGCGTGCGAACAGGTCGGTCGCGTCCTCGGCGGTCCAGCCGCCCCGCTCGGCGAACCAATGCGGCACGGTGAAGTGGTGGAGGGTGACCATGGGCCGCAGACCTCGTTCGAGGGCACCCTCGACCATGCGCCGGTAGTGCGCGATCTCGGCCTTGGAGAACCGGCCGGGGGCGGGTTCGATGCGGGCCCACTCGATGCTGAACCGGTAGTCGGTGAAGCCCAGTTCGGCGAGCAGGTCCATGTCCTCGCGCCAGCGGTGATAACTGTCGCAGGCATCACCGCTCGGCTCCGGGAGGGTGCTGTCCGCTTCGTGCTCCCGGTGCCACCAGTCGCTGCCCACGTTGTTGCCCTCGATCTGGTGGGCGGCGGTGGAGGCTCCCCACAGGAAGCCGTCGGGGAAGGGGTGACCGCCGGACGGCGCTTTCATGGCGTGCCTTTCAGGTCGATGCCGGTCCGGGCCAGACGGCCGAGGCGTCGTCACGGTCGGGATCGGGCAGGCGGACCGGGCGGACGGGGAGGGTACGGGTACGTCCTTCCGCCACCACCGTCCAGGGGGCGGGGCGACCCGAGTAGCACAGGCCGGTCAGGACGAAGACGCCGTCGGCGTACACCTCGACGTACTCCCCGATGGTGAGGATGCGCAGGGTGGCGGCGGGCTCGGCCAGGTCGGACTCGCCGAGCCGGCTGCCCCCTGGGCCGGTGATCCAGAGGTTCTTGCCGTCGCACCCGACGGCCAGGGCGGGCCGGCCGTCGTCTCCGGTCCGCAGGGTGATCTCGATCCGCCCGGAGACGTCCACGTCGCCGACCGCGTGCAGCACCGGCTCCTGGGTCTCCTCGCCCAGCCGGCCGTCCAGGCCCGGCCACCACTCCAGGCGAGGTGCCGAATCCTCCGGCACCACAAGGGACTTGGGCTGCGCGAGCATCCCCCGGCAGCGCTCGCCGGAGTCGGTGAGGCCGACTCGGCGCGGGGTGGTGTGCAGCACGACCCGAGAGCCGTCGGGAGCGGCGATGACCCGAGGGGCGTAGGAGCCGGTCGGGCCCAGCGGGCCACGGCGGGTCCAGGGACCGCGCAGCCGGGGCGCCGTCCATGCCTCGAAGCCGCGCGTCGCGCCGATCGAGCCGATCAGCAACCAGCTGCCGTCGTCGAGGCGTTCCAGGACCGGGCACTCCAACTCGTCCACGTCGCCGGGTGAGATGAGCGGGGGCTGCACGGTCCAGTGCTCCAGGTCGTCCGAAGTCGCCCAGGCCACACAGCCGCTGAGCTCGACC
Source organism: Streptomyces canus (assembly GCF_001514145.1). Lineage (GTDB taxonomy): Bacteria > Actinomycetota > Actinomycetes > Streptomycetales > Streptomycetaceae > Streptomyces > Streptomyces canus. The sequence continues at coordinate 648,943 of NZ_KQ948658.1, forward strand.
GGCAGGGAGGCGTCGGCGGCGCAGACCACCATGACCCAGCCGTCCGACTCGTCGTCGCGTACGACGAACGGGTCGCGCCAGCCCATGCGTTCGCCGGTGCGGTACCACCGCGCGTCCGCCTCGACGACCGGTCCGGTGCCGTGGCGCCGCCAGCCGGTGCCGTCCGTGCGGTCCGAGTAGGCCAGCCCGACCGACTGGAGCGGCGAGCCGTCGGGGGTGAGGCCGGAAACGCCCGTGTAGAACATCGCCATGCCGCTGCCGTGGCGGAAGGGGTGCATGGTCCACACCGCCTGCTGGTCGAAGCGGCCGGGCAGGCCATTGCCGAAGGCGGTGCCCTCCGGCTTCCAGTGGACCAGATCGGTGGACGTGGCCCTGCCGTACGACGTCTCCATCCTCAGATGGTCGAACTCGGCCGTCCACGGGCCCTGCAGATGCAGCACCGCGTAGCTGCCGTCGTCGTCGCGGAGCAGGGCGAAGTCGTTCACGCAGAGGCCGGGCGGGGCGTATCGCATGCACAGTTCCTGTCGGCTCGCAGCGCGCAAACGCATGCGCTGACCAGTGATCCAGAAGGTCTCGCTTGAGAATCGGCCCCAGTAAAACTGAACGCAAACGCTTGCGCAACAAGAGGGCCGGGTTTACGGTCACGTCACCCCCAGATCACACCGACGTGAAACCGACGGGAGAAATGCGCTGTGACCGTCAGCATCACCGATGTCGCCCGCGCCGCCGGAGTCTCGGCGTCCACCGTGTCCCGCGCCCTGCGCGGCCGGCAGGGGGTGTCCGACGAGGTGCGCGCCCAGATCACGGCCGTCGCCGCGCAGCTCGGCTACACGGCGTCCCAGTCGGCGTCCAGCCTGGCGAGCGGGCGCACCTACACCATCGGCGTCGTGGTCCCCTACGTGGGCCGCTGGTTCTTCGGCACGGTGCTGGACTCCGCCGAGCACGTGTTCAGCGCCGCCGGGTACGACGTCCTGCTGTACAACCTGGGCTCGCCGGAGACACGCAAGCGCTTCTTCACCAAGCTGCCGGTCCGCAAGCGGGTGGACGCGCTGCTGTCGCTGCTCATTCCCGACGACGAGGAGTCGGCCGCACTGCGTTCCCTCGGGGTGCCGCTGGCCAGCACGGTGGGCGGCGCCCGGCCCGGCTTCACCGTGGTCGGCATCGACGACCGGGCCGGCACGGAGAGCGCCGTACGGCATCTGGTGAACCTCGGCCACCGCCGGATCGGCATGATCAGCGGGTCGAGCGGGCCGCAGCACTGGACCACGCCCATCGCACGACGCCAGGCGTACCTGGACGTGCTGGCCGAAGCCGGGATCGAGCACGATCCGGCCCTGGAGGCGGACGGCGACTACACCGTCGAGGGCGGCGAGCGGGCCATGACCGAACTGCTGGCCGCCTCCCGGCCGCCGACGGCGGTGTTCGCCCAGTCCGACGAGATGGCGATGGGCGCGCTGCGGGCCCTGCGACGGCACCGGCTGAAGGTGCCGGACGACGTGTCCGTCGTCGGCTTCGACGATCACGAGCTCGCCGACGTGATCGGACTGACCACCGTCGCCCAGCCGGTGGCCGGCCAGGGCGCCGAGGCCGCCCGGCTGCTGCTGCGGCAGCTCGACGAGCCGGGAGCCGAGGCACCCGGGCACGTGCAGATGCCCATCCGTCTCGTCCTGCGCGAGACGACCGCCCCGCCGCGCCCGCGCGGACCCCAGTGACCCCTCCGCGGCCTTCAGGCCCCGAGGTCCCCCACGCCCCACGCCGGAAAGCACCAGCGCACGTCGAAACCCTCGCACCGCACGGAGGCACATCCATGAGCTCGACCAGCAGAAGGTACCGCCGCACGGCCTGTACGAGCCTCGCCCTCGTCCTGCCCCTCGCCGCCCTGGCCGCCTGTGGCGGCGGCAGCGGTGGCACCTCCGCCGACGCGGGCAGCGGCAAGGGCACGATCAGTGTCTGGGCCCACCAGGGCCAGAAGAGCGAGGACACCGCCCTGCAGAACGCGGTGAAGTCCTTCAACTCCTCACAGAGCGGGATCAAGGTCGAGCTGAAGCTCATACCCGGCAACGACTACACCAAGACCATCACGGCCACCGACGCCTCCCAGCTGCCGGACGTGATGGAGTTCGACGGCCCGACCATGGCGAACTTCGTCTACAACAAGAAGCTCGCCGCGATCGACTCGTACGTCTCCGCCAAGACCCTGAGCAACGCCACCGCCGCGAGCAAGGCGCAGGGCGAGATCGACGGCAAGCACTACGGCCTGGGCATGTACGACTCCGGGCTCGGCGTCTACGGCAACAAGAAGCTGCTGGACGCGGCCGGTGTGAAGTACCCGACGGGCCTGTCCGACGACTGGACGGCTGCTCAGTTCACTGCCGCACTCAAGGTGCTGAAGGCCAAGGACTCCGACGGCAAGGTCCTCGACCTGCAGGAGAACAACGGCCTGTCCAACGAGTGGGGCACCTACGGCTTCGCCCCGATCGTCTGGTCCGCCGGCGGCTCCCTGCTCAAGGACGGCAAGGCCGAGGGCGCCCTCGACACCCCGGCCGTGGTCTCGGCCATGAAGACCTTCCAGTCCTGGAAGACCTACACCGACCCCAACACCGACGGCAACGCCTTCGCCAAGGGCCGCGTCGCCCTCAGCTGGGTCGGCCACTGGATGTACCCCGCCTACAGCGAGGCCCTCGGCAGCGACCTCGTCGTCCTGCCGCTGCCCGACTTCGGCAACGGCCCCAAGGCGGGCCAGGGTTCGTGGGCCTGGGGCATCGGCGCCAACACCAAGAACGCCAAGGCGGCCGGCGCCTTCCTCGACTACCTCATGAACGACACCAATGTCACCGCCATGACGACGGCCAACGGCGCCCCGCCCGCGACGAAGACCGCGCTCGCCGCCAGCACCCTCTACAAGAAGGGCGGCCCGCTCCAGCTCTTCGCCGACCAGCTCGCCAAACCCTGCGGCGACAGCGACATCACCAAGTCCTGCGTCGCCGTCACCCGCCCGGTCACGGCCGGATACCCCACGGTCACCGCCAAGTTCAGCGACGCCCTGAACTCGATCTACGGCGGCGCCGACCCGAAGAGCGCGCTGGCCAAGGCGGCCCGCGCCATCGACCAGGACTTCTCCGACAACGCCGGATACAAGATCCCGTAGGACCGTGTCGGCCGCGGCGGGTACGCGCAGACGCTGCCCGCCGCGCCGGGAACAGGACCCACCCGTGAAGACAGTGGAACCAGTGGACCCCTTGGACCCCGCGCCCGCCGCGGCCCCCGACCGGGAGCACAGCCCGCCCATGACCGCCGTGAGAACCGCCCGTTCCACTCCTTCCGGGACCCGGAACAGGCCCCGGAACCGTGACTGGCTGCACGGACTGCTGATGTCCGCCCCCGCCGTCGCCGGGCTCGTCGCCTTCGTCGGCGTCCCGTTCGGCTACGCCGTCGTCCTCTCCTTCTACAACGTGCGCCTCGGCTCGCCCCTGGCCCCCTCGTTCTTCGGCCTGGAGCAGTACCGGCGGCTGTTCACCGACCCGGACCTGTCGGGCCCCTTCCTGCGGGCCCTGCTGAACAACCTGACCTTCGCCGTAGTCGTCGTACCGCTTCAGACGGGCCTGGCGCTGGCGCTGGCGATCCTGCTCAACCGCAAGCTCAAGGCCATCGGCCTGTTCCGCTCCCTCTTCTTCATGCCGGTCGTCTTCCCCATGACGCTGGTCGCCGTGATCTGGCGGCTCATCCTCGCCCGCAGCGACCAGGGCCTGCTCAACTCCGCGCTGCACGCGGTGAGTTTCGGCAACTGGGGTGCCTTCGACTGGCTCGGTGACTCCGCCACCGCCATGGCCTCGGTGATCGTGCTGTCGGTGTGGCAGGGCGTCGGCTTCCAGATGGTCATCCTGCTGGCCGGCCTCCAGCAGATCCCCGGCGAGCTGTACGAGGCCGCCGAACTCGACCGGGCCACGGCCTGGCAGCAGTTCCGGCATGTCACGCTGCCCGGTATCCGCGGCACGCTCGTCTTCGTCGCCACGCTCACCTCGGTGCTGTCGTTCCGGGTCTTCGACCAGGTGTACGTCCTCATCCACGGCGGCGGTCTCGACGAGGACGCCACCCGGACGGTCATGTACCAGGCCGTCACCACCGCCTTCGACCAGAACAACATCGGTCAGGCGTCCGCGATCACCGTCGTCTTCTTCCTGATCGTCGTCGCCCTGACCCTCATCCAGCGCCGCGTCGTCCGGCCCGACAACGAGGACTGACCCCACCCATGGCCACCACCCGCGCGCCCCTGCGCCGCTTCGCCGACTACGCCGTCCTCGCCGTCCTGGCGTTCCTCTTCGTGCTGCCCGTCCTGTATCTGCTCCTCGGCAGTCTCAAGCCCTCCGGTGAAGTACTGAACGGCCTCAGCGGCTTCCTCCCCACCCACCTGTCCTTCGACAACTACGCGCACGTCCTCGACGCCCTGAACTCCGACAGCACCGGCTACTTCTGGCGGTTCATGGGCATTTCCCTGCTCGTCGCGTTCGTGGTCGTGACCGGTGGCCTGTTCGTCAACTCGATGGCGGCGTACGGAATGTCACGGCTGAAGTGGCGGGGCAGGGAGGCGGTCTTCACGCTCGTCCTGCTGCTGATGCTGGTCCCGTTCGAGTCGTTGGCGGTGCCGCTGTTCTACATGTTCAACGAGCAGCGCAACACGATCTACATCCAGGCGATCCCGTTCGTGGCCAACGCCTTCTCGGTCTACCAGTTCCACACGTTCTTCCGCTCGATCCCGCCGAGCATCGAGGAGGCGGCCCGGCTGGACGGCGCGGGTCCGTGGCGCACCTTCTTCGCGATCATCGTCCCGATGAGCAAGCCGGTCTTCGCCTCCGTCGCGATCCTGACCTTCCTCACCCAGTGGGGCTCCTTCCTGTGGCCGGTCCTGATGGTCTCCGACCCCTCCGTCCGCCCCCTCCCGCTGGAGATGAGCGTCTTCCAGGGCCAACAGCCCCCGGACTGGGGCCAGATCCTCGCCTTCGGCGTCCTTCTCGTCCTGCCCGTTCTGATCGTCTTCGCGTTCTTCCAGCGCTGGTTCGTCCAGGGCGTCGCCAGCTCCGCGGTCAAGGGCTGAGCGAAGGCGCATTAGTACTGGGGTACTAGCGGGCCCCACCGGATTCGGTTCCGCGGTACGGGATGGTCGCCCGGTACCGCTCCTACGTTGAGATCGCGGGTCAGTCAGGACCGGCTCACCCAATGATCTCTTCTCCTGGTGGGAGTAATCCGTGGCCACCTTCCTCTATCGGCTCGGCCGGCTGGCGTTCCGGCGACGACGCGTCGTCGTGATGCTGTGGGTCGCCGTCCTGGCCGCCATCGGCATCGGCGCCATGAGTGCGCCCGGCACGTCCTCCGGGGCCCTGAGCGTTCCGGGCACGCAATCGCAGCGGGCGATCGACCTGCTGCAGAAGGAGTTCCCGCAGGCCTCCGCCGACGGCGCCACGGCGCGCGTGGTGTTCGAGGCGCCCAGCGGGCAGAAGCTCACCTCCGCCGCCCACAAGGCCGAGGTCGAGTCCCTGGTGGCGAAGCTGGAGAAGTCGCCGCAGGTGTCGGGCGTCACCGATCCCTTCGCCGGCGGCCTGGTCAGCAAGTCCGGCACGATCGCCTTCGTCCAGGTGTCCTACAAGGTCGCCCAGGCCGACGTCAGCGGCGCGGCCCACGCCGTCCAGACCGACGTCGTCCGGCAGGGCGAGAAGGCCGGCCTGAAGGTGAGCCTGGGCGGCAACGCCGTCAAGGACAAGGCCGCGAGCAAGGCGGCCGAGCTGATCGGTGTCGGGGTCGCCGCCGTTGTTCTGGTGATCACCTTCGGCTCGATGATCGCGGCCGGCCTGCCCCTGCTCACCGCGATCCTCGGGGTGGCCGCGGCCATCCTGTCGGTCACGCTCGCCACGCACTTCTTCGACCTGGCCTCGGCCACCACGACCCTGGCACTGATGCTGGGCCTGGCCGTCGCCATCGACTACGCCCTGTTCATCGTCTCCCGCTACCGCAACGAGATCCGCGACGGCCACGAACCCGAGGAAGCCTGCGGACGTGCTGCGGGCACCGCCGGCTCGGCGGTCGTCTTCGCCGGCCTGACCGTGATCGTCGCGCTGAGCGGCCTGAGCGTCATCGGCATCGGCATGCTCACCTCCATGGGGCTGGCCTCGGCCTTCGCCGTGGCCGTCGCCGTGGTCATCGCGCTGACCTTGCTGCCCGCCATGCTCGGCTTCGCCGGCACGCGGATCATGAAGGGCAAGATGCAGACCCGCCGTATGAAGGCGCTGGAGCGCGGCGAGGGCGAGTCGATGGGCGTGCGCTGGGCGAAGTTCGTCACCCGCAACCCGGTCAAGGTGCTCGCGGTCGCGGTGGCCGCACTGGCCCTGCTGGCCATCCCCGCGATGTCCCTGCAGACGGCCCTGAACGACGACTCCGGAAAGCCCCCCGGCAGCACCCAGCGCATCGCCTACGACACCCTCAGCAAGGGCTTCGGGCCGGGTTTCAACGGCCCGCTCACCGTGGTCGTCGACGCCCGGAACAGCGACGACCCCAAGGCCGCCGCCCAGGACGCGTACACCAGGCTGAGCAAGCTGGACGATGTCGCCGCTGTCCGTCCTCCCTCCTTCAACGAGGCCGGCGACGTGGCCCTGCTCGGCGCCGTCCCCAAGAGCGCCCCCAGCAGCGAGGCCACCAAGAGCCTCGTGGGCGAGATCCGCGGCCAGGGCGCCGCCCTGCACCAGGACACCGGCGCCGACCTGATGGTCACCGGCCTGACCGCCGTCAACATCGACGTCAGCACCAAACTGTCCGACGCCCTCATCCCCTACCTGGCCATCGTCGTGGGCCTGGCCCTGGTCCTGCTCCTGCTGGTCTTCCGGTCGATCGTGATCCCGCTCAAGGCCGCCCTCGGCTTCCTGCTCAGCGTGGTCTCGACCCTCGGTGTCCTGGTCGCGGTCTTCCAGTGGGGCTGGCTGAAGGACCTCTTCGGCGTCGACCAGACCGGACCCATCGTCAGCCTGCTGCCCATCCTGCTGATCGGCGTCGTGTTCGGCCTCGCCATGGACTACGAGGTCTTCCTCGTCTCCCGGATGCGGGAGGAATACGTCCACGGCGCCGAACCCACACACGCCATCGTGCAGGGTTTCCGGCACAGCGGCCGGGTGGTCACCGCGGCCGCGGTCATCATGGTCTCCGTCTTCTCCGGATTCCTCCTCGACGACGCCGCTCTGATCAAGTCGATCGGCCTGGGGCTCGCCTCCGCCGTGTTCCTCGACGCCTTCGTCGTCCGGATGACCATCGTCCCTGCGGTGATGGCCCTGCTCGGCCACCGCTCCTGGACCCTGCCGAAGTGGCTCGACCGCATCCTGCCGAACGTGGACGTCGAGGGCGAGAAGCTGCGCCACGCGCTCGAAGCCGAGCAGCCGGACTCCGCGCCTGAACCCGTGCTCGCCGGTGCCGCCGCTACCGTCCACGCAGGCTCGGACGACCACGGCGCGCGCCGCGTCTTCACCGGCGTCCGCAGTTCTGACGACACGGAAACGCAGGCACCTGCCCAGCAGGCCGACGCGACGGAGCCGCAGGCGCCGGCCCGCAGGAAGCTGCTGAAGAACCCGTTGCGCAGGAGTTGACGACAGCGAGCCGCAGCACCGGCTTCCGCACCGGCTCCTGACGTGGTGGCCGGCTCTCACCGGCCGTCTTCCCAGCCCCGCCCGCCGACCCGATCCCCCCGGGTCGGCGGGCGGCCCGACCCTGCGAAGGGCTCACCCCGTGCCCGCACCGAGCGCCCCCGCGCCCCACCCACACCCGGACGAACGCCAGTTCCTCCAGGCCCTGACGAGCGATCCCGAGCAGCGGGTGATCGCGTCGGTGGTCTCCCGGCTCGCCTCGTGGCGGCGGGCCGACCGGGCCCGCCCCTGGGTCCGGCGGTGGGGGGTCCCGGTGTTCTGCCTCGCGGTCGGCAGCGACGCCTACGCCAATCCCCACAACGTCAGCGACCCCCAACTGCCGATCGTCCTCGCCTTCTGCATCCCGCTGCTGTGGCGGGAACGACGCCCCCTGCTGGTCTTCGCCCTCACCACGGCCGTCTCGATCGTGTCTCTTCCTCTCGGCGTGCTGACGGGCGCCGAGTTCGCCCGGGTGATCGCCCTCTTCAACGTCGGCCGTCACTGCACCCCACGCCGACTGGCGGCCGCCACCGGCGTCACGCTCCTGCAACTCGTCGCATGGGCCTACTTCTTCTGGCGCGGCCGGCAGCTGGAGTACGTCACGCGTCCGGAGCCCGTGACGTTGATGGTGATGGTCGCCGTAACGGCGTTCGCGGTACTGGGCCTGCTCCTGCGGCTGGCCTACGCCTACATCGACGCCCTGAAGAAACAACGCGACCAGCAGGCCCGGCTCGCCACCGCGCAGGAACGCGCCCGTGTCTCCCGCGAGATGCACGACATCCTCGGCCACACCCTCGCCGTCATCGTCGGCCTCGCTGACGGCGCCGCCGCTCTCGCCGAGGCCAAGCCCGAACGCGGCGCCCAGACCCTCCGCATCATCGGCGTCAGCGGCCGCGACGCCCTGGCCGAACTGCGCCGCCTGCTCGCCGTCATCGGCGACGACCAGGACGGCCGGGACGGATCGCACGGCGTCCCACTCGCCCCGCAGCCCGGCCTCGCCGACCTCGACGCGCTGCTCGACCGGATCCGCGCCGCCGGTCCCACCGTCGCCCTGCACATGCACGGCGACCTCACCGGCCTGGCGCCCGGACTCCAGCTGTCCGTCTACCGCATCGTCCAGGAGGCCCTGACCAACACCGTCAAGTACGCCTCCCACGACACCTCGGTCCACGTCTCCGTCGCCGCCGACCCCGACACCGTGCGCCTCACCGTCGAGGACACCGGCCCACCCCGCACCCCACGTGGTCGCCGTGGCCCGACCGGCGGCGGCCGGGGCCTGGTCGGTATGCGCGAGCGCGTCGCCCTCTACCGGGGCGAGATCACCGCCGGCCCCAACCCGCACGGCGGCTGGACCGTCCACGCCGTCCTCCACGTGCTCGCCCCATCCAGCACCGCCACGACGACAGGAGAAGACCCATGGGAGCCTACGCACGCGCAGCGCTGGCCGGAATCGTGAGCTGCGGTGTGCTGCTCACCGCCGTCCTCATCGGTCGGCCGGACGGCGACCACGACAGCTTCCAGGACCAGCGACCGCAGCCGGGGCCCTACGTCGCTCTCGGCGACTCCTACACCTCCGGCCCGAAGATCCCCCGGCGCACGGGGACACCGGCCGGCTGCGACCGCTCCGACCACAACTACCCCGCACTGGTGGCACGCCGACTCGGCGTGCCGGCCGCCGGCTTCCGTGACGTCAGTTGCAGCGGCGCCACCATCACCGCCCTCACCGCGCCGCAGCAGACGTCCAACGGCACCAACCCCGCCCAGCTCTCGGCCCTCTCGAAGCGGACGCGACTGGTCACCCTCGGCATCGGCGGCAACGACATCGGCTTCGGCTCGACGGTCACGAAATGCGTCACGATGGGTGCGATGTACCGCGCGACCGGCAGCGGAAGGCTCTTCTCCGACGACGCGCCCTGCGAGAAGCAGTACGTCGACGGCGGCACCGACGAAGTGAAACAGAAGATCCAGGCAACCGGCCGAAGGCTTTCCGCGGCGCTGGCCGAGATCGAACGGCGCGCGCCGATGGCCCGGGTCTACGTCGTCGGCTATCCGGCGATCCTGCCCGCCGAAGGGAAGGGCTGCGGCAGGGAGCTCCCCCTCGCGCCCGGCGACGCGAGCTACCTGCACGACAAGGGGGAGCAGCTCAACACCATGCTGCACGAGCAGGCCGAGGCCGCCGGAGCGACGTACGTCGACACCTACTCCCCGTCCGTCGGCCACGACGCCTGCTCCGCGCAGAAAACCCGCTGGATAGAGCCCCTCCGGCCCAGCAGCCCGGCCGCCGCCGTCCACCCGAACGCGCACGGTGAGCAGGGCATGGCCGATGCCGTGCTCCGCACGATCGCCTCATAGCACCCGCGAGGAGGAGGAACGTAGTACTCCGGTACCGGCCGGCGTCGCCGCATTCCCGCCCACAGTGCCGTGGCGCCCGTCGATACCGCTTCTAGATTGAGGTCCGGGCCCGGCAGGCCCGTCCACGCAACACCTCTTACGATCACGGAAGAGCGATCGGTCCCGGTCGGCGCTCTGCCCCAGGCGCCGCCCGCCCGCACCGCGAAGGGCACAGACCTTGACCCCCACGCCCCCACACGATTCCCGGCCCGAGCTGCCCGAGGCACTGACGAACGACGCCGAGCAGCGTGTCATCGTGTCGATCATCGCGCGGCTGTCGTCCTGGCGGTGGGCGGACCGGACCCACCCCCGGGTCCGGAGGTGGGGCGTACCGCTGTTGTGCGCCGTCCTGGGACTGCCGTCCGTACTCCATCCCGTCGGCGGATCCGGGGTCGCCGAAGAGCTGGTCCTCACCATCGCCGTGGCCGTTCCGCTGCTGTGGCGGGAGCGCAGGCCCATGCTGGTCTTCGCGCTCGTCACCGCCACCGCCGTGCTGATGGAGTCCACCGGGTCCCTCCACGGCGCCAACGCCAGTGCCGACGTCGCCCGCATCGTGGCCCTCTTCAACGTCGGCCGCTTCGCCACCCCCGGCCGGCTGCTCATCGCCGTCGTCATCTCCCTGATGGAGCTGGTCGCCTGGACCTTCACGCTCCGGCGCGACGGTCAGTTGGAGTACGCCACACGGCCGGAAATCCTCGTACTGCTGGGGGTGGTGACGGTGACGGCCATCGCCTGCCTCGGCCTCGCCACCCGCCTGGTCAACGTCGTCATCGCCGCCCTGCAGAAGGAGAAGGACCAGCAGGCCCGCCTCGCCGTCGCCCAGGAACGCGCCCGCGTCTCCAAGGAGATGCACGACATCCTCGGCCACACCCTCGCCGTGATCGTCGGTCTGGCCGACGGCGCCGCGGGCCTGACCGAGGCGAAGCCGCACCGCGGTGCCGAGACCTTGCGGATCATCGCCGGCAGCGGCCGCAGTGCCCTCGCCGAACTGCGCCGCCTCCTCGCCGTCATCGGCGACGAGACCGACCGGCCGCACGATGCCCCGCTGGCCCCACAGCCCGGCCTGGCCGACCTCGATCCGCTGATCGAACGTGTCCGCGCGGCAGGCACGGCGGTCACCCTCAGCACCGACGGCGACCTCACCGCACCGGCCCCGGGCCTTCAGCTCGCCGTCTACCGCATCGTCCAGGAAGCCCTCACCAACACCCTCAAGTACGCCGCGGCCGGAACCTCCGTCAGCGTCCGGGTGGCCGTCGGTTCCGACACGGTCCACGTCGATGTCCAGGACACCGGACCCCCGCGAACACCCCGGGCCCGCAGACGGAGCACCGGAAGCGGCCGCGGGCTGGTCGGGATGCGCGAGCGCGCGGCCATCTACCAGGGCCGGGTCACCGCCGGGCCGAACCGCGAGGGCGGCTGGAGCGTCCACGCCCGCCTCCTGACCGCCCCGCCCGTCAAAACGACCCCAACGACGACAACGGAGAACCCCCGCACATGACCACCGTGCTCATCGTCGACGACCAGGCCCTGCAACGCCTCGGCTTCAGCATGCTCCTCGAACAGCACCCCGACCTCACCCTCATCGGTGAGGCCACCCACGGCGCCGAAGCCGTCCGCAAGGCCGCCGAGCTCAAACCCGACGTCGTCCTCATGGACGTCCGCATGCCCGGCATGGACGGCATCGAGGCCACCAGACGCATCGTCGAGTCCGGCGGCCGCTCCCGCATCCTGGTCCTGACCACCTTCGACCTCGACGAATACGCCTACGACGCCCTGCGCGCCGGAGCCTCCGGGTTCCTGTTGAAGGACGCCATGCCCGACGAACTCGTCGCCGGTATCCGCGCGGTGGCCGCCGGAGACGCCGTCATCTCGCCCGGTCTGACCCGCAAGCTCATCGATGCTTTCGGCAGCCGGCTGCCGGGCCACACGCCCGAACAGCAACGTCAGCTGGCCCGCCTCACCAACCGCGAACGCGAGGTACTCACCGCCATGGCGACCGGCTGGAGCAACACCGAGATCGCCGAACGCCTCTCCCTCGCCGAGTCCACCGTCAAGTCACACGTGAGCAGCATCCTCACCAAGATCGGGGTCCGGGACCGGGTCCAAGCGGTGATCTTCGCCTACGACACCGGCCTCGTCCGACCTGCCTGAGCATGTTCGCCACAGCAGGGCGCCCCCGATCACCACCAGCCCGGCCAGGGCGAGGGCAGGACCGCCCAGGGTGAGGACGCGCTGGAGAGAGGTCGCGGCGGCATATCCGACACCCGCTTCCGCGGAGGCCCACACACATGCGGCGGCGACGCTGTACGGGGCGATGCGGCGGTAGGGCAGGCCGGTGACGCCCGCGGAGTGCGGGGCGAGGGTGCGTACCACCGGCAGGAAACGGGCCAGGAAGACCGCCCGGCCGCCGTGGCGCGTCATCAGCGTCTCGGCCCGGTTCCAGGCGGCGCCCGGTATCCGACGGCCCGTCCGGCTTCCGCGCAGCCGGGCGCCGAGGAATCTGCCGGTGCGGTGGGCGAGGAAGTCCCCCGCCACCACGGCTCCGGCCGCGGCGGCGATGACGAGGGGAAGGCTGATGTGGCCGGTGCGGGCCAGTGCTCCGGCGGTCAGGAGCAGGGTCAGAGTGGGGATGAAAGCGCCGACGAGAAGGATCGACTCGGCCAGGACGGCGGCGGCCACCACCGCGTACGCCGCGGTCGGCGGGAGGTCGCCGAGGATGTCGGACAGCGCGTTCACCGCCTCGCCCCGTCGAACTGCGGCTCGGGGCGCTCCGTGGAGAGGAGGGGACGTCGCAGGTGCCAGACGCAGGCCGGGGGCAGGTTGGCCCATACCGTCCAGCGGCCCGTGGCGTACGTCCGCTGGTAGGCGGCCATGATCTCGTCGACGGCGGTGTGCCGGCGGGCCTCGGCTCGCGATGCCGCCAGGGCGCGGGCCTTGCGGGTGCCGAGGTAGGCGAAGTAGGTCAGCGTGCCGCCGGGGTGGAGGAGCTCCAGGTAGCGGGCCATGATGCGCTCGACCTGCACGGGCGTGAAGTTGGTCAGCGGCAGCCCCGAGACGATGACGTCGTACCGCTGGTCGGTGTCGAGCTGCTCGACGTAGGTCTGATGCACGGTCACCTGTGTCGGCCTGGCCGCCAGATGCGGGTGTGTGGTGACGAGGTGGCGCAGTCGCGCGGCGAAACGGGGGTTGGCCTCGACGATGTCCAGGCGGCTGCCGCGGGACAGCTGCGGGATCAGGGCCCGGGTGACCGGACCGGTGCCGGCACCGGCTTCCAGGACCGCCAGCGGGCGGGGCGCCTGAGCCCGTACCGGCTCGGTGAGCACGCGGGCCAGGGCCGTGCCGCTGGGGGCTATGGCACCTGTGGTGCGCAGATCACGGGCCGCTTCGATCAGGAACATCCAGCCTTCGGCGTTGCGCTGCGCCAGGACACGGTCGTGGGAGGTGGTCCAGTCGTTCATGGAATCGACGCTAGAAAGCGGCGTACGGCATCGGATCCGCAGCTCTGCGACGACGTGCCCCTACGAAAGTAGGGGGTGAGGATCGTCGATCGCCGGACGGAACGGCACACCGGCCTGCCTAGCATGGGCCCTGTGAGCAGCAGGGAAGGCCGCAGGTGGCCGGCCTACGGGCGGGGCGTACTCGTGGCGTCGTGTGTGGTGGCCGCCGCGCTGAACGACATGTCGTTCGATGGGCGCCATCTGGCTGCCGTCATCACCGCGGCGCTGGTGTGCGGAACGGCCCTGCTCGTGCCCCGGCTGCGATGGCCGGTCGCGCCGCTGTTGGTCACCGTGGCCACGGCGTGGTGGGGATGGCCGTTGCTGCCGCTGCTGACGGTCGCCCTGTTCGACCTGGCCGTGGATCGCCGGGCGCGGGTGGCGGTGGGATGTGCCGTCGCCGCCCTGGGCGCCAACCTGCTCAGCTACCGGGCCACCTCCCTGTGGACGGCGCAGTCCTACGCGTCCACGCTGCTTCTACCCATGCTGGCCGTGCTCGTCGGGCTGTGGCGGGGTGGCCGCCAGCGCCTGGTCCAGGCGCTGGCGGCCGACGTCGAGCACCTGCGCGTCGAGTCGCAGTTGCGCGAGGAAGCGGCCCGCATCGCGGAACGGTCCCGTATCGCCGCCGAGATGCACGACGTCCTGGCCCACCGCCTGAGCCTGATCGCCCTGCACACCGGCGTGCTGGCCACCAAGGGCGACATGCTGCCCGCCCCCGTCGTCGAACGACTGGATCTGCTGCGCACGGCGTCCGTCGAAGCACTCACCGATCTGCGCGACGTACTCGGTGTGCTGCGCGACCCCGACGCCACGCCGGCCGGCGCCGCGCTCACGCCGGTGATGAGGGAGGTGGGGGAACTGGCGGACGAGGCCCGCGCCGCCGGCCAGCACGTCGAGCTGACCACCGACGGCCGTCCCGAACAGGCTCCCACCACCCACCGCCTGGCCGTGCACCGCGTCGTCCAGGAAGCGCTGACCAACGCCCGCAAGCACGCCGACGGTGCTCCGGTGACCGTACGCATCGACTACCGGCCGCCCGCCACCCTCGTCGAGGTCACCAACCCCGCCGGTACTCCCCGTACGGACACAGTCGGCAGTGGCTACGGACTCGTCGGCCTGCGCGAACGCGTCACCACCCTCGGCGGCCACCTGAACGCCGGACCGGCCGGCGCGGGCGCGTGGCGTGTGGCCGCCCGTATCCCCCACCCCCTCGGCATCGAACAGGACGGCACCCCCACATGATCCGCGCCATGATCGTCGACGACGACGCCCTGGTCCGCCTCGGCCTGACCGACCTCCTCGAGGGCGACCCCGGCATCGAGGTCGTGGCCCAGGCCGCCGACGGACTGCAGGCCGTCGAGAAGGCCGCGGCACACCGCATCGACGTCGCCCTCGTCGACGTACGGATGCCCCGCATGGACGGCATCACCGCCACGATCCGGCTACGGGCCCTCCCGCACCCGCCGAAGGTGATCACCCTGACCACCTTCGACCTCGACGAATACGTCTACGACGCCCTCGCCGCCGGAGCCGACGGGTTTCTCCTCAAGGACACCGACCCCGCCGAGATCCTGCGGGCCGTCCACCTGGTGGCCGCAGGGTCGGCCATGCTCCACCCCACCGCGGCCCGGCGTCTCATCGACCGCTACCACGCCACGAAACAGCCCCAAGTCACAGCGGCCCAGGCCCGGTTGGAGCGGCTCACGCCCCGCGAACGGGACGTACTCGCGCTGCTCGCCCAGGGCGACACCAACGCCGACATCGCCACCCGTCTCGCCATGCGCGAGAGCACCGTCAAGGCTCACGTGAGCCGCATCCTGACCGCGCTGGAGGTCACCAACCGCGTTCAGGCCGCCCTCGTGGCCCGCGACGCCGGCCTCACCACCTGACCGTCACCGGTGCCGTGCCGAGCCCAGCTCGTCGGTGTACCGGGCGAGGATGTCCTCGGCCGTGGGTACGGGGCCGAACAGCTGCTCCTGGCGGCGGGTGTCGGCGACGTAGCGGCCCGTGTCGAACCAGCCGAACATCGCGGCCATGTCCTTGACCAGGGGCATGAAGCGGCCGACGACGACCCCCGCGGCGCGGACGACGAGCGAAGGGACGGCCCACACCTTGATCTTCTTTCCGGCCCGTTTGCCCATCAGGTCGGCCATCTCGCGCATGCTGACCGGACGGTCCCAGCCGATGTCGACGCGCTCACCGTTGGCGGCCTGGGCATCGACGGCGGCCGCCAGGTACGCCGCGAGGTCGGAGGTGTGGACGAAGGTCAGCGGGACGGTGGCCTTGGCCATCCAGATCAGGCGGCCCTTGTCGACCGGGTCGCCCGCCATGGTCGCGATCTGGTCGAGGAACGCCCCCGGGCGCAGCGCGACGAAGGGGACGCCGAGCTGTTCGAGCTTGTCCTCGGCGATCTTCTTGTGCCAGAAGTGCGGGACCTGGGGTGTCTGGTCGCTGGTGAGGATGCTGGTCAGGACGAACCGCCGGATGCCGGCCCGGTGGGCGGCCTCGGCGAGGTTGGCGTTGCCGACGGTGTCGATGTCGTGCGCGTTCTTGCCGCCGCGGGTGTAGCCGGCAGCGGTGGTGATGACGGCGTCGGCGCCGTTCATGGCGGCGACGAGCGAGTCGAGGTCGAGCATGTCGCCGCGGGCGATCTCGACGCCCCGGCTTTCGAGCCTGCTCGCGTCGGTGGTCGGCCGGACCAGGGCGCGGACGTTCTTACCGCGCTTGAGCAGTTCGTCGACGACCTTGCCGCCGAGAGAGCCGGTGGCACCGACGACGAGGACGGGGAGGGGGGTAGAGCCGGTGGTGGCCATGGAGGCCTCATTTCCATCAGGTCAGTGGTGGGGGGATGGGTGGGCGGGGCAGGGGGGCCGCGGGCGGGGGTGCCGTCGGCCCGGGGCGCTCAGGGGCGGGCCTGTGGTGGGCGGATCCGCGGTGGGGGTCACGCCCGGCCCGCAGCTTGGGGGCGAAGGGAAGGTGCCCCGGACGCGGGTGATGCGGTTGTCCTCGATGCGCGGGCCGGCCGCGGCGGGGAAGGGTCGCGGCCCCGCGCGGGGGCGTTGCCCTGCCCCCGTCATTCCGCCGGGACAGCTCGAGCCTGCCCCTGACGCTGAGGCTCCGACCTCCGTGCTCCCGGCGTACGGGGGAGTTGGGGCGCGTGACTCCGTTCAGCACGGGCCGTCGTCAACTGCAGCACTGTCCGGGGGAGTTACTCGGACTTTTCCGCCGCAGGGCCGCTGCTGTTGATCGCGTCGGTGATGGCGTAGGCGATACGGACGAAGGACTCCGCCTGCTCCGCCGACAGGCCCCGTGCGGAGGTCTCCTCCAGGGTTTGCCACATGGCCGCGAGGGGTTCGCGCAGGGCACGGCCCTTG
Source organism: Streptomyces canus (assembly GCF_001514145.1). Classification (GTDB taxonomy): domain Bacteria; phylum Actinomycetota; class Actinomycetes; order Streptomycetales; family Streptomycetaceae; genus Streptomyces; species Streptomyces canus. Next base: position 665,860 of record NZ_KQ948658.1, read on the forward strand.
TCGGTGAGGTGGACGACCATGACGCGCCGGTCGTGTGCGGCGGGCTCGCGCACGAGCAGGCCGGCGTCCTGCATGCGGCGCAGGGACTTGGAGACCGTGGAGTGGTCGAGGCCGACGCTTTCGAGCAGCTCGGACTGGGTCTGGCCGTCCCGGTCGAGGAGTTGCATCAGCAGCAGTTCCTGCCCGGGATGCAGGTCCATCTCGCGGAGCATGGCGGCGGCGCGGGCGCGGTGAGCGCGCGCGAGCTGGAAGATCGCGTAGCTCATCGGTCCCTCGCCGGCCGTCGTGGGAGTGCGTGGTGTCGGGGCGGCCATGGTTCGGATCCTCAGGCGGTGTGGGTGGGGTAGTCGGTATAGCCGGCCACTCCGCCGCCGTAGAAGGTCGACGGGTCGGGGGTGTTCAGCGGCGCGTCAGAGCGTAGCCGCTCGACGAGGTCCGGGTTGGCGAGGGCGAGGGCGCCGACGGAGACGAGGTCGGCCGTGCCGTGGTCGATGTCCTTGGCGCGGGTGGGCAGGTCGGTGCCGGCCCGGTTGAGGATCAGCGTGGTCGGCCACAGCTCGCGCAGGGTGCCCAGCAGCGCGTCGTCGCCCGCGTGCATCACGTGGAGGTAGGCGAGGCCGAGCGGGCTGAGGGCGCGCAGGAGCGCCGGATACAGCTCGGCGGTGTCGGACTCGGCGATGTCGTTGTAGGGGTTGCCGGGGGAGATGCGCAGGCCGGTGCGGTGGGCGCCGATCTCCTCGGCGACGGCGGTGGCGACCTCGACGGCGAAGCGGATGCGGTTGCCGATGGAGCCGCCGTACTGGTCGGTGCGCTGGTTGGTGTTGTCGGCGAGGAACTGGTGCACCAGGTAACCGTTGGCTCCGTGGATCTCCACGCCGTCGGCCCCTGCCGCGACGGCGGCCGCCGCGGCGCGGCGGAAGTCGTCGACGGTCGCCACGATCTCCTGCGTCGACAGCGCACGGGGCGTCGGCATCTCCTGCGGCCCGGACACGGTGAACATCGCGCCCTGCGGCTGGACCGCCGAAGGGGCGACCGGCTGACGGCCGTGAGGGGTGTTGTCGGGGTGGGCGATGCGGCCGGTGTGCATCAGCTGGATGACGATCCGGCCGTCGGCCGCGTGCACGGCGTCGGTGACCTTGCGCCACCCGGCGATCTGATCGTCGTTGTGGATGCCGGGGGTGAGGAGGTAGCCCTGGCCGTCGGCGTTGGGCTGGGTCCCCTCGGTGATGATGAGCGCGTGCGAGGCCCGCTGGGCGTAGTACTCGGCGTTCAGCTCGGTCGGTACGCCTTCGGGTGTGGAGCGGTCACGGGTCATGGGGGCCATGACCAGGCGGTGCGGGAGGGAGATGTCGCCGACGGTGGTCGGTGTCCACAGGGCGTTCAGCATGGGTGGTCCTTCGGTGGCGTGATGGCCAGGTGATGATCGGAACAGGAGGGAAAGGCGGGCGTGATCAGCCGACGGTGAGGGCGAGCTTGCCCCGGCCATGCCCGGCGTCGCTGACCTGCTGGGCCGTGGCGGCCTCGGTGAGCGGGTAGGCGGTGACGGTGGTGACGAGCTTGCCGGTCGCCGCGTCCTGCGCCAGCTCGGCCAGCCGGGCGGCCGAGCGCTCCTGGCCACCGCTGGAGAAGGTGACGCCGAGCTGGTGCGCGCGGAAGTCGGCGATGGTGACGATGCGCCCGGTGCCGCCGCGCAGAGCGATGGAGTCCTCCAGGGCGCCCTTGCCGGCCAGGTCGAACACGGCGTCCACGCCGTCGGGGGCGAGCGCCCGGACCCGCTCGACCAGGCCCTCGCCGTAGAGGGTCGCGGTGGCGCCGAGCGAGGTGAGGTAGTCCTGGTTGGCGGGGCCGGCGGTGGCGATGACACGCGCTCCGCGGGCCGTGGCGAGCTGGACCGCGAGGGTGCCGACCGCTCCGGCCGCGCCGTGCATCAGTACGGTCTCGCCGGCGGTGACGCCCAGCAGGTCCAGGACCCGCTCGGCCGTCTCGCCCGCCACCGGCAACGCGACCGCGTGCTGCCAGTCGAGGCCGGCGGGCTTGGGCACCACGGTGGTGGCCAGCGCGTACTCGGCGTACGAGCCGGTGTCCGACCAGCCCAGCACCTCGTCGCCCACCTGCACGTCCTGCACGCCCTCACCCAGGGCGTCCACCACGCCGGCGAGCTCGGCACCGGGGACGGCGGGCAGCGGTGTGGGGAACGCGGCCTGCATCGCCCCGGAGCGGATCTTGCCGTCCAGCGCGTTCAGCCCGGCCGCCCTGACGCGGACGCGGATCTGGCCGGGGCCGGGCTGCGGGACCTCGATGTCCGCCTCGTGCAGCACGTCGGTGCCTCCGAAACGGTCGAACAGGATGGCCTTCATGACGACTCCTCTCGTGCCGCCACCCATTTAGGTGGCTGGACACATAATCACCGTAACAGCAAACATGTGGCTAGCCAAGTATTTGCTGTCGGGGTGAGGAGAGAGGAGGTCGGATGTGCTTGTCAGCCGAGCAGCTTGCCCTCCAGGGCGGCCCCCTCGGCCTCCGCCCTGCGAGTCGGTGCGCCCAGCGCCCAGAACAGGACGCCGAGGAGCATGAAGCCGACGAGCGGTATGAGTTCCGTCAGCAGGTACTTCCAGCGTTCGGCGTGGGTCCAGCCGTCGGGGGCGTAGTCGGAGCTGAACCAGCTGAAGGGAGCGCCCGGGGCGACCAACTGCACGCAGGCGTACAGCACGAGCAGGGTGAGGACGATGCTGATGGCGAGGGGAGCGGGTGCCCTGTAGGGGCGCGGCACGTGCGGGGCCTTGTGGCGCAGTACCGCGAGCGCCGGGAAGATGCCCAGGTAGCTGACCAGGGTGGTGGAGACGGCCAGGCCCAGGACCGCGCCGAAGAGCTTCGCCGCGCTGCCGTTCGTGAGTTCGTGGGCCAGGACCAGGACGGCCGTGGAGACCAGCCCGCTGAGGACGTTGACGCGGACCGGGGTGCCGAAGCGGCTGGAGATGACGCCGAGGAAGCGTGGGGCCGCGCCGTCGTAGCCGGAGACCGCGAGGGCGCGGTCGGAGCCCATCACCCAGGTCACGCCCGAGGACAGTACGGTGAGGATGAACAGGACCGCGGCCAGGTCCCCGAGCGCGCTCCCGGCTCCGCTGAGGGTGGCTGTGCCGTCGCCGGCCACGTGGCCGCCGTAGACCGTGAAGACCTGGCGGATCGCGTCGATGAACCCGCCGAGACCGCTGATGGCCTTGACGGGCAGCACGAGCAGGATGCCGAGGATCGGCAGGGCGTAGAGGAGCACGGAGAGGGCGGCGCTGCGGAAGACGGCGTACGGCACGTCCTTCTGGGCGTCGGTCATCTCGTCGCCCGCGGTGCTGGGCAGTTCGAAGCCGACGTAGTTGAACATCAGGACGGGCACCAGGCCGACGAAGCCCGCGTACGTCGGGGAGAAGTCGCCGAGTCCGAATCCGTGCAGGCCGTGCTGGACGCCGTAGACGACGACCGTGGCGGTGAACAGGCCGAGCAGGAGGAAGCGGCTCCACGCGCCGATGGTGGGGATCCACTTGCCGACGTCGAAGGAGAGGATCGCGGCGACGACCCCGATCCAGACGAACGCGACGGTGAAGACGTAGAAGGCCCAGGTGCTCAGGTCCTTGCCGTCGTTGAAGAAGGTCGTGTACGCGGTGACCGCGGAGACGGCGAGGGTGCCACCGAGCCAGACCGGATTGGTGATCCAGTAGAGGAAGTTGTTGACCGCGCCGGCCAGGCGGCCGAAGGCGCGGCTGGTCCAGATGTACGGGCCGCCCTCGTCGGGGAACGCGGCGCCGAGCTCCGCGGTCAGCAGGGCCGAGGGGACGAAGAACACGGCGGCCAGCACGATGAGCCAGGTGAACGCCTCCGCGCCGGAGGAGGCCACCGTGCCGATGGTGTCCACGCCCACGAGGGTGCACAGCAGGAAGAACAGGATGTCGAAGCGGCCGAAGTGCTTGCGCAGCTTCTGGCGTTCCGACCGGGCTGCCGGCGGCGCGTCCGCAGGCTCTGAGGTTATGGGGCCAGCGGTCACCAGGGGCTCCTGCCGATGAGTGGTACAGGCGGAATTCGGCCAATGATCGATGCCGCCGCACATGCTCACAAGCGTTCATTGGGAACTCTTGACCGGGTATTGCCGAAAAGGGACAGCGATACGTCGGCCACGAGCGCTCTAGGTGTCCCGGAGCTCCGCCCGCAGGGAGTCGCGCAGCCGGCGGAGGTCGTCCGCGGGGCGGCCCAGGCCGTTGAGGCGCAGACGGGCCGCCTCGGTGCGGTCGACGGGGCGGACGGTGAAGGCCAGGTTCATCGAGGCGCGCAGCATCCACAGGTCGTAGGCGAGCAGCCGGACCGCGTGGGCCTGCGCCGCCACCAGGTCCGGGTCGGTCGTTCCCAGGTCCTGGAGCCGGGCGTGCAGCCGGTGCACGGCGATGCTCTGCTGCCCGCAGTCCCGTGCCGTGCCGCGCGACGCCGGACCGGGTTCGCCGCACGCGGCCACCGCCTCGTCGGCCGGCGTCTGCGCGGCCACCGCCTCGTCCAGGACCGCGACGAGCGCCCGCAACTGCTCCGGCCGCGACGGGCGGACGGGGGCCGGGCGGCGGTGGGGGCGCGGCAGTGGTCGTACGGCAGCGAGCAGTTGTACGGCAGCGAGCCACCGCCGCGCGCCGAGCCGCCGTACGGCAGCGCGCCACCGTGCCGCTTGAGGCGCGGGCGCGTCCGGAGTTGTGCCTGTGTGCGTGGCCCCTCCTGGCGTCCGTGGCGTCTGGCTCGGCCCCTTGGGCTGGGCCTGCGGGCCGTCGCGACCGCGTGGTCCCGCGTCGGTGGCTGCCGCGGGCGGCAGGGGCCCGCGACCGCGATGCCCCGGGCCTGGCCGGTGTGGCCGCCCGACCGTGGGGCCCCGGGCTGCGGGGCCCGCGACCCCGTGGTGGTCCCGGCGCCGGCGTGTGCCGCGGGCGGCTGCGCCCCGCAGCCCGCGACGTTCCGGGCCTGGCCGGTGTGGCCGCCCGACCGTGGGGCCCCGGGCTGCGGGGCCCGCGACCCCGTGGTGGTCCCGGCGCCGGTGTATGCCGCGGGCGGCTGGGCCCCGTGACCGCGACGCTGCGGGCTCCGCCGGTGTGCCTGCCCGACCGGCCCCGGACTGCGGGGCCCGCGGCCGTGACGCTTCGGGCCGGCCTGTGAGGCCTGTGCCACCGCGGAACGAGTCCGTCGGCAGGGCCTCGCGGACGCGGAGAACCCGGCTCCGCCCGTCGCGTCCCTCCCAGTGTGCGCCTCGTGCGCGGTCGGGTGTCCCCGTGCGTCCGTCGGGCAAGGCTTGATCGGGCGTTCTCAGGGGTAGTTGTCCTCCCCCGGGAGTAGCGGAAGGCGGTGCGGTCGTCCCGGGGAGGCAGGGCAGGTGCCTCCGTGGGCACGATGTGCGGGCGGGTCTCGGGGAAGAGGCTGGTTCGTGTCGGGGAACAGGAAACCAGGCCCGAGGAGGGCGCCATGAACCGCCAGATCCGCGTTCGCGTCACCCGTCGGCCCTCGTCCTCCCGTGACACCCGGCAGCCCGAGATCGACCGCAGGACACCGTCGGGACGGCTGCTGCCGTACTGACACCGGCCCGGGCAATCCCTCGACGCCCCACGACCGGCGACGGGCCATCGACGTCCACCCCGGCGCGCGCACCGCTTCAGCGCACCGCCCGTAGCGCCCGTACAGCCCAGCCGCAGCACCACGCCCGGCAGCGGGACGCCCGTCCGCCGGCTCGTCGACCTGCCCCTCGGCACTCAGCTCAGGCAACGGTCGATCGCCGTCCGCAGCGCCTGCCGCAGCTCCGGCGAGGGCAGCGGGCCACCGCCCCCGGCCACTGCCGTGACCCCCGCGGCGACCTGGCGCAGCTTGGTGTTGGAGAGCTGCGAGGCCTCCCGCAGGACGTTCCACGCCTGGTCCGGGGAGCAGGCGTGGGTGGCCATCAGGACCCCGCGCGCCTGGTCGATGACCGGGCGGGTGACCATCGCCTGCCGGAGCTGCTCGACCTCCGTGCGCAGCAGGTCCAGCTGTTCCGCGCGCTCCAGGACCACCGCGGAGGGCACGGGCTCCCGGCGGGTCCCGGGGCCGTGCAGCGGATCGTCGGGATCCAGACCGGCCATCTCCAGGACGCGGCGCGGCTGGTCGTTCCAGCCGGTCGCCGTCACCCGTATCCGACGGCGGCGGCCGTAGGTGTCGAGGACCTCCAGCAACCGCAGTCCCGTCGTGTCCATGAAGGCGACGCCGGTCATGTCCAGGTCGACCCGGTCGGTGCCGTCCGGCAACCGCGCCAGGGCCGTGGCCAGGGTGTCCGCACAGCCGTGGATCAGATCGCCGCGGAGGACGAGCACGGCCCTGCCCCCCTCCACGCCGGCGTCGATGGTCAGGTTGTTCATTCGCCCTGCGAGCGATGTGTGTGCCGCTGAGCTCATGTCCGCCTCGCTGCTCCCCACAGTCGTCACGACGTTGAGTCACCGATCGCCACCGGCTCCCGGCCCGGTCCGAGGGTGTGGCCGCACACGGAACCCGGCGGTGCTGGAATGCGCCTGCCCGGCACGTCGGGGAGTACACCCGGCGCATCGGGGAGTGACAGGCGCTTGCCGGGGGTAAACGCGGTCTCGTCCAGGTAGTGGCGGAGAGACGTTTCTGGCGGGGAGACGTATCGAAGGGAAGACAGCCCGGTCGGGAGAGTGGAGAGCAGGTGTGGACAGATGGCCCGAGACGCCCCGGCGCCGCCTTCCGGCGGGCGGGAGCGCGGTGACGACGCCGTGAACACCGTGGTCGAGACCGCGGGTCCGTTCGTGCATCCCGCGCTCTTCTACCGCGACGAGAGGGAGTACCTCGCCGGTGTGGTGCCGTTCGTACGCAAGGCACTCGCCGCCGGGGAACCGGTGGCCGTGGCCGTGCCCACCGAGAACCTGCGGCTGCTGAAGGCGGAGATCGGCGCCGCGGAGGCCGTACGGTTCCTCGACATGCGGGAGGCCGGGCGCAACCCCGGCCGGATCATCCCGGGGGTGCTGCGCGCCTTCGCCGACGCCCAGCCGCCGGGCACCCGGGTGCGGATCGTCGGCGAGCCGATCTGGGCCGGGCGCACGGCCACCGAGTACCCGGCCTGCGTCCAGCACGAGGCGCTGATCAACGCTGCCTTCCAGGGCCGGCCGGTCACCATCCTGTGCCCCTACGACACCCGGCGCCTCGCCCCGCAGGCCGTCGCCGACGCCTACGCCACCCACCCCGTGGTCGTCGACGCCGGCTCCGGACGCGAGGAGGAGAGCGGACGGTACGACTTCGAGGCCGTGCACGCCCGCTACAACGCGCCGCTGCCGCCGGCCCCGGACGTGCCGGCCCACGCCTTCGCCGCCGATGTGCTCGGCGAGATCCGGCACTTCGCCACCGACGCGGCCGAGCGGTTCGGGCTGGTGCGGCCCCGGCTCGACGACCTGGCGCTGGCTGTCGCCGAGCTGACCACCAACAGCGTGGTGCACGGCGGCGGTTCGGGCCTGCTGCGGATGTGGGCCGAGGACGGGCACGTGGTGTGCGAGGTCCGCGACCGGGGACACCTCACCGACCTGCTGGCAGGCCGCCGGCCGCCTTCCCATGGCCGGCAGGGCGGCCGGGGCCTGCTCATGGTCAACCTCGTCACCGACCTCGTGCGGGTGCACACCGGGCCGGACGGCACCACGGTCCGCTGCTGGTTCGCCCTCTGACCCGCGTGGCTTCCTTCCGTGGCCGAAGTGCGCCGGTCTCCTTGGCTCCGGTCCCGTTTGACCTGCGAATTCGTTTCGCCGTCCCCCCGCGTGGGCAGGGTTCGGGCAGCGTGGCCCGGTCAAGGCCTCGGGTGGGGGGAGCGCGGCGGTGCCCGACCATGTGCGTACGGCGGACGGACGACGGTTACGGGTGGAGGTCTCGGGGGATCCGCACGGACGCCCCGTGTTCCTCCTGCACGGCATGCCCGGCAGCCGGGTGGGGCCGAAACCCCGCTCGATGTTCCTCCACCAGCGCGGCGCCCGCCTCATCAGCTACGACCGGCCGGGATACGGCGGTTCGGACCGTATGCCGCGCCGCCGGGTGGCGGACGTGGCCCAGGATGTGGCCGACGTGGCCGACGCCCTCGAACTCGACCGGTTCGCGGTGGCCGGCCGCTCCGCCGGAGCCCCGCACGCCCTGGCCTGCGCCGCGCTGCTGCCCGACCGGGTGACCAGGGCGGCGGCGATGGTGGGGTGGGCACCACGCGACGCGGAGGGCCTGGACTGGTATGCGGGGATGGCGCCTTCCAACGTCGCCGCCCTGAGCACGGCCGCCACCGACCCCGAGCGCTTCGCCGCCGGGATCATTCCGCGCTCCGCCGCCATCCGCAGTGATCCCGCGCGCCTGCTGGAGGAGCTGCGCGAGGACCTCACCGCCGACGACCGGCTGATCGTCTCGGACAACACCATCCGCTCGATGCTGCTGCGCAACTACCGCGAGGCGTTGCGCACTTCGCCGTACGGCTGGATCGACGACGCCCTGGCCCTCACCGCGTCCTGGGGCTTCGACCCGGCGCGGATCAAGGTGCCGGTGCTGCTGTGGCACGGCAAGGACGACGTCTTCTCCCCGGCCTCGCACGCCTCCTGGCTCGCCGACCGCATCCCGCGTGCCACGGCCGTCCTGGAACCCACGGCGGCCCACTTCGCCGCCCTGCGCGCCCTGCCCGCCGTGCTGGACTGGCTGCTCGCCGAAGCGCGGACGCGCTGACGCGCGCACTGGCGGATGGG
>NZ_KQ948658.1:675273-957930 GCF_001514145.1 Streptomyces canus
GGACAGAAGCGCGGGCTGGCGGGCTGGTGGCGGCGCGGACGGGCTGATCGAGGCGCGGATGGGTTGGCGGACCTGTGGACGCATGGGCGGGTCCGGCGCAGGCGCGGACAGACGCTCGGGCCGGCGGACCGGTGGGCGCGCGGCCACCGGCTCGCGGAGGAGCGGGTGGGCGGCCGGAGGGGTGGTCGGACGGGGCGGACGTATGACGGGGGGCGGCGCCGCTTCAGTCGGCGGTGCCGCCCCGCGCGGGATCACACGGACAGGGGCTCCAGGTCCCGGTAGATGCGCCGGTCACGGCTCGCCAGCAGGGTGATGCCGTTGTCCTCCCCGAGCAGCAGGCGCAGTTCCGCCAGCGCGTCGTCGCGCAGGGCGCGTGCCTCGCCGTCACGGCCGAGGGCCCGCAGGGCGAGCCCCAGGTTGGTGACCACGGCGAGCGTCTCGGGGTGGTGGCGGCCGAGGGCCTCGCGCAGCACCGGCAGCGCCGCCTCGTCCCGTTCCCGCGCCTCCTCGAAGCGGCCCTGGTCGTAGAGGACGTTGGCGAAGTTCACGCTACTGAACACGGCGTGCGGATGGTGCTCGCCCAGCACCTCCGCCATGCGGGGCAGCACCTTGAGGAACACCGCCTCCGCCTCGTCCAGGTCCCGGCAGCCCCAGTGGAAGATCCCCAGGTTGTTCAGGGCCGCCTGGGTGTACGGATGCGCCTCGCCCGGAACCTTCATGTACTCGGCGAGCACCTCCTGGGCCACCTCGCGGGCCCGGTCCCGTTCGTCGGCCGCGAACAAGTCTGCCGCCAGGTTGAGGTCGCAGGCCAGCGAGTCGGGTGTCGGGGCCGTGTACTGGTCCTTGTACTGCTTGCGGGTCGTCTCCGTCAGCCGACGGGCGTCATCCAGCTGGCCGTTGCGGCGCAGCGACACCGCCAGGGACTTGGCGCAGCGCAGGGTGCCGGGGAACTCCCTGCCCAGGATCCGTTTGTGGGCCGCGTACGCCCGCGAGAGGATGGACACCGACTCCGCGTACCGCCCCACCTCCCGCAGGTCACGGCCGAGGCGCTCGGCCGAGGCCAGCGTGTAGGGATGGTCGGGGCCGAGGACGGCCGTGCGCCGGTCGAGCGTGTCCTGGTCGATGCCGCGCGCCTGGCCGTAGTTGCCCACCATCCGCAGGGCGAGAGCGAGGTTGTTGGCCGCGCTGAGAGTGCGCCGGTGCGACTCGTGGAAGATCTCGCTGAAGCCGTCGTGCGCCTTCTCGGCCAGACCGACCGCCTTCGTGTACTCGCCGAGGGCCGCCAGGTCGCTGGAGAGCGCGGACATGGTGGCGTAGGTGTGCGGGTGCTGTTCGCCGAGTTCCCGGCGCTGCCGTTCCAGCAGGTCCTCGCCGATCTCCCGGGCCTCCACGTAACGCCCCTGCGAGCGCAGCACGTTGGCGAGGTGGAAACGCAGGTAGAGGTAGTAGACGTCGTCCTCCCCGAGCACCGGCTTCCAGTGCTCGAGCAGGTCCTCCGCGAGGCGCCTCGCGGCCAGGAAGTCACCGCGTTTCCACTGGTAGCGGACCCGGTCGATGAGCAGTCGACGGGTGTCGGCCTCACGGCAGTTGCGGGCGTCGGAAGCGGACAGGTGCGGCCAGATGACCGCGAAGCGGGGCCATGTGGCCGGGTCGTCGATGGGTTCGTCGCCGTCGGGCCGGGCGCCCGCCAGGACGGTGTGCACGACGTGCCGGGCCTCCCGCTGCTTCTCCTCGGGCATCTGGGCGCGGATCACCGCCTGCACCAGCCGGTGCACCTGGAGGCTGTTGGTCTTCTGGTCGACCTTGGCGAGCGCGAACCGGCCGATCTCCCGGATGACCCGGCCGAGCAGCAGACTCTCCTGGAGCGAGGGGTCGTACGGCTTGAGCGCCGTGATCATCTCCTTGCTGTAGAGCAGTTGCTGGGAGATCGGCTCGGGAGCGAGGAAGGCGCACAGCTGCAGCAGCCGTACCGCCGCGGGTGATCGCTTCTCCAGCTGCTGGATCGACACGTTCCAGGTGGCCGCGACCGTCCGCGGGTAGTCGGGCGGCTGGTTGAGGTCCAGCACCTCGGTGGTCTGCCGGGCCAGCTGCCGCAGATAGTCCTCTATCGGGGTGGCGGTCTCGGCCAGCCAGGCCGCCGCCTGTTCGACCGCCAGCGGCAGATCGCCGAGCGCCTCCGCCACCCGGTCGGCGTCCTCGGCCGTCAGGCCGTCCTCGCGGCGCCGGGTCAGGTGCTCGACGCTCTCCTTGCGCTCGAAGACGTCGATCTGCTGGGACGCCCCGTGCTGGGACCAGGCCTGGTTGCGGGAGGTGACGAGGATGTGCCCACCGTCCCCGGTGGGGAAGTAGCGGGCCAGCTCCGCGGGATCGCCTGCGTTGTCGAAGACCAGGATCCAGCGCTTGGTCGGCAGCCCCCGGGACAGCCGCTGCACGGCTTCCTGGCTGGCCTTCGTCATGTCGTCCTCGGGGCCCGTCGCGCCTATCAGCGGGGCGAGTTCGGCCAGCGAGGCGACCACGTCGTCGATGTGTTCGGCGGAGATCCACCAGACCAGGTCGTAGTCGGCCATGAAGCGGTGCACGTACTCGATGGCGAGCTGGGTCTTGCCCACGCCGCCCAGCCCGAACAGCGCCTGCGGCTGCGGCGGGCCGGACAGGTCGCCCAGCTGGGTGCGGATCCGGTCCATGATCGGGGCCCGGCCGGTGAAGGTGGTGTTGCGCTGGGGCGCGTTCCAGATGCCGGGGGTGATGCCGGGGAAGCGGGGGGCCGACGGGCTGCTCTCGGCCGGCTGCAGCGGGAGTTCCAGCGCGCGCTGGAGCGCGGCCACACACTCCGTCTCGTCGAGCCGGTGCAGGTCGGTGCACGGCTCCGGGAGCGGGACCTCCTCGACACGCAGCGGCACCACCGAGCTGCGGGTGCCCTCCGGGGACCGCTCGCCGAGGGCACGCCAGACGGAGTCGGCGTACCGGGACTCCTGGAAGGTCTTCGACAGCAGCACCACGGTGTGGGCGGTCGTCTCCGCCGGCTCGACCGGACCGGTGGAGATCTCGTGCAGCGTGACCTCGCAGCCGGCCCGCTTGAGGAGGTACTCGACCCAGTCGGCCCACATCCGCTTCTCCGCCGCGTACGCGACCACGACATCGGCCACGCTGGTCAGCGGCCGGCGCCTGAGGTAGGCGTCCCGGCAGCGCAGCCGGACCGGTTCGGGGATCTGCGGCAGCGAGGTGACCTCGCGGTCGGAGATGACGGCCGTGAGCCGCTCGAAGGCGGACAGCAGCGAGTTGGCGATGCCGCTCTCGTCGCCGACGGTGGCGAGGGTCTCCTCGTAGGCGTAGTACGGGCGGTAGGGGATCTCGACGTTGCCCCAGTAGGCGCTGAGCTCCTCCTGGCTCAGCGGCCGGCCGTCCGCCCCCTTGGGCAGCCCCTCGAACCGCATCCGGGCCAGCGCGCGGCCGGCGTCGACCTTCTCCTTCTCGCCCTCGTCGATGCGCATCGGCACTGGCAGCACCCGTATCCGGCGCGGCCGGTAGCCCTCCTCGACACCGCGGGCGACGACAGCCGCCCCCTCCAGCGCCTGGTCGCTGAGGGTGAAGCAGTCCACCAGGACGTCGGGCATCTCCATGGTGCAGATGTCGGCGTTGTCCGAAAGACCGGTGCGGCTGTCGATCAGGACATAGTCGTACGTCCCCTTCATGCTGGCCCTGAGCGCCCTGAGGAAGGTGCCGCCGCCCAGCCGCTCGTAGAAGTTGTCCCACTCGAACGAGGTCACCGCCGCCGAGTAGGCCCGGTCCTGGCGGCCCGCGGAGAGGAAGTCGAGGGAGCCGCCCTCGGGGAAGTGCAGGTCGAAGCGCTCGGGCCGGATGGACACGGCGTGCTGTTCGACCTGGGCGTAGGCCAGGTGCCAGTCGTCGGGGCGCTGGGTGCCCGTGGTCGCTGCCCAGGCGTAGTCCTGGATGATGTTGATGACCCCGGGGGTCGCGGACAGCGCCTTCGGGTCCAGGAACGGGTGGAAGAAGCGGTGCAGGCCCGGTGCTTCCAGGTCCCAGTCCACGGCGAGCACGCGTTTGCCGTTGGCCGCGAGGATCCAGGCGGTGTTGGCCAGGGCCATGGTGCGGCCCGTACCCCCCTTGTACGAATAGAAAGTGATGACACGTCCGTCGCGCGGGCCCGTCATGCGTCTCCTCCGTGGTCGGGTCCGCCTTCCGGGTACGGCGGCTGGATGGGGCCCAGCAGACGGGGCCTGGGCACGTGCGGACCCGGCGGCGGATGGGCCTCCGCGTGTTTGAGGTACTGCCGGGTGGTGTGCGCCACGACGGCGGGCAGCACATCGGTGAACGCCTTGAGTGTGGGGACGCCGTTGACCGCGGTACGGCAGTCGGTGCGTCTGCCGCGCTCCAGCAGCAGCGGGAGCGTGCGCTCGAACTCCGTGGTCAGGCGCTGTCCCTCGTCGCCGTGACACTGCAGGTCGGCCCGGTTCCAGGGGACGACCGCGCTCACCCACGGCTGGGCCTGGGCGTCGAACACCTTCAGTCTGCGCCGGCGTTCCTCGTCGGTCAGCGTCCACCGGTCGACGAGCAGGATGCGCGGCCGGCCGGTCTTGCCGCTCTCCTCGCCGGTGCCGGGGGAGAGAGGGCCGTCGGTGTCCTCGTCGTCGAAGGAGGAGACCGTGGGCCGGTAGTCCAGCGAGCGAATCAGCTCCTCCGCGAGGGCGGGCAGCGGGCGCGTCGACTCGGAGTGGTACGGGTTCCAGTCCAGCGCGTCCTCGCCGTAGGGGCGCGGGTCCCGGTCCTCGGGGACGCTGTCGCGGGTGGGCGCGGCCACCGTCAGATGGATGTGCCGCGGTTCCTCGCCGCGCGGCCGGAACGCACTCGGTGTCGACTCGTAGTCCCGCAGCCGACCGGGCGGCAGCGGCCACTCCTCGGCCACCTGGACGATCCGCTGGGCGAGGGTGAGGACGGTCTCCTCGTACTCGTCGCGCAGCCTGCTGAGTTTGATGAGCCCGTAGAAGCCGTTGGTCGCGTAACGGTCGCCGAAGGTCGTGCGGTCGAGGTGTATGTGGCGTATGGAGTCCGGCAGTTGGTGGAAGTCGACGCGCGTCCACAGGGCCGGGACGATGGCGGACACCTCGCGTCCGCCGGCGGCCCTGGCGTGCAGGAGGCGCTCGTTGAACGCGAACAGTTCCCGGCCGCACATCTCGCTGGTGAAGTAGCGCGGTGACAGCAGCGGTACGAAGACCCGGCAGCGGGCCAGGTTCTCGCTGAGCTTCCTCGGCCACCCCACGCCTGAGCCCATCTCCCGGTCGATGAAGCCGACTTCGGCACCGGCGGGCAGATCGGTCAGCGCCATGATGTGGTTGCACAGGTCCCGGTAGAGCTGGTGCACCCAGTGATCGGGGTCGCCGCCGCCCGACCCCCACGGCGGGGTGTGGGCGTAGCTGAGGAAGAAATAGGGCTGCCCCTCGGCCGGGGCCTGCCCCCACTCTCCGTCAGGTGTGTCCAACACGCCCCCCTGCGCGTCGATGACCCCGTAGCCGGAGCCACCTGGAACCGGAAGAACAATGTGCCTGACCAAGGGCCTGGACGGTTCACTTAATTCAGGTCATTTCGGAGCGATATCTGGACAGTTGATCGCGTACGTCGTCCACGGCGGCCCTCATACCGAAGAGCGTGACCGTCTTTCCGGCCCACTGTCCCCGGGTGAGGAGCTTGCGCGGCAGCCGGGCGCCCATCTCCGCGAAGTCCCGGTCGTCCAGGGCCACATCCTCGTACGGATACCAGTTGCCCGGCGCTCCGACCACGCACCGGTACACGCGTGTGGGGGGTGCCGGGGTCATGCGGTACTCGGCGAGATGGAAGGCGCTGCACACCTCGAACCCCACGCGCAGCAACAGCACTTCGGCGTCCGCCGCGTACAGCCGCGCGAGCGGGGAGCGCTCACCGAGGTGGCAGTGCGGGTCGTGTCCGGACAGCAACTCGGCGGCCCGCGCGCCGATTGCGGCCAGCGAGGTCTGCGGATGCGCGCTGCGCACGGCTCCCCTCGTGGTGCGCACGCACTCGGCGAGCGCGCCCATCGACGGACAGGGCGTGGTGTCCGGGTCGAAGGGCGGCATCTTCCTCGCCCGGTACACGTCGGCCTCCTCCGGGCTCAGGTGGGCGACACGGGCCCGGTGGGCGCGGGAGGTGTCCGAGTTCTCCGGGGTGAAGGCGGGCACCACGAGGGTCCCGTCGGGTCCGAGGGCGGCCAGCAGAGCGTCCCGGACCAGGGTGGGGGGCAGGCCGGTGCCGCTCAGCGAGGTGTGCACCATGAGGACGCCGCCGGGGCGGATGCCCAACTCACCCAGCAGCAGGCGCAGTCGCGACAGCTCAGACAAGACGCCGCCACTCCGTGCGCAGCTCCTCCAGGAGGGCGGCGCCGCTCTCGGTGAGCTCCCGCGCGGGCAGTCCGGCCAGCCGGGTCAGTGCCCGTTCCGTGCGTGCCAGCGCCGGGGTCGCCGCGGCACGCGAGGGCCCCGCGTGTTCGGCGTCCCCGAGGCCGTCGGAGGCGTCGGCGAACAGCTCGCCGGCCCTGCTTCCGGGCACGTGCAGATGCGTCGCCTCGCGCAGCGCGGCCAGCCGGGCCCGGCGCAGGTGACGCGGTAACTCCCTTGCGAGTACGGCGGGTTCGGCGTCGACCGCGACACCCAGCGCACCCAGCCCGTGCTCGTCGCCGCGGACGCCCGTCCCGGCGGCGAGCGGGGTGACGACGGCGAGGCCCAAGGGGGTCCGGGCCTGTGATGCGAGGGCGGCGCGGACACGCTCCTCGAAGGCAGCCAGCGGGCCGGGGGCCAGAGGCGCCGAGACCTCCACCGCGTAGACCGCACGCCAGGGGTCGGCGTCGTCGATGAGCAGCGGCGGTGTGCCGTCGCCGTCGGACGTCTCCAGCGTCGTCAGCGGCCGCCACCACGGGCCGGGAACCGTGTCCGTCGCGAGCGTGCTGCCGTCGGCGAGACGCACGCTCACCGTGCGGCCGGTGACGGTCGCCTCCACGCGCCCGGGTGCGGGCAGGGTCATGGTGCCCAGCGCCGGAAGGTGCAGCTCCCGGGACGGCTGCTCCCAGGACAGCCGCAGGGGGGCCCGGGCGTGAACGGCCGCGGCGACCGCGACGGACGCGATGCGGGCGGTCGTGGTGGTGCCGGACCGGCCCGAACGGCGCAGTGAGGACCGCACATAGGGGTGGGCCAGCAGTCGGTTGAGGTGGGTGGCGCCGTCGTCGTCCGCGTCTAGTCGCAGCAGGGCGTGCCAGGTCTCGTCCCAGTCCGGGCGTCCGGCGAGCCGCTCGTTGGCGGCGGCCAGCCGTTCCCGGTCCCGCTTGAGCAGGGCGAAGGACAGCTCGTCCGGGTCGTGGACGCCGGGGAAGAGGCCGCGCTCGGTGATCCGGTCGGCGATGCCGTCGACCAGGGCCCGCAGGTCCGCGCAGAACACGGAGGGATTGTCGAAGCCGCTCTCCGTGCGGTAGCGGTGGGCGTAGAGGCCACCGCCGCAGGACTCCACCACGGGACAGCGACGGCAGGTCTCGGAGACTCCCGCGAGGCCCGTCTGGCGGGCCCGCACCCCGGGATGCCGGGCGAGTTCCGCGAAATCGTTCCGGAAGACGTCGTACCCCGTGGCGGGGGCCCCGTCGTAGGCGGTCTTCAGCGAGTCGGCCTGCTCGAAGGTGCCGTCGGTCTCCACGACCGCGAGATCGGACGGGGCGAGCCCCATGGCCTCGGTCAGGCTGGGGCCGCCGTGCAGGGTGCTGAGTACCGAGTCGAAGGTCCGTACGGGCACCTTGCGACCCTGCTCGGTCCAGCGGTCGAAGATGGCCAACAGCCAGTCGGCGTACGGTGTTTGCGACCCGGAGTCGCCGCGTGGGGGTGGATTGTCCCAGGTGGAGTGCGGCAGGAGGTAGTCGATGCGCGGCGGATCGAGCGCGGTCAGCGCGTCATGGACGGCGACCGGATCGTTGCGGACGTCGACGGTGCACAGCAGTCCGCCGAAGAGGTGCCGGTACGGCGGTGTCTGCAACAGGTCGACGGCACGCAGCACCCGGTCGTAGCTGCTCCTGCCGCGACGGTCGAGCCGGTGCCGGTCGTTGGCGAGCCTGTCGCCGTCCAGGCTCAGACTCACCCGGACGCCGAATTCCGCGAACACGTCCAGATGGCGTCGGTTCAGCTGAATTCCGTTGGTGTGAATTCGGAGGTCCAGCGGAGTGATATCGGTGAGTGCGGTGGTGAGTTCCGCGCAGATCTCGCGCAGTCGGGCCGGGCCCGCGAGAAGGGGTTCTCCACCGTGCAGGATGACGGAGACGGATTCCAGTCCGACGGCTCCGGCGTATTCGGCGAGCCGACGGGCCGTCTGAGTGACCGTCCCCTTCTGGATGACGACCGGCCGCGCTTTCCAGCTCCGGTCGGCGTGCTCGTAGACATAGCAGTGATCGCACGCCAGATCGCAGCGGCTGTGCACCTTGAAGACGAGCTGCTGGAGCGGGGTGTCCGCTGCGGGGTCGGTCATTTACCACAGATTAGTACCTGCGGCCACCCCTGACTCCCCGGTTCAGGACAACTCCCAGGTGAACCACAGGGGTTGACGGGGGAGCGGTGCACCGGTGAGGTTGACTCAGAAGTGGGCTGGGCAAGCCCGACGAGGCCGACTTACAGCCCACTTCTGTCAAGCGACTGCCCGACAGCGCGACCTACAGTGCACTGTCGAACGTGATGGGCTTGGCGGGACGCCTTTCCGGGACGTCCAGAACCCGAGCGGCCTCGGTCCTGGCCGACTCGCTGGGGACGATCGTCCCGAGCGGGGTGAGTCGACGGGACGTGGGACCGGAGACCGGTCCGCGCTCCGTGGTGGTTTGTGCGTTCATGTGTGCTGATGTCTCCTCTCGAGGGCACCGGTCTGCCCCCGGCCCAAGGGGACCAGAGGGTCCGGTGTCGCTTCGCGATCCATGAGGCAGAGACAGCCCGGGTTTAGGCGGACGATACCTCAGGAGACCATGCCCGGAGCATGGCTTGGGGGCGCGTACACGCTCATACTCGATGGTCCGGGTGAGCATGCCGTCGGGGGTGGTTCATGAGCGCCGCAATTCCGGGTCCTGGAACGACATGGAGCGATCACGACCTGCCTCCGCTCTTCCGCGTTAACGATCAACTCGCGATCACCCATCAGAGTGAATCGTTTCGCGCGGTCCGCGCGCAGTTGATCGTCCTGCTCGCGGCCACCACCTCCGCCATGCTGGCCGAACGCCTCGACAGCCATGTCCCCGCGCTCCTGGCCGCGCTGCTGTACGCCCTGACCATCGGCATCGGACTGCGCACCACACGCCGCCGTGCCCGTGCGCGCTGGCAGGCCCACCGTGCCGTCGCCGAGCTGCTGAAGTCCCTGGCGTGGCAGTACATGGTGCACGGCGGGATCTTCCACTCCCAGGTGGCCAACGCGGACGCGCTGTTCGCCGAGCGGGTCGAGGAACGGCTCCGGGAGATGCGCAAGGTGGGCTGGGAGGACTCCAGGAACGGGGCCCACGCCCGCGGCGAGGGCCAGATCACCCCGGCGATGCGTCAGGTACGGGCGAAGGCCTTCTCGGTACGGCGGGACATCTACCTGCGTGAGCGATTACTCGAGCAGCACGCCTGGTACCGGCGGCGTGCCGCCCAGGCCCACCGCGCCTCCGTGCAGTGGTCCTCGGTGACCGCCGTACTGACCCTCCTGGCCCTGCTCGCGGCCGTGTTCAGGGCGGCCGGGATGCTCGGCGCCTGGGACCTGACAGGGGTGCTCAGCGCGGCCGCGGCGGCCGGGGTCGCCTGGCAGGAGGTGCGCCGGCACCGGCCGCTGACCTACGCGCACTCGCTCGTCGAGCAGGATCTGGAGACCCTGCGGGTCGAGATGAGCACGACCGTGACCGAGGACCGGTGGGCCCTGGCGGTCGGCGAGGCGGAGCGGCTGGTGTCGCCGCAGCACTCCGACTGGCTCGGCAGGTTCGGTGGCTGACGGCTGGTCACGAGACGGGTGTCATGGCGCGCGGCGCACGTCCGGCTCCCACAGCACGGTCACCGGCACCCCCGTCCTCCGCGCATACGCCACCACATCCCCGGTGCCCCCCAGACCCCGCGCCGGCCGGCCGTCCCACACGGCGATCAGGCGGTCGCAGTGGTCGACGATCCAGCGGCCCGCCGCGAAGTACGCCTCCTCGTGCGTCGGCTCGGGCGGCAGATCGACGCGGTTCGCGCAGGCGCGCAGGATCCTGCGGTACCCGGCCCGCGCCGCGTCGTCGTCGAGGTGGGCCTCGTAGTCCATGCCCGGGATCACCGCCGTCACCGGGACGCCGCCGGCCAGGGCGATGTCCGCGAACAGCTGGTCGGCGCCGGCCGCGAGACAGGTGAAGGCCTCCAGGGCGCCTCCGCTGAGGTGCCTGCGCATCTCCGCACGCACACCCGGCAGGACGGAGCCCGGGATCGAGCGGTGCCCCGTCACGCCGATCCGGGTGACGGAGGTGAAAGCCGGTGCGGTCGCGGTGGAATCGGTTCCGGCCTGTCGGGTCGTCGCGGTTCCGCTCGTCACGAGAGAGCCTCCCACAGCCGTCGGAACTACACCGTAACGCCGTCGGCGGGGAGCACACAGGGGCGCACCTGCTCACACCGGGCTCGTCGGGCGACGTCCCCTCGGCCCGGCCACTCGGTTCAGCCGCACCCGACGGCCGCTCCCGGCCGAGGACCTGACCGCGTCCAGCAGCCGGTGCACCCGGACGGCGGTGGTGAAGTCCGGCCCGAAGTCGTCTCCCGTGCGGATCGCCCGGGCCAGGTCCGTGTAGACCTGAGCGACGTTGCTGACCGCGGACGGGGTGCCCAGCAGCGGGCGGTGTGCGTCGGGCACGGCGAGCTCCCGGGCGGGGGAGCCGTTGGCCGGGGCGTGCGTCAGGGTGAAGCGGGGTCCGACCAGCGAGTCGTCCGACGAGACCAGGACCAGTCGGCCCGTCCGCCCGTGCACCTCGATCCGGAAGCCGTCGCCGCGGGGACCGCCCGTCATGAAGTGCGCCGAGGCCGCGGCGCCCGACTCCAGCGGACCGCCCAGCACGATCTGGTCCGGGGAGGTCACCTCGATCGGCTCGCCGGTCTCCTCCATCGTGATCCGGTCGATCCGGGTCGCCAGGGTCGCCGAGATCTCGGTGAACTCCCCGACGGCGTACTGGAACATGTCCAGCGAGTGACCGCCCACCACGGCGAGATGGTTGACGCCCTTCGTCTCGTCGAACAACGCCGCGTACCGCGTCGACCACACCTCGGGCGTGGCGAGCGAGTACAGCAGGGACGCCGACAGCACCTCCCCGATCAGCCCCTGCGCCAACACCTCCCGCAGCAGCCGTACTTCGGGGTGGTGCCGGCTCTGCAGCCCCACCGCGTGCCGTACGCCCGCCGCCCGCGCCGCCGACTCGAAGCGCTCGGCGGTCGCCGCGTCCGGGGCCAGCGGCCACTCGCTGTACACATGCCGGCCCGCGGCGATCGCCGCCTCCACCAGCCCGTCGCGGGAGGGGAGTTGGACCGCGACGGTGACCAGGTCGACGTCCGGGTCGGCCATCAGCGCCCGGGCGTCGTCGTACGACCTCTGTGCGCCCCACACCTCGGCGGCGGCCCGCGCCGACGCGGCGGTCGTACCGGCAACTGCCGTGACCTGAAAGTCGTTTAGCGCCCTGAGTGCCGGGAGATGGATGTGGCGACCCCATCCCCGCTCGGCGTGCGCGCCGACGACTCCCACCCGGATCCTGTCCGCCATGCCAACTCCCCACGTTTTCCAGGGTGGTTCCCTGGTCCGTCGATAAAAGTACCAGTCGGTTGGTTTTTTTATGCGTCGGGAAGGCAAACTGATCCCGAGAGCTCGTCGCGACACAGGCAGGGGTTGGACGCATGGTCAGGCAGGAACGCGCGGAGGTCACCCGGTCGGCCATCCTCGACGGGGCGGCCCGCGCCTTCGACGCCGAGGGGTACCACGGGACGTCTCTCGGGGACATCGTCAAGGAGGCCGGGGTGACGAAGGGCGCGCTCTACTTCCACTTCGGCTCGAAGGAGGAGCTCGCCCAGGCCCTCGTCGGCGAGCAGTTCTCCGCCCTGGAGTCGGTGACGGACACGGGCAAGCCCGGAGTGCAGACCGTCATCGACATCGTGCACACCATGGCCCGGCTGCTGGTGGTGGACGTCCGGGTGCGGGCCGGCATCCGCCTGGTCATCGATCAGAGCTCCAAGACGGGCCTCGTCAGCGAGCCGTACACCCGGTGGATCGAGCTCTTCCGGGAGTGCCTGGTCCAGGCGCAGCAGCGCGGGGACGTCAAGGCGGACCTCGACCCCGGGCGGGTGGCCCGGCTGATCGTCGGCTCCTGGACCGGGCTGCAGCTCAGCTCCCAGGTCCTCAGCGGGCGGGCCGACCTGACCGAGGAGACCACCCTCATGTGGGAGATGCTGCTGCCGAGCATCGTGCCGCCGCGTCGGTTGGAGCGGTTCCGTCCCGAGGGGACGGCGCTCATGCCGGAGATGGTCTGACGGGGTCTCACGGGGGCGCGCGAGGAGCGCCGTGGTGCGTGCCGTGCCTCAGGTGGACAGCGGGTCGAGCGACATCGGCTCGATCCGGCCCTCCAGCATGTACCCCAGTCCCTGTACGGCGCAGACGTCGGGCCGCTCGGCGATGTGCACCGGCATCCCGGTCGCCTGCCGCAGCATCTGGTCGAGCCCGGGGAGCAGGGCGGAACCGCCGACCATCATGATCCCGCGGTCGGCGAGGTCGGCCACCAGGTCGGGCGGGCAGTTGCGCAGCACCCGGCCGATCCCGTCCAGGACGGCGGTCAGCGGGGTCTCGATCGCGTCCCGTACCGCGGCGGTGTCGACCTGCACGGAACGCGCGAGGCCGGTGGCGACGTCCCGGCCGTGGATCTCGGTGGAGGCGGGGCCCTGCGGGGTGAGGCCGTTGCCGGAGAGGGCGAGCTGCAGCGGTCGTACGGACTGGCTGGGCAGCATCAGCTCGTGCTCGTGACGCAGGTGCTGCACGATCGCGTGGTCGACGGCCTCACCGCCGACCGGGACGCGCTCGGCGGTCACGATCGACCCGAGCGAGAGCACGGCGACCTGGGTGGCGGCCGCCCCGCACACCATGATCATGGTGGCCTCAGGCCGCTCGACGGGCAGTCCGCAGCCGACGGCGGCGGCGATGAGGGTGTCCACGAGCTCCACGCGCCGCGCCCCCAGTCCCACGAGGGTCTCGATCGCCGCGCGCTGGGCCAGCGGGTCGGCGTCGTGCGGGGTGCAGGCGGCGGCCCGCAGACGGGGCTTGCGGCGCAGATTGCGGCGGATCTTGTCGCCGAGCAGATGGCGCAGCATGCGCTGGGCCATCTCGATGTCGACGACGGTGCCGCCGGACACGGGCCGTACGACACGGATGTAGTCGGGGGTGCGGCCCGTCATCTTCTCGGCGAACTCGCCGACCGCGATCAGCGCACCGGTACGGGTGTTCACGGCGGCGGCCGAGGGCTGGTCGACGACGAGCCCGGCCCCCTTCACGTACACCCGCGTCCTCGCCGCGCCCAGGTCGACGGCGAAGTGGCAGCGGCGCAGCTGCTCCAGACTGGCGGTCATCGCAGGTCCTCCCGAGAGCACAGACCGTGGGGCCGCGCCGGGTGGCGGGGCTTAGTGGCATTGTGCGGCGGTGGGGGAGGAGGGGCCCTTATTGAAGGGCCGGGTGGGGTGCGGCTAAATGGGCGGTTTTGTCGTTTATGCCTGATGTGGGTTTTTTGTGAAGTTATGCCAGTTATATCCCCTCGGGGTGGACGATCACCCCGAGCTCCACCAAGTCCTGTGGCCGGATCCGCAGTTGGTCCGCCGTCGCCTCGACCTCCTCCCGTGGTCGCTTGAGGATCGCCGCCGCCAGTTCCGGTGCGATGACGGAGAAGTAGCTGTCCGGGGTGGCGTACGTGGCGCCGGGTGCTGCCAGGGCCAGGGCGCCGCCGGAGCCGCCCTCGCCGATGAGGAGGGTGGTGATCGGGATGCGGGCGGAGGCGACCGTGGTGAACAGGTCGGCGATGGCCGCGCCCGCGCCCTGACGTTCGGCCTCCGCGTCGTTGGCCGCGCCCGGGGTGTCCACCAGGGTGAGCACCGGGATGCCCAGCCGCTCCGCGAGGCGGATCAGACGGGTGGCGGTGCGGTAGCCGGCGGGCCGGGTCGCCGTGCCGGTCTGGGCGGCGTAGGCGATGGTGCGGCCCTCGCGCTCCCCGAAGCCGCACAGCATGCCCGGGTCGACGCCGCCGCAGCGGTCGCCGGAGACGGCCGCGCGGTGACTGAAGTAGGCGTCCAGGTAGGCGGCGGCGCGCGGTCGCTCCACGGAACGGGCACGCCGGACCGCGTCCCACCCGGCGGCGGGGAGATCGGTGGTGCCGAGGGGGGCCGGGACGGGGGCGGATCCGGTCTGTGGAGGCGGGTGGCCTGCGCCGGTCGTGTCTGGGGGTGTGGGGTGGGTGCTGCCGGTTTCGGCGCGTGGTGTGGGGTGGGCTGCACCGGTTGGGCCCGTGCGTGTGGGGTGGGCCTCGCCGGTCGGGTCCGGGGGCGTGGAGCCGGTGCCGGCGGGCGCGGGGTGTCGGTGGACGGGGGCCGCCTCGGTGGTGTGGCCGTCCGTGGGGGCGTCGGTGGTGCCGGCCGACGGCCTCGTCAGCAACCGCAGCCACATCCCCAGCGTCCGCCGCAGTTCCTCCGGTCGTACGACCGCGTCCGCCGCGCCCGCCGCCACCTGGGCCTCCGCCGTGTACGCCGACGGGTCGGCGTCCGGGGGACGGACCCGGGAGCCCGCGAAGCCGACCTGGGCGCCCGGGAGGGCGAGGATCACGTCCGCGCCGGCGCCCAGGGTGGCCCAGCCGCCGCCCGTGGTGGGGTCGCGCAGTACCGCGATCTGAGGGAGACCGGCCTCCCGGGTGAGGGCCGACTGGCGTGCCACCCGCTGGAGTTGGGTCAGGGCGAGCATGCCCTCCTGCATACGGCTGCCGCCCGTCGCCACCAA
Organism: Streptomyces canus; assembly: GCF_001514145.1. Classification (GTDB taxonomy): domain Bacteria; phylum Actinomycetota; class Actinomycetes; order Streptomycetales; family Streptomycetaceae; genus Streptomyces; species Streptomyces canus. The sequence goes on from NZ_KQ948658.1 coordinate 690,313, forward strand.
CGGGACGACGGGAAGCCGGTGTTCGCGGGCGTACGTGTACGCCGCCTCCAGACGGTCGCCGGTGCGTTCGCCCAGCGAGCCGCCGAGGAAGCCGAACTCGAAGGCGATCAGGACGGCTCGGGTGCCCTCGACGCGCGCGGTGCCGCAGATGGCCGACTCGTCCTCGCCGGTGCGTTCGGCGGCACGGGCGCGCGAGGCGTCGTAGCCCTGCCAGGCGAGGGGGCCGTCGGGCTTCGACTGCCGTGCGGGGTACGGGATTTCGGAGAAGTCGTCGGACACCAGGGCCACGACCTCGCGCGCTGACGGCCGCTCAGTCATGCAGCGCCCGCTTCATGATCTTCCCCATGTCGTTGCGGGGGAGGGCGGCCAGGTGGTGGACGACCCGCGGGCGCTTGTGCGGGGCGAGGCGGGCGGCCACGTGGTCCGCCAACTCGTCCAGAGCGGGCGGGGACTCGGGATCCTCCGGGACGATCCACGCCACGATCCGCTCGCCCAGGTCCGGATCCGGCTCCCCGGTCACGGCGGCCTCCCGCACCCCCGGGTGCTCCAGCAGCGCGTTCTCGATCTCGCCCGCCCCGATCTTGTAACCCCCGCTCTTGATCAGGTCGGTGGCCTTCCGGCCGACGATCCGGACGTATCCGTCGGCGTCCCGCACCGCCATGTCCCCCGTGCGGAACCAGCCGTCCGCCGTGAACGCCGCCGCCGTCGCGTCCGGCCGGTTGAGGTACTCGGTGAACAGGTTCGGCCCGCGCACCTGGATCTCGCCGACGGTCTCGCCGTCGTACGACGTGATCGGCGACCCGTCCTCCTCCACCAGCCGCAGCTCCACGCCCGGCAGCGGTACGCCCACGGTCCCGGCGCGTGGCACGCCGTCCGCGCGCACGCTGGTGTTCATGAGGGTCTCCGTCATGCCGTAGCGCTCGATGACCCGGCGGCCGGTCGTGGCCGTGATGCGCTCGTGGTCGTGCACGGGGAGCGCCGCCGAACCGGAGACGAGCAGCCGGGCCCCGCCCAGGGCCTTCACCAACTCGGGATCCCCCGCCAGGGTTTCGGCGATGCGGTGGTACATCGTGGGGACGCCGAAGAGCATGCTCGCTCCGGCGTTCAGCTCGCGGGCGACCCCGTCCGTGCTGAACCGGCCCAGGTGACGGACCGAGCCGCCGCGGCGGAGCGGGCCGAGGATGCCGAGGACCAGACCGTGCACATGGAAGAGGGGCAGGCCGTGCACCAGGATGTCGTCCGACGTCCACTGCCAGGCGTCGGCGAGGGCGTCCAGGGTGGTGGCGATGGCCCGGCGGGGGAGCACGGCGCCCTTGGGCGGGCCTGTGGTGCCGGAGGTGTAGACGACCAGGGCGGGGTCGCCGTCCTGCGCCGCACTGTCGGGGGCGATGCCGCCGGTGCCGTGCACGTCGATGTCGACGCGCTCCAAGCCCCCGACGGCCGCGGGCAGTTCGGCGCCCGGCGGGACGAGCAGCAGGCCCGGCCTGCTGTCGTTCAGGATGTGCCCGAGCTCCTTCTCCCCGGACTTCGGGTTGAGCGGCACCGCGGCGACACCGGCTTCCAGCGCCGCCACCACGGCCACCGCGGTCTCCAGTTCCGCGGTCGCCCAGACGGCCACGCGGTCGTACCGCGCGAGACGGCCCGCCAGGGCGCCGGTCGCGGCCGCGAGTTGCCCGTAGGTGAGTGAGCGGTCGCCGAACCGCAGGGCGGGACGGTCCGCCGTGGCGCCCCTGAGGGCCGGGAAGAGAGAGGTCACGCTTCACAACTCCTAAACCTGTTGTCGCCTGTCGGTCCTACCCGAAGCCCGGAACCACCAACACCAGCCACACCACCGCGGGTACCACCGCCACCACGATGCCTCCGTAGATCATCAACTGCCGGAAGAAACGCTCGCGGTCCACGTCCGGTGCCGCGGCCAGCACGAGCGCGCCGTTCGTCGAGAACGGGCTCACGTCCACGACCGTCGCCGACACCGCCAGCGCCGCCACCATCCCGACCGCCCCGATCTCGCCCTGCGCGAGGAACGGCACCGCCAGCGGGATCAGCGCGCCCATGATCCCCACGGACGAGGCGAACGCGGAGACGATCGCGCCGATGTAGCACAGCAGTACGGCGGCCAGCAGCGGGACACCGATGCCGCCGACGCCCTCACCGGCCCACTTGATCGTGCCGATCTCCTCCAGCACGCCGACGTAGGTGAGGACACCGCAGATCAGCAGCACCGTGGACCACGCGATCTGCCCGACCGCCTTGCGGCTGTCCTCCGGCCAGACGGCGCTCAGGATCACCGCGAGGGTGATGGAGGTGAGTCCGGCGTCGAGGTCGAAGGCGAGGACGGCGACGACGAGGGCGACCAGAGCGGTGAGGGTGGCGATCCGGGCGGGGGTGAGACGGGTGGTGTCGGGGGCCTCGGTGCGGGTGGCCACGGCGGTCGCGGTGCCGGTGCCGGAGGAGGGAGCGGGGGCGGTGCCGGTGCCGTCGTCGGGTGTGTCCCGTTTGTCGGGAGCACCCCCGGACCCGGCGGCCTCGTCCAGCGGGACCGCACCCTGCGCCCACAGCTTCAGCCCCCCGAACAGCACGAACATCACGCCCGCGATGACGAGGTTGACGATGAGCGAGGCCAGGAAGAGGAACACCTCGTTGCCCGGGAGGTGCTCGCGCTCGACGATGCCGTTGACGATCGTCCCGTAGATGCTGATCGGTGAGAAACCGCCGCCCTGGGCGCCGTGCACGACCATCGCGCCCATCAGCAACGGGCTGATCCCGTACCGCGCGGCGAAGCTCAGCGCGATCGGCGCGACGATCGCGACCGCGGCCGGGCTGACCGCGCCGATCGCCGTCAGCGCGCCGGTGATCGCGAACATCACCCAGGGGATGAGCGCCACCCGCCCGCGCACGAGTCGGATGGACGCGTGGACCAGCCAGTCCGTGGTGCCGTTGGCCCGCGCGATGGCGAACAGGTACGTCACGCCGACGAGGACGACGAACAGGTCGCCGGGGAAGCCGGCGAAGATGCCGTCCGCGTCGAGGTCGGCGACGAGCTCGCCCACGGCGAAGGCGGCGGCGAAGGCGAGAGCGCCCATGTTGACGGAACGGGTGGTGGCGATGACGAACACCACGACCAGGACGAGGATCGAGATGAGTTCTGGGGACATACGGGCTCCCGTCGTTGGGCCCCGGAGCGGTGGGGTGGCCGACTGGCTCAGTGGTCAATTGGCTGAGCCACTCAGCCACATGGGGGGATGGCTGGTTAGCGTGGTGCGGACCGCGCGGCCCGTCAAGAGGGCGCGCAAAATTGGCTCAGCCACTTGGCCAATTGGCCACCTATGGGGTGTTACTCTCCCGACGAACGAGAGGGGGACCCGTGACCGACGCCCTGCGCCCCATGACCAAGCCGCGGCTCTACGAGCAGGTGCTCGACCGGCTGCGCCAGTACGTCGCCGAGGGCGGGCTCCGGGCCGGCGACCGGCTCCCGCCCGAGCGCGACCTGGCCACCCGCCTCGGCGTCAGCCGGGCCTCCGTGAAGCAGGCGATCGTCGTGCTGGAGGTCCAGGGGCTGGTCGAGGCACGGCACGGCGGCGGGACGTATCTCGTCCGGGACAGCCTCGACGTCGAGCCCGTCGAGAAGATGGTCGAGCGGCGCCGGCGCCTGCCCGACGTCCTCGACGCCCGCGAGGCCCTGGAGACCAAGCTCGCCGAACTGGCCGCCGAACGCCGCACGGACGAGGACCTGGTCGCCATGCGCATGGCCCTCGCCAAGATGGCCGGGGAGATCGAGGACGGCGGTCACGGCATCGAGGGCGACCGGCAGTTCCACGCGGCCGTCACCGCCGCCGCGCACAGCGGACTGCTCGCGGAGTTCATGCGCTCCATCGCCGACCAGATCGCCGAGAGCCGCACCGAGTCCCTGCGCCAGCCGCACCGCCCCGAGCGTTCCCTCGCCCAGCACCGGGCGATCCTCGACGCGATCGCCCTCCAGCGGCCGGGCCAGGCGGCCTCGGCGATGCGCCGCCATGTCCGTACGGTGGCGAAGGTACGGCTGCTGGACTGGGAGCCGGAGGAAGACGATTAGCGGCGACCGCCGCGCGTCGAGGGTGACCCGGGATCGCGCTATCGCGCGGCCCGCAGCACCGCTTCCACCACCGTCTGCACCGACGCCGGGTGCAGGAACAGGAAGAGGTTCGGCTCGACCAGCTCCAGTTCCATCACCCGCGGCCGCCCGTCCTCCCCGTCGACGAGGTCCACGCGCGCGTACAGCAGCTCCGGCGCATCCGGTACGGCGGTCAGGGCGCGCTCGGCGACCGCGAGTTCGGCCGGAGTCGGCGTCCAGGGCTCCAGGCCCGGGTGGGCGACCTTGGCCGCGTCGAAGGCGGTACCGGGAGCGAGGACCGCCCGCTTGCGGCTGGCGTGCAGCAGCCGGCCCCCGAAGAACTGCAGCGCCCGCTCACCGCCCGCGTCGATGCCCCGCATGTACGGCTGCACCATCGCGGTCAGCCCCTCGGCGTGCATGCGCTCCAACTGCCGTACGGCACTGTCGTGCTGTTCGGGCGTGTACCGCGCGGCATACCGCGCGCCCGCCCCGGACGTGGGCTTGACGACGTACTCGTGGTCGGGGGGCAGGTCGGCCGGGTCGCCGGGTGCGAGATACCGGGTCGGCACCACCGGCACCCCCGCCTCCGCGAGCTCTCCGAGGTACCGCTTGTCGGTGTTCCAGCGCACGACCTCCGCCGGGTTGGCGAGCCGCGTCACCTTGGCGCAGCGCTCCGCCCACGCCACGAACTCGGCCGCCCGCCAGCTGTAGTCCCAGGTGGACCGGATGACGGCCAGGTCGTACCCGGCCCAGACGACGTCACCGTCGTCCCAGAACACGGCCTCCGCCTCCGCCCCGGCCTCGCGCAGCGCGGCCACCAGCATGGGCAGATCGGCGTCCTTGCTGGGTTCGGGTCGGGGGTCGTAGGTGACGAGGGCTATGCGGGGCACGGCGGGTCCTTTCCCATGGGGGTCGTCCGGCAGGCTAACTGCGGCAGGGGAACGTGCGGCAAACGGTTTACCTTCCCCCTTGGTCAAGCCCCACCATCGAGGGCGAGGAACGGAGGAGGCCGTATGGAGTGGCTGACGATCGGGGCCTTCGCGCGGGCGTGCCGTCTGTCGCCGAAGGCGTTGCGGCTCTACGACGAGCTGGAACTGCTGTGTCCGGCCCGCGTCGACGTGGCGACGGGCTACCGCTACTACACGCCGGCCCAGCTCGAACAGGCCCGGCTGGTGGCGTGGCTACGGCGGCTGGGTATGCCGCTGGCCCGGATCCGTACGGTGTGCGCGCTCCCGCCCGCTGCCGCCGCCGACGAGATCCGCGCGTACTGGGCGCAGGTCGAGGCGGAGACGGCCGTACGGCGGGATCTCGCCGCGTTCCTCGTCGACGAGCTGACGGCGACGCCGAGGAAGGACACCACCGTGCTCGAACTGCGGTACTCCGCCCACTCGGACCCGGGCCTGGTCCGCCCCGCCAACCAGGACACGGCCCACGCGGGCGCCCGTCTGCTCGCGGTCGCCGACGGATACGGCCCGGCGGGCGCCCCCGCCAGCAGCGCGGCCGTGGCGGCGCTGCGGTTCCTGGACACCGCCGACCTCCCGGCCGGCAGCGTCCTCAACCTCCTGGCGGACGCCGTGCACGGGGCCACCGAGGCGGTACGGGACGTGGCCGCGGGCACCGACGAGAACGGCACGACCCTGACCGCCCTGCTGTGGACCGGCTCCCGCCTCGCCCTGGTGCACATCGGCGACTCCCGCGCCTATCTCCTGCGCGGCGGCGCCCTCTTCCGTATCACCCACGACCACACGGTGGTCCAGTCGCTGGTCGACGAGGGCCGGCTGACGGCGGAGGAGGCCGGCACCCACCCCCAGCGGGCCCTGCTCCTCAAGGCCCTCACGACCGGCACCCCGGACCTGAAACTGCACGACGCCGAACCCGGCGACCGCTATCTGCTGTGCTCCGACGGCCTCTCGGGCGTCGTCCCCGACACCACCATCCGCGACCTGCTCACCACCGCCACCGCTCCCGACACGGCCGTCCACTCCCTGGTCGACGCGGCGAACACCGCGGGTGGCCCGGACAACGTCAGCTGCGTGGTGGCGGACGTGGTGGAGACGGCGGCCCGGCCCCCTGCATCATGACGCCATGTCGATGTCCGGAACCGACGCGTACGAGGGGGAACCCCACCTCCCACCGCTCGTCGAACGAGCCCTCGCCGCGGCCCGCACCCACGGCTTCCCTTACTCCTGCCGCCCCGAACAGGGCCGGCTGCTGCAGGTCCTGGCGGGCGGAGCCCGGAGTCTCATCGGGGAGACCGGCACGGGCTGCGGGGTGGGCCTGGCCTGGCTGGCCTCGGGGGCGCGGGACGGCGTACGGCTCCTCAGCGTCGAGCGCGACCCGGAGCGCGCCCGCGTCGCCGCCGAGGTGTTCACCGACCGTCCCGGCGTGCGGATCCTCCACGGCGACTGGCGGCGCATCGAGGACCACGGCCCCTACGACCTTCTCGTCCTCGACGGCGGGGGCACCGGCAAGACCCCCGACGACACCCCGGCCGACCCGGCCCGCCTCCTCGCCCCGGGCGGCAGAATCGTGATCGACGACTTCACCCCGGCGTCGGACTGGCCGCCCCGGCACGGCGGTTCCGTGGACCGCCCCCGCGTCTTCTGGCTGGAGCACCCCGACCTGGACACGGTCGAACTCCCCCTGGCCGAGGACCTGGCCACGCTGGTGGGGACGCGGCGTCGGAGCGCGGGGCGGTAGGGCGCGATCAGCGCACCGCAACCCTTTGCAGCAGGCCCCATGTGAACTCGGCCACCACCTCCCGGCGCACGCCCTTCTCGTCCGGGGCCGTGAACGTCAGGCCCCAGCGCGTCGGGGCCGTGCCCTCCAGGGGGCGGGCCGGGGGGAAGGCCCGGGCCGCCTCGTCAACGGTGCAGGACCATGGGGTGAGGTCGTCGAGGGTGCGCAGGTCAGGGCCTTCGGCGTCCGGTGCCCTGACCAGCCACTCGTTCCACACTGTCGAGCCGTTCGGCGCCAGGAGTGCCTCGAAGCGCAGGTCGGGCCAGAGGGGGACGGGCCAGAGCCAGGCCTCGCACTCCAGGTCGCCGACCTTGCGGGTCAGGACGGTCTCGGGGGCACCGAGGACCGAGCGGTAGCGGGACGCAGGGGTGCGGGCCCGGGGAGAACGGACCATCGCCTGCCAGCGTTTGTTGGCCTCCCGCATGTCCGCGATCGAGACACCCAGCGCGTGCCGGGCGTCCTCCACCAGGCCGGGGTTGTGGTCGGCCATGCGGCGCAGCAGGACCAGCTGGAAGTCGAGCGGGGTGAAGGGCGCGCTAGCCGCCTGCTTTCCGGAGGGCATGCCCCCCATCGTCCCCTACAGCACTGACACCGGGACGGCGCCCGTCAGGGAGGAAGAGCACCGAGTTGATGTACCGCGGGCGGTGGAGGAAGGGCAGGACGCGACGGAGGAGACCCTGGTTGACGACGTACGACGCCGTCGCCTGGTGGGCCTCCAGGGGGAAGCCGGACAGCGGGACCCAGGTGGCGCGGGGCAGCACCCAGCCGTCGTAGCCGAGGAGGGACAAGTACGTCACCACCGGAGCGATCGGCTGGATCCGGGACTCCAGTTCGACGAAGAGCGCGGGCCGGTCGCGCGCGAGGATTCCCGTGGCCCCGCGCAGCACCGCCAGCTCGCTCCCGTCCACGTCGATCTTGATGAAGCCGACGTCCTTGAGGTCCAGTTCGTCCAGCGTGACGCAGCGGACGTCCACCGCCCGGCCATGGATGTCCCGCCGGACCAGGGAGGACACCCCCCGGTCGCCCTCGTCACCGGGCGGCAGCCACAGCCGGGCGGTGCCCGGCCGGTCCGTGGCGGCGGCCTGCACGACCTGGACGTTCGCCGGGGCCGCCGAGGTCAGCAGCCGGGCCAGATGGGGTACCGGCTCGACGGTCACCACCCGCCGCGCCCGCCCGGCCAGCCGCCGGGTCCACGGCCCGTACCAGCCGCCCACGTCCACCGCCGTCCGGCAGTCCGCCGGGCACAGGTCGGCAAGGCGCGCCAGCTCCGGTTCGAAGCGCGGGTACACGGCCCGGGCGGCCGCCGCGACCAGCCGGGTGGGCAGAAGGGGGGCCACTCGGGCAGCCCAGGTACGAGCCGGTCCGGTCATGGAGTCATCCGTTTCAGTAAGTCTTCGTGCTCGTCGTCCGTCACCTGCTCGCCGGAGGCGGGCAGCAACTGCGGGATGCCGTCGACGATCGGATAGCGACGGCGCAGCCGCGGGTTGTACAGGGCCTCGTCCGGCGGTACGAGATGCAGGGGGCCCTTGTCGAGCGGGCAGGCCAGGATCTGCAGCAGCGGGTCGTCGGGGTTCATGGGGGCGTCAACTCCTTGGCACCGATGGGGGGTTTGGGCGCCGGATCGTGCTTGGGCATGCTGAGCAGTACGGCGACGGCGAGCACCGTGCCCGCGAGGCGCAGCGCGAGGCGCAGCGGGTCGTGGGGCAGGGACTCGCCGAACGAGAGCGTGCCGAGCACCGCCGTGTACAGGCAGGTCACCGTCGTGCACACCGGCACGATCAGCGAGGCCCGGCAGCGTTGCAGCGCCGCCTGCGACATCACCAGGCCGAACGCCCCGGTGAACAACAGGAGATACGGATACGGGGAGGCCAAGAGCTCAACTACCGTGCTGCCGAGTCCACTTGACGTCAGATAGCTCGACACGCCCTTGATCGCGAGCGAGCTGACCCCGTACAGCAGGCCCACCGCCACGCCGTACTCGACGCCGGTCGTCGGCATGCGGTGCCGGTGCCTCGTGCGCCGCTCGGCGGAGCCGTACAGCCACACGCCCGCCGCCAGCGACGGCACGCACACCAGCAGGATCAGCTGGTACGGGGCGTCCTGGCTGACCTGGTCCGACCCCTCCTTCAGCGACAGCACGACCATGAGGAGCGCGGCGAGGATGGCACCCAGCGCGTACCGCTCCCGGCCGGTCGTCTCCTCGCCCAGCAGCCGGGCCGACAGCAGCACGAGCAGCACCAGACCGGAGACGAAGATGCCCTGCGCGGCCGCGATCGGCAGCGTCCGGTAGACCGCGAGCTGCGCCCCGAACCCGGCCGCCAGCGAGAGCGAGCCGCCGATCCACAGCGGACTTCTGAGGACCAGCCCGAGCAGCCGCGCCGGTTGCCGGATCGACACCTCGGGCAGCGAGGTGAGCGCCCGTTTCTCCAGGACGAATCCGACGCTGTACAGGGTGTTCGCCAACAGGGCCGCCGCCACTCCCCACCACATCGTCCCGCCCCCTAGGTCTTGCGCGCGTGCAGCAGCAGGATCGACGCGAGCGACGGTCTGGCACACGCCAGCCGGTCCAGTGCGCGCAGCGGACGCGGCACACCGTGGAAGGGCGCCCCCTCCAGTCGTACGACCTCGAAACCGGCCGCCGCGACGAACTCCCGCAGCGCACGGGCCGTGTACAGCCGCAGATGCCCCACGACCTCCCGCCCCGGCCTGCCGTGGATCGCCCGCAGGCTCACCTCCGAGAACACCGGCTGGACGCCGGCCAGCAGCAGTCCGCGGTTGTACCAGGCGGCCAGGTTCGGTGTGGACAGCATGAGATGACCTCCCGGGCGCAGGATGCGGCGGATCTCGTCGAGCGCGGCGTCCGGGTCGACGAGATGCTCGACGACCTCGCTGAACAGCACGGCGTCGACGGACGCGGACCCGAACGGCAGTCCCAGACCGGTGAGTTCGCCCCGGACGGCGTAGGGCAGTCGGGTGCGGGCGCGTTTCAGGGCGTCCTGGGACCAGTCGACGCCGACGATCGTGTGGCCGGTGAGGAGCGGCGCCGCCGTGGCGGCCGCGGTGCCGTCGCCGCAGCCGATGTCCAGCACGGTGCGCCGGGTCTTTCCGGGCGCTCCGAGGGCCGTGGCCAGCATACGGGCCTGGCGCAGTGAGCGGGGGGCGCCGGAGGCGACGGGGACGGCGGGGTCCTCGTAGAAGTCTCTGAGGCCGCCGCGGCGCGGGGGCGCGGTGGTGTTCACGGGGCCACCTCCGTGGCGTGCAGGTAGTGCTCGAACAGGTCCCGCAGGTGGGTGCCGTCGCCGTGACTGAGCAGGGCGCGTGACCAGCGCAGCGCGAGGTGCAGCCGGCCCGCGGTGGAGGCGGTCGTGACCGTGAGGCCGCGGGGCATCCTCGCGGGCGCCGAGAACCACACGGCGTGCGCGCGGCCGGCCTCCTCGCCGAAGTCCAAGGGGTACGGGATGCGGCCGATGTTGCTGAGGAGGGTGGTGGAGGTCCAGGGGGCCGCCGCCCTGCGGAGACCGCGGGTGAGGGCGGCCCGCCAGGCGACCGGGGTGACCGGGGCGGTGAGGACGCCTGCGCCGTGGCCGAGCTGGGGACGGCTGAGGGATTTGAGGGCGCGGGTTCGTTGTGCCGTGCGGCTCAGGAGTTCCGGCATGTCTTTCGGTTTCTTCGCCAACTCCTCTGGTGAGAAGGGAACTTCGACTAGTCGGGTGCCGTTTCCTATCTCCATCGTCATGTCCCTGGGGCGGTCGTCCACGGGCATGGTGATGCGCAGGGGGCGGGGGGCTTCTCCGTGCTCCCTGTTCCAGTGGGCGATCGTCAGGGCCGTGGCGACCATGAGCTGGTCGTTGACCGTGTAGGGGGAGCCCTTGGGGCGACGCGGGAGGGCGAGTTCGGTGACGAGGAGGCCGTTGCCGGGGGAGTTCTCGGGTGTGCCTTGCGCTACGCGGGCCGGGCGGGTCCAGTTGGAGGGGGTGTTCTCGGGGGGTGCGGGGGGTTCTCGTGGGCGAGTGGGCGCGGGTGTCGGGGAGTTGTCCTTACCGCCGTAGATTTCTGCGGCTGTGGCGAGGATGCGGAGGCAGGCGGGGCCGTCCAGGGCGGTGTGGTTGATGGTGAGGAAGAGGACGGTCGTATTTCGGGCGCGGGCCGGTGGGGGCTGGTCGCGCCCCGCGGCGGAGCCGCTTATCGATACAGCCCCGCGCCCCTCAAGAGGTGGGTGCAGGCCGACCATGTCTGTTGCCTCGCTGCCTTCTGCCGGCCCCGCCCCCTCCACCACCTCCAGTCGTATCGGCGGGGACAGTGACAGCGGGGGTGCCTCGACCAGTGCCCTCGTCCTCGCGTCCCGCAAGGAGTTCGGACCCGGCTCCGGAAAGGTCACCACCTCCACATCCGGCTCCGCCGTCAGTTCCCACTCGTAGCGGCGGCGGTACCAACCCCCCGGGGCCTCCCGCATGAGGATCCGTGGGTGGCGGTGCAGGGCCTCCAGGAACGCCTTCCGGAGGCGGGACTGGTCCAGCCGGCCCGGCAGGTGCACCTCGATGTGGACCGTCTCCGGTTCCTCCTCCTGGAGGCAGTGGCGGGAGACCTCGTCGACCACCGGGAACGGGATGCGTGTCGGTGGGGTCATGTGGGTTCCGTCCTCCCCTTGCTCACCTCGACCGGCGGCAGTTGCTGTGTCGGTGCCTCGGACTCGGGGGGTGTCTCCCGCTCACCCACACTCACCAAGGCCGCGTACAGCCCGATCAGCGCGAGGAGTTGGGCCACGTGACCGAATGCCCCGTCCGATGCGCCCACCGGCTCACCGGCTCCCACCGCCGCGGCGATCCCCGCCCCGGCCAGTGCCACGAAGGCGATCGGCACCAGGAGTGCATGGCGCCGGGACGCGAGCAGCGCCAACGCCGGGACCAGCAGGGCGAACCAGCCCGCGATGACCACGCCCACCACCGTGAGGGCCACCACCCCGAGCCACACTCCCGGCGCCGGGGGCACCCGCTGCGGCTCGTCGGGGTTCGGGGAGCGCCTGCGCCACAGCACCAGGCCCACCAGCACCGCCAGTGCGACCCCGCTGCCGATCAGCGCGCCGTCGTAGGTCGTCGCGGGCTCGTACGACAGCTTCACCGTGCCGCCCGCGCCCGCGGGGATGCGCCACCCCTGCTGCCAGCCGTCGAGCCGCAGCGGCGACAGTGACTTCCCGTTCAGGGTGGCCTTCCAGCCGTCGTTGTAGTTCTCGTACGTCGTGAGGTACGAGGCGGCGCCCGACCCCACGGTCACCGCGCGTTTGTCGCCGAGCCAGTCCCGTATCCGCAACTCCCGTGCGAGGGAGGTCGGTTCGGCGACAGTGCCGCGGGTCAGCGTGACGCCGGTCAGGGCGAGCGGCCCGGCGTCCCCGCCCTCGACGACGTGCTCACCGGAAGCAAGGGACAACTCGGCATCGGAGCGGCCCGACTGGCAGAGCGTCACCGTCAGCTCCCGCCGGTCGGTGAGGTCCCGGATCCGGCCCGACACGCCGGTCTGGTACAGCTTCCCGTCGACCGCCAGCACCGGCCCCTTGCCGCACGGCAGGGAGAACTTCCGCGTGGCCTTCGGCTGCGGGGTCCGGTACTGGTCGAGGGCCGGGAGGTAGGCCTCCGTGAGCCCCACCGGGAGTTGGAGGTCCTCGTCCGCGACCGGGTTGTGCAGGGTCAGCGGGGCCGTCTTGGTGATCGTGATGTCGAGGCGGTCGGTCGTGATCGGCGGGAAGCGCACCGCGCCGTTCTCGTCGACACCGGCGACCGTCGCGCCGTCGGGCGAGGTGATGTCGACCTCGGTGGGACGGGAGGAGAGTCCGCCGGCGGGCGCCAGCACCACTTCCCCGATGGGCTGTTTGCCGTTCCAGCTGAGGTGGACGGTGGGCCGGTCGCCGGCGATCCAGGCCGTGGTGAGGTCGCCGTCGGTGAGGTTGCGGGCGGACAGGCCCGTGCCGAGGGTGGCCGTGGAGTCGGCGGTCGCGGTGATGCGGTTGCGCTGGTCGGGGGCGACCTCGTACAGCAGCCTGTCGAGTTCCTCCCCGGCCACCGGCACCGCGCTCGCCTTGACCGAGTACGTTCCCGAGGCCGCCGTGTCGAAGCGGCGGTGCAGGCCGGCCTCGGTGCCGGTCGGGGAGATCCCGGCCGGGTCGGGGACCCGGTGCAGGGAGACGATCTCGGCGGGCGCGTCGGAGGAGTCCGCGTCGGCCGGCAGCCGCAGCAGCCGGGTCACCTGCACGTCCGGCAGATCGATCTCGGAGAACCCGGCCCCGGCGAGACCGGTCCGGCGCGCGACCGAGTCGACGATCGTCAGTTTCATCCAACCCGTCGTACCCGGAGGGGACTTGATGCTCTGCGTCGATCCGTCGGCCCGCAGGAAACTGGTGCGCGAACCGTTCTCCGTCTCCACCCGCACCTTGGTCGCCGCCGACCGCACGCTCTCCTGCGGCAACGGCGTGACCTTGAACGACGAGGGCATGTCGTACGCGGGGTCGGAGAACCCGATCCGCAGCCACTGCCCGTCCGGCGAACCCGCCACGCCCTCCGCCCAGGCGGTGTCCGGGTTGCCGTCGAAGGCGTTGACCGGGTCGAACTGCGGCAGGTGGAACAGCCAGTTGCCGTACGACGACGCCGTCACCCTGCGGGCGCCGCGCAGTTCGGCCACCGTCTGGTGCGAGAGTCCCTTGGTCGGCAGGATCTGGTGCGGTTTCTCACCGGCGTCCTGGGCGGCCCCGGAGGCGTTCCGCTCGTCGTCGGTGTACGTGTACGAGGTGTTCGCGTTGACGAGCCCGAACCGGGTGTCCGCGCGCCGCAGTCCGTCGCCGACGATCTGGAGCGGCGGGGTGCCGAGCCCCGGGTGGTTGTCTCCGGTCAACACCGTTGCCCGGCCCCGCAGTTCGGTCGCCAGCGGCAGCAGCGACTCGGGTCCGCCGGACACCTGGACGGTGTCGGCGACCGGCAGCAGCCCCGCCTGACCGGGCCGTGGCACGTCCTCGCTCGCCGGACGGAAGATCTCCACCGCCCGCTGCCTCGGGTACAGCCCTTCGATCTGGAGCGGGGTGTCGTGCGCGATCTTCCCGCCCGTCATGAGCGGCCCGAGGCCCGTCACCCGCTCGTAGCCGGACTGTTCGAGGGCCCGCTTGACGACCGAGGACGACACGGTGCCGATCTGGTCCGGGTCGAGGTCGTTGCGGACGACGACGTAGTGGACCCCGGCCCGGCTCAGGTAGTCGGCGAGTCCCGGGATCTCACCGCCGGTCAGCAGCGCCTGCTCGACCGCGTCCGTCGCGCGCCGGTTGCCGGGGGTGCCGAAGGGGACGTAGTCCCGTTGCGCCCACCGGGACTCGGCGAGCACGTCGAGCGGCTGGTCGATGGGGGAGCCCCAGGTGTAGATGCCGTGCGCGGTCGCGGGGACGACGAGGGCGCGCGAGTCGGGGGAGTACTTCTCCAGCCAGTCGGCCGTGGACTGCCAGTACTTGGGCAGTTGCTGGAAGGAGCCCGGGTTGAGGATCGTGCCGTTGAGATACGGCCACATCAGCCCGGGCAGGACGAGGACCGCCGCGATCAGCGGGGCGTACCGGCGGCCTCTCATCGCACGTGCCCCGCGCGGTTCGGCGGCCACGCCCACCAGATGGGCGAGGCCGAGCACCAGCGCGAGCGCCAGGCCCGGCTGGAACTTGTAGATGTTGCGGAAGGGGGCGAGGCCGCCGTTCAGCCAGTCCTGCACGAGCCCGTGGAAGGGCGCGCCGAACGCGCCGCCGTATCCCGCGAGCAGCACCAGGACGGCCGTCAGTGCGGTCAGCACCAGCCACCGGCGCTCCGGCATGTCCCGCCGCGCCAGACCCGCGAGTCCGAGCCCGGCCGCGAGTGCCGAGCAGAGGATCACGATCACCGAGGAGGCCACGGTCCAGCCGGCCGGCAGCCACGCCTCCCCGAGGTGCAGATAGGCGACCCAGTTCCCGGCCCCGCGCAGGGCCTCCGTCGCCGACATCGTCTCGGTCGTGGTCCGCGCGCTCTCGACGTACGGCAGGAAGTTCTCGCCGTAGAGGCCGAGCAGCAGCAGGGGGATCACCCACCAGGCCGTCGCCAGGATCACGCCCGGTACCCACCAGGCGATCAGCTTGCGCTGCCGGGGTCCGGGTGGCCGGGAGAGGAGATACAGGCCGACGGGCAGCAGAGAGGCCAGTGTGGAGGCCGCGTTCACCCCGCCCATGAAGGGGATGATCAGCGCCGAGCGCAGGGCGGCGATCCGGGCGCTGTGGCGCTCGTTCGTCAGCGGCAGCAGCACCCACGGCAGGAAGGCGCCGGGCAGCGCGGCGGCGGAGGTCGAGCCGATGACGATGGTGAAGGTCGGCCACAGCGCGTACGCGACGGCGGCGAGCAGCCGGGACGCCCCGTTGCCCACGCGCAGCCGCTCGGCCAGCCGCAGCGCGCCCCAGAAGGCGACCGACACGATCAGCGACAGCCACAGCCGTTCCACCAGCCACACCGGCAGCTGGAGGGCGTGGCCCAGCCAGTAGAACGGCAGCATCGGCCACAGATAGCCGACGTACTGGTCCTGGATCCCGCCGAAGGAGCCCTGGTCGTGCCACAACTGCCCGAGATCGGCGAGGAAGCGCCCCGGGTCCGTGGTGACGCCCAGCTTGGTGTCGAAGGTCTGCCGGCCCGGGTGCACCACGAGGAACAGCACGAACACCACGGCCCAGAACCCCAGCAGCCAGCGCCGCGACCGCGGGCCCTCCGGGGGGCCCGACATGCTCGCGGTGGTGGGAACGGCTGCCGGAGGAGGGGCCTGGACCGTGGACGTCGTCATGGTGGACACCGCCGGAGGATGAGGAGGAGGTTCCAGGTGGCCACCTCGCGGATGCCGGGAGCCCGCACGACGGTCTCCGCGAGGAAGGGCCAGTAGCGGGAGCGCGCCGAGACGACCGTGACGTCGTCCCGGGCACGCACCTGCCGCAGGGTCGGGCCGATATGCACGGCGAACAGGTTCTCGCCGAGGGTGTGCTTCGCGGCCTTTCCGGTACGGCGCCGATAGCGGGCACGGGCCCGTTCGGCGCCCAGGTAGTGCCAGGGCGCCCACTCGTGACCGCCCCACGGGGACAGCCAGTTGGTGAACGACACGTAGATCAGCCCACCGGGCCGGGTGACCCGCACGAGCTCACTGAGGAAGGTCTCCGGATCGGCCACGTGCTCCAGCACGTTGGAGGAGAAGGTGACGTCGGCGACCGCTTCCCGCAGGGGGAGCAGATAGCCGTCGGCGATCACGGTGGAGTCGGGTGGCTTCGCTCCCAGCTCGCCCGGATCGGGCTCGAAGAGGAAGGCGTCGGCACCGCGTCTGCGGAACTCCTCGGTGAAGTACCCGCTGCCGCCGCCGACGTCCACGACGGTACGGCCGGCGACGGGACCGTCGTAGGCCTCGACCTGGTCCACGGCGTCGCGGGCGAGCAGCGCGTAGCAGGACTCGGGGTCGTCCTGCTCATGGAGGAAGGCCCGGAAGAGAGTGAGGGAACGCCGAAGGGAGGGGTCCTTCGCCCGAGGCCGTGTCACGGTCCCCAGCCCCTCACCGCCTCGGCGGCAACAGCCCGGAACTGTCTGACGGTCCGATGCCAGCGATACCGGGCGGCCCGGTCCCGGGCGGCCTTGCCCATCAGCTCACGGCGATGCCCCGACAGGGCGAGCGTGCACCAGGCGGCGGCGAACGAGGACTCGCCCCGCGCGAGCACCCCCGTCTCCCCGTCCACGACGGAGTCCCGCAGTCCGGGCACGTCGAAGGCGATGGTCGGCGTCTTACGGGTCGCGGCCTCGGTGACGACGAGCCCCCAGCCCTCCACGGCCGAGGGATGAAGCAGCAGCCACGCCTCGCACAGCAGCCGGTGCTTCTCGGCCTCGGAGACATGCCCGGTGAACTCCACGCAGGGACCGGCGAGTTGCTCCAGCCGGGACCGCTCGGGTCCGTCTCCGACGATCACCAGCCGGCCACCGGTCACCGGCCGCACCCGCTCCCAGAGCCTCAGCAGCAGATCGATCCGCTTGTACTCGACCAGCCGGCCCACGGCGACGAAGAGCGGTTCGGGCGAGCGGCGGACGAGTGGCTCCGGCTCCTCGACGCCGTTGTGCACGACGCGGATACGGTCCCGCTCGACTCCGATCGCCCGCAGGGCGTGGGCCGTCGACGGAGACACGGCGACCAGCAGGCTCCGGTGTCTGGCCGCCGCACCGGCCAGGGCCCAGTGTTCGAGTCTTCGGCCGATCCGGGCGGCCGGCGCCAGGGGCCCGCCGAACCGCATCTTCCACAGGTCGGTGTGCACATGGTTGACCAGGCACAGGGTGGGGCCGTGGTGCCACAGGGGCGCGAGGTACGGCATGCCGTTGCACACCTCGACCAGCAGGTCGGTCTCGCCGACCTGGCGGGCGAAGGCCGTACGGGCGCGCAGGTAGTGGCCGAACTCGCCGCCCGCCGACACGACGCGGTAGTCCCGGTAGGAGGCCGGGCCGCCGCACAGGAGGGTCACCTGGTGGCCGAGCCGGGTCAGTCCGTCGGCGAGCCGGTCGACCAGCAGCTCGGAGCCGCCGGCCGCGGGGTTGTCCAGGTCACGATGGGCGAGGAAAACGATTCGGCGCGGAGGTGGGGGGAGCGCCGAGGAGTGCTGTGGGCTGTGCGATGAGGGTTGCCGCTGCGACGCCTGGGGAGGCGTGTGCAACGGATGGGGCACGTGCTGGGGCATGGGTGCTCCAACTCGTCTCAGGGTGCGGAACTCAGCAGTGTCTTTCCGGCTGGTTGTGGGGGGACTGAGCGCTTCTCAGGGGGAGGATGTGGACGGGCTGTGTTCAGGTGGGGTGGCACAGTTTTCGCCCACCCGTACGCCGTGGCTACTCACCCACGTGACAATTTCCGGGCTTATTAGAGCTGACGTCCAGTCACATCGTGAGAACGGGCTCGGGCGTATCGCTCATATCGGTGGACTCGGGGCGCCTGCGTCCCCGTACCACCAAAACGCCCCCCACGGCAGCCAGTGCGAATCCGGCCACAGCCGCCCCGATGGGCAACGTCTCACCCACCGCGCGCAGTTGGCCGCTGTCCCGCTTGGCCAGCCGCACCGCGTCCTTCTGGGTCGCGGTGGTGAACGCGATCTTCGGGCTGTCCAGCAGGACCACGGCGTCCTTCTTCGCGCCGGGAGCGCGCAGGGTGCGCTTCGGGCCCACCTGTGCGTAGACCACCCGGCCGGTGCGCTGGTCGACGACCAGCTCGATGCCGTGGTTGGAGTACCACTCCTCGGCCAGCACCTGCGGCCGGCCGGGCTGGTCCACGATCGTGCCCGGCACCAGCCGTGTCCCGACCTTCGCCGGGGCGACCGTGCCGGTGAACCGGTAACCCGTGTACCCCTGAACCTTCTTCGTACCCTGGTAACGCAAAGTCACCGTCGAACCCAGGGAGTTGTCCCACCACTGGTAGGAGCGCCGCTGCACGTCGAAGGGGAACTTCAGATAGGCCTCGCCCTCGATGTACGGCTTCTCGCCGCAGCAGTGCACCGGCCTGGTGGTCTTGCGGTCCATGACCCAGCGGTGCGGGACGAACTCCAGGGCGTCGTGAGGGTCGGCCGCCGGGAGCGACTTGTCGGTGTCGACGGTGGTGGTGACGTCCCACACCGCGGCCCGGCCGCTGCGTTCACTGTCCTCGACGTCGGCGCGCACCCGCTGGGTGACGGTGATCCGCTGTCCGGGAACCGTCTCCAGTTCCTCGGTGTCGAAGACGCTGCCTGTCCCGCGGTAGACCGCGGTCTGGTCGATGTCGATCGGATTCACGGCCGCTCGCGGTGCCACGTACCACGCGAGCAACGGCGCCAGTACCAGCAAGAACGTGCCGAGTCCCAGCAGAATCAGGGAGATTGGAGAGGCTGTACGGCGCATCCGGACACTCCAGGGGCGTGAGATGACGGAGTTCGGGCCGCTCTATGGGCCGGAGACCGTATGCGTCTCTTGACGGGGTGTCAATGTCTTGACGGATTGTCAAGGTCCTGTCGACACTGGGGTGACAGGCAGGGTGGGTACCGGACGGGTTCCGGGTGGGGACGTACGCCGGATCGAGCCGCTCGAGAGAGGCTGCCCCTGCGATGTCCAGACTGCTCGCCGCCGCACTGACCGTCGTGGTCTCCGCTTTGCTCGCCCTGGGTGCCGCGCTCGGCATCGTCGCGCTGCTGGAGGCGACGCCCGAGCAGCCCAACACCCCCTTGATCACCTACGAGCAGACGGACCAGGGGAGTTGACCCGTGCCCGCCCGCCCGGCAACTGTGAACGCCCGCTCGGCCTGGCACGACGTCCCCCGCCTCCAGGTCCGCCGTTTCGCGGCCATCGCCATGGCCGAGGCGCCGGCCCTCGCGGAGGAGATCCTGCGCGAGATCCGCCGCGAGTACCCTCATCTGCCGGTGATCCTCGACGAGTCCGGCGAGCCGATGGCCCTGGTCGGCATCCGCCGCGCGATCGAGGTCTTCGTCCAGCACCTGGAAACGGCTGAGGGTCGCCCGACGGTCCCCCCGGGTGTCTTCCAGGAGTTCGGCCGCGGCGAGGGTCTGAACGGACGCAGCCTGGACTCCCTCCAGGCGATCTACCGCATGGGCGTCCGCCTGGCCTGGCGCCGGTTCGCCGACATCGGCCAGCGCGTGGAGATCCCGCCGCCGGCTATGTACGAGCTGGTGGACGCGGGCTACGAGTACCTGGACGGCCTGGTCGACCAGTCGGTCCGGGGCTACGCGGAGGCGGCGGCACGCCAGGCGGGCGAGCGTCTGCGCCTGCAGCGCCGCCTGATGGAGTTACTCCTGGCCGAACGCCACCGGGGCGATCCGGCGGACGCGCTGACGGAGCGCGCGGCCCGCATCGGCTGGCCCCTCCCGAAGAAGGTGGCGGTCGGCGTCCTGCTCCGTCCGGCCCGTGAGGCGGTGCCCCCCGCGGTGGGCCAGGGCGTCCTCCTGGACATGGACTACGAACAGCCCCGCATGGTCGTCCCGGAACCGGGCGCGGCGGGCCGCCCCGAACTCCTGCACCGGGCCCTGACCGGTTGGGCGGGCGCGATAGGACCCCCGGTCCCGCTCGCCGACGCGGCGAAGTCCCTCCGCTGGGCCGAGGCCGCCGTACGCCTGATGGAACGCGATCTGCTCCCCGCCGGGGACGTCCTCTACTGCACCGAACACACCGAGGCCCTGGTCCTGCTCCAGCCGGAGGAGCTGATCGACGATCTGGCCCTGCGCTGCCTGGCCCCCCTGCGGCACTGCGGCCCCACCCACGGCCGCCGCCTCGCGGAGACGTTGCTGGCCTGGCTGGAGACGAGGGGCGGCGCCCCGGAGGTAGCGGCCCGCCTGGGCGTCCACCCCCAGACCGTCCGCTACCGTCTCCGCCAGATCCGGGAGCTGTGGGGCGACGAGATCGACGACCCGGACCGGCGGTTCGAGCTGGAGCTGGTGCTGCGGGCCCGGCGCTTGCGGGGAGAGCTGGCGTGAGAGGCGGCCACCCCGGCCACCGGTGAACCCACCACGCAATGTGACGTGTCGCACACGAACACACGGGAACCGGCAGCTCGCACCCCTGCCCTTCCTGCGGAAACGGGCCGGATGGGGAGTTCGTGACCCGCATGGCCATTGCCGGAGGAAACAGCCTGTCGCTAGCCTGTGTTCGTCATGCCGATCGTCTGTTGAAATTTCGAACGCAGACGCCTTAGACACAAAGAGAGGGGGCCGGTTGTGGGACGCCTCGTACCTGCCGTGACCCGGGCTCTCGACATTCTCGAGCTCTTCCTCGACGGAGACGGGACGCTCTCCGCCCCCGACATCGTGCGCAGGCTGCAGCTGCCGCGCACCACCGTGCACGAGCTGGTGACCACTCTCGCCGCCCGGTCGTACATCGTCCAGGTCCCGGGCCAGCCGGGACGCTACCGGCTCGGGGTGCGGCCCTACCAGCTCGGCAGCCGGTACGCCGAGCAGCTCGACCTCGCCGCCGAGGGTCAGCAGGTCGCCCGGTCCGTCGCCGAGACCTGCGACGAGACCGTACACGTGGCGATCCTCGAGGGCACCGACGTCATCTACATCGCCAAGGTCGACTCGACGCACGCGGTGCGGATGGTGTCGGCCGCCGGCCGGCGGCTGCCCGCGCACTGCACCTCCGTCGGCAAGATGCTCCTCGCCTCCCTCCCGGAGCCGCAGCTCGCCTCCCGCATCCCGGACGACACTCCGCTCCCCGGTATGACGCCCAACAGCATCACCGACCCCGCTGCCCTGCGCGAGGCCCTGGACGAGATCCGGCAGCGAGGGGTCGCCGTCGAGAACCGCGAGTCCAACCCGGACGTGTCCTGCGTGGCCGCCCCGGTCCGCGACCGCACCGGGCAGGTCGTCGCCGCGCTCTCCATCTCCGTGCCGATGATCCGCTGGAGCGACGACCGCCGCTCCGAGCTGGAGCAGCTCGCCGCCAAGGGCGCCGCCGAGCTGTCCGAGCGCCTCGGCCACCGGAGCGTGGGATGACCCGCTTCACGACGTACGACGTCGCCGTACGCGCCGAGGCCACCCTCGGCGAAGGGCCCACGTGGGACGGCGAGCGGCTCCTGTGGATCGACATCCTCGGCGCCCGGCTGCACACCTACGACCCGCTCTCCGGCCACCGCACGGTCCGCGTCCTGGACCAGCACATAGGCGCCGTCAAGCCGCGCGCGGGCGGCGGACTCGTCCTCAACCTCCGGGACGGCGTGGCCCTGCTGGACCCCGACGACTCCTTCCGCTGGCTCCACCACGAGCCCGTCCCCGGCCGCCGGGCCAACGACGCCGCCGTGGCCCCCGACGGCTCCCTGTGGGCGGGCACCATGCGCTACGACGAGGCCCCGGGCGGCGGCACCCTGTCCCGGATCACGGGTGACGGCACGCACCGCACCGTCCTCGACGACGTGGCCGTCAGCAACGGCACCGGGTGGAGCCCGGACGGCCGGCTCATGTACTACATCGACTCGCCCACCCGCCGCGTCGACGTCTTCGACCACGAGAGCGGGCGGCTCTCGGACCGCCGGCCCTTCGTCGGGATCGAGGACGGCGCCGGTTTCCCCGACGGGCTCACGGTCGACGCCGACGGATGCGTCTGGGTCGCGTTGTGGGACGGGGGAGCGGTCCGCCGCTACACGCCGGACGGCAGCCTCGACCACGTGATCACCCTCCCGACCCCGCGCGTCACCGCGTGCGCGTTCGGCGGCCCGGACCTGACCGACCTGTACATCACGACCGCACGGGTGGGGCTGGACGCCCCGCACCCGGTGGCGGGCTCACTGCTGGTGGTACCGGGGGCCGGGAAGGGCGTGGCGCAACAGCCGTTCGCGGGCTGACTACCGAAGCTCCGCCTTCTTCAACTCCTCCGCGGTCAAGGGCGGTTCGGCCAGAGTCGGCTTCAACGGGCCCACCGCCGCCGCCAGCAGCACACCCGGCGCCAGCAGGACCTCCGCCCGCCGCTCCAGCGACGTCACGTCGGTGACGCGGCGGGCGATCCGCCCGTTGCCCGTCGCCGTGTACATGAGACGGGAGACGTACGCGGCCACGGCCCGGTCCCGTGCCGTCGGCCCGTTCTCCGTGGCCCCCGGATAGAACACGTCCTGCCCGGTCGCCAGCTCCCACGCCGCCTCGACCGGCCGGGCCACCGCCTTCTGCACCCGACGCGACAACCCGGCGCTCCCCCACCCGTACCGCCGCGTCAGATCCCGCAGGACGAGCGCGCTCTGGGCGCCGACGGCCAGGCCGTGCCCGTAGACCGGGTTGTACGCGGCCAGCGCGTCGCCGAGGACCGTGAAGTTCTCCGGCCAGGCCGCCATCCGCTCGTAGAAGTACCGTCGGTTGACGGTCGTACGCGTGAAGGAGACGCCGGACAGCGGCTCGGCCCGGGAGATCAGGTCGCCGATCAGCGGATGCCGCAGCTCCTCGCGGGCGAACCGTACGAAGTCCTCGTCGGCGGGCGACGGTTCGCCTCCGCGCGTGCCGTTGAGGGTGACGATCCACCGGCCGTCCTCGATCGGCAGCAGAAAGCCCGCCCGGCCCGGTCCGGCCGCCCGCGTGTCCGGCTGCACGTTGATGACGGGGAAGCCGTCGCGGGCCTGCTCGGGCGCGAGGTAGAGGCGGCTCGCGTACGCCAGGCCGGAGTCGACCTCGCGCCGCTCCGGTGCCGGCAGCCCGAGCTCCGTCAGCCAGCGGGGCGTCCCGGAGGCCCGCCCGGTCGCGTCCACGACCATGCCCGCGTCGATGGTCCGTTCGCGGCCGTCGCGCTCCCGTACCCGGACCCCGGTGACCGCCCGTTCGTCCCCCGCCAGCCCCAGTACCTCCGTGCCGCCGAGCACCTCGATCCGGTCGTCCGCGAGGACCCGGGCCCGGACCGTCGCGTCCAGCAGGTCCCGCCCGGCCAGGATCACGTGGTGGGACTCGGGCCAGCGCCGGAACCAGCCGTGTGCCGAGAGGACGACCATGTCGGTGGTGACCGGCGCCCGGCGGGCCCCGGCGTCCGTCAGCGTGCCGGTGACGCCCGGCAGGAGGTCCTCCATGGCCCGTACCCCGCCCGACCAGAGCATGTGGGCGTGCCGGGCCTGCGGCAGGCCCTTGCGGGGCGCGGGCTTCCCGGGCAGCTCGTCCCGCTCCACCACGACGACCCGGTCGGCGAGGTCCGCCAGCGCGGCCGCCGCGAGCATCCCCGTATGGGATCCCCCGAGGACGACGGCGACCTTGGCGGGGGAGGGGCGCCCGCTCAGGTCCGCCTCGCGTTGTCCACGCCGGTCACCCTCGACGACCTGCTTTTCTGCCGGGGACCCGGAGGTTGTCCCCCGGGAAGACGGAGTGCTCATGCGTGGACTTGCTCTCTGCCGGGACGGCCGCGCGGGCGCGTACCGCCTTGATCTCGTCGGGGCTGTGCAGGACGTCGGACACGGCCGCGATCTCCTGCAGCAGGTACGTGGTGTCGGGGTCCCCGTCGCCGTCGGCGTCCGGGGAGCGCCGGCGGGTCTCGACGGCGTCCAGGATCGTCACGGCGGCGGCGAGGGCCTGGGCGCGGCCGCGCTCGAAGCCGAGGGCGACGGCCGCGCCGTAGGAACGGGTGCGCAGGTCCTCGTCGAGGAACCGGGACAGCTGGAGCAGCGCGTCGCGGATGAAGGTCTCGCGGCGGATGAGGCGCATCTCGGGGGTGGTGCGCAGGGCGAGCGGCTCGCGGCCGCCCGCGACGGTCCGCATCAGCCGGGCGAGGGGCCCCAGTTCCCGGTGGCGGCGGCGGACCAGCCAGCGCTCGTGCAGGTACTGGCCGGCGTGCGGGACGATGAAGCCGATCGCGACCAGCGTCGCCGCGATGCAGGCGGCCGACGGCGCGATGTTGGTGTTCAGCCAGTCCAGGTCGTGCCCGGTCCACCGGGCCACCACGGCCGTGAGCTTGGCCGCGCTGAAGAGCAGGTTGGTAGCGAAGCCGATGCCCAGGAACCTCAGCCCCCAGCGCAGCCACGCGTTGAGGCCGTCGGTGCGGATCCAGTTCCACACGAGCCGGGTCGTGATGGAGCAGGCCAGGGCCTGTGCGAACAGGTAGAGCAGGATCTCCTCGCGCATGAACGGCGTACTGGCGTAGTACGTGTCCAGGTCCTCGATCCGCTCCACGGGGACGTCGGCGAGCGCGAAGAGCGTCCACAGCGCGACCACCACCGTCGCGTACGCGTAGACCACCCACCGGGTCGCGCGCCGTGTCTCGGCCGACCGCTCGGTGAGGCCGTTGCGCCAGTGCACGACCAGCAGTAGCCAGGACGCGGACAGCGCGGTGATGAGGGAGTAGACCCAGGGCGCCGCGATGTTCGGGACGCCGGTGACCCGGTTGGTCCAGGCGATGGTGCTGGGGGCCGCGAAGACGAACACCGCGCAGGCGAACAGCAGCAGACCGCCCACGGCACGCAGCAGCGGGTCCCGCCACAGCTTGAGGATGCTGGGCAGTTTGATCACCAGGGCGGCGGTGAGGACCAGTCCCGGGAGCCAGAAGGAGACGTACAGACCGGTGATGGAGGCGGCCAGTTGGGGTGCCGGTTCGGGGTGGGTCACCGCCCTCGGCCTCCGCGGTAGCCGAGGGACCTCTGGACGGGGTCGGGCCGTACGCCGGAACCGCGTGCGGAGACGAACGGCCGGAAGGCGGCCGCCAGCCGGTGCCCGAAGTCGTCCGCCTCGGCCTCGTCCGCCTCGCGGGAGCCGTTGCGTGCCGCCACGGTCAGGGCGACGGAGTCCCAGCCGGGCCGGCCGGCCAGCGCGTCCGCCGCGGCCGCGTGATGGTGGGAGTGGCCCGCGTGCAGGTGCCACAACTCATGGCCAAGGATGACCAGTTGCTGCATCTCCTCGGCCCGCTCCTCCACGATGACGAGGTCGAAGTCCTGGAACTCCACCCACAGTCCGGTCACCGCGATCTCGTCGGGGAACCGCTCGAAGCGCAGGTCCACCGGCCGGCCGCCGCGGCGCGCGCTCATCTCCTGGCACAGGGCCCGGCACAGCTCGGGCACGTCGGCCGGGGGGCGGGGTCTGGCCCGGACAGCGGAGGTGAGGTGGGAGACCAGATCGCGCATGGCCGAGGTCGCACGGGTGCGCCGCAGCGCCGAGGCGATCCGGGCCGCACTCCTGCGCGCGCCCGCGATGTCCATCCCACCCCCTGAGCTCTCCCGCCGCCGTAGGACGGGCTGTTCGAGAGTACGCGCCCTGAACTGTCCCGTCACGCGATCCGATTTTGCTGCCGGGCCCATTGACTGGAAAGCGCTTCCTGCCTACGGTCCCGTTCGAAGTTACGAGCGCAATTCGAGATATCGAACAGATGGGGCAGGGAATGGGACGACCTGACCTGAGCCGCAGGCAACTTCTCGCCGCGGCGGGCGGACTGAGCGTCGCCGCGAGCTTCGGCTTCGCGGCCCTCGGCACCGGCGCCGACGCGCTCGCCTCCGGCGCGGACACCCGGGTGCGCTACTGGAACCTCTTCAGCGGCGGCGACGGCGCGAACATGATCACGATGCTGGACGCCTTCCGCAAGGCCAACCCGGACATCGACGTGAAGGACTCCACCCTCCAGTGGGGCAACCCCTTCTACACCAAGCTCGCCATGGCGGCCGCGGGCAACCGCGCACCCGACCTCGGCGTCATGCACATGGGCCGGGTCACCGGCTTCTCGCCCGGCCGGCTCCTCGATCCGTGGGACGTCGACCTGCTCGCCAAGTACGGCGTACGGGAGCAGGACTACAACCCCGCGCTGTGGAAGCGCGGCGTCATCGACGGCAAGCTCTACGCCCTCCCGCTCGACATCCACGTCCAGCTCTGCTTCTACCGCAAGGACGTCCTGGGCAAGGCGGGTCTGCTCGGCGACGACGGCCGGATGATCCCGGTCACCTCCACCGACGAGTGGTTCGACGTCCTGAAGAAGGCCAAGGCCGCCCAGAAGAAGGGGCTCCAGACGATCGGCCTGTGGACCAACGACCAGAACTTCCAGTGGTGGTTCTTCGTCGCCTTCTACACCCAGCTCGGCGGCAAGTGGTTCAACGACGCCGACACCGAGGTCCTCTTCGACCCCGACAAGGCCACCCAGGTACTGGAGTTCCTCCGCAGGCACGTCACCGACGGGTACGTCATCCCCGGCGCCCCCACCGGTGAACAGTTCATCAACGGCGCCCCCTTCACCTGGGAGGGCAACTGGTCCGTGCCGGTCTTCTCCGGCGCGAAGCTGGACTACGGCGCGACCCCGCTGCCGCCCGTCTTCGGCAGGCCGGCCACCCACGCCGAGTCGCACGCCTTCGTCCTGCCGCACCAGGCGGGCCGCGGCGGCGCCACCAACGAGGGCGCGCACCAACTCGCCGCCTACGTCGTGACGCACGCCCTCCAGTGGGCGGCCGGCGGGCACATCCCCGCGTACACGCCGACGCTCTCCACGGCCGCGTACAAGAAGCTCACCCCGCAGAACGAGTACGCCGGCGCCATGGACCACCAGGCCACCGAGCCGAAGGTGTGGTTCGCGGGCTCCACCGGCGTGCTCGCCCAGGACCTCGGCCCGGTCGTCGTCTCCTCGACGATGGGCTCCGCCAAGCCGGACAAGGTCGCGCAGACGATGAAGAGCCATCTCACCAAGCTCCTCGCCTCGAAGAACCCGATGGACGGCAGGACCGCCGCGCAGGGAGGTGCGGTCGCATGACGACCAGCGCTCAGACCGTCGCCGCACCGGCACGGGCCAGGACCGCGACCGCCACGGCGACCGTCCGCCGCAAGCAGGGTTTCCAGCACGGCGGCTGGTTCGTCGCCCCCTTCCTCGCGCTCTTCGCACTGTTCGTGATCTGGCCGCTGCTGCGCGGCATCTACCTCAGCTTCACGGACGCCAACATCTCCGGCGACGGCGCGAGTTTCGTCGGCCTCGACAACTACCGCGAGGCCCTCAACGACTCGGCGATGTGGGACGCGCTCGGCCACAGCGCCTACTTCACGCTGCTGGTCGTCCCGTGCATCACGGTCCTCGCCTTCCTGCTCGCGATGCTCGCCCACCACATCGAGCGCGGCAAGTGGCTGTGGCGGCTGTGCTTCTTCGTGCCGTTCCTGCTGCCCTCGACGGTCGCCGCCAACATGTTCCAGTGGCTGTTCACCCAGGGCATCGGCCTGATCAACGAGACCTTCGGGCTCGACACACCCTGGCTGACCGACAAGTCGTACGCGATGCTCGCCATCGTCATCGAGACCCTGTGGTGGACCGTCGGCTTCAGCTTCCTGCTCTACCTCGCCGCCCTCCAGGGCATCCCCGACCACCTCTACGAGGCCGCGAAGCTGGACGGCGCGAACGCCTGGCACCGCATGGTCCACATCACGCTGCCGATGCTGCGCAACATCACCGGTCTGGTGATCGCGCTCCAGATCCTCGCCTCGCTCCAGCTCTTCGACCAGGCCGTCGTGATGATGGACTTCGGGCCGGGGCCGGAGGTCAGCACCCGCTCCTTCGTCCAGTACACCCTCGAACAGGGCTTCACCAGCTACCGCGTGGGCTACGCCTCCGCGATGTCCATCATCTTCTTCGTGATCATCGCAGTCGTCGCCCTGGCTCGGATGTGGCTGCTGCGCACCCGTGAGGAGGGCGGCCGATGACCACCGCCGTACAGGTCCGCAAGAGCACCCGTAAACCCTGGACGCCCAGCCAGATCATCCTGACCCTCCTCGGCGTCGCCGTCTCCGCCGTCTTCGTCGCGCCGATCGCCGCCGCCCTGTTCACCTCCCTCAAGTCCGAGGCGGAGGCCGCCGAGATCCCGCCGCACTGGCTGCCGAAGGTCTGGACGGTCCAGGCGTGGAAGGCGCTGTGGGAGACCGGCAACATCACCAACTGGTTCATCAACTCGCTGGTGGTGTCGGTCTGCGTCACCTCCGTCGTGCTGACGGTCAGCGCGCTGGCGGGATACGGCTTCGCCCGCACCGAGTTCCGCGGCAAGAGCGTGCTCATGGGCATCGTGATGTCGGGCCTGATGATCTCCCCGGCGGTCCTCGGGGTGCCGCTGTTCACCACGGTCCAGCAGATGGGGATGGTCGACACGTACTGGGGCATGATCCTGCCCCAGTGCGCGCCGGCCGCGATGGTCTACATCCTCTACAAGTTCTTCCAGGGCGTCCCGCGCGAACTGGAGGAGGCGGCCTTCATCGACGGCGCGGGCCGCTGGCGGGTCTTCTTCACGATCGTCGTCCCGCTCGCGAGGCCGTCCCTGGCGGCGGTCGGCATCTTCACCTTCATCGCCTCCTGGAACAACTTCCTGTGGCCCTACATGGTGACCAACAACCCCGACCTGATGACCATGCCGAACGGCATCGCGACCGTCATGAACTCCTACGGCATCCAGTGGGCCCAGCTCATGGCCGGCGGCCTCATGGCGGGCCTGCCGCTGATCATCGTGTTCGTCTTCTTCCAGCGCCAGATCGTGGCGGGCGTGGCCCACACGGGGCTGGCCGGTCAGTAAGGAGTCCGAGTTGAAGCGCCTGAGATACGTGACCCTCCTGACCGCCGCACTCATCGCCCTGCTCCCGACCACGGCGCAGGCGGACGTCACCTACCCCGACCCGCTCCCGATCACCGGGCAGCAGATCATCCACGACCCGACGGTCGTCCAGCTCAAGTCCGGGGGCTACGCGGCCTATTCGACCGGCGGTGTGATCGGCGCCCGGCTGTCCAAGGACCTTCGGCACTGGACCGACGCGGGCAACGCCTTCGCCGAGCCGCCGAGTTGGTGGTACGAGTACAACGACACCGGCGACCCCTGGGCGCCGGACGTCACGTACCGCGCCGGCCGGTACTGGCTCTACTACGCCGTCTCCTCCTGGGGCACCAACCACTCCGCGATCGGCGTGGCCACCTCCCCGTCCGGCCTCCCCGGCACCTGGACCGACCACGGCAAGGTCTTCACCTCCGAGACCACCGACTCCTGGAACGCCATCGACCCGGCGGTCGTCCGGGCGGACGGCAGGCTGTGGATGTCGTTCGGCTCGTACTGGACGGGCATCCGCATGGTCGAGCTCAGCCCGGTCACCGGGAAGGCCCTCCCCGGTGCCACCGTCCACCACCTGGCCACCCGCCCCGACGCCCCGTACGCCGTCGAGGGCCCGTACGTCGTCAAGCACGGCCGCTTCTACTACCTCTTCGCGTCCTACGACGCCTGTTGTGCGGGAGTGAACTCCACGTACAAGATCAGAGTCGGAAGATCCACGACGATCACGGGCCCGTACGTCGACAGCACCGGCAAGCCGCTGCTGGAGGGCGGCGGCGACCTGCTGCTGGCAGGACACGGGAGGTACATCGGCACGGGAGGCGAGTCGGTCTTCCGCACCCGCGGCCAGGACTGGCTGGCGTACCACTACTACGACGCAGACGACAACGGCACACCGAAGCTGGGCCTGAACAGGCTCGGCTGGGTGCGTGACTGGCCCGTTGTCAAGTAACTCCGTTCCTGAAAGGTCCCCATGAGCAAGCCCACCGCCCGCTTCACCCTCGACCCCGCCTTCAAGGTCGGTGACGTCAACCCCCGCCTCTTCGGCTCCTTCGTGGAACACCTCGGCCGCTGCGTCTACACGGGCATCTTCGAACCGGACCACCCCACCGCCGACGACAAGGGCCTGCGCCAGGACGTCCTTGACCTCGTCCGCGAACTCGGCGTCACCGCTCTGCGCTACCCCGGCGGCAACTTCGTCTCGGGCTACAAGTGGGAGGACTCGGTCGGCCCGGCCGCCGACCGCCCCCGCCGCCTCGACCTCGCCTGGCACTCCACCGAGACCAACCGCTTCGGCCTGTCGGAGTACATCGACTTCCTCCGCAAGGTCGGCCCCCAGGCCGAACCCATGATGGCCGTGAACCTCGGCACGAGGGGCGTCGCCGAGGCACTCGAACTCCAGGAGTACGCCAACCACTCCGAAGGCACCGCCCTGTCGGACCTCCGGGTCGCCCACGGCGACAAGGACCCCTTCGGCATCACCCTCTGGTGCCTCGGCAACGAGATGGACGGCCCCTGGCAGACCGGCCACAAGACGGCCGAGGAGTACGGCCGGATCGCGGCCGAGACCGCCCGCGCGATGCGCCAGATCGACCCCGGCGTCGAACTCGTCGCCTGCGGCTCCTCCAGCCAGTCCATGCCGACCTTCGCCGAGTGGGAGGCGACGGTCCTCGAGGAGACGTACGACCTCGTCGACTACGTCTCCCTGCACGCCTACTACTGGCCCGAGGACGGTGACATCGACTCCTTCCTCGCCTCCGCCGTCGACATGGAGTCGTTCATAGACAACGTCGTCGCGACCGCCGACCACGTGGGTGCGAAGCTCAAGTCGAAGAAGAAGATCAACCTCTCCTTCGACGAGTGGAACGTCTGGTACCTGCCCGAGTGGGAGAAGCGCGCCAAGGAGTTCGAGCGGGACGACTGGCCCGAGGCTCCCCGTCTCCTGGAGGACAACTACAGCGTCGTGGACGCGGTCGTCTTCGGCTCGCTCCTCATCGCCCTGCTGCGGCACGCCGACCGCGTCACCGTCGCCTGTCTCGCCCAGCTCGTCAACGTGATCGCCCCGATCATGACCGAGCCGGGCGGCCCGGCCTGGCGCCAGACGACGTTCTTCCCGTTCGCGCAGGCCTCGAAGTACGGCCGCGGTGAGGTCCTCGACGTACGGGTCGACTCGCCGACGCACGAGACGAAGAAGTTCGGCGAGACGGACCTCCTGCACGCCACGGCCGTGCGCGCCGAGGACGGCACGGTCACCGTCTTCGCCGTCAACCGCAGCCAGAACGAGGAGCTGACGCTCGAAGTCACCCTGAGCGGGCTGGACTTGACGAGTGTCGTCGAGCACAGCGTCCTCGCGGACGCCGACCCGGACGCCCGCAACACCCTCGACGCCCCCGAGCGGGTCGCCCCGCACGCGGCCGAGGGCACCGCGCTGAAGGACGGCACCCTCACCGCCGTACTGGAGCCGCTGTCCTGGAACGTGATCCGGCTCGGCTGAACTCGGTGCCCGAGGGTGTCAGCAGGTTTCGCGCAGGAAACCGTCGGCGCCCTCGGGCACGACCTCCTCGTCCCGGCGCACCACGCTGAGGGTGCTGCTCCAGGTGGCGCACGCCGTGGTCAGGCCCTTCTTGGTGTACTCGACCATGAGGACGTTGTCGTCGAAGGCGTCGGCGAACCCGCCGCACTCGTCGTACTCCGCACAATCCTCCACGATGGCGAAGTCCAGGCCCAGGGACGCGCGGTCGGAAACGAGCTCCGCGGTGTTCTTCTGCGCGATGGCCAGGCCTTCGGCATGGGCGCGCGCCGCCAGCCGCTTCATCAGGGCCTCGGCCTGGGCGGCCTTGAGATACGACGGGAAGCGGGTGAAGGAGTCGTAGTTGTCGGGCTCCACGGCCTGGTAGCCCTTGGCCGCGCAGGCGTCGATCCTGGTGTCCAGTTCGGCGGCGATGCGCTCGCGCTTGGCGGCCGTACGGATGTCCAGGACGGCCTCGCCCCAGTCCGTGTCGTGGACGACCTTCCCGTCGGCGTCGCGCAGCAGCAGGTCGGCGTCCCAGTCGCTCTCCGCGTCCGACTCCGCCTGGTAGGCGTTGATGTTGCAGATGTTGTAGAGCCCGGGTGCGGGGGCGTCCTCGTAGCTGCGGCTCACCACGCGGACCCCCTTCGCCGGGGGGTACGCGCCGCCGATCTGGTAGTCCCAGGGCACGTGCTTGGGCGGGAGTGTCACGGCGGCGGGGCCGGTGGACCCGGGCGAGGTGGACGACGGTTCGGCCGGTGACGGGGACGCGCCCTCAGTGTCCGACCCGGCCCGCACCGCCGCGATGCTCAGCCCGGTGACGGCCAGGGCCGCGACCAGACCGACGAGGACCCGCCGCCGGGACCCGCGGCCTCCCCGATCACCTCGGCTCTCCCGCTGGTGGCTGGTCGCCGCGGGGCCGGACGGCCCGGGCGACACCGGTGTGGCCGAGACGGCCGGCGCGTCGGTGTCCGGCAACGCCCTGAGCAGCTCGCGCAGTTCACCGAGTTCCGGCCGGGCTGCCGGGTCCTTGTCCAGGCAGCGTTCGGCGACGCTGCGCAGCGGTTCCGCGACCCCCTCCAGGGCCGGCGGCTCGTACATCACCTGATAGCCCGTCAGATACGGGCTGCTGCCGTCGAACGGGCGACTGCCGGTGGCCGCGTAGACCAGCAGCGACCCCAGCGAGAAGACGTCCGAGGCCCCGGTGACCTCGCGCGGCGCGGCGAACTGCTCCGGGGACATGAAGGGCGGGGTGCCGATCAGCCGCCCGGTCATGGTGAGCGCCTCGTTGTCGACGGCGTACGAGATGCCGAAGTCGATGACACGAGGCCCGTCCTCGGCCATCAGGACGTTGCTCGGCTTCAGGTCCCGGTGGACCATGCCGACCCGGTGGATGTCCCGCAGCGCCTCGACGAGGCCCAGCGCGAGCACCCGCAGCGCGCTGCCGCGCAGGGGGCCGTCCTGGGCCACGATGTCCGCGAGGGTGCGGCCCGGGACGTACAGCGTCGCCATCCACGGCTGCGGGGCGTCCGGGTCGGCGTCCACCACCGGGGCCGTGAACGCACCGCTCACCCGGCGGGCGGCCGCGACCTCCTGCCGGAAGCGGGTGCGGAACTCCTCGTCCAGCGCGTATGCGGGGTGCACGAGCTTGACCGCGACCTGCCGCCCGGAGTCCGAGCGGCCGAGGTAGACGACCCCCATGCCGCCGCTGCCGAGCCGGTCGACCAGCGTGTAACCGCCGATGGACTCAGGATCGCCGGGGCTCAGCGACATCGCCGGTCACCTTCCCAAGTACGGGTGCTCGAAAGTTCAACGACATCAGGCTAACGGCCGGGTGAATCCACCTGCGTGACCGGTACACCTCCGGCCGAGGCCCCCATCGCCGTCAGCCGTACGACCCCCGGCCCCGACTCCGTCGTCCCGTCGGACAGCACCGCCAGCGCCAGGGTGTTGGTGCCACGGGTGCGCAGGATGCCGTTCGGCAGGACGAAGGTGTGCTGCGGGCCCACGTCGTTGACGTACTGGCCCATGTTCCAGCCGTTGAGGAAGATCTGGACGCGGTAGGCGCGCCGCGGATCGTCGTCGAGGGTGAGGCCGACCTGGGCGTCGATGCCGGCGTCGACGGCGAGCCGGAACGTCGTCCGGTACCAGGTGACCCCCTGGCGCCGGTCGGCGCGCGGCAACTCCGTGGGTTCCCAGTGCTCTTCGGCGAAGCCCGGCAGATGCCAGCCCTTGCGCTCCCCGTACAGTCCGCCGTTGTTGAGCGGACCACGCACCGGGTCGGGTGTCGTCTCGCCCCGGATGCGCCAACTCACCTTCGGTGAACCACCCTTGAAGGTGACCTCCGTCAACCCGCGGGCCACCTTGTGGGAATCGGTGGATCCGCCGTCCATGTCGTGTGCCATCCGGCGGACGAGGACGGACAGGACGCGGGGCGAGGACCCGGAGGGCGGCGGCGCGTCGAAGGTGGCCGTCGCCGCCCAACTCCCCTTGCGCGCAGTGCGCTTGTCTGGCACGGGCATCCGGTGCGTGCCCAGCGGCTCGCCGTCCAGCCACGCCATCAGCAGCCCCTGCGTGCCGGTGCTGTAGGCGAGGGACACCGACTCCAGGTCGTCCGCGTCCGTCAGACGTCCGCGGTACCAGACGTCGCCGTAGTGGAATCCGTAGTCGTCGGCGAACAGCACCGGCCCGCCCTTCGGGACCGGGGTGACGCTGTACGAACCGGTGCGGTCGGCCGCCGTCCAGCCGGAGTCGTCGTAGTCCGGAAGGGACTCGAAGTTCTCGGTACGGCGCCGCCAGCCGCTCAGTGGGGGCAGCCGCACCTCGCCCACGGCGGGCACGGGGAGCTGTCCGGGCGTGGCCGGCATGTCGGCGCGCAGGCTGCCCATGGTGCTGACCGAGGTACGCAGCGGGCGTCCGTTCCAGGTGATCCGGCCGATGCCGCGCGGGGCCCACACCTCCATGCCCGTCCCCTTGACGGTGTCGCCGGTGAGATGGGCGGTCGGGCCGTCCAGGGTGGCCCCGCGCACCAGCGAGGGCCCGTACACCAGCACCGGTCCGGTCGGGGTGTCCACCGGGAACAGCCGCAGCGACCAGGGGTCGTCGGCGAAGATCAGCAGCAGCGGGGTGTCGCTGCCGCCGCCCTCGACCCGCACCCGGGCCGGGCCGCCGACGCCCACCGGCACGGTGATCCTGAGGACGCCGAGGTCGTAGTTCCAGGCGGGGTCCGAGTCGCCCCGGGTGACCAGCGGTTCCTCCGGGCACTCCAGCAGGACCTGGGCCATCTCGCCGTGCGGGGCGGTGAACACGGCGACGTCCAGCCGCCCGACCTTCAGGTACATCATGGGCTGCGCGGTGGCGTACTTGAGCGTGCGTCCGCCCAACTGCAGGTTCGCGGCGAGCAGTCGGGCGTCATGGGCGGCGACGGTGAAGGCCACGTCGATCCCGGCGTCCGGGATCGTCGTCGTGATCGGCGCGTCGGTGTCGTTGCGCACGACGTACACATGGGAGCCGGTGTCCGGATTGGTCAGGTGGTACACCTTCAGCCGCTGGTCCTCGGCCCGCACCGCGTCCGCCCGGTCCAGCTTGGCGAAGTCCGGCACGGTCCCCAGGAGATGGCCGAGCTGGTGGATCGGAGCGAGCTTCGGTGTCTGCCGGCGTGCCTCGTCGATCGCCGCCCCGTAGTCGTACGACGTGTAGACCTGCGGCGCGGGCAGCCAGCCCCACGAGGTGCCGCCGAAGGTCATGTAGACGTTGTGCACGGTGATGCCGTTGGCGAGGTTGGTGAGCTGGAAACGCCGCTCGTAGGCAGCGTCCCGGGTGTACCGCGCCTCGGCGTACCCCTTGCCGTCGAAGGTGGCGCCGCCCCACGGATCGAACCAGCCGCCGCCGAACTCCGGGATGAACCCGGGTGTCCTGGGGCTGGCCGTCGCCCCGCCCTTCAGCCCGCCCACGCCGAAGTCGCCCCAGTCGGGCGGCACTTCGGCCGGATCGGGGTACCCGTCGAAGCCGTACAGCCAACCGCGCTCCTCGCCCCCGGTGTTGAAGGACCCCGGAGTCCAGTAGCCGTTCCTGCCCTTGTCGTTGTGGAAGAGCGGTACGTCGATCCCGTCGGCGCGCACCTTCTTGTACAGGTGGGACATGTAGTCGCGGCCGGGGCTCTCGTCGACGAGGGCGTCGTACTCGTTCTCGATCTGGTAGAGCAGGACCGTGCCCGTGCCCTTGGTGAACAGGTGCCGGGCGGCGATCGCGTTCACCTCGGTCAGCCACTCGTCGACGTGGGACAGATACGTCGGGTCAGAGGTGCGGGCCCGGCCCGCGGTCGCCGCGAGCCAGCCCGGGAAGCCGCCGCCGTCGACCTCGGCGTTGATGTACGGGCCGGGGCGCAGGATCACGTACAGGCCGGTCTCGGCGGCCGTGCGCAGGAACAGGTCCAGGTCGCGGACGCCGGTGAAGTCGTACTGGCCGGGGCCGGGGGAGTGGTAGTTCCAGGCCACGTACAGGCTCACCGCGTTGAAGCCGTGGGCGCGCATCTTCTGCAGGACGTCCCGCCACAGCGACGGACTCGGCAGCCGGAAGGGGTGCATCTCGCCCGATCGCAGCACCAGACGCCGGCCGTCGACCAGCAGCGAGTACTTGTCGTAGCCGACCTTGTGCCGCACCCGGTCGGCGGCGGGCGCGCCCGGTGCGGGCCCGGTGGGCACGCTGTGGGAGGCGTACGCCCGGGTGGTCTCCCCACCACTGCCGCTCAGCGCGAAGCCGAGCGCCGTGGTGCCGGCGAGGGCGCTGAATGTACGTCTGCTCAGCTCCAAGGGAGCGCCTCCTGGTCGTGCCGCGCTAGCGCCAGTCCGTCCGTGGGTGTGAGTGGTGTGCCTATTGTGACGTGGCCATCGTCCACGCCCCAACGCCGCACAATTGTCGTATGAGGATCTCTGCACGGGCGGACTACGCGGTACGGGCGGTGCTGGAGCTTGCCGTGAGGCAGGACGCGGAGCCGGTGAAGGCCGAGGCCATCGCCGCGGTCCAGGACATTCCGCACAAGTTCCTGGAGGGGATTCTCGGCGACCTGAGGCGCGGTGGGATCGTCGACAGCAGGCGGGGCGGGGGCGGCGGTTACCGGCTCGCCCGGGAGGCCTCGGCCATCACGGTCGCGGACGTCATCCGCGCGGTCGACGGGCCGATCGTGTCGGTGCGCGGCGAGCGGCCCACCGGTCTGGAGTACACCGGCTCCGCACAGCCGCTGCTCCCGCTGTGGATCGCCCTGCGGGCCAACGTCCGCAAGATCCTGGAGGGCGTCACCATCGCCGACATCGCGGGCGACGCGCTCCCCGAGCCGGTCCAACGGCTCGCGGCCGAACCGGCGGCGTGGGAGAACCCCTGATTCTCAGTTCGCGCTACCCATGAGCACGCTGATCCTGCTCGCCCTGGGGCGAGCGAACTGCTCCTCGGTGCTCGCCTTCCTCATCGTGCTGCTCAACGCCCGGACACCGCTGCCGGTTTGTACGCGCTGTGGGCCGCAGCGGCCCGTCGGTGAACTCCGCCTGACTATGTGACGTGGATCACGGCGAGGGGAAAACCTGTCGCCGGGGCCGGGCGTCTAGCAGGTGTGAGATCAGTCAGAGCAGCGCTGCACGAGATGGACGAGGAGCGTCTCGTCCGGCTGGTGGCCAAAGGCGACCGTGCCGCGTTCGAGGAGCTGTACCGGCGTACGTCGCCGTGGATGGTGGTGCGGCTGATGAATTCGCGCAGGCCGTCGCGCTGGGCTGGGTCCTCGGGGACCTCAAGCCGCTTCCCGGCACGTTGTCAGCAGGTTTGCGCCGCGAGGTCGAAGCCGAGGCCCGCCCGGTGGGGAAGGAACTCAAGGCGCTGCCACGGGCCGAGCAGCTCTCGCGGATCAACGCGATGCGCGCTGCCGCCCTCTCCTGCAAGGGCGACCCGTTCGACGTCCTGTCCGGCGGTGCGTCCCGGTGAGATGGCTGACGTTGTACGCGCGTTCGCGTCAGGTACCCGCGGCGCTCGCCGCGGTGCTGATCGGCGCGGTGACGGTGTGGGCACTCGCCCGGGACGGGAACACGGGGCCCGGTGATCCGCGCATGCCCGTGCTCGTCCTCACCACGGGGGCGATGGCGGTCTCGGTAGGGCTCGGCGGGCAGGACCTCGCGCTGGACCGGACGGCCGCGATCCGCTGGATTCCCCGCAGAGCGGCACACGTGCTGCTCGCCGGTGTGGCCGTCGCCGCGTCGCTGCTGACGGTGCAGACCATGGGCGTGTCCATGGCCACCACCGCGTTCGTCGTCCGCGACAGCGCGGGCCTGATGGGTCTGGTCGCCCTCGGCGCGGCGCTCTCGGGCGGCCAGTACGCATGGACGCTGCCGTTCGCCTGGCTCTCGCTGGTGTTCTTCGCCCCGCCCCCGACGGGTGCGCCGATGCATGTGGCGATGTGGATGCTGCTGCCTCCCCGCACGGCGGCGGGCACCTGGACGGCCCTGGTCCTCACCGTCGTCGGCAGCACGGCGTGCGCCGTCGCCGGTCCGAGGCGGTAGTCGCCCAACTGGCGCTGTTCACACGTGAGTTCGGCCATCACCGGAATGGCTGGAGTTCGCTCTGGCGGTGTCACAGGGCGCTCCCTACGATTCGATCGCCGCGGTGCTTCACAGAAACCACACAGGTTCTCCACGCTTCAACTACAGCGCAGAGGAGAGACCCCCCATGGCAAGTGGACTTCTTCTGGGCGGCGCCGTCGCCGCTCTGGTCACCGCGGCGGTGCCCGCGCACAACCCGTCCGGCGGTTTCGTCGACCCGCCCCCGGACAAGATCGTCATCAACGTGGCCACGGTGAACGGCTCCGGCTGTCCCGCGGGTACGGCGGCCGTCGCGGTCTCCGAGGACAACACCGCGTTCACCGTGACCTACAGCGACTACCTCGCCCAGGTCGGCGGCAACTCCGACCCCACGGCGTTCCGCAAGAACTGCCAGCTCAACCTGATCGTCCATGTCCCCCAGGGCTTCACGTACGCCATCGCCGAGGCGGACTACCGGGGCTTCGCCTCGCTCCAGGCCGGCGCGAGCGGCGTCCAGCGGGCCTCGTACTACTTCCAGGGCTCCTCGCAGACGGCCGCCAAGACCCACACCTTCCCCGGCGCCTACAACGACAACTGGCAGGCGACCGACACCACGGACTGGGCCCAGCTGGTGTGGGCGCCCTGCGGGGTTCAGCGCAACTTCAACATCAACACCGAGGTCCGGGTGAACGCGGGCACCTCCTCGCCGTCCAAGGTCAGCTTCATGACGATGGACTCGACCGACGGTGACATCAGCACCGTGTACCACATGGCGTGGAAGGAGTGCCCGGGCAAGTGAACGGGCGTCGCCCGCCGCTCCTGTGGGCGGCGGGCGACGCGTGATCAGCGTTCGACGCCGAGCGTCAGGGTGCCGGAGTAACCGGCCGAGGGGCTGCTGCCCAGGGCGGTCAGGGTCAGGAGGCCGGACGCGGCGCCGCCGTCGTCGTAGATCCCGTCCTGGGCGAGGGTGGTGCGGGTGACCGTGTTGGCCGAGTACGGCGAGAGCGCGCCGACCTTGGCGGTGACCGTCTCGTCGAAGAAGAGCTGGCCGGTGTGGAGCTCGGTGCCGCCGGTGAAGGAGCCGTCGGAGGTGAGCGTGACGCCGACGTGCACCTTCACATGGATGTGGACGCAGCGGCCCCGGTACCAGCCCGGGTAGACCGTGGTGATGTTGGCGACGCCGCCGGCGTTGGTCAGCACGCCGCCGCGCAGGAAGGTGCCGCTGTCGGGCTCGTTGTGGCCGTTGTTGCCGACGTAGCCCGAGTACTCGCCGAGCGCGTCGCAGTGCCAGATCTCGACGAGGGCGTTGCTGATCGTGGCGCAGGTGTCGTCGTCGACGACGGTGAGGGCGAGTTTGAGCGGGAAGCCGGTCTTGCCCTCGGTGATGTCGGCGCGGACGTACTGGCCGTCGAGGTAGTAGGGGCCTTCGGTCATCTCCTTGGTGAGGGTGCAGATGGCCGCGGCGGCCACGGGGGCGGTGTCGGTGGTGGGAGCCGTGGAGGTCCCGGGCGCCGCGGCGCCCACGGCCAGGGTCGCCGCGGTGGCGCCCGTGGCGACCAGGACGGTGCGGCGGGCGATGGTGTCTCTCGTGGGGGTCTCGTTCATGGGGGTGTCTGTCATGAACACGGCACCCTAAAAGCGGTCGCTGTTGATGGGCTGTCAGTTCGGCAAAATGAGGGATCGTCAAGTTTCTTGCGGGACAGGTTGCGGTGTCGGGAGGGGTGGGCGCGGTACCGTACCGGGGCGTATGCCGACAAGGAGGGTAAATGGGGCTTACCATGCGGGTCGAACGGCGCATCGCGGAGGACTTCCCCGGCCGGGACGGCGAGGTGGTGGGAGATCTCCTCACCGAACTGGTCAACCACCTGACCGACCGCGGCGACCGGGAGGACAAGGAACGGATCGCCGCAGCGACGCTGCTGTGCGGACAGGGCCGGGTGGACCGGCTCCTCGACGCCGTCCAGCTGGCCAAGGAGGACTGGCGGGACGTGCTGGTGGGAGCGGGGCTGGCGGACGCGGGGTGGAGGGAGCGGCTGGAGGCGGACTTCGGGCCGGCGGTTGCCTCCGGCTGATACACGGGTGTGAGCCCCACCGCGGCTGTCGGACCGCTGGTCTCGACGTGGCTGTGGGGCCGCCCGCTCTTCCGCTCCCGGACGGTGCGGGTTGTGGCGATGGCCGTCCCTCGGCACGGCTGGGTCGGGCCGGATCAGCCGAGGTGGAAGCCATTGGCGACACCCGCTCTGGGACTCGCCGCGGGCGGCCTCACGATGCTTCTGGTGTTCGTGCTGTCCG
The DNA here is from genome assembly GCF_001514145.1 of Streptomyces canus. Taxonomy (GTDB): domain Bacteria; phylum Actinomycetota; class Actinomycetes; order Streptomycetales; family Streptomycetaceae; genus Streptomyces; species Streptomyces canus. The sequence goes on from NZ_KQ948658.1 coordinate 730,514, forward strand.
CACGAATCCTGAAGATCAGCGAGCTGCGGAGCCTGCTGGGCCCGGGGTGAGCGGCCCGGTCTCGGCCGAGGTTTCCGGGGCGGTGCGGCCTGGTCGAGCTTGCCCCGTACAGCTTCTGGTCCTGGTACCGGACCCCCGGCGCGGTCTGGGGCATCCCGCACGACAGCCCGACCGTCGACGCCGTCGCCGTGATCGTCGCCGAAGTCGCCGAGGTCACCGACACCCACTCTCGCCGACCGCTGGGAGGTGGGCGGCCCCGGCCGGGCGCGGCGCAGGCGGTCAGCGGTCGATGCCGGCCATGTTGGCCTCGTCGTGACGCTCGCCCGCGGCGGGTGTGAGGTTGTTCAGGCGGTCGAGCTGGGCGGCGCTGAGTTCGACGGCGTCGGCGGCGGTGTTCTCCTCGACGCGTGAGACCCGCCGGGTGCCGGGGATGGGGGCGATGTCGTCGCCGCGGGTCAGCAGCCAGGCCAGTGCGGTCTGGGCGGGGGTGGCTCCGATCTCGGCGCCGATGGCCCGTACTTCGTCGACGATGGCCAGGTTGCGCTGGAAGTTCTCGCCGGTGAAGCGGGGGTTGGTCTTGCGCCAGTCGTCGTCGGTGAAGTCGTCGACGGTGCGGATCTGTCCGGTCAGCAGGCCATGGCCGAGCGGGGAGTAGGGCACGAACCCGATGCCGTGCTCGCGCAGCAGCGGGAGGATGTCGGCCTCTACGTCACGGGTCCACAGCGAGTATTCGGTCTGCAGCGCGGCCACCGGATGTACGGAGTGTGCGCGGCGGATCGTGGCAGGGCCGGCCTCGGAGAGCCCGATGTGGCGCACCTTGCCCTCGGAGACCAGCTCGGCCAGCGCGCCGACGGTCTCCTCGATGGGGGTGTTCGGGTCGACGCGGTGCTGGTAGTAGAGGTCGATGTGGTCGGTGCCGAGCCGCACGAGTGAGCCTTCGACCGCGGCCTTCACGTTGGCGGGGCTGCTGTCGATGACGCCGGGGCCGCCGCCGGCGTGGGAGACCAGGCCGAACTTCGTCGCCACGACGACGTCGTCGCGCCGGCCCTTGATGGCCTTGCCGACGAGGTTCTCGCTGTGGAAGGGACCGTAGATCTCGGCGGTGTCGATGTGCGTGACCCCGAGGTCCAGGGCCCGGTGGATGGTGCGGATCGACGCGGCGTCGTCGAGCCCTCCGCCGGTGGTGTAGACGCCGGCCATGGTCATGGCTCCCAGGCCGATGCGCGAGACATCGAGCCCGCCCAGTGATACGTGCTTCATCAGGTACTCCATAAGGTGTAGGCGGCCCCGGGAGGGCCGGATGTGGGTGTCAGTGCGGCTGGGCAGCCGGCTCCAGGACGAGGACCGGGATCTCACGGTCCGTGTTCTTCTGGTACTCCGCGTAGTCCGGGAACGCCTCGACGGCTCGGGCCCACCACACGGCCTTCTCGTCCCCCGCCACCTCGCGTGCCAGCATGTCCCGGCGCACCGGGCCGTCCTGCAGCTCGACCCGGGGATCGGCCATCGTGTTGCGGTACCAGACCGGGTGCTTGGGGGCTCCTCCCGCGGAGGCGACCGCGGCGTAGTTGCCGTCGTGCTCCACCCGAATGAGCGGGGACTTGCGGATCTTGCCGCTCTTGGCGCCCAGGGTGGTCAGGATGACGACGGGCAGGTCCCGTAGCCCCTCGTCCTCTTCCCGTGTGACCAGGACACTCAGCGTCGTGCCTTCCGTGCCGCCGGAGTTCTCGTACAGCTCCACCTGGTCACGTACGAACTGCGCCGTGCTCGGCTCGTACTCGCCATTCAGTGGCATGCTGCCCCCCCTCAGACGGTGGTGTCGTCGTGGGCGAGATTCCCGCCCAGCTCGCGGGAGGCCTCGGCCTGGGTGAGGAGTTCCTTCGCCTTGGCCTCGGCGGCCTCGATGGCGTCCGCGCCGGCGACGAAGCGCTGCAGGGGCTTGTCCTGGCCGACGATGGTGAGCAGGGCGCGGGCGAGCTTGGCGGGGTCACCGGGCTGCTTGCCGTTCATGCTCTTCATGCCCTCGATCCGCGGGGCGGTGCGCGGGGCGTAGTCCTCGATGGACAGCTCGGGCCAGATGGTGGAGCCGTCCACGAGGAGTTCGGTGCGGAAGTAGCCGGGCTCCACGACCGTGGTGTGGATGTTGTACGGCTCGACGTCGTGGCGCAGGGACTCCATCCAGCCCTCTTCCGCGAACTTGGAGGCCGCGTAGGCGGAGGTGAACTCCATCCCGACCAGGCCGGCGGTCGAGGTGATGGTGATGACGTGGCCGACGCGCTGCTTGCGCAGGACGGGCAGCACGGCGCGGGTGACGTTCATCGGACCGAAGACGTTCGTCTCGAACTGCCGGCGCATCTGCGCGGGCGAGATCTCCTCGAAGTAGCCGGTGAAGAGGTTGCCGGCGTTGTTGATCAGGACGTCGATGCGGCCGAACCGGTCGACGGCGGCCTGCGCGGCGGCCTCGGCGTCCTCAAGGCTGGTGACGTCGAGCTTGGTGACCAGCAGGTTGTCCTGCGGTCCGCCGAGGGCTTTCTCGACCTCTTCGGGGCGGCGGCCGGTGGCGACGACCTGGTGGCCGGAGGCGAGGGCCTCGCGGGCGATGTCGGTGCCCAGGCCGCGTCCGGCACCGGTGACGAGAATGACCTTGCTCATGAGGAGTTTCCTTTCAGACGCCGTGATCCGGCACCTGGTGTGTGCGGGGGTTCGCACCGCCGTGGGCGGTGCATCTCCAAAACAAAACCCGCTGTCACGCGAGGGTGGGAGTCCCTGATGAGGGGGTCACTGACAGGGACCCCCTTCCCGGCGGCAGCGCTCGTAGAGTGAGGCGCATAGCAGGCAGAAACGACCCACAAGGCGGCAACCGCGACATCCGTGAGGATTTCCGCGCGGAGATCCGGGAATTCCTCGGCACGCGACGGGCCAGGGTCACGCCCGAGCAGGCCGGGCTGCCCGTGTACGGCGGAGAGCGCCGACGGGTCACCGGGCTGCGCCGCGAGGAGGTCGCCCTGCTCGCGGGCATTTCCAGCGAGTACTACACGCGGCTGGAGCGCGGCAACGCCACCGGTGTCTCCGAAAGCGTCATCGAGGGCATCGCGCAAGCACTGCAGCTCGACGAGGCCGAACGCATCCACCTGAACGACCTCCTGCGCGGCGCGGGCACGACCCGTCCGCCACGCCGCCGACCCGCTCAACAACGCGTCCGGCCCGCGGTGCAGCGCGTCCTCGACTCGATGGCCGGGACACCCGCGTTCGTCCTCAGCGGACGCGGGGACATCCTGGCCGCCAACCACCTCGGGCGCGCCCTGTTCTCCCCCGTCTACGCCGACCCGGTACGGCCGCCGAACAACGCCCGGTTCGTCTTTCTCAGCCCGCACGCGACCGAGTTCTTCCGCGACTGGAACCAGGTCGCCAATGACGCCGTCGCCATGCTGCGCGCCGAGGCCGGCCGCGACCTCTACGACCGGCGGCTCACGGACCTGATCGGCGAACTGTCCACCCGCAGCGAGGAATTCCGGCGCCGCTGGGCCGCCCACAACGTCCGGATGCACACCACCGGCGTAAAGCTCCTCCACCACCCGGTCGTCGGCGACCTCGACCTGCCCTTCGAGACCTTCCCGCTCGGCGACGGCCCCAGCCAGTTCCTCCTCACCTACACCGCCGAGCCCGCGTCCCCCTCACAGGACGCCCTGAACCTGTTGGCCAGCTGGGCCGCGACGAACGACGACATCGAGCGGTCCGCCCCGGACGACGACTACTCCGAGCCGGCCGACCCGGCCGAGAGGCCCGACTGAACGACCCTGACCGCTTACCTCCCGGGTAATCGACCCCGGTTCGCCCCGCGTGCCAGGCTCGTCGGCGTACGGAGCCCTACCGACCGGGAGGACACCATGACCGCCTACGCCATAGCCCACCTGCGGGAAGCCGCGCCGCATCCGGAGATCGCCGAGTACATCGAGCGCATCCCCGCCACCTTCGAGCCGTACGGCGGACGCTTCCTCGTGCACGGCGCTGGGCACGAGGTGAAGGAGGGCGGCTGGCCGGGGCATGTCGTGGTGATCGGCTTCCCGGGGATCGCCGAGGCGCGGGCCTGGTGGGACTCCGCCGCGTACCAGGAGATCGCGCCGCTGCGTTCGCGGCACATCGAGGGCGACATCATCCTCGTCGAGGGCGTTCCCGACGGTTACGACCCTGCGGTCACCGCGAGGACGATGCGGGGCGCGCTCGCTTCCTGAGGACGTGCCGCCGACTCCCGTGACCGACGGGGCTGTTGGATACTGGGGCGACTGGCGTACGGAAGGGGGAGGTTCGCGTGCCGGACGGACGTGAGGTGGACCAGGCGGAGTTGCTGGATGTCGCCAAGGACGAGGACCGGGCTCGTAGCCTGCTCCGCGCGCTGCGCACCCTGAGCACCGGGCCCGATCCCAAGCTGCGGGAGATGGCGCGCGGCGTGCTGCGCGGTGACCTCACCGCCCAACAGGCCTTCACCGACCCCGAGTACACCGCCGCCCTGTTCTCCGGCGCCGCCAAGGTCCGCCGCGCGGGGGAGCAGCGTTCCGAAGCAGAGGCCCGCGAGGCCGGCGAGCGTTTCGGGGAGTGGCAGCAAGCGCGTCGCACCGAGGACGAGGGCGAGGATCAGGGCGAGGACCAGGGCACGTCACGTACGGCTCCGGGACAGCAGCCCACCGGACCCTGGCGGCACTCCGGCACGGGCGGCCCGGGCGGCCTGGGCGGCTCCCGCGCGGCAGGCGGGTTCGGCCACCGCTGAGTACCGCGTCTGCATCGGGCTGCCTCGGCTCCCGCCCGGCAGGCGCTGTTGAGCGGCGCGGCGCGCCCGTCCTGGGTCACTTCCGTTCTGGTCGAGCACGACCCCCGCCCACTCCGTCGTCGTACGACCGGCCTCTCGTCGAGCACTTCCCGCGCGCCCGGGACCTTCCCGCTGCCGCTGAACGCCGGCCCGCTGTCCAGCGCTGCCCTGCCCGGGACTTCTTCGTCCACCGTCGGGCATTTCCGGCGCTCGGGACCTTCCCGCTACGGCTGAACACCGGCCTGCCGTCCAGCGCTGCCCTGGCCCCGGACCTCTTGGTCCACGGTCGAGCACCCCCGCCGACCCCGGGTCCCTTCCCCCCTCAGCCGAACACGCCCCCGCCCAACCTCGTCCCCGCACCGCCGAATTCCAGCCGCCGCAACCCGTCCCACCGACGAACCCCCCACTCCACTCCCTCCCACACCCCCAGCAAATCCCGCCTCCCGTAGTAAAGTTCGGCCGTCGTACGCGTGACCTGAAATGGTCCTGCCAAGACAAAGGGGGAACGGACATGGGGGTCGTGCTGCCCGACGAGGCGGCCTGGGTGCTGGACCTCATCGGCGTCGAGTGGCCCAACGTCGACGAGGACGACTACCGGGACATGGCCGACGGCCTGCGGTCCTTCGCCTCGCAGATGCGGGCGGGCAAGGACGCCACGGCCGGTGTCGTGCGGGAGTTCCTGGCGGGCAACGAGGGCATCGCGACCGCGGCCTTCCAGCAGCACTGGGGCAAGGTCAGCGACGTACACCTGGAACGGCTCGGCGAAGCGGCCGACCTCGGGGCGATGGCCCTGGACGGCGCCGCCGTGGCCGTGGCCGGTGCCAAGGTCGCCGCCATCGTCCAACTGGGCATCCTCGCCGCCGAGATCATCGCCGCCCAGGCCGCCGCGCCGTTCACCCTCGGGCTCTCCGAAGTCGGCGCACTCGGTGCCACCCAGGCCACCCGCCTCATCGTGCGGCGGCTGCTGAAGGAGGCCGAGCAACTCCTCATCGAGGAGCTCATGTCCGTCGCGATGGGCCCGGTCTACTCCGCCCTCGGCAACATGGCCACCGACCTCGTCCTCCAGCTCGGCGCCAACGCCGTGGGACTGCAGGACGGTTACAGCCCGGGCAAGACCCTGCACGCCGGCAGCGAGGGCTTCTCCGAGGGGCTGGACGCCGTCACGGGAGCCGACGGCACCACGGGGACCTTCACCCCCAAGGGAGGCGCCGCGTGAGCGACACCGTACGCAGCGACAAGGAGCTCCACGAGCAGCTCGCCGACCGGCTCACCTCCCAGGCCGACGAGCACGAGTCCGGCGCCCGCCCCCACCTGCGCCGCAGCCGCGCAGGGCTGGACCGGACGCGCGGCAAGGGCGCCCTGGCGGCGGCCGTCGAGACCGGGGCGGAGAAGATCCTCAGGGCCATCGAGGAGGCCGAGGACCAGCTGCACAAGCACCTCCAGGACGTGTCCCAGGGCGTGCGGGCGATGGGCGACAACCACGCGCGCAACGACAAGAACATCGAGACGATGCTGCAGAGCATCGTCAAGCGCTCCAACGACCAGGACGCGGTCCGTGACGCCGGCGGGATCGGCAAGAACCAGCCGGACACGACCAAGGACCCGCACACCGTCACCCTGGAGTGGAAGCCCGGCATGCCCAAGCAGGCCTTCGAGCGGAAGGCCCGGGCCCTGCAGCGGCTCGGCGAGGAGGGCAAGCTCTTCAAGTTCAAGGGCAAGACGGAGGACTACCGCGACAAGCAGATCACCGCGCAGTACAAGGGCGCACTGGAAGCACTGATCCGCAGGAACCACAAGGACGACCCCGACTTCGCCGAAGAGGCCGCCGTGGCCGCCCGTAAAATGCAACCCGACCACGTCAACGAGCTCCAGACAGGTGGTCCGGACGCGTGGCGTAACCTGCGGATGCTCGACCGGACGACGAACTACGACATCGGTACGCAGCAGATACGTCCGCAGATCAAGGATCTTCCGGACGGCAATCCCATCAACATCGACATCAAGTGGTGGCCGGATGACTAACGCGAGCCCGGCGTCGGCCCGTCTGATCGCGACGGTGGACGCCCTGCGGACGGCACTGGCGGAGAGCCCGGACGTGCTGTCGTTCACGCTCGGCGGGACGATCGACGAGGAGACGGCCTCCGCCGCGGAGGCCGACGGGGTGCCGCGGGAGTTCCTGGACTTCTGCCGCGTGCTGGACGGCGCGAGCTGCGGGCCGTCCGTGCAGCTCTTCGGCCTGGAGGAGGCGGAGGAGCACCAGTTCTACTGCGAGCCGGTGGTCGACTCCCCGCTGCCGCTGTCCCCCGAGAAGCTCTACTGTGTCGGAATGATCCAGGAGGCCCCGGTCTACCTCGACCGCGCGGGCGGCGGAGTCCTCGGCGCCCCGGAAGCAGGCCCCGACTGGGTCGATGCGGAGCGCTTCGACGCGCTCGCGCCCGGCCTCGAGACGTTCTTCCTGGAGCGGCTGGCCGCTCCCGCCGAGTACGCCCGGCTCGCTCTGATCGACGACGAGTTGCTGGAGTACGACGACTGGCTGAAGCTGCTGCGACGGGCCGGTCTCGCCGACTGATCCGCCTACCCGCTCACGAAGGGAAAACAGAGGACGCATGGCCACCCATGACGAGATGACGGAGCTGTTCGGCGCGGACCGCGTGGTCACGCTGGACCGTGCCGTCGCCGAGGAGCGCGGACTGTCCGAGGCCGACGCCGAGGTGCTGTGCGAGGTCGGTGTGCCCGTCTTCGTCGACGTGCTGTTCACCCTCGACACCGCCGAGGAGGGACCCGATCCCTTCACCGTGGTGCCGGTGGCCGCGGGCGGCGAGGAGACCCACATCCTCGTGCTCGGTGGCCCCACCGACGACCCCGCGATGCGGTACTGCCTCGACATGGACCGCGGCTACGTCATCCTCATGTCCTTCGACGCGGAGCCGCGCGCCGAGATCGTGAACCGCACCCTCGCCGACCTCGTCGAGTTCCTGTACCGCTTCGCGCTGCGCACCAAGCACCTGGAACAGGCCGCGCCGCAGGACCGCGCCCCGTACACCGACAAGCTCGTCGAATACCTCAAGGCCCGCGACCCGTACGCGTTCGCACAGCCGGACAGCTGGTGGTCGCTGGTCTTCGAGCAGGTCGGCTGAGCCCTACGGCGCCGTCGCCGTCACTCCGGCGGCCCCTCACAGGCTTGTCCCAGCAAGGCTTCAGGTACGGCATGGAGTCTGCTGTGCATGCACGGACACCGACCACGCACCCCCGAAACCGCACGCAGCCGCCGCTGGTTCATGAACAAGGCGCTGCTCGCCGGCGGAGTCGCCGCCATGGCGACCATGACCGGCTGTTCCTCGGACTCCGCCGACACCGCGAGCTCCTCTTCCTCCTCCTCAGGCAGTGCCGCCGGCGGCATGCCCTCCGGCGGGCCCGGTGGCGGCGGGGGCGGAATGGGGCCCGGCGCCTCCCAGGTCAAATATGCGGACGTCAAGGGCGTCACCACCGACGGCACCGTCGTCGAGGACCTGTACTCGATCCACTCCACGGACGTCTCCACGGACGCGCTGGTCAAGGCGGCGCAGACGTTCCTGGACGGGCTCTCCACCAAGGAGCGCACGTCCTGCGTGTTCGACATCGACGCCGACGAATGGACGGCCTGGAGCAACGTCGACGGCTACGACCGCAAGGGCGTCCGGATGGGCGACCTGACCGAGAAGCAGCGGAACCTCGGCTATGCCCTGCTCGGCAAGGCCCTGTCCGCCGACGGCCTGACCCGGACCCGCGGCATCATGAAGCTCAACGCGTTCCTGGGCGACTCCAACGGCGGCAACCAGAAGACCCTGACCGAGGGCCACTACTTCTTCACCTTCATGGGCACCCCGTCGACCACCCAGCCCTGGGGCTTCCAGTACGAGGGCCACCACGTCGCCATCAACTACTTCGTCCTGGGCGACCAGGTCGTGATGACGCCGACCTTCATGGGCTCGGAGCCCACGACGGGCACGTACAAGGGCGAGAGGATCACCCTCTTCCGGCCGGAGACCACGGCGGGCCTGGCCATGATCCGCTCCCTCACCACGGCCCAGCGCGCCGAGGCGGTCTCCTCGCAGTCGAACGGCAACGAGGACATGAAGGCCGGCGCCGGCCAGGACAACCTCAAGCTCGGCTACGAGGGGCTCAAGGGCTCCGACCTCACCTCTGCACAGCAGGAGAAGCTGCTGGACCTCGTCGGTGTGTACGTCGGCTACCTCAACGAGGGGCACGCCGAGGTCAAGATGACCGAGGTGAGGAAGCACCTGGACGACACGTACCTCTACTGGATGGGTGAGACGGAGGACGACTCCGCCTTCTACTACCGCGTGCACAGCCCGGTGGTCCTCATCGAGTACGACGCCCAGGCCCCGCTCTTCTACAAGGGCGACTCCTCAGCGACCCCCAGCGCGAGCGCGAGCTCGGACGCCGGCGGCCCGGGCGGCGGCATGGGCATGGGCGGCGGGACCCCCTCCCAGGAGCACATCCACACCATCATCCGCACCCCGAACGGCGGCGACTACGGGATCGATCTCCTCAAACTGCACCTGGAGAACGACCACTGACGACCAGTGAGGTGTGCCCGGACCATTGACGCGCAAGGGGTTCGATTCTACGGTCCCGTCCGAAGCTCTGATCGGCGATCGGTATGTCGAACATCCCCCCACTCGCATCCTCCCAAGGAGCGTCAGCGTGCGCCGCACCTCACTTCTGGCCGTTCCCGTCGCCTTCCTGCTGGCCCTGATCCCGGGCACGGCATCCGCCTACCCCAACCCCGGGACCGTCACGGGCGCCACCACCATCCACGACCCCACGATGATCCGCACGTCGGCGGGCCGTTACCTGCTGTACGGCACCGGCGGCGGCCTCGGCTACCGCACCTCCACCGACCGGATCGCGTTCACCGCCGGCAGCGACGCCTTCACCACCAAGCCGGGCTGGTGGTCGGCGTACGCCACCGAGGCCTGGGCACCGGACATCTCCTACCAGGGCGGCAAGTACCTGATGTACTACGCCGTCTCCACGTTCGGCTCCAACAAGTCCGCCATCGGCCTCGCCACTTCGGGCACCGGCCTGCCCGGCTCCTGGACCGACCAGGGGACCGTCTACACCTCCACGACCTCCAGCGACTACAACGCCATCGACCCGAACCTGTTCGTCGACGGCGACGGCAAGTGGTGGCTGTCCTTCGGCAGTTGGTGGACCGGCCTGAAGATGATCCAGATCAACCCGTCCACCGGCAAGCAGCTCTCCACCAACACCACCCGCTACTCGATCGCCTCCCGCCCGACCGGGACCAAGGCCGTCGAGGCGCCGTACATCGTCAAGCGGAACGGCTACTACTACCTCTTCGCGTCCTACGACACCTGCTGCGCCGGCACCAGTTCGACCTACAAGGTCAAGGTCGGCCGCGCCACCAGCGTCACCGGGCCGTACGTCGACAAGAACGGCGTCTCGATGATGAACAACGGCGGCACCCCGGTCCTGGAGTCGCACGGCCGGTACATCGGCCCCGGCGGCCAGTCGATCATGAACGACTCCGACGGCGACCTGATCGTCTACCACTACTACGACGGCAACGACAACGGCACGCCCAAGCTCGGCATCAACCTCCTGAACTGGAGCAGCGGATGGCCCGTCGCCTACTGATCCTGCTGGCCGCGCTGCTTCTCGCCCTCGGGCTCGGACAGTCCTCCGCGAGCGCGGCCTCGTTCTCGAACCCGGTCAAGGCGCAGAAGGGCGCCGACCCCTGGATCTCCTACTACGCCGGCAACTACTACCTGGTGACGACGAGTTGGACCAACGTCATCACCATGCGCAAGTCGGCCACCATGGCGGGTCTCGCCACCGCGCCGAGCGTGCAGGTGTGGACCGGGGACGCCGCGAGCCGGTGCTGCAACATCTGGGCTCCGGAGATCCACCTCGTCAACGGCCGCTGGTACCTGTACTACGTGGCCGGACAGAACGTCTCCGACTACAACCCGACCCAGCGGACGCATGTCCTGGAGAGCGCCGGGTCCGACCCCATGGGGCCGTACACCTACAAGAACCAGCTCAACTCCGCCTGGATGCTGGACCCGACCGTCGCGACCGTCAACGGTCAGCTCTATCTGTTCGGCAGCGCGAGCGGCGGCACGCAGAACCTCGTCGCGGCCCGCCTGTCCAACCCGTACACCCTCGCCACCGGCTTCTCGACCATCTCCACGCCCACCAACTCCTGGGAGAAATCCGGAGGTTCGGTCAACGAGGGTCCGGAGATCCTCCAGCGGGGCGGCAAGACCTTCCTGATCTACTCGGCGAGCGGCTGCTGGACCCCCGACTACAAGCTCGGCCAGCTCACCCTCACCGGCTCCGACCCCCTCTCCGCGTCCTCCTGGACGAAGAAGTCCACGCCGGTCTTCCAGCGCAACGACTCCGCCGGCGTCTACGGCCCCGGCCACAACGGCTTCTTCACCTCGCCCGACGGCACCGAGAACTGGATCGTCTACCACGCCAACGACTCGGCGTCCGACGGCTGCGACAACGGCCGTACGACCAGGGCCCAGAAGTTCACCTGGAACTCCGACGGCACCCCGAACCTCGGCACCCCGGTCGCCCTGGGCGCCTCCCTGACGGGCCCCGCGGGCGAACCCTCCTCGGCCTCGACGACGTACACCCTCACCAACCGCAACAGCGGCAAGTGCCTCGAAGTGGCGGGCGGTTCGACCGCCGACGGGGCCAACGTCCAGCAGTACACATGCAACGGCGGTGCCAACCAGCGCTGGCGCATCGAGGACCAGGGCGACGACACCAGCCGCCTGGTCAACGTGGCCGGCGGCAAGGTCCTGGACACGGCGGACTGCTCGACGGCCGACGGCGCGGACCTGCGCCAGTGGACCTGGCTGAACAACACCTGCCAGCGGTTCCGCTTCCTGGTCACGGACAGCGGCTACGTGCGGATCGTCAACCAGGCCACCGGCAAGGTGGCGGACGTGGCGAACTGCTCGACGGCGGACGCGGCGGACGTACGCCAGTGGTCATGGCTGTCCAACAACTGCCAGCAATGGAGGTTGAACCCGGTCTAGCCGACGCCCGTCAGCCGGTCTGCCCCATGCCCGCCGCGTTGGGCCAGCTCTGAGCGTTGGGCCACCCGGTGGCGGGCGCCTGGGACAACTCCTGGGGAGCCCCGGGCGCCGGCGCGGTCATGCCCCGCACCTGCGCGGCCGTAAGCCCGCCACGGGCCGGCACTCCCACCGGAGTCGGCCCGCTGGGCGCCGCGAAGGGCGCCGGAGCCGCAGGAGCCGGCGGAGGCGTCGGCATCGGGGCAGGGGCCGGGGCAGGCATCGGAGCCGGCGCCGGCATCTGGGCCGGCATCGGCATCCCCGCCCCCATGGAAGAAGCCGTCCCCATGGAAGCAGCCACGCCCATGGGCGCCGCCGCGGCCACCGCCATCGGCTGGGCGACCGGCATCGGCATGCCGACGCCTCCGCCCATCCCTCCACCGCCGACGGCCATCGCGGCCAGGTCCTGCATGCCGGCCCCGTTGGTCTGGCCGACCAACCGGTCCACTGCCGCCGTACCCGAGCTGTAGCTGGTCCCTTGAGCGAGCTCGGGCACGGCGGCTCCCCTCCTGGTCCCGTAGAGCACCTGTTCCAGGCCGGACACCAGGCGACGCACGTCCACCTGGGGGCGCACCACGAGGCGCAGGAAGCGGCTTGAAGAGCCGATCTTGTTGCCGCACTCGCGGACGAGGATCCGGTGCTCGGTGAGCATCCGGTCCCGGACCACGGTGCCTTCGGCGCCCACGGGCAGGCGCACGAAGAGGAAGTTCCCCTGGGAGGGGTAGACGGTCAGGCCGGGCAGCGCGGCGAGCTGGCTCGCCATGTCGAGGCGGTCCCGGCGGACCTGGTGGAGGCTCTGCGCGTACTCGGCGCCGTGCTCCTTGAGCATGAACACCACGTACTCGGCGAAGGCGTTGAGGTTCCACTTCGGCAGCATCGAGCGGACCCGGCCCGCGAGGGAGGGGTTGGCGACCATGTAGCCGAAGCGGATGCCGTGCAGGCCGAAGTTCTTGCCGAGGCTGCGCAGCACGATGACGTTCGGCCGGATCATCGCCTCCTGGACGACGCTCGGCTCCTGCTCGGCGTCCGCGAACTCCAGGAACGACTCGTCGATGACGATGAGGTCCAGGTCGGCCATGGCGTCCATGAACTGCACGAGCGCGTGCTTGTGGAGGAAGCCGCCGTCGGGGTTGTTCGGGTTGCAGATGACCGCGACCCGCGTGCCCCGGGTGCGTATGAACTCGGCGTACTGCGCGAGGTCCAGGGCGAATCCGCTGGACTCCTGGAGCGGGAACATGTCGACCCGCTTGCCGGTCTCCATCGGCTGGTCGGTCCAGCGGCCGAAGGTGGGGACCGGGATGGCGAGGGACTCACGGACCAGCAGGTGGTCGATCCAGGTGATCAGTTCGGTCGAGCCGTTGCCCATCGCCACGGCCTGCGGCGGGAGTTGGAGCAGGTTGCACAGCTCGGCGGTGATCGTGTCGGCGCTGCTGGGGTAGTACGTGATGATGTCCTTCAGCCGCGAGGCCATGGTGTCCATCATCGCCGGAGTGGGAAAGTAGGGATTGCAGGGGATACAGAAGTCCACCGGCCCCGTCCCGTCGCCGCCCTCGCGCGCCAGCGCCGCCATGGACGGGCTGTGCGCAGCCGTGCTGCGGAACAACGAGGTGACGTTGTCGGCCATCGAACCTCCGTATGGGGCGGACCCGGCGGGGACGACCGGGTCCGTCGTCATTGGGTGGCCCGCGCGGGGGAGCACGGGCCGCCCTTACATACGGATGCCTGCGTGGCGCTGTTCAACGGGTGTGAAAGAAGTGTGAGTCCGGGAACGGAGGGCCCACTTCTCGCATCTTCCCATGTCAGGGGCCCTGGGCGCGCCCCAAAGGGGCGCGGGGAACTGCGCGACCAGCCACAGCCGGCCCGCAGCTTCCCACGGCCTTCTCAGCGGAGTGTCTAGGCACCGAACGAGTGAATTGTCGTCGTCCGGTATGTCTGGCCGGGACGCAGCACCGTCGACGGGAACGACGGGTGGTTCGGCGAGTCCGGGAAGTGCTGGGTCTCCAGGCACAGCGCGTCGCCCTGGCGGTAGGTGAGACCGCCGGTGCCGGTGAGCGTGCCGTCGAGGAAGTTGCCGGAGTAGAACTGCAGCCCCGGCTCGACGGTGGAGATCTTCAGCGTGCGGCCCGACGACGGGTCGCGCAGGGTCGCCACGTGCTCGGGCTTGGCCGTGATGCCCTTGTCGAGCACCCAGTTGTGGTCGTAGCCCTTGGCGAGGACCTGCTGCTGGTGGCCGGCCCGGATGTCCCGGCCGATCTGCTTGCCCTTGCGGAAGTCGAAGGGCGTGCCCGCGACCTTCGCCGGCTCACCGGTGGGGATCAGGCCCGAGTCGGTGGGCGTGTAGCGGGAGGCGGCGATCCGCAGCTCGTGGTCCTCGATGGTGCCGGTGCCCTCGCCGCCGAGGTTCCAGTACACGTGGCTGGTGAGGTTGACGACGGTGGCCTTGTCGGTGGTGGCCTCGTAGTCGATCCGCCACTCGCCGCGCCGGGTGAGGGTGTACGTCACCTTCATCTTGAGGGTGCCCGGGTAGCCCATCTCGCCGTCGACCGAGGTGTAGTACAGGTGCAGGCCGACGTCCGAGCCCTTGGTGAACGGCTCGACGTCCCACACCCGCTTGTCGAAGCCCTGGGTGCCGCCGTGCAAACTGTTGACGCCGTCGTTGACGGAGAGCTGGTAGCTCTTGCCGTCCAGGGTGAACCGGCCCTCGGCGATGCGGTTGCCGTAACGGCCGATCAGCGCGCCGAAGTACGGGCTGGAGGCGACGTAGTCCTCGACGCGGTCGAAGCCGAGGCAGACGTTCGCGTACCGGCCGTCCCGGTCGGGGACCTCCAGGGACTGCACTATCCCGCCGTAGGACAGGACCTTCAGCCGGGTGCCGGCGTTCTCCAGCGACCAGCGGTGGATCTCGGTCCCGTCGGCGAGCCTGCCGAAGAGCGTTTTCACCGGTCTGTCCTCTCCTCCCATGGGAAGGGCCCCGCCGTCCGGCGGGGCCCGATCCGGTCGCCCCGGTCTACGAACCGACCCTGCGCTTGTTCCACACGTCGAAGCCGACCGCCGCCAACAGGGCGAGGCCCTTGATGACCTGCTGCCAGTCGGTGCCGACACTGAGGAGGTTCATGCCGTTGTTCAGCACACCGAGGACGAGACCACCGATGATCGCGCCGAGGACGGTTCCCACACCGCCGCTCATGGACGCGCCACCGATGAACGACGAGGCGATCGCCTCGAGTTCGAAGTTCAGGCCCGCCTTCGGGGAGGCCGCGTTCAGGCGGGCTGCGACCACCAGACCCGCCAGGGCCGCGAGCACGCCCATGTTCAGGAAGACAAGGAAGGTGACCTTCTTGTCCTTGACGCCGGACAGCTTCGCGGCCGGCAGGTTGCCGCCGATCGCGTAGATGTGCCGGCCGAAGACCGCGTTGCGCATGACGTAGCCGTAGCCGACCACCAGCACACCGAGGACGAGCAGGATGATCGGCGCGCCCTGGTAGCTGGCGAGCAGCATCGTGACCGCGAGGACCGCGGCGGCGATCGCGAGGAGCTTGAGCAGGAAGGCGTTCCTGGGCAGCACGTCCAGCGCGAACTCCTGCTGGCGCTTGCGGTCGCGGACCTCCTGGTAGACCACGAAGGCCAGCAGCGCGAAGCCCAGCAGCAGGGTGATGTTGTGGTAGTTGGTGTTCGGGCCGACCTCGGGCAGGAAGCCGTTGCCGAGCTTCTGCAGCCCGTTCGGGAACGGGCCGAGGGTCTGGCCCTCCAGGAGGATCTCCGTCAGACCGCGGAAGAGCAGCATGCCCGCCAGGGTGACGATGAACGAAGGTATGCCGAGATACGCGATCAGATAGCCCTGGACCGAGCCCGCGACCGCGCCCACCACCAGGGTCAGTACCAGCGCGACCGGCCAGGCCACGTCGTGCTGCACGGTCAGCACGGCCGCGAAGGCGCCCACGAACGCGGTCAGCGAACCGACCGACAGGTCGATGTGCCCCGCGATGATCACCAGCATCATGCCGATCGCGAGGATCAGGATGTAGCTGTTCTGGAGCACCAGGTTGGAGACGTTGCGCGGCAGCAGCAGGTCTCCGTCGGTCCACACGGCGAACAGCGCGACGATCAGGCCGAGCGCGATCAGCATGCCGTACTGCCGCATGTTGCGGCGCAGCCCGTTCAGCATCAGCTGGAGCAGGCCCCCGCCGGAGGACGATCCCCCGCCCTTGCCCGGCGGCGCCGCGGCCGGAACCTTCGTCACTTCGGTGCTCATCGCGTTACCTCTTTGTCCTTCGTCATCTGGCGCATCAGCACTTCCTGCGTGGCCTCGGCCCGCGGAACCTCACCCGTGAGCCGTCCGGCGGCCATGGTGTAGATGCGGTCGCACATGCCGAGCAGCTCCGGCAGCTCGGAGGAGATGAAGACGACCGCCTTGCCCTCGGCGGCCAGTTGGTCGATGACCGTGTAGATCTCGTACTTGGCGCCCACGTCGATGCCGCGCGTGGGCTCGTCCAGGATCAGCACCTCGGGACCCGCGAAGATCCACTTGCTGAGGACGACCTTCTGCTGGTTGCCGCCGGACAGCCTGCCCACCGTCTCGAAGACGTTCGGCGCCTTGATGTTCATCGACTTGCGGAAGCGCTCGGCGACCTTCCGCTCCTCGTGCTCGTCGACCACACCGCGCTTGGCGACCTTGTTCAGGGCGGTCAGCGAGATGTTCCGGTTGATGTTGTCGATGAGGTTGAGGCCATAGTGCTTGCGGTCCTCGGTGACGTACGCGATGCCGTGCTCGACCGCCTCCGCGACGGTCTTCGTACGGATCTCCTTGCCGTCCTTGAAGACCTGGCCGCCCGCGTGCCGGCCGTAGGTGCGCCCGAACACGCTCATCGCGAGCTCGGTACGCCCCGCGCCCATCAGGCCCGCGATGCCGACGATCTCCCCTCGCCGCACGTTGATCGACACGTCGTCGACCACCTTGCGCTGCTGGTCGATCGGGTGGTGGACGGTCCAGTTGCGGATCTCCAGCGCCGGGGCCGCGTCCGCCTCGCCCTCGTACGGCGTGCGGTCGGGAAAGCGGTGGTCGAGGTCGCGGCCGACCATGCCCGAGATGATCCGGTCCTCGGTGGTCTCCGGGGCCTTCACGTCGAGCGTCTCGATGGACTTCCCGTCGCGGATGATCGTCACCGAGTCGGCGACCCGGCGGATCTCGTTGAGCTTGTGGGAGATGATGATCGAGGTGATGCCCTGCTTCTTCAACTCCAGGATGAGATCCAGGAGTTTGCCGCTGTCCTCGTCGTTGAGAGCCGCGGTCGGCTCGTCGAGGATGAGCAGCTTCACCTTCTTCGAGAGCGCCTTGGCGATCTCCACCAGCTGCTGCTTGCCCACACCGATGTCGGTGATCCGGGTCTCCGGGTGGTCGCTCAGACCCACCCGGCGCAGCAGCTCGGTGGCGTGCTTCAGCGTGTCGTTCCAGTTGATGAACCCGCCGGAGGCGTGTTCGTTGCCGAGGAAGATGTTCTCCGCGATCGACAGGAACGGCACCAGGGCCAGTTCCTGGTGGATGATCACGATGCCGTGCTGCTCGCTCGCCCGGATGTCCTTGAACTGGACGACGTCTCCCTCGAAGAGGATGTCGCCCTCGTACGTGCCGTGCGGATGGACGCCGGAGAGCACCTTCATCAAGGTGGACTTCCCGGCGCCGTTCTCGCCGCAGATGGCATGGACCTCGCCTTGACGGACGGTCAGTGTGACGTCCGACAGCGCTTTGACGCCGGGAAAGGTCTTGACGATCGAGCGCATTTCCAGGACGGGTCCCGCCATGGTCGTGCCTTTCAATCAGAGGAATGTGCCGACAGAGCTGACTAGTTGAGCTCGCTGGCCTTGTAGTAGCCGGTGTCGACCAGTTCCTTCGTGTAGTTGCTCTTGTCGACGCTGACCGGCTGCAGCAGGTAGGCGGGGACGACCTTGGAGCCGTTGTCGTACGTCTTGGTGTCGTTGACCTCGGGCTTCTTGCCGTTGAGGACGTCGTCCACCATGGTCGAGGCGACCTCGGCGAGCTTGCGGGTGTCCTTGTAGACGGTCTGCGTCTGCTGACCCGCGATGATCGACTTCACCGAGGCGAGCTCGGCGTCCTGACCGGTGATGACCGGGAGCGGCTTGCTGGCGGAGCCGTAGCCGTCCGACTTCAGCGCGGCGAGGATGCCGATGGAGATGCCGTCGTACGGCGACAGGACCGCGTCGACCTTGCCGCTGCCGTACGTCGAGGTGAGGATGTCCTCCATGCGCTTCTGGGCGGTGGCGCCGTCCCAGCGCAGCGTGGTGACCTGGTTGATCTTGGTCTGGCCGGACTTGACGACGAGCTTCTTGCTGTCGATGTACGGCTGCAGCACGCTCATCGCGCCGCCGAAGAAGTACTTGGTGTTGTTGTCGTCGTTGGAGCCGGCGAACAGCTCGATGTTGAAGGGGCCCTTGCCGCTCTTCAGGCCGAGCTTGTCGACGATGTAGCTGGCCTGGAGCTCACCGACCTTGGTGTTGTCGAACGACGCGTAGTAGTCGACGTTCGGCGTGCCGAGGATCAGGCGGTCGTAGGCGATGACCGGGATCTTGGCGTCCTTGGCCTGCTGGAGCACGTTGTTCAGCGACTTGTTGTCGATGGCCGCGACGATCAGGCCCTTGACGCCCTGGGTGATCAGGTTCTCGATCTGGGAGACCTGCTGGTCGGGGTCGTCCTCGCCGTAGACCAGCTTGGTCTTGTAGCCCTTGGACTGGAGGTTCTTGACGACGTTGTTGCCGTCGGCGATCCAGCGCTCGGAGGACTTGGTCGGCATCGCGATGCCGATCGTGCCTCCCTTGGCGCTGCCGGTCGACTCCTCGCTGCCGCCCTTGCTGTCCTGGCCGCAGGCGGAGAGGGTCAGGGCGAGGGAGGCGGCGCCGGCTATGGCGGTGAGTGCGGCTCGACGAGTACGCATGATCATCATCCTTGATATCGGGAGGCCGGGTGCGGTCCGGCGGGAAGGGTGCCTGGGGGCGGTGCGGGGGAGCGACCGGGAGAGGCGGGGTCGTGTCGGAGTCTGTGCGACTGCGTCGGGTTTTGTGAAGGGGAGTTGTCCGGAACGTTATGCAGGCGTTTCGAACCGCTTCAGGGTGCCCGGCAGCCGGGAGCCGAGTGGCGCCATGTCGCCGTCCGCCCCGTGCCGCGCGAGCAGGTCCAGGGCGAGCCGTCCGCGCCGCACTCTCTCCTTGGCGGTGGACAGTGTGAGATCGCGCATGTGGTGCCCGTACGGGTAGATCCCCGGGGCCTTGGACAGGCCGAACTTCAGATAGAGCGGGGCGCCGCGCCGGATCAGCTCGGCGACCTCGTACATCCGCACATAGCCGCCGAGATCGTCGGGGGCCTCGATGTACATGTCCATCGGGGCGGCCGACACCCGCCGGATCTCGGTGAGGTGATCGAGCGTCAGATCGCTGGGCACGTTGATCGAGTCGCCGCCGAGGTTCTCGTAGACGGCGTACGCGGCCGGGTTCACCGGCCCGATCAGCGCCGACACCTTCAGTGTCGTGTCGGCCGGGATGATCCCGGCGGCCCGCGCCCGGTGCAGCGTCCACAGCACACCCTCGTCGGCGACGAGCAGGCACTTCACACCGAGCTCGGTGGCGCGGACGGCGTCCTCGACGCACCCGGCGACCGCGTCGTGGCCCCGGGCGCGCAACCCGGCCCCCCGGGAGTCGGTGCGGGTGGAGCCGCCGATGTCCCAGGTGCCGCGGGGGCCGGTGAACAGGCAGAGCTCGATGTCGCGCTCGGAGGTCGCCTCCACCATCTCGGTGATCTCGGCGTCGGTGAGCATCCATACCCCCGAGCCCTGGCTGATCCGGTGGATCGGCACATCGAGCCGCGAGGCCTCCTTGAGGACCACGCCGAGGGCCTCGGGGCCCTCCACGGAGGGCACTTCGGTGCGCCAGCGTCCACCACCGGGGAAGGTGTGCGGGGACGCGTCGGAGGGGTCGAGGGCGGGCGCGTTCAGGCCCAGCGCGGCGAGTGCCCGCTCGCCGGGTCGTCGGGCCGCGCTGGCGGTGGTCTCGGTCACAAGCTGTCCTTCATGTTCGGTATTTCGGACGACATTCGCGGCTCTGGGTACGCAAGGCTCTGGGTGTACGCCGGTACGAAGTCGTCAGGTAACCCCGTACCGGCGTACGGCTCAGCGGTGTGTCATGGCCGTAGGAGGACCTTCCCGACCTTCGGGTCGCCGGACCCCACCAGCTCGATGGCCTGGGGGAACTCGTCCAGCGGCAACTCGTGTGTGACGAGCGGCAGCGGATCGAGGAGCCCGGCCCCGAAGACCCGCACCGTGTGTGCCCAGGCGTCCGGCGGCGCCCCGAACACGGTGTGCACCTCCAACTGCCGTACGACGAGATCGGTGGGGTCGAGTCCGTCGGCGCCCGCGGCCGGGATACCGGTGAGGACGAGCCGGCCACCGCGTCTGAGCAGCGAGGCGGCGGTGTTGGCGGCGGACGCCGATCCGGCGGTCTCGATGACGACGTCGAAGTCGTCCGGCAGCTCCTGGTCCCGGGTGCGGAAGTCGGTGGCGCCGAAGGTCCTCGAGAGCTCCGCACGGTCCGGGCGGGTGCCCACCACCAGCAGCTCCGACGGAGAACCCGCCTTCAGCAGCTGGACGGCGAACATCCCGAGCGTCCCCGTACCCACGACGGCGACCCGCTCGCCGGGCCGCGCGTTCGCCTTGAGAGCGGCGGCGGCGATGCAGGCGGCGGGCTCCAGGAGAGCGGCCGCCGTCAGGTCGGCGTCGTCCGGGAGGGCGTGCAGCAGCCGGGCCGGCAGGGTGAGCGTGGCGGCCATGGCGCCGGGCTGGGTGAAGCCAGTCTCCTCGTAGCCGGCCGTGCACAGCGTGGTCTCGCCCGCGTGGCAGCGGTCGCAGACCTGGCAGTTCCGGAAGCCCTCGCCCACCACCTTGCGGCCGAGGAGCGACACCGGAACCCCGGAGCCCACCGCCTCGACCGTGCCGGACCACTCGTGGCCGGGCGTGAGTGGGTAGCGGACGTACCCCTCGGGCCGGTTGCCCTGGTACACCTCGCGGTCGCTGCCGCAGATGCCGACGGCGTGGACGCGGACCAGCGCCTCGCCTGCGGCGGGCTCACGAGGGGTGTGCTCGACGAGTTGGTGCTCGCCGGGCGCCTCGATGACGACCGCGGTCCTCACTTCTCGGTGCTCTTCGGCTTGCGCTGCTCCCAGCCGTCGGCCCACAGGTCGAACCGGGCCTGCTGCTGCGGGAACTCGGCGGCGGCGTCGACGTCCAGCTCGACACCGAGTCCGGGGGCGTCGGAGAGGTGGAAGTAGCCGTCCACGACCTGCGGGGCGCCCTTGACGACCTTCTTGATCTCCGCGTCGGCGAAGTCGTTGAAGTGCTCCAGGATCTTGAAGTTCGGAGCGGTGAAACCGACCTGCAGCGAGGCGGCGGTCAGGACCGGGCCACCCACGTTGTGCGGGGCGACCAGCACGTAGTGGGTCTCGGCGGTCGCGGCCAGCTTCCGGGTCTCCCAGATGCCGCCGATGTGGCCGACATCGGGCTGGATGATGTCCACGGCCTGGCTCTCGAAGAGCTCGCGGAACTCGATGCGGTCGTGGATCCGCTCACCCGTGGCGACCGGCATGTCCACCTTGGCGGCGACCTTCTCCAGCGCCTTCAGGTTCTCCGGCGGCACCGGCTCCTCGAGCCAGGCGGGCTTGAAGGGCGCGAGGTCCTTGGCCAGGCGGACGGCCGTGGCGGGGGAGAAACGGCCGTGCATCTCCAGCATCAGCTCGGCGTCCGGCCCGATGGCGTCACGGACGGCCTCGATGAGCGAGACGGCGTACAGGCTCTGCTCGTGGTCGAGCTCGAAGTGCCCGGTGCCGAAGGGGTCGATCTTGAGCGCCTTGTAGCCGCGCTCCATGACCCCCTGGGCCGCCTTGTGGTAGGCCTCCGGGGTCCGCTCGGTGGTGTACCAGCCGTTGGCGTACGCCTTGACCTTGTCGGTGACCTTGCCGCCGAGCAGTTGCCAGACGGGCACCCCCAGGGCCTTGCCCTTGATGTCCCAGCAGGCCATCTCGATCACGGCGATACCGGACATCACGATCTCGCCGGCCCGGCCGTAGTCGCCGTACTTCATGCGCTTGACGAGGTCCTCGACAGCGAAGGGATCCGACCCGAGAATGTGGTTGGTCTTCGCCTCATGCAGATAGCCGAGCAGGGCGTCGGTGTGGCCCAGCATGCGGGTCTCGCCGACTCCGGTGAGTCCCTCGTCGGTGTGCACCTGGACGTAGGTCAGGTTCCGCCATGGCGTCCCGACCACGTGCGTGCTGATTCCCGTGATGCGCACGTCAGCTACTCCCTAGGCTCTCTGTGCTTGTTCGAAATTTCGGCTCACGTTCGAAATGCTGGCCCGACCGTAAGGATGCGGCGGTCGGAGTGTCAATGGGTCGGGTGGTCGAACGAGTAACGGTTTCCATGTGGCGCCCACATGGCCGCACATCGGCGGTGCGCAGCCGCGCGAAACCGCCCTCCTCCCGAACTCTCGCAGCTAGGCGCGTTACTCAACCGTAACGACACTTGCCGCTGCAGCCCTCTTGACCGCCGCGAATTGTTAGCGCTCACAATGACCTCCGCATTCATCGATCGATGCCCACTGGCATCCAGGGAGGTACGAGCGTCGTGTCGGCAGTGCTCCCAGCCGCCTTACCGGTCGAGGTCACGGGGCTGTCCGGTACCCCTGCGTGACCCGGACGGCGCGGTGTCGTCCACCCACCCACAGGACTTGTCGGCAAGCGATCGCCAAGGAGGTGCGACCGTGAACCACTTACAGCTCCGGCCGCCCACCATGGCCGATGTGGCACGCCTGGCCGGGGTGTCCCACCAGACCGTCTCCCGCGTACTGGGGGATCACCCCAATGTGCGGGACGAGACGCGTGCCAGGGTGCTGCGTGCGATCGAGGAGATGGGCTATCGCCGCAACTCCTCGGCGCGGGCCCTGGCGACCCGGCGCACCCGGACCCTGGGTGTGGTCGCCTCCAGCACCACCCTCTACGGACCGGCCAGCACACTGTTCGCGCTCGAGGAGGCGGCGCGCGCCAAGGGGTACACCGTCTCGACGGTCAGTCTGCGCAGGCTCGCGGTGGAGACCCTCTCCGGGGCCCTGGACCACCTCAGCGAGGGCGGGGTGGAGGGGGTGATCGCCCTCGCTCCGCAGCGGTCGGCGGTCGAGGCTCTCGCCGAACTCCGTCATCCCTTCCCGGTGGTGGCCGTGGGGACCGGCTCCGGCGCGGAGATCCCCAGCGTCAACGTGGACCAGTGGCTGGGCGGGCGGCTGGCCACCCGTCATCTGCTGGCCGCCGGCCACCGCACGGTCTGGCATCTCGCCGGGCCCGAGGACTGGCAGGAGGCGGCCGACCGGGCCGCCGGCTGGCGAGCGACCCTCGAAGCGGCGGGCGTCGAGCCGCCGATGCCGCTGCGGGGGGACTGGAGTCCGCTCTCGGGCTACCGTGCGGGCCAGGAGCTGGCCGGCTGGGTGGGCCGCGGACTGACCGCCGTCTTCGTCGCCAACGACCAGATGGCACTGGGGGTGTTGCGGGCGCTGCGTGAGGCGGGCGTACGCACTCCCCAGGACGTCGCGGTGGTCGGCTTCGACGACATCCCGGAATCGGAGTTCTTCGCTCCACCGCTCACCACCGTCCGGCAGGACTTCGCGACGGTGGGCAAGCGGAGCATCTCCCTGCTGCTGGATCTCATCGAGGGTCGGGAGCCCTCCGGGACGCCCGGAGTCGCCATCGAACCCCAACTCGTCGTCCGGGCCAGCACAGCACCCGACTGACGCGGCGCCGAGCAGCAGCAACCAATCAGCAACATTCGCACACCAGTGTGACCGGTATTTCGAATAATGATCGACAGGCTGGACGCGGTGCGATCGGTACTGGCTCTTCAAAGGAGAAGAAACATGCTCAACAGAAGGAACTTCCTCACTGCGGCGATCGGCGTGGCGGCGGCGGGCACCCTGGCGGCCTGTGCCAAGGAGGACGGGGGCTCCAGCACCTCCTCCGGCGGCAGCAAGACGATCACCCTCGGCTTCTCCCAGGTCGGCTCCGAGAGCGGCTGGCGCAGCGCCAACACCGACTCGGTGAAGTCCGCGGCCAAGGAGGCGGGTTACAACCTGAAGTTCTCCGACGCCCAGCAGAAGCAGGAGAACCAGATCTCCGCCATCCGCAGCTACATCGCGCAGAAGGTGGACGTCATCGCCTTCTCCCCGGTCGTCGTCACCGGCTGGGACGCGGTGCTCAAGGAGGCCAAGGCCGCGAAGATCCCGGTGGTCCTCACCGACCGCTCCGTCGAGACCTCCGACCAGTCCCTGTACGTCACCCTGGTCGGCTCCGACTTCACCGACGAGGGCCGCCGCGCCGCCAGGATCCTGGAGAAGGTCCTGACGAAGGCCGGCCACAAGGGCGCCGTGAAGATCGCCCAGCTGGAGGGCACCACCGGTGCCGCCCCCGCCATCGAGCGCGCCAAGGGCTTCAAGGAAGTCATGGACGCGGACCACGCGGACGACTGGAAGATCGTCGTCAG
The DNA here is from genome assembly GCF_001514145.1 of Streptomyces canus. Taxonomy (GTDB): domain Bacteria; phylum Actinomycetota; class Actinomycetes; order Streptomycetales; family Streptomycetaceae; genus Streptomyces; species Streptomyces canus. Next base: position 755,011 of record NZ_KQ948658.1, read on the forward strand.
CCAGACCGGTGATTTCACCCGCGCCGGCGGCAAGCAGGTCATGGCGGCCTTCCTGCAGTCCAACCCGGACGTCAACGTGCTCTTCGCGCACAACGACGACATGGCCATCGGCGCCATCCAGTCCATCGAGGCGGCGGGCAAGAAGCCCGGCAAGGACATCCTGATCGTCTCGATCGACGGCGTGAAGGACGGCTTCGTGGCCATGTCCGAGGGCAAGATCAACGCCATCGTCGAGTGCAACCCGCTGCTCGGCCCCCAGCTGATGGACGTCGTGAAGAAGGTCAAGAACGGCGAGTCGGTCGAGCGCTGGATCAAGACCAAGGAGGGCGACTACATGCAGGACCAGGCCAAGGCCGCGCTCCCCAGCCGCAAGTACTGAGCGACCGCACGTACTGACCGACCGCGGCACCGCGGTACCGACCGACCGCACTCACCGGCAGGGAGCCTCCGGCAGGCCGAGCACACCTCGGCTCAAGGAGGCTCCCCGCGGGCCGTGAACGAGATTCGACGAGTCCATGAGGAGCGCTGCCATGGCAGAGCCGCAGCCCGTCCTGGAGATGACGGGCATAGTCAAAGAGTTTCCGGGGGTAAGGGCTCTGTCGGGCGTCGACTTCCGGCTCTTCCCCGGCGAGATCCACGCCCTGATGGGCGAGAACGGGGCAGGGAAGTCCACCCTGATCAAGGTGCTGACCGGGGTCTACTCCCTGGACGGCGGCACCATCACCCTCGACGGCAAGGCCGTGCGGATCGGCAGCCCGCTGCAGGCGCAGCAGGCCGGCATCAGCACGGTCTACCAGGAGGTCAACCTCTGCCCCAACCTGTCGGTGGCGGAGAACATCTTCATCGGACGTGAACCCACCCGCGCGGGCCGCATCCAGTGGAAGCGCATGCGCAAGGAGGCGGCGGAGCTCGTAGACCGCCTCGGCCTCGACATCGACGTCACCGCGCCGCTGTCCTCGTACCCCCTCGCGGTGCAGCAACTGGTCGCGATCGTACGGTCGGTGGGCACCGGTGACAGCGACGGCGAGGGCTCCGGCACCAAGGTCCTGGTCCTGGACGAGCCGACCTCCAGCCTCGACCGCGACGAGGTCCTCGAACTGTTCCGCCTGATGCGGCAGTTGAGGGACGAGGGCGTGGCGATCCTCTTCGTCTCCCACTTCCTCGACCAGATCTACGAGATCTGCGACCGCATGACCGTGCTGCGCAACGGCACCCTGGTGGGCGAGCACATGGTCCGCGACCTCGACCAGGTCGGGCTGATCGAGCTGATGATCGGCAAGGCCCTGGACCAGCTGGAGGAGCTCCACGACCACCAACTCCACGCGGACGTGGGCGAGTCGCTGATGAAGGCGGAGGGCCTCGGCAGGACCGGCGGCATCGCCCCCTTCGACCTGGACATCAAGAAGGGCGAGGTCGTCGGCCTCGCGGGCCTGCTCGGCTCCGGCCGCACCGAACTGGCCCGGCTGCTCTTCGGCGCCGACCAGCCGGACAGCGGCACGGTGACCATCGGCGGCAAGCAGGTCTCCATGAGCGCCCCGAACGACGCCATCGGCGCCGGGGTCGCGTTCTGCTCGGAGAACCGCAAGACCGAGGGTCTGGTCCCGGATCTGACGGTCCGTGAGAACATCATCCTCGCCCTGCAGGCGGCCCGCGGCTGGACCCGGCCCATCCCCACCGCGCAGCGCGATGAACTCGTCGCCAAGTACATCAAGGCGCTGGACATCCGCCCCGCCAACCCGGAGGCCAGGGTCGGCCAGTTGAGCGGCGGAAACCAGCAGAAGGTGCTTCTCGCCCGCTGGCTGATCACCCAGCCGAAGCTGCTGATCCTGGACGAGCCGACGCGCGGCATCGACATCGGTGCCAAGACGGAGATCCAGAAGCTGGTGGTCTCCCTCTCCGAGGACGGCATGTCCGTGCTCTACATCGCGGCCGAGCTGGAGGAGGTCCTCCGCCTCAGCCACACCATCGGGGTGCTGCGCGACCGCAAGCTGGTGGCACAGCTCACCAACGGGCCCGAGATCACCCCCAGCAAGATCCTCGAGACCATCGCGAGCGGAGAACACCAGTGACCACCACCTCCCGCTGGCGAGCACTGACGCGCCACAACCTGTTCTGGCCGGTCGCGGTCCTGGTGGCCCTGCTGCTCGTCAACGTCCCCTTCACGCCCGACTTCTTCGCGATCCACATGACGAACGGCCACCTCTACGGCAGCCTCGTGTCGATCGTGCTGTTCGGCTCGCCCCTGATCCTGGTGGCGGTCGGCATGACCCTGGTCATCGCCACCGGCGGCATCGACCTCTCGGTCGGCGCCGTGGTCGCCATCACCGGGGCCCTGACCTGTTCGTACATCAGCGACCAGGCCGACCAGGGCGCCCTGTCCTCGGTGCTGCTCGCGATGGGCCTCGGCCTGATCGCCGCGGTGGTCTGTGGTCTGTGGAACGGCTTCCTCGTCGCCAGGATGGGCATCCAGCCCATCATCGCGACCCTCATCATCATGGTCGCCGGCCGTGGTGTCGCCCAGCTGATCACCGACGGCCAGATCATCACCATCAACAGCGAGCCGTACAAGCTCATCGGCGGCGGCTACTGGCTGACGCTGCCCTTCTCCATCTTCGTGGTGGCCGCGGTCGTGGCCGTCACCGTCCTGCTGACCCGCCGCACGGCCCTCGGCCTGCTCGTCGAGTCGGTGGGCGGCAACGCCGAGGCCAGTCGTCTGGTGGGCATCCGGTCGATGCGCATCAAGATCATGGTGTACGTGTTCTGCGCGGTGTGCGCGGGCATCGCGGGCCTGATGATCAGCTCCAACACCTCGGCCGCGGACGGCAACAACGCCGGCCTGTGGATCGAACTCGACGCGATCCTCGCCGTCGTCATCGGCGGCACCTCGCTGCTCGGCGGACGTTTCTCCATCGGCGGCACGGTCATCGGCGCCCTGGTCATCCAGACCCTCACCACGACGATCTACACCATCGGTGTTCCCACCCAGACCAACCTGGTCTTCAAGGCAGCCGTCGTCATCGTCGTGTGCCTGCTCCAGTCCCCGAAGTTCCGCGCCAAGGTCTTCGGCGCCCGCGCGAAGGCCGCGGGCCCGGCAGTGCCCGCTGCGGCCGCCGAGCCCGCCGACCCCGCTCCCAAGATGGAGGTGTCGTGATGAGTACGACCACCAAGACTCCCGCGGCACCGGGCGCGCCGGAGCGCCGTACGCCGTCCAGGTCCGCCCGCCTGCTCGGCGACCGACGGCTGCCCGTCCTCGTCACGGCCGCCCTGTTCCTCGCGATGTACATCGCCGGCCTCAGCCGCTACCAGAACTACGGCTTCGGTGACTCGCAGGTGTTCCTCAACCTGTTCATCGACAACGGCTATCTGCTGGTCGCCGCCGTCGGGGCCACCTTCGTCATCATGTCCGGCGGCATCGACCTGTCGGTGGGCTCGGTGATCGGCTTCACGACGATGCTCACGGCGTGGCTGGTACAGGACGTGGGCCTGCCCCTGCTCCTGGTGATCCCCATATCCCTGGCCGTGGGAGCGTTCGGCGGCTTCCTCATGGGCTATGTGATCCACAACTTCGAGATCCAGCCGTTCATCGTGACGCTCGCCGGTCTCTTCCTCTTCCGGGGTCTGTGCCTGGTCATCAGCAAGGAGTCGATCGCCATCGACGACTCCGAGGTGAGCAGCCTCGCCCAGACGCGAGTGCCGCTGGGCGTGGGGGAGTTGTCGATCGGCGCCGTCGTGGCCCTGGTCGTCCTGGCCGCGGCCTTCTACGTCCTCCACTACACCCGTTTCGGACGCCGGGTGTACGCCATCGGCGGCAACGAGCAGTCGGCCCTGCTGATGGGCCTCCCGCTGGGCGGCACGAAGATCGCGGTCTACACGATGAGCGGCTTCTGCTCCGCGCTGGCCGGGCTGCTCTTCATGCTCTACATCCAGTCCGGTGACCCGCTGCACGCCGTGGGCATGGAACTCGACGCGATCGCCGCGGTGGTCATCGGCGGCACCCTGCTGACGGGCGGCTCCGGCTATGTCCTGGGCACCCTCTTCGGCGTCCTCGTCCTCGGCCTGATCAAGAGCATCATCCAGTTCGAGGGCACGCTCAGCTCTTGGTGGACGAAGATCGCCACCGGTGTGCTGCTCTGCGCGTTCATCCTGATCCAGCGCGTGATGACGACCCGTAAGAAAACCTGAGCCGACCGGGGAACCGGCGATGTCGGTTTCGATGCGATGGGAGTGGAACATCCTCCACCCGCCGCGCCGGAACGGCCGGTTCCCCACACAACCTTCACAGCTGTCTCTAGGAACGCTACCGGTTGGGAACTTAACCTTCCCGCGTCATGGACTTCTGCCTCCCGTGCCGACGGCACCTCAACGGCGCCCTCGCCTGCCCGGGCTGCGGCACCCCCACCCACGAACTGCACGCGTACGCGGCCCAGCCGTACACCGCCATCCCTCCCCTGCAGGAGGCGGCCGCGGTTCCCGCCGACGGCGGCGTGCACGAGGCGTACGGGACCGAGGGGGCGCGCAGCGGCGCATACGCCGTCGTGTACGGGAGCCAGGGCGCGGGCGAGGCGTACGAGGCTCAGGTCGCGGACCCTTCGTCCAGGGCCGCTCAAGTGCCCCCCTCGTACGAGAGTGGTCGGGGGAGTGCCGCGTACGGCGATCAGGCCGAGGCCGGCGCGGCGGCGGAGGCCGGGGAGAGCCGCGACGGGACCGAGCGGCCGGAGGCGGCCGGGGCGGCCGAGCCCGTGGGCGGCGGCCGGGCGGCGCGGCGACGTGCCCGAGGCCGTGGGGGCCGGGCCGCGCCGGCGCAGGCCGACCCCGAGGACGACCACGACGCCGACGAGTTCGACGAGGGTGACTCCGATGACCCCACCGGCGGAGCGAGTCGTCGTGATCGCAAAGCCGCAGCTCACCGTCGGCGTCGCCGCCGGACCCTGCTGATCGCCGCCGGCTTCGTGCTCGCGGCCGGCGGTCTGAGCCTCGCGGAGCTGGGCATGGACGCGCCGGGATCCTCCCCCAAGCCGGCCGCGGCGGGCGGGGAGTCGGCCGAGGGCGGAGCCTCCCCGGAGGCGAGCGCGTCGGCGTCGAGGGAGACCGACTCCGGCGGAACCGTTCCCTCGAACTCGACTTCCCCGTCGGACTCCGCGTCCCCGTCGCCCTCCGCGTCCAAGAGCGAGGACGCCGACGCGAGCAGAAGCCCCGACACCCAGTCGGCGACCGGCAAGCCCCCCGGCGCGTCGACCCCCACCGCCACGCCCACGTCCACGAGCGGTGGCTCGGCCCCCACGGCCACCCCCACCACCGCGGCCCCGAGCCCGGACCCGTCCCCGACGGAGTGCGACCGCTTCCTGTGGTGGTGCACCTGACGCCTTCGCTCATGTGAAGCGAAGGCATGCGTCCGGACCCGTCGGCCCCTACGCGTCCCGCATCCGCCGCAACAGATCCCGCAGTGACTCCCGCTCCCCGTGGGACAGCCCGGCCAGCGGCTCCCGCGCGAACCGCAGCCCCTCCCGCAGCTCCCGGGCCACCTGGACCCCCGCCTCCGTCGCCGCCGCCACCTTGACGCGCCGGTCCGCGGGATCGGGCCGCCGCTCCACCAGCCCGCGGGCCTCCAGCCGGTCGACTATCCCGGTGACGTTCGACGGCTCGCACTTCAGTTTCTGGGCCAGCTTGCGCATGGGCAGCGGCCCCAGGGACAGCAGACTCAACAGCCGCGCCTGCGCCCCGGTGAGGAGGTGTTCCGCGGCCGCGTCCTCGTAGTCCGAGTAGAAGCGGGCCACCACGTCCCCGATGAGCTCCACGACTTCCATGGTCAGCGCGTCGGGCCGGGTCTTGTGAGGTGTGGGCATGGGATCCAGGGTACCCCTTTACTTGACAACCTGAAATATTCAGAGGCATGGTTGTTTCAGGTACTGAAGTAAATGGAAAGGTCCAGGCATCATGATCAACCGCGAATGGCACCTCCTCTCCCGCCCGGTCGGCTGGCCCAAGCCGGAGGACTTCGCCCTGGTCGAAGCCGAGGTCCCGACCCCCGGTGAGGGCCAGGTGCTGGTCCGGAACAAGTACCTCTCCGTCGACCCGTACATGCGCGGCCGCATGAGCGCCGCGAAGTCGTACACCGCGCCCTTCGAGCTCGGCAAGGTGATGCAGGGCGGCGCGGTCGGCGAGGTCGTGGAGTCCAACGCCGAGGGCATCGCCGTGGGCGACCACCTGCTGCACTTCTTCGGCTGGCGCGAGTACGCGGTCGTACGCGCCGAGAGCGCCGTCAAGGTGGACGCGGACGCCGCGCCCCTGTCGACGTACCTCGGCGTCCTCGGCATGACCGGCCTCACCGCCTATGCCGGCCTCCTGCGCACCGCCTCCTTCAAGGAGGGCGACTCGGTCTTCGTCTCCGGCGCCGCGGGTGCCGTCGGCAGCCAGGTCGGTCAGATCGCCAAGCTCAAGGGCGCCTCCCGGGTCATCGGCTCCGCCGGCTCGGACGAGAAGGTCAAGCTGCTCGTCGAGGAGTACGGCTTCGACGCGGCCTTCAACTACAAGAGCGGCAAGGTCAGCGACCAGCTGCGCGAGGCGGCCCCGGACGGCGTCGACATCTACTTCGACAACGTCGGCGGTGACCACCTGGAGGCCGCCATCGGCTCCCTCAACCAGGGCGGCCGGATCGCGGTCTGCGGCATGATCTCCGTCTACAACAACACCGAGGCTGCCCCCGGTCCGCGCAACCTCGCCCGTCTGATCCAGACCCGCGGCCGTATCGAGGGCTTCCTGGTCGGCGACCACTACGACCTCCAGCCGGAGTTCGTCTCCGAGGTCGGCCCCTGGGTGGCGTCCGGGGAGCTCAAGTACCGCGAGACGGTCGTCGAGGGCATCGAGAACAACCTGGAGGCGTTCCTCGGGGTCCTGCGCGGCGACAACACCGGAAAGATGATCGTCAAGCTGTAGCCCTGTGCTGGATTTCCGACATGCGGTAACTTCTTTCCGAATTCCGCCGCCGATCGTGGGCGCGAGTCGCGGTGGACCGAGGAGGAAGACAACCGCATGTCCATCCAGCAGGCCGATGTCCTCTACACGGCCGTCGCCACCGCCGAGAACGGCCGCGACGGCCGTGTCGCCACCGACGACGGCAGGCTCGACGTGGTCGTCGACCCGCCCAAGGAGATGGGCGGCAGCGGCAGCGGCACCAACCCGGAGCAGCTCTTCGCCGCCGGGTACAGCGCCTGCTTCCAGGGCGCCCTCGGCGTCGTGGCCCGCCAGGAGAAGGCCGACATCTCCGGCTCGACGGTCACCGCGAAGGTCGGCATCGGGAGGAACAGCGACGGCTTCGGGCTGATCGTCGAGATCTCCGCGACCCTCCCGAACCTCGACGCGGCCACGGCCCGGGCCCTCCTTGAGAAGGCCCACCAGGTCTGCCCGTACTCGAAGGCGACCCGCGGGAACATCTCCGTGACGTTCGCCTGACGGAGCTCGTTGGTCGTACAGGGCGGAGGCGGCACTCCTGGACGTGGGGTGCCGCCTCCGCTCATGCCCGATGACTCATACGGACAGCGCCGCCCGGTGTACGGCCCGCACGAACCGCTCGTTCTCCGGCGCCGCGCCTCCCGGGAACGCCATCCGGCGCCGGGTGTAGCCGTAGGCCAGGCCGCTGCGGGGATCGGCGAAGGCCTGGGAGCCGCCGGCGCCGCTGTGTCCGAAGGCGCCGGCACCGAGGAAGGGGTGCCACATGTCGGCCGTGGCCTGGAAGCCCAGTCCGTAGGACTTGTGGGCGCGGGCCACCAGGTCGTAGCCGACGGATTGGATCTGGCCCACCTCCGCGATGGTGTCCGGCTTCAGCAAGGGCGGCCGGTCGGCCACTTCGCTGATCGCCGCCGCGTACATCCCGGCCAGCCCGCGGGCGGCCGCCACTCCGCCCGCCGATGCCGGCCCCTTCGCCCGTACGGCACGGGAGTTGGCGTAGCCCACCAGGTCACCCGGGTCCGGCACCTGCTGGTTGAAGGCGATCGCGGCCAGGGTGTGCGGACCTGTAGGCGCCGCGTCCAGCAGGGCCTGCTGCTCGGCGGTGGTGGCCATCGGCTGCACGGAGCGGTAACGGGGTTCCAGCGCCTCGGGCAGCCCCAGGTGGAAGTCCAGCCCGTACGGCGCCCGGATCCGCTCCTCGTACACCTCCTGGAGCGAACGGCCCGTCGCCCGGCGCACGATCTCACCGCTGAGCGCGCCGATCACCAGCGCGTGATACCCGAAGGCCGTGCCGGGGCGCCAGAACGGCTTCTGGTCCGCGAGCCGTTCCGCCACCGCCCGGTCGTCCGTCAGCTCCTGCGCGCTGAACCCGGCGTCCAGCCCGATCACCCCGGCCCGGTGCGCCAGCAGATCGCGCAGGGTCAGCTGGCCCTTGCCCTCGGCCCCGAACTCCGGCCAGTAGTAGGTCACTTTGCGGTCCAGCTCCAGCGTTCCCTCCTGGACCAGGAGGGCGGCCACCAGATGGGCGGCACCCTTGGTCGACGAGAACACGCCGTAGAGGGAGTCCGGTCCGACGCCCTCGCCCGCCCACAGGTCGACGACCCGCCGACCGTGCACATACGCGCTCAACTGCCCCTCGTAGTCGGGCCGTTCGCCCGCCACGAAGGCGGCGAACTGCTCGCGCACCGCCTCGAAGCCGTCCGCGACGGTGCCGTGGATCTCCTGCGTCATCCGCTCTCCTCAACCTCTGCCGCTGCTCGCGTGTGCCATGGTGAACAATGCCCGCCCGACCTGGGCGAACTCCCCCTTCGGGTGATCCCTGAAGAGCGGCTCGGTGCCGAACAGGACGGCGCTTCGGCCGCTGACGACCGAGGCCTGCCCAGCCGCGTCGGCGGGCCCACCGGAGCCGTCCGGCAAGGGCCGCCAGTGCCCGGAGACCAGCGGACTGCCGGTGGCGTACGACTGCTCCACCCGCACCCCCGGCCCGAGATCGGTGAACCAGACCGGCGCGTAGACGAACCCGTGATCGGGAGAGCCCGGGGCCCCGGCCGTCACCAGACCCGAATTCACCACGCGCACCACGCCGTTGGCGTCCCCGTTGCCCTCCACCGGCTTCACGGCCAGCAGCCCCGTGGCCGCGCTCAGTTCGGCCCCGGTGACCCCCCGGCCGACGAGCCCGTGCCCGGCGCCCAGGAAGGTGTCCAGGGCGGTGCGGGCACTGGTGGTGAGGCCATCGCGGTCCAGCCCCGCCGACACGAACAGCACGTCCACCGACGACCAGTCGAAACCGGCGTTCAGGACGGCCGTCGACACCGGGGTGACCTCGAAGTTCATCTCCCGCAGCGCGAACAGCTCGCCGGGGGTCACGGCGGCGGCCACGCGAGTGCGGTGCAGTGCGGCCGTGCCGGTCTGCCGGGTCGCGTCGAGGACGACGTCGTAGGTGCGAGCGGCTTCGGCGGCAAGGTCCCGCGCGGACGCGGGCACGATCGCACTGCCGTCGGCGGCCCGCCGTACCGGAACGCCCTGCCGGAGCAGCGAGTTGAGCGCCGCGATCTCCTGCGGGTCGGTCAGCCGCAGCCGCAGATCTCCGCGTGGCGCGACGTGACCGACGTGCGCGGCGGCCCGGACTGGCCTCAGCGGCGCACCGGCGAGGCTCCCCGACGTCACCGGCGTGACCGTCGCGCCCCACAGCCGGCCCAGACTCCAGCCCGAGATGTCGTACATCACCGAGACCTTGTCGCTGATGTCCCGGCCGTCCGCGAGCAGCACGTTCGCCAGCCCCCGCTTCGGCTGGCGCATGTCGACGACGTACGAGCCCTTCGGATACGTCCGTCCGCCGAGCCGCAGGTCGCGGCTCGCGCGGCTGACGCGGACGTCGTTGGCGAGGAGGTGGTCGGCGAGCCGGGCGGCGGCCGTCGAGCCCGAGGGAATCACGTACGCGCGGGGGAAGCCGGTGGTGTACACGTCCTCGGGCCCGATGCCCGGCACCCCGGGGACGGTCTTTTCGGACACCGGTACCTGTGCGGCACCCGCCGCCCCGCGCCGGAAGACCTCGATCTGGTCCGCGATCAGCGACGTGCGCTTCTTTTGCACGAAGTCGAGCGTCGCCCTGATGGCCGCGCCCGCCACGGCCGTGTTGATCGCGGACCGGCGCCGCAGTTCCGCGACGGGCAGGCTGTCGTAGAGGGAGTTGTTGACGGCCAGCGGGATCTCGACCGTGTGCGCGGCGACCGTGCCGTGGAAGGCCGCGTACTGCGGGGTGAAGATCGGCGGCCAGTCGTCCCAGCCCTCCTCCTGGTCCCGGAAGGGGATCTGCGCGGGCTCGACACCGTCCTTCGCGGGCGTGTAGCCGAGGCCGTTGACGGCGGCCTCCATGCCGAGGGCATTGGCGTAGGTGTTCTTCAGGAACAGGTCGTACTCGTAGTTCTCGCCGTGCGGGGGAGTGGTGGGCTCGATGAGCGTGCCGTTGACGTACCCGTGCAGGTCGAGCATCACGGCCGGCTGCTTGTCGATCTCGATCTGCCGCATCGCCCGCACCTCGGGCTGCGAGGCGGTCACGAAGTCCCGGTTCAGGTCGAAGCCGCCCGCGTTCGCACGGGTTCCGGCGATACGGCCGTCGGGGTTCGCGGTGATGTTGAAGTACAGGCGGGAGTGCGCGAGAAGGCTCTTCGTGCGGGTGTCCTCGGCGGTCGCGAGCTGCTCGATGATCTTCAGGGAGGCGTCCGTGCCCTCCCACTCGTTGCCGTGGATGTTGTTGTTGAAGAAGACGGGCGCCTTGTAACCGGCCTTGATCTCCCCGGACTTGGCGGCGCTCGCGGGCGCGTTCTCGATCAGCTCGCGCATCCGCTCCTGGGCGCGGGCCTGGGCGGTGGTCTCCGGTGCGGTCACGGTCACCAGGTAGAGCCGGTGCCCGCCCGCCGAACGCCCGGCGACCTCGACGCTCACCCGGTCGCCCAGCCGCTGGAGGGCGTTCAGCCGCGGGGCGATCGCGTGGTACGGGGTGAGGCCCAGCTTGACGGACTTGTCCGCCGGGTTCACGGGGTCGGGGGTGAGGACCTGCTCGCGGGGATAGCCGCGGGTGGTGTCCGTGAAGCCGGTGGTGGGGGCGGTGAGCGCCCGCCGGGTGGCGCTCTCCGGGGCCCGGGCCACGCCGCGGTCGCCGGCGCGCTCGCGGGTGGGGGGCTCGGGGTCGGCGCTCGCGCTGTTCGGGGTGAGCAGCAGCGAGCCGGTGAGGGCGATGAGCAGGACAGGTCTCGCAGGAACGGTTCTCGTGGTGTGCACGCGTACCTCCCGAGGGGCTTCCTGAGATCGGTACGGCGAGATGTACCTGTTCGACTCAACCGCAACAAGAGGGAGTTCGTGGCGCGGATGCCACGGATGGCGCAACTCGGGTGCCCGGACGGGGCATGCTGAGAGCGGCGGAAGCGGGCGGCGAGCGAGTCCACAGGAGAGGCCCATGGCAACGATCCCTTCGCTCCCCAGCAGGGACGAAGTACTGCGCATGGCACGGAACACCACCGACATCACCGGCCAGCTCCTGGACACGGCCCAGAACATCACCAGGATCGCGATCAACACCTTCGATCCCCGGGACGGTTCGGGCCCGGAGGTGCTGCGCGTCCTGCGCGAGACGACGGCGGAACTGGCCGAGGCGAGCGCGTCCCCGCAGGCCCAGGAGGCGTTCTACCGGATCGTCGACACCCTCACCCGGCTCGGCACCACCGGCGCTCCACTGGCCGTGCACCCGGTCAGCGAACCGGCGCGGGCGCTGCTGGCGGCGCTGGGCGACAGTCTGCTGCCCCTCCTGGACGCGGTGGAGCCGGCGGTGGAGGAGTTCGCGACCGCGCTGGGCGAACTGGTCGAGGCGACCTCCCCGTTGCTCCCCGCGGCGGCGGGCGTGGCCGCGGGGACACTCCTGGCCCTGACTCCCCTGATCCGCGCGGCGACCGGGGTCATGCGCGACTCGACCCCCGAACTCCGGCGGATCGCCGACGCGTTGACGGCGGCGCTGGCACCGCTGCTGCCCTTGCAGGTGACTCTGGCCGAACGCGCGGCCGCCGCCGGTGCGGGGGCCGTACGGGCGACTCTCCCGCCCCTCGCCGACCTCACGGACGCGGCGGCGGCCACGGCGAAGGCGGCCGGGCCGGTGCTGATCGCCGGTGAGGAACTGTTCGTGTCCGGCCTTGAGCGGCTCCAGCCGGCGCTGATGACCGCGGCCTCCCGCGCGGGCAGCGTGGCACGGGCGGTGGCGGTCAGGGTGTCGGCGGCGGTGTCCCCGGCGGCGGAACAGGGGGTGGTGGTGGCCGTATCCCCGGCCTGACGGGCACCCGGTAGGGTTCGGGACATGCGTGATCTCGGGGCGGGCTTCCACTATCTCCTGAAGGGCCAGCGGTGGGTGGCCCGGCACGGCAAGCAGTACGGTTTCGGCCTGATCCCGGGCCTGATCACCCTGGTGCTGTATGTGGCGGCACTGGTCGCCCTGGCCACCTGGGGCGAGGACTTCGTGTCCTGGGCGACGCCGTTCGCCGACGACTGGTCGAGCCCGTGGCAGGGCCTGTTCCGGGGCTTCCTCACGGTGGTCCTGTTCGCGCTGGCCCTCCTCCTCGCGGTCCTGACCTTTACGGCGGTCACCCTCCTGATAGGCCAGCCCTTCTACGAGAACCTCTCCGAGAAGGTCGACCGGGACGTCTCCCCGGACGGCACGGCCCCCGAGTCCGGCCTCCCGCTCTGGCGCGAGCTGTGGATCTCGGCGCGGGACAGCCTCCGCATCGTCGTCCGGGCCGTCCTGTGGGCGGTCCTGCTCTTCGCCCTGGGCTTCATCCCCGTGGTCGGCCAGACCCTGATCCCGGTGCTCGGCTTCTTCGTGACGGGCTTCTTCCTCACCGAGGAGCTCACCGCGGTGGCCCTCCAGCGCCGAGGCGTCGATCTCCGGGCCCGCCTCACCCTCCTCCGCTCCCGCAAAACCCTCATCTGGGGCTTCGGCACCCCCCTCGCCCTGGCCTTCGTGGTCCCCTTCGTCGCGGTGTTCCTGATGCCGGGCGCGGTGGCGGGGGCGACGCTGATGGCGCGGGAGCTGCTGGGGGAGGAGACCCGGGACGGGGAGGACGAGTCCGAGGGGTCCGACGAGTCCGACGATGAGACGGTGTCCGGTGGGCTCGGCACCTGAGCCGACGGTCCGCTCGGCTACCGCCTCGGACGCGGACGCCGTCTTCCGCCTCCTCGCCGACTTCGCGACCACCTACCGCCCCGACCCCGACCGCTTCACGACCGTCACCTTTCCCGAGGTCCTGCGCGCCGCCGCCGAGGGCCGCGCCGAGTTCCTGGTGGCGGAGCGGAACACCCAGGTGATCGGCTACGCCTACGCGGCCCGGATGCCGACCCTGTTCGCGGGCGGCACGGTGCTCGAACTCCTCGAACTCGCCGTGGACACGCCCCGGCGCGGCCGCGGTACGGGCTCCCGGCTCGTCCGGGCCATGCAGTACCGCGCGCGGCACGCCCAGGACGTGGAGATCACCGTGCCGACGCGCAGGGCTGCCGACTTCTATCGCCGCCTGGATTTCACCGAGACGGCGACCTACCTCAAGTGGCCTTCTCCACCGCCACCACCAGAATCGTCCGCACCTGCGCGATGATGTCCAGCCGGTTCTGCACGAACCCCGGATCGGTCACCGTCCCCGTCGCGGGATCCGTGTTCCCTGCCCCGAACTCCAGCACAGGCGTGTGCACATGCCCACCCGGCAGTACGTCGTGCAGTCCGAGCCGGTCCCGCAGCAGCGTGACCCGGTACGCGATCTCGTTGGAGAGGTAGTTCCCGCCGCCCCCGGCCCGCGCCGTGGACCCCGCGGTCGGCCCGTCCGCCCGTACGACAGGCAGGGTCCCGCCCGCCGGGATCTCGGTCACGCTCGTGTTGTCGTAGACGGGAAAACGCCCGGTGTCCGCGTCCACGATCGCCTTGTACGGCAGCGTCGTCGTCGTCCACTGCGGTTGCGAGGCCGGATCCGCAACCGGCACCACCCCCGTCACCCCGACGTTGTCGTTGTCCGGAAAGCCGCCCCGCCAGGCCCCGTTGGTCCGTTCGACGTCGAACCGCCCCACCCGCCCCTGACTCACGGTCGTGAAGAGATCCACCTTCTTCAGATACGGCCGCAGCGCCCGCTCCACGGTCCGGTCCGTGAAGTCCTGCCACCGCACGGGAAAGACGACGGTCTCCACCCGCGCAGGACCCTCCGCCGTCTCGATCACCGTCCCGTCGAGCGCGAGCGCACTCGCCCCGGACGGATTCGAGATCCGTATGTCCCGGTCCAGCGTGAACGGATCGAATCCGGTCACCAGCACCCGCTTCAGCCGGTCCCCGCCCGGATACCGCACAGCGGTCTGCCCCCGCGAGGTCCGCTCCAACTCACCCAGCAGGGCGGCGCGTTGTTCTTCGGAGAGTCCGAAGGACGGCTCCCAGGTGCGCACTTCACGGGTCATCCCCAACCGCGCCCAGTACAGGGGCCGATCGTCGTCCCGGCTCAGATCCCCGCCGGCCGGCCCCCGCCCCTGCGCCCGGTCGACGGCCCGCTTCCACAGCGCGGACCCCTGCCGTACGACGACCTTCCGCGCCTCCGCGTAGGAACGCGCCGTTCCGAGCGCCCGCGTGAAGCGGAGCGGCACGGCGTCGAATCCGGACCGTTCGAGGATCTCCCGCGGCACGGCACGGTCGAGCCGCTGCTCCTCCACCGTGGGCGAGGGCGTGGTCGCGGCCGCCGCCGGGCTCGCGGGGACCGCCGACCCGGCCAGCAGGACCATGCCGAGGATGCCGATCCGAACACGTAGGGATGTCAAGGGAGTTCAGGTCCTTCCGTCGCTGTGGGGCGCGAGTGGTGCCGGACGACGGCAGTATCGCGTGACGGAAGTGGTCTACGCCATAGGGGCCGACGTACCGGGAATCCGCCCCGCCGCCTCCCGCAGCACTCCGACGAACGCCTCCACGGCCGGCGACGGCGACCGGCCCCGCAGCACCGCCGCGTACACCGCCCGCGCCGGAGCCCCCTCGTCGAGCACCGGCAGCAGCACGACGTCCGGCCGCACGGACTCCGCGGCGAGCGCCGGTACCAGCGTCACGCCGAGCCCCGCGGCGACGTACCCCTGCTTGGCGGTCCACTCGCCGACGACATGCGCGATCCGCGGCCGGAAGCCCTGCCGCAGAGCCGCGTCGAGAAGCGTCCCCTCGGGGCGAGGGCTCCCGGAGATCCAGTCGGCGTCCGCGAGCCGCCCGAGCCGCACCGGGCCGCCGCCCTCACCCACCAGCGGATGTCCGGCCGGGACGGCGACGTACAGCGACTCGTCGAGCAGATGGCGCAGTTCGTATGCCGACAGCGGTGCGCCGCCCGTCGTGGAGACGACCGCGAGATCCAGCCGCCCCTCGGTGAGCCGGTCGAGGAGTGACGGCGTGAGCCCCTCCTCGCGGGAGACCCGCACACCGGGATGGCGGGTGCGGAAGGCGCCGAGGGCGTGCGGGACCAGCGCCGCGTCCGCCGTCGGGAACGCCCCGAACCGCAGTCGCCCGCCCGCCACTTCACGCAGCGCGGCCAGTTCGCGCGCGGCCGCGTGCAGCGCCCCGGTGACGGTCTGCGCGTACGGCACGAGCGCCCGCCCGGCCTCCGTCAGCCGTACGCCCCGCGGCAGCCGGTCGAACAGCGGCGCCCCGCCCAGCGCCGCCTCCAGCGAGGAGATCTGCCGGGACACCGCCGACTGCGTCCAGCCCAGGGTGCGCGCGGCCACGGTGAACGACTCGTGCCGGGCGACCTCCAGGAAGACCCGCAGCCAGACGGTGGCGAGGTCGGGAGGAAGAGCGGTGCGATGCGGGTTCGGCATGGCAGCCATGCTGGACATTCGCTTGTCGCATCGCAAGGGCGGACCTAGCGTCGACGGCATGCAGATCACCCTCGACAACCCCGCCGGCGCGCCCCAGCCGCTCAGCCCCTACTACTCCCAGGTCGCCCGCGTCGAACAGGCCGACGGCAGCGCCCTGTTGTTCGTCTCCGGCCAGATCGCCGAGGGTGCCACGCTCGCCGAGCAGTCCCGGGGCGTCTTCGAGACCCTCGCCGCGCTGCTGGAGGCGCACGGGGCGAGCCTGTCCGACGTGATCAACATCCGCACCTGTCTCACCGACATCTCCGAACTGGAGGAATACGGCGCGGTACGACGGGAGTTCCTCACCGGCACCCCGCCCACCAGCATGACCTTCGAGGTGTCCCGGCTCTTTCGGCCGGAGGCGCGGATCGAGATCGAAATCGTGGCGGCGGTGCCGACGGGCGGGTGATACTTCCGCCCATGAAGGCAGCCAACCTGGGCGTTCTCTTCCTGATCGAGCTCGGTGCCCTGGCGGGTGCCGCGTACTGGGGTTTCACCCAGGACGTCGGCGCGTCCTGGCTGCTCGGTCTCGCCGCACCCGCCGTACTCGTCGCCCTGTGGGCGCTGTTCGGCTCACCGCGCGCGAAGTACAAGGCCAGGGGCGCCGGTCGCGTCGGCTTCGAGGTGTTCTGGTTCGGGGCGGGCGCGCTCGCCCTGTTCGCCGCCGGAGCCCACGTCTGGGCGTTCGCCTTCGCCGTCGTCTGCGTGGTGAGCAAGACACTAGCCGTCGCCTGGAGTCGGTGACCCTCACTCCGCCGTCTCGCCCAGCAGTCGCAGGAAGTCCCGGAACGCCCCGGGCATGTCCACCGACTCCGGGTCCAGCAGCCACTGGTACTGCAGGCCGTCCATGACCGCGACCAGCAGCGGCGCGGTGCGTTCGGGGCTCAGCCCGTTGGGGAGCCGGTCGCCGTACTCGGCGCGGAGGGCCACCGTCATCGACGCGCGCACCCGGGTGTAGCGGTCGGTGAAGTACTCCCGTGCCGGATGCCCTTCCGTCACGCTCTCGCCGAGCAGCGCCGAGAAGGTCTGGATGATCCCCGGCCGCATCGCGTTGTACTCGACGAGCGAGGCGAGCAGGTCGACCCGCCAGCTGCCGTTCGGCACCGCGTCCCACTTGTCCCGCTCCTCCAGCACCGCGACCAGCAGCGCGTCCTTCGTCGGGAAGTGGTGCAGCAGCCCCTGCTGGGTCAGCCCGACCCGGTCGGCCACCGCGGCCAGGCTCGCGCCCCGGTAGCCGCGCTCGGCGATGACCTCCAGGGCCGCCCGGACGATCTCGGCCCGGCGCTCCTCGCTTCTGGTCCTGGCGTTCATGGCGTCACCGTACGACATCCGGATAAGCGATATGTAACAGCAATATAACGAAACCTACCACTCACCAGGTAATCGATGCACGATGAGAGGCCCCGCACGGACTTCAACGAGGAGGCACCGACATGGCGGCACCCACTCCCGCCGACCAGGCCCGCGAGGCGGCCGTCGAGGCGGCGCTGGCAGGGCTCGACCTCGATGCCAAGGCAAGGCTCCTGTCGGGCCAGGACATGTGGACCCTGCCCGCGCTCCCCGAGATCGGCCTGGACTCCCTCGTCATGTCGGACGGCCCGATCGGTGTCCGGGGCGTGCGCTGGAGCGCCGACGACCCGTCGATCGCCCTGCCCTCCCCGACCGCGCTGGCCGCCGGCTGGGACCCGGAACTCGCCCGCCGCGCAGGGGTGCTGCTCGCCCAGGAGGCCCGCCGCAAGGGCGTCCACGTCCTCCTCGCCCCCACCGTCAACCTCCACCGCTCCCCGCTCGGCGGCCGCCACTTCGAGGCCTACAGCGAGGACCCGTACCTGACCGGACGGATCGGCGCCGGGTACGTCACCGGCGTACAGGAGGGCGGTGTCGGCACCACCGTCAAGCACTTCGTCGCCAACGACGCCGAGACCGACCGCTTCACGGTGAACAACCTGGTCTCCGAACGCGCCCTGCGCGAGCTGTACCTGGCGCCCTTCGAGCTCATCGTCGAGAACGCCCACCCGTGGGGCATCATGACCGCCTACAACACGGTCAACGGCACGACGATGACCGAGCACCACCACCTGGTCAACGAAGTCCTGCGCGGCGAATGGGGATTCGACGGCTACAACGTCTCCGACTGGATGGCCGCCCGCTCCACCAAGGCCGCCATCGAGGGCGGCCTCGACGTCGCCATGCCCGGCCCGACGACCGTCTACGGCGAGGCTCTCGCCCAGGCCGTGCGGGACGGGGAGGTCGAGGAGAGCGCGGTCGACACCGCCGTACGCAATGTGCTGCGGCTCACCGCCCGCGTCGGCATCCTGGACGGTGCCGAACCCGTCGTCACCGAGCTTCCGGAGACCGTCGACGGCATCGAACTGGCCCGCGAGATCGCCCGCCGCTCCTTCGTGCTGGTCCGCAACCAGGGCGCGCTCCCGCTGAAGGCCGGCACGGTCGCCCTCATCGGCGCCGCCGCCCGCGACGCCCGTGTCCTCGGCGGCGGCTCCGCCACCGTCTTCCCGGACCGGATCGTCTCCCCGCTCGACGGCCTCACCGCCGCCCTCCCCGAGGGCACCCTCAGCTACGCCGTCGGCGCCGACCCCAACACCGAACTCGCCGCCGCCGACAAGGGGTTCAGCCTCGAAGCGGTCTGCCGGGACGCGGCCGGCGAGGTCATCGGCGCGACCTCGGTGCCCAGCGGCCAGATCCAGTGGATGGGTTCGGACCTCCCCGAGGGTGTCACCCACGACCGGCTGCACACGGTCGAGTTGACGGGCACCTTCACCCCGCGCGAGAGCGGCACCCACACCTTCGGCATCAAGGGACTCGGCGCCTTCAAGCTGGCCGTCGACGGCACGACGTACTACGACGACGTCCAGCGCACCGACACGGACGACCCCTTCGTCACCTTCTTCGGCGCCCCCGAGCCCCGTGCCCAGGTCGAACTGACCGCGGGCGAGCCGATCGAGGTCTCCCTCACCCACGTCGTCGTCCTCCCCGAGGACATCCCGATGAAGGTCGTCACGTTCTCCCTCGCCCACCAGGACCCACGGCGCGACCCCGACGAACTGATCGCCGAGGCCGTCGAGGCGGCGCGCGACGCCGACACGGCCGTCGTCGTGGTCGCCACCACCGAGCGCGTCGAGTCCGAAGGCTACGACCGCAAGGACCTCGCGCTGCCGGGCCGCCAGGACGAGCTGGTCCGCGCGGTCGCCGCCGCCAACCCGAACACCGTCGTGGTCGTCAACTCCGGCTCCCCGGTGGAGCTGCCGTGGCGCGAGGACGTCGCCGCCGTCCTGCTCGGCTGGTTCCCCGGCCAGGAAGGGGGCGCGGCCCTCGCCGACGTGCTGACCGGCGCCCACGAGCCAGGCGGCCGCCTCCCCACCACCTGGGGCACCCTGGCCGACGCCCCGGTCACCCGGGTCGATCCAGCGGACGGCGAACTCCCTTACAAGGAGGGCGTGTTCATCGGATACACGGCCTGGGAGAAGGAGGGCCGCACCCCGGCCTACCCCTTCGGCCACGGCCTCGGCTACACCGACTGGACCTACGAGTCCGTCGAGGTCCGCGGCACCACCGTCCGGGTCCGGCTGCGCAACTCCGGTTCCCGCGCGGGCCGTGAGGTCGTCCAGGTCTATCTGGCGCCCGCCGGGCCCGACGCCGAGCGCCCGGCCCGCCGGCTCGCCGGATTCGCGGGGACCGCGGCCGGTCCCGGCGAGAGCGTCGAGGTCACCGTGGAGATCCCGCGCCGGGCCTTCGAGATCTGGGACGAGAAGACCTCATCGTGGTCGTATGTGAAGGGTTCGTACGAAATCCAGGTGGGGCGCTCGATCGGCGACCGCCGGGTCACCGCGACGATTAACGTCTGATCCGAGAGGGCACAGCCCTCACACAAGCAGCCCCGGCCCGGGACCTGACCCCTGGGCCGGGGCTCGTCCGTGTCTACCGGGTCGTGAATCCGTAGACCGTCTCCGAGCGATAGGTCTCTCCCGGCCGCAGCACCGTGCTCGGGAACTCCGGCCGGTTCGGGGAGTCGGGGAAGTGCTGGGTCTCCAGCGCGATGCCGTCGCCGGGCGCGAAGGGCTCGGGCAGATGGTCCGCGGTGTACAGCTGGAGACCCGGCTCGGTGGTCGCCACCGTCAGCACCCGGCCGGATGCGGGGTCGGACAATTCGGCGACCTCGACGGCCCCTTCGGTGATCCCCTTGTCGAGCACGAAGTTGTGGTCGTAGCCCGCGCCGACCTTGCGCGTCCGACGGAAGTCGAAGCGGGTGTCCGCGACCTCCTCGATCCCGGTCGGGATCAGATCGGCGTCGACCGGGGTGAACCGCGAGGCGTCGATCCGCAGTTCGTGCCCGCCCGCGTTCCCGGAGCCGGCCAGGTTGAAGTAGCTGTGATTGGTCAGGTTGACGATGGTCGGCGCGTCGGTGACCGCCTCGTACGAGATCCGCAGCGCGCCCGACTCGTCCAGGCTGTACGTCCCCGAGACCTCGAGGCGCCCCGGGAAGCCCTCCTCGCCGTGCGCGCTGACCCGGCTCAGCCGCACCCCGTGCTCGCCGGCGGGCTCCATGTCCCACACCCGCTTGTCGAAACCGCGCTCGCCGCCGTGCAGGGAGTTGGGCGCGTTGTTGGGGGCGAGGGCGTAGGTCAGCCCGTCGAGCTCGAAGCGGCCGCCCGCGATCCGGTTGGCGTACCGCCCGATGAAGGCGCCGAGATACGGACCGGAGTGCTCCAGATACCCCTCCAGCTCGGCGAACCCCAGCACCACGTCCGCCGTCCGCCCGTCCCGGTCCGGAACCTCGACCGACTGCACGATCCCGCCGTACGACAGGATCCGCACGCGGACGCCCGCGCGCTCCAGGGTCCAGCGGTGAACCGGGGTGCCGTCGGAAAGTGTGGCGAAGAGTTCGTTCATGTGCGGAACTTTAAGTCACGGACCTGACCTTGCGGTATGCGATCTCCGCCAGACGCGCCTGTCCGTTCACACTCGGGTGGAACCAGTCCCAGTGGCTGAGCTGGTCGGTGCCGAACCGGTAGTCGTACACCGCGCCCCCGTCGTACCGGCAGTGCTCGTCCTCGGCGCACACGTCCTTCAGTACGGAGTTGTAGGCCTCCACCCGGTCCTGCACGGTGTCCCGCCGCTCGGTCGCCGCCGCGTCCAGGGCGTCCGCGTCGGCCAGCATCGACGGACACACGCCCAGCTTCCACACCTGCTTGCCCAGCGGATTGGCGCGGCCCTCGGACCACAGCCGCTTGAGGTTCGGCACGCTCGCCACGTACACCTGCGCCTTGGGCGCCTGCTTGCGCAGCACGCTCAGCGCGTCCTCGAAGCCGGACCGGAACGCGGACACCGAGGTCATCGCCGCCGTGGAGTCCCGGCAGGCGTCGTTGGCGCCCACCATCACCGTCACCAGAGCGGGCGTCCGCGCCGCCGCCTGTGCCATCTGCCCGGAGAGATCGGCCATCCGGGCCCCGGACACCGCGTAGTTCCAGCTGCGCTC
Source organism: Streptomyces canus (assembly GCF_001514145.1). GTDB lineage: Bacteria > Actinomycetota > Actinomycetes > Streptomycetales > Streptomycetaceae > Streptomyces > Streptomyces canus. Next base: position 776,348 of record NZ_KQ948658.1, read on the forward strand.
GGCCGCCTTCGCCCGCCCCAGCAGCCGTACGGCGAGAGAGTCGACCTGGGTGCTGGCGCCGGTGGCCCAGGACACGTCGGGGCAGTCCTTCAGGATCCCGCAGGCGTCGAAACCGCGCGTGATGGAGTCGCCGACAGCGGCTATCGAAGCCGGGCTGCTGTCCCACGCCGGAGTGGGCTTCGGTGAGGGTTTGGCCTTCTGGGTGGGTCCCGCCGAGTCGCCCCCCACCGCGTCACACCCGGTGACGCCCAGGAGAGCCGCCGTCAGGACGGCGACGACGGCCCGTGAACGGGGGCCCTGCTTGCGCATCCGTGGTGTTCCCCTCGTGAAAATGATGGTCCTCTCATAACAACGCATAAGAGTTCCCGGTGACCGCGAGGGAACGATCGACACCCGTACTAGCGTCCTGCCGGGTGAATGCCGGGCGTTTCGGGGCACTGGGACCGACGGTACGTCACACTCCTTGCCCCGCCGCACGGTAGCCTCGCCATCAACGTGGCTGGCCGGCATCGCCGCCATGCCGGCCAGCAAGACTTGTCCCGCTCTGCCCGGAGGTCCCGGTGACGACACGTGGAGTTCTGTACGTGCACTCCGCGCCGCGCGCGCTGTGCCCGCACGTCGAGTGGGCCGTCGCCGGGGTGCTCGGCACGCGCGTCAACCTCGACTGGATCCGGCAGCCGGCCGCACCGGGCACCTGGCGCTCGGAGTTCTCCTGGAAGGGCGAGGCAGGCACGGCGTCCAAGCTCGCGTCGGCCCTCAGAGGCTGGCACCTGCTGCGCTTCGAGGTCACGGCCGAGCCCTGCGCCACCGCCGAGGGCGAGCGCTACAGCTGCACTCCGGAACTGGGCATCTTCCACGCCGTCACGGGCATCCACGGCGACATCCTGATCCCGGAGGACCGTCTGCGCGCGGCCCTGACCCGCTCGCAGCGCGGGGAGACGGACCTGGAGGCCGAGCTGGCCAAGCTCCTCGGCAAGCCCTGGGACGACGAACTGGAGCCCTTCAGGTATGCCGGTGAGGGCGCCCCGGTCCGCTGGCTGCACCAGGTCGTCTGAGGTCTCCGCACACGTGAAGGGCCCCCACCGACCGGTGGGGGCCCTTCAGTTGCGTACGAACGATCTCAGACCGTACGGAACGCCAGCACCACGTTGTGCCCGCCGAACCCGAACGAGTCGTTCAGCGCGGCGATACGGCCCTCCACGGGCAGCTTGCGGGCCTCGCCGCGGACGACGTCGGCGTTGGCCTCGGCCTCCGGGTCGAGGTTCTCGACGTTGATGGTCGGCGGAGCCACCCGGTGGTACAGGGCGAGCACCGTCGCGACCGTCTCCACGCCGCCCGCGCCACCCAGCAGGTGACCGGTCATCGACTTGGTGGCGGACACGGCCATGTGGTCGGCGTCGTCGCCGAACACCTTCCGCAGCGCCTTGAGCTCGGCGATGTCACCGGCCGGGGTGGACGTGGCGTGCGCGTTGACGTGCACGATCTCCGCCGGGTCCAGGTCGGTGCTGGCCAGCAGGTTCTCGAGCGCGCGCGAGATGCCACGCCCCTCGGGCTCCGGCTGCACGATGTCGTGGGCGTCGGCGGAGACGCCCTGACCCACCGCCTCGGCGTACACCCGCGCACCGCGCGCGGCGGCGTGCTCGGCGGACTCCAGGACGACGACACCGGCGCCCTCGCCGAGGACGAAGCCGTCCCGGGCGATGTCGTAGGGCCGCGAGGCGCCCTCGGGGTTCTCGTTGTTCTTGGACATCGCCATCATGTTGCCGAACGCGGCGATGGGCAGCGGGTGGATCGCCGCCTCCGTGCCACCGGCGACGACGACGTCGGCGCGGCCGGTACGGATCATCTCGATGCCGTAGCCGATGGCCTCGGCGCCCGACGCACAGGCGGAGACCGGGGTGTGCACGCCCGCGCGGGCGCCCACCAGCAGACCCACGTTGGCGGACGGGCCGTTGGGCATCAGCATCGGCACGGTGTGCGGGGAGACGCGGCGGACGCCCTTCTCCTTGAGCACGTCGTACTGGTCGAGCAGGGTCGTCACGCCACCGATGCCGGAGGCGATGACGGCGCCGAGACGGTCGGGGTCGACCTTGTCGTCCTCGCCGGCCTTGGCTTCGAAGCCCGCGTCGGCCCACGCCTCCTTGGCCGCGATCAGCGCGAACTGCGCCGAGCGGTCGAGACGGCGGGCCTGCGGGCGGGGAATCACCTCGGTCGGCTCCACCGCGATCTGCGCGGCGATGCGGACCGCCTGCTCAGCGGCCCACTCCTGCTCCAGGGGCTTGACGCCGGACTTGCCGGCGACCAGACCCTCCCAGGTAGAGGCTGCGTCGCCACCCAGCGGTGTGGTTGCGCCGATACCGGTGACGACCACGGTGCGATTGGTCGGGCTCACGGGAAATCTTTCTCCAACGTTACGAGGATTAAGCGGCGCCACCGCCGGGTGGCGGGGCCGGCACGTCCGGCCTGGAGGGCTCCGGAGGGAGCCCGGGAGACTCAGGCCTGGTGCTTGAGGATGTAGTCGGTCGCGTCGCCGACCGTCTTGAGGTTCTTGACGTCGTCGTCCGGGATCTTGACGTCGAAGCGCTCTTCAGCGGCGACGACGACCTCGACCATGGACAGCGAGTCGACGTCCAGGTCGTCGGTGAAGGACTTGTCCAGCTGGACGTCCTCAACCGGGATGCCGGCGATCTCGTTCACGATGTCGGCAAGACCGGCGACGATCTCTTCCTGAGTGGCGGCCATTGGGCGCTCCTTCGTTTTCTTATCCAGAGGGTTGGCAGTGCTTCCCGTCCCGGACCGATCGATCCGGCACGGAGTGCCTAGGGGAGGGTAACGACAGTGGCGGCGTAGACGAGACCCGCCCCGAATCCGATGACGAGCGCGGTGTCGCCGCTCTTCGCCTCGCCGGTCGCCAGGAGCCGCTCCATGGCGAGCGGGATCGAGGCGGCCGAGGTGTTGCCGGTGGTGCGCACGTCACGCGCGACCGTGACGTGCGCCGGCAGCTTCAGCGTCTTCACCATCGAGTCGATGATCCGCTCGTTGGCCTGGTGGGGAATGAAGACGTCCAGGTCGTCCGGGCTGATCCCGGCCGCGTCCAGCGCCTGCTGGGCGACCTTCGCCATCTCGAACACGGCCCAGCGGAACACCGCTTGGCCCTCCTGCGTGATCGCAGGGAACTTGCCCGTGGAGTCGTACTCGGTCCACGCCACGGTCTGCTTGATCGTCTCGGACTTGTCGCCCTCGGAGCCCCAGACGGTGGGGCCGATGGCCGGCTCCTGGGCGGGGCCCACCACGACCGCGCCGGCACCGTCGCCGAACAGGAAGGCCGTGGCGCGGTCCTCCAGGTCGGTCAGGTCGGACAGCCGCTCGACACCGATGACGAGGACGTACTCCGCCGAGCCCTCGACGATCATGCCCTTGGCGAGGGTGAGGCCGTAGCCGAAGCCCGCGCAGCCCGCCGAGATGTCGAACGCGGCGGCCTTGTTCGTGCCCAGCTTGTCGGCGATCTCCGTCGCCACGGCCGGCGTCTGCTTGAAGTGCGAGACGGTCGAGACGATCACGCCGCCGATCTGTTCGGCGGAGATCCCGGCGTCGGCGATCGCCTTGCCGGACGCCTCGATCGACATCGCGGCGACGGTCTCCTCGGCGTTCGCCCAGTGCCGGGTCTCGATGCCGGAGCGCGAGCGGATCCACTCGTCGGACGAGTCGATCGTCTCGAGGATCACCTCGTTCGGCACGACCCGGGTCGGGCGGTAGCCGCCGACACCTAGGATGCGCGCGTACGGGGCGCCCTTGCTGGGCTTGATCTTCGACATGCTCTCGTGCTCCTTCTCAGGCACCGTGCTCGGCGATGAGCTCGCGAGCAGCGTCGAGGTCCTCGGGGGTCTTCAGTGCCAGCGTCTTGACGCCGGGCAGCGCGCGCTTGGCGAGGCCGACCAGCGTGCCGCCGGGGGAGACCTCGATGAACGCGGTGGCGCCGAGCTGCTTGAACGTCTCCATGCACAGGTCCCAGCGCACCGGGTTGGCGACCTGCCCGACCAGTCGCTCCAGCACCTCGGCGCCGGTGGCGACGGCCTGGCCGTCCTTGTTGGAGACGTAGGTGACCGTCGGGTCGGCCGGCGTCAGGTCGGCGGCGGCCTTGGCGAGCGCGTCGACCGCGGGAGCCATGTGGTGCGTGTGGAAGGCGCCGGCGACCTTGAGCGGGACGACCTTGCGGACGCCCTCGGGCTTGTCGTCGTTCAGGACCGCGAGCTGCTCCAGCGTGCCCGCGGCGACGATCTGCCCCGCGCCGTTGACGTTCGCCGGGGTCAGACCGAGCTTCTCCAGGTGCGCGACGGAGACCTCGGGGTCGCCGCCGAGCAGCGCCGACATGCCGGTCTCGGTGATCGCGGCGGCGTCGGCCATGGCCAGCCCCCGCTTGCGTACGAGGGTGAGGGCGGCGGTGTCGTCCAGAACGCCCGCGAAGGCGGCGGCGGTGATCTCACCGACACTGTGCCCCGCGACCGCGCCGGGGGCGATGTCGGTGATGGCACCGAGTGCCGAGGCGGACAGGATCCCGGCCGCGACCAGCAGCGGCTGGGCCACCGCGGTGTCACGGATGGCGTCCGCGTCGGCCTGTGTGCCGTAGTGGGCAAGGTCCAGGCCGATGGCGTCGGACCACGCGGCGACGCGGTCCGCGGCACCGGGGAGTTCGAGCCAGGGGGTCAGGAAGCCGGGCGTCTGGGCGCCCTGGCCGGGAGCGACGAGTACGAGCACTCTCACACTCTCTCTTGAGGGCGGCCCAAGCCGCCCGTGGGGACAGGGACGAAGAACATGGAGGGGTTTTGTGGGGCCCCGACAAAAGCCTAGGGCTGGGGATCCCCGTCGGCCAGACGCCCCAGGATGAGCGCGATCCGCAAGGTGAACGCCGAACGTACATCGGAGGGCGACCAGCCGGTGACGTCAGTCACACGTCGAAGCCGGTAGCGCACGGTGTTGGGATGCACGAAGAGCATCCGGGCCGCGCCCTCCAGACTGGACGCCTGTTCGAGGTAGACGGAGAGCGTCTCGAGGAGCGCGGAACCGGCCTCCTCCAGTGGTCTGTAGATCTCCTCCACCAACTGCTGGCGCGCAGCGGGATCCCCGGCCATCGCGCGTTCCGGAAGCAGGTCGTCCGCCAGGACCGGGCGCGGGGCGTCCTGCCAGGCGGAACACGCCTTGAGCCCCGCGGCGGCGGCCTGCGCGGACCGGGTGGCGGCGAGCAGATCGGGTACGACGGGCCCCGCGACCACGGGTCCGGCCGCATAGGGCCCGATCAGCGACTTGGCCACGGCGAGGGGGTTGTCGCTGCCGCCCGCGATGACGACCAGCCGGGAGCCGAGCACCCCGGTCAGCACCTGGAGCTTGGCGTGTCGGGCGGCCCGCCGGATGGCCTCGACGGTCAGCTCGGAGTCACCGTCGGGAGCCGTGCCGAGGAGGACGCACACATGCTCGGGAGCGTTCCAGCCCAGCGCGGCGGCCCTGCTCACGGCCCCCTCGTCGGCCTCACCGCTGAGCACGGCGTTCACGACGAGCGACTCCAGCCGGGCGTCCCAGGCACCGCGTGCCTCGGCGGCCTGGGCGTAGACCTGAGCGGTGGCGAAGGCGATCTCGCGGGCGTACACGAGCAGGGCCTCACGCAGCACGGACTCGTCGCCGGGTGCGGCGACCTCGTCGATCGCGCTCTCCATGACCTCGATGGTGGTGCGCACCATCTCCACGGTCTGCCGGAGCGTGATGGCCCGGGTCAGCTCACGGGGAGCGGTCCCGAACACGTCGGTGGAGATGGCCTGCGGCGCGTCCGGATGCCGGAACCACTCGGTGAAGGCGGCGATACCGGCCTGGGCGACCAGCCCGATCCAGGAACGGTTCTCCGGAGGCATGGCCCGGTACCACGGCAGCGTCTCGTCCATGCGCGCGATGGCCTGCTGCGCGAGAGACCCGGACGACTTCTCCAGCCGCTTCAGGGTCGCGACATGGGCGTGGACGCCGGGCGCGTCGGGGTCGGACTTGCGGTGTTCGGGTTCGGGCACGGGACAAGACTGCCTTATCCGGACGTCGACGCGCGCCGCCGGGTACCGACTGCGGACCGCCCGGGGACTACCGTGGTCCCGTGACGGACGTACGGCGCGCGACGGAGCGTTACCCAGGCGGGGATCCCGGGGCCGGGATCGAGTCGTGGCACGCCTTCTCGTTCGGGCCGCACTACGACCCCGACAACCTCCGCTTCGGCGCGCTGATCGCCTGCAACGAGGAGCGACTCGTGCCCGGCGCCGGGTTCGACGAGCATCCGCACAGCCACACCGAGATCGTGACGTGGGTGGTCGAGGGGGAGCTGACGCACCGGGACTCGACGGGGCACGAGACCGTCGTACGGGCCGGTGACGTCCAGCGGCTCAGCGCCGCGGCCGGCGTCCGGCACGTCGAGCGCAACGACGCCGAGACTCCGCTGACCTTCGTGCAGACCTGGCTGGCGCCCCTGGAGCCGGGCGGCGAGCCGTCGTACGAGATCGTCCGCGGGATCGCCGACTCGACGCCGTACGCCGTTTCGGAGGCGGGTGCGATGCTCCACGTGCGGCGGCTGGCCGCGGGGGAGCGGACCGCGGTGCCGGACGGGCGGTACCTGTACGTCCATGTCGTGCGGGGCGAAGTGCGGCTGGACGGCGAGGAGTTGGGGCCGGGCGACGCGGCCCGGGTCACCGAGGCCAAGGAGCTGGACGTCATGGCGGCGACCCCGGCCGAGCTGCTGGTGTGGGAGATGTCCTAGAGCTCGGCCAGGACGGCGTCGGTGAACGCCGGCCACGCCTCGACCGCCCACGGTCCGAACGCGCGGTCCGTCAGCGCCACACAGGCCGCCCCCGCGTCCGGGTCGACCCACAGGAACGTGCCGGACTGGCCGAAGTGCCCGAAGGTGCGCGGCGAGGACGAAGAGCCGGTCCAGTGGGGGGACTTGCCGTCGCGGATCTCGAAGCCGAGGCCCCAGTCGTTGGGGTTCTGGTGGCCGTAGCCGGGCAGTACGCCCTTCGTGCCCGGGTACTGGACCGTCATCACCTCCGCGACCGTGCGCGGGTCCAGGAGCCGTGGCGCCTGCACCTCCGCCGCGAACCTGAGAAGGTCCTCGACCGTCGACACGCCGTCCTTCGCGGGGGAGCCCTCCAGGGACGTCGACGCCATGCCCAGCGGCTCCAGCACCGCCTGCCGCAGATACTCCGCGAACGGAATGTCCGCCGCCTTGGCGACATGGTCGCCGAGCTGCTCGAAACCCGCGTTCGAGTACAGCCGCCGCTCCCCGGGAGCAGCCGTCACCCGGTGCTCGTCGAAGGCCAGCCCCGAGGTGTGCGCGAGCAGGTGACGCACCGTCGATCCGCTCGGCCCGGCCGGCTCGTCGAGCTCGATCGCCCCCTCCTCGTACGCGACGAGGACGGCGTACGCGGCGAGCGGCTTGGTGACCGAGGCCAGCGGGAAGCGCCGGCCGACCGGGCCATGGGTCCCGAGGACCGTCCCGTCGCCGCGCACCACCCCCGCCGCAGCGGTGGGAACCGGCCAGTTTTCGATCAACGCGAGGCTCTGCAAGGACATGCCGTCGAGCCTAAGCCGCTCAGAGCGTCAGCATCATCGTGGGGTCCGGCTTGTGGACGAACCCGAGGGAGACGTAGAGCGGCTCGGCCTCCGGGGACGCGGTCAGCATGACCTGACCGGCGCCCCGCTCGCGGAACCACGCCAGCAGTTCGTCCATGCACGCGCGCGCGTAGCCGCGCCGACGCGCGTCCGGGTCGGTGGCGACGCTGAAGACGTACCCGGCCAGGCCGTGCGGATTGGCCGCCTTCCCGATCCGGTAGTCGACCGTCCCCACCACCAGTGCCGCCAGCGTCCCCGGCCGGTCCGGGTGGTCGACGACGAAGGCCGCGAAGTCCCCGTCGGCCGCGGCCAGCCTCCCCCGCAGCGACGGCAGCGCCTCGGTGTGCCACGCTGTGGAGCTGTCGCCGCCGGGCAGAGCATCGATCATCACCTGGCGCAGCCGCAGTACTTCTTCGGCGTCCTCGGTCGTGGCACGGCGTACGAGACTCATGCACCGCACGGTAGCGATCGCATCCGAGAGCCGTCCTGCCGATTTCTTACCGGTTCCGCTTGCTTAGAGTGCACTCCAAGGCCATAGCGTTGGGGTCATGACGGTGATGGAGACCACAGGTACCAGGACCGACAGCTGCGCGGCTCCGCCGCACCCCCACCGGCGTCCGGCGGGACAGGACAGCTACACGATCAGCGAGGTCGTCGACTTCACCGGCCTGACCGCGCACACTTTGCGCTGGTACGAGCGCATCGGGCTGATGCCGCACATCGACCGCTCGCACACCGGCCAGCGTCGCTACAGCAACCGCGACCTCGACTGGCTCGACCTCGTCGGCAAGCTCCGGCTCACCGGCATGCCGGTCGCCGACATGGTGCGCTACGCGGAACTGGTGCGGGAGGGCGACCACACGTTCACCGAACGGTTCGAGCTCCTGGAGACGACCCGCCGGGACGTTCTGTCCCGGATCGCGGAGCTCCAGGACACGCTCGCCGTGCTCGACCGGAAGATCAGCTTCTACGCCGACGCCGGTCGCACCTATGAAACGGAGAAAGCAGGATGACGGACGGCACGATCCCGACCGCACGGCTCGGCGACACCGGTCCCGAGGTCGGCGTCCAGGGACTCGGCTGCATGGGCATGAGCTTCGCGTACGGCCCCACGGACGCGAAGGAGTCCCGGGCCACCCTGGAGCGGGCCCTGGAACTCGGCATCACGCTCTACGACACGGCGGACGCCTACGGCAACGGGGAGAACGAGAAGTTCCTGTCGCCGTTCTTCAAGGCCCACCGCGACGAGGTCGTGATCGCCACCAAGTTCGCCCTGTCGATCCCTCCGGAGGACCCGACCCGGCGGATCATCCGCAACGACCCGCCGTACATCCGCCAGGCCGTCGAGGCGAGCCTGAAGCGCCTCGACGTCGACGCGATCGACCTCTACTACATGCACCGGCGCGATCTCCACGTGCCGATCGTGGAGTCCGTCGGCACCATGGCCGAGCTGGTGCGCGAGGGCAAGGTCAAGCACCTGGGGTTGAGCGAGGTCACCGCCTCTGAGCTGCGTGCGGCGCAGGCGGTGCACCCCATCGCCGCCGTGCAGTCGGAGTGGTCCCTGTTCAGCCGGGACATCGAGGCCAAGGTGGTCCCGGCGGCCCGCGAGCTGGGCGTGGCGCTCGTGCCGTACTCACCGCTCGGGCGCGGCTTCCTCACCGGGTCCTTCACCAACGCCGACAAGGACCTCACCGCCGACGACTTCCGCCGCCAGCAGCCCCGCTTCACCGGCGAGAACGCGGCGGCGAACGCGGCCCTGCTGGAGCCGATCCGTACCGTCGCCGAGGCCCACGGCGTCTCCCTGGGCCAGATCGCCCTGGCCTGGGTCCAGCAACAGACGACGGTGCACGACCTCCCGGTGATCCCGATCCCGGGCACCCGCAAGCCCGCCAGGGTGGAGGAGAACGCGGCGGCGACGGGCATCGAGCTCACCAAGGAGGAGCTGGAGCTCCTGGAGCCGATCGCGGCACAGGTGGCCGGGGACCGGTACGCGGACATGCGGTTCTCGTCCGCGGGCCGGGAGTGAGCTAGAGCTCCGCCAGCAACTCCGCCTTCTTCACGGAGAACTCCTCGTCGGTGACCAGTCCGGCCTGATGCAGCTCCCCGAGATGGCGAATCCGTTCGGCGATATCCGCGGGGTCCCGGCGCGGCGCGGTCGCGGCCGGGACCACCGCCGCGGGCCCCCGTTGGCGTACGGCCGACAGGACCGCCGCCGCGAACGGCAGCGACTCATGGACGGGCCCGTACCCCAGTCCGAACACCACCGCCGCCGGATCCTGATCCGCCTGCACCGGCCCCGGCTCCCCGCGCAGCAGCCGCAGATGACCCTCGAAGACCTCCGGCGACCGCCACTCCACCCCGGTCAGCTCGGACACCGGGAAACTCTGGTCGCCGGCCTTCCACTTCGCGGAGGACGCTCCCGTCCAGAACCACCGGAAGCGCACGGTACGGCCGTCGAAGGACGCCTTCCCGTCGTACGCCTTGAACTGCAACGGCACCTCGGGCGCCGGCACCAGGAACCGTTCCGCAGGCTCGTCGTCCTCCTTCAGGAGCGTGCGCAACTCGTCCGCGTAGTACTCGGCGAGCGTCTCCTTGTCGCCCGGCAGCACCAGCCGGTACGGATCGCACCCTTCCTTCAGCTGCCCCGCCGCCGCCTCCATGAGCGGGTCCGCCCCCGGTCGCGGCTCGGCGTGCAACACCACCGTGCCCCGCTTGCCGGGAGTCAGCGTCACCCCGGAGATCGCCTCCAGGGGGATCCGCCGCTCACCCAGCGCCTGGAAGAGCTTCGGTGTTCGAATTCCCCGTTCGTAGCGGATGAGCACGGAGTCGGACTCGAACTCCCAGGCGGCATGAAATCCGGCCAGTACGTCACCCATGCGGGTCATCGTATTCGGCACGAGCTCCTTCGTCCCTCCTCGCGCAGACCGCAGTTCCTGCAGTCTCTACGCGCGTCCGGCCGTGGCCGTGCCGGACAAACCGGCGCGACAGGCTTCGTCCTCGTGGGCGCACTGCACCGAGCGGTACGCGCCAATGCCGATCTCGGCGAAGTTGAGCAGGCTCTCCGTTCCGGGCTCGAAGTAACCGGCGTGACCGTCCGCACCCCGCGCGGACAGCACGCGCGCGCCGAACGCGGAGGACACCGGGTCGGCGCCGTGGCCGAGCCCGCCGACCTCCATGTACGGCACGTCCTGGATCCAGTCGTCGGCGTCCCGCATCGCCCACACATGGGCGGTGGTGCGCAGATGGGAGGCGTTGGCGACCCGCATCCCGGGGCTGCCGGCCACCGCGATGTCGGCCACCCGGTCGGGCAGCGTGTGCGCGGCCACCCCGCACACCACGGAGCCGTAGCTGTGGCAGAACAGGGAGACCGGCGAGGCGCCGGGCAGTGCGCGCACCAGCGCGTTCAGCCGGACGGCGCCGGTCTCGGCGCGCATCGCGGTGGCCGAGTCGATGCCCAGTCCTGCGGGTGCCGTGTAGTCGGCCCAGGCGATCACCGCCGTACGCGTGGCAGGACTCGCCGCACGCTCGGCCCGGTAGAGGGCCTTGGCCATGCCGACCGGCGCGGAGTAGCTGCGGCTGGTGCGCTGGAAGGTGAGCAGGTCGGTGTCGACGCCGGGCACGACGAGGGAGATCCGCTCCGCCGTGCCGAGATCGCCGAAGACCTCGGCGACCCGGCCGGAGCCGTCGGGGTCGAAAGCGAGGATGTGGCGCTCCGGGGCCGTCAGCGACTCGAAGCGGTGCATACGGCGGCCCGCCTCCTGCTGACCGGCCGGCGTGAGCCGGGGGTCGTGCATGCGGGTGCGCTCCACGGCACGGGCCCGCAGGAGCGCGAGGCGGTTGGCCTGGTAGCGCAGCTTGACGGGGGCGCCGTTCATGTTGCCGACCGCGAGCGGGTAGCGCTGGGCGAGGCGGACCCGCTCCTGGGAGGTGAGCGACGCGAAGAAGTGCGTGAGCCGGTCGGGAGCGGTGTCCGGGTCGGGCAGCGGATGTCCGTGCAGGCGACCGTGCGCCCAGGATTCGAGCGAGGCCTGCAGGGGAGTGGCCTCCCTCTGGTTGCGCAGCGCGGTCCAGCCGGTGGTCGCCAGCATCACGAACACCACGGCCAGCGCGAGCAGTGCGCGCCAGACGTTGAGTTGCGGGGAGGTGTCGAAGGAAGTCACTGAAAGGACACACTAGGAGAACGGGACGGTCTCGGGTTAATCCAGTGACGGGGATCACGTTTTGGTGTAAGGGAACCACTTGCCGGTCAGCGCGGGGCCGAGCAGTTCCAGGTGCGAGACCGTCAGCTCGCGCATGGCCTCCACACTGAACTCCCCGTCGGTCAGCCACTGCCGTTCCGTCACCCGCATCACACCGCTGAAGACGGCCACCAGCAGCCTGGGTCGCGGGTCGGTGGCCGCGTCGAGGCCCTCGCGTTCGGCGAGCACGCGCGTGAGCACCTCCTCGACCTCCGCCGAGCGCCGCAGATGGGCGGCGAGCAGGACCGGTGTCGACTCGATCACCCGGTACATCGCCAGGAACCGCTCCACCGGCACGACCGATTCGACGACCTCGTGCAGGGTGTCCCAGCCCTCCAGCACGGCCTGGCGCAGCGCCTCCAGCGGGGGTTCGTGCGACGGACGCGCGCGTACGGCGTCGACGAAGCGCGTCACCGTCATCTCGTCGAGAGCCAGCGCCGCATCCTCCTTGCCGGCGAAGTACCGGAAGAAGGTGCGCTGCGAGACCTCGACCGCGTCGGCGATGTCGTCGACGGTCGTCCGCTCGTAGCCCTCGGTGGTGAAGAGCTCGATGGCGGCCCGCAGCAGTGCCTCTCGGGTGCGCTGCTTCTTGCGTTCGCGGAGTGTTTCCATTGGTGTCAGTTACCGACTTGTGAATTGGTTTGTCAATTGTCAGTGGCTGTCATTAGCCTCGATCGCATGACTAGTCAGACGATCGACACGACGGGCCCGGGGGACGGGGCGTCATCAGCCTCGCCGGATCAGCCGCCCGCCACCGGGCTGCGCGGCCACCCTTGGCTCACCCTGCTGACCGTGGCCGTCGGGGTCATGATGGTGGCCCTCGACGGCACCATCGTGGCCATCGCCAACCCGGCCATCCAGGCCGACCTCAAGGCGAGCTTCGCGGACGTCCAGTGGATCACCAACGGCTATTTCCTCGCCCTGGCGGTCGCCCTGATCACCGCGGGCAAGCTCGGTGACCGCTTCGGCCACCGCCAGACCTTCCTGATCGGTGTCGTCGGCTTCGCCGCCGCCTCGGGTGCGATCGGACTGTCCAGCAGCATCGGCGCGGTCGTCATTTTCCGCGTCTGCCAGGGACTGTTCGGCGCCCTGCTGATGCCGGCCGCGCTCGGTCTGCTGCGGGCCACCTTCCCGGCCGAGAAGCTCAACATGGCCATCGGTATCTGGGGCATGGTCATCGGGGCCTCCACCGCCGGCGGCCCGATCCTCGGCGGTGTCCTCGTCGAGCACGTCAACTGGCAGTCGGTGTTCTTCATCAACGTGCCGGTGGGTGTCCTCGCCCTCGTCCTCGGCGTGCTGATCCTGCTCGACCACCGCGCCGAGAACGCCCCGCGCTCCTTCGACATCCTGGGTATAGCCCTGCTGTCCGCCGCCATGTTCTGCCTGGTGTGGGCGCTCATCAAGGCCCCGACCTGGGGCTGGGGCGACGGACTGACCTGGACCTTCATCGCCGTCTCCCTCGTGGGGTTCGTCCTGTTCGCCGTCTGGGAGACGAAGGTCAAGGAGCCGCTGATCCCGCTCGCGCTGTTCCGCTCGGTGGCGCTGTCGGCGGGTGTGGTCCTCATGGTCCTGATGGCGATCGCGTTCATGGGCGGCCTGTTCTTCGTGACCTTCTACCTGCAGAACGTGCACGGTATGAGCCCGATCGACGCCGGTCTCCATCTGCTCCCGCTCACCGGGATGATGATCGTGGGCTCCCCGCTCGCGGGCGCCATGATCACCAAGCTCGGCCCGAGGGTGCCCCTGGCCGGTGGCATGGCCTCCGTCGCGATCGCCATGTTCGGGATGTCCACGCTGGAGACGGACACCGGCAGCGCCGTGATGTCGCTCTGGTTCGCCCTGCTGGGTCTCGGTCTCGCGCCCGTGATGGTGGGCGCCACCGAGGTCATCGTGGGCAACGCGCCGATGGAGCTCTCCGGTGTGGCCGGCGGTCTCCAGCAGGCCGCGATGCAGATCGGCGGCAGCCTCGGTACGGCCGTCCTCGGCGCCGTGATGGCCTCCAAGGTGGATGGCGACCTCGCGGCCAATTGGAAGGGCGCGGGTCTGCCGGCGCTCACGCCGGCCCAGCTGGACCAGGCGTCCGAGGCCGTCCAGGTGGGCGTGGCCCCGGTCGCCAAGGGGACCCCGGAGGCGGTCGTCGCGAAGATCACCGACGTCGCCCACGACACCTTCATCTCCGGCATGAGCCTGGCGTCCCTGGTCGCCGCCGGGGTCGCGGTGGTGGCGGTGTTCGTCGCCCTGCTCACCAAGCGCGGCGAGAACGCGGAGGCGGGCGCGGGCGTGGGGCACGTCTGACGCCTGGTCCGGCACCTGACGGGACTTCAGGGTTCTTCGCCTATCAGGGTGAAGAGGCTAAAGATTTCTCGCCCTCGGTACGCGCCGCAGGTCACAGTGGGTCAAGTCCTCCGCACGACATGGGAGGACGGACGGCGCTGCGGCGCGCTGCCGGAGGGGGGCGGCGCGCCGCAAGGCCGGAGGATTAACTGCTGTGCCGGGGGTACTCGCATCGTTGAACCCGAGACGAACCCAACCAACCAAGGGTGTCAGGGAGTTGATGATGGCGGGCTTCGGACACGGAACGCGCAGGTACCCCCGATCACGTGGCCGGACGTGGTCACGGACCGGGCCGGATCGCGCGACGCTCGGAATCATCGGAGTCATCTGCGCGATCGCGGGATTCTTCGTGCTGGGGATCATCCTCGGCCCCGTCGCGATCGTCTGCGGCTGGCTCGCCATGGGCCGCACCTGGTCGGGCGGCAACCGTGCCTGGCCTGCTCTGGTCGCCTTCGTACTGGGCGCCATCGACACGCTCCTGGCGATCATCTGGCTCGTCGGAGCGGCCACCCCGGGCAGCGGGTTGTTCTGACCCGGGGCGCGTGAGGGAAGGGCCCCCGGTGGGACGACCGGGGGCCCGCTCTCGCGCTGCCGACTGAGGTGCGCGGCGCTGGGGTGGTCCGCGGCCGTGGTCGCGGTGGCCCAGGTCTGCGCGTTCGTTCGCGCCGACCCGGGTGCGGACGTCCGTGTCGTGGCGGCGGGGCAGCCCGCCGGGACGATGCTGCGCGCTCGGGCGGCTCGCGCGGCTGCGTGGTTGGGGGCGGTGGCCGGCGACCGTGGTTGCGGTAGGTGCGGACGTCCGCGTCGTGCGGCGAGGCAGCCCGCCGGGGTGCGCTGGAGCGACGCCCCACGCTCGGGTGGTCTCACGCGGTTCGGTGGTCGGGGGCAGCGGTCCGCGACCGTGATTGCGGTGGCCCAGGTCTGCGCGTTCGTTCACGCCGACGCTGCAAACCCGCGTGCGGACGTTCGCGGCGTGGCGGCGGGGCAGCCCGCCGGGGTGCGCCGGGGCGATGTCGCGCGCTCGGGCGGCTCGCGCGGCTGCGTGGTTGGGGGCGGTGGCCGGCGACCGTGGTTGCGGTAGGTGCGGACGTTCGCGGCGTGGCGGCGGGGCAGCCCGCCGGGGTGCGCCGGGGCGATGTCGCGCGCTCGGGCGGCTCGCGCGGCTCCGTGGTCGGGGCGGTGGCCCGCGGCCGTGGTGGCGGGGCATCCCCGCCCGGGTGTCCCCGGAGCGTGCCGGTCTGCGCATGGCGACAAGCCGGCGGCCCCCCCCCGCGTCTAACGGGCCAGAGCCTCCCTCAACCGCCGACGGACGTCTTCCGTAGGGCCGCGACCTCCGCGCGCAGGGCCCGTACTTCCTCCGTCAGGGACTGGATCGCCTCCGTCTGCCGTCGTTCCTCCACGTCGTCCTTCTCGAACCGTTCGATGAACCAGGCGGCGATGTTCGCGGTCACCACACCCAGCAGGGCGATCCCGGAGAGCATCAGCCCGACCGCGACCATCCGGCCCAGTCCGGTGGTCGGGGCATGGTCGCCGTAGCCCACCGTCGTCATGGTCGTGAAGGACCACCACACCGCGTCACCCAACGTGCGGATGTTCCCGTTCGGCGCGTCCCGTTCCACCGAGAGCACCGCCAGCGACCCGAACATCAGCAGTCCCACGACCGCCCCGGCCACATACGTCGTCACCCGGATCTGCGAGGCCATCCGCGCCCGCTGCCCCACCAGCAGGAGCGTGGAGACGAGGCGCAGCAGCCGCAGCGGCTGTATGAGCGGCAGCACCACGGCACACAGGTCCATCCAGTGCCGCCGTACGAAAGCGCGCCGGTCCCGCGCGAGCGACAGCCGCACGAGGTAGTCGACGGCGAAGACCCCCCACACCACCCACTCGACCACCGTGCACACCGCCGTCAACGACCGTCCCGCCGAGGTGTCCACGATCGGCACGGCATAGGCGACGGCGAACAGCACCGCGAGCGCCAGAAGGGGCCGCTGGGTGTGCTGTTCCCAACGGACCTGCGCCGACTGTTCCTTCATGACCGCATCGTAGGGAAACGGTGAAGGGCGGTGGAGCCACAGCTCCACCGCCCTTCGTCCGTTCCGGCCGAGCGCAGCGGTTACGCGTCGCCGCCCGCGGCCCCCGGGTCCGCCGCCGAGACGTCCAGCAGCTGGTACCGGTCGATCGCCTGCTTCAGCACCGAACGGTCCACCTTGCCCTCCCGCGCCAGCTCCGTCAGCACACCCACCACGATCGACTGGGCGTCGATGTGGAAGAACCGCCGCGCCGCGCCCCGGGTGTCCGCGAAGCCGAACCCGTCCGCTCCCAGCGACTGGTACGTGCCCGGCACCCACCGCGCGATCTGGTCGGGAACCGCGCGCATCCAGTCGGACACCGCCACGAACGGCCCCTGCGCCCCGGCCAGCTTCCGCGTCACGTACGGCACCCGCTGCTCCTCCTCCGGGTGCAGCAGGTTGTACTCCTCGCAGGCCACGGCCTCGCGCCGCAGTTCGTTCCAGGAGGTGGCCGACCAGACGTCCGCCTTGACGTTCCACTCCTCGGCGAGGATCTTCTGCGCCTCGACCGCCCACGGCACGGCCACACCGGACGCCATGATCTGCGCCGGGATCGACCCCGACGTGCCCTCGGAGAACCGGTAGACGCCCTTGATGATGCCCTCGGCGTCCACGTTCGCGGGCTCGGCCGGGTGCCGGATGGGCTCGTTGTAGACGGTGAGGTAGTAGAAGACGTCCTCGCTGTCCGGGCCGTACATCCGACGCAGACCGTCCTGCACGATGTGCGCGATCTCGAACCCGAACGCCGGGTCGTACGCCACACAGCCCGGGTTGGTCGAGGCGAGCAGCTGCGAGTGCCCGTCCGCGTGCTGCAGACCCTCACCGGTCAGAGTCGTACGGCCCGCGGTCGCACCCAGCACGAAACCGCGCGCCAGCTGGTCCGACATCTGCCAGAACTGGTCGCCGGTGCGCTGGAAACCGAACATCGAGTAGAAGACGTACACCGGGATCAGCGGCTCGCCGTGCGTGGCGTACGCCGAACCCGCCGCGATCAGCGACGCCGTGCAGCCCGCCTCGGAGATGCCGTCGTGCAGCATCTGCCCGGTCGGCGACTCCTTGTACGCGAGCAGCAGTTCACGGTCGACCGACTCGTACTGCTGCCCGAGCGGGTTGTAGATCTTCGCACTCGGGAAGAACGAGTCCATGCCGAAGGTGCGGTACTCGTCCGGCGCGATCAGCACGAACCGCTTGCCGAGCTCCTTGTCCCGCATGAGGTCCTTGAGCAGTCGTACGAACGCCATGGTCGTGGCGATCGACTGCTGACCCGAGCCCTTCTTCACGGACGCGTACGTCTTGTCGCCCGGCAGCGCGAGCGGCTTGGAGCGCACGACACGCGTCGGGACGTAACCGCCGAGACCCAGCCGGCGGTCGTGCATGTACTGGATCTCCTCCGAGTCCCGGCCCGGGTGGTAGTAGGGCGGCGCGCCCGACTCCAGCTCCTTGTCGGAGATCGGCAGGTGCAGCCGGTCGCGGAAGCCCTTGAGGTCGTCGACCGTCAGCTTCTTCATCTGGTGCGTGGCGTTGCGGCCCTCGAAGTTGGGCCCCAGCGTCCAGCCCTTGACGGTCTTGGCGAGGATGACCGTCGGCTGGCCCTTGTGCTCCACGGCCGCCTTGAACGCCGCGTAGATCTTCTTGTGGTCGTGACCGCCGCGGCCCAGGTGCAGGATCTGGTCGTCGGTCATGCCCTCGACCATCGCGCGCAGGCGCTGGTCGTCGCCGAAGAAGTGATCGCGGATGTAGGCGCCGGACTCGGTGGCGTAGGTCTGGAACTGGCCGTCCGGGGTGGTGTTCATCCGGTTGACGAGGATGCCGTCGCGGTCCTGCGCGAGCAGCGGGTCCCAGGTGCGGTCCCAGATCAGCTTGATCACGTTCCAGCCGGCGCCGCGGAAGACCGACTCCAGCTCCTGGATGACCTTGCCGTTGCCACGCACCGGGCCGTCGAGGCGCTGCAGGTTGCAGTTGACGACGAAGGTCAGGTTGTCCAGGCCCTCGCGCGCGGCGATGGTCAGCTGGCCGAGCGACTCCGGCTCGTCCATCTCACCGTCGCCGAGGAACGCCCACACATGGGACTTGGAGGTGTCGGCGATCTCGCGCGCGTGCATGTAACGGTTCATCCGCGCCTGATAGATCGCGCCGATCGGGCCGAGGCCCATCGACACGGTCGGGAACTCCCAGAAGTCCGGCATCAGCCGCGGGTGCGGGTACGAGGACAGTCCGTGCGGGGCCTTCGACTTCTCCTGGCGGAACCCGTCGAGGTTGTCCTCGCTGAGCCGGTCCAGCAGGAACGCGCGCGCGTAGATGCCCGGAGAGGCGTGGCCCTGGAAGAAGACCTGGTCGCCGCCGTCGCCCTCGTCCTTGCCACGGAAGAAGTGGTTGAAGCCGACGTCGTAGAGGGACGCGGAGGAGGCGAAGGTGGCGATGTGGCCGCCGACGCCGATCCCGGGACGCTGGGCACGCGAGACCATCACGGCCGCGTTCCACCGGGTGGCGTTCAGGATCTTCCGCTCGATCTCCTCGTTGCCCGGGAAGAACGGCTCCGCCCTGGTGGGGATCGTGTTGACGTAGTCCGTGCTGCGCATCTCGGGCACGGCCACGCGCTTCTCGCGGGCCCGCTCGATGAGTCGCAGCATCAGATAGCGGGCCCGCTCCCGGCCGCGCTCGTCCACGGCGGCGTCGAGGGAGTCGAGCCACTCCTGGGTTTCCTCGGGGTCGAAGTCAGGAACCTGACTCGGAAGGCCGCCAATGATGATCGGGTTGCGATCGGATCCGGAAGCCACGCTGTTCCTTACCTGTCAGAGGGCCGTATTTCTGTACGTCTGCACCGCTCCCCATCGTGTACCTCGGGGGGCCAAACGTCATCTCTACTCCGTGGTAACCCGGGGCTCCGGGCCCGGGTATGGTTCCCAAACACGCAAAGAGGGCAGAAAGGTGTGGCATGCGTCACGACGCAACCGCGATGATGTGCCTGGAGTTGCGTCGACACGTTCCGGAACGTCACCGTTTCGGCGGTCTGAAACGCCGGGTACTTGCGCGATCCGTCCCGCCCGTGTGGACTACGGCCAACGCTTCGCGCACGCGCGTGGCTAGAACACTCATCAAGACATGATCAGGAGGCAACCCGTGAGCGCGACCGCGGACCACGCGGAGACGAGCCCTGCCGTGAGGCTGGGGTTCCAGCCCGAGCAGGTGGTCCAGGAGATCGGCTACGACGACGACGTAGACCAGGAACTCCGCGAGGCCATCGAGCAAGTCATCGGCAGCGACCTTGTGGACGAGGATTACGACGACGTCGCCGATGCCGTGGTGCTCTGGTTCCGTGACGAGGACGGCGACCTGACCGATGTGCTGGTGGATGCCACCACGTACATCGAGGAGGGCGGCTCGATCCTGCTGCTGACGCCGAAGACCGGCCGGGACGGCTACGTGGAGCCGAGCGACATCTCCGAAGCCGCGACGACGGCAGGCCTGTCCGCCTCCAAGAGCGTCAGCGTGGGCAAGGACTGGAGCGGCAGCCGGCTGGTGACGCCCAAGGCGGCCAAGTCCAAGAAGTAGCCCTGTGGGACCGGACGGGCCGGCGCGACCGGCCCGTCCGCATACCCGTGGTGATCGCTGCGTAGGGTGGTTGCGTCACTCGAACAGCCCCCCGAAGGGACATCCACGCGATGGCGATCCAGGTCGGCGAAAAGGCCCCCGACTTCGAGCTCAAGGACAACCACGGCCGGGCCGTGAAGCTGTCCGACTTCCGTGGCAGCAAGAACGTCGTGCTGCTCTTCTACCCCTTCGCCTTCACCGGCGTGTGCACCGGTGAGCTGTGCGAGCTGCGTGACAACCTGCCGCAGTTCTCCGAGCGCGACACCCAGCTGCTCGCCGTCTCCAACGACTCCATCCACACCCTGCGCGTCTTCGCCGAGCAGGAAGGCCTGGAGTACCCGCTGCTGAGCGACTTCTGGCCGCACGGCGAGGTCTCCCGCGCCTACGGCGTCTTCGCCGAGGACAAGGGCTGCGCGGTGCGCGGCACCTTCGTCATCGACAAGGAGGGCGTGGTCCGCTGGACCGTCGTCAACGCCCTGCCGGACGCCCGTGACCTGAACGAGTACGTCAAGGCGCTCGACACCCTGTGATTGTTCGCCTCCAGGGACTGCGTGGTCCGGGAACCCGTCACTAGGATCGAATCGTTGATCCGGCAGCATCTCAACCAGCAAACCTATGGAGGACTCGTGGGAGTCAGCCTCAGCAAGGGCGGCAACGTATCGCTGACCAAGGAGGCCCCGGGCCTGACCGCGGTCATCGTCGGTCTGGGGTGGGACGTCCGCACCACGACCGGCACCGACTTCGACCTGGACGCCAGCGCACTGCTGCTGAACGCGGCAGGCAAGGTCGCCAGCGACGCCAACTTCGTCTTCTTCAACAACCTCAAGAGCGCGGACGGCTCCGTCGAGCACACCGGCGACAACATCACCGGTGAGGGCGAGGGCGACGACGAGCAGATCAAGGTCAACCTCGCCGCGGTCCCAGCCGACGTCGACAAGATCGTATTCCCGGTCTCGATCTACGACGCCGAGAACCGCCAGCAGTCCTTCGGCCAGGTGCGCAACGCGTTCATTCGCGTCGTGAACCAGGCCGGCGAGGCGGAGATCGCCCGCTACGACCTCTCCGAGGACGCCTCCACCGAGACCGCCATGGTCTTCGGCGAGCTCTACCGCAACGGCGCCGAGTGGAAGTTCCGCGCCATCGGCCAGGGCTATGCCTCGGGCCTGCGCGGCATCGCCCAGGACTTCGGCGTCAACGTCTAGGCACCTGTCCCATGGGCAGGCCCTCGGACCGGCCCCGGCTCTCTTCGTCCGGCGCCGCACTGTTTGCGTGCGGCGCCGGATGTGCAGGACAAGCACAGAAGCACACTCTCGGGGAGGGAACAGCACATGGGCGTCACGCTCGCCAAGGGAGGGAACGTCTCCCTGTCCAAGGCCGCCCCCAACCTCACCCAGGTGATGGTCGGACTCGGCTGGGACGCGCGCTCCACCACCGGAGCCGACTTCGACCTCGACGCCAGCGCCCTGATGTGCAGCAGCGGCCGGGTCCTGGGTGACGAATACTTCGTCTTCTACAACCAGCTCAAGAGCCCGGACGGCTCGGTCGAGCACACCGGCGACAACCTCACCGGTGAGGGCGAGGGCGACGACGAGTCGATCCTGGTCGACCTCTCCAAGGTGCCCGACCGGTGCGACAAGATCGTCTTCCCGGTGTCGATCCATGACGCCGACAACCGCGGCCAGACCTTCGGCCAGGTCAGCAACGCCTTCATCCGTGTGGTCAACCAGGCCGACGGCCAGGAACTGGCCCGCTACGACCTCTCCGAGGACGCCTCCACCGAGACCGCGATGATCTTCGGCGAGCTCTACCGCTACCAGGGCGAGTGGAAGTTCAGGGCGGTGGGGCAGGGGTACGCGTCGGGCCTCAGGGGCATCGCGCTCGACTTCGGAGTCAACGTCTCATAACGCGATATGAGCAAAAGCCGGGGCAGGGTGGGGCCCCGAGGGCGCCCGACTACACTTCGCTTCAAAGTTTCGTAAAGCCGAGTGCGGCACGGGGGAATCCCGTACACGTACGGATTGGGTAGCCAGTGGTTCTCAAAACCTTCGGCTGGTCGTTCGCGGTCACCGCGCTCGGCTTGGTCGCTGCGGTCCTCTACGGGGGGTGGGAGGGCTTCGGTGTCGTGGCGATCCTCTCCATCCTCGAGATCTCCCTGTCGTTCGACAACGCGGTGGTCAACGCCGGAATCCTGAAGAAGATGAACGCCTTCTGGCAGCGCATCTTCCTCACCATCGGCGTCCTGATCGCCGTGTTCGGCATGCGGCTGGTCTTCCCCGTCGTGATCGTCGCGATCAGCGCCAAGATGGGGCCCATCGAGGCGGTCGACCTCGCCCTCAACAACAAGGACCACTACCAGGAGCTGGTCACCGACGCGCATCCGGCGATCGCCGCGTTCGGTGGCATGTTCCTGCTGATGATCTTCCTGGACTTCATCTTCGAGGACCGGGACATCAAGTGGCTGGCCTGGCTGGAGCGGCCGCTGGCCAAGCTCGGCAAGGTCGACATGCTGTCGGTCTGCATCGCCCTGGTCGTCCTGCTGGTCACCGCGTTCACCTTCGCGACCCACGCCCACCAGCACGGCGGCGCGCATGTCGACAAGGCGCAGACCGTCCTGATCTCTGGTATCGCGGGTCTGATCACCTACATGGTCGTCGGCGGCCTCTCCGGCTACTTCGAGGACAAGCTCGAAGAGGACGAGGAACGCGAGCACGAGGAGGAGGAACAGGCCGAGCGTGAGGGCAAGCCCAAGTCGGCGGTCCTGATGGCCGGCAAGGCGGCGTTCTTCATGTTCCTCTACCTGGAGGTTCTCGACGCCTCGTTCTCCTTCGACGGCGTGATCGGCGCGTTCGCCATCACCAACGACATCGTCCTGATGGCGCTGGGCCTCGGTATCGGCGCGATGTACGTCCGGTCCCTGACCGTGTACCTGGTCCGTCAGGGCACCCTCGACGACTACGTCTACCTGGAGCACGGCGCCCACTACGCGATCGGCGCCCTCGCGGTGATCCTCATGGTCACCATCCAGTACGAGATCCACGAGATCATCACGGGTCTCGTCGGCGTCCTCCTGATCGGCTGGTCCTTCCTGTCCTCCGTGCGCCGCAACAGGGCACTGGCGGCCGCCGAGGGAAAAGCCCAGGGCTCGGACGAGAAGACTGAGGTCTCGTCCGGGGTGTGACACCCTTCCTGGTGAGGAACGCTCTGAGCGGGGCGGCCGGCCTCCGGCCGCCCCGCCGGTTTTCTCCAAAGTGAACATGGGGGGCGGGAATGGGCTTCTTGGACGGACTCCGGGGCGGCCGCGAGGTCGACTTCGACTCGGGCAGCGCGGCCAGCAACGCGATCGAACTGACCAAGCGGCACAACCGGGTCTCCCTCACCAAGCAGGGCGCGGCGACCGGGAACCTCCGAGTCAACCTGACCTGGCGGATGCGGACCTCCGACATCGGGGGCTCACAGCGGGAGTCGCTGCTGCGGCACCCCTTCAAGGCGCTCAAGCCGCCGGAGGTCCTCGGCCACAGCCAGAGCATGGTCAACGTCGACCTCGACCTGGGCTGCCTGTACGAGCTGGCCGACGGCACGAAGGGCGTCGTCCAACCGCTCGGTGGACTGCTGGGGGACGTCAACGCACCGCCGTACGTGAAGCTCAGCGGGGACGACCGGTTCGGGTCGGCGTCCGGCGAGACGATGTACGTCAACCTCGATCACCGCGACCAGATCAAGCGGCTGCTGGTCTTCGTGTACATCTACGACCAGACGCCGGCGTTCGACCGTACGCACGCCATCGTGACGCTGTACCCGAGCAATGGGCCGCGGATCGAGATAGGTCTCGACGAGCGGCACCCTCAGGCCCGCTCCTGTGCCGTCGTGATGATCGAGAACATCAAGGGCGAGCTCATCGTGCGGCGCGAGGTGCAGTTCGTGTACGGGTTCCAGGGCGAGCTGGACCGGCTGTACGGGTGGGGGCTCCAGTGGGGGCGGGGTTACAAGGCCAAGGCGGACCGGTGAGGGTCGCTACCGTCCGATGAACTGCGGCCCCTGCGGAGGCATACGGAACTCCGCCGCAGCCGGTACCGGAGTCACCGGCTGCGGGTAGCCGTAGCCCGACGCCGCCACGGGGGCTGTCGCCGGGGTCGCCTGCTGGGGGTAGCCGTAGGCCGGCTGGGTGGGGACCGAGGTGGCCGACTGGGCCGGTTGCTCCGGGGGCAGGGGGAACGACGTGGCCTCGGGCTGGGACGGGGTCTCCGCGGAGTCGGACTCGTCCACCACGATGCCGAAGTCGGTGGCCAGGCCCTGGAGGCCCTCCGCGTAGCCCTCGCCCAGGGCGCGGAACTTCCAGCCCTCGCCGCGGCGGTACAGCTCGCCGCAGATCAGGGCGGTCTCCTCGCCCGTCTCCGGCTTGATGTCGAAGTAGAGCAGCGGCTCGCCGTCGGCGACCGAAGCGTCGTACAACAGGATGCGCAGGCCCTGCACGCGGCCGAAGGTGGGGTTGCCCACCGACTCTTCGTCCACCGACGCGACCAGGAGAATCTGGCTGACGTCGGGCTCGACACCGGCCAGATCTGTCTGGATCGTGTCGGTGGGACCCTCGGCGACGCGCTTCTTGCCGAGGAGCCAGACCTTCCCGGAGGGGTGCCGGGGCTGGTTGTAGAAGACGAAGTCCTCGTCGGATCGCACACGACCGTCGGGGCCGAGGAGGAGCGCCGAGGCATCGACGACCGGGACCCCCTGCCCGGGCGCCCAGCGCAGCACGGCGCGTACCGTGGTGGCTTCCAGCGGGACGTTCGATCCCTTCAGCATGGCGTGCGTCATGCGGTCATCCTGCCCTCTCGGTCCTGGTCACGACAACGCGGGGGTGCGGGATAGCGGTTTGTCTGCGTTACCTGAAATTCATGCCCGGTGGGAACCTCGGACATGGGTACCTACGTACTATTACCGGCCACCTGTGATCGGTTCACAGGCGGCACAACTGCCACGGGGGAGTCATATGCGTCATTTCGGGCACATCGCCCCTGAGGTGCGTCAGCGCCTCTTCCACCAGGAGCCCTGCGAGTTCACCGCGGATTCCTCGGCCCGGCTGCTCTCCGCGGCCCTGGGTGCCACGCTCTACAGTCCGGCCACGCGGCCGCGGCTCGCCGACGACATCGTCAAGCAGACCGGACGCGGCGTGGTCTCGATGGTGCTGTGCCTGGAAGACTCGATCGGTGACGACGACGTCGCAGAGGGCGAGGAGAACCTCGTCCGGCAGTTCACGGACCTCGCGGACCGGCAGGTGGACCCGCCCCTGCTCTTCATCCGGGTCCGCCACCCCGAGCAGATCCCCGATCTCGTACGACGACTCGGCCCCGCCGTCCGGCTGCTGTCCGGATTCGTGCTCCCGAAGTTCACCGAGGAACGCGGCATCCCCTTCCTGGAGGCACTCTCCGGCGCCGAGGTCGCGAGCGGACACCGGCTCTTCGCCATGCCCGTGCTGGAGTCTCCGGAGCTGCTCTACCGGGAGACGCGCGTAGAGACCCTGGAGGGCATCGCGCGCGCGGTGGACAAGTACCGCGACCGGGTCCTGGCGCTGCGCCTCGGCGTCACCGACTTCTGCTCCTCCTACGGCCTGCGCCGCGCCCCCGACATGACCGCCTGGGACGTCCAGATCGTCGCCTCCGTGATCGCCGACGTGGTGAACATGCTGGGCCGCGCCGACGGCACCGGCTTCACCGTGACCGGGCCGGTCTGGGAGTACTTCCGGGTCCAGGAGCGCATGTTCAAGCCGCAGCTGCGCCGCAGCCCCTTCCTGGAGGGACAGGCCGAGGAACTGCGCGAGGCGCTCATCGAGCACGCCATGGACGGCCTGCTGCGCGAGATCACCCTCGACCAGGCCAACGGCCTGCTCGGCAAGACCTGCATCCACCCCTCTCACGTGCTGCCCGTGCACGCACTGTCCGTGGTCAGCCACGAGGAGTTCAGTGACGCGCAGGACATCCTGCGGCCCGAGCGCGGCGGCGGCGGGGTGCTGAGGTCGCAGTACACGAACAAAATGAATGAAGTGAAGCCGCATCGCGCCTGGGCCGAGCGGACCCTGCTGCGCGCCGAGGTCTTCGGGGTGGCCAACGAGGACATCGGCTTCGTGGAGCTGCTCGCCGCCGGAATCTCCGGCTGACCATCCGTGGACACCAAGGGACGCATGAACAAGGCAGTGAACGACCGGGTCTGGTCGGGGACGTGGGTCGCCGACCGGCTCGGCGTCGAACTCGTGGGCGACAGCCGGCTGACCGACCTGCTGGGACTGGCGCTGCGCCGCAACCCCAAGCGGGCCCATCTGCTGGTCTCCAACGTGCTGGGCAAGCACGTCCCGCAGTCGCCGTCGGTGGTCTACGGCCAGGGCTTCGCGCTGGGCCGCAGGGTCCGCGACCTGCTGGGCGACGAGGAGGCGGCCAGGGCGGTCGTCCTCGGCTACGCGGAGACGGCGACAGGTCTCGGCCACTCCGTCGCCGACGGCATCGCCCTCGCCCCCTACCTCCACTCCACCCGCCGCCCGGTCCCCGGCGTGACCCCGGCGGGCGGCTTCGAGGAGTCCCACTCCCACGCCACGAGTCATCTGCTGTTGCCGGAGGACCCGGCCCTGCTGGCCGGGGACGGCCCATTGGTCCTCGTGGACGACGAGTTCTCGACGGGCAACACGGTCCTGAACACGATCAGGGATCTGCACGGACGGTATCCGCGGAGCCGGTACGTGGTGGTCGCCCTGGTGGACATGCGGTCGGAGGAGGACGCCGGCCGGCTGGACGCTTTCGCGCGGGAGATCGACGCGCGGGTGGACCTGGTGGCAGCGGCTTCGGGCACCGTACGCCTGCCGGAGGGGGTCCTGGAAAGGGGCCAGGACCTTGTAGCGAGGCATGAGGTGTCCCACCCAGGGGCGCGGGGAACTGCGCGCCCAGCCCCCACCCGCCCGCACCCGGCAATCAACCGCATAGACCTCTCGTGGCCCCGATACCTCCCGGACGGAGGCCGCCACGGATTCACCCCGGCACACCGAATACGCCTGGAATCCGCCCTCCCCGCCATGGCCGCAAGGCTTGCCGAGGCCCTCCCGGCAGACGCGCACCGCGTGCACATCCTCGGCTTCGAAGAGTTCATGTACGCCCCCCTGAGACTCGCCCGAGAACTCGAACAGGTCGCTGAAGGCGTCGACGTGACCTACTCCACCACCACCCGCTCACCGGTGCTCGCCGTCGACGACCCCGGCTACGCCATCCGCAGCCGGATCGTCTTCCCCGCCCACGACACCCCCGCCGACGGTCCCGGCGACCGCTACGCGTACAACGTCGCCGGCGCCGGTTTCGACGCGATCGTCGCCGTGATCGACTCCACCGCCGACACCCCCGAACTGCACGCCCCCGACGGCCTCCTGGCCCAACTCGCCGCGCACACCCGGCAGGTCGTCCTCGCCGTCGTCCCCAGCTACACCCCCGAAAGGCTCCCCATGCTCTCCGAGCCCCTCCGCGGCCCCGCCTTCTCCTCGTACGCCCCCGAGGAGGTCGGCTGGCTGCTCCAGGACCTCTCGGACGTCACGCTGGAGGCGCCGACCGAGGAGCGCGAGGAGGCCATCCAGAGCGGCGGCGCGCACTACGCGGAGTCGCTGCCGGTGGAGTACCAGCCGAGCGACCAGTACCAGGAGCTGTTCCGGACGGCCCTGCGGGAGTCCTCCGCGAGGCTCGCCCAGGCGGTCGGCGCGGTGACGGAGATCGTGCTCCAGGAGCGCTCGCCCCGCCCCGTCCTGGTCTCCCTCGCCCGGGCCGGCACCCCCGTCGGCGTCCTGATGCGCCGCTGGGCCCAGTTCCGCCACGGCCTCGAACTGCCTCACTACGCGGTCTCGATCGTCCGGGGCCGCGGCATCGACGCCAACGCCCTGCGCTGGCTGGCCGGACACCACGACCCCGCCGACGTCGTGTTCGTCGACGGCTGGACCGGCAAGGGCGCGATCACGCGTGAACTGACCGAAGCGATAAAGCAGTTCGAGGCCGAGGGCGGTGCCGTCGGCTTCGACCCGGAGATCGCCGTACTCGCCGACCCGGGCTCGTGCGTGAAGACGTACGGCACCCGCGAGGACTTCCTCATCCCCTCCGCGTGTCTCAACTCCACGGTGTCCGGCCTGATTTCGCGCACGGTCCTGCGCGCGGACCTGGTCGGCCCGGACGACTTCCACGGCGCGAAGTTCTACCGCGAACTCGCCGGTGGGGACGTGTCGGTGGAATTCCTGGACGCCGTCGCCGCCCGCTTCCCGGAGGTCGCCGAGGCGGTCGGCGCACAGGTCAAGGAGCTCCTCTCCAGTGACCGGGAGCCCACCTGGGAGGGCTGGGCGGCCGTCGAGCGCATCAGTGAGGAGTACGGCATCCACGACGTCAACCTCGTCAAGCCGGGCGTCGGCGAGACCACGCGGGTGCTGCTGCGCCGGGTGCCCTGGAAGATCCTGGCGCGGGCCGGGGCGGGCGCCGACCTGGACCACGTACGCCTGTTGGCCGAGCAGAGAGGTGTCCCGGTGGAAGAGGTCGCCGAACTCCCGTACACCTGCCTGGGGTTGATCCACCCCAAGTACACGCGGGGCGCGACGGGCGCCGACGGCAGGGCGGTGACCCTCTGATGCCGACGCAGCCTCCGGTGCTCGTGGCGAGCGACCTCGACCGTACGCTCATCTACTCCGCCGCCGCCCTGGCGCTCACCATGCCGGACGCGCGGGCGCCCCGGCTGCTCTGCGTCGAGGTGCACGAGAGCAGGCCGCTGTCGTACATGACGGAGACCGCGGCCGGGCTGCTCTCCGAGCTCGGGGACGCGGCGGTCTTCGTGCCGACGACGACCCGCACCCGCAAGCAGTACCAGCGCATCAACCTGCCGGGCCCCGCGCCCACGTACGCGATCTGTGCGAACGGTGGCCACCTGCTGGTCGACGGCGTCACCGACCTCGACTGGCACACCCGCGTCACGGCCCGCCTCGCCGACGAGTGCGCACCCCTGGAGGAGATCCGCGCGCACCTCCAGGAGACGGCCGATCCCCTGTGGGTGCGCAAGCACCGGATCGCCGAGGATCTCTTCGTCTACCTCGTCGTCGAGCGTGAACTGCTGCCCGAGGACTGGGTGA
This sequence comes from Streptomyces canus, assembly GCF_001514145.1. GTDB lineage: Bacteria > Actinomycetota > Actinomycetes > Streptomycetales > Streptomycetaceae > Streptomyces > Streptomyces canus. The sequence goes on from NZ_KQ948658.1 coordinate 805,339, forward strand.
AGGAGCTCGCGGTGTGGGCCGAGAACCGCGGCTGGACGGTCTCCCTCCAGGGCCGCAAGATCTATGCCGTCCCCAAGCCGCTCACCAAGAGCGCGGCCATGCGCGAGGTGGCCCGTCGCACCGGCGCCTCCCTGACGCTGGCCGCGGGTGACTCCCTGCTCGACGCCGACCTGCTCCTCGCGGCCGACCGGGGCTGGCGGCCCGGACACGGGGAGCTGGCGGACGTGGGCTGGACGGCTCCGGCGATCACCGCGCTGCCGGAGCGGGGTGTCGCGGCGGGGGAGCGGATCCTGCGGGAGCTCCTCAGGACGGCTCGGACACCTCAGTAGGGCTCGGTCGGCCTCGCCGCAGCAGTCGTACGGCTATGAAGGCCACGAGAGCGAGCACGGCGACCGCGAGGACGACCTTCGAGTACGCGGACACGATGTCGGTGACCTGGGTCCAGTTGGCGCCCAGGGCGTGGCCCGCGAGGACGAACGCCGTGTTCCACAGGGCGCTGCCCACGGTGGTCAGCGTCAGGAACACGGGCAGCGGCATGCGTTCGACGCCGGCCGGGACGGAGACGAGGCTGCGGAAGACCGGGATCATCCGGCCGAAGAACACCGCCTTGGTGCCGTGCCGCAGGAACCAGGCCTCGGTCCGCTCGATGTCCGAGACCTTGACGAGGGGCAGCCGGGCCGCGAGTGCCACCGTGCGGTCCCGGCCGAGGAGCGCGCCGACGCCGTAGAGCGCGAGGGCGCCGATCACCGAGCCCGCCGTCGTCCACAGCAGCACGGCGACCAGGCTCATCCGGCCGGTGCTCGCCGCGAAGCCCGCGAGCGGCAGGATCGCCTCGCTCGGGATGGGCGGGAAGAGGTTCTCCAGGGCGATGGCGATCCCGGCACCGGGCGCGCCGAGCGTGTCCATGAGGCCGTTGACCCAGTCGATGGCTGACATGGGCCCACGCTAGGGAGGCGGACCTGAAGGCAGCCTGAAGCGGTCTTCGTACGGCGGTCAGCCGCAGCAGCCTCCGCCGCAGCAGCCGCCTCCACCGCCGCCACCCGCCTGGGGGGCCGGGGCCGACGCGGACGCCGAGCCGCCCACCGCCACCGTGGACAGCAGCTTCACCGTGTCGTCGTGGCCCGCCGGGCAGTCGGCGGGGGCGGAGGACTCGGCCATGGGACGGCTCAGTTCGAAGGTGTCGCCGCAGGTCCGGCAGCGGTACTCGTAGCGAGGCATGAGCACAGGTTAACCGGCGGCCCGGCGGGGTGCCCTAATTATTACCTTTGTCCGGTTAGCATACGGGGGTTCTCTGCCGACGATCAACCCTGGGGGGACCCCTTGGCTGTGCGACACCATCCCGAACTGCTCGCCGTCGCCCGGCACTTCGGGCGGCGCCGCTTTCTCACGGTCACCGCGGCGGCCGCCGCTCTCGCGTTCAGCACCCACCTGCCGGCCCGGGGCGCGGCGGGCTCCACCGAACTCGACGCGGCGAGGATCGCCGTCGATCCGTTCACCCTCGGCGTCGCCTCCGGCGACCCGCTGCCCGACTCCGTGCTGCTGTGGACCCGGCTCGCCCCCGCCCCGTTCGAGCCGGACGGCGGTCTGCCCCCGCAGTACGTCACCGTCCAGTGGGAGATGGCCCTCGACGAGCGCTTCAGCGCGCCCGTCCGCAGTGGCGTCGACATCGCCTACCCCGAGTACCACCACACCCTGCACATCGACGTCGCGGGCCTCGAGCCCGACCGTGTCTACTACTACCGGTTCAAGACCGGCACCTGGATCAGCGAGACGGGCCGTACGCGCACGGCGCCGGTCACCACGGCCGCCGCCGCGTCGCTCACCTACGCCGCCGTCTCCTGCCAGGCCTACCACGACGGGTACTACACGGCGCACCGCCATCTCTCCCAGGACGACGTCGACGTGGTCTTCCACCTCGGCGACTACCTGTACGAGTACGCCGTGAACGCCACGGGCGGCCAGCGCGCCTACACCGACCGCAAGCTGCCCGCCCTCTTCAACCGGGAGGCCATGACCCTGGAGGACTACCGGCTGCGCTACGCGCTCTTCAAGAGCGACCCGGACCTGCGGGCGGTCCATGCCGCGCACCCCTTCGTCGTCACCTGGGACGACCACGAGACCGAGAACAACTATGCGAACGCCATCAGCGAGAACGACGATCCGCCGGAGGTGTTCCTGCTGCGCCGCGCCGCCGCCTACCGGGCGTACTGGGAGAACCAGCCGCTGCGCGGCGCGCAGTTGCCGAACGGTCCCGACGCGCGGCTCTACCGACGGCTCCAGTGGGGCACTCTCGCCCAGTTCGACATCCTCGACACCCGGCAGTACCGCTCCGACCAGGTGTACGCGTCCACCAAGCACTCCGGCGGTCCGCTCCAGGACGACCCGGCGCGCACCATGACCGGGACGGAGCAGGAGAGCTGGCTGATCGACGGCTGGCGTGACTCGCAGGCCCTGTGGAACGTGATGCCGCAACAGGTCTGCTTCTCGCAGCGCAAACTCGACCTCACGTCGGAGCCCTTGATGTCCATGGATGCCTGGGACGGCTACCGGGCCTCGCGCCGCAGGATCCTCGACGGCGCGAAATCGGCCGGGGTCGAGAACCTGGTGGTGATGACCGGGGACGTGCACGTCGGCTACGCCTTCGACATCAAGGACGACTTCGACGACCCGGCCTCCAAGACCCTGGGCGCGGAGTTCACCGCCACGTCGGTCACGAGCGGACGGGACGGCGCCGAGCGGCCTCCCACCTGGGACACGTACCTCAAGGCCAACCCGCATCTGAAGTTCTACGACGGGCGCCGCGGCTATGTGAGGGTCACACTCGACCGGCAGCAGGCGCAGGCCGACTTCAGGACCGTGTCCGCCGTGACGAAGCCGGGTGCGCCGATCACCACCGCCGCTTCCTTCGTGACGGAGGCCGGCAACCCGGGCCTCCAGCCCGCCTGAGGAACTGCCGGGGCACCGGTATCCGGTGTGACGGCCCGTCGGCATCCCGTGCTCCGCCGGGCGGCCCTTTCTTGTCGTCCGATGCGTGGAACGGGCAGGAAGCGGACATCGACTGTCCGGTTATCGGAAAAACCTAGGGATTCGAGACCTTTTGTACTCACACCCGAGGAGATGCCTGATGGTCCACAGACACGCTTCGGCCGGCTGTGCCGCGCTGACGCTGCTCAGTGCGCTCGTGCTCACGGCGCTGCCCGCGGCCGCGGCCGTCGAGCCCCCGGCGCCGACACCCGCGCCTTCCGCCGCCGAGATGCTCGGCGCGAACAATCCCTCGCCCGCGGTCCTGCGGGCGCTGAAGCGTGATCTGCGCCTGACCGAGGATCAGGCCAGGACGCGCCTGGTCAACGAGGCCGAGGCGGGCACGCGCGCGGGCCGCCTCCAGAACGCGCTGGGCCAGCGCTTCGCGGGAGCATGGGTGAGCGGTGCCACCTCCGCGGACCTGACGGTGGCGACCACCGACGCCGCGGACAGCCCCGCCATCGAGGCCGGTGGAGCGCGGCCAGTGGTCGTCAGGACCCCGCTGCAGGACCTGAAGACCGCCAAGGCGAGGTTGGACGCTGCCGTGACCGGCGAGGCCCTGGACACGCCGGTCCGGTACATCGACGTACGGACCAACCGGGTGACGGTGCAGGCGAAGAGCCGTGCCGCCGCCAACACGCTCATCGCGGCCGCCCGCGTCGACAGCGCGATCGTGGACGTCAAGGTGTCGGCCGACCAGCCGCGTGCCCTGTACGACATCCGGGGCGGTGACGCCTTCTACATCGACGGCACGGCCCGCTGTTCCGTGGGATTCGGCGTCACCAAGGGCGCCCAGCAGGGGTTCGCTACGGCCGGCCACTGCGGGAAGGCGGGGGCGAAGACCACCGGGTACAACCAGGTCGCCCAGGGCACCTTCCAGGCGTCCGTCTTCCCCGGGCGGGACATGGCGTGGGTGGGCGTCAACAGTGACTGGACCGCCACGCCCGCCGTCAAGGGGGAGGGCGGCCAGGACGTTCAGACCGCCGGCTCGGTGCAGGCCCTGACGGGCGCCGCGGTGTGCCGGTCCGGTTCCACCACGGGCTGGCACTGCGGCACGATCGAGCAGCACGACACGAGCGTCACCTACGCCGAGGGCACCATCGACGGCGTGACCCGTACGTCGGTGTGTGCGGAGCCGGGCGACTCCGGTGGCTCGTACATCTCGGGAGCCCAGGCCCAGGGCGTCACGTCCGGGGGATCCGGTGACTGCACGAGCGGCGGTACGACCTTCTACCAGCCGATCAACCCGCTGCTCAGCAACTACGGCCTCACTCTCAGGACAAGCACCGGCGGAAGCGGTACCACCGCCCCCGAGGACGGCCAGACGGGTGGCTGGGCCGCGGGTCGGGTCTACGAGGTGGGCGCGCGGGTGACCCTCGACGGCGTCTCGTACGAGTGCCTGCAGTCCCATCAGGCGCAGGCCGCGTGGCAGCCGGCCCTCGCTCCCGCCCTGTGGCAGCGCGTCTGAGGACGCGGTGACGTCGGCGATGCCTGAGCGTCGGCCCGCTACATCTCTGCCAGCAGGGAGTACGCGGTCGGCACGAAGGCATCGCCGGTGCGGAAGCGGCGGGTGCACACGGCGGCCAACGCCGTTGCGATGTCGGGCCTGAAGCCCAGGAAGGCCTGCTGACCGAGTGTCGCCCCGCCGTGGAAGTACATCGGACCGCATTCCGTGGGGTGCTGGAACCAGGCCACCGTGTGCACATGCCGGTGCCCGAGACCGCGCCGGAGCACCGGGCGACGTACCGCCCGCAGGGCGGCGGTCAGTGGCCCGCCCGCCGGATCCAGATGTGCTTCCAGGAACGTGAGCAGGTCGTGCGGGGTGGCCCGGACGGCGCCGGCCGCCTGGAAGCCGCCGACGGTCAGCGGCGGAACGGGCGTGGTGCCGTCCCTGCGGTGTCCGGTGGCATCGGTGTCCGGGCCACCCGGCGCGAGCGTGGCGCCGCCCAGCCGGAGCGGATCCAGCACCTGACCGGTGAGCAGTTCGTCCCATGGGGTGGCGGTCGCCGCCGCGAGGGCGTGGCCGAGGACGGCGACGGCGAAGTTGGAGTAGTGCCAGCGGGTGCCGGGCCGGTGGCGTTGCCGGTGGCGCAGAAAGGCGTCGATCACGCGCTCGGCCGGATAGCGGGCGTAGGGGTTGGTGTGCCACGTCGGCAGCGCCCGGACGAAGAAGTCGGCGGGCAGGGCGGGCAGTCCTGAGGTGTGGGTGATCAGGTGGGCGAGGGTGACGGGATCGTCACCGGGCCGCCGAGCCGGATCCAGCAGGGTGGCGGCGGGCTCGCCCGCGGTCAGCCGGCCCGTCTGCGTCAGATGGGCCAGCAGCAGGCCGGTGAACGTCTTGGAGGCCGAGCCCATTTCGTAGCGCAGCTGTTCGCGGGGAACGGGCGGGGGCGGTGCGGTGCCCCCGGTGCGCACGGTGCGGCGACCGTGCCGGGAGAGGGCGAAGACGACGTCGGGCGCGGCCACGGCGTCGACGGCCTCGTCGAGCCGCCGCCGCACCGCCTCGTCGTCACCGGGTGCCTCGCTCCACGTCACGCCGGTGACGTCGGGCGGAAGGCCCGGCCAGGGGGCGGGACGCGCGGGGTGTGCGCCGACCGTCATGACGGTGTGCGCACCAGTTGCGTCAGGGCGCGGGACGTGGCCAGGACGGAGGCGAAGGCGGCAACCAGCGTCGGGTGGTAGACGACGTCGAAGACCTCGTCGGGTTCGCCCTGCGGCATCGTGCGCACGGCGGGCATCGCGCCGTCGGGCTGCTGGGCGGCGGCGAAGCCTTCCCACGCCCGCTCGTCGAGCGTGGGGCGGGGCAGACAGGCATCGACGACGAGCAGTTCACCGAGCAGGTCCCAGCGTTGCAGGTCGAGCCAGTCGTCCAGCCAGGCGGGCAGCCAGTCCGCGAGGTAGCCGGCGACCTCGGCGGGCAGACCGTCGGGGTTCTCTCCCCAGTCGGTGAGGTGGAAGACGGTGTGGGTGATGTCGTAGGCGATGTGCCCTTCCACCGTCCAGGGTTCGGGTGAACGCCCCAGCCACGTGGCGCCGACGACGTCGGCCTCCGGCACCCGGGGCGGCAGGCCGAAGCGGCGCTGGAAGGCGGACAGGCCCAGGCGCCGGACCGGTGACATCTCCAGGGCGGCGTAGCTGTCCAGGCGCTGGTTGAGCCGGAAGGCCCGCTCGGCCTCGGGGCTGCTGTAGCCCAGCTCCTTGAAGGGCAGGTAGACCTCGAAGGGGATGGGCGAGAGGGGCTCGGCGCGCTGTCCGCGCACCAGCATCCGGCCGCCGTCCAGGGTGTGACACCAGGCGTGGTCGATCAACTGCCGTGCCAGCGTGGCCTGTCGGGATCCGGCCACGCCCTCGCGGAACAACACCTTGCAGATGAGCGCCAGTTCGCCGACGGGTTTGAAGCGTTCCAGGAAGCCGATCTCCGGGTCGACGTCCAACTCCAGCCGGAATCCGTCCCGATGGGCGTGCAGCCACTCGAGGGCGCCGACTCCGACGTGGTGGACGAGACGCGTGTGGTTCATCCCGGCACTCCCTGTCCGTCCGCCACGGCCGCCTCCGCCTCCGCGGCCGCCTCGCGCAGCCGGTTGACGGTCAGCACGGCGGCGAAGACCGTCATCAGCGTCGAGTGGTAACAGTCGATGAAGTCGGGTGCAGTCGTACGGCTGCCCCGGCCGCCCACCTCCGGGACGGCGCCCGAGTCGTTCTGCGCCACCGAGAGTCTCGCCCAGGCCTCCTGGAACAGGGCGAGGTCCGGCGGGCCGGGCAGACTGCTCGCCACGGCCAGCAGTTCGCAGCTCAGGTCCCACTGCTCGTCCTCCAGACAGGTGTCGAGCCAGGGCGCGAGCCAGTGCCGGAGGTAGGCCGCGACGGGCGGGGGTACGGCCCGCGGGGTCAGGCCCCAGTCGGTGAGATGGAAGATCACATGGGTGAGCGTGTAGCCGGCGGCCAGTTCGAACGTCCACGGCTCCGGCAGGCCGGCGAGCCAGGTGCGGCGCAGCGCCCGCGGCATGTCCTCGTGTTCCGGGAGGCCGCTGCGGCGCTCGGAGTTGAGCACACTCATGCGTCGGTTCGGTTCCTGCTCCGTCAGGTGCCAGCCGCGGGTACCGGCCACCGTCGCGCTGGCGCTCTCGTAGCCGGCGTGGCGCAGGCCCGCCGACGCGAACGCCGCGTAGATCTCCAGCGGATAGGTCGCGAAGGGTTCGAGGCGCTGCAACTCCACGAAGAGGGCGCCGCGTTCGGTCTGTTGCCATGCGAACGACAGCAGGTCGGACGCCAGTACGTGGAGCGGGTCGGCCGGATCGGTGTGCCGTCGTACACAGACGCACACCTGGGCCAGTTCGCCGAGGGGCTTCCATGTGGTGTTCACGTTGCCGTGCTCGGCCAGCGCGTCGTCGCCGAGCGCGAATCCCTCGCGGTGCGCGGACACCCAGGCCAACGCGGCCGCGCCCAGAGCCCGGACCTCGCGCGTCGCCGCGACCTCTTGGGCCGTCACACCGGCACTCCGGCGCGCATCAGTTGAGCGGCCTCGACCTGGAACGCCACGCGGGCGTCCTCGCCGCCCATCTGCGCCACGAACTCCAGCCCGGGGTCCAGGCCCAGCGTCTGCGGCACCTCGTCGAGGAGGACCAGCCAGCGTCCCGCTCCGGCTGCCTGGAGCCAGTCGCGGCGGCGGACCGCGCGGACGAATCCCCGGGCGACGTCGACCGGTCGGCGGCGCGCCGCACGGGCCACCGCGCAGTCCTCGCCGGGGAGCGCGAGCGGGGCGAGCACCGCGAGTTGGTGGGTCAGGAACTGCCACGGCGCGTCGTCGAGCCAGGCTGCCTCGGGCTCGGTGTCGTCGCCCGACGCGCCGTCGAGGGACGCGTCCAGCCGCAGGAGCGCCCGCCGCATGGCCCAATGGCTCCACACCGAGGTGGGAGGGGCACCGGCGGGGGGTGGGTAGGCGTGCAAGGCCCTGCTGAACACGGTGAGATCGTCCGAGGCGGGGGGCGCGCAGCGCAGCAGGACGCTCGGCAGGACGACATCGGCTCCGACCACCCGTACGGCGGCGAGGGCCGGGTCGGCGGTCGCCCGGGGGCCGTTCCCCTGCGCGACCGTGCCTGCGAGCCGGAAGCGGTCTCCGCTCCGAAGAGCGGAGACCAGTTCCGACATGAGGCCCTGCACCGCGCCCGCGAGGCGGGTCGAAGTGCCTGACTGCTCCATTCGGGTTCTCCCGTCAGCCCTTCTTCGGCCGTGGCGTCGGAGGCGAGAGCAGGAGTTGGCTCGACGACGACACCAGAGCGAGCGCCGCGCACTGGCGGCTGTCGCGGTAGTAGCCGTCGGCCTCGACGGGGTCGAGAGCCGCTTCTACGTCGATGCCGGGGGCGTCGGTCAGGTCGTCGAGCAGGAACTCGGTGGAAGACATACCACCATCTCCTTTATGAGAGATATGCGGGTCTCACTCCATGTCACCCCATTCGAGCGATCTATGCAAAAAGGGGCGATTTGTCTATCTCGTGCGAGATTCAATCTCCCGCTCGCGAGTAGTTGACGAGTGACGCACTCTCAGTGCGAGCCCCCGCGCTCCTCGCGGATCTGGGAGACGACCCGCGCCACCGTCTGCCGTACCGCTTCCGTCTCGGTGAGGAAGTGCCAGTAGTCGGGGTGGCTGCCCTCCAGGGTGGCGATCGCCCGGTCAAGGCGGGCCACGGAGTCGTCCAACGGGCGCGCGTGCCTGGGGTCGGGGGTGGTGCGGCCGCTCATGGCGAGGCGCTGGGCGTCGCGGATGGCGAAGCGGGTGCGGTCGATCTCCTGCTGGGGGTCCTTCTGCACGGCGTTCAGTTGGCGCAGCCGGTCGCCGGCGGCGGAGACGGACTCGTCAGTGGTGTTGAGCAGGGCGCGGACCGTGGAGAGCAGAGAGGTCGCGTCCGGCCAGCGCTGTTCGTCCCGCGCGGCGCGGGCCTCGCGGAGCTTCTGCTCGGCCTGCCGTACGTTCTCCGTGGCCTGGTCCGGGACGTGCTGGAGGTCCTGCCAGCAGGCGGCCGTGAACCGGCGGCGCAGTTCGCTGAGCACCGGGTCGACCTGGCCCGCGCGGGTGGTGAGGGCCTCGGCGCGGGTGCGCAGGGAGACGAGCCGGTGGTCGATCTCCGCGGCCCGCTCCGGCAGCCGCTCGGCCTCCACCCGGATCGACTCGGCCTCCCGCGCGACCCGTTCGGCCCGCTCCAGGGTCTGCGGCACGCCGTGCTGTCCCGCGCCCTGGTTGAGCTTGGTCAGTTCGGGACCGAGGGCGGCGAGCCGGGCGGCGAGGTCGTCCGCCGTCAGGCCCGACTCCCGTACGGCGTCCAGGGCGTTGGAGGCGGCCAGCAGCCCCTGCCGGGCCCGCTCGACGGCCGGGGCGAGGCGGGCGAGCTGGGTCTCGGCCTTGCCGAGCAGCGGTCCGAGGCTGTCGCCGAAACGATCCAGCTCCCGCTTGACGTTGCCGAGGTCGTCCTTGGCCCGGGTGAGCTCGGTACGCGCGTGTGCGGCGGCCGAGGCCTCCAGGTCGTCCCGGTCGAGGTCGTGGGCGTCGACGGCCTCGATATAGCGCTGACTGGCCTCGTCGATCCGCCCGCTGACCGCCTGGAAGTCGGCGACCGCCCGCCGGGCGGCGGGGGAGGCGTCGACGGCCGTGATGGTCTCGATCGAGATCCGCAGATCCCGCTGGGCGGTGTCCAGTTCGTAGAACGCGGCCGCGGCGGCGTCCTTCGCGGCCTGCGCCTCGGCCCGCTGGCTCTCCGCCCGTCCGCCGAACCAGCGCCGGGTGCCGCCGCCGGCGAACGAGGCCGGCAGCGCGAGGGCGGCGAGCAGGGGCAGGCCGACGAGGGTGAGGGTGTCCTTGAGCGCCTGGCGGTGTGCGCGCGGCACCGACGACGAGTACGGCTGCGATGGTGTCGCCGTCACATCCCTCTCCCGTGCTGTGTTCCGTCCTGGCGGTGCCCGGTGTCATTCTCCCACCGGTAGAGGACGAACACACGGGCCGATCAGTTCGCGGTTCGAACAGTGACTTTGCCGTCTCCGCTCTGAGCGGACACGACGTGGTCGCTGGAGTCGGACCGGGGCACGGACACGTCGATCCCTCCGTCGCCGGTCTTGGCGTCCACGCGGTAGGTGGCCTTCGGCAGCTCGACGGTCACGGAGCCGTCGCCGCTGCGGGTCTCCACCCGGTCCGGTACGGCGCCCAGTTCGAGGTGGAGCGAGCCGTCGCCGGTACGGGCGGTGACGCGGCGGGAGGTGACGTCCGCCCTCATGGAGCCGTCACCGGTGTGCAGCTCCAGCGGCCCGCTGGAGTCGGTGACCCGCACGGAACCGTCGCCGGTGCTGATGCTCAGCGGCCGGGTGAACCCACGGGCCCGCACACTGCCGTCGCCGTCCTGGACCTTCACGCTGATGTCCCGCGGCACCTCGATGCGGTGCTTGGCGGCGCAGTCGGCCATGACACCGCTGCACTTCATGCGCAGCACCAGCCGGTCGTCCTTCATCGACCAGGTCACCTCGGGGTCCTTGCCGATGGCGACGGTCCCCTGGAACCAGCGGGTGACCTCGACCGTGCCCTTCTTGTTCGAATCGGCGGCGACGATCTCCAGCGCCGAGTCGTCGGAGTCGACGGTGAGGGTGTTGCCATGGACGGCGAAGGACTTGTGGTCGGGGGTCTTGTCGTCCCCGGCGGAGGCGCCGCAGGCGGTGGCCCCCGCGACGACGAGCGCGACGACCCCGGCCGCGGCGGCGGCACGTACGGGAACGGAACGGACCATGACGATCTCCCCCTGATCTAGCCCTGAGCGGGCGGCCGCGGGCAGTCCGCGACCCTGGTTCGAGGCTAGGGACCGGGGCCCCCGCGGGGGATCCGGGTCGCTCCCGGATCGGGGGTGGGGTTTTCCCCCGTATCAACCCTGACGCCTGCCCTGACTCCTGCTCCGACTCCGCCGGGTCCCCGGCAAAGGGTTTGCAGGACAGGGTCCCGGGCAAGGTAGGCTGTCGACTTGTCTCGGGTGCGTAGCTCAGGGGTAGAGCGCCTGCCTTACAAGCAGGATGTCGGCGGTTCGAAACCGTCCGCGCCCACACCGGAAGAGGACCCCGGCCGATCTCGGCCGGGGTCCTTCGTCGTTCAGCCGGCTTCCGGCCCGCGGGACGCGTGCTTCAGCCTGGTGCGGGCGTCCACGCGTTCCGGTGTCGCCACGTCCGTCCAGAAGCGGTGGGTGGTGACGAAGACCGCGAGTTCGTGTTCGCGCTGCCGGAGCTTTTCCACCTCGGCCTGTTCGTCGGGGGTCCAGCCGGGGGACGCGGGGCGCTCCACCTTCCGCCAGCCGGTGCTGTCGCTGAAGCCGTCCAGCGGCGCGACCGACCAGGGAAGCCGCTTGAGCAGGGCCGACAGCTCGGCCCGGACCTGATGCAGCTCCTCCTGACCGGCGAGGAGGTCACTCGGAAAGTCATAGGTCGTAGCCACGCCGCAATGCTACGCCTGTTCGATTTTGGGTGGCGAGTGGCTTCGGGAGGTTCATGCGAACGGGGGCGTTCGGTCCCTCCCCTCTCCTGCACATGCCGGCAGCGTCCGCCCCAGGTGGGCGAGCGGGGACAGGGCCAGCACCACCGGGGACAGCAGCATGCCGACGGCCGTCACCAGGAGGCTGGCGCGCAACCCCCACTCCTGCGCGAGGAAACCGCCGAGCAGGGAGCCGAGTGGGGTCATCCCCATGCCGACGAACGTGATCGTGGCGGCCGCACGGCCCTGCATCCCGTCCGGGGTGGCCGCCTGCCGGACGGCCATGACCATGACGTTCACCAACTGGCCGCCCGTCCCGAACACGAAGCCGACCGCGAGGAGCACGGGGAGCGTCACCGCGGCGGAGCCGTGCAGCGCGGGCACGCACAGGAACGCGCCGTCGCCGAGTGCCGCCGCGGACACGAGCACCACGCCGTAACCGAACCGGCCCGGCAGCCGGGCGGCCAGCACCGAGCCCAGGAGCGCGCCCGGCCCCGTCGCCGCGAGCGCCAGCCCGACGGCGGTGCCCGACAGGTGCAGCTCCCGCGGCAGGAAGAGCAGATAGACGGTCATCATGGCCGCGAAGCAGAACTGGAAGGCGGCCGAGGCCAGGCACACGGTCCGCAGCGAGGTGTCGCCGACGACGAAACGGAGGCCCTCGTGAATGCGCCGCCTTATGCCAGGAGGACGTTCCGAGCGCTCCGGGATCACTTCGCGGCGACGGATCCGCCGGATCGACAGGAACGACAGCGCGAAGAACAGTGCGCTGCCGGCGGCGGCGATCGGCGCCGACAACAGGGACACCAACGCACCGCCGAGGGCGGGGCCGCCGATCTGCGCCGCGGACCGGCTGCCCTCGAGCGCGCTGTTGCCCCGCACCAGCTGATCGCGTCTCACCAGCCGCACGAGAGACGCCTGGTACGCCACGTCGAAGAACACGGACAGGGCGCCCACGGTGAAGGCGACCACGAGCAGCGCGGGCAGGCCGAGCAGGCCGAAAAGACCGCCCAGGGCGGCGGCGCCCAGTGCCAGGGTCCGGCCGGCGTCCGTCAGCACCATCACCGTGCGGGTCCGCCATCTGTCCACCCACGCGCCGGCGAAGAGCGAGAGCAACAGGATCGGCGCCTGCCCCACAGCGCGGAGGACGCCCAACTGGCCGGCAGTGGCGTCGAGTGTCAGGACGGCGAAGAGCGGCAACACCAACATACTTGTGTGTTCGCCGAGTTGGGAGGCCGTCTGGCCCACCCAGAGGCGACGGAAGTCACGGTCCCGCCACAGGCTCGACGGGGCGGGGCGACCGGAATCGGACACGGCGGAGGAAGGGGACGGCACGGAGAACCTCGTATCGAAGGCTTGCTGTGCCACACCGTCAGGGGCAGCACGCGATGACAGGCCGGACGGCCTAGGACGTCAACGCGCGCTCGGAAGACCGGGCATGTCCTCGCTCCTCTTGGGTCACTCGCCGAACCAGAACATTAGCCGGGCGAGGCGGGGTAATGGGAGTCGATCAGCCCCCGTTGAGGAGGTTGAGGAGTCAGTGTCGCGAAGGAGCCGAGGATGACCGACGACGCCTATCTGTTCCTGCTCGACGACGCGGCCGCGCAACTCGGCGTGCCCCCCGCCGCCGTCGGTGATCTCGCGTGTATGGAGACTCCCGCGGTGCGCGCGTGGCTGGACGCGCAGGGAACCACGGCGACCTCCCCGCACCTGCGTCTGCTGCCACCTGAGGAGACCGCCGCCGTGCCCGAGGGGGCCGAGCGGCTGCCCGTGCCGCTGAGCGACGAGGAACTGAACCGGCTCCGCCACCACCTGGCACCGGAGTCACTCGCCGGGGTCGAGGAGGAGCTGCTCGCCTACCGCGACTCCACGGACGGCCGGGACGGCCTGATCGGCCGCGCACTGGCCGCGGGCGTGCCGCCGCACCGCATCGTCGAGCTGACCGGGGTGGACCCGGCGACGGTCACCGCGGCCGTGGAGGGCTGACGACGAGACGGTCGTCCGGCCTTGCACGCCTGCGCTGGGCGCCGGGGTGCCGCCGCACCGGGGCGTTGAGCTGACCGGGGTGGACCCGGCGACGGTCACCGCGGCCGTGGAGGGCTGACGACGAGACGGTCGTCCGGCCTTGCACGCCTGCGCCGGGCGCCGGGGTGCCGCCGCACCGGGGCGTTGAGCTGACCGGGGTGGACCCGGCGGCGGTCCGCTCGGCCGTGGAGGGCTGACGACGAGACGGTCGTCCGGCCTTGTACGCCTGCGCTGGGCGCCGGGGTGCCGCCGCACCGGGGCGTTGAGCTGACCGGGGTGGACCCGGCGGCGGAGGGCTGACCGTTCTGGCTTCAGACGCCCGGGCCGGGATCCGGGTGGACGGCCGACTCGATGCCGGCGCGGGCCGCTTCCAGCTGGGCGGCGAAGGCGATGCCGAGGAAGAGCGCGACGGCGGTGAGGTTGGCCCACAGCAGCAGGGCGATGAAGGCGGTGAGCGGCCCGTACACGGCGCCGAAGGCACCGCTCTCCTCGACGTACAGGGCGAGCAGCCAGGTGGCCGCCACCCACAGCAGCAGATGTACGGCCGAGCCGAAGGCCAGCCAGGTGTAACCGGGCTGCACACGGCGCGGCGACCAGCGGAAGATCACCGCGGAGGCCACCCAGGCCAGCGCGAGCCCCACGGGAAGGTCCAGGACACCCCACCAGCGCGGCCCGCCCCCGTCCCGGCCTGCGGACTCGGCCACCGCGTCGCCGACGGCCTCACCGGCCACCAGCGCGACGAACCCCAGCACCAGGGGCAGACCGGCGGCGAGCGCGAGCACGAGCCCGCGCGCGTACTTGCGCGGGAAGGGCCGGTCGCGCTCGATGCCGTAGATACGGTTCGCGCCACGTTCGATCTGACCCATGGCCGAGGCGAGGTTCAGCAGCGCGAAACCCAGACCGAGCCACAGGGCGAGCGTGCTCCAGACATCGCCGTGCGCGGTGCGCCGCGTCCCGTCGAAGGCGTCCTCCACGATGTCGGCGCTCGCGCCCGGCACGATCCGGCCGAGGGTGAGCTCGATGATCCGGCCCACGCCCTCCGTGTGCACCGACGTGGCAAGGCCGACCAGCGCCACGGTGCACGGAACGAGCCCGAGCACCACCTGGAAGGCGAGGGCCCGGGCGTTCGTGAAGCCGTCGGCGTAACGGAACCGCGCGAAGGAGTCGGTGAGCAGCCGCAGCCCGCCGTAGTGGCGCAGGGCGGTGAAGGCCTCGTCTCCGGAGAGCTCGTCCCCGATCATGTCCCTGGTCTGCGGGACGCGGACGGCGGTACCCATGGCGTGGACGCTCCTTGCTCGGACGGCTGGTCCCTGTGCGGTTGCCCCGAGAACCAGCGTTGTCAGCGTCGCCCGCCGAACTCCCACTCGTGGACCTCCACGGCCGCGTACCGGTCCGCGGTCAGCACGGCTCGTGCCCGTTCCGGGTCCGGGGCACGGACGAGGGCCGCCGTGCCCAGCCAGGCGCCGGCGTCGTCGGACAGGAGGGGGCCGTAGGCGATCAGGTCGTCCCTGGCGGCCGGTACGGCGAGGTCGACGGCCTCTCCCGCGCCGAGACCGAGCACCAGATACCGGTTGCCACCGGCCCGGCCGCCGGGGAAGTCCCACATGGTGCGGCCCAGCAGATTGCGCCAACGGCGCAGCAGTACGTCCCGGTACGCGCCCGCCTGATAATTGGGCTCGTCGAACGCGAACGCGCGGGCCGCCGCCGGATCGGGCAGGTCGACGATGTGCACGCTTCCCGTCGGCGTCTCGCCGTCGGCGGCGAACGTCGGCCCACGGGCGATCAGTTCGGCCGCGAACCGGTCCATGTAGGACCAGTGCGCTTCCGTCAGCTCCTCGCGCAGCGGCAGGGAGCCGGGCCGGTCACGGTGGTAACAGAAGAACTCCATGACCACGGAGCCTTGTCCACGGGCGGCCTCATCTCAACGGCATTTCGCGGACGGCGTGTTCGTCAGCTCGGTGAACATCGGGGCCAGACGGGTGGCGAGTTCGGGACGGAAGCGTTCGAGCTCGGCGGTGACGACGCCGACCGTGGCGCCCAGGGCGCGGTGGAGTTCCGCGGCGGTGAGCGAGCGGACGAGAGTCGTCTCCAGTGCGGTCGAGAGGTCGTCGGGGAGCAGGTGGGCACCCTTCGCGTGCGCGGCCGGATGGCCGAGTCGCAGACAGGCCAGGGTGATCACGTGCTCGCGCAGGGCGCTGATCCAGTGCTCGGCCTGCCACCAGCGGGCCCGCTCGACGCACACGCGCGCGTGGAGGGCGTGATGCCACAGGAGGCCGACCAGGGTGTCGCCGTCCGGGGGAGCGAAGGGTTCGAGGGGACGGGACCGGCCGAAGACCGTCCGCCACTGCGGGCCGCGCGGGCCGAACTCGGTCTCCGGGGCGAACGTCAGGTCGATCTCCAGCCAGCCCGGCAGGAGGAACACCCGGATGACGCCGGCCCCGACGTGCAGGTCCCAGTGGTGCCGCGCGCCGAGTTCGTCGTAGAGCCAGCCGGTCCACCGCTCCAGCGTCGCCGTCAGGTCGCCGCGCACGGACAGGGCCAGGTCGGTGTCCGACCAGCGGTCGCCCTCCCCGACGGCGTACGAGCCGGTGAAGGCGGCGCCCACGACGGTGTCGTCGGCCTCCGCGCGCGAGCAGCCGCTCGCGGAGGCGGTCCCGTTCCTCGACCGTGAACATCGTCCCCGCTTTCGTCCAAGCGTCGTCGTTTCTTTGTCCATGGACCGATGCGCGGCCGGGACGCGAGGGTCAGTTCATGAAGGCGGATCTTGAGGATTGTCGTGCATAGCCCGGTGATCGGACGGTCGCGGATGCCAAGGGGGCTGGTCGCGTTGGCCGTCGGTGGGTTCGGGATCGGGCTGACCGAGTTTCTGATCGCGGGGCTGCTGCCCCAGGTGGCGGCGAGTTTCGCGGTGTCCGAGGCGGCCGCGGGGCGGCTGATCTCCGGATACGCGTTGAGCGTGGCGGTCGGTGCGATCGCCCTGACCGCGGCGACCGCCACGCTGCCCCGCAAACACGTCCTGGTCGGACTGGTGGTCCTGTTCGTCCTCGGCAACCTGCTGTCCGCGATCGCGCCGAGCTATCCGGTGATGCTGCTCGGGCGGATCGTCGCGGCGCTGTGCCACGGCTCGTTCTTCGGTATCGGCTCCCTGGTCGCGCGCAGCCTGGTCGTACCCGAGCGCGCGTCCCGCGCGGTGGCCGTCATGTTCGCCGGGCTGACCGTCGCGAACGTGCTCGGTGTGCCGTTCGGTGCGCTGGTGGGGGAGCGCTGGGGCTGGCGGGCCGCGTTCTGGGCGGTCACCGTGATCGGCCTGTTCGCGCTCGCGGGAATCGTCGCGTTCGTGCCGAGCCGCGCCGGACAGACACCGTCGACGGCCCCCGCCAGCCTGCGCGCCCAGCTCGGCGCGTTCCGGTCCGGGCAGGTGTGGCTGACCCTGGTGGCCACCGCGCTGGGCTACGGCGGGATGTTCGGCGCGTTCAGCTACATCGCCTACACGTTGACCGAGGTCTCCGGCTTCTCCTCGGCGGATGTCGCCTGGCTGCTCATGGTGTACGGCGTCGGCCTGGTCGTCGGGAACCTGATCGGCGGGCGGGCCGCCGACCACGACCGTGACCGCGCGCTGGTCCTCGCCCTGGCCGGGCTCACCGTCACCCTGGCGGTGTTCGGGCTGCTCGCCACCAGCGCCACGGCCTCGGTGGTGCTGGTGTTCCTCATGGGCGTATTCGGGTTCGCCGGCGTGCCCGGCATGATCACCCGCGTCACCGACCACGCGCACGGGGCCGCCCTGGCCGCCAGTGCCAACGTGTCCGCGTCCAACATCGGCAACGCGCTCGGAGCCTGGGCCGGAGGCCTCGCGATCACGGCGGGCCTCGGCTACACCGCACCCCTCTACGTCGGCGCCGGCATCGTGCTCACCTCCGTCCTCGTCATGACCGTCGCCGCCCATCGAGCGAGGCCGGCCGGAAGGCAGGCCCGCGCGTCGGCGGCCCGGCGATGACTTTCGCGCGCGGGGCCGGTCTCAAGGGGGACGAGGAGCGCCCTGAGAGAGGACCAGCCATGGAGAACCCTCAGCACGTGAACACGAGGCCTGCGGCGGACATGGAGCCGCAGACCGCCGCGGGCAAGGTGCTCTGGCACTTCACGATGTCGCTGCACGGGTTTGTGGCGGGCCCCGGGCACGGGATGGACTGGATGACGGGGTTCTCGTTCCGGCCCGGTCTCGTCGAGGAGTACGCCGGAACGACCGGGGCCGTGCTGGGCGGGCGGGACGGCTGGGACGCCTTTCCCGACGCTGGTGGTGTCTACGGCGGTGCGTGGCAGGGAGCGGTGTTCGTCCTCACACACCACCCCAAGGACGCGCCGAGTGCCGACGGCGTGACCTTCCTGAGCTGTGACGTCGCCGAAGCGGTCCGGATCGCGCTCAAGGCTGCCGGCGGCAAGAACGTCGAGGTCCTCTCACCCACGATCGGCCGCCAACTCCTCGAACGCGGACTGATCGACGAGATCGACCTCCACATCGCGCCCGTCCTGCTCGGCGACGGCATCCGGCTGTTCGACAACCCCGGCGGTGCTCCCCTCCGCCTCGAACTCCTCAACGGCGGCGACCGCGCGGCCACGGTGAACGTGCGCTACCGACCGGCCACGACCGATGCCAGCCAGTCGGTCAGGTGACGGCCGACCTCCTCGGGGCGTTCCTGCTGGATCCAGTGTCCGCAGCCGTCTAGGAGATGGGCGCCGCGCAGACCGGGCAGGGTGCTGGGGAACGCGTCGATGGCGTCGGAGAGCCAGGTGGTGGAGGCGTCCAGGGTGCCGCCCAGGAAGAGAGAGGGCTGGCGGATCGCCGCGCCCGCGTGGGCGGCCAGATCCTTCCAGTCCCGGTCCATCGCGCGGTAGCGGTTCAGTGCACCGGTCAGGCCCGTGCGCTCGAACTCGCCCGCGTAGACGTCGAGATCGTCCTCGGTGAGCCAGCCCGGGAGGCGGTCGGCGGGGAAGCGGTCGCGGAGCCGGCCGCCGGGTGCGACGAAGTGGGGGTCGGCGGGCATGAGGTGGGCGTCGGCCGTGGGCATCGTGTCGGCCGAGAGCGCGGCATAGAAGCCGGCCAGCCAGCCGCGGACGTCTGGTTCGATCTCGCGCTCGGCCCGGCCGGGCTCCTGGAAGTAGGAGACGTAGAACTCCTCCTCCCCGCCGAGCCGCGCGAACACCTCGCTGGGGCGGGGGCCGCCGGGCGGGGTGTACGGCACGCTCAGCAGGGCGACCGCGTGGAAGACGTCCGGCCTGAGCAGCGCCGAGTGCGCGGCGATCGTCGCACCCCAGTCGTGCCCGACGACCACCGCGGAACGCTCGCCGAGAGCCTCCACGACGGCCGCGTTGTCCTCCACCAGCTCGGTCATCCGGTACGCCGCCACCGTCTCGGGCTTCGAGGAGCGGCCGTATCCGCGTACGTCCACCGCGACCGCGCGGTATCCGGCCGCGGCCAGCACCGGAAGCTGGTGGCGCCACGAGTACCAGGACTCCGGGAAGCCGTGCAGCAGCAGGACCAGGGGCCCGCTGCCCTGCTCCACGAGGTGGATCCGGCCGGCGGGACCGGGGACCAGACGGTGGGTGCGGTGCGGCATGTGTCCTCCGTGCGTACGGCGATGCGGTGCGGTGACGGCTCACGGACTGCGGCTCACGGCGATCCTGCCAACGTACGGCGGGATGGCGCGAGGTCTGTTGCCGGTTCGGCAAAACCGCAGGCCGGGGGCGTTGTCAGACCTGGCGCCTAGTGTGGCTGGCATGGATACGGAACAGGTGCGGCTGGTGCCCTGGGCGGAGGGCGACTTCTGGCTGCTGGAGCGGACCAACAGCCCCGAGATGACCGATCACTTGGGCGGGCCGGAGAGCGAGGAGAAGCTCGTCGCACGGCATCGGCGGTACGTCGAGCTGTCGTCGGGGCGGATGTACCGCGTCACGTTCGCGGACGGCGGGGAGACCGCGGGCTCGGTCGGGTTCTGGCAGCGCGAGTGGCGGGACTCCCTGATATGGGAGACCGGGTGGGGGATCCTGCCGGAGTTCCAGGGACGGGGACTGGCCGCGCAGGCGGCCCGCGCCATCGTGGAAGAGGCACGGGCCGCCGGAGAGCACCGGTATCTGCACGCGTTCCCGAGCGTGGACCACACCGCGTCGAACAGCGTCTGTCGCCGGGCGGGCTTCACGCTGCTCGGACAGGCCGAGTTCGAGTACCCGAAGGGACACTGGCTCACGTCGAACGACTGGCGGTACGACCTGACGGGCGGCGACGGCGGCTGAGGGGGGCGTGAGGGCGGGCGGTGGCGGTCGGGGTGGGCCGTCAGCGGGTGGCGTCCGCCAATTCGCCCACCACCCGGGTCGCGACGGGCACCTTCACCCCGTGCCGGTCCGCCGCGCGCAGCAACGCCCCGCCGATCGCGTCCAGTTCGAGAGGGCGGCTCGCCTCCGCGTCGCGCTGCATCGAGGACTTCGTCCGGGGTGGGAAGGCGTCGTAGCGGGCAAGGGCCTGGGCCGGGTCGGCGGGGCCGCCGCAGGCCGCGCTGACCGCGGCGGTCTCCTCGACCAGGGCGGTCAGCTCCTCGCGGTGGCGGGTGCGTACCTCGCCGAGGGGGAGGCCGTGCAGGGTGGTGAGGAGGGCGAAGGGAGCGAGGAAGGACATCTTGGCCCACAGGGCGGCCGACTCGTCGTCCAGGACACGGGTCCTGGGGCCTGCATCGGCCAGGGCGGAGGCCAGTGCGTCGAGGCGCTCGCGGGGGACGCCGTCGCCGGTCAGGTCGATCTCGGCGAAGGGGCTGCCGTGCTCGATGACACCCGGCTCGATCCGTGTCGACTCGACGCGGATCACCGCCGGGGCGACCCGGTCCGGGCGGTAGCGGGTGCGCAGGGAGTCCGGGTGTTCCACGCCGTTCAGGAGGGGGACGACCAGGCCGTCGCCCAGGGCGGTGGGCGGGACGCGGTCGAGGGCGGGGCGGAGGGAGGTGTGCTTGACGGCGATCAGGCAGGCGTCGACCGGTTCGCGCAGTTCGGTGTCGGCCTCCACGGGGACGGTGAAGTCGCCGAAGGTGCCGCTGCGGACCTGGAGTCCGGCCGTGCGCAGGGTGGTCGCCGTGGCGTCGCCCGCCAGGCAGATCACGCGGTGTCCGGCGCGGGCGAGGAGGGCGGCGAGAAGGCCGCCGGTGCCGCCCGGGCCCAGGACGGCCACGGTGAGTTTCTGGTGCGCCGAGTCGTGCGCCATGTCGGATTGTTCCTCTCGTCGGTCGGCCCCGGAACCGGTGGCCGCCTCGTCGAGGATCATGACATTCGGAACGGGCGGACGGAAGCGCCGATCCGCTCGGGGAGGGAGACTGTCGGTATGTGCCGCAGTATCAAGACGCTTCGTCCGCCCGTGTTGCCCGAGGAGGCGACGGAGGAGGAGATCCGGGCCGCCGCGCTTCAGTATGTGCGCAAGGTGTCGGGCTTCCGGGCCCCCGCCGCCCACAACCAGGAGGTGTTCGAACGGGCCGTGGAGGTGATCGCGGAGGCCACGGCGGAGTTGCTGGCGGGCCTGGAAGTCCGCGGAGCGGCTCGCCGCGAGGCGGGGTGACCTGGGCGGGCGCCGGGTGCGGGGGCCTCCGGCCGGGGTAGGCCGTGCTCGCCGCCGGGCGGGTGTCGCCTCGGTTGGACCTGTCCGGGGGCGCGGGGTGGTGTGTAGGTGCGGCTCCGCCGCGAGAGCGCGACCAGAGCCCCCATCGACCGGCCCTCACTGTCCCCGGGCCGACGCACGTTCTGTGCGGGCGCGCGCGGCGCTGTGTCCGTGCGGCTCGCCGAGGCGGCGTGACCAGCCCCTATCGGCCTGTGGCCGACGCGCGTCCTGTGCCGGGTCGGCTGGAACTGCCCGGGCGCGGTGCTGTGTTCAGGTGCGGCTTCGCCGAGGGGGCGACCAGCCTCATCGGTCCGCAGCCGACATACGTCCCGCCGCCGCTATCGCGCTTCCGCTGTCACCGGACGTCGTCGCATCACATACGCCGCTCCCGCTCCCGCCCCGAACAGCGCCGCTACCGAGACCCCCGTCGCCAGCCAGGTCGCCCCCAGCCAGTGGGCGCCGAAGTAGCCGAGGGCGACGCTGTACGCGGCCCAGGACAGGCCCGCGAGGGCGGACCAGGGGAGGAAGTCACGGGCTCGGCGGTGGGCGGTGCCGGCGAGGAGGGAGACCACCGAGCGGCCGGCGGGGGCGAAGCGGGCGAGGACCACCAGGGCCCCGCCGCCCGCGGAAAGCGCGTCGCCGAGACGTTCCTGCGCCGTGGTGAGACGACGCGAGCGGGCGATCGCGCGGTCGAGGCGCGCACCGCCCCGGAAGGCGAGGCGGTAGGCCGCCAGGTCGCCCAGGACGGAGGCGGTCGTCGCGCACAGGATCAGGGCCATCACGTCCGGGACCTTGCCGGTCGCCGCGCTGCCCGCGGCCGCGGCCGTCGCGGCCGTGATGACCAGCACCCCGCTGGGCAGCAACGGCACGAACACGTCGAGGAGCACCGACAGCGCGACCATGGCGTAGATCCATGGACTGCCGGTCAAAAACCCCAGATTCTCCAGCACCGCGACTCCCCGTGATTCCCCCGTAGACAGCCATACAGCGTACGCCTGGGCCGGGACAGGAGATTCACGGGGGGCTCATGAGATGGGTGCGGCATGTTCACCCGGCTGCCGCGTCCGAACGTGCCGGTGCCCTCCCCCACGGACGCGGGGGAGGGCACCGTACGCAATTCGCCTCAGACGGCCACGGGCTCCGCCGCCGGCTTCCGCTCCTCGGCCGAGCGCTTCGCGAACAGCCGGTCCAGGCCGAACGCGCCGGACCCGGTGAAGACCAGCAGCAGGAAGGCCCAGCTGAACATCGCCGCGGCCTCGCCGCCGTTCTCCATGGGCCACAGGGCCATGGGCTGGTGCACCTTGAAGTACGCGTACGCCATGGATCCCGCGGCGATGAGCGCGGCGACGCGGGTGCCCAGGCCGAGCAGTACGAGGCCGCCGCCGACGAGCTGGATCACGGCCGCGTACCAGCCGGGCCAGGTGCCCGCTTCGAGGGTGCCGCCGTCGGTGCCCGAGGCGCCGCCGAGGACACCGAAGAGGGAAGCGGCGCCGTGACAGAGGAAGAGCAGGCCGACGACGATGCGGTAGAGGCCGAGGGCGTATGGCTGGGCGCTGTTCAGGCGTCCGGTCATTGTGGGGGACTCCTTCGGTCGGGTCGGTCCCACAGGGGGGTCGCCCCAGGGGGATGGAACCGAGTGAGTCATCCACGTTAGGTGCCCCTAATCTATGCTTGCAAGTTCAACATTTGGCCACTCGTTTGCCTCTCTGGTCCCTCCTGTTTCGCCCGCCGTCGCACGTAGAACGGCTCTCGCCACTGCATCGGCGTCCGAAAGCGTGACCGAATCCACCCCTGGCCGGGCGCCGGCCGCGGTCACCCAGTGCACCCCCTCGGTGGGCACACCGAAGGCGAACCTCCTTGCGTGGGACCGCCCTTGACGGTCGATCAGGTGATACGGCCGCCGGGTGACGTCCAGGCCGCCGGTCTCGTAACCGTCGACGGTGTGTGGACGGCACTGGCCCGTCTTCAGCAGCCGGGCGAGCAAGTCGTCGGCGGTGCGCCGCAGATCCGGTTCCGGAAGGCGCGCCTCTATGAGGGTCGTCACGTGTACGGCGGACCCCGGCACCTCGGGCGAGCGGGCCACCCAACTGCCGTCCGCCTCGCGGACCTCCAGGCGAGGGCCCAGGACGTCCACGGTGCCCGCTTCGATCAGCGCGGTCAGTTCCTCGATGCGGCGGCGGGGCGGGCCGATGGAGAGGAAGGCGTTGAGAGGCGTGTACCAGCGGTCCAGGTGGTCCCGGCGGGACGGGCCCGCGAGGCCGCAGTGGTCGACTATCTGCCGCAGTTCGTTGCGCAGGTCCCGCAGGACGTCGAGGGCCGCCTTCAGAGGGCCGGCGACGTTGCCGAGCGCGGCCTCGGTGGCGTCCTGGCGCAGATGGCCGAGGAGCCAGTTCCGCCACGTGCCGGGGTCCGTGAAGGTCTGTCCGGTGTACGGCCGTGACATGCGGTCCCAGGACCAGCGGTCGGCGTGCGGGATGCCGAACTCGTCCAGTACGGCGGCCTCTTCGGGGCAGCGGTGGTCCGTGGCGAGGAAGCGGTCCCTGAACTCCCTGTCTTCGACGAGGGCTTCGTAGTAGACCGTCTCCACCTCCTTTGCCACCAGCGGCCATATCTCCGTGAGGAAGTCGGGGGCCTCGCCGGAGTCGGCGCGTTTGCGGAAGCGGGCGATCGTCTCGTCGGTGAGGACGTGGGGGAGGTGGCGGCCGTAGGGGCCCTTGGCGTTGTCGCCGCGTGCCTGGTAGGGGATGCCGCGGCGTGAACCGGCGTACAGGCGCGGTTCGTCGCCGGAGGGGAGGTAGCGCAGGGTGCCGGTGTCCGAGCGGACGAAACGGCCACCGCGGCCGGTGGTCAGCAGGGCCATGTGGTCGAAGAAGTTCAGGCCCAGGCCGCGCAGCAGCACCGGCTCGTGCGGTCGTATGCGGGACAGGTCCACGTCAGCGGGGTTCGCGGGCGGGACGTGGCGCAGACCGTGGCGTTCGGCGTGGGCGGTGTGGCTGCGCTGGGGCGCGTCGGCGACGACCGGCAGATGCCCCTGCGCGAGGACCACGGCCGACAGTCCGTACAGCACGGTCCCGTCGTCCAGCGTCACCGTCTGCCGCCCGTCGACGGCGTCATCGACCCGCACGGCCCGCGCGGCGTGCACCTCGACCCTCACCACCGCGGGTGCCTGCCGCACGATCCGCGCGAACACCCACTCCAGGTAACGCCCGTACTGAACACGGCTCGGATAGTCATCGGGCCCGAGCGGGTAATCCGTGCCAAGCCCCGAA
Organism: Streptomyces canus; assembly: GCF_001514145.1. GTDB lineage: Bacteria > Actinomycetota > Actinomycetes > Streptomycetales > Streptomycetaceae > Streptomyces > Streptomyces canus. The sequence continues at coordinate 829,772 of NZ_KQ948658.1, forward strand.
TCCGTGCCGGACCCCGCCACCTGGCCGGAGTCGGGCGCCCCGCCCGCTCCCGGTCGTCCATCGCCGCTTCCGGGCTTGTGGCTCGCGCGTGACGTTTCGTCGAGGCCCGGCACGCTGCCGGGGTCGGGCTTCCCTCCGGGCCCTGCCCGTCCGGGGTCGGGGGTCCCGCCAAGTCCTGCCCGTCCGGGGTCGGGGGTCCCGCCAAGTCCTGCCCGTCCGGGGTCGGGGGTCCCGCCAAGTCCTGCCCGTCCGGGGTCGGGGGTCCCGCCAAGTCCTGCCCGTCCGGGGTCGGGCGTCCCGCCAAGTCCTGCCCGTCCGGGGTCGGGCGTCCCGCCAACCCCCGCCCGTCCGGCGTCGGTTTCCGGACCGGCGTGCCGTCGTGGCTCCTTCTCGGTGCCGGACCCCGCCACCTGGCCGGAGTCGGGCGCCCCGCCCGCTCCCGGTCGTCCATCGCCGCTTCCGGGCTTGTGGCTCGCGCGTGACGTTTCGTCGAGGCCCGGCACGCTGCCGGGGTCGGGCTTCCCTCCGGGCCCTGCCCGTCCGGCGTCGGGCGTCCCGCCAAGTCCTGCCCGTCCGGGGTCGGGCGTCCCGCCAAGTCCTGCCCGTCCGGGGTCGGTTTCCGGACCGGCGTGCCGTCGTGGCTCCTTCTCGGTGCCGGGCCCTGTCTCCCCCTCGGCACCGCACCCCGCCCCCTCCTTCACCCCCCACCGCCCGCACGCCCACTCGTGCAGGCTCGGCCCCCGGCGTATCGGTCCCGCGCAGTCCACGCTCTCGTCGGTGAACAGGGTGACCTGGGAGGCCACCGTGTTCATCAGGAGGTCGGGGGACTGGGTGGGGCGCCATACGCGGCCGGGGCCCGGTGGGGACGGGTCGATGACGTGGACCGTCAAGTGGGCGCCGGGCGGGAGGAGTTCGGGGGCGGAGGCGCAGAGGCGTTCCAGGACGCTGGTGCCGCGGGGTCCCGCGCCGACCAGGGCGACGGAGACGGGCGCGTGGTCCGTGGTCGGTGCGGGCAAGAGCGGGACTCCCGGGCGTGTGGGGGCGCGCGTGGCGGAGCCGTGGAGCTCCACCGGAAGCGGACGGTCCGCCTCATCATGCCGTCGGGAGTACGGGGTGCCGAGCCTGAAGGGCCGGGAGGGCCTGGACTGTGGGATGCATCACGAGCATCCCGTGCCACGGGTACAACAAGCAGCCGGAAGGGGCTGGAATGAGTCGATTACCGGGCGAGCCGGGACGCCTCGCGCCCGCTTCCGCCGGTGAGTTCGGACTCCGAGACCGTCACCAGCCGGGTCCGTCCCTCGCGAGACTCCCGCGCCTGGTCCAGCCGCAGCCGTGCCGAACGCCCGTTCAGCGTCAGCGTCATGAGTTGGTTGCCGAACCACGGGCCGCCCGTGTGCCGCCAGGAGACCGGCGGTTGCTCACAGCCGCCGTGCCGGGCGAGCAGCCGCCCGAGCGCCCGCGCGGTCGCGCTCCAGCCGAAGCGGAAGCCGAACCGGATATAGCTGGGCACAGAGTTGTGGACGGGGGAGCAGGTGAGCTGGAGGACGCGGGCCTCCGGTCCGCCGGAGTGCCACTTCGGCTCGGCCACGTACGCGTGGTGCACGTCCCCCGACAGCACCAGCACCGTCGCCGGCGCCTCCGGCCCCGAGCCCACCTCGGCGATCAGGTCCGCCAGCGCAGCGAAGGACTCCGGGAACGCCGCCCAGTGCTCCAGGTCCGCCTTCCGCCGCAGATCCTCCCCGAACCGGGCCCAGCGCGCCCCTCGGTCCCCCCGGCACAGCGCGGCGTCCCACGCCTCGGCATGGTGCACCAGATGCGGCAGCAACCAGGGCAGCGAGGTGCCGATCAGGAGGTGGTCGTAGGAGGCGCGCTCCTCCAGGACCTGTCCGCGCAGCCACTCGGCCTCGCCGGGGTCCAGCATCGAGCGGTTCTCCTCGTCGAGGACGCGGGCCGCGCGGGAGTCCACCATGAGCAGGCGCACCCGGCCGAAGTCACGCCGGTAACTCCAGCGCACGGAGGCCGCGTCGGCCTCGGCCCGGCAGGCGAAGGCGCGCAACTCGTCGGTGCCGTCCGGGGACTGGCGTACGACGGCGTAGAGCGGGTCGGCGGCCAGCTCGGCCGGGGGGAGGTTGCCCAGGTGCTGGTAGACCCAGTACGACATCAGGCCGCTCAGCAGCCGCTCCCGCCACCAGGAGACTTCGCGCATGTCCTCGACCCAGGAGGCGGAGGTGTTCCAGTCGTCGATGACGTCGTGGTCGTCGAAGATCATGCAGCTGGGCACGGTGGACAGCAGCCAGCGCACCTCGGGGTCGAGCCAGGACTCGTAGTAGAGGTGGGTGTACTCCTCGTAGTCCGCCACCTGGTTGCCCGGCGGGTCGCTCAGATCGCGGCGTGCGGCCAGCCAGCTCTGGGTGGCCCGGGAGGTCTCGTCGGCGTAGACCTGGTCGCCCAGCAGCAGGAGGACGTCCGGCCGTTCGCCCTCCGGCTCGGCGGCGATACGGGCCGCGAGGGTGTCCAGGGCGTCGGGGCCCACGGGGTCCTTCTCGCCCTTCGGGGGCGCGGCCCAGCGGCAGGAGCCGAAGGCGACGCGGACGGTGTCCGTGGCGGCGGGCGTGTGGATGACGGACGGCGGAAACCCTGAGAAGGGGGCGTCGGGCAGCGGCCACACGCGCGTGCCGTCCAGGAACACCTCGTACGACCGCTCGGTGCCCGGAGCCAGGCCGTCGACCGGGACGAGGGCGTAGTAGTGGCCCGCGATCTGGAACGTGGGTGCCTCGCCGCCGGTGCCGTCCGAGCAGCGCACCTCGGCGGTGCACGGACGGCTCGTCTCGACCCATACGGTCGCGGACGAGCCGTCGACGTACCTGAGCAGTGGTCCCAGCCGCAGTTCGGCCACGTGATCCTCCTCCGTCGCCCCGTACGGTACGGAACGGCGGAGGTCCGCGGGGAGGTTCCGTTACGGAATCGTCAGCAGTTGGCGAGGTAGCTCGTGAGCGCGCTCTTCTCCGCCGAGTCGACGGAGAGGTCGTAGTAGTACTTCACCTGGACCCAGGCGCGGACGTAGGTGCAGCGGTACGAGGTGACCGACGGCATCCACTCGGCCGGGTCCTGGTCGCTCTTGGACTGGTTCACGTTGTCCGTGACGGCGATCAGCTGCGGGCGGGTGACGTCGTTGGCGAAGCCCTGGCGCTGGGCGGTGGTCCAGGCGCTCGCGCCGGAGTCCCAGGCCTCGGCGAGCGGGACCAGGTGGTCGATGTCGAGGTCGGAGGCGGCGGTCCAGGTGGCGCCGTCGTACGGGGAGTACCAGCTGCCGCTGGTGGCGGTGCAGGCGGAGTTGGTGACGACGTTCGAGCCGTCGCGCTTGAGGATGTACTCACGGGTGTTGCAGGTGCCGCTGATGGTGATCCACGTCGGGAACAGGTCGCGGTCGTAGCCGGTGCGGTTCTCGGTGGCCACGGTGAGCGAGGCGAGGTAGGTGCGGGCGGTGGCCGCGCTGACCGGCGTGGGGAGGGCGGCGGAGGCGGTCGGGCCGTTGAGGACCGCGACGGAGGCTATGAGGGCGGTGAGCGCCCCGAGTATGCTGAGCCGTCGACGCGCGTAGAACTTCGACATGCGAACTCCCTTGGGGGACGGGGATGTTGGAGCGCGGGCGTGGAAATGCTCGCGGCTCCGCGTTGCGGGGAGGTGTGCGTTCGGTAAGAAGTTAGTGACGCGTACATGACACGACAAGATGTATGGCGAAAACGATCACGTACGATGGACGGCGTTGAAGGGGAGTAGCTCTTCGCCGGACCGTCGACATACTGCTCAGCTCGTCTGAGCCGGCGCCCGGAGGCAGGTCGCGTGCGGCCCGCCAGCGAGACCTTCGGCCAGTAGTGCACTGACTGTGTGCTGCCGTGCCGAGGCGTCGTTTCGCAGGAACACTCTCGGTGGGGCGGCCCCGACCGATTGAGGACCCTTGATCAGCTTCACCGTGACGGCCGTCGTCTTCGGCGTCGTCTTCCTCGCCGAACTGCCGGACAAGACCGCGCTCGCCGGCCTCGTCCTCGGCACCCGTTACCGCGCCTCCTACGTCTTCGCGGGCGTCGCCGCCGCCTTCGCGCTGCATGTCGCGCTCGCTGTCGCGGCCGGCAGCGTGCTGACCCTGCTGCCGCAGCAGATCGTGCAGGCGCTGACGGGCGTGCTCTTCCTCGGTGGCGCGGCCGTCCTGCTGCTGACGAAGGGCGGGGCCGATGGAGATGCGGAGATCCGCAGGCCCGAGGACCAGTCGTTCTGGAAGGTCGCCGGGGCCGGGTTCATGCTCATCCTGATCGCCGAGTTCGGGGACCTGACCCAGATCATGACGGCGAACCTCGCGGCCCGTTACGACGACCCGCTCTCCGTCGGTCTCGGCGCGGTGCTCGCGCTGTGGGCGGTGGCCGGCCTCGGCATCGTCGGCGGAAAGGCCCTGATGAAGCGGGTCCCGCTCAAGATCGTCACGAAGGTCGCGGCGCTGCTGATGCTGGCGCTCGGGCTCTGGAGCCTGTGGGAGGCCGTGACCGGATGAGCTGAACGGCGAGTGAACTGTTCCGGGCGGTCTCCGGGGAGGGTGGCGGGAACCCGCCCGATTTTGTACCGTGGAGAAACAAAGTGGCTCCCGCTCGTTTTCCCTGACCGGCGGGCGGGGCCACCTTGTCTCTTCCGTCTGTGCTTGGAGCTGCCGATGACGGCCACCGCCGCCCCCACCGTCCTCACCGCCCGCGCCCTCCTGCTCGACATGGACGGCACCCTCGTCAACTCCGACGCCGTCGTGGAGCGCATCTGGCGCCGCTGGGCCGAACGCCAGGGGCTGGACGCCGACGAGGTCATGAAGGTCGTCCACGGCCGCCAGGGGCACGCGTCGATGGCGATCCTGCTGCCCGACCGGCCCATGGAGCAGAACCTCGCGGACAACGCGCGCATGCTCGCGGAGGAGACCGCCGACATGGACGGTGTCGTGGCGATACCGGGGGCGCCCGCGTTCCTGGCCGCCCTGCGGGACCTGCCCCACGCGCTGGTGACCTCGGCCGACGTCCCGCTGTCCACGGCCCGGATGGCGGCCGCGGGGCTGGGGCTGCCCGAGGTCCGTGTCACCGCCGAGTCCGTGGGGGCGAGCAAGCCGGACCCCGAGGGCTTCCTGAAGGGAGCGGCGGAGCTGGGTGTCGCGCCCGCCGACTGCATCGTCTTCGAGGACTCCGGGGCGGGAATCGCCGCCGGTAAGGCGGCCGGGATGAGGGTCGTGGGAGTCGGGGCGCGAGCCGCGGTGCACGGGCCGGATGTGGTGGTGGAGGATCTGACGCGGGTGAGGGTGGAAGCGCGGGCGGACGGCATGCTCCAGATCTGCGTGAGGTAGGAGTTTTCAGGGGCGCGGGGAACTGCGCGACCAGCCCCCACCGCCCCGCACCCGCAAAACCACCTATGGCTCAGTGGTCTCCGACTCCAGCCGCTGCCGGGTCACCAGGTCGTACACCCCGTGCTCCGCCACCTGAAGCCCCCGCTGCCACTGATACGCGGAGACCGCGTCCTCCACCCCTTCGTTGTAGTGCCCGCTCGCCTTGCGCGCGTACAGCCCCACCTGGGTGAGCCGCAGCTCGAGCTCGACGACCTCCGGCCCCTCGGACCCGCGCCGCAGAACCTGCGGAGCCGCCTCGCGTGCCGCGTCGGACCCGGCCGCCGATTCCGTCGCGGCGGAGGCCGTCGGGGTCGCCGAGGGCTCGGTCGACAGCGACGGGCTGGGCGAGGCGCTGGACCTCGACGGGGACGGGGAGGCCGACGGGCTCGCGCTCGCCGTGGCGGACGGGGGTGCGGAGGACGGCCGTACGGACGCCGCGGCCGTGGCCGCGGACGCCGACGCCGCGGTCGTCGTCGCATCCGGGACCGCCGGCCGTACGTCCCCCCGTGCCGCCTCGTCCCGCACCGGCGACTCGTACGTGAACATCCCACCGGCGAACGCGGCCGCGGCGGCCACCGTCACGACCGCCCCGGCGGTGGCGAGCAGGACGGTACGGCGTCGGGTGCGGCGCGGCGGCCCGTCGGCGGTCCCGTCGGGTGCGGAGGCGTTGGCCTCCACCTCGAACAGGTTCAGGTCGGTGCGGCTCGGGGTGGCCGGCGGCGGGGCCGGCACGCGCAGCGGCATCGTGGCGTCCGGCGCGGGCGCCTTCGGCACCGGTGCGGTCTCGTCGTCCAGCTCCACGTACGGCCGTATGCGTAGCGGATCGAAGTCCTCCGCCGCGGCCGCCTCCGCCGTACGTGCGTCCCGCAATGCGTCCGACGCGCGCTGGGTGCACCCGCAGGACGGGGTGTTGTCGGCCCCTCTCGGTGCCCGGCACTCCGGGCACAGATGGCCGTTCGACTCCGCCATGTGTTCGTCCCTCCCCTCACAAACTCCAGCGATTATGCAGACCCCCTCCACAGCCGTCTTTCGGAAGCCCCCGGAATACCGGCTTCCAACAGGACTCAACAGGCCATAACCGGTCACACCGATCACGATGGACGTAACGAGAGCCACAGGAGGTCTTCATGGCCGCGCACCCGCACGGTATGACGGGGAATGTGAGAGACGAACAAGAACAACACGTCTCCGGCAACGTCCTCGTCTCGATCGGGGCCCTGCTGCTCGGGATGCTGCTCGCCGCGCTCGACCAGACGATCGTGTCCACCGCGCTGCCCACGATCGTCAGCGATCTCGGCGGTATGGAGCATCTGTCGTGGGTGGTGACCGCGTATCTGCTGGCGTCCACGGCCGCCACGCCGCTGTGGGGCAAGCTCGGGGACCAGTACGGGCGCAAGCGGTTGTTCCAGACCGCGATCGTGATTTTCCTGATCGGGTCCGCCCTGTGCGGCATGGCCCAGGACATGCCCCAGCTGATCGCGTTCCGGGCCCTGCAGGGGCTGGGCGGCGGCGGGTTGATGGTCCTGTCGATGGCGATCGTCGGCGATCTCGTTCCGCCGCGTGAACGGGGTCGCTATCAGGGGCTGTTCGGGGCGGTGTTCGGCGCGACGAGCGTGCTGGGGCCGTTGCTGGGCGGGTTGTTCACCGAGCATCTGAGCTGGCGGTGGGTGTTCTACGTCAACCTTCCGGTGGGCGTGGTCGCGCTGGCCGTGATCGCCGTGGTGCTGCGGATTCCCCGTAAGTCGACGAAACACGTCATCGACTACCTGGGGACCTTTCTCATCGCCGCCGTCGCCACCTGCCTGGTGCTGGTGGCCTCGCTGGGCGGCAACACCTGGGCGTGGGGGTCGCCCCAGATCGTCGGGCTCGCGGTGCTGGGGGTGTTGCTGGGGGTCGCGTTCGTCGGGGTCGAGCGGCGGGCCGCCGAGCCCGTGCTGCCCCTGAAACTGTTCCGGGTGCGGACCTTCACCCTGTCCGCCGTCATCAGCTTCATCGTCGGGTTCGCCATGTTCGGGGCCATGACCTATCTGCCCACCTTCCTCCAGGTGGTGCAGGGAGTCTCACCGACCATGTCCGGTGTGCACATGCTGCCCATGGTGTTCGGGCTGCTGCTGTCCTCGACCGTGTCGGGGCAGATCGTCAGCCGTACCGGCCGCTGGAAGGTGTTCCCGGTGGCCGGGACCGGGGTCACCACGCTCGGGCTGCTGCTTCTGCACCGGCTCGACGAGAGCAGTTCCACCTGGGTGATGAGCCTCTACTTCTGCGTGTTCGGGCTGGGGCTCGGGCTGGTCATGCAGGTGCTCGTGCTGATCGTGCAGAACGCCGTGTCGTACGAGGACCTCGGCGTCGCCACGTCCGGCGCGACCTTCTTCCGGTCCATCGGGGCGTCTTTCGGCGTCGCCATCTTCGGGACCGTCTTCGCGAACCGCCTCGGGGACAAGCTGGCCGAGGCCCTGCGGGGCGCTCAACTGCCGCCCGGCGTCTCGGTCTCGGGGCTCGAGGCCGATTCCCGGGGGCTCGCGGAGCTGCCGGGCTCGCTGCGGCCCGAGGCACTGCACGCGTACGCCTCGTCGATCACCGACGTCTTCCTCTACGCCGCGCCCGTTGCGCTTCTCGGGTTCGTGCTCGCGTGGTTCCTCAAGGAGGACCCGCTGCGGGGGTCGGTCACGGCACCCGACGTCACGGAGACGCTGGCCAGCAATCCCGTGCAGCGGTCGTCGTACGACGAGGTGTGCCGGGCGCTGTCGGTGCTCGGGACCCGGGAGGGGCGGCGGGAGGTCTACCGGGACATCACCGCGCGGGCCGGGTACGACCTGTTGCCCGCGGCGAGTTGGCTGGTGCTGCGGATGCGGAAGTACGGGTGGGTGGAGCCGGCGCTGCTCGCCGAGCGCACGTCCGTGCCGCTGGGCGCGATCATCGAGGGGGCACGGCAGGTGGAGGAGCGGGGGCTGGGGACGCGGCAGGGGCTTGATCTGCTGCTCACCGAGCCGGGCCAGGAGGTCGCCGCGCGGCTCGCGGCGGCTCGGGAGGCGTCGTTGGGGGAGTTGCTGGGGGACTGGTGGGGACCCGATCGGCCCACTGATCTCGCCCAGCTGGTGAAGGATCTCAACGACGAGTTGTGCGGCTCCGACCGGGAACAGCCGCACGAGGGGCCCGCGGCCCGGTTGTGATGAAGTGCCTCCCTGGTCATGGCCTGATTGCCGCCTCCACACATGCGCAGACGGTTTGAACAAACGGTTCAGGGCAACCCGGCAGACATGTCAACAGGCCTGATCATCGCTCTGATCGTGATCGTGGCGGCCGTCGTAGTTGTGGCGGCCGTCCTGACCCTGCGTGGCCGGGGCCCGCAGCACGGCCGGGGCCTGAAGCGACGCTTCGGGCCCGAGTACGACCGCGCCGTGGCCCGGCACGACGGGGACGAGAAGGCCGCCGAGCGCGAACTCGCCGAGCGCGTCGAGCGGCATGGATCCCTGCGCGAGCAGCCACTGGAACCGGCGGAGCGCCAGCGGTACGAGGACCGCTGGGCGGCCGCCCAGGAACGCTTCGTCGACTCTCCTCAGGAGGCCGTTGCCGAGGCGGACCGGCTGCTCGCCGAGCTCGCCAAGGACCGGGGCTTCCCGGACGGCGGGCAGTACGAGGAACAGTTCAACGCGCTGTCCGTGCACCACGCGGACCACGTGCACGGCTACCGGCGGGTGCACGCGGTGGCGGGTGCCCGCACGGACGCCGGGCAGGACGGCGACGGCCGGACGAACACGGAGGAGATGCGCGCCGCCATGGTGGAGGCGCGGGCCCTCTTCGAGGACCTCGTCGGCCCGCCGCGGAGCCGCGAGGAGTCCCGTACACCCACCGACGAGTCCCACGTGCGCGCGGGCCAGGCCCGCGACGGTCGCAGTGACGGCCGGGGGCATCTGCCGTGGGCATTCAACAGGCGTCACGCGAAGGGGAGTTGAGCGACAATGACGGATGCCGTGAGCGGGGCGGGCGAGGAACGGAAGGGCCGGAGCACAGGCGACCCCTCGGACGCTCGCAGCCCCATGGTGACCCCCACCGAGACCGGGGCACCGGACGCCCGGGGGCCCGCGACGGGACGCCCGGCGGGTGTGCCTCGTGGTGCGGAAGAGGACCGTGGGGGCCGTGGGGAGCGTCGTGAGTCCATACCGGGCGCGATGACGCCTCCCGGGCGGGGTGACGAGGGCGGCTTCGGCGCCGACTCGGTTCCCGGCCGCGACAAGGCCTCCGGCCTCGGTCGTGGGACCGAGCGGGGGCGGGACGCCGGTTCCGACACCGTCGGTGGCGTCGGAACCGGTGTGGGCGGGGCCTCGAGCCCCGAGAGCCACGAGGCCCGGCTGCTGCCGCACGAGGAGACCGACAAGCTCAGCACGCGGCTCCAGCACGCCGTCGCCGGGTTCGTGGACGAGCCCCGGTCCGCCGTCGAGGAGGCCGACCACGTGCTGGAGGAGGTCGCCGCCCGGTTCACCGATGCGGTGACGCAGCGTCGGCGCACACTGCGCAACTCCTGGCAGACCGGCGACGGCGGCCGGGACGACAAGTCCGTCGGCGTCGGCGACACCGAGCAACTCCGGCTGGCGCTGCGGGACTACCGCGAGCTGACGGAGCGGTTGCTGCACAGCTGACGCATCGTCCATGCGTACGACCGGCCTGCCGCCCGGAGTCGGGTGGCAGGCCGGTCTTGGGTGCCTTGCACCGGACACGGCCGTGCCGGGCGATTTATCATGCGGCGGCGGTGGGCCAACGGGGCTGCCGCGCAAGGACCCTTCAGGAGGAGCGCACGTGCTCGAACTCACCATGGCCGTCGTCACCGCGGCGGAGGAGGGTGCCACGGCCGGGATGCAGATGGCCGACGCGCCCAGTGACCCGGGCACCGTGCTGCGGGTGGGCCGCGACAAGTCCGTGTGCCGGCTCGCGACGCCCGACGACTGGCTGTTCGTCTCCCGGGTGCACCTGGAGTTCCTGTGCGGGCCCGAGGGCGTCTGGCAGGTGACCTGGCTCCAGGGCTCGCAGCCCGATCCCTCGTCCGAGGTACAACTGGTGGCCGGGGCCTACGCGCAGCCGCTGGTCTACGGCGGCTCCGTGACGCTGCCCCGGGGCGGGAACGGCGAGATCGTCATCCGGGACCGCACCGCCCCGCGCAGCGTCAACGTCGGCTTCTACCACGAGGTGTGAGCGTGCCGGGTCACGGCAGCACGCGCGCCAGCGCGAAGCCGTCGTAGCCCTTGCTGCCCACCGTCTGGATCGCCGTGGCGCTCAGCCTCGGGTGCTGCCCGATCAGTTCGAGCGCGGTGCGGGTGCCCTGAACGTCGGAGGCGGGGTTGCCGGGATCGGCGACCCGGCCGCCCCGTACGACGTTGTCCACCACGATCAGGCTGCCCGCGCTGGTGAGCTTGAGCGCCCACTCCACGTAGTGCGGGTTGTTGGCCTTGTCGGCGTCGATGAAGACCAGGTCGAAGGGGGGCGGGTTCTCGTCGGCCAGCTGGGGCAGGGACTCCAGGGCGGGGCCGACCCGCACCTCGGCGATCTTGTCGAGGCCCGCGCGGGCGATGTTGCGGTTCGCGACCTCGGCGTTGACCGGGCTGTACTCCAGTGAGACCAGACGGCCGTCGGCGGGCAGGGCGCGGGCCAGCCAGATCGTGCTGTAGCCGCCGAGCGTGCCGAGCTCCAGGATCGTACGGGCGCCCTGGATCTGGGCCAGGAGCTGCAGGAGCTTGCCCTGTGGTGCCGTCACGGCGATGGACGGCAGGCCGGCGGCCTCGCTGTCGCGCAAGGCCGCCCGGAGCACGTCGTCCTCCGGGGCCAGATGGGTGGTGAAGTAGTCGTCGACGTCGTCCCAGAGCTGCGACTGGCTCATGCACCTGTGCCTTTCATATGTCTAGTTAGAGCGGCTAACTAGTTGCTCTAACGAATATAGTCCGGCACCCGGTCGCTGTCAGCGGATTACCGCTGCGGCGGCGAGCCCGGCAGGGGCCGGCCCGCCGACTCCGTCATGAACCACACCGCCACGCCGCCGATCACGGCCGCGGCCATCATGTAGTAGGCGGGCATCATCATGTTCCCGGTCGCGCCGATCAGGGCCGTCACCACCAGCGGGGTCGTGCCGCCGAAGAGGGACACCGAGATGTTGAAGCCGACCGAGAGGGAGCCGTAGCGCACCCGGGTCGGGAAGAGGGCCGGGAGGGCGGAGGGCATCGCCGCCGTGAAGCAGACCAGGAGCAGGCCCAGCGCGCCCATGCCGAGCGCGATCGCGAACAGGCTGCCCTGACGGATCAGCAGCAGGGCCGGTACCGAGAGCAGCAGGAAGCCCGCGCAGCCCGCGGCGATCACCGGGCGGCGGCCGACGCGGTCGCTCAGGGCGCCCGCGAAGGGCTGGACGACCATCATCAGCGCCATCACCGCGAGGACGACGAGCAGGCCGTGCGTCTCGTCGTACTTGAGCTCGCTGGTCAGATAACTCGGCATGTACGACAGCAGCATGTAGTCGGTGACGTTGAAGACCAGGACCAGACCCACGCAGAGCAGCAGGGTCCGCCACTGGCCGGTGATCATCTCGCGCAGCGGGACCTTCGGGCGGCTCGACTCGGCCTTCTCTGCCTCGGCCGCGAACGCCGGGGTCTCCTCCAGGCGCAGCCGCAGATAGAGGCCGACGACGCCCATCGGGCCCGCGATCAGGAACGGGATCCGCCAGCCCCAGGACACCAGGTCCTCGGTGGACAGCAGGGCCGTCATCACCGTGACGAGACCGGCGCCGGCGATGTAACCGGCCAGCGTGCCGAACTCCAGCCAGCTGCCGAGGAAGCCGCGCTTCTTGTCGGGCGCGTACTCGGCGATGAAGGTGGACGCGCCCGCGTACTCGCCACCGGTCGAGAAGCCCTGGACCAGACGGGCGGCCAGGAGCAGCAGCGGGGCGCCGACGCCGATCGTGGCGTACGACGGGATCAGGCCGATGGCGAAGGTGCCGGCCGCCATCATGATCATGGTCACGGCGAGGACCTTCTGGCGGCCCACACGGTCGCCCAGCGGGCCGAAGACCAGGCCGCCGAGCGGGCGGACCAGGAAGGCCGCGGCGAAGGCGCCGAACGTCGACAGGAGCTGGGCGGTCGGATTGCCGGACGGGAAGAAGACCTTGCCCAGGGTGACGGCGATGTAGCTGTAGACGCCGAAGTCGAACCACTCCATGGCGTTGCCCAGTGCGGCGGCCTTGACGGCACGCTTCACGAGGGCGGGGTCGACGACGACGGCATCGGGGGTGCCGGGGTCACGAGGGGCGTGGACAGGATGGGTGAGGGCTGGGGCACTCGGCAAAACTTCGCTCGCCTGCCTTTCGACGGGGACAAGGGCAAAAAGCGACCATAGGTGGACTTGCCGGGTTCACGTAATGCTCAAGCCCGGTCGCGGAGCGTGCATAAATGTGCTGTATGCAGGTACCCCGTGCCTGGTCAGGGACGCGTCTTCCGGCGTCCCGTGTGATCCATCTCGCGCCCTGACCGAGCGACGGCACTCGCCGCGGACTATCGTCATTCGGACAAATGGAGGCGGACGTCAGGTGAAGCGGGGGTTGCCTGCGTCCTTCCTCTCGGACGCATGGCACGACCGGGATTGCGAGGCCGACGAGGCGTGGCGAATGCGGAGCACAGTGGGACTACGGAGGTCCAGGCGCGGCTGCGGGCGGCCAGGCTGGCCCTGTGGCTGGTGGCCGCCGTCCTCGCCGTCAGACAGGTGGCCGTCGTCCTCAGTACCCCCAGAGGCGAGCGGCTGACGGACCTGGAGACCTGGGTCGGTCCGGACGGCGTCCTGCATGTGAAGGGTTCGCTGTACGACTCGACGCAGTTCACCGGTACCCCGTTCGGGGGACTCGTCCTGAAGCCGCTCACCCGGGCCGCCGAACAGGCTCTCGGCTGGGGCTGGACCTTCGGCACGCTGCTCCTGGTCGTCGCCCTCGGCCTCGTCGCCGCCCGCGCCCTCCCCCAGCCGGTCGGCCGCCGCACCTCGCTGCTCGCCGCGCCGGTCGCGATCAGCCTGCTCATGCTGTCGCTGCCCGTGCGCAACACGCTCTACCTCGGGCAGACCAGCATCATGCCGGTCCTGCTGGTCCTGGTCGCCTGCTTCGTCGTCCGGGGTGAGCGGGTCAGCGGCCTGCTCATCGGTCTCGCCGCCGCCCTCCAGCCCACGGTCCTGCTCTTCGCGCCCCTGCTCTGGTTCACCGGCCGCCGCCGGGGCGCCCTGACCACGGCCGCGACCTTCACCGCAGGCACCGCGCTGGCCTGGGCCGCGATGCCGCACGACTCGTACACCTACTGGGTGCACCACATCGCGGGCACCGGACTCGGCGGTCCCGCCGACGACCTCTCCAACCAGTCCCTGCACGGCATGCTGCTGCGTCTCGGTGTGGCCGGACCGCTGGAGATCTCCCTCTTCCTGGTCCTCGGCGCGGCCGTCGCCGCGCTGGGCCTGCGGCGGGCCGTGCGCTACGCCCGCGACGGCCAGCTGCTGCTCGCCGTCGCGATCACCGGGTGCGCGGCGATCGCCGTCTCGCCGACCACCTGGCAGCACCAGCTGCTGTGGGTGCTGCTCGCGGTCGTCGGGCGGGTCGGCAAGCGCGCCTCCGACCGGTATGTGTGGCCCGTGGCCGTCGTCGTGGTGATGACCCTCCCGGCGTCGATGATGCTGCCGCACATCTCGGCGCTGTACACCCTGCGGGACAACGTGGTGCTGCTGGCCGCGCTCGCCGCCGCCACGGTGATTCCCTTCCTGTCGCGGACCTCGCCGTACTACCAGACGCCGATCCCCACGGCGTACGCGGCGCCGGTGCCCGCGCGGCTGCGGGGCGTGCCGCTGCTGCCGATCCTGCGGCGGGTGCTGACCCGGCCCAATCTGCTCCTCGAACTGCTGCTGATTCGTGTCACCTACGCCGCCTACCAGCAGGTCAGACTCGCGGCCACCGGCGGAACCAACTCCGCGGGGCGGGCCACCGCCGAGGAGCACGGCCGGCAGATCCTGGACATCGAGCGCCGGCTGCACATCGACATCGAGCACTGGGCCAACCACGCGGTCGTCAAGGTCGACTGGCTGCGGAACTTCTTCGACTTCTACTACGAGTCCTTCCACTTCGTGGTGCCGCTGAGCGTGCTCGCCGTTCTGTACTGGCGGCGGCCGGGGGACTACCGGTGGGCCCGGGCCTCGCTCGGGTTCGCGACCCTGCTGGCCCTCGTCGGGTTCTGGCTCTATCCGCTGGCACCGCCTCGGCTGATGCCGGCGCTGGGGGTCATCGACACCGTGCACGGAGTCCAGGACTTCTCCAAGCCGGACTACGGCACGCTCACCGCCCTGACCAATCAGTACGCGGCGATGCCCTCGCTGCACTTCGGGTGGTCGCTGTGGTGCGGGGTCGTCATCGCGATCATCGCGCCCCGGTGGTGGATGAAGGGGCTCGGGCTGCTGCACCCGCTGTTCACCGTCTCGGCGATCGTGGCCACCGGCAACCACTGGGTGCTGGACGCGGTGGGGGGTGCGGCGGTGGTCGCCGGTGGGTTCGGGTTGTCGTACGTGTTCCAGGGGCCGCGGGCTCGGGTGGTGGCCGCTGCCGCGGAAGTCGATGAGGAACGGGCGCTGGTGAAGCGGTAAGCGCCTCTCGGGGGGCGGCTTTGTGTTGTTCGGCGGCTGAGGGTTCGTGGTGGCCGGTCGCGGTGGGGCCGCTGATGCCGTACGACCGCTCGATGCCGGGGACGTCGAGTTCCCGGCCGGGGAGAAGCGTGTCGCCCAGGCGGCCGAAGTGCGGCTCGGGCGGCGGGAGTTGGCCGACGGGTCGCTGCCCGAGGTGGCCGGCGTGGTGTGGTGCCCGGGGTCCCGGCCGGGCATCTCGCGGGGCGGTCCGCACGCACCGGGACGGGCCGGCGGCCTGGAGGGACCGTCGGCCCGGGCGCCGGGGCAGGGGTCAGCTCAGGGTGACCTGAAGCTCCTTGACTCCGTTGATCCATGCCGAGCGCAGGCGGCGGGGGTCGCCGGCCGCGCGGAGGTTGGGCATGGCGTCGGCGATGGCGTTGAAGATCAGGTCGATCTCCAGGACCGCCAGGGACTTGCCGAGGCAGTAGTGCGGGCCTCCGCCGCCGAAGCCGAGGTGGGGGTTGGGGTCGCGGGTGATGTCGAAGACGTCCGGGTTCTCGAAGACCTCGGGGTCGTGGTTGGCGGCGGCGTAGAAGATGCCCACGCGGTCGCCCTTCTTGATCTGCTTGCCGCCCAGCTCCGTGTCCTGGGTGGCCGTGCGCTGGAAGGAGTTGACCGGCGTGGCCCAGCGCACGATCTCCTCCGCCGCCGTCGAGGGGCGCTCGGCCTTGTAGAGCTCCCACTGGTCGGGGTGGGTGAGGAAGGCGTGCATACCGTGGGTGATGGCGTTGCGGGTCGTCTCGTTGCCCGCGACCGCCAGCATCAGCACGAAGAAGCCGAACTCGTCGGAGTTCAGGTTGCCCTCGTCCTCCGCCGCCACCAGGGTCGTGACGATGTCCTTCGCCGGGCACTGCTTGCGGTCGGCCGCCATGTTCATCGCGTAGGCGATGACCTCCATGGCCGACTCCTGGCCGACCTCCTCGCTGATCGCGTACTCCGGATCGTCGTACGAGATCATCTTGTTGGACCAGTCGAAGATCTTCGCCCGGTCGTCCTGCGGGATGCCGATGAGCTCGGCGATGGCCTGGAGGGGCAGTTCGCAGGCGACCTGGGTGACGAAGTCGAAGGAGGCACCGGGCAGGGCGCGCGCGGTGTCGACGATCGACTGGGCGCGGTTGCGGAGGCGTTCCTCCAAGGCGCGGATGGCCCTCGGGGTGAAGACGCGCTGGACGATTCCACGGACGCGGGTGTGCTCGGGCGGGTCCATGTTCAGCAGGATCAGCCGTTGCGCGTCGATCGCGTCGCGATCGATGCGTTCGTTGAAGCGGATGATCGCCGTGTTGAGGTACGACGAGAAGATCTCCGGGTGGGTGGAGACGTACTTGACGTCCGCGTGCCGGGTGACCGCCCAGTACCCCTCGTCCTGGAAGCCGGCGACGTTCCCCGGCTGGGGGATCCAGCGCACCGGTTCGGCCCGGCGCAGTTCGGCGAACTCCGGCAGCGGTACGCGACTTTGCAGCAGATCGGGGTCGGTGAAGTCGAACCCGTCGGGAAGCGCTGGACACGACATCGGCAACTCACTCCAGCCGTTCGACAGCTTTCTGACGGCCCATCAGGAACAGAGCTGCCGTGAAGGTAATAACGGGTTCTACAAGTGGCAAGGGGCACGGAGCCCTCAATTGTGTGCACGACCCTTGCGGTGGTGGGCGGCTCGTCAGCAGACTGCAAAGCAGCGCGAAGTAGAACACGTACTAGTTCTGCGTGTTCCAGGGAAGTTCCATGGATCCGTTCGGAGGAGAGGACCCGCACCCATGGCCGCCGAACCCGTGATCGTCGAAGCCGTCCGCACTCCCATCGGCAGGCGCGGCGGCGCGCTCGCCAATCTGCATCCCGCCTATCTGCTGGGCGAGACCTACCGTGAACTCCTCGGCCGCACCGCCATCCCCGCCGACGCGGTGGAACAGATCGTCGGCGGCACGGTCACCCACGCCGGCGAACAGTCCATGAACCCCGCGCGCACCGCCTGGCTGACCGTCGGGCTGCCGTACGAGACGGCGGCGACGACGGTCGACTGCCAGTGCGGCTCGTCCCAGCAGGCCTCCCACATGGTCGCCAACATGGTCGCGGCCGGGGTCATCGACGTCGGCATCAGCTGCGGTGTCGAGGCGATGTCCCGGGTGCCGCTGGGGTCGGGGTCGAAGCACGGGCCCGGGAAGCCGTTCCCCGACGAGTGGAACGTCGACCTGCCGAACCAGTTCGAGGCGGCCGAACGCATCGCACGCCACCGGGGGTTGACCCGGGAGAACGTCGACTCGCTCGGTCTGGTCTCGCAGGAGCGGGCGGCCGTCGCCTGGTCCGAGGAGCGCTTCAAGCGGGAGACGTTCGCGGTCCAGGTGCCGACCACCGAGGACGAACAGCGCGCCGGGCAGGGCATGTGGCGGCTGGTCGACCGGGACGAGGGGCTGCGCGACACGTCCATGGAGGCTCTGGCGGGCCTCAAGCCGGTCATGCCGACGGCGATCCACACGGCCGGCAACTCCTCCCAGATCAGCGACGGCGCCGCGGCGATCATGTGGGCGTCGAAGCGGATGGCGCGGGCGCTGAAGCTGAAGCCGCGGGCCCGGATCGTGGCACAGGCACTCGTCGGGGCCGACCCGCACTTCCACCTCGACGGTCCGATCGACGCGACCCGTGCGGTGCTCGGGAAGGCGGGCATGTCCCTGAGGGACATCGACCTCGTCGAGATCAACGAGGCCTTCGCGTCGGTCGTGCTCAGCTGGGCCCAGGTCTTCGAGCAGGACCTGGAGAAGGTCAACGTCAACGGCGGTGCGATCGCGCTCGGGCACCCGGTGGGAGCCACCGGGGCCCGGCTCATCACGACGGCCCTGCATGAACTGGAGCGCACGGACAAGGAGTTCGCGCTGATCACGATGTGCGCGGGGGGCGGCCTGGCCACCGGCACGATCATTCAGCGCTTGTAGACGTCCAGTCGACGAAGGTGGCGAAGGCGGCGGGGTCGACACGTCGGATGAGGACCTCCGGCGACTCGGTGCCCGGCGCGAGTCCGTCTTTCCGCTGACCCGGCACGAGGCCCAGGAGATCGAGGTCCGCAACTCGATGGACGAGCCGTTCGATCTGGACCACCTGGAGGATCTGGACGTCGCGCCGCCGGCTCACCGGGTGGCGGTGGATCCGGGCTGAGGTCGTCGACCGCTCGCCGAGCTACCCGAGGCGCTCGATCGTCGTCGCCGTTTTCGCCGCCGACGCCGTGTCGCCGGCCGCTGTGAACAGTTCGTGGGCCCGGGTGAGGTGTTCGCGAGCCTCGGGGAGTTCGCCGCAGTGGTGCAGGGCCGTGGCGAGGCCGGTGAGGGCCTGGGCCTGGAAGCGGTCGAGGTCGCCGCGGGCCAGGGGGGTGGCGACGGTGCGGTAGGCCGCCGCCGCCTCGGGCCATCGTTCGAGGGCCAGCAGATCGTTCGCGATCTCGTGGCGGAGCAGGGCCTGGACGAACTCGGTCAGGCCGGGGACATCCCCGGCGGAGGTGTCGAGCAGGGCCCGGTGCAGGGCCAGCGCCTCCTCGGCACGGCCGGATTCGCGCAGCGCCTTGCCGAGGACCCGCTGGGAGACCGCCTTCCCGGCGGTGTCGCCGACGGCCTCGAAGAGCAGGATGGCCTTCGCGGCGGCCTCCGCGGCTTCCGCGGGCCGGTCCAGGCTCAGAAGGGCCCCGGTGATGTACGACCACGCCCAGGCCTGCTGGCCCTCGTCGCCGGTCTCGGTCGCCAACTCCAGTGCTCTGCGGGCGAGGTGTTCGGCCTGTTCGTACTGGTACGCGCCGACCCCGTGGGCCCAGGCGAGGCAGTTGAGCTGGTGGGCCTCGGCCGCCCGGTCCCCGACGGCGGCCGCGGACCGGGCGCCGTACGAGAAGAGGGTCCGCCACTCGGGCCACTGGGTCCAGCGGTCGGAGAACCAGTACAGGGTGCGTGAGGTGTGCAGGATCTCCGCGTGCCGGCCCGCCGCGTACATCAGGGGCAGGGCGCCAGCCCAGTTGGAGCGCTCGGCGACGAGCCACTCCTCCGCGTCCGCGGCGGACTCCGGGGCGGAGACGGCGGGTTCACCCGCCCACGGCTCGGGCGCGCCCGGTGCCTCGAACAGCCGGCCCGCCGCCGAGGCCGACCTCAACAACCAGTCCGCCATGCGCGGTTGGATCTCCCGGGCCACCGACTCGGGCTCCTCGCCGGCGAGTCGCTCGCGTGCGAAGAGCCGTACGAGATCATGGAGGGCGTACCGGCCGGGTGCGGTCTCCTCCAGCAGGCCCCGGTCGACCAGGAGGTCGAGGGAGTCCCCGGTGGTGAGCGGGTCCTCGCCGGTCAGGACGGCGGCGAGGTCGGGACCGGTGTCATGGCCGGGGACGAGCGAGAGCCGGCGCAGCAACAGCCGGTGCGGTTCGGTGAGTTGGCCGTAGGAGAGGGCGAGAGCGCCGCGTACGGCGAGGTCGCCCGCGACCAGTCCGCTCAACCGGCGTTCCTCGTCGGCGAGGTGGCCCGCCAGCCGGGTCGGGGTCCAGCTCGGTCGGCTGGAGAGGCGGTTGCCGACGATGCGCAGGGCCAGCGGGAGGTGTCCGCACAGCTCGGTCAGCCGGGTGATCGCCTCGGACTGTCCGTCGGTGCGCGGGGCGCCCAGGATCCGCTCCAGGAGGGTCGCCGACTCCCCGCCGCTGAGCCCGCCGAGCCTGATCCGCCGTACGCCTTCGAGACCGGCCAGCGGCCGTCTGCTGGTGACCAGCACGAAGCTGCCCTCGGCGTCCGGCAGCAGCGGCCTGGTCTGGGTCTCGTCGGCCGCGTCGTCGAGGACGACCAGGGCGCGGCGGGTGGCGAGAGCGGCCCGGTAGGCGGCCTCGCGGGCCGCGGAGTCGACCGGGATCCGCTCCGTCGGAAGACCGAGCGCCGTCAGCAGGAGGACCAGCGCCTCGTCGGCCGGCAGCGGCGAGTCGCTCATGCCGTGCAGCTGGACGCAGACACAGCCGTCCGGGAAGGAGCCGGACAGGCGTCGTAGCGTTTCCGCGGCGAGCGTGGTCTTGCCCTGTCCGCCCGGCCCGAAGAGCACCACGGCACGCGTACGCGTGCCGGTGGCCAGGGACTCCAGCTCCGCGAGCTCCGGCTCCCGGCCGGTGAAGTCCGGGACGGTCCGGAGAAGATACGGCGGCGTCGGCGCCCCGCCGCGCTCCCGGCCGGCGTCGGCCAGCCGCTGCAAGCGCTCGCGCTGTTCGCCGTCGAGCCCGAGCGCCGCGGCGAGGGCGTCGACGGTACGGCGCTGCGGCCCGCGGCTGCGACCGCGCTCCATGTCGCCGAGCGCGCGGACGCTGACTCCGGAGGCCTCGGAGAGCTCCTCCAGGGTCAGCCGGGCGGCCCGGCGCAGGGAGCGGAGGGTGCCGCCGAAGGGGGTCGCGAGAGAGGAAGTGTGACTGGTCATCATGACAATGAGAACAAGCGCTCCCTACTTCCGCCTGTCATTCTGCCTGGCGCGAACCAGCCGCCCCTGGTGAGCTGGGAGCTCCGCTACGAGAGGACGAACCGACATGCCGTACATCGCCGTTGGGGAAGAGAACAGCGCGCCGATCGAGCTCTACTACGAGGACCACGGCACCGGACAGCCCGTCGTCCTGATCCACGGCTACCCGCTCGACGGCCACTCCTGGGAGAAGCAGGTCCCGGTCCTGCTGGAGGCCGGCCACCGCGTCATCACGTACGACCGCCGCGGCTTCGGTCGCTCCTCGCAGCCGACCACGGGCTACGACTACGACACCTTCGCCGCCGACCTCGACAAGGTGCTCACCAGCCTGGACCTGACCGACGCGGTCCTCGTCGGTTTCTCGATGGGCACCGGTGAAGTGGGCCGCTACCTGGGCAGGTACGGTTCGGGGCGGGTCGCCAAGGCCGTCTTCCTGGCCTCGCTCGAGCCCTTCCTGCTCAAGACCGATGACAACCCGACCGGCGTGGACCAGGCGGTCTTCGACGGGATCCTGGACGCGGTCACCAAGGACCGGTACGCCTACTTCGACGCGTTCTACCAGGACTTCTACAACCTGGACGAGACGCTGGGCAGCCGGATCAGCGAGGCGGCCGTGCGCAACAGCTGGAACGTCGCCGCGGGGGCCTCGGCGCACGCCTCGGTGGCCTGCGTACCGACCTGGATCACCGACTTCCGGGCCGACGTGGCGAAGATAGACGTACCGTCGCTGATCGTGCACGGCACCGGTGACCGCATCCTGCCGATCGACGCGACCGGGCGGCCCTTCCACGCGCTGCTGCCCTCCGCCGAGTACGTCGAGATCGAGGGCGCGCCGCACGGTCTGCTGTGGACGTACGCGGAGGAGGTCAACGCGGCGCTGCTGTCCTTCCTGGCCAAGTAGCGCTTCGGACAGCTCTTGAAAAAGGGGGTCACTCGCGCCCCGAGGCGACCACCGCCAGCACCGCCACCAGCCCCGCCGAGATCGCCAGCGGAATCCCGAGGCCGTGATGGAGCACCAGCCACGCGCCCAGCGTGGCCCCTGCGACCATCGCGATCACGGACGCCGTACGGCGGGGCGAACGGATGCCGTGGCCGCCGCCGGCCCGGGAGTCGGCGGCGAGGCCGGTCAGCGTCATGGTCAGCACGGTCGTCGTCAGGTCAGGGACGCCGAGCTTGCGGACCGTGGCGTTGCGCAGGCCCATGGCGAAGGCCGTGACGGCGATGAGGGTGTAGGCGGTGGCCGTGGCGCCGGGCGCGGCGAAGGCGACCACCGCCGTGATCCCCAGCAGCACCGCCTCGGCGGCGAGCGTGAGCCGGACCCAGGTACGCCGGGAGCCACCGCCGAGCCGTACGGTGCCCCGGCCGCCCGCCGCCGCGCCCACGACGAAGGACCCCAGCGAGGTCAGTGTGTGCGCCACCGAGAAGCCGGGCGCCCCGGCGGCGGCGAACCCGAGCACGACCACGTTGCCGGTCATGTTCGCGGTGAAGACGTGCTCCAGGCCCAGATAGCTGACCGCGTCGATCAGTCCACTGACCACCGTCAGCCCCAACAGCACAACCACCAGGCGCAGTCCGCGCGCCTCGGGATCGCCGGCCGTCTTCGGGTCGGTGCTGCTCTGTTCGCTCATCGAGTCTCCGGGCGGCCGCATGGGCAGGGTGCACTCAAGTCCACCACGGATGCGGGGGACTCTCGGATGCCGGCATGACCTGCGCGTCCCTAGCGTCGAGCACATGAGTGATGAGACGCGCACATCCCAGGGAACACGGGCGAGTTGGCGCACGCGGCGGGGGCTCGCCGGAGCGGCAGCCCTGCTGCTGGCCGCGCTCGCCGCGGCGCCGGTGGCAGCTGCCACCGGTGAGCAGGCGCACCGGACGGGGCGCGGGGAGCTGGTCTCCGTCACCCCGGTCGCCGACCGGGACGCGGGGGCCGTCCGGGCGTTCCTGGACGGGCGGGACGTGGCCACGGACTCCGTGCAGTACGGCGTACGGGCATACCGGCTGACGTACCGGACCGTCGACCCGCAGGGTGCACCCACCACCGCGACGGGGCTGCTGACGCTCCCCAAGGGCGGCGGCCACCGCCTCGACCTGGTCTCCGACACCCACGGCACGATGGTCCACCGCGACTACGCGCCCTCGGCGAGCGAGGACTTCGGGCGGGTCCCGTCGTATCTCAACGCGAGCGCGGGCCGTGCCGTGGCCGCCCCCGACTACCTCGGCCTCGGCAGGGGCCCGGGCCGGCATCCGTACATGGACACCGCCTCGTCGGTGACCGCCTCCCTCGACATGCTGCGCGCCGCGCGGACGGCTGCGGACCGGCTCGCGCGTCCGCTCACCGGGGACGTGTACGTGACGGGCTTCTCGCAGGGCGGCCAGGTCGCGATGGCGCTCGGCAAGGTGCTGGACGGGGGCGCCGACCGGCACTTCCGGCTGAAGGCGCTGGCGCCGGTCAGCGGCCCGTACGACGGCGAGGGCCAGGAGATGCCCGCGCTGTTCGACGGCCGGGTCAACGACATCAGCGGGGTCCTCTACCTCTCCTACTGGCTGGTCGCGCAGAACCGACTGCACCCCCTCTACAAGGACCCGTCCGAGGTCTTCCGCGCACCGTACGCGAGCCGGGTCGAGGGCCTCTTCGACGGACGCCACGAGGAGGAGGACGTCGTCAGGGGACTCGCGCCCTCGGTGAAGCAGCTGCTCACGCCCGCCTTCTACGAGCGTCTGCGGCATCCGTCCGGCGCCGTGCTGGACGCGATGCGCGCCGCCGACCACACCTGCGACTGGAAGCCGGAGGTGCCGGTGCGGCTGTACGCCGGTGCCGGCGACACCGACGTGCCCATCGGCAACACCCGGACATGCGCCCGCACCCTCGCAGGTCAGGGAGCGAGGGTGCGGGTGGTCGATCAGGGAGCCGTGGATCACTTCGGCTCCCTCGCCGTGTCGGCACCGCAGGTGGTGCGGTTCTTCGACGGCGTCCGGGGGTGATGCGCGCGGTGGCTCAGTACCAGCCGTTGGCCTGCCAGAAGGACCAGGCGGCGGTCGGGCTGCCGTAGCGGGAGTTCATGTAGTCCAGGCCCCACTTGATCTGGGTCTTGGCGTTGGTCTTCCAGTCCGAGCCGGCGGCGGCCATCTTCGAACCGGGCAGGGCCTGGACCAGGCCGTAGGCGCCGGAGGAGGAGTTCATGGCGTCGACGTCCCAGCCGCTCTCGTGCTCGACGATCTTGCTGAACGCGGCGTACTGCGCGGCGTTCGGGATCATCTTGTGCGCGATGGCCTTGGCCTGGGCGGGCGAGTTCGTGGTGGCCGCCTGAGCCGGCGCCGCGGTCAGGACCAGGCCGGCGGTGGCGGCGGCCAACGCGACGGTGGTGATGGCCTTCTTGGGGGAAGAGATGCGGCGGGCGATGCGGGAGACGGACACGGAGAACCTTTTCTTCGGGGACGTGGGTGCCGCTCGCAGACCCGGGGGACATGCGGCGGCGCCGAGGCCCGTGGGCTTGTCGGCGCCGTGCGACGTGGTCCAGAGAAACAGGCCCGGAAGGCGTCCGCAATGACCCCTTTTACTAGTTGTGGTCGAATCGCCGGGAAAGGGTATCCGTGTGACCTGGCTCTCAAAGTGCAGGTCAGAAGGGGTGCAGGGTGGGTGTTATGTCTGAAATGCTCCTACTGTTCCCATTAGTAGGTGACCTGGGTCATGTGGGGTGCTTCACCGCTCAAGCGCCTCGAATGTGACCTGGGCCTCGAAGGCGGCGCGCCGGGTGGCCCGGCGGAGCGCCCTGAGGAGGGCCGGACCGAGGGCGAGCGTCAGGACGACGGTCACCAGGGCCCGGCCGAGGTCCCAGCCCAGGGACGTGGCCAGGCAGTACGTGACGAAACGGGCCAGGTTGGCGGGGACGCCGGCGTTCGGGTCGAAGGCGATATTCGAGGCGAGGGCGCCCATGAAGGGCCAGCCGGCCATGTTCATGGCGGTGCCATAGGCGAACGCGGCGAGGAAGCCGTACGCCGCGAGGAGGCGGACCTCGGCCCGGCCCCTCGTCCGCTCAGCGCCCGGCAGCAGGCCCGCGCCCATCGTGAACCAGCCCATCGCCAGCATCTGGAACGGCATCCACGGACCCACCCCGCCCGTGAGCAGGGCGGACGCGAACATCGTGACGTTGCCGAGCACGAAGCCGAAGCCGGGGCCGAGAACCCGGCCGCTGAGCACCATCAGGAAGAACATCGGCTCGATGCCGGCCGTACCCGCGCCGATCGGTCTGAGTGCGGCGCCGGTCGCGGCGAGTACCCCGAGCATGGCCACGGCCTTGGGGCCAAGGCCCGACTCCGCGATCGCCGCCGCGACCACCGCGACGAGGAGGACGAGGAGTCCGGCGAAGAGCCAGGGGGCGTCCTGGGTGTGGGTGCCGACCCGGGAGGTGGGCGGGGCGAGGAAGGGCCAGCCGAAGGCGACGACACCCACGGCGCTGACCAGGGCGAGGGTGAGCAGGGAGCGGGGGCCGAGGCGTACGGCTCGGGTCATGTCAGGGCCCTTCGAACCTGGGTCACCGTGAGCCACCGCTGAGGGGCGAGGATCTTGCTGACCTGCGGGGCGAAGGAGGGGGAGGCCGTGATGACGTCCGCCGCCGGGCCGTCGGCGATCACCTCGCCCTCGGCCAGCAGGATCACCCGGTGGGCGAGCTCGGCGGCGAGTTCCACGTCGTGTGTGGCCAGCACGATCGCGTGGCCGCCGGCGGCGAGTTCCCTCAGCAGATCGACGAGGCGGGCCTTCGCGGCGTAGTCCAGGCCGCGGGTCGGTTCGTCGAGGAGCAGGAGGGGCGGGCGGGCGGCCAGGACCACGGCGAGGGCGAGGGCGAGCCGCTGTCCTTCGGAGAGATCGCGGGGGTGGGTGTCGTCGGTGACGCCGGGGAGGAGGTCTTCTACGAGGGCGCGGCAGGTGCCGGGTGTTGTGTGGGCGTCGGTGTCCGCGGCTCGGCACTCTGCGGCGACCGTGTCGGCGTACAGGAGGTCGCGGGGTTCCTGGGGTACGAGGCCCACGCGGCGTACGAGGTCCTGCGGGACGGTGCGGTGGGGCTGGGCGCCGCCTACGCGGACGGTGCCGGTGGAGGGTTCGACGAGGCCTACCAGGGCGTTGAGGAGGGTGGACTTGCCGGCGCCGTTGCGGCCCATGAGGGCGATGGTCTCGCCGGGGTGGACGGTGAGGTCGATGTGGCGCAGGGCCTGGACGCGGGCTCTTCGGACGGAGAGGGCCTGGACTTCGGCGGTGAGGTGGGTCGTGCTGGGCGTGGGGCGACTGCGGCGGGGACGCCAGCGGCGGAATGCCCGGCCTTCGGCCGGGATGCTGTTCCCACCCGCACCACACGTGCGGCTTTCGTCGTCGGGTGCGGGTGGCCCCTGCGGGGCGGTCTCGCCGTCGGCGGCTGCGGGTGCCTGTGCGGCGAGTCGGTCCCGTAGAGGTCCTGCCTGGCGGCGGGCGTTGCGGACCGTCAGGGGTAGCGGGGACCAGCCCGCCAGCCGGCCCAGGTCCACCACCGGCGGGTACACCGGGGATACGGCCATCATCTCGGCCGGGGTGCCGAAGACCGGTGCCTCCCCGGGGGCGGGCAGGAGGGCGACCTGGTCGGCGTACTGGATGACGCGTTCCAGGCGGTGTTCGGCCATGAGGACCGTGGTGCCGAGATCGTGGACCAGTCGTTGGAGGACGGCGAGGACCTCCTCCGCGGCCGCGGGGTCCAGGGCCGACGTCGGTTCGTCCAGGACCAGGACCCGGGGATGCGGAGTGAGGACCGAGCCGATCGCCACGCGCTGCTGCTGGCCCCCGGAGAGGGTGGCCAGGGGACGGTCGCGCAGGGACGCCAGGCCCAGCAGGTCCAGGGTCTCCTCCACCCGGCGGCGCATCACCGTCGGCGACAGGCCCAACGACTCCATGCCGTAGGCGAGTTCGTCCTCCACGGTGTCCGTGACGAAGTGGGACAGCGGATCCTGGCCCACCGTGCCGACCACGTCGGCCAGTTCGCGCGGCTTGTGGGTACGGGTGTCGCGGCCGGCCACCGTGACCCGGCCGCGCAGGGTGCCGCCGGTGAAGTGCGGGACGAGCCCGCTGACCGCGCCGAGGATCGTGGACTTGCCGACCCCCGACGGGCCCACGAGCAGCACGAGTTCACCCTCCGGCACCTCGAAGTCGACGCCCCGGACGGTGGGTTCGGCTGCACCGTCGTACGTCACGGAGACATCCTCGAAGCGGATCACGACGACGGCTCCTTGGAAGTGGGGGCGAGGAAGGCCGGCAGCAGGCCGAGCAGGACGGCCGCGGCAGGCAGCAGAGGCAGGGTGGGCGCGACGAGCGGCACCACGCCGGGGTGCAGGGCCGCCGGATCGGAGGCGCCTGCGAGGAACATCGCCACCGCCACGGCCGCGCCGGAACCGGCGACCAGGAAGGACCGGACGTCCCAGCGGTCCGGGCGGTAACGGGTGCGCGGGGTGCGGCGGCCGCCCAGACGCAGACCGGCGAGGGCGGCGGCGAGTCCGGCGAGCAGGACGGGGATGCCGTACGTGCCGCCCTCGGCGGTGAGCAGTCCGTACGTTCCCGCGCAGACTCCGAGCAGGCCGCCGAGGGTGAGCGCGGTGGTCGTACGGCGGACTCGGGGCGGGACCTCGGCCGTACGGCCGTAGCCGCGGGCGTCCATCGCCGCGGCGAGGGCGACCGAGCGCTCCAACGCGCCCTCCAGCACCGGGAGTCCGACCTGGAGGAGACCGCGGATGCCGGAGTCCGGGCGGCCCCGGAGGCGGCGGGCGGAACGGAGGCGCTGGACGTCGGCGATGAGATGGGGGGCGAAGGTCAGGGCCACCACCACGGCGACGCCGAGTTCGTAGAGGGCGCCGGGGAGGGACTTGAGGAGGCGGTGCGGGTTGGCGAGGGCGTTCGCCGCGCCCACGCAGATGAGGAGGGTGGCCAGTTTCAGGCCGTCGTAGAGGGCGAAGACGAGGGACTCCGCGGTGACCCTGCCGCCCAGCCGGATGCCCTGCGCCCAGTCGGGGAGGGGGAGTTCGGGGAGGGTGACGAGCACGTGCGTGCCGGGAATGGGGGAGCCCAGAGTGATCGCGAAGAGGAGACGGACCAGGAGGACGGCGAGGGCGAGTTTGACGAAGGCGGCGTAGGAGTGGGACCAGGGAGTGGTCCGGCGGCAGGTCGCCACCACGTACGCGGAGGTGGTGATGAGGAGGGCGAGGAGGAGGGGGTTGGTGGTGCGGGTGGCCGCTGTCCCGAGGGAGAGGGCCCACAGCCACCAGGCGCCGGGGTGCAGGGGCGCGGGGCGGTGGACCTGAGCCGGGGCGGGTGCGCTCGTCGGCGTCGGCCGGGTGCCGCCCGTTTTCGGGGCGGCGGCACGACCGCCGGCAGGCCGCGCGGGTGCGTTACGCATGCCGGCGGCGCCTCGCCTGCCATACCGCCGCCGCGCCCAACGCCACCACGCCCGCCGCTCCCACCCAGAGGCCCACCGACGGGCCGTCGTCCTGCTTTTTCTCGGCGGGCGCCGGCTTCGTCGCTCCCGTCACCTGCTCCCCGCACCCCGTCTCCGGATACCCCGCGATCGCGCACAGCAGGGCGTTGGTGTTGTAGCGGAGCGGCTTGGCCGCCGTCGCCAGGGCCTCCGCCGTCGTCGCGTCGCGGGGTACCACCGCGCACTCGGTGCGCCGGGCCGGGGGCGTCTCGCCGGACGGGGCGTCCGAAGCCGTACCGAAGTCGAGGACCAGGGCCACGCGCTTACGGCCGTCCCGCGCCGCCGTGTCCCCGCAGATCGCCGTGAACGACGCCGTCCCGCGGGGCGTGTCCGCGTCCGCCGAGTCCTCGCTCACCGCGAAGCGGAAGCCCTGGACGTCGCCGTCGGAGGGGACCGCCGTCGAGGGGCCCTCGGTGGCGTAGGTCCAGGTCGAGCCGGTGCGGTCCCAGAAGGACCAGTAGCGGTACCCGGCGGCGTGGGCCGGGCTCGCGGTGGCCAGGAGGAGGCCCGCCAGGAGGGACAGGAGGAGTGCCCGCCGGGTCACGGCTGCTTCCTCTTGTTGCGGCTGCTGAGCAGGAAGCCGACGCCCGCGCCGGCGGCGAGACCCGCGCCGACCATCCACCAGACGGACGTGTCGGAGTCGTCCTGGGACGCGGTGACCGGCGCCGGTCCCGTCGCGGTCAGCTGCTTGACCAGGTCCGTGCCGCCGAAGTCGCTCGGGTCGGCGCCACCCGCCTCGGCGGCGAGGATCAGCTGGGCGTATGCCGCCGGGCCGTTCTGCTCGGCCCACTTCGCGGAGTTCCGCTCCAGCCAGCGCAGCGGACCCGAGGCCGCCGCCGTCCCGCCTTGCGCGGCCAGCGCCACGACCGCGTCGGCCGTGTTGCCGTAGTCGGGCTGGTTCTCGGAGCCGGGCAGGGCGGACGTCAGGTGGCCGTCCTTCGCGACGGCCTTCGCCAGGTAGGCCGAGCCGTTGGCCGCCGCGTCCCCCGGAGTGGGGCGGGCCGCGTCGGTGCAGGCGGCGTTCTTCTTGTCGCCGGCCTTCACCGAGACCATGCTCTGGCCCAGCGCACCGACGACGGCCGCCGCGGTCGCGTCCGCGTTGGCCGTGAGCTTGCCCTTCTTGTCCGGCTGGTAGGCGAACGCGCCTCCGTCGGCGCACGGCAGGGACAGCTTCAGCAGGGCGTCGTAGGGCGACTTCGCGCCGTTGCGGATCGTCGAGACCGGGGTGTGCTGGGTCATGAGTGCGCCGATGACAACTGACGTCGAGTTGGCGTCGCTGGCCCCGCCGGGGGTGTAGCCCCAGCCGCCGTCCTTGTTCTGGACGGACTTCAGCCAGGTCACCGCCTTCGTGACCGCGGTGCCGTGCCCGCCGACCGCGGACAGGGCCTGCGCGGCGGCGGCCGTGCTGTTGGTGTCGACCATCAGCTTGGCGTCGCAGGCCTTGGCCGGGTTCGCGCGGAACGCCGGGAACGCCCCGCTCTCGCACTGCTGCCCGGCCAGCCAGTCGACGGCCGCGGCGGCGGGCTCCGCGTGCACCCGGTACAGGGCGATGAGCGTGAGCGACTGCCGCCAGACCCCGTCGTACGTGGGGTCGCTGCTGCCGTACAGCCCCGAGGGCAGGGACGGTGACGGAGACGGCGCGGCGGCCACGGCGGGTGTGGCCGTGCCGATGGCGACGGTGGCGGCCAGGACCGCGGCGCTGCGGCGGACGTTCATGATCGGCGGATGCCCTTCTCCCTGCGGAGAGCCGGACAGCGCGGGAGGACCCCGGGCGGCTCGGCTCCGTATACCTCGACGGTGCCGCGCACCGGCCGGTCTCCCAGGCCCTTGGGGCACTGGGGAAGGGGAAAGCGCCGGAATTGCACCGGCTTCCCCCCGTACGGCATGTGATGACGACCTGGCTACTGTACTCGCCCGTAGGGAAGCGGCTGAGGGCCGGCCAGGGGAGCCTCGATACCGGTGAGCAGACTGACCGACCAGGAGGGGCAGAAACGGCAGGAGAGCGTGCGCCGGGGATGCACGTCTCTGTGGCCGAGGCCGTCCGGAGCGACCTCGCAACCCGCCTGCGCATCGTCCGGCCGCTCTGCCCCGACCACCGCACCGGCACCCACCCAAAAGGCGGTCTCGGACCGGGCGGTGTGGTGGTGCACGCCCAGGGCCCCTGCGAACGAACCAGTGTGCCGACGACCGCCCGGCGGATCCGTGCGGGCCTCAGGACATGCTGCCCCGGCACACCGTCCCCACGGCCGGAGTGCGGCCCGTGCGGAGGTATGTGCCGACCGCCTCCGCGACGCAGCGGTTCTGCGGGTATGTGCCGTGGCCCTCCTCCTCGGCCGTCAGGAGCACGCCGACACCGTCGCCCAGGGCGCGGGCCATGTGCCGGGCGCCGGGATACGGGGTAGTCGGATCGCCGGTACCGCCGACCACAAGGACGGGGGCCGCGCCGTCGGCATTCACCTGGGGCGTGGCGCGCTCGCCGTCGAACGGCCAGTCGTAACAGAGGTAGACGCCAGTGGACCAGGCCGCGCCGAAGACGGGTGAGGCGGCTTTGATGCGGGCCTTGTCCCTGTCGAGGCGTTCGAAGCCAGGACGCAGGCTGGAGTCCGCGCAGGTGATCGCGATCAGGGCGGCGCGGCTGCTGTCGCGCGGGGTCGCTGCGCGGTCGGCGGAGCCGATGTCGTCCGCGCCCTTGCTCAGCGGACCGCCGTCGTTGTGGTCGATCAGAGCGGTGAGCGCCTTGGCGAGCGGCGACCAGCCGTCTGTGCCGAGGTCGAGATAGTCACTGACGGTGTACGCGAGGTCGTCGGCGTCGAGGTTCCTTCCGCCGCCGGCCGGGGCGGGCGTCTTCTCCAGACGGTCGGCCAGGCGCGCCATGCGTCGCGCGGCCTCCTCGGGCCCATCGCCCGTCGGGCAGTGGCGGATACGGGCCGCGCAGTGCGCAGCGAACCGGTCGAACGCCGCCTGGACCGCCTTGACCTGCGACACCTGTTCCTCGTTGAGGTCCTCGGTCGGATCGACGGACGCTTCGAGGACGAGCCGTCCGACGTGCGACGGGTACAGGTGGGCGTAGACCGCGCCGAGCGCCGTTCCGTACGAGACGCCGAAGTAGTGCAGCCGCTCGTCGCCGAGGAGGTAGCGCATCAGGTCGAGGTCGCGCGCGGTGTGCGAGGTGCCGATGTACGGGAGGAGCGCCCCGGAGTGCTCGGCGCAGGCGTCGGCCCCGTCGTAGCCGGTGTCGTCCGCGTTCTTGCCGCAGCGCACGGGGATGGTCGCGCCAACGCCGCGCGGGTCGAAGGAGACCAGGTCGTAGCGGTCGAGGAGCGGCTTGTACTGGTTGAGGCGTTCGGGTAATCCGCTCACGCCGGATACGCCGGGGCCGCCGAAGTTGAGGACGAGCGAGCCGATGCGCCGGGCGTTCGGGCCGGTGGCCTTACGGCGGATCAGGGCGACGTCAATCGTCCTGCCATCTGGTTTCCGGTAGTCGAGGGGGGCCTTCATGGCGGCGCAGTCGTAGCCCGTGCGCGCGGTGGGCGGCGAGGTGCAGCGGGACCAGTGGAGGTGCTGGCCGGTGGTGACCGCGGTGGGCAGACCGGCGGGCGGGTTGTTCGCGGTGAACTCCGTACGCGGCTCCGCACTCCGGCCGGGAGCGTCGTGCTGGAGCCAGGCGCCGACGGCCCCGATCGCGGCGAGGACGACCCCGGCGATAATCCGCGCACCGACCGAAAGGCCCGTTCTGCGGCTTCGTATCGGATGTGCGTCACTCATCGAAATCCCCGCGCTCCCGCCCCTGGACGCCCGCCCCGTGCCCGCTTGTCCGTGTCCGTGATCGTCCGATCGTCGAATGAATGCAGAGTACAAGCCGTCTCCGACAGGCGAATTTCCAACTGGCGAGCCGTCTCCGGATAGCCCAGACACTCGCGAGACGCCTGGCGCCGCCTTGACACCCTCCCTCCGTCGCACCCCGCGCCCGGGACCTCGACTGGTGGGACCGCAGCGGAGGCGGCAGTTGAAGCTGCTCCCGGAGATCGGCTGCCATCTCCTTCAGCCCGGTCAGCCCGGCGGTACGCACTGCCTGGCGATACATGGTGTTGCTGGTGTGCGCAGGGTCGAGTGCCGTTCCGGCCGGCGCGGTTACTCGACTGGAGCTGCGACATAAGGGCGATGCGGTACTCAGGCTGACCCCGTCAGCCGTCAGAAGCTGTGAACGAACCCTTGCCGTCTGCCGCGAAATGCTGCGCCACGAGGGTTTGTTCATGAGACTGAGCGCGATATGGGCCTGCGATACCAGATTCGGCGTGCGCGCCCCCGGAATATCAGGCGGCCTGACCTGGGAGTTAACCTCAGCGGATGATTCCTGCACCGCCACCGAAGGTCGTCACGCGCCACCGCGACGGCCAGATCCATGCCTACGTCGTGGACTCCAGTGCCCGCGGGACGCTGGAGCCCACCGCGATTTTCCAGCCGCGGGCCGGCGACGAGGTCGTGGAGTCGGCGGTCCGGCACGATCTGGACCAGGTCGTGTACACGACGCTGAACGGTGTCATCTGCCTCACGCGTGCCGGCGACCTGGTGTGGTCTTCGCAATTCGAGCCGCACTCTGACGTACGCCATGGCCACCGGCCTGGCTGTGCGCTGTCTCTGGACGGCCGAACGGTGTGGGTCTACCGGCCGGACGCGATGGCGGGACGCGGGGGCGGAGACGAGTGGGTCGTACACGACGCCGAGAACGGTGTGATCCTCGCCCGCCGGGAGCTGGCGACGGTCGGGCACGGCGCCAGCCACCACGTGCACCCCGCGGACGGCAGCGTCTACCTCGACATCGGTGAGGGCCAGGACGGCTCCGTCATCATCCGGGGTACGGGTGCCATCGACAGCCAGCCGGAGTTCGTGACGTACCCGTGGTCGGACCGCTGCCTGATCGACCTGGCGCCGTCCGGGCAGCAGTTCATGACCGTCGACCACGATCAGGCGGACGTCACCTTTCACGACCACCCCAACGGGAACGTGCTCTTCACCCTCCCCGTCGAGGCCTTCGGGTACGACCCGGAGGAGTGCTTCGTGGAATGGAGCGGCGGCTACCTGACCGATGACACGGCCGTTGTCACCCTGGGCGGTGAGAGCCAAGACGAGGAGGAGTGGTTCCGCCACCACCTGATTGACGTACGCACAGGCACGCTCAGCGGCGAATTCGCCGTCGAGGTGAGCAACCCGTACGAGCTGGTGCCCCTGGGCGACGGATCCTGGCTCACTGACGGCCCCGGCGGCCATCCCGTCCGTTGGCCCGGCGCTCCGAAGCCGCCCGCACCACCGCACCCGGCAGGTTGAAGGCGGTCAACGCCTCGGGACCGGCCGGCCTCACGCCGTGCCCGCGCCGGTGTGCGGCCGTCAGCGCGAGGTCTACCGGCGTGGTCACTGGCCTGTCCGCGCGCACAAACGCGTCGGTCAGCTCGAACAGCGTGTCCCCGCGCGCGGTCAGGCGGTCGAAGAAGTCGTTCCTGAAGCCTGACGCTTTCGCGAACCGTTCCTGGGGACCGGTGCCAGGCAGCAACTCACCTAATCTGCCGGACGCGAACGGGCGCGGAACGTGTTGGACAAAGCAGTCCTGGGCGCTCAGCCCACTGCCCCCGTCGCCGCACGCGGCTGAAGGATTCTGGCGGTGAAGGCCGCGAGGTGTGCCCGCAGTTGCTCCCGGGGCATGTGCTGGTGGCCGACGAGGTGTTCGACGAGGTCGGCGCGGGTGGCGGCCAGCAGTGCGTGAGCGGTGAAGGCACTGTCGGTGAGACCGGGGATCCGTTCCAGTACGGCTTGAAGCGTGCTGTGCCACCGTTCGTAGTGTTCGGCCTGGTAAGGGCTGCCGCTGCCGGTCTCCTCCAGAGCCAGGGCGAGGTGGCGGTTGTCCAGCTTGAAGCACAGGAGCGCGTCGAGCAGGGCGGGTACGCGCTCCAGCGGCGGGGCGGCGGGGCCCAGGGGCGGCGGCCCCGCTTCGACGGCGTTCCTGACCGGTTCGAGCCGTTCCGCGTACAGCGCCTGGATCAGGCCGGTGCGATCACCGAAGGCGCGGAAGAGCGTCCCTTTGCCGACGCCGGCCGCTGCCGCGATGTCGGCCATGGTGACGGCCTCCGGGCTCTCGCAGCGGGCGAAGAGGCTGTCGGCCGCCGCGAGGACGGCCGCCCGGTTGCGCACTGCGTCCTTGCGTGGCCTGCGTTCGGGCATGCGGTTTCTTCCTCCGATTGCAAAACGGACCCCGGGTCCGTATCGTCGAAGTGAACCGGACCCACGGTCCGCATCTTACGGGACGGAGTACTCATGCCCACGCATACGGCACCGGCGGACCTGTACCGCCACGGCCTGAAACTGCTGCTCGACAAGGACATCGCCGCCTGGATCGACCTCTGGGACGACAACGGGGTCTTCGAGTTCCCGTTCGCGCCCGACGGCTGGCCCAAGCGGCTGGAGGGCAAAGCCGCGATCGCCGACTACATGCGCGGCTACCCCGACCACATCGACCTCCACGACTTCCCGTACGTGGAGATACACCAGACCACTGCCGCGCAGACCATCGTGGTCGAGATGCGTGCGGTGGGCCGGCTGGTGGAGACCGGCAGCCCCTACGACATGACGTACATCGCCGTGGTGACCGTCGAGGACGGCAGGATCACCCGCTACCGCGACTACTGGAACCCGCTCGTGGTGCTCCAGGAATCCATGAGCGACTTCACGAGGAGCAGCCGATGAGCACGCCCGGTACGACCCTGGTCATCGGAGCCACCGGCACCACCGGCAGCCGTGTCGTCTCCCGGCTCGTGGCGGCTGGGCACCCTGTCAGGGCCGCCGGCCGGCAGGCCACCGAGGTGGGCGGCGCTCCGGCCGTCCGATTCGACTGGAACGACCCTGCGACGTTCGACGAAGCCCTCGACGGCGTGGACCGCCTGTATCTCATTCCGCCGCTCGGCTCCCGGGAGCCGGCCGCCGTCATGCTGCCCTTCCTCCGGCGGGGCCGCGCAGCCGGGCTGCGCCGCGTGGTGCTGCTCAGCGCGTCGGCGATCCCCTCCGGAGGTCCAGCCGTAGGGCAGGTCCACCAGGCCCTTCCCGGCCTGTTCGACGCGTGGGCGGTCCTGCGGCCCTCATGGTTCATGCAGAACTTCACCGGCGACCACCCGCACGCGCAGAGCATCCGCAAGGACGGAACCCTGCTGACCGCCACCGGCGAGGGTCGTGTCGGGTTCGTGGACGCCGACGACATCGCCGCGGTCGCCGTGCACGCCCTGACCACCCCTCAGGCCCCCAACACCGACCTGGTCATCACCGGGCCGCAGGCGTTGAGCTACGGCGACGTCGCAGCGGTCCTCTCGGAGGTCACGGGCCGGAGCGTCACCCATCGGCAGCTGACCTACGAGCAGATGCGCGACCGCCTGGCCGCCGGGATGCCCGCCGAGTTCGCCGAGTTGCTCGCCGGCATGGACCTCGCCATCGCCGAGGGAGCGGAGAACCGCACCACCGACACCGTCGAGTGCCTCACCGGCCGCCCACCGCGCAGCTTCCGTGCCTTCGTCGAGCAGGAAATGCTTTGAGGAGCGGGGCGTCCGAGGGGGACACCCGCACCCACGGGTCGGAGACCGTGCCGACCCGAGGTGCGCCGAGGCTCTGGCTGGGCACTCGCCGGTCATCCCGAGCGGCACACCCCGCGACCTGTCACCGCACCCACGGAGTGCGGTACTTCCACGGCTGCTACTCGATCGGCGACGACACCCTGGGGGGCGTCAACCGGCGCAGGAAGGGTGCCGGCAACACCCTGGTCGGCCTCCGGCCGATCCGCGCGGCCCGCCCGGACGGCGCCCCGATCTACGTCACCCTGGACAACCCCGCGACCTTCTCACGCCTCGCGCACGGGCTGCCCGATCCGCTCCAGCGGCTCATCCGCTCCCTCGCCGCTCTCGGCCCCGGTGAACCTTCCCGGTCACAGCACTAGCCAGCCATGTACGTCACCGGGTCGCTCCCCGTCACCGCCTCCGCGCGGCCCAGCTTCACCAGCCGCCGCAGATGCGCCTCGGCCTCCGAGACCGCGATGTTGCGTGATCCGTAGGGGATCTGGTCCCAGGGCCGGTTCCACTCCATGCGCTCGGCGAGCTGCCAGGGGGTGAGGGGATCGGCGAGGAGGGAGCGCAGGTCGGTGAGGCGTTCCTCGTGGTGGGCGAGCAACTGCCCCACGCGGGCGCTCGCGTCGGTGAAGACGTGCTGGTGGGCGGGGAGGACCTCGGCGGGGGCGAGGCGCCCGACGCGTTCCAGGGAGTCGAGGTAGTCGCCGAGGGGGTCGGTGACGGTGGCGTCGTCCGGGTCCTCGTACAGGCCGATGTGCGGGGTGATCTCGGGGAGCAGATGATCGCCGGAGAACAGCCGCCCGTGCCCCGGCAGTCCGGAGGGGTGCTCCTCCTCCAGGTGCAGGCAGACATGGCCGGGCGTGTGCCCCGGGGTCCAGATCGCGCGGAGCCTGCGGCCGGGGAGGTCGAGGAGTTCGCCGGGGACGATCTCGCGGTCGGGCAACGCGGGGGAGAAGCCGGGCAGTTCGCGGCGGCGTGCGGTGCGCAGGGGGGCCACGTGGTCCTCGGGGGCGCCCGCGGCCACCAACTTGGCCGTCATGTAGGAGAACCAGCGCTCGGCGCGGGTCTCGCGGGTGCGCCGCACGATCGCGGAGTCGGCCGCGTGCATCGCGATCCAGGCCCCGGACGCCTCCCGCACCTTGCCGGACAGGCCGTGGTGGTCGGGGTGGTGGTGGGTGATGACCACGCCGTGGATCTCGCCCACGCCGGTCCCGCACGCGGTCAGCCCCTCGGCGAGGGTGTCCCAGGAGTCCGGGTCGTCCCAGCCGGTGTCGACCAGCACCGGTCCCCGGTCGGTCTCGACGACGTACACGAGCGTGTGGCCGAGCGGATTGTCGGGGATGGGCACCTGAACGGACCGGACGCCGCCACCATGGTCGTACACCTGCGCCATGAGCACCCCAATCACCGCGTTCCCGTCACTATAACTAGAACGAGTTTCGACGGTAGCCCGAGGTCACCAACAGTCGCGGTGTGCGGCCCGTGGACTCCTCCCAGTAGAACTGGTATCAGTTCCGTATCTGATGGATCGTCAGTAAGTCGCCCCGGGGAGGCAGTCGCCATGACCGAGCTCGTGGAACACGGACAGCTGTTCATCGGCGGGGAGTTGACGGACCCCCTGGGCAAGGACGTCATCGAGGTGATCTCCCCGCACACCCAGGAGGTCATCGGACGGGTGCCGCACGCCTCGCGCGCGGACGTGGACGCGGCGGTCGCCGCCGCACGCACCGCCTTCGACGAGGGACCCTGGCCGCGGATGTCGCTCGACGAGCGCATCGAGGTCGTCACGAGGATCAAGGACGCCATCGCGGTCCGGCACGAGGAGATCGCCCGCGTGATCTCCTCCGAGAACGGCTCCCCGTACTCCTGGAGCGTCCTCGCACAGGCCCTCGGCGCGATGATGGTCTGGGACTCGGCGATCACGGTCGCACGCAACTTCACGTACGAGGAGACACGCGACGGAGTCCTCGGCCGCATCCTCGTGCGCCGCGAGCCGGTCGGGGTCGTGGCGGCCGTGGTGCCCTGGAACGTCCCGCAGTTCGTCGCCGCCGCCAAGCTCGCGCCCGCGCTGCTCACCGGCTGCACGGTGGTGCTCAAGCCGTCGCCCG
Source organism: Streptomyces canus (assembly GCF_001514145.1). GTDB lineage: Bacteria > Actinomycetota > Actinomycetes > Streptomycetales > Streptomycetaceae > Streptomyces > Streptomyces canus. The sequence continues at coordinate 867,498 of NZ_KQ948658.1, forward strand.
AGTCGCCGCTGGACGCGTACATCCTGGCCGAGATCACCAAGGAGGCCGGGCTGCCGGAGGGCGTCCTGTCCATCCTCCCGGCCGACCGTGAGGTGAGCGAGTACCTGGTCGGGCACCCGGGGATCGACAAGGTCTCCTTCACCGGCTCGGTGGGCGCGGGCAAGCGCGTCATGGAGGTCGCCGCCCGCAATCTCACCCGCGTGACCCTGGAGCTGGGCGGCAAGTCGGCGGCCGTGGTCCTCCCGGACGCGGACGTCGAGGCGGCCGTCGCCGGGATCGTCCCGTCCGCCTGGATGAACAACGGACAGGCCTGCGTGGCCCAGACCCGCATCCTGCTGCCCCGCTCCCGCTACGACGAGTTCGCCGAGGCCCTTGCCGCGGCGGCGAGTGCACTGGTCGTCGGCGACCCGCTCGACCCCGCCACCCAGGTCGGCCCCCTGGTCGCCGAGCGCCAGCAGCGCCGCAACCTCGACTACATCCGCATCGGCCAGGAGGAGGGCGCCAAGATCCTCACCGGCGGCGGGCGTCCGGCGGGCCTGGAGCGCGGCTGGTACGTCGAGCCGACCCTCTTCGGCGACGTCGACAACTCGATGCGGATCGCGCGCGAGGAGATCTTCGGACCGGTGATCTGTCTCCTTCCCTATGGTGACGAGTCCGAGGCGGTGAAGATCGCCAACGACTCCGACTACGGCCTGTCGGGCAGTGTGTGGACGGCCGACGTCGAGCGCGGCATCGAGGTCGCCCGCCAGGTCCGTACCGGCACCTACAACGTCAACACCTTCAGCCTCGACATGCTCGGCCCCTTCGGCGGCTACAAGAACTCCGGTCTGGGAAGGGAGTTCGGCCCGGAGGGCTACGGCGAGTTCCTGGAGCACAAGATGATCCACCTGCCGGCCGGCTGGGAGGGGTGAGCGGCGATGGGAGACCGCTGGCACGTCGAGGTCGACCGCTCCCTGTGCATCGGCTCCGCGCAGTGTGTGAACACCGCCCCCGACGGCTTCCGCCTGGACACCGCCCGCCAGTCCCACCCCGCCGACCCGGAGACCGACGCCAACGAGAAGATCCTGGCGGCGGCGGAGAACTGCCCGGTGGAGGCCATCATGATCTCGCTGCTGGGGAGCGGGGAGCCGGTGTTCCCGCCGGAGGACTAGGGGCCGGGAAAATCTTGGTTTGAGGGGGTTCATTCCCGGACGAGAGTTCTACTCTGGACATAGGCCTACGAGGCGAGTGAGGGAGTCCGACCGACGTAGCCGACTCGGGCGAGAAGCGCAGGCTTCCGCCGGGGCCGACGTCGACGGTAGGGCTGAGAGGCCGAAGAGCAGCGGGAAGGCTCGACGGCGACCCCAAGAACCTGATCCGGACCATGCCGGCGAAGGGAACCCGTCTCGTAGGTCATTCGCGCCCCCGCCACGCCTGCTCCACCTCGTCGAACTGCTCGGCGTACGCGCCCTCCGGGAGGGCTGCGCGCAGACGGGGGAGGTCCGAGGGGCGGAGGAGGCCGATGGCGTGGGGTGGGAGGGCGGCGAGGATCTCCGGGGTGCGGGTAGCGAGCCAGTCGTCCAGGCCTATTTCCGCCGCGAGGCGGAGGAGGTCTATGAGAGCGGTGGGGTGGGTGGTGGCTGTGGTGGGGAGGTCGAGTCTTTCCAGCAGGTCGTCGAGGTGGTCGGTGATGCCCCAAGGGGGGCTGCCTGACCAGCGCCAGGTATGGGTGGAGTGGCTCAGGTGAATCAGTTCCAGGAGCCCTTCCAACGCTCCGAGGCGGTCGCCTGTGGAGAGCATCGGGCGAATGTTGTCGAGAGGCTCGGCCAGGTGGGGACTGCTGCGGTTCACAGCGTGGCGGAGGAAAAGCAGAAGCGCCTGGTAAGCGGTCCTGGTGAGAGGTACCGCATCAACGTCGTACGTCGCGCGCAACTCGTCGATGATCTCCGCGAGGGCTTCGTCCGTCAGGGCGGACGCGTCGTGGACCAGCTGGCGCAGTACGGCTTCCAGATAGGGGCCGCGCTCTTCGAACTCCAGCGCGCCGCCGACGTACCGCAGGCACTCCAGGTAGAGGCCGGGTAGTTCCGCTGGCTCGTACACGTCGCGGGTCAGCAGGGCGATCAGCGCATGCGCCGCCGAGTGGCACAGGTTGCCGGGCATGGGCCTGAACGCGGACATGGCGCTTGGAAACTGGAGCAGCATCGGGTAGCTGATGTGCAGCAACTGTTCGGTGTCACGATCGCCGACGAAACGGACCTGCCTGATCAGCTGGGGGACGGGCGTGTCGGAGAGCCGCTCCTCCAGCCGGTCCGACAAGGATCTGGAGGTCTCGGGCGGCGACACACCAATAGCCCAGTTCAGGGCGTGGTCGACCAGTGACGCCGGACGCGTGGTGAGGCGCAGGTCCACGTCTGCCGTGTACTTCACCGGGCCACGCCAGCACCGCTCGGGCGTGAGGGCCGAGGTCAACGCCGCCCACGACCCCACGGACAACTGTGCCTGCCAGCCCAGGGCATGCCTGCGCCATTCGGCCGTGGGGGCGAGGGAGTCGGCGAAGAGGTCCGACACGTGTACCTCGCCCGCCACCACCACCGCGATGATCACGAGGTTCATCTCGTACACCGCTTCCCGGTACCTCCTGCGCACCCGGACCGGGGCGTAGTCGACGTCGGTGCGGTGCTCGGGGCCCCACGAGACCGCGCGGAACAGGCTGAGGAGCGCGGGCAGCAGACCGCTGTGCCTACGGTCCCTCGGCCACGTCGTCAACATGTCCCGCAGGTTCTGCACGAGTTGGGCCCGGTCGGTGAGCGGGGCGAAGGACAGAAGCGCGTACAACTCTCCGTCGTCCCACGGGCCTCCGCCGTCGACGAGCCGCCGGAGCGCCCCCTCGATCCGCCGCGCCGCCAGATGCTCGCCGAAGGTCGCGTGCATGAACTCGTAGCTGCGCAGCCGCTCTTCCGTCACCACGGCCTGCGCCTCGTGCACGAAGAAGAACCGGCCGAACAGCAGCCCCAAGCCGTCGTCCGCCACACCGAGTGCCCGCAGAGCCCGGTCGGCTTCCTTTTCGCTGACGGACTGGGCGCCGCGGTGGAACATGGAGACCGCGATCACGGACAGGCGGTGCACCTCGCGGTCGACGGCCGTGGCCGCCTCGGCCGGGGGCAGTGGGCCGTCCTTGTCGACCTGGCGGCGGATGAACTCCGTCAGCAGCTGGTCGTACAGCTGCGTGCGGGTCATGTCCCGGTCCCGCAGCGAGTGCAGGGCGTTGCCGACCGCGTCGTACAGCGCCAGCATGAGCAGCAGCAGGGGCTGGGCCGCCAGGTCTCGGTGGGGGAGCACGACCTCCGGAGTCAGCGGTAGCAGCGCGTGTCGGGCGAAGTAGCCCGTGTTCGTGGTGTTCCAGACGTCGAGCCAGCGGTCGATCTCCGACTCGTCGAAGGGCTCCAGGCGTATGACCTGGCTGGTGGCGGGCACATCCGCCCGGTCGGCGACCACGGTGCGGCTCGTCACGATCACGATCAGTGGGCGGCCCTGCGCCGCCTCCCGTTTCTGGAACTCCTCGACCTCCTGCAAGTAGCCCCACTGGCGCGTCTGACCGAGCTTCTGTGCACCTGCCTGGAGCAGTTCGTCGAAGCCGTCCAGCAGGACCACCGGGATCGGGCCGGATTCCTGCTCCGACCAGTCCGGCCAGCTCACCTCCCGACCGGTGAGGTGCTTCAGCGTGTGCTCCAGCTGGCCCTGTATGTCCAACTCGGCCGGTGTGTACCGCAGTTCCACCCGCAAGGGGCGGAACTCACGCGCCGGGAGCCGGGCCGCCAGCAGCTTGGTGAGCAGTGACTTGCCCGCTCCGGGGTGGCCGAGCACGACGAGCGGTGCCAGCAGGGCAGGGAGACCGAGGAGGTGCGCGGCGAGGAATCGCTCGATGTCGTCGTGCAGCGGCTGATCGTCCCACCATTTGTCCGAGGCGATCCCGGGTCCGGTACCCCGGAGGTCGGGGACCAGCCGGAAGCGCGGTGTGATGTAACCCTCCGCGAGGCTGGGCAGCGCAGGTCCTGGGGAGTCGAGGACGGCGATCGGGCTGCGGAGGAGTGACCCGTGGGGTGTGGGGAGCCCGTCCTCGCCGGCGAACTGCGACAGAAGGTTCCCCAATCCGGCCAGGCCGGTTGTGGTGTTGGCCTCGCCGCTCGGTTCGACGCCCGGAAGACCCGCACCGAGCGCGAATTCGGGACAGGACCTGGCCAAGGGGGTGGACAGCCGGACGTAGTCGCTGACGATCCGTGACCGCTCGTTGTCCGTGAGGCCGCTGAGGTCCGCCAGCACGGGAGCGTGCGGCGGATGTCCGCCCTCCGTCAGGTCATAGATCTTGCTGTGGACCTTCGCGGGACCCGAGTTCCGCACTACAACGGCCGCCGTCAGCACCACGCGCGTGGCCTGGATCAGAGCGGCGCGTCGGACACCCTGGGCCGCTCGCACACGGTCCGGGAAATCCGCCAGCAGACCAGTCAGGAGCCTGGGCGGGTTCCGCTCGCCCTGAGGCACACTCAGCAGTGCGTCCACCGCGACCGTCGCCTCCACGCGCCCCTCGGTCAGCAGGTGCAGCGCCTCCTGGACGTCCATGCCGGCGCAGGCCATGGCGTCGGGCATCGGGACCGAGGGCGGTCCGGAAGCGACGGGAGCGGGAACACCCGCGACCCGCTCCCTGGCCTTCTCCGCCGTCCGCTCCAGTTCCGCATGCCGGCTCTTCCACCACCGGACATCCAGACTCATGCCCGACGGTGCCGCCCCCCCACCCGTGTTCTGCTCGGCGCACAGCCTGACGATCGTCCGGACGACACCCCAGTCCGGAACCTTGCGTCGCCGCCCGCCGAGCAGCTCCGAGACCGAGCTGATGCTCAGCCCCAGCGCGGCGGCGATGTCCCGCTGCGGTATGCGGCAGTCACTCACGAGACGGCCCAGTGCGACGCAGAAGTCCGCGACCGGACCAGTCATCGGTGTGGCCAACTCTCCCAACCCTTCGGTGCGGTTCGGCGAACGTCTCCGAAGCGTACGGCCTGACCTGCGTGATCCGCCGGGAGTTCGGGGTGAGTCGGGGTTCGTCCGGGACGGTGTTCCCGGGCGCGAAGGTCATGGCGCAAGCAGTTGGCCGTTGGCCCCGTTCCGGAGGAAACCCCATGCCCTTTCAGGCCGTTCAGATGCCCGTCCTGCTCGTCGCCCTCATCTTCCTCGCCTTCTACGTCGGGGTCGTCCTCCCTGCCGTATGGTCCCGTCGGCCCGCCCGCCGTACCGCTGCCCTCAAGGTCCTCACCCAGCTGCTCGGCGCGCTGCGACGCTGGAGGAACCGGTGAGCGCTGGGCAGGCGTGGAGAAGTCCGAGGCCAGGAAGCTGATCATGCAGGCGCGTGCGGCCTGGGACGCCGAGGAGTGGCTGCGCGCCGCCGAGCTGTACGAGCGGGTGCTCGCGCACTTCCCGGACCTGAAGGCCGGCGCCGTGTGGTGGTACGACGCCGCGCTCGCCCACAAGTTCCTGCGGAACTGGGCCAAGGCGTACGAGCTGGGCCGGGAGGCCGCGGCCCGCTCCCCGCGCGGCGAGGGCGACCCGGCGTACTGGAACCTCGGCATCGCGGCCACGATCCAGCGGGACTGGGCGACGGCACGGGACGCGTGGAGCGGCTTCGGCATCGAACTCCCCGACGGGGAAGGGCAGATCGACGCCCGCCTCGGGTACGCCTGCGTGCGCCTCGACACCGGCGGCGAGCGCGAGGTCGTCTGGATCGAGCGGCTGTGCCCGACCCGCGGCCGGGTCGTCAGCGTGCCCGTCACGGGCGGACGGCGCTACGGCGAGATCGTCGTCCACGACGGCGAACCGAAGGGCGAGCGGGTCGTCGAGGGTTCGACGTACACCGTCTTCGACGAACTCCTGCTCTTCGAGGCGTCCGAACTGCCCACCCTGGAGGTCACGGTGGCCGCGGGCGAGAAGGCCGACCTGGAGGCACTCCTGGAGCTGTTCACCGACCACGGCTTCGGCGCCGAACCGGCGAGCGGCGTCCGCATGCTGTGCGCCTGCTGCAGTGAGGGCACCCACGAACAGGAGCGCGCCGTCGACGCCGGCGCCCAGCAGGTCTCCCTCGCGGCCCCCGAGGAGGAGGCCCGGCGGCTGCTGGAGCGGTGGGCGGGGGAGACGGCGATCGGCCGGAGCTGGAGCGGACTGGCGGCCGTCGGCTAGCGCCGGGGCGCTAGGACCGCGGTTCCGTGAGGTCGATCAGGCGGCACACGGTCTCGATGTCGATCTTCACCTGGGCGATGGAGGCCCGGCCCGAGAGCCAGGTGATCAGGGCCGAGTGCCAGGTGTGCTCGATGACGCGGACCGCGGAGAGCTGCTCGGGCGTCGGGTCCTCAAGCCCCATGGCGTCCAGGATGATCAGCGTGGTCTGGTGGGAGACCTGGTCGACCTCCGGGCTCACGCTGCGGTCCGCGAAGGTCAGCGCACGGACCATCGCGTCCGCCAGGTGCGGCTCGCGCTGGAGCGCCCGGAAGGCCCGCATCAGGGTCTCCGCGACCCGCTCGGCCGCCGCCTCGCCCTGCGGCGGCTTCTTGCGGAGCGTGCCGTGCATGTGTTCCAGCTGGTCCTGCATGGTGGCGACCAGCAGATGGATCTTGGAGGGGAAGTACCGGTAGAGGGTGCCGAGCGCCACCTGCGAGGACTCCGCGACCTCCCGCATCTGCACCGCGTCGAACCCGCCGCGGCTCGCCAGCTGCGCGCTCGCGTGCAGGATGCGGCGGCGCCGCGCCTCCTGCCGTTCGGTCAGCGGCGGTGCGTCGGGTCGTGCGATGCCGGCTTCCACTCTGGCGGGCTTGGCCACCTTGTCCACCTTGGGTTCCGTGACAGTCCGTGAGGATGTGTGATCACTCAGCATGCCAGGGTGCCGGCCGTGGCGTGAATCACCCGATCCACCGCTCACAGGACCCCTACCTGCCGGTAGATTCAGAGCCTCCTGAACGATCAAGTCTGAAACTTGTTCTAGATTACCTTCTCGTCGTAATCTCGCGGGACAGTGCAGGCAGAAGGGGGCTCAGAGTGACCGCTGAGGCCAGTCAGGCAGGGGCCTTTGAGGGCCCGGCCGCCGACGGCGAGCGACCGCTCCGTATCGCGCTCCTCACCTACAAAGGGAACCCGTTCTGCGGGGGCCAGGGTGTCTACGTACGCCATCTCTCCCGCGAACTGGCCCGCCTCGGCCACCGCGTCGAGGTCATCGGCTCCCAGCCGTACCCCGTACTCGATCCGGGCTACGACGGTCTGAGCCTGACCGAGCTGCCCAGCCTGGACCTCTACCGCTCCCCGGACCCGTTCCGCACCCCGAAACGCGACGAGTACCGCGACTGGATAGACGCCCTGGAAGTCGCCACGATGTGGACCGGCGGCTTCCCCGAGCCGCTCACCTTCTCCCTGCGGGCCCGACGTCATCTCCGGGCCCGCAGCGGTGAGTTCGACGTGGTCCACGACAACCAGACCCTCGGCTACGGCCTGTTGGGCGATGTCGGCGCTCCGCTGGTGACCACCATCCACCACCCCATCACCGTGGACCGGCAGTTGGAGCTGGACGCGGCCGAGGGCCGGTGGCAGCGGCTGTCCAAGCGCCGCTGGTACGCCTTCACCCGGATGCAGAAGCGCGTGGCCCGCCGCCTGCCGTCCGTGCTCACCGTCTCCGGCACCTCCCGCCAGGAGATCGTCGACCACCTGGGCGTGCGCGACGACCGCATCCACGTCGTCCACATCGGCGCCGACACCGACCAGTTCTCGCCGGATCCGTCGGTGCGCGTGGTGCCGGGCCGGATCGTCACGACCTCCAGCGCGGACGTCCCCCTCAAGGGCCTCGTCTTCCTCGTCGAGGCGCTGGCGAAGGTCCGCACCGAACACCCCGGGGCGCACCTCATAGTTGTCGGCAAGCGGCCGGCCGAGGGCCCGGTCGCCCAGGCCATGGAGCGCTACGGCCTCGAAGGCGCCGTCGACTTCGTCAAGGGCATCTCGGACGCCGAACTGGTCGACCTCGTCCGCTCGGCGGAGGTCGCCTGCGTGCCCTCGCTCTACGAGGGCTTCTCACTCCCGGCGGCGGAAGCGATGGCGACGGGCACTCCGCTGGTCGCCACGACGGGCGGCGCTATCCCCGAGGTCGCGGGGCGCGACGGCGAGACCTGCCTGGCGGTCCCGCCGGGGGACCCGGGCGCACTGGCGACCGCCCTGAGCCGTCTCCTGGGCGACCCGGACCTGAGGGCGCGACTCGGCCGGGCCGGACGTGAGCGGGTACTGGCGAAGTTCACCTGGGCGAAGGCCGCGGAGGGCACGGTTGCCCGGTACCGCGAGGCGATCGCCGGCTCCGCCACCACGCTTCCCGGCCGCTCCGCGGCCTCTCAGGGTGTCGAGCTCGCACCCCCGACCACAGACACCGGTGTCTATCCCGAAAGCAGGGCCACGTGCTGACCGTCGACTTCTCCCGGTTCCCGCTCGCGCCGGGCGACCGCGTCCTGGACCTCGGCTGCGGGGCCGGCCGGCACGCGTTCGAGTGCTACCGGCGCGGCGCGCAGGTCGTGGCGCTGGACCAGAACGCCGAGGAGATCCGCGAGGTCGCGAAGTGGTTCACGGCGATGAAGGAGGCGGGTGAGGCACCGGAAGGGGCCACCGCCACCGCGATGGAGGGCGACGCCCTGGCCCTCCCCTTCCCCGACGAGTCCTTCGACGTCGTGATCATCTCCGAGGTGATGGAGCACATCCCGGACGACAAGGGCGTACTCGCCGAGATGGTCCGGGTGCTCAAGCCGGGCGGGCGGATCGCCATCACCGTCCCGCGCTACGGCCCCGAAAAGGTCTGCTGGGCGCTGTCCGACGCCTACCACGAGGTCGAGGGCGGCCACATCCGCATCTACAAGGCGGACGAACTGCTCGCGAAGATCCGCGAGGCCGGCCTCAAGCCGTACGGCACCCACCACGCGCACGCCCTGCACTCCCCGTACTGGTGGCTCAAGTGCGCGTTCGGCGTCGACAACGACAAGGCGCTGCCGGTGCAGGCGTACCACAAGCTGCTGGTCTGGGACATCATGAAGAAGCCGCTGGCCACCCGGGTCGCCGAGCAGGCACTGAACCCGCTGATCGGCAAGAGCTTCGTGGCCTACGCGACCAAGCCGCACCTTCCGCGGGTGGACGCGAAGTGACCACTCCCCGGACAGAACACCTCGTCCTGCCCGGGGTCCTCACCCCCGAGCAGGCCGCCGCGACCGTCGCCGGGATCCTGGCCGTACAGCGGGAGGACGGGGCGATCCCGTGGTTCCGCGGACATCACCTCGACCCGTGGGACCACACCGAGGCCGCGATGGCGCTGGACGCGGCGGGCGAGCACAAGGCGGCCGAGCGGGCCTACGAATGGCTCGCACGGCACCAGAACGAGGACGGTTCCTGGTACGCGGCGTACCAGGACGGGGACTTCGCGCAGGTCACCGACCGAGGCCGCGAGACGAACTTCGTCGCTTACATAGCCGTAGGAGTGTGGCACCACTATCTGTCCACCGGCGACGACATGTTCCTCGACCGGATGTGGCCGACGGTGTACGCGGCGATGGAGTTCGTGCTCGAACTCCAGCAGCAGGGCGGGCAGATCGGATGGAAGCGGGAGGACGACGGCAGCGCCCTCACCGACGGGCTGCTCACCGGATCCTCCTCGATCCACCACGCGCTGCGGTGCGCCCTCGCGATCGCCGAACAGCGCGAAGAGGCCCAGCCGGACTGGGAGTTGGCGGTCGGGGCGCTGCGGCACGCGATCCGCCGGCACCCCGAACGCTTCCTCGACAAGGACCGCTACTCGATGGACTGGTACTACCCGGTCCTGGGCGGGGCGTTGACCGGCGCGGAGGCCAAGTCCCGTATCGAGGAGGGCTGGGAGCGGTTCGTCGTGCCCGCCCTCGGGGTGCGCTGTGTCGTCCCCAACCCGTGGGTCACGGGCGGGGAGTCGGCCGAACTCGCCCTGGCCCTGTGGGCGACGGGCGAGTCCGACCGGGCGCTGGAGATCCTCCAGTCGATCCAGCATCTGCGGGACCCGGAGAGCGGCCTGTACTGGACCGGCTACGTGTTCGAGGACGGGGCGGTGTGGCCACAGGAGCTGACCACGTGGACGGCGGGATCACTGCTGCTCGCCGTCGCCGCGCTGGGCGGCCATGAAGCCACCTGCACGGTGTTCGGCGGGGAGCGCCTGCCGCTGGGCCTCGACCCGGACTGCTGCGCCTGAGAACCCGGTCGGGTCTCAGTGACGGTGGGCCCGGTTGGCGATGGCGTGGCCCACGAACAGGTAGACCACCGCTGCCAGACCGTAGCCCGCGACCACCCGGGCCCAGGCCTCGTCGAAGGTGAAGAGGTCGTAGGACCAGCCGGCGAGCCAGCGAGCGGCGTCGTGGATGAACTGCACGAAGTCGTTCGCACGGTTGGCGTCCAGCAGGTACATCAGGATCCACAGGCCCAGAATGAGGGCCATGATGTCGGCGACGACCGCTATGACCGTCCCGGCTGAGTTGGCACCACGTCGCGTATGAGCGGACATGGTGTTCGAATGGCCGCGAATTCCCCGGCGAAACCTGGCGTCACGCGTTGAGTTCCGCCAGCACCCGCAGCGATTCCTGGTCCGGGGCCAGCGCCAGCAGGTCCGTCACCGGCCCCTTGCGCCACGACTCCAGCCGCTCGGCGATGCGTTCGCGCGGTCCGACCAGGGAGATCTCGTCGGCGAAGGCGTCCGGCACGGCGAGCACGGCCTCCTCGCGGCGGCCCTCGAGGAACAGCCGCTGGATCCTGCGCGCCTGCTCCTCGTACCCCATGCGGGCCATCAGATCGGCGTGGAAGTTACGGGCCGCGTGGCCCATTCCGCCGATGTAGAAGCCCAGCATCGTCTTGACCGGCAGCAGCCCTTCGGCCACGTCGTCGCAGACCCGCACCTGCGCCATGGGGGCGACGAGGAAGCCCTCCGGAGCCTCGGCGAGCGAGGTCTCGTAGACCTCGGGCCGGTTCGGCGACCAGTACAACGGCAGCCAGCCGTCCGCGATCCGGGTCGTCTGGGCGATGTTCTTCGGCCCCTCGGCGCCCAGCAGGATCGGCAGATCGGCGCGCAGGGGATGGGTGATCGGCTTGAGCGCCTTGCCGAGCCCGGTGCCCTCCGGCCCCCGGTAGGGGTGGGAGTGGAAGCGGCCGTCCAGCTCGACCGGCGCCTGCCTCCTGAGGACCTGCCGTACGACGTCGACGTACTCCCGGGTCGCGGTCAGCGGCGACTTGGGGAACGGACGGCCGTACCAGCCCTCGACGACCTGCGGCCCGGACAGCCCGAGGCCCAGCATGACCCGCCCGCCGGAGAGATGGTCCAGAGTGAGGGCGTGCATGGCGGTCGTGGTGGGGGAGCGGGCGGCCATCTGGGCAACGGCCGTACCCAGCCTGATCGTCGACGTCCGCGCCGCGATCCAGGTGAGCGGTGTGAACACGTCCGACCCCCACGACTCGGCCGTCCACACCGAGTGATAGCCGAGCCGCTCGGCCTCCTGGGCCAGCGGCACATGGCGGGGGTCGGGGCCGCGGCCCCAGTAGCCGAGCGCAAGACCGAGTCGCACGACGCCTCCTGACGACACGTCAGATCCGTGGGAGCGCTCGCGAATGTACGGCAACGGCCCCCCGCCCGGAAGGGGCGAGGGGCCGTCCTACGACCTCGAAGGGCTCAGCCGCGCTGGATGCCGCTCGTGTCCTGCAGCACGCCACGACGGCCGTCCTGCGTCTGGGCGACCAGACCCGGACCGCGCTGCTCGACGGCCAGGTACCAGGTGCCCGGCGCGAGTTCGGCGATCGGCGTCGGCGAACCGTCCTCCGCGAACAGCGGGCGCGGCACCGGCACGGCGAACCAGAACGGCGAGAACTCCGCGGCCGGCGGCTGCGGGGCCTGCGGCTGGGGCTGCGCGCCGAACGGCTGCCCCGGCTGCGGCTGACCGCCGTAGGGCTGCTGACCCTGCGGCCCGGGCTGCTGCCCCGGCTGCTGGGCACCCGGGTAGCCGTAACCACCGGGCGGCTGGGCGCCGTAGGGCTGCGGCTGGGGCGGCTTGGGGGCCGGGACGAGGCCGGCCTGGAGCGCGGGGACGAGCGGGGTGGCGACGGCGGCCGCGGCCATGACCAAGGTGGCGACGAGAGCGAGGATCAGTCCGATACCGGCGCTGACCGTGTCCGCACTGGAGCCGTAGTCCGCGGCGCTCAGCGGGTCGAACACGTTCCCGAGCGCGCTCCAGGCGGCGAACACCGTGAACGCGGCACCGACTTGGCCGAGGTCGAGCCCCGCCACCTTGGGCAGCTGCGGCAGGCCGCGCGACAGAACGACAAGAACGGCGCCGATGATGCCCGCGAGGACAACCCCCATCACGACCGGGCCGCTCGCCCAGGCGCTGGGCAGGTCGGCGTCGTCGGGGGCTCCGTCGACCGAGTAGAGATCAAGGAACGACGCGATGAACAGCAACACCGCTGCACCGATCACCACGCCGTCGCCTCGAGTGAGGGAGCGGATATTCACTTCAAGTCCTTCGTAGGTCGTCTCGTCGTCGGTAGACCCTATCGTCCGCCCGGCGGAGCGTACGACGGGATCAGCGCACTGATCCTCACCCGCGCAGGAAACTCACCAATCCGTCAGAGATTCCTTGCGCGGCCTTCTGTCGCCAGGCCCCGTTCGTGAGCAGGGCCGCGTCCTTGCTGTCGCGCATGTTGCCGCATTCGATGAACACCTTGGGAACCTTTGAGAGGTTGAGGCCGCCCAGGTCGGTGCGGGTGTCCAGTCCGGTGCCGTCGCCGATGTAGTTGGAGGGGTTCGTGCCCGTCGCGCGTCCGAAGTCGTGCGCGATGCGCTCGCCGAGTCGGGCGGAAGGGGCGACGATCCCACGGGTGTCGGCGATGCCCTGGTGGACGCGGCCGGGAAGGATCACGTGGTAGCCGCGCTGCCCGGCGCTCGCGCCGTCCGCGTGGATCGACACCACCGCGTCGGCCTTCGCGCTGTTGCCGATCCTGGCCCGCTCGTCCACGCACGGGCCGTAGGGCCGGTCGCCGTCCTGGGTCAGTTTCACCGTCGCGCCGTGCTTCTCCAGCAGCGTGCGCAGCCGGTGGGCGACGTCGAGGGTGAACTTCGCCTCCGCGTAACCGTCGTTGGTCGACGTCCCCGTCGTATCGCACTCCTTGCGGTTCGTACCGATGTCCACCTTGCGGTTGATCTCGGCCGTGTGCCGGAAGTTGGTGAGGTTGTGTCCGGGGTCGATGACGACGACCTTGCCCCGGAGCGAGCCGAGCGGCTTCTTGTCCTCGGCGGTGGTGGAGGAGACAGTCGGCGGAGCGCTCGCCCGCGGACTCGCCGCGGCCGTCGTCCCGCCGCCGTCGGCCGCCCCGCTCACCCCCGCGTACACCAGCCACCCGAGCAGCGCACCCGGCACGAGCACGGCGAGGGCGAGGGTCAGCGGGCGGCGCCGGGGGCGGCGGGGCTGGGGGGAATCGAGTTCAGGGCCTGCGTACGACACGTCTGCGACTCTAACCGCGCTCTCAGATCCCCGCCCGCACCCGCCGCAACACCCGCAGCGAGTCGGTCGCCGAGACCTCGGTGAAGGCGCCGGAGGCGAGGGCCCGGAGGTAGACCCGGTAGGGCGCCTGCCCGGTGAACTCGTCCTCCGGCTCGGGGAACACGTCGTGGATGACGAGCAGGCCGCCCTCGGCCACGTGGGGGACCCAGCCCTCGTAGTCGGCGTTCGCGTGCTCGTCGGTGTGGCCGCCGTCGATGAAGACCAGGCCGAGAGGGGAGCCCCAGATCTTCGCGATCTGGGGAGAACGACCGACCAGGGCGACCACGTGCTCCTCCAGCCCGGCCCGGTGCAGGGTCCTGCGGAAGGTGGGCAGCGTGTCCATCAGCCCGAGCTCGGCGTCCACCGTCTCCGGATCGTGGTAGTCCCACCCCGGCTGCTGCTCCTCGCTGCCGCGATGGTGATCGACGGTCAGCGCGGTGACCCCGGCCTCCCGGGCCGCGTCGGCCAGCAGAATCGCGGACCGGCCACAGTACGTACCGACCTCCAGGAGCGGCAGCCCGAGCCGCCCGGCGTCCAGAGCGGCTTCATGGAGGGCCAGCCCCTCACCCAGGGGCATGAACCCCTTGGCGGCCTCGAAGGCGGCGAGGATCTCGGGCTTGGGTGCGGCCGCGGCCATGGGTTTCCTCTCGGTCGTACGTGTGGGCAGACGTCGTACGACCGCCATGCCGCCGCACGCCTCTCCGGACGCCCCATGCTGCCGCACCCTTCGGCGGGCGGGGGACAGGGGGTGGGGAACGTAACGTACGAGGCGTGGTGTGGGTGTTCCGGTGCCGCTCGGCGCCAGGTTGGCAGACGGCTGACGCCTACGCCGAGGCCGGGTTCACGGCCGTCGACAGGACGTGTGCTGGGCGAGGGCCTGACGGCGTACGCCGGTCCGGACCTGGCGGCTGTAGGTCGTCGTCCCGGCACCGGACGCCGGGCGGGCGTCGGTCGGACGGGCGCCTGTCCCGGTCGGCCCGGCCGTCGTGCGGGCCGGGGCCGAGGCCCGGCATCGCGGCCGTTTCCGAGGGCGCTGCCGAGTGCGGCGGTGGGTTGTTCGGTCCTACGTCCTTCCGTGCGCCCCCGACGCGACACATCCCCGCCCTGGGGTGGGCGGGGATGCGTACCGGCTTCGTGTCGGTCAGGCGGTGACCGTCTCGCCCGGCAGGGCCAGGTCGAGGTCGATCGCGCGGTCGTCGCCCGCGTGGGTGGCCGAGGAGGCCAGGGGGCCGTGGCCGGTGGCGCGGGCGGCGAGGACGTAGGCGCCCTGGGCGGGGACGGTGAGGACGTACGTGCCGTCGTCACCGGACAGGGTCGCCCCCGCCTGCCGCCCCCGCCGGTCGATCAACGTGACCTTGGCCCGGGGCACCGGCGTGCCCGCGGCGTCCAGGACGCGGCCACGGAAGCCACGCAGCACCTCGTCGGCCCGCTCGATCACCGCGTCCTCCTCGCTGCTCGCACGCAGCTGCGGCGCCCGGTTCGGCTTCGGCAGGAACAGGGCCATCAGCAGCCCGACCGCCACCGCGCCGGTCGCGATCAGGAAGGACACCCGGAACCCGTGCATGGTCGGTATCGCGACGCCCCCGACGTTGTTCGCCGTGTTCGCCAGCACCATGCCGATCACGGCGCTGGACACGGACGTACCGATGGAGCGCATCAGCGTGTTGAGCCCGTTCGCCGCCCCCGTCTCCGAGGCCGGGACCGCGCCCACGATCAGCGCGGGCAGGGAGGAGTAGGCGAGCCCGATGCCCGCGCCGAGGACCACCGCGATGACGAGGCTCTGCCAGGCCGCGCTCATGAGGCCCAGCCCGGCGCCGTAGCCGATCGCGATGATCAGCATGCCGAGGATGAGGGTGAACTTGGGGCCGTACTTCGCCGACAGCCGGGCGTAGACGGGCGCCGTGACCATCATCGTCAGGCCCAGCGGAGCGACCAGCAGGCCCGCGACGACCATCGACTGGCCGAGGCCGTAGCCGGTCGCCTTCGGGAGCTGGAGCAGCTGGGGAAGGACGAGCGAGACGACGTAGAACGAGACGCCCACCATGATCGACGCCAGGTTGGTGAAGAGGACCGCCGGGCGGGCGGTGGTGCGCAGGTCGACCAGGGGGGCCTTGACCCGCAGCTCCATGACGCCCCACAGGAGGAGGACGACGGCCGACGCGGCGAACAGGCCGAGCGTGGTGCCGGAGGACCAGCCCCAGTCGCTGCCCTTGGTGATCGGCAGGAGGAAGAGGACCAGGCCGGCGGAGAGGCCGATCGCGCCCAGGACGTCGAAGGTGCCCTCGGCACGCGCCGGGGACTCGGGAACGACGAGGAGGGTGAGGGCGATGGCGAGCGCGCCGATGCCCGCGGCGCCGTAGAAGAGGGCGTGCCAGTCGGCGTGCTGGGCGATCAGTGCCGCGAGGGGCAGCGCGAGGCCGCCGCCGACGCCGATCGAGGAGCTCATCAGGGCCATGGCCGAGCCGAGCTTCTCGCGGGGCAGCATGTCCCGCATGAGGCCGATGCCGAGGGGGATCGCGCCCATCGCGAAGCCCTGGAGGGTGCGGCCGGCGATCATCGTGAGCAGGTCGCTGGTGAGGGCGCTGACCAGGGCGCCCACGACCATGACGGCGAGGCTGAGGATGAGCATGCGGCGCTTGCCGTACAGGTCGCCGAGGCGGCCCATGATCGGGGTGGCGACGGCGCCCGAGAGCAGGGTGGACGTCAGGACCCAGGTGGCGTTGGCGGGCGCGGTGTCCAGCAGTTGCGGCAGGTCCTTGATGACCGGGACGAGCAGGGTCTGCATCACCGCGACCACGATGCCCGCGAAGGCGAGCACCGGGACGACAGCGCCGGACGCTCTCCGGGTGGGCTGGTCGGTCGGCGTGTGCGTCATGTGTGCGAGGCCTCCGGGCCTGGAAGATCGGGTTACGTGTGGCTTGAACTACGTATGCATGGGCAACTATTCCGATGCTTCGGCGTACTAACGATTTCTTTATATTCTCTTGGGGAAGCGGAGCCGGGTTGAGAGCATGACGGCCATGCTCGAAGCCGCTGAAGTCGCCCGAAGACCCCGCCGTCCCCGGTCGGCGCCGCCCGCCTGGCTGGTGGTGGCGCTGGCCTGCGCGGGCCAGTTCCTGGTCGTGCTCGACGTCTCCGTCGTCAATGTGGCGCTGCCGTCCATGCGCGCCGACCTGGGCATGAGCGAGTCCGGCCTGCAGTGGGTCGTGAACGCCTACTCCATCGCCTTCGCCGGGTTCATGCTCCTCGGCGGCCGGGCCGGTGACCTCTACGGCCGCAAGCGGATGTTCCTGGTCGGCCTCGGCCTGTTCACGGCGGCCTCGCTGGCCGGCGGGCTGGCCCAGGGGGACGCCCAGCTGCTGATCGCGCGGGCCGTGCAGGGGCTGGGCGCGGCCGTCCTGGCGCCCGCGACGCTGACCATCGTCACCTCGGCCGTCCCGGAGGGGGCCGCCCGGGCCCGGGCCATCGCCACCTGGACGGCCGTCGGCGCGGGCGGCGGCGCCGCGGGCGGATTCGTCGGCGGACTCCTGGTGGACACCCTGTCCTGGCGCTGGGTGCTGCTGATCAACGTGCCCGTCGGCGCGCTGGTCCTGCTGGGCTCGCTGCTGTGGCTGACCGAGAGTCGCAGCGGGGACGGGCGGCGCCTCGACCTGCCGGGAGCGCTGCTGGTCACCGGGGGACTGGCGGTACTGGCGTACGGCATCTCGCAGACCGAGGCCGAGGGGTGGACGGCGGCCGCCACCCTGCTCCCGCTGGCCGCCGGGCTCGCGCTGGTAGGGGGCTTCCTCCTCGTCGAGTCCCGTACGGCCGCCCCGCTGATGCCCCTCGGGCTGCTGAGGGTGCGGGCGGTGGCGTCGGCGAACGCGGCGATGTTCCTGAGCGGCTCCGCGATGTTCTCGATGTGGTTCTTCATGACGCTCTACGCCCAGAACGTCCTCGGCTACTCACCCCTGGCCGCAGGAGCCGCACTGATCCCGACCTCGCTGGCGATCGTGGTCGGCTCGAAACTCGCCCCGCTCTTCATGCGCCGGCTCGGGGCGCGGTGGGTGGCGGTGCTCGGCACGACGGTCGCGGTCGCCGGGTTCGCCTGGCAGTCGACGATGACCGCGGACGGCGCCTATGTGACCGCGATCATGTGTCCCGGGATCCTGATGATGCTGGGCGCCGGCCTCGCGGTGACCCCGCTCGCCTCGCTGGCCACGTCCGGGGCGGCGCCGGGTGAGGCCGGGCTGGTGTCGGGACTGGTCAACACCTCGCGCACGATGGGCGGCTCACTGGGGCTCGCCGTCCTGTCGACGCTGGCGGCGGCGCGGACGGGGGGTGTGGCCTCGCCGGAGGCGCTGACGGAGGGCTACGCGCTGGCGTTCCGGGTGGGGACGGGGCTGCTGCTCTGCGGGGTGGTGCTGATGCTGGCCTGGCTGCCGAGAAAGATCTCCGCGAACTGAGGCAACGGTCCGGGCGGCTCATGGACTCCTTCAGACATCTAGGAGGTGCCCATGGGGGATCGGAAACAGGCTCGGGACGAGGAGTTCCAGAGCTTTGTCATCGGCCGCTGGCCGCGGCTGATGCGGACGGCATTTCTCCTCACGGGGGAGCAGCACGCCGCGGAGGACCTGGTCCAGTCGACGCTCGAACAGGCATATGTGGCCTGGCGCAGGGTCGGCTCGGCGGACGATCCGGAGGCGTATGTACGGCGCGTGATGATCAACGCGCACGCACGCAAGCACCGCAGGAAGCTCAGGGAGTTCCTGGCGCGGGGGGACGACTCGGGCCTGGTGCGCGAGATCGCCGACACCGGTGACCGCATCGCCCAGGCCGACGACCGCAGTGCCCTGCTGACGGCGCTGGCCCAACTGCCGCCCCGGCAGCGGGAGGCGGTGGTCCTGCGGTACTGGGAGGACCTGACCGAGACACAGACGGCCGAGGCGATGGGCTGCTCGGTCGGCTCGGTGAAGAGCAACGCGGCCAAGGGGATCGCGAAACTTCGCGCCATACCCGGACTGGCCGACATGGCGACGCAGGGAGGGCGGAAGTGATGAGCACCAACCGGGAGACGAGCCACGACATGCGTGACAGCGACATCGCCCTCCTGCTGGCCGACGCCGCCGACGAGGTGGAGATCGGCATAGCCCCCTACCAGGCGGTGCTCCGCGGTGGCCGCAGGCGCCGGGCCCGCCGCTGGGCGGTGGCCGCGGCCACGGCACTGGTGCTCGCGGGGTCCTCGGCGACCCTCGCGGTGGCGGGTCTGCCGGGCGGGGACGGGGGCCAGGTGGCGACCCAGCCGCTCGTCCCGGTCGACGCCGACCCGTCCAGGGTCCTGCAGACCACCCTGGCCACCGGTACCGACCAGGGCAGTAAGTGGCGGGTCCTGATCGACGTCTGGTCCGCCCCGCGCGACGAGAAGCAGGCCGAGGCCCAGCGCGCCGCCATGGCCTTGCGCGGTGAGACCCCGCCGGACGCCCACAACGCCTCCGACCTCATCGGCAAGATCACGTACTTCGTGTACCGCGGCTACGGCGACAAGACGACGAAGATCATGGAGAACACGGTCCCCGCCTCGGACACCATGACCGGCACGGACCTCATCTCCGGCTCGCTCCCGCTCCGGCCCGACGCCAAGGCGGACGTCCGTCTCGTCATCGGCTACATCGCCAAGACCGCCCAGCGCGTCAACTGCACCTGGACGAACGAGACGGCGACGGTGGTGGAGAAGGCCGGCTCCGCGACCGGCACCGACGTCCCGGCGATCCGGTCGGCGGCGGGCTCCCCCTACAACTGGTTCGTGTGCGTGGCACCGAAGGGCACCGAGTACAAGACCGCGGAGGTGATCGGGTAGGGAACCGCCGGCCTCACAACCACCCTTGCTGCCGGGCCGCCCGTACCGCCTC
The DNA here is from genome assembly GCF_001514145.1 of Streptomyces canus. GTDB lineage: Bacteria > Actinomycetota > Actinomycetes > Streptomycetales > Streptomycetaceae > Streptomyces > Streptomyces canus. Next base: position 886,963 of record NZ_KQ948658.1, read on the forward strand.
CATCCGGTTGCGGGTGCCCGTCTTGCCGATGGCGGAGGAGAGGTAGTTGCGGACGGTGGACTCGGAGAGGTGGAGCCGGCGGGCGATGTCGGCGACCGTCGCGCCGTCCGTGGACGCCTTGAGGACATCGCACTCGCGGGCGGTGAGGGGGTTCGGGCCGGCGCTCAGGGCGGCCGCGGCGAGGGCGGGGTCGATCACGGTCTCGCCGGTCAGCACCCGGCGGATCGAGACCGCCAGCTCCTCCACGGGACCGTCCTTGACGAGGAAACCGGCGGCGCCCGCCTCCATGGCCCGGCGGAGGTAGCCGGGTCGTCCGAAGGTGGTCAGGATCAGCACCCGGCAGTCCGGCGCCTGGTCGCGCAGTTCGGCGGCGGCGTCCAGACCGCTCATCCCCGGCAGCTCGATGTCGAGCAGCGCCACGTCGGGGCGGTGGAGGAGCGCCGCGTCCACGATCGCGTCCCCGGCCGCGACCTGGGCCACGACCTCGATGTCCGGCTCCAGCCCGAGCAGCAGCGCGAGCGCCCCGCGCATCATGCCCTGGTCCTCGGCGAGCAGCACACGGATGGACTTGGCGGCCCGGTGCTCCCGGGGCATCTCGTTCACGGCCCAAGAGTAGGGCGCGCGGGCGGGAGCGGTGGGGGTGTGACTTCGTTGCGCCGACGCGCAGGATCCTTGAGAACAGAAAGATCAGAAGAGGGGACGGACCCGTACGCCGTCACCTGGCCGCCTCATCGATCCGGGCCCCGCACACCGCCCCCGCCGGCTCCCCCGGCCGCTCCGGCGTCACCGACTCGACCGGCAACTCGGCCCGCACCACGAATCCGCCCCGTGGCCCCGGACCTGCCTCCAACGACCCACCGGCCGCGGCCAGCCGCTCGGCGAGCCCCTTGAGACCGGTGCCGCCGACGACCGGGATGGACACCGTGCCGGCGTTCTCATCCCCGCACTCACCCACGGTCGGCGCCGTGGCCGCTGCCGTTCCCCGGCCGTCGTCCCAGACCCGCAGCCGTACCCGTTCCGCCGAGCCCCGCACGGAGATCTCGCAGCGCTCCGCCCCGCTGTGCCGTACCGCGTTGGTGACCGCCTCGCGGACCACCCAGCCCAGCAGGGCCTCGGTCTGGGCGGCGAGCGGCTGGCCGGAGCGGTGGACGACCGGCTCGATGCCCGCGGCGCGCAGGGCCGAGGCGGCCCGGTCGAGGTCCGTGCTGAGGCTGCCCTCGCGGTAGCCGGTCACCGCTTCGCGGATCTCGGTGAGTGCCTGGCGGCCCACCGACTCGATGTCGGAGACCTGGACGAGCGCCGCGTCCAGATCGCGGGGGGCGAGGCGCCGGGCCGCCTCCGACTTCACCACGATCACCGACAGCGTGTGCCCGAGCAGGTCGTGCAGATCGCGGGAGAACCGCAGCCGCTCCTCCTCGACCGCACGCCGGGCCAGTTCCTCGCGGGCCTCCCGCAACTGCCGTACCGCCTCGGAGAGGGACATGATCGCGGCCGTCACCATCGTGGAGATCCAGGTGGCGTACGCGGTGTCGAGTCCGCCCCAGCCGTCGCGGAAGACGGAGGCCGCGCCGGCGACCACGGTCACCACCGCGCCCACCCACCGCAGGTGAGGCAGCCGCACGACCGCGCCCGTCGCGAGCCCGAACAGGGGGAAGAACAGCAGCCAGTTGCCGCCGTACCCCATCGCCAGACCGCAGGTGACCAGTCCCATCAGCACCAGGGCCACCCGAGTGGAGATCGCGTCGCGGGTCTTTTTGTGGAAGGCGCGGAAGGCGACGTAGATGTAGAGCGAGTTGAACGTGAGCAGTCCCAGGCCGCCGATCCACGGGTTGGGGGCCTCGCCCTGGAAGAGGTTGGAGAAGGCGCCCATCCCCATCAGCAGCCAGGGCAGCAGACCGAACCCGCTGCCCAGGCCCGCCTTCGTGTGGACCTCCCCGGCCTGCTGCGCGGCCTTGTACTCGGCGTTGAGGCGCTTCTTGTTCGCCTGGTAGTACCGCTGGTGCTCCCGCCCCTGGCGGGCCGCCTCGCGGATCTCGTCCACACGGCACGAGAGCTTGCGCGACCAGAACATGACCGTTCCTCCGCTCAGAGGTTCCCGGCGTGCCGCCGGTACGACAGGACAGCGTACGAACCGAACAGCAGCAGCCACAGTCCCAGCACGAGGACCGCGCCCGCCGTGGGCGCGTGGCCCGCCGCGACCGAACCGCCGAGCTGGGCGAAGCGGCCTGTGGGGGTGTACGCGGACAGCGTGCGCAGCCAGCCCGGGAAGAGGGTGACGGGAAACCACAGGCCGCCGATCACCGCGAGCCCCAGGTTGCAGACCATGTTCGCCACGCCGGTGGTCTGCCCGGTCAGCCGGTAGCCGTTGCCGAGCCCCAGCAGGGTGAACGGCACCGAGCCAAGCCACAGCAGCACCGCGATCGCCGCCCATTGCCACACGGCGAGCCGTACGCCGTTGACCAGGCCGCCCGCCGCGAGCACCGCCACGATCGCCGGAAGTACGGTCACCGAACCGGTCAGGGCACGACCGAGCACCACCTGGTGCGACGGCATCGGCGTCACCCGCAGCTGCCGCAGCCAGCCGATCGCCCGGTCCTCGGCGACCCCGCCGCCGGTGTTCAGCGCCGAGCCGACCGCGCCGTACGCGGCCATGCCCACCATCGCGCCGGTCTTCCAGCCGGACTCGTCAGTGCCGAGGTTGGTGAACAGGAGGTACATCATCACGGGCATCGCGATCCCGCCGATCACAAAGCCGGTGTCCCGCAGGGTCCGGCGGACCTCCAGCCGTATGTAGTCGAGCATCACACCGCCTCCGGGACGCGCGAGGTCAGTGCAAGGAACGCGTCGTCCAGGGAGGCCGGGGCGACCTCCAGGCCGCGGATCGCCCCCAGTTCGGCCAGGGCGATCACCGTGGCGTCGGAGTCGTCGGTACGCAGCAGGGCCCGCCCACCCCGCACCTCCACCGACCGCACCCCCGGTAACAGCGCCAGGCCCTCGCGGTCCCGGCCCGCCAGGTCCACGGCGACGAGGCTGCCGCCCGCCGCCCGTCTCAGCTGCTCGCCCGTGCCGTCCGCGATGATCCGGCCCCGGTCGACGACCAGGATCCGGTCGGCGAACGCGTCCGCCTCCTCCAGGTGGTGGGTGGAGAAGAGGACGGTGTGGCCGCGGCGGGCATACCCCCGCATCGAGGCCCAGAAGGCGTGCCGTGCCGCCACGTCCAGGGCGGCGGTGGGCTCGTCCAGGACGATCAGCGCGGGGTTCCCGGCGAGCGCGACGGCGAACCGCACTCTCTGGGTCTGGCCGCCGGAGAGCCGGTCCACCCGCCGCCCGGCCAACTCGGTGATCCCGGCCAGCTCCAGGGCCTCGGTCACGGGCAGCGGCGCAGGGTAGCGGCCGGCCACGAAAGCGACCAGCTCCCGCACGGTGACCCGCGGGACCGCCCGCGCCTCCTGGAGCATCGCGCCCACCCGGCCGGCCCGCACCGCGTCGGAAGGGGCCGCGCCGAAGAGCCGTACCGTGCCCGCGTCGGGCTCGTTCAGGCCGAGCAGCATCGAGATCGTGGTCGACTTGCCGGCTCCGTTGCGGCCGAGCAGCGCGACGGTCTCGCCGGGCGCGATATCCAGGTCGATCCCGTCGACGGCGCGTACGGCGCCGAAGGTCTTGACCGTGCCCCGGAAGGCCACGGCCGCTTCTGTCCCCTGTGTCATACCGACGACGCTACGAATCGGGGGCGCCCGCCCGGCAGATGCGCTTGTACGGACTTGGGCAGGACAAATGTCACGGGTGTCGGGCCCGAACAACCGGACCCACCTGACACCCCGTCAGGAGCCTTCACAAGTCCGCTGAGCTCGGCTATACAGAGGGCGCCGGACTGGAACGCGTTCTAGATCGGCCCGCGACGACCTCGGTGCGGCCGACGGTGCGGACGGCCGTACCGAGGTCTTGACTCCGCCACGGTCGGATCCGCCACTGTCAGGAGCCGTATGCCCATCGACGCAGCCAAGGCCCTCGCCGCCGAGCCCCGGACCGGCGAGATCTCCTGGAACTCCAAGGACGTCCAGCTCTACCACCTCGGCATCGGGGCGGGCTCGCATCCTGACAAGCCCAGCCCCGCCACCGATCCCGACGAACTGCGCTACACCCTCGAATCCCGGCTGCACGTCCTGCCGAGCTTCGCCACGGTGGCCGGCTCGGGGTCGCCGGGAGTGATCAGCGGACTGTCCATGCCCGGCATCGACGTCGATCTCGCCAAGGTCCTGCACGGCGGCCAGGCACTGACCATCCACCGTCCCCTCCCCGTCCAGGGCACCGCGACCGCCACGAACCGCATCGCCGCCGTGTACGACAAGGGCAAGGCGGCCGTCCTGGTCATGCGGACCGACGTCGCGGACGCCGAGGGCCCGTTGTGGACCAACGACGCCCAGATCTTCGTACGGGGGGAAGGCGGCTGGGGTGGCGACCGAGGCCCCTCCGCCCGCCTAGACCCCCCGGCCGGCGAGCCCGACCGGACCGTGCAGCGCCCCATCCGCGAGGACCAGGCCCTGCTCTACCGCCTCTCCGGCGACTGGAACCCGCTGCACGCCGACCCGGAGTTCGCCAAGGTCGCCGGGTTCGAACGGCCCATCCTGCACGGGCTGTGCACCTACGGCATCACGCTGAAGGCGGTCGTCGACACACTGCTCGGCGGGGACGTGACCCGGGTGCGGTCGTATGTCACCCGGTTCGCCGGGGTCGTGTACCCGGGGGAGACCCTGCGGATCCGCATGTGGCACACCCCGGAGTCCACCCGGGTCGCCGTCAGCGCGGTCGAGCGGGACGACGCGCCCGTCCTCACCGACACCATCGTCGAACACTCCTGAACCCAGAACGCCGTACGAGGGGAGCCGCACCATGCGCGCAGCCGTACTGCACGAGATCGGCCAGGAAAAACTCGAAGTCCTCGATGACGTCGAGGCGGTGGGCTTCGGGCCCGGCAGGGTACGGATCCGGGTCCGGGCCACCGGACTGTGCCACTCGGACCTGTCCGCGATGGCCGGGGTCCTCCCGCAGCCGGCGCCCTTCGTCCCGGGACACGAAGGCGCGGGCGAGATCCTCGAAGTCGGGCAAGGCGTCAGCCACTTGAAGCCCGGCGACCGGGTCGTCGTCTGCTGGCTGCCCGCCTGCGGTGCCTGTCCCGCCTGCAAGCGCGGCCAGACCGAGCTGTGCCTGGCCGGGTTCATGAACGCGGGCACCCCCAACTTCCGGCGCCCCGGCGGCGATGTGTTCGGCTTCGCGGGCACCGGCACCTTCACCGAGGAGGTCGTCGTCGACGCGGGCTGCGCGGTGCCGATACCCGACGATGTGCCCTTCGACATCGCGGCACTGATCGGCTGCGGGGTCACCACCGGACTCGGCGCCGCGCTCAACACCGCGGACGTGGAGGCCGGTTCGTCGGTCGCCGTGATCGGCTGCGGCGGTGTCGGCATCTCCGCCATCCAGGGGGCGCGTCTCAAGGGCGCCGCCGAGATCGTCGCCGTCGACCCGGTCGCCTCGCGCCGCGAGGCCGCCCTCGAGTTCGGCGCCACCCGGGCCGTCTCCCCGGACGAACTGGCCGACGCCAAACAGCAGGTGACCGCGGGCGAGGGCTTCGACTACGTCTTCGAGGTCGTCGGCAAGTCGGCGACCGCAAGGACGGCGTACGAGACCACCCGGCGCGGCGGCACCCTCGTCGTCGTCGGCGCGGGCGCCATGGACGACTTCCTCCAGCTCAACATGTTCGAGCTGTTCTTCGACGAGAAGCGCATCCTGCCGTCCATGTACGGCGGCGGGGATGTCCTGCGCTCCTACGAGCGCACCATCGCCTTGTGGCGGGCCGGCCGCGTCGACCTGGACCGTCTGATCACCCACCGGGTGCCGCTGAGCGAGATCAACGAGGCGCTCGACCAGATGCGCACGGGGGCCTCGCTCCGCACGTGCATCGAGATCTGAGGGCCGCGATGACCGAGCCACTGCCCCTCGAAGGGCTCACGGCGATCGTCACCGGCGCCGGCCGGGGGCTGGGCCGGGCCGAGGCGCTGGAGCTGGCCCGGCTCGGCGCTGCCGTGGTCGTCAACGACTACGGACAGCCGGGTCGGGACGGTTCCGGCGAGGCCTCCGAGGGCCCCGCCGAGCAGGTCGCCGACGAGATCCGGGCCGCGGGCGGACAGGCCGTCGCCCACACCGGGGACGTGGCCGACCACCAACAGGCCGCTCGGCTCGTCGAGTTGGCGATCGGCGAGTTCGGCAAGCTGGACATCCTCGTCAACAACGCGGGCATCCTGCGCGACCGCATGGTCTTCTCCATGACCGAGGGCGAGTGGGACGCGGTGATCCGGGTCCACCTCAAGGGCCACTTCAACACGACCAGGTTCGCGGCCGCCCACTGGCGGGAGCGGTCCAAGGCGGCGGGCGGGCCGGTGTACGGCCGTATCGTGAACACCTCCTCGGAGGCGTTCCTCGCCGGGTCGGCGGGACAGCCCAACTACGCGGCCGCCAAGGGCGGAATCGTCGGGCTCACCACCTCGACGGCCCTCGCGCTCGCCAAGTACGGCGTGACGGCCAACGCCATCTGCCCGCGCGCCCGCACCCGGATGACCGAGGACGTCTTCGCCGGCCTCGAGCAGCCCGAGGCGGGACTCGATCCCCTCGCCCCCGAGCATGTCGCCCCGCTTGTCGGCTACTTGGCCTCACCGGCGGCCGAGCGCGTCAACGGCCAGCTGATGGTCGTCCACGGAGGGATGGTCGTGGTCGTCGAACGGCCGCGGGTGCAGGCCAAGTTCGACAGCAAGCAGGACACCTTCACCTACGACGAACTGGACGCCCTGCTCACCCCGCACTACGCGCGGCGGCCGGCGGAGGAGACGTTCGCGGCGGCCGAAGTGCTGGGACTCAAGAGGGAGTAGACGCGCAACGGCCCGCTCCCCCGAGCGGGGGAGCGGGCCGTGTGTCGTCGTCTGCCCTCAGGCCGCGGCCTCGGTCTGCTCGACCGACTTGCGGTGTCGGCCACGCGGGGCCGTCTCGCTGTCCTGGACCGAGACCGGACCCCGGTGCTTACCGTGGCCCGTGGACTCCTGGACGTCTGCAGTCGACTGGTTCGTGCTGGCGTCGCTCATGGAAGAAATTCACCCCGTCAACATGATCTTTCTTTACAGCGGGGCGAGTTTAACCGGCACACACAGGGCCGAATCCAGGCGGCCGGGCCAACCGGCACTACTTCGTTACAAGATTGCCCAACGGGGCTTGCTGCAAGGGCACAGGACGTGCCACGGCAGGCTCCGGAGGACCCGGTTCGGGCGACGGCACGGCCGTACCGCCGCCGCTCTCCGGATCCTCCGGGCCGGCGTCCCCCGCCCCCGTTCCCCCCGGGCCCTCCGCCTCCCCGGTGAGGGCCCCGCTCCTCGGTGCCGCCGCCCACCGCGCCACCCCGCACGGCGCGTTGGCCGTCGCGTACGGCAGGAGCAGTTCACCGGCCTCGGTCCACAGCCCGGAACCCGCCAACCACCCCTCGGGCCCCGCCAGATGCTGGACCTGCCGTGCGGCGGGCCGCCACACCCCTACCCAGCCGCCCGTCGGGCCGTCGATCCGCAGTGCCACCCCGCAGCTCTCCGGCGTCAGCACCTGCCCGGGCTGGATCGCGAACGGCGTCACCGTGCAGTCCGGCACCCGCAGGCACTCCGGGAACCGCACCGGGAACGTGCTGCCCAGCACCCCCCAGCCCAGCCGCGCGCGCCCCGGAGAGGGCGCGTCCGAGGAGATCAGCAGCAGCCCGCTGTCCGGGTCGGCCAGCAGCAGCCGGTCATCGCTGCCGTCGGCGATCTGCAGCAGCGGCGACACCTCCCCGCCGCGCCCCAGATCGACCACGACCGCCTTCGTCCGCCCGCCGAGCTCCCGGTCCAGGGCCAGCATCCGCCCGGTCCGGTCCAGCCACACCCCGCCCGAGCAGCGCCCCGGGATCTCCGCGAGGTGCTCAGGGCCGAAGGCACCGCCCGCCACCAGCCACACGGCACTGGAGCGCGGGCCCACGGCGAGGGCGTACGCCTTCTCACCGCCCGGCGCCGGCGGCAGCAGCCGCAGGACCGCCCCCTCCTCCGGGCACTCGACCGCGCCCAGTAGCAGCTCGCCGGTCGTCGGGCCGGTCGGGTAGAGGAGCGAGAAGTTGTGCCGCCCGTCCGCGAACCGCCTGATCAGCACCCGCCCGTCACCCATCGGCTGCACCTCGGTGCCGGGCTCCTCGGGCTGATTGCCCGGCAGCGGCACCGCGTAGGGCTCCGGGCCGTCCAGCGTCCAGCGCTCCGGGAACCAGGAGCCGCCGTCCTGCGCGAGACGGGCCGCGTAGGAGCCGTCGACGGTGATCACGCACTCGGTCCGCGGCGTCTTCCCGTTCTCGTTCCCGTTCTCGGCGATCGCGCACTCCGTCCGCGGGGTCTGCCCGTCCTCGTTGTCGTCGTTCGCCGCCGCGGGTTCGATGGCACAGGCCGTCATCGTCCGGTCACCTCCGGCCACGAAGGTAGTTTTCGCACGCACAGGCGTGGGACGGCCGCGCTTCCCCTTCACACAAAGGGGTGGCCCAGGAACGATTCGCCTGAGGAAACCGAGGCGACTGTGCTCGCCGGGGCACGGGTTCTCGTCGACCGGCGGCACAGGTTCAGCAGGACAGACCAGGCAGGTAGCCTTTCCCCGTGCCCCGTCTGTCTGAAGTCATCACCGCGCTGGAGAACCTGTGGCCCGCCGAGCGGGCCGAGTCCTGGGACGCGGTCGGCACCGTCGTGGGCGAACCCGACCAGGAGGTCACGCGGGTCCTCTTCGCCGTCGACCCGGTCCAGGAGATCGTCGACGAGGCGGTGAAGCTGGGCGCGGACCTGCTGGTCACCCACCATCCGCTGTACCTCCGGGGCACGACGACCGTGGCGGCCTCACACTTCAAGGGCCGGGTCGTCCACACCCTCATCAAGAACGACATCGCGCTGCACGTCGCCCACACCAACGCGGACAGCGCAGACCCGGGCGTCTCGGACGCGCTCGCCGGTGCGCTCGACCTCCGGGTCGTAGGGCCGCTGGTGCCGGACCCGACGGACACGTCGGGGCGCCGGGGGCTGGGGCGGGTGTGCGAGGTCGACCCCCCGATGACCGTCCGCGAGCTCGCCGCGCGGGCCGCCGAACGCCTGCCCGCCACCGCGCAGGGCATCCGCGTGGCCGGCGACCCCGAGGCCACGGTCCGCACGATCGCCGTCAGCGGCGGTTCCGGCGACAGCCTCTTCGACCAGGTCCGCGCGGCCGGCGTCGACGCCTTCCTCACCGCGGACCTCCGCCACCACCCCGTGTCCGAGGCTCGCGCCCACAGTCCTCTCGCGCTGCTCGACGCGGCGCACTGGGCCACCGAGTGGCCCTGGTGCGAGCTGGCCGCCGCCCAGCTCGACGAGATCTCCGACCGCCACGGCTGGGACCTGCGCGTGCACGTCTCCAGGACGGTCACCGACCCCTGGACCAGCCACTCCCCTTCACCTGGAGCCCCCAACTGAACGCCGCGCCCGCCGACCAGATCCGACTTCTCGACGTCCAGGACCTCGACGTCCGCCTCCAGCAGCTCGCCCACAAGCGCAGGTCGCTGCCCGAGCACGCCGAGATCGAGTCGCTCACCAAGGACGCCACCCAGCTGCGCGACCTCCTCGTGGCCGCCCAGACCGAGGAGAGCGACACCGCCCGCGAGCAGACCAAGGCCGAGCAGGACGTGGACCAGGTGCGCCAGCGCGCCACCCGCGACCAGCAGCGGCTGGACTCCGGAGCCGTGACCTCGCCCAAGGACCTGGAGAACCTCCAGCGCGAGATCACCTCCCTCGCCAAGCGCCAGGGCGACCTCGAGGACATCGTCCTGGAGGTCATGGAGCGCCTGGAGTCCGCGCAGGAGCGCGTGGCCGAGCTGACCGGGCGGGTCTCCTCCGTCCAGGCGAAGATCGAGGACGCCACCGCCCGCCGGGACGCGGCCCTCGAGTCGCTGGACGGCGAGATCGCCTCGGTGACCAAGGAGCGCGAGGTCATCTCCGCCACCGTCCCCGCCGACCTGCTCAAGCTCTACGACAAGCTCCGCGAGCAGCAGGGCGGCATCGGTGCGGCGAAGCTGTACCAGCGCACCTGCCAGGGCTGCCGCCAGGAGCTGGCCATCACCGACATCAACGAGATCCGGGCGGCCGCACCCGACACCGTGGTGCGCTGCGAGAACTGCCGCCGCATCCTGGTGCGCACGTCCGAGTCCGGCCTGTAAGGAGCAGTGGACGTGCGGGAGTTCATCGTCGAGGCCGACGGAGGCTCGCGGGGCAACCCCGGCCCCGCCGGCTACGGCAGCGTGGTGCTGGACGCGGCGACGGGGGAGACGCTGGTCGAGACGTACGAGTACCTCGGCGTCGTCACGAACAACGTCGCCGAGTACCGCGGTCTGCTGGCCGGCCTGCGCGCCGCGCACGACCTGGACCCGTCCGCCACCGTGCACGTCCGCATGGACTCCAAGCTCGTCGTCGAGCAGATGTCGGGTCGCTGGAAGATCAAGCACCCGGACCTGAAGCCGCTCGCTCTGGAGGCGGGGCGGGTGTTTCCGCCGGGGCGGGTGACGTACGAGTGGATCCCGCGCGAGCAGAACAAGCGGGCAGATCGGCTGGCGAACGAGGCGATGGACTCGGGGGCATCGGCGAGTTCGGTACGGAAGCTGTCTCCTGCTGCCGGCGCTGAGGCTGTCGGTGCCGCCAAGGCCGAGGCTGATGTGCGTGCCGCCACGGCAGTCGCCGGTTCCGGCTGGGGGCCCGCCGACATGGGGGCGCCGGCCACCTTCGTGCTGCTGCGTCACGGTGAGACGCCGCTGACCCCCCAGAAGCGGTTCTCGGGGAGCGGCGGTACGGATCCCTCTCTTTCCGCGGTGGGCAGGGAACAGGCCGAGAGGGCCGCCGAAGCCCTGGCCCGCCGAGGCACGATCCAGCACATCCTCGCCTCGCCGCTCACCCGGACCAGGCAGACCGCCGCCGCCGTGGCCGAGCGTCTTGGCATCGAGGTGACGGTCGAGGACGGCCTGATCGAGACCGACTTCGGTGCCTGGGAGGGCCTGACCTTCGGCGAGGTGCGCGAGCGCTACCCGGACGACCTGAACACCTGGCTCTCCGACCCGGAGGCCGAACCCACCGGCGGCGGCGAGAGCTTCGCGGCCACGGCGACCCGGATCGCGGCGACCAGGGACAAGCTCGTCGCGGCGTACGCGGGCCGCACGGTCCTGCTCGTCACCCACGTCACCCCGATCAAGACGTTCGTACGTCTCGCCCTTGGCGCCCCGCCCGAGTCCCTGTTCCGCATGGAACTCTCGGCGGCGTCCATGTCGGCGGTCGCGTACTACGCCGACGGCAACGCGAGCGTGCGGCTCCTCAACGACACCTCACACCTGCGCCCCTAGCGTTTTCAGCCCGGCGGCCTCGCGGGCCAGTGCCTCCACCCGCCCCCAGTCCCGCGCGGCGATCGCGTCCGCCGGAAGCATCCAAGTGCCGCCCACACAGCCGACGTTGGGGAGGGCCAGGTAGTCGGGCGCGTTGGCGGAACCTATGCCCCCCGTCGGGCAGAACCGCGCCTGTGGCAACGGCCCGGCGAGCGACCTCAGATACGCGGTACCGCCGGCGGCCTCGGCCGGGAAGAACTTCATCTCCGTCACACCCCGCTCCAGCAGCGCCACGACCTCCGAGGTGGTCGACACCCCGGGCAGGAACGGCACCCCGGACGCCTGCATCGCCTCCAGGAGTACGTCCGTCCAGCCCGGGCTGACGAGGAAGCGCGCACCGGCGGCGACCGTCTGCGTCACCTGCTCCGGCGTGATGACGGTCCCCGCACCCACCACGGCCTCCGGCACCTCCCCGGCGATCGCCCGGATCGCGTCCAGCGCGACCGGCGTCCGCAAGGTCACCTCGATCGCGGGCAGCCCTCCGGCGACCAGGGCGCGTGCGAGCGGTACGGCGTCGGAGGCGTCCTCGATGACGACGACGGGCACGACGGGGGCAAGGTCCAGGGGCGAGGGGGCCATGGCGTCATCCTGCCCGCGGTGTGCAGCATGCGCAAAGGGCGTTGCGCATGCTGCAATCTACTGTCTGGGGGGAGTCTGGGGAGAGTCTGGGGGGGGGGCTCAGTGAACCTCGTCCACCAGTACATCCAGTGACCAGGCCGCCCCCGCCTTCGCAGGCGCCTCGGCCTCCACCTCGTACCCCAGCTCCCGCAACGCCTCCACCAGCTCCGCGGGGTCCTTGGGCGCGATCCCCGCCGACAGCAGACTGCGCACCATCCGCCCCTTGGTCGCCTTGTTGAAGTGGCTGACGACCTTCCGCGTCGGCGCGTGCAGCACCCGTACGGTCGCCGTCCGCCCCGCGACCTCACCCTTCGGCTTCCACGCGGCCGCGTACGCGGAGGACCGCAGATCGAGCACGAGCCCGTTCCCCGCGGCCTCGTTGAGCACAGGGGCCATCGGCGCACGCCAGTGCGCGCCCAGCGCTCCGAGCCCCGGCAGCTTCACGCCCATCGAGCAGCGGTACGACGGAATCCGGTCCGTCACCCGGACCGCTCCCCACAGCCCCGAGAACACGAGCAGCGAACGCCCGGCACGCCTCTTCGCGGCCGCGTCGAGGGAAGCCAGGTCGAGGGCGTCGTAGAGGACACCCGTGTAGATCTCCCCGGCGGGCCGCGCTCCCGCGGTCCTGAGCTCGGTGTTCTTCGCGATCTCGCCGCGCAGTCCCTCGCTCAGCCCCAGCACCTCGCGCGCCTTCTCCTCGTCCCCGGCGCACAGCTCGACGAGTTCCTCGAGGATCGCCGCACGGGCCTCGGTGAGCCCCGGCAGCGACAGCGTCTCCAGCTTCAGCGGGGCGCCACGACCGGAGGACGCCTTGCCTTCGGAGGGAGGCAGCAGGACAAGCACGGGATCGATCTCCTTCGGTTGAGCTCCGAGACAGCGTACGGCGTGCCCCTCGGTGGTCCCGGTCCTACGCTCGCTGTATGCCCCGTCGCCGCATACGCGTGACCGACGCCCTCTTCAGGAGCGCCTTCACGGCCCTGCGCGCCGAACTCGGCGTGCCGTCGGGCTTCCCACCCGGGGTGACGGCGGAGGCGGAACGGCCGCCTCTCCTGAAGGCGTACGACGACGCCACCGACATCCCCCTCTTCACCATCGACCCACCCGGCTCCACCGACCTCGACCAGGCGATGCACCTGACCCGACGGGGCACCGGCTACCGAGTCCGGTACGCCATCGCCGACGTCGCCGCCTTCGTCGTACCCGGATCGGCGCTGGACGCGGAGACGCACCGGCGCGTGCTGACCCTGTACTTCCCGGACGCCCGGATTCCGTTGCATCCGCCGGTGTTGAGTGAGGGTGCCGCGAGCCTCCTCCCGGGCCAGGTCCGCCCGGCCGCCCTGTGGACGATCGACCTCGACGCGGACGGCCGTACGACCGCCGCCGACGTCCGCCGCGCCCTCGTCCGCAGCCGGGCGAGGCTCGACTACGAGGGCGTGCAGAAGGCGATCGACTCGGGCACCGCCGACGAGCCACTTTTCTTGCTCAAGGAGGTCGGTGAGCTCCGGGAACGGCTGGAGGTGGAGCGCGGCGGCATCTCGCTGAACGTGCCGGAGCAGGAGATCGTCCAGCGGAACGGCACGTACGAACTGACGTACCGCGCCGGGGTTCCCGCCGACGGCTGGAACGCCCAGATCTCCCTGCTCACCGGCATGGCGGCGGCCGACCTGATGCTCGCGTACGGCACGGGCGTCCTCCGCACCCTGCCCGCCGCCCCGGACGGCGCGGTGGGACGGTTGCGCCGTACCGCCCACGCCCTGCACATCGACTGGCCGCACCATGTGTCGTACGCGGCGCTGGTGCGTTCCCTGGACCCGCGGATCCCCCACCACGCGGCCTTCCTCCAGGAGTGCACGACCCTGCTGCGCGGCGCCGGCTACACGGTCTTCCGGGACGGGGTCCTGCCGGCCATCACCACCCATGCGGCGGTGGCGTCCCCCTATGCCCACTGCACGGCCCCGCTGAGGCGGTTGGCCGACCGGTACGCATCGGAGATCTGCCTGGCGGCGGTGGCGGGGACGGCCGTACCGGACTGGGTGCTCGCGGCTTTCGAGGCGTTGCCCCGCGAGATGGCCGAGGGCGGCCGCCTCGCCGCGACGGCCGAACGGGAGTGCGTCGACATCGTTGAGGCGGCGCTGCTGAAGGACCGGGTGGGGGAGGTGTTCGACGGCTGCGTGGTGGACGTGGAGGAACGCCGACCGGCGGTCGGGACCGTGCAGTTGGAGACACCGGCGGTGATCGGGCGGGTGGAGGGGGCGGGGGTCGAGCTGGGGGAGCGGCTGAGGGTCAGGCTCACCCAGGCCGATCCCGTGGGTCCGGGAGGGGCGAAGGTGCGGTTCGCTCCTGCGTGACCGCGTTCGGTGGAGGACCTCTTGACGGCTAACGTCGTTAGCCATACTGTTCTGGCTAACGACGTTAGCCGAGCTTGTCGGAGGGGATCATGAGCACTGTCGCCACAGCCACAGCCGCACCCGTTGCGCACGCCCGGGGTCGGGGTGGCCGCGTCTTCACTGTCGTCCGCCGTACGGCCTGGCTCGCGGGGGCGCTGTTCTGGTCCGCGTTCTCGGTCCTGGAGGCCGTCAACCACGGCTGGCTCGCGGGCACCCTCGCCCTCACCTTCTTCGTCCTCCCGGACCTGACCTTCCTGGTCGCCCTCGACGAGGCGCCCCGGATGGCGAAGGGCCAGCTGCCGCCGCGAGCGGTGCCGTACTACAACGCGATGCACCGGGCCCTGGTCCCGCTGGCGCTGATGGCTCTGTACACGGTCGGCCCGGTCGCCGTGCCCGCGCTCTTCGCGGCCCTGTGCGGCTGGCTCGCCCACATCTCGTACGATCGCGCTTTCGGGTACGGGCTGCGGACGAAGGAGGGGTTCCAGCGTGGCTGAGAGGGCTTCCGTAGTGACCGATCGTGCGTCTGGGGGAGGTGCGGACGTGACCGACCGTCTCACCCCCCGCGCCCGGCAGATCGCGACGGCGGCTCGCGAGCTGCTGGAGGAGTCCGGCCCCACCGCCCTCACCCTGCGGGCCCTCGCCGACCGCCTCGGCATCAAGGCGCCCTCCCTCTACAAGCACTTCCCGGACAAGCAGGCCGTGGAGGTCGAACTGATCGCGCAGATGCTGGAGGAGTCGGCGGCGGCGCTGGAGTCGGCGGAGCAACGAGCCCCCGGCTCCCTGCCGGCCCTGGCCGAGGCCTACCGGACGTACGCCCTGGCCCACCCCCACCTGTACTGCCTCAGCACCGAACGCCCCCTCCCGCGCCCCGCCCTCCCCGCGGGTCTGGAGGACCGCGCCGCGATGCCGCTGATGCGGGCCTGCGACGGCGACCTGGACCTGGCCCGCTCGGTCTGGGCCTTCGCCCACGGCATGGTGATCCTGGAGATCCACGGCAGGTTTCCGGACGACGCGGACCTGAACGCGGCATGGAAGAGGGGCCTGAAGTCGTTGCACCCTTAGCGGTGCACGAGGGTGGTGGACGGGGGTACGGGGATGAGTGCACGGGAACAGGCTCTGTGGACCAGGGCACGGCTGGGCCGTTGCGGCCCCCCGCTGGACCTCCTGACCGCCCGCTTCGACCGCCACGTCTACGCCTCGCACACGCACGAGCAGTTCAGCATCGGCATCTGCGTCGGCGGCTCCGAGGTGATCGACTACCGGGGCGACCACCTCCGCCCCGGCCCCGGCTCCATCGTCGTACTGGCCCCAGGCGAGATGCACACCGGCCGCCCCGCAGCCTCCGACGGCGGCTACGCCTACCGCGCCCTGTACCCCGACCCTGCCCTCCTCACCGAAGGCACCGTCGGCGGCGGTCTCCCGTACTTCCACGAGCCACTCCTTGACGACCCCGAACTAGCCACCGCGCTCCGCCGCGCCCACACCGAACTCAGCGTCTGCCCCGACCCGTTGGAGATGGAGTCCCGCCTCCCGTGGCTGCTGACGGCCCTCGCCCGCCGCCACTCCACGGCCCGCGCGACGAACGACACGGTGCCGGGCGCCGCCCACATCGCCCACGCGGTGCGGGACCGCCTGGCCGACGACCTCCTGGAGCCCCCCTCCCTCGCCGAACTCGCCACCGCTTTGGGCCTGTCCCGCTACCAACTCCTCCGAGCCTTCCGTACGACGATGGGGATACCCCCGTACGCCTGGCTGGCGCAGCACCGGGTACACCGGGCCCGCGGACTACTGGAGTCCGGCTTGAAGCCGGCCGAGGTCGCCGGCCTGGTGGGCTTCGCCGACCAGGCGCACCTGACCCGCTGGTTCCGACGGGTCCTCGGGGTCACCCCGGCGGCGTACCGCAACAGCGTTCAAGACGGCCGCCGCTGACGTGGCGAACATGGCCGCATGACTGCACGCGGCTGGTTTCTGTTCTCCCTGATGGGAGTGGTCTGGGGCATCCCCTACCTGTTGATCAAGGTGGCGGTGGATGCCCCGCTGTCCCCGTCGATGGTGGTGTTCACGCGCTGCGCGTTGGGCGCGGCCCTGCTCCTGCCCTTCGCGATACGGCAGGGCGGCCTTCCCGCCACCGTTCGAACCCACTGGCGCCCGATGCTGGCCTTCGCGTGCATCGAGATCATCGGCCCCTGGTGGACCTTGACCGACGCGGAACGCCACCTGTCCAGCTCGACAGCGGGCCTGTTGATCGCGGGCGTCCCGATCGTAGGAGTGGCCCTGGCCCGCTTTTTCGGCGAAACGGAGAGGCTGGGAGTGCGGCGCGTCGTCGGACTCGGCCTGGGCCTGGCCGGCGTAGGAGTCCTCACGATCCCGCACCTGACAGGCGGGGACGCCCGTTCCCTGGCAGAGGTGCTGATCACGGTGATCGGCTACGCAACGGCTCCGTTGATCGCAGCGCGCTACCTCAAGGCTGTCCCGACCCTCCAGCTCATCGCCCCCTGCCTGGCCCTCGCGGCACTGGTCTACGCCCCGGCGGCGGCGATGACCTGGCCGTCGGAGATGCCTTCCCCTTCGGTCCTGGCCGCGCTGGCCACCCTGGGCGTGGTCTGCACCGCGGTCGCCTTCGTGGCCTTCCTGGAGCTGATCAAGGAGGCGGGCCCGACCAGGGCAACCGTCTTCACGTACGTCAATCCGGCGGTAGCGGTGGCAGCGGGGGCGATCTTCCTGTCCGAGCCACTGACGGCGACCATCCTGGCGGCCTTCACCCTGATCCTGGCGGGCTCGGTACTGGCGACGGCCTCCGGTCGGGGGGCCGCCACCCGCCCGGTGCTGAGTCACCCGGAGGGGCGAGGCCGCGCAAAGCGACTCGTCCGCCGCGGTCCGGAACCCCGGCCGGACAGAGGCGAGGCGCGCGCCCGGTAACATGGTCGACACGGCAGACGAGCCGGGCGGACGGCCGCGTGAAGTCCCTCAGGGGCCTTCCCGAGGAACGTCCGGGCTCCACAGGGCAGGGTGATGGCTAACGGCCACCCGGGGTGACCCGCGGGAAAGTGCCACAGAAAACAAACCGCCGGGGACTTCGGTCCTCGGTAAGGGTGAAACGGTGGTGTAAGAGACCACCAGTGCCCAGGGCGACCTGAGCAGCTAGGTAAACCCCACCCGGAGCAAGGTCAAAAGGGAGCGCCTTGGCGCTCCTGCGAGGACGTTCGAGGGCTGCCCGCCCGAGTCCCCGGGTAGACCGCACGAGGCCGGCGGCAACGCCGGCCCTAGATGGATGGCCGTCTCCCCGGGCCCCGCGAGGAGCCCGGGTGACAGAACCCGGCGTACAGCCCGACTCGTCTGCCGCCAAGGGCCCCTGACCGGTGAAATTGCCATCAGGGGCGCTTTTCTGTCGAATCTGAGAGTCAGCCAGACCCGTTCCGTACCGGTTCAAACGGGGTCGCACGGCTACGTAGGTCGCCATGAAGGTAGCCATGGCCGACAACACTCAAGTGGACGCGCTTGCCGCCGTGCTTGCCGAGTCGATGACGATCCCGGACGTTGAGCGCGATGAGCTTCAACGGCGCCGCCAAGCCCCCATCGAGGCGGGCAGGAAGGGCGAGAGTACTGGCGGGAGGTCTACGGAACCGACTGGATCCGAGGCAATGACCTGCGGTGTCGAGTAAGCCTCGAGCCAATTGATTGAGGTCGTAGCGGCGGACCAGGAGGCTGAGAAGGGCGGCAGCGGGGCTGAGGCCGGTGGTGTGCCCAGCCATGCTGAGGTTCGCCTTTCGTCGCTGCGACTACGGACGCCGACTCGTGAACACGACCCGCGCAGGCCGGGCCGGATGACGTTCGCAGTTCGGCGGTAGAGCCGTTTCGCGAGTCACACGGAACCGGCCGCCGTGTAACGCTCAGCGCTCTATGCCCCGCCCGCCAGGCGTCCCGCCGCGAGTTCGTCGCCGAGGCCGCGGACGAGGTCCGCGCCGAGGTCGGCGGCGCGGCGCAACACCCGCTCGAAGGAATCCAGTTCACGGAAAACCTCGCCGTAGCGACGCTGTTCACCGAGCGGGACCTGGCGGACCTGGAGGCGGCGGACGTCGATGCGGGAGGAACTCGTCGTGTGGGTGCCGGCCTGCCGGGCGTTGGCCGGGGCACGGAGCGAACCGGCGAGGAACCAGGCGTCGAGCTGTTCGGGCTGTACCCGAACGGCATGCAGATGCGGACCGAGGGCGGTCGGCGGCCCCTCGTGGACCCAGGCGGAGAAATTCCGCGCCACGCCCACGACCACGATGTCCCCGGGTTGGACGATCACTGCCTCGCGGGCCGAATCGCCGTCGGAGGCGAGCCAGCCCCCGGGTTCCCCCGTCCCCAGGAGGTCGGGAACCGTGAGAAAGGGGGTGTCGCCGTCGGACGAGGGGCTGGTGCGGATCGACCCCTCCGGTGGCTGTTGGCCGCCGCGCAGTGTGAGCGCACCCGCCCGGGCGAGTTCGGCGACGGTGGTCGCCGTCGGTGTGTCCGCGTTGGCTGAGACGAGGTCGAGCGCGGCGAGCAGCCGCGCCGACTTATCCACGTTTGCGGTAAGTGAGGTGAACTCCGCCCAGGATGTGGCAAGCCTGGGCGCGGTGTCCGCTGGGGACGGGGTGATGTGGCGTCCCGGGGTGAGATCGACCTCGTCGTCGAGGAGTTCGATGACAGGCACCTGCGCGACATAGGCGGGGAGCTGCGGGGAATCGGCCTGCTCGACGGCCACGCGGACGAAGGCGCCGATCGCCGCCCAGTCGGGGGCGGGGGTGCTCTCCCGCGCGGAATCCCGGGAGAAGCGTGACGCGGCGTCGGCGACCAGTAGCCGCCCGCCCGCCTGCTTTTCCTCCCCGGGCGCGGGCGTCCGCAGCAGCCACAGGTGCAGGGAGACGCTGTGCGGTGCAGCGCATCCCGGCGGCAGTGCGACGACGGCCCGGAGGTGGCCGGTGCGCAGCAGCGAACCACGGATCCGCCGTCCCGCCTTCCTGGCTGCGACGGCGGGCGGCAGCAGCAGCACAGCGGCGCCGCCTGGACGCAGCCGGGCCAGGCAGTGCTGCACCCAGGCGAGTTCGGGCTCGGTACGCGGGGGCAGCCCGTGGCTCCAACGCGCGTCGGTGGCGAGCTCCTCGTACCCCCAGTCCCGCTCGCTGAAGGGCGGGTTGCACAGGACGATGTCGGCGGGGGTATCGGCGAAGGGGTCGTCGCGCAGCGAGTCGGCGGCTCGTACATCGATGACGGCCCGCCCGCCTTCCTTCTCGGCGAGTCTCAGGCGAGCGTCCGCAAGTGCGGCGAGGATGGGGTCGCGGTCACCGCCGAGCAGGGTAGGCTCCCCGCCTCCGGATGCCTTCATCGCTTCGGCACCGGCCACGAGCAGGTGCCCGGTGCCGCAGGCAGGATCCATGATCGTGACGCTGCCTGAGCCACTCCCGGCACTGTCGGCCGAGCCGAGGGCGAGGTCCGCCATGAGTGCTGCCAGGGGCTCCGGCGTCGTGGCGATCTGGCGTACGTGGACGTCGAGCCACCGGCGCAGCAGAAACGCGAACGTTCCGGTCTCCCCCTCGCGCCGCCCCAGCGCCACGGCCTGGTCGACCAACTCTGATGCTTCAGGGAGGAGTTGACCACGTTCCTCGTCCTCCTGGCCGGCGAGGAGTCGTCCCGTCCGTGCGACGGCGTCCCCAGTCTCGTCGCGCCCGCCGAGCATTTCGAAGCGAGGCCAGAGCCATTCCCGCTCGACGGACTTCTTGAGTTTCTTGTTCTGGCGCAGCCAGCTCTCGATGTCAGTCATGGAGAATTGGGGGTTGACATCGGTGCCCGCGATGCGCTGAGGGAAGGTCGGATGCCGCCGCCGCCAGTTGCTGACGGCAGCCCGCCCGACGCCGGCGAGACGGGCAATTTCGGCCAGGGTCACCGGTACGGCGCGCGGCGTGGACATCTGCACTCCCAGGGCGTTTCTGATCGAACGAGGATTTGCCCCCTACAGCAGGTGCGTGATTGAGCCACCCTTCCCCTCCTAGGCCTGTCAGGCTACTACGGTCATTGACTTTGTTCACAGGTCAGATACGGCCTTTCGGGCCATCTGGTTCACCTATGACATCCCCATGGCAGGGGAACGAGGTGTGCGCCCTGAGGCTCGGCCGGTAGTGTCACCGCTGGTGATCGAGCCGGGGGCAGAGGCCATCCCACCTCGACGGGGAGCATGAGCCGGTCCGGCAGACAGTGGGGGAGAGGCGAGTGCACGCTCAGGAGACCACGTTCAAGGAGCTCGTCCAGGGCGAGAAGCAGTTCCAGGTGCCGCTTTACCAGCGCACCTACAGTTGGGAGAAGGACGAGCTGCGGCAGCTCTGGGACGACGTGTTGGAGCTGGTCGAGGAGCAGTTGGAGGGCAGGACCCCCGCGACCCACTTCCTCGGCTCCGTGGTACTCGCCCCGGGAAGGATCACCGCGGGAGGCATGCAGCGCTGGCTCGTCGTCGACGGCCAGCAGCGGCTCACCACCCTCATGCTGGCCCTCACGGCGCTGCGTGACCGCTACCGGGAGCGCGGCGCCGAGCGGGACGCCGACCGTATCCACGACCTCGTGCTCGTCAACAGGTACCGCAACGGCGATGACCACTACCGCCTCCTGCCGACGCAGGCAGACCGCGAGGCCTTCACCGCGTGCGTCGAGAGCACCCCCAAGGCCGGTGGCCCCGGCAACGTGGGCGCCGCCTATCGCTTTTTCCTGACCGTCTTCACGGAGGGTGAGGAGAACGGCGGCGAGGCGTGGACGGGCGCGGTGGAAACCGTCCTGAGCAGTCTGCTGTCCATCGTCGAGATCACCGCGGCCGAAGGCGACAACGTCTACCGCATCTTCGAGTCCATCAACAACACCGGTGTCGGTCTCCGCCAGAGCGACTTGCTGCGCAACTACCTCTTCATGTGCCTGCAGACCCGAGGCGAGTCCGTCTACCGCAATCACTGGCTGCCCATGCAGGACCTCCTCGGTCCCGACAACCTCGAACTGCTCGTCTGGCTCGACCTGGTCGTGGCCGGCAACAGCCGCGCCAAGCAGAGCGAGATCTACCGCGACCAGAAGAAGCGCCTGGAGCCGCTGAGCACCGACGAGGCGGCACTGGAGGCCGAGATCGCCTCCCTCGCCCGGCGGGCCGAACGGCTGATGCGCATCCTGGAGCCCCGGCGGGAGCCGGACCCGCAGCTGCGCGAGGTCCTGGAGCGCCTGTCCCGGTGGGGCGGCCAGACCCACTACCCGCTGGCGCTCCAACTACTCGACCGCGTCGACGACGGACGGGCCACGCCCCAACAGGCCGCCCGAGCGCTGGCCTACGCCGAGAGTTACATGGTGCGCCGCCTCTTGGCGGGTCTGTCCACCACGGGCAGCAACCGGGTCTTCATGGAGATGCCCAAGGAACTAGAGAAGGACGACCCGGCGGACGCCGTACGCCGTTTCCTGTCGCGGAACAGAACGGGGGCACGCGTCTGGCCCGGCGACGAAGCGCTGCGCGAGGCGGTCCGCACCCGCCCCTTTTACAAGGCGGGACGAAGCAACCAGCGGTTCCAGGTACTGCGCAGACTCGAGGAGAGCTACGACGGCAGCGAGCCCGTCGACTACGCCAAGGCCTCCCTCACCGTCGAGCACGTTCTGCCGCAGAACCCGGCCCAGCAGTGGTACGACCTTCTCGCCGAGGACGCCGAGGACGGCCAGAGCCCGGACGAACTGCACGCCCTGCTCGTCCACACCCTGGGCAACCTCACCCTCTCCGCGGACAACGCACGCCTGTCGAACCACCCCTTCCGCCGCAAGCAGGAAATCCTCGACGCCAGCGCCCTGCGCATGAACCAGCGGATCGCCGACGAGGAACGGTGGGGAAAGACGGAGATCCTCGCCCGCGCGGACGAACTGGCGGACAGAGCAGTGCGGTTGTGGCCCGGCCCCGTCGAGGGAGTCGTCCAGGCAGAGGACGAATGGGCCGGCTGGAAGGAGCTCCGGGCCGCGCTTCTCGCCATGCCGGCCGGCACGTGGACGACCTACGGCGATATGGCGGCACTCATCGGCACCCATGCCGTCCCAGTGGGACAGCATCTGGCGACCAAGACGAGCCTGCACGGCGCCTACCGCGTGCTGACCGCGGACGGCCGCGTCTCGGCGGGCTTCCGGTGGCCGGACGGCAAGGAGTCCGGCGACGCGCGAACCCGTCTGGAAGCGGAGGGTGTTCCCTTCGACGACGCGGGACGGGCCCGCCGGTCCCACCGGCTGACCACCGCCGACCTGGCAGTCCTGCTTGGCAGGGACACCGCCGATGAGACGGTGCCGTCCGCGCAGGCCGAAGTCGAGCAGCAGCAGACGACGGCTGACCGGTTCGAAGCGCAACTCCGCGACAACCAGACCGAGGAGACCGTGCAGGGCGTTCTCGGTGCGCTGCGTTTCTGGGAGCAGCAGGGTGGCCACCTTGCCTACGGCCGAGCCGACGAGACCAGTTGCTTCCCTATGGTGCGGTTCGGCGCCGCGAGCGATACCGCCCGTGCGCTCTGGCCGCTCGGGATCTACCCGGTCGCGGGCACCGTCGAAGTGGTATTCCAGCACTTGAAGCGGCGCCCCCCGTTCGACGACGAGCCACTGCGCCGTGAGCTGTTGATCCGGCTGAACGGCATCGAGGGCATCGACCTGGCCGAGGCCAAACTGGACCTGCGTCCGTCCTTCCCGCTGGAGGTCTTCTCCGGGCACGGCGAGGAGATCTGCGCGGTGCTGGAGTGGTTCGCGCACACCGCCGCTCTGGCCGAGGCCCGCCGCATGATGGACGACGGTCCGGACACGCTCTGACGTGCCCATCAGGTGCGTGGGACCCGAGAACCCGTGGGCCCACGCACCTCGAACACAATGTGCTGTCGAACAAGGTGCTATTGACGCGGGCCGCTGATGACAGGTGCCAGGAAGGGGCTCGGCGTCCCGTGCCAGGACACACGCAGTGCCTCACGCGCCCGCGTGCACGCCACGAACAGCACGCTGAGCTCGCTGTTGAGGTCTTCCTGGTGCTGCTGGGCGTCGACGTCCACCGGAGTCACGGCGGACTTCATCGGAACCGTGCCGTCCATCACCCCGGCCACGGCCACGCAGCGGAACTCCAGCCCCTTCATCCGGTGCATGGTCCCTATCCGCACCCCCGCGCCACTGCGCCCGGCCCCCAGGACGAAAGCGGAGATGCCAGCGCGCTCCAGGGCCTGGGCGATGTCCCGCCCGAACTGGATGAACCGCACCGCGATGCCGATGTGTTCCGCCTCCACGCCCGAGGCGGTCCACTTCTCAACCTGCGCCACGAGCGCCGCCATCTCCTCGGGCTTCGTGGCGTGTCCCGCGGTCTCGGGTCGTTCGCCATGCATCGTGGAGCGATAGCCGGCCAGGGTCTCCTTCCCCTCGTCCATGTCGTCGGGCTTCTCTCCGGTCAACAGCGCGGTGGACCAGGCGAGGATCTCCTGTGTGGTGCGGTAGTTGACCCGCAGCCGGTACGAGCGTCCGACGACCTCGACGCCGAGCGAGCGAAGCGAGACCCGGTTGCCGTAGATGCGCTGGTGGGTGTCCCCGGCGAGGAACAGGTCGTCGGCGCCGGGCCCGACGAGGGCGCGCAGGAACCGCCATTGGGCGGGGTGCAGGTCCTGCGCCTCGTCGACCACCACGTGCCGGAAGGGCCGCTCGTCGCGCCGCCCGTCCAGGACACGTGCTGCCTCGGCGCACACCTGCAGGAAGGTCCACTCCCCGGCCTGGCGCAGCTGCTCCTCGAAAGCGGAGACCGCACGCCACACCTGAAGGCGTTTCAGCGGCCCGAGCCCGCTGCCACGGCCCGTCCGCACCACTTTCAGGTACTCCTCGGGAGTGGCGACGGCGTGCGCGAGGATGACGTGCCGCCACTCCTGGTCGAGGAAGACGTCCGTGAAGTCGAGGTCCAACCGCCGCGCGATCCGCGCCCACCGGGCGGTGACCTCCTTCTGGTCGAAGACCAGCTTCAGCGGTGCGCCGCCGCGGTCCGCCCGTACGATCTCGTTGGCCAGGGCGTCGACGTTCACCACCCGGATCTTCGCGCGGACGGCGTCATCCGTGATCAGCAGCTCCACGCAGCGCTGTAGTTCGGCGGCCAGGTCCTTCGTGTAGGTCGTCAGCAGCACACAGCCATCGGGTGCGTCGGAGGGCAGGTGCCGCGCGAGGTGGTATGCCCGGTGCAGCGCGACGACGGTCTTGCCGGTGCCGGGTCCGCCGGTGACCCGCGCCGACCCGGCGTAGCTCTCCTGGTAGGCCACCCGGTACTGGCTCGGGTGAAGGAAGACCCGCCAGGCGTCGAAGGGGCGCTGAAGGATCTCCAGCAGCTCATCGGCCCCGGAGACGAGGGCGATACGGCCGCGCGAGCGGGCCATGGCGGTGCCCAGCTCGTCGCCTTCGGAGGCGCGGGCGCTCTGCACGGCGGTCCGGGCGTACGCCTGCACGAGCTCGCGGTCGATCTCCTCGGGCTTCATGCCGGTCGCGAGCCCGAGCAGCACGTCGTACTGCTGCTCGGGCAGCACCTTGTGCAGCGCCTCCAGGTGGGCCTCGTCGGGGACCAGCCGGATGATCGGCAGGATCTCCTCGTCGACGCCGAGGCTGCGCAGCACCTTGTCCGGATACTCGGAGGCGGAGAACAGACGGGACGGCTCGTCGGCGGCCAGCGCCCGCAGCCCGGCCGTGGCCCGCTCCAGGGCCACGTCGTTGCGTATCTCGATACCCTGGGTGGCCTCGTTCACCGACGCGCGGTGCTTGGCGGCCCAGTCGTTGGCCTTGTCGTGCGGGAGCACCTTCAACAGCAGATAGCTGTCGCCGGACTCCGCCTTGAGGACGACGCCGCGCCAGAAGTCGGTGATCCGGATGGTCCGCAGCCGCGGATCCTTCTGGTGAGTGAGCTTCTCCAGGTGCAGTCCCGCGTGCGTGGCCGCCGCGAACTTCTCGAACACCTCGAAGACACGTTTCTGGACGGGTTTCTCCAGCGCGGCGAACTCCATCAGAAAGTCCCGGTGCATGCCCAGCGTCGCCATCCGTGCCCCCTCCAGAAGACTACGATCACTTTACTGACCGGCTCCGATTCGCGAGGCCGGTCCGTACGTGCCAGGACGCGAGGGCGGACGGCTCGCGTTTGCCTGCGGTGCGGGTCAGTTGACTCGGCGATTGCCTGGCGGAACCTCACTCCGGTGCATCCCTACGACCACGGAGCCCGGCCCCCCGGCAGACAGGCTCTCGCGGATCAGGTGGATGACGTAGTCCCAGCCGGTGCCGCGCGTGCCGATCCACCCGTCCCTGAGCAACGTGGTGAACGTGGTGTTGTTCAGGTACCGGGGAACCGACTCCTCGACGATACGTGTCCCACCGGACGGCCCGTCGGCCTCGGGGCGTTGCAGCAGTTCCCAGAAGTGCTCCCGCGTCAGGTACATGCCGGGGATGAGGGCGGCGGAGTTCATCATGAAGGGAGTGGTCCGGCACAGCTTGACCATGCTCGGTGTGAGGACCAGGCGGGGGTCTCCCAGCGTCGTTGAGGCCTCCTGTCCGGTCCGAGCCCACTCGTCCTCGGCCTCGCACTCGGCGTCCACGGCCTCCATCCGCTTCAGTTCCCGCTCACCGGTGGCGTCGTGCCAGTACACCCAGCCGCGCCCGCTCTGCCGCATGCGCTTGTACTGGACCATGGCCACGCTGCGCGCGTGCTCGTTCACGTAGATCATGTCGACGCCCATGACGGTCTCGGCGTTCGTGCGGTTGGCGTTGTACACGAACAACCGGTGCGGGGATTCGGAGTTGCGGCGGTAGATCCGCCAGCCGACCTGCACGGCATCCTCGCCCTCCATGCCGGGGAAACGCATGTAGTCATGGACGATCTGCTGATCCTCGATCTGCCGAAGGGCGGGCAGCCCTTCGATGAAGGGGACGGACCGGGAGCGGGGATCGTCCCTGCTGAGCGGCTGCTGCCACGCTTCGAGCGGATCGCGGTCCGCGCCGAACGTCTCAAGGAGGGTGCCAAAGGCGTCCTTCTCAAGGCTCCGCTGTTCTCCCTCCCGCCCTGTCGGAGGATTGGCCCCCAGGCTGTTCTCCAGGTCGTCCAGTGTCTCGTTCAGTTCCGGCCGTAGATGCCGGACGGCGGCGAGCAGTTTGTCGCCGGCGGCAGGAGACAAGCGGCCGTCGTCGCCGAGGAACCGGCGGCTGGCCCCCATGGTGTCCTCAAGGTCGACGAGCGGCAGCGGAAGCCGGAGTGCGGTGAAGTCGCGGGTGAGCAGGGCACGTTCGTAGGTGCCCGATCGTCTGCCCGGGAAGACGCTGCCCACCCCGATGATTCTGCGCTGCTCGTCGCGGGCGTGACGGTCGGTGAAGAACGCAAGACACCAGACGCGCGGCTTTCTCCAGTCCTTGTACGGGTAAGCGAAGGTCCGCTCACCGCGGGTCAGCCATGCCGGTGGTTCCTCCGGGAGCCGCTCCATCATCAGCGCGGTGCTGTGGACCAGAGCGACGGCGACCATCTGTGACCTCCTACATTTCGTGAAAGCGGAGGCTCAATTGTTGGCCAGGTTCCGGCCGTCAGGGCGGAGTGGCTGTCAATCAGTCATGTGAATGGCGATGATTCGACGGTGATGGGGCCTCATGAAGCGCCCGGCAACCGCGCGAGAACCCCCCTGCGCTGCAGCTCCCGTATGTGGTCCGCCATCCGCCCCGGCATGGGGCCGCCGTTCAGCAGCACACCCGCCTCGATGTTGCGCTCGGCGCCCGCCGCCGTGAGGTTGGCGCTGGTGAGGAAGAGGATCCGGTCGTCGGCCACCGCGAGTTTCGCGTGCAACCGGCTGCCGGGAGTGGCCCGTTGGGCCGTCGGCCAGTGCCAGAGCCGCAGGCCTGGTATGCGGGAGAAGGCGTCGGCCGGCTCGCTTCCGGAGAGCAGCCCGCCCGCGCCTGCCAGCGTCTCCACGACGATGTCCACCGTGACCCCACGCGCCACGGCCTCGGACAGTGCCGCGGTCAGCGGAGCGTACGAGCGGGCCGAGTAGGTCATGGCGACGAGTCGGTGCTCCGCAGCCCGGACTACCTCCGACAGCACCTGGGCTGTGGAGCGGCCAGGTGTCCCTGGCGTGGAGGGGCCGCTCCACACGGCACGGGTCTCGGTCCCCTCGCGCTGGCGGACCCAGGCCGCCACATAGCCGCGCAGATACGCCGCCGCCTCCGCCGAGGGCACGCCGTCCTCCGTGATCGAGGCCAGCAACGACGAGACGGTCTCCAGCGCGGCCGGTGTCTGCAGCCTGCCGAGGATGTATGCCGGGGAGCGGCCCTGAACTAGGAGCGTGGCCAGGGCCTTCGTCCGTGTGGGCCCGAGCGAGGCGGCGGCCGTCGCGACCGCCGCCTCGAAGCGCCTGCGGCTCACCCGGTCAATCCGCTCACTTGAAGTCCGGGATGAGCGCCAGCGGTTCGGTGTCGCCCGCCAGCGGGGTGATGAACCGCCGGTCCAGGAACCGGTTGCCGCGCTCGCACGTGGTCTCGGACACGAACAGGCAGGAGTGGCAGGCCGCACCGTGCAGGAAGTCCTCCGGCGCCTGGGGAAGACGCTCGCCACACAGCGGATCCGAGGAGCACCGCCCCGCCTTGTGCAGCGCCATCCGCACGATCCTGGCCAGCCGGTTCTCCCCGGTGCTCGGGTCCTGGTCGGCGAGGGACACCAGTCCGCCGAGAGTGCCCTCGGAGTCCGGGACGGCCGTGTAGATGAGGATGCCGGTCCGCCGCTCCTCGGCGTCGCCGCTGTAGATCCGCTCGGCCAAACTCGCCGAGTTGTAGCCGCACTCCATCGCGATGGTGCGGATGAGCAGATGGGAGAGCGTGTGCAGGGCGATGTAGCGGCTGCCCGGCCAGCCCTGCATCGGATCGGAGTTGTCCTGGATCCGGTCCGACTTGCGGTGCTCTCGGAACCGGCCGAAGGCCGCGGCGTGTGCAGCGAGGGCCACGCTCGACGCGACCCGGTTCTCCCACTGCTCCATCAGCTGATCGTCCACCCGCAGGAACAGGCCCTCGCCGCGCACCTCGCTGGCCGGTATCCAGCCGCGTTCGCGCCGCCCGAGCTCGACGCGGGTGACCAGGCCCGGGTCCTCCGGGTCGGGAGCGTCGAGCCGGGTGAAGCCGATGAGGGCTCGCACCTCGCGCAGCCGCTCCACCTGCCGCACCTGGGAGAAGACGGTGGACAACGGCCCGCTGAGCGAGGCCTCCACCAGCGCGAAGTCCTCCGTCGGGTCGGCGGTCTTCGCCGCGGACAGCACCTGCCACTCGGGGGTCAGCAGGTCCGGAGGGCCCGGCGGCTGCTCGGCCTCGCCTTCCTCGCCCGACAAGGCCGCACGGTAGGCGGATATGGCCTGCCAGACCTGTCCGGGCTCGTAGTCGCGCAGGTAGCGGTGGTGCTTCGACTTCTTGGCGAACATGGCGATCTCCGCCTCGTCCTCGAAGTCCTCAAGATCCGGCCAGCGTTCCTCGACGAGCTTGCGCAGTGAGTCGGTCCCGGTGTCGGGCAGTGCCAGCGCACTGAGTGCCACGGGGAACCACTGGTTGGAGGCGCCCACGACCAGCAGATAGGGCTGCGCGTCGCAGTTGTCGTAGACACCGTCGAACTGGGGGTGCCGACCGCGGCAACGGGGCAGGTTCTCCCGGCCCTTGTCGCCCATCGCGTCCCGGATGTTGCGCTTGGCCTTCTTGCACACCAGACATTCGAGGGACACGTTGGCTGCGAGGTTGCCGCCGTTGTCCCGCATCCGCAGCGTCGGATACGTCGTGTCGGGGCACGCCCGGCCCTCGTGCACGAACTCCGTGTACGGGAACTCGTCGAGGTGCCCTTTGGTGCAGGCGAGCGCGAAGCGGGCGGCCACGGCGAGGGGCTTGCGGCCCTTCTTCTTCCGGTAACAGTTCTCGTGGTAGAAACGCGCCTCGTCGGGGCGGCGGGGGTTCTGGTTCTCGAATCCCCACTTGCCGGAGCCCAGGGAGGCCAGCTCGTTGCACGCCGTGCAGCGCAGCCACTGCGGGAAGGGCGTCACGGGCACCCCGATCCGCGCCGCGTACCCCTTCGGGTCGGTGTCGGTGCCGGGGATCCACGGCGCGGCGCGCAGCTCGCTCACCTGGTTCGGGCCGTAGCGTCGCAGTGCCCGATTGACGGCCTTGCGGAGACGAGGCTCCTCGATCACCGGGTCCGGTACGCCGGCGTAGCTCCAGTGGTCGATGCCCTTGACCATGACGGAGAAGTTGGGCAGGTCCACGAGGGCGCCGACGCCGCCGGTGAACATGAGGTGGCTCGGCCGTACCGCGCCCACCCGCCTGAAGTATCCGCCGCCGCTCATGACCGCCGCCCCCTGGCCGTGCCGTTGCCGTTGCCGTTCCCGTCCGAGTCCGGCACCTCGCCGAACTCGTCGCCGCCCGCCGTATCCGCGTCGCCGCCGCCCTCGGTCGGCGGTCCGAACTCCCAGGCCTTCCCGGCCGGGGCCGATAGCACCGTGTCGGCGGGCAGCAGCATGTTGATCTCGTTCTCCGTCTCGCGCATCGACTGCGGGACGGTGAGCACGTCCCATCCGCTGCCGTCCGCGTTGCGCAGCAGCCCCAACACCGTCTGCTTCTGCCGGGTCTGGCCCCTATAGCCGAGCCTGCCCTGCTCGCTCTTCTTGGCCGACCAGGCGTCGCGCAGCGCGTCGATGCGTTCGGCGAGGTATCCGCGGGCCCGGTCCCCGTCCACCGCCTCCGCACGCGCCAGCAGCCGCCGCTCGACGTCCCGCACGCGCGGATCGTCGAGGTCCACCCCCTCCGCGTCCACGTTGTCGGAGAACTCGTCGCAGGCCTGCCGGACCGCGGAGACATACGTGGCGGTGGTGCCCCGGTCGAGCGCCCGCCGCGTGAACGGGGTCACCGACAGCGCCTCGACCTGCCGGTAGAACGTCGCGTGGTAGTGCTCGAAGTCCTCGAAATGGGCGAGATCCCGGGGCCGTGCCCAGTTGTAGAGCGTGACCACGATGCCGGGTCGCTTGGCCTGTCGTCCGACGCGGGAGGACGCCTGGATGTACTCGGCGGTGTTCTTCGGCTGCCCGGTGACGACCATCAGACCGAAGCGGGAGACGTCCACACCGACCTGCAGCATCGACGTGGCCAGCACGTAGTCGACCGGCTTGCGGTGCGGCATGGCGGGCAGGACCCGCGGCTGGCGCGCCTTGCCCGCGTCCCGGAACTCGTCGATGATCGCCTGCTTGCGCACCGACGTGTCGTGCTCCGGGTTGAACCCGATCTCCAGCCGCTTGAGGGTGGCGCTGATGTCCGCCGACGAGATACGGGAGGTCAGTTCCTGGAGGTTGAGCATGTCGGTGTCACGCAGCAGCCGGTTGGCGATGCCCCTGCGGCGTCCGTTGGCCCGCAGCCGGCTCGGCACGTCGTCGTCCAGGACCCGCCGCATACCGGCGAGCTCCTTGGTCGCGTTGAAGTACCCGACCACCGTCATGTATGGATCGGCGGGAGCGCCGTAGAGGTCGAACATGTGCTGTCCGGCGAGCAGCAGGATCTCCGCGAGACGGATCTCTGCGGCCTTCATGCGTACCCCGTGGGCGCACACGCCGTAGTAACGCCGCCCCGGGTTGTCGCGGGTGACGTCGACCTGCTGGGAGAAGAAGGTGTCACCGACGTCGACCACCTGTGGCGGGAAGATCGCCAAGTCCCGGGCGAACACCCCCAGTACCTGGGCGCGGGCGTTGCGGGTGGTGGCCGTCGACGCGACGATCTTCGGCCCGGTCTCGCGGAGCTGCCCGCGGGCGTCCTTCACCCGCCAGGTGCACAGTTGGTCCACGGCCGACTCGAACAGCCCCACCGTGGTGCCCAGCGACCCGGAGATCAGGTGCAGCTCGTCCTGGATGATGAGGTCCGGCGGCCGCAGCCGTCGCGGCATCGGCCGGCTGGTCACGGCCTTGTGCTTGTCCTTGGCGTTGTGCCGGGACCCGCAGCCGGTCTCCTCGTCGAGGTCGTTGTGGCGGTAGCCGTGCCGGTCGCAGTACTCGGTCACGCGCCCGAACAGCATCCCGGCATAGCCGCGCCACGGCAGCTGGGCGAGCTTGTCCACGGTCGCGATCAGCATGCTCGGCACCAGCCGGTAGATCTCCTCGTCGACCGTGAGGATCGGCAGCCCCTCACCCTGGGCCTTCATCCGCGAGAACGGGCAGGGCTCCGCGTCCTCCCCGCGCGGGCAGTACACGATGACGCGACGCCGTACGTCGTCCGGTGACACGTCCCGCCAGGCGCGCAGCTCCTCGCCGCACCACGGGCAGGACAGCACCTGCAGGACGTTCGCATGCCGGCCCGAGGCGGACTCCGTGGCCTCGGCGATCTGCTGCGCCGCGTCCCCGTACCAGTTCGGCGAGACACCGGCGCCGACCCACAGCCCGATACGGAAGGGCCTGCTGCCCCAGACCGTCTCGTCCTCCCTGCGCAGCACCTCCGTCGCGCACACCAGGGCGGAGGCCCGCTGGAACTGCTGGGCCGTCAGCAGCCGCAGCGTGTAGCGCATCAGCACGGCGACGCCGTCCCGACCTTCGCGGGCGTCCTCGCCCTCCCCGGCGATCTTCTGCAGGCGCCGGATGGCGAAGGTGTAGGCCGTGAGGCCCAGATAGGCCTCCGTCTTGCCGCCACCGGTCGGGAAGAACAGCAGGTCGACCGTGGCGGTGCTGTCCGCCCTGCGCTCCTTGTGCGCCGGGTCGGTGAGCGAGCACAGGTTGAGCAGCACGAACGCCAGCTGGAAGGGATACCAGCTCGCGGCCGCGGGGCCGCGACCGTCGACCTCGGCGTAGGCCGCCGCATACGTCGGCGGCTTCTCGCCGCCCTCGGCCCGCAGCGCGGCCGTCGCCGTGGCCCGCCGCTGCATGGCCATCGCCCGGTTGGCGAAACGGAACGCCCGCAGTGCGTCCTCGTCGGCGTGCAGCAGGTCAATGCCGAGCGCGATCCTGGCGCACGCGTCGCGGGCCTCGTCGACCGCACGCAGTGCGGCGGTCCGCAGCTCGCCCGACAGCGACTGCGCCTTGGCGGCCTGCTGCTCCAGCCACCCGTCGTATCCGTCGGCCAGTGGCTGCAGGGCCTTCAGTAGATCATCGCGCCGCTCCCACACGGCCAGGTCGGCAAGCTTGTCCATGCTCACTTCGAGACCGGCGAGGAGCGGCTGCTGCGCCGTGCTCGGTGCGACCGTGGCGGGCACGTCCTTCACCGGCAGCCAGGTCGTCTCCAGCTTGACCGCACGGCGCCCCTTCGGCAGGACCCTCGCGTGCACGGCGACGTTCCGCCCGTGCGCATGCTTCAGCTCCTGCCGGTACAGCAGCCGCAGATGCTGCTCCTCGGGACTTTCCTGGATCCGGCCGGGCTCGTCGGACAGCGGGTCGTCGATCGGCAGGAAGACGCTGGACTGCCCGTCGAAGGAGGTGACCTCCAGCTTCGTCTGGAACAGCCACTGCCCGTCCCGCAGTTCACGGGACTCCTCCAGCGCGTTGATCAGCGACACGTCGACGAAGCGCAGGTTGTCCGCCCCGTCGACCGTGCCGGGACGCTCCCGTACGTGCACATCGAGCCGGATGCAGGGACGATTCGGGTCGCTCTCGTCGTCGCCCTCCAGGACGGTACGGAAGGTGCCCGGGGCGTCGGCGGGGACGTCCACCTCGTGGCGCGCAGGCTCCCGCGACCACGTGCGCACCGACCGGCCGTCGTCGGTCTTGCTGTCGCTCTGCCGGTACCGGCCCCAGGAGGCGACGACACTGAGCATGCCCACATCGGCCGGCACCAGGAAGCTCAGGCCCATGGACGACGCCCACAGCCGTCCGGCCGCCTGCGGGGTGAGCCGGTCCCCGAGCTCCGCGTCCTGCCCGTCGCCCTCCGCGCTGACCTCGGTCTCCGCCTGGCCGACCGCGACCTTTACGGGTTGGTCGGTCGGCGCGGGGCGGGGCCCGAGAAGTCCGACGAGGTAGCGGTCACGGGGCCCCGCGCTGTTCGGCGGCAGCGCTTCGGTCTCGTTGTCCGCCCACGGCCCCAGCAGGTCCCATGAGATCAGGTCGCCGAGCTCCTCCCGGACGTCGTACGACGACCCGGACCGGAAGGTCTGCGGGACCTCGTCGACGGGGTGGGGAACGCCGGGCTCCGGAGCGGGGGCGTTCTGTGGTGACGGCATGCGCGTTTCCCTCCCTGGGTGCTGACCGGCACCCGCGAACAACGATAGGGCGGCCCACTGACAGAGTGATGCCGCGACGAACTGCGCATCCCAAGCATTGCATCCGTGTACTCAGTTCACAAGTGACTTCTCCTGTCGTGCGGCGTACAGTGATGCCGGTCCGGCAACAGCTGACACATCCTCAACAATGGTGTCAGCAGAAGCAGTTACAGGGGTGGGAAGTGGACAGCGGCAGTGAGTTCTCCGGCGCCAGAGCCGAGTGGTGGGAGGGCATCGTCCAGGAACTGGCGATGGAACTGGACTTCGCCTGCCCGGGGACGGAACGATTCCTCCCCCATGACCTGGGAGACCTCGCCCTCGTACAGGCCATGCTCATGGCCCGCACCGCGCTGCGCGAACAGCGGGTGGCCGCCGCCACCGACATCGCCAACGAGCTCTACTCACTCTGGCCGGACCGGGAACCACCCCTGGAGGACTGCGCGGACCTGGTCGCCCGTCTCCTGCGCCACCTGCACGAGCACTCCCTCCCGCTGCTGCGCCCCTGGCGGAGCTTCGACCTGTGGAGCGGGCTGCTCCAGCTGTACACCGCACGCCGCGCCGCAGCCGTCGGAGCCCTGCGCGCGGCCCGGGAACTGGACGAACGCTGGGCACTCGACCGGAGGGCGATGAGCGACGGCTCCCTGGACAGGCCCCTCGACCCGGGAGTCCGATGGCAGTCCTTCGCCGCGTATCTGCGCGACACCCAGCGGGACAACGTCACGGGAGCCGCCCTCGGGCTGCTGGAGCGGGCGCCCGTCGCCGAACGACTGAGCCGCTCGGCCCACTACCTCGAGGAGTACCTCGGAGAGGCGCGACACCTCGTCGCGCTCGGCAGCGGGAACGAGATCGCGGAGTACGTACGCCTACGAGCCGATGAGCTGAGCTCCGGCACGGGCAGCGGCCTCTGGGCGGATGTGTCGGCCGCGGCAGCGGACTACGGCAGGGTCTGTCGGCGGGTACGTGAAGGCCTCACGACGTACGAGCAGGAGCTGTTCCAGGCGGCCCACGGCTCCCGGCAACGCGACTGGGAACCGCTGCTGGAGGCCCACCTCGCGCGGGACGCGGGCGCCGGTCCCCACCCGAGGCTGGTTTTGCCCGACCCGCAGGCACCGGCACCGAGCTGGATGACGACCATGGTCGAGCTGCGCGCCGAGTCCAACCGGGGAGCGGCACCGAAGACCTTCACCTGGCACTCCCTGCCCGGCCACACCCCTTGGTGGTTCTGCGCCGTGCGCCCCGGCCCCGAAGAGCACATGGCGGCCAAGCTCGGCCACGACGGCCGGATCCAGTTCGAGGTCAGCAAGGACCGGCCGGGAGACCTGCTCATAGGCCTGCCCGACGACGAGCCCGAGAGCTTCCTCCACCACCTGCGCTTCCGGTACGACGAGGACGACCTCGACGACCTGTCCCGGCTGCTGATGCTCGCCATGACCGGATTCGCCCGCCTCGACATCCTTGCCGCGCGGCAGGCGGGCGG
Organism: Streptomyces canus; assembly: GCF_001514145.1. Taxonomy (GTDB): domain Bacteria; phylum Actinomycetota; class Actinomycetes; order Streptomycetales; family Streptomycetaceae; genus Streptomyces; species Streptomyces canus. Next base: position 922,164 of record NZ_KQ948658.1, read on the forward strand.
GCTCCGGGTGCTGCGCACGATCCGGGTGGATGTACCCGGGGAGGTGCGGGACCTGTGTGGGGAGTACGCGTATGCCAGGCTGAGGACGCTGAGTGGCGAGGCCGGCGGTGCTGGCGAGCCCGGGGCAGAGGAGCTGACGCGGCGGAGTGCCGGGCGCGGCGGCGCCGGGCCGTGGGAAGACGGGGTCGAGAGGGACGGCCTGGTGGTGAACAAGGACCTGCCGCGCGAAAGGGAGTCGGCTCCCGTCTTCGACGGGGGGCTCTTCCAGCGCGACGACATGCTGTTCTGACCGCGGGTCGTCCCTGGTGATCAGTCCCTGGGGCAGGACCGCTCTCCGGGTGTCGGACAGGAGCTGACGTCCAGCTCGCACCAGACCGTCTTGCCGGAGGGCGGATACGGCTCGACGCCCCAGCGAGTGGCGAGGCTCTGGACGAGCAGCAGCCCGTGCCCACCTTCGCGGCGGGTGGCGGCGGGGCTGCTGCAGGGATCGGCGTCGGGCCCCGCCTGCTCGGGCGGCTGCGGCAGGCGTTCCCCACGCGGATCGGTCACCTCGATCCGGAGAACGGCCGGGAACGCGGTGACCAGTTCGTGCGGCTGGGCCGGGGTGTCGTCCACGGTGAGGCGCAGCCGGAAGTCCCGGCCGCACACCTGGCCGTGCAGGACGGCGTTCGACGCCAGCTCGGCGACGAGGAGTGCGGCGGTCTGCGAGGTGTCCGACTGGTGCGGCCAGCCCCAGGCATCGAATTGGCACACCGCGAGGAGACGGGCCAGCCGCGCCCCTCGCCGCGTGGAACTGAACTGCTGGGTGAAGGTGCGGGTGGGGCCGGGGTGCGCGAGGCGCGCAGGGGAGTGGCTCGAAAGGGAATTCACAGGGTAACCGTCCCGTCACGCATCTAGCCTGAACAGGACACCTGGGAGTACGCCCTGCCGGTGTACGAGCCGGATCCGCCTTTGTACGGGTGGCCGACCGTGACGCGTCGGGCGCTACGGGAGTTGGTCCGATCCCTGTCGAGTCCAAGGAGTGTGCGTATGGGCGACCGCCACGCTGTCAGGCGCAAGAGCGGCGGTGGGGGAGGCGGCGGTGACGATCGCCCCCGGATCTGGACGGGGTACGGGAAACTGGTCAAGCACTTCCGTGAACTGGCAGGAATGACCCAGTCGGAACTGGCGGACGCCGTCGGCTACTCGTGCGAGCAGGTCGCCTCCATCGAGCAGGGCCGGCGTCCGGCGAAGGCCGCGTTCACGGAGGCGGCGGAGCGGGTGCTGAACGCGGGCGGTGCGCTGCGGGCACTCCAGGAGGACGTGGACCTGGCGCGACTGCCGCTGTTCTTCCAGGACTTCGCGGCGATTGAGGCGGAGGCGGTGAGCCGGTTCTCGTACGATCCGCTGTTGATCCCGGGGTTGTTGCAGTCCGAGGCATACGCGCGGGCGCTGATCTCCGGGCACTGTCCGCCCTTGAGTGACGAGACAATCGAGCAGCACGTCGAAGCGCGCCTTGACCGGCAGCAACTGCTGACCCGGGAACCAAGTGTCGAGCTCTGTTTCATCATCGGCGAGGCCGCTCTACGCAACCCCATCGGCGGTGCCGAGGTCATGCGCGTCGCGTTTAGGAAGATCCTCAAGCAGGCCGAGCTGCGCAATGTGGAAGTGCAGGTCATGCCGACAGTGAGGGGCTTCCATCCAGGGCTCAACGGTCCGTTGGTGCTGCTGGAGACTCTGGAACACCAACATGTCGGCTACATCGAGTCGCAGGAGATCGGCGTCGTGGTCACCGACCCGGCGAAGGCCAGTGCGTTCGGGCTGCGGTATGGCAAGCTGCGGTCGCAGGCTCTCAACGTCATGGAGTCCGCACGGCTCATCGAACAACTGGCAGGGGAGCTATGACTGTTGGACATGAGCGTCCGTCATCGCCTGGTCTGATCTGGTTCAAAAGCACGTACAGCGGGTCGGGAGGAGGCGATTGCATCGAAGTCGCGATAACTCCGGGAACCGTGCACGTGCGCGACTCGAAGAACAACATGGGGCAGCAGCTCACGTTTACCTTCCCGGCCTGGAAGGACTTCCTCGCCACCGCGACCGAGTCGTAGCCGACAACTGGCAGGTCATCGATGCTTCCACAGTGTCCGTAGACGTAGTACTTCCACGGTCCACTCGCTCCGGAGAGCCGCATCGGAGAGAGGAACGTCGCGGTCGAGCGAGAAGGCGACGTGACGGTACAAGGGGTGGATTTCGCCGTCCCCCACGACGATGAGGCTCGACAGGAGCGGCTCGTTGGCGGGGGTGTCACGGTCGACAGCGACGAGAACCTCGCCCTGATCATCGGGATGCAAGCGGGGGAGGACGCTCTCTCCCAGGCGCCGCCGCAGTTCACCCCATGTTGTCAGGGACTGCCCTCGTGCGGTCTGCTCCAACAAAGTGCGGACCGTCGAGGCGAGTTGCAGTATCTGCGACTGGGAGAGCCGAGCCTCGCCCACATGCTCGTTCTCAGACGGATCATCGGCCGAGGCGGACTGCTCGGCTTCGCGCCGCGTTTGGAGGTGCCGTTGCCACCTGGCGAGGTCCTTCTTCTCGCCGTCGGACAGGGTGACTCGTTCGCTCAGGGCTTCCGCTTCCGCGACGAGGGCCACCAAGGCATCGGTACTCAGCTTGTCCTTTTCATCTCGCATCTGGTGGATCAGCCGACGGCAACGTCTGAGAAGCGATGAGGAACGGTTGGGCTGTTGGACGCCTACCCACGTCCTCATCTCCGCGAGGATCGGGCGATTGCGGTGCTGGGCTGCGGGAGACAACTGCGCTTTATAGATGGGGCCGGCCATGCGATAGATCTGTTCCGCCCGATCGACATCGAGAACCCGCTGCGCCTCTCTGAACTGGTTGACCAACTCGTCGAACTGGTCAGCGGAGTGGTCCCTGGGCGATTGGGAGCCGGATTCCTTGCCCTGAGGGCTAGAGGAGATGGGTTGGGTAATCCGGGGCGGTGGAACTGGTTGGGAAGCGACGGGCGGTTCCGTTTTCGGGGTTGGCTGAGGGCCGGCGTGGGGCTCCACGGCCTCAATGGCTCGCAACAGGAGTCGCGCGTGGTGGCTCGGTGTGTCGCTCCGGCTGCCGAGCCAGTCGAGGTAAGGGGTTCCCTTGGCGCGTGCGGACTCGTACGTGTTCAGGCGCCTACGCGCCCCTTTGATCGTGTCGGACAGGCGCTTGTGGTGCCTTCCGCTGAGTCGGGGCAGCAACTCCTCGGCTTGGGTCAAAGCTTTACGCAGCCGTGCAACGCCCTCCTCCAGCAGTCCTTGTCGCTGCGGATGGCCGCTGCCTGATTGCGCGTTGCGCTTATTGGGCTGGGGGACGATCGGCGGCCCAGATGCCTTGCCGTCGGAGCCGAGCGCCAGGCGGGCCGGGATCAGGCGGACTCCTGATGCGCTGTGGGTCTGGTAGGCGCGTTCCTTCTCGCGGTCGCACCACAGCTTCAAGGTGACATCGTCGGTAGGTGGCTGAAGCCCGAGCTTGCGGATGATGGTCGTCATATCCGGGAGCGGACGGCCACCGGAGTCCCGCACCAGAGCCGAGAGTACGGGCTTGTCCGGAGAGGCAGGGCGATCCACTGCGATAAGGAGGTCCCGACGGTCGGTCGCAGACAGCCGGACCAGGTTGACCTTCGCAACCAACCCCAGCGTGCTCCACGCCGTGAGCGTGCGACGCCTGGCGAAATCCTCCAGCGCTTTGCGAACTCGGGTCACCATGTCCGGGTCCGGCCCTGTGGAGGAACTACTCGTCGATTGAGCGGCTGAGTTGGCCCGGCCGGATGCGGTAGCCGTCTGTCCCGTGACAGTGCGCTGCTCCGGAACAGGGACGTCAGGCGTTGTCCGTACCGGTTCGGGAAGAGCGACGCCTGGGCGCCACAGGCCAGTGCGTTCTGCCTCGATGCCACTGAGCTGGATGACGCCATCGGCCCGCACAGCCCACTGCGCGCCGTCCTGCGGGTCAGGATCGGTGAGGAGGAGACGGGCCACTCCGTGCAGCCGGTACACGTACTGCTCGGTTGGCATGGGGACGTCAGCCGGGAGGGACACATGCGCACGAATGATGCGGCTGCTGGCGGGCTTCACGTCCGCGGCGATGATGTAGCGACCTTCGGCCGCGAGTGGGGAGTGCTTGGGCGTCGGAGCCTTGGCGTCGATAGCGAAGACAATCTGGTCGGCCCGGAGCGGGAACGTGGCAGGCCGGAGCCACGCGCCTTTGCCGCGCTGGGTGACACTGCGGTCGCTGAGCAGCTCCTCCAGAACGGGCGTGACTAGCCCGTCGGAAGTGAGTCGGCAATCGTCGAGTGATGACCAGGTGACAGGCCGCCCGGTGCGTTCGACGCCGATCAAGACACGCCGGTCCGAGCCGTGGGTCTCGCACTTGACGCGGAGCGCGTATCCCTGCCGCTGCACCATGTTGGCCGAGATCGGCCCTTCAGCGCCGAAGACCCAGTCCATCTGCTCGGAGGATGTGCCGAGCTCCTGCTCGGCCCGGTACCAGGTGCGGTAGTCCTGAAGACACAGCTGGAAGCGCAGCCGTTGGCGGGTCGAGGGGAGCCAGAAGTCCACCGCGTCGCCGGGACCGGTACCGAGATTGCGCAGCTCGGCCTGGACACGGACCCCCTGGGCCTTGAGCCATTCGGTCAGATCCCTCTTGATGAAGAGATGGTCGGCGCTGTCGGCGCCGTTCGCGACGCGATGACATGCGGGAGCCATGCCCGTCCGATCCGGGAAATGCGCGAAGTGGCAGACCTTGGTCTCGTACCGCTTGGTCATCAGCTCCTCGCCGCAACCGCCGAGCAGTGTGCCGCACCAGAACCGCTTCCCCCGGAAGTGGCGGCGGAACTGGTCGAGGTTGTAAGGCTCTTCGGGGAGGATGACCGGCTGGTCCGAGTCCTTGGTACCGATAACGGCGGTCTGGACGAGCCGGGTATCGACGACAGACATGACGCGCTCCACTGGGCGGGAGTGAAGGGGCCTGGGCATTGCGCGTGAGGGAAGAGCGGGCCGCCGCCGGTGCTGCTGTGGGGGTGGTGGCGGCCCTGGTGATGACCGAATCAGAAGAGGGCATCTTGGGGCGGGAACAGGCCGTCGTCCCCGAAATGCTGGGCTGGGTCACCCTCCTCGGTGCCCGGGATTTCCTCCCGCTGCGCCTTCTTAGGCGTGCCCTGCGACCGCTTCCCCGTGGTGCCGGACTTGCCCTTGTGAAGTCCCGCAGCTACCTCGGCGGCGTATCGCTCGTGGTTCAACTCGCGGAGCCGGTCGATGACTTCGGTACGGACGATGAGGCCGATGGTGTAGCGGGTGCCCTGGTCGGTCTCGTGGAATCCGTGGTCCAGCCCACCGGGAGCCTCCAGGAGGTCGTCCCATCTGTACGCGCGAATGGCGGCCTCGTCGATGGCACGATGTGCGGCGCGGAGTTCGACGACGTCGTCGTCGTGGCATTCCGGGTCATGAACGAGGTTGTAGATGGCAGTGAGTCCAACGCGGCGTTCGGTCATGAGGCAGCGCCGGTATTCATCGAGGCTTGCCCCAAGATTCTTCATTTCCTGATTATCTACGGGTCTCACGAGTGTTTCGAAGACGTCCGTGGGAGTGTAGCGCAAATCGCCTTTCATGGTGGAAGCGCGGTCGATAGCCCACCAATAGTGAGGTGCGCTGCTCAGGAGAGCGAAAAGTGAAAGGTCGTTGGATGCGAATACCCCAAGCGCATGTGAGAATACCTGCCCAGTCGGCACTATTGCGGGCATCACCACCTTGCTGACCTTTGTGATGACGATGATCCGATCCATCGAGGAAATGGCCGCTGTTAGTGCGGGGCGCTTATCTCCATATTGCCAGAACCGCTCCGGCAGTGGCTTTCGCAGGACGTAGGACCCGTCTGTGTTCTTGCGTTGCCTTTCTGGTTTTACCTCGCGTTCGATGATTTCGTAGACGTTAGGATATTGTTTTGCTCTCTCAAGAGGCCAGTCGTGAAAGTTGATTACCCATCTGCTAGCGCTCATGTCGTATCTGTTGTTGACGTCTTCGCCAACAAGGTAAGGGAACAGTACAGCTTTATTGGCGGGATCACTCGCGATTAGGGACTGGGCTTTCTCGCTGGTAAGGACAAATCCCATGCCGGTTAGTTTCGACCCTTCGAACGAGATTCCGGCGTTAGTTGCCAGGCGATGCGCCGTGCGATCTGCTCTGGAGGCAGGTGTAAGTGACGGGTCGATCTTGCGCACGGGTGTGTCATCTAGCGCTCGCGTTGCTTCCACGTGCATAGGAGCCCGGGAAACCCACACGGCGCAGTACTCCAAAACCGCGGACTTGGAGGGCCAAGGGCGACTCTTGATAGCTTTGCGAATCTCTGATCCGCTGGACGTTATTTTATCGAGAGAGGCTTCTCGGGTGTCGCCTTGGGCGAGTGAGTTGGTTGCAATGATTGCGAGCTGTCCAGAGTTTCTTAGTAGGCTATGACAGCGCAGAGCAAAATAGCCGACCAGGTCGCAACGATCTGCTTTGTACCCGGCAATTTGGATTCCTGCGAATTGTCGGTACGCAACCCCCATGGCCCCGCTGATCTTAGTTCCGCCCAAAAATGGTGGATTTCCAATCACCGCGTCAAACCCGCCCCCTTCAAACACCTCCGGAAACACCAACGGCCAGTGGACCGGCTCCCTCTCGAACCCACCCTCCGGTAGATCCGTAGCCAGCCACTCCCGAGCCAGTGCCCGAGCCTCCTCCGTGGCCCCCTCAAGCCCCTTCGCCACGGCGAACCCCATGCCCGCCGCAGCCATCGGAGCCTCGGACCGCTTCAGGGACCACCCGTTCCGGGCCATCTCCTTCTTCAACGACTCCCGAGCCGGCAGCGGCCCGCTCCCGTGCGAGGCCAGAGCGGCCCCCGCCGTCAGGTCCGCGAGCAGGTTGACCCGGGCCGCCCGCTCCTGAACGTCCGCGAGTATGGCCCGCTTCTCCGCGATGTCCTTCAGCGTCTCGCCCGGCATGTCGCCGATCTGCTTGCGGTCCTCGGCGAGTTCGTGGACCAGCTCCCGCACACCCGCCGTGAAGTCGATGACGCCCCGCTTGTGCCGCTCGCGGCCCCGTCGTGCGTCGAGGTCCATGACCTCCAACTGCTCCACGGACGTGATACCCAGCAGCGAGTCCCCCGCCACCAACCGGTCGTCCAGGAACGTGAACGGCCGCTCGGGGTCCATGGAGATCAGCCACAGCGACAGCTTGGCCATCTCCACCGCCATCGGGTTGATGTCCACCCCGTACAGGCAGTGCTCGATGATCAGGCGCCGGGCGCGGATCATCACCCGGTCGCTCTCCGCGTCCGCCGCCGTGACCGCGCCCGCCTGGTCGCGGTGGCTGCCGCGGAACGCCAGGGCCTCCTCGTCCTCTTCCTCGACCCACGCGTCGACCAGCCGGTCCGCGAGGTAGCGGCAGGCGGCGACCAGGAACGCCGCCGAACCCATCGCGATGTCGGCGACCTTGAGCTTCAGGATCTCGTCCGGCTTGATGAGCTTCCACTGCTTGTCGTCCGCTGTCTGGAGCGGGCCCGGACGGTAGACCAGCGGTTCCAGTGCTCCCTCGGCGACCTGCTGGGCCAGGGCGCGTGGCGTGTAGTGGGTGCCGGTGTTCTTGCGGAGGCGGGACTCCGTGACGTACAGGCCGTCCTCCGGGATCACCACCGGCAGACTACGCAGATCGTCGCGGAGCAGCCCGTGGAAGGGGAGGATGCGCTCGGCCAGTTCGCGGTCGTTCTCGGTGACCGCGAGCAGGCGGTGAAGGGCCTTGCCCCGCGCCTGCTCGTCGCCGGGGGCGAGCAGCTTCTCCAGCTTCGACGCCGTGGCCGGCGGCTTGGGGTCCTTGAAGCGCTCGTAGAGCTTCTTTGCGAGGCCCGGCAGGTTCGGCTTCTGGCCGGGTACGGCTCGTGCACCCACGCCGAACGGGGCTGCCAGCTCCTCCAGTTCGGTCAGGCTCACCTCGTGTTCCAGGCCCGGCTTGCCGACGAGCCCGAGCACGGTGTCCTGGGCGCGCTTGCCGTCGTACGAGAGCAGGCCCTCGTACACGTAGCCGATCTGCTCGACGTCCAGGGCGCGGAAGGTCAGCCGGCGCCGCTCCCTGTTGACGACGACGAACTGCACCGAGTCGAGGACGTGCAGGACGGTGCGGTCGTAGATCGGGAGGAGGGAGGTGTGGCCGTCGGCGGCCCGCGTGGCGTCGCCGTCCGTGCCGTCCGCGCCTTCCGGGACGGCCTCCAGCCAGGGGAAGCGCTTGGGGTCGAAGATGGAGCCGTCGTACGCGGGCAGTGTGAGCAGCGGGTGGTCCACTCCGCCGTGCACGGCGTGGAAGAGGGCGATCAGCCGGTGCCAGGCGGCCGTCGTGTGACCCAGGGAGTCCTCGCCGTCCGCGCGGCGGCGCTTGTCCAGCGTCTCGTACAGCCGCCCGGCCGAGTACGCCTCCGCGTACAGCTCGTTGTCCGCGGGCAGCAGGCCCCGTTCCTCGGCGAAGAGCAGGAAGACGACGCGCATCATGACCGCGACGGCGCCACGGTAGACCTCGCTCGCCGGTACGCCCGACAGGCCCTTGCCGCCGCGCTTGACCATCTCGGCCTCGGCGCGGCCGATGGAGTCCACCAGGAGTTCGACGGCCTGGCGGACCTGGATACCGAGGGCCTCGGTGACGTCTTCCTGGCCCTCCAGGCTCTCGCGCAGCAGCGCCGGAAGGAGCTCGTCCTCCGGCCGTCCGAAGAACCGGCCGCGCCGCAGCAGGGACACCCAGGCGCGGACCGCCACCAGGTCGGCCTTCTCGTTCCAGGCGATGGTGTCGAAGGTGGCGCTCGTGGTGACACCGCCGGGGGGCGCCCAGACCAGGGACCACCAGCGGCCGTCGGTGACCAGGCCCAGCTCGACTCCGTGCTGGCGCAGGACGTGGGCGAGGCGGTCGACTCCGCTCGCCGACCAGGAGTCGCCCTTGATACGGCGGGTCGGCACGGTGTCGTGCGGCAGGACCAGGCCGAGGATGGGTACGTGCTTGGCGGCGGCAGCAGGGTCCGGTTCGGCGGCGGGGGCGGTGCCGGGGCGGACGAGGGCGAAGTCGGGGCGGACGGTGGTGTCGGCCCCGGGCGGGCTGACGGCGAACCGGTCCAGCAGCGCGTCGTCCTCGGCCAGGCTCTCGCCGCTGTCGCCGAACTGCCCGGCGCCCTCCCGCAGATGCAGGGCCTCGTCCCATTCCAGCAGGGTGCGCAGCAGGAAGCCGATCCAGTCGAGGCGGCCGGCGCCCTTGCGGTCGTCCTGCCAGATGCCGTGGTGGAGACGGATGTCGGCGCGGCGCTCGCTGGGGACGCCCTCCAGCTGCGGCCAGGTGCGCAGCAGGACCGGCAGGGTGAGGAACGGGCCGGACACCTCGACGAGGTTCAGCCAGTCCAGGTGCTGCTGCTTGCCGTCGGACGCCTTCGCGGCACGGATCGCGGCGGCGGAGGGACGGTGGCCTCCGGAGCGGGGCGCGGGGCTCATCAGTAGGCCTCCTTGGCAGGGATGACGAAGACGACGGCGACCGGGAAGAGGTGGTCCTGCGGATCGCGGTAGCGGGCGGCGATCGCGGCGAGTTCGCGCTGACGCTCGTCCTCAAGGCCGTCGAGCCGGGCCCGCCAGCGCTTGCGGTCGTCGGTGAGCTGGCGGCGCTCGTCGGGGTCCTTCAGCTCGTCCAGACCGAAGAGCGTGTCCATCCCGCCCGCAGGGGAGGTCGCTGTGCCGGAGGAGGTCTCGCCGAGCCGGGCGCGCAGGGTGCGCTGGAGGCGGTCGAGGGTGCCGTTGATGCGCTGCTCCTCGTCGGCCTGGCGCTCGGCCAGCCGGTCCATCAGGGATGCCTTGCGCTCCTTGCCGCGCGCCTCGACGGACTGGGTGAGGCCCTCGTACGTCTTCGACCAGCTCTGCTGCAGACGGTGGATCAGGCGCTCCTTGGCGGGGCGGCCCTCGGTGAGTGCGTGGTCGAGGATCGAGGCGACCGCCTCCACACCGCGCAGTCGCCGCTGCCAGCCGTTGTCGCCGAGCCAGCCGCCCGCGTGCAGGATCTCCTCGTGGAGGCGCTGCCCGTCCGTGCCGACCAGCACGAATCGGGCGTACGCGCCGACGAAAGTGGTCTCCAGGGCGGGGTCGTCGCTGACGACGGCCGTGATCCGGCGCAGGTCGACGTTGTTCGCGTTCCACACGGCCGCGCGCAGCAGCCGCGTCGACATGGCGACCAGCGGATGGTTCAGATGGGCCAGCACGATGTCGGGGCGTCCCGAGGCCGCCTTCGCGTCGAACGTCACCGGGCGTAGGACGTCGGGGCGGAGCTTGTCGGGCAGGCCGCGGGTGGCGCGCTCCCAGGAACCGGTCAGGGGCGGCACGGTGAACAGTCCCTGCCGGAAGTCGTCCTCGGACGGCGCGTTCTCGTCGAGGCACGGCACGAGGGGCTGCTGCCGTGCCAGGTTCAGCGCCGTGTTCACGACGCGGGCGACCCGGTCCGGGGTGATGCCGAGTTCGTCGGTGGTCTGCTTCAGCTGGGCGCTGAGCCGCCGCACCTGCTCGGTGACGTTCTGCTCGGCGTCCACCTTGCCGCCGGTGGGACGGCCCTTGATCTTCCGGGCACGGGCGTGCTCGATGTCGAAGTCGCTGAGCTGCCCGGTCATCCGGAGCTGAACCTTCTCGGCGAGCACGGCGTTGACCTCGCCGAGGTCCTCCTCCATCCGCGCGACCTTTCTCGCGATACGGGCGAGGAACTCCAGGTCGGCCTCGTACACATCGGTCCTGGCCTTGTCCCAGGCGGCACCGACGAAGTGCATGATCTGCGGGTTGTGACGCTGGCCGTAGCGGTCGATACGGCCGATGCGCTGTTCGAGCTTGTTGGGGTTGAACGGGATGTCGTAGTTGATCAGGTGCCGGCAGTGGTCCTGGAGGTCGATGCCCTCGCTGGCGGCGTCGGTGGCGATGAGGATGCGGACCTTGCCCTCCGGGTTGTGGGGCGGCTCCTGGAAGGCGAGCCGGATCTGCTCGCGCTCGTCGGCGTTCTTCCCACCGTGGAGGGTGAGGACGCGGCCCTCCTGGGCGAGGCCCTCCTGCTGGAGGAGGTTCAGCAGCCAGTCCTGGGTGTCGCGGTACTCGGTGAAGACGACGACCCGCTCCGTCCCCCACGTCCCGCCGGTGAGGCAGATGGCCCTGAGGGTCTTGATGAGCTCCTTGGCCTTGGCATCGGGGGATGCCTGGTGGGCCTGGCCCCAGTGGGCCATCCGCTCCAGCAGCTCGGACTCTTCCTCGGACGTTCCCGGGGTGACCGTGGCGGCGCGGGTGATCGCGTCGTGCTCGGCCTCGGAGAGCTCCTCGTCGTCGAGGTCGGCGGCGTAGTCCTCGTACTGAGTGATCCACAGTGGGGTTTCCACCGGGGCCTGAACTTCCTTGTTCCTGCCGGACTTCGCCTTGGCGCGCACCGATTCGAGGTGGACGCCGACCGTGTGCGCGAAGGCGGCGGGGGAGGAGAACAGCCGCTTCTTCAGCAGCAGGGTGACCAGGTCGACGGCCTTCCGGCCGCCGCGCCGGTCGGGAGCGACGCGCTTCCTGCGCAGCTCGGCGTAGCGGGTGAGGAGGGCGTGGATCTCCCGTTCGGTGTCCGGATACTCGACGGGCAGCGCCTGGGACTCGCGGGCGTGGAAGCGCGGGCTGCCGTCCTCGTTGGTCACGGTGCTCTTCAGACGCCGTACGACGGTGTCGTCGAGGGCGGCCTTGTCCGGCTCGACGCTGCGGAAGAAGCGCTGGTTGTCGATGAGCTCCAGCAGCGCCGTGTAGGAGTCCTGGTAGCCGTTGTGCGGGGTGGCGGAGAGGAAGAGCCGGTGCTCGAAGTGGGGGGCGAGGCGCCGGATCAGCTTGGTCTGCTGGGAGTCGACGGCGTAGATCTGCTTGGGCGCGCTGGGGGCGACGTGGTGCGCCTCGTCCAGGATCAGCAGGTCGAAGGTACGGCGTCCGGGGCGGCCCGGCAGCTCCGTGGACCCGCCGGGCGGCAGAACCTCGTCGATGAGTCTCTGCGCCTTGGGCGTACGCAGCCAGGGAAGGCTCACGATGGTCATCGGGAACACCCGGAACGGGTTGGCAGCGCTGCTGTGGGTACGGCGAAGCTCGGCGCAGCAGGCCGAGTCGACCACGGTGAAGTCGAGGCCGAACTTGTCCGCCATCTCATCGCGCCACTTGAGGGTGAGCCCCGCCGGGCAGACGACCATGATGCGGTGGGCCCGACCGCGCAGCCGCAGCTCCTCGGCGACCAGTCCGGCCTCCACGGTCTTGCCGAGACCGACGTCGTCGGCTAGCAACAGGTTGACGCGAGGGGCACCGACGGCGCGTGCGACCGGCTCCAGCTGATACGGCTCGATGGCCACTCCTGAACGGAAGGGTGCCTGGAGTGTCTTGACGTCGGCTGAGGCGACGGCGGACCAGCGGACGGCGTCGAGGAAGGCCGCGAGCTGCTCCGGCGGGTCGAACGCCCCCGCGGAGGCATCGGGAAGGGAGCCGGCGGGCAGCACGCGGCGTCCCGGCTCGACCTCCCATATGACGGACAGGGTGTCGCCGTAGCGGCCGTCGGCGACGGACTGCAGGTGCACCACCGTGACATCGCCCGTCGGGGCGGCTTCGACGCCGGACACCACCCAGTTCTGGCCGCGCACCTGGACGAGAGCGTTCTCCTTGGGCGGCGCGACGATTGTGGAGGCTTCGGAAGTACGGGTGGTACCGGGCATGCGGACATCCTCCACTATCGGCGAGACGCGGTGCCTACCGGAGCGCCTCATACTAGCGAGTGATTCATTCGTTGACTTAGTTCACGCAGATGCTTTTCGGTTGCGATGGACCTCGGCCGGGCTTACTGCGGGAGATGGAGGGTGCGGGTCAGTCTGCCCAACCGGCCGACCAGGCGCTCCACCTCGGCATGCGCGGGATGGTCCGCAGGCAGCGCGGTCCGCTGATCGTCGGCGAGGGAGCGCAGGGCCTCCAGGGCTTCGCCGGCCGAGCCCGAGCCCGCGAGGAGGGTGGCGATCTCCCGGCGGGTCTCCAATACCTCCGCGTGCAGAGGGGGAAGCACCTCCTTCTGGAGATCGAGCGCCTGACGAAGCTCCCGCAGAGCGGCGGAGTTGTGTCCGAGACGGCCGAGGCAGCGGGCGGCCATCACCCGGCACGCCGCGAGGTCGGCGTCCGGCGCGGAACGGGTCGACGCGAGGGTTGCCGCAAGCTCCAGACAACCGTCGCGCACCGCTTGCAGTTCCTGCGCCTCGAACTGCAATCGCAAGATGGCCAGCCTGCGGGAGACGACCTCCGGATGGGATAAGCCGAAGCGGGGCAGCGCCGCGTCGAGATCCTTGCCCAGCAGCTCCAGCGCCTGGGACAGCCGCCCCTCGGCCGCAAGGCGTCGCGCGTGCTCGCGCAGGTCCTCCGTGTCAGGAGGCGCGGGCGACCCGGCTCCCGAGGGGGACCGCGGCTGCGGCGTCCGGGCGGGAGGCGGCGCTGCGGGTGGCGGGGCCGGGGCGTCCTCCGGGGCGGGTGCGTCGTCCTCGTCCGTAGGAGGATTTCCTGGAAGCTCTGCGCCGCCACGCGGCGGACGTGCGGTGGCCGAGCCGGGCCCCGGAGCACCTGCGCGGGCGGCCTTCGGCACTGCCTGCTCGGCCCAGGGCGCGAGGACTTCCCGGACTTCGGCCGCGTCCGCCGGGCGATCCTCCGGACTCTTCGCAAGCAGGCGGGAGACCAGCTCGCACAGTTCCGCCGGCGCGTCGTCGCGCAGCCGGTCCAGCGGGACCGGGTCATTGGCGATGTGCTTGACCACCAGGGCCAGTGGCTCGTCGGCGGTGAACGGCGGTCGGCCGCCCAGGATCTCGTACAGCACGCAGCCCAGCGCGTACAGATCACTGAGGGGGGTCGCCGCCTGCCCCTTGCCCTGCTCGGGCGAGATGAAGCCCGGAGTTCCGGCCACCATGCCGGCGCCCGTCAACCGTGGCCCGTCCGGAGGTTGCAGCGCGGTGGCGATGCCGAAATCGAGGACGCGTACCGTGCCGTCCGCCGTGAGCATCACGTTCCGGGGCGTCAGATCCCGGTGGACGAACCCGCGTCCGTGGGCCTGGACCAGTACGGAGCACACCTGGGCGCCCACCGCGGCGGCCCACTCGACGGGAAAGGGTCCGCGCCGGGCGACCAGCCGGTCCAGCGTGTGCCCGTACACGCGCTGCATCACCAGGTAGAGCCGACTCGCTCGATGGGTGCCCGCATCATGGATGACCGGTACGTAGGGATGCTCCAGCTTGGCCATCAGCCGGGCTTCCCGGGTGAAGCGGATGACGGCGGGGTCCTGCGGATCGAGGTGGCGCGGCATCCCGGAAACAGTCGTCTGCGGCATCAGCAGTTTCACCGCCACGGACCGGTCCAGCCGCTGGTCGTACGCCGCCCACACCTCGCCCATGCCGCCTCTGCCGAGCAACTCCGCCAGCTCGTAGCGGCCGTCGATCAGCTCGCCTGTCGCCATGTGCTGGTACCTCATCGCCTCTCCCGCACTTCGTCGTCGACCCGGGCTGCCGGTGGTCGAGGAGACGAGGGGAACCGGAACGGCCGCGTGACGTCCATACCCGCCTCCGGAACGGAAGCCCACGATGCGTCAGGTGCGGACGAAGGGACATGGCGGGCCAGGAGGGAGTACACCGAGGCGGCGTCGGCGGGCCGCTCGTCGGGGTGCTTCGCAAGGAGCCGGGCGAGCAGATCTCCGAGCTCCGGTGGGACGTCGGTGCGGAGTGACGTGAAGGTTGGGGGCGCACTGTTGCGGTGCGCCAGCATGACGAGCGCTGCTGTCGGGGCGGTGAATGGGGGCTTCTCGGTCAGCATGAAGTGCAGTACGCAGCCCAGTGAGTAGAGATCGGCCCGGTGGTCGACGTGGGAATAGGGGCCACCTTCCTGCTCCGGGGCCCGATAGTCCGGTGCGCCGATGTCCTCTCCGGCGGCGGTCAACCGTGTGGGCGTAGCGCCGGGTACGGCCACCAGACCGAAGTCAATGATCTTCAAGATGCCGTCGGGAGCAACCATGATGTTGTGCGGCTTGAGATCCCTGTGTACGAGACCTGCCGCATGAACGGCGGACAGCCCGGCGGCGATCTGCGCGCCCGCGGCGGCGGCTGCCTTCACAGTGAGTGGACCATGCTCCGCCACGAGATCCGCCACAGTCGCCACGCCCGGCACGAGTTGCATGACGAGATACTGCATTGCCTTCCACTCACCGGCGTCGTGCACGGTCGCGACGTGGGGGTGGTCGACCCCGGCGAGAGCGGCGGCCTCACGCCGAAAGCGCCTGATGAAGCGCTGCCGTTCGTCGTCGGAGTCGAGGAGTTCTGGACGGATGAACTTGAGGGCGACCTGCCGTTTCAGACGCAGGTCGGTGCACTCCCACACTTCGCCCATCGCCCCGTGGCCGATCGGAGTGCGCAATTCGTAGCGATCGGCGATGCGCTCTCCCCGAGCCAATCCGGGCCTCCCCAAGCTCGTACGTCCACATGACATGACAGTGCGTAAGCGATTGCTGACGATCCTAGGGCAGTCGAACGAGCTGTCTGTCGCGAAGCCGGAGTACCGGACGGTCGGGGACAGGCCGGGCAGGACCGTGGACTTCCGGCTGGGGAGTTGGGTTCCGACGCGCACCTCACGCGTGACGCCGACGGTCCGGTACTGGCGATCCGAGCCCTGGCCACACTCTTTACCCGGCCCGGACGCACAGCCCACCCCTGCTGTCTGGGGTCGTGGCGAGCTGGCCACCCGTACCACCGGCTCGACCCACGGCCTGGACGACGGCACTCTGCTGTCCCGCCTGGTCCTGCGCGGCATCGCCCTCGCATGTCGCGCAGACTTCCCCGCCGACGCTCCGGGCCGCCGGGCCCTGTGGCGTCTCGCCTCGGTCACCCCCGACGAGGTGTCCAGCACAGTGCTCACCTATGGATTGCGCCCGATCGGCGCGACCTGGGGCGAGAGAACCCTGCGAGAACGTGCGGACCACTGCCTGGAGACCCATCTCACGCTGCGTGAACTGCGTGCTCTGCAGATGGAGTTGCCGTACCGCACCCGCATCCATGTCTGTGAGAATCCACGAGTTGTCGAGGCCGCCGCCGACGCCGGTTGCGGCGAACCGTTGATCTGCACCTCGGGCAGCGCCACGACAGTCGTCCTCACTCTGCTCGACGCACTGGCCGCCGCCGGATGTGCCTTCGTGTACCACGGCGATTTCGACTGGCCGGGGATCATGCTGGCCAACCGTGTCGTGGAGCGGTACGGCGCGGAGCCGTGGCGTATGGGGGCAGAGGACTACGAGTACCTCGCGACCCGAGCCCAGGCCCACGGCACGCCGCAGTTACTGCTCAGCGGACCGCGTGCGGAGGCGGTGTGGGACGCGGAACTGGCCCCGGCCATGGAGGCATTGGGAATCGCCCTGCACGAGGAGGCGGCACTCGACCTGCTCTTGGAGGATCTCGGCTGAGGTAGAGGCGGTTGTGCCTCAGAGCGGGGATGCACACGGACATGACCTCGCATCCCCATGGAGGCCTGCATGAACTCGCCCGTGCTCAACGCGGTGTCGTGGCGCGCGAACTGCTCACGGCGATGAGGGTTCTGCTGATGGCTGCGGTTCTGTCCTACGGCACCCCCCGAGCCCCGTCGCCCCGGCATGACTACCGGAGGACCGGCGTCCGCGAGTAGGTCGTCGGCCTCGCTGACCACGGCATGGTTCGAGCAGCTTCAGCCGAATCACGAACGATGACCGAGCGCGGTGCGCTCGCCGAGGATGAGCACAGCCAGAAAATGGGTGTGCGGTTGCGTGGTCTCGACCGATCATGGGGGTGTGGACGAACATCTGACGATCAGCACCTTGACTTTGCAGCACAGGATTCCGGACGACTGGGCGGCGGATCCCTGGGCCGAAGTGCATCCTCTGATCGACGGCGTGGACGTCCTGAAGGAAGTCCATCCGGAAGGCCTCGGGCTCAGCTGCCGACACTGGAGGGGGCCGGCCGAGAGCTGGCCGCTGGCGGTCACGGAGGAACCCCGCAGGATCATGATCACCGAGCCGGTCTGCACGGCGGGCTGCTGCGGCGCCCTGTACGTCACGATACGCCGCGAGGGCGATCAGGTGATCTGGGGCGCTTGGGAAAACACCAGCAACATCACAGCGGTGCCGGCGGACTTCCGCTTCGACAGTGCGCAGTACGAGGCTGAGCTCGCGCGGGCCGCTGCGGACCGTAGCTGGGAAGAGCCAGTGGACACCGTTGCCCGGCTCCTCGAGCAGACGCTTGCGGACAGCGGCTGGTTCGAACGGTGGGGCTGCGTTCTTACGGATTGCCAGCCACGACGTGAGGAGCCCGGTCTCCCCGAGGAGTTCACCAGCCCCCAGGGTGTTGATGTCGACTTCCACCAGGTCCGGGGGCCAGGCGAGGGTACGGATCTCTACCGGTTCGAGTTGTTCGTCACCCGCGATCACCCCGTGGAGGAGCAGGTACGGCGGCTGACGGACCGCATTCTGGCGGAGGATCCGCGGAAGACCGCTGAGATGCAACGCTGAGGACCAGCTACCGGCGACACGGTCGCGACGGGGCGGCATCGGGCGGCCGGAATGACGACGTGGCTGAACGTGTGCGGATCCGGGAGATTGATGACGACGAGGGCAGGACGTTGCTGCGGATCATCCTCAGGGAGATGATCACCGGTGGCCGCACCTGCCCCCCACACCGCCCCCGACCTGTGAGATCGCAGCCTACGGCGGGGATACATAGGATAAGTGCAGTGTTCAATCCCGACGCCTTCGGTCCGGAGGAGGTTCGTGATGACGCACGATGGCGGGCTGATGCTGCACATGCAACGTGTCCTCCGCGCACCGCGTCCGGTCGTATTCCGAGCGTTGACCGAACCGCAGGAATTGGCCAAGTGGTGGGGCCCCGACGGGTTCACCACCCCGGATGTGGAAAGCGACCTTCGGCCAGGAGGCGGTTATCGGATCGCGATGCAGCCTCCGGAAGGCGATCGGTTCTACCTGGTGGGGGAATTCCTTGTGGTCGACCCTCCGGAACGACTGTCCTACACCTTCCGGTGGGAGGATCCCGATCCCGAGGATCGGGAGACGGTGGTGACGCTGTCCCTTCGCGACATCGGCGGTACCTCGGCCGAACTGGTCTTCACCCAGGGCGACTTCGCCACTGAGCGGCGCCAAGCTCTTCACGAGGAAGGCTGGACTCAGGGCCTCGACAAGCTGGAGGAGCTGATGTCGTCGGTTGCGTCGGCCTGAGATCTTAGCCGGTGGGAGGGGCCCTGCGCAGACCGCAGCTGCCTTCACACCGCCCCTGACCAGCGAGATTGCGATCCACGGCTGGAGTATTGGGCGGCGGAAAGTCCCTCGGAATTCCCTCAGACAGGGCTGAAAGTCCCTGAATCAGCAACGACCACGAGCAGTAGCGGTCGGTTGTACGGCACTTCTGTCGGTCTGCGGGTCGCCGGTTCGACGCGATGGTTCGGCGGTGGCTGCGAGCAGGGCGGCGTCGTCGTCGACCCGGTCGGGGGTGTTCAGCAGTTCCAGGGCCCGTTCGGTGATCCGCTGGGGGTCGGAGCGGGCGGCGGCGGGCAGCGCGTCGCAGGTCCGGCGCAGGGCCGCCAGGCCGTCGTCCAGGGACAGAGTCCGGTTCTCCACCAGGCCGTCGGTGTACAGCAGCAGGCCGGTGCCCGGCGGGAACGCCACCTCGCGGTCGACCGGGGTGCTGCCCAGACCCAGCGGCAGCGCCGGGGGCAGCTCCAGATAGGCGGTGTCGGCGGCTACCAGCAGGGGCGGCAGGTGCCCGCTGGCGGCGTAGCGCAGGCGGTGGCGGTGGGGGTCGTAGACCGCGTAGAGGCAGGTGGCGAAGCGGTCGGTGGCGAGCGACTGCAGATAGGCGTCCAGCCTGGTCAGCACCTGGGCCGGGCCGGCGCCCTCCAGGGCGAGGCCGTGCAGGGCGGAGCGGAGTTGGCCCATCAGAGTGGCGGCTTCCACGTCGTGGCCCATGACGTCGCCGATGGCCAGCCCCACGGCGCCGTCGGGCAGGGCGAGAACGTCGTACCAGTCGCCGCCGACCTCGGCGCCGCGGTTGCTGGCCCGATAGTGGGTGGCCAGGCGCACTCCGGGCACCTGGGGCAGGCGGTGGGGCAGCAGGGCGCGCTGCAGGGTCAGGGCGAGGCGGCGCTCGTTGTGGTACCGGGCGGCGTTGTCATAGGCCAGGGCCAGGCGGTGGGCGAGGTTCTCCAGATACTTGTGTTCGACCGCGGAATAGCCGCCGGTGTGCCGGACCAGTACCAGGGCCCCCAGCGTCTGGTCGTGGGCGCGCAGCGGCAGGGCCAGCACGGCGGCGGGCGCCGGGTGCGGGCCGACTGGGGCTGGGGCGGTGCCGTTGATCGCGCGGGTGGCGGCGGTGGCCAGGGCCTCGTGGGCAAGAAGGGGGGTGCCGGCGATGTATGGCGCGGGCGACTGCGCCGGGGCGGGTGCCGCAGGGGTGAGGTGGATGCTGATCTGGTCGGCGAAGTCTGGCAGCAGGATCTGACCGGCAGTCTGCAGGATCTGGTCCGGGTCGAGGGTGGCAGCCAGCCGCAGGCCCGCGTCGGCCAGGGAGGCCAGCACGGCCAGCTGGTTGCGGGTCTCGGTCAGGGCCTGTTCGCGCAGCCGGGAGAGTTCCAACCCGGTGCGGACACGCGCCAGCAGCTGGCGCGCGGAGAAGGGTTTGGCCAGGTAGTCGTCGGCGCCGGCGTGCCGACCCTGCACGGATTCCTCCTCGCCGGCGCGGGCGGTGAGCAAGACGATGGGCAGGCGGGCGGTGCGCGGGTCGGCGCGCAGCGCCCGGACCAGCTCGAAGCCGTCCATGCGGGGCATCATCACGTCGCTGAGCACCAGCTCCACCGGCTGCGCCAGGGCCATCTCCAGGGCGGCCCGGCCGTCGGCGGCGAGCAGCACGTCGTAGTCGGGCTGCAGGAGCTGGGTGAGGTAGGCGCGCATGTCGGCGTTGTCGTCGACGACCAGCAGGCGGGCCCGGTGGGGGCGGTCGGATTCGTGCGGGCCGGGGCCATGGAGGGCATCGTGGGCCGCGGGGGCGTGCGGGGTGCGTGCCGCGGAGGTGGCCGCGGGGGGGACGGGATCGGCCGCCAGCCAGCCCAGCGCCTCGTCCACATAGGCCGCGGTGCGGCCGGGCCGGCCGCCTCCGCCTTCCCCGGGGATCTCCCCGGGGGATCCGGCGCCGGCCGCGGGCGGGGCCGGGCGGGGCCGCTGGGCGGTGGCGAAGGGGAGGTCCACGGTGAGGGTGGTGCCCTGGCCGAGGCGGCTGTCCACGCCGACGGTGCCGCCGTGCGCTTCCACCAGATCCTTGACCAGCACCAGGCCGAGGCCGCTGCCCTCGTGGGAGCGGGAGCGGGCGCCGCGGACCCTGTGGAAGCGCTCGAACAGGCGCGGCAACTCGTCCGCGGGGATGCCGGTGCCGGTGTCGGTCACGGTCAGCCTGGCCCGGTCGCCGGCCGCGGCCACCTGCACCTGGGCGCCGCCGGTGAAGGTGAACTTCATGGCGTTGCTGAGCAGGTTGAGGATGATCTTCTCCCACATCTCCCGGTCCAGGGGCACCGGCTTGGGCAGCGGCGGGCAGTCCACCTCCAGCGTCAGCCCTGCTGCCTCGAAGGCGGACCGGAACACCCCGGCCAGCTCGGCCGTGGCACCGGCGAGGTCGACCGGCTCGAGGGCGGGGCGCGTCTGCCCGGCCTCGGCACGGGCGACGTCCAGGAGGGTGTTGACCTGCTTCAGCAGGCGCAGGGCGCCGCGCTCGGCCAGCTCCAGCTGCTCGCGCCGCTCGGGCCGGTCCTCGTCGGCCAGGGCCTGTTGGAGCGGGCCCAGGAGCAGGGTGAGCGGGGTGCGGAACTCGTGGCTGACGTTGGCGAAGAAGGTGGTCTTGGCCCGGTCGAGCTCGGCCAGCGCCTCCGCCCGCCTGCGCTGCTCTTCGTGCGCGAGCGCGGCCGACAGCGCCCCGGCCACAGCCGAGGCGAGCACCTCCAGGAAGTCGTAGTAGGCCCCGGCGGGGGGGAAGCAGGGGTTGACGCCCACCACCAGCACGCCCTCCACCCGGCCCGCGCTGTGCAGCGGAAGGGCCAGCGCCTGCTCGACCGGGAGCCGGGAGGCCGCGGCGTGCTGCCCGGCCATGCTGCCGCCGGTGAACGCGGCGGCCGGGAGCGTGGCCGGGGCACCGTCGGCGACCACCTGCGTCAGCCGGGCCGCCGCCTCCGGCGCGTCGGCCGCATTCAGTGAGACGGTCTCGGGCGCCGACCGGAGCCCGGTGGAGGCCGCCGGCCGCTGCATCCCTGGCTCGGAAACCAGGTACAGGCCCAGAAACGGGATCTCGTCGGGGTAGGAGCCCGCCACCTCGGCGACCACGCGGGCGACCTCGCCCGGAGTGGGCAGCCCGGCCGTGCGCGTGCCGGTCTCGCTCAGCAGGCGCAGCCGGCGCTCGCCCAGTACCCGGCCCGTGGTCTCGGTGAGGATCTGCAGGACGCCGCCGGCGGTGCCGTCATCCATCAGCACGGGCTGGAAGGCGGAGTCGAAGTAGCACTGCTCCAAAAAGCCGTGGCGCTCCATGATGAGCAGCTCATCCGGGACCAGCAGGGGCTTGCGGGTGTCGGTCACATAGTGGAAGTGGGAGCTCACGGGGTGGGCCCAGACCTCGGGGAACACCTCCTTATAGGGCCTGCCGAGCGCCCAGGGGTGTTTGGCGCCGACAATGGGTGTGGAGCCCGAGTTGTACAGCGTGGCGAATTCAGGCCCCCAGTACAGAGCCATCCCATGCTCAGAGGTGAGCATGAGGCGCAGGCTGTCCACCAGGGGCCCCGGCCAGGAGACGGGAGGCCCGAGCGGCGTCGCCGCCCAGTCGATCCCTGACAGCAGCTCGCCGAACGCGCCGCCCTCGGCGAACACCCGGGCCGCCGCGGTGCGCGGGTCATCGCGCCGGGTCATCGAGAAATCTTCCTCCTGGCGCCTGTGTGATCCGCCCGCGCCTCCCAAGGCTGCCGACGGCCACTCGCTGCGGACCTCCCAGGCAGATCGGACGCCGGATCCGACAGTTCTGACGACACTTCTGCCTGAATTTCCCGTTTAAAACAATCAAAAGCCCATTTGCTCAGCAGTGTACGCCTGTAACCGCACGCCGACGGCGGTGATCGTCGACCAGCAGTCCCTGCGGCCGGCCGACACGGTGGGCGACGACGGGCACGGCCGGGACCGCGCGACTAGGTGGTCGATGATCCAGCCTGCGGTCGATTTGCTCGAGTGAAGCTACTCAGGATTCGACCCGACTTCGTCATCGGCTGCGGCGGCAGGACCCCTCTCGGCCGGACGCCAAAGGTGTTCGATTTGCGGTGAGTTCACCACGATCAGGTGAATCCATCCGGTTTGAGGAAACCGTTCGGAGCCTGTGCAAGTCACACACCTTGCACTGCACGACATATGCCCCAGGGGGGACCATGAGCCAGCAGCAGTACCCGCCGCAGCAGCCCGGATCGGGCGGCCCCCAACAGCCCTTCGGACAGCCGCCGTTCGCGCCGCCGCCACCGAAGAAGCCCGGCGCGGGGAAGGTCATCGGTCTGGGCTGTCTCGGGCTCGTCGGTCTCTTCGTTCTGATCGCTCTCATCGGTGCTGTCGCGGGCGGTGGCTCCGGCTTGAACGACTCCAAGAGGGCCGACGACACCAAGGCCGGTGGCTCCACGTCGAAGGGCCACGAGACGGCTGATGCCTCCGAAGGCAGTGACGAGAAGGCCGAAAAGAAGACCGGCAAGAAGGTCGTGATCTTCAAGGTGTGGGGCACCGCGCGCGCCGGCGCCCTCGGACCGCTCAACATCACCTACGGGTCCGACTCCGACAACCGCGACGGCGCCTTCGAGAACGGCAAATTCGAGGCCACCCTGCCCCTTGACGACGACGCGATGTACTTCAACGTCACGGCACAGCTTCAGGGGTCCGGGGACATCCACTGCTCCGTCACGGTCGGCGGGAAGACGAAGAAGGCCCACGCGGCCGGCGACTACAACATCTGTATGGCCCAGCTCAGTTCGGGCCTGCTGGGAGGGTGGCACTGACGATGGTCGACACCACTCCGCCATCGCCCACCACTCCGCAACCGCCCACCACTCCGCCGCCGCCCGCCTTCCCGCCGTCCGAGGTGCCGACTCCGCCGAGGAGGCTCCGCACCAGCGCGATCGTCCTCGGCTCGGCCGCCGCCGTGATCGCCGCGATCGTCACCACAGGCGTTGTCGCCGTGCGGTCCACGAACGGCGACGACAAGCCGGCCGGCGTCGCGGCATCGAGCGTCCCGGACGCTGACGCCGTCAGCCCCGTCAGCCCCGTCAGCCCCGTCAGGGCGCCGGACCCGGAACCGACGTACGTCGCGGTCGACGCCGACAGCTTCTCGATCGACCTGCGCACCACCGCGCGGCAGTGCTTCGGATCAGCGGGCTGCAACGTGACCGTGCAACCGGAGCTCACCTACCTGGGCAGCAGTGGCGACCTCGACCCGGACGCCGTCTACGAGATCACCTACGAGATCCACGGCGACGAGTCCGGGCCGGTCATCCAGACCGCCGAGCTGACGAACCAGACCAGCCTCAGCTACAGACCGTCTCTGATCAGCACCGCTTCGGCGAGCAGCACGGAGCTCTCCGTGGAAATCACCGACATCCAGCAGGGCTGAGGCGATACAGGTCTCAGGTCAAGGTGAGCTCCAGAATCGTCACCGACAGCGGTGGCAGCGTGCTCGTGAACGTTGCCGCCGCACCGGTCACCGTCCTGGAAGTGGGCACGAGTGTGTCGGGCTCGGTCAGGGTGTTCGTCGCCGTCGGTGACGGCCCCGTCAGGACCGTGGCCGTCGCGTTCCTCTTGACCCCGTTCGCCAAGCCCCGCAGCTCCACCGGCACATCCACCTTCTGAGTCCCGTAGTTCACCACCGCGAGGTACAGCCGCTTCCCGGAGCGCGTGGCCACCGTCGCCAGGCCCGGCAGCGCGCGGGCCGTGGCCGGGAGGACCGTGTCTCCCAGGTTGCTTGTCAGCATCTGTTGGGCCCAGTAGCTGGGGGAGACGTAGCTGGTGAGGTTGTCGTAGGCGATCAGGTTCGTCGCCCAGACGTTGTTCTTCACGTGGGAGAACAAGGGTGCGTAGCACTCCATCAGCACCTGGTCGGAGTTGCGGATCAGACCCGCCAGCCACGACGCGTCGCCGAGCGCTGCGTTGAGGTCGGGCGTCGGGCGGCCCTCCTGCGCCGCCCACTCGCCCACGAAGACCTTCGTCGACGCGCGGTCCCTGTTGTCGTACTTGTGGGTGGCGGCCTGGGCTGCGGACGGGGCCAGGTAATAGTGCTCGTCTATGAGGTCCGGAGTGCGGCTTGTCACCGTTGTCGTCGCGATCAGTTTCAGGTGCGGGTACTTCGCCTTGATCGCGTCGTAGAAGTCCGCGAAGCGGGAGTCGTACGAGCCCGACCCGTCGAACCAGTCCTCGTTGCCTATCTCCACGTACTCCAGGGGGAACGGCTTCGGGTGGCCGTCGGCCGCACGCCGGGCGCCCCAGGTGCTGGTGACCGGACCCGTGACGTACTCGATCTCGTCCAGAGCGTCCTGGATGTACGGCTTGAGCGCGTCGCCCGTGACGTGTTCGCCCTTCAGGGTGTAGCCGGCGAAGACGGCCAGGACCGGTTGGGCCTTCATGTCCTCGACCCACTGCAGGTACTCCAGAACGCCCAGTCCGTCCGTGGACCAGTAGCCCCACGCGTCGTCCATGTGGCCGGGGCGCTCCCAGACCGGGCCGATCGTGTTCTTCCAGTTGAAGCGGGTCGCGATCGTGTTGCCCTCGAGGAAGTTGCCGCCGGGGAAGCGCAGGAACTTCGGCTTCAGGGCGACCAACTTCTCCATCAGGTCGATGCGCAGGCCGTTGGGGCGGTTGTTGTAGGTGGGCGGGAAGAGGGAGACGTGCTGGAGCCACAGCGTCTCGCCCGCGGCGGTCGGGTCGGCCGTGGTGACGGTCAGCCTTGCGTCGCCCGTCACCGGGGCGCCGGCACCTGTGCGCAGGGTCAGTTCGAAGGGGCGGTCGGGGAATCCAGTACCTACGTGCGCGATCCTCGCGGAGGCGTACACCGTTCCCCCGTCCGCCGACTCGATCGACACCGTGAGAGGACCGATCCCGCGCGACGCCTTCGCGAACAGGCGGGCCGTGTACGTGGTTCGGGGGCGCACCGGGATGCCCCAGAAGCCGTCGTTCGCCACACCGGCTCGGCTGCCGGCCCCCGTACCGCTCGGCAGTACCACCTTGAGGGAGCGGTTCAGCGCCTCGTTCAACGGCGTGGCCGTGTCCAGCGTCAGCGTCGTGGCGCCCACCGCGGACCAGTGCACCGGCGACGTGTCGCTGGCCATCATCGAGCGGTTCTGGACCAGTTCGGCGTAGATGCCGCCCTCGCCGGAGTGGTTGATGTCCTCGAACATCAGGCCCGGGAGGATGGGGGAGACCGCGTGGGCGGGATTCGCCACGTCCACGCTCAGCAGCGGTGTCGTCGACTCCACCGGCACTCCGGCCAGCGTCGCCACCTGGTCCGAGGTGAGGGCGGTCGGGAACAGCTGTACGTCGTCGATCAGGCCGTGCCACTGGTCGACCTGTCCGCCGCCGTACAGCGCGCGGCCGATGGCGGTGGCGCCGGTGCCGGCCCAGCCCGCGGTGTAGGCCGTTTCCCCTTCCAGTACGCCGTTGACGTACAGGCGGGTGACGCCTTCCGTGGCGTCGCTGACGCCGACCAGGTGGGTCCAGGTGCCGGCGGTCGGGGCGGAGGCAGCGGCCGCTACGGCGGCTCCCTGGGTGGCGTCGGACGCGAGGCGGGCGAAGGCGAAGGTGCCGGTGTCGTCTCGTAGACCCAGGTAGAAGGCGCTGACCACGGTCCCGTCGATGCTGACTGCGGTCTGGTAGCCGCCCAGCTGGGCGAGGTTGACCCAGGCGGCCACCGAGAAGGCCTTCGAGGTGTCGACGACCGGTCCGGACGCGGTGGCGTTGCCGCCTGCCGTGAGACTCAGGCTGTGGGCGCCGACCTTGCCGGTGTCCCAGCCGGCCGCGCCCTGGAGCGTGGCGGTGTGGGCGTTGCCGGACGCGTCGGCGGCGGTGGTGCCGGAGCCTTCGTCGAAGCTCCAGTGTGCGGCCGCGGCGGGGAGGGCCACGGGAGCGGCCACGGCTGCGGCTGCGGGCGCGGCGACAGCGGGAACGGACCCGGCGAAGGTCCCGGCCAGGGACGTGACACCGATGGCGGTCAGGACGGTCCTGCGGGACGGTCCGGCTTCTGAGGGCATGCGCAGTTCCTTCGTGTCAGAGGTAACCAGGTGAACCCAGATGAACCGATGAAGCGCGGGCCCGTCGGCGGGGAGGGGCCGACGAGCCCGCGATGGCCCCGACCGTCAGGTCAGGGCGCGATGTTCCACTGCTGGCACGCGTTGTCGAGCTGCTGCCACTGCCGGACCGCCGTGCCGTTGGCCGTTCCGCAGTTCGCCACGTCCAACGCCATGCCGGTGTTGACGTTGGTGATCGTGTAGTGGCTGCCGAACTTGGTGACGTCCCACTGCTGGCACGTGTTGCCGAGCGAGGCCCAGAGCTGGACGGCCGTGCCGTTGCTCTGCGTGCAGTTCTTGTCGTCCAGGACCGTGCCGCTGTTGACGTTGCTGATCGTGTAGTGGCCGTTGCCCGCGCTGGCGAACTTCCACTGCTGGCAGGTGTTGCCGAGTGAGGCCCAGATGTCGATCGACGTCCCGTTGCCGGTGCCGCAGTTGACCGCGTCCAGGACCTTGCCGGAGTTGGCGTTGGTCAGGCGGTACGCGGTGCCGGTGACCGGGAAGTTCGCGGCGGGGGTGGTGTAGCCGACCGAGGTGATGTTGGCCTGTACGGCGTTGTCGGCGGCGTCGGTCGGGTAGCCGGAGGTCATGACGCCCTCGAAGAAGGAGCCGTCGGACCCGTTGCTGTTGTCACCGCCGGTGCCGAGGACGATGGCGCCCTCCAGGTGCATCGGGGTGTATCCGCCGAGGTTGGGTAGCGCGCCGTTGTACCAGGTGGTCAGTGAGCCTGATTGGGCGTTGCCGCCCTTGATCGCGTAGGTGGTCGTGCCGTTGTTCTTCTCCAAGGCGGTGACGTACTCGCTGGAGTTGCCCTTGTTGTTCGAATTCGAGCCGTTCCCTCCGAAGAAGAGCCCGTTCTCCAGGTCCGCCTCGACCCAGGGGCCCGATCCGGCGCCGGAACACGAGAACCAGCACTCCGTACCGAAGTTGATCGCGTCCATGTGGCCGTTGCCGGTGTCGTTGCCGGACGTCTCGGCGTTGCCGTAGTCGAAGCAGCAGCGGTTGTTCACGTGGTGGCCGCTGGTCACCATGTACGCGCCCTCGGGGGAGCTGCCGGTGGCGATGCCGGTGGTGCTGTTGTCGCGGTAGCCGACGCCGGCGGACACGAAGACGCCGTACGCCGCGTGGCCGCCGACCGTGACCGGCAGGGCGTCGGCGATCGCGCCGACGTCCTGGCCGCCGTTGCCGCCGGGCCCCTCGATGGTCAGGTCGTTGTGGTTCGCGCTCTGGTCGTAGATCTTGGTGATGGTGCAGGTCGTCCCGGAGCAGAAGGAGTCCTGGGCCGCCGCGTTGGCGTAGCCGCCGGCGCTGAGGACGCCGATGTTGGTGGTCGCGCCGTCCGAAGCGCGCTTGACCTGGTAGAGGGAGCCGCTGTAGGAGGCGTAGAGCGCCCGTGTGGTGCTGTGTGCCGCGGCGCACGGTGTTCCCGCGGAGGCGTAGATGTCGCAGGGCAGGGAGGTTGCGGCCGCTGCTGTGCCCGCGGTGCCTACGACCCCGGCCAGGACGCCTCCGACGAGCGTGAGGATCGCGCCCAGTGTCAGCAGGAGCCCTCTCCGGCGCGGGCCTCGCAGTCGGCTTCTCACCCGGCTGCTCACTCGGCCTGTCACTCGACCTGTCACGGTGAACCTCTTCCGTCGTGGGTTCTTCTCTCGTCCGGCGCCATGTGCTCCGGGAGACAGAAATGTGGGCGCTAACATTTCGGGCCCTCGGAGATCGGCGCACATGCGAGCCGTACGGGAGGGCGAGGGGTGGGGGAGGGGGGAGGTCGGACTGGGCGATCCGCGGATCGAGCAGCGTCGTGGGGAGTGTCACTGCTGGTCAGGGCGGCGGATCGGTCCGGGGTGGGGGACTGGTGTGGGTGCCGTTCTCGCGCGGTCGGCGACCTGGACGGCCGCTCTTGTGGCACCGTCTTTTTACGGCCCGATGAATACCGGGTCAACACGGTCGAACAGTCAAGAGTGCGGAAACAAAAGCTGTGCCGTCTGTTTACCCGGGTGCGCGGCGATGCCGGAAGGGGCGTTCGGCTGGGACGTACTGCCAGGTCACAAGGTGCTTTGCTTGCTCGTCGAAGTCCGGAAAACCCGTGATCGAGGGGCCCGGGCTGCCTTGCCCCTGAAGAATGTGTGCGCTAACAATTCGATCGACGGCGTGCCGCTCCCACCGGAGTAGCAGACCATTGACAACAACACGACGGCGTGTGAGGAGGCGGGACATGGACGGCGATCGCGCACCGGTGATGGCGGACGTGGCCCGGATCGCGGGGGTCTCGCACCAGACCGTCTCCCGGGTCCTCAACGACCACCCCAACGTCCGGCCCCGCACCCGGGAACGCGTGCTCGCCGCCGTCCGCGAACTCGGCTACCGGCCCAACGCCGCCGCCCGCACCCTGGCGTCCCGCCGCACCCGCACCCTGGGGGTGATCAGCTTCAACACCACGCTCTACGGCCCCGCTTGCATGCTCTACGGCATCGAGCAGGCGGCCAGGGAGCACGAGTACTCCGTCACCGTGGCGGCGGTCGGCACCCTTGACCGGTACTCGGTGCTGGACGCCGTGGACCGGCTGCGCGACCAGAACGTGGCGGGGATCGTCGTCATCGCGCCGCAGACCGCCGCGGTGGGCGCACTGGCGAACGTGCCGGCGGACGTGCCCCTGGTCGCGGTCGGCTGCGGCACCCACACCGCGCTGGTCTCGGTCGCCGTGGACAACGAGGCGGGTGCCGAACTGGCCACCTCCTACCTGCTCGACCTCGGCCATCGCACGGTGCACCACCTGGTCGGGCCGCGTTCCTGGCTCGACGCACAGGAACGCGAGGCCGGCTGGCGCGCCGCTCTGGAGAAGCGGGGGGCTCCCGTGCCCGACCCTTCGGCCGGCGCCGACTGGACGGCTCGTACCGGATACGAGCACGGCCGTCGGATCGCCGCCGACCCCGAGGTCACCGCGGTGTTCTGCGCCAACGACCACCTGGCCCTCGGCCTGCTGCGGGCCCTGCAGCAGGCAGGGCGCCGGGTGCCGGAGGACATCAGCGTCGTGGGTTTCGACGACATGCCGGAGGCCGAGTACTTCGGCCCGTCGCTGACCACCGTCCGCCAGGACTTCGACGAACTCGGCCGCCGCGCCCTGCGCGCGCTGATCGAGCTCGTCGGTGATCCGGACGCCGGGATCCCGGCATCCGGCGAGAGACCCCACATCGTCATCCCGCCCAGCCTTGTCGTGCGGACCTCGGCGACCCGCCCGCGACCCCGAACGGAAAGTCCGACATGACCCGTCCCTGCTAACGCTCCGATGACAACTCCCTTATCTGCAAGCCTTGTTGTGAGCCACCTGCCGTTCGGGCAGCCGCCGCGCCGACCATGAGCGATCGGCCGTGACGTCCCCGACGCGCGACGGCTCCACCCCGGCCCACCGCCCCGAACGGCCGGCTCCTTCTCAGTCCTGACCCTCCGTCAGACAGCCCGCGCCCTCGCCGCGCTCACCTCGATGAGCCCCCCGCCCGGCGACTACGGCGCCCTCCGCCACGTACCGCTTCCAAGTGGCCCCCACACCTGCCCCGCCTCTCCCCGGCACCGGCATGCCCGTGAACAGGTGTGCGTTCCCAGCGTTTCCACCCATCCCGAGACACCAGACAGACACGCCAACCAGACACGCCAAGAAGGGCGCTGATTCCCATGCTCCGCACCAGAAGGTCCCGCACCCTGGCCACCGCGACCGCGGTGCTCCTCTCGCTCGCCGCCGCAGGCTGCTCCAAGAGCGCGGGCGGCTCCGACGCGTCCAGCTCGGCCGGTACCAAGGCCGCCGCCCCGGTCGCGCTGGCCGGCTCGGTCACCTTCAACCAGACGAACCTCGCCAAGCTCGACGCGGCGCTGAAGTCCGCGCTGGCCGGCAAGGACCTGTCCAAGGTCGACATCGCGATGGTCGTGAACGTGGCCGCCGACTACTGGAAGGCCGGCCAGGTCGGCTTCCTCAAGGGCTGCTCCGACCTCGGCATCGCGAAGAGCAAGTGCACCTACTTCGCCCCGCCCGGCGGCAAGCTGACCGAGCAGAACTCGGAGCTGGAGACCCTGCGTTCGCAGGGCGTCACCGGCTACTCGATCTCGGCGATCGACCCGACCTCGGCCGCGGGGACCATCCACACCGACGTCCAGAAGGGCATCGGCGTCCTGGCGATCGACTCCCCGCTGCCGGGCACCGACGCCGCCTCGCTCTACCTGGGCACCCCGAACTACACCGCCGGCTTCCAGGCGGGCACCGCGATGAAGCAGGTGCTCGGCGGCAAGGGCAAGGTGGCCATCCTGGTCGGCTCCCTCACCGCCTCCAACGCCACCCAGCGGATCGCCGGCTTCGAGGCCGCTCTCAAGGGCACCAAGATCACGGTCGCCCAGAAGGTCAACGACAACCTCCAGGCCAGTACGGCCACTTCGGACGCGGAGACCATCCTCGCGAACAACCCGGACGTCAACGGCCTGTACGGCGTCTACTCCTACGACGGTCCCGCGCTGGCGCAGGCGGTCACCTCGGCCGGAAAGACCTCGTCCGTGCACATCGTGTCCGACGACTCCGACGCCCAGACGCTGAAGTTCATCAAGTCCGGCGTGATCTCCGGGACCGTCGTGCAGATGCCGTACCAGCAGGGCTACACCGGGGCGTACATCCTGGCCGCGGAGAAGGTGCTGGGCAAGGACAAGACGATGGCGCTCGTCAAGCCGTACCTGGAGAAGGACGGTTCGACCCTGAGTTCCGGCGTGGGCCTGGTCACCAAGTCCGACCTGAGCGCGTACCAGTCCCTCGAGTCGCAGCTCGGGATCGGCTGAGCATGACGGCCACGAAGAACGCCCCCGACCGCGCGGTCACCGCGCGGCTGCGGGGGGTGCACAAGTCCTACGGACCGGTGCGCGTCCTCGACCTGCCCGAACTCGACCTCTACGCCGGCCAGGTGATCGGCGTGGTCGGCGAGAACGGCGCCGGGAAGTCCACGCTGATGGGCACGCTGGCCGGATCGGTGCACCGGGACGGCGGCGAGATCCTGATCGACGGGGAGCCGCTCGCCGCCGGGTCCACCGAGGCCGCGGGGCAGCTCGGCATCGCCATGGTCTCCCAGGAGTTCCCGCTGGTCGGACAGCTCTCGGTGGCCGAGAACCTGCTCCTCGGCCGCCGCCCGCGCCAGTCGAAGCGACGGCTGCTGGTGGACCGTACGGCACAGCGGGCCGAGGCGAAGGCGATGCTCGCGGAGATCGGCCTGTCCGCCGAGACGATCGAGGTGAACCGGGAGGTCCGCACCCTTCCGGTGCCGACCCGCCAGATGATCGAGATCGCCAAGGCCTGGGGCCGCGAACCCAAGCTGCTGATCCTGGACGAGCCGACCTCCTCACTGGGGCCGGTCGAGGCCCAGATGGTGCTCGGCCTGGCCCGCCAACTCGCCGACCGCGGCGGCACCGTGCTGTTCATCGGACACCGCCTCGACGAGGTGCGGGAGATCAGCGACCGTGTCCTGGTCCTGCGCAACGGCAGGCTGGTCGCCGACCTCGAACCCGCCGAGGCCAGTGAGGAACGCCTGATCCGCGAGATGGTCGGCGGCGAGGTCGCGCAGGGCGAACCGAAGGCACCGCCCGCGACGAGCCCGGTCCTGCTCCAGGCCGAGGGCCTGACCGCGGACGGTCTCGGACCGGTCGACCTGGACGTGCGCGAGGGCGAGATCCTGGGCGTGGCCGGGCTGATGGGCTCGGGCCGCAGCCGCCTGGTCCACACGATCGCCGGGGCACAGCCCTCGACCGGCGGCCGGATGCTGCTGGGCGGCACGCCCTACCGGCCGCGGGGCGCGGGTGACGGCGTGGCGGCCGGGATCGCGCTGATCCCCGAGGACCGCAAGGAGCAGTCGCTCGTCCTGTTCGCGTCGATCCGGGCGAACGTCGTCGTCTCGGTGCTCAAACGGATCAGTACCCGGGGTCTGCTCGCACCGGGCCGGGAACGCGCCGAGGCGCGGAAGATCACCGAGAACGTCAACGTGCGGATGCAGTCGGTGGAGCAGCCGATCGGCTCGCTGTCCGGCGGCAACCAGCAACGCGCCATCTTCGGCCGGGCGTTCGCCGCCGAACCGCGTCTGCTGCTGCTCGACGAGCCGACCCGTGGCGTGGACGTGGGCGCGAAGGCGGAGATCTACAAGCTGATCGACCAGGCGGCCGAGCAGGGCATGGGGATCGTGGTCGCCTCCTCCGAACTGGAGGAGCTGCTGTGGATCTGCCACCGCATCGCGGTGATGAACCACGGGCGGGTGGTCACGGTCATCGACCGGGCCGACGCCACCAAGGAGCGGATCATGACGGCCGCGGCCGGCACCTCCTCGCTGGATGAGCACCAAGTGACGAACGGAGTTACAGCATGAGCGCGCAGACCACGCTCGCCCCGAACGAGGTCGCGCCGCCGTCCCGTTCGGCCGCATCGACCCTCGCCCGCAGACTCGCCGCCTCCCCGGAGGCCGGCGTGATCATCGCCTGCGTGGTGGTGTTCGTGGCGATCGCCGCCAACGCGGAGACGTACACGGCGGTGGGCAACCTCCAGGTGATGGGCCGCGACCTCTCGCAGGTGGGGATCCTCGCGATCGGTGAGGCGCTGGTCATCCTGACCGGTGGCATCGACCTGTCGGTGGGCGCGCTGGCCGGCCTGGCCGGCATCCTGGCCGGCTGGATGAACGTCAACGAGGGCCTGCCCGCCCCCCTCGCGATCCTGCTCACGCTGGTGATCACCGCCTGCGTCGGTCTCTGGCACGGCGTCATGGTCACCCGCCTCAACGTGCCGCCCTTCGTGATCACCCTGGTCACCTACACCGTCGCGCAGGGCACGGCGCTCGCCATCACGAGCGGCTCGCCCATCAACAACCTCGACCCGATGTTCAGCAACCTGAGCCAGTACTACCTCGGCGAAGTACCGGTCCCCGCCCTGTTCTTCGTCGGTGCGGCGGCCGTCGCCTGGTTCGTGCTGGAGCGCACCTACGTGGGCCGCCAGATCTACGCGGTCGGCGGCAACAAGGAGGCCGCCCGGCTGGCCGGCATCCCGACCGCCCGCCGGATCACCTCCACCTACGTCGCCAGCGCGGCCCTCGCCGGTCTGGTCGGCATCCTGGTGATCGGCCGTATGAACGTGGCCGACCCCTCGGTCGGCGCCGGCTGGGAACTGACCGCGATCGCCGCCGCCGTGGTCGGCGGGATGTCACTGTCGGGCGGCGAGGGCCGTATCGCGGGGATCGCGGCGGGCGCGATCCTGCTGGAGTTCATCACCAACGGCCTGCTCGCCCTCAAGGTCAGCCCCTACGACCAGCAGGTCGTCCAGGGAGCGGTCCTCGGCGTCGCCATCCTGCTCGACCGGGCGCGCGCTCGTTACTTCGGCAGGAGTCGGAGTTAGTACGTCGGGCCGGTGGACTTCGCCGACCCTCTCGCATTTCTTCGAACGCAGATCGATATGTCGAACGCCTGAGTGTGGAGGAGGCCGCCGGTGAACGCCGGACAAGAGACAGCCACGAACCCCGAACCCTGCGTCGTAGGAGTCGACTTCGGGACGCTGTCCGGACGGGCCGTGGTGGTCCGCGTGCGGGACGGCGCGGAGTTGGGGACGGCCGAGCACGTGTACCGGCACGCGGTCCTGGACCGGGAACTGCCGGACGGTACGGGACTGCCCCCGGACTGGGCCCTCCAGGTCCCGTCCGACTACGTCGACGTGCTCCGCCACGCGGTGCCGGCAGCGCTCGCGGCAGCCGGTGTGCGCCCTGAGCAAGTGATCGGCATCGGCACGGACTTCACCGCCTGCACGGTCCTGCCGGTGCTCGCCGACGGCACACCCCTGTGCGAGCTGCCCGAGTACGCCTCCCGCCCGCACTCCTTCGTCAAGCTCTGGCGCCACCACGCGGCCCAGGCCCAGGCCGACCGGATCACCGCACTGGCCGCCGAACGGAAGGAGCCGTGGCTGCCGCGGTACGGCGGGAAGATCTCCTCCGAGTGGGAGTTCGCCAAGGCCCTCCAGGTGCTGGAGGAAGATCCCGAGATCTACGACCGCACGGAGCGGTGGGTGGAGGCGGCGGACTGGATCGTGTGGCGGCTGTGCGGGACGTACGTCCGCAACGCCTGTACCGCCGGTTACAAGGGCCAGCTCCAGGACGGCGCCTACCCCTCCCGTGCCTACCTGGAGGCGCTCAACCCCGGCTTCGCCGACTTCGTGACGGAGAAGCTGGAGCACCCGATCGGCCAACTCGGCGGCCTCGCCGGTGGGTTGACGGCCGAGGCGGCGGCCTGGACCGGGCTGCCCGAGGGCATCGCGGTCTGCGTGGGCAACGTCGACGCCCATGTGACGGCGCCCGCGGCGGGTGCGGTGGAGCCGGGGCAGATGGTGGCCATCATGGGCACCTCGACCTGCCATGTGATGAGCTCCGACCGCCACGAGACGGTGCCCGGCATGTGCGGCGTGGTCGACGGCGGCATCCTGCCGGGGCTGTGGGGCTACGAGGCCGGGCAGAGCGGTGTCGGCGACATCTTCGGCTGGTTCGTCGGCACCGGCTTCCCCGCCGCGTACGCCGAACAGGCCGCCGCCCTCGGCCGCGACGCGCACGAACACCTGACGGCTCTCGCGGCCGGGCAACGGGTGGGCGAGCACGGGCTGATCGCGCTGGACTGGCACAGCGGCAACCGCTCCGTCCTGGTCGACCACGACCTCAGCGGTGTGATGGTCGGCCTGACACTGTCGACCCGGCCCGAGGACATCTACCGCGCGCTGCTGGAGGCCACCGCGTTCGGTACCCGGACCATCATCGAGGCGTTCGAGACCTCGGGGGTGCCGGTCGGCGAGCTGATCATCGCGGGCGGCCTGACGAAGAACGCGCTGCTCATGCAGATCTACGCCGATGTCACCCGCCGTCCCCTCGGCGTCATCGGCTCCGCCCAGGGCCCCGCTCTCGGTGCGGCGATGCACGCCGCGGTGGCGGCGGGAGCGTACTCCGACATCCAGGCGGCCGCCCGGTCCATGGGCAAGGCCGATCGCGGTGTCTACCAGCCGGACCCGGAACGCGCCGCGGCCTACGACCGCCTCTACGCCGAATACCGGCTCCTGCACGACTACTTCGGCCGCGGCACCAATGAGGTCATGCACCGGCTACGGCGTCTGCGCGCCGACATCCCCGCATCTTCCTGATCTCCCTGATCTTCCTGAAAGGCAGCCCCTCATGGACACCGATGTCACCCCCTACCCCGATCACGAGATCTGGTTTCTCACCGGAAGTCAGGGCCTGTACGGCGACGACGTCCTGCGCCAGGTGGCCGACCAGTCGCGAAGCATCGCCGAGACCCTGGGCC
>NZ_KQ948659.1:0-6312 GCF_001514145.1 Streptomyces canus
GTCGGCCGAGAGCTGGCTGCTGGCCGGCGCCCCGCACCACACCGTGCTCAGCTCGGCCGTCGACGTCGAGACGCTGACCGACTACGCGGCCATGACCGGCGTCGAACTGCTCACCATCGACGAGCACACCAGCACCGACCAGTTCGCCAAGGAAATCCGCTGGAACGCCGCCTACCACCGCCTCGCCCAGGCCCTGTGACCATGACCGATGGCCGCGTCGAAGGAGAGGACCGATGACCGTACGAGTCTGCGACGGCCTGCGGGAGGAGGTCCTGAGGGCGAACCTCGCCATCCCCCAGGTAGGCCTGGCAACCCTGACGTGGGGGAACGTGAGCGGGGTCGACCGCGAGGCGGGGGTCTTCGTCATCAAGCCCTCGGGCGTGCCCTACGAGGATCTCGCTCTCGACGATCTGGTGACGGTCCGTCTGTCCGACGGCGCCGTGGTGGACGGTGATCTGCGCCCCTCCACCGACACCGAGACCCACCGCTGCCTCTACCGCGCCTTCCCCTCCATCGGCGGCGTCACCCACACCCACTCCACCCACGCCGTCGCCTTCGCCCAGGCCCGCCGCGACATCCCCGTCCTCGGCACCACCCACGCCGACACCTTCAACGGACCCATCCCCGTCACGCGCGACCTCACCCCCGAACAGTGCGCGAAGGACTACGAGTACAACACCGGCGTCGTCATCGTGGATCTACTGGGGGAGGAGGACCAGAGGGCGGTCGAGGTCCCGGCGGCCCTCGTGGCGAACCACGGCCCCTTCACCTGGGGCACCACCGCCCGCAAGTCCCTGGAACACGCGATCATCTGCGAAGCCGTCGCCGACATCGCCCTCCACACCCTGTCCCTGTCCCCAGCCGCCCCACCACCGGCCCACCTGCTCAAACGCCACTACACCCGCAAACACGGGCCCGACGCGTACTACGGCAACCCGGACATGCCCACGGCTTCCAGATGACCACTGCACTTCGCCACCGACCTGATCGGGCTGTGCCCGGCGTACAGCCCGACTCGTCTGCCGTCACCTGGGGATTTGCCGTGGAAGGGTCTCTGATCTGAGACGGAGGACCTCTTCTGTCTTGTGGTGTGGTTCAAGGTGTGGGGCACCGCACCCGCAGGCGCCCTCGGTCCGCTCAACATCACCTACGGGTCCGACTCCGACAGCCGCGACGGCGCTTTCGAGAACGGTGAGTTCAAGGCCACCCTGCCTCTGCGCGACGACGCCCTGTAGCCCCAGAAGGCCGACGACAACCGCCAGGCCAGTACGGCCACTTCGGACGCGGCGGCCATCCTCGCGAACACCCCGGGCGTCAACGGCCTCTACGGCGTCCCTCCTGCGACGGTTTTCCGCCGGCCCATGCCGTGGCCTCAGCGAGCAGGACGGCTTCGGTGCACATCGTCTCCGATGACTCCGATGCGTGGCCATGGTGCGTTCCATCGTCCAGCAGCGCCGGCGGCCTTGTCGCCGTGGAGCTTGTTCGGCCTGCGCCTTCGTCGGTCGCCCCGCGAGCGGATCGGCGGCACGCCCTGGACGAGCGGGCTGAAGGCCTGGCTCTCGTGGACGTTGGCACCCTGAGCCGAGCATCCGGACCTGCCGCGCCGGCCGGGCTCAGGCAACTCAGGGGGCTACCGGCGGTACCTTTCGCCGTTGTTGGTTGAGATTTCTACAGGCCCGGCAAACAGCACCACTCGTCTGTCCACTCGACGCGGTGAAACTAAAGCGCTTTCCATCTGCACCGACCCTGCAATCAGGAAGTCGGGGTGATCCGGAAATCTTTGGCAGAGCGGGCAATCATGCCGCGAGGTGGAATTCTTCTTTCCGCTTATTTGAGCGTGCGGGTCGAGTGTGCCATTTCACACACTCGACGGTTCGGCACCTGGTGTCTTCGGGGTGGGCGGCTTGTGGGCCGGTGCTTCCCGGCCTCGTCGGGTGCGCCCACCTGCGCAGAAGCAGTAGTCAGGGCGTCGAAATCCAGGCATATCATCTGATATCACCCCGTATCATGGATCCTGGTCAAGTGCTCCTGTCGGCAACCGGGAATTCACGAGCGGGGTGCCCGATTTTACTAAATTCTGGTGGAGTTCCGCGGCCGCACTATCTACAGGAGTGCCCCCTGTACTTCCAATATTCCTCAGCTCTCAAGTGCGGCTCGAGGTGGGCTTGAGAGGTCCTGGCGCGGGGCCCGTTAAAAAGGCATTGTTGCCTCTGCGGCATCGACAGGTAATTGGTTGAAAGTGAATCGATTCCGCAACGACGGGGAGCGAGACAACTGTGAACGGGGGAAAAGATCGTGGTCACGATCAATGTGCTAGGGCAATTGGAGGTCATCGCGGGCGGGCGCGACCTGGCGCCGACCGCACCTCGGGTCAAGGCGGTGCTGGCGCTGCTGGCGCTCAACGCGAACCGGGTGGTGGGCACGGACACCCTGTTCGCCGAGCTGTGGGACGACCGGCCGCCGCGCAGTGCGGCCACCACACTGCAGACCTACGTCTACCAGCTGCGCCGGATCCTGGACTCCATACCCCAGGGTGATCGGCGCTGCGACATCGTCACCAAGGCGCCGGGCTACGTCCTGCGCACCGGGGAGACCGACGCCGAGCGCTTCCTGACAGTGGCCGATCAGGGTCGCTGCCTGTGGCGCCAGGGCCATGTCGCGGAGGCCGCCGAGCGGCTGCGGCAGGCACTCGGCCTGTGGCGCGGCCATGCGCTGGCCGACATCAACCTGGGGCCGGAGCTGACGATCCACAAGGCGCACCTGTGCGAACTGCGGCTGCGTGTGCTGGAGTTGCGCATCCAGGCGGACGCCCGGCTCGGCCGGCACCAGGAACTGATCCCCGAACTGCGGTCGCTGGTCGCGGAGCACCGGCTCAACGAGCGGCTGCACGCCCAGCTGATCGACTCACTGCGCGCCGTGGGCTGCCGCGCCGAGGCGTTGCAGGCGTACCAGGATCTGCGCAGGGTGCTCAAGTCCGAGTTGGGCCTGGAACCGGCCCCGGACGTGCAGCGGCTTCAGGCCGAGGTGCTCAACGGGGTGCACGGCGGCTCCGTGACCGCCCTGTTGCGCACCGGCTGATCCGGCGTCACCCACCCGACAGGTCCGGGACGGAGCGGCGACTCCGTCCCGGACCGGTCCGCGGCTGCCCGCGGACCGGCCGACCGCCCCGACTCCGGGGCGGCGACGCAGTCATCGTCCTGTGAGGAGAACCCTGGCAATGACGCATGATCCTCCCTTGTCCCTGAGCGAACCGGAGGGCGAACCGCCCCGCTTCCGCGGCGCGGCGCGCTCGGTGATCAGCTACGGGCTGCTGGTCCTCGTGCCGTTGGCACTGGCGCTGTTGCTGCTGAGGTATGGCGTCGATCATCCGGTGAAGGAGATCACCGGCGCGACGAAGGCGGCCGAGCCGGCCGACCTGGTCGGTCAGGTGCTGGTGGCCGGGGCCGTGGTGGTCGCGGCGGCGGGGCTGCTGGGTCTGGCGGCCCGCGCGGTCGGCCAGTCGCCGGTCGTCGGCGAGATCCTGGCCGGCCTGCTGCTCGGACCCTCGGTGTTCGGGGAGTTGGCACCCGGTGTCTCCAAGGAGGTGTTCCCCGCGGCGGTGACGCCGATCATGAACAACCTGGCGCAGGTCGGCGTGGTCTTCTTCATGTTCCTGATCGGCCTGGAGATGCCGCTGACCATGCTGCGCAGACTCGGCGGCAAGGTGCTCTCCGCGGGGCACGCGGCGCTCGCCGTGCCCTTCCTGCTGGGCATGCTCGCCGCGCTGCGACTGCGCGACGAGTACCAGCCCGACGGGGTCCACACCGGGCCCTTCCTGCTGTTCGTGGCGCTGTCGGTGTCGGTCACCGCGTTCCCGGTGCTGGCCCGGATCCTCGCCGACCGGGGCCTGATAGGCACCCGGCTGGGCGCGATGGGCCTGGCCATGGCCGGCGTCGGCGACGTCACCGCCTGGTGTGCGCTGGGCGTGGTGGTCGCCGAGGTGCGCAGCGACTCGCCGCTCGGAGTGCTGGTCGCCGTGGCCGAGGTGGTGGCCTTCACGCTGTTGCTCTGGTTCGTGGTGCGCCCGGCGCTGGCGCACGTGCTGCGAGTGCTGGAGAGCCGGCACAGCGGGGCGCTGCCGGTCGGCACCCTGATCACCTTCTTCGTGCTGATCTGCGCGGTGACCACCAATGTGCTCGGGGTGCACGCGATCTTCGGCGCCTTCCTCGCGGGCGTGGTCATGCCGCGCTCCTCCCGGACGGTACGGGACTTCGCGCACCGGACCGAGGGCCTGGCGCTGTGGCTGCTGCTGCCGTTCTTCTTCGCCGCGGTGGGCCTGCAGACCCGGCTGCAGTCGGTGTTCTCGCTCTCGGCGCTCGGCGTGCTGGCCCTGGTGCTGCTGGTGGCGGTGGCCGGCAAGATCGGCGGGACGTTCGCGGCGGCCCGGTTGGCCGGTGAGGGCAACCGGGAGTCGCTGGGGCTCGGCGTGATGATGAACTGCCGTGGCCTGACGGAGCTGGTGGTGCTCAACGTCGGTCTGTCGCTGGGGGTGATCGACTCCCGGCTGTTCGCGGTGCTGGTGGTGATGACCCTGGTGACCACCGTGGCCACCGACCCGCTGCTGC
The DNA here is from genome assembly GCF_001514145.1 of Streptomyces canus. Lineage (GTDB taxonomy): Bacteria > Actinomycetota > Actinomycetes > Streptomycetales > Streptomycetaceae > Streptomyces > Streptomyces canus. The sequence continues at coordinate 4,605 of NZ_KQ948659.1, forward strand.
GTCTGCTGCGGCTCGACCGGCTCTCGCAGACCCCTGGAGGCGGCTCGCTCCCGGTCGAAGCCCCCTCCCAGACTCAGGGAACGGCCGGGACACGTCAGCCATGAGAAACGGGGCTAGATCCGATGCGTGACGATGACACAACACATCCGACGAGTCCGACGAGTCCGATGCGGCGAAGCGTCGACACACTGCACGAGCTCAAGCAGCTCGTCCTGGAGGGGCCCAGTCCGGAGGCCACCGAACGGCAGCACGCCAAAGGGAAACTGACGGCGCGTGAGCGGATCGCCGTACTCCTCGACAAGGGCTCCTTCCAGGAGGTCGAGGCGCTGCGGCGGCACCGGGCCACCGGATTCGGGCTGGAGGGCAACCGTCCGCACACCGATGGTGTGATCACCGGGTGGGGGACGGTCGAGGGCCGCACGGTGTTCGTGTACGCCCACGACTTCCGGCTGTTCGGCGGTGCGCTGGGCGAGGCGCACGCCCAGAAGATCCACAAGGTCATGGACCTGGCGATCGCCGCGGGCGCCCCGCTGGTGTCGCTGAACGACGGCGCCGGCGCCCGGATCCAGGAGGGCGTGTCCGCACTGGCCGGCTACGGCGGGATCTTCCAGCGCAACACCCGTGCCTCCGGGGTGATCCCGCAGATCTCGGTGATGCTCGGCCCGTGTGCCGGCGGCGCGGCCTACTCGCCGGCGCTGACCGACTACGTCTTCATGGTCCGCGAGACCTCCCAGATGTTCATCACCGGCCCGGACGTCGTACAGGCCGTCACCGGGGAGAAGATCACCCAGAACGGCCTCGGCGGCGCCGATGTGCACGCGGAGCTGTCAGGCGTGGCGCACTTCGTCTACGACGACGAGCAGACCTGCCTGGAGGAGGTGCGCTATCTGCTGTCCCTGCTGCCGCAGAACAACCGGGAGCAGCCGCCGGCGGTGGTCACCGACGACCCGGCCGACCGGCGCGGCGAGGCGCTGTACGAACTGGTGCCCAGCGACGGAAACCGCCCCTACGACATGCGGGCGGTGATCGAGGAACTGGTCGACGACGGGGTGCACCTGGAAGTGCACGAGCGCTGGGCGACCAACGTGATCTGCACGCTGGCGCGGCTGGGCGGGCGGGCGGTGGGCATCGTCGCCAACCAGCCGCGCTCACTGGCCGGCGTGCTGGACATCGACAGTTCGCAGAAGGCGGCCGGATTCGTGCAGACCTGCGACTCCTTCAACATCCCGATCGTCACCCTGGTCGACGTGCCGGGCTTCCTGCCGGGCGTCGGCCAGGAGCACGACGGCATCATCCGGCACGGCGCCAAGCTGCTTTACGCGTACTGCAACGCGACGGTGCCACGGATCTCCGTGGTGCTGCGCAAGGCCTACGGCGGGGCCTACATCGTGCTGGACTCGCGTTCCATCGGCGCGGACCTGGCGCTGGCCTGGCCGACCAACGAGATCGCCGTGATGGGCGCCGACGGCGCCGCGGGCGTGATCTTCCGGCGGGAGATCGCCGCCGCCGAGGACCCGGAGGCGGTGCGCAAGGCGCGCACCGAGGAATACCGGACCGAGCTGATGCACCCGTACTACGCAGCCGAGCGCGGTCTGGTGGACGATGTCATCGACCCGGCCGATACCCGGGCCGTGCTGGTCCGGGGCCTGGAGATGCTCGCCACCAAGGACGCCGACCTGCCGATGCGCAAGCACGGCAACCCGCCGCA
>NZ_KQ948659.1:6834-54761 GCF_001514145.1 Streptomyces canus
CTCGGCCGAGTTCGGCGGGGCCTGGTACGGCTCGTTGGTACCGCTGGGAGCGCACCGCGGGGTTCCGGCCGGGGCACAGCTGGCGTCTGGCCCGCTGATCAGGTTCGCTTCGAGTGGCCGTCGAGTGCCCCGGACGACAGTGGCCGTATGGCAGCTTTCACCGGTGCACCGAGACTCGAAGAGATCGCCGAAGGGGTCCACGCCTTCCTGCAGCCCGACGGCGGCTGGTGCCTCAACAACGCGGGGCTGGTGGTCGACGGCGGCACCGCGCTGCTGATCGACACCGCCGCCACCGAGGCCCGGGCCACGCGGCTGCGCGAGCTGGTCGCCGGCACCGCGCCGCTGCCGCGGCTGCTCGTCAACACCCACTCGCACGGCGACCACACCTTCGGCAACCACCTCTTCCCACAAGCGGTGGTGGTGGCCGCCGAGCGGACCCGGCAGGAGGCGATCCGCACCGGACTGCACCTGACCGGCCTGTGGCCCGACGTGGACTGGGGCGCGGTCGAACCGGCCGCGCCCCAGGTCACCTTCGCCGAGGAACTCACGCTCCACGTCGGCGAACAGGAGGTGCGGCTGCGTGCCTTCGGCCCGGCGCACAGTTCCTGCGACACGGTGGTGTGGCTGCCGGAGCGCCAGGTGCTGTTCGCCGGCGACCTGGTGATGAACGCGGTCACCCCGTTCGTCCTGACCGGCTCGGTCAGCGGTCTGCGCGACGCGGTGGCCCGGCTGCGGGCGCTCGACGCGGTCACCGTGGTGCCCGGGCACGGCCCGGTCGGCGGCCCGGAGCTCCTCGAGACCACCGAGCGCTACCTCGCCTGGCTGCTGGACGTGGCCAAAGCCGGCCTCGCCGAGGGACTGGACCCGCTGGAGGCGGCCCGGGCGGCCGACCTCGGCGAGTTCGCCGACTTCCTGGACACCGAACGGCTGGTGCCCAACCTGTACCGCGCCTACGGCGAACTGCGCGGCGGACGCCCGGAGGACTTCGCCGGCATCGACGAGATGGTCCGCGGCATGGCGGAGCTGCACGGCGGCTTCCCCGCCTGCCACGCCTGACGACACGTTTCCCAACCCCACGGGGAGAGGACGGACAAGTGAGCACGAAGCACGAGAGCGGCCCGGTCACCCTGATCGCGGTGCTCGAAGCGCCGGTGGAGAACACAGAGGAGTTCATCGCGGGTTGGCGCACCCACCTGGAGCCGCTGCGCACCGCGCCCGGCTTCCGCGGCGCCCGCCTGCACCGGGCCCTGCGCGCCGAGCACCGCTTCCAGCTGGTCGCGGTCGCCGACTGGGCGAGCACCGCCGACCTGGCCGCGGCGGCGGCCGGCGAGCGGGGCGGCCCGGGCGCGGAGACGTACGCCAAGACCGTCCACCGGGGCGTCTACCGGGTGATCGGCGAAGCCGCGTCCGGGCAGCGGGCGGACGGCGCGGGCGTGACCATGGTCAACGCCTTCGAGCTGCCGGACGAGCGGGTCGAGGAGTTCCTGGACGCCTGGCGGCCCCGGGCCGAGCGGGCGAGCGCGTCACCGGGCTTCGTCGACTTCCGGATGCACCAGGCGCTCGGCGAGGCCTCGCTGCCCCTGGTGAACGTCGCCCACTACGCCAGCGTCGAGGCGTGGAAGGCGCTGCAGGCCGACCCCGAGTTCCAGGCCCGCAAGGCCGTCAACCCGCCGTACGCCACGGCCAATCCGGGCCTGTTCGACGTGGTCGCCGAGGTGACCGCCGAGGTGGTGTGAACCGGCATCCGGCCGCTTCCACGCGGGCTTGAGCGGGGCGCGAGAGCGCCCGCACAGACTTCTTGACGACTTGTTACCAGCAGGAGGAGCGATGGTGGATCAGGCTACGACCGATGTGGTGATACTCGGCGGCGGGCTCGCGGGTCTCACGCTCGCGGTCCAGCTCAAGAACGCCCGGCCGGAGACGGACGTGGTGATCCTCGACAAGCGGCAGGGCCTGGCGCCGGAGGCGGCGTTCAAGGTCGGTGAGTCGACGGTGCCGGCGGGCGCGCACTACTTCGCACAGACCGTCGGGATGAAGGAGCACCTGGAGAAGTTCCACCTGAAGAAGAACGGCCTGCGGTTCTTCCAGCCCGCGGGCGGCAACCACGACCTCACCCGGCGCATCGAGCTCGGCCCGCGGGAGTTCCCCGCACACGACAACTACCAGATCGACCGCGGCCGGTTCGAGAACGAGCTGACCCGGATGGCGCTGGACGCCGGCGCCGACCTGCGCCAGGGCGCCGCGATCACCGACATCGAGCTGCGCGAGGGCGACCAGGACCACACGGTGTCCTACACGCAGGGCGGCGAGCAGCGTACGATCACCGCCCGCTGGCTGGTCGACGCGGCCGGCCGCGCCCACTTCGTCAAGCGGAAGCTGGGCCTCGCCCGCGAGGTGTCGCACACCATCAACGCCTCCTGGTTCCGCCTGACCGGCGGCATCGACCTGGAGGAGTGGGGCAAGGACGACCCGCGGTGGATGGCGCGGATGAACCGCCCCGGCATCCGCAAGTTCTCCACCAACCACCTGATGGGCGAGGGCTACTGGGTGTGGCTGATCCCGCTGGGCTCGGACCACATCTCGGTCGGTGTCTGCGCGGACCCGCGGGTCCACCCGTACGAGGGGATCCAGACCTTCGAGAAGGTCCAGGAGTGGCTGCGCGCCAACGAGCCGCAACTGGCCGAGGTGGTCGACGGCCGCACCGGCGACGTCGCGGACTTCATCAGCCTGAAGGACTTCGCCTTCGGCACCGAGCGGGTGTACTCGCCGGACCGCTGGATGCTGGTCGGCGAGGCCGGCGCCTTCGCGGACGCCTTCTACTCTCCCGGCTCGGACATGATCGGCTACGGCAACAGCGTCACCACCGACCTGGTCACCCGGGACTTCGCGGGCGAGGACATCACCGAACGGCTGGAGTTCTACAACGAACTCCACCTGCGCACCTTCGAGTTCGTGCTCTCCAAGGTCGAGGACCACTACCCGGCCTTCGGCAACCCCGCCGTGATGGTGCCGAAGCTGTGCTGGGACGCCATGCTCAACCACGTCGGCGTGGTGCTGACCTTCGTCAAGGACCGTTTCCTGGACTACGGGTTCATGCGGCGCGTGCGCGGCGACCTCGAGAAGCTGTTCACGCTCAACGACCGTGTCCAGCAGGTCTTCCGCGACTGGAACGAGCTGGAGAAGGTTGTCACCGACGGCCCCGCGGCCGCCTATGTGCCGGCCAAGGCGATCAAGGACAGCCATGCCACCCTGGTCGTCGACTACACCGACGACGAACTGGCCGCCGAGCTCGCCCGGGACGTCCGGGTCGCCGAGGCGCTGGCGGTCGCCGTCCTGCACCGGGCGGCCCGCAAGCTCGACGCCACCCTGGACCCGGAGGTGCCGGTCAACCCCTACGCGATCAGCCTGCGTCCCGACGACTGGCAGAGCGACGGTCTGTACACCGGGGAGGTGCTGCTGACCCTGGCGCAGGCGGAGGAGATCTCCGAGGGCAGCCAGGGCCTGTTCGTCGACCCGCTGCTCGACGGTGCGGCATGAGCGAGCACCGCGCGGCGAGTGTGCTGCAGCCGGAACCGGCCCTGGTGGACCCACAGGCGCTGCGCAGCGTCTGCGCCAACTGGGCCACCGGCGTCACCGTGATCACCACCGGCGGCACCGGGCGGACCGTGGGACTGACGGTGAACTCCTTCACCTCGGTCTCGCTCGACCCGGCCCTGATCCTGGTCTGCATCCACAAGGACTCGGGCGAACTGCCGGTGTTCCGGCGGACCGGCGCCTTCGCGGTCAACATCCTGGCCGCCGACCAGGAGGAGCTGTGCCGGTCCTTCGCCAGCCGGCACACCCGGCACAGCGTCGAGGCCGACACCCGGCCGGGGATCACCGGCGTGCCGGTGCTCTCCGACGCGCTGGCCTATCTGGAGTGCCGGATCGACCGCGAGGTGGACGGCGGCGACCACGTGATCGTCATCGGCGAGGTGATCGACCTGGCCGTGCAGCGCGAGGAGGGGCCGTTGACCTTCTTCCGCAACACCTTCCACCGGCTGCCGGCCGCCTCCTGAGCACCGAGTAGTGAGGAGAAGACAGATGCCCACCGCCGGGTCGCCCGCTACCGGGTCGTCCATCACCGGGTTGTCCACCGCCGCGGCCGCCGTCGCACCCGCCGCCGGCCGGCGCGCCGAGGCCGCTGAACGGGCCCGCGACGTCGACCCCGCCGTACTGAAGGAGATCGTCCGGGCGGGCTTCGCCCGGCACTTCGCCCCCGCGGCCGTCGGAGGCACCGCCGGTTCCTTCACCGAACTGGTGGAGGCGGTCGAGGTGATCGCAGGGGAGTGCCCCGCCAGTTCCTGGTGCGCCTCGCTGATCGCCTCGATCGCCCGGATGGCGGGGGCCTTCCTGCCCGAGCAGGGCCAGGCCGAGATCTGGGCGGCCGGCCCGGACGCCGTGCTGGTGGGGTCCGTGACGCCGTTCGGCACGGCCAGGCCGGCCCCCGGCGGCTGGCTGGTCCGCGGCCGCTGGCCGTACATCAGCGGCGTCGCCCACTCGGACTGGGCGCTGATGTGCGGCCTGGTGGAGACCGGGACGGGCAGCGAGGCGCGGCTGTTCGCCCTGCCGCGCTCCGCGTACCGCGTCGAGGACACCTGGCACAGCGTCGGTATGGCCGCCACCGGCAGCAACACCCTGGTCCTCGACGAGGTGTTCGTGCCCGAGCACCTCTCCTTCGACCGGGCCGACCTGTTCGCCGGGCGCACCAGCGAGGCCTGGGGCGGGGTGGCGGCGGCCTGCCACCGGGCCCCACTCCAGGCGGTCAACGGTCTGATGTTCGCCGCACCGGCGGTCGGCGCCGCGCTCGGCATGGTCCGCACCTTCTCGGCGTACTTCGCCGAGAAGGTCGGCAACGCCCCGCACCTGCCCGGCACCACCGGGGTACAGGGCGTACGGGGCTCCGCCGAGCAGGCGCTGGCCCGTTCGGCCGGCGAGGTGGACGCGGCCCGGCTGCTGCTGGGGCGGGCCGCCCGGCTCGCCGACGAGGGCGCCGTCGCCGGCCCGCTGGAAGCCACCCGGAATCTGCGGGACTGCGCCCTCGCCGTCGACCTGTCGGTGACCGCGGTGGACCGGCTGTTCCGCCAGTCCGGCACCCGGGGACAGGCGCTCTCCGGTCCGATGCAGCGGCTGTGGCGGGACGTCACCGCCATCTCCACCCATGTGGCGCTGCAGTTCGAGCCGGCCGCCCGGGGCTGGGTCGACCAGGTGCTCAAGGCCTGACCCCCGCTCATGCGTGACGCCCGGGTGCCGGGACCTCCATCGAGGTCCCGGCACCCGGGCGTCACGCATGGCAGAGGGGCCGATCAGTAGTTGCCGAGGCCGCCGCAGACGTTCAACGCCTGCGCGGTGACCGCCGCGGCGCCCGGGGAGACCAGATAGGAGACCATCGCGGCCACCTCGCTCGGCTCCACATAGCGGCCGAGCGGCACCCGAGTGGTGATCCGGCTGTGCGCCTCCTGCTCGTCCACACCCCAGATCCCGGCGTAGTGCTCGCGCACCCGCTCGGCCATCGGGGTCTCCACGAAGCCCGGGCAGACCGCGTTGACGGTGATGCCGGTCCTGGCCAGCTCCAGGCCCAGCGACTTGGAGAAGCCGACCACGCCGTGCTTGGAGGCGGTGTACGGCGCGGCGTGCACCACGCCCTGCTTGCCGCCGGTGGAGGCGATGTTGACGATGCGTCCGGTGCCGCGCTCCAGCATGCCGCCGCCGGTCAGCGCCGCCTTGGTGACCAGGAAGACGCTGTTCAGGTTGGTGTCGATGACGTCGTACCACAGCTCGTCGGGCACCTCGGCGGTGGCGCCGCCGCCCGGCCGGCCGGCGTTGTTGACCAGCACGTCGAGCCGCCCGTAACGCTCGACGACGGCGGCGACCAGCGCCCGCACCTGCTCGGGCGAGGTGACGTCGCAGGTGCTGCCGTCGGCGTCGAGGCCTTCGGCGCGCAGCTCGGCGAGGGTGTCCTCGAGGGTCTTGGCGGTGCGGGCGCACAGGTAGACGGCGTAGCCCTGGCGGGCCAGGGTGCGGGCGATCTCGTGGCCGATGCCGCTGGTGGCACCGGTGACCAGCGCGACTCGGCGCTCGGTGGCGGTGGAAGTCGATGTGTCCATGGCCCCCACCGTCGCCGTCCCGCCTCGCGCCCCGGTCGAGCCGCGCTCCAGGCCGGCGGTGAGGGCGTTGAGCCGGTCTCGACCGTGGCTCTTGGGCGTGATTGAAGACTGAGCGCATTCAACGGTCGCGTGAAGGAGTTCGAGGAGATGGAGTCGACCGGCGTCAGCGCCGAGTTGTACGCAGAGGTTCTTCAGTACTACGCGCGCCAAATGCAGGCGCTGGACGCGGGCAAGGTGGAGGAGTACGCCGACACGTTCACGGACGACGCCGTCTTCGGCCACACGCCCGGCCGGGAGCCGGCGCGCACCCGGGCCGGCATCCTGTCCGACCTCTACGAGGTGCGCGAGAGGCTCGCCGCGGACCCGCAGCAGCGGCGCCACATGTTCACGATGGTCGACGTCGAGCAGCTGGCGGACGGCCGGCTCCGCAGCACCTGCTACGCGCTGGTGCTGACCACCCGCCCCGGCGACGGTCCGCAGATGGTCCGCAGCTGTGTGGTGCGCGACGCCCTGGTCCGCGAGGACGGGCGGCTGCGCAACCAGGAGCGGCTCGTCGACCACGACGGTTTCTGAGAGAGGGGGTTGGGATGAGCCGACGAGTGGTCATCACCGGCATCGGCGTACGCGCCCCGGGTGGCCGGGGCACCAAGGAGTTCTGGGATCTGCTCACCGCGGGCCGTACCGCGACCCGGCGGATCAGCTTCTTCGACCCGTCGCCGTACCGGTCGCAGATCGCCGGCGAGGCGGACTTCGACCCGGTGTGGGAGGGGCTGAGCCAGCGGGAGATCCGCCGCATGGACCGGGCCACCCAGTTCGCCGTGGTCTGCGCCCAGGAGGCCGTGCAGGACAGCGGCCTGGACTTCGCGGGCATCGACCCGGCGCGGATCGGCGTCACCCTGGGCAGCGCGGTGGCCGCCGCGACCAGCCTGGAGCGCGAGTACCTGGTGCTGTCCGACTCCGGCCGCAACTGGCTGGTGGACAGCGAGGAGTGGCTGTCGCCGCACATGTTCGACTACCTGGCGCCGAGCGTGATGCCGGCCGAGGTGGCGTGGAAGGTCGGCGCGGAGGGGCCGGTGTCGCTGGTCTCCAACGGCTGCACCTCCGGCCTGGACGCGGTCGGGCACGCCCTGCAGCTGATCCAGGAGGGGTCGGCCGACGTCATCGTGGCCGGCGCCACCGACACCCCGATCACCCCGATCGTGGTGGCCTGCTTCGACGCGATCAAGGCGACCACCGCCCGCAACGACGAGCCGGAGACCGCCTCCCGCCCGTTCGACCGTTCCCGCACCGGCTTCGTGCTCGCCGAGGGGGCCGCGGTGTTCGTACTGGAGACGCTGGAGTCGGCACGGCGCCGCGGCGCTCCGATCTACGCCGAGGTCACCGGCTACGGCACCCGCTGCAACGCCTACCACATGACCGGCCTCAAGCCGGACGGCCGGGAGATGGCCGAGGCGATCCGGGTCGCCATGAACCAGGCCCGCATCGACCCGACCGCCGTGGACTACATCAACGCCCACGGCTCCGGCACCAAGCAGAACGACCGGCACGAGACCGCCGCGGTCAAGCGCGCCCTCGGCGACCACGCGTACCGCACGCCGGTCAGCTCGATCAAGTCGATGGTGGGCCACTCGCTGGGCGCCATCGGCTCGGTGGAGATCGCCGCCTGCGCGCTCGCCATCAAGAACGGCGTGGTGCCGCCCACCGCCAACCTGCACGAGGCCGACCCCGAGTGCGACCTCGACTACGTACCGCTGACCGCGCGGGAACGGGACGTGCGGACCGTGCTGACGGTCGGCAGCGGTTTCGGCGGCTTCCAGACCGCGATGGTGTTGCAGCGTCCGACCGGGGAGAGGGAATGACCAGGACCGTAGTCACCGGGATCGGCGCGCTCGCCGCCAACGGCCTCGGCACCCAGGAGTACTGGGCCGCCACCCGGGAGGGCCGGCACGGGCTCGGCGAACTCACCCGGTTCGACGTGCGGACGTACCCGGCCACACTGGCCGGTGAGATCCGAGGCTTCGACGCCGCCGACCACCTGCCGGACCGGCTGCTCCCGCAGACCGACGTCTCCACCCGGTACGCGCTGGTCGCGGCCGGCTGGGCACTGGAGGACGCCAAGGTCGACCCGGCCAGCCTGGTCGACTACGACATGGGCGTGGTCACCGCCAACGCGCTCGGCGGCTTCGAGTTCACCCACCGCGAGTTCCACAAACTGTGGACCGAAGGCCCGCAGACGGTCAGCGTCTACGAATCCTTCGCCTGGTTCTACGCGGTGAACGCCGGTCAGATCTCCATCCGGCACGGCATGCGCGGCCCCTCCAGCGCCCTGGTCACCGAGCAGGCCGGCGGCCTGGACGCCGTCGGCCATGCCCGGCGCACCGTGCGCCGCGGCACCCCGCTGGTCGTGGCGGGCGGCGTGGACTCCGCGCTCGACCCCTGGGGCTGGGCCTCGCAGATCGCGGGCGGCCGGCTGTCCACCGGCACCGACCCGGACCGCGCCTACCTGCCCTTCGACCGGGACGCCGGCGGCTACGTCCCCGGCGAGGGCGGCGCGCTGCTGGTACTGGAGGACGCCGAGGCGGCGCTGCGTCGCGGCGCCCCGGACATCCTCGGCGAGATCGCCGGCTACGCCAGCGGCTTCGACCCCGCGCCGGGCTCAGGCCGGCCCCCGGCGCTGCGCCGCACCATCGAGGCGGCACTCGCCGACGCCGGGGTGACGGCCGGCCAGGTCGACGTGGTCTTCGCCGACGCGGTCGGTCTGCCCGAGCTCGACCGGGCGGAGGCGGCCGCGCTGCGCGAGGTGTTCGGCACGGGCGCGGTGCCGGTGACCGCACCGAAGGCCGCGTCCGGCCGCACCTATGCGGGCGGCGGCGCGCTGGACGTCGCCACCGCGCTGCTGTCGATCCGCGACGGCGTGATCCCGCCGACCGCCGGCACCCACGAGGTGCCCGCCGAGTACGGCATCGACCTGGTCCGCGACCGGGCCCGCGACGCGGACGTACGCACCGCACTCGTGGTCGCCCGCGGTCTGTGGGGCTTCAACTCGGCCGTCGTCGTCCGCGCCTGGGACGCCGACACCGCCAACGACCTTTCCTGAGGAGACAGTTGTGAACATCACCGTGGACGAGATCCGCCGTATCATCATCGCCAGCGCGGGCGCCCCCGAGGCCGGGGTCGTCGAGGCCGACTTCGCCGACACCTCCTTCGACGACCTCGGCTACGAGTCGCTGGCCCTGATGGAGACCGCCTCCGCGATCGAGCGCGAGTTCGGCGTGTCGGTGCCGGACGATCTGCTCTTCGAGGCCCGTACGCCGCGTGATCTGGCCGAGCTGGTCCGCTCCGCCAAGGAAGCCGCCGCCGCATGAGCCCGCGCACCCGAGAGATGGAGCACAGCCGGGTGGTGCGCGCCCCCGCCGACCGGCTGTACGCGCTGGTCGCGGACGTGGGCCGCTGGCCGGTGCTGCTCGGGCCGTGCCTGTGGGCACGGCAGATCGAGCGGCACGGCGCCGACGAGCGGATCGAGCTGTGGGCGCAGACCAACGGCAAGGTGGCGACCTGGACCTCCCGCCGCACCCTGGACCCGTCCTCCCTGCGGATCTCCTTCCGGCAGGACCGCTCCACCGCGCCGGTCGCCTCGATGTCCGGTGACTGGTCCTTCCACCCGGCCGGCGACGGCCGGACCAGGATCGTGCTGACGCACGCCTTCACCGCCGTGGACGACGCACCCGAGGCGCTGGAGTGGATCGCCGAAGCGGTGGACCGTAACAGCGTCGAGGAGCTGGCCGCCCTCGGTGATTTCGCCGAACGCCCGCATCCGCTGGAGCAGTTGGCCTTCTCCTTCAGCGACCGGGTGGAGGAGCCCGGGGTGGACCCGGCCGATGTCTACGACTTCGTGCACCGATCGGACCTGTGGCCCGAGCGGCTGCCGCACGTCGGCCGGGTCGACCTCACCGAGGACCCGGCGGGAGTGCAGCGGATGGAGATGGACACCGTCACCTCCGACGGCCGTACCCACACCACCGCCTCGGTCCGGCTGTGCCTGCCGGGCGAGCGGATCGCCTACAAGCAGACCGTGCTGCCCGCCCTGTTGACCGGGCACAGCGGCCGCTGGGAGTTCGAGAAGTCGGACGGCGGCACGGCGATCGTCTCGCACCACACCGTGGCGGTCGACCCGGCCGCCGTGGAGCGGGTGCTCGGCGAAGGAACCACCTTCGAGCAGGCGTGCGCCCACGTCCGCGACACCCTGAGCGCCAACAGCCGCGCCACCATGGGGGCGGCCTGCGCGTACGCGGCATCGGTGGTGCGGCGCCCATGACACCGACGCCGAAGCTGGTCGGTCTCGCGCTGTCACCGAACGCCGAGGCCGACCGGGTGTGCATGGTCGCCGGCGACCGCTCGCTGACCCGGCGCCAGGTCCGAGCCGAGGTGGCCCGGACCCGGGCCGCCCTCCTCGAACGTGGCCTGACCCCGGGCAGGCGGGTGCTGGCGCTGCTCGACCACGGGCCGGAGGCGGTGTTCTTCCTCGCCGCGGCCAGTTCGCTGGGCCTGCACCTGCTGATGCCCTACGGGCTGCAGGCGGCGGCGCTGCCCGAGTGGCTGTCCATCGCGGACGCCGCCGAGCCCGACGTGGTCCTGCACTTCAAGCGCGACCGGACCGGCCTGGACGTGCTGCGCGAGCGCTGCGCCACCGTGGTGGAGCTGCCGTTCCCCACCGGCGAGGCACCCGAGGCGGAGGTGGAGGTGCTCCACCCAGAGCCGGTGGAGCACTTCCTGACGCTGTTCACCAGCGGCACCACCGGCAAGCCGAAGGCGATCAGCGTCAACGAGGCACACATCGTCGCCAGGATCGGCTGGGTCACCCGGACCATGGGCTACGGCCCGACCGCCCGGATCTTCATGACCGGCCTGATGAACAACACCACCGGGGTGATCAACTCCTTCGGCGCGCTGTTGCACGACGCCACCGTGGTCTTCCCGGAGACCCCGGACCCGGCGCAGTGGCCGGCCCAGGTGGCCCGCCACCGGGCCACCCACCTGGCGCTGCGCCCGGTGGCGCTCAAGCAGTTCGTGGCCGCCGCGGCCACCGGCGAGGACGACCTGTCCTGCCTGCGGGTGGTCTCCTACGGCGGGGCGGCCGTCCCCAGGGCGGTGCTCGAGCAGGGCCGCGCACTGCTGCGGTGCGACTGGATCCAGGGCTACGGCCTGACCGAGACCTACGGCCCGTTCTGCTTCCTGGCCGAGCAGGGCCACGCCGAAGCCCGCTACCTCAAGCACGTCTACTGCATCGGCCGGCCCGACGACTCCCTGACGGTGCGTCTGGAGCCGGTGGCCGGCCACCCGGACGGGGTCGGCGAGATCCGGGTCCGGGGCGACTCGGTGATGGAGGGCTACGTGGACGTCGCCACCGGGGTGATCCAGCCGGTCGGCGAGTGGCTGCGCACCGGCGACCTCGCCGAGTGGAGCCCCGACGGCGACCTGGTCCTCAAGGGCCGGCTCGCCGGGGTGCTGCTCAGCGAGAACGGCCACCGCATCTACCCCGAGGAGATAGAGGCGGTGCTCGCGGACACCCCGGGCGCGGACGAGGTGGTGCTGGTCGGCCTGCCGAACCCGAACGGCCCGCACGAGCTGCCGGTCGCCTGCCTGTGCGGCCCGATCGGTGAGCGCGGCGACGAGGAGTTGCGCGAGCTGGTCACCGCCGAACTGCGCCGCGCGCTGGCACCGGAGAAGTGGCCCGACCGGATCTGGGCCACTCCTGAGCCGTTCGCCCGCAGCGCCAACGGCAAGATCATGCGCGGTGAGGTGGCCGCGGCCGTCGACCCGGCCCGGGTCGTGCTGCTGAAGGGCGGCTCCGATGACTGAGACCCCGGAGCGCCTGCGGGTGCCCGAGCACATGTACCGCGCGCTCGGCTACCTCTTCCCGCGGCTGATGTTCCTCAACGCGCGCTACGCCCCGCAGGTGCACTGGGGCGACATCGCGGCGGCGCTGGACGGCTTCCCCACCGACGACCTGGACCTCGCCTCCGCCGGGTTCTGGAACCTCTGGCGCGAGCGCTGGACCGACCGGGCGGAGAGCTACACCGCCCTCGCCGAGGCGTCCGGCACGGTGGCCGGGCGCAGCCGCGCGCTGCGCGGTGCCGCGGCGGCCTACCACTGGGCGGAGTTCCAGTACTTCGACGACCGGACCGTCAAACAACGGCTGCGGCAGCGCATCAGGGACTGCTTCCTGGGCAGCCTGGCGGGCACCGACCTCCAGGTCACCGAAGGGTCGCTGCCCGGCACCGGCGCGGGCTACTGGGTGCTGCGCACCGAGGCGATGCGCGCATCGGGCGAGCCGCTGCCCGCGGTGGTGCTCTCCAACGGACTGGACTCCGCCACCGAGGTCGAGGTGATGGCGCTGGCCGAGGCCTACCTCGAGCGCGGGATCGCCGCGGTGCTCTTCGAGGGCCCGGGCCAGGGGCTGCGGCTGGGCCGCACCCCGGTACTGGCGGAGATGGAACCGGTGGTCGCCGAGCTGCTGGAGAAGCTGCGCACCGAGCCGGGGATCGCCGCCGACCGGCTGGCCTTCGCCGGCATCAGCTTCGGCGGCTACCTGGCACTGCGGGTGGCCCGAGAGCTCGGTGAGCACTTCCGATGTGTCGTCAACTTCGGCGGCGGACCGGCGATCGCCAAGTTCGACGGCCTGCCGCGCCGACTGAAGGACAACTTCCGGTTCGCCTTCGGCGCCGAGCCGGGCGCCGACCTGCAACCGCGCTTCGACGAGCTGGCGATCGAGCCGGGCCCGGCGCCGGCCACCGAGGTGCTGAGCATCTCCGGAGCTCTGGACGACATCTTCCCGATCGAGGGGCTGTACGACCTCGACCGCGCGTGGTCGGACCGGCACTCGCTCGAGGTGCACCCCAGGGAGGCGCACACCAGCCTCAACCTGATCAACTCCTACACCCTGCGCACCGCCGACCTGGTCACCGAGCGGCTGGCCGACCGCGCCTGACCGGGCCCGTTCACCAGGGGCCTGTCCGCCGGATCGGCGGACAGGCCCTCGGCGTTCGTCCGGGCACCCTCGTACGAAACCGTCCTCGTCAGCGGCTCTCGGCGAGGGTGGCCTCGGACGTGAGGAGCCCGGGGTGCAGGTCGCCGGCGAGTCCGGCGTGCGCGAAGACCCGCTTGAGCAGGGTGACGAAGGTCCGCGCCTCCTCCGGCTCCAGTCCGCCGAGCAGCCGGGTCTCGAAGCCGCTGATGAGCGACTCGGCCTCGGTGTGCATCTCGCGGCCGGCCGGAAGCACATGGACGGCATGGGCGCGGCGGTCGGTGGGGTGGCGGCGGCGCTCCACCAGGCCGCGCCGCTCCAGCTCGTCGACCAGGCCGACCATCACGTTCCGGTGCACGTTCAACGGTCCGGCGAGCTGGTGCTGACTGAGGCCGTCCTTCTCGATCAGCAGGTCGAGCAGGCCGAACTGGCGGGGGTGGATGCCCAGGGGCGCGAGCACCTCGACGAGCTGCTCCTGCACATGGGCGCTGAGGTGGGTCACCACGCAGGCGGGGTGGTCGAACAGCGATGGGGTACTCACGCCCGCCATGATACCTCCGAAGAATTATCACCTTGAGGGATAGTCACTGGAAGTGCATACTTGTCCCGTGACCCAAGACATCTCCGCATCTACTCCCGCCGCCCCGCCGCAGGAAGCCGCGGGTGGCACCGCACCCGACCCGAAGCGCCGCCTGGCCTTCGCGGTCGTCCTGATCGCCGGATTCATGGACCTGGTCGACACGACGATCGTCAACGTCACCGTCCCGAGCATCCAGCGCGACCTGCACGCCGACTACGCCCAGATCGAGTGGGTCATCGCGGCGTACGTGCTCTCCTTCGCCGCCCTGCTGATCCTCAGCGGCCGGCTCGGCGACATCTTCGGACGCAAGCGCGTCTTCCTGATCGGCATGGCCGGCTTCACCATCGCCTCGCTGCTGTGCGGCGTCGCGGTCAACCCCGAGATGCTGAT
This sequence comes from Streptomyces canus, assembly GCF_001514145.1. Lineage (GTDB taxonomy): Bacteria > Actinomycetota > Actinomycetes > Streptomycetales > Streptomycetaceae > Streptomyces > Streptomyces canus. Next base: position 20,975 of record NZ_KQ948659.1, read on the forward strand.
CGTCTCCCGGTTCGTCCAGGGCGCCATGGCAGGCCTGATGGTCACCCAGATCCTGGCGATCCTGCACGTGGTCTTCCCGCCGGGCGAGCGCGGCAAGGCGGTCGCCATCTTCGGCGCGGTCACGGGTTCCTCCGCGGTCTTCGGCCTCGCCCTCGGCGGCGTGGTCGTGCAGTGGAACCTCTTCGGCTGGGAGTGGCGCCCGATCTTCCTGGTCAACGTCCCCGTCGGGATCGCGGCGCTGATCGCCGGCGCCCTGGTGATCCGCGAGTCCCGCGCCCCGCAGCGCCCCAAGCTCGACCTGCTCGGCATGCCGCTGGCCCTCGCCGCCGTGGTGCTGCTCGTCTACCCGCTCACCGAAGGCCGCCGCCTGGGCTGGCCGGCCTGGACCTACGGCATGATCGCCGGCGCCCTGGTGCTGCTCGCGGTCTTCCTCGCCTACGAGAAGCGCCGCTTCGCCAAGGTCGGCTCCGCACTGGTCGAGTTCGGGGTGTTCCGCTCCCGCTCGTTCTCCATCGGCATGGCGGTGTGGTTCCTGTTCTGGACCGCGGTCGGCGGATTCTTCTTCGTCTGGACGCTCTTCCTGCAGCAGGGCCTCGGCTGGACGCCGATGCACGCCGGCCTGACCGCCGCCACCTTCGCCATCGGGGTGGGCATCGGCGCGGGCAACGCCCCCGACAAGCTGGTCCCCAAGTTCGGCCGCAACGTGCTGGTGGCCGGCGGCATCGTCAACGCGATCGGCTTCGTCGCCTTCTCCGTCCTGGTCGCCCACTACGGCCACAGCCTCGCGTCCTGGCAGATCATCCCGGTGCACATCGTCTCCGGCATCGGCTTCGGCCTGATCGTCGCGCCGACCCTGGATCTGCTGCTCGGCCAGGTCCCCGGCGAACAGGCGGGCAACGCCTCGGGCCTGCTGAACACCGTCCAGCAGCTCGGGATGGCGCTCGGTGTCGCGCTGACCGGCGTGATCTTCTTCGCCCAGGTCGCGGGCGCGTCCGGTGACGCCGCCGACGAGGCCGCCCCGGCGCTGAAGTCCGCCCTCAGCAGTGCCGGCGTCACCTCCCAGGACCAACTGGTCGCCGACTTCCGCACCTGTGTGCAACAGCGCGCCGACTCCGTCGACCCGAGCGAGGTCCCGGCCGACTGCCGCAAGGACGCCCCGAAGGTCGCCGGCGCCTTCGGCGGGGCCATCGCCCGCGCCGACTCGGTCAGTTACTCCTCCGCGTTCCGTACCGTCCTGCTGCTGGACGCCGGCATCCTGGTGATCGCCGCCGCCGGCTTCCTGACCCTGCCCAAGCACTCGCGGCCCGCCGACGCGGCCGCCGTGAGCCCCGAGCCCACCGAGGTGACGGCATGAGCAACGAGAAGAACGTCCTGGTCCTCGGCCGAGAGCGGCACCTGGTCGACGCCTCCACCGGCATCATCGAGGCCAACGGCTTCCACGCGGTCGGCGTGACCCGTGACGAGGAGGCGCTCTCCCTGCTGGACACCGGCCGGTTCATCGCGGTCCTGGTCGGCAGCGGCGTCGAGTGGGAGTCCCGTCCGCCGGTGCGTGAGCACGCCGCCCCGCACGGCACCGTGGTCCTCGAGGCGCAGCGCGTCCCGATGCAGACCGTCCAGGAGCACGTCAGCCATGTGATCGTCCCGAAGCTGCGCCGGATCGCCTGACCACCACCGCACCAGAGCCCCGGATCCGACCGCCCCCCGACGGATCCGGGGCCCGGCCACGCCCTGGGGGGCACGGACACGGTCACCTCCGTGGTCGACGACGTGGTCACGTCCGCCATGGCGAGTGGGCGGCCGCGAAGGCCGTAGCAGCTCGCCCGGGGTGCCGACGGGTCGGGCAAGGGCGCTCGGCTGGTCGCGGTCCGGCCGGAGCTGCCGACGTCCCTGCCCCCCACCCCCTGCACCACCTGGTCGGGCCGCGTTCCTGGCTCGACGCGCAGGAACGCGAGGCCGGCTGGCGCGCCACCCTGGAGAAGCGGGGGGCTCCGTGCCCCGAGGTCACCGCGCTGTTCTGCACCAACGACCACCTGGCCCTCGGCCCGCTGCGGCGAGAGAGCCCACATCGTCATACCGCCCAGCCTTGTCGTGCGGACCTCGGCGACCCGCCCGCGAGACCCAGAGGCGACCACGGCCTCCGGCTGGCCGGGGCGATCGCGCCGACGACTCACCCGCCCCCGTCGCCGGCCCCCGTCCCTCCGCCCAACCGATCGGCCAGACAGGCCAGATACAACGCCATCGTGGTCCGGTGGTCCCGCAGTGGCCGGCCGGTCGTCTGCTCGATCTTGTTCATCCGGTAGACGACGGTGTTGCGGTGGATGTGCAGGGCCTCGGAGGCGCGGACGAGGTTGAATCCGCTCTCGCACCACGCCGTGATGGTGTCGCGCAGGACCGGCCAGTCCGGCTGGTCGCGCAGGCTCGCGGTGGTGCGTTCGATCAGGCGGTTGCGGGCCGGCTGGGACACCGCCGTGAGGGCCTGGTGGACGCGCAGGTCGGTGATCAGGTGGACGGGGGAGTCGCTCGCCACGCGTGCCCCGAGGCGGAGCGCGTCGCAGGCGTCCTGGTAGGAGTCGTGCAGGCCGCTCACGGAGGCCGCCGGTTCGCCGATGCCGGCTCGGGCGACGAGACCGTCCTGCGCGGCGATGACGTCGGTGGTCCGCCGACAGTCGTCCAGCAGGGAGGTCACCGGGCGCCGGTCCGGGAGTCTGCGCAGTACGCCGATCCAGCCGGGAGCCGTGGAGGCGATGATGTCCTGGGGGTCGGCGAAGACCTCGCGAACCGTGCGCAGCAGTTCCGAACGGACCAGTGCCATGTCCCGGGTAGGTGCGCCCTGGCGTCGGGTGCCCGCGTCGGGGACCCGTACCTCGATGGCGACCGCGACCCGCCGCAGCCGTAGGTCGAAGCCCAGCTCGGCGGCCCGGAACAGCAGGAAGTCGCCCTCCACGACCTGCGGGTCGTACGACGCGACGTCGGCCAGCAGTTTCTCCGCCGCCCGCTCGGCGAGCAGGCGGGAGCGCAGCATCACGGACTCCCTGAGCAGGATCTCCGTCTGGCGTTTGACGAGCAGCCCGAACCGGCGCACCTGCGCGGGCGTTCCGGTGATCCCGACCGTGCCGACGGCCTTTCCGTTCGCGACCAGGGGCAGGGTGACTCCCGGGCGTACTCCGCGCAGTTGCTGTGCCTGCGACGCGTTGTGCGTGGCGGGTTCCTGGGTGCGGACGACCTCGACCGACGCCTCGTGGAAGCTGCCCACCCGGCTGCTGTCGCCGCTGCCGATGACCAGGCCGCCCGCGTCGGTGATCAGCACGTTGAAGCCGATGACGGCGGTGGTGTCGGAGGCGATCTCCTGCGCGAGTGACGGGCTCAGCATGAGCGGTTCTCCCGTCGAGGGCGGGCCCGGGTGGACGCACCGTACAGCGGATCGATCGAATTCGGCCACAAGTCTGTACGGAGTACACGGTGACGTAACCGGAGCCGGTTCGTAGCGTATGGCCCCATCGCATCCGCAATCACCTCCCCGATCCATCCCCCTCACATCCCCGCCGGGGGCACAGCGCGGTGAGTCGGCGGGCTCCCCTCTGCTTCCTTCAGCATCGTTACGGAAGGCCCATGCCGATGATCCGTATGCGTCCGCTTGCCGTCGCTCTGTCCGCCACCCTCCTGCTCCTCGGCACCGCCGCCTGCGGCTCCGGTGACGACGACGGCCCCAAGAACGTGTCGGCGAAGACCGCCGCGCTGGGCACCCTCACCCCCGGCGTCATCAAGGTGGCCGTACAGCCGTACGCCCCCTACACCAGCGTCCAGGGCGACAAGATCGTCGGCCTGGACGGCGACATCCTCAACCACGTGGCCAAGAAGCTCGGCCTGGAGGTCGAACCGCAGGTGACTGACTTCGCCGGCATGCTCGCCGGGGTGCAGTCCCGCCGCGTGGACATCACCGTCGGCGGTGTCGCCTGGTCCGCTGACCGGCAGAAGCAGGGGCTGTTCACCGACCCGCCCTACTACTCGCCCCCGGCGATGGCCGTCCGCAACGGCAAGACGTACAAGACCGTCGACGACCTCGAGAATCGAAGCCTCGGCACCGTCGAGGGCTATGTCTGGGTCAAGTCGATCCAGTCCGTCCCCGGTGCCAAACTGCACGCCTACCCCGACGCCAACGGCGTCTTCGACGACCTCGGCGCGGGCCGCGTCGACGTCGGCTTCCTCGACCCGCTCCTCATCATCGCGGCGCAGAAGGAACGTCCGGAGCTGAAGATCAGCACCCAGTACCTGACCCCGCCGACCGCCGCCCAGGTCAAGGCGAAGCCCGCGTACGCCTACTTCCAGCCGTACCAGACCGGCTTCTACCTGCCCAAGAAGGCCACCAAGCTGGAGCAGGCGATCTCCGCGCAGATCGACGCCATGTACACGAACGGCGAGATGGCCAAGCTCGTCGAGAAGTACGGCGGCGACCCCGAGCAGTTCCTCAAGCCGGCCGCCGACGTCGCCACCGCGCGCCGGGGCGTGGACCGGCCGCAGGACTGGAATCCGCCGACCATCGCGAAGTGAGGGGACGACATGTCCGGCCTCTTCCAGGTTCCCTGGTCCGACTACCGGCCCGACCTCGTCGACGCCCTGTGGCGCACCGTGTCCTACACAGTCGTGAGCTTCGTCGGCGCGGTCCTGCTCGGTCTCGCGGTGGCGCTGCTCCGGCTCAGCAGAGCGTGGCCCGCGCGGGCCGTCGCCGCCGTCTACACCGAGGTGTTCAAGAACGTCCCGCTCCTCGCCATCATCTTCCTCACCTACTTCGGCCTGGCCTCGGTGGGCATCCGGCTGGACGTCTTCACCGCCGGCTGCCTCAGCCTCGTCGTCTTCTACGCCGCCTACCTGTCCGAGATCTTCCGCTCCGCCATCAGCGGGGTGCACGCCGGACAGACGGAGGCCGGGGAGGCGCTGGGCCTGGGCCGGGCGGGAATCTTCGGGCACATCGTCCTGCCGCAGGCCGTACGGCAGGCGCTTCCCGGCACCAACACCATGCTCGTCGACCTGCTGAAGTCCACCTCGCTGCTGGTCACCGTCTCCGCCGCCGAGCTGATGTCCGAAGGGCGACTGATCACCTCGGCCACCTTCCGGGCCCTGGAGGTGTACCTGGTCATCTCGGCCATCTACTTCGCCCTGTGCTACCCGCTCTCCCAGCTGCTCCTGCTCCTCGAACGCAAGGTGCGGGCGGGCATCCCCCTCTCCCCGTGGCGACGCCGGCGCCTGAAGGCGGCACGCGTCCTGCTCGCCTCGGCCGTGGAGGCCGACATGAAGGCAGGTGCCGTATGACCGAGTCGGTCACCACCCCGCAGACCACGCCTCGGACACCGACAGAGGCCGTCGTACGGATCAACGGTCTGAGCAAGTCCTTCGACGGCCGTCTCGTCCTCGACCAGGTGGACCTGGAGGTCGACCGCGGCCGGATCGTCAGCGTCATCGGACAGAGCGGTGGCGGCAAGACGACCCTGATGCGCTGCGTCAACCTGCTGGAACGGCCCGACCGCGGCACGATCGAGGTCGCCGGTGAGGTGGTGCACAGCGACGGCCGCACGGTCTGCCGCGACCTGCCCCGGCTGCGCCGTACCGTCGGCATGGTCTTCCAGCGGTTCAACCTCTTCCCGCACCTGACCGCCGTGGAGAACGTCGTCCTGGCCCAGCGCAAGGCGGGCATCCCGGAGCAGGAGGCGCTGGAGCGTGCCGTCACGCTGCTGCGCCGGGTCGGTGTCGCGCACCGTGCCCTCGGCCGGCCCGAGCAGCTGTCCGGCGGCGAACAGCAACGCGTCGCCATCGCCCGGGCCCTCGCCCTCAGGCCCGAGTTGCTGCTCTTCGACGAGCCCACGTCCTCCCTGGACCCCGAGGCGACCCGGGAGGTACTGAGCGTGATGCGCGAACTCGCCGCGGACGGAATGACGATGCTGCTGGTCACCCACGAACTGCCCTTCGCCCGCGAGGTGTCCGACCACGTCGTCTTCGTCGACGGCGGCCGGATCGTGGAGGAGGGCAGGCCCGACGACGTGCTCGACAACCCCTCCCGGGCCCGCACCCGGGAGTTCCTCGCCTCGTACGGAACCGCGTCGTGACCGGTACGCCCGCTCTCACCGGCGACGGACCCGTGGTGGTCGTCGGGGGCGGTGTCGTAGGACTGTGCACCGCGTACTACCTGGCGGCGGCCGGACTTCCGGTGGAGGTCGTCGAGCGGCGCGGGCTGGGCTCGGGGGTGTCCCGGGGCAACGCGGGCTGGGTCTGCCTCAGCCACTCGACGCCCGTTCCGTCCCCCGGAGTGCTGCGCTACGCCCTGCGCTCCCTGGGCCGCCCCGACTCGCCGCTCTATTTGCGGCCCCTTCCCGACCCGGCGTTCCTGCGCTGGCTGTGGCGGTTCTGGCGCAGCAGCGCACCGGCCGCCTTCCGGCGGGGCTACGCGGCGATCGCCGACCTGAACCACGACACCTTCGACCTCTTCGACGGGCTGCGCGAGGCCGGGGTGGCCACCACCCTGACCCGGCCCGGCATGGTGCACGCGTTCCTGTCGGAGGCCGAGGCCCGTCATCACCTCGCGATCCAGCGGGAGATGGCGGAGGGCCACTATCCGATGCCCGACGACATCACCACGGGCGACGAGGCCCGTCTGCTGGACGGCGCGCTCTCCTCCAAGGTGCGCGCGGCCTACCTCGTCGAGGGCGAGGGCGTGGTCGATCCGGAGGGGTTCGCCCGCGGACTCGGCGAGGCGCTCGCCGCCGCGGGTGTGAAGGTCCACGAGAACGCGGAGGTCACCGGATTCCGGTCCGGGGCAGGGCGGGTGACCGCACTGCGGACCGACCGGGGCGAGATCCCCTGTTCGGCCGTCGTCGTCGCGGCCGGAATGCGGTCCCCGGCGCTGCTGCGCGAGCTCGGACACCGGCTGCCGCTCCAGGCCGGCAAGGGCTACAGCTTCGCGGTGGACCTGGACCCGGCACCGCGGCACACCCTGTACTTCGGCGAGCGCAGGGCCGTCGCCTCACCGATCGGCACCACCACCCGGATCGGCGGCACGATGGAGCTGAGCGGCAACAACAACCGCCTCGACTGGCGCCGGATCGTCGCGGTGGCGCTTGCCAGCCGCCACTACCTGGGCCGGTGGTTCGACGACCCCGACGACCTGGTGAGCCTGATCCGCGACCCCTGGGTCGGCGGCCGGCCCTTCCTGCCGGACGGCCTCCCGGTGATCGACCGGCTGCCGGGCCGGGAGAACGCCTTCGCGGCCACCGGCCACGGCATGCTCGGCGTCACCCTGGGTCCGGCCACCGGCCACCGGCTCGCCGAGTACATCCGCACCGGCCGCCGCCCCGAGGTCCTCGCCCCGTTCGGCTTCGACCGGCTGCGCGGCTGAGGAGGCACGGCGGCCGGTGCTCTCACGCCACGATCGCCATCCCGCGATCCGTGGCGTTGAGCCGCCTCCCTCCGTCCGCCGTGCACGTCACGACGTCCTCGACCCGTACGCCGAAGCGGCCCGGCAGATACACACCTGACCCGATCGAGAAGCACATGCCGGGGGCGAGGAAGGTCTCCTCGCCCCCGGTGAGGTGCGGTGGCTCGTGAGCGGTGACTCCGATGCCGTGGCCGGTGCGTTCGGCGGCGTACTCGCCGTACCCCGCGTCCTCGATCCACCGGCGTGCGCCGCGGTCGACCTCCTGGCAGGTCGCGCCGGGGGCGACCGCCTCGAAGGCCGCCTGCTGGGCCGTACGGACGAGGTCGTGGACCGTGCGTTCCTCCTCCGTCGGTTCGCCGACGTGGACCGTGCGGGTCAGGTGTGAGGCGTAGCCGTCCTTCAGGCCGCCGAAGTCCAGGATCACCATGTCGCCCTTCTTCAGCGTCCGTTCGCCCGTCCTGTGGTGCGGGTTCGCGCTGTTCCGGCCGGAGGACACCACCGTGACGACCTGGCTGTGGCTCTGTTCGCGGAGCAGGCGGGCCAGGTCGGCGGCCACTTCGGACTCGCGGCGGCCGGTGAACCGTACGGCGAGGATCTCCTCGTACACCGCGTCCGCCGCCGCTGCCGCCGACGCGAGGCGGGCCACCTCGTGGTCGTCCTTCATGGCGCGCAGCAGCGGGAGTACGACGGTCAGGGGGCGGTAGGTGGTGAGGGGGAGGGCCTCCTGGAGGCCCAGCAGGTGCAGGGCCCAGGTGGTGTCGGAGACGGCGTAGCGGCCGTTGGGGAGGAGGAGGCCGGTGGCTGCCGCGTACGGGTCCTGGCCGTCGCGCCAGTCGGAGATGCGGACGGCGTCCGCGCCGGGCGCCGACTCCGCGTCGGGGCGTTCGAGGGACGGGACCAGCAGGCGGGGTTCGGAACCGGGGGTGAGGACGAGGAGCGTGAGGCGTTCCGTCGTCGCGGCGGGGCGGTGGCCGCAGAGCCACGTCAGGTCGGGGCCCGGCGTGATGAGCAGTCCGGCCAGGCCGGTCTCGGCCGCGTCCCTGGCCGCCCTGGACATGCGAGCCGCGTAGTCCTCTTCCGTGAAGGGGGCGGGGGTGTCGTGCATGGGGCTCCTCCGACCGCTGCCGTCGTCCGGTTCATCGTCCGAGGAGTGAGGTGCGGGGTGCCCGGGGGCGTGGGCCGAGCGGGTGAGGGTTCAGGCCGCCTCGGGGCCGAGCGAACGCTCCGTCACCCGCGTCAGATGGCGGTGGAAGACCTCGCGGGTGTCCGGGGTCAGCGTGCGCAGCGCCACCAGTGCGGTGATCACCACGTCGCACAGCTCACCCTGCACGTCCTCCCAGCTGTGGCTGACGCCCTTGCGCGGGTTCTGGCCGATCGCCCCGATGACCGCCTCGGAGACCTCTCCGACCTCCTCGGACAGCTTCAGCATGCGCAGGAGGAGGCCTTCGCGACCGCTCACCGGCTGATCCGCCTCCAGCCAGGCCCACAGGGCGTCGACGGACTTCCAGAGGTCCGGAGAGGGCGTGCCGAGATCACTCATGCGGAGCAGCTTCCCATGGCGCGGGGTCCCGTTCGGCTACTCCCCGAACAACGCCTCCTCCTCATCGAACAGCGCCGTCTGCGCGTCGTCGTCCCCGTCCTTCTTCTCCCGCAGCCGCAGACCCCGCGCCCCCACCACCGCCGCGGTCACCAGCCCCGTCGCCGCGAGCGCCACCGGCACCATCCATCCCCGGTTGACCGTGTGGCCGAGGGCGTGGTCCAGGGAGATCCGGCCCGGCCCCGTCACCGCCAGGCCCGCCGCCGTCAGGCCCAGCGAGGCCGCGTACTCGTAGCCGCCGCCCGCGTTGAAGAAGCCGTTGGGGGCGTGAACCGCGGACGCGCCGGCCATCGCGCCGGCCGCCGCCGCGCCCGCCGCCGGGGTTGCCAGGCCCAGTGCCAGCAGGGTGCCGCCGCCCGCCTCGGCCAGTCCCGCCGCCGTGGCGCTCGCCCGGCCCGGCGCGTACCCGACGGACTCCATGAACTGGCCGGTTCCCTCGAGGCCGCCCCCGCCGAACCAGCCGAGCAGTTTCTGCGCGCCGTGGGCGGCCAGCACACCCCCGGTTCCCAGCCGGAGGAGCAGCAGGCCCAGATCACGTCGGTCGTATGCGGTCACGATGACTCCCAGCAGAAGTGGAACGAGACCCCCCTCGCGTTTCCACCGTCGCACCGCTCACACCTGTCCGGAACACCCGCGCGGCCGTTCGGGTGGCGGCCCCGGGGGCGTGGTGTGAGTCTGGCTGGCATGACGATTCAGACCGCCCGACTCAGCGACCCGGCCGTCCGCGCCTTCGTCTCCGCCGTCAACGCCCATGACCGCGAGGCCTTCCAGTCCCTGCTCGCGCCCGGCGCGACCATGGCGGACGACGGCAGCGACCGTGACCTCGACGAGTGGGTCGACCGGGAGATCTTCTCCTCCCACGGCCACATCGACGTCGACAACGAGTCCAACGGCGGCCGTTCCCTCCTCGCCCACTACAGCAACGACACCTGGGGCGAGATGCGCACCCGCTGGGACTTCACGGTCACGGAGGACGGCAGGATCGCCCGCTTCGAGACCGGCCAGGCCTGAAACCACGAAACCCCCTCGCCGAACCCCTTGCCCTGAAGCGCACTTCAACTCCTAGCGTTCAGGCATGGAGACCACACGCACTCTCGGCCGCTCCGGCATGGAAGTAAGCGCTCTCGGCTTCGGCTGCTGGGCGATCGGCGGCGAATGGCAGGACGCCGACGGACAGCCCCTCGGCTGGGGCAAGGTCGACGACGAGGAGTCCGTACGGGCCGTGCACCGCGCCCTCGACCTCGGCATCACCTTCTTCGACACGGCGGACACCTACGGCGCCGGACACAGTGAGCGGGTGCTCGGACGGGCCCTGGGCAAGCGGCGGGACGACGTCATCGTCGCCACCAAGTGGGGCAACGTATTCGACGAGGAGACCCGCACCCGCACCGGCGTCGACGACACCCCGGCCCACGCCCGCCGCGCCCTCACGGCGTCCCTCGACCGCCTCGGCACCGACCACGTCGACCTGTACCAGCTGCACCTGAACGACCTGGACCCCGAGCGCGCGGCCGAACTCCGGGACCTGTGTGAGGAGTTCGTACAGCAAGGGCTGATCCGCGCCTACGCCTGGAGCACCGACGACCCGGCCCGCGCCGCGGTGTTCGCGCGAGGGGAGCACTGTGCGGCCGTGCAGCACGCGCTGAACGTCATGCAGGACGCTCCCGAAATGCTGTCCCTGTGCGAGGAGTTGGGCCTGGCCAGCATCAACCGCAGCCCGCTCGCGATGGGTTTGCTGGCCGGCAAGAGGCAGGGCCCTCAGGACGCCGGTGACATCCGCAGCAAGCCCCCGGCCTGGCTCCAGGGCTTCGGCGACGGCGCGGCGGCCGACCCGGAGTGGCTGGCGAGGATCGACGCGCTCAAGGAGATCCTGACGAGCAACGGCCGTACGCTCGCCCAGGGCGCCCTGGCCTGGATCTGGGCCCGCAGCCCGAAGACGGTCCCGATCCCGGGCTTCCGGTCGGTGACCCAGGCGGAGCAGAACGCGAGCGCCATCGAGAAAGGGCCGCTCACCGCCGACCAGTTGACCGAGATCAACCGAATCCTGGAACGGTGAGCGGCCCCGCCTCGAACGGCTCCTACCCCTGAGCCAACGACTGTTCGGTCAACGTGAGCTGTCCCGCCTTGATGGTCGCGAGGCGAGGTGCCCGACGAGCGATCGACGAGTCATGGGTGACCAGGATGAACGTCAGCCCGTACTCGTGCCACAGCCCCTCCAGCAACGCCATGATCTCGTCGCGCATCGACTCGTCGAGGTTGCCGGTGGGCTCGTCGGCGAGCAGCACCTTCGGCTTCTTGACCAGCGCACGCGCGATGGCCACCCGCTGCTGCTGCCCACCGGACAGCTCGGCGGGCGCGTGGGTGAGCCGCTCGCCCAGCCCCACCGAGCGGAGCGCCTCCGCCGCCCGCTCGCGCCGTTCCGCCGGCTTCACTCCCAGCGGGACCAGCGCCGTCTCGACGTTCTCCTGTGCGGTCAGTGTCGGGATGAGGTTGAACGACTGGAAGATGATGCCGATCTTCTCGGCCCGCAGCCGGGTCAGCCTGGCCTCGCTGATCTTCGCCAGGTCGACGCCGTCCAGTTCGACGCTGCCCTCGGTCGGGCGGTCCAGGCCGCCGATCATCTGCAACAGCGTGGACTTGCCACCACCGGTGGGGCCCTGGATGACCAACTGGTCGCCGTCCTCGATGGTGAGGTCGACGCCCCGCAGCGCCTCCACCGTCTCCTTGCCGCGCGAGTAGCGCTTGGTGACGCCGGTGAGTCTGTACATGAGAACTCCGTAGAGAAGAAGAAGTGGGGAGGGCGACAGCGGTTACGACACGCTGCGCAGCGCGTCCGCGGGCCGCATCCGGGAGGCCCGCCACCCGCCCATCGCCCCGGCGATCAGCCCGCCGGTCACCGCGAGGCCCACCGCGAGCGCGATGGTGGTCATCGAGACGGGCGCGGTCAGCGCGATCTCCATGGTGTTCTGGGTGGCCTGCTGTCCGGGGCCGCCACCGCCGGGGCCGCCCGCACCGCCACCGCCGCCGGTGTTGCCGAGCTGCGCGGTCAGCTTGGGGCTGATCATGGTCACGGCGTACGCGGCCGCGAGGCCCAGGCCGATGCCGAGGGCGCCGCCGAGCAGGCCGTTCACGATCGACTCGCCGACGACCTGCCGGGTGACCCGGCGGCTCGGCCAGCCGAGCGCCTTCAGGGTGCCGAACTCGCGCACCCGGCGGGAGACCGCCGAGGAGGTCAGCAGCGCGGCGACCAGGAAGGCGGCCACGAGCACGGCGATGGACAGCCACTTGCCCACGCTGGTCGCGAGGTTGGAGGCGGTGGACAGGGACCCGGAGACGGTCTCCGCGAGGTCGGCGGAGGTCGTGACGGTCGTACCGGAGATGTTCTTCTGGATCGCCGACTTGACGGAGTCGATCTGCTTCGAGTCGCTCGCCTTGACGTAGATCGTGGTGACCTGGTTCTTCGCGTCGGCCAGCGTCTGCGCCTGCTTCAGCGGCAGGTAGACGTCGGTGGTGGACTCGCTGCTGTCCGGCGTCGCGATGCCGATGATCGTGTACTTGGTCCCGGAGATCTTCAGGGTCCCACCGACCTTGAGGGAGTTCTCCTTGGCGTACGCCTTGCTGACGACGGCGACCTTCGCGTCGGTCTGCGCGGCGGTGAAGGTCTTGCCGGTGGTGATCTTGGAGCCGGCCAGCGGGCCGAGCGTCTGGTCGGTGACGTCCACGCCGGCGACGGAGTAGGAGTTCACGTCGAAGTTGGCGCCGCCGCCCTGGACCTGGGGCGCGGCGGTGCTGCCACTGCTGCCGCCGCCCGGACCGCCCTGGCCGCCGTTCCCGGTGTTTCCACCGGAACTCTGCGCCTTGCCCTGGGTGAAGGAGCCGTCGACCTTGGTGACATTCAGGGTCAGCGCGCCCACCGCGCTCGCCACGCCACTCTGCTGGGAGACCTTGGTGACCACGCTCGACGCCAGGGCCTGACCGCCCTGGGTCATCACGCGGTCGGAGCTCTGCGTGTCGTCGCTGTCGTTGGAGTTGGCGTCGAACTGGAAGTTCGGTCTGCCCGAACTCCCGGACGTCGGGGCCGACCTGGCCTTGGTGACGGTCATGTCGGTGCCGAGCCCGTAGAGCGATTTCAGGACCTTGTCCTGAGCCTGTGTCATACCGGCCGACACCGAGTTCACGGTGATGACCAGCGCGATACCGAGCGCCAGACCCAGAGCGATGACCAGGGCCGCCTTCTTGCGCCGGCCCAGCTCGCGCTTGAGATAGATGCCAAACATCCCGTTCCTCGAAGGTTCTTGGCGCCCGCTGTGGGCGCGCCCTCAAGGTAGGGACGCAGCATTGCGGGGCCGTGAGGAAGGGATATGTGCCGGCTGAGAAGGGATGTGCGCGAGCTGAGAATGTTGCGCGGCGGCCGTCCACGGACCGGTGCGTACCTCGCGGTCCCACGCGAGATCCACCCCCACCCGGCCCATGGACGGCCGCCGCACTCCCCCCTCGGGCGAGGCCGACGGAACGCCACCCCCCAAGTGTGAAGCTCTTGTGGAGAGCGCGTGATGAGCATAAGCCGCCAACCAGCCTCGGTGGGGGTGGAAGCGCATATTCCGCTTGTGGAAATCGATTGCTCAGCCACGCCCCACATACGGCATCGCCGTCGCCAGTACGGTCGCGAACTGCACGTTCGCCGCCAGCGGCAGCTCCGCCATGTGCCGCACCGTGCGCGCCACATCGGCCACGTCCATCACGGGTTCCGGCGCGACCTCCCCGTTGGCCTGCAACGCCCCGGTCTCCATCCGCGCGGTCATGTCCGTCGCCGCGTTCCCGATGTCGATCTGCCCCACCGCGATGCCGTACGGCCGCCCGTCCAGCGACAGCGACTTGGTGAGACCGGTGAGTGCGTGCTTGGTCGCGGTGTAGGCGACGGAGTGCGGCCGGGGTGTGTGCGCCGAGATCGAGCCGTTGTTGATGATCCGTCCGCCCTGCGGGTCCTGCTCCTTCATCTGCCGGTACGCCGCCTGCGCGCACAGGAACGCCCCGTTGAGGTTGGTGTCCACCACATGCCGCCAGGCGTCGTACGGCAGCTCCTCCACCGGCACCCCGCCGGGCCCGAAGGTCCCCGCGTTGTTGAACAGCAGATCCACCCGGCCGAACCGCTTCACGACGGCGGCGAACAGGGCGGCCACGTCGTCCGGTTGGGAGACGTCCGTGCGCAGGGCCACGCAGTCGCCCCCGGGCGCGAGTGCCGCCGTCTCCTCCAGTGTCCCGGTCCGCCGCCCCGCGAGCGCCACCGACCAGCCCGCGCCCAGCAGTTCCACCGCGACCGCGCGTCCGATCCCGGAGCCCGCGCCGGTCACCACCGCGACCTTGTTCGTAGCTTGCCTGTCATCCATGGGGCCGCAGCGTAGGCGAACGGCCGCCACCTGGAACTCATTCGTCCGACACCTGACTGTTGTGTACGCGCCAAGCGGGAGTAGTCCTGGACCACTCCAATTGGTCTCTGCATCCATCAGTCAGGGGAGGACCGGATGACACACGACCCCCGCAGGTCTCAGCACACCCCAGAACTCCGCGCCGCCGTACGCCACTTACCCCGCCGCCGCTTCCTGACCGTCACCGCGGCGGCAGCCGCCCTCGCCTTCTCCGTGAACCTGCCGGCCGCCGGCACCGCGAGCGCCGCTGAGCTGGACGCCGCGAAGATCACCGAGGACCCCTTCACGCTCGGCATCGCCTCCGGCGACCCGTTGCCCACGTCCGTGCTCCTGTGGACCCGCCTCGCCCCCACCCCCTACCAGCCCGACGGCGGCCTGCCGGCCGAACGCGTCACGGTCCACTGGGAGGTGGCGCACGACGAGAGATTCCACCGCGTCGCCAGAAGCGGCACGGCCGTCGCCCACCCCGAGTTCAACCACACCGTGCACGCCGAGGTGAACCACCTCGACTCCGACCGGGACTTCTTCTACCGCTTCCGCGTCGGCAGGTGGATCAGCCCGACCGGCCGCACCCGCACCGCCCCGGCCCCCGGCAGCCGCAACCGGCAGCTCACCTTCGCGGGCGTCTCCTGCCAGGCGTACACCGACGGCTACTGGACGGCGTACCGCCATCTCGCCGACGAGGACGTCGACATGGTCCTCCACTTCGGCGACTACCTCTACGAGTACGCGGTCAACTCGGTCGGCGGTTACCGCAACTACACCGACCGGACCGTCCCCGGCATCTTCAACCACGAGACGGTGACCCTGGAGGACTACCGCCTGCGGTACGCCCTCTACAAGACCGACCCCGACCTGATCGCCGCCCACGCGGCACACCCCTTCGTGGTCACCTGGGACGACCACGAGACCGAGAACAACTACGCCGACGACATCCCCGAGAACAGCGTCCCGCCGGAGGAGTTCCTGCTGCGCCGGGCCGCCGCATACCGCGCCTACTGGGAGAACCAGCCGCTGCGCCGCCCGCAGCTGCCGGTGGGCCCCGACGCGCAGCTCTACCGCCGCCTGCACTGGGGCCGGCTCGCCCAGTTCGACATCCTCGACACCCGCCAGTACCGCTCCGACCAGGCCTACGGCGACGGCCTCCAGCTGCCCGGGCCGGTGATCGACGACCCGGAGCGCACGATGACCGGGGACCGGCAGGAGCGCTGGCTGCTCGACGGCTGGCGCGACTCACGGGCCCTGTGGAACGTCGTACCGCAACAGGTCAACTTCTCCCAGCGCAAGCTGGACCTCAACCCCGTCTCCAAGCTCTCCATGGACTCCTGGGACGGTTACCGTGCCTCACGCCGCCGCATCCTGGACGGCGCGAAGGCGGCCGGCATCGAGAACCTGATGGTCCTCACCGGGGACGTGCACGTCGCCTACGCCTACGACATCAAGGACGACTTCGACGACCCGTCCTCCCGCACCCTCGGCACCGAGATCGTCCCCACGTCGATCTCCAGCGGCCGGGACGGCGCCGAGCACCTCCCGACCTGGGAGACGTACACGAAGGCCAACCCGCACATGAAGTTCTACGACGGCCGGCGCGGTTACGGGATCATCCGGCTGGACCGTGAGCAGGGGCGGGCCGACTTCAAGGTCGTGCCGTATGTGACCACGCCCGGGGCGCCCGTCCTCACGGCCGCGTCCTTCATGACGAGGGTGGGGGACCAGGGGCTCAGGCAGGTGTGAGTTCCGGCTCACCCGCCTCGCTCGGATAGCGGACGCCGATCCGGTCCCGTACCGCGTCGAGCGTCCGCATCACGGCCAGCGTGCCGTCCAGCGGCACCAGCGGGGACTGCGTCTCACCGGCCCGCACCGCGCGCATCACCTCGCGGGCCTCGTGCTTGAGGCTGTTGCGGGGCCCGTCGGCCGGGTCGGCGACGAACTCCTCCGGGTCGCGCCCGTCGCGGTGCAGGACGAAACGGTCCGGGTGGAAGAAGCCGTTCGGGATGTCGATCCGGCCCAGCGAGCCGGTGACCGACGCGATCGTGGCGGTGCCGCCGGTCAGGGAGCAGTGCAGGGAGGCGAGCGCCCCGCTGTCCCAGGACAGCAGCGCACCCGTCTGCAGGTCCACGCCCTCCTCGGAGAGCACCGCCTTGGCCGTGACGTCCGTGGGTTCCCCGAGCAGCAGCTGCGCGAGCGACACCGGATACACCCCGAGGTCGAGGAGCGCGCCCCCGCCCTGCGCCGGGTCCCGCAGCCGGTGCGCGGGCGGGAAGGGCCCGGCGAGCCCGAAGTCGGCCTGCACCGTGCGGATCTCGCCGATCGCGCCGTCGTCGACGAGGGCCTTGAGCCGTCGGATCAGCGGGTTGCAGTACATCCACATGGCCTCCATGAGGAAGCGGTCGTGCTCCTTCGCGAGCGCGACGAGCTCCTCGGCCTCCCGCGCGTTCAGCGTGAACGCCTTCTCGCACAGCACGTTGCGGCCGGCCTCCAGACACAGACCGGCGGCGGCGCGGTGCGCCGAGTGCGGGGTGGCGACGTACACGACATCGATGTCCGCGTCCTCGGCCAGGGCGCCCCAGTCGCCGTACGCCCGCTCGATCCCGAACCGCTCCGCGAACACCTTCGCCGAGGCCTCGGACCGCGAGGCCACCGCGACCACCTCCGCGTCGGGCAGATCCACCAGGTCCGCGGTGAACGCCGCCGCGATCCCGCCCGTCGCCAGAATCCCCCAGCGCACGCTCTGCTCCGTCGTCATCCCGGTCCCACCCTCGCTCACGTGACCCTCGGCACTCTGTACGAGCTGAGAGCATAGGTGCCGGATCATTCGGAGAGGGAGGGGCACATGCCCGAGCAGGGGGCACCGACACCGCACCTGGAGCAGGGGGCGGCCGCGGCGGACAAGGCGCCATCCACCGTCGCCGTCCGCCGCACCGGCCTGCTCGTCACCCTGCTCCTCGGCGGCCTCACCGCCACGCCGCCGCTGGCGATGGACATGTACCTCCCCTCGCTGCCGGAGGTCACCGACGCCCTGCACGCGCCCGCCGCCACCGTCCAGCTCACCCTCACCGCCTGTCTGCTCGGCATGGCCCTCGGACAGCTGGTGGTCGGCCCGATGAGCGACCGCTGGGGCCGCAGGCGCCCGCTGCTCGCCGGTCTCGTCGTGTACGTCGTCGCCACCGCGCTGTGCGCCGTCGCGCCGACGGTCGAGTTCCTGGTCGGCTTCCGGCTGGCGCAGGGTCTCGCGGGCGCGGCGGGCATAGTGATCGCCCGGGCCGTGGTCCGGGACCTGTACGACGGCGTGGCGATGGCCCGCTTCTTCTCCACCCTCATGCTGATCGGCGGGGTCGCGCCGATCGTCGCACCGCTGATCGGCGGGCAGATCCTGCGGGTGACGGACTGGCGGGGTGTGTTCGTGGTCCTGACGGCCATCGGCGCGCTGCTCGCCGCCCTGGTCTGGGTGCGGCTGCCCGAGACCCTGCCGGCGGCCGAGCGGCACACCGGCGGCGTCGGCGAGGCCCTGCACTCGATGCGCCGTCTCCTCGCCGACCTGCCCTTCACCGGCTACCTGCTCACCGGCGGCTTCGCCTTCGCCGCGCTGTTCGCCTACATCTCGGCGTCCCCCTTCGTGATCCAGGAGATCTACGGCGCCTCCCCGCAGACCTTCAGCCTGCTGTTCGGCGTGAACTCCGTCGGGCTGGTCGTCGTCGGCCAGATCAACGGCAAGGTGCTGGTGGGCAGGGTGAGCCTGGACCGCGCCCTGGGCGTGGGCCTGCTGATCGTGACGGCGGCGGCCGCGGCGTTGCTGCTGATGGCGACGGGGACCTTCGGCGAGGTGGGCCTGGCTCCCGTCGCCGCCGCGCTCTTCGTCCTGATGTCGGCGATGGGCGTCACCCTGCCCAACGCCCAGTCCCTCGCCCTCCTGCGCACCAAGCACTCCGCCGGCTCCGCCTCCGCCCTGCTCGGCACGTCCTCCTTCCTCATCGGTGCGATCGCCTCCCCGCTGGTCGGGATGGCCGGGGAGGACACGGCCGTCCCGATGGCGGTCGTCCAACTGGCGGCAGCACTGGTAGCGCTCACCTGTTTCATGGCAATGTGCCGTTCTGGGAACAGGCGTGCGACTACGGAGGGAGTAGAGAGCTGAGCGCACCGAGACTGCGCATCGACACACCGGAACGGGCCGGGCTCGACCCCGGGGAACTCCGGCTTCTCGTCCGGGAGTTCCACGCCCTGACCACCGGCGCACGCCCCTGGGCCCCGGGCGCCGTCCTGGCCGCCGGGCGCGGCCCGGTGATCGCCGTGGAGGAGGCGTCGGGCTGGGCCGTCCGCTACGCGTCCTACGACCCCGAAGCCGACGCGGGCATGGAACTGCCCGCGAGCGAACGCGTCCCCGTCCGGGTGGACACCCCCTTCGACCTGGCATCGCTCACCAAGCTGTTCACGGCCGTGGCCGCGGTGCAGCAGATCGAGCGCGGCACGCTGGGCATAGACGCGCGCGTGGGGGCCTACCTGCCCGACTTCACGGCGGCCGCGACGCACTCCGTCACCGTCCGCGAGCTGCTCACCCACACCTCGGGACTGCGCCCCGAACTCCCTCTCCACGACTGCGGCAGCGACGAGGAGCGCCTGAACCTCCTGCGCGCCGAGCCGCCCATCGGCGTCCCCGGCACCTACACCTACTCCGACCTCAATCCGCTCCTCCTCCAGCACGTCCTCGAACGCATCACCGGCCGCCCCCTCGACGCCCTCGTCCACGAGGGCATCACCCGCCCCCTCGGCATGACGTCCACCCGCTTCGGCCCCTGCCCGCGAGCGGCGGCCACGGAGGACCAGCGCCGGCCGTGGGCCAAGGCGGACCGGGGGATGCTGCGGGGCCTGGTCCACGACGAGAACGCGTGGTCGCTGGGCGGAGTGGCAGGCCACGCGGGCCTCTTCTCGACCGCCCGCGACCTCGCGATCTTCTGCCGGACACTGCTGGCGGGCGGCGCGTACGGCCCCGCCCGCATCCTCGGCCCGGACTTCGTGGAGCTGCTGCTGACCCCCCCGGGGCTGGGCTTCGCCATCGACCAGAAGTGGTTCATGGGCGAGCTCGCCGGGCGGGGCGCGGCGGGCCACACGGGCTTCACGGGCACGTCCCTGGTCCTGGACCCGGCGACGGACACCTTCGTCGTACTGCTGGCCAACACGGTCCACCCGCGAAGACGCCCCCCGGACAACAGACCGAGGGCGCAGGCGGCGACGAGGGTGGCGCGGGC
Organism: Streptomyces canus; assembly: GCF_001514145.1. Lineage (GTDB taxonomy): Bacteria > Actinomycetota > Actinomycetes > Streptomycetales > Streptomycetaceae > Streptomyces > Streptomyces canus. Next base: position 40,667 of record NZ_KQ948659.1, read on the forward strand.
GGTGAGGGGGACGTGAGGGTTTTCAGCCCGTCCGGCGTTTGAGGACGAGGCCCCTTCAGGGCCGAGGGGGGTCTGGGGGCGCAGCCCCCGGCGGGGTCGAAGGGGCAGCGCCCCTGGGGACGGGACGGGTAGGGGCGGCGGGGGCGAGAAAACCGGCGAGGCCCACCCCCACCGGCCGCCCATAGAATCCTCGGGTGACCGCCCCCGCACGCCCGTCCGAAACCCTCCGCACCGCCCTCGGCACCCTCCTGGAGGGCCTCCCCCCGAAGCAGGCGGCGCAGGCGGTGGACCGCCTGATCGCCAACTACCGCGGAACCACCCCCACCGACACCCCGATCCTCCGCGACCGCGCGGACGTGGCCGCCTACGCCGCGTACCGCATGCCCGCCACCTTCGAGGCGGTCCACGCGGCCCTGGAGGCGTTCGCCGAGGCCACCCCCGACTGGACCCCCGCCAGTCACAGCGACGTCGGCGGCGGGACCGGCGCCGCCACCTGGGCCGTCACCGCCACCTGGCCGGGCGACCGCGCGGTCACCGTCCTCGACTGGTCCGACCCCGCGCTCGCCCTCGGCCGCGAGATCGCCACCGCGAACCCGGCACTGCGCGACGCCCACTGGCAGCGCACCAGGATCGGCAAGGACCTCACCCTGCCCGCCACGGACCTGGTCACCGTCTCCTACGTCCTCAACGAACTCACCCCCGCCGACCGCACCGCCCTCGTGGACACCGCGGCGGCGTCGGCGCAGACGGTCGTGATCGTCGAGGCCGGCACCCCCGCCGGGTACGCCCGCGTCATCGAGGCCCGCGACCGGCTGATCGCCGCCGGCTTCCGTGTCGCCGCGCCCTGCCCGCACAGCGCCGCGTGCCCGATCGTCCCTGGCGAGGACTGGTGCCACTTCTCGGCGAGGGTCAGCCGGTCGTCCCTCCACCGTCAGGTCAAGGGCGGCTCACTGGCGTACGAGGACGAGAAGTTCAGCTACGTGGCGGCGACCCGACTCCCCGCCACTCCGGCGTCCGCCCGGGTGATCCGCCGGCCGCAGATCCGCAAGGGACAGGTGCTCCTCGACCTGTGCGAGCCCGACGAGCACCTGACCCGCCGCACGGTCACCAAACGGCACGGTGACCTGTACAAGGCGGCGAGGGACGCGGCGTGGGGCGACCCCTGGCCCCCGTCGGACAGGCCGTAGCCCCGGTCCGCGGTGGCCCGGTCACGACGAAGCCGCTTCCCCCTCCCGCTTCTCCTGGAGTTTCCGCAACAGCTCACGCTTGTCCGCCCGCGGGTCCCGCGCGCCGCCGATCTGGCCGTCGCGGTCGCCGCCGCGCAGGGCCTTGCGGCCGATGTTGCTGCGTGTGCCGCCGACTCCGAGCATGCCGCCCGATCCACCTCGTGCCATGACCTGCTCCTTCACTCATCCGACTCATGACGATACGTATCGTCTCGCCCAACGCATCCACTCTCCGGCGAGACGCACCGTCTTGTCAACCTGGTAAGTTCGCCCCATGGCCACCCACAACTCCAAGCAGCCCGCCGCCCCCGACACCACCCGGCGCAGCGAGAAGTCCCGCCGCGCCATCTACGACGCCGCCCTCGACCTCGTCGCCGAGGTCGGCTACCCCAAGACCACGATCGAGGGGATCGCCGCCCGTGCCGGTGTCGGCAAGCAGACGATCTACCGCTGGTGGTCGTCGAAGGCGGAGGTGCTGATGGAGGCCTTCCTCGACCTGAGCGAGCAGGCGGCACGGGAGGCCGGCCCCGAGGCGACGTACACCATTCCGGACACCGGTGATCTCGCCGCCGACCTCAAGGCCGTACTGCGACTCACCGTGGACCAGCTCAAGGACCCCCGCTTCGAGGCCCCCTCCCGCGCCCTGGCCGCCGAGGGCGTGGTCAACGAGCAGGTCGGCCGGGCCTTCATGGCCAAGCTCCTCGAACCGTCGCTCCAGCTGTACGTCGACCGGGTGCGCGCCGCCCAGGAGGCCGGCCAGGTGCGCCCCGAGATCGACCCGCGCATCGCCCTCGAACTCTGGGTCTCCCCCCTCGCCCAGCGCTGGCTCCAGTACACCGGCCCGATCACCTACGACTACACCGACACCCTCGTCGACTACGCCCTCCACGGCATCGCACCCCGCTGAGTGCCTCCCCTCGCTTCCGGACCCCCGGAGCCCAGGAAAGTGGGACCATAAGGCATGCTGTTCCGCACGACAGCGAGGCGAGGGCGATAGATGAGCGCGGAGTCGGGAGGCCGGACCGGCCTGCAGGGCAAACTCTCCCAGTGGCTGCGCGGACGCCGGCCGAAGGAGGCCGACGCCGGGCACGAAGGCGGTCGTGAGGCCCTGCTGCTGGCCGCTGCCTCAGCGGGACTCCCGCTCGCGCCCGCCGCGCATCCCGCCCCCGGCTACCGGTGTTCCTGTGACCGTGTCGGCTGTCCCACCCCGGCCCGGCACCCGGTGTCCTTCGCCTGGCAGACCCAGTCGACCACCGACCGCGCGCAGATCGAGCGCTGGGCCCGGCACCAGCCGCAGGCCAACTTCATCACCGCGACCGGCATGGTCCACGACGTCCTCGACGTCCCCCTGGAAGCCGGACGGGAAGCGCTCGAGCGGCTTCTCGGCTCCGGGATCGAGGTCGGACCCGTCGCCGAGAGCGACGACGGCCGGCTCCTGTTCTTCACCCTCACCCGCGGCACCCCCGAGGACGAGGACGAGTGGTGGCCGTGCGAACTGGACTGCCACCCCGAGACGGCCGACGAACACCCCGGCCTGCGCTGGCACTGCCGGGGTTCCTACGTCCTCGTACCGCCCGCCCGGCTGCCCGGCGACCAGGCCGTGCACTGGGTCCGCGGCCCCGAACACCCGCTGCCCGACCCGCTGAGCCTCCTGGAAGTCCTCACCGACGCCTGCTCCCGCTACGTCGGCGAGGAGCCGGACCACGAGAACGCGGCCTGGCCCCTGCGCCGGTAGCGAGCGGGCCGGTCTCTACGAACCCTTCGCGGACGTCAGGCCCTGGATCCGGCCGAGCACGGTGACCTGCTGCTCGCCCGCGCCCTTCGGCGGGTCGACGGCCACCGAGTTGGAGACGATCTCCATCGTCAGGGACTGCTTGATCTCGCCGGTCGTCAGGGCCCGCACGGCATCGTTGGTGGGGATCGAGGTGCCCGGGGCGGCCGTCTGCTTCGTGTAGAGGTGCGTGGCGAAGAACACCAGCGCCCCGCCGTCCGTCGTGCGCAGGGCCAGCGGTTGGTAGTCGCCGCTCGTCATCGGTTCGTCGATGTACTGGGTGACCAGGCCCGGCCGCTTTCCGTCCTTCTCGCGCGCCGCACGCCAGGTGCTGGTGTACGCGCCGTCCGCGAAGGTGTCGCCGCCGCTCTTGAGATAGGTCGCGTACTCCTGGCCCACCTCGCCGGGCGGGACGGCCAGTTCGGCCGAGTTCACCGGCACCGTCTCGCCCCAGCCGTCCGCGTCCTTCTTGAACTGCGGCACCTTGCCCTCGGCCACCAGCGTCAGATACGCCACCTGGAACGGCTCGTCGAGGCCGTTGCGGGTGAACACGAGCAGCCAGCGCGCGGTGCCGCCCTTGTTGCCGGCCGCGTCGGCGACGAACCAGCGCGGCCAGCCCGCCTTCTTCGGGATGGTGTACGTCACGTCCGACAGCTTCAGCGGTGTGTGCGTGGCATTGCCGCTCGGGCTGTTGGCCTTGCCGGCCTTCAGCCGCGCCGCGTCGATGGCACCGAGCGCCCCGGAGACGTGGGCGGCGTCCAACGAGCTGTCGTACGCCTTGTCCGCAGCGTTGTACGCGCTCGTGAACTGCTGGAGCGCCTTGGCGGCCTCCGCCTTGGTGGTCGCGGGGAGCACCTCCCGCTCGCCGTGCACCACCATGCATCCGCTCGCCGTCAACGACAAAGCGGTCACAGAGGCTGCTATCAGTGCGCTCCGGTCAAGCCTGCGGAGCCTTCGAGGGCCGCGATCCCTGCTCATCAGGTGCCTTCACCTTCCCCTTCCCGGAGGCGAACCCTACCGGGGCGAGGAAGAGCGCGAGCGTCGGGATCAAGTACAGCAGCCACACCGTGACCTGAAGGACCGTCGGATCAGGCTGGAAGTTGAACACGCCCTTGAGGAGCGTGCCGTACCAGCTGTCCGGCGGGATGGTGTCGCTGATGTCGAAGGCCCTGTTGGTGAGGCCCGGCAGCCAGTCGGCCTCCTGGAGGTCGTGGAAGCCGTACGCCAGCACACCGGCGGCCACGACGACCAGCATGCCGCCCGTCCAGGTGAAGAACTTGGCCAGGTTGATCCGCAGGGCTCCGCGGTAGAACAGCCAGCCCAGGAAGACCGCCGTCAGGATGCCCAGGGCCGCGCCGACCAGCGGGCGGGGGGTGCCGTCGCCGGCCGCGTGCACCGACGCCCACACGAACAGGGCGGTCTCCAGGCCCTCCCGGCCCACCGCGAGGAACGCGGTGGCGACCAGGGCGGCGGTGCCCATCTGCAGGGCGGCGTCCAGCTTGCCGTGCAGTTCGGACTTCAGGTGCCGGGCGGTGCGCCGCATCCAGAAGACCATCCAGGTCACCAGGCCGACCGCGAGGATCGACAGGGAACCGCCGAGCGCCTCCTGCGCCTCGAACGTCAGCTCCTGCGAGCCGAATTCGAGCGCGCACCCGAAACCGAGGGCGAGCGCGACCGCGACACCGATGCCGATCCAGATGGGCCTCAGGGCGTCCCGGCGGCCCGTCTTCACCAGGTAGGCGATGAGGATGCAGACGACCAGGCTGGCTTCCAGGCCCTCTCGCAGACCGATCAGGTAGTTGGAGAACACGGGTCAGGCCTCCTTGGAGAACAGCGTGCTGCCCCACCAGTCGTCCTTGTCACGGACGCCGGGTGGGACGGCGAAGACCGCCGAACCCACGTGCTGGATGTACTCGTTGAGCGCGTCCGTGGCCAGATGGCGCTGGATCCGGATGAAGCCCTCGCGGACGTCCTTCTGGTAGGCGAGGAAGAACAGACCCGCCTCCAGCCGGCCGAGTCCGTCCGTGCCGTCGGTGAAGGAGTACCCGCGGCGCAGGATCGTCGCCCCGTGGTTGGAGTCGGGGTGCGCGAGCCGGACGTGCGCGTCGGGCTTCATCGCCGGCAGGAACGGCTTGTCGCGCTCCTTGGCCTTGCCGACCGGGGCGCCCTCGCCCTTGTCCCGGCCGATGATGTCCTCCTGCTCCTGCAGCGAGGTGCGGTCCCAGGTCTCGATGTGCATACGGATACGGCGGGCGACGAGGTATGAGCCGCCGTTCATCCACGGGGCGTCCTTGGCCTCCTTGGCGGAGTCCACCCACACGAACTTCTTCAGCCGGTCCGTCTCCGTGCCCGCGATGTTGCGGGTGCCGTCCTTGAAACCCAGCAGGTTGCGCGGGGTCTGCGCGTCGGGCGTCGTCGAGGACGTCTTGCCGAAGCCGAGCTGCGACCACTTGATGACGACCTTGCCGAAGCCGATCCGGGCGAGGTTGCGGATCGCGTGCACGGCGACCTGCGGGTCGTCCGCGCAGGCCTGGACGCACAGGTCGCCGCCGCTGCGGTTCCTGTCGAGGTTGTCCCCGGCGAACTGGGGGAGGTCGACGAGCGCCTCGGGCCGCTGGTCGGCCAGGTCGAACTTCCCGAAGAGGGACGGCCCGAAGCCGATCGTCAGCGTCAGCCGCGACGGCTTGAGCCCGAGCGCCTCCCCGGTGTCGTCCGGCGGAGCCTCGGCGAGACCGCCGTACGCCCCTTCGCCGACCGCCTTCCCCGCGGTCATCCGCCGCGCGGCCGCCGTCCAGTCCTTGAGCATCTGCACGAACTCGGCGCGGTCCTCCGTCGTCACGTCGAACGCGGCGAAGTGCAGCCGGTCCTGCACGGGGGTGGCGATGCCCGCCTGGTGGGTGCCGTGGAACTCGACGGCGGCACCGGCCTCGGCCGCGGTCGGTTCGATGTCGTCGCCGGTACGGGTCATCGCGACCGCGCCACCGGCAGCGGCGGCACCGAGCGCGAGCCCGGCCCCGCCCCAGCCGATCAGCGCACGGCGCGAGGGAGCCGGATCCTTTGCTGTGTCCGTCATGACCCCTGCCTCAGGAAGACTTGGTGACGACGGCGGCGGCGAGCTTGGACAGCGGCTCCGCGAGCGCGTTCACACCGTCCGACAGCTGCTTGCGATCGGCGTCGCCGACCTTGTCGTACGAGGTGAAGTCGTAGGACGCCTTGTCGGCGCGGTACTTGTCCAGGAGCGTGTTCAGCGCGGCGAACTGCTTGTCGAGCTCGGTGACCAGGGCCGCGTTGTTCTCCTGGGCGACCGGCTTCAGCAGCGCGTACGACTTCTCGGCGCCCTCGACGTTGGCCTTGAAGTCGACGAGGTCGGTGTGCGAGTAGCGCTCCTCCTCGCCGGTGACCTTGCCGGTGGCGACCTCGTCGAGGAGCTCCTTGGCGCCGTTGGCCATCGAGGTCGGGGTGATGTCCGCCTTGCCGACCCGGTTCTGCCAGTCGGTGAGGTCGGTGATCAGCTGGTCGGCGAGGGTCTTGTCCTCGGCGGTGATCTTCTTGTCCTGCCAGAGGGACTTCTCGAGCCGGTGCCAGCCGGTCCACTTCTGCCCGCCCTCCAGCCCGTCCGCCCGCACATCGACCTTCGGGTCGATGTCACCGAAGGACTCGGCGACCGGCTCGGTGCGCTCCCAGCCGATCCGGGAGGGGGCGTAGGCCTTCTTGGCGGCCTCGAGATCGCCGGCCTTGACCGCGGCGGCGAAGGTCTTCGCGAGCGGCAGGGTGGCGTCGGCCTGCTCCTGCGCGTACTTGCGGTACGCGGCGACGGCCGAGTCGAGGCGCGGGTCGCGCTTGGCCACGGACCCGCCGGTGGCCTTGACCTCCTGCCGGATGCCGTCACCCTTCATGCCGGGCTTGCAGGCGATCGTGTAGTCGCCGGCCTTCACCTCGGCGGTGACCTTCTGCTTGGTGCCGGGGCCGATGTTCTCGCGCTCGGTGACGATCCGGTCGTCCGGGAAGAGGACGTAGACCTCGGTGACCTTGGAGCCCTTGTTCTCGATGGCGAGCTCCACATGGCCGGCCGGGAACGCCTTCTTGGAGACCTCGCACTTGCTGTCGGTCGCGGTCACGTCGATCACGCGGTCGCTGTCGCCCGAGCTTCCCTTCTCCGTGCACCCCGTGACGGCGGTCAGGGCCGCCACGGCGGTGAAGGTGAGGACGGACAGTCTGGCGGCACGCATACGAGCTCCTGAGGGTTGGTGAGGCTCGCCTAACTTATCTGAGGCTTATCTATCTATGGCGCAAAATAACCGTCAAGGGAAGGTCAAAGGAGATTCAAAGGTTCCGCTCCGGGGTCACGTGGAAGTGCGGGGCGTGCACGGATGCTTCAATTCCTCCGTGAGTGACTACGACGTGCTGCGCGTCTTCTGCGCGCCGAACGGCGGCTACGGCAATGAGCTGGGCGTCGTCCGTGAGGGGTCCGTGATGCCGGACCGGGACGAGCGGCAGGCGTTCGCCGCGAAGCTCGGGTTCAGCGAGACCGTGTTCGTCGACGACCCCGAGCGAGGGGTCATCGACATCTACACCCCCTCCGTGCGGCTGGCCTTCGCCGGGTATCCGTGCGTCGGGGCGGCCTGGTTGCTCGACGTGCCCGAACTCGTCACGCCCGCGGGGGTCGTCGGTACCCGGCTCGACGGGGAGTTCAGCTGGATCGAGGCGCGGGCCGAGTGGGCGGCGCCGCGGACCTTCCGCCAGTACGGCACCGCCGCCGAGGTGGACGATCTGGTCGTTCCGGCGGTGGGGGAGTGGATCTACGCCTGGGCGTGGGAGGACGAGGCCGCCGGGCGGATCCGGGCCCGTGGCTTTCCCGGCCGGGGTGACGGTGTCGAGGAGGACGAGGCCACAGGCGCCGCGGCTCTCCAGCTCACGGCCGAACTCGGCCGGGCCCTGAACATCGTCCAGGGCGCCGGCTCCCAGATCCTCACGGCTCCGCAGCCGGGAGGATGGGTGGAAGTGGGAGGCCGGGTCTTCCTGGAGCGCTGAGGCTCACGCCGTTGAACGCGGCCGGGTGGGAGAGCTCCTCGAAGACGTGGAAGCGCACACCGTCGCCCTTCTTGTCGAAGCCCCAGGTCTTCTCGTGCAAAACCAGCTCGGGCCGTATGAAGGGGCCGGCCACCGGATCCGCGGCCGAATTCTCGGACCCGGTCTCCAACGCCTCGTAGACGAACCACAGTTGCTCGGAGCGACAGGGACGTACTACGGCAGCGTCAGGATCTCCGCCCCCGTCTCCGTCACCACCAGCGTGTGCTCGAACTGCGCCGTCCGCTTCCGGTCCTTCGTGACGACCGTCCACCCGTCGTCCCACATGTCGTACTCGTGCGTCCCGAGCGTCAGCATCGGCTCGATCGTGAACGTCATGCCGGGCTGAATGACCGTCGTCGCGTGCGGGCTGTCGTAGTGCGGGATGATCAGGCCGCTGTGGAAGGAGGAGTTGATGCCGTGGCCCGTGAAGTCGCGGACGACTCCGTAGCCGAAGCGCTTGGCGTACGACTCGATGACCCGGCCGATGATGTTGATCTGGCGGCCCGGCCTGACCGCCTTGATCGCGCGGGCCAGCGACTCCCGGGTGCGCTCGACCAGCAGCCGGCTCTCCTCGTCGACGTCACCCACCAGGTACGTCGCGTTGTTGTCGCCGTGCACCCCGCCGATGTACGCCGTCACGTCGAGGTTGACGATGTCGCCGTCCCGGAGCACGGTGGAGTCCGGAATGCCGTGGCAGATCACCTCGTTGAGGCTGGTGCACAGGGACTTCGGGAAGCCCCGGTAGCCGAGCGTCGACGGATAGGCGCCGTGGTCGCACATGTACTCGTGCGCCACCTTGTCCAGCTCGTCGGTGGTCACCCCGGGGGCGATCAGCTTCGCGGCCTCCGCCATCGCCCGCGCCGCGATACGGCCGGCGACCCGCATCGCCTCGACGGTCTCCGGAGTCTGCACCTCCGGACCCTTGTACGGCGTCGGCGCGGGCTTGCCGACGTACTCCGGGCGACGGATGTTTCCGGGCACGGAACGGATGGGGGAGAGTTCCCCGGGCACGAGCAGCGACTGGCCAGACATGCCGACGAGTCTATCCAGCGGCGATGGGGGAACATGTCGGAGGCGAGAGGAGCAGGTCATGCCCTTGTTCAAGAAGCGAGCGGGCGGCAAGCCGGGCGAGTGGTACTACTGCCTGGAGCACAAGAAGGTCGAGGAAGGGCCCCAGTGCCCGGCCAAGGACCGGTTCGGGCCCTACGCGAGCCGCAAGGAGGCCGAGCAGGCGATGGAGACGGCCCGCGAGCGCAACCTCGAGTGGGAGAACGACCCCAAGTGGCACGACTCTCCGGCGGGCGGCCGGGAGGACGACTGATCACACCTGGGCTGCGGCTCTCTGGTCCCGCACCTGTGCCGCGTGCTGGTCCGTGCGTGCGTCGTAGGTCATCAGTTTCGGCAGGCACAGAGCCAGCAGGCCCACGGCGCCCGCGCACAGTACCCCGCCCGACCAGACCGACGTCCGCACACCCCAATACGAGGCGAAACCGCCGGCCCTGACCTGGCCGACGGTCGGTCCCACCGAGTACGACAGCAGTTCGATCCCGGCGAGCCGGCCGCGCAGCTCGTCCGGGATCGTCTGGTTCCACATGATCCCCCGGAAGATCCCGCTGACCATGTCGCAGCCTCCGGCCACGGTCAGGAACAACAGCACCAGCCAGACGTTGCTCATGATCCCGGCCGCCGCGATGGCCAAACCCCACAGGGCTGCCGAGAGGACCACCATCCGCCCGTGCCGGTGGATCCGCGTGGTCCAGCCACTGACCAGGCTCACCAGCAGCGCGCCGAGCGGCACGCTCGCGTACATCAGGCCCAGCGACCAGTCCGCGTCCAGCTCGTCCGCGAGGAACGGCAGCAGGGCCAGCGGCATCGCCAGGAACATCGCGGCGAGGTCGACGGCGTAGGTGCCGAGGAGTTCCTTGCGCCCCCACGCGTACCGCGCGCCCTCCGCGATGGCCTTCAGCGACGGCTTGGCCGCCTCGTGGGAGGCGGGGGAGGCTGCGATCCGTACGACGAGGACGACGGACACGGCGAAGGTCAGCAGGTCCGCGCCGTATGCCCAGCCGAGGCCCGCGTAGGCCACCACCACGCCCGCCAGCGCCGGACCCGCGACCCCGCCGACCGTCCAACGGAAGGAGTTCAGCGAGGCCGCCGCCGGGAGGTGGTCGTGGGCCACGATCCGGGGCCAGAGGGAGTCGAGCGCGGGGCGCTGCACCGAGACCAGGGCGGAGGAGAGCGCGGCGACGACGTACAGCGGCCACACGGCGGGGTGCGGCAGCAGGGCGTTGAGCAGCAGGGCCACGCTCAGCAGACCCTGCCCGGCCTCGGTCCACACGATCAGCTTCCGCTTGTCCCACGCGTCCGCGAGCGCGCCGCCGTACAGCCCGAAGACGAGGAGCGGGATCAGCTCCACGGCCCCGATCGCGCCCACCGCCGCCGCCGAACCGGTCAGCTCCTTCAGCTGCACCGGCAGCGCCACGAAGGTCAGGAAGCTGCCGAAGTTCGAGATCAGCCCCGCGTACCACAGCCGCCGGAAGTCCCGGGAAGCCCGCCAGGGGGCGAGGTCGGGGAGCATGGCGCGAAGGCCGGAGGGGGGTTCGGGGGCGTCGTCGGTCACGACCGGTCATGGTCGGGGCAGGCCTCCCGGTCCGGCAACTGCTTTTCGCGGCTACCAGCGGGCGGGAGGCGGCGCGGTCAGCTGGTCGGCCAGTCGCGACAGCCGGTCCCGGAACCGCCGCCGGCCCCTGGGGGTGGGGACGGCGTTCTCTCCGGCCGCCGCACTCACCAGGTGCTGCACGGTGTCCAGGTCCAGGTCCGTGCCCTCCGGTACGGCCAGCGACTCGTGGGCCATCGCGGCGAGTTCGCCCTCGCCGGGGCCGAGGGAGAGGACCGTCGCGCCGGCCCGTCGGGCGTCGTGCACGTGCTCCAGAAGCGGGGCGCCCGGCCGGTCCGGGGACACCACCAGCAGGGTCTCGCCACGCCGGGCCGCCGCGAGTCGGCCAGGGCCGACCGACAGGTGCGCGGGGTCGGTGGGGCGCGCGTCGTGGCGTACGAGAGTGGGGGCCAGCTCCGGTGTGCCCGACCAGGCGGCCTCGTCGACCAGATGGGCCGCCAGGTGCCACGGTTCGTACTCCGGCGTGCCGACCAGGAGCAGTCCGCCGCCGTGCGAGACCACCGACCCCCGCAGTACGCCCGCGAAGCGTCGCGTGGCCCCCAACCACTCGGTCCCGGCGAGCACTTCGCGCAGCAGCGCGACCCGTACGGCGTCCATGGGCTCGCATCCTGCCGCAAGCGGACGCCGGTTACCGGTGGTTCACCCCGAATTCGCCCGAACCGGGCAGAGAGGCACCGAGGACGACGGCCCGCCGGCGCCTGCTGCGAGCCGGTCCGGATCGGGGGATCCGACCTGGCCCGGGTCGACGCCTCGCCCGTCGGGCGCCGCGACGACGCCGGGGGCCTCGCGCCTGTGACCGGATCACCTTCGGGCGGGTGCCCGTGACACCGCTCACCCGACCGGCCTGGGCGAGCGGGGCGGACGTAAAGTCGGGCCCATGACCTCTACCGACAGTGCTGCACAGAAGGCTCCCGCCAAGGACCCCTGGGACCTTCCCGACGTCTCCGGACTCGTCGTCGGCGTGCTCGGCGGGACCGGGCCGCAGGGCAAGGGCCTCGCCTACCGGCTCGCCCGCGCCGGGCAGAAGGTGATCATCGGCTCCCGGGCCGCCGACCGCGCCCAGGCCGCCGCCGACGAACTCGGGCACGGTGTCGAGGGCGCCGACAACGCCGAGACCGCGCGCCGCAGCGACATCGTGATCGTCGCCGTGCCGTGGGACGGCCACGGCAAGACGCTGGAGTCGCTGCGTGAGGAGCTCGTCGGCAAGCTCGTCGTCGACTGCGTCAACCCGCTCGGCTTCGACAAGAAGGGCGCCTACGCGCTGAAGCCGGAGGAGGGCAGCGCCGCGGAACAGGCGGCGGCCCTGCTCCCGGACTCGCGGGTCACCGCCGCCTTCCATCATCTGTCGGCGGTGCTGCTCCAGGACCCGGAGGTCGAGGAGATCGACACCGACGTCATGGTGCTCGGCGAGGAGCGGGCCGACGTGGAGATCGTGCAGGCGCTGGCCGGCCGTATCCCCGGCATGCGCGGCATCTTCGCGGGCCGGCTGCGCAACGCCCACCAGGTGGAGTCGCTGGTCGCCAACCTGATCTCGGTCAACCGGCGGTACAAGGCGCACGCGGGACTGCGGGTCACGGACGTGTGAGCCGATGGGGGACACTGGTCGGCGAAGCACAGCAGTGTCCCCCCGACAGGAGCCCGTCGACATGCCCCGCCTCGCCCTCTACGCTCTCGCCGTCTGCCTCCTCGCCGTCGCGGCGGCGGTCGTCTCCTTCATCCAGGGCAGCTGGCTGGGGATCGTGTGGGTGCTGCTGGCGGGGCTCTCGTCCAACATGTGCTGGTACTACGTCAAGCGCGGCAAGGCCGACGGCGCCTACCAGAAGCGGTAGAGGCTCCAGCCGATCGACGCCTCCGCCTCGCTGACCCCGAGTCCGTTCAGGACCGAGTGCACCAGGTCGAAGAACACGCCGTTGACCTGCGGGACCCACAGCAGCGCGAACACGAACAGCAGGCCGAAGGGGGCGAAGGGCTCGATCTGGCGCTTGACGTCGTGCGAGAGCCAGGGCTCGATGATGCCGTAGCCGTCCAGGCCCGGGACGGGCAGGAAGTTCAGGATCGCGGCGGAGACCTGGAGCAGGGCGAGGAAGGCCAGCGCGAAGCGGAACTCCAGCGGTACGCCGTCGAGGGCGTCCAGCCAGAACGGGGCTGTGCAGGCGATCGCGAACAGGACGTTCGTGAGGGGGCCCGCCGCGGAGATCAGGCTGTGCCGCCAGCGGCCGCGGATCCTGTCGCGTTCGATGAACACCGCGCCGCCGGGCAGGCCGATGCCGCCCATGATCACGAAGATGACGGGGAGCACGATGCTGAGCAGGGCATGGGTATAGGCGAGAGGGTTGAGGGTCAAGTAGCCCTTCGCCCCTATTGAGATATCGCCACTGTGCAGTGCGGTGCGTGCATGCGCGTACTCGTGCAGACAGAGGGACACGATCCAGGCGCCGGTCACGAACAGGAAGACGGCGATGTCCGTCCGCTCGGCGAATCCGGTCCAGGTGGCCCAGCCCGTCACCGCCGTCACGGCGACGATCCCGAGGAAGACCGGGCTGATCCGCCGGTCGCTGTGGCGGGTGGTGGCGGTGGTCATGGGGCTCCCTGGACTGGACCTGCGCGCGGTGGGACGGCCCGACGGTACCGGGCACAGGTGAAAACGTCTTGGGGTGGGGCGGAGGTTCCGTGGAAGGGTGGGGACATGGGGCTGTGGCACGTTTTCTACGCGGACTGGCAGATGGAGTGCTGCGGTACGCCGTTCTCGGTGGGGGAGGAAGTGCGCTGGCCGCTGCTGTTCCATGCCGCCGACGACGTCCTCGGGGGCGGCTGGCGGGACCAGCTCACCGAGCTCGCCGGCGCGGTGGAGCAGGGCACCGAGCGGGTGCTGCGGGACAGGAGAGGCCTGGTCGTCGGGGTCGGGGAGAGCGTTGCGGCAACGGACGGCTCGGACCGGCTCGTCGGGCTGCTCACGGTCGAGACGCACGGGGGCCGGCTGCCCGAGGTCCGCGGCCGGGTGCGGTGCGTGCAGGTCGTGACACAGGAGTACGGCGAGACGGAGCCGGGTTCGAGGACCTGGGAGCCGGTGCCGGGGCGCCGGTCGCTGCGGTCGGTGGACGCGAGCCCGAAGTGGTTCGCCGGCGGCGGGGGCGCGCGGTCCGAGGCGGGGCTCGTGGTCACCCTGGAGGTCCCGGACACGGACTCGGCGTTGTCGCACACCGTCCGCAGGACCCGGGGCATCCCGCCCGGCTCGCCGCCCGGTACGGAGACCGAGGGCCTGCCGGCCGACGAGCTCGCCGAGCTGCTGGCGGGGCTGAGCGGGGCGTGAGCCCGCGGTGGTGGGGGTCCGGGCCGCGCTCACGGCGACTG
>NZ_KQ948659.1:55453-691194 GCF_001514145.1 Streptomyces canus
CCCGGGTCCGGCCCATCCGTCCGAGGGCGACCGGCCCGTCACCCCGCCGAGGGAGCCCGAGGGCCTGCCGGCCGGCGAGCTGGCGGGGCTGAGAGGGGCGTGAGTCCGCGGTGGTGGGGCCGCGGGCCGCCCGCGCTCACCGCAACTCCCCGGGCCCGGCCCGTCCATCCGTAGGCGTACGACCCTCAACACCCCGCGAGCGGAACCCCGTGACCGGCCCCGACCACACCGGAGACAATGGACCCGTGCGCTATCGCATCCTCGGCACCACCCAGGCACTCCGTCCCGACGGTACGTCCGTCCCGGTCGGCGGCACGCGGCTGCGCGCGCTGCTGACCGTTCTCGCTCTGCGGCCCGGTCGTACCGTCCCCGTGAGCCTGCTCGTGGACGAGGTGTGGGGTGACGACCCGCCGGCCGACGCCACCGGCGCGCTGCAGGCGCTGGTCGGGCGGCTCAGGCGCGCGCTCGGGGCGGACGCGGTCGCCTCGGTGGACGGCGGTTACCGGCTGACGGCGGGGCCGGACGACATCGACCTGCACCGTTTCGAGCGGCTCGCCGGTGACGGTGTGCGGGCGTTGTCCGACGGAGACCCCGCGAAGGCGGCCGTGGTCCTGGACGACGCCCTCGCTCTGTGGCGGGGTCCGGCCCTGGCCGATCTGCCCGACCGCACGGCCGAAGCGGCGCGCGCGGAGGCCCGCCGGCTGGACGCCCTGCGCGCCCGTCACACCGCCGCGCTCGCCCTCGGCCACGCCGACCAGTCCCTCCCCGAACTGACCGCCCTCTGCGACACCCACCCCCTCGACGAACCCCTCCAGTCCCTCCGGCTGCGCGCCCTGCGCGACACGGGCCGCACCGCGGAGGCACTGGCCGCGTACGAGTCCGTACGACAGCTGCTCGCGGACCAGCTGGGAGCGGACCCGGGTGTCGAACTGCGGGCGCTGCACGGGGAGTTGCTGCGGCCGGAGCCGTCCGCTGCGGACGGACAGGGCGGAAGGGGTGGCCGTCGGGAGACCGGCTCCGGCGCAGCGGGCGATCGCGCATCCGCCGACCCCGCTCGTCCGGCCACGGCCCCCACCCCGCCCTCCGGCAACCTCCGTGCCCGTCTCACCTCCTTCGTCGGCCGGGAAGCCGACATCGATGCCATCCGCGAGGACCTCGCGGCCGCGCGGCTCGTCACGCTGCTCGGGCCGGGCGGGGCCGGGAAGACGCGGCTTTCGCAGGAGGCCGCCGAGGCCGTGGGGGACGTGGTGCGGGACGGGGTGTGGCTGGCCGAACTCGCGCCGGTCGACGACCCGGACGCCGTGCCCGAGGCCGTGCTCACCGCCGTCGGCGCCCGCGAGACCGTGCTGTACGGCGCCGGTGCCGAGGCCATGCGTGCCGCCGGGAGCGAGCGGCTGGACGACCCCGTCGAGCGGCTCGCCGAGCACTGCGGCCGGCGCAGCATGCTGCTGATCCTCGACAACTGCGAGCACGTGGTCGACGCGGCAGCCCGTCTGACGGAGACGCTCCTGGAGCGCTGCCCCGGGCTGACCGTCCTGGCCACCAGCCGCGAACCGCTCGGCGTACCGGGGGAGTTGCTGCGGCCCGTGGAGCCGCTGCCCGAGCCGGTCGCGCTGCGGCTGCTCGCCGACCGGGGGGCCGCGGCCCGGCCTGGATTCCGGGTCGACGGCGACGAGGGGACCGCGGCGGCCTGTGCGGAGATCTGCCGGCGCCTCGACGGGCTGCCCCTCGGAATCGAGCTCGCCGCCGCCCGGCTCCGGATGCTGACGCCACGCCAGATCGCCGACCGGCTCGACGACCGCTTCCGGCTGCTCACCTCCGGCAGTCGTACCGTGCTGCCCCGCCAGCAGACGCTGCGGGCCGTCGTCGACTGGTCGTGGGACCTGCTCGACGGCGAGGAACGGGACGTCCTGCGGCGGCTGTCGGTGTTCGCCGGCGGCTGTGATCTGGCCGCCGCCGAGGCGGTGTGCGGCCCCTTCGCGCTGGACGCGCTCGGCTCACTCGTCGACAAGTCCCTTGTGGTGGCCGCTCCTTCGGGAGACGGCGAGATGCGCTACCGGCTCCTGGAGACCGTCGCCGAATACGCCGGCGAGCGCCTCGACGAGACGGACGGCTCGCGCGCCGAGGCCGAGCGCGCGCATCTGGAGTACTACCGCGAACTCGCCCGCACCACCGACCCGTTGCTGCGCGGCCCGCACCAACTCGCCGCCATCGAGCGCCTGGAGCGCGAGTACGAGAACCTCCGCACCGCCCTGCGCCGGGCCGTCGCCGACCGCGACGAGCAGGAGGGGCTGTGCCTGGTCCTGTCGCTGGCCTGGTACTGGCAGATGCGTGACCTGCGCATCGAGGCCCGCAACTGGTCCCGCGACGTCCAGGGCCTCGGCCCCGATCCCTTCGCCGAGCCGGTCCGCCCCGCCGCGCCGGTGTGGGAGCGCTGCACGGACACCCCGCCGCCGTGGACCGGCGAGCTGCTGGAAGAGGCCCGGCGCGGCGCGCACCTCGTCCATCTCGCCTGCATGGACACCGAGTTGGACACCTGGCAGAACCAGCACGCGCAGGCGAAGCTGCGGGCCATCGCCGCCACCTACGAGCCCGGCATGGCGCAGACCTGCCGGATGCCGGGCTCCCTGTGGTTCTTCGCCATCATGCTCACCGGGGACATGGAGCGGCTGCGGAAGGTCATCCAGGCGACCGTCGACACCTGCCGGGTCACCCCGGGCTACGAGTGGGAGCTCGCCGCGGCCCTCCAGTGGCGGGCCAACCTGCTCGCCAACCGCTCCGACTGGGCCGGCGACGCCATCCAGGACGCTGAGGAGGCGCTGGAGATCTACCAGCGGCTCGGCGACCTGTGGGGCACCGCCGAGGCGCTCTCCGCACGCGCCGAGGCCCATGAGCGCAAGGGTGAATGGCGCTTGGCCGCGGCCGACTACGAGCGGGCGATCGAGCGGGCCGAACAGCTCGGCGCCCGCGCCCAGAAGTCCGTGCTCAACGCCCGGCTGGGCAGCGTGCTGCTGGAGACGGGTGAGGCCGAGCGCGGCGAGCTCCTGCTGCGCGAGGTGATCGCCGACCGGGACGGTGCCCGCAACGAGGCGATGCCCGCCTCCCGGATGTTCCTCGCGGCCCGGCTCGGCCTGACCGGCCGCATCTCCGAGGCGCGCGAGCAACTGCGGCTGCTGCGGCAGCAGTTCGGCATCGCCCACTTCGTCATCTTCGACGCCTTCATCCTCGGCTCGGAGGCCTGGCTGGAGGCGATCGACGGCTGCTACGAGGAGTGCCTGACGCTGACCCGCCGGGCGCTGGAGAAGTCCGAGGACCCCCTGGCCCTGACCATCGCCCCGCATATGCGCACCATGTACCTGCACGTCGCCGCCCTCGCCCTCGCCAAGGCGGACGGCGGCGCCCGCGCCCGCGACGGTGCCCGCTGCCTCAGGGCCGGGGACGCGTTGCTGCCGCACAGCCACTTCCCGACGTCCGTCGAGCGCAGCGTGCGGGGCGACGCCGAGCAGGAGCTGCGCGCGGTGCTCGGCGACGCGGTCTACGAGTCGGCGTACGCCGAGGGCGGCGGCCTCTCCCCTCAGGAGGCCGCCGCCCTGGTGTGACGCGCACCGACGCCGAACTTCAGTTCTTCGTACGGAACTTGTGGATCGCGTAGGGTGCCGCCACGGCCGTGATCGCCGCCGACCAGCCGAGCGTCACCCACAGGTCGTGGGCGACCGGACCGCCCACCATCAGCCCGCGGGCCGCGTCGGCGAGCGTGGACAGCGGGTTGTAGTCGGTGAAGTGCTGGAGCCAGCCCGGCATGGAGTTCGTCGGCGCGAAGATCGACGAGCCGAACTGGAGCGGGAACAGCACCAGGAAGCCCATCGCCTGCACGGACTGCGCGTTCTTGAGGATCACGCCCAGGGTGAGGAACACCCACATGATCGAGGAGGCGAACACGGCGGACAGGCCGACCGCCGCGAGAAGCCCGGCCCAGTGATTGATGTCGAACCCGACCAGGACGGCGACGATCATCAGCACGGTGGTCGCGAACAGCATCCGCAGCAGTTCCACGGAGATCTTCGCGAACAGCACCGAGCCACGCCCGATCGGCAGGGACCGGAAGCGGTCCATGACACCGGAGTTGAAGTCCTGGCTGAAACCGGTGCCCACGCCCTGGGACAGGGTCATGCTCATCATCGCGATCATGCCCGGGATGACGTACTGGACGTATCCGTCCTGCCCGCCGCCCAGAGCCTGTCCGATCGAGCCGCCGAAGACGTAGACGAACAGCAGGGTGAAGACGACCGGCATCAGTATGGCGTCGAACATCGACTCCGGGTCCTGCCGGATCCACAGCAGGTTGCGGCGGACGAGGGCGCCGGTGTGCCGGAGATGCCCGCGCAGGGGGATCCGGGCGTCGGCGTCGACGGTGGTTGCGGTTGCGGTTGCGGCGCTCATACGGCGACCTCCTCGCGGGTGTCGGTGGGGACGGTGTCCTGCGGGGCACTGGCGCGGTGGCCGGTGAGGGACAGGAACACCTCGTCCAGGCTGGGCAGTTCGGTGGTGATGGAGGAGAGGGTGATGCCCCGCGCGGTGACCGCGCCGACCACGGCGGTCAGCTGCTCGTCGCTGAGGATCGGGACGATGACGGTGCCGCTTTCGGTGTCCACGGTGCTGGTGGCGAGCCCGGTGATGCCGAGCTCGTCGATCCACCCGGCGAGCGGCTGCAGGTGCAGCGGATCGACGGGCCGTACCCGCAGCGAGCGCCCGCCGACCTTGGCCTTGAGCTCCTCGATGGCGCCGGCGGCGATGACCTTGCCGTGGTCCACCACGGTCAGCTCGGAGGCGAGCTGCTCGGCCTCCTCCATGTACTGGGTGGTCAGCAGGACGGTGACCCCGTCCCCGACCATCCGCTTGACCTCGTCCCACACCTCGTTGCGGGTGCGCGGGTCGAGACCGGTGGTCGGCTCGTCCAGGAAGAGCACCTGGGGCCGGCCGATCATCGAGGCGGCGAGGTCGAGCCGGCGCCGCATACCGCCGGAGTAGGTGCTCGCCGGCCGCTTCGCCGCGTCCGTGAGCGAGAAGCGCTCCAGCAGTTCGTCGGCTCGGGTGCGGGCCTCCTTGCGGGGCAGGTCGAGCAGCCGCCCGATCATGTAGAGGTTCTCCCAGCCCGGCAGCTTCTCGTCCACCGAGGCGTACTGCCCGGTGAGCCCGATGACCCGGCGCAGTTGACGGGGCTGGCGCACGGCGTCGTATCCGGCGACGGTGGCCTGCCCGGCGTCCGGGGTGAGGAGGGTGGACAGAATGCGCACGAGGGTGGTCTTGCCGGCGCCGTTCGGCCCGAGCACACCCATCACGGTGCCCTCGCGCACGTCCAGGTCGACGCCGTCCAGCGCCTTGGTCTCGCCGTAGTGCTTGACCAGCCCCCGCACGGAAACGGCGGAGTCCCCGCTCTGGGGGTTCTTGTCGATTCGCGTCATACCGAGGACGGTGCCAGCCCCCACCGACAAACCACCGACAGGTCGCCTACACGGGCCTACAGGGTGCCGACAGAGCAAAAAAAGGGGGCGCCCGGCGTTCACCGGGCGCCCCTTCTCGTCGTACGACCGCTCAATGCCGTACGGCTTCCGCCTGCTCCGGCAGATGGGTCGCGACCACACGCTCCCGCCCGGGCGACACGCCCACGCGCCGCCGGTCCACGACCGCGGCCACCGCGGCGACCCCGAGGCCCAGCACGGCCAGGGCCGCACCCGTCAGTGCCGGGGACGTCGCACCGAGGCCCGCGGCCAGGGCGAGGCCGCCGATCCAGGCGCCGCCGGCGTTGGCCAGGTTGAAGGCGGCCTGGTTGGCGGAGGAGGCCAGGGAAGGGGCGGCCGACGCCTTCTCCATGACCATCAGCTGGAGCGGGGAGCCGGTCACGAAGGCCGCCGTGCCCAGCAGCACGACCGCCACGGCCGCGCTCCACTGCGTCGACATCAGCACCGGGAACAGGGCCAGGACCACGATCAGCGAGGTCAGGCCGCCGAACAGGGTGCCGCGCAGCGAGTGGTCGGCGAGCCGTCCGCCGACCAGGTTGCCCGCCGTCGCGCCGACGCCGAACAGCGCGAGCAGCAGCGTCACGCTGGAGTCGGCGTAGCCGGCGGAGTCCGTGAGCATCGGCGTGATGTAGCTGTACGCGGAGAACAGCGCGCCGAAGCCCGCGACCGTCGTGCCGAGCGCCAGCCAGACGGGCACCGACTTCAGTGCGACCAGTTCGCGGCGCAGGCCCACCGCGGGGGCGTGCGCGTGGTCGTGCGGGATGAGGAGCGCCAGGGAGGCTATCGCCGCCAGGCCGATCGCGCTGACGCCGAGGAAGGTCGCCCGCCAGCCCAGGTGCTGGCCCATGAGGGTGGCGACGGGCACGCCCGCGATGTTGGCGAGGGTCAGGCCGAGGAACATCAGGGACACCGAGCGGGCCTTGCGCTCCGGCGCCACCATCCCGGTGGCGACGACCGCGCCCACGCCGAAGAAGGCACCGTGCGGCAGACCGCTCAGGAAGCGGGCCGCGAGCAGCCAGTGTTCGCCGGGGGCGAGGGCGGAGAGCGCGTTGCCGGCCACGAACAGGCCCATCAGGCCGATGAGGACCGTACGGCGGGACATCCGGGCGGTGACCGCGGCGAGCAGCGGGGCGCCGATCACCACGCCCAGCGCGTACGCCGAGACCAGATGGCCGGCGGTGGGGATCGAGATGCCGAGGTCACGTGCGACGTCGGGCAGCAGGCCCATCATCACGAATTCGGTGGTGCCGAGACCAAAAGCGCCGACGGCCAGTGCGAGCAGGGCCAAGGGCATGAAGAGCCGAGCCTTTCAGGGGAGAGCGGAGTTCCGTACGCATGTATGTTCAAGTACGGAACAAATACTCCCGGGCCCGGTATTCCAAGGGGCTTCCGGCGAGTTACGGCGAGGTGGCGAGGTTCACACGAGCCGCCACCGGCAGATGGTCGCTGCCGGTCTCGGGCAGCGTCCACGAGCTCACCGGCTCCACGCCCTGCACCATGATCTGGTCGATCCGCGCCATCGGGAACGACGCCGGCCAGCTGAACCCGAAGCCGCTGCCCGCCGCGCCCTGCGTGGAGCGCATCTGGGAGGTGACGGCGTTGAGCGCGCGGTCGTTCATCGTGCCGTTGAGGTCGCCGAGCAGGATCTTGCGGGGGAGTTTCTCGTCGGCGATGGCCTCGCCCAGCGCGTCGGCGCTCTTGTCGCGCTGCCGGGCGGTGAACCCGGCCTCCATCTTCACCCGCACGGACGGCAGGTGGGCGACGTAGACCGCGACCTGCCCGTCCGGGGCGGCCACCGTGGCCCGCATCGCCCGCGTCCAGCCCAGCTTGATGTCGACGGCCTTCACACCGGTCAGCGGGTCCTTGCTCCACAGCCCCACGGTGCCCTCGACCGCGTGGTACTTGTACGTCGACGCCAGCGCCTTCTCGTACACCGGCACCGCCGAGGCGGTCAGCTCCTCCAGGGCGACCACGTCCGCGCCGGAGGCGGCCACGTCCCGGGCGGTGCCGGACGGGTCGGGGTTGTCGGCGTTGACGTTGTGGGTGGCCACCGTGAGGTCACCGCCGGTGGCGGACTTGTCGGAGAGCAGCCCGCCGAAGAGGTTCAGCCACACGGCCGCCGGGAGCAGCACCGCGATCAGCGCGGTCGCGGACCTGCGGAGGAAACCGCACAGGAGCAGCACCGGGACGAACAGACCCAGCCAGGGCAGGAAGGTCTCGATGAGACTGCCGAGGTTGCCGATGGCGTTGGGGATCTGCGCGTGCAGCAGCATCACCAGGGCGACGAGCACCGCGAGGGCGGTCAGGACGAGGCCGCGGCGCCAGATCCGCCGGTCACCGCGCCAGCCGGAGACCAGCCGCTCGAGCAGGCGCCGGAACCGGTCTCTCCGGCGCTCGGGTCCCGAGCCGCCTTCCGCCGTTTCCGTCATGTATGCCTGCTGCGCCATACCGTCGCCTCACTACCTGCCGTGCACGCCGTTCGCCCCGTTGCCGTGGGGTCTCGGACACCCCATAAGACCCTAGGGGATGATCGGCCTCCATCTCGTCGTCCCATGACGACCGTACGGGGGCGATGACGTACAAGTCGCCTTCCGGAGTTCCCTGTCCCGGCGGGGAAAGCGCCCTCTGTGACGAAACGCGCACACTCGGGCCCCGGGGTCCGGACAGGCTCTAGGAACTGACGGGGCGTAGGCCCTCGAGGACGGTGTCGACGATCTGTTCCGAGAGGCCCTCGGGCAGCGCGGCGTTGGGCTGCATGATGGTGCGGAAGAGCATGGGCCCGATGAACAGGTCGTTGACCAGCTCGACGTCGATGTCCGCGCGGAGTTCGCCGTTGGCCTGCCCCCGGCGCAGGATGGCGACCTGTTTGCGGCGCCGGGGCGCGACGACGATCGCGTGGTAGGCGTCCCACACCTTCGGGCTGCTCTTCATCTGGGCGAAGACACTGTGCAGCAGCGCCGAGGAACGGGTCATCAGCCCGCGCTGCCGCAACTGCTCGAGCAGCGCCACGAGATCGTCGCGCATCGAGGTGCCGGGCAGTTCGGCGTCCGGGGGCTCGGCGGTGCGCACGACGTCGACGAAGAGCTCCTCCTTGCCGTTCCAGCGGCGGTAGATGGTGGCCTTGCCGACGCCCGCGGTACGGGCGATGCGCTCGATGGACAGTTCGGCGAGCGGCACGCCGTCCTCGAGCAGCTTGATGACGGCCTCGATGATGGACCGCTCCACGGCCTCACTGCGGGGCCGGCCCCGTACGGGCCCCGTCTGCCTGCGCTGACTCTCGGCGAGGCCGCTCACGTCGCTTGGTCCTCTCTGTGGGATGAGGATGATTCTCCCTGCCCTACGGCGGCGAGGAGGGGCGGGGTTCGGCCGTTGTCCGGGACGGGACCGGTCCGAGCCCGCGCCGGTGACCTCCTCGTTTCCCGGCCCCGACGCGTTGGGCGGCGGCACCGTATCCCCCGGGCGTTACCTCGGTGCCGCCGCGTCCGGCCGCTACCGGCTTCCTGCTTCCGTCCGGTCGGGGCGCCTTGTCCGGAGGTTGGCGTCCGACTTCCGCCCGGTCCGGTCGCCCGGCCCAGGCGCCACCGTCCCGCCTCCGCCTCCGCCCCGGCCGGGTCACTCGCTCGCGGGTACCAAGTCCTGTTCCTCCTGTCCCTGCTGAGGCTCTGTCGGGCGGCCCGGCAGGAACAGGGCCACCACGAGGGCGCCGACCAGGGCCACGCCCGCTCCGCACAGCGCGGTGACGTGCATCGCGTGCAGGAAGGCGTCGTTGGCCGGGCCGACCAGGGCGTCGCCCCGGGGGCCGAGCTTCGCGGCGACGCCGAGGGTGGCCTCGATGGACTCGCCCGCGGTGTGCCGTACGCCTGCCGGAACCGACCCGAGATGGGACTCGATGCTGTTGCGGTAGGCCGTGGAGAGCACCGAGCCGAGGACGGCGATGCCCAGCGCGCCGCCGACCTGCCGGAAGGTGTTGCTGAGCGCGGACGCGGAGCCGGCCTTCTCGCGCGGCAGGGCCTGCATGATGACGACGCTGGTCGGGGTCATGATGTGCGCCATGCCGGTGCCCATGAGGAAGAAGATCACCTCGAGGAGCCAGATCGGCGTGTCCGCCTCCAGCGCGGCGAACGCGACCAGCATCGCGGCGATCAGCAGCATGCCGCCCGTGGTCGTCGCCCGGTTGCCGAAGCGGTCGACGACCAGCCGGGCACGCGGCGCGAAGATCAGCTGCGCGGCGGCCAGCGGCAGCATCAGCAGACCGGTCTGCAGCGGCGAGTAGCCCCGCACGCTCTGGGTGTAGAAGACCGAGAAGAAGGTCACGCCCATCAGCGCGAAGAACACCAGCCCTATGGCGCCGATCGCGGCCGAGAAGACCTTGTTCTTGAAGTAGGTGACATCGATCGACGGATGGTCGCTGCGCTTCTCGAACACCACGAAGGCGACGAGCACGGCGAGACCGGCACCGATGGTGGCCAGCACGGTCGCGTCCGTGAAGTCGGCGAGCTGGCCGCCCTTGATGATGCCGTAGACGAGCAGGACCAGGCCGATGACCGACAGCACGACACCGACGGGATCGATCCGGCCGGGGTTCGGGTCACGGGAGTCGGGCACCAGCCACAGCATCAGCCCGAGGGCGAGCACCACGATCGGCACGTTGATGAGGAAGACGGAGCCCCACCAGAAGTGGTCGAGGAGCACACCGCCGGTGATCGGCCCGATGGCGATGGCGAGTCCGACGCCACCCGCCCAGATGCCGATGGCCTTGGGCTGCTCGTCGCGCTCGAAGACGTTCATCAGGACGGCGAGCGTGGCCGGCATGACGAACGCCGCGCCGAGGCCCATCAGCGCGCGGAAGGTGATCAGCTGGACCGGCGAGCCGGAGAAGGCGGCGAGGGCGGAGCCGGCGCCGAACACGACCAGCCCGCCCAGCAGCACCTTCTTGCGGCCGAGCCGGTCGCCGAGCAGGCCCGCGGTGAACAGGAGGCCCGCGAAGACCAGGGTGTAGGCGTTGATCGCCCACTCCAGTTCACTCTGGGTGGCGCCCAGTCCGGTCGGCGCGGGAGTCGAGATCGTCTTGATCGCGACGTTCAGGATCGAGTTGTCGAGCACCACGATCAGCAGGCTCAGCATCAGAACGCCGAGGATCGCCCAGCGGCGCCGGTGCACCGCTTCCGGTACCCGGGAGTCAGGGACTGCGGTAGTCATGCGAGCGAGCCTAGCGTCATTACGATACGGGACCGTCTCGTATCGTAAGTCTTTACCGAGATCTTACGTGCCTGAACGGTCACATCCACCACCTCTGGCCCTGACCGGCACGAGGTGCCACCATGGAGCTGATCCGGGGACGCCGTGAGGGCGCCTCGAGATGACGTAAGGAGCCGTTGCAATGACGCAGCTTTCGGCTGCCCACACCAAGCCCTCCGACGGCAGCAAGGCGCTGTACGGGGGGAAGGGCACCCGCCGCATCACTGTTCGGGACATCGCCCTCGCCAAGGAACGCGGCGAGAAGTGGCCCATGCTCACCGCCTATGACGCGATGACCGCGTCCGTCTTCGACGAGGCCGGCATCCCGGTCATGCTCGTCGGCGACTCGGCGGGCAACTGCCATCTCGGGTACGAGACCACCGTGCCCGTCACGATGGACGAGATGACCATGCTGTCGGCGGCCGTCGTACGGGGCACCTCGCGCGCCCTGATCGTCGGTGACCTGCCCTTCGGTTCGTACCAGGAGGGCCCGGTGCAGGCACTGCGCTCGGCGACCCGGCTGGTCAAGGAGGCGGGCGTCGGCGCCGTGAAGCTCGAGGGCGGCGAGCGCTCCCACGAGCAGATCCGGCTGCTGGTGGAGTCCGGCATCCCGGTCATGGCCCACATCGGTCTGACCCCGCAGTCCGTCAACTCCATGGGCTACCGCGTCCAGGGCCGTGGCGAGGAGGCGGCCCAGCAGCTGCTGCGCGACGCGAAGGCCGTCCAGGACGCGGGCGCGTTCGCCGTCGTCCTGGAGCTGGTCCCGGCGGAGCTCGCGGCCGAGGTCACCCGGGTCCTGCACATCCCGACGGTCGGGATCGGCGCGGGCCCCGAGACCGACGCGCAGGTCCTCGTCTGGACCGACATGCTGGGCCTCACCGGCGGCCGCGTGCCGAAGTTCGTGAAGCAGTACGCCAACCTGCGCGAGGTCATGGGCAACGCCGTGAAGGCCTTCGCGGAGGATGTCGTAGGCGGCACGTTCCCGCTGGAGGAGCACTCCGTCCACTAGAGCCACAGCGGCACCACAGCGCCCCGCCGATCATCCCCCGTCGGCGGGGCGTTCCGCATCCAGGACAGGAACTGACCTATTGCGCTCCTGACGTCGTGGTCGTCGACAGCCGAGAGCCGCGAAGGAGCCGACATGTCCGAGCAGACCAGCGCCGCGCCCGAGGGCTACACCACCGTCGCGCCCTGGGTCGTCACCGACGACACCGGTGCCTTCCTCGACTTCGTCACCGAGGTGTTCGAAGGCGAGGAGCTCGCCCGGGTGGCCACCGAGTCCGGCGCGATCGGGCACGGCGAGATCCGGATCGGCGACACCGTCGTCCTGGCCTTCGACCGGAGCGCGGACTGGCCCGTCATGCCGAGCCTGCTGCGGGTGTTCGTCACGGACGCGGACGAGACGTTCGCCCGGGCTCTCAAGGCCGGCGCAACGGTGGTCACGTCCTTGGCGGACAGTGCCTTCGGTCAGCGCGGCGGCCGTATCAAGGACCCCTTCGGCAACATCTGGTGGGTGGTCGCCCACGTCGAGGACGTCCCCGAGCAGGAGATGTGGAAGCGGCTCCAGGAGCCCGTGTACGCGGAGGCGATGCGGGTGGCGCAGGAGACCTTCGACGCGGAGATGACCGGGCGGGGCAGCGGGCGCAGCAGCGCACCGGTCAGGACGGACGGCTGACCTCCGCAGCCGCCCGCCTCCCACCGGCCTAGTCGAACCGCTCCAGATCCCGCAGCCAGGCACGCGCGGAGCTGTCCGACGGGGCCCGCCAGTCACCGCGGGGCGACAGCGAACCGCCGGCCGAGACCTTCGGCCCGTTGGGCATCGCCGACCGCTTGAACTGCGCGAACGCGAAGAAGCGCTTGCAGAACACCTCAAGCCACCGCCGGATCTCGGGCAGGTCGTAGGTCCCGCGCTTGGCCTCGGGGAAGCCCGGAGGCCAGGCACCCGCATCGACGTCGTGCCAGGCGTGCCAGGCGAGGAAGGCGATCTTCGACGGCCGGAAGCCGTAGCGCAGCACATGGAAGAGCGTGAAGTCGTGCAGCGCGTACGGGCCGATCTTGGACTCGGTGGACTGCATCTCCTCGCCCGGTACGAGCTCCGGGCTGATCTCGGTGTCGAGGATCGCGGCGAGGATGTCGCCGGTCTCCTCGTCGAACTGCTCGCTGCTGATGACCCAGCGGATCAGATGCTGCATCAGCGTCTTCGGCACACCGGAGTTGACGTTGTAGTGGCTCATCTGGTCGCCCACGCCGTACGTGGACCAGCCGAGCGCCAGCTCGGAGAGGTCGCCGGTGCCGAGCACGATCCCACCGCGCTGGTTGGCCAGCCGGAACAGGTAGTCGGTGCGCAGGCCCGCCTGGACGTTCTCGAAGGTGACGTCGTAGACCGGCTCACCGGAGGCGAAGGGGTGGTCCATCTCCTGGAGCATCAGCCGTGCGGTCGGCGTGATGTCCAGCTCGGCCGCGGTGACGCCGAGGGCCCGCATCAGCCTGTGGGCGTTGCCCTTGGTGTGGTCGCTGGTGGCGAAACCGGGCAGCGTCCAGGCCAGGATGTCGCTGCGCGGGCGGCCCGCGCGGTCCATCGCGCGGGCGGCGACGATCAGCGCGTGCGTGGAGTCGAGGCCGCCGGACACCCCGATGACGACCTTCGGACCGCCGATCGCCGCGAGCCGCTGCTGGAGGCCCGCGACCTGGATGTTGTAGGCCTCGTAGCAGTCCTGGGCGAGCCGGTCGGCGTCGGCCGGCACGAACGGGAAGCGCTCCAGGCGGCGCTCGAGACCCAGGTCGCCGGACGGCGGGTCGAGCTCGAACGACACCGTCCGGAAGTCTCCGGTCCGCTCCTGATGGGTACGCCGGTTCTCGTCGAACGTGCCCATCCGCATCCGCTCCTGCCGCAGCAGGTCCAGGTCCACGTCGGCCACCGCGTACTCGTCGCCGAGCGGGAACCGGGTCGTCTCGGCCAGCAGCAGGCCGTTCTCGTAGACCATGGCCTGGCCGTCCCAGGACAGGTCGGTGGTCGACTCGCCGAGACCGGCCGCCGCGTACACGTAGGCGGCGAGGCAGCGGGAGGACGCCGAGCGGCACAGCAGCTTTCGGTCCTCGGCCCGCCCGACGGTGATCGGGCTGCCGGAGAGGTTGACCAGGACGGTCGCGCCCGCGAGGGCCGCCTCGGCGCTGGGCGGCACCGGCACCCACATGTCCTCGCAGATCTCCGCGTGCAGCACGAGCCCGGGGACGTCGGCCGCCGCGAACAGCAGGTCCACACCGAAGGGCACCTGCGAGCCGGCCACGCGGATCGACCCGCCGCGCTCGTCGGCGCCGTCGCCGATCTGCCGACGCTCGTAGAACTCCCGGTAGTTGGGCGGGTACGACTTCGGTACGACACCGAGGACCCGGCCGCGGTGCACGATCACCGCGCAGTTGTAGACCCGGTTGCGGTGACGCAGCGGGGCGCCGACGACCAGCACCGGGAGCACGTCGGCCGACCCGGCCACCACCTCCGCGAGCGCCGCCTCGACCTCGTCGAGCAGCGCGTCCTGGAGCAGCAGGTCCTCGATGGAGTAGCCGCACAGCCCCATCTCCGGGAAGACGGCGACGGCGACCCCCTCGTCGCCGCACCGGCGCGCGTGACGCAGAACCGCTTCGGCGTTGGCGGGCGGGTCCGCGATGACGGTGTGACCCGTACACGCGGCGACGCGTGCGAACCCGTGCTGATAGATCGACCAGAAGTTCAAGGCAGTCACGCGATCAGTGTAATCGTCAGAGCGACGCGATAGGGGAGGGGGTCGTGCCCCGCCCCTTGCCGGATTGTCGTGACCTTGCCTTCAATGAGCGGCATGAGCGGCATAAGTGGTATGAGCGGCACGCGAGATGACGGTCCGGGCCGTGCGGCGGGATGGGGCTGGTTCCTGGCCTGGCTCCTGGTGGGAGCGTGCGGCGGTATCGGCCTCGCGGCGATCCTGACGGTGGGCGTGGTCTTCGTCGTACTCGCCGCGGTGGCCGCGGTGTTCCTGCTCCGCACCGGGCCCGGACGCGCTGTCGTGGGCGGCGTCTCGGGAGTGGCCCTGCCGCTGTTCTACCTCGCGTACCTGAACCGGGGCGGTCCGGGGGAGGTGTGCCACGCGGTGCCGGGCGGTCAGTCCTGCACCGACGAGTACATGCCCGTTCCGTTCCTCGTCGCCGGGGTGCTCGTGCTGGTGGCGGGTTGCGTGATCCACGTGATGACCGGCCGCCGCGGGCGAGCGGGCCGCGTGTCGGGAAGCTAGCGGGGGCGGGACATGCGCGAGGGCCCGGCCCCGAAGGTTCGCACCTTCGGGACCGGACCCCTGGGAACACGCGTCCGGGTCAGCGCCTGCCGAACGACTGCACGTAACCGTTCGCGGGCGTACCCACGCCGGTGACGTCGTCGTATCCCTTCACCGCGGACAGCGAGCTGTCCTTGCCGAGGCTGCGGACCGAGACGGTCAGACCACCGCTGGCGTCATAGCCGTTGACGAAGTCGGTGCGGGCCACCGCGAGTCCGGACCCCGTGGGGTTGTCCGTGACGTCGTGGAAGGCCTTCGAGCCGTACTTCGCGTAGATCGACGGGTTGGCGAACCCGATCGCCTTGCCGCCCCGCGCCTGCTGGGCGAGCGCCTGTATGGCCGCGATCACCGGCGAGGCCAGCGACGTGCCGCCGATGCGGTACTCGCTGTACTGCTGCGAGCCGTCGGGGAAGGTCTGCGTCTGCCCCACCAGGAAGCCGGTGTTCGGGTCGGCGATCGCGGAGATGTCCGGGACGACACGGTTGCCGGCGGCGTTGTTGGCCGTGGCGAGCGCGTTCGGGACGACACCCTTCTGGTAGAAGGGCTCGGCGACCGTCTTGCTGGTGCCGCCGCCCGCGCCCGAGGTGAACGCGCCGGGGAAGTTCGTCCAGCTCTTGCCGTCCGCGGACAGCAGGGCCTTCTCGGTGCCCCAGCCGGTCTCCCACAGGTACTTGTCGCCCTTGCCGACAGCGAGGGAAGTACCGCCGACCGCCGTCACCCACGCCGAGTTGGCCGGGGTGTCGACCTGCTTCGTCCCGGTGTTGGCGACCTCGTCGCCGTTGTCGCCGGAGGAGAAGTAGAAGCCGATGCCCTCGACCGCGCCGAACTGGAAGACCTGGTCGTAGGCGGCCGCGAGATCCGGCGTCTGGTTGGCCTCGATGTCGCCCCACGAGTTGGAGACGATGTCGGCCAGGTGGTTGTCGACGACCTTGCTGAGCGAGTCGAGCAGATCGTCGTCGTAGCAGGACGCGGCACCCACGTACGTGATGTTCGCGTCCGGCGCGACCGCGTGCACGGCCTCGACGTCGAGGGTCTCCTCGCCGTACCAGCCCGACGCCCCGCACTCCTCGGTCTTGGTGTAGTTCTTCGGCAGGACCTGCTTCAGCTGGCCGCTGGAGTAGGCCGCGTCACCGTTCTTCTTCGCGTACGTGGCCGCGTCGAAGGCGATGGTCGGGGAGGCGTAGGCGTCGGTGATGGCGACGCGCACTCCCTTGCCGGTGTACGTGCCCGCACCGTAGGCGGCGCGCAGCTGCTTGCCCGTGTAGCCCTTGATCGCGTACGGGATCTTCGAGCCGTAGGCCGCGGGCAGCGTGCTCGCGGTGTTCGAGCCGTAGTACGAGGAGAACGGCCCGGCGTTCTTGAACACGGCGTCCGGCGGCGGCAGTTGTTCCTTGCTGCTCGCCTTGTGCGGCGCGTTGTCCAGGCCCGTGACGGTCAGGACGGCACCGTCGAGGGCGGCCGGCGCGGAGGCGGCCTTGGCCGGGGCGTGGTAGGTCTTCGAGCCCTTGGTGTAGTTGTGCAGCTGGGTCCCGAAGGCCTTCTCGACGGCGGCCACGTCACCGCTGACGGCGACGTAGTGCTCGGTCACGTCCGTGACCTTCAGTCCGGCGGACGTCAGCCAGGACTTGACCGCAGCGACCTGAGCGGGGGTGGCGCCGAAACGCTGCTTCACCTGCTGCGCGCTCAGGTACTTGCCGTACGACGCCGAGCTCGGGTCGGCCACGGCCTTCGCGTAGGCGGCGAGCCCGGTGGCGTCCTTGCCGGCGAGGTAGACCCGGGCGGAGACCTTGGAACTGTCCGCGGTGGCGCCCTTGTCGGCCTTGGCCGTGGCCCACGCGGGCTTGGTCCCGGCCAGCGTGTCCCGGTTCGGGTTGTCCGCGGCGTGGGCCGCGGGTATGCCGAGCGCCAGCGCGCCCGCGAGCATGGGCAGTGTCGCCGCCATGCTCACTCCGGCGCGCACCTTGGCGCGATTGGATCTCATGGAACCCCCTGTGCGGTTCGTCGCGAGTGATCACTCGACCGTCGTCACTCTTTCGATGAACGGTTCATGCCAGGGGAATGCGAATCCCAAGAAGAGCCCAATTAACCTAATGACAAAGCCATTTGAGGATTAAGACGCTGCGAAGACCGAGGGATAACCCTAAGCGACCCTCTAGGAACGCGCTTTCGCGCCCCGCTCCTTCAACATGCCCGCCATCAGGTCGATCTCCGACTGCTGCGCGTCGACCATCCCTTGCGCGAGCCGCTTCTCCACACCGACCGTGCACCTTTCGACACAGCCCTTCGCCATGTGGATGCCGCCCTGGTGATGGTCCGTCATCAACTGCAGATAGAAGATCTCGGCCTGCTTGCCGTTCAGCGTGCCCAGCTTCTTCATCTCGCTGTCGGTCGCCATGCCCGGCATCAGCGAACCCTCGCCCGCCGACGGCATGTCGCCCATGTCCATCCACGTCATCGGCGGATCCGCCGACACCTTCGGCAGCTCCCACAGATCCAGCCAGCCCAGCAGCATCCCGCGCTGGTTGGCCTGCGTCTGCGCGATGTCGTAGGCGAGCCGCCGCACCTCGACGTCCTTGGTGTGATCGCGCACGATGTACGACATCTCGACGGCCTGCTGATGGTGTACGGCCATGTCACGCGCGAAACCGGCGTCCGCGGACCCGGCGGACGGGGTGTCGGCCGAGCCGCCGTCCTCGGCCACGGCGTAGGTGATCGCGCCGGCCGCGACGAGCACGCCCGCCACGGCGACGGCCACTCCCGCGAACCTCACTGCGACAGACCGCTCGTGCACGCCGCGCCCGGCTCGGGCGTCTGGGCGCCCTGCACGAACTTCTCGAAGAACTTGTCGACGTTCGGGTCGTTCGCCCCCGTCACCGTCCGCTGGTGGCCCCACGCCGACAGCATGATCGGGTCCTTCTGCTTGTCGTCGGGGCTCATCAGCGTGTACGGCGTCTTCTTCACCTTCGCCGCGAGCGCCTCGACGTCGGACTTCTTGGCCTTGTCGGTGTACGTCACCCAGACCGCGCCGTGCTCCAGCGAGTGCACGGCGTTCATGTTGTTGAGCGCCTTGGCGTAGACGTCGCCGTTGCAGTTCATCCAGACCTGGTTGTGGTCACCGCCGACCGGCGGCTCCATCGGGTAGTCCACCGTCTTGGCGACATGGTTGCGGCCCAGCGTGCCCTTCCAGGTCTTCACACCGTCGGAGCCCGTGACGAAGTGCCCCTTCCCCTTGCCGTCGGCCGCCGTGCCGTCGTCGGACTGCGACTGCACCAGCACGATGCCGCCGACGACCAGACCGGCGACGACGACCACGCTCGCGGCGATCGTGAGGATCCGGTTGCGGCGCTCTCTGGCCTGTTCGGCGCGCCGCATCTCCTCTATGCGCGCCTTGCGTGCCGCGGCGGTGCTCTTCTTGGCGGAACCCATGAGGTGTGTCCTTCTGGGGGAAAGGGGCGGGTCGGATGGTGACGATCGGTCTGCTGATCGTAGTGGGGCGGGGGTGACTTCTCGCAGGGAGCCCACAGGAAACCCGGGCGCGGGGTGAGACGGGGAGGGCCGGGCATTACGTATGACGGTCCGAGCAGGCAAGATGGGCGGCAGAGCAGTACATCCGCCGCACGTGAGGCGTTCACTCCCGGGTCGCCGGGACGATCAAGGTCGGCAACGCGCACGAAATGCTGTTGTGGTGTGATGCTCAGGTGCCCGACCGCCTCCTGCGGGACACGGAGACAGGCGGCCTGACCAGCAAGGATGGGGAAGCGGAAGATGGACAAGCAGCAGGAGTTCGTGCTCCGGACCTTGGAGGAACGCGACATCCGGTTCGTACGTCTGTGGTTCACGGACGTGCTGGGCTTCCTCAAGTCCGTGGCCGTGGCCCCGGCGGAGCTGGAGCAGGCCTTCGACGAGGGAATCGGGTTCGACGGCTCCGCGATCGAGGGCTTCGCGCGCGTATACGAGTCCGACATGATCGCCAAGCCGGACCCGTCGACCTTCCAGGTCCTTCCGTGGCGGGCCGAGGCCCCCGGTACGGCCCGGATGTTCTGCGACATCCTCATGCCGGACGGCTCCCCGTCCTTCGCGGACCCCAGGTATGTGCTGAAGCGCGCCCTGGCCCGCACCTCCGACCTGGGCTTCACGTTCTACACCCACCCGGAGATCGAGTTCTTCCTGCTGAAGGACCGCCCGCTGGACGGCTCGCGCCCGACCCCGGCCGACAACTCCGGCTACTTCGACCACACCCCCCAGAACATCGGCATGGACTTCCGCCGCCAGGCGATCACCATGCTGGAGTCGATGGGCATCTCGGTCGAGTTCTCCCACCACGAGGGCGCCCCGGGCCAGCAGGAGATCGACCTCCGCTACGCCGACGCGCTCTCCACGGCGGACAACATCATGACGTTCCGCCTGGTCATGAAGCAGGTGGCGCTGGAGCAGGGCGTCCAGGCGACCTTCATGCCGAAGCCGTTCTCCGAGCACCCCGGCAGCGGCATGCACACGCACCTCTCCCTCTTCGAGGGCGACCGCAACGCGTTCTACGAGTCGGGCGCGGAGTACCAGCTCTCCAAGGTCGGCCGCTCCTTCATCGCGGGCCTGCTCAAGCACGCGGCGGAGATCGCGGCGGTCACCAACCAGTGGGTGAACTCGTACAAGCGCATCTGGGGCGGCTCCGAGCGCACCGCGGGCGCCGGCGGCGAGGCCCCCTCCTACATCTGCTGGGGCCACAACAACCGCTCCGCCCTGGTCCGCGTCCCGATGTACAAGCCCGGCAAGACCGGCTCGGCCCGTATCGAGGTCCGCTCCATCGACTCCGGCGCCAACCCGTACCTGGCGTACGCCCTGCTCCTGGCCGCCGGCCTCAAGGGCGTCGAGGAGGGCTACGAGCTCCCGCCGGGCGCCGAGGACGACGTCTGGGCCCTCTCCAACTCCGAGCGCCGCGCCATGGGCATCGAGCCCCTGCCCCAGAACCTGGGCGAGGCCCTCACCCTGATGGAGCGCAGCGACCTGGTGGCCGAGACCCTGGGCGAGCACGTCTTTGACTTCTTCCTCCGGAACAAGCGGCAGGAGTGGGAGGAGTACCGCAGCGAGGTCACGGCCTTCGAGCTGCGGAAGAACCTGCCGGTGCTGTAGACGCAGGTCGGGGCGGGTTGCCTGCCCTTTCGGCGCGTGGGGCTGACGATCGCGGACCGTCGGCCCCGCCGCGATCCGGCCTCGGAGGGCCCTTCAGCGCCTGGTCTCGTACCTGGTCAGCATGATGCCCTCGGGAAACGTCCGGGTCTCCACCAGGCTCAGGTTCACCCAGTTGTCCAGGGCGGTGAAGAACGGCGTGCCGCCACCCACCAGGACCGGATGGGCGACGATCACGTACTCGTCGATCAGCCCGGCCCGCATGGCCGCCGCGGCGAGTGTGGCACCGCCGATGTCCATGGGCCCGCCGTCGTCGGCCTTGAGCCTGGTGATCTCGGTGACCGCGTCGCCGGTGACCAGACGGGTGTTCCAGTCGACCGTGCTGGTCTTGGAGGAGAACACCACCTTCGGCATGTCCCGCCAGCGGCCGGCGTACTCGATCGCCGGCGGTGTGGCACCCGGCTGCTTGTCGGCGGTCGGCCAGTGGGAGCTCATCGTCTCCCACAGCTTGCGCCCGTACAGCGCCAGGCCGGTCGCGTCCACCCGGTCCGACCACCACTGGAACAGCTCGTCGCTCGGCACGCCCCAGCCGAGGTCGTCGCCGGGCGCGGCGATGTAGCCGTCCAGGCTCATGTTCATGGCGAAGGTCAGTTTCCGCATGGCGTCAGCCTCCCGTGAGTCGGTATGCGGCGTGCCGAAGGGGCGCGGCGGACCGCGCCCCTTCCGCGGTTGCTACTGCGCCGCCTGCTGGGCCAGTACCTGGTGCAGCGGCTCCGTCTCGCGGCGCTTGTACTCCTGGATCGCCCAGCCGTTGCCGTCCGGGTCCTTGAAGTACATGAACGTGGCGCCGTCCTGCGGGGCGAACTGGACCGGTTCGCTCACGTCCAGGCCGCGGGAGGTGAGTTCCTCGTACGCCGCCTTCGCGTCCGTCACACACAGTTGCATGCCGTGGTACGTCCCGGGCTGCGGGGCTCCCGTCGGCACCTGGAGGCCGTCCACCAAGGCGATGGAACAGCCGGAGCCGGGCGGGGTCAGCTGGCAGATGCGGACCCCCTCCATCACCTCGCCGTCCAGATCCACGTGGAAGCCGACCTTGTCCCGGTAGAACTCCTTGGCGCGGTCGACGTCCGTGACCGGCAGCAGGATCACTTCGAGGCTCATGTCCATGGCGTGACTCCCTTGTCGACGTCAGTGCATAGGGCCGTTCTCAGAAGCGCCACCGCGTCTGGCTGAACGGCTGCCCCTTACCGAAGCCGAAAACCGTGCGCGGCGCCACCGCATAGACAAGGGCGTGTCCCGGTCCGTGGTGGAAGGAGCCGTCCCTCACCTCGAAGCGCCAGAAGTCGCCGTACTTCGCCTCCCACGCGGCGGCCAGCTCCCTCAGACGAGTGTCGTCGGACACCCGCACCGCCTCGCCCTCCACCACCAGGTCGTAGCCCTTGTCCCAGATGTTGGTGCCGGTCGTCAGCGTCACGTGCGCGTTGTGCGCGAGGTTCTTCGCCTTGCGTTCCTCGGGGCCGGTGCAGAAGTGCAGCGCCCCGTGCGCCCATACTCCCGGCAAGGGCGTGACGTGCGGGCGCCCGTCCGGTCGTACCGTCGAGATCCAGAACAGTTCGGCGGCGGCCAGCAGCGACTCGGCGTCGGCCCAGGAGTGCGCCGTCGCGTCGGGGTCGCTGTAGCGGGGGTCGAGATGGGTCTCGGGTTCCTTCTCGGTCATCAAAGAGCCTCCGGCTCGGGGAACACCCGGGCCACCGCGGCGGTCCGGCTCGACACTCCCAGTCTGCCGAAGGCGTTCTCCAGATGCTTGCGTACGGTGCTGGGGGAGACGACGAGCTGTGCGGCGATCTGCGCTGTGCCCATGCCGAGGGCCACGCAGCGCAGCACGTCCAGTTCGCGGTGGGTGAGGTGGACGGGCTCCCTGCGACGGCGGGCGGCGTCCTTGTAGAGCTCGTACAGGTGCGGGGCCAGCATCCGCAGAGTCGTCATCTCGTGGTCGGTGAAGGCCTTCCCGTCCTCCCGGAAGAGCTGGAAGACGCGGGTGCGGTTCGGCGCGGTCGGCAGGGCGACGCACGCGATGGTCGGGTGCGGGGCGAGGAACTCCGTGTAGATGGGGAGTCTCCGCAGCTCGCGGACCGAGCGGAAGTCGGCCATCTGCGTCGTCTCGGGAGTGTCGTGGGGCCGGGAGACCTGGGTGCACTGGGTGTGCTGGTGCCGCCAGCGCCAGTACGCGTCCATGTCGAGGTCCGCGTCCTCGTCGCCTATTTCCTGGGCGTTGAGCGGTCTCCTGGTGGAGATGTCCAGCTCGCTGAAGCTCGCGGCGTCGCACGGGATGAGCCGCATCAGCGCCGGTAACAGGCACGTCGGCGGCACTCCGCCGCTCGCGAGATCCTGCCGGGCCTCCTCCAGCACGTCCGCCATGCGGCGCAGATGGGCCTCGGCGGTGGTGTGGGGTGGGGTCATGTCGGCCTCCCCGGGCCGCTTCGGATGCCTGGACCGACGCTACGCCCGACGCGTCCGGGCCACCCCGGGATTCGCCAAATGACGAATGGGCCACGGGCCTGAAAGCGCGCACGCTCGTCTCGGACGACCGGTCCGGCCGCCCGCAGACACGGAGGCAGCTCATGCGCTCACATCCGCACCGACCCGCGGCCCCGGTCGCGGGCGTCGTTCCCCTGGCCCTGGCCCTCGCCCTGCTGGCCACCGGCTGCGAGGCGTCGACCACCCCTACCGCCACCGACGACACATTCGCTTCGGTACGGTTCACGCTGGGCGCCCGCGGAGACATCCAGGTCGCCGGCACATCCCGTACGGCGGTCACCCGGGCCGGGGACCGCACGGTGACCGGGGGCCGCGCGTACCCGTTCGACCGGCCTCCCGGCAAGCTGCTCGTGGTGCTGCGGCACTGGCCGTCAGGGGTGCGCGCGGCACGCGACGGGGTACGCCTGCTGCCGCCGCCGGACGACGCCACGATCGAGAGCGCCTACCTCGTCGACACCGGCGACTGGGCGCTGGCCGAGCTCGACGGTCACCCGGTGCAGTGGCTGCGCCGCGACACGATCCGCGTCGACACGACGAAGGCGGGCGCCGTGGGACGCACCCACCTCACCCTGTCCGGACCGCGCGGGAGTCGGCCCGGACGGGTCACGCCGCCGGACGCCCGTGCGTGCGACGGCGTCGACCCGGCCGTGAACCGGTACGTCGTCCTCCCGGAGGTCGAGTCGGGCGCGGCCGTCCCGGAGGTCCTCGCGCGGCTGCGCGAGCGGTGCCTCGACGTCCAGTACGTCTCCATGCCCGGCGGTGGCCACCGGGGCACCGTGCGGTCGATCGAGATACCGGTCGCCGGCCACACGGCCCCGGTGGCCGAGCTGCCCCCCACCGACGACAGCCCCGCCCAGGGCCGCCTACCGGGCGACAAGATCCTCACGGACCCGTCCCGACCGACGAGGGTGCTGGTGACCCGCTGACGCGCCCGCGCGGCGGCCTCCGGCCGGGAACCCGCGGTGGGTGCCGCGCGGGAGTTCCTCGGCCGGGGATCGCCCGTCCGTGACCCGCCGGGGCTTCTGCCCGGGGGCACCCGCCTCTGCCCTGCCAGGATTCCTGCCCGATGGTCACATGTCCCCGCCCTGCCGATGTTCCGGTCCGCTCGCGCCCGGGTTCCTTGCGTGGGAGTCGGGCGTGTGTGCCTCGTCGGGGTTTCTGCGCGGGGTCACTCGCTTCTGTCCTGCCGGTGTTCCGGTCCGCTCGCGCCCGGGTTCCTTGCGTGGGAGTCGGGCGTGCGAGTCCCGCCGGGGCTTCTGGCCGCGGGGGCACTCACCTCGGCCCTGCCGGCGGTTCCTGTCCAGGGATCGCCCGCCCCCGCCCTGTCGGGGTTCCGGTCCGCTCGCGCCCGGGGTCCTCCTTGCCCGGGAATCCGCCGGCCGTGACCCGCCGGAGCCCCCGCCCGGAGTCACCCGCCTCCGCCCCGCCTGGGCTCCCGCCCCGGAATTGCCCGGTTTGCGCCCTCTCGGGGCCCTCAGCAGGGATCACCCATCCGCCCCCGCCGCGACCCTCTACCCAGATAACCCGCCACCGCCGCGACCCCCACCGAGGATCACCCCCACCCCGGCCCCCGCCGAGCCCCCACCCACAAATCCAGCCATCCGCGCCCCGGCGCTCATCCCCAACTCTCCGGTTAGGCTCAATCGATACGACCTTGATCGGACGGGAGGCCGGGGATGACGGCGGCGCCGGGGCGCAGGAGCAGTACCTTCACGCGGCTTCTGCGGCACGGTTTCACCGATCCGTCGGCCGCCGAGCGGCTGCTGGACAGCGGCGAGCTGAGCGGCGTACGCAATGACCCGGTGCTGCTGGAGGCGCTCGGCGCGACCGCCGACCCCGACCTCGCCCTGCACGGTTTCGTACGGCTGCTGGAGGTGCAGCCCGGCCGGGAGCTGCTCGACACCGTGATAGCGGCGAAGCCGTTGCGCGACCGGCTGCTCGGGGTGCTCGGCGCGTCCGCCGCCCTCGCCGAGCATCTCGCCCGGCACCCCGGCGACTGGCAGGCCCTCGTCACCTACGAGCCGCGCGATCTGCACCCCGGAGTCGAGGAGTTCGAGCGCGGGCTCGCCGAGGCCACCGACCCCGTCACCCTGCGCGTCGCCTACCGCCGCTGCCTGCTGTCGATCGCCGCCCGTGACGTGTGCGGCACCACCGACCTCGCCGAGACCGCCGCCGAACTCGCCGACCTCGCCACCGCGACCCTGCGCGCCGCGCTCGCCATAGCGCGGGCGGCCGCACCCGACGACGCCGCGCTGTGCCGGCTCGCGGTGATCGCGATGGGCAAGTGCGGGGGACACGAGCTGAACTACGTCTCCGACGTGGACGTGATCTTTGTCGGTGAGGCCGTCGACGGGGCCGACGAGGGCAAGGCCCTGCGCGCCGCCACCAAGCTCGCCTCGCACATGATGCGCGTCTGCTCCGAGACCACCGTCGAGGGGTCCATCTGGCCCGTCGACGCCAACCTGCGGCCCGAGGGCAGAAACGGCCCGCTCGTGCGCACCCTGGCCAGCCACCTCGCCTACTACCAGCGCTGGGCCAAGACCTGGGAGTTCCAGGCCCTCCTCAAGGCCCGCCCGGTCGCCGGCGACCTCGAACTGGGCGAGGAGTACGTCGCCGCCCTCGAACCCCTGGTCTGGAAGGCCGCCGAGCGCGAGAACTTCGTCGCCGACGTGCAGAAGATGCGGCGCCGGGTCGTGGAGAACATCCCCGTCGCCGAGCTCGACCGGCAACTGAAGCTCGGCCCCGGCGGTCTCAGGGACGTCGAATTCGCCGTACAGCTCCTGCAGTTGGTGCACGGCCGCGAGGACCGTTCACTGCGCAGCGGCACCACCCTCAACGCTCTCCAGGCCCTCGTCGCGGGCGGCTACGTCGGCCGTGCCGACGCGGCACAGCTCGACGAGGCCTACCGCTTCCTGCGGTCCATGGAGCACCGCATCCAGCTCTACCGGCTGCGCCGCACCCACCTGGTCCCCGAGGACGAGACCGACCTGCGCCGCCTCGGCCGCTCCCTCGGTCTGCGGGCCGACCCGGTGACCGAGCTGAACCGCGAGTGGAAGCGGCACACCTCCGTCGTACGACGCCTGCACGAGAAGCTGTTCTACCGGCCGCTGCTGGACGCAGTGGCCCAACTCGGCCCCGGCGAGATCAGGTTGAGTGCCGGCGCGGCGCGCGAGCGGCTGGTCGCGCTCGGCTACGCCGACCCGGCCTCCGCCCTGCGGCACCTGGAGGCCCTGGCCTCCGGCGTCAGCCGCAAGGCCGCCATCCAGCGCACTCTCCTTCCGGTCCTGCTGGGCTGGTTCGCCGAGTCCGCAGACCCGGACGCCGGACTGCTCAACTTCCGCAAGGTGTCCGACGCGTTGGGCAAGACCCCTTGGTACCTACGGCTGTTGAGGGACGAGGGCGCCGCCGCCGAGAACCTCGCACGCGTCCTGTCCGCCGGGCGCCTCGCCCCCGACCTGCTGATGCGCGCACCCGAAGCCGTGGCTCTCCTCGGGGACGGCGACGGCGGCGGCCTGGATCCGCGCGGGCGGGCCGGTCTCGAGCAGGAGATACTCTCCGCGGTCGGCCGCGCGGACGGCGCCGTCCAGGGCGTCACGGCGGCCCGTGGCGTCCGCCGCCGCGAACTCTTCCGTACGGCCGCCGCGGACATCGTCGGCTCCTACGGCACCGAGACCCAGCCGGCCGAGCCGGACCAGGGCGCCCTGGTGGAGCGCGTCGGCGCCGCCGTGTCCGACCTGACCGCCGCGACCCTCGCCGGCACCCTGCGCGCGGTCGTCCGGGAGGGCTGGGGCGACACCCTGCCCACCCGGTTCGCCGTCATCGGCATGGGCCGCTTCGGCGGTCACGAACTCGGCTACGGCTCCGACGCGGACGTCCTGTTCGTCCACGAGCCGCGCGAGGGCGTCGAGGAGCGGGAGGCCTCCGAGGCCGCCAACAAGGTCGTCTCCGAGATGCGCCGACTGCTCCAGATCCCGAGCGCCGACCCACCGCTGCTCATCGACGCCGACCTGCGCCCGGAGGGCAAGTCCGGGCCGCTGGTACGCACGTTGACGTCGTACGCGGCCTACTACCGCCGCTGGTCGCTGGTCTGGGAGTCACAGGCCCTGCTGCGGGCCGAACCGGTCGCCGGGGACGAGGAGTTGGGCCGCCGGTTCGTCGAACTGATCGACCCCCTGCGCTATCCGGCGGCGGGCCTCGGCGACGACGCCGTGCGCGAGATCCGGCGGCTGAAGGCGCGCATGGAGTCCGAGCGGATGCCTCGCGGCGCCGACCCCAAGCTGCACACCAAGCTCGGGCCCGGCGGACTGTCCGACGTCGAGTGGACGGTCCAGCTCCTCCAGATGCGGCACGGTGCCGGCGAGCCGGGGCTGCGTACGACTCGCACCCGTGCGGCACTTTCCGCCGCGCGGGCGGCCGGGCTGATCTCCGCGGAGGACACCCAGGTCCTCGACGAGGCGTGGGTGCTGGCTACGCGGGTGCGTAACGCCGTGATGCTGGTGCGGGGGCGGGCCGGGGACACGTTTCCTTCCGAGACGCGGGAACTTGCCGCTGTGGGGCGGTACTTGGGGTATGAGGCGGGGCATGTGGGGGACATGCTGGACGACTATCGGCGTACGGCTCGGCGGGCTCGGAGTGTGGTGGAGGAGTTGTTCTACGGAGCGTAGTGGGGTTTGTTCTTCGGCTGCGGGGCGGTGGGGGCTGGTCGCGCAGTTCCCCGCGCCCCTGTGGGGCGCGTCAGGGCCACGCCGGTCAGCACGATCGCCATGCCGATGAGCACGCGCGACCCCACTCGCTCGTCCAGCAGCACCGCGCCCAGGGTCACCGACACGACTGGCAGCAGGTAGCCGACCGTCGCCGCCGTCACCGGGCCCTCGTCCGCTATCAGGCGGTAGTTGAGGTAGAAGGTCA
The DNA here is from genome assembly GCF_001514145.1 of Streptomyces canus. Taxonomy (GTDB): domain Bacteria; phylum Actinomycetota; class Actinomycetes; order Streptomycetales; family Streptomycetaceae; genus Streptomyces; species Streptomyces canus. The sequence continues at coordinate 83,082 of NZ_KQ948659.1, forward strand.
CCCCCGTGCCCAGCACCCCCAGGGCCGTCACCGCCCCCAGCCCGATGAGGTCGGCGTCCACCGGGCCCGCCACCGGCACCGACAGCGTGGTCCACGCCGTAGCCATGAGGAGTTGGGCGGCGGAGTACGCCAACGGCCCCTGCCCGGAGGTGAGTTTGCGGGCCATGTACGCGAAGGCCACGGCGTAGCTCGCGGCGGCGGTCAGGAGGGCCAGGGCGCCCCAGGTCAGCAGACCCGAGCGGTGCCAGGGGGCGAAGATCAGCACGGTGCCTGCGAAGCCGAGGAGCAGGCCGGTCAGCCGTAGGGGGCGCAGGCCGCGGTCGGTGCCGAGCAGGACGCCGATCAGCAGGGACCACAGCGGGGTCGTCGCGTTCAGAACGCCCGCGACGCCGGAGTCGACGCTCTGCTCACCGACCGCGAACAGAGCGAACGGGATGGCGTTGCAGAACAGTGCGGCGACGATCAGATGGCCCCAGGTGGAGCGGGAGCGGGGCAGCCGCTGACCGGCCGCGCGGGCCAGGAGGAACAGCACAGCCGTGCCCAGCACGCACCGCGCGATGGTGATCTGGGCGGGGGAGAGGCCGTGGTCGAGGGCGAGCTTGATCCAGAGGAAGCCGGATCCCCAGAGGAGGGCGAGGGCGGCCATGCGGAGTGTGGAGGCGGGGGACATGTGCTCCACGGTCCCCGGCCAAACCCATCAGGACAAGTGAAAGATTCTGGATCTATCATTAAGCTGGAGTACATGCTTGATGTGCGACGGATGCAGATGCTGGCGGCCGTGGTGAGCAACGGCTCGGTGACGGCGGCCGCGGCCCGGCTCGGCTACACGCCCTCCGCGATCAGCCAGCAGGTGGCGGCACTGGAGAAGGAGGCCGGGACCGAGCTCCTCGAACGGGTCGGGCGGGGTGTGCGGCCCACGGCGGCCGGGCTGTTGCTCACGGAGTACGCGGACGCGATCGGCCGGCAGGTCGCCGAGGCGGAGACGGCCCTCGGTGACCTCCTGGCGGGCCGCACGGGCCGGCTCTCGGTGCGCTACTTCGCCACGGCCGGAGCCCGTCTGGTCGCCCCCGCGGTGGCGCGGCTGCGGGCCGAACACCCCGGCGTGCAGATCGACCTGAAGCTGACGGGACCCGACCCGCTGCCGGACGTGCGGGAGGGGCGGGCGGATCTCGCGCTGGTGGTGGGACCGTCGGACGAGGACGGCGTACGACTGCTGCATCTGCTCGACGACCCGTACCTGGCCGTGCTCCCCGCGGCGCATCCCCTCGCGGCCCGCCGATCGATCCGCCTGACCGACCTGGCCGACGAACCCTGGGTCGGCAGCGAGTGGCCCGGCCCCTGTCTGGAGGCCCAGCTCACCGCCTGTGCCACGGCGGGGTTCCACCCGCGCTTCGTCGTGGACAGCGAGGACTACGCCACGGCACAGGGCTTCGTGGCCGCGGGACTCGGGGTGACCCTGATCCCGCGACTGGGCCTCGGGGGCCGGCATCCGGACGTGGCGGTCCGGCAGATCCGGGGCCCGGAGCCGTCACGGGCGATCCACGCAGCCGTACGCGAGACCGCGCTCCCGCAACCGGCACTCGAGGCGTTCGTCGAGGCGCTCCGGGACGCGGCCGCGGGCTAGGGCGCCTGTCCGGCGGATGCCGACGTTGCCGGGTCTGGCACGCGCATCTGCACTGATCAGGCACCGTTGCTGGAAGTCGGCCCGATCCGCCGGACAGGCCCTGGTGTCCCGGCAGGCAGCGTCTGCCTGTCTGGGAGCGGCGTCCGCTGCGGCGAGTCGGGGCACCGCCTCTGCGGGAGCGTGCCGGGTGTCGCGACGGGGCGCGCGGTGCCTGTCGGGGCACCGGCTAGTGCTGCGGCGGGCCGCGGCGCGCGGCCTCGCGGAGCGGCGTCCACTGCGGCGAGTCGGGGCACCGCCTCTGCGGGAGCGTGCCCGGCGTCGCGACGGGGCGCGCGGTGCCTGTCGGGGCACCGGCTAGTGCTGCGGCGGGCCGCGGCGCGCGACCTCGCGGAGCGGCGTCCACTGCGGCGAGTCGGGGCACCGCCTCTGCGGGAGCGTGCCCGGCGTCGCGACGGGGCGCGCGGTGCCCGTCGGGGCACCGGCTAGGACTTGACGGGCCGGGGAGTGGCCTTCGCCTTCGGCGGTACCACTTTCGGCAACGTGTACGGCAGTGCCCCGTACCAGATCCGCGCCACCATGAAGCCGAACATCAGGCACAGGATGCCGCCGACCGCGTCGAGCCAGAAGTGGTTGGCGGTGGCGACGATGACCAGGAGCGTCGCCGTCGGGTAGAGGAGGCCCAGGACGCGTACCCACGGCACCGACGCCAGCGCGAAGATCGTCAGGCCGCACCACAGGGACCAGCCGATGTGCATGGACGGCATCGCGGCGTACTGGTTGGACATGTGCTTCAGGTCGCCGGAGGCCATCGAGCCCCAGGTCTGGTGGACCATGACCGTGTCGACGAAGTTGCCGCCATTCATCAACCGCGGGGGTGCCAGCGGATACAGATAGTAACCGACCAGCGCCACACCCGTGGTCGCGAAGAGCACCAGACGCGTCGCCGCGTAGCGGCCGGGGTGGCTGCGGTAGAGCCAGACCAGGACGCTCAGCGTCACGATGAAGTGCAGCGTCGCGTAGTAGTAGTTCATGCCGACGACGAGCCAAGTCACGGAGTTCACCGCATGGTTGACGGACTCCTCGACCGCGATGCCCAGATGGTGCTCCATCCGCCAGATCCAGTCGGCGTTGCGCAGCGCCTCCGTCTTCTGCTCCGGCACCGCGTTGCGGACCTGTGAGTACGTCCAGTAACTCACCGCGATCAACAGGATCTCGAACCAGATGCGCGGGCGGCGCGGGGTGCGCAGGCGGCGGAGGAGAGCCGGCCGGTCCGCGGCCGTGAGGGAGTCCGGAGCGGCCGCGGTCCCGCGGTCTTCCAGGCTGGTCACGGTCGAGTCACCCATAGACATGAAGTCTGCCAGAAATGCCTTACCCCACCGATCATCCCGCGGTCGGGTTCGGGTCGCATGTCCTACGACGGGAAGACTGTCCCGTTCTCCTACCAGCGCACGGGTGAAAGCCCGGCGTCTCCGCCCTACGGACGAGTGCGATCCCCAGGTGCCGAAGCCGTCGAACCCCGCACCACCAGCTCCGGCATGAACACGAACTCGCTGTGCGGCGCGGGCGTTCCGCCGATCTCCTCCAGCAACGTCCGTACCGCCGCCTGCCCCATGGCCGGCACCGGCTTGCGGATCGTTGTCAGCGGCGGGTCGGTGAAGGCGATCAGCGGGGAGTCGTCGAACCCCACGACCGAGACGTCCCGCGGCACTTCCAGCCCCCGCTGCCGGGCCGCCCGTATCGCGCCCAGCGCCATCATGTCGCTCGCGCACACCACCGCCGTGCAGTCCCGCTCGATGAGCGCCGAAGCGGCCGCCTGTCCGCCCTCCAGGGTGTACAGCGAGTGCTGGACCAGGTCCTCCTCGACGGTCGCCGCGGCCAGCCCGAGCAGGTCCTGCATGGTGCGGACGAAGCCCTCGATCTTGCGCTGGACGGGCACGAAGCGCTTCGGGCCGAGGGCGAGGCCGATCCGCTTGTGCCCCAGCGACACCAGATGCGTCACCGCCAGCGACATCGCCGCGCGGTCGTCGGGGGAGATGAACGGCGCCTGCACCTTCGGCGAGAACCCGTCCACGAGCACGTACGGCACGCCCTGCGCCCGCAGCTGCTCATAGCGCTGCATGTCCGCGGAGGTGTCCGCGTGCAGCCCGGAGACGAAGATGATGCCCGCCACGCCCCGGTCGACGAGCATCTCCGTGAGCTCGTCCTCCGTGGAGCCGCCCGGGGTCTGGGTGGCGAGGACCGGGGTGTAGCCCTGCCGGGTCAGCGCCTGGCCGATCACCTGGGCGAGGGCCGGGAATATCGGGTTCTCCAGCTCCGGGGTGATCAGGCCCACCAGGCCCTCGCTGCGCTGCCGCAGCCGGACCGGGCGTTCGTAGCCCAGTACGTCGAGTGCGGCCAGCACGGACTGGCGGGTGGTGGCGGCGACACCCGGCTTCCCGTTGAGGACGCGGCTGACGGTCGCTTCGCTCACGCCCGCCTGAGCAGCGATGTCGGCTAGCCGTGTGGTCACGGCACCGGACTGTACCGGCCGTATCGTCATCGCGGTCCCTCTGTTCTGGTCGGTGCCCTCTGTCCCGTAAGGGGATGATTCCCGTCCGGGAGGGGGATGGCAAGAGCTTGCAGAGTCTTGCACAACCCGTAGTCGTCCCGCTCAGCCCCGTAAAACAAGGGTCTCGTGACGGTCGACAAGGGATCACGACGGGGTAACTTCCGCAGCCTCTTGCACTTTTTTGCTGCAAGCTCTTTCGCAAGCCTTGCATCGCTGTTACGTTCCCACTCGCCCGGCGGCCGCAAAGGCGCAGTCGGCAGACGGGGAGGGCAGACGGGACCTCTCCCCGCAGCACACGGGCTTTCACCCTCAAGGAGAACTCATGCGGCGTGGCATAGCGGCCACCGCGTTGGTGGCGTCTTTCGCCCTCGCGGCGACGGCCTGCGGCGGAAGTGACAGCGGCGACAAGGCCGACGGTCCGGTGACCATCACCTGGTGGGACACCTCCAACGCCACCAATGAGGCGCCGACGTACCAGGCCCTGATCAAGGACTTCGAGGCCGCCAACAAGGGCATCAAGGTCAAGTACGTCAACGTGCCCTTCGACCAGGCGCAGAACAAGTTCGACACCGCCGCCGGCGCCAGCGGGGCCCCCGACGTGCTGCGCTCCGACGTCGGCTGGACCCCCGCCTTCGCCAAGAAGGGTTATTTCCTGCCCCTCGACGGCACCGAGGCCCTCGCCGACCAGGCCAAGTTCAAGCCGAACCTGATCAAGCAGGCCCAGTACGACGGCAAGACCTACGGCGTGCCGTTCGTCACCGACACCCTCGCCCTGGTCTACAACAAGCAGCTCTTCGAGAAGGCCGGCGTCGAGGCCCCCAAGACCTGGGACGACCTGAAGGCCGCCGCCGCCACGATCAAGTCGAAGACCGGCGTCGACGGCTACTGGGGCTCCACCGCTGCCTACTACGCCCAGACTTTCCTCTACGGCGAGGGCACCGACACCGTCGACGCCGCCGCCAAGAAGATCACGGTGAACTCGGACGCCGCCAAGAAGGGCTACGGCACCTGGCTGAGCCTCTTCTCCGGCAAGGGCCTGCACAAGGCCGACACCACCGCCGACGCCTACGCCCACATCCAGGACGCGTTCGTCAACGGCAAGGTCGCCGCGATCATCCAGGGCCCGTGGGAGATCACCAACTTCTACAAGGGCACGGCCTTCACGGACAAGAACAACCTCGGCATCGCCACCGTCCCGGCCGGCTCCAGCGGCAAGGCGGGCGCCCCGACCGGCGGCCACAACCTCTCGGTCTACGCCGGCTCGGACTCCGCCCACCAGAAGGCGGCCGAGAAGTTCGTGGGCTTCATGACCTCCGCGAAGTCGCAGACGCAGATCGCGCTGAAGAACTCCACGCTGCCCACCCGCGACGACGCCTACACCGCCGAGGTCAAGGCCGACCCGGGCATCGCCGGATACCAGTCGGTCCTCTCCTCCGCCCAGCCGCGCGTGGCCCTGCCGGAGTACAGCTCGCTGCTGACCCCGCTGGACACCGAACTGCTCAAGATCGCCGGTGGCAAGGAGTCCCTGGACAAGGGCCTGAGCAACGCGGAGACCGCCCTCGCCAAGCTGGTGCCCGACTTCAGCAAGTGAGCCCGTGTGGTCGCCGGATCTCCCGGTCATGGGGGGAGGGATCCGGCGGCCACCGGCCTGTGCCCGGCCACACCGGCCGGCCGCTCGGCCCAGCCACTTCTCAGAGCCGCAGAACTTCCAGAAGGTGTCGAACATGACAGTCGCCATCGACCGCGCCACCGGCAAACGCCACGGTGACCGCGCGCCGCGGCCCGGGCGGGGCCAACGCCTGAAACAGAGCTACCAGAAGCACTGGTACGCCTACGCGATGATCGCCCCGGTGGCGGTCGTCCTCGGTGTCCTCGTGCTGTACCCCCTGGTCTACGGCGTCTACCTCACGCTCACCGACGCCAACAGCCTCAACACGGCCCGCACGATCGGCGTCAACCACATCGACGCCACCTACAAGTTCATCGGCCTCGACAACTACGCCGACATCCTGTGGGGCGACACCGCCTACGACCGCTTCTGGTCCCACTTCATCTGGACGATCGTCTGGACGGCCCTGTGCGTCGCCCTCCACTACTGCATCGGCCTCGGCCTCGCGCTGCTGCTCAACCAGAAGCTGCGGGGACGGACGCTGTACCGGCTGATCCTGGTGCTGCCCTGGGCGGTGCCGACCTTCGTCACCGTCTTCGGCTGGCGTTTCATGCTCGCCGACGGCGGCATCATCAACACCGTGCTGGACGCGCTGCACCTGCCCTCACCGGCATGGCTGGAGGACACCTTCTGGCAGCGGTTCGCCGCGATCATGGTCAACACCTGGTGCGGTGTGCCGTTCATGATGGTCTCGCTGCTCGGCGGACTCCAGTCCATCGACGCCTCCCTCTACGAGGCCGCCGAGATGGACGGCGCGAGCGCCTGGCAGCGGTTCCGGTACGTCACCCTGCCGGGGCTCAGGAGCGTCAGCTCCACCGTCGTCCTGCTCGGCATCATCTGGACGTTCAACCAGTTCGCCGTGCTCTTCCTGATGTTCGGCAACACCGCGCCGGACGCGCAGATCCTCGTCACCTGGGCGTACTACCTGGGCTTCGGACAGCAGCCGCGTGACTTCGCCCAGTCGGCCGCGTACGGCATCCTGCTGCTGGCCATACTGATCGTCTTCACCTCCTTCTACCGCCGCTGGCTGAACCGCAATGACCAGCAGCTCGCGATCTGAGGCAGGAGTCCCCATGAGTACGACCACAGCTGAGAACTCCGCCGCGGTGTCCCGGACCGCGCCCGCGCAGGCACCCGGACGGATCCGCCGCCGCGGCGACAAGAGCCTCGCCGGCTCCCTCGTCTCGCACGGCATCCTGATCGTCGCGAGCCTGATCGCGCTGTTCCCGATCCTCTGGCTGGTCTTCCTGTCCCTCGGCCCGGACAAGGACGACTACCTCCACCCGGGCGGCATCTGGAAGAAGATGACGTTCGACAACTACTCGTTCGTCCTCCAGCACACGGCCTTCTTCGACTGGCTGAAGAGCTCGCTGATCGTCTCGCTCGGCACCACGGTGATCGGAGTGCTGATCGCCGCGACCACCGGGTACGCCGTGTCCCGGATGCGCTTCCCGGGCTACCGGAAGTTCATGTGGGTGCTCCTGGTCACGCAGATGTTCCCGGTAGCCGTACTCATGGTGCCGATGTACCAGATGCTCTCGGACCTCCAGCTCATCGACACCTACCTTGGACTCGTCCTCGTGTACTGCTCGACGGCGGTGCCGTACTGTGCCTGGCTGCTGAAGGGCTACTTCGACACCATCCCGTTCGAGATCGACGAGGCCGGACGCGTCGACGGGCTGACCCCCTTCGGCACGTTCGCGCGGCTGATCCTGCCGCTCGCCAAGCCGGGGCTCGCGGTCGCCGCGTTCTACAGCTTCCTCACCGCGTTCGGTGAGGTCGCGTTCGCCTCGACGTTCATGCTCTCCGACACGAAGTACACGTTCGCGGTCGGTCTGCAGAGCTTCGTGAGCGAGCACGACGCCCAGCGGAACCTGATGGCCGCGACGGCGGTGCTGATCGCGATACCGGTGTCCGTGTTCTTCTACCTGGTACAGAAGAACCTGGTGACCGGCCTCACCGCGGGCGGCACCAAGGGCTGAGGCCCACTCCAAGACCCGAGGCGGCCGCAGTGTCCATCCGACCCCGCTGTCACTGCGGCCGCCTCGCCACTTGACGACCACCATGACCCCCTTACGTTTCAAGGACGCCATGAGCCAGCAGCACTACGCCACCGCCCCGGCATCGACCCCCGCCAAAGCCCAGCGCAGCGACTGGTGGCGGGACGCGGTGATCTACCAGGTCTATCCGCGCAGCTTCGCCGACAGCAACGGTGACGGCATGGGCGACCTGGAGGGCATCCGCACCCGACTGCCGTACCTGCGCGACCTGGGCGTGGACGCCGTGTGGCTCAGCCCCTTCTACGCCTCCCCGCAGGCCGACGCCGGCTACGACGTGGCCGACTACCGGGCCGTGGACCCCATGTTCGGCAACCTCCTGGACGCCGACGCACTGATCCGCGACGCCCGCGGACTGGGCCTCAGGATCATCGTCGACCTGGTGCCCAACCACTCCTCCGACCAGCACGAATGGTTCAAGCGGGCGGTCGCCGAGGGCCCGGGATCGCCGCTGCGGGACCGCTACCACTTCCGGCCCGGCAAGGGCGCGAACGGCGAACTCCCGCCCAACGACTGGGAGTCGATCTTCGGCGGTCCCGCCTGGACGCGCGTCGCGGACGGCGACTGGTACCTGCACCTCTTCGCCCCCGAGCAGCCCGACTTCAACTGGGACCACCCGGCCGTCGGCGACGAGTTCCGCTCGATCCTGCGCTTCTGGCTCGACATGGGCGTGGACGGCTTCCGCATCGACGTGGCACACGGCCTGGTGAAGGCGGAGGGGCTGCCCGACCTGGGATCCCACGACCAGGTGAAGCTGCTGGGCAACGATGTCATGCCGTTCTTCGACCAGGACGGCGTCCACGAGATCTACCGCCAGTGGCGGCTGATCCTCGACGAGTACTCCGGAAACAAGAAGGGGACCGAAGGGCCTTCCGCAGAAGGGCGGGGGTGGGAGACGGGCGGGCGGATCTTCGTCGCCGAGGCCTGGACCCCGACCATCGAGCGCACCGCGAACTACGTCCGGCCCGACGAGCTTCACCAGGCCTTCAACTTCCAGTACCTGAGCACCGCATGGGACGCCGAGGAACTGCGCGAGGTCATCGACCGCACGCTGGAGGCGATGCGTCCGGTCGGCGCCCCGTCCACCTGGGTGCTGTCCAACCACGACGTCACCCGCCACGCCACCCGCTTCGCCAACCCGCCCGGCCTCGGCACCCAGATCCGCACGGCCGGAGACCGGGACCTGGGCCTGCGCCGGGCCCGCGCCGCCACACTGCTGATGCTGGCCCTGCCGGGATCGGCGTACATCTACCAGGGCGAGGAGCTCGGCCTCCCGGACGTCGTCGACCTGTCCGACGAGGTCCGCCAGGATCCGGCGTACTTCCGCGGTGCCGGCCAGGACGGGTTCCGCGACGGCTGCCGGGTGCCGATCCCCTGGACGCGCGAGGGATCGTCGTACGGCTTCGGCGCGGGCGGCAGCTGGCTGCCCCAGCCGTCGGAGTGGGCCGACCTGAGCGTGGCGGCGCAGACCGGCGACCCCGACTCCACCCTGGAGCTGTACCGCTCGGCCCTCGCCGTTCGCCGCGCCCAGCCCGACCTGGGTGCCGGCGACGCGGTGGAGTGGCTCCGGGCGCCCGAGGGCGTTCTCGCCTTCCGGCGCGGCGAGTTCGTCTGCGTCGCGAACACCGGCAGTGAGGCGGTGACGACTCCGGCGTACGGCCGTCTGCTCCTCGCGAGCGGCGAGGTGGCCGAGGCCGACGGCGACGCGAAGGTGCCGGCCGACACGACGGTGTGGTGGACGACGGCCTGAGCACAGGCAGGGATCACCGGGCCCACACGGGGGCCCGGTGATCCCTTGTCGGGCGTGTCGATCGGCGGGACCCGCGTTCGACGCTTGGGTGAAAGGGCGAACAGCGCCCCGCACCCGAGGAGAGACCATGCAGATCCGCGCCCGCCTGAGCATGAGTGCCGACGGCTACGTGACCACGCCGAACGGCTGGCCCGCACTGACCGCCGACCCGTCGTTCGTCTCCGGCCAGAGCCACGGCATCCGGGAGTTCCTGGCCGACTGCGAGGCCGCGCTCATGGGCCGCACGACCTTCGAACCCGCGCTGACCAACAGCCGCTGGCCGTGGCCCGACCTCGACGTCTTCGTCCTCGGCTCGCACCGTCCGGAGGGCACCCCGGACCACGTCACCACCGACAGCGACCCGGTACGTCTGCTGGAGAAACTCCGCGCGGCCAACCGGGGCGGCGACGTCCATCTCATCGGCGGCCCGCGCACGATCGGCACCTTCCACGCCCTCGGCGCGCTCGACCGCCTCGAACTGGTCGTCCTGCCCCTGCTGTTCGGCGACGGCATGCGGCTGACCCCCGCGCTCCGTCCCGAGGCCGGACTGACCTTCCAGAGCCAACGCGCCCTGCCCGGAGGGGCGGTGGAGATCGTCTACTCCTGTCGGGGCAGCCGCGGCGGCCTTCCAGGCAAGCCTGCCAGTCAGCGCTGAGCAGAGTAGGTGAAAGTTCTTTCTCTTGCTTTCAAGACTCTTGCTGTAAACATTTCGCCAGCGGTACGTTCTCGCCGGCGCCAGGCAAAGACGCCTGGCCGTCAGGCAAGGAGAACCCCCACGTGATATCGAGATGGACCGCATCCGCTGTCGCCACGGCCACCGCGTTCGCCGCCGCGGCGGCGGTGCTGGCCCCCCAGGCCGCCTACGCCTCCCCGCCCGGCACCAAGGACGTCACCGCCGTCCTGTTCGAGTGGAACTTCGCCTCCGTCGCCAAGGAGTGCACCAACACCCTCGGCCCCGCCGGATACGGCTCCGTGCAGGTCTCCCCGCCCGCCGAGCACATCCAGGGTTCGCAGTGGTGGACCTCGTACCAGCCGGTCAGCTACCGGATCGCGGGGCGCCTCGGTGACGCCACCGCCTTCAAGAACATGGTTGCCACCTGCCACGCGGCCGGTGTGAAGGTCGTCGTCGACACCGTCATCAACCACATGTCCGCGGGCAGCGGCACCGGTACCGGCGGATCGTCGTACACGAAGTACAACTACCCGGGCCTGTACTCCTCGTACGACATGGACGACTGCACGTCGACCATCACCGACTACACCAACCGGGCCAACGTCCAGAACTGCGAACTCGTCGGCCTCGCCGACCTGGACACCGGCGAGGAGTACGTCCGCGCCACCATCGCCGGCTACATGAACTCCCTGCTCGGCTACGGCGTCGACGGCTTCCGCATCGACGCGGCCAAGCACATCCCGGCGACCGACCTCGCCGCCATCAAGTCGCGTCTGACGAACCCCTCCGTCTACTGGAAGCAGGAGGTCATCTACGGCAGCGGGGAGGCCGTCCAGCCCACCGAGTACACGGGCAACGGGGACGTCCAGGAGTTCCGCTACGCCTACGACCTCAAGCGCGTCTTCAACAACGAGAACCTCGCCTACCTGAAGAACTACGGCGAGGGCTGGGGTTACATGAGCAGCTCGGTGGCAGGCGTCTTCGTCGACAACCACGACACCGAGCGCAACGGCTCCACGCTCAACTACAAGGATGGCGCGAACTACACCCTCGCCAACGTCTTCATGCTCGCCTACCCGTACGGCGCCCCGGACATCAACTCCGGCTACGAATGGTCCGACACGGACGCGGGCCCGCCCAACAACGGTTCGGTGAGCGCCTGTTGGCAGGACGGCTGGAAGTGCCAGCACGCCTGGCCGGAGATCCTGCGCATGGTCGCCTTCCGCAACGCCACCCGCGGTGAGTCGGTCACCAACTGGTGGGACAACGGCGGCGACGCGATCGCCTTCGGGCGGGGCGCCAAGGGCTACGTCGCCATCAACCACGAGTCCGGCAGCCTGAGCCGTACCTTTCAGACCTCCCTGCCCGCCGGGACGTACTGCAACGTGCAGAACAACACGAGCGTGACGGTCGGCTCCAACGGCCAGTTCTCGGCCACGCTCGGGTCCAACACGGCACTGGCGATCTACGCGGGCAAGTCCAACTGCTGAGCGACTCACCGCAACCACTGAAAATTCTTACCGGCTGTTTCAGGACTATTGCTGTAAGGCTTACGGCGGCGATACGGTCGCGCGGGGTCGGACCCACAGAGCCGTCATCGCAAGGAGTCCACGTCAGTGATACCGAGATGGCCGGTGCCGTCGAGGCGCCGTACCGCACACGCCGGACGGGTCGCCGCGGTCACCGTGACCGCGCTGGCCGCAGCGCTCGTCCAGCCGCTGTCCGCCCAGGCGGACACCCCGCCCCCACCGCCCTCCGACGCGAAGCTCGCCGCGGAACCGGCCCGGCACGACGACACCCGTGAGCAGTTCTACTTCGTCCTGCCGGACCGTTTCGCCAACGGCGACACCTCGAACGACCGGGGCGGGCTCACCGGTTCACGGCTGAGCACCGGCTACGACCCCACCGACAAGGGCTTCTACCAGGGCGGCGACCTCAAGGGCCTGACCCGGAAGCTCGACTACATCAAGGGCCTAGGCACCACGTCCATCTGGATGGCCCCGATCTTCAAGAACCGGCCCGTCCAGGGCACGGGTGCCAACGCCTCCGCCGGCTACCACGGCTACTGGATCACGGACTTCACCCAGGTCGACCCGCACTTCGGCACCAACAAGGACCTGGAGACCCTCATCTCCAAGGCCCACGCCAAGGGCATGAAGGTCTTCTTCGACGTCATCACCAACCACACGGCCGATGTCGTCGACTACGAGGAGAAGTCCTACGACTACCTCTCCAAGGGCGCCTTCCCCTATCTGACGAAGGACGGGGAGCCCTTCGACGACTCGGACTACGCCGACGGCTCCAAGGCCTTCCCCGCCGTGGACACCGACTCCTTCCCGCGCACGCCCACGGTCACCGGTGCGGGCGCCAAGGTCCCTTCCTGGCTCAACGACCCGACGATGTACCACAACCGCGGCGACTCGACCTATGCCGGTGAGTCGACGACCTACGGCGACTTCTCCGGCCTCGACGACCTGTGGACCGAGCGTCCCGAGGTCGTCTCCGGCATGGAGAAGATCTACCGGCGCTGGGTCAGGGACTTCGACATCGACGGCTTCCGGATCGACACCGTGAAGCACGTGAACATGGAGTTCTGGACCCAGTGGGCCACGGCTCTCGACGCCTACGCGGCCAGGCAGGGCCACAAGGACTTCTTCATGTTCGGCGAGGTGTACTCCGCCGACACGTCGATCACCTCGCCGTACGTCACCCAGGGCCGTCTCGACGCCACGCTGGACTTCCCGTTCCAGGAGGCCGCACGGCAGTACGCCTCCCAGGGCGGCAGCGCGCGGAAGCTCGGATCCGTCTTCGGCGACGACTACAAGTACACGACCGACAAGGCCAACGCCTACGAGCAGGTCACCTTCCTCGGCAACCACGACATGGGCCGCATCGGGTACTTCCTGAACCAGGACAACCCGAAGGCCACCGACGCCGAACTCCTCGCCAAGGACAGGCTCGCCAACGAGCTGACGTTCCTCAGCCGCGGCAACCCCGTCGTCTACTACGGCGACGAACAGGGCTTCACCGGCGCCGGCGGCGACAAGGACGCCCGCCAGACGATGTTCGCGTCCAGGACGGCCGACTACCTGGACGACGACGAGATCGGCACCGACCGCACACACGCGAGCGACGCCTACGACACGAGCGCCCCGCTGTACGAGCGGATCAGCGCCCTGTCCAAGCTCCGCAGGGCCAACCCGGCGCTCACGGACGGAGTCCAGGAGGAGCGGTACGCGGCTGACGGGGCCGGGATCTACGCCTTCTCCCGTACACAGGGGAACACCGAGTACGTCGTCGCCTTCAACAACGCGAGCGAGACCAGGTCGGCGACCTTCGCGACCGGTTCGGCGAACATGGCGTTCAAGGGAATCTACGGCGGTGCCCCGAGCGTCACCTCCGACGCCGACAAGAAGATCACCGTCACCGTCCCCGCCGGCTCCGCGATCGTCCTGAAGGCGGCCGGCAAGCTCGCCCCGCCCGCCACCAAGCCGACGATCACCCTCAAGGCTCCGGCCGCCGGTGCCACCGGCACCGTCGAGCTCACCGCCGACGTGGACGGCGGACAGCTCAACCGGGTCGTCTTCGCCGCCCAGATCGGCGGCGGCAAGTGGCGGACACTCGGCTCCGCCGACCACGCGCCGTACAAGGTCACCCAGACCGTCGGCAAGGCCGTACCGGCCGGAACGGCCCTGCGCTACAAGGCCGTTGTCGTCGACTCGACGGGACGCACCGCTTCAGCGACGGCGCAGTCCGTCACCGGTACCCCGCCCGCCGAGGAGCCCCCCACCGCCTCCTCCCGCGACTACGCGGTCGTCCACTACCAGCGCGCCGACGGCGACTACGACGACTGGGGTCTGTACGCCTGGGGCGACCTCGCCGACGGCGAGTCCACCACCTGGCCCGACAGCCACCCCTTCACCGGCCGGGACGCGTACGGTGCCTTCGCCTACGTCAAGCTGAAGCCCGGCGCCTCGAACGTCGGCTTCCTCGTCATCGACAAGGACGGCGACAAGGACGTCTCCGCCGACCGCACGATCGACGTCACCAAAACCGGCGAGGTGTGGATCGAGCAGGGCAAGGACGCCGTACAGACACAGCGGCCCGACTACCCGGCGCAGGACAGAACCAAGGCCGTCCTCCACTACCACCGCGCCGACGGGAACTACGACGGCTGGGGTCTGCACGCCTGGACGGGTGCCGCGAACCCCACGGACTGGTCGAAGCCGCTGGAGCCGGTGCGGACCGACGCCTATGGCGCGGTCTTCGAGGTACCGCTGACCGATGGGGCCACGAGCCTGAGTTACATCATCCACAAGGGCGACGAGAAGGACCTGCCCACCGACCAGTCCCTGGACCTCACGGCGAACGGCCACGAGGTGTGGCTGCTGAACGGCCAGGAGAAGTATCTGCTCCCGCAGCCCGCCGGGTCCGCCGCCGCGCTCGACCTGACCACCTCCAAGGCCGTCTGGATCGACCGGAACACGGTCGCGTGGAACGGTTCGGAGGCGGTCGCCTCCACCCAGCTGCTGTACTCCCACGACGGCTCGATCGCCGTCGACGCAGGAGCCCTGACCAGCGACGACGAGAGGTGGCTGCGGCTCAGCAGGACAACCCTCACGGACGCCCAGAAGGCCAGATTCCCGCACCTGAAGGACTACGCGGCCTGGTCCGTCGACCCACGTGATCGCGACCGCGTGAGAGAGGCCATGACCGGTCAGCTCGTCGCCTCCCAACGAGCCGCCAACGGCGCCGTGCCGGCCGCGACCGGCGTCCAGATCGCCGGCGTGCTCGACGACCTGTATCCCACCGCCACGAAGGCGGAACTGGGCCCGGCCTTCCACAACGGCCGCCCCACCCTGTCCGTCTGGGCGCCCACCGCGCAGTCGGTGAAGCTGGAGCTCGACGGGTCCCTGAAGGACATGCGACGCAACCCCGCCACCGGCGTGTGGTCCGTCACCGGCCCCACGTCCTGGAAGGGCAAGCCCTATCGGTACGTCGTGAAGGTCTGGGCGCCCAGCGTCCGCAAGGTCGTCACCAACAAGGTGACCGACCCCTACTCGGTCGCCCTCACCACGGACTCCGAGCGCAGCCTTGTCGTCGACCTGGACGACAAGTCCCTGTCGCCGCGCGGCTGGTCGCACTACACCAAGCCGAAGGCCGTGCCCCTCAAGGACGCCGAGATCCAGGAGCTGCACGTCCGGGACTTCTCGGTGGCGGACAAGACCGTGCCTGCCAAGGACCGGGGCACCTACCTCGCCTTCACCGACAAGGACGGCGACGGCTCCGAGCACCTGCGCGAGCTCGCGAAGTCGGGCACGAGCTACGTCCACCTGCTGCCGGTCTTCGACATCGCGACCGTCCCCGAGAAGAAGTCCGATCAGGCGACCCCCGCCTGCGACCTCGCCTCCTACCCGGCCGCCTCCGACAAGCAGCAGGAGTGCGTCTCCGCGGTCGCCGCGAAGGACGCCTACAACTGGGGCTACGACCCGTACCACTACACGGTCCCCGAGGGCTCGTACGCCACCGACCCGGACGGCACCGGCCGTACGGTCGAGTTCCGCAAGATGGTCAAGTCCCTCAACGACGACGGCCTGAGAGTCGTCATGGACGTCGTCTACAACCACACCGCGGCGAGCGGACAGGCCTCCACCAGCGTCCTCGACCGGATCGTCCCCGGCTACTACCAGCGGCTCCTCGCCGACGGTTCGGTGGCCAACAGCACCTGCTGCGCCAACACGGCCACCGAGAACGCCATGATGGGCAAGCTGGTCGTCGACTCCATCGTCACCTGGGCCAAGGAGTACAAGGTCGACGGCTTCCGCTTCGACCTCATGGGCCATCACCCCAAGGCCAACATCCTGGCCGTACGCAAGGCCCTCGACGCGCTGACCCTCCAGAAGGACGGCGTCGACGGCAAGAAGATCATTCTCTACGGCGAGGGCTGGAACTTCGGCGAGGTCGCCGACGACGCCCGGTTCGTGCAGGCCACGCAGAAGAACATGGCCGGCACGGGCATCGCGACCTTCTCCGACCGCGCCCGTGACGCCGTACGCGGCGGCGGACCCTTCGACGAGGACCCCGGTGTCCAGGGCTTCGCGTCCGGGCTGTACACCGACCCCAACTCGTCCACTGCGAACGGGACTTCGCAGGAGCAGAAGGCCCGCCTGCTTCACTACCAGGACCTCATCAAGGTGGGCCTGTCCGGCAACCTCAAGGAGTTCACCTTCACCGACACCGACGGCAAGGAGGTCACCGGCGCCCAGGTCGACTACAACGGTCAGCCCGCCGGATACGCGGACGCCCCCGGCGACGCCCTCGCCTACGCCGACGCGCACGACAACGAGTCGCTGTTCGACGCGCTGACGTACAAGCTGCCCGCCGGTACCGGCGCCGCCGACCGGGCCCGGATGCAGGTCCTCGCCATGGCCACGGCAGCCCTCTCGCAGGGCCCGTCGCTCTCCCAGGCGGGCACCGACCTGCTGCGCTCCAAGTCCCTCGACCGCAACTCCTTCGACAGCGGCGACTGGTTCAACGCGATCCACTGGAACTGCCAGGACGGCAACGGATTCGGCCGCGGACTGCCCATGGCGGCCGACAACGCGTCCAAGTGGCCTTATGCCAAGCCCCTGTTGGGCTCGGTGCAGGTGGGCTGCGCACAGATCCAGGGGGCCTCGGCCGCCTACCAGGACCTGCTGCGGATCCGTACGACGGAGAAGGCGTTCTCGCTCGGCACGGCGGAGCAGGTGCAGTCGAAGCTGTCCTTCCCGCTGTCCGGGAAGGACGAGACGCCCGGTGTGATCACGATGGAACTGGGTGACCTCGTCGTCGTGTTCAACGCGACACCGAAGGCGCAGAGCCAGCGGGTCGAGGCCCTTGCCGGGAGCACATACCAGCTGCATCCCGTGCAGGTGGCAGGCGCGGACTCTACCGTCAAGGGGGCGTCCTACGAGCGGAAATCGGGCACCTTCGCCGTTCCGGGACGGACCGTGGCCGTTTTCATCCGCCATCCGTAGCTGAAGGCATTACCTTGGTGGAGCAGAGCCCGAACCCCGCTCTGCTCCACCGGTGTTGCCCGAGGGCGGACAGATGGATGTAAAAGGCAAGCTGACAGGCACGACCGTGATGGTCGTGGACGACGTGGAGGCCAGCCGGTACGCCATGGGCACCGTGCTGAGCCGGGCGGGGCATCGCGTCGTACCGGTCGCCACCGGCGGCGAGGCCCTCGCGGAACTCGACACACGGCTGCGCAAGGGCACCCTGCCCGACGTGGCCCTCGTCGACGTGGGGCTGCCCGACATGAGCGGCTTCGACCTGTGCCGGCTGTTCAAGGAACGCCCGCACACGGCCGGGATGCCCGTGGTGCACTTCTCGGCCTCCGCGGTGCCCCCGGCCGTGCACTGCGCGGGCATGGACACGGGTGTCGAGGCCTATCTGAAGGTGCCCGCCGAGCCCCTGGAGATCGAGGCAGTCGTCCGGGCCGCCGTACGCAACGCACAACAGCGGGCCGGTGACCGGGCGTTGGTGCGACGGCTCACCCTGCTGTCCGAGACGATCGTCACCATTCAGTCGGCCCGCACCCTCCAGGAGCTCTCCGACGCGGCCGCCGAGGGTCTCGCGCGGCTCACCGGCACCCCCGGCGCCGTCTTCGTCCTCGACCAGGAGGACGTGCTCTACCGCGGTCTGTCCCGCGACCGCGTTCCCGTCGCCCTGCCCGACGAGGACGCCGACCGGGCCGTGGCCGCCCTGCTGCGCCGGCTCACCCGGGGGCAGACCGGGGTGCAGCTCACCAGCGTGCCCGCACCGCTGTGGCCCGCCGGGTTCTTCCGGCCCGGCGTCGAGCACGACGCCCGGCTCGCGCTCGTCGTCACCCAGGACGGCCGGGCACCGGTGTGCCTGGCCGCGCCCGCGCGCGGGATGCGCAGGGTGGGCCTGGAGGGCGAGACCCTGCTGGCCCAGCTCGCGCAGGCCACCGCGCTCGCCGCCCAGCCGCTGCTCATGTACAAGGTCGAGCGGCATGTCGCCCTCACCCTCCAGCACAGCTTCCTGCCCCAGCCGCACCGGCTGCCCGAACTGCCGGGCATCGACGTCGTGGTCCGTTACGTCCCCGCCTCCCGGCAGACCGAGATCGGCGGCGACTTCTACGCCGCCCTGCGCGTGGACGAGGGGGTGCTCACCGCGGTCGGCGACGTCGTCGGGCACTCGCTGGACGCGGCGACCGTCATGGTCGAGCTCCGGCACGCGCTGCGCGCCTACGCCGTGGACGAGAGCGATCCGGCCGTGCTCGCCGAGCGCCTCGACAGGACGCTCCAGCGCTACCACCCCGACATCACGGCCACCGTCTGCCTGGCCCTGATCGACCCGGACACCGGGCGCACCCGGATCGCCAACGCCGGCCACATCCCGCCGCTGATCGTCCGCGACAACGGCACCGCCGACTACGCCAAGGCGGCTGGACCGCTGCTCGGCGTCGGCCTGCCCCATCCGCCGGCCACCGAGCTGTTCCTCGAACCCACCGACCGGCTCCTCATGGTCACCGACGGCCTCATCGAGACCCGGGGGACCGACCTCACGGCCTCCCTGGAACACCTCCGCGCGGCCTCCTCCGGCGCCCTGCCCGGCCTGGACGCCCTGTGCGACACCCTTCTGGACACCTTCGGCCACGACCGGGAGGACGACATCGCCATGCTGGCGCTGCGGCTAGGGTGACCTGTGCCGTCGTAGAACAGGAGTCCTCATGCCGCAGATCACCGTCGAACACTCCCCGTATCTCGACCATGTCCACTGGGAGGAGTTCGCCCTGGCGCTGCACCCGGTCGTCGTCGAGACGGCGGCCGCGAAGCTCGAGGCGTGCAAGACCCGGGTCCTGCGCACCGAGGACGAGGCGGTCGGCGGCGAGACCAGGAACCACGCGATCGTGCACGTCACGCTCGCCCTGCTCGCCGGACGGTCCGAGGAGACCAAGGCGAAGCTCACCGAGGCCGTCGTGGAACTCCTGCGCAAGTACGTCGGACCCGAGGACGGCCTCACCGTGCACCTCTCCGCCGAGGTCCGCGACCTGGACGCCTCCTACACCAAGGCCGTGCTCTAGGAGGCCAGCGTGATCAGCCGGGCCGCCAGGTCGGTGAACGGGCCGTCGTTCGGTTCGTCCTTGAGCATGTGGCGCAGCAGCGCGGTCATCTCCTCGTCGTAGGCCGCGCCGACCGCGGCCAGCGCGGCGAAGCTGTGCACGAGCTGCGTCTCGAGTTCGGCGCGCGGGATGCGCCGGCCATCCAGCCAGATCAGGGCGGTCGACTCGACGAGCGAGATCCAGGAGCGGACGAGCAGTTCCAGCCGGGCGGGCGGGTCCGTCACCCGCAGATGCGACAGGATCTGTTCATAGGCGACCTGTCGTACGGAGTCGATGAGCGCGTTCGTCGCCGAAGAGCCGACCGCGGGCCCACCGCGCATCAACGCCGAGAAACCCGGGCCGTGTTCGTCCACGAAGTCGAAGAACCGGCGCATCACGCGCAGCAGCCGGCCGCCCAGCGACCCCTCGTGCGGTTCCTCGAACCGGCTCGCCAGGTCGTGCGCCGCGCGCTGCAACGCGGCCTCGTACAGGCTGAGTTTGCCGGGGAAGTAGTGGTACACCAACGGCCGCGAGATACCGGCCGCCGCCGCTATCTCGTCGATGGAGACCTCGTCGGGCGAGCGGCGGGCGAACAGTTCGAGGGCGACGCCGATCAACTGCTGACGCCGTTCCTCGACGCCCATTCTTCGACGGACCCCGGTAGTCATACGAATACCTTACCGATCGGATCCGGCCTGGAACGGGCTGGATCGACCAGCGGTGTTCACAGCTCTACCGGAGCCCGCTGACCGCCCGCCCGTCCTCCAGGGTCCCCTTCAGCTCGGCCTGGGTCCCCTGCTTCGCCTTCGCGGCCAGCAGATGGCCGTTCGCCGTCGCCCGGACTCCGCCCGACGCGTTGATCGAGGACGTCCCCCGGCTCCCCGCCGCCAGCAGGTACCAGGTACCGGCCCCCGACTTCCACAGCACCCCCGCCAGCACCTGCGGATCCTTCGCCCCGCACGCCGGCACGTTCTCGGCCTTCGCCGCGACCGCCCCGTACGGTCCGCCCGGCGTGTGGAACTGGGCCAGCACCCGCTCCCCGCCACCCTGCCAGGTCTCGGCCCGGGTGCAGACCCAGCTTGCCGTCCCGCTCGCGTCGGGCAGCGGCTGCGTCGCGTAGGCCCAGGCGTTCACACTGCGCACGCCCGCGGAGCGCATCGCGCCCAGTGAGCAGGCGTACGGCGCCCAGCCGCGCAGCGCGCCCGCCCCGGACGCGTCCTTCACGGAGCCGGGGCGGCCGGTGGTGAGGCGGGCCGGGACCAGTTCGCCGAGGTCGGTCAGCAGCCGGGTGCCGGAGGCGTCCGTCAGCTGGAGCACGTTCCAGGAGGTGCAGGGGCCGCTCTGCGCGGGGCCGGCCATCGGCGCGGTGGTGCCGCCGGTCAGCGCGAGATCCGTGGCGGCGGAGCCCGGCTTCAGCAGGTCCCGGTCGGCGGCCTTGGTCACCCAAGGGGCCGTCAGATAGCGGACGTTGCCGTCGGCCCGGCCCAGGACGACCGCGCTCGCCTCCGCCCGGCCGGCTCCGTCGACCCGCGCGAAGTCCAGGGCCGCACCCTTGGTGTTGTCCCGTGGCTCGGCATAGCGGACGATGCGCAGACCGTCGTAGAGGATCACCACGCGCGCGTTGTCGACGGTCCCCGCGTACAGCAGCTGCGGCGGGCCGGAGGGGCCGCCCGAGGGGGTGCCGGGGGTCGCGGAGACCTGGACGGTCTCGCCGGGGCGGGCCCAGACGGCGAGGGCGCGGCGCAGGAGGGCCGAGTCGCCGGTGAGGTCGCCGCGCGCGGGCCACACGGAGAAGTCGGTGCGGGCGGAGGACTCCCACGCGGCGGCCGGGACCTTCAGCAGCAGGGCCGGGTCCAGGGCTGCCCGGGCGGAAGGGTTCTGCGCATAGGGAGGCGCGGCGGCGCCGTCGGGGCCCCAGCCGTCGCCCGGCATGCCGAGCAGCGCCCCGCACACGGCGACGGCCGCCGCGGCGGCGAGCGCGGCCTTCATGTGCTGCCTGCGCCGCATCAGGTCGGTGGGCCGGGCCTGGAGCGAGCAGGGGTCGAACTCGGGGGAGTCGAGGAGGGCGTACTCGGCCTGCGCGGAGTCGGCCTCGTCGAGGGCCGCGTCCACGTCCGCCACGCCCGCCGCCGTCAGCAGACCGCGTACGTCGCTGTCGGGGAGCTTCTCCAGGCCCCGCAGGACGTAGGCGGCACGGGCCGGGCCGGCCAGGGCCGACAGGCGCTGGTCCAGGGCCAGTTCCTCGGCGCCGCCGGAGCGCGGGAAGAGCCTCAGGCCCCACACCTGGGGGAGCAGCGGCGGGAGCTGGGAACGCTTGGGCCACGCCTTGCGCCGGAGCGGCAGGCCCGCCTCCAGCGCCGTACGCACCACCTGGAGGCGGACGAAGGCGTAGCCGGGGTCGCCCTCACGGCCGTCCGGCTGGGCCGGGATCACGGGCGTCGCCGTACGGCCCCGGGGCAGGGCACGCTGGGTGAGGGCGTGCGCGGTCAGGACCCGCCGGTTGCGGCCGAGGCCCGGCGGCAGCACCAGATAGGCGAGCCGGACCAGCCGGGGGTAGTGCTCGACGAGCGCGGCCTCGGCCTGTTCGACGTCGACGACGGGGTCGGAGGCGGAGCCGGAAGCGGGTGCGGGGCGCGGGGCGACATCCTGTGACTGCACGTTCAGCAGAACGAGCGAATCGTTGGTTGGTCACCGCCCCCGGGTGAATCAGTCCTCCGGGTCGACCAGCGCGCGGGCGTAACGGGCCATCGAGCGCTGGTAGCGCGGCAGATGGGGGGCGAGGGCACCCAGGACCAGCGACAGCCCCTCGCGGTCCCGGCCGAGGCTGGACAGGCACAGCGCCAGGGTGGCCCGTACGGCATCGTCCAACTCGTCGGACGGGCCGTCCAGTTCGGGAGTGAGCAGCTTGACGCCCTCCTCCGCCTGCCCCGTGTTCCGGAGCGAACTGGACAGCTGGATCTTGGCGCGCCGCCCCTTGTAGCCGCTTTCCCGGCTGAGCCCCCTCGCGAGCGCCTCCCGGTACAGCGGGACGGCCTTGTCCGAATGCCCCGTCGAGTCCCAGGCGGAGGCCTGCTCGAACAGACCGAGCGGACTGCCGTCCGGCAGCTCGGCCACGAGCGCGTCGATCACGGCCCGGAACTCGGCCGCCCGTTCCTCCGGATAGTCGTCCAACGTCGCCCAGGCGGCGACCACGCGCTTTTCCCAGTCCTCGTTCACCGGCACACTCTCGCACAGCCGTACCCGTGGTATCACCAGGATTTGAGCGTCCCGCGCCTCGCAGCCGTATGGGAGGAGACGGACCCCCGCCGGGGCCCGTCCGAGGTGTGACCCGTGACCGGAGGAACAGATGAGGTTGACCCGACCGATGCTCGCGCTGACCGGCGCGGCCGCGGTGCTGGCGCTGGCGGGCTGCGGATCCGGCGGTGACGCGAAGGCCGCCGCGGTGCCCTCCGCGGCCACCGGCAGCCTGGAGCACCTGGCCGCCGAGGTGAAGTGCACGCCCAACATCCAGATCGACGCCGACGAGCTGCGTCAGGCGGTGTGCAAGAAGTCCAAGGACGCCGACGGCAAGTTCATCCTCGCCACCTTCGCCACCGACCGCGGCCAGCGCGAGTGGATCAACGGGGCCAAGGACTACGGCGGTCACTTCCTGGTCGGCCGCAAATGGGTCGCCGTCGGTGACACCACCAAGACGGTGACCGTGTTGCGCAAGACGCTCGGCGGGGACATCGAGGAGGGCACGGACCACTCGAAGATGGGCGCCACGCACTCGGCCCACTGAGGACGCGAACACAAGAAAGCCGGCGGTGAGAGATTCTCACCGCCGGCTTTCTCAGTGCGTCACTGGCACTTCTTGCCGGTGTTGATGCAGTTGACCATCTGGTTCATCGTGTTCGTGGAGAAGAAGTTGATGAAGTCGTTGTGGTCGGTGATCGGCTTGTGCAGCTGCTCCGGGAAGGTGTCGACCGCGTAGGGGTTGACCACCGTGCCGTTCTGGAGCTTCGGCGCCGGGACGTTGTAGACGAGCCGGACCTGGAGCTGCGGGATCGCCTTGAAGCCGTTGGCGCAGGCGCCGTTCGCCTGGGCGAACGCCACGTGGGTGCGGTGGTTGGCGCTGTCGATGTTCTGACCGTCCCAGCAGCTCTGGAAGTTGGTCGTGCGCACCACCTGGCTGCCCTGCGGGCAGATCGGGTACTTGTCGTGCAGCTGCACCTTGTTCTCGAAGCCGGTGCAGGACCAGTTCACGTTGGCGTTGGCGTTGCCGTTGACCTGGGCCTTGGCGTCACCGGTGATGATGCGCAGGGCGGTCGGCATCGCGACGACGTTGCCGGTCTTGTTGCCGACGAACTTCAGCTGGGCCTGGGCCGGCTGGAGGATCTTGCCGACGTTGCCCTCCTTGCCGCCGCCGTCGTTGTTCTGGTCGAAGTCCTGCGAGCCGTCCTGAAGGCGCAGCACCGGCCAGAAGTACGAGGACTTGTCGCCCTGGTTCTGGCAGGTGGTCTGGGCCGCCGCCAGTTCCTGGTCGCTCGCGAAGGCGTCGTTGCTCTGGTTGCCGACGTAGTCGTGCAGGTGGTGGGCGCCGTTGGCGACACCGGGGGCGACGATCACGTTGTCCGTGTTGTGGTTGTCGTTCCCGTTGGTGCCGCACTTCGTGGTGAAGGTGCCCTTCGAGCCCGAGTTGCCGTTGGCCGGGAGGCCGTTCTGGCCGACACCGAGCTGGGCGTTGCCCTGGACCTTGGTGATGTCCACGAAGTCGGCCGCCACCGGGCCGTTGCCGCCCTGACCGCCGTTGCCCTGCTGCTGGCCGCCGTTCTGCTGGCCGCCCTGCTGCTGGCCGCCGTTCTGCTGGCCGCCCTGCTGCTGACCGCCGTTCTGCTGCTGGCCGCCCTGCTGCTGGCCACCGTTCTGCTGCTGGCCGCCCTGCTGCTGGCCGCCGTTCTGCTGCTGGCCGCCGGTCTGGCCGGCGTTGGTCTGCGCGTTCTGCGTCGTGCAGGCGGCCAACTGGCTGAGCGACGTGTTGAACTGGCCACCGACCCGCTGGATGTCGAGGCGGATCCGGTCGATCGTGGCCGCCCGCTTCTCCTTCAGGGGGCCGACGATGGCGTTCTGGACGAAGCCCGAGTCACCCGCCTGAGCCTGTCGCGTCGAGGCGAGCCTGGCGTAGGCCTCGGTGATCTGCTTGTCCAGGTTGGCCAGCTCCGTGGCCACACCCTGACGCGCCGACTGTGGCACGTTCGTCAGCTTCTGACCGACATCGGGGCAGGAGATGGTCGCCACCTGCGCGGCGGCGGCCTTGGTCTGGTTCTGGGACCAGCCGTTGTTGTTGGACTCGTGCGCCGAGGCGTAGAAGTTCGCCCAGATCAGCCCGCCCCCACCGAGCGCTAGGGCCGCCGACGCGGCTATGGCCTTGTTGGCCATCGACGAGCGGCGTTTACGTGTATTGCGTCCCATGGAACTCCTCTGACTTCCTTTTCCGGGCCATCGAGGCGCCCGACAGGAGTGAAGCGGCTCCCTCCCTTACGGATGCCGTCCCAGGGGTGTTCAGCCGCCCCACAAACAAATCAGAGGTTTGCCCGGCACCGGGCCGACAACAGCCCGTTGAGCAGCAGGAGTTACAGAGAATGAGGAGTCGCTCACCGATCCTGGTCGAGATACGCGAGCACCGCCAGAACGCGCCGATTGTCGTCGTCCGACACCTCAAGGCCCAGTTTGGTGAAGATGTTGGCGGTGTGCTTGGCGATCGCCCGTTCCGTGACGACGAGCTTGGCGGCGATCGCCGCGTTCGACCGCCCCTGCGCCATCAGTTCCAGCACCTCCCGCTCGCGGGGCGTGATCCGGGCGAGCGGCTGGTCGCCGGCCGCCCGCCGGGTCAGCAGCTGCTGGATCACCTGCGGGTCCATCGCCGTACCGCCCGCCGCGACCCGTCGTACGGCATCGACGAACTGCTCCGCGTCGAACACCCGGTCCTTGAGCAGATAGCCCACCCCGCCGGTGCCGTCGGCCAGCAACTCGCGCGCGTACAGCTGCTCCACGTGCTGGGACAGCACCAGCACCGGCAGCCCGGGTCTGTCCCGCCGGGCGTTCAGCGCGCACTGCAGCCCCTCGTCGGTGTGCGTCGGTGGCAGCCGTACGTCGACCACGGCGACGTCCGGTTCCAGTTCGGCCAGCGCGCGGGCCAGCTCGGGTCCGCTCTCGACGGCCGCGGCGATCTCGAAGTCGTGCGCCTGAAGGAGCCGCACGAGACCGTCGCGCAGCAGGAAGAGGTCTTCGGCCAGGACTACGCGCAAGGGATCTCCATGGTGACCATGGTGGGGCCGCCCGCGGGGGAGCCGACGGCCAGGACGCCGTCGAATGTACCCAGCCGCCGCTCGACTCCGGCCAGTCCCGAACCGGCCGTGATCAGCGCGCCGCCCCGGCCGTTGTCGGTGACGCTGATCCGCAGCATCCCCTCGGTCTGGTGCAGGTCGATCCAGATCCGGTCGGCGCCGGAGTGCTTGACCGCGTTGGTGAGGACCTCGCTGACCGCGAAGTAGGCGGCCGACTCCACGGGCGCGTCCGGCCGGCCCTCGAGCTCCACGGTCACCTCGGTGGCGACCGGCAGCCGCAGCGCCAACGCCCGTACGGCGTCGCCCAGTCCGCGCTCGGCCAGCACCGGCGGATGGATGCCGCGCACCAGGTCGCGCAGCTCGGTGAGCGCATCCGCCGAGGACTGACGGGCCTGCGCCAGGAGCCGCTTCGCCTGCGCGGGGTCCTTGTCGAGGAGCATCTCGATGGTGCCGAGATCCATGCCCATGGCGACCAGACGGGCCTGCGCCCCGTCGTGCAGGTCCCGCTCGATGCGCCGCAGTTCGGCCGCGGAGGTGTCCACGGCGTCCCGCCGGGTCTCGGTGAGGACGCGGACGCGTTCGGCCAACTCACCCTGACCGGCGCCGAGTACGGCACGGGTGAGCCGGAAGTGGGCGGTCAGCAGCCGCGGTGCGAGGGGGACGAGGCCCAGCAGGGCGATGCCGAGGGCGCCGGCGAGGAGCGCTGAGGTCTGGTCGGTGACATGCACGAAGCCGTACCAGTAGCCGCCGCCCAGCTCGGTGAGCGGGCGCCACAGACCGGCCGCGACCGCGAGTCCCTCCAGCGGGTAGAAGACGAGCACCGCCGACAGCAGCGCCGTCACGAACCCCGCCGTCATGTCCACCTGCAACCACCGCAGATCCCGCCAGGTCGCCGGGTCGAGCAGCATCGCGTACGTGCGGGCCCAGGCGTTGGCGTTCTCCGGTATCGGCCGGTACGCCGACGGGATCCGCACCCCGCACCACTCGGCCGCGAGCACCCGACGCCAGTCCGCGAAGGCACGCACGCCCGTCAGCACCCAGGGGGTCGTGAAGACCCCGATCCCGACCGGGACGAGGGAGATGGACACCAGGCTGAGCGTGAATCCGAGCAGTGCCCCCGGCAGCGTCACCAGCGTCAGTGCGAGCCCCCGCACGGCCGCGAGCCCGATGCCCCGCGCCCTCGTACCCCAGCTGCCGTTCCGCGTCTCGATGGTCATACGGTCAGTTTCGTCGAGAGGGCGACGCGGGTCACTGGGTCTGGCCGCAGGGCCGGGGGGTGGTGCCAGGTACACCCTCCGCCGGTCTCACACAGTGAATCGCGCCACAGCACCACCCGGTAACACGGGGTTCACATTCGAGCAATGACCGGGAAATCGCCTGTTGACAGGCTCGCGGGCATCAAAGAGGCGGCGTTTCAGTGCCGCAGCGCCGCAGCACCCGCAGTGCGTAGACACATCCCCGAAGGAAGTGGCCCGTGACCTTCAAGGCTGAGTACATCTGGATCGACGGCACCCAGCCGACCGCCAAGCTCCGTTCCAAGACGAAGATCATGGCGGACGACGCCAAGGGCGCGGAGCTGCCGATCTGGGGCTTCGACGGGTCCTCCACGAACCAGGCCGAGGGCCACTCCTCCGACCGTGTCCTCAAGCCGGTCTTCTCCTGTCCCGACCCGATCCGCGGCGGCGACGACATCCTCGTGCTGTGCGAGGTCCTCAACATCGACATGACGCCGCACGAGTCCAACACGCGTGCCGCGCTGACCGAGGTCGCCGAGAAGTTCGCGTCGCAGGAGCCGATCTTCGGCATCGAGCAGGAGTACACGTTCTTCAAGGACGGCTACCCCCTCGGCTTCCCCAAGGGCGGCTTCCCGGCCCCGCAGGGCGGCTACTACTGCGGTGTCGGCGCGGACGAGATCTTCGGCCGTGACGTCGTCGAGGCGCACCTGGAGAACTGCCTCAAGGCGGGCCTCGCGATCTCCGGCATCAACGCCGAGGTCATGCCCGGCCAGTGGGAGTTCCAGGTCGGCCCGGTCTCCCCGCTGGAGGTCTCCGACCACCTGTGGGTGGCCCGCTGGCTGCTCTACCGCACCGCCGAGGACTTCGGCATCGCCGCGACCCTGGACCCGAAGCCGGTGAAGGGCGACTGGAACGGCGCGGGTGCGCACACCAACTTCTCCACCAAGGCGATGCGCGAGGGCTACGACGCGATCATCACCGCCTGCGAGTCGCTGGGTGAGGGCTCCAAGCCCCTCGACCACGTCAAGAACTACGGCGCCGGCATCGACGACCGCCTGACCGGTCTGCACGAGACCGCCCCGTGGAACGAGTACTCCTACGGTGTCTCCAACCGTGGCGCCTCGGTGCGTATCCCGTGGCAGGTCGAGAAGGACGGCAAGGGCTACATCGAGGACCGCCGCCCGAACGCCAACGTCGACCCGTACCTGGTGACGCGTCTGATCGTCGACACCTGCTGCTCCGCGCTGGAGAAGGCCGGCCAGGTCTGATCCCCGCCTTCAGCCTCCCGAGGGGCGCCCACCGGCCACGGTGGGCGCCCCTCGGCGTGTTGTCGGTGGAGCGGGCACGCCGGGGAAGTGTCCGAGCAGTGAGAGAAGGCTCCTGTCGCGGGCCCGTGTCTGCTTCAATGGGCTCATGGCCAGCTTCCGGAAGTGCAGCGCGACGGGTCGCCATGACCTCGAGCCCTTCTGGCCTTCCCGTCAGCACCACGACTTCGACCGGGTGTGTTGCCGCGCGATGAACGCGCCGGCCCTCTAAAGCCGTATACCCCGGCCTTCGGCCAGCGCGCAGACG
This sequence comes from Streptomyces canus, assembly GCF_001514145.1. Lineage (GTDB taxonomy): Bacteria > Actinomycetota > Actinomycetes > Streptomycetales > Streptomycetaceae > Streptomyces > Streptomyces canus. The sequence goes on from NZ_KQ948659.1 coordinate 111,684, forward strand.
TACGTCCCCCGACGACCCTCTCGCGCGAAAGAGCTGATCTCATGGCGACCACTCGTTCTCTCTCCACCGCCCCCCTCACCGCCCCGTCCGAGAACGGCGCACGGCACCGACTCCGAGCCGTCCGCCCCGACGAGGTTCCCGAAGCGCCGGAGTTCCTTCCGCCGGGCGCCACCTGGCTGCCCGCGCCCCAGCACACCCTGCCCATCCTGCCGGGCCAGCCCCCGATGATCGGCTACCTGGTCCTCGTCCCGGCCGACCAGCACCAGCCCTTCCGGCCGGAACCGACGGTCACGGACGCGGACGCCGGCGCCCCCCTCGTACGGATCGACACCGTGCAGCGCACCGCCGAGGTGAACGGCGAGCAACTCGACCTCACCTACCTGGAGTTCGAGCTCCTCGCCCACCTCGTCCAGAACCCCCACCGGGTGCACACCCGCGACCAGCTGGTCACCACGGTCTGGGGCTACGGCCACGTGGGCGACGGCCGTACCGTCGACGTCCACATCGCCCGGCTGCGCCGCAAGCTGGGCGCGGAATTCCGGGGCGCGATCCAGACCGTGCGCCGGGTCGGCTACAAGTACACCCCGCCGACCGGCGGCTGACCGTCTGCCCAGGGCAGATCCGGGTTCCCTCGCGGCGCTCCGGCGGGCACAGTCACCGGCATGAGACTTCTTCTGCTGGGTGGTACGGAGTTCGTCGGCCGGGCCGTCGCCGAGGCGGCCCTGGAACGCGGCTGGGACGTGACCGTCTTCCACCGGGGACGGCACGCGCCCGTGGCCGGGGTGCGGTCGCTGCACGGCGACCGCACCGCGCCCGGCGGTCTCACGGCCCTGGCCGAAGGGGGCTCCTGGGACCTGGTCGTCGACACCTGGTCGGCGGCGCCCCGCGCGGTCCGGGACGCGGCGCGGCTGCTGCGGGGCCGAGCCGACCGGTATGCGTATGTGTCGAGTCGCTCGGTGTACGCCTGGCCGCAGCCGGCCGGACACACCGAGGACGCGCCCCTGGTCGAGGGCGCCGCGGCCGACGCGGAGCAGACCGACTACGCCCGGGACAAACGGGGCGGTGAACTGGCCGCCGTCGAGGCGTTCGGCACCGACCGCTCCCTGCTCGTACGGGCGGGGCTGATCCTCGGCCCGTACGAGAACATCGGCCGCCTGCCGTGGTGGCTGGACCGTATCGCCCGCGGCGGGCAGGTCCTGGCACCGGGGCCACGGGACCTCCCTCTCCAGTACGTCGACGTCCGCGACCTGGCGCAGTGGACGCTGAGCGCCGCCGAGGCGGAGCTGACCGGCCCGTACAACCTGATCAGCCCGCGCGGCCACACCACCATGGCCGAACTCCTCGACGCCTGCGTGGCCGTGACCGGGTCGAACGCCGAACTGCGCTGGACCGACCCGGACATCGTCCTCGACGCGGGCATCGAACCCTGGACCGGCCTGCCGGTGTGGGTCCCGCCGGACACCGACCTGCACACCAGCCTCCACTGCGGGGACACCTCGCGGGCCGCCGCGGCGGGCCTGCGCTGCCGTCCGGTCGCCGAGACGGTGTCCGACACCTGGCACTGGCTGCGGGAGATCGGCGGGGTGGCACCGCAGCGCCCGGACCGGCCGGTAGTGGGTATCGACGAGGAGACGGAGGCGAAGGCACTCGCGACCGGCGCACGCGATTGAGTGCAGCGGTCGGTCCGCGCGAGGTCAGACCTCCTCGGCCGCCGCGTCCCGCACCCCCGCCAAGAACCCCCGGATCGCCGCCCGTTCCCCCTCGTCGTACCCCTGGAGCAGCTCCACCGCCCGCCCGATCAGCGGTCCGAAGAAGGCCTGCCCCAGCTCCACCGCGCGTTCGTCCACCTCGACGACCACCTTGCGCCGGTCCTCCCGCCCCCGTACCCGCCGCACATGACCGGCCCGCTCCATCCGGTCGAGCAGCGAGGTCGTCCCCGCCGAGTTGAGCCCGAGCTCCGCGCCGAGCCGCCCCGCCGTCCTCTCCTCACCCGCGCGGGAGGCGTCCATCAGGGCGATCAGGGCGCGGACGTCCGTCGGATGCATGGCGTTGCGCTGGGCGAACCGGGCACTGTGCAGGCCGAGTTCGACGGTCACCGCGCGCAGGAGATGGACGATCTCCATCTCCGGTCCCGGGGACGGCATACGCACCCTCCAGTATTATCTCGCTCATCGAGTATCTTGCTGAGCGAGATAATACGGGAGGGATCGATGGGCAGATACGACGACGACGCGTTCCAGGCCGCCTACGACAAGGTGCTGGCCAAGTGGCCCGCCGACCGGGAGGCGCTACGGGTGCCCACCCCGTTCGGCACCACCCACGTCACCGCATGCGGCCCGGCCGACGCGCCCCCGCTCGTCCTGCTGCCGGGCGGCGGGGGAGCGACCTCCACGTCCTGGTACGCCCAGGCCGCCCACCTCGCCCGCACCCGCCGGATCCTCGCCGTCGACCTGATCGGAGCCCCGGGCCGCAGCGAACCGGCCGCCGACCGTCACCCCCGTACGGTCGCCGACCTGGCCGCCTGGCTGGACGCCCTCCTCGGCGGACTCCGCGTCACGGAGGCCGACTTCGGTGGGCACTCCTACGGCGCCTGGATCGCCCTGCACTACGCCGTGCACGCCCCCCACCGGATGCGCCGCCTGTTCCTCCTGGACCCGACCCAGTGCTTCGCCGGGTTCAAGGCGGCGTATCTGCTGCACGCCCTGCCGATGCTGCTGCGCCCCACGCCGACCCGGGTCCGCGCCTTCCTGGACTGGGAGACCGGGGGAGCGGCCACCCTGGACCTCGACTGGCTGCGCCTCCAGGAGGCCGCCGCGGGATTCCCCACCGTCAGACCGGTCACCGGCCCCCGCCCCGCCCCGGACGCGCTGCGCGACCTCAACACACCGGTCCTGCTGCTCGTGGCCGCGAACAGCAGGACCCATGACCCCTACGAGGCGACGGCCCAGGCCGGCGAACTGCTGCCGCGGGCGGAGGCCGATGTCGTCCCCGGCGTCTCCCACCACGCGCTGCCGCAGTCCGCACCTCCCGAACTGGCCCGCCGCCTCAGTGAGTTCCTAGGTGAACGTCCCGAATGACCTCACCCCACCTTCTCGATCAGAGCCCGGCGGATGAGGAACTTGCCCGGCTCCCGCACCTGCTCGAAGGCCGCGTTGTTGAGCAGGGCGCAGCTTCCGGAGACCGAAGTGACCTCCACCGTCGTGGACTTGTTGTTGTCCAGGTTGGTGACCTTCAGCTTCGTGCCGGCCGGGAACTGGTTGCTGGACGCGGCGGGCGCGCCGGCCTCACCGGAGAGCGTGACGGTCGAGCCATTGCACACCTGCTGTCCGGAGGCGGCGTTGCCCGCGGGGGGAGCCTGAGAAGCGGGCGCAGACGCGGACGCGGCCTGTGAGGGCTGCCCCGCGGCGGCCTGGGAGCCCTGAGCCGACTCCCCGACCACGCAACCGGACGCCTCCTGCTGCACCTTGATCTGCGCGATCACCGCTTCCCGGTTGGCGATCCGGGCCGCCGACTGTGCGTCGGGAGCGGAGCGTTGCCCCTCGATGAACCGCTGGTTGTTGCCGAGCGCGGTGGCGAGCCCCTGGCAGACCGTCGATTCCGCCGCCGTCTGCGGACTCTGCGCGGCGTTCGAGGTGCTGGCCATCACAAAGGCCCCACCACCCGCCACCGCCGCCGCGCTCACCAGCAGCGCGACCTTCTTCTTCGTACCGAGTGTTCTCCTGCGCGACATCCGCGCCTCCTGAGAGGTAGGGGAGCGTACGCCGCTATGTACGAGATACCGAACGAGGTTACTCAGCGGTTACAGGAGTCAGCTGACGTAACCTGCGTCACAGTCCGCTATTTCCTGGCCAGGGCGTCCCGTACGGCGTCCTCGGTGCGCCCGACCACCGCGGAGCCGTCGTCCGCCGTGATGAGGGGCCGCTGGATCAGCTTCGGGTGTTCGGCGAGCGCGGTGATCCAACGGTCGCGCGAACTGTCGTCCCTGGCCCACTCCTTGAGGCCGAGCTCCTTGGCGGCGGCCTCCTGGGTGCGGGTGATGTCCCACGGTTCGAGCCCGAGCCGGTCGAGCACCTCGCGGATCTCGTCCTCGCTCGGGACGTCCTCCAGATAGCGGCGGACGGTGTACTCGGCGCCCTCCGCGTCGAGCAGGCTGATCGCGCTGCGACACTTCGAACAGGCCGGATTGATCCAGATCTCCATGGTGTCCACGGTACGCGAAAACCCGTCTTCCCCCTGCGTCACAGCACCCCCGAAAGCCCTTGTGGCCAGGGGCTTTTGTCAGTGGCGGACGGTAGAATGAAACCAGTGTTCGAGGGCGTCGCCGGGTCCCCCGGTGGCCGCCCTTACCGCGACAGGAGGATGCCTGTGCCCGCTGCCGCACTGAAGCAGAAGCCGTTCCCGACCCAGTCCACCGCGAAGCATCCCGTGCTGCTCGACCTGCCGTACACCCCCGTGGAGAAGCGCCCGTTGCCGCCGGGCCGTCCCCGCGAGTGGTATGTCACCCACAACCGCCGCCTCAAGGCGATGCGGCTCGCGATCGCCCTGCTCGACTCCGGCGTCTACGTGCCGAACCAGGCCCGCAACGAGACGATCCGGGACACGGCGGAGATGATCGGCGTCCACCCACCGTCGGACACGACGTGCCACATGGTGCGGGCGCTGATGCGCTACTCACGGTAGGCCGTGGCGCCGGGCGCCCTCCTGGGCGCCCGGCGTTCCGGTCAGCCGGTGCCCCCGGCCAACTCCTTGTCCAACGGCACCCGGAAACGCGGTGTCACGCGTGTCGCCCCCACCCACCCCCGCAGTCGCTCCGCCTCCACCGCGATGGCCGCCTCGGCCTCGCTCCCCACGCCCTCCGTGTCCAGCAACCGCCAGACGATCTCCCCGTCGGGCCGCTGGCCCCAACCGCCCGCCACCCGCCCGTTCCACCACACCGTCGGTCCCACGTTGCCGCTGCGGTCGAACAGGGCGGGCCGCAACTCCGGTGCCAGGTACCAGTCCCGTTGCTGCCAGCCCATCGCCGTCGGATCGAGGCCGGGAAGCAAGGCCGCCCAGGGCTCCACGGGTCCCGCGACCGGGTCGGCGTCGCCGTCGACGACGTAGGCCGGGCCCTCGTCGACGGACACCCGGACCGCGCGGATCGTCGTGAGCGCACGGCGGACGTCGCTCACCTTCCAGCCCGTCCACCACTTCAGGTCGGCCTCGGTGGCGGGGCCGCACACGGTGAGCCAGCGCCGCAGCAACCCGGCCTGGGCCTCGGCCACGTCGAGTTCGGGATGCGGGGGTGCCACCGCCCAGCGGAACTGCGTGGAGATCCAGGAGCCGAGCGGCCGGCCGCGGACCACCTTGCCCTCCACGCCGAGCACCTTGAGCAGGCGGCTCGAGACGGAGTGGACGCCTTCGTAGCTCTTCCCGGCCGCGTACACGAACTGCTCCCGCAGCCGCGGCTCGTCCTGGGAGAGCTCCGTCGCCGTCGCCTCGCCGCGTCGGGCGAGCGCGGCCAGCGTCGCCTCCTCGACCTCCTTCAGCCAGGTCGCGTCCGGGGCCCCGGCCTTCGCCATGTCCTTGAGGAGCTTGGCCCGCTCCCGCGCGGCGACCGTGAGGCCGGTCGAGGCGTGCACGACCGCGGTGAGCTCGGTCGGGAACGCGAACACGGTGTGCCGCATCCCGTGCATCCGCACCAACGACCGGTCCTCGTACAACGCCCGCTCGGTCTCGGCGACGGTCCCCGAGGGATCCACGAGCCGCGCGCCGACCGCCAGATACACGGTCGCGGGATCGGACCCGTGCAGCGCGACCAGAGCACCGGCCACCTCCTCGGGACTCCCCACCCGAGCCGCCCCGGCAAGCTGCTGCCGCAACGCCAGCCGAGCCCGCCGCTCGCCCACCCCGATGTACCGCTCCCCGCCACCCGTAGCCATACGGCCCATCTTGACGCATGCCACTGACAACGCGCCCCAGAGGGGCGCGGGGCCGTATTGGATGTGCGGCTACCGCCGCGTGGGCGCGACCAGCCACGACGGCGCCGCAGACGGCAGAAGGCGCTCACCGTCACCCGATCGCCGTACCCCGCATGCGCACCCTCCCCCTCCGGCCCTTCACTGCGATGAGGAGGTGAAGGACACCGGCGACCAGGAGGCGAGCGTGACCCAGAGACAGGGCCCATGAACACCCCCGCCACCCGCGCGGAGCGCGGCCGCACCGCCCGCAAACGCGTCCCCCGTTCCGCCCACGCCCTCTGGATACCGTCCGTGGACCGCCCCGACCCCGTCGCCGTACTGGAACGGCAGGGCCGCGACCGGCTCCCGGAGCTGCTGCCGATCCGGTACGGCAGGATGTCCGCCTCCCCCTTCGCCTTCCTGCGCGGCGCGGCCGCCGTGATGGCCGCCGATCTCGCCCCCCAGCCCCACACCGGCCTCACCGTGCAGCTCTGCGGCGACGCCCACCTGCTCAACTTCGGCCTGCACGCCTCCCCGGAACGCTCTCTCCTCTTCGACATCAACGACTTCGACGAGACCTTCCCCGGCCCCTTCGAGTGGGACGTCAAACGGCTCGCCGCGAGCGTCGCCGTGGCCGCCCGCGAGAACGGGCACGGCGAGGCCAAGGCCCACCGGGCGGCGGGGGAGGCCGTCACCGCGTACCGCACGGCCATGCGCCGGCTGGCCCGCATGGGCGAGCTGGAGGTCTGGTACGCGAGCGCCGACGCGGACAGCCTGTTGCCGCTCGTGCGTTCCGTCCGTCACCGCGGGCATGTGGAGTCCAGCCTCACCCGGGCCCGCCGCCGCACCAGCATCCAGGCTCTCGGCAAGCTCACGGAGGTCGTCGACGGCCGCCGCCGCATCGTCCACGACCCGCCGCTCCTCGAGCCGGCCGGCGCGTCCGACATGGCCAGCCTGCGCAAGATCTTCAGCGACTACCGCTCCACGCTCTCCGAGGAGCGCCGGCTGCTCCTGGACCGCTACCGCTTCGTCGACGCGGCCCGCAAGGTCGTCGGCGTCGGGAGCGTCGGCATGCGCTGCTTCATCGTGCTCCTTGAGGGGCGGGACGTCGACGACCCGCTGTTCCTGCAGCTCAAGGAAGCGCGGGAATCCGTACTGGAGGAGTATCTGCCGCATGGCCCGTACGACCATCCCGGCCGCCGTGTGGTCGTGGGCCAGCGGCTGCTCCAGGCAACGAGCGACATCTTCCTGGGCTGGATGAGCGGACCGCAGGGGCGCGCCTTCTACTGGCGCCGGCTGCGTGACATGAAGGTCTCCGCGGACGTCGCCGGCATGCCCCCGGCCGACCTCAGGGCCTACGCCCGCCTGTGCGGCACCACCCTGGCGCGCGCCCACGCCCGCTCCGGCGACCGCATCGCCATCGCCGCGTACCTGGGCACCTCTGACACCTTCGACCAGTCGGTCGCCGACTTCGCGCTCACCTACGCAGACCGGACCACGACCGACCACGCGGCCCTGTCCGCCGCCATCGCGGCAGGCGTCGTCACGGCGGCCCCGGGCGAGTGACCCCCGACCGCCCCACCCGCTCACCCGTACCGCTCCACCAACCCCCGCACATACGCCTCCAGCCGCCCGCCCAGTACCTGCGGTGTCAGCTCGGTGCGTCCGAGTTCGCGCCACGGTCCGGCGAGCTTCGCCGCGTCGGGGCAGTAGGCGAGCGCGTCGAGGAGCCGCCAGTACAGGTGGTCCGGCCCGTCGGCGAGCCGGTGTCCGCCGTGCGCCTCGTACCGCTGACGGAAGGCGAGGCCGTGTTCGGGGCCGTGGAGCAGGGCCAGAGCGGTCGAGCAGTGGGCGACGTCCAGGTCGGCGGGTCCCCAGGAGGTCTCCACCCAGTCGACCACCCCGCTGATCCGGAGATCGGCGCCCGCCCCGGCGAACAGCACGTTCCCGGGGTGGAAGTCCCGGTGCAGGAAGCATCCTTCGTACGGCGGCGGATCCTGGCGGATCACGTCCACGGCCCGCTCCCACAGCGGGCCCCGCACCCCCTGCACCTTCTCCGGCCGGGTCCACGCCTGGTAGGTGCGCGGCCGCTCCTCGGGAACGACCTGGTGAATCCGTACGAGTTGGGACGCCAGCAGGTCCAGGCGCCGTTCGAGATCCGCTTCGTCGACGCGCACTCGTCCCGGCAGCCGGGACATCAACAGCGAGGGATGGTCGCAGTGTTCGGCCGTCGCGTCGACGGCGACAGGCTTGGGGGCCGGAACACCGTCGGCGTCGGCGAGCAGCGCCAGGACCGAGGCCTCGCGGGCCAGCAGACCGGGGGCGTGGAGCCGGAAGAACGGCTTCACGAACGACCGCAGGACCAGCTCGGTGTCGTCGTCGAGGGTGAGCCGCCGCATCTGGGAGCTCCAACCCCCCGACAGAAAACCCGAGTCGACGATCGAACGGCCCTCGGGGAGCTGCTTGGCCACCCAGCCCCGTGTCGCCGTCCAGCCCCGGTCGCCCAGCCCGGTCAGCAGCGCGGCCACCAACTCCCGCCGGTCGTCCGCGTGATCGCACAGCCACCGGCCCAACTGGTGATCTGCCTCCGGTAGTTCGAGGCGCGTGAACTGGGCCCGGAAGGCCAGCGCCTCCTGCACGGCCTCCGTCACCTCCGGCGGGATCACCGCGTCCGTGCCCGGCACGGCGAGCACCGCCCGTCCCTGGTACGCCCGCAGCGTCTCCAGCGCCGGAGACCGCCGCCAGCTGTCCGGGCGCCGGATGATCTCGCTGAACCTCCCGTCACCGTGCCCGAACGACACGTCCCAGGCCTCGGCCGCGTACACGGCGGGCGCGCACAGCCCCAGCGCCGCCACCCGCTCGCCGTAGTGGCGGGCGAGGTCCGCCACCGTCTGACCGCTCATGCTGAACCCGACCAGCACCAGCGGCCCGTCCGCCGGGGCGTGCGCGTCGATCACGGCGACCGCCTGCTCGAACCGGCGGCGCAGACTCAACTCGCCGAGTTCACCCGAGCTTTCGCCGTGCCCCGAGAAGTCGAAGGCGAGCGCGCGGCAGCCGTGCGCCACGAACTCGTCGAGCAGCGGCAGGAGTCGCTCCTTGCTGCCGCGGCCGGCCCCGTGCAGCAGTACGGCGGTGACAGCGGTGGGGCCACTGTCAACGCCGCCGCCGTGGACGCCGCACAGGCGCTCACCGGCGTGTTCCTGGGTGAAGGGCTCGGGCATGCCGTCAACTCCGGAGTGCGGGGAAAGAGCTTCGCGCAGGGCAGGCATCACCCCGCCCCTGCGGGGCTACTCTTCTACACCACACCCACGCACACGGAGGCCCGTCATGGGCACCATGGTCATTTCCGGGACCGTCGTCCTGGTCATCCTGGGCTTCGGGAACCACACCTGGTGGCTCGTCGCCGTCGCCCTGCTCTTTGTGTACATGCAGTACGGCCGGGGCGGTACCTCGGCGTCCTCGCCGGGCGGCTCGTCCGGCGGCGCTTCGGGGGCCGGGCCTGGCAACTACCGGGCGTACCGCGACCGCCGTGACAAGCAGGCCAGGTGGGACCGCCGTTACCGCCGCGAGCGTCCCCTGGAGTCCCGTCGGCAGTCGCGCGAGAGAAAGGGCTAGGGCCTCAGAGGCCGGGGGCGCCCCACAAGGGGAACCAGCGGTTCAGGTCCTGCTCGATCCGCAGATCGTTCGTGAGCACGGCCTTCACCCGCAACTCCAACGGGTTGTCGCGCCGCTGTCCCTCACCGGAGAGCGGAGCGAAGGGGTAGAAGCTGCCGCGCTTGTAGAGGTACACCAGCGCGAGGGAGCGGCCCTCGCTGTCCTGGAACCCGGCGAGCGAGCACAGCAGTTGCGGCCCGAAGCCGTTGACCTCCATCGAACTGTTCACCGCGTGCAGGTCGTTGACCAGCTGCGGCAACTGGTCCGGGGTGCGCTCGGAGACCAGCCAGGAGTATCCGAAGTCGTCCCGCCGCAGTTCCACCGGCGGGCCGTCCCGGTCGGCGTCCGCGTCCAGCAGGGCCTGGACCTCCCGGTGCGTCTGCTCGAAGGCCGCCCCCTCGACCGTGGCGAAGCACACCGCCCCGCGTCCGGTCGGCGTGAAGGAGGCGGCCGCCTCCAGCGTGACGGCCGCCGACGGCAGCGCGAAGAGCTGGTCGAGATCGGGTGCGACGGGCTTCGTGCGCCCGAGCAGGATGTCCAGCAGCCCCATCCTCAGCCCGCCTCACCTTTCCCGGGCGTCGCCGCCTCACCCAACTCCGACGAGATCCGGCCCAGTTGCTCCAGCCGCTGTTCCAGGGACGGGTGGGTCGAGAAGATCCGCTCGATGCCGGGCTCCTTGCCGGTGGCGGGAGTGAAGTAGAAGGCGTTGAAGGCCTGGGCGGTGCGCAGGTCCTTGGTGGGGATGCGGGCGAGCTCGCCGGAGACCTTGGTGAGCGCGGAGGCGAGTGCCGAGGGCCGGCCGGTGAGGTGGGCCGCGGCCCGGTCCGCCGCCAGCTCCCGGTACCGGGACAGCGCCCTGATCAGCAGGAAGCTGAGGGCGTACACGGCCGCCGAGACACCCATCACGGCGGCGAAGATCACGGCGGTGTTCTGGTCCTTCCGCCCGCCGAACAGCTGGCTGTAGAAGGCGAACCGCACGATCAGCCCGGCGATCACGCCCAGGAACGAGGCGATGGTGATCACGGCGACGTCCTTGTGCGCCACATGCGACAGCTCGTGCGCGAGCACCCCCTCCAGCTCGGCGGGGTCCAGCCGCCGCAGCAGCCCCGTGGTCACACACACCACGGCGTTGTCCGGGTTCCGGCCGGTGGCGAACGCGTTGGGCATGTCCATCGTGGACACGGCGATCACGGGCTTGGGCATGTCGGCGATGGCACACAGCCGGTCGACCACCGCATGCAGCTCGGGATACTCCTCGCGCCCCACGACCTTCCCGCGCATCGCGAACATCGCGATCTTGTCGGAGAACCAGAACTGCGCCACGAACATCACAGTGATCAGGGCCACGACCAGCAGCCAGGACTTCAGCAACACGATCAGCGCGGCGAAGAAGGCCACGTACAGCAGTCCGAGCAGGAACATGGTGACCGTCATCCGCACGGTCAACCGCCGGTCGCTCCGGAAACGACTCCGCATCTGCACCACCCCGCAGTCAGGCACTCGTCCCACCGTCCAGTGTGCACCTGGCCCTGCCCATGAAGAGGTCGCGATCAGCCCTGGGGCCGGCAAAGGCTCAGGCCTTGAGACCGGCCTCCCACTTGAGCCTGTGCAACCTGGACGCGTCGAACAGACCTGCCCGGTCCAGCAGCTCACCCACCTCCGCCGACCCGGGCGGCACCTCCGCCGTCGGACGCCAGCGCAGCACGGACTGCCGGGCCCAGTGCCGCAGCCTGTCGTCCGGATCGCCGACCAGCGCGACGGCGGCCCTCAGTCGTACGAGCCCGCCGTACGCGCTGAGCAGCCGGAACGCGGAGACCCGCGTCTCCCGGGCCCGCTCGACCGCCAGCCGCTCCAGCAGCCACCCGTCGTCCAGCATCCGCGCGGACGGCACCAGCGCCAGGGTCGCCTCCCGCACCACACCGGGCGCGGGATCGTCGAGCAGCGCCCGCAGCCGCCGTACGTCCAGCACGTCCAGGGCCCGCAACCCGCCCACTGCGCGCGCCCTGACCACCGGATCCGGATACGAGGTCAACGCCCACAGCACCTCGGCGTCGCTCCGGTCCCCGCACTCCGCGAGCCCGCTCACCATCCCCGCCGACAGCGCGGCATCGCCGGCCTCGGCACACCGCCGCCGGTACCACTCCACCGGATCACCCCCGGACCGCCGTACGACATACCGCGCACAGGCCCGCACCACCGCGGCCCGGTCGTCGAGAAATCCGACCGCCCGCTCCTCGCGCCCGGCCCGCCGCAACGCGGTCACCCCGGCCGACCGCGCCCGCGGATTGCGGGCGGCGAGCAGCGGTTCGAGTACGTCGTCGTCCGCGTCGCCCTCCGCCAGGGCGGCCAGGGTGGCCTCCGCGCAGAGGCCCTGGACGACCGTGTCCTCGTCCCGGGCGGCGCTGCGGGCCAGCTCGGCGGGGGAGAGGAGGCCCTCCTCGACGGCGAGCCGGTGGGCGAAGCGGCGCACGGTGCGGTCGGCATGGGTGAGGAGCGGAAGCAGCGCCTCGCGGTCCGCCGTGCGCAGCACCTTGTCGATCAGGCCGAGGGCGAAGTCACCCCGGTACCGGATGCCGATCCGCAGGGCGAGCGGGGCCAGCGCGACCGCGGTCTCCACGGTGACCGCCTCGGTCCACCGCGCCCGGGCCCGGTCCCGCACCGGTTCGGCCCAGTCCGCGCACCGGATCACGACCAACGGCAACAACTCCGGCCGCCCCGCGACCTTCCCCAGCGCCCGCTCGCGGATCCTCCCGTCCCGGTGGCACAGGGCGAGCGCGAGCTGCGCGTCGGTCGGCGTCTGCCAGGCCGGCAGCCAGGTGCCGTCGGCCGAGGACCGGACACTGTGCCGCACCGCGTCGTCCAGCGCGATCCAGACAGCCGGGTCGGCCACGTCGAACATGGCCTCCCGCAGTACGGCCCCCTTCGCGAGGCGTACCGCCGCCTGCGCCCCGTTCCAGATACTGCTGCGCACGTGCGCCCCTTACCTGCTCAGCGCGCTAGAACGGACGGAAGTCCGCATACCCCAGCACCAGGATGATCACTGCCACGGTCCCGAGGACGATGGCCGTCGACCTCCAGGACGAGCGGCTCGGTGCCCTCGGCTCCGGGTCGGCACGGAACGGCTGTGGCTTCGGCGGGTTCTCCTTCCAGCGGGCGGCGAGCATCCGGGCCCGGGCAGAGGGCTCCTTGAGCTCGGCCCCGTCGGCCCACTTGATGTCGAACTCCCGCTCGCCGTCCTCGTCCTGCGCGGACATCCCCGTATCCCCCGTCGTCTCCTGTCGAACAGCCGTGCAGGAAACGATACGACGGCGCCCCCGTCCCGGGAAACGGGAACGGGGGCGCCGTAAAGCCGCCGTAGGACTGGCCTACGGGCCGATCACACGTCGAAGTACAGCTCGAACTCGTGCGGGTGCGGACGCAGCTGGAGCGGGGCGATCTCGTTCGTCCGCTTGAAGTCGATCCACGTCTCGATCAGGTCCGGCGTGAAGACGTCGCCCTGGAGGAGGAACTCGTGGTCGGCCTCGAGGCGGTCGAGGACGGCCGGGAGCGAGGTCGGGACCTGGGCGACGTTCGCGTGCTCCTCGGGAGCCAGCTCGTACAGGTCCTTGTCGATCGGCTCGGCCGGCTCGATCTTGTTCTTGATGCCGTCGAGGCCCGCGAGCAGCAGCGCCGAGAAGGCCAGGTACGGGTTGCCGGAGGAGTCGGGCGCACGGAACTCGACGCGCTTGGCCTTCGGGTTGGAGCCCGTGATCGGGATACGCATGGCCGCGGAGCGGTTGCGCTGCGAGTAGACGAGGTTGATCGGCGCCTCGAAGCCCGGGACCAGACGGTGGTAGGAGTTCACCGTCGGGTTGGTGAAGGCCAGCAGCGACGGGGCGTGCTTGAGGATGCCGCCGATGTAGTAGCGGGCGGTGTCCGACAGGCCCGCGTAACCGGCCTCGTCGTAGAAGAGCGGCTGGCCGCCTGTCCACAGCGACTGGTGGACGTGCATGCCCGAGCCGTTGTCACCGAAGATCGGCTTCGGCATGAAGGTCGCGGTCTTGCCGTTGCGCCAGGCGACGTTCTTCACGATGTACTTGAAGAGCTGGAGGTCGTCGGCCGCGGCGAGCAGCGTGTTGAACTTGTAGTTGATCTCGGCCTGGCCGGCGGTGCCCACCTCGTGGTGCTGGCGCTCGACCTGGAGACCGGACTTGGCCAGCTCGAGGGAGATCTCGGCACGCAGGTCGGCGAAGTGGTCGACCGGCGGGACCGGGAAGTAGCCGCCCTTGTAGCGGACCTTGTAACCGCGGTTGTCCTCCAGCGCACCGGTGTTCCAGGCGCCCGCCTCGGAGTCGATGTGGTAGAAGGACTCGTTCGACGAGGTGGCGAAGCGCACGCTGTCGAACACGTAGAACTCGGCCTCGGGGCCGAAGTACGCGGTGTCGGCGATGCCGGTGGAGGCGAGGTAGGCCTCGGCCTTCTTCGCCACGTTCCGCGGGTCACGGCTGTACTGCTCGCCGGTGATCGGGTCGTGGATGAAGAAGTTGATGTTCAGCGTCTTGTCGCGGCGGAAGGAGTCGACCCGGGCGGTCGACAGGTCCGCGCGCAGCGCCATGTCGGACTCGTGGATGGCCTGGAAGCCACGGATCGACGAGCCGTCGAACGCGAGCTCCTCGTCCGGGTCGAACGCCTCGACGGGCAGCGTGAAGTGCTGCATGACGCCCGGCAGGTCGCAGAAGCGGACGTCGACGAACTTGACGTCCTCGTCCGCGATGAACTTCTTGGCCTCGTCGGCGTTCTGGAACATCCAGCTCCTCCTACTCCCGACCGTTCCTGGACCGGGGTGGTAGTTCGTTCGTGCGGCCAGTGCGGTGGCACACGCTGTCCACGACCCTAGGGACGGGTGGTTTCTCGGGCGTGACCCATTTGTTTCGCACAAGTTAACCGGACATCGTGGGCCCCGCCCCACCTGTCCGTATCCCGAAACGCCGGCGGTACCGTGGACGCGTGGACAAGAGGGATGCAATCGGATCGTGGCTCTCGGGCCCCCGCGCGGCCGCCGAGGATGCCGGTGTCGACTTCGGATACCGCGGACAGCAGCTCGGCCTGCCGGAGGAGGGGCCGGGCTCGATCGCCCGCCCCGGACGGCGGCTGGGCGCACTCGCCGTGGACTGGGCGATGAGCGTCCTGATTGCATCCCGGTTGATCACTCAGAGCTACGGCGGCCCGGCGACCTCGAACTGGGCGCTGCTGGTCTTCTTCGTGATGGGCGTCCTCACCGTCGGCACCATCGGCTTCACCCCCGGCAAGCGCCTCTTCGGCCTGAAGGTGATCGCCCTCGACACCGGCCGCGTGAACCCGGCACGCGCCCTCCTGCGCACGGTCCTGCTCTGCCTCGCCCTCCCGGCCCTGATCTGGGACCGCGACGGCAGGGGCCTGCACGACCGGCTGGCGAAGACCGCGGAAGTACGTATCTGACGTACGACGATGGGGGCGCCCGGTGTCACACCGGGCGCCCCCATCGTCGTACGAGAGGATTCAGCGGGCCTTGGGTCCACCCTTGGGGAGCTTCATGCCCTTGGGCATGGGGCCCTTCGGCAACGGCATGTTGCTCATCAGGTCGCCCAGCGCCCGCAAGCGGTCGTTCGTGGCCGTCACCTGGGGGCCGGTCAGCACGCGCGGCAGCTTGAGCATGGTGGTCCGCACTTTCTTGAGCGGGACCTGGCCCTCGCCCGTGCCGACGAGGATGTCGTGCACCGGCACGTCCGCGACGATACGGTTCATCTTCTTCTTCTCGGCGGCCAGCAGGCCCTTGACCCGGTTCGGGTTGCCCTCGGCGACCAGGACGATGCCGGCCTTGCCGACGGCCCGGTGCACCACGTCCTGGCTGCGGTTCATCGCCACCGCGGGGGTCGTCGTCCAGCCCCGGCCGATGTTGTCCAGCACGGCTGCCGCGGCGCCCGGCTGACCCTCCATCTGCCCGAACGCGGCCCGCTCGGCCCGGCGCCCGAAGATGATCGCCGTCCCGAGGAAGGCGAGCAGGAAGCCCAGGATGCCGAGGTAGACCGGATGTCCGATCAGGAAACCGATCGCGAGAAAGACACCGAGGATGAGGATGAAGACACCCGCGAGTACCAGGCCGATCTTCTTGTCGGCCTTGCGGGTCATCTTGTACGTCAGGGCGATCTGCTTCAGTCGCCCGGGGTTCGCGGCATCCGCCGCACTGTCACTTCTCGCCATGCCCCGAAGTCTACGTGGCCCCGCAGGCGCCTTCGACGGCAGTGTCCACCGTCGAAGGGGAGGATTCAGGAGCGGGCGGTGACCGTCTCGGTGAGCGTCTGCTCCAGGACACGCTGCGCCTCGACCCTGTCCTTGGCGCGGCGGCGGTCCTCCAGGACGGACGTCCAGGCGTTGCGGCGGGCGGTCCGCTGACCGCTGCTCATGAGCACGGACTCGACGGCACGGAGTGCATCGGTGAACGACGGGATGGCGGTGGCGCGAACCGGCGCGGCCTGCATGATGGGGGTCCCCCTCGGGAGTGACGGCAAGGGTGAGTGGTGCACGGGCTGTACAGCCAGGGTCACTGAATGGTGTTACCAGGGCGTGACCGACCGGTCAAACACCCATGAAGCCTTGATGTGCTGCCCGAAAACACGGACGCGGCCCCGATGACCCCCCTATCTGCGGGGATGTCCGGGACCGCGTCAATCGGCCACTACCGAGCGGTAGTTGCTTGTGCTCGGATTCACACGTTTGGAGTGGCACTCCGTGCCATCCGGAAATGCTCAGGCAGTGCTCACGCAGTGCTCAGACGGCCTGCGAAGCGACGTAGGCACCACGCTTCTCGACGGCCATCTGGTAGAGCCGGCCCGCCCGGTAGGAGGACCGGACGAGGGGTCCGGACATCACACCGGAGAAGCCGATCTGCTCGGCCTCGTCCTTCAGCTCCACGAACTCCTGCGGCTTGACCCAGCGCTCCACGGGGTGGTGGCGCACGGACGGGCGCAGGTACTGGGTGATGGTGACGAGCTCGCAGCCGGCGTCGTGCAGCTGCCGGAGCGCCTCGCTGACCTCCTCGCGGGTCTCGCCCATGCCGAGGATCAGGTTGGACTTGGTCACCAGGCCGAAGTCGCGGGCCTCGGTGATGACCTTCAGCGAGCGCTCGTAGCGGAAGCCGGGGCGGATGCGCTTGAAGATCCGGGGGACCGTCTCGACGTTGTGCGCGAAGACCTCGGGGCGGGACTCGAAGACCTGCTGCAGCAGCTCCGGCACGGCGTTGAAGTCGGGGGCCAGCAGCTCGACCTTGGTGCGGCCGGCCTCACGGCCCGCGGTCTGCTCGTGGATCTGCCGGACCGTCTCGGCGTACAGCCACGCGCCGCCGTCCTCCAGGTCGTCGCGCGCGACGCCGGTGATGGTGGCGTAGTTCAGGTCCATGGTGACCACGGACTCGCCGACGCGGCGCGGCTCGTCACGGTCCAGCGCCTCGGGCTTGCCGGTGTCGATCTGGCAGAAGTCGCAACGCCGGGTGCACTGGTCGCCGCCGATGAGGAAGGTCGCCTCGCGGTCCTCCCAGCACTCGTAGATGTTGGGACAGCCGGCTTCCTGGCAGACCGTGTGCAGGCCCTCGCTCTTCACGAGCTTCTGCATAGCGGTGTACTCGGGACCCATTTTCGCCCGGGTCTTGATCCACTCGGGCTTGCGCTCGATGGGGGTCTGGGCGTTACGGACCTCCAGGCGCAGCATCTTGCGTCCGTCGGGTGCGACTGCGGACACGACCGGCTCCCTAGCGATTGATTCTTCGGCGTTGTTCAGGGTACGCCCGTTGATTTGAAAGTCAGCGGCGGTGTTCAGGCCGCCGGTGTCTTCTCGATCACTCTCGGCTTCAGTTCCGCGTTCTCCAGTACGTCCCTCAGGTGCCGCTCGACGACCGGGAGCACCTCGCCGATGGTCACGTCCCGGCCGAGTTCGCCCGCGAGGGAGGCGACCCCCGCGTCGCGGATGCCGCAGGGGATGATCCGGTCGAACCACTTGTTGTCCGGGTTCACGTTGAACGAGAAGCCGTGCATGGTGACGCCCTTGGCGACGCGGATGCCGATCGCCGCGATCTTGCGGTCCTCGCGCCGCTGGCCGGCGTTGGACGGGGCGTACTCCGGGCCGTTCAGGCGCGGGTCGAACTCCTCGTCCGTGAGCCGGGGGTCGAAGTCCAGGGAGAGACCGCCGATCGCCGGACGCGTCTCGACCGGGTCGCCCAGCACCCATACGCCACTGCGGCCCTCGACCCGGCTCGTCTCGAGCCCGTACTCCGCGCACGTGCGGATCAGGGCCTCCTCCAGGCGCCGTACGTGCGCCACCACGTCCACCGGACGCGGGAGCTTCTGGATCGGGTAGCCCACCAGCTGGCCCGGACCGTGCCAGGTGATCTTGCCGCCGCGGTCCACGTCGATGACCGGGGTGCCGTCGAGGGGGCGTTCGTTGTCCGCGGTGCGCCGGCCCGCCGTATACACAGGGGGGTGTTCGAGCAGCAGGACCGTGTCGGGGATCTCGTCCTCGAACCGCGCCGCGTGCACCCGGCGCTGTTCGTCCCACGCCTCCTGGTACTCGACCGCGTCCGCACCGAAGCCCATACGGACGAACCGCAACCCACTCACGGCAAGCGCCTCCCTAGAAGGTCGTAAGGCACGAAGGGTGCCCACGCCACTGTACGTCCGGCCCGCGGGCGTCAGCTCCGGGGCCAATCCTCACACGATCGGATGAACGAACGTCGAAGTGTGCGATCGTCTGCTCACTCTCCGCTACATTCGCCGTTCGCGCAGGCCATAAGGGCTGCTCACAGGCAATCCGGGCACCACGTGGCCACGTGACAGCCCGAAAGGCAGGAGACCGCACCGCAGATGACGGAACGACCCGCGCAGCGCACTCCCAATCGACAGCTCGCCGCGCTCATCGCAGAAGCGGGGTTCTCCAACGCGGGTCTCGCCCGACGCGTGGACCAGCTCGGTCTCGAACATGGGCTGGATCTCAGATACGACAAGACGTCCGTGACCCGGTGGCTGCGCGGGCAACAGCCCCGGGGCACCACGCCCGCCCTCATCGCCGAGGTCTTCACCCGGCGTCTCGGCCGCCGGCTCTCCGCGCAGGACCTGGGCCTCGACGCCTGTGCGCCCGTCTACGCCGGCCTGGAGTTCGCCGCGGGTCCCGAGGAGGCCGTCGACATCGTCAGCGGGCTGTGGCGCAAGGACTCCGGCAGCCACGCCGAACTGCGCAAGATCGCCTTCACACCCGCCGGACTGGTCGTGCCGAGCCGTGACTGGCTGATCGGCCGCCCCGACGACAGGGTCGCCCGCGGCGAGCCGGTCCGGGTCCCTCCCCAGGGGCGCCCGGTGGTGCCACGGCAGCGCGGCCAGGCCGAGCGCGCGCCCGGTCAGAAGGTCACCGGGGGCGACATCGCCGCGCTCGGTTCGGTCGGCGACCTCTTCCGCACCCTCGACGACCAGTACGGCGGCGGCCACGCCCGGCAGGCCCTGGTGCGCTATCTGGAGCACGAGTGCGAGCCGATGCTGCGCGGCACCTACGGGGAGACGACCGGCCGCAGGCTGTTCGCCGCTGCGGCGGACCTGACCCGGCTCGCGGGCTGGACGTCGTACGACATCGCGGCGCACGGTCTCGCACAGCGGTACTTCGTGCAGGCGCTGCGGCTCACGCAGGCGGCCGGGGACCGGGCGTACGGGGCGTATGTGCTGGTCACCATGAGCCGTCAGGCCGTGTATCTGGGGCACGGGCGGGAGGCGATCCAGCTCGCGCGGGTGGCCCAGCAGGGCGTCGGTACGACGGCCCCGCCGGTCGTGCAGGCGCTGCTGCACTCGGCCGAGGCGCGGGGGCACGGGGTGCTGGGGGAGGTGCGGGCGTGCACGGCGTCACTGGTGCGCGCGGAACGGGCCCTGGAGGCGGCCCGTCCCGGTGACGAAGTCCCGCACTGGGCACGGTTCTTCGACGAGGCGCAGCTGGCGGACGAGTTCGGGCACTGTCACCGGGATCTGCAGCAGTTCCGGGCGGCGGCGCAACACGCCGAGCGCTCGCTTCAGTTGCGTGCGCCCGCGTATGCGCGGAGCCGGTTGTTCTGCCGGGTGGTCCTTGCCTCCGCGCGACTCGGTCTGGGGGAACTGGACCAGGCCTGTGCGCTGGCGGCGGAGGCGGCGGGGCAGGCCGCGGAGATGCGGTCGGTGCGGGCGGTGGAGTATGTGCGGGACTTCGAGCGGCGGTTGGAGCCGTACAAGGATGCGGCGCCGGTGCGGAGTTATCGCGACAAGGTCGCGGCACTGGGGTAGAGGTCGCCTCGCCGTAACTCCGACGGTCCGGTGACGGGTGCAGCGCCGTCGTGGCTTGTCGCGCAGTTCCCCGCGCCCCTGAAGGGGCGCGGGTGATCCTCACGCTGCCTGAGCTGTAGGAGTCGGATCTGCGCGGTGCATCGAACCCGCAGCTCCCAGGTCTTTCAGGATTGCCGTCGCCGCCCTGTGGGCCGAGTGCAGGGCGCCCTGGATCGTGCTGGTGTCCCGGTGGTCGCCGCACACGTACAGGCCCGCCAGCAGGCGTACCGGGCGGCGCAGGTCGTGCGGGGCGGGCATGGCCGGGACCGCCTCCCGGGTGTGGTGGACCGCGAGGGTCTCCCAGCGGTGCGTCGGCGTGCCGTACAGGCGGCCCAGGTGGGTGCGTACGGCCGTCTCCAGGTCCGAAGGAGGGCTGCCCAGGACCGTCGAGGAGATCAGGGCCCGGCCGGAAGGGGCCCGGCTCGGGTCGACCTCGCTGATCACCGCCGTGTGGGCCACCGGGCCGCCCCGGTCGGCGTCGAGCAGCAACGCGGCACCCGTGCGGGGCGGTTCGTCCGTCGTGTGGTGGACGACCGTCACCGGGTGGAAGTCCGGCACCCGCAACCCCGGCAGCAGCTCGGCCGCGGCCTGCGCGTCCGTCGCCAGCAGCACCGCCCGGCACCGGATCTCGCCGTGCTCGGCCGTGGTCACCGACGTCGTCGAGACGGACGTGACCCGCACCCCCGTGTGCACGGTTCCCGTCGGCAGCGTCTGCGCGAGCAGCTCCGGAAGGGCCTCCGCGCCGCCCTCGGGCACACACAGCCGCCCACCCGCGAAGGCCCGCAGCGCGAGGTCGGCGCAGCGGCTGGACGTCGTCAGCGCGGGGTCGCACAGCAGTGCGGCGAGCAGGGGACGCAGAAAGCCGTCGATCGTGCGCGCGGGCAGCCCCCGGGCCGCGAGCGACTGCCCGGCGGGCAGCTCGGGACGGGCGAGGAGGCGTTCGACGGGCACGGTGGAGAACCGGGTGAGCGCGGCACCGAGCCGGGCCTGGTCGACGGCACCGCCGAGCGGCGCGGCGGCGCGGGCGGCCCTGGACACGGTCCCCTGACCGGCACCGGGCAGCACCCGGAACGTGGCCCTACGCGATACGGCCCTCCGGGATGCGGTCACCAACCTCGGCCCCGGCATCCCCCGAGGGGCGCTCGCCAGGGCGCGCACCGCATGCAGTGCGCCCCTTGCGCTCCGGGCGCCCGCCGGAGCGTCCACACGGTGGTGGCGTCCGTCGCCATGCAGCAGGACGCCCGGCGCGAAGGGCCGCAGCACGAGCCCGTCGAGCCCGGGCGCGAGCCGTAGTTCGGGATACGCCGTGGACAGCAGCTGTCCGATCCGGTCGAGCCGGAAGCCGTCGACCTTCTCGGTCGACATCCGGCCGCCCACACACGGGGCGGCCTCCAACACCGCGACGGTCACTCCTTGACTGGTCAGCCGATGCGCCGCGGAGAGTCCGGCGACCCCGGCTCCCACGATCACGACGTCCGCCTGGTACGCGGGCTCAAGCACGTGCCCCTCCTCGAGGTTGCGCGGCCGGTGGGGACGTCATGCCCCCAACAGGCTCCGGGGATACCCGAGTTCGGGTCGAGGGTAGGGCGATGACCGGTCAGGAACAGTCGCGCATCGACAGGGCACGGTCGCACACCGGTCGCATGTCGTCACAGACGGCCACTGGAACGCTCACGCCGCCCGGATCGCCTCCTCGATGTCCGGGAACGCGAACGTGAACCCCGACTCCAGCAGCCGCGTCGGCCGCACCCGTGCGCTGCCCAGCACGTCCCCGGCCATCTCGCCGAGCACGGCCCGCAGCACCGGCGCGGGGACGGCGAAGAGGGTCGGCCGGTGCAGCACGCGGCCCATGGCCTCGGTGATCTCACGGTTCGTCAGGGGCTGCGGGGCAGTGAGGTTGAAGGGTCCGGACAGCCCGTCGGTCTCCAGAAGATGGCGGATCGCGGCCACCTCGTCGTGCAGTGCGATGAACGACCAGTACTGCCGCCCGTCGCCCATCCGCCCGCCGAGCCCCGCCCGGAACAGCGGGAACAGCTTGCCCCAGGCCCCGCCGCCGCGGCCCACCACGAGCCCGGTGCGGGTGAACGCGGTCCGTACGCCGGCCTGTTGCGCGGGTGCGGCCGCCCCCTCCCACTCCACGCACAGCTCGGGCAGGAAGCCCTGTCCTGCGGGGGAGTTCTCGTCGACGATCCGGTCGCCGGTCTCGCCGTAGTACCCCATCGCGCTGCCGTTCACGAAGACCCGCGGCGGCTCGTCCAGGGCGGCGACGGCCTTGGCGAGGGCGGTCGTGCCGTTGACCCGGCTGTCGTGGATCCGCTTCTTGTACGCGTCCGTCCAGCGCCGCGAACCGACCCCCGCCCCGGCGAGGTTGACCACGGCGTCGCATCCGGCGAGCCCGGCCGTGTCGACCCGCCCGGCCTCGGGGTCCCACCGGACCTCGGTCTCGTCCCGGGGTTCCCGGCGCACCAGCCGGACCACCTCGTGCCCATCCGCCGTCAGGGACCGCGTCAAGGCCGATCCGATCAGTCCGGACGCTCCGGCCACCGCGATTCTTGAAAGTTGCATGACCTCATCCTGCCTGGTGGGTGCGTAAGAGCGATGTCTGGTTCCGGTAACCCCCACCGTAGGGTGGCGCTCATGTCCCAGCTGTCCATACGCCACGCCCTCCCCGACGACGAAGAGGAGCTGGCCCGCCTCGAGCGTGCCGAATGGTCGCCCCTGCACGACGTCCTGCCCGAGCAGCAGCCGCCCTACCGGCCGTTCTTCGACGAGCGGCACCTCCCCGACGACTGTCTGGTCGCCGAGGCCGACCGCCGCATCCTCGGGTACATCCGTCTCGGTTTCCCGACCGGGCTCGAGGCGAGCGCCCATGTGCGCCAGATCCAGGGCTTCGTCGTCAGCGCCCGGGCCCGGGGCCGCGGTGTCGGCCGGGCCCTGATCCGCGCCATCACCGAGGAGGCCCGGCGCCGGGGCGCCCGCCGCCTCACCCTGCGCGTCCTCGGGCACAACACGCCCGCCCGGGGGCTCTACGAGTCCGAGGGCTTCGCGGTCGAGGGCGTGCTGCCCGAGGAGTTCCTGCTGGCGGGGGAGTACGTCGACGACGTGCTCATGGGGCGCCGTCTCTGAGTACCTGGTCGGCCGCGGCGGTCGTACGGCGTCTGCGCACCACGAGGCAGAGCGCGACCCCCGCCACGAGCAGCGAGATCAGGAAGAACACGGGCACGGGGAGCCTCCGGGGTGCCATGCGGGACCGGTGCGGGACCGGTGCCGTGCGAGACCGTGGCCCCATCATCCGGGAGGCCGGCGCGTTACGACGTGACCAGCTCGCCCGTGTCCACCGGCGACGTGGCGCCCGCGGCCTTCTCGGCGTCGCCGGCGACCTCGTCGACCGTCAGGACGTAGCCCGTCTCGTCGTCGGAGGTGGAGCGGGCGAAGACCACGCCGTAGACCTTGCCGGAGGCGGTCAGCAGCGGGCCGCCGGAGTTGCCGGGGCGGACGGTCGAGCGGATCGAGTAGATCTCGCGGGTGACGGTGGCGTCGCTGTAGATGTTCTGGCCGGTCGCCTTCACCCGGTTGGCCACCGTGGCCGCCTGGAGGTTCAGGTCACCGTCCTGCGGATAGCCGGCGACCACAGCGGAGTCGCCCCGCGCGGCGCTGTCGTCGAAGCGCAGCACCGGCGCCCGGAGGTCAGGGACGTACAGCACGGCCACGTCCCTGTTCGGATCGAACAGCACCACCCGCGCCTTGTACGGCTGCCCGACCCCGCCGACCCGGACGCTCGGCTCGTCGATGCCGGCCACGACGTGGGCGTTGGTCATCACGTGCTGCGGGGCGTACACGAAGCCGCTGCCCTCGCGGCCCTGGGTGCCGGAGGCGCCCTCGATCTTGACGGTACTGAGCTTGGCCGCGTTGGTGGCGGCGGCCGTGACGCTGTCGCCGGTGGGCTTGGCGACCTCGGCCGTCGACTCGTTCTCGAACGGGTTGAAGACCTGCGGGAAGCCCGCCTCGGTCAGCGCGGAGGTGGCCCGGGAGAACCAGGACGGTGTGGTCTCCGGCATGGAGTCCTGGACGGCGCCGAGCAGGGCGGAGTCCCGGATGGCGGTGGTGACCAGCGGGGACGAGGACGCGCCGAGCACGCTGGCGGCGACCCAGGCCACGATGAGCACGGCCACGGAGTTGGCGGCGGCCCCGCCGACGCCGTCCGCGACTCTCAGCGGGCCCTGGTCCAGCTCCCGGCGCAGCCTGAGCGCCAGCCGGCCGGCCAGCTCGTGCCCCACCGCAGCCGGGACCAGCACGGTCAGCACCGCGGTCACCGTCGCGGCCGTGCTCCCCGGTGCCACGAGGTCCATCATCCACGGCAGCACCCACACGCCCACGACCGCGCCGCCGACGAAGCCGGCGAGCGAGACGCAGCCGGCCACCAGGCCGCGCCGGTAGCCGGAGGCCGCATAGGCGGCGATCACCAGCAACAGCAGGATGTCGAGCACGTCCACGGAGCCGCCCTTCTCTCTCGGAACCTTCAGTACGCAGGCGAGGCGTCCAGTGATCAGCGGCACGCGTGCGTGCACCTGGGAAAACGTCGCGGACCAGGACGATGGTTCCACCGGGTGGCACAGCCCACATCGCGGACGGAGCGGATCCGGCCGATCGTGGAACCATGCGTGTCCGAAGAGCGCGGGGGATGCGAGGACGGCGGACGGCCCGAATACGCGACGCGAGCCGTACAGGACTCGCGGCCCGAATACGCGACGCGAGCCGAATAGGCCTCGCGCTCCAAAGCCGGCTGGCCCACAAACACCGCTCGACGACCACCGCTGCCGTGCCTACGGTTCCTGACAGTCCTGCGGCGCCGACCGGCCTCGCCGCACCGGTCGCCCCGACGGCGTCTGCCGGGTCTGTGGCCGCTGCTGGGGAGAGGGTGCCTGCCGGTCAGGCGCCCGCCGACGGGCCTGCGGTTTCTGCCGCGCCCGCCGCTCCTGTCGACCCGACGGCGTGCGCTGATCCTGCGGCGTCCTCCCGCCCGACGCCTTCCGCGGGGCCTGCGTTCCCCGCGGAGCCTGCGTCTCTTGCCGGGGAGGGGCCCGCTGCCGGGCCGGACGATCCTGTCAGCCCCGCGGCTTCCACCGGACCTGCGGCTCCTGCCGGGCCGACGCCTTCCGCGGGGCCTGAGATCCCTGCGGAGCCTGCGTCTCCTGCCGGGGCGGGGCCTGCTGGCGGTCCGGACGATTCTGTCAGCTCCACGGCTTCCGCCGGGCCTGCGGCTCCTGCCGGGCCTTCGGCGTCTGTCGGGCTCATCGGTCCAGTCGCTCCGACGGCGTGTGCCGGGTCTACGGTTCCGGTGGCGCCTACGGCGTCTCTTGCCGGTGCGGGGCCTGCTGGCGGTCCGGACGATCCTGTCGGCCCCACGGCTTCCGCCGGGCTTACTGATCCAGTTGCCCCGACGGCGTCTCCCGGGTCTAGGCCTCCTGCCGGGCCGGGGCCCGCCGATTCTGTCAGCCCCACGGCTTCCGCCGGGCCTGCGGCTCCTGCCGGGCCTTCGGCGTCTGTCGGGCTCATCGGTCCAGTCGCTCCGACGGCGTCTGCCGGGTCTACGGTTCCGGTGGCGCCTACGGCTCCTGCCGGGGAGGGGCCTGCTGCCGGGCCGGACGATCCTGTCAGCCCCACGGCTTCCGCCGGGCCCGAGGCTCCTCCTGGGCCCGCGGCCCCTACCGGGCCTTCGGCCTCCGCTGGGCCCGACGTTCCTGCCCGTCCGACGGCGTCTGCTGGACAGACGGTCCCTGCAGGGGTGGAGGCGTCTGCCGGGCCTGCGGACCCCGCACGTCCAGCGGCCGCGGACGGGCCTGGGACCGCCGGCCCCGGCGGGGTGGACGCTGCCGGCGGGTCCGCGGTCTCCCCTGGGGCTGCCGCTTCGGTTCGGCCAACGGTCCCTGTCCGTCCCGCGACTCCCATAAGGTCGGCGGCCCTCGCCGGGCCCGAGAGTCCCGTACCGTCGGCGGCCTCCGCCGGGCCGAAGAGTCCCGTACCGTCGGCGGCCCCCGCCGGGCCCACGCCCCCCGTCCGACCTGCTGTTCCCGCCGACCTCGCCGCCCCCACCGGTCCCGCACCCCCCGTCCGCCCGCCGGCTCATGTTCGGTCCGTGCGGGTATTCCCGTCCGTCGGGCGAGCGTTGCTCGGGTGTGTTCCCGGGCTCGGTGCCGTTCTCGCGCTAGTGCTGTGTGTCAACGGTGTCGAGCGGGCGGTGGACGCCAGGCCCACTGCCGAAGTGGCCCGGCACGGGCGCGTCGCGCACCACGCGGCCCGGCCGCACATCGTGCCGCGGTCGGTGTGGGCCGCAGGCACCGGTGAGGCGAACTCCGCCGCCCGCACCCCACCGCCCCCGCACTACGACGACAAGGTGCTCGCAGTCTTCGTGCACCACACCGACTCGCCCAACGACTACGACTGCGCCGACGCGCCGCGCATCATCCGCTACCTCGCCGCCGGCCAGACCGGTGCCCGGGACTGGGACGACATCGGCTACAACTTCCTCGTCGACCGCTGCGGCACCATCTACGAGGGCCGTGCGGGCGGCGTCACCCGGGCCGTCACCGGTGCACACACCCAGGGCTTCAACCACCGCACGGCGGGCATCGCCGCCATCGGCACCTTCACCGCGGGCGCCCCCGTCCCGCGGGCGATGACCGACGCGATCGCCGCACTGGCCGCCTGGAAACTCGGCCTCACCGGCATCGACCCGCGCAGCACCGTCCGCCTCACCTCCAGCAACAGCCTCAGCCGCTACACCGCCGGCACCGTCGCGAAGCTGCCCGCCCTCGCCGGCCACGGCGACGGCTACATGACGACCTGCCCCGGCGCCGCCCTCAGGGCACGTCTGCCGGAGATGAGGGAGACAGCGGCCCGCCTCCAGGGCAGGACCTGAGCCGCCGGGTCACCTGCGCCCCAAATACACCCCCAAAGCCCGCTGCAACACCCTGCCCTGGAGCCCCACCGGCCTCTCCCACTCCCCGAGGTACTCCACGACCCGGCCGCCCGCCCCCGTCTTGAACCGGAGCCGGCCCAGCAGACGGTCCTCGCCGAGGGAGGGGTTCACCGAACGCAGGTCGTACGTCTCGGCACCGGCCGCCCGCGCATCGCACAGCATCCGCCACAACAGCGCGCTGCTGGGCCGCAGTTCCCGCCCCCGTCGACCGGACGCGGCATAGGAGTGCCAGACGCGGGACCCGACGTTGATCATCAGCGCGGCGGAGAGCACCTCGCCGTCGTACTCGGCCAGATAAAGCCGCAGCCGGTCGGAGTCCTCCGCGTTCATGGACTCCCACATGCGCCGGAAGTAGACCGGCGGACGGGCCCGGAAGCCGTCGTGGGCGGCGGTCGCGGCATAGAGACGGTAGAAGTCGGGCAGATCGGCGGCCGTCCCCCAGGAGACCCGGACGCCCGCCGACTCGGCCGTGCGCAGGGACTGCTCGAAGTGCGGTGCGAGGGCTCCGCGC
Organism: Streptomyces canus; assembly: GCF_001514145.1. Taxonomy (GTDB): domain Bacteria; phylum Actinomycetota; class Actinomycetes; order Streptomycetales; family Streptomycetaceae; genus Streptomyces; species Streptomyces canus. The sequence continues at coordinate 139,110 of NZ_KQ948659.1, forward strand.
AGCTCGTCCACCGAGCGGCCCGCGAGCGGGATGTGACAGCCGTAGCGCGGCTGCCCGAGCCCGAAGCCGCTGTCCTCGTCCTGCGCGCACCTCCGCCACCCCAGCCCGCGCAGCCGCTCCCCGGCGTCCAGCGCGAACCCGTCGACGCCGGCCGCGGGCACCTCGCGCACATGGCGTACCTCGGGGTCGGCGATGCCGGCCGTCACCGTCTCGGGGTCCCAGTACCGCACGACGACGGGTGGCCCGATCCGCACCGAGAACGCCCCGCGCTTCTCCAGGTGGGCGACCAGTGGATCCAGCAGGCGCTCGGGTCGCGGGGCGCGCCAGTCGATCGCGGGCCCGTCGGGGAGGTAGGCGAGACAGCGCCGGGTGCCGGGCAGCGGCCGGTACAGGACGAGTGCCGTCGCGACCCTCGCCTCGTCCTCGAACCAGCCGACGCTCTCCGCCACCCAGTCGGGCTTCACGTCGGCCCACTCGGGGATCTGGAGATGGCTCGCGTCGGGGTTCAGCCGCAGGTGGGCGAGATGTTCCTCGCGCGTGATCTCGCGCACATACGGGCTGGTCATGGGCGGGGTGCTCCTGTCCGGGGCGGCCACGGTAAGCCGGGAGTCACGGCAGGGGTCAAGAGCCCGAGCCCTCACAGGTTTCTCGTAGGCGGCTCAAGGACCACTCCGAAGCAGCCGCCCTATCGTCATGCACACGCACTGACTGGAGGTGGGGAAGAAATGAACAGCAGTCACACGAACACCATGGAGCAGACCCGCGGAGGGGCCCGGACCGCCCGTGGACCCTGGGCGGTCGTCTGCGCGGTCGCGGCCGTGATCCTCGGCCCGGCCGCCGTCACCGCGTCCGCGCTCGACCAGGCCAACGCGGCCCCGTTGCACCACGCCGTGAAGGCCGACCAGACCCAGGCGTACATTCCGACGGACACGACCCGGCGCAGGGCCGCGACGGCGGCCTGAACACGGTGCGAGCGGCCTGACCGGGACTCAGCCCCTGAACCGGTCCCACAGCTTGGGATACCGCTCCGCCAGTACCCGGTCGCTCTCCAGGTCGACCGGCGCACCGAGCGGCTCGGAGGCCCCGGGCGGGATACCCAGGTCGGGAGCGACGGTACCGGTGAGCTGCTCGTAGGCCTCGTCGGCCGCGTAGCCCAGTTCCTCGCCGTCGCCGTCGATCTCCTCGTCGAAGTCGGCCAGCACGTCGGCGAGCGAGTCGGGGTCGTGCACGCCGCCCTCGTACACCTCGCGCCCCTGGCCGATCAGCCAGCACCGGAAGGAGTCGAAGGCGTCGTCGCTCACCCCGTCAAGCAGGATCGAGGCGGCGCCCCACAGGTCCCAGGTGTACGCACGGTTGAAGCGGGCCTCGAAGTGACGGGCGAAGTCGAGGACCATGTCCGGGTCCAGCGCCAGGAGCCGGTCCACGAGCAGGTCGGCCTGCTCCTCGGGGTCGCCCTCGGCGGCCTCGCGGGTGGCGTCCACCAGCTCCCAGAACTCCGTCTCGTCCATCACGGGTCCAGCATCGGGCCTGGAAGGGTGGGGCGCACGTGGAGTGCGGCGGATTGTTATGTCCCGAACAGGGTCCCGTCCCTCCCGTACAGCCCCGCCAGACGTACGGCGTCCCTCGCGAACCGCGTCCGCAGGCTCTCCGGAGCCAGCACCTCGGCCTCCGGCCCCAGCGACGCGAGCTGCGCGTAAGCGACCTCCTCGGACTCCACCGGGAGGCTCACCGTCACCCACCCGTCGTCGTCCGGCGGCCCGGCGGCCGCCAGCGCCTCCCGGGCGGGACCGGCGGGATCGACGGCGTACGGCAGTCTGCGCGCCCCCGCACCGGACAGCCGTACGACGACCTCGGCCCGCAGGATCGAGCGCGCGAACTGTTCGGCGCGCTCCTCCCAGAACCCGGGCAGGTCGAACTCCTCGTCGCGCACGAACCGTTCCCCGGCGGCCGTCACCGCCATGAACCGGTCGATGCGGTACACCCGGAAGGAGCCGTTCCCCGGGATCCGTGCGCACAGGTACCAGACGCCCGCCTTGAGCACGAGCCCGTACGGCTCCAGCTCCCGCTCCACTTCGCGCTCCCGGCCGCGGTAGCGCGCGCTGACCTGTCGGTCGTCCCACACGGCGTCGGCGACGGCGGGCAGCAGCTCGGGGGACTTCGGCTCGGTGAACCAGTTGGGCGCGTCGAGATGGAACCGCTGAGCGGCCGTACGGGAGGCGTCGCTGACGGAGGGGAGCAGCGCGGCGGACACCTTCAGCCGGGCGGCGGAGGCGGCGTCCTCGAGCCCCATCTCGCGCAGCGCCCCCGGCACACCGGACAGGAACAGTGCCTCCGCCTCGCCGCGGGCCAGGCCGGTGAGGCGGGTGCGATAGCCGCCGATGAGGCGGTACCCGCCCGCCCTGCCCCGGTCCGCATACACCGGAACCCCGGCCTCTGACAACGCCTGCGCATCCCGGGTGACCGTCCGCTCCGACACCTCCAGCTCCCGCGCCAGCTCGGCGGCGGTCATGGAGGGACGGGACTGGAGCAACAGCACCATCTTGATGAGCCGGGCAGCACGCATGGGGCCATGATGCCGGGGGTTCGTGGTCGGGTGCGGCCCGGATGTGGCCGGTCGCGCGGTTCCTCGCGCCCCTCAAAAGACAGGCCCGCTCGGACGCACCTGTCTTTTGGGGGCGCGGGGAACCGCGCGACCAGCCCCCACCGGGCCCGCAGCCGAACTACAACCCGTACCGCTCCCGCGCTTCCTTCACGGCCGTCGCCTTGACCTCGCCGCGCCGGGCCAGCTGGGCAAGGGCCGCGACCACCACGGACTCCGCGTCGACGCCGAAGTGGCGGCGGGCGCCCTCGCGGGTGTCGGAGAGGCCGAAGCCGTCCGCGCCGAGCGAGGACCAGTCCTGCTCGACCCACTGCGCGATCTGGTCGGGGACCTGGCGCATGTAGTCGGAGACCGCGAGCACCGGGCCCTCGGCACCGTGCAGCGCCTGACGGACGTACGGGACCCGCTCCTCGCCGCGCAGCAGACCGGCGTCGGCCTCCAGCGCGTCACGGCGCAGTTCCGTCCAGGACGTCGCGGACCACACGTCGGCGGCCACGCCCCACTCCTCGGCCAGCATCCGCTGCGCCTTCAGCACCCAGTGGATCGCCGTGCCGGAGCCCAGCAGCTGGATGCGGGCGGCGTTGGCGACCGGGGTCAGGCCCGCGGACTCCGCCGTGTTGAAGCGGTACAGACCCTTGACGATGCCCTCGTCGACACCGAGACCGGACGGCTTGGCGGGTTGCGGAAGCGGCTCGTTGTAGACCGTCAGGTAGTAGAAGACGTTCGGGTCCTCACCGGGCGCGGCCTCGCCGTACATACGGCGGATGCCGTCGCGCACGATCGTGGCGACCTCGTACGCGAACGCCGGGTCGTACGTCAGCGCCGCCGGGTTCGTCGCCGCGATCACCGGCGAGTGACCGTCCGCGTGCTGCAGGCCCTCGCCCGTCAGCGTGGTACGGCCCGCCGTGGCGCCGACGAGGAAGCCGCGGCCCAGCTGGTCGCCGAGCTGCCACATCTGGTCGGCCGTGCGCTGCCAGCCGAACATCGAGTAGAAGATGTAGAACGGGATCATCGCCTCGCCGTGCGTCGCGTACGCGGTGGACGCGGCGATGAAGTCGGCCATCGAACCGGCCTCGGTGATCCCCTCGTTGAGGATCTGGCCGTTCTGGGCCTCCTTGTAGTACATCAGCTGGTCGCGGTCGACCGGCTCGTACGTCTGGCCCTTGGGGGAGTAGATCCCGAGCGACGGGAACAGCGACTCCATGCCGAAGGTGCGCGCCTCGTCGGGGACGATCGGCACCCAGCGCTTCCCGGTCTCCTTGTCGCGGACCAGGTCCTTGATCAGGCGGACGAAGGCCATCGTCGTCGCCACGTTCTGCGAACCCGAGCCCTTGTCGAAGGAGGCGAAGGCCTTCTCGGCGGGGGCCGGCAGCGGGGCCACCGGGTGCACACGGCGGGCCGGGGCCGGACCGCCGAGGGCCGCGCGGCGCTCCTGGAGGTAGCGGACCTCGGGGGAGTCGGCGCCGGGGCGGCCGTAGGGGACCACGCCGTCGACGAAGTCACTGTCCTTGATGGGCAGTTCAAGCAGGTCGCGCATCGTCTTGAACTCGTCCACCGACAGCTTCTTCATCTGGTGGTTGGCGTTCTTCGACGCGAAGCCTTCACCGAGGGTGTGGCCCTTGACCGTCTGGGCCAGGATGACCGTCGGCGCGCCCTTGAACTCGACGGCGGCCTTGTAGGCGGCGTAGACCTTGCGCGCCTCGTGGCCACCGCGGGAGAAGTGGAAACACTCGAGGATCTTGTCGTCGGACAGCAGCTTCGCCATCTCGACGAGGGCCGGGTCCTTGCCGAAGAAGTCCTGGCGGATGTAGGCGGCGTCGCGTGTCTGGTACGTCTGCACCTGCGCGTCCGGTACCTCGCGGAGCCGTCGTACCAGCGCGCCCGTGGTGTCGAGCTGGAAGAGCTCGTCCCAGGCGTTGCCCCACAGCGACTTGACGACGTTCCAGCCGGCGCCGCGGAACTGGGCCTCCAGCTCCTGCACGATCTTGAAGTTCGCGCGGACCGGGCCGTCGAGGCGCTGCAGGTTGCAGTTGATGACGAAGGTGAGGTTGTCGAGGCCCTCGCGGCTCGCGAGTGCGAGTGCCGCCGTGGACTCCGGCTCGTCCATCTCGCCGTCGCCGAGGAAGGCCCAGACGTGGGAGTCCGAGACGTCCTTGATGCCGCGGGCCGTCAGGTAGCGGTTGAAGCGCGCCTGGTAGATCGCGGAGAGCGGGCCGAGGCCCATGGAGACCGTCGGGAACTCCCACAGCCAGGGCAGGCGGCGGGGGTGGGGGTACGACGGGAGGCCGTTGCCGCCCGACTCGCGGCGGAAGTTGTCGAGCTGCTGCTCGTCCAGCCGGCCGTCGAGGAAGGCGCGGGCGTAGATGCCGGGGGAGGCGTGGCCCTGGATGTAGAGCTGGTCGCCGGACCCGTCGGCCTCCTTGCCCTTGAAGAAGTGGTTGAAGCCGGTCTCGTAGAGCCAGGCCGCGGAGGCGAAGGTGGCGATGTGGCCGCCGACGCCGTATTTGGAGCCGCGGGTGACCATCGCGGCCGCGTTCCAGCGGTTCCACGCGGTGATCTTCCGCTCCATCTCCTCGTCACCGGGCGCGGACGGCTCGGCGGCGGTGGGGATGGTGTTGACGTAGTCGGTCTCGAGGAGCTTGGGCAGCGCGATGCCGTTGCCCTCCGCCCTCTCCAGCGTGCGGCGCATCAGGTACGCGGCTCGGTGCGGGCCGGCCGCCTTGGCGACCGCGTCCAGCGAGGCCTGCCATTCGGCGGTCTCCTCGGGGTCCCGGTCGGGGAGCTGGTCGAGCTCGCTCGGCTGGATGGCGTAGGGGTCGGTCATGTCGCCGCCTTCCTCAGTCGAAGGGGGTTCCCTCAATCAGGCAGGGTTTCGGGGGTGCCCTTTGTCTTTGGCAGGACAGGGCGGAGGGCCCCGGTAAGGGCCCGTCGGCGACTCTAACTCGCTGATCGATGATCGATCAAAGGGTTGAGGGGCAAAACTTCTCGATGACGAGAAAGTAGGCACGGGGTGCCTCCGACTAAGACACCGGGTGCCTTGCTTTCGAAGGGTTTCCGCAGGTGAGCGCAGGTGTGCTCGGCTGCGTCAGGCCCGCGGCGCGCACCCCAGGACATGCGCCTTCACGATCTCCGGGATCCGCGGGTCCCGGCGCTTGAACGCCGCCACCAGCTCCTCGTGCTCCTCCGCGTACGACTGCTGGACCGTCCCCAGCCAGCGGATCGACAGGGCGGTGAAGACCTCGATGCCCAGGCCCTCCCAGGTGTGCAGCAGCACCGAGTTGCCGGCCGCCCGCACCAACTCGCGGTGGAAACCCACCGTGTGCCGCACCTGCCCGGTGCCGTCCGAGTCGCGGTCGGCCTCGTAGAGCGCGGCGACATGCGGCTCCAGGGCCGAGCAGTCCTGCGCCAGCCGCTCCGCCGCCAGCTCCGCCGCGATGGCCTCCAGACCGGCCCGCACGGGGTAGCTCTCCTCCAGGTCGGCCGCCGTCAGATTCCGCACCCGTACGCCCTTGTTCGGCGCGGACTCGATCAGCCGCAGCGACTCCAGCTCGCGCAGCGCCTCCCGCACCGGCGTCTGGCTGACCTCCAGCTCGGTCGCGATACGGCGCTCCACGATCCGCTCACCCGGCTGCCAGCGCCCGCTGACGATCCCCTCCACGATGTGCTCGCGGATCTGTTCGCGCAGCGAGTGGACGACGGGCGCGGTCATGAGAGCTCCTTAAGGGCGTTTGACGTTTAGACAATAAGGCCGAGTGCCCGCTCGGGAGGGGCGCACGGGGGCGCTTTCATGCAGGTGAGACGAGGCTTACACGCTCCCAGCCGCACGACTTCTGTCAAGACACGGAACCCCACGGCTCCGAGGAGTGTCGCGTTCGTCAGGGGTTCCCGCGCGGGGCGCCCCTTCGCACCACAGGGGGACGGCATGAACATCGGAGGACAGCGCGGACTGGCGTTCGCGGCCGTGATCGGCGCGATCGTCGCCGTGACGGGCTGCGGTCAGCCGGCCGCACGGGCGACGGCCGACGTGACACAGAGCAGTACCGAAGCGACCGGAGCGATCACCGGCATGGCGGGCGCGGCCGGGGGCGGCGGCGCCGCTTGCGTCTTCGTCAAGCCCGACGGAGCGCAGAAGTTCGGGCACGTCGGCTGGGGCTTCAAGGTCCCGGGCGCCGGTCGCTGGGTCTACGGCGCCGTCGAGAACCCCAGCGCGAAGCTGTACACCCCGCCGGGCGGCGACATCGGGGCCTGGCACGCGGAGGGGACGTACGACCGCATGCTCAGCGAGATGTCGACGGACGCCCACTACCCCGGCACGTCGCAGCACCCGTACAGCCGCTACCGCTGCACGAAGTCCTCGACGTACGACGTGAACAGGGCCCGGGCGATGGTCCGTACGGTCGAGGCGCGCGGTTTCCTCGTCGGCGTGGACCCGAGGACCGGCAAGCTCACTTCACGGGACTGCCTCGATGCCACCTACGACGTCCTGAAGGCATACCGGACCAAGGGGCTCACGCCGGCCCCGAAGCTGTCCATCCCGAACGTGTGGGTGGAGGAGCTGTGGGGCTGGTCGGACAGGCAGCTCGCGCCCAGGTGAGAGAACGCCGGTGCCCCCGCCCGGAAACCGGACGGGGGCACCGTACGAGCGAAGGCGCTTACAGGCCGAGCTCGACCTCGAACTCGCCTGCCTCCAGGATCGCCTTGACCGCGGTCAGGTAACGGGCCGCGTCGGCGCCGTCCACCAGACGGTGGTCGTAGGAGAGGGTCAGGTAGGTCATGTCGCGAATGCCGATGACCGTGCCCTCCTCGGTCTCGATGACCGCCGGCCGCTTGACCGTGGCACCGATACCGAGGATCGCGACCTGGCCCGGCGGCACGATGATCGTGTCGAAGAGCGCACCGCGCGAACCGGTGTTGGAGATGGTGAAGGTCGCGCCGGACAGCTCGTCGGGCGTGATCTTGTTCGCGCGGACCTTGCCCGCGAGCTCCGCCGTGGCCTTGGCGATGCCGGCGATGTTGAGGTCGCCCGCGTGCTTGATGACCGGGGTCATCAGGCCCTTCTCGGAGTCCACCGCGATACCGATGTTCTCGGTGTCGAAGTAGGTGATCGTGCCCTCGTCCACGTTGATCCGGGCGTTGACGGGCGCGTGCGCCTTCAGCGCCTGGGCCGCGGCCTTGACGAAGAACGGCATCGGGGAGAGCTTGACGCCCTCACGGGCCGCGAAGCCGTCCTTGGCGCGGGCGCGCAGCTTCATCAGGCGGGTGACGTCGACCTCGACGACCGAGGACAGCTGCGCCTGCTCGTGCAGCGCCTTGACCATGTTGTCGCCGATGACCTTGCGGATGCGCGGCATCTTGACGGTCTGGCCACGGAGGGGGGAGGCCTCCAGGGACGGCGCCTTCTTGGCGGTGGCGGCAGCCGGAGCGGCCGCGGCGGGAGCCGGAGCAGCGGCGGCGGCCTTCGCGGCCTCGGCGGCGGCGATGACGTCCTGCTTGCGGACCCGGCCGCCGACGCCGGTGCCCTTGACGGCTGCCAGGTCGACGCCGTTCTCGGCGGCGAGCTTGCGCACCAGCGGGGTCACGTAGGCGCCGTCGTCACCGGAGGTCGCGGCGGGAGCCGGGGCCGGGGTGACCGGGGCGGGCGCCGGAGCCGGAGCGGCGGGTGCCGGAGCCGTCTGCTGCTGCGGGGCCGGAGCCGAGGGCGCCTGCGGGGCAGGAGCCGGAGCGGGCGCCGGAGCCGCGGGGGCGGGCGCCGGGGCGGGGGCCTCGGCAGCGGGGGCCGGAGCGGCGGGGGCCGGGGCAGCGGCCGGAGCCGCGCCCGGGGCGCCGATGACGGCGAGCTTCGCGCCGACCTCGGCCGTCTCGTCCTCGCCGACCACGATCTCCAGCAGGACGCCGGCGACCGGCGCCGGGATCTCGGTGTCGACCTTGTCCGTGGAGACCTCGAGCAGGGGCTCGTCCTCCGCGACCTCCTCGCCGACCTCCTTCAGCCACCGGGTGACGGTGCCCTCGGTGACGGACTCGCCCAGCGCGGGCAGGACGACGTCCGTGCCCTCGGCGGAGCCGCCGCCGGAAGCGGCCTCGGCGGTGGGAGCCGGCGCGGGGGCGGCCTGCTCGGTGGACGGGGCGGCCTGAGCCGGCTCCGGGGCGGGCTCGGCGACCGGCTCGGCGGCCGGTGCCGGGGCAGCGGCGGGGGCGCCGGTGCCGTCGTCGATCACGGCCAGCTCGGCGCCGACCTCGACCGTCTCGTCCTCGGCGACCTTGATGGAGGCCAGGATGCCGGCGGCGGGGGAGGGGATCTCGGTGTCGACCTTGTCGGTCGACACCTCGAGCAGCGGCTCGTCGGCCTCTACACGCTCACCCTCGGCCTTCAGCCAGCGGGTGACGGTGCCCTCGGTGACGCTCTCGCCGAGCGCCGGAAGGGTTACGGAAACCGCCATGGTTTCGGTTGCTCCTTACGAATTGCGGAAGTCTGTGATCGTCGCTTCGTCGACCGAGGGATCAGTCGTGCGCGTGCAGCGGCTTGCCCGCAAGGGCCAGGTGCGCCTCGCCGAGCGCCTCGCTCTGCGTCGGGTGGGCGTGGATGAGCTGGGCGACCTCGGCCGGCAGCGCCTCCCAGTTGTAGATCAGCTGGGCCTCGCCGACCTGCTCGCCCATGCGGTCGCCGACCATGTGGACGCCGACCACGGCACCGTCCTTCACCTGGACGAGCTTGATCTCGCCCGCGGTACCCAGGATCTTGCTCTTGCCGTTGCCCGCGAGGTTGTACTTCAGAGCGACGACCTTGTCCGCGCCGTAGATCTCCTTGGCCTTGGCCTCGGTGATGCCCACGGAGGCGACCTCGGGGTGGCAGTAGGTCACCCGCGGGACGCCGTCGTAGTCGAGCGGAACGGTCTTGAGTCCGGCCAGACGCTCCGCGACCAGGATGCCCTCGGCGAAGCCGACGTGCGCGAGCTGGAGCGTGGGGACCAGGTCACCGACGGCGGAGATGGTCGGGACGTTGGTGCGCATGTACTCGTCGACCAGGACGTAGCCGCGGTCCATCGCGACGCCCTGCTCCTCGTAACCGAGACCGGCGGAGACGGGCCCGCGGCCGACGGCCACCAGCAGTACCTCGGCCTCGAACTCCTTGCCGTCGGCAAGGGTGACCTTGACGCCGTCCTGGGTGTACTCGGCCTTCTGGAAGAAGGTGCCCAGGTTGAACTTGATGCCGCGCTTGCGGAACGCGCGCTCGAGCAGCTTGGAGGAGTTCTCGTCCTCGAGCGGGGCGAGGTGCTTGAGACCCTCGATGATCGTGATGTCCGACCCGAAGGACTTCCACGCCGAGGCGAACTCGACGCCGATGACACCGCCGCCCAGGATGATCGCGGACTTCGGCACGCGGTCGAGGACGAGGGCGTGGTCCGAGGAGATGATCCGGTTGCCGTCGATCTCCAGGCCCGGCAGCGACTTCGGCACGGAGCCGGTCGCGAGGAGCACGTGGCGGCCCTGGATGCGCTGTCCGTTGACATCGACGGAGGTCGGCGACGACAGCCGGCCCTCGCCCTCGATGTAGTGGACCTTCCGGGAGGCGACAAGCCCCTGGAGGCCCTTGTACAGGCCGGCGACGACGCCGTCCTTGTACTTGTGCACCCCGGCGATGTCGATGCCCTCGAAGGTGGTCTTCACACCGAACTGCTCGCTCTCGCGGGCCTGGTCGGCGATCTCGCCCGCGTGCAGCAGGGCCTTGGTGGGGATGCATCCCCGGTGCAGGCAGGTACCGCCGACCTTGTCCTTCTCGATCAGGGCGACGTCAAGCCCCAGCTGAGCCCCGCGCAGGGCCGCGGCGTAACCGCCACTACCACCGCCGAGGATCACTAGGTCGAAAACGGTGCTGGCGTCGTTCGCCACGTCACGTCCTCCATGCATGTGCGCCGTACGCCGGTCTCCAGTGACCGCGCGGCGGCTGGTGTCCGGCCGCTCTTTCTTCGGCCCTGTGGTGGGGGCCCTGTCCTGCCGAGCCCCATCTTCGCACTTGTCCGCCCTGAACGAGACGCCGGGCCGGGGTGTGAGACACCACACGCTCACATGAGAAGAGGGGACATGGTGAGACACGTCAGGGGCGCGGGGGCTGTATCCGTTTGCGGCTCCGCCGCGTGGCGCGACCAGCCCCCACGCCCCTGCAGACGCCACACAACCGATGGCACCGAGCTAGTGGGCGACCATCACCCCAGGTCACCCGAGGCAGTCAACTCAGCGAGCCGCACCAGCGTCCGCACCGCCGTCCCCGTCCCGCCCTTCGGCGTGTACCCGAACGGACCGCCGTCGTTGAACGCGGGACCCGCGATGTCGAGGTGCGCCCAGGTGATCCCCTCGCCCACGAACTCCCGCAGGAAGAGCCCGGCGACCAGCCCACCGCCCATCCGCTCACCCATGTTCGCGATGTCGGCGGTGGGAGAGTCCATGCCCTTGCGCAGGTGCTCCGGCAGCGGCATCGGCCAGGCAGGCTCCCCGACCTCCTCGGCGGCCTCGTACACCGCGGAGCGGAACGCGTCGTCGTTGGCCATGATCCCGAACGTCCGGCTGCCGAGCGCCAGCATCATCGCGCCGGTGAGGGTCGCGACGTCCACGATGGCGTCCGGCTTCTCCTGGGACGCGGCCCACAGCGCGTCCGCGAGGACGAGCCGCCCCTCCGCGTCGGTGTTGAGCACCTCCACGGTCTTGCCGCTGTACATCCGCAGCACGTCACCGGGACGCGTGGCCGACCCCGACGGCATGTTCTCGGCGAGCGCCAGCCACCCGGTGACGTTGACCTCGAGACCCAGACGCGCGGCCGAGACCACGGCCGCGAACACCGCCGCCGCCCCGCTCATGTCGCACTTCATCGTCTCGTTGTGGCCCGCCGGCTTCAGCGAGATACCGCCCGAGTCGTACGTGATCCCCTTGCCGACCAGCGCGAGGTGCTTCTTCGCCTTGGACGAGGTGTACGACAGCTTCACCAGCCGCGGCCCCGACGCCGACCCCGCGCCGACGCCGAGGATGCCGCCGTAGCCGCCCTTCTCCAGCGCCTTCACGTCGAGCACCTGCACCTTGAGGCCGTGCTCCTTGCCCGCGGCCTGCACGATCGAGGCGAACACCTCGGGGTTCAGGTCGTTCGGCGGCATGTTGATGAGGTCGCGCGCGCGGTTGAGTTCCTCGGCGACCGCGGTGGCCCGGGCGAGCGCGGCCTTGTACGCGGCGTCCCGCGGCTTGCCGCCCAGCAGCGCGGCCTCGGCCAGCGGAGCCTTGCCGTTCTTCGCCTTGGCGTCCTTGCCGTTCTCCTTGTACGTGGTGAAGGAGTACGCCCCGAGCAGCACGCCCTCGGCGACCGCGCCGGCGTCGGCGGCGTCGCCGAGCGGCAGCACGAACACGGCCTTCTTCGCGCCGACCAGCGCGCGGGCGGCGACACCGGCGGCCTTGCGCAGCGCCTCCGGGTCGAAGGAGGAGTCCTTCTCGGGCTCGGCGCCCAGGCCCACGGCCACCACGAGCGGCGACTTGATGCCGGAGGGCGCCGGCAGCTTCGTCACCTCGCCCTCGGCGCCGGAGGCACCGAGCGTCTCCAGGACGCCGGCGAGCCTGCCGTCGTAGGCCTTGTCCACGGATTCGGCGCCCGGCGCCACTACCAGGCCCTTCGCGCCCTTGGCGACACCGATCACGATCGCGTCGGCCCGCAGGCCGGGCGCCGCGGAGGTGCTGAGAGTGAGAGCAGTCACGGTGGTGAATTCTCGCTTCCGATGTGAAGTTGCTGTGGTCGAGAGGGTGGGTCGACCGGGCCCGACGGCCGACCCTATTTCGTGTCCGAGCACGGGCCCCGATCGGGGCCTTCACCCCTGTCGGCGACCACCCGGGACGAGCCTACGCTCGGGTCGGCCGAGCGTACCTCCGGCTGCGGCACACGAGATCATCCCTGGGTACGCCGTCGCACTGTCTGGAGCCCGTCCGTTGAAGCGCCCTCTCCTGCTCGTCGTCCTGTTCCTCCTGGTGACGGGATGCTCGACCACCCCCGACTCCACCCCCGACTCCGCGTCCGGCGACGCCCGTTGGCGGCCCCGCCCCGGCGTCGCCTGGCAGTGGCAGCTGACCGGCCGTGTCGACACGTCCGTTGACGTGCCGGTGTACGACATCGACGGTTTCGACCAGTCCGAGGCGGTGGTGTCGTCCCTGCACCGCAAGGGCCGCAAGGTCATCTGCTACCTCTCCACCGGCGCATGGGAGGACTGGCGCCCCGACGCCGACAGGTTCCCCGAGTCGGTGATCGGGCGCGGCAACGGCTGGAAGGGGGAGCGCTGGCTCGACATCCGCGCCACGGACGCCCTGGAACCCCTGATGGCGGACCGCCTCGACATGTGCCGCGAGAAGGGCTTCGACGCGGTGGAACCGGACAACATGGACGGCTACAAGAACCGCTCGGGCTTCAAACTGACGGCGGGGGACCAGCTCCGCTACAACCGTCTGATCGCCGACATGGCCCACGACCGCGGACTGTCGGTCGGCCTGAAGAACGACCTCGACCAGATCCCGGAGCTGGTGGGGGACTTCGACTTCGCGGTCAACGAGCAGTGCGCGCAGTACGCCGAGTGCGCGGACATGGAGCCGTTCGTCAAGGCGGACAAGGCGGTCTTCCACGTCGAGTACGAACTGCCCACCAGCCGCTTCTGCGCCGAGTCCCGGCGGCTGAAGCTGAGTTCGATGCTGAAGAAGTACGAGCTCGGGGTGTGGCGCGAGGCCTGTTAGACGTTCACCGACAGGATCACCAGTGCCGTCGTCGCCGCCGTCTCCGCCAGCCCTCCGAACACGTCCCCGGTCACTCCGCCGAAGCGGCGCGTGCAGTGCCGCAGGAGAAGCTCGGCCGCTGCCACGGCGGCGGCGACCGCCAGGACCGTGCGGACGATGTCGTACGACCCGAGGAGCGCCCCCGCTCCGGCCGCCCCCAGCGTCACCGCGACGGCCACCGGTATCGCGCCTCGTACCGGGACCACCCCCGCCACCGCGGCCCCCAGCCCCTCCGGCCTGGCCGGCGGGACCCCGGCGCGGGCCGCCAGCGTCAGGACCAGGCGCGCGGCCGTCGCCGAGACCACGGCCGCCGTCGCACCCCGCGCCCACGAGTCGCCGTACAGCTGCGACAGCGCGGCCACCTGGGCGAGCAGCACGAAGACGAGGGTGATCACTCCGAACGGTCCGATGTCGGACTGCTTCATGATCCGCAGGGCGTCCTCGGCGGGCTTGCCGCTGCCCAGGCCGTCGGCGGTGTCCGCGAGGCCGTCGAGGTGCAGACCCCGTGTGAGGACCGCCGGTACGGCGACGGTGGCAACCGCGGCGAGCAGTGCGGAGGAGCCCAGGGCCAGGAGCAGGAGGCCCAGCGCGGCCGACACGGCCCCCAGTGCCAGCCCGACCAGCGGAGCGCACAGCATGCCGCCGCGTGCCGCCTCCCGGTCCCAGCGGGTCACCTTCACCGGGAGCACGCTGAGCGTGCCGAAGGCGAAGCGGAGGCCGTCGAGCGGGGGCGGGGTCATGGACACGTCGGCAGGGTAGCCCGGACGCCGTGGCCGCCGGGCGGCCCACCCCCGCCGGTCGGAGACTGGGGACATGGGTCACTGGCTGGAGCGCAACATCGTGGAACCGGGCAAGCTGCCGCTGCTCCTCGCCCTGACCGCGTTCGTCCTGACCTTCGTGATCACGCGGGTCATCACCCGGCTCATCCGGGCGGGCAAGGGTCCCTTCGGCAACGTCAGCACCGGAGGGGTGCACATCCACCACGTGGTGCCCGGAGTCGTCCTCACCGTCGTCGGCGGCTTCGGCGCGGTCACGAGCGGGCGGCACGGTTTCGTGGCGGGGCTGTGCGCGGTCGTCTTCGGCATGGGCGCGGGTCTGGTGCTGGACGAGTTCGCGCTGATCCTGCATCTCGACGACGTCTACTGGACCGAGGAGGGCCGCAAGAGCGTCGAGGTCGTGGTCCTCACCGCGGCGCTGGTCGGCCTGATGCTCGCGGGGTTCTCGCCGTTCGGTGTCAACGACGTGACGCAGGAGGAGGCCCAGGACCGCGGCGGCGTGATCACCAGCGTGGTGGTCAACTTCGTCTTCGCGATGCTGGTCCTGTTCAAGGGCAAGACCCGGATGGCGATCTTCAGCGTGATCGTCCCGCTCGTCGGCCTGATCGGTGTCATCCGCCTGGCCCGCCCGGGTTCCCCCTGGGCCCGCCGCTTCTACCGCAGCCGCCCGCGCGCCCGCGCCCGGGCCACCCTGCGCGCCTACCACCGCGACAAGCGCTGGTCGGGCCCCCGCCGGAGGTTCCAGGACCTGATCGGCGGCAAACCGGACCCGACGCCGTCGCTGGAACGCCGCTGACGCGCCGCGGGGATCTTGGTCAGGGCGCGGGGCGGTCGGCGTCAATGCCGGGTTCCGGAGCCCGGGGCCCGAGGACGCATGGGCTGCGCGGGGAGAACCCTGGCCGGGGGCGATCGGGCCGTGGCTCGCCGAGGCGCGGGCGCACGGGTCGCTTCCGGCGGGATCGGCGCGGGTGAGGACGCGGGACGTGGTCCGCGTCGGTGCTCGTCTCAGGGCTCGCCGGGCGGCAGCCCCGACCCGGCCTCTTCCCTCGCACGCCGCCGGCGTGCCGTCGAGATCGCACACAGCGCCAGCATCGCCGCGATCGCCGCGAGGTGTTCCCTGCCGGCGAGGTTCTCCTTCACCAGCACCTCCGCCACCATCGCCGCGATGACGGCGCCCGCGGTGACCCGGGCGCCGTAGCGCAGGCCGAGGAAGACGGCGAGGCCCACCACGGCCGCCGACGGGCCGGTGTCGACGACGTGCGCGTCCGAGGCGGACAGGCCGAGCGGGCTGTCGGGGCCCAGCCAGACACCCACGCGGGCGTACAGCGTTCCGGCGAGCGTGGCCGCGTAGGCCAGAGCGAGCGTCCGCCACCGGCCCAGACAGATCTCGGCGATCCCGAACACGAACAGGATCTGCGCCAGCGCGCCCCACACCGGCAGGTCCAGGGCCGGCACGAACAGGGAGAGGGGAGTGCGGAGCAGAGCGAGCCACAGCGGGTCCGCGGCGCGTACGGCACCGACGTCCTGGACGACGTCATAACCCCACGACTGGTTGTGCACGAAGTGCAGGGCAGCCGTCAGACCGACGGCCGTCAACGCCAGGGGGACCGCCCGCCACGTCCGCCGCAGCAGCGGTCCGCGCACGGTGACGTACAGCGGCCCCCACTCCGCGCGGGCCCAGCGGGCGAGCGTCTTCATCCCATCGTCCTCATCTGTGCGTGCTCAGGTGCTCCCGCCGCCGCAGCCACCCCGGCAGTCCCGGCACCTCCAGGAACCCCTCCGCGCGGGCCGAGGCGATGCCGATGCGCGGCAGGTCCGCGCTCTTCTCGAAGAGGAGGAACCGCGGCTCCCAGATGGGCCGGTACTTGGCGTTGGCCCGGTACAGGGACTCGATCTGCCACCAGCGCGAGAAGAAGCTGAGCAGCGACCGCCACAGCCGCAGCACCGGCCCGGCACCAAGGCGTGCACCACGTTCGAAGACCGAACGGAACATGGCGAAGTTGAGCGAAACCTGGGTGATCTGAATCTCCTGGGCGCGATTCAGCAGCTCGATGACCATGAACTCCATGAGTCCGTTGTCCGCGTCGCGGTCCCGGCGCATGAGGTCGAGGGACAGCCCGTGCGGCCCCCACGGCACGAAGGAGAGCACCGCCTTCAGCTCACCGTCGCCGGCCCTGCACTCCAGCGCGACGCACCGGCCGTCCTCCGGATCCCCGAGCCGCCCCAGCGCCATGCTGAACCCGCGCTCGGTGGCACCGTCCCGCCAGTCGTCCGCACGCCGTACGAGAGCCGCCATCTCCTCGGCGGGGATGTCCTCGTGGCGCCGGATCCGTACCGTGTACCCGGCCCGCTTGACCCGGTTGTAGGCCTGCCGGACGGTCCGCATCGCCCGCCCCTCCAGCGTGAACTCGGCGACCTCGACGATCGCCTCGTCGCCCAGCTCCAGCGCGTTCAGGCCGTGCCGCGCGTACACCGTCCCCGCGTCCTCGCCCGCGCCCATCACCGCCGGCAGCCACCCGTGCGCCCGCGCTTCGGCGAGCCACGGCTCGATCGCCCCCGGCCAGGCCTCCGGGTCGCCGATCGGATCGCCGGAGGCCAGCGAGACCCCGCTGACGACCCGGTAGGTCACGGCCGCCTTCCCGGTCGGTGACCAGACGACGCTCTTCTCCCTGCGCAGCGCGAAGTACCCGAGCGAGTCCCGCTCGCCGTGCCGCTCCAGCAGCTCCCTGAGGCGCCGCTCGTCGTCCTCGGTGAGCGGGTCGACCGCACGCCGGGAGCGGAAGGCGGCGTAGAGGACGGCGAGGACGAGGATCGTGCTGAGCACGTTGATGACGACGTTGACCCAGTTCGGCGTCAGGATCCCGTCGAAGCGGGAGTCGTCGGCGGCGACGGAGACCAGCCGCAGTGTGCCGTACCACCACCGCTCCCCGAAGGACGAGGACCTCGAGGCCTTGTTGGTGGCGGTCACCAGCAGCGCGGCCAGCAACGAGGACACGAGCAGTCCGCCCACGGCCACGGCGGCGGCGAGCCGCGGATTGGACCGGTCACCCTTGGCGTAGAACTCCCGCCGGCCGACGAGCAGCGCGGCGACGAACGCGGCCGTGAGGCCGAGCGAGATCCAGTTCTGCGCGTACCGACGGATCTCCGGGAACGCCATCGCGAAGAGGAACAGCGCGAGGAACGCCCCCGACAGCACCAGGTTCAGGATCCACGCCGCGCGCTTGCGCCGCCGCATGGTGATGGCGAGGAAGGCCGTGAACACCCCGGAGGCGAAGCCCGCCGTCAGCAGATACGGCGTGAAGAAGTCCTCCTGGTTGTGCCGCCGCACGTCCTGCCCCAGCGAGACCCACACCGCGCTGAGGAAGTTGACGAACGCGACGACCCGCAGATACCAGACGGCGAATCCGGCGGCCCGCCGCGAGGCGGTGGTGGACCGGCGGACCTTCCGAACAGGTGCAACTCGGACATCTCCCATGAAGGGCGATCATGCCCCTTGCGCCGGTGATTCCCTCGCAAGGGCACCCACCTGTCCGGGACTACTCCTCCTCGGACACCTTCTCCGGCTCCTCCTCGGAAACCGCGGGCCTCTCCGGCAGCTCGGCGGCCAGCGCAGCCGCGGCCTGCACCAGCGGCAGTGCCAGCAGTCCGCCCGCACCCTCCCCGACAGTCACACCATGGTCGAGCAGCGGTTCCAGGGCCATCCGGTCCAGCGCCTTCGTCTGTCCCGGCTCACCGCTGTTCTGCCCGGCCAGCCACCAGTCCGGCGCCCGGAACGCGATCCGCTGACCCACCAGCGCACAGGCGGCCACGACCACCCCGTCCAGCACGACGGGCAGTTTGCGCACCGCGCTCTGCAGGAGAAAGCCCGTGATCGCGGCGAGGTCGGCCCCGCCGACGGCCGCCAGCAACTGCAACTGGTCCCCGAGCACCGGCCGCGCCCGCCGCAGCGCGTCCCGGATCGCCGCGCACTTGCGCATCCAGGCCAAATCGTCGATCCCGGTCCCGCCCCGCCCGGTCACGACGGACGCGTCGGTCCCGCACAGCGCCGCGACCAGCACCCCGGCCACCGTGGTCCCGCCCACACTCACATCGCCGAGCACCACGAGATCGGTACCGGAGTCGGCCTCCTCGTCGGCCACCGCGATCCCGGCCCGGAAGGCGGCCTCCGCCTCCTCGAGGGTCAACGCGTCCTCGACATCGATTCGACCGCTCCCGCGCCGCACCCGATGCCGTACGACATCCTCCGGCAGCTCGGCCGGATCGCAGTCCAGCGCCATGTCGACGACCCGCACCGGCACACCCAGCCGCCGCGCGAGGATCGACACCGGACGGCCGCCCTCCAGGACCTCCCGCACCAGCTCCGAGGCGCTGCCGGCGGCCCGCCCCGAGACGCCCAGTTCGGCGATCCCGTGGTCACCGGCGAACAGCACGACGCGCGGCCGCTCGACCGGCCGTACCGGTACGGCCGACTGCGCCGCTGCCAGCCACTCACCCAGGTCGTCGAGGCGGCCCAGCGCCCCGGGCGGCACGATCTGACGCTCCCGGCGCGCCTCGGCGTCGCGACGCACCCCGCCGTCGGGGCGCTCGATCAGATCGGTGAAGTCGTCGAGATTAAGCGAGCTCATTCGCCGAACAGTACCGGCCCTGATCGAACACGGGGGCGCCACGTGGCCACGACGTCGTTGCACCCGGGATCGGGATCCCATACGTTCCGATTTGCAGCGAATTGCCGTACGTTCCCGGGAGGCCTCATGCCCGCACCGACCGCCCCGTCCGTACGGCGTCTTCGCTCCACCGCCCGCGCGATACTGCGGTTCCCCGAACCGGAGAGCTGGCTGGACGTGGAGACGGGGGACGCGGACTTCCCGGAGGCAGCGAGAAGGTTCTTCCCCTACACGGCCTTCGACGGCCTGGACCTCAGTCACCGCGTCCTGCACGCCCAGGCGGTCGAACGCCTGGAGGAAGGCCACCTCGGCCGGCTGACGGACCCGCAGATCACCGCCCGTCTCCGCGCCCGCTACGACGTGGTCAGCCTGCTGAACCAGCGGCCCCGCACCAAGGACTTCCAGGCCGCCCTCGCCGTCCTGCGCCCCGGCGGCCACCTCCTCGTGGAATGCCAGGACGACCCCCGCGCCGAGTTGGAGTCGCAGGGCTGCACGATCGTGACCACGGCCCGCAGATCCGCGCACATCCCGGGCCGCGTGACGACCCGCCTGTCCCCGAGGGCGATCGGGCCGCTGGCCTTCGCCGCGAGAGCGCTGGACCACACCCTGGCCCTCCTCCTCGCCGGCACCCGCTTCGCGAAGGCGTACCGGGTGATCGCCCGCAAGGACCGTGAAGGCACCGCCACCTCAGCCCCGTAGCACCATCGCCTGCCCCGCCACCACCAGCACCACCTGCTCGCACTCGCCCGCGAACGCCGCGTTCAGCCGCCCCAGTTCGTCCCGGTACCGGCGCCCGGACGCGGTGGCCGGCACGATCCCCGACCCCACCTCATTGGACACGGCCACCACGGTCCGCCGCGCACCCCGCACCGCCTCCGTCAACTCCCGTACCCGTGCTCGCAGTTCGCGCTCCCCGCCGTCGGCCCACTCCGCGTCGTCCCACGCTCCCACGGCGTCCATCGCGTCCGTCAGCCACAGCGACAGACAGTCGATCAGCAGCGGCGCCCCGTCGTCCTTCAGCAGCGGCACCAGATCGCACGTCTCGGTGGTACGCCACGACCCGGGCCGCCGCTCCCGATGCGCGAAGACCCGGGAGGCCCACTCGGTGTCCCCGTTCCGCGACCCGCCGGTCGCCACGTACAGCACCTCGGGGAAGGCCTCCAGCCGCCGCTCGGCCTCCACCGACTTCCCGGACCGCGCCCCGCCCAGCACCAGCGTCCGCCGCGGCACATCCGGTACGTCCTCGTAGACCCCGACGGCCAGCGTCGTCCCGTCGGGCACGGCCCGCGCCCCCGCCGCGGCGAGCCGCCGCCGCAACTCGGCCCCCGGTGGCACGTCATGATCGATATGCACGGCGACGACATCCGTGGTGGGCCCGACAGCGCCCACGGCCCGCAGCCGGGCCAGCGCGTCCGGCCGCCGTACGACATCGACGAGCACCATGTCGTACGACTCGACGGCCCCCTCCTCCAGCCCGGCGGGCGAACCCCCCGGCGGCAGATACAGCGCCCGCTGCCCGGCGGGTCCGGTGACGGCGTACCCGGTCCCCGGCGCGTCCATCGCCACGGCCCGCACCCGATGGCCCGTCAGCAACGTCAACTCCCGTCCGTCCGGCACCCGCCCCGGCTGCGGAAGCCCGGCGGGCACCTCGACGGGGGGTCCGTCGTGGGGGTGCGACAGCAGAACCTGCCGTACGCCACCGAGCGAGTGCCCGACGCGGGCGGCCGCGAAGGCGGCACCGGGGGTGAGATCGAGCAGCAGGGTCTCGTCGACGAGGACGGCGGTGGCACCCCGCGCGTCCGCCCCGACGGCGACCGCGCAGGCGGCACAGGGACAGCCGGGGCGGGGAAGGCCGTTGGGGGCACCGGTACCGAGCAGAGTGAGTTCCACGGAAACGATTCTCGCCGGTACCCGTTGATCTTGCGCGAGCAACCCCCACAGGCCCGCGGCCGACGAACTACCGCTTAGGGTGCTCTTCGTAACGGATCAAACACGGGAGGCTCGCATGGCGACATGGACCTGGCGATTCGAGAAGGCCGACGGCGCGGAGACCCAGCCCGCCGTGGAGCCGGAGGAGTTCACCACCCAGGGAGACGCCGAGTCCTGGCTCGGTGAGTACTGGAAGGCCCTGCTCGCGGGCGGCGCGGAACAGGTACGGCTGTTCGAGGACGCCACGGAGATCTACGGTCCGATGAGCCTGCGCGCGGCCGAGGAGGCCTGACCCCGACGGGCGAGGGTGCCATGGCCCCCTCGCCCCCCTCCGCACAGCGACGGAGCGCTCAGCCCCGCACTCCGCACAGGTGCAGCAGCGCGGCGACCCCTCGATACGGATCCGTCCGCCCGGCCCGCTCCTCGCAGGCCAGCAGCGCCTCCACATCGGCCGGCGCCTCGGTCCCGTCCGACGCCGTGTCCGTGAACACCCGCACGCCGTACCAGGCCTGGAGCGGTGCCCCGATGCCGGCGAGGGTCGCGGTCAGCGTGCTCAGCCGGTCGGCCCGCACATCGAGCCCCAGCCGGTTGCGGTACGCGGTGGTGTCGAAGGCGCCCAGCGCTCCGGCCCAGTCCCCGGCGAGCCCCGGCCGCATCGCCAGCGCGTCACCGTTGCGCACGAGCAACGACAGCAGCCCGCCCGGTGCCAGCATCCGCGCCAGCCCCGCGAGAAGCGGATCCGGCTCCTCGACGTACATGAGCACACCGTGGCACAGCACCACGTCGAAGCTGCCCGGCAGGAAGTGCACCCCGGTGTCCCGGCCGTCGCCCTCGATGATCCGCATCCGCTCCCGGATGCCCTCGGGCTCGGCGGACAGGGCCTCCCGGGCCGCCGCGACCATCGTGGAGTCCTGTTCGAGCCCGGTCACCTGATGCCCGGCCCGGGCCAGCCGCAGCGCCTGGGTGCCCTGGCCCATGCCCACGTCGAGCACCCGCAGCCGCTGCCCGACGGGGTACCGCTGGACAATCTGCTCGTCGAGCTGCCGGGCCACCAGCTCCTGTCGTACGACATTCCGCAGCCCGCCCAGCTTGTTCAGCCAGGCATCCGCCGCGCCCCCGGAGAAAGACGTCGTACTCAGGGCCGCTCTCCGCGCTTGACCTGCGGCTTCGGCAGCCGGAGGCGACGCATCTGGAGGGAGCGCATCAGGGCGTAGGCGACCGCGCCCTTGCGGTTCTGGTCCGGGAAGCGCTCGGCGAGCCGCTTCTTCAGACGGAAACCGGTGAGGATGGAGTCGAGCACGATGAGCACGATCACGACGAGCCACAGCAGCAGCGCGATGCTCTGCAGCGCGCCCACCCGCACCAGGCTCAGCACGAGGATGACCACGGCCATCGGCAGGAAGAACTCCGCCACGTTGAACCGCGCGTCGATGGTGTCGCGGGCGAACTTGCGCACCGGGCCCTTGTCCCGCGCGGGCAGATACCGCTCGTCGCCGCCGGCCAGCGCCTGGCGCTGCCTCTCCAGCGCGCTGCGGCGCTCCTCGCGCTGGCGCTTGGCGGCGTCCTTGCGGGTCAACGACGTATTGGCGACGCTGCGGCGCTGGGACTGGGCCTCACTGCGCTTCGGCGTGGGCCGGCCCTTGGGGGCCTGCGGGTCGCGGGGCTGCTTGGAGTCGGTCAGCTGCGCCTTGTCGGCGACGGCGGCCTTCTCTTCCTTGGTGGCACGGCTACGGAACACAAAACCCAAGGGTAAGGGGTGTCCGGGGTTGGACCCCAGCCCGGTGGGGAACGATCCGGCAACACCAGTCGTCATGTAGGGGGACAGAGGGGACGTCCGGTGATCGGTTGCTCACCCTGAAGGTCACCTACTCCTTACGCCGGAGCAGGGGATTGGTCAGTCGTCCTTGGGGATGAGCGCATCCGTCCCGGAACAGTGCGTCAATGGATGCAGGGCCCGTACTGTGGGTTCTGTCGCAGAGCTGGAGCTGGAAGTCCGTCAGAAGGGGGCGCGCGAAGCCCATGAGCGGTGTCATGAAGCGTATGGGGATGATCTTCCGCGCGAAGGCGAACAAGGCCCTTGACCGGGCCGAGGACCCGCGCGAAACCCTCGATTACTCGTATCAGAAGCAGCTGGAGCTGCTCCAGAAGGTGCGCCGGGGCGTGGCCGATGTGGCCACCTCCCGCAAGCGCCTGGAACTCCAGCTCAACCAGCTGCAGTCCCAGTCGGGCAAGCTGGAGGACCAGGGCCGCAAAGCCCTCGCACTGGGCCGTGAGGACCTGGCCCGCGAGGCGCTCTCGCGCCGGGCCGCTCTCCAGCAGCAGGTGACCGACCTCGAGACCCAGCACTCCACGCTCCAGGGCGAGGAGGAGAAGCTCACCCTTGCGGCCCAGCGCCTCCAGGCCAAGGTGGACGCCTTCCGCACCAAGAAGGAGACCATCAAGGCGACGTACACCGCGGCCCAGGCCCAGACCCGTATCGGTGAGGCGTTCTCCGGCATCTCCGAGGAGATGGGCGACGTCGGCCTGGCGATTCAGCGGGCCGAGGACAAGACGGCACAGCTCCAGGCCCGGGCCGGCGCGATCGACGAACTGCTCGCCTCAGGCGTCCTGGACGACCAGTCCGGCATGCACAAGGACGACATCCAGGCCGAGCTGGACCGGCTCTCCGGTGGTACGGATGTAGAGCTGGAACTGCAGCGCATGAAGGCGGAGCTGGCGGGAGGCTCGTCGTCGCAGCAGGCCATCGAGGGCGGCACCGGCCAGTCGCAGTCCCAGCAGCAGCCGCAGGACACCCCACGCTTCGACAAGCAGTAGGGCCCACGCCGAGGAGGGCGACATGATCGTACGGATCATGGGGGAGGGGCAGGTGAGGCTGGCCGAGAGCCACCTCGCCGACCTGAACAAGCTGGACGACGAGCTGCTCACCGAGATGGAGAACGGCGACGGCCCGGGTTTCCGACGCACTCTCCAAGCCCTCCTCACCAGGGTCCGCGAACTGGGCGAGCCGCTCCCGGACGACTCCCTGGAACCCTCGGAACTGATCCTCCCGTCCCCGGACGCCACCCTGGAGGAGGTCCGGGACCTGCTCAGCGACGACGGCCTCATCCCGGGATGACCGGGCGCACGGCGCGCTCCCGGGGACGACGGTCACCGCGTCCCCGGCCCGGCCACCCGGGACGTACAGGTAGCCTCCGTTCCGCCCCCGCCAGGGCACCCGTACCGTTGCGGACGTGAGCACTCTCCAGCGCGCCAGACAGCAGCTCAAAGCGCACCCCCTGGCCCTGGACGCCGTCCTCGCGGCGGGCGTCCTCGCCTGCATGATGGCCGGCTCCTTCGTCGAGCCCCATGAGAAGGACGCCGTCAGCTGGAGCCTGCGCACCCCGGCCCCCCTCAGCCTCGTGCTCATGGTCCTCGCAGCTCTGGCCCTGGTCTTCCGCCGCCGGGCCCCGCTCACGGTCCTCGCCCTCACCGGCACCGCCTCCATCATCGAGTGCGTCACCGGCGATCCCCGGGCCCCGGTCGCCATGGCCGCCGTCATCGCCCTGTTCACGGTCGCCTCCACCACCGACCGCCCCACCACCTTGCGGGCCGGCCTGCTCACCATGACCGTGCTGACGGGCGCCGCGATGCTTGCCGGGCCGCTGCCCTGGTACGCCCAGGAGAACCTCGGCATCTTCGCCTGGACCGGGATCGGCGCCACCGCGGGCGACGCCGTCCGCAGCCGCCGCGCCTTCGTCCAGGCCATAAGAGAGCGCGCGGAGAAGGCCGAGCGCACCCGCGAGGAGGAGGCCCGCCGCCGCGTCGCCGAAGAACGCCTGCGTATCGCCCGCGACCTGCACGACGTCGTCGCCCACCACATCGCCCTGGTCAACGTCCAGGCCGGAGTCGCCGCGCACGTCATGGACAAGCGCCCCGACCAGGCCAAGGAAGCCCTCGCCCACGTCCGCGAGGCCAGCCGCTCCGCGCTCAACGAACTCCGCGCCACCGTCGGCCTGCTGAGACAGTCCGGCGACCCCGAGGCCCCCACCGAGCCCGCCCCCGGGCTCGCCCGCCTCGACGAACTCGTCGGCACCTTCCGCAGCGCGGGCCTCCATGTCGAGGTCGCCCGCGCCGACCACGGCACCACCCTCCCCGCCGCCGTCGACCTGGCCGCCTACCGGGTCATCCAGGAAGCCCTCACCAACGTCCAGAAGCACGCCGGCACGGAGGCCAAGGCCGAGGTCAGCGTCGTACGCGTCGGCCCCAACGTGGAGATCACCGTCCTCGACAACGGCGCCGGCGAGGACGACGACCCCGACAGCGGCGGCGGCCACGGCCTCCTCGGCATGCGCGAGCGGGTCACCGCCCTGCGCGGCACCCTCACCACCGGTCCCCGCTACGGCGGCGGTTTCCGCGTCCATGCGATCCTGCCGGTCAAGACCCGCACCCCGGCCGCCGGCGGCGCCGTATGACCCCCACCCCTGCCACGGGAGAGCCCGTATGACGATCCGTGTCCTGCTCGCCGACGACCAGGCACTGCTGCGCAGCGCGTTCCGTGTGCTAGTCGACTCGGAGCCGGACATGGAGGTGGTCGGCGAGGCGTCCGACGGCGCCGAGGCGGTCCGGCTGACCAGGAAGGAGCGTGCCGACGTCGTCCTCATGGACATCCGGATGCCCGGCACGGACGGCCTCGCGGCCACCCGCATGATCAGCGAGGACCCCAGCCTCGCCCATGTCCGCGTGGTCATCCTGACCACCTTCGAGGTCGACGACTACGTCGTGCAGTCCCTGCGGGCCGGTGCCTCCGGCTTCCTCGGCAAGGGCAGCGAACCCGAGGAACTCCTCAGCGCCATCCGGGTCGCGGCCGGCGGCGAGGCCCTGCTCTCCCCGGCCGCCACCAAGGGGCTGATCGCCCGCTTCCTCGCCCAGGGCGACGCGGACGACAACGACCCGGTGCGCTCCGAACGCCTGGCCGCCCTCACCGTCCGCGAGCGCGAGGTCCTCGTCCAGGTCGCCGGTGGTCACTCCAACGACGAGATCGCCGAGCGCCTCGAGGTCAGCCCGCTCACCGTCAAGACCCACGTCAACCGGGCCATGGCCAAGCTGGGCGCCCGGGACCGGGCCCAGCTCGTGGTGATCGCGTACGAGTCGGGGCTGGTACGGCCGAGGGTGGACTGACCCGACGGGGGCCGTCGACGTGGGCCGCGAAAGAATCCCCGCGGTGATGTCGAGAACCCGTGCCCCGCTCCGTCCCCGTGGTGAGAGCGGCCAGAATGGGCCGCAACGGGACCGAGGAGAGACACCATGGCCAAGTACCTGCTGCTGAAGCACTACCGCGGCGCTCCGGCTCCGGCCAACGACGTGCCCATGGAGCAGTGGACGCCTGAGGAGATCTCGGCGCACGTGCAGTACATGCGGGACTTCGCGGACCGGCTGGTGAAGACCGGGGAGTACGTCGACGGGCAGGCGCTCGCTCCCGAGGGGACGTGGGTGCGGTACGACGGCGAGGGGCGCCCGCCCGTCACCGACGGGCCGTTCGCCGAGACCAAGGACCTCATCGCCGGCTGGATGGTGATCGACGTCGACAGCTACGAGCGGGCCGTCGAGCTGGCCGGGGAGCTGTCGGCCGCCCCCGGGGCGGGCGGGAAGCCGATCCACGAGTGGCTGGAGCTGCGCCCGTTCTACGCGGCGTCACCCACCGACCCGGAGTGCCACCCCGGTGGATGAGGTGCTGCTCAGAAGCCTCACGCCGAGCGTGCTCACCGTCCTCGTCCGCCGCGGCGCCGACTTCGCGGCGGCCGAGGACGCCGTCCAGGACGCGCTCGTCGAGGCCGTCCGGGTCTGGCCGGCCGACCCGCCGCGGGACGCGAAGGGCTGGCTGGTCACCGTGGCCTGGCGCAAGTTCCTCGACGCGACCCGCTCGGACACCGCTCGCCGCCGCCGTGAGGACCGTATCGAGGAGGAACCGGCGCCCGGACCCGCGCCCGCCGTGGACGACACGCTCCAGCTCTACTTCCTGTGCGCCCACCCCTCGCTCACCCCGTCCTCCGCCGTCGCCCTCACCCTGCGCGCCGTCGGCGGACTCACCACCCGCCAGATCGCCCAGGCCTACCTCGTGCCCGAGGCGACCATGGCGCAGCGCATCAGCCGGGCCAAGCGGACCGTCTCCGGGGTCCGCTTCGACCAGCCCGGCGATGTGGCCACCGTGCTCCGCGTCCTCTACCTGGTCTTCAACGAGGGCTACTCCGGCGACGTCGACCTCGCCGCCGAGGCCATCCGGCTCACCCGGCAGCTCGCCACCGCCATCGACCACCCCGAGGTCGCCGGGCTGCTCGCCCTCATGCTGCTCCACCACGCCCGCCGCGCCTCCCGCACCGCTCCCGACGGCGGTCTGGTGCCGCTCGCCGAACAGGACCGCACCCGCTGGGACACCGTGGCGATCGCCGAGGGCGTCCGGATCCTGCAGGCCGCCCTCGCCCGCGACCGGCTGGGCGAGTTCCAGGCCCAGGCCGCGATCGCCGCCCTGCACGCCGACGCACCCACCGCCGGGGAGACCGACTGGGTGCAGATCGTCGAGTGGTACGACGAGCTCGCCCGCCTCACCGACAGCCCCGTCGTCCGCCTCAACCGCGCGGTCGCCGTGGGCGAGGCGGACGGCCCCCGCGCGGGCCTGGCCGCCCTGGCCGCGATCGAGGACTCGCTGCCCCGGCACACCGCGGTCGCCGCCTACCTCCACGAACGCGACGGCGACCTGACCACCGCGGCCCGTCTGTACGCGGAAGCCGCACACCGGGCACCCAACCTCGCCGAACGCGACTACCTGACCCGTCGGGCCGCCCGGCTCAACACCCGCCGCGAGCGCTGATGTCCACAGGGGGCGAAGCCCGTCCCTTGGTTTACATATGCTGGCCCTCGAACTGCCGTACACGGGAGAGGGATTCGGGCGTGCCACTGCACAAGGACGACCCGAAGTCGGTCGGCGGGTACAGACTGGTCGACCGGCTCGGCACCGGTGGCATGGGCATCGTCTACCGGGGCAGGGCGCGCTCCGGGCGCGAGGTCGCGGTGAAGGTCGTGCACGCCCAGTACGCCGAGGACAAGGTCTTCCGCGCCCGCTTCCGTCAGGAGATCGAGTCCGTCCGCAAGGTGAGCGGCGCCTTCACCGCCCCGGTCGTGGACGCGGACCCCGAGGCGGTACGGCCCTGGATGGCCACCCAGTACGTACCCGGCCGCTCCCTCGCCGACCGGATCCGCGAGCGGGGCGCGCTGAAGGACACCGAACTGCGGCAGCTGGCCCTCGGGCTGGTGGAGGCGCTGCGGGACATCCACCGGGCCGGGGTCGTGCACCGAGACCTCAAGCCGGCCAACGTGCTGCTGGCCCCGGACGGGCCCCGGGTCATCGACTTCGGCATCTCCCGCGCGGCCGAGAACCACAACACCCTCACCGAGACCGGGCAGATGATCGGCACCCCGCCCTTCATGTCCCCGGAGCAGTTCACCGACGCCCGCACGGTCGGCCCCGCCTCCGACGTCTTCTCACTCGGCGCGCTGCTGGTGTTCTCGGCGACCGGACGCGGGCCGTTCGACGCCGACAGCCCCTATCTGACGGCCTTCCGGGTCGTCCACGAGTCCCCCGTCCTCGACGGCGTGGCCCAGCCGCTGCGCGCGATCCTGGAGCGCTGTCTGACCAAGGAGGCCGCGGACCGCCCCGAACTCGACGCGCTGGCGAAGGAGTTCGCGGACGTCCTGCCCGAGGCGGACCGCACGGCACCGGACACCGTGACGCTCCGCCGGGACGCTCTGCGCCGCGTCGAGGAGACGTACGCCGAGGCCGCGCCGGCGGCGCTCACCCGCACCGGGCGGGTCCGCCGGATCCGCCGCCCCCTGCTCGCCGTGACCGGTACCGTCTGCGCGCTGGCCCTGGGCGTGCTCGGGTACATCCGGTTCGGGCCGGGATTCGGGGACGGTCCGCAGGTGGCGGGCGCCTCCTCGTCCGCGGACTCCCGCTGGGCGGCCGTGCCGTCCGGCTGGCAGCCCTGGCAGACGACGGTGCACGAGACGGCGGCCCGGGGCGAGGTCCAAGCGCTGGGAAAGGACCGCGGATCCCCGGGCGACGCCACCTGCCGGAGGTACCAGGACGCGGTCTACTGCGCGGGCAACGACATCCTTCCGGTGCGCCTGGACGGCCGTACGGGAAAGACCGTCTGGCGCTCCTCGCTCGCGTCCGCCGACTCCGGCGAGACCGGGCTGAACGAATTCACGCTTCTCGGCGTACGCGACGGCGCGGTGATCGTCCGGCAGGTCGTCTACCCGGACGACGGCGGGGACGGCACGGTCACCGCCGTCGCCCTCGACACGGACAGCGGCGAGCGGCTGTGGTCCCGCAAGGTGAACGACACCAGCGTCGACCTGGCCGTGTCCGGCGACCTCGTCCTGACCACCGACCCGAGCGGCCGACTGGTGACGGCCCGCGATCCGCGCACCGGCGACGACCGCTGGACCGCACAGATGCCCGCCGGCAACTACTGCATGTTCCCGACGGCCGGCTCCGCCCTGTACGCGCAATGCTTTCCGGGTGACGAGACGCGGGCCGCCGCGGTCCTGGAGCTGAACCGGACCGACGGCTCGGTCGTCCGGCGCCTGAAGACGCCGTACCAGAGCGGCCTGCTCGGTGTCGCCGACGGCCGGCTGGCTTTCGTGATCGGGGGCAGCACGGGCCCGGCGCGTCCCGAGGACCTGACGTTCGGCAAGATCCTGCTGGTCGACCCGGACACCGGCGCCGGCACCACGACGAAGCTGGCGAAGGACTACGAGGGCTCGGTGACCCTGGCCGCCGACACCCTGTGGATCACCGGGGCCAACGGCCAGGTGACCGCCGTGTCCCCGCTGACCGGCAGACAGCTGTGGCAGACCCGGACCGGTGCCGAGGGCTCGGGCCAGCCCGTGTACGACGCCCGCACCGGCACGCTGTACCTCGTCAGCACCAGCGGCCGGGTCGCGGCCCTGGACGCCCGCAAGGGCACCCTGCTGTGGGAGACGGGCGCGCACGCCGAGCAGCTCGCGAGCGGTGACGTGATCAAGTCCGAGGTGCTGCCGTACGGTGGCGCGCTGATCGCGAGCACCCCGGACGGCACCGTCTTCAGCCTCGACCCGGCCCACCCCGAGCGGAACCCGGGGTGAGCCCGCGGGGGCAGGGGACTACGGCAGCGCCAGCATCCGCTCCAGCGCCAGCTTCGCGAACGCCTCCGTTTCCTTGTCGACCTCGATCCGGTTGACGAGCTTGCCCTCGGCCAGCGACTCCAGGGTCCAGACCAGGTGGGGCAGGTCGATGCGGTTCATGGTCGAGCAGAAGCAGACCGTCTTGTCGAGGAAGACGATCTCCTTGCCCTCGGGGGCGAAACGGTTCGCGAGCCGGCGTACGAGATTGAGCTCCGTGCCGATGGCCCACTTCGAGCCGGCCGGGGCCGCTTCCAGCGCCTTGATGATGTACTCGGTCGAGCCGACGTAGTCCGCCGCGGCCACGACCTCGTGCTTGCACTCGGGGTGCACGAGGACGTTCACGCCGGGGATCCGGGCGCGGACGTCCTCCACCGAGTCCAGCGAGAAGCGGCCGTGCACCGAGCAGTGGCCGCGCCACAGGATCATCTTCGCGTCGCGCAGCTGCTCGGCGGTCAGGCCGCCGTTCGGCTTGTGCGGGTTGTAGAGGACGCAGTCCTCCAGCGTCATCCCCATGTCCCGCACGGCGGTGTTGCGGCCGAGATGCTGGTCGGGCAGGAACAGCACCTTCTCGCCCTGCTCGAAGGCCCACTCGAGAGCCTTCTTGGCGTTGGACGACGTGCAGATGGTGCCGCCGTGCTTGCCCGTGAACGCCTTGATGTCCGCCGAGGAGTTCATGTAGGACACCGGCACGACCTGCTCGGCTATGCCGGCCTCGGTGAGCACGTCCCAGCACTCGGCGACCTGCTCGGCCGTCGCCATGTCGGCCATGGAGCAGCCGGCGGCGAGGTCGGGGAGGACCACCTTCTGGTCGTCGGACGTGAGGATGTCCGCCGACTCGGCCATGAAGTGCACACCGCAGAACACGATGTACTCGGCCTCCGGGCGCGCGGCCGCGTCCCGGGCCAGTTTGAACGAGTCACCCGTGACGTCGGCGAACTGGATGACCTCGTCACGCTGGTAGTGGTGGCCGAGGACGAACACCTTGTCCCCGAGTTTCTCCTTGGCCGCGCGGGCGCGCTCGACCAGGTCGGGGTCGGAGGGCGAGGGCAGGTCGCCGGGACACTCGACGCCCCGCTCGCTCCTCGGGTCGGCCTCGCGGCCGAGCAGCAACAGGGCGAGCGGAGTCGGCTGTACGTCGAGCTCCGTGGTCTGGGCGGTGGTCACGACACGCACCCTTTCTACTTTTCGTCGAACTGACGCTATCTATCATAACCCGGTTCACGTCACTTTGACGATGGCTATAGCGTCGATGTGACGTGAATCCCGGTCCTCCGGAAGAGGGGTGGTTCGCGGGCCGCTGTTCGCTTCGTCGCGGGTGTGCGAGCATGAAGAGGACAGGCGAAAAGACAAGTTGCTCGGCCCGGAATGAATCCGCGGCCCCGGCGGTTGCAATCGTCGGTAAGCAGTCTCCGTACAACCCGGGAGAGATGTAGATGTCCGTATCGGACGAGACCGGCACCGTCACCGACGGCATCATCCTGTCCGACGCCGCCGCGGCGAAGGTCAAGGCCCTGCTCGACCAGGAAGGCCGTGACGACCTGGCCCTGCGCGTCGCCGTTCAGCCCGGCGGCTGCTCCGGCCTGCGTTACCAGCTCTTCTTCGACGAGCGTTCCCTCGACGGGGACGTCGTCAAGGACTTCGGTGGCGTCAAGGTCGTCACCGACCGCATGAGCGCCCCGTACCTGGG
The DNA here is from genome assembly GCF_001514145.1 of Streptomyces canus. Classification (GTDB taxonomy): domain Bacteria; phylum Actinomycetota; class Actinomycetes; order Streptomycetales; family Streptomycetaceae; genus Streptomyces; species Streptomyces canus. Next base: position 170,751 of record NZ_KQ948659.1, read on the forward strand.
CGGCGCGTCCATCGACTTCGTGGACACCATCGAGAAGCAGGGCTTCACGATCGACAACCCGAACGCGACCGGCTCCTGCGCCTGCGGCGACTCGTTCAGCTAAGCCTCGGGTTCGACCAAGGCTCGAGCGACAGAAGGCGGCGGCCCCCTCCGACGGGGCCGCCGCCTTCTCGTATCTCCAGGGCTACCGGGCCCCGGAGGTCTCCGGCAGCCGTGCCCCCGCCTTCTTCAGCGGGATCTCCTTGCCGTCCGAGCCCACGACCTTGCGGTCACCGAGTGGCTCGTTCAGCGGCACGGTCTTCTGAATCTCCTTGGCGATCATGATGCAGACCTTGTCCGGCCACGGCGTATAGGTCACCTTGGCCGTCACCTCGCCCGAGGTCTCGCTCGCCGTCGCCGCGTAGTCCCCGCACACCCCGCCCGTGAAGCTCAGCGTCAGCTCGTCGCCCTCGGCCGAGTAGCCGTCCACCTTGACGTCGCGCGTCTTCGGCGCGGAGGTCGGCTGGTCCGAGGGTGCCGTGGGTGTGGCGGGTGACGTGGGTGTCGCCGTCGCCGGGGAGGCGATGTACGTCGGGTCGACCGCCGGATACGTCACCGTGAAGGCGTCCTTCGCGCCCGTCGCCCGCACCTCGAACAGCCAGGACGGCACGAGCGCCTGCCTGCCGGCCACAAGATGCGACGCCAGCCCGAACACCGCCTTCTCGACGGTGAGCGTGTTCCTCGCGGGGCTCGCCGTCGACTCCCCGCAGGGCGCCTCCAACCGGTCCTTGAGCGGTACGGGACTGGCGCAGCCGCCGATCCCCATGCGGTGGCCGGTCGCGGGCACCTCGTTCAGCAGGCCCAGCGTCTTCTCGGCGCTCAGCACGGGATACGTGTCGCTCTTCACCGGCGCCTTCAACTGGCCGGTGCCGCCGACCACTTCACCCTGACCGTTCACGGTGACGCCGGTCGTCCAGCCGTACGTGGGCAACCCGCCCACGACCGGATCGGCGTTCACGACCCGCTGGGCGCCCATGACCTGGCTCGCGTCCAGCTTCGCGCCGTCCTGACCCGCCGCCTTCAGTACCGGCGCGGCGGCCTTCTCCGCGACCGCCACGCTCACCGGAGATCCGGTGGGGGTCTGCTCGGCTCCGCACACGGTGGCGCTGTCACAGTTGTCGATGACGCGGGAGTAGCGCTGGAACGTCCACGCGCCCGGCGCCTGCCGGTTCACCTGGAGGCTCGGCCCGGACCCGTCCTTGGTCCCGACCCGCCAGACCTGCCCCTGCGCCACCGGCGTCCCGTCGACCCCGAGCGCTTCGGCGAGCCGCACCACGTCGTCCTCGGTGACCTGCCCCTGGGTCCGGTAGACCGGCGCCGAGCGGGGCCCCGCCGGGAGGCTGCCGTCGACGCGGTAGGTCGTGCCGTACGGATTCGGCTCCCCGGGCGCGATCCCGTTCCCCGCACCACCGCTCACGCGGTAACCGTCGAGTGCGAGGGGCGGGGGAGTGTCGTCCCCCGACGCACCGGAGGCCGCGCCGTCGCCGGACCCTCCGGAGGTACTGGCGGCGAGATACGCCCCACCGCCCCCGACCAGCAGGACGGCAGCGGCGACGGCGGCGATGACGACGGGGGAGCGGTGCCGACCGGAACGGGGGGCGTCGGGGTCGGGGAGGGCGGCAACGGCGGGAACGTGATCGTGGTCGGAGTCCGCCCCGGAGCCGGCGGTATCGGGGGTAGGGGGCTGAGGCTGATCGAGATCGGTGTCCAGGCCCACAGGCTCGTCCGGGCCGGCAGAGGTGTCGGGTGCCGGAAGCCTGCCGAGGCCGGTGCGGCTGGGAGCCGCCGAGCTCTCGCCATCGGTGGGAGCCCGTGCCGTGTCAGCGTCGGCATGGGCGTCGGTGGCCGCGGGGCCGTCCGGCTCGTCGGCGTCGGCGTCGGCTACGGAGCCGGAGGCCGGGGAGCCGTCCGCCGCTTCCTCGGCGTGCTCCGTCGAGCCTCCGGCGGCAGCGGAGGCTTCCTCGGTGCCCTCGGTGCCCTCGGCTCCACCGGCGCTCGTCTCGTCGCCGTGAGCATCGGAACCCCGCGTCTCCTCGGCGCCGAGCGCCCCCGCACCGCGCGCTTCCGCAGAGCTCCCGTCCCCGCCGCCGGAGGCCTCGTCGTTGTCGGGTCGCTCGGTGTTCACCGCATCGCTCCTTCTGCTGCGCAACTGTCCCTCGACCCTGACCCGACCCTGTCAAAAAGGTCGGCAAGCGGGTCGTATCCCGCATCCCCTTTCCGGGGGACGGCGATGGGACGCAGCGGGGGAGCGCGCGGTTCCCTCGAACGCGCCGACGCGAGCGCCGTGGCTCAGTCGCCGTACTCCGACATCGCCTCCAGCAGCCGCGCGGAGCCCTCGGGAACCGTCACGCCGTGGATGAGTGAGGGAGAAACCGGAAGGGAAACGATCCGGTCGGGCGCTGCCCAGTGCGGAGCCATCCGGGCGCAGTCACCGAGCAGCGACGCGAGGCCCCCGTCCAGGTCGGCCGGAGCGGAGACGTACAGCTCAAGGTTGGTCATGACGGCACCGTATGCACGCCGGAGCCCGCGAAGAAAGATCTACTATCGGGTAGTTTTACCTGCTTCACCGTGCCGTCGGCCGCCTCGCAGTACCCCATACGGACCCGATAGCGTGAACCGTCAATACACCCTCCCCCCAGGAGAGCCACGCCGTGCGCATCGCAGTCACCGGCTCCATCGCCACCGACCACCTCATGACCTTCCCCGGCCGCTTCGCCGACCAGTTCGTCGCGGACCAACTGCACACGGTCTCGCTCTCCTTCCTGGTCGACAACCTCGACGTACGCAGGGGAGGCGTCGGCGCGAACATCGCCTTCGGTATGGGCCAGCTCGGCACCAACCCGATCCTCGTCGGCGCCGCGGGCTTCGACTTCGACGAGTACCGTGCCTGGCTGGACCGGCACGGCGTCGACACCGCGTCCGTCCGCATCTCCGAGACCCTGCACACCGCCCGCTTCGTGTGCACCACCGACGCCGACCACAACCAGATCGGCTCCTTCTACACGGGCGCGATGAGCGAGGCCCGCCAGATCGAGCTCAAGACCGTGGCCGACCGGGTCGACGGCCTCGACCTCGTCCTCATCGGCGCCGACGACCCCGAGGCGATGCTCCGCCACACCGAGGAGTGCCGGTCGCGCGGTATCCCCTTCGCCGCGGACTTCTCCCAGCAGATCGCCCGGATGAACGGCGACGAGATCCGGATACTGCTGGACGGCGCCACGTACCTCTTCTCCAACGAGTACGAGAAGGGGCTCATCGAGTCCAAGACGGGCTGGTCCGACGCGGAGATCCTGGCGAAGGTGGGCCACCGGGTCACGACGCTCGGCGCGCAGGGTGTGCGGATCGACCAGGTCGGCGAGGAGCCGATCGTCGTCGGCTGCGCGGAGGAGGAGCGCAAGGCGGACCCCACGGGCGTCGGCGACGCGTTCCGCGCCGGGTTCCTGTCGGGGCTGGCCTGGGGGGTCCCGCTGGAGCGGGCGGCTCAGGTGGGCTGCATGCTGGCGACGCTCGTCATCGAGACCGTGGGAACGCAGGAGTACCGGCTGCGGCGGGGGAACTTCATGGAGCGGTTCACCAAGGCGTACGGGGACGAGGCCGCGGCGGAGGTCCAGGGGCACCTGGGCTGAGTCCCGTCATCAGCTGATCCGGCGGATCACATAGGCCGTTCCGTTTTCCGCCGGTTCCTCTCCTACGTACTCCTGCTCCCGCATCTCGCACCATGCCGGGATGTCCAGGCGGGCCGCCTCGTCGTCCGACAGGACCCGGACGGTCCCGCCCACCGGCACGTCTCCGATCACCTTGGCCAGTTCGATGACCGGGATGGGGCAGCGCTTGCCGAGGGCGTCCACGACAAGTGAGTCCTCCCGCACCACAGCCGAAGGCGTCGGTGCGCCCAGCTTCTCCCGCACCGCCGCCACCGCCCCCGGCAACACCTCCAGGAACCGGTCGACCTCCTCAGAGACCGCCCCGAAGGGCAGCGAAACCCGCACATTCCCCTCACTCAGTACGCCCATCGCCTTCAGTACATGGCTCGGCGTCAGCGTGCTGCTCGTGCAGGACGATCCGGAGGAAACGGAGAACCCCTCCCGGTCCAGCTCGTGCAGCAAGGTCTCTCCGTCGACATAGAGACAGGAGAAGGTGACGATCCCCGGCAGCCGCTTCTCGGGATCGCCCACCACGTCCACGTCCGGCACCAGCCGCGGCACCCGTGCCCGGATCCGCGCCGTCAGCTCCCGCAGCCGTACGGCCTCTTGCGCCGCCTCGGCCCGCACCGCCCGCAGCGAGGCAGCCGCCGCGACGATGGCCGGCAGGTTCTCGAACCCCGGCGCCCGCCCCGACTCCCGCTCGTCGACCGGTCCCTGGGGTGAGAACCGGACACCTTTCCTTACGGCGAGCAGGCCGACCCCCGACGGACCGCCCCATTTGTGCGCGCTGGCCGTCAACAGCGACCACTCGCCCTCGACCGGCCCCCACCCGAGCGACTGCGCCGCGTCCACCAGCAACGGCACCCCCGCCTGACGGCACACGGCGGCCACCTCGGCCACCGGCTGCACGGTCCCCACCTCATGGTTCGCCGACTGGAGACACGCCAGCGCGGTGTCGGGGCGAAGAGCATCGACATACGACTGCGGGCTCACCGCTCCCGTACGGCTCACCGGAACCTCGGTCACCTCGAACAGCTCCGCCGAATGAAGTACCGAGGAGTGTTCGACGGCTGACACGATCAGGTGACGTCCGACCCGACGCCGACCGGCCAGCGCCCCCGCGATCCCGTCATGCACGGCCCGCGTCCCGGAGGACGTGAAGGCCAGTTCGTCAGGCCGGCACCCCACGGCCTCGGCAGCGGCCTCCCGAGCGGCATCCAACAACAGCCGAGCCCGCCGCCCTTCCCGGTACAAGCGAGAGGGATCAGCCCACCCTTCATCCAGAGAGGCCAACAGCGCCTGACGGGCAACGGGATGAAGAGGCGCACTGGAAGCAGCGTCGAAATATGACACACGGCAACGCTAACCTCCCCAGGGGCGCGGGGCTGTATCCGATAGCGGCTCCGCCGCGGGGCGCGACCAGCCACAACGGGCCCGCGGCCGCCAATTCAGCGAACGCCCTACCCAGTAGGCACCCCTCCCGCTGAACCCTCGGAGAGCGTCGGCTAGGGTTTGGTCCGCATAAACATCCAAACCCCTGCCCGACGCAGGGCGGCGACCGACCACCGAGTAAGGGCAGGCCGCAGCCAATCCGCGCGGGCGAGACTCTCGGGAAGGCGCTACGTGAGTCCCAACGGCTCCGACCGCTCGCCGCGGCGCCCGATGCGGCGGAAGCTGCTGCAGGCAATGATTGCGGGCCTGGTCCTGGCGACCGCCACCGGTTGCTCGTACAACTGGGAAGACTTCCCCCGCCTTGGTATGCCCACCCCGACCACGGAAGAGGCTCCGCGGATCCTCTCCCTGTGGCAGGGCTCCTGGGCTGCCGCGCTGGCCACCGGTGTGCTGGTGTGGGGCCTGATCCTGTGGAGCACGATCTTCCACCGGCGCAGCCGTACCAAGGTGGAGGTTCCTCCGCAGACCCGGTACAACATGCCGATCGAGGCGCTGTACACGGTCGTTCCGCTGGTCATCGTCTCGGTCCTCTTCTACTTCACGGCCCGCGACGAGTCGAAGCTCCTCAGCCTCAAGGATGAGCCCGACGTCACCATCAACGTCGTCGGCTACCAGTGGAGCTGGGCCTTCAACTACATCGAGCCCGTCGCGGGTTCCACGGGCGACGCGAAGACCGACAAGAACCTGGACGCGATTCCGACCCGGTTCAAGAACGACTTCCCGGCGAACGCCGGCGGTGTCTACGACTTCGGTACGCCCGCCACGCGGAACCCGCAGACCGGCAACCCCGGCCCGACCCTCTGGCTCCCCAAGGGCAAGACGGTCCGCTTCGTCCTCACCTCGCGTGACGTCATCCACTCCTTCTGGGTGGTGCCGTTCCTGATGAAGCAGGACGTGATTCCGGGCCACACCAACGCCTTCCAGGTGACTCCGAACAAGGAGGGCACCTTCATGGGTAAGTGCGCCGAACTGTGCGGCGTCGACCACTCCCGGATGCTGTTCAACGTGAAGGTCGTCTCCCCCGAGCGCTACGAGCAGCACCTCAAGGACCTCGCGAAGAAGGGGCAGACCGGTTACGTTCCCGCGGGCATCGAGCAGACCGCCCACGAGAAGGACCGGGAGACGACGAACCTGTGAGCATCCTCAACGAACCCCAGGGTGCCGCCGAAGCGGGGTCCCACTACGCGGACGAACTGCCGGTCCGGCGCCAGAACCGCGGCAGCGTGGTCATCAAGTGGCTCACCACCACTGACCACAAGACGATCGGCACGATGTACCTGGTCACGTCGTTCGCGTTCTTCCTCATCGGCGGCGTGATGGCGCTCTTCATGCGCGCCGAGCTGGCCCGGCCGGGTCTGCAGATCATGTCGAACGAGCAGTTCAACCAGGCGTTCACGATGCACGGCACGATCATGCTGCTGATGTTCGCGACGCCGCTGTTCGCCGGCTTCACCAACTGGATCATGCCGCTGCAGATCGGCGCGCCCGACGTGGCGTTCCCGCGGCTGAACATGTTCGCCTACTGGCTGTACCTGTTCGGCTCGACGATCGCGGTCGGCGGCTTCCTCACCCCCTCGGGTGCGGCCGACTTCGGCTGGTTCGCCTACTCCCCGCTCTCCGACGCCGTCCGCTCTCCGGGCATCGGCGCCGACCTGTGGATCATGGGCCTGGCCTTCTCCGGCTTCGGCACCATCCTCGGCGCGGTCAACTTCATCACCACGATCATCTGCATGCGCGCGCCCGGCATGACCATGTTCCGCATGCCGATCTTCGTGTGGAACGTGCTGCTGACCGCGGTGCTGGTCCTGCTCGCCTTCCCCGTGCTCGCCGCCGCGCTGTTCGCGCTGGAGGCGGATCGGAAATTCGGGGCACACGTCTTCGATGCCGCGAACGGCGGAGCGTTGCTGTGGCAACACCTCTTCTGGTTCTTCGGCCATCCAGAGGTGTACATCATCGCCCTGCCGTTCTTCGGCATCATCTCCGAGGTCATCCCGGTCTTCTCCCGCAAGCCGATGTTCGGCTACATGGGTCTGATCGCGGCGACCATCGCGATCGCGGGTCTGTCGGTGACGGTGTGGGCGCACCACATGTACGTCACCGGCGGCGTACTCCTCCCGTTCTTCTCCTTCATGACGTTCCTCATCGCCGTACCGACAGGCGTGAAGTTCTTCAACTGGATCGGAACGATGTGGAAGGGGTCCCTGAGTTTCGAGACCCCGATGCTCTGGGCCACCGGCTTCCTGATCACCTTCACCTTCGGTGGTCTGACCGGTGTCATCCTGGCCTCGCCCCCGCTGGACTTCCACGTCTCGGACTCGTACTTCGTGGTGGCGCACTTCCACTACGTCGTCTTCGGCACCGTCGTCTTCGCGATGTTCTCCGGCTTCCACTTCTGGTGGCCGAAGTTCACCGGCAAGATGCTCGACGAGCGCCTCGGCAAGATCACGTTCTGGACGCTGTTCATCGGCTTCCACGGCACCTTCCTGGTCCAGCACTGGCTGGGCGCCGAGGGCATGCCGCGTCGTTACGCCGACTACCTGGCGGCCGACGGCTTCACCGCCCTGAACACGATCTCGACGATCAGCTCGTTCGTGCTCGGCCTGTCGATCCTGCCGTTCCTCTACAACGTGTGGAAGACGGCCAAGTACGGCAAGCCGGTCGGCGTCGACGACCCGTGGGGCTACGGCCGCTCACTCGAATGGGCGACCTCCTGCCCGCCGCCGCGCCACAACTTCCTCACCCTGCCGCGGATCCGCAGCGAATCGCCGGCGTTCGACCTGCACCACCCCGAGATCGCCGCTCTCGACCAGCTCGAGAACGCCGGTCACGGTGAGAAGGCTCTGGCCGGCAACGGCGGCAAGGAGGCCGGCAAGTGAAGATCCAGGGACGGATGTTCATCTGGCTGAGCGTCTTCATCCTCGTCATGGCGATCGTCTATGGCGTGTGGTCGAAGGAGCCGGCCGGTACCACCGCGCTCTTCCTGGCCTTCGGGCTGTCCATCATGATCGGCTTCTACCTGGGCTTCACGGCCAGGCGGGTGGACGCAGGCGCGCAGGACAACAAGGAGGCCGACGTCGCGGACGACGCCGGCGAGGTCGGGTTCTTCAGCCCGCACAGCTGGCAGCCGCTCGCCCTCGGCTTCGGCGGCGCCCTGGCCTTCCTGTCGGTCGCGATCGGCTGGTGGCTGCTGTACTTCTCGGTGCCGGTGATCCTGATCGGCCTGTACGGCTGGGTCTTCGAGTACTACCGCGGTGAGAACCGCACGCAGTAGCACGAGCAGAGCTCATCAGGAGCCCGGACACTCCGACAGGAGGGTCCGGGCTCCTGCTTCTGCAGCAATCCTTGTCCCTCGTACGAGTCACCCAGCGCGCCGTTCTTGACGGGGCTTCCTAGCGTGAAGTCATGAACCACGCACCGCGTACCCGCATCGTCGTGAGCTGCACGCTTCTGGTGATCGCCCTCGGCGCGAGCGCCGCCGCCTGTGGGTCCGACGGGAACCCGCTGGCGGCCACGCCCTTCGACGCGGCGGACCAGATCGCCTTCAACGCGCCCACCGGCGACGGCAAGAAGGCCGACCCGGACAAGCCGCTCGAGGTCACCGCCGACGAGGACGACGGCCGCATCACCGATGTCACGGCCACGGACGCCACAGGCCGCTATCTGGCGGGCGAACTCTCCGCCGACGGCACCCGCTGGCGCAGCACCTCCCCGCTGGCGGCAAACGCCCACTACACCGTCCGGGTGAGCACCGAGGACGAGGACGGGGCACCTGGCCGCAAGGTCCTCGACTTCGACACCAGCAAGCCGCTGGGCAAGAAGCGTCTGAAAGTCACCTTCGGCCCCAAGTCGGGCACGTACGGCGTCGGCCAGCCCGTCACCGCCACGCTGGACCGACCTGTCAAGGACAAGGCTCAGCGGGCCGTCATAGAACGCGCCCTCAGGGTCGACTCCACGCCCGCCGTACCGGGCGCCTGGCACTGGGTGGGCGACAAGGAGCTCCACTACCGGCCCAAGGAGTACTGGCCGGCCCACGCCACGATCCAGGTCCGCAGCGACCTGGAGGGCATCAAGATCGGCGACCGGCTCTATGGCGGCAAGGCGAAGCCCCTGAAGCTGACCACCGGCGACCGCATCATCGCCGTGACGGACGCCTCGTCACACTCGATGAAGGTCTACAAGAACGACGAGGTCATCAAGGAGCTCCCGGTCACCACCGGCAAGCCGGGCTTCGACACCCGCAACGGCGTCAAGGTCGTGCTGGGCAAGGAGTACTTCGTACGTATGCGCGGCACCAGCATCGGGATCGCCGAGGGTTCCTCGGAGTCGTACGACCTCCCGGTCTACTACGCCACCCGCGTCACCTGGAGCGGTGAGTACGTCCACGCCGCCCCGTGGTCGGTCGGCTCCCAGGGCTACGCCAACGTCAGCCACGGCTGCACCGGCATGAGCACGTCCAACGCCGAGTGGTTCTTCAACACCGTCCACGAGGGCGACGTGGTCCAGGTCGTCAACTCGGACGGCAACACCATGGAGCCGTTCGGCAACGGCTTCGGCGACTGGAACCTCGACTGGAAGAAGTGGCGCGACGGCAGCGCCCTGGTGGCCGGCACCCCGGACGCCCCCCGCCCCGACCAGACGGCAAGGCTGAGGCCACAGAGCGTCTAGAGGGCCGTGGGAGCGGCTCTCAGGCGCTCAAAGCCTTCCGGTCCCGCAGCAGGGAAGCCAGCGCCGAGGCGAACTCCACCGGATCCACCGGATGGGTCACCGCGGCCTCCGCCCGGCTCCACGTCGCCAGCCACGCGTCCTGCGGCCGCCCGATCAGCAACAGCACCGGCGGGCAGTCGAAGACCTCGTCCTTGATCTGCCGGCAGAGACCCATGCCGCCCATCGGCACGGCCTCCCCGTCCAGCACACAGACGTCGATCCCGCCCTTGTCCAGCTCCTTCAGCACCGCCGCAGGCGTGGCGCACTCCAGGAACTCGACCAACGGGACGTCGGGAGCCGGCCGACGGCCCGCGGCGAGCCGTACCTGCTCGCGGGTGTTGGAATCGTCGCTGTAGACCAGCACCGTGGCGGTCGGCTGCATTGTTCCTCCGTGACGTCAGCGTCGTAAGGACAGGCCCGTTGGGCCGGATGCTACTCCCTTGAACACCACGTCAACACCGGTATGGAACAGCGAGACACTCCGAACGGCACCCCCCGGGGTGAGGGCGGGATAAGCGACCGACATAATGTCGGTCGTGGCGACAGCAACGACAGTAGAAACCGGGCACGCGCACCCGTCGGTCAACCGGCCGAACCTCACCAGCGTCGGAACCATCATCTGGCTGAGTTCCGAGCTGATGTTCTTCGCGGCCCTCTTCGCGATGTACTTCACCCTGCGATCGGTGACGGGTCCTGATCACTGGAAAGAGATGGCGCACGCCCTGAACGTTCCGTTCTCGGCGACGAACACCACGATCCTGGTGCTCTCCTCTCTCACCTGCCAGCTGGGCGTTTTCGCCGCCGAGCGAGGTGATGTGAAGAAGCTCCGGGGCTGGTTCATCATCACCTTCATCATGGGCGCGATCTTCATCGGCGGTCAGATCTACGAGTACACCGAGCTGGTGAAGAAGGACGGGATCTCCCTCTCGTCCGATCCGTACGGGTCGGTCTTCTACCTGACCACCGGCTTCCACGGTCTGCACGTGACAGGCGGCCTCATCGCCTTCCTGTTCGTCCTCGGCCGTACGTACGCGGCGAAGCGGTTCACCCACGAACAGGCCACCGCGGCCATCGTCGTGTCCTACTACTGGCACTTCGTCGATGTCGTCTGGATCGGCCTCTTCGCCACGATCTACCTGATCAAGTAGCCGGGCCCGCTCCCGACATCGCAAGCATCGACGCAGAAGATCCTGACACCGGGGTAATCCGTGAAAAAGCTCTCCGCACGACGACGCCACCCGCTGGCGGCGCTCGTCGTCCTACTCCTCGCGCTGGCATGCACCGGGGGGCTGTACGCCGTGTTCGCACCCGCGAGCAAGGCGCAGGCAGATGAAACCGCCCAGTCCCTGGCCATCGACGAGGGCAAGAAGCTCTTCGCCGTAGGCTGCGCCAGTTGCCACGGCGCCGGCGGTCAGGGGTCCTCCGACGGTCCGAGCCTCGTGGGCGTGGGCGCCGCCGCCGTCGACTTCCAGGTCGGCACCGGCCGTATGCCGGCCCAGCAGCCGGGCGCGCAGGTTCCGCGCAAGAAGGTCATCTACACGCAGGCCGAGATCGACCAGCTGGCCGCGTTCGTCTCCTCGCTGGGCGCGGGTCCGAACATCCCGACCGAGGCGCAGTACGGCCCCGACGGTGCCGACATCGCCAAGGGCGGCGAGCTGTTCCGTGACAACTGCACGCAGTGCCACAACTTCACCGGCAAGGGTGGCGCGCTGACGCACGGCAAGTTCGCGCCGAGCCTCGAGGGCGTCGACCCGAAGCACATCTACGAGGCCATGCAGACCGGCCCGCAGAACATGCCGTCGTTCCCCGACACCACGCTGTCGGAGCAGAACAAGAAGGACATCATCGCGTACCTGAACGCGGTCAACGGCGACGACACCGTGAGCCCCGGCGGCCTTGAGCTGGGCGGTCTCGGCCCGGTCTCCGAAGGCCTGTTCGCCTGGATCTTCGGCCTCGGCGCGCTGATCGCGGTCGCCGTCTGGGTCGCCGCTCGGACCGCAAAGGCCAAGAAGTCATGAGTAGCCAAGACATTCCAGAAGAGAACCTGCCCGCAGAGCAGGACGCGCACGGCGCGGTAGGCGTCGCGGACGAGAAGGACCCCTTCGCGGACCCCGGCCTCCCGCCCCACGAGCACCGGGTGCAGGACATCGACGAGCGGGCCGCCAGGCGGTCCGAGCGCACGGTGGCCATGCTGTTCACGGTGTCGATGCTGGCCACCGTCGGGTTCATCGCCTCGTACGTGGGCATCCCCCACGACAAGTCGATCTTCGTGTTCCCGATCGGGCACATCAACGCACTGAACTTCGCGCTGGGCCTGACCCTGGGTCTCGCCCTCTTCTCGATCGGCGCGGGTGCGGTCCACTGGGCCCGCACCCTGATGTCCGACGAGGAGATCGCCGACGAGCGCCACCCGATCGAGGCGTCCCCCGAGGTCCGCGCGAAGGTCCACGCGGACTTCAAGCAGGGCGCCAAGGAGTCGGCGCTCGGCCGTCGCAAGCTGATCCGCAACACGATGTTCGGCGCGCTGGCCCTGTTCCCGCTCTCCGGCGTCATGCTGCTGCGCGACCTCGGCCCGCTGCCCGGCACCAAGCTCCGCCACACCATGTGGCGCAAGGGCCTCCAGCTCGTCAACATGAACACCAACGAGCCGCTGCGTCCCTCCGACGTCGCGGTCGGCTCGCTGACCTTCGCCAAGCCCGAGGGCCTGGAGGAGCACGACGAGGAGTTCCAGACCGAGATCGCCAAGGCCGCCCTGATGATCATCCGCATCCAGCCGGACAACATCAAGGACAAGCGCGAGCTCGAGTGGTCGCACGAGGGGATCGTCGCGTACTCGAAGATCTGCACCCACGTGGGTTGCCCGATCTCCCTGTACGAGCAGCAGACGCACCACGTGCTCTGCCCCTGCCACCAGTCCACCTTCGACCTCTCCGACGGTGCCCGGGTGATCTTCGGCCCCGCCGGTCACGCCCTGCCGCAGCTGCGCATCGGCGTGAACGACCAGGGTTACCTCGAAGCGCTCGGCGACTTCGAGGAGCCCGTCGGTCCTGCATTCTGGGAGCGCGGATGAGCACAAACGAGAGCACCGCGGCCAACGGGGCGCGGCGCGACAAGGCCCCTGCGGGCGAGCGCGTCGCCGACTGGGCCGACGGCCGACTGGGGATCTACTCCCTGGCCAAGGCCAACATGCGCAAGATCTTCCCGGACCACTGGTCCTTCATGCTGGGTGAGATCTGCCTCTACAGCTTCATCATCATCATCCTCACGGGTGTGTACCTGACGCTGTTCTTCCACCCGTCGATGAACGAGGTGGAGTACCACGGCAGCTACGTCCCGCTGCAGGGCCAGCTGATGTCCGAGGCGTTCAACTCGACCATGCACATCTCCTTCGATGTGCGCGGTGGCCTGCTGATCCGGCAGATCCACCACTGGGCGGCGCTGATCTTCCTCGCCGGCATGTTCGTGCACATGATGCGTGTGTTCTTCACGGGCGCGTTCCGCAAGCCGCGTGAGGTCAACTGGCTGTTCGGCTTCCTGCTGTTCGTCCTCGGCATGTTCACCGGCTTCACCGGTTACTCGCTCCCGGACGACCTGCTCTCCGGCACCGGTGTCCGCTTCATGGAGGGCGCGATCCTGTCCGTGCCCATCGTCGGCACGTATCTGTCGTTCTTCCTCTTCGGCGGCGAGTTCCCGGGCGGCGACTTCGTGGCCCGCTTCTACTCGATCCACGTGCTGCTGCTGCCGGGCATCATGCTCGGCCTGGTCGTCGGCCACCTGATCCTGGTCTTCTACCACAAGCACACGCAGTTCGCGGGCCCCGGAAAGACGAACAACAACGTCGTCGGCATGCCGCTGCTGCCGGTCTACATGGCCAAGGCCGGAGGCTTCTTCTTCCTGGTCTTCGGTGTCATCGCGGCCATCGCGGCGATCGCCTCGATCAACCCGATCTGGGCGATGGGCCCCTACCGTCCCGACCAGGTGTCCACGGGCGCCCAGCCGGACTGGTACATGGGCTTCTCCGAGGGCCTGATCCGTGTCATGCCGGGCTGGGAGATCAACTTCTGGGGCCACACGCTGGTCCTGGGTGTGTTCATCCCGCTGGTGATCTTCCCGCTGGTCCTGGTCGCGATCGCGGTCTACCCGTTCATCGAGTCCTGGGTCACCGGCGACAAGCGCGAGCACCACATCCTGGACCGCCCGCGCAACGCGCCGACGCGTACCGCCTTCGGCGTCGCGTGGATCACCTGGTACATGGTGCTGCTGATCGGTGGTGGAAACGACCTCTGGGCCACCCACTTCCACCTGTCGATCAACGCCATCACCTGGTTCGTCCGGGTCGCGTTCTTCGTCGCCCCGGTCCTCGCGTTCATCGCCACCAAGCGGATCTGCCTCGGCCTCCAGCGCCGCGACAAGGACAAGGTGCTGCACGGCCGCGAGTCCGGCATCATCAAGCGCCTGCCGCACGGTGAGTTCATCGAGGTGCACGAGCCGCTCAGCCAGGAGCAGCTGCACACGCTCACGGCGCACGAGCAGTACGAGCCGGCCGCGATCGGTGCCACGGTCGACGAGAACGGTGTCGAGCGCAAGGTGAAGGGCTCCGAGAAGCTGCGCGCCAAGCTGAGCGAGGCGTACTACGGCGAGGAGTCCCAGATCCCCAAGCCCACCGTCGAGGAGTACAAGGAGATCACGAGCGGCCACGGCCACCACTGATCGCTGCGCTCGCCACGCGCGACGAAGGGCCCCGTCCGAACACCGGACGGGGCCCTTTGCCGTGCCCCGGGCTGGATAGGGTGGGAGCACCTTGTTCTACGACATCTGGAGCGGCCCCATGAGCGCTGTGACCCCCGCTGGAGGCGACACCGCGGCGGGCCGTTCCTGGCCCGGTCTGCTCAACGGTCTGTTGGAGGGCCGTGACCTGTCCGCCGACGACACCGCCTGGGCGATGGACCTGATCATGCGCGGCGAGGCCACGGACGCGCAGATCGCCGGGTTCGCGGTGGCGTTGCGAGCCAAGGGCGAGACCGTCCAGGAGATCACCGGGCTCGTCCGGACGATGTACGAGCACGCGAACGTCATCGAGGTGCCGGGCCGGACCGTCGACATCGTCGGCACCGGCGGCGACGGGGCGAAGACGGTGAACATCTCCACGATGTCGGCGATCGTCATCGCCGGCACGGGTGCGAAGGTCGTCAAGCACGGCAACCGGGCCGCCTCCTCCGCGTCCGGCGCCTCGGACGTGCTGGAGAAGCTGGGCGTCAATCTGGAGCTGACGCCGAAGCGGGTGGCCGAGGTGGCCGAGGAGGCCGGGATCACCTTCTGCTTCGCCATCAAGTTCCATCCGGCGCTGCGTCATGTGGCGGCCGCGCGAGGGCAGTTGGGGATCCGGACCACTTTCAACGCGCTCGGTCCGCTGACCAACCCGGCCAAGGTGAAGGCGCAGGCCGTGGGCGTGGCCGACCCCCGCCTGGCGCCGCTCATCGCCGGCGTGCTGGCCGAGCGGGGCAACTCCTCCCTCGTCTTCCGCGGCGACGACGGCTTCGACGAGCTGACCACGACGTCCACGTCCCGGGTGTGGGTCGTGCGCGACGGCAAGGTCACCGAGGAGAGCTTCGATCCGCGGGACGTCGGCATCGAGCTGGTCCCGGTGGAGGCGCTGCGGGGCGCGGACCCGTCGTACAACGCGGAGGTCGCGCGGCGGCTGCTGGACGGCGAGAAGGGCCCGGTCCGGGACGCCGTACTGCTGAACTCGGCGGCGGCTCTGGTGGCGCTCGACCCGGGTTCGGGGACGCTGGCCGAGCAGATCGGCGCCGCCATGACGAAGGCCGCTGAGTCGATCGACTCCGGGTCCGCCAAGCGCACGCTGGAACGCTGGGTGGCAGCGAGCCACGCGTAGCCGGCATCGCGGTCCCGTCATCCGGACACGGGTTGCGGGACCGCGATCACTTCACGTACGTTCCTGTACCAGGTCATGAGTGACAGTCATGAGGCCCCGGCCGACTGTCCGGCAACCCTCCGTCCGTGGCGGGGTGCCCCGGGTGAAGACCAGGCCGTAGGCAGCGAGGTCTACGGCAAGCGCGGGCCCCTCTCGATACCAGGGGTCCTGGTCATTCGAGGGAGTCTTCCGTGAGCAAGCGAATGCGATAGGGCGCCGAGCCCCGCCTCCGCACACCCATCTCACCTTTCTTTTCACGGGAGTTCCCCATGTCTGTCTCCACCGCTGCCTCCGCCCGGACCATTTGTGCCCAGCTGCCCGTTCTGGGGCGAGACGTCACCGTCCCGCTCGTCACCGGCGGCGAGGTCACCTACGCGGCCCTCGACTACGCGGCCAGCGCCCCCGCCCTCCAGCGCGTCTGGGATGACGTGGCGGCCTACGCCCCCTACTACGGCAGCGTGCACCGCGGCGCCGGCTACCTCTCCCAGCTGTCGACCGACCTGTTCGAGAACGCCCGCAGGACCGTCACCGAGTTCCTCGACTGCCGGGACGACGACCAGCTGGTCTTCACCCGGTCGACCACCGACTCGCTCAACCTCCTCGCCGCCGCCCTCCCCGCCGACTGCCAGGTCTTCGTCTTCGAGACCGAGCACCACGCCTCGCTGCTGCCGTGGAAGGACGCCCGGGTCACCTACCTCGACGCCCCGCGCACCCCGCGGCAGGCCGTCGAGACCCTGGAGAAGGCCCTCGCCGACCGGGACCCCCAGGGCCCGGCCCTGGTGTGCGTCACCGGCGCCTCCAACGTCACCGGTGAGCTGTGGCCCGTACGGGAGCTTGCGGCGGCCGCTCACTCCCACGGCGCCCGCATCGTGCTCGACGCGGCCCAGCTGGCCCCGCACCACCCGCTGAGCGTCCGTGACCTCGACGTCGACTGGGTCGCCTTCTCCGGCCACAAGCTCTACGCACCCTTCGGCTCCGGCGTCCTGGCCGGCCGCGCCGACTGGCTCCGGGCCGCCGACCCCTACCTCGCGGGCGGCGGCGCCAGCCGCAAGGTCACGCGGCGCGAGGACGGGGGAGTGGACGTGGAGTGGCACGAGAGCGCCGCCCGCCACGAGGCCGGCTCGCCGAACGTCATCGGCGCCTACTCCATCGCCTCCGCCTGCCGGGCCCTCACCGAGGCAGGCTTCGACACCCTGGTCGCCCGCGAGCAGCACCTGATCGAGAAGGTGCGGACGGGCCTCGCCGACGTCCCCGAGGTCCGCGTCCTGTCCCTCTTCGGCGACGACGCCCCCCGCGTCGGCGTGATCTCCTTCGTCGTCGAGGGCTGGAACAGCTCCCATTTCGCCGCCGCCCTCTCCGCCGAGTACGGCATCGGCGTCCGCGACGGCCTCTTCTGCGCCCACCCCCTCGTCCGCACCCTCCTCGGCAGCGACCCGCAGTCCCAGGGCGAGTGCGGCGCCCCCGAGGCCGCGCCCGGCGAGAAGTCCCTCAACGCGATCCGGGTGAGCTTCGGCGCGGGCACACCGGACGAGCACGTGGAGCGGTTCGTGCGCGCCGTGAAGGAACTGGTCGCGGACGGCGCGAAGTGGACGTACCGCACCGAGGACGGCCGTTGCGTCCCGGCCGTCTGACGTACTGACGTCCGGCGCGCGTATACGCTCCCTCTCAGCAGCCGTACGGAAAGCAGGGGGAGCACGGGGTGCAGGAGCTGCGCGAGACGGACCCGCGGACCATCGGGCCCTACGAGGTCCTGGGCAGACTCGGGTCCGGCGGCATGGGCGAGGTGTATCTCGCCGAGGCGCGGGCCGGGCTGCGGCTGGCCGTGAAGGTCGTACGGGCCGAGCACGCCGAGGACCGAACCTTCCGCGCCCGGTTCCGGCACGAGGTGCGGGCCGCGCAGACCGTCGGCGGCGCGGGCACCTACACCGCGCGCGTCGTGGACGCGGACACCGAGGCCGCGCGGCCGTGGATGGCGACCGAGTTCGTGGCGGGGCCCAATCTGCGGGACGCGGTGCTCGACCGGGGACCGTTGCCCGCGGACGCGGTACGGCTGCTGGCGGCCGCGCTCGCCGAGGCACTCGCCGCGATCCACGCCAAGGGGCTGGTGCACCGGGACCTCAAGCCCTCCAACATCCTGCTCTCGCCGGACGGGCCCAGGGTCATCGACTTCGGGATCGTCAGGGCTCTGGAGGGCACCGCGCTGACCCGCACCGGCGTGGTCGTCGGGTCGGTCGGCTATCTCTCGCCCGAGCAGATCCGCAACGGCGCCCAGGTGGTGCCGGCCAGTGACGTCTTCTCCCTGGGCGCGGTCCTCGCGTACGCGTCCGGCGGCAAGGAACCGTTCGGCGAGGGGCAGGATTCGGTTGTTCTGCTGCGGATCCTGACCGGGGACGTCGACCTGTCCGCCGTACCGGAGGAACAGCTGCCGCTGGTGGAGGCGTGTCTGCGGGACGACCCCGGCGCGCGGCCGACGCCCGCGGAGCTGGTCGCGGCCGCGGGGCACACCGCGGGATCGCTGCGCGAGGGACTGCGGGCGGGGTGGTACGGCCCCGGCGCCGTGAAGGAGCCCGAGGTGGCCGCGCAGAGCGGTGCGCGCTGGGTTCCCGGGCACGACTCGGGGGAGCGGGAGAGCCGGGTCGAGTACGTGGCGCCGGTGACCGTCACGGACCTCCCCGCGGCCACCCATGTCTCACCGACGCCCGCTCCGCCGTCCCGGCGCCGGCTGCTGCGGGCCGCGGTGGGCGGTGCCGGGGTCGTGGCGGCCGGCGGCGCGGGCGGGTGGCTGTGGCTGCGGGACTCCTCGGACGGCTCCGCGACGGGCGTGCGGGGGGCCGGGGCGAGCGGTACGGGGTCCGCGACGGGCTGGCAGTACAAGGTCCAGGGGCTCGGCGGGCGGCGCGGCCCCTGCGCCGCCCTCTCGCCCGACGGCACGCGGGTGTACGTCGGCGGCGCGGACGGCTCGCTGCACGCGCTGGACCTGGACGGGCGGACCGTCTGGCACACCGCACTGGGCGCCGAGGCCATGTCCCCGCTCGCCACCGCGCAGGGCGTGTACTGCCTGCTCGAGGACGACCAGGAGGGCGCCTCCAAGCTGTGCGCGCTCGGCCGGGGCGGCAAGGTCCGCTGGACCAAGGCGTTCGCCGCGAACAGCCAGTTCCTGGTCACCGCGGGGCAACTGATCCTGGTGTCCTACGGCGACGGCTCCGACGCGGGCGGGGTGCGGGCCTACGCCCCCGACGGCAGCGTGCGCTGGTCCACGCCGACCGGGCCGGCGCCCACCAGTGAGCCCATGGTGGCGAACGGGGTGGTCTACGTCGGCACGTTCGGGGACCAGCTGCAGGCGCTGGACGCGAAGACCGGCAAGCGGCTCTGGGCGACGGCGGCCGGCCTCGACACCGGGCGGCCCGCGCTGGTCGGCGACACGCTGGTGGTCGGGTCGGGCGGCGAGCAGATGCTGCACGGCATCGGCCGCAAGGGCAAGCCGCTGTGGAACGTGACCAACGACAAGGTGTACGGCAGCCGCTACTTCACCTGCGTGCCCTTCGGCGGCCTGGGCGTCACCGCGTCCGACTACGAACTCGTCGCCCTGGACCCCGCCGACGGGTCGACGGCGTGGTCCTTCCGGTTCACCGACGAGGGAAGCCAGTACAGCAACCCGACGGTCTTCGGCGACACCGTCTACGTACGCCACGGCTCGACGCTCTACGGCGTCAACCGCAAGGGCAAGCAGACCTGGCAGAAGCGCGTCGAGGGCGGTGCCTCCGTCGGCACCCAGTCACCGGTCGTCCGGAGCGGCCGCGTGTACGTCGCGACCGCCGACGGCATCACCGTGCTCGCGCTCGACTCCTAGGCCCTAGCCGTCGAGGCCGATCGCGAACGCGGCCTCCAGGTCGTGCTGGGAGTAGGTCCGGAACGCCACATGCGTGTCCGTTCCCTCCACGCCCGGGATCTTGCTGATGCTGCCCGGGATGACCTCGGCCAGGTCCTCGTGCTGCTTGACACGGACCATGGCGATCAGGTCGTACGTGCCCGTGACGGAGAAGACCTCGCTCACGGACTCCAGCGCGGCGATCCGCTCCGCGATCTCGGGGATCCGGTCCACGCTGGTCTTGATGAGGACGATCGCGGTGATCACGGCTGGTTCTCTCCCTCGGGGGACGGAGCTGGGGCGGACTTCACTCTAGTGGCACGGCCGAAGCGCACCCACGCGAAGACCAGGCCCAGGCCGAAGCCCACCAGGTGGGCCAGATAGGCCACCCCGGGGCCGTCGGAGGCACGGCCCGCCGCCAGCCACTGCAGGGCCGCCCAGAACGGGAGGACGACCCAGGCCGGGAAGCGCAGCGGGAGAAAGAAGAGGAACGGCAGAAGACTGGTCACCCGGGCCCCGGGGAACAGGAACAGGAACGCGCCGAGGACCGCCGAGATCGCCCCGGAGGCACCGACCAGGGACTGCTCGGAGTCGGCGTTGGCGGCCGCGTAGCCCAGCAGGGCGAGGTAGCCGCAGCCGACGTAGAAGAGGAGGAACTGCACCCGGCCCATCCGTTCCTCGGTCATGACCCCGAAGACGTAGAGGAAGAGCATGTTGCCCAGCAGGTGCACCCAGCTGCCGTGCACGAACAGCGCGGTGGCCGGGGTGAGGGCGGCATTGGGGGAGTGCGCGAAGAGCTCGGAGGGGACCACGCCCCAGCGGTGGAAGTAGGCCCGCTGAGCGGCCAGGGCCGCGTCCCCGGTGCCGTACGCCGGATCGAGACCCGAGGCGGGGCCGACCAGGAAGACCAGACAGCACAGGGCGATCAGGCCGTAGGTGACCGGTGCCGGCCCCCACAGCGACCTTTTCGCTCCACCGACCGTCACCCTCCAGTTACTGATCACGAACACAGAGCATGGCGTAACGGGACGCAACAGCACAGACCGCCTCGCCGTCGGACAGGCGCTGTGGACGCCCGAGCGGCGAGTACCCGCCAGGCCTTAGGGTTACGAGCCACACGCACCGGGCCGCCGGTGTGTCACGGACAATGGCTAGTAGGAAAGAGCACAGTCACGATGACGGTTCCCCTCCCGACCGCCTCGACGCGGTGGCGCTGCACCCTCTGCGGCAACCTCACGCGCTTCGACGTGACCCGCTCGTCGAAGGTCGTCGAGTACGTCCACCTCGACCTGGCCGGAGAGCCGAAGGTCGAGGAGCGCGAGGTGGTCAGTGAGACCATCGAGTCGGTGCGGTGCCGCTGGTGCAACGCCGTGGACCAGGTGGAACTCGTGGACAGGCCGGGCGCCGACTCCTGACAGGGCCGGCCCCGCACAGCGATGGGGTGTGACGGATGGTGGAGACACAAGGCGGGGAGCCGGGCGACGGCGCCGCCGAGGTGCTCGACCGTCCGCTGCCCGACGGTGTGCGGCGCAGGGTCGTGCACATCGTCTCGGAGGGCTTCGGCGGGCTGACCGTCGGTGAACTGCCCGCACAGCTCAGGCAGTACGCGCGCTTCGCGCCGAACCGGCGGGCCAAGTTCGCGGGCAACGCCATGGCGGCCGCGCTGGAGACCGATCCGCTGTTCCGCCAGCGGATCGCGGAGAAGTTCAGAGAGGCCCAGCCGGAGCTGGCCGGGGCCCTCGACTCCGGTGCGCCGCCCCCTGCCGCGGACCCGCTCGATGTGGCGGCCGCGGCCTATGTTCTGCGGCCGACCGGCTGGGTCAAGCTGGTCACCGCGGCCGGCGAGGAGGCCCTGCGGGCGGACGCCGAGCGTGCCGACGAGGAGAGCCGCGCCGAGCTGGAGCGGCTGCGCGAGGAGCTCGCGGCCGCCCGCGACCAGACGCGCGCCGAGACCGAGCGGCTGCGCTCCGAGCTGGAGTCGGCCAAGAAGGAAGCCGAATCGCTTCACCGCAAACTGCGCGCGGCACACAGTGACGTCAAGCGCGGCGAGGCGGCCCTGCGCAAGCTGCAGGGCGAGATGGAGACCGTACGCACCGAGGGGCAGGCCCAGCTGTCCGCCGCCGAGAGCGAGTCCCGGCGTCTGAAGGCGCGCCTCGGGGAGTCGGAGGCCGCTCTGGAGGCCACGCGCAGAGCAGCGCGGGAGGGGCGCAGTGTCGAGGACATGCGCGTGCGTCTGCTTCTGGACACCGTTCTGGACGCGGCCCAGGGGCTGCGGCGGGAGCTGGCCTTGCCGCCGGTCTCCGTGCGGCCCGCCGAGACGGTGGACGCCGTCGAACCGGGACGAATGACCCCGAAGGACATCGCCGCGCGGGCGCTGTCCGAGAACGACCCTGCGATCCTGGACCAGCTTCTGGCCCTGCCCCAGGCGCACTTGGTGGTCGACGGCTACAACGTCACCAAGACCGGCTATCCCCAGATGCCGCTGGAGAAGCAGCGCCTGAGGCTCCTCGGGCAGCTCTCCCAGCTCGCCGCGCAGACGGGGGCGGAGGTGACCTGTGTCTTCGACGGGGCCGAGCTGGCCGCGCCCGTGCTGCTCGCGCCGCCGCGCGGGGTGCGGGTGCTGTTCTCCAAGGCGGGTGTCACCGCCGACGAGTTGATCCGCCAGCTGGTGCGCGCAGAGCCGCCCGGACGGCCGGTGATCGTCGCCTCGACCGACCGCGAGGTCGCCGACGGCATCGCCAAGGCGGGGGCGCGGCCGGTCGCTTCCGCGGTGCTTCTGAAGCGGCTGTCCTAAACATCAAAGTCCAGGCTGAATGACCGAATTAGCCGTATCGTCACGCAACGTAGTGTCAAGTTGACATCACTGCATGTGAGTTATGTGCAAAGAATGCAGGGCGTGACGAGATTTTGCTCCTGAGGATTTGAACTGATCACGGGAAGGTCACTAGGGTCTGGGCTCGAACCTCCGAGCGGGTGATCACTCAAAAGAAGGAGTTCACCTCCGTGGCGTCCCACCGTCGACCCAAGCAGCCGAGCCGTACGCGCGTGACCGTGCTCACGACCGCAGCCGCTGCCGCCGTGGCCCTCAGTGCCAATGCCGCCAATGCCGCGCCGAGCGAGAAGCCGAGCAAGGACGAGGTCAAGGCGAAGGTCGACGCCCTCTACGAGCAGGCCGAGCAGGCCACCGAGAAGCTCAACGGCGCCAAGGAGAAGCAGGAGAAGCTCCAGAAGGAGATCTCCACCATCCAGGACAACGTGGCCCGCGGCCAGGACGACCTGAACGAACTGCGGGACTCCATAGGCCTCGCGGCCGCCGCGCAGTACCGCAGCGGCACCATCGACTCCTCGCTCCAGCTGTTCCTGTCCTCCAACCCGGAGGACTACCTGGACAAGGCGTCCACCGCGGACCAGCTCAGCTCCCAGCAGGTCGAGGCGCTGAAGAAGATCCAGGAGAAGCAGCGCGAGCTGGCCCAGGACCGCGCCGAGGCCGCCGAGAAGCTCAAGGACCTCTCGAGCACCCGCACCGAACTGGCCAAGCAGAAGAAGGCCGTTCAGGGCAAGCTCGCCGAGGCGCAGAAGCTCCTCAACACGCTGACGGCCGCCGAGAAGTCCGCCCTCGCCGCCGCCGACGCCCGTGCCAGCCGCTCCGCGAGCGAGCGCGTGGACCTCGGTGACGCCCCCGCGTCCTCCGCCCGGGCCCAGGCCGCCTTCAACGCCGCCCAGACCCAGCTCGGCAAGCCGTACGTCTACGGCGCCACCGGCACCGCCTCCTACGACTGCTCGGGCCTGACCTCCTGGGCCTACGCCCAGGCCGGCATCACCATCCCGCGCACCTCCCAGGCCCAGGCCAACGCCGGCACGCGCATCTACAGCATGAGCGACCTCAAGGTCGGCGACCTGGTCATCTTCTACGGCGACCTGCACCACGTCGCCCTGTACGCGGGCAACGGCCAGGTCATCCACGCCCCGCGCACCGGCACGGTCGTGCGCTACGAGTCGATCAACAACATGCCGTTCCAGTTCGGCGTGCGGATCTGAGCCTCCCGACTGCTCAAGATCGCGACGACTCGCCGTCCGTTCGGGCGAATCACGACAAGCACAACTGACTCCGCACCCCGCCCATGACCTGCGTCATAGGCGGGGTGTCACGTTGTGTGCCCACGGAGGTCGTTGGATACGCCCCCGCCGCGGGGCTACTGTCGGCCGCGTTTCCCCCTCGCCGGGGAACGTCTCTGTCCGTCAGTGGAAGGAGCGCGGCTTCCCGTGGGGTCCCATCGCCGCCTTGTCCAGACGTCCGGGTTCAACCGGGGCGCCGGTGCCGCCCTGTCCGTGCTGTCCGCGGCGGCCGCCGCGCTCGGCGCCGTACCGGCCGTCGCCGCCCCGTCCGACGACACCCGGGCCGAGGTGGACCGTCTCTACGAGGAGGCCGAGCACGCCACCGAGGCCTACAACAAGGCCGACGAGCGCGCCGACTCGCTGCGCGAGGAGGTCGGAACCGCGCAGGACGGGATCGCGCGGCAGCAGGAGCGCATCAACTCCATGCGTGAGGCGCTCGGTTCGCTGGCCGGAGCCCAGTACCGCTCCGGCGGCCTCGACCCGTCCCTCGCGCTGCTGTTCTCCGACGACCCGGACGAGTACCTCGACAAGGCCGCCGTCCTCGACCGGATCAGCGCCCACCAGGCGGGTGAGCTCAAGGACCTCCAGGAGGCCATGCGCGAACTCGCCCAGGAGCGCAGCGAAGCGGCACAAAAGCTCGGCGAACTGGAGAAGAGCCGCAAAGCCGTCGCCTCCCACAAGCGGACCGTCGAGCGGAAGCTCGCCGGCGCGCGCGAGCTGCTCAACTCCCTGCCGTCCGACGAACGCGCCGCCTACGACCGGGCATCCCGCTCCGGCCGCTCCGGGATGCCCGACCTCTCGGGTGCGGTCGCGCCCTCGGGCCGGGCGGCCGCCGCGGTGTCCGCCGCGCAGTCCGCGATCGGCATGCCGTACGTGTGGGGCGCCAACGGGCCCACCGGCTTCGACTGTTCGGGCCTGACGCAGTGGGCCTACGCCCAGGCCGGCGTCGCCCTGCCCCGCACGTCCCAGGCCCAGCGCTACGCCGGCCGCCAGGTCCCGCTCTCCCAGGCGATGCCCGGCGACCTGGTCACCTACCGGGGTGACGCCAGTCACGTCGGCATGTACGTCGGCAACGGTCAGGTCGTCCACGCCCCGTACCCCGGCGCCCCGGTGCGCTACGACCCGGTGGGCATGATGCCGGGGGCGACGGTCACACGCCCCTGACCGACGGCTCCGTTACCCGTACGATCGGGAAACATGGCTGGTCGAAGGCGGGCGTCGAAACACGGTGTCGTGGTGCTGTGCCTGCTGCTGACCTCCCTGGTGGCCTGCGGCGGGAGGCCGACGGCCGCCGACACCGCGAAGTCCGACGTGCAGCGCGTCCTGGACCGGCGGGCCACCGCCGTCCTCGACCGGGACAAGGCGGCCATCGCCGAGACGGGCACCGCGAGTTGGTTCGAGGACGTCAGCGCGGTACCGCTCGCCTCCTGGTCCTACAAGGTCACCGGTGTCCACCGCAGCGGCTCCACCGCCACCGCCGACGCGGAACTGCGCTACCAGGTCCAGGGTTACGACAGTGCCCCCGTCACCGTCGCCCGCACCCTGGACCTGTCACTGGACGCGTCCGACCAGTGGTACGTCGTCGGTGAGAAGCCCGCCAGGAAGGCCCCGCAGCAGCTGTGGGACCAGGGCGAGGTGACCGTCGTCCGCGGAACGCACAGCCTGGTCCTCGGCGTCGGACAGTCCGGCGAGAGGCTGCACTCCTTCGCGGATCTGGCCGACCGCGCCGTGCCCGCGGTGTCGGACGCCTGGGGCACCGAGTGGTCCCGGCACGTCGTCGTGCTCGTCCCGAGGTCCGTGGAGGGGATGGCGGGCCTGCTCGGCTCGCCCGCCTCCTCGTACCGCGGGATCGCGGCCGTCACCACCGGCGAGACCGGCGCCCCGGCGCAGGCGCCCGCGGACCGGATCATCGTCAACCCCGACGCGTACGGCCTCCTCGGCACCGTGGGCGGGCAGGTCGTGCTCACCCACGAGACCACCCATGTCGCCACCCGCGCCGACACCACCGCCGCGACCCCGCTGTGGCTGTCGGAGGGGTACGCCGACTGGGTCGGTTACCGCGGCACCGGACGCACGCCGGCCGAGGCCGCACCGGAGCTGGGAGAGGCCGTCGCCGAGCGCAGGGTGCCGACGGTCCTGCCGTCCGACGCGGACTTCGGTTTCGCCGGCAGCGCGACCGCGCTCGCCAGGTCCTACGAGGGCGGCTGGATGGCCTGCCGGATGATCGCGGACCGGTGGGGCGAGGCCAAGCTGGGCGCGTTCTACCGGGCCGTGGGCACACACACGAAGCGGCCGGGGGCGGTGGAGGAGGCCATGGCCAAGGTGCTCGGCACCGACCTGAAGGCTTTCACGGCCGAGTGGCGCGAGTATCTGCGGGCTCAGCTCGGCTGATCCAACCGCTCGATGGCCTCCGCCAGCCACGCCCGCTCGGCCTGGCCGGTCGCCCGCGCCACCCGCAGGATGCCCTGCCGGAACAGGTCGTCCGTCTCCTCCGCGCGCACCGGTTCGCCGCCGTCGTAGAAGAAGCTGGCGGGCGTCCGGAGGAACTCCAGCCGCCGGCGCAGTACGGCTGCCTGCTCCCGCCGGTCCGGCAGGTGCCGCAGGAACGCCAGGACGGTGTTGAAACGGACCTGGTCGGTGATCTCGGCCTGTTTGGGGTGCCGCAGCCGCTCCAGCAGCTCCTCACGCCCCAGAGCGGTCAGGGACAGCGTCCGACGCGGGGCCGCGCTCGCGCCCGGCTCCGTCCGCTCGTCGAGCTTGCCCGCCTTGACGAGACGGGTGATCGCCGGATAGAGCGCGCCGTCGCTGACCGGGCGGACATGGCCGGTGAGTGCCTTGATGCGCTCCTTGAGCTCGTAGCCGTGCAGGGGTTCCTCGGCGAGGAAGCCGAGGATCGACAGCTCCAGCACTGCATTCCTCCTTGCGGGGGTCCTGACGCCATGCTACCTCTTATCGAGCTACCTCTATTCGAGGTAGTTCGATAGGAGGGGGGTTCCGGATGAACAGCCATCGCAAGCAACTCGTCGCGCTCGCCCACCCCGTGTACCTCGGCCTGCTGGCCTCCGTCGCCGCCGGGATCATCAACACCGTGTGGGTCTCCCGGCTCGGCGGCCCCGCCGTCGCCGCCGTGGCTGTCGCGACCAACGCCGAGAACGTGCTGCTCGGCGTCGCGCTCGTCTTCGCCTCCGGGACGACCGTGCTGGTGGCGCACGCCCGGGGCGCGCGGGATCCCGCCGGGGTGCGCGCGGCCGTGCGCGGCGGCGTGGCGCTGTGGGCGCTGGTCACCCCGGTGGTCGCCGTGGGCGGCTTCCTGCTGCGCGAGCCGCTGGCCCGGCTGGTGCTCGACGGCGGCCGGGCCGTGACCCTGGCCACCGCCTACTTCGCGATCTCGATGCCCGGCATCGCCGTCTTCTTCGCCCAGCAACTGGTCGACGGCATCCTCAAGGGCGCCGGCGACACCCGGACCCCCATGCGGCTCGCCCTCCTCGCGAACGGGCTGATCCTGGTGTGCGATCCGTTCCTGATCCACGGGTACGGCGTCCAGGGCGCCGCGGCCTCGACCGTGCTGTGCCGGGCCCTGACCCTCGGGGTGGGACTGCTCGCCCTGCGCCGGAACACGCTGCTCCGGTCGGGCAGGGGTGTCCCGGCCGGTGTCCCGCTGCGCGCGACGCTGACCACCGGGCTGCCCATGGCCGCCGACTTCACCGTGCGCCAGGGCGGCGCGCTCGTCCTGGTGGCGATCGTGGCGCGGCTCGGGGTGACGGCCGTGGCCGCCTACTCCCTCGCGTACAAGGTCATGTACGTGGCCACCATGGCCTTCTACGCCGTGCGGCAGGCCGCCTCCCTCCACACCGCGCACCTACGGGGCGCCGGGCGGGACGCGCGGCGGGCGATCGGGCGGGAGGCGGTGGTCGTGTCCGGCGCGGTGGGGCTCGTGGCGGCGGTGCTGCTCTTCGTGACCGCCCCCTGGATCATGGCCGCCTTCGGTGCGGGCCCCGAAGTCGCCCACGACGGCGTGCTGTTCCTGCGCTGCGTCGGTCCGTACCTGCTGCTGATGGCGTGCTTCATCGCGCTCGGCGGGGTCTTCGAGGGCAGTGGACAGGCGCCGGCGCTGCTGCGGGTGACGCTGCTCGGCACGGCGGCCCAGCCGGCGCTGGCGTACGGCTGCACGGGCCTCGGACTGCCCGGTGTGTGCCTGGCGATGGCGCTGGCCATGGCCCTTCAGTGCGCGGTCGTGACGGTGCTGTTCCGGCGTACGCGCGCCGGAGTTCAGGACGAGGCGGAGGCCTCCTGGGCCGGAGCCTCGGCCTGATCCGGCACCGGGACCGCCGGGGCCGGCTTCCGGACCGTCGCCTTCCACAGCTCGCGCATGCCGATGACGGTGGCGAGGACCAGAAGGCCGTTGCGCGCGACCAGGAGCACGATGCCGCGCGGGGTGCTCCCGACGACGTCCGCGAACCAGATCGGGAACTCCAGGACCGTCACGAAGCATGCCATCAGCACCAGGACGGCCGGCACGCCCATCCGGCTCGCGCGAAAGCACAGACAGGCCGCCGCGAGACCGACCAGCCACACCATGTACTGCGGGCTGATCACACGGCTGGTGGTGGTGAACATCAGCACCGCCACCAGCGCCGCGTCGGCCGCCGTATGAGCCTCGAACCGGGTGGCCGCGAGCCGCCACAGCAGCAGCAGTCCGAAGGCCATGCCGGTCAGCGCGAGCGCCGCCGTGCTGACCATGGTCACCCAGGGGCCGAGGAACTCGACCGAGCCGTAGTTGAGCAGGACCGAGCCGTTCCAGCCGTGGTGCCGGGCGATGTGGAAGACCAGCGAGCCCAGCGACTCCACCTCGGTGCCCCGCTCCCGCTGGAAGGTCAGGAAGGCGAAGGCCCCGGGCATCGCGACGGAGAACAGTCCGGCCACCACCACGACCGTCGCCGCCGCCGAGGCCCAGACGCTCCGCCTGCGGATCCCGACGAGGATCAGCGCGGGCCACACCTTCAGCAGCGCCCCGAAGCCCACCAGCGCCCCGGCCACCTTCGGATGCCGGGCGGCCGCGAGGACCGCGGCGACGGCCACCGCGGTCACCATCACGTCGTAGCGGGAGTAGACGGTCGGGCCGAGCAGCGGTACGCCCGCCACCCACACCCAGGCTCCCCGCAGCCGCCGTCCGGGACGCAGGCCCGCGTACAGCAGCAGGAGGAGGGCGGCCAGGTCCGCGGCGAAGGCCATGAGGAAGAAGGCCTGCGTGTACTCCAGGAAGGGCAGCAGCGCGGGGGAGAGGATCGCGAGGGCCGCGGCGGGCGGATACTGCCATGTCACGTCCGACTGCGGGAACGTTCCGGTGCGCAGGACGTCGTACCAGCCCTGGTAGATGACCGACACATCACTGGTGACGTCCGGCCCGGGGAAGACGTACACCTTGAAGACGAACAGGAGCAGCAACAGCCTGGTCACGCCCCAGGTCAGCAGCAGCCACGTCAGGGACCGCCGCACGCCCGTCGTCTCCACGTGGTTCCCCGCCGTTCGCCGTCGCCCTGAAATGGTCGCTTGAGGAGAACATGATGTCCCGCTCTCCTGTGAGGGTGCCATAACGGCGGCCGTCCCCGGCTGTGAGCTGCCGGTTCGGTAGGGTCGGCGGCGATGCACAAGACCCTGATCGTGACGAACGACTTCCCGCCCCGCCCGGGTGGTATCCAGGCGTTCCTGCACAACATGGCGCTCCGGCTCGACCCCGAGCGCCTGGTCGTTTACGCCTCCACCTGGAAGCGGAGCCGGGAGGGCGTCGAGGCGACCGCCGCCTTCGACGCGGAGCAGCCCTTCACCGTCGTACGGGATTCCACGACCATGCTGCTGCCGACCCCCGGGGCAACCCGCAGGGCCGTCGGTCTGCTGGGTGAGCACGGCTGTACGTCGGTGTGGTTCGGGGCGGCCGCGCCGCTCGGGCTGATGGCGCCGGCGCTCAGGAGGGCGGGTGCCGAGCGACTGGTGGCCACGACCCACGGGCATGAGGCCGGGTGGGCCCAACTGCCCGCCGCGCGGCAGCTGCTGGGCCGGATCGGGGAGTCCACCGACACTCTCACCTACCTCGGCGAGTACACGCGCTCGCGGATCGCCGGCGCGCTGACGCCGCGGGCGGCCGGGCGGATGGAGCAGCTGCCGCCGGGCGTCGACGAGAAGATCTTCCATCCCGGGTCGGGCGGCGACGCCGTGCGGGCGCGGCTGGGCCTGACGGACCGGCCGGTGGTCGTGTGCGTGTCCCGGCTCGTGCCGCGCAAGGGGCAGGACACGCTGATCCTCGCCATGCCGCGGATCCTCACGAAGGAGCCCGACGCCGTTCTGCTGATCGTCGGCGGCGGGCCCTATGAGAAGGAGCTGCGCAGGCTCGCCCACGAGACCGGTGTCGCCGACTCCGTGCGCTTCACCGGAGCCGTGCCCTGGGCCGAGCTGCCCGCCCACTACGGCGCCGGGGACGTCTTCGCGATGCCGTGCCGGACCCGCAGGGGCGGGCTCGACGTCGAGGGGCTCGGGATCGTCTACCTGGAGGCCTCCGCGACCGGCCTGCCCGTCGTCGCAGGAGACTCCGGAGGTGCCCCGGACGCGGTCCTCGACGGCGAGACCGGCTGGGTCGTGCGCGGTGGATCGGCCGAGGAGACCGCCGAGCGGATCGTCGTCCTCCTCGGCGACGCGGAACTGCGGAGGCGTATGGGGGAGCGGGGACGGGAGTGGGTCGAGGAGAAGTGGCGATGGGATTTGTTGGCGGAAAAGTTGAAGGCGTTGCTATAGCCGGAGGCCAATAATCCGCCGATGCTGCGCGCATGACAGCAAAACTGATACAGCGTCAGCTGACTAGACGTCAGATCCTTGGTATGGCCGCCCTCCAGACGGCGGCCACTCTCGGCTTCACCCGCGTCGGGCTCCAGTCGGCCCGCGCGGACGAGCCCGCCGCGGTCGAGTCCGCCCCCGCCATCGTCGTCGGCTCCGGCTACGGCGCCTCCGTCGCCGCCCTCCGCCTCGGCCAGGCCGGCATCCGCACCCTCGTCCTCGAGATGGGCCGGCTCTGGAACACCGCCGGCCCCGACGGCAAGGTCTTCTGCAACACCGCCAACCCCGACCAGCGCTCCATGTGGTTCCGCACCCGCACCGAGGCGCCGTTGGCCACCTTCCTGTGGCTGGACGTCGTCAACAAGGACATCAACCCCTACCCCGGCGTCCTGGACCGCGTCCGCTTCTCCAACATGTCCGTGTTCGTGGGCCGCGGGGTCGGCGGCGGCTCCCTGGTCAACGGCTCGATGGCGGTCACCCCGCGCCAGTCCTACTTCGCCGAGCAGTTCCCGGGCGTCGACACCGCGGAGATGTACAACACGTACTTCCCGCGCGCCCGCGCCATGCTCGGCGTCAACAGCGTCGACCCGGCCTGGTTCGAGTCGACCGAGTGGTACCAGTTCAGCCGGGTCTCCCGGAAGCACGCCGGCAACACCGGCCTGAAGACCACCTTCGTGCCCAGCGTCTACGACTTCGGCTACATGCAGCGCGAGGCCGCCGGTACCGCCACCAAGTCGGCCCTCGGCCAGGAGGTCATCTACGGCAACAACCACGGCAAGAAGAGCCTCGACAAGACGTATCTGGCGTCCGCGCTCGGCACCGGCAACGTCACCATCCACACCATGGAGAAGGTCACCGGGATCAGCCGGGCGAGCGACGGCAGTTGGGTGCTGACCGCCGACCGTATCGACATCACCGGCGCGGTCGTCGAGACCAAGCAGTACGGCTGCACCTATCTGTTCCTGGGCGGCGGCAGCCTGGGGACGAGTGAACTCCTGCTCCGGTCACGGCAGTCGGGGACCCTCCCGGCGCTGGACGCGAGCGTCGGGGCCGGCTGGGGGCCCAACGGCAACGTGATGCTCGGGCGGGCCAACCACCTGTGGGACACCGTCGGCGCCAACCAGTCGACCATGCCGGTCATGGGCATCGACGACTGGGCCAACACCGACAACCCCGTCTTCGCCGAGATCGCGCCCTTACCCACGGGACTCGAGCACTGGGTGAGCCTGTACCTCGCGATCACCAAGAACCCGCAGCGCGCGGCCTTCTCGTACTCGGGCGGCGCTCTGAACCTCAACTGGAGTGCCGTGCAGAGCTCGGTCTCCTCCGGCATGGCCAAGAAGCTCTTCGACCGGATCAATTCCGCCAACTCGACCATCTACCGCTACGACCTCTTCGGCTCCCCCAGCAGGGTCTTCGCCGACGACTTCACCTACCACCCACTGGGCGGCTGTGTGCTGGGCAGGGCCACCGACAACTACGGCCGGGTGAAGGGCTATCCGAAGCTCTACGTCACCGACGGCTCGCTGATCCCCGGCAACATCGGGGTCAACCCGTTCGTCACCATCACCGCCCTCGCCGAACGCACGATGGCGCGGGTCCTCGCCGAGGACACCGCGCCATGACGCTCTTTCAACAGGCGCTCTACTTGGCGTAGATCGCCTCGATCTCGTCCGCGTAGTCCTTCGCCACCACATTGCGCTTCAGCTTCAGCGACGGCGTGAGGTGGCCCGTCTCCTCCGTGAACTGGGAGGACAGAATGCGGAACTTCCGCACCGATTCCGCCTTCGACACCGCGGCGTTGCCGTCGTCGATCGCGGCCTGGATCGCCGCGTTCAGGTCCGCGTCCCCGGCCAGCGACGCCGCGGTGGCACCCGCAGGCTTGCCGTGTTCCTCGGCCCAACGGCCCGGGAACTCCTCGTCGATGGTGATCAGCGCGCCCACGAACGGCCGTCCGTCGCCCACCACCATGCACTCCGCGACCAGCGCGTGCGCCCGGATACGGTCCTCGATCACGGCCGGAGCGACGTTCTTGCCGCCCGCGGTGACGATGATCTCCTTCTTGCGGCCGGTGATCCTGAGGTAGCCGTCCTCGTCGAGGGTGCCGATGTCACCGGTGTGGAACCAGCCGTCGGTCAGCGCCTCGGCCGTGGCGGCCTCGTTGTTCCAGTAGCCCTTGAACAGGTGCTCGCCGTGCAGCAGCACCTCGCCGTCGTCCGCGATCCGGATCACCGAGCCCGGCAGCGGCTGACCGACCGTGCCGATCTTCGTGCGGTCCCACGGGTTGAACGCGGTCGCGGCACAGGACTCGGTCAGGCCGTAGCCCTCCAGGACCGTGAAGCCGATGCCGCGGAAGAAGTGCCCCAGGCGCTCGCCGAGCGGGGCGCCGCCGGAGATGGCGTACTCGCCCTTGCCGCCGAGGACCGCGCGCAGCTTGCTGTAGACCAGCTTGTCGAAGGTCTTGTACTTGATCTTCAGGCCCAGCGCCGGACCTGACGGGGTGTCCAGGGCCTTGCTGTAGGCGATCGCCGTGTCGGCGGCCTTGTCGAAGATCTTGCCCTTGCCGTCCGCCTGCGCCTTGGCGCGCGCCGAGTTGTAGACCTTCTCGAAGACGCGCGGCACGCCCAGGATCAGCGTCGGCCGGAAGGACGCCAGTTCGTCGGTGAGGTTCTTGATGTCCGGGACCATGCCCAGCTTGATCGGTGCCATCATCGGCGCGATCTGCACGAGCCGGCCGAAGACGTGCGCGAGCGGCAGGAAGAGCAGCACCGAGCAGTCACCGGTGCGGAACAGCGGGCGCAGCCGCTCCACGATGTTGCCGCACTCCGCGAAGAAGCTGCGGTGGGTGAGCACACAGCCCTTGGGGCGCCCGGTGGTGCCGGAGGTGTAGACGATGGTCGCCGGGTCGTCGGCCTTCGCCAGCGAGCTGCGCTCCTCCACGGCCGCGTCGCTGATGTCCTTGCCCGCGCGGGCCAGCTCCTCGATCCCGCCGCCCTCGATCTGCCAGACGTGCTTGAGAGCGGGCAGCGAGTCGCGCACCGACTCGACGGCCGCGGTGTGACCGTCCAGCTCCACGACGCAGGCGGTCGCGCCCGAGTCGCCGAGGATCCACTGGATCTGCTCCGGCGAACTGGTCTCGTACACCGGCACGGTGATCGCGCCCGCGCTCCAGATCGCGAAGTCGAGCAGCGTCCACTCGTAGCGGGTACGGGACATCAGGCCGACCCGGTCGCCCGGCTGGACGCCGGAGGCGATGAGCCCCTTGGCGGCGACGTGCACCTCGGCCAGGAACGCCGTGGCCGTCACGTCCTGCCACTGACCGCCCACCTTGCGGGCGATGACGGCGACGTCGGGATGCTGCGCGGCGTTTCTACGGACGATGTCGGTGAGATTGCCGTCCGCAGGGACCTCGTACAAAGCCGGAAGGCTGAACTCGCGCAAGACTGCTGCTCCTCATAGGGCGCCGGCGCCACGACGTTGTGTGATGCGACGGTCGGTCCAAGGCTCGGGCAGGTACTCAGGGTTTCAGTAGTTGAAAGCTGAGCACGACTGGACTGCCCGGACGTTACCCGCCGGTATGGCTTCTTCGACAGGGGGTCCCGGCGAGATGTTCGCTGCGTCACACGGATTGGGGTTCTTCGCGCACAGTAGTCCACCTGCTTGCTGACTGGCCAGTAACCGCAGGACCGGTCGGCTCTGTTCACGTATGCCGCACAGGCCTACTCTTGATCGTCATGGCACCCACACCGGCCGGAAACCGGAAGACGCGCGTTCACGTGGTCAGCGATGTGCACGGCAACGCCCGTGACCTGGCCAGAGCCGGCGAGGGTGCCGACGCCCTGATCTGTCTGGGTGACCTCGTTCTCTTCCTCGACTACGCCGACCACTCGCGCGGGATCTTCCCCGACCTGTTCGGGACGGAGAACGCCGATCTGATCGTGGAACTGCGCACCGCCCGGCGTTTCGAGGAGGCGCGAGAGCTCGGGGCGCGGCTGTGGGGCGGAATCGGCGCGGACCGGGCCTCCGTGATCGAGACGGCGGTGCGCAAGCAGTACGCCGAGATGTTCGCCGCGTTCCCGACACCGACGTACGCGACCTACGGCAATGTCGACATGCCGCCTCTGTGGCCGGAGTACGCCGGACGCGGTACGACCGTGCTCGACGGCGAACGGGTGGAGATCGGCGGCTGGACGTTCGGCTTCGTGGGTGGCGGTCTCAGGACCCCCATGCGGACGCCGTACGAGATCAGCGACGAGGAGTACGCGGCGAAGATCGAGGCGGTGGGCGAGGTGGACGTGCTGTGCACGCACATCCCACCGGAGGTGCCGGAGCTGGTGTACGACACGGTGGCGCGGCGGTTCGAGCGGGGGAGCCGGGCGCTGCTGGACGCGATCCGCCGCACCCGGCCCCGGTACGCGCTGTTCGGTCACGTCCACCAGCCCCTGGTCCCGCGGATGCGGATCGGGGCGACCGAGTGCGTGAACGTGGGGCACTTCGCGGGGACCGGCAAGCCGTGGGCGCTGGAATGGTGAGCCCGGACGCGCGGTAGCCTTCACGCTGCACAGACGTGCGTACCACCCTTCCTCACCGGACCATATCTGGAGGAGCCACGGCGATGGCGGAACACACCAGTTCGAGCATCACGATCGAAGCTGCGCCTGCCGACGTCATGGCGGTGATCGCGGACTTCGCCCGCTACCCGGACTGGACGGGCGAGGTGAAGCAGGCGGAGGTCCTCTCGACGGACCCGTCCGGCCGCGCCGAGCAGGTCCGGCTGGTCATGGACGCGGGCGCCATCAAGGACGACCAGGTCCTCGGCTACACGTGGACCGGCGAGAACGAGGTCTCCTGGACGCTGGTGAAGTCCCAGATGCTGCGGCAGCTGGACGGTTCGTATGTGCTGAAGCCGGCGGGTGCGGGGGCGACGGAGGTCACGTACCTGCTGACGGTCGACGTCAAGATCCCGATGCTCGGCATGATTAAGCGCAAGGCGGAGAAGGTCATCATCGACCGGGCGCTGGCGGGGTTGAAGAAGCGGGTGGAGTCGGGGGAGTAGGGGTTCGCGGTCGGCTGCGGGCCGGTGGGGGCCGGTCGCGCAGTTCCCCGCGCCCCTTTGGGGCACGTTCCAGCCGGCGTGGCCGCACCCACTTAGGGGCGCGGGGAACTGCGCGACCAGCCACATCGCGCCCGCAGCCATAAGACCGCACAACGAGGCATGTCCTTGTGTCCGTTACGGTTCACCCCTATGCGCACCATCCTGATCACCGGCCCCGGCGGCAGCGGTCGTACGACAGTCGCCGCCGCCACCGCCCTGCGCGCCGCAGGCAACGGCATCCGCACCCTGGTGCTGAGTGCCGACCGCACGGACACCCTGGGCACGACTCTCGGCGCGACGACGGGCCCCACCCCCACCCGGATCACCCCGCACCTCACCGCCTGGCGCCCCGACGCCACCGCCGGTTTCCGGGATGACCTCGCCCGCTTCCAGGACCGCGCTTCCCACGTCCTCAACCTGCTCGGCGCCTCCCGCCTGGACCCCGAGGAGGTCACCCCCCTCCCCGGCGCCGAGGAACTCACCCTCCTGCGGGCCGTGCGCGACGCGGCGCTCTCCGAGCGGCACGAGCTGCTCGTCGTGGACCTGCCGCCCACCCAGCAGGCCCTCGCCCTTCTCTCCCTGCCCGAGGAACTCCGCCGCTACCTGCGCCGCCTGCTCCCGGCCGAGCGCCAGGCCGCCGCGGGCCTGCGCCCCGTACTCGGAAGGCTCGCCGGCGTCCCCATGCCCTCGGAGTGGCTGTACGAGACCGCCGCCCGCTGGGACACCGAACTCGGCGCGGTCGAGGCCGTCCTCGCCGAGCGGGAGGCCGTCGTGCGACTCGTCGCCGAACCCGGCCCCGCCGGCATCGACGACGTACGGTCCGCGAGCCTCGCCCTCGCCCTGCGCGGCCTGCGCCCCGACGCGCTGATCGCCAACCGCGTCGTACCGGAGGAGTGGCCCGCCGGCCTCGTCGCCCAGCAGCGCAAAGCCCTGGAGGAGTGGCAGGAGTCGTACGACGTCCATGCCGTCCCGCACCTCGGCCACGACCCGCGCGGCGCCGACGACCTCACCGCCCTCGCCGTCCCCGAGGTCAACGACACGACCTCCACCGTCGAGTGGCCTGTCGTCGATCACCTCGCCGAGGACGGCGTCCTGGTGTGGCACCTCCCGCTGCCCGGCGCCATACGCGACGAGCTGGACCTGATCCGGCGCGGCGACGAACTCGTCGTCAGCGCGGGGCAGTTCCGCCGGATCGTCCCGCTGCCCTCGGCCCTGCGCCGCTGCACCGTCGCCGGCGCCGCCCTGCGCGAGGGCGAGCTGCGCATCCGGTTCGCGCCGGACCCGGATCTGTGGCCCCGGACCCCGTGAACCGTGTACGCCCGTTCGGGTAACGTCGTAGGGACGAACCGTAGTCAGGAGGTCGTCATGAGCGAAGAGCTCCCCCCGTCCGACGCCGGAGACCGCGAGCCCGTGGATTCCGTGGACGAGGTACGGGCGACCGACGCCGACGCGTGGGCGACGGCGGTCGCGGAGGACCTCGCGGCGGAGAAGGCCCGCCGCCGCACCCAGTACGGCCCGCCCCCGGGCTCGGCCGCCGAGGAGCTGCGCAAGCTCGTCGACAACGTCGCCGAGAAGCTGTCCGGCCTCCAGTCCCCGCTCCTCGGTGGCATCGCCGGACCCGCCGCCCAGCAGGTGGTCAAGCAGGTCGTCCAGCAGGCCAAGGCCGCGGTCGAGCCGGTCATCGAACGCAATCCGGACGTCTTCGACCACCTCGCCGCCGCGGGGGGCGAGCTCCTCGCCGCCTACCGTTCCGCGGTCCAGGCGCAGGAGCAGCGCTGGAGCCGCCGCGACGACGACACGCTGCGCGACCGGGGCGAGGACCCCGGCCCCGGCGAGCGCATCGACTTGGACTGAAACCCCCTGACGGCAGGGGCTCGGGTACGGTTGGCCGTAGCGGGGCTCGACCGAAACTGAGGGATTCATGGGACTCACCATCGGCGTCGACATCGGCGGCACGAAGATCGCGGCCGGCGTGGTCGATGAGGAAGGCAACATCCTCTCGACCTACAAGGTGCCGACCCCGGGCACGGCCGAGGGCATCGTGGACGCGATCGCCTCGGCGGTGGAGGGCGCGCGCGCCGGGCACGCGATCGTGGGCGTGGGCATCGGTGCGGCCGGATACGTCAACCGCCAGCGCTCGGAGGTCTACTTCGCGCCCAACATCCACTGGCGCAACGAACCGCTGAAGGAGAAGGTCGAGACCCGGGTCGGCCTTCCGGTCGTCGTGGAGAACGACGCCAACGCGGCCGCGTGGGGCGAGTACAAGTTCGGCGCGGGCAAGGGCCACCGCAACGTCATCTGCATCACCCTGGGCACCGGCCTCGGCGGCGGCATCATCATCGGCAACAAGCTGCGCCGCGGCCACTTCGGCGTGGCGGCCGAGTTCGGCCACATCCGCATGGTGCCCGACGGTCTCCTGTGCGGCTGCGGCAGCCAGGGCTGCTGGGAGCAGTACGCCTCCGGCCGCGCCCTGGTGCGCTACGCCAAGCAGCGCGCCAACGCCACCCCGGAGAACGCCGAGATCCTCCTCGGACTCGGCGACGGCAGCCCCGACGGCATCGAGGGCAAGCACATCTCCATGGCCGCCCGCCAGGGCGACCCGGTGGCCGTCGACTCCTACCGCGAGCTCGCCCGCTGGGCCGGCGCCGGCCTCGCGGACCTGGCCTCCCTCTTCGACCCCTCCGCGTTCATCGTCGGCGGCGGCCTCTCCGACGAGGGAGAACTGGTCCTGGACCCGATCCGCAAGTCCTACAAGCGCTGGCTGGTGGGCGGCAACTGGCGCCCGGTCGCCGACGTCATCGCGGCCCAACTGGGCAACAAGGCGGGCCTGGTGGGCGCGGCGGACCTGGCGAGAGAGCCCGACCCGATCATGTAAACCTGCATTCAGTGGACCTACTCAGGGGCGCGGGGCGGCACACACCTCGCGCCCCTCCCTCTTGCTCGTGGCAGTAAATTGATCCACATGGTTCCGGTCAAAGTCCTGAGCTACAACATCCGCTCGATGCGAGACGACACAGACGCGCTGGCCCGAGTCATCAGGGCCTGCGAACCCGATCTCGTACTGATCCAGGAAGCCCCCCCGCTTCTTCCGCTGGCGCAAGAAGCTGGCACGGCTGGCGTCAGCGTCAGGGCTGGTCATCCTCACCGGAGGGGGCACAGCGGCGGGCCCCGCGATCCTCTGCAACCTGCGGGCAACGGTCGAACGTACGGAGGACGTCCTCCTCCCTCTCACCCCCGGCCAGCACCGAAGAGGCTTCGCCACCGCGGTCGTACGCCTCGGCGGCGCCCGCCTCGGCGTCCTGAGCTGTCACCTGTCGTTGCAGGCGGACGAGCGCTACGACCAGGCGGGCATGCTCCTCGACCGCCTCGCCGGCATGGGCGTGGACCACGTCATCGCGGGCGGCGACCTGAACGACCGCCCCACCGGCCGCACCTTCAGGCGCCTCGCCACGAATCTCCAGGACTGCTGGGCGACCAGCCCGATGGGTGCCGAACACACCTGGACCCATACGGAACCCCACCAGCGCATCGACGCGATCTTCGCCACGAAGGGCATCGACGTGCTCGGCTGCGGAGTCCCCACGCACCTCCCCGGGATCACGGAGGCAGACATGAGGGCGGCCACCGACCATCTCCCGGTCCTGGCCACCCTCGAAATCCCCGCGAACTGAGCGGGGCTAGACCACGGCACCCCGGCCGGGATCCTCGTCGTCCTCGTCGTCCGCCCGCATCCGCGTCACCAGCGTGACGAAACCACCCAGGAAGCCGCCGATCCCCGCCGTGGCCAGCCACCACGTCATCTCCCAGCCGAGCAGCACCGCGACCAGCAGCAGAACCGGCCCGCCCAGCACTCCCAGCCAGGCGAACCTCGAGGTGGTGTCGGCGGACGGCAGCGGCGGCGGCTCCGGGGGGACGAAGTGCCCCTCGTCGTCCTCCTCGAAGTCCTCCTCGGACGGCTCGGGCGCGCTGTAGTCACGAGGTCCGACACCGGGCGCGAAGGCGACGGAACCGCCCAGCGGCTTCGCCGGGTTCTCGTCCTGCTTCGGCGCGTCCTTCTTCACCCCGTCCTTCTTGGGCTGCGTCTCCGTGGTCGTCGGCTCGTCGTTCGTCTCGGTCTCGAGCAGCGCGAGATCCTCGACCGACTTGAACGGCTTCGTGCCCGGCGGGTCCTTCGGCTCCTCGCCGTACCCGGCCACGATGGCCGCCCACGCGGCCTCCTCGTCGAACGGGACGCCCTGCTCGTCCGGCTCGCGGTCCTCGCGGTCGGAGTCGTGCTCAGCCACGTGCGGCCGTCCCTTCGCTGCCGATGCCGGTGGTGTGCCGGCCGATGAACGCGAGGCTCTCGTCGAAAATCCGCTCCGCGTCATGGTCCAACGTCGCCACGTGGTAGCTCTGTTCCAGCACGATCTCAGTTACGTCCGTCGACGACACCCGGCTCAGCACGCGCGCGGAATCGGCCGCCGGCACCACATGGTCCTGGGCGCTGCGCAGCACCAGCAGCGGCTGGGTGACCTGCGGCAGCTCGCCGTCGACCTGCCGGAAGAAGGTGCGCAGGGAGTGCGCCGCGTGCAGCGGCACCTTGTCGTACCCCAGCTCGACGCTGCCCTCCTTGGCGATGTCGCTGGCGATCCCGGGCGCCGTACGGACGAAGTGACGGGCCACCGGAAGGGCGTACGGCGCGAGGCCGTGCATGCGGTTCGCCGGGTTGACGACCACGACACCGCTCACCGCGTCCCCGTGCTTGGCCGCCAGCCTCAGGGCCAGGGTGCCGCCCATGGACAGACCGGCCACGAACACCGAGGTGCAGCGCTCGCTGAGGGCGCGCAGCTCGCGGTCCACCTCGGCGTACCAGTCCTGCCAGCCGGTGAGGGCCATGTCCTGCCAGCGGGTGCCGTGCCCGGGCAGCAGCGGCAGGGAGACCGTCAGGCCGTGCTCGGCGAGGTGCTGGGCCCAGGGGCGCAGCGACTGGGGGGAACCGGTGAAGCCGTGGCAGAGAAGGACACCGGCCTCCCCGCCCTCATGGCGGAACGGCTCGGCTCCGGGGAGGACCGGCACCTAGGTCTCCTGTTCATGAAAGAAGCGTGAGCAAGTCCAGGTGAGGTTCACCGTACGCGACCGCACTGACACCGACCAGGGCCGTCGGGCTGTTTGACAGGGCTCCGGGTTAAGGTCTCATCGACGGACACAGGAGGCACTCGGTTGTTGTACGGCACGATGAAGGTCGCCATCGGAGGGCCGCTGAAGGTCGCCTTCAGGCCCTGGGTGGAAGGCCTCGAGAACATTCCCGCCGAGGGCCCCGCGATTTTGGCGAGCAACCACCTCTCCTTCTCCGACTCCTTCTTCCTGCCCGCGGTCCTCGACCGCAAGGTCACCTTCATCGCGAAGGCCGAGTACTTCACCACTCCCGGGGTGAAGGGCCGCCTCACGGCCGCCTTCTTCAAGGGCGTCGGCCAGCTTCCGGTGGACCGCTCCGGCGCGCGCGGCGCGGGCGAGGCGGCCATCAAGAGCGGCCTCGACGTGCTGGAGCGCGGCGAGCTGTTCGGCATCTACCCTGAGGGCACCCGCTCGCCCGACGGCCGCCTCTACCGCGGCAAGCCGGGCGGCCTCGCGCGCGTGGCGCTCGCCTCCGGCGCCCCGGTCGTCCCGGTCGCGATGATCGACACGGAGAAGATCCAGCCGCCGGGCAAGGTCATGCCCAAGCTGATGCGGCCGGGCATCCGCATCGGCGAGCCGCTGGACTTCAGCCGCTACCAGGGCATGGAGCACGACCGTTTCGTGCTGCGCGCGGTGACCGACGAGGTCATGTACGAGATCATGAAGCTCTCCGGCCAGGAGTACGTCGACATCTACGCGACCGCCGCCAAGCGGCGGATCTCGGAGGCGGCCAAGGCGGAGAAGGCCGCCAAGGCCGCTGCCGCGAAGGCCGAGCAGGACAAGCCCGGGCAGTCGGCGTCCTAGGATCCTGGGACACGGCAGTCGGAGCCCAGGGGTGGGGGACATGGTCAAGCAGGTGCGCGTCATGCGCATGTCGGTCGAGCAGCCGCTGTGGCGTGCGCTGACCGGGTACCGGGTGCTCACCATGCTGTACGCGGTCGGGCTCTTCGCCACCGCGTACGACGAGTTCGACCGGCCCGGCATCGCCATCGCCTACTACGTCGTCCTGTGCGTGTGGACGTTCGCCACGCTGCCCCGCGTCCAGAACGCGGCCGCCTGCACCAAGCGCTTCCTCGCCGCCGACCTCGCGATCGCGGTCACCGGGATCGTGCTGACCCCGCTGGTCGTCAACGACCACCACATCGACAGCGGCGGCCCCACCCTGCCGTCGATATGGACGGCCGGTTCCGTCCTGGCGTTCGCCATCAAGGGCGGCTGGCGCTGGGCCGCGCTCGCCTCCACGCCGGTCGCCGCCGCCAACCTGTTCGAGCGCGGGCACCCGGCCCGCGACACCGTCCACAACGTGATCCTCGTCTGGGTCGCCTCCATCGCCATCGGCTACGTCGTCGAGGTCGCCCGCGCCTCCGAGCGCACCCTCGCCCGCGCCCTGGAGATCGAGGCGGCGACCCGGGAGCGTGAGCGGCTGGCCCGGGACATCCACGACAGCGTCCTCCAGGTGCTCGCCATGGTGCAGCGCCGGGGCGCGGTCATGGGCGGCGAGGCGGCCGAGCTGGGCCGGATGGCCGGTGAACAGGAGGTGGCGCTGCGCACCCTGGTCTCCGGTGGCCTGACCTCCGTCTCCCGGGTGTCGCGGGACGCGGCCCAGGGGGCGGTCGTCCACGTCATCGATGACGAGCGGGACGACGACGGGCCCGTCGACGACGGTCCGCTCGACCTGCGCGCACTGCTCGCCCCGTACGCCTCGGCGAAGGTCTCCCTCGTCGAGCCCGGCGCCCCCGTCCCGCTGCCCCCGCCCGCCGCGCGCGAGCTGGCCGCGGCCGTGGGGGCCGCCCTGGACAACGTGCACCGGCATGCCGGTGAGCACGCGCGTGCGTGGATCCTCGTCGAGGACGAGCCCGACGAGGTGATCGTGACCGTACGGGACGACGGACCCGGCATCCCGGAGGGCCGGCTCGCCCAGGCCGAGGGCGAGGGGCGGCTCGGGGTGGCCCTGTCGATCCGGGGCCGGCTGCGCGACCTCGGCGGCAGCGCCGAGCTGATCTCGCCTCCGGGGCAGGGCACCGAGGTCGAGCTGAAGGTACCGAAGGTTTCACGGGGGAAGGCAGGACAGCGATGAGTGACGAGGGTCCGATCAAGGTCATGGTGGTCGATGACCACCCGATGTGGCGCGACGCGGTCGCCCGGGACCTGGCCGAGTCCGGCTTCGACGTGGTCGCGACGGCGGGCGACGGCGACCAGGCCGTACGCCGGGCCAAGGCGGCGGACCCCGACGTGCTGGTGCTCGACCTGAACCTGCCGGTGAAGCCCGGCGTCCAGGTCTGCAAGGAGCTCGTCGGGCACAACCCGGCGCTGCGTGTCCTCGTGCTGTCGGCGAGCGGCGAGCACGCCGACGTACTGGAGGCCGTGAAGTCGGGCGCGACCGGTTATCTGCTGAAGTCGGCCTCGACCGAGGAACTCCTGGACGCGGTCCGCCGCACGGCCGTCGGAGACCCCGTCTTCACGCCCGGCCTCGCAGGCCTGGTCCTCGGCGAGTACCGCCGCCTCGCCACCGACCCGGCGCCCACCACCGATCCCGACCAGCCCCGGGTCCCGCAGCTCACCGAGCGCGAGACCGAGGTCCTCAGGCTGGTCGCCAAGGGCCTGAGCTACAAGCAGATCGCCGAGCGCCTGGTGATCTCCCACCGCACGGTCCAGAACCACGTCCAGAACACCCTCGGCAAGCTGCAACTCCACAACCGGGTCGAGCTCGTCCGATACGCCATCGAACGAGGCCTCGACGACGAGTGAGACGGGCGTCACACTGACCCTTCGTCAGGCACCTGCGGCGAAGGGATCTGTCCATGCGCGTCGGAGTACTGACCGGAGGCGGCGACTGCCCCGGCCTCAACGCCGTCATCCGGGCCATCGTCCGCAAGGGCGTTCAGGAGTACGGCTATGACTTCACCGGCTTCCGGGACGGCTGGCGGGGTCCACTGGAGGACGCCACCGTGCGTCTCGACATCCCGGCCGTGCGTGGCATCCTGCCCCGCGGCGGCACCATCCTCGGCTCCTCCCGTACGAACCCGCTGAAGCAGGAGGACGGCATCCGCCGGATCCAGGAGAACCTGGCCGCGCGGGAGGTCGAGGCGCTCATAGCGATCGGCGGCGAGGACACGCTGGGCGTGGCGGCCGAGCTGTCCGACCGGCACGGCGTGCCCTGTGTCGGCGTACCGAAGACCATCGACAACGACCTCTCCGCCACCGACTACACGTTCGGCTTCGACACCGCGGTCGGCATCGCCACGGAGGCCATCGACCGGCTGCACACCACCGCCGAGTCCCATATGCGCGTCCTGGTCTGCGAGGTGATGGGCCGTCACGCCGGCTGGATCGCCCTGCACTCCGGCCTCGCGGGCGGCGCCAACGTCATCCTCATCCCCGAGCAGCGCTTCGACGTCGACCAGGTGTGCGCCTGGATCACCTCCCGCTTCCGGGCGTCGTACGCCCCGATCGTGGTCGTCGCCGAGGGCGCCATGCCGAAGGACGGCGACATGGTGCTCAAGGACCAGTCGCTCGACTCCTTCGGACACGTGCGGCTGTCCGGGGTCGGCGAGTGG
The DNA here is from genome assembly GCF_001514145.1 of Streptomyces canus. Classification (GTDB taxonomy): domain Bacteria; phylum Actinomycetota; class Actinomycetes; order Streptomycetales; family Streptomycetaceae; genus Streptomyces; species Streptomyces canus. The sequence continues at coordinate 215,137 of NZ_KQ948659.1, forward strand.
CTGGCCAAGCAGATCGAGAAGCGCACCGGCAAGGAGGCCCGCACGACGGTCCTCGGGCACATCCAGCGCGGCGGCACCCCCAGCGCCTTCGACCGCTGGCTCGCCACCCGCTTCGGCCTGCACGCCATCGACGCCGTCCGCGAGGGCGACTTCGGCAAGATGGTCGCCCTGCGCGGAACGGACATCGTGCGGGTTCCCATCGGGGAAGCCACGGCGAAGCTGAAGACGGTGGATCCCAAGCTGTACGAGGAGGTGGGGGTGTTCTTCGGCTGACGCCGGCCGGCTCACACGGTCGTGCGGCGCAGCTGCCTCACCAACTCCCGTACGACGACGGCGCCGTTCAGGGTCAGGACCGACTCCGGGTGGAACTGGACGCCCGCGAAGCCGGGGCCGCGCAGGGCGTGCACCTCTCCGTTGTCCGCCCGGCTGACCTCGACCTCGTGCGCGGCCAGCTCGGTCGCCGTCTCGTCGTCGCAATGCGCCACGAAGCTGTTGTAGAAGCCCACGGTCTCGGGCCGCCCGAACAGATCGACCGTCGTCTGCGCGCCCTGGTACGGAACTTCCTTCCGTACGATCTCCAGGCCCAGCTCGGCCGCGATCAGCTCGTGTCCGAGGCAGACGCCGAGGACGCCGTGCCGGTGCTGCCTGATCACCTCGGTGGTCAGGCCCCGCAGGAAGCGCATCTTCGGGTCGTCCAGATCGGAGGGGTCACCGGGACCGGGGCCCAGCACGACCGGTCCCTCGTGCGCGAGCACCGCCTCCCGGAGCCCTTCCTCGTCGTACCGGCGGACGGTGACGTCCAGCCCGCTCGACCGCAGGACGTGCGCGAGCATCGCGGTGAAGGTGTCCTCGCCGTCGACGACCAGGGCGTGTCCGGTGAGCTCGTCGAGGGGTTCCTGCATCCGCAGCCAGAACGGCGCCAGCGAGGTGCGGCGCCCGTCGAGCGCGGCACGCACGCGTGGATCGTCGGCGAGACTCACGCGCGCGTGCTCCGCACGGGGCCGGGACGGTCGTACGCCGAGAGCCGCCAGTACCCCCGCCGCCTTGGCGTGGGTCTCCGCGACCTCGCTCGCCGGGTCCGAGCCGCGCACGAGGGTCGCGCCGACGGGGACCCTGAGGCGGCCGTCGGCGGAGATGTCCGCGGTGCGGATGAGGATGGGGGAGTCGAGGGTCTGCGCCCCGGCAGATCCTTCCCGCCCGCCACCCGCGTACCGGCCGAGCAGGGCCAGCGCGCCGGCGTAGTACCCGCGCCCCCCGACCTCGTGCCGCTCGATGACCCGGCAGGCGTTCTGCACGGGGGAACCGGTGACGGTGGCCGCGAACATGGTCTCCTTCAGGACCTCCCGCACGTCCAGCGAGGACTTCCCGCGCAGCTCGTACTCGGTGTGCGCGAGGTGGGACATCTCCTTCAGCCGGGGCCCGATGACGACCCCTCCCATGTCACCGACGGTGCACATCATCTTGAGCTCCTCGTCGACGACCATCGACAGCTCCTCGATCTCCTTGCCGTCGGCGAGGAAGTCGAGCAGGTGCTCGGGGGTGGGGCCCTCGGCGGGGTAGCGGTACGTCCCGCTGATCGGGTTCATGACGACGGTCCCGCCGGACATCCGGACGTGCACCTCCGGGCTCGCGCCGACCAGGGTGCGCTCGCCGGTGTGTACGACGAAGGTCCAGTACGCGCCCCGCTCGCCCTCCAGGAGCCGCCGGAACAGGGCGAGCGCGTCCGCGCGGGAGAACCCCGGGATCCCGCCCTCGTAGGTCCGCCGGATCACGAAGTTGGCGCCCTCGCCGCGCCCGATCTCCTCGTGCAGCACCCGTCCGACGATCTCGGCGTACTCCTCGTCGGCCACGTCGAAGCCGCCGTTCTCGACGCGGACGTCGTGGGCGGGAAGCTGCGCGAGGGCCTCCGTGAGGGAGAGGGCGTGGGTCTCCTCGGGCGTCAGCACCGCGAGCGGCGTGCCGTCGTCCCGCACGTCGAAACCGCGCTCACGGATCTGGCGAAAGGGGACGAGCACCAGGCCCTCGTCCGGGAGGTCGGCGAGACGGTCGCAGGTGCCGACCGGGCCGACGAGCAGTTCGACGGTGTTCTCGTCGTGGCCCGGGGTGCGGCGGCGGAGCAGGGCGAAAGGGCGGTCGTCGTGCAGGAGTTGGGTCAGGTCCATGGGTCCCTCAGCTGTTGATGGCGAGGAACGACCCCGGAAACACCGAAGGCCGCCCCTCGGGCGGCCTTCGCGAAGTCTTGCGTACGCGCTTGTCAGTGGGCCGCCGGATGAGCGGTCCACCACCAGTTCTGGGTCGAGTGCGCGTGCATGGCGCGGATCTTACACGTTTTTCCTTCACAGGAATGTCTCAGACTCAACCTTGACGTGCTCATGATCCTATCGTGACGCTTGGGGCTTTACGGGTGGAGGGGGACTCATGAAGCGCTTCAGGTCATCCTGCGTCGCCGCGGTCGTCCTGGCACTGGGCCTGTCGGGCCTGCAGCCGGTGATCGCCCAGGCCGCACCGGGGGAGACCGCCTCGGTCGCCGACGCGGAGAGATCCGTGACCACGATCGACCGCACCGAGTTACGGGACGGCGCCCCGTTCGACGCGAGATCCGTCGACGCTCAGGGCCGACCCCTCGCCGCCGCCAAGGCGGCGAAGGTCCACTGGCCCGAGGCCGGCGAGGACACCGTCACCGTCGGCACCAAGCCGGCCCGCGCCGCCGGTACCGCCGTGTCGGTCACCGCGCCCCGCAACCGCAGCGCCGCTCCCGACACCGTCGGCATCACCGCGTACGGCAACGGCAAGGCTCGCCAACTCGGCGGTCACGCCACGGCGTTCACCCTCGCAGCCGCACAGCCCGCCGACCGGGTCGGCGTCCGGGTCGACACCTCCGGCTTCCGCCAGGCCTTCGGCGCCGACTTCGAGACCCGGCTGCGCCTCATCGCCAAACCCGCCTGCGCGCTGACCACACCGCGCGCCGCGAAGTGCGAGCAGAGCGCGCCGGTCAAGAGCCGCATCGACCTCACCACGCACACGCTCTCCGCCGAGGTGGCCGCCGACCCGGACACGGTGTTCGTGGTCGCCGCCGCGCCGGGCGGTGAGACCGGCTCGGCCACCGCCACCACACTCGCCTCCTCCAGCAAGTGGCAGGTCGGCCTCAACTCCGGTGACTTCTCCTGGTCGTTGCCGCTCCCGCAGGTCCCGGCGATCGCGGGCGACGCCCCCGACATCAGCCTCGGCTACTCCTCGCAGGCCGTCGACGGCATGGTCGCCGCCGAGAACAACCAGCCGTCCTGGGTCGGCCAGGGCTGGGACCTCGCCCTGCCCTACATCGAGCGCCGCTACAACGGCTGCGCCGACGACGGCGGCGACACCGGCGACCTGTGCTGGGCGGGAGACGAGTACCGCATCTCCCTCCAGGGCACCTCGTCCTCGCTGGTCAAGGACAGGACCGCGGGCGGCGACAGCTGGCGCGCCCAGGAGGACCCGGGCTGGCGGATCCAGCGGAGGACCGGCGCGGACAACGGTGACGACAACGGCGAGTACTGGGTGGTGACCACCCCGCAGGGCACCCAGTACACCTTCGGCCGCGGCAAGCAGGCCACCACCGGCACCGCCACCGACTCCGTCTACACCGTCCCGGTCTTCGGCGACGACGAGGGCGAGCCCTGCCACGCCGGTGGCGTCGAGGACTCGTACTGCACGCAGGCCTGGCGCTGGAACCTCGACGGGGTCGTGGACGCGCACGGCACCTCCAACACCTACTTCTACGAGCAGGAGACCAACCGCTACGCACGCAACGGCGACCCCGACAAGTCGACCTCGTACGTCCGCGGCGGGCACCTGAGGGACATCGTCTACTCGCAGCGCTCCGGCACCGAGGACCAACAGGCTCCGGCACGGCTGCACTTCGCGACCGGCCTGCGCTGCGTCGAGGCCGCCGACGGCAGCGGGGACTGCCCGGCCTTCGACGCCGACCACGCGACCTCCTACCCGGACGCCCCGCTCGACTCCCTGTGCGCGAGCGGCGACTGCACCGGCGAGGACCAGAAATCGCCGACGTTCTTCACGAACGCGCTCCTGCGCTCCGTCACCGCCCAGCGCTCCGGCGCCGACGGCGGTTGGACGGACGTCGACCGGCTCGACTTCACCTACGACTACCCCGAACCCTCCGACGGCACCAGCGCCATGCTGTGGCTGACCAAGGTCCAGCAGACCGGCCTCGCCGGGGACGGCGAATCCAAGCTGCCCGCCGTCGAGTTCACCGGCAAGGAGTACGCCAACCGCGCCGACGCATCTCCGGAGGAGGGCGCTCCTCAGATGCGCAAGCTGCGCATCAGCGAGTTCGTCGACGAACTGGGCCGCCGTGTCGGCGTGACCTACGGTCAGCCGAACCCGTGTCCGGTAGACGATCTGCCCGAGGGCCGCTTCGACTCCAACACCCAGGACTGCTTCCCGGGTTGGCGCACCAACGGCGAGTCCTCCGGCTTCGGCGTCTGGCACAAGTACCTCACCACCAAGGTCACCGTCCGTGACAACAGTGGCGGTTCACCCCCGCAGACCACCGAGTACCGCTACCGGTCCACCCCCGCCTGGCACCACGACGACGACCCCGTCACCAAGGCGGAGCGCCGCTCCTGGAGCGACTGGCGCGGCTATGGCAGCGTCGACGTCGCCAAGATGACCGACCCGGACTACCGGGGCGAGGACACCTCCCGGGCCGCCCAGATCACCCGCACCCTGCACTTCCGCGGCATGGACGGCGACACCAGGGCCGACGGCTCCCACAAGTCCGTCGACGTCACCGACTCGCAGGGCACTTCCCTGAAGGACCTGCCGTATCTGCGCGGCAAGGAGCGGGAGAGCATCCAGTTCCAGGTGAACGCGGCGGGCGAGGCGACGTACGAGCTCGGCGGGACCCTGCACGGCTACACGTCCGCGCACACGACCCCGGCGAAGGAGGGGGAGAGCGATCCGGACGCGGACGCCCATCTCGTCGTCGAGAACAGCTCCGAGAACCGCACGACGGTCGTCGCGGACAACGGTGACCGGTCCCGGCGCACCACCAGCCTGAAGACCGACCACGACACCTACGGCCAGGTCACCTCGGTCCTCGACACGGCCGGCTCCGACGTCCGCTGCACCAGGACCTCGTACGACCGCTCGGCCGGCACCCTCGACGGCTGGATGCTCGCCTTCCCCTACCGGGTGCGCACCTACAGCGGCACCTGCGACGACCCGAAGAAGCTGGTCACCGGCAAGGACCAGTACTACGACGGGTCCGAGGAACTCGGCGCCGCGGTCACCGGGGGAGACGTCACCCGAAGCGTCGCGGCGGTGACCGCGAGCGCGCCCGACACCGTCACCGCCACGGTCACCACGAAGGCCACCTTCGACGCCTACGGCCGCACCCTCACCGAGACCGACGCCAACGGCAACACGGCACGGACCGTCTACGCTCCGGCCACCGGCCGGCCGACGACGATCACCGAGACCGACGCCCTCGGCCACGCCGAGGTCACCACCCTCGACCCCGACCGCCAGCAGCCGCAGACCGTCAAGGACGCCAACGGCCGTATCACGACCAACGGCTACGACCAGTCGGGCCGCCTGGTCTCGGTGCGTGAGCCGGAGCAGGGCAAGGACGACCCGCCCGCGCGGACCTTCGCCTACGCCCTCGACGCCGAGCACCGCAAGCCGCCGCTGGTGACCACCCGCACCCTCCAGTCCGGCGACCGGTACGTCACCACCTGGCAGTACCTCGACGCGCTCGGCCGCAACCGGCAGAGCCAGGAACGCTCGCCCGCCGCGACCGGCGACAGCCCGAAGACCGTGGTGACCGACCAGCGCTACGACGACCTGGGCAACCCCGTCGCCGAATCGCTGCCCGTGGTGACCGACGGCGCCCCGGGCACCGCGCTGGTCACCGTGCCCGCCGACCGGGCGGACGAGACCCGCAGCAGCTTCGACGCCCTCGGCCGGGTCGTGCGCTCCGCGCAGTTCGGCGGCGGCGAGGAACTGTGGGCGACCACGTACACCTACTACGGCGACCGGACCCGGATCGTGCCCCCGAAGGGCGGGGTCACCAAGCTCACCACGACCGACGCCCGGGGCCGCCAGACCGCCCTGCGGGAGGGCACCGGCGCCGACGCCGTCACCACGTCCTACACCTACACGCCGGCCGACCAGGTCGCCTCGGTCACCGACCCCGCGGGGCACAGGTCGACGTACGAGTACGACCTGCTCAACCGCAGGACCGCAGCCCAGGACGCCGACTCCGGCCGCTCCCGGGCGCGTTACGACGGCAACGGCAACACCGTCGCCACCTGGGACGCGGCCCACGTCGACGCCGCGACCCCGGGCGTCGCCACCGACTACGACGCGCTGAACCGCCCGGTCACCCGCTGGGCCGGAGCCTCCGGCAGCGGTGAGAAGACCGCGACGTGGACGTACGACGACCCGGACGTGCCGGACTCGATCGGCCGCAACACCGCCCAGACCACCTACCAGGACGGCAAGAAGTACACGATCCAAGCCACCGGGTTCGACCCGCGCGGCCGGGTCACCGGGCGCACCTGGACCTTCCCGGCCGGCCTCGGCGGCTCCCTGCACGAGAAGTCGTTCACCGTCCGCTACGGCTACGACGCCGCCGACCACGTCGTCAGCAAGACGTACCCGGACAACGCCGTCGGCACCCCCGCCGAGACGCTGACCACCCGCTACGACGACCTCGGCAACCCCGTCACCCTCGACGGCACCACCACCGATCCGCTCACCGGCAAGGAGTCCCGTACCGCGTATGTGAGCGCCACCGGCTACGCCGCCGACGGCAAGCTCGCCTCCCGTGACTACGCCAACCCGCACCTCACCCTGCGCCGGGCCTACGCCTACGAGGACGACAGCCAGCGCCTGTCCCGCATCCAGACCCTCGTCGAGCAGCCGCTGAGCGGCGAGCTGAAGGCGGAGCAGGACGACACCTACGCCTGGGACGACGCGGGCAACCTCACCTCCGTCACCGACACCGCCCGGCACCAGCCGGTCGCCAGCTGCTTCACGTACGACGCGCTGAACCGGCTCGAACACGGCTGGACCACCACGACGACCGACTGCTCCGACGCCGCCTCCACCACCACGCACGCGGGACCGGCCGGATACAACCAGTCCTGGACCTACAGCACGGACGGCAACATCACCTCCGAGCGGGGCCTGCTGGGGACCACGAAGTACGCCTACGACGACCAGGACCATCCGCACGCCGTGACCGAGGCGGGCCACGACAGCTTCACCTACGACGCCAACGGCGCGCTCAGGAAGAAGGTCCAGGGGCTCGTCGCCACCACGTACGACTGGGACGCCCAGCAACGGCTGGAGAAGGCCACCGCCAAGCTGGTCGAGCACACCCGGTTCGTCTACGCGCCCGACGGCACCCGGCTCGCCCGGATCGACCCGCTCGGCGTGGCCACCCTCTACATCGACGGCCAGGAGCTCACGGTCGCCCTCGGCATCGCCAAGGGCACCCGCTACTACAACGTCGAGTCCACGACGGTCGCCGTCCGGCTGCCCAGCGGCGCGCTGAAGTGGCAGCTCAACGACACGCAGGGCTCGGCGCAGCTCGCGGTACCGGCCGGGACCGGGCTGGTCGAGCGCACGTACTACAACCCGTTCGGAGAGATCCGCGCGGGCTCGCTGTCACCGCCCACCGACCACGGGTGGCTGGACAAGACCAGGGACCCCACCACCGGCCTCAACGAGCTGGGCGCCCGCTACTACGACGCCGACCTCGGCCGGTTCATCTCCACCGACCCCGCGGTCGACAACTCCTCGGCGCAGGCGGCCAACCCCTACTCCTACGGCGCCAACAACCCGATCCTGTACGTCGACCCGACCGGCCTGTGGTCGTTGTCCGGGGCGTGGAACGCGGTCAAGGACGGGGCCTCGGCGGCCTGGGACTGGGCCAAGGAGAACAAGGGCCTGATCGCGGACGTCGCCGTCGGCATCGGGGTCGGCATCGCCGTGGGCGCCCTGTGCTCGACCGGCGTCGGCTGCCTGGTCGTCGCCGGTGTGGCCGCGGGCGCGGCGGGCGCGGCCGCCGGGTACGGCGTCGATGTCGCCGAGGGCAAGACGGACTTCTCCTGGGGCGGCCTCGGTACCCGGGTGGGAATCGGCGCGGCGGCCGGCGTTCTCGGCGGTGTCGTCGGCAAGGGCGTGAGCGCGGTCGCCTCGCGCGCCGTCAACGCGGTCGCGGCCACCTCGGTCGGCAAGGCCGTCTCCGCCTCGACCAGCAGGGCGGCCTCGGCCCTCACGGGCGCGGCGGCCAAGTCGGGCCGGGCCGTGTCCAACGCGGTGCGGGCCGGCGGCAGCAAGGTCGCCGCCGCCGCGAAGGTCGTGAAGGACACGGTCGGACGCTCCCCGCGCCCGGCGACCCGGCAGCCCATGGGCGGCGGCGGGCGGGTCCTCTCCGACGGCGAGGGCGCGACCGCCAGGGAGATCGCCCTGTCCACGGGGCCGACGGTGCCGGGCTCCAGAGCAGGCCAGGACGCCGTACGCCAGCAACTGCTCGCCGAGGCCGACGAGGCGGGCGGCGTCTACACCTGCTGGCGCTGCGGGCAGACCACCCGGAACCCGGACAACGTCCAGGTGGGGCACCGCAACGTGCCCACGGCCGAGGGCGGTAACCTCTCGCGCTACAACGTCTGCCTCGAGGGTGCCGCGTGCAACAGCAGCGCGCAGAACCGCGGCAGGCCCAGTCCGGGCAAGTCCTGCTACGAGAGGGGTAGTTGCGGTGCCGGGTTCGGCAGAACCGACTAGGAGGGACACCGTGCGGCTGCTGGTCGCGACCGGTCCTTCCGGACGCCCCGTCGTCGAGGACGTGCCGGCCCGCGAGCTGGGCGGCGGCCGCTGGCAACTGCTCGGCTCGCCGGGTCTGGCCAGGGGCGCGGCCGCGGGCGACACCCTCGTGGTGGCCGGTGACGGGTCCTTCACCGTCACCGGCCGGGGCGGGAACGTCGCCGTCCAGGTCAGCGGTCCCGCCGGGACGGAGGAACGGCTCGGGGAACTCACCGAGCGGGTCAAGGCCCTGGGCGGACTGCTCGACAGCCGCGGTGCCACCCGCGACGGCCGGCACACCTTCTCCGTCTACACGGTCCCGGCGGCGGCGGGGTTCCCGGCCATCGAGGAGGCCTTCCAGGCGTACACGGCGGCCGTGCCCCAGGGGCAGTGGACCTACGCGAACGTCTTCGACGACGACGGCCGACCGCTCAATTGGTGGGCCGCGGACTGAACGTCATCCGGCCGCCCGCGTCAGAGAGGCGCGGGCGGCCTCCGCCACGTCCTCCCGGGGTCCCCGGGCGCACTTCCTCAGATAGGACCGCGCTCGGCGGCCCGGCCAGCGGCCGGCCGCCACGGCGGGCCAGTACCGCAGATGGTGCTCGCGGGGAGTGCGCTCCACGAAGTCCAGGATCGCGTCCCGCACCGGCTCCGCCGGGACGAGACCCAGGTGGGCGACCGCGCGCAGTGCCCCGTCGGCGAGCATCTCCGGTCCCTGCCCAAGACACCACAGCACCGCACCGGCCGGATCGTCGGCGAGCCGGACGACCGACTCGCCGACCGCCACGTACACCATGGTGGCGGTGAAAGGACGCCCGGCGAGTTCCCGCAGGAACGGCTCGGCCTCGCGGTATCCGCACAGGCCGAGGCCGAGGGCCATCTCGTACTGGGTCTCCCAGGTCCTGGGGTCCTCGACCTCGGTGCGCAGTGCGTCGAGCAGCGCCGGGCCCGCGGCCGCGTCAGCGGCCCGCCCCAGTCGTTTCGCGGCCGAGCGGCGGCGGGAGGAGGTGCGGTCGGAGAGCTGTGCGAGCAGCGCGGCGTCCGTTCCCATGTCCGCAGAGCGTAACCGTTGTCTCACTTGCTGGTCGTGGGCCGGGGGCCACGACATCACCCCGTAATGTGGAGGACGTGACCGTGAACGCTAAGACCAGCGCGAGCGCTGGCAACACCTGGCGAGACCTGCCCGCGGCGCAGCAGCCCGAGTACCCCGACACCGAGGCTCTGCGCGCAGTGATCGCGGACCTCGAGTCGTATCCGCCGCTCGTCTTCGCGGGCGAGTGCGACCAGCTGCGCGCCCGGTTGGCGGCCGTCGCCAAGGGAGAGGCGTTCCTCCTCCAGGGCGGCGACTGCGCCGAGGCCTTCGACGCCGTGTCCGCGGACCACATCCGCAACAAGCTCAAGACCCTGCTCCAGATGGGCGCCGTGCTGACGTACGCCGCCTCGGTGCCGGTCGTGAAGGTCGGCCGGATCGCCGGCCAGTACTCCAAGCCGCGCTCCAAGGGCACCGAGACCCGCGACGGCGTGACGCTGCCGACGTACCGGGGCGACTCGGTCAACGGCTTCGAGTTCAACGAGAAGGCCCGCATCCCGGACCCCGAGCGCCTGAAGCGGATGTACAACGCCTCCGCCTCCACGCTCAACCTGGTGCGCGCCTTCACCACCGGCGGCTACGCGGACCTGCGCCAGGTGCACGCCTGGAACCAGGACTTCGTGAAGTCGTCCCCGTCCGGCCAGCGCTACGAGCAGCTGGCGCGCGAGATCGACCAGGCGCTGAACTTCATGCGGGCCTGCGGGACCGACCCGGAGGAGTTCAAGACCGTCGAGTTCTACTCCTCCCACGAGGCGCTGCTGCTCGACTACGAGTCGGCGCTCACCCGCGTGGACTCGCGCACCGGGCGGCTGTACGACGTCTCCGCGCACATGGTGTGGATCGGTGAGCGCACCCGGCAGCTGGACCACGCGCACATCGAGTTCGCCTCGCAGATCCGCAACCCGATCGGCATCAAGCTCGGCCCCACGACCACGGCCGAGGAGGCGCTGCAGTACATCGAGCGCCTGGACCCCGACCGTGAGCCCGGCCGGCTGACCTTCATCGTCCGCATGGGCGCCGACAAGGTCCGCGACAAGCTGCCCGAGCTGGTCGAGAAGGTCACCGCGTCCGGCGCGACCGTGGCCTGGATCACCGACCCGATGCACGGCAACACCTACGAGGCGGCCTCCGGCCACAAGACCCGCCGCTTCGACGACGTGCTCGACGAGGTCAAGGGCTTCTTCGAGGTCCACAAGGGCCTGGGCACCCACCCGGGTGGCATTCACGTCGAGCTCACCGGTGACGACGTCACCGAGTGCGTGGGTGGCGGCGACGAGATCTTCGTCGACGACCTGCACCAGCGCTACGAGACGGCCTGCGACCCGCGCCTCAACCGCAGCCAGTCCCTCGACCTGGCGTTCCTCGTCGCGGAGATGTACAGGGACCAGTGACGGGGGCACCTGTTACCGGCACGTGAATGGGGCGCGGATCACATACGATCCGCGCCCCGCTCCACTTTTGCGCTTCCTGAGCGCCGGGTAAGGTTAGGTTAGCCTCACCGATCATCGGGATGGCGAGACCGAGCAATCCCGGCGGGAGGTGGAGCCGCGTGTACATCTGCAGTTGCTTCGGCATCACTGAGCAGCAGGTCAAGAAGCACGCCGAGGACGGTGCCTGCACCCCCCGCCAGGTGGCCTCCGCCTGCAAGGCGGGCACGGACTGCGGTTCGTGCGTACGACGTATCCAGGCGCTCCTGCGCCGGGGCGAGTACCCCCGCCGTGAGCTCGCCGAACAGGGCAAGCCGGCCCTCGCCGCACTGGACGAGGCCGCCTAGCTCTCCGGCTGCTCGATCAGCTGCGCGATGTAGAGCGCCTCGCCGAGCTTCTCCAGAAGCTCCAGCTGCGTGTCGAGATAGTCGATGTGGTGCTCCTCGTCCGCGAGGATCGACTCGAAGATGTTCGCCGACGTGATGTCGCCCTTGGTGCGCATCACCTCGATACCGCGCTTGAGGCGGTCGATGGCCTCGACCTCGACCTGCCGGTCGGCCTCGAACATCTCCTTGACGGTCTGGCCCACGCGTACGTGGAACAGTCGCTGGTAGTTCGGCAGCCCCTCCAGGAAGAGAATGCGGTCGGTCAGCACCTCGGCGTGCTTCATCTCGTCGAACGACTCGTGCCGCGTGTACTTCGCGAGCTTCGTCCAGCCGAAGTTCTCCTGCATCTTCGCGTGCAGGAAGTACTGGTTGATCGCGGTGAGCTCGCCCGTGAGCTGCTCGTTGAGGAATTCGATGACCTCGGGGTCGCCCTGCATCGCAGAGGCTCCTTCCAACCGTGGGGAACTGGCAGGTTGCGCCGCATCCTCGCACCGGTGAAGAAGATCGTCCAGTAAGTCTTCACTTAGTAAGTAAGGGCATGCTTAGTCCAATTTGCGGGGGTTCGGGCGAGCGCTGGTCGGGTGCATCCCCTCGGGTCTGTCAGGATGGAAGGCATGGGTCAGCCGGTGGAGAGTGAGAGCGGAGAAGCGGCACACTCCGAGCTTCCGCCGGGGCAGCGACTGCAGCGCGGCTGGCCGGTCACGCACTACGGCCCGGTCCCCAAGTTCCGGCCCGAGCGCTGGGAGTTCCGGGTCTTCGGCGCCACCGCGGACAGCGAGAAACACTGCTGGAACCACGAGGAGTTCACGGCGCTGCCGTACACCACCGTCGTGGGCGACCTGCACTGCGTGACGAAGTTCAGCATGCTCGGTGCCGAGTGGGGCGGAATTCCCGCCCGCACGATCCTGGAGATCGCTCCGCCCGCGCCGGCGGTCACCCACGTGATGGTCTGGGCCGAGTACGGCTTCAGTTCCAACCTCCGCCTCGAGGACTTCGCGTCCGAGCGCGCGATCTTCGCCACCCACAAGGACGGGGAACTGCTGACCGCGGAGCACGGCTTTCCGCTCCGGCTGGTCGTCCCCCATCTGTACGCCTGGAAGGGGCCCAAATGGGTCCGTGGCGTCGAGTACATGACCGCCGACCGCCGGGGCTTCTGGGAGGAGCGCGGCTATCACAACGTCGGCGATCCCTGGAAGGAACAGCGGTACTCGTACCAGGAGCAGCCGGGGGACGGCCCCGAGCTGTGACGGTCAGTGCGCGTGGTGCTGGTGGACCACCGCGTGACCCTTGCCCCGCCCGATCATCCACTTGTTGACCGGCACGGTCACGACGAACGCTATGGCCAGCGAGATCGCCAGTGACGCCCAGAACAGCAGGTCGGCGAGTTCCGCGTCCATGGCGTCCGGCCACAGGACGATCACACCGTTGTCGATGAGCTCCATCACGGCGATGGAGAGGGTGTCGGCGGCCAGTGCCACCCGGACCGCGGCCCGGAAGTCCAGGCCGCCCTTCAGGGCCCCGCGCAGGGTGAGCGAGTAGCCGAAGACGAACGCGAGGACGATCGCCAGGACGGTCGTGGGCAGATTGCCCCAGCCGAGCGCGGTGCCGATGACCATGCCGAGCACCTCGCCGATGGCGCAGCCGGTGAGGCAGTGGAGGGTGGCCTGGACGGCGACGGCCCAGGTGGCGCCCGGCTGTGCGGCGTCGGAGTGCCCGGTGTGGGCGTGTGCGGTGTGCTCGTGGTCCACGGCTGACCTCCGGTGTCGGATGACGGATGCTTCCACAGAGGCCGACTATATACCCCCTAGGGGTATCGGTGTGAAGGTTCGGACGTCGTTCCGCTAACTGACAGCACATTCCGTGCCCAGAGCGCTACGCTGAGATCCTTGCCTGGCGGGAAGCGTCGGGTGGAGACGGATCCAAGGGGCCTTCGGGGTTCCGCTTGCGGTCCGGTTCGGGGGAGAGCGGTACACGGGGGACGACGGTGGGGCTGTTCGGAGAGCGGCATACCTTTTTCGCGGGTCTCGGCCCGGCGGACCGGGAGGCGTTGACGGGTCTCGGCACCCGGCACGAGTACTCACCGCACGACACGCTCCTCGCCGAGGGCGACCGCACCACGTTCGTGGTCGTCCTGCTCAGCGGCTGGTGCACGGTGTGGACGCCGACCGAGCGCGGCGGCCGTCTGATCCTGGCCCTGCGTCGGGCCGGCGAGGCCGTGGGCGACATGGCGGCACTCGACGGCCGTCCCCGCAGTGCCTCGGTGAGCGCCCTCGGTCCGGTGACCGGCCTGGTCGTACCCGGCGAGCGCTTCCGGCGCTTCCTGGCCTCCCGACCGCTCGCCAACGCGCTGATGACGATCCAGCTCACCGAGCGGCTGCGCAGCGCGGACCACGAGCGCCGGGCCCTCGCCTCCATGACGGTGTTACAGAGGCTCGCGGAACGCCTGGTCGAACTCGCCGACCGTACCGGCCGGCTGGAGAACGAGGCCGTGACCATACGGCTCCCCCTCGCACAGCACGAACTGGCCGCTTCCGTGGGCTCCACCCGCGAGGCCGTCGCCAAGGCTCTGCGCCTGTTGCGCGAACAGGGCCTGGTCCGCACCGGCCCCGGCACCCTCGCCGTGGCCGACCTGGATCCCCTCCGCCTGCTCGCCGCCGGACAGCCCCATGGCACGCAGACCTAGAAGCACCCGACGCCGCGCTGTGTAAACGGCTACAGCGGCGATCGGCAGGCTCCGCGACCATCCGAGGAGCCGGTGGTTCGACGGGACGGCAGGGAGGAGAGAACGATGGAGGAGGTTGCCGAGTACGGCTTCATCGTCAACGTGGACGCGCAGGGCTCGGGCCTGTTGTCCGACACCGAGAAACCCGGGATGCGGCGCAGACTCTACGAGGTCACGAACACCGCTTTCGAACAGGCCCGTATCCGCGCTCCCCGGCTCTACCAGGAGGACCGCGGCGACGGCATCCTCAGCGTCCTCGCGCCCGACGTGCCGCCGCAGCGGGTGGTGGGGGAGTGGCTGGAGTACCTCCACCAGAACCTCCGCCAGATCAACCGCGACCTCAACAAGCCCCTGCGGCTGCGCGTGGGCCTGCACATCGGCCCCGTCACGCGCGACGCACACGGCCGCTCCGGGCGGGCCGTCGATCTCGCCTGCCGGCTGGGCGACTGCGACACCGCGAAGGCGATCCTCAAGGCCGCGGAGGGTGCACCCCTGGTGGTGGTCGCCTCCGACCGGCTGTACGAGGACGTCGTGCTCGCCGGCGGACGCTGGGTGGAGCCGGACCATTACCGCCGCCACGAGGTGGAGCTGAAGGAGGGCCGCAGGGCCGCCTGGTTCACGGTGCCCGGGCTGCCGCAGCCGCCCGACCCGGCGACTGCGGCGAAGGACCTCCCGCCCGAGCCGCCGCAGCCCCAGGGCACCGGGGACAGCTTCGTCCAGAACAACCACCACCACGGCAGCGGCCAGTTCATCGCCAACGGCAACGTCGACACGTTGCACATCAACCAGCACGGCGGTGACCGGTGAACGCGCAGAGCCCCCAGCCTCCCCAGGGCAACCCGAAACCCCAGCAGCAACAGCCGCAGCAGAAAGCCGAACCGGACAAGTCCGCCGGCCCCGACCAGGGGAGCGGCCCGGAACAGCCGCAGTCCGACGTCATCGGCGGCACCGCGGCCGACCCGCTCGGCGAGGAGGCGCTGCCCGGAGCCGCGGCCGCCGCCTCCAGGATCTACCGCTCGACCGTGTCCTCGCACGGCTCCGGAACCCTCATCAGCTCCGGGTCAGTCCACACCATGAACTTCTACGGCGGACAGGCGGCCGAGCGGCTGCTCGCCGGCCCGCTCCCCGAGGACGAACTGCGCAGGCTGCGCCGGGTCTTCCAGGAACCGAAGGACTACGGCGACCACCGCGGGCAACTGCGCGACGGACGGCTCCTGGTCCTCCTCGGCCGTCCCGGTACCGGCCGCTCCTACACGGCGCTGTCCCTGCTGGACGACCTGACCCGCGGCCAGGTCTCGCGGCTCGATCCGCGCACCGACCTGGACAAGCTGGACGACAACCAGATCGACGAGGGCCACGGCTATGTGCTGGAACCCAGCGCCGTCGGACTGCCCGACGAGACCGGGTTGGACCGGCTGTGCGAACTGCTCCGCAAGAAGCAGGCCTACGCGGTCCTGCTGGCCACCCCCGAACCCGGGGACGTGCTCTCCCGCGGCGGCCGCTACTACCGCGTCCACACCCCGGCCCCCCAGACCGCCGTACTCGAAGGTCACCTCGCCGACGAACTCGACGAGGCGGGACCCGAGGCCTACGAGCGGGCCCGGGTCATGGCGCTCGATCCCGAGGTGGTGGAGGCGCGGGGCCTCGACGAGCTGCGGCCCGCGGAGGCGGCCCACTTCGCGACCCTGCTGGCCCGCAACACCCGGGGCGAGCTCACGCACGACGAATTGCTCGCCGCATGCCGGAAGTTCGCCGAGCGCCAGGCCGCCGAGTGGTTCGCCGGCGGCGTCCGCTCGGAAACCCCCGAGCGGTTACGGGACGCGGCCTACCGGATCGCCGTCGCCGTCCTGGACGGGGCCTCGCTCAGCGCCGTCGCCGAGGCCGCCGAGGTGCTCGCCTGGGAACTGGCCGTCACCGTCGATCCGGAGGCGACACCCGGCCGCCCGCTGTTCAGCGACGGCGTCGACGCCCGGCTGGTCTCCGCCCGCGCGGTCGCCGAACTCGGCACGGAGGAGGTCGGCACCGAGGAGGTCCCGGTGCGCACGGTGCGCTTCGCCGGTGAGGCTCTCGCCCCGGCCGTCCTGGGCCACCTCTGGCAGCACCGGCACAATGCGCGCGGGCCCGTGCTGCGATGGCTGGCCGGACTGTGCGAGGACGACCGGCCGCAGGTCTGGGTGCGGGCCGCCGTCGCGGCCGGGCAGCTGTGCCGCCTCGACCTGTCGCACACCGTGCACGAACTGGTCCAGCCCATGGCCCAGGCCAGGCAGGCCCGGCGCCGGCTGTTCGCCGCGACCGTGCTCGACGTGGCCCTGCGCTCCCCGGACGTCGGCGGCGCCGTCCGCGCCCTGGTCGGCTCCTGGGCCCGGCACGGCGACGAACAGCTGCGCTGGACGGCGGGCGCCGTGCTCGGCAGGGGGCGGGCCACGGCCACTCCGCGCGAGTCACTGGACCTGCTCGGCGGGATCGGTGCCTGGGACGAGGGCAGGCTACGGGCCGACGCGGCCGTCCAGGTCGCCCACTTCGCCGGCGCCCACCCCGACGGCCGGACTCCCGGCCGGATCCGCGCCTGGCTGTCCGACGAACGCCGGCCCCACCAGGACCTCGGTCTGCAGAGCACGATCTTCCTGGCCTCCGTCTCCGTGGTCGATCTCTGGAACCAGCACGACGACCTGGCGGGTCACGGCGACTGGCCGCTGATGCTGGCCCTCGCCGCCGTCCGGCCCGCCCAGGCCGCGGAACTCGCCGGGCTCCTGTGGACGGCTCTGCAGACCCCGCGGTCCTACGAGGCCGCCGTCGACGCCCTGTCCGGCTGGCTCCGCGACTCGGCCGAGCAGCCCTGGGCCGAGTGCCTGGAGCGGTTCCTGCCGCTGCTGGTGCACAGCCAGGACGACCGGGACCGGCTGCTGTCGCTGATCAAGGAACTGACCGAAGACCCCGACCAACCACTGAACGAACAGCAGGTCCGCCGTCTGTGGGGGGCGGTCCAGGGAGCGAGTACACGATGACGCACAACCAGTGGGGTCAGCAGTGGCCCCGGCAGGACGAGGAGTTCGTCCTGCCCCACGACCTCAGAGGCCCTTTCGTACGCGAGTTCGCCCCACAGGCCGCCTACCGGCACCGCAACAGCCAGGTGGCCTCGGTGCTCTACTACAAGAACGGCGGATACAGCATCCTCACCGTGCGCGGCGCCGAGCACGTCAACAAGCCGCTGATGGGCAAGCCCACCTCGGTGTGCTGGGTCGCCCGCGGTCAGCACCAGGTCTCCTTCCAGCTCGAACTGCCCACCTACGGCGACCGGTCGCGGTTCAAGGCGGGCGCCGACGTCAACTGGGAGGTGCGCGACTTCTACCTGGCCGCCGAGAAGCGGGTGGTCGACGTGGAGCGCATGCTCCGGCCGCCGCTGGAAGCCCGGCTGCGGGGCATCAGCCGACGCTACAGCCTGGACTCGGCGCAGCAGGTCGACGAGGCGATCCAGGACGAGCTGGCCAGCGGCCGGTGGAACGACTTCGGCGCCGACCTCGGCCTGGTCACCCAGGTCTTCATCCGTATCGACCTGGGCCAGGCGGCCGCCGACCATCAGGCCCAGATGGTCGCGGTGGAGACGGGCAGCAAGGTCCAGGAGGCCATGGACATCGCCCACAAGGCGAGGATCGCCGCCAACCTCGACGACGCGCAGAAGTTGATCACCGCGGGCGAGACCGTCCAGTACGCCACGATGCTGGCCCAGGACCCCAGCCGGGCGCACGAGATCCTCGGTGTGCTCCAGCAGCAGGCCCGCGAGCAGCGCCAGGGCGCCCTGGACTATCTGACCAACCTGATCAACCAGGGTGTCGTCCAGCGCCACCAGATCGACGAGCAGGTCCAGGCCCTCATCGACTACAGCCGTACGGTCGCCGGCGGCGTCTTCCCGAACGGGCTGCCGCAGGCGCCGACCTCGCTGCCGATACCGCCGATGCCGCCCGCCCCGCCGCTGTCCCCGGCCGACGCACCGCCGATCCCTCCCGCGCCGTCGGCCGACTCGGTCCCCGGGGAAGGCACGGGAATGGAGTACGACCACGGTTCCGGGGCCCGCGAGTGACCCCAGGCGAACCGGAGGCCGCGCAGTACGTCGCCGAGCGGCTGCTGCTGACCGTGCGCGAGGACCTGGGCAGGGCGGACGTGAAGGCGTCGATCCTGCTCTCGGGTGCCGTGGCGGTGCCCGCGTTGGCGCTCGGCCGAGGGGTGCCGACCGGGGCCTCGGGGGTTGCCCTGGGACTCCTCGCGGCGGGCGGGGCACTCTGGGCGGTCGGCACGCTCCTGCTCCTCGCGGTGGTCCTGCCCCGTACCGGCACGGTCCGCTCGGTTCCAGGTCCGACGTACTACGCCGACGCCCTTCGTGTCACGGACCTGGAGGCCTTGCGCCGTGCCACCGCCGAGGTCGGCGCGGACCGGGTGAGCTGGCTGCTGATCCAGTTCCAGGACGTCAGCGTCATCCTCTCGGCCAAGTACCGCTGGCTGCGTCGGTCGATGGGGCTGCTCGGGGCAGGGCTGTTGCTGGCGTTCCTGTCAGCCCTCGTGAGCTGACCCGGTCGTCTCGGCTTCCTCCCACCGGCCTCGGGCGGCCTCAGCCGTTCCGGAGTTTCTTCAGCCGTTCCACGTCCGCCGCGTGGCCCTCCTTGCCGCCGGGTGTCTCGATGATCAAGGGGACGCCCTCGGTGGCGGGGTGGGTCATCAGGGCACGGAACGGGTTCTCGCCGATATGGCCCGAGCCGATGTTCTCGTGGCGGTCCTTGTGGGCGCCGACCACGTCCTTGGAGTCGTTGGCGTGGATCAGCTTCAGTCGGCCCTCGCCGACGGTCTCCACCAGGAGGTCGAGCGTCTGGTGCATGCCGAACGGGCCGGTCAGGTCGTGCCCGGCGGCGAAGATGTGGCAGGTGTCCAGGCAGACGCCCAGCTTCGGGTGGGCGTCCAGGGCCTCGAAGTACGGGCCGAAGTCCCACGTGCGGGAACAGAGCGAGGCGCCCTGGCCCGCCGTCGACTCCAGGAGCAGACACGGGTCGTCGTCGTGGGTGAGCTCGTCGAGGAGCGGCAGCAGGTGCTCGCGCACCTGCTTCAGGGCCACGGAACGGTCGCGGCCGCCGGTCGCGCTGCCGGTGTGCACGACGACGCCCAGCGCGCCGATCTCGCGTCCGCGCCGAAGGGAGTGCCGGAGCGAATCGACCGACCTCTCCACGGTCGCCTCGGTGTGCGAGCCGAAGTTGATCAGGTACGGGGCATGGACGTACGCCGGGATCGCGTCCTCGGCACAGGCCTCGCGGAATGCCTCGTCCTGCCGCGGGTTGCCGACGGGGGTGGCCCAGCCGCGCGGGTTGGCGACGAAGACCTGCACGGTCTCGGCGTCGAGGTCACGGGCGTACGACAGGCCCACGGAGTGCAGGCCGCCGGCCACGGGGACGTGGCCGCCGACGGGGTTGCGCTGAGTTGTCACCGGTCAAGGGTGCCATTGCCTGCGGCGCTTGAGGGGGTGGGGGCGGCGTCGGGCATGCGGCTGCGGGCCGGTGGGGGCCGGGTGCGCAGTTCCCCGCGCCCCGGGGTGGGCGCGGAGCGTCCGTCAGCGAATGGTGATCGTGATCGTCGAACCCTTGGGGGCCGTGTCGCCGCCCTTCACGGACTGTTTCTTCACCGTGTCGCCGAACAGGCCGAGCAGGCCGCGGTCCTCGTCGACCTGGAAGCCCGCCTCCTCCAGTTCGGTCTTGGCGTCGTCGACGCTGTCACCGGTGACGTCCGGGACCTCGATCATCTCGGGGCCCTTGGAGATCGTCAGGGTGACGGTGTCGCCGTCGGCGGCCTGGCTGTCGCCGGCCGGGGTCTGCCTGGCGACCTGGCCCGCGTCGTACTCGGAGTTGACTCGCGTGGTGGCGATCTTCACCTTCAGACCGGCCTCCGTCAGGTCGGCCCTGGCGTCGGCCAGGTCCTCGCCGGTGACGTCCGGGACGTCGACCGGGGCGCCCTTGCTGACGGTGAGCGCGATCGCCGAGCCGGCGCGCAGCGTGGTGCCGTCCCCGGGATCCGTGCTGATCACGAAACCCTTCGGTACGTCGTCGCTGAACTCCCGGGTGACCATGCCCGGTTGCAGCCCTTCCGCCTTCAGCCGGGTCCTGGCGGTGCTCAGCGCGTCCCCCTGCACATCGGGCACCTTCACCGTCTGCGGGCCCTTGGAGACGGTGATCGACACGGAGTCGTTGTTCCGTATGCGGGCGCCCACGCCCGGGTCCGTGCTGATGACGGTGCCGCGCTTCACGGTGTCGCTGTAGGCGTACGTGACCTTGCCGGTCTCCAGACCGGCCTCGTCCAGCCGGTCCCGGGCCTGTGCCTCGGTCTTCGCGAGGAGGGCCGGGACCTGGGTGAACTGACCGGAGTTGATGTACCAGACGCCCGCACCGAGCCCGAGGGCCAGCAGGATCGCGGCGACGATCAGAAGCGGGCCGCGCCGGGGGCCGCCGGAAGAACGGCCGCGCCGGGAAGGCGGGGGCGGCGGGCTCTCCAGGCGGCTGGTGCGGTGGTACACTCGCTCGTCCTCGTTGACCGGCAGGGGACGCGGCACGGTAAGCGTGCGCGGGATCACGCTCGTGCGGTTCTCGGCGCCCGCGTACTCCGCCGCGAGCGCCTGCGGCGGTACCGCGTCCAGCTGGTCGGCGCTCAGCCTGCCGTGTGCCTCGCGGGTCTGCGCGAGCAGCGCCACGGCGTCGTACGGACGCAGGTCCGGGGTGCGGGCGGTGGCCGACGCGACCAGTTCGTCCAGTTCGTACGGCAGCCCCGGGACCACGGCCGAGGGCGGCGGGACGTCCTCGTGGAGGTGCTTGTAGAGGACGACGGCGGGTGAGTCGCCGTCGTGCGGGCGGTCGCCGGTCAGCATCTCGTACAGGACCACACCGCACGCGTACACGTCGACGCGGGCGTCCGCGGTTCCCGGCTGCTCGATCTGCTCGGGCGAGAGATAGGACACGGTGCCCAGTACGGCTCCGGTGGTGGTGGTCACGGTGTCGACCGACCGCACGAGTCCGAAGTCGGCGACCTTGACCCGGCCGTCGTCCCCTATCAGGACATTCTCCGGCTTCATGTCCCGGTGCACGAAACCCGCGCGATGCGCGGCGCCGAGCGCGGCGAGCACGGGCTCCAGGATGTCCAGGGCGGCGCGCGGCTGCAGGGCACCGCGCTCACGCAGCACGTCGCGCAGGGTGCACCCGGCGACGTACTCCATGGCGAGATAGACGTACGACCCGTCGGTGCCCTGGTCGAAGACCTGCACGACGTTGGGGTGGGCGAGCCGGGCGACGGACTTGGCCTCCCGGATGAACCGCTCGACGAAGGTCCCGTCCGCCGCGAGCGCGGGGTGCATCACCTTGAGCGCGAGCACGCGGTCCAGACGGGTGTCCAGGGCCCGGTAGACCGTGGCCATCCCGCCGACCGCGATCCGCGCGTCCACGCGATAGCGGCCGTCGAGCACCTGCCCGACCAGCGGGTCCTGAAGGGTCGTATCCACGCAGGTGAGTCTACGAGCCGTCGCTGACAGCCCGTCCTGTTCGGCCGATATCGAGGCGGGACTGCAGCGCAGCTGTGACGCAGATCGCGCAGAGTCGCCGGTCGGGGGCGGGTGTGCCGCTGGGTCACCTCTCTCGCCCCAGGACCCCCATCAGGTCACTGGAAGGCGGGCCGCTCCGGATCCAGTACCGCCCTGCCCTCCACCGGGGACGACGCCTCGGCGAAGTGCCGTCGGGGGATCCGCCCAGCCCGGTACGCCAGCCGCCCCGCCTCCACCGCGTGCCGCATCGCGTGCGCCATCAGCTCGGGCTCCTGCGCCCGCGTCACCGCTGAGGCGAGCATCACACCCGCGCACCCGAGCTCCATCGCCAGGGCCGCGTCCGACGCCGTGCCCGCTCCCGCGTCCAGGATCACCGGCACACGCGCGTGCTCGACGATCAGCTGGAAGTTGTGCGGGTTGCGGATGCCGAGGCCCGAGCCGATCGGTGAGCCCAGCGGCATGATCGCCGCGCAGCCCACGTCCTCGAGCTTCCGGGCGAGCACCGGGTCGTCGTTCGTGTACGGCAGCACCGTGAAGCCGTCGTCCACCAGGGTCTCCGCCGCGTCCAGCAGCTCTATGGGGTCCGGCAGAAGGGTGCGCTCGTCGGCGATGACCTCCAGCTTGACCAGGTCGGTGCCGAGCGCCTCGCGCGCGAGGCGGGCCGTCAGGACGGCCTCTCCGGCGGTGAAACAGCCCGCCGTGTTCGGGAGTACCCGGATGCCGAGCCTCTCCAGTACGGACAGCACCGAGCCGTGCACCGAGGGGTTCACGCGCCGCATCGCGACCGTCGTCAGCTCGGTGCCGGAGGCGACCAGCGCTCGCTCGAGCACGTCCAGGCTGGGCGCTCCGCCCGTGCCCATGATCAGCCGGGACGAGAAGGACGTATCGCCGAGGACAAAGGGATCGTCGGCCATGGCTCAGCCTCCTTGGACGGCGGTGAGGACTTCCACGCGGTCTCCCTCGGTCAGGGACGTCGAGGGCCACTGCGCGCGCGGGACGACGGTCTCGTTGAGCGCGGCGGCCACCCCGGACGGCGCCGGCGTCAGCGCCCGCACGACGGTGTCGAGAGCCGTGCCGGAAGCGAACTCCCGCGGCTCCCCGTTGACGGAGATGTTCATGCCGGCTGCTCCAGGAGTTCCGTGGCGGCGAATCGCCTCGGGGTGAACGGGCGCGCCACGTCGGGGAGTTCACCGGTCGTCAGGACGTGCGCCATGGCGTCCCCGGTGATCGGCGTGAGCAGCACGCCATTGCGATAGTGGCCGGTCGCGAGCACCAGCCCGGTCAGTTCCGTGGGCCCGAGCAGCGGGGCGTTGTCCGGGGAGCCCGGGCGCAGTCCCGCGCGGGTCTCCGTCAGCGGCAGCTCGGTGATGCCGGGGACGAGTTCGTGGGCGTCCCGCAGCAGCTCGTACACCCCGCCGGCGGTCACCGTCGTGTCCCAGCCCAGCTCCTCGCTGGTCGCGCCGATCACCAGTTCGCCGTTCTCCCGCGGCACCAGGTAGACCTGGCTGCCGCGGACCACGGCCCGCACAGTGCGGCTCAGGAAGGGCGCGCGGTGCGGAGGCACGGTCAGCCGCAGCACCTGGCCCTTCACGGGCCGCACCGGGGGCAGGACGTCCGCGGGGACCCCTTCGAGGCGGCCGCTGAGGCTTCCGGCGGCGAGCACCACCTGGCCCGCGCCCAGCTCGTCGCCGTCGGTCGTGGTGACCCCCGCGGCCCGGTCCCCGGCGACACGGAGGCCCTTGGCCCACGCGCGGTGGAAGCCGACACCCGCCTGCTCGCACGCGGCCAGCAACGCGCGCGTGAGCCGCCGTGGATCGATCTGGTGGTCGCCGTCCACCCGCAGTCCGCCCCGCACCCCTGGTGCCAGCATCGGCTCCAGGCGTCGGCACTCCCGGCCGGACAGCCACTCCGACTCCAGCCCCGACTGCCGCTGGAGCGCGTGCAGTTCGCGCAGGTGGGCGCGGTCGTCGGCGTCCAGGGCCACGGCGAGCGTGCCGCAGCGGCGGTAGCCGAGGTCGAGGCCGGTCAGTTCGGTGAGCTCGGCCGCGAAGTCGGGATAGCGGTGGGCCGAGGCGAGGTTCAGCCCCAGCAGGGTGTGCTCGCCGTAGTGCAGTTCGGTGACCGCGGCCAGCATCCCGGCGGCCACCTGGGCGGCCCCGCCGCCCGGTTCGGGGTCCACGACGGCCGTGGTGAGTCCGCGCTGCGCGGCCCGCCAGGCCGTGACCAGGCCGATGATGCCGCCCCCGACGACGAGGACGTCTGACGTACGTGAGGACATGGGCGTCCAGCCCCTCCCTTCGCCGGCATGACCCGGATCAGGTTCGTACGGTCGGAGGCCGCCAGCCTCCCTCTCAGCCCGGTGCGTCCGGGCTCCCGCGAGTGCTCTACGTTGGCCACCCTAGCCCGTGCCCGCGCGCCTCTGTAAGGGAGCCTTCCGCCATGCCCCGCTCGCTCGACGGTCTCGTCCTCGCCCCGGTGGCCGATCAGGCCCCAGGTCAGGTGGGTACGCGGACCCGGTTCACCTACCACGAGAAGGACGGGCAGATCTGGGCCGAGTACGCGGGCGGAGACGTGGTACGCGGACATCTCATCGGCACGCGCGCGGAGGACCGTCTCGACTTCCGGTACGTGCAGCTCAAGCACGACGGAACGACATCCTCCGGGCACTGCGTCTCGACAGTCGTGGCGCTTCCCGACGGCCGGCTGCGGTTGGAGGAGACGTGGGAGTGGGAGTCGCAGCCGGGCAGCGGGACGAGCGTTGTGGAACAGGTCACTGAGCACGACTCCTGACTGACTGATTGTCAGGTGACTAGGGTGATCAAATGAGCGAGCAGACGCAGGCGCAGCGGCGGGTGGTCGTGGTCGGCGCGGGCATGGCCGGCGTGCAGACCGCCGTCGCCCTGCGCGAACAGGGATTCAAGGGCACGGTCACGGTGATCGGCGCGGAACCCCATCAGCCGTACGACCGTCCGCCGCTGTCCAAGGCCGTCCTGCTCGGCAAGGCCGAGGGCTCCGCCTTCGACGTGGACTTCGAGGCCCTCGGCATCGAACTGCTGCTCGGCCGTGAGGCGCTCGGCGTACGTCCCGAAGCGCACGAACTGGACACCGAGGCCGGGCCGGTCCCGTACGACGCCCTGGTCCTCGCCACCGGTGCCGAACCGGTCCGGCTGCCCGGCACAGAGGGTGTGCAGGGCGTGCATCTGCTGCGCACCCTGGACGACGCCGAGCGGCTGCGCCCTGTGCTCGCCCGGCAGCACGACATCGTGGTCGTCGGCGCGGGCTGGATCGGCGCCGAGTTCGCCACCGCCGCGCGCGAGGCGGGCTGCGCGGTGACGGTCGTGGAAGCCGCGGACCGGCCGCTCGCGGGCGCGCTGCCCGCCGAGGTGGCCGCGCCGATGACCTCCTGGTACGCCGACGCGGGTGCCGTGCTGCGCACCCACGCGCGCGTGCAGCGCGTCGAGCCCGGCGCGGTCGTCCTGGACGACGGCTCCCGGGTGGCCGCGGGCGCGGTCGTGGTGGGTATCGGCGCCCGGCCCGCCACGGCCTGGCTCGCCGGTTCGGGCATCGAACTCGGCGCCCACCGCGAGGTCGTCGCCGACGACCGGCTGCGCACGTCCGTGCCCGACGTCCACGCGGTCGGCGACTGCGCCTCCTTCCCCTCGGGCAGGTACGGCGAGCGCCTGCTGGTCCACCACTGGGACAACGCCCTCCAGGGCCCCCGCACGGTGGCCGCCGACATCCTGGGCGAGACCCGTACGGTCTACGACCCCGTCCCGTACTTCTGGTCCGAGCAGTTCGGCCGCTTCGTCCAGTACGCCGGCCACCACGCGTCCGCCGACACGACGCTGTGGCGCGGCGAGCCGTCGGGCCCCGCCTGGACGGTGTGCTGGCTGCGCGAGAACCGCCTGGTGGCCCTTCTCGCGGTGGGGCGGCCCCGCGACCTGGCCCAGGGCCGCCGCCTGATCGAGGCGGGCGTGGAGATGGACCCGGAGCTGCTGACGGACCCGGCGAGGCCGCTGAAGGCGGCGACGGCGTAGGGCGACGGCCTGGCGGCTCGGCCCGCCCCCGAAACCTCCCGGGCGGAGTCCGCCGACGCCTGCCGACCGGGCCTGCGTGCTCCGGCGACCGGGTGTCGTGTGGTGCTGTCGACCGGGGCTCGCTCGGCTTCGATGGCTGGGCCCGCCTGGCTCCGACGGCCGGGACCGCCTGGTTCTGTGGCGGTCGGCACCCGGTGATCATGCCCCCCCGGTTCCCCCGCCGGGGGCGCCCCGGCTTCCGACTGTCAGTGCGGGATGGCACGCTTAATCCCGTGACCGAGATTGACGCAAAGATCGATGCTCTCGTCCCCGCCTGGCTCACCCTCCCCGACATCGCAGAGATGCTCGATGTCGAGGTGACGCGTGTGCGGCAGCTGGTCAAGGACGGCCAGCTCATCGCCGTACGCCGTGGTGAGAACCGCGCGCTGCACGTCCCCGCCGCCTTCATCGACGGGGCCGAGCAGAAGGTCGTCAAGGGCCTGGCCGGGACCTTGACGCTCCTGAGGGACGACGGCTTCACCGACGAAGAGATGCTGGAGTGGCTCTTCACGCCCGATGAGAGCCTGCCCGGCACCCCCGCACAGGCCCTGAGCGAGAATCGCGGCACGGAGGTGAAGCGCCGGGCCCAGGCGCTCGCCGTCTGATCCGAACCACACCTGCGTACGGGCCGTGACCGCCGTGGCCGCGGCCACGGCGGTCACGGCCCGTACGCCACCGAACCCGGGGGAGACTCACGCATGCCCGCCACCACTCGTGACCGGCTCGCCGGCGCCCGCGTCTACCTCTGCACGGACGCCCGCAAGCGCCAGGGCGACCTCGTTGAGTTCCTGGACGCGGTCCTGGCCGGGGGCGTCGACATCGTGCAGCTGCGGGACAAGGGCATGGAGGCGGCCGAGGAACTGGAACATCTCCAGGTCTTCGCCGACGCCTGCGCGCGGCACGGCAGGCTCCTCGCGGTCAACGACCGGGCCGACGTCGCCCACGTGGCGGGCGCCGGTGTACTGCACCTCGGCCAGGGCGACCTGCCCGTCCCCGCCGCCCGCGCGATCCTCGGCGACGACATCCTCATAGGCCGCTCCACACACGCCGAGGCGGAGGCCGCCGCGGCCGCGGTCCAGGTCGGCGTGGACTACTTCTGCACCGGCCCCTGCTGGCCGACCCCCACCAAGCCCGGCCGGCACGCCCCCGGCCTCGACCTGGTCCGGTACACCGCCGCCCTCGGCACCGACCGCCCCTGGTTCGCCATCGGCGGCATCGACCTCGCCAACCTCGACGAGGTCCTGGACGCCGGTGCCCGCCGGGTCGTGGTCGTCCGGGCGATCACCGAGGCGGACGACCCGGGCGCGGCCGCCGCGGAGTTCGCGAAGCGGTTGAGTGACACGGAGTGAGGGGCTGGTATTCGCCGGTCGCATGATCGGCCCGGTGTCCGAGGGGTGGACAACAAGTCGACAAAGCGGGCAAATTTCCCTGATCCGGTTGGGCGACCGCTGCCCCCTGGCTAACCTGCCGGTATGGCCCTAGGAACCGCATCCACCAGGACTGACCGCGCACGCACGGTGCGCGACATGCTCGCCGCGGGCAAGACGACGTACTCCTTCGAGTTCTCGGCGCCGAAGACCCCCAAGGGGGAGCGGAACCTGTGGAGCGCGCTCAGGAGGGTCGAGGCGGTCGCTCCGGACTTCGTCTCCGTCACCTACGGCGCCGGTGGCTCCACCCGCGCGGGCACGGTCAAGGAGACCCAGCAGATCGTCGCGGACACCACCCTGACCCCGGTCGCCCACCTCACCGCGGTCGACCACTCCGTCGCGGAACTGCGCAACATCATCGGCCAGTACGCCGACGCCGGCATCCGCAACATCCTGGCCGTGCGCGGCGACCCGCCCGGCGACCCGATGGCCGAGTGGGTGGCGCACCCGCAGGGCCTGACCTACGCCGCCGAACTCGTCCGGCTCATCAAGGAGTCGGGCGACTTCTGCGTCGGCGTCGCGGCCTTCCCGGAGATGCACCCGCGCTCCGCGGACTGGGAGGGCGACGTCACGCACTTCGTCGACAAGTGCCGCGCCGGCGCCGACTACGCCATCACCCAGATGTTCTTCCAGCCGGAGTCCTATCTGCGGCTGCGTGACCGAGTCCACGCGGCGGGCTGCGAAACCCCCGTCATTCCCGAGATCATGCCCGTGACCAGCGTACGGATGCTGGAGCGGCTACCACAGCTCAGTAATGCGATCATCCCCTCCGCCCTGAAAGAGCGGATCCTCACAGCAAAGGACGATCCGACCGCTGTACGCTCGATCGGAATCGAGTTCGCCACGGAGTTCTGCGCCCGGCTGCTGTCCGAGGGAGTGCCCGGACTGCACTTCATCACGCTCAACAACTCCACGGCGACACTGGAAATCTACGAAAACCTGGGTCTGCACCATCCACCGCAGGCCTAGACCGGCCGCACGGATATACGACACACTGCGTAGCGGTCACTGGGAGAGGGGCGTACATGGGCTGGACGGTCCTCTACATCGCGTTCGGAATCGTCGCGCTGTGGCTGCTCGGCGAGGTGCTGCTGCAGTACAAGGCACGGCTGCGCTGGCGGCTGCTCGCCTTCGTCGGCTTCCTCGCCGTGGTCCTCGGCGTGCTGATGCCGTCGGTGGTCGTCATCGGGCTGGGCGCGATCGCCTTCGCGGTCGGTCAGACCTACGTCACGCTGTCGTTCCGCCGCGGCTTCGAGCAGGGCTGGGCGGTCAACCCGCCGGCCGCGCTGGGCGGTCTGACCGGCGGCAAGAAGAGCCGTCGTGAACGCGGCCGCGAGGAGCCCGACCTGGAGGTCTCCGACCTCGAGGCAGGCGACGAGGCCGGGTACGACCAGGGCCGGCCGGACTCCTCCGGCTACGGCCACGACGACTACGACCGCGACGACGTCTTCACGCCCGCGCGCTCCGCCGCGCCCACGGCCGCCGAGACCACCTCGGTCTACGAGCCGCAGCCCCTGCCGGACGACACCGGCTCCTACGGCATATACAACGACTCCTCCTACGCCGGTGACCAGTCCTACGCGTCCGCGGGCCAGACCCAGGACCAGTGCGCGACGGCCGCCGCCGACCAGACGTACGGATACGACGGCTACTCCGGCTACGACCAGCAGCAGTACGGCTACGACCAGGCCGGGCAGCAGCAGTACGCCGCCTACTCCGACCCGTACATCGGCACGCAGACCTATGGCGCGGGGTCGTACGACGCCTCCTACGGCGGCCAGCAGCAGTTCGTCCAGCAGGGTTACGACCAGTACGGCGGGACGTACGGCGGCGAGACCCCGGCCGGCGGGGTGTGGGTGCCGCAGCAGCGCACCGACGAGTCCTACGGCGGCGAACTCCCGCAGGAGCAGGGCTACTACCAGGACAACGGCGGCCAGGGGCAGCAGAACCAGGGCCAGGGGTACGACGAGCAGTACCGCTTCTGAAGCGGGGCGGCTCCGGTCACTGAGAACCGCGGAACTCCGGTCCTTCCACGATCAGTCCGGCCACCAGCGAGCCCGACATGCCCGCGTGGGAGAGACCGCCGCCGGGATGCGACCAGCCGCCGGCCGTGAACAGGCCAGGTACCGCCGTGCTGTTGGACGGGTGCAGGGTGCCTTCGCCGCCCGCCAGCGAGGGCGGGGGGACGGCGCCGCCCGTGGCCCCGGTCTCCCGCTCGGTGTGCACAGGCGTCCGCACCTCGCGCCAGAGGATCCGCTCGCGCAGGCCCGGCACCGCCCGCTCGGCGGCGGCGACCATGCGGTCCGCGAAGGCCTCGACGACTCCCGGGGTGGCCCAGTCGTACCCAAGGCCGCAGGGCACGGTCGCCGTCAGCACCACGGACTCGTGGTCCGCGTCGGGGCGCAGGGCAGGGTCGTCCGGCCGGTCGATCCGCACCGTGAGGTCGGGCGTCTCCCCGTGCGAGAAGAGGCCCAACTCGCCGTCCGGGTCGGGGCTGTAGACCACCGTGCGGTGCACGGTGTCCGGCTCCCGCGCTCCGCGCAGGGCGAGGCACACCACGACCCGGCCCGGGTGCAGGTCCTCGGCGTCGGGAAGGACGTCCTTCGCGCCGTAGAGCTCACGACCCGGTACGAGCCCGCGCAGTCGCCAGGGTCCGGTGCCGACGACGGTGTCCGCCTCCACGACCACCCCGTCGGACAGCTCCAGGCCCGCCGCGCGACCGTCCTTCTCCAGGACGCCCGTCACCTCGGCGCCGAAGTGGAACTCGACCTTGCGCTGGACGCACCGCTCGTACACCACCCGCGCCAACTCCCGCATGCCGCCCCGGACATACCAGGTCCCGAAGGCGTGCTCCATGTACGGCAGGACGGCCGCGCTCGCCGGCGCGCTACCGGGGTCGACGCCGTGCGCGAGCGCATGGCCGTACAGCAGGGCCGCGAGCCGCGGGTCCCGCAGCTCCCAGGCGCCGATCTCGTACAGCGTGCGGGCCTGTCGGGTGCGCAGCAGCCGTTTGTGCGGCACCCCGGGGTAGGGCTCGCGCTGCAGCACCTGCCAGTTGGGCCACAGGGGCTCCTCCAGCAGCGGCCTGCGGGTGCGGTCCCAGGCCTCGCGGGCCCGGATGAGGAAGTCGCCCCAGCGTGCGCCCGCGCCCGCGCCGAGGGCCTCGTCCAGCGCGGCGACCACTCCCGCGCGCGAGGCGTTCGGCAGGGACACCTCGGTGCCGTCCGTGAAGATGTGCCGCGACGACGGATCGACCTGGACCAGCTCGACGACCGACTCAAGCGGCTCCTTGCCGGTCTTGATGAACAGATCGCGGTAGACCGCGGGGAGGGTGAGCAGTCCCGGCCCGGTGTCGAACCCGAACCCGTCCCGCTCCAGCCGGCGCACCGCACCGCCGTACGTCTCCGTACGCTCGTACACCGCCACCCGGTGGCCCGCGACGGCCAGCCGGGCAGCGGCCGCCATCGCGCCCATCCCGGCGCCGATCACCGCAATCCGTGCCATGCGTGCGACTTTATCGGCCGCCACTGACACTCCGGCCGCGGGCGGCCGGCTTGCCGAGGCGTTTCTCCTCCCGGCGTCGGGCCCGGCGGCGTCGGAATCTTCGGATGCGGGAGATCAGGAAGAAGAGCGTCAGCAGGCCGGCCAGCAGCAGTACGCCCGCGATGACCGCGGCCGCCTCCGGGTGGAACATGGCGAAGGCGACGACGCCGCCGACCCCGAGATCCTCGGCCAGACTCACGATCACGTTGCTGAAGGGCTCGGGTGAGGCGTTGACCGCCATACGCGTGCCCGCCTTGACCGTGTGGCTGGCCAGAGCCGTCGAACCGCCGATCAGGCCCGCCGCCACATCGGAGAGCGAACCGCTCTGACCTGCGAGCAGCGCGCCGACCCAGGCGCCGGCGACGGGACGGATCACGGTGTGGACCGAGTCCCAGGCCGAGTCGACGTACGGGATCTTGTCCGCCACCGCCTCGCACAGGAACAGCACGCCCGCCATGACGAGGACCTCGGGGCGCTGCAGGGTCTCGGGGACGTCGTCGCTCAGCCCCGTCGCGCCGAACACGCCGAGCAGCAGCACCACCGCGTAGGCGTTGACACCGCTGGCCCAGCCGCTGGTGAAGACCAGGGGGAGTACGGACACGGACGCGATCGTAACCAGTCGGCCGCGGTGCGGTCTGGGGGTGAGTGCGCAGGACTGAGTATCCGTACCTAGGGGGCGAGATGAGTACGCGCGCGGATGGGCCCCGACCTGCTCGAACGAGAGAGTGGAGCCACGGCGAAGGGGAACGGCTCCGGCACCGGCGACACGGGGCGCCGGAACGGAGCCGCCCCGGATCCGCTCCTTCCGCCGGCCGTGGTCGGCGGGAGCGAGGCACGGGGGAACCCGGGAAAGCGGGGGAACGACCGAACGGGGGCCCAACGGGGGGTACGGGGGAAATCGGGGGAGCAAGGGAAGGCGCCGGTTCGAGGTGGCCCGCGGGGGACGCGGCCACACCGGACCGGCGCTTTCGCTTGTCGGCCTCGGGTCATCCCCGGCGCCCGCTCACCCGCCCCTGCAACAGCCGCGACAGCGCCGCGTGCACGTCGTCCAGAGAGCGCTCGGGCTGGAAGGACTGCCAGTCCAGGGCGGCCACCAGGACCATGCCGACCAGGGCGGAGGCGGTCAGCGGTACGTCGATCTCGTCGCTGAACTCGCCGTTCTCCACGCCTTCGCGCAGGACGCCCTCCACGACCGCCACGGCCTGCTGACGGACCACCATGAGCGTGGACTGCCAGGCCCTGTTGGTGCGCCACAGCTCGGCCACGTACAGCTGCGTGAAGGCCGGGTAGCGGTCGATGAAGACGAGACCGGCCCGGATCATCGCGTCCAGGGCGTCCACCTTGCCGCCACCCGCGCGTGCCGTCGATTCCGCCGCCTCCCTCAAGGAGGCGGTGAGAAGGCCCACGCCGTGCCGCAGCAGTTCCTCGAAGAGGACGGACTTGCTCGCGAAGTTGTAGTAGACCGTGCCCTTCGCGACTCCGGCCCGCTCGGCGATCTCGTCGACCGTGGTGGCGGAGAAGCCCTGCTCGGCGATGAGCGTGACGGCCGCCTCGTAGAGCTTCTGCCGGGTGGCCTCGCGGCGCGTGCTGACGCCCGCCGTGGCGCTGCTGCTTTCCATGGTTCTGATTCTCACAGGTGAGGCCGCTTTTGAGGTCGCGGAAGGGCTCACAGGGTCAGCTCCGGGTGCAGCCGGTCCAGCGTCCACACCTGCCGGCGCCGGGCCGACAGGGCGGTCAGCGCGAGGGCGCCCGCGGTGAACGCGAGGAGCACCACGCACGCGTGCCACACCGGAGTGAGACCGCCGCCCGTGATGAGCCTCCTGAGGGCCTCCACGACGTAGCTCATCGGCAGGAAGGGGTGGATCGCGTTGAAGAAGCCCGGGCTGGTCTGGACGGGGTAGGTGCCGCCCGCGGACGTCAGCTGGAGCATCAGGAGAGCCAGGACCAGGATCCGGCCCGCCGCCCCGAAGCGTGCGTTCAGCCATTGGACGATCGCCGCGAAGCAGGCCGTCACCAGGAAGAGGAAGCCCACGGTCCCGGCCGCCCGCGCCATCTGCAGGCCGATCGCCCAGTGCAGCACCGACATCAGGGCCACGGTCTGCAGCACTCCGATCGCCACCACGGGCAGCCACCCGGCCAGCGCGATCCGCCAGGCCGCGGCACCGGCGGCGAGCGCACGCCGGTTCATCGGCGTGATCAGCATGTACGCCACCATCGCGCCCACCCACAGCGACAGCGGGATGAAGTACGGGGCGAACCCGGTGCCGTAGTTCGGCGCCTTGTGCAGGTCCCTGGAGACCAGTTGGACCGGATCCGCCATCACGTCGGTGCGCCGGTCGCGGTCCTTCTTGTCGTAGTCGGGGATCTGCGAGGCGCCGTCGTGCAGCCCGTCGGAGAGCTTCTCGGAGCCGTCGGCGAGCTTGTACATGCCGCCGCTCAGGTCGTCGGCTCCGGTCCTGAGCCGGCCGACGCCCTCGTCCAGGTCCTGTGCGCCGGTCCTCGCGGTGCCGAGGCCGGAGTGGAGCGTCCTGGCGCCGGCGGCGACCTCGTCCGCGCCCTGGTTCAGCTGGTTGATCTTCGCTACGGCGTCGTCCAGGTCCTCGGAGAGGCGGGGCGCCCGGTCGGCGAGCGCCCGGGCCTGCTGCTGGAGCGTGGCGAGCCGGCCGTCGAGCTTCTTCAGGTCGCCGTTCTGGTCGGCGACGAGAGCGTTGACGTCGTCGGCGACCTTCGCCACGTCGGCGGCGGCCTGCTCGGCCTTCTTCAGGTCGGTGCAGGCCGGGTCCGGCAGCACGGGGTCCGTACAGCGCGCCTTGTAGACGGCGTTCAGGGTGGCGGCGGCCTTGTGTGCCCCCTCGGCGGCCGCCGGGGCGGTCCTCACCAGGGTGTCGAGGTTGTGGCGGACGGCTCCGGCCGAGTCGGCGACGAGCCGCGCGGTGTCGCCGATCGTCTTCTCGTTGCCTTCGAGGAAGGGGCCCACCTTGGCCGCGACCCCGTTGACCTTGTCGGCGAGGCTCTGGGTCCCGTCGGCGACCTGCTGTGCGCCGTCCGCGAGGTCACCCGAGCCCGTGTCGAGCTTCGCCAGCCCGTCGGAGAGCTTCCCGCTGCCCGCCTCGGCGTCCTTCAGGCCCGTGGCGAGGTCCTCGGATCCCTTCTCCGCCTTGCCGATGCCGCCTTCCAGGTCGTCAGGCCGTCGGCGGCCTTCACCGTGGCGCCGTGGATGTCGGAGAAGGAGATGAAGATCCGGTCCAGGAAGGACCGCGACGCCTTCGTGGACGCGGCCCGGCGCACCTCGGCGAAGACCGTCCGTGAGATCTGCCCGACGATGTAGTTGTTCGAGTCGTTCGTACGGACCTGCAGGGCGCCGGTCTCGGGGGAGTCACCCGCACTGGAGGCGATCCGCTTGCTGAAGTCGGCCGGCATGGTCAGCGACAGGTAGTAGGTGCCGTTCTCGACACCCTTGCGTGCCTCGGCGGCGCTCACGCGGTGCCACTCGAAGGTGTTGCTCTCGCGCAACCCTTTGGTGAGGTCGTCGCCCGCGGTTAGTTTCGTGCCGTCGGCGGTGGCGCCCCTGTCGTCGTTCACGAGGGCGACGGGGATGCGGTCCAGGCGGCCGTACGGGTCCCAGAAGGACCACAGATACAGGGCGCCGTAGAGCAGCGGCAGCACCAGCAGCGCCACCAGGGCGGCGCGCGGCAGCTTCCCCCTGCCGAAGCGGCGCAGTTCAAGCGCGGCCAGTTTCGGCGAGCGCATCGGTCGTCTCCTTCCGGGGGTGCGTGTCCTCTTGCGGTTCAGGTCGCGTGGACACCGTCACGGCGTCCTCCGGG
The DNA here is from genome assembly GCF_001514145.1 of Streptomyces canus. Taxonomy (GTDB): domain Bacteria; phylum Actinomycetota; class Actinomycetes; order Streptomycetales; family Streptomycetaceae; genus Streptomyces; species Streptomyces canus. Next base: position 250,007 of record NZ_KQ948659.1, read on the forward strand.
GCCTCGCTGCACACCGCCACGACCGTCGTCCCGGCCGCGGCGAGGGACCTCAGCAGAGCCCAGGCCTCGGTCCGCTCGGCGTCCGACAGCTTCAGGTCCAGGTCGTCGACGGCGAGCAGCCGCGGACGGCCGATCAGGGCCAGGGCGATCGACAGCCGCAGGGCCTCCAGGCGTTCCAGATCGCGTACGGCCGTTCGCGCGCCCTTGGGCAGCGCTTCCCGGTCGAGGCCGGCGGCCGTCAGCGCGGTGTCGATCCTCAGCATCGCCTCTGACCTGCGCTCCTCGCGCGGCCGCAGCAGCGCGCGCACCGAGTCGCCGAACCGGCGCTGCAGCAGCGCCCGTTCACGCAAGTGCTCCGCGACGGTCAGGGCCGGGTCGAGGTCGGTGACCCCGGCGACGTTCGCCGGCGCGCTGAACCGGCGCACCGCCGCCAGCTGCTTCGGCAGCCGCGCCCCACCCACGGTCGCCGTCCCCTCGGTGGCCTTCATCCGCCCGGTGAGCGCGAGCAGCAAACTCGTGCGGCCGGACCCCGAGGGTCCCTCCACGGCGATCAACGCGCCGGGCTCCGCGGCGAGGTCGACGCCGCGGAAGGCCCAGCCGCGAGGGCCCTCGAGTCCGAAACCTTCGGCCGTGACAGCGATTCCGTCCACGGCCACCCCCTGATCTTCTTGAATCGAGAACTTTTTGAACTGACTGGTCAGTGCAAAAACTAACCCGAACCTTCGATCGAAGCAAAAGCCCAGGTCAGAACGGATTGTCAGTGGCATACCTCACGATGGGCACATACGGCACTCCGTAGCGGGATGTGCCGGCAACCAGACGACAGGAGGTTCGTCATGGCCAGCTATCACGCAGCCGCCGCCCGTCGGCGCCGCGCCACCGGCCCTGCCCCCTCACTGACCGGCCCGGCGAGCGACGTACACCCCGTGCTGCGCCGGGCGACGGCTCCGCCCGCCGCCCTCGACCTGCTCGCCCAGGCCCGCGCAGGCCTCGACGAGGCCTCGGCGCTGGAGACGCCGAACGAGCGCTATGCGACGGCGCATCTCGCCGCCCTGCGCACCGCGGCCGCCGTGCTCGCCGCGCGGGGGCGTCCGGAGCCCACGCCCCGACGCCGCGCCAAGATCCGGAGCGCCTGGGAAGTGCTCCCGGAGATAGCGCCCGAGCTCACCGAGTGGAGCGCGCTGTTCGCCTCCGGGGCGCGGCGCCGCGCCCGGGCCGAGGCGGGCATCCAGGGCGCGGCCAGCCGCCGGGACGCGGACGACCTCATACGCGACGTGGCGATGTTCCTGCGCCTCGTCGAGCGGATGCTGGTACTCCAGCCGGTCCTGCCCCAACCACGCCAGGACGCGGACCAGCCCGAGGGGGGCGCCGGCGACACCGACCGCGACTTTCCGGATGCGGGCTGAGCACGGCGACGCGGGCACGCCGACTCGTCGGCGGCCAGGGGAAGTGTCTCGCGGCCGGCGGCAGGGAACGCGCCGTCTGTCTCGGGGGCGCGGCCTGGACGGACGCCCCGCGGGTGGGGCCCGGACCACGTGTCGCGGGGAGACCCACGAAGCAGCCCCACGCGGTGCCCCGGCATACCGCCTCTCGACCTGGGTGGCGCCGCGCCTCCGCGTCGACCCGCGCAAACGCGGAGCACCGCCCGTGGATCACCCCGCCGAGCCTCAGGTGCCGCCTTCCCGGCCCGGCCCGAGCCGCTGAGGCGCCGCGTCTGCCCACCTCGACCCGGCGCGGATCGCGGACACCGCCCGTGGACGGTTCCGCCGAGCCTCAGATGCCGCTTCCTCGACCCGGCCCGGAGCGAACCGCGCAGTGCCCTCCCGTTCTCCGCCGACCGCCCCGCCAAGCCTCTCCTCGTACCGCCCCGTGCCCCACCCCGGCCGCCCGCGGTTTCCCGCCGCCCCGCCCGGTGGGACGTGCCCCGGGCCGCGGCACCGCGATGGCTGGGCGCGGCGGCGGAGGCAATAGGGTGGGGAGCGCCTGAAGCCTCCCCGTCCACGCCCCCGGCCGGGAAGGCGCCCCGATCGCTCCGCCGTGCAACGGGCGGTGCCGCGCCGAGGAGTCAACTGCCGTGTCGGACCCGCTGCGACCCCGCGCCTCCCTCCGTACCGCCGTGGTCTGGGAGGTCCTCCAGGACGCACTCGACCGCCGGGTCAAGGCCACGGGACGCCAGGCGCTCGACGTCCTCGACACCGGAGGCGGCAGCGGCAACTTCGCCGTGCCCGTCGCCCGCCTCGGCCACCAGGTCACCGTCGTCGACCCCAGCCCGAACGCGCTGTTCGCCCTGGAGCGCCGCGCGGCCGAGGCCGGAGTCGCCGACCGGGTGCGAGGTGTCCAGGGCGACGCCCACGGCCTCTTCGACGTGGCCGAGCGCGGCGGCTACGACGTGGTGCTGTGCCATGGCGTCCTGGAGTACGTGGACGACCCGGCCGAGGGTGTGCGCAACGTCGTGGCCGCCCTGCGCCCCGAGGGCGTCCTCAGTCTGCTCGCCGCAGGCCTCGGCGGCGCCGTGCTCGCCCGGGCCCTGGCCGGCCACTTCAAGGAGGCCAGGCAGGCGCTCGACGACCCGAACGGCCGCTGGGGCGACGGCGACCCCGTGCCGCGCCGCTTCACCGCCGAACAGCTCACCGCGCTCGTCGAGGGCGCGGGCCTCACCGTAGGCGCGGTGCACGGCGTGCGGGTCTTCGCCGACCTCGTCCCCGGCGTGCTCGTGGACACCGAGCCCGGCGCCCTGGACGCCCTGCTGAAGCTGGAGGAGGCGGCGGCCGAGCTCCCCGCCTTCCACTCCGTGGCCACACAGCTCCATGTGCTCGGCGAGACCCGTGAGGCCGCCGAGGCCTGAGCCGCCCCCTGTGCCGGAGTGCTGATCAGGTACTTGATGGCACATGGAGTACGCCACAGGCCCCCCGATCGCGCGTGCGGCGCCGTATGATCGAGGGAGACCGCCCGGCATGACGGGACGGCCGCTGGGGAATGACAAGATTCAGCAGCCGGAGCGTTCATGGCGGAATCCGGTTGGCCAATTGGCGCAGAGGGGCGGGTTTCACGGGGGCGATTCCCTGCCTATCCTGAAGGGACCCCCCGAGTCGCCCCGGCGACTGCACGATGAGGAGGACTCCGTGCCGCTCTCGGAGCACGAGCAGCGCATGCTCGAGCAGATGGAGCGAGCGCTGTACGCCGAAGATCCCAAGTTCGCGTCGGCGCTCGAGGGAAGCGGGCTGCGTACGTACACCCGGCGGCGGGTCTACCAGGCAGTTGCCGGCTTCCTCGTAGGTATCGCGCTCCTCATGGCCGGTATGGTCGCCAAGCAGGTGTGGCTCAGCGTGGTGGGCTTCCTCGTCATGCTGGGTTGCGCGGTACTCGCCGTGACCGGCTGGCGCAAGGCCCCCAAGCCGGGCGAGCAGCCTGCCGCGGGCGCCCCGCATGCCCGTCGCCAGGGACGTCAGAAGCGCTCGATGATGGATCGGATCGAGCAGCGCTGGCAGCGGCGACGAGACGAGCAGGGCGGCCAGTAGCCGGCCCGCCGAGCCGCTCCCACAGACGTTCTGAGGGGGTGAGCACCCAGCCGGGTGCTCACCCCCTCACGTATGTCCGCAACACGGTGGCCCGGGCCTTCCATAGGCCCGGGCCACCGTCGTTCCGCCGTCTGCGTGCGGCGCGTTTCAGCCTTGCTGACCGAACGGCTTGCGCAGCGTCGGCCGGATCGCCGCCGCACGTGCCCTGACCCCGGCCCACCACTCCGACGCCGCCCACACCACCCGTGCGGTGGAACGTGGGGCGATCAGCGCACGCGCCCGCGTGGCGCGCCCGACCGAGCCGCGCAGTCCGCCGATCACCCGGTAGACGTCCTGGGCGAGTCCGGCCGTCGGCCGGGGGCGCGGGGCGTAGAGCACCTGCTCCACGGCGTCCGCCACTCGGTGCACCGAGGCCGCGGCCGTCGGATCGAGATGCCCGAGCCGTACGATCCGTGCCGCCGCCTTGCGCGGCGTCTGCGAGTCGTCCGGCAGGATCCCGAAGTCCCACGCCGTGTCGGTCAGCTCCTGCCAGGCCGCCAGGGCGTACGCGGCGGCATCCGCGTCGCTGCGGCCGTGCCCGCCCAGGCGTACCGAGCGGGTGCGCAGCCGCCCCAGCATCGGCGCCAAGGGGATCGACAGCACGACCAGTCCCACGAACACCCAGAACAGCAGCTTCAGGTACCACCACTGGCCCTGTACGGCCCACCAGGGGCCGCCACCGTCCCCGGCCGCCACGGCCGCGGGCGACGCGCTGTCGCACGCCTCCAGCTTGCGCAGCTGGGCCGAACAGCTCTCGCTCGCCGAGGGAGAGGCCGACGGCGCCGTGGAGGAACCCGCGGACGGCCGCGCCACGTCCGGGGGCAGGTTGCTCGTGGCGTCCGGGACGGTGTACGAGGGCACCGTGCCCCGGGTCGGGGTGGGCTCGAAGCGGGTCCAGCCGACCCCCTCGAAGTACAGCTCGGGCCAGGCGTGGGCGTCCTTGAGCCCCACCGAGATCGAGCCGTCCGCCTGCGGGGTGCCGGGCGCGAAGCCCACCGCGACCCGGGCCGGAATACCCAGGGAGCGGGCCATCGCCGCCATGGCGAAGGAGAAGTGCACGCAGAAGCCCTGCTTGTCCCGCAGGAAATTGGCGATCGCGTTCGGCCCGTCGCCGACCTCCACCTTGGTGTCGTACTCGAAGCCGCCGGTCACCGCGAAGTAGTCCTGGAGGGCGACCGCCTCCTCATAGCGGTTCTTGGCGCCCGCGGTCACCTCGCGGGCGGTCTTGGCCACCACCGACGGCACCGAGTCGGGCATCTTGGTGTAGTCGCGCTCGATGGCCGCGGGCGCGGTCGGCGCCGACGCGAGCTGCTCGGCTGTCGGCTGCACGTCCAGGCTCTTCACCTGGTACGTCAGCCCGCGCGTGTTCTGTCCGTGGTCGCCGACGAGCGCCATCCCCTCGGGCTCGTAGCGCCAGCTGCCCTTGATCTTCACGCCGCTCGGCGGGTACGGCATCGGCAGGTAGTCCTGCGCGTACCAGTTCGCCGCCTCGATGTTCGTCTCCACCTCCGTGCGTTTGACGTCGCCGCCGAGGCCGACCGGGGTGGGGAAGTCGTCCGGTACGGCCTTGATGGGCCGCTTGGACGGCTTCCAGGTCCGGCCGTCGAATTCGTCCAGGGAGACGATCCGCAGGTACAGGTTGGAGACGTCGGTGCCGCTCCCGGTCCGCACGGACAGGACCTGGCGGTCCTCGTCCACGTTCAGGCTGTCGCGCAGGGTGAGCAGCGGGTTCACGGCGGAGATCGTGCCGCCGTTGCCGTTTCCGGAGCCCACGCCCGCCCCGGTGGCGTCCAGGAGGCCGCCGTTCATCGAGGGCAGGGCGGCCGACACCACGAGGGCGATGCCGAGGCTCGCCACGCCGATCCGCCGGCCGGTGCGCACCGGCGCCACCGGCCCGGAGTCGGCGCCCGGGCCGCGCGCGGCCCCGCCGAAGACGCGGCCCCACTGCGAGAGCCGCTCGCGCCCCTCGGCCAGAAGGAGCAGCAGATAGCCGGCCGCCGCGACCAGGAACCAGAACCAGCCGCCGTGGCCTTCGGACAGTCCCGCGGCGACGGAGTACAGCGCGAGCAGCGGCAGGCCCGCCGGGGCCGCGCTCCGGAAGGTCACCGCGAGGGTGTCCACCACGAGCCCGATGATCAGGACACCGCCGAAGACCATCAGCTTGATGCCCTCCGACGCCAGCGGCGCCGGGATCGCGTAGCGCGCTATGTCGTCGCCGCCCTGCTGGAGCAGGTCTCCGAAGTGCACGAAGGCGCCCGGGCCGGGGATCAGCCCGAAGAGGGCCTGGTCCCGGGCGAAGATCAGGGTCAGCATGACCAGCGTGACGAGGGTCTGGGCCGCCACCGTCAGAGGACGGGCCAGCGGTATCCGCCGGGTCACCGCGCCCACGACCGTCTGCACCCCGAGCAGGAAGGCGGCCTGCACGATCCATGTGACCGGCTCGACCAGCGGGAGCAGGGCGCACGCGGCCATCAGCGTGGCCGCCCACGCGCACAGCGCCAGTCGTCCCCGCCCGCTCATCACGGTCCCTCCCCGACGCCGGCCACGCCAACGCCCGTGCGCTCGCGGTCCGCGAGGCGCCACAGCTCCTCCAGCGAGGCGGCCCGCGGCACACGCAGTGCCGTCCAGCCCGCCTCGCGCAGCATTCGCAGCCGCTCCTCGCGCTCCTGCGACGCCCCGGGCATGTCGGTCGGTTCCCGCACCCAGCTCTCGCTGTCGAGCACGAACGCGAGCGCACCCCCGCTGCGCTGCCGCATCTTGGCGACCACCGCGGCCTGCTCCTCGTCGAGGTCGCCGAGGAAGGCCACCAGCAGTCCTTCGTTCCCCCTGCGCAGCACGTCGTACGCGCGCGACAGGCCGGTGTCGTCGGAGTGGTCGATCACCGCGAGCGTGTCCATCATCAGCCCGGCTGCGTCCGCCGTTCCCTGGCTGGCGCCCGCGAAGCCGTCGGCGCCCTCGCCGGGCACGGAGTTGCCGGTGTCCGTCAACAGCCGTACGGAAAAGCCGCGTTCGAGCATGTGGACCAGGACGGAGGCGGCGCCCGAGACGGCCCACTCGAAGGCCGAGTCAGGGCCCGCGCCCGCGTAGGCGAGGCCCCGGGTGTCCAGGAGCACCGTGCAGCGAGCGCGCTGGGGCTGTTCCTCGCGGCGCACCATCAGCTCGCCGTACCGGGCGGTGGAACGCCAGTGCACCCGGCGCAGGTCGTCGCCGTAGCGGTAGCCGCGCGGGATGGCGTCGTCCTCGCCGGCCAGGGCGAGCGAGCGCTGCCGTCCGTCGCCGTACCCCTTCGCCTCGCCGTTCAGCCGCACCGGCGGCAGCGCCTCCACGCGCGGGATCACGGTCAGAGTGTCGTACGTCGAGAAGGAGCGGGTCAGTTCGCACATGCCGAACGGGTCGGTCAGGCGCAGCTGGAGCGGGCCGAGCGGGTAGCGGCCCCGCAGGTCGGAGCGGACCCGGTAGGACACCTCGCGGCGGCCGCCCGGTTCGACGCGGTCGAGCACGAAGCGGGGGCGCGGGCCGAGGACGTAGGGGACCCGGTCCTGGAGCATCAGCAGGCCGGTGGGCAGCCGCGAGACGTTGTCCATCCGCAGATGGACGCGGGCCTCGCTGCCGGCGGGCACGCGCGCGGGGGAGAGCCTTCGGCTGCCCGCCACCCGGTAGCGGGTGCGGTAGAGCACGGTGGCGCAGACCAGGGGCAGCACGGCCAGCATCAGGCCGACCCGCAGCAGGTCGCTCTGGCCGAGGACGTAGGCGCAGACGGCCGCGGCGATGCCGGCGGCGAAGAAGGAGCGGCCCCGGGTGGTCAGACCCGCCAGCGCGGTACGCACCCCGCCCTTGTCGCCCCGGTCGGCCTCGGGGCCGTCGGCCGAGGGCACCCCGGTGGACATCACAGGCTCCGCGGCGGCTGCTGCGGATACGCGGGTGCGGTGCGGCCGATCCCGAGACCGCCCTGCTGGGGCGCGGCGGGAACCGGGGTGCGCTGGAGGATCTCCTGCACGACCTGCTCCGCGGTGCGCCGGTTCAGCTGCGCCTGTGCGGTGGGCAGCAGACGGTGGGCGAGGACGGCCACGGCGAGCGCCTGGATGTCGTCCGGCAGCGCGAACTCCCGGCCGCTGAGGGCGGCGGAGGCCTTGGCGGCGCGCAGCAGGTGCAGCGTCGCGCGCGGGGACGCGCCGAGTCTGAGGTCGGGGTGGGTGCGCGTGGCGGAGACCAGGTCCACCGCGTACCGCCGGACCGTTTCGGCGACGTGGACGCCGCGGACGGCCTCGACCAGTTTCACGATGTCGTGGGCGTGCGCCACCGGCTGGAGGTCGTCCAGCGGGTTCACCCCGCCGTGGATGTCGAGCATCTGCAGCTCGGCGTCCGCGCTGGGGTAGCCGATGGAGACCCGGGCCATGAAACGGTCGCGCTGGGCCTCCGGCAGCGGATACGTGCCCTCCATCTCGACCGGGTTCTGCGTGGCCACCACCATGAAGGGGCTCGGCAGCTCGTAGGTCTGCCCGTCGATGGTGACCTGGCGCTCCTCCATCGACTCCAGAAGCGCCGACTGGGTCTTCGGCGAGGCGCGGTTGATCTCGTCGCCGATCACGATCTGCGCGAAGATCGCACCCGGTTTGAACTCGAAGTCCCGGCGCTGCTGGTCCCAGATGGACACACCCGTGATGTCCGAGGGCAGCAGGTCGGGCGTGAACTGGATGCGGCGCACCGAGCAGTCGATGGACCGCGCCAGCGCCTTGGCCAGCATGGTCTTGCCGACGCCGGGGACGTCTTCTATCAGAAGATGTCCCTCGGCGAGCAGCACGGTCAGCGAAAGCCGAACGACCTCGGGCTTCCCCTCGATCACGCCCTCCACCGAACTGCGTACCCGCTCCACGACGGCGGTCAGATCAGTGAGGCTCGCTCGATCGTCATAGGTGGTCACCCGGCCCTCCTCGGCCCGTACTTTCCGGGCCGACGCTCTGTGATGCGTAACCGGCCCACCCCGAATCACGGACACCACGCGTGAAAAGTTCCGCGTGACGCCACACCCGCATTCTTGCTGCCGTTACCGATTCGTGTCACTCGACTGTGGACAACTGGCTGCACTATGTCGGGTCTTACGGCGTTTTGGGCACCCTGAGGGCCGAAATCAACAGCGAAACGACAGCTGAAGCAGCCGGTTACGCGGGGTCGATCTCCCGCAGCAGACCCGTCTTCACGTCGAAAACGAACCCCCGCACGTCGTCGGTGTGCACCAGGAACGGCGAGGTGCGCACCCGCTGCATGGACTGCCGTACGTCCTGGTCGACGTCCCGGAAGGCCTCCACCGCCCACGCGGGACGCTGGCCCACCTCCATCTCCAGCTCGGTGCGGAAGTCCTCGGTGATCGCCTCCAGGCCGCAGCCGGTGTGGTGGATCAGGACGATGCTGCGGGTGCCGAGCTTGTGCTGGCTGATGGTGAGGGAGCGGATCACGTCGTCGGTGACCACGCCGCCCGCGTTGCGGATGGTGTGGCAGTCGCCGAGCTCCAGGCCGAGCGCGGCGTGCAGGTCGAGTCGGGCGTCCATGCAGGCCACGACGGCAACGTGCAGGACCGGCCGGGCGTCCATACCGGGGTCGGTGAACGCGGCGGCGTATCGCTCGTTGGCCTCGACCAGGCGATCGGTCACACGGCCGCCGGGGGATATGGCGCCTTCGGTGGGAACGGATGCGGAAGTCGTCATAACCATGACGGTACTGGTCACCGCCGTTCCGGTCCTGCCGTGAGAAGGGAAAAAGAGCGTCATCACGCGCTCGGTGTGAGGTACCCCACAAGGTCTCGGGGGCATCCGAACGGGTGTTTTCCGCCCTTTCATGGCATCGAGTCCGCACCCGGGCGCGACGCGCAGGCCGGTTGATTGACCGCGAGAGGCCGTGGACTAAAGTGACGCGAAGCGGGAGGCGAGGCCTCCCTGCTGGACTTTCCCCGGAGACCCCGGCGATTTTCCGGAGATCTCCCCACGTGCGCGGCGCGTACGTACGGCTCGGCCTCCTCCCGCTCCCGGTCGGCTGACGCTTCCGGCGCCGGCAGGCCTCCCCTTTCACCGGGTGTCCCGGCGAAGGGGAGGGAGGGCGGGGACCCGGCGGTGCGTACCCCGCGCCGGACCTGAGAGGGCCCCTTGAGTCAGAGTCGACACGTCCCGGTGATGCTCCAGCGGTGCCTGGACCTGTTGGCCCCGGCCCTCGAGCGGCCCGGAGCGGTGGTCGTCGACTGCACACTCGGCCTCGGCGGCCACAGCGAGGCACTGCTCCAGCGGTTCCCCGAGGCCCGGCTCGTCGCCCTCGACCGCGACAAGGAGGCCCTGCGCCTGTCCGGCGAGCGGCTCGCGCCCTTCGGTGAGCGTGCCACCCTCGTCCACGCGGTCTACGACGAGCTCCCCGACGTCCTCGACAGGCTCGGCATCGCGCGCGTGCAGGGTGTTCTCTTCGACCTCGGTGTCTCCTCCATGCAACTCGACGAGGCCGACCGGGGCTTCGCCTACGCCCAGGACGCCCCTCTCGACATGCGCATGGACCAGACGACCGGCATGAGCGCCGCCGAGGTCCTCAACACCTATCCGCCGGGTGAACTCGTCCGGATCCTCAGGGCGTACGGCGAGGAGAAGCAGGCCAAGCGGATCGTGTCCGCGATCGTGCGCGAGCGGGAGAAGGAGCCCTTCTCCCACAGCGCCCGGCTCGTCGAGCTGATCAGGGACTCCCTGCCGCAGGCCGCCAAGCGCACCGGCGGCAACCCGGCCAAGCGCACCTTCCAGGCCCTGCGGATCGAGGTCAACGGCGAACTCTCCGTCCTGGAGCGGGCGATCCCGGCCGCGGTGAAGTCGCTGGCCGTGGGCGGCCGGATCGCCGTGCTGTCGTACCACTCGCTGGAGGACCGGCTGGTCAAGCAGGTCTTCGCGGCCGGCGCCGCCACCACCGCCCCGCCCGGACTGCCCGTCGTTCCCGAGCAGTACCAGCCCCGGCTCAAGCTGCTCACGCGCGGTGCCGAACTTCCCACCGAGGAAGAGATCGCCGAGAACCGGCGGGCCGCACCGGCCCGATGCAGGGGCGCCGAGCGAATCAGGGAGTCCATCGAGTGAAGTGCGTGAGGCGCGTGAGCCGCGTAAGTGAGTGGGGAAACCGGACTCACTGGAGGGTGAGTGAGTAGGAAACCCGAACTGAGGGGGAGGGCGGCCCGTCTCGCGCGCCTGTTCCCCGGCCCGACGGGCTCCGGACAGGCGGCCCGCACCCCTTTCGTGCTCCTCGTGGTCCTTCTCCTCGGCGGCGGCCTCATCGGGCTGCTGGTGCTGAACTCCGCGCTCAGTGAGGGGTCGTTCAAGCTCACCGACCTCCAGAAGGAGACGAAGAGCCTCACCGACGAGCAACAAGGTCTCCAACGGGACATCGACGCCTACTCCGCGCCCGAGGCCCTGGTGCGCCGCGCCCGTGAACTCGGCATGGTGCCCGGCGGAGACCCGGCCTTCCTCGACCCCGACGGCACCGTCAAGGGCGTCCCGTCCCCCGCCTCCGACGCCGAACAGGCCTCCTTTCAGATGCCGCTCGTCCTCGCCCCCGAGGTGATCGACAGCGCGACCGTCCCGACGCCGACGGCCGGCTCCACCCCGACGGAGACCGTCGTACCAGCGCCCGAGGCCGTGCCCTCGGTCGTCCCGCCCCCCACGACCCCGACCCCCGGCAGGTGACGGAAGTGTCCGACGATTTCGGCAGGCAACCGCCGCGCCGCCGCGTGCCCGGACCCGCGCGCCCCGCGCGCTCCGCCCGCCCCGTCGGCCGACCGCGCCCGGGCCCCGGAGCCCGCCCGGCCCGCCGCCCTGCGGCGCCCCGTCCTGCGGCCCCCAAGACCATCCGCCTGGGCAGTCCGCGCCCCCGGCTGCGCCTGGTCGGCCTCGCGCTGACCCTGGTGCTGGCCGCCTTCGTCGTACGACTGCTCCAGGTGCAGGCCGTCGACGCGAGCACGTACGCCGCCAAGGCCGAGCAGAACCGCTACGTCGGCTACACGCTGGCCGCCGAGCGCGGCGGGATCACCGACCGCGACGGGGTGGCCCTCGCGACCAGCGAGGACGCGTACGACATCACGGCCGACCCCACGCTGTTCACCCGCGCGGAGCTGAAGATCGACGACGGCCCCGAGCAGGCCGCCGCGCTGCTCGCCCCGATCCTGGGGCAGGACCAGGAGACGATCGTCAAGAAGCTGCGGCCCAAGGACAGGAAACTCCGCTACGCCCTGCTCGCCAACCGCCAGACCCCGCAGGTCTGGAAGCAGATCAAGGACCTGAAGTCCGCGCTCGCCACCAAGAGCGGGACCGACCCGGGCACGGCCAACGTCCTCGCGGGCGTCCTGTCCGTGCCGACCACCAAGCGCGTGTACCCGAACGGCGACCTCGCCGCCGGGATACTGGGCTGGGTCAACGCCGACGGCAAGGGCGGCGGCGGTGTCGAGCAGCAGCTGAACTCCCTGCTGGCCGGCAAGGACGGCAAGATCCGCTACGCCCAGTCCGGTGGCCGTCAGGTGCCCACCGTGGGCTCCACCGAGACCCCCGCGGTGCCCGGCAGCGACGTCGAGCTCACCATCGACCGTGACATCCAGTGGGCCGCCCAGCAGGCCATCACCGAGCAGGTGAAGGAGTCCAAGGCGGACCGCGGGTACGTGATAGTGCAGGACACGCAGACCGGCCAGGTTCTCGCCATGGCCAACTCGCCCGGCTTCGACCCGAACGACCTGTCCAAGGCGAGCTCGGTGAACATGGGCAACGCGGCCCTCCAGGACGCCTACGAGCCCGGTTCCACCGCCAAGGTCATGTCCATGGCCGCCGTACTGGAACAGGGGGTCGCCACCCCGCTCACACATGTGATCGTGCCCAACCGGCTGCACCGCGGTGACCGGCTCTTCAAGGACGACATCGACCACGAGACCTGGTACCTCACGCTCAACGGCGTGCTCGCCAAGTCCAGCAACATCGGCACCATCCTGGCGACCGGCCAACTCGGCAAGACCCAGGCGCAGGCCAACCAGGTCCTCTACTCCTACCTGCACAAATTCGGCCTCGGCCGCTACTCCGGGCTCGACTTCCCCGGCGAGACCCCGGGCATCCTCGCCAAGCCCGCGGACTGGTCGACCTCGCAGCAGTACACGATTCCTTTCGGCCAGGGTGTGTCCCTCAACGCGATGCAGGCCGCGTCCGTCTATTCGACGATCGCCAACGGCGGTGTCCGCGTCGAACCCACCCTCGTGCGCGGCACGAAGGGACCCGACGGACGCTTCACACCCGCCGCGAAGCCCAAGGAAACAAGGGTCGTCAGCGCCAAGACGGCCAAGACGCTGGCCCGGATGCTGGAGTCGGTCGTGGACGACGAGGAGGGCACCGGCACCAAGGCGCGCATCCCCGGCTACCGGGTGGCGGGCAAGACGGGCACGGCCAACCGCGTGGATCCGGCCACCGGCAAGTACAAGGGTTACACCTCGTCGTTCGCCGGCTTCGCGCCCGCCGACAAGCCCCGGATCACCGTCTACTGCGCCATCCAGAACGCCACCAGCGGCAGTTACTTCGGCGGCCAGATCTGCGGACCCGTCTACAAGCAGGTCATGGAGTTCGCCCTGAAGACCCTGCAGGTCCCGCCCACAGGGGCGAAGGCCCCGAAACTGCCCGTCACCTACACACCCTGATCAGCACCACCTCAGCACCTCATCAGCGCTCGGAAAGGCCACCAGGAACCACCTCGTGACGACGATCACCTCCGATTCCGGGAACCAGGGCGCCCCCCGCCCCTCACTTCGCTCCAAGGCGGGTGTGCCCGGTACGCTCACCGCCGTGCCAGACGCTGATCAGTCCCAAACCACCCAGAAGGGCGCACCCGTGACATATCCCGGACCGCCCCGGCCGGTCCGGGTCTCCGCAACACCCCTCGCGGAGCTCGCCGACCAGCTGGGTGCCGAGCAGCCGGGGAACGCCGCGCAGGTCACGGGCATCACCCATGACTCGCGTGCCGTCCGCCCCGGCGACCTGTACGCCGCCCTCCCGGGGGCCCGCCTGCACGGCGCCGACTTCGTCACCCAGGCCGTCGGCCTCGGCGCGGTCGCGGTGCTGACCGACCCGGCAGGCGCCGAGCGCGCCTCCGCGACCGGGCTCCCGGTGCTGGTCGTCGAGGACCCACGCGCGCGCATGGGCGAACTGGCGGCCACGATCTACGGTCACCCCGGCCGGGACCTGCTCCAGATCGGCATTACCGGCACCTCCGGCAAGACCACCACGGCGTACCTCGTCGAGGGCGGTCTCAAGGGCGTCAGGTCCACCGGGCTGATCGGCACCGTCGAGATGCGCATCGGCGACGAACGCATCAAGTCGGAGCGCACCACGCCCGAAGCCACCGACCTCCAGGCCCTGTTCGCGGTCATGCGTGAACGCGGGGTCGAGGCGGTCGCCATGGAGGTCTCCAGCCACGCGCTGGTCCTCGGCCGGGTCGACGGCTGTGTCTTCGACATCGGCGTCTTCACCAACCTCAGCCCGGAGCACATGGAGTTCCACTCCGGCATGGAGGACTACTTCCAGGCCAAGGCACAGCTGTTCACGCCGAAACGCAGCCGTCTCGGCGTGGTCAACCTCGACGACGAGTACGGACGCCGGCTCGTCAAGGAGGCCACGGTCCCGGTCGTCACCTTCTCCGCAGAGGGCCACCCGGACGCCGACTGGCGCGCCGCGGACGTCGAGGTCGGCCCGATGGACTCCACGTTCACCGTGATCGGCCCCAAGGACGAACGGATCACCGCCAGGTCGCCGCTGCCGGGGCCGTTCAACGTGGCGAACACCCTCGCCGCGATCGTCGCCCTGGCCGCCGCGGGCCTCGACCCGCAGACCGCCGCCGACGGCGTCGCCGCCGTGCCGGGCGTGCCGGGCCGGCTGGAGCGCGTGGACGCCGGACAGCCCTACCTCGCGGTCGTGGACTACGCCCACAAGACGGACGCCGTCGAGTCGGTGCTCAAGGCACTCCGCAAGGTCACCGAGGGCCGGCTGCACGTCGTGCTGGGCTGTGGAGGCGACCGCGACAGGACCAAGCGCGGTCCGATGGGCGCCGCCGTGGCCCGCCTCGCCGACACCGCCGTACTGACCTCCGACAACCCCCGCTCCGAGGACCCCCTCGCGATCCTCGCAACCATGCTCGAGGGTGCGGCGTCCGTGCCAGTACACGAGCGCGGCGAGGTCCAGGTCTTCGAGGACCGGGCCGCCGCGATCACCGCAGCCGTCGCCCGCGCGCGGCCGGGCGACACCGTACTGGTCGCCGGGAAGGGCCACGAGCAGGGCCAGGACATCGCCGGGGTGGTCCGTCCCTTCGACGACCGCCAGGTGCTTCGAGAAGCCATCCAGAAGACCCAGGGATGAACTTGTGATCGCCCTCTCTCTCGCCGAGACCGCCTCAGTCGTCGGCGGGCAGACGCACGACATACCGGATCCGTCGGTGCTGGTGAACGGGCCCGTCGTCATCGACTCCCGGCAGGTGAAGGACGGCAGTCTGTTCGCCGCCTTCGTGGGGGAGCGCGTCGACGGCCACGACTACGCCGAACAAGCCGTCCGGGCCGGCGCGGTGGCCGTGCTGGCCCAGCGCCCCGTCGGCGTGCCCGCGATCGTCGTCGAGGACGTCCAGACGGCCCTCGGCGCCCTCGCGCGTCATGTCGTACGTCGGCTCGGCGCGACCCTCGTCGCCCTCACCGGCTCCGCCGGCAAGACCAGCACCAAGGACCTGATCGCCCAGGTGCTCCAGCGCAAGGCGCCGACGGTGTTCACGCCGGGCTCGCTCAACAACGAGATCGGCCTGCCGCTCACCGCCCTCACCGCCACCGAGGAGACCAGGTTCCTCGTGCTGGAGATGGGCGCCCGCGGCATCGGCCACATCAGCTATCTCACGGATCTGACGCCCCCGCAGGTCGGACTGGTCCTCAATGTCGGCTCCGCGCACATCGGGGAGTTCGGCGGCCGCGAGCAGATCGCGCAGGCCAAGGGCGAACTCGTGGAAGCCCTGCCGTCGGCACAGGACGGCGGCGCCGCGATTCTCAACGCCGACGATCCTCTCGTACGGGCCATGGCATCCCGTACGAAGGCGAAGGTGATCCTTTTCGGAGAGTCCGGCGAAGCGGACGTTCGAGCCGAGAACGTACGACTCACGGACAGCGGACAGCCTGCCTTCATGCTTCACACACCCTCCGGTGCAAGCGAAGTGACCATGCGCCTGTACGGTGAGCACCACGTGTCGAACGCGCTCGCCGCGGCCGCCGTCGCCCATGAGCTGGGCATGTCCGCAAGTGAGATCGCCACCGCGCTCTCCGAGGCGGGCTCCCTCTCCCGCTGGCGTATGGAGGTCACCGAGCGCCCGGACGGCGTGACCATCGTCAACGACGCCTACAACGCGAACCCCGAGTCCATGCGAGCGGCCTTGCGCGCGCTCGCGGCGATGGGCAAGGGGCGGCGGACCTGGGCGGTGCTCGGCAAGATGGCCGAGCTCGGGGACGAGGCGCTCGCCGAGCACGACGCGGTCGGACGGCTCGCCGTCCGGCTCAATGTCGGCAAGCTCGTCGCGGTCGGGGGCAGGGAAGCGTCCTGGCTGCAACTGGGCGCATATAACGAGGGTTCGTGGGGTGAGGAGTCGGTGCACGTGTCCGACGCACAGGCGGCGATCGACCTGTTGCGCAGTGAATTGCGCCCGGGAGACGTCGTCCTCGTGAAGGCGTCCCGTTCGGTCGGCCTGGAGAGCGTCGCCCAGGCGCTGCTCGACGCCGAGGGTGAGGTTGCCGCCCGATGATGAAGCAGATCCTGTTCTCAGGAGTCATCGGCCTCTTTCTGACCCTGCTCGGCACCCCGCTGCTGATCAAGCTGCTCGCGCGCAAGGGTTACGGCCAGTACATCCGGGACGACGGCCCGCGCTCGCACGGCAGCAAGCGCGGTACGCCGACGATGGGCGGTATCGCCTTCATCTTCGCGACCGTCGCCGCCTACTTCCTGTCCAAGGTCATCACCGGCTACCCCCCGACCTACTCGGGCCTGCTGGTGCTCGGCCTGATGTGCGGCATGGGCCTGGTCGGTTTCCTCGACGACTACATCAAGATCGTCAAGAGGCGTTCGCTGGGCCTCCGGGCCAAGGCGAAGATGGCCGGCCAGCTGATCGTCGGCATCAGCTTCGCCGTGCTCGCGCTGATGTTCCCGGACGCCCGCGGCAACACCCCGGCCTCCACGAGGCTGTCGTTCATCACCGACTTCGGCTGGAAGATCGGCCCGATCCTGTTCGTGGTCTGGGCGCTGTTCATGATCCTCGCGATGTCGAACGGCGTGAACCTCACCGACGGTCTGGACGGCCTCGCCACCGGCGCCTCGGTCCTCGTCTTCGGTGCCTACACGTTCATCGGCGTCTGGCAGTTCCAGGAGTCCTGCGCCAACGCGGGCAGCCTGACCAACCCGAACGCCTGTTACGAGGTGCGCGATCCGCTCGACCTCGCGGTGATCGCCTCCGCGCTGATGGGCGCCTGCCTCGGCTTCCTGTGGTGGAACACCTCGCCGGCCAAGATCTTCATGGGCGACACCGGTTCGCTCGCCCTCGGCGGTGTCCTCACGGGCCTGGCGATCCTGTCCCGCACGGAGCTCCTGGTCGCCATCATGGGCGGCCTGTTCGTCCTCATCACCATGTCGGTCGTCATCCAGGTCGGCTCCTTCCGGATGACGGGCAAGCGGGTCTTCCGGATGGCACCGCTCCAGCACCACTTCGAACTCAAGGGCTGGTCCGAAGTCCTCATCGTGGTCCGTTTCTGGATCATCCAGGGCATCTGTGTGATCGTCGGCCTGGGTCTCTTCTACGCGGGATGGGCAGCAGAAAAGTGACCTCCTCGGAGCCTTTGGACTGGCAGGGCAAGCACGTCACCGTCGCCGGACTCGGTGTCTCCGGCATCCCGGCGGCCAAGGTGCTGCACGCGCGCGGGGCGAACGTCACGGTCGTCAACGACGGCGACGACGCACGCGCGCGTGAGCAGGCCGCCGAGTTGGAGGCGCTCGGCATCACCGTGCGCCTCGGTGACGGTGCGACCCTGCCCGAAGGCACCGAACTCGTCGTCACCGCGCCCGGCTGGAAGCCGGACAAGCCGCTGTTCGCGGCGGCCCGTGAGGCCGGCCTGGAGATCTGGGGCGATGTCGAACTCGCCTGGCGGCTCAGGGGCCCCGACGCGGCTCCCTGGCTCGCCATCACCGGCACCAACGGCAAGACGACCACCACCCAGATGCTGGCGTCGATCCTGAAGGCCGCGGGACTGCGCACCGCCGCCGTCGGCAACATCGGCGTCTCCCTGCTGGACGCGGTGCTCGGCGACGAGCAGTACGACGTCCTGGCCGTGGAGTTGTCGAGCTATCAGCTCCACTGGGCGCCCTCCCTGCGCGCCCACTCCGCCGCCGTGCTGAACCTGGCGCCGGACCACCTCGACTGGCACGGCTCCATGGAGGCGTACGCCGCCGACAAGGGCCGCATCTACGAGGGCAATCGGGTCGCCTGCGTCTACAACGTCGCCGACAAGGCCACCGAGGACCTGGTGCGCGAGGCGGACGTCGAGGAGGGCTGCCGGGCCGTCGGCTTCACCCTCGGCACCCCCGGACCGTCCCAACTCGGGGTCGTCGAGGGCATTCTGGTCGACCGCGCCTTCGTCGAGGACCGGCACAAGAACGCCCAGGAACTCGCGGAGATCTCCGACGTCAATCCGCCCGCCCCGCACAACATCGCCAACGCCCTTGCGGCGGCGGCCCTCGCACGCGCATTCGGGGTGCCCGCCAGGGCCGTACGGGACGGGCTCCGGGACTTCACCCCGGACGCCCACCGCATCGCCCACGTGGCCGACGTGGACGCGGTCGCGTACGTCGACGACTCCAAGGCCACCAACACCCACGCGGCGGAAGCCTCGTTGGCGGCCTACGAGTCGATCGTGTGGATCGCGGGCGGACTCGCCAAGGGCGCGACCTTCGACGAGCTGGTCGCCAAGTCGGCAAAGCGACTTCGCGGTGTCGTGCTGATCGGCCAGGACCGTGCCCTGATCCGTGAAGCCCTCGCGCGACACGCCCCGGAAGTACCCGTGGTGGACCTCGACCGGACCGACACTGGGGCGATGCTCGCGGCTGTCCAGGAGGCTTCGCGCCTCGCCGTCGCAGGTGACACGGTGCTGCTGGCCCCGGCCTGCGCTTCGATGGACATGTTCGCCAACTACAACAAGCGCGGTGACGCGTTCGCGGAGGCGGTTCGCGAACTCGGCTCCTGACCGACGTAGCGGAGGCGTTGATGTCCAGTAGCCGTACCGGCAGGCCGCCCGTGCAGCGGGCGTCCCGACGCCCCGCCGTCTCCCGGCCCTCGCGCGAGAACCCCGTACAACGGCTCTACACGCGCGCGCGCAAGGCCTGGGACCGGCCACTGACCGCCTACTACCTGATCCTCGGCGGCAGTCTGCTGATCACCGTGCTCGGTCTGGTGATGGTCTACTCGGCCTCCCAGATCACGGCTCTGCAGATGTCCTTGCCGGGATCCTTCTTCTTCCGCAAACAGTTCCTGGCCGCCGTCATCGGCACCGTACTGCTGCTGATCGCCTCCCGGATGCCGGTCAAACTGCACCGGGCGCTCGCCTATCCGATCCTGGCGGGCGCGGTCTTCCTGATGGCCCTGGTGCAGGTGCCGGGGATAGGGATGTCGGTCAACGGCAACCAGAACTGGATCTCGCTCGGCGGCTCCTTCCAGATCCAGCCCAGCGAGTTCGGCAAGCTGGCGCTCGTGCTGTGGGCGGCCGACCTGCTCGCCCGCAAGCAGGACAAGAAGCTGCTGACCCAGTGGAAGCACATGCTGGTGCCGCTCGTCCCGGTCGCCTTCCTGCTGCTCGGGCTGATCATGCTCGGCGGCGACATGGGTACGGCGATCATCCTGACGGCGATCCTGTTCGGCCTGCTGTGGCTCGCGGGGGCGCCGACCCGGCTGTTCGTCGGGGTGCTGTCGGTCGCCGCGTTCATCGGGTTCGTCCTCATCAAGACCAGCCCCAACCGCATGGCCCGGCTCGCCTGCATCGGCGCCACCGAGCCCAAGTCCGGCGCCGCCGACTGCTGGCAGGCCGTGCACGGCATCTACGCCCTGGCCTCCGGCGGAATCTTTGGCTCCGGGCTCGGTGCGAGTGTGGAGAAATGGGGCCAACTCCCCGAAGCCCACACGGACTTCATCTTCGCCGTCACCGGTGAGGAACTGGGCCTCGCGGGGACGCTGTCGGTACTCGCCCTCTTCGCGGCTCTAGGCTATGCGGGTATCCGCGTGGCCGGACGCACGGAGGACCCCTTCGTGAGGTATGCCGCGGGAGGCGTGACCACCTGGATCACCGCTCAGGCTGTGATCAACATCGGTGCGGTGCTCGGTCTGCTGCCGATCGCCGGCGTCCCGCTCCCGCTGTTCTCCTACGGAGGGTCCGCCCTGCTGCCGACCATGTTCGCCGTCGGGCTGCTGATCGCGTTCGCGCGTGACGACCCCGCCGCGCGGGCGGCGCTTTCGATGCGGCAACCCCGCTTTGGTAGAAAGCGGGCGGGAGGCGCCGTGCCGGCACGGGCGCCTCGGAGATGGAACACGATGCGACGGCGCGCCCCCTCGGCGCGCTCGTCCGGAGAGCGGTGAATTTCGGTGCATGTCGTACTCGCCGGTGGGGGGACCGCCGGCCACATCGAGCCCGCGCTCGCCCTCGCGGACGCCCTGCGCAGGCAGGACCCGAGCGTGGGGATCACGGCTCTGGGGACGGAACGGGGGCTGGAGACCAAACTCGTCCCACAGCGCGGCTACGAACTCGCGCTGATCCCGGCCGTCCCACTGCCCCGTAAGCCCACCCCTGAGCTGATCACCGTGCCGGGCCGGCTGCGCGGCACGATCAAGGCCACCGAGCAGATCCTGGAGCGCACCAAGGCCGACGCCGTCGTCGGCTTCGGCGGCTATGTCGCGCTGCCCGCCTACCTCGCCGCCAAGCGGCTCGGTGTGCCGATCGTGATCCACGAGGCCAACGCCCGCCCCGGCCTCGCCAACAAGATCGGCTCCCGGTACGCCGCCCAGGTCGCCGTCGCCACGCCGGACAGCAAGCTGCGCAACTCCCGTTACATCGGCATCCCGCTGCGCCACACCATCGCCACCCTGGACCGGGCCGCCGCCCGCCCCGAGGCCCGGCACATGTTCGGCCTCGACCCGAACCTGCCGACCCTGCTGGTCTCCGGCGGCTCGCAGGGCGCCCGGCGCCTCAACGAGGTCGTCCAGCAGGTCGCACCCTGGCTCCAGCAGGCCGGTATCCAGATCCTGCACGCGGTCGGCCCGAAGAACGAACTGCCACACGTACAACAGATGCCGGGAATGCCCCCCTACATCCCGGTAAGTTACCTGGACCGGATGGACCTCGCGTACGCCGCGGCCGACATGATGCTGTGCCGCGCGGGCGCGATGACCGTCGCCGAACTCTCCGCCGTCGGACTCCCGGCCGCCTACGTCCCGCTGCCCATCGGCAACGGAGAACAGCGGCTGAACGCCCAGCCGGTGGTCAAGGCCGGCGGCGGACTGCTGGTCGACGACGCGGAACTGACGCCGGACTGGGTCCGGGCCAACGTCCTGCCCGTGCTCGCCGACCCGCACCGGCTGTACGAGATGTCCCGCGCCGCCGCCGAGTTCGGCCGCCGGGACGCCGACGAACTGCTCGTCGGCATGGTGTACGAGGCGATCGCCTCCCACCGACGCCAGTAGCCAGGAAAAGGGAGTGGGCGTGGCCGGATCGACGACCGCCGAGCGCGGTGAACGCCAGCAGGAGTCGTCCGGCCCGCCCCCCGCGCGGCGGTTGAGGGTGCGTCGGCTTCGTACGATCATCATTCTTGCCGTGGCGCCTGTGCTCCTTTCCGCGGGCACCGTCTGGCTGTTGTACGGCTCCCAGTGGCTGCGCGTCGAAAGCGTGTCGGTCTCGGGCACCAAGGTGCTGACCCCGGAGCAGGTCCGCGAGGCCGCCGACGTCCCGGTCGGATCGCCGCTGATTTCCGTCGACACCGATGCGATTGAGGCGCGACTGCTCCGTAAATTGCCCCGAATTGACTCAGTTGATGTCGCTCGTTCCTGGCCCGACGGAATCGGGCTGAAAGTGACCGAGCGTACTCCGGTTCTGCTTGTCCAAAAGGGCGGAAACTTCGTCGAAGTGGACGACGAAGGCGTCCGATTCGCCACGGTTCCTGAGGCACCGAAAGGCGTCCCGGCACTGGAATTGACGCTCTCCCCGCGGGACTCCCGCGCCGCGAGCCTGCGCCGCTTCGGCCAGGCCCGGCTCGTGCGGGAAGCGGTGCGCGTGGCGGGTGACATTCCGGTCGCCGTCGCGCACGCGACCCGTTCCGTCAAGGTGCGTTCGTACGACGACATCTCGCTGGAGTTGGAGGGCGGCCGTACCGTCGCCTGGGGGAGCAGCGAGAAAGGTGCCGCGAAGGCCCGTACGCTCGCCGCTCTCATGAAAGCCGCTCCCGATGCGCGGCACTTCGACGTCAGCGTCCCCACCGCCCCTGCGTCAGCAGGGAGTTGACGCACATCAGCGCAGGCCAGCACCCTGGTTGGGCACTGCTACGGCTGATCACATAGGGTGAAAAGAAAAACGGGAGGTTCGGCGTGTTCGTTGAACGTGCGCCACTTGTCGACTTAGTGTCCTGTTCAGAAGACTCCAGGGAACAGACACACTGGTAACCCTAAACTTCAGCGTTAGGGTTCGGGTCGGCGCTACGGACCGTCCCATTCGGCATCAGTCGGCGGATCGCGAGGCATCACTGCCTCGTTGGTTCGGCGACACGTAACTCGAGGCGAGAGGCCTTCGACGTGGCAGCACCGCAGAACTACCTCGCAGTCATCAAAGTCATCGGTGTCGGCGGCGGTGGTGTCAATGCCATCAACCGGATGATCGAGGTCGGTCTCAAGGGCGTCGAGTTCATCGCCATCAACACCGACGCGCAGGCGCTGTTGATGAGCGACGCCGACGTCAAACTCGACGTTGGCCGCGAACTCACCCGCGGACTCGGCGCCGGAGCCAACCCGGCCGTGGGCCGCAAGGCCGCCGAGGACCACCGCGAGGAGATCGAGGAGGTCCTCAAGGGGGCCGACATGGTCTTCGTGACGGCCGGTGAAGGCGGCGGCACGGGCACCGGCGGCGCGCCGGTCGTGGCCAACATCGCACGCACCCTGGGCGCCCTCACCATCGGCGTGGTCACGCGTCCGTTCACCTTCGAGGGACGGCGCCGCGCCAACCAGGCCGAGGACGGCATCGCCGAACTCCGCGAAGAGGTCGACACCCTCATCGTCATCCCCAACGACCGGCTGCTGTCCATCTCGGACCGCCAGGTCTCCGTCCTCGACGCCTTCAAGTCGGCCGACCAGGTCCTGCTCTCCGGTGTCCAGGGCATCACCGACCTCATCACCACGCCCGGTCTGATCAACCTCGACTTCGCCGACGTCAAGTCGGTCATGTCCGAGGCCGGTTCGGCGCTCATGGGCATCGGCTCAGCCCGCGGCGACGACCGCGCGGTGGCCGCCGCCGAGATGGCGATCTCCTCGCCGCTCCTGGAGGCGTCCATCGACGGCGCCCGCGGTGTGCTGCTCTCCATCTCCGGCGGCTCCGACCTCGGCCTGTTCGAGATCAACGAAGCGGCTCAGCTGGTCAGTGAGGCCGCCCACCCCGAGGCCAACATCATCTTCGGTGCGGTCATCGACGACGCCCTCGGCGACGAGGTCCGCGTCACCGTGATCGCCGCCGGCTTCGACGGGGGGCAGCCGCCGACCCGCCGGGAGACGGTCATGGGTTCGTCCTCGAACCCGGCCCGCCGTGAGGAGCCCACTCCGGTACGGCAGACCGAGAGCCGCCCGTCCTTCGGCTCGCTCGGCAGCGTCACGCCGAAGGAGGACCCGGAGCCCGCGCCCGAGCCGGTCGCCGACCTCCCGGTCGCCCCGCCGGTCCCGCCGTCGCGGCACTACACCGACAGCGCGGCCGAGGAGCTGGACGTACCGGACTTCCTGAAGTGATAGGACGGCGCGAGAGCGTGAGCGGCGCGCACTTCGCCTTCACCGACCGGTGGAGCGGGGTGAGCGCCGCTCCGTATGAGGAGCTCAACCTCGGCGGCGCGGTCGGCGACGACCCCGAGGCCGTGGCTACCAATCGCGAACTGGCCGCCAAGTCACTGGGTCTCGATCCCGCCCGGGTGGTCTGGATGAACCAGGTGCACGGGGCGGACGTCGTGGTGGTCTCCGCGCCGTGGGGCGAGCGCCCGGTGCCTCAGGTCGACGCGGTCGTCACCGCCGAACGCGGTCTCGCCCTCGCCGTCCTCACGGCGGACTGCACCCCGGTGCTGCTAGCCGACCCGGTCGCCGGGATCGCCGCGGCGGCCCACGCGGGCCGGCCCGGCATGGTCGCCGGAGTCGTCCCCGCCGCGCTACGCGCGATGACCGAACTCGGCGCCGATCCCGCCCGGATCGTCGCCCGCACCGGGCCCGCCGTCTGCGGCAAGTGCTACGAAGTGCCCGAGGAGATGCGCGCCGACGTCGCCGCCGTCGAACCCGCGGCGCACGCCGAGACGAGTTGGGGCACGCCCTCGGTCGACGTGACCGCCGGAGTGCACGCGCAACTCGACAGGCTCGGGGTGCGCGACCGGCAGCAGTCGCCGGTGTGCACGCTGGAGTCGGGCGACCACTTCTCGTATCGTCGCGATCGCACCACGGGGCGACTCGCGGGATATGTCTGGCTGGACTGATGGGGCATGACGGACCGTAAGGACGAACTCGCCGCAAATCTGGCGAAGGTGGAGCAGCGCATCGCCGCCGCGTGCGCGGCCGCCGGGCGGGCGCGGGAAGAGGTGACCCTCATCGTGGTCACCAAGACCTATCCCGCGAGCGACGTGCGGATGCTGTCGGAGCTCGGCGTGCGCCATGTCGCCGAGAACAAGGACCAGGACGCGGCGCCCAAGGCCGCCGAATGTTCTGATTTGCCGCTTACTTGGCACTTTGTAGGTCAGTTGCAGACCAACAAGGTGCGATCTGTGGTCGGTTACGCGGATCTCGTGCAGTCCGTCGATCGTTCCAAGCTGGTGACGGCTCTTTCGAAGGAGGCCGTGAAGGCCGGGCGCGAAGTGGGATGCCTCATCCAGGTCGCGCTCGACGCCGGGGCGAGCGAGCGAGGGGAGCGGGGTGGCGTGGCACCGGGCGGAATCGCGGAGTTGGCCGATCTCGTGGCCCGGGCTCCGGGGTTGCGGCTCGACGGGCTGATGACCGTCGCTCCGCTCACTGGGGAGTACGCGGGACGCGAACAGGCGGCGTTCGAGCGGTTGATGGATTTGTCGACCGACCTGCGCCGAGCCCATCAGGCTGCGAACATGGTCTCGGCAGGGATGAGTGCGGACCTCGAACAGGCCGTGGCGGCAGGGGCGACACATGTGCGCGTCGGCACCGCGGTACTCGGAGTCCGCCCCAGGCTCGGGTAACGTCGCCAAGAAGTCGGACCACAGCAGAAAATATGGTCATTTCCGCCGAAAGGCGGTCATAACGACCTCGTGGATCGCGGGCACTTGGCAGTCGTCAGCCGATCCACCACAGAGCGGAGGACTCAGAGAATGGCCGGCGCGATGCGCAAGATGGCGGTCTACCTCGGCCTCGTGGAGGACGATGGGTACGACGGCCGCGGTTTCGACCCCGACGACGACTTCGAACCGGAACTCGACCCGGAGCCCGAGCGGGACCGCCGACGGCATGAGCCGTCTCACCAGTCACATCAGGTACTTCAGCCCGAAAGGGATGAATCGGTCAGAGTCGTGCAGTCCTCGGTGCCGCGCGACTCGGTGCCCCGATCCAGTTCGCCGGCGGCGGAATCGGTGCGTCCCGCGCGCATCGCGCCCGTGGCATCCATCACACAAGAACGCGCAAGCCTGGAGAAGAACGCACCGGTGATCATGCCCAAGGTCGTGTCGGAACGAGAGCCTTACCGGATCACCACGCTTCACCCCCGGACCTACAACGAGGCCCGTACCATCGGGGAACACTTCCGTGAGGGCACCCCGGTGATCATGAATTTGACTGAGATGGATGACACAGACGCCAAGCGACTTGTCGACTTTGCGGCCGGTTTGGTGTTTGGTCTTCACGGCAGCATCGAGCGGGTGACGCAGAAGGTGTTCCTGTTGTCGCCTGCTAACGTCGATGTCACGGCGGAGGACAAGGCCCGCATCGCAGAGGGCGGGTTCTTCAACCAGAGCTGAGAAGCACAACCGGAACGAAGTACGGAACAGGGGAGAGGGAAAGACAGACCATGAGCGTGTTCGCGCAGGTGATCTACATCGCGCTGATGGTGTTCCTCATCGTGCTCATCTTCCGGTTGGTCATGGACTACGTCTTCCAGTTCGCCCGCTCGTGGCAACCCGGCAAGGCGATGGTGGTCGTTCTGGAGGCCACCTACACTGTCACCGATCCACCGTTGAAGCTTCTGCGGCGGTTCATCCCGCCGCTGCGTCTCGGGGGCGTGGCGCTCGACCTGTCCTTCTTCGTGCTGATGATCATCGTCTACATCCTCATCTCCATCACGGGAAACCTGGCGAGGTGACTGTGGACGATACGGTCTTGCCGACTGCCGATGACTACGTTGAGGTGAAGAGATGCCGTTGACCCCCGAGGACGTGCGGAACAAGCAGTTCACGACCGTCCGCCTCCGAGAAGGCTATGACGAGGACGAGGTCGATGCCTTCCTCGACGAGGTCGAAGCCGAACTGACCCGCCTGCTGCGCGAGAACGAGGACCTGCGCGCCAAGCTGGCCGCGGCGACGCGTGCTGCTGCCCAGAACCAGCAGAACATGCGCAAGCCCCCGGAGCAGCAGGACCAGCAGCAGGGTGGCATGCCCGGACAGGGAATGCCGCAGCAGGGCATGCGTGGGCCAGGTCCCGGCGCTCCCGTACCCGCCGGCATATCCGGTCCGCCGCAGCAGCAGATGGGCGGCCCCATGGGTGGCCCGCCCCAGCTGCCGAGCGGTGCTCCGCAGCTGCCCGCCGGCCCCGGCGGTGGCCAGGGTGGCCCGCAGGGTCAGATGGGCCAGGGGCAGATGGGCCAGGGCCCCATGGGTCAGGGGCAGATGGGCCAGGGCCAGATGGGTCAGGGTCCGATGGGTCAGGGCCCCATGGGCGGTCAGCCGCCCATGCAGCAGCAGATGGGTGGCCCGATGGGCGGTCCCATGGGCGGCCCGATGGGTGGTCCCGGTCAGGGCCCCGGTGGCGACAGCGCCGCCCGTGTCCTCTCGCTGGCCCAGCAGACGGCCGACCAGGCGATCGCCGAGGCTCGTTCCGAGGCCAACAAGATCGTCGGCGAGGCTCGTTCGCGTGCCGAGGGTCTTGAGCGTGACGCCCGTGCCAAGGCGGACGCGCTGGAGCGGGACGCGCAGGAGAAGCACCGCGTCGCGATGGGCTCCCTGGAGTCCGCCCGCGCCACGCTGGAGCGCAAGGTCGAGGACCTGCGCGGCTTCGAGCGCGAGTACCGCACGCGTCTGAAGTCGTACCTCGAGTCGCAGCTGCGTCAGCTGGAGACCCAGGCCGACGACTCGCTGGCTCCGCCGCGCGCTCCGGCGACCGCGTCGCTGCCGCCGTCCCCGGCGCCTTCCATGGCTCCGGCCGGTGCGAGCGCGCCGTCGTACGGTGGCAACCAGGGCATGGGCGGCGGTCCTTCGCCGGCCGGCCCGTCCTACGGCGGCCAGCAGCAGATGTCGCCCGCGATGACCCAGCCCATGGCGCCGGTACGGCCGCAGGGCCCCGGTCCGATGGGACAGGCTCCCTCGCCGATGCGCGGCTTCCTCATCGACGAGGACGACAACTGACGGCCTCTAGTACGCCTGAGGCGTCGGCAGCGTTCAGGGCGAGGCCCCGGATTTCGATCCGGGGCCTCGCCCTTTTACGCGGGTTGATCACAGTGACGCGGAGACGCGGAAGGCCCGGCCCCCTCCTGGGGACCGGGCCTTCGCTCTCGCGGTTACGCCTTGCGCAGGCGGAACGTCAGGGACAGGCCCTCGTCGGTGAACGGGGTGCCGTAGGTGTCGTCCGCCTCACCCTGGGCGAAGTCCGTGGCAAGGACCTCGTCGGCGATCAGGGGCGTGTGCTCGGACAGGGCCGCGATCACGGCGGGGTCCGTGGCCGTCCAGCGGAGCGTGATGCGGTCGGCCACGTCGAGGCCGCTGTTCTTGCGGGCCTCCTGGATCAGGCGGATCGCGTCACGGGCCAGGCCCGCCTGGCGGAGTTCCTCCGTGATCTCCAGGTCCAGTGCCACCGTCGCACCGGAGTCGGACGCCACCGACCAGCCCTCGCGCGGGGTCTCCGTGATGATCACCTCATCGGGGGCGAGCGTGATCGTCTCGCCGTCGACCTCGACCGACGCCGTGCCCTCGCGCAGGGCGAGGGAGAGCGCGGCCGCGTCGGCGCCCGCGACGGCCTTGGCCACGTCCTGGACGCGCTTGCCGAAACGCTTGCCGAGGGCGCGGAAGTTGGCCTTGGCCGTGGTGTCGACGAGGCTGCCGCCGACCTCGCTGAGGGAGGCGAGCGCGCTCACGTTGAGCTCTTCCGTGATCTGCGCGTGCAGTTCAGTGTCGAGGGAGCCGAAGCCGGTGGCAGCGATGAGCGCCCGGGACAGTGGCTGGCGGGTCTTCACACCCGACTCCGCGCGCGTGGCACGGCCCAGCTCGACGAGCCGGCGCACCAGGACCATCTGCTTCGACAGCTCCGGGTCGATGGCGGAGAGGTCCGCCTCCGGCCAGGAGGTCAGGTGCACGGACTCCGGGACGCCGGGGGTGACCGGCACGACCAGGTCCTGCCAGACCCGCTCGGTGATGAACGGGGTCAGTGGGGCCATCAGCCTGGTGACCGTCTCGACGACCTCGTGCAGCGTGCGCAGCGCGGCCTTGTCGCCCTGCCAGAAGCGGCGCCGGGACCGGCGTACGTACCAGTTGGACAGGTCGTCGACGAACGCCGACAGGAGCTTGCCGGCGCGCTGGGTGTCGTACGACTCCAGGGACTGGGTCACCTGGTCGGTCAGCGCGTGCAGTTCGGACAGCAGCCAGCGGTCCAGGACCGGGCGGTCGGCCGGGGCCGGGTCCGCCTCGCTGGGCGCCCAGCCGGACGTACGGGCGTACAGGGCCTGGAAGGCCACCGTGTTCCAGTACGTCAGGAGGGTCTTGCGGACGACCTCCTGGATGGTGCCGTGGCCCACGCGACGGGCCGCCCACGGGGAGCCGCCGGCCGCCATGAACCAGCGCACCGCGTCCGCCCCGTGCCGGTCCATCAGGGGGATCGGCTCCAGGGTGTTGCCCAGGTGCTTGGACATCTTGCGGCCGTCCTCGGCGAGGATGTGACCGAGGCAGACGACGTTCTCGTACGAGGACTTGTCGAAGACCAGGGTGCCGACGGCCATCATCGTGTAGAACCAGCCGCGGGTCTGGTCGATGGCCTCGCTGATGAACTGGGCCGGGTAGCGGGACTCGAACAGCTCCTTGTTCTTGTACGGGTAGCCCCACTGCGCGAACGGCATCGAACCCGAGTCGTACCAGGCGTCGATGACCTCCGGCACGCGCGTGGCCGTCTTCTGGCACTGGGGGCACGCGAAGGTGACCTCGTCGATGAACGGACGGTGCGGGTCGAGGCCGGAGTGGTCCGTGCCGGTCAGCTCGGTGAGCTCCGCGCGGGAGCCCACGACGGTGAGGTGGTCGTCCTCGCAGCGCCAGATCGGCAGCGGGGTGCCCCAGTAGCGGTTGCGGGACAGTGCCCAGTCGATGTTGTTGTTCAGCCAGTCGCCGTACCGGCCGTGCTTGACCGTCTCCGGGAACCAGTTGGTGTTCTCGTTCTCCTGGAGGAGGCGGTCCTTGATGGCCGTGGTGCGGATGTACCAGGACGGCTGCGCGTAGTAGAGGAGCGCGGTGTGGCAGCGCCAGCAGTGCGGGTAGCTGTGCTCGTACGGGACGTGCCGGAAGAGGAGGCCGCGCTGCTGGAGGTCCTCGGTGAGCTTTTCGTCCGCCTTCTTGAAGAAGACGCCGCCGACCAGGGGGACGTCCTCCTCGAACGTGCCGTCCCGGCGGACGGGGTTCACCACGGGCAGGCCGTAGGCGCGGCAGACCTTGAGGTCGTCCTCACCGAACGCGGGGGACTGGTGGACCAGGCCCGTACCGTCCTCGGTCGTGACGTACTCGGCGTTGACCACGTAGTGGGCCGGCTCCGGGAACTCCACTAGCTCGAACGGACGTTGATAGGTCCAGCGCTCCATTTCGGCGCCCGTGAAGGTCTGGCCGGTGGTCTCCCAGCCCTCTCCGAGCGCCTTGGCGACGAGCGGTTCGGCGACGACGAGCTTCTCCTCGCCGTTGGTCGCGACGACGTAGGTGACCTCCGGGTGCGCGGCGACCGCCGTGTTGGAGACCAGGGTCCAGGGGGTCGTCGTCCAGACCAGGAGCGCGGCCTCACCGGCGAGCGGACCGGAGGTGAGCGGGAAACGGACGTACACGGAAGGGTCGACGATCGTCTCGTAGCCCTGCGCCAGCTCGTGGTCCGACAGGCCCGTCTCGTCGCGGGGGCACCAGGGGGCCACGCGGTAGTCCTGGACCAGCAGGCCCTTGTTGAAGATCTCCTTGAGCGACCACCAGACGGACTCGATGTACTCCGGGTCCATGGTGCGGTAGGGGTCGTGGAGGTCGGTCCAGTAACCCATGCGGGTCGTGAGCGCCTCGAAGGCGTCGGTGTGGCGGGTCACGGACTCGCGGCACTTGGCGTTGAACTCGGCGATGCCGTACGCCTCGATGTCCTTCTTGCCGGTGAAGCCGAGCTCCTTCTCGACCGCCAGCTCCACCGGCAGGCCGTGACAGTCCCAGCCGGCCTTGCGGGCCACGTGGTAGCCGCGCATGGTGCGGAAGCGGGGGAAGACGTCCTTGAAGACGCGCGCCTCGATGTGGTGGGCGCCGGGCATGCCGTTGGCGGTGGGCGGGCCCTCGTAGAACACCCACTCGGGGCGGCCCTCGGACTGCTCCAGGGTCTTGGCGAAGATCTTCTGCTCGTGCCAGAAGTCGAGCACCGCGTGCTCGAGCGCGGGCAGGTCGACCTGGGCGGGCACCTGGCGGTACGTCGGCGTTGTCATCAGCGAGCTTCCTCCGGCGGACTTGCTGCCTTCCGTCCGGAGGGACGAGAGTCCGTGCGCCGGTTTCGGCGCGCTCCCGCGGTACCACCCTCCTTGGCCCGCCGACGCCTGGTGTGCGTCGGTGAGCCCCCTCATTGGGGTCGCGATGCCGGGTCTACTGGCCCTAGGGGGCTTTCTTCCGGCGGCTCCGGGGTGATCTTCACGTCGCGCTCGCCCCCGGGCTTCCACCGTCCCCGGGTCGCTCTGGGCTGCGTACGCCGCTACTCGTCCCCATCCACGCTTTTCGCTCCGCCCAGTGTACGGCGCCCCGGGGACAGCGGCCGACCGGTTTTCCTCAGCCGGACTCGGAGGCCGCAGTGGGGCCCGGGGTGACCCGAATGGAGCGGCACGACTGTTCGGATTCCGGGACGGACGGTCCGGCGGATTACCTGGCGGGGAGCTGGGCACAACGCATGCATGCTTCGCGCCTCGCGCGCGCGGGGCGGGCGAATCGAGCGGCGTGCCCCGTTGCCGCGGGACTCAAGTCGATTTATCGTCCCAGCACGATTCGCGAGCAAGATCACAATATGTGAAGGGGCCGCGGCATGGTGGCGAAGAAGACCGCCGTACAGCAGTCGGCGTCGGGCCGGTCCACCCATGCCCGTGCCTCCGGCGGCGAGGCCAAGGGTGCCGCTGCCAAGGCCGTGAAGGCGGTCGGAGCGGCGGCGAAGAGCGTCGCGAGGAAGGCCGCCGTCAGGAGCACGCGCGCGGGTGGCGAGAAGGCCGTGGCGAAGAAGGCGGCACCCCGGAAGGCGAGCGGCGCGAAGGGCGCGGCGGCTCCCGGCGGGCGGACAGCCGTGAAGGAGGTCTCGGCCGGGAGACCCGCGCCCGAGGAGCCTGCCGACGAGGCGGCAGAGGTCACCAAGGGCGTCGGCAGGGCCTCGGTCACGAAGCGGACCTCGGCCACGAAGAAGACCGCGGCGCAGAAGGCTGCGGCCACGAAGAAGTCGGCCGCCAAGAAGGCCTCCGCCACGAAGAAGGCGGTCGCGAAGAAGGCGGCCACGAAGAAAGCGGTGACGAAGAAGGCGGTCGCGAAGAAGACCGCAGTGAAGGACACGGCTGCGGCCAAGCGCGCGGCGAAGGGCACACCCGTGACGAAAGCCGCGGGAAAGAAGACGGCCGTGAGGGGCACTGCGGTCGAGGAGAAGGCAGCCGCGGAGAAATCCGCAGCGAAGGACACGGCCGCGGCCAAAACCGCGGCCAAGAGCACGACCGCGACGAAGGCCGCGGACAAGGGCACCACCGCGGCCAAGGCCGCGGGAAAGAAGACGGTCGCGAAAGACACCGCGGTCGAGGACAAGGCCGCCACGGAGGCCGGTGCCCCGCAGGGGGACGCCGGGCAGGGCACCTCCGGGAAGAACACCCTCAGCAAGAGGGCGGCCAGGAAAAGCACGGCCAAGAAGGCGGGCGCGGCCGAGGCCGCGAAGCAGACGGGAGCCACGACAGTGGTTGCGAAGAAGACTCCTGGCACGGCCACGGCGGCAAAGACCGCCCTACCCAACGCGCGGGTCTCCGCGGTGGAGCCCGGCGAGCTCGCGGTGCGCCCGGGTGAGGACCCGTGGACGCCCGAAGAGGTCTCCGAGGCGCGCGCGGGGCTCACGGCCGAGGCCCTGCGGCTGCGTACCGAGATCACCACCTCGGAGGAGTCCCTCGTCGGGCTCATGAGGGACTCCGGGGACGGCGCCGGCGACGACCAGGCCGACACCGGTACCAAGAACATCACGCGTGAGAGCGAGATGGCCCTGGCGGCCAACGCGCGCGAGATGCTCCTCCAGACCGAACGCGCCCTGGGGCGGCTCGACGCCGGCACCTACGGCCTGTGCGAGAACTGCGGCAACCCCATCGGCAAGGCGCGCATGCAGGCCTTCCCGCGCGCGACCCTGTGCGTGGAGTGCAAGCAGAAGCAGGAACGCCGGTACTGAGGGTCCTTGGAGGCGTGTCGTACCCTCGTCCTCAGTCAGGTATCTAGGTCGAGGGACTCACGTGACAGAGGCGGAGCGCATCATCGGTACGCCGGATTCCCCAGAGGCGGCGGGGGCGGAGCCGGAGCAGGACCAGACGGCGCGGCCCAGGGGCAGGCGCCGTATCGCCGTGCTGTTCACGGTGGCCGCCTTCGCGTACGCCCTCGACCTGGTCAGCAAGATGATCGTGGTCGCCAAGCTGGAGCACCACGAGCCGATCGAGATCGTCGGGGACTGGCTGAGGTTCGAGGCGATCCGCAACGCGGGCGCGGCCTTCGGCTTCGGTGAGGCCTTCACCGTGATCTTCACCGTGATCGCGGCGGCCGTGATCGTGGTCATCGCCCGGCTCGCGCGCAAGCTCTACAGCCTGCCCTGGGCGATCGCGCTCGGTCTGCTGCTCGGGGGCGCGTTCGGCAACCTCACCGACCGGATCTTCCGCTCCCCGGGCGTGTTCGAGGGCGCTGTCGTCGACTTCATCGCGCCCAAGCACTTCGCCGTCTTCAACCTCGCCGATTCGGCGATCGTGTGCGGCGGCATCCTGATCGTGCTGCTGTCGTTCAAGGGACTCGACCCCGACGGCACGGTCCACAAGGACTGATCCACAGGCGCCGGTCGGGGCTGTCGGCGGTGTCCGGCATACTCGACGGGTGAGCACCGTTCCCGAGATCCGTACCCTGCCCGTGCCCGACGGCCTGGAGGGCGAGCGCGTCGACGCCGCCATCTCCCGCATGTTCGGCTTCTCCCGGACCAAGGCGGCCGAGATCGCCGCCGCGGGGAAGGTCACGGTCGACGGGTCGGTGGTCGGGAAGTCCGAGCGGGTGCACGGCGGGGCCTGGCTGGAGGTCGAGATGCCACAGGCGGCCGCGCCGGTGCAGATCGTCGCCGAGCCGGTCGAGGGCATGGAGATCGTCCATGACGACGACGACGTGGTCGTGATCGTCAAGCCGGTGGGTGTCGCCGCGCATCCCAGCCCCGGCTGGACCGGGACGACCGTGATCGGCGGGCTCGCCGCCGCCGGGTACCGCATCTCGACCTCCGGTGCCGCCGAGCGCCAGGGCATCGTGCACCGGCTCGACGTGGGTACCTCGGGGCTGATGGTCGTGGCCAAGTCGGAGCGGGCGTACACCTCGCTCAAGCGGCAGTTCAAGGAGCGCACGGTCGACAAGCGGTACCACACGCTCGTCCAGGGCCACCCGGACCCGACCAGCGGCACCATCGACGCACCCATCGGCCGCCACCCCCAGCACGACTACAAGTGGGCGGTCACGGCCGAGGGCAAGCCGTCCGTGACGCACTACGACCTCATCGAGGCGTTCCGTGCGGCCTCGCTGCTCGATGTGAAGCTGGAGACCGGGCGCACCCACCAGATCCGCGTCCACATGGCGGCCCACCGCCACCCCTGCGTCGGCGACCTGACGTACGGTGCCGACCCGACGCTCGCCAAGCGGCTCCGGCTGACGCGGCAGTGGCTGCACGCCGTGCGGCTCGGCTTCGAGCACCCCGGGGACGGGGAGTGGGTGGAGTTCGCGAGCGACTATCCGGAGGATCTGCAGCAGGCCCTGGACCTGGTGCGTGAGGAGACCTACGGGTGAGCACGCACGCGTACGTGGTGCGGGTCGCCGAGGATCCCGCCGACCGTGAGGCCTGCTTCACGGTGCGCAAGGAGGTCTTCGTCGGCGAGCAGGGCGTGCCGGAGGACATCGAGTACGACGCCTACGACGCCGTAGCGGTGCATGTGCTGGCCATGCGGGAGGACGGGGTGCCGCTCGGTACCGGCCGGCTGCTGTACGGAGAGGCGGCGGCCGGGAAGACCGGCGGTGAACTGACCGTGGGGTCGCTGGGGCGGCTCGCCGTGACACAGGCGGCGCGCGGACTCGGGGTGGGGGCGGCTCTTGTGCGGGCCATCGAGGACGCGGCACACGCGCGTGGGCTCGTGGCCGTGGATCTGCATGCGCAGACGCATGCGCTGGGGTTCTACGAGCGGCTCGGGTACGTGGCGTACGGTCCGGAGTTTCCGGACGCGGGGATACCGCACCGGGCCATGCGGCGGGTTCTCTGACGCTCGGATTCACGTCGAGGGGAGACGGCGAGCGGCGGTCGGGAAGGTCTGGGCGTGAAGCGGGCAGACTGAAGTGACCGTAGATTTGTCGATCTGCCCGGAGTTCTCACCGTGGATCAGTTGGCCCTGTTGTTCGTGTTGTTGCTGGGGGCTCTGATCAGTGTCCCGGTGGGAGACCGGTTCGGGTTGCCGGCGCCGGTGCTGATGACGCTGCTCGGGATCGTGCTCGCGGTACTGGACTTCGTACCCAATGTCGATATTCCACCCGAGCTGATCCTCCCCATTCTGCTGCCGCCCTTGCTCTATGCGGCGGTGCGTCGGACGTCGTGGCGGCAGTTCGCGGCCAACAAACGGCCGATCTTCCTGCTCGCCGTCGCGCTCGTGTTCGTCACCACCCTGTGCGTCGCCGTCGTCGCCCAGGCGATCGTGCCGGGACTGCCGATCGCCGCAGCCGTCGCGCTCGGCGCGCTGGTCGCGCCGCCCGACCCGGTCGCCGCGACCGCCGTGGCCGGCCAACTCGGGCTGCCCCGGAGGCTGGTGTCCATCCTGGAGGGCGAGGGGCTCTTCAACGACGTGACGGCGATCGTGCTCTACCACGTGGCCGTCGCCGCAGCCGTCAGCGGCTCCTTCACGGCCGGGAAGGCCGTCTTCGAGCTGGTGCTCTCCGCGGTGGTCGCCGTCGTCGTGGGGCTCGCGCTGGGCTGGGGGGCCAACAAGCTGATGGATCTGCTGGGTGACGCCACTCTCCAGATCGGGCTGACGGTACTCGTGCCGTACGCCTCCTACGTGCTCGCCGAGGAGCTCCACGGCTCCGGGGTGCTCGCGGTGCTGACCACCGCCCTGTTCATCGCCGAGTACGCCACCGACGCCGACGACGTGATGACCCGGCTCGCGGGGCACACCTTCTGGGACATCGTCGACACGCTCGTGACCGGCGTGGCCTTCGGGCTCATCGGACTCGAACTGCACAACGCGATCCGGACCGCGTCCGGACGCTGGGGCGAGATGCTCGGCTGGGCCGCCGCGATCGTGGCCGTGGTCGTGCTCGTACGGCTGCTGTGGCTGTTGCCGGCGACCTGGCTCACCAAACGCCTGCACGCCAAGCGGGACATAGACGAGGAGATCCCGATGGGGTGGCGGGAGACCGTCATCATGTGGTGGTCCGGGATGCGGGGCGTGGCGTCCGTGGCGCTGGCGCTGGCCATCCCGCTGGAGACCGACTCGGGAGCGGGCTTCCCCGACCGGGACGAGATCGTGTTCATCGCGTTCGGGGTGATCATGGCGACGCTCGTGCTGCAGGGGCTGACCCTGCCGTGGCTGGTGAAGCGGCTGGGGGTGCGGGCGGACAGCGAGCGGGAGATGGAGTTCGAGAAGACCCTCGCGGTCCGGGCGGCGAAGGCGGCCAAGAAGCGGCTGCGGGAGATCGAGAGCGTGGAGGAACTGCCCGAGGAGCTGTCGGAGCAGATGCTGCGGCGGGCGTTCGAGATCGGTGTGCGGATCTCTCCCGAGATGGGGGACGAGGAGCGGCGCGAGGCCCGGCGGCGGCTCAAGCGGGTGCGGCGCATCCACGGCGAGATGCTGAGCGCGGCACGGCACGAGGTGCTGGCGGCGCGGAGCGAGCCGGGGGCCGATCCCGAGATCGTGGACCGGGTGTTGCGGCATCTGGACGTCCGCAGTCTGCGGTGAAGATGCGGAAACCGGGATGAGCTCACCGCCCGGGCGTTTGTAGGCTGCGGTTATGACTCGCAACGTGATCATCAGCGGTGGCGGTACAGGAATCGGACTCGCGGCGGCACAGGTGTTCGCCGCGCAAGGGGACCGGGTGCTGCTGCTCGGCCGGCGCGTCGAGGTGCTCGAGAAGGCCGGGGTACCCGGCGCGCTGACGTACGCCGCCGATCTCGCCGACGTCGACGAGGTGCGCGGGGTCGTCGGGTTCGTGGAGCGTGAACTCGGGACCGTGGACGTGCTGATCCACAGCGCCGGGGGCACCGGGCAGCTCGAGCCGCCCGTCGACAGCTCCGATCCGCTCGACGCCGTCGCGCACAACTGGACCGTGAACTTCCGGCTCAATCTGCTGACCGCGGCGCTGCTCACCGAGGGGGTGAAGGAGCGGCTCGCCTCGCCGGGCGGGCGGGTGCTGTTCGTGAGTTCCATCGCCGCGTACCGGGGGTCCGGGAGCGGGGCGTACGGGGCGGCGAAGGCCGGGCTGCATCCGTACGCCCATGATCTCGCGCGGGAGTTGGGGCCGCGGGGGATCACCGCCAATGTGGTCGCGCCGGGGTACATCGAGGACACGGAGTTCTTCGGCGGGGCCATCGATCCCGCTCGGCGGGAACGGCTCGTCAACGACACGTTGACCGGGCGGGCCGGGATGCCGGGGGACGTCGCCGCGACGCTTCACTGGCTGGCGTCCCCGGCGGCGGGGCATGTGACGTCGCAGGTCGTGCAGGTCAACGGTGGGGCCGAGCGAGGGCAATGACGGTGGACGGGTGCGGGTCCGTCGTGGGTCGGTGCAGCACCGGCGCCACGACGGACCGTCAGCCCCGCCCCGTCCGTGGGGTCTCGTGGGCTCGGCGGGGGGCCGCGCCGTTGCCGTTTCCGTTGGAGGAGGAGCCGCTGCGTGGCAGTACGACCGCGTCCGCCGTGTTGACCCGGGGCAGGGCGTACGGATGGTGTTCGGTCAGCCAGCGGATCATCTGCTCGCGGACCGTGACCCGTACCGTCCAGATGTCGTCGGCGTCCTTGGCGGTCACCAGGGCCCGTACCTGCATGGTGTTCGGGGTGGTGTCGGTGACGGCGAGGCCGTAGTCGCGGCCGTCCCACGCCGGGCACTCGCGCAGGATGTCCCGCAGCCGCTCACGCATCAGCTCCACCGGGGCCGTGTGATCGACGTGCCAGAAGACGATGCCGGTCATCTGCGGGGTGCCGCGGGACCAGTTCTCGAACGGCTTCGAGGTGAAGTACGACACCGGCATGGTGATCCGGCGCTCGTCCCAGGTCCGCACCGTCAGGAAGGTCAGCGTGATCTCCTCGACCGTGCCCCACTCGCCGTCCACCACCACGGTGTCGCCGATGCGCACCATGTCACCGAAGGCGATCTGCAGCCCGGCGAACATGTTGCTGAGCGTCGACTGGGCGGCGACACCGGCGACGATGCCGAGGATTCCGGCCGAGGCCAGCAGCGAGGCACCGGCCGCGCGCATCGCCGGGAACGTCAGCAGCATCGCGGCCACGGCCACCACCCCGACGGTCGCGGCGACCACCCGCATGATCAGCGTGACCTGGGTGCGGACCCGGCGGACCCGGGCGGCGTCGTGGTGGGCGCGCGCGTAACGGGTGTACGTCGTCTCCACTACGGCCGCGGCGATCCGGATCACCAGCCAGGCGGTCGCCCCGATCAGGACCAGCGTCAGTGTCTGCCCGATGCCGGCGCTGTGCCGCTCCAGCACCCTCGCCTCGTCGTACGCCCCTCTCAGCATCGCCGCGCACAGCACCAGCATGTAGGGGATGCGACCACGGCGCAGCAGACCCCACATCGGGGTCTCGCTGTGGCGTGCGTCGGCCTTGCGCAGCAGAAGGTCGGTGGCCCAGCCGATCACCAGTGTGAGCAACAGCGAGCCGCCGACCACGATCAGTGGGCGGAGTACGTTCTCCATGACCCCGAACCTAACCGGCCCGGGCGGGGCATGAACATGTGACTTCGGCCGCGAAGTGGGTACGGCACCATGTCCTCATGAACATCATGCTCTTTCACTCGACCTACGGCCTCAGGCCCGCCGTCCGTCAGGCCGCCGACCGGCTGCGGGAGGCCGGGCACGAGGTGTGGACGCCGGACCTCTTCGAGGGGCGCACGTTCGAGACGGTCGAGGACGGCATGGCCTTCAACGCGGAGATCGGCAAGGACGAACTGCTCAAGCGGGCCGTCCTGGCCACCGCGCCCTACTCCGACCGCGGTCTCGTCTACTCCGGCTTCTCGCTCGGCGCCTCGATCGCGCAGACCCTCGCCCTCGGCGACGAGAAGGCCCGCGGCCTGCTCCTCCTGCACGGCACGTCGGACATCGCGCCGAACGTGACCGCGGACGAGCTGCCGGTCCAGCTGCACGTGGCCGAGCCGGACCCCTTCGAGACCGACGACTGGCTGAGCGCCTGGTATCTCCAGATGGGCCGCACCGGCGCCGATGTCGAGATCTACCGATACGCCGGGGCCGGTCATCTCTACACCGACCCCGGCCTCCCGGACTACGACGAGGAGGCCGCCGAGGCCACCTGGCGGGTGGCCCTCGGCTTCCTGGAGACGCTCTAGACGGGGGTGTACGTCCGCTCGACCTTCTGTGTGCCGGTCCGCGTGCGGTACGAACGCGCCCAGGACGAGGTCGCGTTCGCCCTGGTCTTGTCGGACAGCACGTAGTAGTCCATCTGCGCCCGGTCGGCGGTGATGTCCAGGACGCCGTAACCGTGGCGGTCGGTGTCGACCCAGTGGACGTGCCGGTTGGCGACCTGGATGACCGGCGCGGCGAGCGCGGTCACCGTGCCCTGGGGGACCTTCAGGAGGTCGTCGAGGTTGTCGGAGGTCACCGAGGTGACGACGAACTCCGTGGCGGCGGAGGCCGACAGCGGGTAGGTGCCGGCGTCCACCGGCACGTCGTTGGCCCACGCCATGTGGATGTCGCCGGTCAGGAAGACGGTGTTGCGGATGGCGTTGGCGCGCAGATGGGCCAGCAGCTCGCGGCGGTCGTCCGTGTAGCCGTCCCACTGGTCGGTGTTGAGAGCAAGGCCCTCCTTCGGCAGACCCAGCAGCTCGGCGAGCGGTTTCAACAGGTCGGCGGAGAGCGAGCCGATCGCGAACGGCGAGATCATCACGGAGTTGCCGACCAGCCGCCAGGTCGTGTCGGAGGACTTCAGCCCCGCCTTGAGCCAGTCCAGCTGCGCGCGGCCGGTGAGCGTGCGGTCCGGGTCGTCCACCGAGCCGTTGCCCACGGCGACCTGCTGTGAGCGGAAGGACCGCAGGTCGAGCAGCGAGAGGTCGGCGAGCTTGCCGAACCGCAGCCGCCGGTAGGTGGTGCCCGCGATCGCCGGACGCACCGGCATCCACTCGAAGTAGGCCTGCTTGGCGGCTGCCTGACGGGCCGACCAGGCGCCCTCCGTGCCCTCGGTGTGGTTCTCGGCACCGCCCGACCAGGCGTCGTTGGCGAACTCGTGGTCGTCCCAGATCGCGACCACCGGGGCGACCGCGTGCAGGGCCTGGAGGTCCGGGTCCGTCTTGTACTTGCCGTGCCGGATCCGGTAGTCCGCGAGGGTGAGGATCTCGTGGGCCGGCGCGTGCTGTCGTACGACGGTGTCGCGGGTGCCGTACTCGCCGGTGCCGTACTCGTAGATGTAGTCGCCCAGGTGCAGCCAGGCGTCCAGGTCGCCGCGGGCCGCGAGGTGGCGGTACGAGGAGAAGTAGCCCGCCTCCCAGTTGGCGCAGGAGACCACGCCGAAGCGGAGGTTCGCGACGGCCGCGTCCGACGCCGGCGCGGTGCGGGTGCGCGCCGCCGGGGACTCGGTGCCGCCCGCCGAGAAGCGGAACCAGTAGTCGGTCGCGGGCGTGAGGCCGCGGACGTCCGCCTTGACGGTGTGGTCGGAGGCGGCGGTCGCGGTGACGGACCCCTTGGCGACGACGGTCGTGAAGGCCTTGTCCCTGGCGACGACCCAGCCGACCTCGGTGTC
Organism: Streptomyces canus; assembly: GCF_001514145.1. Classification (GTDB taxonomy): domain Bacteria; phylum Actinomycetota; class Actinomycetes; order Streptomycetales; family Streptomycetaceae; genus Streptomyces; species Streptomyces canus. Next base: position 290,513 of record NZ_KQ948659.1, read on the forward strand.
CGGGCCGAGCCCGGAACCGGGCACCGCCTCGGCGGTCGGGGTCACCCGGGTCCACAGCAGGATGCCGTCCGGCAGCGGGTCGCCGGAGGCGACGCCGTGCAGGAAGGCGGGTGCCTCGTCGGCGGCTCGGGCCGGCAGGGCGGCGGCGAGCGGGGCGGCGAGGACAGCGGTGGCCGCCGCGGCCTTGACGACCGTACGGCGGCGCGGGGACAGGGAGTTGCTCTCGGCTGATCTCTGTCTACTGGTCACGGCCGATCAGGTTACTGGCCGGTATGAACGAGAGCGGGCGAACTCGTGAAAGTTCGCCCGCTCTTTGCCTGAAGAGTGCGGGGATCAGGCCTTCAGGGCCGCCTCGAGCGCCGTGTTGAAGTCGGCGACCGTCATCGGCGCGCTCTTGCCGTCGGAGCCGGTCAGCGTCTTGCCGTCCATCCTCAGGGTCGGGGTGCCGGTCGCGCCGTCCTTGTTGAACTTCTCGGACATGTCCAGGGCCCACTTGTCGTAGGTGCCGTTCTTGACGGCGTTCTGGAAGGTTTTGTTGTCCTTCAGCTCCGGAACGGTCTGCGCGATCTTGATGAGGTAGGCGTCGTCCTTGAACTTGTCGGGGCCGTCCTCGGCAGGGTGCCACTTCGTGGAGTACATCGCGGTCTTGTACTTCAGGAACGCGTCGGTGCTGACGTTCAGCGCGGCGCCGAGGGCGCTGAGGCCGTTCTTGGAGCCCTCACCGCCGAGGTTGCCGTCGAGGAAGGTGGCGCCGACGTACTGGATCTTGAACTTGCCGTCCTCGACGTCCTTGTCGACGGTCGAACCGACGGTCTGCTCGAACTGGGCGCAGACGGGGCAGCGCGGGTCCTCGTACATGACCAGGGTCTTCTTGGCGGTGCTCTTGCCGATGACGACCGTCGTGCCGTTGCTGCCCGTGCTGTTGGCCGGCTTGACGAGCTTGTCGTTCTTGGCCTCTTCCCAGTAACTGGGCTTGCTGTTCTGGACGACCGCGTAGCCGATGCCGCCGGCTATCGCCAGGACGCCGACGACGGAACAGGCGACGATGACCTGCCGCTTGACCTTGTCGCGCTTGGCCTGGCGCTCGCGCTCCTGCCGCAGCCGCTCACGGGCGGCGGTCTTCGAGGCCTGGCTGTTCCGCTTGCTCATGGTGGTGTTCTCCATCAAGGGGACGCGCACACGTCGTGTGCGGGGGGATACGTGGATCGGGACTGGTGGTGCTCAGCTGCTGTTCCGGTTCAGGCGACAGCGACCGAGCACGGCGGTCCACGCCGTCCCAGGGAGTGCACGAGGATCTCGTCGAGAGCGACGGCAGTACGGCGGCCGGGGCGCACCGGGCAGACCGGTTCCGGCTCCGACCGCACGGTCAGCGCGGCGGCCACGAGGAGGAGCGGCCGGAAGGTCGTGGCGGCCACGGCCCGCAGCAGCTGGGCCAGGGCCCGCTCGCCGCGGCGCAGCCAGGCGGCCGCGAGAAGGCCGACGCAGAGGTGCGCGGCCAGCAGCAGCCAGGCGGTCTGCGGGTCGGCGTGCGCGAGCAGGCCGCCGAGCCGGTGGGGGTCGGTGCCCGTCATCCGGGCCAGTGGCGAGCCCACGCTGGTGCCGTCGCCGCAGAACACGTCCCAGCCGACCGAGCGCAACGGGCCCGCGACCGGGCCGCCCGCGGCGCCGTAGCAGACGTGCTGCCCGGTGGTGAAGACGGTGTCGGCGGCCAGCTCCAACGGGATCAGCACGGCGGCGATCCGCCCGAAGCCGCGCTCCGGGCCGGCCAGCGCGTAGGCGAGCCCGAACACGGCGACGGCGACCGCCGCCACCGTGTTGAGCGGCAGGGGAGCCCGGGACAGCAGCACGTGCGACGCGGTGCTGAGCGTCACGACGAGTGCCGTGAACAGCGCCGCGCGGAGCGCTCGTAGCTGGGTCCCGGATATGTCCATAGCGTGGAGAGTGTGTCACGCGGGCCTGTAAGGGACCCCTAAAGGATTCCTGTGAGCGGCCCTATCGTTATGGGAAGCGCCATGAGCCCTGTCACAGACCCGGAATCCGGCCGTTGCGGAACAGGTCGACGAAGGTCTGGTGGTCGGCACGCGCGCGTGCGCCATAGCTGTGCGCGAAGTCGACCAGGAGGCCCGCGAAGCCGGCGCCGTCGTCGGAGTCTGCCGCGAGCGCCGCGTCGATGGCCCGCTCGGTGGAGAAGGGCACCAGGGACTCCCCTGAGGTGTCGTCCGCCGCCGCGTGCATGGTGGCCGTGGCCCGGCCGAGGTCGGCGACGACCGCCGCGATCTCCTCCGGGTCGTCGATGTCGCCCCAGTCCAGGTCGACGGCGTACGGCGAGATCTCGGCGACCAGCTGGCCCGCACCGCCCAGCTCGGTCCAGCCGAGCCACGGGTCGGCGTGCTGCTGGAGGGCGCGCTGGGAGATCACCGTGCGGTGGCCCTCGTGCTGGAAGTAGTCGCGGATCGCCGGATCGGTGATGTGGCGGGAGACGGCCGGCGTCTGGGCCTGCTTGATATAGATCACGACGTCGTTCTCCAGGGCGTCGGTGTGCCCCTCGAGCAGGATGTTGTACGACGGCAGACCGGCCGATCCGATGCCGATGCCGCGGCGGCCGACGACGTCCTTGACGCGGTAGGAGTCCGGGCGGGACAGGGAAGCCTCCGGGAGGGTCTCCAGATAGCCGTCGAAGGCGGCGAGCACCTTGTAGCGGGTGGCCGCGTCCAGCTCGATGGAGCCGCCGCCCGGCGCGAAGCGGCGCTCGAAGTCGCGGATCTCCGTCATCGACTCCAGGAGGCCGAAGCGGGTCAGCGAGCGGGCGTCGCGCAGCGCGTCCAGGAGGGGGCCCTGGGCGGTGTCCAGGGTGAAGGGCGGCACCTCGTCGCTCTTGGCGCCGGTGGCCAGGGCGTGGATCCGCTCGCGGTACGCGCCCGCGTACACCTCCACCAGCTCGGTGATCTGCTCGTCGCCGAGGGCCTTGGCGTACCCGATCAGCGCGACGGAGGCGGCGAAGCGCTTGAGGTCCCAGGTGAAGGGGCCGACGTACGCCTCGTCGAAGTCGTTGACGTTGAAGATCAGCCGGCCGTTGGCGTCCAGGTAGGTGCCGAAGTTCTCCGCGTGCAGGTCGCCGTGGATCCACACGCGCGAGGTGCGCTCGTCGAGATACGGGCCGCCCCTCTTCTCCGCGTCCAGGTCGTGGTAGAAGAGGCACGCCGTACCCCGGTAGAACGCGAACGCGGAGGCCGCCATCTTCCGGAACTTCACGCGGAACGCTGCCGGGTCGGCGGCCAGGAGCTCGCCGAAGGCGGTGTCGAAGACAGCGAGGATCTCCTCGCCGCGGTGCTCGTCGTTGAGCTGCGGAACCGACATCGCGGGGTGCCTCCTGGTGCATGTGTACGACAGCGTTTCTGTCGTCAGTCCAACGGGCGGGCCCGGCTGAAAGTGCCCGCGACCCTCGTTGTGAAGGTACGCGGGGCGACCCCCGGAGTGTCAGTGCCGAGGCATAGACTTCGACGCTGTCCCCCGAACCGTCCGTCCGCCTGTCGTCGAGTGTTTTCCATGGAGGCCACGCCGTGTCAAAGCCGCCGTTCACGCACCTGCACGTCCACACCCAGTACTCCCTGCTGGACGGTGCCGCGCGGCTCAAGGACATGTTCGACGCGTGCAACGAGATGGGCATGACCCATATCGCCATGTCCGACCACGGCAACCTGCACGGGGCGTACGACTTCTTCCACTCCGCGAAGAAGGCCGGGGTCACCCCGATCATCGGGATCGAGGCATATGTCGCGCCGGAGTCCCGGCGCAACAAGCGGAAGATCCAGTGGGGTCAGCCCCACCAGAAGCGGGACGACGTCTCGGGTTCGGGTGGTTACACCCACAAGACGATCTGGGCGGCGAACAGGACCGGCCTGCACAACCTCTTCAAGCTCTCCTCGGACGCGTACGCCGAGGGCTGGCTGCAGAAGTGGCCCCGCATGGACAAGGAGACCATCTCCCAGTGGTCCGAGGGGCTCATCGCCTCCACCGGCTGCCCCTCCGGCGAGCTCCAGACCCGGCTGCGCCTCGGCCAGTTCGACGAGGCGCTGAAGTCCGCCGCCGAGTACCAGGACATCTTCGGCAAGGACCGCTACTTCCTGGAGCTGATGGACCACGGCATCGAGATCGAGCACCGGGTCCGCGACGGCCTCCTGGAGATCGGCAAGAAGCTCGGCATCCCCCCGCTGGTCACCAACGACTCGCACTACACGTACGCGCACGAGGCGACCGCCCACGACGCGCTGCTGTGCATCCAGACCGGCAAGAACCTCTCCGACCCGGACCGCTTCAAGTTCGACGGCACCGGCTACTACCTGAAGTCCACGGACGAGATGTACGCCGTCGACTCCTCGGACGCCTGGCAGGAAGGCTGCCGCAACACCCTCCTGGTGGCCGAACAGGTCGACACCGAGGGCATGTTCGAGGCCAAGAACCTCATGCCGAAGTTCGACATCCCCGAGGGCTACACCGAGGTCACCTGGTTCAAGGAGGAGGTCCGCCGCGGCATGGAGCGCCGCTTTCCGGGCGGCATCCCCGAGGACCGCCAGCGGCAGGCCGAGTACGAGATGGACGTCATCATCCAGATGGGGTTCCCGGGCTACTTCCTCGTGGTCGCCGACTTCATCATGTGGGCCAAGAACAACGGCATCGCGGTCGGCCCCGGCCGAGGCTCCGCGGCCGGCTCGATCGTCGCCTACGCCATGGGCATCACCGACCTGGACCCGATCCCGCACGGTCTGATCTTCGAGCGGTTCCTCAACCCCGAGCGCGTCTCCATGCCCGACGTCGACATCGACTTCGACGAGCGCAGGCGCGTCGAGGTGATCCGGTACGTGACCGAGAAGTACGGCGCCGACAAGGTCGCCATGATCGGCACGTACGGCAAGATCAAGGCGAAGAACGCCATCAAGGACTCCGCGCGTGTGCTGGGCTACCCGTACGCGATGGGCGACCGGCTCACCAAGGCGATGCCCGCCGACGTCCTCGGCAAGGGCATCGACCTGAACGGCATCACCGACCCCTCCCACCCCCGCTACAGCGAGGCCGGCGAGATCAGGTCGATGTACGAGAACGAACCAGACGTCAAGAAGGTCATCGACACCGCCAAGGGCGTCGAGGGCCTGGTCCGGCAGATGGGTGTGCACGCGGCCGGCGTGATCATGTCCAGCGAGCCCATCGTCGACCACGCCCCGATCTGGGTGCGCCACACCGACGGCGTGACCATCACGCAGTGGGACTACCCGCAGTGCGAGTCGCTCGGCCTGCTGAAGATGGACTTCCTGGGCCTGCGCAACCTCACGATCATGGACGACGCCATCAAGATGGTGAAGGCCAACAAGGGCATCGACCTGGAGATGCTCGCCCTGCCGCTGGACGACCCCAAGACCTTCGAACTGCTCTGCCGCGGTGACACCCTCGGTGTCTTCCAGTTCGACGGCGGCCCGATGCGCTCGCTGCTCCGCCAGATGCAGCCCGACAACTTCGAGGACATCTCCGCCGTCTCGGCCCTCTACCGGCCGGGCCCGATGGGCATGAACTCCCACATCAACTACGCCGAGCGCAAGAACGGCCGCCAGGAGATCACGCCGATCCACAAGGAGCTGGAGGAGCCGCTCCAGGAGGTCCTCGCGGTCACCTACGGCCTGATCGTCTACCAGGAGCAGGTGCAGAAGGCCGCCCAGATCATCGCCGGCTACTCGCTCGGCGAGGCCGACATCCTGCGCCGCGTCATGGGCAAGAAGAAGCCCGACGAACTGGCGAAGAACTTCACCATCTTCCAGGCCGGCGCCAAGAAGAACGGCTACAGCGACGAGGCGATCCAGGCCCTGTGGGACGTCCTGGTCCCCTTCGCCGGCTACGCGTTCAACAAGGCGCACTCCGCCGCGTACGGGCTGGTCTCCTACTGGACCGCGTACCTCAAGGCCAACTACCCGGCCGAGTACATGGCCGCGCTGCTCACCTCGGTGAAGGACGACAAGGACAAGTCGGCGGTCTACCTCAACGAGTGCCGTCGCATGCGCATCAAGGTGCTCCCGCCGAACGTCAACGAGTCGGAGCACAACTTCGCCGCCCAGGGCGACGACGTCATCCTCTTCGGGCTCGAGGCCGTGCGCAACGTCGGTACCAACGTGGTCGAGTCGATCATCCGCAGCCGCAAGGCCAAGGGGAAGTACGCCTCCTTCCCCGACTACCTCGACAAGGTCGAGGCGGTCGCCTGCAACAAGCGCACCACGGAGTCGCTGATCAAGGCGGGCGCGTTCGACACGATGGGGCACACCCGCAAGGGCCTCACCGCGCACTTCGACTCGATGATCGACAATGTGGTCGCGGTCAAGCGCAAGGAGGCGGAGGGCCAGTTCGACCTCTTCGGCGGGATGGGGGAGGAGGACACCAGCGAGCCCGGCTTCGGCTTGGACGTGGAGTTCACCACCGAGGAGTGGGACAAGACCTATCTGCTCGCCCAGGAGCGGGAGATGCTCGGTCTGTACGTCTCCGACCACCCGCTCTTCGGCCTGGAGCACGTGCTGTCCGACAAGGCCGACGCGGGCATCGCCCAGCTCACCGGCGGCGAGCACTCCGACGGCGCGGTGGTGACCATCGGCGGCATCATCTCGGGCCTCCAGCGCAAGATGACCAAGCAGGGCAACGCCTGGGCGATCGCCACCGTCGAGGATCTCGCCGGTTCCATCGAGTGCATGTTCTTCCCGGCGACCTACCAACTGGTGTCGACGCAACTCGTCGAGGACGCCGTGGTGTTCGTCAAGGGCCGCCTCGACAAGCGTGAGGACGTGCCCCGGCTGGTCGCGATGGAGCTCCAGGTCCCCGACCTGTCCAACGCGGGCACCAACGCGCCCGTGATCCTCACCATCCCGGCGCTGAAGGTCACGCCGCCGATGGTCAGCAGGCTTGGCGAGATCCTCAGTCACCACAAGGGGGAGAGTGAGGTCCGCATCCGGCTCCAAGGCCCCAGCAAGACCACGGTCCTGCGGCTGGACCGGCATCGCGTGAAGCCGGACCCGGCGCTCTTCGGGGACCTGAAGGTGCTGCTCGGACCGTCCTGCCTGGCGGGCTGACCCACCGGGGCTCGGACCAGGCAGAGGGGCGCACTCCTGACGGGGTGCGCCCTTCTGTGTACCTGGGTCTCAACAACCCTTTATGCAGATGTCAGTTGTGACCGAAGCTCTTCTGCCGGCCCTTGCGGGCGACATCGCCGGGGGTCACCTGCGTGGCACGCTGCTCGGCCTGTGCCTCCATCGAGGAGTGCTGGGCCTCCTGCTGGCCACGCTCGGACTGCGGCTGCTTTCGGTTCTGCTTCTTGTTCTTGGCCATGGTGATCTGCCTCCTGAGGGGGATCTAGGGGCCAGGGCCGGGACCAGATTCACATAAGCTGGCAAGAGGCGCATTTCGGATAATTACCGTGTGTGACAGGGAATGTCGCCGGGCGATGCCCCGAAACGCCACGCCGAAGATCGAGTTCGGGCCGTTAACCCTCGCGTGGTCGGGCAGACTCGAAGGAAGCCCGAAGCAAACCTCCCGGAAAGAGGGTGGATCGCGTGGACCGCTGCATCGTCCTGGTGGACGCCGGGTATCTGCTGGGGGCCGCCGCCAGTCTCCTTGCCGGGGAGCCCTCCCGTTCCCGTATCACCGTCGACCACGCCGCCCTGGTGCAGGGGCTGCGCGACCGGGCCGAGTCCGACACGGAACGGCCCCTGCTGCGCATCTACTGGTTCGACGGCGCCCCCGACCGCGTCCCGCAGCCCGAGCACCGCAGACTGCGCGTGATGCCCCGGGTCACCGTCCGGCTCGGCGCCCTGACCCGCAGCGACGGACGCTGGGCCCAGAAGGGCGTGGACGCCGCCATGCACGCCGAGCTCACCGAGCTGGCCCGCAACCGCGCCTGCTCCGACGTCGTGCTCGTCACCGGCGACGGGGACCTGCTGCCGGGCATGATGGCCGCCAAGGAGCACGGGGTCGCCGTACACCTGTGGGCCGTGCAGGCCGCCGACGGGGACTACAACCAGTCGGAGGACCTGGTCGCCGAGGCGGACGAGCGGCGGGTGCTGGACCGTGCGTGGATCACCAAGGCCGTACGCGCCAAGGAACTCGGCGGGATCTGCGCGCCGCCCCCCGTGCCGCGGCCCGAGATCGCCGCGATCCTCTCGGCGCCGCTGCCCGAGTCCGCGCCCTCGTCCGCTCCCGAGCGGAGCGCGGAGGAGCGCGAGCACGCCACGGCCGCCGCCTCGGAGAACGGCACGCAGGAGCGGGTGCCGACGCCCAAGGGAGTGCCGACGCCCAAGGATCTCGCCGCGCTGCGGGCGCCCGGTACCCAGGCCGCGCAGCACCCCGCGAGCGCGACCCTGCGGTGGTCCTCCGACAAGGGCTGGATCGACCGGCCCGGTGGTGCCGCCGAGCCGCCCGAAGTCGCCTCCATGCCGACCCTCGCGCAGCTGACCACGGCGGAGCAGCGGTGGGCCGACCGGGAGGAGGACATCACCACGGTCGGCGGGGACCCCTTCGAGGTGGGGCAGGTCTTCGCGCGGCGGTGGATGGAGCGGCTGGGGGACCAGGCGCATCTGCAGCGGCTGTCCGGGATGTATCCGCGGGTGCCGCACCGGATCGACGGGGAGCTGCTCAGGTACGCGGCGCGGTTCGGGCTGCTCGCACACAAGGACGACCAGATCGACGAGCACGACCGTTATGCGATCCGGGCCGGGTTCTGGCGGGAGATCGATGTGCGGACGGCGGCGGAGCACGCGCCCGCGGGGGAGTGAAACGGCACATACGCCGCCCCAAGAGGGAACAGGGCGCCCCGACCCCGTAGTCTCGTCCTTTGTGAGTACGCGCGCGGCACAGGCACTTCGGCACGGTGGTGATGTCGTGTGTGCGGTGCGCGGGCTGACCAAGACCTATCCCGCGGTGCGCGGGCGCCGCGGGGCCCCGGGGACACCCGAGGTGCGGGCCACCGACGACGTGGGGCTGGACATCCGGCGGGGTGAGATCTTCGGACTGCTCGGGCCGAACGGCGCCGGGAAGACCACGCTCGTACGGCAGCTGACCGGGCTGATGCGGCCCGACCGCGGCAGCGTCGAGATCCTCGGGCACGACATCGTGCGCCACCCGGACCGGGCCTCGCGGATCCTCGCCTACCTCGGCCAGGAGTCCACCGCCCTCGACGAACTCACCGTCTCGCTCGCCGCCGAGACCACCGGGCGGCTGCGCGGCCTGGAGGTGCGACGGGCGCGGGCCGAGCGGGACGCCGTACTCGAGGAGCTAGGGCTCACGCCGATCGCCGGGCGGCCGCTGAGGAGGCTGTCCGGCGGGCAGCGGCGGCTCGCGTGCTTCGCGTCGGCGCTCGTGGGAGAGCGGCCGCTGCTCGTGCTCGACGAGCCGACCACCGCGATGGATCCCGTGGCGCGGCGCGCGGTGTGGTCCGCCGTGGACCGGCGGCGGGCCGAGCGGGGCACGACCGTACTGCTCGTCACCCACAACGTCATCGAGGCGGAGACGGTCCTGGACCGGGTCGCCGTCCTCGACCAGGGCCGGGTGATCGCCTGCGACACGCCTACCGGCCTCAAGGAACAGGTCGCGGGCGAGGTCCGCGTGGACCTCGTGTGGCGCGAGGCGGCCCCGCTGCACGTGCCCGAGGTCGCCGCGCTGCAGGACCGTGCGGTGGCCTCCGGGCGCCGCTGGACGCTGCGGCTCGCGCCCGAGGAGGCCCGCGCGGTCGTGGCCACCGTCACCGGCGGGGCCGCGTTCGCCGCGCTGGACGACTTCACGCTCGCCACACCCAGCCTGGAGGACGTGTACCTCGCGCTGGGCGGGGCCGCGCGGCAGGGGCTGGTGAGGGCTTGAGCACTTTGAGTACGCGGACGGCCGTATCCGTACGTCACAGGGCGACCGCCGGAGCGAAGAGGAGCAGAGCCACGTGAGTGTCGTACCCGCCGAGGTTCTGCCGGGCGGCGCGCCGGCCGTCGAGGAGACGGGCCGGGGCGGGGCCGCCGAGCTCGGGCCGCGCGCGCGGCTGTGGCCGTCGCTGGCGGCCGTGTACCGGGCGCAGCTGTCCCGCGCCCGGGTCGCACGCATCCCGCTGCTGTTCGTGGCGACCTTCCAGTCGATCGGCATCATGATCCTGATGCGGGGCGTCGTGGACGGCGGGGGCGAGGCCCGGTCCGTGGTCGCCGGGGCGTCCGTGCTGGTCGTCGCCTTCGTCGCGCTCAATCTGCTCGCCCAGTATTTCGGCCAGCTGAGGGCGAGCGGCGGGCTGGATCACTACGCCACCCTGCCGGTGCCGCCGGCCGCCGTGGTGCTCGGCGCCGCGGGGGCGTACGCCTCCTTCACCGTGCCCGGGACGGTGGTGACCGCTGTGTTCGGGTGCGTGCTGTTCGGGCTTCCGCTGGCCCATCTGTGGGTCCTCGTGGCGGTGATCCCGCTGGCCGGTGCGGCCCTGGCGGGGCTGGGCGCCGCGCTCGGGCTGCTCGCGCCCCGGCCGGAACTGGCCACCCTGCTGGGACAGCTCGGGATGTCCGCCGCGCTGCTGCTCGGGGTGCTGCCCGCCGAGCGGATGCCCGAGGCGGTGCGGTTCACGCGGGACCTGTTGCCCTCGACCTACGGCGTCGAGGCGTTCGCACGTACCTTCGGGCCGCATCCCGACTGGGCCTTCGTGCTCGGTGACCTCGCCGTGTGCGGGTGCGTGGGCGTGGTCTCGCTGGCCGTCGCCACCTGGGCCTATCGCCGGGCGGCCGTCCGGTGACGCGCCGCACAGGCGGGCCTGGCACGATGTCAGGGTGACCGCACCGTTGACTCCTCCTCCGCCGCCCCACGAACCCTCCTCGCACAATCCGTGGCAGGCCCCTGATGCCCGGTACCCGGCTCCCGCCGAAGCCCGGTACGGGCAGGACGGGCCCGGCATGAAGACCGAGCTGCTGGAGGCCGTGGTCGTCACGGTCGCCGTGGCGGTCCTCGGGGCGTTGCTCGGGGTGCTGTGGTGGTGGCTGGCGCCGCATGTGCCGCTGGTCGGGGATGTGGACGAGCAGGGCAGCTGGGCCGTCTATCTCAAGGACACCGAGGGGGAGCAGGCGGTGGGGGTGGACGGGACGTTCACCCTGCTGGCGCTCGCCTTCGGCTTCGTGAGCGCGCTTGTGGTGTTCCTCTGGCGGCGGCGGGGCGGGGTGCCGTTGGTGGTGGGGCTGGCCGTCGGAGGGGTGCTGGGGTCCTTGCTCGCGTGGCGGGTGGGGACGTGGCTCGGTCCGTCGTCGGACGTGCTCGCCCATGCGAAGGCCGTGGGCAAGGGCGTCACGTTCTCCGCGCCCCTGAAGCTCGGGGCGAAGGGGGCGTTGCTGGCCTGGTCGCTGGCCGCGCTGGTCGTGCACCTGGGACTGACCGCGTTGTTCGGGCCCCGGGACCCCGAGCCCATATATGGGGACGCGGTCCCCAAGGACGGGTACGGAGCGCCCGCGCAGTAGGGGGACTTCGAACCCGTCGCGGTCCTACGCAGGCCGCCTGCCGTGGTTCGAGCGGCCCTTCTTGGTGCGCCATTTGCGTTTCCGTGTTTTCTTCGACATGCCCCTTCTGCTTAACCGAGGAAGAGGGGCCCGTCGAGGGGTCACGCGCGGGCGATGGGCGCCAGGACCGCTTTCGTGAGGTCGGCCAGGTCGGTCGGCGCCAGTTCCACCTCGAGGCCCCGGCGGCCGGCCGAGACGCAGATCGTGGCGTGGGTGGCGGCAGAGGCGTCGAGGACCGTGGGGAGCTTCTTGCGCTGGCCCAGGGGAGAGATGCCGCCGCGGACGTAGCCCGTGGTGCGTTCGGCGAGGGCCGGATCCGCCATCGCCGCCCGTTTGCCGCCCGCCGCCGTCGCCAGGGCCTTCAGGTCCAGTGAGCCCGCCACCGGGACCACCGCCACCGTGAGGGCCCCGTCCACGTCCGCCACCAGCGTCTTGAAGACGCGGTCGGGGGAGACGCCCATCGCCTCGGCCGCCTCCTCGCCGTAGGAGGGGTGGGAGGGGTCGTGGTCGTAGGCGTGCACGGTGAAGGGCACGCCTGCCGCGGTCAGTGCCACCGTCGCGGGGGTGCCTCCGGACTGCGGCTTCTTCGACTTCTTCGGCATCTGGCGGTTCCCGGCCTCAGTTCAGACTCGTCGGGCCGAGCGTCAGTTCCGACGCCGGCAACGACGGAAGATTACGGATGATCGCCGTCTCCGCGCGCAGGAGTTTCAGTTCGTCCCGGAGCCGTGACGCGGTGTCGGGGGCCTGGAGCAGTCGCTGCTTCGTGGGGGTGTCCAGCATCATCGCCGCCGCCACCAGGTACGACACCACGGACGGTTCGTCCGGGAGGTCCGTGCCGGACGACAGGGTGCGTTCCCTGGCCCCCGCCAGGCGCTTCTGGTACTGGAGGAAGGCCCGCAGGACTCCTTCCGCCAAGGGACCGGACTCGTCGCCCGCCTCCTCCGGCAACTCCTCCAGTTCAGCCGTCAGATACGGGCCCGACGCGTCGACGGACAGCAGGCGAACCCGGGTCGTGCCCGTCGCCAGCACCTCGAACGTGCCGTCCGCCCGCTCCCGTACCGTCGCCGCGTCCGCCACGCAGCCCACCGCGTGGAACGCCTTGACCGGGTCGTCGCCGAAACCGGCCGCGGGGCCGCGCTCGGGCACGGCCGTCTGGTCCGGCAGGCCGGGTGCGCTGGGCGCCACCTCGTGGCCGTCGCGGATCGTCACGACGGCGAACCGGCGCGGTTCCTCCTCGGGCGTCTTCAGCAGTTCGCGCATCATGGCGCGATAGCGCTCCTCGAAGACGTTGAGAGGAAGCACGAGCCCCGGGAACAGTACCGAGTTCAGGGGGAAGAGCGGGAGCCGCACGGTGGTCACGGCGCCAAAGCCTAATGGCCTGCGGAGCGGACGCGTCCCCGGTGCTCACTCCGTGGATGGATCAGGGCGTGCCGCCGGACCTCCTCGCGGACCTCCAGGAAGCGGCCCAGCGGGTCCTCGGACTCCCGGCCCCAGGGGAACGAGGTCGCGTACGGGCCGATCATGCGCAGCTGCTCCAGCGCGTCGGTCCAGCGGCCCAGGCGCACCAGGACGTACACCAGCTTGTTGCGGACCTCGGCCGGCCAGAGATCGGCTGCCGCGAACGTGGCGGACAGTTCGATCGCCCGGTCCGCCGCCGCGTCCAGCCGCTCGCGCGGCACCGCGGTGCCATCGCCCTCGGTCAGACAGGCGAGGGCCGCCCGTGCGGGCAGCGCCTGGATGAGAGAGCCGGGCGGGGCGTCCTGCGCGGCCCGGTCGGCGAAGTCGAAACACTCGCGGTACGAGCCGCGCCAGGAGGTCGCCAGATAGCGCAGAGCGGCGACATGGCAGCCGTAGTGGAGCGGGGCGCGCCTGAGGGCCGCCTCCCACAACTCCCCGAAGTAGGTGTGCCCCGCCTGCGAGCCGCGCGCGTGGTCCAGCGCGATACGCCACGGCACCGGGTCGCGGTCCTCGGCGCGCGCCGCGGCCGTGATCGGCTGGCTCACCTCGCGCAGCAGCTCCGCCCGGGCCGGCGAGTCCCAGACGCGGTCCACCGCGAGCTGGGCGCCCAGCAGCAGCTGGTCCGGGTCGTGCGGGGCCTCGGCGCGCCAGGCGTCGTACCACTCGGGGCGCGAGCGGGCGAAGGCGGAGAGCCGCCGGACGTACCGGTCGCGCAGCTCCCAGGCGGCGCTCTCGCGGGTCGCGACGAGCAGCTCGGCCGCGCGCCCGTACCCGCCCTGCCCGGCCGCCACCAGCGCCGGCCCGAGCCGGTCGTCGGGCATGTCGAGCAGCACCTCGTCGTCGGCGGGCAGTCCGCCGGTGAGGTGGTATGGGGGGATCCGTGACGCGCGGATGAAGGGGGGCAGCAGAGCCATGGTGCCGACCATTGAAAGTCCGCGGGTCAACCCTGCGCCAGTGCGCACGTGCAACTCGCGGAAAGTTGTACGGCGGACGGTCAAGGCGCGGTAAAGACGTGACCTTCGTTCACCTTCCGCACCACGGATCTCCCTAATTCCGCCGCAACAGCCTCGTGGCCCCGGCCGCCACGGTGGTCGCCAGGATCCAGCCGAGGAGGACCATCGCGGCCGCCAGCCATTGCCAGCCGCCGCGCAACTGCCAGAAACCGACCTGTCCCAGGTCGATCACCGGGAGCAGGAGATCGAGGGCGAAGAGGGCGGGATTCCAGACCGGATGGTCGCCGCCCTTGAGCGGCGGATGGCTCGCGTGTGCGAACGCCACGGAACCCGCCGCCCACAGCACCGCCATCCATACGGCGGCCCGGCCGGGCCGGTACCCGTAGGCGACCGTCCAGTCCTGCACGTACCCCCACAGCTTGGCGGCCAGCGGCAGGCTCTCGCGGCGCCTGCGCTGCTTGGCGAGCAGGACCTCGCGCGCGTCCTCGTCCTCGCCACCGGCCCGCAGCACGGCCGCGAGCCTCTCGTACGGCTCCGGGTTGTACTCGGCGGTCGCGGCCGCCACCCACTCCAGCCGCTCGGCCAGCGGGAAGGGGCCGTGCGGTACGAGGTTCTCGTAGACGAAGCCGCCCATGTGGAGGTTGCCCGGCCCCGGCCAGGCGCTCGCCCGGTCCACGAGGTTGCCGACCCGCGCTCCCGAGAGGACCACCTTGCCGCGCTGGGGTTTCTCGCCCAGGAAGCGCAGCTCCGGGGCCTGGACCCGGCGCAGCGACAGCTCCTGCTCCTCCGTGAAGATGAAGCGGGCCCGCTCCAGGTCGACCGCGTCCCCGAACCGCCCGTCGTCCAGCCGCACCCCGCCCTGGCACTCGAAGCGCTGGATCCGCGTCCCGCGCGCGGGGGTCGCCCCGCTCAGCATGGAGGCGCCGACGCCCGCCGGCGTCAGGTACAGCGTGCGCTCCACGGTCAGCTGCGGGGCGTTCAGCGCGAGCCGGGTGTACGGGTTGGTCAGCCTGGCGCCACGCAGGCTCAGCGAGACGCCGATGGTGGCGCTGCGCAGGCTCAGCTCGCCGTGCGACTCCAGGAGTTCGGCCTGCAGGTCCTGGCCCACGGTCATGCCGTCGGCGGCGATCGAACGGCCGCTGCGGTCGCGGTAGACGATCGCCTGGTTCATCAGCAGATCCGTGCCGATGTGCGCGTCGGTCAGCCGCACGCCGTTGTGGAAACGGCAGCGCGGCAGATGCAGATCGCCCTCCGTGTGCACCCTGGCGGCCTCCAGGCGCGGCACCGAGCAGTCCACGAACCGCGCGGTGGTGAAGCGGGCCTCCGGCAGCAGGATCTCCCGCTCGAAGCGGCAGCCCTTCATCTCCAGGTACGGCTCGACCGTGCCGCCGGCGAGGTCCAGGGTGCCGCTGATCTGCACGCCGGTGAGCTTCAGGGACGGGACCCGGCCGGCGAGCGCGGGCGGACCGTCCAGGAGCAGCCAGCAGACGATACGCGCGCGTACCGTCCGCTCGGGACCCCAGGGGTGCCCGCCGTGCGGGTCGTCGACGACGGTGTCGCCGCTGGTCAGGTCGTACACGGTGCCGTTGCGGAAGGCCTGCCACATACCGGCTTCCGCGGCGGTCAGATCGTCCGGCAGGTCTCCGTCCCGGATCCCGGCCCCCTCGCTCACGCTTCTTCCAGCCCCTCGGTCACTTGTGATTCGTACAACTGTTCATGCCTGCTGAGTAACCCACTGAACGCTAGACGTGAGGGCGATCTTCCGGGTTGCGTATCAGCCATTGGAATGCGCGAACGGGCCCTGAGGAGGGTCTGAGAGAATTGACGACGTGATCTCCCGAATCGATCTGCGCGGCGACGCCCTCCCCGAGGGCCCCGCCCTGCGCGACCTGCTGCCCCGAGCCGACTTCGACGTTCAGGCCGCCCTGGAGAAGGTGCGTCCGATCTGCGAGGCCGTGCATCATCGGGGCGACGCGGCGCTGATCGACTTCGCGGAGAAGTTCGACGGGGTGCGGCTGGAGTCGGTACGGGTGCCGGCGGCCGCTCTGGACAAGGCGCTCGAAGAGCTCGACCCCGCCGTGCGCGCGGCCCTGGAGGAGTCCATCCGCCGCGCCCGTCTCGTCCACCGCGAGCAGCGCCGTACGACCCGCACGACCCAGGTCGTGCCCGGCGGTTCCGTCACCGAGAAATGGGTGCCGGTCGACCGGGTCGGGCTGTACGCGCCCGGTGGCCGGTCGGTCTACCCGTCCTCCGTGATCATGAACGTGGTGCCCGCGCAGGAGGCGGGAGTGGAGTCCATCGCGCTCGCCTCGCCCGCCCAGGCCGAGTTCGGCGGGCTCCCGCACCCGACGATCCTCGCCGCGTGCGCGCTGCTCGGCGTCGACGAGGTCTACGCCGCCGGCGGCGCGACCGCCGTCGCCATGTTCGCGTACGGCACCGAGTCCTGCCCGCCCGCCCCCATGGTCACCGGCCCCGGCAACATCTGGGTCGCCGCGGCCAAGCGCTACTTCACGGGCAAGATCGGCATCGACGCCGAGGCCGGACCGACCGAGATCGCGGTCCTGGCGGACTCCTCGGCCGATCCGGTGCACGTGGCCTCCGACCTGATCAGCCAGGCCGAGCACGACCCGCTGGCCGCCGCCGTCCTGGTCACCGACTCCGTGGAGCTCGCGGACGCGGTCGAGAAGGAGCTGGAGCCGCAGGTCGCGGCCACCAAGCACATCGAGGACCGGATCGTGCCCGCCCTGAAGGGCAGGCAGTCCGCGATCGTCCTCGTCGACGGCATCGACGAGGGTCTCAGGGTCGTCGACGCGTACGGCGCCGAGCACCTGGAGATCCAGACGGCCGACGCCGCCGCGGTCGCCGACCGGGTGCGCAACGCGGGCGCGATTTTCATCGGGCCCTGGGCGCCGGTCTCGCTCGGCGACTACTGCGCCGGGTCCAACCACGTGCTCCCCACCGGTGGCTGTGCCTGCCACTCCTCCGGACTGTCCGTGCAGTCCTTCCTGAGGGGCATCCACATCGTCGACTACACGAAGGACGCGCTCGCGGACGTGGCGCACCACGTGGTGACGCTGGCGGAGGCGGAGGACCTGCCCGCCCACGGGGCGGCGATCAAGGCCCGGTTCGGGTGGAAGGTGCCGACGAGCAAGTGAACTTCGGAATCGACGATCTTCCCGTACGGGACGAGCTGCGCGGCAAGTCCCCCTACGGCGCGCCCCAGTTGGACGTCCCCGTACGGCTGAACACCAACGAGAACCCCTACCCGCTGCCCGAGCCGCTGGTCGAGCGCATCGCCGAGCGCGTCCGCGAGGCCGCCCGCGATCTCAACCGCTACCCGGACCGCAACGCGGTCGAGCTGCGGACCCAGCTTGCCAAGTACCTCACCGACACCTCGGGACACGAGGTCGGCCTCGCCAACGTCTGGGCGGCGAACGGCTCCAACGAGGTCATCCAGCAGCTGCTGCAGACCTTCGGCGGACCGGGCCGTACGGCGATCGGTTTCGAGCCGTCGTACTCGATGCACGCCCTCATCGCGCGCGGCACCGGCACGGGCTGGATCTCCGGTCCCCGGGGCGAGGACTTCACGATCGACCTCGCCGCCGCAGAGAAGGCCGTCGCCGAGAACAAGCCGGACGTCGTGTTCATCACGACCCCCAACAACCCCACGGGAAACGCGGTCCCGCCCGAGACGGTCCTCGCGCTGTACGAGGCCGCGCAGGCGGCGAAGCCCTCGATGGTGGTGGTCGACGAGGCGTACATCGAGTTCAGCCACGGCGACTCGCTGCTGCCGCTGCTCGAAGGACGGCCGAATCTCGTCGTCTCGCGGACCATGTCGAAGGCGTTCGGGGCCGCGGGCCTGCGCCTCGGCTACCTCGCCGCGCACCCGGCGGTCGTGGACGCCGTACAGCTTGTACGGCTGCCCTACCACCTGTCGGCCGTCACACAGGCGACCGCGCTGGCCGCCCTGGAGCACACCGACACCCTCCTGAAGTACGTCGAGCAGCTGAAGGCCGAGCGGGACCGGCTGGTGAGCGAGCTGCGCGCGATCGGCTTCGAGGTGGTGGAGTCGGACGCGAACTTCGTGCAGTTCGGGCGGTTCGACGGGCCAGGGGGCTCGCACGCGGTCTGGCAGAAGATCCTCGACCGGGGTGTCCTGGTCCGGGACAACGGCATCCCGGGGTGGCTGCGGGTCAGCGCCGGAACCCCGGAGGAGAACGACGCGTTCCTCGACGCGGTACGTGAGTTGCAGTGTCTTGTGGGGGACACCCCCACACCCCCGAAGGAGCAGAGCACATGAGCCGCGTAGGACGTGTGGAACGAGTGACCAAGGAGACCTCGGTCCTGGTCGAGATCGATCTCGACGGGTCCGGGAAGGTCGAGGTGTCGACGGGCGTCGGCTTCTACGACCACATGCTCGACCAGCTCGGCCGGCACGGTCTTTTCGACCTCACCGTGAAGACCGAGGGCGACCTGCACATCGACTCCCACCACACCATCGAGGACACCGCCCTCGCGCTCGGCGCCGCCTTCAAGCAGGCGCTCGGCGACAAGGTGGGCATCTACCGCTTCGGCAACTGCACGGTCCCGCTGGACGAGTCCCTCGCCCAGGTCACCGTCGACCTCTCCGGCCGCCCGTACCTCGTGCACACCGAGCCCGAGAACATGGCGCCGATGATCGGCGAGTACGACACCACGATGACCCGGCACATCCTGGAGTCCTTCGTCGCCCAGGCGCAGATCGCCCTGCACGTGCACGTGCCGTACGGGCGCAACGCGCACCACATCGTGGAGTGCCAGTTCAAGGCGCTGGCCCGGGCCCTCAGGTACGCCAGTGAGCGGGACCCGCGCGCGGCCGGCATCCTCCCCTCCACGAAGGGCGCGCTGTGACCGGCCTCTCGACCCTCCTGATCGTCGTCGGCCTCTTCCTGGCCGGCGGCATCTACTCCTTCGTCAAGCAGGACATGCCGAAGAGCCTGATCGTGCTGCTCTCCATCGGCGCCGCGATGTGTCTGGTCGCGGGCGTCGTGAGGCTGGAGGTGTGGAATTGAGCGCAACCAAGCGAGTGGTCGTGTTCGACTACGGCTTCGGCAACGTGAGGTCCGCCGAGCGCGCCCTCGCGCGCGCGGGAGCCGACGTCGAGATAACGCGTGACTACGACAAGGCCATGAACGCCGACGGTCTGCTGGTGCCGGGCGTCGGCGCCTTCGCCGCCTGCATGAAGGGCCTGCACGAGGCCCGCGGCGACTGGATCATCGACCGCCGGCTGTCCGGCGGGCGCCCGGTCATGGGCATCTGCGTCGGCATGCAGATCCTCTTCGCCCGGGGCATCGAGCACGGGGTGCAGACCGAGGGCCTCGACGAATGGCCCGGCTCGGTCGAGCCGCTGAAGGCCGACATCGTGCCCCACATGGGCTGGAACACCGTCGACGCGGCGGCCGGCTCCCAGCTGTTCGCGGGCCTGGACGCCGACGCCCGCTTCTACTTCGTGCACTCCTACGCCGTCCACGACTGGTCGCTGGAGACGCACAACACGGCGATGGCGGCCCCCAAGGTCACCTGGTCGACGCACGGCAAGCCCTTCGTGGCCGCCGTGGAGAACGGCGCGCTGTGGGCCACGCAGTTCCACCCCGAGAAGTCCGGCGACGCCGGTGCCCAGCTCCTCACCAACTGGATCGGAACACTGTGAGCAAGCTCGAACTCCTTCCCGCCGTCGACGTCCGCGACGGCCAGGCCGTCCGGCTCGTCCACGGCGAGTCCGGCACGGAGACCTCGTACGGCTCCCCGCTGGAGGCCGCGCTGTCCTGGCAGCGGTCGGGTGCCGAGTGGCTGCACCTGGTCGACCTGGACGCGGCGTTCGGCACCGGCGACAACCGTGAGCTGGTCCGGCAGGTCACCGAGGCGATGGACATCAAGGTGGAGCTGTCGGGTGGCATCAGGGACGACGCCTCGCTGGCGGCCGCCCTCGCCACCGGCTGCACCCGGGTGAATCTCGGCACCGCCGCCCTGGAGAGCCCGGAGTGGGTCGCCAAGGTCATCGCCGAGCACGGCGACAGGATCGCGGTGGGTCTGGACGTCCGGGGCACGACCCTGAAGGGCCGCGGCTGGACCCGCGACGGCGGCGACCTGTACGAGACGCTGGAGCGGCTCAACTCCGAGGGCTGCGCCCGCTACGTCGTCACCGACATCGCCAAGGACGGCACGCTCCAGGGCCCGAACCTGGAGCTGCTGCGCACGGTGTGCGCGGCGACCGACCGCCCGGTGGTGGCCTCCGGCGGCGTGTCCTCGCTGGACGACCTGCGGGCCATCGCCGAGCTGGTGCCCCTCGGCGTCGAGGGCTCCATCGTCGGGAAGGCCCTGTACGCGAAGGCGTTCACCCTGGAAGAGGCCTTGGAGGCGGTGGCCAAGTGAGCGACGTACGACGTGTCACGACCGGCGGGCCCTGGGAGGAGACCTTCGGGTACTCCCGCGCGGTGGAACTGCCGAACGGCCTCGTGCTGGTCTCCGGCTGCACCTCGGTGGTGGACGGCGAGATCGTCGCGGGCGACCCGTTCGAGCAGACGGTCAACGCCTTCGACGTCGCGTTCGCGGCGCTGGGGCAGTTGGGGCTCGGCCGCGAGGACGTCGTGCGGACGCGCATGTACATCACCCACGCCCGGGACGTGGAGGAGGTCGGACGGGCTCACAAGGAGCTGTTCGACGCCGTCCGGCCCGCCGCGTCCATGATCATCGTCTCCGGCTTCGTGGACCCGAGTCTGGTCGTCGAGGTCGAGGTGGAGGCGTTCCGAGGAGTGTCCGCATGACGCTGGCCGTACGAGTCATCCCCTGCCTGGACGTGGACAACGGCCGGGTCGTCAAGGGCGTCAACTTCCAGAACCTGCGCGACGCGGGCGACCCCGTCGAGATGGCCAAGGTGTACGACGCCGAGGGCGCCGACGAGCTGACGTTCCTGGACATCACCGCCTCGTCGGGCAACCGTGAGACGACGTACGACGTGGTGCGCCGCACCGCCGAGCAGGTGTTCATCCCGCTGACGGTGGGCGGCGGTGTGCGCACGGCCGAGGACGTGGACAAGCTGCTTCGGGCGGGGGCGGACAAGGTCGGGGTGAACACCGCGGCCATCGCGCGCCCCGAGCTGATCAAGGAGATCGCCGAGCGGTTCGGCCGGCAGGTGCTGGTGCTGTCGGTGGACGCGCGACGCACCGCGGACGGGACCTTCGAGGTCACCACCCACGGCGGTCGTCGCGGTACCGGCATCGACGCCGTCGAGTGGGCCCACCGGGCCGCCGAACTGGGCGCCGGCGAGATCCTGCTCAACTCGATGGACGCGGACGGCACCAAGGACGGCTACGACCTGGAGATGATCGAGGCCGTCCGCAAGCACGTGACGGTGCCGCTGATCGCCTCAGGCGGCGCGGGCAAACTGGACCACTTTCCGCCGGCGATCGGGGCGGGCGCGGACGCGGTGCTGGCGGCCTCGGTGTTCCACTTCGGTGATCTGCGGATCGGCGAGGTGAAGGAGACGCTGCGGAGGGCGGGGCATCCGGTGCGGTGACGCCCTTGGCGGACTGAGCCCAGGTCGTGGAGACGGCGCGCACGGAACCTGCGCCGCGCCGAGCTCCCGAAGTGACCTCAGATCCCGAGCTCCTTCGCCTCGTGCAGCTTGGCGATCGCCTCCTTGTCGCCGTCCAGCTCCACCTTGGCCGCGCTCTGCCGGCCGTACAGGAACAGCAGCAGCTCCGACGGCTCACCGGTCACCGTGACGACCGGGGTGCCGCGGTGGGCGACCGCCGTCTGGCCGTCCGGGCGGCGCAGTACCAGGCCGGTGGGGACGCTGCGGCCCATCAGCCGGGCGGTGCGCTCCAGACGGGTCCACAGGGCGTCCTGGAAGACGGAGTCCAGCTCGCGCGGCGCCCAGTCGGGGCGGGCCCGGCGGACGTCCTCGGTGTGGACGTAGAACTCGACCGTGTTCGACAGCTCCTCGACCTGCTTGAGCTGGAACGGCGAGAAGCGCGGCGGGCCGGTACGGATGAGCTGGATCAGCTCTTCGTAGGGCTTCTCGGAGAACTCGGTCATCACCCGGTCCAGGCGGGACGCGAGCTGCTTGATCAGCAGGCCGCCGGCGGCGTCCGGACGGCGCTCGCGCACCACCACGTGCGCCGCGAGATCACGGGTGAGCCAGCCCTCGCAGAGAGTGGGGGCGTCCGGACCCTCGGCCTCCAACAGGTCGGCGAGGAGAAGTCGTTCACGCTTGGCGAAAGTCGACATGCAGTCAGCCTACGGCCGCCCGACGGGTCCGCCCAGTGGACACGGCGCCGGACTTGTCGGTGGCGCGCGGCACAATGGCAACCATGACCAGCACGCCCCCACCCAGCAGCCTCGACCCGGAGATCGCCGCGCGTCTCAAGCGCAGCGCCGACGGGCTCGTCCCCGCCATTGCCCAGCAGTACGACACCGGTGAGGTGCTCATGCTCGGCTGGATGGACGACGAGGCGCTGCACCGCACGCTGACCACCGGCCGCTGCACCTACTGGTCGCGCAGCCGCGGGGAGTACTGGGTCAAGGGCGACACCTCCGGCCACTTCCAGTGGGTCAAGTCCGTCGCCCTGGACTGCGACGCCGACACCGTGCTGGTCAAGGTCGACCAGGTCGGTGCCGCCTGCCACACCGGCGCGCGCACCTGCTTCGACGCGGACGTGCTCCTCAAGGACGGCGTCGATTCCGGTGCCGCCGCCTCGGATCAGTAAGGTCAGCCGCCATGGACCTCGAGACCTTCCGCAAGCTGGCCACCGACCGCCGTGTCATCCCCGTCACGCGCAAGCTCCTGGCCGACGGCGACACCCCGGTCGCCCTCTACCGCAAGCTCGCCGCCGAGCGCCCCGGCACCTTCCTGCTGGAGTCCGCGGAGAACGGCCGCTCGTGGTCCCGCTACTCCTTCGTGGGCGTGCGCTCGGCCGCGACCCTGACGGCACGTGACGGCCAGGCCCACTGGCTCGGCACCCCGCCGGTCGGCGTCCCCGTCGACGGCGACCCGCTCGCCGCCCTGCGCG
Source organism: Streptomyces canus (assembly GCF_001514145.1). Classification (GTDB taxonomy): domain Bacteria; phylum Actinomycetota; class Actinomycetes; order Streptomycetales; family Streptomycetaceae; genus Streptomyces; species Streptomyces canus. The sequence goes on from NZ_KQ948659.1 coordinate 313,502, forward strand.
CCACCATCGAGGCCCTGCACACCCCGCACCAGGAGGGCCTGCCGCCCTTCACCGGCGGCATGGTCGGCTACCTCGGCTACGACATCGTCCGCCGCCTGGAGAAGATCGGCCCCGGCGAGCGCGACGACCTGCAGCTCCCTGAACTGACCATGCTCCTGACCAGCGATCTCGCCGTCATGGACCACTGGGAGGGCTCGGTCCTGCTGATCGCCAACGCGATCAACCACAACGACCTCGACACCGGCGTGGACGAGGCCTACACGGACGCGGTGGCCCGCCTGGACGCCATGGAGGCGGACCTGTCCCGCGCGGTGGCCCAGCCCCCGGCGGTCCTGCCGCCCTCCGAACTGCCGGAGTACACCGCGCTCTGGGGCGGCCCCGACTTCCAGGAGGCCGTCGAGGACATCAAGGAGCGCATCCGGGCCGGGGAGGCCTTCCAGGTCGTCCCCTCCCAGCGCTTCGAGACGCCGTGCACGGCAAGCGCGTTGGACGTCTACCGCGTCCTGAGGGCCACGAACCCGTCGCCGTACATGTACCTGTTCCGCTTCGACGGTTTCGACGTCGTGGGCTCGTCCCCCGAGGCGCTGGTCAAGGTCGAGGACGGGCACGCCATGGTCCACCCCATCGCCGGCACCCGGTGGCGCGGGGCGACCCCCCAGGAGGACCAGGCCCTCGCCGACGAGCTCCTCGCCGACCCGAAGGAGCGCGCCGAGCACCTGATGCTGGTGGACCTCGGCCGCAACGACCTGGGGCGCGTCTGCGAGCCGGGCTCCGTGGAGGTCGTCGACTTCATGTCCGTCGAGCGGTACTCCCATGTGATGCACATCGTCTCGACGGTCACCGGCAAGGTCGCGCAGGGCCGCACCGCCTTCGACGTCCTGACCGCCTGCTTCCCCGCGGGCACCCTCTCCGGCGCCCCCAAGCCCCGCGCGATGCAGATCATCGACGAACTCGAGCCGTCCCGGCGCGGGTTGTACGGCGGCTGCGTCGGCTACCTCGACTTCGCGGGCGACTCCGACACCGCGATCGCCATCCGTACTGCCCTCCTCCGCGGCGGCACGGCCTACGTCCAGGCCGGCGCCGGCATCGTCGCCGACTCCGACCCGGTCGCCGAGGACACGGAGTGCCGCAACAAGGCGGCGGCGGTGCTGCGGGCGGTCCACACGGCGAACCGGCTCGGCAAGTAGGGGTCTTCACCGAGGAATGGGGCGCTTCTCACGGAACCCCGGGTGCCCGTTCGCCCGGGGTTCGGGTGATAGTGGGGTACGTGACTGCTGTACCTCACCCCCGTTCCGAAGCCGCCGGACCCGCCAGGGCCGGACGTCTGAGTCTCGCCGTCGCGCTGCTGTGCGGCGCGCTCGGCGCCGCCGTGGCGCTGCTGGCCACCCGACAGCAGTGGTCGGAGGGCACCGCGACCGTGGCAGGCGGCGCCTTTCCCCTGACCGCCAAGGGCAGTGACGTCACGGGCGTCCCCGCCGCCCTGGCCATAGTGGGCCTTGCCGCGCTCGTCGCCGTCTTCGCCGTCCGCAAGGCCGGGCGCTTCCTGGTCGCCGCGCTGCTCGCGCTCTCCGGCGCGGGGATCGTCGCCGCGGCGCTGTTCGGGGCGAGTGACGCGTCCGCGCTGGACGAGCAGGCGGCCCAGGCCTCCGGCGACACCTCGGCGACGGTCGCCGCTCTCTCCCACACCGCCTGGCCGTACGTCGCGGCAGTGGGGGGTGTGCTGATCCTGCTCGCCGGGTTGCTCGCGCTGCGCTACGGGCGGTCGTGGCCCGCCATGTCCGGACGGTACGAGAGGGACGGGGCGCCTCGGGTGCGGCGCAAGGCGCCCGTTGTGGATCCCGACCGGCCCGAGGACATCTGGAAGGCCCTCGACCGGGGAGAGGACCCGACGGGGGCGTAGCGGTCGCCCGCAAAGCGCGACCCCGGATCACCTTGTGCCCTCGCGTGCGGGACAATGACTTCGAGCGTCCGGCTCAGTCACGTACTTCAGCACCTAGGAGCAAGCAATGGCGGGCAGCAGCCACGGTCACACCCCGGCCGCCTGGACCGGTGTCACTATCGTCTTCATCGGTTTCTGCGTCGCGGGCGCCTTCATGGTGATGGCCCAGCCGGCGGGCTTCTGGGCCGGAATGGCGATCGTGGTCATCGGTGGTGTCGTCGGCTGGATCATGAGCGCGATGGGGATGGGCATGCCCAAGGACGCCCACAAGCCGCTCGCCACCTCGCAGCAGCGTGAGACGGCCGAGGCCAAGAGCTGACACGCGGAGAACCTCGTGGAGGGGCAGCCCGGCGGGAGCGCCGGGGCCGCCCCTCACGCGTGCCGGGGCCCTACAGGGCACAATGCAAGGCGTGAACGCCGACACCCAGCGCGCACCCCGACTCAGCGGGCTCGCCGTCCCGGGCGGAATCCTGGCGGCCGTCGCTGGGGCCTTCGCGTACGTGGGGACCGTGGACCCCAACCAGCCCGGCCACTACCCCGTCTGCCCGCTCTACCAGATCACCGGCCTCTACTGCCCCGGCTGCGGCGGTCTGCGCAGCGCGCACGCGTTCATCCACGGTGACTTCCTGGCCGCCCTCCAGGACAACGCGATGGCCGTTGTGGGCTATCTGGGCTTCGCCGTGCTGTGGACCGTCTGGGTGGTCCGCGCGGCGCGCGGCCGACCGCTGCGGCTCGGTCTCGGGCCGGTGCACCTGTGGACACTGGGGGCATTGCTGCTGGTCTTCACGGTTGTCCGGAACCTGCCGTTCGGTGGCTGGCTTCATCCTTGATCAACTGATGAACGGCCAGTATGGGGCGCCTCCCGCCCGAGCATGCGAAGCTTGTTCGAGGGCGGGGGAGGGACCGGCGTCAACCGGATGCGAGGCCTACGCCCTCCTGCGGATACCATCGCAGTGACCACTTGTTTTCATCAGTCGCCGGAACTGCCGACCGTCTGGAAGGGGGCCGCTCGCGTGAGTGTGCTCGACGAGATCATCGACGGAGTCCGTGCCGACCTCGCGGAACGGCAGGCGCGCGTCAGCCTCGACGAGCTCAAGGAGCGCGCGGCGAAGGCTCCCGCGGCCAAGGACGGCGTGGCCGCCCTGCGCGGTGACGGCGTCAAGGTCATCTGCGAGGTCAAGCGCTCCAGCCCCTCCAAGGGCGCGCTGGCCGCGATCGCCGACCCGGCGGGCCTGGCCGCGGACTACGAGGCGGGCGGCGCCGCCGTCATCTCCGTCCTCACCGAACAGCGCCGCTTCGGCGGCTCGCTGGCCGACCTGGAGGCCGTCCGCGCGCGCGTGGACATCCCGGTCCTGCGCAAGGACTTCATCGTCACGTCGTACCAGCTCTGGGAGGCCCGGGCCTACGGCGCCGACCTCGTGCTGCTCATCGTCGCGGCCCTGGAGCAGCCCGCCCTGGAGTCCCTCATCGAGCGCGCCGAGTCCATCGGGCTCACCCCGCTCGTGGAGGTCCACGACGAGGACGAGGTCGAGCGCGCGGTGGACGCCGGCGCGAAGATCATCGGCGTCAACGCGCGTAACCTCAAAACCCTCGAGGTCGACCGCGGCACCTTCGAGCGCGTCGCCCCCGAGATCCCGGCCCACCTCGTCAAGATCGCCGAGTCCGGCGTCCGCGGCCCGCACGACCTGATCGCGTACGCCAACGCCGGCGCCGACGCGGTCCTGGTCGGCGAGTCCCTGGTCACCGGCAAGGACCCGAAGACGGCGGTCTCCGACCTGGTGGCGGCGGGCGAGCATCCGGCCCTGCGGCACGGGCGCGGCTGATCTTTCGCTAGGCTTGCCCCGATGACTCTCGCGACGACAACCACGGACAGGTACGCCCGCCTCGCGCGCGGCTGCCGCCCCCGTGGTTGCCGCGCGCCCGCACGCCGGGTGCATGGCCGCCGGGTGCGGTACGTGATCGGTGATGAGCCGGGGCAGGTAAACGGCATGCGATGGCAGCGCCCCGTCAGGGGCGCGGGGAACTGCGCGACCAGCCACAAAGGTCCCGCAGCCAACTGATAATCCCTGCCCCCACGGCGATGAGTGCCCAACACAAACTCACCGTGAGGTTTCCGCATGCCCAGCGAGTTCTTCATCCCCGACCCCGAGGGTCAGATCCCCAGCGCCGAAGGCTACTTCGGCGCGTTCGGCGGCAAGTTCATCCCGGAGGCCCTCGTCGCCGCCGTGGACGAGGTGGCCGTCGAGTACGACAAGGCCAAGCACGACCCCGAGTTCGCCCGTGAGCTCGACGACCTGCTGGTCCACTACACCGGCCGCCCGAGTTCGCTCACCGAGGTCCCCCGTTTCGCCGCGGAGGCGGGCGGCGCCCGGATCTTCCTGAAGCGGGAAGACCTCAACCACACCGGCTCCCACAAGATCAACAACGTCCTCGGACAGGCCCTGCTCACCAGGCGCATGGGCAAGACCCGAGTGATCGCGGAGACGGGCGCCGGTCAGCACGGCGTCGCCACGGCCACCGCCTGCGCGCTGTTCGGTCTCGAATGCACCATCTACATGGGCGAGATCGACACCCAGCGCCAGGCCCTCAACGTGGCCCGGATGCGCATGCTCGGCGCCGAGGTCATCGCCGTGAAGTCCGGCAGCCGCACGCTCAAGGACGCGATCAACGAGGCCTTCCGCGACTGGGTCGCCAACGTCGACCACACGCACTACCTGTTCGGCACGGTCGCCGGACCGCACCCGTTCCCGGCCATGGTCCGCGACTTCCACCGCGTGATCGGCGTCGAGGCCCGCCGCCAGCTCCTGGAGCGCGCCGGCCGTCTCCCCGACGCGGCCATCGCCTGCGTCGGCGGCGGTTCGAACGCCATCGGTCTGTTCCACGCCTTCATCCCGGACACCGCCGTACGCCTCATCGGGTGCGAGCCCGCCGGGCACGGCGTGGAGACCGGCGAACACGCGGCGACCCTCACCGCGGGCGAGCCCGGCATCCTGCACGGCTCCCGCTCCTACGTCCTCCAGGACGAGGAGGGCCAGATCACCGAGCCGTACTCCATCTCGGCCGGTCTGGACTACCCGGGCATCGGCCCCGAGCACTCCTACCTCAAGGACAGCGGCCGCGGCGAGTACCGCGCGGTCACCGACGACGCGGCGATGCAGGCCCTGCGCCTGCTCTCGCGCACCGAGGGCATCATCCCGGCCATCGAGAGCGCCCACGCGCTGGCCGGTGCTCTGGAGGTCGGCAGGGAGCTCGGCAAGGACGGACTGATCGTCGTCAACCTGTCCGGCCGCGGCGACAAGGACATGGACACCGCCGCCCGGTACTTCGACCTGTACGACACCGACGCCCAGGTCGCCGCCGACCAGGACGCCGACACCGCCGAGATCGAGGGGGACGCCAAGTGAGCGGGAACATTCAGCTGCTGTCCGACACCCTCGCCGGTGCCAGGGCCGAGGGCCGCGCCGCGCTCATCGCCTACCTCCCGGCCGGGTTCCCGACCGTGGACGGCGGGATCGAGGCGATCAAGGCCGCGTTCGACGGCGGTGCCGATGTCGTCGAGGTGGGTCTGCCGCACAGCGACCCCGTCCTCGACGGCCCCGTCATCCAGACCGCCGACGACATCGCCCTGCGCGGCGGCGTCAAGATCGCGGACGTCATGCGGACGGTCAAGGAGACCTACGAGGCCACCGGGAAGCCGGTGCTCGTGATGACGTACTGGAACCCCATCGACCGCTACGGCGTGGAGCGCTTCACGGCCGAGCTCGCCGAGGCGGGCGGCGCGGGCTGCATCCTGCCCGACCTGCCGGTGCAGGAGTCGGCGCTGTGGAGGGAGCACGCCGAGAAGCACGCGCTCGCGACGGTCTTCGTGGTCGCGCCCAGCAGCAAGGACGCGCGGCTCGGCGAGATCACCGCGGCCGGCAGCGGATTCGTCTACGCCGCCTCCCTGATGGGCGTCACGGGTACCCGTGAGTCGGTCGGGGCGCAGGCCCAGGACCTGGTCGAACGGACCCGGGCCGCCGGTGCCGGTACCGACCTGCCGGTCTGCGTCGGGCTCGGCGTCTCCAACGCCGCGCAGGCCGCCGAGGTGGCCGGCTTCGCCGACGGCGTGATCGTCGGCTCGGCCTTCGTGAAGCGGATGCTCGACGCGCCGGACGACAAGGCCGGAGTGGAGGGCGTCCGCGCACTCGCGGGCGAACTGGCGAAGGGCGTGCGCCGCCAGGCGTGACCCAGCCGCGGTCCGTCATGGCGTAATGAGATATTCGGTCACTCGAAGGGGTGGTCCTGGGGCCGGGGAGGCGCGGTGCGCCTCCCCGGTTCGTTCTGCGGGTGTGAGCGAGAAGAACCGTGAGGGAAAGCGCACCGCCCGGGAGCGGCTGGCGGAGGAGCGCGCGAAGCAGAAGACCGCGGACAAGCGGCGACGGGTGCTGATCGTGGGCGCGAGCGTGGTGTGCGTCCTGGGTCTCGCGGCGGTGATCGGCGTCATCGCGGCGAACTCCGGCAAGGACAAGGCCTCGGGCCCGGTCGTGGCGCCCTCGGGGGCCAACGGCCAGGACAGCCTCGCCGTCCCGGTCGGCCAGGAGGGCGCCAAGTCGACGCTCGTCGTCTGGGAGGACTTCCGCTGCCCGGCCTGCAAGGCCTTCGAGGCGGCGTACCGCCCGACGATCCACGAGCTCACCGGGTCCGGCAAGCTCAAGGTCGAGTACCACCTGGCGACGATCATCGACGGCAACATGGGCGGCACCGGCTCCCGCAACGCGGCCAATGCCGCGGCCTGCGCCCAGGACGCCGGGAAGTTCCCGGCGTACCACGACGTGCTCTACGAGAACCAGCCCGAGGAGACCAGCGACGACTACGCCGAGAACGGGAAACTCCTCGAACTGGCGAAGAAGGTCGACGGGCTCGACACCCCCGCGTTCCGCACCTGTGTCGAGAAGGGCACCCACAACACCTGGGTGGACAAGTCCGCGGCCGCCTTCCGCAACGGCGGGTTCTCCGGCACCCCGACGGTGCTGCTCGACGGCAAGAACATCTACCAGGACCGGACGATGACGCCGGCGAAGCTGAAGCAGCAGGTGGAGGCGGCTGCCAAGGGGTGACGGAGAGGCCCCCAGAGAGTAAGCCGGAGGGCGGGTTCTCTCACCCGCCTGTTATGGACCCGTTGCCGGGCCGCCCGCCGTGGGCCCGGCCCGGCAGGGTAGCGTCGACCCTGCCATGGAACTTGCCTACATTCCCAGCCCGTCGCGCGGGGTGATTCACCTCGGTCCCATCCCGCTGCGTGGCTATGCGTTCTGCATCATCATCGGCGTCTTCGTTGCCGTCTGGCTCGGCAACAAGCGCTGGATCGCCCGCGGCGGACGGGTCGGCACGGTGGCCGACATCGCGGTCTGGGCCGTGCCGTTCGGACTGCTCGGCGGCCGCCTCTACCACGTGATCACGGACTACGAGCTGTACTTCAGCGAGGGCCGTGACTGGGTGGACGCCTTCAAGATCTGGGAGGGCGGCCTCGGCATCTGGGGTGCGATCGCGCTCGGCGCGGTGGGCGCGTGGATCGGCTGCCGTCGCCGGGGCATCCCGCTGCCCGCCTGGGCCGACGCCCTCGCCCCCGGTATCGCCCTCGCGCAGGCGATCGGCCGCTGGGGCAACTGGTTCAACCAGGAGCTGTACGGCAAGCCGACCGACCTGCCGTGGGCCCTGCACATCACGTCCTCCACGGACGGCCGGGTGCCGGGCTACTACCACCCGACGTTCCTGTACGAGTCGCTGTGGTGCGTCGGCGTCGCGCTCCTCGTCATCTGGGCCGACCGCCGCTTCAAGCTGGGACACGGACGGGCCTTCGCGCTGTACGTCGCCGCTTACTGCACGGGGCGCGGCTGGATCGAGTACATGCGCATCGACGACGCCCACCACATCCTCGGGGTCCGGCTCAACGTCTGGACCGCGATCGTCGTGTTCGTGCTCGCGGTGACGTACTTCGTGCTGTCGGCGAAGAAGCGTCCCGGCCGCGAGGAAGTCGTCGAGCCGGGTGCCGACGCCGCCGACGGTGAGACCGAAGACCCTGAGAAGGCCGACGGTGTCGAGAAGGCCGAGACCGACTCCGGCGAGGCCGAGGCCGAGGCCGAGTCCCGTGAGGTGACCGACGAGGCCGAGTCGGCGAAGAAGACCTGACCGTTGGTTGTACGTCGACGAGGGCGCCCCGACTACTCGGGGCGCCCTCGTCGTATGTCAGCGGCGGTGGGCGAGGGAGAGCGTGCGGTGGGCCTGGGTCACCACCGCCGCGTCGATGAAAGTGCCGTTCGGGAGGGCCTGGGCCCCCCGGTGGGCTTCCGCTGCCTTGAGAACCGTCTCCGCCTGCTCGATCTCCTCCGCCGTGGGGAGAAAGACGCGCTCGATCACCGGGAGCTGACGGGGGTGGACAGCTGCTCGGCCCAGGAAGCCCAGGGCGCGGCCGTGGGCGCAGGACGTTTCGAGGCCCTCCAGGTCCCGGGTGTCGGGGTGGACCGACTGGGGTGGGGGAGGGAGGGACGCCGCTCTTGCCGCCACGATCACTCGGGAGCGGGACCAGTCCAGGCCCCTGTCGTGCCGTACGCCCAGGTCGGCTCGCAGGTCTGCCTCACCGAGGGCGATGCCGCGCAGACCCGGGTGGGCGGTGGCGATGGCGTAGGCACGCTCGATGCCCAGCGCCGACTCCAGGAGGGCGTACAGGGGTGGGGCGCCTCCTTCGGCCCAGGCTGTCGTCTGTGCGACGTGGGTGATCTGGTCGGGAGCGGTGACCTTGGGCAGGCGCAGGCCGGAGATGCCCGGGAGGGCGGCGATCGCTGCCAGGTCCGCTGCCGCCAGGGGGCTGTCCAGGGCGTTCACCCGGACATGCACCGGGAGGGGCTGCGGGTCGGTGAGACGTTCGGCCGTCGCCTCGCGGGCGTACCGCTTGCGGTCGGGGGCCACCGCGTCCTCCAGGTCGACGACCACGACGTCGGCGCCGGAGGCGAGGGCCTTGGTGACGGTCTCCGGTCGGTCGCCGGGGACGTAGAGCCAGGTGAGCGGGTACGGTCTCACAGCGCGCCCTCCGTGCGCAGGGCCGTCAACTCGGCCTCGGTCAGGCCCAGTTCCGTCAGGACCTCGTCCGTGTCCGCGCCGTGGGGGCGGCCCGCCCAGCGGATCGTGCCCGGAGTCGAGGAGAGCCGGAAGAGGACGTTCTGCATGCGCAGGGGGCCGAGCTCGGGGTCGTCGACCGTGGTGACGGTGTCCAGGGCCTGGTACTGCGGGTCGGCCATCACGTCCCGGATGTCCTGGATCGGGGCGACCGCGGCCTCGGCCTTGTCGAAGGCGGCGAGGACCTCCGTGCGGGTGCGTTCGGCGATCCAGGAGCCGACCGCCCGGTCGAGGACGTCGGCGTGGGCGGCGCGCTGGGCGCCGGTCGCGAACCATGGCTCGTCGATCAGCTCCGGGCGGCCCACCAGGTGCATCACGCGCTCCGCGATCGACTGGGCCGAGGTGGAGACGGCGACCCAGGTGCCGTCCGCCGTGCGGTAGGTGTTGCGCGGGGCGTTGTTGGCGGAGCGGTTGCCGGTGCGTTCCTGGACGAGGCCGAGCTGGTCGTACCAGGTCGGCTGTGGTCCGAGGACCGTCAGGATCGGTTCGATGATCGCCATGTCGACGACCTGGCCCTCGCCGGTGCGGTCGCGGGCCGCGAGCGCCGTCATCACCGCGTACGCCGTGGCCAGGCCCGCGATGGAGTCGGCCAGGCCGAAGGGCGGCAGGACCGGGGGCGCGTCCGGTTCGCCGGTGATCGCCGCGAAGCCGCTCATCGCCTCGGCGAGGGTGCCGAAGCCGGGGCGGTGGGCGTAGGGGCCGAACTGGCCGAAGCCGGTGACCCGGGTGAGGACCAGGCGGGGGTTGACGGCGGAGAGCTCCGGCCAGCCGAGGTCCCATTTCTCCAGGGTGCCGGGGCGGAAGTTCTCGATGACCACGTCCGCCGTTTCGGCCAGGCGGAGGAAGGTGGCGCGGCCGCCCCGCTTCGAGAGGTCGATCGTGATCGTGCGCTTGTTGCGGCCCAGGACTTTCCACCACAGGCCGATGCCGTCCTTCGAGGGGCCGTGGCCACGGGAGGGGTCCGGCTTCGTGGGGTGCTCGATCTTGACGACCTCCGCGCCGAAGTCGCCGAGCATGGTGGCCGCGATCGGGCCCGCGAACAGGGTGGCCAGGTCGAGAACGCGGAGGCCGGTGAGAGGTGCGTGCGTCATGACGTGTACCGGGCCTCGATCTCGGATCGGTAGGGCATCGACGCCGAGGCGCCTTCCCGCTGGACGGAGAGCGCGGCCGCCGTGGCCGCCCAGGTCATCGCCTCCCGGATCGGCCGTTCCTCGCCGAGGGCGACGGCGAGGGCGCCCACGTAGGTGTCGCCGGCCCCCGTGGAGTCCACCGCGGTGACGTGCGGGGCGGGGACGGCGAGGGGTTCGGCGTCCCGGGTCAGATACACGCTGCCCGCCGCGCCCAGGGTGATCACCACGCGCGGGATCCGGTCGAGGAGGGCGGCGCCCGCGGCGAACGGGTCGCTGCGGCCGGTGAGGGTGGCCGCCTCGTGCTCGTTGGGGACCAACAGGTCGGTGGCGTCGAGGAGTTCGGGTGGGATGGGCCGGGCCGGGGCGGGTGTGAGGATGGTGCGGACGCCGTGGGCCCGGGCCGTCTGAGCGCCCGCGAGGACAGCTGCCAGGGGGATCTCCAACTGGAGGAGCAGGGCGTCGGCGGAGGCGATCAGGCCCTCGTCGCCGGGGACGAGGTGGTCGACGGTGCCGTTCGCGCCGGGGATGACGACGATCGCGTTGCCGCCCTCGTCGTCCACGACGATGTGCGCGGTGCCGGAGGGGCCCTCGATGGTGCGCAGGTGGTCGGTGGTCACGCCGGAGTGTTCGAGGGTGGAGCGCAGCCGGGTGCCGAAGCCGTCGTTGCCGACCGCGCCGATCATCGAGACGGTGGCGCCGGCGCGGGCCGCGGCGATCGCCTGGTTGGCGCCCTTGCCGCCGGGGATCGTACGGAACTCTCTGCCGGTGACGGTCTCTCCTCGGTCGGGTGCCTTTTCGACGTAGGTGACCAGGTCCATGTTCGTGCTGCCGAGCACGGCGATGTGGGTCATGGGCGAGCAGCCTCCCGGTGGGTGAGATGGGCCAGGGTGTCGAAGCCGGTGCCGTTGAAGTCCGCTACGGAGGTGGCCAGACGGTTCTTGAGGGGGGTGGTCCAGCGGTCGGGGAGGTTCTCGGGGGCACCGGCCAGGAGAGCGGCGATGCTGCCCGCGGTGGCGCCGTTGGAGTCGGTGTCCCAGCCGCCGCCGACCGCTCTGCAGACGGAGCCGGTGAAATCGCCGTTCGCGTGGGTGAGGGCGGCGGCGATCAGCGCGGTGTTGGGGATCGAGTGGACCCAGTGGTGGGTGGCGGCGTGGGTGGCGTGGAGTTCGTCCACGACCTTGTCGAAGTCGTCGTGCCGTTCGGCCAGTTGGACGGCGTGGGTGATGGCCCTCGCCAGCCGGGAGTGCGGGGGGATCACGGTGAGGCCGGTGCGGAGGCAGGTGTGGATGTCGGGAGTCGTCGTCGCCCGGGCGATCACCGCTGCCGTGAACATCGCCGCGTAGACGCCGTTCGCCGTGTGGGTGAGGGTGGCGTCCCGATGGGCCTGTTCGGCCGCGGCGGCCGGGTCGCCGGGGTTGGTCCAGCCGTGGACGTCCGCGCGGATGAGGGCGCCGATCCATTCGCGGAAGGGGTTGCGGTGGCGGGCCGTTCTCGGGGGTTCCAGGCCCTGGAGGAGGTTGCGGTAGGCGAGGCGTTCGGCGGTGAAGGTGCGGCCGGCGGGGAGCTCGGCCAGCCAGAGTTCGGCCACGTCCGTGGTGGTGAAGCGTTTGCCGTGGCGTTGCAGCAACAGGAGGTTCAGAAGGGGGTAGTTGAGGTCGTCGTCCTCGGGCATGCCGTCGATGTTCTCGGCGAGGGAGGTGGTGGCCGAGCGGCGGTTCCAGGGATGGGCGGCGAGGAGGTCCGCCGGGACGCCCTTGGCCGTGAAGTAGGTGGTGAGGGGCCAGTTGCCGGTTGAGCCGGCGAGTTGGCGGATGGCTTCCAGGGGGAGCTTCTCCACCGGTTTGCCCAGGAGGCAGCCCACGGCTCGGCCCAGCCAGGCGGCTTCCAGACCGGCCTGCGTGGGGGGTGCCGCGGGGGTGGGCGACGGCCACGCCCGGCAGCGGGCCTTGATCGTCGCGAGGTCGGTGGGCTCGTGGTCCGCCAACGCGCTGGGGAGGTCCGCCAGTTCGTCCAGCAGGTCTTCCGCCAGTTGCCGCAGGTACCTGGACGCGGGCTCCGCGGAGGCGCCCGCCCGTGCCGGCGCCGCCTTGCCTCCCGCCGCTCTCCATCTCGCCGCGATCGCCGACGGCTCCCTGCCGTCCTGGGCCGCCTGGCGGAGTTCGTGGCCGATGAGGTCCTCCGGCTGGACCCAGGTCAGGCGGAGCATCTCGGGCCTCCGAGTGCCGCGAAGGCCGCCTCGTGGGTCCTGCGGTGGGTCACGTCCCTCTCGAAGATCTCCCGGGTCACGGCCGTCAGCGTCGCTGCCGGTTCCCACAGGTCCAGGCGGCTTGCCTCCGAGACCGTTTTGGACCAGTCGTCCGGAACCGGGGAGCCCAGGGCCCCGGACAGAGCGCCGGCCATCGTGGCGATCGAGTCGCAGTCCCTGCCGTAGTTCACCGCGCCGAGGACCGCTCGGCGGTAGTCGCCCGCGGCCACGAGCACCATGGCCAGGGCGATGGGGAGTTCCTCGATCGTGTGGAGGCGGGAGGGGCGGCGGGCGCCGAGGGAGGGGGTGCGGTAGTCGGGGCCGACCGTGTCGTAGGGCGCGATCGCCTTCCGCAGCGGGAGCAGGGCCGACTCGAAGTCCGTGTGGTGGGTGGCCACTTCGCAGACCTGCTCGATCGCGGTACGGGTGCCGTCCTTCGCCAGGGAGAGGCAGGTCGTCACCACGGAGTCCGGTGTCGCGCCCGGTGCCGCCGCCGCCGCGACCGCCGCCGCGAAGACTCCCGCCGCCTCTCGGCCGTACGACGACTGGTGGGCGCCGGCGATGTCCAGGGCCTCGGCGTAGGCGGCGCGCGGGTTGGCCGCGTTGACCAGGCCGACGGGTGCCATGTACATCGCAGCGCCGCAGTTGACGATGTTGCCGACGCCTGCCTCGCGGGGGTCGACATGGCCGTAGTGGAGGCGGGTGACCAGCCACTTCTCGGCGAGGAAGATGCGTTGGAGGGGGAGGGCCGTTGCCTCCAGTTCCGGGATCCAGCGCGGGTTCGTCATCAGGTCGGGGACCAGGTGGTCGGCGATCGCGTAGGCGTCGAGGTGGTCGCGGACCCGGTCGTAGACCCTGATCAGGGCGTGGGTCATCAAGGTGTCGTCGGTGATGTGGCCGTCGCCCTTGTGGTACGGGGCGATGGGGCGGGCGGTGCGCCAGGCGTCGCCGTTCCAGGGGCCGACGACGCCGTGGACGCGGCCGGCGTGACGTTCGAGGATCTGCTCGGGGGAGTAGCCCTCGACGGGACCGCCGAGGGCGTCGCCCACCGCCGCGCCCACGAGGGCTCCGGTGATCCGGTCCTCAAGGCTGATTTCTGAGTTTTTGGGCGTCATGCCCGGAATCATCCTCCTGGGAGGGGTGGTTGTGCGGCTACCAGGAGTTCGGCGAGTTCCACGAGGTCCGTGCCGGTGAGGCGGGGGAGGGCGCAGCCGGAGAGTGTCCGGCAGGTGTTCCGCCAGGTGGCGGGAATCGCGCCGGCGCCGCCCAGCGCCCCGGTCAGCGCGCCCACCAGAGCGGGGGCCGAGTCGGCGACCCGGGAGAGGCAGGCCGCGGCGGGGATCGCCTCGGCGATACGGCCCTGTGCGGCGCCGGCCAGAGCCAGGGCCACGGGGACGGTTTCGGCGGCCGCGATGCCGTAGCTGTAGACGTGGTCGACGATCTCGTGTTCCAGGGCGGGGATCAGGGCGAAGGCGCTGTCGGCGGACCGGGCGAGGTGGAGGGCGTGGCGGGCGTTGCGGCCGATCTCCGTCTCCTCGGGGAGTTCGGTGAGGGCGGCTGCCACGCAGGCCTCGACGGGGGTGCCGATCAGGGCCAGGGAGACGGCCGCGGCCATCGCCCGTGCTCCGTGGACGCCGTCTCCGTCCTGGGTGTAGCGGGCGTCGAACTCGGCGAGGTCCGCGGCGAGTCGGGGGGCGCCGGGGTGGGCGACGGCGAGTACACAGGCTCTGACGCAGGCCGCGTCGTCGAAGTAGTGCGGGTTGTCGTGGCCGGTGGCGGGTGGCCGCAGTCCGGTGGCGAGGTTGCCGAGCCCCGCTCTTACGGAGATACGGGCGCGGAGGGGGATGACGGCGGACTCGATCTCGGGGGCCCGATGCGCCGCGGCGGCCACTTCGGCGGCGAGGGCGTTCCAGGTGAGGTCGATGGCGGCTCTCGTACGGCGTTCTCTGGTCAGGTCGCCGTGGGCGGTGCCGTCGCCTGCCTTGAGGAGGGCTTCCGCGGTGAAGGCCGCCCATTCGGCGTCGTCGGAGGGGCCGAGGCGGAGGGGTTCGGGGGGTTGGTTGAGGGCGATGGGGACGGGGAGGGTGGTGGTGGCGTTCTGTTCGGCGAAGGTGTCGAGCTCGCGGGTGAGGCGGCGGGTCCAGTCGGGCATGCGGGCGGCTCTGTGGCGGGCGGCGGGCCAGCCGGCGGCGTCGCCTGCGGCCAGGCCGAGGAGGAGGCCCTGGACTCTCTGTCCGGCCTCGGCTTCGCCTTCGGCCTCTGTGTTCCCACCCGCACCACCGGTGCGGCTTTCGTGGTCGGGTGCGGGTGGCCCCTGTGGGGCGAACTCGCCGTCGGCGGCCGCGGGTTGGAGCGGCTTCGCCGTGAGAGGGGGTTCGGCGTAGCCGTTCCGTGTGGACGCGGGCCCCGGGGCCTCCCCCCAAGGGCCCGGCGGCCTCATTGGTCCGCTCCCGCGTCGCCGTCCGCCGCCAGGGTGAAGGCGTCCGGGGCCGGAGGTGGCCATGGTCGGCGGGTGAGGCCGGTCGTGGCCCACTTCTTGTCCTCGCCCGGCACCAACAACTCCGCCACGTCCAGTACGTGATGGCCCGCCATGGAGGGGAGGCAGCTGCCGCTCGCCGGGCCGATCGCCGAGGCCCAGTCGGCCGGGATCGCCGACGCTCCCCTCGTCGCTCCCGCGAGGGCCCCCGCCACCGCCGCCGTCGTGTCCGCGTCTCTCCCCATGTTCACCGCCGTCAGGACCGCCTCGCGGAAGTCGCCGTCGGCCGCCGCGTACGCGCCGAAGGCCAGGGCCACCGCCTCCGGGGCCAGGTCGGTCCACGGGTAGCCGCCGATCACCACCGCGGAGCGGACCGCTCTTTCGCCCCGGTGCGCCACGGCCACGGCCCGGCGCAGGGACCGGGCCGTCCAGCTGTCGTCCGGGATCACCGCCAGCGCGGAGGCGACGACAGCCACGGTGGGGGCGCCCGCCATCGCCGCCGCCACTCCCGCCGCCACCGCCTGGCCGCCGTAGATGCCCTCGCCGTCGTGGCTCACCGAGCCGTCGATCGCCACCAGACGGGCCGCCTCCGCGGGGCGGCCCGCCGCGAAGACGCCGAAAGGGGCCGCCCGCATGGCCAGGCCGTCGCTCCAGGCGTGCCGGTGCTGGGCCGAGATGGGGGCCGCCAGGCCGCGGCGCAGGTTCTCCAGCGTGCCGCGCTCGCTGAAGCCCGCGCCCCGGAACGGGCCCTCGTCGCGGTCCGCGATCCACTCGTGCCAGGCCGCCTCCACGTGGGACGGCGTGAGGGCCGAGCCGTGCCGGGCGAGGAGCAGGCCGGAGAAGATCGTGTACTCGGTGTCGTCCGTGCCGGCCGGCTCGTCCAGCACATAGCCCTCGATACGGCCCCAGCGGGCGCGGATCTCCGACGGCTTCAGGTTCTCGGCGGGGGCTCCCAGGGCGTCCCCGACCGCCAGGCCCAGCAGGGCGCCGCGGGCCCGCTCGCGGAGTTCTGCGGCGTCCTCGGGCGCCGGGACCGGGGGAATGCAGGCGATCGATGCCATACGCGGCCTCTCCCAGAGGGGGTTCCGCATGGGGTGCGGAACCCTTTGCGCATGTGTCCCACCATCGGCGGTTGACCTGAGCCTCCGAAGCCCCAGCATCACCCGGTCGACATCTGAGCGGTGATCCGATCGTCTGCGCATTCGAAGGCAAAGCCGCAGGTTAGCCGAGCCTTTCCTTGCTGGCGGGCGGGAATGCACCGTCGTACTGTGTGCGTTGTTGAGAATTAGAATGTGTCCAAAGTTAGCTTTGGCTTAGCTTCCCTGGGGGACCGGAATGGCCATCATCGACATCGAGGCGCCACTGCACGAGGCGCACCGGGACAACCACACGCACCGGGACGTGAACGGCGGATGGCTCAGGCCCGCCGTCTTCGGTGCCATGGACGGACTGGTCTCCAACCTCGCGCTGATGACCGGAGTCGCCGGTGGGGCCGTCGGCCAGAACACCATCGTGCTGACCGGACTCGCGGGGCTCGCAGCCGGTGCCTTCTCCATGGCCGCCGGCGAGTACACCTCCGTCGCCTCCCAGCGCGAGCTGGTCGAGGCCGAGCTGGATGTGGAGCGCCGGGAGCTGCGGAGGCATCCCCAGGACGAGGAGGCCGAACTCGCGGCCCTCTACGAGGGGCGGGGTGTCGAGCCCGAACTGGCCCGCGAGGTCGCGCGGCAGTTGTCGAAGGATCCCGAGCAGGCCCTGGAGATCCACGCCCGTGAGGAGTTGGGGATCGACCCGAGCGACCTGCCCTCGCCGCTCGTCGCCGCCGTGTCCAGCTTCGGGTCCTTCGCCCTGGGTGCCCTGCTGCCCGTACTGCCGTATCTTCTCGGGGCGACCGCCCTGTGGCCCGCCCTGCTGCTCGCCCTCGTCGGGCTCTTCGCATGCGGTGCCGTCGTGGCCAGGGTGACCGCGCGGACCTGGTGGTACAGCGGACTCCGGCAGCTCGCTCTGGGAGGTGCGGCGGCCGGTGTGACGTACGCCCTGGGCAGTTTGTTCGGAACGGCCGTAGGATAGATCGGTTGCTACTTATGCGAGGGACCGCATAAGTAGCCGTTACTCGCTGGTTTCGAATGCTTAACCACTGGGCATGAGCCGTAAGCGCTGCGGGCAATGACGCTTGCGGCGCACCCGCGGGGTCGGCGACGACGCCTTCACCGCCCCTGGGCCGACGGACGACGATCTGACCGATCGGTCCGGCTCGGTCCCCACATACTTCAAGCCACGTGTGCGACACCCCCCTCGCACCGCGTGGCGTCCGCATGCTGGAACGGAGTATCCGGTTCCCGAGATCCGCTCCATCATGTAACCTGCACGAAATTTTGCACTTACGCAGAGGGCCAACGTCGTCCCTCGGCAAGCTGAATATGCCAATTGACGACGACGGGAGAGCCGATGCGTACGCCGCGCCAGCCGTCCCAGCACTCCACGAATGGCCAGAAGTGGTCCTTCATGGATGCTCGCCCTGCTGCGCAGGGTATGTACGACCCCCGCAACGAGCGCGACGCCTGTGGCGTCGGCTTCGTGGCCACCCTCACCGGCGAGGCGAGCCATGCGCTGGTCGAGCAGGCGCTCACGGTTCTGCGCAACCTGGAGCACCGCGGTGCCACCGGCGCCGAGCCCGACTCGGGTGACGGCGCGGGCATCCTGTCCCAGGTTCCGGACGCCTTCTTCCGTGAGGTGGCCGGCTTCGAGCTGCCCGCGGCCGGTGCGTACGCCGTCGGTACCGCCTTCCTGCCGGAGGACGGCGTCGAGGACGCCGTCTCGCGCATCGAGACGATCGCCGCCGAGGAGGGCCTCACCGTCCTCGGCTGGCGCGAGGTCCCGGTCGCCCCGGAGCTGCTCGGCGCCACCGCCCGCTCGACGATGCCGGCGTTCCGTCAGGTCTTCGTCGGCGACGGCTCGTCGGAGGGCATCGACCTCGACCGCAAGGCCTTCGTGCTGCGCAAGCGCGCCGAGCGCGAGGTCGACGTCTACTTCCCCTCGCTGTCCGCACGCACGATCGTCTACAAGGGCATGCTGACCACCGGCCAGCTGGAGCCCTTCTTCCCGGACCTGTCCGACCGCCGCTTCGCCTCCGCGATCGCGCTCGTGCACTCCCGGTTCTCCACGAACACCTTCCCGTCGTGGCCGCTCGCGCACCCGTACCGCTTCGTCGCGCACAACGGTGAGATCAACACCGTCAAGGGCAACCGCAACTGGATGGCGGCCCGCGAGTCCCAGCTGGTCTCGGACCTCTTCGGCAACGACGAGAAGGCCCTCGAGCGCGTCTTCCCGATCTGTACGCCGGACGCCTCCGACTCGGCGTCCTTCGACGAGGTGCTCGAACTCCTGCACCTGGGCGGCCGTTCGCTGCCGCACTCCGTGCTGATGATGATCCCGGAGGCGTGGGAGAACCACGACTCCATGGAGTCGGCCCGCCGCGCCTTCTACCAGTTCCACTCCAACCTGATGGAGCCGTGGGACGGTCCGGCCTGTGTCACCTTCACCGACGGCAAGCAGGTCGGCGCGGTCCTCGACCGCAACGGCCTTCGCCCCGGCCGCTACTGGGTCACCGACGACGGCCTCGTCGTCCTCGGCTCCGAGGTCGGCGTCCTCGACATCGACCCCGCCAAGGTCGTCCGCAAGGGCCGTCTCCAGCCCGGCAGGATGTTCCTCGTCGACACCGTCGAGCACCGCATCATCGAGGACGACGAGATCAAGGCCGGCCTCGCCGCCGAGCAGCCGTACGCGGAGTGGCTGGAGGCCGGCGAGATCGAGCTCGGCGACCTGCCCGAGCGCGAGCACATCGTGCACACCCACGCCTCGGTCACCCGCCGCCAGCAGACCTTCGGCTACACCGAGGAAGAGCTGCGCGTCCTCCTCGCGCCGATGGCCAAGGCCGCTGCCGAGCCGATCGGTTCGATGGGCACCGACTCGCCGATCGCCGCGCTGAGCGAGCGACCGCGCCTGCTCTTCGACTACTTCACCCAGCTGTTCGCGCAGGTCACCAACCCGCCGCTGGACGCGATCCGCGAGGAGCTCGTCACCTCGCTGCGCTCCTCGCTGGGCCCGCAGGGCAACCTGCTCGACCCGAGCGCCGCCTCCTGCCGCTCCGTCGTGCTGCCCTTCCCGGTGATCGACAACGACGAGCTGGCCAAGCTCATCCACATCAACGCCGACGGCGACATGCCCGGCTTCAAGGCCGCGACCCTCTCCGGCCTGTACCGGGTCTCCGGCGGCGGTGCCTCCCTCGCCGCCCGCATCGAGGAGATCTGCGCCGAGGCCGACGCCGCCATCGACAACGGCGCCCGGCTGATCGTCCTCTCCGACCGCCACTCGGACGCCGAGCACGCGCCGATCCCCTCGCTGCTGCTCACCGCGGCCGTCCACCACCACCTCATCCGCACCAAGCAGCGCACCCAGGTGGGCCTGCTGGTCGAGGCCGGTGACGTCCGCGAGGTCCACCACGTCGCCCTGCTGATCGGCTTCGGCGCCGCGGCCGTGAACCCGTACCTCGCCATGGAGTCCGTCGAGGACCTCCTGCGCGCGGGCACCTTCCTGAACGGTCTGGAGCCCGAGCAGGCCATCCGCAACCTGATCTACGCCCTGGGCAAGGGTGTACTGAAGGTCATGTCGAAGATGGGCATCTCGACCGTCGCCTCCTACCGCGGCGCCCAGGTCTTCGAGGCCGTCGGTCTCGAAGAGGGCTTCGTCCAGAAGTACTTCAGCGGTACGGCCTCCAAGATCGGCGGCGTCGGCATCGACGTCATCGCCAAGGAGGTCGCCGCCCGGCACGCCAAGGCGTACCCCGCCTCCGGCATCGCGCCCGCGCACCGCGCCCTCGAGATAGGCGGCGAGTACCAGTGGCGCCGTGAGGGTGAGCCGCACCTGTTCGACCCGGAGACGGTCTTCCGCCTCCAGCACTCGACGCGCGCCAACCGCTACGACATCTTCAAGAAGTACACGGACCGCGTGAACGAGCAGTCCGAGCGCCTGATGACGCTCCGCGGCCTGTTCGGCTTCAAGTCGGACCGTCAGCCGATCTCCGTCGACGAGGTCGAGCCGGTCTCCGAGATCGTCAAGCGCTTCTCCACCGGCGCCATGTCGTACGGCTCCATCTCCAAGGAGGCGCACGAGACCCTCGCCATCGCGATGAACCAGCTGGGCGGCAAGTCCAACACCGGTGAGGGCGGCGAGGACGCGGACCGGCTGTACGACCCGGCGCGGCGTTCGTCGATCAAGCAGGTCGCCTCCGGCCGCTTCGGTGTGACCTCGGAGTACCTGGTCAACGCGGACGACATCCAGATCAAGATGGCCCAGGGCGCCAAGCCCGGCGAGGGCGGCCAGCTGCCCGGCCACAAGGTGTACCCCTGGGTCGCCAAGACCCGGCACAGCACCCCGGGCGTGGGCCTGATCTCCCCGCCGCCGCACCACGACATCTACTCCATCGAGGACCTGGCCCAGCTGATCCACGACCTGAAGAACGCGAACCCGCAGGCGCGGATTCACGTGAAGCTGGTCTCCGAGGTCGGCGTCGGCACGGTCGCGGCGGGTGTGTCCAAGGCGCACGCGGACGTCGTCCTGATCTCCGGTCACGACGGAGGCACCGGTGCCTCCCCGCTGACCTCCCTGAAGCACGCGGGCGGCCCCTGGGAGCTCGGTCTCGCCGAGACCCAGCAGACCCTGCTGCTCAACGGCCTGCGGGACCGGATCGTCGTCCAGACCGACGGTCAGCTCAAGACCGGCCGTGACGTCGTCATCGCCGCGCTGCTCGGCGCCGAGGAGTTCGGTTTCGCGACCGCGCCGCTCGTCGTCTCCGGCTGCGTCATGATGCGCGTCTGCCACCTGGACACCTGCCCGGTCGGCATCGCCACCCAGAACCCGGTGCTCCGCGACCGGTTCACCGGCAAGGCCGAGTACGTCGTGAACTTCTTCAAGTTCATCGCCGAAGAGGTCCGCGAGATCCTCGCCGAGCTGGGCTTCCGCTCCATCGAGGAGGCCGTCGGTCACGCCGAGAGCCTCGACGTCGAGCGGGCCGTCAACCACTGGAAGGCGCAGGGCCTGGACCTGTCCCCGCTCTTCTACGTGCCCGAGCTGCCCGAAGGCACCCCGCTGCACCAGGTCATCGAGCAGGACCACGGTCTGGAGAAGGCGCTCGACAACGAGCTCATCAAGCTCGCCGCCGACGCCCTGGCCGCCGACTCGGCGACCGACGCCCAGCCGGTGCGCGCCCAGGTCTCGATCCGCAACATCAACCGCACGGTCGGCACCATGCTCGGCCACGAGGTGACGAAGAAGTTCGGTGGCGCGGGCCTGCCCGACGACACCATCGACATCACCTTCACGGGCTCCGCCGGCCAGTCCTTCGGCGCCTTCCTGCCGCGCGGTGTCACGCTGCGCCTGGAGGGCGACGCCAACGACTACGTCGGCAAGGGCCTCTCCGGTGGCCGGGTGATCGTGCGCCCGGACCGGGGCGCCGACCACCTCGCCGAGTTCTCGACGATCGCGGGCAACACCATCGCCTACGGCGCGACCGGTGGCGAGCTGTTCCTGCGCGGTCGTTCCGGCGAGCGGTTCTGCGTCCGCAACTCCGGTGCGCTGGTCGTCTCGGAGGGCGTGGGCGACCACGGCTGCGAGTACATGACCGGCGGTCACGCGGTGGTCCTCGGCGAGACGGGCCGCAACTTCGCGGCCGGCATGTCCGGCGGTATCGCCTACGTGATCGACCTCGACCCCGACAACGTCAACGTCGGCAACGCGGGCGCCGTCGAAGCGCTCGACGACGCCGACAAGCAGTGGCTGCACGACGTGGTGCGCCGCCACCAGGAGGAGACCGCGTCCACGGTCGCCGAGAAGCTCCTGGCCGAATGGGACACCGCGGTCGAGCGCTTCAGCAAGATCATCCCCAGCACGTACAAGGCAGTGCTCGCCGCCAAGGACGCCGCCGAGCAGGCGGGACTCTCCGAGTCCGAGATCACCGAGAAGATGATGGAGGCGGCGATCAATGGCTGACCCGAAGGGCTTCCTGAACCACGGCCGTGAGGTCGCCAAGTCCCGCCCGGTCGACGTACGCCTGAAGGACTGGAACGAGGTCTACGTCCCCGGCTCCCTGCTGCCGATCATCAGCAAGCAGGCCAGCCGCTGCATGGACTGCGGCATCCCGTTCTGTCACAACGGCTGTCCGCTCGGGAACCTCATCCCCGAGTGGAACGACTTCGCCTACCGCGAGGACTGGTCCGCCGCCTCCGAGCGTCTGCACGCGACCAACAACTTCCCGGAGTTCACCGGTCGCCTGTGCCCCGCGCCCTGTGAGTCGGCGTGTGTGCTCGGCATCAACCAGCCGGCCGTGACCATCAAGAACGTCGAGGTCTCGATCATCGACAAGGCGTGGGACAGCGGTGACGTCGAGCCGCAGGCCCCGGAGCGCCTGTCCGGCAAGACCGTCGCGGTCATCGGGTCGGGCCCTGCCGGTCTCGCCGCCGCCCAGCAGCTCACCCGGGCCGGTCACACCGTCGCCGTCTACGAGCGCGCGGACCGCGTCGGAGGCCTTCTCCGGTACGGCATCCCCGAGTTCAAGATGGAGAAGCGGCACATCAACCGCCGTATCGAGCAGATGCGCGCGGAGGGCACCCGCTTCCGTACCGGCATCGAGATCGGCCGCGACCTCAGGGCGACCGACCTGAAGAAGCGCTATGACGCGATCGTCATCGCCGCCGGTGCCACGACCGCCCGTGACCTGCCGGTTCCCGGCCGCGAGCTCAAGGGCATCCACCAGGCCATGGAGTACCTGCCGCTGGCCAACAAGGTGCAGGAGGGCGACTACGTGGCGCCCCCCATCACGGCCGAGGGCAAGCACGTCATCGTCATCGGCGGCGGCGACACCGGCGCCGACTGCGTGGGCACCGCCCACCGCCAGGGCGCGGCCTCGGTCACCCAGCTGGAGATCATGCCGCAGCCGGGCGAGGACCGTGCCCCGCACCAGCCGTGGCCGACCTTCCCGATGCTCTACAAGGTCACGTCCGCGCACGAGGAGGGCGGCGAGCGGGTCTACTCCGTCTCGACGACCCACTTCGAGGGCGACGAGGACGGCAACGTCCAGTGGCTGCACCTCACCGAGGTCGAGTTCATCGAGGGCAAGCTGACCCCGAAGCCGGGCACGGAGCGCAAGATCCCCGCCCAGCTGGTCACCCTCGCGATGGGCTTCACCGGCACCGACCGGGAGAACGGCCTGGTCGAGCAGTTCGGTCTGGACCTCGACGAGCGCGGCAACATCGCCCGCGACGCCGACTTCCAGACCAACGTGCCGGGAGTCTTCGTCGCCGGTGACGCGGGCCGCGGCCAGTCGCTCATCGTCTGGGCGATCGCGGAGGGCCGCTCGGCCGCCCGCGGCTGCGACCGCTTCCTGACCGGTGCGAGCGAACTGCCCGCGCCGATCCGGCCGACGGACCGCTCGCTGATGGTGTGATCACACCCGAATAGACGTCCCGTACAAAGGCGTACGGAACACTGACGGCGCCTGCCCTCCACGTCCCCGACCGGACCACAGGGCAGGCGCCGTCGCATGCTCTCCTACGGCACCCGGAACGTCTCCCCGTACACCTGCCACTCCAGCGGTGTCCTCAGGTCCAGGTTCCCCTCGTTCAGGAAGCGTCGTTGCGCGGTGTCCACGCGGGTGGTGTCGATATCCGCGTCGCGGGTGCGCATGGCGTCCTCGCGGAGGTCGAGGAAGGTGTCCAGGTAGGCCTTCTCCGAGCCGCCCTCGGTCGGGCTGTCGGACTTCTGGAGGGCGCGTTCGCGCAGTCCGTAGAAGCTGGTGGGGTCGGTGCCGGGGCCGTGGAAGACCATGGCGTCGTAGTAGACGAACTGGCCGAGGGCGCCGAGGCCGTCGAGTTCGGCGAGGCGCACCGCGGGGTCGAAGTAGACGCGGTCACGTGCCGAGTCCTGGGCCTTCTGGAAGGCCGGGACCCGGGCCTCCGCCTTCCAGGCGGCCGTGAAGGCCGGGTCGAGGCCCTCGTGGGAGTCCGTGCCGTCGACCGCGCGCAGCGCGGGGAGGTACTTCGCGAGACCGTTGCCGGGGTGGGCCTTCGTGTAGCCCTCGACGAGGGTGAGCAGGTCGTGGGTGCCGGTGCAGAAGCCGATGATGCCGGCCGTGTAGCCCTGGCCGTCGCCGATGTCCTCGATGTAGGCGTAGGCGCTGCGCCAGTCGAGGGTGGAGTTCTCGGCGCTGGCCACGAGCTGCTGGGCGAGCTCCTTCTTGGCGGGGGCGGCCAGGCCCGGCGGCGGGTCGGCGACGACCGCTTCGTCCGCCGTGCTCCTTGCCCTCCCGGGCCGCTCGGCCCAGGCTTTGGCACCCTGGGCGCCCTCGGCGTCCTGGGCCGCCTGGGAGCGGTAGGCCGAGGAGAGGTCGGGGCCCGCCCCTGCCGCGCCGGAGTCCTCGGGCGCGAAGAGGTAGACCGACGCCGTGGCGACCACGGGGACGGCCGCGAGGAGCAGCAGGCGGGCGCCTTTCACTGCGCTCCCGTCAGTTCGGCGACCTTGGCCCAGGCAGCGACCACGAGCACCACCAGCAGTACGGCACACGCTCCAGCCTGCACCAGGGCACGACGGCTGTCCCGGGGAGCGTAGGCGTAGGCGAGCGTGACGACGGCTCCGGCGAGCAGGCCGCCGAGGTGGCCCTGCCAGGACGTCAGCCCCGCGGAGATCAGCAGCCACAGCAGCAGGCCGGCCATGAAACGGTTGACGACGGCCATGTCGGCGCCGAGGCGGCGGGCCATCACGTAGTACGCGGCGCCGAGCCCGAAGATCGCGCCGGAGGCACCGAGCGTGGGGTCGCCGGGCGCGACCAGCAGGACGAGGACCGAGCCGCCGAGCGCGGACAGCAGATAGAGGACGACGTACCGCAGACGGCCGAGCTGGGCCTCCACCACCCGGCCGATGTTCCACAGCGACACCATGTTCATCACGATGTGCAGGATCCCGAACGTGCCCTCGGTGGGCGGCAGATGGAGGAACGCACCGGTCAGCAGGCGGTACCACTCGCCGTCGACGACACCCTCGGCGTGGAAGTCGGAGGGGTAGGTGTCCTGCCACACGTAGTGGCCGCCTTCCGGGCCCACGAGCCCGGCGCCCAGCATCTCGAAGCGGTCCACGATCGCCGGGCGGACGAGCTCGCCGACGTAGGCGAGCACGTTGAGGCCGATGAGGACGTACGTCACCAGGGGGACGGCGGTGATCCGCCCGCCGAACGCGGTCCGGGCCTGCCGTACCGACCGTGCCCCCTCCCGCACGCACTCCGGGCACTGGTGGCCCACGGCCGCCTCCCGCATGCAGTCCGGGCAGATGTACCGCTCGCAGCGGGTGCAGCGGACATGGGACTCCACCGCCGGATGGCGATAGCAGGTGGTGACGGCGGATTCGGGGTCCACGGCCGGCTCCTCGGAGTGACAGGGGTGATGATCGAGCCGGTGGGGGCGGCGGCGAACAAAATAGCGAACACAGGTGCGGGAGAAGAGCGGCGGGGCCGGATTCAGGAGGCTGCCCGCCCCGTTGGCATCACCCACGCGTCGTGCCACCCTGAAGTTGATCCGACGGGGAGGCGACGACTCATGGACGGCGCACGTTCGGTCAACCAAGGCCCTCGTGGCGGAGAGGCCGGAAAGGGCGAGAAGCTCGCCGACTGGGCCGACGGACGGCTCGGCCTGTACGCGCTGGCCAAGGCCAACATGCGCAAGGTCTTTCCGGACCACTGGTCGTTCATGCTGGGCGAGATCTGTCTCTACAGCTTCCTCATCCTGATCCTCACGGGCGTCTATCTCACGCTGTTCTTCGAGCCCAGCGGGGTCGAGGTCGTCTACCACGGCTCCTATGAGCCCCTCAACGGCGTGGTGATGACCAGGGCCTACGAGTCCACGCTCGACATCAGCTTCGACGTGCGCGGCGGACTGCTGATCCGGCAGATCCACCACTGGGCGGCGCTGGTCTTCGTCACCGGCATGCTCGTGCACATGATGCGGGTGTTCTTCACCGGCGCCTTCCGCAAGCCGCGCGAGCTCAACTGGGTGTTCGGCTGGACCCTGCTGTTCCTCGGCATCATCACCGGCCTGACCGGCTACTCCCTCCCCGACGACCTGCTCTCCGGCACCGGCATCCGGTTCGCCGACGGGGCGATCCTGTCCATCCCGATCGTCGGGACGTATCTGTCGTTCTTCCTGTTCGGCGGGGAGTTCCCGGGGCACGACATCATCCCCAGGCTCTTCCCGATCCATGTGCTCGTGCTGCCCGGGATCATGCTCGGCCTGGTGGTCGCCCATCTGATCCTGGTCTTCTACCACAAGCACACCCAGTACCCGGGGCCCGGCCGCGACAACAAGTCCGTGGTCGGCATGCCCTTCCTGCCGGTCTACATGGCCAAGGCGGGCGGCTTCTTCTTCCTGACCTTCGGCGTGCTGGCGCTCATGGGCGGCCTCGCCCAGATCAACCCCGTGTGGGCGTTCGGACCGTACAGCCCGCAGCTGGTGACCACCGGCGCCCAGCCCGACTGGTACCTGGGCTTCTCCGAGGGGCTGATCCGGGTGATGCCGGGATGGGAGATCAACTTCTGGGGCCACACCCTGGAGCCCGGTGTCTTCATCCCCTTCTCCCTCTTCCCGCTGATCCTGCTGGCGCTCGGGATCTATCCCTTCGTCGAGGCGTGGATCACCGGCGACAAACGCGAGCACCACATCCTGGACCGGCCGCGCAACGTGCCCGTCCGCACAGGGCTCGGTGTCGCCTGGCTGAGCCTGTACGTCGTCCTGCTGATCGGCGGCGGCAACGACATCGTGGCCACGCATCTGCATCTGTCGATCAACGCGATCACCTGGTTCGTGCGGGTGTCCGTGTTCGTGGTGCCGGTGCTCGCCTTCGTCGTCACCAAGCGGATCTGTCTCGGGCTGCAGCGCCGGGACCGGGACAAGGTGCTGCACGGCCGCGAGACCGGCACCATCAGGCGGCTTCCGCACGGGGAGTACGTCGAGGTCCACGACCCCCTCCCGCAGGAGCAGCTGCACACCCTCACGCAGCACGAGCAGGAGCCGCCGTACGAGATCGGGCCGCTGGTCGACGCCAACGGGGTGCGGCGGCCGGTCAGGCGTTCCCAGCGGGTGCGGGCCGGGCTCGCGCGGGCGATGTTCGGGCCCGACACGCGGATCGAGAAGCCGACGGTGGAGGAGTACCGCGAGGTCACCAGCGGCGAACACCACTGAGGACGGTGTCCCGGCACTCGTCGGGGCTGCCCCAGGCGGTGCGCAGGGCCCGGGCCTTGGTGAGCCACAGGGACAGGTCGTACTCCGCCGTGTACCCGATCGCGCCGTGGAGCTGGAGCGCGGTGCGGGCGGTGGCGTACGCGGCCTCGCACGCGGTGACCTTGGCGGCGGCGACGTCTTCCTCGGTCATCGTCAGGGCGGCGCCCAGGACGAGGGGGCGGGCGAACTCCAACGCGATCCTCGCGTCGGCCAGTTGGTGCCCGACAGCCTGGAACGAGCCGATGGGGACGCCGAACTGGGTGCGCCGCTTGACGTGGGTGACGGTCCTGTCGAGCAGCGCGAGACCGACGCCGAGGGCCTGTGCGGCGGTGGTGAGGCGGGCCAGGAGGAGGGCGGGGGCCAGGGGAGGGTCGGTGGCGAGGAGTTCGCCGCCGGGGTCCAATGGGGAGAGGCGACGGGCGGGGTCGAGCGAGGGGCGCTCAGTGCCGTGGCCGGGCGCCAGGCGCAGTCCCTCGGCCGTCAGGGAGAGACGGATACCGGCTGCTTCACCGTCCAGGGCGTACCCGTGATCGCGGGCGACCGTGGCCATCGTCTCGCCCGCGGCCAGCGCCGGGAGCAGCCGCTTCGCCGGGCCCGTGTCGTCCAGCGAGGCGAGCAGTGTCGCCGCCGCGACCGTCTCCACCAACGGGCCCGGTACCGCATGCCGCCCCAACTCCATGAAGGCCAGAGCGAGTTCCACGGGACGCGGGCCCAGTCCCTCGTAGGCCTCCGGTACCGCCAGGGCGAACACCCCCGCCTCGGCGATACGGCGCCACAGCGCTTGCCCGCTCGCGTGGTCCCCGCAGCTCCAGTCCCGTACGACGGAGGGTGTGTCCGCGGCCGTCAGCATCGCGTCCAGGGAGGCCGCGAACTCCCGTTGCTCGGCGTCGAGAAGGAAACGCATCAGCGGCGTCCCTTCGGCAGACCCAGCAGTCGCTCGGCGATGATGTCGCGCTGGATCTCGTTCGTGCCCGCGTAGATGGGGCCGGCGAGGGAGAAGACGTACCGCTCGGACCAGTCCGTGTCGGCCAACTCGCCCTCCTCACCCAGGAGATCGAGGGCCGTCTCGGTGAGGGCGATGTCGTACTCGGACCAGAAGACCTTGTTCAGGCTGGACTCCGGGCCGAGCGTCTCGCCCTCCAGGAAGCGCGAGGCGGCCGCATAGGTGAAGAGCTGATAGGCGCGGGCGCCGATCAGCGCGTCCGCGACCCGGGTCCGGGCGCCGCGGGGGCTGCCCTGGGACTGCCAGAGGGCGTGCAGGCGGTCGGCGGCGGCCAGGAAGCGGCCCGGTGAGCGCAGCATCAGGCCCCGTTCGTTGCCCGCCGTCGACATCGCGATCCGCCAGCCCCGGCCGGGCTCGCCGATGACGTCCTCGTCCGGCACGAACACCTCGTCCAGGAAGAGCTCGGCGAAGGCCGGTTTCCCGTCGAGGCGGCGGATCGGGTGGACGGTGACACCGGGGGCGCGCAGGTCGAACATCAGGTAGGTCAGGCCCTGGTGGGGTTTCGGGGTGTCGGGGTCGGTGCGGAAGAGACCGAACGCGCGGTCCGCGAAGGCGGCCCGGGAGGACCAGGTCTTCTGGCCGCTGAGCAGCCAACCGCCCTCCGTGCGCACCCCCTTCGCCCTCAGGGAGGCCAGGTCCGAACCCGCCTCCGGCTCCGACCAGGCCTGCGCCCACACCGTCCGCCCGGTGGCCATGGACGGCAGGACACGGTCCCGCTGCTCCTGTGTGCCGTGGTCGAAGAGGGTCGGGGCGAGGAGGCTGATGCCGTTCTGGTTGACGCGTCCGGGCGCCCCGGCCGCGTAGTACTCCTCCTCGAAGACCAGCCAGCGGACGATCCCCGCGTCCCTGCCGCCGTACGCCCGCGGCCAGTTGACCACCGACCAGCGGTCCGCGGCGAGTTCCGCCTCCCACGCGCGATGGGCCGCGAAGCCCTCCTCGGTCTCCAGGGAGGGGAGCGGGGAGGCGGGCACATGCGCGTGCAGCCATGAGCGGGCCTCGGCGCGGAAGGCCTCGTCTTCCTGCGTGAACGCCAGATCCATGGACACCCGTCCTTCCCTAACAAGTGTTTGGTAGGTTAGCGTGGCGCCATGACAGGCGTCGAGAGTCCGGTGTACGAACCGGGGCACGGGCTGCTGAAGGGGCGCACCGCCGTCATCACCGCCGCCGCCGGCGCGGGCATCGGCGGGGCGACCGCACGCCGCTTCCTGGAGGAGGGCGCGCGCGTCCTGATCAGCGACGCGCACGCACGACGGCTCAAGGAGTACGGCGCCGAGCTCGCCGGGGAGTTCGGGCCCGAGCGGGTCGCCGCGCTGCCCTGTGACGTGACGGACGAGGCACAGGTCCAGGCGCTGTTCGACGCGGCCCTGCGGGAGCACGGCCGACTCGACGTCGTCGTCAACAACGCCGGCCTCGGCGGCACCTCGGCCCTCGTCGACATGACCGACGAACAGTGGACCCGCGTCCTGGACGTCACCCTGAACGGCACCTTCCGGTGCATGCGGGCGGCCCTGCGGCTGATGCGCGACGCGAGGGACTCCGGCGGCGTGATCGTCAACAACGCCTCCGTCGTCGGCTGGCGCGCCCAGGCCGGACAGGCGCACTACGCCGCCGCGAAGGCCGGCGTGATGGCGCTGACCCGTTGCGCGGCGCTGGAGGCCGCCGAGTACGGCGTACGCGTCAACGCCGTGGCACCGAGCCTCGCCATGCACCCGCACCTGGTGAAGGTCACCTCGGCCGAACTGCTGGAGGAACTGACCGCGCGCGAGGCCTTCGGGCGCTACGCCGAGCCCTGGGAGGTGGCCAACGTGATCGTGTTCCTGGCGTCCGGCTACTCCTCGTACATGACCGGCGAGGTCGTCGCCGTCAGCAGCCAGCACGCATAGGACGACAATGACTCCGTGCCGACCAAGCCGACCAAGAAGAAGCCCCAGGTGAGCGCCGCAGCGCCCGCGCGCCGCCGTGAACTCCTCGACACCGCCGCCGAGGTCTTCGCCGAACAGGGCTACAACGCCACGACCGTACGCAAGATCGCGGACCACGCGGGCATGCTCGCGGGCAGCCTCTACTACCACTTCGACTCCAAGGAATCGATGCTGGAGGAGATCCTGCGGACCTTCCTCGACGAGCTCTGGGGCGGCTACGACGCCGTCCTGGGCGCCGAACTCGACCCGCGCGAGACGCTGGAGGCCCTGGTCACCGAGTCGTTCCGGGAGATCGACCGGCACCGCGCCGCCGTCGCGATCTACCAGAAGGAGAGCAAGCAGCTGGTGGCGCAGGAGCGGTTCGCGTTCCTCGCCGAGTCGCAGCGCAGGTTCGAGAAGGCCTGGCTGTCCACGCTGGAGCGCGGGGTCGCGGCCGAGGTGTTCCGGGCCGACCTCGACGTACGGCTGACCTACCGGTTCGTGCGCGACACCGTGTGGGTCGCCGCGTCCTGGTACCGGCCCGGCGGACAGCACAGCCCGGAGGAGATCGCCCGGCAGTACCTGTCGATGGTGCTGGACGGGATCGCCGTACGCGAATAGCCCTTTCATCCGAGGGAGTTGACATGGCCGAGGCCTACATCGTCGAAGCGGTCCGCACGCCCGTGGGGCGGCGCGGGGGAGGACTGAGCGGGGTCCACCCGGCCGATCTGGGAGCGCGGGTACTGGTCGCGCTGATGGAGCGGGCGGGGGTCGATCCGGCCGCCGTGGAGGATGTCGTCTTCGGCTGCCTGGACGCGGTCGGGCCGCAGGCCGGGGACATCGCACGGACCTCGTGGCTCGCTGCCGGGCTGCCCGAGGAGGTGCCCGGGGTGACCGTGGACCGGCAGTGCGGGTCCTCGCAGCAGGCCGTGCACTTCGCCGCGCAGGGCGTGCTGTCCGGGACGCAGGACCTCGTCGTCGCCGGCGGGGTGCAGAACATGTCGATGATCCCGATCGCCTTCGCGACCCGGCAGGCCGCCGAGCCGCTCGGGCTGACCCAGGGGCCCTTCGCGGGCAGTGAGGGGTGGCGGGCGCGGTACGGGGACCGTGCGGTGAACCAGTTCGTCGGCGCCGAGATGATCGCCGGGAAGTGGGGGATCAGCCGCGAGGACCAGGAGGAGTTCGCGCTCCGGTCCCACCGGCGGGCCCTGCGGGCCATCGACGAGGGGCGGTTCGAGCGCGAGACGGTGGCCTACGGCGAGGTCGCGGTCGACGAGGGCCCGCGCCGGGACACCTCGTTGGAGAAGATGGCCGGCCTGAAGCCGGTGATCGAGGGCGGCACCATCACCGCGGCCTGCTCCTCGCAGGTCTCCGACGGGGCGGCGGCCATGCTGCTGGCCTCGGAGCGGGCGGTGCGCGAACACGGCCTCACGCCACGCGCGCGCGTGCACCACCTCTCCGTACGCGGCGAGGACCCCATCCGGATGCTCACCGCCCCCATACCGGCCACCGCCCACGCCCTGAAGAAGACCGGCCTCACCATCGACGACATCGACCTCGTCGAGATCAACGAGGCCTTCGCCCCGGTGGTCCTGGCCTGGCTGAAGGAGACGGGCGCGGACCCGCAGAAGGTCAACGTCAACGGCGGCGCGATCGCCCTCGGGCATCCGCTGGGAGCGACGGGAGTGAAGCTGATGACGACCCTGCTGCACGAACTGGAGCGCACGGGCGGGCGGTTCGGCCTCCAAACCATGTGCGAGGGCGGGGGACAGGCGAACGTGACGATCATCGAGAGGCTGTGAGGCCGGTCAGGACCTCTTCCGCCTCCTTCATGATCCGTTCCACCAGCTCCGCGCACGAGGGCAGGTCGTCGATCACTCCGGCGACCTGCCCGGAGGCCATGACGCCGAGATCCGAACGGCCGTCCACCATCGCCGACCTGAGCAGCATGGGGGTGTTGGCGGCGAGCAGGACCTGGCTCCAGGTGAGGTCCTTGCCGTGGCGCATCGCGAGGCCGTCGTGGAGCAGCTGCCGCCAGGTCAGGCCGGACAGCCGGCGGAATGCGGCGGCGTGCCGGGTCGCGCGCAGCAGGGTGCGTGCACGGCTCGTGGTCTCCAGGGACTCCACCAGGTCCGTGCGGAGCATGCGGTGGGGGAGGCCGTCGACCGCCCGGGTCACGGTCACGTCCTTGACCGTGGCCGCCAGATAGCGGGCCTTCACCGCGTCCGGCACCGTCGAGTCCGAGGTGAGCAGGAAACGGGTGCCCATCGCGACGCCCGCCGCCCCGTACGCCAGCGCCGCGACCAGCCCCCGCCCGTCGAAGAAGCCCCCCGCCGCCACGACGGGGATGTCCACCGCGTCCACCACC
Source organism: Streptomyces canus (assembly GCF_001514145.1). Classification (GTDB taxonomy): domain Bacteria; phylum Actinomycetota; class Actinomycetes; order Streptomycetales; family Streptomycetaceae; genus Streptomyces; species Streptomyces canus. Next base: position 346,027 of record NZ_KQ948659.1, read on the forward strand.
TGCGGCAGCAGGACCGTCGTCGCCACCTCCCCGGTGTGCCCGCCGCCCTCGCCGCCCTGCACGATCACCGCGTCCGCGCCCCAGGCCGCGACCTTCTCGGCGTGCCGCCGCGCCCCGACGGACGGGACGACGACGACACCCGCCTCCTTGAGCGCGCCGATCAGCTCGGCGGAGGGCGCGAGGGCGAAGGACGCCACCCGCACCCCTTCCTCGATGATCACGCGCACCCGGTCACCGGCATCCGCCGCGTCGGCTCGCAGATTGACCCCGAAGGGGGCGTCCGTACGGGACTTCACCTCCCGTACGGCATCCCGGAGCCGGTCGACCGTCATGGTCGCGGAGGCCAGGATGCCGAGCGCGCCCGCGTTCGCCGTGGCGGAGACCAGGCGCGGGCCCGCCACCCACCCCATCCCGGTCTGCACGATCGGACGGCGGACACCCACCAGCCGGGTGAGCGCGGTCTCCATCAGTCGCCGACCTCCCTGGACCGGGCGTTCTGCGGATCGATCACCTCACGGATCAACCGCAGCTCCCGGTCGGTCGGTTGGCGCGTGCACGGCACCTCGTCCGGCACCACCAGATCGAACCCGGTGGCCTCCCGCACCTGCGCCACGGTGACCCCCGGATGCACCGACGCCAGCCGCATCGAGTGGTCCGGCGTCGCGAAGTCGAAGACACCCAGGTCGGAGACGACCCGGGGGATACGGTGATAGGGGGCGCCGTCCGCATGGTCGTACCCCACCCCGCACACCATGTCGACCTTCTCCACGAAGACCCGCCGGGAGTGCCTCGGCACCCAGTAACTGGTCGGGTTGTTGAGGGTGTTGACCGGTGCTCCCCGGACCCCGAGCAACTGGCGCTTGGGCCGCGCCCAGTCGCCGATGCACGAGATGTTCTGGTTGCCGTACCGGTCGATCTGGCTCGCGCCCATCATCACGTGCCGGCGGCCGCCGGTGACCAGGGCGAGGTGCCGGCGGTAGGGCAGCCAGCCCTCGACGGTGCCGTCGACGCCCACGAGCAGGGCCTCGCCGTCGGTCATGAGGAGGTCGGGGGAGAACGTCCGCCGGGCGAGCCGGGCGCCGACGGCCGGGATCAGACCCATGGGGCTGGCCAGCACCTCGCCGTCGCCCCGCCAGGCCTCGGCGCAGGCGATCACGCAGTACTCGGCACGGGTGACGGTCATGAGCCGGCCCCTTCGGAGGGTGCGAGGTAGCGCTCGGCGAACTCCGGCCAGGGGGTGGTCGCGTACTCCCGTTGGGCGGCCTCGTCCCGGGCGTAGTCGGGCGCGCAGGACGTGAAGTGGGCGCCGTTCGGGGCTTCGACGACCCCCGTCACCGTGTGCCGTCCGATCAGCAGCGACTGCGGAGCCGCCTCCTTCGTCAGCTCGGCGGTGTCGACGACCCGTTCGCACGAGAGGTAGGCCGTGTCCGCCGCCTCGCAGAAGAGGTCGTCGAAGTAGGGGTCGGGGCCCAGGTACTGCCCGTTGCCCTGCCGGTCGGCACGGTTGACGTGGACCAGGGCCGCGTCCAGGCGCAGGGCGGGCACCGCGACGAACGTCTCCCCGTCGTCGTACGGCGACGTCACCGTCCTGAGGCCCGGGTTGACCCGCATGACGTCCGAGCCGAGCCCGGCCCGCACCGGCAGGAACGGCAGCCGGTTCGCGGCCGCGTGCAGCCCCCACATGAACATCGCCTCGTCGATCTCCATGAGCTCGAAGGCGCCGGCCTCGCGCGCCGCGCGGTAGTGCGGTTCCAGGGGGATCGAGTCGAGCGTGACGAAAGCGGCGACCAGTTTCCGTATCCGTCCGGCGGCGGCGAGCATGCCGACGTCGGGGCCGCCGTACGCCACGATCGTCAGGTCGGTGACCTCGGAGCGCAGCAACGCGCGGACCAGGGCCATGGGTTTGCGGCGGGAGCCCCAGCCGCCGATGCCGAGGGTCATGCCGCTGCGCAGCCGGGAGACGACCTCGTCGGCCGTCATGGTCTTGTCGCTCACTCGCCCTCCCTGCCGAACCTGTCACGGACCCGGTCGGCGACCCCGCTGGCGCTCGCCTCGTAGGTGAAACCCTGCTCGAAGCGGTAGCTGCGGCGGACGTCGACGGGGTCGATGCCGTTGATGGCGGCCTTGGCCAGGCGCAGCAGCTCGCCGTCCTTGGCGGCGATCTCGCGGGCCGACTCCAGGGCGGTGGTGGCGAGTTCGCCCCTCGGTACGACCTTCCACACCGCACCGTGCCGGTGCAGTTCGGCGGCGGTGACCGTGCGGGAGGTGAAGTACAGGGCGCGCATGAGGTGCTGGGGGACCAGGCGGGCCAGGTGCGTGGCCGCGCCGAGCGCCCCGCGGTCCAGTTCGGGCAGGCCGAAGGTGGCGTCCTCGCTCGCCACGATCACATCCGCGTTGCCCACCAGTCCGACGCCCCCGCCCAGGCAGAATCCCTGCACGGCCGCCACCACGGGCACCTCGCAGTCGTACACCGCCGAAAAAGCCTCGAAACACCCGCGGTTGGCACCGACGAGGGCGGCCGAGCCGCGCGTCTGGATCTCCTTGATGTCCACGCCCGCGTTGAATCCGCGCCCCTCGGCCGCCAGGACGACACACCTGACCGCCGGGTCACGGCCCGCCGCGCGCACGGCGTCGGCCAGGGCGAACCAGCCGTCCGCCGGCAGCGCGTTCACCGGCGGGAAGTCGACCCCGACCAGGACGATCCCCTTTTCCGGGGACGAGGTGGAGACACCCATGGCCGCATCAGCTACCTTTCCACCAAACGTTTGTTAGGTGAAGGGTAGCGGTGAATGGAGCTGAACGGGAGGGTCGTGGTCGTCACCGGCGGGACGCGTGGAGTCGGCGCCGGGATCGCCCGCTCCTTCGTGGAGGCGGGCGCCGAGGTCGTCGTCTGTGCGCGCAGACCGCCCGAAGTCCCGCTGCCGAAGACACGGTTCGCGAGCTTGGACGTCCGGGACGCGGACGCCGTACGGCGGTTCTTCGCCGAACTCCCTCGCCTGGACGTACTCGTCAACAACGCCGGAGGGGCGCCCTATCGGCTGCTCGCCGACGCCGGCCCCGAACGGCATCTCCGCGTCCTGGAGTTGAACCTCCTCGCCCCGCTGGCGGTGTCGCTCGCCGCGCACGAACGCCTCAAACAGACCCGCGGCTCGATCGTCATGATCGGGAGCGTCAGCGGCGGCCGGCCCTCGCCGGGCGCGGCCGCGTACGGGGCGGCCAAGGCGGGCCTGGAGAACCTCGCCCGCTCGATGGCCGTGGAGTGGGCGCCGGACGTGCGCGTCAACACCCTGGTCGTCGGCATGGTCCGCACCGAGCGGTCGCATCTGCACTACGGCGACGAGGACGGCATCGCCGCCGTCTCCCGCACGGTCCCGCTCGGGCGCCTGGCCGAGCCGTCGGACGTCGGGGCGGCGGCCGTGTTCCTCGCCTCGGACGCCGCCGCGTACATCAGCGGGGCCTCGCTGCTGGTGCACGGCGGCGGGGAACGGCCGGCGTTCCTCGACGCCGCGACGGTCAACAAGGAGACGTGAACCATCAACAAGGAGACGTGAGATGACCGGAATCTGCGACGGCCGGGTCGTCGTCGTCACCGGCGCGGGCCGCGGACTCGGCCGCGCCCACGCCCTCGCCTTCGCCGCCCAGGGAGCACGGCTCGTCGTCAACGACCTCGGCGTCGGCCTCGACGGCACCCCGGGCCCCGACAGCCCCGCCTCCCTCGTGGCCGACGAGATCCGCGCGGTGGGCGGCGAGGCGGTCGCCCACGGCGGCGACATCGCCACGGCCGACGGTGCCGCGTCCCTCGTCCGGACCGCCCTGGAGACGTACGGCCGCCTCGACACCCTCGTCAACAACGCCGGCTTCCTGCGCGACCGCATGCTGGTGAACCTCGACGAGGAGGACTGGGACACGGTGACGCGGGTCCACCTGAAAGGCCACTTCCTGCCGCTGAAGCACGCGGCGGCACACTGGCGGTCGGAGGCGAAGGCGGGACGTACGCCGACCGCCCGCATCATCAACACCAGTAGCGGAGCAGGCCTGTTGGGCTCGGTCGGACAGGGCAACTACAGCGCCGCGAAGGCCGGAATCGTCGCCCTCACCCTGGTCGCGGCGGCCGAGCTCGCCCGCTACGGCGTCCAGGTCAACTCGATCGCCCCCGCGGCCCGGACGAGGATGACGGAGCAGACCTTCGCCGACACGATGGCCGCCCCGACCGACGGCTTCGACGTGATGGCCCCGGAGAACGTGTCACCGCTGGTGGTCTGGCTGGGCTCCGAGGCGAGCGCGGGAGTGACGGGCCGGGTCTTCGAGGCGGTGGGCGGCCGCATCACGGTGATGGAGGGCTGGCGGCCCGGCCCGACCGCTGACAAGGGGGCGACGTGGACTCCGGCCGAGGCGGGGGAGGCGACCCTGAAGCTGCTCGGCGAGGCGGAGGCGCCGGGCCCGGTGTACGGGGCCTGACCGGGTCCGCCCACCCCTACGTGTCACACTCCAGAACCGTCCGGCACAGAGCACACCGCGCCCGCACCCGCCCCCTCACCGGCACCCGAATCCGCTGATGACAGGTAGGGCAGGGAAACGACACCCGCAGGCGCCCGGGGCCGTCCGGGGTGAAGGTGTAGGGGACTCCCGGCTGCGGGCCGGGCGCGTGGCGACGGTCTCGCGCGTACCGGCGCCGGCCCGCCCAGCCCGCCGCCGTGAGGGGCGGTTGCTCCGAGTCCTGGCGGGCCTGCGCCATGCCCTTCACATACGCCGTGTACGCCTGCGCACTGGTGAACCACACCGAGGGATCCTCCCCGAACACCAGCGACCGCTTCGCCAGCACGTACCCGAACTCCTCCGGCGTGAGATACCCCAGCTTCTGCGACGACGCCGCGTCCTCCCGGTACGCGTCCAGCAGGAGCCACCCCGCCCCCAGATACGTCGCCGCCGTGTCCGTGAGGATCTCGTTCTCGCGCACCCCCGGGAACGAGAGATCCAGCCGGTGCAGATACACGTGCATGACCTCGTGGGCCAGCGCCGCGCCGATGTCCCGCCGATGCGTGCGGAAACGGTCGTTCAGCTCGACGAAGTACTCAGGGCCCGCGGTGAGTTCGACGTTCGCCGCATGGGTCATCTCCCGGAAACTGACCACGAACCGGGCGTCCGGCAGCCGGTAGTGCCGCACCAGCTCCCGGGCCACCCGCTGCACACCGAGATGGAGATCGTCGGTGTCGCAGAACGCCACGTCCACCGGCGCCACACTCGTCGCGAACGTCTGGACGGTGTCGTAGGACAGCCGCTTGTAGAGCGCGTTGATCGACGCCCGCACCGTCTCCAGATGCGGGTAGCCGTGCTGGACCGGTCCGTCGTTCGTCACGCCCGTACCCCCAAGACGCCCAGAACCCGACTCCACTCTACGAGGTCGTGAGCGGATTCTCGTGGGTCGGACCGGGCGCGCGGAGCCGGAGCACGGTCCCGTTCGCCGGTGCCTCCTCCAGCTCCAGCACCCACACCTCGTTGCCGCCCTCCCGCAGTACAGGACCGGGCACGTACAGCGTCCGCTGCGGGCCTGCCGACCAGTACCGGCCGAGGTTGAAGCCGTTGACCCACACGAAGCCCCGGGTCCAGCCCGGCAGCTCCAGCACCGCGTCCCCAGCCCCTCGCACGGACACCTCACCCCGGTACAGGCCCGGCGCGCCTCCTCCGGGGACCTCCCGGAAGCCGATCCCGGTCACGGAGTCCAGCGCGTCCAGCCGCAGCCCCCGCGCCCGCACCCCGTGCAGGAACTGCCGCTCGTGCAGCAGCCCCCCGGTGATCCCCTTGCCCTCCCCGCTCCGGGGCCCGTAGTTGACCCGCCCCAGCGACTCCACCCACAGCTCCACGCGCGCGTACCCCGCGACCGGCTCCTTGAGCTGGACGTCCTCCTCGGTGAGCACCCCCGCCCGCTCCCCGTCGACGTACACCACGGCCAGATCCCGCAGCCCCCGCGCGGTCAGCGGATACGGTTGCCGCGGCCCCGGCACGGTCACCTCGTACCGTACGAGCCCACGATCGACGTCCAGCTCCTCGAAGGCCGGCGGGACGGGGCCCTCGTGAGGCGGTCCGCCGCGCTCCTCCAGTACGGCGGACAGGGCGGCCCATTCGGACAGGTTCACGTCACCACCCGCCTCCAGCACCCCGGGCGCGGGCGGCAGGTCGGCCACCGGACCGTACTGTGCCAGCACCTCACGGAAGCGCCAGAACTTCTCCGTCGGCCTGCCGTACTCGTCGATCGGCGCGTCGTAGTCGTACGACGTCACGTCCGGCTCCAGCGGACCGTCGTGCAGCGCGCCCCCGCCCCGGTTGGCGCCCGCCCAGCCGGCGAAGTTCGTGCCCCCGTGCGCCATGTAGAGGTTCACCGAGGCGCCGCACTCCAGAATCTCCCGCAGCGCCGCGGCCGCGTCCCCGGCGTCCCGTACGACGTGCTCGCCGCCCCAGTGCTCGAACCAGCCGCACCAGAACTCCATGCACATCAGCGGGCCGTCCGGGCGGTACCGGCGCAGCGTCTCGAAGGCCGTCCGCGCGTCGGAGCCGAAGTTGACCGTGGCCAGGACACCGGGAATCGAGCCGCCGGTGAGCATGTGGTCCTCGGGGCCGTCCGAGGTGAACAGCGGCACCGTGACGCCCTGCGCGCGCAGCAGCTCGGTCAGCCGCAGCAGATACACGGCGTCCGAGCCGTAGCTGCCGTACTCGTTCTCCGCCTGGACCATGATCACCGGGCCGCCGCGGTCGATCTGCCGCTCCACGACCTGGGGCAGCAGCCGCCGGAACCAGCGCTCCACCTGCCCCAGGTACCCCTCGTCGCTCGTGCGCGCGTGACCCTTCAGCCAGTGCGGCAGACCGCCGTTCTCCCACTCCGCGCAGATGTAGGGACCCGGGCGGACGATCGCCCACAGCCCCGCCTCCCCGGCCGCGTCCAGGAAACGGCCCAGCGCCTCCACGTCCCGGACGTCACCCGGGTGCGGCTCGTGCAGGTTCCACGGCACGTACGTCTCCACGCAGTTGAGACCCATCGCCCGCAGCATCGCCAGCCGGTGCCCCCACTGGGCTTCGTGCACACGGAAGTAGTGCAGCGCGCCGGACAGCAGCCGCACCGGCCGTCCGTCCAGCAGGAAATCGGTTTCACCCACCGTGAACTCGCTCATAGGCTCCACCCTCACCACTGGCGGCGGCCAGGTCCATGGACAAAGATCGTCGCTGCTTGGACCGAAGCGCAGGCAAGGAGCGCGATGTACCACACGTGGATGCGGTTCCTCACGCCCAGCCCCGTCCATCAGCGCCTGGGCCTGGTCTGCCTCGGGGTCGGACTCCAGTACGGCCCGCTGCCCACCGTCGGTCCCCGCACCCTCGACAGCCACGTCGCCGTCGTCATCAGCACCGGCACCGGGTGGTACGAGACGCCCGACGGCCGGCGCAGGACCGTCACCGCGCCCGCGCTGCTGTGGCTCACACCCGGAGTCCCGCACCACTACGCGCCCGACCCGGGGGCCGGCTGGGACGAGGGCTTCGTCGGCTTCACCGGGCCCGCCACCGCCACGTACACCGAACTGGGTTACATCGAGCCCGACCGCCCTGTCGTGGCCCTGTCCGACGCCACCGGACCGCGTGCGGTGATCGCCCGCATCGCACGGGCCGCCCGCCGCGACAATCCCCTCCTGGAGGTGGAGACCGGCGCCGCCGTCCACGAACTCCTCGTCGCCCTGCGCCGCGCCCGCGCCGACCTCGCCCCCGACGGCGACCCGGTCCTCAAGGCCCTCGCCCGCGACGCCTTCAAACCGATGTCGGTCGCCGACCACGCCGCCCGGCACGGCATGACCCTCGCCGAACTGCGCACCGCCGTCCGCCGGGGCGCCGGCTGCAGCCCCAAGGACTACCTCCTCGGCATCCGCCTGGGCCGCGCCAAGGAACTCCTCGCCGCCACCGAACTCCCCGTCGCCTCGATCGCCCGCCGCGTCGGCTACGACGACCCCGCCTACTTCTCCCGCCTGTTCACCCGCCGCGTCGGCATGGCCCCGGTCCGCTTCCGCGCCCAGGAGAGCCGAACCGTCCCGGGCGGCTGGAGCAACCAGGTGCCGGATCCGGACGATCCGCCGCGGATCTGACGGCGTTGGGTCGGTCGTGAGGGATGGGGAGATGTCCGACGCTGCGTGGACGGTGATCGAGGGCTCGCTGCCGGCCTGATCCGCCGGACAGGCCCTGGCGTTCGCGGCTACGAGGTCGCGCCGAAGTCCTGGGTCCAGTAGTAGCCCGGCTGGGCCAGGCCGATGCCGATCTCCTTGAAGGCGCAGTTGAGGATGTTCGCCTTGTGGCCGGGGCTGTTCATCCAGCCGTCCATGACGCTCTCGGGTGAGCTGTAGCCGTAGGCGACGTTCTCGCCCGCCGTCCTGAACGCGTAGCCCACGCGGGCGAGCCGGTCGCCCATGGAGGAGCCGTCGGAACCGGTGTGGGACATGTTCTGGTGGTCGGCCATGTCTTGGCTGTGGTCCTGGGCGGCCTTGGTGAGCTTGGCGTTCTCGGTCAGCGGCGAGCAACCGGCCTTCGCGCGCTCGGCGTTGACGAGAGTGAGCACCTGGTGCGTGGGCCCCGGGTCCGCGCTGTCGGCGGCGGTGGTGGGTGGGCTGCTGAAGCCCGTGGCCTTGGGGAAGCTCGACGGCGTCGCGGACGAGTCGGCGACCGGTGTGGCGGTCGGGGTGCCGGACGCCTTGGGAGACGTGCTCGGGGAGGGGCTGGCGGAGGCGCTCGGGGTGCCGGTCGGGGTGGCCTTGGCGGAGGTCGGCGACGCCAGTGCGGTCGCGGATGCGAAAGCCGACGACGACGGCTTCGGGGTGGCTACCGGATCCGACTTCTCACCCCAGCCCCACCAGCTGAACGAGACGATGTCCCAGACGCCCGGCCCATTGCCGCTCGCCTGGGCTGCCACAGGGACGGCCACGGCGCCCACCGTCACCACGGCGGCTACGACACCGGCTGTCTTGCGGCGCTTCGGTTTCTGGCGATGTCGGGCCATGGGTGACCTCATTCAGATAGTCCGGTGTTCGATGGCAAACGTCAGTGCAAAGGGGTTCCCCTCCTGCGGCCCGTCGACGAGCCCGGTCATTATGTGGACCGCCGAGCGCGCCGGGCAACGAACGCCCCTGTGGCGGCAGGGCTCACGCTCCGTGACACCCCGATCCGCGAATCCGGATCTCTTCACATCTCCTTGCGCACCCGCACACACGTGTGACCAGGCGGAGTGCGGCTTTTCGCAACCGCGATCACGGCGCCGAGCGATCGGCCGAATTTCCCGGTCCAGGTGACAGCATCCCGATTCGGCCCGGAGAGCCGCGCTTACCACTTATCGACAACGGGCCAATCGCCGCCATCGCCAACAATTCGGGCGTGACGCACATCACTGCAACCTGACAGCGCCCGGCGGCGACCAGAAGGCAGCTCTACACAACAGGACCGTTCAGGACTCTCGCGGTGAAGGTGGCCAGGTGGGCGCGGAGCGTTTCCCGGGGTACGCCCTCGTGCCCGGCGAGGTGTTCGACGAGGTCGGCGCGGGTGGCGGCGAGGAGGGCGTGGGCGGTGAAGGCGGGATCCGGGAGGCCGGGGATCTGGCGCAGCGTGGATTCCAGCAGGGCGTGCCAGTGCCCGTAGTGCTCCGCCCGGTACGGGCTGTCGCTCCCCGTGTCCTCCAGGGCCAGGACGAGATGGCGGTTGTCGAGCTTGAAGCACAGGAGGGTGTCGAGCAGGGCGAACACCCGCTCCGGCGCGGGAGTGCCGGGCCCGAGCGGCGGCGGGCCCGATTCCACCGCGTCCCGCACCGGTTCGAGCCGTGCCTCGTACAGCGCGCGGATCAGCCCCGTGCGGTCGCCGAAGGCCCGGAAGAGCGACGCCTTGCCGACCCCGGCCGCGGTCGCGACGTCGGCCATCGTGACGGCTTCCCCGCTCCCGTCGTCGGCGAAGAGCGTGTCGGCGGCCGCGAGGAGGGCCGCCCGGTTCCGGACGGCGTCCTTGCGTGGTGTGCGCTCGGTCATGGGGCGCGGCTCCCTCTGCCCGGAAAGCGGACCTCGGGTCCGTATCTTACGAAGCGGACCCCGGGTCCGTATCGTTCCGGGCAGCTGAAACGGACCTCGGGTCCGTATCGTACGACGGGACGGAGATCCCCCATGCCCGCGAACGCCACCTCACCGGCGGACCTGTACCGCCACAGCCTGCGTCTGCTGCTGGACAAGGACATCGCCGCCTGGGTCGACCTGTGGGCCGAGGGCGGCACCATGGAGTTCCCCTTCGCCCCGCCGGGCCGACCCCGGCGACTGGAGGGCAGGCAGGCCGTCGCCGCGTACATGCGCCCCTACCCCGACCACATCGACCTGCACGACTTCCCCGAGGTACGGATCCACGAGACCACCGACCCGGAGACGATCGTGGTGGAGATGCGCGGTGTGGGCCGCGTGGTCGCGACGGACGGCCCCTTCGAGATGGCCTACATCGCCGTGGTGACCGTACGGGACGGGCTCATCGTCTCCTACCGGGACTACTGGGACCCGCTGGCCGCCCTCGCGCTCGACGGCCCGGGCTTCGGGGAGAGCGACCGATGACCGGCACCACCCTGGTCACAGGCGCCACCGGCACCACCGGCAGCCGTGTCACCGCACAGCTCACCACCGTCGGTCACCGGGTCAGGGCCGCGAGCCGCCGCGGCACCCCCGTCCCGCAGGCGGAGCCGGTCCGCTTCGACTGGTACGACCCCGCCACCCACGCAGACGCCCTCGCCGGAGTCGACCGCGTCTACCTCGTACCGCCCGTGGGCGACCCGGACCCGGCGGCGGTCATGCTCCCCTTCCTCCGGCGGGCCCGCGCGACCGGCGTCGGCCGCGCGGTGCTGCTCAGTTCGTCGGCCGTCCCCGAGGGCGGCCCGGCCGTGGGGGTGGTCCACCAGGCGCTGCCGGACCTCTTCGACGCATGGGCGGTCCTACGGCCGTCCTGGTTCATGCAGAACTTCACGGGCACGCACATGCATGCGCTCGGCATCCGCGACACCGGCACCATCCATACGGCGGCAGGGAAGGGCCGGGTCGGCTTCGTCGACGCCGAGGACATCGCCGCCGTCGCCGTGCGCGCCCTGACCGACGTACGCTCCCCCGACTCCGACCTGGTCCTCACCGGGCCGCAGGCACTCAGCCACGACGACATCGCCACGATGGTCGGCGAGGCCACGGGCCACCCGGTCGTCCACCGCCACCTGACCCACGAGCAGCAGTGCGACCGCCTCGCGCCGCTGGTGGGCCGGGAGTTCGCCGAGCTGCTGGCCGACATGGACCGCGCCATCGCCGAGGGCGCCGAGGACCGCACGACCGACGTGGTCCGGCACGTCACCGGGCGACCACCGCACGACTTCCGCACGGTGGTCGCGCGGGAGTTGACGGACCTGGGCTGAAGTCCGGTCAGAACACGCCCTTGTGCCCCTGCCACCCGGTCGCGATCTTCGAACGGGCCCCGAACGACCCCTTGTTACCGGTGTTGCGTCACACAGCGCCCGAGGTGGGACTGCGCGTGCTCCAGGTGCCGGGCGCGTGGGTTCGGTGGGGGCCGTACAGGCTCAGCCGGTGACGGAGCGGGCTCTGCCGAGCGCGGCCGTGATCGCCTGGCTCCCCATCCCTCACGACCGACCCAGCGATCAGATGATCGGAAAGGCACTGCCCAGGGCCGATCCCGCGGTCCCCGTTCCAGCCAATCAGCCCGCGAGCCGACCCTGCCCCCGATCCGGCCGATCCGACGAGGAACCTGCCGCCCCGCCCCCGTAGGGTTGTCGCTCATGACCACCAGCAACACCGGATCCGGTGACGTCGACCCCGCCGTCCGCGAGGAGCTCGCCCGGCTGCGGGACAGCATCGACAACATCGACGCGGCCGTCGTCCACATGCTCGCCGAGCGCTTCAAGGCCACCCAGCAGGTCGGCCACCTCAAGGCCCGCCACCAGCTGCCGCCCGCCGACCCGGCCCGCGAGGCCCGCCAGATCGAGCGGCTGCGCACCCTCGCCGAGAACGCCAAACTCGACCCGGCCTTCGCTGAGAAGTTCCTGAATTTCATCATCGCCGAGGTGATCAGACACCACGAGCGCATCGCCGAGGACACCGTGAACGGCTCCACCCCGCTGGCCAATTGACCTCGACCGACGCCCCGGGGAGGTGACACGGCGCCCCGCACGCGGCATGCTGCGCTGTGCACTCCTTGTCAGCCCGCGAGCACTCCGCGTCAGGAAGCGGGCGTAGGCTGGCTGTCCGCGAGGGAGGGACGTCGAGCCATGCCTTCGGATGCCAAGATCCTCATCGTCGACGACCACGAGGACACCCTCTACGCCCTGGAGAGTGCCCTCGCCCCGCTGGGCTACCGGCTCGGCCGCGCCACCAGCGGGGACGAGGCACTCAAGCAGGTCCTCCGGGGCCAGGTCGGCCTCCTGCTCCTCGACGTGCGGATGCCCGGCGTCAGCGGCCTCGACGTGGTCCGCTACATGCGACGCCTGGAGCAGACCCAGCACATCCCCGTCATCCTGCTCACCGGCTTCGGCGCCGACCACGAACTGACCTCCACCGCCTTCGGCCTCGGCGTCGCCGACCTCGTGATGAAACCCATCGACCCCTGGGCCCTGCGCACCAAGGTCCGCTACCTCTTCGACGCCCACCGGCGCCACCTCGCCCTCGAACACGAGGTGCGGGAGCTACGCGCTCTCGTCAAGGGCCACGGCGAGAACGAGGAGAGCGCCGCCCGCAGACCCCTGCCCCACCCGGACGCCCGCGTACCGGTACAGCGCGGACAAGGGGCGCACACCGGGGAGCTCGAACAGGACCGGACATAAGGCGTGTACCGATCCGCCTCTGTGAGTTGCCCGTGCCATCAGGCAGCATGTCCTGCATGTCCGTACTGACGCGCGACGAAGCGCAGACCCGTGCCAAGCTCCTCGACGTTCACCGTTACACCATCGCGCTCGACCTCACCACCGGCGACGAGACCTTCGAGTCCCGGACCGTCGTCCGGTTCACGGCGCGCGCCGCAGCGGACACCTTTGTCGAGCTCAAGCCGGCCGAACTGCGGGAGGCCACCCTCGACGGCCGCCCCCTCGACCCGGAAACCCTCGAGGACGACCGGCTGCCCCTCAAGGGCCTGACCGCCGGCGAGCACGAACTGCGCATCGACGCCGTCATGCGGTACTCCCGCACCGGCGAGGGCATGCACCGCTTCACCGACCCCACCGACGGCGAGACCTACGTCTACACCCAGCTGTTCATGGACGACGTCCAGCGCGTCTTCGCCGCCTTCGACCAACCCGACCTCAAGGCCGTCTTCGACCTGTCCGTGAAGGCCCCCGAGGACTGGACCGTCCTCGCCAACGGCATCACCACCGACCTCGGCGAGGGCCTCTGGCAGGCCGCCCCCACGCCCCTGATCTCCACCTACCTCGTCGCCGTCGCCGCCGGCCCCTGGCACTCCGTGCGCACCGAACACCGCGGCCTGCCCTTCGGCATCCACTGCCGCCGTTCCCTCGCGCCCCACCTCGACCCCGACGCCGACGAACTCTTCGAGATCACCCGGCAGTGCTACGACCGCTACCACGAGAAGTTCGAGGAGCCCTACCCCTTCGACTCCTACGACCAGGCGTTCGTCCCCGAGTTCAACGCCGGCGCGATGGAGAACCCCGGCCTCGTCACCTTCCGCGACGAATTCGTCTACCGCTCCGCCGTCACCGACACCGAACGCCAGACCCGCGCCATGGTCATCGCCCACGAAATGGCCCACATGTGGTTCGGCGACCTCGTCACCCTGCGCTGGTGGGACGACATCTGGCTGAACGAGTCCTTCGCCGAGTACATGGGCTACCAGACCCTCACCGAAGCCACCCGCTTCACCGACACCTGGGTCGACTTCGGCGTCATGCGCAAGGGCTGGGGCTACGACGCCGACCAGCGCCCCTCCACCCACCCCGTGGCCCCCGAGGCAGTCGACGACACCGCCTCGGCCCTCCTCAACTTCGACGGCATCTCCTACGCCAAGGGCGCCTCCGCACTCCGGCAACTGGTGACCTGGCTCGGCGAGAAGGACTTCCTCGCCGGCATCAACACCCACTTCGCCCGCCACAAGTTCGCCAACGCCACCCTCGCCGACTTCATCGACTCCCTCGCCTCCGCCACCGAACGCGACGTCCACGCCTGGGCCGACGCCTGGCTGCGCACCACCGGCGTCGACACCCTCAGGCCGACCGTCACCCGCGCCGAGGAAGGCACGTACACCCTCCAGGTCGAGCACAAGGGCAGCCGCCCGCACCGCATCGCCGTCGGCCTCTACGACCAGGACGTCGCCGACGAGGGCCGCCACCTCGTCCTGCGCGAACGCCTCGACCTCGACGTCCCCCAGACCGACTCCCAGGGACCGCTGCCCATCGGCAAGCGCCCCACCCTCCTGCTGCTCAACGACGGCGACCTCACCTACGCCAAGGTCCGCTTCGACAACGAGTCCTTCAAAGCGGTCACTGAGAGCCTCTCCGGCCTGCCCTCGCCGCTGACCCGCGCGGTCGTCTGGAACGCCCTCAGGGACGCCGTCCGCGACGGCGAACTCCCGCCCACCGCCTACCTGGACGCGGCCCGCGCCCACCTCCCGCACGAGACCGACCTGGCCCTCGTCCAGGGTGTCCTCGCCTTCGCCTCCACCTACGTCGCCGACCGCTACGCCACCCCCGAACAGCGCCCCGCCGCCCTCGCCACCCTCTCCTCCCTGTGCCGCGACCTCATCCGCCGCACCGAGGACGGCGACAACCCCGGCCTGCGCCTGATCGCCGTCCGCCACTGCATCAACGTCACCTCCCAGCCCGACACCATCGCCGCCTGGCTCGCCGACGGCACCGTCCCCGGCGGCCCCGAACTCGACCCCGAACTGCGCTGGCGCGTCCTCGCCCGCCTCGCCGTCCTCGGCGCCACCGACGAGACCGCGATCGCCGCCGAACTGGAACGCGACCCCTCGGCCACCGGTCAGGAAGGCGCCGCCCGCTGCCGCGCCGCCCTCCCCACAGAAGAGGCCAAAGCACAGGCATGGGAGGCGATGTTCACCCGCGACGACCTCTCCAACTACCTGTTCACCGCCACCGCCCAGGGCTTCTGGCAGCCCGAACAGACCGAACTCGTACGGCAGTACGTGCCCCGTTACTACGAGGACGCCGTCGCCCTCGCCGCCCGCCGGGGCCCCGCGATCGCCGACGCCGCCGGCCGCTGGGCGTTCCCCGACCACGCCATCGACGAGGACAACCAGACCCTCGGCCAGGCCTGCCTGCGCGACGCCGACCCCATCCCCGCCCTGCGCCGCAAGCTGATCGACCAACTCGACGACCTGGGACGGGCGTTGCGCGTGCGGCAGATGTAGAGCGGGTTTTCCCCGTACGGGAGTACCCCCTTTCGGGTCAGGATCGTTGAACTCTCCGGGCGCGCGCACGCGGGCCGCGTCCAAGCTGGAAGCCCCCAGCGCCCCCGGAGGTCGACGATGAACACGCCGCCCCTGGCCTCGGGCCCCGAAGGCCCGTCCTCGCTGCGCCCGCTGCTCCGCACGGTCCTGGAGGCGCTGGGGGAGGGAGCGCGTGCGCGCGGGGGCCCACTCCCGGCGGGCGGGCCGGGGGCGGTCGCGTCACGGGTGCGCGATGCGGTGGGAGACGTACTGCCCGACGAGGGCGATCCGGATGCTCTACGGCACCTGGTACGAGCCCTGGCGGAAGGCTCCGCGGACCCGGCGGACCCCTTCTGCGCGGCCCACCTCCACTGCCCACCCCTGGCGGTGGCCGCAGCGGCAGACCTGGCCGTGAGCGTTTTGAATCCGTCGATGGACTCGTGGGACCAGGCCCCGGCAGCGTCAGAGCTCGAGGCCCAGCTGACACGAGCACTGGCAAACGAGGTCTACCGGGAGGTACCCAGGGGCGCGGGGAACTGCGCGACAAGCCCCCACCGGCCGGCAGCCGACAACGATGCCCTGGTAACAACCGGCGGCACCGAATCCAACCAACTCGCTCTGCTACTGGCCCGCGAGATCCAAGGCCCAGGCGTCCGACTCGTATGCGGATCCAACGCCCACCACTCGCTCCCACGCGCGGCCTGGCTGCTAGGAATGCCCCACCCCGTCACCATCCCCACCCTCGACCCCGCAACTCTGGAGACCGCCCTCACCACTCTCCAGGGCCCCCTCCTCGTCGCTGCCACCGCAGGCACCACAGACACCGGACAAATCGACCCGCTGCCCGAGATCGCACACCTGTGCGCAAGACACCGCGCCCGCCTGCACATCGACGCGGCATACGGCGGCGGTCTCCTCTTCAGCACCCGGCACCGAGACAAGCTCACCGGCATCGACACCGCCGACACCGTCACCCTCGACCTGCACAAACTCGGCTGGCAGCCGGTGGCCGCAGGACTCCTCGCCGTCCGCAACGGCAACGACCTCACCGCCCTCCACCAGCGCGCCGACTACCTCAACGCCGACGACGACACCGAGGCCGGCCTCCCCGACCTCCTCGGCCGCTCCCTGCGCACCACCCGCCGCCCCGACATCCTCAAGATCGCCGTCACCCTGAAAACCCTGGGACGCACAGGACTCGGCGCCCTGGTCGACCAAGTCTGCGAGCAAGCACGGGAGTTCGCGCAGCTCGTCCACGACCACCCCGGCTTCGAACTCCACGAACCCCCCACCATCAGCACGGTCCTGTTCCGACCCGCGAGCGCCACCGACGACGCCGTAGCCGCCGTACGCCGAAAACTCCTCACCGACGGCCGTGCCGTCCTCGGCCGAGCCCGCGCAGCGAACCGGCTCTGGCTCAAGGTCACCCTCCTCAACCCCACCACCCGGCCGGCCGACCTCGCCGGACTCCTGCAACTCGTGGAAGGAACCACCCCCCGATGAACCCCCACCCCCCACACCACGAGCCCGACGCACCCCGCGACCTCGTCGGCATCGGCATCGGACCCTTCAACCTCTCCCTCGCCGCCCTCGCCCAGCCCCTCACCGCACTCGACGCCGTCTTCTACGAACAGCGCCCCGCCTTCGGCTGGCACCCCGGACTGCTCATCGACGGCGCCACCATCCAAGTCCCCTTCCTCGCCGATCTGGTGACCCTCGCCGACCCCACCAGCCACTGGAGCTTCCTCAACTACCTCAAGACCCGCGAGCGCCTCTTCCCCTTCTACTTCGCCGAGCGCTTCCACATCCAGCGCGCCGAATACGACGCCTACTGCCGCTGGGTCGCCGAGAACCTCCCCGGCCTCCACTTCCACCACCAGGTCGACGCCGTCCGCTTCAACCCCGAACGCGACGTCTTCGAAGTCGACTTCACCCAGCTCGACACCGACGGCGAAGCCGAAGCACTGGGCCGGACGTACACGAAGAACATCGTCCTCGGCATCGGCACCGAACCCCACGTACCCGAACCCCTCAAACCCCTCGTCGAGACCCCCGGCGTGCCCGTCGTCCACGCCACCGACTACCTCGCCCACCGCCAGACCCTCCTCGCCGCCGACCACATCACCGTCGTCGGCTCGGGACAGTCCGGCGCCGAGGTCTTCCTCGACCTGCTCCGCAACCGCCCCACCGGTCACGAGGGCCTCCACTGGCTCGGCCGCACCGAGGCCTTCGCACCGATGGAGTACTCCAAACTCGGCCTCGAACACTTCACCCCCGACTACACCCGCTACTTCCACGCCCTCTCGGAAAGCGTCCGCGACCGGCTCGGCACCACCCAGTGGCAGCTCCACCGCGGCATCGACGCCGACACCATCGCCGCCATCCACGACGAGCTCTACCGCCGCACCCTGCACGGCGGCTGGCCCGACACCGTCCTCACCCCCGGCGTCCACGTCCGCACCGCGGGCAGAATCGCCACGACGAAGATCGAACTCCACCTGGAGCACATCCAGCAGGGCACCCGCTCCCGCCTCACCACCGACGCCGTCGTCCTCGCCACCGGCCACCGCGAACGCCCCCTCGACCGCATCCTCGCCGGACTCGACCCCTACCTGCGCCGCGACAGCCGCGAACGCCCCCGCGTCGACGAACACTTCCGCCTCGACCTCGACCCCTCGGTCACCGGCGCCGACTGCCACGTCTACGTCCAGAACGCCGAACGCCACACCCACGGTGTCGGCACCCCCGACCTAGGACTCGCCGCCTGGCGCAGCGCCACCATCCTCAACACCGTCACCGGCAAGGACGCCTACCCCCTCCCCACCCGCACGGCCTTCACCACCTTCGGCCTCGAACACCGGCCCCAGATCCCACCCGCCCGGCAGGCCCCCACCCTCACCCCCCTGCTCGAGGGACGGTAAAAAACCGGCGGCGGCGGAAGAACCCGGACGCCGGCCCGGTTGGCTCCGACATGACGACCACCTGGACCGCCGCCCACCGTGCCGCCGCCATCAACCCCCGCGAAAACCTCGCCCTCTTCGAGTCCCGCGGCTTCACCGACCAGACCGTCCGCCAGTCCCTGCGCCTGGCCGGCGGCGGCGAGGCCGTCCGCATCCACCTGACCAACCGCTACGGCACCACACCCCTGGACATCGGCGGCGCCCACCTCGCCCTGCGCACCAAAGGCAGCGGCATCGACCCCGGCAGCGACACCCCGCTCCGCTTCTCCGGCGCCCCCACCGTCACCATCCCCGCCGGCGAGGAGACGATCAGCGACCCCGTCGAACTCCCCGTGAGCGCGGGCGAGGAACTCACCCTCAGCCTCTACCTGCCGGGCGACACCGGACCGACCACCTTCACCGCCATGCCCTACGACACCGGACACGCCGTCCCCGGCAACCAACTGTCCGCCGCCGTACTGGAAGACCCCGAGGAGTTCGCCACCGGCCACCTCCTCGCCGGCGCAGACGTCCTCGCCCCGGCCGGCACCCGCATCGCCGTCGCCTTCGGAGACTCCTGGATCGAAGGCGCCGCCACCACCCCCGGCACCGACAACAGCTTCCCCGGACAGCTCAACCGCCGCCTGAAACACGGCTGGACCGTCAACGCCGGCATCTCCGGCAACCGGCTCCTCACCGACGAGATCGGCGAACACCTCCTCGCCCGCATCGACCACGACGTCCTCGCCGCCCCCGGCGTCAGCCACGTCATCATCCACATCGGGCTCAACGACCTCGGCCTGCCCGGCCACTTCGCCCACCCGGAACCCGCCGAAGGCCCCACCGCGGCCGAGTTCAAGGCCGGCCTCACCACCCTCGCCGACCGCCTCCACACCGCCGGACTCACCGCCATCGGCTCCACGATCGGCCCCTACAAGGGCACCGTCCACGACGGCTACGACACCCCGCGCGGCCAGGCCGTACGCGCCGAGGTCAACGCCTGGCTGCTCCGCGGCGACCACCCCTTCGACGGCATCCTGGACGTGGCCGCCGCCGTCGCGGACCCGGACCAACCCGACCGGATCCGCGACGAGTTCAACGCCGGCGACGGCCTCCACGTCAACGACGCCGGCGCCAAAGCCATCGCCGACGCCGTGGACCTCACCCTGCTGGACCTCTAGAACACAGGCGTTCCGTCGCGCGTGAGCCTCCAGTCCACCGACGCGAAGTCCTTCGGGTCCAGCACGCCCTTCGCGGTCACCCACTCCGCGATCCGCGTGCGAATCTCCGTCGACTCCGACCACACCTCGGTGGCGGAGGCCACGTGCGGGAACGCGCCGCCACCGTTCGCCCGGTAGTTGTTCACCGCGAACACGAACTTCTGGGCATCGTCCAGCGCGGCACCGTTGTAGGTCAGGTTCTTGATCCGCGAACCCGCCGCCTGCGCGATGTCGATGTCGTACGACAGCCCCGACACGTAGTCGTAGTTGTAGTCCGGACGGTTGTTCGCGTTCGTCAGCTTCTCCACGTCGACCACCGCACCCGCCGCCGTCTGCACGAAGTACTCCGCCGAGTACTCCAGGTACGCCCTGAGCTGCGCACCCGTCAGCAGCTTCGCCACCAGCGTGTTGTCGTACACGTACAGGCTGGACAGATCCCGGATCGTCACCTTGCCCGCCGGGATCTCCGAGGTCCGCGAGAACGGCGACGCCTGCGCGATCACGGGCAGCGAGGCGTATTCCGTGCCCGTCAGCGCCGCCCTGACCACGTCCTCCTGGACCTTCGTGATCAGGTCGATGATCGGAGCGTCCTTGTACCGCGCCTCCACTGTCGTCAGCGTCTGCGTCGCCGTACCGACGACCTGGTTGACGTACTTCACGACCACGTCATGGTCGGCCTTCAACAGCTTGGTGATCTTCGGGTCGTCCGCGACCGAGTTCGAGTTGAGCACCTTCGACGACACCGACTCGACCGCCCAACGGCCCTTCGCGAAAACCAGCTCGATGTCGAACAGCGACAACCGCTCCGCATACGCCAACGGCTCCGACAACACGACCGTCTTCCCGGTCTTCGTGTTGGTGACCTTCAGCTCCGGAATCTCCACATGCGCATGCCCGACCAGAATCGCGTCGATCCCCGGCACCTGCTGCGCCACCAACGCCGCCGAGTTCTCCACGTACGGCAACTGGTCACCATACGACGACGTCCCCGACGAACCCGAATGCGCCGACACCACCACCACGTCCGCACCCATCGACCGCAGCTTCGGCACCCACTTCGCCGCCTGCTCCTCAAGCCCCGGGAACGTCAACTTGCCCTGCACATAGGCCTTGTCCCAGATCGCGATGCCCGGATTGGTCAGACCCAGCACCGCGACCTTCACCGGCGGCGCGCCCTTCACATGAAACTTCTTGATGAAGTACGGCGGAAAAGCGGGCCTCTGCGTCTTCGCGTCCAGCGCGTTCGCACCCAGCAGCGGGAAGTCGCACTGCTCCTCGAACTTCCGCAGCGTCTCGATGCCGTAGTTGAACTCGTGATTGCCCAGCGCCACGGCGTCGTACCCGATGGCGTTCATGGCCGCGGCCATCGGGTGGACAGGACCACCCTTGGCCGTGATCGGGTCGACCTTCGCGTAGTAGTACGTCAGCGGCGTCCCCTGGATCGTGTCGCCCGCGTCGAGCAACAGCGTGTTGCAGCGGCCCTTCTCCGCACGCACCTGGTTCACCAGCGTCGAGATCCGGGACAGCCCCTGCGCGTTGCCCGCCGAGTCCTTGTACTCCGCGTCCTTGAAGTAGTCCCAGTTGAAGACATGACCGTGCAGATCGGTCGTGCCCATCACCGTCAGGGAGTACCGCACCTCGTGACCCTTCTTCGCCTCCGCGGCCTGGGCCGCCGGAGCGCCCACGGCACCCGCCAGCGCGACACCCGCACCGGTCACGGCGGACTTCTCCAGGAACTTCCTGCGGTTCAAGGGCATGTCTTGATCTCCTCGGGGAACGGTCAACAACGCGCGTAGATTCTGACCCGGTCATGCCCAACGGCAACAGGCCTCGCAGGTTTCGATCTGATGACCCCACCCGTGAAAACTGACAGAGTGGGGCGTTATGGCCACCGACTCCGTCCCCTACGGCACCCCCGACGCCCCCCGCATCGCCGTCCGCGGCGAGGCCCACCTCGAAGTCGACCCCGAGATAGCCCGCATCGGCGTCACCGTCGCTGCCCGCGGCAAGGACCGCCGCACCGCCCTCGACGACCTCACCCGCCGCAACACGAGCGTCCTGGACCTGCTGAAGTCCTACGGCGACGCAGTCGAACGCCTCGAAACCGGCTCCTTCTCGGTCACCCCGGAACTCAAGGAACACGGCCGCGGCGAACGCGTCCACGCCTACCACGGCCGCGTCCACATCACGGCGGAGCTGACCGACTTCACCGCACTGGGTGAACTCACCACCAGGTTGGCCGACCTGGAGTTGACGAGCGTCGACGGCCCTTGGTGGGCCCTGCGCCGGGACTCACCCGCCCACCGGGAAGCCCGGCAGCAGGCGGTACGAGAAGCGGTCCAACGGGCGCGGGAGTACGCGGAAGCGCTGGGCACATCGCTGGCGGCCCTCGTCGAACTCGCCGACATCGGCGCCGAGGACCCCGAGCCGCGGTTCGTCGGCAAAGCGAGCCGCGCACGCTCCATGGCCTACGAGGCCGCGGCGGACACCTCAGCCGCCCCCCTCGACCTCGAACCCCAACGCCAACACGTCCATGCCCAGGTCAACGCACGCTTCACCATGGCACCACCGAGGCTGTGAGCGGCCGCTGCGATGTGCAAACGAAATGCTCATCAGAGCGGGATGGTGCACACTTCAACGCTTGTCAACAGCCCTTCACTCAAAGGTTGTTGAGTGGACATGCCTCCCCAATTCCCTACCCGCCGGTAAGGTCTAGGGTCGAAACATGCGCCGAGCAAAGATCGTCTGCACCCTGGGCCCCGCCACCCACTCGTACGACCAGATCAAAGCCCTGGTCGACGCCGGAATGGACGTAGCCCGCTTCAACCTCAGCCACGGCAGCTACGCCGAACACGAGGAGCGCTACCACCACGTCCGTAAGGCCGCCGACGAGACCGGCCGCAGCGTTGGCCTCCTCGCCGACCTTCAAGGCCCGAAGATCCGCCTCGGCCACTTCATCGAAGGACCGGTACTTCTTGAACGCGGCGACACCTTCACCATCACGGTGGAGGAGGGCGCGGAAGGGGACCAGCGGTCCTGCGGGACGACGTACGGCGGACTCGCCGAGGATGTTGCCGTGGGTGAGCGCATCCTCGTCGACGACGGCAAGGTCTGCCTCGAGGTCACGTCGGTGGAGGGCCCCCGGGTCCACACGAGGGTGGTCGAGGGCGGCATGGTGTCGGACCACAAAGGCCTGAACCTCCCGGGCGTCGCAGTCTCGGTCCCGGCGCTTTCGAAGAAGGACGAGGAGGACCTCCGCTGGGCCCTGCGCATGGGCTTCGACGTGATCGCGCTGTCCTTTGTGAGGAGTGGCCGCGACATCGTGGGCGTCCACCGGATCATGGACGAGTCGGGGCGCCGGCTGCCGGTGATCGCCAAGGTGGAGAAGCCGCAGGCCGTCGAGGCGATCGACGACATCGTCGCGGCCTTCGACGGCATCATGGTGGCCCGGGGTGACCTGGGCGTGGAGATGCCGCTGGAGCAGGTGCCGATCGTGCAGAAGCGGGCGATCAAACTGGCCAAGCGGAACGCCAAGCCGGTGATCGTGGCAACGCAGATGCTGGACTCGATGATCGAGAATTCGCGCCCGACGAGGGCGGAGGCCTCTGACGTGGCGAACGCGGTGATCGACGGCACGGATGCGGTGATGCTGTCGGGGGAGACGAGCGTCGGCAAGTACGCGGTCGAGACGGTCCGGACGATGGCGAAGATCGTGGAGGCGGCGGAGGAGGACATCCTTGCGAAGGGGCTGCCGCCGCTGACAGAAAGCAACAAGCCGCGGACGCAGGGCGGGGCGGTCGCCCGGGCTGCGGCGGAGATGGGCGACTTCCTGGGCGCGAAGTTCCTGGTCGCGTTCACGCAGAGTGGCGACACGGTGAAGCGGTTGTCCCGGTACCGCTCCCCGATCCCGCTGCTGGCCTTCACCCCGGAGCCGGCGACTCGGTCTCAGCTGAGTCTGACGTGGGGCGTGGAGACGTTCCTCGGCCCGCATGTCGACTCCACGGACGCGATGGTGGACCAGGTGGACGAACTGCTGCTGCGGTACGGCCGCTGCGAGAAGGGCGACGTGGTCGTGATCACGGCCGGCTCCCCGCCCGGGGTGTCCGGCTCGACGAACCTGGTCCGGGTGCACCACGTCGGCGAGGACGACAGTCCCAAGTAGTCGTGGTCAGTGTTTGGGGCCTACGTGGGTGTCCATGAGGGCGACTGAGGCTTTGCGGGCGATCGAGACGTTGCGAGTGTTCGCCAACTTCCAGTCGACACCCACCTGGTCAAGGGAGTCGGTGAAGAGCCGGATGATGTCCCCCGACAAGTTGGTGAAGAAGTACCGCGGGTACTCATAGCGCTTGTGCTCACCGGCGACGAGGCGAGTCGTCCAATTGGTGATGCGGCACCCGTCGGAATGGATGAGGCCACGGATGAACTCCCAGGGGTGCGTGTCGACGATCTCCTGCTGCCAGGGTTCGAGGGCGATGACGCGCTCGTGCTTCTTTCCGGGGCCATGCTGGGGGAAGAGATTTGGCCAGTGGCGCGAGTAGCTGGTCACCATCCTGTAACCCTCTCTTTGGACGGCGTAGACCCCAATCCCCGGGCGAACTTGGGTGATGGCTTCACGGCACTCCTGGATGAGGCCGGGCCAGGCGTCGGCGCAAGCGATGCGGAGGTAGTAGCCGGCGCTGCGCCGGTGTGCACTGATGCAGCCGTCGCCCAGGTAGAGGCCCAGCAGGTACGCATAGGCCTGGTCATCGGCAGGCGGTCCTGGGTCCGGTGGTGCCATGCGAGGCAAGGGCTCAACGCGTTCTTGCCAGGACCGGATTGCAGCGCGGGAGATGCCCGTTTGGCGACTGACCGAATTCAGGCTGCGCCCCTGCGCAACCAGCGCGAGAGCTCGCTTGCGTGTGCTGACGTCGTACATGCGGCCACTCTGTGCGAGTGATCGCGAAGGCGCGCAGCAAAAAGCGGATGTTCACGAGAACGTGGACATCCGCTTCTAATGGTGACCTTCGAATCAAAGGAAAAGTGCCCCGGGTCGGACTCGAACCGACACTGTATGGGTTTTGAATCCATTGCCTGCTGCCAATTGGGCTACCGGGGCCCAGTGAATCGAAGGTTTACCCCGACCCGCTGCCCGTCCACCATACCGCAGCTAGGTACGCTCTTGTCAGCAGTACCCCCGCCCCTGAACGAGGAGCCCCCGTGACCGCCCCCGAGTCGCCCCAGCCCGTAGACGCGCCCGACGACGACAAGTCGCACGTGCCTCCGCTGACGACCCGTGTCGTCATTGCCGAGGACGAGGCCCTGATCCGGCTCGACCTCAAAGAGATGCTGGAGGAAGAGGGCTACAGCGTCGTAGGAGAGGCCGGTGACGGTGAGCAGGCCGTCGAGCTCGCCCGTGAGCACAAGCCGGACCTCGTCATCCTCGATGTGAAGATGCCCAAGCTGGACGGGATCTCCGCGGCCGAGAAGATCGCCGAGGAGCGGATCGCCCCGGTGCTGATGCTCACCGCGTTCTCGCAGCGGGACCTGGTGGAGCGGGCGAGGGACGCCGGTGCCATGGCGTATCTCGTGAAGCCCTTCAGTAAGAGTGATGTCGTGCCGGCGATCGAGATGGCTGTCTCGCGGTTCACGGAGCTCAGGGAGCTGGAGAACGAGGTCGCGGACCTGACCCTGCGCCTGGAGACCCGCAAGCTGGTCGATCGGGCGAAGTCGATTCTTCAGACGTCGTACGGGCTGACGGAGCCCGCCGCGTTCCGGTGGATCCAGAAGACCTCGATGGACCGGCGCATGTCGATGCAGCAGGTCGCGGAGGCCGTGATTCAGGACGCGGACGAGAAGAAGGCCAACAAGGGCTGAGTTCGACGGCCGGACAAGACAAGGGCCCGCGTCCCCAGCAGGGGGCGCGGGCCCTTGTCGTACGGGCAGAGAGTCAGTCTTCGCCGAGGTATGCCTTGCGGACCGATTCGTCGTGGAGGAGGTCTTGTCCGGTGCCGGACAAGACGATGTTGCCGACTTCCATGACGTGTCCCTGGTCGGCGAGCGAGAGTGCCGCCTGGGCGTTCTGCTCGACGAGGAGGATCGTCGTGCCCTGGGACTTCAGCTCGACGATGGTCGACATGATCTTCTGCATCATGATCGGGGAGAGGCCCATGGAGGGCTCGTCGAGCATCAGCAGCTTGGGCTGGGACATGAGCGCGCGGCCCATGGCCAGCATCTGCTGTTCGCCGCCGGAGAGGGTGCCTGCCGCCTGGTTGCGGCGTTCGCCGAGGATCGGGAAGAGCTCGTAGGTGCGCTGTACGTCCTTCTCGATGCCCTCCTTGTCCTTGCGGAGGAACGCTCCGAGTTGGAGGTTCTCGAAGATCGTCAGGCGGGGGAAGATGTGCCGGCCTTCGGGGGAGTGGGCGAGTCCGAAGGAGACGATCTTGTGGGCGGGGATGCCGCTGAGGGGCTTGCCGTCGAAGAGGATCTTGCCGGCTGTGGGCTTCAGCAGTCCCGAGAGCGTGCGCAGTGTGGTGGTCTTGCCGGCGCCGTTGGTGCCGATGAGGGTGACGACCTGGCCGGCTTCGACGCTGAAGGAGATGCCTTTGACGGCTTCGATCTTGCCGTAGGAGACCCGGAGGTCCTCGACTTCGAGGAGTGCGGTCACTGGGCTTCTCCCTTGGTGCCGGTGGTGCTCTGCGCTTCGGCCGCGTCGACCTCGGCGGCTTCCGCCGCGCCGGGGTCGCCGTCGAAGGGTTCGCCGAGGTAGGCGGCGATGACGCGTTCGTCGGCCTGGACGACGTCGGAGGTGCCTTCGACGAGTTTTTCGCCCTGGACGAGGACGGCGACGCGGTCGGAGAGGTTGAAGACGAAGCGCATGTCGTGCTCGATGAGGAGGACGGCGATGCCCTTGTCGCGGATGGCGAAGACCAACTCTTCGGTGGCGCGCGTCTCTTGGGGGTTCATGCCGGCGGTGGGCTCGTCGAGGAGGAGCAGGCCGGGCTCGGAGGCGAGGGCGCGTGCGATCTCAAGCTTGCGCTGTTCGCCGTAGGGGAGGTTGCGGGCGAGGTGGTCGCGCTTGGCTTCCAGGCCGATGAACTCAAGGAGTTCTATGGCCCGTTCCTCGCTGGCCTTCTCCGCCTTCTTGAAGCCGGGGCCGCGCAGCAGTGCCGACCAGAGGCCTTCCTTGGTTCGCGTGTGGCGGCCGACGAGGACGTTCTCGAGGACCGTCATGTTGGCGAACAGGCGGATGTTCTGGAAGGTGCGGGCGATGCCGGCCTGGGTCACCAGGTGGGGCTTGGGCGGCAGGACGGTGCCCTTGTAGGAGACCGTGCCTTCCGTGGGGACGTACAGGCCGGTGAGGCAGTTGAAGAAGGTGGTCTTGCCGGCGCCGTTGGGGCCGATGAGGCCGACGATCTCGCCGGAGTTGACGGTGAAGTCGACCGAGCGGACGGCGGTGAGGCCGCCGAAGCGCATGGTGACGTTGCGGGCTTCGAGTACAGGTGTCGGCTGTGTTGTCATCGTGCTTATGCCCCCGCCTTGGTGACGGCGGCCGGTTGGCCGGACAGTGTCGTTTGTTCTGGTATGTCGAGTTGGCCGGTCTCGTGGAATTCGAGTTGGTTGCGGCGGTTGGCGATGATGCCTTCGGGGCGGAAGCGCATCAGCAGGATGAGGGCGATGCCGAAGGCGAGGAGCGACTTGTCCTGGAGGAAGACGAGCTTCTCCGGGAGCAGGTAGAGCAGGGCGGCGCCGAGGATGGGTCCGGCGACGGTGCCCATGCCGCCGAGGACGACCGCGGCGAGCAGGAAGGCGGAGTTCGGGGGCGTGGAGCCGGCGAACTGGTACGGCGTCGGGACGACGCTGTAGGTGACGTGGGCGCTGACGGTGCCGGCGAGGCCGGCGAGGGTGGCGCCGAGGGCGAAGGCGATGAGTTTGACGCGGAAGCCGTTGATGCCCATGGCGGTGGCGGCGGTTTCGTCTTCGCGGATGGCGATCCAGGAGCGGCCGATGCGGGAGTCGGCGGCGCGGGTGTAGACCAGGACCACGATGGCCATGATCAGCACCATGAGGAGGTAGTAGTTGGCGAAGCGGCCGAGGGTGAAGCCGCCGACGTCGTGGGCTTCACCGAGGTTGAACCCGAGGAGTTTGAGGTCCGGGATGGCCGGGATGCCGTTGGGTCCGTTGGTGAGGTCCGGGCCGGAGTCGCCGTCCATGTTGTTGACGGCGATGCGGAAGATCTCTCCGAAGCCGAGGGTGACGATGGCGAGGTAGTCGCCGCGCAGTCGCAGGGTGGGGGCGCCGATGAGGACGCCGAACACGAGTGATGCGGCGGCGCCGGTGAGGGCGGCGGCCCAGAAGGGGAAGTGGACGCCGGAGAAGCGGGAGAACTCGGAGCCGGAGACGAGGGCGGCGGTGTAGGCGCCGACGCCGAGGAAGGCGACGTATCCGAGGTCGAGGAGGCCCGCGAGGCCGACGACGATGTTGAGGCCCAGGGCGACCGTCCCGAAGATCAGGATGTTGACGCCGATGTTGGCGTAGTGGTCGTTGGTCTGGGTGAAGGGGAACGCGATCGCGGCGGCGAAGCCCATGGCGAGCGTGAAGCTGCGGTTGCGGGCGACGATCCGGGAGAAGCGGTCGTTGAGGCCTGCGGTGTGCAGGGCCCAGACGGCGAAGACGACGACGATGAGGTAGCCGACGAAGAGTTCGCCGTACTCGGTGTCGATGCCGTAGGTGAAGACGGCGAGTCCGACGATCGTGACGATGGTGATGATCGCGCGCTCGAGCCAGGGGCTGAGGGGCTGGGCGGGGGGGATGCCGTCGGGCTTGGCGAGGTACGCCTTGACGTTCTCCTTGGCGCTCGCGGTGCGAGGCTCGGGGAGGGCGAAGGCGCCGATGACCGGCAGGAGGGAGGCGATGGCCGCGACCCAGCCGCCCGGTTCGAGGTTGGCGAGTCCGCCGAGTTCGGCGGCGATCGAGACGATCGTGTACCAGGTGACGCCGAAGCCGCCGAGGGCGGTGAGCACCAGGGGTGCGTTGTTGCGGGCGGGTATGAGGCCGCGCAGGGGTCGGATGTCGTACGCCGCGAGGGCGAACAGGGTGGTGAGGATGCCGGCGATGAAGGTCAGCCACTGGAGGCCGCCGGGGTAGCCGCTGATGGTGAGGTCGCCGGGGAACTCGCTGGTCCAGGTCCAGGCGAGGAAGGCGGAGGCGGCGGTGGCGATGCCTCCGGCGAGGAGGAGCGCGCGGGCCGCGGCGAGGGGCAGCGGGATCAGGCCGCGAGTGGTGGTGTCGGTCATCGTGATCACGCCCTGTCCGCTACGCGTTCGCCGAGCAGGCCTTGTGGCCTGACGAGGAGGACGATGATGAGCAGGCAGAAGGCCCAGACGTCCTTCCAGGAGCCGCCGCCGAAGAGGTGCATGCCGGGGATGTCGTCGATGTAGGCGGAGGCGAGGGTTTCGGCGACGCCGAGGACCAGGCCGCCGAGCATGGCTCCGTAGATGTTGCCGATGCCGCCGAGGACGGCTGCGGTGAAGGCCTTGAGGCCCATCAGGAAGCCCATGCGGTAGTCGATGCTGCCGTACTTGAGGCCGTAGGCGACGGCGGCGACGGCGGCGAAGAACCCGCCGATGGCGAAGGCGATCACGATGATGCGGTTGGTGTCGATGCCCATGAGCTGTGCGGTGTCCGGGTCCTGGGCGGTGGCCTGCATGGCGCGGCCGGTGCGGGACTTGCGGACAAAGAACGCGAGGGCGGACATGCAGACGATGGCGGCGACCACGAGGAAGATGTCGGCGTCCTTGATGGTGACGGAGCCTATGTCGTGGGTGCCGTCGAGGCCGGGGAAGGCGACGGCGCGGTCGGCGCGGGGGTAGAAGTTGCGGACGACTTCCTGGAGGGCCAGGGAGAGACCGATCGCGGTGATGAGCGGTGCGAGCCGTGGGGCTCCGCGCAGGGGCCGGTAGGCGAACCGTTCCGCTCCGACGGCGATGAGGATGGCGACTATTCCGCCGCCTATCAGCATCAGGGGGACGGCGAGGGCCATAGAGGTGCCGTCGGGCAAGAGGTAGAAGTAGACCGTGAAGGCGCCGAAGGCGCCGGTCATGAAGATCTCGCCGTGCGCGAAGTTGATGAGCTGGACGATGCCGTACACCATCGTGTAGCCGATGGCGATCAGCCCGTACATCGAGCCCAGAAGCAGCCCGTTGGCCAGCTGCTGCGGCAGGGTGTTCACCGCGTGGCCTCCATTGTCGCTGGTGGTCGTGTGCACATATCGCGTGCTGGGGTGGGGTGTGGCAAGGGCCGCGCGGTCGGGGTCCCCTCCCGCGCGGCCCGTCGTGGTGTTGCTGTGCGCTGCTGGGCCTGGACTAGCCGAGGTCGGCGGTGCCGGTCTTCACAGCCTTCCACGCACCCTTGGTGACCTGGTAGACGGTCAGCTGCTTGTTGGTGGTGTCGCCGTACTGGTCGAAGGCGACCTTGCCGGAGATGCCCTCGAAGTCGGACTTCTGGACGCCGTCGACGACGGAGGAACGCAGGGCGTTGATGTCGCTGGGCACCTTGCCGTCGTTGGCGTCGACGGCGGCCTTCACGGCCTTGATGATGGCGGTGGTGGCGTCGTAGGAGTACGCGCCGTAGGCGCCGTAGTCACCCTTGTAGCCCTTGGACTTGTACGTCTCGATGAACGTCTTGGCGGCGGGCAGGGTGTCGGCGGGGACGCCGACGGCGGTGGCGAGGTCGCCCTCGGAGGCGGTGCCCGCGGTCTCGATGTAGGTGGAGGCGAACATGCCGTCACCGCCGAAGAGCGGGATCTTGACTCCGCCGCCCTTGAGCTGCTTGGTGATCAGGGAGGACTCGTCGTACTGGCCGCCGTAGTAGAGCAGGTCGGCGCCGGAGTTCTTGACCTTGGTGACGAGGGAACCGAAGTCCTTGTCGCCGGTGTTGACGTGGTCGGTGCCGACGACGGTGCCGCCGAGCTTCTTGAACTGCTCGTTGAAGATCTTCGCGAGGCCGGCGCCGTAGGTCTGCTTGTCGTCGACGACGAAGACCTTCTTCTTCTTGAGGCCGTTGTACGCGTAGTCGGCGGCGAAGCTGCCCTGGAGCTCGTCGGTGGTGGCGGTGCGGAAGTACGTCTTGTACGGCCGCTTCTTGTCCGTCTGCCAGTTCTTGCCCTGGGTCAGCTCGGGGTTGGTGTTCGAGGGGGAGATCTGGACCATGTTGGCCGAGGCGAACACCTGCTGCATGGTCTGGGCGACGCCGGAGTTCAGCGGGCCGACGGCGCCGACGGCCGTCTTGTCGCCGGTGATGGTGGTGGCGTTCGACTGACCGGTGGCGGGCTGCGCCTTGTCGTCGTAGGCCTTCAGTTTGAAGGTGACGCCGGGGACGAGCTTGTTCTTGTTGGCGTCGTCGACGGCGATCTGGGCGCCGTACTGGATGCCGAGACCCGTGGTGGAGTTCTCACCGGAGAGGGGGGCGTCCACGCCGATGGTCAGGGTGGTGCCACCTCCGCCTTCGCTGTCGCCGCCCTTGTCGTCTCGGGAGCCGCAGGCGGTGAGCGTCAGAGCTCCAGTCGCGAAGACGGAGGTCAGTATCACCATGGAACGTCGCACAATCAGTCCTTTCCGCAGGCACACGCGCCCTCGTGGGTGCGGCCTTGTGCCGCGCTGGTACCGAACTCCCGATGGAGCGGTGACTGGCCGTGACTCTAAGCCCGGTTTGCAGGCAGGGGCATCGCTGTGCGCTGGCTTGTGACTTTCTTGTTATGACGGGGTGGATGGTGCGCTTCCGTGGAGGGGACTCTCAGCCGGTTTGGCAGAATTTCCCCTCGGTCCGCATTTTGAGAACCTGCACTTCCGCTTGGCCGTCCGGCTGGTGACGCCGTTGTCGTGGCGCAGGCGCCGCGGAGAAGCGCGAAAAGGTCGTGCGCGTAGGCCCGGCCGAAGATGAAGCTGTGGTGTTGTATTGCGCGCGTGTTACGGAGCGTTACGTCAAGAAATGGTAGGTCGGCATTCAGCGGCAGACCCGAACAGTCGGAAACCGATATCTCCACGGTGACCCGGCGGGTCGTGCCGGCGTGCACGGTGAAGGCGTCGGGCAGGGCGTGGGCGGTGAGGCCGGTGAAGGCGGCGCCGGTGACCTGGAGGGTGACGGGGGGTCCGCTGTGGACGTCGACGGCGAAGCGGAAGCGGCCGCTGGTGGGGTGGGCGCCGGAGGTCTCGGGGAGTCCGGCGGGTCCGAGGTAGCGCCAGGCGGTGACGTTGGCGGGCCAGGGGACGGGGGTGTCCGGGACTTCGGTGCGGTGCTCGTCGGCCAGGACGCGGGGGAGGAGGAGGCCGGCCGCGAGCAGGGTGAACGCGGCTGTCCCCAAGACTGTTCGGCGAGCCCTGGGTGACAGCTTCTCCCACCGCGATGCCCAACGGTCCGTCAGGCGTGCCTCGTCGGCGCCGATGATGTCGTGATTCTGCCCCGTCTCCGGTGAGTTGACGGGCTCGACGGGGCCGATACCGGTCATGGGAGAACGGTAGGGGTGCCGGGGGCTCGTGCCCAGTCGGTGTGCGCCCTAGCGGCCGGGGGCGTCCCGCAGCAGGCAGGTGAGGCGGGCGGTGCAGACGCGTCGCCCTTCCTCGTCGCTGATCACGATCTCGTACGTCGCGGTGGAGCGCCCCCGGTGCACCGGTGTGGCCACGCCGGTGACCAGCCCGGAGCGGGCGCCCCGGTGGTGTGTGCAGTTCAGGTCCACTCCGACCGCGAGCTTCGAGCTCCCGGCGTGCAGCATGGAGCCGACGGACCCCAGGGTTTCGGCGAGTACGGCCGAGGCACCTCCGTGCAGCAGTCCGTAGGGCTGGGTGTTGCCCTCGACGGGCATGGTGCCGACGACCCGTTCCGCCGAGGCCTCGACGATCTGCACGCCCATGCGGGTGCCCAGGTGGCCGGCCGAGAACATGGCGACGAGGTCGACGCCGAGCGCCGCGTACTCGTCGATGACCTCTTGGGGAAACGTGGCGTGCTGCTGCTCACCCATGGGGCGGGCTCCGTTCGTCCTGGTCGCTACGACTGCCTGCTACGACTGCCTGCGCTGAGCAAACGCTCAGTCGGTCGCCGATTGTTCCAGACGTACGACGACGGACTTGCTGGCCGGGGTGTTGCTGGTGTCGGCGGTGGCGTCCAGCGGCACCAGGACGTTGGTCTCGGGGTAGTAGGCGGCCGCGCAGCCCCGGGCGGTCGGGTAGTGCACGACCCGGAACCCGGGTGCGCGCCGCTCCACACCGTCCTTCCACTCGCTGACGAGGTCGACGTACGAGCCGTCGGCGAGCCGGAGCCTGTCGGCGTCCTCGGGGTTGACCAGGACGACCCGGCGGCCGTTCCTGATGCCCCGGTAGCGGTCGTCGAGGCCGTAGATCGTGGTGTTGTACTGGTCGTGCGAGCGCAGCGTCTGCAGCAGCAGCCGTCCCTCGGGCAGTTCGGGGTACTCGACGGGCGCGGCGGTGAAGTTGGCCTTGCCGGTGGCGGTGGGGAAGCGGCGCTCGTCGCGCGGGGCGTGCGGGAGGGTGAAGCCGCCGGGCCGGGACACGCGCGCGTTGAAGTCCTCGAAGCCGGGGATCACGCGGGCGATGCGGTCGCGGATGGTGGCGTAGTCCTTCTCGAACTCCTCCCACGGCACCCGGCTGTTCTCGCCGAGCACCCGGCGTGCCAGCCGGCACACGATGGCGGGTTCGGACAGCAGTTGTCCGCTCGCGGGCTCCAGGCGGCCGCGGGAAGCGTGCACCATGCCCATGGAGTCCTCGACGGTCACGAACTGCTCGCCGCTGCCCTGGAGGTCGCGCTCGGTGCGGCCGAGCGTGGGCAGGATCAGGGCGCGCGCGCCCGTGACCGCGTGCGAGCGGTTGAGCTTGGTCGACACGTGCACGGTCAGCCGGGCGCGCCGCATGGCGGCCTCGGTGACGTCGGTGTCGGGGGAGGCGGAGACGAAGTTGCCGCCCATGGCGAAGAAGACCTTGGCCTCGCCGTCGCGCAGGGCGCGGATGGCACGGACGACGTCGAAGCCGTGCTCACGCGGCGGGGCGAAGCCGAACTCCTTCTCCAGGGCGTCCAGGAAGGCGGGCGCGGGGCGCTCGAAGATGCCCATCGTGCGGTCGCCCTGGACGTTGGAGTGGCCGCGGACCGGGCAGACGCCGGCGCCCGGCCGGCCGATGTTGCCGCGCAGCAGGAGGAAGTTGACGACCTCGCGGATGGTCGGCACGGAGTGCTTGTGCTGGGTGAGGCCCATGGCCCAGCAGACGATGGTCCGCTCGGAGGCGAGGATCATGGAGAGGGCTTCCTCGATCTCCTTGCGGGACAGGCCGGTCGCGGTGAGCGTCTCGTCCCAGTCGGCGGCGCGGGCCGCCTCGGCGAACTCCTCGTAGCCGTGGGTGTGTTCGCGGACGAAGGCCTCGTCGACGGCCCCTTGCGTGTCCAGGATCAGTTTGTTGAGGAGGCGGAAGAGGGCCTGGTCGCCGCCGATGCGGATCTGCAGGAACAGGTCGGTGAGCGCGGCGCCCTTGAGCATGCCCTGGGGGGTCTGCGGGTTCTTGAAGCGCTCCAGGCCGGCCTCGGGCAGCGGGTTGACGCTGATGATCTTCGCGCCGTTCGCCTTGGCCTTCTCCAGGGCGGACAGCATGCGGGGGTGGTTGGTCCCCGGGTTCTGGCCGGCGACGATGATCAGGTCGGCCTGGTAGAGATCGTCGAGCAGGACGCTGCCCTTGCCGATGCCGATGGTCTCGCTGAGCGCCGAACCGGACGACTCGTGGCACATGTTGGAGCAGTCCGGCAGGTTGTTCGTGCCGAGCTCGCGGGCGAAGAGCTGGTAGAGGAACGCGGCCTCGTTGCTGGTGCGGCCCGAGGTGTAGAAGACGGACTCGTCGGGGGAGTCGAGGGCGGCGATCTCCTCGGCGATGATGTCGAAGGCGCGCTCCCACGTCACCGGTTCGTAGTGGGTGCCGCCGTCGGGGACGTACATGGGGTGGGTGAGCCGCCCCTGCTGGCCCAGCCAGTAGCCGCTCCTGGTCGCGAGGTCGGCGACGGGGTGCGCGGCGAAGAACTCCGGGGTGATCCGGCGCAGGGTGGCTTCCTCGGCGACCGCCTTCGCGCCGTTCTCGCAGAACTCCGCCGCGTGCCGGTGGTCGGGCTCGGGCCAGGCGCAGCCCGGGCAGTCGAAGCCGTCCTTCTGGTTGACGCGCAGCAGAGTCAGCGCGGTGCGCTTCACGCCCATCTGCTGCTGGGCGATCCGCAGGGTGTGGCCGATGGCCGGGAGGCCGGCCGCCGCGTGCTTCGGTTCGGTGACCTGCGGAGCGTCCTGAACCGGATCACCCTTGGGCGGCTTCGTGGCCATCGGACTCTCTCCTTCGCACACACATGTGAGGTACGTCTCCGATCCTCGCACGCGCCGGTGACAACGGCGTTTGCCGGGCCTGGGGGAAGCGGCGGCGGAGCTTGCCCCTTGTGTGCCGTCGGCGGCGGGCGGGTCTGACTGTCAGTGGGGCGTGGCAGGATCGGGGGCGTGGCAGAGACAGCAGCGAAGAAGACCGACAACAGCCCCGGCGGCAGCCGCCCGCGTCTGATGCTCATGGATGGGCACTCGCTGGCCTATCGCGCGTTCTTCGCGCTGCCCGCGGAGAACTTCACCACCGCGACCGGCCAGCCGACGAACGCGATCTACGGCTTCGCGTCGATGCTGGCCAACACCCTGCGCGACGAGGCCCCCACCCACTTCGCGGTGGCCTTCGACGTGTCCCGCAAGACCTGGCGCTCCGAGGAGTTCACGGAGTACAAGGCCAACCGCTCCAAGACCCCCGACGAGTTCAAGGGCCAGGTCGAGCTGATCGGCGAGGTCCTCGACGCGATGCACGTCTCGCGCTTCGCGATCGACGGCTTCGAGGCCGACGACGTCATCGCCACGCTCGCCACACAGGCCGAGGCCGAGGGCTTCGACGTGCTGATCGTCACCGGCGACCGCGACTCCTTCCAGCTGGTCAGCGACCACACCACCGTGCTCTACCCGACGAAGGGCGTCTCGGAGCTGACCCGGTTCACCCCGGAGAAGGTCTTCGAGAAGTACGGCTTGACGCCCGCCCAGTACCCCGACTTCGCGGCCCTGCGCGGCGACCCGTCCGACAACCTCCCCGGCATCCCCGGCGTCGGCGAGAAGACCGCCGCGAAGTGGATCAACCAGTTCGGTTCGTTCGCGGAGCTGGTCGAGCGGGTCGAGGAGGTCAAGGGCAAGGCCGGACAGAACCTCCGCGACCATCTGGAGGCCGTCAAGCTCAACCGCCGCCTCACCGAGATGGTGCGCACGGTGGAGCTCCCGAAGGCGGTCACCGACCTGGAGCGCGCTCCGTACGACCGCAAGACCCTCGCGATGATCCTGGACACCCTGGAGATCAGGAACCCCTCCCTGCGGGAGCGGCTCCTGGCCGTCGACCCGGGTGCCGAGGAGGCCGAGGGCACCCCGGTCGTCGCGCCCGGCGTGGAAGTGGACGGCACGGTGCTCGGCACCGGCGAGCTGGCCGGCTGGCTCGCCGAGCACGGCGCACAGCAGCCCCTCGGTCTGGCCACCGTCGACACCTGGGCCCTCGGTACCGGCTCGGTCGCCGAGGTCGCGCTCGCCGCGTCCGGCGGTGCGGCCGCCTGGTTCGACCCGTCCCAGCTGGACGAGGCCGACGAGAGGGCCTGGGTCGCCTGGCTCGCCGACGCCGACCGGCCCAAGGTCCTGCACAACGCCAAGGGCGCCATGCGGGTCTTCGCCGAGCACGACTGGAGCGTCGCCGGTGTCGGCATGGACACCGCGCTCGCCGCGTACCTGGTCAAGCCGGGGCGCCGGTCCTTCGACCTGGACGCGCTGTCGCTGGAGTACCTGGGCCGGGAGCTGGCCCCCGCGGCGACGGCCGACGGACAGCTCGCCTTCGGCGCGGACGACGGTGCCGAGGCCGAGGCGCTGATGGTCCAGGCCCGGGCCGTGCTCGATCTGGGCTCGGCCTTCGAAAACCGCCTGGCGGAGGTCGGGGCCGCGGATCTGCTGCGGGACATGGAGCTGCCCACCTCCGCGTTGCTGGCTCGCATGGAGCGGCACGGCATCGCGGCCGACCGGGCCCACCTCGAGGCCATGGAACAGATGTTCGCGGGCGCGGTCCAGCAGGCCGTGAAGGAGGCGCACGCGGCGGCCGGGCACGAGTTCAACCTCGGCTCGCCCAAGCAGCTGCAGGAAGTCCTCTTCGGTGAGTTGGGCCTGCCGAAGACGAAGAAGACGAAGACCGGATACACGACGGACGCCGACGCGCTGGCCTGGCTCGCGGCCCAGACGGACAACGAACTGCCGGTGATCATGCTCCGGCATCGTGAGCAGGCCAAACTCCGGGTGACCGTCGAGGGGCTGATCAAGACGATCGCCGCGGACGGACGTATCCATACGACGTTCAACCAGACGGTCGCGGCCACGGGCCGACTGTCGTCGACGGATCCGAACCTCCAGAACATTCCGGTCCGCACCGACGAGGGGCGGGCCATCCGGCGGGGCTTTGTGGTGGGGGACGGCTTCGAGTCCCTCATGACCGCGGACTACAGCCAGATCGAGCTGCGGGTGATGGCCCACCTCTCCGAGGACGAGGGGCTCATCGAGGCGTTCACCTCGGGTGAGGACCTGCACACCACCGCCGCCTCGCAGGTGTTCGCCGTGGAGCCCGGTGGGGTCGACGCGGAGATGCGGCGGAAGATCAAGGCGATGTCGTACGGGCTGGCGTACGGGTTGTCCGCGTTCGGGCTCTCGCAGCAGCTGAACATCGAGGCGGGGGAGGCGCGGGCGCTCATGGACGCGTACTTCGAGCGGTTCGGTGGGGTCCGGGACTATCTGCGGCGAGCGGTCGACGAGGCCCGGGCGACGGGGTACACGGCGACGCTCTTCGGGCGCCGGCGGTATCTGCCCGACCTCAACAGCGACAACCGGCAGCGGCGTGAGGCGGCCGAGCGGATGGCTCTCAACGCGCCGATCCAGGGGACCGCGGCGGACATCGTCAAGATCGCGATGCTCAAGGTGGACGGTGCGCTGCGGGACGCCGGCCTCGCCTCCCGCATGCTGCTCCAGGTCCACGACGAAATCGTGCTGGAGATCGCGCCCGGGGAGCGGGAGGCCGCGGAGGAGATCGTCCGCCGGGAGATGTCCGACGCCGTGCATCTGAATGTGCCGCTGGGGGTCTCGGTGGGGGATGGGACGGACTGGGAGTCCGCTGCGCATTAGCCTCCGGCGGTTGGGCGGGGATGCAGGTGCCTGCGGCGGGCCTGTGCGGGTGCGGGTTCGGTGGGGGCGGGCGTTGTGCGCAGTTCCCCGCGCCCCTGATGCCTGCGGCGGCCCGTTGCGGCCCCGGTGGGGCGGGTGTAGCGCGTGGGGTTCGGTAGGTGGGTCGGGGCCGGGGTGGGGGGTGTCCGTCCTCGGTCCGGCGGTAGCTGCTTCCTGATCAGTGCTCGGTATCGGACGCCGGCCGCTGCGGGCGGACACCCCCCACCCCGTCCCCTGCGCGCCGTACGCGGCTACCGGCCCGCCGGGGCGCGCGAGGTGGCGAACGGTCCGTCGTGGCGTGGGATGCGGTGATCGGTCCGTCGTGGTGCGCGAGACGGGGATGGGTCCGTCGTGGCGCGGTGCGGCGAGCGGGTGGTCGTGGCGCGCGAGACGGGGATGGGTCCGTCGTGGCGCGGTGCGGCGAGCGGTCCGTCGTGGTGCGCGGGGTGGAGATCGGTCCGTCGTGGTGGGTGACGTGGTGATCGGTCCGTCGTGGCGCGGGTGACTGCAACTCCCCAGGGGCGCGGGGAACTGCGCGACCAGCCCCCACCGGCCTGCACACGCGCAAGGACCCGGCGTGGCACCCCCCGTAGGCGCCCGGTCCAGCCCAGCCCAGCTGCCCGCGGGTGTCACTCGCGTGGACGCCACAACAGCGCCCCCGACCGCACCCCCGGCCAGGATGCGCTCATGGGTATACGCATGCTCCACCGCCGGACGGCCCCCGCACGGGCGTACGCCGACCCGGTCCCGTTCTTCGCGCAGCGTCCCGTTCCGGCCCACGCGGCCGCCGCAAGTACCGCCCGCATTCCCTTCGACCTGGCGGCACTCCTGCGCCATGCCGCCACAGAGCTACGGCACCGCGTCACCCGCCGCGACCGGGACGCCGTAGACGCCGTAGAACTAGAGGAGCCGTCCGGCCCTCGGCTGTGGGCCGAGCTGGCGCTCAGTTATCTGGCCCTTGCCCTCACCCTGCTGCCCCGGTCCCGTCCGATGCCCACCATGACGGTGTTCATGGCGACGACGGCGGACACCGTCAGCGAGCGAGCGGGAGGCCGGCCTCTTCCTCGGCACCGGACACCGGGGCCGGGCGCCACAGCCTGACCCCCGCGGCGTACAGCAGTATCCCGAGCACCAGACCGGCGCCCGCGCCGAAGCAGAGGGTCGGGATCAGTTCCCAGGGCTTCGCGCTGGAGCCCCAGTACGCCCACCACCGCGAGGCCCGCTGCAACGCGCCCGCCGTCATGCACCCGCCGATCACGGCCACGGCCCACCACCTGTCCCGCACCGACAGGACAGGGACGCCCCGCGGCTCGGTCGCCACGGGTGCCCGGCGCAGCGCGTACCGGCAGAACACGGCGATCACCACCGCGGCCAGCGCCGAACCGCCGTACTGCAGGTACCAGTACAGAGGCGACCCGGCCACCTCGCGGCCCAGGACGGGGAACAGTCGCATCCCCCATCGGTCGAGATGTGTGAACGCGTCCCACACGACATGGGTCAGGGCTCCGAGGACGGCGGAGGCGTACCAGCGCACGGCCAGTGCCGCCGTCACGCGGGCGCGTGGCGCTCCGCAGCGCAGCAGCGTCGCCATCCCGCCCTGTCGCCCTCGTGGC
Organism: Streptomyces canus; assembly: GCF_001514145.1. Lineage (GTDB taxonomy): Bacteria > Actinomycetota > Actinomycetes > Streptomycetales > Streptomycetaceae > Streptomyces > Streptomyces canus. The sequence goes on from NZ_KQ948659.1 coordinate 385,502, forward strand.
AGCAGGGCCACCAGTGGTTCTCGCAACAGCAGCCACAGACCCACCAGTGCCCAGGCGACGAGCACATCGATCGTGAAGACGCCCGGGAAGGAGTGCGTGACGGTGCCGAACTCCATCGCCCCGGACACGACACTTGCCGCGTAATAGGTCATGTCAGGAGAGAAGGATCCGGCCACGAGTACGGCCGGAACCAGTCGGCCACGCCCGGTTCCGTCGGTGCGTACCGCGGGCAGTACCGCCGCCGCATGGCTCAGGGTGAACGGCAACGGTGCTCCTTGCGGCGGTCCTTGGCCGGGCGGCGGCCCGGGTGATCGGTTCCGTCCAGTATGAGCGACGCGAGCCCGCACCGATCGAACATGGCCAACCGGTGAATATCGGGCACGAACCGGTGTCCGCGAAAAGGAAGTTGTCGTAGGGTCACACGGGTCACCGCGCTGGGGAGCTCGGTCGAACGTGCGAATCAGGAATTGCCGCGCGTCACAGGGGCAACCTCCAGGGTGGCTCGACTGTCACAACTGGACGAGGGCGACAGACGGACAAGGGCGCTCGGGCGTCCACAGGAGGGGTTCACTTTATGGCGGCGCAATTCGGCAGGAGGCTGTGCAAGGGAGCGGTGACCACCGCCGTGGCCGCGGCCGCGGTCGCGGCACTGTCCGCTTCCCAGGCTCCGGGGGTGACGGCCGACGACAACGGCAGATCCACCGCCGCCGACGCCCAGCCCTCTCCCGACGCGACCGCCGGTGACAGCGGCGCCACCGGCAAGTCGCCGTACTACACGGACCTTCCGCCGCTGAACACCCCGAGCCCCGCGCCGACCGACGGCACCTCCACCGTCACTCCGGTCGAGTCCGAGGCGGGCATACCCGCGACCGTCCTCGCCGCCTACAAGAAGGCCGCGGCCGAACTCCAGGAGTCCAAGCCGGGCTGCAACCTGCCCTGGCAGCTCCTCGCCGCCATCGGTCAGGTCGAGTCGGGCCAGGCCAGCGGCGGCCGCGTCGACGCCGACGGCACCACGACCTCCAAGATCCTCGGCCCGCAGCTCGACGGCAACGGCTTCGAGCTCATCCGAGACACCGACAACGGTGCCTACGACGGCGACACCGCCTACGACTCGGCCGTCGGGCCCATGCAGTTCATCCCGTCCACCTGGGCGTGGGCCGGCCGCGACGGCAACGGCGACGGGGTGAAGGACCCGAACAACATCTACGACGCCGCTCTCGCCACCGGTCACTACCTGTGCCGCTACGGCTGGGACCTGTCGGACAGCGGTGACCTGGACAGCGCGATCCTCAGCTACAACCCCTCGCGGCACTACGTGAACACGGTCCTCTCGTGGCTGGAGTACTACCGCAAGGGCACCCACGAGATCCCCGACGGCACCGGCACGATCCCGGACAACCGCAGCGACGGCAGCAGCGGCAGCGGGGGTTCGTACTCCTCGCCGTCGTCGCCCTCGCCGTCGCACCCGTCGCACCCGTCGAAGCCGAGCACGCCCGGCTCGCCGAGCCCGACCCCGCCGTCGACCACCCCGCCCCCGTCGGGGACTCCCACCCCTCCGGCCCCGACGACTCCGGTCACCCCCACCCAGTCCGTGGACCACCTGGAGGACTCGGGCACCGCGAAGCTCACCGCCATGGCCGGCGACGCGTTCACCGAACAGATCAGCACCAAGGCCGAGAACGCCGCCGGCAAGGGCGTCGCCAAGGTCCGGATCCGCTTCACGATCGTCGGAGACACCGACGCCGTCTTCACCGGCGGCGAGAAGGTCGCCACCGCTCTGACCAACACCTCCGGCGTGGCCACCGCGCCCGCGCTCCAGGCGGGCGAGACCACCGGCGCCTTCACGGTCCGCGCCACCCTCATCGGCCGCACGGTCACCGGCCCGGACTACACGGCCACCGTCACCCAGCGCGTCGCCGACACCCTCGTGCGCACCAGTGACACCGCGCTGACCTGCACACCGGGCGGCGAGTTCGTCGACGCGGTCCAGGTCAAGGCCACCTACAAGGACGCCGTCGCCGACAAGGTCGGCGCCACCGCCACCCTGATCAAGTCGGCCGACGACGCGACCGAGAACGACAAGGGCCCCTACTTCAAGGACGCCGACGGCAAGACCGTCCGCACCCTGACGGGCCTCACCACGGACGCCGACGGCCTCCTGAAGCTGCCTCAGCTCTACTCCGACGACTCCACCGGCACCTTCGTGCTCCGCATCACCACAGCGGGCGGCGCGACGCTCGACGTGACGCTGACCGTGGCGGCCGCTGAGACCTCCGCGAGCCCGTCGCCCAGCCCCAGCGCGAGTTCGTAGCCACCGCAGCCACCTCGAAGGGCGTCCTTTCCGCCACGGCGGACCGGGCGCCCTTCGTCCGTGCGCGAGCTGTTCTCATCTCGCCCGCCCGTTGCTACGGTGCCGGACCTGACGATGTATCAGTTCCTGTGCGCCGGGAGGTGGATATGCGCGCCCTGATCGCCGCCGCGACCGGTCTGGCCCTCGCGTTCGCGCTGGTCCTCACCATCACCGCGCTCGGCACGCCGACCGGCGGGACGTCCCCGAAACCGCTGCTGACCACAGTGCCCGCACACCCGTGACCCCGGGAGGCCGAGATGCGCCGCAAGACCAGCCTGGTCCTGCTCGCCCTCGCCGTGTTCTTCGCGGCGCTGTCCCCGCTGCTGCGCTGGTACGCCTTCCCGCGCCTGGCCAAGATCCCCGCGAACCAGTACCAGGACATGGTCCTGGAGGCCAAGGACGCGACCCTCATCGACTACAACGACGGAATGAAGTCGAAGAAGGTCCCCAAGGTCACCATCGTGCAGACCCTCAAGGGCAACGTGGAGGCCTCGGAGAAGATCGAGAAGACGGCCGGGAAGGATGTCGTCGTCTGGGACGGCCTGTCCTACGTCGTCGGGCCCGACGGCAAGATGGTCTCCAAGATCCCCGAGCGCTACATCTTCGACGCCCACACCCAGGAACCCGTCCATGCCACCGGCGAGATGGTCGACGGCGACCCGGTCAAGCGTGAGGGCATCGAGTTCAAGTTCCCGTTCCTGACGGAGAAACGGGACTACGAGTACTTCGACGCCCAGGCCCGCACCTCGGCCCCCATCCACTACAAGGGCACCCAGACCTTCCGCGGCGTCGACGTCTACTACTTCGAGCAGACCATCCCCTGGACCAAGGTGCCCTTCCCGAAGACCATGCCGGTCCAGGGCATCACTCCCGCGTCCCTCGCCAAGACCGGCACCACCCGCTGGTACACCACGGTCCGCAAGTTCTGGGTGGAACCCCTCACCGGCGCACCCGTCTACGGCGAGGAACTCCACACGGAGGAACTGCGCGGCGGCACGCTGCTCGGCGGCCGCGACAAGGTGACCGTCTTCGCCGGCGACGTGAAGATGCGCGAGGACTACATCAGGCACACGGTCGACCTGGTCAAGTCGAACCGCACTCTCGTCCTGCTCATGACCTCGTACCTGCCGTGGGGCTTCCTGATCCTGGGCCTCCTGCTGCTGGCGCTGTCACTGTGGCTGGAAGCCCGCGGCCGCCGCCCGGCCGCCACGAAGGTCGAGGAACCCGAACCGGTCACGGCCTGAGCCGTGCCTTGGTGTGCCGCGTCGGCTCGGCGCCCGCAGGGTCCTCGGGCCACGGATGCTTCGGATACCGCCCGCGCAACTCCGCCCGGACGCCCTTGTAGCCGTCCTTCCAGAAGGACGCGAGATCGGCGGTGACGGCCGCGGGGCGCCCCGCGGGGGAGAGGAGATGGACGAGGAGGGGCACCCCGGCGATGCGGGGCGACTCCTGGAGCCCGAACATCTCCTGCAACTTCACCGCGAGGACGGGCTGTTCGGGGCTGCCGTAGTCGATCCGGATCCTGGACCCACTCGGTACGGCGATCCGCTCGGGCGCCAGCTCCTCCAGCCGCGTGGCCTCACCGGAGGCCCAGGGGAGGAGCCTTTGCAGTGCCTGTCCGGCGTCGATGCGCGCCAGGTCGGCCCGTCGCCGGGCACGGCTCAGCTCGGGCTCCAGCCACTCGTCCACGCGCGCGTGGAGCGCGTCATCGGACACCTCGGGCCACGGAGCGCCGAGGTGGTGGTGCAGGAACGCGAGCCGTTGCCGCAGTACCCCGGCGTCGGGCGTCCACCGCAGCAGCCGTAGACCTTCCTGGCGGAGCCCTTCGAGAAGTGCCTCGCGTACGAGGACGGCGTCGGCGTTTTTCAACGGCCGTGCCGTGAGCTCGATCGCCCCGAGCCGTTCCACCCGCCGTGCCACGACGTCCCCGTCGGCCCAGTGCACCTCCTGGCGCTCGGAGTACAGGGACGCGGCCGCCGAACGGGCCGTGTCCTCGTCGATCACGGCGGCGAGCTGTACGCGCGCGTGCCCCTTGCCGACGGGCCGGTCCGCCACGGCGACGGCGATCCAGGGCGAGCCTCGCAGCGGGGAGCCGTCGGAGAGTTCGGCGCGGGTGCCGGAGGCCATCAGATAGGAGCCCGAGTCGGCTCTGGCGACCCGTTCGGGGAAGGCGAGCGCGGCGACGAGACCGTCGTTCCCGGCAGCCGGCTCGGTGAACTCCGCCGAGGCGGACCGCAGCCGCCGCACCTCCGTCCGCCACCGTCCCGCATAGGCGTCACCGCCCCGCCGCGCGGTCCGGACGGCGGCCGCCAGGTCGTCGCCGTACTCCCGCGGCGGCTCCTCCGACAGCAGCGCCACCGTCTCGGCGCCGGCACCCGAGGTGTCCAACAGTGCCCGCCCCAGCCGGGGATGCAGGCCCAGACGGGCCAGGCGCACACCCCGCGCGGTCGCCCGGCCGTCGGCGTCCACGGCCCCCACGGCCGTCAGCACGCCCCTCGCGGCCGCCATCGCCCCGCCCGGCGGTGGGTCCAGAAGAGCAAGCCCGGACGCGTCCGGGTCGCCCCAGCAGGCCACCTGCAACGCGAACGCCGTCAGGTCGGCCACCTTGATCTCCGGCGACGGGTAGCGCGGCAGACGGGCGTCCTCGGCCTCCGCCCAGCACCGGTACACCGCACCCGGCGCCTCACGTCCGGCGCGGCCCGCCCGCTGGCGTCCGGCCGCCTGCGAGGCCCGTACCGTGGCGAGCGCGCTCAGCCCGCGCGCGTGGTCGACGCGCGGTTCCCGGGCGAGCCCCGAGTCGACGACCACCCGCACTCCGGGCACGGTCAGGGACGACTCGGCCACGGAGGTCGCCAGAACCACCCGCCGCCGGTCCCCACCCGTCAGCACCGCGTCCTGCACGGCCGCCGGAGCCCGGCCGTGCACCTGGAGCACCTCCACGTCACCGAGACCGCCCAACTGGCCGGCCACGCGCGCGATCTCGCCCACGCCCGGCAGGAAGCACAGCACGTCCCCCGGCCGCTCGGACAGCGCCCGCCGTACGACCGACGCCACGTGCGCGAGGAGTGCGGGATCGACGCGCATGCCGTGCGGCGGCCGTACCGGACGGGCCGGTGGCGCCCACACGACCTCCACCGGATGCGGGACACCCTCCGCCTCGACCACGGGCGCGTCCCCCAGCAACCGCGCCCACCCCTGCGCGTCGGTCGTCGCGGACGCGGCCACCAGCCGCAGCTCCGGCCGCAGGGCCTGCCGCACGTCCCACAGGAAGGCCGCTGTCGTGTCCGCGTCCAGGTGCCGCTCGTGGCACTCGTCGATCACCACCACGTCGATGCCTGCCAGCTCCTGGTCGCGCTGGAGCCGCTGGAGCAGTACGCCTGTCGTGACGACCTCCACGCGCGCGTGCCGTCCGACCACGCGCTCGCCACGCACGCTGTAGCCGACGCTCCCGCCGACCTTCTCGCCCAGCAGCCACGCCATCCGCCGGGCCGCCGCGCGGGCGGCGATCCGGCGGGGCTCGGCGACGACGACCTTCCGCGCGGGTGTGTCCGGGTCCAGCAGGCCGGCGAGGGCCAGCGGCACGAGGGTCGTCTTGCCCGTGCCGGGCGGAGCGACGAGGACGGCCGTTCCGTGGCCTTCCAGGGCGTCGCGCAGCGCGGGCAGGGCGCCGCGTACGGGAAGGGGGTCCAGGGCGTCGTAACGGATCACGCCCCCAGTGTCGTACGACCGCCGCAACGCCTCAGTCGCGCTCGCACACGAAGATCGCGGACCCGGGGATCAGATTCCCGCGCAGGGGAGACCAGCCGCCCCACTCCGAGGTGTTCCAGACCGGCCACTCCGGCTCGACCAGGTCGACCAGGCGGAAGCCGCCGGCGACCACGTCACGCACCCGGTCGCCGATCGTGCGGTGATGCTCGACGTACACCGCGCGGCCCTGATCGTCCTGTTCCACGTAAGGCGTGCGGTCGAAGTAGGAGGCCGAGACGGAGAGACCCTCGGGGCCGGGCTCGTCCGGGAAGGCCCAGCGGATGGGGTGGGTGACCGAGAAGACGAAGCGGCCGCCCGGGCGCAGGACGCGCCGCACCTCCTTGAGGACCAGTACCGGATCGGCGACGAACGGCAGAGCGCCGTACGCCGAGCACGCCAGGTCGAAGGAGGCGTCCGCGAAGGGCAGCGCGCCCGCGTCGGCGCACACCAGGGGGAAGGACGTACCGATGCGCAGGGCGTGCTGGAGCTGGCGGTGGGAGATGTCGAGGGCGACCGGGCGGGCGCCCTGCGCGGCCAGCCAGCGCGCGCACTGGGCGGCGCCGGCGCCGATCTCCAGGACGTCCTTGCCCTTGAGGTCCTCGGGCGGGCCCAGCAGCTCGGCCTCCACCTCGTCGAGACCCTCGGGGCCCCACACGAAGCGGTCGTCGCCGAGGAACGTGCCGTGCTCGACCTGGTACTCGTCCGCGTTGCGGTCCCACCAGCCCCGGTTGGCCCGGGAGCTCTCGGTGACGTCCGCGTCACGCCGGGTGGCCTGCGACTCCGCGTCCGGACCCGTCTCCTGCTGGTGTGATGCGGGCTCTTGGATGATCGGCTCCCTCGTATTAGTCTGCGGGCTCTTCCGTCGGACCGTCGTGACGACGTCACGAATGGGACGTCGGCGGGTCCGCGTGGCCTCGTGAGACTGGTTTTCTGCCGGGTATGCGGCGATCCGCCCCGGGTGTGCGCCTTCGCGCATTGACCCTGTCCGGCTGCCCCCGTATGCTACAAGTTGCGCTGCGGGCCTGCGCTCCTCAGACGTAGCAGGCTGCGCTCGCATCTGTTGTATGTCCCCTCGGTTGTCGAGGCGCCACCATTGATTGTGTGGCGCTTCCTTGGCTGTCCGGCTTCTTCAGAGCGAAACAGGCTCCCGGCGTAAGCAGTACCTACGACTCACTGTCCGTACCGGAGCCCTTTCCCACATGACGAGCAGCACCGAGACCACCTCTACCACTCCGCAGGTAGCGGTCAACGACATCGGTAACGAGGAAGCCTTCCTCGCCGCGATCGACGAGACGATCAAGTACTTCAACGACGGCGACATCGTCGACGGCGTCATCGTGAAGGTCGACCGGGACGAGGTCCTGCTCGACATCGGTTACAAGACCGAAGGCGTTATCCCGAGCCGCGAGCTCTCCATCAAGCACGACGTCGACCCCAACGAGGTCGTCGCCGTGGGCGATGAGATCGAGGCCCTTGTTCTCCAGAAGGAGGACAAGGAAGGCCGCCTGATCCTCTCGAAGAAGCGCGCCCAGTACGAGCGTGCCTGGGGCACCATCGAGAAGATCAAGGAAGAAGACGGCATCGTCACCGGTACCGTCATCGAGGTCGTCAAGGGTGGTCTCATCCTCGACATCGGCCTCCGTGGCTTCCTGCCGGCCTCCCTCGTCGAGATGCGCCGCGTTCGCGACCTCCAGCCTTACGTGGGCAAGGAGCTCGAGGCCAAGATCATCGAGCTGGACAAGAACCGCAACAACGTGGTCCTGTCCCGCCGTGCCTGGCTCGAGCAGACCCAGTCCGAGGTCCGCCAGACCTTCCTCACGACCCTCCAGAAGGGTCAGGTCCGCTCCGGTGTGGTCTCCTCGATCGTCAACTTCGGTGCCTTCGTGGACCTGGGTGGCGTCGACGGACTGGTCCACGTCTCCGAGCTCTCCTGGAAGCACATCGACCACCCGTCCGAGGTTGTCGAGGTCGGCCAGGAAGTCACCGTCGAGGTTCTCGACGTCGACATGGACCGCGAGCGTGTCTCCCTGTCGCTGAAGGCGACCCAGGAAGACCCGTGGCAGCAGTTCGCCCGGACCCACCAGATCGGCCAGGTCGTGCCCGGCAAGGTCACGAAGCTGGTTCCGTTCGGTGCGTTCGTCCGCGTGGACGAGGGCATCGAGGGTCTGGTCCACATCTCCGAGCTGGCCGAGCGCCACGTGGAGATCCCGGAGCAGGTCGTCCAGGTCAACGACGAGATCTTCGTCAAGGTCATCGACATCGACCTCGAGCGTCGTCGCATCAGCCTCTCGCTGAAGCAGGCCAACGAGGCCTTCGGTGGTGACCCGGCCTCGGTCGAGTTCGACCCGACGCTCTACGGCATGGCCGCGTCCTACGACGACCAGGGCAACTACATCTACCCCGAGGGCTTCGACCCCGAGACCAACGACTGGCTCGAGGGCTTCGAATCCCAGCGTGAGGTGTGGGAGACCCAGTACGCCGAGGCGCAGACCCGCTTCGAGCAGCACCAGCAGCAGGTCATCAAGTCCCGTGAGGCCGACGAGGCTGCTGCCGCCGAGGGCGGGGACGCCGCGGGTGCGGCTCCGGCCGCCGGTGGTGGCGGTGGCGGTGGCGGTTCGTACTCCTCCGAGGGTGCGGACACCTCCGGCGCGCTGGCTTCGGACGAGGCGCTTGCCGCGCTGCGCGAGAAGCTGGCCGGTGGGCAGAGCTGAACGCCCGCTGAGCAGTAGCTCTTGACTGAGGGGCCGTACCTTTCGGGGTGCGGCCCCTCAGTGTTTGTCCGACGGCCGGTGGGGGCTTGTCGCGCCCACGCGGCGGAGCCGCATATCGACACTGCCCCGCGCCCCTGACGGGGCGCGTTGTTCCTTCCCCTGTCATGAAAAGGGCGTAAGAGATGGCCTGATCAAGCGCCAGGGTGGGAATGCCGCTGTTCCAGGGCGCGTTGAAGCGTATGAACACGAGGAGGAGCGGTCACAGTGCTTGATCCGCAGGGTTTGTACGCATGGGAGCCCAAGGGCCTCGCCGTCGTAGACATGGCGCTCGCCCAGGAGTCGGCCGGCTTGGTCATGCTCTACCACTTCGACGGATACATCGACGCGGGCGAGACCGGCGACCAGATCGTCGACCGGTTGCTCGACTCGCTGCCCCACCAGGTCGTGGCCCGTTTCGACCACGACCGGCTCGTCGACTACCGCGCCCGCCGTCCGCTGCTCACCTTCAAGCGCGACCGCTGGACGGAGTACGAGGAGCCCACGATCGACGTGCGGCTCGTCCAGGACGCCACCGGAGCGCCCTTCCTGCTGCTGTCGGGCCCGGAGCCGGACGTGGAGTGGGAACGCTTCGCCGCGGCCGTCCAGCAGATCGTGGAGCGGCTCGGCGTCCGGCTGTCCGTGAACTTCCACGGCATCCCGATGGGCGTCCCGCACACCCGCCCCGTCGGCCTCACCCCGCACGGCAACCGCCACGACCTCGTCCCCGGCCACCGCAGCCCCTTCGACGAGGCGCAGGTGCCCGGTAGCGCCGAGGCCCTGGTCGAGTACCGGCTCATGGAGGCCGGCCACGACGTCCTGGGCGTCGCGGCGCACGTTCCGCACTACATCGCGCGCTCGACCTACCCGGACGCGGCCCTGACCGTCCTGGAGGCCATCACGGCCGCCACCGGCATGGTCCTGCCCGGCATCGCCCACGCCCTGCGCACCGACGCCCACCGCACCCAGACCGAGATCGAGCGCCAGATCCAGGAGGGCGACGAGGACCTCGTGGCCCTCGTCCAGGGCCTCGAGCACCAGTACGACGCGGCGGCGGGCGCGGAGACCAGGGGCAACATGCTGGCCGAGCCGGTGGACATCCCGTCGGCGGACGAGATCGGCCTGGAGTTCGAGCGCTTCCTGGCGGAACGGGAAGGCGACACCTGAGGCACGCGCCCCAGGTCTCCTTCCGTACCACCCCGCACCGCCCCTCAAGCGGAGCGTCTAGGCTTCCGGTCATGCTGAAGGTGGGCCTGACCGGCGGTATCGGCGCCGGCAAGAGTGAGGTGTCGAGGCTCCTCGTGGAGCACGGCGCCGTCCTGATCGACGCGGACCGCATCGCGCGCGAGGTCGTCGCGCCGGGCACGCCCGGCCTCGCCGCGGTCGTGGCGGCCTTCGGGGAGGACGTACTCGCCGAGGACGGCGGCCTCGACCGCCCCAAGCTGGGCTCCATCGTCTTCGCCGACCCGGACCGGCTCGCCGTACTGAACTCGATCGTGCATCCGCTGGTGGGCGCCCGCTCCCGTGAGCTCGAAGACGCCGCGGCCGAGGACGCCGTCGTGATCCACGACGTCCCGCTCCTCGCGGAGAACGCCCTCGCGCCGCTCTACGACCTCGTGATCGTCGTCGACGCGAGCCCCGAGACCCAGCTCGACCGGCTCGTCAGGCTGCGCGGCATGACCGAGCAGGACGCACGCGCGCGTATGGCCGCCCAGGCGACCCGCGACAAGCGCCTGGAGATCGCGGACGTCGTGATCGACAACGACGTACCCCTGGAAGAGCTGCGGCGACGCGTCCAGGAGGTATGGGGCGATCTCGTACGCCGGGCGCGCGCGTCCCGGACGTCTCAGGAATAGCGTCCCCCTGTCCGGGCGTTGAACGCTTCCAGTGAGGGAAGGACTTTGCCGTGCCCGAGACCAGCGGATCGACCGGACGTACTCCGGAGACCCATGTCATCGACTACCGCGCAGCGGAGCAGTTGCTCTCCGCGCGGGACCCGCGGGGCGCGGTGAAGCTGCTCGACTCCGTCATCGCCGCCCACCCGGAGAACACCGCGGCCCGGCTGCTGCGCGCGCGGGCCTTCTTCGCCGCCGCGCAACTGCGGCCCGCCGAGCTGGAGTTCACCATCGTCCTGGAGCGCGAGCCGGACAACGCCTTCGCCCACTTCGCACTCGCCCGCACCTATGAGCGACAGGGCCGGCCCGACCAGGCCAGGCGTCACTTCCGGCTGGCGGCCGCGCTGGACCCGAAGCCGGAGTTCCTGAAGGCGGCGCGGTTCGAGACCTGAGCGGGTCGGCCCACTACCTGGGTCGGCTCTCCGGCGGGCGGTACGGCGGGATGTCGGGGCCAGGCTGATAGTGCGGGCCCTGCCGGATGTGCCGGAGGATCATCGCCATGTCGGCGGTGGACACCACCCATAGCACTCCGCAGGCGATCGCCCATCCGGGCCGGCCCGCCAGCGCGAACGCGACCGTACCGAGGGCCGCCCAGACCAGCCCCCACACGCTCAGCCAGAACCGCATCCGCAGTGCACTGCGCGCGGTCGTCGGCTCACTGCCCGTACGCATCGGGATCACCACTCCTCCCTTGCAACGTACTCTTCGGAACGGACGTTGACCAAAGGGCGAAAGAGGGGGTCACCGCGTGCTTCCGGACGCCGACGAACTGGCCGAGGTGCTGGTGGAACTCGCTGTACCGCACGAGGACGTGGGCGAACTCGTACGGATGGGCCGGCGGGTCATGGACGACCCGGAGCTGCGGCGGTTCCTGGAACACTCCGTCGACCAACTCGTCCGGGACATGGGCAGGGCCGACGACCCGGTCGTCCTGCCCGAGCTCGACTGGCCGGCCGGCGCCCTCCAACGCTGCTTCCCCGTCTATGTCTTCGTGGCGGCGCTGCCCCACACGCTCGCGTACCACCGCGCGCGCGGCATCCCGGCCGAGGTGTCCCGGCGCACCCTCGCCGACCTCGGGCGGAACATGGCCGTGCACCGCAGGCGGTACGGCAGGACGGGCGTGCAGTCACCGCGCTGGCTGACCCGGCACTCCCGCGGCGAGCTGTACCAGCTGGGGCGACTCCAGTTCGAGCGGACGCGGTACGGGCCGTGGAACAGCCGGACGCTCGCGCCTGCCGGACTGGACATCGCCCCCGGCACGCCCTGTCTGAGCCTGCACATCCCCGACTTCCTCGGCCCGCTGTCACCGGAGGCCTGCGATCGCTCGCTCGCCCTGGCCGCCGAGTTCTTCGCCCGGCACTTCGCGGACGAGCCGTACGGTGCCGCGCTGTGCCATTCCTGGCTGCTCGACCCGCAACTGAAGGGATATCTGCCCGCGGACTCCAACATCGTCCTGTTCCAGGAGCGCTTCCGGCTGGCCCCCGAGGACCCGCAGCCGGAGGACGCCGAGCCGGTGCAGTTCGTGTTCGGGGATCCGGAGCTGTCGGTGGAGAGCCTGCCGCGGCGGACGGCGCTGGAGCGCGCCGTCGGTGATCATCTGCGGGCCGGCGGACACTGGTACATCGGGCACGGGTGGTTTCCCCTGTAGTTCAGGTCCTTCGTAGTTCGGGCCCTTCACATCGCGGGTGGTTCCCTTCGTAACTCGGACGGGTGAATCTGTGCGAGTCGGGAACGGCCGTGCGGACACGGGCCGTTGGACGGGTATGGGGCTGAGGATGCGAGCGGGACATCAGGGGACGGGACCCGGGGCGATCACCCCGGACGGGTGCGCGGTCGAGCTCTACTCGCGGCTGCGGATCGGGCCGGAGCCGGACATCATCGCCGGGGCGGTGCCCGCAGGGGCGCACATCCTGGAGCTGGGCTGTGGTGTGGGGCGCATGACCCATCCGCTGCTGGAGCGGGGTTTCACGATCACGGCGGTGGACGAGTCCCCCGACATGCTGGAGCGCGTGCGCGGGGCACGGACGATATGCGGCACGATCGAGGACCTCGACCTGGGCGGGACGTTCGACGTGGTGATGCTCGCGTCGTTCCTCGTGCACCACGGCGACCTGAAGGTGCGACGCGGGATGCTGCGCACCTGTGCCCGGCACGTGGCGGCGGGCGGCAGTGTGCTGATCCAGCGCGAGGGCGAGGACTACCACTCCGATCTGCCGCGCGAGCGTAGCGAGATGGGGGTCCCCCCGGCCGAAGGCTGGGGGAGGGTCGACCCCAGTGGTTACACCGTGCGGATCGTCTCCTCGGAGCCGGTGGAAGAGGGCGTCAACTCGGTGCACGTGGAGTACGAGTTCCCGGACGCGACCTGGACCCAGACGTTCCAGGCCCGCCCGCTGACGAAGGAGCAGTTCGAGGAGGCGCTGGCGGAGGCGGGGTTGAAGGTGGACCGGTATCTGACGGAGGACCGGGTATGGGTGCGGGCGGTGGCGGCCTGAGGGAAAAGGTTGTGGAGCGGCGATGAGTTCGGGTGCGGACGCGGGTCTACCTCTGCGACAGCAACACGGACCGCTTCCCAGGAGACCCCGATGTCCGAGATCACCGTCCCCGCCACCCGTAGCGCCGCTTCCTCCGCCGTCTCCCCCGTCATCGCCGAGTCCACGACCGCACGCGGCCGCCGGGCCCGGATCGCCCTGCGCACCCTCCAGGTCGTGCTCGCCCTCTTCTACGTCATCGCGAGCGCGCTCCCCAAGCTGATCGCGCACCCCTCGGCCGCCGAGGGCTTCGACAAGATGGGCTGGGGCAGCGCGGGGATGTACATCATCGGCGTGCTCGAACTGGCCGGTGGAATCGCCCTGTTGATCCCGGTGCTGCAGTCGGTGGCGGCCGTGGCGCTGAGCGGGCTGATGGTCGGCGCGTTCGTCGTCCAGCTCACCTACTTCGACGGCGAGAACGCGGCGACTCCGCTCATCCTGATCGTCCCGCTCGCCCTGATCGCCTGGGCCCGGCGCGGGCACAACGCGGACCTGCTGCGCCTGGTACGACGACGGGCGTGAGGAGAGCCGCCCCACGGCCACCGCGGTGAGGCCGGTGCCCTGCCCTTCGGGGAGGGCACCGGCCTCACCGCGGTGGCCGACGGGACGGAGGTCGGCTGAGTGACCGGTTCAGCCCGCGCTGTTGGGCTTGCCCGGGCCGCCAGAACCGCCGAAGCTGTTGCGGCGGCCGCCCTCCTTCAGGCCGCGCAGGCGTTCCAGCTCGCGGCGGTCGCGCTTGGTCGGGCGGCCGGTGCCGCGATCGCGGATGCCGGCGGGGGCGACGGCCGTGCGGGGCGGGGGCGGGGGAGAGTTGTCGACGTAGCACTGGACGGCCACGGGGGCGCCGACCCGCTTGCGGATCAGACGCTTGACGATGACGATCCGCTCCCGGCCCTCCTGGCGGACGCGCACCTCGTCGCCGACGCGCAGGGAGTGGGCGGGCTTCACACGCTCGCCGTTCACCTGCACATGCCCGCCCCGGCAGGCGGTGGCTCCCGCGGAACGGGTCTTGAACAGCCGTACGGACCAGATCCAGCTGTCGATCCGCACGCTCTCGCCGCTCTGCGGCCCGGCGGCCGCCGCGGCGGCGACCGCGGCGGCGATCTTCGGGTCCGGTGCCTCGGGGGCGTCGGGACCCTCGGCCGTCGTTCCGGCCCGGTCCGTCCCACCGGTCTCGTTGTCGTCGCTACGTTCCACAGCCATGGCTCCGACCTTAGTACTCGGGGCCGTGTCAGCCGGGTGGGTTTTCCGGGCGGTGCCCAGGGTGGTGGCCCGCCCCCCACCCTCACGGCTCGGACGTGCCCGTACCGTGGAACCGTGCACGCCCTCGCCGATCTCGACCGCCGGATCTCGGGCTGTCGCGCCTGCCCGCGGCTGGTCGACTGGCGGGAGGAGGTGGCTCGGACCAAGCGGGCCGCGTTCGCCGACTGGACGTACTGGGGGCGGCCGGTGCCCGGCTTCGGGCCGGCGGACGCGCGGATGCTGATCGTCGGGCTCGCACCGGCCGCGCACGGCGGGAACCGTACCGGGCGGATGTTCACCGGTGACCGTTCCGGGGACGTGCTGTACCAGGCGCTGTACGACATCGGGCTCGCCTCGCAGCCGACCGCCGTGACCGCGGACGACGGCCTGGAGCTGTATGGCGTGCGGATCACCTCGCCCGTGCACTGTGCCCCGCCCGCCAACAAGCCCACTCCCGGGGAGCGCGACACCTGCCGGCCCTGGCTGGTCCAGGAGCTGAACCTGCTGCGCCCCACGCTGCGGAGCGTGGTCGTGCTGGGCGCCTTCGGCTGGCAGGCCGCGCTGCCCGCGTTCGCGGAGGCGGGCCGCCGCGTGCCCCGGCCGCGGCCCGTCTTCGGACACGGCGCGCGCGTCCAGCTCGACGGCCTCGAACTCTTCGGCTGTTTCCACGTCAGCCAGCGCAACACCTTCACCGGCAAGCTCACCCCCGAGATGCTGCGGGACGTGCTGCGCACGGCTGCCGAGACGGCGGGACTGGGTGGCCGTACCGCCGAAAACCGGACGACGGGACCGTCGTACGACGGCTAGGGTCGCCGGATGCCCCTCTACCCAAAGATCGAACCGTACGAGCACGGCATGCTCGACGTCGGCGACGGCAACCACGTGTACTGGGAGACCTGCGGGAATCCGGACGGCAAGCCGGCGGTGGTGCTGCACGGTGGGCCGGGGTCCGGCTGCACGCCGTGGGTGCGTCGGCTGTTCGACCCCGCCGCGTATCGGATCGTGCTCCTCGACCAACGTGGCGCCGGGCGGTCGACGCCGCACGCGAGCGCGTACGACACGGACATGAGCGTCAACACGACCCCGCATCTCATCGCGGACCTGGAGCTGCTGCGGCGGCATCTGGGGATCGAGCGGTGGCTGGTGTGGGGCATCTCCTTCGGGTCAATGCTCGGGCTGCGATACGCGCAGACGCATCCGGAGGCCGTGACGGAGCTGGTGCTGACCGGGATCGCGACCGGCGCGAATCCCGAAGTCGCCCTGCTGACCAGGGGACTTGGGAAGATCTTCCCGGCGGCGTTCGAACAGTTCGTCGGCGAGCTGCCGGTCGAGGAGCGGGCCGGGAACATCCCCGCCGCCTACAACCGGTTGCTGGAGTCGCCCGATCCGGAGGTGCGCGAGCGGGCGGCGCGGGCCTGGACCGACTGGGAGACGGCGATCGAGTCCGCGCCGCCGCGGTCCGTGCCGCGCTACGAGGACCCGGTGTTCCGGCAGGGCTTCGCCCGTACCGTGACCCACTACTGGGGCAACGACCACTTCCTGGGCGAGGGCAACGACGAGGGCGTCGTCCTGCGGGACGCGCCCCTCCTCAAGGACATCCCCGGCACCCTCGTCCAGGGCAGCCTCGACCCCGGCAACCTCCTCGGCACCGTCTGGCGGCTCCATCACGCCTGGCCCGGCAGCGAGTTGACGGTGATCGACGACGGCTCCCATTTCGCCGGGGAGCGGGGGGTGGACGTGATGGTGGCGGCGACGGACAAGTACGCGCGCGGCCGGCCCCGTTAGATCATCTCGGCCGAGTCCCCGAACAGCTGCCGTACCGTCGACTCGTAGTTGGTGCGCACGTGCGCCAGAGCGTGCGCACGGGCACGCTCCGGGTCGCCGGACGCGATGGCCTCGTACAAGTCCCGGTGTTCGACGAGGAGTTGGGGCCACTCCTCGTTCCGCCGGGTCATCCAGCGCAGCCGCCCCGCAACCGGTTCCAGGGCGTCGACCAGCAGGCTGTTGCGGGCCATGGCGACGATGCTGTCGTGCAGACGGCTGTTGACGTCCGTGATCGCCTCCGCGTCGCCCGCCTCGGTCGCGGTCGCCGCGAGGGCGAGGAGCCGCTCGACCTCGGCGAGGTCCTCGGGGGTCGCGCGGGTGGCGGCGAGGCCTGCGGCGTACACCTCCAACGCCTCGCGCAGCTCGAAGAGTTCCTTGACGTCGTTCGGGGTCAGGCGCCGTACGACCGTCCGGCGGGGCGTCTCGAAGTGGACGAAGCCCTCGGCGACCAGCGCGCGGATCGCCTCGCGGACCGGCACCCGGGAGACCCCGAAGCGCTCGGCGAGCTCCCGCTCGACCAACCGGTCGCCCGGGCGCAGCCCGCCCGCGATGATCTCCTGCCGCAGGGTGGCCAGGACGCGTTCGCGGACGGCGCCGAGGGGCTCGATGTTCGTCGTGGAGCTCATGGAGCCATCTTCCCCGACGCCGGAGCTGTTTTACGAAGCGTTAACGGACGCGACATCGGTCGGAACTCTTGACGGCGGGACCATGTCCGCAGTTTGGTATACCAAAATCGGATGCCAGGCGGCCGCCATCCTCCTGTCCCCGTCCCTGGAGGCCCTGTGTCCCTCGCCGACCGTGCCGAAGTCACCGGCGCACCAGCGTTCGTCCCCGATCCCCGGCTCACCAACGAAGACCTGGCCCCCGCCGGCAAGCGCAACTGGAAAGTCTTCGACCTCTTCGCCATGTGGATGTCCGACGTCCACAACCTGGGCAACTACACCTTCGCGGCCGGTCTGCTGGTCCTCGGCATGAACGTGTGGCAGGTCTTCACGTCCCTGCTCGTCGGCTTCGTGCTGATCTACGTCGGCATGAACTGGATGGGGAAGATCGGCCAGCGCCACGGCGTGCCCTTCCCCGTCGTCAGCCGCATCAGCTTCGGTGTGTGGGGCGCCAACATCCCGGCCCTCATCCGGGCCGTGATCGCCATCATGTGGTACGGCATCCAGACCTATCTGGCCTCCGTCGCCGTCAACGTGATGCTGCTGGCCGCCTGGCCGGGCCTGGAGTCCTGGACGCACAGCTCCTTCCTCGGCCTCGACGCGCTCGGCTGGGTCTCCTTCCTCTCCCTGTGGCTGATCCAGGCGCTGATCATCAGCCAGGGCATGGAGTCGGTGCGCAAGTTCCAGGACTTCTGCGGTCCCGCGATCTGGCTGGTCATGATCGCGCTGGCGATCTGGGTGCTGGCCAAGGCCGGCTGGAGCATCTCGCTCACCACCACCCCGCACCCGGTCTCCGTCGGTGAGCAGTGGCGGCAGTGGTTCGGCGCGATCGGTCTGATCCTCGCCACGTACGGCACGCTGATGCTCAACTTCTGCGACTTCTCGCGCTTCGCACCGGACTACAAGACCGTCCGCCGCGGCAACTTCTGGGGCCTGCCCATCAACTCCACGGCCTTCGTGGTCGTCTCCGTGATCGTCACCGCGGGCTCGCTGGAGGTCTGGGGCCAGGCCATCACCGACCCGGCGGAGCTCGTCGCCAAGGTCGGCAACACCTGGGTGATGGTCCTGGGCGCGCTCACCTTCGCCATCGCCACCATGGGCGTCAACATCGTCGCCAACTTCGTCTCACCGGCGTACGACCTCGCCAACGTCTGGCCGCAGAAGATCACCTTCAGGGTCGGCGGCATGATCAGTACGGTCGCCGCACTGCTCGTGACCCCGTGGAACCTCTTCTCCAACCCCACGGTCGTCAACTACTTCCTCGGCGGCCTCGGTGCCTTCCTCGGCCCGCTGTTCGGCGTGATCATGCTCGACTACTACTGGGTCAAGAAGGGCCGCGTGGACGTCGACGAGCTGTTCAAGGCCGAGCCCGGCTCCCGCTACTACTACCGCAAGGGGATCAACCCCAAGGCTCTGTGGGCGTTCCTGCCGGCGGCCGCGGTCGCGGGCGTCCTCGCCCTGGTGAAGACCTTCAGCGACGTGGCCCCGTACTCCTGGTTCATCGGTACGGCGCTCGCGGCCGGCCTGTACGCGCTGCTGTGCCGGAGCGAGCGAGCCGCTCGTGAGGTCCCCGAGGCCGTGGAGGTCTGAGAAACGTGCGGATCGTCGTCACCAACTGCAACACCACGCAGGAGATGACCGAGGAGATCGTACGAGGTGCCCGGGCCGTGGCAGGCCCGGGCACCGCCGTGCTCGGGCTCACCCCGCGGTGGGGACCCGAGTCCGCGGAGGGCTGGCTCGACAGCTATCTGTCCGCGGCGGCGGTCATCGACCTGCTGCGCACGTACGAGGGTCCTCCCTACGACGCCGTCGTCATGGCGGGCTTCGGCGAGCACGGCCGGGAGGGTGTCCGGGAGCTGGTGGACGTACCGGTCGTCGACATCACCGAGGCCGCCGCTCATCTGGCCTGTCTGCTCGGCCGGCGCTACGGCGTGGTGACCACGCTGGAGCGGTCGTGCGGGCAGATCGAGGACAGCCTGGAGCTGGCGGGGGTGGGGCGCAACTGCGCCGCCGTCGTCGGGACCGGACTGGGGGTTCTGGACCTGAGTGACACCGACCGCACGGAGGCCGCGTTCCTGGCGGCCGCAGAGCGGGTGCGGGAGGCGGGCGCCGAGGTCCTGGTGCTGGGGTGCGCGGGGATGACCGGGCTGCAGCGGACGGTGGGGGAGAAGCTGGGGCTTCCCGTCGTCGACGGGGTGGGGGCGGCGGTGAAGCTCGCGGAGTCGCTGGTGGCGCTGGGGCTGAACACCAGTCGGGCGGGCGGGTACGCGAAGCCCGTGCCGAAGAGGCGGGTGTGGGGAGGGCGGTCCGACTGACCCCTCTCAGGGCCGCCACACATACCGCACGTCCGGCTCCCGCTCCTCGTTGCCGCTGCCGTCGGTGCGCTCGGCCTCGACGAAGCCGTGACGTTCGTAGAAGCGGTGGGCCGGCTTGTTGACCTGGAAGGTCCACAGGCTCAGCCCCCGCGGACTGCGTTCCTTGGCGAGCGCGACGAACCGGTCGCCGATGCCGCGCCCCCGCCAGTCGGGGTCGAGATACAGCTGGGACAGCAGATCACCGGCGACGACCATGAGACCCACGACCTGTTCCTCCGCCACGGCCACCCACGTCTCCCGCGACGGCACCACGACGTCCCGGATGTAGGCGCGCACCTCGTCGTCGGACCGGGGCCGTACGACCGTCGGCAACGCGGCGGCGAAGGAGCGCAGATAGACGTCGGCCGTGGCGGAGGCGTCGGAGGCGACGGCCCGGCGGATGACGACCGCGCTCATCGCGAGGCCCTCTCCGGTACGACGGCCGTGGCCGTGATCTCCACCAACTGGCCCGTGTAGCCCAGGCAGGCGACCCCGATCAGCGTCGACGAGTGCGGGCCGGTGCTCAGCCCGGACGCCTCCACGACCTCCCACACGGCGGACAGCACCGCCGGCTCGCTGCTCACGACGTGCACGTCGGTGGCCAGCACATGCTCCAAGTCGCTTCCCACCGCGTGCAGTTGCTCCCGAAGGTTCGCGATCACCTGCTCGGCCTGCCGCGCCGGATCCCCCTCACCGACGAGGTTCCCCTTCGCGTCCAGCGGAACGGACCCGGCCAGAAACGCGAGCTTCGTGCCGGCCTCCACGACGGAGGCGTGGGAGTAGGTCGGCGGCGGGAACAGGGCCGCGGCGATGACGCGCTGGATCACGTGGACTCACTCCTGGGGTGAACGGCGGACAACTTTCCGATCATCGGGGGCGGGGGACGGGACCGCACCTGAATTTCCGTGACCGGGAAAACGGGTTGCGTCGCCGGCCGCGTAATTCCGTGGAGGGCCGCCCCTGTGCTTCGTACGCTGCGCCCATGCCCCCCACACTCTCCGACGCCGCCTTCCTCGACACCACCACCGACCGGCTCGCCGCCCTCCCCGCCGTCCGGGCCGTTGCCCTCGGCGGCTCCCGCGCCCAGGGGACCGCACGGCCGGACAGCGACTGGGACCTGGCGGTCTACTACCGGGGTGCGTTCGACCCGGCCGATCTCCGTGCCGTCGGCTGGGAGGGCGAGGTGTCCGAGATCGGCGGCTGGGGTGGCGGAGTGTTCAACGGGGGTGCCTGGCTGACGATCGACGGGCGGTGGGTCGACGTCCACTACCGGGACCTCGACGTGGTGGAACGGGAGTTGGCGGAGGCGGAGGAGGGGCGCTTCCGGGTGGAGCCGTTGCTCTTCCATCTCGCGGGCATCCCCACCTACCTGATCGTGGCCGAACTCGCGATCAACCAGCTCCTGACGGGAGACCTCCCGCGCCCCGCGGCCTACCCGCCGAAACTCCGGGCCTCGGCCGCCGCCCGCTGGCGCGACACCGCCCACGCCACCCTCGGTTACGCCGAGGCCCACCACGCCCCGGCCGCCCGCCTCACCGAGACGGCCGGGGCTCTCGCCACGTCCGCCGTGCAGATGGGGCACTCGGTGCTGGCGGCACGCGGGGAGTGGGTGACGAACGAGAAACGGCTGCTGGAGCGGGCCGGACTGCGGGAGGTCGACCGGATCGTCGAGTCCTTGACGGCGTCACCGGGGTCGGCCGTCCGGGCGGTCGCGGAGCTCCGGGAGTTGTTCGACACAGCGAACTGAGACAGAGCGAACCGAGCGGCCGTCGGCTCGCCTCCCGGGTTGCGTTCATAAAGAACGTGGCCTTTGCACACATCGTCACACGCGAGTAACACAGACGTCCCGGACCCTCCAGCATCGCGACCTACCGTGGACACCACAGCCCAACGCCCGGCCACCGTCGCCCGAAGGCACACCCCCGCCTCCCCCAGACGACAGGAGCCCCGTGTCACTCGCCCTACCGCCCTGGCTCGCGCACGCCCTGCGTGCTCAGCGTGGGCCGATTCCCTGGAACGCCGTGGTGCGGGGTGCGCTGTCGGCCGGGCCCATCCTCCTGGTCGCCGTCCTCGCCGACCGCACCTCCCTCGGTGTCGTCGCCGCCATCGCCGCCATGCTCGCCGGGATCAACGACCGGCCCGGGAGCCGGCGGGTCTCCGTCAAGCGGATCGGGGTGCCGGCGCTCGCGGGGGCGGTCGGGATGTTCGTGGGGACCACCGCGGGGGAGCACATCGGGGCGGTCCCGCTGACCGTGCTGCTGACCCTTGTCGGGCTGGTCGCTGGGGGTGTCAGCGCCGTCGGACCCGTCGCCTCCGGGGCCGGTACGCAGCTGCTGGTCGCTTCGGCGATCGGGGCGGGCATGCCCTTGCCGGAGGAAGGGGGACTGCGGGCCGTCGTGTATCTCGGCGGGGCCTGCTGGCTGCTCGCGCTGCGGCTCGTGCTGCCCACCCCCGGTGCCCTCGTCGGCGACTTCCGGTTCGACGGTGAGCGGGCAGCCGTCGCCGAGGTGTACGACGCCGTCGCCGCTCTCCTGGACGCCGCGGGGAGTGAGAACGCCATCGCGCGGCGCGTCGCGCTCACCGCCGCCCTCGATCACGCGCAGGACGCGCTCACCGGGCCCCGGCTGCGGCGGTACGCCAGCTCGTCCGCCGAGCGGCGGCTGCACGCGCAGTACGCCGCCGCGCTGCCGCTCGCCGAGGCCGCCACCGCGCTCGCCTGGGCGGAGGAGGCGGTGCCCGGACGGGCCTCCGCGGGGCCCCGACGGCTCGCCGTCGCCGTACGGGAGAACACGCACACCGGGCCGTTGCCCGCGCCCGCCCGTTCGGCGCCCGCGCTGCGGGCCCTCGACGACGCGTTGCTGCGCGCCGCCGACGCCTTCGACCGGGGCCGGGGCGGAGACCTGCACAAGCGCCGGCTCACCGTCCGGGGCGTGCTGCGGTCCGTATTCGGGGCCGGCGGGCGGGAGTACGGGCTGCGGGTCGCCCTCTGCTTCGGGGCAAGCGTCGCCGTCGCACAGGCGCTGCACCACTCCCACTGGTACGGGGAGCACCAGCACTGGTACTGGCTGCCCGCCACCACCGTCTTCCTCGTCAAGCCCGACCTCGGACCGCTCGTCTCCCGGGTGCTGTGCCGGGCCGCCGGGACCGTCCTCGGAGCGCTGGTCTTCGCCGGTTTCGCGCTCGTGCTGCCGAGGCCCGAAGGACTCATCGCGCTCGTCGCCGTCAGCGGGGCGCTCATTCCCGTCGCCACCCGGCACTTCGCCGCGCAGACCGCCGTCGTCACGGTCCTCGTGCTGGCGCTCGTGATGGTGGGCGGCGAGCCGCAGGCCTCCGCCGGCCGGATCACCGAGACCCTGCTCGCCTGCGCCATCGTGCTGCTCGTGGGGCATCTGCCGATGCCGGGGCAGCGGGGCGGGGGAGTGCGGTCCCGGCTGGCCGCGGCGAGTGGCGCGGCCGAGGCGTACCTCACGCATGTGCTGCGGGAGACCGAACGGCCTGGTCCACGGGAGACGGCGCGGCCGGTGCTACGGCAGACCGCGCGGCCTGTCCCACGAGGCGTCGGGTCCGTCGTCCGGGAGACTCCCACCGACGACGCCCGCGCCCGGCGCTGGACCCTGCGCCGCGAGGCCTACCGCGCGCTCGCCGAGGCCCGTACCTCAATCGCCCTCGCCGCCGCCGAACTCCCCGCGCTCGCCCGGCACTCGGAGGGCGCCGACGAGATCGTCGCCGTGCTCGAAGGGATCGTCGACACGACCACCGCGTGCGCCGTCCACCTCGACGACTCCGGGCGGCTCGCCCCCGAACAGGTCAAACGGCTCACCGAACTCCTCGGCGAACTCGGCCGACTTGACGAGGGGCGAGGGCGAGTGGGCGTTCGGCTGCCCGACGTCCCCCTCGCCGGTTAGGGCCGGTCAGGAGTCACACCCGTACCCACACCGGTGCGTGGTCCGAGCCGGGCGTCCCCACCCGCTTCTTCGGATCCTCGTCCACCGACGGCAGTACGAGGGCGTCGTCCCGGTGCTCGGGCAGGCCCGTCCCCGCCTCCACGATGCGGCGGGCCAGACGGTGGCTCACCAGAACGTGGTCGATCAGTTCGGCGCGTCCGAAGCTGACGCGGGAGAAGCGGCGCTCTTCGGGTATGCGCGGGGCGATGTCCCACAGCCGGAACGGGTCGCCGAGGTCGGACTTGAGGAACGCGTGCGGTTTGTCGAGCTCGGAGCCGGGCGGGCCGAGCAGGATCTGTGTGGTGGCGGCGTTCACCACGTCGTTCATGTCGCCGAGGACGATCACGTCCCGTTCGGTCCCGGCGCCTTCGAGGAGGAAGTCCGCGAGGGCGCGCAGGGTCGTCGCCTCGGCCGCCCGCCGGTAGAGGGCGTAGGCGCCGAAGCGGGCCCGTTCGGCCTCGTCGTGCGGCTGGAAGCGGCTCCTGCCCTCCGTGCCCGGATACGACAGCAGCTTCGACTTGAGATGGGCGACCGCCACCTGAAGCACCCCGTCGCCGGTGTCGGTCTCCACGGCGAGGAAGCCGCGGCTGGTCACCTTGTCGTGCGCGTCCGGCTCGATGCCGTCGTCGCCCTGCACGGGGCGCAGCTTGTCCGCGAAGGCGTGGGTGTCCCGCCGTATCCGCAGGGGGGTACGGCTGAGGAAGCCGACGCGGATGCCCCTGTGGTCCGCGTGCCGGGAAAGCGCGGTGTGCCACTCCCCGCCGATCGCCTTGACCAGATCGTCGAGTGTCTCCTCCTGCCCGATCTCCTGGACGCCCAGCAGCGCCGGGTCGAGCGCGGTGATCACGGAGGCGAGGGCCTCCACTTTCACCTTGTACTCGGCCTCGGTCCCGGGAGCGCCGTCGCCACTGTGCGGCAGCATCAGATTCTCTAGATTCCAGGTGCCGACGAGCATGCCGGACCCCTTCCGGAAGGCGTACGACGGGCGGTGCGGTGAGGCCAGAGTGCAGGTGCCCGAGCCGCCGCGACAGAGCGGCGACGGGATGCGCGGTTCACCCACTGCCAGGGCACGACCGCGTCGTACGGTGCCTGTATGACGCCTTCTCCCGCAGGTCTCATCATCACCCCGTGCACGGTGCTCACGCACGACGATCAAGAGCAGGTCGGGTTCGTGCACGACGCCGCGATCGTCGTACGGGAGGGCGTCATCGAGTCGGTGATCAGCAGCGCGCAGGCCGAGGAACTGCCGGCGGCGGAGCGCATCGACGGGCGGGGACAGATCGCTCTTCCCGGGCTCGTCAACTGCCACACCCACGCGCCCATGGTCGCCCTGCGCGGGGTCGCCGAGGATCTGCCGACCGAGGAGTGGTTCAACGACGTCGTCTGGCCGATCGAGTCCAACCTCACGGAGAAGGATGTGGAGTTGGGGGCGCGGCTGGCCTGTGCCGAGATGATCCGGGGCGGTGTCACCTGCTTCGCCGACCACTACTTCTCGATGGACGCCGTCGCCGCGGTCGTCGAGCAGTGCGGCATCCGGGCGCACCTCGGGGAGGCGTTTTTCTCGTCGCAGGGACCCCAAGGGCGGGAGAAATCGCTGGAGTTCGCTCTACGGCACCGCGGGGGCGCCGGTGGCCGCATCACCACGGCCCTCGCCCCGCACGCGCCCTACACCGTGGACGACGGCGACCTCACCGCGACCGCCGCGCTCGCCCGGGAGCACGGCCTCCCCGTGCACCTCCACGCCGCCGAGAACCGCGACCAGGCCGAGGCGAGCCTCGCCCGGCACGGGGTGACGCCCATCGAGGTGTTGCGGCGCACCGGGATCCTCGACACGGACGTCCTGATCGCGCACGGCTCCGGCATCCTCGACAGCGACCTGCCGGTTCTCGCAAGTGCCTCCGGTCTTACGGCCGTTGCGACCGCCCCCCGCGGCTACCTCAAGTTCGCCTGGCCCACCACCACGCCCGTGCGCGCCCTGCACGACATCGGAATCCCCGTCGGCCTCGCCACGGACGGGGCCGCCTCCAACAACTCCCTCGACGTATGGGAGTCGATGGCGCTCACCGCGCTGATCCAGAAGTCGACGACCGGTGACCCGCGCTGGCTGACGTCCCGTCAAGCCCTGCACCACGCGAGCCTCCAGAGCGCTCGCGCGGTCGGTCTCGGCGAGGTCGTCGGCAGCATCGCCCCCGGCCGGCGCGCCGACATCATCCTGGTCGACCTCACCGGCCCGCACACCCAGCCCGTCCACGACCTCGCCGCCACCCTGGTCCACAGCGTCCGCTCCTCCGACGTCCGTACGACGATCGTCGACGGCCGCGTGCTGATGCGGGACCGTGAGCTGCTGACCATTGATGTGGGCGCCGTCGTAGAGGAGTTGGGGGAACGGATGCCCGCGCTGCTGGACCTGAGCCACGGCAGACGGATCCAGGACTACAGCACCTGACATCCGGCACCAGGGCGTCACCCGGCCCGGCAGCCCGTGATCTCCGCGCCGCTAGGCTGACGCCCATGGATCCCGCCGACGGCCTCCTCGACCACCCTTATGACGTGTACCGGCGCCTGCGCGACACCGCGCCCGTCCATCGGATCGCCGGGCCCGACGGGACGCCCGCCTGGATCGTCACGCGGTACGACGATGTGCGGGCGGCTCTCGCCGATCCGCGGTTGTCGCTGGACAAGCGGTACGCCACGGCGGGGACGTACAAGGGGTTCTCGTTGCCGCCCGCGCTCGACGCCAACCTTCTCAACATGGATCCGCCGGACCACACCCGGATCCGTCGGCTGGTCGGGCGGGCCTTCACCCCGCGTCGGATCGAGCAGTTGCGCGGGCCGATCCGGCGCACCGCTGACCGGCTCCTCGACGCGCTCGGTTCCCACGGGACCACCGATCTCATCGCCTCCTATGCCGCGCCCCTCCCGATCACGGTCATCTGTGACCTGCTCGGCATTCCGGACGAGCACCGGCTGGACTTCCGGGTGTGGACCGACACCCTCGTCGCGCCGGACCCGGCGGCGGGACCCGCGGCGGCCAAGGAGGCGGTCGTGGCGATGCTCGGCTTCTTCACCAGGCTCCTCGCGGACAAGCGCCGGGAACCCGCCGACGACCTGCTCTCCGATCTGATCGCCGTCCGCGACGAGGGCGACCGGCTCAGCGAGGACGAGCTGATGTCGCTGGCCTTCCTCATCCTGTTCGCCGGGTACGAGAACACCGTGCAGCTGATCGGGAACGCGGTGCTCGCCCTGTTGCAGCACCCCGGACAGCTCGCCGCCCTGCGCGAGGACCCGGCCCGACTCCCCGCGGCCACCGAGGAGTTCCTCCGGTACGAGGGTCCGGCTCTGCTGGCCATCCGCCGCTTTCCCGTCGAGGACGTCACCATCGGCGGGGTCACCGTCCCCGCGGGTGAGACGGTCTGGGTCTCCCCGTCCGCCGCCAACCGCGACCCCGACCGCTTTTCCGACCCCGACCGTCTGGACCTCGCCCGCGACACCTCCGGCCACCTCGCTCTCGGCCACGGCATCCACTACTGCCTCGGCGCCCCGCTGGCCCGTGCCGAGACCGAGATCGCCCTGGCCGCGCTCCTGGAACGGTTCCCGGATCTCGCGCTCGCCGAGCCCACCCCGAGGTGGCGCAACTCCCTGCGCGCCCGAGGCCTGCTCGCGCTCCAGGTGTCGTACTGAATCAACCCGTCCCGGAATGTCCCGCGACAGCGATGAGTTCCGCCCCTCCCCACGGTCACCACCCCGGACGGACCGTTGCACAGGAGGGACCCCATGGCGCTTCCGGAGATCGTCTCTCGGGACGAATGGCGCGCGGCGCGCGCGGAATTGCTGGTCAGGGAGAAGGCGGCCACGCGCGCGAGGGACGCCCTGAACGCCGAGCGGCGCAGGCTTCCCATGGTCGAGGTCGAGGAGGAGTACGTCTTCGAAGGCGGTGACGGCAAGGCCACCCTGCTCGACCTCTTCGAGGGGCGCGGCCAGCTCGTCGTCTACCACTTCATGTTCGCGCCCGAGTGGGACGCGGGCTGCCGCAGCTGCTCCGCCTTCCTGGACCAGATCGGACACCTGGCCCATCTGAAGGCACGGGGGACGACGTTCGCGGCCGTGTCGAGAGCGCCGTATACGAAGATCCTGCCGTTCAAGGCGCGGATGGGATGGACCGTGCCCTGGTACTCGTCGTACGGCGGCGACTTCAACCATGACTTCGAGGCCACCCTCGAGATCGACGGCGAGCCGGCCGAGCGGCCCGGCGTCAGCTGCTTCCTGCGCGACCGTGACCAGGTCTTCCACACCTACTCGACCTATGAGCGCGGCCTCGACGGACTGGGCTCGACCACCGGCTTCCTCGACCTCACCGCACTGGGACGGCAGGAGGAGTGGGAGGAACCCAAGGGGCGCGCGTCCGCTCTCGGGGCGCCTGCGGGCAGCGTACGCATGCGGTATCACGACGAGTACGATGACTGACACGGAGGGTGAGTAAGGTCGTCACATCGTGACGGGACCCTCACACTCCGGGGTGAATCTGTGTCGGCTACGTCTCAGTACGGCAACTCACCGAGGCTTTCGGGCCCTGGAAGGCGTTAACTCCTACAAGCGCTCCTACGGGGAGTGCAACGCTTTCTGGAGGTGCAGGGTGGTGAACGGGCGAACAGTGCTCGAACGCTTTCCCGCTGGCGGGCCGCGCGGATCGTGGCCGGCGGAGGAGTTCGCGCAGGCGAGGCGTCTTGAGGGACTGCAGGCGGAGGTCGTGATGGACCTCGCGACGGACACGTTCCTGGTGATCGTCCGCAGTGGAGAGGCAGCGGTAGACGCTGTCGCGTGAGGTCAGCCCGCCTCTTTGGCGGGCACCTTTGCCGTGAACTGCTCGGCCTGGAGCGAGTACAGCTCCGCGTAGACACCACCGGAGGCCAGGAGCTCGTCGGGCGGGCCCGACTCCACGAGCCGGCCCTGCTCCAGGACGTGCACCAGGTCCGCGTGGCGCACGGACGCCAGCCTGTGGGTGATCAGGATGACCGTCTGACCGGTGCCGGACAGCGCGCGGATCTTCTCGAAGACCTCCAGCTCGGCCCGTGCGTCCAGGGCGGCCGTCGGCTCGTCCACGATCAGGATGCGACCGCGCCGGTAGGCGGCCCGGGCGATCCCGAGCCGCTGCCACTGCCCGCCGGACAGCTCGTGCCCGCCGCTGAAGTTGCGGGCCAGCAGGGTGTCCAGGCCACGCGGCAGATCGGCCAGTACCTCCCCGGCGCCGGCCTCGGCGACCGCGCCGGACACCCGTTCCTCGGTGAGCGGCACCGAGGAACGGCCCACCGCGACATTGACGCGGGCGGTGAACGGCCACCGCTTGAAGTCCTGGGCGACCATCGCGACCCGCTCGGCGAGCAGCTGACGGTCCGCGTGCGCCGCGTCCAGGTCGTCCCACAGGATCCGGCCCCGGTCCGGGGCGTACAGCCCCGCGAGCAGCTTGACCAGGGTGGTCTTGCCGGACCCGTTCTCCCCGACCAGCGCGACGATCTTGCCGAGCGGCAGGGTGAGCGTCACGTCGTCGAGCGCTGGACGGGTCGCGTCACCCGGGTAGGTGAAGGAGACGTTCTCGAAGCGGATCTCGCGCGGCTCGTCCGGCAGCGCGGCCCCGCCCTCCGGGATCGCCCGCTCGGCCGCCTCCGTGTAGAGCCGCTGGAGGTCGCCGACGAACAGGGCCTCCTCGTGCAGCGCGTTCATCTCGATGACCAGGGTGTTCAGGCTCTGCGAGCCGGTGCGCACGGCGATCACGGCCGTACCCGCCACCGACAGCGCCATCGCGCCCGCCAGCAGCAGCCCGCCCAGCGTCGCGTACGTCGCCACCGTCGCCAGGCCCGTCCAGGCCGCCGCTATCAGCCCCGTCCGGGCCGCGAGCCTGGCCAGTCGGGCCTGCTCCGCCTCCGCCGTCTCCGCCATCGCGCGGTAGTGCCTGAGCAGGAACGGCCCCACCCCGTGGACGCGGATCTCCGGCGCCGCCTCCGGCTCGATCAGCAGGGCGCCGAGGAGGCGGCCCGCCCGCACGTGCTGCACCCAGGTGTGGAAGGACTCGTACTGGCGGCGCGCGATGGTCAGCGCGCCCCAGCCGCTCGGGATCGTCATCGTGACCAGCAGCGGCAGCAGCGCCGGGTGCAGCACGGTCAGCACGCCCGCCGCCGCGATCAGCGAGATCATCGCGTTCACCACCCGCGTCGCGAACGAGATCATCCGGCGGGCCGAGGTGGCGCCGTACTGCGCGGTGTCCAGCAGCTTGTGGAAGGCGTGGTCCTCGATCGCGGACAGCTCGACGGTGGCCGCCCGCTCCAGATACCGCTCGGTCGCCACCCGCTCCACCTTGGGCTCGAGGCGGCCGGTGGCATGCGTCGACGCGGCCCGCAGCAGCGCCCCGAGGAGCATCATGGCGGCCATCGTGACCAAGGCGGGCACGGCCCCTCGCAGCCGGTCCTCCAGCGCGCCCCCGGCGATCAGCCGGCCCAGCACACTGTTGACCGCGAGCAGACTCACCGCCTGCGCGAGACCCCGGGTCACCTCGGCGGCCAGCACGGTCCGCGCGGCCCGCCGGTCCGCCTGCCAGGCCAGCCGGAGACTCGCCGACAACAGCGACGGCAGCCGCGCCACCATGGCCCGGAACCCCAGCTCCAGAAACGCGTCGGAGTGTGAGTTCCAGCCCGTGTCGTACCTCAGCGGCCCCCCGAAGAGCAGCCGTTCCGACTCGGAGACTCCGGGCTGCTCAGTGCCACGCCGTTTTCCCACCGCGGACCTCCCCCGATCCTGGACGGGGCAACTATGGCGGGGCGGGCCGCACGGAGGGAGGGCGCAAAAGGGGGCGGAGAAAACACGCGGGCGTACGACGCGCCGCGAAGGGGCGCTGCCGGCCCTGACGGGCGCGCACTGAAGGACGGTCTTCGGCGGAGCTACCCCGCCGAGCTGACCGGCCGGGACCAGCTGGGAGTGGTCCCCGTGAGCCGGCACAACGCCAGGTAGAGCGGGATGGGCGGCGTGTACGGCAACGTCCCCTCAGCCCGGTGAACAAGGGACGGCACCACCGGGGCGTCCGGAACAACCGCCCCGGTGGCGTACTGGGCGGGCCTGGGCCATTCGAGCGCGTAGTCGGAGTCGGCAGGAACGATCCACCACCAGTGCGTGTCATCGGCGTACACACACCCGACCCGCGGCAACCGGGAGACCAGCTCTCTGCTCAGCTGCACCGGCACCCCCACCGCGTCGCAGCCCAGCGGCACCGTCATCCCCTCCGGAACGGCCAGCCTGCGCGGTGTCCCCGGCGTCCGCAGCCCGCGGCCGAGGCGGACCAGCGTGTCCATGGTCAGCACCTGGCCGCCGGATCCGCCGCTCACGCCCATGCGCCCGCGCCCCCCGCTCCGTGCTCGCGCGCTTCCCCCACGGGCGCCGCTCTGTGATGCTCCTCGGCCTCGTCCCCCTGGCCCGACCCCCCGGAGGGAACCGGCTTGGGGCGGGCTCCCCAGCCCAGATCGTTGCGCGGGCCGGTGTCCTCGCGGGGCTCGTCCGACTTGCGCGGCAGCTCCGCCCAGACCAGCAGACCGGGGCCGTGCTCATGGGCGCCCCACGCGTGACACAGGGAGTCGACGAGGAGCAGTCCCCTCCCGTGCTCCTCTTCGCCGCGCTGCGGGGACGGGTGCGGTTCACCCGGCGCACAGCCCTCGTCACGTACGGCTATTCGCACCAGATCGTCATCGTCGTGCAGCTCGCAGACCACACGGCTGCTCGCGGTGTGCACGATGGCGTTGGTGACCAGCTCGGAGACGACCAGGGCGGCCGAGTCGCAGGTGTCCTCGCAGACCGACCAATGGGTCAGCCGCGCCCTCGTCAGGCGTCTGGCCTGCGCGGGAGACCCCGGATGCGCGGCCAGCTCGAAACGGAACCGGCGCCGGGCAGCGGCCCTGTCGGACCCCTTTTCCGGGACAGCACCGAGACCCTGGGGGTGGCCTACGGCAGCGTCTGTTCCTAAGGGCGGGGACGGAATCACGCTTGCCACTATCGCCCCGTCGTGAACACTTGGCAAGTGTCACTCTGAAAAATGCAGAGTGCTGTGTGACGCGGTAAGACGCCGTGGCACACTGCTCGCAACAGCATCTTGAGCGGCGCCAGTTGGGATCACCGGAGATCCGTACGCAGCGGTATTCGTATCCGTACAGATTTTCGAATCAGGTCTTCGAATGGCGCCGCTGGGCTGTCAGCATGCTGGTGGCTGTGACGCCCGTACATGACTTCGTGGAGGTGGAGCGTGAGCGAACCGCGGTCCGCGCCGACGGTCGGCCAGGTCGTCCTCGGCCGGCGCCTGCTGGACCTGCGGGAACGCGCCGGGCTCAAGCGCGAGGAGGCCGCCCGCATCCTCCGCGTCGCCCCCGCCACCGTCCGCCGTATGGAGATGGCCGAGGTGGGGCTCAAGATCCCGTACCTCCAGCTTCTGCTGAAGGCCTACGGCGTCAGTGACCAGGAGGCCGAGGACTTCGTCCAGCTCGCCGAGGACGCCAACCGCCCCGGCTGGTGGCAGCGCTTCCACGACGTGCTGCCCGGCTGGTTCTCGATGCACGTCAGCCTGGAGGGCGCGGCCGCGCTCATCCGCGAGTACGAGCCGCACTTCGTCCCCGGTCTGCTGCAGACGGAGGACTACGCGCGTGGCGTCCTGCGCTCGGGCGCCATCGGCCAGACCAGCCCCGAGGACATCGAGCGCCATGTCGCCCTGCGCATGGAACGGCAGGGACTGCTCACCCGTCAGGACGCGCCCCGGTTGTGGGTCGTGATGGACGAGACCGTGCTGCGCCGCCCCGTCGGCGGCCCGGAGGTGATGCGTGCCCAGATCGACAAACTGCTCGAGGCAACGAAGCTGCCCAACGTGACGCTCCAGGTCGCCCCGTTCGCGAACGGGCCGCACCCCGGCACGTACGGGCCCTTCGTGCTCTTCCGATTCGCCGTGCCCGAACTTCCGGACATGGTCTACAGCGAGTACCTGACCGGCGCGATCTATCTGGACGCGCGCGTCGAGGTGGCGACCCATCTCGAGGTCATGGACCGCATGGCGGCGCAGGCCGCTACGGCACATCGCACGAAGGAGATCCTCCGGGATCTCCGCAAGGAGCTGTGAATGAATCGCATCAAGCCGCGCCTGACCGTCTACAACGGCATGCCCGCCCGGGAGTTGGGGAGCGAAGGCTGGCACAAGCCGTGGAGCGGCGGCAACGGCGGCAACTGCCTGGAGGCGATGAAGCTCGCCGACGGCCGGATCGCCGTCCGCCAGTCCACCGATCCTGACGGACCGGCGCTGATCTACACCACCGACGAGATGACCGCGTTCATCGAGGGCGCGAAGGCGGGGGTGGCCGACTTCCTGCTCTCCTGACCTCAGTGCTCCATTGATCAGCAGTCACTTAATGGTTGAGATGAACACCACCAAGCCGCATCCCGCGGAGGAACGACTCGTACCTCGGAGGCACACTCAGAACCAGGACGCCGTGCGTCGAGGGGCGTCCACCAGCTAGATCTGTTCGATCGAGGGCGGTCCGACCGCGAGATTGCGCCGGACCGCCGACGCCGACGACTGTTCACCTGCCTTCACGAGACACGCCGCTCTCCGGCTTCGGTTCTGCGCCGCGCCTGCGGGCCGCGGCAACGGGCTGCTCCAACGGGACGGGGTCCGGGCCGGCCCTGCCGTAGGCCTGAGGCAGGACCCCGGGAGTTCAGCGGATGCCGTTGTCTCCTACGACGCCTGCGTGTCACCCGGCGGCAGCGCCCCGCACAGTGCCTCCAGCGCCGCCGCGTAGGCATGCTCGGAGGGTGTCGCGTACCCCACGACCAGGCCGTCGTGGGCCGGCATGTCCGTGTCCGGGTGACGGAACTCCGCGAGCCCGTCCAGCGCGACGCCCTGCCAGATCGCGGCCTTGACGGCGGACCGCTCGGTGCCCGGCGGCAGCCGCAGCACCGCGTGCAGTCCCGCCGCGACCCCGCTGACCTCGATGTGCGGCGCGTGCTCGGCCAGCGCGGCGACGAGCCGGTCCCGGCGGCCCCGGTACCGCTGCCGCATCTGCCGTACGTGACGGTCGTAGGACCCCGAGACGATGAGGTCGGCGAGGGCCAGCTGATCGAGCACGCTCGCCCAGGCCTCCCGCTCGCCCTTGGCCGCGAGCACGTCACCGACGTACCGCTCGGGCAGCACCATCCACCCCAGCCGCACCGCGGGCGACAGACTCTTGCTGACCGAGCCGATCAGGATCACCCGATCGGGATCGAGGCTCTGCAGGGCGCCGACGGGCTTGCGGTCGTAGCGGAACTCCCCGTCGTAGTCGTCCTCCAGCACCACCGTGCCACGCGCGCGTGCCCAGTCGACCACCGCCGCCCGGCGCTCGGCGTGCAGCGGACCGCCGGTGGGAAACTGGTGCGCGGGCGTGAGCAGTACGGCCCGCTCGCGGGACAGCCGGTCGACGCGTGCGCCGTGTTCGTCGAGGGGGAGCGGCACGGTCCGGACGCCCTCCGCCGCGAGCAGCTCCCGGTGGAAGGGCAGGCCGTACGCCTCCACGGCCAGTGGACCGCGCAGGGGCTGCCCGGCTCCGCCGCCGCCTCCGAAGAGGAGCCGCAGGGCATGCGCGAACCCGGAGCAGATGACGATCCGGTCGGGCTCCGTCCGCACCCCACGCGCGCGTGCGAGGTATCCGGCGAGGGCCGCTCTGAGCTCCGGCCGGCCTGCGGGGTCACCGGGCCCGAAGATCTCGTTGGGGGCCTGGTGGAGGGCCCGGCGGTAGGAGGCGAGCCAGGCGGTTCGGGGGAAGCCGGAGGCGTCGGGAGTGCCCTGGCGGAGGTCGTGGCGGGTGGCACGTGCGCGTGGGTGGGGGGCCGGCTTTCTCTGGCGTACGGCGGTGTGGAGCGGCCGGGACCGTTCGGCGACGCGGGTGCCGGAGCCCTGGCGGGCGGTGAGCCAGCCCTCGGCGACGAGTTCGGCGTAGGCGTCGGCCACCGTGTTGCGGGCGACGCCGAGGTCGGCGGCGAGTGAGCGGTAGGGCGGCAGCCGGGTGCCGGGGGCGAGCCGCCCACTGTGTACGGCGTCCCGCAGCGCCCGGATCAGCGCGGCCCGCTTGCTCCCCGGACCGGAGAGCTCGAGGTGCAGGTCGGAGCCGATCCGCTCCGCGTAATTGACCCACGATTCCACCATGGAAATGCACCCTACAGCCGGTCTTTCCGGCCCGTAGGTTCATCACATGACGACGAACACGAACGTGACAGGTACGACTCGGCTGAACTTCGCGAAGGCCGCCCCGAAGGTGTTCCGGGCCCTGATCGGCTTCGACGCGGCCGCCCGCGAGGGCCTCGACCCCACCCTCGTCGAACTGATCCAGATCCGCGCCTCCCACCTCAACCACTGCGCGTACTGCCTCCATATGCACACCAACGACGCCCGCAAGGCCGGCGAGTCGGAGGACCGCCTGCACATGGTCCCGGTCTGGCGAGAGGCCCGTCATTTCTTCACGGAGAAGGAACAGGCCGCCTTGGCCCTCACGGAGGCGGTGACGCTGGTGGCCGACGGCGGGGTCCCCGACACGGTCTACGCGGAGGCCGCGGCCTGCTTCGACGAGCAGGAACTGGCCCACGTACTGTCCCTGATCCTTGCGATCAACACATGGAACAGGGTGGCGCTGTCGACGGCGAAGGTGGCGGGGACGGACGAGCGGGGGTGAGGCAGGGGGCGGGCTTGGGTGGAGAGCGGCGCCAGGTGAGGGAGGGTACCTACGGCGTCCTGCGGCTCCTGGTCCACTGGTCCGGCGGTCCCCTCTCGCGCCGTCCTCCCTCAGCCCGTTCGCCGCCCTACGCCGTCATCGGCCGGTCGTACGGTCCGATGGGCGCCGGCAGTCGCGAACTCCCCGTCAGATACCGGTCGACCGCCGCCGCGACCGCCCGCCCCTCGGCGATCGCCCACACGATCAACGACTGCCCCCGAGCGGCGTCGCCCGCGGCGAACACCCCCGGCACATTCGTACCGAACCCGGCATCCCGCGCGACCGTCCCCCGGGGCTCCATCCCCAGCCCCAACTGCTCCACGAGCCCGTCCTCCCGATCCGGCCCGGAGAACCCCAGCGCCAGCAGCACAAGGTCGGCGGGAATCGTCCGCCCCGTCCCCGCCACCGGCCGCCGCGCCGCGTCCACCTCGACGAGATGCAGCGACCGCACATGCCCGTCCCCGTCCCCGGTGAAGCGCAGCGTGGACGCCGCGAACAACCGCGCGTCCGCGTCGGCCGCGGGTGCGGTCTCCAGATCCCGGGCCTCCTCGTGCGCCGCCGACATCCGGTAGATCTTCGGATACGTGGGCCACGGCTCGGCATCCTCGTCCCGCTCACCACCCGGCTGCGCGTAGATGTCCAACTGGGTCACGGAGGCGGCCCCTTCACGCACCGCGGTCCCCAGACAGTCGGCCCCCGTGTCACCCCCGCCCACGATCACGACATGCTTCCCGGCAGCCGACATCGGGGACTCCGCCAGATCCCCCTCGCGCACCCGGTTGGCCAGCGGCAGATACTCCATGGCCTGCTGAACCCCGGCCAACTCCCGCCCCGGCACGTCCAGTTCGCGCCACGCCGTGGCCCCCGTAGCGATCACCACCGCGTCGTACCGCCCCCTGAGCTCCGCCGCCCCGACGTCGCGCCCGACCACCGTGGACGTACGGAACTTCGTCCCCTCGGCCCGCATCTGCTCGATCCGCCGGTCCAGATGGTGCTTCTCCATCTTGAACTCGGGGATGCCGTACCGCATGAGCCCGCCGAGCCGGTCGTCCTTCTCGTAGACGGCGACCGTGTGCCCCGCCCGGGTCAACTGCTGTGCCGCGGCGAGCCCGGTCGGCCCCGACCCGATCACCGCGACGGTCCGCCCGGACAACCGGTCCGGTGGCCGCGGCGGCGTGAACCCGAGCTCCCAGGCCCGGTCGGCGACGGCCGCCTCGACGTTCTTTATGGTGACCGCCGGCTGGTTGATGGCGAGGACACACCCCGCCTCACACGGCGCCGGACACAACTTCCCCGTGAACTCGGGGAAGTTGTTCGTCGCGTGCAGCCGGTCGGCGGCCTGCCGCCAGTCCTCCCGCGAGACCAGGTCGTTCCACTCGGGGATGAGATTCCCCAGCGGACAGGCGTCGTGGCAGAACGGGATGCCGCAGTCCATGCAGCGGTCCGCCTGTTTGCTGATGATGGGCAGCAGCGCCCCGGGGACGTACACCTCGTCCCAGTCCCGGACCCGTTCCTCGACCGGCCTGCGGGGCCATTCCTGGCGAGGTGTGGTCATGAATCCCTTGGGATCGGCCATGGCCGTCTTCCTTGCTCGCGCTGGTGGTGACGCCGACGCGTCCGCCGTGGCCGTGCGTCATCGGGCGGCACTCCTGCGGAACTCCTTTCGGCCACGATACGGCCGATCGGCCCCTCGCGCAGAGTGCCGGTCAGCCGCTGGGACAGCGCTTTCTCGATGTTCGGACAGTGTGCGCGACACTCACGTGAGGGCCAGCACGTACGCCAGCGCCGCCGCGCCCGAGGCGACCGCGCGGACGTGGTTCCACATCGTCCACTCGCGCACGTACGTCGGCCAGTACGCCGCCGCCTCCGGCGTACCCGGATCGAGCTTGAGCAGGGCGTCGTTGCGGGGCACGTTCGCCACCATCGTCAGCCCGAACGAGCCGAACAGATACAGCGCGCTGCCCACCAGCAGCTCCACCGTCCCCTCGTCCGGCCACAGCACGAACGTCACCACCGCGATCACCGCGCACAGCACCGCGGAGCCCGCGAACACGACCATGAACGGCGGCCGCACCGCGGTCACATTGATCGCGTTCATCGCGGCCACGCCCTGCGCGGGCGGCAGCTCGGCGAGTCCCCTCATCACGAAGGTCGAGAACGCACAGAAGACC
Organism: Streptomyces canus; assembly: GCF_001514145.1. GTDB lineage: Bacteria > Actinomycetota > Actinomycetes > Streptomycetales > Streptomycetaceae > Streptomyces > Streptomyces canus. The sequence continues at coordinate 422,725 of NZ_KQ948659.1, forward strand.
CCGGCCACCAGCCCGGTCCCGAGCACCCCCAGCACGACCAGCCCGAAGTAAGGCCCCTCGATCATCACCACACCAGCTCCCGCCTCCGGCCGAGCCCCAGGCCCAGCACCACCTGTCCCCACCAGTGCATCCCGCCCCCACCCCCCGAACCATGGCCACGGCGCGCACCCTCATAACCGAGCGTCCACCCCACCCGAACTCCTGAGATCCGTCACACCATCTGTTCGGCCGGGCCCTCCGTCTCCGCCGGGCCGCAGCGGCCGGGTCCGGCGTCCTCAGCCCGGCGCCCGAGCCACCTCCTCCACCATTCCCGGCACCCGCCACCCCCTGAGCACGGCCTCCACACTCCCCGAGATCCGTCGCCGCGCCTCATGCCGCGTCACCCCGCTCATCAGCAACGCGTCGTACGGCGTGTCCACGTGCCGCACGGAAGCCGCCACCGCCGACACCACCGCGCCCTCCGACAAGGCTCGTCCCGCCGCGCTCCGCCCCACCCGCCCGCTGCCGCGCAGGGACGCATGCGAGGCGATGGCCCGGGCCCGCTCCTCAGGGCACCCCGGATACAACCGCCGTATCTCCGCCGCGAACGCCTCGGTGAACCGCACGTCCTCCACCGCCCGCCGCCGCGCGTCCCGCACCCGGCGCCGCCGCCGTGCCTCCGCGTCAGCCAGGCACCGCTCCTCGGCCCGCGCCAGCCCCGCCTCCTCGACGAGGACGCCCTGCCGTTCGTAACGTCCCTTGCGCCGGTTGAACCGCACGACGACCGCCGACAGCGCGCTCTCCTCCCGTGAGCGGCGCGTGAGCGCGGTGTCTCCGCGCGCCAGGAACACCAGGTGCCCGAGGTCCGCGCAGTCGAGACACCGCGGCGCCCCGCTCTCGACGACGAGCATCGCCAAAGGCCCGCTCCGGCACTCCGCACAGTGCCGTCTCCTCAACGGCTGGACGACAAGAGGTCCGCCAGGGGTCGGGGAAGTCACGAGGCCTGCCATGAGGGGTTCATTCCCCAGCCACGCTCATGACCGACACCGGACAACCGGCGTGGTGACCCTGCCCGCCCCCCACCGGGTCCACGAGCGCGACGCCTTCGGCACATCGGCTGACGCATCATGGCCGTGTGCGACTCGAAGCGATCACCTGGGACCGGCTCGGCGAGCAGCTGGCCGACCGACTCCTCGACCTGAAGCCGGCCGACGGGAGCCCCTGGCCCCGCGTCGCCCTCGACGGCGCCCCGGCAGCCCGCCCCGGCGAACTCGCCGAGCGTGTCGCCGAGGCTCTGCGCATACGCGGCCGCTCTTCGCTCGTCGTCGGCATGGAGGGCTTCCTGCGCCCCGCCTCGCTCCGTCTGGAATACGGCCACCACGACCTGGAGGCCTACTACAGCGGCTGGTTCGACACCGGCGCTCTCTGGCGCGAGGTCTTCGGCCCCCTCGAACCCGGCGGCGACGGCCGAGTCCTGCCCGACCTGTGGGACCCGGTCACCGACCGCGCCACCCGCAGCCCCTACGTCCATCTCCCGCCCGGTGGCGTCCTGTTGCTCCACGGCCCCCTCCTGCTGCACCACTGGTTCCCCTTCGACCTGACCGTCCACGTCCTCCTCTCCGAGGGCGCCCTGCGCCGCCGTACTCCCGAGCCCGACCACTGGACCCTCCCCGCCTACCAGCGCTACGCCGACGAGACCGACCCGGCCGGCACGGCCGACGTCCTCGTCCGCGCCGACGACCCCCGCCACCCGGCATGGAGCGGCTGACCGGGCCCGTCCGAGGACTGGGGCGTCGCCGCCCGAGACCGGCCGCCGTCACCGACAGATTCCGGGTGCGGGCCGCCGGTGGCGCGGCGAGAATGTAGGGCGCCGGGACTTGCGGTGCCGTCCGCGCCGCGCCGGCCGTCCGGCACCGGGAGGTACTCCATGACCACCGCCGGAGACATCATGCACCGGGGCGCCCAGTGGATCCCCGCCCACGAGACCCTCGACCGTGCCGCCCAGCTCATGCGCGAACTCGGCGTCGGAGCCCTGCCCATCAGTGACGCGAACGAACGGCTGTGCGGCATCCTCACCGACCGCGACATCGTCATCGGCTGTGTGGCCGTGGGCCACGACCCGGCCAAGGTCACCGCGGGCGAGATGGCCCAGGGCACACCCCGCTGGATCGACGCGAACGCCGACGTCACCGACGTCCTGCACGAGATGCAGGAGCACCGGATCCGCAGGCTCCCCGTCATCGAGAACAAGCGCCTGGTGGGCATGATCAGCGAGGCCGATCTCGCCCGGCACCTGACGGACGAGCAGATCGCCGGCTGGGCCGAGAGCGTCTACGCACGCAGTTCCACCACCCACTGACCGTCCCGCGGACGCCCCCGGTCACAGCCAGCCGTTGCGCCGGAAGCCGCGGTACAGCACGCCACAGGCGACGGCTATCACGCCCATGACCAACGGGTAGCCGAACGTCCAGTGCAGCTCCGGCATGTGGTCGAAGTTCATGCCGTACACACCGCAGACCATCGTCGGGACGGCGATCACCGCGGCCCAGGCCGTGATCTTCCGCATGTCCTCGTTCTGCGAGACCGTCACCTGCGCGAGGTGGGCCTGAAGGATCGAGTTGAGCAGTTCGTCGAACGCGGCGATCTGCTCCTTGGCGCGCAGCAGATGGTCGGAGACGTCGCGGAAGTACGCCTGTATCTCCGGGGCGATGACATGGATCGGCCGCGTGGAGAGCTCCTCGAGCGGGCGGCTGAGCGGGACCACCGCCCGCTTCAGCTCCAGGAGTTCGCGCTTGAGCTGGTAGATGCGGCCCGGGTCGACCCGGGCGCCGTTGTCCGCGAACACCGCCGTCTCGACCAGGTCGATGTCCGACTGCATCGAGTCGGTGACGTCCAGGTAGTCGTCGACCACATGGTCCGCGATCGCGTGCAGCACCGCGGCCGGCCCCTTGGCGAGCTGCTGGGGATCGGACTCCAGCTCCTCGCGCAGCGGACCCAGCGATCCATGACTGCCGTGCCGCACCGTGATCACGAAGTCCTCGCCGGCGAACACCATGATCTCTCCGGTGTTGACCACCTCGCTCGTCGCCGTGAGCTCCTCGTGCTCGACGTAGCAGACCGTCTTGAACACCGCGAACAGTGTCTCGCCGTATCGCTCCACCTTCGGGCGCTGATGGGCCTCGACCGCGTCCTCGACGGCCAGCGGATGCAGGTCGAAGAGGTCCGCGATGCCCTCGAACTCATGGTCCGACGGCTCGTGCAGGCCGAGCCAGACAAAGCCGTCACGGCTCTTGCGCATCCGCTCCACGGTGTCGACGAGGTCACCGTCGACCGGGATGCGGGCTCCGTCCTTGTACGTCACGCAGTTGACGACCGAGGTGCCCAGCGGGGAGCGGGCGTGGTGGCTCAGGTCGACGCGCGGGCGCCGCCGGGCCAGCCGGGCCACCTTGCGCAGGCCGCCCACGCTGCCGAGGCTCGTGACCTTTCGCAGATTCCCTGCCATGGACATCCGGATCTCCTCGCTTGGACCTCCCAGCGACGCGTGTCCGCGTCCTGGCGAGCCAGTTTGCCAGGCCGACGTAAGCGTCGGGTGAGCCTGTGGGCAGCGGAGGTTCCGCTTGGTTCCCGCCTGTGGACAACCACCCGCGCCCGCCTCGGCGCCGTAGCCTCGTCGGATGCAGGCCGGCCATCTCGTCGGAGGACCGCGTCGCCCGTTTCGGACAAGCACGCCAACTGGGATCATCGCGGCATGACACGAACCGACCGGTATCTCCTCGACAACCGGCAGACGGAGGCGGGCGAGCGCTTCGACGCCTTCGCCACCCTCTTCGACCCCACGACCTTCCGGCACATCGAAGGATTCGGCATCGGATCCGGCTGGCGCTGCTGGGAGGTCGGAGCGGGCGGCACGTCCGTGGTGTCCTGGCTGGCCAAGAAGGTCGGTCCGACCGGAAAGGTCGTCGCGACCGACATCGACACCACGCGCCTGTCCGCGGCGGCCCGCCCGCCGGTGGCCGTACGCGTTCACGACGTGAGCGCCGAGGAACCGCCCGGGGAGGACTTCGACCTGGTGCACGCCCGGCTCGTCCTCGTCCATGTGCCGGACCGGGGACGGGCGTTGCGGTCGATGATCAAGTCCCTGCGCCCCGGCGGACGGCTCCTGCTGGAGGACGCCGACCCCGCCCTGCAACCCCTGACCTGCCCCGACGAGCGCGGCCCCGAGCAGCAACTGGCGAACCGGCTGCGCCAAGGGTTCCGCCGGCTGCTCGCCGACCGCGGCGCCGACCTGTCCTACGGCCGCACCCTCCCGCGTCTGCTGCGCGAGGCCGGTCTGCGCCAGGTGGCGGCCGACGGCTACTTCCCGCTCGCCTCGCCGGCCTGTGCCGCCCTGGAGTCCGCCACGATCCGCCAGATCCGCGAGCAGCTGGTCACGGCGGGCCTCGCCACGGACGAGGACATCGACCGCCATCTCGCCAACGTCGCCACCGGCACGATGGACCTGGCCACGGCCCCGTTGATCTCGGCGTGGGGCCGCAAGGCGTAGGACGGGAACGGCAACCGGGGCACGGGGTGTCGGTCGTCAGTCCGGCATCGGAGGTCTCCCGCCCACCCGCTGCACCGCCAGCGCGCCCGCCCGGCATCCGTCCGCCGCCGCGTCCTCGGGTGCGGCGCCCGCCAGCAGGGCCGCGAGGAACCCGCCTGTGAAGGCGTCGCCCGCCCCGGTCGTGTCCCGGGGCGTCGCCGCCACGGCGGGCACGTGGGCGTACACACTGCCGGAGCGGGCGATCACCGCGCCCATCGCTCCCTGCTTGACGACCACCAGCGGAACGTGGCGGCTCAGCTTGGCCGCCGCGTCCGCCGCGTCGGGCAGCCCGGTGAGCAGGCACGCCTCGTCCCGGCTCGGCAGCAGGACATCCACCCCCTCGACCAGCGACAGGCAGCGGTCCACCCCCAGCTCCCGGAGGAAGCCCGCCGACGCCGGATCAAGGCTCACCGGAACACCACGCGCGCGTGCCGACTCCAGGGCCACCGCCACCAGCGCCCGGCTCGGCTCGGAGAACAGCAGATAGCCCGACAGGTGCAGCCATGCCACGCCGTCGAGCAGCGCGTCCGACCAGTCGTCCGGCTCCAGCCGCAGCGAGGCGCCGCTGTCCGTGATCAACGTCCGCTCGGCGCCCTCACCCGTGTCCACGAGGCAGATCACCGTCCCGGTCGGCGCCTCCGGATCGACGACGAGCCGCGGCCGTACCCCGCACTCGGCCAGCTCCCGCTCGTGCCACGCGGCCGCGTCCGCGCCCACCCGCCCCAGCAGCCGTACCTCCGCACCGCCCCCGCGGGCGGCCCAGCAGGCCACGTTGGCCCCTGCCCCGCCCGGCACCGTACGGATCGCGGCGGCGGTGTCCGTGCCGGCGGCCAGCGGCCCCCGGTGCCGGGCGACGACGTCCGTGATGACATCCCCGACGACCAGCAGGGCGCCACCCCGGCCGGCGGCGGTACCGAGCGCGTCCGTCGTCACGCCCCGGCCCGGGCCGCCGCGATCCGCCCCGCCAGCCGCACGTTGCCGCGCACGGCCGCCAGGTTGGCGCTCAGCGAGGCACCGTCGGTGTGCCGCACCAGATAGTCCAGCAGAAACGGCGTGACCCCTTGACCGGTGACCCCCGCCTCCTCGCACGCCTGCAGCGCCCCCGCGAGCACACGCGCGTGCAGGTCCGGATCCAGCTGCTCCTCCTCGGGGACGGGGTTGGCGACGATCAGCGCGGAGCCGGGCGCGCCCAGCGCTTCCCGCGCCCGCATGACCTCCGCGACCTCCTGCGGGGAGTCCAGCCGCCACTCCACGGGGTAGCCGGAGTCGGACAGATAGAAGCCGGGGAAACGGTCCGTCCCGTACCCGGCGACCGCGACCCCCAGCGTCTCCAGTCGCTGGAGCGTCGCGGGCACGTCCAGGATCGACTTCACGCCCGCACACACCACGGTGATCGATGTGCGCGCCAGCAGACCGAGGTCGGCCGACTCGTCCTGGGTCGTCGTCCACTCCCGGTGCACCCCGCCGAGCCCGCCCGTCGCGAACACCTCCACCCCGGCCAGGGCCGCCAGCTGCGCCGTCGCCGACACGGTGGTCGCCCCGCTCACCCCCGCGGCCACCGCGAGCGGCAGATCCCGGTGCCCCAGCTTGCGGATCCCGTCCTCGTTGGCGACCCGCTCCAACTGCTCCTTGTCCAGGCCGACCAGGGGGCGCCCGTCCAGTACGGCGATCGTCGCCGGTACGGCTCCCTGCCGCCGTACGACGTCCTCCAGCTCCAGCGCCACCTGCAGATTGCGCGGACGCGGCAGCCCGTGCGCGATGATCGTGGACTCCAGGGCCACCACGGGTCGACGCGCGTCGATCGCCTCGCGCACCTCTTCGGACACCACCAGCACCACGGGCCTGCCTCCTGTCGTTCGGTCTTCCCTCATCTCTGGCGGGCGGCACGTCCGGTCAAACCCTTGCGGGCTGTGGAGGGCGACACCAGCCTGGTGTGCATGAAGGACAACTCGACACGACTCGACCATGTCGTCCTCTGGGTCCGTGACCCGGTGGCATCGGCAGACTTCTACGAGAAGACCCTGGGCATGGAACCCGTGCGGCTCACCGACTTCGCCGCGGGGGCGGTGTCCTTCCCCTCCGTACGGCTCAACGACGAGACCATCTTCGACCTCATGCCGCTCACCATGGCGGACCACATGAAAATGGTCCCTGGCGCTGCCGAGAGCGCGGGACACCCCGTCAATCATGTCTGCCTGGCCCTGCCCGCAGACGATTTCGAGACACTCCGCGCCCGCCTCGAGGAAGGATCAGTGCCCCTCTCGGACATCTCGCACGACTCCTTCGGCGCCCGCGGAATGGCCCGGCGCAGCTTCTACTTCCGCGACCCGGACGGCAACGTCTTCGAGGCACGCCACTACGACTGACGCGGACTGCCGCGATGTCAGACCGGCCGTACGCCGGTCGGCGCTCCGTGCGGGTCGAGCACGTACTTACGGCCGGCGCCCTGGTCGAACTCGGCGTCGCCGCGTGGTGCGTCGTCCAGTCCGATGACCGTCGCGTTGACCGCCTTGGCGGTGTGCACACGGCCCGTCCGTCACGAAGGGATGCCGGTCGAGCGTCAGAACAGCGGCTCGGGCAGCACGCCCTCCAGCGCGAGCAGCTTCCGCTTGGTCTCCAGGCCGCCGCCGAACCCGCCGATGCCGCCGTCGCTCTCCACGACCCGATGGCAGGGCACGACGACCGGCAGCGGATTGGATCCCATGGCCACCCCCACGGCCTGCGCGGCACCCGGCTGCCCGACCCGTCCGGCCAGATCGCCGTACCCGACGACCTGGCCGTACCGCACACCGGACGCCAGCTCGCGCAGCACCTGCCGGTTGAAGCCCGAGATCAGCGACCAGTCCAAGGACAGCTCGAAGTCGCGCCGCTCGCCCGCGAAGTACGCCTCGACCTGGCCTATCGCCTCGGCCAGCAGTGCGGAGCGGGGCGCCTCGACGGGCTCGGTGCCCAGCCGGGACGCGAGCCGCTCCAGCGCTTTGTCGCGGACCGGCTCGGTGGCGTGGAAGACCACGTTGACCAGACCCTCGTCGGTCGCGGCCAGCAGCAGCGGCCCGATGTCCGTGCCGACGACGGTCCACACGACCCGCTGCTCGTCCTGCCCTTGGCTGTTCATGCGCCCACCGTACGAGCCGGCACTGACAACGCCCGGCGGGCGGCCCGAGCGAACGGGCCGACTACTCGCGCAGCGCGTCCCGCACCACGTCCGGCTTGTTGGTGATGATGCCGTCGACGCCGTACCCGGCGACCAGCCGGGCGGCGTCCGCGGTGTTGACGGTCCAGGTGGAGACCTCGAGCGGCCTGCCGTGCGGACCCGTGAAAGCCTGGACCGCGGCGACGTACGCCCGGGAGACGGCGGCGTACGACGGGTTGATCTGGTCGGCGAAGACCGCGTACGCGTGCAGGTCCGCCATCGGCGGCCTTCCGAGGAAGCCGGTCTTCACAGCGGGCTTGAGATCGTGGACGGTCCGCAGACTGGCCGCGCTGAAGCTCTGCACGACCAGCCGGCTCCGGTGCTTCCGGTCGAGCCACCCCTCGTTGCCGAGGAGCTTGAGCGTCTCCTGCTCGATGCCCGGATACAGCTCGGGGTTCTTGAGTTCGAGGAGCAGCTTCTGATGGTGAAGATCGACGCGGCGCACGTACTGCTTGAGCGTCGGCACACGCGCGCCCGCGTAGACGGAGCCGAACCAGCTGCCCGCGTCCAGACGCGCGATTTCGGCGGCGGTGAAGTCCTTCACCTTCCATGGCGCCCTACCGGGGAACACCTGCTCCACGTCGGTGGTGCGCCGGAGACTGTCGTCGTGGAGGACGACGAGTTTGCCGTCCCTGGTGCGCTGGACGTCGTTCTCGACCCAGACGGCGCCGAGCCGTGCGGCCTTGTCGACGGCGGCCAGGGTGTTCTCGGGGGCGTAGCCGGAGGCACCCCGGTGAGCGATGATCGCGGGCGGAGTGCCGTCCTCGACGGCTCGGACGTCGGTTGCGGGAAGCAGGAGGGCGGCGGTCCCCAGGAGCGCGGTGGTCATGGCGGTCGCAGCGCGCGCGTGCATACGTACTCCTCGCGTCGAGCAATCACGTACAGCACAACTGTGACAGCACCGCGTCAACGGCAGCGGGGTACAGAATGGCCACATCCTGAATGGTCGTGTTCCAAGTCCGCTCACCGGTGCCGCACAACTGCGGCGAGGGCGTGTTTCTTTGCCGGAAAATCGTTCGACCATTCCGGTGAGAGTCATACTCTCTGCCTCGACCCCGACCGCTCGGGCGGTGCTGGGAAGGGGCACGTTTCAGGGAATTCCAGGACGTAAGAGGGCGGAAGGTAGCCGCGCATGCAAGGCACGGTCGACGGATTCAGCTACGGACTCGTCACACCGCTGGTGGCCTACCTCATGGCCTGCCTCGGCGGCGCCCTCGGCCTGCGCTGCACCACCAGATCCATGCTGGTCAGCCGGTCCTGGCGACCCGGCTGGCTGGCCCTCGGCTCGGCAGCGATCGGCTCCGGCATCTGGACCATGCACTTCGTCGCGATGATGGGGTTCAAGGTCGAACAGGCACCCATCCACTACGACAGGGCCATCACCTTCGCGAGCCTGGCCGTCGCCATCGTCATGGTGGGCATCGGGGTCTTCATCGTCGGCTACCGGGGCGCGACCGGAACACCCCTGATGACCGGCGGTGCCGTCACCGGCCTGGGCATCGCGTCGATGCACTACCTGGGCATGGCGGGGATGCGCCTGAACGGTCAGTTGGAGTACAACACCGTCACCGTCGCCATCTCCGTGGTCATAGCAGTCGTCGCCGCCACCGCCGCCCTCTGGGCCGCCGGGCAGGTCAGGGGATTCCTGTGGAGCGTGGGCGCGAGCCTGGTCATGGGCCTCGCCGTCACGGGCATGCACTACACCGGCATGGCGGCCCTCAGCGTCCATGTGCACCGCACCTCCGCCCCCGTCGGCGGTGACTCGCCCGCCTCCCTGCTCGCGCCCATGATGATCGGGCCGCTCGCCTTCCTGCTGCTCGCGGGTGTCGTCGTGATGTTCGACCCGCTGATGGTCATGGGCAAACCCGTGTGGTCGCCCGCCGAGAACAAACCCGGCGTCCCCGCGCGCGAACTCGTCCACCACCCGGCCTCCCGCCGCCCCTCGCTCCGCCCCCGCCGGACCCTGACCCACAGCGACTCCGGCACCCCGCAGAACCGCTGACCCTCCGGTCCCTCCTCCGCCCGAAACCCCTGATCGGGCCGCGTTGTCAGTGGGGAGTCGTACGGTGGACTCCATGCGGCCCGTTTCTCACATCGAACGTACGGTGGCGCCCTTCGAGGTCGTCAGCTCCTACCAGCCCAGCGGCGATCAGCCGGCGGCCATCGCCGAGCTGGCCAAGCGCATCGAAGCAGGTGAGAAGGACGTCGTCCTGCTCGGCGCGACCGGCACCGGAAAGTCCGCCACCACGGCGTGGATGATCGAGAAGCTCCAGCGTCCCACTCTCGTGATGGCCCCGAACAAGACGCTGGCCGCCCAGCTGGCGAACGAATTCCGCGAGCTGCTGCCGAACAACGCCGTCGAGTACTTCGTCTCGTACTACGACTACTACCAGCCCGAGGCCTACGTCCCGCAGTCGGACACCTACATCGAGAAGGACTCCTCGATCAACGAGGAGGTGGAGCGCCTGCGCCACTCCGCGACCAACTCGCTGCTCACCCGCCGGGACGTCATCGTGGTCGCCTCGGTCTCCTGCATCTACGGCCTCGGTACCCCGCAGGAGTACGTGGACCGCATGGTGGCGCTCAAGGTCGGCGACGAGATCGACCGCGACCAGCTGCTGCGCCGCTTCGTGGACATCCAGTACACGCGCAACGACCTGGCCTTCACCCGGGGCACCTTCCGGGTGCGTGGCGACACCATCGAGATCTTCCCGGTCTACGAGGAACTCGCCGTCCGCATCGAGATGTTCGGCGACGAGATCGAGGCACTGTCCACGCTCCACCCGCTCACCGGCGAGATCATCAGCGACGACGACCATCTGTACGTCTTCCCTGCCTCGCACTACGTCGCGGGACCCGAGCGCATGGAGCGGGCCGTCAACGACATCGAGAAGGAGCTCGGGGAGCGCCTGGCCGAGCTCGAGAAGCAGGGCAAGCTCCTGGAGGCCCAGCGCCTGAGGATGCGCACGACGTACGACCTGGAGATGCTCCGCCAGATCGGCTCCTGCTCGGGCGTCGAGAACTACTCGATGCACTTCGACGGGCGCTCGCCCGGTTCCCCGCCGCACACCCTGATCGACTACTTCCCGGACGACTTCCTCCTCGTCATCGACGAGTCGCACGTGACCGTGCCCCAGATCGGCGCGATGTACGAGGGCGACGCCTCCCGCAAGCGCACCCTCGTCGACCACGGCTTCCGCCTCCCCTCGGCCCTGGACAACCGCCCCCTCAAGTGGGAGGAGTTCACCGAGCGCATCGGCCAGACCGTCTATCTGTCGGCGACGCCCGGCAAGTACGAGCTCTCGCGCGGGGACGGCGTCGTCGAGCAGATCATCCGCCCCACCGGCCTGATCGACCCCGAAGTCGTCGTCAAGCCCACCGAGGGCCAGATCGACGACCTGGTGCACGAGATCCGCACCCGCACCGAGAAGGACGAGCGCGTCCTGGTCACCACGCTCACCAAGAAGATGGCCGAGGACCTCACCGACTACTTCCTGGAGCTCGGCATCCAGGTCCGCTATCTGCACAGCGACGTCGACACCCTGCGCCGCGTGGAGCTGCTGCGTGAGCTGCGCTCCGGCGAGTTCGACGTCCTCGTCGGCATCAACCTCCTGCGCGAGGGCCTCGACCTGCCCGAGGTGTCCCTGGTGGCCATCCTCGACGCCGACAAGGAGGGCTTCCTGCGCTCCGGCACCTCCCTGATCCAGACCATCGGCCGCGCCGCGCGCAATGTCTCCGGCCAGGTCCACATGTACGCCGACAAGATCACCCCGGCGATGGAGAAGGCCATCGAGGAGACCAACCGGCGCCGGGAGAAGCAGGTCGCGTACAACACGGAGCGGGGCATCGACCCCCAGCCGCTGCGCAAGAAGATCAACGACATCGTCGCGCAGATCGCCCGCGAGGACATCGACACCGAGCAGCTGCTCGGCTCCGGCTACCGCCAGGGCAAGGACGGCAAGGGAGCCAAGGCCCCCGTGCCCTCCCTCGGCAAGGCGGCGGCCGGTACCAAGGCCGCCAAGGGCAAGGCCAAGGAGACCGTCCCGACCGACCGCCCCGCGGCCGAACTCGCCGAGCAGATCGAGGAGATGACGGCACGCATGCGTGCCGCCGCCGCCGACCTCCAGTTCGAGATCGCGGCCCGGCTGCGCGACGAGGTCTCCGAGATGAAGAAGGAGCTCCGGCAGATGAAGGAGGCCGGCCTGGCCTGACCCCCATCGCGCTGTGTTGCAAGACCGACACAAAGTGCGTTCCGGGGTGCGTCACCGTCGGTGCCCCTGCGTAGGGTTCTGGACAACCGCGGGCACCGCGGTAACAGGGGACAGCAGCGAGAGGGGTTCGGCGCGTGACCGTCAACATGACCAAGGGTCAGGCCATCAGTCTGCAGAAGAACGACGGAGGCAGCCTGACCGCGGTGCGCATGGGCCTCGGCTGGCAGGCGGCTCCCCGGCGCGGCCTGTTCGGCACGCGCACGCGGGAGGTCGACCTCGACGCCTCCGCCGTCCTGTTCGCGGACAAGCAGCCCGTCGACGTCGTCTTCTTCCGCCACCTGGTGAGCGACGACGGCTCGGTCAAGCACACCGGTGACAACCTCGTCGGCGGCGTCGGCCAGGGCGGGGACGACGAGGCGATCCTCGTCGACCTGGCCCGCGTCCCCGTTCACATCGACCAGATCGTCTTCACCGTGAACTCCTTCACGGGTCAGACCTTCCAGGAAGTGCAGAACGCCTTCTGCCGACTGGTCGACGAGGCCAACGGCGACGAGCTGGCCCGCTACACGCTCGCCGGCGGCGGCGCCTACACCGCCCAGATCATGGCGAAGGTGCACCGGACGGGCCCGGGCTGGACCATGACGGCCCTCGGCACCCCGGCCAACGGCCGCACCTTCCAGGACCTGATGCCGGCGATCCTGCCGCACCTGTAACCGGCCCGCCGAGCGGCATCCGACCGACACCACGACACAGGGGGAGAAGGCGATGACGGCCGAGCTGGTGCGGGGGCAGAACCACCCGCTCTCCCAGGCCCGTCTCGAGATCCGGATCGCGGCCGGTACGCCGGTCGTGGCCGGAGCCACACTCGGGGACGAGCACGGAACCGTGCACGGCGCCGAGTGGGTCGTCCACCCGGGTGCGCCCACCCTGCCGGGTCTTGAGGTCTCCCGGCAGGCGGCCGCCGACCACCGCCTCGCGGTCGATCTCGGCGCCATGCCCGAGGCCGTCCACCGGGTCCATGTGCTGCTCGCCCTGCCCTCGGCGGGCGGCCCCGTGCGCTTCGGTGCCGTCGACGCCCCCTTCGTCGCGGTCACGGGCCTCGACGGCACCGAGCTCGCCGGCTACACCATCACCGGCCTGGACGCCGAGTCGGCGGTCGTCGCGCTGGAGCTCTACCGCCGCCAGGGCGCCTGGAAGGTGCGCGCCGTCGGCCAGGGCTACGCGGGCGGTCTCACCGAACTCCTCACCGACCAGGGCCTTCCCCAGGCCCACCAGCTCGCGAACACCATCCATGAGGCGGTGGCCCAGGGCCTGGCCCGGGCAGTGACGCCCCCGGCCCGCACGGCGGACGGCGACCGCGCCCGGCAGACGGCCACGCCGGCACCGGGCCCGGAGCAGGGCGCTTCCGCGACCCAGGGCGCCTCCGGTGCCGTACCCCCGCAGCCGCTGTCGCCGTACGGCACACAGCCTCCGGGCACACCACCGCAGCCGACGACCCCGAACGGCAGCCCGGCCTCCGGCACATCGCAGCCCGCTTCTCCCTACGGCGCGCAGGGCGCCCCGGCAGCCGGCGGGCCGCCGCCCGGACACACCCAGGTGCCCGCGGACGGGTCCGCCGCTCAGCCCGCCGCGCCCACCGCCGGCGGCCCGATCGACTACAGCCACCCCCGACGGCAGAACGCCGCCCCGCCCCCGCCTCCGCCCGTCGCGCCCCCCGTTCAGCCGGGACAGCCCGCGCGGCCCGTCGCCGGGGACGCGACCGGCTGGTCCATGGACGAGCGGCTCTACAACCAGGTGTGGGGCATGTTCGAGGACCTGGCGCGCTCCACGGCCGCGTACCGCAGCGCCGTCGACTTCGCCGACTCGCGCATGGAGAAGGAGCTCGACGCGGCCCTCGCCGACCCGCGCAACCGGATCGGCGGGCAGGGTGACGCCGCACGTGAGGCGGCCCGTGCCAAGTACGCCCAGCTGGTCGAACAGGCCCGCGCGGCCTACGACCGGGATCTCGGCCAGCTCACGGCCGAGTCCGAGGTGGTCGAACCCGCCCTGCCCCTGGCGTACGCCCGCTGGGACAACCCCGTCTGGCACGGCTACCGGGTGCCGTTCGAGGCGCCCATGGCCGTGCGCATGGGTGATCTGCATCTGCCCGAGTGCCCCGAGCTGCGTATCCCGATGCTGATCCGGCTGCCGCTGGAGCGCGGCCTGTGGATCGACAGCGGAGCCGCCGGATCCCTCGACGGCTCGTTCCTCGACTCCCACGAACTGCACGGCCTCGCCATGGACACGGCCGTGGCGCTCGCGGCCCGGCTCCTCGCCGTCCACCCCGCCGGGGACTACACCCTGCACGTCATCGACCCGGCCGGATCGGGGGCTCAGGCGCTCGCCCCGCTGGTGTGGACCGGCGTGCTCGCGGCCCCGCCGGCTGTCGGTGCCGCGGGCGTGGGGGACGTCCTGGCCCGCCTCACCGAGCGCGTCGACCTCGTGCAGATGGCGGTGCGCGGCGGCGCGGCCGACTCCCTCCCGCCCGGCCTCGACACCTCCGAGCAACTCCTGATCGTCAACGACTTCCCGCACGGCTTCGACGACCGGGCCGTGACCCAGCTGCGCTACCTCGCGGACGAGGGGCCGTCCGTCGGTGTCCACCTGATGATGGTCGCGGACCGTGAGGAGGCGTCCGCCTACGGCCCCCTCCTCGACCCCCTGTGGCGCTCGCTCATGCGCCTGACCCCGGTGCCCGACGACCACCTCGCCGACCCGTGGGTCGGGCATGCCTGGACCTACGAGCCCGCGCTCGTCCCACCCGGCAGCCAGGTGGTCCAACAGGTCCTGAACCAGGTGGCAGAGGCTCGTACCAAGTACACGTAAAGCCGTCCCCACCAGGTATTTTGACCTTTCTTTTGCCAATCGCTTTACCTTTACTTGGTGATTGGGGTACGGTTGGTGGCACGGAGGGGAGTACTCCCTGTCGACTGCGGCGTACCCGTCAATACGGATCAGGCCTGATCCCGGGGCGTCGGCCCACCGTGGGTGGAAGAGACCTCCGGCAGCGCGACGACGCTGGTTACTTGCCGTTACGTATTGCCGGAGGAACTGTGGATGTTTCCGTGACCCTGTGGGTCCTGACGATCGTGGGCCTCGCCGCCCTCATCGCGGTCGACTTCTTCATCGGCCGCAAGCCGCACGACGTGTCCATCAAGGAAGCGGGCATCTGGACGGTTGTCTGGATCGCCCTGGCCGGCCTCTTCGGGCTCGGTCTGCTCGTCTTCGGCGGCGGCCAGGCCGGCGGAGAGTTCTTCGCGGGCTTCATCACCGAGAAGTCCCTGAGCGTGGACAACCTCTTCGTCTTCGTCCTGATCATGGCGAAGTTCGCGGTGCCCTCGCAGTACCAGCAGCGGGTGCTTCTCGTCGGTGTCCTCATAGCCCTGGTACTGCGCGCGATCTTCATCGCGGCCGGTGCCGCGATCATCGCCAGCTTCGCCTGGGTGTTCTACATCTTCGGCGCCTTCCTCATCTGGACCGCCTGGAAGCTCATCCAGGAGGCCCGGGCGGACGAGGAGGAAGAGGAGTTCGAGGAGAACAAGCTGCTCAAGGCCGCCGAGCGCAGGTTCGGCGTGGCCGACCGCTACCACGGCACCAAGCTGTGGATCGTGGAGAACGGCAAGCGGGTCATGACCCCGATGCTCGTCGTGATGCTCGCGATCGGCTCCACCGACGTGCTCTTCGCGCTCGACTCGATCCCCGCGATCTTCGGCCTGACCCAGGACCCGTACATCGTCTTCACGGCCAACGCGTTCGCCCTGATGGGTCTGCGGCAGCTGTACTTCCTCATCGGCGGTCTGCTGAAGAAGCTGGTCCACCTGAGCTACGGCCTGTCGATCATCCTGGGCTTCATCGGCGTCAAGCTGGTGCTGCACGCCCTGCACGAGTCCGGGGTCCACGTCCCCGAGATCAGCATTCCGGTCTCGCTCGGCGTGATCTGCGCGGTCCTGATCGTCACCACGATCACCAGTCTGATGGCCACCAGGAAGCAGGCGGCGGCCGAGGCGGCGCAGGCGGAGGGCGAAGGCGCTCCGAAGGACAGCATCGAGGCCTGACCACCGCAGACGTAGAAGAATCAGCACCGGGAGCGGAGCACGGCGAATTGCCGGGTATCGCTCCCGGTGCTTGTTTGGTTCCAGCGCGTTCCCCGGCCCGGGGGCGCCGTGGCCGGCTGGAGACACCCATGAAGTTCGTGCAGATCATCGGCTTCGAGACCCAGCGCATGGAAGAGATGCAGCAGCTGCTGCAGGAGGCGGGGCAGCGCAACGCGGGCAGGACGGGCGGCCCGACCCACCGCATGCTCCTGAAGGACCGGGACAAGCCCAACCACTATCTGGCGCTGATCGAGTTCGACTCGTACGACGAGGCCATGCGCAACAGTGACGACCCCGAGACGAGCAAACTCGCGGAGCAGCTGGGCGCCCTGAGCATCGGAGAGCGCGTCTACACCAATTGCGACGTCCTGGAGTCCGGCGACATCAAGTAGCCCGGGCACGGTGCGGAGCCGGTCGGCCTCTGCGACGATCGCTGCATGATCGCTCGGCTCCCGACGCTCACCACGAGCTGGACGTCCGCCGTGCCGGTGCTCGCGGTCGTCCTGCTGGTGTTCACCTGGGGGCGCGATCTGCCCGGCGCGGTCGTCGTGCTCGTGACCCTGCTTCTCGCGGGGGCCGTGCTGGCCGCCGTGCACCACGCCGAGGTGATCGCCCACCGGGTCGGCGAACCGTTCGGCTCCCTCGTCCTCGCCGTCGCCGTCACGATCATCGAGGTCGCCTTGATCGTCACCCTGATGGTGGACGGCGGCGACAAGAGCTCGACCCTGGCCAGGGACACGGTCTTCGCGGCCGTGATGATCACCTGCAACGGCATCGTCGGCATCAGCCTCCTCGTGGCCGCACTGCGCCACGGCACCGCGGTCTTCAACCCCGAGGGCACCGGCGCCGCCCTCGCCACGGTCGCCACGCTGGCCACGCTGAGCCTGGTGCTGCCGACGTTCACGACGAGCAAGCCGGGCCCGGAGTTCTCCGCCACCCAGCTGACCTTCGCCGCGCTGTCCTCGCTGATCCTGTACGGCCTGTTCGTGGCGACCCAGACCGTGCGGCACCGCGACTACTTCCTCCCGATCACCCGTCAGGGCGAGGTGATCACCACCGAGGACCACGCCGACGCGCCCACCGCCCGTACCGCGCTGACCAGCCTCGGCCTGCTGGGCCTGGCCCTGATCGGGGTGGTCGGCCTGGCCAAGGGAGTGTCGCCCACCATCGAGTCCGGGGTCGCCAAGGCGGGACTTCCACAGGCCGTCGTCGGCGTGATCATCGCCCTGCTGGTGCTGCTCCCCGAGACCATCGCCGCATTGCGCTCCGCACGCCGCGACCGGGTGCAGACCAGCCTCAACCTCGCCCTCGGCTCGGCCATGGCCAGCATCGGCCTGACCATCCCCGCGGTCGCTCTGGCCTCCGTCTGGCTCTCCGGCCCGCTCGTCCTCGGTCTCGGCCCCACCCACATGGTGCTGCTGGCCCTGACCGTGGTGGTGAGCTCGCTGACGGTGGTTCCCGGCCGGGCCACACCGCTCCAGGGCGGTGTCCACCTGGTGCTGTTCGCGGCCTACCTGGAACTGGCGGTCAATCCATAGCGGGTTGAGCCGCCGCCACGGGCATCGGTCGCGTCTCCGGCAGCAACGCGAAACACCCCAGGCTGAGCAGCGCGATCCCGGTCAGATACGCGCCCACCCCCCAGGGCACCCGCCCGCCGTGCTCCACCAGCGCCGTCGCCACGATCGGCGTGAGCGCGCCTCCGACGACCCCGCCGAGGTTGTAGCCGACCGCGGCACCCGTGCAGCGCACCCGCGGCTCGTACAGCTCCGGCAGATAGGCGGCGATCACCGCGAACATCGTGATGAACGCGATCATCGCGCCCAGGAAACCGAGGAACATCAGCAACGGCTCCCCGGTCGCGAGCAACGCCACCATCGGGAACATCCACAGCGCCGCCGCCGCGCACCCGGTCAGACACAACGGCCGCCGCCCGTACCGGTCGCCGAGCAGCGCCACCACCGGCGTGAGCGAGCCCTTCACGAGCACCGCGGCCATGATGCAGGTCAGCATGACGGTACGGCTCACCCCGAGCCGCTCCGTCCCATAGGCGAGGGACCACGTGGTCACGGTGTAGAAGATCGCGTACCCGATCGCGAGCGCCCCGGCCGTCAGCAGCACGAGCCGCCCATGGTCGCGCACCACCTCGGCGAGCGGCACGCGCGCGTGCTCCTCGATCTCCAGGAAACCAGGGCTCTCCGGAAGAGAGGAGCGCAGCCGCAGCCCCACCGCCGCCAGCACACCGGCCGCCCAGAACGGCACCCGCCAGCCCCACGCGGCGAACTGCGCCTCGGACAGCGCGGTCGACAGCGCCAGCACCACCCCGTTGGCGAGCAGGAATCCCAGCGCGGGCCCCACCTGCGGGAAGCTCGTCCACAGCCCGCGCCGCTCGGCGGGCGCGTGCTCCGCGGTCAGCAGCACGGCCCCGCCCCACTCCCCGCCGAGCCCCAGCCCCTGCAGAAAGCGCAGCACCAGAAGCAGCACCGGCGCGGCCACCCCGAGCGTGTCGTACGTCGGCACACAGCCGACCGCGACCGTGGCGGCGCCGGTCAGCAGCAGTGAGGCCACGAGGACCGGACGCCGTCCGCGCCGGTCCCCGATGTGCCCGAACAGCACCGAACCGAGCGGCCGTGCGACGAACCCCACGCCGAAGGTCCCGAAGGCGGCCAGCGTCCCCGCCACCGGGGAGAACGTCGGGAAGAACAGCGGCCCCAGGACCAGTGCCGCGGCTGTCCCGTAGACGAAGAAGTCGTAGAACTCGATGGCCGTCCCGGCGAGGGAGGCGGCCGCGAGCCGCGGCATGGAGGGCGCCCTTACGGTGCGTACGTCGTGCATGCCGCGTCAACTACCCACGGTGATCGGCGGTTACGGGGGCGCGTGAGCGCGCTCGGGAGTGATCAGTACGTGACGGTGATGCGCCGGGCGGGACCGTCGACACGGACGAGACCGCCGTAGGGGATGACGAGTTGTGGATCGGTGTGTCCGTAGTCCACATCGAAGACGATGGTGGTGTGCGGGGCATAGATGCGCATGGCCCGCAGTACGGCCTCGCGCTGGTCGGCGGCGTAACGATCCGCCTCCGCGGGGCTGTTGGGCCGTTCGAAGGTCCACGACTTGGGGCGGCCCCACAGCAGCGCGGAGAAGCGCTGGAGGAGTCCGCGCTCGCCCATGTTGCGCAGGGTGCGGAAGACCTCGACGTCGCTCGGCATCTCCTCCGAGGTCTCCAGGAGCAGCACTCCGCCGTCGTACTGACTCAGGTCACGCGCGATCTCGCGGTCGGCCATCAGCAGCCAGCCCACGATCTCCAGACAGCCGCCCCAGGCCCGGCCCTCCACCGTCCGGTCGGCGTTCACCCAGCTCCAGCCGTTGCCGGGACGGGTCTCCGGTTCGGCGTCGAAGGTGGTGGGGTCCGCCCAGTCACGGTCGACGTCCCGCCAGCGGGCGGCCGGAGTCAGTTCGTACGCGCCCGAGGTGAACAGGGCCGCCCGCAGGGAGTCGGCGGTCAGCGTGCTCATGGCGACCGGCCGTCCGAGCGCGGTCATCACGGTCGCGCCGTGGTAGCCGACGATGCCGGTGCTGTACAGGAACGCGAGCAGGTTGGTGTTGTCGCTCATCCCGAAGAACGGCTTCGGGTTCGCCCGGACCAACTCCCGGTCCAGGAACGGCAGCACGGTGATCTGGTCGTCGCCGCCGATGGACGCCATGACCGCCTTGACGGCCGGGTCGGCGAACGCGGCGTGGATGTCGTCGGCGCGCTCCTGGGGCGTCGAGCCCATCCTGCGGGTCGACGGATACTCGACCGGCTCCAGCCCGTACTCCTTGCGCAGCCGCTCGAGCCCCAACTCGTAGGGCCGAGGGAAGAGTCCCGGCAGACCGGCGCCGGGGGAGACGACGGCTATGCGGTCGCCGGGTACGGGCTTGGGCGGGTACGAGATCGTCGTCATGCCCGGAGGGTACGGGCCGCACCGCGCGTGGCGCACCGTGATAAACCGGGTCCGAGCAGCCCGCCTTCACCGACCGGAGGAACCGTGCCCCGCACCCTGGCCAACGCCCCGATCATGATTCTCAACGGCCCCAACCTGAACCTGCTGGGTCAGCGTCAGCCGGAGATCTACGGCAAGGACACCCTGGCCGACGTCGAGGCCCTGTGCGCCAAGGCGGCCGCCGCGCACGGCGGCACGGTGGACTTCCGGCAGTCGAACCACGAGGGCGAGCTGGTCGACTGGATCCACGAGGCGAGGCTCCAGCACTGCGGGATCGTCATCAACCCCGGTGCCTACTCGCACACGTCGGTCGCGATCCTGGACGCACTCAACACCTGTGACGGGCTGCCGGTGCTGGAGGTGCACATCTCCAACATCCACCGGCGCGAGTCCTTCCGGCACCACTCCTACGTCTCGTTGCGCGCGGACGGAGTCATCGCCGGCTGCGGGGTGCAGGGGTACGTCTTCGGCGTGGAGCGCGTCGCGGCGCTGGCGGGGCCGGCCCAGGCGGACGTGTAAGGACCGATGTCCTGGGCGCACGGTCCTTACCGCCGCCTCGCCACCGCTACAGCCGCCCCGCCTCCACGATCCGCTTCAGAAAGCGCTGCGTGCGCTCCTGCTGCGGGTCGCCGAAGATCTGCCCGGCGGTCCCGCGCTCGAGCACCACACCCGCGTCCAGAAAACACACCTGGTCGGCGACCTCGCGCGCGAAGCCCATCTCGTGCGTGGCCAGCATCATGGTCATGCCGTCGCCCTTCAGGTCGCGCACGACGTTCAGGACCTCGCCCACCAGCTCCGGGTCGAGGGCCGCGGTGATCTCGTCGAGCAGCAGCAGGCGGGGGCGTACGGCGAGGGCCCGTACGATCGCCACCCGCTGCTGCTGGCCGCCGCTGAGCCGGTCGGGGTACTCGCCGGCCTTGTCACCCAGCCCGAGTCGCTCCAGGAGTTCGCGGGCGTGTTCCTCGGCCTCCGCGCGGGCCACTCCGTGCACCCGGCGCGGGGCCAGCGTGATGTTCTCCAGCACCGTCATGTGCGGAAAGAGGTTGTACGCCTGGAAGACCACGCCGATACGGCGCCGTACCGCGTCCTGGTCGACGCGCGGATCGGTGATCTCCTCGCCGTCCAGCCAGATGGCGCCGTCGTCGATCTCCTCCAGGAGGTTGGCGCAGCGCAGCAGGGTCGACTTGCCGGAGCCGGAGGCACCGATAAGGGCGGTCACCGTGTGCGGGGCGACCTCCAGGTCGACGTCCCGCAGCACGACCGAGCCGCCGAAGGTCTTGCGGACGGACTCCATCCGCAGCACCGGTGCGTCGCTCATGTGGTCCCTCCCTGGGCCCGCTGACGGTCCATCCGTGCCGTCACCCAGTCCGTGAAGCGGGTCATCGGGATGGTCAGCGCCACGAACACCAGGCCCGCGACGATGTACGGCGTGTAGTTGAGGCTGCGGCCGACGATGATGTCCGCGGCCCGTACGGCGTCGATCGCGCCGCCGATCGACACGAGACCGGTGTCCTTCTGGAGGGACACCAGGTCGTTCAGCAGGGGCGGCACCTGGCGGCGCACGGCCTGCGGGAGCACCACATGACGCAGCGCCTGCCGGTTGGAGAGACCCAGCGAGCGGGCGGCGGCGCGCTGCGAGGGGTGCACGGACTCGATGCCGGCGCGGAACACCTCGGCCACGTACGCCGAGTACGTCAGCGTGAGGGCCGTACCGCCCAGCAGCACAGGGTCGACCGTCACGCCCTGGAGCCGCAGCGCCGGGACGCCCAGGACGACGATCATGAGGTTGATGATGAGCGGAAGCCCGCGGAAGAAGTCCGTGTAGGCGGCGGCCAGGAAGCGCAGCGGGAAGAACACCGGGCCGCGCAGCGTGCGGGCGATGGCGATCAGCATGCCGAGCACCAGCACGGCGACACCGCAGATCAGCAGCAGCCGGACGTTCAGCCACAGCCCTTCGAGGACCTTCGGGAACGCCTCGCCCGCGTACTGCCCGTTGAAGAACGTCTCCTTGGTGCGCGGCCAGCCGGGCGCGCTGACGACGACCAGATAGAGCACGACGGCGGTGACCAGCGTCGAGACCGCGGCGATCGCCGTCGCGCGGCGGGCGCGGGCACGCTTGACACGCTCCCGCTCGATCCGCCGCTGCGACGGTGTGTACGAGTCGTCCGCGTCGGGTGTCCCGGCGCCGGACTCGTCCTTCGTGAGCGTCACTTGAGCACCGGGGCGTCGACGGCGTCCGACAGCCACTCCTGCTCCAGCTTGGCCAGCGTGCCGTCCTTGCGCAGGGCGTCCACGGCGGCCGTCACGCAGGAGGTGAGCGCGCTGCCCTTGTCGAGGACGAGGCCGAACTGCTCCGGCGTGCCGCCCTGGTTCTCGAACTGCCCGACGATCGTGCCGTCCGTGACCTCGGCCGCCGTGATGTAGAAGGCGGTCGGCAGGTCGACGACGATGGCGTCCACCTGGCCGTTCTGGAGCGCGGACTTGGCCTGGTCGTTCTTGGCGTACGCGGCGGCCTCCCGCGTCGGCTTCACCACGTCCTCGATGTAATTGAGGCTGGTCGTGCCGACCTGGGCGCCCAGCTTGAGGCCCTTCAGGTCCGCGATGCTCTTCGCCTTGGCGGCCTTGGTGCCCTTGAGCGCGATGACGGCCTGACGCACGTCGTAGTAGCCGGACGAGAAGTCCACGGCCTTCTTGCGCTCGGCGCTGATCGACACCTGGTTGATGTCGAAGTCGAAGGTCTTCTCACCCGGCGCGAACGCCTTGTTGAAGGGGACGCTCTGCCAGACGACGGCGCTCTTGTCATAGCCGAGCTGCTTCGCCACGGCATAGGCGACGGCCGACTCGAAGCCCTTGCCGCTCGCGGGCTTGTCGTCCTTGAACCACGGCTCGTACGCGGGCTCGTCGGTCGCGACGGTCAGTTTTCCGGAGCTCTTGGTGGCCAACTTGCCCTTGGCGCAGGTGGTTCCGGTCGACCCCGAGGCCTTGGCGCTCGCGTCGTCCTCCGACTGCGGAGCACAGCCGACGGCGGTGGCGAGCAGGGCTATGGATGCCGCGACGGCGGCGCGGCGCAGTGCGCGGGGGGCAAGGTGCATGGCGGGAGAGTGGCAGTCCAAAGTCCCGTTTGTCGAGGTCACGACGGCAATTGTCCGCATATTGGGAACGTGTGTTGCATTCTTGTGAACGCTTTTCGGACAGGACGCCGGGGCCGCCGGTCGAGGGCGGGGATAGAAAGACCGGCGGCCCGTACCGCGCAGGAGCCGTCATCCTGTGCGGGGCTGCTCCCAGTTGACTGCGCAACCATGTGCGCCGGGAGCGCGTGCGTGACACCGGCGTGTGTGAAGAGTTCACACGGGGCGCGTGCGAGGGGTATGCGCGGGGCGCATACCCCTGGGGTTCACCACCCTCGCGCGCGCCACTCCGGCAGGTGCGGCCGCTCCGCGCCCAGCGACGTGTCGTTCCCGTGTCCCGGGTACACCCAGGTCTCGTCCGGCAGCGCGTCGAAGATCTTCGTCTCGACGTCGTGGATCAGGCTGGCGAACGCCTCGGGATCCTTGCGGGTGTTGCCCACCCCTCCCGGGAACAGGCAGTCCCCGGTGAACACATGGGGATGCCCGTGGGGGTCGTCGTAGACGAGGGCGATCGAGCCCGGGGTGTGCCCGACCAGGTGGCGCGCGGTCAGCTCCACCCGCCCCACGCGGATGACGTCGCCGTCATCGACCAGGACGTCGGTGGGCACGGGGATGCCTTCGGCGTCGTCCCGGCCGGCATACGTACGCGCGCGCGTGGCCGTGACGACCGCGGCGAGCGCCTGCCAGTGGTCGCCGTGCTGATGCGTGGTCACGACGGATGCGATGCCGTCGTCGCCGATCATTCCCAGCAGGGTGTGCGCGTCGTTGGCCGCGTCGATCAGCAGTTGCTCGTCGGTGGCCCGGCAGCGCAGCAGATAGGCGTTGTTGTCCATCGGGCCGACCGCGATCTTGGTGATCATCAGGTCCTTGAGCTCGTGCACGTCGGCGGGCCCGCCGACCGTCACCTGTCCGCTGTACGTCATGGCGGTCAGCCTATAGCGGGGGCAGTGAGGGGAGGGTGCCGTCGTGGACCGTCAGTGCCGAGCCGTCGCGGCGGCCGGCCAGCCAGCCGAGCAGGTCGGCCCGGCCCCCCGTGACGACGAGCGCCATGTCGCCGGGGCCGCCCGTCGGGATCCGGCGGCCGTCGTCCTCCACGAGCAGCAGGGAAGGAACGCCGGGGTGACCCCGGAAGCGCTCCGCGAGGAAGGTGATCTCGCGCTGGACGAAGTCCTCCGGAAGATCCTCCAGCTCGTACCCGATCCCGAGGTCCACGTGGTGCAGCTCCACCTCGACCCACCGCCGGAACGGCACCCGGGACGCCGAGTCGGTGACCCCGTTGCGGAGCTCGACCGTGCGCGACCAGTCGGCCGGTGCGGCCCCCACGTCCTGGAAGCGCTCGGCGCTGTCGCGGAGGTCGGCGAGCTGGACGTCGAGGGGGCGCGGGGCGTCGCGCTCGATGTCGGCGTCGCGCGCTTTTGCGGAGGCGTACATGGGCTGTCCCCGCAGAACGTTCACGAGGGCGTCGGCATTGCGGGACAGATGGGCGAGGACATGGCCGCGGCTCCAGCCCGGCAGCCGTGACGACTCGGTCACGGACGCGTTGTCCAACGTGGCGGCTGCGGTCAGGAGCCGCTCGGTCGCGCCACGTACAGACACCAGGTCATGAGCGTGATCAATCATGCTGCTGACCCTAGCCCCGCCACACCTTTGGGTGAAGGTGGTGAAGCAGTGCCGTAAATCGAAAGCGCGTGCTATATGGTCGGGTGCGGCGTCGGGCATGCTGGATGGTCGGGGATTGTTATGCCTCCGGGGAATCCGACCGGCGTTGTCAGTGGCTCCCCCTAGTCTGAGAAAGCACGGGGGCCCCGCCCCTGTCACTCCTCTCAAGCCAAGAAAGGTGCGGACCGGCGTGGCCGACCGTCTCATCGTCCGTGGCGCGCGCGAGCACAACCTGAAGAACGTCTCGCTCGACCTGCCTCGCGACTCGCTCATCGTCTTCACGGGCCTGTCCGGGTCGGGCAAGTCCTCCCTGGCCTTCGACACCATCTTCGCCGAGGGCCAGCGTCGCTACGTGGAGTCGCTCTCCTCGTACGCCCGCCAGTTCCTCGGCCAGATGGACAAGCCCGACGTCGACTTCATCGAGGGCCTCTCGCCCGCGGTCTCCATCGACCAGAAGTCGACCTCGCGCAACCCGCGCTCGACGGTCGGCACCATCACCGAGGTCTACGACTACCTGCGCCTGCTCTTCGCGCGCATCGGCAAGCCGCACTGCCCGGAGTGCGGCCGCCCGATCTCGCGCCAGTCGCCGCAGGCCATCGTCGACAAGGTCCTGGAGCTGCCGGAGGGGAGCCGCTTCCAGGTGCTCTCGCCGCTGGTGCGTGAGCGCAAGGGAGAGTTCGTCGATCTCTTCGCCGATCTCCAGACCAAGGGTTACAGCCGTGCGCGCGTGGACGGCGAGACCATTCAGCTCTCCAACCCGCCCACGCTGAAGAAGCAGGAGAAGCACACCATCGAGGTGGTCATCGACCGCCTCACGGTGAAGGAGTCCGCCAAGCGCCGTCTCACCGACTCGGTGGAGACCGCCCTCGGCCTCGCCGGCGGCATGGTCGTGCTCGACTTCGTCGACCTCCCCGAGGACGACCCCGAGCGCGAGCGCATGTTCTCGGAGCACCTGTACTGCACCTACGACGACCTGTCCTTCGAGGAGCTGGAGCCCCGTTCCTTCTCCTTCAACTCGCCCTTCGGCGCCTGCCCCGACTGCTCCGGCATCGGCACGCGCATGGAGGTCGACCCGGAGCTGATCGTCCCCGACGAGGACAAGTCCCTCGACGAGGGCGCCATCCATCCCTGGTCGCACGGGCACACCAAGGACTACTTCGGCCGTCTGATCGGTGCCCTCGCGGACGCGCTGGGCTTCCGGACGGACATCCCCTTCGCCGGGCTGCCCCAGCGCGCCAAGAAGGCTCTCCTCTACGGCCACAAGACGCAGATCGAGGTCCGCTACCGCAACCGGTACGGCCGCGAGCGGGTCTACACGACCCCCTTCGAGGGTGCCGTTCCCTTCGTCAAGCGCCGGCACAGCGAGTCCGAGAGCGACGCCAGCCGCGAGCGCTTCGAGGGCTACATGCGTGAGGTGCCCTGCCCCACCTGTGAGGGCACCCGGCTCAAGCCGCTCGTCCTCGCGGTCACCGTCATGGGCAAGTCGATCGCCGAGGTCTCCGGCATGTCCATCAGCGACTGCGCGGACTTCCTGGGTGAGCTGAAGCTCAGCGCCCGTGACAAGAAGATCGCCGAGCGGGTGCTCAAGGAGGTCAACGAACGACTGAAGTTCCTGGTCGACGTCGGCCTGGACTACCTCTCGCTGAACCGCGCGGCCGGCACCCTCTCCGGCGGCGAGGCCCAGCGCATCCGTCTGGCCACCCAGATCGGCTCCGGACTCGTCGGCGTCCTGTACGTCCTGGACGAGCCCTCCATCGGCCTGCACCAGCGCGACAACCACCGGCTGATCGAGACCCTGGTCCGGCTGCGCGACATGGGCAACACGCTCATCGTCGTCGAGCACGACGAGGACACCATCAAGGTCGCCGACTGGATCGTCGACATCGGCCCCGGCGCGGGCGAGCACGGCGGCAAGGTCGTGCACAGCGGCTCCCTGAAGGAGCTGCTCGCCAACGCCGAGTCGGAGACGGGCCAGTACCTGTCGGGCAAGAAGGCCATCCCGCTGCCCCACATCCGCCGCCCCCTGGACCCGTCCCGGAAGCTCACGGTGCACGGAGCCCGCGAGAACAACCTCCAGGACATCGACGTGTCCTTCCCGCTGGGCGTGTTCACCGCGGTCACCGGTGTCTCCGGCTCCGGCAAGTCGACCCTGGTCAACGACATCCTGTACACGCACCTGGCACGCGAGCTCAACGGCGCGAGGAGCGTCCCGGGCCGGCACACGCGCGTGGACGGCGACGACCTCGTCGACAAGGTCGTGCACGTCGACCAGTCGCCCATCGGCCGCACCCCGCGGTCCAACCCGGCGACGTACACCGGCGTCTTCGACCACGTCCGCAAGCTGTTCGCCGAGACCACCGAGGCGAAGGTCCGCGGCTACATGCCCGGCCGCTTCTCCTTCAACGTCAAGGGCGGCCGCTGCGAGAACTGCGCGGGCGACGGCACCATCAAGATCGAGATGAACTTCCTCCCGGACGTCTACGTCCCGTGCGAGGTCTGCCACGGCGCCCGCTACAACCGGGAGACCCTGGAGGTCCACTACAAGGGCAAGTCCATCTCCGACGTCCTCAACATGCCGATCGAGGAGGCCACGGACTTCTTCGAGGCCGTCCCCGCGATCGCCCGCCACCTCAACACCCTCAAGGACGTCGGTCTCGGCTACGTCCGTCTCGGCCAGGCCGCGACCACCCTGTCCGGTGGCGAGGCCCAGCGCGTGAAGCTCGCCAGCGAACTCCAGAAGCGGTCCACCGGCCGTACGGTCTACGTCCTGGACGAGCCGACCACCGGTCTGCACTTCGAGGACATCAGCAAGCTGCTGAAGGTCCTGTCCGGCCTGGTCGACAAGGGCAACACCGTCATCGTCATCGAGCACAACCTCGATGTGATCAAGACGGCCGACTGGGTCGTCGACATGGGCCCCGAGGGCGGCGCGGGCGGCGGACTCGTCGTCGCCGAGGGCACCCCGGAGGAGGTCGCCGGAGTCCCGGCCAGCCACACCGGCAAGTTCCTCAGGGAGATTCTCGGCGCCGACCGGATCAGCGACGGGGCCGCGGTGAAGGCCCCGCGCAAGGCACCGGCCAGGAAGGCGGCCGCGGCGAAGCAGACGGTCGCCGCCAAGTCGCCGGCGAAGAAGACGGCGACGGCCAGGACGACGACCAAGGAGGCCGCGCCCGCCAAGAAGACGACCCGGGCCCGCAAGGCCTGAGACTCCGGGGGCGGCGAGCCGACCACATCCGGAGCAGTCACACGACGAGCGGTGCCCCGCGGGAACTCCCCGCGGGGCACCGCTCGCTCCGTCGTCAGCCCCTTGGGCCGACGGTCGCTGCCTACAGCCCGCCCAGTTCGGACGCGTACGGCGGCTGCGCCCCCGCCCGTGAGCAGGTGATCGCGGCCGCGCGGGCCGCGAACCGCAGCAGCCGGGTCCAGTCCTCGACGCCCAGGCCCGCGAGCGCCGCCGGGGACAGCGCGTCGAGGGTGCCCAGGCCGTGCAGCAGGGCCGCGTTCACGGTGTCGCCGGCGCCGATGGTGTCCACGACGTCGACCTTCTCGCCCGGCACGGCGAGCGCCGCCCCGTCCCGGGTGAACACGGTCAGCCCGTCACCGCCGTGGGTGACCACGACGGCCGAGGGCCCCGAGGCCAGCCAGTCGCGCGGGGTGCCGCCCAGCCACAGCGCGTCCTCCTCGGAGAGCTTGAGCAGCGACACCGACGGCAGCCAGCTCTTGAACCGGGTCCGGTAGGCGTCCGCGTCGGGGATCAGCCCGGCCCGGATGTTCGGGTCGAGCGCGGTGAACACACCCTGCGCGGCCGCGGTCCGCAGCAGCTCCTCGTAGGCGCTCGCCCCCGGTTCCAGGACGAGCGAGCAGGTGCCGAAGGACACCGCGCGCGTGTCGGTCGGGAGCGAGGCGGGGGCGGTGAACAGGCGGTCGGCGGTGCCGTCGACGTAGAAGGAGTAGGCGGCCGAGCCGTTGGTGTCGATCGTGGCGACGGCGAGCGTGGTGGGTTCCGCACCGCGCTGCACGGGGGACACGTCCACCCCCGCCTCCCGCAGCCCGTCGAGCAGGGCCTCACCGAAGGCGTCGAGCGAGGTGCGGGAGCAGAAGGCGGTGGGGGAGCCGAGCCGGCCGAGCGCCACGGCGGTGTTGTAGGGGCCGCCGCCGAGCGCCGGCGTGAGGCTCGCGAGGGCGCCCCTGCCCTGCGGTACCAGGTCGATCAGGGCCTCACCGGCGACGACGATCACGAGACGTTTCCTTTCTCGAACTGCGAGGGCTGGGAAGGCTGAGAGGACGGGGAGGAGTGGGAGGACTGCGAGGGCCGCCCCCGCTCCCCGGAGTCGGGGCAGCCGCATGACGTGCGGTGGACGAAGGCGCAGTCGAGGCGCACGGTCCGGGCGGGCCGGTCCGGCGCGGCGAGGCGTTCGAGGAGCACACGGACCGCCTGCGCGCCGATCTCCCTGCTGGGCTGGGCGATCGCGGTGAGCCGGGGCGAGAACAGGTCGGCCCAGGCGAAGTCGTCGAAGCAGCACAGGGCGAGGTCGTCCGGCACCGTCAGACCGCGGTCGCGCAGGGCGCGCAGGGTGCCGATGGTCATGGCGTTGTTGGCGGTGACGAGGGCGGTGGGCGGTGCGGCGCGGGAGAGCAGGGTGGCTGTGGCCCGTTCGGCTCCGGCCGACGCGGAGTCGCCGTGGACGACGAGGTCGTCGTCGTAGGGGAGGCGGGCGGTGGTGAGGCCCTGGCGGTATCCGGTGATCCGTTCGGCGGTGGTGCTCAGCCCGGGCAGGCCCGCCACCAGGCCGATGCGCCGGTGGCCGAGTCCGGCGAGATGGGCGACCAGCCGGGCCATCGGCCCGGTGTTCTCGGCGCAGACCTGGTCGAAGCGCTGCGGGCCGTCCGCCGGATCCTCGACCGCACCGCCGACCGCACCTTCGATCACTCCGTCGATCACACGGTCGAGGAACACCGTGGGGACCCGGTGGCGCCCGAGATAGGAGACCAGCTCGCGCGGGTCCGCCGAGGGCGCGACGATCATGCCGTCCACACGCCTCTCGTGCAGCAGCTGGACGACCTTGCACTCGTGCTCGGGATCGTCGTGCGGATCGGCGATGAGGAGGCTGTAGCCGTGTTCCAGTGCACCCGCCTCGACGCCCTGGAGGATCTCCGTGAAGTACGGGTTGCTGATCGCCGACACCGCGAGCCCGATGGAGCGGGTGCGGGAGGTCACCAGGGAGCGGGCGAGGGTGTTGGGGGTGTAACCGAGCTCGTCGACGGCGTCCAGCACGGCCTGGCGGGTGTGGGGCAGGACCGGCCGGGTGCCGTTGAGGACGTGCGAGACGGTCGCCACGGACACCCCCGCGCTGCGTGCCACGTCGGCCATGGTCGGCATCGGGTTCCCCTCCCGGAAGGACGCCCACAGGGCACCGGAACGGCGGCCCACGGCTCGGAAGGTATCCCATTCAGCGCGGCACGTAAACGCTTGCGCAAACGTTTACGTGCCGTCACCGACCTGACGTCACCCCACTCACTCCCAGTCCCACCCGATCCCCACGACCCCCGACCGCACCCGCTGCTCGACGAGGTGCACCGAGTGGTGGTGGCCGGTGAGGGCGAGTTCCTGGCGGCCGCTGCGGGGGGCCGCGGGGGAGTGCTGGGCGAAGCGGTGGCAGCGCAGGGGCAGGGCGTTCTCGTCGAACCGGACCTGGAGCGCGTACTGACCGCCTGGTGAGCCGAAGCCGCGGACGTACTCGCGGGACACTCCGGCCGTGCCGTCCTCGACGCAGTAGCGGAACAGGAAGGTGTCACCCGCGCGCAGCCGGGCGTCGAGGAGCAGCTCGACGACGAGCACCCCCGTGTCGTGGTGCCAACGGACGCGTCCCGTACGGCAGTTCTCCAGGGCGTGCACGGTCATGAGCTCGGGCCTGCACCCCGGGTCGCCGTGATGGACGGCCATGAAACGGTCGACGCCCTCACGGTGGGCGCGCACGATGTGGTGCGACTCGCGGGCGCGCAGCTCGCGGCGCGCCCCGATGTCTATCCGCTCGTGGTGGCCGAGAGTGTGCAGCCCGCCGTCGGGCGGCGAGTCCAGCTCGCCCATCAGCTGTTCGAGGACGTCCGAGGCCGCGAGGAGGGAGCGGTAGGAACGGGTCGCGGGCCGCTCGGCGGCCGACCGGTCGTCGTGCTCGGCGAGCAGCCGGATCAGCGACTCCTCCGGCAGCTGCAGGATCTCCTCCAGCGCCCGTACGGCCCGCAGCGACTCGGGGCGCTGCGGGCGCCGGGCACCCTGCTGCCAGTAACTCAGGCTGGTGACGCCCACCCTGACCCCGTACCGCGTCAGATGGTGCTGGACGCGCTGCAGCGGCAGCCCCCGGGCGGCGATCGCGGCGCGCAGCGCGACGTGGAAGGGGCCGCCTCGCAGGGCCGTGTCCAGTTCCGCTTCGGCGACGGTCGCGACGTCCGCGTGCTGTGTGGCGTGCGGCATGCAGGGGCCTCTCTGTGCAGGTCCGGGCGGCTGGTCAGGCCGTTCGTGAGGGTGCGTCGGGGCCGTCCGCGGCAGAGTCGCAAGGAGGCTTCACATCCGTACGCCGTGGTTCCCGCCCCGAGTTCCCCCGCATTGAAGCGTGTTGACCAAGTCCCGACAACACCTGCCGCCGAACGATGGCGCACTCCCGGCCGGACGGAGGACCCTCCGTTTCAGGCGGGCGGGCCCTCCCCGTCGCCGCCCAGCAACTCCCTGATCGCCCGCGCCGACAGCGCCGACTTGGGCAGAAAGCCGCGCGCCGGACTGCCGGCGACCAGTTCCTGGACGTCGTCCAGCGCGTGTGTGGAGATCAGGATGATGACGCAGGAGACACTGCGGGTCAGCTCCACCGCCACGTCGAACCCGCTCTCGCCGTCGAGTTCGAGATCGACCAGCACGATGTCCGGGGTCAGCTCGGCGGCCTGGGCGAGAGCCTCGGTACCCGACAGTGCGACGCCGACGACAGGTATCCCGTCGCGTTCCAGCAGACTTCGCGCGGCCTCCAGGAACCGGATGCTGTCATCGACGAGAAGACAGCGCATGGACATGCGCACAGGGTCCCAACCGTCCGGGGATCGCGCTTTCCGGCTACCCGGAAAGAGTCGGGACGGATTGCTTCCCGGCACCTGGAATGTGCTCAAGTTCGGTGCCGCACAAGACAGTTCCCGCTCACGCAGCGCAGCGAGAGGTCACGGGCGGTAGCATGTGGGCTGCCCTGGGGAGGCCGTGCGAGTCCGGTCGAGTGGGGGTGTGCGATGAAAGCGCCGCTCGGAGACGTCGGAAGGGGCCATGGGCGTCGTGCCCTGGGCCCGGTGCTGGTGGCAGCCGCGCTGCTGCTCGCCGCGTGCGGTGGCGGCGACCGGGGCGAGCGGATCCGCACCGACACCACCTGCGACGGCAGGATCGAGGGCACCGCGCAGGTCACCGTGTGGTTCCACGCGGGGCCGAGCGCCGAGTACAACACGCTGCTCCGCCAGGTCAACGACTTCAACAGAACGCAGCGGGAGGTGCGGGTCGAGGTCGTCACCCTGCCCGAGCAGCGGCCGTACAACGAACTGGTGCTCTCCGCCGCGGCCAGCGGCGACCTGCCGGACCTGCTCGACTTCGACGGACCCCGGCTCTACAGCCATGCCTGGTCCGGCAGGATCAAGCCGATCGACTCCTGCCTGTCCGACGGCCTTCGGAAGGACCTGTTGCCCTCGATCCGCCAACAGGGCACCTACGCGGGCAGGTTGTACGGGATCGGCACCTTCGACTCCGGGCTCGGGCTTTATGTGCGGCCGTCGGTGCTGAAGAAGGCCGACATCCGTGTTCCCCGGGGCACCGAGGACGCCTGGACCGTCCGCGAGTTCACGGACATCCTGCGCACCCTGCGCAAGGCGGGGTACCGGTATCCGCTCGACATGGGCCTCGTCGACGCGAAACCCGGCGAGGAGTGGAGCACCTACGGCTTCGCGCCCGCGGTGTGGTCGGCGGGCGGCGATCTCATCGACCCCAGGACGTTCCGGACCGCCGACGGCTTCCTGAACGGACCCGAGTCGGTCGAGGCGCTCACCACCCTGCAGAACTGGGTGCAGGAGGGGCTCGTCGAGCCCGGCAGGAGCGAGCAGGCCTTCGTCCAGGAGCGCAGTGTCATCTCCTGGACAGGCCACTGGTGGTATCCGGACTACACCAGGAAGTTCCCCGGTGACCTGGCGATCGTGCCGTTGCCCGACTTCGGTGAGGGCACCGTGACCGGGATGGGCTCCTGGCAGTGGGGCGTGACCTCGGGCGGGGCCGACGGCGACGCCGTATGGCGCTTCCTCGCCTATCTGCTGAAGCCGGACCAGATCCACCGGATGAGCGTGGCCAACGGCGCGATCCCGGCCACGCGCAGCGCGGTGAAGCTCTCGCCCGAGTACGCCGAGGGCGGTGCCGAGCGCCTGTTCATCGCGCAGTTGACGGACGGCGTGGCCCGGCCGAGGCCGCGCACACCCGCCTACCCGGCGATCACCGAGGCGTTCTCCCGGGCCTTCCCGAAGATCATGATCGACATGGCTCCGGTGAAGGCCACGCTCGACGAGGCGGTCGAGGCCATCGACAAGGACCTCGCCGCCCACGACGGTTACCCGAAGGGCGGATCGTGAGCCGTCGCCGTGCGGGTCGCGTGACTCCCGGGACGCATGGACGGCAGCGGAGTTCACGGGCATGCTGAAGGGGCCGGGCCACGACCGGCCGTGCCCTGCACGGGCGTGTGAAAGCGCCCTCCACAGAGGGGTGTTTCGCATGACGGAACCCAACGGCACCACGTACGGAAGTGTCGGCGCCTGAGGCCCTGTCATGCGCCGCTCACCGCTCAGACGACGCCCCGGGGTCCCGCACCGCGTCCCGCTGCTCGCCCGGCTGCGCGTCGGCCGGAAGCTGATGTTGCTGGTCCTGCTGCC
Source organism: Streptomyces canus (assembly GCF_001514145.1). Taxonomy (GTDB): domain Bacteria; phylum Actinomycetota; class Actinomycetes; order Streptomycetales; family Streptomycetaceae; genus Streptomyces; species Streptomyces canus. The sequence continues at coordinate 456,524 of NZ_KQ948659.1, forward strand.
GGTGACCGGGCTGCTCGTCCTCACCGCCGTCAGCTCCGTGTCCCAGTGGCGGGAAGCGCGGTCCCTGCGTGACTTCCACACCGGCACCGAGGTGTCGTTCGCGACGGCGGAGGTCACCGACGCCGTCGCAGGCGAGCGGCTCGCCGCCGTCAAGGCCCGGCTGCGCCCCGGCCCGGACACGCCGGCGGAGCGGACCGGGGCCGAACGCGCCACCGACCGGGCCCTGGAGCGCGCCGTGACCCGCGCCGACTCGTGGTCCGGATCCGACATCGCCGGCGACCTCGATGCCCTCGGCCGTCAACTGCACTCCCTGCGCGTCCAGATCACCACCGGATCACTCACCGCCACCGACATCGCCGAGCAGTACGGCAACGTCGCGGCCACCCTGCTCCACGACGTCACCGCCCTCGAAGCCGGCCGTCCCACCCGGGCCTCGGGCCGCGCCGCCGACGCCCACATCGCGCTCCTGCGGGCCATCGAGGCCGCCGACCGGGAACAGGCGGAGGTCGCCGCCCTGCTCGCCGGGCCCGCGGGCCGGCCCACCGGCGCCGGACGCTGGCCCGCGCTCGAGGCGGCCCAGCTGGACGCCTTCCGGGAGAACACCTCGGCCGAACTGCGGACCCAGCTGTACGTCATCCAGTTCCGGGACCCCGGCCGAGCCGTCCGCAGAGTCCGGGACCTGCTCGCCACCGCCCGCCCGGAGAGCGCCGCCTGGCCCTCGTACGAACGCTGGCTCGCCGACTCCGGGGCCCGCATCGCCTCCTTGCGCGGCATCCAGGACCGTGCCGCCCGCGAACTCGACGCCACGGCCGGCCACGACCGCCGTGACGCGGAGCTCCGCGTGGTGCGCGACCTCACCGCCTCCCTGGCCGTGCTCGCCCTCGTCACCTTCCTCGCGCTCGCGCTCAGCCGGTCGATCACCCGGCCCCTCGGCCAGGTCGCCGCGGGCGCCAGGGCACTGTCGTACGGCGATCTCTCGTACGACATCCGGTACGCCGGCCGCGACGAACTGGGCGATGTCGCCGACACCTTCCGCGAACTGCGCGTGACCACCGAGCGGCTGGCCGCCGAGATCCGCGCCATGAACACGGCGATCGACCACAACCACCTCGAACACCGCGCCGACGAGGCCTCCTTCGAGGGCACGTGGAGCCAGCTGCTGGGCGGCATGAACGACACCATGGCCTCCTTCGCGGCGGCGCACGGGCGGCGCGAGGAGGCCGAGCAGGAACTGGCGAGCATCTTCAACCTCTCTCTGGACCTGCTCTGCATCAGCGGGACCGACGGCTACTTCAAGCGGGTCAACCCGGCCTTCGAGCGCATCCTGGGCCACCCGCGCGAGACGATCCTGTCGATGCCGTTCATCGAGTTCGTGCACGAGGAGGACCGGGAGACCACCCGTGCGGCCCTGGCCCGGCTGGCCGACGGCGTCGAGGTGGCCGAGTTCGAGAACCGCTACCTGCGCGCGGACGGCACCGAGTGCTGGCTGCAGTGGAGCGCCCGGCCGGTCCTGGAACAGGGCCTCATCTACGCCACCGCCCGCGACGTCACCGAGAGCCGCCGCACCGCCCGGGAACAGGCCGCCCTGCGCCGGGTCGCCACCCTGGTGGCCCACGGCGCCCCGCCGTCCGAGGTGTTCGCGAGGGTGGCCGAGGAGGTGGGGGACCTGCTGGACACCACCGCGGCCGTGCTGCGGCAGGAGCCCGACGGCAGCCAGACGGTCCTCGGGACCGTGCTCGGCATCCCGGAAGAAATCGAAGAGGCGACGCGCAAGGAGCGCAGCGAGGCGGGGTACGAGGCGATCGACGCGGTCACCCGGACCCGGCGCGCCGCCCACGTCGGCCACGCCGTGGGCGCGCCCATCGTCGTCGACGACCGGCTGTGGGGGTTCGTGGTCGCGGCCTCTCCCCTGGAGATGCTGCCGGTGGGCACCGAGTCGCGGCTGGCCGACTTCACCGAACTCGTCGCCACCGCCATCGCCAACGCCGACAGCCGCGACCAGCTGAGCGACTCACGCGCGCGCGTGGTGGCCGCGGCGGACGCCTCGCGGCGGCGCATCGAGCGCGATCTGCACGACGGGGTCCAGCAGCGGCTCGTCGCCCTCCAGCTGGATCTGCGGCTCGCCGAGACCCTGGTGACCGACCGGACCTCGGAACTCGCCGAACAGCTCGTACATGTCGGCAAGGGTCTCGACGACGCCTTCCAGGACCTGCTCCAGGTGGCCCGGGGCATCCACCCGGCCATCCTCTCCAAAGGCGGCCTCGGGCCCGCCCTGCGCTCCCTGGCCCGCCGCTCCGCTGTCCCCGTCGAGCTCGACCTGAAGCTGCCCGCGGCCCGGCTGCCGGAACAACTGGAGGTGGCCGCCTACTACGTGACCTCCGAATGCCTCACCAACGCGGCGAAGCACGCGCACGCGCGCGTGGTGGAGGTCTCGGCGCAGATCGGGGACGGCGTCCTGGAGCTGACCATCCACGACGACGGCGCCGGAGGCGCCGAGCCGGGACGCGGTTCCGGGCTGATCGGTCTCATCGACCGGGTCGAGGCGATCGGCGGCAAGCTGGCGGTCAGCAGCCCGCCCGGCGAGGGCACGACCATGGACGTGCGGCTGCCCCTGGGCGGGCCCTCGCCGGACCGGTGACCGCCCGGGGCGCACGCCGGGGGAGTTCGTCCAGGTGGGGGAGCCTGAACTGGGTGACGTCGCGTACGCTCCGGGCGGTCCTGTCGGACGGAGAGGCATCCGTCCGGCTCTAGAGGCGGTGGGTTCCGCCGTTCTGTGCGGTCTGCAGCCGCTTGGCACGCACGATGTCCGGGTCCCTCGGGTCCAGGACGTCGACCGTGCCGTACGTCTCGTCCGGGTACCGACGGGCACGGACCGGCCGCCGCTGCTTCTCGATCCGTGTCCGCCGCATGTCCCGCACCCTTCGGCCGTGCGACCTTCCGTCCCTCGCCCGGGACGGCCGGTCGGACTGCATCTGCACTCGTTCGAGAATCGCCCGGACACGTCCTGATGTCGTCACGGCAGGCCTCCAATTCCGCTTCCGGCTAGCCGTAAACCCAAGGGTGGGGCAGGCTGTTGGGGCGCGGGCAGCGGGCGGGTCCGGGGGAGCTCCGACCTCGGACGACGCACCGCACAGGCCTGGCGAGGGGGGCTGGGGCATGGACGACGCATCGCAGCAGCCAGCACGGGGACGGGTCGTCCTCGCCGACGACGACATCCTGCTCAGGGAGGGGCTCGCCAGCCTGTGCGAGCGCATCGGATACCAGGTCGCGGGCCAGGCCGGTGACGCGGTCCGGCTCCTGGAACTGGTCGACGAGGAACGCCCCGAACTGGCGATCGTCGACATCAGGATGCCTCCGGACCACTCGACCGAAGGCCTCAAGGCCGCCCGCACCATCCGTGAGCGCCACCCCGACACCGGCATCCTCGTCCTGTCCGCGTTCGTCGAGGTCGAGGAGGCCCTGGAACTGCTGGCGAGCGGCCGCAAGGTCGGCTACCTCCTCAAGAGCCGGGTCACGGTCGTCGACGAGTTCATCGAGGCCCTGGAGCGCATCCGCCGGGGCGGCTCGGTGGTCGACCCCTCACTGGTACAGGAGCTGTTCTCCGCCCAGCGCCGTGACGACCCGCTCGCCCGTCTCAGCGCCCGCGAGCGCGAGGTCCTCGCCCTGATGGCCGAGGGCCGCTCCAACGCCGGCATCGGCCGCCGCCTGTGGGTCACCGAGGGCACCGTCGAGAAACACGTCCGCAGCATCCTCGGCAAACTCGCCCTCACGGAGGACACCGACGACCACCGCCGGGTGCTGGCCGTGCTGACGTTCCTGGAGTCGCGCTAGGGCCTCCGGCGGACAGCGGGACGGGCGCCTGTGTGTCGTCCAGGACGTCTCACCGCGCCAGTCGCCGGAACGCCGCGATCGAAGAGGTGCCTCGTCCACGGCGGGCCAAGGCGCGCATCACGTGGGTGAGCAGGCACTGGTCCAGCGGCATGGTCGGCAGCCGGGCCGCCGCCGGCTGGGCGAGAGCGGCCTCGCACGCCTCCGCCGGGTGTCGGGTCCACCGGCCGCCTCCCGTCGCCCACCCCGCGGATCCGGGGCGGCACCGCATCGTCCGGATCCGGCGCCGTGCCGACACCGGCCACGAGTTACGTGACCGCAAAAATGGGGGGGGCCGGCGAGCGCGGCAGTACGGATGCGACCCCGGCGGTGTCCCACCCCGGTCACCTCCGTCAGGATCCGCCCAACAGACCTTGGCCGTTGTCCACAGGCTCACCGGACTGTCAGCCCTCGCCAGTAGGGTGTGAGACATGGCCGACCCCTCCAGCTACCGCCCCAAACCAGGGGAGATCCCTGACACTCCCGGGGTGTACAGGTTTCGCGACGAGCACCGCCGGGTGATCTACGTCGGAAAGGCGAAAAGCCTGCGTCAGCGCCTGGCGAACTACTTCCAGGACCTGGCGAGCCTGCACCCCCGCACCCGCACCATGGTGACCACGGCCGCGTCCGTGGAGTGGACGGTGGTGTCCACGGAGGTCGAGGCCCTGCAGCTGGAGTACTCCTGGATCAAGGAGTTCGACCCCCGGTTCAACGTCAAGTACCGCGACGACAAGAGCTACCCGTACCTCGCGGTGACGATGAACGAGGAGTTCCCGCGCGTGCAGGTGATGCGCGGCCAGAAACGCAAGGGCGTCAGGTACTTCGGGCCGTACGGGCACGCGTGGGCGATCCGCGACACCGTCGACCTCCTCCTGCGCGTCTTCCCGGTCCGCACCTGCTCCGCCGGCGTCTTCAAGAACGCCGCCCGCACCGGCCGCCCCTGCCTCCTCGGCTACATCGGCAAGTGCTCGGCACCCTGCGTCGACCGCGTATCCGCCGACGAACACCGCGACCTGGCCGAGGACTTCTGCGACTTCATGGCCGGCCGCACCGGCACCTACATCCGCCGTCTCGAGCAGCAGATGACGGACGCGGCCGAGGAGATGGAGTACGAGCGGGCGGCCCGCCTGCGCGACGACATAGGGGCCCTGAAGAAGGCCATGGAGAAGAGCGCGGTGGTGCTCGCCGACGCGACCGACGCCGACCTGATCGCGGTCGCCGAGGACGAGCTGGAGGCCGCCGTCCAGATCTTCCACGTGCGCGGCGGACGGGTCCGGGGCCAGCGCGGCTGGGTCACCGACAAGGTCGAGGAGATCACTACCGGCGCCCTCGTCGAACACGCCCTCCAGCAGCTCTACGGCGAGGAGAAGGGGGACTCCGTCCCCAAGGAGGTCCTCGTCCCGGCCCTGCCCGACCCGGTCGAGCCGGTCCAGGAGTGGCTGGCCGAGCGCCGCGGCTCGGGCGTCTCCCTGCGCATCCCGCAGCGCGGCGACAAGAAGGCCCTCATGGAGACCGTGCAGCGCAACGCCCTCCAGGCACTCGGCCTGCACAAGACCAAGCGCGCCTCCGACCTGACCACGCGCTCGCGTGCCCTGGAGGAGATCGCCGAGGCCCTCGACCTGGACAGCGCGCCGCTGCGGATCGAGTGCTACGACATCTCCCACCTCCAGGGCGACGACGTGGTCGCGTCCATGGTCGTCTTCGAGGACGGACTCCAGCGCAAGAGCGAGTACCGCCGCTTCCAGATCAAGGGCTTCGCCGGACAGGACGACGTCCGGTCCATGCACGAAGTGATCTCCCGCCGGTTCCGGCGCTATCTCGCCGAGAAGGAGAAGACGGGCGAGTGGGTGGACGACCTCCCCGAGGAGGGCACCCCCGAGACCGGCCTCAAGGACGACGACGGCCGCCCGAAGAAGTTCGCCTACCCGCCCCAGCTCGTCGTCGTCGACGGCGGACAGCCCCAGGTCGCCGCCGCCAAGAAGGCCCTGGACGAGCTCGGTATCGACGACATCGCCGTCTGCGGCCTCGCCAAGCGCCTGGAGGAGGTCTGGCTGCCGGACGACGACGACCCGGTCGTGCTGCCCCGCACCAGCGAAGGCCTGTACCTTCTGCAGCGGGTCCGTGACGAGGCCCACCGCTTCGCGATCACTTACCAGCGCACCAAGCGGGCCCAGCGCTTCCGGTCGAGCCCCCTCGACGACGTCCCCGGCCTCGGGGACACGCGCAAGCAGGCACTGCTGAAACATTTCGGGTCCTTGAAGAAACTACGATCCGCCACCATCGACCAGATCTGCGAGGTCCCCGGCATAGGCCGCAAGACGGCCGAGACGATCGCCGTGGCCCTCGCCCAGGCGGCCCCGGCCGCGCCCGCCGTGAACACGGCGACTGGAGAGATCATGGAAGAGGAGGAACCCGGCACCACGGGTTCCGGTGGGGAACCCGTGACGGCGGGTGCCCCGGACGAACGACGGGGGCAGGAGACATGAATGTGAACGAGCACGAAGAACAACAGGACCAGGGCGGAGAAGACGCACAGGTGAGTACGGGCGCGCCCGCCGACGCGGCCGGAGTCCCGGAGGCGGCCATCCCCGAGCTGGTGATCATCTCCGGGATGTCCGGCGCCGGGCGCTCGACCGCCGCGAAGTGTCTGGAGGACCTCGGCTGGTTCGTCGTCGACAACCTCCCGCCCGCGCTGATCCCCACCATGGTGGAGCTCGGCGCCCGCTCCCAGGGCAATGTCGCGCGGATCGCCGTGGTCGTCGACGTCCGCGGCCGGCGCTTCTTCGACAACCTCCGCGAGTCGCTCGCCGACCTGGCGGCCAAGCACGTCACCCGGCGGATCGTCTTCCTGGAGTCCTCCGACGAGGCGCTGGTGCGCCGCTTCGAGTCCGTGCGCCGCCCGCACCCCCTCCAGGGCGACGGCCGCATCGTCGACGGCATCGACGCCGAGCGCGAGCTCCTGCGCGAGCTGCGCGGCGACGCCGACCTGGTCATCGACACCTCCAGCCTCAACGTGCACGAGCTGCGCGCCAAGATGGACGCCCAGTTCGCCGGCGAGGAGGAGCCCGAGCTCAGGGCCACCGTGATGTCCTTCGGCTTCAAGTACGGCCTCCCGGTCGACGCCGACCTGGTCGCGGACATGCGGTTCCTGCCCAACCCGCACTGGGTCCCGGAGCTGCGCCCCTTCACCGGCCTCAACGAGGAGGTGTCGGCGTACGTCTTCAACCAGCCCGGCGCCAAGGAGTTCCTCGACCGCTACGCCGAGCTGCTGCGCCTCATCGCGGCCGGCTACCGCCGTGAGGGCAAGCGGTACGTGACCATCGCCATCGGCTGCACCGGCGGCAAGCACCGCTCGGTCGCCACGTCGGAGAAGCTCGCCGCGCGCCTCGCGGCCGAGGGTGTGGAGACGGTGGTCGTACACCGGGACATGGGACGGGAATGACCGCACGTAGTCCGCGGCTGAGCAGGCTGCGCAGGGTCGTCCCCGAAGGACGTGCGACCCGGCCCGTCGAGGCCCGGGGCGCGAGACCCCGTCGGCGTGGCGCCCAGCCCAAGGTGGTCGCGCTCGGCGGTGGCATGGGCCTGTCCGCCTCGCTCGCCGCGCTGCGCCGGATCACCGGCGACCTCACCGCAGTCGTCACCGTGGCCGACGACGGCGGCTCCAGCGGGCGCCTGCGCGACGAGCTGGGCGTCCTGCCGCCCGGCGACCTGCGCAAGGCGCTGGCCGCGCTGTGCGGCGACGACGACTGGGGTCAGACCTGGGCCCGGGTCATCCAGCACCGCTTCCAGTCCAAGGGTGACCTGCACGAACACGCGGTCGGCAACCTGCTCATCGTCGCCCTGTGGGAGCAGCTCGGCGACCATGTCCAGGCCCTCGACCTGGTCGGCAGACTCCTCGGCGCGCACGGGCGCGTGCTGCCCATGTCCGCCGTACCCCTGGAGCTCCAGGCCCTGGTCAAGGGGCACGACCCGGACCGGCCCGAGGACGTGGAGACCGTACGCGGACAGGCGACCGTGGCCCTGACCCCGGGTGAGGTGCAGTCGGTGCACGTCGTGCCGCACGACCCGCCCGCGGTCCCCGAGGCGGTGGAGGCGGTCCTGGACGCGGACTGGGTGGTCCTCGGACCCGGCTCGTGGTTCTCCTCGGTCATCCCGCATCTGCTGGTGCCCGAACTTCTGGACGCCCTCACCCAGACGAAGGCGCGCCGGGTACTCTCCCTGAACCTCGCACCGCAGCCGGGAGAAACCGATGGCTTCTCCCCGCAGCGTCATTTGGAGGTTTTGGGACGACACGCCCCTAAACTCGCCCTGGACGTGGTGCTGGCCGACCAGGCCGCCGTGCCCGACCGCGATTCCCTGACCGATGCCGCCCAGCGGTTCGGCGCCGCGGTCGAGCTGGCGCCGGTGGCCCGGCCCGACGGGACCCCGAGGCACGACCCGGAGCTGTTGGCCGCCGCGTACGACCGTATTTTTCGGATGCATGGAAGGATCGGCCCATGGCGATGACGGCAGCGGTGAAGGACGAGATCTCCCGGCTCCCCGTCACGCGGACCTGCTGCAGAAAGGCGGAGGTCTCCGCCATTCTGCGGTTCGCCGGCGGCCTCCACCTGGTGAGCGGGCGCATTGTGATCGAGGCGGAGCTGGACACCGCGATGGCGGCCCGCAGACTCAAGCGGGACATCCTGGAGATCTTCGGCCACAGCTCCGAACTGATCGTGATGGCACCGGGCGGACTGCGCCGCGGTTCGCGTTACGTCGTCCGGGTCGTCGCCGGCGGTGACCAGCTGGCCCGCCAGACCGGCCTGGTCGACGGCCGGGGCCGCCCGATCCGGGGGCTGCCCCCGCAGGTCGTCTCCGGTGCCACCTGCGACGCCGAGGCCGCCTGGCGCGGCGCCTTCCTGGCGCACGGCTCGCTCACCGAGCCCGGCCGCTCCTCCTCCCTGGAGGTGACCTGCCCGGGACCCGAGGCCGCGCTCGCCCTGGTCGGCGCCGCCCGACGCCTCTCGATCGCCGCCAAGGCCCGCGAGGTCCGCGGAGTGGACCGCGTGGTCGTCCGGGACGGTGACGCGATCGGTGCCCTGCTCACCCGGCTGGGCGCCCACGAGTCGGTGCTCGCCTGGGAGGAGCGCCGGATGCGCCGCGAGGTGCGGGCCACGGCGAACCGGCTCGCCAACTTCGACGACGCCAACCTGCGCCGCTCCGCGCGCGCGGCCGTGGCCGCCGGTGCCCGGGTCCAGCGCGCCCTGGAGATCCTCGCCGACGACGTGCCCGAGCACCTCGCCGCCGCCGGCCGGTTGCGCATGGACCACAAGCAGGCCTCCCTGGAGGAGCTGGGCGCCCTCGCCGACCCGCCGCTGACCAAGGACGCCGTCGCCGGCCGTATCCGCCGCCTGCTGGCCATGGCCGACAAGCGCGCCTCCGACCTCGGCATTCCGGGCACGGAATCCAGCATCACCGAGGAGATGGCCGACAACCTGGTCGGCTGACCGTCACTCACCACGCCGGTGCCGACGCCCACTTGGGACGTCGGCACCGGCGTTTGCGTATTCGTGAGGCGCCCTTGACTGGATCATCAACTGTCATGAGCCTGGCATCTGTTCGCTGCTGTGGCGGACCACCGCAAGGGGGGCTCATGAGACGAAGAGCGAGACCGATCCTCGCCGTTGGCGCGCTCCTGCTCGGCGGCGCGGGCCTCGCGCCCGTCGCCCAGGCCGCGGAGAGCGCCAGTTCTCCTGATCCGAACGAAGTCAAGGTCTTCCGCGCCGAGGTGACCAGCGGGCAGGTACCCCTGCTGCTGGCGGCCGGCCAGGACGGCCACGAACTGAGCGAGCAGGTGCCCGCCAAGGGCACCGCGACCGTCGAGGTCTACCTCACCGACCAGGAGGCCCAGAAGCTCGAAGGGCAGGGCGTCGAACTCACCGAGCACACCCTGACCGCCAAGGCCGAGGCCCGCGTGGACAAGGCCGCCGAGGGCGTGTTCCGGCCGTACAGCGGAAGCGGCGGTCTCCAGGAGGAGATCCTCGCGACCGCCCGGGCCAACCCCGGCCTCACCAAGGTCGTCTCCATCGGCAAGACGGTGAACGGCAAGGACATCCTCGCGCTCAAACTGACCAAGAACGCGAAGAAGTCCAAGGACGGCGCCAAACCCTCCGTGCTCTACATGTCCAACCAGCACGCGCGCGAGTGGATCACGCCGGAGATGACCCGCCGGCTGCTCCACCACTACGTCGACAACTACAAGAGCGACAAGCGCGTCAAGAAGATCGTCGACTCCACCGAGCTGTGGTTCGTCCTGTCGGCCAACCCCGACGGCTACGACTACACCTTCCAGAGCGACGACAACCGCCTGTGGCGCAAGAACCTGCATGACAACAACGGCGACGGCACCACAGGCGTCGGCGACGGCGTCGACCTCAACCGCAACTTCTCCTACAAGTGGGGCTACGACAACGAGGGTTCGTCCCCCAACCCCACCAGTGAGACCTACCGCGGCACGGCCCCCTCTTCGGAGCCCGAGACCAAGGCGCTGGACGCCTTCGAGAAGCGGATCGGCTTCACGTACGGCATCAATTACCACTCCGCCGCCGAACTCCTCCTCTACGGCGTCGGCTGGCAGGTGGCCACCGACACGCCCGACGACATCATGTACAAGGCGCTCGCCGGCACCCCGGACAACTCCGCGATCCCCGGCTACCACCCGCAGGTCTCCTCGGAGCTGTACACCACCAACGGCGAGGCGGACGGCCACGCGTCGAACGTCAACGGCCTGGCGATGTTCACCCCCGAGATGTCGACCTGCCAGACCGCCTCGGACCTCGACCCGAACGACCAGTGGAACGCGGCGGACTGCCAGTCGGTCTTCAACTTCCCGGACGACGAGAAGCTGATCCAGCAGGAGTTCGAGAAGAACATCCCGTTCGCGCTCTCCGTCGCCGAGTCCGCGGCCACGCCCGACCAGCCGAAGTCGTCGCTCGGCCTGAAGGCCGCCGACTTCACCCCGAAGCCGTTCACCACGTCCTACGCGCGCGGTGCGGACCAGGAGGTCTCCGTCGTCGTACGCAGGTCCGTGCGCGACAAGGAGCTCAAGTACCGCGTCAACGGCGGCCGTACGAAGGACATCGCGCTCAAGGCATGGAAGGGCGGCGAGACGTACGGCGGTGAGGACAACCTCTACTTCGACGAGTACCGCGCCAAGGTCTCCGACGGCGATCCGGGCGACAAGGTCGAGGTCTGGTTCACCGGCCGGACGAAGAGCGGAAAGACCGGCTCCAGCGCGCACTTCACCTACACGGTGGCCGAGCGGCCGCGCGCGGACGTGCTCGTGGTCGCCGAGGAGGGCGCGACCGCCACACAGGCGCAGACCTACGTGGACGCCCTCAAGGCGGCCGGCCGCAGGGCGATCGTCTGGAACGTCGCCACGCAGGGTGCGCCCGACGCGCTCGGCGTACTGGACCACTTCAAGACCGTCGTCCACTACACGGGCGCGACCGTCCCGGGCAACCCCACCCAGCTCCAGCTGCGCGCCTTCCTGAACGAGGGCGGCAAGCTGGTCGAGGCGGGCGAGCGGGCCGGCGGCACCGTCGACCTGGGCGGCGGCACCCTGTCGAACGACTTCAGCCAGTACTACCTCGGCGCCTACACCCGTACGACGCTGCCGGGCGCCACGGCTTTCCAGGGCACCGGCAAACTCGCCGGAGCCGGCGCGAGCCTCGGGGCCGCCCCCGGCAACCCGCTGGACGCGGCCGGATCCTTCAGCGTCACCTCGGACAACCTGCCCGCGGCGACCTTCCCGCAGTTCGCGAGCGCGGGAGCGGGCACGTATCCCGGCACGCCCAACCCGTACGGACCGTACGAAGGCACCTCCATGGCGGCCGTCACGCACAGCGACTACGCCTGGAACCGCCTGACCCGCACCGTCGACCTCACCCAGGTGACCGCCGCGCAGGCGCCCACGCTGCGCACCCGGATGCTGTGGGACACCGAGGAGGGTTACGACCACGCCGTCCTGGAGGCGAACACCGCCGGGGCCGACGACTGGACCACCCTCCCGGAGAAGAACGGTGCGACCACCAGTGCCGTGCCCGCCGAGTGCGAGGCCGGGTTCTTCATCGCCGCCCACCCCGCGCTCAAGCGGTATCTGACGCAGGGCACCGACGGCTGCACGGCCTCCGGCACCAGCGGTCAGTGGAACAGCCTCACCGGGGCCTCGGCCGGCTGGCAGGAGGTCTCCTTCGACCTCTCCGCGTACGCGGGCAAGAAGGTCGAGCTGTCCTTCAGCTACATCACCGACCCCGGGTCCGGCGGTCGCGGTGTCCTCGTCGACAACACCTCGGTCGTCGTCGGCGGCCAGGCCGTCGAGACGGAGGGCTTCGAGACCTCGCTCGGCGCGTGGAGTGTGCCCGGGCCGCCCGCGGGCAGCCCCGCGGTCGTGAAGGACTGGGGGCGCGCCGGAGAGCTGTTCAAGACCTACGGCGCGGTCACCACGGACGACACCGTGCTGCTGGGTTTCGGCCTGGAGCACGTCACCGCGGCGGCCGACCGCGGCGCCCTTGTCAAAAAGGCACTCGCTGCCATCGGGGGGTGAACCGGACGTGACCCGACGTAGTCATTTCGGGTGACCCGAGCTTTCGGTCCGGGGCGGTCCGTACCCCTACTGGCGGGTACGGACCGCACTGCCGTGTATGGGGCATCTCGATGTCACCACGCCGGGCTCAGGGAGGTAGGGTCGGGGGTGGTCGGGGACATCCCATACAGCTCGCCGGTCTCACAACCGGCGTACCAACGAGGAGATCGGTTCGTGACGATCCGCGTAGGCATCAACGGCTTTGGCCGCATCGGTCGTAACTACTTCCGCGCGCTGCTGGAGCAGGGTGCTGACATCGAGATCGTGGCTGTCAACGACCTGGGTGACACCGCGACCACCGCGCACCTGCTGAAGTACGACACCATTCTGGGCCGCCTCAAGGCCGAGGTGTCGCACACCGCCGACACGATCACCGTCGACGGTCACACCATCAAGGTGCTGTCCGAGCGCAACCCGGCCGACATCCCGTGGGGCGAGCTGGGCGTCGACATCGTCGTCGAGTCGACCGGCATCTTCACGAAGAAGGCCGACGCCGAGAAGCACATCGCGGGCGGCGCCAAGAAGGTCCTCATCTCGGCTCCGGCCAAGGACGAGGACATCACCATCGTGATGGGCGTCAACCAGGACAAGTACGACGCGGCCAACCACCACGTCATCTCCAACGCCTCCTGCACCACCAACTGTGTGGCGCCGATGGCCAAGGTTCTGGACGAGAACTTCGGCATCGTCAAGGGTCTGATGACGACGGTCCACGCGTACACCAACGACCAGCGCATCCTGGACTTCCCGCACTCGGACCTGCGTCGCGCCCGCGCCGCCGCCGAGAACATCATCCCGACCACGACGGGCGCCGCGAAGGCCACCGCCCTGGTCCTCCCGCAGCTCAAGGGCAAGCTGGACGGCATCGCGATGCGCGTCCCGGTCCCCACCGGCTCGGCCACCGACCTGGTCGTGACGCTGCAGCGCGAGGTCACCAAGGACGAGGTCAACGCCGCGTTCAAGAAGGCCTCCGAGGACGGCGACCTCAAGGGCTACCTGTCGTACACCGAGGACCCGATCGTCTCCTCGGACATCGTCAGCGACCCGGCCTCCTGCACCTTCGACTCCTCCCTGACCATGGTCCAGGAGGGCAACTCGGTGAAGATCCTCGGCTGGTACGACAACGAGTGGGGCTACTCCAACCGCCTCGTCGACCTCACGGTCTTCGTCGGCAACCAGCTCTGATCGACCGATCAGGCACCTAGGTGTGTGAGCAAGGGCTCGGGCAGCGTGAGGACGCGTTGCCCGAGCCCTCACTCACGTGATCAGCTTTCGTACGATCCAGAGCCCTCCTCAGGAGTCCCCTTTATGAAGACGATCGACGAACTCCTCGCCGAAGGGGTGGCCGGCAAGCGGGTCTTCGTCCGCGCCGACCTCAACGTGCCGCTGTCCGGCACCACCATCACCGACGACGGCCGTATCCGAGCCGTTCTGCCGACCGTGAAGGCCCTCGCCGACGCTGGCGCCCGCGTGGTCGTCGCCTCGCACCTGGGCCGCCCCAAGGGCGCTCCGGACCCGGCCTTCTCCCTCGCCCCGGCGGCCGCCCGCCTCGGTGAACTCCTCGACGCACCCGTGGAGTTCGCGACCGACACGGTGGGCGAGTCCGCCACCGCCACGGTCGCGGGCCTCACCGACGGCCAGGTCGCGGTCGTCGAGAACCTCCGCTTCAACGCCGGCGAGACCTCCAAGGACGACGCCGAGCGCGGCGCCTTCGCGGACCAGCTCGCCGCCCTCGCCGATGTCTACGTCGGCGACGGCTTCGGCGCGGTCCACCGCAAGCACGCCTCGGTGTTCGACCTCCCGGCCCGGCTGCCGCACTACGCGGGGCACCTCATCGCCACCGAGGTCGGCGTCCTGAAGAAGCTCACCGACGACGTCAAGCGCCCCTACGTGGTCGTGCTCGGCGGCGCCAAGGTCTCCGACAAGCTCGCCGTCATCGACGAGCTGCTCGGCAAGGCCGACCGCATCCTCATCGGCGGGGGTATGGCCTTCACCTTCCTCAAGGCCAAGGGCCACGAGGTCGGCGCGTCCCTCCTCCAGGAGGACCAGATCCCGGCGGTTCTGGAGTACATCGAGCGCGCCGAGAAGACCGGCGTCGAGCTGGTCCTGCCGGTCGACGCGGTGGTCGCTCCCGCGTTCCCGGACCTGAAGACCAAGGCCCCGGCCGACTCCACCACCGTCGCCGCCGACGCCATCCCCGCCGACCGGATGGGCCTGGACATCGGCCCGGCGTCCGGCAAGCTGTACGCCTCGAAGATCACCGACGCCGCCACCGTCTTCTGGAACGGCCCCATGGGCGTCTTCGAACATCCCGAATTCGCCGAGGGCACCAAGGCGGTCGCCCAGGCCCTCCTCGACTCCCCGGCCTTCACGGTGGTCGGCGGTGGCGACTCCGCCGCGGCCGTCCGCACCCTGGGCTTCGACGAGAACGCATTCGGCCACATCTCGACCGGTGGCGGCGCCTCCCTCGAATACCTCGAGGGCAAGACGCTCCCCGGCCTCGCCGCACTGGAGGACTGACCTACATGAGCACGCGCACGCCGATCATGGCGGGCAACTGGAAGATGAACCTCAACCACCTCGAGGCCATCGCCCACGTCCAGAAACTCGCCTTCGCCCTCGCGGACAAGGACTACGAGGCCGTCGAGGTCGCCGTCCTGCCGCCCTTCACCGACCTGCGCTCCGTGCAGACCCTGGTCGACGGCGACAAGCTCAAGATCAAATACGGCGCCCAGGACCTCTCGGCGCACGACTCCGGCGCGTACACCGGCGAGATCTCCGGCTCGATGCTGGCCAAGCTGAAGTGCACGTATGTGGCGATCGGCCACTCCGAGCGCCGTCAGTACCACGCGGAGACCGACGAGATCGTCAACGCCAAGGTCAAGGCCGCCTACAAGCACGGCCTCACCCCGATCCTGTGCGTCGGCGAGGAGCTGGACGTCCGCGAGGCGGGGAACCACGTCTCCCACACCCTCACCCAGGTCGAGGGCGGCCTCAAGGACCTCCCGGCCGAGCAGGCCGAGTCGGTCGTCATCGCCTACGAGCCGGTCTGGGCCATCGGCACCGGCAAGGTCTGCGGCGCGGAGGACGCCCAGGAGGTCTGCGCCGCCATCCGCGGCAAGATCGCCGAGCTGTACTCGCAGGAGCTGGCCGACCAGGTCCGCATCCAGTACGGCGGCTCCGTCAAGGCCGGCAACGTCGCCGAGATCATGGCGCAGGCCGACATCGACGGGGCGCTCGTGGGCGGTGCGTCACTCGATGCCGACGAGTTCGTCAAGATCGTGCGCTTCCGCGACCAGTGAGTATGCGGTAAGCGGGATCCGTCGTACCCTTGCGGGGGCGCAGCCCTGAGGCTGTGCCCCTGTCGTCCATCCAGATCCGAGGAAGTTGGTCCAGCCGTGGTTATGGGGTTCTCGATCGCCCTGATCGTCTTCAGCGGCCTGATGATGCTGCTGGTGCTCATGCACAAGGGCAAGGGCGGCGGCCTCTCCGACATGTTCGGTGGCGGTATGCAGTCCTCCGTCGGCGGCTCTTCGGTCGCCGAGCGCAACCTCGACCGGATCACCATCGTGGTCGGTCTGCTGTGGTTCGCGTGCATCATCGTGCTCGGTCTCCTCATGAAGACGAACAGCTGAGCGGCGACGCCACACACAGCACGTACATTCCGCACGTAAGGCCCCATGTTCGGTACGCGCAGCTGAGCGCGGCCTATCATGGGGCTTGCGTCTAGGTGTGGGGGCTGTAACTCCAATCACTGGACGCGCGTTGGGCCTTACGTAGACTGAGGCGCTCGCAACGAAGCGACACGCCGACTCGCTTCGCGGCACCATCACGCAGGGAGTTACGACCGTGGCAAGTGGCAACGCGATCCGAGGTAGCCGGGTCGGGGCGGGGCCGATGGGCGAAGCCGAGCGGGGCGAGTCCGCGCCCCGTCTTCGCATCTCCTTCTGGTGCTCCAACGGGCACGAGACGCAGCCCAGCTTCGCCAGCGACGCGCAGGTCCCCGATACCTGGGACTGCCCCCGCTGCGGCTTTCCCGCCGGACAGGACCAGGACAACCCGCCGGACCCACCGCGCACCGAGCCGTACAAGACGCATCTCGCGTATGTACGGGAGCGGCGCAGCGACGCCGACGGCGAGGCGATCCTCGCCGAGGCGCTGGCCAAACTGAGGGGCGAGATCTAGGGTCGACAGCCGGCCGGACACCGAGAGGTGCCTGGCCGGAGCGGTCTCAGGCGCGACTGACGCGCCGCGCGGGTCCGCCTTGCCCTGTTCGCGACGGGCTTCTTCGTACTGTCCTCGCCTGGCTGATCCGCTGATCAACTAGGTTGGACCAGCTGGCACAGGTACGAAAGAAGGCTGAAGTCGGACATGAACGCAGACGGCCGTACCAGGCTCAACCGGACGCCCGAGTGGACCGCGCTGGCCGAGCACCGCGAAGAGCTCGGCGAGGTGCGGCTGAGGGAGCTGTTCGCCGCCGATGCCGGACGCGGCACCGGGTACACACTGCGGGTCGGTGACCTGTACGTCGACTACTCCAAGCACCTCGTCACCGACGAGACGCTGCTTCTGCTGCGCCAACTCGCCGCCGCGACCGACGTCTTCGGTCTGCGGGACGCCATGTTCCGCGGCGAGAAGATCAACACGACCGAGAACCGGGCCGTGCTGCACACAGCGCTGCGCGCCCCGCGGGACGCCGTGATCGAGGTGGACGGGGAGAACGTCGTACCGGGCGTGCACGCCGTGCTCGACAAGATGAGCGACTTCGCGAGCCGGGTCCGCTCCGGCGAGTGGACCGGCCACACCGGCAGGCGCATCAAGAACGTCGTCAACATCGGCATCGGCGGCTCCGACCTCGGTCCCGCGATGGCGTACGAGGTGCTGCGCGGCTTCACCGACCGCGACCTCACCGTCCGCTTCGTCTCGAACGTCGACGGCGCCGACCTGCACGAGGCCACCCGCGACCTGGACGCGGCCGAGACACTGTTCGTCATCGCCTCGAAGACCTTCACCACCATCGAGACGATCACCAACGCCACCTCGGCGCGCGCATGGCTGCTCGGTGAGCTGAAGGCGGATCAGGAGGCGGTCGCCCGGCACTTCGTGGCGCTGTCGACGAACGCCGAGAAGGTGTCGGACTTCGGCATCGACACGGCCAACATGTTCGAGTTCTGGGACTGGGTCGGCGGCCGCTACTCCTACGACTCGGCGATCGGTCTGTCGCTGATGATCGCCATCGGGCCCGACCGCTTCCGCGAGATGCTCGACGGTTTCCACCTCGTCGACGAGCACTTCCGCACCGCCCCGGCCGAGTCCAACGTACCTTTGCTCCTTGGCCTGTTGGGCATCTGGTACGGCAACTTCCACGACGCCCAGTCGCATGCCGTGCTGCCGTACAGCCACTACCTGTCGAAGTTCACCGCGTATCTCCAGCAGCTGGACATGGAGTCCAACGGCAAGTCGGTGGACCGTGACGGCAACCCCGTGGACTGGCAGACCGGGCCGGTGGTGTGGGGCACGCCCGGCACCAACGGGCAGCACGCCTACTACCAGCTCATCCACCAGGGCACGAAGCTGATCCCGGCGGACTTCATCGGCTTCGCCCGTCCGGTCGCCGAGCTGTCCGGCGCCCTCAGGGCGCAGCACGACCTGCTGATGGCGAACTTCTTCGCCCAGACCCAGGCGCTGGCCTTCGGCAAGACACCGGACGAGGTGCGCGCGGAGGGGGTGGCCGAGGAGCTGGTCCCGCACAAGACGTTCCAGGGCAACCACCCGACGACGACGATCCTGGCCCGCGAGCTGACCCCGTCGGTCCTCGGCCAGCTCATCGCGCTGTACGAGCACAAGGTGTTCGTCCAGGGTGCGATCTGGAACATCGACTCCTTCGACCAGTGGGGCGTCGAGCTCGGCAAGGTCCTCGCCAAGCGCGTCGAGCCGGCGCTCACCGAGGGCGCCGAGGTGCCGGGCCTGGACGCGTCCACGAAGGCCCTGGTGACGACGTACCGGGAGCTGCGCGGACGGCAGTGAGACCGCGGACGCCGGGCCCCTCCTGGGAGGGACCCGGCGTCCGAACCGCCTTCTCGAAGGCGGCTGTTACGACGAAGCCGGCGGATACAGCGACCTCGGCAGCTGGGAGGCCGCCGCCGAGTCCAGCAGCCACAGGGTGCGGGCCCGGCCACGGGCCCCGGCCGCCGGCGCCTGGATCTCACCCGCGCCGGACAGGGCGATCGCCGCGGCCTGTGCCTTGTCCTCGCCGGCCGCCAGGAGCCAGACCTCACGGGCCGCGCGGATGGCGGGCAGCGTGAGGGTGACCCGGGTCGGTGGTGGCTTCGGGGCGCCGTGGACGCCGACGACCGTGCGCTCGGTCTCCCGTACCGCGGGGAGCTCCGGGAACAGGGATGCCACGTGGGTGTCCGGGCCCACGCCCAGCATCAGCACGTCGAAGGTCGGGACCGCGCCGTGGTTCTCGGGACCGGCCGCTCGGGCCAGCTCCTCGGCGTAGGACGCCGCCGCGGCCTCCACGTCGTGCCCGTGGGGACCGTCCGACGCGGGCATGGCATGCACACGCTTCGGGTCCAGCGGTACGGCGTCCAGCAGGGCCTCGCGGGCCTGCGTGACATTGCGCTCCGGGTCGCCCTCGGGCAGGAAGCGCTCGTCGCCCCACCACAGGTCCAGACGGCTCCAGTCGACGGCGTCCCGGGCGGGCGCCGCGGCCAGCGCGGCGAGCAGGCCGTTGCCGTTGCGGCCGCCCGTGAGGACCACGGACGCCGAGCCCCGGGAGGCCTGCGCGTCCACGATCTTCGTGATCAGACGGGCCGCGGCGGCCTGTGCCATCAGCTCCTTGTCATGATGCACGACCAGCTGCGGGGTGCTCACTTAGCCGCCTTCCCGGACAGCCCGGAAGGGACCGGCTTCAGCGATGCCGACGGCGCCGCTTCCTGCCCGGAAGCTTTCGCAGGGCCCTCGACAGGGGCTTTGACGGCGACTTCCGCGGAGGCTCCGGCTGCGGCCGGCTCCGCGGAGACGGAATCTCCGGAGCCGGGTTCGCCGGCATCGGAGCCGGGTTCTCCTTTGGGAGCGGGTTCCGGAAAGGGCACCGACGGGTTCAGCCGTTCCACCCCGAACCGCAGCGCGGAGGCGTACGTGTCGTCCGGGTCCAGCCGGCGCAGCTCCTCCGCGATCAGCTCGGCGGTGTCGCGGCGCTTGAGCGCCACCGCCCGGTCCGGCTGGCCCTGGATGGAGAGCGTGGCGAGCGAGCCGTCCGCGCGGTCCAGGACGATCGGACCGCTGTCCGTGTGCAGGCGTACGGCCGTGAGGCCCGGGCCGCTCGACAGCGACCGCTTCACCGGCACGTCCAGCCGGTCCGCCAGCCACATCGCCAGCAGCTCGCAGCTCGGGTTGAACTCCTCGCCCTCCACCTCGACGGCGTCCACCTCGCAGGTGACCTGGTCGAGCGCGGCGGCCAGCATCGAGCGCCACGGCGTGATCCGGGTCCAGGAGAGGTCGGTGTCGCCCGGGGTGTAGGTGTCGGCGCGCGCCGTCAGCTCGCGCACCGGCTGCTCGGAGGAGTAGGTGTCGGTGACCCGCCGCTGGGCGAGTGCCCCGAGCGGGTCCCCGGCCGGGTCGAGCGGTGCGTCCACCGGCCACCAGACGACGACCGGCGCGTCCGGCAGCAGCAGCGGAAGGACGACCGACTGGGCGTGGTCGACGACTTCGCCGTACAGCCGCAGCACCACCGTCTCGCCGGTGCCGGCGTCGGCGCCCACCCTCACCTCGGCGTCGAGGCGGGACTGGGTGCGGTCACGAGGACTCCTCGACACCCGCTTGATGACCACCAGCGTCCGCGAGGGGTGCTCGCGGGACGCGTCATTGGCGGCCTTGAGGGCGTCGTAGGCGTTCTCCTCGTCCGTGACGATGACCAGCGTGAGCACCATGCCGACGGCCGGTGTGCCGATGGCCCGGCGGCCCTTGACCAGCGCCTTGTTGATCTTGCTGGCGGTGGTGTCCGTGAGGTCTGTCTTCATGGCCGGCGCCAGCTCCGTCCCTCTCGTGCGAGCATTTCGTCCGCCTCGACCGGGCCCCAGGTACCGGAGGGGTACTGGGCGGGCTTGCCGTGCGTGTCCCAGTACTCCTCGATCGGGTCGAGGATCTTCCAGGACAGCTCGACCTCTTCTGTGCGGGGGAAGAGGTTCGAGTCGCCGAGCAGGACGTCGAGGATCAGGCGCTCGTACGCCTCGGGAGAGGACTCCGTGAACGACTCGCCGTAGGCGAAGTCCATGGACACGTCCCGGATCTCCATCGAGGTGCCCGGCACCTTGGAGCCGAAGCGGACGGTGACGCCCTCGTCGGGCTGGACGCGGATGACGATCGCGTTCGAGCCGAGCTCCTCGGTGGCCGTCGTGTCGAAGGGGGAGTGCGGCGCGCGCTGGAAGACCACCGCGATCTCGGTGACCCGGCGGCCGAGCCGCTTGCCGGTGCGCAGGTAGAAGGGGACGCCCGCCCAGCGGCGGTTGTCGATCTCCACCTTGATGGCCGCGTACGTGTCGGTCTTGGACTGGGGGTCGATGCCGTCCTCTTCGAGGTAGCCGACCGCCTTCTCGCCGCCCTGCCAGCCCGCCGCGTACTGACCGCGCACAGCGTTCCGGCCCAGGTCCTTCGGCAGCTTCACCGCGCCGAGCACCTTGGTCTTCTCGGCGGCCAGAGCGTCCGCGTCGAAGGAGGCCGGCTCCTCCATGGCGGTGAGGGCCATGAGCTGGAGCAGGTGGTTCTGGATGACGTCACGGGCGGCGCCGATGCCGTCGTAATACCCGGCCCGGCCGCCGATGCCGATGTCCTCGGCCATCGTGATCTGCACATGGTCCACGAAGGACCGGTTCCAGATCGGCTCGAACATCGTGTTGGCGAAGCGCAGCGCCAGGATGTTCTGGACGGTCTCCTTGCCCAGGTAGTGGTCGATGCGGAAGACCTGGTCCGGGGCGAAGACCTCCTCGACGGTCGCGTTGAGCTCCTCGGCCGACTTGAGGTCGTGGCCGAAGGGCTTCTCGATGACCGCGCGCCGCCAGGAGCCGCTCGACTGGTCGGCCAGCCGGTGCTTCTTCAGCTGCTGGATGACCACGGGGAAGGCCGACGGCGGCACGGACAGGTAGAAGGCGAAGTTGCCGCCGGTGCCCTGCGCCTTGTCGAGTTCGTCGATGGTGTCGCGCAGCCGCTCGAACGAGTCGTCGTCGTCGAAAGTGCCCTGGACGAAGCGCATCCCCTGGATGAGCTGCTGCCAGACCTCCTCGCGGAACGGCGTCCTGGCGTGCTCCTTGACGGCGTCGTGGACGACTTCCGCGAAGTCTTCGTTCTCCCAGTCCCGCCGGGCGAAGCCGACCAGCGAGAAGCCCGGTGGGAGCAGACCCCGGTTCGCGAGGTCGTACACGGCGGGCATGAGCTTCTTTCGTGACAAATCGCCCGTGACGCCGAAGATGACCAGGCCCGACGGCCCCGCGATACGCGGGAGCCGTCGGTCGGCGGGGTCACGCAGCGGATTGCTGCTCGACAAGGGTTCAGCCCTCCGATGGGGCGAGGCGCTGAAGCTCCGCCTCGGTCGACTTGAGCAGGTCGTTCCAGGACGCCTCGAACTTCTCGACGCCCTCGTCCTCCAGGAGCTGCACCACCTCGTCGTACGAGATCCCGAGCTTCTCGACGGCGTCGAGTTCCGCACGGGCCTGCTCGTACGTACCGGCGACCGCGTTGCCGCGGATCTGGCCGTGATCCTCGGTGGCGAACAGGGTCGCCTCCGGCATGGTGTTCACCGTGTT
Source organism: Streptomyces canus (assembly GCF_001514145.1). Lineage (GTDB taxonomy): Bacteria > Actinomycetota > Actinomycetes > Streptomycetales > Streptomycetaceae > Streptomyces > Streptomyces canus. The sequence continues at coordinate 478,817 of NZ_KQ948659.1, forward strand.
CGGCGCCACCAGCTCATCGACGTACAGCGTGTCCTTGTAGGCCTTGTCCTTGACACCGGTCGAGGCCCACAGCGGACGCTGCTTGTTCGCGCCGGCGTTCTCCAGCTTCGACCAGCGCTCGCCCGAGAAGACCTCCTCGTACGCCTGGTAGGCGAGGCGCGCGTTGGCGACGCCGGCCTTGCCGCGGGCGGCCTTGGCCTCGTCGGTGCCGAGCGCGTCGATGCGCTTGTCGATCTCGGTGTCCACGCGGGACACGAAGAAGGACGCCACGGAGTGGATCTTCGACAGGTCCAGACCCCGCTCCTTGGCCTTCTCCAGGCCGGCCAGGTAGGCGTCCATGACCTCGCGGTAGCGCTCCAGGGAGAAGATCAGCGTGACGTTGACGCTGATCCCGAGGCCGATCACGTCGGTGATCGCCGGGATGCCCGCGCGGGTGGCCGGGATCTTGATGAGCGTGTTGGGGCGGTCGACGAGCCAGGCGAGCTGCTTGGCCTCGGCGACGGTCGCCTTCTCGTTGTGCGCCAGGCGCGGGTCGACCTCGATCGACACGCGGCCGTCCTGGCCGCCCGTCGCGTCGAAGACCGGGCGCAGGATGTCGGCGGCGTCGCGGACGTCCGCCGTGGTGATCATGCGGATGGCCTCTTCGACCGTGACCTTGCGGGCGGCGAGGTCGGACAGCTGCTGGTCGTAGCCGTCACCTTCGGAGATCGCCTTCTGGAAGATCGACGGGTTGGTGGTGACGCCCACGACGTGCTGCTGGTCGATCAGTTCGGCGAGATTGCCGGACGTGATCCGCTTGCGCGACAGGTCGTCCAGCCAGATCGCCACGCCTTCCTCGGAGAGGCGCTTGAGTGCGTCTGTCATGGAATTACATCTCCTACGTGTCGTATGTGAGCGTCAGCGCTGGGCGGCGGCGAGAGATTCCCGCGCCTTCGCGGCCACGTTCTCGCCAGTGAAGCCGAACTCCTGGAAGAGGACCTTGCCGTCCGCGGAAGCACCGAAGTGCTCCAGGGAAACGATGCGACCGGCGTCCCCGACGTACTTGTGCCAGGTGAGACCGATACCCGCCTCGACCGCGACACGGGCCCTCACGGCCGGGGGCAGGACGCTGTCCCGGTACCCCTGGTCCTGCTCCTCGAACCACTCCACGGACGGCATGGAGACGACGCGCGTCGGCACCCCGTCGGCCTCCAGCTGCTCGCGTGCCTCGACGGCCACGTGCACCTCGGAACCGGTGGCGATGAGGATGACCTCGGGAGTCCCGGTGGAGGCCTCGAACAGGACGTAACCGCCCTTGACGGCGTCCTCGTTGGGCTCGTATGTCGGCACGCCCTGACGGGTCAGCGCCAGGCCGTGCGGGGCACCCTTGCCGAACTCCTTGGTCCAGCGCGTGAGGATCTCGCGCCAGGCGATCGCGGTCTCGTTGGCGTCGGCCGGGCGGACCACGTTCAGTCCGGGGATCGCGCGCAGCGAGGCGATGTGCTCGACCGGCTGGTGCGTCGGGCCGTCCTCGCCGAGGCCGATGGAGTCGTGCGTCCACACGTACGTCACCGGCAGGTGCATCAACGCCGAGAGCCGGACGGCGTTGCGCATGTAGTCGGAGAAGACGAGGAACGTACCGCCGTAGATACGGGTGTTGCCGTGCAGCGCGATGCCGTTCATCTCCGCGGCCATGGAGTGCTCGCGGATGCCGAAGTGGATCGTGCGGCCGTACGGGTCCGCCTCCGGCAGCGGGTTGTCCGCCGGGAGGAACGAACTGTTCTTGTCGATCGTGGTGTTGTTCGAGCCCGCGAGGTCGGCGGAGCCGCCCCACAGCTCGGGGATGACCGCGCCGAGGGCCTGGAGGACCTTGCCGGACGCGGCACGCGTGGCGACGCCCTTGCCGGGCTCGAAGACCGGAATCGCCGACTCCCAGTCCTTGGGCAGCTCACCCGCGGCGATGCGGTCGAACTGGGCCGCGCGCTCGGAGTTGTTGCTCCGCCACTCCTGGAAGGACTTCTCCCACTCGGCCCTGGCCTGACGGCCGCGCTCCAGCGCCTGGCGGGTGTGCTCGATGACCTCGTCCGCGACCTCGAAGGACTGCTCCGGGTCGAAGCCCAGCACCCGCTTGGTCGCCGCGACCTCGTCGTCGCCGAGCGCCGAGCCGTGCGCGGCCTCGGTGTTCTGGGCGTTCGGGGCGGGCCAGGCGATGATCGAGCGCATCGCGATGAAGGACGGCTTGTCCGTCACCTTCTTCGCGGCCTCGATCGCGTTGTAGACGGCATGCGGGTCGATGTCGCCGTCCGGCTTCGGGGCGACGCGCTGCACATGCCAGCCGTACGCCTCGTAGCGCTTGACCGTGTCCTCGGAGACGGCCGTCTCGGTGTCGCCCTCGATCGAGATGTGGTTGTCGTCCCACAGCAGGACGAGGTTGCCGAGCTTCTGGTGGCCGGCCATCGAGGACGCCTCGGCGGAGATGCCCTCCTGGAGGCAGCCGTCACCGGCGATGGCGAAGACGAAGTGGTCGAAGGGGGAGGTGCCCTCGGGGGCCTCCGGGTCGAACAGACCGCGCTCGTAGCGGGCGGCCATCGCCATGCCGACGGCGTTGGCGACACCCTGGCCGAGCGGACCGGTGGTCGTCTCGACGCCCTTGGTGTGGCCGTACTCCGGGTGGCCCGGGGTCTTCGAGCCCCAGGTCCGGAACGCCTTCAGGTCGTCCAGCTCCAGACCGAAACCGGCCAGGTACAGCTGGGTGTAGAGGGTCAGGGACGAGTGGCCGGCGGACAGCACGAAGCGGTCGCGTCCGACCCAGTCGGGGTCGGCCGGGTCGTGCCGCATCACCTTCTGGAAGAGGGTGTAGGCGGCGGGCGCCAGGCTCATCGCCGTACCGGGATGGCCGTTGCCGACCTTCTGTACGGCGTCGGCGGCCAGGACGCGGGCGGTGTCGACGGCCCGCTGGTCCAACTCGGTCCACTCGAGGTCTGTGGTGGTCGGCTTGGTGCTCACCCTGGGTCAGGGCTCCTCTCCACATGTCACGCATGTCGAAATGCCGGTGCACGGGACGCCCGGCCGTTGTCGAGCCTACCCCCGTAAGTACGTGCGTTTTTTCGAGTCATTCCAGACTGCCGGGCCGCGCGGACATCCGCCTCCCGACTGGCCCGTACCGCATTTGGCAACTGAATACGCAGCCGCTCGTAAGAGTGCTCAACCGAGTGCGCCCGAGCTCTTCCGGGGGCGCCCTCGGACACGACCCGACCCCCGCGAATATCGGGGTATGGGCAACGTCTACAGTGGCGTGGTACGCGCGAGCCTTTACCGGGACTTCACACGGGTGAGGCTTGCTGGGATGTCTCTGTAGGGGTGTGCGTGACGGCCGTCGAATCCCGTCCAGCGGGTGTGCTCGGTGCGAGCCAGAGCCCGGTTCACCGGCCGTTCGGGGCCCGTGTCAAGGCGTTCGTGGCGCTGACCAAGCCTCGGATCATCGAGCTGCTGCTCATCACCACCGTTCCGGTGATGTTCCTGGCGCAGCAGGGTGTGCCGGACCTGAAGCTGGTCCTGCTCACCTGCGTCGGCGGCTACCTGTCGGCCGGCGGCGCCAACGCGCTCAACATGTACATCGACCGCGACATCGACGCGCTCATGGACCGCACCTCGCAGCGTCCACTGGTGACCGGCATGGTCTCGCCGCGCGAGTGTCTGGCCTTCGGCATCACGCTGGCGGTCGTCTCGACGCTGCTGTTCGGACTCGCCGTCAACTGGCTGAGCGCCTGGCTCTCCCTCGGCGCGCTCCTCTTCTACGTCGTCGTCTACACGATGATCCTCAAGCGCCGTACCTCGCAGAACATCGTGTGGGGCGGCATCGCCGGCTGCCTGCCGGTCCTCATCGGCTGGTCGTCCGTCACGAACTCCATGTCGTGGGCGCCGATCATTCTCTTCCTGGTCATGTTCTTCTGGACGCCGCCGCACTACTGGCCGCTGTCCATGAAGGTGCGCGAGGACTACGCGCGCGTGGGAGTGCCCATGCTGCCGGTCGTCGCCTCCAACAAGGTGGTCGCCAGGCAGATCGTCATCTACAGCTGGGTGATGGTCGCGGTCTCGCTGCTGCTGACGCCGCTCGGCTACACCGGCTGGTTCTACACGGCGGTGGCGCTGCTCGCGGGCGGCTTCTGGCTGTGGGAGGCGCACGGGCTGCAGAACCGCGCCAAGGCCGAGGTGACGGGCGTGAAGCTCAAGGAGATGCGGCTGTTCCACTGGTCGATCACCTATGTGTCGATCCTCTTCCTCGCGGTGGCGGTCGACCCCTTCCTGAGGTAAGGGTCACGTCGCCGTTCCCTCTACCCGTCGGTAGCATCCTGGTCATGGCAGACACGCAGCAGGTTGACGCGAAGGCCGAGCGCAAGGTCGCCCGGCTCGCCAAGCAGATCAGCGCCTTCTCCAAGGAGCACGGCGGCGCCGAGGGCCAGCTGGCCTACATCGGTGAGCGCGGCACCCGGATCGTCCTCGTCGGCGAGGACGGCGGCTGGGGCGACCTGGTGGCCCCCTCGTACGAGATCGCCGAGAAGGCCGTCGAGAAGTCCGGCATCACCGTTCACGAGGAGTTCGACGGCGAGTTCGCCGCGAAGGTGAGGACGGGGCCGTACGAGTGGAGCCGGATGGCCGGCATCCAGGTCGGCGGCCCCTCGAACGGCTGAGGTCTGCCGGCTTTCGTACGGGGTGTGCGACACCAACACCTGATGCCCGGTTCACCCGTTAGGACCTGTGAGCAGCGACACGGTCCAGCAACGGGGAGCCCGGATGATCGAAACGCCGTCCCTCGTGGACCAGTACTGCCACGGCGTACTGAGGACGGAGCTGGGTCTCGGCACCTTCGAGACCCAGCTGGCCCGCACCGAGGGCCCGCCCGCCCCGGGCACCACGCTGTTCGACACCCAGACGGGTTTCGCCGTACGGCGATGGTGCCCGCCCCTGCTAGGCCTGGAACCGCACTGTCCGCCCGCCCGCTATCTGGCCCGGCGCCGGGAACTCGGCGTACTGGAAGCGGGCCGCAGGCTGCTGCGCGGCAGTGGGATCACGACGTATCTGGTCGACACCGGGCTGCCCGGCGACCTCACGGGGCCCACCGAGCTGGCCTCCGCCGCGGCTGCCGAGGCCCGCGAGATCGTGCGTCTTGAGCTCCTCGCCGAACAGGTCGCCGACACCTCCGGCACCGTCGAGTCCTTCCTCGCCAACCTCGCCGAGTCGGTGCACGGAGCCGCCGCGAGCGCGGTCGCCTTCACGTCGGTGGCGGGGGTACGGCACGGCCTGGCGCTCGCGCCCGAGCCGCCGGGGCCGGGAGAGGTGCGGGGCGCGGCGGGCCGTTGGCTGGCGGGCCGCCGGGTGGGCGGCGAGCTGTCCGACCCCGTTCTGTTACGGCACCTGCTGTGGATCGCGGCCGCCTCGGGCCTGCCCCTCCAGCTGCACGCCGGGCTCGGCGAACCGGGTCTGCGCATCGACCGTACCGATCCGGTCCTGCTCACCGACTTCGTCCGGGCCACCGCGGGTCTCGGCACCGACCTCGTCCTGCTGCACAGCTACCCCTACCACCGGCACGCCGCCCATCTCGCCGGCGTCTTCCCGCACGTCTACGCCGATTCCGGAGCGGCCCTCGTCCGCACCGGCGCCCGTGCGGCGAGCGTCCTCGCGGAGATCCTGGAACTGGCCCCCTTCGGCAAGATCGTCTTCTCCAGCGGGGCCCACAGCCTGCCCGAACTGCATGTCGTGGGTGCCCGCCTGTTCCGCGAGGCGCTGGCTCGGGTGCTGGGCGGCTGGGTCGCGGAGGGGGCCTGGTCACTGGCGGACGCGCAGCGGGTGGCGGGCCTGATCGCGGCGGGGAACGCGCGAAGGGTGTACGGGCTGGAGTGAGCTGTACAGGATGGGTGCATGCAGACCGAGGTGTTACTCGACCGCTTCCTGACCGGGCTCGCCCCGCTCGACCCCGTCGCCGTCTGGGCCCACGGCTCCCTCGCGGGCGGCGACTACCAGGAGGGCCGCAGCGACCTGGACCTGATCGCCGTCCTGCCCTCGCTGACACCCCGTACGGTCTGGCGGCTGGCGAAGGCGCACGCCCGGCTGCGGGCCGAGCCGCTGTCCGGGCAGCTGCACTGCACCTACCTGACGCCTTCGGCCGATCCGGGCCGCCGCCACCTCACCTGGGCGTACGAGGAGCTGTTCAAGCGGCCGGTCACCCCGGTGACCTCGCGCGAACTGCACAGCTTCGGGCGGGTGCTGCTGGGGAAACCGCCCGCGGACCTGCTGCCGCCGGTGTCGGACCGGGAGCTCACCGACTTCATCGTCCGTGACCAGCGCGACTTCTGGCGCCCGGCCCTCGGCAAGGCCCCGCTGTGGACGCGGGACGTGTGGGTCGACGGGGGGCTGCTGACCTTCGCCCGCGCGAGCGTCACGCTGCGGGAGGGGCGACTGATCAGCAAGCGCGAGGCGCTGGAACTGCTGCCGGGACTCGGGGCGCCCGTGGAGGTCGTCGAGGACATCCGGAGGCGCCGGTACGGCGAGCCCGGACCCGCCGTCGAGAACAGAGCCGCGCTGACCCGCGGCTACCTGGGCCCGGCGATCGACGAACTGGTGGCGGCGTACGGCTGAGCCGGGATCTCGGCCTGCTCGCCCTCGGACCGTTCCCGCAGGGCCAGCAGGACACGCAGGACCGCGATCCACACCAGGGCCGAGCCGAGCATGTGCAGGCCTACCAGGAACTCGGGCAGGTCGGTGAAGTACTGGACGTAGCCGATGACGCCCTGGGAGAGGAGGACCAGGAAGAGGTCGCGGGTGCGGTGCAGGGGCCCCTTGGGGGCGTCGACCGCCTTGAGGATGAACCACAGGGCGAAGGTCAGCGACACCACGATCCAGGCCAGGACCGCGTGCACCTTGCTCACGGTCTCCCAGTCCAGCGGCATCCGTTCGACCTCGCTGGAGTCACCGGCGTGCGGTCCGGCGCCGGTGACGACGGTGCCGACGAGGATCAGCAGGGCGGCGGCCGCGACCATGAACCACACCAGCTGCTGCACCGGCTTGCCGACCAGCGGACGGGGTGCCGTGTCACCCTCGCGGGTGCGCTGCCACATCACCGCGGCGACCGTGATCAGGGCCGTCGTCGCCACGAAGTGGGCCGCGACGGTGTACGGGTTGAGACCCACGAGGACGACGATGCCGCCGAGGACCGCGTTGCTCATCACGATCCAGAACTGCGCCCAGCCCAGCCGGGTCAGGCTGCGCCGGTACGGCTTCTCGGAGCGCGCGGCGATGATCGCCCACCCGACGGCGGCGCACAGCACATAGGTGAGCATCCGGTTGCCGAACTCGATGGCACCGTGCACCCCCATCGCGCGGGTCGCGGTCAGCGAGTCGTCCGTGCACGTGGGCCAGGTCGGACACCCGAGCCCCGACCCGGTCAGCCGCACAGCCCCGCCGGTGACCACGATGACCACCGCCATGAGGAGCGCGGCGAGAGCCGCCCGCTGAACCGTCCGGGGGGTCGGGGTCCAGCGTGCGGCGATGAAGGCGAGCGGGTTGCGGACGGCCGCTACGGCGTCGGCACGGGTCAGGTTCGGCACGCGTTCCATCGTAGGGGGGTCGCTTGTGCACGCGTTCACGAGGGGGGTGATGGGAGAGCGGGGCGCCGTTTCGGGCACCCCGCTCGATTCCTGCGCACCCCATGCCGGAGGGTCAGCGGGCGCAGATTACCTGGGCCTTGACGTACCAGGTGGCGGCTTGTCCGGGTGCCAGTTCGGACACGGTCACCCGAGCACCGGCCGGTGACCCCGTCGGGCGCAGTTCAACGGGGACGAGACGTTTGAGCGTGGCCGAAGCTCCGGCCGGCCGCATGCCCGCGCCGAACGCCCGGGTGCCCCGCGGGCAGCCGACCACCGCCGTCTGGGACTGGGTCGAACCGACGGCCTCCTTCCACCCGCTCTCGCGGAACGTCTGGCGCGCGAGCGGCCCGGCGCACACGAGGTGGACCGCGACGGACCAGGGCAGGTTCGTGGCCACCGCCTCCGCCGCCCGGGCCGAGGCCGAGCGATGGATGAGGTTGGTCATGGTCACGGAGTTGATGCCGACCCGGTGACTCGCGCCCCTCAGCCGGGCACCGGCGCCGACGAGCCGTGTACCGGCGGGACAGGTGCCGGTGACGGTTTTGTCGGGCCTGTTCGAGTTGAACGCCGAAGGGACCGTGCGATACGTCAGACCCGCGGGCTTGTCGGCGCACACCGCGTATGCCCGCAGGTACCACCTGGCCGCGGTCCCGCCACTGATCTCCTCCGCTGTCGCGAGCCACTTGTACCCGGACGCCGAGTGGCCCGGATACGAGCCGCGCAGGAGCACGCGACCGCCTCCGCCTACGATCCTCACGCCGCCGGCCAGCACCACCTTGCCGCTCGGGCAGGGGGCGCTGACGGAGCGCGCGGAGTCGGAGCTGAGCCGGCTGAACCGTTCCACGTATGTGTACCCGGACACCGGCGCCTGTGGTGCCTCCGGCGGAGGAACCGCCGCGTCCGCTGCCGTGGTGAACATGCCCATCCCCGTCGCCACAGCGGTGAGCCCGAGCAGCGTACGGCGCTGTCGTGTGTTCATGGCACTTCTTTCTCTCCGGCCGCAACATCCCTCGACGAGCGGCATTTGTGTGAACTGGGACACACTTCAGCGCGTCGCGTCGCTAGGCTCCTTGGTAGGTGCTTGGAGGGCCTTGGCACCGGCTTGGAACGGGGGCGGTGCCACATGGCGGCCACGGAGTTCGCCATCCTCGGTCCCTTGCGAGTCGTTCGTTCCGGCGCCGTTCTCCCGCTGGGCGGACCGCGGCAACGCGCCGTGCTGGCCCTGCTCGTCGTCGAGCTGAACCAGGCGGTCCCGACGGACCGGCTGATCGACGAGGTGTGGGACGGCGAAGCGCCGGACGGGGCGGTCACCTCGGTGCAGACATACGTCTTCCATCTGCGCAGGGCGCTGGACCCGGATCGGGCCCGCGGTGCCCCGTGCGAGGTGCTCGAGAGCCGGAATCACGGCTACCTGCTGAGGGCCGGGCCCTTGGCCACCGACGCCGGCCGCTTCGAGGCCGGGCTGTGGGAGGGGCGGGAGGCGCTGGACGCCGGCCGGTACGCCGAGGCGGCCTCGACACTTCGGCGCGCCCTCGCACTGTGGCGGGGCGCGGTGCTGGAGGACCTGGGTGACCACGGATTCGTACGGCGGGAGGCCGCCCGCCTGGAGGAACTGCGCCTGTCGGCGCTCGAAGCCCGGATCGAGGCGGACCTGGCGCTGGGGCGACACACGACCGTCGTGGGCGAGCTGGAGCAGCTGGTCGCCGGGCATCCGCTGCGGGAACGGCTCTCGGCGCAGCTGATGCTGGCTCTCTACCGGTGCGGTCGGCAGGCCGAGGCCCTGACCTGCTACCAGCGCTTACGGGAAAGGCTGCGGGAGGAACTGGGCCTGGACCCGGACGAGTCGGTACGGCGGGTGCACCAGGCCATCCTGGCGCACGATCTGGCCGCCGGGTCTCCGCCCCGGCGAACCGTGCGGGGACAGCGACGTCGGCGCCTCCCGGCCCGGGTCGTCTCCCTCACGGCGATCGCCGCTCTGTGCGCCGGCCTCGTCTCCGGAGCGAGCGCACCCCGCCCGGCCACCCGGGTGCTGGTGGCCAACACCGTCGGCGCGGTGTCCGGCGGCAGTGGTGCGCCGGTGCCGGTGGGGCAGAGCCCGGACGGGCTCGCGTACGGGGCCGGGTCGGTGTGGGTGGCGAACAACGGTGACGACTCCGTCAGTCGTATCGATCCGCAAACCCATGCCGTGCAGCTCATACCCGTCGGGTCGGATCCCGTCGCCGTCGCGGTGAGCGGCGACGACGTGTGGGTGGCCAACAGCGGGGACGGTACGGTCTCGCGGATCAACGCGTCCGTCGACCGGGTCGTCGACATCCTGCCCGTGGGGAACCTGCCTTCGGGCATAGCGGCCGGACCCGCCGGGGTGTGGGTCGCGCTCGGCGGGGACAGCGCCGTCCGGCGGATCGACCCGGAGTCAGGACGGGTAGGGAAGGCCGTCGCGGTGGGTGGCGGGCCCGCCGGTATCGGTGTGGGTGAGCGGACCGTGTGGGTCGCCAACAGCCTCGACGGCACGGTGACCCCCGTCGACGTCGTGACGGGCCAGGCACGCGGGGCCGTCCTGGTGGGCGCAGGCCCGCAGGGCGTCGCCGTCACTGAGGACGCGGTGTGGGTCGCCAACGGGCTCTCGCTCACCGTCTCCCGCATCGACACCCGCACCGGCGTGGTCACTGTTCAGGAGGTGGGTGACGGTCCTCGTGCCGTGGTGGCGGGACCGGACGGCGTCTGGGTGAGCAACGAGTACGACGCCACCGTCGTCCGGCTCGATCCCCGTACGGCCCGGCCGTTGCGCACGATCCGTACGGGCAGCGCGCCGCGGGGACTCGCCCTGGCCGGGGGGACGGTGTGGGCGGCGGGACGCGCCCTCGCCGCGCCGGGGCACCGAGGCGGCACGTTGACCGTGCTGGGCTGGGGTGGTGCGACCGACTACGGCATCGATCCGGCGAGCGTCTACAACGCGGAGGCCGACCTGGCCCTCAGCGTCGCCTACGACCACCTCGTGGGCTGGCGCCAGTCGCCCGGCGGATCGGAGCTCACCCTGGTACCGGACCTGGCCGGCGAACTTCCGCGCCCCACCGACGGCGGGCGCACCTACACGTTCCCGCTGCGCCGGGGGCTGCGGTACTCCGACGGCCGCCGGGTCGCACCGGCTGACTTCCTGCGGGGCATCCGGCGGGCTCTGACCGCCGACGAAGGCAATCCCGGGTACTTCACGAGGATCGTCGGCGGCGCCGCGTGTGTGGCCCGTCCGCAGCGGTGCGACCTCTCGCGCGGGATGAGCACCGACGACGACGCGCACACGGTGACCTTCCACCTCACCGCTGCGGACCCGGCGTTTCTGAACAAGCTCACGATGTTCGTCGTGCCGACGCCTCCCGGTGTCCAGGACCCTAACGTCGGCTTCCGTCCACTGCCTGCGACCGGCCCGTACCAGGTGGCCGACTACCGGAAGGGCAAGCAGCTCACGCTGAAGCGGAACCCGTTTTTCCGGGAGTGGTCCCATGTGGCCCAGCCGGCCGGATATCCCGACGTCATCCGCTGGCGGACGTTGGAATCGACGCAGCAACAGGTGGCAGAGGTGAACGCCGGGCGGGCGGACCTGGCGATCCAGTTGAACACCCACCCGAAACCGTCCTACCTCCGGCAGCTCGCCGTGCGGCATCCGACGCGGCTGCACACGAGCTCCTCGTTCTTCACGGTGTACGAGACGTTCAACACCAGGGTGCCGCCCTTCGACGACCGGCGGGTCAGGCAGGCGGTGTCGTACGCCGTGGACCGCGACCGGCTGGTGGAGCTGATGGGCGGGCCCCAGATCGTGTCTTCCACCTGCCAGTCCCTGCCCAAGGGCTTTCCCGGCTATCGGTCCTACTGCCCGTACACGCGGCAACCCGGCGCGGACGGCATGTGGCAGGGACCCGATCTCGCCAGGGCCAGGAAGCTGATCGCGGAGTCGGGCACCCGGGGCATGACGGTGGGGGTGTGGACCTGGAGGATGGAGTCCTCCCGCCGCGCCGCCGCGTACCTCGTCGATCTCCTGGACGACCTCGGCTACCGGGCGACCCTTCACGTTCTGCCTGACGACCGCTACTGGAACACGGTGGGGGACTCGCGGACACGGGCCCAGCTGGTGTTCCAGGGGTGGTCGCCCGACTATCCGTCCTCGGGCACCTTCTTCACCCCCCTCCTCACCTGTGACGGCTTCAAGCCGGCCGACGGTCCCGGCACCCTGAACTACGCCGAGTACTGCTCTCCGTCCTTCGACCGGCTCGTCGACACGGCGCAGGCTGCCGAGCGCTTCGATCCGGGCAGGGCGCGGCAGCTGTGGGGCCGGATCGACCGGAGGGTCATCGACGAGGCGCTCTGGCTGCCTGTGGTGAACTTCAAGCAGGTGTCCTTCACGTCAACGCGCCTCGGCAACTATCAGGCGACTCCGGCCTTCGGCCCGATCGTGTCCCAGATGTGGGTTCGCTGACCCCGACTCACTCCCAGCGGAAGAAGCGTCCGGCCAGAGCCAGACCCGCCACCGCCCACACCGCCAGAATCCCCAGGTCGCCCCACGGCACCCCGGCCCCGTGCTGCAACACGTCCCGCAGGCCGTCCGACAGGGCCGTGATCGGCAGCAGACCCAGTACGTCCTGGGCGCCTGAAGGGAACTTGGACAGGGGGACCATCACTGCGCCGCCCACCAGCAGCAGGAGGAAGACCAGGTTGGCCGCGGCCAGGGTCGCCTCCGCCTTCAGGGTGCCTGCCATCAGGAGGCCGAGGCCCGAGAACGCGGCCGTGCCCAGGATCAGCAGGAGCAGCACGGACAGCGGGTTGCCGTGCGGGGACCAGCCGAGGGCGAAGGCGATCACTGTCAGCAGGATCACCTGGAGGAACTCCGTCACCAGGACCGATGCCGTTTTCGCCGTCATCAGGCCCCAGCGGGGGAGCGGCGAGGAGGCCAGGCGCTTCAGGACGCCGTAGCGGCGTTCGAAGCCGGTCGCGATCGCCTGGCCCGTGAAGGCCGTCGACATGACCGCGAGGGCCAGGACGCCGGGGGTGAGGAAGTCCACCGCCTTGCCCTCGTCCGTGTCGATGATGTCCACCGAGCTGAACAGGACCAGCACCAGGGTCGGGATCACCACCGTCAGCAGGAGCTGTTCGCCGTTGCGCAGGAGCATCTTCGTCTCCAGGACCGCCTGGGTCGCGATCATGCGTCCCAGTGGTGCCGCGCCCGGCTTCGGGGTGTACATACCGGTGGCCGTCACGCGCGCAGCTCCTTGCCCGTCAGTTCGAGGAAGACGTCTTCCAGGGTGTGCCGTTCCACCGAGATCTTCTCCGGCATCACGCCGTGCTGGGCGCACCAGGACGTCACCGTCGCCAGCAGTTGCGGGTTGACCTTGCCGACCACCCGGTAGGAGCCGGGGGTCAGCTCCGCCGCCGAGCAGTCGGCGGGCAGGGCCTTGAGGAGGGAGCCCACGTCGAGGCCGGGGCGGCCCATGAAGCGCAGGGTGTTCTCGGCGCCGCCCCGGCACAGCTCCTCCGGGGTGCCCTGGGCGATGACCCGGCCGCCGTCGATGATCGCCACGTCGTCGGCGAGCTGCTCGGCCTCGTCCATGTAGTGCGTGGTGAGGATCACCGAGACACCGTCCGCGCGCAGGTCGCGGACCAGGTCCCAGGTCCCGCGGCGGGCCTGTGGGTCCAGGCCGGCGGTCGGCTCGTCCAGGAACACCAGCTCCGGGCGGCCGACGACAGCCATGGCGAGCGCCAGCCGCTGCTGCTGGCCGCCGGACAGGCGCCGGTACGTCGTCCTGCCGCAACCGCCGAGGCCCAGGCGCTCGATCAGCGCGTCCACGTCGAGCGGATGTGCGTGGAGCTTCGCCACGTGCCGCAGCATCTCGTCTGCCCGGGCGCCCGAGTACACGCCCCCGGACTGCAGCATCACGCCGATCCTCGGGTGCAGCTCACGGGCCTGTCGCACCGGGTCGAGGCCCAGGACCCGGACCGTGCCGGAGTCCGGCCGGCGGTATCCCTCGCAGGTCTCGACCGTCGTCGTCTTGCCCGCGCCGTTCGGCCCGAGTACGGCGGTCACGCCCGCCCGGGCCACCAGGTCGAGGCCGTCCACGGCGGTCTTCGTGCCGTACCGCTTCACCAGGGCGTGGACCTGGACCACGGGCTCACTTCGCATGCGCCCGAGTCTAGGTTCGCCGCCCGCGCCGCAGACGGGCGGGTGCAGGATCTCCACCCGGATCTCCACCCAGGGCGTTCCCGGGGGTGTCCTCCCGTGACCGGTGCAGCGTCAGCCACCGCTGCGCGTACCGCACGGCGTCCGCCACCGGGAACAGCCGAGCGTCGGCCGCGCCCACCTTTCCGCGTACGACGACGGCTTGGTCGCGCTCGAAGTCGTGGCCCAGTTCGTCGAAGCGGTCCGAGGTGATCGAGACCTCCGTCACCACCTCCCACCCGTCCGGTCCCGGGCGGCCCACCCTCACCAGCGGGGCCGGGACGCGGTACTCGGCGAGATGGAAGCTCGTGCAGGTGTCGTAGCCCGCGCCGAGGAGCAGTACGCGCGCGTGGAGGGCCTCGAGGCGGGCCAACGGGCTGTGCTCACCGAGGCGGCAGTCGAGGGCGTGGCCGTCCAGGACCGACTGCGCGCGGGGGCCTGTCGCCGCGAAGGAGGTCTGTGGGTGCGCGCTGCGCCGGGCGCCGGGCCAGGTGCGCACCGTCTCCGGGATCACGCCGACGCCGCGCGAGGGCGTGACGAGGGGGTCGTAGGCGGGCATGGTCGCCCGGATCGTGTCCCACCACTCCTCGGGCACCGGCGGGTTGCTCCACACCGCCGGGTCGGAGAGGTCGCCGGTCTGGGTGGGGACCACGAGGGTGCCGTCCGGGCCGAGGGCGTCGAGCAGTCCCTGGACCACCGAGACCGGGCCTCCGCAGACCCAGCCGAGGGCGCTCAGGGAGGAGTGCAGGAGGAGGATCTCGCCGCTGCGGACCCCCAGCTCGCGCAGCTGCTTCGCGAGGGTGTCGCGGGTGACAAGTGGGCCGGTGGGAGGTGGTGGCATGGTTCCGGAGTGTCCCTGACAGGGCCTCGATACACCACCGGTTTGATCGATCAAAGATCGTCTTCCCAGGTCAGGTTAGGGATGCCTAAGTGATGCAGGGCACCGTCCATCGATCGGGACGCGGGTTGCCCGGTCCAGAGGAATTACGCAACAATGGCGTTGTGAAAAACGTCGGCGAGGCTCGGGAGACCCCTACGGGTGCCCCTCAGGAGGAGCTCGCGACCGGTGAGCGGTCCACCCGCAACCGCGTCGCGCGATCCATCCTGGACCACGGCCCGTCGACCGTCGCCGAACTGGCCGGCCGACTGGGCCTCACCCATGCGGCCGTACGACGTCATCTGGACGCCCTGGCGGCCGACGAGGTCGTGGAGGCGCGGGAGCAGCGGGTGTACGGCGCGCGGACGCGTGGCCGTCCCGCCAAGGTCTTCGCGCTCACCGACTGCGGCCGGGACGCCTTCGACCAGTCGTACGACAAGCTCGCCGCGGACGCCCTGAGCTGGATCCAGGAGCGGTTCGGCGGGGACGAGGCGGTCGTCGCCTTCGCGCGCGCCAGGATCGCCGCGCAGGCTGAGGAATACCGCAAGGTCGTCGAGGCCGCCGCCCCCGAGGAGCGCACCGAAGCCCTGGCCAAGGCCCTGAGCGCGGACGGGTACGCTGCTACGGCGCGGAGCGCACCGGTCGGCGAGCAGCTCTGCCAGCACCACTGCCCGGTGGCCCATGTCGCTGAGAAGTTCCCCCAGCTCTGTGACGCGGAGACCGAGATCTTCTCCCAGCTGCTCGGAACGCACGTCCAGCGACTGGCGACCATCGCGCACGGCGACGGCGTCTGCACGACGTTCATCCCCAAGATTTCCCACATGTCTCATAACGCATCTGCAAGCACGGCCGGGAGGAACCCCGCATGACTCTCCCCACGGAGACTGCCCACCCCGAGCTCGAGGGCCTGGGCAAGTACGAATACGGCTGGGCCGACTCCGACACGGCCGGCGCCTCTGCGAAGCGCGGCATCAACGAGGACGTCGTCCGCGACATCTCCGCGAAGAAGAGCGAGCCGGAGTGGATGACCAAGCTCCGCCTCAAGGGTCTGCGCCTGTTCGACAAGAAGCCCATGCCGAACTGGGGCTCCGACCTCTCCGGCATCGACTTCGACAACATCAAGTACTTCGTGCGTTCCACGGAGAAGCAGGCGGAGTCCTGGGAGGACCTGCCCGAGGACATCAAGAACACGTACGACAAGCTCGGCATCCCGGAGGCGGAGAAGCAGCGCCTCGTCGCCGGTGTCGCGGCCCAGTACGAGTCCGAGGTCGTCTACCACCAGATCCGCGAGGACCTGGAGGAGCAGGGCGTCATCTTCCTGGACACCGACACGGCCCTGAAGGAGCACCCGGAGCTCTTCAAGGAGTACTTCGGCACCGTCATCCCGGTCGGCGACAACAAGTTCGCGTCGCTGAACACCGCGGTGTGGTCCGGCGGCTCCTTCATCTACGTGCCGAAGGGCGTGCACGTGGAGATCCCGCTCCAGGCCTACTTCCGTATCAACACGGAGAACATGGGCCAGTTCGAGCGGACCCTGATCATCGTCGACGAGGGTGCCTACGTGCACTACGTCGAGGGTTGTACGGCGCCGATCTACAAGTCGGACTCGCTGCACTCCGCGGTCGTCGAGATCATCGTCAAGAAGAACGCCCGGTGCCGTTACACGACCATCCAGAACTGGTCGAACAACGTCTACAACCTGGTCACCAAGCGCGCCGTGGCGTACGAGGGCGCGACCATGGAGTGGATCGACGGCAACATCGGCTCCAAGGTGACGATGAAGTACCCGGCCGTCTACCTGATGGGCGAGCACGCCAAGGGTGAGACCCTCTCCATCGCCTTCGCGGGCGAGGGCCAGCACCAGGACGCCGGCTCCAAGATGGTCCACATGGCGCCGAACACCTCCTCCAACATCGTGTCGAAGTCCGTGGCGCGTGGTGGCGGCCGCACGTCCTACCGAGGTCTCGTCGAGATCGGCGAGGGCGCCCACGGCTCCAAGTCGAACGTGCTGTGCGACGCGCTGCTCGTCGACACCATCTCCCGCTCCGACACGTACCCCTACGTGGACGTCCGCGAGGACGACGTGTCCATGGGCCACGAGGCGACCGTCTCCAAGGTCTCCGAGGACCAGCTCTTCTACCTGATGAGCCGCGGTCTCTCCGAGTTCGAGGCGATGGCCATGATCGTGCGCGGCTTCGTCGAGCCGATCGCGAAGGAACTCCCCATGGAGTACGCCCTTGAGCTCAACCGGCTGATCGAGCTGCAGATGGAAGGCGCGGTCGGCTAAGACCGGTCTCCCCGCAAGCAGCTAGCGAAATCTGACGTAGGAAGAGAGCAGACCGACAGCCATGGCTGAGGCTCAGAACATTCCGGTGGGATCCACCACCGCCGGCCAGATCGCGGTGGCCGCCGAGTCGACCGTCGCCACGCGCATGAGCGCGCCCCCGTCCTTCGACGTGGCGGACTTCCCGGTCCCCCACGGCCGCGAGGAGGAGTGGCGGTTCACGCCGCTGGAGCGGCTGCGCGGGCTGCACGACGGCACCGCGGTCGCCACCGGCGACGGCGTGAAGGTCGACATCGCGGCCCCCGAGGGGGTCGTGATCGAGACCGTCGGCCGCGACGACGCCCGGCTCGGCAAGGCCGGCACCCCGGTGGACCGCATCGCCGCCCAGGCGTACTCGGCGTTCGAGAAGGCCGGCGTGATCACCGTCCCCAAGGAGACGGTCCTCACCGAGCCGATCCGGATCGCCGTGCACGGCGAGGGCGGGACCGCCTACGCCCACCAGGTCGTGGAGCTCGGAGCCTTCGCCGAGGCCGTCGTGGTCATCGACCACACCGGTGACGCCGTACTCGCCTCCAATGTCGACTACGTCCTCGGGGACGGCGCCAAGCTGACCGTCGTCTCCGTCCAGGACTGGGACGACAAGGCCGTGCACGTGGCGCAGCACAACGCGCTGATCGGCCGGGACGCCACCTTCAAGTCGTTCGTGGTCACCTTCGGCGGCGACCTGGTCCGGCTGCACCCGCGCGTCGCCTACGCCGGCACCGGCGGCGAGGCCGAGCTGTTCGGTCTGTACTTCACCGACTCCGGCCAGCACCAGGAGCACCGCCTCCTCGTCGACCACAACACCCCGCACTGCAAGTCGAACGTCGCCTACAAGGGCGCGCTCCAGGGCGAGGGCGCCCACGCGGTGTGGATCGGTGACGTGCTCATCGAGGCCAAGGCCGAGGGCACGGACACGTACGAGATGAACCGCAACCTCGTCCTCACCGACGGCGCCCGGGTCGACTCCGTGCCGAACCTCGAGATCGAGACCGGCGAGATCGTCGGAGCGGGCCACGCGAGCGCGACCGGCCGCTTCGACGACGAGCAGCTCTTCTATCTGATGGCCCGCGGCATCCCGGCCGACGAGGCCCGGCGCCTCGTGGTCCGCGGCTTCTTCGCCGAGCTGGTCCAGCAGATCGGTGTCGACGACATCCAGGAACGCCTTCTCGTGAAGATCGACGAGGAGCTGGAGGCCACGGTCTGATGGCTTTCGTACGCGCCTGCGGGCTGAGCGAGCTGGAGGAGGACACCCCGAAGCGGGTGGAACTCGACGGCACGCCGGTCTCGGTCGTGCAGACCGAGGGGGAGGTGTTCGCGATCCACGACATCTGCTCGCACGCGAACGTCTCGCTCTCCGAGGGCGAGGTGGAGGACTGCCAGATCGAGTGCTGGCTGCACGGCTCCAGCTTCGACCTGCGCACCGGCAAACCGTCCGGCCTTCCCGCGACGCGCCCCGTCCCCGTATACCCCGTAAAGATCGAAGGGGACGACGTGCTCGTCTCCCTTTCCCAGGAGTCCTGAGGCACCCATGGCAACGCTTGAAATCCGAGACCTGCACGTCACCGTCGAGGCCGACAACGCCACGAAGGAGATCCTCAAGGGCGTCGACCTCACCGTGAAGCAGGGCGAGACGCACGCCATCATGGGCCCCAACGGCTCCGGCAAGTCGACGCTCGCCTACTCGCTCGCGGGTCACCCGAAGTACACCATCACCGGCGGCACCGTCACCCTCGACGGCGAGGACGTCCTGGAGATGTCCGTCGACGAGCGCGCCCGCGCGGGCCTGTTCCTGGCGATGCAGTACCCGGTCGAGGTCCCCGGCGTCTCGGTCTCCAACTTCCTCCGTACGTCCGCCACCGCCATCCGCGGCGAGGCCCCCAAGCTGCGGACGTGGGTGAAGGAGGTCAGGGAGACCATGGAGCGTCTGAACATGGACCCGGCCTTCGCCGAGCGCAACGTCAACGAGGGCTTCTCCGGCGGTGAGAAGAAGCGCCACGAGATCCTCCAGCTGGAGCTGCTCAAGCCCAAGGTCGCGATCCTCGACGAGACGGACTCCGGCCTCGACGTCGACGCCCTGCGGGTCGTCTCCGAGGGCGTCAACCGCGTCCGTGAGACCGGCGAGGTCGGCACCCTGCTGATCACGCACTACACGCGCATCCTGCGCTACATCAAGCCCGACTTCGTCCACGTCTTCTCCGGCGGTCGCATCGTCGAGTCCGGCGGCGCCGAGCTCGCCGACAAGCTGGAGAACGAGGGCTACGAGGCATACACGAAGGGTGGCGTATCCGCGTGACGCAGCTGCCGGGTCTCCTCGACACCGAGGCGCTCCGCAAGGACTTCCCCATCCTGGACCGCCAGGTCCACGACGGCCGGAAGCTCGTGTACCTGGACAACGCGGCGACCTCGCAGAAGCCGCGCCAGGTGCTCGACGCCCTGAACGAGTACTACGAGCGCTACAACGCCAACGTCCACCGCGGTGTGCATGTGCTCGCCGAGGAGGCCACGGCGCTGTACGAGGGCGCGCGCGACAAGGTCGCCGCCTTCATCAACGCGCCGAGCCGCGACGAGGTGATCTTCACCAAGAACGCCTCCGAGTCGCTCAACCTCGTGGCGAACATGCTGGGCTGGGCCGACGAGCCCTACCGCGTGGACCACGAGACCGAGATCGTCATCACCGAGATGGAGCACCACTCCAACATCGTGCCGTGGCAGCTGCTCGCGCAGCGCACGGGCGCGAAGCTGAAGTGGTTCGGGCTGACCGACGACGGCCGGCTCGACCTGTCCAACATCGACGAGATCATCACCGAGAAGACGAAGATCGTCTCCTTCGTGCTGGTGTCCAACATCCTGGGCACGGTCAACCCGGTCGAGGCGATAGTCCGCCGGGCGCAGGAGGTCGGCGCGCTGGTCTGCATCGACGCCTCGCAGGCCGCGCCGCACATGCCGCTGGACGTACAGGCCCTCCAGGCCGACTTCGTGGCCTTCACCGGTCACAAGATGTGCGGCCCGACCGGTATCGGCGTGCTCTGGGGCCGCCAGGAGCTCCTGGAGGACCTGCCGCCGTTCCTGGGCGGCGGCGAGATGATCGAGACCGTGTCGATGCACTCGTCGACGTACGCCCCGGCACCGCACAAGTTCGAGGCGGGCACGCCCCCGATCGCGCAGGCGGTCGGTCTGGGCGCGGCGATCGACTACCTCTCCTCGATCGGCATGGACAAGATCCTCGCGCACGAGCATGCGCTCACCGAGTACGCGGTCAAGAAGCTCGGCGAGGTGCCGGACCTGCGGATCATCGGTCCGACCACGGCCGAGGACCGGGGCGCGGCGATCTCCTTCACGCTCGGCGACATCCACCCGCACGACGTGGGCCAGGTCCTCGACGAGCAGGGCATCGCGGTCCGGGTCGGTCACCACTGCGCACGGCCGGTCTGCCTCCGCTACGGAATTCCCGCGACCACGCGAGCGTCGTTCTATCTGTACTCCACGCCGGCCGAGATCGACGCACTGGTCGAGGGGCTGGAGCACGTACGGAACTTCTTCGGCTGAAGGGCGTGCTGAAACCGTGAAGCTGGACTCGATGTACCAGGAAGTCATCCTGGACCACTACAAGCACCCGCACGGGCGTGGTCTGAGGGATGGCGACGCCGAGGTGCACCATGTGAACCCCACGTGCGGCGACGAGATCACCCTCCGTGTGAAGTACGACGGCAAGAGGATCGAGGACGTCTCGTACGAGGGCCAGGGCTGCTCGATCAGCCAGGCCAGCGCGTCCGTTCTGAACGATCTGCTGGTCGGCAAGGACCTGGCGGAGGCGCAGAAGATCCAGGAGACCTTCCTGGAACTGATGCAGTCGAAGGGCAGGATCGAGCCCGACGACGCGATGGAAGAGGTGCTGGAGGACGCGGTCGCGTTCGCCGGTGTCTCCAAGTACCCGGCCCGGGTCAAGTGCGCCCTCCTCAGCTGGATGGCGTGGAAGGACGCGACGGCCCAGGCGCTGGGCGCCGACGCCGAAGCCGAAAGGAAGACGGCATGAGCGAGACCGTTGAAATGAAGCCGGCCTCGGAGGAAGAGGTCCGCGAGGCGCTGTACGACGTCGTCGACCCCGAGCTGGGCATCGATGTCGTCAACCTCGGACTGATCTACGGCATCCACATCGACGACGCGAACATCGCGACCCTCGACATGACCCTGACCTCGGCGGCCTGTCCGCTGACGGACGTCATCGAGGACCAGGCCAAGTCCGCCACGGACGGCCTCGTGAGCGAACTCCGCATCAACTGGGTGTGGATGCCGCCGTGGGGGCCGGACAAGATCACGGACGACGGCCGGGAGCAGCTTCGGGCGCTCGGCTTCAACGTCTGAGCGACCCCGCTCGTGGGAAAGCGGCGGCACCTGCCGGGTGCCGCCGCTTTCCTGTGCTCATGCGCGGCTCAGGACAGCGCGCCCACCAGCTGGAACGAGGAGTCCGCCAGGTACTGGGAGCTGTACTCGAAGCGTTCGAGGCGGACCACGAAGTTCTGGTGGCGGAGGAAGTAGCCGGGGTAGTTGACCGACTCCAGCATCTTCGCGCCGGAGTAGGAGGCGTCCCGGGGACAGAACGTGGCGTCCTGCCTGAAGAGGGAGGAGCCGTCGTTGCGGTCGGCCCGCAGGACGAAGTCGCGGTGGCGCAGGTACTTGCCGTCGTGGGTGGTGAAGGAGTAACAGGAGCTGTTCGCCAGGCCCTTGACCAGGGTGAAGGTGGAGTCCTCGCGGGATTCCGAGCCGCTAACCGAGTCCAGGCCCACATAGCCGTCGTCCACGTGCCAGTATCGGGCGGGGTAGTTGACCGAGCGGACCGAGCGGTAGGTCACGGAAGGGTGGGGCTTCGACGAACTGCCCTTGGACGCCGTGGGCTTGGGCGGCTTCGGGGTGGCCGTGACCGTGGCGGTGGGCTCGGCTCCCTGCTGCCGGGGACCCCGGGGAGTGGGGGACACCGACGAGAGGCCGCTGTCGCCCGGCGGGGGCGTGGTCGGCGCGGGGGGCTGCGAGGAGAAGGAGATCAGACCGGATCCCTCGTCCCGCGCGGTTTTCGACGATCCGCCGGTTTCGTTGTCCGTGGCGGCTATCGCCGCCACACAGGCGACGATCGTGGCCACCGCCAACGCCCCGGCGAGATAGAGCCGTCGGGTGCCGGGCGTGCGGGTGGTGTCCAACGTCCAGCCGTTCTCCCAGGGGCGGTCCTGGGGCGGCCGGGACTTGTCTTCGGGCATGCGCTGTTCCTCCGGCGCGGCGCGGAGCGACGTGCCGCTGCTGTGGTGGCGCGGTATGTGAATGGTGAAACACAAGTGGTTCCGGGGGAACACTAGTGGTTACCGGCGGTCCCCAGCAGCCCTTTGAACCGGCTGGTTTCCACATTTCTCTCTCGGCGGGCTCAACGGCGCGTCTTCGGCTGACGGTCGGTCAGATGCCGCGGTGTGCCGCCATGTTGGAGAACAGCTGCTGAGCAGTGGCCGCGGACCCGGGTTCCGGGCTTCGTTATGTACGCTTGTACACATGGGATACCTGCTGCTCGCCGGAGCCATCGCCGCCGAGGTCGGAGCGACCACGGCCATGAAGTACACCGAGGGCTTCAGCCGGCTCGGGCCCTCACTGCTGACCGTGCTGGGGTACGTCCTCTCCTTCGCGCTGCTCGCCCAGACGCTCAAGACGGTGTCGGTCGGCACCGCCTACGCGATCTGGGCGGGGGTGGGCACCGCAGCCATCGTCGGCATCGGGATGCTCTTCCTCGGGGAGGGGATGACGGCCACCAAGGCCGCCGGGATCGCGCTGATCATCCTGGGGGTCGTGGTGCTGAACCTGGGCGGGGCGCACTGATGGCCCGGCGGCACGACCCCGAGCGCCGGCAGCGGATCATCGACGCGGCCATCCGGGTCGTGGGGGAGAAGGGGCTCGCGGGGCTCAGCCACCGCAGCGCCGCCGCCGAGGCCGATGTGCCGCTCGGTTCGACGACGTACCACTTCAAGAGTCTCGACGAGCTGATGGTCGCCGCGTTGCGCCAGGCCAGCGAGGGCTTCGCCAAGGCGGTCGCCGCGCACGGCGCCCTGGACGACCCCGGCGGTGACCTCGCCGCCGGCCTCGCCCGCGTGCTCGGCGACTGGCTCGGCGGCGACCGCACCGGCGTCGAGCTGGAGTACGAGCTCTACCTCGCCGCCCTGCGTCGCCCCGCCCTGCGCCCCGTCGCCGCCGAATGGGCCGACGACCTCGCCGAACGCCTCACCCGCCGCACGGACCCGGTCACGGCACGCGCGCTGGTCGCCCTGGCCGACGGGATCTGCCTACAGGTGCTGCTGACGGGGGTGCCGTACGACGAGGGGTATGCGCGGGAGGTACTGGGTCGGGTGATCCCCGCAGGCCGCGGGTGATGTCTACTGGCCCGGGTGGTCCCGACGACCGCGACTGCCCCGTTGGTGGGGGTGATGTCCACTGGCCCGGGTGGTCCCTGTCGGTCCGGGGGCCCGCGACTGCGGGTGGTCTGCGCCGGCTGCGGGTGGCCTCCGGTGCGGGTGATGTCCATTGGCCCGGGTGATCCCCGCCGACCGTGGGCGGTTCCCGTCGGTCCGGGTGGTCTTCGTCGAAGCGTGGGTGGTTTTCGTCGGTCCGGGTGGTCTTCGCCGACCGTGGGTGGTTCCCGTCGGTCCGGGTGGTCTTCGCCGACCGAGGGTGGTCCCCGCCGGCCTGGGTGGTCAGCCTCGGCCGGGGTGCCCCCACCGACCGCAGGTGATCCCCGCCGGCAGGGTGATCCGTGCCGGGCCAGGTGATCTTCTTCTGAGGGTCACGTGGTGGCGTCCGGGGGGTCGGGCTGCTCGACTCCTGAGACGTCCCGCGCAGGGTTCGCATCGCATGGCCTGCGCCGGTTAGGTTTCCCTCATGACCGACACGACTGCTCCGCGCACCACCGGCGCCATCGCCGCAGGCCTCGCCACCGTCGCCGCCGACGGCACCGTACTCGACACCTGGTTCCCCGCCCCCGAACTCTCGGCCGAGCCCGGCCCCGCCGGTACCGAGCGGCTGTCGGCCGAGAAGGCCGTCGAACTGCTCGGCGAAGGTGCCGCCAAGGCGATCGGCCCGGACGCCCGCCGTGGCGTCGAGGTGATCGCGGTCCGCACGGTCATCGCCTCGCTCGACGAGAAGCCGCTCGACACGCACGACGCCTACCTGCGTCTGCACCTGCTCTCGCACCGTCTGGTCCAGCCGCACGGCCAGAGCCTGGACGGCATCTTCGGCCTTCTCCCCAACGTCGCATGGACCTCGCTCGGCCCGGTCGCCGTCGACGAGATCGAGAAGGTGCGCCTCAACGCCCGCGCCGAGGGCCTGTACCTCACGGTCACCTCGGTCGACAAGTTCCCGCGCATGACGGACTACGTGGCCCCCAAGGGCGTCCGGATCGCCGACGCCGACCGGGTCCGCCTCGGCGCGCACCTCGCCGCGGGCACCACCGTCATGCACGAGGGCTTCGTCAACTTCAACGCGGGCACGCTCGGCACGTCAATGGTCGAGGGCCGCATCTCCGCCGGTGTCGTGGTCGGCGACGGCTCGGACATCGGCGGCGGCGCCTCCACCATGGGCACGCTCTCCGGCGGCGGCAACGTCCGCATCACCATCGGCGAGCGCTGCCTGATCGGCGCCGAGGCGGGCGTCGGCATCGCGCTCGGCGACGAGTGCGTCGTCGAGGCCGGTCTCTACGTCACCGCGGGCACCCGGGTCACCATGCCCGACGGCCAGATCGTCAAGGCCCGCGAGCTGAGCGGCGCCTCGAACATCCTCTTCCGCCGCAACTCGGTCACCGGCACGGTCGAGGCCCGCCCGAACAACGCGGTCTGGGGCGGCCTCAACGACATCCTGCACAGCCACAACTGAGCCGCTCCGGCACGGACAAAGATCACTTACGGGTTACTCGGCGTGACCTCGGACGTGTTTCAGCAGATGAACGGGTGGACGCGGAGTCCGATCAGAAGCCGAAACGACGAACGAGGGGTCGAGCGATGAGGAATGTGCGGAAGAGGGCCGTGGCTCGCGGGCTGACTGTCCTGGCGACGGTGTGTCTCGTGCCCGTCGGCAGCGCGCACGCCGACGAGACCAACACCGCCTCGCACAACGGGCCCCGGGTCGGCCTGGTCAACGTCGGCCAGGTCGACGATCCGATGGAGGACGTGCTGGAGCACCTGCTGCTGATCGGCGACGGGTACTCCTGGAACTGACCCGCGACCCCGTGTGGAAGTCGCCGTAGCGGATCGAATTCCGCTACGGCGACTTTTTTCGTGGCGGTGGCATAGCGGCGGGCCACGGCACGCGTCACAAGGGTCGGAGGGGCGGCGCACAGGCGTCGCCGGGGAAGAGAAGGTGACGATGAATGCCGAAGGGCTGGAGAGTTTCCGGGACTTCGTGGACAGCAGGTCGTCCGCCCTGCTGAAGACCGCTGTGCTGCTGTGCGGGGGAGACCAGCACGCCGGTGAGGACCTGTTGCAGAACGCCCTGGTCAGGACCGCCGGGCGGTGGCAGAAGATCGACGAACCCGAGGCCTATGTACGGCAGGTCCTCTACCGCCAGCAGGTCAGCCGCTGGCGGCTGAAGTGGCCCCGCCGGGAGGTCAGTGTCGCCGAGCCGCCCGAACCGGCGGGCAGCGGCGAGCCCGGCGCCGACACCGCCGCCGCGGCCGAACTGCGCCTGGTGATGCGCCAGGCCCTGTCCCGGCTCACCGCACGCCAGCGCACCGTGCTGGTGCTGCGCTACTTCGAGGACCTGCCCGAGGCCGACGTGGCGCGGCTGCTCGGCTGCTCCGTCGGCACCGTACGGTCCACCACCCACCGTTCGCTGGCCCGGCTGCGTCAGCTCGCGCCCGAACTGACCGCCCTCGGGCCCGCCCAGGCCGAGCGGCTCGAGTCCCGTGACTACTCGCCCGTGGAGGTGCGTCCGTGAACGTCGACGACATCGTGCGCGACGCTCTGCGCGAGCAGGCCGCCGAACAGCCCCCGGCGGCAGCGGGGTTCGCCGACCGGGTGCTCGCCGTCCGGCGCCGCCGCCGTACCCGCAGGATCGCGGCCGCCGCGGTCGTCACGGTGGCCGTGGTCGCCATTGGGGTCGGGGTGCCGCTGCTGGACTCCGGCAAGCACGACGTACGGCCCTCGGGTGGCGGTGGCATCGTGGTGGAGAAGAAGACGAAGGCCCACCCCGACCAGTCGCCACCGCGCGAGGAGATCTCCGTCGGGGGCACGACCCTGGCCGGGTACTTCATCCCGGACACGGTCAAGAAGACCGCGGAGACCGCCGTCTACCAGCGCACCTACCACCTGCTGAACCCGAGGACCGGCAAGTACGCCAAGACCGTGGACTGGTCCTGGGTCGCCGTCGCGCCCGGTGCGAAGACGGCCGCCGTCCTCGAACAGGACCTGCCCGCCTCGCGGATCGGCCTGCTGGATCTGACCACCGGCAAGGTCGAGCGGTGGATCCCGGTCGACCACGGGGCCGGCGGGCTCGCCTTCTCCCGCGACGGCCGCAAGCTGGTCGCGACGACGTACACCAAGAACCCCGATCTGCGGGTCAAGACCGAGGGCGACATCGAATGGAGCCCGGAGTGGACGTCGAGCCGTACCGGTTTCTACGTCCTCGACGTGGCCTCCGGGAAGGGCGACTGGAACGAGGTGAGGCTCGCCTCCGACGACGGCCGGCTCGGGGGTTCCGTCCTCAACTCCCGCCAGGACTTCGCCCTCACCGACGACGGCCTGCACGTCTGGTCCGGGAACCCCATGGGGGACATCGGCAAGGAGTTCTGGGACCTCAAGGGCAACAAGGTCCCCACACCGGCGAAGGACAAGCACCTGCAGTGGTACGTGGACGCGGGGAAGTCGCCGGACGGCAGCCTCGTCGCCGGTGAATTCGCGGGCAAGAGGTGGAAGACCTCCTCGTGGATCGTCGATGCCGCGACCGGTGAGACGACCGAGGTGCACGGACAGCAGCTGCTCGCCTGGGTGGGCAACAAGCAGCTCATCGCCTGGGACATCGGCAAGAACGACAAGAGCGAGTTCCATCAGCGGCTCGTGCTGGTCACCATCGGCAGCGACAAGGAGACCCCGCTCAGCGGCTTCCGGCAGAGCGACGAGGGCATCGAGGGCGAAGCGGGCAACGCGGGGAACGCCGGACGCTGGGAGCCGGTCTTCGCCCAGCCCTGATCAGGCGGCCACGAGTCGTTCGTACTCCGCCAGCAGCCCGTCGGCCGCCTCCCGGCCGGCGGGCCGCAGCGGGGCGCGGACCGGGCCCGCGGGCAGACCGAGCGCGTTCAGGAGGGCCTTGGCAGTGACCGTGCCGGGCAGGCCCGCCGACATCATCGCCTCGATCAGCGGCGTGGCCCGTTGTTGGAGGCGGGCGGACACGGGGGTGTCGCCCGCCTCGAACATGTCCAGGATCGCGCGGAGTTGAGCCGGAACCACGTTGGCCACCGTGCTGACGTAGCCCGCCGCGCCCACCGCGTACAGGGCGAGGATGTGCTCGTCGCAGCCCGCGTAGTACGCCAACTCCGTGCGGTTCAGGACCTTTTGGGTGCCGAGAAGGTCGTAGGAACAGTCCTTGACCGCGACGATCCGGGGGTGCTCGGAGAGCTGGATCATCGTCTCCGGCTCGATGCGGGTGCCGGTGCGGCCCGGGATGTCGTAGAGCATGACGGGCAGTCCGGAGGCATCGGCGATCTCCCTGAAGTGCGCTTCCAGCGCGTCCTGCGGCGGCCTGCTGTAGTAGGGGCTGACCACCAACACCCCGTCCGCGCCCGCCTTTTCGGCCGCGAGGGTCAGCTCCACGGTGTGCCGGGTGTCGAAGGTGCCCACCCCCGTCACCACCGATGCCCGCTCGCCCACCGCCTCCCGTACCGCCATGACGAGGGCGGCCTTCTCCGCGTCCGTCGTGGTCGGCGACTCGCCCGTGGTGCCGGAGAGGACGAGCCCGTCACAGCCTTCCCTCACCAGATGGTCGGCGAGCGCCTGCGCGCCGTCGAGATCGAGGGCGCCGGCCTCGTCGAAGGGCGTGATCATGGCGCAGAGGGCGCGGCCGAAGGGCGGGGCGGGTGTCGTCATGGGTGTAGTCTCGGCAGACCGACCGTGAAGCTCCACTTAATTCTTCTACGGCATACCGGTAAGCGATGCTGCGAAAAGGCCCTATGTCCAAATCGGGCCCGCATGGGTCACCATGGTCAGGACGGTGCACGACCCCTGGTCCTGGAGGCGTCATGAAGCTCGGCAAGGCACTCGCCACCGGAGTCGCGGAAGAGCGGCCGGAGATCCACGACGGGGAGCTCGAGCTCCCCGAGGAGATCAAGGAGCTGAAGGCTCCCGAAGAGGTTCCGGCGGCCCGATGAGACTGCGGCTTCCGGAGGAACGCCCGACGGAGCCGCCGACCGGATACAAGATCGCCCACCCGGTGCTGTCCCAGGACGGCACCCGGGCCGGGTTCACCGGTGTGTCGCTCGGCGGCGCGCTGCCGTACGGAGTCCTGGCCGACGCGTCCTGCGTCTACGGCCTGCGGCACCGGGCACCGAACCGCCGCTGCGACTGCGGCTTCCACTGCGTGCACGACCGCGCGGCGGCCGAGGCACTGCTGTGCACGGCTGTGCACCGTACGGCCGTCCTCCTCGACGTCCGGGTCCTCGGCCGCTACCTCCGCTTCGAGCGCGGCTTCCGCTACGCCCGCCAGCGGGTGCGGACCGCCACCGTCGGACCCTGCGCCTGCGGCACGGTCGCGGCGGCCCTCGCCGACGCCGACTGGGGCAGACCCGGCTGGCGGGCCCTGGCGCCCTCCTGCGCGGGCTGCCTGCGCGGTCGTACGGCCGTCTCGCTCGCCGGGTTCGCTCGGCTGGCCGGAGAGGGACTGCGGGTGGTGGCCCGGCCGGCCCCGGTGCTCACGCAAGGTGACCGTGGCATGCCCGAGGGTCTCGGGGTGCCCGAACTCGCCGCAGAGGCGGCCCTGTTGCAGGCCCGGCTCGACTGGTTCCAGAGCCAGCTGGCCCGGCTCGGACAGGGCGGCCCGGACGGCGGTCCGCAGGGGTAGCGGGGGCCGGGCCGGGTACCCGGGAGTTCCGACCGAGAGGAGGCGGAACACCGTGACCGGAACCACGGCCCCCAGGCCGGTGCACGACGAACATCACTCGGTGGGCGAACTCGTCGGACAGGCCACCGAACAGGTCTCGCGGCTCGTGCGGCAAGAAGTCGCCCTCGCGAAGGAAGAGCTGGCCGAGAAGGGCCGGCGGGCCGGCAAAGGCGGCGGGCTCCTCGGTGCCGCCGGCGCCTTCGCCTACGCGGGACTGCTCGCCCTGGCCGGAACGGCCACCGCCGCCCTCTCCCTGGTGCTGTCGGTGTGGGCCTCGGCGCTCATCGTGACGGCCGTGCTGTTCGTGATCGCCGGGGTGCTCGCCGCCACCGGCCGCGCCCAGCTGCGCCGTGCCACACCCCCGACGCCCGAGGAGGCACTCGGCAGCGTCAAGGCGGACGTCGAGGAGATCAGGGAAAGGGCGCACCGATGACGGACAGGACGAGCGGCGAGCCCCCCGCGACGGGGGCCAAGGGACCCGATGAACTGCGGCGCCAGATCGAGCGGACCCGCAGCGAACTCGGCGACACGGTGGAGGAGTTGGCAGGAAAGATGGATGTGAAGGGGCGCGCGCGGGCCCGTGCGGCAGACCTCAGGGACAAGGCGGGCGCGATGACCGTGCAGCTGCGCAGCAGCGCCGCACAGGCCGGTCACACGGTGCACGACCGGGCCACGCACGCCGGTCACAAGGTTCAGGACAAGGCGGTGAAGTCCGGCCACAAGGTCCAGGACCGGACGCTGCAGGCGGGCCATGTCACCCAGGGCAAGGCTTCGCAGACGAGTGCCGCGCTGGAGCGGCGGGCGGAGCGCAGCGTGCCCCGGCCGGCCCGGCCCCTGGTCCTGGCCGCGGTACGGCATCCCCGGCCGGCACTGATCGTCGGCGCGGCCCTGGCCGCGGTCGTCGTGGTGTCGTGGCGGTATCCCAAGAAGTGAGCGGTGCGTACGGCTGGGCGCGGGCGGTGGCCCGCGCCCAGCCTTGTGCGTGCCGTCACCGCCCGCGGTTCGCCCGCAGCCTCGGTGGCCACTTCCGGGTGTCCCGGGGCTCCACGTACGGCTCCTGAGTCGACTCGGCCTCGCCGGAGACGATCGCCCGCTCCCGGGCCAGTTCCGCGTCGAACTCCAGGCCCAGCAGGATCGCCAGGTTCGTCAGCCAGAGCCACACCAGGAAGACGATGGCGCCGGCAAGGGTGCCGTACGTCTTGTTGTAGGAGCCGAAGTTGGCGGCGTAGAGAGCGAAGCCCGCGGAGGCGGCGAGCCAGACCAGGGTGGCGAGGACACTGCCCGGCGAGATCCAGTGGAAGCCGCGGCCGCGGACGTTGGGGGCCGCCCAGTACAGCAGCGCGATCATCAGGACGACCAGGAGCAGCAGCACCGGCCACTTGGCCACGCCCCAGAGCGCGATCGCCGCGTCGCCGAACCCCACCGCCCTGCCCGCCCGTTCGGCCAGCGGGCCCGTGAACACCACGATCAGCGCGCTCGCCGCCAGCATCAGCATCAAGGTCACGGTCAGCGCCAGGCGCAGCGGCGTCAGCTTCCACACCGGACGCCCCTCGGGAAGGTCGTACACCGCGTTGGACGTACGGATGAACGCGGCGACGTACCCGGACGCCGACCACAGCGCCGCGAGCAGGCCGACGATCGCGAGCACGCTGCCCGTGCCGCCGCTGTCGCCGAGCTGGACCACCGCGTCCCGCAGGATGTCCCGGGCCGGACCCGGGGCGAGGTCCCCGATGTTGTCCAGGATCTTGTCGGTGGCGCGCTGTCCCACCACGCCCAGCAGGGAGACCATCACCAGCAGGGCGGGGAACAGCGACAGGACGCCGTAGTACGTCAACGCCGCGGCACGGTCGGCGAGTTCGTCGTCCAGCAACTCCTTTCCCGTGCGCCGCAGCACCGCGCGCCAGGAGCGCGCGGGCAACTTGGAGGGGCTGTTCGGCTGGTCGTCGGCCTGCTCGTCCATGCCGTGGCGGGTCTCCCGAAACCACCCCCCGAACCGCCGACTTGACCTGAATCTTGGTTGAGGTTGAAGGGTGGTCGGCATGACACGACGTACCGACACTCATCCCGACCTGACCGACCCTCGCGCCGGTGCCCCCTTCTTCAGCCACTGGCGTGTGGGCACCCCCCTGCGCCAGCGGCAGACCGTCGAGGCCGTCGCCGCCGTCTGGGAGCGACGGCCCTGGCCCGCCGACGGCCTGCTCGGCTATCACCTCTACAGCGGGCACGACACCGCCACCCTGATGCACTACTCGCAGTGGGCGAGCGAGCAGGCCTACGAAGCCTTCGTCAAGACTCACCGGCAGGAGCGTGTGGACGAGATCGACACCGTCGTTCCGGGCATCGAGCGGCTGGGCCTCGGCCGCTACCGGCACTACCGCAGCGTCGCCCGGGACGGTGACCTGCGCGTCCCCGGCTGCATCGTGATCGTCGACATCGAGTTCGACGGACCCGACCCCGACCGGCAGCGCGCCTGGGTGGACGCCGTCATCGACGCGCTGGAAAACGAGCCGAACCCGCACCCCGGCGGTATCAGCGCCCACTTCCACCTCAGTACCGACGGCACCCGCGTCCTCAACTACGCCGAGTGGGAGAGCGCCCAGGCCCATCTCGACGCGCTCGCCGCGCCGGGGGACGGGATCGGTTCGGCCTCGGACCGCTGGGAGCGCGTGCAGACCTGGCCGGGGCTGAAGAGCAGCGTGGTCAGCCGGTACGACCACGCTCTCGGGCTGATTCCCGGCTAGGGTCCCACCGAAAACTCGAACCGTCTGGACAAAAAAAGTGTTCGGTGAGACGGTGGACCCATGCTGGACGTCACCGTGATCGAGGACCCCGAGGCCGCAGCCGTCTCCCTGGACCCCATACGGGCGCGGCTGCTCGCCGAGCTGGCGGCCGGCCCCGCGTCGGCCGCCATGCTGGCCGGCAAGGTCGGGCTGCCCAGGCAGAAGGTGAACTACCACCTGAAGGCGCTGGAGCGGCACGGCCTGGTCGAGCTCGCCGGTGAGCGCCGCAAGGGCAACGTCACCGAGCGGCTGATGCAGGCGACCGCGGCGTCGTACGTGATCTCACCGCTCGCCCTCGCCGCAGTGCAGCCCGACCCGGACCGCTTTCGCGACCAGCTCTCCGCGCGCTGGCTGCTGGCGCTGGGTGCCCGGCTGGTGCGGGACGTCGGCTCGCTGATCACCGGTGCGGCGAAGGCCCGCCAGCGGCTGGCGACGTACGCGCTGGACGGCGAGGTGCGTTTTGCCTCGGCCGCCGAACGGGCCGCGTTCATCGAGGAGTTGACGGCCGGGGTCACCGGCCTGATCCGCAAGTACGACGCCCCGGACGCCGAGGGGGGCCGTGACCACCGCATCGTGGTGGCGGTCCATCCCACGCTGAAACAGACCGAGTTGGAGTAGATCATGTCCAAAGAGTTCGAGATCGCCCGCGAGTTCGAGGTCGACGCCACCCCCGAGCAGGTGTGGGAGGCGATCACCACCGGAACCGGCGGCTATCTGTGGCCGATGGAGCCGCCCGAGCCCCGCGTCGGCGGCCGGGGGCCCTTCGGGTCCACGATCACCGCCTGGGACCCGCCGCACCGCTACACCAACCGGGTCGAGGACGTCGACGGCATCTCCGAGCAGAGCCTCAACCAGCTCGACTACACCGTCGAACCCCGTGACGAGGGCCGGCGGGCCTGGGTGCGGTACGTGCACAGCGGGATCTTCGTCGACGACTGGGACAACCAGTACGACGGTGCCGCCAAGCACACCGACTTCTATCTGCACACCCTGCGCGAGTACCTGACCCACTTCGCGCCCCGCCCGGCCGCCTTCGCGACCTTCGACGGACCCGAGGCGTCCAAGGCCCCCGACGCCCTCGCCGCCGTGGGGCGGGCGCTCGGCGTCGGCGACGACGTGGCCGCCGGTACGCGCGTGACGGTCCACGGGCCGGACACCTTCGACGCCGTGGTCGACTTCCGCAACCCGTACTTCATCGGGCTGCGCACCGAGCGGAGCCTCACCCGCGTCTTCGGCCGCAACCACTGGGGGCACCCGGTCGGGATCTCCCTGCACGACTTCGCATCCGACTCCGACATCAAGGAGTGCGAGAGCGAGTGGCAGGCCTGGCTGAACGGGGTGTTCAACCAGGCCTGACCCTTCGTGGGTTACGGCTTGAAGCGCAGCACCTGCGGGTCGTGGTCGCTGATCTGGTCGTGGAACTCCGAGTTGATGTGCACGCTGTCGTACTCGAAGTCGCAGCCGCGCCGGATCGACGGGCTGACCAGGATCTGGTCCAGGACCTGCTGGTTGCCCTGGTAGTCGTAGGTGTAACGCTCGCTCCTGGGCAGTGACTTGATCGCCGACCAGAGCTCGCCGTCACCCTCCAGGATCTTCGCGGTGTCGGAGAACTCGAAGTCGTTGATGTCGCCGAGGGCGATGACGTCCGCGTTCTTCTGGGTGTCGAGGATGTCCTTGACGAAGGCGTTGACCAGCGTCGCCTGCTGGTGGCGCTGGATCTCCGAGCTGCGCGGCACCGGCTGGGTCGCCGAGCTCAGACCGAAGTCGCCGCCCTTGGAGTTGAGGTGGTTGGCGATCACGAAGACCGTGCGGCCACGGAAGACGAACTCGCCGGCCAGCGGCTTGCGGCTGCTGTTCCAGGCCGTGTTCGTGGGGTCGATACGGCCCGGGGAGACCGTCAGCGCGGCCTTCCCGTGGGTCTTCGTCACGCCGACGGCCGTCGTGGCGTCGCCGCCCGCGCGGTCCGTGAAGGAGACCCGCTCGGGGTTGAAGAGGAACACCTGGCGGATGTTGCCGCCCGGCTCGCCGCCGTCGGTGTCGTTGGCCGGGTCGATCGAGCGCGACTCGTACCTCGGGCCGCCCGCCGCGACGATCGCGTCGATCAGCTTGTTCACCGTCACGTCGGCGGCGGTCGTGCCGTCGTCCTTGGCGCCGTTGTTGTCCTGGATCTCCTCCAGGGACACGATGTCGGGCGACTTCAGGTTGTTCACGATCGCGGAGGCGTGCTCCTCGAAGGTGGCGTCGGTCGGGTCGAGGTTCTCGACGTTGTACGTCGCGACCGCCAGCTCACCGTTCTTCTGCTTCTGCGTGGTCTCCCGCTCGAGACCGGCGCTCTTCAGCGTGCCGATCTCGTTCGCCACCAGGGTGTAGCCGCCGAACTGGTTGTAGTCCAGCGGGCCCGCGGTGGAGCCGGTCAGGACGTCACCGACGTTCGCGACGGGGAAGGCGGAGGTCGAGCCCAGCGACTGGATCTGCAGCCGTCCGGTGTTCTGCGACGTGTAGGAGCCGTAGAGGGTGCCGCCGCGGCGGGTGGTGTTCTCGCGCGGCTTCACCGTCACCCACAGCTCGGTGTACGGGTCGGTCGCGCCGACCACGCGGGTGTCGGCGACCTTGACGTTCATGCCCTCCAGGGACTCGTAGAAGTCCAGGGCGTACTTCTTCGGCTCCAGCGTCAGGCCGTTGATCGAGTTGCCCGCGGCGGGGTCGCCCGCCGGGGCGTAGGCGGCCGGCACCGACTTCGCGTCGATCACCGTGGCCGCGGGGACCGTGTTGCCGCTGGAGACGACCGTGACGGTCGGCTTGGTGATCTCGGTCAGCGACTGGTTCCCGGTCGACGCGCCGCCCGGGACGTACTCCGAGACCGTGCCGGTGACCGTGACGGCGTCACCGACGGCGACCTTCGGGGTGGAGCTGGTGAAGACGAACACGCCCTCACTGGTGGCCGGGTCGGCGTCGGGGTTCGGATCCTGGATCCAGAAACCCTTGGAGGAGCCGTAGGTGCGCACACCGGTGACGATTCCGGCCACATCCGCGACCTTCTGACCGGCGTACGGGGATATCCGGGTCGCGCCCTGGATGTCATGGATGCTGACGCCGGCTGCGTGGGCGGGCGAGACGAGGACGACGGTGGAGGCCGCCGACAGGGCGGCGACGGTGAGCGCGGCGAGACGCGCGGACTTCTTGCTCGGCAACGGGATCCCTCCGGGGACGAACGTAGGCGCCGGGACGAGGGTGACGTGGAACGGTGGGAGCCGCGACCTGTGGGGCGGTGGCGACGCGCGTAGAAAATACAGTGAACAGATGTCCGCCGGATTTCTACGCGCGTCAATCTCCTGCCTGGTCAGCCCAGTTGTCAAGGTTTCAGCCATGTACGGACCCTGTCGGGGACATGAACCGGGCGGCATAGGTGGATATCCGTCTACGCTGAGCGGTTGAGTGGCACGACGCGTCCTAGGAGAACCAGCCGATGTCAGACAGCTCCCCCCTGCCGCCGGTGCGGCTGCATCCCGAAGCGGAGCTGGCGCGGGACGCCCTGTCCACGCCGCTGCTCGCCCGGGCCGCCCGGCTCGCCCGCTGGGCCGGCCAGGACACGCGGGTCGACGCCGGGGGCGGACTCGTCGAGGAGCAGCTGCCCACGGCGGCCGCCCACCTCGGACTGACCGGGGAGGAGGCGGCGGCGAGTGCGAGCGAGGCCTGGCGGGTGGCCGTCGACACCGGGCTCGTCGCGATCGTCGACGAGGAGGAGGGCACGGTCGCCACCGGCGAGGACCTGGCCCTGCTGTCCGGGTCCCCGCAGGACGTGCTCGCCGTGTGGCTCACGGCGCTGGAGACGGCGCTGGCCGACGCCAGCGTGCCGGATCTGGACGACCTGGTCGACGCCATGGACGGCGGCGGCGAGATCGACTTCGCCTCCCTGGACTGGGACCCGCAGGCCGAGCAGGAGTTCCTCGACGGTGTGCTCGCAAACCTCTACCTGCTCACGGTCAGCGAGGACGGTCCCGGCGACGGACCCGTGCCGCTGCCCGCCCTCGCCGCGTCGATGATCGTGCCGAGCGACATGGGCGAACCGACCAACGACGTCCTGGAGCAGGTGTCCGACGCGATGATGCGGCTGGACGACCAGTTCCGGGTCCTGGAGCCGGTGGGGATCGTCGAGTACCAGCCCGTCGACGAGGCGCTGATGGCGGACACCGACGAGGAGCCCGCGGTCGTCGACGAGACCGACGTCTCCCGGTACGGCATGGTCCGGCTCACCCCGCTCGGGCTGTACGGGCTGCGGTCCCGGCTGCTGGAGGCGGGCATCCCGGCACCGGCCGTCGGCGACCTCGCCGACAAGGGAGCGGACGCGCTGCTCGACGGGACCTCGACGTTCCCGCCCTCCGCCGCGCAGGCCGAGACCGAGCAGTGGCTGGACCGGCGGGAACCTCTCGCGGCGGCCCGGGAACTGCTGACGGCGGCCCGGGGGAGCGACGCGGGCGCACCCTTGCGCAGGCTGCGGTGTCAGCAGGCGCTGTCCTTGGTCGGCGCGGTCGCCGAACCCGCGTTGCGGGAGGTCCTCGACGACGCCGAGCTGGGCGGGCTGGCCCGGGTCTGGCTGACCGAGCGGGGGTTCGGGGATGTGCCCCCGCCGTCCCAGGACATGGTGTTCTGGCTGACCGTCGACACGATCGCCGCGCAGCTCGCCGCGGAGGGCAACTCCGAGGAGTTGCAGGGGCTGGTGGAAGGACTGGCCCAGCAGCACGGCGGGTTCTTCGCGGCGGCCTGGCGGGTCGACCACCCGGCCACCGCGGATGTGCTGGAGGCGATGGGGCGGTTGCATCCGGACAAGCGGGTGGCGAAGGAGGCGCGGAAGGCTGCGTTCAAGGCGCGGTCGCAGCAAGGGGGGTGAGGGCGGCTTGCGAGTGCGGGTCCGCTGTGGCTGGTCGCGCCCGCGCGGCGGAGCCGCATATCGACACAGCCCCGCGCCCCTGGAGGGGCGCTTTCCGTGCCCTTTGTCGATTCATGGAACCGGGTGCGCTGAAGTCTCCTGGCGTTCAACCGGTGTTCAGATGTGGGCGGGACCGTTGCGCCGACCCGAGGTCCCCCACCCTCCACGGCATACCCACCGTCTCAGGAGACACCATGTCGCTCACCCGCAGGGACTTTGCCGCGAAATCCGCGATCACCGGAGCCGGTGTCGCGCTGGCGGGCACTGTCGGCGCCCTCGCCACCGCACCCAACGCGCTCGCGGCCACCGACGTCGAGAGCGAGGGCGCGGAGATCGCGGGCGCCCACCACGGAGTCGGCCACGGGCCGCTGATCCCCGACCCCGACGGCCTGCTCGCGCTGCCCGCCGGGTTCACGTACGAGGTCATCACCTACAGCGGCAGGACCAAGCTGGAGTCCGGCGAGTTCACCCCGTCCAACCACGACGGTACGGCCACCTTCTGCGGCCCCCGCGGCGCGACCCTCCTGGTCAACAACCACGAGCTCAAGGGCCCGCGTGCCAACTGGCCGCACCCCGTGCCGCTCACCGAGGGCCTCGTCTACGACCCCGCCGCCTCCGGTGG
This sequence comes from Streptomyces canus, assembly GCF_001514145.1. Lineage (GTDB taxonomy): Bacteria > Actinomycetota > Actinomycetes > Streptomycetales > Streptomycetaceae > Streptomyces > Streptomyces canus. The sequence goes on from NZ_KQ948659.1 coordinate 516,281, forward strand.
CTGCACGGTCGTCGAGGTCCGCCACGGGCATGTCGCCGAGTGGGTCGGCATCGCCGGCACCTCCACCAACTGCGCGGGCGGCAGCACCCCTTGGGGCACCTGGCTCACCGGCGAGGAGACCGAGGACAAGGCCGGCCAGAACGGCATGACCAAGGACCACGGCTACATCTTCGAGGTCGACCCCGAGGACCGCCGCGCCAACCGCGACCCCAAGCCCGTCAAGGCGTTCGGCCGGTACGCCCACGAGGCGGTCGTCATCGACCCCAAGCGCGGCCACGCCTACCTGACCGAGGACGCTTCCGGCCCCAACGGCCTGCTCTTCCGCTGGACCCCGCCGGCGGGCTTCCACCACGGCCGCGGCAAGCTGCGCACCCTCGCCGACAACGCGGGGGTCCTGCAGGCCTTCAAGTGCTTCGACTCCGGCGGCAAGTTCGTCGACGACCTCTCCCGCGCCACCAGGATCGGTACGGTGTACGGCGTCGACTGGGTCGACGTGCCCGACCGCGACGCCAAGACGGTCTCCGTCCGCAAGCAGTTCACCGACGGCCAGGTCACCCGCGCCCGCAAGCTCGAGGGCATGTGGTGGGGCGACGGCGGCGCGTACGTCGTCTCCTCGTACGCCCGTGAGGAGAGCCCCGTCCAGCACGACGGCCAGGTCTGGTTCTACGACCCCAAGCGCCGCACCCTCACGCTCAAGGTCCTCCTCGGCGTGAACCCCGACCCGTCCAAGGACGGCGCCTTCGACGGCCCCGACAACATCACCGTCTCCCCGTACGGCGGCCTGGTCATCGCCGAGGACGGCGAGGGCGTCCAGCACCTGTTCGGCGCCACCGAGAGCGGCCGCACGTACCCGATCGCCCGCAATGAACTGAACCAGGGCACCGAAGAGGAGCCCGAGTACAGCGAGTTCACCGGCGTCACCTTCTCGCCCGACGGCCGGACGCTGTACGCCAACATCCAGACTCCGGGGATCATGCTGGCGATCACGGGGCCGTGGAAGCGGCAGAAGCGCGGCTGAATTTAATTCGCTCGCCCGGCCCGCGGCACGCCTCCTAGAGTGATGAACGTCCAGGTGCGAAGGCAGGACCTACTTCCACTCATAATGGGGCGGCCGCGGGTTCGAGTCCCGCCACCGGCACAACGAGCCGGTGTAGCTCAGGGGTTAGAGCACCTAATGTCGGTTCCGCCGATCTGAACTCTGGACACCACAACTTCACGCACCTCCCGGTGCGAGCATTTTGATCTCGGGAGGCGCAGCTCATGGTGGGTGCCCGGTGCGCAGGCAGCGGATACTTCGGGAACTGGTGGGGGGAAAGCCCTCGTGCGGGTTCGAATCCCGTCATCGACCCGGGGTCGATGTGGCGGAACGGAAGACGCGCCAGTTTATAAGCACCGCAGTCGACTTCGACCTCGGGCACCCTCCATTTGCTGCGTCTCCCTCCGAAACGGAAACGAATTCGGGGGAATTCACCATGACGCGATTCAACAAGAAGGCCGCGCGGGCCCGTCCCACCTCGCGAGTGACGTCGACGGGACGCATCCTGCGGACGTACGAGGGCGGCCGGGGCCGTGAGCGTGACGCACGCTCCGAGCTGTTCCTGCTCGCGGTCGCCAACTTCGTCTCCCAGCAGACCCCTTACGAGTCCGGCGCGGACCGCGACGACCGGTTCGCCACGCTCGTACGGCAGCTCGCCGTCACCGACCCGGCCTGGACCGCCGGCCTGCTCGGCTGGCTGCGCGGCGAGGGCAACCTCCGTACCGCCTCGATCGTGGGCGCTGCCGAGTACGTCAAGGCGCGCCTCGACGCGGGCGCCACCGACGGCCCCTCGAACCGCCAGGTCGTGGCCTCCGTACTCCAGCGGCCCGACGAGCCCGGCGAGTTCCTCGGGTACTGGACGGCGCAGTACGGCCGTAACGTCCCGAAGCCCGTCAAGCGCGGGATCGCCGACGCCGTACGCCGTCTGTACAGCGGCAAGTCGCTGCTGAAGTACGACACCGCGTCCAAGGGCTACCGTTTCGGCGACATCCTCAACCTCGTGCACGCGGCGCCGGACCCGGACAAGCCGTGGCAGGGCGAGCTGTTCCAGTACGCCCTCGACCGGCGGCACAACCCGGACACGGCCGTGCCGCCCGAGTCGAGCCGGGTCCTGACCGCGCACCGCGAGCTGATGGCGGTGCCGCCCGGCCGGCGGTGTGCGGTGGTCACGTCCGAGGGCGGGGCCGAGCGGCTGGCCGCGGCCGGGATGACGTGGGAGGCGCTGGCCGGCTGGCTGCAGGGCCCGATGGACAGGGCGGCCTGGGAGGCCGTGATCCCGTCCATGGGCGCGATGGCACTGCTCCGCAACCTGCGCAACTTCGACGAGGCCGGGGTCTCCGACGAGGTCGCGGCCCAGGTGGCGGCCCGGATCAGCGACCCGGCGGAGGTCGTACGCTCGCGGCAGTTCCCGTTCCGGTACCTCGCCGCGTACCAGCACGCGCCGTCGCTGCGCTGGTCCCACCCGCTGGAGCAGGCGCTCGGCCACTCGCTGGCCAACGTGCCCGCGCTGCCCGGCCGGACCCTGGTGCTCGTCGACCGCTCCGGCTCGATGTGGACGCGGCTGTCCGACCGCTCGCGGCTCAACCGGGCCGACGCGGCGGCGATCTTCGGCACGGCGCTCGCGCTGCGGGCGGCCGACGCGGATCTCGTCGAGTTCGGCACCACGAGCCGGCGTCTGTCCTTCGGCGAGGGCGAGTCGGTGCTGAAGATCCTCGGCCGCTTCGGCGACCTGGGCGGCACCGACACCACCTCGGCCGTCCGCGCGCACTACCGGGGACAGGACCGGGTGCTGATCGTCACCGACGAGCAGTACACGTACAACCGGCACGGCGGCCCGACCGAGCAGATCCCGGCCGAGGTACCGGTCTACACCTGGAACCTCGCCGGGTACCGGGCGGGCCACGGCCCCTCCGGCACCGGCAACCGCCACACCTTCGGGGGTCTCTCGGACGCGGCCTTCCGGATGGTTCCGCTGCTCGAGGCGGCCCAGGATGCCGACTGGCCCTGGGCTGCCTGAGCCCCGAGCGTGGCCCGCACCTCACGGGGGGGTGCGGGCCACTGGCATGCCCGCACCCTTGTGCGCGGCGTTCATTGACATCTAACATTTCAGTTCATGGAGTCCCTACGACCACTCGCCCGCACCCTTCTCCGGGACCGCGCCTACGCGTCGATCCGGGACGCCATCGTGGCCGGGGAGATCGAGCCCGGGGCGGTGGTGCGGGACGCCGATCTCGCCGAGCGGCTCGGGCTGTCGCGCGCGCCGGTGCGGGAGGCCTTCGCGCGGCTCGTCGACGAGGGGCTGCTGGAGAGCAAACCGCAGAGCTACACGCGGGTGACCCAGGTCGTCGCCGCCGAGGTGCGGGACGCCGCCGCCGTGGTCGGGGCCATGCACGAACTGGTCACGCGGGTCGCCGTGCCCCGGCTGTTCGCCGCCGACATCGAGACGATGCGCGCGGCCAACGAACGGTTCGCGGCCGCCGTCACCGCCGGTGACGTGGACGAAGCCCTGCATGCCGACGACGCCCTGCACGACGTCCTCGTCCGTGTCAGCGGCAACCGCGCGGCCGCCGCCACCACCGCCCGCTACACCCCGCTCATCCGCCGGCTGGAGCGCCGGCGCTTCGGCGAGGGCGGCAACTGCCGCTCGGCGGGCCTGCACGACCGGCTGATCGAGGCCTGCGCGGCCGGTGACGTGGACGAGGCGGTCCGGGTCACGGCGGAGATCTGGCGGGGCCTTGCCGAGCTGGCCGACAGCGACTGAGCCCACAGCGACCGACCCGGGAGGTCCCCATGCCCCTTTCGTCCTACGACCGTTACCCCCTCCTCTTCGGGCCGTCCCCCGTCCACCGCCTGGAGCGCCTGACCGCGCACCTCGGCGGCGCCGCGCTGTGGGCCAAGCGCGAGGACTGCAACTCCGGGATCGCGTACGGCGGCAACAAGACCCGCAAGCTGGAGTACCTGGTCGCCGACGCGCTCGCCAAGGGCTGCGACACCCTCGTCTCGATCGGCGGCGTCCAGTCCAACCACACCCGCCAGGTCGCCGCCTGTGCCGCCCGGGCCGGGCTCAAGTGCGTGCTGGTGCAGGAGAGTTGGGTGGACTGGCCGGACGCCGTCTACGACAAGGTGGGCAACATCCTGATCAGCCGGCTCGCCGGGGCCGACGTACGGCTGGTGAAGGCCGGGTTCGGGATCGGGTTCAAGGAGAGCTGGGAGCAAGCGCTCAGGGATGTCGAGGAAGGCGGCGGCAAGCCGTACGCCATCCCCGCCGGCGCCTCCGACCACCCGCTCGGCGGCCTCGGCTTCGCCGCGTGGGCCTATGAAGTCGCTGATCAGGAAAGCGAGTTGGGGGTATTCTTCGACACGGTCGTGGTCTGCTCGGTGACCGGCTCCACCCAGGCCGGCATGGTCGCCGGGTTCCGGGCGCTGGAGGAGGCGGGCGGCCGGCCCCGGCGCGTGCTCGGCATCGACGCCTCCGCCAAGCCCGTCGCCACCCGGGAACAGATCGCGCGGATCGCCCATGGCACCGGTCAACTCATCGGTGTGCAGAAGGAGTTGACACAGGAGGACGTGGAGCTCGACGAGCGGTATCACGCGGGTGTCTACGGCATCCCCGACGAGACCACGCTGGAGGCGATGCGCCTCGCCGCCCGCACCGAGGGCATGGTCACCGACCCCGTGTACGAGGGCAAGTCGATGGCCGGGATGATCGACCTGGTCGGGCGTGGCGAGATCGGCGCGGACTCCACCGTGCTCTACGCCCACCTCGGAGGGCAGCCGGCCCTCAACGGGTACAGCGCGCTGTTCTAGCCCGGGCCGGGCCCGTTCCCGTGAGGGCTGGATACGGTGCACTGCATGTGGACCGACGAGCAGCAGCGGGAGCCCGACGGTCCTCGTCGCCGGGCGACGATTCACGACGTGGCGCAGCTCGCGGGAGTGTCACGGCAGACGGTCTCGCGGGCGGTGAACGACAAGGGAGACCTGGGCGCAACCGCGACCACCACCGAGTTCACCGACCGGCTGATCGAGCTCCTCCGAGCCTTCCGGAAAGTCCGCCGACGCAAGCCCGAACCGCTCGGCACCCGCCGGCCGTAGAGGTACTCGGCGTGACGGCGGGCGTCCCGTCATGCGCCGGGAACAGCTGCTTCCCCGGCGTCCAGGACCAGCACCGCGACGTGCAGGGACGTGCGCTGCAGGCCTGATTCCAGGTCGCAGCCGAGGAGTCGTTCGATGGTGTGGAGGCGCTGGTAGTAGGCCTGCCGGGACATGCCGGCGCGTTTCGCCGCGACCGACTTGTTCCCGGCCGCCGCCAGATAGGCGCGCAGTGCCGGGAGCAGATCGCCGCTGTTGCGGTCGTCGTGCTCGATGAGGCGGGTCAGTTGCCGTTCCGCGTACCGCTGAAGACGGGTGTCCTCCCGCAGGACGCCCAGCAACTCCGACAGCCGGACGTCGGCGGGGACGTAGAACCAGCGCTCCGGGGAGGCCGGTGTGATGGCCTCGGCCGTCTGCTCCGCCTCCTGCCACGACCGGGCGATCCCGGCGAGGTCGGTCACCCCGGGGCCGACGGCGACGACGGCCTCCGGTCCCAGCTCCTCCCGGGTCAGACGGCCGATCCGCTCGGCGACCGGCTGCCAGGCGCTCGCCTGTGCCAGTGCCAGAAGTACACCGATCCGGCCCGGAGCCGTCTCGCCGACCAGGGCGCGGACGCCGGTCTGCGCCAACGCCTTCGCGATCCGTTCGTCGAGGTGCTCGCCCTCGCTGCCGGTGTAGGTGTGGCGGATGACCAAGGCGAAGAGCCGGTGCCCGAGGGTCGGGAGCCCCAGTGCCTCGGCGCGGGCGCGCGCGTCCGCGGGGGAGCGGAAACGCCGTTCGTACAGGTCCCGCAGTACGGAGCGGTGGGCCCGGCGCTCCCACCAGGCAGGCCCGGCCAGGCGCGCCATGGTCAGCGCGACCGCCGCACGCTCCAGCACCAGGACGTGTTCCGGGTCGGGCTCCGCCTTCAGCCGGCCCTCCAGCAGGACCAGTCGCCCCCACAGCCCCTGGTGGTCCTGCACCGGCGCGATCAGCCACCCTTCCGGGCCGCTCGGCGTGATCCTCTCCGGCGTCGGGGCGGCCCGCGAACGCCGCGACCAGGCCGACACCACCGGCTCGTACGGCCGGCCGAGCAGCTCGCACATCAGGACCCGGTGGTTGAGATCCTCCAGCACCACCGGGGCTCCGGTGAGCTCCGCGGTGGTGTGCACCAGTTCCTCGGCATCCGCGCCCCGCAGCGTCAGGGCGGTGAAGACGTCCTGGATGTCCCTCCCGCGCCGCAGCAGGGCTCCCTGGGCGTCAAGGATGAGCGCGTGCACCGTCTGCGTGACGTCGATGAACCGGACGCCGCGGGCCAGCTCGACCAGCGGCACTTGACGGGCACGGCACGCCGCCACCAGCTCGCCGGGCACCTTCCGGTACCGGTAACCGAGCTCCACGATCAGACCGGCCGCGCCGACGTCGGCGAGCTGGTCGACGTAGTCCCGCAGCTCGGAGGCGTCCTCGGGGTACGGCATGCCGGTCGTCAGCACCAGCTCGCCGCCCTCCAGGAAAGCGGCGGGATTGAGCAGCTCGGTGACATGCACCCAGCGCACCGCTCTGTCCAGCTGTGACTCACCGGCCAGCACGCGCGGCATCCCTTCGGCGAGCACGGGCAGGAGCAGTACTTCCGTGATCGTGGGGAAGTGCCCGTTTGCGGGACGTCTGGGCGGCATAGGGGGTGCTTTCATCCGAGGGGATCGGGGTCACCCTCGCACCGGCCACTCACCGTGACAAGAGGGGCCCGGCATTTTGTGCGGCCCGGCCGTCCGCAGTGACAGACCGTCTCGAGAAGGCCCCAAGGTGGAACACAGTGTGGGTTGACCTGCAGGTTCCCCCGGGCCGAAAGTGAACGCCATCCCCAGTGGGACCCGAACCGGAAGAGCCCCCACGATGTCCGCACCGTGCTGGGGCCCAATGCCACCCGGACCACACCATCGAAAGGAGCGACCTCATGCGCATCCCGAAGCGCGTCGCCGTGATCGGTGCCGGCAGCATGGGCAGCCAGGCCATGTGGCGACTGGCCGCCCGCGGAGCCGAGGTCATCGGCTACGACCGGTACGCGCCGGGTCACGACCGCGGTGCGGCCGGAGGCGAGACCCGCATCTTCCGAGCCGCACACCTCGGCGAACCCCGCTATATTCCGCTGCTGCGGCTCGCCGACCGGATGTGGGACCACCTCCAGGGCGAGACCGGATTCTCTCTGCGACGCCGCAGCGGATGCCTGGTGATGGGCGAAACCGCCTCGCCCTCCATGAGCCTCCTGCTCGCCGCCGGCTCCACCCACCGGCTGGATCACGAGGTACTGGACCGGGAGGAACTCGCCCGCCGCTACCCTCAACACCGCCTCCCGGACGGGCACACCGCCGTCCTCGACCGGATGGGTGCCGTCCTCAGGCCCGAGGCGTCGATCCAGGCCGCCGCCGCCCGTGCCGAGCAGCTGGGCGCCCGACTGCACCGCTACACCCCGGTGCGGGAGATCGCGCCCGCGGCAGGCGGTGGGGTGCACGTCGTCACCGACCAGGGCACGGATCACGTGGACACCGCGGTGGTCACCGTGGGCCCCTGGATCAACACCCTGCTCCCGGACCTGCCGCGGGCGGTCGACGTCCGCCGGCTGATCAGCTCCTGGCACCTCCCCACCCGCCACGACTGGTTCGCGGGCGGCGCCCCCGCCTTCGTACGCAGCACACCCCACGACTGCTACGGGCTGCCGTCGCCCGACGGCATGTCCGTCAAGCTGGGCCTCTCCTTCAAGTTGGGTCTCCACTCCGCGCGCCACCTGCCGGTGGCCGACCCCGAACGGCTCGAGCGGACGGTCCGCCCGGAGGAACTCGCCACCATGCGCGAGTTCATCAGCGAGCTGATGCCCGACCTGAACCCCGACCCCATCAGGATGTCGGCCTACATGGAGGGCTACACCGACTCCGGAAACCCGCTCGTCGGCCGCCTCCCCGGCGAGGACGACATCATCGTCATGGCCGGCTTCTCCGGCAGCGGCTTCAAACTGTCGCCCGCGATGGGCGAGATCGCCGCCGACCTCGCCCTGGACGGCACCACCGACCATCCCGTCGACTTCCTGGCACCGGCCGCGGCCGGCGCCGTCTGACTCGAAGTCACCTCGCCTCCCCCATGGGGAAGTCCGTCACAGGTGTGCCGGAAAAGTAGCGACAAATACCGAATCGCAGCCTGTTCCTGCAGTAAAGAACTGGAGTTCTTCCATGCCCATTCCGTCGTTTCAGTTCCGGCCGAAGTACGTCTCGTTCGACTGCTACGGCACGTTGATCGAGTGGCCCATGACCCCCATCACGCGTGAGCTCGTCGGCGGCCAGATCCCCGCCGAGCACTGGGACCAGTTCGTCCGGGAGTTCCGCGGCTACCGCTACGACCAGGTCCGCGGCGAGTACTACCCCTACGAGCAGGTGCTGCAGGACTCCTTCGAGAGGGTCTGCCGCAAGTGGGGTGTGAAGGCGGCGCCGGACGCGGGCAAGCGGTTCGCCGACGGCGTGCGCAGCTGGGGCCCGCACGCCGACGTGCCCGAGCCGCTGAAGAAGATGGGCGAGAACTACAAGCTGGTGATCTTCTCCAACGCTGAGGACTCTTTCCTGCAGGAGAGCGTGCCCCGGCTCGGGGCGGACTTCCACGCGGTCTTCACCGCGGAGCAGGCCGGCTACTACAAGCCCCGGTACGCCGCGTTCGAGTACATGCTCGACCAGCTCGACGCGTCCCCCGAGGACTTCGTGCACGTCTCCTCGCACACCCGCTACGACCTGATGCCGATGCACGACTTGGGCTTCCGCAACCTGATCCTCCTGGACCGGGGCTGCGACCCGGTCACCCACGGCTATGACTACGTGCCGGTGAAGTCCCTGGACGAGCTCAACACCATGCTCGGCATCTGAATCACGACGCACACCGTCCCGCACGGACAGTCCCGAAGGACCCCCTACCCCAGCGTTTTCCGTTCCCCCGAATCCAGACCCTCACCAGGAGGCGCCCGATGGAAGCCAACCGGATAGGCCGCAGAACCGTACTCCGTACCGCAGGCGCGCTGGCCGCCGCCACCGTGGTGACCGGCTGCGGCACCCTCATGGGCAGTAGCGAAAGCCGCGGCTCGGGCGGCTCCAAGAAGCGGCTCGTCGTCAGCAACAGTGGTGGCGCCTACAACGACGCTCTGACCGAGGCGATCTACGAGCCGTTCGCCAAGGAGACCGGCATCACGGTCACCACGGTCAACTACCAGTCGGCGCAGATCATCGCCCAGGTCAAGCAGGGCCGTCCGCAGGTCGACCTGATGGACAACACCCTGCTGAACTTCCAGAAGATGGCGAGGCTGGAGTGTCTGGAGCCGGTGGACCACGACCGGCTGAAGAGTGTCAAGGACGCCGGGATCGCGGAGCACAACCTGCCGGAGTACGCGGTCGGCAAGAACGTGTGGGCGAGCGTGATGGCCTACCGCACGGACAGCCTCAAGCGCGCCCCGAAGAGCTGGGCCGACTTCTGGAACACGCATTCCTTCAGCGGCCCCCGCTCGCTGCAGAGCGCGGAGGCCGACCTGCCGGAGCTGGAGTTCGCGCTGCTGGCCGACGGTGTGCCGCTGGACAAGCTGTACCCGCTGGATGTGGACCGGGCGTTCGCGTCGATGTCGCGGATCCGCGGCGATGTGAAGAAGTTCTGGAACACCGGCGCCCTGCCGGCCGTCCTGCTCGGCCGCAAGGAGGTCGTCGCGACCAGCCTGTGGGGCGGCCGCGCGGACGAGCTGATCAAGCAGGGTCAGCCGGTCGCCTACCAGTGGAACGGCGCCCGCAGGATGACCAACGGCTGGGGCATCCCGAAGGGCGCGGACAACACAGACGCGGCCTACCAGCTGATCGACTTCTCGCTGCGTCCCGAGGTGCAGGCGGCGTTCGCCAAGCTCAGTCCCACCGGCGGCCCGGTCGTCCCGGCGGCAACCAAGCTGCTCCCGGTGGACGTCCTGGCCACGCTGCCGACCTCGCCGCAGAACCTCAAGATCGGGTTCGACGCGGATGCCGCCTGGTGGGACAAGAACCGTGACGCCGTCACCAAGCGCTGGCAGGAGTGGGCCGATGCCTGAGCGGACCCGGAGTCTGACCGCCGCAAAGCTGTCCGCCGACGACCTCGCCGCCGCCCTGGCCCCGCGCTCCTCCTCACCGACGGGCAAGTCGTTGTCGGTGACGGGGCTGTCCAAGTCCTACGGCGGGACGACGGTGGTCGACGGCGTGGACATGGAGATCGCGGCGGGTGAGTTCGTCACCTTCCTCGGCTCGTCCGGTTCCGGCAAGACGACCACGCTGATGATGCTGGCCGGGTTCACCGAGCCCGACTCCGGCAGCATCACCGTCGACGGCCGGGACATCACCGAACTCAACCCGGGCAAGCGGGACTTCGGCTTCGTCTTCCAGCAGTACCTCCTCTTCCCGCACATGACCGTCGCCGAGAACGTCGCCTTCCCCCTGCAGCTGCGAGGGGTGGACAAGGCGGAGATCCGCCGCCGGGTGGGGGAGACGCTGGAGGCGGCGGGCCTGTCGAAGTTCGCCGGCCGCAAGCCCCGTGAGCTCTCCGGTGGTCAGCAGCAGAGGGTCGCCCTGTGCCGGGTCCTGGTCTACCGTCCGCCGATCGTGCTGATGGACGAACCCCTGGGTGCCCTGGACAAGAGGCTCCGCGACCAGATGCAGACCGAGATCAAGTCCATCCAGCGTGAACTCGGACTGACCGTCATCTATGTGACGCACGATCAGGAGGAGGCGCTGGTCCTGTCGGACCGGATCGCCATCATGAAGGACGGCCGCATCGAGCAGTTCGACACCCCCCGCGGCCTGTTCGAACGCCCCCGCACCCCGTTCGTCGCCGACTTCCTGGGCGCCGCCAACTTCCTCACCGGCAAGGCGGAGGACGGCGGGGGCGACGACTGCACCCGCGTGCGCCTCGACACCGGCGGCGTGCTCACGGCCCGCGCCCACCCCTGCGTGCCCGGACAGAGCGTGCGAGCCGCGGTGCGGCCGGGCAAGCTGCGCCTGGTCGGTGCCGAGGAGGGCTGTTGTTCCGGCACGGTCGAGACCGCCGTCTACGTCGGCTCGCTGACCCGGATCACCGTCCGCCTGGACGGTGCCGCTCCGGGGACGCAGCCGCTGCGGATCGAGACCGCCGCCGTCCCGCCGCGTCCCGGCGAGCGGGTGTGTGTCACCGCCGACCGGGACGACGTCAGCGTCTTCGACGCGACGGACGGGGGGTGAGCCGTGGCCGGCACCACTCTCGCACCCGGCAAGGTGCGTGTGAGAACGTCCGCGATGCGCGGGCACCGCTCCCGACTCGCCCTGGTCAACGCCGTCCCCGTCACGGTGTTCCTGCTGGTGCTGTTCGTGTACCCGATCATCGGCGTGCTCTCGCTGAGCCTCAAGGGCGACAGCGGCGGATTCACCCTGCACTGGTACGCCGACGCCCTCAGCGGCGTGAACCTGTCCGTGCTCCTCTCCACCCTGCGGATCTCCGCCGAGACCGCGGTGCTCAGTCTTCTGGTGGGTTTCGTCCTGGCGCACGCCATCGCCCGGATGCGGCCCGTCTTCGCCGCGCTGGCCATGCTGATCGTGGTGGTGCCGCACTTCATCAGTGCCCTGGTGCGCACCTACGGGTGGATCATCATGCTCGGTGACCACGGCCTGATCAACACGCTGTTGACTTCCCTGCACGTGCCGGGGGCCCCGTTCCCGCTGCTCTACAACGAGACCGGTGTGGTCATCGGCACCACGTCGGTGATGCTGCCCTACACGGTCCTGGTCCTGCAGGGCGTGATGCGCGGTGTCGACGGCCGGCTCCTGGCCGCGGCGGCAGGCTTCGGCGCGAGCCGGTTGACGATCTTCCGAAGGATCTACCTGCCGCTGGTCGCGCCCGGTATCGGCACCGCAGGGCTGCTCAGTTTCATCCTGTGCCTGGGTTACTACATCACCCCGGCCCTGATGGGCGGCGACAAGCAGACCGTCGTCGCCGCGCTCATCGACCAGCAGGTGATGAAGCAGGACCAGTGGAACTCCGCCGCCGCCTTCGGCGTGATCCTGCTCCTGCTCACCTTCGCCGGACTGGGCGTGCTCGGACTGGCCAAGCTCCGCCGCAAGAAGGCGGCCGCACGAAGGAGCAGCTCATGATGGAACTGCCCGCCACCCGGGCCGGACACATCGGCCGCGCCCTGAGCGCCACCGCGATCCTGCTGTTCCTGGCGATGCCCATCGTCATCATCCTGGTCACCTCCTTCGGCGCCGACGGCATCGGCACCTTCCCGCCGAAGGAGTACAGCACCCACTGGTACGAGCAGATGGCCGCGCCCGGCGGCAACTGGGCCACCTCCATCGCCCTGTCCAGCCTCATCGCCTCCCTCACCACCGTGTTCTCCCTCATCCTGGGGGCCACCGCAGCCACCGCCCTGGCCCGCGGCCGACTACCCCTGCACACGGCGGTCTACGGGCTGGTCCTGGCTCCGCTGCTCATCCCCCAAGTGGTCATCGCGCTCGGCCTGTTCCTGTTCTTCGAACCGGCCGGCATGCTCGGCAGCCCCCTGGCCATCGCTCTCGGCCACACCGTGCTCGCCGCGCCCATCGCGATCCTCATCATGATCTCCACGCTGAGAGGCATCGACGAACGGCTCGAAGACGCCGCCGCCAGCATGGGCGCCAACCGGATGACCATCGCCCGGCGCATCACCTTCCCCCTGGCCACCCCCGGGTTGATCGCCGCCGCGGTGTTCTCGTTCATCACCAGCTTCGACGAGTTCTTCATCGCCCAGTTCATGTCGACCCCCGACACCCGCACCCTGCCGGTCCTGGTCTTCAACGCCCTGCAGTTCGACGTCGACCCGACCGTCACCGCCGTCAGCGCCGTCCTCATCGCCCTGGCCGTCCTGGCCCTCGCCCTGGTCGCCCTCGTCCGCAGACTCGGCGGCCACCGCGACGGCCGGCACGCCCTTCCCGTCGAACCGCTCACCTGAGCCACTTCGAACTCCCCGCAGAGGACCCGAAATGAAGACGATCCCGTACTGGACAGAGACCGCCGGTCCGTTTCCCGACCGCTCGGGCAAGCCCCTCTCCGAGGACACCGACCTGGTGGTCGTCGGCGCCGGCCTGACGGGTCTGTCCACCGCCCTCCACTCCGCCCGCAAGGGCGCCCGCGTCACCCTCGTCGAGAAGGGCCAGATCGGCTCCGGTGCCTCCGCGCGCAACGGCGGCATGGCGAACCTGGGCTTCACGATCGGCGTGGGCCAGGCCATCGGCCGGTACGGACTGGAGCGGGCCCGCGAGATCTACAACTCCTACGGCGAGGCCGTGGACACCGTCGAGCGGCTCGTGAAAGAGGAGTCCATCGACTGCCAGTTCCGCCGTGTCGGACGCCTGGGCGTCGCGTCCCGCCCCGCGCACTTCGAGAACAAGAAGGCCCAACAGCGCGACCTGGCCAAGCACTTCGGACACGAGACCACTCTGGTCAGCAGGTCCGAGCTGCGGTCCGAGATCGGATCCGACGCCTACCACGGCGGCCTGCTCGACCCGTTCAGCGCCGCACTGCACGTCGGCCGCTTCGTGCGCGGCATGGCCGAGGCGTGCGAGCGCACCGGTGTCGAGATCCACGAGCGCAACGCGGCCATCGGCGTGCGCCGAACCGCCGCGGGCCGGTTCGAGGTCAGCACCGAGCGCGGTGTGATCCGCGCCGGGCAGGTCATGATGGCCACCGACGCCTACACCGACAAGAACTTCCCGTGGCTGCGCCGCCGGCAGGTCTGCCTGGGCAGCTTCATCATCGTGACCGAGCCGCTCGGCGAGGACCTCGCCCGGGACATCATCCCCAAGGCCCGCCTCATCGTCGACTCCAACCAGGTCTGCCACTACTTCCGGCTCACCCCGGACAACCGGCTGCTGTTCGGCGGCCGCGCCCGCTTCGCGCCCTCCGACCCCACCTCGGACAAGAAGAGCGGGGCCGTCCTGTTCCGTGAGATGTGCGAGATCTTCCCCCAACTCGCCCGCACGAAGGTCGAGTACGTGTGGGGCGGCTCCGTCGGATTCGCGAGGGACCGCATCGTCCACGCCGGGCAGACCGAGGACGGCGTCCACTACTCCATGGGATACGCGGGCCACGGCGTGCAGATGGCCACGCACATGGGGCAGGTCATGGCCGAGGTGATGGACGGCCACCCCGAGGCCAGCCCGGTCCGTGACCTGGCCCCGCCCCGCATCCCCCTCTACAACGGCACCGCCTGGTTCCTGCCCTTCGCGGGCGCCTACTACAAGACGCTGGACCGCATCCGCTGACCGGTCGGCAGCCCCTCACCACACACCAAGGAGATACCCACGATGACTGTCGTCCGTGATGTTCCCAAGCAGCTGTTCATCGGCGGTGGCTGGCAGGACGCCGAGTCCGGCCGGACCCTGTCCGTCGACAACCCGGCCACCGGCGAGGAGCTGTGCCAGGTCGCCGACGCCTCTCCCGCGGACGGCCGGCGTGCCGTCGAGGCGGCGGTCGCCGCGCAGGCCGCCTGGGCCGCCACTCCGCCCCGGGTGCGCAGCGAGATCCTGCGCCGCGCCTACGACATCATCATCGCGCGCACCGAGGACCTCGCGCTGCTGATGACCCTGGAGATGGGCAAGCCCCTGGCCGAGGCGCGCGCCGAAGTCGCCTACGGCGCGGAGTTCTTCCGCTGGTTCTCCGAGGAGGCCGTCCGTATCGACGGCGGGCTGACCACCGCCCCCGACGGCAGGAACCGCCTGCTGGCCACCCGCCAGCCGGTCGGCCCCTGCCTGCTCATCACCCCCTGGAACTTCCCCCTGGCGATGGGCACCCGCAAGATCGGCCCCGCCATCGCCGCCGGCTGCACCATCGTCCTCAAACCCGCCCCCCAGACCCCCCTGACCAGCCTCGCCCTGGCGGAGATCCTCACCGAAGCGGGTCTGCCGGCCGGTGTGCTCAACATCGTCACCACCACCGACGCCGCCGGCGTCGTCGAACCCCTGCTGCGCGGCGGGAAGATCCGCAAGCTCTCCTTCACCGGCTCCACCCAGGTCGGCCGGATCCTGCTGGCCCAGTGCGCCGACACCGTCATCCGCACCTCGATGGAACTGGGCGGCAACGCCCCCCTCATCGTCTTCGGCGACGCCGACCTCGACGTCGCCGTCGAAGGCACCTTGGTCGCCAAGATGCGCAACATGGGCGAGTCCTGCTGCGCCGCCAACCGCATCTACGTCCACACCTCCGTCGCCGACGAGTTCGCCACCCGCCTCTCCGCCCGCATGGCAGCCCTGACGGTCGGCGACGGCACCGAACCCGGCACCGACGTCGGCCCCCTCATCGACAACGCCGGCCGCAGCAAGGCCCACGACCTGGTGCGGGACGCCGTCAAGCGCGGCGCCACCGTCCTGACCGGTGGTGAACTCCCCGAAGGGCCGGGCTGCTTCTACCCGCCCACCGTCCTCACCGGCATCGCCCCCGACTCCGCGATCATCGACACCGAGATCTTCGGCCCGGTCGCCGCGATCCGCACCTTCGACACCGAGGACGAGGCCGTCACCGCCGCCAACGACACCGAATTCGGCCTGGCCGCCTACCTGTTCACCCAGAACCTCGACCGCGCCCTGCGCGTCGCCGAACGCCTCGAAAGCGGCATGATCGGCCTCAACACCGGCCTGGTCTCCAACCCCGCCGCGCCCTTCGGCGGCGTCAAGCAGTCAGGCCTGGGCCGCGAAGGCGGACGCGTCGGCATCGACGAGTTCCTGGAGTACAAGTACGTAGCCGTCCCCGTCGGAGCCTGACATGCCCGAGCGACTCGTCGTCCTCTACCGCGGCAACCGGCCCCCCGCCACCGCACTCATCGAACGTCTCGCGGACACCGTCTACGCCACCGAGGAGGAACTGCCCTACCTCCTCCCCGGTGCCGACGCCCTCCTGGCCTGGGTCACCATCACCCCGGCCATCCGCGAGGCCTGGCCCGACAACCCGGACAAGGCACCCCGCTGGGTCCACGCGGCCTCAGCGGGCGTGGACTCCTTCCTGTTCCCCGCCCTGGTGGACGATCCGGGCGTTGTCCTGACCAACGCCCGCGGGGTCTACGACCAGCCGACCGCCGAGTACGTCCTCGGCCTGATCCTCGCCCTCGCCAAGGACTTCCCCGGCACCTGGGAGCACCAGCGGCGCCGCGAGTGGCGTCCGCGCCCCAGTGACGGCATCACCGGACGCACCGTGCTGGTCTGGGGGACGGGTCCGATCGGCCGGGCCATCGCCCGGCTGCTGCGCGCCGTCGGGATGCGGGTGTCCGGCGCGGGCCGCAAGGCCCGCACCGACGACCCCGACTTCGGCACGGTCCACGGTGCGTCGACCCTGCGCTCCGCCCTGACGGAAGCGGACTACGTCGTCCTGGCCGCACCCCTCACTCAGGGCACCCGGGGCATGGTCGACGCCCCCGTGCTCGCCGCCATGAAGCCGGGGGCACGGCTGATCAACGTAGGCCGGGGCGGACTCGTCGACGAGGAGGCGCTGGTCGACCACCTGGCCGCCGGGCGGCTCGGCGGCGCAGCCCTCGACGTGTTCGCCCAGGAACCGCTGCCTGCCGAATCGCCCCTGTGGGACATGCCCGGCGTGATGATCTCCCCGCACACGGCGGGCGAGACCACCAGCGAGCGGGAGGCGCTCGTCGAGGTGTTCCTCGACAACCTCACCCGGCACCTCGAGGGCCGACCGCTGCGCAACGTGGTGGACAAGCGGCGCGGATACGTGGTCGACGAGACGCACCCCGCCTGAGGGCGGCACTGTCGGCAGCAAATCACCGGCACTCAACACATCGCGCCCGCCCACGTCTTGACTCCTGTTTTCAGCCACCCCCAATACTCGTCGGCAACGTTCACGTGAACGTTCAGGGGAGCTTGACATCGTTGTCCAACCCTGTCCCGGAAAGCGAGTGCGCGCCCATGCCACACCGAACGATGTCCCGCAGGCGCCTGCTCGGTGCCTCTCTCGGCGGGGCGGGCACGCTGAAAGCGCTGATCATCCCGGGGGCGGCCAACGCGTTCGGCATCTTCTGGATGCGTCAGTACGCCCAGAACTCGCTGCCGGACGAACTCCTCGACGCCGGCCGGATCGACGGCGCCGGCTTCTTCCGGCTCTACGCGCAGGTCGCGCTGCCGCTGTTCCGGCCCGCCAATCTCAAGATCGCCTACAACACCGACTACGCGGTGGTGATGGCCGGCGCGCTGATGAGCGTCCTGCCGCTGATCGTCGTCTTCCTGATCGGCGCACGGCACTTTCTGCGGGATCTGGCGGCGGGGCGACGAAGAGGTGAACGTGGGTGGGTAGGGTCCCGGGATGGGGAAGAGCGAGGGCGTTCCGGAGAAGGTGGCCTGGGTTCTGGTGCGTGACGGGCGGGTGCTGGTGACACGCAGCCGCGGTGTGGATGTCTTCTACTTCCCGGGCGGGAAGCGGGAGCCGGGTGAGTCCGACGCCGAGACCTTGGCACGCGAGATCGCTGAGGAACTCCGGTCCCGGGTGGACACGGCCACGATGGTGCACGTCGGCACCTTCGAGACGCGAAGGGACGACGGACGCACCCAGTTCCGGATGATCTGTTACACCGCCGAGTACGTCGGCCCGCTGGTTGCCTCGAGCGAGATCGAAGAGTCGGACTGGTTCGGCTACGGCGATCGTGCGCGGGTCTCGGCCGTGGACCAGTTGGTGTTCGACGCGCTGCACGCCTCCGGTCAACTGCTCTGAGGGGACTGGACAGGGTTCGGTACCCTGCGGAGAGAGTCTCCGGTTCGCGAGGGGTATCGGGATGACGCAGGTCAGGTCCATGCGCGCGGACGCTCGGCGCAACTACGAGCGGTTGCTGAAGGTGGCGGCGGAGGCCTTCGCCGAGCATGGGGAGGGTGCGTCGCTGGACGACATCGCCAAGCGGGCCGGTGTGGGGTCCGGGACGCTGTACCGGCATTTCCCGACGCGGCAGGCCCTGCTCGAGGCGGCGTACGTGGACCGTGTCGAGGGGTTCGCGCGCCGGGCCGACGAACTCGCGGAGGAGTTGCCGCCGGGGGAGGCGCTGGCGGAGTGGCTGTACGAGCTGTGCGTCGGCACGATTCAGGTGCGCGGGCTGAAGACGCTGCTGGGGTCGGCGGTGGCGGACGGCAGCGATGCGGTGCTCACGGTGTGCGGGACGCATGTGCGGGGGGCGGCTACGCGGCTGGTGGAGGCGGCGCGGGCGGAGGGGACGCTGCGGGCGGATGTCGAGCCGATCGAGTTGCTTCGGCTGGCACACGGGGTCGTCGGTGCGGCGGAGCTGGCGGACGGCGGGGACGAGTCCATCCGGCGGTACCTGTCCCTGCTCACGGAGGGGCTGCGGGCATAGCCGGTGGTGGGTCAGCCTGCCAGCCGCGCTTTCCAGATCTCCTCGCTGGGCCATTGCCGGGCCCAGTCGGCGGGAACGTCCTCATAGTCCGTGTGGGCAGACCGGGGCGCTTGAATCTCCATCAGGTCTTCGACGACGAAGCCGCAGGACCGAAGCAGACGGAGCATCTCACCGTGCGGCAGGACGAACTCCACGTGTGATCCCCGGTGCAGCCGTGTCAGGCCGAACTGCCCGCGGGTCAGGGTCGTGGATGGCGGTCCCTCGGCCGGCACGCACAGTGCGAACAGTGGTGAGTAGCGCATGAAGACCAGCCGGCCGCCGGGAACGAGGAGCCGGGCCGCCTCCGGGATCCACCGGTAGGGGTCGCACCACAACGAGGCGCCGTACTCGCTGATCGCCAAGTCGAAGGTGTCGTCCTCGTAGGGCACCTTCTCGGCATTGCCCAGGACAAGGGGGAAGTCGATGCCGAACTCCGCCTGCATCGCTTGAGCGGTGGCGAGCTGCTTCTCCGAGACGTCGATCCCGACCGGGTGGGCGCCCGCTCTGGCGAGCCAGGCGGAAACGTAGGCGGTACCGCAGCCCAGCTCGATGGCGCGCATCCCGTCGATGCCGTCGGGAAGCACGGAGGCCTGCGACTCGGGGGTGGCCCACAGTCCCCAGGACGGTTCCGTCTGCGCCCAGTGATCGCGGGCGAGCGGCCCGTGCCACGCAGCCGCCTCGTCATCCCAAAACCGTCGGTTCTGCTCCAGATGGTCCGCAGGGCCGTCATGAGTCATGGAGGCATTCGATCGAAGATGCCGGCGCTGCGGCAACGGAATTACCAGGAGACGCGGCGGCGGTGGGGGCTGATCCGCGCAGGCCCCCACCACTCACCGCCTGGCCACGCACCGCATCGTGCACTAGAGCGCCTGGGCCGCCGGCTTCACCATCCCCCTCACCGTGCGGGACTTCACGAAGTCGCCGATCGCCGTCATCTCCCACTCGCCGGAGAACTGCTTGATCAGCTTGGCCATCATCACGCCCGTCTGCGCCTCGGCGTTCGTGAGGTCGAAGCGGACCAGTTCCTCTCCGCTCGCGGCGTCGATGAGACGGCAGTACGCCTTGGCGACCTCCGTGAACTTCTGGCCGGAGAAGGAGTTGACCGTGAAGACGAGGCCGGTGACCTCCTGGGGGAGCCGGCCGAGGTCGACGACGATCACCTCGTCGTCACCGCCGCCCTCACCCGTGAGGTTGTCACCGGAGTGCTTGATCGCGCCGCCGACGATGGACAGCTTGCCGAAGTAGCAGCTGTCGATGTGGTTGCGCTGCGGCCCGTAGGCGATGACGGACGCGTCGAGGTCGATGTCCTTGCCGCGGTACGCGGGCTCCCAGCCGAGGCCCATCTTGACCTGGGAGAGCAGCGGACGCCCGCCCTTGACCAGGGACACCGTCTGGTTCTTCTGGAGGCTGACCCGGCCCTTGTCGAGGTTGATCTTCCCGGCGCCGGGAACGGGTGGGGCGGGGGGAGCGGCGGGCGCCGACGCGGCGAGCCGCGGGTCCATGGCCGGGGCCGGCGGGGCCACCGGGGTCTGCACGGTCGGCGCGGGCGGCGGAGTCACCGGCTGCGGCGGGGCCACAGGGGCCGCGGCGGGCGTCGGCGCGGGCTCCTCCACCGTCACGCCGAAGTCCGTCGCGATCCCGGCCAGCCCGTTGGCGTACCCCTGCCCCACCGCCCGGGCCTTCCAGGCGCCGTTGCGCAGGTAGACCTCCACGATTACCAGCGCAGTCTCGGTGCCGAGCTGCGGCGGCGTGAACGTGGCCAGCACGCTGTCGTCGTCCGCGTTGCGGATCGTGGCCGTCGGCTCGATGCCCTGGAAGGTCTGGCCCGCGGCGTCCGGGCTGGCGGTGACGACGATCTTCTCGATGCCGGGCGGTACGGCCGACGTGTCGACGGTGATCGCGTCGGGGGCCGTACCGCCGCCCGAGCGGTACGTCACCCCCGGGCCGGAGGGCTGGTTGTAGAAGATGAAGTCGTCGTCGGAGCGCACCTTGCCGTCGGCGGTGAGCAGCAGGCCCGATACGTCGAGCCGCACGGGCGCGGCGACGTCCACCGTCACGCGGGCGGCGGACAGGGGGATGTTCGAGCCGGGGGTCATAGCTGTCATGCCCCGTGAACGATCGGGCTCACTTTGCCGTTCCCTTACCCGACGGCCAAATGGCCGAGCGGGGCTACGGCACCACGACGATCTTCCGGCCCACCCCCGCCGCGAACTGCTCCAACGCCTCCGGATACCGGTCAAGGGGCAGCCGGTCGCTGATGAAGATCTCCGGGTCCAGGACACCGGTCGCGAAGAGTTCCGCCGCGCGTTCGAAGCTGTGCAGGACGGCCATGGAGCCGGTGATGGTGATCTCCTGGTTGTAGATGCGGTACGGGTCGATCGTCACCCGCGTCGCATAGTCGGCCACCCCGAACTGGAGGAAGGTGCCTGCCTTGGCCACCCGCTCCAGGCCGTCCTGGATCGCTGCCGCGTTGCCCGTCGCGTCGACCACGAGGTCCCAGCCCTGCGGACGGTCCAGCTCGTCCGGGTTCGCGGCGGACGCCGAGACGCCGAGCCGACGGGCCGTCTCCAGGCGGGTCGGGTTCACGTCCACCATGTCCACGCTCGCCGCGCCGGTCCGCTTGGCCAGCTCCAGCATCATCAGGCCCATCGTCCCCGAGCCGTAGATCAGGACATGGGCGCCCAGGCGGGACTGCAGGACGTCGTACCCCCGGACCGCACAGGACAACGGCTCCACCAGCGCCGCGTCCTGGGTACGGACGTGTTCGGGCAGCCGTACGCAATTGGCCACCGGCGCGACCGCGTACTGCGCCGCGCCACCCGCCGTCGTGACGCCGATCGCGGCCCAGCGTTCGCAGAGGTTGTTGTGGCCCGTACGGCAGTACCGGCACTCGTAGCAGTACAGGGACGGGTCCACGGCCACCCGGTCGCCGGCCGCGAGCTCGGTGACCTGGGTGCCGACGCCGACCACCTGGCCGGCGAACTCGTGGCCCGGCACGATCGGCAGCTTGGGGGCGAACTCGCCCTGGAGGATGTGCAGGTCGGTGCCGCACAGGCCGCACGCGGCGACCTCGACGACGACCTCGCGCGGGCCCGGCGTCGGGTCCGGGACCTCGGCGACGACGGCACGGCCCACGGACTCGATGACGGCGGCCTTCATTTCACGGCTCCCAGCGACAGGCCCTGGACCAGTTTGTCCTGGGCGGCGAACCCCGCGGCGAGTACCGGCAGGGAGATGACGAGCGACGCGGCGCACACCTTGGCCAGGAACAGGCCCTGGCTGGTGATGAAGCCGGTCAGGAAGACGGGGGCGGTCTCGGCCACCACGCCGGTCAGCACCCTCGCGAACAGCAGTTCGTTCCAGCTGAAGATGAAGCAGATCAGGGCCGTCGCCGCGATGCCGGGCAGGGCGATCGGGGCCACCACGCGCGCGAGGATCGTGGGAAGACGGGCGCCGTCCACGCGCGCGGCCTCGATCACGGCCACCGGGACCTCGGCGAGGAAGGACTGCATCATCCAGACGGCGATCGGCAGGTTCATCGACGTGTAGAGGATGACCAGCAGCCAGATGTTGTCGAGCATGTCGGTGTTCTTCGCGAACAGGTAGATGGGGAGCAGGCCCGCCACCACCGGGAGCATCTTCGTCGACAGGAAGAAGAACAGGACGTCCGTCCACTTCTTCACCGGGCGGATCGACAGCGCGTACGCCGCCGGGAGGGCCAGAAGCAGGACGAAGAGCGTCGAGGCCAGCGAGGCGACCGTCGAGTTGATCAGCGCGGGCCAGGGGCTCGCGCCGCCGCCCGTGCCGAAGAACTCGCGGTAGCCGTCCAGGGTGAGGGCGGCGCCGAAGGAGGGCGGGTTGGTGGCCGCGTCCGTCTCCGAGTGGAAGGACGTCAGGGCCATCCACGCGATCGGCAGGAAGAAGACGATTCCCAGCAGCCAGGCCACCAGACCCAGGCCAAGTCCCTTGCGTTTCACGGCGATCGTGCTCATGCCCGGCCCACCTCCTCACGGAACAGGGACGACACCACGCGCAGGGCGAAGGTCGCGATGATGATGGAGCCGATGACGACCAGGACGCCGGCGGCCGAGGCGAGGCCGTTCTCGTGGGCCTGGTAGAAGCTCTGGTAGACGGTGTAGGGGAGGTTGGCGGTCCCGAGGCCGCCAGAGGTGATCGTGAAGACCGCGTCGAAGTTCTGGACGATGTAGATCGAGCCCAGCAGGGCCCCCAGCTCCAGATACCTGCGCAGATGCGGGAGGGTCAGATAGCGGAAGATCTGCCAGTCGCTCGCGCCGTCCACCCGCGCGGCCTCCATCTGCTGCTGGTCGCGGCTCTGCAGGCCGGCCAGCAGGATGAGCATCATGAACGGGGTCCACTGCCAGACCAGCGAGGCCTCGACGGCGAGCAGCGGGGTGTTGGAGATCCAGTCCGGCTGTGGTCCGCCCACGTAGTGCAACAACCCATTGAGCAGGCCGTATTCGGGGTTGTAGAGCACATGTTTCCAGAGCAGCGCGGCTGCCACCGGGACCACCAGGAAGGGCGCGATCAGCAGGGTGCGGACCACACCCCGACCCTTGAAGCGACGGTCCAGGAGCAGGGCCAGGAGCAGTCCGAGGACGAGGCTGACCAGGACCACCGTCACCGTCAGCAGGACCGTCGTCCACACGGAGTGGCGCAGGTCCGCGTCGGTGAGGACGTCCTTGTAGTTGTCGACGCCGGTGAAGTGACGGGCCTTGGGATAGAGGGAGTTCCAGTCGAAGAACGAGATCACCACCGTGGCCACGAACGGCAGCTGGGTGACCACGATCATGAAGATCAGGGCGGGGAGCAGCGGGGCGCGGGTGGCCCAGGCGCGGAGGCGGGCCTTCGACGGGTCCGCGGTGCGTACGGTCTCAGTGGCCGGCGGGGCCATGGTTGTCGCGGTCATCGTCCCTCGTACTCCTCGGAGATCTTCTCGGCGAGCTGCTGGGACTTCTGCAGGGCCGACTCGACGGACTGGCGTCCGGCGATGGCCGCGCTGATCTCCTGGGAGACCCTGGTGCCGAGATCGGTGAACTCGGGGATGCCGACGAACTGGATGCCGGGCGCGGGGCGCGGCTGCACCCCCGGGTCGTTCGGCCGGGCCTGCTCGATGGCCTCCTTGGTCATCTCCTGGAAGGCGGCGGCCTCTTTGACGTAGGCGGGGTTGGTGTACGTCGACGCGCGCTTGCCGGCCGGCACGTTGGACCAGCCGATCTGGTCGCCGACCAGCTGCTCGTACTGCTTGCTTGAGGCCCAGGAGACGAACTTCCAGGCCTTGTCGGGGTTGCGTGAGGCGTCCTGGATGCCCCAGGCCCAGGTGTAGAGCCAGCCGGAGGACTTCGTCTCCTCGACGGGGGCGGGGGCGTACCCCACCTTGCCCTTGACCGGGGAGCCCTTCGCCTCCAGGGAACCCGCCGCGGAGGTGGCGTCGTACCACATGGCGACCTTGCCCTGGGTCATGTTGTTGAGGCACTCGGCGAAGCCGGACTGGGCGGCGCCGGACTCGCCGTGGTCGCGGACCAGGCCGACATAGAACTTCACCGCCTTCTCGAACTCGGGGGAGTCGAGGCGGGCCTTCCAGCCCTTGTCGAACCAGGTGCCGCCGAAGGTGTTCACGACCGTGGTGAGCGGGGCCATCACCTCGCCCCAGCCGGGCAGGCCGCGCAGACAGATGCCCTTCATGCCGGACTCGGCGCCGTCCACCTTCGCGGCCAGGTCGGCCACCTGGGTCCAGGTGGGACGGGCCGGCATCGTCAGTCCCTTCTGCTCGAAGACGTCCTTGCGGTACATCAGGAAGGACGACTCGCCGTAGAAGGGCTGACCGTAGAGCTTGCCGTCGTCGCCGGTCAGCGACTGGCGCATGGGCGCGAGGACGTCCCTCTCGTCGTACGACGGGTCCCTGGCGACGTACGAGTTCATCTCGTGCAGCCAGCCGTTGCGGGCGTAGATCGGGATCTCGTAGTTGGACAGGGTCGCGACGTCGTACTGGCCGGCCTGGTTGGCGAAGTCCTGGCTGATCTTGTCGCGGACGTCGTTCTCGGGCAGGACGGTGAAGTTGACCTTGATCCCGGTCTCCTTGGTGAAGTGGGCCTTGGTCAGCTTCTGCAGCTCGGTCATCTGGGGGTTGTTGACCATCAGGACGTTGATGGCGTCGCCGCCCGACCCCGCCCCGCCGGCTCCGGCCCAGCAGCCGGAGAGCAGCGGGGCGAGCAGCGTCCCTGCGGCGGCCATGGCGAGCGTGGCTCGCGGAGGCCGTCGTCGGCTCTGGGTTCGCATGGATCGCTCCTGGACATAGAGGGGCATATAGGGCACTGCGTGGCGCAGAAGGCCCACTGGTCGCGGCAGTTCGGTCTTCAGACCCGGATGACCTGGGGTCCCAGCAGTGAGTACCGATGGGCCTCGGACGAGGGCAGCAGGGTGCTCGTCACGATCGCCTCCAGTGCGCCGATCTCCGCGAAGCGGCAGAAGCTGACCGCGCCGAACTTGGTGTGCACGCCCGCGAACACCGTGCGGCGCGCGGCCCGGATCGCCTGGGCCTTGACCTCACTGACCGCGGGGTCGGGGGTGGTGAGGCCGTGTTCGCGGGAGATGCCGTTGGCGCCGATGAAGGCCAGGTCGAGGACGAAGCCGGCCAGCATCTTGGTCGTCCAGTGGTCGACGGTCGCCAGGGTGCCGGGGCGCACCCGGCCGCCGAGCAGCAGGACGGAGGTGTTCTCGGCCTCGGCGAGGGCCCCCGCGACCGGCAGGGACGCGGTGACCACGGTCAGCGGCCGGTCCCTGGGCAGTGCCTCGGCGATGAGCTGCGGGGTGAAGCCCTCGTCGACGAAGACGGTCTCGGCGTCCCCGAGCAGCTCGGCCGCGGCGGACGCGACCCGGCGCTTCTCGGGCACATGGCTGGTGGCCCGGAACGCGAGCGTGGTCTCGAACCCGGCGCTCTCCACGGGATAGGCCCCGCCGTGCGTGCGGCGCACCAGTCCGTGGTCCTCCAGGGCGCGGAGGTCTCGGCGCACGGTTTCCTTGGCCACGCCGAGTTGGGTGGCGAGGGTGTTGACGTCGACGGCGCCTGCGGTGCGGGCGGTCCGGACGATCTCCCGCTGGCGTTCTTCCGCGGTTCTGGTCATTCGGTCACCTGCCCTCCCTGTCGTGCTGCCCGTTCGGGCCGTATGCAGGAAGTTGTACAGCGGGTGTGGGGTGGTGACCAGGTCTGTTGCGGGAGAGATCCTGTCCGTGTGTGCCCGTTCGGGCGGGCCGGGCCTACGAACTCGGGTGGGACGGTTGTGTGGCGGCTGCGGGTCCGATGTGGCTGGTCGCGCGGTTCCCCGCGCCCCTGGTGGTGCGCCGGCGCGCCACCATCAAGAGCCGATGCCCGTGCCCGGATATGGCTGCGGGCGGGCCCGTTCGGTGCCCGCCCGGCCGTCCCGTGGGTGTGTCAGTACGGCCAGATCGGCGGGTCCGTCACGAACTGGCCGCCGAGGTAGGCGTGCCCCTCGTTGCCGTCCTGGAGCTCGCCCTGCTCGGCGATCAGCTTCTCCGCGTACGGCTCGGAGTCGTCCTGCGGGTCGTAGCCGAGCGCCCGCGCGGTGGTGAGGTCCCACCACAGGCGGGTGTTGGCGGAGGAGCCGTAGACCACGCTGTGGCCGACCTGCTCGGCGGTGAGGGCCGCGTGGAAGAGGCGGGCGCCGTCGGCCGGGCTCATCCACAGCGAGAGCATGCGCACGCTGGTCGGCTCGGGGAAGCAGGAGCCGATGCGCACGGAGACGGTCTCCAGGCCGTGCTTGTCCCAGTAGAACTGCGCGAGGTCCTCACCGAAGGACTTGGACAGGCCGTAGAAGGTGTCCGGGCGGCGCGGGGTGTCGATCGGGATGAGCGGGTCGGCGCCCTGGGGGCGGGGGGTGTAGCCGACGGCGTGGTTGGAGGAGGCGAAGACGATCCGTCCGACGCCCTCCGCGTGAGCGGCCTCGTACAGGTTATAGGTGCCCTCGATGTTCGCCTTGAGGATCTTCTCGAAGGGGGCTTCCAGGGAGATGCCCGCGAGGTGGATGATCGCGTCGACACCTCGTACGGCTTCGCGCACCGCGTCCTTGTCGGCGAGGTCGGCGACGAGCGCGTCCGGCTCGCCCTCGATGGGCCGCAGATCGAGCAGGCGCAGGTCGTAGCCGTAGGCCGGGAGCAGATCCCGCATCAGGGTGCCGAGCCCGCCGGCGGCACCGGTGAGCAGGACGGTACGGGGAGCGGGCATCCTCGGGTCTCCTTGGGGCGACGGCCGTATGAGTGCACGGTATTCACATTCGTGGACAAGCTAAGGATCATTGCGCTACTCCGTCAAGGGTGGCGCGACCCATGTTCATAAATATAAACTTCGATCAGAATCCCGCACGCGTTTCTTCTCGTCCACTCGTTCTAGGGAGAGCCTGTGACGTCTGCCGACCTCGTCCACCGACTCGGCATCCCCAGCGGGCCGCTGTTCTTCCCGGTCACGGCGTACGGCGCCGACGGCTCCGTCGATCTCGACACCTACCGCGCGCATGTGCGCCAGGGGGTGGCGGCGGGGGCCGCGGCCGTGTTCGCGTGCTGCGGCACCGGGGAGTTCCACGCGCTCACGCCCGAGGAGTTCGAGGCGTGCGTCCGCGCGGCCGTCGAGGAGACGGCGGGGCGGGTGCCGGTGGTGGCGGGCGCCGGATACGGCACCGCGCTCGCCGTACGGTACGCGCGGCTCGCCGAGGCGGCCGGGGCCGACGGTCTGCTCGCCATGCCGCCGTATCTCGTCGTCGCCGGGCAGGAGGGGCTGCTGCGGCACTACCGGGAGGTGGCCGCCGCGACCGCGCTCCCGGTGATCGTCTACCAGCGCGACAACGCCGTCTTCACCCCGGAGACCGTCGTCGAACTGGCCCGTACCGAGGGGATCATCGGCCTCAAGGACGGCCTCGGCGACCTCGACCTGATGCAGCGGATCGTCAGCGCGGTGCGCACCGAGGTACCCGGCGACTTCCTCTACTTCAACGGACTGCCGACCGCCGAACAGACGCAGCTCGCGTACCTCGCCATCGGCGTCCCCCTGTACTCCTCGGCCGTCTTCTGCTTCGCCCCCGAGATCGCCCTCGCCTTCCACCGCGCGCTCATCGACGGCGACCGGGCCACCGCCGACCGCCTCCTCGACGGCTTCTACCGCCCCTTCGTCGAACTACGCGCGCGTGGCCGCGGATACGCGGTCTCCCTGGTGAAGGCCGGGGTCCGGATGCGGGGCCTCGACGTGGGGGAGGTCCGCCCGCCGCTGCACGAGCCGGGCGAGGATCATGTGAAGCAGCTCGCGGAGATCATCGAGCGCGGGTACGCGCTCCTGGAGGAGGCACAGTGAAGGCGTCGACGTTCGTCTACCCCTGGGACGTCAACGGGGACCCGGAGGCCGCGACCCGTATCGCCGGGCTCGGCGTACAGCAGGCGACCCTCGCCGCCGCCTACCACTCGACGCGCGCCCTGACCCCCCGCCACCCGCGCCACCGCATCGTCACCGCCGAGCACGCGTCCGTGCTGTACCCGACGGACGCACGCTGGGAAGGGCGTGCACTGCGTCCGTACGCGGCCGGCGACTGGGCCCCCGGCGACGCCTTCGGCGAGGCGGCCGCGCAGCTCTCCGAGGCGGGCCTCGAGGTGCACACCTGGGTCGTCCTCGCGCACAACTCCCGCCTGGGCGCCGAACATCCGGACACCTCGGTCGTCAACGCCTACGGCGACCGCTACCCGTGGGCCCCGTGCATCGCACAGCCCGCCACGCGCGCGTACCTGACCGACCTCGCCGTCGAGGCGGCGCTGCGCCCGGGCGCGGCCGGCACCGAACTGGAGTCCCTCGGCTGGTACGGCCTCCAGCACCTGCACGCCCACGACAAGACCGGCGGGGTGCAGCTCGGCGACGCCGGGATGTACCTCATGGCGCTCTGCTTCTGCGGGACGTGCCGCGAGGGGTACGGCGAGCAGGGGCTGGACGCCGACTCGCTGGCCGCCGCCGTGCGGGCCGCCCTGGAGCCGCTGTGGCAGGGCGCGCCGGACGACGGGGGCTGGGCCGGGGTCGAGAAGCTGCTCGGCGCCGGTACGGCGGCGGCCACGCGCGCGTGGCGTGACGAAACCGCCCGTACGCTCCAGGAGACGGCGGTCCGTGCCGTCCGCGCGGCCGCTCCCGAGGGCTTCCAGATCCTGCTGCACGCCGACCCCGTGACGTACCACGTCGGTGCCAACCCGGGTGTCGACCCGGAGCACATCCTGTCCGTCGCGGACGGTGTCGTCGTGCCCTGCGCGGGCGGACCGGACCTGCTCACGCCATTCTCGCGGGCCCGCGAGGACGCGGTGATCGCCGCCAACTTCCCCGTCGTCTCGCAGATGGGCGGCAGCCCGGGCACGCTCGCGGCGGACGTGGCGCGGGCACGGGAGCTGGGCGCGACCGAGATGCGGCTGTATCACGCGGGGTTGGCGTCGGACGGCGACCTGGACGCGATCCGTGAGGCACTGGCCGGCCGCTGAAACAACGGCACCGCCGTGGCCGGCCAGGCCACGCCCAGGAGGGCCGACAGGGGCCGCTGGTCGACCAGTTCGACCAGGGTCGCGCCGGCCGCGAGGCCGAGCACGTTCGGGGTGTACACCAGCGTGTGCGCCGTGGCGACGGCACGGCCCCGGAGCGCGTCCGGTGTCTCGCGCTGTACGGCGGTGAGCGCGGCGATCAGCACACAGGGGAGACCCGCGCCGATGGCCGCGCTGCATGCCAGGGCCAGCGGATCGGACGGGATCGCCCGCAGGCCGGCGGCGACGGCGGTCAGGGCGATGCCGTACGCGGCGAACCGGCGCTCGCCCAGCCGGCGCAGAGCGGGCCCGGAGACCAGCCCCACCGCCACGGAACCGGCGCCCTGGGCGGCGTACAGCGCACCGGCGTACGCCGGTGAGTGGCCGAGCCCGTCGATCACGGCGTAGATCAGCGCACCGTTGAGCCCGGCGAAGAGCATGGTGGTGCCTCCGGCCAGGACCAGGGGACGGAGTATGGGGTGAGCCCATATGTGGCGGGGTCCGGCGCCGACGGGGGTGCGCCTGGACGGCGTGCGGCGGTCGGTGGAGGTCGGGCTGAGACCGGGGGTGGTGCGTCGCCCGGGTGCCTCCGCCGCGGTCGCCGCTCGCCCGGGCGGCTCGTCCCTGGTCCCAGCGCTCGTCGGCGGCGCGAGGGGATCCGGTCGGCTCTCGCGGACCCGCAGCCGGGCGTACAACAGCGCGGCCAACACGAACGTGATCGCGTCCAGGAGCGCCACGCCCGGTCCGCCCTGGACCGCGTAGAGCCCTGCTCCCGCCAGCGGCGCCACCAGTTTCATGCCCTCCGTGACCGCCATCCGCAGCCCGTTGAAGCCGCCGAGCAGCGACGGGGCGACGGCGCCGGCGACCAGGGCCGACTCCGCCGCGTCATGGACGACGCCGGCGGCGCCGTACACGAAAAGGACCGTGAGGAGGAGCCACACCCGGTCGGGGCCGTCGACGGCGAAGAGGACCGGGAGCAGAGCCGCCAACAGGAGGCTGCCGCCGATCAGCAAGGGTTGGCGGGGGACCCGGTCGGCCAGCGCGCCGAGCAGCGGGCCCGCCAGGGTCGGTGCCCACATCGCGAGCATGCACAGCGCGGCCAGGCCGTCCGAGCCGGTGAGGTCCTTGACCCAGACGCCGGACGCCAGCCACAGGGCCGAGGTGCCGAAGCCCGAGACGGTCACCGCGGTGAGAAAGAGCCTGGCGTTGCGGTCGTGGAACACCGCCCATGTCTTCGTCATGCCTGGTCATCGTGGGCCTAAGGCCCCGGGGTCGGGATGGGGCAGGTGCCCTGGATCCCTGGACGTGCGAGCGATGAGTTCTCGGGGCGGGGGCGGTCTACCCCCTACGACACCGTGAACGCGAGGAGTACCGCATGACCGTCCCGCCCCTGGACCTCGGATCACAGACACGCGTCATCGCCCTTCTGGCCGAGGCCGTCACCGATGATCAGCTGGGGAACACCACGCCGTGTCCGAAGTACGCGGTGCACAACCTGCTCGGCCACCTGCTCCACCTCTCCGCGGCCTTCCGTGACGCCGCCCGCAAGGACCTCGGCCCCACGACCGACACCCCGCCGACCGACTCCGTCCCGGACATCGGCCCCGGCCGGCGCGAGGAACTCCCCAAGGTCCTCGACGAACTCGCCGAGGCCTGGCGCGACCCGGCCGCCTGGACCGGAATGACCCGCGCGGGCGGCGTCGACCTGCCCGGAGAGATCGCCGCCGCCGTCGTCATCGACGAACTCGTCGTCCACGGCTGGGATCTGGCCCGCGCCACCGGCCAGGCGTACGACCCGGACCCCGCCGCGCTCCAGGCCACGTACGACTTCCTCCAGGCCTCCGCGGAGGATCCGAGCCGGGATGCCATCTTCGGCCCGATCGTCCCCGTACCCCAGGACGCGTCGTTGCTGGACCGGGCGATCGGGCTCAGCGGGCGGAACCCGGGCTGGACGCCGTAGACACCGGTACGCCCCTGCCGTAGAGGAACGGAAACCGGCGGCGGGCGGCAGGCCCGGACCGTACGCTCCCCACCATGCCGCCCCTCAGCCTCACCGTCCTCGGCACCGCCTCCCCGCACCCGGCGCCGGGCCGCCCCTGCTCCGGCTATCTGCTGCGCGGCGGGGGCGCCGAGGTGTGGGTGGACGCCGGGCCCGGCACCTTCGCGGAGTTGCAGCGGCACACGGATCCCTCCCGGCTGACGGCCATCTGGATCTCTCATCTGCACGCCGACCACAGCGCGGATCTGCTGTCCGCCGTCTACGCCTTCGCGTACGGCGGACTCACCCCGCCCGCCCCGATCCCGGTCTACGCGCCGCCCGGCTGCGCCCATCGGCTCGCCGGGTTCTTCGGGCGGTCCGACATCCGGTTCCTCGAGGGCATCCTCGCCTTCCATCCCCTGTACGACGGCCACGCCGTCCGGCACTGGAACCTCCGGCTCGCCGCGCGGGCCGTCGCGCACGACGCCGAGGCGTACGGGCTGCGCGCCGAGTGCGCCGGACGCGTCTTCGCGTACTCCGGGGACAGCGGGCCCTGCGCCGCCCTCGTCGAACTCGCCGCGGAATCGGACGTGTTCCTGTGCGAGGCGGACATCGACCGTCATCGCGAAGGCGAACAGGTCCATCTGACACCCGAGGACGCCGGCGACATCGCCCGCAAGGCCGGGGTGCGCGAACTGATCGTCACGCACGTCGGACCCACGCTCACCAGGGAGGCGGCCACCGCACGCGCGGCCGTCGCCTTCGCCGGGCGCGCCAGTACGGCCTTCGAGGGCGCCACCCGGCTCGTCTGACCCTCGTCTTCACCGCAACTTCAACTTCCTTTGCCAGAAGCATTGACGAAACATCGCGCCCCTCCCTACCTTCAACGCGTCGTACTTCGTACGTCATATATGAGACGCGATACGCGAGATCAGATACGCAAGATCCGATACGCGAGATCCGATACGCGAGATCCGATACGCGAGATCCGAGAGGCGCGCATGACCTCTGTGCCCACGCCGATCCCCTCCCGCACGCAGTACGTGCTGGAGGAGATCAAACGCCGCATCCTCACCGGGCGCCTGACGCCCGGTCAGGCCCTGGTGGAGACCGAACTCGCCGCACAGTTCGGGGTGTCCAAGACCCCGGTGCGCGAGGCGCTCAAGACCCTGGCCGGGACCGGGCTCGTCGTGATGAGCCAGTACAAGGGCGTCACGGTGCGCATGGTGGACGCGGACATGGCGCGCGAGGTCTACGACGTCCGGCTGCTCCTCGAACCCGAGGCGCTGAAGCGGGCCGTACGGCGCGGGGCGTCCCTCGACGCCGCACGGGACGCGCTGACCCGGGCCGACGACGCCACCGACACCGCCGAACGCTCCCTCGCCAACCGGGAGTTCCACCGCTCCCTCTACCTGCCCTGCGGCAACCCGCTGCTCGGCCGGATGCTCGACGAGGTCCGCGACCAGGCCGCCCTCGTCTCCGCCGTCGCCTGGGCGGCCTCGCCCTCCTGGGAACGGGAGGCGGGCGAGCACCGGGAGATCCTGCGGCTCGCTCTGGAGGGCGACGCGGACGGAGCGGCCCGCGCCCTGCACGCCCACATCGCGTCCTTCGTGGAACGAGCGTTCCCCGGAGTGCTGGACGAGGAAGGTCAGGAATGAGCAGCGAGACGTTCGAGACCCGGCGGACGGCCCTGGCCGACGTGGTGGCGATCCCGGTGACTCCGTTCGCCGAGGACGGCACCGTCGACCAGGACACCCACCGGGCCCTGCTGCGTCGGCTGCTCGACGGAGGGATCACCACCCTCACCCCCAACGGGAACACCGGCGAGTTCTACGCCCTCACCCCCGAAGAGCGCCGCCTGGTCACCGAGTTGACCGTCGAGGAGGCCGGGGACCGGGCGAACATCCTCGTCGGCGTCGGTCACGACGTCCCGACCGCCGTGGCCTCCGCCCGCCACGCCCGCGAGCTCGGCGCCGGGATGGTCATGGTCCACCAGCCCGTCCACCCCTACGTCTCGCAGGGCGGCTGGGTCGACTACCACCGTGCGATCGCCTCGGCCGTCCCGGAGCTGGGAGTCGTTCCGTACATCCGCAACGCCCAGCTCAGCGGCGACCGCCTGGCCGAACTCGCCGACGCCTGCCCGAACGTGATCGGTGTGAAGTACGCCGTCCCGGACGCGGCCAGGTTCGGCGCCTTCGCACGGGACGCGGGACTCGAACGCTTCGTGTGGGTCGCCGGGCTCGCCGAGCCCTACGCGCCCTCCTACTTCTCGGCGGGAGCCACCGGCTTCACCTCGGGGCTGGTGAACGTCGCCCCCGCCGTCTCGCTGAACATGATCGAGGCGCTTCGGTCCGGCGACTACCCGGCCGCCATGAAGGTCTGGGAGCAGATCCGCCGCTTCGAGGAACTCCGCGCCGCGAACGGCTCCGCCAACAACGTCACCGTCGTCAAGGAGGCCCTCGCCTCCCTCGGCCTGTGCCGCCGCGAAGTGCGCCCGCCGAGCCGCGAGCTGCCCGAGGCCGAGCGGGCCGAGGTCGCCGCGATAGCCGCCGGGTGGTCGATATGACCGACAGGAAGCGTCCCGAAGAGCTCAGAAGCCATCAGTGGTACGGCACCGAGGGCCAGCTGCGGACCTGGTCGCACAACGCCCGGATGCGTCAGCTCGGTTACGAGGCCGAGGAGTACCGGGGCCGCCCGGTGATCGCCGTCCTCAACACCTGGTCGGACATCAACCCGTGCCACGTCCATCTGCGCGAGCGCGCCGAGGCGGTCAAGCGGGGAGTGTGGCAGGCCGGGGGCTTCCCGCTCGAATTCCCGGTCTCCACCCTCTCGGAGACGTACCAGAAGCCCACCCCGATGCTCTACCGCAACCTCCTCGCGATGGAGACGGAGGAGCTGCTGCGGTCGTATCCGATCGACGCGGCGGTGCTGCTCGGCGGCTGCGACAAGTCGACGCCGGCGCTGCTCATGGGCGCGGCCTCGGCCGATGTCACCTCGATCTTCGTGCCCGCGGGGCCGATGCTGCCGGGGCACTGGCGGGGCGAGACCCTCGGGTCCGGCACCGACATGTGGAAGTACTGGGACGAGCACCGCGCGGGCAACCTGACGGACTGCGAACTGCGCGAGCTGCAGGGCGGGTTGGCGCGTTCTCCCGGGCACTGCATGACCATGGGGACCGCGTCCACGATGACCGCGGCGGCGGAAACCCTTGGCATGACCCTGCCGGGTGCGTCCTCGATCCCGGCCGTCGACTCCGCGCACGAGCGGATGGCCGCGGCCTCCGGGCGCCGCGCCGTGGAACTCGCCTGGACCGGCCTCAGGCCGTCCGAGATCCTCACCCGCGACGCCTTCGAGGACGCCGTCACCACGGTGCTCGGGCTCGGCGGCTCCACCAACGCGGTCATCCATCTCATCGCGATGGCCGGCCGGGCGGGCATCAAGCTCACCCTGGACGACTTCGACCGCATCGCGCGTACCGTGCCGGTGCTGGCGAACGTCCGGCCCGGCGGACAGACGTACCTCATGGAGGACTTCTACTTCGCCGGCGGTCTGCCCGCCTTCCTCTCGCGGATCACCGACCTGCTCCACCTGGACCGGCCGACCGTGAACGGCACCCTCGGGGAGCAGATCGAGGGCGCGGAAGTCCACAACGACGACGTCATCCGCACCCGGGACAACCCGGTCGCGAGGGAGGGCGGGGTGGCCGTCCTGCGCGGCAACCTCTGCCCGGACGGTGCCGTCATCAAGCACATCTCCGCCGAGCCGCACCTGCTCAAGCACACCGGCACCGCGGTCGTCTTCGACGACTACAGGACCATGCAACGCACCATCAACGACCCGGCGCTGAACATCACCGCCGACAGCGTGCTGGTGCTGCGCAACGCCGGTCCCAAGGGCGGCCCGGGCATGCCCGAGTACGGAATGCTGCCGATCCCCGACCAGCTGCTCAAACAGGGCGTGCGGGACATGGTCCGGATCTCCGACGCCCGGATGAGCGGGACGAGTTACGGCGCGTGCGTGCTGCACGTGGCGCCCGAGTCGTACGTCGGCGGACCGCTCGCCCTCGTGCGGACGGGGGACGACATCACCCTCGACGTCGAGGCGCGTGTCCTCCAACTCAACGTGGACGACGAGGAGTTGGAGCGACGACGGGCGGATTGGACACCGCCGCCCGCGCGGTACGAGCGCGGCTACGGCGCGCTCTACAACGAACAGATCACCCAGGCCGACACCGGCTGCGACTTCGAGTTCCTCGCCCGCCCGGGCAGGGTCGCCGACCCGTACGCGAGCTGAACCACGACCCGCTTGCGCGGGCGGCACCATCGCACAGCACGACCTGGCACAACCCTGTGCAGAGAGAAAGCGCTTCCCGCACGACGAACGCACGTCGCACGTCCGACGTACTGAGAACGGAGAACAGTCATGGCCCAAGCCGCAGCCGTGGCGAAACCGCCCGCGCCACCCCGGCGGCGCCGTGCCTCCGCCACGCCACGCAGACTGCCGTATCTGCTGATCGCGCCGGCGGCCCTGCTGATGCTGGGCTTCATCGCCTACCCGGTCATCAGCGTCTTCTACTACAGCCTGCAGAACTACAACCCCACCAAGCCGTGGCGGAACGGGTACGCGGGCTTCGACAACTTCGTCCAGATCTTCACCAAGGACCCTCAGTTCTGGGACACGCTGACCTTCAGCGCCAAGTGGGTCTTCGTCGAGGTCGGACTCCAGCTGCTGTTCGGTCTGGCGCTCGCGCTGATCGTCAACCAGACCTTCGTGGGCCGGGGGCTGGGCCGCGCGATGGTCTTCTCACCGTGGGCCGTCTCCGGAGTGCTGACCTCCGCGATCTGGGTGCTGCTCTACAACTCCCAGACCGGTATCACCCGTTACCTCGCCGACATGGGCATCGGCTCCTACGGCACCAGCTGGCTGTCGGACACCTCCACCGTCTTCTCGGCGGCGGTCGTCGCCGACCTGTGGCGCGGTGTGCCCTTCTTCGCCATCCTGATCCTCGCCGACCTCCAGTCCGTCTCGAAGGACCTGTACGAGGCCGCCGAGGTCGACGGGGCCAGCCGCTTCAAGCAGTTCTGGCACATCACGCTGCCGCACCTGAAGGACGCGATCATCCTGTCCACGCTGCTGCGCGCGGTGTGGGAGTTCAACAACGTCGACCTGCTCTACACGTTGACCGGCGGCGGCCCGGCGGGCGAGACGACCACGTTGCCGCTCTACATCGCCAACACCAGCGTCGACGCCCACAACTTCGGCTACGCGTCCGCCCTGACCACGGTCGCGTTCGTGATCCTGCTCTTCTGCTCGATGGTCTATCTGCGGCTGAGCAAGTTCGGAGGCGGTTCCAAGTGATCACCAAGGAGGCCACGGAGGTCGCCCCCGCGCCCGTGCGCGAGACACCCGAACCGCCGCGCTCGGTCAAGCACCGCCGTTCCTGGGACGAGGTCCCGCGCTGGCAGATCTACACACCGCTGTCGATCTACCTCGTCTTCACGCTCATCCCCTTCTACTGGATCCTGCTCTTCGCGCTGCGACCGGCCGGCTCGACCTCGCTCGTACCCTGGCCGATCACCTTCGACCACTTCAAGAAGGTGTGGACGGAGCGGGCCTTCGGCACCTACTTCGAGAACAGCGTGTACGTCGGTCTCGCCACCCTGGTGATGACGACACTCGTCGCCCTGGCCGGCGGATACGCCCTCGCCCGCTTCGACTTCAAGGTCAAGAACGCGTTCATGCTGGCCCTGCTGTGCTCGCAGTTCGTGCCGGGTGCGCTGCTTCTGGTGCCGCTGTTCGAGATCTTCGCCGAGCTGAAGATGATCAACTCGCTGGGCAGTGTCATCATCGCCGAGACGGTGTTCCAGCTGCCGCTGTCGATGATCCTGATCAGCAACTTCATCAAGAACGTGCCGTACTCCCTCGAGGAGGCGGCCTGGGTCGACGGCTGCAACAGGATGACGGCCTTCCGGATCGTCGTCCTGCCGCTCCTGCGGCCCGGCCTGATCGCCGTCGGATCCTTCGCCTTCGTGCACTCCTGGAACCACTTCCTGTTCGCCCTGATGTTCCTCAACAACCAGAACAAGCAGACGATCCCGGTCGGCCTCAACACCCTGATGAGCGCGGACAGCGTCGACCTCGGCGCGCTGGCCGCCGGCGGCATCATCGCGGCCGTCCCCGTGGTGATCGTGTTCGCCTTCATCCAGAAGTGGTTGATCACGGGCTTCAGCGCGGGGGCGGTGAAGGGATGAGACTCCGTCGGATCGCGGTGGGGGGCGTGGTGCTGGGCCTGATGGGAGTCGCCGTCCGGGCCGAGGGCCGTGCGGTGGGCCGGGTTCTCCTCGGTGTGAGTGGGGCCCGGGTGTCCGAGGCGGCGGACGTGGCGGTCGGCCGTGGTGGGACCGCGGTGGCCGCGGGTGTGGGGCAGCGGTCGGACTGCGGCTCTGGTTCGGGGGTGAGGGCATGAGGTTCCGTCATGTCGAGCCCGATACAGGCGTGACGAGGCTCTGCCTCCGCGCCCGCGCCGGGGGTCGTGCGGTTGGCCGGGTTGTCCTCGGTGTGGGTGAGGGCCGGTTGTCCGGGGCGGTGGGCGTGGCCGGTGGCGGTCGGGTCCGGAGTGGCCGTGGCATGAGTATCCGTCATTTCGGGTTCGCGGCGGGCGTGGTGGGGCTTTCCGTCTCCGCCCGCGCCGGGGGTCGTGCGGTTGGCCGGGTTGTCCTCGGTGTGGGTGAGGGCCGGTTGTCCGGGGCGGTGGGCGTGGCCGGTGGCGGCCGGGTCCGGAGTGGCCGTGGCATGAGTATCCGTCATGTCGGGTTCGCGGCAGGCGTGGTGGGGCTTCCCGTCTCCGCCCGCGCAGGGGGTCGTGCCGTTGGCCGGGTTGTCCTCGGTGCGGGTGAGGCTCGGGTGTCCGCGGCGGTGGGTGCGGCCGTGGGCCGGGCCGCAGGTGTTCGGGATCAGTCGGTCTTCGGACCCGGCAGGGAGGTGAGGGCATGAGGGTGCGTCATATCGCGCTCGCCGCAGGCATGGTGGGAATGTTCTGCCTCCCCGCCCACGCCGACGCCCGCGACATCAGCCGGGACACCCTGCCCGCGAACGACGGCTGGGCTTCCGCGGGAGAAGGCACCACCGGAGGCTCCGGCGCCGACGCGGCGCACGTCTACACCGTCACCGACCGGGCCGAGCTCGTCCGTGCCCTCGACGGCGGCAGCGCCACCCCGAAGATCATCAGGATCGCCGGAACCGTCGACGCCAACACCGACGACGACGGCGACCACCTGGACTGCGCCGACTACGCCACCGACGGTTACGGCCTGAAGAAGTACCTCGCCGCCTACGACCCCCGCACCTGGGGCGCCGCCAAGCCGAGCGGACCGCAGGAGGAGGCCCGCCAGGCGTCCGCGAAGAAGCAGGCCGAGCGGGTCGAGCTGCTCGTGGGATCCAACACCACGATCGTCGGACTGAGGGGAGCGGTCCTGAAGGGCGGCAGCCTTCAGGTCAGGAACGCCACCAACGTCATCATCCGCAACCTCGACCTCCGCGACGCCTACGACTGCTTCCCCGTCTGGCAGCCCAACACCGGCGGCCTCGGCGACTGGAAGACCGCGTACGACACCATCTGGCTGACCGGCTCCACGCATGTGTGGGTCGACCACGTGACCCTGAGCGACAAGGGCCACCCCGACGCCGACGAGCCCACCTACTTCGCCCGCAACTACCTCCGCCACGACGGCCTGCTGGACATCACCAACGGCTCCGACCTGGTCACCGTCTCCTGGAGCAAGTTCGCCGACCACGACAAGGCGATGCTCATCGGCAACAGCGACTCGGCCACCGGCGACCGCGGCAGGCTCCGGGTCACCCTGCACCACAACCAGTTCGAGTCCGTCGTCCAGCGCGCGCCTCGTGTCCGCTTCGGACAGGTGCACCTCTACAACAACCGCTACATCGCCAAGAACGACGACTACCGCTACTCCCTCGGCATCTCCACCGAGTCCGCCGTCCACGCCGAGAACAACGCCTTCCACACCCCCGGCCACATAGAGGCGGCAGACCTCGTCAAGAGCTGGAACGGCAGCGCGCTGCACCAGACCGGCACCCTCTTCAACGGCTATCCGGTGGACCTGCTCGCCCTTTACAACGCCTACAACTCGGGCAGCGAGCGTGACCTCACGGCGGACGTCGGCTGGACGCCTACCCTGCACACAAAGATCGACAGCGCCGAGGCGGCCGACCGAGCGGTGGCCCGCGGCGCGGGCGCAGGGAGGATCCCATGAGCACCGTAGACATCGTCCTGGCGGGCGCGCGCG
This sequence comes from Streptomyces canus, assembly GCF_001514145.1. Taxonomy (GTDB): domain Bacteria; phylum Actinomycetota; class Actinomycetes; order Streptomycetales; family Streptomycetaceae; genus Streptomyces; species Streptomyces canus. The sequence continues at coordinate 555,658 of NZ_KQ948659.1, forward strand.
GCCACGGCCGCTGGCACCTGGAGAACATCCGCCGGCTGCAGGACAAGGGGATCGTACGACTGGCGGGGATCTGCGAGCTGACCCCGCTGACCGGCGACGAGATCCCCGAAGGCCTGGGGACGCCCGAGCAGTCCGCCGACTTCGGCGCGCTCCTCGACTCGACCGGCGCCCGGATCGCGGTGATCTGCACGCCGATCCCGACCCACACGGACCTGGCACTCGCGGCGGCCTCCCGAGGAGTGCACATCCTCCTGGAGAAGCCCCCCGCCCCCTCGTACGCCGAGTTCCGCCGCATGGCCGACGGAGTCGCCGCGGCCGGTGTCGCCTGCCAGATCGGCTTCCAGTCGCTGGGCTCGCACGCCGTGCCCGCGATCCGCGAGCTCGTCGAGGAGGGAGCGATCGGCGAGGTGACCGGGATCGGCGGGGCCGGCGCCTGGGCGCGTGCCGAGGAGTACTACCGGCGTGCGCCCTGGGCGGGCAAGCGGCGGATGAACGGCGTCGACGTCATCGACGGAGCACTGACCAACCCGCTCGCGCACGCCGTCGCCACCGCGCTCGCCCTGGGCGACGCGAGCCGCGCCGAGGACGTCACCCGTATCGAGACCGAGCTGCTGCGCGCGAACGACATCGAGTCCGACGACACCTCCTGCGTCCGCGTCACCACCTCGCACGGCCTCCAGGTGACCGTCGCCGTGACCCTGTGCGCGGAGGACCCCGACGAGCCGTATGTCGTCGTGCACGGCGACCGCGGCCGGATCACCTACTGGTACAAGCAGGACCGCGTGCTGCTCCAGCGGGCCGGCCACGGCCCCGAGGAGTACGAGTACGGCCGCACCGACCTGCTGGAGAACCTGGTCGACCACGTCACCGACGGCGACGACCTGCTGGTCGTCCCGGACGCGACCGGCGCCTTCATGAAGGTCGTCGAAGCCATCCGGCTGGCCCCCGACCCGGCCCCGCTCCCGGCGACGTCCTGGCACCTGCTCCCCGACGAGAACCGCCGGGTGGTCCCCGGCATCGACGGACTCGTCGCGGCCGCCGCCGACAGCCTCGCCCTCTACTCCGAGCTGGGCGCCGACTGGGCCCGGCCACATGTCGCGAACGAGGTGAGTACATGACGACCCCCGATTCCCCGGTCCTGCGTGTCGCGGGCCGCCCGGTCGGCCGCTACGTCACCCGGCCCGAGCTGCCCGCCCGGCTCTCCCCGCGCCCCTACCTGCACCCCGTCACCACCCTGGCCGGCACGGCTGTCACCGAACTCAGCCCGGCCGACCACATCCACCACCTCGGCGTCGGTGTAGCCGTTCCCGACGTCGAGGGGCACAACTTCTGGGGCGGGCGCACCTACGTCCGCGACCAGGGCCCGACCGAGCTCGACAACCACGGGGCCCAGCGCCACAACTCCTTCCAGCTCCGCGACCCGGACGGCTTCGTGGAGGAGCTGCGCTGGGTGGCCTCCGGAACCGAGCTGCTGCGGGAGCGCCGTACCGTCGCGGCCACCGAACTGACCGGCTCCGCCTGGGCGTTGGACTTCACCTTCTCGCTCACCAACGTCACCTCGGACCCCCTGTCGATCGGCAGCCCCGCGACCAACGGCCGCCCGGGTGCGGCCTACGGCGGGTTCTTCTGGCGGGCCCGGAAGGAACAGGACGCGCCGGACGTCTTCACCGTCGACCGCGAGGGCGAGGACGCGATCCACGGCACCCGCGCCGACTGGGTCGCCCTCACCGGCGCCACCTGGACGCTCGTCTTCGCCGGGGCCACCGAACAGACCCGCCGCGACCCGTGGTTCGTGCGCGCCGACGAGTACCCGGGCGTCGGATCCTCGCTGGCTTACGACTCAAGGCTGCCCATCCCGCCCGGCGAGACCGTCGTACGCCGGATCGTCACCGTCGTGGCCGACGGGCGCCTGCCCCGGCTCGAAGCGGCGGCCCTGGTACGGAAGGCGGTCAGCCAGTGACGTACACGAATCCGATCCTGAACGCCGACTGGTCCGACCCGGACGTGCTCCGCGTCGGCGACGACTTCTACCTCACCGCCTCCAGCTTCGGCCGGGTCCCCGGTCTGCCGCTGCTGCACTCCCGCGACCTGGTCAACTGGACGCTGATCGGCCACGCCCTCCAACGCCTGGAGCCTGCGGGGGAGTTCACCAAGCCCCGGCACGACTGCGGGGTCTGGGCCCCGTCGCTGCGCCACCACGACGAACGGTTCTGGATCTTCTGGGGCGACCCGGACCAAGGCATCTTCCAGATCAACGCCCCCGAGATCAGGGGCCCTTGGACCCGCCCGCACCTCGTCAAGTCGGGCAAGGGCCTGATCGACCCCTGCCCCCTGTGGGACGAGGAGACCGGCGAGGCCTATCTGGTGCACGCCTGGGCCAAGTCCCGCTCCGGCGTCAAGAACCGCCTCACCGGCCACCGCATGGACCTGGACGGCCGTGAACTCCTCGACGAGGGCAAGGTGATCGTCGACGGCGACCGGATCCCCGGCTGGTTCACCCTCGAAGGCCCCAAGCTCTACCGGCACGACGGCTGGTTCTGGATTCTCGCTCCGGCCGGGGGAGTCGAGACCGGCTGGCAGGGTGCCTTCCGCTCACGCGGGTTCTTCGGCCCGTACGAGGAGAAGGTCGTCCTGGAGCAGCGGGACACCGACGTCAACGGGCCGCACCAGGGCGGCTGGGTGCGCACCCCGGCCGGCCAGGACTGGTTCCTGCACTTCCAGCAGAAGGGCGCCTACGGCAGGGTCGTCCACCTCCAGCCGATGCGCTGGGGCGACGACGGTTGGCCGGTGCTCGGCGACGAGGGCGCCCCCGTCGCCGTACACGAGAAGCCCGACCTGCCGCCGCAGCCGGACGCGGCGCCCGCCACCGACGACGACTTCCCCGGCGGACGCTTCGGCCGCCAGTGGCAGTGGACCGCGAACCCGCAGCCCGGCTGGGCCACCCACCACTCGGGCGACGGGCTACGGCTCACCTGCGTCCGTTCGGCCGACGCGCACGACCTGCGCAAACTGCCGAACGTCCTCACCCAGCGGCTGCCCGGCACACCATCGGCGGTCGAGGTGGAACTGCGACTGCACAGCGAGGAGCCGGGGGCTCGCGCCGGACTCGCCGTCCTGGGCGATGCCTTCAGCTGGATCGGGCTCCAGCGCGGGGCCGACGGGAGCGTCCATCTCGTGCACCGGTTCGCCGAGGGCGTCGCCGAGCAGGAGCGGGACGCCGACCATCCGAGGCTGTCACCCACGGGACGGGCACGGTTGCGGATCGAGATCGGCGCGGGCGCGCGCTGCCGGTTCTTCTTTGACGTCGGCGACGGCCTGCGCCCCAGCGGACCCGTCTTCGCCGCCACCCCGTGGCGCTGGGTCGGAGCCCTGCTCGGACTGTTCGCCCTCGCGCCCGTCGGAGGAGGACACGCCGGGGCGGCAACCTTCTCGCACTTCAGGATCGACCCCCTGTAACGCACCGAACCCGTACGCCTGTTGGGAGCCGCAATGACGCAGCACCTTCATAGCAAGCGCTTGCAGAGACCGGGATACGGCACGGTCCTTGCCGCTGTCCTCGGCCTCGTGGCCGCGCTGAGCCTCGGGGCGATCGGGCAGGCCAAGGCTGCCGAGAAGACTCCGGTCGACCGCTGGAGCGACCGGGCCCACGGCTTCGCCTCCCTCGCCGGCGGGACCACCGGAGGGGCCGGCGGCAAGGTCGTCACCGTCACCGACCAGGCCGCGCTGGCCACTTACGCGGCCGCCGAGGAGCCGTACGTCATACGGGTCTCGGGCGCGATAGCCGTCGAGCCCTTCGGCTCGGACATCGTCGTGGCCTCGAACAAGACGATCATCGGCGTCGGCGACACCGGCGAGATCGTCCACGGCGAGCTCCATCTCAACCCCGGCACGCACAACGTGATCATCCGCAACCTGACGATCCGTGACTCGTACGTCGAGGGCGACTGGGACGGCAAGACGACCGACTTCGACGCGATCCAGATGGACACGGTCGACCATGTCTGGATCGATCACAACCGCTTCACGCACATGGGCGACGGGCTGCTCGACATCCGCAAGGACAGCCGGTACATCACCGTCTCCTACAACCAGTTCACGAACCACAACAAGGCGTTCGGGATCGGCTGGACCACCAATGTGCTCACCGAGATGACGATCGACCACAACTGGTTCCGCGGCACCAAGCAGCGCAACCCCTCGGCGGACAACCTCGCCTACGCCCACCTGTACAACAACTACCTGTCCTCGCAGGTCGCCGACGGGGACCCGGTGTGGACGTACGGGAACTGGGCGCGCGGCAAGACGAGGATGGTCATCGAGAACAGCTACTACGACGGTGTCCAGCATCCCTACCAGGCCGATGCCACCGCCGAGTTGGTGCAGCGCGGGTCGATCCTGAAGCACACGACCGGGCGCACGGACGCGTGGGGTACGGCATTCGATCCGCGGTCCTTCTACGACTACCGGCTGGACCCGGCCGCCGCCGTGCCGTCGCTGGTGTCGAGGTTCTCCGGTCCGCAGAAGCGGATCGGGGTGACCCTGCACGTCCCCGCTGACTACCCGACCGTGCAGGCCGCGGTGGATGCCGTGCCCGACGGCAACGCCGTGCCGGTGACGATCGCCGTCGCGCCGGGCACCTACCGTGCGAAGGTCTTCGTCCCGGCGACCAAACCCAGGATTGTGCTCCAGGGGACTGGACACGACCGGTCCGACACCGTCATCGTCTACGACACCCCCGCCGAGTACGGCGGTTCGACGGGCAGTGCGACGGTCCGGATCGCCGCGAACGACGTCACCGCCCGCCACCTCACCTTCAGCAACGACTTCGACGAGGCCGCGGTCGAGCTGAAGGGCGAGCAGGCCCTCGCGATGAAGACGACCGGTGACCGGATCGTCTTCGAGGACACCGCCTTCCTGGGCAACCAGGACACCCTGATGACCGACAGCCCCAAGCTGGACGTGATCAGCCGGGTCTACATCCACGACTCGTACATCGAGGGCGATGTCGACTTCGTCTACGGCCGGGCGACGACGGTGATCGAGCGGTCCGTGATCCGCGCACTGAGCCGGGGCTCGGACACCAACAACGGCTACATCACGGCCGCTTCGACCTGGACGGGCAACCCCTACGGCTTCCTGATCACCCGGTCGAAGGTCGTGAGCGACGCGCCCGACGAGTCCTTCCATCTGGGACGGCCGTGGCACCCGGGCGGCGAACCCGCCGCCGTGGCCCAGGTGTTGATCCGCGACACCGAGCTGCCGGCCGCCGTGAAGTCCTCACCGTGGACCGACATGAGCGGTTTCTCGTGGAAGGACGCGCGGTTCGCCGAGTTCCGCAACTCCGGTCCGGGCGCGGCACCGAGCGCCGACCGGCCACAGCTCGGTGCCGCGGACGCCAGGAACTACACCGTCGCGAACTACCTCAAGGGCTCGGACGACTGGGCGCCGTACGCCGGCCGCTGACTTCCGGGCGCCACCGACTTCCCCCCACAACTTCATTTCTCCGCTGGAATCAGAAGAAGAAGAGAGCCGATCAATGAAGATCAGTATCCGCAGAAGCAGGCGCGCTGCCATAGCCGTCGCCCTCGGGTCCGTCCTGGCGCTGACCGCCACCGCCTGCGGTGACGACGGCAGTGGGTCCGGCGGTGACAAGGGCGACGAGGGCAGCGGCAAGGGCAAGATCGTCTTCTGGGACAACAACGGCGGTGTGCGCACCGACATCTGGAAGGAGATCATCGCCGACTTCCAGAAGGCGAACCCCGACATCAAGGTCGAGTACGTCGGTATCGCCTCCACCGAGTACCAGTCCAAGGTCGACACCGCCATCCAGGGCGGAGGGCTGCCGGACGTCGGCGGTGTCGGCGCGGCCATGCTCGCCGGCTTCTCCGCACAGAACGCGCTGGAGCCGCTGGACGGCCGGCTCTCCAAGTCCTCCCTGAACGGCAAGCTCAACGAGGACATGGTCGGCGTGCTGAAGGCGGCGGGGGGCGGGGACGGGACGCTGTACTCGATCCCGACCTCCGCCAACAACGGCGTGCTGTACTACCGGACCGACCTGTTCAAGAAGGCGGGCCTCGACGAGCCGACCACCTGGGACAAGTTCTACGAGGCCGCGGACAAGCTCACCGACGCCAAGAAGAACGAGTTCGGTTACACCATCCGCGGTGGTGCCGGGTCCATCGCCCAGGCCCTGGACGCGATGTACGGGCAGAGCGGGATCACCTCGTTCTGGAACGGCGACAAGACCACCGTCAACGACCCGAAGAACGTGGCGGCGCTGGAGAAGTACGCGGCGCTGTACAAGAAGGTCACTCCGGCGGCCGACCTCAACAACGACTTCACCAAGATGGTCGCCCAGTGGGACTCCGGCACGATCGGGATGCTGAACCACAACCTGGGCTCCTACCAGGACCACGTGAAGGCGCTCGGGGTCGACAAGTTCCGGGGCATTCCGCAGCCGATCGGCGCCTCCGGCAAGCGGGTCCAGGTGTCCAACCCCGTCGACGGGATGGGGGTGTTCAAGAGCTCGAAGAACAAGGACGCGGCCTGGAAGTTCATCGAGTTCGCGACCTCGGCCGCGGAGAACTCGAAGTTCAACAAGGCCGCCGGTCAGGTGCCGTCGAACAACGACGCCGCCAAGGACGCCTGGATCTCGGAGGCCGAGCCCACGAAGCTGGCCGCCGCCGCGCTGACCGACGGGTCCACGACCATCGTCCAGCTGCCGTACTACCTGCCCGACTGGAACACGATCTCCAAGGCGGACAACGAGCCGAACTTCCAGAAGGTGCTGCTGGGTGACATGAGTGCGAAGGACTTCCTGGACACCATCGCCGACCAGCTGAACAAGGCTCAGGCCGAGTGGAAGGAACAGAACGGCTAAGAGCTCGGGTGAATGCGGTCGTGGGGAGCTGCGCGTTCGTCGTGGCTGGTCGCGCAGTTCCCCGCGCCCCTGAGGGAAGAGAGGCTGCCCAAAGTGTCACTCACACGCAGACAGGTCACCGTGGCGGCGATGGCCGCCGTGCCCGTCGCCTTCAGCGCAACCGGTACTGCTCAAGCCAGAGAACAGCGCACCCTCTACATCGCCGGTGACTCCACCGCCGCCCAGAAATACGCTGACGCCGCGCCCGAGACCGGGTGGGGCATGGCGCTCCCCTTCTTTCTGCACAAGGATCGGCGTGTCGCCAATCACGCGGTGAACGGCCGGAGTTCGAAGTCCTTCGTCGACGAGGGACGGCTCGATGTCATCCTCGGCGCCATTCGGCCGGGCGACTTCCTGCTGATCCAGTTCGCGCACAACGACGAGAAGACCGCGGATCCCGCCCGTTACACCGAGCCCTGGACGACGTACCAGGACTATCTGCGCCTGTACATCGACGGTGCGCGCGCCCGTGGTGCCCGGCCCGTGCTGGCCACCTCGGTCGAGCGGCGGAAGTTCGACGCCTCCGGCAACGCCGTGCCGACCCACGGCGACTATCCGGCGGCGATGCGGGCGCTCGCCACCGAGGAGGGCGTCGCGCTGCTCGACATCCAGGCCCTGTCGCTCGCGCTGTGGCAGAAGCTCGGGGTCGAGGAGACCAAGAAGTACTTCAACTGGACCGACACCGAGCAGGACAACACGCATTTCAACCCACCGGGTGCCATTGCAGTAGCGCGCCTGGTCGCCCGTGAGCTGCTGCAGCACCGTGTGCTGGCGCCCCGGGACGTGTGCCGGCTCGATGCCGAGATCCCGGAGTCCTGGATCACCTGGCCGTCGCCGGCCACCGTCTGACCACTCCTTCTTCGTTGCCGAAAGAGAGCCGCACAATGAACGCACAGACATGGCATGGGCATGTCATTACAAGGGGGATGGCCGTGGCGGGTTGTGCCGCCCTGGTCCTCGCGGTCACCGGCCCCACCGCCCAGGCCAAGGGCCATGACGCCGCCCGCGACACGCTCGCCACCGGCGACGGCTGGGCCTCCGACGGCACCGGCACCACCGGAGGCGCGGCCGCCGACGCCGCCCACGTCTACACCGTCACCGACTGGGCCGGCTTCAAGGCCGCCCTCGCCGCCGGCGGCACCGCACCGAAGATCATCAAGGTGAAAGGGACCATCGACGCCGTCTCCGAGGGCTGCGACTCCCTCGCGGCGCCCGGGTACGACTTCGACGCCTACCTGGCGAAGTACTCGCCCGAAGCCTGGGGCCTGGACACCGACCTGAGCGCCGAGCCCGCCGACAGCCCCGAGGGGCTGCGCCGCGTCTCCGCCGCCAACCAGGACCAGACCATCAAGGCGAACGTGCCCGCCAACACCACGATCATCGGGGTCGGCAAGAACGCCGGGTTCAAGGGTGCGAGCCTGCAGATCAAGGCCGTCGACAACGTCATCGTCCGCAACCTCACCTTCGAGAGCCCGATCGACTGCTTCCCGCAGTGGGACCCGACCGACGGTGACAAGGGCAACTGGAACTCCGAGTACGACACCGCCGTCGTCTACGGGTCCACCCATGTGTGGCTGGACCACAACACCTTCACGGACGGCAGCCACCCCGACAGTGCCGCGCCCACCTACTTCGGCATGCTCTACCAGCAGCACGACGGCGAGCTGGACATCGTCCGCGGCGCGAACTACGTCACCGCCTCCTGGAACGTCTTCACCGAGCACGACAAGACGATCCTGATCGGCAACAGCGACAGCGAGTCCACGGCGGCGGGGGACCGGGGCAAGCTCAAGGTCACCTTCCACCACAACCTGTTCTCCGACCTCGTCGAGCGCGCGCCCCGCGTCCGCTTCGGCCAGGTCGACTCCTACAACAACCACTTCGTGGCGAACGACGACTACGCCTACAGCTTCGGCATCGGCAAGGAGTCCCAACTCGTCGCCGAGCACAACGCGTTCACGCTGCCGGAGGGGATCAGCGCGGCCAAGGTGCTCAAGCGGTGGAACGTCTCACCGCTCACCGCCGCCGACAACTACGTCAACGGCAAGCTCACCGACCTGATCGCCGTCCACAACGCCGAGATCCCCGCCGAGACCCTGGAGTCCGGCGCGGGCTGGACGCCCACCCTGCGCACGAAGGTCGACCCGGCCAAGAAGGTGCCCGGGATCGTCGACCGCGGCGCGGGCGCCGGGCGCGTCTGCTGACACCCCCCTGACCGGCCGGGGCGGAATCCAGCGGCCGCCCCGGCCACCCACCTCACCCCCCACGCGAGGCACCCCACCCCTGAGCCGCATGTCCAAGGAGCACCCGCATGCCCTCGCACGACACCCGACTCCCCCTGTCCAGAAGGGGGTTCCTGCTCGCGAGCACCGGAGCGGCGGCCGCGCTCGCCCTCGCGCCGGCCCCCGCGCACGCCGGCGCCCGGCGCCCCTTCGGCCGCTTCGGATCACCGGCCGCCCGGCTCACCCCGCAGACCCTCTACGTCGACCCGAAGGGCCGCGGCGACCACACCACCGTCAAGGACGCCGTCACCGCCGCCACCGGCAGCGGCTGGACCCTGGTCCTCGCCCCCGGCACCTACCGGGAGACCGTCGCCGTCGACGTCACCCGCACCGAGGCGACCTGGATCGGCGCCTCCGAGGACCCCCGGGACGTCGTGATCGTGTACGACAACGCGGCCGGCACCCCCAAGCCCGGCGGCGGCACCTACGGCACCACCGGGTCGGCCACCACGACCGTGCAGGCCGACGGCTTCACCGCCCGCTGGATCACCTTCGCCAACGACTGGCTGCGCGCCGACCACCCCGGCATCACCGGCACCCAGGCCGTCGCGATCAAGGTCCAGGGCGATCGCTCCGCCTTCCACCACTGCCGCTTCCTCGGCCACCAGGACACCCTCTACGCCGACTCGATCGCCCTCACCTCCTTCGCCCGCCAGTACTTCTCGCACTGCTATGCCGAAGGCGACGTCGACTTCGTCTTCGGGCGGGCCACGGCCGTCTACGAGCACTGCCACTTCCGGACCCTGAACCGGACCGACCTGGCGGCGGCGCCGTACGGCTTCGTCTTCGCGCCCTCCACGGCGGGTGCCAACCCGCGCGGCTACCTCGTCACCAGGAGCCGCGTCAGCAGCGAAGCGCCCGACGCCTTCTACAAGCTGGCCCGCCCGTGGGTGCCGAGCTCCGACACCACCGCCCGGCCCTCGCTCGTGGTGCGCGACACCTGGCTGGGCCCCGGTATCGACGCGGCCGCCCCCTACACCAACATGTCGGACGCCTTCCCCTGGCAGAACCAGCGCTTCGCCGAGTACCGCGACACCGGCCCCGGCGGCAGGATCACGGTCCCGGAGAACCGGCCCCAACTCACCAGTGAGCAAGCGCAGTTGGCGACCACGCCGGCCTACCTCGGCGACTGGCGCCCCTGGAGGGAGACGTGCTGATGCGCAGGCGCGCCCTCCTCGGGGCCGGTCTCGGACTCGCAGTGGCCGGAGCGGCCCCCGCCTTCGCCACCGGAGGTCACCGCGTCCTCCACGTCCGCCCCGGCGATTCCGTCCAGGCGGCCGTCGACGCGGTCACCGGCCCCGGCTGGACGATCGTCGTGCACCCGGGCACGTATCGCGAGGTCGTCAACATCCCCGCGGACAAGGCCGAGTTGACCGTGCGCGGTGCCGTCCGTGACCCCCGCGCCGCCGTCATCGTCTACGACAACGCCAACGGCACCCAGAAGCCCGACGGTTCGGGCACCTACGGCACCGCGGGTTCCGCCACCTTCACCTCCGCGGCTCCCGGCCTCACCGTCCGCGACCTCACCCTCGCCAACGACTGGCTGCGCGCCGACCACCCCGACATCACCGGCACCCAGGCGGTCGCCGCCTACACCTACGGCGACCGCACCCACTTCGAGAACGTCCGCCTCCTGGCCCACCAGGACACCCTCTTCGTCGAGACGACCGCGCTCACCGCCTTCGACCGGCAGTACTTCCACCGCTGCTACATCGAGGGCGACGTCGACTTCGTCTTCGGCCGGGCCACCGCCGTCTTCGAGGAGTGCCACTTCCACACCCTCCAGCGGGACGTCGCCTTCACCCCCAAGGGCATGGTCTTCGCCCCCTCCACCGCCCGCGCCAACCCCTACGGCATCCTCGCCGTCCGCTCCCACGTCACCTCCGGGGCCGAGGACGCGGCGTACAAGCTGGCACGACCGTGGGTGCCGTCGTACGAGACGACCGCCTGGCCGTCCCTCGTGGTGCGGAACAGCCTGATCGGGCCCGGGATCGACCCGGTCGCGCCCTACACCAACATGCGCGAGGCCTATCCCTGGCAGACCATGCGCTTCCGGGAGTACGCCAACTCCGGGCCCGGCGCGGTGATCTCCGTCCCCGACAACCGGCCCCAGCTGACCGCCGAAGAGGCCGCCGTGCACACCCGGCGGACGTATCTCGGGGACTGGAGGCCCTATGAGCGCCGGTGACCCGGTGGGCCGACGGGCGTTCGTGGTGGGCGCCGGAGCGGCCATGCTGGCCGGGGGAGCGGTGAGCCCCGCGGTAGCCGGGGTGGTTGACGGTCCGCTGCCCGACTTCCACCCGGCGCTCAAGGCCGAGCTGGACTTCCCGCTGGCCTGGGGGACTTCGCCGGTCCGTGACTTTCGCGCCTGGCGACGGACCGCTCGGGCCACGGTCGAGGAGCACCTCCTGGTCGACCGCGAGGACGGGACGTCGTACGCACCCGCATTCGCCAGTCGCTCCCAAGGGGACGGCTACACACGGGAGTTGGTTACCCTCTCCCTCACCCGTCACGAACGCGTCCGCGCCGCCCTGCTCACCCCGCACGGCCCCGGACCGTTCCCCGCCGTGCTGCTTCTCCACGATCACGGGGCGAAGTTCGACATCGGCAAGGAGAAACTGGTCCGGCCCTGGTACGACGACACCCGGCTCGCCTCCGCGCAGGCCTGGGCGGACAAGTACTTCAGCGGCCGGTTCGTCGGCGACGAGCTGGCCCGGCGCGGCTATGTCGTCCTGTGCGCGGACGCGCTCGGCTGGGGCGACCGCGGGCCCGTCACCTACGACCAACAGCAGGCTCTGGCAAGCAACTTCTACAACCTCGGCTCCTCGCTGGCCGGTTTCATGGCCCGCGAGGACGCCCGCGCCGCCGGCTTCCTCGCCGGTCTCGACCGGGTGGATGCCGGAAGGGTCGCGGCTCTCGGGTTCTCCATGGGCGCCTACCGCGCCTGGCAGACCGCCGCGCTGACCGACGCCGTCAAGGCCACGGCGGCCGTCTGCTGGATGACCGGCCTCAAGGAAATGATGGTGCCCGGCAACAACACCCTGCGCGGGCAGTCCAGTTACTACATGCTGCATCCGGGGCTGCCCCGGTTCCTCGACTTCCCCGACGTGGCGAGCATCGCCGCCCCCAGGCCGATGCTCTTCTTCAACGGCGGGCTCGACCCGCTGTTCCCCGCCGACGGCGTACAGGTCGCGTACGACAAGCTGCGCGCCGTCTGGCACTCCCGCCACGCCGAGGAGCGGTTGCACCTGAAGACCTGGCCCGACCTGGGCCATGTCTTCGTCGACCGCATGCAGGACGAGGTCTTCGGCTGGCTCGACGCCGTCCTGTAACCGTTCCTGTGGACTGAGCAGCGGTGAGTCCGCTCAGCCGCACGCTCCGAACGGTCTTGGGCGTTCCCCCACTGCCTTAAGGGCGTGGGAGGTACCCCCAGGTCCCTGGCGTACTCGACCCCGGGGCGGCGACACGCATCCTGTGCGTGCTCCGGGCCCGGGAGGCCAGTTCCCTCACGACCTGGCCGGTTGGGTACGGCCAGAGGCGACGGGGAGGCCCTGAACCATCCTCTGGTGGAGCAGGGGCCCCGCACGCCGACGCCGTACCCGGTGTCCCAGGTCGCACGACCACGCTGACCCGAACACTCCAGGGCGCCGCAAGCCCGCAGGCGACGATCACACGATCGAGCTAGTTCGGCCTTGTGCGCACTCCTTGGTGAGCAGCTCCAACCCTCTCCCCGAAAAGCTCGACGAAAGGACCCGCACTCCATGTCTCGTCGTACCGCTCTCATCGCCACGGCCGCCCTCGCCCTCGGCTCCGGCCTCGCCGTTCTCCCCACCCAGGCCCAGGCCGCGACGGTCGTCGTCAGCAACTCGACCGACCTGTCCAACGCCATCAAGAACGCCACTGCCGGCACCGTCATCCAGGTCCGAGGCGGCACCTACTACCCGACGGCCACCCTCCAGTCCACGGCCAACGGCAGCTCCTCCGCGCCGGTCACGCTCACCGCGTACGGCTCGGAGACCGTGAAGATCGACGGCTCGTCGCTCCCCGACGGCGACTGGATCTTCAAGCTGACCGCCGACTACTGGAACGTCTCGGGCATCACCTTCCAGAACTCCCCGGACAGCGCGGTCGTCTGCCAGTCCTGCACCGGGACGGTCTGGAACAACATCAAGACCATCAACGGCGGCGACTCCGGCTTCACGCTCACCGGCGACGGGACCGTCAACAACACGGTCAAGAACATCGACTCCTACGGCAACTACGACGCCGCGAACCACGGCGAGAACGCCGACGGCATCGCCGTGAAGTTCGGCTCCGGCACCGGCAACCTCATCACCGGCGCCCGCCTCTACAACAACGCGGACGACGGGATCGACTTCTGGTCCTTCTCCTCGCCCGTCACCGTCGAGCACACCTGGTCCATGGGCAACGGCGTCAACCGCTGGTCCGACTCCGCCTTCGCGGGCGACGGCAACGGCTACAAGCTGGGCGGCGACGGCGAGGTCGTCGCGCACGTCATCAACAACTCCGCCGCCTGGGGCAACGCCGGCAACGGGTTCACCGAGAACTCCAACACCGGCGCCATCGTCCTCAACCGCACCACCGCCTACGCCAACAGCAAGTGGGGCTACTACTTCGCCACCAGCTCCGCGAAGCTCGGCAAGAACCTCGCGGTGAGCAACGGCGGCGGCTCGGTCAACAAGGGCTCCAAGGTCACCTCGTCCGGCAACAACTGGGACAGCGGGATCAGCACCCCCGCCTTCAAGTCGACGGACGCCTCGACGACGTACAACGCCCGCAGCTCCAGCGGCACCCTGCCCGCCACCACGTTCCTGACGACGGGCAGCACCACCATCGGCGCGACCATGAACTGACGTCTGAAAACCCCGACTCAGGGCGCTTGACCCGTTTTTTACCGGGCGGGTCTCGCGCCCACCGGGGTGACGCGCGTAGAACCTCTGTCATGCATAAGTCACTGCGTATCGCAGCCGTCGCCACCGCCTGTGCGGTCGCCGGCGGCGCCCTGTACGGCGCCGGCGCGGCCACCGCCGGTCAGTCCACGGCGAACTCCACGCACGAGCCTTACAACATCGGGCTCCTGGTCAAGGACATCGACGCCTACTACGGCACCGCGGCCGACGCGAACGGTGTCTACCAGGCGTCCCCCACCAGCCCGTACGCCAAGGACCTCGCGTCCGTCGACAAGGCGGCCCGGAAGTACATCGACCAGGCCGCCCGCAAGGCGCACCACAAGGGCGAGAAGCCCGCCGTCGTCTTCGACATCGACGACACGCTGCTGCTCAGCCTCGACTACGAGAAGCGCTACAACTACACGTACAACGCGACCACATGGGCCGACTACGTGAACCGGGCCGACCGCCCGGCCGTCTTCGGCAGCCCCGAGCTCGTGCAGTACGCCGAGAAGAAGGGCGTCGAGGTCTTCTACAACTCGGGTCTCAGCGAGGCGCAGCGCTCGGCCGCGGTCGAGAACCTGAAGAAGATCGGTGCCGACGTGAACCTCGACACCGACCACGTGTTCCTCAAGGACAAGGCGAACCCGCCGTCCTACCTGAGCGCCTGTGCCACGCCGGGCACCTGGACCTGCACCACCGTGCAGTACAAGTCCGGCACCCGCGCGCACATCGAGAAGGACCTCGGGTACGAGATCATCGCCAACTTCGGCGACCAGTACTCCGATCTCGACGGCGGATACGCCGACAGGACGTACAAGCTCCCGAACCCGACGTACTTCGTGAGCTAGTTCTTCACCGGCCGGATCCCCTCGAGGGTCGGCACCACGGGCTTGATCGTGCCGTCCGCCGCGAACTCCAGCCGGTCGACGGTGGTTTCGCGGTGCATTCCGTCGCCGCCGGGCTTCCCCGGCCCGTTCAGGGCGAACCGGTGATAGACGATGTACCAGTCGTCGGTGCCGGGGACGTTCACCACGGAGTGGTGGCCGGTGGCGAGGATGCCGTACTCGGGACGCTTGGACAGGATCGTCCCCTTCTTGGTCCACGGGCCGAGTGGGGACGGTCCCGTCGCATAGGCGACGTGGTAGTTCTCGCTGCGGGTGTCGTCCTCGGACCACATGAAGTAGTACGTGCCGTTCCGCTTGATCACGAAGGAACCCTCGCGGAAGTTGTCCGGGGTGATGTCCTTCACCGCGGCGGCGTCGTAGGACGTCATGTCGTCGTTCAGCGGGACGACATAGCCGTGCCCGTTGCCCCAGTAGAGGTACGACGTCCCGTCGGCGTCCGTGAAGACGGCCGGGTCGATCATCTGGCCCTGCAGCGATCCGCCCTTCGCCACCAGCGGCTTGCCCAGCGCGTCCTTGAAGGGACCGGCGGGGGAGTCCGCCACCGCCACGCCGATCTGCTGCTCGGCGCAAAAGTAGAAGTAGTACTTGCCGTTCTTCTCCGCGATGGCCGGCGCCCAGGCGTACTTGTCGGCCCACGACACGTCCGCGCCGAGGTCGAGGATGACCCCGTGGTCCTTCCAGTGGACCAGGTCCTTCGACGAGTACGCCTTGAACCGTGTCCCGCTCCAGCCGTTGAAGCCGTCGGTGGTCGGGTAGATCCAGTACTCGCCGTTCAGATAGTGCACGTCAGGGTCGGCGTTGAGGCCGGGGAGGACGGGGCTTCCGGTCCGCACCGCCTCGACCGTCCAACTGCGGCTGCTGCCGTCGGCGGCTGTCACGGTGTACGACTGTGGCCTGCGGAAGTCACGCCGGGTACCGGACCTGGGGGCGATGCTCGCGCCCTCACCCACGGCGATCTTCGGAGCGAGGTGCGTGAGGTCGGTGTCGGTCTGCACCGGGAGCACGACCTTCGACGCGGCCTCCGTGACGATCGCGTACCCCTTCTGACCCTTGGCCGTCGCGTCCACCACAGAGGCGGACGTCGACGGATACGCGGCCAGCAGCCGGTCGTACTCCTTCTGCGTCACCGGAAGTACCGTGCCGTGCCGGGGACTCGCGGGCAACTGGTAGTTCGTGGACGGCGTCCACTGGCCCGAGTCGAGGTCGGTGGTCTCGAAGGGGACGTATCCGCGACCGCCGTACTCGTCGATGAACAGGTACCACTTCTTCTCGGTGCTCGACTTGAACACCGTCGGCCCCTCGCCCCGGTCCATCGCACCGCTGCCGATGCAGTCCGCGACCAGGTCGTACTTCGTCGAGGTCAGACTCGTCGACTTCTCGCCGGTGATGAACTTGGCGCAGGGCGAGCTGGAGGTGGGGTCCCGCTCGTCCTTGGTGTAGCGGTAGTAGGTGTCCTTGTACTTCACGACGGTCGAGTCGATGACCGAGTAGCCGGGGTCGTCCCAGACCTTGGGCGCGCTGAAGCTGCGGAAGTCCTTCGTGGTCGCGTACAGCATCTTGTTGTACGTCGATCCCGTGTGCCCGGGGTCGTCGTCGGCGTACAGCTTCGACGCCCAGAAGACGACGTACTCACCGAGACTGTCGTCCCAATAGGCCTCCGGTGCCCAGGTGTTGCCCGCGTTGTCCGGGGCCACCTGCACCAGCCGCTGGTCGGTCCAGTGGACCAGGTCGGTGGACTCCCAGATCATGATCGACTTGCTGCCGTGCCGCTGGACGTCGTCCCAACTGCCGCTGCTGTTCTTGTACATGCGCAGGTCGGTCGCGATCAGAAAGAACTTGTCGCCCTTGGGGGAGCGGATCACGAAGGGGTCGCGCAGGCCCTTCTCGCCGATCGTCGACGTCAGGGCCGGCTTGCCCTGGTTCAGCTCGCGCCAGTGCAGGGGGTCGTTGCCGCGGCTGAGGGCGTAGCGGATCTGCTCGCCGTCGGCGGTGCCCTCGCCGGTGAAGTAGGCGAAGAGATAGCCGGCGTACTTGGGGTGGTTCACGGGCGGTGCTCCTGAGTGGGCTGAACCGGGCGGTGCGGTGAGTAGGGCCAGCAGTAGCGAGAGACAGGCGACGAGGAGGATACGAGGGCGCATGTCACTCCTGTGAGTGTGGGGGTGTGGGGGTTTCTGTTGGGGGCTGTGCGCGCCTTCGGAGTGTTACGAGTGGGAAACAGCACGTCAATCGATGAGTGCGCGAGGAGAAGCAGCGAAAGTTTCGATTGTTTTCGGCGAGGCGCGGCAACCTCGTCGGCCACGGCGGCGACTTCAGGGCGTCCCCATTCCCCAGGAAAGGAACGCCTCCGTGCGTCACAGCACCGGACGCCACCGCCGGACCCGCACGCTCTCCGTCGCCGCGGCGGTCGCCGTCGCCGCGTGCGCGGGCGGCGTCCATCTCGGCCTGTCGGGCGGCGGGGCGGAGGCCGCGTCGACGACGGTCACCGTGTCCGGCACGGCTCAGCTGGAGGCGGCCGTGAAGAACGCCACCGCGGGCACGGTCATTCAGGTCCGCGCCGGCACGTACACCCCGTCGGCCACCCTCAAGTCCACGGCCGACGGCACCAGTTCGGCACGGATCACCTTGCGGGCGTACGGCAGCGACAAGGTCAAGATCGACGGGTCCAGACTGCCCGCCGGGTCCTGGCTGGCCGGGATCTACGGCGACTACTGGACCGTCCAGAACCTCACCTTCCAGAACTCCCCGGCCCAGGGCTTCGTGGTCACCTCCTCCGTCGGCGGTGTCTTCAAGAACCTCGTCACCGCGAACAACGGGGACTCCGGGTTCACCCTGCGCGGAGACGGGACCAGCGACAACCTCGTGCAGAACCTGGACAGTCACGGCAACTACGACCCGGCCGGGCACGGGCAGAACGCCGACGGGATCGCCGTGAAGTTCGGGTCCGGCACCGGCAACAGGATCACCGGGGCGCGGCTCTACAACAACTCCGACGACGGGCTCGACCTGTGGCAGTTCTCCTCGCCGGTCACCGTCGAGCACAGCTGGGCCTTCGGGAACGGCAAAAACCGGTGGCGGGACGGCGCCTTCGAGGGCAACGGCAACGGGTTCAAGCTGGGCGGCGGGGGCGTCAAGGTGGCGCACCTCGTCAACAGCAACGCGGCCTGGGACAACACGCTGAACGGGTTCACCGAGAACTCCAACACCGGGGCGATCGTGCTGAACCGCAACACCGCGTACTCCAACGCCGAGGCCGGGTTCTACTTCGCCACGGGCAAGGCCCGGTTGGCGCGGAATCTGGCGGTGAGCAACAGGGGCGGGCTGTCGAAGCGGGGTTCGTCCACGGTGTCCGCGGCGAACAACTGGGACAGCGGGGTGCCGACTCCGGCATTGAGGTCGACGGATGCCACCACGGCGTACGGCACCCGCGGACCGGGCGGTTCGCTGCCCTCGACGGCCTTCCTGACCACCGGCTCCACCGCCATCGGCACCACGATGAACTGAGCGGGGAACGACGGAACGCCCCGCCTGTCGTCACAGGCGGGGCGTTCCTCGTGCCGGCCCGAGGGGGGCTCCAGCCGGCAGCTGCCGGCCGAGGGGGGCTCAGGCCAGCAGGTCCAAGCAGTCGAACGACGTGCCCGCGCTGAGATAGGCACTGCCGCCCGAGCCGCTCACGATGTCGAGCTTCAGGACGTTGTACTGCGTGGTGTCCGTCTTCCACGCACTACTAGGGACGTTGAAGATGAACGAATGGTTGTTCCCCCGGTACGAACCCGTGGTGAGGGAGCGCGTGCCGGGCTGCGTGGGGGCCGTGGGGATGGCCGAAACCCAGTCGTTGACGCTGACTCGGGGACGGCCGCCCGCGAAGGCGTCGGTCACCCCGACCCGCAGCGTGTGCGCGACGGCCGCCTGGGCCTTGGTCAGCTTGAAGTAGATCAGGATGCCGTCGTTGACGTCCTTCCACATGTACGCCGGGAAGGACGCCGCCTCGCCCCCGCCGCCGATCGTGACGTTGCCGGTCCACTTGGCCGCACGGCCGTCGGAGGGGTGGGCGTACGTCATCAGCTTGGCGTTCTTGAACTCGCCGGGCGTGCCGTCCCAGTCGCCGAGCCGCCAGACGGCCTTGGCGGTGGACGGATCGCCGGTGATCGTGAGGCTGTGCAGGGAGGTCACAGCGCCCGCCGTGACCTTCACCGACGCGGTGTGCACGGCGAGTTCGCCCTTGTGGACGGTCATCGTGTACGTCCCCGGCAGCATCCCCTTGCAGGAGAAGGCGCCGGTTCCGGTCGCGGCCTTCGCCCAGTACTGTGCGTCCGCGTTGGCGAAGCCCACCGTGTACGGGTACGCGGAGTCCATGCCCTTCAGGCCGACCCCGGCCACCCTGCCCCGACCTGCCGCGCCGAGCCAGCCGGTGATGCCGAGACCGTCGACCCAGCCGGTGTCGAGCCTGTCGTGGAAGAGCGCGGACGACGGAGCGCCACCGTCGGTGAAGGAGAGGACGTACGGACCTTGGAGGCCGAAACGTTCCGCCTCGGTCTGTGCCTCGTTGTAGTGCAGGATCTCGTAGAGCCCTGCGCCCTTGTCGTTCGAGTGCCGCAGGAGCGAGCGGTAGAACGGACCGCCGGAGGCCTTCTCGTGGTTGGAGCGCACCAGCCAGAGGCCCACCGAGCCGGTGGTGAAGCCGACGTGGTCGTAGTCGATGGTCCGCTTGCCCGAGTAGTGCTTGGAGTGGGTCGTGCCGTCGGCACGCTTCCAGACGTCACCGGCCTCGATGATCTTGTCCGAGGTCTCGATCCAGCTGTCCGAACCCGTGTTGGGGAACATCCCGGGCTTGAGGCGGACGATGTAGCGGGTCGCGGTGAAGGAGGCGTCCTTCTTGTCCGTCCAGAGGTAGACGTTGTTCTGGCCGCTGCGGGCCGCGTACCACTGGGTGATCGCGCCGTGCACGACCTTGATCAGGACGACCGGTCCGGACTTCCTGATGGTGACCGTGGAGGCCCCGAGCCCCGACTCGACATGCGAGTTCTTGCCGCCGTACCCCTGGTACTCCTTGCCCTTGTAGACCAGGGACGTCAGGTCGCCGGTCGTCTTCGAGACCTTGAAGACCAGGGAGGTTCCGGTGTCGACGACGTAGTTCCTGCCGTCGTCCGAGTAGCCGAAGGTCGCCGCGGAGGCGGCGGAGAGGAGGCCCGTGCCTCCCGCGACGGCGGCACCGGTGGCGGCCACGCCGAGCGCCGAGGCGCCGAGCACCCGTCGGCGGGTGAGGGGTCTCTTGTGCGTGCTCAAGGGGAAGTGCTCCGTCATCAGGGGGACCGTGCACCCATTAAGTGGCCGCTGATGAGGAATCGGTTGCCGCGCCGCCGGAAGTTTTTTGGTAAGACTCCGGCAAGAGGCCTAGGAGTCCCCTTCGTCCGCGTCGTCGCCCTGGGCCGCGAAGTCGCCCTTCACGGCGAGGTCCCCGGACTTCGCCGTCGCCGTCGCCGTGTAGCCGTCGCCCCGCGCGTCCCGGCCGCCGCGCTCGTGGTTGTACTGCCCGGCGAACACCCACTCGCCCTTGGGGACCGTACGGCCGTCCTTGAGCACCCAGGTGTAGACGAGGAAGCCGTCCTTCTTGGCGACCGTCAGCGTGAAGTCGTCCTCGGGCAGTGAGCGCCAGGCGCCGGCGTTGGTGACACCGCCGGTCTGTTCGATCCGCAACTCGACGGTGAGCGCCGTCAGTTGCTCGGAGGTCTTGAAGGTCAGATTGCTCTGTGCCCAGAACTCGTTGCTGTGCGGGTCCACCGAGCCGTCCGACCACAGCGGGCCGTCCTCGACGCCGGACGCCTGCACCTCGGTGGAGGCGCTCGGCGTGCGCGAGGGCGTACCGCTCGGCTTCTCGGCCTCCCGCCCGGGGGTGGTCCTCGGCGTCGGATCCGCCGGCGGGGCGGGCGGCCGGCTCGTCGCGTCGGGCGACGGCGTGGGCGTGCCCGTGGCCGCGACCGACGTCTGCGCGGGCGTCTCGTCCTTGACCGCGGACGCCACCGCGTAACCGCCGAGGCCCAGCACACAGGCGACCGCGGCCGTGGCGCTCACCACCCGCACCCAGCCGTAGACCGGCGGCCGGGTCGCCCGGTGGTCGGGGCGGGTCTGTTCCGACATGCCGCGCTCGATCCGGGCGAGGATCTGCTCGCGGTTCGGCTCGTGCGCCTCGGCCGCGTCCTGCAGCCGGGCGCGCAGTTCGCCGTGCACGTCCCGCCGCATGGTCATCGGTCCCTTCCTCCGGCGTCACCGGTGCGCGCCATCGCGGCGTGCATCCTCAGCGGAGCGTTCTGAGGGCCGAGCAGCCGCTGCAATTCGGCCATCCCCTTCGAGGTCTGGCTCTTAACCGTACCGACCGACACCCCCAGGGCCAGCGCGGTGTCCTTCTCCGAGAGATCGAACGCGTGCCGCAGCACGACACACGCCCGCTTGCGGAACGGCAGCCTGCGCAGCGCCTCCTGGACGTCGACCACACCCGCCACGTCGGGGTTCTCGACCTTCTCCTCGCGCTGGGACCAGAACAGGGCGATGCGCCGGCGCTCACGGACCGCGCTGCGGATGCGGGTGCGGGCCAGATTGGCGACCACTCCGCGCGCGTATGCCGCCGGGTGGTCGGCCGCGCGCACCCGGTCCCAGCGGTGCCACAGCGCCAGCAGGGCGTCCGCCGCCAGATCGTCGGCGGCGTCCGACTCGCCGGTCAACAGATGGGCGAGGCGGGACAGTTCGGCATAGTGGCGTTCGAAGAAGGCGTGGAACTCCACGGAGGCGGCGTCGTCGACGACTGTGCCCACGGGCTCCCTCTCCCTTGCGTGTCATGTGAATGACATGTGATCGTCCGGGGGTGGCCGGGCGGAGATCCGGAAGCGTAGCAGTGATCGAGTACGTGCTTTCGTACGGTCCTTCGAACGATGTATGACGGGGCGGCCCCCGACTCCGTAACACGAAGAAAACCTGAAGCGCGTTCAACGCAGGAACAATCCAGCCAGCATCCGCACACCGATCATTCAGGCACCAAGGAGCATCGAGCATGTCCGTCGACCAGTACTTCAGGATCTCCGAGAGGGGATCCACCTTCGCCCGTGAGATACGCGGCGGCTTCGCCACGTTCTTCACCATGGCCTACATCCTTGTCCTGAATCCCATCATTCTCGGCAGCGCGAAGGACAAGTTCGGACACCAGTTGGATGCGGTGCAGTTGACCACCGCGACGGCTCTGGTGGCCGCGGTGATGACGATCGTCATGGGCGTGGGCGGCAACCTGCCGCTCGCGCTCGCCGCCGGGCTCGGGCTGAACGCGGTCGTCGCCTTCCAGATCGCCCCGCTGATGAGCTGGGACGACGCGATGGGCCTGGTCGTCCTGGAAGGTCTGCTCATCTGTGTGCTGGTGGTCACCGGACTGCGGGAAGCCGTCATGCACGCCATTCCGCAACCGCTCAAGCAGGCGATCAGCGTCGGGATCGGGCTGTTCATCGCGTTCATCGGCTTCGTGGACGCCGGGTTCGTGAGCCGTATCCCCGACGCCGCGAACACCACCGTGCCGGTGCAGCTCGGGGGCACCGGCGCCCTCACCGGCTGGCCGATCCTCGTCTTCTGCCTCGGGGTGCTGCTGACGATCGGGCTGCTCGCGCGCAAGGTCAAGGGCGCGATCCTGATCAGCATCGTGACCATGACGGTCCTCGCGATGATCATCAACTCCATAGCCGACATCAAGGCCTGGGGCCTGACGACACCGGAGTGGCCCGACAAGGTCGTCGACACCCCCGACTTCGGGCTGATCGGTCACTTCAGCCTGTTCGGTTCCTTCAGCGCGCCCGGCGTGGGGATCGTCACGATCGTCCTGCTGATCTTCACGCTGATCCTGTCCGACTTCTTCGACACGATGGGCACGGTCGTCGGGATCACCGCCGAGGCGGGACTGCTGGACGAGGAGGGCAAGGTGCCCAACCTCGGCCGGGTCCTGCTGATCGACGGAGCGGCGGCGGTGGCCGGTGGTGCGGCGTCCGCGTCCTCCGCCACGTCGTACATCGAGTCGGCGGCGGGCGTCGGTGAGGGCTCGCGCACCGGGTTCTCGAACCTCATCACCGGTGGGCTGTTCGGCCTGGCGCTGTTCCTGACCCCGCTGCTGACCATCGTCCCGCTCCAGGCCGCCGCTCCCGCCCTCGTCGCCGTGGGCTTCCTGATGATGACGCAGGTCAAGCACATCGACTGGGACAAGTACGACATCGCGATCCCGGCCTTCCTGACCATCGCCGTGATGCCGTTCACCTACTCGATCACGAACGGAATCGGGGCCGGCTTTCTGGCGTACGTCGTGATCAAGGTGGTGCTGGGGAAGGCCAAGGAGATCCACTGGCTGTTGTGGGCGACCTCGGCGCTGTTCCTCGTGTACTTCGCGATCGACCCGATCGAGCAGATCCTCGGCGCCAAGTAGCCACCGGGACGCCTCAGTTCTTGAGGGCCGCCTCCATCACGGCCTTGGCCACGGGGGCGGCCAGTCCGTTGCCGCTCACCTCCGAGCGGGCCGCGTTCGACTGCTCCACGACCACCGCGACGGCGACCTCCTTCCCGTCGGCCTTCCCGTAGGACGTGAACCAGGCGTAAGGCGTCTGGCTGTTGTTCTCGCCGTGCTGGGCCGTGCCGGTCTTGCCGCCCACCGTGACGCCGTCGATCAGGGCGTTCGTGCCGGTGCCCTTCTCCACCACCGTCTGCATCGCCGACTGGAGTTGTTCCGCCGTGTCGGCGCTGACGATCTGTTCGGTGCTCGCCTCGTTGTCGTAGTTCTTCAGGACGTCGCCGCCGTTGTCGGTGATCGTCGACACCATGTGGGGCGTCACCAGCTTGCCGCCGTTGGCTATGGCCGCGGAGACCATGGCCATTTGGAGCGGGGTGGCGGTGACGTCGTACTGGCCGATACCGGTCAGCGCCGTCGAGGACTTGTCCATGCCGGACGGGTAGACGCTCTCGTAGGCCCGCACCGGGACGTCCTGCGTGGCGTCGTTGAAGCCGAACTTCTCGGCCATCGCCTTCACCTTGTCCTGGCCTAGGTCGACGGCCATCTTCGCGAAGACGTTGTTGCAGGAGTACTGCAGCGCGGTGCGGATCGTCGCGTTCTCGCAGGGCGCGGAGGTGTTCTCGTTCGCCAGCTCCCTGGTCGTGCCCGGCAGGGTGTACGGGTCCGGGCTCACGGTCTTCTCGTCCACCGAGGAGTAGAGGCCGTCCTCCAGCGCGGCCGAGGCCACGACCAGCTTGAACGTCGAGCCCGGTGGCAGCGGCTGGCGCAGCGCGCGGTTGGTGAGCGGCTTGTCGGAGTCCGCGTTGAGCTGCTTCCAGGCACTGCCCGCGGTGTTGGCGTCCGTCAGCGAGGACGGGTCGTACGACGGCGTCGACACGACCGCAAGGATCTTGCCGGACGCCGGATCGATCGCGACGGCCGCGCCCTTCTTGTCGCCGAGCGCGTCGTACGCCGCCTTCTGCACGGCGGGGTCGATCGTCGTGATCACATCACCGGGCTCGGCCCGCTGATTGGTGACCGTGTCCATGACGGTCTTCAGTCGGCTGTCCGTGCCGTTGAGGAGGTCGGCGTAGATGCCCTCCAACTGGGTCGGGGCGTAGGCCTGCGAGGCGTAGCCCGTCACCGCCGCGTACAGCTTGCCGTTCGTGTACGTCCGCTTGTACGCGAGATCGCTGTCCGTCACCTTCTCGGAACCCGTGACCGCTTTTCCGGCCACGATGATGTTCCCGAGCGGCGAGGAGTACGTCTCGATCGCGTTCCGCCGGTTGTCGTTGTCGTCCGCGAGTGCCTGGCCGTCGTAGAACTGCACCCAGGTCGCTCGGATCAGCAGAGCGAACACCAGGAGCAGCGCGAAGACCGATGCGCGCCTGATCGTCTTGTTCATCCCACCGAGAAGACGATCAACGGCGGACGAATCGTTCCCGAACGTCCGCTTTTCTCATCGGACGTTCATCTACGGCGGTCTCACACGTCCAGCGTGAGCACGAACTCGTCGATCTCCGCCCCGCGCGCCTGGGCGTACCCCGACGCCTGAGCGGTCACCCGGAATCCGCACTTCTCCAGGACGCGCAGCGAACCGGTGTTGTCGGCGGCCGCGCGGGCGTACAGGGGCCGCTCGGGCACCTGGGCGACCAGCTCCCGCAGCGCCGCCGTGGCGATGCCGCGCCCCCAGTAGGCGCGGTCGATCCAGTACGTCACCTCGCGCTCGCCCGGTTCGCCGTACACGGCCGCGCTGCCCACCACGTCCCCGTCGGCCAGGATCGTGCGTTGCACGTCCACGGAGGCCCGGATCCGTTTCCAGTGGGCGTCGAAGGCGTCCCGGTCGGCCGGGTCCTTCGGCGTGAAGGCCGCCATGTGCAGGGCCTCTGGGTCGTTCATCTGCCGGAAGAACACCGGCAGATCGCTGTCATGAACCTCGCGGAGAACGATCTGCATGCCTCAGAGCCTACGGGTGGCCAGTGTCAGCCGGTCCCGCGCGTCGAACAGCGCGTCCTTCACCATCTGCTCGTGCGCCGGGGTCAGCCGCGCCACCGGCACCGAGCAGCTGATCGCGTCACGCGCGGGCGTGCGGTACGGGATCGCCACGCCGAAGCAGCGCAACCCCAGCGTGTTCTCCTCGCGGTCCACGGAGAAGCCCTGCTCCCGGATCTGGTGCAGCTCCTCGATGAGCTTCTCGCGGTCGGTGATCGTGTGCTCGGTGAGCGCGGGCAGGGTCTCCGGCAGCATCTTGCGGACCTGCTCGTCGGAGTACGTGCTCAGCAGCGCCTTGCCGAGGGAGGTGGAGTGCGCCGGGAGCCGGCGGCCCACTCTCGTGAAGGGCCGCAGGTAGTGCTGCGACTGCCGGGTGGCGAGGTAGACGACGTTCGTGCCGTCCAGACGCGCGAGGTGGATGGTCTCGGTGGTGTCGTCGGAGAGCCGGTCCAGCGTCGGCCGGGCCGCCGCGACCACCTCGTCGCCGTCGATGTAGGAGGTGCCGACGAGCAGCGCCCGCACCCCGATGCCGTACCGCGTGCCCGTCGCGTCGGTCTCCACCCAGCCCAGCTCGACAAGCGTGCGCAGCAACATGTAGAGACTTGACTTGGGGTATCCGACGGCCTCCTGGACCGCCGCGAGGGAGTGCATGCCGGGACGTCCGGCGAAGTATTCGAGCAGTTCAACCGTCCGTACCGCGGACTTGACCTGTGACCCGCCGCCCGTCTCGCCAGCCGACATCGCCCTTGACCCCTTCGTTCGACGGGAAATAGTCTCCAACAGCATATTCACCATCAGGGACAGCGTTCAGCATATCGAACGGTCCTGGTGGCTGACCCAGATACACGTGGAGGGACCCGCGGTGGCAGCAGCACCAGTCTGGAGTGTCGACCCCCGAACCGGGAAGCAGCGCGAGCAGGTTGCGGTGGAGGCCACAGCCCAGGAGGTGGACGCCGCCGTCCGCGCCGCGCACGACGCGCGCGCGTCCCTCGCCGACCGCACCGTCCGCGCGGCCTTCCTGCGCACCGCCGCCGACCTGCTCCAGGACTCCAAGGACCACCTCGTCGAAGCCGCCGACGCCGAGACCGCGCTCGGCCCGGTCCGGCTGACCGGCGAGCTCGCCCGCACCAGCTACCAGCTGCGGGCCTTCGCCGACATCGTCGACGAGGGCGAGTTCCTCGGCGTGGTGATCAACCACCCCGACGACACCGCCACCCCGCCGATCCCGGACCTGCGCCGCTACAAGGTCCCCCTCGGCGTCGTCGCCGTCTACTCGGCCTCCAACTTCCCCTTCGCCTTCTCGGTCGCCGGCGGCGACACCGCGAGCGCGCTCGCGGCCGGCAACCCCGTCGTCGTCAAGGCCCACCCCGACCACCCGGCCCTGTCCGAGCTGGTCGCGTCCGTGCTGCGCCGGGCCGCCGCCGAGCACGGCATCCCCGCGGGCGTGCTCGGTCTCGTCCACGGCTTCGAGGCCGGCATCGAGCTGATCAAGCACCCGCTGGTCGCGGCCGCGGGCTTCACCGGTTCCGTGAAGGGCGGCCGTGCCCTGTTCGACGCGGCGGCCGCGCGGCCGGTGCCGATCCCGTTCCACGGCGAGCTGGGCTCCCTGAACCCCGTCGTGATCACCGAGGAGGCGGCCGCCGAGCGCGCGGAGGCCATCGGCGCCGGGCTCGCGGGCTCCATGACCCTCGGCGTCGGCCAGTTCTGCGTGAAGCCTGGCCTCGTCCTCGTGCCGTCCGGCACGGCGGGCGACGGCCTGCTGAAGTCCCTGACCGACGCCGTCAGCGACACCGAGGCGGGTGTCCTTCTCGACCACCGCATGCGGGACAACTTCGTCGCCGGGGTCGCCGAGCGCGTGGAGCTTCCCGAGGTCGAGTCGCCGGTGACGCCCGGAGCGGGCGGCGAGCACACGGTGAGCGCGGGCTTCCTCACGGTGGCGGCGGACAAGCTGACCACCGAGGGGGCGTACGACCTCCTCCTGGAGGAGTGCTTCGGCCCGGTGACCGTGGTGGCCCGCTACGAGGACGACGACCAGGCGCGCGCTGTGCTGTCCCGGCTTCCCGGCAACCTCACCGCGACCGTCCACCTGTCGGAGCAGGAGGCCGCGGGCGAGGGGCGCGGCGCCGAGATCCTGGCGGAGCTGACGCCGCTGGCCGGCCGGGTCCTGGTGAACGGCTGGCCGACGGGCGTGGCCGTGGCCCCGGCCCAGCAGCACGGCGGCCCGTACCCGGCGACGACGTCCACGTCGACGTCGGTGGGCGGTACCGCGATCGAGCGCTGGCTGCGCCCGGTGGCGTACCAGAACGCGCCGGAGGCCCTGCTCCCGCCGGAACTGAGGGACGACAACCCGCTGGGCCTGCCCCGCCGTTTCAACAACCGTCTCGAGCGCTAGACACCCGAGGGCCGTGCGCGGAGAGGGAGCTGGAAAACTCTGAGGATGGACGTCGAACTTCCCGAACTCCCTTTCTCTCTCCGCACCTACGGCCCCGACGGGCACTGGGCCCATGAGGACGGCATCCTCTCCGGGTGGGCCGGTCCCCGGCAGGACCGGTTCGTGCCGCCCACCGGGGAGTCCCTGGACCCCGCCGCCGACGCGCCGCGTCTGCTCGGTGCCCCCGAGGGGGACTTCCAGCTGATAGCCCGCGTCACCGTGGGCTTCAACGGCTCGTTCGACGCGGGCGTGCTCTACGTCCATGTCGGCGAGCGGGCCTGGGCCAAACTCTGCCTGGAGAACTCCCCGGACGTGCCCACCGTCTGCACGGTCGTCACCCGGGGCCACTCCGACGACTGCAACTCCTTCACCGTGGACGGCAGTTCGGTGTGGCTGCGGGTCAGCCGCACCGGCCGCGCCTTCGCCTTCCACGCCTCCCGCGACGGCAAGCGCTGGACCTTCGTCCGCCTCTTCACCCTGGGCGACGAGAAGGAGACCGGTGCGGCCCTGATCGGCTTCATGGCGCAGTCACCGATGGGGGAGGGGTGTGTGGTGACGTACGACCACATCGAGTACCGACCCGAGTGGCCGGCCGACCTGCGCGACGGAACCTGAGCGCTGCGCCGGTCTGAGCCGGGCGCCTGTGGGGGCCTCGCTGGGTTGTCGGACGGCTGCGAACCGGACGCTGGTCGCGCCCGCCGCACCGCGGAGCCGCTTGCCGACACAGCCCCACGCCCCCGACGAGTTGCCGCTGGGGAGCCGCGAGCAGCGTGCGCCGCCCGCCCCCTGGGAATGGAACCCGCTGCTTGAACGTTCATCCAACCGGCGGAGGGAGTCTCCGCAGCCGTCCGACCTGGAGAGAGCCGTAGACATGCGCGTCGAGATCTGGAGCGACATCGCCTGCCCCTGGTGCTACGTGGGCAAGGCCCGCTTCGAGAAGGCGCTGGAGGCCTTCCCGCACCGTGACGGCGTCGAGGTGGTCCACCGGTCGTTCGAGCTGGACCCGGGGCGGGACAAGAGCGACGTGCAGCCCGTCCTCGCGATGCTCAGCAAGAAGTACGGCATGAGCGAGGCCCAGGCCCAGGCCGGCGAGGAGAACCTCGGCGCCCAGGCCACCGCCGAAGGGCTCGCCTACCGTACCCGGGACCGCGACCACGGCAACACCTTCGACCTGCACCGGCTCCTCCACCTCGCCAAGGAACAGGGCAGGCAGGACGAGCTCGTCCAGATCTTCTACCGGGCCAACTTCGCCGAGGAGAGGTCCCTGTTCACCGAGGGCGACGAGCGCCTCGTGGAGCTCGCCGTGGAGGCCGGCCTGGACGCCGACGAGGTCCGCAAGGTCCTCGCCGACCCCACCGCCTACGCCGACGACGTCCGCGCCGACGAGCGCGAGGCCGCCGAGCTCGGTGCCAACGGCGTCCCCTTCTTCGTCCTGGACCGCAAGTACGGCGTCTCAGGGGCCCAGCCCGCCGAGGTCTTCACCCAGGCCCTCACCCAGGCCTGGGGCAACCGCTCCCCGCTGAAGCTGATCGACCAGGGCGACACCTCCGCCGAGGCCTGCGGGCCCGACGGGTGCGCCGTACCCCAGCAGGGCTGACAAAACATGCAGGTCGGCGCGGACGTATAAGCGTTTCTTGGCGAAACCACGTAGAAATTCGCAATGGACCGAGAGGTCTTCCGGCCCCACAGTGGAGCCATGGAGACCTTCGAGAGCCTCGTCCGCGCCGAGTTCGCCCCGAAGAACACCTTCCTCAACACCGCGAGCAGCGGCCTGCTCCCGGCACGCACCGTGACCGCCCTCCAGGAGGCCGCGCTGATCCGCGCCGAGGGCAGGCCGCTGGACCCGCTGTTCCAGGACGTGGAGAAGTCCCGCGCCGCGTTCGCCAGGCTCGCCGGCGTCCCGGTCACCCGGGTCGCGGCGGGACCATCCGTGTCCACCCACTCGGGCCTGGTCGCCGCCTCCCTGCCCCCGGGCGCCGAAGTCCTCACCGCCGAGGACGACTTCACCTCCGTCGTGAACCCCTTCCACACCCGCGGCGACCTGAAGGTGCGCATCGTGCCGCTGGAACGGCTCGCCGACTCCGTCCGCCCCGGCACCGCCCTCGTCGCGGTCAGCGCCGCCCAGTCCGCCGACGGCCGGATCGCCGACCTGCCCGCCCTGCGGGAAGCGGCCAGGGACCACGGAGCCCGCACCTACGTCGACTTCTCGCAGGCCGCGGGCTGGCTCCCGGTGGACGCGCGGTCGTACGACTACACCGTCTCCACCACCTTCAAGTGGCTGCTCGGCCCGCACGGCGCCGCCTTCCTCGCCGTGCCGGAGGACTTCGGCGACCTGAAGCCGGTGCTCGCCGGCTGGGTCGCGGGGGAGATCCCGTGGGACAGCTGCTACGGCCCCGTCGCCGAACTGGCCCACTCCGCCCGGCGGTTCGACGTCAGTCCGGCCCTGTTCACCTACACGGGCACCCGCCGCTCCCTGGAACTCCTGGAGGAGCTCGGCGTGGACGCCGTGCGCGCCCACGACCTCGCCCTCGCGGACCGCTTCCGTACGGGACTCGCCGCCCTCGGCCACGCACCGCTGCCGGCCCCCGGCTCCCCGATCGTGTCCGTGCCCGGACTCGGCCACCGGCAGCGCGAGTTGAGCGCCGCCGGCATCGAGGTCTCCGACCGCGCGGGCAACCTGCGCGCCTCCTTCCACCTCTACAACACCGCCGCCGATGTCGACCGGCTCCTGGACGCCCTGTCTGCCTGAACCGCTGGCGCCGCGCCGCCCGGGACGCTAGGAAGGGGCATCAAGGGGTGGTGGTGCCGTGGAGTCCACGGACGGGACGACGTCCGTACAGCAACCCGCCGACGCGGAGCTGCACCGGCGGCTGGTGTACGGCGACGAGTCCGCGCTGGCCGAGGCGTACGGGGCGTACGGCGGGATGGTGCGGGCGGTCGCGGTGCGCGTGACCCGCAGCCGGGCAGCGGCCGAGGACGTGGCGCAGGAGGTCTTCGCGCAGCTTTGGAGCAGGCCGTACGCCTTCGACGCGCGCCGCGGCACCCTGCGCACCTGGCTGTCGGTGCTGGCGCACCGGCGGGCCGTGGACTGGGTGCGCAGCGAGGCCCGGCACCGCAAGGACGCCCGCGCCGACGACCTGGCCCTGCACGGCATCCCGGACGCCTCTCCCGGCCCCGCCGAGGCGGTCGTCGACCGGGAACGGTCCCTCCTGCTGCACACCGCTCTCGCCGAACTCCCGCAGCCACAAAGGGAAGTGGTGCACCTCGCCTACTTCGCGGGCCGCACCTACCGGCAGGCCGCCGTCGAACTCGGCATCCCCGAGGGCACCGCGAAGACCCGGCTGCGCACCGCTCTGCGCACCCTCGCGGAGACTTTGGCCGACCCACCCGACCCGGCGTGGGAAGAGGGCGCATGATGGCGGCAGGGGAACACAGGGAAGGGGGCGAGTGGTGACCGATCACGACGACGTACGCGACCTGCTGGCCGCCTGGGCCTTCGGCGCCCTGGAACCGGCCGAGGAGCGGCTGGTCCCACCGCATCTGGCCGAGTGCGAGCGCTGCGCGGCGGAGGCGGAACGACTGCGCGCGACCGTACGGCTGCTGGAAGGCCCGCCGCTCGACGAGCCGGTGTCCCCCCTCGACACCCTTCTCACCGGCGCCCTCCGCGCCCGCCCGGCGCCGCCCCGTGTGGCCCGGCACGCCGCCCCCTACGCGGCCGCTGTCGCCGGGCTCGAGGCGCTGCTGCCCGAGCTGGCGGGGCGCTGGTCGACGCCGGTCGTGCACGACTGGGACGTGCACGCGACGGTCGCCCATCTGCTGGCCGCCGACGAACATCTGGCCCTGCGGCTCGGGATCGACGCCCGGGTGCCGGGCGCGCGGATCGACGAGGACGCGGACTGGGCGGACGCCTGGGAGAGGCGTACCGCCGAGGTGATCGCCCATGAGCACGGCCGTACGCCCGAGCAGACCGTCGCCGACTGGTCCGCGCAGACGGCCGCGCTCCTCGGCACCCCGCATGCCCGCGATCCCGAACTCGCCGCCGGAACAACCCTGTTGATGGGCCTCAGGCTGCCCGTCACCGAGCACTTCCTGGCGCGGGCCTTCGAGACGTGGATCCACACCGACGACATCGGCCGCGCCCTGGGCCTGGCCGTGCCGCCGCCGCCCGAGGAGCACCTGGGGCAGCTGATCAGGCTGGCCGTCCGCGTTCTCGGCACCGTCCTCGGAGCCGAGGCGCCGCCGGTGCTGTTCGCGGTCAGGGGCGGCGAGGAGTGGGTCCTGGGTTCGCAGAGCGATCCCGTGGCCGCCGAACTCACCCTGGATCCCGTGGACTTCTGTCTGCTGGTCGGCGGGCGGCACGCGCCGGACGCGGTTGCCCGGGACACGACGGGCGACGCGGCCGCCGTACGGAACGTACTGGAGCGGGCCGCGTCGCTGTCGTGGCTGTGAGAGGGACCCCCCGGGTCACTGGGGGGCACCGCGGGGTCACTTCACCGGTGTGAAGTCCCTCGCGCCGATGAACTCCGGCCGCCGGATGGGCGCCGCGAACGGCTCCACGGCCTGGTTCTCCACGCTGTTGAACACGATGAACACGTTGCTGCGCGGGAACGGCGTGATGTTGTCGCCGGAGCCGTGCATGCAGTTGCAGTCGAACCAGGTCGCCGAACCGGCCCTGCCCGTGAACAGCTTGATGCCGTACGCCGAGGCCATCGCCGTCAGCGCCTCGTCCGACGGCGTGCCGGCGTCCTGCATCTGCAGCGACTGCTTGTAGTTGTCCTTCGGGGTGGCCCCCGCGCACCCGAGGAAGGTGCGGTGGGACCCCGGCATGATCATGAGGCCGCCGTTGGTGTCGTAGTTCTCGGTCAGCGCGATCGAGACGGACACCGTCCGCATGTTCGGCAGGCCGTCCTCGGCGTGCCAGGTCTCGAAGTCGGAGTGCCAGTAGAAGCCACTGGCCCCGAAACCGGGCTTGACGTTGATCCGCGACTGGTGGACGTAGACGTCGGAGCCGAGGATCTGCCGGGCCCGGCCGACGACCCGCTCGTCGCGCACCAGGTTCGCGAAGACCTCGCTGATCTTGTGCACCTCGAAGACCGAGCGGATCTCCTTGGACTTCGGCTCGATGATCGAGCGTTCGTCTGAGCGGATGTCCGGGTCGGTGACGAGCCGCTCCAACTCACGCTGGTAGACGGGGACTTCGTCGGGCCCGATGATCTGGTCGACGGCGAGGAAGCCGTCGCGCTCGAACGCCTCCAGCTCGCCCGTGGCGATCGGTCCCGGCGCGCCGGGGGCGGACCAGACGACCGGGTCCTTGCGGGGCGTCGACACCTCGGTGGCGCCGCGGCTGGGATAGAGATCGGTGACGGTGGTGGTGGTCATGGGTGCGGTCACACCTCCTCGGATTCGGGTTCGGTGAGCAGCGGGTAGACGCCGTTCTCGTCGTGGTCCTCCCGGCCGGTCACGGGCGGGTTGAACACACAGAGGCAGCGGAAGTCCTCCTTGATCCGCAGCGTGTGCCGCTCGTGACCGTCCAGCAGGTACATGGTCCCGGGCGTGATCGAGTGCGTCTGCCCGCTCTCGTGGTCGGTCAGCTCGGCCTCGCCCTCGACGCAGACGACGGCCTCGATGTGGTTCGCGTACCACATCGACGTCTCCGTACCCGCGTACAGGATCGTCTCGTGCAGCGAGAAGCCGACCCGCTCCTTGGCGAGCACGATGCGTTTGCTCTCCCAGGTGCCGGACGCGGCCCTCACATGCCGGTCGGTGCCTTCGATGTCCTTGAAAGAACGGACGATCACGGTGCTGCGATGCCTCCTACGTAGACAGTTGTTCAGACGGTGATTCAGACGGTTTCGCGTACGGAACGGGCGAGGATGCTGAGTCCCTCGTCCAGTTCCTCGGGGGTGATCGTGAGTGCCGGAAGCAGCTTCACGACCTCGCTCTCGGGGCCCGACGTCTCGATGAGCAGCCCGAGTTCGAAGGCGCGGTGCGCCACCCGTCCGGCGCGCTCCTTGTCGTGGAACTCCAGGCCCCACACGAGCCCGCGCCCGCGGTACTCCTTCACGTCGGCCAGGTTCTCCTCGGTGATGGAGATGAGCCCCTGCTCGACCTGCTCGCCACGCTTGCGGGTCTGCTTCTCCATCGCGGACCCGTCCGCCCAGTACTGCTCCAGGGTGGCGGTGGCCGTGACGAAGGCGGGGTTGTTGCCGCGGAAGGTGCCGTTGTGCTCGCCCGGCTCCCAGATGTCCAGCTCCGGCTTGAACAGGCAGAGCGACATCGGAAGGCCGTAGCCGCTGATGGACTTGGACACGGTGACGATGTCCGGCGTGATGCCCGCCTCCTCGAAGGAGAAGAAGGCACCGGTACGCCCGCAGCCCATCTGGATGTCGTCGACGATGAGCAGCATGTCCTGCCGCTCGCACAGCGCGGCGAGCGCCTGCAGCCACTCCCGCCGGGCGACGTTGATGCCGCCCTCGCCCTGCACGGTCTCGACGATCACGGCGGCCGGCTTGTTCAGGCCCGAGCCCTGGTCCTCCAGGAGCCGCTCGAACCACAGGAAGTCCTCGACGGTGCCGTCGAAGTAGTTGTCGAACGGCATCGGCGTGCCGTGCACCAGGGGGATACCGGCGCCGGCCCGCTTGAAGGCGTTGCCGGTGACGGCCAGGGAGCCCAGCGACATCCCATGGAAGGCGTTGGTGAAGGACACGATGGCCTCGCGCCCCTTGACCTTCCGGGCGAGCTTGAGCGCCGACTCCACCGCGTTGGTCCCCGTCGGGCCCGGGAACATGACCTTGTACGGCAGGTCGCGCGGCCGCAGCACCAGATCCTGGAAGGTCTGGAGGAAGGCGCGCTTGGCGGTGGTCGACATGTCGAGCCCGTGCGTGACGCCGTCGCGCTCCAGGTAGTCGATCAACGCCCGTTTCAGCACGGGGTTGTTGTGGCCGTAGTTGAGTGAACCGGCGCCGGCGAAGAAGTCCAGGTACGCGTGGCCGTCCTCGTCGTACATGCGGCTGCCCTGCGCGCGGTCGAAGACGGTGGGCCAGCCGCGGCAGTAGCTGCGCACCTCGGACTCGACGGTCTCGAAGACGCTGAGGTCGGGCTGGGTGATGGTCACGACGAATCGCTCCTCGGGTGCGTGGGGGGTCAGGCGGAGGGAGTGGGGGCGGGGGAGAGGGGCCCGATGCGGTAGAGGACCTCGGGGTCGTGCGGCCCGTCGGGGAACAGGCTCGCGTCGAACAGCACCTCGCGCTCCAGGCCGGCGCCACGGCGTTCGGCGAACGCCGTGAACAGCCGCTCGGAGGCGGTGTTGCCCGGCGTGATGGTGGTCTCGACGGTGGTCAGCCCGCGCTCGGCGGCGAG
Organism: Streptomyces canus; assembly: GCF_001514145.1. Classification (GTDB taxonomy): domain Bacteria; phylum Actinomycetota; class Actinomycetes; order Streptomycetales; family Streptomycetaceae; genus Streptomyces; species Streptomyces canus. The sequence goes on from NZ_KQ948659.1 coordinate 590,965, forward strand.
CCGCGCGGTCAGTCCGTCGAGCAGGGCGGCGGCGAGTCCGCGGCCGCGGTACGCCGAGTCCACCGCCACCTGCCAGACGAGCAGGGTGCCGGGTCGGTCCGGGCGGACGTACCCGGTGACGAAGCCGATCGGCTCCCCGCTGTCGTTCCGTGCGACGGCCGACGTGGCGGCGAAGTCGCGGCACCACAGCAGATAGCTGTACGACGAGTTCAGGTCGAGGACCTCGGAGTCGCGGGCGATCCGCCACAGTGCGGCTCCGTCCGCGACCGTCGGCCGGTCGATTTGCAGGTCTGCTTGTGCGGCAGTCATGCGAATTGAATTTACCGAGGGAAATTCAAAATTGCATCGCCGGGTGGGGTTACATGAGGGCGTTCGATGTGTTATCACGCGGGCGCGCGCCGACGCGCAAGAAGTGACCGTTATGCACCGTTACGACCATCAAATAAGGGGCAAATGGATCACGATGTGTAACGCGTCACAGGCATGTAACCCCCACGAGATCTCCCCGAATTCAGCCGGTTCGCGTTCGCAGAATCTTTGCGTTTAGGTCCGGGGAAAGCGGGCAGAAGAATACGGGAAGCTATTCTCTGATAAGCCCGGGAATTACCCTGACAATTATGGGCCCGTTAATGAAAAAGCCGGAAGAGGGCTACCGCCACGCGTCCTCCGCCGCGCGCAGCGCGCCTTCCACGTCCACCGCGAGTCCCTTCTCCCGCAGTGCCGCGCCCAGTGCCGCCAGGCTCGCCCGCACGGCGCCCCGTGTCGCGTCCACCCCGTAGTGGTTGACCCGGATCATCTCCTTGGCCAGCGCGCCCCCGCCCGCCGCCAGCGGCAGCGCGGGGTCGGACGCCAGGGCGCGGGCGACGAGTTCCGATGCCGCCAGGCCGGAGGGGGAGCGCAGCGTCGTGGCCACGGGTGCGGCCTCGCGGTCCTCGTACACATAGGGCTCCAGGCCGGAGCCCAGCACCCGCGCCCCCGCACGGGTCGCCGCGGCGGCGGCCCGGTGCCGGTCCATCACCGCATCCAGCCCGTCCGCCTCGATCCGCTCGACGCACGCCTCCAGCGCCAGCATCTCCAGCTGTGCCGGAGCGTGCAGCAGGACCTTCCGGCCGCCGTCGATCCAGCGCTCCTTCCAGTCGAGCAGCGAGAGGTACGACCGCCGCGGCGCCGCCGGATTCGCGGCCATCCGGGCCCACGCCCGCTCGCTCACCGACACCGCCGACACGCCGGCCGGCCCGCCCATCGCCTTCTGCGCCCCGATCACGCACAGGTCCACACCCCACGCGTCCGGCAGCACCGGCTCCGCCCCGACGGAGGCGACCGCGTCCAGATAGAACAGCGCCCCCTGCCGCCGTACCACCTCACCGATCTCCGCGACCGGATTGGTGTTGCCGGTCGCCGCCTCCGCGTGCACCAGCGACACGAAGTCGATCGACGGGTGCTCCTCGAAGGCCGCGGAGATCTGCTCGGCCGTCACCGCGGTGTGGAACGGCACCGCGAGGTCGATCACCGTCGCCCCGCAGTCCCGCAGCCAGTTGCCGAAGGTCTGCCCGTACGGGCCGGTGATGACGTTCAGCGCGGTCGTACCCGGACCGGCGGTGGAGCGGATCGCTCCCTCCAGCGGCAGCAGCGCCTCGCCCTGCATGATCACGACGTCCTGCTCGGTGCGCAGCAGCCGCGCCACGCGGTCCTCGATCGAGGCGAACTGCGCCGCGCCGAGCGGGGCCAGATCCAGGAAGGGGTGCGTCACGACGGTGCTCTCTTCGCTCTCCGGGGTAGACGTGACGAGCGTAACCGTTCCTCCTCCACCCCCGACGACCGGCGACTTCCTAGGCTGAACGGCCTCGCAACCATCGGTTTGGTTTGAGAGACTCAAGCTTCTCCTTATAATCGGAACCCACAGTTCCCCCACAGGAGGCCCTCCGTGAACACCCTCTCCGGGCGCCGGACCCGCGTCCTGGCCGCCACCACCGCGACGGCCGGGCTCCTGCTCGTCGCTGCCTGTACCTCCAGCGACGACGGCGGCAGCGGTTCGAAGACCGCCGCGGGCGGGGTCGAACTGGTCAAGGGCGGACAGCTCACCACCTGCACCCACCTGCCGTACCCGCCCTTCCAGTCGGAGATCGACGGCAAGGTCCAGGGCTTCGACGTCTCGCTCATCGACCTGGTCGCGGGGGACCTGGGCGTGAAGCAGGAGATCCTCGACACCCCCTTCGAGAACTTCAAGACCGGCGCCTTCCTCAACTCCGGCTCGTGCGACCTGGCCGCGGCCGGCATGACCATCACCGAGGAGCGCAAGAAGAACGTCGACTTCTCGGACCCCTACTTCGACGCCACCCAGGCGCTCCTGGTCGCCAAGGGCAGCGGGATCTCCTCGCTCGCCGACGCCAAGGCGAAGAAGGTGCAGCTCGGCGCCCAGGCGCAGACCACCGGCGAGGACTACGTCAAGAGCCAGGGCTTCGACCCGGTCTCCTTCGAGTCCTCCGACGCCGTCCTGAGCGGCCTGCGCTCCGGCCAGGTCAAGGCCGTCGTCATCGACTACCCGGTCGTCCAGGGCTGGCTCAAGAACAAGGCCAACGCCGACGCCTTCCAGGTCGCCGACAACATCAACACCGGTGAGCAGTACGGCTTCACGGTGAAGAAGGGCAACACCAAGCTGCTGGCCGCCGTCAACAAGGCGCTCGCGGACGCCAAGGCCGACGGCACGTACAAGAAGCTCTACGAGAAGTGGATCGGCCCGTACGACGAGTCGGCCGCGTCTCCCTCCGCCTCATGACCGCGACGGACACGCAACTCCAGCCTCGCAAAAAGGGCCTGACTCGACGTCAGAAGCGCAGCCTGTCCCGTGGCGTCCAGTACGTCGTCTTCGTGGGCGTGGTGATCGCCTTCGCGGTGTCGGCGGACTGGGGGCGGCTGAAGAACCAGTTCGCGCAGGCGGACATCGCCGACCAGATGTTCCCCGACGTCATCACCCTGGCGCTGAAGAACACCGTGCTCTACACGCTGTCCGGCTTCGTCGTCGGGCTCGTCCTCGGCATGGTCATCGCGCTGATGCGGCTGTCGTCGGTGGGCCCCTACCGCTGGTTCGCCGGCGTCTACATCGAGATCTTCCGCGGTCTGCCCGCACTGCTGATCTTCATCTTCATCGGCGTGGCCGTACCGCTCGCGTTTCCCGGCACGGAGATCATCGGCGGCACGTACGGCAAGGTCGCCCTCGCGCTCGGTCTGGTCGCGGCGGCGTACATGGCGGAGACGATCCGCGCGGGCATCCAGGCGGTGCCCAAGGGTCAGATGGAGGCGGCCCGTTCGCTGGGCTTCTCACCGGCCCGCGCGATGGTGTCGATCATCATCCCGCAGGCGTTCCGGATCATCCTCCCGCCGCTGACCAACGAGTTGGTGCTCCTGTTCAAGGACTCCTCCCTCGTGCTGTTCCTCGGCGTCACCCTGGAGGAGCGCGAACTGTCCAAGTACGGCCGCGACCTGGCCAGTACGACCGCCAACTCCACGCCGATCCTCGTCGCGGGCCTGTGCTATCTGCTGGTGACGATCCCGCTCGGGTTCGTGGTCCGCCGTATGGAGGCCAAGGCCCAGGAGGCCGTGAAATGACCGTTGAGACGAGCCGGCCGGAGATCGAAGTACGCGGCCTGCACAAGTCGTTCGGCACCAACGAGGTCCTCAAGGGCATCGACCTGGAGATCGGCCAGGGCGAGGTCGTCTGTGTGATCGGGCCCTCCGGCTCGGGCAAGTCGACGCTGCTGCGGTGCGTGAACCTCCTGGAGGAACCGACGAAGGGCCAGGTCTTCGTCGGCGGCACCGAACTCACCGACCCCGACGTCGACATCGACGCGGTACGCCGCCGTATCGGCATGGTCTTCCAGCAGTTCAACCTGTTCCCGCACCTCACGGTGACCGAGAACCTCACGCTGCCGCAGCGCAGGGTCCTGAGGCGGGGCAAGGCGCGGGCGGCCGAGGTGGCCGCCGAGAACCTGGAGCGCGTGGGCCTGGCGGAGAAGGCGGACGCCTACCCCGCCTCCCTCTCCGGCGGACAGCAGCAGCGGGTCGCGATCGCCCGCTCGCTGTCCATGGGCCCCGAGGTGATGCTCTTCGACGAGCCGACCTCGGCCCTCGACCCGGAGCTGGTGGGCGACGTCCTCGCGGTCATGCGGATGCTCGCCCGGGAGGGCATGACGATGATGGTCGTCACCCACGAGATGACCTTCGCCCGCGAGGTCGCCGACCGGGTCGTCTTCATGGACGACGGCATGATCGTCGAGGACGGCACTCCGGCCCAGGTGATCGGCGCCCCGCGCCATGAACGCACCCGCCACTTCCTCTCCCGGCTCCTCGACCCCGCGATGGCCGACGTGGAGGAGGACGGCGCCTGAAAGGGGACGTACGTTCCCCTGTCGCTCGACGCCGGACAACCACCATCATTCGGGCATGACGACTCTCGACGACACGGGCGGCCTCGGAGCGGGCGGCACCCTGCCCCCACTGCCGGAGGACTGGGAGTGCTGCCTCGCTGTGGCGGCGCACCCGGACGACATCGAGTACGGGACGGCGTCCGCGGTGGCCCGCTGGACGGCGCAGGACAAGCGGGTCACGTATCTGCTGGCCACCCGCGGCGAAGCGGGCATCGACGGGCTGCACCCGGATCGGGCGGCCCCCTGCGCGAGGCCGAGGAGCGGGCGGGCGCGCGTGAGGTGGGCGTGGACACCGTGGAGTTCCTCGACCACCGCGACGGGATGATCGAGGCGGGCCCGGCCCTGCGCCGCGACATCGTGCGGGCCATCCGCCGGCACCGGCCCGAGGTCGTGGTGACGGGGGCGTACACCGTGCGGATGGTCGCCGGGGTGGTCAACCAGGCCGACCATCGGGTGGTGGGCCTGGCCGCGCTTGACGCGGCACGCGACGCCGGCAACCGGTGGATCTTCCCGGAACTCGCCGACGAGGGCCTCGAACCCTGGGGCGGAGTCCGCTTCGTGGCCGTCGCCGGCACCGACCGCCCCACCCACGGCGTGGACGTCACCGGCGAACCCCTGGAACGGGGCATCGCCTCCCTGGCCGCGCACGCCGAGTACACCAAGGGCCTGGGGGCCGGAGCCTTCGAGCCGCGCCCCTTCCTGACCTGGGCGGCCCGGCAGGGCGGACCCGCCCTCGGCGTCGAGGCGGCGGTCCTCTTCGACGTCCACCAGCTCGCCTTCGAGGGACCACCACCCTGGGAGCTGTGACCTCCCGCTGGCTAGGGTGCGGTCATGAGCGATCGCACGGTGCTGCACGTGAAGGGCCGGATCCTGGCCGGACCCGAGGACGTCCGGGACGAGCTGTGGGTGGTCGACGGGCGGATCTCCTACGACCGCCCCGCCGCCGCCCGTGACATCCGCACGGTGTCGGGCTGGGCGCTGCCCGGTCTGGTGGACGCGCACTGCCATGTGGGCCTGGGCGCGCACGGCCCGGTCGACCAGGACGTGGCCGAGAAGCAGGCCCTGGCCGACCGGGAGGCCGGCACCCTGCTGATCCGCGACGCCGGGTCGCCCTCCGACACCCGCTGGGTGGACGACCGCGAGGACCTGCCGAAGATCATCAGGGCCGGCCGGCACATCGCCCGCACCCGCCGCTACATCCGCGACTACGCCTGGGAGATCGAGCCCGCGGACCTCGTCGCGTACGTAGCCCAGGAGGCCCGGCGGGGCGACGGCTGGGTCAAGCTGGTCGGCGACTGGATCGACCGCGGGGTGGGCGACCTGGCCCCCAGCTGGCCCCGGGAGGCCATCGAGGCGGCGATCGCGGAGGCCCACCGGCTGGGCGCCCGGGTCACCGCGCACTGCTTCGCCGAGAACTCCCTGACGGATCTGGTCGAGTCGGGCATCGACTGCGTCGAACACGCGACGGGCCTCACGGAGGACCTGATCCCGCTGTTCGTCTCCCGGGGCGTCGCGATCGTGCCGACCCTGGTCAACATCGCGACCTTCCCGAAGCTCGCGGACGGCGGCGAGTCCAAGTTCCCCCGCTGGTCCGCCCATATGCGCCGGCTCCACGAACGCCGCTACGACACCGTACGGAACGCCTACGACGCCGGCATCCCGGTCTACGTCGGCACCGACGCGGGCGGCACCCTCCCGCACGGCCTGGTGGCAGCGGAGGTCGCCGAACTGGTGACGGCCGGCATCCCCCCGCTGGAGGCCCTGTCGGCGACGACATGGGGGGCCCGGAAGTGGCTGGGCCGCCCCGGACTTGACGAGGGCGCCGCCGCGGACCTGGTGGTCTACGAACAGGACCCCCGCACGGACGTACGCGTGCTGGCGAACCCGCTCCAGGTCGTGCTGAACGGCCGGGTGATGCAGTAGGCCCCGGGCCGCCGCGCGGCCTTCTCCCGGATGGCACGGCGGCCGTATCCCTGTCACCGTGGAGGACGAGGGGGTGGGCCCCGCCGGGGGGTGTAGGAGGTCCCCCATGCGCGTCGCTCCCCTGACCGGTCTGGTGGCCGTGGTGTTCACGGTCATCGGCTTTCTGCTGTTCGGCGACACCCCGGCGTACGACGCCCCGGGCCGCCAGGTGAGGTTCTACTACTCCGACCACCAGGGACAGCTCGGCGTGGGCCTGTACTTCCTGGTCGTCGCCTCGGTGCTCTTCGTCTTCTTCGCCGCCCATCTCGCCCGTCTGGTCCGGGACATCGCGCCCGGTGACGGCTGGCTGCACCACGTCGTCTTCTCGGGCGGCGTCCTCGTCGCCGTGGGCTTCCTGGTGGGCGCGTCCCTCACCCTGGCCCTGCTGGACCTCTCGGACAAGTCCTCGGCGACCCCTGGGGCGCTCCAGGCGCTCAACGCCCTCAACGAGGACTTCTTCATCCCGTTCGTGGCCGGCATGGGCCTGATGCTGCTGGCCACCGGCCTGGCCACGGTCCGCGCCCCGGACTCGCCCCTGCCCCGCTGGCTGGCCTGGGCGGCCGTGGTCGTCGGGGTGCTGGTGTTCATCCCCTGGGTCGGGTTCTTCGCCTTCGTCCTCGCGGGCGTGTGGGTGGCCGTCGTGAGCGTCCTCCTGGCCCGCCGCCCCGCAGCTGACTGAGAGCGTTTTCACTCGCGGTCACGCTTCAAGACGCTTCTCTGACCTGCGTCAACTACTCAGCTTTGTCAGAACTGTTGACCCATGTATGAAAGCGCTTTAACTTCCTCTTCGGTCTGAGCCACCAGGAAGAGGGAGAGCCTTGGCAGTCGTCCGACGAAAACGCTTCCAGAGCAGAGCTCTTTTCCTGCTGATGCTGCCCGGTCTCGCCTACTTCCTGCTCTTCCACTACGGCGCGCTGGTCGGCAACGTCATCGCGTTCAAGGAGTACGTCCCCTTCGACGGCCTGTGGGGCAGCCCCTGGACCGGACTCGGCAACTTCCGGCGGATGTTCGAGGACACCGCGTTCTGGGACGCGGTGCTCAACACCGTCTGGATCGCCGTCCTCCAGCTCGTGTTCTACTTCCCGGTCCCGCTCGGCCTCGCCCTGCTGCTGCACAGCCTCACCCGGAGCAGCGTCCGCCGGTTCGTGCAGTCGGTCGCCTATCTCCCGCACTTCATCTCATGGGTGATCGTGGTCGCCCTCTTCCAGCAGCTGCTCGGCGACACGGGACTGCTCAACTCGGGCCTGGACGGCATGGGGCTGCACACCGTCGACATCATCGGCAACCCCGACGCCTTCAAGCCGCTCGTCGTCGCCCAGGTCATCTGGAAGGACGCCGGCTGGGGCACGATCATCTTCCTCGCCGCCCTCGCCCAGGTCGACGAGCAGCAGTACGAGGCCGCCGCGATCGACGGAGCGGGCCCCTGGCGGCGCTTCTGGCACGTCACCCTGCCCGCCATCCGCCCGGTGATCGTGCTGCTGCTCATCATGCGGCTCGGCGACATCCTCTCGGTCGGCTTCGAGCAGATGCTGCTCCAGCGCGACGCGGTGGGCCCCGAGGCCTCCGAGATCATCGACACCTTCGTCTACTACCAGGGCATCGTCGGCGGCGACTACGGATTCGCCGCCGCCGCGGGCCTGTTCAAGGGCGTCGTCGGCGCCCTCCTCGTCTACGCCGCCAACAAGGTCGCCCACCGCCTCGGCGAACAGGGGGTCTACAAGTGAGTGCCCAGGCCCGTCCGGGATGGATGGAGAAACCGAAGCCGGTGACGCAGGCCGCGAAGGCGGTGGCCCTCGCCGTCGTCGTGCTGCTGGTCTGTGTGCCGTTCCTCGTCATCGTGTCGACCTCGCTCGCCTCCACTGAGGAGGTCGTCGACAACGGGGGCTGGGTGCTGTGGCCCACCGAACCCTCGCTCAAGGCCTACCGCGACATCCTCGACGGCGGCATCGTCACCCACGCACTGGGCGTCAGCGTCGGCGTCACGATCGTGGGAACCCTGCTGAGCCTCCTGTGCACGGTCACCCTCGCCTATGCCCTGGCCCGCCCCGGGGTCTTCGGCGGCCGACCGGTACTCCTCCTGGTCCTGTTCACCTTCCTCTTCCCGCCCGGCATGATCCCGAGCTTCCTGCTGGTCAAGGAGCTCGGCCTGCTGGACAGTTACGCCTCGCTGGTCCTGCCCGTCCTGGTCAACGTCTTCAACCTGGTCGTCCTGCGCGGCTTCTTCCAGGGCATCCCCGACGAGCTCTACGAGGCCGCGCGCCTCGACGGGGCGGGGGACCTGCGGGTGCTGGTCTCCGTCGTACTGCCGCTGTCCAAGGCCGCGTTGGCCGTCGTGGGACTCTTCTACGCGGTGGCCTACTGGAACTCCTGGTTCTACGCCTCCCTCTACCTGGAGAGCGACCACTGGCCCCTCCAACAGGTGCTGCGCACCTACGTGGTGGCCGGTTCCGGGCTCACCGACGCCACCACCGGCGAGGGCACCGTCACCGCCCCGCAGACCGTGCAGATGGCGGTCCTCGTGATCGCCACCGTGCCGATCCTGCTGATCTACCCCTTCCTCCAGAAGTACTTCACCAAGGGCGTGCTCACCGGCGCCATCAAGAGCTGACCGACCCAAGCCGACACGAGGTGATTCACCCATGCCCAGCATGTCCCGACGCACCCTGCTGCTGTCCGCGGCGGCGGCCTCCGTCTCCGGTGCGCTGACCGCCTGCTCCACCGGCTCCGGCGACAGCGACGTCTCCAACGCGGGCAAGAAGCTGGCTCCCTGGCCCGCGTACAAGGCCGCGAGCGGACCCAAGCCGGATCTCGCCCCGACCGAGGCGGGCGTCCAGGCCGGATACACCGTCTACCCGGCCGACCTCGTCAAGTCCGTCTCCCGTACGCCCGGCGACGGCTCGACCGTCAAGGTCATGTCGGTGTCCTTCGGCACCCCGCCCAAGCCGGCCTCCGCGAACCGGTTCTGGGCCGCCGTGGAGAAGGCGCTGGGCGTGAGGATCGAGTACACGATCGTCTCCCAGGCCGACTACCAGAAGAAGATGGCCACCGTCATGGCGGGCGACCCCGACACCCTGCCCGACATCATCAACCTGTTCTCCGGCTTCGTCCTGCCCCGCGAGGCGGAGTTCGTCCAGCGACGGGCCGAGGACCTCACGCCGTACCTCTCCGGCGAGGCGATCAGCGATTATCCGAACCTGGCCGGGATCCCCACCCACGCCTGGCAGGACATGGGCCGCGTCGGCGGCCGCATCTACGGCATCCCCCTCGAACGCCCGCTGCCCGGCTCCACCCTCTGGCTCAACCAGGGCATGTTCACCGACGCCGGCATGAAGGAGGGGTGGACCTCCGAGGACTTCGCCGCCGTCGCCCAGCGGGCCACCAGCGGCCGCACCTACGCGCTCGGGGCCGCCAACGGCTCCCTGTTCGGCAACGCCGTGCACGCCGCCGCCCACAACGCGCCCAACGAGTGGGCCGTCACCAAGGACGGCACCTTCCAGCACTGTGCCGCGGACGAACGCTACAAGGCGGCCATCGCCTACCAGGCCCGGCTCCGCAAGGGCGGCTCCTACTACCCGGACTCGACGTCCGTGTCCCAGATCGACCTCACCACGCTCTACTACAACGGCACCGTCGGCTCCATGCAGGACGGCTTCGGCGCCTACCTGCCCAAGTACCGTGAGTCCCAGGGCAAACTGACCCCGGCCGCGGCTCTCCCGTACAGCGTGGACGGCAAGCCCGGCGGAATCGTCGCCGCCCGCCGCTCCTTCGGCTACACCGTCCTGAAGAAGGCCAAGAAAGAGCGCGTCGAACTCCTCCTGCGCATCCTCGACTACCTCGCGGCCCCCTTCGGCAGCCAGGAGTGGGAGCTCGTCCACTACGGCGTCGAGGGCACCCACTTCACCCGCGGCAAGGACGGCTCCCCCGAGCCCACCAAGCTCGGCGAGGTCGAGAACAACACCAACCTGCCGCTGAAGTACCTCGCCGAAGGCCCGCAGGTGCTGTTCGTGCCGGGCATGCCGGACGCCGTACGGGCCCTGCACTCCTGGCAGCAGAAGGTCGTGCCGTACGCCATCCGCAACGCCTCCAACGGCCTGCAGTCCCGCACCAAGAACGCCCAGGGCACCACGCTCAAGGCGCTGCTCGACGACGCCGTCACCGGCATCGTGGCCGGACGGCTGCCGCTGTCGGAGTGGGACGCGGTGGTCAAGAAGTGGCGTGCCCAGGGCGGCGACAGAATGGCCGGGGAGTTCGCGAAGGACTACGCGGCCAATACGTGAGGCGCCGCCGGTGGAACAGGAGACGCGGGGGATGGAGAACGACATGACGGACACGGGGTCCAGACGGCGGGTCACGATCCGTGAGGTCGCCGAGCGCGCAGGGGTGTCGATGGCGACGGCCTCGCGCGCGCTCAGCGGCAACCATCCGGTGCCGGCCGCGACCCGGGCCCGTGTCCTGCGTGCCGCCCGCGATCTCGACTACGTCGCCAACGCGCATGCCCGGGCACTGGTCGGCGGGGGCCGCAAGATGGCCGCCGTCGTCGTCCGGCAGGTCACCAGCCCCTTCTACGCCCAGGTCGCCGAGGGAGTGGAGGCCGAGGCCGCCGACCGCGGTTGGCTGTGCGTGGTCGGGGCGACCGGCGGGGATCCGCAGCGGGAGATGGAGTTCGTGCAGCTGATGCGGGAGGAGGGGGCCCGGCTGGTGATCCTCGTCGGCGGGGTCGTCGAGGACGAGGCGTATCGCTCGCGCGTGGCCCACTACGCGCAGGCCCTCGACTCCTCCGGGGCGCGGCTGGTGCTGTGCGGCCGTCCCGCCCCGGATCCCGACATCCCGGCGCTGGTCGTCGAGTTCGACAACGAGGCGGGGGCCCGGGCGATCACCGGGCACCTGCTGTCCGCGGGGCACCGGCGGATCGTCTTTCTCGGGGCGCTGCCCGGGAACACGGCCCTCGACGCGCGCGTCGCGGGATACCGGGCCGCGCTCGCCGAGCACGGGCTGCCCCCGGCCGCCGCGCGGGTCGTCGACTGCGGCCTCGGGCGGGCGGCGGGGTTGCGGGCGATGACCGAACTGCTCAAGGAGACAAGGGAGTTCACGGCAGTGGTCGCCGGAGACGACATGGTCGCGGCGGGGGCGTTGCGAGCCATTGCCGACGCCGGGCTCGGGGTGCCGGCGGACATCTCCGTCGTCGGCTACAACGACATCCCGCTCGCCGAGGACTTCAACCCACCCTTGACGACGGTCCGGACACCTGCCGAGGAACTCGGCCGCGCCGCCGTACGCATCGCCCTGCGCGACCCCGAACACGCCGCCGGGAGCCGTCATCTGCTGGGCACCCACATCGTCGTACGCAAAAGCGTCGCCCCACCACCGACCGACGGAGGACTCACCCCCGTATGACCGCGCCGCATGTGTCGCCCCCCGACGACCCGACGCACCACCCCGACCTCCCGCCCACCGACCCCCTCCTGTCCCCCCTCACCGGCTGGACCCGCGCGCACTGGGAAGCCGTCGCCGACCGGCTGCTCGACGGGCTCCTGCCCTACGCCACGCCAGGCTTCGCCCAGTACCGGCTGCCCGGGCCGCCCAGCCACTCCGGGGCCTGGTCCGACGGCCTCGAGGGGTTCGCGCGGTCCTTCCTGCTCGCCGCCTTCCGGATCGCCGGGTCGGCGGGGCGGGTCGGCCCCGCGCTCATCGAGCGGTACGCCGCCGGACTCGCCGCCGGCACCGATCCGCACCACCCCGAGCACTGGCCACCGATCGCCGACCGTGCCCAGCCGATGGTGGAGGCCGCCTCGATCGCCCTCGCACTGCACGAGTCCCGGCCCTGGCTGTGGGACCGGCTCGACGACAGTGTGCGGGGCCGGGTGGCCGAGTGGCTCGGCCGGTTCGTCGGGGCGACCGCCAACGACTCCAACTGGCGGCTCTTCCAGGTGATCACGGAGGAGTTCCTGGCCTCCGTCGGCGCCCCGCACAGCCGGGAGGAGATCGACGCGGGCCTCGCCCGGTTGGACGACTGGTACCGGGGCGGCGGCTGGTACACCGACGGGGACGGGAAGAAGTTCGACTACTACAACGCCTGGGCGCTGCACCTGTACCCGGTGCTCTGGGCCCGGATCGCGGGACCGCGCGCCGACCCGGGGACCGTGTCCCGCCACCGCGACCGGCTGCGGGAGTTCCTCGGCGTCCACCAGTACTTCTTCGGCTCCGACGGCGCCCCCGTCCACCAGGGCCGCTCCCTCACCTACCGGTTCGCGGCCGCCGCCCCGCTCTGGGCGGGAGCCCTCGCCGACGCCACCCCGCTGCCGCCCGGCGTCACCCGCCGCCTGGCCTCCGGCACCCTGAAGCACTTCACCGAGCGGGGCGCCCCCGACGAGCGCGGCCTGCTCACCCTCGGCTGGTACCGACCGTTCGGGGGAGTGCTCCAGCGCTACTCGGGCCCCGCCTCCCCGTACTGGGCGAGCAAGGCGTTCCTCGGCCTGCTGCTGCCCGCCGACCACCCGGTGTGGACGGTCCCGGAGGAGACCGGTCCCGTCGACACCACCGACACCGTCCTCGCCCTCCCCGCTCCCGGCTGGCTGATCCACTCGACCGCTTCCGACGGCATCGTCCGCCTCGTCAACCACGGCACCGACCGCCTCCCGCCCCCGCCCGCGGCCGACGACGACAGCCCGCACTACGCCAAGCTCGCCTACTCCACCGCCACCGCCCCCGAGACCCCCCTCGGCCCCGACAACCACCTCGCCCTGCTCGCCCCCGACGGCACCCCGTCCTCCCGCGGCCGTATCCACCCGCTGCACTGCGAAGGCGGCAGGGCCGCCTCCTGGCACCTCGCACGCGGGCACCGTGTCGAAACGGTGAGCGTGGTCCACGGGCCATGGGAGGTACGCGTGCACCGCATCCCGGTGGACGACGTCCCGGTGCGGGAAGGGGGTTGGGCCCTCGCCGACGACAGCGGGCCGCCGATCGCCGAGCGGGGGCCCGGCTGGGCGCGGGTCCGCCGGGCCGCGGACGGACTGACGAGCACCGTCGTCGGACTGTACGGCTGGGGCGAGGCCGGCGGCACGGTCGTGGCGGCCGAGAACACCAACGCCTGCGGCCGGTACTCGGCGACCCCCGTCCTCGAAGGCACCGGTGCTCTCCTGGTCACCCTCGTGGCCCTCGGCACCGACGTACCGGTCACCGGCGCGGACGCCACGCTCACCCCCGGCGGCACTGTCGAGATCCGCTTCCCCGACGGCACCCGCCTCAGTGCCGGGCCAGCGTCACCGCCTGATCCAGGGCCTGCAGAAAGGAGTTGACAGTCGCCCGGTCCCGCACCGCCAGCCGCAGCCACTCCTCGCCGAGCCCCGGGAACGTGTCCCCGCGCCGCACCGCGAAACCGAGATCGCGCAGATGCCGTCGTACGACAGCCGCCCTCGGCAGTCGTACGAGGACGAAGGGGCCCTGTGCCGGCTCGACCACGCGAAGCCCGTCCGAGGCGAACTCCCGCAGCCCGGCGACGAGATGGGCCCGGTCGGTGGCCACGCGGTGGGCCGCGTGGGCGGCCTCCGCCACGGCGCGCGGCTCCATGCAGGCCAGGGCCGCCGCGAGGGCCGGTGTGGAGACCGGCCACAGCGGCTGGGCCCGCTCCAAAGCGGCGATCGTCTCCGGGGCGGCGAGGACGTAGCCGATCCGGAGCCCGGCCAGGCCCCAGGTCTTCGTCAGGCTGCGCAGGACGACGAGGCCGGGCACGTCCGTCCGCCCGGCCAGGGCCTCGCGCTCGCCCGGCACCGCGTCCAGGAACGCCTCGTCCACCACCAACGTCCGCCCGGGACGGGCCAGTTCCGCGATCGTGGCGGCCGGATGCAGGACCGACGTGGGGTTGGTCGGATTGCCGACGACCACCAGGTCGGCGTCCTCGGGGACCGCCGCCGGGTCGAGCCGGAAGCCGTCCTCCTCCCGCAGCAGCACCCGGTCGACGGTGTGCCCGGCATCCCGCAGCGCGGCCTCCGGCTCGGTGAACTGCGGGTGCACCACCACCGGGTGACGAACCGTCAGGCCGCGCGCGAGCAGCACGAACGCCTCGGCGGCCCCCGCCGTCAGCAGTACCCGTTCCACGGGCACCTCGTGCCGGGCCGCCACCGCCGCCCGCGCCGCCCGCCCGTCGGGATAGGCGGCGAGCCCGGCCAGCGATCCGGCGATCCGCTCCCGCAGCCAGAGCGGGGGAGTGTCCGCGCGGACGTTCACGGCGAGGTCGGTGAGCCGCGCCCCGTCGTCCCGCACCTCGGCGTCGCCGTGGTGCCGCAGGTCGTGGCCGGCTCGGTCAGTGCGCATGGGTGTGGGCGCCGTGGTGGTGGCCGTGGTGATGATGGCCGTCGTCGTCCGGGTGGAAGTGCGGCTGCTGCGGCAGACCCACCTTGTCCTCGAAGCCCGGCAGCGCGATGCGGTACACGCACGAGTCGCAGTTCATCCGCAGATCGCCCTTGACGGCCTCCTCGTACCGCTCCATCACCAGGTCCAGCAGCTCCGGCTCCGGACCGATGACCTCCGCCGAGCGCACCTCGACCTCCGGATGCGCGGCCGCCCAGCCCTCGGTCTGCTGCTTCACCCGGTCCGGCAGGATCCCGGTGAACAGGAAGTAGGGCAGCACGACGATCCTGCGCGCCCCCAGGGCCACACACCGGTCGAGCCCGCTCGGCACGTCCGGCGCGGCCAGCGACACGAACGCCGTCTCCACGCCCGCGTATCCGCGCCCCTCCCACAGCAGCCGGGCCGCCTTGTACACCTCGGCGTTGGCGTCGGGGTCGGTGGAACCCCGCCCGACGAGCAGCACGGTCACGTCCGCCCGGTCCATGGAGGTGCGTGCGCCGGTGGCGCCCAGCGCCTCGTCGAGACGCCGCTCCAGGACGTTCAGCAGCGCCGGGTGCGGGCCCAGCGGACGCCCGTAGGTGTACGAGATCCCGGGGTGCCGTTCCTTCTCGCGGGACAGCGCCGCCGGGATGTCGCCCTTGGCGTGGCCTGCGGACACCAGCATCAGCGGTACGGCGGCGAACCTGCGGACACCGCGCTCCACCAGCTCGGCCACCGCGTCGGTGAGCGGCGGCGGGGAGAGCTCGATGAAGCCGCCAGCGACGGGCAGTTCGGGGTGGCGGGCCCCCAGCTCCCGGACGAAGTCACGGAACGCCTCGGCTCCGGCCTCGTCCCGGGTGCCATGACCGGCGATGAGCAGGGCGGGCGGCGGGGTGGTCACGATGTCTCCTCGGACGGGTGAGTGGGGTGGTACAGCAGGGCGTTGAGCGCCGCGGAGGCGACCGCCGAACCGCCCTTCTCGGACACGTTGCTCACGGCGGGCAGCCCGCTCTCGCGCAACGCGGCCTTGGACTCGACCGCGCCGACGAAGCCGACGGGCAGCCCGATGACGAGCGCCGGGGCCGCGTCCAGGGTCAGCAACTCCTCCAGCGCGGTGGGCGCGTTGCCGATCACCCAGATCGCCCCCGGGCCGACCTGCTCGTGTGCGAGGCGGATGGCGTGGGCCGAACGGGTCAGCCCGGGCCCCGACTTCGCGTCCCTCAGCCGGCAGACGGTCTCCCGCCGGGTGATGCCGGCCGCGACCATCTCCACGTCCGTGACCACGGGCGCGCCGGAGTGCAGCGCGGTGTGCGCCTTCTCCAGGTCGCCCTCGTCCATGACGAGATCGGTGGCGTACTCCAGATCGGCGGCGGAGTGGATGACCCTCTCCACCACCGCCCGGGTCAGCGGCGGGAAGTGCGAGGTGTCCAGGCGGGCACGCAGCCGCCGGTAGGACTCCACCTCGATCGGGTGGACGACACGGTTCACTTGGCGCCCTCCTGCCAGCGGTAGCCGCGCGGCGTCACCATGCGCCCCGCGATGTCGCGGGTCGCCGTGTTGCCCACGGTCACGACCGTCATCATGTCGACCGTGGCCGGGTCGAGAGCGGCCAGTGTCGTCAGCCGGGCGGACTCGTCCGGCCGCGAGGCGTTCCGTACGACACCGACCGGCGTCGCCGGCTCCCGGTGCCCGGCGAGGATCGCCAGCGCCTTGGGCAGCTGCCAGTCCCGGCCCCGGGAACGGGGGTTGTAGAAGGTGACCACGATGTCCGCCTCGGCAGCGGCCCGCACCCGCCGCTCGATGACCTCCCACGGCGTGTGCAGGTCGGACAGGCTGATGGACACGTGGTCGTGGCCCAGCGGGGCACCGAGGATCGCGGCCGCCGCGAGCGCCGCGGTGACGCCGGGGACGCCGATCACGTCGATGTCGTCGGAGGCCTCGGCGAGCGCGGGGGAGGCCATGGCGTACACGCCGGCGTCCCCGCTGCCGATGAGCGCGACCGCCTGACCCTTGCGCGCCTCGGACACGGCGGTCCTGGCCCGCTCCTCCTCGGCCCCGAGCCCCGACTCCAGGATCCGGGTGCCGGGCCGCAGCAGATCACGGATCTGGTCGACGTACTGGTCGAGCCCGACCAGCACCGAAGCGCGCCGCAACTCCGCCTTCGCGCGGGGCGTGAGCAGGTCCCGGGCGCCGGGACCGAGCCCCACGACCGCGAGCCGGCCGCGCGCGGGACGCCGTACGACGGCGCAGGTCGCCATGGCGGGCCGCGCGGCCGACTTCCGCTTGGGGACGAGGAGTTCACCGCCGCCGATCAGCGCGGCAGCCTCGGCGACGGAGGGGGTGCCCACGGCCGCGAGGGGCGCGTCCGACGGGTTGGGCACCTCGACGGCGGCCAACTCCTCGGCGGCGTACGTGACCAGGGGCACGCCGAGCCGCTCGGCCGCCGCCACGATCCCCGGCTCCTGAGCCTTGGCGTCCACGGTGGCGAGTTCGGCGACCGACTTCAAGGAGAGCCCGGCCCCGCGCAACGAGTCCTCGATCAGGTCGAGTACCTCCTCGACGGGCGCGCCCCTGGAGGCACCGACACCGACCACGACGGTGGGCGGACGCAGCACGACCTCCCGCTCGGAGAGCTCGACGAGCCGGTCCGTGACCCGGATGCCGTACGCCCCCTCCCCGGCGACCGGCAGCGGCGGCAGCGGCCAGAGCGACTCGTTGTGCAGGGCGACGGGTTCCCCGTCCAGCAGCGCCCGTGAAACGGCGGCCACCGCGCCCTCCACCGGCAGCCCGAGCGTGTCGAGCCCGGCCACCCCCACCGCGTCGGTCGCCGTCGTCACCACGGGCTCCGCACCCAGCAACTCCCCGGCCTCCCGGGCGAGTTCATTGGCACCGCCGCCGTGCCCGCCGACCAGGGACACGGCGAACCGCCCGCCCTCGTCGACACACACCACACCCGGGTCGGATGCCTTGTCGCCGAGCAGCGGCGCGATCAGCCGTACGACCGCCCCCGTGGCCAGGAAACACACGAGCTGCTCGCACTCCGCGAACGCCCGCCGTACGGCGTCGCCCACGGGCCCGTCGTACACGCGCGTACGGTCCGGCCATGCCGCGGCCAGCCGGTCGCGTGCCGCCGCCCCCGCCGCGGTGGCGGAAATGAGGCCGATCACTGAGCAACTCCTTCATGAGAGACGGGGTTTCTGGCACCCCACAGCAGAAAGACCGGATTGGTCGCCGCGAGCCGGGTCACGTCCCCGGGCAGCGGTGCGAGGCGGGACGACTGGAGCAGTACGCCGTCGCAGTCGAACCCGGCGTCGGTGAGTGCCGCGCGTACGGCCGGCACCCGGTCGAGCGCGGCCATCGCGACGACGACGCTCCGCCGGGCCCGCCGCGCGCACACGGCGACGATGTCGGGCAGTTCGCGTCCACCACCGCCGACGAACACGGCGTCCGGGTCGTCGAGTTCCGCGAGGGCGTCCGGCGCGGACCCGTGCACGACCCGTACGTCGACCTCGTGTGCGGCCGCGTTGGCGCGGATCCGTTCGACGCCGTCGGGTGTCTTCTCGACCGCGACGACGGCGGCGCCGAGCCGCGCGCACTCCACGGCCACGGACCCGGAGCCCGCGCCGACGTCCCACACCAGATCGCCGAGCCGCGGTCCGAGCCGGGCCAGCGCCAGCGCCCGCACCTCGAACTTGGTGATCATCGAGTCCCGGTGGGTGAACTCGCCCTCCTCGAGAGCCCATCGGACGGGCGGGGCCGCGGGCCCGGCCACCGTGCGCACGGCACCGAGCGCCCGCGACTCGTCGAGACACAGCACGACACTCACCGCCGTACCCCAGTCCCGGACGGCGGCCTCGGCGGGGGTGACACGCTCGACGCGTTCGTCGTCGGTACCCAGGGCGGAGGCGACGACGAGAACACGGGTGTGGGCCGTGAGCGCCGCCCCCAGCTCGGCGGGACCCGCCCCCGGCCCCGTCAGCACCGCCACCTTCGGTCGTGCGCGGCACACGTTCACCGCCGTACGGAGATCACGCCCGTGCGCGCTGACCACCACCGCGTCGTCCCACGACAGTCCGACCCGCGCGAAGGCGGCGGCGACGGAGGAGACCTGGGGCCGCACGTCCAGCGCGGCGGGCCCGAACCGCTCGGCCAGCACCCGCACGATCCCGAAGAACCCGGGGTCGCCCGAGGCCAGCACGACCACCCGCCGTTCCTTCTCCAGGTACTCCGCCATGGTGTCGAGGGCGGGAGCCAGCGGCCCGAGCACGATCCGCTCCGCGGCCTCCGGCAGCCGTACGGCATCCAGGTGCCGCCGCCCGCCCACCACCAGTTCGGCGCCGGCCAGGCACTCCTGGGGCGGCGCCCCCGTCCCCGTACCCACGACCGTGATCACGTGCCGGCACCCCGCGCCGCGCGCAGGGCCCGCCGGGCCTCCGGGTCGGCCTTGCGGTACCCGTGGAAGTGACCGGGGTGGTAGAGGTGCGACCGCGTGCCCTCGGAGTCCAGCGCCGGGCCGACCAGGAAGAGCGTGTGCTTCCAGAGCTTGTGCTCCTTGACGGTCTCCTCCAGCGTCTCGATCGTGCACCGCACGACCAGCTCCTCCGGCCAGGTCGCCTGGTAGGCGACGACGACCGGCGTGGAGGTCGGATAACCGCCCTCGAGCAGCTCCCGCACCAACTGCCCGCTGCGCGCCGCCGACAGGAAGATCGCCATGGTGGTGCCGTGCTTGGCGAACTCCCGCACCTCCTCGCCGGGCGGCATGGGCGTCTTGCCGCCGCCGAGCCGGGTCAGCACGACGGACTGCGCGACCTCGGGGATGGTCAGCTCGCGCTGTGCGAGCGCGGCGACCGCGGAGAACGCCGAGACACCGGGTACGACCTCGGTCTCGATGCCGATCCGCGCACACCGGTCGAGCTGCTCCTGCGTACCGCCCCACAGGGCGGGGTCGCCGGAGTGGATCCGGGCGATCTTCAAGCCCTCGTCGCGCGCCCGCTCGTACACCGCGACGACATCCTCGAGCGACATCGTCGCCGAGTCGAGGATCTCCGCGTCCTCGCGCGCGTGCTCGAGGACCTCCGCCTGCACCAGGCTCGCGGCCCAGATCACGACGTCGGCCTCGGCGATGGCGCGCGCGGCCCGGAACGTCAGCAGATCGGCGGCGCCGGGGCCGGCACCGACGAAGGTCACCTTGCCGGTGGGGGCATCGGCCATGGGAATCGGTCCTCTCGTTGCAAAAGGTGTCAAGGGTGTCGCCGGTGCGGTGGCCGGATGTGCGCGAACGGGGGTTGATCGGATACCAAGGCCCTATGGCGGTCTTCGTCGCGCTCGGCGCGTTCCTGATGACGCTGGCCGGCGGCTGGACGGCACAGCGGGTGACCGACCGCCGTCATCTGGTCCTCGGACTGGCCGGCGGCCTGATGCTCGGCGTGGTCGGCCTGGACCTGCTGCCGGAGGCGCTGCACGCGGCCGGCGACGAGGTCTTCGGCGTCCCCGCGGCCCTGCTCCTCTTCGTGGCCGGCTTCCTGCTGGCCCATCTGGTGGAACGTCTGCTGGCCGCCCGTCAGGCGGCGCACGGCGGCGAGGAGAAGGACGGCAGGGCGCCCGAGGTGGGCCTCACGGCGGCGGCCGCGATGGTCGGCCACAGCGCCATGGACGGCGTGGCCATCGGCGCGGCCTTCCAGGTGGGCGGCGGCATGGGTGCCGCGGTCGCGCTCGCCGTTGTGGCCCACGACTTCGCGGACGGCTTCAACACGTACACGATCACGAGCCTGTACGGAAACGCCCGCCGCAGAGCGCTGGGGATGCTGTTCGCGGACGCTGCGGCCCCGGTGGTGGGCGCGGCCTCGACGTCGTTCGTGACCATCCCGGAGGGTCTGCTCGGCGGCTACCTCGGCCTCTTCGGCGGCGCGCTCCTCTATCTCGCGGCGGCCGAGATCCTCCCCGAGGCCCACCACGAACACCCCGCCCGCTCGACTCTGCTGTGCACGGTCGCGGGCGTGGGTTTCATCTGGCTGGTGGTGGGCCTGGCCGGCTGATCCGGCTCCGGCGGCTCTGGAGGGGTTCACAACTTGCCACCCCGCGTGCCGTCCCGCCGTGCGGGCGCGATGAGGGTGGAGAGATACGGCAGGGGCGCCCCGTCGAGCTCACCGGCGGGCCGGATGGACTCGGCCTCCATGCCGAGCGCCGATCCCCATACGGCGTCCTCGATCCGCCCGGTCTCCCTGAGCGCCTCGGCCACCTCACCGGCCAGCCGCCCGAACTTGTACGCGACGACGGTCCCGGGCCCGTTGAGGGCGTCCTTGAGAACGGCGGAACCCGCGGTGACGGGCACGAGCGTGAGCGGCTCGGTGCCCTCGGTCAGTACGGCCCCGGAACGCGCAGCCAGATCCTGCATGGCGGTGATCCCGGGCACGGTCTCGACGACGGCGTCGGGCACGAGCTCGCCGATGGTCTGGGCGAGATAGGTGAAGGTCGAATAGACGTTGGGGTCGCCGATGGTGGCGAAGGCGACGCACGCGTGGGCGGCGAGCAACTCGGCGACCCGCTCTCCGGCCGCGTCCCAGGCGGCCTCGCGCCGGGCGTGATCACTGCGCTCGTTGAGGGCGAAGACGACCCGGACGATCCTCTCCTGGGGCACGTAGTGCAGAACGGTGGCCTCGGCCCGACCCTTCTCACCCGTGTCCATGACCGGCACGACGACCACGTCGGCGGCGCGCAGGGCGTTGACCCCCTTGACGGTCACCAGCTCCGGATCCCCGGGCCCGACCCCGACCCCGATCAACCTGCTGCTGCTCATGACGTCCGGCACCTCTCCACGAACCGACGGGCGACACCGGGCACCGAGGCCCAGTGCGTGTGCAGATAACTCGCGTGCACACCACGCTGTACAAAACCCTCGAGCCGCCGCCGGGGCACCCGCACACCCCAGGCCGCGGCGTCCCCGGCCGCCGGCTCCACCACGGTCCGGTGGAACTCGTGCCCCCGCATCCGTGTCCCGGCGACAGCCAGCGAACTGTCGCTGACGGCGACGGCGTCCCGATACCCGAGGGTGAGCGTGTCCTCCATGCGGGCCGAGGCGTCGAGCACCCCGCACATGGGCTGCCCGTCGAGCTCACGGCACAGATAGAGCAGGCCGGCACACTCGGCGGCGACGGGAGCGCCGGTCTCTGCGAGGGCTGAAACGGCCTTGCGCAGCGGTTCGTTGGCGGAGAGCTCGGCGGCGTAGACCTCGGGAAACCCGCCCCCGATGACCAACCCGCTTGCCCCGACGGGCAGTTGCTCATCGCGCAGGGGGTCAAAGACGATGACCTCGGCACCGGCGGCGGCGAGCAGCTCGGAGTGCTCGGCGTAGGAGAAGGTGAAGGCGGGCCCGCCGGCGACAGCGACTCGTACCGGCCCGTCGGAAGCCGGGTGCGGCTGAGTGGGGGCTGGTCGCACAGTTCCCCACGCCCCTGGGTGGGCGACCTGAGCCGAATCCAGCCCCTCCGGCGTTTGCGTCAATCCAGCCCCTCCGGCGTTTGAGAAGCGGGGGTCCGGGGGCGGAGCCCCTGGTGGGGGTCCCCCCTCTGGGGGAGGGACGGGTAGGGGCGGCGGGGGCGAAGAACCTAGGACCTCAGCCGCGTCCCAAGCCGCACAAGCCAACGCACCCGCACCACGTGCAAGCCCCATCAGAGCCTCCAGATCACACCCCCGCTCCACCTGCGCAGCCATCGCCGCGACGGCGTCCACCGCCGCCCCCCGCCGCTCGGCGACCGGCACCAGCCCCAGATGCCGAGACGGCGTGTCCACCTGGGCCACTCGCCGCAGCACCCCGAACACCGGCACCCCGGCCGACTCCAACGCCTCCCGCAACAACTCCTCATGACGGTCGGACGCGACCTTGTTGAGGATCACGCCCCCCACCCGCACCTCGGGATCCCACGACGCGAACCCGTGCACCAGCGCGGCGACGGACCGGGACTGCCAGGAGGCGTCGACGACCAGCACCACGGGCGCCCGCAGCAGCTTCGCCACATGAGCCGTGGACGCCAGCTCCCCTTCCCCCGCGGCCCCGTCGAACATCCCCATCACCCCCTCCACGACGGCGATGTCACACCCGCGCGCCCCGTGCAGGAACAGCGGAGCCACCAGCTCCGGCCCGCACAGATACGCGTCGAGATTCCGCCCCACCCGCCCGCTCGCGAGCGCGTGATACCCGGGATCGATGTAGTCCGGCCCCACCTTGTGCGGAGACACGGCGAGCCCCCGCGCGGCGAACGCGGCCATCAACCCCGTGGCAACGGTGGTCTTGCCGCTGCCGGACGACGGCGCGGCGATGACCAGCCGAGGGACGGAAGAAGTCACCACTCGATGCCCCTCTGCCCCTTCTGGCCGGCGTCCATGGGGTGCTTCACCTTGGACATGTCGGTCACGAGATCGGCGAAGTCGACCAGCTTCTCGGGAGCGTTGCGCCCGGTGATGACCACGTGCTGGGTCCCGGGCCGATTCCCGAGCACGTCAAGAACCTCATCCGTGTCCACCCACCCCCAGTGCATCGGGTAGGCGAACTCATCGAGCACATACAGCTTGTACGTCTCGGCGGCGAGGTCCCGCTTGACCTGCTCCCAGCCCTCCCGGGCCTTCTCCTCGTTGTCCATCTGGGCATCGCGCTGCACCCAGGACCAGCCCTCGCCCATCTTGTGCCAGTCGACCGACCCGCCCTCTCCGGACGCCCCCAGCACGCGCAGCGCGTTCTCCTCGCCGACCTTCCACTTCGCCGACTTGACGAACTGGAACACCCCGATGGGCCACCCCTGGTTCCAGGCCCGCAGGGCGAGCCCGAAAGCGGCGGTCGACTTCCCCTTGCCGATGCCCGTGTGCACCACCACCAACGGCCGATTACGACGCTGACGAGTCGTCAGCCCGTCCTCCGGCACCACACTCGGCTGTCCCTGAGGCATTACGCGGCCCTCCTCTGTACGTCCTTCACCAGTCCGGCGATCGAGTCGGCCCGCAACTCGTCCAACGTCACCGCAGTGCCGTCCAGGTCACCCGCGAGCTGCCCGGCGAGCCCCAGCCGCACCGGCCCGGACTCACAGTCGACGACGACGGAGGCGACGCCGTCCGCGGCGAACAGCCGGGCCGCCCGCCCTGCGAGCGCGACCGGCTCGGGCCCACCGGTGGCCCGCCCGTCCGTCACCACGACGACCAGCGCCCGCCGCGCGGGATCCCGCAGCCGCTCCACCCGCAGCACCTCGTGCGCCCGCAGCAGCCCGGCCGCGAGCGGGGTACGCCCACCGGTCGGCAAGGTCTCCAGCCGGGCGGCCGCGGCGTCCACCGAGGACGTGGGCGGCAGGGCGACCTCCGCCGCCGACCCCCGGAACGTCACCAGCCCCACCTTGTCCCGGCGCTGATACGCGTCGAGGAGCAGCGACAGCACGGCCCCCTTCACCGCGCTCATCCGCTGCCGCGCCGCCATCGACCCCGAGGCGTCGACGACGAACAGCACGAGATTCCCCTCGCGCCCCTCCCGCGTCGCCTGCCGCAGATCGTCCCGCCGGACGACGAGCCCACGCCCCGTCCGCCCCCGCGCCCGCTGATGCGGGGCGGCCGCCTGCACGGTGGCCGCCAGGTGCAGCTTGGTCAGGGCCCCTTGGGGCCGCCGGGCACCGGTCGTCCGCCCGTGCTCGGTCCGCGCACGGGACCGCCGCCCGGCAGCGCCGTCGCCGAGCCCGGGCACGCTGAGCACCTTGGTGCGGAAGGGCTCGGAAGCCCGAGCGGCGGACTGCTCGCCGGAACCGGCACCGGACGGCTGCGGCTCGCCACCGTCCCCCGCCTCCGGCTGCGCACCGGAACCCCCGTCGGCCTGCGGCCCGTCGGACGACGGCGGCTGCCCGCCATCCCCACCGGGCCCGTCCGGGTCGGGATCCTCGTCGCCCTCGCCGCTGAACTCCTCCAGCGTCTCGTCGAGCTTGTCCTCGTCAAGTCCCGGCGCGTCAAAGGGGTTACGGCGTCGGCGGTGCGGCAGCGCGAGGAGCGCGGCCTGCCGCACGTCCTCCGCGAGCACATCGGTCCGCCCGGCCCACGCGGCCAGCGCGGTCGCGGTGCGCGCCATCACGATGTCGGCTCGCATGCCGTCCACCTCGAACGCGGCACAGGTCGCCGCGATCTGCCGGAGCGCCCCGTCGCCCAGCCGCACCGACGGCAGCAACTCCCGTGCCGCGACGATCCGTTGCCGTACGGCACGCTCCTCGTCCGCCCAACGGGCCGCGAACCCGGCCGGATCGTCGTCGTACGCGAGCCGCCGCCGCACGACCTCCACCCGCTGGTCCGGCTCCCGCGAGGCCGCGACCTCGACGGTCAGTCCGAACCGGTCGAGCAACTGCGGCCGCAGCTCGCCCTCTTCGGGGTTCATGGTGCCGACCAGCAGGAACTTCGAGGCGTGCCGTACCGAGACGCCCTCCCGCTCGACGTACGACGCCCCCATCGCGGCGGCGTCGAGGAGCAGGTCGACCAGGTGGTCGTGGAGGAGGTTGACCTCGTCGACATAGAGGATCCCGCGGTGGGCGTCGGCGAGGAGTCCCGGCTCGAAGGCCTTCACTCCCTCCGCGAGCGCCCGCTCGATGTCGAGGGCGCCGACGAGCCGGTCCTCGGAGGCGCCGACGGGGAGTTCGACCATGCGGGAGGGGCGCATGCCGCCGCTGCCCGCCTCGTGCGGACCGTCCGGGCACGACGGGTCCGGTGCGACGGGGTCACAGGAGAAACGGCAACCGGGGACGACCGCGACCTCGGGCAGCAGAGCCGAAAGGGCGCGCACCGCAGTCGACTTGGCGGTGCCCTTCTCGCCGCGCACCAGCACACCGCCGACCGCCGGCGACACGGCGTTCAGCAGCAGCGCGAGCCGCAGGTCCTCCTGGCCGACGACGGCCGTGAACGGAAACGGGGTACTCACTTCTCGTCACCCTCCAAGTCGCCCTCGAGCTCCAGGTACGTGGCCCGCAGCCGCTCCAGCGTGTCCGCGTCCGGCTCGGCCCACAGTCCACGGTCGGCGGCCTCCAGGAGCCGCTCCGTGATGCCCCGCAGCGCCCAGGGGTTGGACTTCTTCATGAAGTCCCGGTTCTCCGCGTCGAAGACGTACTCCGCGCTGAGCTTCTCGTACATCCAGTCGTCGACCACGCCCGCCGTGGCGTCGTAGCCGAAGAGGTAGTCGACGGTCGCCGCCATCTCGAAGGCGCCCTTGTAGCCGTGCCGGCGCATGGCCGCCATCCAGCGCGGGTTGACGACCCGGGCCCGGAAGACCCGGTGGGTCTCCTCACCGAGCGTCCGCGTCTTCACCTGGTCCGGGGTGGCCGAATCGCCCACGTACGCCTCGGGGTTGGCGCCCGTGAGGTGGCGCACCATGGCGACCATGCCGCCGTGGTACTGGAAGTAGTCGTCGGCGTCGACCAGATCGTGCTCACGCGTGTCGACGTTCTTCGCGGCGACGTTGATCCGCTTGAACGCGGTCTCCATGTCCCCGCGCGCCGCCCGCCCGTCCAGCCCGCGCCCGTAGGCGTAGCCGCCCCACACCGCGTACACCTCGGCGAGGTCGGCGTCCGAGCGCCAGTTGCGGGCATCGATCAGCGGCAGCAGACCGGCACCGTACGCCCCCGGCTTGGACCCGAAGATGCGGGCCGTCGCGCGCCGCCGGTCACCGTGCTCGACGGTGTCCTCGTCGGCGTGCGCCTTCACGAAGTTCTGGTCGGCCGGCTCGTCCAGCTCGGCGACCTTGCGGACGGCGTCGTCGATCAGTCCGACGACGTGCGGGAACGCGTCCCGGAAGAAGCCGGAGATGCGGACCGTGACGTCGATGCGCGGCCGGCCGAGCTCGGTCAGGGGGACGACCTCGAAGCCGGTGACCCGCCGCGAGGCCTCGTCCCACACCGGACGGCAGCCCAGCAGCGCGAGGATCTCGGCGATGTCGTCGCCCTGCGTACGCATCGCGGACGTACCCCAGACCGTGAGCCCCACGGACTTCGGGTACTCGCCGGTGTCGGTCAGGTACCGCTGCACGAGCGAGTCGGCGAGCGACTGCCCGACCTCCCAACTCAGCCTGGACGGAATGGCCTTGGGGTCGACGGAGTAGAAGTTCCGGCCGGTCGGCAGGACGTTGACGAGACCGCGGGTCGGCGAGCCGGACGGCCCGGCCGGGACGTAACCGCCGTCCAGGGCCTTGAGGATGTGCGCGATCTCGTCCGTCGTACGGGCCAGCCGGGGCACGACCTCGCTGCAGGCGAACTCCAGCACGGCGACGGCCTCGGGGAGTTCGGTGCCGAGGACGTCACGCACGAGAGCGGGGACGGCCGTCACGTCCCAGGACACGGCCTCCATGCCCTCCGCGACCCGCCGGCACAGCTGCTCCAGCAGATCGATCGCGTCGGCGGCGCTGCGCGCAGGACCGTCGACGAGGTCGGACAGCTCGACCGGAACCTTCACCGGCGCACCGGGCTCGGCCAGGAGCTCCTTCTCGACCAGCCCGAAATGCTCCGCCAGTGAAGCCCGCAACCCCGGCAGGGCGTTCGCCTGACCGCCCCACACCTGCGAGGCGCGCAGCACGGCGAGCACGAGGTTGACCCGGGCCTCGTCGACCGGTCCGCCGCCGAGGATGTGCAGCCCGTCGCGAATCTGCACGTCCTTGATCTCGCACAGATAGCCGTCGATGTGCATGACGAACTCGTCGAACGCCGCGTCGTCCGGCTGCTCGTCCACATGCAGGTCGTGGTGGAGCTCGGCCGCCTTGACCAGCGTCCAGATCTGGGCGCGCACGGCCGGGGCCTTGGTCGGATCCAGGTCGGAGACGAGGGCGTACTCGTCGAGGAGCTGCTCCAGTTTCGCGAGGTCGCCGTAGGTGTCTGCCCGCGCCATCGGCGGCACCAAGTGGTCGACCACGGTGGCGTGTCCGCGCCGCTTGGCCTGGGTGCCCTCGCCGGGGTCGTTGACGATGAAGGGATAGATCAGCGGCAGTTCACCGAGCACGGCATCCGGCGCACAACCCCCGCTGAGACCGAGTCCCTTGCCCGGCAGCCACTCCATCGTGCCGTGCTTGCCCATGTGGACGATCGCGTCGGCACCGAAAGAGTTCTCGAGCCACCGGTACGCGGCCATGTAGTGGTGGGACGGCGGCATGTCAGGGTCGTGGTAGATCGCGATCGGGTTCTCCCCGAAGCCGCGCGGCGGCTGGATCATCACGACGACGTTCCCGAACTGGAGCGAGGCCAGCACGATGTCGTCCCCGTCGACGTACAGCGAGCCCGGCGGCTCACCCCAAGCGTCCACCATGGCCTGGCGAAGTCCCGGTTCCAGCTGGTCGAACCAGGCCCGGTAGTCGGCGAGCGGCACCCGCGCGGGAGCCGAAGCCAGCTGGTCCTCGGTCAGCCACTCGACGTCGTGTCCCCCCGCCTCGATCAGCCGGTGGATGAGCTCGTCGCCGTTGTCGGGGTATCCCTCGGCGACGTACCCGGCATCCCTGAGGGAGTCCAGCACCCGCACCGCCGAAGCCGGCGTGTCGAGGCCCACCGCGTTGCCGACCCGTGAGTGCTTGGTCGGATACGCGGTGAAGACCAGCGCGAGCCTCTTCTCGGCGTTCGGCTTGTGCCGCAACTCCGCGTGCCGTACGGCGATCCCGGCGACCCGCGCGGCCCGCTCGGGGTCCGCCATGTACACCGGGACGTCGTCGGGTCCCTGCTCCTTGAAGGAGAACGGCACGGTGATCAGCCGTCCGTCGAACTCCGGGATCGCGACCTGCATGGCCGCGTCCATGGGGGACAGGGCGGCGTCCGACTCGTCCCACGCGGCCCTGGACGACGTGAGGCAGAGCCCTTGCAGCACGGGCACGTCGAGGTCCGCCAGCGCCCCGATGTCCCACGCCTCCTCGTCACCGCCTGCCGAGGCCTGCGAGGCGTGGGTGCCGCCGGCGGCGAGGACGGTGGCGACGAGGGAGTCGGCCCGGGCGAGGAGCTCGTAGAGCCCGGCGTCGGCGCCGCGCAGTGAACCGCAGTACACGGGAAGGGCGTTGGCGCCCCGCGCCTCGATCGCCTCGCACAGGGTGTCCACGAATGCCGTGTTGCCGCTGAGTTCATGGGCCCGGTAGAAGAGCACACCGACGGTCGGGCGGCCGTTGTCCGGCGCGAGCGGGCCATGGACACCGTACTCCGGCATCTTCTGCGGCTCGGCGAACCCCTCGCCGGTCAGCAGCACGGTGTCGGACAGGAAGCGGGCGAGTTCCTCCAGGTTCGCGGGACCGCCCTCGACGAGGTACCTGAGTGCCTCGGCCACGACACCGGCCGGTACGGACGACTCGGCCATCAACTCGGCGTCCGGCACGGTCTCTCCGCCGAGCAGCACGGTCGGGACGCCGGAGGCCTTCAGCGCGGCGAGCCCGTCCTCCCAGGCCCGCTTGCCGCCGAGCAGCCGTACGACGGCGATGTCCGCGCCGTCCAGGAGTGCGGGCAGCTCGTCCGTGACGTCGATGCGCGTCGGGTTGCCGATCCGGTACTCGGCACCGGAAGCGGCCCGGGCCGCCAGCAGATCCGTGTCGGCGGTGGACAACAACAACACTGTGCTCATGCGGGCGCTCCCGGTGGAATGAAAGGCAGTCCTTGCGGCGCACCGGACTCGATGAGCCGCCACAGCGCGTCCGTGTCCGCGTGCTGTTCGATCAGGTCGCCGAGCCGGTCGAGCTGCTCCTCGCGCAGCGCGGCGAAAGAGGTGTGGGGGGCCGGCACGAACCGGCGGCCCGCGGCGGCCGCCACCTCCCGCAGGAAGGCCCGCCGGAACCCGTCCGACTCCAGCGAGCCGTGCCAGTGGGTCCCCCAGGTCTGGCCGACGCGGCAGCCGTCCAGGAAGGGTTGGCCCCCGTGGATGTCGGCCACCCCGTGATGGATCTCGTACCCCGCGACGGGCTCGCCGAGGGCTTCGCCCTCCGGCCGGGTCAGCGTCTTCTCCCGCGCGAACCGCACCCTGACGGGAAGGACTCCGAGCCCCTCGACGTGCCCCTGCCGGCTCTCGACCTCGTCCTCGATGTGCTCGCCGAGGATCTGGAAGCCACCGCAGATGCCGAGCACCGGGCGTCCTTGCGCGGCCCTGGTGACGAGGGCGTCGGCCAGCCCGCGCTCGCGCAGCCACTCCAGCGCCCGTACGGTCCCACGGGTTCCCGGGATCACGACGAGGTCGGCGTCCGCCAGCTCCTCCGCCCGGTCCACGAACCGCACCACCACACCGGGTTCGGCGGCCAGGGCGTCGACGTCGGTGAAGTTGGACATCAGCGGAATCGCACAGACGGCGACCCGCAGCACGTCCTCGCCCACCGGAGGGCTCACCGCGGACTCCCGGACCGTCCCCCGCAGGGACACCCGCAGCCCGTCCTCCTCGTCGATCCCGAGCCCGTGCCGGAAGGGCAGAACGCCGTACGTGGACCGCCCGGTGAGCCCGTGGAGCATGTCCAGCCCCGGCTCCAGCAACGAGACGTCCCCCCGGAACTTGTTGACGAGGAACCCCGCGACGAGCGCCTGGTCCTCGGGGGAGAGCAGCGCGACGGTCCCGAAGAAGGAGGCGAAGACGCCCCCGCGGTCGATGTCGCCCACGACCAGCACGGGCAGCCCGGCGTTCCGGGCGATCCCCATGTTGACGATGTCGGTACGCCGCAGGTTGATCTCGGCCGGACTGCCGGCCCCCTCACAGATCACCGCGTCATACGTGCCCCGCAACTCGCCGAGACAGTCGAGCACGGTCCCGAGAAGCTGCTGCTGCCGCCCTCCGTGATAGCCGCGTGCGCTCAGCTCCCCGACCGGCTTCCCGAGCAGCACGACCTGACTGCTCTGCTCACCACCGGGCTTGAGCAGCACGGGATTCATCAGCGCGGTGGGCTCGATGCGGCAGGCCTGCGCCTGCATGGCCTGGGCCCGCCCGATCTCGGCGCCCTCGCGCGTGACGAAGGAGTTGAGGGACATGTTCTGCGCCTTGAACGGCGCGACCTTCACTCCCTGCCGTACCAGCCACCGGCAGATCCCGGCGGTGACGACACTCTTGCCGGCGTCCGAGGTGGTTCCGGCGACGAGAAGACCTCCGCCACTCATGCCGTACGCCCCTTCACGAAGGCCCGCGCGGCGACACCGACGCCGAGCGCGAGCAGCCCGACGCGCCGTGACAGCCGTACGGCGCGCTCGATGTCGTACGTCGCGACGGCGCGGCCCTGCCGATTCAGCACCGGCCGATGCTCGACCCGCCCCGCGTACGAGAGGGTCCCCCCGAGCCGGACACCCAGCGCCCCGGCGAACGAGGCTTCTACGGGCCCGGCGTTGGGGCTCGGATGCTTGGGTGCGTCCTCCCGCCAGGCACGCACGGCACCCCGCGGACTGTCACCGGCCAGAGCGGCGAGTACGGCGGTCAGCCGCGCCCCCGGCCACCCGGCGAGGTCGTCGAGCCGGGCCGAAGCCCACCCGAAGCGGCGGTAGGTGACCGACCTGTGCCCCACCATGGCGTCGAGCGTGTTCACGGCCCGGAACCCGAGCAGCCCCGGCACCCCGGCGACGGCCCCCCACACGAGCGCCCCCACGACGGCGTCGGAGGTGTTCTCGGCGACCGACTCCACGACGGCCCGCGCGATCCCGTCGGCATCGAGTGCCTGAGGATCGCGCCCGCACAGATGCGGCAGCCGCTCCCGGGCCGCCTGGACGTCTCCGGCCTCCAGCGCCCGCCCGATGACCCGGGCCTCCCGCACGAGTGAAGTCCCGCCCACGACGGCCCAGGTGGCGGCGGCGGTGAGGGCGAGGGAAGCGGCACGGGACGGACGTACGGCGTTCTCCGCCACGGCACCGAGCCCCACCGCACCGCCCACACACACGGCGGTGTGCAGCGCCCCCCACCCCCGGTGGTCCCGCCACAACACCCGCTCCACGGCGCCCGCGGCCCGTCCGAACGCGGCGACCGGATGCCCCCGACGGGGGTCACCGAGCAGGAGGTCACCGATCAGACCGGCGGCGGCGCCGTACGCGAAGACGCGATCGGCACGCACCGGCTCAGCCGATCGCGGGGTCGTTCAAGTGCCTGGAACTGCAGGTGGATCGGCAGGCGAGCATCGCGTCATGTCCTCACTCAGGGTGTCCACGCCCTGGTTCGACGAGTCCGGCGGCGAGAGTTCCTGGCTCCCGGGGCTACCTACCCCGGTGACAGTGGCGGGACCGCGCCGGATTCGCACCGGCTTCCTCTTCTGCCGCCGTATATGGCTCCGGCAGTCCACCACGGCCCTTCGAGAACCGTCAACTTGCTTCTGACCTGCGGCGGGGGAGTGTGCAGAACCCCACATCGCCGGTTCATGGAAGACGGCCGGGCGGGCACGGAACCCGAAGGTTCCGTGCCCGCCCGGCCGTCGAGTGACGGGGTGCCGTCAGGCCACGATCAGAGAGATCCCGTACGCCACCGCCGCCGCGCACGCCGCGAAGCAGGCGTACGCGCCGGCCACCGCGAGGGTCGCCGAGTCGCCCTGGGCCGTGGCCCGTTCCTGGCGGGACAGGCCCATGATGCCGAGGGTGAACAGGGCCACGAGGCCCACGGTGACGACGAGGCTGACGCCGAAGACGGAGCCGAGTGCTTCCCAGTCGATCTTCATGGTGAGGCTTCCTTAGTACTGCGGGCTCAGACGGCGGCCGGCGGGGCGGCCGGTTCCGTCGTGGCGGGCGGGGCCGGGATCGTGGCGGTGAGGGTCTCGGTCACCGTGCCCGTGGGCGGCGGGGTCACGGCGGCGATCGCCGTGGTCACCACGCCGGCCGGCTCGTCGGTGTGGTTGACGTTGGACGCGTCCACGACCTCGCGGCGCGAGATCTTCCAGATCGCCGCGCTGGAGGCGACGAGGAAGACCGCCACGACCGCCGTACCCCAGTCGCCCAGGTCCGTGACCGACTCGGCCAGGGCGCCCACCAGGGCCGCCGCCGGGAGCGTCAGGCCCCAGGCGACGAACATGCGGGTGGCCGTGGACCAGCGGACGACGCCGCCCTTGCGGCCGAGGCCGGCACCCATCACCGAACCGGAGACGGAGTGCGTGGTGGAGAGGGAGAAGCCGAGGTGGGACGAGGCCAGGATGACGGTGGCCGCGCTGGTCTGGGCGGCGAAGCCCTGCTGCGGCTGGAGGTCGGTCAGGCCCTTGCCCATCGTGCGGATGATGCGCCAGCCGCCGAGGTAGGTGCCGAGCGCGATGGCGAGGCCCGCCGAGAGGATGACCCAGGTGGGCGGGTCCGAGTCGGGCGCGACGACACCGCCGGCGACCAGGGCGAGGGTGATGATGCCCATCGTCTTCTGCGCGTCGTTGGTGCCGTGGGCCAGCGAGACCAGACCGGCCGAGGCGATCTGGCCGGTGCGGTAGCCCTTCGCGGCGGCCTTGCCGTCGGCCTTCTTGCCCAGGCTGTAGGAGAGCCGGGTGGCCAGCATGGCGGCGACTCCGGCGACGATCGGCGCCGCGATCGCCGGGATCAGGACCTTGGTGACGAGCGCGTCACCGTGGACCGCGCCCATGCCCGCCGAGGCGATGGTGGCGCCGATCAGACCGCCCATGAGGGCGTGCGAGGAACTGGAGGGCAGGCCCACCAGCCAGGTCAGCAGGTTCCAGAGGATCGCGCCGACCAGGGCGGCGAAGATGACCTCGGGACGGATGCCGGTCTCGTCGACGAGACCCTTGGAGATCGTGTTGGCGACCTCCACCGAGAGGAAAGCGCCCACAAGGTTGAGCACGGCGGACATGGCCACCGCGACCTTGGGCTTGAGTGCACCGGTCGAGATGGTGGTGGCCATCGCGTTGGCGGTGTCGTGAAAACCGTTCGTGAAATCGAACGCGAGTGCGGTTACCACCACAATCGCGAGGATCAGCGAGAAGTTTTCCATTTACCCAGGCAATCGTTCGAGGTCATTGGCCCGTTGAACGTAGGTAATCTGGATGAACGGAAGGTGAACTGAGGCGGGCCGCGCGGTGACCGGAATCTTCTGCTATGGCTTCGCCGGACCTCACGGCCCCCGCGCGACCCGTGCGCCCCTTGGTTATGCCCCCCTGGCGAACCTCCTCAGCTGATTCCCCGACCCGTTGAAGAGATTCTGATCACCCGGCAGGCTGCCGCTGTTGTCGTACTGCCAGATCGTCCAGTACGACCATCCGGCGGGCAGCGCTCCCGCGTCCGCCGAGTGGTAGCGGGCCACCCACAGCGCGTGGTCGGAGGCGAAGGCGCCGCTGCCGCCCGTGCACCTGTTCCACCAGTGGGCGGTCGTGTAGATCACCGGACGGCGCCCGGTGAGCTGTTTCACCTCATCGCTGAACGACTTGATCCAGCCGACCAACTGCGCCTTGGTCATGCGGTAGCACTTGTGCTTCTTGTCGTACGGGTTGTACTCGATGTCGAGCGCGGGCGGCAGGGTCCAGCCGTCCGCGGACCAGGCGCCCCCGTTGCGCACGAAGTACGCGGCCTGCGTCCTCCCCGACGACCTGTCCGGCAGCGCGAAGTGGTACGCCCCGCGCAGGATGCCCGCGTCGCGCGCGCCGTTGTACTGCTGGCCGAAGTGCGGATTGCGGTAGTCGGTGGACTCGGTCGCCTTGACGTAGACGAACGTGGCGCCCTTGGCCCTGGCCTTCTGCCAGTCGACGTTCTTCTGGTGCGAGGAGACGTCGTGCCCCTTGGGCGGACTCGCCGCCGAGGCGGGTGTCCCGGCGAGCGCCACGCCTCCCACGACGAGCATGGCCACGGCCAGGGCGCGGGTTCGGTGACGGGCAGGCTTGCGATCACGGGCCATGTGTCCCCCCGGAATGGCGTCGTGCACGACAAAGCCCAGAGATTACTGGAAGACAATCGAATTGCGGGCGATCTCCGGCCAAGCCATGAGAGAGGCGCGTATACGGAAATGCGCCCTTTCGGAGCTCGGGTGTGCGCCCTACAGTGCCCCGCCCCGAGGCGATCCGGCGCCACGGCTGGCAGGATCGCGGCATGGCTGAGGAACGGCGGGATCCACGGGACGTACGAGGTGTCGGTGCCGAGGAGGCGGACGCCTGGAGGGAGTTGGTCGACACGGCCCGCCGGACGGTGTCCGACGGACTGGTCGTCGGAACCTCCGGCAACGTCTCGGTGCGCGTCGCGGACACGGTCCTGGTCACGCCCTCGGGCGTCCCCTACGACCGCCTCACACCGGACGACGTGACGGGCGTCGACCTCGACGGCCGACAGGTCCTCGGCAGCCTGGTCCCGACGAGCGAACTTCCCATGCATCTCGCCGTCTACCGCAGCACCGACGCCCGCGCGGTCGTCCACACCCACGCGGTGCACGCCACGGCCGTCTCCACGCTGGTGCCCGAGCTCCCCGCGATCCACTACATGACCGGCGCGCTCGGCGGCGCCGTCCGGGTCGCCCCCTATGCCACCTACGGCACCGACGAGTTGGCCGAGAACATGCTCCACGCCCTCGCCGACCGCTCCGCCTGCCTCCTCCAGAACCACGGCACGATCGCCTACGGCACCACCCTCGCCCAGGCCTACGACCGCACAGCCCAACTGGAATGGATGTGCCACCTGTGGCTGACGGCCCGCGCGCTACCGGGCCTGACCCCAACACTGCTGACGGAGGAACAGGTCGCGGAGGCGGGGGAGCGGTTGCGGGGGTATGGACAACGCCCGTGAGGGACGTGCCGGGTCCGGTGCTTGCGCGTCTGCAGGCCGGTGGGGGCCGGTCGCGCAGTTCCCCGCGCCCCTGGGGGGTTGCAGTCACCCACGTCACGACGGACCCCCCCACCCCGGCCCCGACCTACAACGCACCCGCACGCGCTCCACCAGCCCTCACCGGGGCCGCAGCTGCGCCGCAGGCGTTCAGGGGCGCGGGGAACTGCGCAAAACGCCCGCCCCACCGAACCGAAACAGGCCGCCGCAGGCACCCTCGCTCAACCGCCGGAGGCAACCGCCCACTGGCCGTCGACCGAGTCCGCCACGACACTGAAAGCGTGCGTACTGTCAAAGCGACGGCCGCTGCCGTCACCGCAGCCCTGGCGGCCGGCACGGCCGGAATCGTCGCCGGGAGGATCGCCAGCGACGCCGGACTGAAGGCGCCACCGGGCCGCCCGCTGCCCGGTGAACCCCGGCTCACCGTTCACTCCGTCGCCGCCGGCCGTATCACCCTCACCCGCGACCTCGCCGCCCTCCGCCCCGGCACCTACGGCCTCGCAGGCGACGCCTCCCACGCCGTCGTGGGCCCCGTCCTCACCGCGGAACCGCACTCCGCCGACACCGTCGTCCGCCGCCTGGAACGCGTCACCCACGGCACCCTGGAACCCGGCGACAAGGTCTGGCTCACGCCGAACACGTACGTCGGCAACCCGAAGTCTGTCCTCGGCCTCGACCACACCGACGTCGAGATCCCGGGCGAACTCGGCACCCTGCCCGCCTGGTTCGTCCCCGGCGTACGCGACACCTGGGTCATCGCGGTCCACGGCCTCGGCACGACCCGCGAACACGCCATGAACCTCATGGAGTTCCTGCACGGCCTCCGCTTCCCGGTCCTCGCCCCCGCCTACCGCGGCGACGCGGGCGCCCCCCGCCCGCCCGACGGCCTGAACCACTTCGGCGACACCGAGTGGCGCGACCTGCACGCGGCCATGGACCACGCCGTCAGCCAAGGCGCCCGCCAACTCGTCCTGCACGGCTGGTCCACCGGTGCCACGATGGCCCTGCGCGCCGCCGCGCACTCGGACCTGCGCGACCGTGTCAGGGGGCTGGTCCTGGACTCCCCGGTCCTCAGCTGGGAGCGGACCCTGCGCGCCCTCGCCGCGGCCCGCCACACCCCCGGCGTCCTCCTGCCGCTCGCGGTGCGCGCGGCACAGGGCCGCACCGGGCTGCCCAGCGACCACTTCGGCCTGTACGCGGACCGCACCGTCCCCTACGCCGGCCACGAGGCCCGGGCCGACGCCATGGGCCCCGACCGCCCCCCGCCGCCGACCCTGATCTTCCACGGCCCGGACGACACGATCGCCCCCTGGGACCTCTCCCGCCGCCTCGCCGGCACCCACCCCGACCGGATCGCCCTCCACACGGTCCACCAGGCCCCCCACGCGGCGATGTGGAACGCCGACCCGAGCGGCTACGAAGAGGCACTGCGCCGTTTCCTCACCCCCCTGATGTGACCTGCGGGCGCCCCGGTCCCACAGGTTCCGTTTAAGCCCGTACTACTGGCCTGATCTCGGCGTATGCCCCTCCGTGCGGCCCCGGCGTCGGCCCGCCCCGTCGCGCGCGGTGGCATTCCGTTTGGGTTTTCGGACCGTCAACCGGAAGACTGCACCCGTGACGTCCCGTATCCCGCGCGACTCCAGGCTTCGACTCGTCCGCCCGCGACCCCTGGCCGCCGCCCCCTCAGCCGTGAACCAACGGCGCCCCCGCCGCCCCGCGCCCCGCCCGCCCGAGGGCACCCCGGCCCCCGCGGAACTGGCCAGAATGGCGCGCTCCGGTCTCGCCGACGCGGCCCGCGTCGCGCGCTGGGCCGACGGCGCCCTGGGCCCCGGCAGGGACGGCGCGGGCTCCGACGGCAAGGGCACCCTCTCCGACGAGACAGCCGGGCGCGCGGCCGCGGATCTCGGCCTGACCGCGCCTCAGATCCGCGCCGCCTGGGACACCGCCCGCCTCGCCGGCCTGATCGAGGTGCACGGCGACAGCGCGCGCCCGGGCTGGCGGCTGCGCGCCTGGAACCGCGACGACAGCGCCGTACTGCGCGGCTGGGTCGCCCTCTTCGACGCCTGGTCCCTCGCCTCACCGGAACCCACCGACCGCGAGCCCGCCGCCGTCGCCGAGGTCGTCTCGGCCATGCCCCAGGTGCTCTCCTTCCTCCAGCTGTCGGCCGGCCCCGTCCCGGTCGAGCAGCTCCTGGACCTCCTGGAGCAGCGCGTCACCGAACTGCGCACCGAGCGCTGCGAGATCCCCTACGGCCCCCAGCCGGAGCCCGTGGAGGAGCCCGAGACGGCCGACGCCCCTCTCGCCCCCCTCCTCGACTGGGCCCTGCGCGCCCTCGCCTCCGTCGGCGCCCTGACCTACGGCGACGGCCAGGCCACCCTCACCCCGCTCGGCAGCTGGGCGGTGTGGGTCAAGCTGGAGCAGATCTGCGTCGCCGCGCAGAGCCCGGCCGGCAACATCGAGGTCGCTGCCGAGGAGATGCTGCGCGGCTGCGCCCAGCTGCGCCCCAACGCGGCCCGCGCCGAGTACCGCGCCTGGCTGGCGGCCCGTCCCGTCGGCAGCGCCGTCACCGAGCTGCTCGGCGCCGCCCGCGGCGACGACGCCCTGCTGCGCGGCCTCGCCTTCGAGGCCCTGCGCGTCGTCGGCGCCCCGGCCGAGCCCGACGTCCGCTCCGTGGCCGACGAGCCCACCCTGCGGCCGTACGCCCTGCTGTGGCTGGCCGAGCACGACGGGATCGACCCGGAGGACGCCCACGAGGTGCTCACCCGGGAAGAGGCCACCTGGCTGTGGGTCGACACCGCGGCCGCCGTCGCCGACCACGGCGAGGCGCCGATGCTGGTGCGGCACCTGGAGTCCGCCCTCCAGCCGACCGTGCCCCGACTGCTCGACGAGGTCCGGGCCGTCGGTCACCCGCGCACCGTGCAGGTCCTGGTCGCCCTCGCCGCCGCCCACCCCGACCCGGCCCTCGCCAAGGCCGTACGCCGCGCCGCCTTCCAGGTGCACACGGGAGGATGAGTCAGGCGTGGATCTCCGGGGCGTACGTCCCGAAGCTCCACACATTGCCCTCGGTGTCCCTGGCCATGTAGTCCCGGGAGCCGTACTCCTGGTCCGTCGGGGGCATCAGGATCTCCGCGCCGTGCTCCACGGCGCGGCGGTGGTGTGCGTCGACGTCGTCCACGACGACGTACACCCCGGTCGTGCCCGCGTCCTTCATCGCCGCGTCGAAGACACCGCCGCGGCCTTTCGAGCCGAGCATCACCGCGCCGTTGCCCTGCACCAGTTCGGCGTGCAGTACCGAGCCGTCCTCGCCCTCGTACACCGACAGTTCGGTGAAGCCGAAGGCCTCCGTCAGCTGCCTGATCGCCGCCTTCGCGTCGGTGTACAGCAGCGTCGGGTAGATGCTCGGACGCCCACCGCTCGTGCCTGCCATGCCGATCACTCCCTTGGGATCGAACGCCGCGTCGGAAACCGGGCCTGTGCCGGGAATTCCCTCTGCCGACCAGTCTCGCAGCGACCACTGACAACGGCCCGACGGCAACCACGGACCGCCCCGGAGCGAGACCAACCCAACACCGAACCCAGGAAAAGTGCTTGCATGCCCCCGTTAGACTTGGCCCATGGCCATTCTCCTCGCGCATTAGACGGCGGGAACGTCCTCAGCCGCCCACCCGTCAATCCCGAATCCGCCCTGGAGTCTGTCCGTGATCTCCGCCTCCGGTATCGAGCTGCGCGCCGGCGCCCGAGTCCTCATCGAGTCCGCCACCTTCCGTGTCGCCAAGGGCGACCGCATCGGCCTGGTCGGCCGTAACGGCGCGGGGAAGACCACCCTCACCAAGTGCCTGGCCGGCGAGGGCATCCCCGCCGCGGGCCAGATCACCCGCTCCGGCGAGGTCGGCTACCTCCCCCAGGACCCCCGCACCGGCGACCTCGACGTCCTCGCCCGCGACCGCATCCTCTCCGCGCGCGGCCTCGACGTACTGCTGAAGAAGATGCGCGACAACGAACAGCGCATCGCCAACGGCCAGGGCGCCACCCGGGAGAAGGCGCTCAGGCAGTACGAGCGCCAGGAGACGGAGTTCCTCACCAAGGGCGGGTACTCCGCCGAGGCCGAGGCCGCCACCATCGCCGCCGCGCTGAACCTCCCCGACCGGGTGCTGGGCCAGCCCCTGCACACCCTCTCCGGTGGTCAGCGCCGCCGCATCGAACTGGCCCGGATCCTCTTCTCCGACGCCGACACGCTGCTCCTCGACGAGCCGACCAACCACCTCGACGCCGACTCGATCATCTGGCTGCGCGACTACCTCAAGTCCTACCGCGGCGGCTTCATCGTGATCTCCCACGACGTCGACCTGGTCGAGACGGTCGTCAACAAGGTGTTCTACCTGGACGCCAACCGCGCCCAGATCGACGTCTACAACATGGGCTGGAAGCTCTACCAGCAGCAGCGCGAGGCCGACGAGAAGCGCCGCAAGCGCGAGCGGCAGAACGCCGAGAAGAAGGCCGCGGCCCTGCACTCGCAGGCCGACAAGATGCGCGCCAAGGCCACCAAGACGGTCGCCGCGCAGAACATGGCCAAGCGCGCCGACCGGCTGCTCGCGGGCCTCGACGCGGTGCGCCAGCAGGACAAGGTCGCCAAGCTGCGCTTCCCCGAGCCCGCGCCCTGCGGCAAGACCCCGCTGATGGCGGAGGGACTGTCGAAGTCGTACGGCTCGCTGGAGATCTTCACCGACGTCGACCTGGCCATCGACAAGGGCTCCCGCGTGGTCATCCTGGGGCTGAACGGCGCGGGCAAGACCACCCTGCTGCGTCTGCTGGCCGGGACCGAGCAGCCGGACACGGGCGCGGTCGTGCCCGGCCACGGCCTCAAGCTCGGCTACTACGCCCAGGAGCACGAGACCCTCGACCCCGAGCGCACGGTCCTGGAGAACATGCGCTCGGCGGCCCCCGACCTCGACCTCGTCGAGGTGCGCAAGACGCTCGGTTCGTTCCTGTTCTCCGGCGACGACGTCGACAAGCCGGCCGGCGTCCTCTCCGGCGGCGAGAAGACCCGCCTCGCGCTCGCCACCCTGGTCGTCTCGTCGGCGAACGTCCTCCTCCTCGACGAGCCCACCAACAACCTCGACCCGGCCAGCCGCGAGGAGATCCTCGGCGCGCTGCGCACCTACAAGGGCGCGGTCGTCCTCGTGACCCACGACGAGGGCGCCGTCGAGGCGCTCCAGCCGGAGCGGATCATCCTGCTGCCGGACGGCGTCGAGGACCTGTGGGGTGCCGACTACGCGGATCTCGTGGCCCTCGCCTGAGTGAGTGCCGCTTGATCGAAAGCGTGATCCACGGGGTGATCCACGGCGTATGGATCATTCGGCCCACCGGTGATCCATCATCTGTGTGAGATCTCCTCGTACCGAGGTGTGTCCTACATCGATTTCACGGCCGAGCCCTTTATCGACAAGGGCTCGGCCGTCGTACGTCGCTGACCTGGCATTTCACAAAAGAACCCGTTCGGCGGTACGAACGGCTCTGGGTGGAATTACAGATTCCGCTTGTGGGGATGCGCTCCTGTCGTCAAAACCCTGTCTTACGGACCTTGCCGAATGGGTGGCCATCGCGCCCCGGAGGGGTGATCATGAGGGGACCAGAGCGCACTTCCCATGAGGAGGCACGGGTGGCCGAGACTCTGAAGAAGGGCAGCCGGGTAACCGGCGCCGCGCGCGACAAGCTCGCGGCAGACCTGAAGAAGAAGTACGACTCCGGTGCGAGCATTCGGGCACTGGCCGAGGAAACCGGCCGCTCGTATGGCTTCGTGCACCGGATGCTCAGCGAATCGGGCGTCACGCTTCGTGGGCGTGGCGGAGCGACGCGGGGCAAGAAGGCCGCATCGTCCTGAAACCGGGCGGCCCATCGGCTTCGATGGTGGCCACCCGGTCGGTCGGCTGACTGACCGGGTGGTTACTGTGCAGTCACTTAGCTGTGCCGTCCTGCGGCACGGAGGATGACCGCACTCATCGGAGGCGCCCCATGGCGACGTCCAGCCAGGATGGCCGGCAACTCGTTCCCCTGCTCGACAAGGACGGCGTACGGCTCACCGTCGAGGACACCCTCGCCACGGTGACGCTGACCAATCCGGCCAAGCGCAACGCCCAGAGCCCCGCTCTGTGGCGGGCGCTCGCCGAGGCGGGCCGGCTGGTGCCGGGCTCCGTCCGGGTCGTGGTGCTGCGTGGCGAGGGCAAGTCCTTCTCCGCCGGGCTCGACCGGCAGATGTTCCCGCCCGAGGGGATCGAGGGCGAGCCGTCGTTCATCGACCTCGCCCGCAGTGGTGACGCCGAACTCGACGCCGCCATCGCTCAGTTCCAGGAGGGCTTCACCTGGTGGCGGCGCAGTGACGTCGTGTCCATCGCCGCCGTGCAGGGGCATGCCATCGGGGCGGGCTTCCAGCTGGCCCTCGCCTGTGACCTTCGCGTCGTCGCCGACGATGTGCAGTTCGCCATGCGCGAGACCAGCCTGGGCCTGGTCCCCGACCTCACCGGCACCCACCCCCTGGTGGGCCTCGTCGGATACGCCCGGGCGCTGGAGATCTGCGCCACCGGGCGCTTCGTCACGGCCGAGGAGGCGGTGAACACCGGCCTCGCCAACCTCGCCGTACCGCTCGACCAGCTCGACGGCGCCGTGCAGGACCTGGCGGCCGCACTCCTGTCCGCCCCCCGCGACGCGGTCATCGAGACCAAGGCGCTGCTGCGCGGTGCCCAGGACCGCACCTACGACGAGCAG
This sequence comes from Streptomyces canus, assembly GCF_001514145.1. GTDB lineage: Bacteria > Actinomycetota > Actinomycetes > Streptomycetales > Streptomycetaceae > Streptomyces > Streptomyces canus. The sequence continues at coordinate 633,137 of NZ_KQ948659.1, forward strand.
CGCGCCGCCGAACGGGCGGCCCAGACCCGACGGCTGCGTGACCTCGCCGGGGCCGGCGACTAGGGCCTGTCCGTCACGCCCGTCACCAGCACGGCCACCGTCGGACGGTCCGCCAGCACCTCTCCCACGGCGGCGCGGACCTCCCGGGCCACGTCCAGGGCCCGGCGGTCCGCGCCCACCGCCAGTTCGACGCGGACATGGCGGCGCGGAAGCGAGCCGTCCCCGGTCTCCCGGTCCCCGATGTGCACCGGCCGCCCGAGCAGACCGGTCAGCCGGTCCACACCGGACACCGACAGAGCGGCCCCGGCCGCGAGAGCCTCGTCGCCCGGCCCCGCCGCCACGGCACGCGGCGGCTCGGGCTGTCGTACGGGAGACGGTTCCGCGTCCTCGTCCACCAGTGCCGTCACCCGCAGGTCCACCTCGCCGAGCTCCAGCCCCAGCAGCCGCTCCGCCGCTCCGGCGAGTGCCGTGCGCAGTCGTTCCGCCGTCACCGGCAGTGGGCGTGCGGGGATGGCCTCGAACTCCGCCGTGACCCGCAGCGGGCCGGGCGGCAGCGCGCTCGGAGGCGGCGGTACGGCGGGCTCGTGCGTGTCCTCCGGATCGGCGAGGCCGATGCGCACGGCGCCGAGCCGTACATCCGGTAGCTCACGCACGGCGGCTCGCAGCACCCGCTGAGCCACCTCCTCGGAGATCCACGCTCCGTCGCGCGGCCCGCCCAGGGGCAGCAGCCGCCCCAAGCCCAGCTGATGCCGCACCGTCCGTGCCCACTGATCCGCCGTCATTACTCCAGCCTGCCGCATCTCCGGCGCGCGATCGCGCAACCGCGCATACGGTGGTCGAAGGAGGACGACCGAAAGAGGTGATGGCGATGACCGACATGACGCAGAACACCGAGGTGGAGTCGTCGGTGCAGCCACGGAAGACCAGCAAGCGTGGTGGCGGCGACGCGGCGACACGCGGGCGGACCACCATCGCCGACGGTGTCGTGGAGAAGATCGCAGGACTCGCGGCACGCGACGTCCTCGGCGTCCATGCCATGGGCAGCGGGCTGAGCCGCACCTTCGGGGCGGTACGGGACCGGGTGCCCGGCGGTTCGAAGTCCGCCACCCGCGGAGTCAAGGTGGAGGTCGGCGAGGTGCAGACCGCGCTCGACCTGGAGATCGTCGTCGACTACGGCGTCTCGATCTCCGACGTGGCCAGGGCCGTGCGGGAGAACGTCGTCGCCGCGGTGGAGCGGATGACCGGCCTGGAGGTCGTCGAGGTCAACATCGCGGTGAGCGACGTGAAACTGCCCGACGAAGAGGACGAGGAGCCGGAGACCCGACTCCAGTAGCCGGACCACACCTTCAGGGACCTTAGGGAGCGCACGATGAGCATGGCCGTGGTCGGCATGATCGCCGGCATGGCGCTGGGCTTCGCAGGGTATTTCGGCGGATTCGGCGCCTTCCTGCTGGTGGCGGCGCTGGGCGCCATCGGCTTCGTCGTCGGCCGGTTCCTGGAGGGGGACCTGGAGATCGGCGACCTCTTCCGTACTCGTGACGAGCGGCGTGACCGGCGGCGATGACGTCCGTGAGCAGTGAGCCAGGCGCGGCGGACGAGCTCCGCAGACCCCTGACCGTGACCGCCGTTCCCCCAAGTGACCGAGGGGCGACGAGGATCGCCGACCGGGTGGTCGCGAAGGTCGCGGGTCAGGCTGCCCGCGAGGCGCTCGGACGGCTCCCCGCCGACGCCCAGCCCCCGTACGCCACCGTCGTCGTCCACCGCGAGGTCGCCCGGATCCGCATGCACCTCGAACTCGACTACCCGTGTGACATCGGCGCGCGTTGCCGAGAGGTGCGTCAGCACGTGGTCGAGCGGGTAGTCGCGTTGGTGGGCATGGAGGTGTCGGAGGTCGCCGTCCAGGTGGAGCGGCTGTATCCGGCGCACGGCGTGGCACAGGGGAGGACGCGATGAGCGAGCCCCAGGGCTCCGAGGGCACCACACAACGACTGCCGGTCCTGGAGAAGGCACCGGACCAGCGCGACCAGTCCGCGTCGGCGGCCGCGTACGGACCACCACCCGGCCTGGAGGACGGGGCGGGCGGCGAACGCCGTTTCTGGTCGGCGCGCAGGGTCCCGGCGGGCATCGTGGCCCTGCTGCTCCTGCTCGTCGCGGGGTTCTTCCTGTACGACATCGCAGCCGTCCGGGCCGACCGGCCGGCCATGCACTGGCGCCGCGAGCTCGCCCGGCAGCTCGCCGAACGTCCCCTGGACGACATCTGGGTCCTGATCGGCGCGGGCGTCGCCGCGGCCCTGGGCCTGTGGCTGATCGTCCTGGCCGCCACACCGGGTCTGCGCGGCGTCCTCCCGATGAGCCGCACTCACCCGGACGTCCGGGCGGGCCTCCACCGGGACGCGGCCGCGATGGTCCTGCGGGACCGGGCCATGGAGGTGGCCGGCGTCCAGTCCGCACGCGTACGGGTGAGGCGTAGGAAGGCCGATGTCCGCGCGGTCTCCCACTTCCGCGAACTGGACGACGTACGCGGCGACTTGGACGTGACCCTCACCGAGGCGATCACGGCACTGGGCCTGGCCCGGCCCCCCGCACTGTCGGTGCATGTGGTGCGGACGACCAGGAAGAAGGGCTGAGGCCGATGCTCAGGACCGTCAACCGCGTACTGCTCGGCCTGGTGGGGCTGGTACTGCTCGTCGTCGGCGGGTCGGTACTCGCCGTGGGCCTCGGCCTCGACCCGCCCTCCTGGTGGATCCACGACGGCAAGAAGGACGTCCTGCTGAGCGACACGGAGCGCACCCGCTGGGACGGCGAGGGCTGGTGGTGGCCGACGGTCATCGCCGCACTGGCACTCGTGGTGCTCCTGACCCTGTGGTGGCTCACCGCGGTTCTCCGCAGGCGCCGGCTCACGGAGGTACGCGTCGACACGGGCGACGGCGAGGGCGCGCTCCTGCGGGGCCGGGCCCTGGAGGGCGTACTCGAAGGCGAGGCAGCCGAGTTGGACGGCGTCCACCGGGCCCACGCCCACCTGACCGGCCGTCCGGACGCGCCCCGGACCCGCGTACGACTCCTGCTGGAACCCCACGTGGACCCGGGAACGGCCCTCCACGTCCTGACGGCACAGGCCCTGACCCACGCCCGCGATTCGGCGGGGCTCGAGGCACTTCCGGCCGAGGTCCGCATGACCGGCGTCAAGCACAAAGCGGAAAGGGTCAGTTGAGAGCCCTCAGAAACCGTGCCGCATGCCCCCGTCGACAGGCAGCATGACCCCGGTCAGATACGAAGCAGCCGGCGACAGCAAAAACGCGGCAGCCCGCCCGAACTCCTCAGGCGTCCCATACCGCCGCAACGGAATCCGGGACTCGTTCGCGGCCCGAGTGGCCTCCGGATCCGCCGACAACGCGTCCAGCTCGCGCACGCGATCCGTGTCGATACGGGACGGCAGGAGCCCGACGACCCGAATCCCCCGCGGCCCCAGTTCATCCGAGAGCGACTTCGCGAACCCGGCGAGACCGGGCCGCAGCCCGTTCGAGATCGTCAGTCCCGGAATCGGTTCATGCACGGACGCGGAGAGCACGAACCCGATCACACCCCCGGCTTCCAGCTCGGCCGCGGCCGCCCGAGCCAGCCGAACCGCCCCCAGAAACACCGACTCGAACGCGGACTGCCACTGCTCGTCCGTGTTGTCGGCGACAAAACCCGGCGCAGGCCCGCCCACGCTGATCAGCACTCCGTCGAAGCCGCCGAAGTTCTCCCGCGCGGCGGCGATCAGCCGCTCGGCCGCCGACGGATCGGCGTTGTCGACGGCCACCCCGAAGGCGTTCGGCCCCAACTCCGCCGCCGCGGCGAGCACACGCGTCTCGTCCCGCCCGGTCACGACGACCTTCGCCCCGTCGGCGACCAGCTCGCGCGCGGCCGCGTTGCCGAGCCCCCGGGTCGCTCCGGTGACGACGTACACACGGTCCTTCAGTCCAAGATCCATGGCCCCTATCCTGCCTCCTCGTTCCCGTACAGCGTGAGGGCGGTGTTCACCAGTCCGATGTGGCTGAACGCCTGCGGGAAGTTGCCGAGCTGGGCGCCGGCCACGGGGTCGTACTCCTCGGACAGCAGCCCCACGTCGTTGGTCAGTCCCAGCAGCCGTTCGAAGAGTTCCCGCGCCTCCTGCGTACGGCCCGTCATGTGCAGGGCGTCGGCGAGCCAGAACGAGCACACAAGGAAGGTGCCCTCGCTGCCCGGCAACCCGTCCACCGTCGCCTCCTCGGCGCTGTACCGCCGTACCAATCCGTCGTGGTCGAGCTCCGTGCGGATCGCGTCGACGGTGCCGACGACACGGGGGTCGTCGGGCGGCAGAAAGCCGACACGCGGAATCAGCAGCAGGGACGCGTCGAGTGCGCGCGAGCCGTAGGACTGGGTGAAGGTGTTGCGTTCGGCGTCGTAGCCCTTCTCGCAGACCTCGCGGTGCACCTCGTCGCGCAGCGCGCGCCAGCCGTCCGGGTCGCCGCTCAGATCCGGGAAGGCCTCCAGGGCGCGCACGGCGCGGTCGGCGGCGACCCACACCATGACCTTCGAGTGGACGAAGTCGCGGCGGCCGCCGCGCACTTCCCACAGTCCCTCGTCCGGCTGCCGCCAGGAGGACCGGAGGAAGTCCAGCAGGACGTTCTGCAGGGACCACATGTGCGGTTTGGCGGGCAGGCCCGCCCGCCGGGCCAGCGACAGCGAGTCCATGACCTCGCCGTACACGTCCAGCTGGAGCTGTTTGACGGCCGCGTTGCCGATGCGTACCGGCCTGGAGCCGCCGAAACCGGACAGCCACGGCAGTTCGAACTCCGGCAGCCGTCGTTCTCCCGCGAGGCCGTACATGATCTGGAGGTCAGCCGGGTCGCCGGCCACCGCGCGCAGCAGCCAGTTCCGCCAGGCCTCGGCCTCCTCCAGGTAGCCGCACTGCACCAGGGCACCCAGGGTGAGGGTGGAGTCGCGCAACCAGCAGTAGCGGTAGTCCCAGTTGCGCACCCCGCCCATCTCCTCGGGCAGCGAGGTCGTGGCCGCCGCGACGATGCCGCCGGTCGGCCGGTAGGTGAGCGCCTTCAGCGTGATCAGGGAACGCAGCACGGCATCCCGGTGCGGACCGTCGTAGCGGCAGCGCGCCGCCCACGCCTGCCAGTCGGCCACGCTGCACTCCAGCGCCTCGAAGGGGTCGGTCAGCGGGGGACGCGGTTCGTGCGAGGGGTGCCAGGTGAGGACGAAGGCGACCTTCTCGCCTTTCTTAACGGTGAACTCCGAGTGCGTCCCGAAGTGCTCGCCCCAGGTGCGTACCGGGGGCTCGCTGCGCAGCCACGTCGCGTCGGGTCCCGCGACGGCCACCCGATGCCCGTCGGATTGGCGCATCCACGGCACGATCGAGCCGTACTCGAAGCGCAGCCGGAGCGTGCTGCGCACGGTGACCCGGCCGTGCAGCCCCTCCACCACGCGTACGACGTCGGGGGCCACGTCGCGCTGCGGCATCAGGTCGGTGACGCGCACCGCGCCCTCGTCGGTCTCCCACTCGGTGTCCAGGACGAGGGTGCCGGGGCGGTAGGAGCGCCTCGTGCACCGGTCGGCGTTCTCCGGAGCGATCCGCCAGTGCCCGTTCTCCTCGTCGCCGAGCAGCCTCGCGAAGCAGGCCCCCGAGTCGAAGCGGGGCAGGCACAGCCAGTCCACCGAGCCGTCCGTGCCGACCAGGGCGGCGGTCTGTTCGTCGCCGATGAGGGCGTAGTCCTCGATACGGGGATGCACGGAGAGCGGGTTCCCGGCCGGTCGTGCGGGCAATCAGGGGTGGGGCCGGGGGAGTGACGCCGTGGTGCCGGAGAAGATCACCCCCGGGTGGGCCGGAGTCTGGTTCAGCACCCACAGACCGATCAGCGTCGCCAGCGCGAACACCACCGCGATGAGGACGGCGAGGACGAGCCGTCGGCGGCGCTCGCGGCGCAGCCACTCGCCGCGTGCCGTGCGGTAGGCGTCGGGTGCCGCGTGTACCCCGCCCGCCAGCGCGGCCAGGGCCTCCTGGAGTTCCCGCTCGGTGCGGTCCGGACTCGCGTCGTTCATCATCGCCGGGCCTCCATCGCCTGGGTCAGGGCGGCCAGGCCGCGTGCCGTGTGGGTCTTGACGGAGCCGCTGGAGATGCCCATCGCCGAGGCGATCTCGCTCTCCTTCAGCCCGAGCCAGTGCCTGAGCACCAGCGCCTCGCGCTGCCGGGCGGGCAGTTGCTGGAGCGCGTCGATGAGGACGCGCTGGTCGTCGTGGAGGAGCGCGGTGCTCTCGGCGGAGGCGACGAGTTCGGTGGAGGGGGCCTCGACGTGTCTGCGGGCGACCTGGAGGTGCCGTATCCGCATCCGCGTCAGATTGCAGACCGTGGAGCGCAGATAGGCCTCCGCGGCCTCGGTGTCCCTCAGGCGCCGCCACTTCCGGTAGATCTGGTAGTAGGCCTCGGCGACCACGTTCTCCGGGTCGTCGGCGCCGAGCAGCACGGCGAGGCGGAGCATCGAGGCGTAGTGCAGCTCGAAAAGGCGGGCCACACCGGCCTCGCGCTCCAGCTCGGCCGGGTCGGCCACCGCGGGGACGAGCGGGACGGGACCGGGGGTGCCGTGTCTCAGATGCTGTCTCACGGGTTGTTCGCTCCCGTCTCGGGGCGCCGCCTGACGGTCAGGCGCGACGGTAGGTCGGTCAGGTCGGCGCCGCGCGGGACGCCGAGCCGGTCGAGGGCCGCGGTTCCGGCCAGGGCGACGGTCAGGTTGAGTAGGAGGGCGACGAGACCGGCGTAGATCTGGAAGGGCCCGCTGCCGAGCGAGGAGAAGCCCTCGCGGACGACGAGGAAGGTGCCGGCCAGCATGCCCGCGCCCCACCCGGCGAGCAGCGCCCGCGGATGCAGCCGCCCGGTGAACAGGCCCACGGCGACGGCCGGGAAGATCTGCAGGATCCAGACCCCGCCGAGCAGCTGGAGGTTGACGGCGTCCTGGTCGCGCAGCCCGAACACGAACGCCACCGCGCCCACCTTCGCCGTCAGCGACACCGCCTTGGCGATCCGCACCTGCCGTTTGGGCGTGGCCGTCGGGTGCACGTACTCGACGTAGACGTTGCGCACGAAACTGGTGGCCGCCGCGATCGACATGACCGCGGCCGGGACCAGCGCCCCCACGGTGATCGCGCCGAACACCAGCCCGGCCAGCGGCCCCGGCATCAACCGGTCCACCAGCATCGGTACGGCCGTCTCGGCGCCGCCCTCCGGTGCCCGCACCCCGGCCGCGAGTGCCGCGATGCCCAGGAACCCGAAGAGCGCGAGCAGCCCGGTCCAGGCGGGGAGCGCCACGACGACCTTGCGCAGGGTGCGCGGGCCGTCGGCGGCGAAACCCGCGGTCAGGACGTGCGGGTACATCAGCAGGGCGAGGGCGGAGCCGAGGGCGAGGGTGGCGTAGGCCGGCTGCTGTTCCGGGGAGAGGAGGAGGGCCGGCCCGCCCAGGCGCTCGGCGGCCCCGTCGAACACCGCGCCCGGACCGCCGAGCCGTTCCAGGGTCAGCCAGGTGACGGCGGTGAGCGAGACGAACACGGCGACCGCCTTGAGCGCGGAGATCACGGTGGGCGCCCGCAACCCGTGCCGGTAGGTGGCCACCGCGAGGCCCGCGAACAGCGCCACCATCACCAGGTCACCGGTTGCGCCCCGCGGATACACGCCCCCCGCGGTCAGCACCGCCCTTATCCCGAGCAGTTGCAGCGCCAGGTACGGCATCGTCGCGAGGATCCCGGTCAGCGCGACCACCAGCGCCAGCGGCGGCGAACCGTAGCGGCCGCGCACGAAGTCGGCGGCGGTGATGTAGCCGTGCCGGCGGGCCACCTCGCCCAGGCGGCTGAGCAGCACGAAGGCGATCGGGCACACGATCACCGTGTACGGCACCGCGAAGAAGGCGGCCGCGCCGTTGCCGTACGCCAGTCCCGGTACGGCGGTGAAGGTGTACGCGGTGAAGATCGTGCCGCCCAGCAGCAGCCAGGTCCACACCGGGCCGAGGCTGCGGTCGGCCAGCGCCCAGCCCTCCAGGGACGGCAGCCGGTCGCTGGGGCGCAGCCGGCGCGCGGTCACGGCGAGCAGCGACGCTCCGCCGATCACGGCGAGAAACGTCGCGGTCATGGCGCTGTCGGCCATGGTCACCGTCCTTGGTGTGCCCGCAGGTATGGCTTGACCCTCGCGCAAGAGTTGCGCGGGCGGCCGGTTCGGAGGACACGGAACCGGCCGGAAAACTTCTGGACATTCGCTGTCAACCGTCGGCGACGGGTGGGCAACTCTTGCACAGACCCACAGCGATGGGGAGAGGAGCGCAGGTCATGGCACGGACCGGTCATCACCGGCTACGGCGCGTCGCGATCGCCGTACTGCTGCTCGCACCCGCCGCGGGACTGCTGTGGGTTCCGATGTACGCCGGTGCGGAGCCGCGCCTTGCGGGCACGCCGTTCTTCTACTGGTACCAGCTCGCCTGGGTGCCGGGGTGCGGTCTGTGCCTGCTCGCCGCGTATGCGCTGACGGACCGACATCGCCGCTGAGTCTCTCTGTGCCTTTCCCGTTCCACCGTTTCCGGTGAGGAGCCGCCATGCCCGAGACCGTCCTTCAGCCTGCCCTCAAGGCGCCTGAAAAATCACGTATGTCACCTCGGTCGATCCTGCTGTGGGCCGTCGTCGCGCTGCTCGGCGCGGTCGCCTGGGGCGTGCTCGCGCTGGCCCGGGGCGAGAAGATCTCCGCCGTCTGGCTGGTCGTCGCCGCGCTCGGCTCGTACGCGATCGCCTACCGCTTCTACTCCCGGTTCATCGCCCGCCGCGTCCTGAAGCCGGACGACCGCCGCGCCACTCCGGCCGAACGCCTGGAGGACGGCGTCGACTTCCACCCCACCGACAAGCGGGTGCTCCTCGGCCACCACTTCGCGGCCATCGCGGGCGCCGGACCACTGGTCGGCCCGGTGCTGGCAGCCCAGATGGGATATCTGCCGGGCACGCTGTGGATCGTCGCCGGAGTGATCTTCGCGGGGGCCGTACAGGACATGGTCGTGCTGTTCCTGTCCATGCGGCGGGACGGCACGTCGCTCGGGCAGATGGCCCGGGACGAGATCGGCCGGGCGGGCGGCGCGGCCGCGCTGGTCGCGGTCTTCGCCATCATGATCATCCTGCTCGGCGTGCTGGCCCTGGTCGTGGTCAACGCCCTCGCGCACTCCCCGTGGGGCACCTTCTCCGTCGCCATGACCATCCCGATCGCCCTGTTCATGGGCTTCTGGATGCACCGCATCCGCCCCGGCCGGGTCGTGGAGACCAGTTTCATCGGCGTCGCGCTGCTGCTGCTCGCGATCGCCGGCGGCAGCTGGGTCCAGAACTCCTCGCTGGCCTCCACCTTCACCCTGAGCCCGACGACCCTGGTCTTCTGCCTGGTCGGCTACGGCTTCGTGGCGTCGGTCCTCCCGGTCTGGATGCTCCTGGCCCCCCGCGACTACCTCTCCACCTTCATGAAGATCGGCACCATCGCGCTGCTGGCCGTCGGTGTCGTGGTCGCCGCCCCGGTGCTGCGCGCGGACGCGGTGAGCGACTTCGCCACATCGGGTGCGGGGCCGGTGTTCGCGGGCTCGCTGTTCCCCTTCCTGTTCATCACCATCGCCTGTGGCGCGTTGTCCGGCTTCCACGCGCTGGTCTCCTCCGGTACGACGCCGAAGCTGATCGAGAAGGAGTCGCAGGTCCGTCTCATCGGTTACGGCGCCATGCTGATGGAGTCGTTCGTGGCGATCATGGCGCTGATCGCGGCGGCGACCCTGGAGCCCGGCCTGTACTACGCGATGAACGCCCCGGCGGGACTGCTGGGCACGACAGCCCAGTCGGCCGCGCACGCGGTGTCGGGCCTCGGCTTCACCATCACACCCGACCAGCTGACCCAGGCCGCCAAGGCGGTCGAGGAACAGTCGCTGATCGCCCGGTCCGGAGGCGCCCCGACCCTCGCGGTCGGCATGTCGGAGATCTTCTCCGGGGTGTTCGGCGGTACCGCCATGAAGGCCTTCTGGTACCACTTCGCGATCATGTTCGAGGCGCTGTTCATCCTGACCACGGTGGACGCGGGTACGCGCGTCGGCCGCTTCATGCTCCAGGACATGCTCGGCAACGTGTGGAAGCCGGTCGGCCGGGTCAACTGGAAGCCGGGCATCTGGCTGTGCAGCGCTCTGGTGGTGGCGGCCTGGGGCTACTTCCTCTACACCGGAGCCACCGACCCCCTGGGTGGCATCAACCAGCTCTTCCCGCTCTTCGGCATCGCGAACCAGCTGCTGGCCGCGATCGCGCTGACCGTGTGCACCACTGTCCTCGTCAAGTCCGGGAAGCTGCGCTGGGCGTGGGTCACCGGGGTCCCGCTGGCCTGGGTTGTCGCGATCACGTTCACCGCGGGCTGGCAGAAGATCTTCTCCGACGACGCTCGGGTCGGGTTCTTCGCCCAGCGGGCCAAGTACGCGGACGGCATCGACGCGGGCCAGGTGCTCGCGCCCGCCAAGACGCTCGACGACATGCACACGGTGGTCACCAACTCCACGGTCGACGGGGTGCTGATCGCCTTGTTCCTGCTGCTGGTCGCGGTCGTGATCGTCAACGCGGCGGTGGTGTGTGTGCGGGCCGTCCGGGCGCCGGGGGCGTCGCCGACCACCGAGGCGCCGTATGTCGAGTCACGGATCGACGTGCCCGAGCAGGCCGGTGAGGCGCTCGTGGGAGTGCGCTCGTGACGGTGCCCGTGAGGGCGCGGCGGTGGGCGCGGGCCGTCCGGTGGTACCTGCGGGAGCTGACCGGGGAGGCGGAGTACGACCGCTACCGCGAGCGGCATCTGCGCCACCATCCGCGCGCGCCGGTACCCACTCGACGGGAGTACGAGGTGCTGCGCACCCGGCACCGGGAGGCTCATCCGCAGGGGCGGTGCTGCTGACGCCGCCGTCGTGGACCACGGGGCGGGCACACCGCCCGCCCCTCTCACCTTTCGGGACCGAGATGTTCAGACGCCGCACCGCCCTGCTGGTCCACCCCGCCCTCGACGACGACGCGCTGCACGCGACGCTGACCGAACTCCGGCCCACCCCTCAACTGCACGGCCTCGGCGCGGGTTCCAGCCGTCCGCTCTGGCAGCCCGTCGCCGACCTGCTGCGGGACACGGGGAGGGACTGGGATCGCCGGTGGCACCGGATGTCCGTACTGGCGGACCTCTTGCCGCCCGCGGTGTGCGAGCGGTGGATCAGCGAACGGCCCGGCGACGGGGACGCGCTGGTGTTGTGGGCCTGTGTCCGGTGTGTACGGCGGGCCCCGGCCGACGGGTGGACCGCTGCCCGGGACGCCGAGCGGGCGTGTCTGCGTGCCGCCGAGGTCTGTCCTGGGGATCCGACGCCCTGGCTGGCCCTGCTCGGGCTGATGCACTCCCTCGCCGTGCCGCCCCGGGACGCGGTGCCCGTCTGGACCGAGGCCGTCACCCGTGCTCCGTGGCACCGGGGCGCCTACCACCGGTTGCTGGGCTATCTGTCCCCGCGCGGACACGGCTCGGTCGCCGACATGATGGACTTCGCCCGGCAAGGTGCCGCCCGCGCCCCGCACGGCTCGCCCCTCGCCCTGCTCCCCGTGGCGGCCCGCGTCGAGCTCGTCGCCCACCGGCAGCGGCAGACGTCCCTCGGGGCCGACAGCCACTGGAACGAACCCCTGGCCGACGCGGAGATCGAGTCGGCCCTGACCGACTGGTTCCACACCGCCGCGCCCCCGCACGCCGAGGCCGTCGCCGACCTCAACATCCTGGCCTTCGCCCTCGTCCGCGCACACCGCCCGTCCGACACGGCACCCGTGTTCCGGCGGATCGGCCGCCGAATGACCCCACATCCGTGGGAGCTGCTCCCCGAGCCGGAGCGCACGTTTCTCTATTGGCGGGACCGGGACCGGGGTCGTCCGGGCCGGTGAGGGGGAGAGCGCGGTTGGTGCGTCGAGGTCGGGGCTGTGGGGTGTGAGGCCGGGCTGCTGGTCACTGTGCGGGTGGGCGGGTCCACCACGCCGCGGCCGATGCGTCACCTGCGGCTGACGTAGGACCGGGCCGGTGGGGCGGACCCTGCGGCCGGTGTCGAGGTCGGGGCGATGGGGCGCACCCGGCCGGTGTTCGGAGGCTGGGCCGACTGGTCACACCGTGGTCGGCGGTCCGAGGTACCGGGCTGCTGGCACCGTGGGGGCGTTGTGGGGCGACCGGGTGCATCACCCCGAGGCCGGCGCTCTGAGGTCGGGCCGGTGCGTCAACCCTGCGACTGACGTGGGGCCGGGCCGGTTGACGACACTGTGGGCGACGTGGGGCCGGGCCGGTAAGCACACTGCGGTGGGCGTACGGCCGGGCCTGTTGATCACGCTGCGGGCGGCGTATGGCCGGGCCGGCGTGTCACACCGCGGCCGGCTCCGTCTTCGGTGTGCTGTCCTGCTCCGCCTTCTCCCGCCGGTCGCGGAGTTCCCGTCGTACCAGGACCACCCAGCCGACCGGAACGCCGACGGAGAACAGCCACCACTGGATGGCATAGGCGTAGTTCAGCGCGGCGTCCTCCTTGCCGGGGTCGCCACCGATCAGTTCCGGGCTGTCGCCCTTCGGCTCGGGTGCCGTCTGGGCGATGTAGCCGCCGAGCACCGTGGCGCCCAACCGCTCGGCCTCCTGCTCGCTGTTGATCAGCATGACCTGCCGGTCGGGCAGCCCCTTGAGGTTCTTGATGCCGCTCGCCGCGGTCGTCTCGTCGGGCATCAGCCGCCCCGTGACGGTGATCTCGCCCTTCGGGGGAGCGGGGATCTTCGGGAACGCGGTCTGGCTCGGCCCGTCCGAGGGGATCCACCCCCGGTTGACCAGCAGTACCTTGCCGTCGTCCAGGACGAAGGGGGTCAGGACGTGGTACCCGACCTCGTCGTCGGAGTTGGTGCGGCGCCGGACCACGACCTCGTCGTCGGTGTCGAACCGACCCTTCGCGATCACCCTGCGATACCGGTCGTGAGTGGTGACGGTGTGTCCGGGCGAGGTCATCCGCTCCACCGGCACCGGCTTCGCGGACATCGCGTCGGAGACCAGCTGGTTGCGGGCGGTGCGCTCCTCGTAGCGGTGCATCTGCCAGATGCCCAGCCTGATCATCGTGGGGATGAGAAGCAGGGCGACCAGCGAGAGGATCACCCACTGCCGGGACAACAGGAAGCGGTACACCCCACGACCGTACAACTCGGACCGCGGGGTGTTCGCACAGGGGTGTGGTCAGACCTTGTCGACGATGCCCACCCTTCCCTCCGCGCGGGCGCAGTGCGCACCGCAGAACCAGTGCCCCTCGACCTCCACACCCTGCCCGATGATCTGCACACGACAGTGCTCGCAGATCGGAGCCATCCGGTGGATCGCACAGGAGAAGCAGTCGAAGACATGCACCGCGCCCTGTGCGTGCACCTCGAAGGTCATGCCGTAGTTATTGCCGCAAACTTCGCAAGTCGCCATGCGCCACAGGGTGGGCCGTCGTCGCCCCGCGGGCGAGTCGGCGCGGGGTGAGTCGTACGGCAATCACCCGTCCGTACGGTCCCGGCCTGCCGTGCGGTCATCCCTCCGACGCCGGCTCCACATCCCTGAGAAGCTGCCCGAAGGCCGCCTCGTCGACGACCGGTGTGCCGAACTGCCGGGCCTTGACCACTTTGGACGTGCCCGAGTCCGGGTCGTTCGTGACGAGCAGACTGGTCAGCCGGGAGATGCTGGTGGCGACATGCAGCCCGGCCTCGACCGCTCGGTCCTCCAGGAGGTCGCGCTCGACCGAGGTGTCCCCGGAGAACGCGATCCGCATGCCCTGCTTGAGCGGCCTGCCGTCCTCGTAGCGCCCCGGGTTGGGGTAGGGGCACGCGGGGCGCTTGCGCGCGGGCCGCCAACTCGTCGGCCGGTAACTGCCGTAGCCGGCCGACTGCCTGGGCACCGCCCGGTCCGTCCACTCGGTCAGCGGCCGGCATTCGTGCAGGGGCAGCCGCACGCTTCGTGCGGCCGCCGCCCGCAGACTCGGCCGGAACGCCTCCGCGAGCACGCGCGCGTCGTCGAGGGCATGGTGCGCCCGCTGCTGTACGACGCCGAAGTGCGCCGCCAGCGACTCCAGCTTGTGGTTGGGCAGCGGCAGCCCCAGCTCCTTCGACAGGACGATGGTGCACAGCCGCTGACTCACCGGCGGCACCCGTCCCGCGCGCGCGTACTCGCGGGCGATCATCTGCCAGTCGAAGACGGCGTTGTGCGCGACGAGCACACGACCGTCGAGACGGGCCGAGAACTCCTCGGCGATGTCCTGGAAGAGAGGCGCGCCTTCGAGTGCCTCGCTCGTCAGCCCGTGGATCCACACCGGGCCGGGATCGCGCTCCGGATTGACCAGCGTGTACCAGTGGTCCTCGACCTCGCCGCGCGCGTCCAGCCGGTAGACGGCGGCGGAGATTATCCGGTCGTCCCGGGCCAGTCCGGTGGTCTCCACGTCGACGACCGCGTATCCCTGCGGATACACGGACGGCCACGTCGTGGGGGAGGACGCTGCGGTCGTCTGGTCTTCGAGCATGGTTCATGAGGATACGGGCCGCGACTGACAGTCCCTCACGGTGGCGTCGGTGCCCGGCTCGCGACGACCGGGGTGCCATCCTCCGGAGATGACCGAACCCACGCACGACGAGGCCCACGGCGGCACGCTCGGCGCCCGCCTCAACTGGCTGCGGGCGGCCGTCCTCGGCGCCAACGACGGCATCGTCTCCACGGCGGGACTGGTCGTCGGCGTGGCCGGCGCGACGAGCGACCGCGCGGCGTTGCTGACGGCGGGTCTGGCGGGCCTGCTGGCCGGCTCGATGTCCATGGCGGCCGGGGAGTACGTGTCCGTGTCGACCCAGCGCGACTCCGAGATGGCCGCGCTGGCGGTGGAGAAAAGGGAGTTGAGGGAACAGCCGGAGGCGGAGCTGGAGGAGTTGACGGACCTTCTGGAGGAACGGGGGCTGTCGCGCGACGTGGCCCGTGAGGCGGCGGAACAACTGACGGAACGTGACGCACTGCGGGCTCACGCGCGCGTGGAGCTCGGCATCGATCCGGACGACCTGACGAACCCCTGGCACGCGGCCTGGGCGAGCTTCCTGGCGTTCACTGCGGGGGCGTTGCTGCCCCTGCTCGCCATCGTGCTGCCTCCGTCGGGGTGGCGGGTACCGGTGACGGTGGTGTCGGTGGTGGCGGCGCTGGTGCTGACCGGCTGGAGCAGCGCACGCTTGGGGGCGGCGGCCGCGGGGCGGGCGGTGGTGCGGAACGTGGGGGGCGGGGTGCTGGCGATGGGGGTCACGTACGGCGTGGGGGTGTTGTTGGGGGCGGCGGGGGTCAGTTGACGTGGAGGCGGTCCGGAACAACCGCCTACTGACACCCCTTGGCGGAGATCGCCAAGAAGCAAGCGCGTACCACCGGTAATACTTGTGGGTAACAACGTCTAGCCGCGCCCGACCGGCGGTTCTACGGTGCACGCATGCCGAACCTCCCCGACGTCGTGGTCTGGTCCATACCCGCCTTCGTCCTGCTCACCGTCATCGAAATGATCAGCGTCCGCGTCCATCCCGACGAGGACGCCGCCGGCTACGAGACGAAGGACGCCGCCACCAGCATCGGCATGGGACTCGGCAGCCTCTTCTTCGACTTCCTGTGGAAGATCCCGATCGTGGCCCTCTACACGGCCCTGTACGAACTCACCCCGCTCCGCGTCCCCGTCCTGTGGTGGACGGTCCCCCTGATGCTGCTCGGGCAGGACTTCTTCTACTACTGGTCCCACCGCGGCCACCACGTCATCCGCATCCTGTGGGCCTGCCACGTCGTCCACCACTCCAGCCGGAAGTTCAACCTCACCACCGCGCTGCGCCAGCCCTGGACCACCCTGACCGTCTGGCCGTTCTACGTCCCCCTCGTCGCCGCCGGCGTCCACCCGGCCGCGCTCGCCTTCTGCTCCTCCGCGAACCTCGTCTACCAGTTCTGGATCCACACCGAACGCATCGACAAGATGCCCCGCTGGTTCGAGTTCGTCTTCAACACCCCGTCCCACCACCGCGTCCACCACGCCTCCCAGGGCGGCTACCTGGACCGCAACTTCGGCGGGATCCTCATCGTCTGGGACCGGCTCTTCGGCTCGTTCGTTGCCGAGACCGAACGGCCCGTCTACGGGTTGACCAAGAACATCAACACGTTCAACCCGATCAAGGTGGCCACCCACGAGTACGTAGCGATCATCAAGGACGTCAAGAAGGCGCGGAGTTGGCGCGAGCGGGCGGGACGCGTCTTCAGGGGGCCGGGCTGGGCACCGGCACCGATACCGGAGACGGCCGAGGAGACCGTGCCCGCGTGAGGATCCCGAGCGCCCACGGAACCCACCGCACCCGCCACGCACTCCTCGCGGTCTTCGCCCTCGCCGTCGTCGTCGACCTCACTTCCCTGGCCACCGGCTTCGCTCCCGGGCACGCCGTCGCCAAGCCCCTTCTGATGCCCCTCCTGGCCGCGTACTCCGTCGTGTCCGCGGCGCCCCGGTTCCTGGTCGCCGCCCTTCTGTTCGGCTGGGGCGGCGACGTCCTGCTGCTGTCCGACGCCGACCCCGCCTTCCTCGCCGGCATGGCCTCCTTCGCGGCGGGCCACGTCTGCTACCTCGCGCTCTTCCAGGCGTACGGCAGCCCACGCGCGCGTGCCGGCCTCCTCGCACCCGCCTACGCCACCGCGCTCGTCGTCACCGTCGTGGCCCTGTGGCCGGACCTGCCCGCCGGACTGCGCGTGCCCGTCGCCGGCTACAGCGTCCTGCTCACGACCATGGCGTGCGCGTCGGCCGTGCGGTTCGGGGCGCTCTCCGGACTCGGCGGCGCGCTCTTCCTCCTCTCGGACACCCTCATCGCGACCGGCGTCGCCGACTGGCCCCAGCTTCCCCGGCCCGATTTCTGGATCATGCTCACGTACAGTGCCGCGCAGTTCCTGCTGGCCAGTGGCACCCTTCGAGCCCTCGAAGCGCGCCCGGGACCGCTGGCGACGTACGGTGAGATGCGCTCGACCACCCCCTGAGCGTCCTCACAACTCGCACGAGAAGGATCCTCGCCATGCGCGCCACCACCATCCACGCCCCGTACGACATGCGCGTGGAGGACGTGCCCGAGCCCGTGGTGCAGCTGCCCACCGACGCCGTCCTCCGGGTGCTGCGCGCCTGCATCTGCGGCAGCGACCTGTGGGCCTACCGCGGCGAGGCGGCCCGGAAGCCGGGGCAGCGGATCGGCCACGAGTTCCTCGGCATCGTGGAGGAGACCGGCTCCGAGGTCGGCAGCGTCCGCCGCGGTGACCTCGTCGTCGCGCCCTTCATGTGGTCCGACGGGGTCTGCGACTACTGCCGCGAGGGCCTGACCACCTCCTGCGAGCACGGTGGATTCTGGGGTTCCGTCGGCTACGACGGCGGCCAGGGCGAGGCCGTGCGCGTCCCCTTCGCCGACGGCACCCTCGTACGGCTGCCCAAGGAGGCGGCTTCCGACGACCGCCTGCTGTCCTCCCTGCTGACTCTCTCCGACGTCCTGGGCACCGGTCACCACGCGGCCCTCGGCGCCGGAGCCCGCCCGGGCGCCACGGTCGCCGTCGTCGGCGACGGGGCCGTCGGCCTGTGCGCGGTGCTCGCGGCCAAGCGGCTCGGCGCCGAACGGATCATCGCCCTGGGCCGGCACCAGGTCCGCACCGACATCGCGCGCCGCTTCGGTGCCACCGACGTCGTCGCCGAGCGCGGGGACGCGGCCCTCGAGGCAGTCCGCGAACTCACCCGCGGCCAGGGCGCGCACGCCGTCGTCGAGGCCGTCGGCACCGAACAGTCCATGCGGACGGCTGTCGGCATCACCCGCGACGGCGGTGCCATCGGCTTCGTCGGTGTGCCGCACGGCAGCGCCACCGGCGTCGACCTCGGCGTCATGTTCGACCGGAACATCGCCCTGCGCGGCGGGGTCGCGCCGGTCCGGGCCTACATCCCCGAGCTGCTGCCCGACGTCCTGGACGGCACCGTCGACGCGTCGCCCGTCTTCGACATGACCGTCGACCTGGAGGGCGTCCCCGCCGGCTACAAGGCCATGGACGAGCGCACCGCCCTCAAGGTCCTCGTCACCAACTAGCGCTCACCGAGCAGCTTTCACCAGCGGATCGGCAGCGGCAGCGCCGTCAGCAGCCCCGAGAGGACGACCACGAGACCGAGGGCGACGACCTCCGCCCGTGCGGGGGCACAGGCGGTCAGCGATGCGGGGGCGCGGTGCAGCCGGATCCGGGCCCACAGCGCGAGAGCGGCGACGACCGCCACGAGGAGCACCTTGGCGAGCAGCGTGCGCCCGTAGGCGGTGTCCGTCAGCTGGTCCAGAATCGTGCCGGGCGGCATCCGGCGCAGCGAACTGCACACACCGGTCGCGGTGATGGCGGCGAGCAGAACGGCCGCCACACGCGCGTAGAGCCCGAGCAGCGCCGCGCCCGGCTCCGCGGGGCCCCAGTGGCGCAGCGTCCGCAGCACCCGCAGCAGTCCGCCCGCCCACAGCGCCGCGCACGTCAGATGAACCAGCGTCAGCCCGGAGCCGGTCAGCGGACTGAGTTGGGTCGGGGGATGGGCGCGCAGGGCCTCCGCCACCACCACGGCCGCCAGGGGCCACACCTGGGTGGCCGGGCGGGCCGAACGGGCGCACAGGCCGGCCACCAGGAACGCGTTGACCTCCAAGAGCGCCAACTTGCCGTCCCGCGACTCGTACAGACCGCCGACGTTGATCTCGGCAAGGCTGTGCGGCACCAGATTGCCGGTCGCCACGAACGACGCCAGACCCAGCGCGGCGAGGAAACCGGCGGCGGCCGCATAAGGGGCCCAGGAGCGCGGCACGTCCGGCGGGGCATCGGGCACGGAGCGGGCCAGCCGGCCCACGAACAGCTCGCCCAGCGGCACACACAGCGCCGCGAACAGCACCGCCCGCAACAGGGCCACCCCGCCGGCCCCGGGCGCGGCGGCCTCCCCGGTGCCGTGCAGCGCGGCGGACGGCCCCAACAGCGGTATCGCTACGGCGAGTACCGCCAGGAGGAGGACGGCGACCGCCCGGCCGGTGCCGGGACGGCGGGTGGGGTCGCCCGCGTCGGTCGCCTCGGAGGTGGGTCTTATCAAGGTCACCCCACGATCTTGGCCACAACGGACAGAACCGGGCAACTGCAGTGAAACAAGTGGTGGTAAGGCATTCCACCCATAGGCACGTTTCCGGTGCCGCGGTCGGTTCCGTCCCGCTCAGCGCAGGCGCGCGGGATCCGTGCCCCACGGCACCGGCGGCCGCGCCCAGTCCGCGGGACCGCCGTCGAAGGAGACCGGTGAGAGGGCGTAGCGCAGCCGTCCGAGCGCGCTGTCCGTCTCCGCCAACCAGGGCTCAGGGCCGTCGTAGGACTCGCTCACGGCGTCGGCCGCCGCGTTCCCGCCCATGCCGTCCGTCAGCCACTGGGCCGTCCGTGCCAGCGCCAGCCGCACGAACCGGCTCCCGCCCTGGTGCGACTGCTCCGTCAGCGCCCGCAGTACGGCCGCCGCCAGCAGATAACCCGTCCCGTGGTCGAGGGCCTGCGCGGGCAGCGCGCCCGGCCGATCCGGTGAACCCTCCAGTACCGCGATCCCGGTGGCCGCCTGTACGAGGCTGTCGAAGCCTCGCCGTTCACGCCATGGCCCGTACCCGCCCCACGCCGACAACTGCGCCACGACCACCCCGGGCCGCCGCTCCGCCAGCGCTTCGGGTGACAGTCCGAAGCGGTCCAAGGCGCCGGGCCGGTATCCGGTGACGACCACGTCCGCCGCCGCGAGCAGTTCCTCGAATGTCTGCCGGTCGGCGGCCAGGTCCAGCGTCGCCGACCGTTTCCCGAAACCCGTGTCGGCGTGCTGGTCCGGCAGTTCGGGCAGCCCGGGCGCGTCCAGGCGCAGGACGTCCGCGCCGAGCAGAGCGAGGGTGCGGGTGGCGACCGGCCCCGCGAGAACCCGCGTCAGGTCCAGGACGCGCAGGCCGGCGGCCGGCAGCAGGGGAGAGGTGCCGACCGGCGCGAACGCACGCGCGCGTGCCGTGTCCAGTCGCCCCCGCTCGACCAGCGGCCGTTTCGCCACCTCGGCTGCCTGCGGGTGTACGGCCCACTCCTCGGGAGAGCGCAGGGCGACGGCGAGACCCCCGGCCGCGTACACGGCGTCCTCGACGTCCAGGGCGGACCGCTCGGCCAGCGCCGCCTCCACGGCCGCCGGGTCCTCCGGCACTCCCAGCGCCTGGAGCAGTCGCGCGCGGTGGTGCGGATAGTTCGCGTGGGTGCGGACCCATCCGTCCGCCGTCCGCCAGAACCGGGACAGCGGTGCGAAGTTGACCGGCTGGCGACCATTGATCAACAGATGACGTTCGCTCAGGAAAGCGGTGGCGACCGCCCCGTCGTCCACCCGCACCGTCGGCACCTCGGCGAGCGCCGCCCGCAGAGCCCCCAGCTCAGCGGCGGCCAGCGCGCACTCGCCAACACAAGTCCGCGCCAGCTGCTGTGCGGGAAGGCGCCCCTGAAGAGCGCCCTCCCGCACCACAAACTTGATTCCCGTCATGACTGCACTATGCAGTATTGACGCAATCAATATATGGAGGGACCTACTTCGTCACCGCGTCCAGTGCGTCCACCGTGCCCCAGCCGTAGAAGCCGTTGCGGTTCTTGGACCCCTCGCACACCGCGTCGACCTTGCCGTCGCCGTTGATGTCGTAGGGATCCGTGCACGGCGTGGCGTCGGCCTCGGCGTACAGCAGCGCCTTCACCAGGGCCGGCGGAGCGTACGGGTGCGTCGACTTGATCAGGGCGGCCACGGCCGCGGCGTGCGGCGAGGCCATCGACGTACCGGCCATGTAGCCCCACTTGCCGCCGGGCAGCGTGCCCAGGATGAGCCCGCTGGTCGCGGGCGGCTGGGGCGTCTGGTATGCCGTCGAGTCACCGCCGGGCGCGGCGACGTCGATGACACCCAGGCCGTGGTTGGAGAAGGACGACTTGATGCCCTTGGCGCCGGTCGCCGCGACCGTCACGACACCCGGCAGCTGGGTCGGTATGTCGAAGCACTTCGACGGGTCGATCACCCGGTCCGAGGGCGTGCCGTCGTTCGGCGAGACCGGGTCGGTGATCTCGTCGGCCGCGAGGTCGTAGTTCTCGTTGCCGGCCGCGGCGACGTTCACCACGCCCTTCTTCTCCGCGTACCGCGTGGCCCGGGTGATGGCGTCCACGAGGGCCTTCTGGTCCGGGTCGTCGGTGCAGTTGAAGTACCACGGGTCGGTGTAATAGCTGTTGTTGGTGACGTCGACCCCGTGCGTGGCCGCCCACACGAAGCCGCAGACCACGGCCTCCGTGTAGAAGTAACCGGCGGTGGTCGACACCTTGATGCCCGCCACCTTCACGCCGGGCGCGACACCCGTCATACCGACGCCGTTCTTGGCGGCCGCGATCTCACCTGCCACGTGCGTGCCGTGCGGGCTCTCCGCGGCGCTCGGCCGCCACGCCCCGTCGGCGGTGTCCGGCTTGCCCGTCACGCAGTTGACCGACGCGGCCCGGTCGAAGTTCGGCGCGAGGTCCGGGTGGGTGTCGTCCACGCCGGTGTCGATCACGGCGACGGTCACCTTGCTGCTGCCGAGCGACTTCTCGTGCGCCTTGTCCGCCTTGATGGCGGGCAGGTCCCACTGCAAGGACTCCAGCGGGTCCTGGCCGGCGCCGGCGGCGGCCTGCGCGGCGGCCAGCTGCGCCGAGTTGAGCGCCTTCGGCGTCCCCTCGTCGGTCGTCGACTGCGCGGGCAGCGGCGCGTTGCGCGTGTTGCCGGCCGACTCGACCCCGCGGACCTTGCGGATCGTCTTGGCGAAGTCGGAGTTCGACGAGTGGACGACGATCACGCCGATCTGGTCGTACGACGTCACGATCGTGCCGCCGGCCGCGGCGATGGCCTTCTTCACTTGGGCGGAAGGGCCGTGCCCGGGGCGGACGTTGACGACGTAGCTGAGCGCCGTGCCGTCCGCGTCGGCGGAGGCGAGGACGTCGCTGACGGCACCGGTGACACCGGCCGTGGTGCCGGGCAGACCGGCCGCGGACGCCGTGGCGCCCGGCAGGAACGCCATGGCCGTCGCCATGGCCATACCGAGCGGGATCGCGAGCGCGCGCCGATGGCGCGAGTGGGGCCCTGTCATGATGAGACTCTCTCCAGTTCGTATGCGGGACAAGCGGTACGTGCGGGTCACTTGACCGCGCGCAGCGCGTTGACGATGCCGAAGCCGTAGAACCCGTTGGCCCGGGTGCCGCTCTCGCACACCGCGTCCTGTGTGCCGTCGCCGTCCTGGTCGTAGGAGGCCGGGCAGCTCGTGGCGTCCGCCTGCGCCTTGAGCAGCGCCTGCAGTTGGGCCGGGCTCGCCTTGGGATGCGTCGACTTCAGCAGCGCGGCGACGCCCGCGGCGTGCGGCGAGGCCATCGAAGTGCCCTGCAGGAAGCCGTACTGGCCGTTCGGCAGGGTGGACAGGATGCGGCCGTTCTGCGACGGCGTGTCCGGGATCTGGTACAGCCGGTCGCCACCGGGCGCGGCGACGTCGATGACGCCCTTGCCGTACGAGGAGTAGTACGACTTGAGGTTCTTGACGCCCGTCGCGCTGACCGTGACCACACCGGGCAGTTGCGTCGGTACGTCGAAGCACTCGTGCGGATCGACGGTGCGCTCCACCGCAGTGGAGTCGTCGGGGCTGGAGGCGTCGACGAGCGCGTCGGAGTCCAGGTCGTCGTTGGAGTTGCCCGCCGACGCCAGGCTGAGCGTGCCCTTGTGCTGCGCGTACAGCTGCGCCCTGTTGACCGAATCAACAATGGCCCGCTGATCGGGGTCGTCCATGCAGTTGTACAGCCAGGGATCAACGTAGTAGCTGTTGTTCGTGATCTCGACGCCGTGGTCGGCGGCGAACACGAAGGCGCACACGACGCTCTCCGGATAGAAGAGGCCGTTGCTCCGGTCGGTCACATTGATGGCCGACACCTTCACGCCGGGCGCGACCCCGGCCACGCCGACACCGTTGCGGGCCGCGGCGATCTCACCGGCCACGTGCGTGCCGTGGTAGTCGTCCGCGGTGTACGGGCGCCAGGCGCCCGCGGTGGTGTCCGGGACACCACCGTCGCAGTTGGCCGACTGCGCGGCGGAGAAGTTCGGCGCGATGTCGGGGTGGGTGTCGTCGACGCCGGTGTCGATCACGGCGACGGTCACCTTGCGGCTGCCCGGGTTGATCTTGGCGGCCTTGTCGGCGCCTATGGCGCGCAGGTCCCACTGATCGGCCTCGAGGGGCTCGCTGTCCGGCGTGGCGGCCGAGGTCTTCGCGAGCTTCGCGGCCTGCGCGTCCGACAGCACCTGGACCGCGCCCTCGTCCGTCGTGCCCGCCGGGGTCAGGGGCGAGGTGCGGGTGGCGCCGGCCGACTGCACCCCGCGCACCTTGCGGATCTTCTGGGCGAAGTCCGGCGCGGAGGAGTGGACGACGATCACGCCGATCTTCTCGTACGCGATCACTACGGTGCCGCCGGCCGCCGGTATCGCCTTCTTCACCGACGCGATCGTGCGGTGGTCCACCTTGGTGTTGACGACGTACGACAGGTTCGTCGCGTCCGCTGCCTGTGCCACGGACTCCGTGGCAGGGGCAGCCGAGGCCGCCGAGGGCAGGAAGCCGAGCGAGGCCGTGAGGGACAGCACGACGGGCACGGCGAGCGCGAGACGGTCTCTTGAACGTATGGAACGTCTCGAACGTCTGGAACGCGGCTGGGACATGGGGTCTCCACATCATCCGGAAACGAAACCGGCCCGAGACACAGGTGTCGCTCGGGCAGGTACATGACGGGTGGTGCAGGCCGAAGCTATCTCCCGAAGTCGCTGGCCAGCAATGACTTCCCCAAGGTGAGTTCGGAAAGAAGCAAAGCGAGTTGAACCGGTCCGAGCGTGCCGCCGTGACCTTGGGCAGGGAACGCGAGGAGACTCGCGCCCGGTCCCCGTCACAACCGCACCCGCAACGCGAGGAGACTCCGTGGCCACCGACGCACCGCCACCCTCGAAAGAGACCCATAAACTCCCCACCACCGAGGAGTTCACCGAGGTGCAGGAGAGCGCGGAGTTCGGTGAACTGCGCCGCTCCTACCGCTCCTTCGCCTTTCCGCTGACCGTCGGCTTCATCGCCTGGTACCTGCTGTACGTCCTGCTGTCCAACTACGCGGGCGACTTCATGGGCACCAAGGTCGTCGGCAACATCAACATCGCCCTGGTCCTGGGCCTCGCCCAGTTCCTCACCACGTTCCTCATCGCCTGGTGGTACGCGCGCACCGCTGCCGCCCGCTTCGACCCCAAGGCCGAGGCCATCAAGTCCCGGATGGAGGGCGGCGCATGAGCCCCGCGATCACCCTGGCGGCAGGCGAGGCCAGCGAGCACCGAGGGCTGATCATCAGCCTGTTCGCGGTCTTCGTCCTCGCGACCCTCGTCATCACGGTCTGGGCCGGACGCCAGACCAAGGACGCCTCCGACTTCTACGCGGGCGGCCGCCAGTTCACCGGCTTCCAGAACGGCCTCGCCGTCTCCGGCGACTACATGTCCGCCGCGTCCTTCCTCGGCATCGCGGGCGCCATCGCCCTCTTCGGCTACGACGGCTTCCTGTACTCCATCGGCTTCCTGGTCGCCTGGCTCGTCGCCCTGCTCCTGGTCGCCGAACCGCTGCGCAACTCCGGCCGCTACACGATGGGCGACGTCCTCGCGTACCGGATGCGCCAGCGCCCGGTCCGCACGGCGGCCGGCACCTCCACCATCGTGGTCTCGATCTTCTACCTGCTGGCCCAGATGGCGGGCGCGGGCGTCCTGGTCTCCCTGCTGCTCGGCATCACCAGCGACGGCGGCAAGATCGGCATCGTCGCCCTGGTCGGCGTCCTGATGATCGTGTACGTCACCATCGGCGGCATGAAGGGCACCACCTGGGTCCAGATGGTCAAGGCGGTGCTCCTGATCGCGGGCGCCCTGCTGCTGACCTTCCTGGTCCTGCTGAAGTTCGACTTCAACATCTCCGACCTGCTGGGCTCGGCCGCCGACAACAGCGCCAAGGGCTCGGCCTTCCTGGAGCCCGGTCTGAAGTACGGCGCGACCAGCACCACCAAGCTGGACTTCATCTCGCTCGGCATCGCCCTGGTCCTCGGCACCGCAGGACTGCCGCACATCCTGATCCGCTTCTACACGGTGCCCACCGCCAAGGCCGCCCGTAAGTCGGTCATCTGGGCCATCGGCCTCATCGGCGCCTTCTACCTGATGACCCTCGCCCTCGGCTTCGGCGCCGCGGCCCTGATCAAGCCGGACGAGATCATCGCCTCCAACAAGGCGGGCAACACAGCGGCGCCACTGCTGGCCCTGCATCTGGGCGGCGTCGACTCCAACTGGGGCGCGATCCTGCTGGCCACCATCTCGGCGGTCGCCTTCGCCACGATCCTCGCGGTCGTCGCCGGCCTCACCCTGGCCTCGTCGTCGTCCTTCGCGCACGACATCTACGCGAACGTCATCAAGCGCGGTCAGGCCACCGAGAAGCAGGAGATGAGTGCGGCCCGCTGGGCGACCGTCGGCATCGGCGCGGTCTCCATCCTGCTGGGCGCCCTCGCCCGCGACCTCAACGTCGCGGGCCTCGTCGCGCTCGCCTTCGCGGTCGCCGCCTCGGCAAACCTGCCGACGATCATCTACAGCCTCTTCTGGAAGCGCTTCACCACCTCCGGCGCCCTGTGGTCGATCTACGGCGGCCTCGTCACGGCGGTCGGCCTGGTGCTGTTCTCGCCGGTCGTCTCCGGCAAGCCCACCTCGATGTTCCCGGACGTCGACTTCCACTGGTTCCCGCTGGAGAACCCGGGTCTCATCTCGATCCCGGTCGGTTTCCTGCTCGGCGTCATCGGCACCTACCTCTCCAAGGAGGAGCCGGACAAGGGCAAGTACGCGGAGCTGGAGGTCAGGTCGCTGACCGGTACCGGCGCCCACTGACACGCCCCCCCTGGAGCGGCCGTGTCGTAGATCTCTACGACACGGCCGCTTCGTACGTCGTGGGATCGGGCACTGTCGTTGTCAGTGACGTCACGTAGGCTCGCAAGTGACGGAAACCGATGGAGTCGGCACTGATCCGCGACGAGGGAGGGGGCCCACGTGCTCATCGACACCTACGGCCGGGTGGCCACCGACCTGCGAGTCTCACTGACCGACCGCTGCAATCTGCGGTGCACGTACTGCATGCCGGAAGAGGGCCTGCAGTGGCTGGCCAAGCCCGATCTGCTCACCGACGACGAGATCGTCCGCCTGATCGACATAGCCGTCACCTCCCTCGGTATCGAGGAGGTCCGCTTCACCGGCGGTGAGCCCCTGCTGCGCCCCGGCCTGGTCGGCATCGTCGAGCGTGTCGCGGCTCTGGAGCCGCGGCCCCAGATGTCCCTCACCACCAACGGCATCGGCCTCAAGCGCACCGCCACCGCCCTCAAGGCCGCCGGGCTGGACCGGGTCAACGTCTCCCTGGACACCCTGCGTCCGGACGTCTTCAAGACCCTCACCCGCCGCAGCCGCCACCAGGACGTCCTGGAGGGCCTGGACGCGGCCCGCGAGGCGGGCCTGACCCCGGTCAAGGTGAACTCCGTCCTGATGCCCGGACTGAACGACGACGAGGCCCCCGACCTCCTCGCCTGGGCGGTGGAGCACGACTACGAACTGCGCTTCATCGAGCAGATGCCCCTGGACGCCCAGCACGGCTGGAAGCGCGACGGCATGATCACCGCCGGGGACATCCTGACCTCCCTGCGCACCCGCTTCGACCTCACCGAGGAGGGCTCGGAGAAGCGCGGCTCAGCCCCCGCGGAACGCTGGATCGTGAACGGCGGTCCACACGTCGTGGGCGTCATCGCCTCGGTCACCCGCCCGTTCTGCGCGGCCTGCGACCGCACCCGCCTCACGGCCGACGGTCAGATACGCAACTGCCTCTTCGCCCGCGAGGAGACAGACCTCCGAGCCGCACTGCGCTCCGACGCTCCCGACGAGGAGATCGCCCGCATCTGGCGCGAGGCGATGTGGGGCAAGAAGGCGGGAGCGGGCCTGGACGACCCGACGTTCGTCCAGCCGGACCGGCCGATGTCGGCGATCGGCGGCTAGGCCCCCTCGGGCGCCTGCCAGTCCTCGAACTTCACGACATCCTTGAGGAAGCCCCGCACCCCGAGGAACTGCGACAGATGCTCCCGGTGCTCCTCACAGGCCAGCCACGTCTTGCGCCGCTCCGGCGTGTGGATCTTCGGGTTGTTCCACGCGAGCACCCACACGGCGTCGGCGCGGCAGCCCTTCGCGGAGCAGATCGGGGTCTCGTCACTCACGGATTTCGTCTCACAAGCGGGGAAAACGAGCGGGAAAAGAAGTGGGGGAAAAGGCGACGCCGAGCAGCCACGGGGGGAGCTGCCCGGCGTCGGTCTGTCGCTCCGACGGGGGATGCGGAGCGCGTAGGAAGTATGTCACGGGTAACCCGTCGTACGGCACTGGAACAACATGATTGATCTGAGCTTTCCTTGAGCTTGGTGCTTCAGGTCCGCTCGCGGGGTTCGCCGCGCGCACCCGACGCGGCCCCGCCCGCACCAGCTTCCGGCACGGGTTCCGCGAAGTCGTCCTCGGCTCGCGGCGGCATGATCGTCGGCGGCGTGGGAGCGGTCACGAAGGTCGACGGCAATGAGGGCGCGTTCTCCCGCCCCGCGTTCGCGATGACGACGGCGATATAGGGCAGAACCGCCCCGAGCACCAGCGCGACGATCGCGACGTGGCGTTCGACGTTCCAGAGCGTGGCCGCGAGCACCACGGAAATCGTACGGACCGTCATCGAGATGACGTACCGGCGCTGACGTCCGCGCACGTCCTCCTGGAGGCTCGTCCTGGCTCCGGTGATCCGGAACACCTGGGCGCTGCCGCCGCCATGTTGCTTCCGCATCACATTCCACCATCCGCCCGCATCGGACTCTCCCCGTTCCCCGCATCCGCTCCGTACCCGGTGGAGGTACCGGGCCCGGACAGCTCCCACGTTACGCCGCGTCTGCGCCGCCTACGAGACCGGGGCACCTCCCGCCTGGGCGAACGGTCTCGCTCCCGGCACGTACGGCCGCACCCGGCATGCGGCGTAGCCCGAACGGATCGACACTGACCGTAGTGCTCACGTCGAGCCGTACGAGGAGGCAGCCATGGGCTGGTTGTGGGCGATCATCGTGGGATTCGTGCTGGGCCTGATCGCCAAGGCCATCATCCCCGGGAAACAGCACAGTCCCCTCTGGCTGACCACCATCTTCGGCATGCTCGGCGCCGTCGCCGGCAATGCCATGGCGCGCGGGTTCGGCGTGGACGAGACCCCCGGCATCGACTGGAGCCGCCACGTCTTCCAGCTCATCGCCGCGATCATCATCGTCGGCTTCGGCGACATGCTCTACATGGCGACGCTGGGCAAGAGGAAACACCACCGGACCTGAGAGCCGTACGACGAAGGGGGCGCCCTCCACCGGGAGAGGCGCCCCTTCTGCTGTGCTCAGGACCTAGGCCGAGGTGACCTCGACCGCGGCCAGGTTCTTCTTGCCCCGGCGCAGCACCAGCCAGCGACCGTGGAGCAGGTCCTCCTTGGCGGCCACCGCGTCCTCGGCCGAGACCTTGACGTTGTTCACGTAGGCCCCGCCCTCCTTCACCGTCCGCCGCGCGGCCGACTTGCTGGCCACGAGTCCCACCTCGGCGAACAGATCCACGACGGCACCGAGCTCGGCGACCCGGATGTGCGGTACCTCCGAGAGCGCCGCGGTCAGCGTCTTCTCGTCCAGCTCCGCCAGCTCGCCCTGCCCGAAGAGGGCACGGCTCGCGGCGATCACGGCGGCCGTCTGGTCGGCACCGTGCACCAGCGTCGTCAGCTCCTCCGCCAGCGCCCGCTGCGCGGCCCGGGCCTGCGGACGCTCCTCGGTCTGCTTCTCCAGCTCCTCGAGCTCCTCACGGGACCTGAAGGACAGGATGCGCAGGTACGTCGAGATGTCCCGGTCGTCCACGTTCAGCCAGAACTGGTAGAACGCGTACGGCGTCGTCATCTCCGGGTCGAGCCAGACGGCGCCGCCCTCGGTCTTGCCGAACTTGGTGCCGTCCGCCTTGACCATCAGCGGCGTCGCGAGACAGTGCGCCTCGGCCTCGGGCTCCAGCTTGTGGATCAGATCGAGCCCCGCCGTGAGGTTGCCCCACTGGTCGCTGCCGCCCTGCTGCAGCGTGCAGCCGTACCGCCGGTACAGCTCCAGGAAGTCCATGCCCTGGAGCAGCTGGTAGCTGAACTCCGTGTAGCTGATGCCCTCCTGGGACTCCAGCCGGCGCGCGACCGAGTCCTTGGTGAGCATCTTGTTGACACGGAAGTGCTTACCGATGTCCCGGAGGAACTCGATGGCCGACATCCCTGCCGTCCAGTCCAGGTTGTTCACCATGACCGCGGCGTTCTCGCCCTCGAAGGACAGGAACGGCTCGATCTGCGCGCGCAGCCGGGACACCCAGTTCGCGACCGTCTCCGGGTCGTTCAGCGTGCGCTCGGCCGTGGGGCGGGGGTCGCCGATCTGACCGGTCGCCCCGCCCACCAGCGCCAGCGGGCGCAGGCCCGCCTGCTGGAGCCGGCGCATGGTGAGGACCTGCACCAGGTGACCGACGTGCAGGCTGGCCGCCGTGGGGTCGAAGCCGCAATAGAACGTGACGGGACCGTCCGCGAGCGCCTTGCGCAAAGCGTCCTCGTCAGTGGACAGGGCCCACAGGCCCCGCCACTTCAGCTCGTCGACGATGTCCGTCACGGTTCTCGTATCTCCTCGAAAGGTCCTCGGGCAGTCGAGTGACTACCGGCTACGAGGTTATACGCCCTGACTGACAGAACTCATATTGAAATCCGGCACCCGCAGCGCCGGCATCGCGGCCCTGGTGA
Source organism: Streptomyces canus (assembly GCF_001514145.1). Lineage (GTDB taxonomy): Bacteria > Actinomycetota > Actinomycetes > Streptomycetales > Streptomycetaceae > Streptomyces > Streptomyces canus. The sequence goes on from NZ_KQ948659.1 coordinate 663,155, forward strand.
AGTAGTCGCTCCACTCCCTCGGCAGGGTCTTCTCCGTCCGTCCCGCCTCCGTCGTCCGCCCCAGCAGGCCGACCGGCGACTCGTTGAATCGGAAGTTGTTGACCTCGCCGGTCACCTCGCCGTTCTCGACGAGGTACACGCCGTCCCGGGTCAGCCCGGTGAGCAGCAGGGTGGCCGGGTCGACCTCGCGGATGTACCAGAGGCAGGTCAGCAGCAGCCCGCGTGTGGTGTTCGCGACCATCTCCTCCAGCGACACGTCCGAGCCTCCGTCGAGGACGAGGCTGCCGGCCGCCGGGGCGACGGGCAGCCCGGTCAGGCCCGCGCTGTGCCGGGTCGTCATCAGATGCGCCAGCTCACCCTGCCGGATCCAGTCGGTGGCGGCGACCGGCAGACCGTTGTCGAACACCGACTGATCGCCCCCGGAGGAGTGCGCGACCACGAAGGGCGCGGATTCCAGGCCCGGCTCGTTCGGGTCGCTGCGCAGGGTCAGCGGCAGCTCGGTCAGCCTCTCGCCGACCCGGGTGCCGCCGCCCGGCTTGGAGAACACCGTCCGTCCCTCGGCCGCGTCCCGGCCCGACGCCGACCACAACTGGTAGATCAGCAGGTCGGCGACCGCGGTCGGCGGCAGCAGCGTCTCGTACCGCCCGGCGGGCAGCTGGTGGCGCCGCTCGGCCCATCCCAGGCGTACGGCGAGCTCGGCGTCCAGCGCCCCCGGGTCGACGTCCTTGAAGTCCCGGGTGGAGCGTCCGGCCCAGGCCGAGCGGGTCCGGTCCGGCGACTTGGCGTTGAGCTCCAGCGTGCCGTTGGGCTGGTCGTGGCGCAGCCGCAGTCCTGTGGACGTGCCCACATAGGTGGACACGAGTTCGTGGTTGGCGAAGCCGTACAGCTCGCGGCCGCCCGCACGCGCGCGTGCGAAGGACTCACCGAGCGCCGGCGCGAAATCGGCGAAGACGGCCGAGGAGGTCTCGGCGGGCGCGTCCGTGAAGTCCGGGGACTCCGGTACGCCCGTGACCAGCGGCTGGGCGTCCTCCGCGGGCGCGGCACCGCGCGCGGCGGCCTCCGCGGCCCGCACCAGGGGCTCCAGCTCGTCCGCGGTCACCGCGGACCGGGAGACCACGCCGGAGGCGGTGCCTTCCTTGCCGTCGACGGTCGCGACGACCGTGAGCGTGCGCCCGCGCGTGACGCCGTTCGTGGTGAGGGCGTTGCCCGCCCAGCGCAGGTTGGCGGTCGACTGCTCGTCGGCGATCACGACACAGCCGTCGGCCTGGGACAGCGCGAGGGCCCGCTCGACGATTTCGTGCGGCTTGTTGGTGCGGGCGCTCATCGACCGGCCTCCTGCGTGGTGTTCAGAATGTTGACGCCCTTGAAGAGGGCCGACGGGCAGCCGTGCGAGACGGCCGCGACCTGGCCGGGCTGGGCCTTGCCGCAGTTGAAGGCGCCGCCGAGGACATAGGTCTGCGGGCCGCCCACCGCGGCCATCGAGCCCCAGAAGTCGGTGGTGGTCGCCTGGTAGGCGACGTCCCGCAGCTGCCCGGTGATCCGCCCGTTCTCGATCCTGAAGAACCGCTGGCCGGTGAACTGGAAGTTGTAGCGCTGCATGTCGATCGACCAGGACCGGTCCCCGACGACGTAGATGCCGCGGTCCACGCTCCCGATGAGGTCCTCGGTCGACATCCCGGCCGGGTCGGGCTGGAGCGACACGTTGGCCATGCGCTGCACCGGGACGTGCCCGGGGGAGTCGGCATAGGCGCACCCGTTGGAGCGCTCGAACCCGGTCAGCTTCGCGATCCGCCGGTCCAGTTGGTAGCCGACGAGGGTGCCGTCCTTCACCAGGTCCCAGGACTGGCCCTCGACGCCCTCGTCGTCGTAGCCGATGGTCGCGAGGCCGTGCTCGGCGGTGCGGTCACCGGTGACGTTCATCAGCTCGGAGCCGTACCTGAGCTTGCCGAGCTGGTCGAAGGTGGCGAAGGAGGTGCCGGCGTAGGCCGCCTCGTAGCCGAGCGCGCGGTCCAGCTCGGTGGCGTGGCCGATGGACTCGTGAATGGTCAGCCACAGGTTGGACGGGTCGACGACGAGGTCGTACAGGCCCGCCTCGACGCTGGGCGCCCGCATCTTCTCGGCGAGCAGCTGCGGGATCTGCTCCAGCTCGCTCTCCCAGTCCCAGCCGGTGCCCGTGAGGTACTCCCAGCCGCGGCCGACCGGCGGAGCGATGGTCCGCATCGAGTCGAACTCGCCACTGGACTCGTCGACCGACACCGCGGTCAGCTGCGGGTGCAGCCGGACCCGCTGCTGTGTGGTCACGGTGCCGGCGGTGTCGGCGTAGAACTTGTTCTCGTGCACGGTGAGCAGCGAGGCGTCGACGTGGTTGACCCCGTCCGCCGCCAGCAGCCGCGCGCTCCAGTCGGCGAGCAGCGCCGCCTTCTCCTCGTCGGGCACGGAGAACGGATCGATCTCGTACGACGAGATCCACGTACGGTCGGCGTGCACGGGCTCACCGGCCAGCTCCACCCGCTCGTCGGACCCGGCCGCGCGGATCACCTGGGCGGAGAGCTTCGCCATGGCCACGGCCTGCGAGGCGACCTTGGCGGCGGCGTCCAGGGTCAGGTCCACGCCGGACGCGAAGCCCCAGGTGCCGCCGTGAACGACCCGCACCGCGTACCCGAGGTCGGTGGTGTCCGAGGACCCGGACGGCTTGGCGTCCCTGAGCCGCCAGGACGCGCTGCGCACCCGCTCGAACCGGAAGTCCGCGTGCTCGGCGCCGAGCGCACGCGCGCGTGCCAGCGCGGCATCGGCGAGGGCACGTAGGGGAAGCGCTGTGAAGGCTTCGTCGATGGTATGAGGCACCTGGGTCTCTTCCTGTCGGCATGAGGTGGGCGAGGGGCTGCCCCCGATCATGTCGCGGCGACCGGTGCGCGGACCACACGTTTGTGACCGCTGCCGGCAACTTTCTGTAGGGACCCGACAGCGAGTCCCGTAAGCCACTGTCGGTGCCCGAATGTCCCTGACAGCGACCGGCCCGATAGGTTTTCGGGGAAGCCGCCTGCCATCCACGTGTTCGGGCGGGTGTGTCAGACCCCTATGGAAAGGGTGATCCGTTGAGCCGCTCGGTTCTCGTCACCGGAGGCAACCGGGGCATCGGCCTCGCCATCGCCCGCGCATTCGCCGACGCCGGCGACAAGGTCGCGATCACGTACCGCTCGGGTGAGCCGCCGGCCGGCTTCCTTGCGGTCAAGTGCGACATCACCGACTCCGAGCAGGTGGAGCAGGCCTACAAGGAGATCGAGGCCGAGCACGGTCCGGTCGAGGTTCTGATCGCCAACGCCGGCATCACCAAGGACCAGCTCCTGATGCGCATGTCCGAGGAGGACTTCACCTCGGTCGTCGACACCAACCTCACCGGCACCTTCCGCGTGGTCAAGCGCGCCAACCGCGGCATGCTGCGCGCCAAGAAGGGCCGGGTCGTCCTGATCTCCTCGGTCGTCGGTCTCTACGGCGGCCCCGGCCAGGCCAACTACGCCGCCTCCAAGGCCGCCCTCGTCGGCTTCGCGCGCTCCCTCGCCCGTGAGCTGGGCTCGCGCAACATCACCTTCAACGTCGTCGCGCCCGGCTTCGTCGACACCGACATGACCAAGGTGCTCACCGACGAGCAGCGCGAGGGCATCGTGAAGCAGGTGCCGCTCGGTCGTTACGCGCAGCCCGAGGAGGTCGCCGCGACGGTGCGGTTCCTCGCCTCGGACGACGCCTCGTACATCACTGGAGCCGTCATCCCCGTTGACGGCGGACTGGGAATGGGTCACTGAACACCATGAGCGGAATTCTCGAGGGCAAGCGCGTCCTGATCACCGGTGTGCTGATGGAGTCCTCCATCGCCTTCCACGCCGCCAAGCTGGCCCAGGAGCAGGGCGCCGAGATCATCCTGACCGCGTTCCCGCGGCCCACGCTGACCGAGCGCATCGCCAAGAAGCTCCCCAAGCCCACCAAGGTCATCGAGCTCGACGTCACCAACGACGAGCACCTCGGCCGCCTGGCCGACATCGTCGGCGAGGAGCTCGGCGGCCTCGACGGCGTCGTGCACTCCATCGGCTTCGCGCCGCAGGACGCACTCGGCGGCAACTTCCTGAACACGCCGTTCGAGTCCGTGGCCACGGCCATGCACGTCTCGGCGTACTCCCTGAAGTCGCTCACCATGGCCTGCCTGCCCCTCATGCAGAACGGCGGCTCGGTCGTCGGCCTCACCTTCGACGCGCAGTACGCCTGGCCGCAGTACGACTGGATGGGCCCGGCCAAGGCCGCCCTGGAGGCCACCAGCCGCTACGTCGCGCGCGACCTGGGCAAGCAGAACATCCGCTGCAACCTCATCTCCGCGGGCCCGCTCGCCTCGATGGCCGCCAAGTCCATCCCGGGCTTCAGCGACCTGGCCGCCGTGTGGGACAACCGCTCCCCGCTGGAGTGGGACCTCAAGGACCCGGAGCCGGCCGGCAAGGGCATCGTGGCCCTGCTGAGCGACTGGTTCCCGAAGACCACCGGCGAGATCATCCACGTGGACGGCGGCCTGCACGCCATCGGAGCCTGATCTCCTGTACGTCAACGACGCCCCGTTCCCCCAGGGAGCGGGGCGTCCCCCGTTCGGCCTACCAGGCCGGGCGCGCACGGCCTGCAACTGGGCACCCTGGATTACGCGTTCACCTCGCGATTCCCTCCCCAGCACGGCCGAGGAGGTCCCCTTGTGCGCCTGTCCCGCTGTCTGGCCTCAGTGACCGCAGCCGTCTGCCTCGTGATCTCCTTGTCGTACGAAGCGATGCCGCACGAGCGTGTGCAAGCGCCCGGAGCCGCGGCTTCGGAGCTGTTCGGCGCCTCCTGCCGCAGCAGGATCACCGGCTCCCGGGTGACCACCTACTGCCACAACCCCTATCCGCGCACCGACGGCGTCCGCCTGCACATCGAGTGCGACCGCTGGTGGGACCTCGACAGCGACGGCGCCGAGGTCCAGGCCGGGCCCGCGCAGACCGTGCGGCTGACCGGGCGGTGCTGGAAAGAGGTCCGCTCGGTGTGGGTCAGCCACCGGAAGCTGGCGCGCTGAACCGTCCCGGACGGCACAGGAAGGGGTAACCGGCCGCCTCCTCGGCGGCCGCCGCCGCGTCGCCCGCGCGGATCGCGTCGACGAGCGGGGCGTGGTCCATGTACGTCTCCGGTGTCAGCTCCTCGCCGACGTCCTCACGCAGCCAGTCCCGCAGCACCTCGCCGAGGTCCGCGTACATCTCGGTCATCACGTCGTTGTGGGAGGCGGCCACCACGGCCAGGTGAAAGGTGGAGTCCGCGGTCACGAAGGCCTCCGCGTCGCCCGACTCCCAGGCCTGATCGCGCCGGACGAGAAGCGCGTCGAGCTGCTTGAGGTCCTTCTCGGTGCGCCGCTCGGCGGCCAGCCGCGCCGCGGACGACTCCAGGGTGGAACGCAGCTCGGCGATGTGCCGGGGGTCCGCGTCGGCGAACCGGCGGTGCATCACGCCGGCCAGCTCACTGGTCGCCACGACGTACGTCCCCGAGCCCTGACGGATGTCCAACAGGCCGTTGTGGGCGAGCGCGCGGACCGCCTCGCGGACGGTGTTGCGGGCGACCCCCAGCTGCTCGACCAGTTCGGGTTCCGTCGGGATCCGGGAGCCGACCGGCCATTCGCCCGAGGTGATCTGGTTGCGCAGCGCGGCGATGACCTGCTCGGACAGCGCCGAGCGGCGGGGATGGCTCAGGGGCATGGCACACCTTCGCACGGGCGGGACGAACGAGGACGCCCCGGGGATGGACAACCAATCATCCTATGATTCTATGATGGGCGGCATGGCACGCGAGGAAACCCGGACACTGAAGTCCACGACCGCACCCGGTTCCGCGACCGCACGCGGTTCCGCGATCACGCGCGATTCCGGTGTCGGGCCGGAGGAGGGAGCCGCGGTGCCCGCCACGCGCGCGTGGGCGGTGCGCCTGGTCGTCGTCGGCATCGTGCTCTCCGCTCTCAACCTCCGACCCGCCATCACCAGTCTCGGCGCCCTCCTCGAAGAGGTGCGCGACGGACTCGGCATGAGCGGCAGCGTGGCCGGCCTGCTCACCTCGGTGCCCCCGCTGTGCTTCGCCGTCTTCGGCGTCATGGCCCCGCGTCTGGCCCGCCGTTTCGGCGCGGGCGCGGTGGTGTGCGCGGGCATGGTCGCCATCACGGCAGGTCTGCTCATACGGCCGTACACGGGCTCCACGGTGGGCTTCCTGGCCGCCAGCGCACTCACCCTCATGGGCATCGCCGTCAGCAACGTCCTGATGCCGGTCATCGTCAAGCGCTGGTTCCCCGACCGGGTCGGCTCCATGACCGGCCTGTACTCGATGGCCCTCGCCCTCGGCACGGCGGCCGCGGCCGCCGTGACCGTGCCGGTGACCGAGGCACTGGGCGGGAGCTGGCAGTCCGGGCTCGCGGTGTGGGCGGGCCTGGCCGCGGCGGCCGTACTGCCGTGGATCCCGCTCGTACGGGACCGGGGAGCCGCCCCGGCGGAGCGGGAGGCCGTGCGAGGGGTCTCCGGGCATGTCCACGCGCGCGTGGACGGGGCAGGGCCGGTCCGGCAGGTGCACGCGCGGGTGGAGCCGCCCAGGCTGCGGATCACCCGGAGCCGGACCGCCTGGGCACTCGCCGTGTTCTTCGGGCTCCAGGCCACCGCCGCCTACATCACCATGGGCTGGATGGCGCAGATCTTCCGGGACGCGGGCGTGTCCGCCGGCACGGCAGGACTGCTGCTGGCGGTCACCATGGTGATGGGTGTCCCGCTGGCCTTCGTCATCCCGCGCGTGGCCACGCGGCTGCCGCACCAGGGCCCGATCGTGATCGCGCTCGGCGCCTGCGGTCTCGCCGGATACGCGGGCCTGTACCTCGCCCCGGCAGCCGGTGCCTGGGCCTGGGCCGTCCTGCTCGGCGTCTCCAACTGCGCCTTCCCGCTGGCCCTCACCATGGTCGGGATGCGGGCCAGGACCGGCGCGGGCGTGGCCCAGCTGTCCGCCTTCGCGCAGAGCACCGGCTATCTGATCTCCATCCCCGGACCGCTCCTGGTGGGTGTGCTGTACCAGCACAGCGGCGGCTGGGGCCTGCCGATCGCGCTCATGGTCGGCCTGATGGTCCCGCAGATGGCGGTCGGGGTGCTCGCGGGCCGCGACCGTACGGTGGAGGACGAGGCGGCCCGCTGAGGTCACCCCGGCAGCCTGGGTAAGAGGCCGGGGTGCGAGACTGGCCGTATGCCAGTGCTCGATCCGAACCCCCAGAACGGCCAGAAGAAGATGCTGCTGGTCTTCGGCTCGTTCTTCGCCATCTTCGTCGTCATCGCGATCATCGCGACGATCGCCTCGCCCTGATCCGGGCCCCGTTCCCCGGGTCCGATGGTGGGGTTGACCCCCTGTCCCCTAGGGGGTGAGTGTCAGGGTCAACTGGGTGGACCTCCGGATGGGTTGAGAGCCCCCGGTTCCGTAACTTCGAGATGTGACCGCGCCACACCGGTCACCGCCCACCGGCCACTCGAAGACAGCGGAGGCACTCATGTCGGCCCCTACGCACACCCCGCCCCACCCGGCGTCCCGGGGCGGCGTCGACATCCGGCTGCCCTGGTGGGCCCTCGCCCTGCCGACGCTCGCCTTCGTGGTGCTCCTGGCCCTCATCCTCAACCCCGCCGACGCGCACGCCGCCTCCGGTGACCCGGCCGTCACCCAGTTCCTGGAGCGCGTACAGCAGCTGATATCGCGCTGAGCACCCATAAAGCCGCCCGTCAACTCCCTGCGCCCCGTGGCCTGTTTCATGCGAAGCTGGATCCCATGAGCGTCGCAGAACCCCGCAGGATTGTCCTTTTCCGGCATGCGAAAGCCGACTGGCCGCAGGTGACCGATCATGAGCGGCCGCTCGCCGACCGTGGCCGCAAAGAAGCAGCGGAGGCCGGACGACGACTGGTCGACTCCGGCATCCCCTTCGACCTGGCCCTCTGCTCCACCGCGACCCGGACCCGTGAGACCTGGAAGCTCGCCGTGCAGGAGTTCCCGCACCGGCCGAAAACGGTCTACGAGGAGCGGATCTACGAGGCCTCTCCCGGCGAGCTGATCGCCGTGCTGAACGAGACCCCGGACGACGTGCAGAACGTCGTCCTGATCGGCCACAACCCGGGCGTGCAGGGTATCGCCGACGTCCTCGCCGGCGCCGCTGAGGGTGACGCCCGCCAGCGGATGAGCGCACGCGGCTTCCCGGCCGCCGCCTTCGCCGTCCTGACGTTCAGCGGCCCCTGGAAGACCCTGGAGCCGGGCGCGGCCTCCCTCGCCGACTACTGGGCACCGTCCGACTGACGGCGATCCCACCGGTACGTGACACGGCAGGGGCCCGGCACCGTGATGGTGCCGGGCCCCTGCCGATGTGTCGGTCAGTCCTCCTCGTGCGCGTCCGCCGCCTCGACCTCTTCGCGCGTGACGCCCAGCAGGTACAGCACCGTGTCCAGGAAGGGCACGTTCACCGCGGTGTGCGCGGCCTCCCGCACCACCGGCTTGGCGTTGAAGGCGACCCCGAGACCGGCCGCGTTGAGCATGTCCAGGTCATTGGCGCCGTCGCCGATCGCCACCGTCTGGGACAGCGGCACTCCCGCCTCGGCGGCGAACCGGCGCAGCAGCCGCGCCTTGCCCGCGCGGTCCACGATCTCCCCGGTGACCTTGCCCGTCAGCTTCCCGTCGACGATCTCCAGCGTGTTGGCCTGGGCGAAGTCCAGCCCCAGCCGGTCCTTCAGATCATCGGTGACCTGGGTGAATCCGCCCGAGACGACCCCGACTTGGAAGCCGAGCCGCTTCAGCGTACGGATGAGGGTGCGGGCGCCCGGCGTCAGCCGTACCTCGGAGCGCACCTTGTCGACGACCGAGGCGTCCAGCCCCTCCAACAGCGCCACGCGCGCGTGCAGCGACTGCTCGAAGTCCAGCTCGCCGCGCATCGCGGCCGCGGTCACCTCGGCGACCTCGTCCTCGCAGCCGGCGTGCGCGGCGAAGAGCTCGATCACCTCGTCCTGGATGAGCGTGGAGTCCACGTCCATGACGACGAGCCGCTGGGCCCGGCGGTGCAGACCGGCCGCGACGACGGCCACGTCGACGCCGAGCTTGGCGGCGTCCGTGACGAGCGCGGTGCGCAGCGCTTCGGTCACCACACCGGACACCGCGAACTCGACGGCCGTGACCGGATACTTGGCCAGCCGGAAGATACGGTCGATGTTGCCGCCCGCCTTGGCGATCTTGGCGGCGATCGCGGCGGTGGCCTCCGCGGTGAGCGGGTGACCGAGCACGGTGACCAGGGAACGCCCCAGCCCTCGCGGCCGGTTGTCGCCGAGACCGGAGATGATCTCCGCCTGCATCTTGATCGACTCGGCCCAGCTGTGGACGGTCGCCCGCAGGTCGCCCTCCAGCGCGCGGGGCGGCGCGGTCACGAGCGCGCACAGCACCATGCGGCCACGCGTGACGACCTGCTCGATGTCGACGACATCGACCGAGTACGCGGCGAGGGTGTCGAAGAGGCCGGCCGTGATGCCCGGCCTGTCCTTCCCGAAGATCTTGACGAGAAGGGTGGGGACGTCGGAGGACGAGGTCTGCGAAGCGCTCATGGTGTTCCCACCGTATCCGGCACCCAGTGCCTGCTGCTCCCGCGGTCCGTCTGACGGACACGGAACACTCGGTGTCGAGCAGGTGGCGAGATCCTTGCATACAGGACACGTCTTCGGTGCGGCGGGCTGGGCGGAGGGGGCAGGGTCGGTGGTCGGCGGCGTTCCGCCCGGAGCCGACGACGCCATCGGCGCAGACGGCAGCCATGTCCTACGGCTCCCAGAAGGCAGAAGCCAGGCGCCGTATCAGCGCCGCCCTTTCGGCTTCCCCGGCGGTGGTGGTGGCGGGGGAGGAGGCGGTGGCGGTGGCGGCGACTGACGGCCCTCGTCTCCGGAGGACGACCGTCGGCCACCCGGCCGCTGCCTGGGAGGTCGTTGCGGTGAACGAGGGGGCTGGTCGATCGGGCGGGCCATCGTGGGGGCGCCGTAGACGTTGTCGGGCGGTCGCGATCCGTCGGGCCGACGCGCTTCGTCCGACAGCCGAGCGTTCTCCTCGGAGGGCTCCACCTCATCCTGCGGCCGAGGGCTGCCGCCCGGCCTGTCCTGCGGAGGCCTGCCGCCCGGCCCGTCCTGTCGTCGAGGGCTACTGCCGGGCCTGTCTCGTGGCCCAGGGCTGCCGCCTGGCGCGTCCGCCCCCTCGTCCCGCCGGTATCCACCGGACCGTTGCGGACCCGGAGCGGACGGCGCCCCACCACCGGACCATCCCGTGCCCGACGCTCCCGGCGCCTCTCCCCCCGGTTCCTCCCGACCACCCTCATACCGCGGAGCGCGCTCAACGCCCTGACGGCCCGGTGCCCGCCAACCGCCCTCCGCCCCAGGCGCCCGTCCGCCGCCTTCACCGCCGGGTTCTCGCCGACCGTTCCCAGGCCGGCCCTCGCCACCAGGCCGCGCATCCTCAGGCCCCTGCAACTCATCCGGCACCCGCAGATACGGGTTCGTCGCCGGGTTCGGAGGCCGATGAGGCGTACCCGGCACGTAGGGCCCCGGCTCACCGCCGTAGGGTCCTGGTCCATCACCGTAGGGCCCCGCCTCTCGGCCGTGGGGCCCGGCCTCACCGCCGTAGGGCCCCGCCTCTCGGCCCTGGTGCCCTGCCCCTCGGCCATAGGGCCACGGCTCCCGGCCATGCGGGCCAGGCTCCGGGCCATGCGGGCCTCCCGCACCGCCGTACCGCTCCGCCCCACCGCCATACGCCCCAGGCCCGCCCTCATACGCCTCGGACCCACCGTCGTCGTACGACGACGCCATCCCGCCCTCGTACGACCTCGACGCGCTGTCGTACGCCCCGGACCCGCCCCCCTCGTACTCCCCAGCCCCACCCACACCTCGACGCGGCCCGGCCCCACTCCCATACGGCCCGGCCCCACTTCCATAGGCCGTGCCCCCGCTCTCGTACGGTCCGACGCCGCTTCCATAGGCCGTGTCCCCGCCTTCGTGCGGCCCGGCGCCGCTTCCATAGAGCGCACCCCCGCTCTCATACGGCCCGGCGCCACCCCCATAAGCCGCGCCCCCACTCCTCCCACCCGTCTCGCCCCCACTGCCATACGGCCCGTCCGTACGCTGATGCGCTCCACCCGCACCGCCATACCGCGGACCCCCGACAGGCCCAGCCGCCTGCACCCCCACAGCCGCGGCCCCCGCCCCGCCCCCCGCCAAGTCACCCAGTGCCAGCCCCGCCGCCCGGGACCCCGCCGCCCCCGTCGCCCGGGCCAGCAACGCCCCCGCGGCCCCCGCCCCCGCGCCCCACAGCGCCCCGAGCAGCAGCGCCATGCCGAGCTGTCCCCGCAACCGGACCCCGGCGCCGAACGCGTCGAAGCCCAGCACCGACAGCGAGGCGTCCACCGACACCTCCGTCAGCCAGGCGAGCAACGGCAGAGCCAGCGCGGTGGCGATCCCCAGCCGTAGCGCACACCGCCCCGCGAAACCAAGAGCCCCCGGATCCCGCAGGACCTCAGAGCCCACCCCCGCAGAACCGGCACCCCAACCCCGCCCGGTACCCGCCCCACCAACCGCACTCGGCCCAGCAGCGCCGCCCCCGACCGCCCCCGCCATCCCGTCCCCCCGAACCCCCACCGGCGTTCGCACAGCGGTAAGCACCCCCGCCAGCAGCATCATCAGCGCCGCCCCCACCCCCAGCAGCCACACCCGCCCGTCCAGCTCCGCCAGGCGACTCAGGGACACCGACTGGTCGGAGTCCGAGTTGAGGAGTCGGTCCAGGGGGTCCGGGAGGAAGTTCGTCAGCACCCCCGTCGCCCGGCCGTCGAAGGGGACGAACAGGCCGATGGGGATGCCCAGCCACACCCCGTTCGGCGCCCCGAGCAGCGCCGCTCCCGCGATCCGCTTGGGGCGGTCGTCGCCGATCGCCGCGTACGCCGCCGCCGAGAGCCCCGCGGCCACCGCGACCAGCAGCACCGTCACGAGGGCGGACACAGCCGGCCGTACCACGCGGTGCACGGCCTCCCAGCCGCGCGGCAGCGGCGAACGACGGGACGCCAGCAGCGCGACCAGCAGGATCCCGGCCGACCAGCCGAGCCCGCCGAGCAGTGTCGGCGCGGTGTCCACCGTGAAGCCGACCGCGGCCTTCGCGTCGATGAGGCCGCCGATCTGGTCGGGCAGCAGCCCGCCGATGTCCCCGACGTCCCCCAGCCCGGGGATGTCGAGGCCGCCGCTCCCGCCCGCGCCGGGCAGCTTGTCGAGCCCGAGCGCGCCCCCGTCGATCGTGATGACGTCGTGCCCCGCCCAGGCCAGCCCGCCCATCATCGCCGTGAACAGCGCGACCACCGAGCCCGCGCGCGCGAGGAGTTCCGACGGCGCGATCACCGCTCCGGCGCCCCGCAGGGACCGTAGGAAGAACCATGACAAAAGCACCGCGCCGACCAGGCTGACGCCCAATGGCGTGATCTCGATGGCGGTAGCCGCCTCCGCCCCCGTCAATCCGAACGCGGACACGTCCCCGGACGGTGTCACCGAACCACCTGCCGCAAGAGCCACAACCGCCGCGGTCATCGGGCCCAGCGAGGCCGCGGAATCGGCCTCCAGCAGATGCAGACCGAGCGCGGCCGCACCCGCCATCCCGATCAACGCCCAGCTCACGGCGGCTATGGCGGACAGCAGGATGTCGCCCCACGGCAGCCTCACGCCGTGCTTCGTCGTCTCGGCGCTCATGGACGCACTCATGGCAGACCCCCCGATCCGCGGCGCGGACAAGACCGCGCTTGTCCCCCTCGCGTGGATTACCCACTCTCCGGGTCGGTTTCAACCCCGTCAACGGAACCGGCCGAAGCGCGCGAACGTGGTGTTCTCGGGGCTCAACTTTCGGTCAGGAGGTGGATCCTGAAATAGTTCCCGACGATGTTCGACATCCCTACACTCCCTGTGACGGGGGCAATTCGGGGGACTACTCAGTGGGGCTTGGAGTGCCGGAACTCGTACTGGAAGCGAACGGACGTACCTGGACGCTCGATCCGTCCAGGTCGTACAGCCTTGGACGCGATCCGCAGGGGGACATCGTGTTCGACGACGCCAGGGTGTCCTGGCGTCACGCCACGATCAGCTGGAGCGGGCGCGGTTGGGTCATCGAGGACCACAGCAGCACCAACGGCACGTTCACGCAGGGCCAGCGGATCCACCGGACGGAGCTCGGCCCCGGCGCGGCGGTCCACCTCGGCAACGCGAGCGACGGCCCGCTGCTGAGCCTGTCCGGCACCGCGGTGCCGGTCGCCGAGCCCGAGCCCCGGCAGCAACCGTATGTCGCGCAGAGCGCGAACCCCGGCTGGGCCCAGCAGACACCGCAGCAGGCCCCGCGCCAGCAGCCGCAGCAGGCCTCGCAGTCCGGCTGGCCACAGCCCCAGCAACAGCCGCAGCCGTACGCGCACCAGCCGCCGCAGAAGATCCCGCAGCAGCAGGGCCCCGGTGCGGGCGCGGGCGCGCCGCCGGTCTACGGCGACCGCAGCCCGACCACGTTCCACCAGTTCACCATCGGCCGCATCATGCGCATCGGCCGTGCCCTGGAGAACGACCTGGTCGTCTCCGACCTGCAGGTCTCCCGCAACCACGCGGAGTTCCACTCGACGCCCGACGGCCGCATGGAGATCCGCGACCTCGGCTCCCACAACGGCACATACGTCAACGGCCAGCCGATCCCCAAGGGCGGCTCGACGATGCTCGGCCCGAGCGACATCGTCGGCGTCGGCCACTCCACGTTCCGGATCGTCGGCGACCGCCTCGAGGAGTTCGTCGACACCGGTGAGGTGACATTCTCCGCCCGCCACCTGACCGTCACGGTCGACGGCGGCAAGCAGATCCTCAAGGACGTCTCCTTCGGCGTCCCGGAGAAGTCCCTGATCGCGGTCATCGGACCGTCCGGTTCCGGCAAGTCGACGCTGCTCAAGGCACTCACCGGCTACCGGCCCGCCAACCAGGGCGATGTCCTCTACGACAACCGCAACCTCTACAAGCAGTTCGCCGAGCTGCGCCAGCGCATCGGTCTGGTCCCGCAGGACGACATCCTGCACAAGGAGCTGACCGTCAAGAAGGCCCTCAAGTACGCGGCCAAACTCCGCTTCCCGGCCGACACCACCGGCGCCGAGCGCGAGTCACGCATAGACGAGGTGCTGCGCGAGCTGAAGCTCGACGTCCACAAGGAGAAGAAGGTCACCTCCCTCTCCGGCGGCCAGCGCAAGCGCGTCTCCGTGGCCCTGGAACTGCTCACCAAACCGTCCCTGATCTTCCTGGACGAGCCGACCTCCGGCCTCGACCCGGGCATGGACCGCGATGTCATGCAGCTGCTGCGCGGCCTCGCCGACGACGGCCGTACGGTCCTCGTCGTCACCCACTCCGTCGCCGAGCTGGCGCTGTGCGACAAGCTCCTGGTGATGGCCCCGGGCGGCGCGGTCGCCTACTTCGGTCCGCCGGAGGAGGCACTGAACTTCTTCGGCTACGACACCTGGGCCGACGTGTTCTCCGCCTTCGAGAACTACCGCGACTACGACTGGGCCGGACGCTGGAAGGGCTCGCAGCACTACCAGATGTACGCCGCGGACATCGACGCCGTTGCCGCACAGTCCGTACAGCTTCCTCCGATGCAGGCGATGAAACCGCCGAAGCCGCAGGGCTGGATGGGCCAGTTCGGGACACTCGTGCGCCGTTATGTCTCGGTCATAGCGTCCGACAAGGGCTTCCTGGCCCTGACGGTGATCCTGCCGCTCGTCCTCGGCGCGGTGAGCCTGCTCATCGACTTCGGCGACCCGCTGTTGCCCAAGCCGATCGACCCCAGGACCAAACTGCCCGAGCCCAACAGCACGGCCACCACCGTCCTGCTGATCCTGGCGGTCGGCGCCTGCTTCGCCGGTGCCGCCAACTCCGTCCGTGAACTGATCAAGGAACGGGTCATCTACGAACGGGAGCGCGCCACCGGCCTGTCCCGCTCGGCGTACCTGATGTCCAAGGTGTTCGTGCTCGGCGTGATCACCATCCTGCAAGGACTGCTGGTCGGCGTCATCGGCTTCGCCAGCCGTGGTCTCCCGAAGGAGGGCCTGGTCCTCGGCAGTGCCACCCTCGCGGAGCTGTGTCTGCCGATCATGGGGCTCGGGTTCACCTCGATGATGTTCGGCCTGATCATCTCCGCGCTCGTGAAGACGTCCGAGAAGACCATGCCGCTGCTGGTCATGTTCGCGATCATCCAGGTCGTCTTCACCGGCTGTCTGTTCACCCTGCACGGCACGATCGGCGTCAACGAGCTCTCGTACCTCATGCCCTCCCGCTGGGCGGTCGCCGCCGCGGGCGCCACGCTGGACTTCAACAAGGTCAACCCGCCCGTCAAACCGGGCGACTCGACCGACCCGCTGTGGAACCACACCATCGGCGTCTGGGGCCTCGACATGATCGCCCTCATCGCCATCGGTGTGATCTGCGGCTTCTTCGTGGCCCGCTTCCTGCGCCGCCACGAGCCCGAGGTCATGCGCAAGTGATCACTGTCGTACGACGGCGAAGGGCGGCACCCCGACAGGGTGCCGCCCTTGTGCGTACGAGAGGTCCGCGCGACCTCAGTACGCGCTGTTGACGTTGTCCATCGAGCCGTACCTGTCGGCCGCGTAGTTCGCGGCGGCGGTGATGTTGGCGACCGGGTCGTAGATGTTCCAGGACGTGCCCGGGACGTGGTACGCCTTGAAGGTCGGCGGGATGACCTGGAGCAGCCCCTTCGACGGGATGCCGTTGATGGCGTTGATGTCCCAGTTGTTGATCGCGTTCGGGTTGCCCGAGGACTCCCGGATGATGTTGCGGTGCAGGCCGTTGTAGGAGCCCGGGATGCCCTTGGCCTTCATGATGTCCAGGGACTCCTTGATCCAGCCGTCAAGGTTGTTGGCGTAGCTCTTGTGCACCGCGGCCTTGAGCTTGGCGCGATGCGCGGCCCGGCTCGCGGCCTTGGCCTTGGCCTTGCGCGCCTGCGCGGCCTTCTTGGCGGCGGCGGCGTGCGCGGCCTTCTTCTTCGCGGCGGCCGCGGCCTTGGCCTTGGCCTTCGCCGCGGCGTGTGCCTTCGCTGCCTTCGCCTCGGCGGCGGCCTTGCTCTGCAGGGCCTTGGCGGCGAGCTGCTCGCTGACGTCGGCCTGGCGGCTCTTGAGCTGCTCGGAGGAGTACTTCACCGGGGCCGAGGAGACGGCGGCCTCGGACGTGGTGGTCTCCGCGTTGCCCGGAACCGCGCTGAACACGACGGCGGCGGCACCGAGCGTGGCGACGCCGGCGACGGCGATCTTGTGGCGCTTGTTCAGCGCGCGACGATGACCACGGGTGAAAGGGTTCTTGGGCATGCGGGATGGACCTCTTCGAATAGCGCGGGAGGTCGCTCGCTGTCCTGGAGGACACGGGTGCTTCCGGCACAAACGCCGCGGTCGGAACCGCGGCGCTGAGCGACGTTGGCCATTCTTAGCTGGCGCAAAACATCCGGGCAAAGGTGTGACGTACGACCCCGGGTAGTGGACCGGGGGAGGACAAAAACGGACAGACTGGAACGTCTTTCCCGTTCATCGGGGAAGCCTTTGTCTCCTATGTCGCTTCGTACGTGATCTGCGCCCTATGCGCGGGCTCACATCGTCCGCACAGCGGTCTCACCGGCAGTTGCTTGAGCAATGCTCTGCGTGAGCTTCCTCCCGCGGGAGGAAGAGATGCAGGTCCCCGAACTCGTGCCACAGGTAGAGCCGGCGCAGTGCCTCCTCGTAGCCGCGGTCGATCGCCGCCCGCCCCGCGACCGCCTCCAGCATCAGCAGATGCGAGGCCTCCGGCTCGTGCAGCCCGGTCAGCAGCCCGTCCACCACCCGCACCCCGCGCTCCGGGGTCACGACGAGATCCGTCCATCCCTCACGCGCGCGTACGACCCCGTCGGCCCCGGCGGCCGACTCCACGGCCCGCACAGCGGTCGTCCCGACGGCGACGACCCTGCCGCCCCCGGCCCGCACCGCGTTGATCAGCCGCGCGGAGGCCTCCGGCACCGAGAACCGCTCCGGATACGGCGGCTCGTGCGCCTCCGCCGAGGCCACCCCCGTGTGCAGGGAGACCGGCGCGAACTGCACACCCCGGCTCACCAGCTCCGCCACCAGCCGCGCGGTGAAGGGCCGTGCCGCACTGGGCATCTCCGCACTGCCCGACCCGTCGGGCGACGGCAGCGCGAACACCGTCTGATAGACGGACAACGGCTGGTCCCGCTCCGTATAGGAGTAACGGATGGGCCGCCCGTGCTCCCGCAGCAGCCCGGGAACCTCCCCGCCGCACACGCGCGCCCACCACAGACGCTCGCTCACCGCCTCCTCCAGGACCAGTCGCCCGCCCCCGGGCAGCCGCACCTCCGTCCCCGCGGGCCCTCCCGCACGCGCACGCGTGGTGCCCCTCCCGTCGGGATCCCGCAACTCGACCGCCCACCTGCCGTCGTCCCCGCGCGTGGAGAAGTGCACCACCACACGCACGTGCCCGATTCGCCCGTCGACGGCCGCGGCCAGCGTGGGGGAGGTGTTCACGACAAGCAGGTCCCCGGCCCGCAGCAGCCTCGGAAGCTCCCCGAACGAGTGGTGCGACACCGCCGTACCCCGCGACACCAGCAGTCGTACGGCGTCCCGGTCGAGCCCCGGCCCCCGCTGCTCGGCAGGCAACCGTGCCGACAGTTCCTCCGGTACCCGCACCGCGAGTGTCATCGCCCCTCCAGCAGCGAGGGTGCCCCGTACCGGCCGCTCGCCGGCCGCTCGTCCAGCAGCCGCAGAAAAGCAGGCACCACGCTCGTCGGCGCCGGCCTCGGATCCGCGTCGTCCGGTACGGCCGCCGCGTACAGGTCCGTCGCCATGTCCCCGGGATCGACGGCCCACACCCGCAGCCGCGGCTCCTCCTCGCCCAGCACCGCCGCGAGGTGGTCCAGGGCGGCCTTCGACGCCCCGTAACCGCCCCACGTCTCGTACGCCTCGGCGGCGGCGTCCGAACTCACCGTGATCACCGTTCCGGCCTCCGACGCCCGCAGCAGCGACAGCGCCTCCTGGACCAGCCCCAGCGAGGCCACCACGTTCACCTCCAGCGCGCGGCGCAGCCCGTCCAGGGGCAGCCCCTCGAGCCGGGCCAGCGGCTCGGCACCCAGTGCGCTCGCGTTGTTCACCAGCAGATCCACGCCACCGAGCTGCCAGGCCGCGGCCACCAGCTCCGAGCGGTGCGCCGGGTCCGTGACGTCCCCGGGCAGAGCCGTCACCCGGGTGCCGTGCCCGGCGAGCACGGCCGCCGTCTCCTTCAGGACCTCCGCCGTCCTCGCGTCGAGCACCAGGTCCCAGCCCCGCGCGGCCAGGGCCTCGGCGAGCGCCCGTCCCAGCCCCTTCGAGGCCCCCGTGATGATCGCTACCGGCATGACACACGTCCCCTCGTCCTCCACGCCTCCTGATCGGCGTGCTCCCAACGTAGGAACGGGGCCGTCCCGCCGCCTCGGACGCGGGCCGCAAAGCTGCGAGGCCCTTCGCCCTAGGTCGCTCGCCCTAGTCGGAGGCCGTCACAGGTCCGATCCGCACTGTCACACCCCGCCCGTACTCTGAGGACATGAGTCAAGGCCCCCGGTCCGGCCTCGCCGCGGTGAGCTCCGCGCTGCTGGCCATGAGCAGACACCTCGAGGTGCGCGACGTCCTCAAGACGATCGTCGCCTCGGCCCGCGAACTGCTCGACGCGCAGTACGCCGCCCTCGGCGTCCCCGACGACCACGGCGGCTTCGCCCAGTTCGTGGTCGACGGTGTCAGCGACGCCCAGTGGAAGGCCATCGGCCCCCTCCCGCGCCAGCACGGCATCCTCGCCGCGATGCTGCACGAGGCCACTCCCGAGCGCCTCGCCGACGTCCGCAAGGACCCCCGCTTCGAGGGCTGGCCGTCCGCCCACCCCGAGATGGTCGACTTCCTGGGCCTGCCGATCCGCGATGGCGACGAGGTCATCGGAGCCCTGTTCCTCGCCAACAAGAACTGCCCCAAGCCGGAAGGCAGCTGCGGCTTCACCGAGGAGGACGAGGAACTCCTGGGGATCCTCGCCCAGCACGCGGCGATCGCCCTCACCAATGCCCGCCTCTACGAACGCAGCCGCGAGCTCACCATCGCCGAGGAACGCTCCCGCCTCGCCCACGAACTGCACGACGCGGTCAGCCAGAAGCTCTTCTCCCTGCGCCTGACCGCCCAGGCCGCCGCCGCCCTCGTCGACCGCGACCCCACCCGCGCCAAGGACGAGATGCAGCAGGTGGCCACGCTCGCCGCCGAGGCCACCGACGAACTGCGCGCCGCCGTGGTCGAGTTGCGCCCAGCGGCGCTGGACGAGGACGGCCTGACCGCCACCCTGCGCACCCACGTCCAGGTCCTGGACCGCGCCCACACCGCGCGCGTGACCTTCGCCGCCCGCAGCTTCCGCGCGCTGCCCGCGGCCCAGGAGGAGGCCATGCTCCGCGTGGCCCAGGAGGCCCTGCACAACGCGCTGCGGCACTCGGGCGCGGCCCATGTCGACGTGACGGTGGACCGGCGCGGCAGCGGAGCCGTACTGCGCGTGACGGACGACGGCAGCGGCTTCGACCCACAGTCCATACGCCGCGCGGGACGCCATCTGGGTCTGGTCTCCATGCGGGACCGCACCAGCGGGGTCGGCGGCACGCTGACCGTGGAATCGGCGCCCGGCAAGGGCACCACGATCGAGATGGAGGTACCCGGTGGCTGACGCGATCAAGGTCCTGCTCGTCGACGACCACCAGGTCGTCCGCCGGGGCCTGCGCACCTTCCTCGAAGTGCAGGACGACATAGAGGTCGTGGGCGAGGCGGCCGACGGCGCCGAGGGCGTCGAGCGCGCGGAGGAACTCAAGCCCGACATCGTCCTCATGGACGTCAAGATGCCGGGCATGGACGGCATCGACGCCCTGCGCAAGCTCCGCGAACTGAACAACCCCGCGCGTGTGCTGATCGTCACCAGCTTCACCGAACAGCGCACCGTGGTCCCGGCCCTGCGCGCCGGCGCCGCCGGCTACGTCTACAAGGACGTCGACCCCGACGCCCTCGCCGGAGCCATCCGCTCCGTCCACGCCGGCCACATCCTGCTCCAACCCGAGGTCGCGGGCGCCCTGTTGTCCCAGGAGGAGAACAACTCCGGGCAGGGCAGAGGAGGTTCGCTCACCGAGCGGGAGCGTGAGGTGCTCGGGCTGATCGCGGACGGCCGCTCCAACCGGGAGATCGCCCGGGCGCTGGTCCTCTCCGAGAAGACCGTCAAGACACACGTCTCGAACATCCTGATGAAACTCGATCTGGCGGACCGGACACAGGCGGCCCTGTGGGCGGTTCGTCACGGAGTGGCCGGTTGATCCACGAGATGCATGGCAACACGGAGGGTTCCGCTCCGGACTGAGATTCATACCGTCGTGGGAATGTCCCCCGGATGGCGCATCCTTCGTGGATCTCCACCGTTCTCCAGTGCGTGCTGCGGCGACTGCCGCGGCAATCGCTAGGGAGGGCTTAGAAGTGAAGAACCTGAAGAAGGCAGCGGCCGTGACGATGGTGGCCGGCGGACTGGTCGCGGCCGGTGCCGGTATGGCCTCCGCCACCAACGGGGCGCACGCCGACGGCAAGGCCGTGGGCTCGCCCGGCGTCGTCTCGGGCAACCTCGTCCAGGCCCCGGTGCACGTCCCGGTGAACGTGGTCGGCAACAGCGTGAACGTCATCGGCGCGCTCAACCCCGCCTTCGGCAACCTCGGCGTCAACCGCTGACTTCCCCCGAGCGGGCAGTGACTTCGGCCTCCCGGGTGTGCCCCGCACCCGGGAGGCCGGTCCGTTTGTCGTGCGAATGATCCGAACGGGCATTCCTGCTCGTATCTCCGTACCGTCCCTTCTCCCTTCCGCGTTGATCAGCGCACGACCCGCGGCCGGGTCGGACTCGCAAACGCAGGAGGAACGCTTCCCATGATCATCGCCAAGAAGGCTGCCGTGGCCCTGACCGTCGCCGGTATCGCCACGGGTGCCGCTGCCGGTGCCGCTGTCGCCGACGCGGGTGCCGAGGGCGCGGCCGTGAAGTCGCCGGGCGCCGTCTCGGGCAACCTCGTCCAGGCCCCGGTGCACGTCCCGGTGAACGTGGTCGGCAACACCGCCAACCTCATCGCCCTGCTGAACCCGGCCTTCGGCAACGCCGGTGCGAACGACTGACGTCGGGTCTGAGCAGCAGGGCCTCATAAGTCGACGCGACTTGTGGGGCCCTTGGCGTTGCCGCCGTAGAAACGGACGGTCGGATGCGCCTCGCTGTGCCGTCGTGCGGTGCGGGCGCTTCGTGGCTGGTCGCGCAGTTCCCCGCGTCCCCAGGTGGGTGCAGCCGGGCTCGCGCGACTGCACCCACCTGACCGGGCCCGCAGCCGAACGATCAGGCGCAGTTCACCGCACCCCCCGCTCCAACTCCTCCACATACGCGTTGTACGCAGCCACCTGCGCCCGCCGCCCCGTCCGCTCCACCGGCCGCAACGCCTCCCCACGAGCCCGCATCTCGGCGGAGCTGACCGCACCCCCGTGCCCGTTCTCATAGGCCAGGGACACCAACAACCCCACCCGCTGAGCAAGCTCCAACACCCGTACCGCCCGAGGCGGATACCCCGGCGCCAGAACCTCCCGCCCCCGCTCCGCCCGGGCCCGGTACGCATCGATGGCTGCCTCCGCCACCGGCCCCGAGCCGGCCAGGTCCAGCCCCGACAGCACCTCGGTCGCCTCCCGGAGCGCCTCCGCGAGCTCCCGCTCGGCCTCGCCCAGCGAGGGGACATCCGCCGGCGGAGCCTCCCGCACCGGCAGCACATGCCACACCACCTCGACATGCACATCACCCGACGGCCCGGCCTCGTACACCTCCGGCACCAGTCCCAGCGCGGCGCCGTGACATACCACCGCCTCCTCCGCCTCCAACGCCCGCGCGTTGAACTCCGGCGGCCCGCTCAGTCCCAGCGGATGCCCGGGCGCGGGCAGCGCGACCCGCAGTCCCGTCACGCCGAGCGACCGCAGCCGCCCCAGCGCCAGCGTCAGACCGACGGCCGCCGTCTCACCCGGCAGCCCTTCGACCCGGTGCACGGCGTCGTCACCGACGATCGCCAGCACGGCGTCGTCCGGCGAGACAAGTCCGGCCAAAAGGCCGTTTCCCCAAGCGGCAAGGCGTCCAGAGCGCGGTTCCGAGAGCATGCCCCCAGCCTAAGGACCGGACCGATGGATGGGAGCGGCCGACCGGTGGCGTAGATTTCTTCGAGGGCTGCGCCCAAAAACGCGCACGCGACAGCCGAGACGCCGACACCGGTCACACTGCAAGGGGAGACAACGCGCTCATGAGCGATGTTCTGGAGCTTCAGGACGTATCCGTGGTCCGTGAGGACCGGGCTCTGGTGGACCAGGTCTCCTGGTCGGTCAAGGAGGGCGAGCGCTGGGTCATCCTCGGCCCCAACGGCGCCGGCAAGACCACGCTCCTGAACCTCGCCTCAAGCTACCTCTACCCCAGCAAGGGCACCGCCACCATCCTCGGCGAGACCCTCGGCAAGCCCGGCACCGACGTCTTCGAACTGCGCCCCCGCATCGGCATGGCCGGCATCGCCATGGCCGACAAGCTCCCCAAGCGCCAGACCGTCCTGGAGACCGTGCTGACGGCGGCGTACGGCATGACCGCGGGCTGGCAGGAGGAGTACGAGGACATCGACGAGCAGCGCGCCCGCGCCTTCCTCGACCGTCTCGGCATGACCGACTACCTGGACCGGAAGTTCGGCACCCTCTCCGAGGGCGAGCGCAAGCGCACCCTCATCGCCCGCGCCCTGATGACCGACCCCGAACTCCTCCTCCTCGACGAGCCCGCCGCCGGCCTCGACCTCGGTGGCCGCGAGGACCTGGTCCGCCGCCTCGGCCGGCTCGCCCGCGACCCGATCGCCCCCTCGATGCTCATGGTCACCCACCACGTCGAGGAGATCGCCCCCGGCTTCACCCACGTCCTCATGATCCGCCAGGGCAAGGTGCTCGCCGCAGGTCCCCTGGAGCTCGAGCTCACCTCCCGCAACCTTTCCCTCTGCTTCGGCCTTCCCCTCGTCGTCGAGCAGGTCGGCGAACGCTGGACCGCGCAGGGCCTGCCTCTGTCGTGATCACGTGAAGTCCCCGCAAAAACACGGGTAAGAAGCCCGTTCCCGCTCCATCGCGCCCTGTCCGCGGCGGTCCCCCGCACCTACCATGACCCATGTGAACGACATCGACGCATGGGTGTGGTGGCTCGTCGGCGCGGCTGCGCTCGGAATCCCGCTCGTGGTGACCGCGATGCCGGAGTTCGGCATGCTCGCGGTGGGCGCCGTCGCCGCCGCGATCGCCGCCGGTCTCGGCGGTGACATCGTCGTCCAGGTGCTCGTCTTCGCCGTCGTCTCGGTGGCCCTCATCGCCGTCGTACGGCCCATCGCGACCCGGCACCGCTCTCAGCGGCCCCAACTCGTCACGGGTGTCGACGCGTTGAAGGGGAAACAGGCTGTCGTCCTGGAACGCGTCGACCACGCGGGCGGGCGGATCAAGCTCGCCGGCGAGGTCTGGTCGGCCCGCTCTCTCGACACCGGCCGGGCCTACGAAGCGGGCCAGGAAGTGGATGTCGTCGACATCGAGGGCGCCACGGCGATCGTCATGTGACCTCGCAGGATGCAACTGAACCGAACGCACCACGAGTTGTACGACGGTCTGTCAGACTCGACCAGCAAGATCTTCAACAACCATAAGATCTTCCGAGAACGCCGAGGCAGAGAAGGGCACGGGGAGCACGATGGAACCGGTCATCATCGTCTTGATCATCCTGGTGGTGTTGGTCTTCATCGCCCTCATCAAGACGATCCAGGTCATCCCGCAGGCGAGTGCCGCGATCGTGGAGCGGTTCGGCCGCTACACGCGGACACTCAACGCGGGCCTCAACATCGTCGTCCCGTTCATAGACACCATCCGCAACCGCATCGACCTGCGTGAACAGGTCGTTCCGTTCCCGCCCCAGCCGGTGATCACCCAGGACAACCTGGTCGTCAACATCGACACGGTCATCTACTACCAGGTGACCGACGCCCGGGCCGCGACCTACGAGGTCGCCAGCTACATCCAGGCCATCGAACAGCTCACCGTCACCACGCTCCGCAACATCATCGGTGGCATGGACCTGGAGCGGACCCTGACCTCCCGCGAGGAGATCAACGCGGCCCTGCGAGGCGTCCTCGACGAGGCCACCGGCAAGTGGGGCATCCGCGTCAACCGCGTGGAACTGAAGGCCATCGAGCCCCCGACCTCCATCCAGGACTCGATGGAGAAGCAGATGCGCGCCGACCGTGACAAGCGCGCCGCGATCCTCACCGCGGAAGGTACGCGCCAGGCCGCCATCCTCACCGCCGAAGGTGAGAAGCAGTCCCAGATCCTGCGCGCCGAGGGTGAGGCCAAGGCCGCGGCCCTGCGCGCCGAGGGCGAGGCCCAGGCGGTCCGCACCGTCTTCGAAGCGATTCACGCCGGCGACCCCGACCAGAAGCTCCTGTCGTACCAGTACCTCCAGATGCTCCCCAAGATCGCCGAGGGCGACGCCAACAAGCTCTGGATTGTCCCCAGCGAAATCGGCGACGCCCTCAAGGGCCTCTCCGGAGCCATGGGCAACTTCGGCAACTTCGGCGGCGGTTCGAGCGGAGGCAACGGCGGCTCGGAGCGCCGGGAGACCCCGAAGATCGACTGACCCAGGGATTCCAGTACGACAAAGGGGCCCGCCTTCCCAACGAAGGCGGGCCCCAACGCACTTAGGGGCGCGGGGAACTGCGCGACAAGCCACGGAGCACCCGCAGCCGCATCAGCACCGGACCCGGCAGGTGACTAGGCGGCCTCTCGAGCCAGCCAGTCCGGCAGCGCGGAGAAGTCCTCGTGCCCCAGCGACAGCAGCATCGCGTCAGCCGGAGTCGGCTCGAACGGCTCCCGCAGCAACGGCATCCCCGCCTCCGCCGGAGTCCGGTTCGCCTTGCGGTGGTTGTCCTCCGCGCAGGAGGCCACCGTGTTCAGCCAAGTGTCCTGACCACCCTGGGACCGCGGCACCACGTGGTCCACGGTCGTCGCCCGCCGCCCGCAGTACGCGCACCTGTGCCGGTCACGCACCAGAACACCCCGCCGGGACCAGGGGGCTTGTCTTCGGAAGGGCACCCGTACATACCTGCACAGCCTGATCACCCGAGGCGCGGGTATGTCGACCGCGGCCCCGCGCATGCGCAGTTCGGGGTGGGACTGCTCGACGACGGCCTTGTCCTGAAGCACCAGAACGACGGCTCGGTTCAACGTCACCGTCGACAGCGGCTCGAAGCTCGCGTTGAGTACCAGCGTGTCCCGCATGACCAGCCCACCTCCCGTGCGCACCGGCCCACCCCTTGGCGGGCTTGGGCTTGGATCAACTCTGGCCGGGCACGCCGAGATGGACAACGCAATAAAAAGTGCCCGCCTCTGATCAATTCCAAGACCAGAGGCGGGCAAACGCTCCATGAACGTCAGTCTTCGGCAGGCACCTCGTACTCACCGATCAGCTGAGCACGCGCGATCGCATGGAATCGCAGGTTGAAGCCCACAACGGCGGGAGAGGCATCGGAATCGGGCCCGAGCTTCTCCTGGTCCACGGCGTACACGGTGAAGACGTACCGGTGCGGTCCGTCCCCGGCCGGCGGCGCGGCCCCACCGAAGTCCTTCGACCCGTAGTCGTTCCGCGCCTGTACGGCCGCCTCCGGCAGCCCCTCGAACTTGCCGCTGCCCGCACCCACCGGCAACTCGGTCACCGAGGCCGGGATGTCGAACACGACCCAGTGCCAGAACCCGCTGCCCGTGGGCGCGTCGGGGTCGTAGCATGTCACGGCGAAACTCTTGGTCTCCGGCGGGAAGCCCTCCCAGCGCAGCTGCGGAGAGGTGTTGCCGGTCGCGTAGACCTGAGCGTCCTTGAGCGTCGCCCCCTCGGCGACGTCCTCGCTCGTGACCGTGAACGACGGCACGGGCGGGTGGAAGTCGTGCGGGAGCGGCCGCCGCTTGAGGTCGGTCACCTCGGTACCTCCTGATCGAGTACTGGAGTCAGTGGTTCCGAGCCTAGAACCAGTTGCGCCGGCTGCCGACCTCGGACAGCCACTGGTTGAGGTAGGCGGCCCAGTCGGTGCTCTGGTAGTCGTGCAGACCCACCTGGAAGGACCGGAAGGTGTCACTGCCCTCGCTGAACAGCCCCGGCTTCTTGTCCATCTCCAGCACGACGTCCATCGCGTTGCCGTCCGCGACGAAGCTCAACTCGACCTGGTTGAGTCCGCGGTACTGCTGCGGCGGGAAGAACTCGATCTCCTGGTAGAACGGCAGCTGCTGCCGCGTCCCACGGATGTGGCCGCGCTCCAGGTCCGCGTTCTTGAAACGGAAGCCCAGCTGGACGAACGCGTCCAGGATCGCCTTCTGCGCGGGCAGCGGGTGCACGCTGACCGGGTCCAGGTCACCGGAGTCCACGGCACGCGCGATCGCCAGCTCGGTGGTCACACCGACGTTCATCCCGCGCAGAGGCTGGCCGTCGATCACCGTGATCGGCGTCTCCCAGGGGATCTCCAGACCGAACGGCACGGCGTGCACCGCGTTCGCCTGAAGCGTGAAGGCACCGCCGAGCGCGACCTTGGTGAACTCGATGTCCTGCTTGTACTCCTGGTCGCCGCTCTCGACCTCGACCTTGGCCTGGAGCCCGACCGACAGCCCCTCGATCTCCTGGTCGACGGACCCACCCTGGATCCGGACCTCGCCCTGGACGACACCACCCGGGACGACGTTGACCTCGGTCAGCACCGTCTCCACCGAAGCCCCGCCGGCCCCCAGGCTCGCGAGCAGCTTCTTGAACGCCATGTCTCTCCTCTTAAGAACGCGCGGATTCCTGATCCCTACAAACGCGATCCGGCCGTAGTCGGTTCCGCGCCTTCACCCTGGCAAGCGGACGGATCCTTGACCACCCTTGGCACACACCCGTCTGGACTACGCTCGTACGCCATGATCACGCCCCCGGACCGTACGCCACTGCCACGGGAGTTCTTCGACCGCCCCGTTCTGGACGTCGCCCCCGACCTCCTCGGCCGCACCCTCGTCCGCACGACCCCGGACGGTCCGATCACTGTGCGCCTCACAGAGCTCGAGGCCTACGACGGTCCGAACGACCCGGGCTCCCACGCCTATCGCGGCCGCACGCCCCGCAACGGCGTGATGTTCGGTCCGCCTGGGCATGTGTACGTCTACTTCACCTACGGCATGTGGTTCTGCATGAACCTGGTGTGCGGACCCGAGGGCCGGGCGAGCGCCGTTCTGCTGCGGGCCGGCGAGGTCCTCGAAGGTGCGGATCTGGCCCGCAAACGTCGACTCTCGGCCCGAAATGACAAGGATCTAGCCAAAGGGCCGGCCCGCCTGGCCACGGCCTTGGGGGTGGACCGAGCCCTGGACGGCACGGACGCGTGCGCGTCGGGGGAGACCCCTTTGAGGGTGCTCACCGGCACCCCGGTCGCCTCCGACCAGGTACTCAACGGTCCGCGCACCGGAGTGGCCGGCGACGGGGGCGCGCACCCCTGGCGGTTCTGGATCGCCAACGACCCGACCGTGAGCCCCTATCGGGCCCACGTGCCCAGGCGCCGCTCAAGTTGACTCGCTCTTGGAAGATGCGTAACGTAGCCCGAGCCGCTTGAACCGGTTACGGCGATCGCCAGCAGCCGAGAGCGGCCAAACCACTACCTACGACATCCCCTCAGCGGGGGCGATTTCGGTGTGCTCGCACGCTGGAATTCGAACTCGCGGACTCGATTATGAGTTGCCGAGGGAATCGGTTAACGTAGTGAATGTCGAAAGGCCCCGCCGACAGGGAATCAGGCCCGAAAGGATCTGATAGAGTCGG
>NZ_KQ948660.1:0-351039 GCF_001514145.1 Streptomyces canus
GGCGCTCCCAACATTATCAGAACTTTCAGACCGGACTGACCGGCCATCTGTTTCCGAATTTCATCGGGAAGGGGCTTCTCTGAAATCGAGATTTCCAGAAGCAGACAGACACTCACTGCTACCGAGCGGGATGGACCCAGCTCCAGGCAACTGTTCGAATCTACCTCCCCACACGCTCCGTGTCAACGGCTCCTGTGGGGCGAAGGAGACAGTAGCAGTTCAGCAGGGTCCCCTGCACATCAGGCGGCGGTAGGGACAGTGGCGCTGCGTTCAGCAGCCTCGACGTCGCCCGTGTCACCCGCACGCGCCGCTCGTCCGCCCAGGACGAAGACGTAGGCGAGGAAGGCCAGCTCGGCAACGACCCCGATGGTGATGCGAGCCCAAGTGGGCAGGCCCGAGGGGGTGACGAAGCCTTCTATGGCGCCGGAGATGAACAGGATCAGCGCGAGGCCTATCGCCATGCCCACCGCAGCTCTGCCCTCCTCCGCAAGCGCCGTGCGCCGGGAGCGAGGGCCGGGATCGATCAGGGTCCAGCCGAGACGCAGGCCTGTGCCGGCCGCGACGAAGACCGCCGTGAGTTCGAGGAGGCCGTGCGGGAGCACGAGGCCGAGGAAGGTGTCGAGACGGCCGACCGAAGACATCAGGCCCATGCCGATGCCGAGGTTGAGCATGTTCTGGAACAGGATCCAGAGGACCGGGAGGCCCAGGAAGATCCCCAGGACCAGGCACATGGCGGCTGCCTGGGCGTTGTTCGTCCAGACCTGGGCGGCGAAGGACGCCGCGGGATGGCTCGAGTAGTACGTCTCGTACTGGCCGCCTGGGCGGGTGAGCTCGCGCAGTTCACTGGGGGCCGCGATGGAGGACTGCACCTCGGGGTGGGTGCCGATCCACCAGCCCAGGAGGGCTGCCACGACGGTGGACAGCAGCGCGGTGGGCACCCACCAGTGCCGCGATCGATAGACGGCAGCGGGGAAGCCGTAGGCGAGGAAGCGTGTGACATCGCGCCAGGAGGCGCGGCGGGTTCCTGTGACGGCACTACGCGCGCGTGCCACGAGTTGGCTGAGCCGGCCGGTGAGCTGCGGGTCGGGGGCGCTGGACTGGATCAGCGAGAGGTGGGTGGCGGTGCGCTGGTAGAGGGCGACGAGTTCGTCCGCTTCGGCGCCGTTGAGGCGGCGCTGGCGCCGGAGCAGGGCGTCGAGGCGGTCCCATTCGGCACGGTGGGCGGTGACGAAGACGTCGAGGTCCATCGGTTTGCCTGCTCCTAGGCTGATCGTCGGCGGTCCGTCATGAGTGTCAGCTTGTCGTACTGCGACGCGATGCGCCCTCAGCTTGGCAGACTGGCCGTTGACCAGTCGGGTCAGGGGAAGGACAGCAGGCGTGAGTGAGCTCGTGACGGGCGAGGCGGTGGCGCTTGAGCTGCGCCCTGCGAGGCTGCCCAGCAGGGCGTTGGCCGTGCTGATCGATCTGATCGTGGCCGTGGTCGTGTACATCGCCGTGACCGTCGCCCTGGTGGCCGCTTCCGCTTCTTTGGACGACGCGGCTCAGGTGGCGCTCTCTATCGCCGCGTTCCTGCTCGTACTGGTGGGCGGTCCGATCGCGGTCGAGACGCTCAGCCATGGGCGGTCGCTGGGGAAGCTCGCTGTGGGGCTTCGGGTGGTCCGGGACGACGGCGGGCCCATCCGCTTCCGGCATGCGCTGGTGCGGGGCGCGATCGGTGTGATCGAGATTCTCATGACGTTCGGGGTCGTGGCCTGTATCGCCTCGCTCGTGTCGGCGCGGGGGCGTCGGCTCGGCGACGTGTTCGCGGGGACGCTGGTCGTGCGGGAGCGGATTCCGGTGGGGCCCAGCGGATTCCTGCCGCCGCCTCCGCCCTGGCTGGCCGGCCGGTTCTCCGGGCTCGACCTCTCGGCGGTTCCCGATGGCCTGTGGCTTGCCATCCGTCAGTACCTGACGCGGATGCACCAACTCGACCCGCAGGTTGGCTGGGCCATGGCCGAGCGGCTGGCGTCCGATCTCGCGGCGCATACGGGAACTCCCGCGCCGCAGGACGTGCCGCCGGGCGCGTATCTGGCGGCGGTGGTGCAGGAACGGCAGGCCCGCGAGGCCCGGCGGGCCTACGGCAGCGCCACGACGGCGACCGGGCCGTCTCCTGCGTCGAGGCCGCCCGGCCCTGTGGTCGGACCGCAGGGCGGTTACCCGTATCCCGGGGCGCACGCTGCTCCGTTGGCTCCTCAGCCGCCTGTCCCCTACGACGTCGAGGCGGCTCCGGGCGTGGCGCGCCCTGGGGTTCCGGTGGATGGAGTCTCGTCCGAGAAGTCCTCCGAGGGGCCCCGGCCCGCCGTGCCGCCGGAGGGCAGGCCCGCGTCCGGGTTCGTTCCGCCGGCGTGATTCCGCGGGTCATCGGGCGCCGCTGATGTCAGGTGCGGGAGCGGACACCCGCTGAAGTCTGAGGTCGCTTCAGTCCAGTGGCGGTGCCGGGAACGTCGACGGCGGTGATTCGAGGTCCTCCAGCTCGATCCCCGGGGCCGCGAGGACCACGTCGCCGGCGATGTGCACGGTGTGCTGTTCGCCCGTGTCCAAGGCTGTGACCTGGTATTCCTCCACGGCCAGCGGGCCGTTGTCAGTGGCGTGTGTTTCTCTTTTCAGCAAGGTCCAGGACTGGTCCACGGTGCGCGGGGCGAGGACGGGGTCCGTGAAGGCCACGAGGCGTACGCGGGTTGCTGATGCGGAGGGGGTGAGGCGCAGGAGACGGGTGGTGGCGACCAGGAACGCGGGGGATGTGCCGGTGAAGGCATGGGCGGCGACATTGCCTTCCGTGGCGTGGGCCCCGGTGGGGTCTGTGCGGACCCAGGTGACGCCGTCGAGCGCGGCACCGCGCACCTGCCAGCTCCCGGCGTGCAGTTCGAGGCGGAGAGGGCGGCCGAGTTCGTCGAGGGTGAGGTCGACCGAACCGCTGTGATCACCCGCGGGGGTGGTCAGTTGGGAGACGTAGCGCCAGCCGGACGGGCCGGGGGCGCACTGGAAGTGTTCTTCTGCGAGGGGGGTGTGATCGTGCGGATCGTGGAGCGAATAACGGCCGCGGGGCATGGGGGTCCTGGGTTCTGACGGGCTGTTCCGGCCTGACGGTCACACGGCGAGGGTCACAAGGCCAAAGGGGCAGGCCCCCGACACGGGGGTGCGGGGGCCTGCCTCGGAGGGTCTGCTGCTGTGCCGTACGGCTCAGTAGCGGTAGTGGTCCGACTTGTACGGGCCGTCGACCTCGACGCCGATGTACGCCGCCTGCTCGGGGCGCAGCTGGGTCAGCTTCACGCCGAGCGCGTCCAGGTGGAGGCGAGCGACCTTCTCGTCAAGGTGCTTGGGCAGCACGTAGACGTCGGTCGGGTACTCGTCGGGCTTGGTGAACAGCTCGATCTGGGCCAGGGTCTGGTCCGCGAAGGAGTTGGACATCACGAACGACGGGTGGCCGGTGGCGTTGCCCAGGTTCAGCAGACGGCCCTCGGACAGCACGATGAGCACCTTGCCGTCGGGGAACTTCCAAGTGTGGACCTGCGGCTTGACCTCGTCCTTGACGATGCCGGGGATCTTGGCGAGGCCGGCCATGTCGATCTCGTTGTCGAAGTGACCGATGTTGCCGACGATCGCCTGGTGCTTCATCTTGGCCATGTCCGAGGCCATGATGATGTCCTTGTTGCCCGTCGTGGTGACGAAGATGTCGGCCTTGTCGACGACCTCGTCGAGGGTCGTGACCTGGTAGCCGTCCATCGCCGCCTGCAGAGCGCAGATCGGGTCGATCTCGGTGACGATGACGCGGGCGCCCTGGCCGCGCAGGGACTCCGCGCAGCCCTTGCCCACGTCGCCGTAGCCCAGGACGACCGCGGTCTTGCCGCCGATGAGGACGTCGGTGGCGCGGTTGATGCCGTCGATCAGGGAGTGGCGGCAGCCGTACTTGTTGTCGAACTTCGACTTGGTGACGGCGTCGTTCACGTTGATCGCCGGGAACAGGAGGGCCCCGTCGCGATGCATCTCGTACAGGCGGTGGACGCCTGTCGTGGTCTCCTCGGTCACGCCGCGGATCTCGGAGGCCAGCTGGGTCCACTTCTGCGAGCCGTCCGTGATGGTGCGGTGCAGGAGTTCGAGGACGCAGCGGTGCTCGTCGGACTCGGCGGTGTCGACGGAGGGAACCTTGCCGGCCTTCTCGTACTCGACGCCCTTGTGGACGAGGAGGGTGGCGTCACCGCCGTCGTCCAGGATCATGTTCGGGCCGCCGGTGGGGGTGTTCGGCCAGGTCAGGGCCTGCTCCGTGCACCACCAGTACTCCTCCAGGGTCTCGCCCTTCCAGGCGAAGACCGGGACGCCCTGGGGGTTGTCCACGGTGCCGTTCGGGCCGACGGCGATGGCGGCGGCCGCGTGGTCCTGGGTGGAGAAGATGTTGCAGGACGCCCAGCGGACCTCGGCGCCCAGGGCGACGAGGGTCTCGATGAGGACGGCGGTCTGCACGGTCATGTGCAGGGACCCGGTGACGCGGGCGCCGGCGAGCGGCTGCGTCTCGGCGTACTCCTTGCGGATCGCCATCAGGCCGGGCATCTCGTGCTCGGCGAGGGTGATCTCCTTGCGGCCGAACTCGGCCAGGGAGAGGTCGGCGACTTTGAAGTCCTGTCGGTTGTCGACAGTCGTCATTACGAGCTGCTCCTCGGGGTTGGGGCGCGGTAGTACTGCTGGTCTGCGCGGCGGCGGACACAGGGGTGCCCGAAGAGGACACAGGCATGCCCGGTGCGCGCAGCGCAGTCCGTCGGAGGCCCTCTCTCCCTCGGCCGGCCCGCGTGCGGACCGCCCGACCGCCATCAGCAGCGACGTCTGGCTCCGTCCCAAGCTACACCGGTCGGCCGGGGCACCCCAGTCCGCCTCCGCATACATCAGGCCGATCATGGGCGGCCGCCCGGGACATCGGCGAGGTGCCGTCAGTCGTCCTGACAGTGTGCCGTGACTGCTTCCTGGGTGGTCTGGGCAGGTGAGGGAGGATGCGAAGAGATCGGAAGACCTGATCGATCTTGCGGGGCGTCCGGGACGGCGTTTCCGCGTGACAAAGGCGTGAGGAGATCGATGTGACCAGTCCGGCCGGACCTCCCCCCACGGGCGGCGGCAGCGAGCAGCAGCGGTTGAAGCTGCTCGCGGTGACCGCGTGCCCGACCGGCATCGCCCATACGTATATGGCCGCGGAGAAGCTCGCGCAGGCCGCCGCGAGCCGTGGCATCGACATGAAGGTGGAGACCCAGGGCTCGATCGGGGCTGAAAACGTCCTCGATGACAACGATGTCAATAGTGCGGACGGCGTCATCGTCGCCGCAGACAAGGACGTGGACCTGAGCCGTTTCGTGGGCAAGCGCGTTCTGACCGTGGGGGTGGCGGAAGGGATCCATCACCCCGAGCAGTTGATCGAACGGGTGCGGTCCGCGCCGGTGCACACAGCGGGCGCCACCCCGGCCGCATCGGCATCGGGCGGCGGCAAAGAGCGGAGCGTCGCATACAAGGCGCTGATGAACGGGGTCAGTTACATGATCCCGTTCGTGGTGGTCGGCGGGCTGCTGATCGCGATCTCGCTCTCGCTCGGCGGTCACACCGACCCGTCCGGCGGCCTGGTCATCCCGAAGGACTCCTTCTGGATGGACGTCAACAACATCGGTGTCATCGGCTTCACGCTGATGGTGCCGATCTTGTCCGGATACATCGCCTACGCCATCGGGGACCGGCCCGCCCTCGTGCCTGGCATGATCGGTGGCTGGATCGCGAACACGGGTGACCTGTACGACTCGAAGGCGGGCGCCGGGTTCATCGGGGCGATCGTGACCGGGTTCCTCGCCGGGTATCTGGTGCTGTGGATCAAGAAGGTCAAGGTCCCGAAGTTCGTGCAGCCGATCATGCCGATCATCGTGATCCCCATCGTGGCGACCACGGCGCTGGGGCTGTTCTTCATCTACGTCATCGGGAAGCCGATCTCCTGGGTGTTCGAGCACCTCACCGACTGGCTCAGCGGAATGACGGGCACGAGCGCGATCCTGCTGGGCGCGATTCTGGGGCTGATGATCGCGTTCGACATGGGCGGGCCGGTCAACAAGACGGCCTTCCTGTTCGGCACGGGGCTGATCGCGACCGGCAACCAGACGGTCATAGGGATGTGTGCGGCCGCGATCCCGGTCATGCCGCTCGGGCAGGGACTGGCGACCTTGATACGGAAGCGGCTCTACAGCGAGCAGGAGCGGGAGACCGGTCTGGCCGCACTGTTCATGGGCTGTTTCGGCATCTCCGAGGGTGCGATCCCCTTCGCCGCGGCCCGGCCAGCACAGGTGATTCCGGCCAACATGCTCGGCGGAGCGGTGGCCGGCGCGATCGCCGGTGTCGCCGGGGTCGAGGACGCGGTGCCGCACGGCGGGCCGATCGTCGCGGTGTTGGGCGCGGTGAGCGGGGTGCCGATGTTCTTCGTGGCCGTGTTGATCGGCACCGCGGTCACCGCCCTGACGACGGTCACGTTGGTCGACGTCAGCGAGCGGAGGCGCAAGGGTGCGGCGCCGGTGCCCGGACTGGGCGTGGTCGGGCCGCTCGAGCCCGCGCTGGTCGGGGTGGGCTCCGGTGCGGCGGCCGGTGGAGCCGCCGGTGCCGTGGTGGCGCAGCGGATGGTGGCCTCGCCGAGCGCGCCCGCCGCGGAGGCGGCACCGACCGGGACGCCGAACGTCGGGGGCACCGGCGCCGACAAAAGGGCCACCGCCGACGCTGACACCAAACCCGGCGCCACCCCCACCGCCGAAGCCGACGGCGAAGTCCTCTCCGGCTATCTCACCGAACGGACCGTGAAGGTCGCCCTCGACGCCCATGACAAGGAGGCCGCCGTCCGGGAGATGGCCGAGCTGCTCGCCCGGACCGGCAAGGTGGCCGACCTGGACGAACTGGTCGCCACCGCCTTGCGGCGGGAGGAGCAGGGAACCACCGGGCTCGGGGAGGAGATCGCGATTCCGCATGCCAAGACGGATGCGGTGACCGCGCCTGTCGTCGGGTTCGCGCGGTCCGCAGAGGGTGTCGAGTGGGGTTCGCTGGACGGTACGAAGGCCAGGCTGATCTTCATGATCTCCGTGCCGGAGGCAGCCGCGGGCGATGAACACCTACGGATCCTGGCGCTGCTGTCGCGCAAGTTGATGGACCCCGGGTTCCGGGAGCGACTCATCGCGGCGCCGGACGAGGGGGCGGTACTGGAGGTGCTGAGCGAGGTGCAGTAGCTGCCGGAGCCCCGAGAACCGACGGGGCCCGCCGAGAGAGTCGGCGGGCCCCGTCCTCGTACAGCACTGAAGCCGTAACGCGGCAGACCTCAGTGGCCGGGCGTCGGCTGCTGTGCCGGTCCGCCGGGGGTCGCCTCCCGGTCGGCGCCCTTGGCGGCCTCGGTCTCGCTGTAGATGTCCGGCTCCAGGTAGATGACGCGGGCGATCGGGACGGCCTCGCGGATGCGCGACTCGGCGGCGTTGATCGCGGAGGCGACCTCGGCGGCCGTGTCGTCGTGCTGGACGGCGATCTTGGCGGCGATGAGCAGCTCCTCGGGGCCGAGGTGGAGCGTGCGCATGTGGATGATGCCGGTGACGGTGTGGCCGTCGACGATCGCGGCCTCGATCTTCTGGACCGCCTCGATGCCGGCGGCCTCGCCGAGCAGCAGGGACTTGGTCTCCGCCGCCAGGACGAGGGCGATCAGGATGAGCAGGATGCCGATGCAGAGGGTGCCGATGCCGTCCCAGACGCCGTCGCCGGTGAGCAGGGCCAGGCCGACGCCGCCGAGGGCGAGGACCAGGCCGACGAGTGCGCCGAAGTCCTCCAGGAGGACGACCGGGAGCTCGGGTGCCTTGGCGCGGCGCACGAACTCCTTCCAGGAGAGGTTGCCGCGCAGCGGGTTGGACTCCCTGATGGCCGTCCGGAAGGAGAAGCCCTCGGCGATGATCGCGAAGACGAGGACGCCCACCGGCCAGTACCAGTGCTCGATCTCGTGCGGGTGCTTGATCTTCTCGTAGCCCTCGTAGACGGCGAACATGCCGCCGACCGAGAAGAGGACGATCGAGACCAGGAAGGCGTAGATGTAACGCTCGCGGCCGTACCCGAAGGGGTGTTGCGGGGTGGCCTCGCGCTGGGCCTTCTTGCCGCCGACCAGCAGCAGGAACTGGTTTCCGGAGTCGGCGAGGGAGTGCACGCCCTCGGCGAGCATCGACGAGGAGCCGCTGAACGCGAACGCCACGAACTTCGATGCCGCGATCGCGAGGTTGGCGCCGAGTGCCGCCACGATCGCCTTGGTTCCGCCTGACGCGCTCATCTGCTCGCGTTGTCCCTTCGCCTCAAGTGCCTTTACGCCCGTCCAGGCCTTTGCTCGTCCTTTGCCGGGGCCATTCTTGCAGCCCCGCCCGGCACGGACGTCTCAGCCGTCCACAGGCCCGGTCATACGATCACACGTCACGGTCACACGATCACCGTTGCCCGGAAGACCGTGCCCGTGCCGGCCACCTCGGCCCTCTCGCCCGCCGGTACGAACACCGACTGGCCGGGGCCCAGTTCGTGTTCCCCGGCTCGCACGGAACCTGCCGTGCAGAGCAGGATCTGTGGCGTCGGGCGGGTCAGGTCGTGAGTGGCGCCGCCTTCGGGAAGGACGTAGCGGGAGAGCCGGAACTCGTCGATGGGGGTCTCGTAGACCTCCTCGCCGTCGGGGGACGCTTCGGGGCGCAGGACGCCCGGGTCGGCGGCTTCGAAGCGGACGATGCGCAGGAGTTCGGGGACGTCGACGTGCTTGGGGGTCAGGCCGCAGCGCAGGACGTTGTCGGAGTTGGCCATGATCTCGACGCCGAGGCCGCTCAGGTAGGCGTGCGGGATGCCCGCGCCGAGGAACAGGGCCTCGCCGGGCTGGAGTCGGACGTGGTTGAGGAGCATCGCGGCGATGACGCCCGGGTCGCCGGGGTAGTGGTGGGCGATGTCGGCGTACGGGGCGTGGTCGCCGCCGAGGCGGGCGCAGGCGGCCGCGGCCTCGGTGACCGTGTGGGCCATCTCCGCGCGGTCGGCGGTCAGGACGGCCGTCAGGACCTCCCGCAGGGCCGCCTCCTCGGGGCGGGCGTGCAGGAGGTCGACGTACGGCTTGAGGGAGTCGACGCCGAGCGCGTCGAGCAGTTCGGCCGCGCGCGCGGGTTCGCGGAAGCCGCACAGGCCGTCGAACTCGGTGAGGGCGCAGATCAGTTCGGGCTTGTGGTTGGCGTCCTTATAGTTGCGGTGGCCGGCGTCCACGGGGATGCCGCGGCGCTCCTCGTCGTCGTAGCCCTCTTTCGCCTGGGCGAGGTCGGGGTGTACCTGGAGGGAGAGCGGGGCGCCCGCGGCGAGGATCTTGAGCAGGAAGGGCAGCCGGGGGCCGAACTTGGCGACGGCCTCGGCACCGAGTTCCTTCGCCGGGTCCGCGGCGATGACCTCGACGAGCGTGCCCCGGCCGGTGCGTGAGGGGGCTCCCGGGTGGGCGCCCATCCACATCTCCGCCTGCGGTTCACCGGTCGGCCGGACGCCGAGGAGTTCGGGGATGGCGGTGGGGGAACCCCAGGCGTAGGGGCGGATGGTGTTGTCGAGGCGGTCCATCAGGCTCTTTCCGTACGTACGACTTTCAGGGCGTCCTGGGCAACGTCAGGCCCCCGAGGCGAGCGCCAGGTAAACGGCGGCGAAATCCGTGACGGCGATCAGTTCCGCGAGGGTCTCGATCTCGCCGCCGGACTCCGGTTCCAGCTCGCTGATCGGCGTGTCGTGGTTGAGGGCCAGGTCACGGGCGGCCGGAGCGGCGCTGAGACCGCCGATCGGACGGTCGCGAAGGAGCACCACGCGCGCGTGCAGCGCGGGAGCTTCCTCGACGCGGTCGCGGAAGAAGTCGTCCGGGTCGGCGCTGGCGGCCAGCGGCCCGGCGAGCAGCGTGCTGTGCGCGGCGAGGGCCTCGGGCAGTTCGGAGACCACGGCGGGGCGTCCGGAGAGCTCGGCGAGAGCGGCGGCGAAACGGCGGCCCGCGGGCCCTGCGGAGGTGCCCTCGGTCCAGATCACCGGGAGCGCGTCGGCGAGTTCGGCGGCGAGGGTCTTGGCCGCGTTGCTGTAGGTCGCGATGGCGGGGCCGCAGCGCTCGGCGATGTGGTCGAGGCGGTCGGCGATCTTCTCGAGCGTTTCAGGCGGGGCGGTGAGCAGGCCGGTGCGGTCGAGGATCGCGAGGAGCGGCGTGAGCAGGGCCCACAGGACGCCGGGGGCGGATGCGGTGAGGGGGGTGGCCTGCTCGTAAGGGGCCGTGGCCATGGGCACGAACAGGCCGTGCGCGCCCTCGACCGCCTCGCTGAGCGGGGTGCGGGCGGGCGCCACCGCGACGACCGTGCAGCCGCGGCGATAGGCCTGGTCGGCGAGCAGGGACAGGCCTGGTTCGGTGCCGTCGGGGGTGGCGATCAGAAGCAGGTCGACCGAGCCCGCCCAACCGGGGAGTTCCCAGCGCAGGGCGCCCGCGGCGGGGGCGACTCCGGTGGGGGCGAGGCGGGTGACGGGGCTGCCGGCGCCGGCGAGTGTGCCGAGGAGGTCGGCGGCGCAGGTGGCGGCGGCGCCGGGCCCTGCGATGAGGACGGCACGGGGGCGGCCGTCGGGCTTGAGGTCGTTCACCCCCGCTTCGGCTGCGTGCCGGGCTGCTGTGCGGACGCGGGCGCCGGCCTCTGCGGCGCCGCGGAGCAGGCCTCGGCGGTCGGCCTCCGAGAGGGCCTCGGGGGTGTCTAGCAGCGATTCGTCGAGCATGGGGCGGCAGCCTCCGATCGCCGGGTCTCCGGGGACGCCGGGTTGTCGCTTCGCCGGGTCGTCGGTCGCGCGGGCCGGGACACCGGTGGTCGCTGTGTCGTTGTCGCTCTTACGGCAGCTGGGGCGCTGTCTCGCCTACGGCGGCAGCGGGGCGCTCACGCGGGGCGGCGGGCCTCATCGACGAGGAGGACGGGGATGCCGTCGCGGACCGGGTATGCCAGGCCGCAGTCCTGGCCGGTGCAGATCAGCTCGGTGTCCTGCTCCTTGAGGGGGGCGTGACAGGCCGGGCAGGCGAGGATCTCCAGGAGGCCGGCTTCGAGCGGCATGGGGGTTCCCTTCGGGGGCGTTACGGCTGCATGTGCGGATGTGCCTGGTCAGGGTACCGCCGGGGAGAGGGGGGCGCCGGGGTTGGGGCGAGTCGCGGTTTTCGGCCCAACCCCGCGTCCCGTCAGGCTCTGATGATCGCCAGTACCTCGTCGCGTATCTTCGCCGTCGTCGCCTCGTCCCTCGCCTCCGCGTTGAGGCGCAGGAGGGGTTCCGTGTTGGAGGGGCGGACGTTGAACCACCAGTCGGACGTGGTGACTGTGAGGCCGTCGAGCTCGTCGAGTTGTACGCCCTCCCGGCCCTCGTAGGCCGCCTTGATCGCGGCCAGGCGGTCCGTCTGGTCGGCGACCGTGGAGTTGATCTCGCCGGAGCCGACGTAACGGTCGTACTGGGCAACCAGGGACGAGAGCGGGCCTTCCTGGCCGCCCAGTGCGGCGAGGACGTGGAGGGCCGCCAGCATGCCCGTGTCCGCGTTCCAGAAGTCCTTGAAGTAGTAGTGCGCCGAGTGCTCGCCGCCGAAGATCGCGCCGGTCCTCGCCATCTCGGCCTTGATGAAGGAGTGGCCCACGCGCGTGCGTACCGGTGTGCCGCCGTTCTCCTTGACGACCTCCGGGACCGACCAGGACGTGATCAGGTTGTGGATGACCGTGCCCTTGCCGCCGTGCCGGGCGAGCTCGCGGGAGGCCACCAGGGCGGTGATGGCGGACGGGGAGACCGGGTTTCCGCGCTCGTCGACGACGAAGCAGCGGTCGGCGTCGCCGTCGAAGGCTATGCCGAGGTCGGCCCCCTCCTCGCGGACCCGCTTCTGGAGGTCGACGATGTTCGCCGGGTCGAGGGGGTTGGCCTCGTGGTTCGGGAACGTGCCGTCCAGTTCGAAGTACATCGGGACGACGTCCAGAGGCAGGCCCGCGAACACCGTCGGGACGGTGTGGCCGCCCATGCCGTTGCCCGCGTCCACGACGACCTTCAGGGGGCGGATGGAGGTCAGGTCGACGAGGGAGCGCAGGTGGGCCGCGTAGTCGTCCAGCGTGTCCCGCTGCGTGATCGTGCCGGTCCCCGCGGCCGCTTCCGGGGCGCCCGCCTCGCTCCACCGCTCGACCAGTTCGCGGATCTCGGCGAGGCCGGTGTCCTGGCCGACCGGGGCCGCGCCGGCCCGGGACATCTTGATGCCGTTGTACTGGGCGGGGTTGTGGGAGGCCGTGAACATCGCGCCCGGAAGGTTCAGCGCGCCGGAGGCGTAGTACAGCTGGTCGGTCGAGCAGAGGCCGATCTCGGTGACGTCCACGCCGCGGGCGGCCGCTCCGCGCGCGAAGGCCCGCGACAGTCCCGGGGACGTGGGCCGCATGTCGTGGCCGGTCACGATCGCGCTCGCCCCGGTCACCTGGACGAAGGCGGCGCCGAAAAGCTCGGCCAGCTTCTCGTCCCACTGGTCGGGAACGACCCCGCGCACGTCGTACGCCTTCACGAGCTGTGACAGATCAGCCACGGCCAACCCTTCTGAAAGTCCTGTCGGTCACCACAAACTACCCGTAGCCACTGACAGTGGGTGGTGCGGGAGCCGAGCCGTTACCTGAGGTCAGACGGCGCTGAGGGCGTCAGGGCAGCATCCAGCCCAGCACCGGTGAGCTCTGTCCGACCACGATCAGGCACATCACCAGCAGCAGTCCGAGACTCCAGGGCAGCACCTTGCGCAGCAGGTCCCCCTCGCGGCCCGCGAGCCCGACGGCCGCGCAGGCGATGGTGAGGTTCTGCGGCGAGAGCATCTTGCCGAGCACCCCGCCCGAGCTGTTGGCGGCGGCCAGCAGCTCCGGGGAGAGCCCGGACTCCCGCGCGGCGGTCACCTGCAACGCCCCGAACAGCGCGTTGGCCGAGGTGTCAGAACCGGAGACGGCCACTCCGAACCAGCCCAGTACCGGTGACAGGAAGGCCAGTCCGGCGCCCGCGGCCGCCACGAAGTGGCCGATGGTGGCGGCCTGTCCGGAGAGGTTCATGACATACGCGAGCGCCGGCACGGACGTCACGGTCAGGATCGCGAACCTCA
The DNA here is from genome assembly GCF_001514145.1 of Streptomyces canus. GTDB lineage: Bacteria > Actinomycetota > Actinomycetes > Streptomycetales > Streptomycetaceae > Streptomyces > Streptomyces canus. The sequence goes on from NZ_KQ948660.1 coordinate 13,172, forward strand.
ACTCATGGACGGTCGCCACCCATTCACGGACCGCCACGCGCGCGTGCACGCCGAGCACGAGGGCCGTCAGGATCCCCGCGAGCAGCACGAGGGTGCCACCGGTGGAGACGATCGGCCAGGTGAAGAGGTTGCCGCCGACCGGATCCCCGTCGGGATTCAGGACGTTGAGGAAGGGCCAGTCGTACGTCCGGGTCGCTTTCGCCAGCCAGTCCTTGACGGCCGGGATCTGGGCGACGGAGAAGATCACGACGATCAGCGCGTACGGGGCGTAGGCGCGCAGGACTTCACCGCGCGGGTCCGCCTCGTCGAGGTCCTCGCTGCGCGCGCCGGTCAGCACGGACGCGCGTACGGACTCGTCGGCCGGTACGCGCGCGTGCGGTACGGCGACCAGGGCACCCGCTCCGGCCAAGGCGGCCCCGATGTCGGCGAGTTGCGCGGAGACGTAGTTGGAGGCCGCGAACTGGGCGACGGCGAAGGCGATTCCGCAGACCAGGGCGGGTACCCAGGTCTCGCGCAGGCCCCGTTTGCCGTCGACCAGGAAGACCAGCACCAGGGGCACCACGAGGGCCAGCAAGGGCGTCTGACGGCCCACCACGGACGCCACGTTGTCCAACGGCAGCCCGGTGACCTGCGCGAGGGTCACGACCGGTGTGCCCATCGCGCCGAAGGCCACCGGGGCGGTGTTGGCGACCAGCGCGACAACCGCCGCGCGCACCGGGTCGAAGCCGAGGGCGACGAGCATGACCGAGCAGATCGCGACCGGTGCGCCGAACCCGGCGAGGGCCTCCAGGAGCGCGCCGAAGCAGAAGGCGACGACGAGGGCCTGGATGCGGACGGTCATCCGGTACACCCACAGGGCGTTGACGACGATCCACAGGATGGGGAAGAGCCCGAAGGCGGCCCCCTGTGCGGCGCTGGAGACGGTCTGGCCCAGCGGCATGCGTAGCGAGCCAGGTGACCAGAGCGGCCGCCAGAAGGCCGGTGAGGCCCGCCAGGTGCGCCTTCATGCGGACGCCGCCGAGCAGGACGAGGACGATCACCAGGGGCAGAGCCGCCACCAGGGCGGACAGCCCGAGCGAGTCGGCTACGGGGTCGAGTTCCTGGACGTACACGGGCGCCTCCCCGATTCCGTCACGTGGAAAGCGATTTCTCACTGCGCCGCACGGAATGGTCGTGTTCGCGCCAAGTCCACGTCAATGGGCGTGCGTCACCGAGCGAAGAGAGCGCCGAACGCGCCCAGAAGACGGGTCAGTTGTCGGGAGAGCGCAGGACCCGCAGATGGCCGCGGCGCGCGACCTCCATCGGGTCGGCCGCGCGAGCTCCGCCACCGGCTTGGCCGGCACGCTCCTGCGGACGGGCCGCCTCGCGCACGGCGTTGGCAAGCGCTTCCAGGTCGTCCCCGCTGGGCCGGGCCGGGGCCGAGGCGTCGAGGAGCCTGACGACCTCCCAGCCGCGCGGGGCGGTGAGGCGCTCGGAGTGCTCGGCGCACAGGTCGTAGCAGTGGGGTTCGGCGTAGGTGGCGAGCGGGCCGAGGACCGCGGTCGAGTCGGCGTAGACGTACGTCAGCGTCGCGACGGCGGGACGGCCGCAAGCGGTGCGCGAACAGCGACGTACAGGGCTCACGACGTTGGACGGTACCGCACTCTTGAACGGGCCGCGACGACTCTCCCCCAGGTCACCCCACCGTGTCGTGCTGTGAAACGCCCCACACGGCACTTCCGTCACACCGCGATGACCTGCATGGACACCCGCTTTCGAGGGGCCGAACACACCTGAAACCGATCATCAGTTGGTACAAACCATGTCAATTGCCTTGAGATCGACGGTCTCGCAGAGCTACGGATTCGAGCCCAACCTTGGCTGGAATGGTCAACTGCCGACATGCCGTACGAGGTGGCCGTACGTCGTTTCGGGCCGCTTCCGGGGTACCGCGTGGGCGGCGGGCGCGGGGGTGCGGCGAGGATTACCCTTCACCAGTGATGGACAACCCTGTACCGCCCCGCGCCACCGGCCCCGGGCCCCGCCGCCGTGATCGCCACGGACGGGGCATGCGCGGCCCGATCGCCCCGCCGCAGGTGCCGCTCGCCGCGAGTCGAGCCGAGGCGTTCGCGGATCTGGTGCAGGACTCCGTGGAGCGCCTGGAGCGGCGCTGGCCGCAGCTCGCCGAGATCGATTTCCTGGTCCTGGAGGTGCCTCGGCTGGACGGACAGTCCTGGAACGACGAGGCGGTGCCGCTCGGCGGGACGATTCCGGCGCGTGAGGGACGCCCCGCGCGCGTGGTCGTCTACCGGCGGCCGGTGGAGATCCGCACCAAGGGGCGCGACGAGCGGGCGGCGCTGGTCCACGAGATCGTCGTGGAGCAGGTGGCCGAGCTGCTGGGGCTCACTCCGGAGACGGTGGATCCGCGGTACGGCGAGGACTGAACCGCCCGCGGATCACCCCGGGCTACTTCTGCAGCACCGACAGGTCCTGGTCCGCCTCCGGCACCGCCACCATGCCCCGGTCGTCCGGGAGCGCCTGGATGGTGAAGCCCGGCACTCCGTCGGCGTTGGCCGCCAAGGTGCGGGCGCCGTAGACCGGGCCTCCTGAGACATGCTCGACCGTGAGGGCGTACGTGCCCTTGAGGCCGGTCGGGGTCGGGGCTTCCACGTTCTCGGTGGTGCCCGCCTTGAGGGTGAACGTCTTCGAGACGGCCTCACCGCCCTTGCTGCCCGCTGAGGCCGTGACCTTGACGGTGGCCGCCCGGGTCGGGGCGGTCAGCGAGAGCGTGGTGCCTTTGGCCCTGTTGTCGGCGACCGTCGCGCGCGTGCCGACCGGACGCGTGGCCGGGATGAACGCCGTCTCCTGGTCGTCGCCCTTGCCGCGGACGACCCGCAGGGCGGCGACCACCGGCACGGATGCGTCGGTGGGGGTCAGGACCAGCGAACCGGCCTCCCCGCGTGTGACGTCGCCGAGGTCGGCGGAGGTGGTCATGCCCGCCTTCACGTGCAGCGTCTCGTTCCCGGCGGGGGTGATCAGGCCGGAGGGGGACGCGAGCTGCACCTTCAGGTCGGCGTCGGAGTCGCTGGGCGTGAAGGCGACCAGGCGCACGGCGGTGGCGTCCTTCGGGATACCGGGCAGCACCAGGCTGCCGGACGGATCCGTCGACGCGGCCAGCCAGTCGCCGCCGAGCTTGTCGTCCAGCGCCTGCACGGCCGCGCCCACGCGTCCGCTGCGGACGTTCACATGGACGGTGAGGTTCTCCTGCTTCTCCTCGGTGAGTGTGGACAGCAGGATCGGGTCGCTGGAGTGCGGCGCGACGGTGATGCCCTCCCCGAGCGTGGAGTCCAGGGCGCCGTCCTTGCCGTAGAGCTCGATGTCGACGACGGCGGCGGAGTCGTCTGGGTTGGTCAGATGGACGTAGTCGGTGCGGTCTGCGGCCGTGCTCGCGCCCGGGAACCAGAACTCGGTGTCGGGGGCGGAGCAGTTGACGCCCTGCAGCCCGCGTCCTGAGCCCGCGGCGACCTCCGTGGTCTCCTGGACGGTCCAGCCGGGCGCGAACTTCCCCTCGGCTGTGCCGACGAGGGCCGACGCGTCACCGCCGGAGGTCTCCCCGGTGGCGGGCTTGCCGGGCTCCTCGGGTTCGAGGACCGGCTTGCCGGCCTTCTTGCTCTTGCCCGCGCTCTTGCCGTCCGACTGTGCGGCGGCCGCCTGGAGTTCGGCCTTGCCGCCGCTGTCCGCGTCCTTGGTGACGGGCGTGAAGGACGTGTACGACGTCTCCGCGATGTCGGAGGTGCTGGGCGCCGGGCACAGCAGGCTGGTGCGCTCCACCGGCAGCTCGGCGGCTGTCCTGGCGGTGCCGGCGGCCTGCGGTGAGCTGAGCGTGGCGAACCCGGTGACGGCGGCGAGCGCGGCGGTGCCGGCGATGAGGGACACGGTGGTGCGGTTCACTGCTGACTCCCGTCGGGGCGCTCACTGCCGGTGGCGTCCGGGTGCTGCTGCGCCGGGTCGTACGCGGGGTCGTAGCCCTGGTCGTACTGCTGCTCGTACTGGCCGCCGTACGTCTGGTCGTACGGCGCCTGCTGGTTCTGGCCGCCGTAGGCGTACGGGTCGTACTGGCCGCCCTGGTAGGGGTCCGCCTGGTACGGCTGCTGGTCGTAGCCGCCCGTCGGGTACTGCTGGGCGGTGCCCTGGTACTGCTCGCCGCCGTAGGCGCCGTACTCGGCGTTCGCGTAGGTCGGGGCGTCCCAGTCGCCGTAGGACTGCTGCTGCGGGACCGCGGCGGGGGCCTCCTGCGGAGGAGGGGGGACGTCGTCGGGGCGCGCGGCCTCCTCGGCCTGGGCGCGCAGACGGCGGGCGCGGCGGCCCTCGCCCGCCACGGCCTGGGCGGGGATCGACGGCTCCTCGGGGAGGTCGTCGTCGACGTCGCGGCGGCGGCCGGGCAGGGCCATGACCACGAGGACGACGGCGAGGAAGCCCTGGATCCACAGCCACAGGGTGTGGGTGAAGGGGTCGTCGAAGGTGACGTCCAGCTTGCCGCCGGAGGCGGGCAGTTCGAAGCCCTGCGCCCAGCCGTCGACGGTGGTGCGGGTCAGCGGCCTGCCGTCCAGGGTCGCGGTCCAGCCCTCGTCGGCGGTGTCGGCGAGGCGCAGGATCCTGCCGTCGGCGCCGGACGGGACCGTGGTGTGGATGTCCACGGGGCCCGCGGCCACCGGCTGCGCGGTACCGGATCCGGACTTGGTGACGACGGTGGCGCGCGCGACCTCCTGGTCGACCCGCCACAGTCCGCTGCCGTCCTGCTGGCTGAGCCGGGTCAGGCCGGGCGTGGCGTCCAGCACGCGTGTGACCTCGCGGGGCGCGCCCTTGTGGACGAGGACGTAGCGCACGGCGAAGCCGCCGAGCTGGTTCGCCTGGTCGGCGCCGGAGCCGGCGACGAGGTTGGCGACGACCTTGTCCAGGTTGTCGTTCTCACCGTCGGCCGCGGCGAGTTCGGCGTCACCGAGGCGGGCGCCGGAACCGCGCACCAGCATGTAGCCGACGTGCGCCGCGGAGTCGCTGTCGAGGACGAGGGTGCGGGCCTGGTCGCGGGTGCCGCTCTCCTCGGCGACGAACGCGGGCACCTGGACGGGGTCGCGGCGCTCCAGCGGTCCGTCGGCGCCGCCGATCATCCAGCCCGCGGCGACGAGCAGCGGGCCCGCGGCGGAGGCGAAGGCGATCAGGGCGGCGACCGGCTGGCGCCAGCCGAAGCTCTGCTCGGCCACGCGTGCGCGTGCCCCGTCGGCGCCGAGCACGGCGGCGGCCAGCAGGGCGAGGCCGTAGACGAGGGTGGCGGGGCCCGCCCAGGTCGAGTCGTTGGACAGGACCGCGAAGACGAGGCCCACCAGGGCCACCGCCCAGGCCGTCCAGATGCCGAACTGACGCTCGGTGCGCAGCAGGGCGGCCAGGGCGGCCAGGACCACGCCGATGAGCATCAGCCCGTCGACCGTGCCGGGGCCGCCGGGGCTCGCGCCGAGCAGGTCGAGGGCGGAGGCGGCCGAGGAGCCGTACTCGAGGCCCGCCTGCTCGAAGAAGCCGAACGGGAGCAGCGTCAGCGACCAAGGGGCCAGGACCAGCAGGGGGGTGCCGAACTGGGCCAGGAAGCGGAGGCCGTACGCGGTGATGTCGGTGCGGCGCACGACCAGCAGGCCGATGCCGAGGAGCAGCGCGATCGGCCAGATGATCGGCGTGAACGCGGTGGTGATCGTGAGCAGGAGCGCGAACGCCCAGGTGGCACGCCAACTGCCGCGCGTCCCCGTGGTGTTCGTCAGGCCGCCGGCCGCGACACCCGCGCGCGCGATGAGCGGCAGCAGGACGGCGAGGACGGCGGTGCCGACGCGGCCGCCGGCGAGAGCGCCGGTGGCCGCGGGCAGGAAGGCGTAGACGACGGCCGCCCATGCGCGCAGGAGGCGGGACTCGACGAGCGGGCGGGAGGCGAAGTAGGCCGTGAAGCCGGCCAGCGGCACCGAGCAGACCAGCAGGACCGTCAGTGCGAGACCGGTCGAGCCGAACAGTACGGAGGACAGCGCGGCGATGATTGCCAGATACGGCGGCGCGGACGGGGTGCCGCCGGCGCCCACCGCGTGCCACGCGTCCGCGTAACGCGACCACAGCTCGCTCGCGTCGGCCGGGGCGGGCAGCAGGGCGCCGCCCGCGAGCGCGCCGCCGCCCAGAAGGTTGCGGCAGGCGACCAGGGCGACGAGCAGCAGCGCCAGGAAGAGCACCGGTCCCGGCTTGCGGGCGACGCGCTTGAGGCGGGCGAACTGCTCGATCTCCAGGAAGTCCGCGTCGTCGCCGCCGGGCCCGGACTCGATGCCGCCGCCATGGCGTCCGGCCGCGGAGGCCTCGGCGTCGGAGCCGCCGAACAAGTTGCCCGCGACCTGTTCCACGGTGGCCCGGACGGTCGCGCCGGGCGGCGGGAACAGTTGCCTGAGTTCGTCCTTGTCGACGACGGGCGTGCCCCGCTTGCTCCGCCCGGCGATGATCCGCTCGGGCCGCAGCAGGGTGCCCAGGAGGCCGCGGATCTCGTCGAGGGCCTGTCCGGGGACCTTGCCGACGAGGTAGGCGACGGTCCGCAGCAGGGTGCCCAGGACCAGGCGCACGAGCACCCAGGGCAGCGCGGCCGTACGCGTGTTGACGAGCAGGGTGTAGGCGGCTCCGGCCTTGTCGACCTTGTGCGGGGACGCGGTGGTGCGGCCCGCGCAGTCGACGGTGCGGCGCTCCCGGGAGGCCGCCTCGGCGTGGCGTACGACGGCTTCGGGAGCGATGAGGACGCGGTGGCCGGCGGACTGGGCGCGCCAGCACAGGTCGACGTCGTCCCGCATGAGGGGCAGGCGCCGGTCGAAGCCACCGAGCTGCTCGAACAGGTCGCGGCGGATCAGCATGCCCGCGGTGGACACGGACAGCACGGACCGGACGTGGTCGTGCTGGCCCTGGTCCTGTTCGCGGCGGTCCAGGCCCGTCCAGCGGCGGCCGGAGTGGGCGATGGAGACGCCGACCTCCAAGAGCTGCCGCTTGTCGTACCAGCCGCGGAGCTTGGGGCCCACGACGGCGACGTCGTCCCGGCCGAGCTCCAGTTCGTTCTCCACGACGCGCAGCAGCTGGGCCAGGGCGTCGGGCTCGGGGGCGCAGTCGTCGTGCAGCAGCCAGAGCCACTGGACCGGCTCGCCGTGCGGCAGCTCCGGCAGGTCGTAGGCGTCGTCGCGCCACGTGCGCGTGACCGGGTCCCAGCCGCTGGGCCGCTTCAGATACGGCAGCTCGTCCGGGGTCAGGACGGGAGCGGTGCGGGCAGCCTCCTCGACGGCCTGGCCGAAGCCGGTGCGCCGGGCGAGGTGCAGGACCCGGTCGGCTCCGAGGGCCTCGGTGACCAGCTGCGCGGAGTCGTCCGCGCTGCCGGTGTCGGCGGCCATGGCGAACTGCACGGGGCGCTCCTGGCCGAGCAGCCCGGCGAGCGCGTCGGGCAGCCAGCGGGCGCCGTCGTGGGAGACGAGCACCGCGGTCACCACATGACGCGGGAACTCAGGAGTGGCAGCGTGATCTTGGGCTGCCGTGTGGCTGTGCACGGACATCGAGGTACGGGCCCCGGTTCGGTGGACTGCGGTGGGCGCCTGTGCCCTGAGGGGGCGGCGAGGCGTCTCGGACGAGCGCCCACACTATCGGCTGGGCAAGACGGCGGCCCGCCGCCTGTGGATAACCCACGTGCGACGGGCCGTTCGGTTGCGTGCGAAAAGTGCGGCGAAGCGTGCCTCGCGTCAGACGGCGGCCTTCTTCAGCCTGCGGCGTTCGCGTTCCGACAGGCCGCCCCAGATACCGAAGCGCTCGTCGTTGGCGAGGGCGTATTCGAGGCACTCGGAGCGGACCTCGCAGGAGAGGCAGACCTTCTTGGCCTCGCGGGTGGAGCCGCCCTTCTCCGGGAAGAAGGACTCGGGGTCGGTCTGGGCGCACAGCGCGCGCTCCTGCCAGCCGAGTTCCTCGTCCGCGTCGTCGACCAGCAGTTGCTGCACCGTCTCGGTCATGTGCGCCCCTCGTCTGTCTTTCGCGTCCCCGTGTGACGGCCGTTACCGATTTCGGCTGAACGACACGAGTGAAATTACAAGTGTGCTGCTCCGGGCGAGTCAAGCCGAGATCTGCTATTGAGCCCCTTATTCACTCTGCGGAACCAAGGCCTTGCAGAAAGTGTTCAAATCGGCATAAACCTTGACAAGCAGACGAGACCCGAGAGGGCTGCCGAGCCGTGCCGGCCCTTTCGGACCTGTACGGGGAAGGACGCCCATCAGTTCGAACTCGTTCCGTGTGCGCCCGTGGAAGTCGTGCGAAGACGTGGCCCGTGCGCCCGGTTGTGCGCCATGTGTCCCGGTAGACGCGTGAACAAACCTTTCATCACGGAGATGGACCGGATGAGGTGAAACATGTCCCACTTCCGGGGTGTCGAGTTGACAGTGAACGTGTGACCCGGTGTCCTTGTGGGCATGCTCGCGAACTTGGCATTCACCTCGACCCGCACGGCCGGGTCCCACGGTGCTGCCCGCGCTCGCTGTAGCTGTTGTTGCTGTTCCAGCTGTTGAGCCCAACGCGCTCCGGCTGCTCCTGAGTCCACCGTGACTCGGCTGCTTGTTCCCCGCCCGCACCTGGGCATTCCTGTCTTCCCGTGACCCGGGCGGACGGTACGCGACACCCAGCCAGCCCCCACACTCTTCGCCGAGGACCCATCGCACCCCATGAACAGCGACAACGACCTCCAGATCGCCGGCGACCTCCTCGAGGTCCCGCACCTCCTCCAGGCCCCCCGCGAGCACCCGGCCACCGTCGCGGACTTCGTCGGTATGGCACGCTCCATCGCCGCCGACCGCTCGCAGTGGGCGCACCTCGTCCAGTACGACGCGACGAGCCGCTGGTACCACCGGCTGCGCACCGGGCCCGGCTACGAGGTGTGGCTGCTGTCCTGGGTCCCCGGTCAGGGCAGCGGGCTGCACGACCACGGCCGCTCCTCCGGGGTCCTCACCGTCCTGGAGGGCACGCTGACCGAGCGCACCGAGCGGGGCACGCGCGCGCTGAGGGCGGGGGCACAGCGGGTGTTCGCGCCGGGGTACGTGCACGAGGTCGTCAACGACGCGCTGGAGCCGGCGGTGAGTCTGCACGTCTACTACCCGGGGCTGACCGAGATGCCGATGTACACCGCCTGCACCGCCCGCGAGTCCCACGGCGAGGTCGACGTCGTAACCGCATGACGCGTTGTCCTACCCGCCTGTAAGACTTGCTCCCATGCGCATTGTGGTTCTGGCAGGCGGCATCGGCGGTGCCCGGTTCCTGCGCGGTCTCAAGCAGGCCGCGCAGGACGCGGACATCACGGTCATCGGTAACACCGGGGACGACATCCACCTCTTCGGGCTGAAAGTCTGCCCGGATCTCGACACGGTGATGTACACGCTCGGCGGCGGTATCAACGAGGAGCAGGGCTGGGGGCGGGCCGACGAGACCTTCCATCTCAAGGAGGAGCTCGCGGCGTACGGCGTCGGACCCGAGTGGTTCGGGCTCGGGGACCGGGACTTCGCCACGCACATCGTGCGGACGCAGATGATCGGTGCCGGGTATCCGCTGAGCGCGGTGACCGAGGCGCTGTGCGACCGGTGGAAGCCGGGGGTGCGGCTGATCCCGATGACCGACGACCGGGTCGAGACGCATGTGGCCGTGGAGGTCGACGGCGAGCGCAAGGCCGTTCACTTCCAGGAGTACTGGGTGCGGCTGCGGGCGTCCGTTCCGGCCCACGCGGTCGTGCCGGTGGGTGCGGAGCAGGCCAAGCCGGCGCCGGGGGTGCTGGAGGCGATCGCGGAGGCGGACGTCGTGCTGTTCCCGCCGTCCAACCCGGTGGTGTCCGTCGGCACGATCCTCGCCGTGCCCGGCATCCGCGAGGCGATCGCCGAGGCCGGAGTGCCGGTGGTGGGCCTGTCCCCCATCGTCGGGGACGCGCCCGTGCGCGGCATGGCCGACAAGGTGCTGGCGGCGGTCGGCGTCGAGTCCACGGCCGCGGCGGTCGCCGAGCACTACGGCTCGGGGCTGCTGGACGGCTGGCTCGTCGACACCGTGGACGCCGGAGCGGTCGAGCGGATCGAGTCGGCCGGCATCCGCTGCCGGGCCGTACCCCTGATGATGACCGACCTGGACGCGACCACGCGGATGGCCCAGGAGGCGCTGGAGCTGGCGGAGGAGGTGGGCGGAGCTTGAGCGGCGAGGTGGCGGGTGAGGCACGGGGCTCTGCGGAAGCACCGGGAGCGGTGGCCGGGAGCCGGGGCGGCGCGCATGCTGCCGACGGCGAGTCGATGCACGACGGCGCTGCCGCGAGCGGCGGGCCCGGGGGTGCGGGGGGCGCGGTGACCGGGTCCGGTCGGGGGTCGGTGGGCAGCACGGCGGATGGATCCGGTCACGGGACGGTGGGCAGCACGGCGGGTGGGTCCGGTCAGGGAATGGCGGGCGGACCGGTGAAACCGTCCGGCCAGGGAACGGCAGACAGCACCGCCACCCCGTCCGGACACGAGACAGCAGACGGCATGGCGCACCCGCCCGGTCACGGGACGGCGGGCAGCACGACGAACCCGTCCGGCCACGGAACAGCAGGCGGAACGGCAAGCAGTACGGCGAAGCCGCCCGGCCACGAGTCCGTGAAGGGCATGGCGGGGGGCGGTTTCCGTGTGTGGGCCGTCTCCGGGATGCCCGAGGTCGCGCGGGGGGACGACCTCGCCAAGTTGATCGCCGCCGCCGAGCCGGGGCTCGTCGACGGGGACGTGCTGCTCGTCACCTCGAAGATCGTGTCCAAGGCGGAGGGGCGGGTCGTCGAGGCGAGCGACCGGGAGGCCGCGATCGATGCCGAGACCGTACGGGTCGTGGCGCGGCGCGGGGCGCTCAGGATCGTCGAGAACCGGCAGGGACTCGTGATGGCCGCCGCCGGGGTCGACGCCTCCAACACCCCTTCGGGGACCGTGCTGTTGCTGCCCGAGGACCCCGACGCGTCGGCGCGGACGATCCGGGACGGGCTGCGGGACTCCCTCGGGGTCGACGTCGGGGTCGTCGTCACCGACACCTTCGGGCGGCCCTGGCGCGCCGGGCTGACCGATGTCGCGATCGGCGCCGCCGGGGTGCGGGTGCTGGACGATCTGCGGGGCGGCACGGACGCGTACGGCAATCCGCTCAGCGCGACCGTCGTGGCGACGGCCGACGAACTGGCCGCCGCCGGTGATCTCGTCAAGGGCAAGGCCGCAGGTCTGCCCGTCGCCGTCGTACGCGGGCTGGCGCACGTCGTGGCCGAGGAGCACGGGGAGGGGGCGCGGGCCATGGTGCGTCACGCGCGCGACGACATGTTCCGGCTGGGCACCTCGGAGGCCGTCCGGGAGGCGGTCACCCAGCGCCGTACCGTACGGGCCTTCACGGACGAGCCCGTCGACCCCGGAGCCGTACGACGGGCCGTCGCCGCGGCCGTCACCGCGCCGGCGCCGCATCACACGACGCCGTGGCGGTTCGTGCTGCTGGAGTCCGAGGCCTCGCGGACCGGGCTGCTGGACGCCATGCGGGACGCCTGGATCGACGATCTGCGGCGGGACGGGAAGTCCGAGGAGTCGATAGCCAAGCGGGTGCGGCGCGGGGACGTGCTGCGGAACGCGCCGTATCTCGTCGTGCCCTGTCTGGTGATGGACGGATCGCACACCTACGGCGATGTGCGGCGGGACGCGGCCGAGCGGGAGATGTTCGTCGTCGCCGCGGGGGCCGGGGTGCAGAACTTCCTCGTCGCGCTGGCCGGGGAGCGACTGGGGTCGGCGTGGGTGTCGTCCACCATGTTCTGCCGCGAGGTGGTGCGGGAGGTGCTGGGGCTGCCGGAGGACTGGGATCCGATGGGGGCCGTCGCGGTGGGGCATCCGGCGGAGGAGCCCCGGCCCCGGCCGGACCGGGATGCGGGGAGTTTCATCGAGGTGCGGTGATGTGCGCCGGTTCGGTCGGGGTGCGGTGGTGGGCCTCGGCTTGCACTTAGTCTCGTAGGGCTTCTTCCGGTTCCTCTCGTACCCCGGGTCCCGGTCCCTCTCGTACCTCAGGACTTCACTCGTGGCAGGACGTTTCGCTCCCCGGCCCACGCGTACGACCGTGCGCGGCGGGGAGGTTGTCGTGCCCGCCGCGCGGCGGGAGGCGCCGCGAGTGAAGGCCCCGCTGGTGCGGAAGTGGGCGCCGGGGTGGCCCGTCGATCTCGGGCTGGTGCTCGGGGCGCTCAGGCGGGGGCCCGGCGACCCCACGTTCCGGGCGCTTCCGGACGGGTCCGTGTGGCGGGCCAGTCGTACGCCTGTCGGTCCCGGGACCCTGCGGGTCTGCGTGTACGGCGGTGAGGTGCGCGGCGAGGCGTGGGGGCCCGGCGGTGAGTGGCTGCTCTCGCGGTTGCCGGAGCTGCTCGGGGCCGCGGACGATCCTTCTGTCTTCGTGCCCCGGCATCGGGTGGTGGCTCATTCCTGGCATCGGCGGCCGGGGCTGCGGCTGACGCGGACCGGGCTGGTGCTGGAGTCGTTGATTCCTTCCGTGCTGGAGCAGAAGGTCACCACGGATGAGGCGTACCGGGCGTGGCGGTTGCTGGTGCGGAAGTTCGGGGAGCCGGCGCCGGGGCCTGCGGCGGGTGGGCGGTTGTGGGTGATGCCGTCGCCCCGGACGTGGGCGTTGATTCCGTCGTGGGAGTGGCATCGGGCCGGGGTGGACAACAAGCGGGCCTCGACGATTCTGCGGGCCGTGCGGGTGGCCGCGCGGCTGGAGGAGGCGGTGGGGATGTCTCCGGCGGCCGCGCAGGCTCGGTTGGAGGTGGTGCCGGGGGTGGGGCCGTGGACGTCCGCGGAGGTGGTGCAGCGCAGTCATGGGGCGGCGGACGCGGTGACCGTGGGGGATCTGCATCTGCCGGGGATCGTGGGGTTCGCGCTGGCGGGGGATCGTGATGCGGATGATGCGGCGATGTTGTCGCTGCTGGAGCCGTATGCGGGGCAGCGGCATCGGGCGGCTCGGTTGATCCTGTTGAGTGGGCGGGTTCCGGGGCGGCGGGCGCCGCGGATGACTCGGGGGGATATCGGGCGGTTGTGACGGTGCGGCGGGTGGGGTTGGCGTCGCGGTTTTCGCCCCCGCCGCCCCTACCCGTCCTTCCCCCAGAGGGAGCACCCCCACCAGGGGCTGCCGCCCCTTCGACCCCGCCCAGGGGGCTCCGCCCCCTGCACCCCCGCCCCCGTCGGCCCTGAACGGGCCTCGTCCTCAAACGCCGGACAGGCTGAAAGAAGCCGACAGACAGCCCCGGCCGGAACCTCTCCTCACTGGTCCGATGAGAAGCGAACCGCTCCCGCCGGGATCTTCGCGTCGCACCAGACGCGCGCGCCGTGGCGCAGTTCGTTGTCGGCGCCGATGATCGCGCCGTCGCCGATGACCGTGCCGGTGAGGATGGAGCGTTCGCCCACGCGGGCCCTCGTGCCGATCAGGGAGTCGGTGATGACGGCACCGGGTTCGACCACCGCGCCCGGAAGGATCGTCGAGCCGGAGACCCTGGCGCCTTCCGCGATGTACGCGCCTTCGCCGACCACCGTGCCGTCGGTCAGTTTCGCGTCCGGGGCGACCCTGGCCGTGGGGAGTATCAGGCGGTCGCCGCAGCGGCCGGGGATCGCGGGGGACGGGGCCCGGCCCAGGACCAGGTCGGCCGAGCCGCGGACGAAGGCGGCGGGGGTGCCGAGGTCCAGCCAGTACGTCGAGTCGACCATGCCCTGGAGGTGGGCTCCGGCCGACAGGAGTTCGGGGAAGGTCTCGCGTTCCACCGAGACCGGGCGGCCTTGCGGGATCGCGTCGATGACCGAACGGCGGAAGACGTACGCCCCCGCGTTGATCTGGTCGGTGACGATCTCCTCCGGGGTCTGGGGCTTCTCCAGGAACGCCAGGACCCTGCCCGTCTCGTCCGTGGGGACCAGTCCGTAGGCCCGCGGGTCCGTCACCTTCGTGAGATGCAGGGAGACGTCCGCGCCCGTTGTCTCGTGCGTGCGCACCAGCGCCCTGATGTCCAGACCCGTCAGGATGTCGCCGTTGAAGACCAGGACCGGCTCGTCGGGGGCGGAGTGCAGACGGGCGGCCACGTTGCGGATCGCGCCGCCCGTGCCGAGGGGCTCCACCTCGGTGACGTACTCGAGGTGAAGCCCCAGGGACGAGCCGTCGCCGAAGTGCGGTTCGAAGACCTCCGCGAGGTAGCTCGTGGCGAGGACGATGTGGTCGACGCCCGCGGCTCTCGCTCTGGCCAGCTGGTGCGTGAGGAAGGGGACACCGGCCGCGCGGACCATGGGCTTCGGGGTGTGCACCGTGAGGGGTCGCAGTCTCGTGCCCTTGCCGCCGACCAGGAGGATCGCTTCTGTCACCTGTTGTCTCCGCTTCCTGCCGGGACCGGCCCGAACTGTCTTTCGACCGGCCAGTGTATGCAGACCGTTGTGCGGCACCTTCGGCGGCCGTGCGGCATTCGCGCCTGCCCCCCGACGGCGGTGAAACGGGTGGTACGAACTCTCCCCGGTCCTCAGCGACCGTCAACGACCTTGGAGACGGGCGGCTGTCGTGCGGGTGGAGCCGAGTTTGCGGTAGAGCTGCCGTCCGGGGCACTCCGTGGCGAAGCCGTCCCGGTGGCCGGAGATCACGTTCAGTCGTACCTTCTTACCCTTCGGATAGCGGTTGCCACCGCCCGACTTCAGATACGTCTTCCCCCTCGGGTTTGCGCCGTACAGGCCGAGCTTCCACGCGGCGAGCCGAGCGACGGCGTTCGTCACGGCGGCGGGCGGCTTCTTGGAGCCGTAGCTGCCGACGACGGCGATCCCCATGCTGTTGGTGTTGAACCCGAGGGTGTGAGCGCCGAGGACCGCCCTCGCGACGCCGCCCGCCCGGCCCTCGTAGATGTTTCCGCACTTGTCGACGAGGAAGTTGTAGCCGATGTCACGCCAGCCCATGCTCTTGACGTGGTAGCGGTAGATACCGCGAATGAGCGAGGACACCTGCGTACAGCGGTACCCGTTGCCGGACGCGGTGTGGTGCACGAAGGCCGCCTTGACCTTCTTCGTGTAGACGAACCTCCGCTCGCGCAGCCCCTCGTCGGCGCCCCAGCCGCGCCGGGTGACGATGCGCGGGCGCGCTCCGATGTACGGCTTCGTCCGCTGCCGCTCCGTCAACTCCCCCGCGCGCAGGGCGAACAGCTCCTGTTCGGTCTGCTGCCGGTCCAGCGCCGGGATCTCGATGGCGCCGGGAGCGGCCAGACCGGCGTTGGCGGCGGACGCGTCCATCTCGGTGGCGTCTTCGGGCGGTTCCGCGGCAGGGGCGGACGTGTCCATCGTGGCGGGATCCTCGGCCGGTTCGGGGGTGGGGGCCGAGCGCGCGACGGCGCGGTGGGGGCCGTCTGCCGCCGCGGCTTCCTGCCGGGTGGACGACGGTGCGCTCTCCCCCGGGTCCACCAGTTCCACACGCAGCCCCGCCGGGAGAGGAGCGGCCGTGGTCACCGTACGGGAGCCGCGGGCCATGTCCTCGGCCCTGCGGTCGGCTTCGGCCCGGACCCTCACCTCCACGCCGTCCGAGTCGCCCACCCACAGCGGTGCAGTGGCGCCGTGGACGCGGCCGGAGATGCGCTCGGCCGCGCCGGGGTCGGCGGTGTCGTCGTTGTGGGCCTCCAGGTCCTGCCAGCCGGACCAGGTGTCGGTGCCGGCCGCACGGGTGCGGATCTGGACGCGGCCGTGCAGCTCGGTGTCCGGGTCGTCCCAGATCACTCCTGCGAGGGAGAAGTGCCGAACGTCCCGGCGGGGCAGGCCCTGTTCGTCGGCCGGGGCGAGGGTGACGTCACGGGAGGCGAGGGGCGCGAGGGGCAGCGACTGGGTGCTGCCGGGGGCTTCCGCGCCCGACGCCGGTCTCACGGCCGCCGGGGACACCGGTCTCGCCGCGATCGCGGGCGAGGTGAGGGACAGGGCGAGGGCGGTCGCACAGGTGACGCCGACCGAGGAAGCAAGTAGTCCACGCATGCTCCCGATCCTGGACATAGTCATATAAATCTGTCCATCGGGAAACTGACGGACCGTCGGGTCCTGTTGCGCCGAACCGGTGGCCCCGCTCGGGGGCGCCGGGCCACGTGCCCGCGTACGCTTCTGCGGATGAACGCCACCGATCGCACCCCTGCCGACCTGCTGCGTTCCGCGCTCGCCGCGGATCCCGGACGCCCCCTGGTGACCTTCTACGACGACGCCACGGGTGAACGTGTCGAATTGTCCGTGGCCACCTTCGCCAATTGGGTGGCCAAGACCTCGAACCTCCTCCAGGGCGACCTCGCCGCGGCGCCCGGTGACCGGGTGACGCTGCTGCTGCCCGCGCACTGGCAGACGGCGGTCTGGTTGCTGGCCTGCGCGTCGGTGGGGGTGGTCGCGGATGTCGGCGGAGATCCGGCCGCGGCCGACGTGGTCGTGAGCGGGCCGGACACGCTGGAGACGGCGCGGGCGTGTTCCGGGGAGCGGGTCGCGCTGGCCCTGCGGCCGCTGGGCGGGCGCTTTCCGCAGCCGCCGGACGGCTTCGTGGACTATGCCGTGGAGGTGCCGGGCCAGGGGGACCGGTTTGTTCCGTTCGCTCCGGTGGACCCTGATGAACCCGCGTTGATCGTGGCGGGGCGGGAGTTCAGCGCGGCGGAGGTCGTCGAGCGGGCTCGGGCCGAGGGGACGGGGGATCGCGTGTTGTCGGGACTGCCGTACGACACGTGGGACGGGTTGAACGCCGGGCTGTACGGGGCGCTCGCCACCGGGGGGTCCGTGGTGCTGTGCCGTCATCTGGAGCGGTTGGACGAGGAGGGGCTCGCCAAGCGGATCGAGAGTGAGCGGGTCACGGCCGTTCGTCGCTGACCGGGCGGTCGCACGCCGGGGGCGGTCACCCGAGTGGAGCAGTACCGGCCGCCCTCGGGAACCGGTCCGCGTCATGGTCGTAGGTACAGATCCGTACGCCATGAGGGGTGGGCCGACTCGTGATGGACAGCGCTCGCACCCTCGGACCCGGCCTCGGGGCGTCGGCCGGTGGTGAAGGGCTCATACGCCGCCGGCGGCGGCGGTGGCTGCGCGGTGCCGGGCTCGCCGTCGCCGTGGCCGTGGCCGCCACCGCCGGTGCCGCATGGGCCCTCTACGCCAAGCTCGACGGGAACATCACCCCGGACGACGCGGCCGCAGCCGAGCTCGCCCGGTACGAGAAGGAGCGGCCCACCTCGCTCGTCAAGGACGCGCAGAACATTCTGCTGATCGGGTCCGACTCACGGTCGGGGGACGAGAACGCGCGGTACGGGCGGGACTCGGGGACCGAGCGGTCGGACACCACGATCCTGTTGCATCTGTCCGCGGGACGGCGCACCGCGACGGCCGTGTCGCTGCCGCGGGACCTGATGGTGGAGGTGCCGGCCTGTCTGGGGTCGGACGGGACCCGTGGTGAGCCCGCGTTCACGATGTTCAACAGCGCCTTCCAGAAGGGCGGTTCGGCCTGCACGATCCGAACCGTCGAGAAACTCACGAACATTCGCGTGGACCATCACATGGTCGTCGACTTCCACGGGTTCAAGGACATGGTGGACGCCGTCGACGGAGTGACGGTCTGCCTCGACGAACCGATCAACGACAAGGCGGCCAAGCTGCGGCTTCCGGCGGGGCGGGTGACGCTGAACGGCGAGGAGGCGCTCGGCTATGTGCGGGCCCGCAAGTCCCTCGGCGACGGCAGCGACACCGAGCGGATGGACCGTCAGCAGAGTTTTCTCGGGGCGCTCGTGCACAAGGTGCAGAGCAATGACGTACTGCTGAATCCGGTGAAGCTCTATCCCGTGCTGGACGCGGCGACTTCCTCACTCACCACCGATCCCGGTCTGGCGAGTCTGCGCGGGCTCTACGAACTCGTGCGCGGCTTGCGGCACATCCCTACGGAGCGTGTGCAATTCCTTACCGTGCCGCGGGAGCCGTACGTCGGCGACGCCAATCGTGATCAACTCGCGGAACCCGAGGCCCGGCGGCTTTTCGAACGGTTGCGCAAGGATGCGCCGGTGAAGGTGACAGAGAAAGCCCCGAAGTTTTCAGAACATTCTCAGAGCGAAGAACCCTATGGAGAATCTGAGAACGAGAGCGGGGCGCCCACCTTCCGGGGCAACACGGCCGCCCAGGACAGCTGCGGGTAAAGCGTTTCCCAAGGCGGTGAACCGGTGTCCGGGCAAATGGGCGGATTGCCCGGTTGTAGGGGCGTGGAATTTGTCACCGTCGTAACCTGTCGGCGAATCGGACGGCTAGTGTGAGCGCTCCGGTGCATCCGGCCGACGGAGGATTCAGCAACCGTGGACGCACAAGGCCGTGGGCAGGCGGGCGACATCGACCCCGCAGACCAGTGGGTACTCAACCCGCACACCGGTGAATACGAACTGCGACTGACCCCTTCCGCACCGCAGTCGGGTATTCCCGGTCCCCGTAGAGCCGCGCCCTCCCCGAACAGGGCGGGCGCACCCGCCGGTCGTACGGCCAGTCCTGTGGCGCCGGGCCGTACGGTGCCGCCTCCGCGCAGGCGGGGCGCACCGCCCGAGGAGCCGCTGCCGGGGCGCCGTGGGCGCCGGCCGGTCAAGAAGAAGTCGACGGCGAAGAAGGCCCTGCTGTGGACCGGCGGCACCATGGCGTTCGTGCTGGTCGCGGCGGCGGGCGGCGGCTATCTCTACATCCGGCACCTGAACGGCAACATCACCTCCGTCTCCGACGACGGCGCGAGCACCGGTGGCTTCCAGACCGACAAGGCGATCAACATCCTGCTGATCGGCACCGACAAGCGCACCGGCGCGGGCAACGGGAGCTACGGCGACAAGGACAGCGTGGGGCACGCGGACACCACGATCCTGCTGCACGTCTCGAAGGACCGTACGAACGCGACCGCGCTGAGCATCCCGCGCGACCTGATCGTGGACGTCCCCGACTGCGAGACCACGCAGTCGGACGGCACCACCAAGGTCATCCCGGGCACGGACGACGTCCGCTTCAACACGAGCCTGGGCCAGGACGAACGCACCGCCAGCTGCACCGTGCGGACCGTCACCGAGCTCACCGGCATCCAGGCCGACAACTTCATGGTGGCCGACTTCAACGCGGTCAAGACGCTGACCACGGCGGTCGGCGGGGTCGAGGTCTGTCTGGCCAAGGACATCGACGACGAGGACTCGAAGCTCAAGCTGTCGAAGGGCACGCACACCATCTCGGGCGAGCAGGCTCTCGCGTTCGTGCGGACCCGGCACTCCGTCGGCTTCGGCGGTGACCTGAGCCGGATCGGGCTGCAGCAGCAGTTCCTGAGCGCGCTGATGCGCAAGCTGAAGTCGAACGACACGCTCACCAACCCGGCGAAGATGATCAAGCTGGCGGAGGCGGGCACCAAGGCGCTGACCGTCGACTCCAACCTCGACAGCATCGGCAAGCTGAAGGACCTCGGTCTGGAGCTGGGCAAGCTGAACGTGAAGAACCTGACGTTCACCACCGTGCCGGTCGTCGACAACCCGACGGAGAAGGTCAAGGCGACGGTCGTGCTCAACAACGCGACGGCTCCCACCGTCTTCGACATGATCAAGAACGACGTGTCCTTCACCGAGGTGAAGAAGAAGGCGAGCGCGTCCAAGAGCGCCGAGGCGGCCGAGGAGGCGGCCCGGCTCAAGGGCACCAAGTCGGCCGCGTCCGAGGTACGGGTGCGCATCCTCAACGGCGGTGCGGTGGCGGGCGGCGCGCAGGCCGAGCTGGAGTACCTGCAGAACGAAGAGGGCGTACTGAAGTCGGAGAACGCGGGCAACGCGGACGCGGCGCTCAGCAAGACCACGCTGGAGTACGCCCCCGACCAGGCCGACCAGGCACGCAGGCTCGCGGCCATCCTGGGCCTGTCCGGGGCCCAGCTGAAGCCCGGCAAGAGCGTCACCAACTCCCAGGGCCTGCCCACCATGACGCTCACCCTCGGCAAGGACTTCAAGGGCGCCGGGGTGTCCTTCACCACGGCGACGAAGGCACCCGAGGGGGTGCAGCAGTCCACGGCCGACAAGGTCGAGTGCGCCAAGTGAGGTGACCTAAGAGGCCTGCCGTGCGTCTAACAAGTCGTACGGCAGGTCTTTTCGTTCGTTCCGCGTGAGGGTGGGGAGACAGGGGATGGGGCACAGCAGTGTGCACGAGGAGGGGGCGCGGCCGGATGTACGGCCGGCCGCGGCGCCTGGTCCGGACAGACCCGGGCGGCACGGGCGGCGACGGGCCAGGGCCCAGCGCAAGCACCGGGTGCTCAGATGGTCGGCGACCACGCTCGCCGTGCTGATACTTGGCAGCGCCGGCGCGGGATACCTCTACTACCAGCATCTGAACGGCAACATCCGCAAGGGAGAGCGCAGCAGCGGCGACTCCAAGGCGCGAAAGGCCGAGGCCAACGCGGCCGGGCAGACGCCGTTGAACATCCTGCTGATCGGCTCGGACAGCCGTAACTCCGACGAGAACGTGAAGCTCGGCGGCAGCAGGGACAACCGCGGCAACCCGCCGCTGGGCGATGTGCAGATGCTCATCCACCTGTCCGCCGACCGCAAGAGCGCCGCGATGGTGACCATCCCGCGCGACACCCGGGTCGACATCCCCAAGTGCACGGACCCGGACACCGGGAAGACGTACCCGCCGACCACCGAGATCATCAACTACTCCCTGGCGCGCGGCGGCGCCGGATGCACGCTCGCCACCTGGCAGAACCTCACCGGGGTCTACATCGACCACTGGATGACGATCGACTTCTCGGGCGTGGTGAGGATGGCGGACGCCATCGGCGGTGTCTCCGTCTGTGTGAAGCAGAACGTGTGGGACCACCCGACTGCCCGGGTGCCCGGCGGCTCCGGGCTGAAGATGACGGCGGGCAGGCACAAGGTCCAGGGCAAGGAGGCCCTGCAGTGGCTGCGCACCCGGCACGCCTGGGGCAGCGACCTGATGCGGGCCAGGGCTCAGCACATGTATCTGAACTCGATGATCCGGACGCTGAAGGGGCAGAACGTCTTCACCGACACCCCGCGGCTGATGGGCCTCGCCGAGGCGGCCACGAAGTCCCTCAAGGTGTCCGAGGAGATCGGCTCGGTCAAGGAGCTCTACGACCTGGGCATGCAGCTCAAGTCGGTGCCGCCGGACCGCATCACCTCGGTGACGATGCCGAACGTCCAGGACCCGAAGAACAAGGAACACGTCGTACCCGACGGCGCGAACGCCGACAAGCTCTGGGAGATGCTCCGCGACGACGTGTCCCTCGACAAGAAGGGCAAGGCCTCGAAGGGGAAGAAGACCGTCGCGGCCACCAAAACGCCTTCCGCGCCGGACGACGAGATCGGCGTCCTCGTGCAGAACGCGACGGCGACCTCCACCCTCGCCCCGGTGGGCGGACGCGCCGGCACGATCGCCGAGGAGCTCGTGCAGAAAGGTTTCTCGCAGGCGTCCAAGGACGCGACGGCGGGCCTCTCCGAGGACCGCACGGTCGTGCGCTACCCGAGCGCCGACCTGGAGGGCGACGCCCAGCGCGTCGCCAAGTCCCTGGGAATCCCCATGAGTTCGGTGAAGAAGTCGACCGAGGTCTCCGGGGTCACCCTCGTCGTGGGCGCCGACTGGCGTACCGGGACGGCGTATCCGAAGCAGTCCGAGGCCAAGGCCGGTGACCTGCCGGGCAACTCGGACGCCATCAACGGCTCGGACACCGGTCAGTGCATGGACGTGTACTCGGTCTACCAGTGGTAGGCGAACCGGACGGCCGGGGGCCGAACGGAGGGGGCCGGGCGTACGTACATACTTACAGAATCGGCGCAGGAACAACTCACGTCGCTCAAGGCCCAACCGGGCGGATAGTGTGAGCGATCCAGCGATCGCCGCGTGGCCCTGACGGAGGATTCGGACAACCGTGGACGCACAAGGCCGTGGGCGGGCGGACGACGTCGACCCCGCAGACCAGTGGGTGCTCAATCCGACCACCGGTGAATACGAACTGCGACTGAGTCCTTCCGCACCGCAGTCGGGCATTCCCGGTGCGCGTAGAGCCGCGGCCGCGCCCTCGCCGAGCAGGATGGGTGCACCCGCCGGTCGTACGACCACCCCCGTGGCCCCCGGCCGGGACGTACCGCCGCCGCGCAGGCGCCGGAGCGCACCGCCCGAGGAGCCGCTGCCGGGGCGGCGCGGACGGCGGCCGGTCAAGCAGAAGTCGAAGGCGAAGAAGGCCCTGCTGTGGACCGGCGGCACGATGGCGTTCGTCCTGGTCGCCGGTGCCACGACGGGCTACTTCTACCTCAAGCACCTCGAGGGCAACGTCGGCACGACCGACGTCGGCGACGCGGCCGCGAGCAGCTTCAGCAAGGACGAGGCCTTCAACATCCTCATCATCGGCACCGACAAGCGCACCGGTGAGGGCAACGAGGGCTACGGCGACGCGGGCAGCGTGGGCCACGCCGACACCAACATCCTGCTGCACGTCGCCAAGGACCGGACGAACGCGACCGCGCTCAGCATCCCGCGCGACCTGATCGTCGACATACCGGACTGCCGGACCAAGCAGGAGGACGGCACCGAGACGGTCGTCGCGGGACAGGAGGACGTCCGCTTCAACCGGAGCCTCGGTGAGAGCGGCCGGGACGCGGGCTGCACGATGCGCACGGTCGAGACGGCCACCGGCATCAAGCCCGACCACTTCGTGATGGCCGACTTCAACGCGGTGAAGACCCTCACCACGGCGGTGGACGGGGTCGAGGTCTGTGTGGAGAAGGCCGTCGACGACGAGAAGTCGAAGCTCGTCCTGCCCGCGGGCAAGTCGAAGGTGGAGGGCGAGCGGGCCCTCGCCTTCGTGCGCACCCGGCACGCCTTCGGCAACGAGGGAGACCTGGACCGGATCAAGGTGCAGCAGCAGTTCCTGGGATCGCTGATGCGCAAGATGACCTCCGGCGACACCCTCACCAGCCCCACCAAGCTGCTGAAGCTGGCGGAGGCCGCGACCAACGCGCTGACCGTGGACAAGGCGATCGGCAAGGTCGGCACGCTCAAGGACATCGCCCTGGAGCTGAAGAAGGTGCCGACGAAGAACATCAGCTTCATGACGATCCCGGTCAAGGACAATCCCGCCGAGACGGTCAAGGCCACGGTGGTCGTCGAAGAGACGCAAGCCCCCGCCATTTTCGACGCGATCAAGAACGACGTCTCCTTCACCGAGGTCAAGAAGCAGGAGAAGAAGGAGAAGGCGGAGGTCGCGGCCCGGCTCAAGGGCACCAAGTCCGCCGCGTCCGACGTGCGTGTGCGCATCCTCAACGGCGGTGCGGCGGGGGGCAGCGCGCAGCAGCAGCTCTCTTACCTCCAGACCGAGGAAGGTGTGACCAAGTCCGAGAACGCGGGCAACGCCGAGGCGGCGCTGGCGAAGACGACCCTGGAGTACGCCCCCGACCAGGCCGACCAGGCGCGCAGGCTGGCGGACATCATGGGGCTTTCCGGCTCGGCGATGAAGCCGGGCAAGAGCGTCACCAACGCGCAGGGCCTGCCGACCATGACCCTCACCCTGGGCAAGGACTTCAAGGGCGCGGGCGTGAAGCTCAACTCCTCCACGGCGGCCGCACCGGGCGTGGACAAGTCCACGGCGGACAAGGCGCAGTGCGCGAGTTGAGGTCCCCCGGGGCAGGACCCAGGTCTCACACAGCTTCGTAGGGCAACCTCACGGGCCCGTCGTATGTCTAAGACGTGCGGCGGGCCCGACGCATGGCGTGCGGGTCCGGTGGGGTGGGTGGGGAGGACGGAAACGTTGACAACGCAATACAGCGTGCAGGAAGTCGCGCCGGGGACCGAGGCGGAGTCCGGGCACGGCAGCCGCAGGGCGCCACGCAAGCACCGGATGCTCAGATGGTCCGCGACGACGCTCGCGGTGCTGATACTCGCGGTGGCCGGGACCGGCTACCTCTACTACCGGCACCTGAACTCCAACATCGAGCAGGACGACCTGAACCTGGGCGACAACAAGGTCGCCGAGCCCACGCCGAACGCGGCGGGCCAGACCCCGCTGAACATCCTGGTCATCGGTTCCGACGCGCGGGACAACGAGGAGAACCAGAAGCTGGGCGGCGCCAAGGAGACGTTCGGCTCCACTCCGCTCGCGGACGTGCAGATGCTGCTGCACCTGTCCGCCGACCGCAGCAACCTCTCGGTCGTCAGCATGCCGCGCGACACCCTCGTGAAGATCCCCAAGTGCACGGATCCGGACGACGGCAAGGTGTACGCGGCGAGCGACGGCCGGGCGATGACCAACCAGAGCCTCGGCCACGGCGGCCCGGGCTGCACGGTGGCCACCTGGCAGGAGCTCACCGGTATCCACATCGACCACTTCATGATGGTCGACTTCTCGGGCGTGGTGTCCATGGCCGATGCCATCGGCGGCGTCCCGGTCTGCGTGGACGCCAACATCCACTCGCGGGACAGCCAGGGGCACGGCTCCGGCCTGAAGCTGGAGAAGGGCACCACCTCCATCAAGGGCGAGCAGGCCCTGCAGTGGCTGCGCACCCGTTACGGCTTCGAGGACGGCAGTGACCTGGCCCGCGCCAAGGCCCAGCACATGTACATGAACTCGATGGTCCGCGAGCTGCGCGCCAACGCCACCCTGAGCAGCCCGAACAAGCTGCGCAAGCTGGCCGAGCAGGCCACGAGCGCGATCACGGTCGACTCCGGGCTCGGCACCGTGAAGAAGCTCTACGACCTCAGCAACGAGCTGCGGAAGGTGGAGCCGGAGCGCATCACCATGACCACGATGCCCAACCGGTACGTGGGCGCCCGGGTGGAGCCCACCGAGGACGCCGAGAAGCTCTTCCGGCTGGTGCGCGAGGACATCGCGCTGGACGGCAAGGACGCGAAGAAGGCGACCGCCGAGAAGGCCGGGGCGGCCTCCGACGATCCGGCAGCCGCGAAGGACGAGATCGGGGTCGTGGTCCAGAACGGCACCCGCACCAACGCCCTGGCCGCGGCGAGCGGCCGCGCGAGCACCGTGGCCGGACTGCTGGTGGAGAAGGGCTACGACAAGGCGGTCTCCGACCGGACGGGGTCCCTGAGCGAGGCGACGACGCTGGTGCGCTACCCGAGCGCCGAACTGGAGGGCGACGCCCAGGCGGTCGCCAAGTCCCTGGGGATTCCCATGAGTTCGGTGAAGAAGTCGACGGACGTCTCCGGGGTCACCCTCGTCGTCGGCGCCGACTGGCGCGAGGGCACGACGTACAAGGCACCCCAGCAGGACGACACGACCCCGAAGACCGCGGAGGCCCTCAACGGCGCGGACGACACGGCCTGTATGCACGTGAACCCGGGCTTCACCTGGTGAGCGAGGGTGCCCCCGGGCGGGGCACCCTCCTTCACACCTTGTTCAGCACCGCGGGCCGCCGCGAGGCGATGACCCGCCTGGCCAGCGAGCGCGGGCTGGTCAGGAAGCCGTAGCCCCAGCACATGTGCATGGTGGCGAGCGCCACAGGTATCTGGAGCCGTGCCTTCAGCGGGAGCCCCTTGCCCGCGGGCAGCGAGCCGAGGACGATCGCCGCGAGGTAGCCGCCGGGGACGACGAAGCCGAGCGGGGTCAGCGCGGCGCCGACCACGACTCCGGCCACGATCGCGCACACCGCGGTCGGCGGGGCGAGGTAGCGCAGGTTGATGGAGCCCTCGTGGTAGCGGGCCACGACGTGCCGCCAGCGGCCGTAGTCCTTGTACTGCTTGGCGAGGGCCTTCACGCTCGGCCTCGGGCGGTACGACACCCTGAGCTCCGGCGAGAACCAGATCAGCCCGCCCGCCTCACGGATCCGGAAGTTGAGCTCCCAGTCCTGGGCGCGGATGAACTCCTCGTTGTAGCCGCCCTGTTGCTCCAGCGCCTCGCGCCGGAAGACACCGAGGTAGACGGTCTGGGCCGCCTGTGCCTCGCCACCGGTGTGGAAGGCCGCGTTGCCCACCCCGATCTTCGAGGTCATCGCGGCGGCGACCGCGCGCTCCCAGTCGTTCTCGCCCTCGGCGTGCATGATGCCGCCGACGTTCTGCGCGCCGGTCTCCTCCAGGAGCCGTACGGCGGTCGCGATGTAGTTCGGCGAGAGCATGCCGTGCCCGTCGACGCGGACGACGATCGGGTGGCGGGATGCCTTGATCGCGGCGTTGAGGGCGGCGGGGGTGCGGCCGGTGGGGTTCGGGACGGTGTGGACGCGGGAGTCCTCCGCTACGAGCTGAGCCGCGATCTCGTCCGTGCGGTCCGTGGACGGACCGAGGGCGATCACGACCTCCATCTCGCCGGCGTACTCCTGCGCGAGGATCGCTTGGACGGCTCCGCGCAGATGCCGCTCCTCGTCGAGGACGGGCATGATCACAGATACGGCGGGGAGCTGCACGTCGGGCTTGGCGTTCATAGGGGGCTCACGTTACCGCGAACGGGGGACACCGCCGCGCCCCGCCCGGGGCGGTGCCGGTCGTCGCAGATCGTATGGGCCTACGGTGCTCATGATCCCTCGTTCGGCTGCCCTCGCGGAGGTGTCCCCCCATGCCCAGCACGCCGCCCCGCCCCTCCGCCGCCCGCCCTCGCCCCCCGCAGCGCCGGCCCTCCCGGCCGCCCGTGCGACGCAAGCGGCCCCGCTGGGGCATGCGGGCGGCGACCACGCTGTCCGTCGTCGTGCTCGCCTCCGCCGGGATCGGGCACGCGGTCGTCACCAGCCTCGACGCGGACATCGCGCGCGTGGACCCCTTCAAGGACATGAAGAACCGGCCGCGCGCCGGAGACGGCATGAACGTGCTGCTGGTCGGCACCGACGGCCGCGACAAGATCACCGAGGCCGAGCGGCTGAAGTACCGGCTGGGCGGCGAGCCCTGCCACTGCACCGACACGATCATGATCGTGCACATCTCGGAGGACCGGGAGCGGGCGAGCGTGGTGAGCCTGCCGCGCGACTCGTACGCGATGACGCCCGAGCACGTCGACGTGACCACGGGGGAACGCCACCACGGGCACCCCCTCAAGATCAACGCGGCTTACGCGGAAGGCGGGCCCCAGCTGACGGTCCGGACCGTCGAGAACATGACCCACGTGAAGATCGACCACTATCTGGAGGTCGACTTCACCAGCTTCATGAGGACGGTCGACGTGCTCGGCGGCGTCGAGATCTGCAACGCCGACCCGCTCAAGGACACGTACACCGGCCTCGACCTGGCGGCCGGCCGGCATCGGCTGATGGGCGGGCAGGCCCTGCAGTACGTCCGCTCCCGGCACGCCGACGGCTCCTCCGACCTCGGCCGGATGAAGCGGCAGCAGCGCTTCCTCGCGGCGCTGATCGACCGGGCGACCTCGTCCGGCATCCTCCTGAACCCGATGAGGTTCCGCGACGTGACCCGGGCCGTCCTCGGCTCCGTACGCGCCGACAAGGGCTTCGGCACGGACGAACTGCTCGGTCTGGGCCGGGCGATGCGCAACTTCTCCCCCTCCTCCTCGGAGTTCACGACCGTGCCGATCGGGCAGATGGGATACGTCGTCAAGGGCGTGGGGTCGACCTTGAAGTGGGACCCGGTGAAGTCGTCGCGGCTCTTCAAGTCCCTGCGCGACGACCAGCCGCTGGCCGCGGACAAGCCGAAGAACAAGGCGCTGCTGGTCCCGGTGGCCCCGCAGCAGATCCGCGTCCAGGTCGAGAACGGCACGGCGGCGGGCGGGCTCGGCAAGCGCGTGGACGCGGCGCTGGCGGCGACGGGGTTCCGTACGACGGGGTTCCCGGTGAACGCCGCCGACCGGACGCTGAAGCGCACGGTCGTCGCCTACGACCCCCGCTGGGACCGCTCCGCCCGCTCCCTGGCGGCGGCCCTGCCCGGCAGCGAGCTGCGGGCGGTGAAGGGCCAGGGGGCGGTGCTGAAGGTGATCGCGGGCGCGGACTTCGAGCGGGTGCGCAAGGTACGGGCCGAGGACGAGCTCCAGGGGGAGTTCGGGGTGGTCACGGGGGACGAGGTGGGGTGCGTGTAGGCGGAGCGCTGCCCGTGAGCTTCCTCACGGGGGCGGGCTCAGTCCTCGAAGCCCTCCGCCGCCCGCTTCTCCCGCAGTTCCATGATCGCCCGGCGTCGCGCGAGGCGGTGGGTGCGGCGGATCTGGGCCTCCTGGTAGCGGCGCTCGTCCCGTTCCGTCTCCGGGAGCACCGGAGGGACCCGGCGTGGCTTGCCGTCGGCGTCGACCGCGGCGAAGACGAGGTAGGCGGAGCCGACCTGGGTGGCGGGCGTGGACTCGTTCCAGCGCTCCGCGAGGACCCGCACACCGACCTCCATCGAGGTGCGGCCGGTCCAGTTGACCTGGGCCTTCACATGGACGAGGTCACCCACCCTGACCGGCTCCAGGAACGCCATCTCGTCCATGGAGGCGGTGACGGCGGGCCCACCGCTGTGCCGCCCGGCCACCGCGCCCGCCGCGTCGTCCACCAGCTTCATGATCACGCCGCCGTGCACGGTACCGAGAAGGTTGGTGTCGGCCTGGGTCATGATGTGGCTCAGCGTGGTGCGGGACGCCGAGGTGAGCTTGCCCGGGATCTCCGGAGTACCCGGTTGCGCGAGGGTGGCCTGGTCTGTCATGGCCTCCACCTTATGCCGTGATGACAATCGCGGAATTTGTGTCAGCTTGGCAACAGCGCTGCTCTGATTTTCCGACGACCCTTGTATAGGGCACAGCCGGTACCGGCACACTGGGCCCCATGAACGATTGGCCCGAGGGATGGTCCGGCGACGACCGCGACCGGTACGGACGCGGCAGCGCGAGCGCACAGCCCGAGAGCGCCCGCGTGATGCGGCAGGTCCGCCGCGATCAGGGGGCGCCCGGGCAGGGCGCGTACGGCCGTCAGGGCCCGTCCGCGCCGCCGTACGGCAACGGCGTGCCCCAGCAGCCGTCGTACGTCGACGGCCAGGGCCACGGCGGTGGCTATGACAGCGGCTACAACACCGGCCAGGTCTACGGCGCCCCCGGCGGGGGCGGTGGCTACGGCGGCCCCGGCGAGCCGGGCGGCGGCGGCCGTGGTCCGCGGCCCGCGCCGAACTGGCGCAAGCGGATCAAGTGGACCGCGATCGTCGTGATCACCGGGCTGATCGTGACGACCGTCGCCACCTACTTCTGGGCCGACTCCAAGCTCAACCGCGAGGTCGACCTGTCCAAGGTCATCGACCGGCCGGAGCAGGGCGACGGCACCAACTACCTGATCGTCGGCTCCGACAGCCGCGCCGGGCTCTCCTCGGAGCAGAAGAAGCAGCTGCACACCGGCTCCGCCGCGGGCAAGCGCACCGACTCGATGATGATCCTGCACACCGGCAGCAACGGCGACACGCTGATCTCGCTGCCGCGTGACTCGGACGTGGAGATCCCGACCTTCGTGGGCTCCGAGTCCGGCAAGACCTACAAGGGCACGGGCCGGCACGTGAAGCTGAACGCCGCCTACGCCGAGGACGGCCCCGAACTGCTGGTGCGCACGGTCGAGTTCAACACCGGCCTGAAGATCGACCACTACGTCGAGATCGGCTTCGCCGGCTTCGCGAACATCGTGGACGCGGTCGGCGGGGTCGAGATCGACATCCCGAAGGGCGGCATGAAGGACACCAAGTCCGGTGCCGACTTCACGGCCGGCAAGCAGACCCTGAACGGCGACCAGGCCCTCGCCTTCGTCCGCACCCGGTACGCCCTCGCGGGCTCCGACCTGGACCGCACGAAGAACCAGCAGAAGTTCCTGAACGCGCTCGCCAACCAGGTCGCCACCCCGAGCACCATCCTGAACCCGTTCAAGCTCTACCCGACGATGGGCGCGGGCCTGGACTCGCTGATCGTCGACAAGGACATGGGCCTGTACGACCTGGCCAAGATGTTCTGGGCGATGAAGGGCGTCAACGGCGGTGACGGCACGTCCATGAACATGCCGATCTCCGGCTCCACGGGCGGCAACCTGCTGTGGGACAAGGCCAAGGTGAAGACCCTGGTCGACGAGCTGAAGAACGACGAGAAGGTCACGGTCTCGGGCAACTGAGGGCCAGGGTCCTCAAGCCCGCCGTCCCGAGCCGAGCAGCGCGATGTGCGGAAGGGCCAACTGCCCTTCCGCCACCGTGTGTTCGGCGCTCAGACGCTCGTACTCCCGCCGGATCCGTACGACGGTCCCCGGGTCCTGCGAGGTGACGATCAGTCCGATCGTGGCGACCCCGCCTGCGGCGGCGCTCCACCACTCCTCGACTCCGGCCCGGTGCTCCCACGTGAGTTCGGCCGCCTCCGCCTCGATGAATCCGGCCCCTGCGAGCAGTTCGGTGAGGCCGTCCGCCGTACGGGTCCAGTCCTGCACCGGATCCAGCCGCGGGAGGTAGGCCGGCGGTACGGCCCCGCCCGCCTCACAGGCCCGGCCCAGCAGGTCCTGTCCCGCGCCGCGCCGTGCGCTCCACGTCGTGAGGGCGATCCGGCCGCCGGGGCGCAGAAGACGGTGGAGTTCGGCGAGGGCGGCGCGGGGGCGGCCGACGTGGTTGACGACGAAGTTGCCGACGACGGCATCGAACTCGCCGTCACCATAAGGAAGTTCGGGCAGTACACCGGTACGCGCGTCGAGCCCGCGGGCACGCGCCGCCGCCACCATCCCGGCGTCGGCGTCCACGGCCCTCACCCGGGCACCGCGCTCGCGCGCCGCCGCGGCCACCGTACCGGTGCCGGTCCCGACGTCGAGGACCCGTGTCCCCTCGCCGACTCCGGCCGCGTCGAGCAGGGCCCCGACCGGGTGGGCGCACAGCCGCGCGAAACTCCCGGCGTAGGCCTCGGTCCGCCCTTGCCACATGTCGCGCTCGGCGGCGTCGAAGGCTTCGGTGGCGTCCGTCGCCGGGGGCAGCGGCGGCGGCTGGAAGAGCCGGTCCGCGGGCCGTCCCCGCTCATCCGTGTAGGGCGGCGTCGTGTTCTCGGGCGAGGTCATGCCCAGCAGTCTGCACCCCCGGTGATCAAGGACACCCCGGCGGGTGCCCTTGATCAGTCAGCCGGCAGGCGTCACATCGCCATCCCCGACATCGCTCGACAGGTCTGCACGCAGCGACGACACGCCTCCGCGCAGCGCATCATCTGGGCATCGTCCGGCATGGACATACACGCCTCGGCGCACATCTCGCACGCCTTGGCGCACATCGCGCACATCTCCGCCGACAGGGGCGAGCGGCGCATCATCATGTCCGCGCACATGCGGGTCATCTCGGCGCAGTCGATGAGCGCGCGCATGATCTGCATCTGCGCCTGGCCGCCCATCTGCATGCAGGAGCTCATCGTCTCCTCGCAGACACTGTGGCACTCCATGCACGCCGCCACGCAGTCCTGCATCTCCTTGCTCATCGTGGACATGCTCTCGGCCTGGGTCATGGCTCCTCCTGGGGGATGCGGGAACCCGGGGCGGGCCCCGTGCTCTTCCGTCCTACGCCCCTGTCTCGCGCGGCGCCATCGGGCGGACACGAACAATCCACCCCGAAATGCCCCAGCCGCGGTACGACAAAAGCCCCCGGAACGCATCCGGGGGCTCGGTCGTCGCCGGTCGGACCGGCTACGGCAGGTTGCGCGCCATGACGATGCGCTGCACCTGATTCGTGCCTTCATATATCTGCGTGATCTTCGCGTCGCGCATCATGCGCTCCACCGGGTAGTCCCGGGTGTAGCCGTACCCGCCCAGCAGCTGGACCGCGTCCGTGGTGACCTCCATCGCCACGTCCGAGGCGAAGCACTTGGCGGCGGCGCCCTGGAAGGTGAGGTCCGCTTCTCGACCTCCGGCGGCGACGCGTTCCGACTTCGCCGCCGCCTGGTACGTCAGGGCGCGGGCGGCCTCGATCTTCATGGCCATGTCGGCGAGCATGAACTGGATGCCCTGGAAGTCGGCGATGGCCTTGCCGAACTGCTTGCGCTCCTGGACGTAGCCCTTGGCGTAGTCGAGGGCGCCCTGAGCGACGCCGAGGGCCTGGGCGGCGATGGTGATGCGGGTGTGGTCCAGGGTCTTCATCGCGGTGGCGAAGCCGGTGCCCTCGTCGCCGATCATGCGGTCGGCGGGGATGCGGACGTTGTCGAGGTAGACCTCGCGGGTCGGGGAGCCCTTGATGCCGAGCTTCTTCTCCGGAGCGCCGAAGGAGACCCCCTCGTCGGACTTCTCGACGACGAACGCCGAGATGCCCTTGGAGCGCTTGGTCGGGTCCGTGACCGCCATGACCGTGTAGTACTCGGACTCGCCCGCGTTGGTGATCCAGCGCTTCACGCCGTTGAGGATCCAGTGGTCGCCGTCGCGGACGGCCTTGGTCTTCATGCCGGCCGCGTCGGAGCCGGCGTCCGGCTCGGAGAGGGCGTACGAGAACATCGCGTCGCCCTTGGCGAGCGGGCCGAGGTACTTCTTCTTCAGGTCCTCGGAGCCGGAGAGGATCACCGGGAGCGAGCCCAGCTTGTTCACGGCGGGGATGAGGGAGGAGGACACGCAGGCGCGCGCGACCTCCTCGATCACGATCACCGTGGCCAGCGCGTCGGCGCCCGCGCCGCCGTACTCCTCGGGGACGTGCACGGCGTGCAGGTCGCCCGCGACCAGCGCGTTCAGCGCCTCGCGCGGGAAGCGGGCCTCTTCGTCGACGGCGGCGGCGTAGGGCGCGATCTTCGCCTCCGCCAGCGAGCGGATGGCGTCCCGGAGCATGTCGTGCTCCTCGGACGGGCGGTACAGGTCGAAGTCAGCCGATCCGGCCAAGGTCTCTCACGCTCCAAGGACGCTGCAATGCCTGTGCTAATTACCGTTAAGTAACTCAAATTTTAGGGCCCGGCCCACGGGAGTGATACGTGAGCTTGGCGACAGCGGGAAAAATGCCCGTCAGACCCTCCGACTATGCTCGGGCGCGCACTGGCCCGTCCCCCTTTTCTGGAGTCTCCATGGCCCTCAAGATCACCGTGATCGGCACCGGCTACCTCGGCGCCACCCACGCCGCGGCCATGGCCGAGCTCGGTTTCGAGGTGCTGGGGCTCGATGTGGTGCCCGAGAAGATCGAGAAGCTGGAGCGGGGCGAGGCCCCGATGTACGAGCCCGGCCTCGACGAACTGCTGCGCAAGCATGTCGCCGGGATCGAGGGTTCCACCGGGCGCCTCCGCTTCACCATGGACTGGGCCGAGGTCGCCGCCTTCGGTGACGTCCACTTCGTCTGCGTGACGACCCCGCAGAAGCACGGCGAGTACGCCTGCGACATGTCGTACGTCGACTCCGCGATCGCCTCCCTGGCCCCGCACCTGACCCGCCCGGCCCTCGTCGTCGGCAAGTCGACGGTGCCCGTCGGCTCCGCCGACCGGCTGGCCCGCTACCTGGCCGACCACTCCCCCGTCGGCGCGGACGCCGAGCTGGCCTGGAACCCCGAGTTCCTGCGTGAGGGCTTCGCGGTGGACGACACGCTGCACCCGGACCGGATCGTCGTCGGTGTGCGCAGCGAGCGCGCGGAGAAGCTGCTGCGCGAGGTGTACGCGACCCCGCTCGGCGAGGGCACGCCGTTCGTGGTGACCGACTTCCCGACCGCCGAGCTGGTGAAGACGTCCGCGAACTCCTTCCTGGCGACCAAGATCTCGTTCATCAACGCGATGGCGGAGGTGTGCGAGGCCGCGGACGGCGATGTGGCGAAGCTGGCGGAGGCCATCGGCTACGACGACCGGATCGGGAAGAAGTTCCTGCGGGCCGGGATCGGCTTCGGCGGCGGCTGTCTGCCGAAGGACATCCGGGCCTTCATGGCCCGTGCGGGTGAGCTCGGCGCCGACCAGGCGCTGACCTTCCTGCGCGAGATCGACTCGATCAACATGCGCCAGCGGGGCCAGATGGTGGAACTGGCCCGGCAGATACTGGGCGGCGGCCCGTTCCTGGGCAAGCGGGTCGCGGTGCTCGGCGCCACCTTCAAGCCCGACTCGGACGATGTCCGGGACTCGCCCGCGCTGAACGTCGCCGGGCAGATCCACCTCCAGGGCGGCCAGGTCACGGTCTACGACCCGAAGGGCATGGACAACGCCCGCCGCCTCTTCCCGACCCTCGGCTACGCCGACACCGCCGTGGACGCGGTCCGGGGCGCCGACGTCGTACTCCACCTGACCGAGTGGCGGGAGTTCCGCGAACTGGACCCTGCGGCCCTCGGCGAGGTGGCGGCTGCAAAGGTCGTCCTGGACGGCCGCAACGCGCTGGACCCGGTGCTGTGGCGGAAGGCCGGGTGGACCTACCGGGCGATGGGGCGGCCGACCGCCTGACCCCGGAGACAGCTCGTACAGGGCCCCGGCGCGTTCCAGCGCCGGGGCTCTGTCGTGCGCCGACCTGGCATATGCCCGCCCTCCCCGGAATCCTCAACACGAGTTCGATTTGCATTCGAGCACAGTGCGGAATCGACCGTTCTCACAGACCACACCCCCGTTATGGAGAGGTAGGCAACCATCGGTTAACCGGTGCGTAGTGATGCGGAATCCGCGCTCCACTCCACTGTTCGTCATCGGCCGCGTTCTTCGGTCGGATTGACCTGAGCATGTCAGGAGTGAGTCATGCCCTT
Source organism: Streptomyces canus (assembly GCF_001514145.1). Lineage (GTDB taxonomy): Bacteria > Actinomycetota > Actinomycetes > Streptomycetales > Streptomycetaceae > Streptomyces > Streptomyces canus. The sequence goes on from NZ_KQ948660.1 coordinate 47,764, forward strand.
GTTCCGCAGGGCGACGGGTGTCCCGCGTGACCACCGCGACGAACTGGTCGCCGGGGCACTCGTCGGCACCGTGGTGATCGTGCTGGGCTACGCGTCGGGCATCGGCGCCCCCGCCTCCGGCGCGGCCGAGGCCGCTCCCCCGGTCACCCCGCCCGCGGCCGCGGCACCGGCGACGACCTCCCCGGGGGCCGGTCAAGCCCCGGTGGGCTCCGGGGAGTTGCCGTCGTACGGCGGAGCCGGCGGGGGCCTCGGATACGGCGGCGGATACGGCACCGGCGGCGGGGGCGTGGTGACCGGTCCCGTCCCCATCGGCTCCGGTGGCGGCCAGGGCGGCGGACACGCCGGCCACGGGACCACGCCGGTCCCGGGCACCGGTTCCCCCACGCCCGCGCCCACCACCCCCACGCCCTCCCCCTCGGGCACGGACAGCTGCACGGACGGCGAGGTCAAGCTCGTACAGCCGCTGCTCGTCGGGGTCACCGACTCCGTCCTCGGCCTCCTGGACGGCCCGGCGGCGACCCCCTCGCCCTCGCCGACCGCCTCCCCCTGCGTCGGACTCGCCCCCGCTGCCGGCCTCCTCGGTGGCATCCTCACCCCCGCCTCCGCCCCCGCCTCCGCCTCCCCGCAGCCGGAGGCGACCCCGTGAGGACCCTGCGCCGGACCCTGCTCCTCCTCGCCGCCCTGCTCTGCGCCCTGTTCGGCGCGGTCCAGCCCGCCTTTGCCCACACCGGGTTGGTGAGCTCCTCCCCCAAGGACGGGGCCGACCTGGCGAAGGCCCCAGACCGGCTCACCCTCACCTTCGACGAGGCCGTCGACCTGGCCGACGTACGGGTGCTGACGGTGGACGGCGACCGGCTGCCGGTGTCGCGTACCGCGAAGAAGAGTGTCGTGCGAGTCGCTCTCAACAGCCCGGCGGACGGGAGGTTCGCCGTCGTCTGGTCCGTCGTGGACGAGGAGGACGGGCACGCCTCCTCCGGCCGGATCGCCTTCACCGCCGGCACTGCCGCCACCAAGACCGACGGCGACGAGGCCCCGGCTGCCGCTCCCGCACCGTCCCCCTCGGTGCGCAAGGGCCTCGTCGCCGTCCGCTGGGCCGGATACCTCGCGCTGGCCCTGTTCGTCGGCGGGCTCGCGTTCGTCGCGCTGCTGTGGCCTGGCGGCACCCACGAACCGCGGGCCCGGGCGCTGCTGGGGCTGGCCTGGACGGGCGGGCTGCCGGCGACCGTGGCGGCCATCGGGCTCCAGGGGGCCTACACCTCCTTCGGCGGGCTGCGGGACGCGCTGCGCCCGGCGACCTACGCGGACATCCTGGCCACCGAACCCGGCATCGTGCTCGCCGCACGGGGACTGATGTGGGTGCTCGCGGCCGTGGTGCTCAGCGCCCTGCTCCAGGGCGGCGCTGCCACCTCCCGCTCGCCGGGCTGGCGGGTGGGCGCCCTCGCCGTGACCTTCGGGCTGCTGCGCACGACCGGGATGACGGGCCACAACTCCGAGGGCAGCGAGCCCACTTGGGGTGCCGTCGCCGACTTCGTGCACCTGCTCGGGGCCGCGCTGTGGATCGGCGGGCTCGCCATGCTCGCGCTGGCCGTACTGCCGCGCCGCCAAGCCGGGGAGCTGGCGCGGGTCGTGCCGGGCTACTCGAAGCTCGCGGCCGTGAGCGTCACGGGCATCGTCGGCGCCGGGCTGGTGCTCGCCTGGCAGGTGGTGGGGTCGTACGGCGCGCTGCTGCACACCTCGTACGGGCATCTGCTGCTCGTCAAGACAGCCGTCCTCGGGGGCGTCCTGGTGGCCGCGTACGCGAGCCGTCAGTGGGTGCGCACCCGTCTCGATCTCGCCGTGCTGCTGCGCGGCGACGCCGCCACCGTGCGGCCCTTCGGTTACTCGGTCGCGGTCGAGACGGGGCTGGTCCTCGTCGTCCTCGCCGTGACGAGTCTGCTGGTCACGGCCGATCCTGGCCGCTGAACTCCATGGGAAACAACTCCCTGGGAAACAATAGGAGTTGAAGTGAATAGAAGCGATGAGACCGGCGAACGGCGGCTCGAGCCGCCGACGGCCAAGGCCGGTAGGTCCGGGGGCCGGTCCCTGCTGTTCGTGGGGCTCGGTGCGGCACTCGCGGCCGTGCTCAGCCTCGGACTGCTGAACGCGGCCTCGGGTTCCACCAGTTCCTCGCAGCAGACTGCGGGCGCGGCTCAGGCGCCCGCTGCCGCCGCTGCCGAGGTCCAGCCCGCCGCGGCCGCCAAGGCGGACTACCAGGTCGACATCATGAGCTACAAGTTCGGCGACGGTAAGCAGCTCGTCGTCGAGGCCGGCCAGACCGTCCAGTGGACCAACCACGACAGCGCACCGCACACGGTGACCACGACCAAGGCCCCGGTGGCCTTCGACTCGGGGACGCTGAAGCAGGGCCAGTCGTGGTCGTACACCTTCACCAAGGTGGGGACGTACGAGTACTACTGCGCGGTGCACCCGGACATGGTGTCGTCCGTGAAGGTCGTCGCCGCGTCCGGTGGCGGCGGTGGCGGTACGACGCCTGCGCCCACCCCGACCGCGACGCCGACCGGCACGCCCACGGCCACTCCGACGGCCACCCCCACCTCGACGCCGCCCGCCGGTACGCCCACCGCGGCCCCGACGGCCACGCCGACCTCCGGTGGCGGCTCCGGCTCCGGGGAGCAGTGCGCCAGCATCAACAACGAGCTGCTGCCGATCCTCCAGCACCTCTACGCGGCGCACCTGTCGGAGTCGCCGGGTCAGCAGGTACAGGACGCGCTGGCGCTCGACTCGTACCTCAAGATGCACACGGTGTGGATCGAGTCCATCCTCAAGCCGGCCGTCAGTGACGGTGGTTCGGTGGCCGACGACACCCTCACCGTGCTGCTCCAGCACATCTACTCGGCACACCTGGAGGAATCGCTCGGACAGCAGGTCACCGACCTGCTCGACGTCGACGGCTACGTGAAGATGCACACCGTCTGGGCCGGGCACATGCTCCAGCCCACCACGGACTTCCTCACCGCCAGCTGCTGACGCGTCCCGCGCAAGGGTGGACGCCGCTCCGGCCGGGGCTCAGCCGGCCGGAGCGGCGTCCACGACCCATTCTCCACACCCCCGCCACATTTCGGGAACCGCTTTCCAAGGAGTTCGGGATGACAACCGTCACCCTGCCCACCGTTCCTCCGCCCCAGCGCTACACCGTGGCCCCCGGCCGCTCGCTCGCCGAACTCACGGCCTGGTACGGACCGTTGCCGCTGCGGCGACGGCGGGTACCGCTCGCCGAGGCGTCCATGGAGATGTCCCCGGACGCCGCACAGCCCGCCTTTCGCTTCTCGTTCGACCACCGTGAACTGCGGGCCGTCCTCACCTCCGAGCGGGTCGACACCGTGCCCGGCGACCGGCTCCAGCTCACCGGCGACCTCGACCTGAACGGCGTCGCCTTTCCCGTCCTGCTGCGGCTACGGGTGGTCGAGCGGGCCGAGGACCGGCTGCTCGTGGTGGGCGCGGCCAAGCTGCCGTACCGGCTGCTGCGCCGGGCCACCGGGTTCCGGCTGCCGTGGCGGCTTCCGGCCACGCGCCTCAGGCTGCTCGTCGCGGCGGAGTTCGCATGAGGGGGGTACTGCGGGCCGCGGCGGTGCTCACGCTGCTCGTCGTGGGGATGCTGCCGTACGGTCACGAGGCGTCGGCGGCGACATTCCAGGTGGCGATGAAGGGGTACGCGTTCTCGCCGGCGTCTTTGAGTGTGCCCGCCGGGTCCACGGTGACGTGGACCAACTACGACACGGCACCGCACGACGTGAAGACCACCTCCGGCCCGCTCGCGATCCACTCCCCCATGCTGAACAAGGGCGAGAGCTGGAGCTTCACGTTCACCACGGCCGGTGCCTACGGCTACGTCTGCACGGTCCACCCGGACATGACGGCGGGCATCACGGTCCGGGCGGCGGCTCCGGCGCCGACCCCGGCGGCACCGACGCGGCACGAGCACACGCAGCCTTCGACGAGTCAGCAGCAGCACTCGACGATGCCGGGCATGACGACCGGCCGCAGCCCCGCGGCGACCCGTGCCGGCTCGTCTCCCTCACCCACGGCGTCCCAGGCCGCCGTACCGCAGACGGCGCCGTCGCCGCAGGTCTCGCAGGCGGCGCAGCCGGCCGCGACCCAGGCGGCCGCGTCCACGGCCCGGCCGCTGGATCCGTTGCTGGTCCTGGCCGGTCTGGTCGCGGGGGTCGCGGTGCTGTGCCTGCTTCTGGTGGGGTCGCGGGCCGCGGCTTCGGCTCCGCGGGGAGGAGACGAGGGCGTGTAGGTCGGGTGCGGCACCGTCGTGGCCGCACCCGCACCCCTAGGACGCCGCCTTCCCCCGATACCTCCGCATCTTCGCCCGCGCGCCGCACACCTGCATGGAGCACCAGCGCCCCCGGCCCGCCGGGCTGCGGTCGTAGTACGCCCAGTGGCAGTCCGCCGCCTCGCAGGCCTTCAGCCGCATCCAGGTGCCGTCGATCAGGGAGTCCGCGACGGCGGCGGCGACACGGGAGAGGAGCGGGCGGGGGTCGGCGGGGGCGAGGGCGGCCGAGCCGTCCGACGCGGTCACCGTCAGGACCAGGGGCGCCGCCGCCAGCAATTCCCCCAGCGGTGTCACCGCGCGATGGGGCGGATGCCCCGCGTGGGCCAGCAGGGTGACCCGCAACGACTCCCGCAGCTCACACGCCTCCGCGACCTGGCCCTCGGCGATCCCGAAGCGCGCCCGGCCCTCCGCCGTGTCCAGCGCATCGGCACCCGACTCCAGATCCACCGTGTTGACCAGGGCCTGGACCAGGTCCAGCCCCCCGGGCGCGGGCGATCGTTCACTCATGGCTGCACGCTACCTAGCTAATGAATCCCCTTGCGAGGTTACCCCCAATACGGGAGCATGCAGTAACGGTTACTGGTTACCCAACTCTACGGGTAACACCGCTTCAAGGAGGAAGCCATGGCCATCGCCGAACTCGGAGTCGTCGTAATGGACTGTCCGGACCCCCGCGCGCTCGCCGGTTTCTACGCCGGCGTCCTCGGCGGCAGCGTCGAGGGCGAGGGGGACTGGGTGGACCTCAGGACCCCCGGCGGAGCGTCGCTGGCCTTCCAGGCCGCCCCCGGTTTCGTACCGCCGAAGTGGCCCGCCCCCGACGCCTCGCAGCAGTTCCATCTGGACCTGACCGTCGAGGACCTGGACGCGGCCGAGAAGGAGGTGCTGGCGCTCGGGGCGAAGCCGTTGGACGCCGAGGACCGCTCCCGCACCTTCCGCGTGTACGCGGACCCGGCGGGGCACCCGTTCTGTCTCTGCGCCTGCTGAACCGCCGGTCGAACCAGGAGGATCCCCAGTGACTGTCGCACGCTTCCGTTCCGTCGTGATCGACTGCCCCGACCCCCGCGCGCTCGCCCGGTTCTACGCCGGGATCGTGGGCGGCACCCCGGAGGACGACGACCCCGAGTGGGTGGTCCTGCGCGTCCCCGGCGGCCCCCGGCTGGCCTTCCAGAGCGCACCGGGGCTCACCCCGCCGGAGTGGCCGCGGGCGGACCGCAACTCCCAGCAGTTCCACCTCGACTTCGACGGTGGGACCACCTGGGAGGAGATCGACGCGGCCGAGGCCCGGGTGCTGGAGCTGGGTGGACGGCCGCTGCACGCGGAGGACAAGGAGGACTTCCGGGTGTACGCCGACCCTGCGGGACACCCCTTCTGCCTCTGCCGCATCGACCCGGTGTAGCGCCGTCGGCGAGGCCGCCTCCGCCGGAGCGGCCCGGTGTGGCGCCGCCCGCTATCCGTCGAGCTCGGCGATCTTCGCCGTCGACGGCTCGCGCCGTAGCTGCGCCGCGCGCGCGGTGAAGTCGGACTCGCGCAGTACCCGCTGGACGTTCCCCCAGGTCAGCAGCGCGAGGTCGGCCTCCTCCCAGCCACGGCGCAGCAACTCGGCGATGAGATGGGGGTAGCAGGCGGCGTCGTCCAGTTCCTGGGGGTGGGCGATGCCGGCGTCGTAGGTGCCGGACAGGCCCACGCTCTCGGCGCCCGCGACCGCCCGCAGATGGTCGAGGTGGTCGGCAACGTCCCGGACCGTCGGGCCGGTCTGCTCGGCGGTCAGCGGCACCATGCACAGGCCCCGGGCGGCGCCCAGCTCGGCGAGCAGGTCGTCGGGAAGGTTGGCCGGGTGGGGGCGCAGGGCGCGGGCGGCCGAACGGGTGAAGAGCACGGGCGCCTTGGCCACCGCCAGGGTCCGCCGGACGGTGGCCTCGGAGGCGCCGGAGAGATCGGCGAGGACTCCGAGCCGGTTCATCTCGCGCAGCACCTCCTCGCCGAACCGGGTGAGCCCCGCCTCGCTAGCCCAGGACACCCCGGACAGGGTGAGGACGCGCAGGCCGAGGGTGTGCAGGGAGCGCAGGATGCCGAGCGAGTCGCCGAGGGCGGCGGCTCCGGCGGGGCCGAGCAGGACGGCGACGCGGCCGCAGTTGCGGGCGTCGGTGGTCTGTCCGGCGGTGCAGGCCAGACGCAGGCCCTCCGGATGATTCCGTACGACCGTCTTCACCAGGTCCAGCTGTTCCAGGGTGGCGCCGACGGCACGGTCCCCGTCGAGCCCCTCGGGCAGGTGCAGCGACCACATCAGGGCGCCGACGTGGCCCTCCCGGAGCCGGGGCACATCCGTGTCCACGGCGCTCTCGCCGACCTCCAGGTCGAACCAGGGCAGGTGTCTCAGGGCCCACGGCAGTCCGCTGTAGCCGTCGGCGACGGGGTGCGCGGCCAGGATCGCGCGAGCACGGTCCGAAGGCTCGCTGTCCGGGTCGGAGACGGGCGTGTACAGCTCCGGCACGGCCTCGAAGAGCCGGGGCAGCTCACCCACCTCGGCCGTGGGGGGCAGTTCGTCCTGGAGGTCTGCCATGACGGGCTCCGTACGTCGTGATCTTCCTCATCGCCGTACGGCCACCGTCGCACGGAGCGCGGGGGGCTTCCTGGTGGGCGGGGCGTTCGGGGGTACGGCGGCGTCAGGTGTCGCGTGCCGCCTCGATGACGTCGTCGAGGGTGTCCCGGGACCGCTTCAGATCGGCGATCATCCGGTCGATACGGGCGCGTTCCTCGGTGAGGTCGGCGACCAGGCGCGGGGTGGCGGTCGCGGACGGCCCGCCGTCCTGGTCGCGCATGCACGGCAGCAGCTGCCGGATCCTGTCGCTGTGCAGCCCGGCGGCGTACAGCTCCTGGATGCGCACGACCCGGTCCACGGCCGCCTCCGGGTAGTCGCGGTGTCCGCCGGGCGTACGGTCGGCCGCCAGCAGCCCCTGGGTCTCGTAGTAGCGCAGCGACCGCTCGCTCACGTTCGTCCGCCCCGCCAGTTCACCGATCCGCACGGACAGCCACCCCCAGGGCTTGAATCTGACATCAGTGTCAGGTTCTAGCGTGCGGTCATGACGAAGACACCGGACTTCCTGGCACCGTCCCGGCTCGGCCGGCTCGAACTTCCCCATCGCCTGGTGATGGCTCCGCTCACCCGCAACCGCGCGGAGGCCGACGGCACCCCGACCGACCTCATGGTCACCTACTACGCCCAGCGCGCCTCCGCCGGCCTGATCATCGGCGAGGCCGCCACACCGAACGCGGTCGGGCAGACGTATCCGAACATCACCGCGCTCCACACCGACCGGCACACGGCCGGCTGGCGGCGGGTGACCGAGGCCGTGCGGGCGCGCGGCGGGCGGATGTTCCTCCAGCTCCAGCACGGCGGCCGGGTCTCCCACCCGGCGACCACGGGCCTGACGCCCGTCGCGCCCTCCGCCGTGCCGCTTCCGGAGACGATCTTCACTCCGGGCGGACACCGGGCGGCCGTCGTGCCCCGGGAGATGACCGCGGCCGACATCCGGTCCACCGTCGCCGACTTCGCCGCCGCCGCCCGCCGGGCCGTCGAAGCGGGCTTCGAGGGCGTCGAGGTGCACTCGGCCAACGGGCATCTGCTGCACCAGTTCCTCGCCGGGAACACCAATCGCAGGACGGACGGCTACGGCGGGCCGGTGGAGCGGCGGGTGCGGTTCACGACGGAGGTCACCGAGGCGGTGGCCGACGCGATCGGCGCGGACCGGGTGGGCGTACGCATCTCTCCCGGGAGCACGGTCAACGGTGTCGAGGAGGACGACACCGAGGACCTCTACCCGGCTCTGCTGGCCCGGCTGAAGGGCCTGGACCTGGCCTACCTGCACCTCGTGCACGCCGACCCCGGCACATGGTGGTACCGCGGGATCCGCGCCGACTGGCCCGGCGTCCTGATCGGCAACCCGGTGCTGTCCGGCCTCACCACCCAGGCCGTCACCCGGGCGGCCCACGACATGCTGGCCGCCGGGGCCGACCTGGTCGCCCTCGGCCGGCCGTTCCTCGCCAACCCGGATCTGGTGGACCGGCTGCGGCGGGGCGCGCCCCTCAATCCGGTCCGGGACCGGTACCTGATGTACGTGGGCGGGGCGGACGGCTACACCGACTACCCCGCCCTGGAGACCGAGGGCGGTCAGCCGTCCAGCGACTCGATGGTCGCGTTGGACGGCGCACGGGTCGCCTGAAGGCCCCGGGCCACGTCCTCCGCCGCGCCCAGCACCCGTACCGCGTTCTGCCAGGTCAGCTTGGCGAGGTCGGGCTTCGACCAGCCGCGGTCCAGGAGTTCGGCGATGAGGTTGGGGTAGCCGGAGACGTCGCTGAGGCCGTCGGGGGTGAAGGCCGTGCCGTCGTAGTCGCCGCCGATGCCGAGGTGGTCCACGCCGGCGACCTCGCGCATGTGGTCCAGGTGGTCGGCCACCGTCGAGACCGTGGCGACCGGGCGCGGGGTGCGCTCCTCGAAGGCGCGGTGCACCTTCATCGCCTCCGGGGTGGTCGCGAGGTGATGGAAGCCGTGCTCGCGCATGTTCTCGTCGGCCGCGGCCGTCCAGTCGACGGCGGCCTGGAGGACGAACTTCGGGACGAAGGTCACCATCGCCATGCCCCCGTTGGACGGCAGACGTTCCAGCACGTCGTCCGGGACGTTGCGCGGGTGGTCGCACACCGCCCGCGAGGAGGAGTGCGAGAAGATCACCGGTGCCTCGCTCGTGTCCAGCGCGTCCCGCATGGTCGTCGCCGCCACGTGCGAGAGGTCCACCAGCATGCCCTCGCGGTTCATCTCCCGGACGACCTCCCGGCCGAAGGCCGACAGCCCTCCGACGCCGGGTTCGTCCGTCGCCGAGTCCGCCCAGTCCACGTTGTCGTTGTGGGTGAGGGTCATGTAGCGCACTCCGAGCGCGTACAACGCGCGGAGCGTGGCGAGGGAGTTGGCGATGGAGTGGCCGCCCTCGGCGCCCATGAGGGAGGCGATACGGCCCTGGGAGCGCGCCGCCTCCATGTCGGCGGCCGTCAGCGCGGGCGCCAGCGTCTGCGGGTACCGCGCCAGCAACTGCCGTACGCAGTCGATCTGTTCCAGCGTCGCCGGCACCGCGTCGGGCAGGTCCGAGCGGACGTACACCGACCAGTATTGCGCCCCGACCCCGCCCGCCCTGAGCCGCGCCAGGTCGGTGTGCAGGTGAGCCGACTGGTCCGTGGCGATGTCCCGCGCGTCGAGGTCGTAGCGGACCTGTTCACGCAGCGCCCACGGCAGGTCGTTGTGGCCGTCGACGACCGGGAACTCGCGCAGGAGTTCCCGGGCCGTCTCCAGCGGTCCCACGGCCGTCACTTGCCGAAACCGAAACCGCTGGAACCCTCGACCTTGGACCGCAGGCGCTTGCCCTTCTCGGTGGCCTGGTCGTTGAGCTCCTGCTGGAACTCCCGCATCCGGCCGAGGAGTTCCTCGTCGTGGGCGGCGAGGATCCGGGCCGCGAGCAGACCGGCGTTGCGGGCGCCGCCGACGGAGACGGTCGCGACCGGGACGCCGGCCGGCATCTGCACGATGGAGAGCAGCGAGTCCATGCCGTCGAGGTACTTCAGCGGGACCGGGACGCCGATGACCGGGAGGGGGGTGACGGAGGCGAGCATGCCCGGCAGGTGGGCGGCTCCGCCGGCCCCCGCGATGATCACCTTCAGACCCCGCTCGGCCGCCTGCTCGCCGTACGCGATCATCTCGCGCGGCATGCGGTGCGCGGAGACGACGTCCACCTCGTACGCGATCTCGAACTCGTCGAGCGCCTGGGCGGCGGCCTCCATGACGGGCCAGTCGGAGTCCGACCCCATGACGATGCCAACAACGGGGCTCATTCGGTGATCGTGCCTCTCAGGTAGCCGGCAGCGTGACGTGCGCGTTCGAGAACGTCGTCCAGGTCGTCGCCGTAGGTGTTGACGTGGCCGACCTTGCGGCCGGGCTTCACGTCCTTGCCGTACATGTGGATCTTCAGCTTGGGGTCGCGGGCCATGCAGTGCAGGTACGCGGAGTACATGTCGGGGAAGTCGCCGCCGAGGACGTTGACCATCACGGTCCACCTGGCGCGGGGGCGCGGGTCGCCGAGCGGGAGGTCGAGGACGGCCCGGACGTGGTTGGCGAACTGGGAGGTGATCGCGCCGTCCTGCGTCCAGTGGCCCGAGTTGTGCGGGCGCATCGCGAGCTCGTTGACGAGGATGCGGCCGTCGCGGGTCTGGAAGAGCTCGACGGCGAGGTGGCCGACGACGTCCAGTTCCTTGGCGATGGACAGGGCCATCTGCTCGGCCTTGAGGGCCAGGGTCTCGTCGAGGTCGGGCGCGGGGGCGATCACGGTGTCGCAGACGCCGTTCACCTGCTGGGACTCGACGACCGGGTAGGCGACGGCCTGGCCGTGCGGCGACCGTACGACGTTGGCGGCGAGCTCGCGGACGTAGTCGACCTTCTCCTCGGCGAGGACGGGGACGCCGGCCCGGAAGGGGTCCGCGGCCTCCTCGACGGAGTCGACGACCCACACGCCCTTGCCGTCGTAGCCGCCGCGGACGGTCTTGAGGACGACGGGGAAGCCGTCGCCCTCCGCCGCGAAGGCCGCCACGTCCTGGGGATCGCTGACGATGCGGTGCCGTGGGCACGGGACGCCGATCGCGTCGAGCCGCGCGCGCATCACGCCCTTGTCCTGGGCGTGCACGAGCGCGTCGGGGCCGGGGCGCACGGGGATGCCGTCCGCCTCCAGGGCTCTGAGGTGCTCGGTGGGTACGTGTTCGTGATCGAAGGTGATCACGTCGCACCCGCGCGCGAAGTCGCGCAGCGTGTCCAGGTCGCGATAGTCGCCGATGACGACGTCGCTCACCACCTGCGCCGCGGAATCCTGAGGGGTGTCACTGAGGAGCTTGAACCTGATGCCGAGCGGGATGCCTGCCTCGTGTGTCATACGAGCGAGCTGGCCTCCGCCGACCATGCCGACTACGGGGAACGTCACGACCCCAGGGTATCGGTCACGCCACGGCGGCCGGATTCAGCGCCTCTTACCGGTCCTCTTACCAGCTTGTTTCCCTGTCTGTGAGTTCGTCCACAGGCAATGGGCCAGAGGGGTGGTTAGCATGGCTGAGTTGACGAAACCAATCGACTGGGGGCCTGTACGACCATGGGACATGGTTCCTCAGGGCTGCGAAGGATCGTTCGCGAGGTCGCCAAATTCGGTGCGGTCGGCGGCGCCGGTCTGCTCGTCAACCTCGTCGTGTTCAACCTCGTACGGCATCTCACCGAGCTTCCGGTGGTCCGTGCGAGCGTCATCGCCACGGTGGTGGCGATCGTCTTCAACTACATAGGGTTCCGGTACTTCACGTACCGCGACCGCGACAAGAGCGGCCGTACGAAGGAACTGACGCTGTTCCTGCTGTTCAGCGTGGTCGGCCTGGTCATCGAGAACGGCATCCTGTACGCCGCGACCTACGGCTTCGGCTGGGACAGCTCCCTGCAGAGCAACATCTTCAAGTTCGTCGGCATCGGCATCGCCACCCTCTTCCGCTTCTGGTCCTACCGCAGCTGGGTCTTCAAGACCCTCCCCGCCCGCGAGGCGGTGGCGAGCGCGGAGTCCTTCCTGGAGGAGGCGGACCAGACGGCGGTCAGGAAGCCGTCCCCGCCCAGGCAGCGAGTCCTCTGACCCGGCCCAGCCCGCGCAGCTCCCCGCACCAACGGCTCGCCGTCGACCTCCGCCGGCCTCCGCCCCGAGCAGCGGATCCTCCGACCCGGTCGGCCTCCGTCCCGAGCTCCGGGTGCTCTGACACAGACCCCTGACCCACCGCCCCCGGCTCAGCCCGCGCAGCTCACCGCACCATCGGCTCGTCGTCGTCCAGCACCGCCGACTTCAGCGGGGTGCGGGAGAGGAACAGGCCGAAGACCGGGGGCTGGGCCTGGAGCATTTCCAGGCGGCCGCCGTCGGCCTCCGCCAGGTCCCGGGCGACCGCGAGGCCGATGCCCGTGGAGTTGCGGCCGCTGATGGTGCGCTCGAAGATCCGCGCGCCGAGGTCGGCGGGGACGCCGGGGCCCTCGTCGGTGACCTCGATGACGGCCTGGTTGCCGGTGACGCGGGTGCGCAGCGCCACCGTCCCGCCGCCGTGCATGAGGGAGTTCTCGATCAGCGCGGCCAGGACCTGGGCCACGGCGCCGGGCGTGCCGACGGCGGTGAGGTGCCGTTTGCCCGAGCTGACGATCGCCCGGCCCGCACTGCGGTACGCGGGCCGCCACTCCGCGAGCTGCTGCTGGATGACCTCGTCGAGGTCGAACGTGACGGCGTTGCCGGCCCGGGGGTCGCGGGAGTTGGTCAGCAGCCGCTCGACCACGTCCGTCAGCCGCTCCACCTGGGTCAGCGCGACGTTCGCCTCCTCCTTCACCGTGTCCGGGTCGTCGGTGAGGGTGATCTCCTCGAGGCGCATCGAGAGCGCGGTCAGCGGCGTACGGAGCTGGTGGGAGGCGTCGGCGGCCAGGCGCCGCTCCGCCGTCAGCATGCGCGCGATGCGCTCGGCGGAGGAGTCCAGCACATCGGCGACCCGGTCCAGCTCGGGGACGCCGTACCGCTTGTGCCGGGGCCGTGGGTCGCCCGAGCCGAGCCGTTCCGCGGTCTCGGCGAGGTCGGTCAGCGGTGAGGCCAGCTTGTTGGCCTGGCGGATCGCGAGCAGCACCGCGGCGATCACCGCGAGCAGCGCCACGAGGCCGATGATCAGCAGCGTCCGGCCGACCTCCCGGGTCACCGAGGAGCGCGGCTCCTGCACGGTGACCGTCTCGCCCTCCTCGCCCTTCTCCGTGGAGCTGATGACCTGGCCGACCGGCCTGGAACCGACCTCGATCGGCGGCTTTCCGGGGATCCGGATCACGGCGTACCGTTCCTGCGCGACTTGGTCGCGCAGGATCTCCGCGGTCACGTCCTCCGCGGCGAACAGCCGGCTGTCCACGATCCCGGACAGCCGGATCGCCTCGGAGTCGACCCGCTCCTGGGCGCTGTTGCTGATGGTGCGGGTCTCGACGATGACGAGGGAGACGCCGAAGACGGCGATCACCACGAGCACTACGGCGAGCGTGGACTGGATCAGTCGACGGCGCATGTCCTCTTACCTAGCCGATACCCGGGGATTCAGCTCTTCTCGAAGCGGAAGCCCACTCCTCGTACCGTCGCGATGTACCGAGGGTTGGCCGCGTCGTCGCCGAGCTTCTTGCGGAGCCACGAGATGTGCATGTCGAGCGTCTTGGTCGACGACCACCACGTGGTGTCCCAGACCTCACGCATCAGCTGGTCCCGGGTCACCACCCGGCCCGCGTCCCGCACCAGCACCCGCAGCAGGTCGAACTCCTTCGCGGTGAGCTGGAGTTCCTCGTCGCCCATCCACGCCCGGTGCGACTCGACGTCGATGCGCACCCCGTGGGTGGCCGGCGGCTGGGCCGGCTCGGACGCCCCGCGTCGCAGCAGGGCCCGGACCCGGGCGAGCAGCTCGGCGAGCCGGAAGGGCTTGGTCACGTAGTCGTCGGCGCCCGCGTCGAGACCGACGACGGTGTCCACCTCGTCGGCACGTGCGGTCAGGATGAGGATCGGTACGGCGTGGCCTTCGGCGCGCAGTCGGCGGGCCACCTCGAGGCCGTCCATGCCGGGCAGACCCAGGTCGAGGACGACCAGGTCGATGCCGCCCTGCATTCCGGCGTCGAGTGCGGTGGGGCCGTCCTCACGCACCTCGACCTCGTACCCTTCCCGGCGCAGGGCGCGGGCCAGCGGCTCCGAAATGGACGCATCGTCCTCGGCGAGCAGTACACGGGTCATGAGCTGATGGTAGACCGCTCTTGAAAGATGCTGTGGTGTGATCGCAACCCAGTGGTTCTTACCTTTTATGGATGTGGTGTGAACCTGTGAGTGTGGGGTGCCAATCCCGTGAGGACCTTAGAAACAGGGTGTACGGTTCCTCGACCACCTGTGATTCACGTCTCAAGTCCTTTCATTTCCGACCGTATCCTGCCGTATGGTGAATCAATGCCTGTCGCATCGTGGGGGCCTTTGGCGCATATCTGTCGCTGAAGGTCTCTTTTGTGTGCGGTAATCCCCACCAGCAAGGAACGACCATGGCGTCCAGCCTGACGAAGGACTCGGTGACTCCGGGCACCCCCGGTTCCGACAAAACCTTCTTCGGCCACCCCCGCGGACTGGCCACACTCTTCATGACCGAGATGTGGGAGAGGTTCTCCTACTACGGCATGAAGGCCCTGCTCACCGTCTACCTGCTCTCCGGCGGCCCCGACGCCGGCAAGGGCAGCATGGGCGGCGGCCTCGCGATGGACCTGGCGACCACCACCGTGATCGTCTCCGTCTACTCGGCGATGGTCTATCTGCTCGCCATGCCCGGCGGCTGGCTCGGCGACCGCGTCTGGGGCCCGCGCAAGACCGTGGCCATCGCGGCCGTCACGATCATGTGCGGCCACCTGGTGCTGGCGCTGCCCGGCGGCCAGGCCCCGTTCTTCGCCGGTCTCGCGCTCGTCGCGGCCGGTTCCGGTCTGCTCAAGGCCAACATCTCCACGATGGTGGGCCACCTGTACGACGGCCCGGACGACCCGCGCCGCGACGGCGGCTTCACGATCTTCTACATGGGCATCAACGCGGGCGCCTTCTTCGCCCCGCTGGCCATCGGCACCGTCGGCCAGGAGGTCAGCTGGCACCTCGGCTTCGGCATGGCCGCGGTCGGCATGGCGATCGGTCTGGCCGCGTTCCTGCTCGGCACCCGCAACCTGAGCCCGCAGAGCAACCTCGTGCCCAAGCCCCTGGCGGCCGAGGAGCGCGCGGCCTGGCTGCGCAAGGGCCTGTTCTGGGTGATCGCCGCGACCGTCTTCTACGGCGTCGTCGGCTTCACCGGCCACTTCACGCTGAACTGGGCGATGATCCCGCTCACCGTCATCGGTCTGGTCGTCCCGGCGGGTGTGCTGCTGCGCATCAAGCGGGACAAGGAACTGACGACCGCCGAGCAGTCGAAGATGTCCGGCTACATCTGGTTCTTCGTCGCGGCCGCCGTGTTCTGGATGATCTACGACCAGGGCGCGTCCACGGTCCAGGCGTTCGGCTCGAACGACCAGAAGACGGCCGGCTCACTGCTCGGCTTCGACTTCCCGACCTCCTGGTACCAGTCGCTGAACCCGCTGTTCATCATGGCGCTGGCCCCGGTCTTCGCCTGGCTGTGGGTGTGGCTGAACCGCAAGGGCAAGGAGCCCGGCACCATCGTGAAGTTCGCGATGGGCCTGGTCCTGGTCGGTGTCTCGTTCTTCTTCTTCCTGGTCCCGATCGCCATGGCGGCGAACGGCACCGCGGTCAGCCCGATGTGGCTCGTGGGCATCTACTTCATCCAGACCGTGGGTGAGCTGTGCCTCTCGCCGGTCGGCCTGTCGGTGACGACGAAGATGGCTCCCGCGAAGTACGCCTCGCAGATGATGGGTGTCTGGTTCCTCGCGGTCACCGCGGGCGACTCGATCACCGGCCTGCTGTCCAACCCGGCGATCGCCGGGGTCGACCTCAGCGGGACGCCCGCGGTGTTCGGGGAGGCGGCGCTCGCGGTTCTCGCCGGGTTCGCCGTGTGGATGTACCGGCGGAAGGTGAAGTCGCTTATGGGGGACGTTCGTTAGGGCCGGTCTGAAGCGACGGGGCCGTTGGAATCCGGGTGGGTTCTGACGGCCCCGTCGGTTTCACCGCTGTGCGCGGTTCCCCGCGCCCCTGAAGCGGGTTACCTGGTCCGCCTTCCAGGCATGAACGTGAAGACCGCCCCGCCCAGCAGCACCGCCGTTCCCGCCACCAGGCCCAGTGCCTTCAGCGCCGCGTGGTCGTCCGCGCCCGTGGCCGCCAGGCCGCCGCTCGTCGACGTACCGGACGAGGAACCGCCGGAGGACGACGAACCGCCCGACGCCCCGCCCTCCTGCTCCTTCGTGGTCAGGGTCAGGGAGACCTGCGTCTTGTCCGGCTTGCAGGTCGTGGTCGTGCCCAGTGCCTCGATCGTCAGGACACCCGGCGACAGCGTCGACTCACCCGTCGCACCCGGCTTGTACGTGCCCGTCATGTCCGGGATCTCTATCGGGTCGCCCGACTTGATGGCCTCGGAGTTGGTGGGGCCCTCGACATGGACCGAGCCCTTGTCGTCGCCGCCCAGAACCACGTCCATGGAGGGCTTGACCGAGTCCGCGGGGATGTCGGCGGGGCTGTCCATCGGGGAGTTCTTGAACTGCACGGTGAGGCCGTAACTGCCGCCGTTCTTCTTGGCGTTGATCTGGATCGTGGAGGTCGCCTTCTTCTCGCCGAGCGGTGACTGGCAGGTGTAGGGGATGTCGACCGCCTTGCCGGTGAAGTCGGTCTGGCCGTCGTCCGACGCGGTGGAGGTCGGGCTCGCGGTGTCCGTCGGGCTCGCGCTGCCGGTCGGCGTGGCGCTGTCGGTCGGGTCCGGGGACTGGGACTCCGTCCCGGTCGGCGTGGGTGTCGACGTCCCGTCGCCCGCCGCCACGGTGACCGTCGCCCCCTTCGGCACCGTCTCCGTCGGCGTGCACACCGTGTTCGTCCCCATCGCGTTCACCGTGTACGGGCCCGGCGTCAGGGTGAGTTCCCCGGCCGCCGTCAGCTTCAGCGTGCCCTTCATGTCGGACAGCACCATGTCGCCGCCCTTGGGGATCGCCGGGTTCTCACGCGGCCCGGTCATCGCGATGTCGGCGGTCTGCGCGCCCGCGGCCTTCAGCGTGCCGGTCGGCTGGACGGAGTTGGCGGGCAGATCGATGATGTTCGGGTTCTTCGACGCGGCCTGCGTGAACTTCCACACCACGTCGATCTCGTCGCCGACCTTCGCGGTGGCCGGCGCGGTGATCTCGACCTTGGTGGTGCCGTCGACGGGGTCGAGTCCGACACCCGCGGGCGGCACGCACCGGGTCGCGAACGACACCTCGGCCGCCTGGGCGGGCCCGGCGGCCAGGCCGAGCACCACGCCCGCCCCGGCCAGCACCAGCGCCGCACCCGCCGCGCCCGCTCTTCTCGGCCCGTCGGCCGGGGTGACTCTCCTTCGCATGCTCACGGGGATCCCTCTCTGGTGGGAGTCGTCGGACTCGTCGGGCTGTCGTCGTGCGGTGCGGAGAGCCGGCCACCGGCCGCGCCCGGATCCGCGTCCGGGGTGAACCACGGCAGGGTGGACGTCGGGGTGGCCGCGTGCGCGGCCGTGGAGGGCTTGAGGCCCGGCAGGCGCAGGGCGAGTTCGGGCAGCCGCAGTCCGCGGTGCCGGATGCCTCCGGCGGGCCGGGGCCGTACCCGGTCCACCACCGCCATGCCGATGCGGAACAGCGCGGCGGGCACCACCAGGCAGACCAGGACCCAGAACAGGGTCACGCCCCAGGGCCGGCCCACGTCCCAGGGCTGCTCGGCCAGCACCTTGCCGCCGTACTTCAGCGACACCGTGTACTCGCCGTGCGCGCCGCCCGTCAGCTCGACGGGCAGTTCGAGCCGCGCCTTTTTGCCCGGCTGGATCGTGCCGCGCCACTGCTGTTCCTCCCACTGCGGGGCGAACACGCCGTGTGCGGTGCCGACCTGGAAGACCGGGTTCTTGACGGCGGAGGTGCCGACGTTGCCGACGGTGAACACGAGGGTGCGGGCGGGGGGCGCCCCGAACCAGGTCAGCAGTCCGCCCGAACCGTCGAGCCGGGTGTCGGTGAGGACGGACAGCCGCCCGCCGTCCGTCTCGGCGGGCAGCGGCTCCATGGCGTGTCCGGCCACCTGGAAGATCGCGTCGGCCTCGGCCTTCGCCCCGGTCACCGTGGCCACGTGCACCACACAGGGGCAGGGCACCGGCGGCTCCGCGACGGGCAGCTTCCTGCTGAAGCGCCCCTTCGAGTCCGTGGTGACGGCCCGGCCGTCCGCGTTGGCACAGGAGTTGGTGCCTCCGGGCACCCCGCGCGACGGGACCGCCTGTCCGCAGATCAGGATCATCAGCAGCGCCCGCTGACGCCATCCGTCGCCGCTCACGGTGATCGAACTCCCGGTCCCCGCCTGGGACTTGGACAGCTTCACACTCGGCTTCTCCGCCGCGGCCGCCGTCCCCGCCAGGGGCGCGAGCAGCAGCGTGAGCACTGCCACCAGCGCCGCCCACCGCACCCTGCCGCTCGGGCTCACGTCGTCACTCCCGTCAACTCGGCCTCCGTACACGGGGATTCGGGCCCGTTTGGCGCGCCGGGCCACCCGTCGGCGGCGCGAGCCGGCGGGATCGGTGCGGGCAGGGCACGGGCGGTGGACGGCATGGGCGGCTCCAGCTGTCGTACGAAAGCGGTCCGGGCCGCTCAGCGGCGTGCGCGGGCCGCCTGGTTGCGCCGGGTCAGCCACAGCGCGCCGGCCGCACCCGCGAGCAGTACCGTGCCGCCGAGCGTGCCGAGGGCGATCGCCGAGTCCTCGGGACCGGTCTGCGGGAGGGCGGAGCCGTTGTCGGACGTGTTGCTGTCGCTCTGGGTGCCGCCGGAGGAGCCCGAGGCGGCGGTGACGTCCAGGGTCAGCGAGGCGCCGGGGCTGTTGGTCGGCGTGCAGGTGGTCGTCGTTCCGAGCGCCTTGATGGTGAGCACGCCCGCCGTGAAGGTGACCTTGCCGGACTTCTTCGGGGTGTACGTCCCGGTCAGGTCACTGATCTTGATGGGGGTGTTGGCGGGGACGGTCGCCTGGTTGGCCGGGCCCGTCACGCTCAGGGTCCCGCTGTCGGCGCCGCCCAGCTTGATGGTGGCGCTCGGGTTCATCGCGCCCTTGCCGAGATCGACCGGGCTGGACGAGACGCCCTTCTGCCAGGACATGGTGAGCTTGTAGCCGCTGCCGCTCTTGACGCCCTTGATGTCGATGGGCGAGACGGCGCTCTTGTCACCGATCGGCGTCTTGCACTGGTAGTTGACGTTCACGACCTCGGCACGGGCAGCGGGGGCGGCCATCAGCACCGCCGAGCCGGCCAGAGCCGCGACGGACGCGAGCGCGGCGGTTCGTTTCGGGTACGACACGGTTCCGCTCCCCTTACTCGTTCCTGACGGCACATCAGATCGGCCGTCAAGGTACGCCGGGGCAACGGAGGAAGGAAGAGAAAGTAAGTGTCGGAACTGTGGGGACACCGCCGGGAGAGCGCCGGGCCGGTGCTAGGCGGGTGCCCCGAGCTCCGCCCACACGGTCTTGCCGGCCATTCCGGGGGCCCGTACGACTCCCCAGTCAAGGCAGAGCCGCTGCACGATGAACATCCCGTGCCCGCCCGGCCGTCCGGCCCGGTGGGGAGTCCGCGGCGCCGGCTGCCCGGCGCCCTTGTCCGAGACCTCGAGGCGGATCACCTTGTTGTCACAGGAGATCCACAACTGGTCCGGGCCCTCCGCATGCAGACAGGCGTTCGTCACCAGCTCGGAGACGACGAGCAGCACGTCCTCCGCCACGGCCCGCCGGTCGGCGGACGCCGCCGGCAGCCACCCCCATGCGTACAACGCCTGCCGGGTGAAGTCGCGTGCGAGCGGGACGACCCCGCTCTCCCCCTCGAAGCTCAGCCGACGGACCTGCCGTCCCGTCGGCACCTCGGCTTCGCCGCCAGGCTCCACGCTGGGCTCCGGGTCACGGTCGCCCGGCGAGTAGGGCCGGGTGGTGCTCATCAGCGCTTCACCTCACCGATTCACCGGTTCACGATTCAAAACGTCACTGCATGGTCGCTCACCGAACAGTCAGTACGGATGTCTCCTGCCCGAGCGGACCGGTAGAACACCCCTCCACTGGGGACGTATGTCCGGTACAAGGGGTGTGACACCCGATGGGGACCGGCCGGAGGAGACGAGCGGGGCGCGAGCAAGGACACCGGGACCACCACTCGTCTCGCCCCCTCAGCCGCCGGACTCTTCGGCCAGGGCCTCGTCCAGGGTGTCGTGCACGGTGAAGACCGCATCGGCCCCCGTGATCTCGAAGACCCGTGCCACGACCGGCAGCATGCCCGCAAGGTGCACGCCACCTCCCGCCGCCTCAGCTTTCAGCCGCGCCCCGAGCAGCACATTCAGTCCGGTGGAGTCGCAGAACTCCAGCCGTGTGCAGTCGACGACAAGCCGGTTCTTCCCCTTGGCGAGGCAGTCCTCGAGTGGCTCACGCAACAAATCGGCCGTGTGGTGATCCAACTCACCTGCTGGAGTCACGACGGCACTGGAGCCCTCTTGCCGCACCTCAACCAGAAGCCGGCCAGACTGTGCGCTGCCGACCGTCCCGCGGTCCATGCCGTCTCTCTCTCCCGACATCGTGGCTGCTGATGACGCCCTCGAACATTACGCCTTCTCCACACCCTCCGACACCCGAACAATCACCCACAAACAGACATAACCGCACAGAACACACTTGCGGTCGTGTCGGGAAACCGGGTAGGGCTAGTAGAGACACGTACTCGACACGGCCGGCTTTGGAGGCGCCGCACACCGCAGTGCACGGACTGGCTTCGGCAGCCTTATGCCGAGAACGATGGAGGACATCATGTCACCCCGGCTCGACGCCTCGCATACCCATCAGGCGACGTCGACATCCCCCCCGGAACATCTGAATCCCATCGAGCAGGACGGCGACGACGATGTGCTCGCCGGGCTCCCGGACATCCCACCCTTCGAAGAGGTGGGGGCCGTGGACGCGCGAGCCCTCTCCAAGACCCTCTTCGCGAGGCTGGAGTCGCTGGAGGAGGGCACACACGAGTATTCGTACGTCCGCAACACGCTCGTCGAGCTGAACCTCGCCCTGGTCAAGTTCGCCGCCTCCCGCTTCCGCTCCCGCAGTGAGCCGATGGAGGACATCATCCAGGTCGGCACCATCGGCCTGATCAAGGCGATCGATCGCTTCGAACTCAGCCGCGGTGTGGAGTTCCCCACCTTCGCGATGCCAACCATCGTGGGCGAGATCAAGCGCTTCTTCCGGGACACGTCCTGGTCGGTGCGGGTGCCGCGCCGCCTCCAGGAGCTCCGGCTCGACCTGGCCAAGGCCGGCGACGAGCTGGCTCAGAAGCTCGACCGCGCCCCGACGGTGGGCGAGCTCGCCGAGCGTCTGGGGCTGTCGAAGGACGAGGTCGTCGAGGGCATGGCCGCCTCGAACGCGTACACCGCCTCCTCGCTGGACGCCCAGCCCGAGGAGGACGACTCCGAGGGTGCGCTGGCGGACCGGATCGGTTACGAGGACCACGGCCTGGAGGGCATCGAGTACGTCGAGTCCCTGAAGCCGCTGATCGCCGAACTCCCCTCCCGGGACCGCACGATCCTCTCGCTGCGCTTCGTCGCGGGCATGACCCAGTCGGAGATCGGCGACGAACTCGGGATCTCGCAGATGCATGTCTCGCGGCTGCTGTCGCGGACTCTGGTACGGCTGCGCAAGGGGCTGACCGTCGAGGAGTGACGCGTCGGCACTACTGACCTGCGCGTGTGCCCGGTGTCCGGTCGGACACCGGGCACCGTGCGTTCGGGGTGGCTCGTGGTTACTCGGAGAAACCCTTTCCCCAACGGTTCACTTCCCCCACTATGGTCCCTCACAGACTGGCCGGTACGTCAGGAGGAGGGTGCGCATGACTCGCCCCGACGGGGCGTCCGACGCCCGGCTCACGGAGCTGCTGCGCGCCGACACGGTCACGGCGTACGCGGCCCTGCTGGAGCTCCGCGCCCGCCACCAGCCCTCGGTCCTGGCCTACGCCCGCCTCTGCACGGCCGGTGAGAGCGCCGCACGGCAGCTGGCCGCGCAGGCCTTCACCCTCGCGGCCCGGGAGACGGGCCGCGGGGTCGACCCCGGCGTCCCGTGGCGCCACCGGCTCCTGCTGCTGACGGCCCGGTCGGCGGCGGCGTGGGCCGGGGACGAGCGGGCGGCGGGCCTGGACCCGAGCGTCCTGCTGCTCCTGAACACGGCGGGGCCCGGTGGCCCGGTGCCGCCCATGCTCACCGCCTTCGAGTCCCTGCCGGCCCGCACCCAGGGCCTCGTCTGGTACGGCCTGGTGGAGGCCGAGCCGGAAGCCCGCACCGCCGACCACCTGGGCCTGACCCGCGAGGACGTGGTCTACGGCATGGAGGGGGCCCTGCAGTCCCTGGCCCGGACGCGTCTGAGGCTGCGCCTCGCCGCCTCGGACGACTCCCGCTGCGCGGACTTCCGCCGCCTCATCGAGGAGTCCGTACGTCCGGACAGTCCCCGCGCCAGCACCGACCTGCACGCCCACATGGTCCACTGCCCGCACTGCGCGGCGGCACACGAGGAACTGTGCGCGCTACGGGACACTCCGCGACCGGCACTGGCGGAGGGGCTGCTGCCGTGGGGCGGGACGGCGTACGTGGGGCGGAGCACGGCCGAGCCGGAGGCGCGACCGCGGGCGGGGTCCCGTACAGGGTCCGGCACCTGGCCCCGTCCGCGTCGGCTCGTCCTGGCCTCGGCGGCGCTGGGGGTGGCTCTGGCGCCTCTGCTGCTGTTCCTGGTGTCGCAGGGAGGTGACTCCCCGACGGGCGCTTCGGCCTCGGTTTCGGCCTCGGCCTCCGCGGGCGGGGTGCTGCCCGGCCCACCGCAGGTGACCGTGACGACGACGGTCTCGCCCTCGCCCTCCTCGACCAGCAGGCCACCGTCCCCCTCCGCTTCCCCTTCCGCGACCAGGAGTTCGGCACCGCCCCGGAGGACGAGCCCGCCCCCGTTCCGCCCGCCGGGCGGCTCCTACGCCCAGGTGGTCAACGTCTCCACGGCCCGCTGCCTGGACGTCGCCGGCGACTTCGGCAACGGCACCGACGTCGTCACCGCCCCCTGCTCCTCGGCCCGCTCCCAACGCTGGCGCGTCGACTCCGACCGGGGAGTCCTCCAGTCCGCTGCCGACCCCGACTTCTGCCTGGACAGCCGCGGCGACGTCGACAAGGGCCTCGGCATCTGGTCCTGCGACTCGGTCGAGGGCGACAACAGCGACAACCTCCGCTTCACGGTCGACCCCGACGGGGTGATCCGCCCGGCGATCGCCATCGCGACGGGGATGACACCCGGGGGCGGTGACGGTGTCTCACTGGAGCCGCTGACCGGAGGTGCGGAGCAGCGGTGGCGGGCGGGGGCGACGTGATCGTCGCGGCCGGCTCGTGCGGCCGGCTCAGGCCACGCGAGCGCCGCGCCGCCACACCCCGCTGACCAGCGGCACGCCCGGCCGGTAGGCCAGGTGTACGTGGCTCGGGGCGTCCAGGAGGATCAGGTCGGCGTAGGCGCCCGGAGTGAGACGGCCGATGTCCTCGCGGCGCAGAGCGGCCGCACCGCCCGCCGTGGCCGACCAGACGGCCTCGTCCGGAGTCATCCCCATGTCGCGTACCGCGAGGGCGATGCAGAAGGGCACCGAGGAGGTGAAGGAGGAGCCCGGATTGCAGTCCGTGGACAGGGCGACGGTGACGCCCGCGTCCAGGAGGCGGCGGGCGTTCGGCCACTCGGCGCGCGTGGAGAACTCCGCGCCGGGGAGCAGCGTGGCGACCGTACGGCTGTTCGCCAGGGCGTCCACGTCCTCGGCGGTGAGGTGGGTGCAGTGGTCGGCGCTGGCCGCGTCCAGCTCGACGGCCAGCTGAACGCCGGGGCCGTAGGAGAGCTGGTTGGCGTGGACGCGGGGGTGCAGGCCCTTCGCCCTGCCCGCCGTGAGGATCGCGCGGGCCTGGTCGCCGTCGAAGGCGCCCTTCTCGCAGAAGACGTCGATCCACCGGGCGTACGGGGCGCAGGCGTCGAGCATCTCGCCGGTGACGAGGGAGACGTAGCCCGCCGGGTCGTCCGCGTAGTCCGGCGACACGATGTGGGCACCGAGATAGGTGACCTCGTCGGTGTGGGCGGCGGCGATGCGCAGGGCCCTCGCCTCGTCCTCGACCGTCAGGCCGTAGCCGGACTTGGTCTCGAAGGTCGTCGTGCCCTGGCGCAGGGCCTCGGCCAGGTAGCGGGTGAGGCCCGCCTCCAGTTCGGCGTCCGTGGCCGCGCGGGTCGCGGCGACCGTGGTACGGATGCCGCCCGCGCTGTAGGCCCGCCCCGACATGCGGGCGTTGAACTCCTGCGTGCGGTCGCCCGCGAAGACGAGGTGGCTGTGGGAGTCGACGAAGCCGGGGAGGACCGCCCGGCCGCCCGCGTCGACCCGATTGTCAGTGGCGGGTGCTTTGCTTTGATCACCGGTCCACACGACGTGGTCGCCCTCGATGACGACGGCCGCGTCCTGGATCAGTCCGAGGGGAGATCCGTCACCTAGGGAGGGGTCGTTGGTGACCAGGGCGGCGATGTTGGTGATGAGCGTGCTTGCGGTGCTCGCGGAGTGGGCGGGACTGACGGTCGTCGCGTTGCTCATGGCGTCCTCGGTGGCCTGGTCGGCGGTGGGGGCGGGTTCGGGGGCCGGCCGTGGGGGCGGGCGGCCCGGGGTCATCCGTGCAGCGCTGCGACGGCGTCCGCGAGGGCTCCCGGCACATCCGGCACGAGCGCGTGCACCCCGTCCCGTACGACGTGCCGGCCTCCCACGACCGTGTGCGACACGTCTGCTGCCGACGCGGCGAATACGGCCGTCTCGGCCCCGAGCCGCGGAAGCGGCCCTGCCGTCCTGACCGAGTCGAGGGCGATGGTGGTGAAGTCGGCGAGCGCGCCGGGCTCCAGGGTGCCGGCGCCGTCCCAGCCGAGGGCCGCGTGGCCGTCGGCCGAGGCCGCCCGCAGGAGGGCCGCCGCCGTCCAGTGACCTCGCGTGCGGGTGCGCAGGCGCTCGTTGAGCTCCATCGCGCGGGCCTCTTCGAGCAGGTCGATGACGGCGTGGCTGTCGGAGCCGAGGGAGAGCGGTGAGCCCTTGCGCTGCAGGGCGACCGCCGGTCCGATGCCGTCGGCCAGGTCCCGTTCCGTCGTCGGGCACATGCAGGTGCCGGTGCCGCTGTCGCCGATCAGGGCGATGTCCTGGTCGGTGAGGTGGGTGTTGTGGACGCCGGTGGTGCGCGGCCCGAGGACACCGTGCTCGGCGAGCAGTTCGGTGGGCGTGCACCCGTGGGCCTCGCGGCACGCGTCGTTCTCGGCGGTCTGCTCGGACAGGTGCACATGGAGCGGCGCCCGCCGTTCCTCGGCCCAGCGGGCGACGGTCGCCAACTGGCCGGCGGGCACGGCCCGTACCGAGTGGATCGCCGCACCGATCCTCGCGTGATCCCGGTCCTTGAGAACTGAACAGCGTTCGGCCCAGGCGTCCGCGCTGCCGTCGGAGAAGCGGAGCTGGTGGGTGGTGGGCGGCTGCCCGAAGCCGGAGGAGAGATAGGCGGTGTCGAGGAGGGTGATGCGGATACCGGCCTCGGCGGCGGCCTCGATCAGGGCCTCGCCCATGGCGTTGGGGTCGGCGTAAGGGGTGCCGCCCGGGGCGTGGTGCAGGTAGTGGAACTCGCCGACCGCCGTCACGCCGGCCAGCGCCATCTCCGCGTACACGGCACGGGCGAGTGCGTGGTACGTCTGCGGGGTCAGCCTGTCGGCGACCGAGTACATGACCTCGCGCCAGGTCCAGAAGGTTCCGGAGCCGACCTGGACGGTGCCGCGCAGGGCCCGGTGGAAGGCGTGCGAGTGGGCGTTCGCCAGGCCCGGGAGCGTCAGTCCGCGCAGGATCTCGGCGCCGGGGGGCGGGGTGTCGGTGTCCGTACGGACGGCGGCGACGCGGCCGCCCTCCACGTCCACGGCCACGCCGGGCTCGACGTGGGTGTCGAGCCAGGCGTGCTCCAGCCAGTAGGTCTTCGGTGTCACCTGCAGGCCAGCCCTTCCAGTACGTCGGCGAGCGCGAGGACCCCGGCCACGCAGTCGTCCTCGGCGGCGGATTCCGCCGGGGAGTGCGAGACACCCGTGGGATTGCGCACGAACAGCATGGCGGTCGGGATGCTCCCGGAGAGGATCCCGGCGTCGTGTCCGGCGCCGGTACCCAGGACGGGCACCTTGAGACCGGTGTCGGTGCCCAGGATGCGGGCGAGTTCGTCGCGCAGGGCGTGGTCGAACTCGACGACGGGGGTGAAGGACTCCCGGACGACGTCGAGGGCGATGCCGTGCGCCTGCGCGTACTCCCTGGCGGCCTTCTCGATCCCGCCGACCACCTGGTCGAGGCTCTCCTGGTCGGCGGCGCGGGAGTCGAGCCAGCCGCGCACCAGGGAGGGGATGGCGTTGACGCCGTTCGGCTCGACGGCGATCTTGCCGAAGGTGGCGACGGCACCGGCGAGTTCGGCCTCCCGGCGGGCGGCGAGCACGGTCTCGGCGTACGACAGCATGGGGTCGCGCCGGTCCACGAGGCGGGTGGTGCCGGCGTGGTTGGCCTCGCCCCGGAAGTCGAACCGCCAGCGGCCGTGCGGCCAGATGGCGCTGGCGATGCCGACCCGGTCGCCGGAGAGGTCCAGCGACCGCCCCTGCTCGACATGCAGCTCGACGAAGGCGCCGATACGGGCGAGCCGCTGCGGGTCGGCCCCGATGCCGTCGGGGTCGTGTCCGGCGGCTTCCATGGCCCGCGGGAGCGTGACCCCCTCCCCGTCGGTCAGCCGGTGCGCCTGCTCGACGGTGAGCTGCCCGGCGGTGAGCCGGGACCCGACACAGGCGAGCCCGAACCGGGCGCCCTCCTCGTCCCCGAAGTTGACGATGGCGAGCGGCTTGGTGAACTCGGCCCGCCGCGCCCGCAGTTCATCGAGCGCGGCGAAGGAGGACACGACTCCGAGGGGCCCGTCGAAGGCGCCCCCGTCGGGCACGGAGTCGAGGTGCGATCCGGTGACGACGGCGTCCCCCTGGGCGGGGTCCCCCAGCCAGGCCCACTGGTTTCCGTTCCGGTCGACCTCGTAGGTCAGTCCGCGGGCTTCGGCCTGCTCCTTGAACCAGGCCCGGCACTCGGTGTCGGCCCCGGTCCAGGCGAAGCGCCGGTAGCCGTGGGAGTCGGGGTGCCGGCCGATGGGGAGCAGCTCGCGCCACATCTCCTGGAAGGAGGCGGTGCCGTGGCGCTGGACCGTTCCGGAGGTGCCGCGCTCCGTCACGCCGAATCACCTTCACGCATCGGCACCCGCACACCCCGTTCGTCGGCGACGGACTCGGCGATGTCGTACCCCGCGTCCACGTGCCGGATGACACCCATGCCCGGGTCGTTCGTCAGCACCCGCCGGACCTTCTCCCCGCCCAGCTTCGTGCCGTCGGCCACCGTGACCTGCCCGGCGTGGATGGACCGACCCATCCCCACGCCACCGCCGTGGTGGAGGGAGACCCAGGACGCGCCCGACGCCACGTTGACCATCGCGTTCAGCAGCGGCCAGTCGGCGATCGCGTCGGACCCGTCGAGCATGGCCTCGGTCTCGCGGTACGGGGAGGCGACGGACCCGGCGTCCAGGTGATCGCGTCCGATCGCCAGCGGCGCGGCCAGCTCTCCGCTCGCCACCATGTCGTTGAACCGGTCCCCGGCCTTGTCCCGCTCGCCGTAACCGAGCCAGCAGATACGCGCGGGAAGGCCCTGGAAGTGGACCCGCTCGCCCGCCATCTTGATCCAGCGGGCGAGGGACTCGTTCTCGGGGAACAGTTCCAGGATCGCCTTGTCGGTCTTGGCGATGTCGGACGCCTCACCGGACAGCGCGGCCCAGCGGAAGGGTCCCTTGCCCTCGCAGAACAGCGGCCGGATGTAGGCGGGGACGAACCCGGGGAAGGCGAACGCCCGCTCGTACCCGGCGAGTTGGGCCTCGCCCCGGATCGAGTTGCCGTAGTCGAAGACCTCGGCGCCGGCGTCCATGAAGCCGACCATGGCCTCGACGTGCCGGGCCATCGACTCACGGGCGCGTACGGTGAACCCGGCCGGGTCCTTGGCGGCGGCGTCGGCCATGTCCTCGAAGGCGACACCCACCGGCAGATACGCCAGCGGGTCGTGGGCGGAGGTCTGGTCGGTGACGATGTCGATGGGCGCGCCCTCGGCGAGCATGCGCGGCAGCAGCTCGGCCGCGTTGCCGAGCAGACCGATGGAGAGCGGGCGGCGGGCGTCCCGGGCCTCGACCGCGAGTCGGAGGGCGTGCTCCAGGCTGTCGGCCCGGACGTCGAGGTACCGGTGCTCGATACGGCGCTCGATGGCGCGCGGGTCGACGTCGATACAGATCGCGACGCCGTCGTTCATGGTGACGGCGAGCGGCTGGGCGCCGCCCATGCCGCCGAGGCCGGCGGTGAGGGTGATCGTGCCGGCGAGGGTGCCGCCGAACTTCTTGGCGGCGACGGCGGCGAAGGTCTCGTAGGTGCCCTGGAGGATGCCCTGGGTGCCGATGTAGATCCAGGAGCCGGCGGTCATCTGGCCGTACATGGTCAGACCGAGGGCCTCCAGGCGCCGGAACTCCTCCCAGTTCGCCCAGTCACCCACCAGGTTGGAGTTGGCGATCAGGACGCGTGGGGCCCACTCGTGGGTCTGCATGACGCCGACGGGGCGGCCGGACTGGACCAGCATGGTCTCGTCCTGCTTGAGGGTGCGCAGCGTGCGGACCATGGCGTCGAAGGAGCGCCAGTCACGGGCGGCCTTGCCGGTGCCGCCGTAGACGACGAGCTTGTCGGGGTGCTCGGCGACCTCGGGGTCGAGGTTGTTCTGGAGCATCCGCAGGGCGGCTTCCTGCTGCCATCCCAGGGCGCTCAGTTCCGTACCGCGCGGCGCTCGTACGGGGCGGGGTCCTGACATGGTCTGCCTCCTGGGGCTCTGCTCCGGCTTGTTGCTGTCGATATTCACATCCTGGCTTTCTGAATAGAACTAGTCAATACGTTCTGGCGTCAGCATCGGTAGGGCAGGGATGTTTCGTTCGGACATCCGAACGCGGCGCGACGGCAGGGACGACGAGTAGGAGTCGTGGTGGACGAGTACGGCAACACCGGTGAAGGGCGGGCCGCCCGCCGGGACGAGGCGGTGCGCGCGGCCGTGGAGCAGGGCCTGCTGGGGCCGGACTCCCCCATCGTGGGACTTCTCGACGTCACCGGGATCCGGGAGTCGGCGGCGGAGCTCCGCGCGGCCTTCGCCGAGGTCACCGCGCCGGGCACCCCGGTGCTGCACGCGTTCGCGGTGAAGGCGACCCCGCTGGTGCCGGTGCTGCGGCTGCTGCGCGAGGAGGGCATCGGCGCGGAGGTGGCGAGCCCGGGCGAACTCGCGCTGGCGCGGGCGGCGGGGTTGTCGCCGGCCCAGACCGTCCTGGACTCGCCCGCCAAGACGCCGGCCGAGCTCAGGGAGGCGCTGGCCCTGGGGATCGCCGTCAACGCGGACAACCCGCAGGAGCTGGCCCGCATCGACGGCCTCGTGCGGTCGGCGGTCAGCCGCTCCCCCCTCGGAATCCGGGTCAATCCGCAGGTGGGCGGCGGCTCCATCGGGGCGACCTCCACGGCCACGGCGACCTCGAAGTTCGGGGTGGCGCTGCGGGACGAGGGGGCGCGCGAGTGGGTTGTGCGCGCCTACCTCGACCGGCCCTGGCTGAGCCGGCTGCACGCGCACACCGGCTCGCAGGGCATCCCGCTCTCCCTGATGGCCCAGGGGGTCGCGGAGACGTACGCGCTCGCCGAGGAGATCAACCGGAGCGTCGGGCGGCCGCAGATCGACACCATCGACATCGGCGGCGGGCTGCCGGTGAACTTCGCCTCGGACGCGACGGCACCGACGTACGCGCAGTACGCGCGGGCGCTCAGGGAGGCGGTGCCGGGGCTGTTCGACGGGCGGTACGGGCTGGTCACCGAGTTCGGGCGGTCGCTGCTGGCCAAGCACGGCACGATCGTGGCGCGCGTGGAGTACGCCAAGAGCGCCGGCGGGCGGGCGGTCGCGGTGACGCACGCGGGCGTGCAGGTGGCGACGCGGACGGTGTACGTACCGGGGTCGTGGCCGCTCAGGATCACCGCGTACGACGGCAAGGGACGGCCCAAGAGCGGGCCCGAGGTGGTGCAGGACGTCGCCGGTCCCGCCTGTTTCGCGGGCGACCTGCTGGCCGAGGGGCGCGCACTGCCGCTGCTCGACCAGGGGGACTACGCGGCGGCGCTGGACACGGGCGCGTACTACTTCGCGCACCACTACGCGTACAACTCGCTGGCCCGGCCGGGCATTTACGGCTTCGTCCCCGACCGGGCGGGAGGCGTGCGCTTCGCGACCGTGCGCGATCCGCAGACGCTCGCCTCGATCGTGACCGAATCCGGAGGGGCGCACGCCGGTGCGCTCACCACCCTCCACGCACCCGGGAGCCATTGACAGGCGGCAGTGAACCCACTGATCAATTGGCC
The DNA here is from genome assembly GCF_001514145.1 of Streptomyces canus. Lineage (GTDB taxonomy): Bacteria > Actinomycetota > Actinomycetes > Streptomycetales > Streptomycetaceae > Streptomyces > Streptomyces canus. The sequence goes on from NZ_KQ948660.1 coordinate 78,361, forward strand.
CGCAAACAAGGCAAGTTGACCCACTCTAGCCATCCCGAGCATGTTCCACCGGAAAATGCCAGATCCCTCACCCGTCGCGCACACGTTGCGTAGTTTCGGCGTCACTCAGCCGAACCCCAGGCGGGAGGGGAGCCACGGTGCAGGGAATCGACGAGTGCCTGCTGGAAGCCATGCGACTGCCGGGTGCGCGGGGGGCCGCGCTGGTCGACTGGACGAGCGGGCTGGCCCTGGGCGCCGTCGGGGAAGCCCCCGGCGGCGACCAGGAGGCGGCCGCCGCGGAGGCCGCCGAACTCGCCCGGCTCGCCGCCGAGCAGGGCGCCTTCGCCTCCGAGAGCTCCCGGGCCGCTGAGGCGGCGGCGCCCGGGGACGAGCCGGAGCCGCCGGTCGAAGATCTCATCCTGAGCAACCGGGACAGCTACCACGTCCTGCGGTTCGTGCCGACGTCCTTCGACAGCAGCGTGTTCCTGCATCTGTGGCTGGCCCGCGCGGAGGGCAATCTCGCGCTGGCCCGGATCCGGCTCGGCGAGATGGCCGGACGGCTGGAGCTCGGATGACGACGGTCCGCACCACCACGCCCGCCACCCCGCCGCCCCGGCTGCCGGTGCGCGACAAGGCGGCCGCCCTGGACCGCGGCTGGGGCGGTGTCTCGCCGATGCTGACCCGGCTGGCCGCCGAGCGCGCCACCGGCATCCTGGTGCGCGAGCGCGGCACCCTGCACCTCGCCGACGGCAAGGTGGTGCACGCCGAGAGCCCGGCCGCCCCCGGCGCCGACGTCCTCCTCGCCGCCCACGGCACGCTGGACGCCGACGTCTGGCGGCAGGCCCTGGCCGAGAGCGTCGCAAGCACGGGGAGCGCCGGCACCGGCGCCCGCCGCCTCACCGGCGCCGAGGCCGTGCACCGGGCGGGCCGCCGACTGGTCGCGGGCGGACTGATCACCGCGGGCGCCCTGGAGGTGTGCCGGCTCACCGCGCTGTACGACGCGGCGTACTTCGCCCTCGCCCCGAGCAGCACCCCGGGCCGCTTCCGCTACGGCAGCGAGGACGGACCGCACGAGCCGGCCGTCGAGCCCCGGGATCCCGACGCCACCCCGGGCGGCCCGCGCCCGGTCCTGGTCGCCGACCTGGAGCGCGAGACCCTGCGCCGCCGCGACCTGCTGCACCACATCTGGCCGGACGCCCTGCCGGACGAGGTGCCGCTGACCCGGGAGCACCGCCCCGCGCCCCCGCTGCTCCCGGCCCGGCGGCAGGCGGTGCTGGCCCGTGTGGACGGCATCCGCACGGCGTCGGAGATCGCGCGCGAGCTGGGCCGTCCGGCCTTCCACACCCTGGTGGACGTACGGCGGCTGGTGGCGGCCGGAGTGGTCGCGCCCCGCCCGCCGGTGTCCCTCACCGAGCCTCTGCCCGGGCCGCCGGGCGACGGTCCCCTCGTCGAGCCCGTCGATCCCCACATCACCTTGCTGAAGAGGCTCAGGGATGCGCTGGAGGCCCTTTGAGCGGCAGCGGATCCGCGCCGAGAGGAGAGACCTGATGGCAGCAGCTCAGGACGGGATCCTGGAGGAGCTGCGCCGGCTCAGAGCCAGGGTGCCGCAGCTCACGGGCGCCCTCGCGGCGGACGCCGACGGTCTCGTCCTGGCCCAGGACACCCCGGGTGTCGATCCGGAGGCCGTGGCCGCGCTCACCGGGTCCACCCGGGCGCTCGCCGCCCAGCTGGCCGACAAGACCGGCCAGGGCGACCTGCGCGAACTGCTCGTGCGGGGCGTCTACGGCTACGTCGCCACGTACGCGGCGGGCGCCGGGGCCGTCGTCACGCTGCTCGCGCAGGACCGGGTCAACGTCGGCCGCCTGCATCTCGAGGGCCGCCGGGCGGGTGCCCGGATCGGGGAGCTCGTCGACAGCGCGGTCGCCGAGCACACAGAAGCCATCACGAAGGCGCCCGCAAAGCCCGCTCCGGCACGTGCCAGAGCGGCTCGCACGTCCCGGGCCAAGCCCGAGGACCCGCGCGCCGCGGCCACCGCACCGACGGCGGCCCGCACCACCACCACCGAAAGTTAGAGAACCGAGGAGACACAGTCATGGCCAACACCGAAACCGCGCTGAAAGAGGCTCTCGCCTCCATCGAGGGCGCGACCGGCGTCGCGCTCGTCGACTACACCAGCGGCATGGCGCTCGGCACCATGGGCGGCAGCAAGACCTTCGACCTGAACGTGGCCGCCGCGGGCAACACCGACGTGGTCCGCGCGAAGATGCGCACGATGGAGCACCTCGGCCTCAAGGCCCAGATCGAGGACATCCTGATCACCCTGTCCGACCAGTACCACCTGATCCGCCTGATCAGCGGACGCGGTGGCAACGGCCTCTTCCTCTACCTGGTCCTGGACGCCAAGCGGTCCAACCTCGCGATGGCCCGCCACCAGCTCAGGCAGATCGAGAGCGACCTGGAGGTGTGACCCGGGAGCACCGGAACTAGACGAGTGCCGCGGTGCGGCGGCGCGCTCCTCCCGGGGCCGCGTCGCCCGCCGCGATACCCGTGCTGCGGTACGCCTTGACCGCCTTGCCGGCCGGGTGGCCGCCGTTCGCGGCGAGCCAGTCGACCCGCACCCACAGCAGCGCGTCCTCGGCCCGCTCGAGCCGCCCGAGCCAGGCGGCCTTGAGCCTCAGGCCCGTACCGCACCCGGCCAGCAGCATGCCGCCCGCGACGGGCACGGCGAACGAACTCGCCAGCGCGACCAGCCAGGCCAGCAGCAGCCACCAGCGGTGTCCGCGACGCCAGTTGCGCACACTGACCGCACGGTCCTGGAGCACGTCGTGCTTTCCCGCGCGAGCGGCCGCCCGCCCCAGCGTCGTGTATCGCTTGCGACGGCTGTACGACACCACGGCCACGGCGACGATGAACAGCGCCGCGCCCGCCATCACCCCGATCCGGCGCCCGGTGAGGCCCGGGATCAGCAGCCCGACGCCCGCCGCGAACAACCCGAGCCACCACAGCGGCGCCGCCCCGGCGCGCACGACGACGGCCACCCGAGCCAACCCCTGAGCCCTGCGATCTGCGCGTGCCACGTCCCGCCTCCTCGTCGTCCTGGCACAGTCCTGCCGGTCGGGGAGAGTAGCGAGCGAACGTGAGACGCGTCTGAAAAAACGCCCTACTCCACGAAGAGTCCTCGCGCCGCCGCCCGCGCGTCGAACTCCTCCAGCCGGGCCTGCGCGTCCGGCAGGTCGTCGCACATCGCCTCCAGCAGCACCCGGCCGAGGAGCATCGGCGCGCAGGCGGTGTCGAAGGCGAGGCCGGTGCCGACGGCGGCGGGCAGCAGCAGGTCGGAGACCTTAGCGACCGGGGCGAAGGCGGAGTCGGCGACCGTGACGACGCTCAGGCCCGCCTCCTTGGCGTAGGCGAGGGTGTCGACGACCTCACGGGGATGCCGGGGCAGCGCGAAGCACAGCAGGGTCGAGGCGCCCGCGCGGACGGCGGCGTCGATGCGGTCGTGGATCATCGTGCCGCCCTCGTTGAGCAGCCGTACGTCCGGATGGACCTTGGCGGCGAAGTACGCGAAGCCGTACGCCTGGGAGGCGGCGGCCCGCAGACCGAGCACCGGCAGGGGGCGGGAGGCGGCGAGCAGCCGGCCGGCCCTCTGCACCGGCCGCGGGTCGGCGAGGATCTCCGCCAGATGCCTCAGGTTCTCGATCTCGGCCTCGACGGCCTGCTGGTACTCGTTGTACGACGCCGAGGCCGCCGACTGTTCGGCGGGCGCGACCTCGCGCAGGTGCCTGCGCAGGGCGGGGTAGCCGTCGAAGCCGAGGGCGACGGCGAAGCGGGTGACGGAGGGCTGGCTGACCCCGGCCAGTTCGGCCAGTTCCACGCTGGACAGGAACGGCACGTCCCCGGCCCGCCGCACCATGCTGTGCGCGATGCGCCGCTGGGTCGGCGTGAGCCGGTGCCCCTCGAACAGTGCCTGCAGCCGTCCCGCGGGAGTGTCCACCCCGCCCGTGTCGCTCATGCCTCGCTCCCCCTCCAGATGTCCGTGAACCGGTCGAGCAGTGCGGCCGCCGCCGTCACGTCGCCCGTGAGCGGCCGGTCGGCCGGGTCCTCTTCGAGGACCGCTTCGGCAAGCTCCAGCGCGCGGCCCACCGGGAGGTCCGGGTCGGGCCTGAGGTCGCGCTGGCGCAGCGCCCGTACGGCGGCCACGAGTTCGCAGCCGACGACGAGACGGTACGCGCCGCACGCCCGCAGTGTCTGACGGGCGGCGAGCGAGGCGAAGCTGGCCTGTTCCTCGACGCCTCGGGAGAGTACAGCGTGGCCGAGCGAGGCGGGCGCGGAGAAGGCCCGCAGGTCGCCGAGGGCGGCTCCGGCGGCGTACTCCAGGATCATCACGCCGGAGGAGGCGGGCTCCTGGTCGGCGAGGAACGGCCTCAGGCGGGTGAAGGCGGGCTCGTTGAGCGTGGAGAGCCGGGACGTGGACAGGCGGGCGACCTGGGTGAGGGCCAGCCTGAAGTGGTCCAGAGCCAGGGCGAGTTGGGCCTGATAGAAGCCGCCGTGGTGGTAGGCGGCCATGTCCTGGGGGGAGATGAGCGGGTTCTCTGCGGCCGCGTTGATCTCGATCGCCAGGACCTCCTCCAGGGTGTCGGCGGCGTCCTGGGCGGGCCCGTGGATCTGGGGCAGACACCGGAAGCCGTACGGGTCCTGGATCCGGCCGAGCGGTGGGGTGGGCCGGTCCTCAGCCCCGATCAACTCCCGCATCCGCCGCGCCACTTCGACGGACCCGCGGTGCGGCCGGGCGGCGTGCACGGGAGCGGCGTACGCCTCGTGCGACCCGTCCACGGCCAGCAGCGACAGCGCCCCGACGACCTGCGTGGCCTCGATGAGCCCGCGCAGCTCGTGCAGCGCGAGGGCGGCCTGGCCGAGGGTGAGGGCGTTGCTGCTGATGAAGGCGAGGGCGTCGTTGTTGTCGAGGAGCTGGGGCTCGGGGGCACGCCCGGCAGCACCGTCCGCCCCTCGCCAGGGATGCTCCCCCGCCAGCGCCAGCCCCGCCTGGGCCAGGGCCGCGATGTCCCCCGTGCCCACCGAGCCGAACTCGTTGACGACCGGATACGCCCCGCTCTCCAACGCCTCGCACAGGGCCGTCACGACGGTCGGCCGCAGCCCCGCGCCCCCCGCGAGCAGTTGGTTGGCCCGCACCGCGAGCATCGCCCGGACCTGCCGGGCCGGGAGTTCCTCGCCGATCGCGCCGGCGTGGCTGCGCAGCAGCCGCAGACCGTGCTCGGCGGCCGCCTCGGTGGGCACGTCCTCGTTCCGGTTGGCGCCGACACCGGTCGAGCGGCCGTAGACGCGTCCGGTCGCGGCGATCTGGCGGGCGGCGTCCCAGGACTCCGTCACGCGCTTCGTCGCCTCGGTCCCGGGCACCGGTCGCGCGCTCCCGTCGGCGAGGCGGACGACGTCCGCGACGCCGAGACCGATCCCGTCGAGGATCACCAAGCCCGTGTGCCCGACCCTGACGGGATCAGGAGTGTCCACGATCCGAGACGACATCTAGCTCAAACTCCCCTCAAAGCGGACATTTGATCTTGCCTGGCGGTCATCCGTTACCTCGGATTAACACCGAACCGTTGACAACCTATTCAGCTACCGAGAACTCTGCATGACGTTATACAGCCGGGCAAGGGACATCTCATGATCCAGTTCGACACGGTCCACAAGCGCTTCCCCAACGGCACGACAGCAGTGCACGATCTCACCCTCGACATGCCGGAAGGCGGCGTGACCGTCCTCGTCGGATCCTCCGGTTGCGGCAAGACGACCACCCTCAGAATGATCAACCGGATGGTCGAGCCGACCTCCGGCACCATCAAGGTCGGCGGCAAGGACGTCACCCGGCAGGACGCGGCCGAACTGCGCCGCTCCATCGGGTACGTCATCCAGCAGTCAGGCCTCTTCCCGCACCGCACGGTGCTGGACAACATCGCCACCGTCCCGCTCCTGCTCGGCCACGGCCGCAGGAAGGCCCGGGCCCGGGCGGCGGAACTGCTGGAGACCGTCGGCCTGACCGCCGAGGCCGGCAAGCGGTACCCCCACCAGCTCTCCGGCGGCCAGCAACAGCGCGTCGGCGTCGCCCGCGCCCTCGCCGCCGACCCGCCGGTGCTCCTCATGGACGAGCCCTTCGGCGCCGTCGACCCGGTGGTGCGCACCCAGCTCCAGGACGAACTGCTCCGGCTCCAGAAGGAGTTGAACAAGACCATCGTCTTCGTCACCCACGACGTCGACGAGGCCGTACGCCTCGGCGACCGCATCGCGATCTTCCGCACCGGCGGTCACCTCGTCCAGTGCGCCCCGCCCGCCGAGCTCCTCGCCCGTCCGGCCGACGACTTCGTGGCCGACTTCCTCGGCGCCGAGCGCGGCCTGAAGCTGCTCTCGCTGAAGACCCTGGCCGAGGTCCCGCAGGGCCCGGCCCCGGACGGCGGCGCCTGGACCCTCGTACGCGACGAAGCCGGGCAGCCGACGCACTGGCGTTCGGCAGACGCCCTCGAACTGCCCGTACGGCCCCTCAAGGACGGCGACTCCCTGCTCGCCGCCCTCGACGAGTCCCTCGCCTCCCCCACCGGCCTGGTCGCCCGCGTCGACGCCGACGGCGTCCTGACCGGTGTCACCTCCCGCGACGACATCCACCGGCACGCGGGACGCGCCCACGCGGAAGCCCGGGTGGCCGCATGACCATCGACTGGTCGTGGATATCCGGCCACACCGACGACCTGACCACCCTCACGGTCTCGCACCTCCAGGCAGCCCTGAGCGCCGTCTTCTTCGGCCTGCTGATCTCGCTGCCCCTCGCGGTGGTCGCCCACCGGGTCCGCCCCCTGCGCGGCTTCCTGCTCGGGCTCTCGAACGTCCTGTTCACGATCCCGTCCATCGCGATCTTCGTGCTTCTGCTGCCGGTCAGCGGTCTGACCCGCACCACGACCGTGATCGGCCTGACGGTCTACACCCTGGTCGTCCTGCTGCGGAACACGGTCGAGGGCCTCGACTCGGTCCCCGCGAAGACCAAGGAGGCCGCGAAGGCGATGGGCACGCGCCCCCTGCGCACGCTCCTCACCGTCGAACTGCCCCTGGCACTCCCGGTGATCATGGCGGGCGTGCGGATCGCGACCGTCATGTCGATCTCCCTGGTGTCGGTCGCCACCTACATCGGTGACGGCGGCCTCGGCCAGCTCTTCACCGACGGCTTCCAGCGCGACTTCCCGACCCCGGTGATCGTGGGCGTGGTCCTCACGCTCCTGCTCGCCGTGGTCGCGGACGCCCTGCTGGTGGCACTCCAGTACGTCCTGACCCCGTGGCGGCGGAGGCGAGCCTGACATGTACGAACTCTTCAAGAACCTCGGCTCCTGGCTGACCAGCGGCTCCCATTGGACGGGAACCGACGGCATCGCCCATCGCCTCGCCGAGCACCTCCAGTACTCGCTCCTCGCGACCCTCGTCGCGGCCGCGATCGGCCTCCCCCTGGGCCTGCTGATCGGCCACACCGGCAAGGGCGCCTTCCTGGCGATCAACCTCGCCTCCTTCGGCCGCGCCCTGCCGACCGTCGGCCTGGTCGTCCTGGTCTTCCTGGCCGGCGGCCTGTCCATGCTCCCGGTCTACGTCGCCCTGGTCGCCCTCGCGGTCCCGGCGATCGTCACCAACACCTACGCCGGCATGACGGCCGTCGACCCGGACGTCAAGGACGCCGCCCGCGGCCAGGGCATGCGCGGCCACCAGGTCCTGTTCCAGGTCGAACTGCCGCTCGCCCTCCCCCTGATCATGACCGGCCTGCGCCTGGCACTCATCCAGGTCGTCGCCACCGCGACCATCGCGGCCTACGTCTCCTTCGGCGGACTGGGCCGCTACGTCTTCGACGGCCTCGCCCAGCGCGACCTCGTACAGGTGCTCGGCGGAGCGGTGCTGGTCGCCGTCGTCGCCGTGGCCCTCGACCTGCTGCTGTCCGGCCTCCAGCGCTTCCTCTTCCGCCACCGCACTGCCTAGGGACCTTTCGATGAACCGACGCACTCTCCTCGGCGGCCTCTTCGCAGCGGCCTCCGTCCCCGCCCTCGCCGCCTGCTCCAGCGGCGTCACCTCCCTCGACGGCCAGGGCAGCTCGTCCGGTGGCGGCGGCTCCAGCAAGGGCGGAGTCACCATCGGCACCGCCAACTTCACCGAGAACCAGGTGCTGGGCTACCTCTACGCGGCGGTGCTCCAGCAGGCCGGCGTGAAGGTGAAGGTCCGCCCGAACCTCGGCACCCGCGAGATCGTGATCCCCGCGCTCAAGGCGGGCGACATCGACCTGCTGCCCGAGTACCAGGGCGCCCTGCTCAACTACCTCGCCCCGAAGGACGCCTCGGCCGAGCCGGGCACCATGCAGAACGCGCTCACCCTGGCGCTGCCCGGCGGCCTCCAGGTGCTGCCGTACGGCCAGGCGGCCGACTCCGACTGCTTCGTCGTCACCCGGGCGACCGCACGGAAGTACGGCCTGGCCTCCCTCGCCGACCTCGCCAAGCAGAACGGCGAGCTGGTCATCGGGGCAGCGCCCGAGGTGAAGAAGCGCCGGGTGGGCGCGGTCGGGCTGAAGGACGTGTACGGCGTCGAGTTCAAGGAGTTCAAGTCCCTCGACTCGGACGGCCCGCTGGTCAAGGGCGCTCTGAAGAAGGGGGACGTGGACGTGGCGAACCTCTTCACCACCGACACCGACATCGCGGCCAACGGCTGGGTGGTCCTGACCGACCCCAGGAACCTCATCCCCAGCCAGCACATCGTCCCCCTCATCGCCGACCGCAAGGCCGACGACACGGTCCGCAAGGCGCTCGCCCGTCTCGGGAACGTCCTCACCACCGAGCAGCTCACCCAGCTCAACAGCCAGGTCGACAACGACAAGAAGGACCCGGAGGACGTGGCGAACGCGTACGCGAAGCAGCACGGGCTGGCCTAGGAGGGACCCCCGCCGCAACAGGGGGGCTAACCCCAGTGCAGCGGGGGTTTCGGCTGCCTACCGTGGGTTCCATGACGCCTATGGATGCGCGGGACCCCGAACTCAAGAAGGAACTCAACGCCACCCTGCAGGCCCGCAGGGAACTGGGCGAGGAGTACGAGTCCGCGCTGGTCGACTCGTTCCTGGAGAAGGTCGACCAGCGGATCGACGGCGCCGTGGACCGCCGCCTGCGCCGGCAGCTCGCCGAGCAGCAGATGGTGACGGCCCGGGGCGCCCGCTCGCCCAAGTCCACCGACTCCTTCGGTGAACGCTACGGCTTCGGCATCGTCTCCATGGTCCTGGCGATCCCGCTCTCCGCCATCGGCGGCGGCCTGGCCAACCTCCCGGGCCTCCTGGTCGCGTGGGCCGGCATCGTCGGTGTCAACGCCTTCCAGGCCGCGCGCACCAACCCGGACCTGTTCCGGGGGCGGCGCCACCGCAGGTCGTCCCAGGACAGCGATTGGGAGGGCTGACTCCGGCTCGGGGTCCGTCGGCCGTGGCTCGACGGTGGCGGACAGGCACGGTGTCGGACGCGGCCCGGAAAAAAATAATGCGCGGGGACCGCCGCACCCCCGTTACCGGGGGGCGGGACGACGGCGGTCCCCGCGAAGGACGTCGACCGGGTCAGGCCAGGTCTCACGTCCGGCGTCCATGGAGGTCCGGGAGCCGCTCCGGAGGTCCTTGGACGTTTCGGTGCCGGCTGGGGCGGGGAGCCGCTCCCGCCCTGCCGACATCCACTAATGTGCCGGACCCGTGTTAAGCGTGTGCTGCGCGGACGTGACACGCTCGTACCAGTTCCGCGAAGTCCACCCTTTCGGTGGGAAACCGCAAGTTCGCCGCCGTCACCAGGGGTTCACCGGACGTTTCCCGCTACTTCCCGCCCTTGGCGAGGAAGGCCAGCAGATCCTGCCGGCTGATGACGCCGGTGGGCTTGCCCTCCACGAGGACGATGGCCGCGTCCGCCCGGCCGAGGACCGACATCAGGTCGCCGACCGGCTCGCCGGAGCCGACCTGGGGAAGGGGGGGCGACATGTGCTTCTCCAGCGGGTCCTCCAGTGAGGCCCGCTGGGTGAACAGGGCGTCGAGCAGCTCGCGTTCGACGACCGAGCCGACGACCTCCGCGGCCATCACGTCCGGGTGACCGGCGCCCGGCTTGACGATCGGCATCTGCGAGACGCCGTACTCGCGCAGGACCTCGATGGCCTGGCCGACGGTCTCGTCCGGGTGCATGTGGACGAGGGAGGGGATGGCGCCGTGCACCTTGTCGTTCAGGACGTCGGCGACGCGGGCGCTCGGGCCCTCGTCCTCCAGGAAGCCGTAGTCGGCCATCCACTCGTCGTTGAAGATCTTCGAGAGGTAGCCGCGCCCGCTGTCCGGGAGCAGGACCACCACGACGCCGTTCTCGTCCAGGCGCTCGGCGACCCGCAGGGCCGCGACGACGGCCATGCCGCAGGAGCCGCCCACCAGCAGGCCCTCCTCCTTGGCCAGCCGGCGGGTCATCTGGAAGGAGTCCTTGTCCGACACCGCGACGATCTCGTCGGCGACGGTCCGGTCGTAGGCGGTCGGCCAGAAGTCCTCGCCGACGCCCTCGACGAGATACGGCCGCCCGGACCCGCCGGAGTACACGGACCCCTCGGGGTCGGCGCCGACGACCTGGACCGTGCCGTCACTGGCGTCCTTCAGATAGCGGCCGGTGCCGGAGATGGTGCCGCCGGTGCCGACGCCCGCCACGAAGTGGGTGATCTTCCCCTCCGTCTGCTCCCACAGCTCGGGGCCGGTGGAGTGGTAGTGGGAGAGCGGGTTGTTGGGGTTGGAGTACTGGTCGGGCTTCCACGCGCCGGGCGTCTCGCGCACCAGCCGGTCGGAGACGTTGTAGTAGGAGTCCGGGTGCTCGGGGTCCACGGCGGTCGGGCATACGACGACCTCGGCACCGTAGGCCCGCAGGACGTTGATCTTGTCCGTCGACACCTTGTCGGGGCACACGAAGATGCACTTGTACCCCTTCTGCTGCGCCACGATGGCGAGCCCGACCCCGGTGTTGCCGCTGGTCGGCTCGACGATGGTGCCCCCGGGCTTCAGCGCCCCGCTCTCCTCCGCCGCCTCGATCATGCGCAGGGCGATGCGGTCCTTCACGGAGCCGCCGGGGTTGAAGTACTCGACCTTGGCCAGGACGGTCGCCTTGATGCCCTTGGTCACGCTGTTGAGCCTCACCAGCGGGGTGTTGCCGACGAGGCTGATCATCGAGTCGTGGAATTGCACCGTTGTCTCCGGATGCTTGCAAAAGAAGTGGACCTGGTGGTCCGGCCAGCCTATGGCCTGATCGGGCGCCATGACGGTCGTTCACTCCCTGTTGGGATTGGGCCACGGTCCGTGCGGGGCAAGGAGTGGGTGTAGCGGGTTCTACGGAGGTGGCGGCGACGTATGACGAGCATGTCGAGGGCGAGGACGGCCAGGCGGATCGCGGCCGGCGCCGCGTACGGCGGCGGCGGAATCGGTCTGGTCGGCGCGGCGGCCATGGGGCTGCTGCTGGCGGAGGTGCGGCTGGCCAGGCGGCAGGTGGGCAACGGCACGACGCCGCACGTCCCGCAGGCCGAGGGCCGGTACGGCCACGTCTACGCCACCGTCGGCGAGCCGCCCCTGCGGCTGGTGATGCTGGGAGACTCCACGGCCGCGGGTCAGGGGGTGCACCGGGCGGGCCAGACGCCGGGCGCCCTGCTGGCGTCCGGCCTGGCGGCGGTGGCGGAGCGCCCGGTGGAACTGCGTAATTTCGCCCTCCCCGGCGCCACCTCGGACGACCTGGACCGTCAGGTGGCGCTGACGCTGGCGGACCCCGAGCGGATCCCGGACGTCTGCGTGATCATGATCGGCGCGAACGACGTCACGCACCGGATGCCGGCGACGCGTTCCGTGCGCCATCTGTCGTCCGCGGTGCGGCGGCTGCGCACGGCCGGTGCCGAGGTCGTGGTCGGCACCTGTCCCGACCTGGGCACGATCGAGCCGGTCCAGCAGCCGCTGCGGTGGCTGGCCCGCCGGGCCTCGCGCCAGCTGGCGGCCGCGCAGACGATCGGCGCGGTGGAACAGGGCGGCCGCACGGTGTCCCTGGGCGACCTGCTGGGCCCGGAGTTCGAGGCGAACCCGCGGGAGCTGTTCGGCCCCGACAACTACCACCCCTCGGCGGAGGGCTATGCGACGGCGGCGATGGCGGTGCTGCCGACGGTGTGCGCGGCCCTGAGCCTCTGGCCGGCGGACGAGGACCGCCCGGACGCCTCCCGCCGCGAGGGCTTCCTGCCGGTGGCGCGGGCCGCGGCGGAGGCGGCGTCGGAGGCGGGCACGGAGGTCGCGGCCGCGATGCCGACGGGCCCGAAGGGGCCTTGGGCCCTGCTCAAGCGGCGGCGCAGGCGGCGGGTCAAGGAGACGGAGCCGTCACCCACCAGCGCGACGGGCGTCCAGTGACGGGGCACAAAGCAAGCGCTTAGACAAAGGTCACACCGCCATCCCCGTGACCCAGCCCATACGTACGGGTAACTTCCCAATCAGCCACGACCCGAAGACCGAAGAACACCCTCGTACTCCCACCCGCCACCCGACCACCGCCCCTCAACGAGGCGCTACGCGCCACCCCTTCTTGTTTGGAGCCGTGATGCCCGAAGCCGTGATCGTCTCGACCGCCCGCTCCCCCATCGGCCGCGCCTTCAAGGGCTCCCTCAAGGACCTGCGCCCGGACGACATCACCGCCACGATCATTCAGGCCGCCCTCGCCAAGGTCCCGGAACTGGACCCCCGCGACATCGACGACCTGATGCTCGGCTGCGGTCTGCCCGGCGGCGAGCAGGGCAACAACCTCGGCCGGATCGTCGCCGTACAGATGGGGATGGACCACCTCCCCGGCTGCACGGTCACCCGCTACTGTTCCTCCTCGCTCCAGACCAGCCGCATGGCTCTGCACGCCATCAAGGCCGGCGAGGGCGACGTGTTCATCTCGGCCGGTGTCGAGATGGTCTCCCGCTTCACCAAGGGCAACTCCGACAGCCTCCCGGACACGCACAACCCCTGCTTCGCCGAGGCCGAGGCCCGCACCGCCGCCGTCGCGCAGCAGGAGGGCACGACCTGGCACGACCCGCGCGAGGACGGTCTCGTCCCGGACGCCTACATCGCGATGGGCCAGACCGCCGAGAACCTCGCCCGCTCCAAGGGCGTCACCCGCCAGGACATGGACGAGTTCGGCGTCCGCTCGCAGAACCTCGCCGAGGAAGCCATCAAGAACGGCTTCTGGGAGCGCGAGATCACCCCGGTCACGCTCCCCGACGGCACGGTCGTCTCCAAGGACGACGGCCCCCGCCCCGGCGTCACGCTCGAAGGCGTCCAGGGCCTCAAGCCGGTCTTCCGCCCCGACGGCATGGTCACCGCCGCCAACTGCTGCCCGCTCAACGACGGCGCCGCCGCGCTCGTCATCATGAGCGACACCAAGGCCCGCGAGCTCGGCCTCACCCCGCTCGCCCGCATCGTGTCGACCGGCGTCTCCGGTCTCTCCCCCGAGATCATGGGTCTCGGCCCGGTCGAGGCCAGCAACCAGGCCCTGCGCCGCGCCGGCCTCACCATCGACGACATCGACCTGGTCGAGATCAACGAGGCGTTCGCCGCCCAGGTGATCCCCTCCTACCGCGACCTCGGCATCGACCTCGACAAGCTGAACGTCAACGGCGGCGCGATCGCCGTCGGCCACCCCTTCGGCATGACGGGCGCCCGCATCACCGGCACGCTCATCAACTCCCTCCAGTTCCACGACAAGCAGTTCGGTCTGGAGACCATGTGCGTGGGCGGCGGTCAGGGCATGGCGATGGTCATCGAGCGCCTCAGCTGACGGAACGTATCCAACCGGCAACCCGGTGCCACCCTTTGGCCCAGAACCGAGGAAACTCCAAGGTTCTGGGCCGATTTGTGATCCAATCTCCCCCAGGATGTGACCTATATCGCTCGCGCCGGAATTTCCGCAGGTCACGCCCTTCCACCACTAAACCCCGGACCCAAAGACCTGTCCGATTCGTGACGTTACGCACTGACAGCTGGATAGTCCGCCCTTCAAGCTGATGTAGGAAGTCGGGGGTCGACTTTGAAACCGGGAGTACGTCAGTGAGCGCCATGCCGATCGCCTTGTTGGTCACCACGGCCGCCACGGGCGCCGTGGGCGTCGCCGTCCTGCGCACCCTCATGGTGTTGCGGCGACAGGTCGCCGCCCTGCACGCCGAGCTCGCCAGGAACAACACCGCCCCCGTACGAGGCTTCGTACCGGCCGCCCGCCCCGCCGCTGACGTCGACGAGATACGCGCCGCCGTGGCTGAGGCCCTCGCCGAGGAACGCGAGCGTGAACTCGCCGAGGCGCGGGCCTTCTGGGCCGCCCAGGAGGCACGTGACGGCTCCGACGCACCCTCGCTGCTCGGACTGCCCGACAGCGACCTGTTCCTGCCCCGGCAGGCCGATTTCGTGGGCCTTGAGCCGGTGTCGGAGCCTTCGGCCGACGCGGACGAGTTCGCCGGCGGTACCCCCGGGGACAGTCCCGAACTGGCCGCGGCCCGTCGCCGCCACCCCTCCCACCCGGACTTCGTCCCGGTGGGCTCACCGGTGGTGGGCGACCACGAACGCACGGTGGCGACCCTGGAGGAACTGGCCGCCTCCGGCACCGAACTGGCCGACGTCCGCCCGGGCCCCCTCGGCACACTGGACGTCTACGTCTTCGCCGACGGCACGACCCTCTGCATGACCCCGGGCCACCGCGAGACGGCCGAGCGCCTCTCCGCGGCCCTGCGCGCGGGCGAGACCCCGGTGCTGCTGGGCGGCTCGGGCGTCTCGGGCGCGTACACGCTGACGTTCGCGTGCGGCGAGGAGAACGTCTACATCCTGGCGGACCGGGTCATAGCCTCCCTCTAGGAGTCACACTCCGGCACGCTGCTGGGCCTGTGCCACCAGTTCCATCGCTTCTTCCACTTGGCTCTCGTCCGTCAGGACGAGAGCCAAGTCATGCACGGCCACGGTGATCTGGTCGGCGGCGGCGAACATGCCCGCGTCCGGCATCTCGCGAAGGTCGGTCCCCGGCTCCTCCAGAACCTGCGTCCGACGGGCGAACTCCCGGGCCAGTCCCAGCGCTTCGGCGGCGGCGCCCCGTTGCAACCGGCTCTGCGGCGCGGCCCGCAGACGGTCGGCGAAGTGGTCCACAGCCCGGGTCAGACGCGATGTATCAGCCACCCGGCAACCGTACGCGTCGCACCGGGACTGTTGCCAACAGGCGAACGCTCAGGCACGGTGACCTGAAGGACCGGCTTACATCCCCTTTGCGTCCGGAGGCGCCGATGTCCCACGTCCTCTCCGAGGAGACCCACCGCAACCTGCTCGCCCGCATCCCCCACTGCACCGGTCGTGAAGTCTCCGACTGGCTCCGCACCGTCGACGAAGGCCCCGCCCTCTTCCGCTTCGAGGAAAAGGTCAGCTGGCTCCGCCACGAACACAACCTCGCGTACGGCCACGCCAAGGCGATCATCCACGAGTACGACCTGAGGAGGGCCGCGCGCAGGTACTTCTGAGCTGCGCACATGCCGAAGGGCCCCCGGTCGGAACCGGGGGCCCTTCGCCGTACGACCGTCGAGGACTAGTCGTTGCTGTTGAGGATCGCGATGAGCCGCAGGAACTCCATGTAGATCCACACCAGCGTCAGCGTGAGACCGAACGCGGCCAGCCACGCCTCCTCGCGCGGGGCGCCGTAGGCGATGCCGTCCTCGACCTGCTTGAAGTCGAGGGCCAGGAAGCACGCGCCGAGCAGGACGCCGATGATGCCGAACAGGATGCCGAGGCCGCCGCTGCGGAAGCCGAGGCCGTCACCGCCGCCGAAGGCGGCGAACAGCAGGTTGACCACCATCAGCAGCATGAAGCCGAGCGCGGCCGCCATCACGAAGCCGTAGAACCGCCGGTTCACGCGGATCCAGCCGGCCTTGTACGCCACCAGTACCGCGGCGAAGACCGCCAGGGTGCCGATGACGGCCTGCATGGCCGCACCGCTCGCGATGCGGTTGTCGACGATGCTGGAGATGACGCCGAGGAACACGCCCTCGAACGCGGCGTACGACACGATCAGCGCGGGCGTGGCCGTGCGCTTGAAGGACTGCACGAGCGCCAGGACCATGCCGATCACCGCGGCACCGATACCGATGCCGTACGAGCGGCCGATGTTGGCGTCGTCGACGGGCAGCAGCGCCCAGGCGAGCGCGGCCGTGACGATCAGGATGCCGAGCGTGGTGCCGGTGCGCATGACGACGTCGTCCATCGTCATCCGGCCGGTGGTCACCGGGGTCTGCGGCGGTGCGCCCTGCTGCAGGTCCTGCTGGGCATAGGGGTTGGTCGCGTACGGGTTGCCCTGCGGCTGCGCGTAGGGGCTGCCCTGCGTGCCCACGGCTGCGCCCCCGGCCTGCGGCGCGGTGTTGAAGCCCGCGTAGCCGTTGTCGCGGCTGAACCCCCGTCGCGAGAAGACCGGGTTGCTGCTCCTCATTTCACTCCTCCATGGCCACCGTCTGTGGACCTTGCCCTCAAGAGTAATGGGTAGGCAAAGGAATGACCCTAGTGCTTGAGGAGGATCTTCCCTCGATGTGCTGGCCAACACGCTACGCGTACGCGTGATTCCCGGCACCGGAGGGGCCTCACCCGAAGGGGAAGCCGGTGTACCCCTCGGCGAGGTCGGTCTCGGCGGCCCGCGAACCGGCGATCCGCTCCAGCCGGGCCAGCTGCATCCGGTCCTCGAAGGGAGTGGCGTCGGGTGCCCGGTGCAGGAGGCTCGTCATGTCGTACGAGAACCGTTCGGCCTGCCACACTCGGCGCAGGCAGGTCTCGGAGTACGCGTCGAGGCGTTCGGCCGAACCGGTCTCCTTCCGGTGCGTCAGCGCCCTCGCGAAGGTCACGACGTCCCCCACGGCGAGGTTCAGGCCCTTGGCGCCGGTGGGCGGGACGATGTGCGCCGCGTCGCCGGCGAGGAAGAGACGGCCGTGGCGCATGGGCTCGTGGACGTAGGAGCGCATGGGGGTGACGGACTTCTGGGTGATCGGGCCGCGCTCCAGGGTCCAGTCGTCGTCCGTCTCGAAGCGGCGCTCCAGCTCGTCCCAGATCTCCTCGTCCTCCCAGCTCCCGGCATCCGTGCCCTCGGGCACCTGGAGGTAGAGGCGGGAGACGGACGGGGAGCGCATGGACAGGAGGGCGAAGCCGCGGTCGTGGCGGGCGTAGACGAGTTCGTCGTGGGAGGGCGGGACGTCGGCGAGGATGCCGAGCCAGGCGAAGGGGTACGCCCGCTCGAAGACCTTGGTCAGTTCGGCGGGGATCGCTTTCCTCGCCACGCCCCAGAAGCCGTCGCAGCCGACGACGTACTCGCACTCCAGGACGTCCTCGCGGCCCTCGTGCCGGAAGCGGACGCGCGGGGTGTCGGTGTCGGCGCCCTCGACGGCCAGGGCCTCCGCCTCGAACAGCAGGGGGCCGCCGTCCTTGAGCTGGAGGGCGATGAGGTCCTTGCAGACCTCGGTCTGGGCATAGACCATCACGGAGCGGCCCCCGGTGAGGGCGGGGAAGTCGACGCGGTGGCGCTTCTTGTCGTGGCGCAGCTCGATGCCGTCGTGCGGGAGTCCCTCGCGGTCCATGCGCTCCCCGGCGCCGGCCGCGCGCAGCACGTCGACCGTGCCCTGCTCCAGGATCCCGGCGCGCTGGCGGTGCTCGACGTAGGCGCGGTCGCGGCTCTCCAGGACGACCGAGTCGATGCCGGCGTTGTGGAGGAGCCGGGCGAGGAGGAGACCGGCGGGGCCGGCTCCGATGATGCCGACGGTGGTACGCATCGGGCGTTCCCTTCGGAGACCTTCATGTTGTTCGTCTGGTGAAATTTATTTCACTTTCGTGTGCCGAGTCTGCGCCGGGAGTCTGCCGATGTCAACGGTCTGTGCGGCCGCCGGGCCCGCGGAAGGCTGCCGCGGGCCCGGCGGCCGGACGGGTCAGCGGCCGGGCCAGCCGTCCAGGTGGCGGTGCATGGTGACGTCGTCCTGCGCGTCGCCCTTCGGGGCGTCGGCCACGGCGTCCTGGAGGACGGTGTTGACCTCGGCGGCCAGGGCGTCGGCCCGGGTCCGCAGGTCGGCCGCGGGGATCCGGGAGCGGGTCAGGCTGTCCAGCCGACGGTGGATGTCGGCGAGTTGGCGGCGGTGGTCGGAGTCGAGGGTGAGCGGGGTGGGCGTGGAGACCACGAACTGGTAGGCGCCGGCCAGGGTCTGGCAGCCGGTGCAGCTCTTGTTGGTGGCGTCGCTGAGGTTCACGGCGTTCAGGCGGGTGTGCTCACCCGCCATGGTGACGATCTGGAAGGACAGCGCGACCGAACGGCAGGCGTCGTCGGCGGTGCAGCCCGACGAGACCGCGTTGGCCTGGTTGCGCACGGAGGCGGCGTTCACCTTGCCGAACTGCCGGATGGTGAACGAGTCCTTCTGCTCCGTGTGGTCGAGACGGTCGGCATGACTGAAGACATGGTCCGACGCGACGGCGACCTTGGTCGCCCCGCCGGTCGCGGCCTGCGCCGGCACGGCGGTCGCCACACCGGCGACACCGGCGGCGAACAGCCCCACGCGAACGGCACGCCGGGTGAACGGGGTGGAGGTACGGGGTTTTCGGTGGCTGTTCAAGGGAGCTCCCTGAATGGATGGATGAGTACGGATGCGGGGGGCGGCAGTGGCGGCCGGACCGGCCGGGGTGCTCAGGACGCCCCAGGTGAACCGCTGGCCGGCGGTGGGGACGAGGCCTCGGTGGGTGAGGGCGGGATGCTTTCCGACGGGGTCGGGGGCGAGGCGGGGGTGGAGGGGCCCGCTCCCGTGCCCGGGGACGACGGCTCCGGGGCCGCCGATGTGCCCTGCGTCGGGGACGCGGGCCCGCGGGAGGAGCCCCCGGTCGCCGAGCCCGGTGCCGTCGCGGACGACGCCGGTGAGGCGGAAACCGACGCGTCGGTGGATGCGGAGGTGGGAGCACCGGAGCTGGTGGAGCGCCCCGCCGCCGAGGGTGGAACCGCGCCGGGGCCCGTGCCCGCCGGGTCGTCCGAGGCGTCCTGGTCCGAGGTCGAGGCGTTGCCGTCAGGTGTCGTGGCCTGGCGGGGCTGCGGTTCCTCCGTCGACACCCCGGGCTGCAGGATCGGTGCGATCGGGGGCTTCTTCGGCAGCGGCTGGGGCGTCAGTCCGGACGTCCATGCGTAGCTGAGGCCCGTCAGTCCGGCGAGGAGCACCGCGCACAGCGCCACCCGCAACCGGGGCCGCCCCGCCGTGGACTTCTTCGCGGCACGGACGATCCGCCCGCCGATCTTCACGGTGAGGTAGACGACACCACCCATGGGGATCAGCAGCATCAGACAGCCCAGTACGCCGACGAGCCCGTCGACGAGCTTCCCGTCCGCGAAGGCCGACCCGGTGCCGGAGAACTGCTCGACCATGGACCGGGTCATCGTGGCGATGATCCTGGGCAGGTTCCACAGCCCGTAGCCCAGCTCGCCGATGATCAGCGGCACCATGGTCAGCACCCAGGTGGCCACGATGATCCGGGCCGACTTCTTCAGCCCGGCGACCTCCCTGCGCGCCGCCCGCCCCTTCCTCCCCGGTACCAGGCTGAGCAGGATGGGCTTGATCTTGCCGTAGAGGTCCGGCACTCCGGCGAGGTCGCCCAGGATGTAGTAGCCGTCGAGACGCACGGCCGGCATCAGCTGCTCGAGGATCTCGAAGTGGCCGAGATAGACCGCGGCCAGGAAGAACGGCTCCCCCGTGGCGAAATACAGCCCGGCCATGCCGAGCATGAAGACCACGTTGAAGTAGACCCCGCCCAGGTCGGTCCTGATCCGCCCCCCACGCCCGATCCGGTAGACGTCGGTGACATCGGTGTACATCGACGGCCAGATGAGAAAGATCCCGCAGCCGATGCACCCGGGCCGGGCGCCGCCGTATCTGCACGCGGAGGCGTGGCCGAACTCGTGGAAGACGAGGGAGGCCACCGTCAGGAGGAAGACGACCAGGATCAGCACCGGCTGGTCGAGGACCTCCAGGACCGGCTCGATCGCCCCGTAGAACCCGAACAGCCACACGTCCATGGCCACGGCCGACAGCAGCACGACCGCGACCACGACCGGCCGGTGCAGCCAGGCGAACATCCCGGCGACCCGGGCCGCGCGCCGCTCGTTGAAGATGACCCGGTGCCCCTTGAGGGCGAGCAGCAGGTCGGAGCGCGGTGCGTCGACCTCGTCGCTCTCCTGGCCCTCGGGAACTGTCACCCCGAGCGGTTCGAGTTTCTTCTCCACCAGGTAGCGGATGTTCTCGCCGCTGACCTCGCGGCCGAATCTCGCGCTCACCCGGTGGGCGATCGACTCGGTGTCGCGTACGCCGTCGACGGACGACGCCACGAGATACAGCAGCCGTGACAGCTGCACGACCTGCCCGTCCCCCCGGCGGGCGATGTACTTGGGCTCGGTGAAGCCCGATCCCTGGTACTCCCCGTGCAGTCGCAGTCCCGCGCTCAGCCGCGGCACCAGCGGCGCTTCGACGACCGGCAGGCTGCCGGTGGCCACCTGCTCGTACGTCACCGGCCAGCCGCCGGGCCCGGGCACCGGCCCGGGGTCGTACAGCGTCGGGGGCCCGTCTCCGAGCACTGTCATATGTGGTCTCCCCCCACGTCCCGCTTCCCCCCTTGCATGGCCGTCGGGGTGGACCGCACCGCTGGTACGGGCGGTCCACCCCGACGGCCGTGGTCAGGCCGGCGCTACTGCTTGACGACGATCGACTGCGAGGCCTGCGACTCGGCGACCGAGTACGAGGAGTGGTCGTTGAGCGCCGCGGACTGGTTGTCCGCCTGGATGTTGGCGATGTGCTTGGTGACGTTGGTCGTCTTGTTGAAGCTGAACTTCAGACGACCGAGGGCCTCCCGGCCCGGCAGCAGCTCGGCGGACTCGGTCTCCAGCTCGTGCATGTCCATGCTCATGACGGACGTCCTTTCAGGTGATGTGGATCGGGTACGAGGTGGTGCGCGGGTGTTACTGGGTGACCGTGATGCTCTGGCCCGCGCTGGAGGCGGCTGCCGACGCGAAGGAGTGGTCGTTGACGGCCAGGGACGAGTTGTGGGCCTCGACGTTGGCGATGTGCTTGGTGACGTTGGTCGTCTTGTTGAAGCTGAACTTCAGACGACCGAGGGCCTCGCGGCCCGGCAGCAGTTCCGCGGACTCGGCCTCGAGCTCGTGAGCGTCCATCATGATCAATTCCCCCTCAGGGATGGGCATTTCCGGTCGGACCGAGTCAGGTTCCCCCCACACTCTGTCCAACCTGGTCGGACGTGCTGTCCAACGAGATTGGACACTAGGGCCTGGCGGGGCCGGTGCGCAACCCGTTCGGGGAATCACCCTTTCGGCGGCGGGAGGGGCCGCCCGTAGAATCGGCTGCGACATGGACGGTTCCGCCGAGCGGCGAGCAGGAAGTGACCCACCCGTGGCCAACGCACTGCAGCAGTTGATCCGTGAGCGCCTGGACCGCAAGGGCTGGTCCTACGGCGACGTGGCGCGCCGCGGCGGCATCCCGCGCTCCACCGTCCACCACCTGGCGACCACCGACCGCGTCGTCCGCATGCCCCAGTCGACCACCCTGGAGGGCCTGTCCAAGGGGCTGGAACTGCCGTTGGACACCGTCCGCCGCTCCGCCGCCGAGGCCTGCGGCATCCATGTGTACGGCTCACCGGCCGGCCAGGACCCCGAGGGCACGACCCGCCCGGCCGACCCCGAGGTGGACCTGCTCATCGCCAGCCTCCAGAAACTCTCGGCCGACGACCGCCGCCACGTGACCGCACTCGTGGAGTCCCTGCTGGACCGCACCCCGAAGAAGTAACCACCCGCCCGGGCCCGAGCGTCGCCCTGGAGAACGGCCCCGCCCCAGGCGAGCGGCCCCCGCGCACTGACTCACCCGCGCCCTTCACGGCCCTGGCACTGCACCACGCAATCGGCCACCCGGGCGCCGGCTCACCCCGCGGACGCGCCCTTCACGGCCCCGACGCCACGCGAGTGGCCGGCCGACACCCCACCCCACCTCACGCCAAGCGGGCGCCCGAGCCGACCCACCCCGAAAGCGCCCCTCCGGTCCCCTGCTCCGCACCACGCGAGCCCCCGAGGGACGACCCGCACCGGCAAACACCGCCCGACACGCACCCCGGACCGCACGAGCACACGGCCCTCCCCAGGGAGCGACCTTCCGGGCCCCGCCCCCGCACCACGCCCCCGGAGGCCCACCCCGCACCACGCACCCTCCCGGCCGCACGCACAACCACCCGGGACCCCGGCCCACCTCGCGCCCCCACCACCCCACCCCTGGCCAAGGAAGTGACCGTCCGGAAGCATGTCCCGGCGGTCCGCGACCGCGGATGTTCACTCTTCCGTGGAGTCGGAAAAAGAATTTCGACTGTGGCCGAAAGCACCGCATTCCCCCGCTAGTCTCTCGTCCTGCCCGAGGAGCGAGAGCCGCACGACCCCGGGCTCCCAGGGGGGAATGTGTTGTTCGTGCATGGCGGGCCGGCCACGGCCGTGGTCCGCGGGCCCGCCGGTGAATCGGTCGTTCTGCTCTCCGGCGAGCTGCCCGAGGTACTGACCGATCAGTCAGTGACCGACCTCGTGGAACTGGCCGCCGCCGTCCTGGACGCGGACGAGCTGCCCCTGTTCCACACCTGTCTGAGAACACTGCGCCGCGACGGCATGCGCGCCGGCCGCCGGATCGAGATCGACGGCGCCGTACTGACCGTCTACGAGGGTTGACGGCGGAGCGCCAGCCCACGCGTGAGAACTCACTGCGTGGGCGGGAAAGTGCCCGGAGCCGGACTTGAACCGGCACGCCCGCGAAGGGGCAGCGAGGTTTAAGCTCGCCGTGTCTGCATTCCACCATCCGGGCAGGCCATGGGCTCCGCGTCGAAGGTCCGAGCCTATCGGGGTGCATCCCCCGAACTGCGGACGGGCGGACCGATGTTGTCTTATTTTATTGACGTCTGAGGGTGCATCAGGCCACGGAACACGCCATCCGCACTTGCCAATAGCGTTACGTGGGACACCTGGCCGTGCATGCGGAATGACGGAATTTCACCGCCCGAACGAGGACGCTCCACCTGTTCTCTGCACTTGCCCCGATCAGGGGCCGCCGTCATCCCCAGGTATGACACCGAGCGGCGCGGTCCCTCCGAAGTCTGCCTTCGGAACCAGAACTGCGGCTGACTACACGGCGCGCTGCGGCCACCACGATGGAAGACGTCCTTCAACGATGTCGTCCCGCTAGGAGTTCCATCCCGTGACCACCACACCCGTCGCCGGCCGGACCACCACCGTGGCCGCGCGCGCCACGGATCTGTCGAAGATCTACGGACAGGGCGAGACCCAGGTGGTCGCCCTGGACCGGGTCACCGTCGAGTTCCACCAGGCCGAGTTCACCGCGATCATGGGCCCCTCCGGCTCCGGCAAGTCCACGCTGATGCACTGCGTCGCCGGCCTCGACACCTTCTCCTCCGGTTCGGTCCGCATCGGCGAGACCGAGCTCGGCTCCCTGAAGGACAAGCAGCTGACCAAGCTGCGGCGGGACAAGATCGGCTTCATCTTCCAGGCGTTCAACCTGCTGCCGACCCTGACGGCCCTGGAGAACATCACCCTCCCGATGGACATCGCCGGCCGCAAACCGGACAAGCAGTGGCTGGAGTCGGTCATCCAGATGGTCGGGCTGCGGGACCGCCTCAGCCATCGGCCCGCCCAGCTCTCCGGCGGCCAGCAGCAGCGCGTCGCCGTCGCCCGCGCACTGGCGTCCAGGCCCGACATCATCTTCGGCGACGAGCCGACCGGAAACCTCGACTCACGCTCCGGCGCCGAGGTGCTGGGCTTCCTGCGCAACTCCGTTCGGGAGCTGGGGCAGACGGTCGTCATGGTGACGCACGACCCGGTGGCCGCGGCGTACGCGGACCGGGTGGTGTTCCTCGCGGACGGCCGGATCGTCGACGAGATGTACCAGCCCACCGCCGACAACGTCCTCGACTTCATGAAGCAGTTCGACGCGAAGGGCCGCACCTCCTGATGTTCCGCACCGCCCTGCGCAACGTACTCGCGCACAAGGCCAGACTGCTCATGACCGTGCTCGCCGTCATGCTCGGCGTGGCGTTCGTGTCCGGCACACTCGTCTTCACCAACACCATCTCCGAGGCCTACCAGAAGAGTTCGGCCAAGGGCTTCGACCAGGTCGACGTGGCCGTCACCGCCGAGTCCCGGGAGGACAAGGGCAACACGATCGGGAAGAACCCCGACCTGACCCAGGCGCTGCTCGAGAAGAGCGCCGGGGTTCCGGGGGCCTCGAACGCCATCGGTGTCGTCAGCGGTTTCACCGCCATCGCCGACAAGGACGGCAAGCTCATCGGCGGCGGCTTCCAGTCGCAGGGCGGCAACTACTACGGGGACAAGGACCCCCGGTACCCGCTGTCCGAGGGCGCCGCACCGCACGGCGCGAACCAGGTCGCGATCGACTCCGAGACCGCGAAGCGGGCCGGCTACAAGGTCGGCGACACCGTGCGCCTCTCGGTCGACGGCCCGGTCCTGAAGCCGGTCGTCACCGGCATCTTCACCACCGACGACGGCAATGTCGCGGCCGGCGGCAGCCTCGCCCTCTTCGACACGGCCACCGCCCAGAAGCTGTTCGGCAAGCCGGGGACGTACGACGAGATCGACGTGAAGGCGGCCTCCGGTACCTCCCAGACCGCGTTGAAGGCCGCGCTGGACAAGGCGCTTCCCGCGGACCTGGTGGAGACCGAGACCGGCAAGGAACTCGCCGACGAGCAGGCCGAGATGATCTCGTCCTCCATGAGCGGTCTCAAGCAGGGACTGCTGGTCTTCGCGGGCATCGCGCTCTTCGTCGGCACCTTCATCATCGCGAACACGTTCACCATGCTGGTCGCCCAGCGCACCAAGGAGCTGGCGCTGCTCAGGGCGGTCGGCGCGTCCCGCAGGCAGGTCACGCGGTCGGTGCTGATCGAGGCGTTCGTGGTGGGCCTGGTCGCCGCCGTGACCGGGCTCGTGGCCGGTATCGGCATCGGCGCCGGGCTCAAGTCCCTCATGGGCACGCTGGGGGCGACGGTCCCGGACGGGCCGCTCGTCATCACGCCGGGCACGGTCGGCGTGGCCCTCGCGGTCGGCGTCCTGATCACCATGCTGGCGGCCTGGCTGCCGGGCCGCAGGGCGGCGAAGATCCCGCCGGTCGCGGCGATGAGCAGTGTGCACGCGAAGGCGACGACCAAGTCGCTGGTGCTGCGCAACACGCTGGGCGCGCTGTTCAGCGGGGCCGGTGTCGCCGTCATCCTGGCGGCCACCACCATGGACGGCTCGGACGGCCAGGCCCCCATGGGCATGGGCGCGGTCCTGCTGATCATCGGTGTCTTCATCCTCACCCCCCTCCTGTCCCGCCCGCTGATCGCGGCCGCGGCACCGCTCCTGCGCGTCTTCGGCATCTCCGGGAAGCTGGCCCGCCAGAACTCGGTGCGCAACCCGCGCCGTACGGCCGCCACCGCCTCCGCGCTGATGATCGGGCTCACCCTGATCACCGGTATGACGGTGATGGCGGGCAGCCTGCAGAAGTCGATCGACAAGATGGCCTCGGCTGCCGTCAAGGCGGACTACGTCGTCTCCATGGCCAACGGCAACGAACTCTCGGCGGACGTCGAGAAGAAGCTGGCGAAGGTCGGCGACGTCACCGCCGTCAGCCCGCTGCGCAACGCGGCCTCCCGTATCGACGGCCATACCGAGTACCTGACCGGCGTCAACGGCTCCGCGATCGGCGAGCTGACCGACCTCAAGGTGGACGACGGCGCGTTCAAGGTCGGCGGCAGCCAGGTGGTCGTGGACCAGGACCGGGCCAAGTCCTTCGGCTGGAAGGCGGGTTCGACCTTCACCGTCCACTACGAGGACGGCAAGGCGCAGAAGCTCACGGTCGCCGGGGTCTACGAGGGCAACGAACTGATCAGCGGCATCATGCTCGACACCGCGACGCTCAATCCGCACCTGAGCGACCCGTCCGACATGCAGGTCATGCTGAAGACGTCCGACGGCGCCTCCGCCACGACCAAGGACAAGCTGGAGAAGGCCCTCGGCTCCAACCCGGCCATCAAGGTCCAGGACAAGAAGGATCTGTCCGACTCCATCGCGCAGATGTTCACGCTGATGCTGAACATGCTCTACGGCCTGCTCGCCATGGCGGTGATCGTCGCGGTCCTCGGAGTCATCAACACCCTCGCGATGTCGGTGTTCGAGCGCTCCCAGGAGATCGGCATGCTCCGTGCGATCGGCCTGGACCGCAAGGGAATCAAGCGGATGGTCCGTCTGGAGTCCCTGGTCATCTCCCTGTTCGGCGGGGTGCTGGGCATCGGCCTGGGCGTCTTCTTCGGCTGGGCGGCCGGTGAGCTCCTCGGCACGAAGATGGCGACGTACGAACTCGTCCTGCCCTGGGCCAGGATGGCGGTGTTCCTGCTGCTGGCGGCAACGGTGGGCATCCTCGCCGCCCTCTGGCCGGCCCGCCGGGCGGCCCGCATGAACATGCTGGCGGCGATCAAGGCGGAGTAAGACCGAGCAGCCGTACGGCACGAGGGGCCCGCCACTCGGCGGGCCCCCTCGTTCATTGGCCGACGCCCCGGACCTGGCCAACCTGCCGGGCATCGATCAGTTCCCGATGTGGGCCGAGCTGTACGTCGAGCACGAGTGCGAGGCCATCGCCCTGTCCTGGTACGACGCCCGCCCCGCCGACCGGCACGGGATCCGCGCCCGGCAACCAGTCGCACCAACCACTCCGGCCGACCTGCGCACCACGCAAGACCGAGCAGCCCTACCGCACTTGGGACCCGCCGCTCGACAACGGGCCACCCATTCCTCCCCAGCGCCCCGCCGACCGCAGCGGAATCCGCGCACCGCGCCCGGTCACCGACCCGTCGCACCAAGCACTCCGGCCGACCTGCGCACCGCGTAACGCCGCGCAGCCATACCACCGTTGGGGCCCGGCAACGAGCCCCTCCTTCCTGCCCCGGCGGGGCCGCCCGCGCCGCCGTCACGGATGGCGATGTCCGGCGGCTCCCCCGGGAGTCAGTTCCAGGTGCGGGATCTCAGCGGTAGCCCGGACGCGCCGGATTCGGTGGTTCTGACGGCGAGTACCTGGTTGACGCCGATGCGGTTGCGTTCGAAGGCGAGGGCGCTCGCGGCCATGTACAGCCGCCATACACGGGCCCGCCCGGGCCCGGCGAGCCGGACCGCGCGCTGCCACTGCGCCTCCAGGTTGGTGACCCAGCGGCGCAGGGTGTGGGCGTAGTGCTCGCGGATCGACTCCACGTCCCGCACCTCGAACCCGGCCCGCTCCAGCATGGTCACGGTGGTGCCGAGAGGAGCGAGTTCGCCGTCGGGGAAGACGTAACCGTCGATGAACTCGTCGAGGTCGTACGCCGACTCGTCGCGGTGCGGGCGCCGGGCGATCTGGTGGTTGAGGAGCCGTCCGCCGGGCTCGAGGAGCTTCAGCAGGACCTCGGCGTACTCCAAGTACCGTTCCGCACCGACGTGTTCGGCCATGCCGATGGAGGAGACGGCGTCGTACGGTCCGTCGCTGACGTCCCGGTAGTCCTGCACCCGGATCTCGACCCGGTCGGTGAGCCCCTCGTCGGCGACGCGCTTGCGGGCGTAGGCCGCCTGCTCCTGGGAGAGGGTGATGCCGACGACGCTCACGCCGTACTCGCGGGCGGCGTGGATGGCCATGGAGCCCCACCCGCAGCCCACGTCGAGGAGTCTCTGCCCGGCCCGCAGATCGAGCTTGCGGCAGACGAGGTCGAGCTTGTCGCGCTGGGCGCGCTCCAGGGTTCCGTCGGGTTCGGGTGCCTCCCAGTAGGCGCACGAGTACACCATCGACGGTCCGAGGACGATCTCGTAGAAGCCGTTGCCGACGTCGTAGTGGTGGCCGATGGCCCGCTTGTCGCTGCGCCTGGTGTGCAGATGGCCGCGGGCCCGGCGGATCTCCTCGGGCGGCGGGGCGGGCGGCAGCGGTGGTCCGGCGAGGGCGACGAGCCCGCGGACGGCGGAGCGCACCTCGGGGTCGCGCAGTGCCTGGAAGAGGGTCCTGGCGTCCTCCCCGCGCTCCCACACGAGCCCCGAGATCAGGTCGAGGGCGGTGTAGAGATCACCGTCGATGTCCAGGTCTCCCGTGACCCACGCGCGGGCCAGCCCCAGCTCACCCGGCTTGAACAGCAGTCGGCGCACGGCACGCCGGTTGCGCACGACCAGCGCGGGCGCGTCGGGCGGGCCGGCCTCCGAACCGTCCCAGGCGCGGATCCGCACCGGGAGTGGCACTCCCAGCAACTGTCCGACGAGGTCCCTGAGCCGCAGCGCGGCATCTGCCATGGCGTACACCTCCGTGACGAGGATCCCGGAATTGTCCACCTGGGTAAACAGCGGCATGCCGGGGCGCAGTCCCTTCTGCGGGTTACGTCCGGGAAAAAACATGCAGCAACCACGTACACCCGGTGGGCGCGGGAACGCCGAAGGACCTCCCGCACCACGGATGGCGGGAGGTCCTTCGGGGTGGATCAGCGACCGGAGCCGGTCAGGAGGCCTTCGCCTCGGTCTTCTTCGGCTCGGCGGCCGGCACGGGCCTCGCGGCCTCGTAGAACTCCTCGCGCGGGTGCTCCATCGCGCCGAGGGAGACGACCTCGCGCTTGAGGAACATACCGAGGGTCCAGTCGGCGAAGACGCGGACCTTGCGGTTCCAGGTCGGCATGGCCAGACCGTGGTAGCCGCGGTGCATGTACCAGGCGAGACGGCCCTTGAGCTTGATCTTCATCTTGCCCATGACGATCATCGCGACGCCCTTGTGCAGGCCGAGCCCCGCGACAGCACCCTTGTTGGAGTGGCTGTAGTCCTTCTGCGGGAAGCCCCGCATCCCGGAGATCACGTTGTCGCCGAGGACCCGCGCCTGGCGCAGCGCGTGCTGGGCGTTCGGCGGGCACCATGCGTTCTCGACCCCGGCCTTGCGGGCGGCGACGTCCGGGACCTGGGCGTTGTCGCCCGCGGCCCAGATGTAGTCGGTGCCCGTGACCTGGAGGGTCGGCTGGGCGTCGACGTGGCCGCGCGGGCCGAGCGGGAGGCCGTAGCGGGCCAGGACCGGGTTCGGCTTGACGCCGGCGGTCCACACGACGGTGCTGGAGTCGACCTCGAGGCCGTTCTTGAGGACCACGTGGCCGTCGACGCAGGAGTCCATCGACGTGGAGAGGTAGATCTCCACGCCCCGGCTCTCCAGGTGCTCCTTGCCGTACTGGCCGAGCTTGGGGCCGACCTCGGGCAGGATCTTGTCGGCGGCGTCGACGAGGATGAACCGCATGTCCTCGCGCGAGACGTTGGAGTAGTACTTGGCCGCGTCGCGGGCCATGTCCTCGACCTCGCCGATGGTCTCCGCACCCGCGAAGCCACCGCCGACGAAGACGAAGGTGAGCGCCTTGCGGCGGATCTCCTCGTCGGTCGTGGAGTCGGCCTTGTCGAGCTGCTCAAGCACGTGGTTGCGCAGGCCGATGGCCTCCTCGATGCCCTTCATACCGATGCCCTGCTCGGCGAGGCCGGGGATCGGGAAGGTGCGGGAGACCGCGCCGAGCGCGATCACCAGGTAGTCGAAAGGCAGCTCGTACGCCTCGCCGACCAGCGGGGCGATCGTGGCGACCTTGCGGTCCTGGTCGATGGTGGTGACCCGGCCGGTGAGAACCTCCGCCTTGGGCAGCACGCGTCGCAACGGGACGACGACGTGGCGCGGGGAGATGTTGCCGGCGGCGGTTTCGGGGAGGAAGGGCTGGTAGGTCATGTACGACCGGGGGTCGACGACCGTGACGGTCGCCTCGCCGTAGCGCATCTTCTTGAGAATGCGCCGAGCTGCGTACAGGCCTACGTACCCACCGCCTACTACGAGGATCCTGGGACGCTCCGTGGTGCTCATGCCATCGAGTATCCACCCGCCCCAGGGGGGTCGCTCGTGCGCCCCTTCACAAGCTCTTGCAGAGGGTGTGTTATCCTCCGCGACTCGCGTGATCCAGGTCATGGCGCCAGAGGGGAACCACCGTGTAGGGCGACCCGTTGTCAATGCCGCGTGAGCTGCCTCTCTGCGCCGGAAGCCCTCCTGTGAGAGGGCCGTGCAATCCCCTCGCACACCCCTCGCCCGAGGTCCGCATCCCCCCGTTTTGAACGTGTTCACAGGGGTGTTGGGACCCCGGAAGGGTCAACCGGGCCAGATTCGTCGTCCGACAGGGCCCAATTCCTTGTGAAGAACTTCACGAACTTTCCCGGCGACACGTCAGAGAGGGGCCCCGAAGGGCCCCCCGCACGCGCTCATTCGTTGTTCTCCCTGCTCAGCAGAGGTGCTCGGCGGAGTCCTACGCGACCGACCACGCGATGCCGTCGAGGATGTCGTGCTCGCTCACGACGACCTCCTCGGCGCCGATCCGCTCCATGATCGACAGGAGGACGAGGGCCCCGGCGGCGATGACGTCCACGCGCCCGGGGTGCATGGAGGGCACGGCCGCGCGCTCGGCGTGGGTGGAGTGCAGCAGCCACTCGGTGATCTCACGGACGCGGTCGCGGGAGACCCGGGAGTGGTGGATGGCCTGCGAGTCGTACTCGGGCAGCTCCTGCGCGATCGCCGACACGGTGGTGACGGACCCGGCGAGCCCCACGAGCGTGCGCGCCTCGCGCAGCGGGACGGTCTCCTCCGCCAGGTCGAGAGCTGCCTCGATGTCGGCCCGCATGGCGGCGATCTGCGCGCCGGTGGGCGGGTCGCTGACGACCCCGTCCCGCACGAGGTGCCGCTCGGTCATCCGCACACAGCCCACGTCGACGGAGCGTGCGGCGCGCACATGGTCGTCGCCCACCACGAACTCCGTCGAACCACCGCCGATGTCCACCACGAGGTAGGGCCTGGCCAGGTGGTCGCTGCCCTTGAGCTCCTTGGTCGCCCCGGTGAAGGAGAACTCCGCCTCCTGGTCCCCGGAGATGACCTCGGGCTCGACCCCGAGGATGTCGAGGACCCCGCGCACGAACTCGTCCCGGTTCTCCGCGTCCCGGGAGGCGGAGGTGGCGACGAACCGCAGCCGCTCGGCCCCGTGCTCCTTGATGACCGCCGCGTACTCCCGGCACGCGGCGAACGTCCGCTCCAGCGCCTCGGGGGCGAGCCGCCCGGTCCGGTCGACGCCCTGCCCGAGCCGCACGATGGTCATACGACGGTCCAGCTCGACCAGTTCGCCGGTCTCGGGGTCGCAGTCGGCGACGAGGAGACGGATGGAGTTCGTACCGCAGTCGACGGCGGCGACGCGGGTCACTGGGCGTCCTCCTCTGCGAGGGACACGCAGGCGCCCTTGCGCCACCACTCCGGCAGCATCGCGATCGCCTCGTCGCCCAGCGGGTTGACGCCCGGGCCCGCGGCGAGCGAGTGGCCCACCAGGACGTGCAGGCACTTCACCCGGTCCGGCATGCCGCCCGCGCTCGGGAAGCCCTCCAGCACCTCGATGGCGTCACGGCGGGCGAGGTAGTCCTCGTGCGCGGCCCGGTACGCCGCCGCGAGCTCCGGGTCGGTCTGCAGCCGCTCCGTCATCTCCTTCATGACGCCGTTCGCCTCGAGGGTGCCGATCGCCGAGGCGGCGCGCGGGCACGTCAGGTAGTACGTCGTCGGGAAGGGCGTGCCGTCGGGGAGGCGGGGGGCCGTCTCCACCACGTCCGGCTGACCGCAGGGGCAGCGGTGCGCGATCGCCCGCAGTCCGCGCGGCGGCCTGCCGAGCTGCTGCTTGAAGGCCTCGACGTCCGCGTCGGTCGGCTCGGTTCGCGGAGTGGAGGGCGGAGGCGTTTCCATGCCTGTCTTTCTATCGGTCCATCGGTCGGTTCACTGGTCGGAGGCGTCGGACTTGTCGACCCCGTCCCAGACGTTCGCGTACCAGGGGCGGTCCGCGGCCCCGAGGTCGGTGTGCGACTGCTTGGCCGCGTTCGGGTCGACCACGATGAAGCCCGTCTCGCCCGGCATCACGTAGTGCAGCCGCTGCCGGATCTGCTGCTCGGCGTAGGAGTCGTCCTGCCAGCGCGCCTTGAGGTCGCGCAGCCTCTCCACCCGCTCGGCGGCCCGCGCCTTCTCCCGCTGCAGGTCGGCGATCTCGGCGCGCTGGGAGACGTACTGCCTTATCGGGTACGCCAGCGCCACCACCAGCGTGCACAGCACGAGCGCGAGCAGCGCGGCCCGGCCGGTCAGCCGGGAGCGGCGGGCCTGTCGCTTGGTCTGGGAGCGGTAGACACGGGCCGCGGTCTGCTCGCCGAGCAGTCTGATCCTGGTCGCGGTGGAGAAACGGTCCCGGTCCTTCACAGCCATCGGCTTCCGCCTCCCCTTCTACGTGCGTACGTCCCCGCACACGGTACGGGACCGGTACGGGGACGTACGTACGACTGGCGAAGGCTTAGCCCTGTACGGGTCAGCCCTTGAAGCGCGGGAACGCGGAGCGTCCGGCGTACACGGCCGCGTCGTCGAGGATCTCCTCGATGCGCAGGAGCTGGTTGTACTTGGCGACGCGCTCGGAGCGGGCCGGGGCGCCGGTCTTGATCTGGCCGCAGTTGGTGGCCACGGCGAGGTCGGCGATGGTGACGTCCTCGGTCTCGCCGGAGCGGTGGGACATCATGCACTTGAAGCCGCTGCGCTGGGCGAGCTCGACGGCGTCCAGGGTCTCGGTGAGCGAGCCGATCTGGTTCACCTTGACGAGCAGCGCGTTGGCGGCGCCGTCGTCGATGCCGCGGGCCAGGCGCTCCGGGTTGGTGACGAACAGGTCGTCGCCGACGATCTGGACCTTGTCACCGAGCTTGTCGGTGAGGACCTTCCAGCCGGCCCAGTCGTCCTCGAACAGCGGGTCCTCGATGGAGACGAGCGGGTAGGCCGCCACGAGCTCCTCGTAGTACTCCGTCATCTCGGCGGCGGAGCGGTCCTTGCCCTCGAACTGGTACTTGCCGTCCTTGTAGAACTCGGAGGCGGCGACGTCGAGCGCCAGGGCGACCTGCTCGCCGGGGATGTAGCCGGCTTCCTTGATGGCCTCGAGGATGAGGTCCAGGGCGGCGCGGTTGGACTCCAGGTTCGGCGCGAAGCCGCCCTCGTCACCGAGGCCGGTGGACAGGCCCTTGCTCTTCAGGACCTTCTTGAGGGTGTGGTAGACCTCGGTGCCCCAGCGCAGGGCCTCGGAGAAGGACTCCGCACCGATCGGGGCGATCATGAACTCCTGGATGTCCACGTTGGAGTCGGCGTGCGAGCCGCCGTTCAGGATGTTCATCATCGGCACCGGCAGCAGGTGCGCGTTCGGGCCGCCCAGGTAGCGGAAGAGCGGGAGGTCGCTGGCCTCGGAGGCGGCGTGGGCGACGGCGAGGGAGACGCCGAGGATGGCGTTGGCGCCGAGCGAGCCCTTGTTGTCGGTGGCGTCCAGGTCGAACATCGCCTGGTCGATCAGGCGCTGCTCGGTGGCGTCGTAGCCGACGAGCTCCGGGCCGATCTGCTCGATGACGGCCAGGACGGCCTTCTCGACACCCTTGCCCTGGTAGCGGTTCGGGTCACCGTCGCGGAGCTCGATGGCCTCGAAGGCGCCCGTGGAGGCGCCGGAGGGGACGGCGGCACGACCCGTGCTGCCGTCGTCGAGGCCGACCTCGACCTCGACCGTGGGGTTGCCTCGGGAGTCCAGGATTTCCCGGGCTACGACGACGTCGATGGACGGCACGAGCATCTCCTTCTTGGGGTGTGACACGGTCCGCCGGGACCGCGGTGGGTTCTGCGAGACCGAGCCTAACCGGCTCCGGGGGATCGGCCACCGTGTGGACCGCCCCGTGGACAGAACCGAGAGTAAATTGTTTCTGAACTGAACAAAGACGTCCCGCGGCGGCACATGAAAAACCCCGCTCCGGTGCGTACGGGGGAACACGCACCGGAGCGGGGAGCCCGTGGGGACGGGGGGGGACCCTCACGAGGCCTTCATCATGAAGGACACGGATGTGAGGGCGCTGTGGTTCGGCTGGGTCTTACTTCAGGTGCAGCTGCTGGCCCGGGTAGATGAGGTCGGCGTCGGTGATGATGTCCTTGTTCAGCTTGAACAGCTTCTGCCAGCCGCCCTTGACGTCGTGCTTCTCGGCGATCGAGCTGAGGGTGTCACCCTTGACGACCTTGTACTCGCCGTCGCCCTTCTTGACCTTCTTGCCGGTCGGGGTGGTGACGGTCTTCTTGGCCGCCGGGCGGTCGGTCGAACGGGAGGCGCTCTGCTCCTCGGTCGAACGGCTGCTCGTGTTCGAGGAGCTGTTGGACGAGGACGAGCTGCTGCCGCCGCTGTACGTGGCGCTGGACAGGCCCGTGCCGCAGACCGGCCAGGCACCCTTGCCCTGCGAGGCGAGGACCTTCTCGGCGACGGCGATCTGCTGGGACTTGCTGGCCTGGTTGGCCTGCGCGGCGTACTGCGTGCCGCCGTACGCGGCCCAGGTGGAGGCGGAGAACTGCAGACCGCCGTAGTAACCGTTGCCGGTGTTGATGGACCAGTTGCCGCCGGACTCGCACTGGGCGACGGTGTCCCACTCGGAGGCGGTGGCGGCGGAGGCGTTGCCGGCCGCCATCAGCGGGGCGGCGATGGCGACACCGGTGACACCGGCAAGCGCGGCGGCGCGGGTGGCCTTGGACGGACGACGGTGCTTGCCCTTACCGGAAAACAGCATGGTGGATCCCCTCACCGACGCCTGCGAGGTGAGCTGTCGGGTTCGGGCCGGTTGAGTTGCCCGGTCGCACACCCTGCGGTGCGCGGCTTCACCCCAAGCCGGTCCAGCGTGAACTGCTGGGCCCGGCGCTTACCTTGGGTCCCCCGCTCCTGCCTACGGCGCTTGACGCGACGACTGTTCCCGTACGGCCGCTGGCAGGATTCGGCGTTGCGACAGACGGGGCTCGGGTTGCCGAGCGGTCACGACCGTAGACACGCGTTCGGCGGAATTTCAAAGACGATCAGGGCTTCTGAGACTCATCCCACACTTTCACCAAAGTGGACATTAGGTGCGAAGTGTGACGTGAACTCCCGCTGTTTTTCTGGGCTTTTCAGCCCTATTCAGCCCCTGTGTCGAGCGTCTGACCGGCGACGATGTTGCTCGGATCGACCCCGATGCGGTCCTTGTTCTCGGCGTAGAGGGCGCGCCATCCGCCGTCGAGGCCAAGGGAGTCGGCGATGGAGGCGAGGGAGTCGCCCTCCTGGACGGTGTAGGTGCGGTCGGCATGGCGGCCGGCCGCGGAGGAGGCCGCGCTCTTCGTCGCATTCTCCTCGGCGCTGCCGCCCCGGTGCTTGCCGGAGCCGAGGGCGCCGACGTCCACGAGGGCCGAAGAGCTGCCCTCCTGCCACGACTTGTCCGCTTCGTCCTCTTCTGGGCTCACCACGGGCGAGATATCCGAGGGCTGCGCTTCTTCCGTGGCGGAGCCCTCGGAACCCGAGGAGTTCTTTTTGTCCGACTTGCCGGAACCATCGTCACCGCTGGAGGGCGTGGCCGACGGCGACGGAGTCGCGGACGAACCGTCCAGCGCGCCGAGCAGACCGGAAGACTCCTCGGAGCCCGACGAGTTGGAGGAACCGGAGGAACCGGAAGAACCGGATGATTCCGACGAGCCGGACGCCGAGGCCGAGGGCGTCCCGCTCTCCAGGCCCGTGTCGACATCGGCCGAGCTCGAGTCCTTGCTGAGACCGTTGAGCAGACCGCAGGTCGGCCACGCGGCGATGCCCTGGTCCGCGAGGAGCTTCTCGGCCACGGCTATCTGCTGGTTGCGGCTGGCCAGGTCCGCGGTCTTGGCGTATTCGAGGCCGCCGTACTTCTCCCAGTTCTCCTGGGACATCTGGAGGCCGCCGTAGTAGCCGTTGCCGTCGTTCGCGCTCCAGGAGCCGCCGCTCTCGCACTCCGCGACCCGGTCCCAGGTGGTGCCGGTGGCGGCGCTCGCTCCGGTCGCCCCGAGCAGTGGGATCGCGATGGCGGATCCCGTCACACCGGCCGCGATGAGGAGAGCCGGAGCCTGACGGGGGCGACGGTGACGACCGTTCCCGGAGAGCATGAGGGGACCTTTCCCGAGAGAGCAGGGACCTGCGCGGCGGGTGGTGCACGGCACCGCGCTGGTCCGTGAACGTATAGGGGTTCGATCACTTGTCACAAGTTAATGCCGCGTAGATCACGTGAAGATCACAGACTTGAGGGCGCGTCATGTTTACGCGGCCCCGCGCGGGGATAGGCCGGACCCCTCGGTCGATTACCGGACGGGCGTGAACTCCACGGGCAAACTACGCAGTCCACGCATGATGAGCCCCCCACGCCAGCGCAAATCGGCTGAATCCACCGCGAGTTGCAGGTCGGCGAGACGGGTGAGGAGGGTGGCGAGCGCGGTCTGCCCCTCCAGGCGGGCGAGCGGGGCACCGAGGCAGTAGTGGATGCCGTGGCCGTAACCGAGGTGCTGATTGTCACGGCGGGACAGATCGAGCACATCGGGATCGGCGAACCGCTCGGGATCCCGGTCCGCCGCCGCGAGCACGACGAGCACCGGGTCGCCGGCCGCGATGTCCTGACCGCCGATCCGCAGAGGCTCGGTGGCGAACCGCCAGGTGGCCAGCTCGACCGGGCCGTCGTACCGCAGGAGCTCCTCCACACCGGTCTCCAGGAGGCCTCTCTCCCCGTCGGCCAGGGACTGCTGCAGCCGGTTCCGCTGCTCGGGGTGGGTGAGGAGGGCGTACACGCCGTTACCGATGAGATTGACAGTGGTCTCGAAGCCGGCGAAGAGAAGGATGAAGGCCATTGCCGCGGCCTCGTTCTCGGTGAGGTGCTCGCCGTGGTCCGAGGCGCGGATCAGTCCGGAGATGAGGTCCTCGCCCGGGGCCGGTTCCTCTGGCAGCGCTTCCCGCTTCCGGTGGATGAGCTCGGCGAGATAGCCGCGCATCTTCTTCACGGACCGCGCGACCCCGCCCCGCGGGCCTCCTCCATGACGGATCATCATGCCCGCCCAGTCCCGGAAGTCGTCCTGATCCTCGCGGGGGACGCCGAGCAGGTCGCAGATCGCGTAGATGGGGAGCGGGAAGGCGAAGTCGTGGATGAGGTCGGCGGTGCCGGTGGCCGCGAACCCGTCGATGAGGTGGTCGGTCAACTCCTGCACCCTCGGCGTGAATTCGGCGACCCTCCTGGGCGTGAACGCCTTGCTGACGAGCCGTCGGAGCCTGGTGTGGTCCGGCGGGTCGATGTTCAGCAGATGCGTCATCAGCTCCGCCTTGCGCTCCCCCGGGATACCCGTCTTGCCCTTGGCGTGCGCGGGCTCGTCGTGGTGGGCCGGGTTCTTGCTGAGCCGCTGGTCGGCGAGAGCCTGCTTGGCATCGGCGTACCGGGTGACCAGCCAGGCCTCCACCCCGCTGGGCAGCCGGGTCCTGTGCACGGGGGCGTGCTCGCGGAGCCAGGCGTAGGCGGGGTAGGGGTTGGTGGCGAACTCCCAGGAGAACAACTCGGGGGCGGGAGTCGCGGCGGCGGGGACGGCAGGACACGCGGGGGTGCCGGGGGTCGCAGGGCCTGCGGGGTTGGCTCGGGGCTGGTCGGTCACTCCTTGACGTTATCCGGCGGCTGGGGTGCCTCGACCTCCCGGATCGCGTCCCGGTACAGCCGAGCCGCCGCGCGCAGGGCCGCCTCGGGATCGACGCCCTCCGCCTCGGCGCGGGCGGCCAGGACGAGGAGTTCGTAACCGATGCCCTCGGTCTTCGGGAGCGGGACGTCCAGCCCCGCCATCCGCACCCGCGACGCCAGCTTCGCCGCGAGGGCGAGGCCGGGCTGGCCGAGGGGGATGCCTTCGGTCACCGAACTGCGCTGCTTCTCTATCGCCTTGGTGCGCAGCCAGTGCGCCTTGACCTCCTCGGGGGTGCTGGCCGTCTCGTCGCCGAAGACGTGAGGGTGACGGTGGATGAGCTTGGCGACGATGCCGCCTGCGACGTCGTCGACGGAGAAGGGGGCGTCCGGGTCCTCCTCGGCGATACGGGAGTGGAAGACGACCTGGAGCAGGACGTCTCCGAGCTCCTCGCGCAGTTCGTCGCGGTCGCCCTCCTCGATGGCCTCGACGAGTTCGTACGCCTCCTCGATGCCGTACTTGGCGAGGCCCTCGTGAGTCTGCTGGGACGACCACGGGCACTCGGCGCGGATCCGGTCCATGACCTGGACGAGGTCGAGGAGCCGGGCACCGGGCAGGTCGTAGGAGGCGGGGAGCAGCTCCAGCTCTGGCATCTGTATGCGTCCGGATCCGGCGAGGCGTGCCAGACCGTCCGTGAGGGCCGGCTCGCCCTCGCCCGTGGCGACGACGACCACCGTGTGTCCGCCCGCACACGCTCCGACCAGTTCCTCAGCGGTCGGGGACGTCTCGTCGACCGCTATCCCCGCCTCCCGCAGATACGGCAGCTGGGGGTGGGCTCCGTCCGCGCACAGGACCCGGTCGGCGGCGTGCAGCGCCTGCCAGGCGGGCCAGGACAGCAGGCCGGGGGCGACGCGGTGGCTGGTGGTGAGCAGGACGATGCGGCCGGGGGCGGACGCCGTGTCGGGGTCCTGGTCAGGGGCGGGCTCGAAGCCGGTTGCGTTCACAGTTCGAAGCTAACGCACGGCGCCGACGGGGCGATCAGTTTGTCCACAGGCGGGGGGTGGCGGGTGATCGTACGATCATCCGCCTGCCGTGCGGGCTGCCCGCGGTGTGGGCTGCCTCGGTCCGGCTACGCGCTCTGCTCGCTTCCTACGCGCTCTGCTCGCTCCCCGCCGTCGTGACCTCTCGCACCCACGGGGTCTTCGCGTCGACTCGTGTGCTCTTCGCGACGTCCCAGGTGCCGTAGCGCGGGTTGAGGTCGACGTCGAGTTGCTTGGACGCCTTGCTGAGGGCGTTCCAGAAGGCGGGGTCGCCGGTGTCGGTGCCGAGCTTTCCGGCGAGTTTCTGCGCCTCCAGCTGGAGCAGGAGGTTCTCGTCCAGGCGCTCCGGGGCGATGCCGTACTGCTGGAGCCACGCCTTCTCCAGGCCCTTGGAGCCGCCCGCCTGCTCCTCCAGGCCGGAGCGCAGCTCCTGGACCTCCTTGCGGGTGACGGACACGCCCGCGTTCTCCGCCGCCCGGTGCAGCACCCGGTCGAGGACCATGCCGTGCAGGACGTCGCGGGTGAGGGTGCCGGTCTTGGCGATGGCCTGCGCGTACTGCGCCTCGTCGGTGACGGCCTCCCGCTGCGCGTCACGCACCTCGGTCACCCGGTTCTCCAGCTGCGCGACGGTGATCCGCTGCCCGCCCACGACGGCCGCGGCGCCGGGATGCGCGTCACTTCCGCACGCGGTGAGCAGGGGTGCCGCGGCGGCGAGCGCGGCGGAGAGGACGAGCGCGGTGCGACGACGGCGGTGCAAGGAGGCCTCCCGAGGAGATTGTGCGACGGTGCACAAGGTCTTGCGGTGATCGATGGTAGGCAGGGGACCGGCTCTGGCCAACCCATTCGACCAACGATTCACCAGGACTTCGGGCACCGCCGCGCCACGCGCGCGTGGTTGCCGTCAGCCGGTGATGGCCACCGGCCCGTCCCAGGCGTCCCGGTCCACGGTGATCGTGTAGCCGTTGCGCGACTCCTTGCTGTTCACGAGGTACTGGTGGCCGCGGCTGTGATCCCTGTACTGCGTGGCACCGAAGGGCCAGTCCGCGGTGGTGGTGTTCTGCTTGTCCCACAGCGCGTACCAGAGGTTGCCCGGCAGGTCGGTCTTGTCGGTCGCGTTGGCGATCGCCTTGGCGCTGGAACTGGTGAAGCCGTAGAAGCCCGCTCGGTACGTCTTCGCGCGCAGGGTCTTGTCGAAGGCGCGCACATAGGTGAGCACGGCGGTGTTGCACGCCTTGTTCGTGATGTCGTACGCCTCCATGTCCAGGTAGATCGGGCTGCCGGCCTTCATGCCGAGCGCGGAGGCCTTGGCCACCGCGTCCGCGCCGTCCGTCGCGCCCAGGGAGGCGGCGGTGGTGGCGGTGAGCTTCTCCGGGTTGGAGCCGCTCTGGCAGGGCGGCTGGGCTCCGACGTAGAGCGGGATGAGCTTCCAGCCGACCGAGGTGACCGACTTGACCCAGGAGGCGGTGAGGTTGGGCTGGGAGCAGCCGCGGTTCTTGCCGCCCACGTAGACGGCGGCGGCGCCGTAGAGGCCGCCGTGCCAGGCCTTCATCGCGGAGAGGGAGGGGGCGGCACAGGTGTCGAATGCGCGGCCGGTGTACGTCTTCTGCGCGGGCCAGGTGGTCGCGGCCATGGAGCTCTGCGCGGCGAGGCCCGCACCGGCGACCACGGCGGCCCCGGCGACGCCCCACGTGAGGTATCTGCGCTTCTTCGACTGCCGATGGCTGGACATGGACGACCCCACCCCTTGGTTGTGCTGTGTGTGTTGTGCGTGGCGAAACGAGCAAAGGTATCCAGCGCCGGTTCTGCCTTTCGGAAACTCAATCCCCTGAAGGGGACAAGTTTCCCTCTGGGCACGGCAAAGTCTGACAGCTCGCCCTAGCGCACCTGGCCCAGCCACTGGAGAGTCCGGCGGACCTCCCCCGCGAGCGGGTGCGCCGGTCCGTGCAGCCGCTCCACGTCGTGCAGCAGCCGCGCGAGTGTGTCGTGGGCGGCGGCGCGGTCACCGAGGGCGAGCAGGAGGTGGCCGATACGGCGGCGGACGTCGTGGGCGAGCTGGGGGTCGCCGGCCACGTACTGGTTCTCGTAGTACGGCAGCAGGGCGCGGTATTCGGCCAGCGCGGCCGCGGGTTCGCCGAGTTGTTCCAGACACTGGGCCGCGTCGTAGCGGAAGCGCAGGGACTGCGGGTCGGCGTGACCCGCCTCGGTGGCGCGTTCGTCGGCGAGGCGGCGCAGTTCGGGCAGTGCGCGGCGATACTGGCCGTCGTCCATGAGGGTGGCGGCGTACTGCTTGCGCAGGGTGCGTACGACCGGGGAGTTCACGCCGTGCTGTTCGGCGGCGGCGGGCAGGATCGCGCCGAGGATGTCGACGGCCTGGGTGATGCGCCCCTCGCCGAGGAGCCGCTTGACCTCGTCGACCGCGCGCGCGACGTCCGGCTTCCCGGTCGCCTCGGGGGCCGGCGTGACCGGGGCGGGCTGAGGTGCGGGCGTGCGCGCGCGGTCCGGCCAGGGGGCGTGCGGGCGGAGGAAGGGGCGGGTGGGATCGAGGGGCGCTCCGGTGGGCATCCCGCGCGCGGGCAGGAGCAGGGCCAGGTCCTCGTAGACGTCCTGTGCGGAGGCCGGGCGGTGCTGCGGGTCCTTGGCGAGGAGCTTCAGGACGAGCGCTTCGAGGGCCTCGGGGACTTCGGGGCGGGTGCGGCGCACGGGCAGCGGGGGTTCGTACAGGTGCCGGTGCAGCACGCCGAGTGCCGTGGAGCCGGCGAACGGGACGTCTCCGCTGAGGAGTTCGTGCAGCAGTACGCCGAGTGCGTACAGGTCGGTGTACGGACCGACCGCGCCGCCCATGGCCTGCTCGGGTGCCATGTAGGCGGGCGAGCCGATCGGCGAACCGGTGTGGGTGAGGCGGGTGGTGTCGGTGTCCATGACGGAGGCGACACCGAGGTCGAGCACGGTGACCGTGCCGTCCTGCTTCACCATCACGTTGCGGGGCTTGAGGTCGCGGTGGACGATCGGCACGGCGTGCACGGCGCTCAGGACGGCGCACAGTTGCGCGGCGACCGCGACCGCCCACTGCCAGGGGTACGGGTCGTGCTCGGCGAGATGGTCGGAGAGGTCCGCGCCGTCGACGTACTGCATGACGAGGAACAGCTCCTCGCCCTCGCTGCCCGCGTCGTGCACGGTGACGAGCCCGGGGTGGTCGACCTGCGCGGTCACCCGGCACTCCCGCACGAACCGGCGGCGCAGTTCGTCGGCCTCCTGCCCGGCCACCTTGTCGGGGCGCAGCAGCTTCACCGCCACGCGCCGGTCGAGCCGCTGGTCGTACGCCGTCCACACCTGGCCCATGCCGCCCTGTCCGATGAGCGTGGACAGTTCATAGCGGCCGGCGACGACCCGCCCTGTCGCCACGGTCACCTGCCGCCCTCGGGGTTGCCGTCGTGCTTGCGCAGATAGTCGCTGAGCTCGTCGAGTTCGGCGCGCACCTGGTCGATCCGGGCGGGCGCGGGGCGCTGCGGCGGCGGGGGCGGGACGGCACCGGGGGCGGCGACCGGCGGAGCCGGCGGCTGCGGCAGGAGCGTGGACGTGTATGGCGGCGTCGGCTGCGGATAGCCGTAGCCGGTGTGGACGGTCGGGCCCTGGGGCGGCGGGTGGCCGGCGAACCGCCGCTGCTGGTGCACCCGGATGTCCATCACGAGGAAG
Source organism: Streptomyces canus (assembly GCF_001514145.1). Classification (GTDB taxonomy): domain Bacteria; phylum Actinomycetota; class Actinomycetes; order Streptomycetales; family Streptomycetaceae; genus Streptomyces; species Streptomyces canus. The sequence continues at coordinate 120,783 of NZ_KQ948660.1, forward strand.
TACACGCTGCTGAAGAGGCCGAGGAGCAGGACCAGCGACATGGCGACGTCGGTCCTGCGATCGCTCTCGGGCAGTGAGCCGACCACCGCGAAACACGCGATGGACAGCGGAAGGCTCGCCCAGGACAGCACCCAGTCGACCGACCGCCCGCGCAGGAAGGCGATCCGGAACAGCGGAGCGCAGGCGAGCAGGCCGCACGAGAGGAAACCGGCGGCGGCGAACAGCACGCGCAAGGTGATGACGGTGCCCGAGCTGCGGGCGGGCGGCACCGCGCCGTGGCCGTACATGAACGCTCCTGAACCGGGATTCGATGTGGGGTTCGAGCGTATAGGCCGATACCGACAACCGGTCACGGGTTGTACCGAACCGTTGTCGTCCTGATCAGTCGGGCGCGACCGTTCCGTCGGTGAGCCCGTCGTACATCCCCCGCACGAGCTGCTCTCCGAGCCGGCCGGCTCGCCTGAGCGCCCGCTCGAACTCGTCGAGCACACGGAAGCGTTCGCCGTAGCGCCGTTGCTCGTCTAGCGGGAGCCTGGGCAACTGGAGCCTGCGCACGTCCAGGCGGGTCGCGGTGGAGGCATAGCTGCTGGCCTGGCGGTTGTTGGCGGTGCCGCGCAGGAAGCCGGCCAGGAACCAGGGGTCGAGCGCTGCGGGATCGGGGCGCAGCAGCACGAGGTTGCGCCCCAGGGCGGCGCCCCCGGTCGTCGCGTCGATCACGCGCGCCACCGAGCCCCCGCCCAGCACCGGTACGACGACATCGCCCGGTTCGGTCAGTACGGCCTCCTCCTCGCTCTCGGGAAGCGTCCCGGAGGGGTCGGCCCCGAAGAGGACGTCGTGGTCGGTGAGCACGGGCACGCGTGCGTGGCCGCCGTTTCCGCCCGTGCGCAGCATCAGGGCTCCCCCGCGCGCGAGTTCGCCGATGGTGGTGAGCGGCCACCGCGCGGGGTGCGCGGCGTCGGCGCGCGGCGGGGTGAGGTCGGTGGTCAGGCGCAGGGTCTCGCCCAGGTGCTCGCGCACGGCCGTGAGCTGTTCGGCGCCGTCGGCCGCCGTGGGGGGTGGCAGGTGGCGGGCGGGAGCGAGGTCCACATCGTCGTCGAGGAGTTCGATGACGGGCAGCGCGCGGGCCAGTCCGGGCCGTTCGGTGAAACGGCCGGGCCGCCCGAAGGCCTGCCAGGCGTCGAGAACGGCCTCGCGCACGGCCCGCCAGTCGGGCCCGCCGCGCCCCTCCCCCGCGAACTGCCCCACGTCGACGAGGAGCACCTCCGGCTGCGCGGGCGCCTTCTCCGGGCGGCGCAGCACCCACAGGTGCAGCGGGATGTTGTACGGCGGTGCCGCCCCGACCGGCAGGGCGATCACGGCGCGCAGGGCACCGCGGCGCAACAGGTCGGCGCGGATACGGCGGCCGGAGCGGCGGGAGGCGGCTGCGGGCGGCATGAGCAGGACGCCGGCGCCGCCGTCCTTGAGGCGGGCGAGTGCGTGCTGGACCCAGGCGAGCTCGGACTCGGTGCGGGCCGGGAAGCCGTACTCCCAGCGGGGGTCGTAGGCGAGTTCGTCGTGGCCCCAGTTGCGCTCGTTGAACGGCGGGTGGCACAGGACGGCGTCGGCTCGCAGCCGCGGGTGGGCGTCGGTGCGCAGGCTGTCGCCGACCGCACCGTGCACGGTGGACCAGGTCTGCAGGGCGAGCCGGAGCGTGGTGAGCGCGGCGAGTTCGGGGGCGCTGTCCTGGGCGTGGAGCTCCTGGTCGGGGCGGGTGGCGGCGGCCCGCAGCAGGGCGCCGGTGCCGCAGGCCGGGTCCAGGACGGTGCGGGCGGGGCCGGCGAGGTCGGCCATGAGAGCGGCCAGGTCGGCGGGGGTGAGCGTGTACTGGCGCGGGTTGGCGTCGAGATGCCGGCCGAGCAGGAACTCGAAGGTCTGCCGGGCGCCCAACTCGGCGGCCAGCTCGGCGACGCCCCGCAGGAGGGGGGCGGAGGGGAGGAGTTCCGGGCCGGTGGGGAGGTGAAGGGCGGGGTGGGTGTTCACAGCGGAGGGGGTGTGAACGCCGGAGGGAGTGTGAGCATCTGAGGGGGCGTGAGCGACGGAGACGGGGGGTGCGGCATTCACGACATCTGCGGTGTTCACGGCGGGCGGGGTGTTCACAGCGGGCGCGTTGTTCATGGCCGACTCGGGGCCGAATCGCGGTGTGAACACCTCCCGCAGCGCCCCCGGCAGCATCTTCGAGAGGCGCTCGTCCGAGCCGGCGCTCACCTCGAGCCAGACCGTCGGGCGGTCGTGGATCAGCAGCAGGAGGCAGCCCGCGTGGGTGAGGGCGGTGACCGGGCCCTCAGGGTGGCCGGAGAGCTGCTGCCAGACGCGTTCCCGCAAGGGGACCTCAGCGAGTTTTCCCTGTTTGCGCAGCCAGGACTCGACCTCGGCGAGCGCGAAGGACGGGCTGGTCTCGGTGCCGCCGACAGGCCTCGGGAAGTCGGCGTGCCGACGGCGCCAGTTGCTGACGGCCGCGCGGCCCACGCCGGCCAACCGTGCGATACCGGCAGCGGTCACCTCAGTCGCGTTGTCCTGCATCCGCCCGCTCCCCTCGTCGTACCGCACCAGCCCTGCGCCACGCGTGTGACGCCGAGCATACCGATGCATGCAAGATCTACCCCTTCACGGCCGTGTACACAGCCATACTTGTGAATCGTGTTGACTCGGTTCACAGGCTCTGCTCTCATTGACCCAGCGAACGAGCGACCGCCGAGCAGCGGTGGTCGCCGCGTCGGAGGGGGATACAGCCATGGGCATGAAGGGCAAGGTCGCGCTGGGCGCCGTCGTGGGAGTAGTCGTCATCGGAGTCGTGTCGGCGAACGCCGGGAACAACGGGGACGGCGGCACCGACAAGGGCTCTTCGGCGTCCGCGGAGCGCGAGGCCGGGGGCAAGAAGGGCGCCAAGGACACCGGCAAGGCCGAGGTCGCCGAGAAGAAGGCCGCGTTCGCGGGGGACGGCGACTTCCAGGTCGGTTCGGACATCAAGCCCGGCACGTATCGCACCACCGGCAACAGTGACGGCATGTGCTACTGGGAGCGGGCCAAGGACGCCTCGGGCGAGATGGACTCGCTGCTGGCCAACGACAATGTCACCGGCACCAGTTACGTCACACTCAAGGCCACCGACAAGCTCTTCAAGTCGAGCGACTGCAACGACTGGGAGGCCGTCGGCGAGAAGGCGCAGGGCTCCCCCGCCGCCCGGATCTCCGGTGACGGCGGAATGTTCGCAGTCGGCGCCGACATAGTCCCGGGCACCTACAAGTCCACCGGCAACACCGACGACTCCTGCTACTGGGAGCGCACCAAGGACGCCGGGCACGGCGTCGAGTCGATCCTCGCGAACGACAACGTCAACGGCACGGCCGTCGTCAGGATCAGCGCCTCGGACGCCTACTTCAAGACCAACGGCTGCAAGGACTGGAAGAAGACCGGCTGAGCCGGCCGACCCGCTTCCGTCTCCTTTCGCTCACCACCGGCGGCGCGTCCCACGCACAGCGCGCCCCGCACCTCATCACCTCACCGCATCCCCACCAAGGAATCACCATGCGTCGTACCGCACTTGCCGCTCTCTGCATCGCCGCCGCGGCCACCGCAGGACTCACCGGCTGCCAGCCGGACCAGGACAAGGCGGACAGCAGGACGAGCGCGTCCAGCGCATCCGCCGAGCCGGGCAGGTCGGCCGCGCAGAAGGAACCGTTCGCCGGGCTGACCGGCGCCGAGATAGCCGACCGGGCCACAAAGGCCACGACCGGCGCCTCTTCGCTGCGTGTGAAGGGTGCCATCCCCGACGACGAGAGCGGCGGCACCATCAGCCTCGACGTCCTCGTGAACAAGAAGGGCGAGTGCGCCGGCACCATCGGCATGGGCGGCCACGGCAAGGCTGACCTGATCAAGACCGGCGACATCGTGTACATGAAGTTCGACGAGGCGCTTCTGCGTGAGCAGAGCGAGGGCGAGTCGAAGGCGGACACCGAGGCGGCCGTGGCCATGCTGGCCGGCAAGTGGACCAAGACGAAGGCGACGGGTGAGGACGCCAAGGAGTTCGAGGGCTTCTGCGACCTGGGCGCGGTGCTCGACGGCGCCGAGGACAGCAACTCCGACGCGAGCCGCGGCAGCACGACCACCGTCGACGGGGCGCCGGCGATCACCCTGCACGAGAAGGACGGCAAGGACCGCTACACGTTGTATGTCGCCACCGAGGGCAAGCCGTATCTGCTGCGGATCGACAGCACGGCCGGAGCGGACCAGGGGTCGGTCACCTTCAGCGACTTCGACGAACCGGTCCCGGCGGGGAAGCCGGCCGGAGAGATCCTGGACCTCGACGCCCTGGGCGGCTGAGCCACCGGGGCCTGCAGTGCCACGCCGAGACGCGGGGCACCAGGACGCGCCATGGACGCGGCACGCTCAAAGGGCGTGCCGCATCCACACGTTGGGCTCGACGTACACCGCATACCCGCGCTCCGGCTCGCACCGCACCGGCACCAGCGCCCCGGGCACCTCGATGTCGCCCTGGGCGTCGAAGGGCAGTCCGGTCCAGCGGCGCCACTGCTCCAGGGAGCCGGACACCGTCATGGAGGCCGGTGCCACCGCGTGGACGACGCCGCCGGCCCGGGCGTGGACGCGCAGCCAGGGGTCGTACGGCAGACCGTCCTGGCGTACCCGGTAGGCGTACTCCTGGATCGCCGTGTGCGGTTCCAGGTGCTTGGCGCTGGGGCGGACCGGCGCGACGACCTCGCTGAAGCCATGGGCGCGGGCGTTGTCACGCATCGCCGAGAGCATCCGGGCGGACAGGCCGTGGCCCTGAAGGCGCGGGTCGACGACGACCGAGATCGCGCTGACCGTGTCGGGCGGTACGCCATGACGCAGATCTTCGAACGCCCACACCAGCACCTCGTCCCAGCCCCGGGCGGGCAGTTCACCGCGGTCCTCGGTGTGGAGGGCGAAGGGGACGCTGTGGGCGTGTGCGATGATCTCGCCCCGCTCGTCCTCGGCGTACAGCACGTGTTCGGGCAGTTCGGCGGAGATCCGTCCGTAGTGGGCATTGCCCACGGGGTCCTCGGTCACGAACTCGGGCCAGCTGTTGGCCATGCCGAGAACGCGCTCCCGCACCTCGGGACGCTCGGCGAGACTCGACACCTTCAGCTCCATGCGGTCACCGTAGGCGCGGGCCCGCCCGCCGGAAAGCGCATTTCCCGCGCGCCCCGGCCCACGACCGCTCGGCGCGAGCCCTCAGTCCGCGTGGAACCGCGGCGGCGCCGCCGTCGGATTGCCGCCGGCCGGGAGCCTCTGGCCGGGGCAGCCCGAGAGGACCTTCTCCATCGCGGACTTCTCTGCGGTCGTGACCCACAGGCCGTACTTCTTCTTCACGGCGACCTGGGCGGCCACATACGTGCACCGGTACCTCTTGTTCGGCGGCAGCCAGGTCGCCGTGTCACCGTCCCCCTTGGAACGGTTGGTGCTCGCGTCGACGGCGAGGAGGTTGAGGGGGTCGTTGGCGAGAGCTATCCGCTTGCTGGGCTCCCAGTACTTGGCCCCCTTCTGCCAGGCGTCGGAGAGTGCGACCACGTGGTCGATGTCGACCTGGCTGCGACCACGCCGGTAGGTCACCTCCTTGCCCGAGTACGGGTCCGACTCGAGCACGCCGTAGGACACCTTGCAGTCCCCGCGGGTGAACTTCACGTCCTCCAGATCGCGTTTGAGTATGTCGTCGCGGGTGTCGCAGTCGTTCGAGTCCGTGTCCGCCCACGCGGTGCCGAACCTGTCGCGCTCGTAACCCGTTTTGGGCGCCCGCCCCTTCACGGTGAGCGACTCGGCGGCGGTGAGGGCCGCGCCCGAACCGACCGCACCCCCGGTCTCCTCCGGCCCGCCGGACCCTGTGGTCGTCTCCGCCTTGCACCCGGCCACGGCGAACACCAGCACGACGGCGGCCGCGGCCCCGCCCCTCAGACGCATCACGTGCGCCCCTCCCCTTGAAACCCGGTCCGGCCCCCGCAGGGAGCGCCTTCCCCCGTACGGCGTCTCGCACACCGTAGCGAGCGGGCGCACCGCGGCATACAGGAGGTCCAGACCACAAGCCTTTCAAGTGGCCATTGGGAACATATCGGCCGTATCGTCGTTGCTGAGTCACCTCCGGAAGGAGCTCTGGATGGGCATCTTCGACAGGTTCAAGAGCAACCGCCAGGCGCAGGACAAGGCCAAGGACATGTCCGACATGGCGGAACGGAAGGCCAACGAGCGGACGGGCAACAAGCACGAGAGCCAGGTCGACGACGCACAGCGGAAGATCGAGGGGTCGCTCGGCATGGATCGCGACAGGCCCGACCAGCCGTAAGCACCGAAGACTCACGGAGGACCGTCCGCGGAGATCCGTCTCCCGCGGGCGGCTTCACGTCCCGGAGGGCGCACCCGTAGGCCATGGCAGCACCCTGAGCTCCGGCCATTCCTCCTTCCAGCGCGCGGCCTTGGCCTCGTAGACCTCTCTCGGAGCGAGCACGGGGTTGGGGCGGACCACCAGGTTGAACACGTCGGACAGCCCGTGGGGTGCGTAGACGCGCCACGTCCCGTCGGGTTCCGGCCGCACGCCCAGACAGCAAGTCGTCGCGGCGAAGCAGTCAATGGCGGACTCGGTGGAGTCGTACGGCGGGCAGGGCACTCCGAACTTCTGCTCGTACCAGAGGTGCACCCGGGCCTCGTTGCGGATCTCCACCTCGGCCCGCAGGCCTTCGAACACTTCCTGCCCCGCCTTGATGACGGCGTCCTCGGCCTCCCAGGAGAGATCGGTGTCGTCGAAGTAGAAGATGTCGTAGTCCCTGATGCCCCGGGTCGGGGGTCTGCCGGTGACCACGTTCCACACGGTCTGGAACAGGCAGCCCGCCGTCACGTACCAGCCCGGCAGGTCAAGTGTCGCCGTCCTGGCCATCACCTCGGCCAGGGTCTCGTTCTGGCCGAGCGCGGAACGGAACGCGTCCAGTTGTTCCTCAAGCGGAAGTCGTCCGAGCATCCGTCCTGACTATCACGGTCAGACCTTGCCGATGCCCAGGGTCGTCTCCGACGGAAGCAGCCCGGAGGACAGCACCGCGACCCAGAAGTCACCGAGCAGGTCCGCGAGCCGGTCCGTGTCGACCGTCCCGAGCAACTGCCATGGCGTTGCGGCGAGTTGGTCGGTCTGGTGTTCCACGCGGTGGCGCAGGTCGCGGCCGGTGTCCGTGGCCTCGCCGTTCTCGTCGAGCAGGCCACGGGCCGTCAGACGCTCACGCGCGGACCCCCATTCCGTCGCACTCCAGCCTCGGCTCTCGAAGCGCTCCACCGACGCGGCGCCGATCGCGGCGAAGGAGACCAGCGACTCGACCGGGTCGAGGCCGGCCACGAGCAGGGCCGCTATGTGGCCGTCGCCGCGGTGCTCGCGCAGGATCGTGGCCGCCTGCCACAGCTGGAGGTGAGGGGCCTCGGGCCACTCCAACACGGCGTTGGCCGCTGCGAGCGGACGGCCCGCGGTGTTCACCGCCTCGGCCGCGCGCCGGGCCAGGGCGGCGGCCTCCACCAGCTCGGGGCTGTCGACCCGGCCACCGAAGATCGCGCGGTAGGCCCGGTCGATCCCCCGCAGCCTCGCCGCCAGGATCGCACCGGGCTCGGCGGTCGCCCACGCGGAGTCGATGTGCTCGGCGACCATGCGGGGGCTGAAGCTGTAGAAGGCGGACGCCACCCGCTCGGCACCCACCGGCCCCAACGGCGCGGCACGCAGGGGAAAGTAGCTCGGCCAGCGCTCCTTCGTGTCGTACCCGAGCGCTGCGGCCTCCTCGAAGACCTCCGGCGCGTAGTAGAGCACCGCGTGCAGGGGTTCCAGCAGGTGCCAGAGCCGGCGCACACGGGCCGGCTCCACAGCGTGCGCCACGTCGCCGGTCTCCACCTCGGTCCTGCCGTCGTGCTTCGACATGACATGCCTCCCCGTCGTCGGCGAAGTCCCTCTAACCCACTCGGAACTTGACACTGACTAGATTGCCTGGGCGACTTGAACTTGTCAATGCCTAGATCGGGCGTACGCTCTGTCCATGGCATCCGCGGAAACCGACAAGCCGAACCGCTCCGACAAGCAGGACCGCCGCTACCACCACGGCGACCTCCGCCACGCGATCCTCACCGCCGCCCTCGACGTCATCACCGCCGACGGCCCCGCCGGGCTGAGCCTGCGCGACCTGGCCCGCCGCGCCGGTGTCTCGCACGCGGCCCCGGCCCACCACTTCAGGGACCGCACCGGGCTCCTGACGGCGATCGCCGCCGAAGGCTTCGCGCTGCTCGCGGCCGCCCTCAACGACGCCTCGGACCTCAAGGACGCGGGCGGGCGCTATGTACGCTTCGCCCGCGAACACCCGGCCCACTTCCAGGTGATGTTCGCGCCCGGACTGCTGCGCGCCGACGACCTCGAACTCACCACGGCCCGCGCCCTGGCCACCGACGCCCTGCGCACCTCGGTCTCAGGCGTACACGCCGAGGACTTCGGCATCGACAGCCGCCTCGCGGGAGTCGCCGCCTGGTCCCTGGCCCACGGCTTCGCCACGCTGCTCCTCGGCCACAACCTTGACGGCCCGGTCGGCGACCGTGACCCCGAGGAGGTGTTCCGTACCCTCGCGACCACGTTGTTCCGTACGCCCTGACGTCACCCGGTGGCCCGACCGCGGCTCACACCGTGGAGGCCACCCGGTCACGGTCCCCCGCCGTCACGACCCCAGGATCGACGTGAGGAACTCCCCCACCCAGCCGAGCAACTCCCGCCCGACCAGCGGCTTTCCGCCCACCTTCGCCGTCTTCGGGCGTGGCACCAGCACCTGGTGCACGGCCGGCTTGATGACGGTGCCCGGGTAGAGCCGCTTGACCCGCAACTCCTGCGACTCCCGCAACTCCACCGGCGCGAAGCGGATGTTGGTGCCCTGGAGGACGATCTCGCCGACGCCACACGCGCGTGCGAGCATCCGCAGCCCCGCCACCAGCAGCAGGTTCTCCACCGGTTCGGGCAACTTGCCGTAGCGGTCGACGAGTTCCTCCCGTACGGCCTTGACGTCCTCCTCGGTGTTCACCGAGGCGATGGCGCGGTAGGCCTGCAGACGCAGCCGCTCGCCCGGCGCGTAGTCGTGCGGGACGTGCGCGTCGACCGGGAGCTCGATCTTGACCTCCAGCGGCGGCTCTTCCTCGACACCGCCCTCCAGGGAGGCCCGGTAGTCGGCGACGGCCTCGCCGACCATGCGGACGTACAGGTCGAAGCCGACGCCCGCGATGTGCCCGGACTGTTCGCCGCCGAGGAGGTTGCCCGCGCCGCGGATCTCCAGGTCCTTCATCGCGACGTACATGCCCGCGCCCATCTCCGTGTGCTGGGCGATCGTCGCCAGGCGCTCGTGCGCCGTCTCCGTCAGCGGCTTCTCCGGGGGGTACAGGAAGTAGGCGTAGCCCCGCTCGCGGCCACGCCCCACCCGGCCGCGCAGCTGGTGCAGCTGGGACAGGCCGAAGTTGTCGCCGCGCTCCACGATCAGTGTGTTCGCGTTGGAGATGTCGATGCCCGACTCGACGATCGTGGTCGACACGAGCACGTCGAACTTCTTCTCCCAGAAGTCGACGACGACCTGCTCGAGGGCCTGTTCCGACATCTGGCCGTGGGCGGTGGCGATGCGCGCCTCGGGGACGATCTCACGCAGGCGCGCAGCCGCCCGGTCGATCGACTCGACGCGGTTGTGGATGTAGAAGACCTGGCCCTCGCGCAGCAGTTCACGGCGGATGGCCGCGCCGATCTGCTTCTCCTCGTACGGCCCGACGAAGGTGAGCACCGGGTGGCGCTCCTCCGGGGGCGTGGTGATCGTCGACATCTCGCGGATGCCGGTGACCGCCATCTCCAGGGTGCGCGGGATGGGGGTCGCGGACATGGTCAGCACGTCGACGTTGGCGCGGAGCTTCTTCAGCTGCTCCTTGTGCTCGACGCCGAAACGCTGCTCCTCGTCGACGATGACCAGGCCGAGGTCCTTGAACTTGGTCTCGGAGGAGAACAGCCGGTGGGTGCCGATGACGATGTCCACCGAGCTGTCGCGCAGCCCCTCCAGGACGGCCTTCGCCTCGGTGTCGGTCTGGAAGCGGCTGAGCGCCTTCACGACCACCGGGAACTGCGAGTACCGCTCGGAGAACGTTCCGAAGTGCTGCTGCACCAGCAGGGTCGTCGGTACGAGGACGGCCACCTGCTTGCCGTCCTGTACGGCCTTGAAGGCGGCCCTGACCGCGATCTCGGTCTTGCCGTAACCGACGTCGCCGCAGACCAGGCGGTCCATGGGGATCGACTTCTCCATGTCCTCCTTGACCTCGGCGATGGTGGTGAGCTGGTCCGGCGTCTCCGCGTACGGGAAAGCGTCCTCCAGCTCGCGCTGCCACGGGGTGTCCGCACCGAAGGCGTACCCCGGGGCGGCCATCCGCGCGCTGTACAACTTGATGAGATCCGCGGCGATCTCCTTGACCGCCTTCTTGGCGCGCGCCTTGGTCTTGGTCCAGTCGGCGCCGCCCAGCCGGTGCAGCGTGGGGGCCTCGCCGCCGACGTACTTGGTGATCTGCTCCAGCTGGTCGGTGGGGATGTAGAGCCGGTCGCCGGGCTGGCCGCGCTTGGCGGGGGCGTACTCGACGACGAGGTACTCGCGCGTGGCGCCCTGCACGGTCCGCTGGACCATCTCGATGTAGCGGCCGACGCCGTGCTGTTCGTGGACGATGTAGTCGCCCGTCTCCAGGGTGAGCGGGTCGATCGTCTTGCGGCGCCGGGCCGGCATCCGGGCGCCGTCCTTGCCGGCCGCCTTCTGGCCGGTCAGGTCGGTCTCGGTCAGCACGGCGAGTCTCAGCGCCGGGTCGACGAAGCCGTATTCGATCGAGCCGCACGCCACGTGCACGACGGACGGGCTCAAGGACGCGAGCTCCGCGTCGAGGCGGGCCGCGATGCCCTCGCCACCCAGCACCTCGACGGTACGGGCCGCGGGGCCGTGCGCCTCGGTCACGAAGACGGTGCGCCAGCCGTCGGCGAGCCAGCCCTTGGTGTCGGCGAGGGCCTTGGCGGTGTCGCCGCGGTAGGTCTCGGGGGCGTGCATGCCGAGCTGGAGGGTGTCCGCCTCCAGTTCGAGATCCGCCGCGAACGGCGACACCGACCACCACATCATGTCCAGCTCACGCGCGTGCTCGCGGACATCGGCGATGGACCACAGGGAGGCCGCGCCGACGTCGATGGGCGCCTCGCCGCCGCCCGCGGTGGCCGCCCAGGACGCCTGGAGGAACTCCTGCGAGGTGGCCACGAGGTCGGACGCGCGCGTGCGGACCCGCTCCGGGTCGCACACGACGGCCATGGCGCCCTTGGGCAGGACGTCGATCAGGAGCTCCATGTCGTCGACGAGGACGGGAGCCAGGGACTCCATGCCCTCCACGGCGATCCCCTCGCCGATCCTGCCGAGCAGGTCGCCGAGCTCGGGGTGCTCCTCGGCGAGGGCACGCGCGCGTGCGCGTACGTCGTCCGTCAGGAGCAGTTCGCGGCAGGGCGGGGCCCACAGGCCGTGTTCGGCGACCTCCAGGGAGCGCTGGTCGGCGACCTTGAAGTAGCGGATCTCCTCGACGTCGTCGCCCCAGAACTCGACGCGCAGGGGGTGTTCCTCGGTGGGCGGGAAGACGTCGAGGATGCCGCCTCGTACGGCGAACTCGCCGCGCTTCTCGACGAGCTCCACGCGCGCGTACGCGGCGGCGGCGAGGGCCTCCACGATCGTGTTCAGGTCGGCCGTCTGCCCGGTGCGCAAGGCGACCGGTTCCAGGTCGCCGAGGCCCTTGACCTGCGGCTGGAGCACGGACCGTACGGGTGCGACGACCACGGAGACCGGGCCGGTCTCGGGGTCGTCGGGGCGCGGGTGGGCGAGGCGCCGCAGGACGGCCAGGCGGCGGCCGACGGTGTCGCTGCGGGGGCTGAGGCGCTCATGCGGGAGGGTCTCCCAGGACGGGTACTCCACGACCCCCTCCGAGGGGAGCAGGGAGCGCAGGGCCGCGGCCAGGTCCTCCGCCTCGCGGCCCGTCGCCGTCACCGCGAGCACGGGCCGGCCGGCCTCCCGGGCGAGGGCGGCGACCGCGAAGGGACGGGCCGCCGGTGGGCCGACCAGGTCGACGTGCATGCGGTTGCCGTCTTGGGCCGCCGTGATCGCTTCCGCGAGGGCGGGGTCCTTGACGACGGCGTCGAGCAGACCGTGCAGGCTCATTCTGGGCGGCTTTCGTCCGGGGGGGTTTCTGGGGGGTGGACAACGCGAAGGGCCCGACACAACGAAGGGCCGGGGGGTCTCCAGCCTACGACGGCCTCGGCCCGGCCGTCGGAGCCTGTGGACAACCCCGCCCCACCCGCGGCCGCCTGTGGACAGCGAAGAGCCCGCAAGCCGCCCCCCGTGGACAACGAAGAACCCGCAAGCCGCCCCCCGTGGACAACGAAGAACCCGGCGCCGAGAAGTCCCCCGTGACTTCTCGGCGCCGGGCGTTCCCCGTCCCCAGGGTGGCTATTCGGTCGCGATCGCCTTCAGGACGTTCATCCGGCCCGCCCGGAACGCCGGGATCAGGGCGGCGAACAGGCCCACGAAGGCCGATCCGACGAAGACGCCGATGATCGTCGGCCAGGGGATCTCCAGGACCTTCAGGCCCTGCAGGGCGAGGAGCTTCTGGGCGGTCGCGCCCCAGCCCATGCCGAGCCCCAGGCCTAGCAGGGCGCCGAAGAGCGCGATGACCACCGACTCCATGCGGATCATCCGTCGCAGCTGGCGCCGCGAGAGGCCGATCGCGCGCATGAGGCCGATCTCCCGGGTCCGCTCGACCACCGAGAGCGCCAGGGTGTTCACGACACCGAGGATCGCGACGATGATCGCGAGGGCGAGCAGGCCGTAGATCATGTTCAGGAGCTGCCCGATCTGGTCCTTGAAGGCTTCCTTGTAGTCGGTCTGGTCGCGCACGGTGTACTGCGGATAGTCGTGCAGCGCCGACTTCAGGGACTTGTACGCGGCGTCCTGCTGCCCGTCCTTGGCGTTGGCGAAGACCAACTGGTCGAGCGGCATCTTGTCGGCCGGCACGTATTTGGCGAGCGTGGCGATCGAGATGTACTTCGAACCCGCGTCGATGACGACGTCACTGCTGGTGATCGCCCGGACCGTCAGCTCGGCGGTCGCACCGTCCTTGAAGGCGACCTTGATCTTCGAGCCCAGGTGGATGCCGTGCGCCTTGGCGAACTTCTCGTGCACGGACATCGAGTCGGGCCGGTAGGCGTCGGCGAGCTTCCCCGCGACGGTCTTGGTCTGCAGGTCGGTCGCGTAGGACGGGTCGGCCGCCGTGATGTCGGTGTCCTTGAGCGTCTTGCCGTCGGGGGTCGTGTAGTCGGCCTCCGTGATCCTGTACTCGGTGACCCGCTCAAGGCCGGGCGTCTCCTTGACGGCCTTCACCGCGGCCGGCGTGACCAGCTGTCCGCTGTCGGACTGGATGATGAAGTCCGTACCGACCGTCTTGTCGAGCTCGTCCGTGGCCGAGGCGACCATGGACGAACCGACGACCGACAGACAGGCGACCAGCGCGAGGCCGATCATCAGGGCGGCGGCCGTGGCTCCGGTACGACGCGGGTTGCGCAGGGCGTTGCGCTCGGCCATGCGGCCGACCGGGCCGAACACCCTGAGGACGACCGCGCCCAGGACGCGCACCACGCCGCCGGCGAGGAGCGGGCCGATCACGACGAAGCCGATCAGGGAGAGCACCACGCCGAGGCCGAGCCACAGGGAGCCCTCCTTGGCCTTGTCCGCCTGGGTGACCAGGTAGAGCGCGCAGGCGCCGCCACCGGTCAGGAGGGTGCCCAGCAGGGCCCGTACGCGGCCCGCCTTGGCGTCGGCGGGGGCGCCCGCGTCCCGGAGGGCGGCCATGGGCGAGACCTTGCCCGCGCGGCGGGCCGGCAGCCAGGCGGCCAGCACGGTGACGACCACGCCGAGGAGCAGTCCGACCACGGGGGTCGTCCAGGCGATCGTCAGGTCGCTGGTCGAGAGGTGTATCCCCAGGGAGCTCATGAGTTTCATCAGGCCGACCGCGAGGCCGACGCCGGCGCCGACCCCGAGCACCGAACCGGTGACGCCCAGCAGCAGTGCCTCGACCAGCACGGAACGGTTGACCTGCTTGCGGCTGGACCCGATGGCCCGCATCAGGCCGATCTCACGGGTCCGCTGCGCGACGAGCATCGAGAAGGTGTTGATGATCAGGAAGATGCCGACGAGGAAGGCGATCCCGGCGAAGCCGAGCATCGCGTACTTCATGACGTTCATGAAGCCCTCGACGTCCTTCTGGTTGGCGTCGGCGGTCTCCTTGGCCGTCTGCACCTTGTAGCCACCGCCGAGCTCGGCGGCGACGTTCGTCTTGAGCTGAGCGTCGGTCACCCCGGAAGCGGCCGTGACGTTGACGTTGGTGTACACGCCCGTCTCGCCGACCAGGCTCTCCTGAGCGGTCTTGGTGTCCAGGTAGAAGATCGCGGCACCGGGGTTGGTGACCTGGAACTCGGCGACGCCGGAGATCTTCGCGGTGTGCGTGCCGACCGCACTGATCACGCCGATCTCGTCACCGAGCTTCAGGTGGTGCTTGTCGACGGTGTCCTTGTCGACCATGATCTGGCCGGAGTTCTTCGGCGCCGTACCGGAGGTGATCTTCATGGTGCGGGCGTCGTTGCGGTTCCAGTTGCCGACGATGGTCGGGCCGCCGCCGGACGGCGAGAGGCTGTCCTTTTCGGCGTCCACGACGGTCACCGAGGTCGAGAAGACGGTCCCCTCCGCCGCCTTCACGCCCTGCGCCTCGCGCACCTTGCCGAGCACGGAGGCCGGCATGACCGGCGGCTTGCCGTTGTCCGAGGTCGTCTCGCCGCTGTCGGAGGCGCCCTTGGCGCTCACCGTCACATCCGAGGACGTGGCCGCGAAGAGCTTGTCGAAGGTGGTGTTCATCGTGTCGGTGAACACCAGTGTCCCGCAGACGAAGGCGACCGACAGCAGGACCGCCACGGCCGACAGTGCCATGCGTCCCTTGTGCGCGAAGAAGTTGCGCATGGAGGTCTTCATGACGGTCATGACGTACGCCCCCGGGCGTCGAAGTCCTTCATGCGGTCCAGGACGGCCTCCGCGGTCGGCTTGTACATCTCGTCGACGATCCGGCCGTCGGCGAGGTACAGCACACGGTCCGCGTACGAGGCGGCCACCGGGTCGTGCGTGACCATCACGATGGTCTGCCCGAGTTCGTCGACGGACTTGCGCAGAAAGCCCAGGACCTCGGCACCCGCGCGCGAGTCGAGGTTTCCGGTCGGCTCGTCACCGAAGATGATCTCGGGACGCGCCGCCAGGGCGCGGGCCACGGCGACACGCTGCTGCTGTCCGCCGGAGAGCTGGGTGGGCCGGTGCCTGAGCCGGTCGGAAAGTCCCACGGTGTCCACCACGCGTGCGAGCCACTGCTTGTCGGGCTTACGGCCGGCGATGTCCATGGGCAGCGTGATGTTCTCGAGCGCATTGAGCGTCGGCAGCAGGTTGAACGCCTGGAAGATGAATCCGACCCGGTCCCGGCGCAGCTGTGTGAGCTTCTTGTCCTTCAGGCCGGTGATCTCGGTGTCGTCCAGGTAGATCTGACCGCTCGTCACGGTGTCGAGTCCGGCGAGGCAGTGCATGAGAGTGGACTTGCCGGACCCCGAGGGGCCCATGATCGCGGTGAACTGCCCGCGAGCGATGTCCACGTCCACATGGTCGAGGGCGACGACACGGGTCTCACCGGACCCGTACGCCTTGACGACCTGCCGCGCCCGCGCGGCAACGGCCGTACGCCCTCCAGTGCCCCCGTGCCTGGTGATGGTTACAGCCGATGTCACGGTATTTCTCCTATGTCGGTCAGCGAGTCAACAGCCGATCTGTAGGGCGATCGGTTCGTTGCTTGGGTACGGCGTTCAGTCTGGTGCCGCGAGACGGTCCGGCGCGCTGGTGCTCAGCACCCTCTTCTACGGGGGAAAACCCCACCCCCGTCGATCCGGTCGTCCCCTCCCCCACCGCTCCCCAGCGGCGTAAAGCCAGGTTAAGGACGGACCATGGCCCTTCTCCTCCTCCGGCGGTACGAACCCTCCCTGAGCCGTAGTACGGAGGTACCCCTAGGGGCAGTCCACCGCCAGGTGGAGGCGATCCCGGAGTACGGCTCCACCCTCCGCTGCAGCGAGGCTGCACCCTGCCGTCGCGTGAGGTGCAAGTGGGAGAGTGGTCGCCGGCAGATAGATGCAGGGGGAAGGAATCCGCGTGGACGACACGAAGCCGGCGATACGGGAGCCCGCGCGGCACGTCTCCACGAACCGGCGCGGGGCTGTCGTAGCGGCCCTGATGCTGGCGATGGCCCTTGCGGCCCTGGACGCCACCATCGTCTCCACGGCGGTCCCGCAGATCGTCGGCGACCTGGGCGGCTTCTCGGTCTTCTCCTGGCTGTTCTCCGGCTATCTGCTGGCCGTGACGGTGACGCTGCCGGTCTACGGCAAGCTCTCCGACACCTTCGGGCGCAAGCCGGTGCTGATCGCGGGCTCGGTGGTGTTCCTGCTCGGCTCGCTGCTGTGCGCGGTGGCGTGGAACATGGGGGCGCTGATCGCGTTCCGGATCGTCCAGGGGCTGGGCGGCGGCGCGCTGCAGGGCACGGTCCAGACGCTCGCCGCCGACCTGTATCCGCTAGAGGAGCGCCCGAAGATCCAGGCCAAGCTGTCCACGGTGTGGGCGGTGGCGGCGGTCGCGGGACCGGGCATCGGCGGGGTGCTCGCCGCGTACGCGGACTGGCGGTGGATCTTCCTGGTCAACCTGCCGATCGGCGCGGTGGCGCTGTGGCTGATCGTCCGTCACCTGCACGAGCCGCGGCGCGCCGAGAAGACCTCCACGCGCGCGCGTGTCGACTGGGCGGGCGCGCTCGCGGTGTTCGCGTGCGGGGGCGTGCTGCTGACGGCGCTCGTGCAGGGCGGGGTGGCCTGGGCGTGGCTGTCGTGGCCGTCACTGGGCCTGTTCGGCACGGGGCTCGCCCTGGTGGCCGCCGTGGTCCTGATCGAACACCGGTCGGCGGAGCCGATCATCCCCGGCTGGGTGTGGCGCCGCCGCACGATCGCCGCGGTGAACCTGGCGCTGGGCGCCCTGGGACTCCTCATGGTCGCCCCTACGGTCTTCCTGCCGACGTACGCCCAGTCGGTGCTCGGTCTCACCCCGGTCGCCGCCGGATTCGTGCTGTCGGTATGGACGTTGAGCTGGCCGGTGTCGGCGGCCCTGAGCCAGCATGTGTACCGGCGCATCGGGTTCCGCAACACGGCGATGCTCGGCATCGGCATGGCAGCCCTGATCCTGTTCGCCTTCCCCTTCCTCCCCTACCCGGGCGCGGCCTGGCAGCCGACCTTGCTGATGCTGCTCCTGGGCGCCGCGCTGGGACTGTTCCAACTCCCCCTGATCGTCGGGGTCCAGTCGACGGTCGGCTGGGCGGAACGCGGCACGACCACGGCGTCCGTCCTCTTCTGCCGCCAGACCGGCCAGACGGTGGGCGCGGCGGTCTTCGGCGCGGTGGCCAACGGTGTGCTGGCCGCCCGCCTGGGCGGCGCGAGCGACCTCGACTCCGTCACGCGCGCGTTGGACGCCGGCACGGCCCCGGAGACGACCCGCGCGGCCATCGCGGACGCGGTGCACACGGTGTACGTGGGGGCGGGGTGCGCGGCGACCCTGGCATTCGTGGTGCTGCTGGTGCTGGCGCCACGGCGGTTTCCGGTGCTCGAGGAGCGGTGAGCCTACGCACGCGTGCACCTCGGACACCGGCACGGCGGGAAGCGGCCCGCCAGGTCGATGGGCGCGTCCTTCCACGTCGGGCGGTACGTCACCGTGGGTCCCCAGGTGCGATCCCCGTCCCGCGAAACTGGAGGGTGATCTGCGCCCCGGCCATGCCCTCTTCCTGCTCTTTCGTGAGGTCCACGCCATCACCTTCACTTTCTGTGCTGATGCATGCACAGAGTGACGTGACGCTGGGTACGCTCGGAAGGTAGCTGAGCGTGACAACGGGGTCCGCACGAGGGGGAGTTGATCGGTGGCGATCGAGGACAATCCGCTGACGAGGCAGCAGTACGGCGCCGAGCTGAAACGACGCCGGGAGGCGGCCGGTGGCGACGGAAATCCGGGATTACGCCCCCAAGTTGGTGCCCGGCATCCTTCAGACCCCGGCCTACGCGCGCGAGGTGCTCAGCTCGGGTGCGGCGCCCTAGAGCGACGACGAACATGTGCTGCCCTTCTCCTTCGGCTACCACGCCCTCATGGAGGGCTTCGTCTCGCTGATGTGGTTCGAGAACCTGCCTCCCATCGCCTATGCATTGATCAGGTCAGTCGCAGAGGATGACGAGCATGAAGCGCAACGAGCACAGCATCCCTGACGCCTCTGCCCTGACCTCGTCCCGCTACAGCGGCGGAAGCAGCGGCGACTGCCTCGAAGTGGCCGACACCGCCCGCCCGTTCGTCCCCGTCCGCCACAGCAAGAACCCGACCGGGCCGGCGATCTTCGTCTCGATCCCGGCCTGGCAGAGCTTCGTCACTTCGCTCGGTCGAACCACGCCGTAGTCTCCGGCAGGAACAGCAGGACGACCACGGGCAGCCCGAGCACGATCCGCAGGGCGGCGTCCACGAACTCCGAGGGCGCCGTCGCGCCGAGCGCCTGGTTGAAGGACGAGACCAGGACGAACACCATCACCACGACGGTCGTGACCCGGATCCCGCCCCGCGCCCTGCCGTCGTAGGTCAGAGCCAGCAATGCGCATACCCAGACGAGAATCCAGGGCGCCATCAGATCACCCAGACCGTAGGACGTCATCCCTTCCTGCAAGGCAAGGATGACCACCATCCCCCGCGAACGCCAACCCCCACACCAGGACTTGCGCCGCGCGGACCTGGCGGGGCATCACGGCTGCTCGTCGATCCGGTCGGATCCCATCGGCGGCCCCGCATGGAGGAACTGCCGATAAACAAGGTCGAGCAGCGCCGCGTACGCATGGTGCGAGCGGGCCACGACCTGGTCAACGCCTGACACAGAGTCACCGAGCCGGTCAATTCGACGCATCAAGTCCTGAAGCATCGAGAGAACATCGACCGGCGCCGGCTTGAAGATCCCGCGTTCCACGTATCGGATCACGGTTGTCACATACTCGTCGATTTCCGCGAGGTCACTATGCGTGAGGATCAGTTCCTTGCTTGACCCACTCCGAGGGAACGGCAAGTCGCGCCACAGCGTGTAGGCGTCCGTAAATTCGAGCATCACACTTCCCTGCCCCTAGTGAGCCTCGTCGCATCAGAAGGAAACAACTCGCCCGTTCGGGCCGATGATCCCACCCTTGCCGCCGCCAGGGTCCGAGTATTTCACGCCCCACTTACCGTCATCGAACGGCATCCTCTTTGCGTTGTAGCCCTTCTTTCCACCCGGCTCGGCGAGTTCCTTCGCCCAGTCGTCGGAATCCTACAAGTACTTCTCGGGCATGATATTCAATGGCTCGCCATGCTTTTTCCAGTGGTACTCGAAACTATCTGCTGGATTTTCGAACGTGCCCTCATGCCAGACGTCGTCAACCCCGCCAGGGCACCCTTCCGAATTGTGCACCAATACCGGCGTCTCGCCCGCCAGTACATAATACGCGTGCAGGTCATCCGCCTTCTTCTCGCCCTTCTTGACCAGCTTCTTCATCAGCGTCTTGGCAAGGCCGCCAATACCGGTGAGCCAGCCCGCCACCTCGGCCGCGTCGTCGCCGGAGTCGTACGCCTGGGAGTCCTTGTCGACGCCCTTGCCCTCGACGAACTCGTCGAACATGTCGGTGGGTGCGCCGCGGTCCTGGAACCAGCAGCTCGGGGTGAGTTCGGCCATGGCCTCCCAACCCGACAGCAGGTTGTGGCCCGAGCCCGCCAGGAAGTCCTTGAAGGACCCCTCGGCTCTCGGGTCGGCGGCCATCCAGCTCAGCCCGGCCGTCGTCCGCACCGCGACGCTCTGGCCGCCGTGGGTGTAGTAGCGGGTGGCCGCGACCTTGCCGCCGGCCTTGTCGAGGCGCAGCTCGGTTTCGCCCAGGTAGAGCGTTGTGCCGGCGGCGTCCCTGCGGATGAGCCGGTTGCCGTCGGCGTCGTTCAGGAACTCCGTGGTCGTCCTGTCGGCCTCGGTGACCTTTCCAGGCTGCCTTCGACGGAGAAGTCGAGGTCCTGGGTCTTGCCGCCGATGGTGCGGGTGTCGGTGTTGCCCGAGGCGTCGTAGCGGTATTCGGCGCGGGCACCGACCGTGCCGTCCGCCTTCTTGGTCTCGGTGGAGGCAAGGGCGTGCGGGCGGGGCTGGTCGGCCGTCTTGTAGACGTACGACGTGGTGGCGCCGGTGAGGTGGTCGGTCGCCGTCTTGCGGTTGCCCGCGCTGTCCTAGGCGAACGACTGCCAGTACTTGCCCGGCCCGCCCACATTCGCCTGGGCGGGCGCGGTGGCGCAGTCGGCCGTGGTCGACCATTGCGGACTTCAGACGGCGGTGACCGTCGTAGGTGAAGCACTGCCGGTCGGTGGGGCTGGTGGCCTTGTCCTCGATCTCGACGGGGTTGCCGGCCGGGTCGTAGCGGTAGCACACGTCCGCGTCGGTGCCGGTGTGGGTCTCGGACACCACGCTCTGGCGAGCCAGGCGCTTGGTGCCGGTCTCGTAACTGCGGTTGATCTCCGTCCAGTCGGCGGACGACGAGACGCCCAGCGTGGTGCGGATCTGTTCACCGGCGGGCAGGTAGTCGGTGTTCTGGACGATGCCCGTCAGGCCCTCCAGGGTGTCCGGCATCCGCTGCTCGGTGTAGCCGTACTTGAGGACCTCCTGGCCGAGACCGCCCATCGCGGGGATGGTCCGCTTCTGCAGGGTGCCGTCCAGGTTGTAGGCGTTGGTGATGGTCCACACGCCGTTGGCGCCGGCCAGCTCCCCTTCGGGCTTGCTGATCGTGTACTGCTCGTTCAGGACCCGGTAGAGCTTGTCGTACTTGGCGTTGGTCAGGGCATAGGCGTTGCCCGCCTTTCCGCCGACATAGCGGATGGCGGAGGTGAGCCGGCCCTTGGCGATCGTGTCGTAGGACCAGCGTGCGAGGTACTTGGAGTCCTCGGGTGCGGGAGCCACATTCACGACGGGTACGCGGCCGTCGAGCTTGCCCGTCGTGCGGCCGAGCAGGTCGTACGAGCTCGTAACACGATCTTGTTGAAGTGCTCTGGTCGGGCGTGACCGATGTGACGATTCGGCCGTTCGGGAGGGTGTGAGTACTCGGCCGTGGATCGTGGATGACGACTTGTGGGCGTTGATCGAGCCACTGCTGCCGCCCTGGCCGGAGCGGGCGCCGGGGCCGCGGCCGGTGGCGGACCGGCTGTGTATGCAGGGCATCCTGTACGTCCTCTGCAACGACATAGCCTGGCAACTGCTGCCGCTGGAGCTGGGGTTCGGCTCCGGGCAGACCTGCTGGAGGCGCCTGGAACGGTGGCAGCAGGCCGGTGTCTTCGACCAGCTGCACCGCTTCCTGCTCGCCGGGCTGAACGCGGCCGGCGAACTCGACTGGTCGCGCGCGTGCGTGGACGGCTCCCACATCCGCGCGAAAAAGGGGGAGCCGACACCGGTCCGTCGCCTGTCGACCGGCGGAAGACTGGCAGCAAGCACCACCTCATCTGCGACGGACGCGGTACCCCGTTCAAGGTCATCACCACCGCGGCGAACGTCAATGACGTCACCCAGACCCTTGCCCTCATCGACGGCATCCCGCCCGTGGCCGGACGGCCCGGCCGCCCGCGCCGCCGCCCCGACTCACTTCTCGGTGACAAGGGCTACGACTCCAACCCCAACCGGCGTGAGCTGCGCAAGCGGCGGATCCTGCCAGTCATCTCCCGCAAGGGCGCCCCCAACATCAAGGGCCTGGGCAAACTCCGCTACGTGGTGGAGCAGACCTTCGCACTCCTCCACCAGTTCAAGTGCCTCGCCGTCCGCTGGGAACGCCGCACCGAACTCCACGACGCCTTCGTCTCCCTCGCATGCAGCCTCATCTGCTGGAGACGCCTCAAGAAGCACAGTCATGACCGTGCTACGAGCTCATAGCGCCCTGTGTCCACGATTCCGGGGGCGGGGCGACCCGGCCGTCAAGGTGCTCGATATGCCGTGCCGAACGAGGAGGATTGAGCCCGGTGCGGTGCACCACATCAACCCAAGCTGAAAAGCCGCAGCCGGACCGCCCCGCGGTCAGGGCTGGTCATACCAGGCAAACGCTGCGATCCGCCAGCCCTCGGAGGTCCGGACGAACTGGATGGTCTTGGTCCCGTCTCCCTCGAACGGCTCACCATCCAAGATCCCGGACTTGCGGTACTCGCCGAACCGCGACGCGATATCGCCCGCGATCTCTGTCCGTTCAGAGGTCTCCCACTCGGAGAACTCGACCAGCCGACCGTCGGTCAGCAGCCGCTGGCGAGGCTCGATGAACTCGTCCACGGTGTAGACCGTGAACTCCGGGCCGGTCTTGACGATCACGCCACCCGGAAGAACCAGCCGGCGGATCCGGGCCACGTCAGCAGCCTTGCCGCCCCGGTTGTCAAAGGCCTCGAAGAACTCGGCGGTCACCACGTCTATCTCGATCTTGGACATGGCGCGACAGTAACAGCGAAGGGGTGCCGGACATCGTCGGTCTCGACAGGCTGCGGAATGTCGTCGAGGCAGACCGTCGCGCGCCAGTTCAAGCGCCTCGCAGTCCGCTGGCAGACGGCTCGACCTCCACAACGCCATAGTCGCCCTGACCTGCGGACTGATCTGCTGGAGACGACTCAACAGCCCTTCACCATGATCGTGTTACGAGCTCTACGTGAAGCCGATCGTCTTCGGGCGGGCGTCCGTCGCTGCCACGACCTGGTCCAGCTCGTTGCACTCGGAGGACGCGGCACCCGAGTCGGGGTCGACGACGTCCGTCTCACGGCCGAGGAAGTCGTAGCCGTTCGACCAGGTGTTGCCCTCGTCGTCCTTGACCGTGGCGAGCTGGTCGGCATGGTCATAGCCGTAAGTGAGGCGACTAAAGCGCTGCCGGGCCTTGTTCCCGTCGTACTCCAGCTTCAACAGCGTGTAGTCGATGTGGTGACACGCACCGGGCGTAAGGGTCCGAGCACGCTGCGATGAGACCAAAAGTCTGAGTTAACGGGGGTAACACCGCAGGTCAGAGAAGTAAGCGCATACCGACCGATCAGTTTGTCGAAAGGGGTGTACAACTCCGAACCGCCGAGTAACGTGCGGGGCTCCGCTCCCCTGTCCACCCCCCAACTCCCTGCGGTCCGCCGCGCCGGACCCGAGCCTCGCAAGGAGCACCGGGTGTCTTACGACCCGTCACAGCCGTATCCCACCTACCCCTGGCAGCCACCCCCCGCGCCGCCCGAACCGGCCACCCGGCACTCGCGCCACCGCGCCCCGCTCGGCCACCACAGCGACCTGCGGATCCTGCGCAGCGCCTACCGGTGGCAGCGGCGCACCGCCACGCTGACCGCGCTCGGGTACTTCACGCTCTTCCTGGTGCTGTCCGCGTACGCGCCGTCCTTCATGGCGAGCAGCGTCACCGACGGACTGCCCATCGGCCTGCTCCTCGCCCTGCTCCAACTGCCCGTCACCTGGCTGGCGATCGCCGTGTACGAGCACACCGCGCGCCGCTACGTCGACCCGCTCGCGGACCGCATCCGCAAGCAGTCCGAGGTGGACGCCAGGCGAGAGGTGGGCGGCCGATGACCGGCTTCAGCGACTCCGCACAGGCGATGAGCCTGGTGGCGTTCTCCGCCGTCGCCACCATCACCCTCCTGCTGTGCGTGATGACCGGCCCGGACCGCGACGACCTCGACGAGTTCTACACCGGCTACAGCTCCCTGTCCGCCATGCGCAACGGCCTCGCCATCGCGGGCGACTACATCTCCGCCGCGACCGTCCTCGGCACCGGCGGGGTCATCGCGCTCTACGGCTACGACGGCATCGTCCTCGCGCTGAGCACGGTCCTGTCGCTGATGCTGCTGATGTTCCTGCTGGCCGAACCCCTGCGCAACGCGGGCCGGTTCACCATGGGCGACGCGCTCGCGCGCCGGATGCCGGGCCGTGCGGTACGCATCGCCGCATGCCTGGTCACCCTCGCCGCGCTGATGCCGCTGATGCTGGTACAGCTCGCCGGCACCGGCCAACTCCTGGCGTTCATCCTCGGATTCTCCGGCGACTCCCTGAAGACGGGCTTCATCATCGGCCTGGGCATCCTGATGATCAGCTACGCGGCCATCGGCGGCATGAAGGGCACCGCCCTCATCCAGATCCTGAAGATCGTCATGCTCCTCGGATCCGGCGCGGTGGTCGCCGTACTGGTCATGAACCGCTTCGACTGGAACCCCGCGGCGCTGTTCGACACGGCGGCCCGGCAGAGCGGGGTGGGGCCGGACTACCTGCGCTCCGGCCTGGAGTTCGCGGGCGGGCCGTACCCGCGCATCGACATGATCACCTCGCAGCTCGCGGTCGTCATCGGCGGGGCGTGTCTGCCGCACGTCACCATGCGCATGTACACCGCGTCCAGCGCACGTCAGGTGCGCCGTTCGATGTCCTGGGCGGTGTCGTCGGTGGCCGTGTTCGTCCTGGTCATCACGGTCGTCGGGGTCGGGGCGACGGCGATGATCGGACGGACCGTGATCGCGGAGGCGGATCCGCAGGGCAACACGGCGTATCTGCTGGGCTCCCGGGCGGTGTTCGGGCCCGAGGTGTCGACCGGAGAGACGTTTCTCTTCACCACCGTCACCACGGCGCTCTTCCTCACCCTTCTCGCCTCCGTCGCCGGCATGATCCTCGCCTGCGCCAACTCCCTTGCGCATGACGTGTTCGCGGCGCGGGCACGGTCGATGCCGGCGCACCGCGAGATTCTGCTGGCCCGGCTGTCCGCGCTGGCGGTCGGCGTCCCCACGATCTTCCTCGCGACGCTGATCCAGCACCGCAGTCTGCAGCCGCTGGTGATCCTGTCCTTCTGCGTCGGCGCGTCCGCGCTGGCGCCGGCGCTCGTGTACAGCCTGTTCTGGCGGCGTTACACGCGGACGGGGCTGCTGTGCACGCTGATCGGCGGCACGCTGACGGTGCTCTTGCTGATGCCGGGCACGAATCTCGTGTCGGGGTCGCCTGTGTCCGCGTTCCCCGAAGCCGACTTCAACTGGCTGCCGTTCACGACGACGGGGCTGGTGTCCATTCCTGCGGGCTTCTTGTTCGGATGGCTGGGGACGGTGATTTCCGGGCGGCGGAAGGCGGAGGAGCAGCGGCGGCAGTACGAGGCGGTGGAGGGGTGGATCTTGGCGGGGGCCGTGCGGAGGGGGTGAGCCCGGGGTCGTCTGTCGGGTGCGGGTCGGTGGGAGCTGGTCGCGCCCGCGCGGCGGTAGCCGCAGATCGATACAGCCCCGCGTCCCTGAGTGGGTGCAGGCAGCCGGCGCCAGGCCTGCGCCCCTGCCTGCCCGGCCGCCCCGGCTGTCACTCCGTCGCTGCTGTGCCCGTGAGCGCCGTCAGGCTGCTGCGTACGTGGTCCATCTGTGCCTGTACCTCGTCCCGGCGCTCCTCGTGCTCCCGCAGCACCCGCTCCGTCTCCACGGCGATCCGCTCCTCCTGGGCCCGGGCCTCCGCGAGGATCTCCGCCGCACGCGCGCGTGCGTCCTCCTCTCGGCGTCCCACCGAGGCCTCCGCCTCCGCGAACTCCCGCTCCGCGTCCGACAGAGCCGCCTCCGCCCGCGCCAACCGTTCGGCGCCCCGCGCGTCCGCCTCGGCCGCCCGTTCCTCCTCGGCCCGCTCCACCTCGGCCCATCGCTCCGCATGCTCATTGGTCTGCTCGGCGAGCATCCCGATGGTGCGCCGTCGTACGTCGCGCAACGCGGCGAGCGCCTCCCCGCGCCCCGCTTTCACCTCACGCCGGGCGGCGACACGGATCTCGTCGGCCTCGGCGCGCGCGGCGAGCAGCCGCTGACGGGCGCGTTCGTCGGCCTCGGAGAGCACGGTGTCGGCGTGCGCCTGCGCGGCATCCCGTACGCCGTCGGCGTGCGCCTGAGCCTCGTCCGCGAGGCGCTGCGCCTTCTGCCGCGCCCTCTCCCGGACGTCCGCGGCCTCCTCCTGCCCCAGTTCGAAGAGCCGCCGCGCACCCTCGCCGAGCGCCTCGTACGCCTGCGGGGCCAGGCCCGCCACGACCTCCCGCAGGCACACCAGCTCCTCCTCCATCTCCCGGGCGAGCACGGTGAGCCGAGCGGCCCGTTCCCAGGCGGCGTCACGGTCCTGGGACAGGGCGGCGGCATACGCGTCGACCTGTTCGGGACGGTAGCCGCGCCCTCGTACGGCCACGAACCCCTGCGGCGACACCCATGCGCTGCTCATCCTGGAACCCCTCTCCGCCGAAACAACACGAACGGACGCGAAATGATGATTTCGCGCACATCTTGATGTATCGGACAGAAATGTTCATAACGCGACACTCCGCGTACAGGTCCCGGTAGGTCTTGGTCACGACGGTCGTCGATCGCGCACATGCGAAAGGGCCGAGCCCGGTCACACGACCGGCCCGGCCCTCCACGCACACGTGCGGATCAGCGGCGGGGCGTCACAGCAGCCCGTCCCACATCTGCTCCAGCAGCACCGACCACCAGCTCTCCGGCGAACCCAGCGCCGCCGGATCGAGCGAGGCCAGCTGGGCCTGGAAGTCGACGGTCCAACGGCCCGCCTGCTCCTGGTTCAGACCGAAGCGAAGCCGCCACATCCGGCCGAGCAGCGCGAGGCAGCGCTGGAACTCGGGCAGGCCCGTGTTCACGAACTGCGGCGGTACGGGGGCACCGCCGGGGCCCGCCTCGACGGGTACGGCGACGATGTTCGCCGTCCCGTACTGCACGCAGATCGCCTTGCCGAAGTCGCTGCCCATGACGAGGTACGAGCCCGCGTCGGAGGCCGGCTGCACCCCGCGCTCGGCCGCCAGCTCGGCCAGCGTCGGCACCGGACGCCCCGGCTGGGCCTGCGCCCAGAAGAACGGGCCCATGTCCAACGGCAACCCCGCCACGACCAGGGAGTGCGCGACGACCGGCGGTACGCCCTGGCGGGACACCGCGGCCTGCTCGAACCGGAAGATGCCGGGGCCGAAAGCCCCCGCCAGCTCCTGCGCCACGCCCTCCGGCGGGATCGGCGGCGCGGCCTGGACGGGCGGCAGCGGCGCGCGCACCGGCGCCGGGCGGGCGGGCCCGTCCGCCACCTGGTGCAACTCGCCTTGGTGCGCCAGCAGTTGCTGCATGCCCTGCTGCCGGCTCGCGTGATCCGTGCCGTACGGCGCGATGCTCGCGATCCGCGCCTGCGGCCACTGCTCCCGGATCATCCGCGCGCAGTACGCCCCCGGCAGCTCGCACGACTCCAACTCGGTGTGCAGCTCCAGCACTTGGTCCGGGGGCACGTTCATGCCACGCAGCTCGTGGAAGATCTGCCACTCGGGGTGCGGCGTCCCCGGCGCCGACCGCCGGATCAACTGCTGCTCCGACCCGTCCTGCGCACGGTAGCGAAGGACGGCCTGATATCCGGGCCCGACGGTGGGCTGCGTCTGCTGGGGGTAGCCGTAGGCCGGCGCGGGACCGGGCACGGGTTGTCCGGGCGAGGACTGAGCCGAGGCGGGCTGTCCCGGCACGGACTGTCCCGACATCGGCTGCCCCGACGGGGCCTGTCCGGGCGCGGGCTGGCCCGGCAACGGCTGCCCGGACAGAGACTGCCCCGGCACGGGCTGTCCCGGTGTGGGTTGCCCCGGCAACGGTTGCCCGGACGGGAACTGCCCAGGCGCGGGCTGTCCCGGCAACGGCTGGCCGGGCGGGGGCACCGGGCCCGGGGACGGTACGGCACCCGGAGGCGGGGGCGGCATCGTGCCGGGCGGCATCGGCTGCGGAGCGCCTGGAGCCGCCGCGGGGACGCCGGGGGTTCCAGGGGCCCCCGGGGCGCTGGGATAGCCCGGGGTACCGGGGGCGCCAGGAGAGCGGGGGGCTTGCGGCGGCGGAGGCATGCCGGGGCCACCCGCCGGGGGCGAGGACAACACCGTTTCCTCGTGATGCACGGCCCCAGGCACGGTCCGTGGAACACCAGGGGCACCAGGAGGCTGCGGCGCGCTGGGAGCACTAGGCACACCCGGAGCACCGGGCGGCCGCGGAGCACCAGACCCACCCGGCCCACCCGGGAACTGAGACGACCCCTGGCCACCCGAAGCACCCGGGAACCCCGGCCCGCCGGACGCATTCGGCATACCCGGAGCCCCAGGTGGAGGCGGAGTCGGCGCACCACCAGGCGCGAACGGTGTGCCCGGAGGCTGCGGTGCTCCCGATCCCGAAGGCCCCTCGACACCCGGCGCCGACACGAACTGCGTGGGCACATACCCGCCCCCCGGCGCACCAGGAGCGGGCGGCGGAGTCGAGCCCGCCGGCTGCGCACCCGGTACCCCGGGGGGACCCGGCGGAGGCGGCGCGGTCGGTCCCCCGGCCTGCGCCCCGCGCGAGGGGGGCGCCAACTTGCTGGTGGCGACATCGGCGATGTCCCCGGCACTCGGCGCGGGCCCCGGAGCACCGTGAACGCCGGCCACACCCGGCGGCTGAGGCGCCCCAGCGCCACCACCGGGCGTCTGCGGATACCCGTACGAGGACGCCCCTGGCGCAGACGGAGGACCAGCCGTACCCGAAGCCTGCGGGTACCCGTACGAAGACCCACCCGGCGCAGGCGGAGGAGCAACCGCACCCGAAGCACCAGCACCAGCACCAGCACCCTGCGGATACCCGTACGAAGACCCACCCGGCGCAGGCGGAGGCGTGACACCAGCCCCCGGCCCACCCGCAGCAGCCGCACCCGCCGCACCGGCCCCCTGCGGATACCCGTACGAGGACGCACCCGGCGGCGTAACCCCCCGCGCCCCCTCCTCCTCACGCACCCCGGACGACGACCGGGCACCCCCCGAAATCCGCGCGGTCCTGGAGTCCGAGATCTCCGAGGCCTCCGAGACCTCCTGGAGGTCCACGCCCTCGGAGACCTCCACGACCTCCGAGCCCTCCAAGGCCGACGAAGCCCCCTCCTCCGTACCGCTACCGCCACCGCTCACCGGCGCCGAGAACACCGTCTCCGGCAACGCCACGGAGAGGTCCTCACCCCCGTTGGTGTCGGTCCCGGTCCACGGCCTCGCCCCGGCAGGCACCCCCGGCGCGGCACCCGAACCAGCACCGGACCCCGCATCGCCGGCCCCACCGTCCCGAGCCCCCGAGGAAACCCCCGCCCCGTCGCCGCCGATCCCCAGCTTGTCCGCCGCGTCCTGCAACCACTCCGGCGGTGTCAGAAGAAACGACGTCTGGTTCAGATCGACCCGGGACGCCGCGGACGCGCCCCCCGCATCCTCGACCCCGTCCTCGCGTCCGTACGTCTCCTCGTACCGGCGGATCACCTCGCCCACCGGCAGCGAGGGCCACAGCGTGGCCTCCCCGCTGTCCCGGGCGATCACCAGCCGCTGCGCACCGCCGTCCGAACGCGGCCCCTCCGCGCGGTCCTCGGCCCACACCACGAACCCGAGGTCGAACTCCCGCACCCGCACCTCACGATGCTGGTACGACGGCACATCCCCGTTGATCCACTCTTCCGCGCGCTCCTGCGCCTGCGCGAACGTCACCATCGGTCAGTTCACTCCCCCACCGAGGACACCGGAACGGACCGCGCGAAACCGCCGTCCACCATCAGGTTCGCCACCGTCTCCAACTCCGGTGGATTACCGGCCAGTCGGGACAGGAACACATCGAAGTCCGCACCGCAGGGCAGCAACAGCCGCTGCACGCGCTCGGCCGGCGGAAGCGAAGGATCGACGTCCCGCGCGTCGTCGTAGGCGCAGAACCAGACCGATCCGGTCCCCTCGCCCCGCACCTTCACGGCCAGCAGACCGCCCTGGACGAAGCCGACACCGAGGTAGTCCTTCGTCAGGTGGTCACGCAGGCACTTGTTGACGTACACGAGGTCGTTGACCGCCGCCTCGTCCCGCACCGTGAAGAACGGCTGGTCGACCAGGAGTCCCAGCTCCGCGTCCAGCGCGGCCCCCACCGGCGCCGACCCGCCCGCCGCCTTCAGGAACGACCGGTACGCGCCCGGCAGCCGGTATCCGAGATCCTCCTCGACCCCCTGCACCTGCGACTCCGTCACCGCCACCGACGACTTCGGCAGCCCGAAATGCGCCGGACGTGTCTCCTGCAGCGGCCGCGTCCCCCGCTTGTTCTGGTCGACACGGGTCGTCGCGATCCCGCCGTGATGCCGCAGCAGGGCCTTCACCTCGACCGGGATCAGCTCGAGCCTCCGCGACCCCACCACGTGATGCCACGTCCAGCCGTGCGGCGTCGCCACCGCCGGCACCGTGTCCCACAGCTCGTGACCGGTCGCCGACAGTGCCGCGTTCGCCGACACGTAGTCGGTCAGCCGCAGTTCGTCGACCCCGAAACCCTCCGGCGGATCGGCGATCTCGGCGGCGGCCCGCGCGTACGGCGAGAAGTCGGGGTAGCCATGCTCGTCCACCCGCACCCCTCTGGGATGACGCGTGGCCCGGACCGGATCCGGGAAATGCACGACCTGCCCGGCATAGGCCGCGTTCGGCGGCGCGGCTTGTTGCCCGAGCCGACCTGTCGTCATGGCGAAAGCCCCCTGCGGCGCTCTGGTACGACCCGCGGCGACCCCTTCGGCAAAGCAGGGCCGCCACGCGCCGTATCGACTGTCTCGTCCGTCTCCACGCGTCAACCGCGCGCATCGCGGCGACCACTTGGATCGCGGTGCCGACAGCCTATGCGGTACGACGACACCGGTCACCGGGCACCGGTCAGCCCCCCTCCGCTTCCGTGACCAGCCGTCACCCCGCTGTGACAGCCCGCCCGAACCGGGCGTGTCGCACCGCCCCAGCTTCCGCACCAGCCCCGCCGTTTGGCAGTCTGTGACCTCCGGGGGGATGCTCGGGAGGGGATGACGATCATGAACACGACGCAGACGGGACCGCAGACAGGACCGCACACGGGCACGACGACCGGCGCGAACGGCAGCCCGCACGCCGGCCTCAACGGCGATCCCCGCATCGGCTGGAGCAGCGCCGAGAGACCCCACGCGCCCGCTCTCCGCCACCGCCGCGACGGCATACTGCCCACGGTCGCCGCCGCCCTCTCCGTGCGCGGCGCCACCCTCACCTCCACCGCGGCCCGCGGCGACCAGGCCCCGCCGCTGCACCCGCTCGTCCAGGACTTCCTCGACACCCTCGGCAGCGACCGGCGCGACCGCTTCACCGGACGCTGCGCCGAGACCATGCTCATATCGCGGCACATCGCCGCCGCGGACGCCGCCCGCAGCAAGCGCGCCGGCCGCAAACCGATGACCAACGGCGAGGCCCGCCGCGCCCTCAAGCAGGCCAAACTCACCGCCCGCCGCATCCGCGAGGACGGCGACCCGCTGCACGGCAGCTTCGCCGCCCCCTGCCGCGCCTGCGCCGCTCTGAGCGCCCATTTCGGCGTACGCATCGTCGACCCGACGACGAACGGCGGCTGACACCCCCACCCGTACGACCCGTACCCCCTGTACGACGGCGCCGCCGCGCACCACGGAGCCGACCCATGACCTCGACGAACGCGAAGGGCAGATGCACCCCGACCGCACCGGCACCACCCGTTTCCCCGTCCCCGTCGACGCCGTTCTGCGCGCCGCCGGCTGGCAGCCCGGACGCTGGGACATAAAGCAGGCCGAGATCTGGGCCGACGCCCTGCGCGAGCACACCTCACCGGCCGGACACCGGCACGCCGTGTTCCCGGCCGCGGTCGAGGCCTGGGCCGAGTTCGGCGGACTGCACCTGACCCCCACCGGCCCCGGCCGCCAGGTCGCCCCCGCCCACCTCCACCTCGACCCGCTGCACGGTCTCCACATGGCCCGCACCCTCGCCGACCTCGGCCGCGCCCTCGACACCGAGGTCTGCCCGCTCGGCGCCGAGACCGACTCCCAGGCCATCCTCTGCATCGACACCGAGGGCCGCGTCTACGTCCTCGACCACACCGGTGACTGGTACCTCGGCCCCGACATCGACCAGGCCCTCGCCGGACTCGTCTCCGGCATCGAACCGACCCGGCTCATCACGGGCTGAGCCCCCGGGGCCCGGAGGACCCGGGTCCCCGCGACGGTCACGCCGCCGGAATCACCGCCGACACCCGGAAACCCCCCGCCTCCGTCGGCCCGGACACGAACACTCCACCCAGCGCGGAGACCCGCTCCTTCATCCCGACCAGGCCGTTGCCCCCCGACGGCAGCCGCGCCGACGCCAGCGACGGCACCTCCGGCGGCGGTTCGTTCTCCACCTGCATCGCGATCTCCGACTCCCGGTGCGCCAGCCGTACGTGCGTCTTCGCGCCCGCCGCGTGCTTGTGGACGTTCGTCAGCGCCTCCTGCACCACCCGGAACGCCGTCTGCTCGATCTGCGCGGCATACGACCGCAGGTCACCCTCCACCGACAGATCCACGGCCATCCCCGCCGCCGCCGACTGCCCGATCAACGTCTCCAGATCGTCCAGACAGGGCCCGTCGGCCTCCTCCACGACCCGCGAGGCCGCCACGGCCGCCGCCACCCCCACCGCGACGAGTGGCACCGCGGCCCGCTCCTGCCGCCCGAAACCGTCCCCACTGCGCAGCACCCCGAGCATCTCCCGCAACTCGGTGAGCGCCTGCCGTCCCATGTCCCCCACCAGCGCGGCGTTCTTGACGGCCTTCTCGGGATCCTTCCGGGCGACGGCCTGCAGCGCGGCCGCGTGCACCACCATCAGGCTCACCCGATGCGCCACGACGTCGTGCATCTCGCGGGCGATACGGGTCCGCTCCTCGTTGCGCGCCCACTCGGCCCGCTCCTCGGCCCGCTCGGCGAGCAACTGAAGCTCCCGCTCCAGATCGTCGGCCCGCTCCCGCAGGCTCTCCATGAGCCGGCGCCGAGCGCCCACGTACAGCCCGAGCAGCAGCGGCGGCGCGGTCATCCCGATGGCCGTCGTGATCGACGCGAAGGGGACGAACCAGTCCCCCAGGTCCAGTTCGCCGTGCGCCATGTCCTGGCGTACCCGCACGAACATCACGATCAGCATCCCGACCAGTGACATTCCCGCGAGCGAGCCGATGATCCGGCGCGGCAGCTCGGACGCGGCGAGCGTGTACAGGCCGACGATGCCCATGAGGTAGCCCATCTGGGCGGGCGTGATGGCGATCGAGACGAGCACGACGGCGATCGGCCACTTGCGCCGGACGACCAGCACCGACCCCGCCAGCACACCGAACACGATCCCCGCGGTCATCGGGATCCCGGCGTCCTCCGCGAACCGGATCCCCTCGAACGCACACTCCACCGCGGACGCCGACGCCAGGCCTGCGTCCAGTACCGCACTACGCCACCGTGCCCACCACCACGGCCCCGTCTGGGCCGCGGTGAAGTCTTCCCCCGTCGTGGTCATGCCTCCAGCCTACGTTCGGCGGTGGGAGGTTTTCCGGTGCATTTCGACGACTGACCTACACCACCTTGAGTGACCGATCGACCACGAAACCGCCCGATATCCCTCGAACTGCTGAATCGCTCAGCGTTCGAGGGCGGAAGGTCGCATTCCGCCCGGACGGTATACCCATGGCACATCCACGAGGCAAGTACGCGGACTTCGAGGGGCTGCGGGAGCGGGCGGTGGCGCTTCGGCGCCGCGGTTACAGCCTTCGACAGATCCGCGACGAACTGCAGGTTCACAACAAGGAGACCCTTCAGCGCCTCGTCGAGGGTGAGCCGCCCCCGGAATGGACGAAGCGGCCGCGGGCGAAGGACGATCTGCGCAAGAGGGCGCGAGAACTACGGACGCCGGGCTGGACGTACGGCCGGATCCAGGCGGAGCTGGGGTGCTCGAAGAGTTCGGTGTCGCTTTGGGTGCGGGATCTGCCGACCCCGGAGCCCAAGTGCACACCAGAAGAACAGCAGGCGCGCATGAACGCCGGGCTGGCACGCCTGCGCAACACCCAGGACCAAGAGCGTCAAGCGACTAAGGCAGCTGCAGAAGCGGCCGTCGGCGAACTGTCGGACCGCGAACTCTTCTTCACAGGCGTGGCCCTTTACTGGGCCGAGGGCGCCAAGGACAAGCCGCACCGTCGGACCGAGGTGCTGCAGTTCATCAACAGCGACCCCAACGTGATCACACTCTTTCTGCGCTGGCTCGAGTTCCTCGGAGTGCGACGGGAGCGCCTGACCTTACGCGTCAGCATTCACGAGACCGCAGACGTGGAGGCCGCCGAGAGGTTCTGGGCCGCCATTGCCGGGGTCGACACGTCAGCATTCAGCAAAGCGACCCTGAAACGGCACAACCCCCGGACGTTTCGCAAGAACACCGGAGACACCTACCACGGCTGTCTCGTGATTTACGTCCGGCAGAGCGCCGATCTGTACCGTCGCATGGAGGGCGCCTGGTACGGCATAGTAGGAGCCGCCACTCGGCGACCTGGCTAAATGTCCGGTTTAGTCGAACTTATTCCCCCGTGGTGTAATTGGCAGCACTGTGGCTTTTGGTGCCATCTGTCCGGGTTCGAGTCCTGGCGGGGGAGCCACACCCTGTTCGGGCCCTGACAGCACTGTCAGGGCCCACTCTCATGTCGCCCGGGAAACGCCCCGGTATCCTGCGGATGTCACCCCACCCCCTCCACAGCCGAAGGGCATCCCGTGAGCGCCATTCGCCCGGCAGCCGTCGTCGTTCTCGCAGCGGGTGAGGGCACCCGTATGAAGTCGGCCACACCCAAGGTCCTGCACGAGATCTGTGGCCGCAGCCTCGTCGGACATGTGCTCGCCGCCGCCCGCGAGTTGGACCCCGAGAACCTCGTCGTGGTCGTGGGGCACGCCCGGGAGCAGGTCATCGCTCACCTCGCCGGCACCGACGCCGACGTACGAACGGCCGTGCAGGCGCAGCAGAACGGCACCGGGCACGCCGTACGGATGGCGCTGGAGGAGCTCGGCGGACGTGTCGACGGGACCGTCGTCGTCGTGTGCGGGGACACCCCTCTGCTGACCGGCGAGACCCTCAACGCCCTTGCCGCCACGCACTCCACGGACGGGAACGCGGTCACCGTGCTGACCGCCGAGGTGCCGGACGCGACCGGGTACGGGCGGATCGTGCGGGACACGGTGTCCGGTGCGGTGACCGGGATCGTCGAGCACAAGGACGCCTCCGAGGCGCAGCGGGCCATCCGTGAGATCAACTCGGGCGTCTTCGCCTTCGACGGGCAGCTCCTCGCCGACGCGCTGGGCAAGGTGCGGACGGACAACTCCCAGGGTGAGGAGTACCTCACCGACGTTCTCGGGATTCTCCGGGAGGCCGGGCACCGCGTCGGCGCCTCCGTCGCCGTCGATCACCGTGAGATCGCCGGGATCAACAACCGCGTGCAGCTCTCCGAGGCGCGGCGGATCCTCAACGACCGGCTGCTGACCCGCGCCATGCTCTCCGGTGTGACCGTCATCGACCCGGCCACCACCTGGGTGGACGTCACCGTCACCTTCGGCCAGGACTCCGTCGTCCACCCGGGCACGCAGCTGCACGGCTCGACGCATGTCGGTGAGGGCGCCGAGGTGGGCCCCAACAGCCGGCTCACGGACACGCAGGTCGGCGCGGGGGCACGCGTCGACAACACCGTCGCCTACAGCGCCCACATCGGCGACCACGCGAGCGTGGGACCGTTCGCCTATCTCCGCCCCGGCACCCGGCTGGGTGCGAAGGGCAAGATCGGGACGTACGTCGAGACGAAGAACGCGAGCATCGGAGAGGGGACGAAGGTCCCGCATCTCTCCTATGTCGGTGACGCGACGATCGGTGAGTACTCGAACATCGGTGCCGCGAGCGTGTTCGTGAACTACGACGGCAAGGACAAGCACCACACGACGGTCGGGTCGCACTGCCGCACGGGTTCGGACAACATGTTTGTGGCGCCTGTCACGGTCGGGGACGGCGCGTACACCGCCGCAGGGTCGGTGATCACGAAGGATGTGCCGCCCGGTTCGCTGGCCGTGGCCCGAGGCCAGCAGCGGAATATCGAGGGCTGGGTGGCCCGGAAGCGTCCGGGGAGCGCGGCGGCGAAGGCTGCCGAGGCGGCTTCCCGGGAGGGCGCGAGCGAGGACTGACCGGAAACAGGTGCGCCGAAGTCGTCGTACCGTGATAACTGCACACCCAGTTGAAACACCTCTGAGGAGACAGCTGTGACCGGGATCAAGACGACCGGCGAGAAGAAGATGATGTTCTTCTCCGGCCGCGCCCACCCCGAGCTTGCCGAGGAGGTCGCCCAGCAGCTGGGTGTCGGGGTCGTCCCGACCAAGGCCTTCGACTTCGCGAACGGCGAGATCTACGTCCGCTACCAGGAGTCGGCACGCGGTGCGGACTGCTTCGTGATCCAGAGCCACACGGCTCCGATCAACCAGTGGATCATGGAGCAGTTGATCATGATCGACGCTCTGAAGCGTGCGTCGGCCCGCTCCATCACGGTCATCGTGCCGTTCTACGGTTACGCGCGGCAGGACAAGAAGCACCGCGGCCGTGAACCGATCTCGGCGCGGCTGATCGCGGACCTGATGAAGACGGCGGGTGCGGACCGCCTCCTCACCGTCGATCTGCACACCGACCAGATCCAGGGCTTCTTCGACGGGCCGGTCGACCACCTCTTCGCCCTTCCGCTGCTGGCGGACTACGTGGGCCGGAAGGTCGACCGGGACAAGCTGACGGTCGTGTCCCCGGACGCGGGCCGGGTGCGGGTCGCGGACCGCTGGTGCGACCGGCTGGGTGCGCCGCTGGCGATCGTGCACAAGCGGCGTGACAAGGACGTGGCGAACCAGGTGACCGTCCACGAGGTCGTGGGTGAGGTCAAGGGCCGGGTGTGTGTCCTGGTCGACGACATGATCGACACGGGCGGCACGATCTGCGCCGCCGCGGACGCGCTGTTCGCGCACGGTGCGGAGGACGTCATCGTGACGGCCACCCACGGTGTGCTGTCCGGGCCGGCCGCGGACCGGCTGAAGAACTCCCGGGTGAGCGAGTTCGTGTTCACGAACACCCTGCCGACGCCGGGTGAGCTGGGCCAGGACCTGGACAAGATGACGGTCCTGTCGATCGCGCCGACGATCGCGAGCGCGGTGCGTGAGGTGTTCGAGGACGGTTCGGTGACGAGCCTGTTCGACGAGCAGTAAGGGTTCTGCGGAAGATCCTTTTGGGTACGGCCTCCCTCTCCGAGTAGACTGCCCCAGTTGCTCGGCGAGGGAGGCCGTACCTGTTCGCGCAGGTGTCGGCGGTCCGTTATCGACGCGCTCTTCGTAGCAGGCCGTTCGTGGCCGGGTGACCACGTCCGCCGCTGTTTCCACGAGGAGTGATCCGCATGTCCGAGGTCAAGATCGTCGCCGAGACCCGTTCCGAGTTCGGCAAGGGTGCCGCCCGCCGTATCCGCCGTGACAACAAGGTTCCCGGTGTTCTGTACGGTCGCGGTTCCGACCCGATCCACCTGACCCTCCCGGGCCACGAGCTGCTGCTCGCGCTGCGTACGTCGAACGTCCTGATCTCCCTGGACATCGACGGCAAGACCAACGAGCTGGCGATCCCGAAGTCCGTGACGCGTGACCCGATCAAGGGCTACCTCGAGCACGTCGACCTCCAGCTGGTCAAGCGCGGCGAGCAGGTCAACGTCGAGATCTACGTCCACACCGAGGGCGAGCTGGCCCCGGGCGGCTTCCTGCTGGAGCACGTCCTGAACGCGCTTCCGGTCGAGGCCGAGGCCACGCACATCCCCGAGTCGGTCACCGTCTCCGTCGAGGGCCTGGCCGCCGGCGACTCCGTCCTCGCCAAGGACATCACCCTGCCGAAGGGCACCACGCTGGCCGTCGACGGCGACACCGTCGTCCTGCAGGTCCTGGCCGCGCAGGCCGAGGAGTCCGAGGGCGAGGCCGCCGAGGGCGAAGAGGCCGCGGAGGCCTGACCGGCGGTCCGGCCGTAGCCGTCGTGCCACCGCTTCCCCGGCGCCCGGCACCGCGGTAGCGATATACGCTCCAGCCGTCGCCCCTGTCCAGGGGGCGGCGGCTGCGGCATGTGCAGAGGAGAGATGGACGTGACTACCCCCGCCAACGGCCCCTGGCTGATCGTCGGCCTCGGCAATCCGGGGCCCGAGTACGCGGGCAATCGGCACAACGTCGGCTTCAGGGTGGCCGATCTGCTGGCCGAGCGGGTCGGGGGCCGGTTCAAGCGGGCCGGGAAGGCGCAGGCCCAGGTCGTGGAAGGGCGGATCGGGCCGCCGGGGCCGGGGAACCGGCGGGTGGTCCTGGCGAAGCCGATGTCGTTCATGAACCTGTCCGGCGGCCCGGTGAACGCCCTCAAGGACTTCTACAAGGTTCCGGTCGCCAACATCGTGGCCATCCATGACGAGCTGGACATCGACTACGGCATCCTGCGGCTGAAGCTGGGCGGCGGGGACAACGGGCACAACGGGCTGAAGTCGATGACGAAGGCGTTCGGGGCGGAGTACCACCGGGTGCGGTTCGGGATCGGACGTCCTCCGGGCCGTATGCAGGTCGCGGACTTCGTGCTGAAGGACTTCTCGTCGAGCGAGCGCAAGGAGCTCGACTACTTCGTGGACCGGGCGGCCGACGCGGTGGAGGCTCTGGTGATCGAGGGTCTCGAGCGGGCGCAAAGCACGTACAACTCCTGACTTGTCCGCCCGGCGGCCGGGACGGAGTTGACCACGCGCAGGACCATGGCCAATGATCCCCGCCATGCCTGCCACAGCCCTCACCTCCCACCAGGCCTCGGTCGCCGCACTGCGGTTCGGACGGCTCGCGTCGATGGGGGCGGTCACGGTGCTGATCCTGATCGCGGGGGTGTGGGCGTCCTGGGGCAGCGCGCAGTACGTGATGCTGACCAAGGGGCGGGAGCGCGGCACGATCGAGGTGGCGCGGTGTGCGCAGGACGCGTGCAGCGGTCCGTACTCGCCGTTGTCGCACGGGTCGCAGGCGCGGGGCCGGGTCGTCATCGAGAAGACGGTGGCCGTGCGGAAGGGGCGGACCTACACGGTGGTGGTGAAGCCCGGCACTGCCGATGTCGTACGGTCCGGGCCGGCCGGGGTGCTGTACGCCTGGGTGCCGATGGGCGGGGCGCTGCTGCTCGCGTCGGTGGTCGTGGCGGGCGGGCTGCGCAGGACGCGGCTCGCGTGGGTGCTGGCGGGGTCGGGGATCGCGCTGCTCACGGCGGCTTTCGTGGCCATCTGACGGCTTTCGCCGTGCTCCGCTTCTGTGAAGAACGTGAGTGTTGTCTGTTCGTGATTGACCAGAGGTCAATCACGGCTGGAAGCTGAGCCGCCCCCTCCACATCTTCCCGTTTGACTCTCGAAGATGGATTACTGCCCCATGCGTACCCTCTCCCGCGTCGGCGCCGTGTGCGCCGTCGCTTCGGCGGCCTTTCTGGTCGCGCCGGTCGCCCACGCCACCGCTCCCGGTGACAACGGAACCGTGAAGATCCACGACGCCACCACGGGCGAAGAGCTCCGTAAGAACGAGCCGCACGTCTGCACCTTCTACCTCGACGCCTTCGGCTTCGACGCCGTCCAGGAGGTCGACTGGCACATCGAGGCCTGGGCCCCGACGGCCGACGTCAAGGGCGAGACCGTGAAGTCCGGCGAGATCACGCTGGACAGCGACGGTCACGGCCGTACGGACGACCTGTCGCTGCCCGACGGGCACTACAAGCTGTTCTGGAACTTCGAGGGCGAGAACTCCCAGGCCGCCAAGCACAAGGTGTTCTGGACGGACTGCGAGGACGGGGAAGGCGGCGGTACGACGGCCACGCCCACCACGTCGGCCTCCGGCACTCCCGGGTCGGGCGAATCCGCCTCTCCCAGCGCCGATCCCAGCGAATCCGCTGAGGCCGGGGCCTCCCCGTCGGCCTCTTCCTCCCCTGCTGCTTCCGCCTCCGCTTCCGCGCAGGGTTCCGCCGGCGACCTCGCGGAGACCGGGAACGTCGCCCCCGTCGGCCTGCTCTCGGGTGTCTCGGCGGCGCTGCTGGCGGCCGGCGGCTACCTCGTCGTCAGGCGGCGCCGGGCCTGACGGAGAACCGAAAAGCGGTGCCCCCGAGCCGGCCGGCTCGGGGGCACCGCCGTGTGCACCGTGTCAGCCGGTGTTGCGCAGACCCGCGGCCACGCCGTTGACCGTGAGCAGCAGGGCGCGGGAGAGCAGCGGGTCGGGCTCTTCGCCCGCGGCGGCCGCGTCGCGCTGGCGCTTGAGCAGCGTCACCTGGAGATACGAGATCGGGTCCAGGTAGGCGTCGCGGATGGCGAAGGTCTGCTTGAGGACCGGGGTGGCGTCGAGGAGTTCGGTCTCACCCGTGATCTTCAGAACCTCGCGGACGGTCAGCTCGTGCTCGGCCTCGATGTCGGCGAAGACGTGCTGGAGCTCGGCGGGGACGAGGGTCTCGACGTAGTGGCGCGCGATGCGCAGGTCGGTCTTCGCGAGCGTCATCTCGACGTTGGAGATGAAGTTCCGGAAGAAGTGCCACTGCTCGTGCATCTCGTCGAGCACGACGTCCAGGCCCGCCTCGCGCAGGGCCTTAAGACCGGAGCCGACGCCGAACCAGCCCGGGACGATCTGCCGGGACTGGGTCCAGCCGAACACCCACGGGATGGCGCGCAGTCCGT
This sequence comes from Streptomyces canus, assembly GCF_001514145.1. Lineage (GTDB taxonomy): Bacteria > Actinomycetota > Actinomycetes > Streptomycetales > Streptomycetaceae > Streptomyces > Streptomyces canus. The sequence goes on from NZ_KQ948660.1 coordinate 161,589, forward strand.
CGAGGGAGACGCCCGAGCCGGGGCGGCGGGAGGGCCGTGAGCCGAGGTGCAGGTCGGCGAGCTGGTCCACCGGGGTCGACGCGAGGAAGTACGTCGGCAGGTCCGGGTCCTCGACGAGCCTGCGGTACGCGGCGTGCGCGGCGTCGGAGACGACGTCCATCGCGGCGTCCCAGCGGGCCAGCGCCTCGTCGGACTGGCGGGGGGCGGTGTGCAGGGCGGACGCCTGGAGCGTGGCCGCGACCGTGAGTTCCAGGTTCTCGCGGGCCAGCGACGGCACGAGGTACTTGTCGGAGATGACCTCGCCCTGCTCGGTGACCTTGATCTCGCCCTCCAGGGTGCCCCAGGGCTGGGCCAGGATGGCGTCGTGGGAGGGGCCGCCACCGCGGCCGACGGTGCCGCCGCGGCCGTGGAACAGCCTCAGCCGCACCCCATGGCGGTGCGCCACGTCACGCAGCCGCCGCTGCGCCCGGTGGATCTCCCACTGGCTGGTGGTGATGCCGCCGAACTTCGAGGAGTCGGAGTAGCCGAGCATGACCTCCTGGACGTCCCCGCGCAGGGCCACGAGCCTGCGATACGACGGGTCGGAGAGCATGTCCTCCAGGATGGTGTCGGCGGCCTTGAGCTCGTCGGTGGTCTCCAGGAGCGGCACGATGCCGATCTTCGCCCAGCCGGCGTGCAGGTCGAGCAGGCCGGCCTCACGGGCGAGGACGGCGGCGGCGAAGACGTCGTCGGCGCCCTGGCACATCGAGATGATGTACGACTCGATGACCTCGGGTCCGAAGACCGCAAGAGCCCGCTTCACGGTCTGGAAGACACCGAGGGTCTTCTCGCCGGCCGCGTCGACCGGTGCGGGGGTGGGCGCGAGGGGCCTGCGGGAGCGCAGTTCCTTCGCGAGCAGCTTGGTGCGGTACTCGCGGGGCATGTCCACATACCGCCAGGACTCCTCGCCGAGCCGGTCGAAGAGCTGGCCGAGGGCGTGGTGGTGGGCGTCGGCGTGCTCGCGGACGTCCATGGTGGCGAGCTGGAGGCCGAAGGCGGACAGGGTGCGGATGGTGCGGTCCATCCGGCCGTCGGCGAACAGGCCGCCGCGGTGTTCCCTGAGCGAGGTCTGGATCAGGGTCAGGTCGCTCAGGAGCTCGCTGGTGCCGAGGTAGTCGCGGCCGTCCTCGTGCGGGATGCCCCTGGCCAGGCGGGTCTTGGTGTTCTCCAGCTTCTGCCGGATGCAGGTGGCCTTGAGGCGGTACGGCTCCTCGGCGTTGAGGCGCTTGTAGCGGGGGCTGATCTCCGGCAGGCGCTCCAGGTCGGCCTTCAGGGACTCCAGGAGCTCCTCGGTGGCGCCGGTGTAGCGGATGGAGTTCGACAGGAAGCCGCGCAGCTCGTCGATGAGCTCCAGGGCGTCGTTGATGCCGTGCTCGTGCTGGAGGATCAGGACGTCCCAGGTGACCTGGGGGGTGACGTTGGGGTTGCCGTCGCGGTCGCCGCCGATCCAGGTGCCGAAGGTGAGGGGGCGGGTGGCGTCGGGGATCCGGACGCCGACGCGCTCCAGCTCGGCCGTCAGGTCCTCCAGGACGTCGCCGACGGCGCCGGCGTGCAGCTCGTCGAGGTAGTAGATGGCGTTGCGGGCCTCGTCGGCGGGCTCGGGGCGGACGACACGCAGTTCGTCGGTCTGCCATACGAGGTCGATGTTCTCGGCCAGACGGGTGTCGTAGCGGCGGCGGTCCGCCTCGATGACCGGTGTCTCCAGGAGCGCGGCGATCCGGCGGAGCTTGTTCAGCACCGAGCGGCGCGCGGCCTCGGTCGGGTGGGCGGTGAAGACCGGGCGGACGTTGAGGTTGGCGACGCTCTGGCGCAGGTGCTCGGGGTCGGCGTCCTTGAGGCGGTCGGCCGTACGGGCGAGGAGTCCGCCCTCGGCGGCGCGTCTGGCCCGCAGTTCGCGGCCGCGGTGGACCTGCTCGGTGACATTGGCCAGGTGGAAGTAGGTGGAAAAGGCGCGCACCAGCTTGGCGGCGGTCTCCAGTTCGATGCCGCGCAGCAGCTCGGCGGCGGCCTCGCCGTCCTCACGGGTGAGGCGGCGCACCTTCTCGACGAGTTCCAGCAGCTCGGGGCCCTCCTGGCGGACGAGGGTCTCGCCCAGGAGGTCGCCCAGCCGGCGGATGTCGGCGCGCAACTCACTACTGGTCGACGTGGCGCTCGTAGTCAGGTCGTCGGCACTGCTCACAGGTGCGGCTCCTTGCAGTGTTGAAGCTCGTCCGGGAGGGGAACCCGGAGTGCGGTCCTGCGGCAGCCGCCGCATACGGGCCGGACATCCGGGAAGAAATCAGAGCGGACCGCGCTGTCCGACCGACTCCAAGGATAGGTGTCCATGCGGACGCGCAGACTCTCGGGCTCTTGCCGCCGGGCGCCGCGCTGCCATACTTACGATGCCGTAGGTTACGGAACCGTAGGGACCGTCGTAACGGAACCCGGAGAGGATTCCCGCAGCCCGGCACCTGTCTCCAATCCTCGAAACCCCACAGGGGACGCCCATGACCACGCGCTCCGATGTGATCGCAGACGCCCCGAAGGCGACCGACGGCTCGACACCACCCTCCGCGACGCTGGGCGGTGAGCAGAAGCGTTCGCTCGAACAGATCACGCTGCTCCTCTTCATCGCCGTCCCGTTCCTCGCCCTGCTCGCGGCGGTGCCGCTGGCGTGGGGCTGGGGTGTGAGCTGGCTCGATCTGGGCCTTCTGGTCTTCTTCTACTACCTCGGCTGCCACGGCATCACGATCGGCTTCCACCGCTACTTCACCCACGGCTCCTTCAAGGCCAAACGGCCGCTGAGAATCGCGCTGGCGATCATGGGGTCGCTGGCGGTCGAGGGGCCGCTGGTGCGGTGGGTGGCCGACCACCGCAAGCACCACAAGTTCTCCGACGCCGAGGGCGACCCCCACTCGCCGTGGCGGTTCGGGGAGACGGTCCCGGCGCTGATGAAGGGCCTGTGGTGGGCCCACATCGCCTGGATGTTCGACGAGGAGCAGACCCCGCAGGAGAAGTACGCGCCGGATCTGGTCAAGGACCCGGCGATCCGGGCGATCTCGCGTCAGTTCATCTTCTGGACGATGCTCTCGCTGGCCCTGCCCGCCGTGATCGGCGGTCTGGTGACGATGTCCTGGTGGGGCGCGTTCACCGGATTCTTCTGGGGCTCGCTGGTCCGGGTCTGCCTGCTGCACCACGTGACCTGGTCGATCAACTCGATCTGCCACGCGGTCGGCAAGCGGCCCTTCAAGTCGCGGGACCGCTCGGGCAACGTGTGGTGGCTGGCCGTGCTGTCCTGCGGTGAGTCCTGGCACAACCTGCACCACGCCGACCCGACCTCGGCACGGCACGGGGTGATGCGGGGCCAGCTGGACTCCTCGGCGCGGATCATCCGCTGGTTCGAGATGCTCGGCTGGGCGTACGACGTGCGCTGGCCGTCACGCTCGCGTATCGATTCCCGCCGGAACACGGACGGGGACGGCTCCCGGCGCAAGAAGGAGGCCGTCGAGGCGGCATGATGGACGCCGTGGCGACCGACTCCAGCAGTACCCCGAGCAACGAAGCAAAGCCGCGGCGTGCCCGGCGCACCCGGATGACGGGGGCCGAGCGCCGCGCCCAGTTGCTGGAGATCGGTCGCACGCTCTTCGCCTCGAAGGGCTTCGAGGCCACGTCGGTGGAGGAGATCGCGGCGAAGGCGGGCGTCTCGAAGCCGGTGGTGTACGAGCACTTCGGCGGCAAGGAGGGCCTGTACGCGGTGGTGGTGGACCGTGAGATGCGGCGCCTGCTGGACATGGTGACGAGTTCGCTGACGGCCGGCCACCCCCGCGAACTGTGCGAACAGGCGGCCTTCGCCCTTCTCGACTACATCGAGGAGTACACGGACGGCTTCCGCATCCTGGTCCGGGACTCCCCGATCCCGCAGTCCACGGGCTCCTTCGCCTCTCTGATCTCGGACATCGCCACGCAGGTCGAGGACATCCTGGGCCGCGAGTTCAAGAGGCGCGGCTTCGATCCCAAGCTGGCCCCGCTGTACGCCCAGGCCCTGGTCGGCATGGTCGCCCTGACCGGCCAGTGGTGGCTGGACGTGCGCCGCCCGAAGAAGGCGGAGGTGGCGGCGCATCTGGTGAACCTGGCGTGGCACGGCCTGGACGGGCTGGAGGCGAAGCCGCGTCTGATAGGCCGCCGGAAGAGCTGACCCGTCACCGGAACGTACGACGGCCCGTGCACCCAGGGGTGCACGGGCCGGTGCGTTCTCGGGCCGTCAGTGCTTGAAGGTGTCCTTGGCCTTCTCCTTGGCCTGGCGCGCGTCGCCCTTGGACTGCTCCATGCGGCCCTCGGCCTCCATGCGCTCGTTGCCGACCGCACGACCCATGGCCTCCTTGGCCTTGCCCTTGGCCTGTTCCTTCTTGCCCTTGGCCTTCTGGTCTCCTGCCACCGGTCTCACTCCCAGCGCTGGTCGACTCCGCTGACATCACAGCGGGTGACCCGGACCGCCCCGGTCAAACAAGGAACTCCAGCCGGTTCCCTACGGGGCAGGCGTCCTCGATCCCCAGGTGCAGCTCCACGGCCCCCGCCCGGAACCAGCAGTCGCCCCGGGCCGCGAGCACCGGCGGCTTGGGGTCTCGGTCATGCCGAGGACGTCGACGTAGTAGGCGCGCAGCAGGTCTTCGGAACCGCGCGGCACGGCGAGCTGCACATGGTCGACGGCCGTGAGCATCAGCCCGCCTTCCGGGCCACCGCGAAGATGCGGCGGAACGGGAACGGCGTGCCGTGCGGACCCGCCGGATACGCCTCGCGCAGGGCCGCCCGGTAGGTGCCCAGGAACTCCTCCCTGGCCTGCGGGTCGTCGGCCAGGGCGGTCAGGACCGGGCGCAGACCGGTTCCCTTGACCCAGTCCAGGACCGGGTCCCGGCCCTGCAGCAGGTGCACGTACGTCGTCTCCCACGCGTCCACCTCGCAGCCCAGGTCGGCCAGCGCCGCCAGATAGGCCTGGGGCGCTAGGACGGCGTCGTCGTGGCGCAGTGACTCGGCGAGGCCCATGGACCCGGCGATTTCGCGCATCAGCCGGTGGCTCGGGGAGTCGAAGTTGCCGGGCACCTGGAAGGCGAAGGTGCCCCCGGGTGCGAGACCGGCGATCCAGTCGGCGAAACGCTCCATGTGCCCCGGCACCCACTGCAGCGTCGCATTGCTGACGATGAGGTCGTACGGCTGTGCGGGCGTCCAGGTGCGCACGTCCGCGTGGGCGAAGTCGAGGTGCCCGCCGCCGGACGTGGGGCCCGCGTACTCGACCTGTGCCTTGTCGAGCATCTCGGCCGAGTTGTCGTAGCCGGTGATCCGGGCCGTGGGCCAGCGTGCGGCGAGCACCGCCGTCATGTTGCCGGGGCCGCAGCCCAGGTCGGCGATCAGGGGCGGGTCCCCCGGCAGGTCCGGGATGCGGGCGAGGAGGTCGGTGAAAGGGCGGGCGCGGTGGTCCGCGTGGCGGAGGTACTGGGTCGGGTCCCAGGTGGGGGTCGTCATGTCCCTCACCTTCCCCGCCTACTTATCTTGATGTCAAGAGACTCGACATCAAGAGACTTCATGTCGACACAACCACTACACTGATCGTCATGGAGGACGAGGTCGATCGGCTGGTCGCTGCGTGGCGCCGGGAGCGCCCTGACCTCGACGTGGAACCGCTCGAGGTGCTCAGCCGGGTGAGCAGACTGGCCCGGCACCTGGACCGGGCACGCCGGCTGGCCTTCGCCGAGCACAGCCTGGAGCCGTGGGAGTTCGACGTGCTGACCGCGCTCAGGCGCGCGGGGACGCCGTACCAGCTCTCCCCCGGACAGCTGCTGACACAGACGCTGGTCACCTCGGGCACGATGACCAACCGCATCGACCGCCTGGCCAAGAAGGGCCTGGTGGAGCGGCTGCCCGATCCGAGCGACCGGCGAGGGGTGCTGGTCAGGCTCACGGAGGACGGCAAGGACCGCGCGGACCAGGCCCTCGCCGGTCTGCTGGAACAGGAACGCGCGATCCTCGCCGAGCTCTCCCGCGCCCAGCGCGGGGAACTGGCCGGGCTGCTACGCCAGCTGACCGCCCCGTTCGACAACATCCCCGGCTAGGTCGACCGGCCCCACGCCCGCGCGGCGCGCCAGGGCGACGGCGGCCAGGGTGGAGTGGACGCCCAGCTTGCCGAGGACGTTCTGCATATGTGTGCGCACGGTGTGCGGGGAGAGGAACAGTCTCTCCGCGACCGCCTTGCGGCCGAGCCCGGCCACCATGCAGCGCAGCACCTCCCGCTCGCGCGGGGTGAGGGACTCCACCAGCTGCTCGCTCTCAGTGCGGTGCTTGCGGGCGGCGGTGAGCTCCCTGAGCACGCCGGTGAGCAGGGCGGGCGGCAGATGGGTCTCCTCCCGCAGCACCCCCCGGATGACGGTGAGCAGCCGGGACAGCGAGCAGTCCTTGGCGACCCAGCCCGAGGCGCCGGCCTGCAGGGCGAGCGCGGCCCGCCGCGGATCGTCCTTCTCCGCGAGCACGACGATGCGGACCGCCGGCTGCCCCGTACGGACCCCGGCGACCAGTGATATGCCGTCGACCAGCCCCTCTTCGTTGCCGTCCGGCACGGACACTGCGGGCCTGATGCCCTGGACGTTGCCGCCCAGATCTGCGTCGACGAGCAGCACGTCGAAACGGCGGCCCTCGGCGGCCGCGCGCTCCAGACTGCGCAGCGCGGCGGGACCGCTGCCGGCCGCGGAGACCTCCACGTCGGGCTCGGCCGCCAGTGCGGCGGCGAGCGACTCGGCGAAGATGCGATGGTCGTCGACGACCAGGACTCGGATGCGAACCACGAAACCCCCTTCCCCAAGCTCTCGAAGAGCAGGGGATACCCATCGTCATCGTCTGAGGACGACTCGGGAGACGACACCGCCGCGGGTACGACTCACGAAGCACGATGGCCGCACGGCCGTCGCCGTGCAAGAACTGCTACCCCCACTTCGGGCGCCGTACCCGACTGTCTCGCCCCCTGATCAGCACCGGCCCCCACCGGTGCTGTTCATCAGGGTACGGCCGGGGGGCAGGAGCGGAAGGTTATTTGCAGAACTGGCTGTCCGGTGCGTTTATGGTGAGCCGCATGTTTCGTCTGGAGACAGAAGTCGACAAAGCCCGACGCGATCTGCTGCGCTCCCGGCTGCGGGAGACGAACACGGCGGCCTCCCCGATCCTGCGAGCGCTGCGCGGAACCCCAGGTGAACGGGAACTTCCGCTCCACGTCTGGGCGTTGGACGACTCCGGCGCCGTCGCGGGCGGACTGGTCGGCCACACCTGGACGAGCTGGCTGCACGTGACCTACCTGTGGGTCGACGAACGGCACCGCGGCGCGGGCCTGGGTTCGCAGTTGCTCGCACGGGCGGAGCGCATGGCCCGTCGCGGCCGTGGCTGTACCGCCGTACGCCTGGAGACATGGGACTTCCAGGCGCCGGAGTTCTACAAGAAGCAGGGATACGAGGTGGTGTGCGTGATCCCGGACTATCCGCCGGGGGTCACGGAGTACACGCTGACCAAGCGGCTCAGCGTCTGAAGCGCCAGGAGCCCGGCTCGTCCGCCGGCTGCAGACCCAGCTCGCCTGCGATGCCGGCCGCGCGGCGATGGGAGACGTCGGGGTAGTGGCCGGGGTGGACCTCGACGAAGCCGTGCACATCGGCCGAGGCCGTGCGGAGGGCTTCGCGGAGTATGTGTTCCTGCTCCGCCAGCCGGGCCCGTTCCTCCCGCTGCCGTCCGACGATCGCGCCCCGGCGGGCCGTGGCCGCGACGATGCCGAGCGCGAGCAGCGCGAACGCGCCCACGCCCAGGAGGGTGCCGGTCGCGTCCGCGTCGCCGGGGGTACGGGGACGCAGCACGCCCTCGGGGTCCGCGAGCACCGTGACGGTCTGGCCGACGGCGAAGGTGCCGGACCGTGCCTGGAGGGCGGGGCCCCGGACCCTGGTGCCGTCGCGGCGCGCGAGTGCGTAGTCGTAGGTGTTGACCTCCCGCCCCTGGTTCGGGGCGAGCCACTCCCGTACGACGGTGGCGGTGATCCGCTCGCCCCGCCGCTCCAGGGTGAGGTCGTCGCGGGCCAGGTCGGCGAAGTACACCGCCACCAGGGAGGCGCCGACCACGACCAGCGCCGCGGAAAGGCCCGTCTCGTCCGCGGCGAGCTTCGTCAGCAGCACGGCCAGGAGCACGCCGTGCGCGATCCACAGGGGCACCAGGAGACCGGAGCCATGGTGGCCCGCCAGGAGGAAGAAGCCGGCGATCGCGGCCAGCGCGTAGCAGCCGATGCCGATCGCCGACAGGATGCGATGGCGCCCTCGACTCACGCTCCGACGTTACTGGGGCGTATGTCAGGGAGGGGCCCGGCTTTCCCCAAGTTCGGATCAAGCCGGGCAAAACAGCGGTCAGTCGGTCTCAGACCAGGCGCCGCGCGCCTGCCGAGGGCACCGCCTCGAACACTCGCGGAGCGGTGAAGTCCGCCGCGGCGAAGGCCTCTTGGACCGCCTTGGTGAGGGGCTCCACGTCGGCCGCCTCCGCCAGCACGATCGCCGAGCCGCCGAAGCCGCCGCCGGTCATCCGGGCGCCCAGGGCACCCGAGGCGAGGGCGGTGTCGACCACCAGGTCCAGCTCCGGGCAGGAGATGCGGAAGTCGTCTCGCAGCGAGGCGTGGCCGGCGACCAGCACGGGGCCGATCGCACGGGTCTCGCCCGACTCCAGCAGGGCGACGGTCTTCTCGACCCGCTCGTCCTCGGTGACGACGTGGCGGACCAGGCGGACCGCTTCCTCGTCGTCGCCGAGCCGCTCGAGGGCCGCGTCGAGCTCGCCGTAGGGGATGTCCCGCAGCGCGTCCACGCCCAGCAGCGCCGCACCCCGCTCGCAGCCCGCGCGGCGCTTGCCGTACTCGCCCTCGCTGTGCGAGTGCTTGACGCGGGTGTCGACGACGAGCAGCACCATGCCCTCGGCGGCGAGGTCGAAGGGGATCTGTTTCTGGGAAAGGTCCCGGGTGTCGAGGAACAGGGCGTGGCCGGCCTCGCAGCAGGCGGATGCGGTCTGGTCCATGATCCCGGTGGGGGCGCCGACGTAGACGTTCTCGGCGCGCTGGCACAGACGGGCCAGCTGCCAGCGCTGGAGACCGAGGTCGTACAGGTCGTTCAGCGCGAGCGCGACGACGACCTCCAGGGCCGCCGAGGAGGACAGGCCCGCGCCCGCCGGGACCGTCGAGGTGAGGTGGACGTCCGCGCCGGTGACCGGATGCCCGGCCTCGCGCAGCGCCCAGACGACACCGGCAGGGTACGCGGTCCAGTTCCTGTCGCTGTCCGGCGCGAGGTCGTCGAGACGCAGTTCCACGACCCCGCCCTCGACGTCCGAGGAGTGCAGACGCAGGACGCCGTCCGTGCGCCGGGAGACAGCCGCGACCGCGGTGTGCGGCAGCGCGAAGGGCATCACGAAGCCGTCGTTGTAGTCGGTGTGTTCACCGATGAGGTTGACGCGGCCCGGCGCCGACCAGACACCCTCGGGCTCGGTTCCGTAGAGCTCGACGAAACCGTCCCGGACCTGCTGTGCCGCCACTACTGCTCCCTTGCGATGGTCTGCGCGAACTCCCACGCGTCCGCGACGATCCCCGCGAGATCCGCGCGGGACGGGTTCCAGCCCAGCTTCTCGCGGGCGGTGGCGGCGGAGGCGACCAGGGTGGCCGGGTCGCCGCCCCGGCGCGGGGCCACGACCTCGGGGATCGGGTGGCCGGTGACCTTGCGGACCGTCTCGATGACCTGGCGGACGGAGAAGCCCTCGCCGTTGCCGAGGTTGCAGATGAGGTGCTCGCCCGCGGTGGCGGCCTTGATGGCGAGGAGGTGGGCCTCGGCCAGGTCGGCGACGTGGATGTAGTCGCGGATGCAGGTGCCGTCCGGGGTCGGGTAGTCGTCGCCGAAGACGCTGATCGCCTCGCGCCTGCCCTGCGCGACCTGGAGGACCAGCGGGATGAGGTGCGACTCGGGGTCGTGCCGCTCGCCCTGCTTGCCGTACGCGCCGGCCACGTTGAAGTACCGCAGGGACACGGCACCCAGCCCGTGCGCGTTCGCCTCGCTGGTGATCATGAAGTCGACGGCGAGCTTGGAGGCGCCGTAGGGGTTGGTGGGCCTGGTCGGCGCCGACTCGACGATCGGCACCTCCTCGGGCTCCCCGTACGTGGCGGCCGTGGAGGAGAAGACGAGCTTCTTGACGCCGGCCTCGCGCATCGCGCCCAGCAGCGCCATCGTGCCGCCGACGTTGTTCTCCCAGTACTTCTCGGGCTTCACGACCGACTCGCCGACCTGCGAGAAGGCGGCGAAGTGCAGGACGCCGTCGAAGGAGGAGTCCAGCCATTTGGCGGCGTCGCGGATGTCGCCCTCGACGAACGCGGCTCCGGCCGGGACGCCCTCGCGGAAGCCGGTGGAGAGGTTGTCGAGGACGACGACCTCGTGCCCCGCCTCCAGCAGATGCTGGGCCACGACACTGCCGACATACCCCGCGCCACCTGTCACCAGGTACTTCATGAACTCGCTACCTCTCGCAGTCGCTGTGCCGCGGCCTCCGGTCGGATGTCGTTGATGAAGACGTCCATGCCGGACTCGGAACCCGCGAGGAACTTCAGCTTGCCGGACGTACGGCGAATGGTGAAAAGCTCCAGGTGCAGCGCGAAGTCGTCGCGGTGGACGCCCTCGAACTCCTCCAGCTGCCCGAACGGCGCCTGGTGCCAGGCGGCGATGTACGGCGTCGGGGACTCGCTCTCCCCGAATATCCGGTCGAAGCGTCTCAAGAGTTCCAGATACACCTGGGGAAACTCTGTGCGCGCGTCCTCGTCGAGGCCGAGCAGATCCGGAACCCGGCGCTTCGGGTAGAGGTGCACCTCGTACGGCCAGTGCGCCGCGTAGGGCACGAAGGCGACCCAGTGCTCGGCCTCCAGGACGACCCGCTCGTCGGCGAGCTCGCGCTCCAGGACGGCGTCGAAGAGGTTCTCACCTCCGGTCGCCTCCTTGTGCGTGGCGAGAGAACGCAGCATCAGGGCGGTGCGAGGGGTGGTGAACGGGTAGGCGTAGATCTGGCCATGCGGGTGACCCAGGGTCACACCGATCTCCGCACCCCGGTTCTCGAAGCAGAAGACCTGCTCCACGGAGGGCAGATGCGACAGCTCCGACGTCCTGTCGGTCCATGCGTCCAGGACGAGCCGCGCCTGCTCCTCCGTGAGGTCGGCGAAGGACGCGTTGTGGTCCGAGGTGAAGCAGACGACCTCACAGCGCCCCGAGTCGCCGGCCAGCGAGGGGAAACGGTTCTCGAAGACCACGACGTCGTACCACGAGTCCGGGATCTCACTCAGCCGCTCACCCTGCGAGGGGCACAGCGGGCACTCGTTCGCGGGCGGGTGGTAGATGCGCCCCTGTCGGTGCGAGGCGATGGCCACGGAGTCGCCGAGCAGCGGATCCCGACGAACCTCGGACGTGGTGACAGTCCGCTCCAGCGGACGCCGGTCCACGGCGTCGCGGACGGTGTCGTCGCGCAGGTCGTAGTAGATGAGCTCGCGACCGTCGGCCAGCCGGGTCGAGGTCTTCTTCACCGCTGGACTCCTTCACTCAAACATAACTAAACACAAGTAACCATAACCCCCCACCCACGTCAACATCAGAATCAAACAAAGCGCATCAGTCGAGGTGTTCGCTTGTTGACTATGCAAACCCCCACAAAAGGCGCATACCTGGCAGCTGAGCTCCGGCTCCCCACCAACTGGGTCGACTACACGATCCTCGGCATCTACTTCGTCGTCGTCCTCGGCATCGGTTTCGCGGCCCGGAGATCGGTGAAGACGAGCCTGGACTTCTTCCTCTCCGGCCGCTCACTGCCGGCCTGGATCACGGGTCTCGCCTTCATCTCGGCCAACCTGGCCGCCACGGAGATCCTGGGGATGGCCGCCAACAGCGCGCAGTACGGCGCCTACACGGTCCACTGGTACTGGATCGGCGCCATCCCGGCCATGGTCTTCCTCGGCCTGGTGATGATGCCCTTCTACTACGGCAGCAAGGTGCGCTCGGTCCCCGAGATGCTGCTTCTGCGCTTCGACAAGTGGGCACATCTGCTCAGTTCGGCCCTGTTCGCCTTCGCGGCCATCCTGATCGCGGGCGTGAACCTCTACGCCCTGGCGATCGTGGTCGAGGCCCTGCTGGGCTGGCCGCAGTGGGTGGCGATCGTGGTGGCGGGCGCCTTCGTCCTCGCGTACATCACCCTCGGCGGCCTCTCCTCCGCGATCTACAACGAGGTCCTCCAGTTCTTCGTGATCCTGGCGGCCCTCATTCCGCTCTCCGTGCTGGGCCTGAAGAAGGTGGGCGGCTGGGACGGCCTGACCGACAGGCTGACGGCGGAGCACGGGGCGAACTTCACGACCGCCTGGGGCGGCACGGGCATCGGCAGCGCGAACCCGCTGGGCGCGAACTGGCTGACGATCGTCCTGGGCCTCGGCTTCGTCCTGTCCTTCGGCTACTGGACGACGAACTTCGCGGAGGTCCAGCGAGCGCTGTCGGCGAAGAACCTGAGCGCGGCCCAGCGCACCCCGCTGATCGCGGCCTTCCCGAAGATCTTCATCGTGTTCCTGGTGATGATCCCGGGCCTGACGGCCGCGGCCCTGATCCCCGGCTTCGGCACCTCCGACTCGGGCTACCAGTACAACGACGCCATCCCCTATCTGATGGAACAGCTCCTGCCGAACGGAGTCCTGGGCATCGCGGTCACCGGCCTCCTGGCCGCCTTCATGGCGGGCATGGCGGCGAACGTCTCGTCCTTCAACACGGTGTTCACGAACGACATCTGGGGCCGCTACGTGGAGAAGGGCCGTGACGACGAGTACTACGTCCGCTTCGGCCGCCTGATCACGGTGATCGGCGTCTGCGCGTCCGTCGGCACGGCGTTCCTGGCGTCCTCGTTCTCGAACATCATGAGCTACCTCCAGACGCTGTTCTCCTTCTTCAACGTGCCGATGTTCGTCGTCTTCATCGTCGGCATGTTCTGGAAGCGCGCGTCCGTGAAGTCGGGCTTCTGGGGTCTGCTCGCCGGCACGGTGGCGGCGATGGTGAACTACTTCTGGATCTACCAGCAGGGCATCATCGACATCCCCTCCGACCAGGGCGCCAACTTCGTCTCCGCGATCGTGGGCTTCGTGGCCGGTGCGGTGGTCATGGTCGCCGTGTCACTGTTCACGGCCCCCAAGCCCGCCGAGGAACTCCAGGGCCTCGTCTACGGCACGACGTCCCCCGGCATGTCCGAGCCCCCCGCCGCCGGCGACGACGCCTGGTACCGCAGGCCTGCCCTGCTGGGCTGGGGCGCGATCGTCCTCGCGGCCGCCTGCTACATCCCGTTCTCGTTCTGACCGGGGAGATTGAGGAACCATGTCCGAGCCCCACGGCTACTCCGAACACGACGTCCAGCGGGAAGTCACCGAACTCCAGTCCAAGTCGGCCACGGCGGCCCGCATCTTCGACCTGCGCCGCATCATCGGCGGCCTGTTCGTCCTCTACGGCATCATCGTCACGATCGCCGGCATCAACCCCTCCGACTCCTCCCTCGACAAGTCGGAGGGCATCAACATCAACCTCTGGACCGGCCTCGGGATGCTGCTCCTGGGCATCTTCTTCCTGGTCTGGCTGAAGCTGCGCCCGACTCCGCCGCCGGTCCGGAGGTGACACCGGGGGAGGAGCCGACCGAGTAGCGCCCAGGGGGGTGCCGGGTCAGGTTGTCGGGCGGCTGCGGGTCAGTGGGGGCTGGTCGCGCAGTTCCCCGCGCCCCCAGGGGGTTGCAGTCACCTGCGCCGCGACGGGCCCTTGGCGGCGCGAAGGGGACGGGGTGGGGGGTGTCCGCCCGCAGCGGCCGGCGTCCGTTGCGCGGCTACACACACCCCCACCGAATCCGCTCACAACCCCGTCAAACCGCCGGAGGCTGCCGCTGTCCCACAGGGCCGGCCCGGTCCAGCAATCCCGTCCGAGCAGCCAGCGCCGCCGCCTCCAGCCGGGATCCCACGCCCAGTTTCATCAGTACCCGCTGCACATGGGTACGGGCGGTGGACGGCGCTATCCCCATCCCCGCCGCGATCAGCCGTGTGTCCTCGCCGTCGGCCACCCGCACCAGCACCTCCACCTCCCTGGGTGTCAGCATCTGCAGCAGCCGCTGCCCCTCGTCGTCCGGCTGGGCCGCGGGGTTCAACAGCTCGCTGAACGCCCCCTGCAGCAACTGCGGGGCAACCGCCGCCTCCCCGGCCCGGGCCTTCATGATCGCCCGCTCGACTCCCTCGATGCGCTCGTCGTGCCGCACATAACCGGAGGCCCCCGCGGCGAAAGCGGCGGCGATCCCCCGAGGGCTGGGCACCGGGCCGAGCACCAGCACCGCCACCTGCGGCCGCTCCCGCTTGATCCGCACGACCGGGTCGAACATCCCCGGCTCGGCCGGCGTGGCCGTCCCCAGCAGGCACACCTCGGGCGCCCGGCTGATCACCAGCTCCGCCGCCCCCGCGGCGGGCGCCGCCGCCGCGAGCACTCGGTGCCCGCGCAGTTTCAGCGCCGAGGCCAGTGCCTCGGCGAGCAATCGGTGGTCGTCGACCACCATGAGCCGAACTCCCATCGAGCAACCCCCCAGTCCCCCCATGGATCCGCGTGAAGGCCCCACTATGGATGCCCTCTGATCCGCACGGACAGAGGCACTCTCCCAGCACCCCCGCCCTTCATGCCCCCGGAAGCTACACGCTAGTTCGACGTTGCGCTTCCCCTACCGGTGAGAAGTGTCCCGGAAGAGCTTAATTCCTGGCTTTCCTGTCATTCGAGGATGATGTGCCGCACCTTCACGCGTCCTCGGCCAGCTCCAGCCACCGCATCTCCAGTTCCTCCCGCTCCCCGGCGAGATCCCGCAGCTCGGCATCGAGGGAGGCCACCTTCGCGAAGTCGGTGGCGTTGTCGGCGATCTGCGCGTGCAGCTTGTTCTCCCTCGCGGAGATCTTGTCGAGCTGCCGCTCGATCTTCTGGAGCTCCTTCTTCGCGGTCCGCTGATCCGCGGAGCTCTTCTCGGCCACCGGCTTCACCGCCACCGGCGCCGAAGCCGCGGCCGCCTCCTCCATCCGCTGCCGCCGCTCCAGGTACTCGTCGATACCGCGCGGCAGCATGCGCAGGGTGGCGTCCCCGAGCAGCGCGAAGACCCGGTCGGTCGTGCGCTCGACGAAGAACCGGTCGTGGGAGATGACGACCATCGAGCCGGGCCAGCCGTCGAGGACGTCCTCCAGCTGGGTCAGGGTCTCGATGTCGAGGTCGTTGGTGGGCTCGTCGAGGAAGAGGACGTTGGGCTCGTCCATCAGCAGCCGCAGCAGCTGCAGCCGCCGCCGCTCACCGCCCGAGAGATCCCCGACCGGCGTCCACTGCTTCTCCTTGTTGAAGCCGAAGGTCTCGCACAGCTGCCCCGCGGTCATCTCGCGCCCCTTGCCGAGGTCGACGCGCTCCCGCACCTGCTGGACGGCCTCCAGCACCCGCAGCGTGGGGTTGAGTTCGGCGACCTCCTGCGAGAGATAGGCGAGCTTGACGGTCCGGCCGACCACGACCCGTCCGCCCACGGGCTGGGTCTCGCCTTCGGTCCGCGCGGCCTCGGCCATGGCCCGCAGCAGGGACGTCTTCCCCGCGCCGTTGACCCCGACCAGGCCGATCCGGTCACCCGGACCGAGCTGCCAGGTCACATGCTTCAGCAGCACCTTCGGCCCGGCCTGGACGGTCACGTCCTCCAGCTCGAAGACCGTCTTGCCCAGCCGTGACGACGCGAACTTCATCAGCTCGCTGCTGTCCCGCGGCGGCGGCACGTCCTTGATGAGCTCGTTGGCGGCCTCCACGCGGAAACGCGGCTTGGACGTCCGCGCGGGGGCGCCGCGCCTGAGCCACGCCAGCTCCTTGCGGACGAGGTTCTGCCGCTTGGTCTCCTCGGTGGCGGCGATCCGCTCACGCTCGGCACGCGCGAAGACGTAGTCGGAGTACCCGCCCTCGTACTCGAAGACGTCGCCCTTCTGCACATCCCACATCCGTGTGCAGACCTGGTCGAGGAACCACCGGTCGTGGGTGACGCACACGAGCGCCGAGCGCCGCTCGCGCAGGTGCTTGGCCAGCCAGGAGATGCCCTCGACGTCGAGGTGGTTGGTGGGCTCGTCGAGGACGATCAGGTCCTGTTCCTCGATGAGCAGCTTGGCGAGGGCGATACGGCGGCGCTCGCCACCGGAGAGCGGCGCGATGACGGTGTCGAGGCCCTGCGGGAAGCCGGGCAGGTCGAGCCCGCCGAACAGTCCGGTCAGCACATCGCGGACCTTGGCGTTGCCGGCCCACTCGTGGTCGGCCATGTCCCGGATGACCTCGTGCCGCACGGTGGCCGTCGGGTCGAGGGAGTCGTGCTGGGTGAGCACGCCGAGCCGCAGCCCGCCGGAGTGCGTGACGCGCCCGGTGTCGGCGTCCTCCAGCTTGGCGAGCATGCGGATCAGGGTGGTCTTGCCGTCGCCGTTGCGGCCCACGACGCCGATGCGATCGCCCTCGGAGACGCCGAGCGAGACACCGTCCAGCAGGGCACGGGTGCCGTACACCTTGCTGACGTTCTCGACATTGACCAGATTGACGGCCATTTCTCTCCTGCCCAGGGGGATCGATCGACCCTCCAGGGTAGTCCGGCGCGCGACATCCCCTCGCCCCGCGGCTCTTCAGCCGGATCAGATCACCGTCGCACCCGGAGCCGGCCCCGACGCGACACGCACCGTCCGGCACGTGCCGGAGGCGCGCAGTGCGTCCGCGATCTTCGCCGCCGCCCCGGTGTCACGGGCGAGGAACGCCGTGGTCGGGCCCGAGCCCGAGACGAGCCCGGCGAGGGCGCCCGCCGCGCTGCCGGCCGCGAGGGTGTCGGCGAGCTCCGGGAAGAGCGAGAGGGCGGCGGGCTGGAGATCGTTGGAGACGGCGGCGGCGAGCGCGTCCGGGTCGCCCCCGGCCAGCGCGTCGAGCAGGTCCTCGGAGGCGACCGGCTCGGGGACGTCGAGGCCCTCGGTGAGCCGGTCGAACTCCCGGAAGACGGCCGGGGTCGACAGCCCGCGCTCCGCCATCGCGAACACCCACGAGAACTCGCCGCCGACCTCGAGGGTGCGCAGCTTCTCCCCGCGGCCCGTCCCGAGCGCGGCCCCGCCCACCAGGCTGAACGGCACGTCACTGCCCAACTCGGCGCAGATCTCGAGCAGTTCCTCACGGGAGGCACCCGTCCCCCACAGCGCGTCGCAGGCCAGCAGCGCACCGGCCCCGTCCGCGCTGCCGCCCGCCATGCCGCCGGCCACGGGGATGTCCTTGGCGATGTGCAGGTGCACGGCGGGGTCGAGCCCGCGGCGCTCCGCGAGGGCGATCGCCGCGCGGGCCGCGAGATTCGTACGGTCGAGGGGAACCTCGGCGGCGTCGGGTCCCGCGCAGGTGACGCGGAGCTCCTCGGCGGGCGTCACGGTCACCTCGTCGTAGAGGCCGACCGCGAGGAAGACGTTGGCCAGGTCGTGGAAGCCGTCGGGGCGGGCGGCGCCCACCGCGAGCTGGACGTTGACCTTGGCGGGGACGCGGACGGTGACGCTCACTGCTGACCGGGCTCCTTGTTTTCAGCGATGCGGGCGAACTCCTCGACGGTGAGCGACTCACCGCGGGCCTGGGGCGAGACCCCGGCCGCCACGAGGGCCGTCTCGGCGGCGGCGGCCGACCCCGCCCATCCGGCGAGCGCGGCCCGCAGCGTCTTGCGGCGCTGGGCGAAAGCGGCGTCGACGACCGCGAACACCTCGCGCCTCGACGCGGTGGTCTTGATGGGCTCGGTCCTCCGGGTCAGCGCGACGAGCCCGCTGTCCACGTTCGGTGCGGGCCAGAAGACGGTGCGGCCGATCGACCCGGCCCGCTTGACCTCGGCGTACCAGTTGGCCTTCACGGACGGGACGCCGTACACCTTCGAACCGGGCGGCGCGGCGAGCCGGTCGGCGACCTCCGCCTGGACCATGACGAGGGTGCGTTCGATGGTCGGGAAGGTCTCGAGCATGTGCAGCAGCACGGGTACGGCGACGTTGTACGGCAGGTTCGCGACCAGTGCCGTCGGCGCGGGGCCGGGGAGGTCGGTGATGTGCATCGCGTCCGAGTGCACGACGGCGAAGCGGTCGGCCCGGTCCGGCAGGCGGGCGGCGATCGTCGCGGGCAGTGCGGAGGCGAGGACGTCGTCGATCTCCACGGCGGTGACGCGGTCCGCCGCTTCCAGCAGCGCCAGGGTGAGCGAGCCGAGCCCGGGTCCTACCTCCACCACCACGTCGTCGGGGCGGACGCCCGCGGTCCTGACGATACGGCGGACCGTGTTCGCGTCGATCACGAAGTTCTGGCCGCGCTGTTTGGTGGGGCGGACCCCTAGGACGGCCGCGAGTTCACGGATGTCGGCGGGGCCGAGGAGGGCGTCTGGGGAGGGGCTGCTGCTCACGGCCCCAAGAGTACGGGGCGGGGTGAGTGCTCCACTCACCCGTGCAGGCGGGCTCCGCAGTGCGGCCACGGGCTCGCGCCCCGCCGTACGTACAGCTTCTTCGCGCGGAAGGTCTGTTCCGCCGCAGGCGCGTCCTGCGGTCGCCCCGAGCCGCCCAGCCCCTGCCAGGTCCTCGTGTCGAACTGGTACAGCCCTCCGTACGTCCCGGAGGAATCCACCGCGTTCGGCCGCCCCCCGGACTCGCACACCGCGAGGCCCTGCCAGTTCAGATGGTCCGCTCCCTGCACGGACGTGGGCATCGGCTTCGTGCCCACCCTGACCCTCTGCGCCCGGGGCTCCCGCACCAACTCGACCCTGATCCGCCGCGGCTTCTGCCTGACACCGTTGACGGTCCGCAGGGAGTACGTGACCCGTCGCACCCCCGGTACCCCGGCCCGCTCCACGACCTCCGTGCCCTTGAAGAGTGAGGCGTCCTCGGTCCGCTCCTCGCGGAACGGGATCTGCTCCTCGTGCACTTCCCTCGTCCCGGTGATCCGCAGCACCGTGACGGTCTGCCCGTCGCGCGGAAAACTCCCCGGCGCCACCGAGGTGGTGTCCATGCCGCTCAGCGTGATCCCGGCCGCCTCGACGGCCTCCCCCACGGTCGCCGCGTTGGTCCGGATCGTCCGCGCCCGGCCGTCCGCCATGATCGTCACGGACCGCTCGGTCCGCACATCCAGCGCGAGCCCCTCCCGCCCGATCGGCCGGGAGCGTGAGGTGGACACGTACGCGCCCTCCGCGCGCACCCCCAGCTGTTCGAGCGCCCCGTCCACGGTCCGTGCCGTGGTCCACACCTCACGCCGGTGCCCGTCGAGCGTGAGCCGCACGGGACGCCCGTACCGCACCGCGACCTCGTCCCCGCTGGCGAGCCGTTCACCGGGCCCGGGGGCGATGACGTCGTGCGCGCCCACCGCGACTCCCTCCTCCGCGAGCAGTTCGGTCACATCGTCCGAGAAGGTGTGCAGGGTCCGCGGCTTGCCGTCGACGCTGAGCTCGATCGCCTTGTCCTTGGCGACGAACGCGGTGGTACCGCCCGCCAGGAACGCGACCACCAGCGCCTGTGGAAGCAGTCGGCGCATCGCGTTGTCCGGGCGCTCCGCGTACCGCGCCCTGCGCCGGTGCGCGGCCCGGCCCGTTTCGGCCCGCGGGGACGGCATGGGCGCCGGGTTCGACTCCTCGTACGCGGGCCGGTAGGTGTCCTCGTACGGCAGCGTCCGGCCCGGGTCCGGTGCCCCGTACAGCCCGTACGCGAGCGTCTCCGCGGTGTGCGGATCGGCGGGGGGCGGGCCGTACGGCTCGTAGGGCCCGTACGTCTCGTAGGTCTCGTACTGCGAGTTGCTCACGCCGACACGCTCCAGGGGCCGAGGGGTCCAGCGGGGTCCGGATCGGGCCCACAGAACCTAGCGGAGCGTTCGTCACTCTCCAAAGTGACACGACTACCCGGAGTTACGTTCGATGGGGTCAGTACCCGAAGGCGCGTGCGGTGTTGGCGGCGAGTGCCGTGGCCAACGCGTCCTCGTCGATGCCGCGCACGGCGGCCATGGCACGCACCGTGACCGGAATGAGATAGGGGGCGTTGGGCCGTCCGCGGTACGGCACCGGCGTCAGAAAGGGCGCGTCGGTCTCCACGAGCAGGAGCTCGAGCGGCGCCACGGCCACCGCGTCCCGCAGGTTCTGGGCGTTCTTGAAGGTGACGTTGCCGGCGAAGGACATGAAGTATCCGGCACCTGCGCAGATCTCCGCCATCTCGGCGTCACCGGAGTAGCAGTGGAAGACGGTGCGCTCGGGAGCGCCCTCCTCCTTCAGCACGCGCAGGACGTCCGCGTGGGCGTCGCGGTCGTGGATGACGAGCGCCTTGCCGTGCCGCTTGGCCATCTCGATGTGGGCGCGGAAGGACGCCTCCTGCGCCTCCTTGCCCTCGGGCCCGGTACGGAAGTGGTCGAGGCCCGTCTCGCCGACGCCCTTGACCTGCGGGAGCCCCGCCAGGCGGTCGATCTCCGCGAGCGCCTCGTCGAGCGCCGACGTGCCCCCTGCCTTGCGCTCCCCCTGCCGGGACCACCCGTCGGGGTCGCCGTGGACGATCCGGGGCGCCTCGTTGGGGTGCAGGGCGACAGTGGCGTGGACGGCGTCGTACCGATCCGCCGTCTCGGCCGCCCAGCGGGAGCCCCGTACGTCGCAGCCGACCTGGACGACCGTGGTCACCCCGACCGACGCGGCTTTCGCGAGCCCTTCCTCCACGGTCCCGTCCTGCATGTCCAGGTGGGTGTGGGAGTCGGCGACCGGCACCCGGAGGGGCTCCGGGAGCGGCGGCGCCGCGTTCTTCTCGCGGGGGCTGTTCGAAGGCATGCCCCGATCCTACGAAAGGGGCATGCCCATCCGGATGCCGGAGCGGTCAGCTCGCCTTGCGCTGGAACACGTGCAGCAGGTCGGCGAGGTGCCAGTGGTGCTCTCCCGGCTCCTCGCCCCCGGCCGTCGGCGCCTCCACGGGCCCGGCGGGGGGCGTGCGGTGCTGCTGGTGCGCGGCGTCACGGGCGGACGCGACCCGGCCGGGCCGCATGATCCGTACGACGTGGTGGTCGCAGTTCTCGCACGCGGGCCTGGAGAGCGGAGAGGGCACGACCTGTCCGTCCACCACGTACTGCACGAATTCCCGGCCGTCGCCGTCGATGTGGTGCTCTATCTCGTACGACTGCTCCCACCCGTGCCCGCAGCGCATGCAGGCGAAGGAATAGGACTCGTTGACGACGGCTGTCGCACCGGGGTGCCCTGCGATCTCGCTCATGCCAGCTCCTGTGTGTCCGCTGGTTCGAAGGACGGGTACGTCCCTCACCCCAGTGGACGCCTCCCCGGACCCGAGCGCGACAGCCCTGTCGACTGTTGGAGGCGATTTGGACGTTCCTTGCCGAACCGCCCCGTGAGGCGGCGCGGAGCTTTGCATTCCGAGACACCGCTTTGCCGGCACATGGGGCGCACGCTCAGAAGTCATGCGCCCTGCTCAGAGCGGGTGTGACCCACCTCATGCGGCGCGTCAGGAAGGGGCGTTCTTCGCCGCGACGACCGCATCGAAAACAACCCTCTTGGGTACGCCCGCCTCGACGGCCACCGCGGCGATCGCCTCCTTGCGCCGCTCGCCCGCCTCCTCCCGCACCCGCACCCTGCGCACCAGCTCCGCGTCGTCGATCTCCTCGGCCCCCTTCTCGGGCGCCCCCTCGACCACGACGGTGATCTCCCCCCGGACCCCTTCCGCGGCCCACTCGGCGAGAAAGCCCACCGTCCCCCGCTTGACCTCCTCGTACGTCTTCGTCAACTCCCGGCACACCGCCGCCCGCCGCTCCGTCCCGAACACCTCGGCCATCGCCGCGAGCGTGTCGTCGAGCCGGTGAGGAGCCTCGAAGTACACCAGGGTGCGCCGCTCGCCGGCGACCTCCCGCAGCCGGGAGAGCCGCTCACCGGCCTTGCGCGGCAGGAACCCCTCGAAGCAGAAGCGGTCGACGGGCAGGCCGGACAGCGCGAGCGCGGTGAGGACGGCGGACGGCCCCGGCACGGCCGTGACGCGGATGTCCTTCTCGACCGCCGCGGCGACCAGCCGGTACCCGGGGTCGGACACCGAGGGCATCCCGGCGTCGGTGACAAGCAACACGCGTGCGCCGCCGAGGAGTTCGTCGACGAGTTCGGGCGTACGGGCGGCCTCGTTGCCCTCGAAGTACGACACGATCCGGCCCTTGGGCGTCACACCCAGCCCCTGGGTCAGGCGCCGCAGCCGCCGGGTGTCCTCGGCCGCCACCACGTCGGCGCCCGCAAGTTCCTCCGCGAGCCGGGGAGGAGCGTCCGCGATGTCGCCGATGGGGGTGCCCGCCAAGACAAGGGTTCCAGTCACGCCCCCATCCTCCCAGGGGCGCCCCGAACCGGACGCATCCGCCCATGCACGGGACTCACACAGCGCCGTTCCTTACGATGGCGCGGTGACCAGTACCGCGTCCTCCACGGACACCCGGCAGGACCAGGCCCCCCAGGACCGGCGGCCGTCGTGGCAGCAGAGGCTGCGCCGTTTCGGCTACATGCCCGAGGCCAGAAGCGACGTCCGCGAGCGCCTGGTGCCGCCCTTCGTCGCGCCCAGTCCGCGGATGTGGCAGGTCCTGGGTGTGCCCCGGGTGCTCGCCGAGCGGATCGCGCGCTGGTCGGGCTGGCTCGGGCCGCTGCTGGTGACGCTGGTGGCGGGGCTGATGCGGTTCTGGAACCTGGGCAGCCCGAAGAAGGTGATATTCGACGAGACGTACTACGCCAAGGACGCGTGGGCGCTCGTCCACCGGGGCTTCGAGCTCAGCTGGGACAAGAACGTCGACAGTCTGATCCTCAACAACAACGGGAACGTTCCGCTCCCGACGAACGCCGCCTATGTCGTGCACCCGCCGGTCGGGAAGTACGTCATCGGACTCGGCGAGCTGATGTTCGGGTTCAACCCGTTCGGCTGGCGCTTCATGACGGCGTTGCTGGGGACGCTGTCGGTGCTGATCGTGTGCCGGGTGGGCCGCCGCATCTTCCGCTCCACGTTCCTGGGCTGCCTGGCGGGCGCGCTGATGACCGTGGACGGCCTGGCCTTCGTGATGGCGCGGACCGCGCTGCTCGACGGTGTGCTGATGTTCTTCGTGCTGGCCGCGTTCGCCTGTCTGGTCATCGACCGCGACCGGGCACGGGAGAAACTCGCCGCCGCGCTGCCGGTCGACTCCTACGGCCTCGTGCGCCCCGACGCGCACATCGCGGACACCCTGCGCCTGGGGTGGCGCCCCTACCGCTGGCTGGCGGGCCTGCTCCTCGGCCTGGCCATCGGCACCAAGTGGAACGGCCTCTTCTTCCTCATCGCCTTCGGCATCATGACGGTCCTGTGGGACGTCGGCTCCCGCAAGGTCGCGGGCGCGCGCCGCCCCTACGAGGCGGTCGTCAAGTACGACCTCGGCATCGCGTTCCTGGCCATGGTGCCGGTCGCCGTCGTCACCTACGTCACCTCGTGGATCGGCTGGATCCTCTCCCCCGCCAACGGCACAGGCGGCTACTACCGCAACTGGGCCGCGAACGACGGCAGGGGCGGCAGCTGGACCTTCCTGCCCGACTGGTGGCGCAGCCTGGTCCACTACGAGCACGAGGTCTACAAGTTCAACGTCGGCCTGTCCTCGCCGCACACGTACATGTCCAACCCGTGGAGCTGGATCGTCGACGGCCGCCCGGTCTCGTACTTCTACGAGTCCCCCGCGCCCGGCACCGACGGCTGCCCGGCCGACGCGGGCGAGAAGTGCGCCCGCGAGGTCCTGGCGATCGGCACGCCGCTGCTGTGGTGGGCCGCCTGCTTCGCGATCCTCTACGTCCTGTGGCGCTGGTTCTTCCGCCGCGACTGGCGCGCGGGCGCCATCGCCTGCGGCATCGCGGCCGGTTATCTCCCCTGGTTCCACTACCAGGAACGCACGATCTTCTTCTTCTACACGATCGTCTTCCTCCCCTTCCTCTGCCTGGCCGTCGCCATGCTCATCGGCGCCCTCGTCGGCCCCCCGGGTGCCAAGGACACCCGCCGGGTCGCGGGCGCCACGGCCGCCGGAGTCCTGGTCCTCCTGATCGCCTGGAACTTCATCTACTTCTGGCCCCTGTACACGGGAACGGCGATCCCGATCGACAGCTGGCGGTCGCGGATGTGGCTGGACACCTGGGTCTAGCTGCGCAGACACACCACGAGGGCGCGGCGATCGGCTACGCCCTCGTGGTCGTTGTTGGTCGTTAGCGGCTGTCGTCGGTCCCCTTCGGACGGCCCGAGGACGGCCCAGCTCCGGCACTTCGCAGTATTCGCAGTGGGCTGGCTCAACCCGCTCTGACCAGCCCATATAACCGCAGCAGCTCCCCCTGGGGACACAAGCCCCCTGTAGAGCACCGCCGGGAGCGGCGCTTCGGTACGCGTCGCAGTCTGCACGAGCCACAGGCAGCCCGGTCTGGCTCACTCTCAAGGTGCGGTGCAGCACGCCTGCTAAAGGCAGAGACACCACCCCGGGCATAGACCTCCCCGCCACGCAGTCACGGAAGTAACATCTGCGACTACGGCGCGAAAGCGTTAACCGTGTTGGGGTTGACTCCAGGGGGGACACGATGCCGCTTACCGGTGGGCGACTTGGCCACGCCCGTGTGGCAGTACTGACAGCCGTGCAGGAGGAGAGCGAAGCCTTCAGAGAGGTCGGGGGCCTAACGCAGCGCCTGCGGGGGAAACCTTATTACGTCGCCGAGGGCAGCGATCCCAAGTACCCGAACGTCGTCCACCGAGAGATCGATCGAAACAATATCCAGTCAGGTGAGAAGGTTAGAGATGTAATCGAGCACTGGCAACCGGAACTTCTCGTGCTATGCGGGATCGCCGGCGGAATCAATGGACGTGCAGATGTTTCAGTCGGTGACGTAATCATTCCCCCCTATATCCACTACTGCTCTTTCGCTAAATTGAGTAGCCAAGGTGCACGTCGACGATACATCCCGTTCGATTATCCATCCATTAATCTGCACCAGGATTATGTGGCTCCACTAAGAGATGACCATTCGTGGCTCACAGATGAACTCAAGAGTGAACTCCCCGAAGATTGCCACCCCAAGGTGCACATCGAGAGCCTCGTAGCTGGCGATAAGATCTATGGCGACCCTAATTCGGAAGAGCAACAACGAATCGTGCAGGACTACGATGAAGCTGTAGCCATCGATATGGAGTCGGTAGGTCTATGCCGAGGGGTAGCAGCATCCCGAAATAATCCACAATACAATCCACGCTTGCTCATCGTACGAAGCGTGTCAGACATAATCGATGATCCGCAGAACGATGAGAGTCGTAAGCTGTGGCGACCGTACGCCTGCGCAATCGCGAGCCACTTCACTTGGCGAGTCGTAACAGATATCGTAGAAATGGAACCAGATCCACGGCGCACTCCGGAGGTCGCGGCATGACCGCCACCAGGGAAGAAGAAGCAGTTTGGGCGAACATGAAAGGGGATGCTCTCGATTTCTTCACGAAGATCAGTCGTGGCCGCACCCCCTTCAGCCTAACAATCGCACTTCCTAATTCATATGATCAACTCATCTCTGGGCAATGGGATGAAGTGGCGCCGGAAGAAGATCTTGCTCAGTTGGCAATAGAGTCGGGCCGAGTTCTACTATCAGCAGAGGCTGGCAGCGGCAAGACGCACCTTCTAGCGCGAGCTGGCGCCTCGGCTGCCGCCAACACTGCAAATGTTATTCCGATCTGGATTCCGCTGAGAGATCTCCCCTCGGCGATCAGGAGCACGGAGCCTGAATCAGTCGTTCAGGCTCTAATCGGCTTGAGCCGTCCATCATTGAAGCCGGTACTGACCAGCTCGTCGGAAGTCCCGATGCTATTGCTGCTTGCGGATGGGCTAAACGAGATTCCGAGAGAGCTGTCGCAACCCGCACTTGACGCGCTAGATGAGCTAGCCAGAAGGTTTCCCTTTATCAGCGTCATCGTGAGTGAACGCCTTGTCAGACGGCAAGTACCACTCGACCGCTGGACGCTTGCCACGGTACTCCCCCTTTCGAAAGGTCAAGTAGAAAAGTTCTGGAGTACAACTCAGGAAGTCAACAAGCCTCCAGAAGCAGCTCTTGAACTGTTCAAGAACCCATTCTTTCTCGACAAGGCAACAACTTTCCATCTAACTGATGGAAGTGCCGCCAAAATGATTGAGTCTTACTTTTCAAAGATGGCTCACGTAAACGCAACAGGACTCAACACTCTAAGCGAAGTCTGTTACGCATCTTATTCCCGCGAAAGAGGAATGCTGATCCCGTTGACAGACTTCAAAGATCGTGTGGAAAAACCGCTCTTCAAAACACTCAAAGATAACGATTTAATTCGCACGAGTGCCACCTTTGCCTGGTTCGCCCATCACCTATTTCATGACTTTCTGGCGTCCCGCCATCTAGTCCGAAACAGGAGCACTTGGGGCCCCGGCGCATTTGATGTTGTCACCACGGGTGCCGCTTCCTTTGATTCCCTGCGTCTTGCCGTGGATCAGATTCACAATCCAGCGGTTGCGGACAATTTCGTTCGATTGGTGTACGACTGGAATTACTTTGGCGCGGCATACTCTCTCGTGCCTGGACGCGTTACGCGCGAAATGCAAGTGGAACTCTTGGCCATGCTTGCCGATAAGCGTTGGGATCCTGTCGCAGCCACGGTTCAGGCGGCTACTGACGCTCTCAGACTCAACGGGTCAGACACCGCTAAAGAAATGCTGAACGCGTCAAGCAGAGCGGAACTCTTCAGAGTCGTCGAAGAGGTGACTTCGACCAACCCATCTTTCATTCGCTGGCGAACCATCTTCACCATCAAAGATGGCGAGTATGTCGGCGCCGATATAGTCGAAAGTCTGGCTTCCGACGACCCTGTCGAAGCTTGGACACTTGCCAATGTACTCCGACGATGCAGGCTTACAGCAGACGGCAAGAAGGCACTTCTCGCTATCGCTCGGCATGCTTCGCCCGTGACTCGCTGGCGGGTTGTTCATGTGCTGGGACTCCATCCCGGCCCCGAAACCGCAACAGTGATCAAATCCTTGATCAGAGATCCCGATAAATGGGTTAGGTACGGGGCTGTACGCGCGCTGGTTGAAGTTGCAGCGAACACGGATGAGATCTCCCTGAGGAGCGGAATTGTCGCATGGCTAGGGGAACAACTAGCAGCAGACAATCTCGATGTGAAAATGTTGCAAGAATTGGCCAGAGTCCTTGATGTTCGCCCGCAGCCTCTTAACTGGCCGCAGGTCGTAGCGCCGCTCGTACAACAACTGGCAAGCACGTCCCGCAATTCGTTTCAACAAGATAGGTGGAATACGCTGATGGCGAGCATTTCATCAAGCGGAGGCTCAAGTGATTGAGCTGACGCCGGAGCAACGACTGTCCTTGTCACACGCATCATGGGATGCGCGATCCTACGCCAGGGTTCACGGTCCCACGCCAGTTGGTTGTGCCGCCTTGGCTGCTGATGGGCGCATCTTCCAAGGCTGCAACGTTGAGCACAGGTTCAGGTCTCACGACATCCACGCTGAAACTAATGCCATTTCGTCGCTCGTAGCTGCCGGCGGCGGAAGACTGGTGGCCGTAGTCATCGCTGCCGAACGAGAAAGATTCACCCCCTGCGGGAGTTGCATGGATTGGATTTTCGAGATCGGTGGCGACGATTGTTGGGTGATCAGCGAGAGGCGCCCGGGAGAAGTGAACCACGAGCTTCAGGCAAAAGACCTGATGCCCTTCTATCCACATTGACCGGGTAGATCATGAGGGTGCGCGGTCCACTACAGAGGACGGGCAGTAAGTGACTTACGAAATCATCAAGGTTGAATACGAAAGACTCAAAGAGGAGCAAGTACGCCGCATTGGATTTCGAGATAACCTTATCTACGTGGCTCTGGCCACGGCCGGCGCCATTTTCGCATTCTACTTCGGTGGTGCAGGGCGCGCGTATACACTGCTAATTCCACCTTTCGCCGTTTCTGTCCTAGGATGGACTTATCTAGTCAACGACGAGAAAATCTCTTCCATCGGTCGATACGTCCGCGAGAAGCTACTACCTGAACTGAACCGACAGGGATTTAGCGGTGATGCAATCCTCGGATGGGAGAGTTATCATCGCTCGGATGTCGACCGTGTATGGCGGAAGAAAGTACAAATCGGGGTCGACATCGCCACCTTTTGCCTCCCGTCGGCGGTCGCATTGGCTATCTTCTTCGGCAAAGAATCTCCCGGCATCGCCGGATGGTTTCTGGGAATCCTGGAGAGCGTAGCAGTAATCCTGTTGATCGGCGCCTTTAGTCGATTTGCCGACTATTCGCGTGACGGCTCTATCTGAGTCAGCATTTCGTAGCGGTCGATATCAGCCGCATCTCAGAATCTGCGGATATATAGCCAGTGCCCAGGTGCTTTTGACCGTGCCTTGCCTTGGTGGCGCGGTTGCAACAGGTGCAGATGCCTGCAGCGGTGCTTTTCCGGACGTTGCCTACTTCCCTGCCGGGCAGTCCGACAGTTGGAGATGGCCCGCGAGCACGCCATAATGGGATGCAGGTGGCGATGCGGCTGAGTAGTCGCCATGACCTCATGGTGACCCAACCCGAACTGCCTCTCGCGCAGCGCCTAGGGCACTCATTCACTGTCCAGTGCCGCGATCACAGCCGCGGGATCGCCGTGGTAGGTGAGGTGCGGTTCGCCTGTCTCGGGAGGAATGAAGCGGGTGCGGTAGCGCTGAAGGTCGCTCTCGGAAAAGTAGATCGAGTTCGGATCGTCGGCGTGGAACTCATTGCGCTTGTTGATCCTTGACCAGAGTTCATCATGGCTTGCGTCGAGGTAGACGAGCAGTGAAGTGGCGCCGGCGTCGGTGGCGATGCTGCGCCACCGGGCACGATCCTCGGGGGTCCAGAAGCCGTGATCGACTACGACGTCCCGCCCCGCCTGAAGTAGTTCGCGTAGCTCGACAGCCACGTCCTCAAGGACCGGCCGTTCGAGGGTGGGGAAGGTGCCTCGGGGGAAGTCCACCCCGTACACGCCGTGCCGGCGGTACATCTCCTCATCCGGGCACAGGCGTACGAACCCGCGGTCGGTGAGGACTCGGGAAAGCGTGGTCTTGCCGGAACCAGGAAGCCCGGCCATGAGGACGCAGAACGGCGCACGTGCAGTCATTGGTCTCGTGAGGGTCTGGGAGATCGCAGAGATTTCCACTTCGGTTTCGGGTGCGAGCGTGCCGTTACGGCGAGCAGCAAGTAAACCGCCCATCCGATCTTCAAGCACGCTCAAGAGCGTGTCATCCAAGGTCGTCACGAGGAAACCTCCGATTCTGTCCGCCATGTGCGACCAGGGCCACCGAGGTCAACGCCGTATTCCACGACGTTGTTCTCGCTGTCGATGAACTTCGCGGTCATCACGACAACGGGCTCTGTAGGCGGGTTCTTCGGGTCAAGCTCCAAGAGCTGAGTGTCTTCCGCCGTCAACGTGCGCGCTGAGGCGGTGTCGATCCGGTGACTGATCGGGAGGCCAGTCGCCTCAGCGATGAGCTGAAGTGAAGTTCCCCCGGTCAATCGCTCGCTCTTCGCCAACTGCGGGATCAGCTTCTCGTACCGAGCCGGGATCCAAGACGTGCTGTGCGCCACGATGCCGTGCCGGTCCCGGTACACCCGGCTCCGACGAACCACGTCGGAGCGAGGCTCGATACCCAGCGCCTGAGCCACGTCCACGGGCGCAGGGACCACACCAGCCGTGTGCGAGTCAGACCGTTCGCCCGACCCCCAACTTGATCCTGTACGGCGGCCCCGGTCCTGACGCTGAGATCCGGATGACATCGGTCCAGGCTGGTCCAGAACTTCCGTCCCGATCCCGTGGATGCCCCGGATCAAGCCTTCGTTGCGCAGCTTGCGCAACGCCTTCTCGGCTGTGGCTGTGCTCACGCTCCACTCTTCCGACAGGTTCTTGATGCTCGGCAGGAGCGTTCCCGGCTGTAGCTGGCCGGACGTGATCAGCTCCGCGTAGTGGGCCGCAATCTTCGCGTACGGCGCCCGGTTGTCGGCCTGACCGGCCATTTCGCCTGCTCCCTTGTCTCGGTTCCCTGAGGTTCCCTAGCTTACCGCTTGACACCGCAGGGAACCCTAGGGAACCTTAGGGATGTGCTCACCGGTCGGAACGTCGACCGGAAGCCGCAGCAGCTTGATGCGCCCGTGCTCATGACGGGTGTCGCCCGGAGGAAAGCCCGCAGGGGTCAGTACGAAGGCAGCGGTCGTTCGTTGAGAATTCAATAGAGATTCAACTCTGACGGGCTACGAGGCCCGTCCCCTGAACGGCCGGGGTGATGGCCGTTGGCGGCCACTTCGCGGCGGGTGCACCTATCCCGCCCTGCGTGCCAGCTCTGGGAAAACAGCGTGGGAATCATCCCTTCCTTTCGGGATGTCAGCCCCTCGTCTGCCACCTGTTACGCGCCGCCCTGCTGGCGTCAGAGCAGTGACGATGACGCGCCCGATTCTCTGGCTCGGGACCGGCGTGCTCCGTGGCAACGGAGCATCCGGTGAAGCCGTGTCCCTGCGATTCGCGGGAGGTCGGCATGAGCCGACGACAAACCAAGGCGCCGCCGTGATGGGCCGGCCGTCGGCGCCCTGTCCCTTCCGGTCCGTCCTGGCTTCGCGGCGCCTGACGCTGCGGCCGGCTGCCTCTCCCGCCCGTACCCCGTTCTGCACTTACGACAGGGGGACGGACGGGAGCGCGGGGAGCCGGATCTTCCGACTTCAACGGCGCGCGGCCCCGGAGGTGCAACTCCGGGGCCGCTGTTCGGGCCGTACCACCTGTGAGAGGAACCACGACCCAATGGACCACATCGTCACTGTTCAGGAAGCTGTTACCGCGTTCGCCGACTTCATGGAGCCGACGGATGCGGAGCTGGACGCGATCGAGCAGGAGATGCCGCTGATCCTGGCTCGCGTCGACCTGCTCGACGCGCAGATCATCACCCTTGACCGCACCCCGACCGAGCTGGACACCCGCCGTATCCGCCGCGCCCGGCGTCGGGTGCTGGTCGAGGGTCTGGCCCTGGTCAACCGCACCACCGGCGTCACGCTGTCCGGAGGTGCTGCATGAGCACCCCGACGCAGAGCCTGACGGCCGCGCACGCGGAAGTGAAGGCGGAGATCGCGCGGACCGACAACAAGGTCGCACTGCTGCTGGCCTTCATCGGCGCCGTTCTCGCCGGAGCCTGGACGATCGCCGCCGACCTGCCCCTGAACTGGCCCGTGGGCCTCGCGGGTGGCCTCGGTATGGCGCTGCTGATCACGGCGGCTGGTCTGCTGCTGCGTTCGGTGCGGCCGAACCTGTCCGGCCGGCACGGCTTCCCGCTGTGAGCCACCCTCACCCCCGAGCAGATCACCCATGCTGTTGCCGGCGATCTGGCCGCCGACATTGCGGGCCTGTCCCGTCTCGCGGTGATCAAGTTCACCGGCCTGCGCCGCGCCGTCGACCTCACCCTGACCGGCGGCACCCTGCTCATCCTCGCCGTCGTTCTCGCCCTCGGGGGTGCGGCATGAACACCAAGAACACCAAGACCGTTCTGCCGGCCGTGGCGATGACGGCCGTGTCGATGGTGCTGACCCTCGCGGTGGTCTTGATGTGGCTGGGCACGGCGGTGCCGTGGCTGGTCGCTCTCGTGGTCGGTGTGGGTATCGACGGCGGTTGGCTGGCCACGCTCGCCTACGAGCGCCGCCTGGCCGCTCAGGGCGACCACAGCCGCGTGGTGACCGCCGTGGGTTGGTTGTTCGGTCTGGTCGCTACCGGCTTTCTGGTCGCTCACGCGCTCACCTCCGACGCGTCTGCCGCCTGGTTGGCGGTGGCGTGGTTGCCGATTGCGGCCAAGGCCCTGTGGCTGGTCCATGGTCTGTGGGAGCGCACTGCGCTGACCCCGCTGGCACTGGACGCGATCCGCGGTATCCAGCAGGAGGCCCGCGACGAAGCTGCCGTGGCCCGCGCCCGCCTGCGGGCGGAAGCGACCTCGGAGGAGACCCGGCTGACCGCCGTGACCGGGGCCGGGGCCCGCGTCGCACGCGTCCAGGCCAAGACCGCCAAAACCCTCGCCGGAGCATGGTCCACGCTGGAGGAGGCACGGCGGGGCGAGGACACCGGCAGGGCACTGACCAGCGTGACGAGCCGCGTCACACCCGACGTCACACCCCGCTGGGAACTCCCCGTATGGGGCGCTGTCGAGCCCGTTGCCGCGCTGGAGTCGGTCCCGTCCGCACTCAGTGACAGCGAGTTGGACACGCTCGTCGACACGATCCGCACCAGTCAGACCCCCGCCCTGTCGTACCGGGAGATGGCGTTGCGCTTCCGCGCGGCCGGCCACTCCGCCTCCGAGGTCCGCCTCCGGGCGGCCTGGAAGCGGGTTGCCTGATGTCCGGCGCCTACGGCAAGTGCTACGACCCCTCTGGCGCCCGTCACGGCATACCGACGTACCCGTGGCGCCTGGCCCCGGACGGGTTGGCCACCCGAAGGCAGTTACGGGCCCTGGGGCTGCGTCCGGGCGGTCAGTCGATCGCCGCGCAGGCCATGCGCATCAACCGCCGAGCAGGCAGCCCGCGCGTGGCCTATCTGTACCGCGTCGACTGCGCGCTGCCAGTCCGGCCGATGACCTCGCGCAAGTGGGGCGCCCTCGCCCTGGCGATGCTCGCCCGCCAGACCTGCACGGCCTGCGGAGTGATCTACAGCTACTGCATTTCCCGCCGGCACGGTATGTGCGGGATCTGCGTCGAGGCCAACCAGACCTCCCAGAAGGGGAGTTGACATGGGTAAGCCGGGCACGCGTCGCCTGGACAAGGAGATCAGGCTGACCGAGCGCAAGCTGGAAGCGGTCCGCAACGGTGAGATGTGGCCGCTGACCAGCCAGGAGCGCCGTCAGGTGCTGCGGGGTCTGGTCGGTGGCTCCTACCGGGTGGCGCGGGGCAAGAGCACTGCCCGCGCCGAACGGCAGATGGACAACGTCTCGACATCCGCCGAGACCCGGCTGATCGCCGAACTCACCGCGTTGCAGGGCGAGCGTCAGCGGCTCGTCACCGAGGCCGCCAAGGACAAGGCCGCCAAGAAGTCCTCGGGCTGGTGGTGAGCATGGCCGCCACCGAGACGCCCCCGGGTGAGTGCCCACAGTGCTGGGAGCACGCCCACAACAAGCGCATCCACCGCGCGCTGAAGCCGCGCCAGGACTGCAAGCCGTGCCTGGACCACATGAACAACGGCTGC
This sequence comes from Streptomyces canus, assembly GCF_001514145.1. Taxonomy (GTDB): domain Bacteria; phylum Actinomycetota; class Actinomycetes; order Streptomycetales; family Streptomycetaceae; genus Streptomyces; species Streptomyces canus. The sequence goes on from NZ_KQ948660.1 coordinate 194,949, forward strand.
CCCTACCTGGTGCCCAAGAAGAAGTCGAGCTGGTGGTGAGCATGAGCATGGACCACCCCCGTTGCCCCGCCGCTCACCCGCAAGATCCCACCGCCTGTGTCGGCCCGGTCGCCGTGACCGTGCTGGACGCGACCGGTGCCGGGGCTGACGGGTGCGAGCACCATGGCGCCCGCCTGCTCGCCTCGCTCGACCGGGGCCGCGTGTACCCGCTGCCCGACGCCCGGCCCGGCGCCGCCGTCCGCGTCTTCACGGCCGCTGACACCCTGCGGCCGTTCTGCTGGATCGACGGGCCGCGTACCAAGCCCTCGCAGCTCAGCCACGCGGAGAACCGTGCCCGCGAAGGCCGCTGATCTGCCCCGGGGTGGCCGCCCCTGCCACGGACCCGGCCACCCCGGCAACTCCTCAACCTCCCGCCCCTGCTCGGGGCAGTCAGGAGCACGTTCAGCATGTCCGAGAACGTCATCAGCCTCCACAAGAACCCCGACCCCGAACCGCCCGCCGACGCATCCGTGACCACGCTGACCGTGGTCCCCGACCCCGCTCCGGCCAAGCCCACACCGCTGTGGGTGCGCTCCGGGCGCGCCGTGCGCACCGTCGTCACGCACGAGACCACCAAGACGACCGCCCGCACCGTGGCCCGGCACGGCCTCTACACCGTCAACGGGGGCCGGATCGTGGCCCGCCGCACCTGGGACGGCAAGACCGGCGCACGCTACGAACGCATGCTCCGTGCCGCCGAAGCCGCGGGCAACTACGAGGTCGCCGAGGAGTGGGAGGAGCGGTTGCAGCGCTTCCGCGAGGCCCGCCACCGCCGCCGCATGGACCTGCTCCACTCACCCGTAGACGTGGCCAAGGGCGTCGGGGTCGGCGTCGGCATGAGCATCGGCGTGCTGGTCGCGCTCGGGGTCGTGATGGCCATCAACAACCACGACATCACCGATGTCATCACCCCGCTTGCGGCGACGGTCGAGTTCATCGGCGTGCTGATCAGGATCGTGCAGGTCGTATGGGGTCCCGCCCTCGTGATCGGCCCGTTGCTGGCCCTGCTGGGCATGTGGGCGGTCGGCAGCAAGCAGCAGGCTGCCCCCGCCTGGGTCATGCCGGCCAACGTCCGCAGCGGCGAGGGTGAGCCGATCACCCCGTCCATCGTCGTCAAGGCCCTGCGCGACCTCGGCATCCCGGCGATGCGCAACGCCATCAAGGAGATGGGCGACGCCGGCGCGGCCATGCTGGGCCCGATCCGGATCGCCGGATGCGGCGTCGAAGTCGACGTCACCCTGCCCTCGGGGGTGTCGACGAACGAGGTACAGCAGCGCCGCCGCAAGCTCGCCGAGAACCTGACCCGGCACGAGCACGAGGTGTTCATCACCATCCCCACCGCCGCCCGCACGGTCCGTCTGTGGGTTGCCGACTCCGGCGCCCTGGACGAGCCGATCGGGCCGTCGCCGCTGGTCACGGACGAGTCGATGACCGCCGACTACGCCAAGGGCAAGGCGCCGTGGGGTCAGGACCTGCGCGGCGACATGGCAGCGCTGAGCCTGTATCAGCGCCACCTCCTGATCACCGGGTTGTCGAACCAAGGCAAGACCGTTGCCCTGCGCTCTCTGGCCCTGTGGCTGGCGCTCGACAAGTCGGTGCAGTTCTGGATCGGAGACCTCAAGGGCGTGGGCGACTGGGCCAAGTTCCTGGGCCTGGCCGCCCGGCTGATCCAGGGCCCGACCGATGACCACGTCATCCAGGTGACCGAGATGGTGGAGGACGCGGTGGAGGAGATGAACCGCCGCATCCAGGCCCCGCCCGGAACGGTGTTCCCCGCCCTGATCGTGATCGTCGACGAAGCACAGATGGCGTTCATGTGCCCGGTCCTCGACGACGAGAAGCGCCCCTACGGCGGCTCGAAGGCCACCTCGCGGTACTTCATGGCCGTCCGCAAGATTCACAACCAGGGTCGCGCGGTGAACGTGCTGATGTGGCAGGGCACGCAGGACCCCACCGACCAGAACCTGCCCAAGCTGGTCCGCGAAGGGGCGCACACCCGTGCCTCGCTCGCCCTCGGGACCGAGTCTCAGGCGCGGATGGCGCTGGGGGACAAGGCAGTCGACGGGGGCGCCGCCCCGAACCTGCTGCGTCCGGGGCTGGATCAGGGAACGTTGGTCCTCGCGTCGTCCGGCATCGACATTCCGGCCGGGCAGGCGTCCATCACGGTGCGCACGCACTACATCGACGACGATGCGGCCGAAGCCATCATCGAGCGCGCCAAGGCCCTGCGCGACGGCGTCACCACGCTCACCGTCATCGAGCGGGGCGAGCAGCGCGACGCGCTCGCCGACATCGCCGCCGTACTCGGGGACGCCCCGCGTGTGCTCACTCAGGACGTCCTCAAGCGGCTGGCCGTACTGGACGCGGACACCTACGGCAAGTGGTCGTTCATCGACCTCAAGCGCGTCCTGGACGGCACCGGAGCCGAGCCCTACAAGTCGGACGGCCGCATGGTCGTGGGTGCCGAACGCGTCTCACGCGCCCTCACCAACCGCGACACCGACCATTCCGCTTCCGACGCCGGATAGCAGGGAGCCGACCCCGCCCGGGGCAGGGAGGCAGGGAGAACTCCCTCACCCCCTCCCTGCCCCACCTCCCTGGACCTGACCTGCACAGATGATCAATCAGGGAGGCAGGGAGGCGGCGCAGGTCAACCCCCGAAAACCCCCTCCAGAGCGCACCCCGAAGGGGGTGTCCCTGCCTCCCTGAACACTCGCCGAAAGGGATTCCGCATGTACCCCGAAACCACCCCCGGCAGCGTCCGGCCGGACGCCGGAATGACCGAGGACGATGCCGCCGTTGAAGCTCGCCGGATCATCGCCGACGCCTACCGGCCCACCGCCTACCGCGACGACACCCCGGCCCCCGCCTACGGCACCAACCCGCCCGTCGTGCAGCCGGGACGGCCCCCGATGAGCCAGGGCGCCACCGACGCGAGCGTGCTCATGCTCGCCGGCGGCACCACCACCGCCATGGTCGGCGGCACCGCGGCCGTGCTCATGTACCTCTCGCAGTTCGCCGACCCGCTCGTGTGCGGCCTCGTGTTCGGCGCCCCCACCGCCCTCGTGCTCGCCCTCGCCCGGCTCGCCACCAAGGCCAAGCCCGCCCCGGACGTCCACCACCACTACGAGGGACCCGTCTACCAGGACCGACGCAACGTCCACAGCCGCACGACCGGTGTGTGGGCCAAGACCAACAACCACGAGTAGCGACGCCAAGGGCGGCCCCCGTCTCGCCAAAGTCCGGGGCCGCCCTGGTCTCCAGTCCTCAACAGACCTGTTGGAGGTCTCCAGCATGACCCAACCCACTGACATCCGGCGAGAGCGCACCCCACGGCCGCGCGTGCTGGATCTGTTCTCGTGCGCCGGCGGCGCCGCCGTGGGCTATCACCGGGCCGGGTTCGACCTGGACGGATGCGACATCGCCGACCGACCGAACTACCCCTTCACGCACCACCGGGGCGACGCGCTCGAATACCTCGCCCACCTGATCGCGACCGAGGAGATCCACCGGTACGCGTTCGTGCACGCCTCACCGCCCTGCCAGGACAAGTGCACCCTGACCGTGGGCACCAACGCCTCGCAGGGATGGGGCGGCACCCATGTGGACCTGGTCGCACCGACCCGCGCCCTGCTCGAACTCACCGGTCTGCCCTTCGTCATCGAGCAGCCCAACGGCCGCGCGGAGATCCGCAAAGACCTCACCCTGTGCGGCGAGATGTTCGGTCTCGGAGTCATCCGGCATCGCAACTTCGAGCTGGGCCGCTGGACGACCACGCAGCCGGCGCACGTGCGGCATCGGGGCCGCGTACGCGGCTACCGGCACGGCGCCTACTTCGACGGCCCGTACGTCGCCGCCTACGGCAACGGCGGAGGCAAGCCGTCCATCCCGGAGCTGCAAGAGGCCATGGGCATCACTTGGACCGACGTGCGCGAGGAACTCACCGAAGCCATTCCGCCCGCCTACAGCGAGTTCATCGGCCGCGCATTCCTCGCCGACGCGGGAACGCTGGAGGCAGTCGCATGAGCACCGCGATCACCCACCTGCGGACCGCGCTCGACCTCGCGGCAGCCGGTGTTCCGGCCCTGCCCCTGCGGGCCGGGAAGCTGCCGTTCGGGAACTGCCCGGCCTGCGCCCACAACGCGTGCGGCGGCCGGCCGAACATGAAGACCCCCGGCCCCTGCACCTGCCCGGCGCCGTGCCACGGATGGGCCGCCGCCACCACCGACCCCACCATTCTGAGCACTCAGGAGTGGGCGCGCGCGTGGCGGGAAGCGGCGGCGGTCGCCTACCACCCGGGCGGCGCCGGTCTGACCGTCGTCGACCTCGATAACACGGAAGCCCTCGTGTGGGCCCGCGAGACGCTGCCCGTCACCCGGATCGTGCGTACCACCCGGGGTGAGCACTGGATCTACCAGGGCGTCATGCAGTCCGCCAACGGGGTTCGGTCCGGTGTGGACATCAAGTCCCTTATGCAGTACGCCCGTTGGCTTGGATCCGGCACCGGCACACCTACCGCTCTGCCGGGCTCTGTGCGCGCCCTGGTGGTAAAGGAGCCGACCCCAGCCCGCAAGACGTCACAGACGCTCACAGTGCCCCTCAGGGGCGGGCAGGAGGAGTGCCGCCACCGCACCCCCGCCTATCTGGAGCGTGGCATCGCCATGGGCGTGCAGCGCATCACCGAGGCCCGCAACGCGGTCCACGCCACCGTCTACCGCACCTTCCTGGCCGTGCTGTCCGCCCACGGCGGGTGCGGATGCCTCACCGACACCCACGTTGCGCGGCTGTTCACCGCGGCGCAGGCCAAGGGCGAATCGGCGAGGCACTGCACGGATGCGTGGACCAACGCCCGCACCAGGTTGGGACTGTGACCATGTCCGAGGACGACGAGAAGAACCCCGCCCGCAAGGTCATCACCGACTACGCACAGAGCCACTTCCGGTACTTCCGCACCGCCGACGGCACCGTATACGCGCAGAAGAACGGCCACCCCGTGGCCCGCCCGATGCGCTCCCAGGGCACCACCGGCAGCCACCGCCAGGAACTCATGGTCGGCCTGTTCAAGGACGGGGTCGGCGTGTTCAACGGGACCGCGCTCAAGGAGGCGCTGGACTTGATCGAAGCCCTCGCGCTGTACGAGGACACGCACGCGGTGAACATCCGCGTCGCCCCCGGATTCGACGGGGCAACCTGGCTGGACCTCGGGCGTAACGACGGACAGTCCGTCCGTATCCACCCCACCGGCTGGGACATCCTCACCCCCGACCCGCGCGAAGTGTGCTGGCGGCGCACCCAGCTCACCGGCGAACTCCCCCTGCCCGCCAAGGACACAGGCGGCAAAGGCATCGATGCCCTGATGCGGCTGTGCAACTTCGCCACCGCGGAAACCGAATGCCTGGCCATCGCCTGGCTGATCGGCTGCCTGGGGCCGTCCGTGCCCGTGCCCGCGCCGTTCCTCACCGGACCGCAGGGCGCGGGCAAGTCCACCGGGGGGCGGATGCTCGTGCGGATCATCGAGGGCATGAGCGGGGACCTGCGCCGCGCCCCGAAGGATGAGGAGAACCTGATCGCGGCGGTGGCGGCCGGCTGGGTCACCGCCCTGGACAACCTCTCCCACATGACGCCGGACCTATCGGACGCCATGTGCTGCATCGTTACCGGCGCCGAGAGCGTCAAGCGGGCCCTGTTCACCGACGGCGACGTGTTCCGCGTCGGCTACCGTCGCCCCCTGCTGCTGACCGGTATCGACGTCGGCGTCATCCGGCCCGACCTCGCCGAACGGCTCCTGCCGCTGCGCCTGGAACGCCCGCGGGTGCGGCGCACAGAGGCGGAACTGTGGGCTGAGTACGCGGAAGTGCTGCCTGTGGTGCTGGGCTCGCTCCTGGACCTGGCCGTCAAGGTCCGTGCGGCGGAAGCGGAGACGCCCACGGATCTGCGGATGGCGGACTTTGCACACCTGTGCGCCCAGCTCGATGCCGCAACCGGCCTCGGGGCGCTCGCCGCCTACCGGGCCAGTCTCGACGACCTCAACGACGACGTCATCGAGGGCGACCTGTTGGCACAGACCGTCCTTGCGCACGCCAGCACTCTCGAACCGGGGGTAGAGCAGCGGATGACGTCCACAGAGTGGCTGCACTGCCTCACCCGCCTCTACAGCGGCGAGGACTTCCGTCCGCTGCCCAAGGGGTGGCCGACCACCGGCAAAGTCCTCTCCGACCGCCTCAAACGCCTACAGCCCACCCTCGCCGCCCGCGGCGTGCTCATCGACTCCGGCCGTACCAAAGAGGGCCGCTACATCGAAATGACCCGCTCGCCCGCTCCACCGGAACACGAGCAACAGGCGTTCTGACCGACGGGGCACAGACCGAACAGCAAGAGGAGCACCACCGGACAGGCGTGCTCCTCTTGCTGTTCGGCGGCGGCGCCGCCCTGCGCAGGACGTGCCGCGCAGCGGCTCCTTCTTCACGTCCTGAGCAGCACTGCACCACCACAAACACCCCCCCTTTTTTCCTAAGTAGGGGAACGCTGCGTCACCTGCGTCACCCAAGCCCCCAAAACAGCGGGTGACCTGCACAGACAGGGGTGACGCAGACGGCCGATCTCTGCGTCACCGTGCGTCATCTGCGTCACCGATGACGAACAGCCTGCGTCACCGGTGACGCACCCCCAACGCTCTGCGTCACCCCAAACCCGCAGCTCAGAAGCCTGAATGACGCAGATGACGCGGGTGACGCAGAAATCCCCACCTCGGACACACGCGCAGGCCCCCGCCCTCGCCTGCGCTCAGCCCACGGCACCCGAACCCACCGCAGGACACCTCACCCACCCCGCCACGGACCTGAGGAGTCACCAGCCATGGCCAGCAATGAGCCGCCCGACCCGCGTGCCCTCCTGCGCGGCGGACTCCCAGATAGGTACCTCAACCCCGACGACGTCGCCGAGATCTTCGACGTCCCCAAAGAGACGCTCTACCAGTGGCGCAAGAAGCGCGTCGGTCCGCCCAGTTTCCGCATCGGCAAGCACGTCCGCTACGACCCCGCCGACGTACTGGCCTACGTCACCAGCCGCAAGAACGCCGACCAAGACGCCGCCTGACACAACCACACAGCACCACGCACAACCCCCAGGGAGGGCCACGCCGTGGCCCTCCCTTCCCCATGCTCCGAAAGGACCACGCCCCACATGGCAGGCCACATCCAAGACCGCTGGTTCAAGACCGAAACCGACACCGCAGGCAAGATCGTCAAGGTGCAGACCGACCGCCACGGAACGGGTCTCCGCTACCGCGCCCGGTACGTCGGCCCTGACGGCACCGAGAAGAGCAAGTCATTCCGCGACAAGGAATTGCGGCTCGCCAAGCTGTGGCTCACGCAGATCGAAGCGGACATGTCCCGCGGTCAGTACACCGACCCGCGCGCCGCAAGGACGACGTTCCGCCAGTACTCGGAAAGCTGGGTCAAGACGCACACCGGCGAGATCAACAGCCGAGAGGCAGCGGAGCGTCGCCTCAGGCTGCACGCCTACCCTCACATCGGGTCGCGCCCCCTCGGTTCGTTCAAGCCGGAACACATCCGCACCTGGATCGCAGACCTGGAAGCCACCGTGCCGGCGGAGTCGCACCGCCGCATCATCGTCGGCACCGTCTCCGCAGCGTTGAGCGCGGCCGTCGAGGATGGGCTACTGAGCAAGAACCCCTGTCAGGCCCGCACGGTCACGCTCCCGAAACCGGGCAAGCCGCGCGTCGACCCATGGACGGCAACGCAGGTCTTCGGCGTACGTGCCGCTCTCCCCCGCCGCCACCAAGCCACCGTGGATGTAGGGGCGGGTTGCGGACTGCGACAGGGTGAAATCTTCGGCTTGGCCGTGGATGAACTCGACTACGAGGGCGGTTGGCTGACCGTGGGCCACCAGCTGAAGCGCATCCGGGGCAAGTACGTCTTCGCCCTGCCGAAAGGCGGCAAGGTCCGGAACGTGCCGTTGCCCAAGGCCGTTGCCACCGCGCTCCGGGACCACACGAAGGAGTTCGAGCCGGTCGATATGACGCTTCCCTGGCGCACGCCCGATGGTTCACCCGTGACGAAGCGGCTCATCTTCAGTGGAGTCGAAGGACGGCATGTCCGGGTCAGCAACTTCAACGAGCACCAATGGAAGCCCGCTCTGGCCGCCGCAGGCGTCATTCCGAAGCGGAAGCCGGGCGAGCGGTACGCGTCAGCCCCCGAGGACGGCATGCACGCGCTCAGGCACTTCTACGCATCCGTGCTGCTGGACGCGGGCGAGAGCATCCGAGCCCTGAGTTCGTACCTCGGTCACGCCGATCCTGGATTCACGCTCCGGACCTACACGCACCTGATGCCGAGTAGCGAGGGACGCACCCGGAAAGCCGTCGACAGCCTCTATCTGGCGTCGAATCCTCAAGATCACGGCCCAGAGGCGGCCCAAGCCGCCTGAGACGGCCCCGGCCAGAGCCAAACGCCCTGGTCGGGGCCCCACAGGGCCGGATCATGCGAACTTCATCTACTTCTGGCCCCTGTACACGGGGACCAGCATCCCGATCGACGACTGGCGGTCGCGGATGTGGCTGGATACGTGGGTCTAGCGGGCCAGCATTCACGTATGTGATTGAGCACCTGCTTCGATGAATCAGGAAACTCTTACCCCGCGTGTCACACCTCCCGCTTAGAGTTCCCACAACAACGGGGAAATCGGGGAGGGGGCCAGACCATGGCCAAGGGGGTGAAGGTCGCTGTCGTCAGTACGGTGTTCGCCGTGATGGTCGGCGGGGCCGGTTACGGGGCGTACAACTTCGTGTCGGCGTTGAGCGACGACGGGAGCGGCGGGGTCGGGGACGCCAAGCGGAGCGGGCCGCCCACCGCCGACGAGATCGCGAAGACGTCGAAGGATTTCTTCGCCGCCTGGGAGAAGGGCGACGCGGCGAGCGCGGCCGCGTTCACGAACAACGGCACGGCGGCCGAGGTGCTGCTGGCCGCCTACGGTGCGGACGCGCACATCGGCGATGTGGACATCACGCCCGGCAAGGCGACCGGTGCCACCGTGCCGTACAGCGTGAAGGCGACCGTCTCCTACGACGGGAAGTCGAAGCCGCTGGCGTACAAGAGCAAGCTGACCGTCGTGCGCGGGGTGACCACCGGGAAGGCGCTGGTGGACTGGCAGCCATCCCTGGTCTACCCGAAGCTCCAGCGGGACGACCGGCTGGTCACCGGCGAGTCCGCGAACCCGTCCATCGAGGCGGTGGCCCGTGACGGCAGTGTGCTGACCAAGGAGAAGTACCCGTCGCTGGGCCCGGTCCTGGACGCCCTGCGCGAGAAGTACGGAGCCGAGGCCGGCGGCACCCCGGGCATCGAGCTGGTCATCAAGCACCCGGACCAGACGCCGGACACCTCGCTGCTGACCCTCGCCGAGGGCAAGGCGGGCAAGCTGGAGACCACCATCAGCGCGAACGCGCAGGCGGCCGCCGAGAAGGCCGTGAAGCTGTACCGCCAGTCGTCGGTCGTCGCCGTCAAGCCGAGCACCGGTGAGGTGCTGGCCGTGGCCAACAACCGCACGGACAGCTTCAACGCGGCCTTCGAGGGCACCAAGGCCCCCGGCTCCACCATGAAGATCATCACCGCGGCGATGCTCATCGACAACGGCGTGACCTCGATGAACGGCCCGGCGCCCTGTCCGCCGGACGCCGTGTGGCAGGGGCAGACCTTCAAGAACCTCACGGGCATGGAGCCCAACGAGGGCGCCTCGCTGGCCAACAGCTTCATGCGGTCCTGCAACACCGCCTTCATCAAGCTGATCGACGAGAAGCCGCTCACCGACGAGTCGCTGACGCTGGAAGCCCAGAACCGGTTCGGGATCGGCGAGGACTGGAAGACCGGCATCGTCTCCTTCGACGGGAAGGTGCCCGCCGTCAGCGGTCCGGACCGCGCGGCGAACGCGATAGGCCAGGGCCAGGTCCAGATGAACCCGCTGAACATGGCCTCGGTGACGGCCACCGCGATCACCGGCGCCTTCCGCCAGCCCTACCTGGTCTCGCCGAAGCTCGACGACCGCGAACTGGCCACCGCGAAGGGGCTGCCGTACAACACGGCCTCCCAGCTGAAGCAGATGATGCGGCTCACCGCGACCCAGGGCACGGCGACCAAGGCGATGGCGGGGCTCGGCGGGGACATCGGCGCCAAGACCGGCTCCGCGGAGGTCGACGGGCAGCAGGTGTCCAACAGCTGGTTCACCGGTTTCCGCAACGACATGGCCGCGGCGGCCATGACCGAGGAGGGCGGCCACGGCGGCGACGCGGCGGGTCCGATTGTCGCAGCTGTGCTACGAGCCGCAGGCTGACGTCACCCGTGCGGGACAGGGACTCTAGGCTGTGGCCGTCGTTGGGATGGATGAGGGCAACGGGGACCCTGGGAACTGGCGGAGGAAACGGAAGCCGTGGGTAGCAGAAGGCGCGTCGCCGAGCGACGGAAGACCAAGCCCGCCGTGATCGGCGGGATGATCGCCGTGGTCGTCGCCGGCGCCGGCTTCGGCGTCTACGCGCTGTACGGCGCCGGGGCCGCGGCGAACGACCGGACGCAGAACACGTCCGCGTCCGCCGGGGACCACAAGCCGAAGGTCAAGACCGGCCCGCTGTCGGCGACCGAGGTGACCTCCACCGCGACCGCGTTCCTGGCCTCCTGGCAGCAGGGCAAGGTGAGCACGGCCGCCGCGGCGACCAGCGACACCGAGGCCGCCGCCGCCCTGCTCACCGGCTGGACCAAGGACGCCCACCTCACCGGCGCCACCCTCACCCCGGGCACCCCCACCGGCGACAAGGTGCCCTTCTCCGTCAAGGCGACCGTGTCGTACAAGGGCCTCAGCAAGCCGCTGGCGTACGCCAGTTCGCTGACCGTCGTCCGCGACACCGCCACCGGGAAGCCGCAGGTCGACTGGACCGCCTCGCTGGTCCACCCCGACCTGAAGGACGGCGACACCCTGGTCACCGGCGAGTCGGGGACCCCGCCGATCAAGGCCTTCGACCGGGACGGCGGCGAGATCACCGAGGCGAAGTACCCGTCGCTGGGCACGGTGCTGGACGGCCTGCGCGAGAAGTACGGCAAGAAGGCCGGCGGCAAGGCGGGCATCGAGCTGCGGGTGATCCGCGGGAAGGACTCCAAGTCCTCCGACAAGACGCTGGTCGAGCTCAGCAAGGGCACCCCGGGCACCGTGAAGACGACCCTGAACCCGACGCTCCAGGCGGCGGCCGAGGCGCAGGTCGCCAAGCAGGCCCGGTCCTCCGTCGTCGTGCTGCGTCCGTCGACCGGCGAGATCCTCGCGGTGGCGAACGCGAGCCACGGCTTCAACACCGCCTTCCAGGGTTCCCTCGCCCCGGGCTCCACGATGAAGGTCATCACCTCGTCGCTGCTGATCGACAAGGACCTCGCGTCGGCGGACAAGGCGCACCCGTGCCCGAAGTACTTCACGTACGGCGGCTGGAAGTTCCAGAACGACGACAAGTTCGAGATCAAGGGCGGCACCTTCAAGGCGAGCTTCGCCCGCTCCTGCAACACCGCCTTCATCAGCCAGGCGGGCAAGCTGGACAACGACAGTCTGACCGAGCAGGCCCAGCAGGTCTTCGGCCTGTCCATGAACAACTGGGCGATCGGCGTCCCGTCCTTCGACGGCTCGGTGCCCGTGCAGAGCGCGGCGCAGAAGGCGGCCTCGCTCATCGGTCAGGGCGGGGTCCGGATGAACCCGCTGAACATGGCGTCCGTCTCCGCCACCGTCGAGTCGGGCACCTTCAAGCAGCCGTACCTGGTCTCCCCCTCGGTCGACAACCGCACGCTGGCCACCGCCTCGCGCACCATGTCCTCGGGCACGCTGTCGCAGCTGCGTGAGCTGATGGCGTACACGGCGGGCTACGGCACGGCGGCCGAAGCGATGTCCGGGGTCTACGGCAACGTCGGCGCGAAGACCGGGTCCGCGGAGGTCGACGGCCAGAAGAAGCCGAACGGCTGGTTCACCGCGTACCGGGGCGACCTCGCGGCCGCGGGCGTCGTCCAGGCGGGCGGCCACGGCGGCGACACGGCGGGCCCGATCGTGGCGGCCCTGCTGAAGATGGGCGGCTAATTCCGCACGGGTGCCATGGCCGTGTACGTCCGCCGCAGGAACCTGAGCAGTGCCTTCTGCTCGAACTGCACCACCGACACCCCTTGTGGCGAGTGGAACTCCACCACGGCCTGCACCCGGCCGCACGGCCACACCCGCACCTCACCGCTGCCGACCGGAGCCCTGAGTCCTTGTTCCAGCAGCGCCCGCGAGAAGGTCCACTCGTGCGTGCCCGGCAGGCCGATCCGTACCGAGCGCGGGTCGGTCTCCGGGTCGTAGCGCAGGACCACCGGGATCGCCTCGTCTTCCGCGATGTCCACGTCCGAAACGATATGGGCTCGTGCGTACTGCTCGACTACAGCCATCGTGACGGCCTCTCACGCTGCGTAACCTGTGTGGAAGCTGTGCGTCCACTCCCCTCCCAGCGTCGCACATTTCCCGTGTTCCGCCCCCTGGACCGAAAGCCTGCTGGTTGCTGTTCGCGGCGAGGCCCTCTTGCAAAGAGTTCGCAACAAGCCACTATCATCGAACGGTGCATGTGCCTGACGGATTCATAGACGCCCCCATCTCGGCAGCGACCGGAGTCGTCGCCGCGGCCGCGGTCGCAGTGAGCCTGCGCGGCGCCCGCCGCGAACTGGACGAACGCACCGCGCCTCTGGCCGGCCTCGTCGCGGCGTTCATCTTCGCCGTGCAGATGCTGAACTTCCCCGTCGCCGCGGGGACCAGCGGACATCTGCTCGGCGGGGCACTGGCCGCGATCCTCGTCGGCCCCTACACCGGGGTCCTCTGCGTCTCGGTCGTCCTGCTCATGCAGGGCATCCTCTTCGCGGACGGCGGCCTCACCGCGCTCGGCGTGAACATCACCGACATGGCCGTCGTCACGACGGTCGTGGCGTACGCCGTCTTCCGCGGCCTGGTGAAGGTGCTCCCCAGGAAGCGCGGCTCCATCACCGCCGCCTCCTTCGTGGCCGCCGTGCTCTCCGTTCCCGCCGCGGCCGTCGCCTTCACCCTGATCTACGCCGTCGGCGGCACCACCGACGTCTCCATCGGCAAGGTCGCCACCGCGATGATCGGCGTCCATGTCCTCATCGGCATCGGCGAGGCGGTCATCACCGCACTGACCGTCGGCGCCGTCGTCGCCGTACGCCCCGACCTGGTGTACGGCGCCCGCGGCCTCCAGCAGAAGCTGAAGCTGCGGGTGGGCGGTCAGCTCGTCGACGTGCCCGCCGAACCCGCTCCGGCCGCCGCCCGGTCGCACCGCAAGGTGTGGATCACCGGCCTGGTCACCTCCCTGGTGCTCGCCGGATTCGTCAGCTTCTACGCGTCCGCCGACCCGGACGGGCTGGAGAAGGTCGCCGCCGACAAGGGCATCGACGCCAAGACCGAGAAGCACGCCACGGCGGACTCACCGCTCGCCGACTACGGCGTGAAGGACGTCGAGGACGCCCGCCTGTCCGGGGGGCTGGCGGGCGTCATCGGCGTCGGCGCCACCGTCGTCGCGGGCAGCACGGTGTTCTGGGTGGTCCGCAGGCGCCGTACGGCCGACACCAGCCCTGTCGGGACGGGCGTCTGACGTGGGCGCCGGACACGCGCACCGGCTCTACCGGCACGGACACTCGCCGGTGCACGCCCTGCCGCCGCACACCAAACTCGCGGCGGCCTTCGGCTTCGTGGTGGTCGTCGTCTCGACCCCGCGCGAGGCGATGTGGGCGTTCGGCCTGTACGCCGTCCTCCTGGGCGTCGTCGCCTACGCCGCGCGCGTGCCGGCCGGCTTCCTGCTGAAACGGCTGCTGATCGAGGTGCCGTTCGTGGCGTTCGCGGTGCTGATGCCCTTCGTCGCGGAGGGCGAGCGGGTCGAGGTGCTCGGGGTCTCCCTGAGCGTGAGCGGCCTGTGGGGCGCCTGGAACGTGCTCGCCAAGGGCACGCTGGGGGTCGCCGCGTCGGTGCTGCTGGCGTCCACCACCGAACTGCGCTCGGTGCTGCTCGGACTGCAACGGCTCAGACTGCCGCCGCTGCTGGTCCAGATCGCCTCCTTCATGATCCGCTACGGCGATGTCATCACCGACGAGATGCGGCGGATGCGGATCGCGCGGGAGTCGCGGGGGTTCGAGGCGAGCGGCGTCAAGCACTGGGGCGTCCTCGCGAAGTCGGCCGGCGCGCTGTTCATCCGCTCCTACGAGCGCGGCGAGCGCGTGCACCTGGCCATGGTCAGCCGGGGGTACGCCGGTTCGATGCCGGTCATCGACGAGGTGACCGCGTCCCGGGCGCAGTGGTCGTACGCCCTCGCGCTCCCCGTCGCCGCCCTTGTCGTCTGCGTGTTGGGATGGGCCCTGTGAGCACTCCTTCCCTCGAGGTCTCCGGCCTCGCCTTCGCCTACCCGGACGGGCATCAGGCCCTGTTCGGCGTGGACTTCTCCCTCGCGCGCGGCGAGCGGGTCGCGCTGCTCGGCCCGAACGGCGCCGGCAAGACGACCCTGGTGCTGCACCTCAACGGCATCCTGAGCGGCGGGGTGGGCACGGTGACGGTCGCCGGGCTGCCCGTGGACAAGAAGCACATGGCCGAGATCCGGCGCAAGGTCGGCATCGTCTTCCAGGACCCCGACGACCAGCTCTTCATGCCGACGGTGCGCGAGGACGTGGCGTTCGGACCGGCGGCGGCCGGGCTCAGGGGGCCCGAACTGGAGGAGCGCGTGGACCGGGCGCTGACCAGGGTCGGCATGGCGGAGTTCAAGGACCGGCCCCCGCACCACCTCTCCTTCGGTCAGCGGCGCCGGGTGGCGGTGGCCACCGTGCTGGCGATGGAGCCGGAGATCCTCGTCCTGGACGAGCCCTCCTCCAACCTCGACCCGGCCTCGCGCCGCGAACTCGCCGACATCCTGCGCTCGTTGGACGTGACGGTCCTGATGGTGACGCACGACCTGCCGTACGCGCTGGAGCTGTGCCCGCGCTCGCTGATCCTGAGCGAGGGCACCATCGCCGCGGACGGGAAGACGGCCGAACTCCTCGCCGACGACGAGCTGATGCGGGCCCACCGGCTGGAGTTGCCCTTCGGATTCGATCCGCGGTCCGTGACAATGGGCGCGTGACGAACGAAGAGGACGCCGGATCACTGCTGCTCGACGACCAGTTGTGCTTCGCGCTGTACGCCGCCCAGCGCGCGGTGACGGCCGCGTACCGGCCGCTCCTCGACGAGCTCGGGCTCACCTACCCGCAGTACCTCGTGCTGCTGGTGCTGTGGGAGCGCGGTCAGACGACCGTGAAGGAGCTGGCGGCCGCCCTGCGCCTCGACTACGGCACGGTCTCGCCGTTGCTCAAGCGACTGGAGAGCGCGGGGTTCGTACGCCGGGAGCGCGCGGCGAGCGACGAGCGCTCGGTACTCGTGGCGTGCACGGGGCGCGCGGAGGAACTCAGGGAGCGCGCGGCGGCCGTCCCCGGCGCCCTCCTCTCCGCGACCGGGCTCGACACCACGGAGGCCGCGCGGCTGCGCGAGGACTTGTGGGGGCTCGCGAAAAGAGCGCAGGAAGCTTCCGAGCGCCCCCGCTGACCTTCTGTTACCCGAGGTTGCCACCCCCTGGTCATCCAGGGCCTACCTACCGGCCGGTACCTTGTGCACGATGTACTTGCGCACACTTCTCCGGGGGGAGATCAGCCATGCCTGAGGAAACCGCCGTCGACACCCGGCCGACGAAGATCATGTACGTCGCCGAGGCGACGGCACACGGCGGCCGGGACGGCTATGTCACCAGCCAGGACGGCCAGATCGAGCTGAAGGTCGCGATGCCGCCGGCGCTCGGCGGGGACGGCAACGGCACCAACCCCGAGCAACTGTTCGCCGCCGGGTACAGCGCCTGCTTCCACAACGCGCTGATCCTCGTCGGCAACCGCGAGGGCTACGACCTGACCGGCTCCACGGTCGCCGCGAAGGTCGGCATCGGCCCCAACCAACACCGCGGCTACGGCCTCGCGGTCGCCCTGAGCGTCTCGCTGCCGATCCTCGACGCGGGCCTCGCGGCGAAGCTGGTGGACGCGGCCCATGAGGTCTGCCCGTACTCGAACGCGACCCGCGGGAACATCGACGTGACGATTCTGCTTGGGTGAGGGGGCACCGAGCGGCAGTAAGGGGAGTACGGGCGTGGACGTGAACGGCACAGTCGCCGAGGGCTTCGAGCCGGTCAGGGATGTGTTCGCGCGGAACTTCGAGGCGCTCGGGGACCGGGGCGCGGCGGTCGCCGTGTACCGGGACGGGCGCAAGGTGGTCGACCTGTGGGCCGGCACCAGGGACATCGACGGCACCGAGCCCTGGCGGCACGGCACCGCGCAGGTCGTGCGCTCGGCGACCAAGGGCGTCGCCGCCGCCGTACCCCTGATGCTGCACCAGCGTGGGGAGCTGGACCTGGACGCGCCGGTGGCCGAGTACTGGCCCGGGTTCAAGGCGCGCGGCAAGGAGCGGGTGCTGGTCCGGCACGTGCTGAACCACCGGGCCGGGCTGCCGGTGATCGACCGGCCGCTCACCCCCGAGGAGGCCCTGGACCCGCTGAAGGGCCCCGAGGCGGTCGCCGCGCAGGCACCCGCCTGGGAGCCCGGCACGGACCACGGGTATCACGCGCTGACGTACGGCTGGCTGCTGGACGAAATGGTGCGCAGGGTGACCGGGCTCGGGGCCGGTGAGTGGATCGCGCGGGAGATCGCCGGGCCGCTGGGGGCCGAGTTCTGGCTCGGGCTGCCGCAGGAGGAGGAAGCGGCCGGGCGGACGGGACGGGTCGGACGGGTCGACGGCCCCGAGCCCACCGGCGGCCTGCGCGCCCGTCCCAAGCGGTCCGTCACCGAGGCCTACGACGATCCCGGCTCCCTCACCCGCCGCGCCTTCGCCGCGATCACCCCCTTCCCCGACCAGAACTCCCCGGAGTACCGGGCGAGCGCCCTGCCCGCGACCAACGGGATCGCGACGGCCGACGGGCTGGCGCGCGTCTACGCGGCGCTGGTCGGTGAGATCGACGGAGTGCGGCTCTTCGACCCGGCCACGGTCGAACTCGCCCGCACCGAGGAGTCGGCGGGTCCGGACCGCGTGCTCGTCGTGAACACCCGCTTCGGACTGGGCTACATGCTGCACGGCAGCGCGTCGCCGTTCCTCGGCGCGGGTTCCTTCGGGCACCCCGGCCGCGGTGGCTCCCTCGGGTTCGCCGACCCGGAAACGGGCATCGCCTTCGGCTATGTCACCAACGGGTTCCGCAAGACGGTCACGGCGGATCCGAGGGCCCAGGCACTGGTCAGGGCGGTGCGGGCGGCCCTGTGAGGGCTACACGTTGATCGTGTGGGACGTCCGCCCGGACGCCTCGTCGATCTCGTCGTGCGCCTTGGTCAGCAACTGCATCGCGAGTTCGTTGAGTGCCCGCGCTCCCGCGACCTCCTCGCCGACCCGCGGCTGATTGGTGTCGCTGCGGTGGCGGCTGGCGTGTCCGTGTGCCCGTACCTCGCTCCCGTCGGGCAGGCGCACCAGCGCGACCGCCTCCGTGTGCCGTTCGTCCTCCCGGAACTCCAGCTCGACGTGCCATCCGACTGCGGTGTGCGTCATGGGGATCACCTCCGGAGACCTCTGCTTCCAGAGTGCTCCTCCCTGGGCCCCGACGCACGGGACCCGGTCCCCTGGCCGTGTTCCGGATGCCGGCCGGGGCGGTGCGCCCCGGCCGGACCGGAGTGTCAGCCGTCGGACTCCGCCGACGGCAGGTAGGCGCCGGGTACGTCGTTCGGCGCGTAGACCTTGCCGTCGCCGGGGTACGGCTTGGTCCAGGTGTGCGTCTGGTACCAGGTGTAGCGGTTCATCTGTTCGGCGTTGGCGTAGTCCGGCACGGCGTGCGCGCCGGTCAGCCGCTGGTGCGAGGCCCAGGTCTTCCACTGCGCCGCGAGCTTCTGCTCGGCCTGCGGCACCGCGGCGGACGTCGGGGCGGGGGCCGCGTCCGCGTCCTGCGCGGCCGGGGTGTCCGCGCCGCAGGAGGGCGTGGGACTCACTCCGAGGGTCAGCGAGGTGCGGTTGGGGACCGCCGTGAACGGTGTGGTGTCCGCCTTCCCCGTGAACGCCCCGAACATCGGGGTGGCCGCGCTGTCCTTCTGGTTCATCGGGTGAATCCCGAGGATCTGCTCGACGGTGCGGACCATCGTGATCTGCGAGTAGTAGTGGCTGTCGACGGTGCCGTGCTGGGCGTAGGGGCTGATGATCTGGACCGGCGCCCGGTGGCCGTCGACGTGGTCGAGGCCGTTCTGGGAGTCGTCCTCGACGACGAAGATCGCCGAGTCCTTCCAGTACTTGCTGTGGGAGATCTCGTCGACCATCCGGCCGACCGCGAGGTCGTTGTCGGCGACCTCGGCGGACGCGTTCGCCGGGCCGCCGGTGTGGTCGTTGGAGAACCAGAACATGTTCAGGTTCGCCGGGCCGTTCTTCTCGAAGTCCTGCTGCCAGATCTGTTCCTTGTAGATGTCCGGGACGTCGAGGTCGAACATCGGGAAGCCCTGCACCGACACCTTGTTGAGCGAGGGGATCGCCGAGCCGGTCTGGATGGGGTATTGGGTCTGCGCCCCGGTCGCTGCCATGTTCTTGCTGTCGCAGTACAGGTTCTGCCAGGTCGCGCCGGACGGCTTCGACTCGGTCGACTGGAACTCGCCGAAGTCCTTCACCGACTTCCCGGCCGCCTGCGCGCCGGTCCAGATGAATCCGGACTTCTGGTGGCCGAGGACGTCGTTCTCGGTGTCGTAGCTGCGCGTGTACTCACCGGCGGAGGACTCGGTGTACTCCGGGTTGTCCGACTGCATCAGCCAGTTGTGGCCCTCGGCGGAGTTGGTGCCGATGTCGTAGAAGTTGTCGTAGAGGCCGAACTGCTGGGCCAGGGCGTGCTGGTTGGGCGTCACGTTGGCGCCGAAGGTCGTCAGGGCCGGGTCCCCGTCGCCCTGCGGGAGGTCGCCGTAGACCTGGTCGTAGGTGCGGTTCTCCTTGACGAGCAGGAAGACGTGCTTGATCGTCGAGGGGTCGCCGAGCCGTGCCGGGACCGGGACGGGCTTGGCGTGGCTGTCGCCCTGCGCCGTCGTGACCGAGCCGGGCGTCCAGCCGTTCTGCTGGAAGACCTTGGCCGTCTGGGACCTGATGACGAGGTCGCTCGGCAGCGTGAACCG
The DNA here is from genome assembly GCF_001514145.1 of Streptomyces canus. GTDB lineage: Bacteria > Actinomycetota > Actinomycetes > Streptomycetales > Streptomycetaceae > Streptomyces > Streptomyces canus. Next base: position 214,241 of record NZ_KQ948660.1, read on the forward strand.
GGTGACGCTGGACGTGGTGTCGTGGGTCCCGTGTCCGGTGGCGGTGGTGGGGCGGCGGGCGTCTATGCCACGGGTGTTGGAGACGACGACTTCCTTGCCGACCGTGGTGATCTCGGCAGGGAAGTAGTCGGTGGGAAGCAGGCCCACGTAACTGGCGGGCTCCTGCGCGGACTTGTACCGGAAGACGGCGACCGCGTTGGCGCGGCCCAGCGTCACCAGGAGGTGGCCGTCGTCGGTGAGGGTGACCGCGTCGGGCTCGTAGCCGACCTTCGCCTCGGGCCACGGCTGAGTCGCGATGGTCTGGACGACCTTGTCCTTGCGGGTGTCGATGACCGACACGTTGTTGTCGGCGGTGTTGGTGACGAACACCGCGCCCTTGTTCGCGTACACGGCGGTCGGGTGCAGGCCGACGGTGATGCTGCCCACGGCGGCTGACGGGTCCGCGGTGTCGATGACGCTGACCGTGCCGGACGTCGAGGCACCGGTCTCGGGGTTGGCCGGCACCTGGGTGCCGTAGGAGTTCATGGTGGTCTCGCCGGCCTTCGCCGGACGGCCGCCCTCGTTGCTGACGTACAACTTGCCGCCGACCAGGGCGAGTCCGCGGGGAGCGTTGCCGACGGCCCAGCTCTGCTGGATGGTTCCGGTCGCCGCGTCGACGGCGACCACCTTGTTCTGGCCGTTGACGGCGGAGTACACAGTGGAGCCGTCGGCGGAGAACACGGCCGCGCCCACCAGCGCCTGCTGGGAGCCGGCGGCCGGGATGGTGACGGCCACCGGGTTGGCGAGCGTGCCGTCCGCGTTGACCGTGAACTTGGTGTAGCCGTTCGCCTGGCCCAGCCACAGCTGCTTGCCGTCGGGCGAGTAGGTGGGGCCCTCCTGGCCGACCGCGGCGCTGCCGATGCGCAGGTCGTCCGCGGCGTTGGCGCCGATCTTCTGCTTCACCTGCCCGGTCGCCAGGTCCATGATCACCAGTGCCGCGTCGCCGTCGGTGACCGCGGCCGCGAGGTGGGTGCCGTCGGGGCTGACCGTGGACGACATGATCTTGCCGTCGTTGATGACGGTCCGGTTGCCGTACGGCTTGAGGTACTGGTCGCTGGAGATGACCTCGCCCCTGGCGGTGTTCTGTGCGACCTGCTGGGTGCCGAACTGGTAGGTGGAGGCGACCGCGGTGCCGGTGACGCCGAGGGCGACGGCGATACCGGCCGTCACCAGCGTGGTCCGGCGGCTGAGGCGTCTGACCTTCTCGCTGTTCCGGCGCTGGCGTGTTACCTGCATGGGACTATCCCTTCGAGGTGGTGTCCAGCAGCGCGACGTTGCCGTCGAACTGCCACAACGGGTTCGGTGCGTCGCCGGTGGAGGTCCGCACCAGGAAGTAGCCGTTCACTTCCTTCGGTCCGTCGCCGTCGGCGACGAACCGCCCGTCCGATCCGACGTCCAGCTGATAGACAGCCGTCCCCGCCACCGGTACGCCGGGCAGGTGCCAGGTCACGACACACCGCCAGTCATTGCCCGCCCCCTGCTGCGCGGCCTGGCCGTCGCTCTTGGTGCACGCCGCCGAGGCCCTGAGCTGAGCCTCGGTGACGGCGGGGCGGTGGAGTTGTTCGGTCTGCAGGCGGTAGAGGTGGGCGAAGGCCGTGGCGAGGGAGCGCTGGACCTTGGCCTGGGTGATGCCCGTCGAGTCGGTCGCGACGGCGATCAACGCGACGGTGAGGGCGGTCAGCGCGGCCAGGGGCAGCACGCCCACGGTGAAGGCCCGGCGTCCACCACCGTCGTAGGCGAGGTTGGTGAAGTCCCGCCGGAGGAACAGCAGATGGGCCAGTACGGTCGCGAGCACGGCCCACGCCAGGCTGACGGTGACGCCGATCAGGAGCGGGGCGAGCTGGGCCGGGGCGGTGAACAGGCCGTTCCAGGAGAGGAAGGCGTAGCCGGGCAGGGCCAGGCGTACGGCCACGGGCAGCGGCAGCATCTGGGCGACCTGCATGCCGAGCGCGACCAGCGGGGGCAGCAGCAGCCCCGTCGGGGACCGTCCGAGGGCGACCGACCCGAGCAGGCCGATCGCGGCGAGGGCCAGGGTGGGGGCGAGTGCGGCGACCCAGGCGAGCAGGACCCTTCCGCCGGCATCCGAGGGGGTCAGCAGATGGCCGTCGAGGCCGACGAGCGGCTGGTCGCCGACGGACGCCAGCCCGCCGACGGTGCTGGAGCAGGCCAGTCCGGCGACGAGCAGCAGGATGACGGTGAGACTGGCCAGCACCTTCGCCACGAAGATCCGCCGCGGTGAGCGGACCGCCACCAGCAGGTGCCGCCAGGTGCCGAGCCGGTCCTCGGCGGCGAACACGTCACCGGCGACCACCGACGTCAGCAGCGGAAGCGCCCAGGTGCCCGCGAAACCGAGCATCACCAGCGGTCCGGCCCAGCCGGTGGCGTGCATCCAGCGGCCGAACAGGGTGTCGGAGGGCAGCGTGTTCTGGGCGCTCACCCCGGCGACGAAGAGCCCCGGCAGGATCCAGCAGGCGAGGACGAGGAGACGGATCCGCCACTGCGAGACGAGCTTGACGAGTTCGAAACGGTAGGTTCGCGGGACGGAGACGGGCCGCACGGGGGTGGGGGACGCGGTGACTGTCGTACTCATCTGCTGGTCTCCCGGTCCTCGGTCAGGGCCAGGAACGCGGCCTCCAAGGGCGAGACCACAGGCGCGAGTTCACGCACCGCGACGCCCGACGTCACGAGCCGCGCCACCAGTGCGTCGAGGGCGGGCACCGGCGCGCGTACGACGAGCACGTCGGCGTCCCGGGGCTGTCGGCCGGTGTCGTCGGCGATCTTGATGCCGTCGGTGCCGTCGGCCAGCCGCCGCGCGGCCTCCGGGTCGGACGTCCGTACCCGGTAGTCGAGTTCACGGCTCTCGGCGGCCAGCTTGCCGAGCGGGCCCGAGAACACGACCCGCCCGGTGGCGAGGATGGTGACCTCGGAGCACAGCGCCTCCAGGTCGTCCATACGGTGGCTGGAGAGCACGACACTCGTGCCGTCCGCGGCGAGCCGGTTCAGGACGCCGTGCACATGCCGTTTACCGGCCGGGTCCAGGCCGTTGGACGGCTCGTCGAGCACCAGCAGCCGCGGCCGGGTCAGCAGTGCGGCGGCGAGCCCGAGCCGCTGGCGCATGCCGAGGGAGAAGCCGCGGGTCCTGTCGTCGGCGACATCGGTGAGCCCGACCTGGTCGAGCACGTCGTCGATGCCGGCCGTACGCGCTTGTCGGCCGCGGAGTTCGGCGAGTGCGGTGAGGTTCTGCCGGGCGGTGAGCGACGGGTAGAGACCGGGCCCGTCCACGAATCCGGCGACTCCGTCGGGAGCGGCGAAGGCCCGCCCGACCGGCACGCCCAGGATCTCCAACTCCCCGCCGTCGGCGACGGCGAGGCCCAGCAGGAGTCCGAGCAGCGTCGTCTTGCCGGCGCCGTTCGGTCCGACCAGACCGTGGATCTGACCTCGCGTCACGTCCAGGTCGACGCCGTCGAGCGCCACGACGTCACCGAAGCACTTGGTGATCCCTCGGGCCCGGACTGCGTGGAGTGCGTCCATGAGTCCCTTGCGTCCCTTCTTTCGCGGTCCGCTGGGACCTTAGGGACGGCACACGACCCGGCCACGAACCTCCGCCTGAACGCCCAGGGAACGGACCGTCAAGGCATCGGCAAGTAGGCAAACGAATAGCCGACGTTGGGCCGGGCTTGGGCAGCGCTTGGGACAAGCCCCGAGACGAGCGGCTAACCGGCGTGCAGCATCAGCCCGATGCCCGCGACCAGCAGCCCCGCCGCGACGATCCTCGGCGCCCCGAACCGCTCCTTGAAGAACACGGCGCCGATGGCCGCGCCGACGATGATCGAGGATTCGCGCAGTGCGGCGACGGGGGCGAGTTCGGCCTTGGTCTGGGCCCACAGGACGAGCCCGTACGCGGCCACGGAGAGGGCGGCGCCGACGAGCCCGACCCCTGCGAACGGCCTCAGTACGGCGACGGATCGGCCGCGCCACCTGGTGAGGGCGTACGCCGGGATCACGACTCCCTGCACCGCCATCAGCCAGGCGATGTACCCGAGCGAGGAACCGGAGGCGCGCACGCCGAGCCCGTCGACGACGGTGTACGCGGCGATGGTCAGCCCGGTCGCCAGCGCGGCGCCGATCGCCGCCCAGTTGGGCCGGCGGCCGCGCAGCCCCCACAGCGCGACGCCGGTCAGTCCCGCGCAGGAGAGGGCGATTCCGGCGGCGGCCCACCCGTCGGGCACCTCGTGCGCGAAGAGGGCGGCCAGCACGGTCACGACCAGGGGCGCGGTGCCGCGCGCGATCGGATAGGCCTGTCCGAAGTCCCCGAGCTGGAAGGACTTCATCAGCAGCGCGTAGTAGGCGATATGGATGCAGGACGAGGCGAGGAGATACGGCCACGCGCCCGCCGCCGGAACCGCCACGAGCGGGATGATCGCCAGCCCGATGAGCATCCCCCCGCCCGAGATCAGCGTGAACCCGACCAGCTTGTCGGTGATCCGGTGCGCGATGGCGTTCCAGCTGGCGTGCGTGATGGCGGCGAGGAGAACGGCCGCGGTGACCAGCGGCGTCACGCGGTGCTCTCGCGGACGTCCACGAGAGCGGCACCGGCCTGGGCGACCAGGTCCTTGGGCGCGATGGGGAACACGGCGTGCGGGTTGCCGGCGGCGGCCCACACCAGCTCGTGTTCGAGCAGCGAACGGTCGGCCAGCACCCGGGTCCTCGTACGGTGCCCGAAGGGCGGCACGCCCCCGATGGCGTACCCGGTCGTCTCCCGTACGACATCGGCCTTGGCCCGGGTGACCTTGTCGGCGCCGAGCTCCTCCCGGACCCGCTCGAGGTCGACCCGCGAGGCCCCGTCCATCAGCACCAGCACGGGCACCCCGTCCGCCGCGAAGATCAGCGACTTGCAGATCTGACTCAGCTCGCACCCGATGGCCGCGGCGGCCTCGGCTGCGGTACGGGTCGCGTCCGGGAATCGGCGGACCTGCGCGATGAGCTCACCGAGGCCCAACTCGCGGAGGGCCTCGGCGAAACGGGGGTGGGCTCCAGAGTCCGAAGGCGTCATGCCCGGCAGGTTAGCTGCCGGATACAAACGTCACGACCGAATTCACCGTCGGACGGCGTGGAGCGGGCTTGTTGTGGCGTGCTGCCGTGCTGAAGCGGCAGGATGCTGCGATGACCTCGTCTCCCGCCGTACGCCCCTACCGCCCCCAGGACCGCGACGCCCTCGAGGACATCTGCGTCCGTACCGCCCACGCGGGTCGGGACAGCCGCCCGCACTACCAGGACCCCGGCGTCTTCCCGGCGGCCTTCGCGGCGCCGTACGTCCATCTCGAACCGGAGCTGGCCTTCGTGCTCGATGACGGGGAGGGACGAGCCGTCGGGTACATCGTCGGGACCGCCGACACGCCCCGGTTCGTGGCGGACTACCGCGCGACATGGCTGCCCCTGGTGGCCGGCCGCTACCCGGAGCCCCGCCACGAGCCGCGCACCCCGGACGAGGAGATCGTCGCGCTGCTGCACCGCCCCGAGCGGATGCTCGTGCCCGAAGTCGCCGCCTACCCCGCCCACTTGCACATCGACCTGCTCCCCGAGTGGCAGGGGCGTGGGTACGGACGCGCGCTGATGGAGAGCTTCCTGCGCGCGCTGCACGAGCGGGGCGTGGCCGCCGTACACCTGACGATGGTGTCCGCCAACAAGCCCGCCCGTGCCTTCTACGACCGTCTCGGCTTTCACGAGATCGCCGTACCGGATCCCGGGCCCGTCACCTGTCTCGGCCGGCCCACGACAGAAGAAGGCCGGTGAGGGCACCCCTCACCGGCCGACCTCTCTCACCGGGCGTGCGTCAGACGCGTACCAGCTCCCGGTCCTCGTCCGGATCCGTGTCCTTCTCCGCCCGGGTGCGCAGTCCCTCGCCCTCGACGTCGACGTTGGGCAGCGCGCGGTCCAGCCACTTCGGCAGCCACCAGGCGCGGTGGCCGAGCAGGGCGAGGACCGCGGGAACGATCGCCATGCGGACCACGAACGCGTCGAAGAAGACGGCGATCGCGAGGCCGAAGCCGATCATCTTGATCATCGACTCGCCGGAGCTGATGAAGCCTCCGAAGACGGCCATCATGATGACCGCGGCGGCGACCACGACCCGGGCGCTGTGCTTGAAGCCGGTGACCACGGCCTGGCTCGGGGACTCGCCGTGGACGTACGCCTCGCGCATGCGGGTCACCAGGAAGACCTCGTAGTCCATCGCGAGGCCGAAGACCACGCCGACCATGAAGATCGGCATCATCGACATGATCGGGCCGGTCTCCTCGACGCCGAGCAGCCCGCCGAGCCAGCCCCACTGGAAGACCGCGACCACGGCACCGAGCGCGGCGAGGACCGACAGCAGGAAGCCGAGGGCCGCCTTCAGCGGGACGAGGATCGAGCGGAAGACCACGATCAGGAGGAGGAAGGCCAGGCCCACGACCAGGGCCAGGTACGGGATGAGCGCGTCGCTCAGCTTCTGCGAGAAGTCGATGTTCAGCGCCGTGGTGCCGGTGACCAGGACGTCCGCGTCCGCCTTGGACGCGACGTCGTCACGGATGGCGTGCACCAGGTCCTCGGTCTGGGCCGAGGACGGCTTGGAGTCGGGGACGACCGTGATGGTCGCGGTGTCTCCGGCCTTGTTGAAGGTCGCCGGGGTGACCGTGACGACGTCCTTGAGGCCCTTGATGCCGTCGGTCACCGTGGTGGCCGCGGCCTCGGGGTCGTCGCTGTTCTTCGCGTCGACCACGATCATCAGGGGGCCGTTGAAGCCGGGCCCGAAGCCCTCCGAGAGGAGGTCGTAGGCGCGGCGCTGGGTCGTGGAGGTCGGCTGCGAGCCGTCGTCGGGCAGGCCCAGCTCCAGCTGGCTGACCGGCAGCGCTACGGCGCCGAGGCCGACCACACCGAGCAGCAGCACGGCGGCCGGACGGCGGATGACGAAGCTCGCCCAGCGGGTGCCCAGGTTGGGCTGCGCGGGCGCCGTCCCGGTGGTCTTCCTGCGCTTCTCGCCCGCCGGGCGGATCTTGCGGCCCGCGTATCCGAGCAGCGCCGGAATCATCGTCAGCGCGATGAGGACGGCGATCACGACCGTGCCCGCCGCGGCGAGACCCATCTTGGTCAGCATCGGCACGTTGACGACCGAGAGACCGGCCAGCGCGATCACGACCGTGAGGCCCGCGAAGACCACCGCGGAACCGGCGGTGCCGGTGGCCCGGCCCACCGCCTCCTCGCGGTCGCGGCCCTCGGCCAGCTCGGCGCGGTAGCGGGAGACGATGAACAGCGCGTAGTCGATGCCGACCGCCAGGCCGATCATCCCCGCGAGCGTGGAGGTGGTGCTGCCGAGGTCGAGTGCCTTGGCGAGGGCGGCGATGGCGGAGACGCCGATCGCGACACCGATGATCGCGGTCAGCAGCGGCAACCCGGCCGCGATCATCGAGCCCAGGGTGATGACCAGGACGACCGCGGCGATGGCGAGACCGATGGCCTCGCCGACTGCCCCCGCGTCGGGCTGGGCCTGGAGCGCGTCGCCTCCGACGTCGACGGTCAGGCCGGTGGCCCGGGCGTCGTCACCGGCGGTCTCCAGGGCATCCCTGGTCGCGTCCTTGAGCCCGACGGCGGGAGCGTCGTACTTCACCGAGAGGTAGGCGACCGTGCCGTCCTTGCTCACCGCGCCGGTCGTGAACGGGTCGGTGACGGAGACGACCTCGGAGCCGTCGCCCAGCTCCTTGACGGTCTTCGCGACGGTCGCCTTGTGGGCGGCGTCCGTCATCTTCTCGCCCTTGGGCGCCTTGAAGACCATGCGCCCGGTGGCGCCGTCGGCGCTGGCTCCGGGGAAACGCTGTTCCAGCAGGTCGAAGGCCTTTTGCGCCTCGGTGCCGGGGATGGAGAAGGAGGTGGTTCCGGCGGCGGGCGCACTGGCCGCGCCGACGCCCGCGAGGGTCAGCAGGGCCACCCATATCAGGGCGACGAAATGCCGTCGCCGGAAGGCGAGCCGGCCGAGCCGGTAGAGGAAAGTGGCCACGAAGGCGTACTCCCGGTCAGGTCGTGAGGTTTTCAGGGCAGGGATGATCAGCCCGACGACGTGAGCGGTTACGTCAGGTGGAGGGCTTGCTGGGGTGACTGTGGGTCAGTCGTTCGTCACACCGAGGGCGGGGAGGACCACGGCGTCGATGTACGAAAGGAGGAAGGCCTGGGTGGGCGGCAGCTCGTCGATCATCGTGCGGGCCGCGAACCCGCCGATCATCATGTGGATCATGAACTCGATCGCCGGGTTGTCGGGGCGCACCTCGCCCCGGTCGACCGCCCGCTGTACCACTCGGCGGAACTCCGCCATCTCGGGTTCGATGAGATGCGCGCGGAACGCCTTCAGGAGATCCGGGTTGCCGTGGATCGCCATGGCCAGACCGCGCATGAGCGCGGAGTTCTGCTCCATCGTGCAGTCGTCCGAGCGCATGGTGAGCGCGTGCAGGTCGCCCTTGAGCGACCCGGTGTCGATCTCGTCGAAACCGAGACCGCCCGGCTTGGTGTGCCGCACCGCCTTCGCCACCAGCTCGGCCTTGCCGCCCCACTGGCGGTAGAGCGTGGCCTTGCTGGAACGGGTGCGCGCGGCGACGGCGTCCATGGTCAGGGCGTCGTAGCCGACCTCCCTGAGCAGTTCGAGCACGGCCTCGTACAGCTCGGCCTCACGCTCGGGGGTGATGCGGCTGCGTCGCGCGGTCGAGACCTCGGTCATGTCACTCACCCTTTCCGCTCCGGGACTTCGAACGACACTGTTTCGTACGACACGAATGTAGCGCATTCCTCAACGAAACGAAACGGTTTCGTTCGTGTTGTGGGTCACGCCGGGGTCGCCGCAGATCACCGCCGACCGATTTTTCATAAGTTGCTCCGGTCCATCCCCAGGAAAAGCATGGGGAGGTGAGCTATCTGCGCCTTCCGCATCTGAGCGGCGACCTGTTGTGCTTCGTGGCCGAGGACGACCTCTGGCTGACCCCTCTCGACGGTCCGGGCCGCGCCTGGCGTCTGACCGTCGACCGCACCAAGGTCGGCCATCCGCGCTTCTCGCCCGACGGCCGCCACATCGCGTACACGAGCTGGCGCAGTCTCGTGCCCGAGATCCACCTGTCGGACGTGGACGGCGGACCGGGCCGGCGGCTCACCTACTGGGGCAGCGCGGACACCCAGGTCTGTGGATGGACGCCTTGCGAAGGAGAGAAAGGGGCCACCATCCTCGCCGTCGCCTCCCACGGCGAACCCTTCTCCTATTTCACCTGGGCGTACAAGGTCCCCACCGACGGCTCCCCGGGCCGCAAGCTCCCCTGGGGCCCGGTCTCCGACATCCAGGTCGCCGACCGCAAGACCCTGCTGCTCACCGGCACCCCACCGCACGAACCGGCCGCCTGGAAGCGCTACCGGGGCGGCGCCACGGGCCGGCTCTGGCTGCACGGCGAACGCCTGCTGCCCGACCTCGGCGGCCACCTCCACTCCCCCATGTTCGTCGGCGACCGGATCGCCTTCCTCTCCGACCACGAGGGCGTCGGCAACCTCTACTCCTGCGACCACGACGGCTCCGACCTGCGCCGCCACACCGACCACGACGCCTTCTACGCCCGGCACGCCTCCAGCGACGGCACCCGGGTGGTGTACCAGTGCGGGGGCGACCTGTGGATCGTCGAGGACCTCTCGTCCGAGGCCCGCAGGCTCGACGTACGGCTGAGCGGTCCGCGCGCGGGACGCCGTACGTACCAGGTGCCCGCCGCTCAGCACGTGGACGGCATCTCGGTCGACGAGACGGGCCGGGCGAGCGCCGTCGTCGTCCGCGGCAGCCTGTACTGGTTGACCCACCGGGACGGCCCGGCCCGCACGATCACGGACACCCCGGGGGTACGGGTCCGGCTCCCGGAGATGCTCGGTTCCGTCGGCCAGGTCGCGTATGTGACGGACGCGGAGGGCGAGGACGCCGTCGAGATCGCGTATCTGCCCCGCGCGACCGGTGAACGCAAGCCGCGACGGCTGGCGTCCGGTGAGCTGGGCCGGGTTCTGGAGCTGGTCTCGGATCCGCAGGGCGAGCGCCTGGCCATCGCCTCGCACGACGGACGCCTGCTCCTGCTCGACGCAACGGAGGACTCCGACGAGGAGGTCACCGAGCTGATCCAGTCGGTCAACGGCCCGGTGCGGGACCTGGCCTTCTCCCCGGACGGCTCCTGGCTGACGTGGTCGCACCCGGGAATCGGCCGTTCCCTGCGCCAGATCAAGCTGGCCCGCATCAAGGATCGCCTGATTCTCGACGTCACCAACGGCCGCTTCGAGGACGAGAACCCGGTCTTCACCCGGGACGGCCGCTACCTGGCCTTCCTCTCCTGGCGGGGCTTCGACCCGGTGTACGACGTCCACACCGGCGACCTGTCCTTCCCGCTCGGCTGCCGGCCCTACCTGGTCCCGCTGTCCTCGGCGACCCCTTCCCCCTTCGCCCTGAACCCGGAGGGCCGCCCGGCCGCCGGAGGCCTGGACGCGGTCGAGGACGAGAGCGGTGAGGGCGGGGCGGTGACGGTCGAACTCGAAGGGCTGGAGAGCCGGGTGACCCCGTTCCCGGTCCCCGCCTCCAAGTACTCGGCGCTGTACCCGGTCGCGGGCGGTGGCCTGGTCTGGCTGCGCTGGCCGATCTCGGGCGCCCTCGGCGAGACCTTCGTGAACCCGGACGACACCTCCGAGCGCCCGACCCTCGAACACTTCGCCATCGGCAAGGCGAAGAAGACCGAACTGGTCGAGCACCTGGACTGGTTCGCGGTCAGCGGCGACGGCTCCCGGCTGGTCGTGGTGGACGAGGGCGACCTGCGCGCGACCCCCGCCACGGAGTCCGGCGACAGCGACACGATCGTCTGGATCGACCTGCGCCGCATCCTCCACGAGGTCGACCCGGCCGCGGAATGGCGCCAGTCGTACGAGGAGGCCGGCCGCCTGATCCGGTCGTACTTCTGGGAGCCGGGGATGTGCGGGATCGACTGGGACGCGGTACTCGACCAGTACCGCCCGCTGGTCGAACGGGTCGCCTCCCCCGACGAGTTCGCCGACCTCCTGCGCGAGGTCCTCGGCGAACTGGGCACCTCCCACGCCTATGTCACCGCCGCCCGCCGCAACGAGGGCCCCCCGCACTACCAGCGCCGCCAGGGCCTGCTGGGGGCGAACCTCGTGCTCAGGGAGGAGGGTTGGACGGTCAAGCGGATCCTCCCCGGAGACTCCTCGGACTCCAAGGCACGCTCCCCGCTGGCCGGCACGGGCATCCGCGAGGGCGCGGTCCTCACCCACGTGGACGGCCGCGCGGTCGACGAGGTCGCGGGTCCCTATCCCCTGCTCGCGGCGGCGGGCGGTACGACGGTGGAGCTGACCTTCGCCCCACCCGTCGGAGGGGCCCGCCGGGTGGCGGTGGTCCCGCTCCTGGACGAACGCCCCCTGCGCTACCAGGACTGGGTGGCCAAACGCCGTGCCGTCGTACGGGAGTTGAGCGGCGGCCGGTGCGGCTATCTGCACATCCCGGACATGGGCGGCTCGGGCTGGGCCCAGTTCAACAGGGACCTGCGGATGGAGGTCTCCCGCCCCGCCCTCATCGTCGACGTGCGCGGCAACGCGGGCGGCCACATCAGCGAGCTGGTCGTGGAGAAACTGACCCGCACGATCCTCGGCTGGGACCTGACGAGGAACGCCCAGCCGGTGTCGTACGCCTCGAACGCCCCGCGCGGCCCGGTGGTCGCCCTGGCCGACGAGGCGACCTCCTCCGACGGCGACATGATCACGGCGGCGTTCAAGTTGCTGAGGCTCGGCCCCGTGGTGGGCCAGCGCACCTGGGGCGGAGTGGTCGGCATGACCGGCCGCCACCAGCTCGGCGACGGAACGGTGATCACCGTACCGATGAACGCGGCGTGGTTCGACGCGTACGGCTGGTCGATCGAGAACCAGGGTGTCCCCCCGGACCTGGAGATCCTCCGCACCCCGCTGGACTGGGCGGAGGGCCGCCACGCCCAACTGGACGACGCGGTAACGCTGGCGCTGAACCTGCTGGAGACGAACCCTCCGGCTACGCCGCCCACCTACCGGGACGTACCGGACAGATCAAGGCCGAAGCTTCCGCCGAGATCTTGAGACACAAAGCAGCGCAGGGTGCCCTCCCAAGAAAGAGAGGGCACCCCACGCGTCAAGCAGTGACTACATGTCGTAGTCGGGGTCGAGCCGCTCCTGCTCCTCGCGCTGGAGCCGCTCGGTCTCCTCGTCCCGCATGCGGTCGCGGTCCGGGCCCTGGCCCTGACGACCCCGCTGGCCCTGCTGCTTGGCCTGCTCGGCCTTCTGCTTGGCCTGCTGCTGCCACTGCTCGGACTTGTCCTGGAACTGGTCCTTCATACCCATGTGGGTTCACTCCCGTGGGGGTGAGGGGAAAGGCCCCTGGCCGGGGCCTCGACCAGATTCACACGCCCGGACAAAGAACGCATTTCGATCAGTCACGGTGCGTAGCGCGGGCCTCCTCGTCCGCCGCCCCACCTGCACCGACGAGTCCCACACGCATACCCTCCAGGCGCTCCCCGAAGCGCCGCATCTCCCGCTGCCCGACCGTCCCGATGAGCCCCGGCAGATACCCGCGCATCCCCTGCATCCCGCGCAGCCACCCCTGTCCGTACACATGGCTCGACCGCCGCTCGATCCCGGCCACGATCCGCTCCACGGCCGGCCCCAGCGGATACGTCTTGTTGGCCGGCCACGGCAGCCGCTGCCTGAGCTCCCGCATGACGTCGTCCTGGTCGGCCCCGCGCACCATGTCGGTGTCGGTCCACGACAGATACCCGACCCCGACCCGCACGCCCTTGTGGCCGACTTCGGCGCGCAGGCTGTGCGCGAACGCCTCCACACCGGACTTGGACGCGCAGTACGCGGTCATCATCGGCGACGGGGTGATCGCCGCGAGGGAGGCGATCTGCAGCAGATACCCCCGGCTCTCCATCAGCACCGGCAGGAACGCCCGTGCGGTGACGGCCGATCCGATGAGGTTGACCTCGATCACCCGCCGCCACGCCTGCGGATCGGAGTCGACGAAGGGCCCGCCGGTGGCGACCCCGGCGTTGGCGACCACGATGTCGACCTTCCCGAACCGCTCCTTGACCTCCCGGGCGACCCCGGCCATCGCCTCGTGATCGGTGACGTCGGCGTACCAGTGGTCGCTGTCGCCGTGCAGCCGGCCGGAGAGCTGCTTGAGCGCGTCCGGCTCCAGGCCGACCAGCGCGACCTTCGCCCCGCGCGCCGACAGCTTGCGGGCGAGCAGCTCGCCCACGCCCCGCGCGGCCCCCGTGACGACCGCGACCTGTCCTTCGAGCCCGACCCTGCTCATGCGCCCTCCTTGACCTGTACGTAGGTGGTGACGAGTTCCCGGATCCGCGCGGTGACCGGCTCGGGCGCCTCGATGGGCGTCATGTGGCCGACGCCGGGCAGTTCGGTCACTCCGAGACAGTGGGGCAGCGCTGCGGCCAACTGGTGTGCGTGCACCGGCGGGGTGAGCCGGTCGGCCGTACCGGCGACGACGGCCGTCGGCACGCTGAGCTGCCGTACACCGTGGTCCAGATCGAGCAGATCGAGGACCTGCGACCAGGCGTGGCGCACCTTGCGCGGACAGGCGTGCACGATCCGCGCGCACGCCTCCACCATGTGCGGGGCCGAACCGGGGCCCATCGTCCCGTACTTGAGGATCCGCCGGGCGAGCGGCGTGACCGGTCCGAGCGGCGCCCGCGCCCCGAGGACGTGCCGGGTCAGCCAGGTGCGCAGCCGTCCGGCCCGGATCGGTACGACGGTCGACTCGGCGACCAGCCGCGACGAACCGGTGCTGCACAGCAGGACGGCGGCCGCGTGCGCACGGAACGCGGGACGCTCGGCGGCGGCCATGACGGTCATCCCGCCCATGGAGTGACCGACGATCACCGCCTTCGCGCCTGCCCCGAGGGCCGTCTCCAGTACGGCTTCGAGGTCGTCGGCGAGCATGTCGGCGCTGCAGGCGGGGCTCGCCGGGCTGCGTCCGTGGCCGCGCTGGTCGTACGCGATGACCCGGTGGTCGACGCGGAGTTCGCGGATCTGGGCGGCCCAGAAGGCGGTGGAACAGGTCCAGCCGTGGGCGAGCACGACGGGGGGCGCGTCGTCGGGACCGTGCACCTCCACGTGCAGGCGCGCGCCGTCGGCGGAGAGGGCGGTGAGTTCGCGCACCGGGACGGGTGGGGCGTACGGCCCGGAGACCACGTGCGTCGGACGGCTCATACGGCGGTCGCCTCCGCGTGCGCCGGAACCCGCAGCACCTCGTACTCGGCGAGGTCAACCCGCCGGGTCGCCCGCCGGAACTCGGTCGTCGTGCCGGGCCAGATCGTGCTGTTGCGGCCGTTCGCGTCCAGGTACCAGCTGGTGCAGCCTCCGGTGTTCCACACCGTGCGCTTCATGCGCTCCTGTACCCGGTGGTTCCAGTCCCGTACCGCGGAGGGCCGGGCGTCGAGGGCCACCCGGCCGCCGAGGACGTCGAGTTGCCGTACGAAGTCGGCCAGGTAGTTCAGCTGGGACTCGATCACGAGAATCATCGAGGAGTTCCCGAGACCGGTGTTGGGCCCGATGATGGTCATCCAGTTGGGGAAGCCGGCGGCTGAGGCGCCCCGCAGCGACTCCATCCCGCCCTTCCATGCCTCGGCGAGCGTCCGCCCGTCCGCGCCGACGACCCGGTCGGCGATCGGCATGTCGGTGACATGGAAGCCCGTGCCGAAGACGATCGCGTCGACCTGCGCCTCGGTGCCGTCGGCGGCGACGAGTGTCGACCCCTCGACCCGGCTGAGTCCGCTCGCGACCACATCCACGTTGGGCTGGGCGAGCGCCGGGTAATACGTGCTGCTCAGCAGGATCCGCTTGCAGCCGATGCGGTAGTCGGGGGTGAGCTTGGCGCGCAGCGCCGGGTCCTTGATGGCACGGGCCATGTTGCGCTTGGCCAACTGCTCCACCGCGCCGAGCTCGCCCGGCCGCTTGGTGAACGCCTGGACCTGCAACTCCCGGATGCCCCACAGCAGTCCGCGACGGGCCTGGGTGGTGAAGGGCAGCTGCCGGTGCAGCCAGCGCTCGGCGCCGCTGATCGCCCGGTCCATGCGGGGCATCACCCAGGGCGGGGTGCGCTGGAAGAGCGTGACCTTCCGGGCCAGCGGCTGGACGGCCGGGACGATCTGGATGGCCGAGGCGCCGGTCCCCACCATGGCGACCCGCTTGCCGCGCAGGTCGTAGTCGTGGTCCCAGCGGGCGGAGTGGAAGACCTTGCCCGGGAAGGAGTCCAGGCCGGGAATGTCGGGGATCTTGGGATCGGAGAGCGGCCCGGTGGCGGAGACGACGAAGTCGGCCGAGAGGGCGCCACTGGCGGTCTCGATGTCCCAGCGCAGCTTCTGGCCGTCCCAGGTCATCCGCTTCACCTCGGAGTTGAGGCGGATGTGCGGGCGGAGCCGGAAGACGTCGGTCACATGCTCCAGGTAGGCGCGGATGTGGTCCTGCCCGGAGAAGGTGCGCGGCCAGTCCGGGTTGGGCGCGAAGGAGAAGGAGTACAGGTGGGAGGGCACATCGCAGGCACACCCCGGATAACTGTTGTCCCGCCAGGTACCGCCCACACTGGCGGCCCGCTCCAGCACGACGAAGTCGGTGACACCCTCGCGCCGCAGCCGTACGGCGGCCCCCAGCCCACCGAATCCGGACCCGACCACCGCCACCCGCACATGCTCGTGTTCGGCCATGCCGATGCCTTCCCTGCCCGACTCTGCCAGTGAACACTGGCGCAATGGGAGGTTAGAGCAGCTCCGTACCGATGGGTAGGGGTCGGGGGGAAGGAAAGTTACTGGGGGTACGACATAGGCTGCGGCCGTGACGGACAAGCGCGAATACCGCATGGAGGAACTGGCCCGCCTGGCCGGCATCACAGTGCGCACCCTGCGCTTCTACCGCGAACGCAAACTGATCCCGCCGCCCCGCCGCGAGGGCCGTATCGCCTGGTACGACGACCACCACCTGGCCCGGCTGCGCACGATCGCCGCGCTCCTGGAACGCGGCCACACCCTCACCGGCATCGCGGAACTCGCCGACGCCCTCGAACACGGCCGGGACGTGGCCGACCTCGTCGGCCTGGACACCCCCACCGAGGAGGAGCCGGTCCGCCTCACCCCCGAGGAACTCGCCGCCCGCTTCGAGGGCGAGGTCACGCCCGAGAACCTCGCCGCCGCGATGGAGCTCGGCTACCTCGGCACCGACGGCGACGAGATCGTCCACATCAGCCGCCGCCTCCTGGACGTCTCCTCGACCCTGGTCCGCGAGGGCATCCCGCTGGCCGAGGTCCTGACCGCCGGCCAACGCGTCCGCGAACACGCCGACGCCCTGGCGGAGATGTTCGCCGAACTGGTCCTGCGGCACGCGGGGGAGGAAGACCTCCACCGCCTGCGCCCGCTGGCGCGGAGCGTGGTGGAGGCGGAGCTGTCGCTGGCGTTGGACCGGCGGTTGCGGAAGCGGAACTAGGCCCAGTCGTCCGGCAAACCCGCCCCGTGATGACCGAAGAGGAGTTCAAGGCCCTCCAGGATGTTCTCAGCGCCCGCTCGAACGGCATCCACCCCAAGCGCCGGGGGACTTCACTGCTGATCGGCGTGGCGCACTGCGCGGGCTGGCCGCATGTACTTCGCCGCGCGGAAGGCCCACAGCTACGGCGACTACGGCTGCCGCGCCGCTGCCCGCGGCACGATCTGTCTCGCCCCCGCCGCGATCCGCGCTGACTGGCTGGCTGGCTGGATGAGTACACCGTCAACCGCTACCGCGATGCGTTCACCGTGGACGGCGAGGTGACGCGGGAGCAACTCCTCAACGACGGAGTTCGCGTCACAGTCGCCAAGGGGCGGTCGGGCGGCGGACGGGAGCGTCTGGCGGGCCCCGACACCTCCCGCTTGACCTTCACGATCGGGTCACGCCCCTGATCTGGCCTATACGCCACGTGTGGGGGTGTGTCAGACACTGGCGCACCCCCACGGCCCGCGTCACCGGTCGAAGACGACCGTCACGGGAGCGTGGTCCGACCATCGCTCATCATGGCTGGCGGCCCGCTCCACGAACCCCTTGACCGCCCTGCCCGCGAGGCCTGGGGTCGCAACCGCGAGATCAATCCTCCAACCCGCATTCGTGTCGAAGGCCCGCCCCCGGTACGACCACCACGAGTACGGCCCCTCTACGTCCGGGTGCAGTGCGCGCACGACGTCGATGTAACCGCCGTCCGTCTCGTCGAACACCCGGCTCAGCCAGGCCCGCTCCTCCGGCAGGAACCCCGAGCTCTTCTGGTTGGCGCGCCAGTTCTTGAGGTCGGCCTGCTGGTGGGCGATGTTCCAGTCGCCGCAGACCACGACCTCGCGGCCGTCGGCGGCAGCGCGCTCGCGCAGGTTCTTCAGGTACACGAGGAACTCGTCCATGAAGCGGACCTTCTCGTCCTGCCGCGCGGTACCGACCTCGCCGGAGGGGAGATAGAGGGAGGCGACGGTGACGCCGGGCAGGTCGGCCTCGACGTAGCGGCCGCTGGTGTCGAACTCCGCCGATCCGAAGCCGATCCGGACGCGGTCCGGCTCCCGGCGGGTGTAAAGGGAGACACCGGCGCGCCCCTTGGCGGCGGCGGGCGCGTGCACGACATGCCAGCCCTCGGGAGCACGGACGCCCTCGGGCAGCTGCTGCGGCTCGGCGCGCACCTCCTGCAGGCAGAGCACATCGGCGGAGGTGTCCGCGAGCCACTCCACGAAGCCCTTCTTCGCGGCGGCGCGCAGTCCATTCACGTTGGCGGAGGTCACAGTGAGCACCCGCGAACGATACCGGCACACTGGAGCGGACTTTGTTGCCGATCTGATCAATTTATGGTGATGAGCATGCACATACGCCAGGTCCCCTTCGACCACCCGGACGCCGTGAAGCTGAACGACCAGGTACAGGCCGAGTACCACGTCCGCTACGGCGACGGCGGCGACGCCACGACCCTGGCACCGGAGGACTTCGAGCCGCCGAACGGCGTCTTCCTGATCGCGTACGACGAGACGGACGCCCCCGTGGCCACCGGCGGCTGGCGTGCCCGGGACACGAACGGCGAGGGCAACCTGGACGGCGACGCCGAGCTCAAGCGCATGTACGTCGTCGACGTGGCGCGCGGCCGGGGCCTCGCCCGCCGCATCCTCGCCGCCCTGGAGGAGGACGCCCGCATGGCCGGCCGCAGCCGCATGGTCCTGGAAACCGGCACCAAGCAGCCGGAGGCCATCGCCCTGTACACGTCGAGCGGTTACGAGCCGTGCGTGAAGTTCGGCTACTACCGCTTCCACGAGGACAGCAGGTGCTTCGCGAAGCCGCTGTGAGAACGGCGGTGCCCGCGGCTCCCGGCCGAGCATCTCTAGGTGGCGAGCAGAGCGGCGAGAAGCAAAGCCGCCATGGCAGCGAGGACCCGAGGCTTCCTCCAACCGGGCCCTGAAGCCTGGCGGTTGAGCTCCCATGCGCTCACGAGACCGCCACCCAGGCCAAGCACGCTTCTCAGCAGGAAGACGGCAGTCTGCACAGGGAGCCTCCCGGAGCGTTCCAAACGGACCGGAAGGCTATCCCTGGCGACGGTTCCGCGAACAGGCAGGGCGCTGAGCTGCATCACCCGTAGGCCGGGTGGATCGTCAGTGCAGGCAGAACTCATTGCCTTCCGGGTCGCGCATGACGTACGTCACAGGTCCACGGTCGCTGTGCGTCTCGATCAGTTGTGCGCCGAGCCCTTCCAGTCGTTCCACCTCGGCTGCCTTCTGGTCGGTATCGACGTGGATGTCGAGGTGCACCCGGTTCTTTGCGGTCTTGCCCTCGGGCACACGCTGAAAGTAGAAGCGGGGCTCTGTACCTGCCGGGTCGCTGCACGCTGCCACGTCCCGGAACGCGGAGCGGCCGTTGGTCACGATCCTGTCGTTTGCGGACATGCGACCGTCGGCAACCAACTGGTCGACCAGCGCCGAGTGGTCCTCCACTGCAGACCCGATCGCCTGCGCCCAGAAGGCGGCCTGAGCGTGCGGGTCGGCGCTGTCGAACGTCACCTGTGTCCTCATAGGAAGCCATCATGCCCAAACCGCAGCGGAGCCTTCATGACTGCTTCGGCCTCGACGAAGACGAGCGTTGACGCCAGGTCACCAGGGAGTAGTCGCTGTGCTTCGCTGCTGTACGGCATGCCAAAGCCCCTACCGGTGATCACCAGTAGGGGCTTTGAGCTGCGTGGACCTGTGGGGATTTGAACCCCAGACCCCCTCGATGCGAACGAGGTGCGCTACCAGACTGCGCCACAGGCCCTTGCAACGAGTGAAACTCTAGCATCCCCGTCCGGGTGCTTGGAAATCCGTTCCCGGCTGGTCAGGGCGCGGTGATCCCGCCCCGTCCGTCACTCGTTGGCCGCGCGCGGCCGGTCGCCTTCCTCGTACTGGTCGAAGAGCGGCGTACGGCCACGCTCGCGTGCACGGCGGGCAGAGGCGGCGCGGCGGGCGTCACTGCGGTCGCCCGCCGCCGGCTTGTCCTCCGCGTCGTCCGGGAGTTCCTCCGACCCCTCGTCCTCCGCGACGGGCGTCGCCTCCTGGCCCGAGTGCTCCGGAGTGGCGGCGCTGCTGGAGCGCGCCGAACTCCACGCGTCCGGCGCCCCGAGGTCCACGTCCGAGGTGGCCCGCGGAGCGACCGGCGCGGTCACGTACGTCGGCAGCGGCACCGGTACCGGGTCCCAGCTGTCCCCGTGCCCGGGCCTGTGCTGCCGCTCGCGCTGCTGGTCGATCCACTCGGCGTGATCGGTCTGCTCGACGAGGGCACGGCGGTCGGCGGCGAGCGCCGAGAGCCCGGTATCGGTCTCCGTCGCCGGCCCCTCTTCCGGTTCGTCGGCTTCCACGCCGGTGCTCACGGACGAGCGCCGGCGCGGCTGACGCGCGCGCTCCCGCAGTCGCTGTGCGGCGGCCTCGGCGCGGCGCCGGTCCATCTGGTAGGCGAAGCGACGGCGTTCCTGGGAGCGCAGGTGCGCGATGTACGCGCTGAGCATCACCGCCGGCACGCCGGGCGCCCACAGGAAGGCGAGTCCTCCGACGGCGGCGACGATCGTGCCGAGTGTGAAGGCCAGGAAGAGCATCACGGTCGTACGCCGTCGGCGCGCGAGTGCCTTCGTGCGCCGGGCGCGCGCCGCGGCCGCTTCCGCGGCGGCTGTGCGCCGGGGTGCGGGGGCATGCGTCTGAGCCTTGGGTTGCGCCGAGGCGGCGGGTGCGGGTGGTGCCTGCTTGCGCGTCGGCGCGCCACCGTGGTCGGGCGCGGGCTCGCGCGGCGCCTCCCGGCGCTCCGAAGCCGGCGGCTGGACCGTCGCCTGGGCCTGTGGACGGGTCGGAGGCATGGCGAAAGCCCGGACGTCCACCGATTCGGTGACGGCATCCGGTTCGTCGGCGCCGTGCTCCCCCTCGTCGGTGGAGCGCGCGCGCAGGTCCTTGGCGTATCGACGCTCCATGCCCGCCCGTCCGGACAGCAACCGGATGGCCGTGCTGAAGCGTTCCGTCGGACGGGCCTCGTTCAGCTCGTCCTGCCTACGGAGCCACATCGGCACCAAGTAGGCGGCCCAGGCCCCGACAATGACTGCGTAGATGAGGCCGCTGCTGCTCACGCCTCACACGGTAGAGGGGTTTGCGTGAGGCCATCTGCCAATTGCGCCGGTGTGTCGCACGATCTGGCTGATATTTCGAGCTTTTTTTGTGACCGATCCGATCAGCAGGCCGCATGAGTCGTGAATTCAATGGCCCGAGACGGTCATGCACCGATCATTTTCGAACACCTATTCCATTTTCCGACCAAGGCTCCGACACCGACTTCCCGGCTATGCGGGATTGTCGTGCGGCGTACTCCTGGAGCGTGCCCGCTGCCAGCGCCGGAGCAAACCGTCGGGCACCTCTTCCGCGGTGAGCGCGAACACGAGATGGTCGCGCCAGGCGCCGTCGATGTGGAGATAACGCGGCCGCAGCCCCTCCTCGCGGAATCCGAGTTTCTCGACGACCCGACGGCTGGGCCCGTTCTCGGGGCGAATGCAGACCTCGATGCGGTGCAGGCCGACCGTGCGGAAACAGTGGTCCACGACAAGCGCCACGGCCGTCGGCATCACCCCGCGACCGGCCACCGACTGGTCCACCCAGTAGCCGACGTGCCCCGAGCACATCGAGCCCCAGGTGATTCCGGCGACCGTCAACTGCCCGACCAACTGCCCCCGGTACTCGATGACGAAGGGCAGCATCCGCCCCGCGTTCGCCTCGGACCTGAGGTGCCGCACCATCTGACGGTAGGTCGGCCGGTGCGCGATCGGCCCGCTCGGGGTGGGCGGCGGAATGGTCGCCTCCCAGGGGCGCAGCCAGTCCCGGTTGCGCCGGTTGACCTCACGCCAGAGCCGCTGGTCACGCATCTTTATCGGCCTCAGGACGACATCGCCGTCCGCCAGTACGACGGGCCAGGATGGGCTGTTCAGCTCGCACCCCCACTGCCGGGGCCGGGTCTCGGGTGGTCGCCGCCGCGGATCTGGTCGACGGCGTGCATCAACAGGGGCTCCAGAACGGCCAGTCCGTCCTTCACCCCGCCACTGGAACCCGGCAGGTTGACGATCAGTGTGCGTCCCGCCACCCCGGCCAGGCCCCGGGAGAGCGCGGCGGTCGGCACCTTCTCCCCTCCGAACGCCCGGATGGCCTCCGCGATGCCCGGCACCTCGTACGCGATCACCGCGCGGGTCGCCTCGGGGGTGCGGTCGGTGGGCGAGATGCCGGTGCCGCCGGTGGTGACGACGACGTCGTATCCGGCATCGACGGCGGCCTGCAGAGCTGCCTCCACGGGGCGTCCGTCGGCCACGACCTGCGGGCCCTCGACGGCGAAACCGAAGCGCTTCAGACCGTCGGCGATCAGCGGGCCGCCCTTGTCCTCGTAGACTCCGGCGGCGGCCCGGTTGGAGGCGGTGACCACCAGTGCGCGATACGTCATGCCCGGCTCCAGTCGCCCGACTTGCCGCCCGTCTTCTCCTCCACCCGCACGTCCGTGATGACCGCTCCCTTGTCGACCGCCTTGACCATGTCGATCACGGTGAGCGCGGCGACGGACACCGCGGTGAGGGCTTCCATCTCGACGCCCGTGCGGTCCGTCGTCTTCACGGTGGCCCGGATCTCCACGGCGTCGTCCGCGACCGACAGATCCAGTGTCACACCGGACACCGACAACGGGTGGCACAGCGGGATCAGGTCCGGCGTGCGTTTGGCGCCCATGATGCCCGCGATCCGCGCGGTGGCCAGCGCGTCGCCCTTGGGGACGCCCTCGCCGCGCAGCAGCTCGATCACTCGGGGGGAAACGAGAACACGTCCACTGGCACGCGCGGTGCGTGCGGTGACGTCCTTGCCGGAGACATCGACCATGCGGGCGGCTCCCGCTTCGTCGATGTGCGTCAGTCGGTCCTGCGTACTCATGGTTGTGCGGCGCTCCCGGTCCGGCCTGTTGTGCGCGACACGGTACCGCCAACCAGGGGTGCTCAGCCGAGCTGGACCACTTCGACCTCGGTCCCGGGCTCGACGGACTCCACGTCCTCCGGGACGACGATCAGTGCGTTGGCCTGCGCGAGGGCGGCCACCAGATGGGATCCGGCGCCGCCGACCGGGGCGACCGAGCCATCGGCACAGGCACCGCGCAGGAACTGCCGGCGTCCCTTGGGCGAGGTCAGCGCCTTGTCCGTGGTCAGGGTCGCCCTGGTCCGCGGCCGGTGGACGTCGTCGAGGCCCATGAGGGTGCGGATCGCGGGGCGGACGAAGAGTTCGAAGGAGACGTACGACGACACCGGGTTGCCCGGCAGGGCCAGCAGCGGGGTGTGGTCGGGGCCGATGGTCCCGAAGCCCTGGGGCTTGCCGGGCTGCATGGCGAGCTTGCGGAAGTCGACACCGCTGCCGGGCTCGTCCTCGTCGCCCACGGAGGACAGCGCCTCCTTGACGACGTCGTACGCCCCGACGCTCACGCCGCCCGTGGTGACCACGAGGTCGGCGCGGACGAGTTGGTCCTCGATGGTGGAGCGCAGGGTCTCGGCGTCGTCGGCGACGGCGCCCACGCGGTAGGCGATGGCGCCGGCGTCCCGGGCGGCCGCGGTGAGGGCGAAGCTGTTGGAGTCGTAGATCTGGCCGGTGCCGAGGCTCTCGTCGGGCTGGACGAGTTCGCTGCCGGTGGACATGACGACCACGCGTGGGCGCGGGCGCACGCGGACGGTGCCGCGGCCGATCGCGGCGAGCAGGGCGATCTGCGGGGGGCCGAGGACGGTGCCGGCGTCCAGGGCGCGGTCGCCGGCCCGGACGTCGCTGCCCTCGGCGCGCACGTGCGCGCGTGCCTGGGCGGGCCGGTGCACGTGCACCTGCCCCTCGGCGCCCTCGGGGGCGAGACTGCGGGCGCGCATCCCGGTCACCGGGCCCTCGCCGAGGCCTCCGTCGGTCCACTCGACGGGGACGACGGTCTCGGCGCCGGGCGGCAGCGGGGCGCCGGTCATGATGCGGGCGGCCTGCCCGGGGCCGACCTGCAGCGGCTCCGCCTGGCCCGCCGCGACGTCCCCGACGACGTCCAGGACGGCCGGGAACTCCTCGCTCGCGCCCGCCACGTCCGCGACCCGCACCGCGTACCCGTCCATGGAGCTGTTGTCGAACGGCGGCAGGGACACCGGGACCGTGACGTCCTCGACCAGGACGCAGCCCTGGGCGTCGAGCAGCTGCAGCTCGATGGGTTCGAGGGGACGGACGGTCGCGAGGATGTCCTCCAGGTGTTCGTCCACCGACCAGAGGTGGTCCTGGTCGGTGGGGCGGGTCGCGGCGGTGCTCAACTCGCTACATCTCCTCGGCTACGAAACTGCGAAGCCAGGTCCGGAAGTCCGGGCCCAGGTCTTCACGTTCGCACGCGAGTCTGACAATGGCACGCAGATAGTCGCCGCGGTCCCCGGTGTCGTAGCGGCGCCCCTTGAAGACGACGCCGTGCACCGGACCGCCGAGCTTCTCGTCCTGTGCGAGCTGCTGGAGGGCGTCGGTGAGCTGGATCTCGTTGCCCCGGCCCGGCTCGGTCTTGCGGAGTATGTCGAAGATGTGCGGGTCGAGGACGTACCGGCCGATGACCGCGTAGTTGGACGGGGCGTCGGACGCCTCGGGCTTCTCGACGAGACCGCCCACCCTGACGACGTCGCTGTCCTCGGTCTCCTCGACGACGGCACAGCCGTAGAGGTGGATCTGCTCGGGCGCGACCTCCATCAGCGCGATGACGCTGCCGCCGTACTGCTCCTGCACCTCGATCATCCGCTTGAGCAGCGGGTCGCGGGCGTCGATCAGGTCGTCGCCGAGGAGGACGGCGAAGGGCTCGTGCCCCACGTGGGGGGCCGCGCACAGGACGGCGTGGCCGAGGCCGCGGGGGTCGCCCTGGCGCACGTAGTGCATGGTGGCGAGGTCGCTGGACTCCTGGACCTTGGCGAGCCGGCTGGCGTCGCCCTTCTTCTGAAGGGCGGACTCGAGCTCGTAGTTGCGGTCGAAGTGGTCCTCCAGGGGGCGCTTGTTGCGTCCCGTGATCATGAGGACGTCATCGAGGCCCGCCGAGACGGCCTCCTCGACCACGTACTGGATCGCCGGCTTGTCGACCACCGGCAGCATCTCCTTGGGAGTGGCCTTGGTGGCCGGCAGGAAGCGGGTGCCGAGCCCTGCTGCCGGAATGACAGCCTTGCTGATCCGAGGGTGCGACTGAGTCATGTTCGCCACCCTATCCGGTGCCTTTGCCTGGAATCTGGGGCTCCGGTTAATAAGCTCTTATATGAGCGTATTAGAAGGGTATGGGTGCAGACTTTGAGTCACATCGGACGTCCCACCAAGCCTGACAAGCGAACGTTGCGGCAAGAATACCTGGCAGTGAGGAGCAGATTGACGGCCGATGACGTGCGAGAAGCCGCGGCCGCGCTGGCCGACCGGGCCCTCGAGCTGCCCGAACTGGCGCGTGCGCGCACGGTGGCGGCGTACGTCTCGGTGGGGACCGAACCCGGCACGCTCACGCTTCTTGACGCGCTGCGTGAGCGGGGCGTGCGGGTTCTGCTCCCGGCGCTTCTTCCGGACAACGATCTGGACTGGGGCGCCTACACCGGCGAGGGCTCTGTCGCGCGCGTCCAGCACGGCGGGAAAATGGCCCTCTTCGAGCCCTCCGGCGAGCGGCTGGGCCCGGACGCCGTGACCGGCGCCGACGTCGTGCTGCTGCCCGGCCTGGCGGTGGACGGGCGCGGCATGCGCCTGGGGCGCGGCGGGGGGTCGTACGACCGGGTGCTCGCGCGCCTGGAGCGCGCGGGCGCACGACCGGCGCTGGTGGTGCTCCTGTACGACTCCGAGGTCGTCGCCCATGTCCCGGAGGAGGCGCACGACCGGCTGGTGCACGCGGTGGTGACGCCGTCGGGCGTGCGCCGCTTCCGTAGCGGCGCCTGAACATCCAGGCGTACGAAGGGGCCCGCCACACGCGTGTGCGGCGGGCCCCTTGTTCGCTCTATCGCCGGAGGCTCACGGCTTCAGCACCAGTGTGTCGGTCGTGCTCTTGTCGACGGCGTCGTCCGAGAACGACCAGTCCAGCAGCTCGCCCTTGACCCACTTGCCGGTCTGGTCGGTGTAGTGCGCGCTGTAGGCGTGCCCGGAGGCGCCGGTGAGGTTGATCCACTTCGACTTGTCGAGGTCGCCGAGGTTGACCACCATGCGCATCGACGGCACCCAGACGACGCCGTAGCCGCCCGCGGCGTTCCAGCCGGTCGCGTTGACCGTCGCCTCGCCGCCGCTGAGCTTCCAGGGGCCGCGGTTGAGCATGTACTTCACTATGTCGGGACCGTCGGTGCCCAGGGTCTGGTTCTTCAGGAACAGACGGTGCAGCCGACCCCAGCTCCAGGTGTCGATGTCCTTGCCGAGCTTGGCGGTCAGCTCCCAGCGGGCGTCGATCATGGCGCGCTTGAACAGCTCGTCCCTGTTGTTGGCCTCGGGACGGTCACCGGCGCCCTTCGGGGTCTTCCACCAGTCGCTGTTCTCGTCGTCCATGAGGTTGCGCACGACCTCGAACCAGCGGTCGCCGCCGTCGGGCTGCGCCTGGTCGGCATCACGCTGGCCGCACTCGCGGACCTTGTCCGCCTCGTCCGCGGGCCCGGTGGTGGTGATGGGGTCGACCCACAGGCACTGGCCCTTGACCCGCAGCTCCTTGGGCAGCTTGTTGCCGAAGGCGAGCTTGAGGATGTTGCGCCAGACGGCGTTGAAGTAGGCGGCCGCCGCCGAGTCGGCGTCCTGGGTGTAGTCCCAGCCCTCCAGCAGCTCCTGCGCCTGACGTACGTCCTTGTCCTCGACGTCGATCTTCAGCAGCTTGGGCACGAGCAGCTTGGCGATCTCGCTGCTGTTGTCGAGCTGCATCTGGCGCATGTCGTCGGTGGAGACCTTGCCGCCGCCCTTGATCTTCTGCTCGATCAGGTCGGTGATGCGCTGGCTGCGGGTGCCGTAGCCCCAGTCCGTGGTGAGCGTGTAGGGGTACTTGTCCTTGTCGATCACGGCCTGGTTGGCGGTGACGATGTAACCGCGTGACGGGTTGTACTCGTAGGGCAGCTCGTCCTGCTCGATGTACTTGCCGGTCCAGGCGTACTTGGGGTCCCAGCCCGGGGCCGGAATCGCGCCGGTGTCGCCCTTCGCGCGGATCGGGATGCGGCCGGGCAGCGTGTAGCCGATGTTCTCGGAGTCGGCGTAGACGAGGTTCTGCGAGGGCACGTCGAACAGGGCCGCCGCCGCGCGGAACTCGCTCCAGTTCGACGCCTTGTCCATCGCGAACACGGCGTCCATGGAGGTGCCGGGGTCGAGCGCGGTCCAGCGCAGGGCGACGCCGTAGCCGTCGCCTCGGTCGGGGGCCGCGTTGTCGACGGTGGCCTTCTTGCCGACCTTCACGAGTTCGTCGTAGCGGTCGGAGAGCAGGGGGCCGTTGTTCGTCTCACGGACGACGATCTTCTTGGACTCGCCGCCGGCGACCTTGATGGTCTCCTCGCGCGTGGTGAAGGGCTTGGTCCTGCCGTCGTAGAGGTAGCCGTCGCCGGAGAGCTTCTCCAGGTAGAGGTCGGTGACGTCGACGCCGGAGTTCGTCATGCCCCAGGCGATCTTCGCGTTGTGGCCGATGACCACGCCGGGCATGCCCGCGAAGGTGTAGCCGGAGACGTCGTACTGGCACGTGCTGGAGACGGTCCGGCAGTGCAGGCCCATCTGGTACCAGACGGACGGCAGGGAGGCCGACAGGTGCGGGTCGTTGGCCAGCAGCGGCTTGCCGGTGATGGTGTGCTCCCCCGCCACGACCCAGGAGTTGGAGCCGATGCCCTGGCCGTTGACGCCGACGGCCGTGGGGACGTCGTCCAAGACGTTGTAGAGGCCCGAGAGCTGGCTCTGGAGCGCCGAGGCGGTCGAGGAGGAGGTCGACGACGCGGTGGAGGCCGACGTGCCCGTGGTGCCGCTCGTGGACGTTCCGGAGCCGCTCGAGGCGGTGCCGGTGCCGGTCGTCCCGCTGTTCTCCGTGCTGCCGTTCTGCTCGAACGTCTGGGTCAGCTCGTTGTACTGGCCCTCCTGGACGATCGTCTGGTTCCGGCTGTACGGGTACTCGGGGTACAGGTCGGCGATCTGCTTCGGGCCGAGGCGGCTCGTCAGCAGGGCGCGGTCTATCTCGTCCTGCATGTTGCCGCGCAGGTCCCAGGCCATGGCCTTCAGCCACGCGACCGAGTCGACCGGGGTCCACTTCTCGGGCTTGTAGTCGTTCCTGAAGCCGAGCGCCGCGTACTCCAGGGAGATGTCCTCGCCGCTCTTGCCCTGGAGGTAGGCGTTGACTCCCTTGGCGTAGGCCTGGAGGTACTTCTTGGTGGAGGCCGACAGCTTGGTGTCGTACTCCTTCTTCGCGACCCGGTCCCAGCCCAGTGTGCGCAGGAACTCGTCGTCGTCGACCTGGCCCTTGCCGAACATCTCCGACAGGCGCCCGGAGGTCATGTGGCGGCGCACGTCCATCTCGTAGAAGCGGTCCTGCGCCTGGACGTAGCCCTGCGCCATGAACAGGTCCGCGTCCGAGGAGGCGTAGATCTGCGGGATGCCGTAGTTGTCGCGCTTGACGTCCACGGGACCCGACAGGCCTTCGAGCTCGATCGAGCCCTTGGTCTGCGGGAAGGAGGCGCGGACGGTGCTCACCGACCAGTACCCGCCGTAGGCGACGCCGCCGATGACGGCCAGGACGAGGACGAGAACGATCAGACGGGCTCTGCGCCCCTTCTTCCTGCCGGACTTGCCGGGCTGCTGACCCGATGAGGCGGTGGTGGTGGGGGGCATCGCTGTCCTTGCTGTCCTAACGCGAGCGGCAGGGCGGGCTGTGCTTTCGACGGGGAGCCTGCGTCACATCCCCGGCCGCACCAGACGCCGCGCGCCCGGCCGGGGATGTGACGCAGGCTCTGCGCGCTGGAGCAACCATAGGCGCAGGGCCCAGGCGGACTTGACGCGGAGTGGGCAACCAGCGCGGACGAGCGTTCGATCTCGCCACGCGAAGCGTCAAGAAATCGTCAAGAGTTAGGTAAGGTAACGAAGTACTTGGATGCGGAGTCCCACCACTTCGTGTCCTATGTACGTGAGCTCACGCGCGCGTGATGCGGGTGAGCCAGGGAAGGGAACGGCCGCTGACTGTCCACCACCTCAACCAGCTCCTCCTCGTCTGCTCGCTCGTCCTGCTCGTCGCTGTGGCTGCGGTCCGGATCTCCTCGCGCAGCGGGCTCCCCAGCCTGCTCGTGTACCTGGGGATCGGGATCGCCATGGGCCAGGACGGCATCGGCGACATCAAGTTCGACAACGCCGAGCTGACCCAGGTCATCGGGTACGCGGCCCTGGTCGTGATCCTGGCCGAGGGTGGCCTCGGCACGAAGTGGAAGGAGATCAAGCCGGCCCTGCCGGCCGCCACCGCGCTGGCGCTGGGCGGGGTCGCGGTGAGCGTGGGGGTCACGGCGACGGCCGCGCACTACCTGATCGGCCTCGAGTGGCGTCAGGCGCTCATCATCGGGGCGGTCGTCTCCTCGACGGACGCGGCGGCGGTCTTCTCGGTGCTGCGCAAGATCCCGCTCCCCACGCGCGTGACGGGGACGCTGGAGGCCGAGTCCGGCTTCAACGACGCCCCGGTGGTCATCCTGGTGGTCGCCTTCTCCCAGGCGGGCCCAGTCGAGCACTGGTACACGCTGATCGGCGAGATAACCCTGGAGCTGGCCATCGGCGCGGCCATCGGCATCGCGGTGGGCTGGCTGGGCTCCTGGGGCCTCAGGCATGTCGCCCTGCCCGCCTCCGGTCTCTATCCGATCGCGGTCATGGCGATCGCCGTCACCGCGTACGCGGCGGGCGCGCTGGCACACGGCAGCGGCTTCCTCGCCGTCTATCTCGCCTCCATGGCGATGGGCAACGCCAAGCTGCCGCACTGGCCCGCCACCCGCGGCTTCGCCGACGGGCTCGGCTGGATCGCCCAGATCGGCATGTTCGTCCTGCTGGGCCTGCTGGTCACCCCGCACGAGCTGGGCGACGACGTGCTGCCCGGGCTCGTCATCGGGCTGGTGCTGACCATGGTGGCGCGGCCCCTGAGCGTCGTGCTGTGCCTGACGCCGTTCCGGGTGCCCTGGCAGGAGCAGACACTCATGTCCTGGGCCGGACTGCGCGGCGCCGTGCCCATCATCCTGGCGACGATCCCCATGGTGAGCGGTATCGAGGGCAGCCGTCGCATCTTCAACATCGTCTTCGTCCTGGTCGTCGTCTACACCCTCGTGCAGGGTCCGACGCTGCCCTGGCTGGCACGCAAGCTGCGTCTGGGCGGGGACGCCGAGGCCGCCGACCTCGGCATCGAGTCGGCGCCCCTGGAGCGGCTGCGCGGGCACCTGCTGTCCGTCGCCATCCCCGAGGGGTCCCGGATGCACGGCGTCGAGGTCAACGAACTGCGGCTGCCGGCCGGCGCCGCGGTCACCCTCGTCGTCCGCGAGGGAAAATCGTTCGTTCCGCTGCCCACCACGGTGCTGCGGCGCGGGGACGAACTGCTCGTCGTCGCCACCGACCCGGTCCGCGACGCCGCGGAACGGCGGCTGCGCGCGGTGGGCCACGGCGGCAAGCTGGCCGACTGGCTGGGTACGGACGGCGCCGACGGCTCACGTTAAAAGCGTGTTACGCGCCCCCTGTACGATGTGCTCGCACCCCTGATCGAACCAACTCTGCCTGACGCAGAGCTGGCGCGACCGTATGGCGGCCGAGACGTCCCTGAGCAGTCGGATTCGGCATCTACCGCAGTCCGCGCAAGAGGACAGCTCTCGGCGCCGCCCCTTATGAAGGGGAGCCGCGCTACCAGGCGGCAGAAAGGCACGGGCCGTGGCATCCACGGTCACCTCCTCCCGCCCCGGATACGGGCAGCTGCTGCGTACCCGCGGCGCCTGGACGTTCCTGCTCCCCGGCTTCGCGGCGCGCCAGCCGTTCGCGATGCTCACGCTTTCCCTCGTGCTGCTCGTGCAGCACACCACCGGCTCGTACGGCGCGGCGGGCGCCGTCGCGGCCGTCACCGGTGTCGCCATGGCGCTGTTCGCGCCCTACAGCGGCCGTCTCGCGGACCGCTGGGGCCAGCGCGCCGTGCTGATCCCCGGCGTGCTGGTGCACACCCTTTCGGGCCTGTCCCTGACGGCCCTCGCCCTCGCGCACGCGCCTCTGTGGGCGTTGTTCGCGGCGGCCGTGCCCACGGGTGCCTCGGTGCCGCAGATCGGGCCCATGGTGCGCGCCCGCTGGGGCGTGAAGCTGCAGGGCTCGCCCCTGATGACCACGGCGGCGGCCTTCGAGTCCGTCACGGACGAGCTGACCTTCGTCTTCGGCCCGCTGCTCGCCACCGCGCTGTGCACCGCCGTGCACCCGGCCGCGGGCCTGCTGACGGAGGCGTCCCTGACGCTGCTCGGCGGCCTGCTGTTCGCCGCGCAGAAGAGCACCCAGCCGTCGGTCACGGCCGTCGACGGGCACGCACGCGTGGAGCACGCCTCGGCGCTGCGGGTCCCTGGGGTGCGGGTCCTGATCGTGACGTTCCTGGGCATCGGTTCCGTCTTCGGCGGCATGCAGGTCTCGCTGGCCGCGTTCAGCGAGTCGATCGGCGAACCCGGCCTGAACGGTGTCCTGTACGGCGTCTTCGCCGCGGGCAACATGCTCTCCGGCCTGGTCTGCGGCGCCATCGCCTGGAAGGTGGCCCCCCAGCGGCGCTTGATCGTCGGATACGGCGCCCTCGCGCTGACGGCCTCCGGCCTGTGGGCCGCGCACTCGGTGCTCGTCCTGGCGGGCCTCGGCCTCCTGGTCGGCATGTGCATCGCGCCCGCCCTGATCACCGGCTACACCCTGGTCGAGAGTCTGGTCCCGGCCGGCGCCCGCACCGAGGCCTTCACCTGGCTGACCGGCGCGGTGGCGCTCGGCCAGGCGGCCGCCGTCACGATCGCCGGACAGCTGGAGGACCGCTTCTGGGGCGGCGCCGGGTTCCTGGTGCCGATGGGGGGAACTCTGCTCGCCCTGGCGACTCTGCTGGCGCTGCGTTCACACCTCGTGGCGCGGCCCCGCGGCCGGACCGTCGCACGTGGCATCGGTCACCGAGTGCCGGTGGCAGTGGACTGATCCCCGGGAATACGTCACTATGGACCATCGTTAGCACTCATTGAGTGAGAGTGCCAGGAGGAAGACAGTGCCCACCTATCAGTACCAGTGCACCGAGTGCGGCGAGGGCCTCGAGGCGGTGCAGAAGTTCACCGACGACGCTCTGACCGAGTGCCCCAACTGCCAGGGTCGCCTCAAGAAGGTGTTCTCCGCGGTCGGCATCGTCTTCAAGGGCTCCGGCTTCTACCGCAACGACAGCCGCGGCTCCTCGTCGAGCAGCTCCCCGGCGTCGTCGTCCTCGAAGCCGTCGACGTCCACCTCGTCGTCGTCCGAGTCGTCCTCGTCTTCTTCCTCGTCCTCCTCGGACTCGAAGTCGTCGAGCTCGGGCACCTCGTCCAGCAGCAGCTCCGCCGCATAGGTCTCACTTCCGGGGCCCTGCCGTCGTACGACGGCGGGGTCTTCGGCGTTTCCCGGGCCCGGTCGCCGCGGGTTTCCGGGGCCGGATAATGTGCTGGTCATGGCGAACGCAGAGATCGGCGTAATCGGCGGCTCCGGCTTCTACTCGTTCCTCGAGGACGTGACCGAGGTTCAGGTGGACACCCCCTACGGTCCGCCCAGCGACACCCTCTTCCTCGGCGAGATCGCCGGACGGCGGGTCGCCTTCCTGCCCCGGCACGGGCGCGGCCACCATCTGCCGCCGCACCGGATCAACTACCGGGCCAATCTGTGGGCGCTCAGGTCGGTGGGGGCACGGCAGGTCCTCGGGCCGTGCGCCGTGGGCGGGCTGCGCGCCGAGTACGGCCCGGGCACGCTGCTCGTACCGGACCAGCTGGTCGACCGTACGAAGTCCCGGGCGGGAACGTACTTCGACGGGCTGCCGCTGCCGGACGGCGGTGTGCCGAACGTGGTGCACGTGTCGCTGGCCGACCCGTACTGCCCCGTCGGGCGGGCGGCCGCGCTGAAGGCGGCCCGTGGGCGGGACTGGGAGGCCGTGGACGGCGGCGCGCTCGTCGTGATCGAGGGGCCCCGGTTCTCGACCCGCGCCGAATCGGTGTGGCACCAGGCCCAGGGCTGGTCGGTGGTGGGCATGACCGGCCACCCCGAGGCGGCGCTCGCCCGTGAACTGGAGCTCTGCTACACGTCGTTGACCCTGGTCACCGATCTCGACGCGGGCGCCGAGACCGGCGAGGGCGTCTCGCACGACGAGGTGCTGCGGGTGTTCGCGGCGAATGTGGACCGGCTGCGGGGCGTGCTGTTCGACGCGGTGGCGGCGCTGCCTGCGAACGGGGAGCGGGACTGCCTGTGCGTGAACGCGCTGGGCGGGATGAATCCGGGGTTCGAACTTCCCTGATCTCGAACTGCCCCGGCGGGGACGGAAGTTCTCGTTCGGGTGAGGGAGTTTTCCACAACCGGCCGGTAGTCCACCGGCCCCGGCGGGATCCGGCGCGAAGCCTCATCGTGGCAGCGCAAGCCGATGTCTCGTCGCTGGTGGTGGTCCTCATGTCCTTCGCTCCGTCCCCCTCTCCCCTCGTGCCCCTCCCCCTGGGCACCGACGCTCCCCCGACCTGCGAGGTCCCGCATTTCGCGCCGGTGCGGGTGCGGGGCGGGCACCGGCAGCTACGGCGGTTCGTACGGCACCGCGGGCGGGCTCTGGCCCTCGGCTTGGCCGTCACCGCGGCCGCGGTGGTGGCGGCGGGCCCGCGGGGCGACGACGGGGCGCGGGGGCATCCGGCAACCGAGCCGGTACACGAGCGCCGTGCCGTGGAGACGGTGTCGGCGCCGGTGCGGATCGCCGACGGTGCGACGGTCCGGCTGCTGCGCCCCGGGGACCGGGTCGACGTCATCGCCGCCGAGGAGTCGGGGCTGGGCGGGGATGCCCGGGTGGTCGCACGCGGGGCGCGGGTGACGAAGGTGCCGGAGCCGCTGGACGGTGTGACCGAGGGCGGGGCGCTGGTCGTGCTCTCGGTGCCGCGATCGACGGCGGCACGCCTCGCGGGCGCGAGCGCGACGGCACGGCTGGCGGTGACGCTGTGTTGAGCCGTACTGTCCGTCCGTTGCGGGAGTTTCAGTCAAGGGCCCCTTTCGAGCTACCCCGTTGGACAGGGTCACCTCGCGCTGACGTAGGTTGCGGAGCTGTTTGTTCCACAAGCTGTGCGTGC
Organism: Streptomyces canus; assembly: GCF_001514145.1. Lineage (GTDB taxonomy): Bacteria > Actinomycetota > Actinomycetes > Streptomycetales > Streptomycetaceae > Streptomyces > Streptomyces canus. Next base: position 248,175 of record NZ_KQ948660.1, read on the forward strand.
GAGAAGAGGCCTCTAGGTGAGCGAGAAGAAGCCGAGCGTCCTGGAGGGCTTCAAGGCCTTTCTGATGCGCGGGAACGTCGTCGATCTGGCTGTCGCGGTGGTCATCGGCGCCGCCTTCACCAACATCGTCAACTCGGTGGTGAAGGGAATCATCAACCCACTGGTGGGGACGATCGGGACGAAGAACCTCGACAGCTACAACTCGTGCATCAAGGGCCCGTGCACAGGTACCGGCGACAGTGCGGAGGGGGTCCGGATCCTGTGGGGCTCGGTCCTCGGCGCGACGCTCACCTTCCTGATCACCGCGGCCGTCGTCTACTTCCTGATGGTCCTGCCGATGTCGAAGTACCTGGCTCGGATGGAGGCCCGCCGGAAGGCGAAGGAGGGCACGCACGAGGTCATCGAGGTGACCGAGCTGGAGGTCCTCAAGGAGATCCGCGACGCCCTGGTCGCGCAGCGGGGCTCGGGCCACGACGGGCGCTAGCGAGCTGGGTCGTGCGCCTCGCTCAGAGGTGGTGGGGCGGCTTCTCGTCGAGGAAGCGCCTCAGGTCGGCCGCGCTGTCGCCGTCGGTGCGCGGCCGGTCGCCCCAGCCTCGGTCGGTGTCGTCCGGGGACTGCTGGTCCAGCGGATCGTCGAAGACCAGCGCGGGCTTCGGCTCGGAGGGCGCGGGGTCGGGGGCGGTGCTCACAGGTCCAGGGTACGGCAGCGGTCCCGACGGCTCGTATGACGCAGATCCCTCACCCCGGCAGCTCGTGCAAGGCCGCGGGGGAATTTCCGGCCGACATCTGCTGTGCTTGGGCCATGACGTCCAGTCCGACGCGCAGTCCACTGCGCAGACTCACCGCCCGTGGCCGGGACGAGCCCCACAGGGTCGCCTCGCCGTTGGAGCTCTTCTTCGACCTGTGCTTCGTCGTGGCCATCGCCCAGGCGGGCGTGGCCCTCGTGCACTCCATCGCCGAGGGCCACGCCGGCGAGGGGATCCTCAACTACGCGATGGTCTTCTTCGCCATCTGGTGGGCGTGGATGAACTTCACGTGGTTCTCCTCGGCGTACGACAACGACGACGCGCTCTACCGGGTCGTCACCCTGGTACAGATCGCCGGTGTTCTGGTGCTGGCGGCCGGGGTGTCCCGGGCGTTCGACGACCACGAGTTCCTGGCCGTGTTGCTGGGCTATGTGATCATGCGGCTGGCGCTGATCGCGCAGTGGCTGCGGGTGGCGCGTTCGAGCGAGAGCGCGGAGCGGACGATGGCCCTGCGGTACGCGTTCGGCGTGCTGCTGTGCCAGGTCGGCTGGCTGGGGCTGCTGGTGCTGCCCGAGGGCGGACGGGCCTGGGTCTTCCTGGTGATGGCGGTGCTGGAGATGTGTGTGCCGCCCTTCGCCGAGAGGGACCATCCGACGTCGTGGCATCCGCACCACATCGCGGAACGGTACGGGCTGTTCACGATCATCGTGCTCGGCGAGACGATCGCCGCCGCCACGGTCGCCGTGAAGTCCGGCCTCGACGAGAACGACGCGCTGGACGAGCTGCTGCCGATCGCCCTGGGGGGACTGCTGATCATCTTCGCCGCCTGGTGGATCTACTTCGTGGTGCCCATCCACGGCCGTCTGCGCTCCAGCAAGCAGGCGTTCCTGTGGGGATACGGCCACTACCTGGTGTTCGCGTCGGCCGCCGCGATCGGGGCGGGGCTGGAGGTGGTCGTGGAACAGGCCGTCGGCAAGGCACACGTCTCGACACTGGCCGCGTCTGCCGCGGTGACCCTGCCGACCGCGCTCTATCTGCTGACCGTCTGGGGCCTGCACTCGCGGCATTTCAAGGTGGGCATCGCGCAGCAACTGGTTCTGCCGGTCACGGCGTTGCTGGTGATCTGCTGCACCTTCCTGGGCGACTGGGCGGTGCCGGCCGCGGGCATCGTGGCGACGCTGGCGGTGGTGACCGGGACGACATTGACCGCGCGTATGGCGGCCCGGGAGCGCGGGGAGCCGGTTCGGGCGGCGTGACCTCGTCCGGCCGGGGCTGCGTCGGCCGGCTGGGGCCATCTCGTCCGCGACCGCCTCGGCCGGCTGGGCCGCGAGGAGTGCGGCGGGGCTGGACGAGACTGGTTCCATGACAGTTGACGCTCTGACAGATGTCGCCGGGGTGCGCGTGGGACACGCGACGCGCACCGGCGACGGTTGGCTCACCGGCACCACCGTCGTGCTCGCCCCGGAGGGCGGGGCCGTCGCCGCGGTGGACGTACGCGGTGGAGGTCCCGGCACCAAGGAGACCGACGCGCTCGATCCGCGCAACCTGGTGCAGAAGGTCGAGGCGATCGTGCTGACCGGGGGCAGCGCGTACGGGCTCGACGCGGCCGCCGGGGTGATGGCCTGGCTGGAGGAGCAGGGGCGGGGGGTGCGGGTGGGGCCGGATCCCTCGCATGTGGTGCCGGTCGTGCCTGCGGCGTGTGTCTTCGACCTGGGGCGCGGCGGTGACTTCCGGGCCCGGCCGGACGCGGCGACCGGGCGGGCCGCCGTCGAGGCCGCCGCGGCGAGTGCCTTCGGTGCGGAGGTGCCGGAGGGGTGTGTGGGGGCGGGGACGGGGGCCGCGGTCGGAGCGATGAAGGGCGGGGTCGGGACGGCGAGCGTCGTCCTCCCCTCGGGGATCACCGTGGCGGCGTTGGTGGTGGCCAACGCGGTGGGGGCGGTGTCCGATCCGGATACGGGGGTTCTGTATGGGGAGTTGTTCGACGGGCGGGTGCGGTATCCGGAGGAGCGGGTGCATGACGCCGCGCGCCGGCGGCTCGCCGAGACCGCGGCGAAGAATGCGCCGCCGCCTCTGAACACCACGCTCGCGGTGGTGGCCACCGACGCGGAACTGTCGAAGGCGCAGGCCCAGAAGGTGGCCGGGACCGCGCACGACGGCATCGCGCGTGCCGTGCGGCCGGTGCACCTGCTGCACGACGGCGACACGGTGTTCGCCCTGGCCACGGGGGCTCGGCCGCTCGGCGCCGGGGATCCGCTCGCCCTCAACCCCGTGCTCGCCGCGGGTGCGGATGTGGTGACGCGGGCGATCGTGCGGGCCGTGCGGGCGGCGGAGTCGGTGGAGGGGGTGGGTGGAGTGTGGCCGGCATATCGGGAGCTGTACGGGGCGTGATGCCTCCGGCGGTTGGGTGGCTTGTGCGGGTTCGGTGGGGCGGGCGTTGTGCGCAGTTCCCCGCGCCCCTGAATGCCTGCGGCGGCCCGTTTCGGCTTCGGTGTGGGCTGGTGTAGCGCGTCGCGTTCGGTGGGTGGGTCGGGGCCGGGGTGGGGGGTATCGGCCCGTCGTGGCGCGCGGTGCGGCGAACGGTCCGTCGTGGTGCGGGTGACTGCAACTCCTCAGGGGCGCGGGGAACTGCGCGACCAGCCCCCACCGGCCTGCAGACGCGCAAGGACCCGGCGTGGCACCCCCGTAGGCACGCGTTGTCAGGGAACCCGGGCGGGGACCGGGTCCCTCTTTCTTCACGGAGTGGAGCGGACAGCGCACCTCACATGAATCTGGAGCATCTTGTGACAACGCCGGACATAGCAGCGCGGCGCGCACTGGGGGCCTGTGCCGTCCTGATGGTCGGCGCCCTCACCCTCACGGCGTGCGGAGGCGGCTCCGACGCCAAGAGTGAAGGCAAGGGCGGCAAGAACCCCGCGAAGACCTCCGCGGCGGAGATCGCCATCTCCGCCAAGAACGGTTCGACGGGCGCGTCGATCAACTCGACCGGCGTGAAGGTCAGTGACGGCACGCTGACCGGCGTGAAGATGACGGCGGCGGGCACGGGGCAGACCGTGCCGGGGTCCATGGTCGCGGGCGGAAAGAGCTGGAAGCCCACGGAGCAGTTGGAGCGCGGGACCAAGTACCAGATCGCCGCTACGGCGAAGGACTCGGACGGCAGGTCCGTGGCCGCGAAGTCCGTCTTCACGACCGTCTCCAAGGCGAACAGCTTCATCGGGACGTACACGCCGGACAACGGGACGACGGTCGGCGTGGGGATGCCGGTGTCGTTCAGCTTCGACAAGGCGATCAGCGACAAGAAGGCCGTGCAGTCGCACATCACCGTGACGTCCAGCACCGGGCAGCAGGTGGTCGGGCACTGGTTCGGGGCGCAGCGGCTCGACTTCCGGCCCGAGGAGTACTGGAAGGCCGGCTCCAAGGTCACGATGAAGATCGACCTGGACGGGGTCGAGGGCGCGGGGGGCGTCACCGGTGTGCAGGAGAAGACCGTCAGCTTCACCGTCGGGCGCTCCCAGGTGTCCACGGTGGACGCCGACACGCAGACCATGAAGGTCGTACGGGACGGGCAGACCGTCAAGTCGGTGCCGATCTCGACGGGCAGCCCGGAGTTCACCACGTACAACGGGCAGATGGTGATCTCCGAGAAGTACAAGAAGATCCGCATGGACAGCCGGACGGTCGCCCTCGCCAACGCGTACGACATCCCCGACGTCCCGGACGCGATGCGGCTGACGCAGTCCGGCACCTTCATCCACGGCAACTACTGGTACAACAAGGGCAATCCGCCGTTCGGGCGCGAGGGCACCAGCCATGGCCGTGTCGGACTGCAGGACGTGAAGGGCGGCCAGGGGAACACCCCGGCGAAGTGGTTCTACGACAGCTCGCTGATCGGGGACGTGGTGATCGTGAAGAACTCCCCCGACAAGACGGTGGCGCCCGACAACGGGCTGAACGGCTGGAACCTGTCGTGGAACGAGTGGATCGCGGGGAGCGCCGTCAGCACCTCCTGATCACCACAAAGACCTTCTGACCGGGGGTTTTTGACGAATCATCGGGCCGTGTGGGAACTTCCCGCACGGCCCGGGCGTTTTCCGGGCGTACGTTTTCTCGGTTCCCGGACATGATGTCCGACCGAGGGGCTACGGTATGCACCCACAAGGTGACATGCAGCAACGCCGGGAGAAACCTTGAGCGTTCCGTACGAGACGGCAGCGTACGAACAACCCGAGTCGCCCGAGTCTCCGGAGGAGCACCTCGCGCGGCTCCTGGGTCGTGCCCTGAACTCCTTCGAGCTGCCCGACGAGACGATTCGGCGACTGGACTGCGCGCTGGCACACGACAGTTCGCTGCACTCCGCGCACCACAGCGCGGGGCTGCACCGTGAGACGTACCGGCACACGTGGCTGCTCGCCGACGGTTCGGCGCTCACTCTGTGGGAGCTCGTCCACAACACCGCGCGGGACAGCGTTCCGCAGCACGAGGTGTACGTCGACGAGGAGGAGGTGCGTGCGGCGACGGCGCGGCTGCCGTTACCGCCGGACACCCCGGACTTCGAGCTGCCGGTGACGGTGCAGCTCACAGCCGTACAGACACCGCGGCACGCCTACGTCCCGGACGACTCGGCGGACCACGCGCGTCGGCTCCTGCGCCGCGCGGAGAACACGGACCGGCCGGGCCCCGAGACGGCCGCGCTGCTGACCGAGGCGTTCGCCCACCAGATCACACAGGCGTTCGGTCGCCCGAGCCGGTCAGGGCGCGCCGGACTGGGCTTCTCGCTGTACGAGCACGCGTTCCTGCTGCGCGACGGCGCGGAGATCTCCCTGTGGGAGGTCGAGCACACGGCGACGCCCGACGGGCGGCACATGTGCGAGGTGTACGTCACCGAGGACGCGGCCCGCGACGCCATGGAACGGCGCGCGGCCCAGGTCTCCTGAGGGACTCCGCCCCCGTACAACCGCCCCCGCAGGCTCCTGCGCCCGTGTCAGCGGCCGCCGCCGAGCTGTCGTACCAGACCCGCGAACGCGTCCTCCTCCGCCGGGGTCAGCTCCACGGACTCGCGGCCGGGGCCGGTCTGTCGCTGGTGGGGCAGGGCGGGCAGGCCATGGCCGGAGCGCCACAGCGCGGCCTCGCGGCGGCCGCGGCGCAGCATGACGGCCAGCCCGATCGCCCAGGCGGCGGCCACCAGGACGAGAAGGGTCATACCAAGCAACTGGTAGACGGAGACATGCTCAGGCATGCGTTCCAGTAGACACCACGGTCCGGGACTTTGGTCCCGGACCGTGACGTATCTCGCAGGTGCCGTGAACAACTCACAGCCGCCCCAAAGGGGCAGGGTTCACGCGGCGACCGGCTGCTTCTGATCGGCCGTCGGGGCGCCGGCGGCCTCCGTCGCCGCGGTGGCCGCGGTCCCAGCGGCCGGCTTACGCATGCTCTTCAGGACGACCACCAGGCCGGTCGTGACGCACACGCCCGCCGCGATGGCGATCAGGTAGAGGAACGGGCTGCCGATCAGCGGTACTACGAAGATGCCGCCGTGCGGGGCGCGCAGGGTGGCGCCGAAAGCCATCGACAGGGCGCCGGTGACCGCGCCGCCCGCCATGGAGGCGGGGATGACGCGCAGCGGGTCGGCCGCGGCGAACGGGATCGCGCCCTCGGAGATGAAGGAGGCGCCCAGGACCCAGGCCGCCTTGCCGTTCTCGCGCTCGGTCTCGGTGAAGAGCTTCTTGCGGACGGTCGTCGCCAGCGCCATGCCCAGCGGCGGGACCATGCCCGCTGCCATCACGGCGGCCATGACCTTCATCGCGGAGTCGCTCGGGTCCTGGACGGCGATGCCGGCGGTGGCGAAGGCGTACGCGACCTTGTTGACCGGGCCGCCGAGGTCGAAGCACATCATCAGGCCGAGGAGGACGCCGAGCAGGATGGCGTTGCTGCCGGAGAGGCCGTTGAGCCAGTCCGTCATGCCCTTCTGGGCCTCGGCGATGGGCTTGCCGACCACGACGAACATCAGGAAGCCGACGATCAGCGAGGAGATCAGCGGGATCACCACCACCGGCATGATGCCGCGCAGCACCGGCGGGATCTTGATCCGCTGGATCGCGAGGACCACACCACCGGCCAGCAGACCGGCGACCAGGCCGCCCAGGAAGCCGGCGGCGATCTGCGAGGAGATCATTCCGCCGACGAAGCCGGGGACGAGACCGGGGCGGTCCGCCATGCCGTAGGCGATGTATCCGGCGAGGACCGGGATGAGGAAGCCGAAGGCGACCCCGCCGATCTGGAACAGCAGGGCGCCCCAGCTGTCGATCTCGGTCCAGGAGAAGTGCTTCATGACCGAGGGCGCGCTCGCGATCTGCCAGCCGCCGATCGCGAAGCCGAGAGCGATCAGCAGACCGCCCGCGGCGACGAACGGGACCATGTAACTCACGCCGGTCATCAGCCACTTGCGGAGCTTGGTGCCGTAGTTGTCGCCGGACTCGCCGGCCCGCTCGACCGGCGTGGAGCCGGTGCGGCCCGCCGCGCTGACCTCGCCGCGCTCGGCCTTCCCGCGGACCTCGGTGATGAGTTCGGCCGGGCGGTTGATGCCCGCCTTCACGCCGACGTCGACGGTGGGCTTGCCGGCGAAGCGGTCCTTCTCGCGTACGGGGACGTCGTGCGCGAAGATCACGCCGTCCGCGTCCGCGATGACCGCCGGGTCGAGCCGGGTGAAGCCGGCCGAGCCCTGCGTCTCGACGACGAGTTCGACGCCCGCCTCGCGGCCGGCGTTCTCCAGCGACTCGGCCGCCATGTAGGTGTGGGCGATGCCGGTCGGGCAGGACGTGACGGCGACGATCCGGAAGGGGCGGGTGTCCTGCGCCGGCTCCGCTGCCGCTGCCGTACTGGCCGTTGCGGCATCGGCGGAGGCCGCCGCCGATGCCGCAACGGAGTCTTCACCGGCACCCGCGGTGGCCTCGGTGGCCGCCTCCGCCGGTGCCTCGTCCCCACGGATCAGCGCCGCGGCGCTCTCCGCGTCCCCCGCCGACCGCAGCGCGTCCGTGAACTCGGCGTTCATCAGCTGGCGCGCGAGCGAGGACAGGATCGTCAGGTGGGCGTCGTCCGCGCCGGCCGGTGCGGCGATCAGGAAGATCAGGTCGGCAGAGCCGTCCGGCGCGCCGAAGTCGATCCCGGCCGCGCTGCGCCCGAAGGCGAGCGTCGGCTCGGTGACGTGTTCGCTGCGGCAGTGCGGGATGCCGATGCCGCCGTCGAGGCCGGTGGGCATCTGTGCCTCGCGGGCGGCCACGTCGGCGAGGAAGCCCTCCAGGTCGGTCACCCGGCCCAGGGCGACCATGCGCTCGGCGAGGGCACGCGCCGCCGCTTCCTTGGTGTCGGCGGACAGGTCGAGATCGACCAGGTCCGCGGTGATCATGTCGCTCATCGCGGGCTCCTTCGCACGCGTATCGCCCGGGGAGTGGGGTGGGCGGTGGGGAGGGGGACGGGGGTGCAGCGGTGTGGGGTCTCGGGGGTGGTGGGAGACACCACCGTGGTGGAAGGCATCGGGCGGGTCACGACACCGGCTCCGTCAGCACGCGGTCCATGGGCACCTCGGCCGTGACCGTCACCGCGGCCGGGTCCAGGTCGTCCGGCGTCGGCATCTCGCTGCCGGGCAGCTGGACGGCCGCCGCGCCGTGTGCGACCGCGGAGGCGAGGGCCTCGGGGCCGCTGCCGCCGGCGATCAGGAAGCCGGCCAGCGAGGAGTCGCCGGCGCCGACATTGCTGCGTACGACCTCCACGCGCGCGCTGCCGAACCAGGCCCCCGAGCCGTCCACGAGCAGCTGCCCGTCGGCGCCCAGGCTGGCGAGCACGGCGCGCGCGCCCATCTCCCGGAGTTCCTCGGCCGCCTTCACGGCGTCGCCCACCGTGGCGAGAGGGCGCCCGACGGCCTCCGCGAGTTCCTCGGCGTTCGGCTTCACCACGTCGGGCCGTTCGCGCAGCGCCTCCAGGAGCGCGCGTCCCGAGGTGTCCAGCGCGATCCGCGCACCACCGGCGTGCGCCCGCGCGACCACCTCGGCGTACCACGAGGGCGCGAGGCCCCGGGGCAGGCTTCCGCAGCACGCGATCCACGAGGCGTCGCGCGACTGCTCGCGCACGGTGTCCAGCAGGAGCTCCTGCTCGGCGGCGGACAGCTCCGGACCCGGCGCGTTGATCTTCGTGAGGACGCCGTCCGACTCGGCGAGCGCGATGTTCGAGCGGGTGGCCCCGGAGACCGGGACCGGCGCGACCTCGATGCCCTGCGCGTCGAGCAGGTCGGCGACGAGCGCTCCCGGCGCACCGCCCAGGGGCAGGACCGCGACCGTGCGCTGCCCGGCGGCCGTGACGGCGCGCGAGACGTTGACGCCCTTGCCGCCGGGGTCCATGCGTTCACCGGTGGCGCGGATGACCTCGCCGCGCTCCAGGGACGGGACCTCGTACGTACGGTCCAGGGACGGATTCGGGGTGACGGTGAGGATCATGCGCGCACTACTTCCGTGCCGCCGCGCTCGATCACGGCGGCGTCGTCGGGGCTCAGCCCGCTGTCGGTGATCAGCAGGTCCACATCGCTCAGGTCGCCGAAGCGGGCGAAGTGCTCCTGACCGTGCTTGGCCGAATCGGCGAGCAGGACCACCCGGCGGGCGGCCGCGATCGCCGCGCGCTTGACCGCGGCCTCGGCGAGGTCGGGGGTGGTGAGGCCGTGATCGGCGGAGAAGCCGTTGGCCGCCACGAAGAGGACGTCGGCCCGGATCTCGCCGTACGCCCGCAGCGCCCAGGCGTCGACCGCGGCGCGTGTACGGTGCCGGACACGCCCCCCGACCAGGTGGAGCTGGATGCCGGGGTGGTCCGCGAGGCGGGCCGCGATCGGCAGGCTGTGGGTGACGACGGTGAGCGAGGCCTCCAGCGGGACGGCGGCGGCCAGGCGGGCGACGGTCGTACCGGCGTCGAGGATCAGGGTGCCCTCGGTCGGCAGTTCCGCGAGGGCCGCCTTGGCGATGTGGTCCTTCTCGTCGGCCGCGGTCGTCTCGCGCTCGGCGAGGTCCGGCTCGAAGTCGAGGCGTCCGGCCGGGATGGCCCCACCGTGCACCCGCCGCAGCAGCCCCGCACGGTCGAGGGCCTTCAGGTCCCGGCGGATCGTCTCGGCCGTGACCTGGAACTCCTCGGCCAGTGAGACGACGTCGACCCGTCCGCCGTCCCGAGCGAGCCGGAGGATCTCCTGCTGCCGCTCCGGTGCGTACATGTCCGTTCGCCTCCGATCCATGCCCGAACGTGTGGTTTCGCAGGGAGGCTACGCCTACATTTCTGGAAAGTAAACAGGTTCGGGCGCGATCCGGGCATGAACGGACGTCCACCCCTGTTCGCATGGGACAGAAGGGGCACGGCAGAAGGGCCCGGCACCTGACCACAGGTACCGGGCCCCACGCCGAGCCACCCCTACACGAGCTCGGGCGCCTTCGCCTCCGCCACCGGAAGCTCCGCCCCTGCCTCCGCCCCCTCCACGTGCTGCGCGGGCCGCTTCGGCAGCGCGAACATCAACAGGAAGATCACGCCCATCACCGCCGCGACCCACCCGAGCGCGTGCTGGAAGGCGTCCACGAAGGCCGGGCCCACCTGCGCGGGTCGCAGGTCGTCGCCGATGACCCCGAAGAACACCACGGACACCAGCCCGAGTCCAAGCGCGTTGCCCATCTGCTGCACGGTGTTGATGAGCCCCGACGCCGAGCCGGCGTGCTCGCGCGGCACCTCCGAGAGCACCGCGTCCGTCAGCGGCGCGACGATCAGGCCCATGCCGACACCCATCACGACCAGCGGCAACGCCATCTGCCACGAGCTGATCCCCATGCCGTACCGCTCGGCCTCCCAGAGGTAGAGCAGCACACCCACCGCCATCAGCAGCGCACCGGCCTGGAGCACCTTGCGCCCGAAGCGCGGGACGAGCTGCTGCACCGACAGACCCGCCGCCGTGGAGACGGCGATCGAGAACGGCACCCCCGTCAGCCCCGCACGCAGCGGGCTCCAGCCCAGCCCGGTCTGCATGTACAGCGTCCACACCAGGAAGAAGATGCCGAGCCCGACCCCGAACACGGTCTGCACCGCGATGCCGGCCGCGAAGCTCTTCACCTTGAACAGCGACAGCTCGACCAGCGGCGACCCGTCCCGCGCGCCCTTCCGCTTCTCGTACGCCACCAGCGCGGCGAAGACGAGGGGCGCACCGGCCATCGACACATACCCCCACAGCGGCCAGTCCAGCTCCTCACCGCGGGTCAGCGGGTAGAGCAGCAGCAGCAACCCCACCACCACGAGTCCCACGCCCACCAGGTCCAGCTTCAGCGCCCGCGGCGCCTTGGACTCGGTGATGAAGCGGCTGCCGAGCACGAGCCCCGCGATCCCGACCGGCAGGTTGATGAGGAAGATCGGCCGCCACTCGAGTCCGAAGAGGTTCCACTCGGTCAGCAGCGCGCCGAGCAGTGGACCGGAGACGGCCCCGAGACCCACGATCGCGCCGAAGAGTCCGAAGACCTTCCCCCGCTCGTGCGCCGGAAAGGTCGCGTGCACGATCGACAGGACCTGCGGCACCATCATCGCCGCCATGCCGCCCTGGAGGATCCGGGACGCGACCAGCATCTCCGGGTTCGCGGCGAAGCCGCACAGCGCCGACGCGAGCGTGAACCCGCCGATCCCGACGAGGAACAGCCGCTTGCGCCCGTGGATGTCACCGAGCCGCCCGCCGGTGATCAGCCCCGCGGCGAAGGCGAGGGCATAACCGGCGGTGATCCACTGGATCTGGCTGACGGAGGCACCGGCGTCCTGCCGGATGGACGGGATGGCGATGTTGACGATGGTGACGTCGACGAGGTCCATGAAAGCCGCGGTCATCACGATGGCGAGGGCGAACCAGCGACGCCGGTCGCCTGCGGCGGGCAGCGCGTCGGGGGTGCCCGAAAGGGTGGTCTCGGTGGAGGTCATACCCTGAAGCTACGACCCCATTAGGTCAGATCGTGTCCTAGTGCTACGGCATCCTCGAACTCATGACGACGGACACCCCGGCACGGCTCCTATCGCTCCTCTCCCTCCTCCAGACGCCCCGTGAATGGCCCGGCGGTGAGCTCGCCGACCGCCTCGGGGTCTCCCGCCGCACGGTCCGACGGGACATCGACCGCCTCCGCGAGCTGGGCTATCCCGTCCAGGCGACGAAGGGCTCCGACGGCGGCTACCGGCTCGTCGCGGGCAAGGCCATGCCCCCGCTCGTCCTCGACGACGAGGAGGCGGTGGCCATCGCGGTCGGGCTGCGGGCGGGGGCGGGGCACGCGGTCGAGGGGATGGACGAGGCGTCCGTACGGGCACTGGCGAAGCTGGAACAGGTCCTGCCCTCCCGCCTGCGGCACCGCGTGTCCACCTTCCAGGCCGCGACGACTCCGCTGACCAGCGGGGACGGGGCGAGCATCGCGACCGAGACCCTGACGGTGATGGCGTCCACGGTGGCCGGGCACGAGCGGCTGAGGTTCGCCTACCGGGCGAAGGACGGGGCCGAGTCGCGACGCGTCGTGGAGCCGTACCGTCTGGTCTCCACCGGGCGACGGTGGTACCTCGTCGCCTACGACCTCGACCGCGGGGACTGGCGGACCTTCCGGGTCGACCGGGTGAACGATCCCTTCGCGACGGGGGCGCGGTTCGCTCCGCGGGAGTTGCCGACGGGGAGTGCGGCGGAGTATCTGCGGCAGTCGATGTACCGCCGTCAGGAGACGTACGAGATCGCCGTGACGTTCGAGGCGGATGTGGCGGTGGTGAGAGCTCGGGTGCCGGCGTGGATGGGGGTGCCGGAGTCTCTGGGGGAGGGGCGGTGCGTGTTGCGGGCGACCGTGGGGGACGCGGTGGAGTGGATGGCGGTGCGGTTGGCGATGACGGGGGTGGACTTCCGTGTGGAGGAACCTGCGGAACTGGTCTCTGCGGTGCGGGAGTTGGGGGAACGGCTGGTCCGGGCGGGTCGCGTGCGCGGGGCCTGAGCCGGGCGCCCTATGGGAGTGCCTCGCCGGGTCTTTTGTGCGTCTGCAGGCCGGTGGGGGGTGGTCGCGCAGTTCCCCGCGCCCCTGGGGAGCTGCGGTCACGCCTGCCAGGACGGACCGTTCGCCACCGCACCACGCGCACCCCGACGGACCTGCTCACAACCGGCGCTCCAGGCCGATGTGACAGAATCTGCCGTCCGGTGGGTCACCCCGTGGTTCAGGTACGGGGTGACCCACCGTTCCGTTTGCCGGGGTGCGGAAAGAGCCGGACCCCGGCGCCCGGGGGGAGGGGCGCCGAAGTCCGGCTCGGGGAGAGTCCCGGCGCAGGGGGGGGGATTGCGTCGGGACTTGGTTCAGGAGGGTCCGAGGGCTCCGGAGGTATGGCCTCCGGGACCCGAACACCTGGACCCTGAAGTCTTGTTCCCAGGGTCCGCCAGGTTGAAGCGGCCTAGTACAGCCATGTTTACGCGGTCTTTCGCCACCCGGCGTACGCGGGCAGACCCCGTCTACGCCGCAGCGTCGAACCCGGTGGACCGCGCGAGCTTCTTCAGCTCCAGCAGGGCGTGCTTCTCGATCTGCCGGATCCGCTCACGGGTGAGGCCGTGCTCCTTGCCGACCTCGGTCAGGGTGCGCTCGCGCCCGTCGTCGATGCCGTACCGCATCTTGATGATGGAGGCGGTGCGCTGGTCGAGGCGGCCGATGAGGTCGTCCAGTTCCTCACTGCGCAGCAACGTCAGCACCGACTGCTCCGGTGAGACCGCTGAGGTGTCCTCCAGCAGGTCACCGAACTGGGTGTCGCCGTCGTCGTCCACCGACATGTTCAGCGAGACCGGGTCGCGGGCCCAGTCCAGGACGTCGACCACGCGCTCCGCGTTGGAACCGAGCTCCGCGGCGATCTCCGCGGGCTCCGGGTCGCGGCCGTGCTCGCGGTTGAACTCGCGCTGCACTCGGCGGATGCGGCCCAGCTCCTCCACGAGGTGGACGGGCAGCCGGATGGTGCGGGACTGGTCGGCGATGGAGCGGGTGATGGCCTGACGGATCCACCAGGTCGCGTACGTCGAGAACTTGAAGCCCTTGCGGTAGTCGAACTTCTCGACCGCGCGCACCAGGCCGGCGTTGCCCTCCTGGATCAGGTCGAGCAGGGGCAGACCGCTGCGGGGGTAGCGGCGGGCCACGGCCACGACCAGGCGGAGGTTGGAGCGGATGAACACGTCCTTGGCGCGCTCACCCTCCTCCACCAGGGCCTCCAGCTCCTCGCTGGTGGCGTTCGCCTTGGCCTCCTCGTACCCGTCGAGGACCTGTCGGGCGAACACACCCGCCTCGATGATCTGGGACAGCTCGACTTCCTTGGCGGCGTCGAGCAGCGGCGTACGCGCGATCTCGTCGAGGTACATGCCGACCAGGTCGCGGTCGGCGATCTCGCCGCCATGGACGCGAACACTGCGTGCCGCGTCGGTAGACCCGCCGGTGGCGGACTTACGACGGGCGACGGCACGGGTTGCCATGCGTGCTCCCTTGCGATGTTGGGTCAGCGGGTGGTCCTTCGGACGCTGGGTCCCGGCTCCGGTTTACTTCCGGACTCTCCTCGGGTGCCCTGCATCCGATGGAAACAACGACTGGAAACCGGACAGAATTCCCAAGGCGTGCCGCTAATTTTCTGATCTTGCAGTACCCTGTCCGGCCACACGAGGAGACATGATGCCGTCGGAACGTACAGAGGTGCAGGTCAGGCCGGGAGCCGAGAGCGACCTCGGGGCCCTCACCGACCTCTACAACCACTACGTTCGTGAGACGCCCATCACATTCGATACCGCCGTCTTCACTCCGGAAGAGCGCCGCCCTTGGCTGCTCTCCCACCCTGAAGACGGCCCGTACCGCCTGATGGTTGCCACCGACACGGACCCGACAGGAACCTCACAGCGGATCCTCGGGTACGCCACATCCAGCCCCTTCCGCGCCAAGCCCGCGTACGCGACCTCCGTGGAGGTCACCGTCTACCTCGCCCCGGACGCGGGCGGCCGGGGTATCGGCACCCTCCTCTACAAGGCCCTTTTCGAGGCCCTGGCCGACGAGGACCTGCATCGCGCCTACGCGGGCATCGCCCAGCCCAACGAAGCGTCCACGCGGCTGCATGAACGCTTCGGTTTCCGGCACGTCGGCACCTACCGGGAGGTGGGCAGGAAGTTCGGCCGCTACTGGGACGTGGCCTGGTACGAGAAGGCCCTCCAGGCGCCGTGAGAGGACGTCAGCCGAACTGCACCGACCGCTTCGCCATCCCCATCCAGAACCCGTCGATGACGGACTTCTGCGCGTCCAGCTCGCCGCTCACGTCCGCCGCACCCATCGTCACGAACAGCGGCGCGAAGTGCTCGGTGCGCGGATGGGCGTAGCGCCCGGCCGGAGCCTTGTGGAGGAAGTCCAGCAGGGAGTCCACGTCCCGCGCCTCCAGCGCCCGCCGGCCCCAGTCGTCGAACTCCGAGGACCAGGTGGGCACCCCGGAGCCGACGTGGCGCAGGGCGGCGAGGTTGTGGGTGAAGAAGCCGGAGCCGACGATCAGGACGCCCTCGTCGCGCAGCGGGGCGAGCTTGCGGCCGATCTCCATGAGCCTGACCGGGTCGAGGGTCGGCATGGAGATCTGCAGGACGGGGATGTCGGCCTCGGGGAACATCTCGACCAGCGGGACATACGCGCCGTGGTCCAGTCCGCGGTCCGGGATGTCCTGCACGGGGATACCGGGGGCGCGCAGCAACTTGCGTACGGACTCGGCGAGTTCGGGCGCCCCGGGGGCGCCGTACGTCACCTGGTAGTAGTGCTCGGGGAAGCCCCAGAAGTCGTAGACGAGCGGGACGGTCCGTACCGCGCCGAGGGCGAGGGGGGCCTCCTCCCAGTGGGCGGAGACCATGAGGATCGCCTTGGGGCGGGGCAGGTCCGCGGACCAGGCGGCGAGCTCACCGGGCCAGATCGGGTCGTCGGCGAGCGGCGGCGCGCCGTGACTCAGATAGAGGGCGGGCATGCGCTCCAGCGTGTCGGCGGACATGGCGGGGACTCCTCCGGTACTTCCGATGCGGGCAATGCTTCAAATTTAAAGCTTCTTGATATGACTGTACGCCTCATTTGTTTAAGCTTCAAGGAGAGAGCTCGTAGAGTGGGATACATGAACACGGCATCCGTCCCCGACGAGGAGCCCCAGTGGCTCGACGACGAAGAGCAGCGCATCTGGCGTTCCTATGTGCACGCCACGACCCTCCTCGAGGATCACCTCGACCGCCAGCTCCAGCGGGACGCCGGCATGCCGCACATCTACTACGGGCTGCTCGTGGGGCTGGCCGACGCCCCGAACCGGCGGCTGCGGATGACCGAGCTGGCCATGAGGGCGAAGATCACCCGGTCCCGTCTCTCCCACGCGATCGCCCGTCTGGAGCGCAACGGCTGGGTGCGCCGGGAGGACTGCCCGGACGACAAGCGCGGCCAGTTCGCGGTGCTCACCGACCCGGGCCTGGAGATGCTGAAGGGCGCCGCGCCCGGCCATGTGCGGGCCGTGCGCAACGCCGTCTTCGACCGGCTCACCCCGGAACAGCAGAAGTCCCTCGGCGAGATCATGCAGATCGTCGCCGAGGGACTCCAGCCGAACGAGGCGGGCGCGGATCTGCCCTGGCTCCGCTGAGCCGCTCACTCAGCGGGACCAGGGCAGTTCCTGGGGTCGTACGTGCGGGGCGTCCCCTTCCCCGTACGTACGTGGTTCTCGAAGGGGTACGACCGACCGGTCGCCGTCAGTGGGCGACGACCGGGATCGCCAGCTCCTCCTCGGCGCCCTCTCCGGACCCGGCCACGGTGGCCGTGTCCGTCCGGCCGGCGTTGACGAGGGTCACGACGATCACCGCGGCGAGCACCAGCATGCCGACGGCGAACCAGATCGCGTTGGTGTAGCCGTGCACCTGGCCCTCCAGCGTCACCAGCTGCTGCTGCGACCGGGAGGTCGCGGAGCCGATGTGGTCGGCGATGTAGGAGGTCGTGGCCGAGGCGGCGATCGTGTTCAGCAGGGCCGTACCGATCGCGCCGCCGACCTGCTGCGAGGTGTTGACCATCGCGGAGGCGACACCGGCGTCCCGGGGCTCGACGCCCAGGGTGGCCAGGGACATGGCGGGCATGAACGCCGTACCCATGCCGAGGCCGAGCAGCAGCATCGCCGGCAGGATGATCGAGGCGTACGACGAGCCGATCTCCAGCTGGGTCATGAGGAGCATGCCGACCGCGGCGACCAGGAAGCCGGGGCCCATCAGCAGCCGCGCCGGGACGCGGGTCATCAGGCGGGCACCGATCTGGGTCGAGCCGACCATCATGCCGACGATCATCGGCATGAAGGCGAAGCCGGTCTTGATCGGCGTGAAGCCCTTCACGATCTGGAGGTAGTAGGTGAGGAACAGGAAGGTGCCGAACATCGCGATGATCGCGATACCGAGCGAGAGGTAGATCCCGCCGCGGTTGCGGTCGGTGATGACGCGCAGCGGCAGCAGCGGGGCCTTGGTACGGGCCTCGGTGACGACGAACGCGATCAGCAGGACTGCGGAGGCGACGAACATGCCCACGGTCATGGAGTCGCCCCAGCCGTCGGACTCGGCGCGGGTGAAGCCGTAGACCAGCGCGACCAGGCCCAGGGTGGACAGCAGGACGCCGGGGATGTCGAGCGGGTTGCGGTTGCGGCCGCCCTCGGGCTCACGGATGACGAAGTACGCGCCGAGCGCGGCCACGATCGCGAACGGGATGTTCACGAAGAAGGTCCAGCGCCAGTCCATGTACTCGGTCAGCACACCGCCGAGGATGAAGCCCACGGCGCCGCCGCCACCGGCGATCGCGCCGTAGATACCGAAGGCCTTGGCGCGCTCCTTGGCGTCCGTGAACATCACGGCGAGCAGGGAGAGCGCGGCGGGCGCGAGCAGCGCGCCGAAGACGCCCTGGAGGGCACGGGCGCCGAACATCATGGCGCCGCTGGTGGCCGCGCCGCCCAGTGCGGAGGCCAGCGCGAAGCCGATCAGGCCGACCACGAAGGCGTTCTTGCGGCCCCACAGGTCGGCTATGCGGCCGCCGAAGAGCAGGAGGCCGCCGAAGGCGAGGGCGTAGGCCGTGACGACCCACTGACGGTTGCCGTCGGAGATGCCCAGGTCGGCCTGGGCGGACGGCAGGGCGATGTTCACGATGGTGGCGTCGAGGACGACCATCAGCTGGGCGAGCGCGATGAAGACGAGCGCTTTCCAGCGGTTGGCGTCACCGGACGTGGCCGGTGCGCCGGGGGCCTTTGCGGCTGTGTCAGACATGGGGGTACCCACTCCGGTACTTCGGGACGGAAAAAAGATGTCTTGAGGGGACGGTCCGTCTACGGTGACGGCCGGTCGAAAGTCGTTGTTGCTGACTGTTCTCGCGCTCTGAACTAATCGGTGCTCGTCGGATCAGGCCTGGCGGAGGTCCTCCATGGTCAGCGCCGCACCCGGCAGGTGGGACCGGGCCGGGGCCCGCAGTCCGTCCAGGAACAGCTGAAGGGTGCGGTGCACGAACCCGTCGAGGGTGAGGCAGCCGGTGCCGGCCGGGGGCCGGGACAGCTGGGCCACGGCGACCAGCAGGTCACCGACGCTCACGTCGCCGCGCAGCTGACCGGCCACCCTGGCCCGGTCCATGAGCTGCTCGACGAGCTGCTCGATGCGTACGCGTGCGGCCACCAGGTCGGGGTGGTACTGGTCGAAGGCGCCCTGGATCATCGGGCACAGTGCGGTGATCCGCTCGTCGGCGGCGGTGTGCACGAAGCGCTCCAGCGCGCCGAAGGCGTCCCCCGTTGCCGCGAGCGCGAGCTCGGCCGCCTCCGCCGTCCGGTCGAGGACGGAGCAGACGACCTCACGGACGAGCGCGTCGCGGTCGGGGAAGTTGCGGTACACCGTGGCGTTGCCCACGCCGGCCCGGCGGGCGATCTCGTCGAGCGGCACGTCAGGGCCGAACTCGGTGAACATCTCGCTGGCGGCGGTGACGATCCGCTCGCGGTTGCGCAGGGCGTCGGCGCGGGGCCGGGGCGCCTTGCGCTGCGCGGTCGTCGTGGCGGTCACGGTGCGCTCCCCTCGGGGTCTGGTTTCGCGATCCGGGGATTCGGTCCCCGTTTCGCTCGGACACACGTCTAAACGGGGAGACGCTCCCCGGTTATTTCGGGTTGAGAAGAAATTATGTTGTGACCTGAGTCACAGATCTGGTGGTACCCACGTTCGGTCTCCTCCAGCGCGCGTCGGCCCCTCCCCCGGCAGAGGGTGATCGAGAAGGTGCAGCCTTCCGACCAGCGGCTGCCGCGCTCCGAAGGGTGCCCGCATGCCGTGGACCAGTCGTCGCATACGCCCGCGCCGTGTCGCCGCCCTCGTGTTCGTGACCGCGTTGACCCTCGCGGTCAGCACCTCGGCCGGCACCGAGCGCCTCGCTCCGGGTGCCACGACCGCCGGTCCGATCGCCGTGGCCCGCTCCGACGCCCACGGCGCCTGTCTGATCAGCGGCGGTCCGGCGGTCCAGATGTCCGAGGGCCTGCCCACGCCCGGCGGCTACTCCCGCTCCACCGGCACCGTCCGCGCCCTCACCCTGATGATCGACTTCTCCGACGCCCCCGGCTCCGGGCCCGCGCTCGACCGGTTCCGCGAGTTCTTCCCGAAGACCCAGGACTGGTTCCGCACCAGTTCCTACGGCCGTCTCGACTACCGTCCCGAGGCCCCGATCACCGACTGGCTGCGCATGCCGAAGTCCTTCCGGGCCTACGGCATAGAGCGCGGCGCCCCCTTCGACCCGGGCTACCGCCGACTGGTCCAGGACATCGTGACCGCCGCCGATCCCCAGGTGGACTTCCGGTCCTACGACTTCCTGAACGTGCTGGTGACCCCGAACGCCGGTCCCTCCGCCCTCGACACGGTCCTGTCGGTGAGCTTCGCCGGCAACCCCGACGCCCCGGTCGCCGACGGCGTCCCGGTCGCCAACGCCTCCTTCGTCTACTCCCGCCAGGACGACGGCTCGGGCTCCTACGCGCAGACCGGTTACCGGGTCCTGCCCCACGAGAACGGCCATGTCTTCGGCCTGCCCGACCTCTACACCCAGGCGGGCGGAAGCGCGGTCGGCCACTGGGACATCATGAGCGAGGACTGGGGCGCCAACAACGACCTCCTCGGCTGGCACAAGTGGAAGCTGGGCTGGCTGGACGCGGCACAGGTCAACTGCGTGGCGGCGCGCGGGACTTCGGAGTACACCCTGACCCCGCTGGCCCGGGCCGGTGTCGGCACCAAACTCCTCTTCGTCCCCCTCGGCAGCCGCACCGGCTACGCGGTCGAGCTCCGCACCCGCGAGGGCAACGACGAGACGGTGTGCCGGCCGGGGGTCCTCGTCTACAAGGTCGACGCGGACGTGGACACCGGGCGGGGCCCGGTGCGGGTGTACGACTCGCGGCGCAACAGCGGGGGGTGCACGCGGAGCCCCAACGTCCACGCGGAACTCTCGGACGCGTCGTTCACGGTCGGCGAGGAGTTCCGGGATCCGGGCCAGGGGGTCCGGGTGCGGGTGGTGGGGGCGGACGGGGACGGCGCCTACCGGGTACGGGTCACGCGGGAGTAGGCGCGGGGCGCGGGTGCCGAGTCGGGTGGCCGTGCGCGTGCCGTGACCGGCGTTCGGATTACCGTAGGCGTCCCGCGACCGCCGTACCGGAGAACCGATGCCCGCTGACACGCCCACATCCCTGCCGGTGCCGGAGTCCGCCGTGCCGGCCGAGGCGGTCGCGCCGCTGATCCGGGGGGTCGGGGTGCTGCGGGAGCTGACCGAGGCGGGCGGGACGCTGAGCCCGAGCGCTCTGGAGCGGGCGACGGGCCTGGCGCGTTCCACGGTCGACCGCGTCACGTCCACGCTGGCCCGCATGGGATACGTCCGCCTGGACGGCCGGGACGCGGTGATCACCCCCCGGCTCATGGAACTCGGCAACGCCTATCTTGCCGCCCTGCGCCTGCCCGCTCTGCTGTCGGGGCGGGCCGACGCCCTGGCCGACGAGCTGGACGAGTCGGTGTCGCTGGCGGTCGCCGACCGCGACGGCATCCGGTTCATCCACCAGGCCACCCGCCGCCGCGCGATGTCCCTGAGCTTCCGCATCGGGGACCTGCTCCCCGCCGAACGCACCGCGCCGGGGCCCCTGTTCGCGTCCGAGTGGACCGAAGCCGACTGGCGGGCCTGGCGCGAGCGCCGGGCGGCGGACCCGGAGGACCGGGGCTTTCCCGCCGTCCCGCCCCGGGAACTCCCGGCCGGGGAAGGGGAGTTCGAGGCGAAGGCGGCACAGGCGGGAAGGGACGGCTGGGCGCTGGACGACCAGTTGATCGAGCCGGGGCTGGTGGCGGTCTCCGTCCCCGTACGGGACCCGCGCACGGCCCGGATCGCCTGCGTGGCGAACGTCGTGAGCCACACCAGCCGCCACACCGCGGCGGACCTGCGCGAGACCCTGCTGCCGCGGCTGCGGGCGACGGTGGCGGAGATGGAACGCGAACTGGCGGCCGCCCCGGACCCGGACCCGGGCGCGCCGACCTCGGGATCGGCCACGTGGATCGGTGCGGCCAAGAACGAACTGGGCCGGGAGTTCATCGAGTCCCTGGCGCGCGGTCTGACGGTCCTGACGGCGTTCGGCGAGGGCAGGGCCGCGCTGACGCTGACGGACGTGGCACGGGCGACCGGCCTGGCCAGGGCGACGGCCCGCCGGGCCCTGATCACCTACGAACACCTGGGCCTGGTCCGCCAGCAGCCGGAGTCCCGCACCTTCGGCCTCACCCCCCGGGTCCTGTCCCTGGGCTTCCCACCCCTGTCCCGTGCGACCCTCCCGCGCATCGCGGCCCCGCACCTGGCCGACCTCGCGGCACGGGTGAGGGAGTCGACGGCCCTGGCGGTCCTGGTGCAGCCGGGATCGGGCGAGGGGGCGGAGATCCAGTACACGGCGACGGCCGTGTCCCCCCGGATCATGGGCGTGGACATCAGGACCGGCACCCGTCTGCCGGCCTCGGCGACCTCCCTGGGCCGGGTCCTGCTGGCCGACACGGAGGGCTCCGCCGACTTCGACGGCGTCCGCATCCAGGGATACGCCCTGCTGGACGAAGACTGGGAGAACGGGCTTCGCACCCTCGCAGTCCCCGTCCGCGACCGTACGGGCCGGGTGGTCGCCGCCGTGAACGTCGCCCTGCACGCGGCGGGCCGCACGGCCGAGGAATGCGTGGCGGACATCCTCCCGGAGCTGCGTCTCACGGCGAGCCGCCTGGAGACCGAACTCCACGCGGCGAGCCGCTTCACCCGGGTCCCCCTGCTCTGACGCCCCCGAGGTCAGCTGCTCTTGCCCGAGGGCGGTGCGGAGGTGCCCTGCCCGGCGCGGAGCATGGCCTTGTAGAGGGGTTCGTGCCCGGGTGAGGCGGGCAGGGGGCCGCGCGCCGGGGCCTCGAGGGACTGGATGATCAGGGCGACGACGCGTCGCCAGGCGTCCGGGGCGGCGTCGCCGGTGGCGTTGACGACGCCGGCGTTGGCCATGTGGATCAGCACCAGGTCCGAGGGGTCGAAGTCCTCGCGCAGGCGGCCGGTGGCCTTGGCGCGGTCGATGAGGACCAGCATGGCCTCGTACGCACGGTTGCGGCGCTCCTCCAGGACCTTGGCGGTGGGGAAGGTCATGGTCAGGACGTCGGCGAAGCCGTTGTCGGCGGCCTGCATCGCGCAGGCGGTCTCGATGTACCCGACGAAGCCGTTCCAGGGGTCGGGGTCCTCCAGGGCGACGGTGACCACGTCGACGTAGGCACTCATGCGGTCGGAGAAGACGGCGTCGACCAGCTCCTCCTTCGTGGGGAAGCGGCGGAACATGGTCGCGATTCCCACGCCCGCCTCGCGGGCCACCGAAGCCATGGACGCGTTCAGCCCGTCACGCGCGAAGACCGTGCGGGCGGCGGCGATGATCCGCTCCCGGTTGCGCTCGGCGTCACTGCGCAGCGGCTGAGCGGCGGGGCCTTCGGAGTGCTGGGCGCCAGGGGTCATACCGGCCACTTTAGCAATCGGATTAACCTATCCATTTTGGGCGTTACGCCGCTCCCCACTCGCGTCAGTCGAGCGGAACGCCTGTGTGGCTCTCCAGGAACCGGATGAGGCGGGCCTGGAACTCCTCGTCCCGCGCCGCCGGGTGCGGTGTCTGCGTCCGGCGGTGGTGCCAGTAGCCGCCGGTGCGCGGGGTCACGTCGTCGTGCGTGGCGAGCCACACCTGGGTCCGGTGCCCTTCGGTCAGATCGTCCGGTGCGCCGGCGCCGCCCATCCGCGTGGGCACCCACCCGGGGTCGACCGCGTGGCTCGTGGTGCCCTCCCACCGGGACGCGAAAGCGAGCGCGAGGGTGGTGACCCACAGCTTGCTGTCGCTGTAGGACGCGGAACCGGCGGCCAGCCCTCGTAGATCGGTGGAGCCGCTGCGGTGCATGGAGCTGCTGAGGTGGACGAGCCTGGCCGGCTTGGCCATCAGGGCCGTCAGCAGGTAGGGCGCGACCGTGTTGACCGTGCCCGCGTCACGGGTGTTCATGGTGCCGGCGTTGTGGATGACGGTGTCGAAGCGGCCGAACGCGCCGGCCTGCCGGGCGACGTCGCGGATCTCGTCGAGATCGGCGAGGTCACCCGTGACGACGCCCTTCCACCGGCCGGTGTCCTCCCCGTCGGCGAGCCGGGCCGGGTTGCGGACGTGGACGACCACGTCGTGCCCGTCGTCGGCCAACGCGTTCGCCGTGTCGCGCCCCAGCCCGGCGGCTGCGCCCGTCACCAGGATCAGTGCCATGTCAGAGGTACTACCCGTTGCCCGGACAGTCATTGCTCTGCCGTAGGCCGTTCAGTACCAGGGCTTCGCCGCCGGCGGGATGTTCTGCCCACTCGGCTGTACGGCACCCCACCGACCGCACCACCCTCCTCCGCCCCGCCGCAGCACCATCACCCGTCCGAGCGCCGATCCGGTATCGTGTGGATCGAGCGCCCTGGCGGGCGCTGCGGCGTGCGATGCGGGCTCTGTCCGCCTCTTCGCCTCAGCGGTCTGCCCCAGGTCACTCAGGGCTTGACCGAGGGACCTGGCCGCGACCCGTACACCGAGTTCCGCCCAAGGTTTCGCACAAGCCCCGCCTTCGTAGCTCAGGGGATAGAGCACGGCTCTCCTAAAGCCGGTGTCGCAGGTTCGAATCCTGCCGGGGGCACAGAGAAGCACCTGACCAGAGCCCCTTCCGCCCGTCGGACGGGAGGGCCTCGTACGCACTCACACATGCGACTCCGGGCATGAGCTTCTACCTCAGTCCGCCGACCGGTCGACCCCAGGGGCGGGTCGCGGGTCGCCCTTCGAGGCGGCTGGGACGATGCGCGCATGGCACCCAGGGCAGGCACGAGTGAGAGTTCGGCAACGGCGCGCATCGTCCTGTCGGCCCTCGCGGCCGGTCAGTTCCTCATGGCACTCGACAGTTCGGTCATGAACGTCTCGATCGCGACGGTGGCCGAAGACGTGGGCACGACGGTGACGGGTGTGCAAGGCGCCATCACGGCCTACACCCTCGTCATGGCGATGTTCATGATCCCCGGCGGCAAAGCAGGGGCGCTGATCGGGCGCAAACGCGCGTTCATGATCGGCTGCGTCATCTACGGCTGCGGCTCCCTCACCACGGCGCTCGCGCCGAACCTGCCGGTGCTGCTGCTCGGCTGGTCTTTCCTCGAGGGGATCGGTGCGGCACTCATCCTGCCCGCGATCGTGGCGCTCGTGGCGAGCAACTTCGCCACTGAACGCCGTCCTGCCGCCTACGGTCTCGTCGCGGCCGCAGGGGCCGTGGCAATCGCGGTCGGGCCGCTCGTCGGGGGTGTTGCGACGACGTACTTCTCCTGGCGGTGGGTCTTCGCCGGGGAGGTCGTGATGGTGCTCGGCATCCTGGTGCTCGCCGGCCGCATCACTGACGTGCCGATCGGCGAACGCCCTCGCATCGATCTCGTCGGCGCCGTGCTGTCCGCGCTCGGGCTCGGGATCTTCGTCTACGGCGTACTGCGCTCGGACGAATGGGGCTGGTTCCAGCCGAAGCCCGACGCGCCCTCGTGGCTCGGGGTCTCGCTGGTGGTCTGGCTGATGCTGGCCGGTCTGCTCCTGGTCTGGCTCTTCCTCCGCTGGGAGGCCCGCATGGTGAAGCGGCACATGGAGCCACTCGTAGACCCGGCCATGCTGCACAACAAGCAGCTCACCGGCGGACTGACGATGTTCTTCTTCCAGTACCTCGTCCAAATGGGCGTCTTCTTCGTCGTGCCGCTCTATCTGTCCGTCGCCCTGGGCCTGTCCGCGCTCAAGACCGGCGCCCGCATCCTGCCGCTCTCGGTGACGCTGCTGGCGGCCGCCATCCTGATCCCCCGCTACTTCCCGGACGTCTCACCGCGGCGGGTGGTGCGGCTCGGGACTCTCGCGTTGCTCGCGGGCGCGGTGGCCCTGATGGCCGCACTCGACGCGGACGCCGGCGCGGAAATCGTCACCCTTCCCCTCCTGCTGATCGGGCTGGGCATGGGCGCGCTGGCGTCCCAGCTCGGGGCGGTCACCGTGTCCGCGGTGCCGGAAGCACAGAGCGCAGAGGTCGGCGGCGTACAGAACGCCGTCACCAACCTCGGCGCCTCGATCGGTACGGCACTCGCCGGGTCGATCATGATCGCCGCGTTGACGACGTCCTTCCTCGGCAGCGTGGAGCAGAATCCGGCGATCCCGGCCGAGGTCAAGAGCCAGGCGAACGTCGAACTCCAAAGCGGTGCACCGTTCTTGTCGGACGCCCAGCTCGAGTCCGCCCTCGACGAAGCGGGCACGAGCACCGAGGTGACCCAAGCGGCACTCGACGCGAATGCCGACGCCAGGGTCGACGGCCTGCGCGCCGCGCTCGCCATCCTCGCGTTCAGCGCCCTCCTCGCGATGTTCTTCACCTCACGGATCCCGAAGACGCAGCCCCGTTCGACGGGCCCATAGCCGCGGGATGGCCAGGCCCCCCGCACCACCAGGCTCACGTGGAACGGTCCCGGACTCCTCGTCCGGGGCCGTTCCGCGTTTCAGTGGTCGGAGTAGCTGAAGTCGCCCACGGTCCAGGCGCTGACGTCCTCGATCGCGACGCGGTACATCCCGCCCGTCTCCGGGATCCCCACCGTGCCCTGAAGGATCCGGGCGACGTGGAAGTGCAGATGCGTGGGCGGCCCGTCCTTCTTCACCGGGGTGGCGAAGACGGCGGAGAACTCGCCCAGGTCGGAGGAGTCCGTCAGCACCTCCGACACCCGCTGCCTCCACATGGCTTCGGGAGCCAGTCGACCGGTGATGACGGCACCACCGGTGACCACGGTCAGGGACATGTGACTGCTCCGCCCGGACTCCACAAGGGCGGCGATGTCAACGATCAGCTCGTCAGGGTTCGGCATGGGACCGGATTCTATGCACCGTCCCCGCCGACGCGACCGGGAGAGGTCACCCGCCGCGGGTGTCGTAGGCCTGGTGGCTGCGTTCGATGTCGGGGTTGTGCTCGATGGCCCACTCGGCGAGGGTCACGGCCGGTTCGATCAGGGTGCGGCCCACGGAGGTGAGTTCGTACTCGACCCGGGGTGGTACCTCGGCGTAGGCCGTGCGCCCCACCAGGCCGTCGCGTTCCAGATGGCGCAGGGTCAGGGTGAGCATCCGCTGGGAGATGCCGGGGATGCGGTGGAGCAGTTCGGTGAAGCGCATGCGCTCTCCGTGGAGGGTCGCGACCACCAGGAGCGTCCACTTGTCGCCGATGCGGTCGAGGACGCCTCGGATGGCGCGGCCGCCGTCGCCGCGGATCAGGCAGGTCTTCTCGTACTCCGACATCGCGCTCCTGGTGACGGCCGCACACACGCGTGTGCCTTTTGTAAGCCCTTCGACGGTGACCCACCATGGCCCTTCTTACAAGGGGTAACCATTGGAGGGTGACGCCATGACCGTCGCGTACTGGATCATCGCCGGGCTGCTGGGTGTCTTCTACCTCTACGCCGGCGGGAAGAAGATCGTCCAGAGTCAGGAGCGGCTCGCGCCGATGATGGGGTGGGTCGACACCGTGCCGATGCCCGCCGTCCGGGCTGTCGGCGCGGTGGAGGTGCTCGGCGCGGCCGGGCTGATCCTGCCGCCGGCGACCGGGATCGCACCGGTGGTGGCGATCCTGGCCGCGGTCGGCTTCGTGGTGCTTCAGATACTCGCGGCCGGGCTGCACCTGTCGCGCGGGGAGGCGAAGGACACCGGCCTGAACCTCGTGCTGATCCTCCTCGCCGCCGTCGCCGCGTGGCTGGCCACCGCGTTCTGAGGCACGGGCACGGCTGTCGGAGCCGGCCGTCAGGGACTCGTGAGTACGACGAGTTGTTGCGTCGCCCGGGTCATCGCCACATAGCGGTCCACCGCTCCCTCGATGCCCTCGCCGAAGTTCTGCGGGTCGACGAGGACCACCAGGTCGAACTCGAGGCCCTTCGAGAGTTCTGGAGGAAGGGAGCGGACCCGGGGCGTCGCCCGGAAGCCGGGGTCGCCGATGACGCAGGCGATGCCGTCGGGGTGGGCGGCGAGCCAGGTGTCCAGGGTCGGGGTCAGGTCGGCGGTCGAGCCGTGGGTGACGGGGGTGCCGGTGCTGCGGATGGAGGTCGGGACGTTGGCGTCGGGAAGGACGGCGCGGATCACCGGCTCGGCCTCCTTCATGATCTCTTCCGGGGTGCGGTAGTTGATGCTCAGGGACGACAGGGTGACGCGGTCCAGGCCGATCCGTTCGAGCCGTTCCTGCCACGACTCGGTGAAGCCGTGCCTCGCCTGGGCGCGGTCCCCGACGATGGTGAAGCTCCGGGACGGGCAGCGCAGCAGCAGCATCTGCCACTCCGCGTCGGTCAGTTCCTGCGCCTCGTCGACGACGACGTGCGCGAAGGGGCCGGCGAGCAGGTCCGGGTCGGCGGTGTGCAGGGCGTTCTCGTCCACCAGGGCGTGGTGGAAGTCCTCGCCCCGGAGCATCGTCACCAGGCCCATGCCGTACTCGTCGTCGGCGACCGCGCTGAGGTTGTCCACGACCGTGGCCATGTGCTCGCGTTGGGCGGCGAGGGTGGCCTCGTTGCGGCGCTTGCGGAGCGAGGCCTGCGGGTCGCCGAGCCGTTGCCGGGCCGCGTCGAGGAGCGGCAGGTCGGACACCGTCCAGGCCTGGCCGTCCGCGCGCTGGAGCCTGTGCACGTCGTCGCGGTCGAGCCAGGGGGCGCACATCCGCAGATAGGCGGGGACCGTCCACAGGTCCGAGACCAGGTCGGCCGCCTCCAGCAGCGGCCACGCGCGGTGGAAGGCCGTGAGCAGCTCTCTGTTCTGGCGCAGGGACTTGCGGAGCAGGTTCTCCGGGGCGTCGCCCTCGTGCCGGTCCACCAGGATCGTGAGCAGTTCGTTCCAGACCTGGTCGCGGGCGTCGTTGTGCGGGGCGCCTTCCGCCGCGTCGAAGGCCTCGGCCCAGTCGGTGGCGGTCAGCGGGATGTCGGACCAGTGGGTCGTGACGGTCATGCCCTCGGTCGGTGGCTCCTCGTAGAACCTGACGGCCTTCTCGATCGCCTTCACCAGGTCCGCGGAGGACTTCAGGCGGGCCACCTCCGGGTCGGTCTCGACGCCTGCCGTGGCTCCCTCGGCCACGAGATCCCGCAGGACGCAGGTCTGTACGCCCTCCTCGCCGAGGCTGGGCAGGACGTCGGAGACGTAGGCCAGATAGGGCCGGTGCGGGCCGACGAACAGCACGCCGCCGCGGCGGTGGCCGAGGCGCGGGTCGGCGTGCAGGAGGTAGGCGGAGCGGTGCAGGGCGACCACGGTCTTGCCGGTGCCGGGGCCGCCGTCGACGACGAGCGCGCCGCGGGATCCCGCGCGGATGATGGCGTCCTGGTCGGCCTGGATGGTGCCGAGGACGTCCCGCATCCGTTCCGAGCGGTCGCTGCCCAGGCTGGCGATGAAGGCGGACTGGTCGTCGAGGGAGGCGTGGTGCCCGGCGAATCCGTCCGGGGCGAACACCTCGTCCCAGTAGTCGCCGATCCGGCCGCCGGTCCAGCGGTACCTGCGGCGGCTGGCCAGCCCCATCGGGTTGGCGTGGGTGGCCCCGAAGAACGGCTCGGCCGCGGGGGACCGCCAGTCGACGAGCAGCCTGCGGCCGGTGCTGTCGGTGAGGCCGAGCCGTCCGACGTACACCGGCTCGGGGTCGTCGGCGGCGACCATGTGCCCGAGGCACAGGTCCAGGCCGAAGCGGCGCAGGGTGCGCAGCCGGGCGCTGAGCCGGTGGATCTCCGTGTCCCGGTCCATCGCCTCCTGTCCGATGCCGCCGGGTGCCTTGAGGGTGGCGTCGAGGGTGGCGGACAGTTCGGCGATCGTCTGCTCCAGGCACTCCGCGATGGCCGAGAAGTGCCGCTCGTCGGCGGCGGTCAGCGTCGGGTCGGCCTTGGCGGCGAGGCGGTCGGGTAGGGCGAACACGCTGGTGGGCAGGGAATTCAAGTCAGCAGCTCCGGTTTCGGGTACGGCCGGTAAGTGTGCGCCCACCCCGGGGCCTTGCCGCAAGCCCCCCAGTACGCTATACGTTGAACATGGCAAGGAGGTGCTGACCTCCCTGCCTTTTTCTTTTGCCTCAGCCATCCGGAAGGTCTTCGAAACATTCGAAGAAATCCATCGATTCTTTGAGGCTTCACAAAGGAAAGATGATCAGGTATCGCCAGCTCAAGGCTGCCGAATCATTCGAAACATGTGCCGAAACTGTTGACGCTTGACAGGGGCAGACCAAAACTGTGGGGCATGAATTCCACACCCGCACACCCCACGCGCCGCAGCGTCTGCGGCCTCCTGCTGGCCACCGGGGCCACCCTGGCCCTGCCCGGCACCGCCGAGGCGGCCACGGTCATCACCACGAACCAGACCGGAACCAACAACGGCTACTACTACTCGTTCTGGACGGACGCCCAGGGCACGGTTTCCATGACCCTGAACTCCGGCGGGAACTACAGCACTTCCTGGCGCAACACCGGCAACTTCGTGGCCGGCAAGGGCTGGAGCAACGGGTCCCGCAGGACCGTCAGCTACTCGGGCAGCTTCAACCCGTCCGGCAACGCCTACCTGGCCCTCTACGGCTGGACCTCGAACCCGCTCGTCGAGTACTACATCGTCGACAACTGGGGCACCTACCGGCCCACCGGAACGTACAAGGGCACCGTCAGCAGCGACGGCGGCACGTACGACATCTACCAGACCACCCGGTACAACGCCCCGTCCGTGGAAGGCACCAAGACCTTCAACCAGTACTGGAGCGTGAGGCAGTCGAGGCGGACCGGCGGCACCATCACCACCGGCAACCACTTCGACGCGTGGGCCCGGGCCGGCATGCCGATGGGCAGCTTCAAGTACTACATAATCCTCGCGACCGAGGGTTACCAGTCCAGCGGCAGCTCGACCATCACGGTGTCCTGATGAGGGCCGGGTCGCACCTCCCGTTACTGGCCGCCGCCGCTCTGGCCGCCGCCGGCACCGTCTCGGTCCCCGCCGCCGCTGCCCCCGCGCAGGCCGCCGCCTGCACCGGATACGTCGGACTCACCTTCGACGACGGCCCGGGCAGCGGCACCACCACCCTGCTCAACTCACTGAAGCAGTACGGCCTCAGGGCCACCATGTTCAACCAGGGCCAGTACGCCGCCGCCAACCCTGCCCTCGTCAGGGCCCAGGTCAGCGCCGGGATGTGGGTCGGCAACCACAGCTACACGCACCCGCATCTGACCCAGCAGAGCCAGGCCACGATCGACTCCGAGATCTCCCGTACCCAGCAGGCCGTCGCGAACGCGGGCGGCGGCACGCCCAGGCTGTTCAGGCCGCCGTACGGGGAGACCAACGCGACGGTGAAGGCCGTGGAGGCGAAGTACGGGCTGACCGAGGTCCTCTGGCAGGTCGACTCGCAGGACTGGAACAACGCCAGTACCGACGCGATCGTCGCGGCGGTCGGGCGGCTCACCAACGGGCAGGTCATCCTCATGCACGACTGGCCCGCCAACACCCGCGCGGCGATCCCGCGCATCGCGCAGACACTGGCCGCCAAGGGGCTGTGCTCCGGCATGATCTCGCCCCAGACCGGCCGCGCGGTGGCGCCGGGCTGATCCACGGCCACGGCGACCCCGCCTCGGCGCGGCGGTCGTACCCCCTCGGGCCGCCGCGCCGAACGCCGCTCACCGCATCACCGCGCGAGTACGACGCCCACAGCGCTCAGAGCTTGCGCCCCACCCCGCAGTACGCGTCCACCCCGGCCGGACCGGGCTCCTCCGGCCGCCACTCCGTCACCCGCACGACCCCCGGCTCGACCAGCTCGAGGCCGTCGAAGAACGCGGCGATGTCAGCCACGGGGCGTACGTGGTACGGCACCGCCCCGCTGGAGTTGTACGCCTCGGACGCCGCGATCATCCCCTCGCTCGTGGCGGTGCTGTCGCTGATCACCAGGTAACTGCCGGACGCCAGGCCCGACATGAGCCGCCGGACCAGGTCGACGGCCCGGTCGTGGTCGGCGACGTGGCCGAGGGTGTTGAGGATCATCAGGGCGACCGGCCGGGAGAGGTCGAGGGTGTCCGCGGCCGCCTCCAGGACGGACTCGGGGTCGTACAGGTTTGCGTCCAGATAGGCCGTCCTGCCCTCGGGTGCGCTGGTGAGCAGGGCGTTGGCGTGGGCCAGCACGATGGGGTCGTTGTCGACGTAGACGATCCGGGCGTCCGGGGCGACGCGCTGGGCGACCTCGTGGGTGTTGTCGGCGGTGGGCAGTCCGGTGCCGACGTCCAGGAACTGCCGTACGGTCTGCTCCCCGGCGAGATGGCGGACCGCGCGGCCCAGGAACCGGCGGCTGGTGACCGCCACGTCGACGAGGCCGGGGAAGATCTCCTTGATGTGGTCGCCGATCTCCCGGTCGACCTCGTAGTTGTCCTTGCCGCCGACGAAGTAGTTCCAGAAGCGGGCGGAGTGCGGCTTGCTGGTGTCGATCGGGGTGTGCGGCACGGCAACTCCTGCGGGCGAGGGGCGGGGCCCCGTTCGGCTGTGAATGCTGCGATTTCCCCCGCGGGACGCGGTGTTGACGTAATCATGGGCACCAGCGGGGCGATCACGTCCCACTGAATGCCAACGAAACGTCAACGCACAAGATCCGCCAGGTACTTGACGCGTTTTCGACGCACCCCCCCGGAGGGAACCGCAACCATGGCCACACCCCTGTCCGCCGCGAAGATGCTCGCCGCGCTGAAGGCCGAGGGCCTCACGGTGCACGAGCACGCCGGCTGGAAGACCCACAACCGCGACGCGGCGTCCGGGAAGTCCTTCGGTCCCGTCATCGGGGTACTGATCCACCACACCGGCGGACACAACGACAAGGAGCTCTGCTACGAGGGCAGATCCGACCTGCCGGGACCGCTGTGCCACGCCTGGCTCGGCAAGACCGCCGGGCTGTGGATGATCGGCAACGGCCGGACCAACCACGCCGGTTACGCCGACGTCGATGTCCTGAACGCGCTCCGCGACGAGAAGCCGCTCCCCCACGACGACGTGGCCAAGGCCGACGGCAACGACTGTCTGTACGGCCTGGAGATCGAGAACCTCGGCAAGGGCGGGGACCCGTACCCGAACGCGCAGTACCGGCAGGCCGTGCTGTGGGCGGCGGCGATCTGCCGGGCCCACGGCTGGAGCGAGAAGTCCGTCGCCGGGCACAAGGAGTGCCAGCCGGGGAAGATCGACCCGAGCTTCGACATGGACGACTTCCGGGCCGCCGTGAAGAAGCAACTGGCGGCGGGGCCCGGCAAGACGGAGACGACGAAGCCCGCGGGCAAGCCCCGCGTGGACCTGTCCCGGCTGGTCACGGCCGCCAAGACCGATCCCGGGGCCAAGCAGGGCCACGTCAGCTACATGGCCGGCACCAACCTCACCGAGGCCGCTCTCCTCGAACTCGGCTATCTCTCCCGGAGCTACGCGGGCGACGGCTCCTTCGGCACCACCACCGTCGCCGCCTACGCCAAGTGGCAGCGCCACCTGGGCTACAGCGGCGCCGACGCCAACGGCATCCCGGGCAAGAGCTCGCTGACGAAGCTCGGCGAGAAGACGGGCCTGTTCACGGTCGTGGCCTGACCACCGGGGCGCCGCCGACCCGCCACCGGGCTCCGAGTTGCGGGTCGGCGCCGTCCCTGCGGTACTGGCTGTATCTACCGAGCAGTCGCGGGGTCCTCTCTACAGGGAGAGGAGGCACATGATGGCCAAGCGTCTGGTGATCTGCTGCGACGGGACCTGGAATCTCGCCGACCAGCCGAGCAAGACCAATGTCGCCAAGGTGGCCCTGGCCGTACGGCGACGCTCCGCTGTCGGAATGGAACAGCGGGTGTACTACCACAGCGGGGTCGGCACGAACCGGCGGGAACGGTTGCGAGGCGGGGCGTTCGGGGTGGGGCTCTCGCGCAACGTGCTCGACGCCTACCGCTTCCTGATCCACACCTACGAACCCGGGGACACGCTGTACCTGTTCGGGTTCAGCCGGGGCGCGTTCACCGCGCGCAGTCTGGCGGGGCTGGTGCACAACTGCGGCATCCTGCGCCCGGAACAGGCCTACCGGATCGACGAGGCCTGGGCGCTGTACCGCAGCCGCGCCGACAAACCGACCAGCGTGGCCGCCACGCTGTTCCGCAGGGCGTACTCGTACGAGACGGAGATCCGTTTCGTCGGCGTCTGGGACACGGTCGGATCCCTGGGCATCCCGGTTCCGGCGCCCGGGTTCCTCCAGCCGCTCGTCGACCGCTTCAACCACCGCTGGGCCTTCCACGACACCACCCTCAGCAAGTCGGTGAACGGCGCCTTCCAGGCCCTGGCCGTGGACGAGGAGCGTTCGGCGTTCCCGCCGACGCTGTGGCGGCAGGACGAAGACGCCGCCGAGGGCCAGGAGTTGAGACAGGTCTGGTTCTCCGGGGTGCACACCGCCGTCGGGGGCGGCGAGAAGGACTCGGGCCTGTCCGACATCACCCTCCTGTGGATGGTCCGGCAGGCCGCCCGGTACGACCTGGAGTTCGACTCCCGGGTGCTCAGCGAGCAGGGGCCGGACACCATGGACCCGGACGAGTGCGTCGACTTCGCCGTCCAGCCGAACCCGTTGGGCCCGTGGGATCCCTCCCGGAAAGGCTTCTACCGGATCTTCAAGCCGCTGCACCGCCCCATCGGACAGGAGAAGGACGAGCAGGGCCGCCTCGTCGGCCACGAGTACCTGGCCGACACGGTCCTGCTGCGCCGCAAGGACGACGCCGACTACCGCCCGCCCGCGCTCGAGAGCTACCTGAAGGAGGCCGGGGAGCAGTACGTCGAGACGGTCCCCCTCACCGCCGGCGAAGACCCGGTCGCCACTCCGTAGGGTCCGACGACCATGCCCCGGGGTGCCTCGCGCTCCCCATCGCCCTTCACCCGGTGCCGGTCGCCTCCGCGGCGGTCGGCACACCGGCACCCGGCTGTCGTTCCTCGCGCCTCTCCAGCGCGAAGAGCGTCAGGGTCACCGCGACCGACGCGGTCGCCATCAGTGTCATCGCCGTGGCCGGGGAGGTCAGTTGGGCCAGGGTGCCGGCGAGAACGGCGCTGATGCCCTGGAGGGCGACCATGCCGGTGGTGTGCAGGCCGAGGGCCTGGCCCGCGAGGTGGTCGGGGGTGAGGGACATCAGGCGTTCCTGGAGGACCAGGCTCGCGGCGAACCCGACGGAGGCGACGGCGGCGGCCACGACCGACAGCGCCACGGACGGCCGTAGGACGAAGAACAGGTAGGGCGCCGCCAGCAGCAGGCGCAGCGGGGTCGCCAGACGGGGGCGCCGCGCGGGCGGCACCAGGCGGCCGACCGCCATGTCGCCCACGAACATGCCCAGCGCCCCGCACGCGTACATCGTGCCGGCGGCCGCGGGGGCGTAGGAGACGTAGAGCGAATCGCTGCCGACCACCAGCCCGTTGGGGACCCACAGGCCCAAGTAGGCCAGGCGGCGGGGGCGGGAGGACCAAAGGAGGGCGTTGGTGCGCCAGGTCGCGGAGAAGGACGGGCGGCCGGCGGAGCGCGGCGGGCGGGGCGTGAGACCCACGTGATTGACGAGGGCCGACGCCGCGTAGAACGCCGCCGCGAGGAGCAGACAGACGCGGGGAGACAGCAGGGTCAGCAGCGCGCCGCCGGTCGCGAAGCCGGTCACCTGCACCAGGCCCCAGAGCATGTTGAACACCGAACGGCCCAGGACATAGCCGTCCTTGGGCAGGATCTCGTTCATCAGTCCCCCGCGCACTCCCCCGCCGAGCGACGCGACCAGGCCCTGCAGGAGCAGGACGACGAAGACCGCCCAGACCGGCAGACCGGGCAGCGCCAGCACCGCCGTACCCGCCGCGAAGGCGAGGGAGATCGCGGTGAGGATCGCGCGCGGGGGCAGGCGGTCGGCGCCGGAGAGCAGGAACGCGGCCCCCAGTAACTGCGCCAGCTGCGGTCCGAACATGCTCACCGCCGACAGGAGCGGGGAGCCGGTGGCCCGGTAGACCAGCGTGGCCAGGGCCAGGCCGGCGATCGTCTGGGCGGCGGCGTAGCCGGCGAAGGAGAGGAGGAAGGGGGCGTATTCCGGGGTGCGGAAGAGGGTGCGGTAGCTGCGCATGCGGGGGAGTCTCGGAGCGGTCGGCAGCTGACGGTTAGTGTTTCGCGCGGTCGCGAAACCAAGGGGGGTCCATGGGCTGGTGGCAGGTCAACGCGGACACCCTCGTCCGCAGCCGGTTCGTGGTCTGCCCGTTCACCGAGACCTTCGCGACCCTGCGGCTGCTGCACACGGGCACCGCCGCCCACCCGGGCGAGGAGGCCTGGCTCCGCACCCACCTGCCCGGCTACCGCGCGCGCCTCGCGGCCGACCCGGTGACCGCGCTGCTGGTGCGCTCGGCGATGGGCACGTCCTGGATCGCCGACTTCCTCGCGCCGCTGCCGCGCGAGGGCACGCCCCTGGAGGAGACGCTCGCGCGGATCCGGGCGACCGACCCCGCCGAGGCCCGCGCGAACGTCCGGGTCTCCCTGCGCGGCCCGCTGCCCGCCGCTCTGGAGCGCGACGACCTCCCGGAGCGGGCCGCCGCGCTCCTCGCCTACGTCTGGACGCGGACCGTACGGCCGTACTGGGACCGTCGGCGGCGGATCCTGGAGGCGGACGTGGTCGCCCGGACCGCGCAGGTGAGCCGGGGCGGCTGGGCGGCCGTCATCGACTCCCTGACCCCGGGCCAGACCCGCTGGCTCGGCGACAACCGGCTCCAGGTGAACCGGCACGAGCGTCCGCCCCGCGAGATCTCCGGCGCCGAACTCGTCTTCGTCCCGGTCACCCCGGGCCGCGGCTGGGCGACGTGGGAGGAGCCGCGGCGGTACGCCATCGTCTACGGCTGCACGGGCGCCCTCGCCGACCCCGGCGCCCGGAGCGTGCCCGCGAGCCTCGGCACGCTGCTCGGCACCGCTCGGGCCAGGGTGCTGGTCCTGCTGGACTCCCCCCTGAGCACGAGCCAGCTCGTCGCCGTGACCGGGCAGGGGCTGGGCTCTGTGGGACGGCATCTGCGGGTGCTGCTGGACGCGGGCCTGGTGGAGCGGCGGCGGGCCGGGCGGTCGGTGCTGTACGCGCGGACGGCGGCCGGGGAGGTGCTCGTGGAGGCGTCGGGGGCCGGAACCGGGGATTCACTGAGCGGAGTTAGCATCCGGTCATGACGACTACAGATGGTTCCTCTCCCCTGGACGTCGAGATCGGTGCCCTCACGGGCGGTTCCGCCGACCTCGGCCGGTACGCCGGCAAGGCCGTCCTCATCGTGAACGTGGCTTCCAAGTGCGGGCTCACCCCGCAGTACAACGGCCTGGAGAAGCTCCAGGAGCGCTACGCGGACCAGGGCTTCACCGTGCTCGGCGTGCCCTGCAACCAGTTCCTGGGGCAGGAGCCCGGCAGCGCCGAGGAGATCGCGGAGTTCTGCTCGGCGACGTACGGGGTGACCTTCCCGCTGACCGAGAAGGTCGAGGTGAACGGCGAGGGGCGGCACGCGCTCTACGAGCGTCTGGTGGGCTTCGCCGACGCCGAGGGGCACACCGGGGACATCCGCTGGAACTTCGAGAAGTTCCTGATCGGCCGGGACGGGTCGGTGGTGGCGAGGTTCTCCCCGCAGACGGAGCCGGAGTCGGACGAGCTCGTCTCCGCCGTGGAGGGCGCGCTGGCGTAGGCGGCTGCGGTCCGGGTGGGTACAGACAGTCATGTGTGACTGCACCCACCGCAGGCACACGCCGAGCCCCCTCGGCAAGGACGGCGATCTGGTCGAGAGGGCTCTGTGGTGGTGCTTGTGCTGTTGTGGTGTGCAGTTGTGGATGAACGGGACGGGGATCAGACCGGTCCGCCCCTCACACCTTGACCGAGGCCACGAAGACGCTCCACGCCTCGGCGGGGAAGGCCAGCTTGGGACCCTCGGGGATCTTCGTGTCGCCGAGTTCGAGTGCTTCCTCTTCGGTCGACCTCACCATCAGGCACGCCCCGTTGGCGTTGGTGTAGGTGGAGGTCGTCCATGTGTCCAGGTTGCCCAGACGGATTGCCATATTCGCTCCGTAGCCAGATGTGCAGTGTGCGGATCACGCCAACCTTTACTGATCGTTGGCGTGATCGACGCTACTCGCCGACTTCCTCTTTCGGAGCAGCCATTCACTCTTCTGGCGGCATATTCCAAAGGACTCTTCCAGCCGGACCGGGCCGGGGTGTACTATCCGGCCCGCCCTGTCCGGAAGCGGTTCAACGGGCGTATTCCCGGGCGTACTCCTTGGCGATGTCCTCGATCAGCTGACGCGACTGGTCGACGTTGAGCGCCTGCGCCCTCAAGTGCTCATACATGACGGTGTACTTCTGCACGTCGTGCGCTTTCTCCAGGTACAGGTCGCTGGTGACGCCCTCGATGTAGACGACGCTGGAATCGGCCGCGTCCGAGAACTCCAGAATGGAGTACTGGCCGCTGAGTCCGGGGTGGGCGCCGACGTCGAACGGCAGTACCTGCACGGTGATATGGGGCTGCTGGGACATCTCGACGAGGTACTCCAACTGCTCGCGCATCACCTGCCGGTTGCCGACCACCCGGCGCAGGGACGCCTCGTCCAGGACCACCCACAGCCGCAGCGGATCCCGCTCGGCCGCGACCCGGCTCTGCCGCCGCAGCCGCACCTCGACCCGCTTGTCGTTCTCCGTGTCCGTCGCCTCGGGCGCGCCGCCGCGCACGATGGCCTCGGCGTACGGCCGGGTCTGCAACAGGCCGGTGATGATCTGGGGTTCGTACACCCTCAGCGACTCGGCGTCGGTCTCCAGACCGATGTACACGCTGTACGGGATGTCCCCGAAGGCATGCCACCAGCCCTGCTGCCGCGAGTCCTTGGCCATCTGCATCAGGGAGTCGACGATGCGCTGGTCCTCGACCTCGTACACCCCGCACAGGTCGCGGACATCGCGCTGGCTGATGCTGCGCCGGCCGTTCTCCAGCCGGCTGATCTTCGACTGCGACACGAGCAGCCGCTCCGCCACCTCTTCGGCCGTCATGCCCTTGAGCTCGCGGAGCCTGCGCAGCTCCTGGCCCAGCCGGCGCCGCCTGACGGTGGGATTGACATTGGACGCCACGGGACGTGCACCTCCGGCTGCGTGCCTCGTTCTTGACTTTGCGTATCTGCTGTTGAGCAGACTGCCACCAAGGTGCTTATTACCGCTGGGAAACGGTGTATATGCGCTGCGTACACGTCAGTCGAGGGCCCCCGGTCCGACCGCGCCCGGACATGCGGCCGCGCGGGGCGGCGGAACCCGGCGACGCCCGATGTACGGACGTACGGTTCCGTCGCCCCGCGCGGACCAGCGGCTCCCGGACCGGTCTTTGGGGACTGACGGTGCGGCGGCTGTGTGGTGCGTGGTGCGGGTCGTGCTGTCGGCGGTGCGTGCCGTGGAACTGCGGCTCAGTGAGCCACGGCGCGCGCCATCGGTCCTCGGCGCGGTTGCATCGGAACGCCGCGAGCGGGTTCCGGTGCGGGCCTGGCTCCCGGGGCGGCCTGGCGGCCGGCGGGTGCCGGGCTACGACGTGGCTGTGCGGCCACACCGTTCTGGACGTCCATCACGGCGTGCGCGACGAGACCGCCCATCGGGTCGTGCCTGATGAGGTCCCGCAGCCGGGACCTCGAGGACCGTCCCTCGTTGCCCGGATACAGGTGCTTGCCGAGGCCGACCGCGTGTGCCAGGGCGGCGAGCGCGGCGGTCCGCGGGTCCGGCGGTACGCCGGTGCGGATCGCCGAGTCCAGACGGGACTTGATCTCCCGGCTGATCTCGTTGTCCGTCGCCTGGTAGCGGGTCGTCGGCAGCACTCCGCACATCTGACCCGCCACGGCATGAACCATGCCGCACCGCTCCAGATGCGAGAGGTATGTCTGGCGGAGCCCCAGTCGCGGCCCGCCGATCCAGTTCACTGCCCGCACGGGAGCGCCACGCCTTCGCAGCAACTCCAACGCGCAGTCCAAAGTCGGATCTCCAGTCGGCCGTGGGGCTACCACGGCGATACGATCCCCGTCTGGGGCTATCCGTCCGGCCAGCGCCAGCTCCACTAGCTGTGCTCCGGCCAGACCGAGGTCGAGCGACTGCGGCTGTGCGGTGGTACCCGTGGTCGGGTCCAACGCCAGCAGCAGAAGCTCCTCCGGAAGTGTTCTGCGGCTCCTGCCCATCCATGCCTCCCCGCGTGGATGACAGACAGGGTGACCCCTCTCACATTGGTCTGTCGAGGGTGCGTGACCTGTTTGTAGTGGAACCGGTAGGTATGTCGTTCTCGTCTACCGCTTGGGACAGGGCCACACACAGGACACTGGTACATGGTTCGGACAGCGTGGTGTGGCGGCTGCCCGTACGGCGATTCAACGGTTCGGCAGACGCAGGGTGACGGATACCGATCACCCGCGGCACATGGAGGAGGCATCGGTGGCGGGCGAGTCCCCCGACAGGTCGAAGCAGCGCGAGTCGTCGGCAGAACCGACGTCGGGGAGCGCGAGTCCGGTTCCCGAGGCGAGGAGTTCCGCCCGCGATCCCCGGCTGGCGGTGGCACGGGAGTCCATCTCCCTCGGCGGTGTCGACACGGCCACGCGGGTCTTCTCGGTACGTGACCTCCCACAGACCCCCGAGAAGCCCGCCGAGAGCCCCGCAGAGGCCGCAACGGGCGGATCCGACACGGGGAGGCCGGACGAGGCCCCCTCGGCCGCGGAGAAGCGCCCTGAGGACGCCGAGGGAGCGGAGAGCCCGGAGGACTCGGCCACGACGGAGAGCCCCGGCGACTCCAGCGCGGCGGGAGACGCGGGCGGCACGGACACGACGGACGACCCCGATGATTCCGGCACGGCCGAGAACTCCGACGACTCCGACACAGCGGGAAACCCGGACGCCACGGATACGACCGACGACCCCGACGATTCCGGCACGGCCGAGAACTCCGACGACTCCGACACAGCGGGAGAAGCGGGCGGCACGGACGCGACTGAGGAACCGGACGATTCGGCCACGGCCGAGAGTTCCAGCGACTCCGGCGCGCCCGACGCGCGACTGCGGGACGCGGTGGCGGCGTGGGTCCGCACAGGGGACGAGAAGACCGGGCCCGAGGGCAAGGACGCCGAGTCCACCGACGACGCCTCCTCGGACGAGTCCGCCCCGGACACCGCGCCGAAGTCCCAGTCGGAGACCGACAGCAAGCCGGAGCCGGCCACGGAAACCGACGCGGCAACCGACACCGACGCCGCCGAGACGGCCGTAGCCGACGCCGAGGACCACGTCCCGGACACCGGCGACTCGGATTCGCGCCCCGCCCCCACCGACCCGCAGACGGACGACGAGCCCGGCGACGACGGCGAGACCCCCGACGACGGTGGGTCCGGTGACGCGGACGTGAGCGACAAGCGTCCCGTCGACCAGCCCACCGCCGTCTTCAAGGCGCCCCGGCCCCCCGTGGACCAGCCCACCACCATGCTGAAGCTCGGCAAGGCGGCGGAGGCACCGGCAGAGCCCAAGGATGCCGAAGCACCCCGCAAGCCGGAGACCCCCGCCGAGCGGACGAGCAAGTTCGTCGCGTTGAAGGCCCTCGACGAGCCGCGTGAGTCGCGCCCGAAGCCGGACGTGACCGCCGCCGTCCCCCAGGTCGGCCAGGTCGGCCCGGAACGGACCACGCAGCAGCCCCTGCCGCCGAAGCCGCCCCTCGACCTGCTCGCGGAGCTCACCAACACTCCGCCGCCCCCGCCCAGCCCCCTGCGCACCCTCGGCCGCCGGGTCAAGATCTGGACCCCGATCCTCATCCTCCTGGTCGTCGCGTTTGCGATCGCGCAGTCCCTGCGCCCGCTGCCGACCCCCACGCTCAGCCTCACCGCCGAGGACTCCTACACCTTCGACGGCAGCAAGGCCACCCTCCCCTGGCCCACCCAGGGCCAGGGCTGGCTGGACGTCAACGGCGTCGGCACGATGGGGAACTTCGGCAAGCAGACCCCCGTCGCGATCGGCTCCGTGGCCAAGGCCATGACTGCCTACATCGTCCTGAAGGACCACCCCCTCAAGTCCGGCGAGGAGGGCCCGAAGATCACCGTCGACGCGCTCGCCGAGAAGGAGGGCGGCTACAACAAGCAGGGCGAGTCCACCCTCAACACCGTCAAGAAGGGCGACGTCCTCACCGAGCGGCAGGCGATCGCGGCGATCATGATCCCCTCCGCCAACAACATCGCCCGGCTGCTCGCCCGCTGGGACTCCGGTTCCGAGGCGGCGTTCATCAAGAAGATGAACGACACCGCCGAGGAACTCGGCATGAAGAACACGAAGTACACCGACGCCTCGGGCCTGAAGGAGACCACCGTCTCCAGCGCCGAGGACCAGGTGAAGCTCGGCAACGAGCTGGTGAAGATCCCGGCACTGGTGGAGATCACGTCCATGGGACAGTGGATCGATCCGTCC
This sequence comes from Streptomyces canus, assembly GCF_001514145.1. Lineage (GTDB taxonomy): Bacteria > Actinomycetota > Actinomycetes > Streptomycetales > Streptomycetaceae > Streptomyces > Streptomyces canus. The sequence continues at coordinate 289,957 of NZ_KQ948660.1, forward strand.
GGACAGAAGTGGTACAACTACAACTATCTGGTCCCTTACACCGGCATCGGCATCAAGACCGGCACCACCACCGCAGCCGGCGGCAACCTCCTCTTCGCGGGCCGCAAGGAGGTCGGCGGGGAGACCGTCACCGTCGTCGGCGCGATCCTCGGCCAGCACAAGGCGCCGATCATCAAGACCGTCAACGACGTCAGCAAGGTCGCACTGCTCGCCGCCGAGGACGCCCTGACCTCGGCGAAGATCCTGAAGAAGGGCGATGTCGTCGGGTACGTGGACGACGGCCTCGGCGGCCACACCCCCGTCGTGCTGACCAAGGACGTCACCGCCGTCGGCTGGTCCGGCTACAAGGTGAAGCTGTCCTTCGCCGCCGACGACGTACCGCACACCGCGAAGGCCGGCACCAAGGTCGGCAGCCTCACCGTCGGTGACGGCGAGGGCGGCGCGGTCAAGGTGCCGGTCACCCTCCAGAAGGATCTGACCGAACCGGGATTCTCCGACAAGCTGACCCGCGTCGGCTGATCCCGAACCGGGACGGACACCTCACGCGGTCCACCGGCCGGACCCCGCCCGGGTTCCGGACGGCGGGCCGCGTGCTAGCGTCACGAACCGGGGCAGGTCGACGCTGGGGCGCGGCCGGGACATGAAGACGGGACACCACGGGGAGTGCCTTCAGGTGGCCACTGCGGAGCCGACACGCGCCGACGACACCGACCCGGGCCCGGGTACCGGCCCGCGAATACGCGAGCCCGCAGAACCTGAGACCGGGAACGGCAGCCCTCCCACGGGCCTCAGGGCCAGGACCTGGACCGTTCTCCTCGCGCTGCGTGAGCGGCTGCTGCGCCACCCCGTCCTGTCCATGACCGCGCTCTCCGGCGTCCTCCACATCGTCTGGTTCTTCACGTTCGCGAACAGTGGCGGCGACCTCGCGGCGCAGGACGCGTGGGCCGAGTTCGTCGGCCGGCACCCGGACTCCGCGTACAACCTGGCCTGGTACGGCGGCATGCACCCGGTGTCGTACAGCATCGTCTCGCCGTATCTGATGTCGGTCCTCGGCGTCCGTACGACGATGATGCTGGCCGGGACCGTCTCGGCCGGGCTGCTGACGCTGATCCTCCTCCGCAGCCGGTCGGTGAAGAACCCCCTGTGGGCCTCGCTGGCGGGCGTGTACGCGTTCCTGTGCAACGCGGCCTCGGGCCGGGTGACCTTCGGACTGGGCACGGTGTTCGCGCTCGGCGCGGTCGCCGTCGTCTTCTGCTGGCCGCACCGCTGGCGCTACAAACGCTGGGCGAAGGCCCTGTGCGCGGCCACGCTCGCCGCGCTCGCGACCATGGCCTCACCGGTCGCCGGCCTGTTCGTGGGCCTGGTGGCGGTCGCCCTCTTCCTGCAGAAACGGCGTCCCGGTGCCTGGGCGCTGGGCATCGCTCCCACGGCCGTCGTCGCCCTGTCCGCCTGGCTCTTCCCGTTCGCCGGCACCCAGCCGATGAAGATCGCCTCGGTGCTCCTGCCGCTGGCCTACGGCCTCCTGGTCTTCCTCCTCGTCCCGCGCGAGTGGACGACGGTCCGGATCACGGCCGGCGTCTACAGCCTGTCGGTCGTCCTGGTCTGGCTGGTGAGCTCCCAGATCGGCTCCAACATCTCGCGCCTGTCGATGCTGTTCGCGGGGGTGGCGCTGGCGGCCGCGCTGCCGTTCGCGGTGCCGCGCACCCGCAAGTGGTACGCCCTCGTCGTCGCCTTCGCCGGCTTCACCACCTGGATCGGCTTCAAGTCCGTCGACGACGTCGTCCACACGACCCCCACGGCGTCCTGGGCACGCGAGCTGGCCCCCCTCGTCAACGAACTCCAGGAGGTCGGCGCCGAGAAGGGCCGCGTCGAGGTCGTACCGGCCGCCTCCCACCGCGAGGCGTCCGCGCTCGCGCCGTACGTCAACCTCGCCCGGGGCTGGAACCGGCAGGCCGACATGGAGCGCAACCCGCTTTTCTACGACGACACCCTGAACTCCGCGAACTACCACGAGTGGCTCCAGCGCTGGGCCGTGCACTTCGTGGTCGTGCCGAAGGACGAGCCCGACGGGGACGGGGGCGAACGGGAGCGGGAGCTGGTCCAGCGCGGGATGCCGTATCTGAAGCAGATCTGGGGCGACGCGAACTGGCAGCTGTTCCAGGTGACCGACCCGGCGCCGCTCGCCTCCCCGAACACGGTCGTCGACCGGGCCGCGCAGGGCGAGATGACCATGCGCGTGAAGAAGGCCGGGCGCATCCTCATCCGGATCCCCTACTCGCCCTGGCTGTCGATCGTGGACGCGGAGGGAAACAAGCTGAAGCCGCCGCAGGAGACGGACGCGTCGAAGGAGCGGGAGGACGGGGAGCCGAAGACCTTCGACAACGTCAACGGGTGCCTGATGGAGACGCCGGAGGACGCGGACGGGGACAAGTGGACGATGCTGCTCGCGCCGAAGGCGGGGACGTATCGGCTGGCTGCGCCTTATACGGTGCCCCGTGGGACGCCTTGTCCGGATGAGTTGAAGTGATCAGCGCAGCGTGATCAGCGCAGTTGATCCACATGGGCCTCCGCGCCCGGGACTGTCGGGACGAAAAGCGCCTGGCGTCGATCACCTCCAGCACCGGTCCCCGGTACGTACTCACCGGACTTCAGACGGAGTCGAACCGAATCCCTCTCCACATCTGATGCTCAGTCAGGTAGACCGGGCTCATGACAGAGGATGCGACGTACACCGATGAGACCCTCAGCCGCACGTATGCGGAACTGGCCGCCGTCGGCCCCTATGGAGCCGACCTCGGGCATGCCCTGATCACCATGGTCGAGCCGCACCCGGGCCAGGAACGACAGTACAATCGTTGGTACGAAGACGATCACTTCATTGCCGGCGCGATGGCCATGCCATGGATGTACGCGGGCCGCCGCTGGGTCGCCACCCGGGACCTGCAACTCCTGCGCTACCCCGCGGCCTCCTCGGTCGCACAGCCGGTGACGGCAGGGTGCTACATCTCCGTCTACTGGATGACCGCCGGCCGCTACAACGACCACATGCGGTGGACCGTGAGCATCAACAAACGTCTCAACCGTGACCACCGCGTCTTCCAGGAACGAACGCACGTTTTCACCGCCTTCCAGGACCACGCCGTGACGGTCTACCGCGATGGCGACCACGGCCCCCGAGACATCCACGCCCTCGACCACCCCTACACCGGGCTCATCGTCGAGGTCATCGACAGCAACTCCCCCGACCTACGTGGGGAACTGCTCGCATGGCTGCGCGACGACCACCTTCCGAAACGGCTGGCAGGCTCGACCGCGGCCCTGGTGACCGCCTTCGCGCCGACGCCGTTGCCCCTGGACCGGATGACCTATGTCAAACAGGTCGAGGGGGTCGGGACCCGGCTGACCCTGCTGTGGTTCCTCGAAGACGATCCGCGCGGCAACTGGCGCGACCACTTCGCGGACCTGGACACGGCGGTGGCGGCGTCCGGGCTGGGCGAGGTGCAGTTCGTAGCACCGTTCATACCAACGGTGCCCGGGACCGACCGCTATGTGGACGAGTTGCGGTGAGCCCAGGCCCGGCAGCGCGACCGAGGTTCGGGGTGGCACGCTCTGGTGAACAGCACTGATGGTGCGGTCAGTTCGATGTTGTCACCTGTCAGCCCGGGCTCCTGTCGTGGCGATCCGTGACACCGCCCGCGACGGCCGCTTCAGGACGGCCGTGTCGGGGTCATGGAGAGCGGCACGGCGCACGCTGTTCCCAGGGCCACGAGGCGAGAATGCGGGGTGACCTTCGACACATCGGAGGTCTTCCGCCGGGCCGACGGTTTCATCCTTCACTCATTTCCCCGCCAGTTGCTTCCAGTGCACTGTTCCCGCAGGACGGGCACGTGTCACCCGACCTCTGACGCAATGTCATGTCAACGATCCAGGGCATGAGTTGTGCGGAACGTCTACGTCCGGGGAACTTCGACGGTTGCCGACAAACACCCTCATGGGCCGTTTCAGCCTCTAGTCTGCTGCCAGACCCCCACAGGGCCTTCCCCCGCGGCATGGGCGGGATTCCCGCCCGTACCACTGAGAACAGGCGGCCGAGGGCATGCAACCACTGCACCCAGAAGATCCCGAGCAGCTAGGGCCCTACCGTCCGGTGGCCCGTCTTGGAGCAGGCGGGATGGGCCGGGTCTATCTGGCCACCTCGTCGGCCGGCCGCACCGTCGCGGTCAAGGTCATCCGTCCCGAGATGGCCGAGGACAAGAACTTCCGCATCCGCTTCCGGCGCGAGGTGGCGGCCGCGGCGGCGGTCGGCGGCGCCTACACGGCGTCCGTGGTGGACGCCGCTCCGGACGATCGGACGCCATGGCTCGCCACCGCCTACGTACCCGGCCCCACCGTGGCCGAGGCGGTCGCCGCCCACGGGCCGCTGCCGGTGGAGACGGTCCTCGCGCTGGGCGCGGGCATCGCCGAGGCGCTGATCGCGGTGCACGCCGAAGGGCTGGTGCATCGCGACCTCAAGCCGTCCAACGTGCTGCTCGCGGCGGACGGTCCGCGCGTCATCGATTTCGGCATCGTCCGGGCCCGGGACGGCTACCAGCTCACCGGCTCCGGCGGCCTGTTGGGCTCGCTCGAGTACGTCTGTCCCGAACAGGCCACCGGCGACCCGGTGGGACCGGAGGGAGACGTCTTCTGTCTCGGCTCGGTGCTCGCGTTCGCGGCGTCGGGACACGCGCCGTTCAGCGGGGCCTCCGCGGCCGCCCTGCTCTACCAGGTGGTCCACGGTTCGGCCGATATGACCCGGGTGCCCGAGCCGCTGGACAAAATCATCAGCCTCTGTCACGCCAAGGACCCGGCCCTTCGCATCAGCCCCGACCGGCTCTCTGCGGCCTGTGCGCCGGGCGGTGCCGACCAGGTGCTGACGGAGGGCTGGCTGCCCGCGCGGGTGGCCGCCATGGTCGACGACCGCCGGGCGGCCGCGACGGATCTCGAGCGTCTCGCGCGGACCCTGACGTCCGCACGGCCCGCGGCCGACGCAGCCGCCAGGGCCTCCATCGCGTCCGGGAGACACGGGCCGGGCCGGACGCCGATGGGACCGTCGTCGCGCGGCACCGACAGCAAAGCCGGCGCGGCGGATGCAGACCGCATCCGCCCGGCCGGGGACACCGACAACCGCGCCGCCGGTGGAGCCGGAGCCACCGGTGGAGCGCCGCCCACCGCCGATCCGCCGGACCGGAGACCCCCGGCGGCCGCGGCCGAATCGGCGGAACCGGCGGAACCGGCGACGGAACGTTCCGCCGCACCCGCGCACCGCCGTGCCCCCGAACGCTCCCGTATCGGTCGGCGCACCCTCCTCGCCGTGACCGCGGGCGCGGCCGTCGTCGGGGGCACCGCCCTCGTCGTCCGGGGAAGGGCCGGCAGGCAGCCGGCCCGCCGGCCCGGCCCCGCCCCCGAACCGACCTGGGTGTACCGCGGCGGCCCACTGCTCCAGACCCCGGCCGTCTTCAACGACGGCACGGCCCTGCTGAAGAGCCGCCCGGGCAACATGATCTGCCTCGACCTGAGGAACGGATCCCAGCCCGAATGGGTCTACCAGGGCATCAGCGTCTCCCCCAGTCCCGTCCTGCTGGCCAACGACGCCGCGGTCGCCCTCGGCACCGGTGCGACGGTGATCGGCGTCGACCTGGACGGCGGCACCGAGAAGTTCACCCTCGACTTCGGCCCGGACTGCCAGTTCGATCAACTCCTCGGCGGATACGACGGCTATGTCATCTCGGTCCTCGGCGCCAAGCTGGAACGCCGGTCAGAGGAGCAGGGCGTCGCGACCTCCACCAGCGCGGTCTTCGGCGTCGACCTCAGGGCCCGGCGCGCCGTCGTCATACCGATCGACCCCGAGGACGTCGGCGTTCCCCTCAAGCCCGTCATCACTTCCGACTACTTCGTCTACGCCGACGGGCTGCGCAATGTCACGGTCCGCAGCACCCGCGAGGACGGTGGCCTGCGCTGGCGGCACCCGGTGGGCTACGACCTGCGGCCGGGTCTCGCGGTGCTCGGCCGAACTGTCTTCGCCATAGGCTCCGAGTTCATCGCCCTGGACCTCGCCACCGGAAAGCTCCGCTGGAAGGTGAAGGCGGAACGCGGCGCGTTCGCCTCCCTCGGGGCGGGCGGCAACACGGTCTACGCCACGGGCACCGATCCCGACGGCGTCCACGCCTTCAACGCGGCGACCGGCGCCCGGCGCTGGTTCTGCGAGACCCCCCGCCTCAACGTCGACCATCCGGTCGCGGTGGGAGCGCACACCGTCCACGTGCCGGCCTTCGAGAACAGGAACGGCTTCTACGCGATCGACGCCGCCTCCGGCCGTCTGCTGTGGAACTTCACCGACGGCCGCGAGACCGGCGTCAACGACTGGCAGCTCTCCTGCGACGGGGCCGGACACCTCGTGGCCCAGCACTTCGACCGGGCCTACGGACTGCCCGTCACCTGAGGAACTTGCCCCGGACAGCCACTGCCGGCGAGCCATCGGCGGGCGGGCGGTGAGCCTCCTTGTGCGGCGGCGCGGTTCAGTCGTTCGGCGTCCTGGAGATGGCTTTGGGCCAATTGCCCCCCGGCCCAGTACGCGGCCCGCACCTCCCCCTCCGCGAAGTCCCGGCGCGGCAGACGCGGGCCGAGGGACTCCTCCAAGGCGTGGAAGTACAGCTCGAACGTGCTCGTCAGTTCGGGGTGGTTCAGCTCGGCACGGCGCACGGCCCGGTTGAGGAGGTCCAGCTCGCCGCCCCGCAGACAGGGAGCACGGCCGCGCTCGTACCGGATCAGCTCCAGCACACCCCAGTCGTCGTCGACGCGGCGACCGTCCCGCATGCACGGCGCAGGACCGTCACCTGCAACGGGTCTTCATCTTCCCCTTCGCCTGCGGACGGATCAGTGCAGCTGCGTCAGCTCGGCGCGTTCCCCTTTGTCGCTGGGACCGCGTGAGCCGGCGATCACGGAAACGTCACAGGCACCGATCGAGACCGCTCTTCGTCGGGCGCACGGTGGCGGACACACCGGGATGACGGCGTCCACACAGCACATTCCGGCAACAACGCGCCTTCGCGGCGGTTCGGGTCGGGTGGCACTCAGTACGTTCTGCCGACCTTGGAACGGCGGATCGAGGAGTGCGCGCGTGTTCAACCGGAACCGAGTCCTGAGAAGAGTGGCCGCTGTCGCCTCCATATCCCTGCTGACGGGCTGCGGCATGGTCTCCAGCAGCGCGGGGGCCGACAGGCCGATAGTCGTCGGGACGACCAGTACCCCCAGCACCCTCGATCCCGCCGGATCGTGGGACGGCTCCTGGGAACTGTTCCGGAACATCTACCAGACACTGCTCGCCTACCCCAACGGGGCCATCACCCCCCAGCCCGACGCTGCCAAGAGCTGTGCCTTCACGGACTCGGGCAACCGCACCTACCGATGTGAGCTGCGCTCCGGCCTGAAGTTCACCGACGGCGACACACTTGACGCACGGGCCGTCAAATACTCCATCGACCGGATCCGGGCCATCAACGCGCCGAGCGGGCCGGCCGGACTCCTCGGCAGCCTCGACCGGGTGCAGACGCTCGGCGACCACGAGGTGCTGTTCCATCTCAACAAGGCCGACGCCACCTTCCCGCTCGTGCTCGCGACCCCGGCCATGTCGATCGTCGACCCTGACGACTACCCCGCCAAGTCGCTGCGCAAGGAGGAGTCGGTGCACGGCTCCGGGCCGTACACGCTCAAGTCCTACGAGGACGGCAGGCAGGCGGAACTGGTCCGCAATGATCGCTACCACGGTTTCGCCGATCGGCAGAACGACGCGGTGACCATCCGCTACTTCCATGATTCGGCCACGATGGTCGCAGCCCTTCGGTCCGGGGCGATCGATGTCACCTACCGCGGTCTTGCGGCGTCCGACATCGTCGCCCTGCAGTCCTACAGAACCTCGGACCTGCAACTGATCGACGGAACCGGTATCAACATCAACTATCTGGTGTTCAACCCCAAGGCGCCATGGGTCAGGATTCCGGCCGTACGCAAGGCCGTTGCCCAGATCGTGGACCGTCCCGCCATCGCCTTCAAGGTCTACCAGGGCACCGTCGACCCGCTCTACTCCATGGTCCCGGCCGGGCTGACCGGCCACACCGCCAGTTACTTCGACGCATACGGCGACCCGAGCGCCTCCAAAGCCCGCAAGATCCTTGCTGACGCCGGCATTACCCAGCGCGTCCCGCTCACCTTCTGGTACACGACCGACCGCTACGGCTCGGAGACTGCGAAGGAGTTCAAGGAACTCAAGCGGCAACTGGACCGCTCGGGCCTGTTCGCCATCACCCTCAAGAGCCGGCCGTGGAAGACGTATGTCGCCGGTTACCAGAGGGGCGAGTACCCGGTGTTCGGGCGCGGTTGGTCCCCCGACTTCCCCGACGCCGACAACTTCATCGACCCCTTCGTCGGCGACCACAACACCCTTGGCACGCCCTACTCGTCGCCGGTGATCACCGGCAGGCTGCTGCCCGAGTCGCGCGCCGAGAGCGATCGCGGCGCGGCCGTCGGGGACTTCGAGGAGGCCCAGCAGATCCTCGTCGACGACGCCCGCCTGATCCCGCTCTGGCAGGGGCGGCAGTACATCGCGGCCAGTGACGGCATCTCCGGTGGCGAACAGGTGCTCGACCCTTCGACGATCATGATGATGTGGGAGCTGCACCGCAAGGTCAGTTGGTGAATCGGCCGCCCGGCGCTGTTCGCCGGTGCCACCTGATGCGAAGCCGCCTTGCGCAAAGTGAAAGCGCTCAGGCCGGTGGCCGCAGGTGTTCAGCCGGGGTATCGGGAAACTGGCCGCCGACAGGGAATCCGGGGCGCACGACGAGGACTTCTTCTTCGTCGAACTGGAACCGGGTGACGCGCTCCATGTGCCGGCCCGCCTGCGCGACACCCTGCACCGCTCCCGGCTGCTCAACCCGGGGGACTGCACGTGTCACCCGGCCGGTCGGCCGGTCGGTGAGGAAGCACCGCCTTGTCCACGGGTATGCCCAGCCTGTCGGCCACCGCGGTGAGCGCGGGTCCCAGTTCGAGCTCGATTCGAGCGACGGCATGTCGATCACCTCGGGTCACGTCCGGGTGATGATCAGCACGGGCTTTCAGGAAGTCTCCGACCTGCCCGTCACTGAGGTCGGCGTCACCGTCCGGGTTGATACCGGCAGCCACCGGCGCGAAGTCCGGATCGGCCTGCTCCAGCCGACGGGCCACTTCCTTGCGCGAAGTGAGCACGCCACACCCGAGGCACACCACCCGCTCCAGGCTGCCGTGGAGTTCCACGACTCCCTCGCTGCCCGCGGCCTGGTGCAGCCCGTCCGCGTTCTGGGTGATCACACCCGAGAGCAGCCCATGCCGCCCGAAAGCGGCCGTCGCCCGGTGCCCCGCGCCCGCGCACTGCCCGTGAAGTCCTGCTAGAGCATCGGCGTATGGCGGCTCAGGCTCCCACCCTCACCGCGGTAGTCGGGAATGCCCGACTCCGTGGAGATGCCCGCGCCACTGAGTACAGCTGTGCCGCTGATCGAGGAGCGCGCCGTTCGCCTGGCCGGCCCTGTCGCTCGGGACGTGACAGCTCATGCAGACGCGTGCCGCGTGGCGCCGCTTCCCCCGGTGCGGGAACTCGGCAACCGGCCCGTCCACATCGGTGGACTCCAGGGTGGGTCTCTTCTGACATGGGACCTTCCCTCCTCCAGCACTCGCCCATACTCTGACGCCCCGTCAGATAATGTGCCAGAGCAGGGAGGCCGCCGGTATGTCACTTCTCTCCGGGAAGACCGTCGTCGTGTCGGGCGTCGGCGCCGGGCTCGGTCATCAGGTCGCCGCGGCCGTCGTGCGGGACGGCGGGAACGCCGTGCTGGGGGCGCGGACCGAGGCGAACCTCGCGAAGAGTGCCGTCGAGATCGATCCGGACGGGGCGCACACGGCGTACCGGTCGACGGACATCACCGACGAGCAACAGTGCGTGCGGCTCGCGGAGTTGGCGGTGGAGCGGTTCGGGCGGCTGGACGCGGTCGTGCAGGTGGCCGCGTGGGACAGCTACTTCGGGGGGCTCGAGGACGCGGACTTCGCGACCTGGCAGTCGGTCATCGACGTGAACCTGCTGGGGTCGCTGCGGATGACCCGGGCCTGTCTGCCGGGGCTGAAGGCGGCGGGCGGCGGTTCGGTGGTGTTCGTCGGGACGCAGTCGGCCGTGGCCGCCCCCTCACAGGTTCGGCAGGCCGCGTACGCCGCCTCGAAGGGGGCGCTGACCAGCGCGATGTACTCGATGGCGCGGGAGCTCGGACCACACCGGATCCGGGTCAACACCGTATTGCCGGGCTGGATGTGGGGGCCGCCGGTGCAGGCGTACGTGCAGTTCACGGCGCATACGGAGAAGGTGCCGGAGGCGGACGTACTCAAGCGGCTCACCGACCGGATGGCCCTGCCCGATCTCGCGACCGACGGGGATGTGGCGGACGCGACGGTGTTCCTGGCCTCGGACCGGGCGCGGGCGATCACCGGACAGTCGTTGCTGGTCAACGCCGGGGAGCTGATGCGGTGAGTTCATGTAGGTGAACACAGGCCATCATCACGAATATCTTTACCTCCCCTTGACCCTACACCAGCTTGTCGTGTCCACGCGGTGGCGCCCACGATGAGCGCCGGGCTGATCCCTGGGAGGGCGCATATGAACGGTCTCGACTGGGCCGTGCTCATCGGCTATTTCGGCGTGATGGTCGCGATCGGCGTCTGGTCGCACAAACGGGTGGACGACGTCAGCGACTTCTTCACGGCCGGCGGCAAGATGCCGTGGTGGCTGTCGGGCATCTCGCACCACATGTCGGGCTACAGCGCGGTGATGTTCACCGGGTACGCGGGCATCGCCTACACGTATGGCGTCACCTCGTTCGTCACCTGGTCCTTCCCCATCGCACTCGGCATCGCCATCGGCTCGAAGCTGTTCGCGCCGCGTATCAACCGGCTGCGCTCACGGCTCCATGTGGCTTCCCCACTCGAATACCTCAAGAACCGCTACGACTTGAAGACCCAGCAGGCGCTGGCCTGGTCGGGCATGCTGCTGAAGATCGTGGACGTGGGTGCCAAGTGGGCCGCGATCGCGACCCTGTTGTCCGTGTTCACCGGGATCTCGCTCAACCAGGGCATCCTGATCACCGGCGCCATCACGGCCATCTACTGCACGATCGGCGGTCTGTGGGCCGACGCGCTCACGGAGTTGGGCCAGTTCGTCATCCAACTCCTCGCCGGTATCGCGATGTTCATCGCCGTCGTCCTCAAGCTCAACGACAAGGGCATCGGCTTCTTCGGCGCCTGGGACGAGCCCGAGCTCAAGGGGCACGGAGAGCCGCTGGTGGGGCCGTACGGCACGGTCTTCCTGCTCGCCTTCCTCTTCATCAAGCTCTTCGAGTACAACGGCGGCATGCTCAACCAGGCCCAGCGCTACATGGCCACGGCGAACGCGCACGAGGCCGAGCGCTCGGCACGGCTGTCGGCGATCCTGTGGCTGGTGTGGCCGGTCGTCCTGTTCTTCCCCATGTGGATGTCGCCGCTGCTGGTCGAGTCGCAGAAGACGGACGGCTCCGACTCCTACGGCCTGATGACCGAACAGCTGCTCCCGCACGGCCTGTTGGGCCTGGTGATCGTCGGCTTCTTCTCGCACACGATGGCCATGTGCTCCTCCGACGCCAACGCGATCGCGGCCGTCTTCACCCGGGACTGCGCGCCGGTGGTGTGGCGCAGGGCACGCAGCTGGAGCCAGGGTCAGGGCCTGCGGGTCGCGCGCATCACGACGGTCGTCTTCCTCGGCCTGTCGATGGCGGCGGCGACCCAGGTCAACTCGCCCACCTTCAAGGACATCATCACGGTGGTCATCAGGTGGGTCGCCGGTCTGATGGGCCCGATGGCGATCCCGATGATGCTCGGCCTGCTCCGCCCCTTCCGCCGCTCCGGTCCCACGGCCGCGCTCACCAGCTGGTCGATGGGTCTGCTCGCCTTCTGGCTGGTCAACTACCCGATCAGCTGGAACGTCGAGGGCGGTGTCCCGCTCCAGTACCAGGTCTCGATCCCGCTCGTGGTCTCGCTGATCCTGTACATCCTCGTCGGCTTCATCAAGCCGGAGGACACCCCGGAGCGCCTCGCGATCATCGAGAAGATCAACACGGACGGGGACGGGGCGGCGGCCGCGGCGATCCCGACTCCGGTGGGCCCGGCGGACCGTACACCGGTGAAGGACTGACCTCGGCCCCCTTGAAGCACCAGACCTCCTCAAGGCATGTGATCCCCTCAACCACCCGATTCTCCTGGGTGGTTGAGGGGATTGCTTTTGCCGGATCATTGCCGCCTGTGTACTTCAGAGTTCCCACAGCTGCTGTGTGATCACTGTCATGAACCTGAGCCACCCCCCAACGGGCGTACGGGCGGCCGCCCTTGCCACCTGCGCCCTGCTCCTGGTCGCGGGCCGCGCCGATGCCGCCTCACCCGCCCACCCCCACGACCACCTCAGATCAGGGCCGGTCGACCCCACGAGGACCACCGCCGTCACCGCCCTGACCGCCCAGGACGACGGCGACGGCGGCGACGGCGACGGCACCGACCGCGACGACCCGACGGCCGGGTTCGCCCAGCAGGCCCGTATGAAGACGGCTCCCGGCGACTCGATCGGCCCCGGCGCGCTGACCCACGCCTACGCGCAGGCAGGGAAGCTGCCGACCGTGCCGACCCGGTGGTCGGAGGTCACGAACGTCCCGCTCCAGCAGGAGGACAAGGAGTACGCCGACCCCGTCGCCTCGAACTTCGGTTCCGGGTTCGGCCTCGTCAGTGGCCGGGTCTCCTCGCTCGCCGTCGACGGGCACACCGTGTACGAGGGCGCCGCCGACGGCGGCCTGTGGCGCTCGGGCGACGACGGGCGGCACTGGAAGCCCCTGTCCGACCAGCAGCAGACCCTCGCCATGGGCGCCCTGGCCGTGAACCCCGCCGACCACTCCCTGTGGATCGGCACCGGCGAGCCCAGCAACTCCGGCGACTCCTACACCGGCCTCGGCATCTACCGCTCCACCGACCGGGGCAACACCTGGAAGCAGGTGGGCAGACGGATCGACGGCAGCATCGTCCCCCGCATCACCTTCGACGGCCGGGGGAACGTCTACGCGGCCACCAACGAGGGCGTCCTGCGCCGCGCCGCCGACGACATCACCACCGACTGGACGGTCGCCCTCGCCCCCGGCGACCCGGACACCAGTTGGTCCTCGGCCGCCACCGACGTCGCCGTACGCCCCGGGACGGGCGGACGGCAGGTGACCGCCGTGATCGCGCGTCAGTTCGTCGCCGCCGGCGACGCGAACGGCGTTTACCAGTCCGACGACTTCGGAAGACCAGGCACCTGGCACAAGGTCACGGTGACCGGCGACCTGGCAGACGTCACCCCGGGACGGTCGACCCTGTCGTACTCGGCCGACGGCCGTGAACTGTTCGCCCTCGTGGGCGACGCCACGAACGGCAGCAGCGACGGCGACGTCTTCCGCTCGGCCACCGGTGACGCGGCCGGGCCCTGGACGACGGTCGCCGACGAGGACGTCCTCAAGGCATCGGGCGCGCAGAACAGCGACGCGGCCGGCGCCGCCTGGTACAACCAGTACGTCGCCGTGGACCCCGCCGACCCCGACCACGTGTACGCGGGCTTCTCCGAGGTGTTCGAGAGCTGGGACGCCGGGAAGACCTGGGCGACCATAGGCCCGTACTGGAACTACGGCCTGAAGTGCTACACCAACGGCCTGATAGCGGGCGGCTGCCCGATGACCACCCACGCCGACCAGCACGCCATCGCCTTCGGCCCCGGCCACCGCGTCTACTTCGGCAACGACGGCGGCGTCTACGAGCGCTCGGCGACCCTGCGTCCTGACCCCGAGCTGCCCTCGAAGGGCTGGACCAACCTCAACCAGGACCTGCGCACGCTCCAGTACTATGACGCCGCCTACGGGACCGACCCGAAGACCGGCGCCCTGTCCACGTGGGGCGGCACCCAGGACAACGGCAACGTGCTGAGCCTGCCCGGCGCCCGGGAGCTGTACCAGCCCTCGGGCGGCGACGGCGGTTTCGTCCTCGTCGACCCGGCCGATACCGATCGCGCCGTCAACGAGTACGTCGACCTGGACATGAGCCTGACCACCAACGGCGGCCGCTCCGACGGCACCACGCCCTCCTTCACCGGCATCTCCCCGGCCTGCGACTGGAACGCCGACCTCAAGGGCTGCGACCCGGGCCCCGAGTTCATCGCCCCCTACACCTCCGACACCGCCGACGTGAACCACTGGGTCGCGGGCGGCCGTTACGTGTGGGACAACGCCGGCAAGGGCTGGGACACCCGCTGCACCGCCGACTCCTGCGACTGGACCGCCGTCCACGACACCGGCGAGGACCACTCCGTCACCGCCCTCGGCGTGAACGGCTCCGTGACGTACGCGGGCTGGGAGGACTGGAGCGGCGAGCAGTACGCCAGCGGCATCGACACCGACGCGGGCGGCACCTGGCACCGGCTCACCGCGCCGCTGCCGAACCGGTACGTCACCTCGCTCACCGTCGACCCGCGCGACGCCCGCCATGTCTGGGCCACGTACGGCGGCTTCACCCGCTCCTACGTCTCCGGCGCGGGCGAGGGCCACGTCTTCGAGAGCACCGACGGCGGCACCACCTGGGCCGACCGCACCGGCGACCTGCCGGACGCGCCGGCCGGGGCGCTCGCCCTGTGGCACGGCCACGTGGTCGTCGGCACGGACGTCGGCGTCTTCGCCGCCGCGCCGACCGCGACCGGCTCGTACACCTGGTACCGGCTCGGCGGCGCACTGCCGCACGCCGGAATCGTCTCCCTGGACGTCTCCCCCGACGGCGGACGCCTCCTGGTGGCGACACACGGACGTGGACTCTGGTCCGCGCAGGCACCGCTGTAACGGGTCGGGGGCGGGCATCCGGTCACGGGATGCCCGCCCCCGACCGCGGTCCTGTGGACGACGTGCTGAGGGCGATCGGGTGGACGTCACCCCCGCGGGTATCGCGCCAGCCACCCGGGAGACGCCCCCGCCGGACCATGCAGCGCGGGCCCCTGGGTCATCTCCATGGCGAAGTCGTCGGCGAGTTCCAGCAGGGTGGGACGGCCCTCCAGTTCGGCCAGCCAGGCCGGCGGGAGGGCCGTCTCGCCGTGCAGGGCGCCCAGCAGGCCGCCGGTGAGGGCGCCGGCCGCGGCCGAGGGGCCGTCGTGGTTCACGGCGAGGCACAGACCGTGCCGTACGTCCTCCCCGACCAGCGCGCAGTACACGGCGGCGGACAGCAGCCCGTCCGCCGAACCGTCGGCGGCCAGCTCCTCCACCCGCGCCGGGGTGGGCATCCCCTGCCGTACGGCACCCAGTGCGTGCTGGAGCGCGTCCGAGACGGGTTCGTGTCCGGGCCGCGCGGCGAGCAGTGCGAGCGCCCGCTGCACCGCCCCGTCGAGACTGTCGCCGAGGGCCAGCGCGTGCACGATCACGGCGTACGCGCCCGCCGACAGATAGGCGACGGGGTGCCCGTGGGTCTGCGCGGCACACTCGACAGCCAGCTGTACGACGAGCTGGGGCTCCCACCCGACCAGCAGCCCGAAGGCCGCGGACCGGGCGGTGGCCTCGGGCCCGAGCTCGTTCGGGTTCTTGGGCGACTCCAGCGTCCCCATGGTGTCGTCGCCGAACCCGAGGAGAAGGGACCGGGTCGGGTCACGGCGGGCGTACAGCCACTCCTCCCGGGCCAGCCACCCGTCGTCCTTGCGCCGCTCGTCGGGCCCCCAGTCCCGCTGGGTGGCGGCCCATCGCAGATACGCCCGGTGCAGATCGGTGGGCGGGTGCCAGGCGCCGGTGTCCCGTCGGACCTGGGCCCGTATGAGCCCGTCCACGGTGAAGAGGCTGAGCTGGGTGAGATGAGTGACGGCGCCGCGTCGGCCGTACCCGAATCCGAGGTCCACGAGCCCCTCGGCGCCGTACGCCTCCCGGATCTCGTCCAGTCCGAGTCCGTCGATCGGCGCGCCCAGCGCGTCACCCACGGCCACCCCGAGGAGCGTCCCACGCACCCGGCTTCGGAAGTCCTGCTGCTCGGCACG
Organism: Streptomyces canus; assembly: GCF_001514145.1. GTDB lineage: Bacteria > Actinomycetota > Actinomycetes > Streptomycetales > Streptomycetaceae > Streptomyces > Streptomyces canus. Next base: position 306,110 of record NZ_KQ948660.1, read on the forward strand.
CCCCCAGACGACGGCCCCGGCTGTCGCACCCACCAAGACCTCCCATGGCGACCGTCCGTATGTACGACGCTCAGCACTGTAATCGACGGGGGGTGGGAGGTTCAGGGGGCGTGTGGGTATGCGGGGTGAGACCCGGTTGGTCCTCGAAGTGTGGTTATCGCCTGGAAACCGCAGGTCACCGGAAGGCGGCGGCGTTGCGGGCCGCCCAGTCGGCGAAGCTGCGGGGCGGACGGCCGAGGACCCGCTCGACGTCCGGGCTGACGCGCCGCAGGCCCGGTGACGGGTCGCCGAGGATGTCGAGGGTGGCGTCCGCGACCGGCTCCGGCATGAACCGCACCATCTCCGCCCTGGCCTCGCTCCGGGTCTGCTCGACGAACCGCACCGGCTCACCCACCACGTCCGCGATCGCGGCGGTCTGCTGCCGGGGGGATATCGGGGCGGGCCCGGTCAGTTCGTGGACGCGCCCGGCGTGGCCGGGATCCCGCAGCGCCACGGCGGCGACCTGGGCGATGTCCTGCGGATCGACGGTCGGCAGCGCGACGTCCCCGAACGGCGCCGCCACCGCCCGCTCTTCACGCACCGCTTCGGCCCACTGGAGGGTGTTGGAGTGGAACCCGCCGGGCCGCAGCATGGTCCATTCGAGGCCCGACCGCCTTACGGCGTCCTCCAGTGCGGAGGGATGGTCGCCGGTGGCGACGCCCTGCGAGGACAACAGCACGACCCGCCGGACACCGCCGGCCCGGACGACTTCGAGCACGTCGTCGAGGTTGCCGCCTTGCGTCACGAAGTCGCCGGAGGTCAGGAGGAAGAGCGCTTCGGCCCCGTCGAGGGCGGGTTTGAGGGTCTGGGGTGCGGCGAGGTCGGCCTGGTGATGCCGTAGCCCTGCCGGGCGTTCCCGGGGACTCCGCCGGGAGACGGCGGTCACCCGCTCCCCCGTCGCGAGGAGTTCCCTCACGAGGGGCCGCCCGACGTTCCCCGTAGCACCGGTCACCACGATCATGTTGCTCCCCTTTTTCCGAGGTCCTGGACTGGTTCCTGTGGACACACGGCGAAGCTACTATCGGGACGACAGTAGGTACCTAGAGGAAAGTAATGGCGGAGAGGGTTGATGTGACGGAGACCACTACACGCGGCCGCGGGCCCAGGACCGATGTCCCGCCGGAGAACGCCTGCCCCATCGCCCCCGTGGTCGACATCGTCTTCAGCCGCTGGACCACACCGATCCTCTGGGCCCTCCACGAGTACGGCCGCCAGCGCTTCGTGGAAGTGGAACGCCGGATCGCCACCATCTCCCCCAAGGTCCTGACCCAGCGCCTGCGCCAACTGGAACGCGACGGCCTGGTCCACCGCACGTACCACGCGGAGGTCCCGCCCCGCGTGGAGTACGAGATCACCGAACTGGGCCGCAGCCTGGCCCCGCTGTTCGCGACGCTGGCGGAGTGGTCACCGAATCTGGAGAGGGTGGAGGAGGCTCGGCGGGCTTATGACGCCAGGGACCCTGCCTGCCGAGCCCGGAACGGGTCGTGATCCTGGTGCACCCGGGCAATAGGGGCTGAGGATTATCCGGCGACCCTCCGCACCTGGTCCCGCACCGCACGTGCCCGCTCGTCGTCCGGGTTCGATGCGCATGCGCGTTCCGCGTCGGCGAGGGCCGCGTCGAGGGCGGCGAGGGCGAGGTGGGTTTCGGCTCGGCGGCACAGGGCCCAGGTGTAGGTGGGGTCGAGGTCCAGGGCGCGGTTCAGGGCGGTGAGTGCCTCCGCGAAGCGGCCCAGTCGGGACAGGGCAGCGCCTCGGCTTGCGTGGGCCGAGGCGTAGTCGGGGGCGAGTGCGAGTACGTGATCGTAGTCGCGGAGGGACTCCTCGAGGCGGCCGGCGTTACGGAGGGCGTCGCCGCGCTCGCAGCGGCCCCAGGGCCAGTCCGGCTGGAGGGTGACCGCTCGGTCGAGGTCGGCCAGCTGGCGGGCGGGGTCGCCGAGGCCACGCCATACGCGGGCGCGGCGGACCAGGGCCCAGGTGTAGTCGGGTTTGAGGTCGAGGGCCCGGTCCAGGTCCGCCAAGGCGGAGTCGAGTTCACCCCGGGTCAGGCGGACGGCGCCTCGGGACGCCCAGGCCAAGTGGTGGGTGGGGTCGAGTCGGATCCCCGTGTCCAGGTCCCTGAGCGCTTCGTCGCCGTGGTTCAGCACCCTGTGGTACTCGCCCCGCACCGAGTGGGCGGAGGCGTTGGCCGGCTCCAGCGCGAGGGCCTGGTCCAGGTCGTCGACCGCCGCTTCGTAGTCGCCGAGTTCGCCGCGCACGTAGGAACGGCCGCGGTAGGCGCGCGCGAGCCCGGTATTCAGCGCCACCGCCTGGTCGTACTCACGCAGTGCCTCCTCCAGCGCGCCCAGGCGGCGTAGCGCGCTGCCGCGTACCACTCGGGCGTGTGCCTGGGCCGGTTCTTCGAGGGCCGCCCGGGACAGCAGTCGGGCGAGTGCCGCGGGAACGCCGCCCTCGGTGAGCGTCCGGGACAGTTCGCTCCCCCACCGGGACACCGCTTCCATGTGGCCGTCCCGGCCCGCGTCCAGCAGGGTCCGCGCCCATCGGCCCGCGGTGACATCGTCCGTGTCACAGGCGTCCATGAAGTCCCGCAACACCAACGGCAGCGCGACACGCGCTTGAGCGCACAGCAGGTGGTAGGACTCGGCGAGGCGCAGCTCCCGCCACTCCTCGTCCGCCCACAGCTCCCCGTCCGGGCGCCCGGCTGCGGACTCCGCCCGCCACTCGCCGAATATCCGGGCAAGACGCTCCTGTTGCTGGACCCAGCCGCGCGGCGACCGCCCGCGCTGCATCCGCAGCATCGCCTCCCGTACCAGGTCGTGGTAGCGGAGCCGGTCGCCGCGGTCGGTGACGAACGGCAGGGACCGCAGCCAGGCGAAGAGCTGTTCCGCCTCGTCGTCCGGGCAGTCCACGGCCGCCCGGAACACGTCCATGTCCAGTTGGCGGGGCAGCGAGCACGCGAGGGCCGCGGATCGCCGTACCGGATCGTGTTCCCACTTCAGGAAGCGTTCTACGGCCGTCGCACTGGGGTCGCCGATGTCCTCGGGGTCGGTGGGGCGCTGCTCGGCGAGGGTCGACACCAGGACGGGCAGTCCGCCCGTGAGGCGCAGCACCTCCTCCACCACGGGCTCGGCGACCACTCCCTTGCCCGCCAGCAGGCCACGGGCCTCCGCCTCCGTGAACGGTCCGAGGGGCATGTCCGTCATGAAGTCGGCGAAGGCGCCCCAGCGGGCGGTGTCGAAGGGGCGTTGGCCCGCCGTCACCACGACGACCGTCGCCGGGAGGGTGCCGTACCGGTCGCCGGTCATGACCTCGTGCAGCCAGCCGTCGAGGAATTGGCCGGTCCGTTCGTACGTGTCGAAGAAGAGGACGATCCAGGGGGCCGCGGCCGCCGCGTCGGTGAGTTCGTTCAGAAGCACCGGGGTGAGTATCTGTTCCGGGTGCATGACCAGTTGGACGTCTTCCTGGCTGCGGAAGCGTGCGCTGAGCCCGGCCCGCAACCGGTCTGCTCCCTGGGCGAGTTGAGCCGCGTCCAGGGCTCCCGCGAAAGCTCCCACGCCCGGCACCATTCCCAGTCCGGCCAGTCCTGCCCGCGCCGCGGCCATGCTGCCCGCCGACGGTCCTTCGGGCTCCGCTTCGAGGGTGGCGACGGCGGCGGCCTCCGCCTCGCGCCGGCGCTCGCGGTGGGTGGCGAGGAGGCGTTCCAGTTCCTTGAAACGGCAGCCCTGGTCGCCCAGTTGGCGGCCGATCTCCGACATCGCCTCCGGCACGCTGCCGACGCTCTCGTCGACATAGACCGTGAACGCGCCTTTCTCGCGGGCCACTTGCTCCAGTTCCCGGACCAGGAAGGTCTTCCCGACACCGGCGTTGCCGTGCACATGGAAGAGGAACCGGTGCCGCTCGTCCTCGGGCGCCAGGTCGAGGTTGCGTCGGAACGCCGCCCGCTCGTCACTCCGCCCCACGAAGCCGGCGCGCCTGCGCTGCCGGATCAGCTCCTGCATCGACGGCCGCACCGCCATCCGATCACCCCCGTCATGCAAACACCCCGAAGTCTGGCAGAGGTCCGAAGCCCTGGACAGCCGTCCAGCGATTGACTTCGGAATACGTTCCGAAGTACCGTTGGATCATGCCCACCCCCACGGTCGCCTTCTCCGAGCTCTCCAAGAACTCAAAGCGTGTCGCCGAAACGCTCGACCGGACCCAGCGCGTGCACATCACGCGTCGAGACGGCGAGGATCTGTACCTGACGACTGCCCGCCACGACCAGCAGCGCGAGGAGACGGCGGACATCACGGCTCGTCTTCTCGCCGCCCTCGTCCGCAGTGACGCCGGCGAGCGGGCCATACTGCGGGCGCTGCCTTCGGTCTTCCCATGGATGCGCCATCTGTCGGCAGACGAATCGAAGGAGTTCGTGGCCGAGCTCATCGACGCCACGTACGACGCCGCACAACTGGACGTCCACGCCAATCTGCACCGAGTCGTCGTCGAATGGCGCGCGACGGCCCGGATCCTCGCCGATCCCGGTCTCACTGCACAGCTCACCCGTCGACTGCCGGACGAGGACCATGGCGAGGTGACGGCGCCATGAGTCCCAAGCGCGGCGACGACGTCGCCCCGCCGCCGGTCGACCGCGAGTGGCGGCTGCGCTTCGCCACGAACGAAGCGGCGAAAGGGTGGGGGGAACTGGGCGCGGAAGCCCCCGGGAACACCCGGCGCTGTTTCGAGGCACTGCGCCGCGACCCCGTGTCCCGAGCGGACCCCGACAGACATCACCGACTGCGCGGGCGCCTGGCCACCGGCAGTCTCGGGGGGCGGGAGTATCCCCAGTGGGAATACGAGGTGACGGCGTGCGGTCGCGTCCGGTACCTCGTCGACGAGGCCCGCCACACGGTCCACTTCGTGTACGCGTCTCCGCGCCACCCCAAGGACACCGAGTAGACCAGCCGCGGCCAACCTGCCTCCCCGCCAACGGATTTGGCGTTGGATCACATTGTCTTTCGCGGGGAAGATGGCCCCCATGGCATCGACACCCCCACGCACCACACGCAGCGCACTCCACCTCTCCGCCACCCTCCTCACCGCGAGCGTCGCGCTGTACATAGCGCTCGTGGCGTTCGGGAACATCACGGACTTCGGGACCAACCAGGCGTTCGTGCAGCATGTTCTCGCGATGGACACGACGTTCAAGGACGACGATCTGATGTGGAGAGCCATCACCAGCAAGGGACTTCAGAACACGGCGTACGTCGCGATCATCGTCTGGGAGACGCTCGCGGCGCTCGTGCTGATCTACGGCACGTGGCTGTGGGTGCGCGGGGACGATCCGCGGGCCCGGCGCTTCTCCACCTACGGCCTGCTCATGCTCATGCTGCTCTTCGGCGCCGGGTTCATCGCGATCGGCGGGGAGTGGTTCTCCATGTGGCAGTCGGACACCTGGAACGGGCTGGACGCGGCGCTGCGGGTGTTCGTGTTGAGCGGGGTCGTGCTGCTGGTGGTCAATCTGCCGGACCGCAGCGCCAGTTAGGGCCAGTTGGCGCTAGTTGACGACGACGACCTTCGTCCCCGTCTCGCCGAACGTCCACAGTGCCGACCCGTCCGCCGTCTTCATGCGGATGCCGCCGGTCTGGACGCCGTTCGCGGGCGGGGGCGAGGAGCCGTCCACCGCGTTGGAGAAGGCGACGTTCACGCCGCCCACGGCGGTGAAGTACACGATGTGCTCGATCCGCACGCCGTCGGATCCGGTCGTCGGGTCTCCCCGGCGCAGCGAGACCGAGTAGGTGCCGGGGGCCGGGTCCACCGTCCCCGGCCAGACGGCGAAGGTCCGCCGGGCCGCCTCGCTCGCGTCGATCAGCCAGACCCGCTTGTCGCCGAGCGAGTAGACGATCCGACGGCCGGTCCCGGAGGCGTCCGGGACCGCGGTCGCCGACGGCTCGGGCTGCGCGGACGCGCGGGGGGACGCCGACACGCTCGGCCGGGCGGTGGCGGCCACGCTCGGCTTCGTTCCCTTGTCGGCCTGTACGGCCAGGGCGACGACGGCGGCTATCGCCCCCACGGTCAGACCCGTCACCCAGACCTTCGGGGCTGGCACGGCACGCATCTCCTCGGCTAAGGATCCCCGTCGAACGGGGGTCGGATCATCGTACCGGCCCCCGCCGAGACACCTTTCCCGTCAGTCCAGCACCGGCAGCAGCTCCGGCAGGTGCCCGTCGGAGACCTGCGCCGCCTTCTGCCGCTCCTCGGACACCTCCCCGTAGAGCGTCGTGCGCGGGCGGGCGGGACGGCCCGCCGCCTCCGCCACCGCGATCAGGTCCTTCACCGACTTGTACGAGCCGTACGACGAACCCGCCATCCGCGAGATCGTCTCCTCCATCAGGGTGCCGCCCAGGTCGTTCGCGCCCGAGCGGAGCATTTCCGCCGCGCCCTCCGTACCCAGCTTGACCCAGCTGGTCTGGATGTTCGGCACCCAGGGGTGGAGCAGCAGCCGTGCCATCGCCGTGACCGCCCTGTTGTCCCGCATGGACGGGCCGGGGCGGGCGATGCCGGCCAGGTACACCGGGGCGTTGGTGTGGATGAAGGGGAGCGTCACGAACTCCGTGAAGCCGCCCGTGCGTTGCTGGATTCCGGCCAGCGTGCGCAGGTGGCCCAGCCAGTGGCGGGGCTGGTCCACATGGCCGTACATCATCGTCGACGAGGACCTGATGCCGACCTCGTGCGCGGTCTCGATCACCTCGATCCAGGTCGCCGTCGGCAGCTTGCCCTTGGTCAGCACCCAGCGGACCTCGTCGTCGAGGATCTCGGCGGCCGTGCCGGGGATGGAGTCGAGGCCGGCCTCCTTTGCCGTCGTCAGCCACTCGCGGATGGACATGCCGGTGCGGGTCGCGCCGTTGACGACCTCCATCGGGGAGAAGGCGTGCACATGCATGCCGGGGACCCGCTCCTTCACCGCGCGGGCGATGTCGAAGTACGCCGTCCCCGGCAGGTCCGGGTGGATCCCGCCCTGCATGCAGACCTCCACCGCGCCCACCTCCCAGGCCTGCTGGGCACGGTCGGCCACCTGGTCCAGGGACAGGGTGTAGGCGTCGGCGTCGGTGCGTCGCTGGGCGAAGGCGCAGAACCGGCAGCCCGTGTAGCAGACGTTGGTGAAGTTGATGTTCCGCGTGACGATGTACGTGACGTCGTCGCCGGCCACCGACTTGCGGACGTCGTCGGCCACTTGGCACAGGGCGTCCAGGGCGGGCCCGTCCGCGTGCAGCAGGGCGAGGGCCTCTTCGTCGGTCAGGCGCGTGGGGTCGTCGGCGGCGACCCGCAGCGCCTGCCGTACGTCCGTGTCGATGCGCTCGGGCACCATGCCGGGGGCAGCGGCCTCGCGCAGGGCGCCCCAGTCGCCGTAGACCTCGTCGAAGTCGTCGCGGCGGTCGGACGTACGGCCCTCGGTGTCGATCGTGGCGTGCAGATCCGTGCGGCCGGACGGGACGAAGACCTCCTCCGGCTCCTGCCAGGGCAGTCCCCGCGGAAGGGCGTCGGGGCGTGCCAGGCCCGTCTCCGGGTCCGCCAGCGCCGCCACGTGCGGCCGCAGCCGCGGATCCAGCCACGGCTCGCCGCGCTGCACGAACTCGGGGTACACACAAAGACGTTCCCGCAGCTCGAAACCGGCCGCCGCGGACCGCTCGGTGAGCTCCTCGATCTGCGGCCAGGGCCGCTCGGGGTTCACGTGGTCGATGGTGAGCGGGCTGACCCCGCCCCAGTCGTCGATCCCCGCCCCGATCAGCCGCTCGTACTCGCTGTCGACCAGGTTCGGCGGGGCCTGGATGTTGGCGGCCGGGCCCATGATGAGACGGGCGACGGCCACCGCGGCGACCAGCTCGTCCAGTTCCGCGTCGGGCATGCCGCGCATCGCGGTGTCCGGCTTGGCGCGGAAGTTCTGGATGATCAGTTCCTGGACGCTGTGATACGCCCGTGCTGTGCGCCGGAGCGCGAAGAGGGACTCGGCGCGCTCCTCGTACGTCTCCCCGATCCCGATGAGGATGCCGCTCGTGAAAGGCACCGACGAACGCCCGGCGTCCTCCAGGACCCGCAGCCGTACGGCGGGTTCCTTGTCCGGGGAGCCGTAGTGCGGTCCGCCGGGCTCGGACCAGAGCCGCTCGGCGGTCGTCTCCAGCATCATGCCCATGCTCGGCGCGACCGGCTTGAGCCGCTGGAAGTCGGTCCAGGACAGCACGCCCGGGTTGAGGTGGGGCAGCAGCCCGGTCTCCTCCAGGATGCGGATGGAGATGGCCCGGACGTAGGCGATGGTGTCGTCGTAGCCATGGGCGTCAAGCCACTCCCTGGCCTCCGGCCAGCGGTCCTCGGGTTTGTCGCCGAGGGTGATCAGCGCTTCCTTGCAGCCCAGCGCGGCACCCTTGCGGGCCACGTCCAGGACCTCGTCGGGGGACATGAACATCCCGTGGCCGCCCCGGCGGAGCTTGCCGGGCACGGTCACGAAGGTGCAGTAGTGGCACTTGTCCCGGCACAGCCGGGTCAGCGGGATGAAGACGCTCTTCGAGTACGTGATGACACCGGGGCGGCCCGCCTGCGCGAGGCCCGCGTCCCTGACGCGGGCGGCCGACGCGGTGAGGTCGACGAGGGCCTCGCCGCGCGCTTGCAGCAGGACCGCTGCCTCGGCCACGTCGAGTGCGACGCCGTCCCGGGCCCGTTTGAGAGCGCGACGCAGGGAGTTCTCGGTGGGGCCGGTACCGCCGGGGCGGTCGGTGGGGCCGGTTCCGGAGGTCGCGGAAGTCGTCATCCTTCGAGCATACGAGCGGTGTGACCAGGGCAGAGGTGCCACCCGAAGGTGGGTGACGTCACACGCCCTCACCATCCCCCTGGACATAACGGGCATACTCGTCAAGCACCTTGAGTACCTCGGCCTCCCCGGCCGGGGGCAGTTGCAGCACGACCTCCTCGATCCCGAGCTCGGCGTAGTGGGCGAGCTTGCCGGGGGTGGGGACGACGGCGTACGGAACGACCTGGAGGGCGGCCGGGTCACGGCCCGCATCGGCCCAGGCGGTGCGCAGCACGGGCAGGGACTCGGTCAGACCGCGTCCGCCGATGGGCAGCCAGCCGTCGGCGTACTCGCAGATGTGGGAGAACAGCTTCGGCCCTGCGGCGCCGCCCACGAGGGTCCGCTTCCGGACGGGCTTGGGGAAGGCGTGGCTGGCCCGGACGCTCCCGAACCGCCCCTCATAGGCGGTCGGTTCGTCCGCCCAGAGCGCCTGCATGAGCGCCATCCGGTCCCGGACGAGCTCACGCCGGGTGCGCCACTCGACGCCGTGATCGGCGGCTTCCTCGACGTTCCAGCCGAACCCGAGTCCGAGCGTGAACCGTCCGCCGGAAAGGTGGTCGAGGGTCGCGATCTGCTTGGCGAGGTCGATCGGGTCGTGCTGGGCGACGAGCGTGATGCCGGTGCCGAGACCGAGCCGCTCGGTGACGGCGGCGGCCTGGCCGAGCGCGACGAAGGGGTCGAGGGTACGGCCGTACTCGCGCGGCAGGTCGCCGCCGGCCGGGTACGGGGTGACCCGCTCGACGGGGATGTGGGTGTGCTCGGGCAGATACAGCCCGGCGAAGCCCCGCGCCTCCAGCTCACGGGCGATCCGGGTCGGGGTGATGGTCTCGTCGGTGAGGAAGATCGTCACGGAAATTCGCATGACTGCATCTGTACCGGGCGGGGGCCGGGATGTCCATACCGACTGGTCGGGATCAGCGCCGTGATCGAGCCCGCTGCCGCGTGTCGGTCATCTGTCGGGGCTGTCGGTCATCTGTCAGGGCTGTCGGTCGGATATCGGGGGCTTGTCGACAAGGACCCGGAGTCTTGTCGCAGATCCCGCCGGGTGACCGCCCGCCGGCCCTGCGACCTCCCTGGAGTCACCATGACCACCCACGTCACGATCATCGGCGCCGGACTCGGCGGCCTCATGCTCGCCCGCGTCCTGCACGTCAACGGCATCCCGTCCACCGTCTACGAGGCGGAGTCCTCGCCGACGGCGCGTGCGCAGGGCGGGATGCTCGACATCCACGACTACAACGGACAGCTCGCGTTGGAGGCGGCGGGCCTGATGGAGGAGTTCCGCGGTCTCGTCCTGGAGGGGCGCGAGGCGACGCGGCTGCTCGACCGGGACGGGACGCTCCTGTTCGAGAAGGCCGACGACGGCACCGGCGGCCGCCCCGAGGTGCAGCGCGGCGAGCTGCGGCAGCTCCTGCTCGACTCGCTCCCGGCCGGGACGGTCCGCTGGGGCCACAAGGTCAGCGGCACGCGTGTGCTGGGCGAGGGGCGCCACGAGGTGACGTTCGCGGACGGCGGGAGCGTGGTCACCGGTCTGCTGGTCGGCGCGGACGGTGCCTGGTCACGGGTGCGGCCGCTGCTCTCCGCCGCGAGGCCCGAGTACACCGGCATGTCCTGCGTCGAGGTGCACCTGTACGACGCCGACACCCGGCACCCGGTCAGCGCGAAAGCGGTCGGAAGCGGCGCTCTGTTCGTGCTCGCGCCGGGCAAGGGCTTCGTGACGCACCGGGAGAGGGGCGGCAACCTGCACACCTACGTGATGTTCGCCCGCCCGCAGGACTGGTTCGCGGACATCGACTTCACCGACCCCGCCGCGGCCACCGCCCGCATCGCGGCGGAGTTCGACGGCTGGGCCCCGGAACTCACCGCACTGATCACCGACGGCGACACCGCCCCGGTACTGCGTCCCTTCGTCGCCCTGCCCGTCGAGCACCGGTGGGAGCGGGTGCCGGGAGTGACACTGATCGGCGACGCCGCCCATGTGGCCGCCCCGAACGGCGAGGGCGCCAACCTCGCCATGCTCGACGGCGCCGAACTCGCCCGGGCCCTCGCGGCCCACCCCGACGACATCGAGACCGCGCTCACCGAGCACGAACGCGCCATGTTCCCCCGCAGCGCCGCAACCGCCACCGAGGGCACCGAGCTCTACGCCCTCATGTTCGGCGAGAGCACACCGCACGGCCTGATCGACATGTTCACCGGACACGAACAGGGCGAGTGAGGTCATGCGTTGAGGTAGCGGTACCTGCCGTCACTCGGCGAGACGAAGAGTTGGCCGTCCCGAACTTGCCATTCAGTCGTGCCGTCGACTTCATGGCTGGCCAGGAAGAGGCCTGTTACGTGGTCTCCGTCCTCGTTGGCCGGGATCCTCGCCATGTCCCGGACCTGACGGACAAGCCAGTCCACACCCGACTCGCGGATGTCGGCGCCGTAGAACAGGTAATGAATCCAGTTGACGTGCCGGCGGGGAGTGCCCCATCCGTTGGAGTAGTGGTCGTCTTCGTGGGACGAGATGATCCCCTGGGCTGCGGCGAGTTGTTCCTCGTCGCACTCCAGCCATCCTCTGACCGACACGTAGATACCCATCGATGTTTCCTCTCCCCACGTCAGCGCAGAACCTGTGAAGGAGCCGACATGAGCACGGGCCGTTGGCAGAAGTCGTCCTACTGCCAGGAAGGCGACGCCTGCGTCCACATATCCAGCGACCCCGACAACGTCCACATCACCGACTCCGACGCTGCCCAAACCATCGTCACCGTCAGCCACGGCGCCTTCGCCGCCCTGGTGAAGTCACTCTGACCCGTCCGCCAGGTCCGCCACCACCGCCGCGTGGTCCGACGGCCAGACCCCGTCCACCGGCCCGTCGCCCGCGCGCCGGACGCCCAGGACATGGCCCAGCCCCCTCGCCGCCGGCGGGCCCACGTGGATGTAGTCGATACGGACCGGCGGGGCCACGCGGACGTACGGGTTCGCCGGGTCCCAGGTCGCCGAGGGGGCCGTCGGGTCCGCGTACTCCCAGGCGTCCAGGAAGAGTTGGTCCGGTGCGGCCGGGGCCGTCTTGTAGCCGCCGAAGAGGCGGACCTCGTCGGAGTCGGGCCAGGCGTTGAAGTCGCCGGTGACGACGGGCGGGAAGTCGGTGCCCGACCTGTGCGTGGCCACGAACTCCGCCAGAGCCGTGACCTGTTGGCAGCGGATCGCCGAGGCGGTGGGGGCCGAGGTGAGGTGGGTGGTGAAGAAGGGGATGTCGTACGACGGTCCCGCGAGCCGGGTGTGGAAGGCCAGGCGGCCGTCGTCCAGATCCTCGGGGGCCGGCAGCCGCAGGACGGCCTGGTCGGCCACCGGCCATCGGCTCAGTACCGCGTTGCCGACCTCGACCCCCGGGTCGCCGATCCGCCGCTGCCAGCGCTCCGAGGCGGGCGACGCGGCCCACGCCCAGTGCAGGCCCAGCTCCCCGGCCAGCCACTCCGCCAGGTTCTCGGAGCCGGCCGACCACACCTCCTGGAGGCCGACCACATCCGGCCGCAGCTCCCGCAGCACCGCCAGGATCGCCTTCTGGCGTTCCTCCCACGGGCCGAAGCGCCACCACAGGTTCCAGGTCACCACGCGCATCGCCGACACCCCTTCGTCCGTCCGGCCCGCACCCTGAGATCATCGAGGCCGCCGGTCAGGTTACGGAAGACAAGAGACAGGAGTCTCACCCCCCATGTCCCGCGACGCCGAGCGCAAGTACCGCACCGCCAGGGCCGTTCAGCGCCTGCTCAACCCCGTCATGCGGCGGCTGCCCCTGCAGACCGTCCTGGAGACCACCGGCCGCACCTCGGGCCTGCCCCGCCGGACCCCGGTGGGCGGCAAACGGGTCGGCGGGACCTTCTGGCTGGTCTCCGAGTTCGGCGAGCGTTCGCAGTACGTCCGCAACATCAAGGCCGATCCGCGGGTGCGGGTGCGCATCCGGGGGCGGTGGCACACCGGGACCGCCCATCTCATGCCGGACGACGACACCGCCGTACGACTGCGCTCGCTGCCCCTGATGAACAGCGCGGCGGTACGGGCCATAGGAGCCGGGCAGTTGACCGTGCGGGTGGATCTGGACCAGTGAAGAGATACGGTGGATTCGCCGACCGGACAGTCCTTCGGCATGTGTCTCGTTCGCGGAGGATGAGAGAAGGATGGACCGGGCGCTGCTGGCCGACTTTCTCCGCGCGCGCCGGGAGGTGCTGCAGCCGGAGGACGTCGGGCTTCCCCGCGGGCCGCGGCGTCGTACCGGGGGACTGCGGCGCGAGGAGGTCGCCGCACTGGCCGGCATGTCGGTCGACTACTACAGCCGGATCGAACAGCAGCGCGGTCCGATGCCGTCCGAGCAGGTGCTCGCCGGGCTCGCCCGGGGCCTGCACCTCAGCCTGAGCGAACGCGACCACCTCTTCGACCTCGCCGGGCACTCGGCGCCGCGACGGCACCTGCGCGACGACCACGTCAGCCCCACCATGCTGCGCATCGTCGAACGGCTCGGGGACACACCCGCCCTGGTGATGTCCCGCTTCAACGAGACGCTGCTGCAGAATCAGCCGGCGGTCGCCCTGCTGGGCGACTACACCCGCTTCAGCGGAATGTCCCGCTACCTGGTCTACCGCTGGTTCACCGACCCCGCGCAACGCGACCTCTACCCCGTCGAGGACCACGACCTACGAGGCAGGGTCTTCACCTCGGAGATCCGGGCGGCGTACACGTCGGACCCTGAGGGAATCGCCGGCGAGATCGTCGCCGCGCTGCTGGACGTCAGCCCCGAGTTCGCCGAGGTCTGGCGGCTGCACGAGGTGGACGTCACCCACCACAACGACCTCAAGCGCTACCGCCACCCCGAGCTGGGCGAACTGGAGCTGTACTGCCAGCGCCTGATCGACCCCGACCAGGCCCAGGAACTCCTGGTCTTCTCCGCCACACCTGGCTCACCCAGCTACGAGAAGCTCCACCTCCTGTCCGCCGTGAGGGACTAGTCGTACGAGTTATCTCCATCTGCACCGCTCGGTCTGCCACGGACAACTTGTCCGTGGATAAGTGAGGCCTTCATCCGGGTTCTGATCAACGCCACGCTTGATCAGTCGAACACGGGAGGCTGAGATGGATCGGGCGCTGTTGGCCCACTTCCTCCGGGCGCGCCGGGAGGTGCTGCAGCCGGAGGACGTGGGGCTTCCCCGCGGGCCGCGGCGTCGTACCGGGGGACTGCGGCGCGAGGAGGTCGCCGCACTGGCCGGCATGTCGGTCGACTACTACAGCCGGATCGAGCAGCAGCGCGGTCCGATGCCGTCCGAGCAGGTGCTCGCCGGGCTCGCCCGGGGCCTGCACCTCAGCCTGGGCGAGCGCGACCACCTCTTCGACCTCGGCGGACATTCGGCGCCGCGGCGGCATCTGCGCGAGGATCACGTCAGCCCCACCATGCTGCGCATCGTCGAACGACTCGCGGATACACCGGCGTTGGTGATGTCCCGCTTCAACGAGACGCTGCTGCAGAATCAGCCGGCGGTCGCCCTGCTGGGCGACTACACCCGCTTCAGCGGAATGTCCCGCTACCTGGTCTACCGCTGGTTCACCGACCCGGCACAACGCGACCTCTACCCCGCCGAGGACCACGACCTACGCGGCAGGGTCTTCACCGTCGACCTCCGGTCGGTGTACACCGCGGACCCCCGGGGCCGGGCCGGCGAGATCGTCGCCGCGCTGCTGGACGTCAGCCCCGAGTTCGCCGAGGTCTGGCGGCTGCACGAGGTGGACCTCACCCACCACAACGACCTCAAGCGCTACCTGCATCCCGAGCTGGGCGAACTGCAGTTGTACTGCCAGCGCCTGATCGACCCCGACCAGGCCCAGGAACTCCTGGTCTTCTCCGCCACACCCGGCTCACCCAGCTACGAAAAGCTCCAACTCCTGCCCGCCGTGGGCGTTCAGGCATCCCATGACCCAGAAGTGCTTCGAGAGGATTTCCGATGAAGGCAGTACGTTTCCACGAGTACGGCGACCCGAGCGTCCTGCGCTACGAGGACGTCGAGCAACCCGTACCCGGCGCCGGTCAGGTTCTGATCGGGGTCGCCGCGACATCGTTCAACGGGGTCGACGGCAACATCCGCGGGGGCTTCATGCAGGGCCCCATCCCGGTGACGTTGCCGCACACCCCCGGCATCGACGTCTCCGGCACGGTCCACGCGCTGGGTGAGGGCGTGACCGGCCTCGAGATCGGCGATCAGGTCGTCGGCTTCCTGCCGATGGCGGGCGTCGGCGCGGCCGCGGAGTACGTGGTGGCCCCGGCCGGGATTCTGACGCCGGCGCCCCGGAGCATCCCGCTGCCCGACGCCGCCGCGCTGCCGGTGGTGGGGCTCACCGCCTGGCAGGCCCTGTTCGATCACGCGAAGCTGGTGCCGGGGCAGCGCGTGCTCATCAACGGTGCGGGCGGCGCGGTCGGCGGCTACGCCGTGCAGCTGGCCAAGAACGCCGGCGCGTACGTGATCGCCACGGCCGGCCCGCGCAGCAGCGAGCACGTCGGGACGGCGGGTGCGGACGAGGTCGTCGACCACACCGCCACCGAGGTGACCGCGGCGGTGACCGAGCCGGTCGACGTCGTGCTCAACCTCGCTCCGATCGACCCGGCGCAGCTGGCCGCGCTGCTCACCCTGATCCGTTCCGGTGGAGTGCTGGTGAACACCACGGTGTGGATGCCCGCGCCCAGCGACGAACAGCGCGGTGTGCGCGGCATCGACCTGTTCGTCAACAGCGACGCCGAACAGCTGTCGCGGCTGGTGGCGCTGGTCGACTCTGGCGAGCTGCGCGTCGACGTGGCGCAGCGGGTGCCGCTGGCGGAGCTGCCGGCAGTCCACACCCGGGCCGCCACGGGCGAGCTGCACGGCAAGGTCGTCATCGTCGCGCCCGGCACCTGATCCTCACCCGACCGTCCCTTGAAGGAGACGACCCCGATGATCCCCGACGACGACCCGTCCCGCTCACTGACCGTGGCGGACCCCGACGATCCCGGCACGACGTACATCTCTCTGGTGGGCAACACGTACGCCATGCTGGTCACCGGCGAGCAGACCGCCGGCCGGTACTGCCTGATCGACATGCGCGTCCCCGACGGCGGCGGCCCGCCGCCGCACCGGCACGACTTCGAGGAGATGTTCACCGTCCTCGAGGGCGAGATCGAGTTCACCTTCCGCGGCGAGAAGCACACCGTACGGGCCGGGTCCACGGTCAACATCCCGGCCAACGCCCCGCACAACTTCCGCAACGCCTCGGGTGCGCCGGCCCGCATGCTGTGCATGTGCACCCCCGCCGGCCAGGACGAGTACTTCACGCGCATCGGCGATGTCGTCGCGGGCAAGGACGCGCCGCCGCCCCACCTGTCGGAGGACGAGCTCGCGGAGCGCCGCCGCCGCGCGGCCGAGTTGGCCCCGACCTACCGGAGCGAGTTCCTGTGAGGGGCAGGAGCACATGAGCAAGCGGCACGGCGGCGGCCCCGCGCCCGGCGGGAAGCCACCGCCGCGCCGCTCAGAGAGTCACGGGTGTCACTTGGCCGGCTTGTAGAAGGCGTACGTCGCGGTGTACGCCACGCTCACCTGGTCCGTGCCGGTGCAGGCGGTGGCCGGGGCGACGCCGCCGGTGGTGTTGAGGCGCTGTATGTAGGAGACGCCCCCGAAGACGCCCGCGCCCCGGGTGGCGGTGGCCTGGAGCAGGAGCTCGGGGATGGTGCCGGTCTTGGGGGAGTTGGCGATCGCCGCGGCGTTCACCGCGCTGCCGTCCACCGTGGAGACCCAGACGGGGCCACGGGAGTGCAGGGCGACCGTGCGGCCTCTCCTGTCCGACAGGGTGGCGGCCGGCTCCAGGAGCTTCCAGGCACCGTCGGTGCAGGTGTAGGTCTGCACGCCCCGGGCCGGGTAGACGCCCGTCAGCTTGTTGCCGTCGGGAACCTTCAGGGCCGCGGGGGCCTTCACGGGCTTGAGCGCCGCATCGGCGGGGGCCGCGTTACCGGCGGTCGTCCCCAGGAAGGCGGTCGCGGCGGCGAGGGCCGCGGTGGTCAGGGCGAGTCGTTTGGTGAGCTTCAAGTCGGTTCTCCGGAAAGGTTCTTGACTGGTCTTCAGTACAGCGACATCGATGTCGCCGCCCCCGGTCCGGGACTCTACGGGCCCTCCCGAGGGTTACCGGCCAGTTGGCCGAACCCCGTCCCGAAGAGCCGCTCACCCCGGCCAGACGATCGACTGCACCTCGCTGTAGGCGTGCAGCGCGTACGACCCGCAGTCCCGTCCGACCCCGCTGCTGCGGAAGCCTCCGAACGGTGCCTCCATGTTGCGGCCGACCGTGTTGACCCCGACTCCCCCGGCCCGTAGCCGCCGTGCCACCCGGAAGGCGCGGGCCACGTCGGCCGACCAGACGTAGTCGATGAGGCCGTAGTCGGTGTCGTTGGCGAGCGCGATGCCCTCCTCCTCGTCGTCGAAGGGCGTCACGGTCACGACGGGGCCGAAGATCTCCTCGCGGACCACCCGCATCTCCGGGCCACAGTCGGCGAGGAGGGTCGGGGCGACGTAGAAACCGCGGTCGGCAGCGGGCCGTTCACCGCCCACGATGACGGAAGCGCCTTCCTTGCGGCCGAGTTCGACGTACGACTCCACCCGCTCCCGGTGCGCCGCCGAGATCACCGGCCCGACGACCGTTCCGGCCTCCCGGGGGTTACCCACCTTCAACCTGTCTGCGTACGCGGCCAGTTGCTCGACGAGTCGCTCGTAGATCCCGCGCTGCACCAGCACCCTCGTCGGTGCCGTACAGATCTGTCCGCTGTAGAAGGAGAAGGTGGTCCCGATCCCGGCCACGGCCGACCCGAGATCCGCGTCCTCGAAGACGACCGCCGCTCCCTTTCCGCCCAGCTCCATCAACTGCCGCTTCATGGACCGCCCGCACACCTCGCCGATGCGCTGTCCGACGGCCGTGGAGCCGGTGAAGCTGACCATGTCGACGTCCGGGGAGTCGACCGCGGCCTCACCGACCTCCACGGCACGGCCGCTCACCACGTTCACGACCCCGCGCGGAACCCCGGCGGCCTCCAGCGCCTCCGCCATGCGGTACACGGAGAGGGGGTCCTGCGGGGCGGGCTTCACGACCACCGTGTTGCCCATGACGAGCGCGGGGGCGATCTTGCCCGCCGGGTTCGCCCAGGGGTTGTTGTACGACGTGATGCAGGTGACGACCCCGACGGGCTGCCGGACGGCCAGCGCGCCCATCACCGCGGCCTTCCCCATCGGCCCGGCCTCGTTGATCTGCGGCGGGATCGCCCACTCGGCGGGCTCGACCTGCGCGTACCGCCGGAAGCGGGCGGCGGCGACGCCGACCTGCATCGCGCGGGCCGTGGCGGTGGTCGCCCCGGTCTCGGCCTGGGCCAGTTCGGCGTACGGCACCAGGCGGGAGCGCATGAGGTCGGAGGCGCGGGCGAGGATCGCCGCCCGCTCCCCCACCGGCGTGCGCGACCACGCCCCGAAGGCCTCGCGGGCCGCGGCACAGGCCGCGCGCACCTGATCCCGCGAGGCCTCCGGAGCCCACCCGACGGTCTCCTCGGTGGCCGGATCGACCACCGCGTAGTGCCCACGGTCCGGCACGACCCACTCACCGCCGACGAAGAGCCGCTGCCCGGCCGAGGGGCCGATCGAGGGATCGGCCGCAGCACCGGCCGACGGACCATCTGCGGGCCTGCCCGACCCCGCCGCAGCACCGGCCGCGGGACCGATCAAGGAATCGGGAGAGGGATCGGTCGAGGGCCCGCCCGACGGACCATCCGCCGCACCGGCCAAGGGCCCGACCTGCCCCCCGCCCACCGAGGGCCCGACCCGCGCCCCCGCCGAAGATCCCTCCCCGGAGCCCACCTCGTTCCTCACCTCGCCGGCGGAGCTCACCTGGTGCTCACCGTCCGCGTGTCCCGCCCCGACCGCAGCACCCGGCCCGGTACGGCTCCGCTCACCACGTCGTCCCGGATCGCCTCGATCCCGTTGACCCATACGGCCCGTATTCCGATCGCCTTGGAGTCCAGCCGTGGACTGTCACCCGGCAGGTCGTGCACCAGGGTGGCCGTGCCCGCGGCGATCCGTTCCGGGTCGAAGAGCACGAGGTCCGCATGGAAGCCCTCCTCGATCCGCCCGCGCTCCCGCAGGCCGAACAGCTGGGCCGGGTCGTCGGTGAGCATCTTCACGGCCTGCTCCAGCGACGTCAGCCGCCGCCCGCGCAGACAGTCCCCGATGAAGCGGGTCGTGTACGGCGCCCCGCACATCCGGTCCAGGTGCGCGCCCGCGTCGGAGCCGCCGAGCAGCACGTCCTCGTGCTGCCAGGCCTCGGCACGCATCGCCCAGGACGCCGGGTCGTTGTCGGTGGGCATGGGCCACAGGACCGTACGCAACGAGTCGGCCGCGCAGATCTCGACCAGCGCGGCGAACGGCTCCTGCCCGCGCTCGGCCGCGATGTCCTCCACGACCCGTCCACTGAGCCCGCGGTTCGCCTCGCTGTAGGTGTCGCCGATGACGTACCGCCCGAAGTTGGTCAGCCGCCGGAAGACCCCCGCCTCCTTGGACACGGAGTGCCTGAGCAGTTCCTTCTGTACGTCCGGATCGCGCAGCCGCTCGATCCGCTCGGGGACGGGCAGTGCGAGAACCGGTCCCCAGCCGGGGATCAGGTTCAGTGCGCAGAACGTGCCCAGGGACATGTTCATCGGGGTCAGGATCGGCATGGTGAGAGCGACGACCCGGCCACCCGCCTTCCTCGCCTGCTCGCTCGCGAACAGCTGCCTCGGCACCCGCTCCGGCACGGACGAGTCAATGGTCAGCACGTTCCAGTTCAACGGCCGCCCGGCCGCCGCGCTCATCTCCACGAACAGTTCGATCTCGGCATCGCTGAACTGATCGAGACACCCGGCGACGATCGCCTCGATCTGTGTCCCCTCGTGCTCCCCGACGGCCCGCGACAGGGCCAGCAGCTCGGCGGGCAGCGCGTGCCGGGACGCCACGGGCTTTCCGTCGCCGTCGGAGTGCGTGGACGACTGGGTGGTGGAGAGACCCCAGGCGCCGGCGTCCATGGCCTCGTGGAACAGCCGCAGCATCTCCGCGAGTTGCTCCTCGGACGGCTGCCCCCCGATGGCGTCCGGCCCCATGACATACCGCCGCAGCGCGCAATGGCCCACCATGAAACCGGCGTTGACCGCGATCCGGTCTTCGAGCGCGTCCAGGTACTCGCCGAAGGAGTGCCAGCTCCAGGGTGCCCCCTCCTCCAGGGCGACCAGCGACATCCCCTCGACCTTGGACATCATCCGGCGGGTGTAGTCGGCGTCGTCCGGGCGGGCCGGGTTCAGCGGCGCCAGGGTGAAGCCGCAGTTCCCGGCGGCGACCGTGGTGACCCCATGGTTGAGGGAGGGGGTCGCGTACGGGTCCCAGAACAGCTGGGCGTCGTAGTGCGTGTGCGGATCGACGAACCCGGGAGCGAGGACGAGCCCGCCGGCGTCCTCGCTGGTGCGGGCCTCCTCGGCGACACCCCGGCCGATCACGGCGATACGACCGTCCCGGATGCCGACGTCGGCGGTGAAGGCGGGCGCACCGGTCCCGTCGACAACGGTCGCACCCCTGATGACGTGATCGAGCATGGAACCGAGCCCCCCTATGCGGATTCGCGGAATCGGGTCGTCCGGTGCACCGGATCCGTGTCGATCTTCGGAATCACGTGCTCCCCGATGAGACGGATCGTCTGCAGCGTCTCCTCCTTCGGCACCCCCACCGGCAGCCCGAAGCTCAGCTGGTCCGCCCCGGCCTGCTCCCACCGCTTGCACTGCCGGACCACCTCGTCGGGATCCCCGCAGATCAGCAGCTCCTCCTCGATGAGCACCTCCACGAACTCCGCGGTGTACTCGGGCAGCGTCTCGGGCCACACCGGGAACCCCTCGGGCCGCGGGAAGGTGTCGTGGTACCGGAACACCAGGGACGGCAGATAGTGCAGCCCCCCGTTCACCGCGATCTCGATCGCCTCGGCGTGCGTCGGCGCGCAGATGGCCGTCGTCGTCACCATCACGTTGTCGTTGACGAAGTCCCCGATCGGCTCGGCGTCGACCACCGCCGTCTTGTACTGCTCGAGGACCCACTCCATGTCGGAGACCTTCTGCACGCTGAAGCCCAGCACCCCGAGCCCCTTGCGGGCAGCCATGGCGTACGACGGCGGCGACCCGGCCGCGTACCACATCGCGGGGTGCGACTTCCCGTACGGCTTCGGCAGCACCTTCCGCGGCGGCAGCTGCCAGTGCTTGCCCTGGAAGCCGGTGTACTCGTCCTGGAGCCACATCTTGGGGAACTCGGCGATGGTCTCTTCCCAGATCTCCTTGGTGTAGTTCATGTCGGTCACGCCCGGTATGAACCCGAGGATCTCGTGCGATCCCGCCCCGCGCCCGCTGCCGAACTCGAAGCGGTTCTCAGTGAGATGGTCGAGCATGGCCACTTTCTCGGCGACCTTCACGGGGTGGTTGACCTGGGCGAGCGGGTTGAAGATCCCGGAGCCGAGATGGATCCGCTCGGTCGCGTGCGCGAGGTACCCGAGGAACACGTCGTTGGCGGAGAGGTGCGAGTACTCCTCCAGGAAGTGGTGCTCGGACGCCCAGGCGTACTTGAAGCCGGACCGGTCCGCCTGGATGACGTACTCGGTCTCCTCCATCAGCGCCTTGTGTTCGGCCAGCGGGTCGGTCTCGGCACGTTTGCCCACGTATCCCTGTACAAAGAGCCCGAATTCCAAGGAGGTTCACCGTCCCCAGTCTGTCTCTGACACTCCTGTTTCTGACACACCGTCAGATTCTCGATCTGCCGCCGACTGTGGCACCGGGCGCATACACCGTCAATAGCTGACGGGCGGTCAGATGACGGAGACCCCGGCGAGCCACCCGCCGTCGATCACGAACGGCTGGCCGGTGATGTACGAGGAGTCGGCTGAGGTCAGGAAGAGCGCGAGCGCCGCCACCTCCTCCGGCCGCCCGATCCGGCCCAGCGGGACGACCTTGCGGTAGAACCGGTCGAGCCCCCGGGAGGCCTCCTCGCCGTCCGCCGACGGGTCCAGGACCGCGGGGTTGGACATGGCGGTGTCCACGGCACCCGGGCACATCGCGTTGACCCGGATACCGCGCGGTGCCAGCTCCAGCGCGGCGACCCGGGTGAGCCCGAGGATCGCGTGCTTGGAGGCCGCGTAGGCGCCCACGCCCGCCATCCCGGTCACCCCGGTGTAGGAGGCGGTGTTGACGACCGTGCCGCCGTCGGACAGGACGGGCGCCACGGTCCTGATGCCGAGGAAGCAGCCGACCTGGTTGACGTTCACGATCTGCATGAACTCGTCGAGGGGGGTGTCGAGAAGGGAGTTGAAGCGCAGGATGCCGGCGTTGTTGACGAGCCCGTCGACCCGGCCGTACTCCTCGACGACGGCCTGTGCCGCCCGCCGCCAGTCGGACTCCTGGCTCACGTCCAGGTGGACGTACAGCGCCCCGATCTCCTCGGCGAGCGCCTTCCCCTGCTCGTCCAGCACATCGCCCACGACGACCTCGGCGCCCTCCTCCCGGAACAGCCGGGCCTCCTGCTCGCCCTGCCCGCGCGCCGCGCCCGTGACGAGGACGACACGTCCGTCCAGCTTGCCCATGCGGTGACTCCTCAGAGGTGGGGGGCGGTGTCGGCGCCGAACGCCGAGATCTGGTCGATGAGTTCGGCTCGGTCGCGGCTGCGGAAGCGCACCTGGATCTGGTCCACGCCCATCGCGCGGTAGGCACGCAGGGACTCGGCGAGTGCGTCGGGCGGGCCGCTGAGCGTCCGGCGGCCGACGTCCCACGTGGGCGTGCCGACGTAGAGCGGCTCGGCGATGGCCCCGACGCTGAACGGCTCTTCGATGCCCGCCTCCGCCCGCAGCCGCCCTATCCGCTCGATCTGTGCCGGCAGCCGGTCCCGGGGGTCCCCCTGGGGCAGCCACCCGTCGCCCTTGAGCGCGGCCCGGCGTACGGCGGCCTGGGAGGAACCCCCGACCCACACCGGTACGCGGGACTGCGCGGGCCGGGGTCGCTGTCCGAGGCCCTCGAAGTCGTAGAGCTTGCCGTGGTGTTCGGGGAACTCGTCGGGCCCCAGGGCCTTTCGCAGGGCGTCGATCGACTCGTCGAGGACGGCGCCGCGCCCCGCGAAGTCGACCCCGAGCGCCTCGAACTCCTCCTGCACATGGCCCGCGCCGACACCGAGGATCAGCCGCCCGCCGCTGAGATGGTCGAGGGTGGCGTACTGCTTGGCGGTCAGCAGGGGGTGCCGCAGCCCGACCACCGCCACATGGCTCAGCAGCCGCACGCGTTCGGTCACGCCCGCCAGGAAGGCGAGGGTGGCGACCGGGTCGTACCAGACCGTGCTCATCGCGGGAGCGAGGCGGCGCGGTACGGCCACGTGGTCGCAGGCCGCGATGTACGCGAACCCGGCGCGGTCGGCGGCCCCGGCCACCTCGGCGAGGTCCTCAGGCCCGGCGCCGGCCTCCCAGGGCTCGGCGTAGATCGTGCTCTGGGACTGGACGGGGAGCTGGATGCCGTACTCGATCACTTCGGGCCGTCCCAGAGGCCGTCCGGGGTGAGGCCGAGCAGTTCGATGGCGTTGCCGCGGACGATCCGCTCCACCACGTCGGCGTCCAGGTGCCCCATCTGGGCCTCGCCGACCTCGCGGGACTTCGGCCAAGTGGAGTCGGAGTGGGGGTAGTCGGTCTCGTACAGCACGTTCCCCACGCCGATCGCGTCGAGGTTCTTCAGGCCGAACGCGTCGTCGAAGAAGCAACCGTAGACATGCTCGGTGAAGAGCTCGGACGGCGGGCGGTGGACCTTGTCGGCGACGCCGCCCCAGCCGCGGTTCTCCTCCCAGACGACGTCGGCGCGCTCCAGGATGTAGGGGATCCAGCCGATCTGGCCTTCCGCGTACATCACCTTGAGGTTCGGGAAGCGCTCGAACTTGCCGCTCATCAGCCAGTCGACCATCGAGAAGCAGCAGTTGGCGAAGGTGATCGTGGAGCCGACGGCGGGCGGGGCGTCGGCGGAGGTGGACGGCATACGGCTGCTGGAGCCGATGTGCATCGAGATGACCGTGCCGGTCTCGTCGCAGGCGGCGAGGAAGGGGTCCCAGTCGTCGGAGTGGACGGAGGGCAGGCCCAGGTGCGGGGGTATCTCGGAGAAGGCGACGGCGCGCACGCCTCGGGCGGCGTTGCGGCGGACCTCGGCGGCGGCCAACTCGGCGTCCCAGAGCGGGATGAGGGTGAGCGGTATGAGCCGGCCCTGCGCGTCGGGGCCGCACCACTCCTCCACCATCCAGTCGTTGTAGGCCTGGACGCAGAGCAGGCCCAGTTCGTGGTCCTTGGCCTCGGTGAAGGTCTGGCCGCAGAAGCGCGGGAAGGTCGGGAAGCAGACGGCCGACTGGACGTGGTTGACGTCCATGTCGGCGAGGCGGGCGGGAACGTCGTACGACCCCGGGCGCATCTGCTCGTAGGTGATGACCTCCAGCTTGATCTCGTCCCTGCTGTAGCCGACCGCCGTGTCGAGTCGGGTGAGGGGGCGCTGGAGTCCCTCGTACAGCCACCAGTCGCCCAGGGGTCCGTCGTCCCCGGGGGCACCCATCACGGGCTTGAAGCGGCCGCCCAGGAAGCTGATCTCCTTGAGCGGGGCGCGGACGATGCGGGGGCCGGTGTCGAGGTACTTCTTCGGGAGCCGGTTCTGCCAGACGTCGGAGGGCTCCACCGTGTGGTCGTCGACGGAGATGATCTTCGGAAGTGCCGTCGTGGTCTCCATGGCGCTCACGGTAGCGCCGATCTGACGGTCCGTCAGCTGGGTGGACGGCGGCCGATGACGACGGTTCCTGTGCGCAAGTGTGCGGAGAGAGAGTGAGGGCCTTGTGACTTACCGCGCGCCCATCTGTGATCAGCCTCTCCACAGCTGACGCATCCGCCATGGACAAGGCAAACTGACGGGGTTGTCAACAGGCCCTAGGGGGACGGCGATGGACGGTGTACCGCGGGTGCCGAAGCAGAGGCGTCCGGGCTCCTCGGCGGGGGCCGGGGAGGACACGGGCTCCGTGACGGGGTCCGGGGGGTACGAGGTCCTCGCGGCGGGGATCGGGGAGGGCCCGGACCCCGCGAGCGGAGCCGTGCAACATGCGGGCCCCGTGGCGGGAGTCGGGGAGGGCCCGGGCTCCGCGGCGGAAGCCGGGCAACATGCGGGCCTCGCGGCGGGGGCCGGGAAGGACACGGGCTCCGCGGCCGGAGCCGCGACCGGAGTCGAGGAGGACACGGACCCCGCGCCGCGAGCCGGACAACACACCAGCCCCGTGGCGGGAGTCGGAGAGGACACGAACCCTGCGGCGGAAGCCGGGCAACACGCGGGCCCTGCGGCCGGAGCCGGGAAGGACACGGGCTCCGCGGCCGGAGCCGTGGCGGGAGTCGGGGAGGGCCCGGGCTCCGCGGCGGAAGCCGGGCAACATGCGGGCCTCGCGGCGGGGGCCGGTCAGCACACGAGCCCCGCGACCGGAGTCGAGGAGGACACGAACCCTGCGCCGCGAACCGGACAACACACCAGCCCCGCGACCGGAGTCGGAGAGGACACGAACCCTGCGGCGGAAGCCGGGCAACACGCGGGCCCTGCGGCCGGAGCCGGGAAGGACACGGGCTCCGCGGCCGGAGCCGTGGCGGGAGTCGGGGAGGGCACCGGCCCCGTGGCGGGAGTCCGGCAACACACCAACCCCGCCACCGGATCCGAGCAGCACACCAACCCCGCGACGGCGCCCGCCCCGCTGCGGTTCAGTGTGCTCGGGCCGGTGCGGGCCCGGCGGGGTGAGGAGTTGTTGAACACCGGGTCGCCCCAGCAACGCGCCCTGCTTGCCGCCCTGTTGCTGCGGGAGGGACGTACCGCGACCGCCGCCGAGCTGATCGACGCCCTGTGGGGGGAGGAACCGCCCTCCCAGGCCCTGGCCGCCGTGCGCACGTACGCCTCCCGGCTCCGCAAGGTCCTCGACCCCGGGATCCTGGTCAGCGAGTCCACCGGGTACGCGATCCGCGGGCTCGGCGAGGACGCGCTCGACCTCGCCGCCGCCCAGGAACTGGCCACCGAGGCGGAGAAGGCCCGCAGCGCCGGGGACCTGCGCCATGCGCGGGACGCGCTGACCCGGGCGTTGGCCCTGTGGGACGGCGAGGTGCTCGCGGGAGTGCCGGGGCCGTACGCCGAGGCACAGCGCGTGCGCCTTCAGGAGTGGCGGCTGCAACTCCTGGAAACCCGCCTGGACATGGACCTGGAGCAGGGCTGCCACGCGGAGGCGGTCTCCGAACTCACCGCCCTCACCGCCGAACACCCCCTGCGCGAACGCCTGCGCGAGCTGCTCATGCTGGCCCTGTACCGCTCCGGCCGCCAGGCGGAGGCCCTCGCGGTCTACGCCGACACCCGCCGCCTGCTCGCCGACGAACTCGGCGTCGACCCCCGCCCCGGCCTGCGCGAACTCCAGCAGCGCATCCTCCGGGCCGACCCCGGCCTCGCGGCCCCCGCCTCCCCGCAGCCCGAACCGGTCGCCGCCCCCGTCCGCCCCGCACAACTCCCGGCCACCGTCCCCGACTTCACCGGACGCGCGGCCTTCGTCACCGAACTGAGCCAGGTGCTCGCCTCCGGATCCGAGGGCCACGTGATGGCGGTCTCCGCGCTGGCCGGCATCGGAGGCGTCGGCAAGACCACCCTCGCGGTGCACGTGGCCCACCAGTGCCGCGCGGCCTTCCCCGACGGGCAGCTCTACGTCGACCTCCAGGGCGCGGGCTCCCGGGCGGCCGAACCGGAGACGGTCCTCGGCGCCTTCCTCAGAGCCCTCGGCACCGCCGACTCCGCGATCCCGGACTCCCTCCAGGAGCGGTCCGCCCTGTACCGCTCGGTCCTCGACGGCCGCCGGGTCCTCGTCCTGCTCGACAACGCGCGCGACGCGGCCCAGATACGGCCCCTGCTGCCGGGCACGGAAGGCTGCGCGGCCCTGGTGACCTCCCGGGTCCGCATGGTCGACCTCGCCGGAGCCCACCTGGTCGACCTGGACGTGATGTCCCCCGACGAGGCCCTCCAGCTGTTCACCAAGATCGTCGGCGAGGAACGGGTCGCCTCCGAGCGCAAGGCCGCCCTCGACGTGGTCGCCGCCTGCGGGTTCCTCCCGCTCGCCATCCGCATCGCCGCCTCCCGCCTGGCGGCCCGCCGCACCTGGACGGTCTCCGTCCTCGCGGCGAAGCTCGCCGACGAACGCCGCCGCCTCGACGAACTCCAGGCCGGCGACCTCGCGGTGAAGGCCACCTTCGAACTCGGCTACGGCCAGCTGGAGCCCGCCCAGGCCCGCGCCTTCCGCCTGCTGGGCCTCGCCGACGGCCCGGACATCTCGCTGGCCGCGGCCGCCGCGGTGCTGGATCTCCCCGCGGAGGACACCGAGGACCTCCTGGAGGCCCTGGTCGACACCTCCCTGCTGGAATCGGCGGCGCCCGGCCGCTACCGGTTCCACGATCTCGTACGGCTCTACGCGCGTGCGTGCGCCGAGCGGGACGAGTGGCCGCCCAGCGAGCGAGAGGCCGCGCTGTCGCGGCTGCTGGACTTCTATCTCGCGACCGCGGCGGCCGTGTACGCCATCGAGCGTCCCGGCGACCGGCTGGTGGAGCACCTGGAGGAGATCCGCTACCCCGGGCTGTCCTTCGAGGACCGCCACACCGCCCAGGACTGGCTGTACGCGGAG
The DNA here is from genome assembly GCF_001514145.1 of Streptomyces canus. Classification (GTDB taxonomy): domain Bacteria; phylum Actinomycetota; class Actinomycetes; order Streptomycetales; family Streptomycetaceae; genus Streptomyces; species Streptomyces canus. The sequence goes on from NZ_KQ948660.1 coordinate 333,740, forward strand.
GCCAACGCCCTGCTCGCCTTCGTCCAGCAGTGCGCGAAGGGGGCCCTGCTGCGACGGGCGGTGGATCTGCTGTGGGTGGCGAAGGACCTGGCCGAGTCGGGGGCCAACTCCAAGCAGTACGAGGTCGCCGCCGTCGCCCTGCGGGACGCGGCCGACGCGGCGGACGACCCGCGCAGCCGCGCGCGTGCGCTCACCACGCTGACCAACGTCCATCTCGTCGCCGGCCGCTTCGAGCAGGCGGATGCGGAAGCCCGGCTGGCCATGGACCTCGCCCGCGCGGCGGACGACCTGGCGCCCCGTTGCTGGGCCGCCAACGACCGCGGGATCATCGCGCTCTACCAAGGGCGTCACCCCGAGGGCGAGGCGTACCTGCAGGAGGCCATCGAGAGCTTCCGGCTCGACCGGAACCTCGCGGGCGAGGCCAGCGCGCTGTGCAACCTCTCCCGCATCCATCTGGCCATGGGGCAGAGCACCAGCGCCGTGGAGCTCGCCCAGCAGGGCATCGTCATCTACGACCGGCTGGGGCACGCGCTGCGCGGCGCGAACGGCCGGTACGCGCTGGGCCTGGCGCTCACCGGACAGGGGCGCCTGGACGCCGCCGTGGACCGGCTGACCGAGGCGCTCGAGGTCTTCCGTGACAGCCGACAGCGGCTGTGGGAGGGCATGACGCTCTTCCGGCTCGCCGAGGCGCACCTCGTCGGCCACCGGCCCGCGCAGGCCGCCGCCCTGACCGAGCAGGCCCTGGCCGTACTGCGGGGCATCGGCGGCGAGTGGCGGCGCGGCAACGTCCTCACCGTCCTCGGCCGCGCCCTCAGCGGGCTCGGGCAGCCCGGCCGGGCGGAGGCGTGCTGGCAGGAGGCGCTCGGTATCTTCGAGCAGCTGGGCTCGCCGGAGGCGGCCGACGTACGGCTCCTGCTCACCCCGTCGGCCACCGTGTAGGGCGCCCGGCGGACCGGCGTTCATCGTTCGTTTATCGCCGCACGGCACCCTCAGGTTGTCGATCCGTCGCGTCGGGGGGCAGACGGGTCAGCGGTGGTCTCCATCGCTAGGGTTACCGACCCTGACATGACCGCCCGGCGACCCTCGGGGGAGTCGCCGGGCGGGCTTCGCCCATCACACAAACGGGAGAGTCACCACCCATGAGTGCAACCGAGAAGCAGGACGGCACGGTCAAGCCGCTCGACAACCACGCCACGGGGACCGAGGACGAGGTCAAGCCGCTCGACAACCACGCCACCGGCGCCGAGAAGGTCGTCACCCTGGCCGCCGGTACGGACGGCACGGTCAAGCCGCTCGACAACCACGCCACGGACGAGAAGGCCTGACAAGGACTTACCTCGCACGGGGATCGGCCGCGGCGGCGCGGAGGGGGAGCCGTCGCGGCCGAGGCATGTCCGGGCCGGCCCGCTCAGGACCGGCGCAGCTCCCCCTTCACCACCTTCCCGCTCGCGTTCCGCGGCAGCGTCGTCACGAACTCCACGGTCCTGGGCACCTTGTAGTTCGCCATCTCGCGGCGGGCCCAGGCGATGAGGTCGTCGGCGGTGAGGACCGAGCCCGGGCGGCGGACCACGTACGCCCTGCCGACCTCGCCGAGCCGTGCGTCCGGCACGCCGACGACCGCCACGTCGGCCACGGCCGGGTGCAGCCCGAGGAGTTGCTCTATCTCCGCCGGGTAGGCGTTGAAGCCGCCCACGATGAACATGTCCTTCAGCCGGTCGGTGATCCGCAGGTTGCCCGCCGCGTCCAGGACGCCGATGTCACCCGTGCGCAGCCAGCCGTCCTCCGTCACGGCCTCCGCGGTGGCCGCCTCGTCCTCGTAGTAGCCGCGCATCACGTTGAAGCCGCGGACCAGGACCTCGCCGGGCTCGCCGGCCGGCGCCTCGACCCGCACCTCCGTCCCGGGGATGGCCCGCCCGGACGTCGACGCGATCACCGGCAGCGGGTCGCCGCTCCGGCACATCGTCACGATGCCGCTCGCCTCCGAGAGGCCGTACGCGGTCAGGACCGTCTCCACGCCCAGCTCGCCGTGCAGTTGCTCGACCAAACGCAACGGCACCACGGCCGCGCCCGTCACCACCAAGCGCAGGGCGGACAGGTCGTAGGAGGACCGCGCCGGATGGTCGAGGAGCGACTGGTGGAGGGTCGGTGGGCCCGGCAGTACCGAGACCCGTTCCGCCGCGATGTTCGCCAGCACGGTGTCGACGTTGAACACCGACTGCGGGATCATCGTCGCCCCGCGCATCAGACAGGCGATCACGCCGGCCTTGTAGCCGAAGGTGTGGAAGAAGGGGTTCACGATCAGGTAGCGGTCGCCCTGCCGCAGTCCGGCCAGATCGCACCAGACGTCGTACGCCCGCAAGGTCTGCTCGTGGGTGATCACCGCGCCCTTGGGGCGGCCGGTGGTCCCGGAGGTGAAGACGATGTCCGAGGGCCAGGACCCCTCGACCGCCGAGGCCCTGGCCCGCACCTCGGCCTGACCGACCCCGTCCCCGCTCGCCAGGAAGTCCTTCCAGGTACGGAAGTCCGCCGGGGCGTCGTCCGACAGCACCACCACCTGCTCCAGCTCCGGCAGTGCCGGCCCCTCCGCGACCGCCCGGCGCAGGGACGCCACGTACGACGTGCCCAGGAAGGTGCCGGTCACGAACAGCAGCCGGGTCCCGCTCCGGCGCAGCACATCCGCCGCCTCGGCGCCCTTGAAGCGGGTGTTGAGGGGCACCAGGACCGCGCCCGCCGACACCGCGCCCAGCGCCGCGACCATCCAGTCCAGGGAGTTGGGGGCCCAGACCGCCACCCGGTCGCCCGGCCGCACGCCGTTCGCGATGCACGCGGCCGCCGCCCGCTCCACGCGGGCGCCCAACTCGCCGTACGTGACCCGGTTCCGGCCCTCCACGACCGCCTCCGCGGCGGCGTACCGCTCCGCGGCCCGGGCCACCAGCTCCGGGATGCTCCGCCACTCCACATCGGCCTCCCCGAAAGCGGAAACGCATTAGCTGACTACCCGTCAGATTAGCTGTAGCCTGACGGGCTGTCAGCAGGCCTCACAGTGTGCGGAGGTGCGTGCAGCGTGACCCTCAAGGACGCCACGGCGATCGTCGGTATCGGACGGACCCCGTTCGCCAAACGCCTCGCCGAGGACGAGAGAACCCTGGCCTGCCGGGCCGTTCTCGCCGCCCTCGACGACGCCGGGATCGCCCCCGGCGAGGTCGACGCCCTGGCCTCGTACACCATGGAGGAGACGGACGAGGTCGAGCTGGCCAAGGCCGTCGGCCTCGGTGACCTCACCTTCTTCAGCAAGGTCGGCTACGGCGGCGGCGGTTCGTGCGCCACGGTCGCGCATCTCGCGGCGGCGATCGCGAGCGGCCAGGCGAGCGTCGGCGTCGCCTGGCGGTCGCGGAAGCGCGGCTCGGGGCCCCGCCCCTGGACCAACACCACCGTCCAGCTCCCCACCCCGGCCCAGTGGACGAGACCCTTCGGTCTGCTCCGCCCCGCCGACGAGATCGCCATGCTCACCCGCCGCTACCTGCACGAGTACGGAGCCACCCGCGACCACCTCTTCAACGTCGCCCTCGCCTGCCGCAACCGCGCCAACCAGAACCCCGCCGCGATCATGTACGACCGTCCCCTGACCCGCGAGATGTACATGTCCTCCCGCTGGATCAGCGAACCCCTGTGCCTCTTCGACAACTGCCTCGAGACGGACGGGGCACTGGCCTGTGTGCTGGTCGGCCGGGAGCGCGCCCGCGACTGCCCGAACACCCCCGTCTACGTCCACTCCGCCGCCCAGGGCCTGCCCGCCCAGCACCACGGCATGGTCAACTACTGGAACGACGACCCGCTCACCGGCCCCGCCTGGACCGCCGCCCGGCACCTGTGGAAACACGCCGACTTCACCCCGCAGGACGTCGACGTGGCGCAGATCTACGACGCGTTCACCTCCCTCGTCCCGCTGTCCCTGGAGGGCTACGGATTCTGCGGTCGCGGAGAGGGCGGTTCCTTCACGGAGGGCGGGGCCCTGGAGATCGGCGGACGGCTGCCGATCAACACCTCCGGCGGGGGGCTGTCCGAGGCCTACGTGCACGGCTTCAACCTCATCGACGAGGGCGTACGGCAACTACGCGGGACCAGCACCGCCCAGGTACCGGACGCCACCACCTGCCTCGTCACCGCCGGCGAGGGCGTCCCCACCTCCGCCCTGCTGCTGACCAACAGGAGCTGACATGCTCGAACCGGTGAAGGACACCACGGGCGCCCCCTTCTGGGATTACGCCGCCCGGGGTGAACTGCGCGTCCAGGCCTGCGCCGACTGCGGGGAACTCCGCTTTCCGCCCCGTCCCTGCTGCCCGCACTGCCGGTCGTTCGCCGAGGAGTGGCGCCCGGTCTCGGGGCGCGGCCGCGTCTGGTCCTACGTCGTCCCCCACCCACCCCTCCTGCCCGACTACGCGGCGCAGGCGCCGTACAACGTGGTCGTCGTCGAGTTGGAGGAGGCTCCTCGGATACGGCTGGTCGGGAATCTGGTCACCGCGGCCGGGGCACCGCTGGACTCCCTCGATCCGGGCCGGATCCGGATCGGCGCCCGGGTGCACGTGGTGTTCGCCGACGGGCTTCCGCAGTGGGTGCTGTCGTGACCGGCCTGCGGGTCAGCGCCGACAAGGACACCGGTGTCGCCGTCGTCACCCTCGACCGGCCGCACCGGCTGAACGCCATCGACCTGAGCATGCGGGACGAACTCATCGCCGCTTGGCGCGAGTTACGGTTCGACGACTCCGTACGGACCGTGGTCCTGACCGGTGCCGGGGAGCGGGCCTTCTGCACGGGACTGGACCGGGACGCCGAGGTTCCGCAGCCCAACTCCCCCTACATGGCGGATGATCCGCTTCTCCACATCGGCCCGAAGTCCAACGACCTCTGGAAACCGGTCATCGCCGCCGTGAACGGGATGGCCTGCGGTGGCGCCTTCTACCTCCTGGGCGAGAGCGACTTCCTCGTCGCCGACCCGGCCGCCACCTTCTTCGACCCGCACACCACCTACGGGATGGTCAGCGCCTACGAGTCGGTGCTCATGGCGCAGGTCATGCCGCACGGGGAGGCCGCGCGCATGGCGCTGATGGGGACGGCGGAACGGCTCTCCGCCGAGCGCGCCCACGCCGTCGGGCTCGTCACCGAACTCACGGCACCGGGCGGCGCGTTGGCCGCCGCGGCCGCCGCCGCCGAGATCATCGCCGGGTATCCGCCGGAAGGGGTGCAGGGCACGGTCCGCGCGCTCTGGGCCGCCAAGGAGGCCGCCGTGAAACAGGGCTTCGCCCAGGCCCCGCACCTCGTCTCGCTCGGGAACCTCCCCCCGGACCGCCAGGCCGAACTGTTCCGTTCCCGGCGGTCGGGATTCAGGTCGCGCTAGCGCTACACCACGTCGGCTTCCGGCTCGACCCAGCAGCGGTCGAGCTTCGCCAGGACGGCCCCACTCGCCTGCACCTGGATCTTCGACGTGCCTCTGGCGGGCACCGTGATCCGCTTGTCCACAGAGCTCAGCGTCCGGCCGGATGCGTCGGTGAAGGAGAACTCGACCTCGAAGGTCGCCTGACTGCTGTTCGGGTTGGTGACCTCGACAGTCGTGTAGGGGGTCGCCTTCGTGGCGCAGCTCACCACCCTCGCCGTGCCGTCCCTGAGTGTCGAGCTGCTGCGGGTGCTGGTGGAGCGGGGTGTATAGCTGTCGTGCTTCTGGCGGGAGCTGCTGCAGCCACCGCCGCTGTCACTGTCGCTGTGGCTGCTCTTGTGCCGCCCGCTCTTGTGCCCGCTGGAGAACCCGGTCAGCGCGAGCACCACCGCTGCCATGACTGCCGCAAATTTGAGAACACGCCCCCGTGAATGCATGCGATCACTCTAACGGGGGCCTCCGACATCGCGCTCAGGTGGCCCTGGCCGTCCCCGTCCCCTTCTCCGCGTCCAGCGCGTACACACACCGGTCCTTGCTGCACGCGTACACGACCCCGTCCTTGACCACCGGCGACCCGGTGATCTCCCCGCCGGTCGCGAGCTTCCAGCGCAGCCGGCCGTCGTCGGCCTTCAGGGTGTAGAGCAGATGGTCCGTGGAGCCGAAGTGGATCCGCCCCTCGGCCACCGCGGGCGCCCCCACGATGTCCCCGCCCGCCTGGAACCGCCACTTCGGCGTACCGGTGACCGCGTCCAGCGTGTACAGCCCCTTGCCGCTGCCCACATGGACATGTCCCCCGGCCACCAGCACCGGCTCGACGGACGTCCGGGCCTCGGTGGCGATGCGCCAGCGGTCGCGGCCGTCGGTCGCGTCGAGGGCGTACACCGTGCCGAGGTAGTCGGCGAGGTAGACCCCGCCGCCCGTGACCGCGGCCCCCGGGACGAAGGTCGGCGGGCACAGGAAGACCGCCGGGGCCTCGAAGTGCCAGCGCACCCGTCCGCTCGCCACGTCGAGGGCCATGACGCGCGTCCCGGCCGAGATGTACACGAACCCGTCGTGGGCCTGGGCCACCCGGACCGGCACCCCGGCGCAGGAGGCGGCGTCGCCGATGGGGAACGCCCAGCGCTCCTCGCCGGTGCGGGCGTCCAGAGCCCGCAGGCGGCCCTCCTGCCAGACGTAGACCGTGCCCTCGTGGAGCGCGGGGCCGGCCTCGGGGGACTCGAAGTCGGTCTGGCAGCCGGCCAGCTCCCAGAGCTTCTGTCCGGTGGCGGCCTCCCAGGCCTGTACGCCACCGCCGCGGGTCCCGGTGATCACCGTCCCGCGTTCGGCCTTGAGGGAGTACACCCACGCGTCCGTGCTCAGCCGCCACTGGTCGGCGCCCTCGCGGGCGTCGAGGGCGAAGAGCGTGGGGCCGTCGGAGGCGTGGATCCGGCCGTCCGCGACCGCCATCGACCAGGCCACGTCCCGCGTCTTGAAGCGACGGCGGCCGGTGCCGACGTCGAGGGCGTGCACCTCGAAGGAGGTGACGTAGACGAGGTCCCCGGCGACGGCCGGGGTGCCCCACACGTCGTTCGACATGCGGAACCGCCAGGGCCGCCAGCCGCCCGAGTTCTCCGGGGGCGCGGGCGGGGGTGCCGGTACGGCGGGGCCCACGGCGGGCTCCGTGCCGTTGACACCGGGGCGCGGCCGGGACCAGGTGGCGACCAGGCCGGCCTCCGGCGGGGGCGCCTTCACGGCGGCGGCACGGGCGTCGGCGACGCGCGGTCCGGGCCCGATGGGCACCTGGGCACCGGCGAGGCGCACGGGGCCGGCGTCGGGGGCGCCGACGGGGACGGGAGCGGGCGGCGGGTCGTAGGCGGGCGGGGGCGGTACGGCGGGGCGGCCGCCTCCGCTGCGGGCACCACCCGGCTGGGTGGGCACCGGGCGCCCGCCGCGCCGCGTCTCGATCATGGCGACGGCCTTCTCGGGCAGCCACGCCGACGCCGTACCGCTGTCGTCCGAGCCGGAGCCGAAGAGGTGGGGTGCCAGCTGGGCCTGGAGGTCGGCCGGGTTGGGGCGCCCCGTGGCCTCCATCTGCATACAGGACTCGATGAGCGGACGCAGCTCGTCCGGGAGGCCCTCGAGGTCGGGGCCCTCGCGCAGCAGCATGAAGACCGTCTCGACCGGGTTGGCACCGTGGAAGGGCGGGTGGCCGGTGGCGGCGAAGACCAGCATGGAGCCGAGCGAGAAGACGTCGCTCGCGCCGGTGACGCTGCGGGAGTCCTTCGCCTGCTCGGGGGACATGTAGGCGGGGGTGCCGACGGCGACGTTCGTCATCGTCAAACGGGTGTTCGAGACGCCGGACGCGATGCCGAAGTCGATCACCCGGGGGCCGTCCTCGACCACCAGGACGTTGGAGGGCTTGAGGTCACGGTGGACCAGCCCGGCGCCGTGGATGGACTGCAGCGCCTCCGCGACGCCCGCCGCGAGCCAGCGCACCGCCTGGGCCGGAAGCGGCCCGCAGTCGTTCACTATCTCTTCGAGGGAGGGCGCGGGGACGTACGCCGTGGCCAGCCACGGCACGGCCGCGCGCGGGTCGGCGTCGACCACGGCGGCCGTGTAGAAACCGGAGACCGCCCGGGCCGCCTCCACCTCGCGGGTGAAGCGGACCCGGAAGAGCTGGTCCTCGGCGAGTTCCGTACGGACCGTCTTGATCGCCACCCGCCGGCCCGACGCCGAGCGCGCGAGATAGACCAGCCCCATGCCGCCGGCACCCAGCCGTCCCAGCACCTCGAACGGCCCGATCCTGCGCGGATCGTGCTGCGTCAGCTGATCCACCACTCTGCCTGCCACCTCCCCGTACAAGCCGCGCCACCCACATATGTACGCGACCCCGTGCAGCGTCTCACCACCGCACCGCCATGGCGGCACGCAACCCTGATTCTTCCTGGCCGGAGGCCTGGTGGCGAACCCGGGGTCAAATGGGATGTCTCTCCTCAAAGCGGAAGCTTCTACCGCTCCGATCGCTCCAGAATGGCGAACGACGCTCCCTGATTGTCGGTGACGACGGCCACTTTTCCGTACGACGTCTCGAATGGCGGCGCCTGGACCCGCCCGCCGAGCCGGCCGACCGTCCCGAGCACGGCCTCGCAGTCCTCGACCCCGAAGTGCACGAGGAAGTGGGGCGGCATCTCGGCGGGGAAGACGTCGGAGACCGGGGCGCGGCCGAAGTCGGGGTGGGCCTCGGGTCCGAAGAGGGCGTCGTGGAAGAGCCCGCCGTAGAAGGTGTTGGCGGCCTCGGTGTCCCGCGCGTACAGCTCGACCCAGGCGAAGGTGCCGGGCTCGTGCCGTGCGCCGAAACCAGGGTGGCCGCCCGGCTCCCAGAGACCGAAGACGGCCCCCTCCGGATCGGTGACCAGCGCGGACGTACCCAGCTCCGCCACCGGCATGGGCGCGGTGACGACCTGTCCGCCGGCCGCCCAGATCCGGTCGGCGAGGCCCTCGATGTCCGGGGTGGCGAAGTAGACCGTCCACACGGTGGGCATCCGCCCGTCCGTCTTGTGGGCGAGGGCGGCGACGGGGCGGCCCTTGTGGTGGGCCCATACGGAACCCCCGTGGACGTCCGGACGGTCGTGGAAGGTCCAGCCGAAGAGCTCACCGTAGAACCGCTGTCCGGCGGCCACGTCGGGAAGCTGCGCGTCCAGCCAGCAGGGGACGCCCTCGCCGTATCCCGTTCCGTCTGCGGATGCCCTGTTTTCGGCCATACCGTCAAAGTAACGGCGACGCACGCACCCCGCAGGACCAGGTACACCCGCCTCCCCGGCCCCGCGCACCCCATTTGCAGTCGGCCGAATCGCGCTCCGATCACCCCTCGGTAAGCTGACGGCATGACAGGACAAGTGCGTACCGTCGACGGCCGTGTGGCCGGCCGGCGTGGGCAGGCGACCCGGCAGAAGCTGCTCGACTGCCTCAGCGAGATGCTCAGCTCCTCCCCTTACCGGGACGTCAAGGTCATCGATGTCGCCCGCAAGGCGGGCACTTCACCCGCGACCTTTTACCAGTACTTCCCGGACGTCGAGGGCGCCGTCCTGGAGATCGCCGAGCAAATGGCCACCGAGGGCGGCCAGTTGACGCAACTGCTCGAAGGCCGGTCGTGGGTCGGCAAGGCGGGATGGCAGACCGCGCAGGAACTCGTGGACGGTTTCCTGGAGTTCTGGCGCAGGAACGACGCGATCCTGCGCGTGGTCGACCTCGGCGCCGCCGAAGGCGACAAACGCTTCTACAAGATCCGCATGAAGATCCTCAACTCGGTGAACAACTCCCTCGTGGACGCGGTCACCGAGCTCCAGTCCAAGGGCAAGGTCGACAAGGACGTCAACCCGGCCGCGGTCGCGGGTTCCCTCGTCGCGATGCTCGCGGCGGTGGCCTCGCACCAGAAGGGCTTCCAGACCTGGGGCGTCAAGCAGGCCGAACTCAAGCCGAATCTGGCGCTGTTGGTGCACCTGGGCGTGACGGGCAAGAAGCCGACGAAATAACGGCCCTCCTCGAGTCCTGTCTGGCAGGCGGCTGTTCACACGGGTGGACAGCCGCCTGTCGTGCGTCCGGCCCTCACCTGCGGGTGATCCGGAACAGCCGTATCTCCCGCTCGACCCGTGCCTGATAGGTGGCGTACGGCGGCCAGAACGCCAGCGCGGTCTTCCACACGGCCACCCGCTCCTCCCCCGTCAGCAGCGTCGCCGTCACCTCGATGTCCTGCCCCTTCCAGCTGACCGAGGCCTCGGGGTGGGCGAGCAGGTTGGCGGTCCAGGCGGGGTGGCCGTCGCGGCCGAAGTTGGAGCCGATGAGGATCCAGGTACGGCCCTCCTCCTCGGGCATGCAGGCGAGCGGCGTCCGGCGGGGCAGCCCGCTCCTCGCCCCCGTCGAGGTGAGCACGACCCCCGGCAGCATCTGCGCGCTGAGCAGGAACTTCCCGCGCGTGATGCGGTGCACGGCCCGGTCCAGGGCCGGAATGACGTGCGGCGCGACCTTGGCGAAGCCGCGCGTGGACGACACCTTCTGGACGATCCGCTCCCCGATCACACCGACACCTCCGCCCGCTCGAAGAGCCGCGCCACGTCGGCGGCGTGCGCCCGCAGCCGGTGCGCGGAGCCGAAGAGCAGCTCGTCCGCGGTGGCGCGCTTGAAGTACCGCTGCGCCTCGTGCTCCCAGGTGAACCCGATGCCTCCGTGCAGCTGAATGCCCTCGGCGGCGGCCGTATGCAGGGCTTCCAGGGCCTGGGCGAGGGCGAGCCCACCGACCCGCCGCTCGCCGTGAACGGTGGCCCAGGCGGCGAAGTAGGCCGCGGAACGGGCCGCCTGAAGCTGCACGTACACATCGGCGAGCCGGTGCTTCACGGACTGGAAGGACCCGACCGGCCGCCCGAACTGCTCCCGCTGCTTGACGTATTCGACGGTCATCTCCAGCACACGGTCGGCGGCCCCGACGGCTTCACAGGCGAGGACGCCGGCGGCGGTGTCCCCGGTGCGGGCGAGGGCCCCCAGGACATCGGCCTCGTCGTCGTCACCGAGCAACTCCGCTTCGACGTCCCGCAGTTGGACGCGGGCCTGCGGCCGGGTGGCGTCGAGTGCGCGCTGCCGGGTGCGCACGAGCCCGGGGGCGTCACCGGGAACGAGGAAGAGGAGGGTACGGGACCGGGCGAACCCTCCGGCATGGGCGGCCACGAGCAGGAGATCGGCGCTGTGCCCGTCGAGGACCTGGTCGACTTCGCCGTACAACCGCCAGCCGGGAGCGTGGGGTTGCTCTTCGGGGAGCGACCGCGCGACCGGGGACGGCTGCGACGCCGAGGGAGCCGCGGCCGATCGCGACGACTGCGTTGCGGCGGACGGCCCCGCTCCCTCCGTTGCTCGCGATGACTGCGTGGCGACGGGCGCCCCCGCCCCCTCCGCAGCCGCGGAGGGTCCTGCCGTCGGGGCGCCTCCCGGCCCGCCCAGAGTGGCACCGGCCGCGCGCGGACCGGCGACGACGACGGGCGCTTCCACGCCCTCCGCAGCCGCGGACGGCCGTGCCGCCGGGGCACCTCCCGGCCCGCCGAGAGCGGCACCGGCCGAGCGCGGACTGGCGACGGCACCCCCACCCGCGCCACCGGACGGCCGGGCCTGGACCCCGCCCGCTCGCCCTCCGCCCGCCCACTCGGCCCTGTTGTCGCCGGTGAGCCCCAGCGCCGCCCCGGGGGGCGCAGCAAGGGTGGCGGTCAAAGCGCCGGAAGCCATGCGGGGCAACAGATCGGCGCGCTGCCTCTCCGTCCCCAGGGCCAGCACCAGCGGGGCCACGAGAACCGCCGTGCCCAGCAATGGCGTGGGCGCCAGCACCCGCCCCGTCTCCTCGCAGGCCAGTGCCAGTTCCGTCACCGAGCACCCCACACCGCCGTACGTCTCGGGAAGTGCCAGCCCCGGCAGTCCCAGCTGTTCGGCGAGGGCCGTCCACAGCGCCGGGTCGTGGCCGGCCGGAGTGTCGACCGCACGCCTCGACTCCTCGGGCCCGCAACGCCTCCGCAGCAGTTCCCGCACGGCACGTCGGATCTCGTCCTGTTCGGCGGTGAAGCGAGCGTCCATGGCTCTTCCTCTTCCCTCCCGATCTGACGGTCCGTCATATTAGGAGCGCCCGCACCAGATGCCCAGAGGCAGGAGGCCCTCATGCCCCCCGGGAGCCGGAAAGTCGCGATCACCGGAGTGGCCCTGGCCGACTGCGGCCGCGTGGACGACGCGACGCCCTACACCCTGCACGCCCAGGCCGCCCGCCGCGCCCTGGCCGACGCCGGACTGGACCGCTCGCTGGTCGACGGCCTCGCCTCGGCCGGCACCGGCACCCTCGCCCCCGTCGAGATCGCCGAGTACCTGGGCCTGCGCCCCACCTGGGTCGACTCGACCTCGGTCGGCGGTGCCACCTGGGAGGTCATGGCGGCGCACGCGGCCGACGCGATCGCCGCCGGACACGCGAACGCGGTCCTGCTGGTCTACGGCTCCACGGCCCGCGCCGACATCAGGGCCGGCCGCCGCACCGGCACCCTCTCCTTCGGGGCCCGCGGCCCGCTGCAGTTCGAGGTGCCCTACGGCCACACCCTGATCGCCAAGTACGCGATGGCGGCCCGCCGCCACATGATCGAACACGGCACGACCATCGAGCAGTTGGCGCAGGTCGCGGTCCAGGCCCGCGCCAACGCGGCCCTGAACCCCGAGGCGATGTTCCGCGACCCGATCACCGTCGACGACGTCCTCTCGGGCCCGATGATCGCGGACCCGTTCACCAAGCTGCACTGCTGCATCCGCTCCGACGGCGGCGCGGCGGTGCTGCTCGCGGCCGAGGAGTATGTACGGGACTGCCGTCCCGCTCCCGTCTGGGTGCTGGGCACCGGGGAGTACGTCTCGCACGTCAGCATGTCCGAGTGGCCCGACTTCACGGTGTCCCCGGCGGCGGTGAGCGGACGGCTGGCCTTCGAGCGGGCGGGGGTGCGCCCCGAGGAGATCGAACTCGCCCAGATCTACGACGCGTTCACCTATATGACGCTGGTGACGCTGGAGGACCTCGGCTTCTGTGCCAAGGGCGAGGGCGGTGCCTTCGTGGAGAAGGGACGGCTGAAGGTCGAGGGCGGGGACCTGCCGGTGAACACCGACGGCGGCGGGCTGTCCGCCCAGCACCCGGGCATGCGCGGGCTGTTCCTCCTCGTGGAGGCCGTACGGCAGTTGCGCGGGGAGGCGGGCGCACGGCAGGTGCGGCGCCCGGACGGGTCGGCGCCGCATCTGGCGGTGGCGTCCGGGACGGGGGGCTGGTTCTGCTCGTCGGGGACGGTGGTGCTGGGGCGTTAGGGCACGACTCTGATGGTCGCCTTGTCGTTGGGGGTGTCCGGGTCCCTGCGGCCCACGTCCCACGGGTTGGAGGGGGCCTTCTCCAGGAGGCTCAGGGTGCCCTCGCCGGGGGCGCCGAGCTCGGCCGTGAACTCGAAGGAACGGGTCTCACCCGGCTTCAGGTCGGGCACCTCGCAGGTGTAGGTGAAGCCGTTGTTGTCGCAGTACGCCCGGTAAGCGCCGTCGTCGTACTCCTCCATGGGCTCCTTCACCACCCTCAGCTCGAAAGGCGGCTCGAAGACCAGCTCGGCCGTGGTGCCGGCGTCGGCGGGCCCGTTGTTGGTGACCTCGATGCGGAAGGTGCGCCGGGTGCCGGGACCGCCGCGCAGTTCGACGTCGGAGACCTGGTAGTCGGCGTGGGTGTCGACGACGAGCTGGGTGGATCCGCCGCCCCCGACGAAGGTGCCCTCGCTGCCGGCGGTGGGCTCGGCCTCCAGGGCCGGCCCGTCGCCGGGGCCGCCGCCCTTCGTATAGCTGTGGTACTGCCCCGGGCCCATGTCCAGGGCCCAGACGTCCCGGCCGTAGGAGGGATACATCTGCGCGGCGGGGACGCGCAGTCTCATGGCGGGGCGGACGACGAGCGTCTCTCCCGGGTCTACGGTCACCTCCGGCAGCTCGCACACCGCGAGATGGCCCTTGCTCAGCTCGGGGTAACGGCAGTTGTCGTACCGCTGCGTGAACTCCGTCCCGTCGGCGCTCATCGCGATCCCCAGCCCCTTGACCGGCACCTCGCCGGTGTTCCGCACGACGAGCGGGGAGATTAGCTCGGAGCCGGGCCGCAGAAGATCCTTCGAGTACGCGGGTGCCACCGCCTCGACCACCGGCTCGCCGACGACGAAACGGGTCCGTGCGGTGAGCTTTCTGCCGCTCTTCGTGGTGTAGGTGTAGCGGACGACGGCCGTGGCACCGGCCTCGGCGCCCTTGACCCCGTACGGCTGCGCACGGGCGCTGTCCGCCCAGTCGCTGTAGTCGCCGTCGACCTCACAGGTCAGATGCGCGGAGTCGCCCTCGCAGGATCCGTACTTCTTCAGCCGGACCACGTCCCGCCCGTCGGGGGCCACCTCCACCGTGAGCCGGCGGACCCCGGGGCCGTTCCCGTCCTCGGCCGTCACGGAGAAGGGCATCTTGTCCTTCGGGCCGGACTTGTCGCCGTAGGGGCGCAGGTAGAAGAGCTCGGGGACGGTGAGGGAGGAGTGCGCCGCCCCGGAGTCGCAGGCGGCCAGGGACGCGAGCAGAAGGACACCGGCGGCGCCAACTGCCGTACCGGACAAGCGATTCACCGACCATCCCTCCCTCAGGTGTGCGAAGTACCCTGAACTGTATGGCCCTGACTCGTGAGCAACGTGAACAGTTCCTGGCCGAGCCGCATGTCGCCGCGCTGGCGGTCGACGCCGGAGAGGAGCGCGCGCCGCTCGCTCTGCCGATCTGGTACCAGTACACGCCCGGTGGTGACATCTGGATCATGACCGGGCGCGATTCCCGCAAGCACGAACTGATCCGGGCGGCCGGCCGTTTCTCCCTGCTGGTCGAGCGCGTCGAGCCCACCATCCGGTACGTGTCCGTGGAGGGGCCGGTCGTCGACACCCGACCGGGCACCCTCGAAGACCTCCGGGAGATCTCCGCCCGCTACCTGCCGGCCGAGAAGGTGGACGGGTACGTGGAGTTCGCCTCGAAGAACCACGGCGAGCAGGTGATCATCCGGATACGGCCCGAAAGGTGGGTGACGTCCGACCTCGGTACCGTCTGAGGCATGGCAACGGATCTTCACGAACTGCTCAGGTCGCTGCGGGTGTGGGACCCGGAGGTCACCTCGCTGCCCTCCTTCGACCCCGCGACCGCGCCCGCGACCCCGCTGGAGCTCTTCACCACCTGGTTCGCGGAGGCGGTGGCCGCCGGGCAGACCGAGCCGCACACCATGTCCCTCGCGACGGCGGACGCGGAGGGCCGGCCGGACGTCCGCACCGTGATGCTGCACGGCGCGGACGAGGACGGCTGGGCCTTCGCAAGCCACTCCCACAGCCGCAAGGGAGGACACCTGTCGGTACGCCCGTACGCCGCCCTCGGCTTCTACTGGCCGGTCCTCGGCCGGCAGGTGCGGGTGAAGGGGCCGGTGAGCGCCGCGCCCTCCGAGGAGGGCCAGGCCGATTTGCACGCCCGCTCGACCGGCGCGCTGGCCGCCGCGCTCACCGGACGGCAGAGCGAAGTACTTGGCTCGCTCGGGGAGTTGGCCCGGATGTCCGAGGAGGCCTGGGAGCGGGCGCAGCGGGAGCCGGAGGTGCCGGTGCCGTCCTGGACGCTGTACCGGCTGCTTCCGGACGAGGTGGAGTTCTTCCAGGGGGACGAGCGCAGGCGGCACGTCCGGCTCAACTACCGTCGGGCGGATCGGGGTTGGGCTCAGGAACTGCTCTGGCCCTGAAAGTCGTACACCGCGAAGTCCGCCACCGGCCGGTAACCGATGCGCTGGTAGAGGCCGTTGCTGGTCGGGTTGGCCAGGTCGGTGAAGAGCAGCACCTCGTCGGCGCCCCGCTCCCGCGCCAGCCGGCTGACCTCGGCGGTGGCGGCACCGGCGTACCCGCGGCCGCGGAGACCTGCCGGGGTGTAGACGGGCGCCACCCGGATCTGGCCGGCGACCGGCGGAGTGAGGCCGGCCATGGAGACGGGGGTGCCGTCGGGGGCCTCCCAGAGGGTGACTCCGCCGTAGGCGAGGCGGGCGTCGGCCCAGGACTCGGCGCGCACGGAGTCGTTCTCGCTCTCTCCGATGTCCCGGACGAACTCGCCGAACCAGCGCGCCAGCAGCTCCCGGTCGTCCTCCCCCGCGATCCTCGGCCGCCCCTGTGGCACCGGCTCCGGCTCGGTCAGTGTGTCCAGCCGGTACAGCCGCTGGCGCTGATACGGCACGGCCTCGGCCCCGGTCCGGCGCCGCCAGGCCTCGGCGAAACCTTCCGCGGTCGCGGCCTCCGCACTGACACCGGGCACGGCATGGCCCAGGGCCGTCAGATGGGCGGCGAGGGAGTCGGCCCGCGCGGTGGTCAGGGGCGTGAGATACAGCCGGTACGGCGGTGTCCGGAAGTAGGCCCCCCGTACGCTCCCGTCCTCCTCCAGCAGTCCGAAGAGGGGCGCCTCGTCGCCGTACGCATGGAGCCCGCGGGTGCGCAGCCCCTCGGTCACGGTGAGGACGACGGTGTGCAGGTCCGGGCGGGAGCGCAGGAAGTCACCGGCGCGGGTGAGGAACTCGTCGAGGTCTTCGGTGGAGTGCCAGGCTGTGGGAGGCATGTCTCATGATCCTGCGCGAGCGCGCCGGACGCCTCCGAATTACGACGGCTCGGGGTCCGTCGCCAGTCGGGCGTGCAGGTGCACGTCCCGGAACGCGTCGTGCCGCCCCGCCTCGAACATCGCGCCCCGCAGCGTGCCCTCGTAGCGGAAGCCGCAGCGTTCGGCGACGGTGCAGGAGGCGTCGTGGCCGAGGGCGTGGCCCAGTTCCAGCCGGTGCAGGCCGAGGTCGGTGAGGGCCCAGTGGGCGCCGAGGCGGAGGGCGCGGGTGGCGACCCCGTGGCCGCGGGCCTCGGGCAGCACCCAGTAGCCGACGCGGGCGGTGCGGAAGACGTGGTCGATGACGTTGATGCCGAGGTGTCCGAGCGTCTTACCGCTCGACTCGTCCGTGATCCGGTACGACACGCTTGTGCCCTGCGCCGCCTGTTCGGCCCTGCGTCGCATGCCGGCACGGGCGCCGTCGAGGTCGTGGATCAGGGTGAGAGGGGTGTTCCAGCGCCCGAACTCGGGGTCCAGCGCGCCGCGCAGCCAGTCCTGGGCCTGGGCGCCGGATTCCGCGTCCCAGGCGCACAGGCGCAGGCCGTGGCCGTGCAGCGGGGTGAAGGGGCGGATGAGGTGCTGATCGTCGACGTCGGTCATCCGCCCATTCAAACCGCCCCGGACGCCCCGCGCGGCCTGAATTTCGGTACCCGGTCCGGGAAGACCGCCTCCAGGTCAAGGCG
>NZ_KQ948660.1:351657-661283 GCF_001514145.1 Streptomyces canus
GTGTGCGCAGTCGACGATCTCCGTCATCATCCTGGGGCCCTCGGCGAGGTCGACGACGGCGGCGACGTACGGGGTGCGGTCCTTGAAGGGCGGCAGGTCGTTGCGGTGGACGACGGACCAGGTGTGGAGCGTGGCACGGCCGGTGGCCGCGGACCAGGAGACGTCCTCGCTCCAGCAGCGCGGGCAGAACTCACGGGGGTAGTGGTGGACCCGGTCGCACGTCCCGCAGTGCCTGAGCAGCAGGACGCCCCGCGCCGCCGCGTCCCAGTAGGTCCGCGTGAAGGCGTCCGCCTCCGGCAGGTCGTACCTCGCGCCCATCAGAACCAGCCCAGCGCGGCGTCGAGCGACCACGTCTGCCAGGACATCGCGAACAGGGCCACGAGCGAGATGAGGGCCATCATCGAGTTCTGCCCCTGCTCGGCCCAGTCGTGGATCATGAGTGTGAAGTAGAGGACGTTCAAAAGCAGGCCGCCGACCAGTGCGAGCGGGGTCAGGAAGCCGAGGATCAGGCCTGCGCCGAGGGCGAGTTCGGCGTACGCGACGACGTACGCCATCGTCCTGGGCCGGGGTGCGACCAGCACGTCGAAGCCGCTGCGGACCGGGGTCCAGCGGTGCTTGGCGGCGATGTCCGCGGCCCACGTGATGCCGCCGCCCTCGAACCACGTCCTCTTGTCCTTGTGCCGCCAGCTCTCCAGCCACCACAGCCCGAGGCCGATGCGCAGGACGGCCAGCCATTGCGCGCCGGTCAGCCAGATCGTGTCCATAGAATCTGACGGTACGTCAGATCCCGGACCCCGGGAAGACCGCGGTCGCGGTGAGAATCCTGTGCGTGCGCCGAGAAGCTGTGGGTCCCCCGTGAATCCCCCAGGATTGTTGGCAATTTTGTCGAAGACGTGGCTACGTTCGTTCTCGCCAGCAAAAACGCCGAGGGAGCCAACCGTGAAGCACAGGGCAATCAAGCGCAGGAACGTCGTCATCGGCATCGGTGCGACGGCGGGGGCCGCGGCCGTCGGAGGCATCGCCCTGAACGCCAATGCGGCGACCGGCAACGCCTCCAAGAGCAGCGACGGCAGCCTCGTCTTCGACCCCGACGCCTACACCAAGCTGACGACGACGGTCACGGACACCGAGGGAACCGAGCACGCGGTCACCTACCACTTCTGGAAGGCGATCACCTACGTCTCCAAGCCGGTCGACACGACCTACCAGTCGCTGAACGTCAGCGTGCCCGTCGAGATCGACGGCACGGCGGTCGACGCGAGCAACGCGCCGATCCTGCTCGCCAACTCCGTCGGCGGGTACATGCCGTCCTCCGTGGCCGACGCCACCGGCGTCGGAGGCGCGAGCATGGGCGGCGGGGGTGGCGGCGGCGCACCCAGCGGGGCTCCCACCGCGAGCACCTCCGCCTCGCCCACCGCGAGCGCCTCCGCCTCGGCGCCGGGTGCCAACGGCGACACCAACGCCACCGGCGGCGCCATGAACACCAACCAGCTCCTGGCCCTGGCAGCCGGGTACGTCGTCGTCGAGCCCGGCGCCCGCGGTCGTGGACTCAAGAACTCCGCCGGCGAGTACTACGGCAGCGCTCCGGCCGTGATCGTCGACCTCAAGGCGGCCGTCCGGTACGTGAGGGCCAACAAGGGGCGCATACCCGGCAACGTCGACCGAATCGTCTCCGCGGGCACCAGCGCGGGAGGTGCCGTGTCCAGCCTGCTCGGTGCCTCCGGCGACAGCCCGATCTACGCCGAACACCTGAAGGAGATCGGCGCGGCCGACGCCTCCGACGCGATCTTCGCGGTGGGCGCGTGGTGCCCGATCACCGACCTGGAGCACGCCGACGGCGCCTACGAGTGGAACTGGGGAACCAACGCCCTCAGCACCGGCAAGCAGGCAGACCAGACGGTCTCCAAGGACCTCCGGTCGCAGTTCGCCGAGTACCAGGCGAAGTTGCGGCTGCGCGGCCTCAAGGGCTCGGGCTTCGGCACCCTGACCGCCCGGAACTACGACGAGTACCTGCTCAAGCAGTACATGGAGCCCTCGGCCTCGACCTATCTCGCGGCCCTGTCGGACTCCGACCGTGAGACCTACCTCGCGAAGAACACCTTCGTCACCTGGGACGGCGAGAAGGCCACCTTCACCTGGGCCGGCTTCCTCACCCATGTGGGCGCCCGCAAGAAGACCGTGCCGGCCTTCGACGCCTTCGACCTGTCGGCCGGCGAGAACAACGAGTTCGGCTCGGCCACGACCGCGAACCGCCACTTCACCGCGTACGGCGCCAAGAACGACACCACGGGCCTGGCCGGCAAGCGCGTCGAGAGCGACATCCCCGAGCTGCTGAACCTGATGAACCCGATGTACCACCTCGTGGAGAAGGTCAACGGCAAGCGCTCCAGGCACTGGTGGATCCGCCTCGGCACGAACGACACCGACACCTCGCACGTCATCTCCGCGAACCTCGCCGCCCGCGCCGAGAACCTCGGCGACGAGGTCGACCACCTCTACTACTGGGACCAGGGCCACGGCGCCAACACCGACCCCGGCGACTTCATCACCTGGATCGCCAAGGTCACGGGCTACAAGAAGGCCGGCAAGAAGTAGCCCCCTGCCGTAGGACTCCCCGTACCGCGGCTCCGGTTTCCCGTCAGTTTCCGGCCGCCGCACACCACGGCGCCGAGCCCTGCACTCGCGGGCCCGGCGCCGTGGCCTTTCTCCCGCGGCTTTTCCGTACGCACACAACCAGGTGACCTACGCCACAGGTCCCACCCACCCCTCCTACAGCCGTGATCGATCCGCAACCAATTCCCGTCTTGACCGAGACCCATCAACGCGCTGTCTGATTACGCTCGCGCTCATGGCCGACTCCGCACCCGCAGACCGCCCCGACCAGCCCGATCACCCCGTCTACGTCGTCGGCGGCGGTCCGGCCGGACTCTCCGTCGCGTACGCGCTGCGCGCCCGGGGCATCCGCGCGGTCGTCCTGGAGAAGTCCGAGCACGTCGGCGCCTCCTGGCGGCGCCACTACGACCGGCTGCACCTGCACACCACCCGCCGCCTGTCGGCCCTGCCGGGCCTCCCGATGCCCCGCCGCTTCGGCCGCTGGGTGGCCCGCGACGACGTGGTGCGCTACCTGGAGAAGTACGCCGAGTTCCACGAGCTGGAGACCGTCACCGGCGTCGAGGTCTCCCGCGTCGAGCGCACCCCCGACGGCACCGGCTGGCTGCTGCACGCCACCGGCGGCCGCGAGCTGACCGGCGCCGCGGTGGTCGTCGCCACCGGCTACAACCACACCCCGCTGCTGCCGGACTGGCCGGGCCGCGACACCTACAAGGGCGAGCTCCGGCACGCCGGCGCGTACCGCAACCCCGAGCCCTACGCCGGCCGTGACGTGCTCGTCGTCGGCGTGGGCAACACGGGCGCCGAGATCGCCGTGGACCTGGTCGAGGGCGGTGCCTCGCGGGTACGGCTGTCCGTGCGCACCGCCCCGCACATCGTCCGCCGCTCCACGGCCGGCTGGGCCGCCCAGTACACGGGTGTCCTGGTACGGCGGCTGCCGGTGGGCCTCGTGGACCGGCTGGCCCGGCCCATGGCGAAGCTCAGCGTGCCCGACCTGTCGGAGCACGGACTGCCCCGCCCCGACACCGGGCTCTACAGCCGGGTCAAGGAGGGCGCGATCCCGGTCCAGGACGTCGGCCTCATCGACGCGATCCGCAAGGGCAAGGTCGAGGTGGTGGCAGCCGTGGAGGGCTTCGAGGACGGCGAGGTGCTGCTCGCCGACGGCACCCGCGTCGGTCCGGACGCGGTGATCGCGGCGACCGGGTACGCCCGCTCACTGGAGGGCCTGGTCGGCCATCTCGGCGTCCTCGACGACCACGGCAGACCGGTCGTCAACGGCTCCCGCTGCCCCGACGGCACCCCAGGGCTGTTCTTCACCGGCTACGCCACTCCCATCAGCGGCACCTTCCGCGAGGTCGCGATCGACGCCGAGAAGATCGCGAAGGCCGTCGAGAAGGACGGCGCGGGCAGACTCTCGCGGCTTCCCGTCTGACGTAGAAAACCTCAACTCTCTTCAGTACGACTCCCGTTACTCATGTGCCAGATGTGACGGGAGCGTTGTCGTGTGCCACCGTACGGGGCCAGAATGTGAACACTTCTCATGTTCTAGCTCCACACTCTCTCCACTACGGAGGACGCACGTGGCACGCGAAAGACAGCTCCCCCCGCTCTCCCGGCTCTCCCGGCGCTCCCTGCTCGGCGGTGCCGCCGCGGCGGCCGGCGCCGTCACCCTCACCGGCACCGCCGCCTCCCCCGCCTCCGCCGCCACCCGTGACGTGGACGTCGCGATCGTCGGCGGCGGTCTCGCCGGGCTCACCGCGGCCCGTGACCTGGTCGCGGGCGGAAAGACCGTCGCCGTACTGGAGGCCCGTGACCGGGTCGGCGGCCGGGTCCTCAACCTGCCCCTGGCGGGCGGCGGTGTCACCGAGGGCGGCGGCGAGTTCATCGGCCCCACCCAGGACCGCATCAAGGCCCTCGCGGACTCGCTCGGGGTGGGGACCTTCGCCACCTACAACACCGGCAAGAACCTGCTCTACAAGGACGGCAAGAAGACCCCCTACGCAACCGACGGCCTCCTCGGCTCGGTCCCGCCGATCGACGCGGCCGGTCTCGCCAACGCGGCGATCGTCCAGGCCTCCCTCGACGACATGGCCAAGACGATCCCGCTCGACGCGCCCTGGACCGCGGCCAAGGCCGAGGAGTGGGACCGGCAGACCTTCGAGACCTGGCTGCGCGCCAACGCCGTGATCCCGTCGGCCAAGTTCCTCCTGGACGTGGCCTGCACGTCGATCTTCTCGGCCGAGCCCCGTGAACTCTCCCTCCTGTTCGTCCTCTTCTACATCGCCGCCGCCGGCAACGAGACCACTCCCGGCACCCTGGAACGCCTCACCGAGACCGCGGGCGGCGCCCAGGAACTGCGCTTCGTCGGCGGCTCCCAGCTGGTGCCGATCAAGCTCGCCGCCACCCTGGGCGAGCGGGTGGTGCTGAACGCCCCGGTGCGCACGATCGCCAAGTCCGGCTCGAAGTACGTCGTCACGGCCGACGGGGTCACCGTCACGGCCAAGCGGGTCGTCGTCGCCGTACCGCCACCGCTCGCGGCCCGCATCACCTACGACCCGCTGCTGCCCGCCGCCCGCGACCAGCTCACCCAGCGCCTCCCGATGGCCTCGGTCGGCAAGGCGATCGCGATCTACGACACCCCCTTCTGGCGGGCGGACGGCCTCAACGGCCAGGTCGTCAGCGACACCGGCGTGATCAGCTCGACCTTCGACAACTCCCCGCCCGACGCCTCCTACGGCGCCCTGATGGGCTTCATCGAGGCCGACGAGGCCCGCAAGTACGACGCGGCGAGCGAGGCGGAGGTCAAGGCGGCCGTCCTCAAGGACTACGTGACGTACTTCGGCTCGAAAGCGGCCTCCCCCACCTCCTTCGTCCTGCAACGCTGGAACAACGAGGCCTACACCCGCGGCGGCCCCGTCTCCATCGGCGCGCCCGGAGTGCTCACCCAGTACGGACCCGCCCTGCGCGCCCCCGTCGGCGGCATCCACTGGGCCGGTACCGAGACGTCCCTGCACTGGATGGGCTTCATGGACGGTGCGGTGCGGTCGGGCGAGCGGGTGGCCGAGGAGGTTCTCGCGGTCCTGTAGTCGGCGCATCAACTTTGCGTGCACGCCCGTTCCTGACATCCCGTCAGTTCTGTAATCTGACACAGCGTCAGTTAATTCAGCTGTCACACAGGAGCGGGCGGACCGATGCTTGGATCAACCCACGGCACCCTCACCACCGACTCCCGCCGGGCCCGGGTCGTCGCGTGCGGCGAGCAACCCGGGCCCGCCGTCCACGGCCGGCCCGCCGAGGTCGACGATCTCGACGTCGGCGGCCGTCCGCTGTATGCCGACGTCCCCGATCTGGACCGCTTCTTCCGGCCGGAGTCGGTCGCCGTGATCGGCGCTTCGGACGCCGAGGGCCGGCCGAACACCGGTGTCACCCGGCAGTTGATCGACTGGGCGGGCCGGGTGGGAGCCCGGCTGCACCCGGTGCATCCAAGCCGCCCGTCGGTCTTCGGCATCCCCTGCGTGGCAGCCGTCGCCGACCTGCCCGAGCAGGTCGATCTCGCCGTCCTGCTGGTCGCGGAGCCTCTTCCGCTGATCGGGCAACTGGCCGAGGCCAAGGTGAAGTTCGCGGTCGTCTTCGCCTCCGGCTTCGCGGAGACCGGCGAGGAGGGGGCGGTGGCGCAGGAGCGTCTCGCCGCCGCCGTGGCGGATTCCGGGATGCGGCTGCTGGGGCCCAACACCAACCTGAACGCCTTCTCGTCGTTCCGCGAGGACCTCGAGGGGCCAGGGATCGCCCTCATCACCCAGTCCGGCCACCAGGGCCGCCCGGTCTTCGCCCTCCAGGAACTGGGCATCCGCCTCACCCACTGGGCCCCCACCGGCAACGAGGCCGATCTGGAGAGTGCCGACTTCCTCTCCTACTTCGCCGAACGCCCCGAGGTCGGCGCCGTCGCCTGCTACCTGGAGGGCCTCAAGGACGGCCGCTCCTTCCTGCTCGCCGCCGACCGGGCCGCCCGCCGCAAGGTGCCGGTGGTCGCGGTCAAGGTCGGCCGCACCGAGACCGGCGCCCGCACGGCCGCCTCCCACACCGGCAAACTCACCGGCGCCGACACGGTGGTGGACGCCGCGATGCGGCAGTACGGCGTGATCCGCGTCGACGGGCTCGACGAACTCCAGGACACCGCGGCCCTGTTGGCCCGCGCGAGGCCGCCACGCGCCGAAGGGGTCGTCGTCTACTCGATCTCGGGCGGCACGGGCGCGCACTTCGCCGACCTGGCGACGGAGGCGGGGCTCAAGCTCCCTGCCCTCTCGGCGGCGAAGCAGACCGAACTGCACCAGTGGATACCGGAGTTCCTGAATGTGGCGAACCCCGTCGACAACGGCGGGCACCCGGTCGGCGACTGGCGCGGCCGGAAGATCATCGACGCGATCCTCGCGGACCCGTCGGTCGGGGTCCTGATCTGCCCGGTCACCGGGCCCTTCCCTCCGCTGAGCGACCGGCTGGTGCAGGACCTGGTGGAGGCGGCCGAACAGACCGACAAGCTGGTCTGCGTGGTGTGGGGTTCGCCCGTCGGCACCGAGCCGGCCTACCGCGAGGTCCTGCTCGGCTCCTCCCGGGTGGCCACCTTCCGCACGGTCGGCAACTGCATCACCGCGGTCCGCGCCTACCTCGACCACCACCGCTTCGTCAGCGGCTACCGCTCCCCCTTCGACGAGGCCCCGCGCTCCCCCTCGCCGTCCTTCCGCAAGGCGCAGGCCCTGATGCGCCCGGGCCAGCAGCTGAGCGAGCACGCGGCGAAGCAACTGCTGCGGGCGTACGGGATACGGGTGCCGCGCGAGCAGCTGGTGACGAGCGCGGCGGCTGCCGTCCGCGCGGCGGGCCTGGTGGGCTACCCGGTCGTGATGAAGGCGTCCGGCGCGAAGATCGCCCACAAGACCGAGCTGGGCCTGGTGAAGATCGGCCTGACCTCGGCCAGCCAGGTCCGGGACGCCTACCGCGAGTTGACCGACATCGCCCGCTACGAGGACGTCACGCTGGACGGCGTCCTGGTCTGCCAGATGGTGGAGCGGGGCGTAGAGATGGTCGTCGGGGCCGCGCACGACGAGCTGTTCGGGCCGACGGTGACGGTCGGGCTCGGCGGGGTGCTGGTCGAGGTGCTGCGGGACACGGCCGTGCGCGTGCCGCCCTTCGGTGAGGAGCAGGCCCGGGACATGGTGGACGACCTGCGCGGGCGGGCCCTTCTCGACGGGGTCCGGGGGCGGCCGCCCGCGGATCTCGACGCCCTCGTGGAGGTCGTGCTGCGCGTGCAGCGCATGGCCCTGGAGCTGGGGGACGAAGTGGCGGAGCTCGACATCAACCCGCTGATGGTGCTGCCCCGGGGGCAGGGGGCGGTGGCGCTCGACGCGTTGGTGGTGTGCCGGTGACCGAAGTGAGCGAGGTGCGGCACACCGTCGACGGCCAGGTCTCGTACCTCACCCTCGACAGGCCCGAGGTGCTCAACGCCCTCACGCCCGGCCAACGCGACCGGATCATCGAGCTGTTGGCGAGTGCGTCGGCCGACCCGGACATCCGGGCGGTGGTCCTCACCGGTACGGGACGCGGCTTCTGCGCGGGCGCGGACCTGCGCGGCGCACCCGCGGCCACGGCCCCCGGTGACGTCGCCCGTACGATCCGCCTCGGCGCCCAGCGGCTGATCGCGGCCGTCCTCGACTGCGAGAAGCCGGTCGTCGCGGCGGTGAACGGCACCGCCGCCGGAATCGGCGCGCATCTCGCCTTCGCCTGCGACCTGGTCCTGGCCGCCGAGTCGGCGAAGTTCATCGAGGTCTTCGTCCGCCGGGGCCTGGTCCCCGACGGCGGCGGCGCCTATCTCCTGCCCCGTCTGATCGGCCCTCGGCGCGCCAAGGAGCTGATGTTCTTCGGTGACGCGCTCGGCGCGGCCGACGCCGAGCGCCTGGGCCTGGTCAACCGGGTCGTCCCGGACGCGGAGCTGGACAAGACGGCCCGTGAGTGGGCCACCCGCCTGGCCACCGGCCCGACCCGCGCCCTCGCCCTGACCAAGCAGCTCGTGAACGCCTCCCTGGACACCGACCGCTCCACCGCCTTCGCCGCGGAGGCCGCCGCCCAGGAGATCAACATGACGACGACAGACGCGAAGGAGGGCGTGGCGAGCTTCGTGGAACGCAGGAGCCCGGAGTACCGGGGGCGTTGAGGGCTCAGTCCCGGGTCAGGATCCGCACGTCCGGCGCGTCCGGGTCCCCGAACGGCACGAACAGCTCGGGCTCGGACTCCGTGCCGCCGATCCGCCAGTACGTCTCCTGCCCGCATTCCCCGTCGAGCCGTACCACGACACCGGCGCGCTCGTGGCCGCCCTTGTCGTCGAGCAGCCAGGTGCCGGTGCCGTCGCACACGGCGAAGGCCGGCTCGGCGTTCTGGTCGGCGGACCCGGACTCGGCGGGCACGTCGGTGAGTTCGGCCCGGCCGCCCGCGCCGAGGCTGAGGACCGCGCCCTCCTCGCCCCGCCAGGTCCCGGTGAGCTGTCCGGCGGACAGCACGGGAGGCTCGTACTCCTCGAGGATCCCCGTGACCGTGGCCAGCACCCCGCCGAGGAACACCAGGAGGAACAGGCCGACGGAGGCGAACAGCGAGGGCAGCCATACGGCCCACGGGCCCCGGGGCCGTCTGCGCAGCCATTCGAGGCCGAACACCGGGACCACGCCGAGGGCCGCGAAGAGCGGGGCGGTGGTGGTGAACGGCCAGTCCCACAGCAGCAGGGCGAGCGCGGCCCAGATCAAGCCGAGGACCGCGGTGAGAGCCAGGTGCCAGGCCCACACGGGTCCACGCGTGCGACGGGCTGCCCGGTGGGCGAGCAGTTCCGCCGGCAGCACATGGACGACCGCGTGCAGGAGGCCGAGGACCGGCAGGACCAGCGGCGCCACCACGAGGAGGCAGGCCAGGGCGAACACGGCGAAGGCCCCGTAGGCGCCCGCGTACGCGTAGTCGTCGCCCAGCTGCTCCCCGATCCACCAGATCAGTCCGATCGCCGGAAACTGCACCGCGCACACCGCGGCGTCCTGATCGATCCGTCTGCTCTCCCACCCCATGGGCGCAGGGTACGTGCGGCTCTTCGCGCGCGTCCGGGCCCTTCCCATCTGACGGCCCGTCAGCTTCAATGGTGATGTGATGGGACAAGCAGGAATGGCGGAAGCGGCCGTCCGCTATCTCAGGTCCGGGAAGGCCCTCTCCGTCGAGGCGCTGCCCCGCCCGGAGCTTCGGTGCGTCCGCGAGGACGAGCGGGCGCCGGTCGACCCGGCCGGGTTCCGGCGCGTGCTGGGCGAGTTCGCGACCGGCGTCACGGTGATCACGGCCCCCGGCACACCACCCGCCGGTTT
Organism: Streptomyces canus; assembly: GCF_001514145.1. Classification (GTDB taxonomy): domain Bacteria; phylum Actinomycetota; class Actinomycetes; order Streptomycetales; family Streptomycetaceae; genus Streptomyces; species Streptomyces canus. The sequence goes on from NZ_KQ948660.1 coordinate 361,650, forward strand.
CGCCTGCCAGTCCTTCTCCGCCCTCTCCCTCGACCCGCCGCTCGTCGCCTTCATGGTGGGCCGTACGTCGACGACCTGGCCCCGCATCGCCCAGGCGGGCGTCTTCTGCGTGAACGTCCTGAGCGCGCAGCAGGGCGAGCTGTGCAGGGCGTTCGCGGTGAGCGGCGCGGACAAGTTCGCGGGCGTGGCCCACGACCCGGCCCCGGCCTCCGGCTCGCCCCGCCTCACGGGCACCCTCGCCTGGATCGACTGCACGATCCACGCGGTGCACACCGGCGGCGACCACCTGATCGTGGTGGGACGGGTGGACGCTCTCGGGCCGGGCGACGGAGACGGCGAACCGCCCCTCCTGTTCCACAAGGGTCGGTTCCTCCAGGGATAATTCCTGTGGGGGTTCTGCAGGGCTTCTCTAGGCTGCCGCCGCCAAGGGCACCGCGACCGGCCGCCGCCTGATCACCAGCGCCATCAGCGCCGCCGCCGCGCACAGCGCGCCCGACGCGTACCAGATCATGTCGTAGGAGCCGAACACGTCCCGGGCGACACCGCCGAGGAAGGCGATCAGCGCCGCGCCGACCTGGTGCGAGGCGAGGACCCAGCCGAAGACGATCGCGCTGTCGTCGCCGTACTGCTCGCGGCACAGGGCGACGGTGGGCGGGACGGTGGCGACCCAGTCGAGGCCGTAGAAGACGATGAAGAAGAGCATCGGCGGGTGGACCGAGGGGGCCAGCAGCATGGGCAGGAACAGGAGCGAGATGCCGCGCAGGGCGTAGTAGACGGCGAGCAGGCGGCGGGGTTCGAAGCGGTCGGTGAACCAGCCGGAGGCCACCGTGCCGACCACGTCGAACACGCCGATCACCGCGAGCAGTGAGGCGGCCGCCGTGACGGGCATGCCGTGGTCGTGGGCGGCGGGCACGAAGTGGGTCTGGACCAGGCCGTTGGTGGAGGCGCCGCAGATCGCGAAGGTGCCGGCCAGCAGCCAGAAGGGGCCGGTGCGGGCCGCCTTGAACAGGACCGTCACCGCTCGGCGCGCGGCGCCCGGGACCGGGTCCGGCTTCGGCACGAACTCCGTGGCGCCGTACGGCTTCAGGCCCACGTCGGCCGGGTGGTCGCGCAGCAGCAGCCAGACGAAGGGGACGACCGCGAGGGCGGCGAGCGCGACCGTGATCGCCGCCGGGCGCCAGTCGTGCTTCTCGACCATCCAGGACAGCACCGGCAGGAAGATCAGCTGACCGGAGGCGGAGGCGGCGGTCAGGATGCCGGTGACCAGGCCGCGCCGCTCGGTGAACCAGCGGTTGGTGACGGTCGCGGCGAACGCCAGGGCCATCGAGCCGCTGCCGAGACCGACGAGCAGGCCCCAGTACAGCATCAGCTGCCAGGCCGCCGTCATCCACACGGTCAGGCCCGAACCGACCGCGATCACGGTCAGCGCGACCGCGACCACCCGCCGGATGCCGAAGCGGTCCATCAGCGCCGCCGCGAAGGGCGCGGTCAGGCCGTACAGAGCCAGGTTGACGGAGACGGCCGCGCTGATGGTGCCGCGCGACCAGCCGAAGTCGTCGTGCAGGGGGTCGATGAGCAGGCCCGGCAGGGAGCGGAAGGCGGCCGCGCCGATGATCGTCACGAAGGTGACGGCGGCGACGAACCAGGCGCGGTGGATACGAGGGGCCGACCGGTTCTCCGTGTGGGCTGCCTGCACGGCTTCATCGCTTGTCTGGGTCACGACATAGAGCTTCCGTCCTGCGGCGCCCGGGATCCATTGGCCCGAAGGACAGCATTCGTTAGGATCGGGCCATGAGCCCTGACCGTCGTGCCCCGGAGTTCCGCCCGCACCGCGTGGTCGTCCTCGCCATGGACGGTGCCCTGCCGTTCGAACTGGGCATTCCGCACCGGATCTTCGGCCGCCCCAAGGACGCCGAGGGGCGCAAGCTGTACGAGGTCATCACCTGCTCGATCCGCCCGCCGGGCCCGGTGCGGACCGACGCCGACTTCGCCATCCAGGTCGAGCACGGCCCGGAGATCCTGGCCACCGCCGACACGGTGATCGTCCCGGCGTCGTACGAACTGGGCCCGGTCTTCGAGCAGGGCGTGCTGACCGAGGAACTGGCCGCCGCCCTTGCCCACATCCGCCCCGGCACCCGGCTCGCGTCCATCTGCACCGGCGTCTACGTCCTGGCCGCCGCCCGCCTTCTCGACGGCCGCCCGGCCACCACGCACTGGGCCGACTCCGACCGTCTCCAGCGGCTCTTCCCGCAGGTCAAGGTCGACCCGGAGGTCCTGTTCATCGACGACGGGGACGTCCTGACCTCCGCGGGCGTCGCCGCCGGGATCGATCTGTGTCTGCACATGGTGCGCCGCGACCACGGCACGGCGGTCGCCAACGAGGTGGCCCGCCGCACCGTCGTACCGCCGCACCGCGACGGCGGTCAGGCGCAGTACATCCACCGGCCCGTGCCCGACCCGCAGCAGGCGACCACGACCTCGGCCCGCGCCTGGGCGCTCGGCCGTCTGCACGAGCCGATCCAGCTGCGGGACATGGCCGAGCAGGAGGCCATGTCCGTACGCACCTTCACGCGCCGCTTCCGCGAGGAGGTCGGCGTCAGCCCCGGCCAGTGGCTCACCCAGCAACGAGTGGAACGCGCCCGGCACCTCCTGGAGTCCACCGACCTCTCCGTCGACCAGGTCGCCCACGACGCCGGCTTCGGCACCGCCCAGTCCATGCGCCAGCACCTACAAACAGCCCTCGGCGTCACACCGACCGCCTATCGACGTACCTTCCGGACCGGGACCGGGCCCCTCGACCAAGCTTCCGGGCGCTACGACGACGTCGGCACCCCGCGCTGAGCTCCCCGCGCGGCGCACCTCCCCCCACCACCCGACCGCCGTCAGCGCGAGGGTCAGCGCCACCCCGGCCAGGACGGCGGTGGACGGCACCGTCACCTTGAGCAGGGCTCCGGCGAGCGAACCCGTGGCCGCGTAGCCCGCGCCCGCCGCGGCGTACATCACGGAGTAGCCGGCGGCCAGGGCGCCGGGCGGCAGCGCGTCGCGCAGGGCGAGGTTGCGGGTGAGCAGCGCGCCTGACTGGAGCAGGCCACCCGCGGCGAGCGCGGTCGCGATCCCGGCGGTGTTGGGTATCAGCGCGATGAGGGTCACGCAGACCGAGGTGCCGCACATCAGCACGACACTTCGGGTGCGCAGCAGACCGGGCCAGGTGCGCAGGCCGTAGAGGAACGCCCCGAGTCCGCCGCCCACCGCAAGGCCGGTCAGCAGCGGTCCCGACCAGCCGACAGGGATGCCGCGCTGTTCGAGCAGGGCGGGCAGGACGAGTTCGGCGAGGCCCAGCAGGCTGAGGCTGGCCGCGCCCATGACGTACACCGGCCAGGCGCCCAGCAGCAGCCGGGGCAGCGATCCGCCGGACCACGCGCCGCCCGCCGAGTCGTCCACCTTCCATCCGGCCGGGAGCAGCCACAGCCCCGCGACCGACGCCGCCATCAGCGCGGCGGCGAGCAACAAGGGTACGTGAGGGGCGACTTGGAGGGCGAGGCCGGCGACGGCCGCCGGGGAGACGGCCCAGATGACGGAGTTGAGCATCGACTCGGTGGACAGCGCCTGCGCGACGGCCCGCTCCGGGACCAGCTCGGTGAGCAGTGCGCGCAGCCCGCCGGTCGCGGCGGCGGGAGCGGCCCCGGCCAGGAAGGCGAACGCGCCCAGCACCACGGAGGGCGCGTCGGAAAACACCCCGAGCCCCGCGAACCCGAGGGCCCCGGTCGCGAGCCCCGCCGCCAGTTGGGGCCGAGGACGCTCCGGGGGCAGCCGCATCCCGAGCACCGGGGCACCGACGATCTCACCGATCACATAGGCCGCCGCGAGCACCGCTCCCAGCGCATACCCTCCTGGTCTTTCGCGCACCAGGAAGACGAGGGCCAGTGGAGCCATCGCGACCGGCATACGGGCGCCGACGGACGTGCAGGCCCAGACCAGGACCTGTGGGGAGGCGACGTCTCGGTAGGTCATGCGTCGAAGCTAGAGCCCGGCACCGACATCGCCCCAAGGGTTTTCCAGGGCCTGTGGACAACTCGGGGGCTAGAAGGTCAGCACCCCCCGGGCCACCCGCCCCGCCTCCGCGTCCCCCACCGCCTTCTCGAAGTCCTCGATGGGATAGGTCTCCGTGACCAGCTCGTCGAGGAACAGCCGTCCCTGCCGGTAGAGGTCCGCGTACAGCGGGATGTCCCGCTGCGGCCGCGACGATCCGTAGCGGCAGCCGAGGATGGACTTGTCCAGGAACATCGACGAGACGGCGAAGGACGCCTCCGCGCCCGCCGCCGGAACCCCCAGCAGGACCGCCTGGCCGTGCCGGTCCAGCAGGTCGACGGCGGTGCGCACGAGTTCGACCCGCCCGACGCACTCGAAGGCGTGGTCCACGCCGTGCGGCAGCAGGTCCCGCACCCCCTCCGCCGACGTCAGGAAGTCGGTCGCCCCGAACTGCCGGGCCATCGCCTCCTTCGCCGGATTGGCGTCCACCGCCACGATCCGCGACGCCCCCGCGATCCGCGCGCCCTGGATGACGTTGAGCCCGATCCCCCCGGTCCCGATGACCAGCACGCTCTCCCCCCGGTCCACCCGGGCCCGGTTGAGCACGGCTCCCACCCCGGTCAGCACCCCGCACCCGATGAGCGCGGCGGACGTCAGCGGAATGTCCTTCGGGATCCGGACCGCCTGGACGGCCTTGACCACCGTCCGTTCCGCGAAGGCGGAGTTGCACGCGAACTGGAACACCCGCTCACCGCCCCGTGAAAAGGGCTTCTGGGGCCGCCCTATGGCTTTGCGGCACATGGTCGGCCGCCCCCGGTCGCAGTCGGCGCAGGCACCGCAGTTGGCGAGCGTGGACAGCGCCACATGGTCACCGGGCCCGACATGGGTGACCCCGTCCCCCACCGCCTCCACCACGCCCGCGCCCTCATGCCCGAGCACCACCGGAACCGGAAACGGAATGGTTCCGTCGACCACGGACAGGTCGCTGTGGCACAGCCCGGCCGCCGAGATCGCGACCTGCACCTCCCCCGGCCCCGGATCCCGCACCTCCAGATCGTCGACGACCTGGATCTGCCTCCCGTCGAACAGCACGCCGCGCATCAGACGACCCCCTTGGGTTCCCTGGGCAGACCGAGCACCCGCTCGGCGATGATGGTGCGCTGGATCTGGTCCGAGCCGCCGTAGATGGTGTCGGCCCGCGAGAACAGGAACAGATGCTGCAGGGCGTCGAGTTCGTACGGCGAGGAAGGGGACCAGTCCCCTGGCCCGACCGTCGCCTCCGCCCCCCGCACGAGCATCGCCAGCTCCCCGAGCCGTTGATGCCACCCCGCCCACAGCAGCTTGGCCACACTGGACGCCCCGGCGTCCCCCGAACCCCCCAGCGTCCGCAGGGCGTTCCACCGCATGGTCCGCAGTTCGGCCCACTGCCGCACGAGCAGCGCCCGCACGACCGGATCGGAAACCGCGCCAGTTTGTACGGCGGCCTGCACCACCCGTGTCAACTCCTCGGCGAAACCAACCTGTTGGGCCAGCGTCGACACCCCGCGCTCGAACCCCAGCAGACTCATCGCCACCTGCCAGCCGCGCCCCTCGCCCCCGACGACATGCTCCGCACGCGCGTGTGCCCCGTCGAAGAAGACCTCGTTGAACTCACTGGTCCCGGTCATCTGCCGAATGGGCCGCACCTCGATGCGCCCCGGCTGGTCCATGGGAACGAGGAGAAACGACAGCCCGTGATGCCGACGGGACTCCGGATCGGTCCGCGCGAGGACGAAACACCAGTCCGCCTCGTGAGCGAGGGACGTCCAGATCTTCTGCCCGCTGATCCGATACGTCCCGTCCTCGATCCGCGTGGCCCTGGTCCGCACCCCCGCGAGGTCGGACCCCGCCCCTGGTTCGCTGTAGCCCTGGCACCACAACTCCTCCCCGGCGGCGACGGGAGGAAGAAAGCGCGCCTTCTGCTCATCGGTACCGTGCGCCAGAAGAGTGGGAGCCAACAGCTTCTCCCCGATGTGCCCGGACCGCGCCGGCGCCCCCGACCCCGCATACTCCTCGGCCCAGACGACCTGCTGGGTGAGAGTGGCAGTCCGGTTCCCGTACCCGGCTTCCTCCCAACCGAGCCCGATCCACCCGGACTTACCGAGGGTTCGTTCCCAGGTACGACGGTCCTGGGCCCCATCGACATGCCCAGCGAGCCATTCCCGGGCTTCTCCCCGAAACGCCTCATCCTCAGCGGCAAACGCAAAGTCCACGGGGTTCTCCTCTCCATACCGGTCGCGGTGATCTACGCAGGGGCGCGGGGAACTGCGCGAGCAACCACGAACGGCCCGCAGCCGCCAAACCACCCGTACCCCCGAGCTATTGGGCGCCGGGCCCCGAAAGCAACGGCATCGGATCCACCCCCACACTCCCCGGCAAAAACTCCGCGATCCGATCCGGCGTCCACCCGCCGGAGGCATACGCGGCGCGCAACTCCCGAGGCTGAGCCCACACCGCGATCTTCGGCCCCGCCACGGTGTACACCTGCCCGGTGATCTCCTGGGCCCGCGCCGACAGCAGGTAGACCACCATGGCGGCCACGTCCTCCGGCTCCCCGATCTCCGTCAGCTCGAACGGCACGTTCGCCGACATCCGCGTACGGGCGACGGGCGCCACCGCATTCGCGGTCACCCCGTATTTGTGCAGTCCGAGCGCCGCACTGCGGACCAGCGAAATGATGCCGCCCTTCGCCGCGCTGTAGTTCGCCTGCGAAACCGACCCCTGGTGATTCCCGCTGGTGAACCCGATCAATGTCCCCGCCCGCTGCTTCCGCATCACCGCGGAGGCCGCCCGGAACACCGTGAACGTCCCCTTCAAATGCGTGGCGAGGACCGGATCCCACTCCTCCTCGGTCATGTTGAACAGCATCCGCTCACGCAGAATCCCGGCGACACAGACGACACCGTCGAGCCGCCCGTAAGAGGACAACGCGACATCGACGACCCGCTGACCGCCCGCCATCGTCGAGATGTCGTCGGCCACGGCGACGGCCTCACCCCCGGCCGCCTCGATCTCCTTCACGACACCCGAAGCGACATCGCTCGCGGGAGACGCCCCGTCCACGGAGACGCCGTAGTCGTTGACGACGACGCGCGCCCCCTCCCCCGCCGCGGCCAGCGCGACCGCCCGCCCGATCCCCCGCCCCGCGCCGGTCACGGCGACGACCCTGCCTGCCAAGAAGTTCCCCATGCCCGGCCCCTTCCCGCGGTTTCTGACGGACCGTTAGATTTTATGACCCGTCAGATGTGCGGACACAAGCCCCGGGGAGGGCCCGATGTCACTTCCGGCCGCGTTCCACGACATCGCCAAGCGCGTGAACAACTGGGGGCGTTGGGGCGCCGACGACGAAATCGGCACCCTGAACCTGATCACCGACGAGGTAGTCCGCGAGGCCGCCGCGACCGTCCGCGCGGGTCGTCGCATCCCCCTCGCCCTGCCCCTCAGGCAGGACGGCGTGCAGACCGGGATGATGCCGGGCCGGGTCAACCCCCTGCATGTGATGGTGCAGATCAACCAGGAGATCTTTGGCCCGGGGACGGTCGCGTGCAGCGACGACGCGGTGACCATGGGCTTGCAGGCCGCCACCCACTGGGACGCGCTCACCCATGTCTCGCACTCCGGCATGCTCTACAACGGGCGCCCGGCCGGCACCATCACCCCGCACGGCGGTGCCGAGTTCAGCGGTATCGACAAGGCGCGGCACGTGGTCTCGCGCGGGGTGCTGCTCGACGTGGCCCGCGCGCGGGGCGTGGACCGGCTCGACGGCGGCCACGCCGTGACCCCCGAGGACCTGGAGGCCGCCGAGGAACTCGCGGGCACGCGTGTGCGTGCCGGTGACATCGTGCTCGTACGGACCGGACAGATCCAGGTGTATCTCGCCGGGGACAAGGAGGCGTACGCCTATCCGTCGCCGGGCCTGTCGGTGCGCACCCCCGAGTGGTTCCACGCGCGTGATGTCGCGGCGGTCGCCAACGACACGCTCACGTTCGAGATCTTCCCGCCCGAGATCGAGGACCTGTGGCTGCCGGTGCACGCCCTGGACCTGGTGGAGATGGGGATGCTGCAGGGCCAGAACTGGAATCTGGAAGAGTTGTCCACAACCTGTGGACAACTTGGCCGGTATGCGTTCCTGCTGTCGGCGATGCCCGAGCCGTTCGCCGGCGGCACCGGAACGCCCGTGGCCCCGGTCGCCGTTCTGTGAGGAGGTCGGTCGGCGGCGCGCAGATCCGCCCCGAGCACGGTCTCGCGCGCCGCCGTCATCGACTTCCTTCCGCCCTGAGGAAATCGACACCGCGTCACGATCCACACTCGTCGGGGGCTTCCGTCACCGAAGCCCTCGGCGTCCCCTCGCGGCGAATCGCTGACCACCAGCGTCATCAATCGAACACGCTGCGTCAACACCGGTACGGGGATTTATTACTTACGTCCCATTTGCCCCGACCGCGCACGGATGCACGTCCCGGCGCACCGATCCGCACCGAGGAAAGGGTGACGGCGGTCTCTGCGACCGTGCGCCGGTCACACCGCCTCGAACGCGAACCCCTCGTAGGCCGAGGCGTCGATGTCGTAGGCCTCCGCGCTCTGCCGCGGCTGCTCGCAGCGGTCGAGTTCGCACCAGATGCTCTTGCCCGCGCCTTCGGGGCTCCAGCCCCAGCGGTCCGCGAGGCCGTCGACGAGAGCGAGGCCGCGGCCGCCGGTCGCCTCACCGTCGACGCAGCGCGGCACCGGGGCCCGGCCGCTGCGGTCGGCGACCTCGAGGCGGACGGTGGCCGACTCCACCTCGGCATCCGGCAGGGACAGCCGCAGGACGGCCGGCCGGCCGGTGTGCACCACGGCGTTGGTGACGAGCTCCGACACGAGCAGGATCAGGATCTCGGCGAGCGGTTCGTCGACCTCTATCCCGCATACGGCGAGCCGCGAACGGGCCCACCGCCGGGCTCGCCCCACCTCTGCGGGGTCGGGCCGGATCTCCAGCTGCACTTGAAGCACCTGCACCGCTCACACCATCCGAACCGGCGGGCACATGGCCTCGCGCCTCACGAGGGCCACGATCGTAGCCATTTTTTGCATGACCAGAACAATGACCAAAGCCGGGGTCACAGAACGTGAATCCCTTACAGGACAGCATGGTTGACGTACAGTCACGCCAACAAGCGCTTCGGGCATATTCCAGCGCGAAGGAGTACCCGTGCGGGATACTGTGCGACGCCCGCCACGGGAAGTCGAACAGGCGGTAGCCGCAGGGCTTCCCACCCTGCGAGCAGCGGCGCGCATCGCCGGGTCCGGGGCCGCCTCTTCGGCAACACCGGCATGGCTCATGCTCGGAACCACTCGCATCTCACACAAGGTACCGGAGCGGGGCGCCGACTCCAGGACGTGACGAGTCACACATAGGACACAACCCGATACCAACGCTCCGTGATTCCGGTATGCCACAATCCGCGACATCCGCTCCGGGCACGGCGCCTCAGGCCAACAGCTCGACGGCGAGCAACTCCTCGCTCTCCACTCCGCCGCCGGCCCTCCTGGCCCGCACCCAGGCCCGCTTCAGATGCAGCTGCACCTCGCACTCCCAGGTGAAGCCCATCCCGCCGTGCACCTGGAGACAGTCCCGGGCACCCCGCTCGGCCGCCTCGTCGGCCAGCAGCCGGGCCGCGGCGACGTCCACCGGGTCGGCGGTCACGGCGGCCGCGTACACCGCGGCCCGGGCCGTCTCCGCCCGCACCAGCATCTGCGCGCACAGGTGCTTGACCGCCTGAAAGGCCCCGATCGGCTGCCCGAACTGCTCCCGCGCCCCGGCGTGTTGCACGGCGAGCTCACACACACGTGTGGCGGTACCGAGCTGCTCGGCGGCGGTCAGGAGCACAGCGACGGGGTCGGCGAAACGGGGGGCTCGGGCCACGGGGAGACCGGACGGTGAGGGGTCGCGCGCGGGGGTGGTGGAGGACCGGCCGGGGGCGGTCGTGGAGGACCGGTCGAGGGAGGTCGTGGAGGACCGGCCGGGGGTGGCCTCGGTAGACCGGCCCGAGGCGGTCTCGGAGGACCGGCCAGGGGCGGCTGCGGAAGATGAACCGACAGCCTCGACGGGAGACGAGCCAGGTACCACCGCGGAACCCGAGCCATCAGCAGCGCCGAACCCCGAACCGGACCCGGCAGCCGCCGACGAACCACCAACGGCCGCAGAAAACGAACCAGCACCCTCGCCGAAAGACGAACCAGACACCACCGCGGAACCCGAACCGCCAGCGGCGGGGGAAGACGAACCGCGCGCGGCAGCAGAGGACGACCCGGCCGTCGGCGACGGGCCCGTCCCCGGGAGCCGCACGGAGGATTCCTTTCCCACCCCGATCCCCGGGAGCGGCCCGGACGAGTCCTGACCCACCCCCGTCCCCGGGACCCGCACGGAGGCGCCCTGCCCCACCCCCGCCCCTGGATCCCTCTCGAGCTCGGCCCGACCCCGTCCGCCCCCCGCTCCGGGAACCCGGTGCAGCGGCGTCAACGGGTCCACGGAGCGCAGCGGTAGCGCCCCCGTGGTGTCCCCGCGTACGACGTCCGCCTCGGACAGCCATTCGACCAGCCCGCCGCTGTCGACGTCCGTCACCACCGCCTCTCCGGAGGCCGCCCCCGGTACCGTGCCCGCCGCGAGGTGGGTCGCCACCAGTGGCCCCGGCAGCAGGGCCCGCCCGGCCTCCTCGAAGACCAGCACGGCTTCCGGCAGGCCCAGCCCCACTCCGCCGTCCGCCTCCGGCACCCGCAGCGCGAAGAACCCCGCGGCGCCCAACTCCCGCCACAGCGCCCGGTCCAGACCGGGTTCCTCCGCGGCGGCCCGCAGCGCCGCCCCGTCGAAGCGCCGCGCGAGCAGCTCCCGCATCCCGGCGCGCAACGCCTCCTGGTCCTCGGTCAGTTGAAAGCGCACGTCAACGCCCCTTCGGCAGCCCGAGGATCCGCTCGGCCACGATGTTCCGCTGAATCTGCGAGGTCCCGGCCGCGATGGTGTAGGACAGCGAGGACAACCGGTCGAGCACCCAGGGCCGGTCGAGATCCAGGCTGTCCGGCCCCAGTACGTCCGCAGCGGCGTCGTACAACTCCTGACGGGCGTGCGAGTAGCGGAGTTTGAAGACCGAACCCCCCACCCCGGGCACCCCGCCACTCGCCTCGGCCTCGCTCACGTTCCACTGCGTCAGCCGCCACAGCGCACGGAACTCGGCGTTCAGCCGCCCCAGCCGCCGTCGCAGGACCGGGTCGTCCCAGCGCCCGTTCTCCCGTGCCGTACGGGCGAGTCCGCCCAGCACCCGCCGGCAGGCGACGACTTCGCCGACGAAGGCCGTACCGCGCTCGAAGGACAGCGTCACCATGGTCACGCGCCAGCCGTCGTTCTCCTCGCCCACGCGGTTCGCCACCGGCACCCGCACCTCGTCGAGGAACACCTCGGCGAACTCGGCGGACCCGGCGAGCGTGCGCAAGGGGCGCACCCCGACACCGGGCGAGGACATGGGCATCGCCAGCCAGGTGATGCCCTTGTGCTTCGGAGCCGCGGGATCCGTCCGCACCAGCAGCTCGCACCAGTCGGCCACCTCGGCGTGCGAGGTCCAGATCTTGGACCCGGTCACCACATAGTCGTCGCCGTCCCTACGCGCGCGCGTGCGCAGCGCCGCGAGGTCGCTCCCGGCGTCCGGTTCGCTGAACCCCTGGCACCAGACCTCCTCGCCCCGCAGGATCGGCGGCAGCCAGCGTTCCCGCTGCTCGGCGGTGCCCTCGGCGGCGATCGTCGGTCCCGCGTGGAGCAGTCCGACGAACCCGGCGCCCACATAGGGCGCGCCCGCGGCCTCCGTCTCCTCCAGGAAGATCAGGCGCGTGGTGGGCGACGCGTCCCAGTGCACGTGGGCGTACCCGGCGTCGTACAGCATGCGCTGCCAGCCGAGGTCGTAGGTCCTGCGTCCGGGCCAGTCCTCCGGGGACGGCTTCGGGGGCAGCGTGGGGAGCGCCTTGGCGAGCCACTCCCGCAGCCGCGCCCGGAACTCCTCCTCTTCCGGCGTGTACGCGAGATCCATGACGGCACTCCATATCTGATAACCCGTCAGATACCGCTCGCACCGGAAGGCTAAGTCCCGCACCCCTGGACCGACAAGGCGTGGCGCCCTACGCTCTGCCCACGATCTGACTATCCGTCAGTTCCACAAGGGGGCCGCCGTGACCGACACCGCCCACGCGCTCAGCGCGTCCCGCACCCTCTGGGAGCTGGTCGCCCGCCGCGCCGACCTGACCCCCGACCGCCGGGTCCTCCTCCAGGACGACCGCACGCTCACCTTCGGCGAGCTACGCGCGCGTGCCGAGCGGGTGGCGGCCGGCCTGTACGGCATGGGCGTACGTCCCGGCACGGTCGTCGCCTGGCAGCTGCCCACCCGTATCGAGACGGCCCTGCTCTCCTTCGCGCTCGCCCGTCTGGGCACCGTGCAGTCGCCCGTCATCCCCTTCTACCGGGACCGCGAAGTCGCTTTCGCCCTGCGGGAGTCGAAGGCGGAGTTCTTCGCGGTACCGGGAGTCTGGCGCGGCTTCGACCACACGGAGATGGCCCGGCGGCTCGGCGCGAAGGGGATCTTCGAGGCGTACGACGACCTCCCGGACGGCGATCCGGCCGTCCTGCCCGCCCCGCCCGCCGACGGCACCTCCGTCCGGTGGATCTACTGGACCTCGGGCACCACCTCCGACCCCAAGGGGGTTCTCCACACGGACCGTTCACTGATCGCGGGCGGCTCCTGCCTCGCGCACGCGCTGCGCCTGACGGCGGACGACGTGGGGTCGATGGCCTTCCCGTACGCGCACATCGCGGGCCCGGACTACACCGTGATGCTGCTGCTGTACGGCTTCCCGGCGGTGATGTTCGAGCAGTTCGCCCTGCCGGAGGCGCTGGAGGGATACCGCCGCCACGGGGTGACGGTGGCGGGCGGTTCGACGGCGTTCTACTCGATGTTCCTCACCGAGCAGCGCAAGTGGCCGGGCGAGCAGATCATCCCGTCCCTGCGGCTGCTCGCGGGCGGCGGGGCGCCCAAGCCGCCGGAGGTCTATCACGCCGTCGCACGGGAGCTGGGGGTGCAGCTGACGCACGGCTACGGCATGACCGAGGTACCGATGATCACCATGGGCGATCCGGACGACACGGTGGAGAACCTGGCGACGACCGAGGGACGGCCGCCGGAGGGGATGTCCGTGCGGATCGTGGACGGGGAGGTGCGGCTGAAGGGGGAGGCGGTGTGTCAGGGGTATCTCGATCCGTCCCAGACGGCGGAGGCCTTCGACGAGGAGGGCTACCTGCGCACAGGTGATCTCGGACGACTCACGGCCACCGGCCACCTGGTCCTCACCGGTCGGCTCAAGGACGTGATCATCCGCAAGGGCGAGAACATCTCGGCGAAGGAGATCGAGGACCTGCTGGCCGCGCATCCGGACGTCGGGGACGTGGCGGTGATCGGGCTCCCGGACGCCGAGCGCGGGGAACGCGTGTGTGCCGTGGTGGAACAGCCCGAGGGGGCCGGGAAGCTGACCCTGGACGCCGTGACCGCGTATCTGCGCGCGGAAGGGCTGTCGACCCACAAGCTGCCGGAGCAGGTGGAGGTGGTGGACGCCCTCCCGCGCAACGAGACCCTGCGGAAGGTCCTGAAGTACAAGCTCAGGGAGCGCTATTCGGGGACGGTGAAGTAGCGGGCGAAGGCGGGCACGATCTCGTCCTCGCCGACCTTGCCGTCGCCGTCGGTGTCCAGGGTGGCCGCGGCGGCCCGCGCGATGTCCTCGCTCGCACCGAGGATCCTCAGCACGCGCGCGGTGTCCTCGACGGTGACGCGTCCGTCGCCGTCCTGGTCCGCGACGGCGAGCGCGGCGTGCAGGAAGGGGCGGGCGATCTCGGCGAAGCGTTCCGGGTTGTCGCGCAGCCGCTTGACCGCGCCGTTCACGAACTCGTCCCGGGTGATCCGCTGGTCGCCGTCCCGGTCCGCGATCCCGGCCATGCCCTGCCAGAACGCCTCCGCGCCGATGTACAGCGCCTGTCCCTTGTCGGAGCGTGCCGCGGTACCGAACTCCGTGAGCAGCGCCTTGGCCGCCACGTTGAAATCCTCGCGGTCGATGTAGCCGTTGCCGTCCTGGTCGAAGGTGACGAACCGGCCGGCGATCCTGCGCTCGTACTCGCTGCTGACCATGTCTCTTCGGGCCGCCTCACATCACATCGGGTGCATCTCGCACGGAGCGTACGACGCGGGCGGCGCCCCGGGGGCCGGAAGGCGGCGCCTGTGCCAAGACCGGGAGAATTTCGGGACAACGGTGTGGCAGTCGGGGTGCCCCAGGTCACAACCGGCGTACGCGCTCAGGCCGACAGTGGTCCCGCCTCCTCGTCGGTCGCCGAGTCCACGTCCGGGTGGACCTCGAACAGCCGGCGGACGCCGAGGGCGCCGAGGACGCGGTTGACGTGCGAGCCGTCGGCGGCGCCCTGGGCCGGGAGGATCAGGCGCAGATCGCCCTGGCAGGAGCGGATCAGACGGCGGGAGGCGATGAGGACGCCGACACCGCTGGAGTCGCAGAAGTACACGTCCGAGAGGTCGAGGACGAGACTGTGGCGCCCCTCGGCCACGACATCGTGGACTCGCTGGCGGAGCACCGGCGAGGTCACCAGGTCCAGCTCGCCCGTCACACTGAGCACGGTCCAGTCGCCCTGCTCGTTGCCGGTCACATTGAACGCCACCACCATGCCCTTCGCTCGCGGAAAGCAAACGGAAGCCTTTCTTACGCTTCCTTGCAGCGCGGCTGCCCAGCGGCCGTTCCCTGAAACAAAGACCGAGAAACGGAAATCGTTCGAAAGAGGCTTGTTTTAGTCGGCTTCGATCCTGTTCGATCAGGTCTGATCAGTGAGTGGGTGGGTAGGCAAGGTCCACTACCACCTGCGGACCCTCGGGGGGCGTGCATTGGAACAAAGGGGCGTGCGCTGCCGGAGGTGCCGACTACATTCGAGGAGACGGTGGGCGCAGGCTTGACCCGGACACTTGCAGGGGTGAGGGGGCCGCATGGCGAAGAAGGACGCACCGCCCCGCTGGGACCGCAAGATGCAGCAGCGGCTCGCACGCGGTGAGGCGGCCGCCCTCGGCGAGCTCTACGACCGTTTCGCTTCACTCGTGCACGGTCTCGCCCATCGCGTGCTCGGAGACGAGCGCGCCGCCGACGGCATCACACGGGAGGTCTTCGTCCACGTCTGGGAGCACCCCGAGGCCTACGACCCCAAACAGGGCCCACTGCGCTCCTGGGTCGCCGGGCTGACCCACCGCCTGGCCGTGCAGCGGCTGCGCGCCACCGAGACCGCCGCGCTCACCCAGGACACCGAGGGCTCCACCGAGGAACTCGAGCGCAAGGTCCGCCACGCCTCGGTCGCCGCCCGCGCCGACTACATCGTCCAGTCCATGCCCACCCCGCTGCGGGCCGCCCTGGAACTGGCCTACTTCCAGCGCCGTGACTACCGCCAGGCGGCCGCCGACCTCAGCATCACCGAGGACGAGGCCCGCCGCCGCCTCCGCCTGGGCCTCCAACTCCTGTCCACGGCCCACGACACGGGAGCGCCTGGGGCGCCGCCGGGATACGGAGGCGCGGCGTGAGCGGCGCAGGCGGTTTCGAGGCGCACGACGAGCAGGGCGGGTACGAGGGGAGGGGAGCGCGGGAGGGGTCGAGGGATCGCGAGGTGTTTCCCGAGGACACGGAGAAAATGAGCGACGGCCTCGGAAACGGCGACGACGACACCGGCAACGCGGGCGACGACCACGAGAGCGGCCAGGGCGCGGACGCGCACGACGCCGGAGGCGCGGGCAGTGCTGGCGACGGCGGTCCCGACGACCCCGAGGACCCCGAGGGCAACGGCTCGCAGGGCACCGACCCCCACCACACGCCCCGCATACCGCTCCCCCGCGCCTCCGTCGAGGACACCGGCCGCCCGCTGCCCGCGCTGGAGGAGCCGGTACCCTCCGTTCCCCTCGTCCTGGAGCACCGTGTGCTGAAGGCGCTGCTCGGGGCGTGGGCGCTGGCCGCGTGTTCGGCGGAGGAGACGGCCGCCGTGGAGGATCACCTCGGCGTCTGCGGCGCCTGCGCCGACGAGGCACTGCGGCTGCGCGGGGCGGTGGGCCTGCTGCAGCGCCCGGAGAGCCTCGACCTGGACCCGGGCCTGCGCACCCGCGTCCTCGATGGCTGCCTCGACCGGCGCCCGCCGCGCATCCCGGTGCCCGAGTGGGCCACGCCGTACGACGCCGAGACCGCCCGCCTCGATGCCCTGCTGCAGGACTTCGGCGACGCCGAGTGGCACGCGCCCGTGCGGCTGCGCTGGTTCGCCGCCGACGAGGCGACGAGCCGCCGTACGACGGTCGCCGGGGTCATGGCCCACCTGATGTCGGTCGACGGCCTCGTCGCGGTCGCCCTGGGCCTGGACGACCCGATGGGCGAGGTCCCCGCGGACGCGCCCACACCGGCCGGCCGCACCGAGGCGTACTGGCGCGCGTCGCACTTCCCGCCGACCCGCTCCGTGCGGACCCCCTGGCGCGAGCAGAGCCACGACCTCGTCCGCACGGTGTCGTTCACCGGCGGCACCTCCGGCAAGCTCGAGGTGGCCTACGGCGACTTCGTCCTCCCCCTCCACGACGCGATGCTGGACCGCGCCTTCGAGTGCTGGGTCCACGCGGAGGACATCGCGCAGGCGGTCGACTACCCCTACGAGCCGCCGTCCCCCCGCCACCTCAACCGCATGATCGACCTGGCGGCCCGCGTGCTGCCCGCGGTGCTGGCGGAACGGCGGCAGAAGGGTCTGGCGTCACCGGCCCATGGACGGCACCTGGTGAGCGCCGGAGGCCCCGGCCGCACTCTGCGTCTGGAGATCGAGGGCCTGGGCGGGGGTGAGTGGCTGATCCCCCTGGACTCCCCCGCGGCGGCGGGTTCGGCGGAGCACGAGGTGGCCCATGTGGCCCTGGACGGCGTGGAGTTCTGCCAGCTGGCCGCGGGCCATGTACCGCCGGCGGAGGCTGCTGCGGGGCAGCGGGGTGATCGTGAGGCGATCAGGGACGTACTGTTCGCGGCGGCGAGCTTGAGCCGGATGTAGGCGAGGGCGGGGGAGCGTCGGCGGCTGAGGGTGATTCGTGGTTGCTCGCGCCCCTGAGGGCACGTCCAGCTGAGGTCCTTCAGGGGCGCGGGGAACTGCGCGACCAGCCCCCACCGCCCCGCAGCCGCCACGAAACCGCAGCCCCCCGAGCTCCTAGGCGAACACGACCGTCCGCCGCCCGTTCAACAGAATCCTGCGCTCGGCGTGCCACTTCACGGCCCGCGCCAGCGCCTGGCACTCCACGTCCCGCCCGATCGCCACGAGCTGGTCCGGCGTCACGCCATGCCCCACCCGCTCGACCTCCTGCTCGATGATCGGCCCCTCGTCGAGGTCGGCGGTCACATAGTGCGCCGTCGCCCCGATCAGCTTGACCCCCCGCGCATGAGCCTGGTGATACGGCTTCGCGCCCTTGAAGCTCGGCAGGAACGAGTGGTGGATGTTGATGATCCTGCCGCTGAGCTGCTTGCACAGATCGTCGGACAGCACCTGCATGTACCGGGCGAGCACGACGAGCTCGACGTCCTGCTCGCGCACCAGCTCCAGCAGCCGCGCCTCCGCTTCGGCCTTGTTCTCCCGCGTCACCGGAATGTGGTGGAAGGGAATGTTGTACGACCCCACGAGCTCGGCGAAGTCGGTGTGGTTGGACACCACCGCGGCGATCTCCACCGGCAGCGCACCGATGCTCGCGCGGAAGAGCAGGTCGTTCAGGCAGTGCCCGAACTTGCTGACCATCAGCACGACCCGCATCCGGTCCTCGACCCGGTTGATCTGCCAGTCCATGTGGAAGGAGTCACCGATCGCGGCGAACGACGCCCGCAGCTTGTCCACCCGCACCGGCGCCTCCGCCGAGAAGTGGACACGCATGAAGAACAGGCCCGTGTCGTGGTCGCCGAACTGCTGGCTGTCCTCGATGTTGCAGCCGGTCATGAAGAGATAGCTCGACACGGCGTGCACGATGCCCTGCTTGTCGGGGCAGGACAGGGTCAGGACGTACTGGTCGGCCGGGGTGGACTGCTCGTTCATGCAGGACAGGGTCGCATATCCACCGGAGCGGCAAAGATCGCGTCCGTCACGCGGACCTGGTCATGATCTGCAGTACCTCGAGCGTGCGCGGCGGACCGTCCGGATCCTCCCCGTCGGCCGTCGCCATGCGCACGTGCGCGTCCCGCGCCGCCCGCACCGCGTCCGGCCACCCCGGGTTCTCCATGTACACGGAGACGGGGGCGTCGGGACCGACCTGGTGCATGATCCGCAGCACCCGCAGGACGGCGGTGTCGACGAGGGCCGCCTCCTGGGAGTCCCGGAAGATCGTGCCCACGTATTTCTCGGCGGACCAGTTGTCCAGCCAGGTGTCCTCGACGAGGCGGTACACGGCGTCGGTGACGTCCCCGTACCCCTCGACACCGGCCAGCCAGACGTTCTGCTGGAACCCTGGGTCGGAGAGCATGTGCAGCGCGGAGCGCACATTGCTGCGCCAGCGCCACCACGGCATGTCGTTCAGTGGCATGCCGCCCATGGTGGAGGAGCGACGGCCGCGACGGGAAGAGTTCTCCGAACCTTGCACGGTCACCGATCGTACGTTCTTCCCCCATACGTGCCTCACAGGCCCCCGCTGTTCACCTTTACGTCACCCTTCATCTACCGAGGGTCACTCCCGAGTTGGCGATGTGACGAAAGCGTGTGTGTCCATGACCGGCAGGCGACGCATCCGCAGCACCTTCCTCCCCCAGCACCACCGGCCCGTCAGAGCCACCGCCCTCGCGGCGGGGGCACTGGTGGCGTGTGCTTCCCTCGCCGCCGGCTGCGGGGTCGTCCCCGGTACCACGGGGGGTTCCGGGGACGGCCCGATCAAGGTCATGACCTGGGCCCCGTCGGACACCAAGGCGACCAACAAGCCCGGCATGCCCGCCTTCGCCCAGGCGTACGCCCGCTGGATCAACTCCAAGGGCGGCATCAACGGCCGTAAGCTCACCGTCCTGACCTGCAACGACCACAACGACGGGGTGTCCGCGGCGAAGTGCGCCCGGCGCGCGGTCAAGGAGAACGTCGTCGCGGTCGTCGGCTCCTACAGCCAGTACGCCGACTCCTTCTTCCCGCCCCTCGAAGCCGCGGGCATCCCCTACATCGGCGGCTACGGCGCCACCAACGCCGAGTTCACCAGCCCGCTGTCCTACCCGGTCAACGGCGGCCAGCCCACCCTGCTGGCGGGCCTGGGCAAGGCGCTCGCCACGGCCTGCGGCAATGTCACCCTCGTACGGCCCGACACCATCGCGGGCGACGAGCTGCCCGTCCTGCTGGACTCCGGGCTGACCACCGGTGGACACCGGGCCGCGGGCGACGTGCGGGCGGCGGACGACGCCACCGAGTACTCGGCGCAGTCCACGAAGGCGCTCGACGGCTCGACGTCCGGCGCCCCGGCCTCCGGCTCGGTCTCCGGCTCGAAGGAGGGGTGCGTGGTACCCGCGCTCGGCGACCGCACCAGCACGTTCATGGACTCCTTCCGGCGCGCCCGGGAGGAATACCCGCAGGTGCGCACGGCCATGGCGATGGGCAGCGTCGACCAGACGGTGATCGACGCGTCCGGCGGCGCGTCGGGACCCTACGAGGGGTCGTACATCACCGGCTGGTACCCCGTGGAGAGCGATGCCCGCTGGGCCGCGATGAAGAAGGTCATCAGCGAGGAGGCCTTCGGCGACAACCGCATCGACTCGGCGGACGCGGGGGTGCAGACCACCTGGATCGCCTACACGGTGCTCACGAAGGCCGTCGAGTCGCAGGGCAGCGGCGAGGTGTCCGCCGGCAGCATCCGCGCCACCCTCAACAACGGGCTCAAGATCCCGACCGGCGGTCTGACGCCGACCCTCCGGTGGACCACCCGGGACACCTGGAGCTCCGCCGACGACCTCGCCTCGGTCGGCTTCCCGCGCATGGTCAACGCCCATGTGACGCTCCAGGTGGTGCGTCAGGGCCAGCTCGTGGCGGCGCGCAAGGGCTTCACCGACGTGACGACGACACTCCAGAACGCGGACGTCAACTGACCCGCGGGGGGCGCCGGAACGCCCCCCGCGGACCACTCACAGCTGGGTCGCCGTGCGCTCGGTCAGGCTGTACTTCCTGGCGATCGCGTTCCACAGCCGGGCCGCCTTGGCCTTCTCGGTGCTGGCGGTGCCGCTGTCCCGGTTGCCGGCCTGGGTCTGGCCCGTGGTGCGGGCCTGGCCCTTCTTGCAGCCCTTCTTGCCGGCGGACTGGTCGGCCCAGGCCGCGTAGTGGTTGTCGGCGGACGCGGACGCCTGCCAGGCCTTGGTGAGGGCGTCGGTCAGCTCGGCGTGGCTCGGCAACTGGTCGACGGGGAGTGCCTTGAGCCGGGTCACCAGGCCGGTGCGCTGGGCCGCCGCGTCCCGCAGGTCCTGGGCCGCCTGGCCGAGGTTCTTGCAGGACTTCACGTTCGCCACCGCGCTGATCACCGAGGAACGGCTGTTGCCACTGTCGGCGAGCAGCTTGTCCAGCTCGGCGGCCTGCGCCTTCGCGGGATCGGCGGACGGCGAGGCGGAGCCGTCGGTCGCGGGGGCCGTCGCCGACACGGTCTGGTTCTTGTCGCCCCCGTCGCCGCCCCCGCCCCCGGCGAGCAGCGCGCCCGCACCGATGCCGAGCACGACGATCCCGATGCCCACGGCTGCGATGACCGGCACCCGCGACCGCCCGCGGCCACCTCGGTCGCCGTCGTCGTAGACGTCACCGCCGGGCGGGCCGTACGGCGGCTGGGCACCATATGACGGCTGCTGGGCGCCGTACGACGGCTGCGGAGCCCCGTACGCGGGCGGTACGGCCTCGGGCTGGGCGAACCGTGGCATCTGCTGCGTGGACGCGGCCCCGCCGTCAGCGCCCGGCCCACCGCGGAAGAGGTTGTCGAACTCGGAGGGCGGCTGCCGTTCCCCGCCGTAGTGCGCGCCGGGGGTCTGCCCGGGCACGGGCGCGATGAACTGCGTGGCCTCGGCGTCGGGGCCGCTCGGCGCGCTGGGCGGGAACGGGCCGGCGCCGGTACCGGGGGCCGCGTTCTGCGGGGGCTGCGCGCCATACGGGGACTGCGGGTGCTGCCTCGGGTAGTGCGCCGCCTCGGCGGACACCTCGGGCGGGAGCGCGCCGGGGCGGACGGGCGGGAGGTACTGGGTGGCTCCCTCGGGGGCGGCGGGGGCGGCCGTGACCGGCGGTATGAACTGGGTGGCGCCCTCGTCGGCGGGCGGCAGGGGCGCGGAGCCGGATATGCCGGGGCCCGACGGGAGGGGCTGGCCCACGGGCGGGAGGTAGTAGGAGGTCGGCTCGTTGGAGTCATAGCCGGGCGCGGGCTGCTGCTGCGGTGCACCGGTCCCGGGAGCCTCGTAGGGCGCGACCTGGCCCTGCTGCGGGGGCAGCGGCTGGGACTGGGGGGCCGGCCGGCCGACGGGCGGCAGGTAGTACGAGGTCGGTTCGTCCGTGTCGTAACCCGGCGCGGGCTGCGGCTGGGACTGGGGCGGTGTGCCGCCGGGCGGCTGGGGCGTGCCCCAGGTCTGGGTGGGCGGCTGCGACCAGTCCTGGGCCTGTGGCTGGTCCTGGCTCTGCTCGGCCTGCGCCTGCTGCTGGCCGGGGCCCCACGGGGTGCCCCACGCCTGACCGCCGGGCGGCTGGCCGTAGGACGGGGCGCCGGAAGCCTGGCCGTACGCCGCGTCGGGCGCCTGGCCGGACGGGCCCGGCTGCGGAGGGCCGCCGTATCCGCCCTGCTGCGGGGGGCCGTATCCGGGCTGCGGACCGCCGTGTCCACCCGTCTGTCCCGGCAGCAGGGGTTCCCCGCCGTCGGAGGGCAGCACGATGCCTTCGCGCGCTTCGCGCGCCGAGGGCTGCTCGCCCTGTCCACTCTGCGTCACCGGGACTCCTACTGATGCGGGAACTTCGGAATCGTCGGTTCACGCTACCGGGTCCTCCGAGCCCGGTGCCACGTAGCACAGGACGTGACCTGCGTCCCTGTGACCGCAGTAACAAATCCCGGGAGATCACGTGACAGTTCCGGGCCCGCATCCGCTGTATACGTCCTCCTTTACGCGGCCGCCTGAAGGTCCAGCCGGGCCCCGAACTCCCTGACGACGGGCTCGTCCCGGAACGGCTCGAGGCGCTGCTGGAAGTCGTCGAGGTACTCGGCGCCCCGGTTGGAGCGCACGGTCTCCAGCAACGCGACCGCTTTCAGGCCGGTGTTGCAGGCCTGCTCGATCTCGCGCTGCTGCACCTGCGCGGTGGCGAGCAGGACCAGACCGATGGCCCGCCGGCGCGCCTTGTTCTCGGGAAGCCCGTCCAGGGACTCCTGTGCGCACCGCGCCGCCGCCTCGGCCTGGCCGAGGTCACGGTGGCAGTGAGCCAACTCGTCGGCCAGATAGGCCTCGTCGAAGTGCGCGATCCAGGCGGGGTCGTCGCCGGAGGAGGGGTCCGCCGCCTCCAGCGCGTGCACGGCCCGTCCGGACGCCGCCTGGGTGGCCCGCGCGTCGCCCATGAGGGCGTGCCCGCGGGCCTCCGCCGCGTAGAACATCGCCTCCGCGCGCGGTGTCACACGACCCCGCGCCCCCTCCTGCGCCGCCCGCGCCAACTGGGCGATCTCGCGCGGGTTTCCGAGCTGCGCGGCGAGGTGGCTCATGGACGCGGCGAGCACATAGCCGCCGTAGCCGCGATCGCCCGCCGCCTGCGCGAGCCGCAACGCCTGGATGTAGTACCGCTGGGCCAGGCCCGGTTGCCCGGTGTCGATCGCCATGTACCCGGCGAGCTCCGTCAACCGGGCGACAGCGGCGAACAGTTCACGCCCGATCGCCTCCCGGTACGACCCCGCGAGCAGCCCGGAGACCACGCTGTTGAGGTAGTGCACCACGACAGGACGCACATGCCCGCTGCCGTACTGGTGGTCGAGGTCGACGAGCGCCTGGGTCATCGCGCGCACGGCCGCCACGTCGGACTGCCCCACGCGCGGGCCCGCCTGACGCGCCACCTGCGAGTCGGGCGAGGAGATCAGCCAGTCGCGGCTCGGCTCCACCAGCGCGGACGCGGCGACCGAGGAACCGGACAGGAAGTCACGGCGGCCCACGTCACTGCGCCACAGCTCACACACCTGCTCGATGGCGCCCAGCACCGTCGGCGAGAACTGGAGCCCGACGCCGGAGGCGAGGTTCTTGCCGTTGGCCATGCCGATCTCGTCGATCGTGACCGTACGGCCGAGTTTGCGCCCGAGGGCCTCCGCGATGATCGCGGGCGCCCTGCCCCGCGGCTGCTGTCCGCGCAGCCAACGGGCCACGGACGTCTTGTCGTAGCGCAGGTCGAGGCCGTGCTCGGCGCCGCACATGTTGACCCGGCGGGCGAGCCCGGCGTTCGAGCACCCCGCCTCCTGGATGAGCGCCTGCAGCCGTTCGTTCGGCTGTCGCGCGACGAGAGGCCTTGCGGCCATTGGCGTACCCCCTGTGGCTGCGGTGCCTGCCCACGCACCGAGTTGACGTGTCTTCCACCGGATCGGTCCGTCGGATCCCTTCGAACCCACCGAAAAGATCCGGCCGTGAAGATCAATGCCCCACCGTGACGTCTAAAATGCGAGGCATGCGAGGATTGCCGGGGTGAAGGCAGAAGCCTGCCCCTCTCGTGGTTACCCAGCTCACGCCCCGGTTCCTCTCGCGCGCCCCCACACGTGCATCCATGCGCCCCAGATGCCCGATCAGTGCCCCTCCCCCGCGCGCGCAGGTCCTGGCGCCGGACCGGCTCCGTCCGCCTGAAGGGCGCACCTCGCGGCCGGCGACGGGAATCCCCCGCGCGAGCGCAGCGGAGCACGCCGGAATACGCGCCGGCATCACGCGGCAGAAGTCGGTCCGACGCCGGGGCTCTGGCCGTAACCCGAGGTGGGCGCGGGAGTTGTGCTGAGCGTGGAAGAGACGATCGCGGGCACCGAAGCCGTTCAGATTCCGAAGCAGCGTGGGGAATCGCTGCTGGAGACAGCCGTTCGATACGCCGAGGAGCGCCACTGGGACGTCTTCCCCGGCACCTGGCTGGAAGCCGTCGACGGGGTGCAGCGGTGCTCCTGCGGTGACGCCGCGTGCGCCGTGCCCGGGGCACACCCCTCCCGGGAGGACTGGGCGACGCAGGCCACCGGCAGTGCGACCGTCGCGCGCCGGATGTGGCAGAAGCAGCCGACGGCTTCGATTCTGCTGCCGACCGGCCGGACGTTCGACGCGATCTCCGTTCCGGAGACGGCGGGGTTTCTCGCGCTGGCCCGTATGGAGCGGATGGAGTCGACTCTGGGGCCAGTGACATTGACGCCCGATCGCCGGATGCACTTCTTCGTGCTGCCGGGGGCGTCGGTGAAGGTGCCCGAGCTGGTACGGACGCTGGGCTGGACGCCCTCGTCGCTTGATCTGATCGCGCTGGGGGAAGGGTCGTACGTCGCCGGTCCCCCTACGCGGTACGGGTCGACCGGAGCCGTTCAGTGGGCCTGCCGTCCGACGCCCGCCAACCGTTGGCTTCCGGATGCCGAGGAGTTGATCTCCCCGCTGGCCTATGCGTGCGGTCGGGACAGGTGACGTGGGCCACGCGGCGGAGCCGTATGAAAAGGCACAGCCCCCACGCGCCTAAGGTGGGCGTTCATGACGTCGGCTGTGAGTGTGCGTGGGCTCTGGAAACGGTTCGGGCAGCAGGTCGCTGTCGCCGGGATTGATCTCGAACTGCCTGCTGGAAAGTTCATCGGGCTTGTCGGCCCCAACGGGGCCGGGAAGACCACCACTCTCTCCATGGTCACCGGGCTGCTCCGCCCGGATCAGGGCTCTGTAGAGATCGTCGGGCAGGACGTGTGGCGGGACCCGGTGAACGTCAAGGCGCGGATCGGGGTCCTGCCCGAGGGGTTGCGGCTGTTCGAGCGGCTGTCGGGTCGTGAACTGCTCGCCTATTCCGGCCGGTTGCGGGGGCTGCCCGGGGCCGAGGTCGACCGGCGGGCCGCTCAGCTGCTCGACGTGCTCGATCTGGCCGGGGCGCAGCACAAACTGGTCGTCGACTACTCGACCGGGATGCGGAAGAAGATCGGACTCGCGGCGGCCCTGCTCCACAACCCCGAAGTGCTGTTTCTCGACGAGCCGTTCGAGGGCGTCGACCCCGTCTCCGCGCAGACCATCCGAGGCGTGCTGGAGCGGTACACGGCCTCCGGCGCCACCGTCGTCTTCTCCTCGCACGTGATGGAGCTCGTGGAGTCCCTGTGCGACTGGGTGGCCGTCATGGCCGCCGGGCGCATCCGCGCCCACGGGCCGCTCGACGAGGTGCGCGGCGGCGCGCCCTCACTGCAACGGGCGTTCCTCGAACTCGTCGGCGCACAGGGGCAGAACACCGGCGCGAACCTTGACTGGCTGGGCGGCGGGGCCCGATGACGGGAGACATCACCCCGGTCGTCGTACGACTCAAGCTGTCGCTGCTCAGGAACGGCCTGCGGCAGTCCGGCGGGCGGCGGGCCGCCTACATCGCCTCGGCCGTCGCCGTACTCCTCTTCTCCGTCCTTCAGCTGCTCGGCCTCATCGCCCTGCGCGGAAACGAACACGCCGCCTCCGTCGTCGTCCCGCTGGTCGCCGTGCTGGCGGCCGGCTGGGCCGTGATGCCGCTGTTCTTCCCCGGCGGCGACGAAACCCTCGACCCCACCCGCCTGGTGATGCTGCCGCTGCGGCCCCGGCCCCTCGTACGGGCGCTGCTGGTGGCCTCGCTGGTCGGTATCGGGCCGGTGTTCACGCTCTGCATGCTCGTCGGTTCCGTCGTCTCCGTCGCGCACGGTGCTTCGGCGTACGTCGTCTCCGTGATCGGTGTCGCGCTCGCACTGCTGGTCTGCGTGGCCCTCGCGCGAGCCGTCGCCGTGGCCAACATCCGGCTGCTGACCAGCCGCAAGGGCCGTGATCTGGCGGTGCTGAGCGGACTGGTCATCGCGGTCGGCGCGCAGGTCGTGAACTTCGGCGCGCAGCGGCTGGGTTCGGGCGGACTGGGGCAGCTGGACGGGCCTGCCGAGGTGCTGAAGTGGATCCCGCCCGCCTCGGCGATCGGGGCGGTCGACTCGGCGAGCGAGGGGTCGTACGGCATCGCGGTCCTCCAACTGGCCCTCTCCGCAGCAGCGTTGATCGGTCTGCTCGCCCTCTGGTCCCGCCATCTGACCCGGTTGATGACCTCCCCCGACGGCTCCACCCTCCCCTCCTCCCAGGGGGCCGCCCGGGAGCGGAGCTCGACGGGGCTCGCCCGGCTGCTGCCCGCCGGCCGCACCGGCACCGTCATGGAACGCAGCCTGCGCTATGTGTGGCGCGACCCCAAGACCAAGGCCGCGTGGGTGACCTCTCTGGCCATCGGGCTGATCGTGCCGGTGTTCAACGCGGTGCAGGGCACGGGGTCCATCTACTTCGCGTGCTTCGCCGCGGGCATGCTCGGCGTGCAGATGTACAACCAGTTCGGGCAGGACACCTCCGCGTTCTGGATGGTCGCCATGACCATCTCCTCGACGCGGGACGCCTACGTCGAACTGCGGGGGCGCGCGCTGGCGTTGCTGGTGATCACATTGCCGTACGCCACCCTCGTCACGGTTGTGACGACCGCGCTGATCGACGACTGGCCGAAGCTGCCCGAGGTGCTCGGCGTGTCCTTCGCGCTGCTCGGGGCGATGCTGGCGACCGGGGCGTGGACGTCGGCGCGCTTTCCCTACTCGATTCCGCAGGAGGGCTACAAGAACGTGGCCCCGGGACAGTCCGGCCTCGCCGCTGCCGCCGTCGTCGGGGGGATGGTCTCGGCCGCCCTGCTGTGCGCTCCTGTGATCGCCCTGACGATCTGGGCCAACGTCAGCGCGGACGGCGACGAGTGGAGCTGGGTACTGCTGCCGATCGGCGCGGTGTACGGCACCGCGATCACGCTGGCGGGACTACGCCTGGCAGCCCCACGAACGGCACGCCAGTTGCCGGAGATCCTGGTGGCGGTCAGCAAGGGGTGACGCGGGCGGGCCGGGCGGGACGGTGCCGGGGGCCGGGGGCCGCGGTGACGGCCGGCGGAGGCCTTGGTGGTGAGGCCCGTCGGCCGCGGGAGCGGGAGGGAAGGGGAGGGGGGCAGGAGGCCGTGATGGTGGACACGCCACCCGCGGAAAGCCGTGACGGGGACGCACCGGCCACGGAAAGCCGTGGCAGCGGACGCGCCGGCCGCGGGGGGGGGCGGGAGGCCTCCGTGGGGTGGACACCCCAGCCGCGGAAACGCGTGGCGGAGCACCCGCCGACCGCGGAGGCCGTGGCAGCGGACACGTCGGCCACGGGTGGCAGGGGACCGCGGCGAGACAACGCCACCTGCGGAGAGCTGGTGGCGGAGCACGCACCAGCCGGGGGAAGCCCCGGCAGCGGACACATCGGCCCACGGAAAGCCGTGACGGGGCACGCGCCGACCGCGGAAAGCCGTGACAGCGGACGCGCCGGCCGCAGGAAGCCGTAGCGGTGGAGCCGCCAGCCCCGAGAGGGCACGGCGGTGACCGCGGGCCCGTCAGTCGTTGTCCCTGTCGTCCGGCGCGTCCAGGCCGTCCAGGAAGGGCTCTATGGCGGCTCGCCATGCCTCCGGCTGGTCGTAGTGGACGAGGTGGCCGGCGTCGGCGACCTCGGCGTACTCGCCACGGGGCAGGACGCGGACCATCTCCTGGGCCTCGGCGCGGCCCAGTTCGCCGTCGAGGCCGCGGACGACCAGGGCGGGACACCTGACCTGGGTGAGTTCCTCCCAGTGGGCGTCGTAGACCCAGGTCTCGCGGGAGGACAGCATCTGCTCGGGCTCGAAGACGGGGCGCCAGCCATCGGGGGACTCGGCCATCACCTCGGCGTAGAACTCGCCGCGCGCCGGGTTGGGCCGCTCCACCCAGGGGTCGTCCTCGCCGAACCACTTGCGGACGTCGGCGAGCGTGGCGAAGGGGACGGGCCAGGCCTTGAACCACTCGCCCCACTCCCGCTGCGAGGCGGCGCCGAGCGCGGAGGCCCGCATGTCGCAGATGATCACCCCGCGGACCAGGTCGGGCCGTCGCGCGGCGAGCTGCCAGGCGGTGAGGGCGCCCATGGCATGGCCGATCAGGACGGTCGGGGCGAGACCGAGCTGTTCGAGGGCGGCCTCGGCGTCCTCGACATACGCGTCACGGGTGAAAGCGGCCCGAGGGGGTTTGTCGCTCTGGCCGTGACCGCGCTGGTCGAGCGCGACGGCGCGGTAGCGCTCGGAGAGCCAGCGGGCGGTGGACGCCCAGTGCGAGGCTCGGCCCATCAGGCCGTGGAGTAACAGCACCCCGGGTGATCGTTTCTCCGGGGCTTGCGGGTGGTCCCTCGCCTGATCCGTCGGGTCGGTCTTGGGAGGGTCCCCGAACTCCCAGGCCGCAAGACGTACGCCGCCCGCCCCGGTCACGTCGATGCGCCGCGCCATTGGCACCCCCCTAGCTCCGCCGGACCGCCCGCTCCCGCTCGAGCCGCCCTGTGAACCGTGTCCTGTCTGCCGTGCCTGTCCTGTCTGCCGTTGCTGTGCCGTACATCTCTGCAGCGCACGTCCCGTGCGTCGCGTCACTCGCAGATTATCGAATACACATTCGGATATGGGCCCTCGGAACGGCAACACCCCTCGTTCGAGTGACCTCCCTCAAGGAATGATCGCCGCCGCCGAGGGGAGATCTTCAACGGGAGGCGGACCGCTCGGGGAAATCGGTCCGAGGGGAATGACCCTGAGAGCTCGGGGCTCCGGGTCAGCACAGGGGAGGACCGGCCCCGGCACCGAAAGGTGCCGGGGCCATCCACATGTCTACGGCACATCCGCCCGCCCCCTCAGGTCATATGCCCCACGCGACAGCCTCGCATGGGAAGCGTCGAAGCGCTGCGGTTCCGCGCAGTGAATCGGCGCCGTCAGCGCTTGGCCACGAACACATGCGAGGCAACGTCCGACTCCAGCTCGGCCGCCTCGCCACCACTGCCCACCAGCACGCCGCCCGCCGACTCCGTCACGCTCACCACCGAACCGGGCTGCACACCCGCCCGACGCAGCGTGTACATCAGCTGCGCGTCCGTCTGGATCGGCTCGCCGATACGGCGCACGACGACCGTCTTACCGTCGAGACCCGGGTCCAGCTCGGCCAGCGACACCATGCCCTCGTCCAGGAACGGATCGGCACCGTCCTTCTCGCCCAACTCCTCCAGACCGGGGATCGGGTTGCCGTACGGCGACTCGGTGGGGTGGCGCAGCAGCTCCAGCACCCGGCGCTCCACCGCCTCGCTCATCACATGCTCCCAGCGACACGCCTCGGCGTGGACCTGCTCCCACTCCAGGCCGATCACATCGACCAGCAGGCACTCCGCGAGCCGGTGCTTGCGCATCACGCGCGTGGCCAGCCGCCGGCCCTCGTCCGTCAGCTCCAGATGCCGGTCACTGGCCACCGACACCAGCCCGTCGCGCTCCATCCGCGCCACGGTCTGGCTGACCGTCGGCCCGCTCTGGTCGAGCCGCTCGGCGATCCGGGCGCGCATGGGGACCACACCTTCCTCCTCCAGCTCGAGGATGGTGCGGAGATACATCTCCGTGGTGTCGATCAGTCCGGACATACGTGCCCCTTGATGAGATTGCCGGAAGCACGACAGCTTCCCGGCGCGTGCGCTGGCCCTGGCATCAATTCTGCCGGATACCACTGACAAGCGTGCCGCGCCGTTGAAACCAAGCGGTTACGACCAGGCTCGCGGCCGTATTGACATCCCACTGGTCCAGACCGCACGGTGATCCGCGACACGGCGACGAAGGGTTGGACGACGCATGGGCGAGACGGGCTCCGCGAGCGCTGACGGCAAGCTGTCCGGTCAGTTCCTCGACGCCGCGATCGGGCTGCTGCAACGGGTCCGGGACGAGGAGGCCGAGTCCGTCGCGACGGCCGGTGGACTCCTCGCCGACACCGTAGCCGCCGGTGGCCGCCTCTTCGCCTTCGGCGCCGGGCACTCCTCGCTCGCCGCACAGGACCTCGTCTACCGGGCCGGCGGACTCGCCCTCATGAACCTGCTGACCGTGCCGGGGGTCGTGGGCGTCGACGTCATGCCGGCCACCCTCGGCTCCGCCCTGGAGCGTGTCGACGGCCTCGCGAGCGCCGTCCTGAGCTGCTCGCCCCTCCGCGCGGGCGACGCCCTCGTGATCATCTCCCTCTCCGGCCGCAACGCCCTCCCCGTGGAAATGGCCCTGACCGCGCGCTCTCTGGGCGTGAAGGTCATCGGCGTCACGTCGGTCGCCTATACGACGGCGACGAAGCCCCGCCACAGCTCCGGCACCTTCCTCAAGGACCACTGCGACGTCGTCCTCGACTCCAAGATCGCCGTCGGCGACGCGGAACTCTCCCTGGACACCATCCCGGCCCCCTTCGCCCCCGCCTCCACAGTCGTGACCTCGGCACTGCTCCAGGCCGTGATGGCGACGGCGGCCGGCGCACTGGCGGAACGGGGGATCGAGCCACCGCTGCTGCGGTCGGGGAACGTGGACGGCGGGCTGGAGTGGAACGACCGGGTGTTCGAGGAGTACGGGGACCGGATCTTCTACCGGCAGTAGTCAGAACGCAGACGACCCGCGAGCTCTGGTCCCTCTGCCTTGCGGCGAGGGAGCCGGCCGGACGTACCGGCGAGCTCGCGGGTCGGGTGACTGCTTGGGATTGGGCCGGCTGTACACGTCTGTCGCGCACTGGTCCGGCACCGCACAAAGTGTGGTGGCGAGCCGCTAGCCCGCAGCCACCTCTTCCGTCCGGTATTCATACATCTGCCGAACCACCTCCCTTCTGAAGTATCAGCCACTCTAAGAAGTGCTCGACCACCGATCAACCCGTTTTTCGGGACGCTGGCCTTGTTGGTTCTGTCCGGCTGCTGTAGCCGTATCCGTCGCCCCGCTGCAGGGACGTTGAATCGGCCCGCTGATGTGGTGAGGCTGTGCTGTCCGTTGGCTCGGACAGAGACGCGGCCGGTCCATGTGCCAGCCCAGTTACCAGTCGGAACCTTGGCTCTTACGAGATCCCCGGTGGCGTACCCGAAGTACTGCTTGGTGCGACTCCGGCGGAGCCGGGGAAACCCGAACCGGTCAGGAGTGGTGCGGGCGTAAGACCCGCGTCCGGTTGCTTTGACCACGAGTACCTGCTGGGGATACCGCACGATGGCGTCGCCGCTTTCATGATCCAAACATCCGACGGACAGCGGGCCAAGAACAACACCCCCGTCGAGATCTTCTTCGCCGACCAGCCCGACCGGCTGGCGAAAGATCGTCCGGCAGCTGAGAACGCCACTCCAAGACGCCGCCGCTATGAATGCGACGCGGTGGCGGCTCACTGGTTGCAGGGGGCGCAGGCGAGGACGAGGTGGGAGATGCGGCTGGAGCCGCCTCGGCTGCGGGGTCTGACGTGGTCGACGTTCAGGGGTACGCCGGTGGCGTCGCAGTAGGCGCAGGCGTTGTTCTAGGGGATCTCGTCAAGTTGACTCGTCCGCCAGGAGGGTCGGACAACGATTAGCGTTCCGCGCATGACAACGCGACGAGCGATCCTCAGTGGTTCGACCTTCGAGGAGCAGATCGGGTACGCACGCGCCGTGGTCGACGGGGACTGGGTGCACGTGTCCGGGACGACGGGGTTCGACTACGCGACCATGACGATCTCGGACGACGTGGTGGAGCAGACCGAGCAGTGTCTGCGGAACATCGGGGCCGCACTGACGGAGGCGAAGTGCACGTTCGCGGATGTGGTGCGGGTGCGCTATCTGCTGCCCGACCGGGATGACTTCGAGCCCTGCTGGCCGGTCCTGCGCCGCCAATTCGGCGATGTCCGGCCGGCCGCCACGATGCTCATGTGCGGCCTGGCCGACCCTCGGATGAAGATCGAGATAGAGGTGTACGCCCGGAGGGGGAGTGGTGACCGTGACTGATCTGCGGATCGAATCCGTCGTAGGGGACGAGATGGCCGAGGAGTGGCGGTACGTGCACAACGTGATCGTTCCTCCCGCCGCCATGGGGCTCGAAGACGTACGGGAGCGGAGTCGGCGGTACCGGCTGGAGAACGCGTATCTCGGGGACACGCTCGTGGGGTGCTCGACGGTGCGGCCGCCGGAGGGGGAGGACGCGGTGGCGACCGTCATCGCGCGCGTACTGCCCGATTACCGGGGGCGGGGTTTCGGGACGGCTCTCTACGAGAAGGGTCTTGATCATGCGCGTGTGCTCGGCGCCCGGGTGATCGAGACATGTGTGCTGGCCGTCAATGGGGACGGAGTGCGGTTCGCGCTGGCGCGCGGGTTCGTCGAGGTCGACCGGTATGTGCTGGACGGCGAGAGCGACGAGTGGATCGACCTGCGGCTGGAGCCGGACCGGAGAGCTGTTTGAGGGGATTCGGATCGTTTCCGGCGTACAACGATTCCTTCAATCTTGCGGGAATCTGGTGTGTGCTGCGTCACGTTCGAGTTGAATGATTGTTAGTGAGTGAAGCAGCCGGCAGGGGGTCCAGGTGAGTGCTTCCCGGCGTAGTGGGACCACCGACGAGCTGGGGCCGGACGGGCCCGGGCCGGACGGTCCGGAGGGCTCGGGCGGCGGCTCGGACCTGCTCGCCGCGCTCCTCGACGGGATGGACGCGGCACTGTGTGCCTTCGACGCGGACGGTGTCGTCACCCATTGGAATCGTGAGGCGGAGCGGATCCTCGGCTGGACCGCGGCCGAGGCCGTGGGGCGGCACGGGTTCGCCGGATGGGCCGTACGGCGGGCGGACGCCGAGGAGGTCGAGGCGCGGCTGATGTCCGCCATGCAGGCGCCCGGGCGGCAGGTGCACGAGTTCGCGCTGCTGACCAAGGACGGCGGCCGGGTGCTCGTGCGCACCCAGTCGGCGGCCGTACGCGGGCCCGACGGGGAGCCGGCCGGGGTGTACTGCGCCTTCAGCGAGGTGCACACGCAGATCGACCTGGAGCGGTCGATCGCGCTGAGCGAGGCGCTGTTCGAGGATGCCTCGTGGGGTGTCGTGCTCGTCGACGCCGATCTGCGGCCCGCCGTGGTCAACGCGCACGCGGCCCGGTCGCTGGGCATCGGGCGTACGTCCGTGCTGGGGCGGCCCCTCGGGGAGCTCCTCGCGCAGGGCGTGGAGGAGCTGGAGAGCGCGCTCACCCATGTGTTGGCCGAGGGCGCGCCGCCGGCGCCGGCCGAGATCTGGGTCGGGGTGCGGACACCGGACGGCGAGAAGCGGCGCTGCTGGCGCTGCGGGTTCGTGCGGCTGGCCTCGCCGCTCGCGGAGGAGCCGGTGCCGTTGGGTGTCGGCTGGCTGTTCCAGGACGTGACCGAGGCCAAGCAGAGCGAGCAGGAGGCCTCGCTGCTGCGGTTCCGGACGAATCAGCTGCACCGGGCGGCCCGGGCGGCCGCGGAGTGCGAGGACCCCGTCGAGGCTGCCGTCGTCCATCTGGACTTCGCCCTTGCCGGGTTCGCCGACCACGCGCTGATCGACCGGGTGTCCGGGGGCGCGGTGGCCGACGGCGAGGAGACCGGTCCGGCCCGTCTCGTACGGGTCGCCGCGACGCCGTCCGGGGCACCCGGGCCGAGTCTGCAGGCGTCGGGCAAGGCCGGGTTGCCCGTGCGATACGGGGAGGGGCATCCGGCGCTGCAGTGCGTGGACCGGATCGGTTCGGTGCGGGCGAGTGTGGGGTCGGTGTCGGGTGAACGGGCCCGGGAGTGGGCCGTGGCCCGGCAGTGGCCTCCGGATGTGGTGCACGCGTTGTGCGCGGTGCTGCGGAGCCGGGGGCGGACGCTGGGCGTCGTGACGTTCCTGCGGGGGTCCGGGAGGGGCCAGTTCGAGCGGGGCGACGCGGTGTACGCGGAGGACGTGGCGGTCCGGATCGCCGCGGCGCTGGATCTGGGCGGGGTGGTGGGGCGGGCGTAGGGCCGTGTCGAGCCGCTTCTTCAGGGGCTCAGCCGCTCCACCCGCCAGCTCCCGTCCGCCTCCGCCACGTATCGCAGCCGGTCGTGGAGGCGGTTCTCGCGGCCCTGCCAGAACTCGATCGTCTCCGGCGCGACTCGGAAGCCGCCCCAGTTCGGGGGGATCGGGACCTGTTCGCCCTCGGGGTAGCGGGCGGCCAGTTCGGCGTAGGCGGTGTCGACCTGGTCGCGCGTGTCGATCACGGAGGACTGGGCGCTGGCCCAGGCGCCGAGCTGGGAGCCGTGGGGGCGGGTGCGGAAGTAGGCGGCGGTCTCGTCGCGGCCGGTGCGGCGGGCGAGGCCGGTCACGATGACCTGGCGGCCCATGGGGTGCCAGGGGAAGAGCAGGCAGACGTACGGGTTCTGTGCGAGGTCCCTCGCCTTGCGGGAGTCGTAGTTCGTGTAGAAGACGAAGCCCTGTTCGTCGAACTGCTTGAGGAGCACCGTGCGGGAGCTGGGGCGGCCCTCGGCGTCCGCGGTGGAGACGATCATGGCGTTCGGCTCGAAGAGGTGTGCCTCGGTCGCCGCCTGCTTGAACCAGCGCGCGAACTGTTCGACGGGGGTGGCGGCCAGGTCGGTCTCGGCGAGACCCTCCGCGCGGTACTGCTGGCGCATGGAGGCGGGGTCCGGGGCGGCGGCGTCTGCTGCGTCGGTCACGCGGTCATCTTGCCGTACGGATGACTGACTCACCGATGGTGGCACTGAGTGCCGCTGAGGCTCCCCAAAGGTGGCACTCGGGGATATCGTGGCGTCATCCGTCGTACACATCATGAGGAGCCGCCTGATGTCCGACTTCGACCCCGGCTTTGTCCCTGGCCTCGAAGGAGTCATCGCGTTCGAGACGGAGATCGCCGAACCGGACAAGGAGGGCGGCGCGCTGCGGTACCGGGGCGTCGACATCGAGGATCTGGTCGGCCATGTCTCGTTCGGCAACGTGTGGGGGCTGCTGGTCGACGGCGCCTTCAATCCCGGTCTGCCGCCCGCCGAGCCGTTCCCGATCCCGGTGCACTCCGGGGACATCCGCGTGGACGTCCAGTCGGCGCTCGCCATGCTCGCCCCGGTGTGGGGCCTCAAGCCGCTGCTCGACATCGATGCCGGGCAGGCGCGTGCCGACCTGGCCCGGGCCGCCGTGATGGCCCTGTCCTACGTCGCCCAGTCCGCGCGCGGGCAGGGGCTGCCGATGGTGCCGCAGCGGGAGATCGACAAGGCGCAGTCCGTCGTCGAGCGGTTCATGATCCGCTGGCGGGGGGAGCCGGATCCCAAGCATGTGGCCGCCGTGGACGCCTACTGGACGTCGGCCGCGGAGCACGGGATGAACGCGTCCACGTTCACCGCGCGCGTGATCGCCTCCACGGGGGCCGATGTCGCCGCCGCGCTCTCCGGGGCCGTGGGTGCCATGTCCGGGCCGCTGCATGGCGGGGCGCCCTCCCGGGTGCTCGGGATGATCGAGGAGATCGAGCGGACCGGGGACGCCGAGGCGTACGTGAAGCAGGCGCTGGACCGGGGTGAGCGGCTGATGGGGTTCGGGCACCGGGTGTACCGGGCCGAGGATCCCCGCGCGCGTGTGCTGCGTCGTACCGCGCGGGAGCTGGGGGCGCCGCGGTTCGAGATCGCGGAGGCGCTGGAGAAGGCGGCGCTGGCGGAGCTGCATGCGCGGCGGCCGGACCGGGTGCTGGCCACGAACGTGGAGTTCTGGGCGGCCATCGTGCTCGACTTCGCGGAGGTCCCGGCGCACATGTTCACGTCGATGTTCACGTGTGCGCGTACGGCGGGATGGTCGGCGCACATTCTCGAGCAGAAGCGGACGGGGCGGCTGGTGCGGCCTTCGGCGCGTTATGTGGGGCCCTCGGCGCGGGATCCCCGGGACATCGAGGGGTACGGCGACATCGCCGACTAGGCCAGCGCCTCGTTCAGCAGGACCGCCCACTGCGTCACCACACGGTCGCGTCTGGCCGCGTCGTCGGTGAGGAGGTTGGCCAGGCCCAGGCCTCTTGCCATGTCCAGGAGGCCCTGGACCGTTTCCCGCACTCCCGGGCGTGACTCGTCCGCGCCGAGCAGGTCCACCGCGATCCGGTGGGTCTCCCGGCCTACGCGCGCTTCCAGTTCGGTGACCTGGGGGCGCAGTTGTTCCTCGTTGGAGGCGGCGACCCAGAGGTGGAGGGCGGCGCGGAACAGCGGGCCGGTGTAGAGGTCCACGAGGGCTGAGATCACCGCGCGGCGGTCTTCGGCCGCGCCCTGCGGGAACAGGGCGCGCAGGGCCGTGGAACGCTCCTCCGCCACGTATTCGACCGCCGCCGTGAAGAGGTCCTCCCTCGTCGGGAAGTGGTGCTGGGCGGCGCCTCGGGAGACTCCGGCGCGTTCGGCGACGACGGTGACCGTGGAGCCGGCCCAGCCGTGTTCGGCGAGGCAGGCCACGGCGGCTTCGAGGAGGCGCTGCCGGGTGGCCCGGCTGCGGTCCTGCTTGGGTACGCGTTCGGCGCGGTCGCCGATCGTGGTCACACCAGCCATGAGGGATCCCGTCGTTCCAGGAAGGCCGTCATGCCCTCGCGCGCGTGCGGTGAGGCGAACAGCCGGGCCGAGAGCGCGGTGAGGTGGGCCGCGTCCCGGTCGAAGGTCTCCAGCACCCTAGCCGTGAGCAGCTGTTTCGTCTCGGCCAGGGCCTCGGGGGCGGCTCGGCGCAGACCGTCCAGGATCGGTTCGAGTACGTCGTCCACGTCGTCGCCCGCCGCCGTCACCAGGCCGATGCGGGCGGCCTCGGCGGCGTCGAAGCGCTCGCCGGTGAGGTAGTGGCGGGCGAGGGCGCGGGGGTCGGTGCGGGGCAGCAGCGTCAGTGAGATGACCGCGGGGGCGAGACCGATCCGTACCTCGGTGAAGGCGAAGGTCGACTCCGTGGACGCGGCGGCGATGTCGCAGGCGGCGAGGAGGCCGAGGCCGCCCGCGCGGACGTGGCCGGTGACGCGTGCGACGACCGGCTTGCCGAGTTCCACGATCTGCCGCAGGAGCCCCACCAGGGCGGCGGGGTCCGGGGGGTCCTTCAGATCGGCGCCTGCGGAGAAGGTGTTGCCGGTGTGGGTGAGGACGATCGCGCGCACGGCGTCCTCCTTGGCGCAGTCCGCAAGGCAGGAGGCCAGCTCGCCCACGAGCGCCGCCGACAGGGCGTTGCGGTTGTGCGGGGAGTCGAGGGTGAGGGTTTCGATGCCACGCGCGCGCGTGCGGCCGATCAGTGTCATGCGCGCTCCCTGAGCTGTCGTCGGAGAATCTTGCCGGAGGCGGCCCGGGGCACCGCGTCGATGAAGGTGACCTGGCGGACGCGTTTGTAGGGGGCGACGCGCTCGGCGACGTACATCATGACCTCGCCCTCGGAGAGCTCGGTGGCGGTCGGCTGGCGGACGACGAAGGCCTGCGGGACCTCGTTGCCGTCGTCGTTGTAGACGCCGATGACGGCCGCGTCGGCGATGCCGGGGTGGGTGAGCAGGAGGGCCTCCAGTTCGGCGGGGGCCACCTGGAAACCCTTGTACTTGATCAGCTCCTTGACCCGGTCGACGACGAACAGCCAGCCGTCGGCGTCGACATGGCCGACGTCTCCGGTGTGCAGCCAGCCGTCGGGGTCGATCATCGCGGCGGTGTCGTCGGGGCGGCCGAGGTAGCCCTTCATGATCTGCGGGCCGCGGATCAGGATCTCACCGGGTTCGCCGACGTCGAGGTCCTTGTCGGGGTCGTCGAGGGAGACGATCCGCATCTCGGTGCCGGCGATGAGCTTGCCCACCGTCCCGGGGGGTGCCTCGCGCATGGCGGACAGGGGGACTACGTGGGTGCCGGGCGAGAGTTCCGTCATGCCGTACGCCTGGCCGACGGGCGGCAGGCCGAGCCGGGCCGAACAGGCGGCGGCGAGCCGGGCGTCCAGGGGGGCGGCGGCGCTGACGATGTAGCGCAGGGACGACAGGTCGTAGTGCTCGACCAGGGGGTGCTTGGCGAGGGCGAGGACGATGGGCGGGGCCACGTACAGGCCGGTGATGCGGTGGTTCTGGATCGCCGCGAGGAAGGTCTCCAGGTCGAAGCGGGGCAGGACGACGACGGAGGCGCCGAGGCGCAGGGGTGCGTTCATGAGGGCCGTGAGGCCGTAGATGTGGAAGAAGGGCAGGACCGCGAGGATGCGGTCCTCGGGGCCGGCCGCCATCAGTGGTTCGAGCTGTGCGAGGTTGGTGGCGATCTGCCGGTGGGTGAGCATCACGCCCTTGGGGGTGCCGGTGGTGCCCGAGGAGTACGGCAGTGCGGCCACGTCCGTCGCCGGGTCGATGGTGAGGTCGGGCTCGGGGGCCGTCGAGGACAGCATGTCGATCAGGGAGCGGTGGCCGGGTGCGCTGTCGCAGACGAAGATCTCCCGTACTCCGCCCGCGAGTTCGGCGGCCCGCCGTGCCGTCTCCAGGAGGGGGGAGACGGTGACGATCCAGCGGGCGGCGGAGTCACCGAGCTGCTTGGCGAACTCCTCCGGCGTGGAGAGCGGGTGCACGGTCGTGACGGAGGCACCGGCGCGCGTGGCGGCGTAGAACGCGGCCGGGAAGGCGATCGTGTTGGGGCTGTGCAGCGCGAGCACGTCCCCCTTGGCGACGCCCGCCTCGGCGAGACCGGCGGCGACCCGGCGGTGGAACCGGTCGAGCTGTCCGTAGGTGAGGGTGGCGCCGTCGGTCCCGTCGATCAGGGCGGGTGCGTCACCGAACTCGGCGGCTCGCGCCAACACGGCGTCGTGGATGGGGAGTTCTACCGGCGTGACGTCTGCGTACTCGCTGCGGAACATGGTTCCTCCAACACGGCCTAGTACGACTTGGGCAGGCCCAGGGTCTGGTGGGAGACGTAGTTGAGAATCATCTCCCTGCTCACCGGTGCGATACGAGCCACGCGCGCGGCCGTTATCAACGAGGCGAGCCCGAACTCACGGGTGAGGCCGTTGCCGCCGAGGGTGTGGACCGCCTGGTCCACCGCCTTCACACAGGCCTCCCCCGCGGCGTACTTCGCCATGTTGGCGGCCTCTCCCGCGGCCACGTCGTCTCCCGCGTCGTAGAGGTGGGCGGCCTTCTGCATCATCAGGCGGGCGAGTTCGAGGTCGATGTGGGCCTGGGCCAGGGGGTGGGCGATGGCCTGGTGGGCGCCGATGGGGGTGTTCCAGACCGTGCGGTCCCTGGCATAGGTGATCGCCTGCGAGAGGGCGTAGCGGCCCATGCCGATCGCGAAGGCGGCCGTCATGATGCGTTCGGGGTTGAGGCCGGCGAAGAGCTGGAGGAGGCCCGCGTCCTCGTCGCCCACGAGGGCCTCGGCGGGCAGACGTACGTCGTCGAGGGTCAGCTCGAACTGCTTTTCCGCCGCCTGGAGTTCCATGTCCATCTGGCGGCGCGTGAAGCCTTCGGCGTCTCGGGGGACGATGAAGAGGCAGGGCTTGAGGCGGCCGGTGCGGGAGTCCTCCGTGCGGCCGACGATGAGGGTGGCGTCGGCTATGTCCACGCCGGAGATGAAGACCTTGCGGCCGGTGAGCAGCCAGTCGGCTCCGTCGCGGTGGGCCGTGGTGGTGATGCGGTGGGAGTTGGAACCGGCGTCCGGCTCGGTGATGCCGAAGGCCATGGTGCGAGTGCCGTCGGCGAGGGCGGGGAGCCACTCCTGTTTCTGGGCTTCCGTGCCGAAGCGGGCGATCACCGTGCCGCAGATGGCGGGAGACACGACCATCATGAGGAGGGGGCAGCCGGCTGCGCCGAGCTCTTCTAGGACGATGGAGAGTTCGGCGATGCCGCCGCCTCCTCCTCCGTATGCCTCGGGGAGGTTGACTCCCAGGTAGCCGAGTTTGGCGGCTTCGGACCAGAGTTGTTCTCGGTTGAAGTCGCGGCCGTGGCGTTTGCCCAGGGCGGCTACTGCTTCTCGTAGGGACTTGTGCTCATCGGTTTCGGTCGTGGGCATGTGGCTCCTTCGTTGTGGCTGGTCGCGCCCGCGCGGCGGCAGCCGCAGATTGATACAGTCCCGCGCCCCTAGGTAGATCGAACTACTGCCAGTAGAGAGCCGACCGTTACCTGTTGGCCGACAACTGCATTCAGCTCGCTGAGCGTTCCTGTGTGCGGTGCCGTGATCTTGTGTTCCATCTTCATTGCCTCCAGCCACACCAAAGGCTCTCCGGCCTCTACGGCGGCTCCCTGGGCCAAGCCCTCGGCGATCCGGACCACCGTTCCCGGCATGGGAGCCAGCAGGGAGCCCGGGGCGTGTTGCGTGGTCGGGTCGGGGAAGCGGGGCAGGGCCTTCAAGGTCGTGCTGTTCACGTACACCTGGTCGTCGTACCTGGACACCTCGAACTGCCTCTGTATGCCGTCCGCTTCCAGGACGACGAGAGCCTCGTCCGCGTGGACCACCCGCACCCCGTCCGACTCCAGGCCCTCCCTCGTGTGGCGGTAGTGGACCTCGTGCTCCTCCCCCGCCATCGCGTATCGCTTCGTCTGCGGGGCCGAGTGCAGGTTGCGCCAGCCGCCGAAGCGGGAGCGGCCGGCCGTGTCCGCGAGGGCCGCGGCCAGGGGGGCGTACGGGTCGGAGTGCGGCTCGGTGAGTTCGGGCAGGTGACGGTCGTAGAAGCCCGTGTCCATGCGGGCCGTGGTGAACTCCTTGTGGCGCAGGGAGTTCACGAGCAGGTCCCTGTTCGTGGCCGGGCCGTGGATCGTCGCCCTTTCCAGGGCGCCCGCCAGTTTGCGGACCGCCTCCGCGCGCGTGGGGGCGTACGCGACGACCTTCGCGAGCATCGGGTCGTAGTGGACGCCGATGTCGTCGCCGCTCTCGTAGCCCGTGTCCAGGCGGACGGACGGGGGGACCGACAGGTGGTGCAGGGTGCCGGTCTGGGGGGTCCAGTCCCGCGCAGGGTCCTCTGCGTAGAGGCGCGCTTCGACGGCGTGGCCACGCGCGCGTGGGGGCTCTTCGGGGAGAGGGGCCCCTTCGGCGACGCGGATCTGTTCCGCCACCAGGTCGATGCCGAACACCGCCTCCGTGACCGGGTGTTCGACCTGGAGGCGGGTGTTCATCTCCAGGAAGTGCGCCTGGGTGCCGGAGACCAGGAACTCGACC
Source organism: Streptomyces canus (assembly GCF_001514145.1). GTDB lineage: Bacteria > Actinomycetota > Actinomycetes > Streptomycetales > Streptomycetaceae > Streptomyces > Streptomyces canus. The sequence goes on from NZ_KQ948660.1 coordinate 402,874, forward strand.
GTGCCCGCGCCCACGTAGTCCACCGCGCGAGCGGCTCGTACCGCCAGCTCGTGCAGTTCCTCCCTGAGGTCGTCCGGGAGTCCGGGGGCCGGGGCCTCCTCGATCACCTTCTGGTGGCGGCGTTGGAGGGAGCAGTCGCGGGTGCCCAGGGCCCACACCGTGCCGTGGGTGTCGGCGAGGATCTGGACCTCGACGTGGCGGCCATCCTCGACGTACGGCTCGACGAAGACCTCGCCGTCGCCGAAGGCGCTCGCGGCCTCGGCGCGTGCGCTCTCCAGGGCGGCGGCCAGGTCCTCGATGCGGCGGACGACGCGCATTCCGCGGCCTCCGCCGCCCGCGGCCGCCTTCACCAGCACGGGCAGATCTGCCGGTGTCACGTCCCTCAGGGGCGCCAGCCCCATCAGTTCCTTCGCCCGCGTCTTGGACGCCATCGCCTCGATCGCGGACGGCGGCGGGCCGATCCAGACCAGGCCCGCGTCGAGGACGGCCCGCGCGAAGTCGGCGTTCTCGGAGAGGAAGCCGTAGCCGGGGTGGACTGCGTCGGCGCCGGAGGCGATCGCCGCCTTCACGACGAGGTCGGCGCGCAGGTAGGTGTCGGCGGGGGCCGCTCCCGGGAGCCGTACGGCCGCGTCCGCCACGCGCGTGTGGAGGGCGTTGGCGTCCGGGTCCGAGTGCACCGCGACGGTTCGGATTCCCGACTCGGCACAGGTGCGGAAGATCCGGCAGGCGATCTCGCCCCGGTTGGCGACGAGCACAGAAGTGATCACTGAAGGGTTCCTCACATCCGGAAGACGCCGAAGCCGCCGCGTGCGCCCTCGTAGGGCGCGGTGTGGATCGCGGACAGGCACATTCCCAGTACCGTCCGGCTGTCGCGGGGGTCGATGACGCCGTCGTCGTAGAGCCGCCCGGACAGGAACATGGGCAGCGACTCGGACTCGATCTGCTGCTCCACCATGGTGCGCAGGGCGGCGTCGCCCTCTTCGTCGTACGGCAGTCCCTTCGCGGCCGCCGACTGGCGGGCGACGATGGAGAGTACGCCGGCGAGCTGCTGGGGGCCCATCACGGCCGACTTGGCGCTGGGCCAGGCGAAGAGGAAACGGGGGTCGTAGGCGCGGCCGCACATGCCGTAGTGGCCGGCGCCGTAGGAGGCACCCAGGAGGACGGAAAGGTGCGGGACCTTCGAGTTGCTCACCGCGTTGATCATCATCGCGCCGTGCTTGATGATGCCGCCCTGTTCGTACTCCCTGCCGACCATGTAGCCGGTGGTGTTGTGCAGGAAGAGCAGCGGGATGTCGCGCTGGTTGGCCAGTTGGATGAACTGGGCCGCCTTCTGGGACTCCTCGGAGAACAGGACACCCTGGGCGTTCGCCAGGACGCCCACCGGATAGCCGTGCAGCTCGGCCCAGCCGGTCGCCAGGCTCGTCCCGTACAGGGGCTTGAACTCGTCGAAGTCGGACGCGTCGACGATCCGGGCGATCACCTCGCGCGGGTCGAAGGGGGTGCGGAGGTCGCCGGGGACGATGCCGAGGAGCTCGTCGGCGTCGTACTTGGGCGGCGCTGCGGGGCCCGGATCGCCGTACGCCTTGCGGTGGTTGAGGCGGGCCACGACCCGCCGGGCCTGCCTGAGCGCGTCCTGCTCGTCCGCGGCGAAGTAGTCCGCGAGGCCCGACACGCGTGCGTGCATCTCGGCGCCGCCGAGGGACTCGTCGTCGCTCTCCTCGCCGGTGGCCATCTTGACGAGGGGCGGGCCGCCGAGGAACACCTTGGCCCGCTCCTTGACCATGATCACGTGGTCGGACATGCCGGGGACGTAGGCGCCGCCGGCCGTGGAGTTGCCGAAGACGACGGCGACGGTGGGGATTCCGGCGGCCGACAGCCGGGTCAGGTCCCGGAAGATGGCACCCCCGGGGATGAAGATCTCCTTCTGGGAGGGGAGGTCCGCGCCGCCCGACTCCACGAGGCTGATGCAGGGCAGCCGGTTGGCTAGGGCGATGTCGTTGGCGCGCAGGGCCTTCTTCAGCGACCAGGGGTTGCTGGCGCCGCCGCGCACGGTCGGGTCGTTGGCGGTGATCAGGCACTCCACGCCCTCGACCACCCCAATGCCGGTGACGAGGGAGGCGCCGACCGTGTACTCGCTGCCCCAGGCGGCGAGCGGCGACAGCTCCAGGAAGGGCGTGTCCGGGTCGAGGAGCAGTTCGATGCGCTCGCGGGCGAGCAGCTTGCCACGGCCCCGGTGCCGCTCGACGTACTTCTCTCCGCCGCCCGCGAGAGCCTTCGCGTGCTCGGCGGTCAGCTGTTCCAGCTTGGCGAGCATGGCCTCGCGGTTGTCGCGGTAGTCCGAACCTGCCGTGTCCAGGCCGGAGTCGATGACGGTCACAGCAAACCCTCCGGGATGTCCAGGTGGCGGGAGCGCAGCCATTCGCCGAGGGCCTTGGCCTGCGGGTCGAAGCGGTGCTGGGCGGCGACACCCTCGCCGAGGATGCCCTCGACGACGAAGTTCAGGGCGCGGAGGTGGGGCAGGGTGTGCCGGGTGACGGTCAAGTCGGCTGTCTCCGGGAGGAGTTCGTGCAGCCGGTCGACGGTGAGGGTGTGGGCGAGCCACCGCCAGGCCTCATCCGTCCGGGCCCAGACCCCGATGTTGGCGTTGCCGCCCTTGTCACCGCTGCGGGCGCCGGCGATCAGACCGAGGGGGGCCCGGCGGGTGGGGCCTTCCGGCAGCGGTTCGGGCAGGGGTGGTGTCGGGGGGTCATCGAGTACGGCGGTCTCCTGGGCCGGTGCCACGGGGAGCCGCCGCCCATCATGGAGGACGGCCACATGGTCCACGGCCCCATGGGGGACGTACACATCCTCGAAGACCCCATAGGGCGAGCCCTTCCCTGGTGGCGCCAGCACATGGAACCCGGGGTAGCTCGCCAGGGCCAGTTCTACGGCGGCCCCGCTGAGCGCGCGTCCGACGATCTCCTGGTTCGCGTCCCGGACGACCAGTCGCAGCAGGGCGCTCGCGGCCTCCTCGGTGCCGGCGTCCGGGCGGTCCGTGCGGACCAGGTCCCAGCGCGCCTCGGCGGCTTTGGCGAGGGCCGGTTCCATCTGCTCCCGCACCAGCGCGGCCTTGGCCTCGATGTCCAGGCCGGTCAGGACGAAGGCGACCTCGTTGCGGAAGCCGCCGAGGCGGTTGAGGCCGACCTTGAGGGTGGAGGGTGGGGCCTCGCCGTGCACACCGGAGATCCGGACGCGGTCGGGGCCGTCCTGCGTGAGCCGGACCGTGTCCAGGCGGGCGGTGACGTCGGGGCCCGCGTACCGGGCGCCCTGCGTCTCGTACAGCAGCTGGGCGGTCACCGTGCCGACGTCCACGAATCCGCCGGTGCCGGGGTGCTTGGTGATGACGGCGGTGCCGTCCTCGTGGAGTTCGGCGAGGGGGAAGCCGGGGCGGCGGACGTCTCCCTCCTGGAAGAAGGAGTAGTTCCCACCCGTCGCCTGTGTCCCGCACTCCAGGACGTGCCCGGCGACGACGGCTCCCGCGAGCCGGTCGTAGTCCGTCGGTTCCCAGCCGAAGTGGGCGGCGGCGGGCCCGGTGACCAGGGCCGCGTCCGTCACCCGGCCGGTCACGACCACGTCCGCGCCCTCGCGCAGGCAGGCCGCGATGCCGAAGCCGCCGAGGTAGGCGTGGGCGGCGAGGCTGCCGGGGTACCGGGCGGTGACGTCGTCGCCCTCGACGTGCGCGACGCGCACCGGCAGGCCGAGTCGGTCGGCCAACTCCCTTGTCCGGTCGGCGAGTCCGGACGGGTTGAGCCCGCCCGCGTTGGCGACGATCCGCACGCCCCGCTCGTGTGCGAGGCCGAGGCACTCCTCGAGTTGGCGCAGGAAGGTGCGGGCGTATCCGGCCCCGGGGTCCTTCAGCCGGTCGCGGCCCAGGATGAGCATGGTCAGCTCGGCGAGGTAGTCCCCGGTGAGGACGTCGAGTTCACCGCCGGTGAGCATCTCGCGCATCGCGTCGAAGCGGTCGCCGTAGAAGCCGGAGGCGTTGCCGATACGGAGGGTCATCCGGCAACTCCCCCTGCCAGGGCGCCGGGAGGCATTCCCTTCGCCGGACCGCCGGAAGCCGTTCCCTCCCCCGAGTCGGCGGAGGCCGTTTCCGCTCCCGGGCCGGCGGAGGCCGTTCCCTTTGCCGGGCGTCCGGCGCCGGGCGGACCCGCGAAGGCCTGGGCGATGTCGAGCCACCGGTCGGCGTCCTCGCCCTCCGCGCGCAGGGCGAGGTCGGCGCGGTGGGCCCGCTGGGTGACCAGGAGACAGAGGTCGAGGGCGGGGCCGGTGACGCGGTCGGTGGCGTTCTCGGGGCCGAAGGTCCACAACTCACCGGAAGGTGCGGTGAGTTCGATGCGGAACTCCTCGAACGGCGGGGTCAGTCCGTGCACCCCGAAGGCGAAGTCGCGGGTGCGGACGCCGAGGCGGACGATGTGCCGGATCCGGTCGGTGGGGGTGCGGGTCACGCCCAGGGCGTCCGCCACGTCCAGGCCGTGGGCCCAGGTCTCCATGAGGCGCGCGGTGGCCATGGAGGCGGTCGACATGGGCGGGCCGTACCAGGGGAAACGGGCGCCCTCGGGTGCCGTACGGAGGGCCTCCGCCAGGTCCTCGCGACCCGCCCGCCAGTAGGCGAGCAGCCGCGACGGAGGCTTGCGGGCGCCCTCCTCCGCACCCTCGTCCACGAAGTCCCCGGGGGCGGCGAGCGCCTTCTCGACCTCGCGGGAGAAGGCCGCCTGGTCGGTGACGGCGAGCAGGGAGGAGTGGTCGGTCCAGGCGAGGTGGGCGATCTGGTGGGCGACGGTCCAGCCGGGGGCGGGGGTCGGCAGCGACCACTGCTCCTGGCTCAGTCCGGCTACCAGCAGGTCGAGCTCCTCGCTCTCCGCACACAGGTCGTCGATGACGGGCGTGGGGTCTGCCATGGGGCGAGAATGTCAGCGAGTCCGGAAACAAGCAAGCGTGCTTGCATTAATTTTGGGAGAGTGATGCGGGCGGGGCTCGATAGGCGGGGGGCTCGACATTCGGGGGCGCCCGGTCCCTCCCCCGCAGTACGGTCCCCCGGTGATGGATGACGACGGTCGCTTCGGAGAGTCCGTCGCGGCGACGTACGACGAGTCGTCGGCGGTAGGTCCAGAACACTGGGGCCTCCCGGTCCTGCACGACACGGTCCGCGCTGACGTCACCTGGGCCGACTGAGCCGAGCGAACAGGCACTCGCCGAGGCGGCCCGCGTGGCCGACGCCCACGGTCCATCGTGGGACTCCCCGACGGACTACGACACTCCGGTCGACCCCGACCCGGTCAGTCGACCGACGGGAGCGTTGCCTTGCCGCGTCCCACCTGCGTCCGGACCGCTCCCATGCTCGCCGCGATCACGAGCGCGACGGCGAGCGCCTGAAGCGCGGACAGGGCCTGGTCGAGGATCAGGAAGCCCGCGAGGGCGGCCAGAGCCGGTTCGAGGCTCATGAGGATCGCGAAGGCGGAGGCGGGCAGGGTGCGCAGGGCGAGGAGTTCGAGGGTGTAGGGCAGGACGGAGGACATCAGGGCCACCGCCGCGCCCAGGCCCACGGTCACCGGGTCGAGGAGCCTGGTGCCGGACTCCGCGATGCCGAGCGGCAGGAACGCCAGCGCCCCGACCGCCATCGCCAGGGCGAGACCGTCGGCCTGCGGGAAACGGCGGCCGGTCCGCGCGCTGAAGACGATGTACGCCGCCCACATGGCGCCCGCGCCCAGCGCGAAGGCGACGCCCGCCGGGTCCAGGTCGCCGAAGTCGCCGCCACCCAGGAGGAAGACACCGGCGAGCGCGAGTCCGGCCCAGACGGTGTTGACCGCGCGGCGGGAGGCGAGCACCGAGAGGGCGAGGGGCCCGAGGAACTCCAGGGTCACGGCGGCGCCCAGGGAGATGCGGTCGACGGCCTGGTAGAAGAGGCCGTTCATCGCGGCCAGGGTGAGGCCGAAGACGACGACCGTGCCCCAGTCGGTGCGGGAGTGCCCGCGCAGCCGGGGGCGGCAGACGACGAGGAGGACGACCGCGGCCGCCAGCAACCGCAGCGTGACGACCCCGAGGGCGCCCGCCCTCGGCATCAGGGTCACGGCCAGCGCCGCACCGAACTGCACGGAGACGCCCCCGGCGAGCACCAGGCCGACGGGACCGAGGGAACTGGAGCGGCGGGGGCCGTGGGCGGGCGTGGTGGCCACCGGGGTCGGCGACGACGTCGGGGCGCTGCTGGAGGTGGTCACGGGGCTTCCAGGGATCGACTCGGGGCTCGTCCATCATGATGCACTGCTCAGTCCACGGTAGTGGACCTGGTCATGTGCGTAAACCCGTTATACGACTGTCCCCGGTGGCTCAGTGGCAACCCCCGAACGGCTACCGACGCGGCCCCCGCACCATGAAAACGTCCACCGCGTCCTCGCTCTCCACAACGAAGCCGTGCCGCTCGTACAGGCGTCGGGCCGCGCTGCCCTGGAGGACGTTCAGGCGGACGGGTTCGCCGTCGGCGTCGGTCCGCGCGAGCAGGCTGCGCAGGACGGCCGAGCCGAGGCCGAGGCCCTGGAGGTCCGGGGCGATGAAGAAGTGCTCCAGCCAGTGGCCGTCCTCGGCCGGCCGCAGTGCGGCACAGCCGGCGAAACGCCCCTCGGCCATGATGATCGACATGTGCCGCTCGACGAAGGTGTCCCGGAACCGCTGCCGTACCCGGTGCTCGTCGAACCGGCCCAGCCGCTCCAGGTCGGGGCGCATCACCACGGCCCGCAGTTCCACGATGACCTCGACATCGGCCGGTGTCGCGGCACGCAGGGTCCAGTCAGTGAGACGGGTGTTCGTTTCCACCGCGGCAGTATCCCAACGGGGCCTACGAGCCCGCCCTCCCGTCCCGCGCCCCGAACGCCTCCAGCGCCTCCGTGTCCGTCGCCCGCGCGTTGAGGAAGTAGTCCGCCCACTCCGCGATCCCCGGCCAGTCGCACTCCGCGACGAGTCGTTCGACGGCCGCCGGGAGGTCGTACGGCGTCACCCGCAGGTCGGTGCCGGGGCCGAGCAGGCACCAGTGGGCGCCGGAGCGGCCGTACGGCATGCCGACGCTGCCGGGGTTCACGATCAGGCGGCCGTGAGCGAGGCGGACGTACGGCATGTGGGTGTGGCCGCAGACGATCGTGCGGACGGTGTCGGGGACGTCCGCGAGGACCTCCGTCCAGCGGGCCGGGCGGGAGTCGACCAGGACGATCTCCTCGTCGTCACGGGGAGTGGCGTGACAGAAGAGGACCTCGCCGAGCCCGCGGACGGGGAGGGTCAGGCTGCGGGCAGCGGCGATGGTGGCCAGGAACTCCACGTCGGCGTCGGCCAGTTGGGCTGCGGCGTAGGGGCCGATCGGGTCGGGGATCTCCTGCCGTTCTCCCCTGCGGTACTCGACGAGCTCCCGGTCCGCGTTGCCCGCGATCCACAGCACGCGCTCCCCCTGTGCCCTCAACAGGGCCAGGACTTCGGCCGGTTGGGGTCCCGCGGTGATGTCCCCGGTCAGCACGATCCGCTCGGCGGCGGCCACCTCCGGCTCGGCCAGGACCGCCTCCAGCGCGGGGAGCACGCCGTGGATGTCGGAGAGGACGGCGACGCGGTGCAGAGTGGTGTCGGTCATGGGGCCACTCTGCACTGCGCCCGCGTGTGTTCAGCCCTGGCCGACCGGCGCGAAGTGCACATGACTGATCAGTGGGCGACGGGCGCCGGAGCCCTTCACGGGCCGCCCACCGCATCGGCACCTTCACCGCTCCCAAGCGCCTCCGCGAGCACCTCCGCGAGATGCCGCCCCCGCACCCCGGCCAGCTGCTCCAGCTGCGTACGGCAGGAGAATCCGTCGGCCAGCACCACCGCGTCCTCGGGTGCCTGCCGTACCGACGGCAGCAGTTGGTCCTCCGCGCAGGCCCGCGACACCTCGAAGTGTCCTTTCTCGAAGCCGAAGTTGCCGGCCAATCCGCAGCAGCCGCCGGCCAGGTCGCCGGTGAGTCCGGCGGCGTCGCGCAGCCGGCGGTCGGCCAAGTCGCCCAGGACGGCGTGCTGATGGCAGTGGGTCTGGCCGACGACCTGCCGGTTCAGGGCCGGTGGCCGCCAGCCGGGGGCGAGTTGCTCCAGCGCCTCCGCGAAGGTGAGGACCCGGGAGGCGAGCCGGGCGGCCCGCGGATCGTCGTGCAGCAGTTCCGGCAGGTCCGTGCGGAGGGCTGCCGCGCAGCTCGGTTCCAGGACGACGACCGGGGCCGAGGTCTCCAGCACCGGAGCCATCAGGTCCAGGGTGCGGCGCAACACCGTACGGGCGTGGTCGAGTTGCCCCGTCGACACGTACGTCAGGCCGCAGCAGACCCGGCCCCGGCCGCGCAGGAGGGACACCGGGTCGAGGGCGACCGTCCTGCCGTCGCCCACCGGCGCCTTCTCCAGGTGCACGGTGGGAGGGAGCACCACCCGCAGTCCCGCCGCCTCCAGCACGCGTACGGCGGCCTGTCCCACGGACGGTGAGAGATGCTCGGTGAAGGTGTCCGGCCACAGGATGACCGGTTCACCACCGGCGCCCCGGGCCTTTCGCCTGTCCCACCACCGGCTGAACGTCTCCGTCGCCACCTTCGGGATCCGCCGCTCGGGCGCGATCCCGCCGAGCCGTTTGGCAACGGCCGCCAACGGCCGTACGGAAGCAAGGGCGTTGACCACCACTGCCGCGCGCATACGGTCCACCCCGCGCAGCCACCTCGGCAGCCGGCCCATGCTGTGGTGGGCGGCGGGGCGCCGTCGACCGGCGTAGTGGTGGTGCAGGAACTCCGCCTTGTACGTGGCCATGTCGACCCCGACCGGGCAGTCGGTGCGGCAGCCCTTGCAGGACAGGCACAGGTCCAGCGCCTCACGCACCTCCTCGGACCGCCAGCCGTCGGTGACCAACCCGCCCGCCTCACCGGCCAGCATCTCGTGCAGCAGCCGCGCACGCCCGCGCGTGGAGTGCGCCTCCTCGCCGGTGGCCCGGAAGGACGGGCACATGACGGCGGCCCCGGTCGCCGAGGTCGTACGGCATTTCGCGACGCCGACGCAGCGCCGTACGGCGGCGGAGAAGTCACCGCCGTCGGCCGGGTACCCGAAGGCGACCTCGACCGGCTCGCGGGGCAGCACGGAGAAGCGGAGGTTGGTGTCGAGGGGGGCCGGGCGGACCAGCATTCCCGGGTTGAACAGGTCGTCCGGGTCCCAGATGCCCTTCGCCCGCTCGAACAGGGCGACCATCTCCTCGCCGTACATCCTCGGCAGCAGTTCGGCCCGCGCCTGCCCGTCCCCGTGCTCTCCGGACAGCGACCCGCCGTGCGCCGCCACCAGATCGGCGAGTTCCTCGGAGAAGCGCCGGAAGCGGGCGATGCCGGGTCCGGTGAGCAGGTCGAAGTCGATGCGGACGTGGATGCAGCCGTCGCCGAAGTGTCCGTACGGGGTGCCTTTCAGGCCGTGGGAGACGAGCAGTCCGCGGAAGTCCCGCAGATAGGCGCCGAGCCGCTGCGGCGGCACCGCGCAGTCCTCCCAGCCGGGCCAGGCCTCGGAACCGTCCGGCATCCGGGTCGCCGTACCGCTGGCGTCCTCGCGGATGCGCCACAGGGCCCGCTGCCCCGCCGGGTCGGTCACCACGAGCGCGTCGAGGACGTCGGCCGCGCGCACGACGTCCTCCGCACGCGCGCGTGCCTCGCCCTCGGAGGAGCCGCCCGTCTCCACGAACAGCCAGGCGCCGCCCCGTGGCAGCGCGGCCGTCGAGGGCACCAGGTCGGCCGCCATGCCCTCCACCGTCAGGGGGCGGTGCACCAGCAGCCCCGCCGCCGCCTCGGCGGCCGCGCCTTCGTCCGCGTACCCGAGCACCGCGAGCGCACGCGCGCGTGGCGCCTCCACCAGCCGGACGACGGCCTCGGTGAGGACGCCCAGAGTGCCCTCGCTGCCGCAGAAGGACCGGGCGACGTCGGCCCGGTGTTCCGGCAGGAGGGCGTCCAGGGCGTACCCGGAGATCCGGCGGGGCAGCTCGGGGAAACCGGTCCGCAGCCGTGCCAGTTCCCCGTCGACCAGCTCCCGCAGCCCCGTCGGCGCCCCGGCCCACTCCTGTCCGAGCCGAAGCCGCTGTCCGCGCGCGGTGACGACGTCCAGCTCCGCCACGCTGTCCGCGGTCGTCCCCCACGCCACCGAGTGCGAGCCGCACGAGTTGTTGCCGATCATTCCGCCGAGCGTGCACCGGCTGTGGGTGGAGGGGTCGGGCCCGAACCGCAGCCCGTGCGGCGCGGCGGCGTCCTGGAGCCGGTCGAGCACGAGCCCGGGCTGGACGACGGCGGTACGCGCCTCGGCGTCGAGCGCCAGGACCCGGTTCATGTGCCGGGTGAAGTCCAGCACGACCCCGGTACCGGTGGCCTGTCCGGCGATGGAGGTACCGCCGCCGCGGGGGACGACGGGTACGCCATGGGTGCGGCAGACCTCCAGCACGGCGGCCACGTCGTCGGCGTCCCGGGGAGCGACGACCCCGAGAGGGACCCGCCGGTAGTTGGACGCGTCCATGGTGACCAGGGCCCGGGAGGTGACGTCGAAACCGACCTCACCCCGGACGGCCTTCCGCAGATCGGCCTCAAGATCCGTCATGACTCCAGCAAACCAGTCCGGTCAACACCGGCGTCTCACCCGACGGACTACGTTTCGACCAGGTTTCCCCAGCGGCTACGCTCCCCTCGTGGCTGAGATCCAGATTCCCGCTGACATCAAGCCCGCCGACGGTCGTTTCGGCGCGGGCCCCTCCAAGGTGCGGACGGAAGCGCTGGACGCGCTGGCCGCAACCGGTACCTCCCTCCTCGGCACCTCCCACCGCCAGGCCCCGGTCAAGAACCTGGTCGGCAAGGTGCGCGAGGGCATCAGTGAGCTGTTCTCCCTCCCCGAGGGCTACGAGGTCGTCCTCGGCAACGGCGGCTCCACCGCGTTCTGGGACGTCGCGACGCACGGCCTGATCGAGAACAAGTCGCAGCACCTGACCTTCGGCGAGTTCAGCTCGAAGTTCGCCAAGGCCGCCAAGCTGGCCCCCTGGCTGGCCGAGCCGACGGTGATCTCCAGCGACCCGGGCACCCACCCGGAGCCGCAGGCCGAGGCGGGCGTGGACGTGTACGCGTTCACGCACAACGAGACCTCCACCGGTGTCGCCGCCCCGGTCAAGCGGGTGGCCGGCGCCGACGAGGGCGCCCTGGTCCTCGTGGACGCCACCTCCGGCGCCGGCGGCCTCCCGGTCGACGTGTCCGAGACGGACGTCTACTACTTCGCCCCGCAGAAGTCCTTCGCCTCCGACGGCGGCCTGTGGATCGGCGTGTTCTCCCCGGCGGCCATCGAGCGCGCCGAGCGGATCCACGCGTCCGGCCGCCACGTCCCGGAGTTCTTCTCGCTGCCGACGGCGATCGACAACTCCCGCAAGAACCAGACGTACAACACCCCGGCCCTCGCCACCCTCTTCCTGCTGAACCAGCAGCTGGAGTGGATCAACGGCCAGGGCGGTCTGGCGTGGTCGACGGCCCGTACGAAGGACTCCTCGACGCGTCTGTACAGCTGGGCGGAGGAGTCCAAGCACGCGACCCCGTTCGTCACCGACCCGGCCAAGCGCTCCCAGGTCATCGGCACGATCGACTTCTCGGACGAGGTCGACGCCGCCGCGATCGCCAAGGTCCTGCGCGCCAACGGCATCGTGGACACCGAGCCCTACCGCAAGCTCGGCCGCAACCAGCTGCGCGTGGCGATGTTCCCGGCGATCGACCCGGCGGACGTCGAGGCCCTGACGAAGTGCGTGGACTACGTCATCGAGAAGCTGTAACACCCGCTTCCGCTACGACGACGAGGGCGCCCCGCGCATTGCCGCGGGGCGCCCTTCACGTGCGTCCGGCTACTCGTCGGCGACCAGTTCCTCAGCGGTCTTCACGGTCAGGGAACGGTCGAACCAGGTACCCAGCAGCTCCAGGTCTGTGCAGGACATGACCTGCTCCCGGACGGAGTCGGGGACTTCGACGCCCCGTACTTCAAGGACCCGAAGAATGTCCTCGGCCTTGCCCTCGGCCTTGCCCTCGGTCTTGACCTCGCGCCACGCCTCCTCCATGACGCTGCCGCCGCCGGGAAAGTTCGGGGTGTACACGGCCATGAGTTCCCTCCAGTGTTCGCGGCCGGGACCTTCGTCCAGACCGATCTCGACGTACTCCGCCCAGTCCGCGTAGGGCCCCAGCACCGGTGCCACCGCGTCCAGTATCGCAAGGATGCCCGGGTCCTTGGCGTTGATGAGAATGGAGAATGTGGTGAGCGCCAGGTCTTTCGCCGCCTCCTCCGGATCGGTGATCGGACGCACGCCGATCGGCCCCAGAACCAAGGGGAACACCTCCATGCTCGTGTGGAAACTGCGCCCGATTCGGATGGGGTCTCTCGCCCACTCCGCCGTCTTCTTGTCCCGGCACACCACCAGCAGAATCGGCGGCAACCGGTACTTGGCATACATATGCGCCAAGTAGTAGGCCCAGCTGTTGTGCTTGTCCGGGTCCGGATGGCTCTGCGACTCGACAGCGAGCAGAAACCCGCCTTCGTCGTCGACCGTACGAACCCGGAAGAAGCTGTCCACCCGACGCTCCAACGGCCTGATCTCGGTGAGATCGGTGTCGAGCGGCTCGATCGAGCTGTACTCGGGGAACCTGACGCCCGCCTCCGGCACGAGACGGGCCAAGAGATCCGGCTCCTGTCGGAAGATCCGATGGACGGCGTCATGTTGGGAACTGACCATGCGACGGAACGTAATCGAGCGAACACACGCCCTACGTCCAGATGCCCACCTGATCAACCGTACGGGTGAACATGCCGCTGAGGACGCCCAGTTGGAGTGTCCGGCCCCGCCACCTCACGGCACCAGCACCAGCTTGCCCGTGGTGCGCCGTTCCTCGATCGCGTGGTGGGCCGCGGCGGCCTCGGACAGTGGGTAGGTGCGCTCCACGGCGACCTCGAGGCGGCCCGCCTCGATGCGGTCCGTGATCGGCTCCAGTGCCTGCCCGGACGGCTCGGCCGTGACCCAGACGTAGCGCAACCCCCGGCCGGTGGCCTCCTGTTCGTCCGTACCGGGATCGATGGAAGCCCCGATGAGCAGCCCGCCCGGCTTGAGCACGTCGAGGGAGCGCGGCCCGTACGCGCCGCCCACCAGGTCCAGGACGACGTCCACCGGCGATACGGCCGTACGGAAGTCGCCGGCCGTGTAGTCGATCAGCTCGGCGGCGCCGAGTTCGCGCAGCCACCCGTGTTTGGCCGGACGCGCGGTTCCGATGACGTGGGCACCGATCTCCTTGGCCAGCTGGACCGCGACATGACCGACGCCGCCCGCTGTCGCGTGGATCAGTACCCGGTCACCGGGCCGGACCCGGGCCAACACGGCCAGCGCCTGCCAGGCGGTGATCGCGACCAGGGGAACCGCCGCGGCCTGCGCGAAGTCGAGATTCTTCGGCTTCGGAGCCAGCGCTGCGGCCGGCGCGGCGGTGTACTCCGCGTACGCGCCCCGCGGGGAGACCGGCAGCATGCCGTACACCTCGTCGCCCGGCACGAACCGCGTCACCCCCGCACCGACCCGCTCGACGGTCCCGGCCACGTCGTTGCCCGGTGTCCAGGGCAGGGTGACCAGGTCGGGGACCCGGCCGGACCTGAGCACCGCGTCCCCCGGATTGACCCCGGCACCACCGACCCGCACCAGCACCTCCCCGGGGCCGGGCTCCGGCAGGTCGGTCTCGGTGTAGCCCAGCACCTCGGGGCCGCCGAAGACGGTCTGGACGATGGCATGCATACGCTTCATGCGACGATCCTCCGGCCGTCAATCCCCCGGCGGAAGAAGGCACTTCTCTGATATCGAGGTTCTTCATGGATACCGGCTTCGACCTGAGAGAACACGGCGGCGTGGACGTCTTCCTGCGCGACTGCCCCACCCGCGCGGTGCTGGAGCTGATCGCCAGCAAGTGGACCATGCTGGTGCTGGTGGCCCTTGAGGACGGTCGTCCCATGCGGTTCGCCGAACTCCGGCGCCGTCTGGACGGGGTGACCCCGAAGGTCCTGACCTCGACCCTGCGCGCCTTGGAACGCGAGGGCCTGCTGACCCGCAGCGTGTACCCGACCGTCCCACCGCGCGTCGAGTACCGACTGACCGGCCTCGGGCGAGAGGTGGGCGGGCTCCTTCAATCCATCACCGACTGGTCCCAGGCGAACATCACCGCCATCCGGAGCGCGCGCCAGGACTTCGACGAACGCGCCGCCCGCCTGGCCGAGGACGCGGTCGATCCCGTACGTCCGACGGAGGAGGGCTTCACGAGGCCGGGTTGAACAACTTCCAGTGCCCCTCGGAGACCACCTCGACGGTTCCGTCCGCCACCTTGATGGCGGTCTGCTCGTCGATGGCGTACGCCGGACACCCGATGCCGGCCGCCCATCGCTCTGCATCGGCCATGCTGTTCTCCGGACAGGCCGGATGATCCAGATGCGGGAAGATCGAGAAATCGACCAGGCCCAGCGTGCTGTCGCCTCCGGTGGCCGGCTTCCAGCCCACGAAGTCCTGCCCGATGCGGGGTGTCATCACCATGCTCCCGGCGCTGAGCCCCACGTAGACCAGGTCGGGCAGCGACGGCAGGAGTTCAGCGAGCCCGGATTCCCGCATCCAGTGGGCCAGGTACAGCGCGTCACCGCCGTTGACCAGCAGGGCGTCGGCCTCCCGGACCCAGGAGACCCAGCTCGCCTTCTCGATGCTGGGCAGCGCGGTGAGCTCCAGCACGCCCACCGACTTCCACCCCAGCCCGGTCATGGGGAGGGGGGATCGTCCGCTGATGAATCGCCATGGGCCGCCAGGATCAGCGTCGGGGGCCCCGTACCCCGCGGTGGGGATGCACAGAGCGCTGGACTCGGCGATCGGCTTGCCCAGGAGGTCGACCAGCGCGTCCTGGATGCGCGCGTTCTTGACACCGGAGTCGGTGAGGAGAAGCTTCATCATGTCCTTCCGAGGGATGGTGCGTGGAAACCAGGTCAGGAGCCATCCTCAACGAGTCCCCCTTGCAGGGGAAGTCCAGGCGATGAAGGGTGGGGTGTGTGGACCGGGGTGAGGACGAGATCCTGGCTGACGAGCTTGCTGCTCTGGGGGCCGTGGGTGGGGGCAGCGGTCGTTTGACCCGGCTTGTGGCCAAGCTGATGAAGAAGAACGTCCATGAGATCGACCTCGACATGCCGTTGCCTTTCGAGGGTGCCGTCGAGCGGGTCGTCGAGGTGCTGGGTCGAGCCGGACGAGCGGTGGGGCCCACGCGAGTCGAGCCTGACACGAACCAGGAGACGATCCGTGTCGTCACCGGCGGTGGTGCGGGCGGCCTGAACCCTGTCGTGGTCACCGCGGTGGTGACAAGAGGTGGGACGGGCAACTCGAAGGTCAGGCTTCGTGCAGCTGCCAAGGAAGGCTTGGTCAAACAGCGAGCGGGAGAGAAAACCGCCGCCCTTCTCGCGGCTTCGCTGGGTGAGTAGAGAAGCTCCGGCATTTCCCCCGTTGACGGGGCGCCCGGCACCCGCCGAGCGCCCCGTCACCCGGCCCTCACGCGGCCGTACAGCTCACCGCCGGCACACCCCCGCCCCCGGGTGCTCCCCCGAAGCCGAAACTCGCCGAACTCCCCACCGGCACCGCCCCGTTGTGGGAAGCGTTCGTCGCGGTCACGGTCGAGCCGGTCTGGGTGTACGACGCGTTCCACAGGGAGGTGACCTTCTGCGAGCCCGGCCAGGTCCACGTCACCTTCCAGGAGGAGAGGGCCGTGGACCCCGCATTGGTCACCTTCACCTCGGCGTTGAAGCCGCTCCCCCAGTCGCTGCTGACGGAGTAGGAGGCGGTGCAGGCCGCCGTGCCACCACCGGGGTCGCCGGGGTCCCCCGGATCGCCGCTCGGCGGGAAACCCGGCGCCTTCACACTCGCCAGATACCCGTCCTTCACGGTGTCCACGGTCTGCCAGTCGTCCTTCAGGATCCCGCCCGTGTCACCGGAGTTGGGGTTCCACGACCAGAAGGTCCAGTGGAAGGAGTCGGCGCCGTACGTCGATGTCGGCCGCAGATACGAGACCAGTGCCGCCAGCCACTTCTGGTCCACGGTCGACTGAAGGGTGGTGCCGAACTCGCCCACCCACACCGGGGCGATGTTCTGCTTGAAGACGTATCCCCAGTACTTGTCCCAGATCCCGGGCATGTTGGCGGGGAAGGACGGGTCGCTGAACCAGCTCTGCTGGGCCACGCTCGTCGCGTAGTCATGGGCGGAGTACACGACCCGGTTCGCGACGTTCAGCTGCACCGGGTACTGCGCGACCCCCATCAGGTTGCCGCCCCACCAGCCGGAGACGCCGTTGAAGGTCTGCACGCCTTCGACGAAGATCAGCAGGTCGGGATTGACCCCCAGCACCGCGTTGCCGGCCCGCTGAGCCGCCAGCCGCCAGTCCGTGGCGGTGTCCCCGCAGCCCCAACAGGCGGGATCGTGCGGTTCGTTGTGCAGGTCGATGCCCACGACCGTGTCCTGGCCCTGGTAGCGCGTCGCGAGCGCCTTGAGGTTGGCGATCCACGTCGACTCCGGGACCGCGGAGGTGTACCAGAGCGCCGACTGGCCGCCGGAGTCCGGGCGGTGCCGGTCGAGGATGACCTTGAGGCCGTCCTGACCGGCGTACGAGACGATCTTGTCCAGGACGCCGAGGGAGTTCAGCCCCTGGAGGTCGGCGTTCTTGCCGCTGGAGAAGTCGATGCTGTTGGGGACCGTCCCCGATTTGAAGATGTCGTCGCTGTACGGGATGCGGAGGGTGTTGTAGCCCAGCGACTTCATCTGGTCGATCATGGACTTGTAGTCGCGGGACCAGAGGCCGTGGACGACGTAGTTGCCGGTCTCGAAGCCGAACCAGTTGATCCCGGCGATCCGGACCGGCTGCCCGGACTCGTCCAGGATCTGGCGGCCGCTGGTGTGCCAGTACCCGGCGCCGGCCGTCTCGGCGGCGTGGGCCGGCTGCAGACCAGCGGTCCCCAGCGGTAACAGGAGCGCCGCCGCCACCGCACACAGCGCTCTTCGCAAGCTGCGGAACATGTTCGCTGCTTCCTCTCGGGAGGCGCGGGCCCGGAACTCAGTGGGAGCGCTCCCACAGCCCTGCACCTCCCATGGAAGTCAGGTCACATGAACACGTCAAGACAGGGGACGTCACTTGTGCGCGGGACGTCACCGACTCAGCTTCTGGAACCTCCGTACCGCCAGCGGCAGGAAGATCGCCGTGAGCACCACGGGCCACACCCCGGCCATCAGCAGGGCGTGCTGCTCGACCCAGGAGTCCCCGCCGCCCACCGGCGTGCCGAACAGGTCGCGACTGGCGGCAGCGGTCGAGGAAATCGGGTTCCACGCGGCCACCGCGCCCAGCCAGTCGGGCATCAGCTGAGGTGCGACGAAGATGCTGGAGATCATCGTGAGCGGGAAGGCGACCGCGAACAGGCCGCCCGCCGCCTCCGGGTTGGGCACCATCAGGCCCAGCCACACCCCGATCCAGATCAGTGCGAACCTGAGCCACAGCAGCAGTCCGAAGGCGGCGAGGAAGCCGAGCCCGCCGTCGGGGCGCCAGCCCATGGCCACCGCGGTGAGCATCATGATCGCCAACTCGGCGCAGGCGACGAGCAGATCGGTCACCCCGCGCCCCGCGACCACCGCGGACGAGGCCATCGGCATCGAGCGGAACCGGTCGATCACGCCCTTCGTGGCGTCGTACACCACGAGGGTGGCCGTGTTGATGAAGCCGAAGGCCATCGTCATCACGAACATGCCGGGCATCAGGAAGTCCTTGTAGTCCCCGCCGCCGGGCACCTGCATGGCGCTGCCGAAGACATAGCCGTAGAGCAGGACGGAGAGGATCGGGAAGCCCAGCTGCCAGGCGATATTGATGGGTTGGCGCCGGTAGTGGGTGAGGCCCCGGCGGACGATGTTCCACACGTCGGCGAGGGCCCAGTAGGTACGGCCGTGGGTGGCCTCCATGGTGCTCATGCAGCCGTCTCCTTCTCCGTCCGGTGTCCGGTCAGGCGCAGGAACACGTCGTCGAGGCTCGGCCTGCGCAGTCCGATGTCCTCGACCCGCACGCCCTCGTCCTGGAGGGTGCGGGCGACTTCGGTGAGCGCGGAGACGCGGTCGACCACGGGGGCGTGCACCCGCAACTCCCCTTCCTCCGTCTCGGGTTCGCCGTCGGAGACCCGGGCGACGACCTTCACCGCGCGCGGGATCTCCGACCGCTCGGCGACCACGACCTCGATACGGTCGCCGCCGACCCGGTCCTTGAGCCCGTCCGGGGTGTCGTCGGCGATGGACCGGCCCTGGTCGATGACGGTGATGCGGGAGGCGAGCTTGTCGGCCTCCTCCAGGTACTGCGTGGTCAGCAGGACGGTGGTGCCGCTCGCGACCAACGCCCGTACGGAATCCCAGACTTCGCCGCGGCTACGGGGGTCCAGGCCCGTCGTCGGCTCGTCGAGGAAGAGCACGGCGGGTGCGAGGATCATGGAGGCGGCGAGGTCGAGCCGGCGCCGCATACCGCCGCTGTACTTGCCTACGCCCTTGTCGGCGGCGTCGGTAAGGTCGAACTGCTCCAGGAGTTCGGCGGCCCGCCGCTTGGCCCGCTTCCCGCCGAGGTGGAACAGCCGCCCGAACATCTCCAGGTTCTGCCGGCCGGTGAGGACCTCGTCCACGGCGGCGTACTGCCCCGTGAGCCCGATCCTCGACCGCACCTCGCGCCCCTGCCGGGCCACGTCCAGGCCGGCCACGGTGGCCCGGCCGCCGTCCAGCCGGATCAGCGTGGACAGGATGCGGACCGCCGTGGTCTTCCCCGCGCCGTTCGGCCCGAGCAGGCCGTGCACGGTGCCCTCGCGGACGGCGAGGTCGAAGCCGTCGAGGGCGCGTTTCTCGCCGTAGCGCTTCTCCAGTCCCTCGGCGTGGACGGCGTATCCGTGATCGGTCATGGGTTCCCCCTTCACTCCTTGACTGAGTACAGCGTACTCGATTGCGCGTACGCTGTACTCAGTTTTTCCCCGGAACTAAGCTTCCCCCATGACGAGCAGCGGGGACACCAGTGGCAGCGGGGACATCGTCCGCACGCTCGAGCTGCTGTGGGACGGGGCTCCACGGCCCAGCCGGGGGCCCAAGCCGGGGCTGACGCTGGACCGGATCGTGGAAGCGGCCGTCCGGATCGCGGACGAGGAGGGGTTCGACGCGGTCTCGATGCGCCGGATCGCCACCGAGCTCGGCACCGGCGCGATGTCCCTGTACCGGTACGTCCCCGGCAAGGCCGAGCTGCTCGACCTGATGCTCGACCGCGTCCAGCGCCCCTCCGAGAACCCGGCCGACCTCGGCGACGGCACCTGGCGCTCCGCCCTGGAGGCCATGGCCCGTGCCACGCTCGCTCTCTACACCCGCCACCCGTGGCTGCTCGGTGTCAACCAGGCCCGCCCGCTGCTCGGCCCGAGCGCGCTGGACGGCATGGAGAAGGTCCTCGGCCGGATCCGGCCGATGGGCCTGACCGATCCCGAGCTGGTGTCGGCGGTCATCATGGTCGACGGGTACGTCGTCGGGGCCGCGCGCACGCAGGTCTACCAGCGGGAGGCGGAGCGCACCTCGGGCATGACGACCGCGGACTTCTTCGCGGCCCAGGCCCCGTTCATCGAGAAGGTCATGGCCACCGGCCGCTACCCGGTCCTCGGCTCCCTCGCCGAGGACACGTGGAGCCCGGAGTTCGACCACTTCGAGTTCGGACTCCAGCGGATCCTGGACGGGCTCGAGGTGTTCGTGGCCGGCCGGCGCGAGGGCTCACGAGCGCCGGAATAGCCGCCGGAGTCCGAAGAGGGCGGCGACGGCCCCCAGGGCGAGGGCGCCGATCTTTATGGTGTCGTCGGAGTTCCCGCCGCCATCGCTTCCGGAGGCCGAGGAACTCCCGCCCTCAGAGGGAGACTTGGAGCCGCCGTCCCCGGGTGCGTCCTGCGCCTCCACCTCGCTGTCCGCGCCCTCCATGCCGAGCAGGATCTTGGTCCCGTCGGGCGAGTAGGAGACGGACTCCCCCTGCCCGAGCGGCACGCTGATCCGCCCGCGGCGCTTGATGTCGCCGCCGTTCCAGTCGTACCAGATACCGCCGAGGTACCCGCGTACGACGAGCTGTTTGCCGTCGGGCGAGAACGCGGCGTCGGTCGCCCACAGGTCGACCGGCTTGACGGGCTTGAAGACGTTCGTCCCCGAGGGGGAGAGGGTGGCGGGTCCCTCGTAGAGATGCCCGCCGTCCTCGTGCTTGTCGATGATGTAGACGCGCCCGGTCTTGGGCTGGACGACCATCGACTCGGCGTCGCGCGAGCCGTCGGTGTACTTCACGACGTACTGAGTGGCCTTGACGGACTGGTCCTTGAGGACTTTGGGCTCAGGCAGCTTGTAGATCCACACATAGGGCCAGGTGACCCCGTCGTTGTCGCCGATGTCGCCGACCCAGAGTTCGTTGTCGGGCCCCATCGCGATCGCCTCGACGTCCCTCGGGGTACCGACGCCGGTCATGGTGATCCTGGCGACGGTCTTGCCGGTGGCGCTGTCGACGGCGTACAGATATGCGCCGGTGTCCTGGTCGTTGTGGGTCCAGTAGATGCCGGGGTGCTGCCGCGAGGCGGCGAGCCCGCTGGACTCGGTGATCCGGGGGTCGGAGATCGTGAAGCCCTTGTCCCCCTTCCCGTCCCCGTCGGCGGCGGAGACGGGCACGGTGGCGGGCAGGGTGAAGGCGCCCACGAGCAGGGTCCCGGCGAGGAGGGCGAAGGGTCGACGCATGCCCCAAGACTGCCATCCCGACAGGTGTGTGAAGGGTCGTGGCCGGGAGGTCACAGGGGAAGGCGTGGCCGGACTCACATGCCGCCGCACCCGCCGATGATCCATCATGAGCGGATGCTCAGATTCATGCCGGTCGGCGATTCGATGACGATCGGAAGCGCGGGCGAGCACACCTGGCGTTACCGGATGTGGCAGCACCTGCGTGACACCTGCGGCGGCCCCTTCGCCCTCGTGGGCCCGCGCGAGACGCTGTACAACAAGGCGGCGGACGCGCCTACGTCGTACGAGTACGCCGATCCCGACTTCCCCCGGGCCCACCTGGCCGGGTGGGGCGAGGGCTGGCTGCACATGGCCCCGCTGATCGGCGACGCGGTACGGGCGCACCGCGCGAACGTGCTGCTGGTGTCGCTGGGCCTGATCGACCTGGGCTTCTACACGAACGCGGAACAGACGGCGGAGAACGTCCGCGCCTTCGTCGCCGAGGCACGCCTGGCCGATCCCCGGATCCGGATGGCCGTCCTCCCGGTGATCCCCAACGTCCGGGCGGAGTCGGACACGCCCTTCGCGACGGAGGTCGCCCGCTTCAACGAGCTCCTCGCCAAGGCGATCGCGGACCTGGACGAGCCCCGTTCCCCCCTGCTGCCGGTCTCGCCCCCGGCGTCGTACGACATCAACCACGACACCTACGACGGCACCCACCCGAACGCGAGCGGCGAGCACAAGATCGCGGCGGCCTTCGCGGCGGCGATGCACCAGGCGTGGGGTCTGGGCGGGCCCTACGAGGCCCACTGATCCGGCACTTCGCACACGAACGGGGCGGCGCACTCCGACGAGGTGTCGGTGTACGCCGCCCTGGGGTCGGACGGGTGCGGGAGCCGGCCCGCGCTGTCATGGCGGTTACTTCGGATCGGCGTTGAACTTCGCGGTCGACCAGCGGTAGCCGAGCACCGCGAGGCCGAGGCACCAGGCGACGGCGATCCAGCCGTTGTTGCCGATCTCGGTGCCCAGGAGCAGTCCGCGCAGGGTCTCGATGGCTGGGGTGAAGGGCTGGTACTCGGCGATCGGCTGGAACCAGCCCGGCATCGCGTCGACCGGCACGAACGTGCTGGAGATGAGCGGCAGGAAGATCAGCGGCATGGCGTTGTTACTGGCGGCCTCGGCGTTGGGGCTGATCAGGCCCATGCCGACGGCGATCCAGGTGAGCGCCGTGGCGAAGAGCACGAGCAGTCCGAAGGCCGCGAGCCACTCCAGGACGGTGGCGTCGGTGGAGCGGAAGCCGATGGCCACGCCGACCGCGCCGACCAGGACCACGCTGACGATCGACTGCAGCACACTGCCGACGACGTGTCCGACGAGCACCGAACCGCGGTGGATCGCCATGGTCCGGAACCGGGCGATGATGCCCTCGGTCATGTCGTTGGAGACGGAGACCGCGGTGCCGATCGTGGTGGAGCCGATGGTCATCAGCAGCAGGCCCGGGACGAGATACGCGATGTAGTCGGAGCGGTCGCCGCCGCCGATGCCCGCGCTCATGGTGTCGCCGAAGATGTAGACGAAGAGCAGCAACAGCATGATCGGCGTGAGCAGCAGGTTCAGGGTGAGCGAGGGATAGCGACGGGCGTGCAGGAGGTTGCGGCGCAGCATCGTGGACGAGTCGCGTACGGCGAGGGAGAGGTTGCTCATCGGACGGTCTCCTTGGGCTGGTCGGGCTGGTCGGTGACGTCGGCGCCGCCGGTCAGGGCGAAGAAGACGTCGTCGAGGTCGGGGGTGTGCACGGTCAGCTCGTCGGCCTCGATGCCGGCCGCGTCGAGCCGGTCGAGGATCGCGCGCAGCTCGGACTGGCTGCCGCCGCTGGGGAGTTGCAGGGCCAGCGACTCGTCGTCCCGGGTGACCTCGCGCAGTGCGGAGGCGGCGGACCGGTAGGCGTCCGGGTCGGTGAAGCGGAGCCGGACGTGACCGCCGGGGATCAGCCGCTTCAGTTCGTCGGCGGTGCCCTCGGCGGCGATCTTGCCGTCATTCAGCACCGCGATGCGGTCGGCGAGTTCGTCGGCCTCCTCCAGGTACTGGGTGGTGAGGAAGACGGTGACGCCATCGGCGACCAGCTCCCTGATGATCTGCCACATGGTGTGCCGGGAGCGGGGGTCGAGGCCGGTGGTCGGTTCGTCGAGGAAGATGATCCGCGGGTCGCCGACCAGGGTCATGGCGATGTCGAGGCGGCGCTTCATGCCGCCGGAGTAGGTGGAGGCGGGCTTCTTCGCGGCCTCGGCGAGGTCGAAGCGCTCCAGCAGTTCGGCGGCGACCCGCCGTCCCTCGCTCTTGGGCAGGTGATGCAGGTCCGCCATCAGGAGCATGTTCTCCTCGCCGGTGATCAGCCCGTCCACGGCGGAGAACTGGCCGGTGACCCCGATCGCGGCCCGCACTCCCTGCGGGTCGGCGGCCAGGTCGTGGCCGCCGATGCGGATGTCACCGGTGCCCGGGTCGGCGGATATGAGCGTGGAGAGGATCTTGACGGCGGTGGTCTTGCCGGCGCCGTTCGGGCCGAGGAGGGAGAAGATCGTGCCGGCGGGCACCTGGATGTCGATGCCGTCGAGGACGGTCTTGTCCCCGTAGGCCTTGCGCAGGCCGTTCGCCGCGATGGCCAGGTCGGTCATGGTGGGTGCTCCTTGTGAGGGCTGCGGGTCAGAGGCTGCGGGCGGTGATGTCGCCGTGCGCGGTGGTGGCGCGGATGACCAGGCCGGCATGGGCTCCTTCGGTGTTCTTGAGGGTGTTGTGGACGCGGCCGTAGGAGGTGCCGGCGTCCAGGGAGGCGGAGGCGGCGGTGCCGACGGTGATGTCGCCCGTCTGCGTGCTCAGCACGACCGAGCCGGTGACGGCCTCGGCGATGGTGATGTCGCCCTTCTGGGTGCTGATCTCGGCGGTTCCGGTGAGGCGGCCGACGGTGATGTCGCTGTCGGCGGCGGTGAGTCGGATGCTCGCGGCCTCGTCGATCTTGACCGGGCCGTGGGCGCCCTGGAAGACGACGTCCCCGAGGCGTCCGACGGCGCGGAACTCGGCGGCGGCGGTCTTGGCCTCGACGTGGGAGCCGGCCGGGAGCTGGACGGTGATCTCGACGGAGCCGGAGGACCCGAAGTACTGGTTCTTCGCGGCCGGGGCGGCGATCCGCAGGACACCGTCGTCACCGCGGGTGACCTCGAACTGCTCGGCGGCACGGGTGTCGCGGCTCTTGGCGGGATCGGCGGGCCGGACCTCGACGGTGCTGTCGGTGCGGTTGGCGGCGATCACCTGAACGCGGCCGGCGGGGAGGTCGATGACGGTGGTGACGGGGGCGGTGGTGTCGAACTTCTGCATCAGGTGCTCCTGCGTTCGTCGCTGTTTCCGATGAACGAAAAGCTACGTTGCATTCACAGATCCGGCAACACAGTCGTTGCGAAATATCGTTATCACTGCAGGTAGTTGCGGCGATTTCATTGCAACCGCCTCGAAGATAACGCAACGTCAGTCACGCGTTCGTTGCAATAGAATGAAAGCGAACGCTATGCTGCGGGCACCAGGGACCACGAAGGAGACCGCGATGCCGGGAGGCAGGCTCACCCAGCAGGAACGTCAGCAGATCGCGCTGGGAGTGGCCGACGGCCTCGCCTACGCGGAGATCGCCCGCCGCCTCGAGCGCCCCACCTCGACCATCACCCGCGAGGTCATGCGCAACGGCGGCCCCACCGCCTACCGCGCCGACCTGGCCCACCGCGCCACCGAACGCCGCGCCCACCGCCGCCGCCGCCAGGCCACCCCCCGAGGGGCTCAGCCCCCCGAACTGCCCCACGGCCGCGATCCCGAGGCGGTGCGCGAGTACGAGGAGACGTTCACCACCGTCCTCATACAGACGGGCGCGCCCAAGATGATGTCGAGGGTGCTGACCTGCCTCTACACCAGCGACACCGGCAGCCTCACCGCCGCCGAACTCGTCCAGCGCCTCCAGGTCAGCCCGGCGTCCATCTCCAAGGCCATCAGCTACCTCGAAAACCAGGGCCTGGTCCGTCGGGAACGCGACGACCGCCGCCGCGAGCGCTATGTCGCCGACGACGACGTCTGGTACCAGTCCATGATCGCCAGCGCCCGCGGCACCATCCAGCTCGCCGAGACGGCCCGTCAGGGCGTGGGCGTCCTCGGCCCGGGCACCCCGGCCGCCACCCGTCTGGAGAACATCGCCCGCTTCCTCGACTTCGTCTCCGAAAGCCTCACCCGCGCGGCGGACCAGGCCCGCGAGATTCTGCACACGAAGCCGGAGACGCCCTCGGACAGCGCTACGTGAGCGACTGACGTTCGATGGCGTCGACGAGGAAGCCGGCGCAGGGCCGGACACCGGCCCGCAGCCCGACGTCCCACCGCTCCTTCTCCTCCCCGAGGTAGACGGCCCGGGCGTGGGCGAGGACGGCCCGGTGTTCGGACGGCAGCCGCTCGAGTACCCAGTCGGCGGCGGCGTCCTTGGAGCGGATGCTGTCCGTTGCGAGGGTGGTCCAGACGCGGGCGAGGGTGAGCAGGACGTTACGGGTGTCGTGGTCCAGGTCGCCCAGGAGTTGCGGCACTCCGGCGACGATCGCGCGCCGGAGGTCCACGAGGGGTACGGGGTCGAGGAGTTGGGCGGGCGGAGGGCCGTACAGGGCCGCGTCCCCGGCCAGGGTCATGGTGAGCAGGGGCGCGAGATCGGGACTGGACTCGGGCTCGGGAAGCACGCCCCGCTCGTACCCCTCGCGCAGCCACTCTCCGTAGAGGAAGTCGCAGACGGGCGGATACCGCCACGGCCGTACATCGTCCTGTACGACGACGATGAGCTCGACGGGCCGAGCGCCCGGAACGCCGGACACCCGCATCAACTCGCTTACCAGCGCCCGGCGTTCGTCACGGGTCAGCGAGGTCCGTACGACGACCAGCACGTCGATGTCGCTGTGCGGGCGAAGGCCGCCGAGCACGGCGGAGCCGTGGAGGTAGATGCCGAGGGGAGTGTCGGAGAGGGTGCTGTGGACGATGCGCGCGACTGCCGGGGCGCCGTCGACTGGCATGTGCGTCATCCCTCCGTGTCCTGGTCACCGTGCGTATCGTTGTACCGCGCGGCTGTGCTCGTCCATGGGCAGCCGGGGAGGAGCGCCACGATGACCGTCCTTGAAGACAGGATCGAGATGGCCCACGAGAGCGAGGAGCTCACGCTCGACGCACTGTTCGAGCGTCTTGAGCACATGCCCGTCCCCGAGGGATACAAGGTCGAGATCGTCGAGGGGGCCGTCTTCATGTCGCCGCAGCGGGACACGCACTGGGAAATCATCCTGGACATCGTCGAGCAACTGCGCACCAAGTACCCGCGCAAGCGCGTGAAGTCGGATGTCCGCGTCGACTATCCGGGGCACCTCAATGGCTTCGCCTCCGACGTGACGCTGGTGGCCGAGGGCGCCGAGAAGGACAGCAAGGGGCTGTGGCGGTCCAAGGACATCGAGTTCGTCGCCGAGGTCATCTCAAAAGGCACGGCCGCCAACGACTACGGCCCCAAGAAGATCGCCTACGCGCTCGCCGGGGTCCTCGTCTACCTCGTCGCCGACCCCTACCAGGGCAAGTGTCACCTCTACACCCAGCCCAAGGACGGCGAGTACCTCACCGAACTGTCCGTCGCCTTCGGAGTGGACGTCGACATGACCACCACCCCCCTCGAACTCACCCTCAAAACCGATGAGTTCCCCCGCGACTGACTGACAGAATCCGCCGTATGGCGATCATCCACCACACCACCCTCAAGCCCACCAAGCTGGACCTGCTCACCGCCTGGCTGCCCACCCGCCCGTGGTACACCGGCACCGGCACCCCCGAGTTGACCAAGGCCGGCGGCTTCCGGCTGGACGACCCGGAGGGCGAGGTCGGGATCGAGTTCATGGTGGCCGTCGACTCCTCCGGCCCCGAGCCCGTCGCCTACCTGGCCCCCCTCACCTACCGCGCCGCCCCACTCCCCGGCGCGGACCACGCCCTCGTCGGCACCATGGAACACGGCGTGCTGGGCCCCCGCTGGGCCTACGACGGCATCCACGACCCGGTCCTGCGCACCGAACTCCTCGCCCTGTTCGAGGGCCGCGCCCAGGCCCAGGCGCAGAGCCTCACCGACACCCCCGACCATGAGGTCACCCACTCCTACACGGGTCCCGCCCTGGCAACCGGCCCCGGCGAGGTCACCGAGGACCAGGACGGCACCGAGCTCGCCCTCCCGGACGGCACGGTTCTCCGCGTGCACCGACGCCCGCCGCCCACGGCCCCCGAGGGCGCGAACGGCCACGTCTTTGGAGCCTGGGACGCCCCGGACGGCACCCGCACGCGAGCCGCTTTCGCGACCTTGCACACCTCCTGAGACCGGGGATGTCACAGCGAAGGCAGCTGTCTCGTCCCGAGAGGTGCAGGCAAGCCTCGACCAAGGAGTGGACGATGAACCTCGCGCTGTGGATCGCCGCCGGACTGCTGGCCGCGGTGGCCCTGACCGGCGGTGTCACCAAGACCTTCGTGCCCAGGGAGAAGCTGGCCGCGGCCCACGGCGGAGGATGGACCGGGGAGGTCGGCACGGCCTTCGTGAAGACCCTCGGCATCCTCGAACTCCTGGCCGCGGCCGGCCTGGTCCTGACCGCCGCACTCGACATCGCACCGGTACTGGTGCCCGTGACCGCCGTCTGCTGGATCCTCCTGATGGTCGGGGCGATGATCACCCACGGCCGCCGGGGCGAGTCCGCGTTCGTGGTGCTGAACCTGGCCTACCTGGCACTCGCGGTGTTCGTCGCGTGGGGCCGTTTCGGCCCCGAGTCCTTCACCGGCTGAGAGGAGCCGAGGAACGGCATGAGCAGGACCGAGGAGTTCCAGGAGCTGCGGCCACTGCTGTTCTCGATCGCCTACCGGATCCTCGGCAGCGTCGCCGAGGCCGAGGACGCGGTCCAGGAGACCTGGCTGCGCTACGAGGCCACCGCGACCGAGCCCAGGTCGGTGAAGGCCTACCTCTCGACCACGGTGACCCGGATCGCGATCGACGTACTGCGCTCGGCCCGCGTCCGCCGGGAGGAGTACGTGGGCGAATGGCTCCCCGAGCCACTCCTCGACGACCCCTACGAGGACCCGGAGCGGGCGGCCGAACTGGCCGAGTCGGTGTCGATGGCGGCCCTGTTGCTGCTGGAGCGTCTCAGCCCGCTGGAGCGCGCGGCCTTCGTGCTGCGGGAGGTCTTCGACTTCGGCTTCCCCGAGGTCGCGGCGGCGGTGGGCCGCTCGGAGGCGGCATGCCGGCAACTCGTGTCCCGCGCCCGGCGCCACATGGCGGCGGGCCGCCCCCGCTTCGAGGCGGACCGGGAAGAGCGCGAGGAACTGGCGTCACGCTTCTTCGACGCCCTCCGCGAAGGCGACGTGGACGGCCTGCGGGGTCTGCTCGCCGCCGACGTGTCGATGGTCGGCGACGGCGGCGGCAGGGCCCCACAGCTGGCGAGGGCCGTCGCGGGCGCGCAGAACGTGGCCCGGCTGCTGGGCTCGGTCTTCCCCCGGATGGCCCGGATCGAGGTCACCTTCGAGCCGCACCAGCTCAACGGCCAGCCGGGCGCGATCTTCTACGACCGCGACGGCAAGGTCCTCCACACCCTCGCCCTGGACATCCTCGACGGCCGCATCCAGACGATTCGCACAGTGATCAACCCCGACAAACTCGGCCACGTGGGCCCGGTGGCGGACGCCTGGGCGATCCACCGCGAGGTGCAGGCGGGCCGCCCTTCCTGAGCTCTCTCTCCAAGAACACCGACCCGGGGTCAGAACCCCACATCCGCCCCCCGATACGTCGGCACCCGCCGCACCCCGCTCGCCCTCTCGTACGCGTACGCGAGCCGCAGCAGCACCGGCTCGCTCCACGCCGTCCCCATGAACGTCAGCCCGACCGGCAACCCGAACGCGAACCCCGCCGGCACACTGACCGCCGGATACCCGGCGAGAGCCGCGGGCGTGGACGCACCGCCCCCGTACGTGTCCCCCCGGATCAGGTCGATCTTGGCCGGTGGGCCGGACGTGGGCATCACCAGGGCGTCCAGGCGGTGTCGGCGCAGGACGGCGTCGATGCCCTCGGCCCGTGACAGCCGACGGTTCGTGGCCAGTGCCTCCCGGTACTCCCGTTCCGAGAAGTCCAGCCCCTGCACCGTCTCCAGCCCGTCCTGCCGTACATAACGCAGCTCACGGTCCGCGTGGGCGCGGTTGAAGGCGATCAACTCCGCCAGGTCGCGCGGGTGTTCACCACCGGCCCCGGCCAGGTACGCGTTCAGCGCGCGCTTGAACTCGTAGGCCTGGACGACCATCGAACCGGGCAGGTCCTCCAACTGCTCGGCGGTGGGGATGTCCGCTGGGTCGACGATCACCGCCCCGGCCGCGCGAAGCACCCCGATCGCCCGTTCCGCGATCTCGTCGGCGTGGTCGCTGTAGCCGTAGTACACGGTCCGCGGGACACCGATACGCGCCCCGCGCAGCCCGTCCGCGTCCAGGAAACGGGTGTAGTCGCGGTGGAAACGGCCCCGGCTCGCCGCGGTCGCCGGGTCCCTCCCGTCGACCCCCACCAGCGTGCCGAGCATGATCGCCGCGTCCCGGACCGTGCGTGCCATCGGACCGACGCTGTCCTGACTGGGCACACCGGGGATCACCCCGCCCCGGCCGACCAGTCCGACCGTCGGCTTGACGCCCACGACGCAGTTCGCCGACGACGGGTCGATGATCGAGCCGTTGGTCTCGGTGCCGATGCCGGCGACGCACAGGTTCGCCGCGACGGCGACGCCGGTGCCGGAACTGGACTCGTTGGGCGAGCGGTCCAGCTTGTACGGGTTGCGGGTCTGGCCGCCGCGCGCGCTCCACCCGGCGTGGTGGGTGAGCGACAGGCCGCCCGCCCACTCGCTGAGGTTGGTCTTGCCGAGGATGACGGCACCGGCGGCCCGGAGCCGGGCGGCGACCGTGGCGTCCCGCGAAGGGCGGAGCCCTTCCAGGGCGAGGGAGCCGGCCGTGGTGTGCATCCGGTCCGCGGTCTCGACCAGGTCCTTCAGCAGCACGGGCATGCCGTGCAGCGGGCCCCGGGGGCCTCCGCCCGCGTCCAGCCGCCGCGCCTCCCGCAGCGCGTCGGGGTTGACCTCGATCACCGCGTGCAGGAGCGGATCGATGCGCTCGATCCGCTCCAGGTAGGAGCGGGTGAGCCGCTCCGCGTCGAGCCGTCCCCGGGCCATCAGCCCGCGCAGCTCGGTGATGCCCAGTTCGTCGAACTCCCCGGATCCGACATCCGCCGCCTGTGCCGGGGCCGCGCCCAGCCAGGGGGCGGCCGCCGCCGCGGTGCCGAGCGCCAGCATGTTCCGCCGGGTGGCGCGGATTCCCTCCATACGTGTCATGCACCGCACGTTAGAGACGAAACCGCCCCAACTCCCTCCGGCTGTCCCCCGATTCCGCGGGGGAGCAATCCCCCCCCGAAGCACGTGCTTGCCTTGAGCGCACTCGAAGGCGTTGGCTGAGGGGTCATGAAGTACACGCAGCTCGGACGCACCGGACTCAAGGTCAGCCGACTCGTCCTCGGCACCATGAACTTCGGCCCGCAGACCGACGAGGCCGACTCCCACGCGATCATGGACTCGGCTCTCGACGCGGGAATCAACTACTTCGACACCGCCAACGTGTACGGCTGGGGCGAGAACAAGGGCCGTACCGAAGAGATCATCGGCAACTGGTTCGCGAAGAGCGCCGCCAACCGCGACAAGGTCGTCCTCGCCACC
This sequence comes from Streptomyces canus, assembly GCF_001514145.1. GTDB lineage: Bacteria > Actinomycetota > Actinomycetes > Streptomycetales > Streptomycetaceae > Streptomyces > Streptomyces canus. The sequence goes on from NZ_KQ948660.1 coordinate 433,528, forward strand.
AAGGTCTACGGCAACATGGCCGCGGACGGGGAGGCCTGGCCGAACCACGACAAGCTGTCGGCGCTGAACATCCGCCGTGCCGTCGACGCCTCGCTCAAGCGGCTCCAGACGGACTACATCGACATCTACCAGTTCCACCACGTCGACCGCTCCACTCCCTTCGAGGAGATCTGGCAGGCGATCGACACCCTCGTCCAGCAGGGCAAGATCCTGTACGTCGGGTCCTCCAACTTCCCCGGCTACAAGATCGCCCAGGCCAACGAGATCGCCGCCCGGCGGGGCGGCACCATCGGTCTGGTCAGCGAGCAGTGCCTGTACAACCTCTACGAGCGTCGCGCCGAGATGGAGGTCATCCCGGCCGCGCAGGAGTACGGCCTCGGTGTCATCCCCTGGTCGCCGCTGCACGGCGGCCTGCTCGGCGGTGTCATCAAGAAGGAGGCTGAGGGCGGCCGCCGCGCCTCCGGCCGCGCCGCCGACACCCTCGCCGACCCGGCCGCCCGTGCGCGCCTCCAGTCGTACGAGGACCTGCTGGAGAAGCACGGCCTGGAGCCCGGCGAGGCGGCCCTGGCGTGGCTGCTGACCCGCCCCGGCGTGACGGGCCCGATCGTCGGCCCGCGCACGGCACAGCAGCTGGAGTCGGCGATCCGCGCGGTGGAGCTGGAGCTGAGCGAGGAGGTCCTGGCAGGCCTGGACGAGATCTTCCCGGGCCCGGGCCCGTCTCCGGAGGCCTTCGCCTGGTAGCGCCCCTAGGGGCGCGGGGCGGAGTCGACAGGGGGCTCCGCCCCGCGGGCGCGACTGTCCGCAGTTCCTACCTGCCGAGCGCAGCGGCCAACGCCACGACGACGAACATCATCACAAGTACACCGGCCATGATCCGGTTCCGGGTCTTCGGGTCCACGCATCGAGCCTAACCGGCCCCACCCAGCGCCCAACGTCCGACCACCTCATAGCGGGGCTGCTCCCCCGGCACCCCGGACTTCGGAAGGTTGCTCCGCACCAGCGCCAGCTCGTCGACGGTCCAGGTGCGGCTCGTGAATCCGTCCAGAACCGAGAGATACGGCCGTACATCCACCGCCTCCCGACTGCGAGCCACGGTCAGGTGAGCCTTGTACCGCCGGTGCTCCCCCATCTCCACCCCCGCCTTCCGCGCCGCCGCCTCCGCCCGCTCCGCCAGCAGCCGCAGCACCGGCAGATCACCGAAGGCCCCTGCCCACAACGCGCGCCCGTGTCCGAACTGCCCTCCACCGCGCAGGGCCAGCGGGAAACACGGGGTCCGCCGAGCCGCCCGCTCCAGCCGAGCCGACAGTTCGGGTACGAGGGCCTCGTCGACCTCGCCGTAGAAGGCCAGGGTGAAGTGCCATCCGGGGACGCCGGTCCAGCGCAGCTCGGACGCTCCGGGCAGTCGCCTCAACTCGGTGACCTTCAGCGCGAGTTCGTCGGACACGTCCTGCGGAGGCAGCACCGCGGCGAAGAGTCTCATGGAGGTCAGCCTGTCACCATGAGGGCATGGAGATCAGCATCAGGGACGGCGGACCCGACGACATACCCGTGATCCTCGGCATGCTCGACAGCTGCGTGGAGTGGCTGGTCGCGCAAGGGCGTCCCGGCCAGTGGGGGACCGAGCCGCTGTCCGGGAGCCCCAGGACCGTGGAGTCCGTCGCCCGGTACATCGACGAGGGCAGCGTGTTCGTCGCCGAGGCCGACGGCGTCCCGGCCGCGACCCTCACGATCACCGGCTCGCCCGGCGCCTATCTGGCTCATCTCCCGCCGCCCGGTGAGCCCGAGCGGTACATCCACTGGCTCGCCTCGGACCGCCGCTTCAAGGGCCACGGCGTGGGCAGCGCCCTTCTCGCGCATGCCGCCGAGGAGACCCGGCGCGCGGGCGTCGCCCTGCTGCGGGTGGACTGCTACGCGGGCGACGACCGCAAGCTGGTCGCCTACTACGAGGCCAACGGCTTCGCCCCGACGCAGACGTACACCGCCGGGGCGAACAACGACTGGCCGGGCCAGGTACTGGCCATGCGGGTGCTGCCGTAGAACTCAGGCCGCCGCGGCCAGCTGATCCTGCGCCTCGCGCGGCACGAACCGGACGTGCGGGTGACCGTGGTTCCAGCCCACCGACAGGCGCAGGTTGCCGACCCTGGCCAGGACCAGGCCGATCGTGACGGCCGCCGCCGCGGCGATCGCGCCGCCCGACGCGAGGCCGGCGCGGACGCCGTACGCGTCGGTGACCCAGCCGGCGATCGGCGCTCCCACCGGAGCTCCGCCCATGAACACCATCATGTACAGGGCCATCACGCGGCCCCGCATGGCCGGGTCGGTGCTCATCTGGATGCTGCTGTTGGCGGTGACGTTGACCGTCATGCCGAACATCCCGATCGGGACCATGAGCAGGGCGAACAGCCACAGCGAGGGGGCGATCGCGGCCGCGATCTCCAGCGTGCCGAAGGCCACCGCGCCCGCCAGCAGCACCCGCATCCGGGCGGTGCCGCGCCGGGCCGCGAGCAGGGCGCCGGCGAGGGAGCCGACGGCCATCAGCGTGTTGAAGAGGCTGTAGGAGCCGGCGCCCGCGTGGAAGACGTCGTCGGCGAAGGCGGACAGGAAGACGGGGAAGTTGAAGCCGAAGGTGGAGACGAACCCGGCCAGGACGATGGTCCAGATCAGCTCGGGGCGTCCGGCCACGTAGTGCAGGCCCTCCCGCAGCTGTCCCTTGGCGCGCGGGGCGCGCTCGACGACGTACAGCTCACGCGCCCGCATCATCATCAGGCCGATGAGCGGAGCGACGAAGGACAGGCCGTTGGCGAGGAACGCCCAGCCGGTGCCCACGCCGGTGATCATGACGCCCGCGACCGCGGGGCCGACCAGACGGGCCGACTGGAAGTTCGCGGAGTTCAGGCTGACCGCGTTCTGCAGCTGGTCCGGGCCGACCATCTCGGAGACGAAGGACTGGCGGGCCGGGTTGTCGACGACGGTCGCGAGACCCACGACGACGGCGGCGAGGTAGACGTGCCAGACCTGGACGTGGCCGGTCAGGGTGAGGGCGGCGAGCGCGACACCGGTGGCGCCCATCGCGGACTGCGTGAACAGCAGCGCGCGGCGCTTGGGCAACCGGTCGACGAGGACACCGCCGTAGAGACCGAAGAGCAGCATCGGCAGGAACTGCAGGGCCGTCGTCACGCCGACGGCGGTGGCGGAGCCGGTGAGGCTGAGCACCAGCCAGTCCTGGGCGATGCGCTGCATCCAGGTGCCGATGTTGGAGACGACCTGGCCGACGAAGAACAGGCGGTAGTTCCTGACCCTCAACGAGCTGAACATCGAGGACTTACAGGGGTCGTGGGTGGTCGGTGCGGGGGCGGAGGGTGCTCCGGGTCCCGTACTCAAAGTGCGTTCGCCTCCTCTTTGTGGCTTACAGGTGTGCGAGTTTCTCCAGCACGGGGGCGGCGGCGCGCAGTTTCGCCCACTCGTCCTCGTCGAGGCCGTCGACCAGGGTGGCCAGGAAGGCGTTCCGCTTGGCGCGGCTCTCCGCGAGCATGGCCTCGGCCTGCTCGGTCTTCGTGACGACCTTCTGGCGCCGGTCCTCGGGGTGCGGCTCCAGCCGGACGAGTCCCTTGGCCTCAAGGAGCGCCACGATGCGGGTCATCGACGGCGGCTGGACGTGCTCCTTGCGGGCGAGCTCGCCCGGGGTGGCCTGGCCGCAGAGGGAGAGGGTGCCCAGCACCGACATCTCGGTGGGGCTCAGTGACTCGTCGACCCGCTGGTGCTTGAGCCGACGGGACAGTCGCATCACGGCTGATCGCAGGGAGTTCACGGCGGCAACGTCGTCGCCATGGGTAAGATCCGGCATCTCTTTAGCATAACTCATTACCCTCGCTAAACAAGCTCGCGCGCACGGGGATTCCCGTGACTCCGGCCACTGAAACCCGATCTTCACCCATACGAGTGAGTCGGCGGCGGAATGTGAACGCCGCTCGGCGTGGGCGGCGACCCTCGTCCTCATGGGGACCAGCGTGCTCAGCCTGCGGATGGACGGGGAGCTGCTCGAGCGGCTCCGCGACCATGCGGCCAAAAGGGGGATGAGCGTTCAGGACTATGTGATCCGAACGCTCATCCGAGACGACTTCGACGAGCGGTTCCAGACCGCCGTCGACGAGACCGAGAAGTTCTACGGGGTCACGTGAGGGCGGGTCACGTCAGCCCCAGCGCCGGCATCAGGTAGAAGAAGCCGAACACCGCCGCGACGACGTACATCGGCACCGGAACCTCCCGGCCCCGCCCGGCCGCCAGCCGCAGCACCACGAAGGTGATGAAGCCCATGCCGATGCCGTTGGTGATCGAGTAGGTGAACGGCATCATCACCATGGTGATGAAGGCCGGGATCGCGATGGTGTGGTCGGCCCAGTCGATGTCCTTGACGTTCCCCGCCAGAATCAGGAAGCCGACCGCCAGCAGGGCCGGGGTCGCCGCCTGGGACGGGACCATCGTCGCGACCGGCGTGAGGAACAGCGCAAGGGTGAAGAGACCGCCGGTGACGATGTTGGCGAAACCGGTGCGCGCACCCTCGCCGACTCCCGCGGTCGACTCCACAAACGCCGTCGTCGCCGACGACGAGCTCGCGCCGCCCGCGGCGACCGCGAGACCGTCCACGAAGAGCACCTTGTTGATGCCGGGCATCTGCCCCTGGGCGTCGGTGAGCTTGGCCTCGTCGGAGACGCCCATGATCGTGCCCATCGCGTCGAAGAAGCACGACAGCAGGACCGTGAAGACGAAGAGGATGCCGGTCAGCACGCCGACCTTGTCGAAGCCGCCGAAGAGGCTGACCTTGCCGATCAGACCGAAGTCCGGGGAGGCGACCGGGTTGCCGGGCCACTTCGGGACCGTGAGCCCCCAGGACGGGACCTTGGCGACGGCCTCGATGATCATCGATACGACGGTCATCGTGACGATCGAGATCAGGATCGCGCCGGAGACCTTGCGGACGATGAGCGCGAGGGTCAGCAGGGCGCCCAGGATGAACACCAGGACGGGCCAGCCGTTGAGGTGGCCGTCTGCGCCGAGCTGGAGCGGGACGGTGGTCTGGGCGACGTCCGGGATGCGGGAGACGAAGCCGGAGTCCACGAGCCCGATCAGCATGATGAACAGGCCGATACCGATGGAGATCGCCTTGCGCAGCCCGAAGGGCACCGCGTTCATCACGCGCTCACGCAGACCGGTGGCGACCAGCAGCATCACGATGAAACCCGCCAGGACCACCATGCCCATCGCGTCCGGCCAGGACATCCGAGGCGCGAGCTGGAGCGCGACGACCGAGTTCACACCGAGGCCGGCGGCCAGCGCGATCGGGACATTGCCGACCACGCCCATGAGGAGCGTGGTGAAGGCCGCGGTCAGGGCGGTCGCGGTGACCAGTTGGCCGTTGTCCAGCTGGTGGCCGTACATGTCCTTGGCGCTGCCGAGGATGATCGGGTTCAGCACGATGATGTAGGCCATCGCGAAGAACGTGGCGAAGCCGCCCCGGATCTCCCGGGGCAGACTGCTGCCCCTCTCGGAGATCTTGAAGTAGCGGTCGAGGGCGGTCGGCATTGGATGTTCCTACGAGCAGAAGTGGACAGACACAAACCGTTTCAGTATGAACGTATAACGTCGACCATGACCATCTCCGCGCGTAGATGTGATCGCCTCGTAAGCTGTCCCCATGGCCGGTTTTTTTTCGGGACCCATCAAGCACGAGGCGCCAGAGCCCCTGGAAGGGCCCGTCGTCGCCACCGTCACCGGTGGCACGATCCTCTGGTTCGTGCTCTTCCTCGTGCAGCTTCCCTTCTACGGCTGGTTCGCGGACCACGACCACACCTGGTGGCTGTGGACCTGCCTGGCCGGAGGCGTGCTCGGGCTGTACGGCACCTGGTACGTGCGCAAGCGGGACGCGGCGATCAAGAGGGCGGCCGGCACCGACTCCGCCGCCACCCCTGCTGCCGAGTGACGAGCGTCCCCTAGTCCCACGGCATCACTCGCCCGTTCCCGTCTCCTCCCCAGGTCGGAACTTCCGGTCACTCGGCGGGTGAAGCCGCAAAACCGCACGTACCGTCGAATGCATGACGCACACCGACGCGGGCGCCGAACTCGACCCTGTGCACCCCACGAGGCTCCGGGCACCGGCGGTGGGCGGACTCACCGCGGCCGAGGTCGCCGAGCGGGTGACGCGCGGACAGGTCAACGACGTGCCGGTGCGCAGCAGCCGGAGCCTCGGGGAGATCGTCCGGGCGAACGTCTTCACCCGGTTCAACGCGATCATCGGTGTGCTCTGGCTGGTCATGCTGTTCGTCGCGCCGTTCCAGGACTCCCTGTTCGGGTACGTCATCCTCGCCAACACCGGGATCGGCATCATCCAGGAGTGGCGGGCGAAGAAGACCCTCGATTCGCTCGCGGTGATCGGCGAGGCCCGGCCGACGGTACGGCGGGACGGGACCGCGTCCCAGGTCAGCACCTCGGAGATCGTCCTCGACGACCTGATCGAGATCGGGCCCGGCGACAAGGCCGTGGTCGACGGGGTGGTCGTCGAGGCCGACGGCCTGGAGATCGACGAGTCACTGCTGACCGGCGAGGCCGACCCGGTGGTGAAGCGGCCCGGCGACCAGGTGATGTCCGGGAGTTTCGTGGTCGCCGGCGGCGGCGCCTTCGAGGCGACCAAGGTCGGCCGCGAGGCCTACGCCGCCCAGCTCGCCGAGGAGGCCTCCCGGTTCACCCTGGTCCACTCCGAACTGCGCTCGGGCATCTCCACGATCCTCAAGTACGTGACGTGGATGATGGTCCCCACCGCGATCGGTCTGGTCATCAGCCAGCTGTTCGTGAAGGACAACGACCTCAAGGACTCCATCGCCCGGACGGTCGGCGGGATCGTGCCGATGGTCCCGGAGGGGCTGGTCCTGCTGACCTCCGTCGCCTTCGCCATCGGCGTCATCCGGCTTGGCCGGAAACAGGCGCTCGTGCAGGAACTTCCGGCCATCGAGGGCCTCGCCCGCGTCGACACGGTCTGCCTCGACAAGACCGGCACCCTCACCGAGGGCGGCATGGACATCACCGAGCTCAGGCCGCTGCGGGGGGCCGACGAGTCGTACGTACGAAAAGTCCTGGGCGCCCTCGGTGAGTCGGACCCGCGGCCGAACGCCTCCCTCCAGGCGATCATCGACGCCTACCCGGATGCCGAGGAGTGGCGCTGCGTCGAGTCGCTCCCTTTTTCCTCCGCCCGCAAGTACAGCGGAGCCTCCTTCAGCGAGGGCGACGGCGAGTCCAGTACGTGGCTGCTGGGGGCGCCGGACGTGCTCCTGGCCCCCGACGACCCCGCACTCGCCGAGACCGCACGGCTCAACGAGCAGGGACTGCGCGTGCTGCTGCTGGCCCGGGCCTCCCGGGACCTCGACGATCCCGAGGTCGCCCGGGGAGCGCGGCCGACCGCCCTCGTCGTACTGGAACAGCGGCTGCGGCCCGACGCGGCCGACACCTTGCGGTACTTCGCCGACCAGGACGTCCGCGCCAAGGTCATCTCCGGCGACAACGCGGTCTCCGTCGGGGCGGTGGCGGCCAAGCTCGGGCTGAGCGGCGGCGTGGTCGACGCACGTCAGCTGCCCGCCGACCAGGACGGGATGGCGAAGGCGCTCGACGAGGGCACGGTGTTCGGCCGGGTCACCCCGCAGCAGAAGCGGGAGATGGTGGGGGCGCTGCAGTCGCGCGGACACACGGTCGCGATGACCGGTGACGGGGTCAACGACGTGCTCGCCCTGAAGGACGCCGACATCGGGGTGGCGATGGGCTCCGGGTCGGAGGCCACGCGGGCGGTCGCGCAGATCGTGCTGCTCGACAACAGTTTCGCGACGCTGCCGTCCGTCGTCGCCGAGGGGCGACGGGTCATCGGCAACATCACCCGGGTCGCGACGCTGTTTCTGGTGAAGACCGTGTACTCGGTGCTGCTGGCGATCTTCGTGGTGTGCTGGCAGGTCGAATATCCCTTCCTGCCGCGGCACCTGACCCTGCTGTCGACGCTGACGATCGGCGTCCCGGCCTTCTTCCTGGCCCTCGCGCCCAACAAGGAACGCGCGCGACCGCACTTCGTGCGGCGGGTGATGCGGTACTCGGTCCCGGGCGGGGTGGTGGCGGCGATCGCGACCTTCGTGACGTATCTGATCGCCAGGCACCACTACACGGGCAGTGGTGCGTTGGACGCGGAGACGAGCGCGGCGACGCTGACTCTGTTCCTGATCTCGATGTGGGTGCTGGCGATCATCGCCCGCCCGTACACCTGGTGGCGTCTCGCGCTGGTCGCGGCGATGGGCCTCGGGTTCGTCCTGGTCCTGGCGGTGCCATGGCTGCAGGACTTCTTCGCGCTGAGGCTGGTGGGGGTGACGATGCCGTGGTTCGCGGTCGGCATCTCGGTGGTGGCGGCGGCCACCCTGGAACTCCTGTGGAGGTGGGTGGACCGCCGCGTAGCCGCTTAGCGCTGCGGCGACAGTGACTACTGGACCTACTGGACGTCGACGTAGTCGCCCGCCGCGCTCACGGACGGCGTCGTCGTCGTGCCCGCGAAGCTGTAGCGGTAGTAGCCGTCAGCCGTCGCCGTGGTCGTCGTCTTCAGAGCGCCCGTGGACGTCGTCTTGATGGTCTTGAGGGTCGTGTAGGTGCTGCTGCCCTTCTTGCGGAACTGGAGCTTCACCGGCTGGGTCGAGTAGCCCGCGTACGTGTTGGTGTCCCAGTTGGCGCGAGCGAGCTTGCCCGTGACGGTGATCGTCTTGCCCTTCTTCACCGGCTCGGGGGAGGCGTTGACGGTGAGAGTGGACCGGCGCTGGAGGTGGGTGGTGCCGAGGTCGCCCTGCCAGGTGACGCCGTTGTCGGCGTTGACCGCGAGGGCGCCCAGCTTCCAGGTGCCCGCCTCAGTGCTGATGAGGTCGCCGTCCTCGTCGGAGCCCTTCGGGCGGAACTGGATCTTCGCCGAGCACTTCAGCACCGTCGAGGAGGACGCCGTGCAGGTGCCGGGGTCGTCACCGAGGAGCATGTCGTCGGAGTTCTCGCCGAGCGTGGCGCCGCGGTAGAGGACGGGGCCGGTCTGGATGGAACTCGCGTCCAGGCTCGCGGGCTTGGTCACGGTGTAGGTCGCCGAGACCGTGACCATGGCCGTCGAGCCGACCACGATGTTCTTGCCGCTGTTGACCTTCAGGCTGGAGAAGGTGACGGCGGGCCCGGCCGTGGCGGCCTGGGCGGCCGGCACGGCGAGGGCGGAGAGTGCCACGGCGCCGGAGGCGACGAGGACGAGGGCGCGTATGCGCATGTGCGTTCCCCATGAGGAGAGAAGGATCTCGGAGTCTGATGACTCAGTCCGTAGATCCGTCACTCACGCGACTGGTTGTACGCCTGGGGCGTGATTTTGTCCGCACATGCGCAACGCTTTACTTCAAGCCGACTTACTTGACGTCGACGAAGTCGCCCGCGGCGTTGACCGCCGGGGTGGTGGACGTGCCCGCGAAGCTCCAGCGGAAGAAGCCGTCGACCGTGGCCTTGACCGTGGTCTTCAGGTCACCCCTGTTGTTGGTCTTGATGGTCTTCACGGTGGTGTAGGTGTTGGAGTCCTTCTTGCGGAACTGCAGCTTCACCGGCTGGGACGTGTAACCGGCGTACTTACGGGTCTCCCAGTTGGCCCGCGTCAGCTTGCCGGTGACGGTGATGGTCTTGCCCTTCTTCACCGGCTCCGGCGCCGCGTTGACGGTGAGCTTCGAGAGGCGCTGGACCCGGTGGGTGCTGTAGAAGTCGTTCCAGTAGATGCTGCCGGCCTCGTCGTTGGCGAGAACACCGGCCGTGACGTGCCAGGTACCGGCCAGCGCGTTCATGTACAGGTCGCTGCCCGGGACAGCCGTGATGGTGAGCTTGCAGTTCGAGGTGGTGGCGTTGACCGCGGTGCAGCTGGCGGCCTCCTCGTTCGGCGAGAGCCAGCCGTCGACGTTGTCCAGGTCCTTGCCGTGCCACAGGTCGATGTAGGCGTCCTGGATGCCGGCGGAGTGGCTGGCCGTCAGGGAGACGGTGAACTTCTTGGCGGCCGTCGTACCGACGACGACGCCCTTGGCACCGTTGATCGTCACCTTGGAGACGACCGGCAGCTCTTCCGCGGCGGCAGCCGTGCTCATCGCCGACCGGGAGACGCCGAAGCGCTCGGCGGCGGTGGTCTTGTCGATACCTCCGTCGGCGGCCTGCGCGGCCGGAACGGCGAGGGCGGAAAGGGCCAGGGCGCCGGAGACGGCGGCCACGGTGGCACGTATACGCATGTGTTCCCCACGTGAGATGAGTGGGTCTGTGTGACCCACTGGTCAGATAAACCAGTGGGGCGAAAGGTTGCACGACTGGTAAGAGTTTTGTGTGAGCATCGTCTACACCCTCGTCCGTTATCCGAAGGATGACGACTATCCGGACTCAACCACCGACGTCACCGCGGTCGGCGGGCAAGCCTGGGCAGAAGTCCTGACAACCCCGCTGGAGCAACTGGTCAACGTGTATCCCCTGACGCAGGAGCACGCCGAGCGTGTCCGGCAGCTCACCGGTATCACGCTCGACCTGGAGAGGTACGACTACTTCCTGGAGCCGGAGGAAGACCGTTCCCCATGATCGGCAGACTCGCCATATCCCGTTTCCCGAAGGACGACGAGTTTCTCGACTCGTCCGTCGATGTCACCGCGGTCGGCGTGGACGCCCTCGCGGACCTCGTGGGGATCGTTCCGGACGAGCTGGTCGGTGATGTGCCTCTGACGGAGGAGCATGCCGAGCGTGTCCGGCAGTTGACCGGAATCACGCTCGACCTGGAGACGTACGACTACTTCCTGGACCCCGGCTCCGGCTGAGACGCTCAGTCGAACCAGCGGTCCCTGGCCAGTTCCTCCGTGCGGGTCGGGTCCTCCAGGAGGGCCGCGACCTCGAAGCGCCGTGGCCACTGGCCCGCCGCCCAGGCCAGGCCCGCGGCCACGCCCTCCAGGGTGGAGGCGTGCAGGACGCCGTCGTTCGTCAGGCGCCAGTCGATCTCCACGCCGTCGACGACGAGTTCGTCGTGCTCGACGTAGGTGGACGGGGTACGGGCGCCCAGCAGCACCCGTACCGGTTCGGGTACGTCGTGCTCGGTGCCCTCGGAGTCGATGGAACCGGTGACGGACTCGCTCAGGCGTCGGACCTGGAAGAGTTCGGCCAGCTCGGCGGACCGGGACGGGCGGACCGGCAGCAGGGGGACGCCCTGCGTGAAGGGGAGCAGGTCGGGTGAGTCGACGACCACCGCGTCGGCCGCGTCCACGACCTCGACCCGGCCGTCGGTCACCGCCCGCAGCTCGTCGGGCAGGGTGACCTGTTCGGGGTCGAGGTCGGCCAACGCACTGTAGAGGGCGTGCAGTTGGCTGCCGGTCACCGTTCGGTCCGGGTCGGCGAGGCGGTCCAGCAGCTCCGCCGCTCCGCCCGGCTCCTCCAGCAGCGCGGCCACCGACGTCCGCACGCCCAGCGCCCGCAGTACCTGCTCGTCGTCGAACCCGGTCGCGTCCGCCTCGTCGTACAGGCCGCGGAGGAGGGGGTCTCCCCCGGCCGCCAGCAGACCGGCGGGGCGGCGGCCGTCGAGCACCGGGTTCCCGCGCAACCACCAGGCCGTGTAGGGCCGTACGACTTCATGGGTGCCGTCCGGCAGGAGGATGCGGACCTGCTGGGTGATCGCGTCCCGGAGGGGCGGCCGGGACAGCAGGGCCAGCGCCTCGGGCCACTTGTCCTCGTCGACCAGGTCGAGGTCGCGTACGGCGACCAGTTCGGTGGCGACCGGCGGTACCGGCGTGTCCGGGAACCGGTCGAGGATGTCCTCGCACCACACGTCCACGGCGTCGAGGAGACCGGCGTCGTCCGGTTCCGCGAAGTCGCCCTCGCGGGGCTCCAGTTCGTCCGGGTCCAAGACCACGTCCGTGGCCCGGACCAGGGCGAAGTTGGCGAGCACTCCGCAGGCCGCGAGGGGCTGTTCGCCCCACTTTCCGGCCAGTTCGCCGTCCACGTAGGCGAGTTCGTCCTCACGCATGACCTGGGCGAACGGGCTGCCGGGCAGGACGAGTTCACCGGCGGGCACCAGTTCGCCCTCCTCGTCCGGCAGGGCGAGCGCGCCCAGCCACGGCTCGTCGCCGGGCTCGAGTCCCGCGTCCCGGACGAGCGCGAGGACGGTGTCGGCCAGCTCCTCGGCGTCCGGGGTGTCCTCCTCCCAGCTCATCCCGCCGTCGTCGTCCAGGGAGGCGGCCACGGCGGCCCGTACCTGGGGCGTGGTGAGCACCGCGCGCGACGTCGCGGGCAGCGCGCCGAGCTTCTCGAGAAGCGGGTGGGCGGCGGCCGGGTGGGCGACCTTGAGGCCGAGCCGGGCGAGGATCTCGGGGTCGATCAGGGACCCGTCCGAGGTGGGCAGCAGCACCTGCCGGGGCCCGATGGTCGTCCGTCCGTCGGCCAGCGGCACGGGAAGGCCGGAGAGCCGGTCGGGGTCGACGCCCGCGAGGCTGTCGTAGAGCCGCTGCCACCACTCCGGCTCCTTCTCGAGCCCGGCGAGCCGGTCGACGGCGTCGGTCAGCGGGATGCGGGCGACGCCCAGCGTCCGCAGTTCCACACGCCGTTCCAGACCGGCGGGCAGCAGGGTGGGCAGGACTTCGGCGAGCACCCGTACGGTGTCGGCGCCGGCGCCCTCGACGACCTCGGCCTCGCGCGGGCGGAGGACCTCCGGCAGTTCCGAGTCGTCACCGGGCTCAAGGGCGGGCGGGAGGAAGGCGGTGCGCGGGAGGCGGTCCAGGATCGCCTGGCGCAGCGCCCCGTCCAGCTCGCCCTTCCCCAGCGGGCCGGGCACCAGCCCGATGATCCCTTCGCTCACCGGCCGCCAGCCGGCGAGGAGTTCGGCGTACACGTCCGCCGCGCGCTGCACGAGGAAGTCGGTGAGCGGTCCGGGGGCCGCGTGCCGGCGGGTGGTGTCCAGCGGGAAGGACGCGATGAGCAGCGCGGGGACGCCGAGCGGCTCGTCGCTGGGTGTCGGGGCGTGCACGACGGGGCTGGTGCGGGGGTGGGCCGGGGTGCCGTCGGTGTCGGCGGGCACGGCCCAGGTGAGCGACCAGTGCGGGCGCAGCCGCTCCTCGACGGGCCGGCCGGCGAGGAGTTCGGGGGTGAGCGGTCCGTGCGCGGACGCCGTACGCCAGCCGGTCGTACCGTCTCGCGAGTCCTCCACGACGATGAGGTCGCCCTCGGTGCGGCGGCTGATCGTGCGGGTCGTGTCCGTCTCGATCACGACCTCCTCGAGCCCGGGGAGGGCGAGGAGGAGAGCGTCGTCGACGGCGTTCAGGAGGCGTTCGGCGAGGTCGGCGGCGGCGGTGTCGCGCAGCGGGAGGATGACGACGGTGTCGTAGGGGTCGGGCGCGGTGCCCTCGGCGGCGAACGGGAGTCGCAGCAGCGGGACATGGCCGTCGCGGCGGCGGATCTCGTCGCCGAGTCCGGGACTGTGCCGTGCCGTGTCGGCGGCGTGCTCGCGGGCCTCGGCGAGGGACCAGCGGACCCCGCCGTGCCGGCCGACGACGGCGGGCTCGTCGGTGACGGCGAGCACGGCGGCGAAGCCGACGCCGAAGCGGCCGATCGAGCCGTCCTGGCTGTCGCGCTTGGCGGAGGCACGCAGGGTGGAGAGGGACTCGACACCGGCCGCGTCCAGCGGGGCGCCGGTGTTGGCGGCGAACAGGACGCCCTCGCGGAGGGTGAGCCGGAGCCGTCCCGGCACGCCCGCCCTGGCCGCCGCGTCGGCGGCGTTCTGCGCTAGCTCGACGACGAGTCGGTCCCGGTACCCGCCGAGGACGAGGTCCTCCTCGGCGTTGGCGTCCTCCCGGAACCGGGCGGGGCTGGTGGCCCAGGCGTCCAGGACCCCTCGCCTGAGCCGGGCGGTCCCGAACGGGTCGGCACCCTCGGCGGCGGGCCGCACGAACTTGCTCACGTTCACACTCTCCTCGTCGGCGTGACGATGAAGGTACCGCGATGGGCGGGGGCCGTGACTCGGGGAGGGTTCGCGGACGCCGACGGGCGGCGGGGTGTGTGCCCCGCCGCCCGTCGGTGTGGATGTACGTGGCGGTTTACCGGGCCGCGTAGCCGAAGCGGCTGCCGGCTGCCGGGAGGCCGCCCGTGCCGGGCTGGTAGGTGGTCACCGCGGCGACCGTGCCGCCGGCGGTCACGTTGGACAACGGCAGCGCGTGCAGGGCGCCGTACGTGGACGGGCCGTTGGGCATGCCGACGTACAGGCTGGTGCCGGTGAAGTGGACGCTGCTGCCGACGGCCTGGCCCGCGCCCGGGGCGCCCGGGATGCCGTCGCCGTCGCCGGCCTCCAGCCAGCGGTCGTTCGCGCCCGGCGTGCCGAGCAGCGAGAAGGTGTGGACCGCGCCGGCCTTGGCGACCGAGCCGACGGCCTCGCCGGGGACGCCGACGGCGAGCTTCATCGTCGCCGTGGTGCTCACCGAGCGCGGCGCGGTGTTGATCGCGGTGACGGTCTCGCCCATGCGGTCGCCGGACTCGGCGGAGCCGCTGACGTCGTCGGCGGTGCCCTGCTTGAGCTCGGCCAGCTGGCTGCCGGCGCCCGCGGCGGTGACACGGAAGAGGATCACCCGGCCGGCGTCCGGGTTGGGGGCGTCGCCGACCGCCAGGTCCTCGCCGGGCGAGCCGATCGCGAGGATCGAGTCGGTGGCGGCCGTGGCACCCGAGGGGTGGTACTCGGTCAGGGAGAGCGACAACGGCTACCATGCCGTGGTTGTCCTCAATGGCCGGGTTTATGACGCGTTCACTCCGAAGGGCGGCGAGTTGATCGCGGACTACAAAGCGCACTGGGAATACGGCGACGTTATCGATTTCGGGTTCTGAGGGCATCTGTGAACGACAGGAAGTTCTTCGAAGGGGTCAGATCAAGGCCCGGGCTCTACGGTCTCAACGGCTCGTACGAAGCCACGGTCATGTTCCTCAGCGGATTCGACGAGGCCCGATCGGGCGGGCTCCTGCGCGGATTTACCGAGTGGCTGGTCGTACGCAAGGGCGAATGCTCCAGCTTCGGTTGGCAGGCTCTCGTCCTCGACGAGGCGTTGCCCGACGTCGAGTCGTGGGGCTGGAACAAACTGGGCAAATTGAGTCCGGAGCAAGAGCAGGAAGCCGTAGACCTGCTCCTGTCCCTCCTGGTCGAGTTCCTGGCAGTGCGGGATGACGTGATGGCTCTGGCTCGCACGTATGCGGAATATCATTCCCTCCATACCGGGGCCGGTACATCTGGAGAAGACTGACACCTTCGGCTCCGCGCACGCCCGGCGAAAAGGCCACCCCACCGGAATCCCACCGGCGGGGTGGCCTTTTTGGCTGCTCTCGACGCGCGGGTCACCAGTGGGGCAGCACGTGATCGCCCACGGCGTGGTGGACGGGCGCCCGTCCTACGAGTGCCCCAACTCCGCCGCGTCCTCGTCCGCCAGCACCGGCACCGAGCCCGAGTCCGGTGCCGGGCGCAGCGGGAACGGGTCCACTCGGGTCTCGTCGATCACCGGCGGGGCCGGCTGCGGGGGCTTCGGCATGACCGCCGCCTCCGAGTGGCCTCCGCAGCCGTAGGACAGGGAGACCACTCGGCCGTCCGCCGGGGCGAACTCGTTGGCGCACAGTCCGAAGGCCTGGCCCAGCGACCCCCCCAGCGGGACCAGGAAGCCGCAGCTGACGCAGGGCGCCGGGGCCGCCTGGGCCATCGGCGTCTGTGCGCCGAAGGACTCCTCCCAGCGGTCGGCGGCGACATGGAGGCCGTAGCGGGACAGTACCCGGGCGCGGCGCATGCCCAGTTCCTCGGCGACCGCGGCGATCGAGCCGCGGGTCGGGGCCACCGGGAGGTTGGAGGGGGTGCCCGCCGTGAGCTCCGCGTCCTCCGCCTCGACCAGCTCGGCCATCTCCTCGGAGACGGGCGCGCTCGGCAGCGGCTCGTCCTCGCCGGTGTAGCCGGGCTCCAGGCGGAGGTCCTCGGCGTCGGTGGGGAGCAGATCGCCGGGGCCCATGTCGCCGGGCCGCAGGCGTTCGCTCCACGGCACCCACTCCGGCGCGAGCAGCGCGTCGGGGCCGGGGAGCAGCACGACCTCGTCGAGCGTCACCAGCTTGGCGCGGGAGGCGCGCGCCACCGTGACGGCCCAGCGCCAGCCCCGGTATCCGAGCTCCTTGCACTCGAAGAAGTGCGTGACGACACGATCGCCCTCGGAGACCAGACCCGAGTGCTCGCCCACCACACCGGGCGCGGCAGCCTCCTCGGCGGCGGCGCGGGCGAGGTCGACGGCCTCGGCGCACAGGCGGTCGGGGGTGCGGCTTCGCGTTGTCGCTGCGCTCACAGGTATCGCTTCTCTCCTACGCCGTCACTCGGGTGCGCCGGCCTGAAGGCGGCGGATGCGGACGGAGCGGACCGGAGGACCGCGTCGACGTCCGCGCCCGATCGCGCTCGGGCGCACCTGCTCCTATCCATTCTGCGGGATGTCAGAGAGACGCGCGGCCGAGAACGTTCGCCACGGCGCGCTACGCACGCTACCTGTTCGCCGCCGCTCGGCCTACACCGACGTGGTGATCCGTTGCCTCGGGTGGCGCTTCATATGCGTTCATACGCGCGGTAACCGCACTACTCACAGCTTTCTCGGGGCACTATGACGGGGTGGCAGCGGCGAGGACATCCCAGGGAGCCACCGGAGTCGGTGGCGGTGCGGGCCGGATTACCCAGATGACGGGGCCCGTCCGTGCCGTCGGGCGTGCCCTGCACCTCCCGTTCACCGGTACGGCCCGGGGCATCCGCAAGGCGACCCACGCGCACGGGGCGGGCGAGTCCGGCCTCGGCAAGCTGATCGAACTGCACGCCGTCAACGGCGCGGGTGACGTGATGATCACCGTCGCGCTCGCCTCGACCGTGTTCTTCTCCGTGCCGACCGACGAGGCCCGTGGGCGCGTCGCGCTCTATCTCGCCATCACCATGGCGCCCTTCACGGTCCTCGCGCCCGTGATCGGCCCGCTCCTGGACCGCCTCCCGCACGGCCGCCGCGCCGCCATGGCGGGCGCGATGCTCGCCCGGGCGATGCTCGCGCTCATCATCGCCGGGGCGGTCGCCACGGGCAGTCTGGAACTGTATCCGGCGGCTCTGGGCGTACTGGTGGCCTCCAAGGGGTACGGCGTCGTCAGAAGCGCGGTCGTGCCCCGGCTGCTCCCGCCCCGCTTCTCCCTGGTCAAGGCCAACTCCCGCGTCACCCTCGGCGGCCTCCTAGCCACCGGCATCGCGGCCCCGATCGGCGCGGGGCTCCAGGCCGTCGGACCGCGATGGCCGCTCTACGGCGCCTTCGTGATCTTCATCGCCGGCACGTTCCTGTCCTTCTCCCTGCCGCCGAAGGTCGACTCGGCCAAGGGCGAGGACGTGGCGCTGCTCGCCGCCGACGAGGAACATCTGCACGGACCGCACGTCAAGCCCGTCAAGCGGCCGGGGCTGCGCACGGTCGGCACCGCCGTCACCCACGCCCTCGGCGCGAACGCCGCCCTGCGCTGGCTCTCCGGCTTCCTCACCTTCTTCCTCGCCTTCCTGCTGCGGGAGCATCCGCTGACCGGCGAGAGCGCGGCGGTCTCCCTGGGCCTGGTGGCCGTGTCGGCGGGCGCGGGCAACGCGCTCGGTACGGCGGTGGGTGCCTGGCTGCGTTCGAGAGCGCCGGAGATCATCATCGTGACGGTGGTGGCGTTCGTGCTGGGCGCGGCGATCACGGCGGCGATCTTCTTCGGGGCGTTCCTGGTGGCGTGTCTGACGGCGGTCGCCGGATTCTCACAGGCCCTGTCCAAGCTGTCCCTGGACGCGCTGATCCAACGGGACGTGCCGGAACTCGTCCGCACCTCGGCGTTCGCCCGCTCCGAGACGCTGCTCCAGGTGTCCTGGGTGTTCGGCGGCGCGGTCGGCATCGTGATGCCGCTCAACGGCTACCTGGGCCTGTCCGTGGCCGCCGCGGTCGTCGCCGCGGGCTGGCTGGCGACCGCGAAGGGGCTGCTCAGCTCGGCACGGCACGGCACCGCGCCCAAGGCGCGAGTGGCCTAACCCGCCCCCTACGCACGGCACGCCGTACCCCGCATAAGGGGACCGTAGGACGTGCCAGATAGCCTTCCGCCATGACCACGCTGCAATCCGATGTGCGACGCCGCCGTGCAGTCGCCGCCGCCGGCCTCGTTTCCGCCGGACTGCTCGTCCTGTCGGCCTGCGACAAGCCGACGCCGCGCGTCACCGTCACGGTCGGTTCGACCTCGGTGAGCTCCGAGGCCGCCTGCTACGACGACGGCAACGACCTCGGCCAGGCCAAGGTCGCCAAGTGCGCCCTGGAGAAGGACGACGTCAAGACGATCAAGGTCAAGCAGAGCGAGACCCTGCGCGTCGGCGTCGACCAGAAGATCGCCGACACCGGCTGGGCCCTGTGGATCAACGGCCAGCAGATGACCTACGTGTACAAGAAGTCGTACTACGCCTTCGACGGCGTCGACCTCTTCGCCCAGCAGCAGGGCCAGGCCCCGCAGAAGACGCTCTACATCAGCATCGTCGAGCAGGACAAGACGACCTCGGGCCAGAGCAAGGAATACAAGGGCGTGTGGAACTTCAAGCTGGAGAACTCCGACTACTGATCCGTCGGAGCCGTAGCTGATGCGCATCCTCGTGGCCACCGCCGTCCCGGTCGAACGGGACGCGGTGGCCCGCGCGTTCGAGGGCACGGCGGCGGCCGTCGACGTCGTCGCCGTGGGGGTCGGGCCCGCTCTCGCCGCCGCCTGCACCGCCACCGCGCTCACCAAGGCCGCCGTGGAGGGTGCTCCCTACGGCCTCGTCGTCTCCGCCGGGATCGCCGGCGGGTTCCTGCCGCACGCGCCGCTCGGGTCGCTCGTCGTCGCCGACGAGATCACCGCGGCCGACCTCGGCGCCGAGACCGCCGAGGGGTTCGTGCCGGTGACCGACCTGGGGTTCGGGGTCGTCACCCACCGTCCGCCGGAAACACTCGTACGGGCCGCCGTGGCCGCGACCGGCGGCCGGGCCGGAGCCGTGCTCACCGTCTCCACGGTGACCGGTACGGCCGCCCGCGCGACCGCCTTGAGGGAACGCCATCCCACCGCCCTCGCCGAGGCCATGGAGGGCTTCGGGGTCGCCGAGGCGGCCGGGGCGCACGGGGTGCCCGTGCTGGAGATCCGGGCCGTCTCCAACCCGGTCGGTCCGCGCGACCGGGCCGCCTGGCGGATCGGCGACGCGCTCACGGCCCTGACGGAGGGGTTCGGGAAGCTGACGCCCGTACTGGAGGGTTGGACACACCATGACGACTGAGCCACTGCAGATCGCGTACTCCCCCTGCCCGAACGACACGTTCGTCTTCGACGCGCTGGCCCATGGCCGGGTGCCGGGGGCGCCTTCGCTGGACGTGACCTTCGCCGACATCGACATCACCAACGGGATGGCGGAGCGCGGTGAGTTCGATGTGCTGAAGGTGTCGTACGCCGTGCTGCCGTACGTCCTCGACGAGTACGCGCTGCTGCCCTGCGGGGGTGCGCTGGGGCGCGGGTGCGGGCCGCTGGTGCTGACGCGTGAGGCCGGCGTGGATCTGGCCGGTCGTACCGTCGCCGTGCCGTCCGAGCGGTCGACGGCGTATCTGCTGTTCCGGCTGTGGGCGGCCGACGTCGTCAAGGGCGGAGTCGGGGAGATCGTCGTGCTGCCGTTCCACGAGATCATGCCGGCCGTGCGGGACGGTCGCGTGGACGCGGGGCTCGTCATTCACGAGGCGCGCTTCACGTACCAGAACTACGGGCTGCACAAGCTCGCGGACATGGGCGAGCACTGGGAGTCGACGACGGGGTTGCCGATTCCGTTGGGGGCGATCATCGCCAAGCGCGCTCTCGGTGCCGAGCGGCTGATGTCGCTCGCCGAGTCCATCCGTGCGTCCGTGCGGGCCGCTTGGGACGAGCCCGAGATTTCCCGGCCCTATGTCATGGAACATGCGCAGGAGATGGATCCCGCTGTCGCCGATCAGCACATTGGTTTGTACGTCAACGAGTTCACCGCGGACCTCGGGGAAGACGGATATGCGGCGATTCGGGGACTGCTGACCCGGGCGGCCGCGGAAGGGCTTGTGCCCGCTTTGGGGCCGGACGCGTTGTCGTTCACCTGACGCGTTCCTGCGGGGCGCTCGGCCATTGGGCCAGTTTCAGCATTCCCAGGACGCGGTGGATCAGGAAGCAGGCGAGCGGCAGTTCCACGCACACCGCCAATGCCGCCGACCACCAGACGTCCGGGGTGCCCAGGGCCAGCGACACGTCGAACCACGCGTCGCAGACCAGCAGGGCACCCGTCGACACGGCCGCCACCACGACCCCCCGGTGGCGGCGCCAGCCGAGCAGGGCCGTGGCGGCCATCGCCAGCAGGAGCAGGACGTCGAAGCCGACCCAGGTGGTGCGCCACTGGCGGACCGTGTAGCCGCTGGGCAGCGTGAACGCCAGCAGGATCGTCCACGGGACCAGGCCCACGGCGCACACCGTGAGCAGTTCCAGGGTGTGCCGCCGCTGCCGCCGGATGTGCTCCAGCAGCTGCGGGGACGGCGCCTCGGCCTCTGTCTCGCTCACTACACGTCGAGTTGGTCGGCGACCGCTCGCAGGAGACCGGCGATCTTCGCGCCCGCCGCCTTGTCGGGGTAGCGGCCGCGCTCCAGCATGGGCGTGATGTTCTCCAGAAGGGTCGTCAGATCCTGGACGATGGAGGCCAGTTCGTCCGGCTTCTTGCGGGTCGCCGCCGCGACCGAGGGGGTCGGGTCGAGGATGGCCACCGAAAGGGCCTGGTCACCGCGCTGCCCGGCGACCACTCCGAACTCCACCCGCTGTCCGGGCTTCAGTGTCTCGACTCCGGCAGGGAGGACGGAGGAATGGACGAAGACGTCACCGCCGTCGTCGCGGGAGAGAAAGCCGAAGCCCTTCTCACTGTTGAACCACTTGACCTTGCCGGTAGGCACGTCTGTCCTCGTCCTCGTACTCGTCGGAAAACTGCTTCTGAAACGGCTCTTGATAGCACTGGGGCGGGTCGTCGGGACCCGCCGGTTCCCAGGCTAATGGTCTTCAGGCCGGTGACAAGACGTCGCCCGGTTGTTCCTTCGCGCAGGGAACTACCCTGGTCCGGTGCGTGACAAAACCCAACCGAATTCCGCCGCTCCCGGTGACCGACTGATCCGTGCCGGAGCCATCGTCTTCTTCATCGGCGCGGTGGCCACTCTGGTCACCGTGGCCCCGTTCCTGCTCGGAACGACGCCTTTTCCGACGTACATGTTCGGATTGAGCATGCTCATGGCCGTCGGGTTCGTGGTGGCCGGTGCGGGCGTGCTGCAATCGGTCGCGGCGGGAAGGCGTCAGGCGCGGGCCGGCAGACAGCCCGCACGGTAGTCCGAAAACCACCCCGGGAACTCGGTGAGATCTCCGAGGACGACATCGGCTCCGGCCTCGCTCAGTTCCTCGGCGGTGCACGGTCCCGTGGGCACCGCGACCGAGTGCGCCTGGGCGATCCGCGCCCCGCGCACATCGCCGGTGTGGTCGCCGACGTACACGCTCGCACCGTGCTCGCGCAGCGCCTCGCCCTTCTGCTCGGCCCACAGGTTGCCGATCACCGCGTCCGGCTCCAGGCCCAGGTGCTCCATGTGCAGCTTGGCGTTGGGCTCCCACTTGGCCGTCACGACGATCGCCCGCCCGCCGGCCGCCTGGACGGCGCCTATGGCCTCGCGGGCGCCGGGCATCGCCAGGGTGCCGGTGATGGCGTACGACGGATAGAGCTCGCGGTAGAGGCCCGACATGGCCGGGACGCGGTCCGCCGGGAACCAGTACGCCATCTCCTCCTCCAGAGGCGGCCCGAGCCGCGTGACCACAAGGTCGGCGTCGACGTACGTCCCCGTCCGCTTCGACAGCTCCACCCAGCAGGCGTGGATGCCGGGGCGGGAGTCGATCAGCGTCATGTCCAGGTCGAAGCCGACGGTCGGGGCGGTGATGCTCGCAGAGGCCATATGGGCCATTGTGCCCGGGCGGCGGGGCCCGCAGACACCGGATTTCCGCGGCCTACCGCTGCCGCTGCGAGCGCCACACCAGGAACAGCGCCGACGCCACGGCCGCGCCCCGCACCACCCATGGCCACGTCTCGGAGATCGCGTCGTTCATGTGGCCCTGGGCGATGGGCTCGCCCCAGCGGCCCTCGTTCCTCCCCCACAGCCAGACGAGCCCCGCGGTGAGCGAGAGGCCGGGCAGGATCACGACGGCCCATTTGGTCTCGGTGTCGGTCAGCCGGCGCGAGGCCCAGGCGATGAGCCAGCCGACGACCAGGACGAGCAGGTTGCCGAGCACGGCACCGGCGACGAGCAGCGCGGCGGCGAGCAGGAGGAGGGGGTTGCTCCAGCCTCCGCCTCCGGAGCCCGCGGCCCGGAAGAAGGGGCGCCTGCGGGCCGGGACGGCCTCGACGACCGGTTCCGCGGCCTTCGTGACCTTCGGCCTCCACCAGGCCGTACGGGTCCTCACCACCGGCGCCTGCGCCACCTGCTCCACGGCCGGCTGAGGCTCGGGTTTCTTCTCCTCCTTGGGCGGCGGGGGCTTCAGCAGCTCCGGGATCTCCACTCCGCCCACGAAGCCCGGCACGCTGTCGCCCACGCCGAAGGGACTGCTGTCCACCCGCCACCAGTCGGGCTGCGCCGCACTGTCGCCGAGCTCGTCCAGGCCGGCCAGATGCGGGCCGTGGGACGTGTCGCGGTCGGCGGCCGGGGCGGGCTGCGGCGGGGTCCCGGGGCGCGGCCGCGGGACGACTTTGCGCAGCCCCTTGGGCCGCTCGGTGTCCTCCGGCTCCCGGTCCCGCTGTACGGGCATGGAGACGACCGGCGACTGCGGGGCACTGCCCGCCGTGCCTCCGGCGGCGGTGACCACCTCGTCGGGGCTGCCCAGCCTGGCGATGATCCGGCGGACGGCGGCGGGCGAGTCCACGGTGACCTTGGCGCGCCGCCGGTCGATCTCGTTGCGCAACTCCGAGACCAGTCTCATGCGGGTGGACGACGGCAACTGCCGCTGCTGCGCGACGTCTCCGACGCGGCTCAGATACTCGTAGACGACCTGGTCGCTCTCGATACCCACGAAGTCCCCTCCGGGGTTGGTGCGTTGGCTGCCCCGTGGGACGAAACTAGCGCACCGCCCCCGGGGACGCGCACCCCCGCCGACCGCGCCTGTCCGGTCCGGCGGCCGGAGGCAACCCGCTACCGTTGGTCGGATGAGCAACCCGGCCGTACCGCCGCGCTCCCTCGCGGAAGCGCTCCGGGCCAGGGACGACGCCTCCCTGGCCGCGCTTCTGCGTGCCCGCCCCGACCTCATCACCCCCGTGCCCACGGACCTGACCCAGCTCGCGACCCGGGCCGGGACGCGGGCGTCGGTGGTGCGGGCGCTGGAGCGGCTGGACCGTTTCGCGCTGCAGACGGCGGAGGCGCTGGCCGTGGCCGCGGACCCGGCGCCGTACGCGGAACTGCTGGCGCTGCTGACCGGTGACGGCGGCGACCCGGCCGTCTCTTCGGCGCTTCCCCGCGCCCTCGCCACCCTGCGGGAGCAGGCGCTGGTGTGGGGGGACGACGACCGGCTGCGGCTGGTGCGCACCGCCCGGGAGCTGCTCGCGCCCTCGCCGCAGCATCCGTCGCCGACCGGGCTCGGGCCGACCGTGCAGGAGGCCACGGCGGGCATGTCGCCGGGCCGCATCCAGGACATCGTGACGGCGACGGGGCTCGGCTCGACCCACGACGCGGTGTCGGCGGTGGCGTCGCTGACGGCCCTGTTCGGGGACCGCGAGCGGATGTCCGCGCTGCTCGACGGGCTCCCGGAGGAGTCGCGGGAGGTGCTCACCCGGCTGGTGTGGGGCCCGCCGTACGGCCAGGTCACCGCCGACCCTGCGGCCCATCTGCGGCGCCTGCTGGACCTGGGGCTGCTGGTGCCGACGGCGCCCGGGACGGTCGTACTTCCGCGGGAGGTGGCCCTGCACCTGCGTGGCGGCCGTGCGCACCGCGCGGTGGAGCCGCTGCCGCCGGCCGTGGAGGCCGCGGCGACACACCGTCCACAGGTGGTGGACGCGACGGCGGCCGGGCAGGCGTACACCGCGCTCGCGACCGTCGAGGAGCTGCTGAAGGACTGGGACGAGGGCGGGCCCGCGGTGCTGCGGGCGGGCGGCCTCAGCGTCCGCGACCTCAAGCGCACGGCCGTCGCCCTGGACGTGGCGGAACCGGTCGCCGCGTTCTGGGTCGAGCTGGCGTACGCGGCGGGCCTGCTGGCCTCCGACGGCGAGGCGGACGAACGGTACGCGGCGACCCCGGCCCACGACGAGTGGATGGAGCAGCCCGCGGCACGGCGCTGGGCCCGTCTGGCGGAGGCGTGGCTGACGGCGACGCGGGTGTCCGGCGTGGTGGGCGGCCGGGACGCGAAGGAACGCACGCTGTCGACGCTGGGCCCGGGACTCGACCGCAGTGCGGCGCCGGAGGTACGGCACCGGGTGCTGACGCTGCTGGCGGGGCTGCCGGAAGGCGCGTCGCCGTCGAAGGAGTCGGTGCTGGCCCGGCTGCGCTGGGAGCGTCCGCTGCGGGGGCCGCAGCGCGAGGACGATCTGCGGTCACGGCTCGCGGAGTGGACGCTGGCGGAGGCGGAGCTGCTGGGCGTGACGGGGCGGGGCGCGCTGTCGGGGCACGGGCGGGCGTTGCTGGGCGCGACCGCGCAGAAGACGCCGGACCAGGCGCCGCAGGGCCCCGGCGACAAGCTGCCCGTGCACCATCGGCCCACCGTCGCGGAACCCCTCTCCCCCGCCGAGCAGGCCACCGCGTCCGCCGCGGCCGCCCGGCTGCTCACGCCGTTGCTGCCCGAGCCGCTGGACCACGTCCTGCTGCAGGCCGACCTGACCGCGGTGGCCCCCGGTCCGCTGCAGCGGTCGCTGGCCGAGGTGCTGGACGTGCTGGCCGACGTGGAGTCGAAGGGCGGGGCGACGGTCTACCGCTTCACCCCCGGCTCGGTACGCCGTGCTCTGGACGCCGGCCAGTCCGCCTCCGACCTGCACGCCTTCCTCGCCGCGCACGCGCGGACGCCGGTGCCGCAGCCGCTGACGTATCTGATCGACGACGTGGCGCGCCGGCACGGTCACCTCAGGGTCGGCGCGGCCTCCGCCTACGTCCGCTGCGACGACGACGCCCTCCTCAACGAGATCCTCGCCGACAAGCGCGCCGCGGGGCTGCGTCTGCGCCGCCTGGCCCCGACGGTGCTGGCCGCGCAGGCCGACCCGGCGTCACTCCTGGACGGTCTGCGGGCGATGGGCTTCGCTCCGGCCGCCGAGTCCGCGGAGGGCGATGTCCTGATCACCCGCGCCCACGCCCATCGCACCCCGCCCCGCACGGCCCCCGAACCCGTCCCGGACGGCCCCCCGATCCCCGACGCGACGCTCCTGTCGGCCGCGATCCGGGCGATCCGGGCAGGTGACCTGGCCTCGACGACCCCGCGCAGACAGACCGACCGGCCCCCGCCCGCCACCGGTGAGCTCCCCCGCACCAACTCCGCCGAGACCCTCGCCACCATGCAGGCCGCCGTCCTCACCGGCGAGGCCCTGTGGATCGGTTACGTCAACGCCGAGGGCGCCGCCAGCCAACGCCTCATCGCCCCCGTACGCGTCGAGGGCGGCTTCGTCACGGCCTACGACCACACCGCGGACGAGGTCCGCACGTATCCGCTGCACCGGGTGACCGGGGTGGCGGAGCTGGCGGACGAGGCGTAGGGCTCGAAACCGGCGCTTCCGGGAGGGGCGGAGGGGAAACGCTCTCCTGGACAGGACCGCGTGTCCGGCACACTCGGTGTCTTCGGCGAAGGGGATTTCATGGCAACGACGATCCGCAGGGCGGTCATCCCCGCGGCGGGGCTGGGATCCCGTCTGCTGCCCCTGACGAAGGCGATCCCGAAGGAGATGCTGCCGGTCGGTGACAAGCCGGTCATCGAGCACACCGTCAGGGAGCTGGTGGCATCCGGCATCACCGACATCACCATCGTCGTCTCCGGCGGCAAGGGGCTGATCCAGGACCACTTCCGCCCCAATCCGACCCTCGTCGCGCAGCTGCGGACGGACGGCAAGACGGCCTACGCGGACGCCGTGGAGGAGGTCGGCGAGCTCTCCCGGCTCGGGCACATCACCTACCTCGACCAGCACGGCCCGTACGGCAACGGCACTCCCGTCCTCAACGCCGCGCGCAACGTCGGCGACGAGCCGGTCCTGGTCCTGTGGCCGGACGACGTCTTCGTGGCCGAGGCCCCGCGCGCCCAACAGCTGATCCGCGCCTACGAGGCGACCAGCTGCCCGGTCCTCGCCCTGCTGCCGATGGACCCGGCCGACTCGCAGCGCTACGGCGTGCCCCGGGTCAAGGAGGACCTCGGTGACGGGCTGCTGCGGATCACCGGCCTGGTCGAGAAGCCGAAGCCGCAGGACGCGCCCTCCGCCTACGCGGCCATCGGCGGCTATGTCATCACCCCCGGCATCATCGAGGAGCTGCGCAGCCAGACCGAGCGCTGGTACGAGCACCGGACCGGAGAGATCTACCTGAC
The DNA here is from genome assembly GCF_001514145.1 of Streptomyces canus. Taxonomy (GTDB): domain Bacteria; phylum Actinomycetota; class Actinomycetes; order Streptomycetales; family Streptomycetaceae; genus Streptomyces; species Streptomyces canus. The sequence goes on from NZ_KQ948660.1 coordinate 460,189, forward strand.
GGACGCCATCAACGCCTACGCGAGCAGCAAGGCCGTCTACGGCCAGGTCATCCAGGGCCGCTGGTACGACACCGGCAATCCGCTGGCCTACCTCACGGCCCAGTTCGCCGCCGCGCTCGCCGACCCGGAGTACGGCCCCCATCTGCGCCGGCTGGCCGAGCTCGCCGAGGACCGGTCCTGACGGTCAGCAGTCCACGACGGCGGCGCCCGCCGGCAGCCCGAAGTGGGTGCGGGCCTTGTCCTCCAGGGCGCCGGAGGACATCGAGTCCTGGGCGAGCGATGCACCGACGAAACCGAAGTGGTCCCTCGTCCAGGACGCGTTCCCGGCACCGTCGGGGGCCTCCTCCTGGGACACGACCCGGTAGCCGCCCGCGGCCGCATGATCCCGTTCCAGCCGCACCACCTGCGGGATCTGCCCCGCGCTGCACTCCACCAGGGTGTCGTCGTGCACGCCGTACTCCACGCACAGCGTGAAGACGTCCGCCCGCACGTCGCCCCCGCGCTGCCGGAGACCGAGCGCCTCGGCCCGGCAGAACCAGCGTGCCTTCAGGGCGGGCACCGTCTCGCCGTATCCGCTGCCCCGCGCTTCGGACGCGATCCGGGCCTCGATCACCGGCCGGACCTGATCCCACAGCCGTGTGTCGACATCCGTCGCCGGCCACATCACGTAGGCACCGGTCGCCACCAGCACCGCGACCGCTCCCCCGCCGACCACCCATCTGCCCGCGGACATCCCCATACGCCCTCCTCGCCCCACTCCCGTCAGTCAAGACACACGAGCGGGGGCCGGGGTTGCACGCCGCGGAACTCCCTTGATCGTCCCTGGTTGAGGCACACTGGACGTTTGGCCCGTGCGGAAGGATGCATGTACGTGAACGGTCCTCTCATCGTCCAGTCCGACAAGACCCTGCTGCTCGAGGTCGATCACGAGCAGGCCGACGAGTGCCGTCGGGCCATCGCGCCGTTCGCGGAGCTGGAGCGGGCGCCCGAGCACATCCACACCTACCGGGTGACGCCGCTGGGGCTGTGGAACGCGCGGGCCGCCGGGCACGACGCCGAGCAGGTGGTCGACGCGCTGGTGCAGTACAGCCGGTATCCGGTGCCGCACGCCCTGCTCGTCGACGTCGCCGAGACGATGGACCGGTACGGGCGGCTCACCCTGAGCAAGCACCCCGCGCACGGGCTCGTGCTCACCACCACCGACCGGCCGGTGCTGGAGGAGATCCTGCGCTCGAAGCGGATCATCCCGCTGGTGGGGGCGCGGCTCGACCCGGACACCGTGGCCGTGCACCCCTCCGAGCGCGGGCAGATCAAGCAGACGCTGCTGAAGCTGGGCTGGCCCGCCGAGGACCTCGCGGGGTACGTCGACGGCGAGGCGCACCCGATCGAGCTGGCCGAGGACGGGTGGGCGCTCAGGCCCTACCAGAAGCAGGCCGTGGAGAACTTCTGGCACGGCGGCAGCGGGGTCGTGGTGCTGCCCTGCGGTGCGGGCAAGACCCTCGTCGGCGCCGGGTCCATGGCGCAGGCCAAGTCGACCACGCTGATCCTCGTCACCAACACCGTCTCGGCCCGGCAGTGGAAGCACGAGCTGGTGAAGCGGACCTCCCTGACCGAGGACGAGATCGGCGAGTACAGCGGGACGCGCAAGGAGATCCGGCCCGTCACCATCGCCACCTACCAGGTGCTGACGACCCGGCGGAAGGGCGTCTACCCGCACCTGGAGCTCTTCGACTCCCGGGACTGGGGGCTCATCGTCTACGACGAGGTGCACCTGCTGCCGGCGCCCGTCTTCAAGTTCACCGCCGACCTCCAGGCCCGGCGCAGACTCGGGCTGACCGCGACCCTCGTGCGGGAGGACGGGCGGGAGTCGGACGTCTTCTCGCTCATCGGGCCCAAGCGGTTCGACGCGCCGTGGAAGGAGATCGAGGCGCAGGGGTACATCGCGCCGGCCGACTGTGTCGAGGTGCGGGTGAACCTGACCGACTCCGAGCGGCTCGCCTACGCCACCGCCGAGCAGGAGGAGAAGTACCGCTTCTGTGCCACGACCGCGACGAAGCGGAAGGTCACGGAGGCTCTGGTTCGGCGCTTCGCGGGTCAGCAGATCCTGGTGATCGGCCAGTACATCGACCAGCTCGACGAACTCGGCGAGCATCTGAACGCTCCCGTCATCAAGGGCGAGACCTCCAACGCCCAGCGCGAGAAGCTCTTCGACGCCTTCCGGCAGGGCGAGATCAGCGTGCTGGTGGTGTCCAAGGTCGCGAACTTCTCTATCGACCTGCCGGAGGCGACGGTCGCCATCCAGGTCTCGGGGACGTTCGGATCGCGGCAGGAGGAGGCACAGCGGCTGGGGCGGGTACTGCGCCCGAAGGCGGACGGCCACCAGGCGCACTTCTACTCCGTCGTCGCCCGCGACACGCTCGACCAGGACTTCGCCGCCCACCGGCAGCGGTTCCTCGCCGAGCAGGGGTACGCCTACCGGATCGTGGACGCGGACGAGATCCTGGCGGACGACGGCGCCTGAACCGGAGCCACGGTCACGGCATCGGGAGGGTGAAGACCAGCACCAGCACGGTCAGCGGCGGCAGTACCGCCACCGCTGCCAGCCATGCGCGCAGGGCCGACCAGCGGCGGTGCCGGGGCAGTGCCCAGGAGGCGACGTACGCGGGCAGGGTGACCAGGATCCCGAACTCCAGGATCCCGTAGATCACGGTCAGAGAGGTCATCAGCGCCGACGGGCAGTCGTCGGGGCCGCAGGAGTCGGTGGCCATCGCGGAGAGTCCGCCGAGGAACAGTGCGGCCGGGCCGAGGAGGACCAGCAGGATCGTCGCGACGAGAGGGGCCACCCAGGCGCGACGGTCCTGGTCGGTGGCGCATACCGGTGCGGTCGCTGTCGTCATGCGTCCGAGTGAACCGCCCGAGGGGACGGACGGGCATCGGCTCGGGTACTCATCCCGGACCGTGCCCCGTACTCACCGGCGACGCCGGACGACGCCCGCCTCCTCGCCGTACTCGCCGAGTATGACGACGTCGAAGGCGGCGCCGGCGATGACGCGGACGGCTCTCAGGGCCTGGCCGACGCGGTGGCGGGGGGTGAGGCCGGAGACGGGGGTCGCCCCGGACGGGCGACCGGGGGCTGGGGTGAAGGTCGCTGCACTCATGTCTCCATGGTGGCCTTCGAGGCATAAGGAGGGCATCGGTCCCAGGTAGCCACTTCCTGTGCTACCTGAGTACACCCCCTGGGTGGAGCCACCCCTACGGGACGGCGGGTCCGACCCTGAGACGCGGGAAAACTCGTTGGCCGCCTCACACCTCGCCGGTCTAGAATCTCCGCTCTTGCCCGCCTCCCTCCCGGAGCGCCGCCGACCGGACGGAAACCGGCCGGCACCTCGCTGCCGTCCACCCGGCAGCCATCCACCCCGCAGCGCCTTCGGAGGCACCCCCTTGTCCAGGCCGCCCACGCCCGTGCCCGTAGCCGACGACCCCCTGGCCCGCGAACGCTCCCACCTCGCCGGCTCGCGTGCCGCACTGCGCGCCATGCGGGAGGACGCCGAGTCGCTGGACATCAAGGACGTCACCGCGAACTGGGTCAACGCCGAGGTCCTGGCCCGCCAGATCGGCGAGCGCATCAAGTCGCTGGCCGACCTCAGCGACACCCCGCTCTTCTTCGGCCGCCTCGACTACCTGCACTCCCCCGGCGCCGACCGGGCCGAGGGCGCGGAGGGCGAGCGCTTCTACATCGGGCGCCGGCACGTCCACGACCACGACGGCGACCCGATGGTGATCGACTGGCGTGCGCCGGTCTCGCAGCCGTTCTACCGGGCGTCCAAGAAGGACCCGATGGACGTCGGGCTGCGCCGCCGATTCGGCTACACGCGCGGCGAGATCACGGCTTACGAGGACGAGCACCTCTCCGACCCCGCCGAGACGGCGACCACCAGCAAGCTGCTCCAGCAGGAGATCGAGCGCCCGCGCGTCGGCCCGATGCGCGACATCGTCGCGACCATCCAGCCCGAGCAGGACGAGATCGTACGGTCCGGACTCGGCGGCACGGTCTGTGTACAGGGAGGCCCCGGCACCGGGAAGACCGCCGTCGGCCTGCACCGGGTCGCGTATCTGCTCTACGCCCATCGCGAGCGGCTCGCCCGCACCGGCACCCTCGTCATCGGGCCGAACCGGTCCTTCCTGCACTACATCGAGCAAGTGCTGCCCGCGCTGGGTGAGTTGTCGGTGCAGCAGGCGACCGTCGACGACCTGGTGGCGGCGGGCCTGGAGGTGCGCGGCACCGATGACGCGGCCGCCGCCGTCCTCAAGGGCGACGCGAGGATGGCGGAGGTGCTCAAGCGGGCCGTGTACGCGCACGTGACGATGCCCGCCGAGCCGGTGATGGTCGTCCGCGGATCGCGCAGGTGGCGGGTCCCGGCGTACGAGATCGAGGAGATCGTCCGGGAGTTGCTCGACCGGGGCATCCGCTACGGCGCCGCCCGCGAGGCGCTCCCGCAGCGCATCGCGCACGCCGTGCTGGTGCAGATGGAGCGGTCCGGGGAGGCGCCGGACGACCGTGTGCAGGACGCGGTGGCCCGCAACCCGGCGGTGAAGGCCGCGGTCAAGGCGATCTGGCCGCCGGTGGATCCGGCGAAGCTGGTGCTCCGGCTGCTGACGGATGCGGACTTCCTCGCCGTCCACGCCGAGGGGATCCTCGACGAGGACGAGCAGAAGACGATCCTCTGGGCGCTGCCTGGATCTGGTAAAAGGGCGGTCCGGAGCGTGAAGTCGGCCAAGTGGTCCGCCGCGGACGCGGTGTTGATCGACGAGGCGACGGACATCGTGGAGCGCACGCACTCCCTCGGGCATGTGGTCCTGGACGAGGCGCAGGACCTGTCCCCCATGCAGTACCGCGCGGTCGGTCGCCGCTGCTCCACCGGTTCGGCGACCGTCCTCGGTGACCTCGCGCAGGGCACCACGCCCTGGGCGACGCGGAGTTGGGACGAGGCGCTGGCCCACCTGGGCAAGTCCGACGGCGTGATCGAGGAGTTGACGGCGGGTTTCCGCGTGCCGACGGACGTCATCACGTACGCCTCCCGCCTCCTCCCGCACATCGCGCCGGGCCTGACCCCAGTCGCGTCGGTCCGGGAGAACCCGGGCTTCTTCGATGTCCGCCCCGTGGAGACCACGGACCAAGTGGTCGCCGCGTGCGAGGAGTTGCTGCGCAACGAGGGCTCGACCGGCCTGATCGCCGCCGACGCCCGCGTCCCGCAGCTGGCGGAGGCGCTGACCGCGGCCGGCATCGGCCATCTGGCCCCCGGTGAGGAGACGACGGCCGAAACCCGTCTGACCCTGGTCCCGGCGTCCCTCGCCAAGGGCCTCGAGTACGACTACGTCGTCCTGGACGAGCCGCAGGCGGTGGTGGACGGCGAACCGGACGAACGCACGGGCCTGCGGCGGCTGTACGTGGCACTGACCCGAGCGGTGTCGGGGCTGATCGTGACGCACGCGGCGCCGTTGCCGGCGCAGCTCGCCGACTAGGGCGCCGCGTCCTGTTGCCTGCCGAGTGAGGGTGTGGGGGGCTGGTCGGGCACGTCCAGGACGTGCCGCCACTGCCGGACCGCGTCCGCCGACACCGGCGCCCCCCAGCCCTCCGGCCTCGCCGCCCCGCCGATGTGGAACGCGTCGATTCCCGCCGCCCACAGCCTCGGCACATGGTCCAGCCGTAGACCGCCACCCACCAGAAGCTGCTGTTCGTACCCCGGCTCCCCCGCCCGCGACGCCTCCGCGAGGAGCACCGGCAGCCCCTCGTCGACGCCCGCCGCCGAGCCCGCGGTGAGGTAGGTGTCCAGACCCGGCAGATCGGCCAGCTGCTTCCGCAGCGCGTCCCGGTCGGCGGCATGGTCGATCGCCCGGTGAAAGGTCCAGCGGCACCCGTCCAGCACCTCGACGACCCGCTCCACGGCGGCCAGATCGACCTCGCCGTCCACGTCCAGGAACCCCAGCACGAACTCCTGGGCCCCGGCGTCCGCCACCTCCCGGGCCGCCCGGGCCACCCGCGAGACGTCCCCCGCCCCGAACCCGTCCGCCAGCCGCAGCATCACCCGCACCGGGATGTCCACGGCGGCCCGGATCGCGGCGACCGTCGAGACCGTCGGCGTCAGACCGTCCGCCGCCATGTCGGTCACGAGTTCCAGCCGGTCCGCGCCTCCGGCCTGGGCGGCGATCGCGTCCTCGGCGTCCAGGGCGATCACCTCCAGGACTGCACGCTTGCTCATGGGACCCCATTCGTCGACGGTCTCGGATACAGGTCTAGTCCAATTCCAGAATACGCCGCTCCGGGGCCCCGCTCACCAGCGCATCTCAGCCGAAGATGTTCAACTCCTCCGTCTCCGCCCCCGCGAGCTCGTACGCCCGCCCCTCCACCGGACGCCCCGAGTACAGCCGTACGAGGGTCGCCGCGTCCCCGATGTACCGCGCCGGAGTGCGGTCACCGGCCACATCGCCCAGGCGGACCGGTTCGTCCAGGTCGTCGACGTCGGCGTGGAGGGGGAGGTGGCCGCGTTCCCGGGTCGTACGGGCCAGCAGGGCCAGCGCGTCCGGGAGGCCGGGACCCGCGTATGCCCCCGGCTCCCCGAGGACGTCCCGTACGTCCCCGGCGTGCACCCTCCCCCACTGCCTTAAAGGCGTGGGGGACCCCCACCCCGAGCCCGATTCTGTCCAGCACCCCGCCCGCCGCGGCGATCACCGGGCCCGCCTCCGTCATCCCGCGCTCCAGCTCGTCCACGACCTACCAGCACGTCCCGCACGCTCCACCCCGGACACGCCCGCGTCGGCAGCGCGAAATCGGCGTCCGGACGGGAGCGCAGGAGGGGGATCAGGGCGTCGCGCTCGCCGGCCAGGAGGCGGCCGGGGAGGTCGGGATCACGTACGGCGTCGGTGGCCATGTCCGTAGTCATGGGGGTCAAACTGCCAGGGCCGCCGCGCGGGACAATGAGGCCATGGCCGATCTCGACGACCTCCGCGACCGTTTCGCCCATGCCCTGGAGAGGGCCCGTCCCAGAGGCGAAGGATCCGACCCGGCGCCGTACGCCGACAACCTGCTCACCCGCTGGCAGGAGCCGCAGCGCCGCTACCACACCGTCCACCACCTGACGGCGGTCCTCGACCACATCGACGTGCTGGAGGAGTACGCGGACGACCCGCATCTGGTGCGCCTCGCGGCCTGGTTCCACGACGCCGTCTACCTCCCGGACCGCTCGGAGAACGAGGAACGCTCCGCCCGACTGGCCGAACGCGCCCTCCCCGAGGCCGGACTCACCCAGGAAGGCACGGCCGAGGTCGCCCGCCTCGTCCGCCTCACCACCACCCACGCCCCCGCCGACGACGACCGCAACGGCCAGGTCCTCTGCGACGCCGACCTCGCGATCCTCGCCGCCCCGCCCTCCGCCTACGCCGCCTACACGGCCGCCGTACGCGAGGAGTACGGCTTCGTCCCGACCGACGCCTTCCGTGAGGGCCGGTCCGCAATCCTGCGCCAACTGCTGGACCTGCCCCGCCTGTTCAGGACGCCGTACGGAGCACGGGAATGGGAGGCCACAGCCCGTTACAACCTCACCTCGGAGCTGGAAATGCTGTCGCTCTGAGGCGCCCGGCGCCTTACCCTGCCCGCATGGCAGACACGGGCGGGGAACGGGTGACGGAGGCCGTCGCGGACGCGGTGGCGGTGCTGCGGGCGGCGGTGGACCAGGACTGGACGGCCGTGAAGCCGCCCGGGATGGAGTGGAACGTCCACGAGACGGCCTTCCACATCTGCGGCTGCCTGATCGCGTACGCCGCGAACCTGGCCGGAGGCGCCCAGGACGCCTACGTCCCCTTCGACATCACGCTCGACGAGGGCACCGACAACACGGGCCTGCTGCATGTCCTGGAGACAGGCGGCGCCCTGCTCACCGCGGCGGTCCGCACCGCGCCCCGCGAGGCCCGTGCTTTCCACCCGTACCCCTTCCGCAGCGCGAACCGCGCGGGCTTCGCCGCGATGGGCGTCACCGAGGTGCTGCTGCACACGTACGACATCGCGCAGGGCCTGGACCTCGACTACGAGCCCCCCGCCCACCTCCCCGAGTACGTCCTCACCCGGATCTTCCCCGAGGTCCAGCCGGGCCCCGACCCCTGGCGCACCCTCCTGTGGGCCACCGGTCGCGGCGACCTGCCCGGCCGCGCCCCGCGCACGGAATGGCGCTGGAGCAACAACCTCGTCCTGCCCACCGAACGCCTCACCCTCCAGGGCGTCACCCCCGCGTCCGCCGCCGAACTGGCCGCGGGCGGCGACGGGGACTTCGACTGGGTCGAGGACGGCCCCTTCGAGGGCACCCGCGAGGCCGCGGGCATGACCATCAAGGCCTACGAAGCCGGCGTCCACCGCCCGGAGTTCGGCCTCTTCGCCCTCGTACGACGGGAGGACGGCCGCGCGATCGGCGGCATGGGCTTCCACGGCGCCCCCGACGACGACGGCCGCGCGGAGGTCGGCTACGACCTCGCCGAGAGCGCCCGCGGCCAGGGCTACGCCACGGAGGCCCTGCGCGCCCTCAGCGACTGGGCCCTGGCCCGCGACGACGTGCGCAGCCTCTGCGCCACCATCGAGCCCGACAACGCCGCCTCGCAGCGGGTGATCGCCCGGGCCGGGTACGTCCGGGCGACGGTGGAGGAGGAGCAGGCGTACGAGGAGGCGGAACCGGGCCTTCAGCTGTACGTCCTGCCCGGCCGGGCCGGTTAACGGCCTTTGGGCCGCCGCAGTCCCGCCCCCGTGAGCAGCCGCACCACCTCGCGGCTGCTGACCTCCACCGCGCCGGCCGCCACGACGTCCGCGTACCGGTGCGACGGTATGTCGTAGTGGTCGCGTTCGAAGGCGCGCCTCGGGACGCCCAGCTCATCGGCGAAGGCGTGCAGTTCGTCGAAGGAGGCGTCGCTGATCAGGTGGGACCACATGCGGCCGTGCCCCGGCCAGGTGGGTGGGTCGATGTAGACGGTCACGAGGACGAGGTCCCGCCCGCCGTGGTCCCGAGCGAGCCGACCGCCGCGACCTTCACACCCGCCTTGTGGCACACCCAGTGCGGGTCGGGGCCGAGCTCCGGCTCGACGTCCAGGGCGTGCGGGTCTCCGGAGCCGCACACCGGGCACAGGGGCCAGCGGCCGTAGCGCTCGAGAAGGGCGTCCTGGACGTCCTGGGCGACCAGGCCCGCCACGAACTCGGCGCCCTCGGGCCACTGCTCCACCCACCAGCGCCGCTGTACGACGGAGTCCTCCACCAACGACACCACGTCGGCCGCGGCGACCTCGTTGGCGGCCAGGTCGGCGAGTACGAGGGCGCGTGCCGTGTGCAGGCTCTGTTCCAGTGGACCGATCGACTCCATGGTGCCATTGTGCGCGCTCTTGACCACGGGCCCGGGCCGAAAATATCTTTCACATGTGCCCCAGGAAGTGAAGGAAATTTTCGGCAGCGCTCTCGCCTCGAAGGTGCGCACGCTGGGTCCGTCCATGACCCGCTCGATGCAGCGGGTCGCCGAGGCCGTCGCGAAGGACCCCGCGGGCTGCGCGGCGCTCACCGTCACGGGCCTCGCGGAACTGACCGGGACGAGCGAGGCGACCGTGGTGCGGACGGCGCGGCTGCTGGGGTATCCCGGGTACCGCGACCTGCGGCTCGCCCTCGCCGGGCTGGCTGCCCAGCAGCAGTCCGGGCGGTCGCCCGCGATCACCACGGACATCGCGGTGGACGACTCGCTCGCGGACGTGGTCGCCAAACTCGCCTACGACGAACAGCAGACCCTCGCGGACACGGCGGCCGGGCTGGACACCGTGCAGTTGGGGGCGGCGGTCACCGCGACGGCCTCGGCGCGGCGGATCGACGTGTACGGCGTGGGGGCGTCCGGTCTCGTCGCCCAGGACCTCACGCAGAAGCTGCTGCGCATAGGGCTGATAGCCCAGGCGCACAGCGATCCCCATCTCGCCGTGACGAACGCCGTGCAGTTGCGGTCGGGCGACGTGGCGATCGCGATCACGCACTCCGGGGCGACAGGCGATGTCATCGAGCCGCTGCGCGTCGCCTTCGAACACGGGGCCACGACCGTCGCCATCACCGGGCGGCCGGGCGGGGCGGTGGCGCAGTACGCCGACCATGTGCTGACGACGTCCACGGCCCGGGAGAGTGAGCTGCGGCCGGCCGCGATGTCCTCGCGGACGAGTCAGCTGCTGGTGGTGGACTGTCTGTTCGTGGGGGTGGCGCAGCGGACGTACGAGACGGCGGCGCCGGCGCTGGCCGCGTCCTACGAGGCGCTGGCGCACCGGCATCGTCGATAGTTGATCGGAACGCAACTCTGAAAGAGTCACCGCCATGACGTCCACGTCCCCTTCCCGTGAACTGCGTGCCGCGTTGGAGTCGCTCACCACCGAGGCCTTTCGGCCCGAGCTCGCCGACATCGATCAGTTGCCGACCCTCGACATCGCCCGGCTGATGAACGGCGAGGACGCCTCCGTGGCCGCCGCGGTGTCCCGGCGCTTGCCGCAGATCGCCGCCGCCATCGACGCGATCGCCGACCGGATGGCCCGGGGCGGACGGCTGATCTACGCCGGTGCGGGCACCGCCGGACGCCTCGGCGTGCTGGACGCCTCCGAGTGTCCGCCGACCTTCAACACCGACCCCGCCCAGGTCGTGGGCCTGATCGCGGGCGGCTCCGAGGCCATGGTCACCTCCGTCGAGGGGGCGGAGGACTCGGCGGAACTGGCGCGGGCCGACCTCGACGGGCTCGCGGTGACGGACGTGGACACGGTGGTCGGGGTGTCCGCGTCCGGTCGTACCCCTTACGCCGTGGGCGCGGTGGAACACGCCCGCGCGCAGGGGGCGTTGACGGTCGGCCTGTCCTGCAACGCGGACAGCGCGCTCGCCGCGGCCGCCGACCACGGCATCGAGGTGGTTGTCGGCCCCGAGCTGCTCACCGGCTCGACCCGCCTCAAGGCGGGCACGGCCCAGAAGCTCGTCCTCAACATGCTGTCGACGATCACGATGATCCGCCTCGGCAAGACCTACGGAAACCTGATGGTCGACGTCCGCGCCTCCAACGAGAAGCTGCGGGCCCGCTCCCGCCGTATCGTCGCCCTCGCCACCGGAGCCGACGACGAGGAGGTCGAGCGTGCCCTGGCCGCCACGGACGGCGAGGTGAAGAACGCCATCCTGACCATCCTGGCCGACGTGGACGGCCCCACGGCGGCCCGGCTCCTGGAGGAGTCCGACGGCCACCTGCGCGCGGCACTGGCGGCCACGACCCGCTAGCGAGCTCAGCTGCGGACGAGGATCGCGTGGGTGACGTTCGGTGAGCTGACCATCTCGGACACCCGGTAACCGTCGATCCCGTCGCCCAGGTCGTCGAGCGGCCGCTCCCCGCGTCCGATGAGGAGCGGCGCGATCACCAGGTGGAGTTCGTCGATCAGCCCGGCGCGCAGATACTGCCGGATGACCGCCGCCCCGCCGCCGATCCGGACGTCCTTGCCGCCCGCGGCGTCGAAGGCACGCTGAAGGACCGTCTCCGGCGGCTCGTCGGTGAAGTGGAAGGTGGTTCCGCCGGCCATCTCCAGTGCCGGGCGCAGATGGTGGGTGTGCACGAAGACGTCGTGGTGGTACGGCGGGTTGTCGCCCCACCAGCCCTGCCAGGACTCGTCCTCCCACGGCCCGCGCTGCGGACCGAACATGTTCCGCCCCATGATCGTGGCGCCGATGTTCTGATCACCGCGGACGAAGTAGTCGACATCGATCCCGGACTTCCCCGCGGCCGCGTCCTGCGACGCGGACATGAACCAGCTGTGCAGGTCGTCGCCCCAGCCGACACCGTCACCGAACGGGGCGTTCAGTCGCTGGTTCGGACCGGCCATGAAGCCGTCGAGGGAGATCGTCACGTTGTGTACCCGGACCTTGGGCATGTCCTTCACCTCTCGTGTGGTGTCGTGCTCTCACCCGTGCGTCGTTCCGAGACTGCCTGGATCGACATCCCCGCGCACCTTTTTCCAGACGAGGGTGTAGCGCCAGAAGAGCCGCCGCCTCAGCCGGGCGCCGGGGAGGACGCGGCGGACCTCGCGGGCGAGCTCGGTGTAGGGGACGTCCGCCGGGCGGGTCGGGGCGGTCATCGCGACGGGACGCTGTGGTGCCGTACGTCCCCCGTTCTTGACCAAGCCTGTGACCAGGTTGAGCGGGACGGACGCGAGGCCGAGGAGTGTCTGGACGCGCGTGTCTTCTCGCGTCAGCCCGACGATCACCAGGGTTCCGCCGGGGGCCAGCTGTTGTCGGAAGCGGGTGAGGGTCTCGGTCAGGGGGAGGTGATGGAGAACGGCGACGCAGGTGATGACGTCGTAGGGGGCACCTTCGTCGTACGACAGCCCGTCCGCGACGGAGAAGGTGACGGGGAGGTCGGGATCGGTCAACTCGCGTGCCTTGTCGATGATTCGCTCGTCGCTGTCGATGCCGTGCACGTGTGTCGCGCGGGTCGCCAGCAGCCGCACGAGATCCCCGGCACCGCAGCCGACGTCGAGGGCGCGGTCGAAGCGGCGGGGCAACTGCCGCATGAGCCACGGGTGGAAGTGGGCGTTGTGGGACCAGGGGTGGGCGTCGTTGAAGCGAGCGAGGGCGTCCAGGAGCGGCATGGGTTCATTTCAACAGGGCATGCGGCCCTCGTTGTTGACCTTGCGCACCCTGGCCCGCAGCACGTCGCCCTGCGGGGCGGGCCTGGTGGACCCGGGCTCGCAGTCCCACTCCCGGCCCCCGCCGAGGGGCCTGAGCTGCACTCTTCCCCCCAGGTGCGCCATCACCTCCCCCACGCGTCCGTCCCGCTCGTCGACGACGTACGACCCCACCGGCGGCCTCTCCCCGCGCAGCACGGACGCCAGCCGCTCGGCCGTGCGTACGTTGCAGCGGCCGAGGTCGACCAGGGCGAAGGGTTCGTCGCCGGCGCCGGTGAGGGGGTCGACGGCGAGGGACGGCAGGACGATGCCCACGCCCACCAGGGCCGCTCGCAGGGACTCCAGGACTTCTTGGGTGGACCGCACGCTTTCCTCCATCGGCACGGTGAGTTTGCCGTACGCAACACAGCGTGTCCGGCGCGCCCCTAACCTGGCCATACGGACCAGCCCAACAACCTCACCTGATGGATGGGGAGCCTCACATGCCGGGACCGAAGGACCTCGACCCGTCGTCGTCACCGAGGGCGCTGCTGGGCGCGGAGCTGCGGCACGCGAGAGAGAAGGCCGGGCTGAGCCAGGAGGAGCTGGGGCAACGGCTGTTCGTGAGCGGGTCGTTCGTGGGGCAGCTGGAGGCGGGGACGCGAAGGATGCAGCGGGATGTCGCGCGACAGCTGGACGAGGTGCTGGGGACGGAGGACTTCTTCCTGCGGAACTGTGGGGCGTCGGCGAAGTCGAAGTATCCCGAGCACTTCGCGGAGGCTGCGGAGGCGGAGGCTCGGGCGTCGGCGATCAGTCAGTACGCGCCGCTGCTGATCCCGGGGTTGCTTCAGACACCGGCGTACGCGGAGGCCGTGTTCCGTGCGTACAGGCCGACGGCGCCGGATGCGGAGATCGACGCCCTGGTCGCAGCACGCGTCGAACGCACTCGCGTCCTCGACGATCCAACAACGCCGTTGTTGTGGATGGTGTTGGACGAGGCCGCCCTCAGAAGGTGGATCGGCGGCGGGACCGTCATGGCGGAGGCACTGCGCCATGTGGCGGGCCTCGCGCGAAGGCGCCGGATCATCGTGCAGGTGCTGCCGTTCAGAGCCGGGGCGCACGCAGCCCTGGACGGCCCCTTGAAGCTGATGGAGTTCGACGACGCCCCCGCGCTCTCCTTTGTGGAGGCACCCGATACGGGGAAACTGTCGGACGATCCGGCCACCGTCATCCGACACACGCAGATGTTCAAGCTCCTCCTGGCCGTGTCCCTTTCCCCATCCGATTCGCTGGCCTTGATCGAGTCGGTGGCGCAGGATTACGCCCATGAGGAACACCCCTGAGACCTGGCGCAAGTCCAGCTACAGCGGCGGCCAAGGTGGCGACTGCCTCGAAGTATCCGACGGTCACCCCACCCGCGTCCCCGTCCGCGACTCCAAGACCCCCCACGGCCCGAAGCTCATGCTCCGGCCCGAGGCATGGTCCGCCTTCGTCGAGGCGGTCATAGAGGTCAGGATCTGACCTAGACGGCTCCTAGCGTGGCCCCATGACCGACACCACACACACCATCACCACCGACGAGCGCACCGACCTGCTGGAGGCGCTGGCCCACAGCCGGCGCTTCCTGCGCTTCACGACCCGCGACCTCACCGACGAGCAGGCCGGGCAGCGGACCACCGCCAGCGAGCTGTGCCTGGGTGGCCTGATCAAACACGTCACGTCGGTGGAGCGGCACTGGGCGGACTTCATCCTCAACGGCCCCTCGGCCATGCCCGACTTCACCGCCATGACCGAGGCCGACTTCGCCCGGCGGGCCGACGAGTTCCGGATGCAGCCCGGCGAGACGCTGGCCGCTGTGCTGGCCGACTACGAGGAGACGGCCCGCAGGACCGACGAACTCGTGATGGCCCTGCCCGACCTGAACGCCGCCCACCCGCTGCCCGAGGCGCCCTGGAACGAGCCCGGGGCTCGATGGTCGGCCCGCAGGGTGCTGCTGCACATCGCCGCCGAGACCGCCCAGCACGCGGGCCACGCCGACATCATCCGCGAGTCCCTGGACGGCGCCAAGAGCATGGGCTGAGCGGTCCCGAAGCTCAAGCGTCCAGCTCCGAGCCCTCTTTGCAAGGAATGGGTGGAGGGCCCCAACCTGCCCTCCCACCCCGCTTGTTGACGTGACGCGACCGGTTTGCCACGCACAGTCACGATCGTCTAGCGTGCCCGAATAACGAAACAGCCCCCGCCAGGTGCGCCAAACACCTGCGGGGGCTTGACCTACGAGATCTCAAGGGGATCCCGTGGCTGACGCCAATCTTAGTCCTGCCTCCGTGCCGACGCACGCGTCCCCGCACCCCATGGCGAACCCCGGGTACGGCAAACGCTCCGCCCCGGACCAACGCCCCCGTGCCGCGCACGACTTCGCCCACCTTCCACCCCGCGAAGCAGCCGTCGCCGCGTACGTCGACCGCCTTCCCGACGGCGCCGACATCTCCGTAAAAACACTGGCCAAGCAGCTTCCGTACGGACAGTGCGCCCTCGGTACGGCCCTCAACCGCCTCCAACATGCAGGGCACTTGCGCCGGGGGCGTGAAAAGCTGGCCGCCGACTCGGGCAGTGCCCACTGGATCACCCGATCGTGGTGGTCCCGTACCGCACGCGACGACGACTGGTGGGCCGCCTTCACGCGGGGCGACGTACCGGAAGACACTCCGCCCCCACCCACCCGCTCCCGCGCCCACATCCTCCTCGCCGCCCTCGGCCGCGAAGTCCCCTCGCTGTCCCTCTCCGCCGCCGACTGCGCGGCCCTCGCCCCGCTGGTGACGGAGTGGTTCACCCGAGGGGCCACCGAGGAGGTCGTACGCCACGCCCTGACCAGCGGCCTGCCGATCCCGGTCCACCATCCGGCCGCCCTGCTCCGCCGCCGCCTGACCGACAAACTCCCACCGGAGCCCCCGCCTGCCCGACCACCCCGCCGAATCCTGGAGTGCGCGAAGTGCGGGGTACTGGGGCGTCCGGAGGCCCTGCCGGGGGGTGTGTGCAAGGGCTGCCGGGGCGAACACGGCACCGCACGCCCCACCACACTCCTGCCCGCCCCCGCGATCCACGCCCGCGCGGACGCGATCCGGGCCGCGATGTCCCGGAAACGAGAAGAGAGCATGCGCGCATGACGAACTACCCACCTTCTGCCCTGTCGCTGCGACCAGCGCACACACTCGCAGGTGTGTACAGTTTTTGCATGGACACGTATCCCCTCGTAGAGGCCCGCAACCAGCTCGGTCAACTGGTCGGCCGTGTCCGGCACGGCCAGGAGCAGATCCTGATCACCGAATACGGCAAGCCCGCCGCCGCGCTCATCCCGATAAGCGAGCTCGAAGAGCTTCAGCGGCTGCGGGACGAGTCCGACATCGCTGAAGCGCGCGCTCGGCAGGCAGCGCCGACAGGCCCCTCGATGTCCCACGACGAGTTCATGGCACAGCTGGAGGAAGAGGACCGCCAAGAGGCCGCTTCGTGACCCACACAGTGGTGTGGGAGAACGCCGCCATGAACGAGTTCCGGCGACTCCGCGCCATCGACCCCGTCGGCGCCAAGGCAACGGCCGTGGCAGTACGCGCACTCGCCGACGAGCCCACCCCGGAGGCTGCCCGCCCTCTGGGCACCTCCGGCTTCTACCGCCTGCACGTGGGAACGTGGCGAGTGCTGTACCAGCCGGACGGCGAGACCGTCACCATCCACGTGCTGAAGGTCGGCCGCAGCACCTGACCCGGGCCCCCGCGACAACCGGAGCCATCCCATGAACCACGCCCAGCTCACCGCCCTAGGCCGCGCCCTCCGTCTCCTCGGCGAGCACGGTGAGTCGCTCACCGGTGACACCCCCGATGCCAAGCTGCACGAAGTGAAGGCGGACATCAAGCGGGCCCTGGACCTCCTGGAGGACAGCGTCACCGCCGCCGCCCCCACCACCCGCTGCGCCGAGCACCCCAACGGACCGGTCGACGAGAACGCCCCCGACCTGTGCCTGCTGTGCGAGACCCGGCGCCGGGCGGCCCGCCGTGCCGAGATCAACGGGCCCGGCGCGCGCCCGAGGACCGCCGGCCCCACCCCCTCCAGGTACGGAGTGCGGGAGGACCGGCCCCAGCCCCAGCAGCGCTGGCTCCCGGAGCAGTGGACCGGCCAGGAGTGGCAGCTGTGCGGGACGCCGAGGCGGGACCGGCACGAGGCCGAGCTCTACATCAATGCCCAGCGCCGCGGCCCGCGCGCCGCGATGGCGTACCGGCTCGTGCACGAGTTCACCGACTACGAGGTGCTGCGTGTGTGGGGCACCCCGGTCAAGGTGGACATCGAGCCGCTCGGCAATCTCTAGCGCCCGAGAGACCTACTTCAGCAGCGGGAGCGCCCGGAAGTCGTACGTCTCCCACAGCCGCCGGGACACCTCCTCCGGATACGGCCGCACCTCCGGCTCCGCATCCAGGACCTGGGTCAGCCGGCCGCCCGCCACGTCATACGCCGGCCATCCCGGATCCCCGGTCCGTGCGAACCCCGTCCAGGCCGCCTGGAAGCGCTCGGTCAGCGCCCTCGCCTCGTCCGGCACCCCGCTCCCCGCGAACAGCAGATTCCCGAGGTCGGCCTCGTACGTGCCGAAGAGCAGCGGGATGTCCAGCCCGTGGCACGCTCCGAGTACGCCGCCGATCCCCGGTGCGGGCCAGGCCAGTTCGTAGAGGTGGGCGCGGCCGCCGCCGACGACCTGCGCCTCGGCCAGCCGCAGCGACGGCATGGCGAACAGCCAGTCCGTCTGCACGCGTTCGTAGAGTTCGGTCGGTGTGGCGTCCGGGAAGGCCTCACGGTAGGCGCGCTCGCCGTCCGGGCCCGGCGCGAACGTCCGCAGGGCCGCGGCCGCCTGCTCCTCGGTTATCCGGCCGAGCCGGTCGGCGAGGGCGAGGAAGAGCCGGTACTCGTCCCGGTTGTGCCCGACCAGCAGCTCCACGTCCCGGGCCGCGCCGGCCGCCAGCGCCTCCCAGGGGGTGGTCGGCAGCACCTCGCCGTCGACGACCGGCGAGAAGGGTGTGACGGTCGGCGCCGCCTGCCCCCAACGGTCGTCGTACTCACGCATCCGGAGGCTCAACCTCTCGCCTGCCGAAGGGAGTTCGAGGGGATCCACCGCGGACAGCGCGGCGGCCGTCGGAGCCAGACCCGCCTCCTTGCCGATCTCCACCGCGATGTCCTGCGCGAGTTCGGCGGAGAAGTACGTGCCGGGCACGCTCTGCGCGACGGCCCGCCCGAACAGTCCGCGCGCGCTCGGCATCGCCAGCAGCGAGGCCACCGACCCCGCCCCCGCCGACTCCCCGAACACCGTGACCTGCCCGGGATCGCCGCCGAACGCCGTGATGTTGTCCCGCACCCACTCCAGCGCGGCGACCTGGTCCAGCAGCCCCCGGTTCGCGGGCGCCCCCTCCAGCAGGGCGAACCCCTCGATGCCGACGCGGTAGTTGAGGGTCACGACGACCACGTCACCGGCGCGCGCGAGGTGCCGGGCGTCATAGCCGGGGCTGCCGGCGTGACCCAGCTTGTAGGCACCGCCGTAGATCCACACCATGACCGGGCGGCGGGCCGACGGGTCCGTGCCGGGCGTCTAGACGTTGACCGTCAGCCAGTCGTCGCCGGTGGGTACCGGCAGTTCGGCGGCACGACCCTGGAAGCCCGACTCCTGCGGGGGCGGGGGCCCGAAGTCGTACGCCTCCCGGGTCCCCTCCCAGCCCTCCACGGGCCGCGGCGCCTGGAACCGCGCCTCCCCCACCGGGGGTGCGGCGAACGGGATCCCCCGGAAGACCACCAGTCCGCCCTCGGCCCGCCCGCGCACGGCACCGGCCGCGGTGCGCACTTCGAGATCCTCGGCTGACGTCATCGTCGCTCTCCTCACGGGTAAGGGGCTGGCCGCTTCACTTCAGCCCATTTCCCTTGCGTGAGTCAACCAAGTCGCCGTCAGCGAGCGCCGCCGGTCCGTACTTCTCCAGCACCGCCCGGGTCCGCTCCTCGTCCAGCTGGTACACCGTCTCGTGGGCCCGCGGGTCCCGCGCGTGGAACGTGTGGAACATCGGGCTCGCCGGTCCGCCCAGCTCCACCAGCGAGGCCGAGGCCCCGCGCACCGCCCGCTCGGTGCCGTACGGCGTCGTCAGGTCGATCCGGTTGACCACCCCCGGCGTCACCCACACCGGCACCGCCTCCAGCATCCCGAAGAGCTGGAGATGGAAGTGCCCGGTCAGCAGGACCCGTACGTCACTCCCCCGGATCGCGGACGCCAGCTCGCCAGGGTTCAGCAGCCCGAAGACCGACTGGGTGACGGACAGGCCGAGACCGAGGGGCGGGTGGTGGAAGGCGAGGACGGTGCCGTGCTCGGCAGGGGTGCTCAACACCTCGCGCAACCAGTCCAGTTGGGCCGCGCTGATACGGCCGTACACCTCTCCCGGCACCAGCGAGTCCAGTGTGACGAACCGGTACCCGCCGACCGTGCTCACCGCGGCCCGCTCGGACGCGGCTGTCTCCAACAGCCTCTCGGGATCCGGGTGTCCGCTCCCCAGCACCTTGCCGAAGGCCTCGCGCTCGTCGTGGTTGCCCGTGGTGTAGAAGACGGGGGCGTCCAGCGGCTGGGCGAACGCCCCCATGAGCTCCCGTACCGCCGTATACGCCTCCACGTCCCCCTCGTTGGCGATGTCTCCGGTGACGACGACCGCGTCGACGTCCCGTAGATGCCGCAGCTCAGCGAGCATCAGCCGTAGTGAGTCAGTGGCGTTGACGCCGTTCCTGTTCGGTGCATCGGTGCGCTCCACGTGCGTGTCCGAGAGATGCAGAATCCGCATGTTCCGGCACGGTAGCGGGAGTTGACGACCGCAACCAGCACAACGTCAGCGCGCGGGCCGACCCCACCGACCCGAAACCCGTCAGCTCAACGACTTCAGCGCGGATGCGTCGTACGGCGCGAGCTCGTCGAATCGGCCCGCCAGCACCTTCGCGGCCCACTGCGGGTCCTGAAGCAGCGCCCGCCCGATGGCGACCATGTCGTACTCCTCGCGCTCCAGAGCGTCGAGCAGGTCGTCGATGCCCTTGACCGGGGAGCCCTCGCCCATGAAGCCGCGGATGAAGTCGCCGTCGAGACCGACCGAGCCCACGGTGATGGTGGTCCTGCCGGTGAGCTTCTTGGTCCAGCCGGCGAGGTTGAGGTCGGAGCCGTCGAACTCGGGGAGCCAGTAGCGGCGCGTGGAGGCGTGGAAGGCGTCGACACCGGCCGCGGCGAGCGGCGCGAGGATCGCCTCCAGCTCCTCCGGCGTCTCGGCGAGCCGCGCCTTGTAGGCCTCCTGCTTCCACTGCGAGTAGCGGAAGATGATCGGGAACTCCGGCGACACCGTCTCCCGTACGGCCGCCACGATCTCCGCCGCGAACTTCGTACGGGCGACGGGGTCGCCGCCGTAGGCGTCGGTGCGGCGGTTGGTGCCCGCCCACAGGAACTGGTCGACGAGGTAGCCGTGGGCGCCGTGGATCTCCACACCGTCGAAGCCGATGCGCTCTGCGGCGGCCGCGGCCTCGGCGAACGCGCCGATGACGTCGTCCAGGTCGCGCTGGGTCATGGCCTTGCCGGTGGGCTCGTCGGAGCCGAGGCGGATGCCGGAGGGGCCGACGGCGGGGGCGTCGGCGTAGGGCGGCTGGCCCTGCTCGCGGACCATGCCGATGTGCCACAGCTGCGGGACGATGGTGCCGCCCGCCGCGTGCACCTGCTCGGCGACCTTCGCCCAGCCCGCCAGCTGCTCCGCGCCGTGGAAGCGCGGGACGCTGTCGCTGTTCCCGGCCGACTCGTGGCCGACGTAGGTGCCCTCGGTGACGATCAGACCGACTCCGGCGGCCGCGCGGCGGGAGTAGTACGACGCCACGTCCGCGCCGGGGATGCCGCCCGGGGAGAAGTGCCGGGTCATCGGCGCCATCACGACGCGGTTCGGGACGGTCAGGCCGTTGATGTGGGCCGGGCGGGCGAGGATCTCGGCGGCGCGGGAGGTGGCGGGGGCGGTCACGTGACAGTACTCCTCGGTATGTGCATGCGCATGGACACTACCCAGGTGCCAACCGCCTCATCCGGCTCAGGATTTCCCGGTGGGCTGTGACTCCGGCCACGCATGAAGGCCACGCATGAAAGAAGCCCGCCCCACCATCGTGGGACGGGCTTCATGTCGAGCGCCGGGCAGGCCTTGCACCTGCATCTCCCCGCAGGAAGCGGGGCGTCTTTCCTTGGACCACCAACGCGTAGTCGACCGACGGGAGTTCACGTCGAGCGGCTCGTGATCAAGCATAGCGCAGGAAAAGACCGGGGGCGGCCACCCCCTGTTTCCAGGAAGTGCCGCCCCCGGGAAGGACGTTGATCAACCGTCAGGCCTGGCGGCCGGGGGTCGATCAGAAGTCCATGTCACCGCCCGGCATGCCGCCGCCGGCCGGGGCAGCGCCCGCCTTCTCCGGCTTGTCGGCGATGACGGCCTCGGTGGTGAGGAACAGCGCGGCGATGGAGGCGGCGTTCTGCAGGGCAGAGCGCGTGACCTTCGCCGGGTCGATGATGCCTTCGGCGATCATGTCGACGTACTCACCGGTCGCGGCGTTCAGGCCGTGGCCGACAGGCAGGTTGCGCACCTTCTCGACGATGACGCCACCCTCGAGACCACCGTTGACGGCGATCTGCTTGAGCGGGGCCTCCAGGGCCAGCTTCACGGCGTTGGCGCCGGTCAGCTCGTCACCCTCGAGGTCCAGCTTCTCGAAGACCGAGGAGGCCTGGATGAGGGCCACGCCACCACCGGCGACGATGCCCTCCTCGACGGCCGCCTTCGCGTTGCGAACGGCGTCCTCGATGCGGTGCTTGCGCTCCTTGAGCTCGACCTCGGTCGCGGCACCGGCCTTGATGACGGCGACGCCACCGGCGAGCTTCGCCAGGCGCTCCTGGAGCTTCTCGCGGTCGTAGTCCGAGTCGCTGTTCTCGATCTCGGCGCGGATCTGGTTGACGCGACCGTTGACCTGGTCGGACGAACCGGCACCGTCGACGATGGTGGTCTCGTCCTTGGTGATGACGACCTTGCGGGCGCGGCCCAGGAGGTCCAGGGTCGCGTTCTCCAGCTTGAGGCCGACCTCCTCGGAGATGACCTCGCCGCCCGTGAGGATGGCGATGTCGCCGAGCATGGCCTTGCGGCGGTCACCGAAGCCCGGGGCCTTGACGGCGACGGACTTGAAGGTGCCACGGATCTTGTTGACGACCAGGGTCGACAGGGCCTCGCCCTCGACGTCCTCGGCGATGATCAGCAGCGGCTTGCCCGACTGCATGACCTTCTCCAGGAGCGGAAGCAGGTCCTTGACGGAGCCGATCTTGGAGTTGGCGATGAGGATGTAGGGGTCGTCGAGCGACGCCTCCATCCGCTCCATGTCGGTGGCGAAGTACGCCGAGATGTAGCCCTTGTCGAAGCGCATACCCTCGGTGAGCTCCAGCTCCAGACCGAAGGTCTGGGACTCCTCGACGGTGATGACGCCTTCCTTGCCGACCTTGTCCATCGCCTCGGCGATGAGCTCGCCGATCTGGGTGTCGGCGGCGGAGATGGAGGCCGTGGAGGCGATCTGCTCCTTGGTCTCGACATCCTTGGCCTGCTCGAGCAGGGCGGCGGAGACGGCCTCGACGGCCTTCTCGATACCGCGCTTGAGGGCCATGGGGTTGGCGCCGGCGGCTACGTTGCGCAGGCCTTCCTTGACCAGGGCCTGGGCGAGCACGGTCGCGGTGGTCGTACCGTCGCCGGCGACGTCGTCCGTCTTCTTGGCGACTTCCTTGACCAGCTCGGCGCCGATCTTCTCGTACGGGTCCTCGAGCTCGATCTCCTTGGCGATGGAGACACCATCGTTGGTGATCGTGGGGGCGCCCCACTTCTTCTCGAGGACGACGTTGCGGCCCTTGGGGCCGAGCGTCACCTTGACGGCGTCCGCGAGCTGGTTCATGCCGCGCTCGAGGCCGCGCCGCGCCTCCTCGTCGAACGCGATGATCTTGGCCATGTGAAGTGGTCCCTCCAGGACTGGGGGTGATTCCTTCGGACCGCGCCCGCGCCCGCGACGGACGGCTCGCCAGCCCGTGGATCCTTGCCCCACAAGGCCTGCGGGCCTCACCGACCCGGTCCATCTTTGTCACTCTCACCTTCAGAGTGCTAACGCCAATGATTAGCACTCGGCATGGTCGAGTGCAAGCGCCTCTCGGGTATCGGGCAGGACGCCGAGCAACAGACACGCCTCGCTACCGGCCCGTACGGACTGGCCGACACCACGGCGTCCGGGCCCCGCGGGGCCGTACCGGCACGGCGCCGTGCCGGCCGTCCGGGCCCCACCCGGGGTGCTTTCCCGGGGCCCGTCGGGCGACAGCACCGTCTCACTACCCGCCCCTACGGCCCACCGACGCGCCCGCATCCGGGCGCAACCGCGCCGTACCAGCGCCGCACACGACGACCCGGCCGCCCCGCCGGCGATGCGGTAGTCCCGCCTCCCTGCCGGCCCATACGGCCGACCGACGCCAGGTGTCCCGGCACCACTGGCCATGTCGGCGCCGTACACGACGGCCTGCCGGGCCTCACCCGGGGCGCCCTCCCGGGGCCCAGCCGCCAACGGGGTAGTCCCGCATGGCGGCGCCGAGCACCTGCCGGCCCGATCACGGCCGGGGCGACCCGCAGCGGACACGAACCCCGCTCAGCCCCAGCACTCGACGGAACACCGGCCCGCTTCGGCGTCCCGGGCATGCCGAAGGGCCCGTACCCCATGACTCCCTATGGGGGACGAGCCCTTCGAAGAAGAACAGAAGAACGACGCTGTTGTTACCCGGCGCGTGCTTCAGCCGGTCGCCAGGCGAACCATGTCCGCCTGCGGCCCCTTCTGACCTTGCGAGATCTCGAACTCGACCCGCTGGCCCTCTTCAAGGGTGCGGTAGCCGTCCATCTGAATCGCGCTGTAGTGGACGAATACATCCGCACCACCGTCGACCGCGATGAAGCCGTACCCCTTCTCCGCGTTGAACCACTTGACGGTGCCCTGAGCCATGCCTAACTCCCCTATTACTGGCCCTTGCACGGATCCACACTTCGTGGATCCGGGTCAGACCTCACCCCCCACATGGTTGGGGGCGTGCGCCGGAACGCGTCGACCGCGGCTGAATGTATCTGTCCAACTGCCGTCTGCAACAGGTCAATCGGACGAGAATTCTGGACGGAAGGGGTCCGGAATGTAGTGAGAATTCGCCTGAATTCGGGGCAAGTCGGGCCCCATAAAAGACACATAAGGCACTTAAGACGCGCACACTTTGGCTACTTCTCATCGCATGTGGAGCGAGAACTCATATGCACGCGGCAAGAAGAAAGCCGCTGCTTCCCCAACTGTACCGCGCTCAACCATAGAGAATTGCCCCCTCCGCTTCTCAAGCGGAGGGGGCAATCCGATGAACACTCGGTAATTACCGTTACCGAAGGTAATGACCAGTCATACGGTCACCCGCCGGCGACCGCCGGAATGATCGAGACGCCGGCCCCGTCGGGCGTCGCCGTCTCCAGCCCCTGCTCGAACCGCACATCGTCGTCGTTGACGTACACATTGACGAACCGCCGCAGCTTGCCCTGGTCGTCGAGAACGCGCGCGGCGATACCGGTGTGGTTCTTCTCCAGATCGGCGATGACGTCGGCGAGGGTCGCACCCTCGGCCTGCACCTCGGCCTGCCCGCCGGTGTAGGTGCGCAGGATGGTGGGGATACGGACGGAAACGCTCATGTTTCAGGACCTCCGGTCGGGGTGAGGGCTCTCAGGGGCTGCGGCGACTATGCGAGGCCGGCCTCGCGGAACGAATCCAGGTTGGGGCGGATCGTGGCGGTGAGACCCGTACCCGCCACCGCGTCCAGCGTCTTCAGACCGTCACCGGTGTTCAGCACGACGGTCGTCAGCGAGGGATCCAGCAGACCGTTCTCGATCAGCTTCTTCGCCACGCCGACGGTCACGCCACCGGCGGTCTCCGCGAAGATCCCCTCGGTCCGCGCGAGCAGCTTGATCGCGTCGACGACCTGCTCGTCGTTCACGTCCTCCACCGCACCACCGGTACGACGCGCGATGTCCAGCACATACGGACCGTCCGCCGGGTTCCCGATCGCGAGGGACTTGGCGATGGTGTTCGGCTTCTGGGGCCGGACCACGTCGTGGCCCGCCTTGTACGCGACCGACACCGGCGAGCACCCCTCGGCCTGCGCACCGAAGATCTTGTACGGCTTGTCCTCGACGAGCCCGAGCTTGATCAGCTCCTGCAGACCCTTGTCGATCTTCGTGAGCTGCGAGCCGGAGGCGATCGGCACGACCAGCTGGTCGGGGAGCTGCCAGCCCAGCTGCTCGCAGATCTCGTACGCCAGGGTCTTGGACCCCTCCGCGTAGTACGGCCGCAGGTTGACGTTGACGAAACCCCAGCCCTCGCCGGCCGGGTCGCCGATCAGCTCGGAGCAGAAGCGGTTCACGTCGTCGTAGTTGCCCTCGATGCCGACGAGCTCGCCGCCGTAGATCGCGGCCATGACGATCTTGCCCTGCTCCAGGTCGTGCGGGATGAACACGCAGGAACGGAAGCCGGCCCGGGCCGCGGCGGCACCCACGGCGCCGGCGAGGTTGCCGGTGGAGGAGCAGGAGAGGGTGGTGAAGTCGAAGGCGCGAGCGGCCTCGATGGCCTGCGCGACGACCCGGTCCTTGAAGGAGTGCGTCGGGTTGCCGGAGTCGTCCTTCACGAAGAGCTTGCCGGCGTCGACACCCAGCTCGCGCGCGAGGTTGTCGGCCTTGACGAGCTTGGTCCAGCCGGGGTTGATGTTCGGCTTGTCCGCCACGTCCGCGGGGACGGGCAGCAGCGGGGCGTAGCGCCAGATGTTCGCGGGTCCCGCCTCGATCTGCTTGCGGAGCTCCTCGGTGTCGTAGGCCGAGAAGTCGTACGCGATCTCGAGCGGGCCGAAACACTCCTCGCAGGCGAAGACCGGACCGAGCGGGACGCGGTGGCCGCATTCGCGGCAGCTCAGCGCCGCGGCGGGACCAAGGTCGACGGAGTTCGTGGTGCTTGCAACAGTCTGCACAGCCATGGAGGCGAGGCCCTTTCTCCTCATCTTCCTCACGACGCATCTCGCCGTGAGACGGATTTGGCACCTTCCCGAGTCGGGAGCCTCGCGGAAACGATCGTCAGCGATCGCTACGAGAACCGACTGGAGGGTTGCCGGGGCTTCATCGGGCCGTATCCCTCTGCCCCTCTGGATGAGCGGTATGAAGTTGTGAACAGCGGGCCACCCAGGACATGCGATGGTCATCCGCGTTGTTCAAGACTGTAACCGACGGCCAGGACAGTTGAGAGAGACGTCCGAACCGCGAGATGGATCAAAGGCAGAGGAGCCGCGCACTGTGCTGAACGAAGTCGAGCGCTGGCTGGCCACGCGTTCCTGGTCCGTGACCGATCGCCCGCTGCACCGGATCATGGCGGCGAAGCGGAGCACGGGCCGGACGGTCAGTGTTGTCCTGCCCGCGCTCAACGAGGAGGAGACGGTCGGTGACATCGTCGCCGTGATCCGTCATGACCTCATGCAGCAGGTCCCGCTCGTCGACGAGATCGTCGTCGTCGACTCGGGATCGACCGACCGCACGTCCGAGGTCGCCGCCGCGGCCGGTGCGCGGGTCGTCCACCGCGACGACATCCTCCCGCGCATACCCGCCGTGCCCGGCAAGGGCGAGGTCCTGTGGCGTTCCCTGCTCGCCACCTCAGGGGACATCGTCTGTTTCATCGACGCGGACCTGAAGGAGTTCTCCTCGGACTTCGTCTCCGGCATCGTCGGCCCGCTGCTCACCGACCCCGAGGTCGACCTGGTCAAGGGCATGTACGACCGTCCCCTGGGCGGCGCCGCCGGGCAGGGCGGCCGGGTCACCGAGCTCATGGCACGCCCGCTGCTGAACATGCACTGGCCGCAGCTGGCCGGTTTCGTGCAGCCGCTGGGCGGCGAGTACGCGGCCCGGCGCTCGTTGCTGGAACAGCTCCCGTTCCCCGTCGGCTACGGCGTCGAGCTGGGCATGCTGGTGGACGCCCTGCACCTGGTGGGCCTGGACGCGCTCGCCCAGGTGGACGTCGGGGTGCGCAAGCACCGTCACCAGGACGGGCAGGCCCTGGGCCGGATGTCCGCCGCGATCTACCGCACCGCCCAGCTGAGGCTGGCCCGCGGCCATATGATCCGGCCCTCCCTCACCCAGTTCGAGCGGGGCCGGGACGGCTTCGAGCCGCGCACGTACTCCGTGGACACGGAGGAGCGGCCGCCGATGGTGGAGATCGCGGAGTACGCGAAGCGTAAGGTCGCGTGACGGACCGGGTGACAGAACGGGGCGTTCCGTATACGTCCGCGCACTGTGCGCAACCGTACGTTTGAGCGTTTCCGGGCCGGGCTAGGTTGAGGCGTATGGCTTCCACGTCTTCCGTGCAGGGTGCTGCCCAGGTGCTGGTCGCGTCCAACCGCGGCCCGGTCTCGTACGAGATCCAGGAGGACGGTTCGCTGAGCCCCAAACGGGGTGGCGGCGGACTGGTCTCAGGTCTTTCGGCGATCGGTCCGGAGGCGGGCGCGCTGTGGGTGTGCTCGGCGCTGTCCGACGGCGACCGCGAGGCGGTACGGCAGGGGGTCGGCGAGGACGGCGTCCGCATGCTCGCCATCCCGGCCGATGTGCACGCGGACGCGTACAACGGCATCGCGAACTCGGTCCTCTGGTTCGTCCACCATCTCCTCTACCAGACCCCCCTGGAGCCGGCCTTCGACGCGGAGTTCCGGCGGCAGTGGGGGTCGTACGAGACGTACAACCGTGCCTTCGCCAAGGCGCTCGCCGAGGAGGCGGGCGAGGGGGCGGCGGTCCTGGTCCAGGACTACCACCTGTGTCTGGTGCCGGGGATGCTCCGCGAGCTCCGTCCCGACCTGCGCATCTCCCACTTCTCGCACACGCCGTGGGCGCCGGTGGACTACTTCCGGATGCTGCCGGACGACATCGCGGGCCAGGTCCTTCGGGGCATGCTGGGCGCCGACCGGCTCGGCTTCCTCACCCGCCGCTGGGCGGACGCCTTCACGGCCTGCTCCACGGAGTTCGCGGACGGGCTCGGGGAAACCCGGATCGGGGTGCACGGGCTGGGCGCGGACGCGGACTTCCTGCGCGCCCGCTCCCACGAGGCCGACGTCGAGGAGCGCATCGTCGCCCTGCGCGAGGAGATCGGCGCGGGCCGCAAGACGATCGTCCGTGTCGACCGCACCGAACTGTCGAAGAACATCGTGCGCGGCCTGCTCTCCTACCGGCGGCTGCTGGAGTCGCGGCCCGAGTGGCGGGAGCGGGTCGTGCACGTGGCGTTCGCCTATCCGTCGCGGCAGGACCTGGCGGTGTACCGGGACTACACGGCCGAGGTGCAGCGGGTGGCGGACGAGATCAACTCCCAGTACGCGACGCCGGGTTGGACCCCGGTCGTGCTGCACGTCAAGGACGACTTCGCGCGCTCGCTTGCCGCGTACCGGCTGGCCGACGTGGCGCTGGTCAACCCCATCCGGGACGGCATGAACCTGGTCGCGAAGGAGGTGCCACTGGTGTCCGACGAGGGCTGCGCGCTGGTCCTGTCGCGGGAGGCCGGGGCGTACGAGGAGCTCGGTGACGACGCGATCGTGGTGAACCCGTACGACGTGGAGCAGACGGCGGAGGCCCTGCACGAGGCCCTGACGATGCCGGCCCACGAACGGGCCGAACGAGCGAAGCGGCTCGCGGCGGCGGCGACGGCGCTGCCGCCGGCGCAGTGGTTCCTGGATCAGTTGAACGCGCTGAAGGCGGTGGGAGGGTGATCGCGGTGGGCGGGTGACCCCGGCGAGCGGCTGAGCGACTGCGCCGGTCAGGCGACTGGCCGACCGTGCCAACCCAGCCGGCCCCCTGTCCACCCCGCCCCCGGCCGGACGCGGCCACAGACCGACCGGCCACTGGGCAAGGCCCCGACTGCCCTGACTTCCCCGACTGCCGACCCACCCCGCGGAGAGGTACCCATGAGCAGCCACACCGACCCCGGCTCCCTGCCGAGCCCGGCGACGCCCGTCGGGCGGGACGGACTGCGCGCGCTCCTCGCGGAGCCGCAGCGGGCGGTCGTCGGGCTCGACTTCGACGGGACGCTGGCGCCGATCGTGGCGGACCCGGAGCGGGCGCGGGCGCACCCCGAGGCGGTGGCCGTCCTCGCCGCCCTGGCACCGAAGGTGGCCTCCGTCGCGGTGATCACCGGCCGCCCGGCCGAGATCGCGGTCCGCTACGGCGGCTTCGCTGGCGTCCCCGGCCTGGAGCACCTGACGGTCCTCGGCCACTACGGCGCGGAACGCTGGGACGCGGTGACGGGCGAGGTCACCGCACCCGAACCGCACCCGGGCGTGGCCGCTGTCCGTGCCGAGCTGCCGGAGCTCCTCGACAAGACCGGCGCCTGGATCGAGGAGAAGGGCGGCCGGGCAGTGGCCGTCCACACCCGCCGGGCCCCTGACCCCCAGGCCGCCTTCGACGCGCTGCGCGCCCCGCTCACCGAGCTGGCCGGCCGGCACGGCCTGATCGTCGAACCGGGCCGCCTGGTCCTGGAGCTGCGTCCGCCGGGCATGGACAAGGGCGTGGCCCTGCTCACCCACGTCCGCGAACTGTCCGCCACGTCCGTCCTCTACGGCGGTGACGACCTGGGTGACCTCCCGGCCTTCTCCGCGGTCGACGACCTCCGCAGCGCCGGCACCCCCGGTCTCCTGGTGTGCAGCGGCAGCGACGAGGTGACGGAACTGCGTAAACGGGCGGACCTGGTGGTGGACGGCCCGGGCGGCGTGGTGAGCCTGCTGCGCGCCCTGGCGGAACGACTCACCTGACCCTCACCCGACCACTCTCAGCGTTCCTGCCGCCGCGCCTCCCGGACCCGGCGCAGGCGGTTCACCGTCACGGGGTCGAGGGCCAGGGCGCGCTCGTCGTCCAGCAGGGCGTTCAGCAGCTGGTAGTAGCGGACCGGTGCCAGCCCCAGCTCCTCCCGTATCGCCCGCTCCTTGGCGCCGGGCCCCGGGAAGCCGCGGCGCTCCAGGGCGAGGATGTCCCGCTCCCTGCGGTCCAGCTCCGGATGCTCCATGCCCGGAACCGTAACGCCCGCCACTGACAGCGACTACTCCGCCTTCTGCGCGGTCAGCTGCAGGGCGCGCAGCACCTCCGAAGGGCTCCCGCCCGGACTCACCGCCGACCCGATCCGCTCCTTCACGGCCGCGCTGACCGAGGCCCAGGACGTCTTGCCCACCGGAGGCAGCTCGGAGTCGGGCAGCGCGTCGAGGAAGGGCTTGAGGTCGGCGTCCCGGGAGGCCCGGCTCATGACCGAGGACGCGGAGTTGGTCACCGGCAGCAGGTCGTATTCGCGGGAGAACGCGAGCACGTTCTTCTCGCTGTACACGAAGTCGAGGAAGTCGCCGACCTGCTCGGCGTGCCCGTTCTGCTTGAAGGCCATCATCCAGTCGGCGACGCCCATGGAGTTCTTGGTCTCCCCGTGGGCCCCGGGCATGGGCACCATCCCGAACTTCAGCCCCTTCGCGGCGGCGGTCTTCATCAGCGAGGGATGCCCGTTGAGCATGCCGACATCGCCGGCGGCGAACGCCGAGAACGCGGCGGCCCGGTTGAGGTTCTCGGGCGCGACCGGCCCGGTCAGCCCCTTGCCGACGAGGTCGTCCTTGAGCCAGGTCAGCGTCGTGACGTTCTCGCCGGAGTCGATGCCGTAGGTCCCGACCGAGTCGACGTACCCGCCGCCCCCGCTCAGCAGCCACTGCATGGTCTCGGCCTGCGCCTCCTCAGGACCGAGGGGCAGCGCGTACGGGTACTTCACGCCGTCCGCCTTGAGCGCCTCGGCATCCGCGGCGAGCTGCTTCCACGTCGTCGGCGGGGTGAGTCCGGCGTCGGCGAAGAGGGTCTTGTTGTAGAAGAGCAGCCGGGTGGACGCGGCGAAGGGCATGCCGTACTGCATCCCGTTGATCCGCCCCGCCGAGGCCAGCTGCGCGACGAAGTCCGCCTGCTCCCGGATCCCGATCAGGTCGTCGGCCTTGTACAGCAGCCCCTTGTCCGCGTAGTCGGCGTACGCGCCGATCTGCGCCATGTCGGGTGCCTTCCCGGCGTCGACCAGCTCCTTGACCTTGCGGTCCACGTCGGTCCAGGAGTACACGCTGACGTCGATCTTCACGCCGGAGTGCTCGGCCTCGTACTCCTTGACGAGCTTGTCCCAGTACTTCTGGGAGCTGTTGGCCGAGCTGTCGCCGTAGTCGGCGGCGACCAGCCTCAGCGTCACCTCGTCGGACCCGCTCCCCAGCCCGCAGCCGCCGAGGACCGCCGTCATGCCCAGCGCGGACACCGCCGCGATCGTTCCCGTCCTACGCCGCCACACCGACAACCGCCCCACACTCACGTTCGAAACTTTCGAAAAGTCATACATATCTCAGCCGTAAGGTCTACACCACGAGAGTGGACTAGACCTCTTGCGGGTCAAAGGGTCACACTGTCTTCTGTGAGACATGTCATCGCCCTCGACGTGGGCGGCACCGGGATGAAGGCGGCCTTGGTCGGCGCGGGCGGCGAGCTCCTGCACCAGGCCCGCCGGGCGACCGGCCGCGATCGCGGCCCCGACGCGGTCGTCGACGGCATCCTCGACTTCGCCGCCGAGCTGCGCGCGTACGGCATCGAGCACCTCGGCGCCCCCGCGCTCGCGGCCGGCGTCGCCGTGCCCGGCATCGTCGACGAGGAGCGGGGCATCGCGGCCTACTCCGCCAACCTGGGCTGGCGGGACCTCCCGCTGCGCGGGCTGCTCACCGACCGCCTCGGGGGCGTCCCGGTCGCCCTCGGCCACGACGTCCGCACCGGCGGCCTCGCGGAGGGCCGCATCGGCGCGGGCAAGGGCGCCGACCGCTTCCTCTTCGTTCCGCTGGGCACCGGCATCGCGGGCGCGATCGGCATCGCGGGGCGGGTAGAGTGGGGCGCCCACGGCTTCGCGGGCGAGATCGGCCACATCGTCGTACGCCCCGGCGGCACGCCCTGCCCGTGCGGCCAGCGGGGCTGCCTGGAGCGGTACGCCTCCGCGGCGGCGGTCAGCGAGGCCTGGGCCTCGGTCACCGGGAACCCGGACGCGGACGCGGCGGACTGCGCGAAGGCGGTGGACGGTGGGGACCCGAAGGCCCGGGAGGTCTGGCAGCACGCCGTGGACGCCCTGGCCGACGGCCTGGTCACGGCCCTCACCCTCCTGGACCCCCGCACCCTGATCATCGGTGGCGGCCTGGCGGAGGCGGGGGACACCTTGTTCACACCCCTGCGGGAGGCGGTCCGGCAACGGGTCACCTTCCAGAAACTGCCGACGATCGTCCCCGCAGCCCTGGGCGACACGGCGGGATGCCTCGGTGCAGGCCTACTGGCCTGGGATCTCCTCGACACGACGAACAGTTCGGAGGCAACTCGCTGATGGCAACCTCCCTAGGGGCGCGGGGAACTGCGCGACCAGCCACGACGAACCGGCACCCCGCAGCATCCGGAACCCCCCTGGTGCTCTCCGGCGCCGACGTGGTCCTGCCCACCGGAACGGTCAAGAACGGCCAAGTTGTCATCGAAGGCACCCGAATCACTCGCACTGCCCCGGAGAACGCCCAGGTCATCGACGTAACCAACCACTGGCTGGTCCCCGGCTTCGTCGACATCCACAACCACGGCGGCGGCGGAGCCTCGTTCACCTCAGGCACCGCAGACGACGTGGTCACCGGCATCCGCACCCACCGGAACCACGGCACCACCACCCTCGTCGCCTCCACCGTCACCGGCGACATGGACTTCCTCGCCCAGCGAGCCGGCCTGCTGAGCGAACTCGCCGAGCAGGGCGACATCGCCGGCATCCACTTCGAGGGCCCGTTCATCTCCCCCTGCCGCAAGGGCGCGCACTCGGAGAACCTTCTGCGCCACCCCGACCCCGCGGAGGTCCGCAAGCTGGTCGACGCGGCTCGCGGACAGGCGAAGATGGTCACGCTCGCCACCGAACTCCCCGGCGGCATCGACTCCGTACGGCTCCTCGCCGAGCAGGGCGTCATCGCGGCGATCGGGCACACGGACGCGACGTACGAGCAGACCGTCGAGGCCATCGACGCGGGCGCCACCGTGGCCACCCACCTCTTCAACGCGATGCCGCAGATCGGCCACCGAGCCCCCGGCCCCATCGCCGCCCTCCTGGAGGACGAGCGGATCACGGTCGAGCTGATCAACGACGGCACGCATCTGCACCCGGCCGCGCTGCAACTCGCGTTCCACCACGCGGCGGCACACCGCGTCGCGTTCATCACGGACGCCATGGACGCGGCCGGCTTCGGCGACGGCCGTTACCTGCTCGGCCCACTGGAGGTCGAGGTCAGCGAGGGGGTCGCCCGGCTCGTGGAGGGCGGTTCGATCGCGGGATCGACGCTCACCCTGGACCGCGCCTTCAAGCGGGCGGTGACCGTCGACCGGCTGCCCGTCGAGGACGTGGTCGCGGCGATCTCCGCCAACCCGGCCCGTCTGCTGGGCATGTCCGACCGCATCGGCTCCCTGGAGCCCGGCAAGGACGCCGATCTGGTCCTGCTCGACCATCAATTCGACCTCAAGGGCGTCATGCGCCGGGGGGAATGGGTGGTCGATCCCCAACTGGGCTGATGTGTGCCGCTGTTGGGGCCGGTGCAGTCCTGGGAGACTGGACGGGCACATTCTGTCTCTCGGGGGAGGTCGGTCCAGGTGATCCTCACGGTCACACTGAACACCGCTCTCGACATCACCTATCGCGTACGGTCGCTGCGGCCGCACACCAGCCACCGGGTCACCGAGGTCACCGAACGCCCCGGCGGCAAGGGCCTGAACGTGGCCCGGGTGCTGGCCGCGCTCGGCCACGAGGTGACGGTCACCGGCTTCACGGGCGGCGCCACGGGCCGCATGGTCCAGGACCGGCTCACGGCCGTACCGGGCCTGGTGGACGCGCTCGTCCCGGTCACCGGCCCGACCCGGCGCACGATCGCCGTGGTCGACGAGGAGTCCGGCGACACCACCCAGCTCAACGAACCGGGTCCGACGGTGACGCCGGCGGAGTGGTCGGCCTTCCAGGAGGCGTACGAGGATCTCGTCCCGTCCGTCTCGGCGGTGGCCCTGTGCGGGAGCCTGCCGCCGGGGGTGCCGGTGGGGGCCTACGCGGGCCTGATCCGCACGGCGAAGGCGGCCGGGGTGCCGGTCCTGCTGGACACCAGCGGAGAGGCACTGCGCCGCGGGGTCGCCGCCCGCCCGGACATCCTCAAGCCGAACGCCGCCGAACTGTCCGAACTGACCGGCTCCCACGAACCGCAGCGCGCGGCACAGGACGCACGGCGCCGGGGCGCACTCGCGGTGGTGGCCTCCCTGGGCACGCGGGGCCTGCTGGCGGCAACCCCGGAAGGCCGCTGGAGCGCCACGCCCCCGGCCCGTGTCCACGGCAACCCGACGGGCGCCGGCGACTCGCTGGTGGCAGGCCTGCTGTCGGGCCTGGTCGACCAACTCCCCTGGCCGGACCGCCTGACCCGCGCGGTCGCGTTGTCCGCGGCGACGGTACTGGCCCCGGTGGCGGGCGAGTTCGACCGCGCGGCCTACGAGGACCTGCTGGGCCGGGTCACGGTCACCGGGGAAGTCAGCGCGGCGTGACCCCTACTGGTCGACGTTCTCCGTCACGGAGAACGTGTCGAGCAGGGCGTTGCACTTGTTGCCCTGCTGGCACGAGAGCTGAATCGTGTTGGTGCCCTTGGTCAGGGAGACCTGGGCCCACGTCTCCTGCCATTCGTTCGCGGGAAGCCCACCGAAGTTCTTCATGTTCAGCGGCCGGGAGGCGGACTTCCCGTTGACCGTCACCGTCCCGTCGGCATCCTCGGCGGGGAGGCTGTAGCGGACGTAGAGCCGGTAGGTGCCGGCCTTCTTGATGCCGTTGACGGTCCAGGTGACCGAGGCGCCGACCTGGTTGAAGCCCTGGACGTAGACGCCGCCGTCGGACTTGGCGCCCTTCACGTCGGACGCGACGCTCGTGCCGCCCTCCAGGCGCATCGTCTTCGTGTCGGCCTTGGGAAGCTCGGCCGCCTCCTCCGACGAGGTCGACGGGCTCGGCTCGGAGCTCTGCGAAGTGGACGGCGTCGTGGACGCCCCGCTGTCGCCCGCCTTGTCGTTGTCGTCGCCGCCCGCCATCGCGATGCCAATGCCTATGACCACCGCGGCGACCACCGCGATCGCGCCGATCAGCAGGCCCTTGGTGTTGGGGCCACCGCTCCGGCCGCCGCCACCGCTGTAGCCGGGCATGGGCTGCTGGCTGGTGGGGGCGCCGCCCGGGAAGGTCTCGGGGGCGGCGTAGTGGGCGCTGGGCTGGGTGTAGCCGCTCTGGCCCGGCTGCTGCGGGACCTGGCCGTACGGGCCGTTCGGCGCGGCCGGTGCCTGCTGCTGGCCGTACTGCCGCTGGCCGACCGAGCGCGTCCGGTTGACGGAGTTCGGGTAGCCGTAGCCGTAGCCGCCGCCGGACGGCGGCTGGGCGCCGTTGGCCTGGCCGTCGGCGTAGAGGTAGCCGAACGGGTCGTCGTCCTCGGGCGCACTCGCCCCGTTGTTACCGGACGTCATCCCAGGTACTCCTCAAACAGGTCGGCATCGGATGCGATACGGATGGTCAGAATGGCGAGCCTACCCGCTCCTGGTGGCCCAAACGGGTGACTCGGATCGCATCAGCTCGCTGACCTGGGGATCATCCCGCGCGTCTGTGTTGTTTGGGACGAGATCGTTTCTCGACGTACATCCGCTCGTCGGCGGACTTCAACACTTCGTCCGCCGTCATCCCGCAGTGCGCCCAGCCGATGCCGAAGCTGGCACCGACCCGGACGGCCCGTCCCTCGGCACGGATCGGCTGGATGATCTCGCTGCGCAGACGTACGGCGAGGTCGGCGGCGTCGGCCTTGCCGAGCCCGTCGGCGAGGATCACGAACTCGTCGCCGCCGAGCCGGGCCACGGTGTCGCCGTCGCGCACGCACTGGGACAGCCGCCGGGCGACCTCGATGAGCACCGCGTCACCCGCGTTGTGCCCGAACCGGTCGTTGATCGACTTGAAGCCGTCGAGGTCGCAGAAGAGCACCGCGAGCCCCTTGGTGCCGTCGTCGCGCTCGCCCTCGGGGGCGACGGTGTGCACATGGTGGTCGAAGGTGTCGAACGCCTCCGCGCCGACCGGCCGGAAGTCGAAACCGTGGCCGTTCGCGTCGAAGGCGGGGTGGCCGAAGGCCGTGTCGATCGACTCCAGCGCGGCCGTGTGGGTGGAGCGCTGCTGACAGAGCCGGGAGGACAGCCGCGAGCGCAGCTCGGCGGAGTTCGGCAGGCCGGTCAGGGAGTCGTGGGAGGCGCGGTGGGCGAGCTGGAGCTCGCGGCGCTTGCGCTCCTCGATGTCCTCGACGTGGGTGAGCAGGAAGCGCGGCCCGTCGGCGGCGTCGGCGACCACCGAGTTGCGCAGTGACACCCAGACGTACGTGCCGTCCCGGCGCCCGAGGCGGAGCTCCGCGCGCCCGCCTTCCGCGGAGGTCCGCAGCAGGGTGCCTATGTCCTCGGGGTGGACCAGGTCGGAGAAGGAGTAGCGGCGCATCGCGGACGCGGGGCGGCCGAGGAGGCGGCACAGGGCGTCGTTGGTGCGCAGGATCCGGCCGTGCTGGTCGCCGCCCATCTCGGCGATGGCCATGCCGGAGGGGGCGTACTCGAAGGCCTGCCGAAAGCTCTCTTCACTGGCTCTGAGGGCCTGCTGCTCCCTTTCGAGCCTGACCAGTGCACGCTGCATGTTCGACCGCAGACGCGCGTTGCTGATCGCGATGGCGGCCTGGAACGCGTACATCTGGAGCGCTTCGCGTCCCCATGCCCCCGGCCTGCGGCCGTTGCGCGGCCGGTCCACGGAGAGCACGCCGATCAGCTCGCCGCACTGGCCGCCCTGCACGCCCGGCGTGTACATCGGCGCGAACAGCCGGTCGGAGGGGTGCCACTCGTCCTCGAAGCGGGGTGCGGGGCCGTCGGTGTACCACTGCGGGACGTCGTCGTCGTCGAGGACCCAGCCCTCGGTGTGCGGGATGAAGACCAGGTCGCCCCAGGTCTCCCCCATGCTCAGCCGGCGCTCCCAGGACTCACGGGAGCCCACCCGGCCGGTGATCAGCGACTCGGCGGCCTGGTTCCCGGCGAAGGCGGCGACCACGAGGTCGCCGTCGGGGCGCACGAGATTGACGCACGCCAGTTCGTAACCGAGCGCGGTGACCACGCCGTTCGCGACGGTCTGCAGTGTGTCGGCCAGGCTGCGGGCCGTGTTCATGTCGGCCATGACCTGGTGCAGCTGTCGCAGGGACGCAAGACGGACGTACGGCTCCGACTCGCTCTCCATTGCTCGCCCTCCCCCCGAGACCTCGCAGCGAATCAAGGGTTCTCTTCGGCGTATCTTCAGTGCGGCTTCGTTGGTGCGGCTTCGTCGGTACTTCCCCGCCACTGAATCACAGCGCGCTGCCCACTCGGTACACAGGGTCAACAAATACCGCCCCTTGTGACTCAAGTCACAGCGAAAGATGAACAATTGAGTGGGGTTTCTGCGCTTTCCCTGTGCGTTTACTGAACGCAAACTTTGGGCGTTTGTGGACGCCGCGTCCCTCTCCGCCGGTAGACCTAGGTCCCGCCTCGGACGAAGGCCCGATGCGGAGCGCACGGACCGGAGATTAGCGTTTCCGGCGTGCCGAACACTCCCCCCGCCACCGCCCCGATGATCCCTCCGCCCGCTTCCGGGCATGCTGTGGGGGTGAGCAACGACGAGTTCCG
This sequence comes from Streptomyces canus, assembly GCF_001514145.1. Classification (GTDB taxonomy): domain Bacteria; phylum Actinomycetota; class Actinomycetes; order Streptomycetales; family Streptomycetaceae; genus Streptomyces; species Streptomyces canus. Next base: position 497,787 of record NZ_KQ948660.1, read on the forward strand.
CGCCGCCATGGCCCGGCTGGCCGCGGGCGTGGTCCTGGTGACCGCGTTCGAGCCCCCGCTCGACGCCGAGGGCCCCGGGGGCGAGGACGTCGGCATGACGGCCACGGCGTTCCTGTCGGTCTCCCTGGATCCGCCTCTCGTGCTGGTCAGCCTGCGTACGGGCTCCCGCATGGACGATCTGCTCGACGAGCAGCCCCACTGGGCGGTCTCCGTCCTGTCCGAGAGCCAGCGCCACATCGCCGGCCGCTTCGCCATGAAGGGCCGCATCAGCGACCGCCTCCTGTTCGAGGACATCCCCTACGTCCGCGGCGCGGTCACCGGCGCCGCACTGGTGGGCGGCGCCCTCGCCACCCTGGAGTGCCGCACCGAACAGCGCGTGGAGGCCGGCGACCACACCCTGGTGATCGGCCGCGTCCTGACGGCCGACGTGCCGAGCGCGGACGGTGGACCGCTGACCTATTTCCGGGGCAGGTACCGCCAGCTGGGATGAATTCCGTGGCCGCGCGCCGGTTCTCCGGCATAAGGTCCCCGGATGACATTCGCACCCCGCCTCGAAGAGGTCACACCCGGGAATTTCGAAACGGCGACCGGCATACGGGTACGCCCCGAGCAGGAATTCGCCGTCTCCCCGGTCATGCAGTCCCTCGCCGAGGCCTACGTGCATCCCGCGGGCGTCGCCTGGCCCCGTCTGATCGTCGACGGTGACCGCACGGTCGGCTTCCTGATGGCCTTCCTCGACATCGACTGGCGCGCCGACGGCGGCACCGTCGTCCGCTCCGGCCTGTGGCGGCTGAACATCGCGGCCGACGCCCAGGGCCAGGGCTACGGCCGTTTCGCCGTCGAGTCCGTCGCCGATGAGCTGCGCCGCCGGGGCACCAAGGAGTTGTACGTCACCTGGCACGAGGGCGACGACGGCCCGGCGGAGTTCTATCTGAGGCTCGGTTTCCGCCGGACCGGGGAGCTGAGCGACGGCGAGACCGTCGGGGTGCTGAGCCTCGACTAGGCGAAGGTGATCTCCAGCCGGGCCGCCCGGACCGGGTCCGTGGTGATGTCGATCACGGCGATCCGGTCGTGTACGAACGTGAACGCGAGCGTCCGCTCCACGCGGCCGTCCCGCAGGAGCGCGATGCCGGTGCGGCCCTCGACGAGCGCGGGTACCGCGACGCCGACGATGTGCCGCGAGTAGCTCGTCGCCCCCTTGGCCACGGCCAGGGCCCCCGTCGTCACCCCGACCTCCGTGCGCACCACGACATCCGGGTCCAGAACCTCCAGCAGCCCGTCGAAGTCACCCTCGCGCGCGGCGGCGAGGAAGGCGTCGACGAGTTCACGCCGGCGCGTCCGGTCGGTGTCGGTGACCTGGGCGCCCCGCACCCGGCGCCGGGCCCGGCTGGCGAGCTGGCGGGTGGCCGCCGGGGACTTGCCGATGACGCCGGCGATCTCGTCGTAGGGGACGGCGAAGAGGTCGTGGAGGACGAAGGCGAGCCGTTCGGCGGGGGTGAGGGTGTCGAGGACGACGAGGAGGGCGCTGCCGACCGAGTCGGCGAGGAGGACGTCCTGTTCGGGATCGGCGACGGTGGCCGGCACCGGCGCCTCGGGCTCCAGGGGCTGTTCGGCACGGGACCTGCGGGAGCGGAGCATGTCGAGGCAGACCCGGCCCACGACGGTCGTCAGCCAGCCACCGAGGTTGTCGATGTGCGTGGTGTCGGACCGGCTCATCCGCACCCACGTCTCCTGCACCGCGTCCTCGGCCTCGGCGCCCGACCCGAGCATCCGCCGCGCCACCGCCCGCAGCTGCCCCCGGTGCGCCTCGAACCGTTCGGCCAGGAAGTCGTCGTCGCCCATGAGTCACCGCTCTCGTCGTCGTCCGCCGTCGGTGAGTTGACGGACGGCACGGCGGAGATGTGACACACGCAGGTCTGTTGATGACGTGTCGCAGGCCCGGGGCTATCCCCAGTCCCGCCCCTGCCGCCCCCGCTTGGTGTCCGAGCGCTGCTTCTTCTCCCTCAACCGCCGCTCGTTGATCCCGCGCGGGATGCGCGTCGGCCGCCGCGGCTTGGGCGGCGGAGCGGTCGCTTCGGCAAGCAGCGCGGCGAGGCGTACGGCGGCGGTCTCGCGGTTGCGCCACTGCGAACGGTGCTCGGAGGAGCGGACGGTGACGACCCCGTCGACGAGCCGCCCGGCCAGCTTGTCCAGCGCGCGCTGCTTCCACACGTCGGGCAGCGACTCGGTGCGGGCCAGGTCGAAGCGCAGCTCCACCTGGGAGTCACTGGTGTTGACGTGCTGGCCACCGGGGCCCGAGGAGCGCGAGAAACGCCACATGAGCTCGGCCTCGGGGAGCGAGACGGAGCCGCGGATGACGTGGGGACCGGACATGTGCTCCATGTTCCCGGCTCTGTCCGGTCCACGTCACCCGAATATCGCCGGGCGGCAGCCCTCAGTTTGGTAAAGAAAGTAAAGACACGGGGAACCTTCGACGCCCCTCGCGGCGTTCATACGGGTAGCTGTAACTTCAAGCCCGTACTTGCCGTACATAAACGAGGGAAGGACTCCCAAACCATGGCTGTAAGCCTGTCCAAGGGTGGCAACGTCTCGCTCACCAAGGAGGCTCCGGGCCTGACCGCCGTCACCGTGGGCCTCGGCTGGGACGTCCGCACCACCACCGGCACGGACTTCGACCTCGACGCCTCCGCGATCGCGGTCAACACGGAGGGCAAGGTCTACTCGGACGGTCACTTCGTCTTCTTCAACAACAAGCAGACCCCGGACCAGACCATCGTCCACACCGGTGACAACCGCACCGGCGAGGGCGCGGGCGACGACGAGGCGATCAACGTCAACCTGGCCGGCCTCCCGGCCGACATCGACAAGATCGTCTTCCCGGTCTCGATCTACGACGCGGAGAACCGCTCGCAGAACTTCGGCCAGGTCCGCAACGCCTACATCCGCATCGTCAACCAGGCCGGCGGCGCCGAGATCGCCCGCTACGACCTCTCCGAGGACGCGGCCACGGAGACGGCGATGGTCTTCGGCGAGCTGTACCGCAACGGCGCGGAGTGGAAGTTCCGCGCGGTGGGCCAGGGCTACGCGTCCGGCCTGGTGGGCATCGCGCAGGACTTCGGCGTGAACGTCTGACAGACGCTGCGCTGAGCTGGAGCCCCTGGTCTTGCCGGCCGGGGGCTTCGGCGTCAGGTCTGTGACACGAATGCGGCCCAGGTGGCCGGGGTGAAGGCCAGGCGGGGACCGGTGGAGGTGTTCTTGGAGTCGCGGACGTGGACCGTGCGGGGCGCTACCGCGATCTCGACGCAGGAGTTGCCGTCCGTGCCGCTGCTGTAGCTGCTCTTGAACCACACCAGCTCGGAGGTGTCCCCGGCAGCGGGCTTGCGGATCATGTCTCTCCCAGCAGTTGCTCGACGAAGGCCAGCGACTCCCGTGGGGGGAGTGCCTGAGCCCGGATGGTGCCATACCGCAGTTCAAGGATGCGGAGTTGTTTCGGGTCGGTGATAGGGCGGCCGTTGAAGGCGCCGTCCGAACGCCCCACCGCTGTTCCGTCGGGAAACTTCAGCAGCTCGATCTTGCCGTCCAGACCCGGGTGGGCGTCGCTGTTCGTCGGCATGATCTGTAGCGTGACGCTGCGCAACGTGCCCGCCTCCAGCAGACGTTCGAGCTGCTGTCGCCACACCATTGTGCCCCCGACCGGTCGACGTACGACCGCCTCCTCCAACACGAAGTGGATGGACGGAGCCGGGTCACGATCGAAGACCGACTGCCGGGCCAACCGGGCGGCCACCATCCGCTCCACGTCATCCTGCGAGTACGGCGGCTGCGCCGCTTCGAAGAGAGCCCGAGCATGCTCTGCGGTCTGCAACAACCCATGGACGCTGTTGGACTCGTAGACGCCGATCTCAACGGCCTGCCCCTCCAACTTGGCCAGCTCGCGCACCTTCTTGGGATACCGGACCTTCTTGACGTCCTCCCACGTCGCGGCGATGAGCCCGCCCGCCCCCAACACCTCGTCGGCCCTGTCCAGATACTCCTGTCGAGGAATCCTCTTCCCGCCCTCGATCTTGTAGACCAGGTCCTCGCCGTACCCGACCGCCTCCCCGAACTCGGCGGCCCGCATCCCCACCGCCTCCCGCCGCAGCTTCAACTGCCGCCCCACCGTGGCGATCACGGCCACGCCCCACTCATCGTCGGGGTCGACCTCCCACCCCGGGTCGACCGCCTCACCGTCCACGCTCATCCCGCACCCCTCCGCCGTACGTCCATGCCCGCGACGCCCCTACCCGTACGACCGCCCCGGACAGCCCGGACACGACCGGACAAGCTCCGGACAGTCACCGTACGTACCGGTGTCGTCACTGTTCACGGTAGGCACCCGCGGCCACGCTGAGTGACGTGAATCAAGAAACCGCCGTCATCCGGAACTTCAACATCCTGCTGTCCCCCACGCCCCGCGGAGCCCGCCTGGCCCGGCTGCTGGCGGTCGAGCAACTCCGCGAGTGGGGACTCCTGTTGCACCCGGCGGAGCACATCGTGGCGGAGCTGGCGGCGAACGCGGCCACGCACGGCCGGGTACCGGGGCGCGACTTCCGCCTGACGCTCTACGTCGTCGGCGACACCCTGCGCATCGAGGTCACGGACACCCGGGGTGACCGTCTGCCACGCGTCGAACCCCCCGCCCCGGAAGCCGAGACGGGCCGAGGTCTCGTGCTCGTGGACGCGCTCGCCGACCGTTGGGGCGTGGCGCCGGGACCCCGTCCGCGCAAGACGGTGTGGGCGGAAATCGACCTCTCACCGGGTCCCGGAAACCCGTACTTCGGTGGTGCGGGCGGTCTTTCTCAAAGAACTTCAGAGTGAAAGAACCCGACCAAGCCCCACCTTTCCTCCCGCCTCGAAGCGCAGCTCACCCGCGCGGGTGAACATCACCAACTCAGCTGGATTTCGCCCCGGTTGCCTGCCCTACAGTCGGCGCAACACAACCGCAGACATGCAACGGCCCTCGCCGGGACTGGCATCCCAGTGCGAGGGCCTGACCACCAAGGAAGAGAACAGCTTCCCGATGGACACGCAAAACCCTAGCGCGCCGACGCGCGCCCGGTCCCGTAACGCGGGCAAGAACCACCCCCACGCGGGTGGCCTGATCCACGACAACGCCCGCCACACCGAACGTTTCGCGGTGATCGGCAACCACCTGACCCAGCACGCGGACCTCTCCCTGCTGGCGATCGGTCTGGCGTGCCACATCCAGTCGCTGCCCCAGGGCGCCCACGTCGACATCAAGACCCTCGCCGACCGGTTCCCCGAGGGCAGGGACCGTATCGCCGCCTCCCTACGGGAACTGGAAACCCACGGCTACCTCCGCCGCACCCGCGAACGCCTCCCCAGCGGCCGCATCATCACCCGCACGGTCTCCTGCAACCAGCCGGGTCACCGCGGCCGGGCCCCCGAAAGCCGCACCCCCGCTGCTCCGAAGCACCGGCAGCCACCCCGCAAGAGACTCCTCCCCGCCGTACCGCAACCGGGCTACCCGGCCCCGGCCCTCCTCCAGCAGGCCACCGACCTCCTCGCCGGCCTCCGCCGCCACGACCCCCGCCTGCTCCTCTCGGCCACGGACACGGAACACCTGGCCCCCGGAGTCGCCGCCTGGCTGGAACGGGAGGTCACCCCCACCGCCGTACGCCACGCCCTCACCGCGGACCTGCCCGCAGAGCCCCTGCACCGCCCGGCGGCCCTCCTGGCCCACCGCCTCACCGCTCAGCTGCCACCCCTGCCCCCATACCGGCCTCCTGCCCCACCCCCGGAGGTACGGCACCCGTTCCAGACCTGCGACGGCTGCACCCGCGTCTTCCGCTCACCCGCACCCGGTCGCTGCCGCGACTGCCGGGGCGATCTCCCGGAGGCGCCATGACCATCACGCCGGACGACGGGCAACGAAGCGGCTCCCACATCTACCGGGCCATGCGAGATCTCGTTCAGTCCATGGACGACACCATCCCGGGCAAGTTCGAGATCACCCGGCAAGGGATCGTCCACGACCTGGTGTCGCCGGGGGGACCCCACGAAGTGACGGCAGCCCACGTCAGCCGCCGTCTGGAAAGGGTCATGCCGGACGAGTTGCTGGCCCACAACGGCACACCGGACGTGGAGAACGAACCAGAGGGAATCACGCGTCACCCCGACGTCATGGTGATCGCATGGGACGACTTGAACGTCGAGGGCTCCATCGATCCACATACCCTCATCGCCGCCATCGAGGTCGTCTCCCGCTCAAACCCCGACAACGACTGGGTCGGAAAGATGCGCGACTACCCCCTGATCGGCATCCCCATCTACGCGATCTTCGACCCCCGCACCGCCACCGGCGCCGTCCTCACCGACATCCACTCCACCCCCGACGGACCGCGCTACGCGACCCGCAAGGATTTCGTCTACGGCGAGGACGTCACCATCGGCGACTGGACGATCTCCACGGACGACCTGCCGCGCTACAAGGAGCTAGCGGATCGCACGTGACGTGGAGTCAAGGATTCACCCGTCGCTCTGGGCACACGGCCCCTCCTCTGGCCGCCGGACAGTCCGCCAGCGTGGTGCCTCGTCATCCGGGACGTCCGGGGAAGCGAAGTGAAACGGCACGCCAAGATGGCCGGCCAGTGCCCGGCCCGCTTTGGCGGCGGCAGCGCCAGGCGGAGAGCTGTCGGGGCGGTGGTAGACGGTCGCCAGGTGGCTCTCCCCGTCCGGGGGGTCCATGACCGCGACCAGAAGGACGAACCAGTCGTGCACGGTATCGCCGTCCCAGAAGGCCTCCACCGCCGCCACACGGCCCGGGAGTGCTGCGACGCGCGCTGCAAGTGACGCGAGGTCGAGCGGATCGGGCGGTGTGCGCTGCACTCGGTCACCGAGGGCCTCGTATCGCGCGTGGACCACCCGCTCGGCCTCGTGCAGGCCTACCCCCAGCGGGCGCAATGCCTCCCACACGGTCCTGACCGCGGACAGCGGACGATCCCGCAGCACGTCGGCGTCGACCTGCTCACAGGTCCGATCCTCGAGGTAGGCCCACCAGCCGCTCGATGGGCCACCAGTCTCCCTAGGCATCTGCGAACCAAGAGCGACCCTGGCTCCAGTGGGTTGCCCACCCCGCGAAACCGGGTGTGCCCGGCATCAGGGACGTGTCGGGCCGGGTACCGAAGGGCATCGCGCCGTTCTCGTCGATCAGCCAGACGTGACCGCGCTGCGGGCCGGTGACGATCAGGTGCCAGTACATGCCACAGCCGTCGGTACCCAGCAGCAGTGAGCCGTGGTCGAACACGGAATCCACCCGGGCCTCGAACTCCTGCTCCGACAGTGCCCCCTCGTCATCCTCCTCCCACAGCCATGCCGCCGTGAGCGGAAAAGGCTCGGCAAGCAGGCGCTCGGGGCGATCCGAGCCCCAGTCCGAGGGCGTTTGCGCGAAGGGCAGCAAACCGTAGTAGGGCGGCCCTGCGCGCAGTCCGTCGCAGATCTCCGCCACAAACGTGCGGTACGGCTCCGGGAGCACGATGCCGTGTTCCCCCTCGAAGGACCGCACCGCCTCCCAACCGGCCGGTGGTATCGCCTCAGGACGGGAAGCGAAGATCTCGCGGAGGGTGGCCGACTCGGCCGGGTCGCAGGTTTGCGGGTTCATGCCGGTCATCATGCAAGATCCGAAAGAGACGGCCCAGACGTCACAGCCGGAGCCGTAAGCCTCAACTACTCTGCCCGGCATGCTCCTCACCTCCCTCCCCCTCACCCCCGACCACGACATCCCGGCGCCCCTCCTGACCGAACTCACCGCGCTGTACGCCGCCAACCGTGACTTCATGGCCCTCAGCGGCGACTTCCCGGACCCGGACGACATCCGGCCGGAGCAGGTGGCGGCGGCGCTGGCCGAGGAGCTCGCGCATCCGGACGCGGAGGTGCTGCTGGCGCGCAGCGAGGGCCGGCTGGTCGGGGTGGCCATCACACTCGCCCGGCACCCGGACCCGGCCGACCCGGACCCGTGGATCGGGCTGCTGATGGTGGACGCGGAGGTACACCGGCAGGGCTACGGCCGTCGGCTCACCGCCCTCGTCGAGGACCGCTTCCGCACCGAGGGCCGGACCGCCGTACGCCTCGCCGTCCTCGACGGCAACGACCGCGCCCTCGCGTTCTGGACCGCCCTCGGCTACGAGGTCATCGACCGCCGCCCGGACCTGCAACACGGGCGCCCCTGCTCGGTGTTGCACAAGCCGCTGTCGGAGGGCTGACAGGCCCCGTCGGGCTACGCCCGCTCCGGCTTCCCGTCCCCGTACAGCCACTCCTCCCAGATCGGGTCGAAGTCCTCGTCGGGGGCGAGGTCCTCGACATACGTCGTGAAGTCGCCGGTGTCCGCGGTGCCGAGGCGGTGGGTGGTGGGCCAGTCGCGGAGGAGGGCGCGGAAGGCGGTGTCGCCGAGTCGCCGGCGGATCTTGTGGAGGACCATCGCGCCGCGCTGGTAGACGGGGCTGTCGGAGAGGTGCGCGGCGCTCGACGGTCTCCCGGGCGGGAAGGACCAGAGGTCGTCGTAGACGTCCTCGCCGTGCGTGTACAGCTCGTCGAAGGTCTTCTGGGCGCTGTCGCCGCCGTGGTCCTCGGCCCACAGCCATTCGGCGTAGGTCGCGAAGCCCTCGTTGAGCCACATGTCCCGCCAGGTCTTCGGCGTGACCGAGTCGCCGTACCACTGGTGGGCGAGTTCGTGGACGAGGGTCACGGTGTCCGGGGCGCCGGGGAAGAAGGGGCGGTTCTGGGTCTCCAGGGCGTAGCCGGCGTCGCCCTCGCGGTCGACGATCGCGCCGGTCGAGGAGAAGGGGTACGGGCCGAAGGTGTCCTCGGACCAGGCCATGACGGCCGGGATCTGCGCCAGTACCTTCCGGCTCGCTTCGGCCTCCGCCGGGTCGACGGCGGTGTAGACGGGCAGTCCGTCGGGGGTGGTGGTGCGGTGGATGTCGTAGTCGCCGATCGCGAGGGTGGCGAGGTAGCTCGCCATGGGTTCGGCGGTGTGCCAGGTGGTGGTCGTACGGCCGCCGCTGGTCCTGCTCCCCGTCAACTCGCCGTTGGAGACGGCCTGGAGGCCCTCGGGCACGGTGATCGTGAGGTCGTAGGACGCCTTGTCGGAGGGGTGGTGGTTGCCGGGGAACCAGGCCATCGAGCCGGTCGGTTCGCCGAGGGCCACCGCGCCGTCCTCGGTGGGCAGCCAGCCCTCCTCGGAGCCGTCCGGGTCGGTGATCGTCTTCGGGGTGCCGGAGTAGGCGACGGTCACGCGGAAGGCGCTGCCCTCGTCGAGGTCGTCGTGCGGGCGTACGGTCAGCTCCTGGCCGGTGCGGTTCCAGCGGGCCCTGTCGCCGCCGACGGTGACCTTCTTGACGTCCAGCCCTTCGAGGTCGAGGTCGAAGGCGGAGAGGTCCTGGGTGGCACGGGCGGTGAGGGTCGCGGTGCCGGAGAGCCTCTCGGTGTCCGGGTCGTAGGCGAGGTCGAGGTCGTAGTGGGTGACGTCGTAGCCGCCGTTGCCGGCCTTCGGGAAGTACGGGTCGCGCAGGCCGGAGCCACCGGGCGTGCCGTGCACTCCGCCGCCGCACGCGGTGAGGGCGCTCGCGAGGAGCAGGGCGGTGGAGAGCAGGGCGGTCGGGACGAGCGGCGCGGATCGGGACACGCGGTGATCCTATGAGAGGCCCGTGACACCATCTCGTACGTGCTCGACATCGGCTACGCCCTCTCCAACCGCTTCCCTGACCCGCCGCAGACCGACTACCGCCGCGCGGACGTCCACGCGCTGCGGCACGACCTGTTCTGCGGAGACGTCTATCTCGCGGACACCAAGGAGGACCGGGAACTGTCCACAGCCTGGGGATGGGTGCCGGTGCTCGACTTCGCGTGGGCGCTGTGCGACATCGCGGAACGCCTCGACCGCGACCCCGCGGGCTCCCGCGCCTCCCGCCCCCAGCACGCGGAGCTCGACTTCACCGAGTCCACCGACCGCATGCTCTTCGAGCGCCGCTTCGGCTGGGTGGACATCGAGGCCGACTGGATGCCGGCGGAGGAGCCCCCGCTGACCTTCTCCCACGCGGACCTGCGCCGCGAGGCCCGCGACTTCCTGCACGACCTCATCGCCGACCTGATCGACCTCCACGACGACCTGGGCGAGAACCCGGCGATCTGGACGCTCCAGGCACGCTTCCCCAGAGTGTCGTGACGCGGGACCGGACCCGCGTCCCAGCACCCACCCGCGCACCCCGGATCACGCCTGATCACGCCTGATCACGCCTGATCACGCCTCGGGCAGTGCCCGCATGACCTCCTCGGCAAGCTTGCCGGCCGCCGTGCACTTCTCATCGTCGGGGACGCCCTGTTCCAGATACCAGACCCTGACCGCGTCCACGGCGTTCGCGGACGTGGCGGCCGGGTCGGTCTCGCCGGATCCCGTGACCACGATCTGGCAGCCCGTCTGGACGATCTGTCTGTTGGCTTGGAGCCCGCCGATCGTCGTCATGCCGTCGCCGCCCTCCGGCAGGTAGTAGCTGCCTATCTGGAGGGCGCCGTCCGCTCCCCCGTCGACCGGGATCTTCCACTCGCAGTTGTCGGTCGCGTCTGACGACTGCGGCTCCAGCTTCTTCACGCCGAGGACCTTGGCCATGGTGTCCTCCGACAGAAGCTCACAGAAGTTCACCCCCTTGATCTGCCGCGCGCCGATGGGCCCGGTGTCGTCACCGGAGGAGTCCGAGCCGCCGCAGGCCGCGGTGGCCGCGAGACACAGCGTCACAGGAAGGAGAAGAGTCACGTCTCGAAGTCGCACGGAAGCTCCCCATGGAGAGGCGGTTCGGACAGATCAGATGATCCATCCGCATCCAAGCTTCCCGATCACAGGACGCGATCATGCGACAGAGCGGTGTCAATTGTTCGCTGTCCAGGGGAAGTTCCTGGCCCCCGCCCTCACCGGCCGCTCTCTTCCGCTTCCCCTCTCTCCCCTCACTCCACCCGGATCCCCACCTCCGCCGCCAACGCCGGTGCCAGGTCCAGCAGTTGTGACGGGCTGATCACCGCCCCGGCCAGCCGGTCGATCCCACGGGCGATCTCCAGGACCGCGGCGCCTCGCAGGTCCACGTCCTTGAGGGTCGCCGCCGTGAGGTCCGCGCCCTTGAGGGTGCAGTCCACGAACTCCACGCGCTCCAGCCGCGCGCCGCCGAAGTCCGGTTCCACCAGGACGCAGCTCTCGAAGACGACGTCCTTGAGGACGGCCGTGCGCAGGTTCAGATAGTCGATCTTGCCGCCTCGGATCACGACGCGCTCCAGGGCCGCGCCGTGCAACTGGACTCCGCCCAGGCGGGCGTCGATCAGCTCGACGTCGCGCAGGGTCGACTCCGCCAGGTCGGTGCCCACGCCCCGTATGCCGGTGAGGACCGAGTCGAGGAAGCGGGCGTGGTGCAGCCGGGTCTCGTCCAGCGCGCAGCTTCTCAGCGCGCAGTCCATGAAACGGGCCCCCGCCCCGTCCTGCCCCGCGAGGTCCGCCTCCAGGAACTCCAGCCCGTCGTAGTCCCCGTCCGGCTCCAGCTCCCCTCCCCCGTGCGGCTCCAGCGGTGGCAGCCGCACCTCCGGCCGCCGCGCCCCCTTCACCCGCGAGCCACCCGCACCGCGCACACCGCCGGAACCACCGGACCCGCTCGCCCCAGCCGTCGCTCTCCTCGCCATGCCCCCATCCTGCACCCCACCACTGACAATCCGCCTGACCTGCACAGACAGCCCCCATGTCACATTCCGGTGCCCTCAATCAGTCATACCGACGACGGACCCACCCCCGAGCAGAGGGAGACCCCAGCCATGCACCGCATCACCGTCATCGGCGGCGGCCTCGCCGGGCTGACCGCGGCGATCTCCGCCGCCGAGGCGGGCGCCAAGGTCACCGTGTACGAGGCCCATCACACGCTCGGCGGCCGGGCCCGGACCGCCGAGGGGCCGTACCGCACGAACGACGGCCCGCACGCGCTCTACAAGGCCGGCCCGCACTGGTCCTGGCTCCAGCAGCGCGACCTCATCGGACCCCTCGCACCGCTCCCCCCTCTGGAGGCGGCCCGGCTGCGGCTGCGGCACAAGGGCGCACTGCGCCGCACCCCGCCCTTCGCGATGCTCAAGCTGCTGCGCCGCAGCGCCCAACAGGCTCCGGTCGACGTGGACTTCCTGTCCTGGGCCACCGGGCAGGCCGGCGAGGAGGGCGCCCGCGCCGCCGCCCACTACTCCGCCGTCGCCCTGTTCCATCACGACCCGGGCGCCCTGTCCGCCGCGTTCGTGCAGGAACGGCTGCGGCGTGCCACCAAACTGCCGCCCGAGGCGCACTACCCGCGCGGCGGCTGGGCCACGGTCGTCGACCGGATGGCCGCCCGTGCCTGGAACCTGGGCGTCCGGATGGAGACCCTGTCCCGCGTCGACACGCTGCCCACCGACACCCCGGTCGTCGTCGCCACCTCCCTCGACGCGGCCCGCCGGCTCCTCGGCGACGACTCGCTGACCTGGCCGAGCGGCCGTACGACACTCCTCGACCTGGCCCTGCGTACCCGGCGGGGTGACGCCTTCGCCGTCTCCGACCTCGACTCCCCCGGCTGGATCGAACGGTTCACCGCCCAGGACCGCACCCTGGCACCCGCGGGCGAACAGCTCCTCCAGGGGCAGATCCCGATCGCCCCGCACGAGACCAGGGCGGACGGGGTCACGCGCGCGGAGCAGCTGCTCGATCTCGCCTTCGACGGCTGGCGCGAACGCGTCACCTGGCGGCGCGAGTCCGTCGCGAACGGCCGTACGGGAGCCGTCGACCTGCCCGGCACGAACTGGCGCGACCGGCCGGCCGTCGACCGGGGCGACGGCGTCTATCTCGCGGGCGACCAGGTCGCGGCGCCCGGGGTGCTCTCGGAGGTCTCCTTCACCAGCGCGCTCACCGCCGTATCGCTGGCACTCGGCCGGAACGCCCTTGACCTCAAGCATGCTTGAGGTCGGAGGGTGGGTGTCCTGCCGTCAGAGCCCTGCCCGCAGCGTCCCAGCCCGCAGAGCTCCTGCCTACACAGGGAGTCCCTCCATGCACGCCATCCGTCTGCACACCTTCGGCCCCGCCGAGAACCTCACCTACGAGCAGACCGACGACCCGGCACCGGCCCCCGGCCAGGTCCGTATCGCCGTACGGGCGGCCGGTGTCCACCTCCTGGACACCGCCCTGCGCGAGGGGCAGCAGGGACCGCTGCCCCGGCCGCCCGCGCTGCCCACCGTCCCCGGCCGGGAGGTCGCCGGAGTCGTCGAGTCCCTCGGTGACGGCGTCGCCGAGCTGTGGCTCGGCAAGCGCGTGGCCGCCCACCTCGGCTTCGCCCCCGGCGGGTACGCCGAACTCGCCGTCACCGATGTCGACCGCGTCCACGAGATCCCAGAAAACCTCGACTTCGCCCAGGCCGTCGCCATGATCGGTACGGGCCGTACGACGATGGGGATCCTGCAGTTCGCCGAGCTCGGCCCCGACTCGGTGGCCGTGATCCCGGCGGCCGCCGGAGGCATCGGCACACTGCTCGTGCAGTACGCGAAGAACGCCGGAGCGACCGTCGTCGGCCTGGCGGGCGGACCGTCGAAAACGGCACTGGTGCACGCCAACGGCGCCGACCTCGCCGTCGACTACAAGGACTCAGCGTGGCCCGGGAAGGTCCGCGCCTTCCTCGGCGGCCGGCCCGCCACCGTGGTCTTCGACGGCGTGGGCGGAGAGGTGGCCCGCGAGTGCGTCGGCCTCCTCGGCGCCCAGGGCCGGCACATCGTCTTCGGCTGGTCCGGCGAGGGGATCCACGACGGACAGCCGTACCTCGTCGAAGGCGTCTCCGAGCAGGTCCTCGGGCCCGTCATGGCACAGAAGGCCGGCGGACCCAACCCGATCCGCACCCTCGAACTGCGCGCCCTCGCCGAAGCCGCCGCGGGCCGTCTCACCCCCGCCGTACAGCGTTTCCCGCTCGCCGACGCGGCCGCCGCGCACCGGGCGCTGGAGACCCGCGGCACGACCGGAAAGGTGGTCCTGGAGCCATGACACGTCCAGATGCGACTCGTACCGATGCATGGTCTTCTGACCAGACGGGCGTCACCAAGTCGGCCGAATCAGCGGACCCCCGCCGCTGGTGGGGCCTGGTGGTCATCGCCCTCGCGCAGCTGATGGTCGTCCTCGACGCGACCATCGTGAACATCGCGCTCCCTTCCGCACAGCAGGACCTGGGCATCACCGACGGCAACCGCCAGTGGGTCATCACCGCGTACACGCTGGCCTTCGGCGGCCTCCTCCTGCTCGGCGGTCGCATCGCCGACCTGGTGGGCCGCAAGCGCACCTTCGTGATCGGGCTGGTCGGCTTCGCCGCCGCCTCCGCACTCGGCGGCGCCGCCACCGGCTCCGGCATGCTCTTCGCGGCCCGCGCCCTCCAGGGCGTGTTCGCGGCCCTGCTCGCCCCCTCCGCGCTGTCCCTGCTGACCACGACGTTCACCGATCCGAAGGAGCGCGGAAAGGCCTTCGGGATCTACGGCGCTCTCGCGGGCTCCGGTTCGGCCATCGGGTTCATCGTCGGCGGGCTGCTCACCGAGTACCTCGACTGGCGCTGGTGCCTCTACGTCAACGTGCCCATCGCCGTCGCCGCGGTCTTCGGCGCCCTCGCCCTGCTGCACGACCGCCCCGGCCACGCGGGCGCCCGCCTCGACGTGCCCGGTGTGCTGCTGGGCTGCGGCGGCCTGGTCGCGATCGTCTACGGCTTCAGCGAGGCCCAGCCCCGGGGCTGGAGCGACGCCCTGGTGCTGACCCTGATCGCGGGGGGCGTCGTACTCCTCGCGGCCTTCGTGTGGTGGCAGTCCCGGGCACCCATGCCCCTCCTCCCCCTGCACATCGTCAAGGACCGCAACCGCGCGGGCTGCTTCCTGACCATGGGGCTCGCCGTCATCGGGATGTTCGGCCTGTTCCTGTTCATGACCTACTACCTCCAGGTCGTGCTGGCCTACTCCCCCGTACGGACCGGCCTCGCCTTCCTGCCGATGACCGCCGCGATCATCGTCGGCTCCACCCAGATCTCGGCCCGGCTGATGAACCGCGTCCCACCGCGCATGCTCATGGCCCCCGGTATGGTCCTCGCCGCGAGCGGCATGCTGATCCTCACGCAGATGACCGTGGACAGCTCGTACGCGACCGAGATCCTGCCCGCCCTGCTCCTCATGGGCCTCGGCATGGGCCTCACCTTCATGCCGGTGTTCTCCACCGCCACCGCGGGCGTCGCCCCGCACGACTCCGGCGTGACCTCGGCGACCATCAACACCTCGCAGCAGGTGGGCGGTTCGATCGGCACGGCCCTGCTCAACACCATCGCCACCACCAGCAGCACCGCCTATGTCACCGCCCACCTCACCGACCCGTCGCAGAAGGCCCTGATCGTCAGCGAGGGCGTCGTCCACGGCTACACGGTGGCCATCTGGTGGGCCGTCGGCATCATGCTCCTGGCCGGCCTGGTCGCGGGCCTGATGGTGACGGCGAAACCGCCGAAGCAGGGCGCTCCCGCGCAAGCCCCGGTACCGGAGTCGGTGGTCTGAGCCCCGGGCTCAGTGCCGCCCCGCGATCCGGTCCGCCCACCGCGCCAGCCGGGACGACTCCGCGCGGTGGCTGGTGAGTTCGCGCCGGTCCGCCGTGCGGTAGGTGGCGTACATGCCCTGCACGCCCAGCCAGCGCAGCGGCTCCGGCTCCCACCTGCGCACCTTGTGACCGACCCACGGCAGTTCGGTGAGCTCGGTCCGGCCGCCCTGCCCGGAGTCCTGCTGGACCAGGTCGCGCAGGGTCCGGGCGGCCAGGTTGGCGGTGGCGACGCCCGAACCGACGTAACCGCCCGCCCAGCCGATACCCGTCGAACGGTCCAGCGTCACCGACGCGCACCAGTCGCGCGGCACACCGAGCACCCCCGACCAGGCGTGCGCGATCCGCGTCCCGGCCAGCATCGGGAAGAACCCCACGAGGATCTCCCGCAGCGCCTCGACCGTCGCCGCCTGCGTCCGCCCGTCGTTGTCGGTGCGCGAACCGAAGCGGTACGGCACCCCGCGACCGCCCAGCGCGATCCGCCCGTCGGCGGTGCGCTGCGCGTACATGTAGGCGTGCGCCATGTCCCCCAGCGTCTGGCGCCCCTCCCAGCCGATCGCCGCCCACTGCGCGTCGGTCAGCGGCTCGGTGGCGATCATCGAGGAGTTCATGGGCAGCCAGGTCCGCTTCTGCCCCTTCAGAGCGGCGGTGAAGCCCTCGGTGCAGCGCAGGACATAGGGCGCGCGGACGGTGCCGTACGGCGTGACCGCGTGCTTGGGCCGGATCTCCGTCACCGGCGTCTGCTCGTGGACGGTCACGCCCAGCGCCTCGACGGCCGCCGCGAGCCCCTTCACCAGCTTCACCGGGTGCACCCGCGCCCCGTGCGGCGTCCACGACGACCCCACCGCGTCCGCGACCCGGATCCGCTCGGCCGTCTCCCGGGCGCCGTACAGCTCACGGTCCTTCTCGCCGTACGCCAGCTCGTGCTCGTGGAAGGCCCTCAGCCGCGCCAACTGCGCGGGCGTACGCGCGACTTCGAGGACGCCTCCCTTGTGCAGCCCGGCGTCGAAGCCCTCCTCGCCGACGGCCCGGACGACCTCGTCGACGGTGTCGTTCATGGCCTTCTGCAGGCGTACGGCGGCCTCGTGGCCGTGCAGTTTCGCGTACCGGTCGCGGCCCGCGATGCCGTTGTAGAGCCAGCCGCCGTTGCGCCCGGAGGCGCCGTAGCCGCAGAATTTCTGCTCCAGGACGGTGATCCGCAGGAAGGGCACGGCCTTCTTCAGGTAATACGCCGTCCACAGTCCCGTGTACCCGCCGCCGACGATCACCACGTCCGCCGACGCGTCACCGCCGAGCGGCTCCCGCGCCTCGGGGAAGCCGTCGTCCGCGTACCAGAAGGAGATGCCGCCGTTCACGACCCTGCTGCTCATGGCCTGGGACGTTAACCCGCCGGCGCGGCCGCTGTCTCCTTCGGATTCCGTGCTTTTTCCCGCCCCGTCACCAGCGGCCAACACCCGAACCCGATCAGCACCGAGGTGAAGTGCCCCAGATCGGTGAAGGTCCGCCCGGTCGCCAACGGCACCCCGTACACGACGAGAACCGCGAACCCGTAGACGTACCGCCAAGGCGCCGGAATCCGGTACATGAGCACGGCGATCACTCCCGCCAGGGCATAACTCACCCCGATGTCCAGCGTGTTGACCGCGGACGCGGGCGCCATCCCGTGCCGGATGCCCCACAGCAGCGCCCCCTCACTGATCAGCGTGGCCAGCACGTGCGCCGCCGCACACACCGCCAGCCAGCGCGCGGTCCCCAGCAGGCGCTCCGCCGGCGCGTGGAAGACGGAATAGAGGACGACGTACGGCAGCCAGTGCCCGCCGTCGATCCACATCGCGCTGGCGATCAGCACCCGCACCGGATTGCTCGACAGCTCATGGATGTTGGTCGAGCGCTGCCGCAGGAACTCCTCCTCGAACTCCGGCGACATGTGGTGCAGCGCCACCGTCGTCACGAACAGGACCGCCAGCCACACATAGGTGCCGGGGGCGCTGCGGATATAGGCCCACACCCGGTGGGCACCCCGGTTAATTCGCATGAGGCGATTCACCCACGCCGGTAGGGTCCGGCACGTGATCGACATCCCGGAGGAACTGGCGGCGGCACAGGAGCGCTACAACGGCGACAAGGGCCGGGAGTTCATCGCGGGACTGCCGACCCTGCTCGAGGACTTCCTGGAGCGCTGGGATCTCGGGCCGGACGGCTCCCCGATGCACGGCGTCGCCGCGCTGGTCCTGCCGGTCGTCCGCCGGGCCGATGGCACCCGGGCCGCCCTCAAACTCCAGCTCCTCGACGACGAGAGCGCCGGCGAACCCGTAGCCCTGCGCCTGTGGGACGGCGACGGCGCGGTCCGCCTCCTCGACCACGACCCGGTCACCCACACCATGCTCCTGGAGCGCCTCGACTCCACCCGCATGCTGTCCACCCTGCCCGGCACCCGCGACGCGGTCCTCGTCATCGCCGGTCTGCTCGCCCACCTGACGGCGGGGCCCGCCCCCGCCGGGATGCGCCGGCTCGGCGACATCGCGCGAGCCATGCTGGACCGGACCCCCGAGGCCCTCAAGCGCATCCCCGACCCCGAGGTCCGCCGTACCGTCGCCGACTGCGCGGCCGCCGTACGCGAGGTCGTGGACGAACCCGGCGACCGGCTCCTGCACTGGGACCTGCACGACGAGAACGTCCTCGCCTCCGAACGCGCGCCCTGGCTCGCCATCGACCCCAAACCCCTCGCCGGCGACCCCGGATTCGAACTCTGGCCCGCCCTCGACAACCGCTTCGACGCCGACGAGATCACCTGGCGCTTCGACGCCATGACCGACGTCCTCGGCCTGGACCGCGCACGCGCGCGTGCCTGGACCCTGGGACGGCTGCTCCAGAACAGCCTCTGGGACATCGAGGACGGCCGCCCCATAGAACCCCGCCAGCTCGAGATCGCCCACCGCCTGCGCACCCACCGGAGCCGACAGCCGTGATCCGCCCCGCCACCCCCGCCGAC
The DNA here is from genome assembly GCF_001514145.1 of Streptomyces canus. Classification (GTDB taxonomy): domain Bacteria; phylum Actinomycetota; class Actinomycetes; order Streptomycetales; family Streptomycetaceae; genus Streptomyces; species Streptomyces canus. Next base: position 516,419 of record NZ_KQ948660.1, read on the forward strand.
ATCCCCGCGATCCACACCCTCATCCGCGAACTCGCAGAGTACGAAAGGGCGCTGGAGGAGGCGAAGGCCACCGAGGAACAACTCCACGAAGCCCTTTTCGGCTCCCACCCCGCGGCCTACGCGCACGTCGCGACCGACGACGCGACAGGCGCCGTGATCGGCTACGCGATCTGGTTCCTCAACTTCTCCACCTGGCGCGGAGTCCACGGCATCTACCTGGAGGACCTCTACGTCCGCCCCACGGCCCGCGGCGGCGGCCACGGCAAGGCCCTGCTCACCGAACTCGCCCGCATCTGCGTCGAACGCGGCTACCAACGCCTCGAATGGTCCGTCCTGAACTGGAACACCCCCGCGATCGACTTCTACCAGGCCCTCGGCGCCCGCCCCCAGGACGAATGGACCGTGTACCGCCTGACCGACGAAGCCCTCACCAAGGCATCCGGCACGTCGTGAGCACGGCGGCCTTCCTCCCCGGTCTCGAACTCTCCCGCCGCTTCTACGCCGAGGCCGTGCGCCCCATACTGGAGGAGGCCGCCCCCGGGATCCCGCACTCCGCCGCACGCATCGGCCCCGGCTCCGAAGTCCTCGGCTACGACACCCCGCGCTCCGCCGACCACGAATGGGGCCCGCGCCTCCAGATCTTCCTGCGCTCCCAGGACGTCCCGCGCCACGCGGACCGTATCGGACACGTCCTCTCCGAAAACCTCCCGAAGACCTTCCACGGCTGGCCCACCCACTTCGCACCCACCGGCGAGACCCGCGACATCCGCGTCATGCGCGCCACCGACGGCCCCGTCCACCACCGCGTCGAGCTCACCCACGTCTCCTCGTGGTTCACCGACACGCTCGGCTTCGACCCGACCCGCGCGATCACCCCCGCCCACTGGCTCGCCACCCCCACCCAACGCCTCGCCGAGGTCACCGCCGGAGCCGTCTTCCACGACGGCCTGCACACCCTGGCCCCCGTCCGCGCCGCCCTGCGCTGGTACCCCCACGACCTGTGGCTCCACGTCCTGGCCCGCCAGTGGCAGCGCATCTCCCACGAGGAGGCCTTCGTCGGCCGCTGCGGCGAGGTCGGTGACGAACTCGGCTCGGCCGTCGTCGCCGCCCGCCTGATCCGCCACCTGATGCGCCTGTGCCTCCTCATGGACCGCCGCTACCCGCCGTACGGCAAATGGCTCGGCAGCGCCTTCGCCCACACCACTGCGGGCGACCGCCTCACCCCCGTCCTCAGGGCGGCCCTCGCGGCCACCGACCGGCACGACCGCGAGCACCATCTCGCCGCCGCCTACGAAACGGTCGCCGGCCTGCACAACCAACTCGGCCTCACCGACCGTCTCGACCCGACGACAAGGCCGTACCACTCCCGCCCCTACCGCGTCCTGCACGCGGAACGGTTCGCGCAGGCCCTCACAGCCCGTGTCGCCGACCGATCGATCCGGGAACTGCCGCTGCCACAGCCATAGCGCCTACGAGCAGGTTTCACCAGCTGATTGCGGCCGCCACCGGTCGGTGATCGCTGCCGGTGGGCGGCAGCACCCAGGAGCTCTCCGGCTCCACACCGCGCACCAGGATCTGGTCGATCCGCGCCACCGGGAACGTCGCCGGCCAGGTGAAACCGAAGCCGTCCCCCGCCGCGTCCTGGACCGAGTGCAGCCGCGAGGTCAGGCCGACGAACGCACGGTCGTCCGTGGTGCCGTTCAGGTCGCCGAGCAGCACCACCCGCCCGTTCGGCTCGGCGGCCACGGCCTTGGCCAGCGCCTTCGCGTTACGGTCCCGGCTGTCCGTCCAGAAGCCGGACCTGGGCATCACGCGTACGGACCCCAGATGGGCCACATACACCGCCAGCGGACCCCGCTCCGTGGCCACCGTGGCGCGCAGCGCGCGGTTGTAGGGCAACTTGGCGGCGGCCGGCTTGCTCTCCCCCAGTGGCCCGGCGTCCATCTCCGTGTCCACCGGCCGGACGTCCGACAGCGGCAGCCTGCTCCACAGCCCGACCGTGCCGAGCACCGTGTGATACGGATACGCCTTCCCCAGAGCCTTCTCGTACACCGGCCTCGCCTGCGGGGTGATCTCCTCCAGGCCCAGCACGTCCGCCCCGGAGGCGACCAGGTCGCGGGCGGTGCCGACCGGGTCGGGATTGTCGGCACCGACGTTGTGGCCGGCCACGACGAGATCACCGCCCGAGCGGGACCTGTCGCCGAGCAGCCCACCGAAGAGACTCAGCCACACCGTGACCGGCAACAGCAGTGCGACCACCGCGGAAGCGGAACGCCGCCACAGCGCCCCGGCCAGCAACACCGGCACCAACAGACCGAACCACGGCAGGAAGGTCTCCACCAGGCTGCCGAGACCCCCGTAGTCCGTGATCTCCGCGTGCAGCAGCATGAGCAGACCGAGCAGCAGCGCCAGCACCGCGAGCACCGGGCCACGCTTCCAGGGATCCGGCCGGGAGCAGGCCCGGAACACCCGACGGATGCCGGCCCACCGGACACCGGAGGCGTCGTCCCCACGACCGGAGCCACCCTGTGGGAACGGGTGAGTCCAGCGGGTCGCTGTCCGTACCGAAGGCGGGTTTCTCGTCATGGGACCAGTCAAGACAGCGCGGTGTTGCCGGCACGTATGCGGTTTTCGATACGCCCGCAATATGCGCCCACTCGTAGCATCGAAGGCATGCGTGTGTTGATCGTCGAGGACGAGCTCTACATGGCAGAAGCCATCCGCGACGGCCTACGCCTGGAAGCGATCGCCGCCGACATCGCGGGCGACGGCGACACCGCTCTGGAACTGCTGAGCATCAACACCTACGACATCGCCGTCCTCGACCGGGACATCCCCGGCCCCTCCGGCGACGAGATCGCCACACGCATCATCGCCTCCGGCACCGGCATGCCGATCCTCATGCTCACCGCGGCCGACCGACTCGACGACAAGGCCACCGGCTTCGAACTCGGCGCCGACGACTACCTCACCAAACCCTTCGAACTCCAGGAACTCGTGCTCCGGCTCCGAGCACTCGACCGCAGGCGCGCCCACAACAGACCACCCGTGCGGGAGATCGCGGGCCTGCGTCTGGACCCGTTCCGCAGAGAGGTCTACCGGGACGACCGCTACGTCGCGCTGACCCGGAAACAGTTCGCCGTCCTAGAAGTCCTCGTCGGCGCCGAAGGCGGAGTCGTCAGCGCCGAGGAACTCCTGGAACGCGCGTGGGACGCGAACGCCGACCCGTTCACCAACGCCGTACGCATCACCGTCTCGGCCCTGCGCAAGCGTCTCGGCGAACCCCTGATCATCGCCACCGTGCCGGGCGCCGGATACCGCATCGACGCCCAGCCGGACACCGGCCACGAGGGAGACGAACGTGGATAGGGCACCAGGCTTGAGCGTTCGCCTCAAACTCACCCTCAGCTACGCCGGATTCCTCATGCTGGCCGGAGTCCTGCTGCTCGCCGCGGTATGGCTGTTCCTCCTGCGCTACGTCCCCGACCGCGCGATGCTCTACAACCCCGACGACAAGCCCACGGGCGGTGTCTTCCCCATCCGCTCCGCCCTCCTGGCCGTATTCGCCCCGAGGGCAGCCGCCGTACTGGCCTTCCTGCTCGTGTTCGGCCTCGTCGGGGGCTGGATCCTCGCCGGCCGCATGCTCGCCCCCCTGACACGCATCGCCGACGCCACCCGCAGAGCCACACACGGATCCCTCTCCCACCGGATCCGGCTCCCGGGCCGCAAGGACGAGTTCCGCGAACTCGCCGACGCCTTCGACACGATGCTCACGCGACTCGAAGCACACGTCGCCGAACAGCGCAGATTCGCGGCCAACGCCTCGCACGAACTGCGCACCCCGCTGGCGGTCTCCAAGGCCCTCCTCGACGTGGCCCGCACCGATCCGAACCGCGACACCGACGAACTCATCGACCGCCTCCACACCGTCAACACCCGGGCGATCGACCTCACCGAAGCCCTGCTCCTGGTCGGCCGCGCCGAACAGCGGTCGTTCACCCGAGAACGCGTCGACCTGTCCCTCCTGGCGGAAGAAGCCACCGAGACCCTCCTGCCCCTCGCGGAAAAGCACGGCGTCACCCTCGAAACCAGCGGCGAGATCACCACCACGACCGGATCACCGGCACTGCTGCTCCAGCTGACCACGAACCTCGTGCACAACGCGATCGTCCACAACCTGCCCGACCAGGGCACCGTGTGGGTCCACACCGACGCCCGCCCCGGAACAGTGGTCCTCACCGTCGAGAACACCGGCGAGCAGCTCGCCCCGGAACTGATCCCGACCCTCACCGAACCCTTCCAGCGCGGCACCGAACGCATCCACACCGACCACGCGGGCGTCGGCCTCGGCCTGGCCATCGTCAAGACCATCACCCAGGCCCACGACGGAACCCTGACCCTGACCCCGCGCGCCGCGGGCGGGCTGCGCATCAGCGTGGAGCTGCCAACACAAAACCCCAGGTCAGACGGAGTCTGACCTGGGGTTCGACAGAGCCCCCTGTCGGATTCGAACCGACGACCTGATCATTACAAGTGATCCGCTCTGGCCATCTGAGCTAAGGAGGCATCGCGCACTACACCGCCGTACGCGAAGGCTGCACCACTCTACACAGAGCCCGTTTCCCCAAGCCACGAAGTTCCGCACTCCACACGCTCCCAAACCGTGCGTAACCACCCGTGCACCCGTTCGTTGATCGAGCTGACGTGCTGTTCCGAAGATCGGATCGTCAGGGAGGGGTCATGGGGGAGACGGAGACCGCGCACATCAAGCGTGAGGTCCTCGGCATCGGCGATCGCCAAAAGCACCACACACGCAAGGCGACTCCGCTGAAGTCCCACGCCAAGGCGCCCGACGCGCATCACCGCCTCTACCGGTTCCGCTTCTATCCGACCGAGGAGCAGGCCGAGCAGTTGCAGCGGACGTTCGGAGCGTGTCGGTGGGTCTACAACGAGGGGCTGGCGCTGCGTTCGGGGGCCTGGGAGCGGTATCGGGTGAATGTGGGGTTTGCGGAGACGATTCGGGCGTTGACCGGTTGGAAGCGGAAGGAGGAGACGGCGTGGTTGAGGGACGTGTCGTCGACGGTGCTTCAGCAGTCTCTGCGTCTCTTCTTCAAGGGTGAGGCCAGGTATCCGAGGCGGAAGAAGAAGGGTCGTTCGCGGGATACGGCGACGTATGTGCGTACGGGGTTCAAGTGGGTGGAGGATCCGGGGCGGCCGGGGACCGGGCTGATCACGTTGGCGAAGCAGTCGGTGCCGTTGGACATCCGGTGGTCTCGGGCGTTGCCTGCCGGAGAGGTTCCGGTGCGGTTGTCGGTGACGCGGGATCGGGCCGGCCGGTACTTCGTGTCCGTGCTGGTGGAGGAGCGGATAGCGCCGCTGCCCGTGGTGTTCGTGCCTGGGACGCGGGAGCAGAAGGCCGTCGGGGTGGATGTCGGGCTGGCGTCGCTGGTGATCCTGGACGACGGTACGAAGTTCGATCATCCGCGGTTGTTGAAGCGGTACGCGGAGAAGTTGGCGCGGTTGCAGCGGGAGTTGCACAGGAAGGTGCGGGGATCGAAGAACCGGCAGAAGGTCCGGGAGAAGATCGCGCGGCTTTACGCCCTGATCAGTGATGTACGCAGGGACATGCTGAATCAGCTCACCACCCGCCTCGTGCGCGAGAACCAAGTGCTCGTGGTGGAGGACCTGTCGGTGCGGACCTTGATGCGTGCGGCGCGCGGCAAGGACGGCGGCGGAAGGCGAAGCTGAATCAGGCGATCGTCGATGCTTCGTGGGGCGAGTTGCTTCGGCAGTTGCGCTACAAGTGCGAGTGGTACGGCCGGACGCTGGTGGTCGTGGACCGCTTCTTCCCTTCGACGCGACGGTGCTCCGCCTGTCACGCCATGGGTCCGAGGATGGATGTCTCGGTTCGGCAGTGGACGTGTGCCGAGTGCGGGGCCCTGCATGATCGCGATGTGAACGCTGCCGTGAACCTCAGGGACGAGGGTTTGCGTTTGCTGGCCGCGTAGAGCGCGGCCGGTGCAGTACGGACCGACGGGCCGTCGGCCGGAATGCCTGTGAAGTCCGTGTAAGACCGGTCAGGCGCAGCTCGCAGCGGCTGTGTGTGGTCGGCTGTGGACGATGAAGCAGGAAGCCGCGAGGTGAGGTCAAAAGGGAGTTGTTTTGCCCCGTTCGAAAGTTTCCGCGAAGTTCACAGTCCGCCAGGTACTGACATACGCCTGAACGCCAGGTACCGTCCTGACCCAGTCCACCTGTGTGGACTACACCACCACCTTCCTACAACGGATCGTCCGGCACGTTCCTGCCGGTAGAAGGGGGCCTCTGAGCCATGGCCACTGTTTCGTTCGACAAGGCGACCCGCATTTACCCGGGTTCCACGAAGCCCGCCGTCGACGGTCTCGACATCCACATCGAGGACGGCGAGTTCCTCGTCCTGGTCGGCCCGTCCGGCTGTGGCAAGTCCACCTCGCTCCGCATGCTGGCGGGGCTCGAGGACGTCAACGGCGGCGCCATCCGCATCGGCGACCGCGACGTGACGCACCTGCCGCCGAAGGACCGGGACATCGCCATGGTGTTCCAGAACTACGCGCTGTACCCGCACATGACCGTCGCCGACAACATGGGCTTCGCGCTCAAGATCGCCGGCATCAACAAGGCGGAGATCCGGCAGAAGGTCGAGGAGGCCGCGAAGATCCTCGACCTCACCGAGTACCTGGACCGCAAGCCGAAGGCCCTCTCCGGCGGTCAGCGCCAGCGTGTCGCGATGGGCCGCGCCATCGTGCGTGAGCCGCAGGTCTTCCTCATGGACGAGCCGCTGTCCAACCTGGACGCCAAGCTCCGTGTGTCGACGCGTACGCAGATCGCCTCGCTCCAGCGCCGTCTGGGCATCACCACCGTCTACGTCACCCACGACCAGGTCGAGGCCATGACGATGGGCGACCGCGTGGCCGTGCTCAAGGACGGTCTGCTCCAGCAGGTCGACTCCCCGCGCAACATGTACGACCGCCCGGCGAACCTCTTCGTCGCCGGCTTCATCGGCTCCCCGGCGATGAACCTCGTCGAGGTCCCGATCACCGACGGCGGTGTGAAGTTCGGCAACAGTGTGGTGCCCGTCAACCGCGAGGCCCTCAAGGCCGCCTCCGACAAGGGTGACACCACGGTGACCGTGGGCGTCCGCCCCGAGCACTTCGACATCGTCGAGCACAACGGCGCCGCCGCCTCGGCCCTCTCCAAGGACACCGAGGACGCTCCGGCCGGTCTCGCGGTCTCCGTGAACGTCGTCGAGGAGCTCGGCGCCGACGGCTACGTCTACGGCTCCGCCAAGGTCGACGGCGAGCTGAAGGACCTGGTCGTCCGCGTCAGCGGCCGCGCGGTCCCGGAGAAGGGCGCCACGCTGCACGTCGTGCCGCGTCCGGGCGAGACCCACGTGTTCTCGACCTCCACGGGCGAGCGCCTCACCGACTGAGGACGTACGGCAACAATTCACCCGGGTTGACGAAGAGGGCCCCGCAGACCAGCTGCGGGGCCCTTTTCGCGTCGGAAGGTTGTCGACAAATACCCCGGCAGACCGGTCATTTCGAGCAGTGTGCGTCAACGCCCTACCCAAAAATCGGCACCGTCTCATCCCCCGAACCGGTGACTAAATGTCGCCAAGTCATTACCGCACGCTACCCTCACACGCGTGAAGCACACCACTAACCAGCAGACGCGACGCGGCCGGGGCCCCGCCCGCCGTATCGGCCGCTCCCTCGCCCTTGTCCTGCCCGTCGTCCTGGTGCTCTCCGGGACCCTCGCGGTCACCCGAGTCAACTGGTCGGGGGATCCGTCGAGCTCCTCGGTGCTCACCGCGGCGGACGCCACGGTCTCGGACAGCAAGCCGCGCAGCGCGCGCGTCGCGCCGCAGGACGTCCTGCGCGAGCAGCTCCTGACCGAGCTCCAGGAGAAGGACCCGGGCACCGCCCTCACGCACCTCCAGGAGGCCGTGAACGAGCGTCCCTCGCTCGCCAGGCACTGCGTGTCCATCGCGAGGGCCCTGGGCCGCGCGGCGGTCCGTGTGTACGGCCCCACGCGCGCGCAGTCGTACGCCCGCCCGGTCTGCGACACGTCCTTCGCGACGGGTGTGGCGGCCGCGCACAGCTGACTCCGTGAGAAGGGATGCCGACCTAGGTCGGGGAAGGGGCGCGCCGTAGAGTTCCGGTCATGACCGATCCGAACGCCGCGTCCCGTCCCACTCAGGCCGTGATCCTGGCCGGTGGCCAGGGTTCCCGGCTGCGTCCCTACACCGACGACCGGCCCAAGCCGATGGTCGAGATTCCCGGTACGGGGACTCCGATCATCGGCCATCAGCTTGTCTGGCTCGCCGAGGAGGGCGTGACGGACGTCGTGGTCAGCTGTGGGCATCTCGCCGAGGTGCTGCAGGAGTGGCTGAAGACGGCCGAGCTCCCGGTGCGCGTCCAGACCGTGATCGAGACCGAGCCGCTCGGGCGGGGTGGCGGTCTGAAGTACGCGGCCGCGCATCTGCCGCATCCGGACCGGGCGTGGTACGCGACGAACGGTGACATCTGGACCCGTTTCTCGCTGCGCGACATGGCGGACTTCCACACCGAGCGGGACGCGATCGCGACGCTCGCGCTGGCGCGGCCGCGGATTCCTTGGGGGGCGGTGCAGACCGACGGGTTCGGGCACATCACGGACTTCATAGAGGCGCCGCCGTCGACGTTCGAGATCAACGCGGGTGTGTACGTCTTCTCGCCCGGGTTCGCCGATCTGCTGCCGGAGCGGGGGGATCATGAGCGGACGACGTTCCCCACGCTTGCGCGTGAGCTGCGGCTGGCCGGGTTCCCGATCCCTCAGGGGGCGTACTGGCGGGCCATCGACACGGCGAAGGATCTGACCGAGGCGGCGAAGGAATTGGCGGCACTGGGCCGATAGAGGCATCGGCCTGCGAAAAGGTCCCGCACCTCCATGGGTGCGGGACCTTTTCGTGGGCCCATGTCTCTCAGCCGGTGGGCTTGCCCAGTACGTCGCCCACCGGCCCGCCTACCCCAACAGGCCGCCCACCAGGCCCGGTTCGCCGGAGGAGGAGCCTCCTGTGTCGGAGCCGCCTGTTGAACCGCCGGAGGTGCTGGTGCCTCCGGTGGGGCCCGATGTGGTGCTGGGGGCCTGCTGGGCCGGAGGGGACTGCTGGGACGAGGTCTGGCCCGTGGTGCCCTGGGTCTGGCTGGGCGAACCGCCGGCGGTGGCGCCGCTGTCGCGGGTGGCGTCGGGGGTGGCCGAGGTGCCGGCGGACGGACCGCTGGTGGCGCCCTGGCTCGGCGAGGTGGATGCCGACGGGCTCTTCTTGCGGGCCTTGGCGGAGTCCTGCGGGAGCGGGGAGCCGGGCAGTTCGTTGCGCGGGGCCTCGCCGGGGCCGGGGACGATCACCCGGTCGGCGTCCCGGACGGCACCGCCGAGGACGGAGCCGATCAGGAGGGTGAGGCCGGTGGCGATGGCCGTGATGAGGGCGCCGCGGCGCAGGACGTAACGGCGCAGCTCCCAGATGTCGGAGAGGGGTCCGAGGCGGCGCCAGGCGCTGCCCGCGAGGCGGCCGTCGATGGAGTAGACGGGGGCGCCGGCGATGATCAGCGGGGACCAGGCGGCGAGGTAGATGATGTCGGGGGTGTCGTAGGCGGGGACGCTCTTCCAGCTGACGGTGACGAGGAGCGCGGCGGACAGGCCTGCGCCGACGACCGCGGCGACGCGCTGCCAGCAGCCCAGGATCGTCAGGACGCCCACGATGACCTGGAGGAAGGCGATGACGAGGCCGGAGCCGACGGGGTGCTGGAGGGCGAACTGGCGCAGTGGTTCGGCCACGTCCCACGGGTGCAGGGTGTTGAGCCACTTGACCATGGAGCCGCGTTTGCCGCCGTCGAAGTAGACGGGGTCGCAGAGCTTGCCCATGCCGGCGTAGATGGAGATGAAGCCGAGGAAGATCCGGAGCGGGAGGAGGACGACGCCCAGGTTCATCCGGCGGCCCGGGTAGTACGCGTGCCGCGCGGCTTCGTCGCTCTGCCGCCTCGTGGCGCGGTCGGCGGGGGTCTCGTCGAAGCCGTCGTCGAACTCCTCGCCCTGGTAGGCGGGTTCGTCGTACGCGCTGCCGGCTGTGCGCATGTGGGGCAGGAGTCGGGTGCCGTCGCCGAGGGGTGTGCGTTGGGCGCCGACGAGCGGGGTCGCCATGGTCTGGGCCAACTCGCCGCCGTTGTCGGCCTGGTAGCCGTGGTCGACGTCGATGCGGGGGATGACCTGGGTGGCTCCGGCGTCGGCGGCGGGCGGCTCGGCATGGCCGACACTGCCGCCTCGCACGGCCTGGAGCAGGCGGTGGGCGCCGGTGTCGTCGGGGGCGGACCTGCCGCTCCACACGACGGGCCGGCGGCGCCCCGCGGTGCCGACGGCCGGCATCCGGGCGGTGTCCTCGGCGGCGATCAAGTGCCGTGCGATCCGCGGGGATTGGGCGCGTCTCGTCGACGCGCCCAACTGCACGCGGAAGCTCGCATGATTGACGATGATCTGCGCCGGATCGCTCGGCACCTTCACCATGCTCAGCGCGGGAGCGTCGTCGAATCCCGACGGGCCGTCCCCCGTGGGTGTGCGGGGTGTTCTGGTGTCCACACTCATCTAACCGAGTGACGTGTGCTTAGGACACTGCTTTGACTCGCCGGATCTGTCCGGACCCCGTCAAGCTTGCCCCGTACGCCAGGAACACCCCATGTGGGGGACTGCGCCGAACAGCCGTTCAGGCCCGCCGACGCGCCGCCTCGTACAGCACGATTCCCGCCGCCACACCGGCGTTCAGCGACTCGGCGCCGCCCGGCATCGGGATCCGCACCCGGTAGTCGCAGGTCTCGCCGACCAGGCGGGACAGGCCCTTGCCCTCGCTGCCGACCACGATGACGACGGGACCGCCGAGGGCTGCCAGCTCACCGACCTCGTGCTCGCCGTCGGCGGCGAGGCCGACGACCGCGATGCCCTGCTTCTTGTACGCCTCCAGCGCGCGCGTCAGGTTGGTGCAGCGGGCGACAGGGGTGCGGGCGGCCGTCCCGGCGGACGACTTCCACGCACCGGCGGTCATGCCGGCGGCGCGCCGTTCGGGCACGAGGACGCCGTGGCCGCCGAAGGCGGAGACGGAGCGTACGGCGGCACCGAGGTTGCGCGGGTCGGTCACGCCGTCGAGGGCCACGATCAGCGGATCCTGCCCCTCGTCGTAGGCGGCGCCCGCGAGGTCCTCGGGGTGGGCGTACTCGTACGGCGGGACCTGGAGGACCAGGCCCTGGTGGTTGAGCCCGTTGGTCATGCGGTCGAGCTCGGGACGGGGGGCCTCCATGAGGTGGACGCCGCCCCGGTCGGCGACGAGCTGGAGCGCCTCGCGCACGCGTTCGTCGTTGTCGATGAACTGCTGGACGTAGAGCGTCACCGCGGGCACGCCCTCGCGCAGCGCCTCGACGACGGGGTTGCGGCCGACGACCATCTCGGAGGTGCCCTTGCCGCCCCGGCCGCGCGCCACGGGACGGCGTACCGCCTGCTTCGCCTTGGCGTTGGCGACACGGTTCTTCTTGTGGCCCTTGCGCATCTCGGCGGGCGGGGTCGGCCCCTTGCCCTCCAGGCCCCTGCGCCGCTGGCCGCCACTGCCGACCTGCGCGCCCTTCTTGCCGGACATGCGGCGGTTGTTGGCTGCCATGACCTACCTGTTCTACGTGAGTGTCTGTGTCGGTGAAACGTTCGTACGTCTATGCAGTGTGCCGCCCGGAGGGCCGGGCGGCACAATCGATCAAGAAAGGAGCTAGCGGGGACCCAGCGTCCAGCGCGGCCCCTGCGGGCCGTCCTCGATGGTCAGTCCCGACTGGCCCAGCTGGTCGCGGATGGCGTCCGCGGTGGCCCAGTCCTTGCGGGCGCGGGCCGCCTCCCGCTGGTCGAGGACCAGGCGTACGAGGCTGTCGACGACGCCGTGCAGATCGTCGCCGCGATCGGTCTCACCGGCCCAGTGCGCGTCGAGCGGGTCGAGGCCGAGGACGCCGAGCATGGCGCGCACCTCGGCGAGGCGGGCCACCGCGGCCTCCTTGTCGTCGGCCGCGAGGGCGCTGTTGCCCTGCCGGACGGTGGTGTGCACGACGGCGAGCGCCTGCGGGACGCCCAGGTCGTCGTCCATGGCCTCGGCGAAGGCGGGCGGCACCTCGGCGGCGGGCTCCACGGGACCGGCCTTCTCGACCACCCGCTGCACGAAGCCCTCGATCCGCGCGAACGCCGACTCGGCCTCGCGCAGGGCGTCCTGGCTGTACTCGATCATCGAGCGGTAGTGCGGGGTGCCGAGGTAGTAGCGCAGCACGATCGGCCGCCACTCCTTGACCATCTCGGAGACGAGCACCGAGTTGCCCAGCGACTTGGACATCTTGTCGCCGGCCATGGTGACCCAGGCGTTGTGCACCCAGTACTGCGCGAAGTCGTCGCCGAACGCCTTGGCCTGGGCGATCTCGTTCTCGTGGTGCGGGAAGATCAGGTCGAGGCCGCCGCCGTGGATGTCGAAGGCGGTGCCCAGGTACTTGTGGGCCATCGCCGAGCACTCCAGGTGCCAGCCGGGGCGACCGGGGCCCCACGGCGTCGACCAGGTCGGTTCACCCGGCTTGGCGGACTTCCACATGGCGAAGTCACGCGCGTCCCGCTTGCCGGTCTCGCCGTCGCCGGACGGCTGGAGCAGGTTGTCCAGCTCCTGCCGCGACAGCTCCAGGTAGCCCGGGAAGGAGCGCACGTCGAAGTAGACGTTGCCGTCGGACTCGTAGGCGTGGCCGCGCTCGATGAGGCCCTGCATCATCTCGACCATCTCGGTCACGTGCCCGGTGGCACGCGGCTCGTAGGTGGGCGGGAGGCAGCCGAGAGCGGTGTAGCCGTCGTTGAACGCGCGCTCGTTCTCGTACCCGATCGACCACCAGGGGCGCTTCTGCTCTGCCGCCTTGGCGATGATCTTGTCGTCGATGTCGGTGACGTTGCGGATGAACGTGACGTCGTAGCCGCGGTACTCGAACCAGCGGCGCATGATGTCGAAGTTCAGGCCGGAGCGGATGTGGCCGATGTGCGGGGCCGCCTGCACCGTGGCGCCACACAGGTAGATCGAGACACAGCCCGGCGTGAGCGGGGCGAAGTCACGGATCTGCCGGGCGCTGGTGTCGTACAGGCGAATAGTCACGGCACCTAGGGTAGTGGGCCGAAGGGGGTGCGTGGAGCAGTCCTTTTGTCACCCTTCCCTTACGGCCGATTGTCACCCTTCCCTTACGACCAGGGCCGTCGCGACCGCCATCAGACCCTCGCCGCGCCCCGGGAAGCCGAGGCCGTCCGTGGTCGCCCCCGACACCGACACCGGGGCGCCCGCCGCCTCCGACAGGATTTTCTGCGCCTCGTCCCTGCGCTTGCCGATCTTCGGCCGCGGACCCACCACCTGTACGGCGATGTTGCCGATCCGGAAGCCCGCCGCACGCACGATCCGGGCCGCCTCCGTCAACAGGGTGACGCCCGATGCACCCGACCACTCGGGACGGCCGGTACCGAAGTGCTGTCCCAGGTCGCCGAGGCCGGCCGCGGAGAAGAGCGCGTTGCACGCAGCGTGGGCGACGACGTCCGCGTCGGAGTGGCCGGCCAGGCCCGTGCCCTCGCCCTCCCACTTCAGGCCCGCGCACCACAGCTCGCGGCCCTCCTCGAAGGCGTGGATGTCGGTGCCGATGCCGACCTGCGGCAACACGGACTCAGAAGCCATCGTTGAGCCTCCTGCGGGCCAGGACCGCCTCCGCGAGGACCAGGTCCAGCGGGCGGGTCACCTTGAAGGCCTCCTCGTGGCCGGGCACGACCATGACCGTGAGACCCAGCTGCTCGACCATGCTCGCGTCGTCGGTGACGTCCTCGGTGACGCTCTCGTGGGCGCGGATCAGGGTCGCCCGGTCGAAACCCTGGGGTGTCTGTACGGCCCGCAGGCGCGCGCGGACCGGGGTCGCGACCACCGGCTCCGGCTCGCCGGGAACGGTCGCCGGCTCGACCTCCTTCACGGTGTCCGCGAGGGGCAGCGCCGGGACGACGGCGGGCGCGCCGTCCCGTACGGCCTCGATGACCGCGTCGACCGTGTCGACCGGGACGAGCGGGCGGGCCGCGTCATGGACCAGGACGATGCCGAAGTCGGGGGGCAGGGCGTCCAGACCGAGCCGGACCGATTCCTGACGGGAGTCACCGCCGGGGACGACGAGGAAGTCCGTCCGCTCGGGCAGCGCGTGGGCGTCGAGGAGCGACTTGACCTCGCCGGCGCCGTCGGGCGGGGCCACGACGACGACCAGGGAGACGGCGCGGGACGCGGCCATCGCACGGACCGCGTGGATCAGCATGGGGGTGCCGTTCAGCGCGCGGAGCGCTTTGGGGGCGCCCGGACCGAGGCGTACGCCCCTTCCGGCGGCCGGAATCACCACCGCGGTGCGGGCTTCCGCACGTGCTTCGGCGGGCCAAGGGCGCGAAACGTCAGACATCGGTTCCTGTCAGGTTTGTGTGCTCGGCCAACGTGGGTACGGACACAGCGTGCCGGGCGCGACGCCTTGACCGGACCCTTCCGTGACGCCGGTCGAGCCAGCTGCCCGGGCCCGGCACGCCAAGTATCGGGGGATCTTTCTCCGAGAGGAACACGCGCACGTCAGTACGGGGCGTCGGTCCGGCATCCGGAGACAGACATGCCGCAGCGCCCGGCGACAGCTGTTGCGTCATCGGGCACCGCGGCATTTCAGTGCGGCAATTCGGATTCAGTGTGTGCTGAGCTGAGCGGGCAAGGTGCCTGCACAGGGACCGCTCAGGACGCGAGAACCTCGTCGAGCAGCGCCTCGGCCTTGTCCTCGTTGGTGTTCTCCGCGAGGGCGAGTTCACTCACCAGGATCTGCCGAGCCTTGGCGAGCATGCGCTTCTCACCTGCGGAGAGTCCGCGCTCGCGCTCACGACGCCACAGGTCGCGCACGACTTCCGCGACCTTGATGACATCGCCGGAGGCGAGCTTCTCCAGGTTTGCCTTGTATCGACGGGACCAGTTCGTGGGCTCCTCGGCGTACGGTGCGCGCAGCACCTCGAAGACCCGGTCCAGCCCATCCTGACCGACCACATCACGCACGCCGACGAACTCCGCATTGTCCGCTGGCACACGCACCGTCAGGTCACCCTGGGCGACCTTCAGAACCAAGTAGGTCTTGTCCACGCCTTTGATCTGGCGAGTTTCGATAGCCTCGATCAGCGCGGCCCCGTGATGGGGATAGACCACGGTGTCGCCAACCTTGAACGTCATGTGACAGGTACCCCTTCCGTGGCTATCCAGGGTAACACGGAAACTGCGGGTTCTGAATGGCGTTTTCGCAGGTCAGGGCATATCTCGGGGCTTGACAACAGCAACAGGAACGTGCTGCGCGGGCCGAGCGGAAGAAGGTATTCGCAGGTCGGAGCGGCTCTCCGGGGGAGGTGAAACGCGTACGTTACACACATCCGGAAGCCCTTCCAGACGGGCTAACGTCCACAAATGTCCGGTTCCACGTGTGCGACTTACGCTACTCCGTTCGGAGCCAGGAGTCGGTTCCGCGCCGATTCAGAAATTGATCACACGAGCCGGACGGATCAGCTGGTGATCAATTCCGGGGGCGGTCGCGCATTCCTTCACGGAAGTTTTGCTACTGGATGCCGAAGGCTCTTATGTGAATGCCGGACGAGCGCCGGAGTGCGGGGCCGAAGTGACTCATGAGTCACTTGTGAACCGGAGTGACCGGAGAGATACGCCTCTAGGGGAGGGTCGGGTGCGGCCAGGTGGGAACGGCTCGGTAACCTGAGGCCGCTGACAGACACTTAGCGCGGCTTTACGGCCGCCTCGCTCAAGTCAAGGAGTTGCCGCCGCCGTGAGCAGCAGCCTTCGACGCGGCGTCCTCGCCGCCGCCGCCATCGCGTTCTCGGTCACCGCGCTCTCCGCGTGCGCGGCCGGAACCAACGCCCAGACGCTGGAGGTCAAGCCGGACAACGCGGAGACCAGCGTCGGCGGCATCAGTCTCCAGAACGTCGTGGTCGTCACCCAGCCCGCCACCGAGGCCTCGGGCGAGACCAAGGGCCCCGCCGTGGTCTCCGCCACCGTCTTCAACACCACCGGCACCGCCCAGACGCTGGACGCCGTGAGGGTCGAGGGCGGCGGCAGCGCCGAGATCACGCCCGCCAAGGGCAAGGGCAAGGGCAAGGTGACCGTCCCGGCGCACGGCTCCGTGATCCTGGGCGGCAAGGGCAACGCCTCCGCCGCGGTGGCCGAGATCGGCGAGAGCGTCAAGGACGGCAACGCCCAGAAGGTCACCTTCACCTTCAGCACGACCGGTGACGTGAGCCTGCGCGCCTTCGTGGTCCCGGCCGACAGCTACTTCACCAAGTGGGGCCCGAGCGCCGTCCCCTCGGCGCCGGAGAAGCCGGCCGAGCCGTCCGCCACTCCGACCGGCTCCGCGACCCCGACGGGCGCGGCCACGCCGACCGACGCGGCCTCCGCGAGCGCGACGGCCACCGGGTCGGCCGCGAGCCACTGAGCAGCCGTACGAGACCGTCGTACGACACGAAGGGCGGGACCTCCGAGGAGGTCCCGCCCTTCGGCGTGAGGCGTTCCTCTTTACGGCTCGAACTTGTAGCCGAGACCCCGCACCGTCACCAGGTACCTCGGCGCGCCCGGGTCCGGCTCGATCTTGGCGCGCAGGCGCTTGACGTGGACGTCGAGGGTCTTGGTGTCGCCGACGTAGTCGGCGCCCCAGACGCGGTCGATGAGCTGCATGCGGGTCAGGACGCGGCCGGCGTTGCGCAGCAGCATCTCCAGCAGGTCGAACTCCTTGAGGGGCAGGTCGACCTTGGAGCCGGAGACCGTGACCACGTGGCGGTCCACGTCCATGCGGACCGGACCGGCCTCCAGGGCGGCCGGGGTGACCTCCTCGGGCTCGCCACGGCGGCGCAGGACGGCGCGGATGCGGGCGACCAGCTCGCGCGAGGAGAACGGCTTGGTGACATAGTCATCGGCTCCTATTTCCAGGCCGACGACCTTGTCGATCTCGCTGTCCTTGGCGGTCACCATGATGACGGGGACGTTGGAGCGGCCGCGCAGCTGGCGGCAGACCTCGGTGCCGGGCAGGCCCGGCAGCATCAGGTCGAGGAGGACGAGGTCGGCGCCGTTGCGCTCGAACTCGTCGAGTCCGTCGGGGCCCGTGGTCGCGATGGCGACCTCGAAGCCCTCCTTGCGGAGCATGTACGAAAGGGCGTCGGAGAAGGACTCCTCGTCCTCGACGACGAGCACTCGGGTCACGGAAGGACCTCCGGGGCGGGAAGCGGGTCGTAAGAAGCCGACTCGGGAGTGGGCCCGTCCTCGTCGTCGAGGTCGGGGTGCTGGAGCGCGCGGTCGCGGGCCGCGCCCGCCTCCGGCAGCCTGAGGGTGAACGTGGAGCCCTGTCCCTCAGAACTCCACACCGTGACCTCCCCGCCGTGCGAGGCGGCCACGTGCTTGACGATCGCGAGACCGAGTCCGGTCCCGCCGGTCTGGCGGGAGCGGGCCGGGTCGACGCGGTAGAAGCGCTCGAAGATGCGCTCCTTGTCCTTGTCGGAGATGCCGATGCCCTGGTCGGTGACGGCGACCTCGATCAGGTCGCCGCTCGGCACGGACACCCGGCGGGCGGCTATGCCGACCCGGGTGCGGGCGGGCGAGTAGTTGACGGCGTTCTCGACGAGGTTGCCGAGAGCGGCGGCGAGCTGGCCGCGGTTGCCCCAGACGCGCAGCTCGGCCGCGCCGGCGGCGGCCATGGTGATCTGCTTGGTGCCCGCCTGGTGCCGGCACCGGTCGATGGCCTCGGCGACCAGCTCGTCCACGCGGACGGGCTCGGCGTCCTCCAGCGGGTCGTCGTTCTGCACCCGGGAGAGGTCGATGAGCTCCTGGACCAGGCTGGTCAGGCGGGTGGCCTCGATCTGCATCCGGCCGGCGAAGCGCTCCACGGCCTCCGGGTCCTCCGAGGCGTCCATGACGGCCTCGGACAGGAGGGAGAGGGCGCCCACGGGGGTCTTGAGTTCGTGGCTGACGTTCGCGACGAAGTCACGTCGTACCGCTTCGATCCGCCGGGCCTCGGTGAGGTCCTCCACGAGGAGCAGAACCAGCCGGGAGCCGAGGGGCGCGACCCGCGCGGAGACCGCGAGTGCCTCCCCGCGTCCGGTACCCCGCCTGGGCAGGTCCAGCTCGACCTGCCGTATCTCCCCGTCCCTCCTGGTGTCCCGGGCCATCTGGAGCATCGGCTCCACGGAGAGCTTGCCGCCGCGGACCAGCCCGAGGGCGTACGCGGCGGAGCTGGCCTTGACCACGGCGTCGGCCTCGTCGAGGACCACGGCCGAGGAGCGGAGCACGGAGAGGACGGTGTCCACGCCCGGCGGAAGCACCGGGTCCGTGTGCAGGGAGGTGCGGGTGGGGCGTTTCTGCTCCCGCTCGCTCCAGCGGAACGCCAGCATGGCGATGACGCCGGTGAGCACACCGGCGATCGCTGCCGCTGCGGCGACCGCCGCGTTCACGTCCATGCCTCCAGGTTAGGCATGGGATCGGTCCTGGCCACAGCCGTCCGAGTGCGAGCTCGAACACTCGTCGCCCAGAGTTCACCTTGGAGCCAGTATTGGTTCATTTGGGAGGGCGGAAACGGACGCGTACAGGACCGAACGTGGGAGCGTGGGGTACGCAGCACCGGTTACACGGCCGGTTTTGGCCCCTGGAACCCACAGGAATGACGTACGAGAGGGAACCCTGATGCGGGACGCGTACCACGAGGAACTTGATTCGATCGGCGACGGTCTGGTGGAGATGGCCCGGCTGGTCGGCTCGGCGATCGGACGCGCCACGACGGCCATCCTCGACTCCGACCTGAAGCTGGCCGAGAGCGTGATCGAGGCCGACCAGAAGGTGGACGACCTCCAGCACGACCTGGAGGCCCGGGCGATAGCGCTGCTCGCCCGGCAGCAGCCGGTGGCGACGGACCTCCGTATCGTCGTCACCTCGCTGCGCATGTCGGCCGACCTGGAGCGTTCCGGCGACCTGGCCCAGCACGTGGCGAAGCTGGCCCGGCTGCGCTTCCCCGAGAAGGCCATCCCGCACGACCTGCACGCGACCATCCTGGAGATGGGCCAGCTGGCGCAGCGTCTGATGGCCAAGGCGGCGGAGGTCATCATCACCAAGGACGTCGACCTGGCGCTCCAGCTGGAGCAGGACGACGACGAGATGGACCTGCTGCACCGCACCCTCTTCCAGCACCTGCTGGACGACAAGTGGAAGCACGGCATCGAGACGGCGGTCGACGTGACGCTGCTCGGCCGTTATTACGAGCGGTTCGCCGACCACGCGGTGTCGGTCGCCAAGCGGGTGGTGTACCTGGTGACGGGTGAGCACGCGGACGACCTCCAGCAGGACGTCCAGCCGGTGACGGGAGTGGAGGGGGCCTGATCCCTCCCGGGGTGTTCCCGGGGTGTGCCGGGTCCCGTTCGGGGCGGGTGCAAGCCTCTGTGCGCCGTTGATGCGCCCAGTGGAGCGGGCATCCAATGGGCACAGGGCCCGATCCGACAGTCGGTCCGGCAGTCGGCACGTTCTGGCTCTCGCCTCGAGGAGGGACCCATGGCCGAATCCCCCAGCACTCCCCAGCCCGACCCCACGCAGGAACGCCCGACCGAGCAGCCCGCCGCGATCAGGACCCTGACGGTCATCGGCGCGTGCGGCTGCGGCTCGGGCTGCGGGTGCGGGTGCCAGTCGGGCAATCCGTGCCAGTGTGGCTGAATCCTGTACAGCTGAACCGTGTACGGCTGATTCGTGTACGGCGGTGAGGGGCCCCGGGGGATACCGGGGCCCTTCGTCGTGTTCAGAGGTCAGAGGGCAGTGTGGGTGACCATGAGCTGGACCTCGGGGGTGGCGCTGAGACGGCCGATATCGGTGGGGTCGGTCCGGAGCGCGAGATCGATGCGGCGTATACGGCCTGCGACACCTCGACGGACGCCGTCAGAACGAGCCGCTCCCGTGCCTCGTCGCACGCCGACGCCTGGAACGCCTGCCTTATCTTGGCCGCCCTCGCCTGCGGGTCCGAGTAGTCCTCGCCGGCGGCCAGCCGCATGGCCTATTGCGCACGGCGACGGGCCACCAGACAGTCCGCGTACATGGTGCGGCGGTCCTGCAGCCGGTTGTCCCTGACCGTCCGCCGCCACTGCAAGTGCTCACCGGCCAACGTCGACCCGACCCCGAGCACCGCTCCAAGGGCCGTTCCCACCAGAGTCCCCACTCCACGGGGAAGATCGTGCCACACACCCCATGAGGCGGACGAGCCGAATGCGACCCGGTGAAACCGCGGGGCACGGTGCGGCGTCTTGAGGTACAAGACCGGGAGAACGTAAACGAGTTACGCCATCTCGGCCCTGTCTGGACGTACCAGGGAGGATGGTCCGAAATGGCACCCCGAAACCGTTCCCTGTCCCGCGCCGCAGCTCTGAGCATGGCCGCGGCGGCAGTGGCCCTACTGACAAGCTGCACACCGAGCACCGGCACCACACACAGCAGCGCCCCGACCACAGCGAAAACACCCTCGTCGTCACCGCAGACACCCACGGAGCAGGACGGTCCGACGGACTCGACCAGCTCGAATGGCTCAGGCGGATCGGGCAGCTCGGGCGGCTCAGCTGGATCGCCCCAGCCGACAACTGCCGGCGTCCCGGCCAGGACCGACGCCTGCCGCTCACTACCGGTGTCCCCCACCGTGAAGGCGAACGTCACGGCGGCCTACGGCAAACAGGCTCAGCCACCCCTGAGCCACATCACCCCGGTCAAGGGCACCTTCTACTACGGCAGTTGCGACGGAACCTTCTACGCCGGAACCCGCTTCCAGCTCACTCCCGGCAGCACGGAGGCGGAGCAGGTGGCCCTGCAGGACGACGGAGCCGTGATGAAGTACTTCATCGACCGCCCCGGCACCGGCTGGACCTTCCTGGCCAGCGACACCTTCCCCGCCTCCCCCCAGGGCTGCGCCGCCATCCCCCAAATCCCCTCCCACCTGTCCACCCTGTGGAACAACTGCCGCCCCTGACCAAACCTCGACCGCCCGCCCGAAAGCCACCGAGCACAAACCAGCCCCCTACCTGCAGCAGAACCGCGGGCAGGGGGCTTGAGCAATCCGGGTTACTTCTTCTTGCCCTGGGTCTTGCCGGGGGTCTTGGTGAGCTGGGTTTTTGCTGGTCGGGGGCAGTGGGCCCGTGCGCCTGGTGGTCGTCGTTGGCCACTGTTGAGCGGCCTCGGACGGCCCAGAGACGGCCCGAGCCGAGGTCCTCGCTCCTTGCCGTTAGCCCGTCTCGCTGTGCTTCGCTGGCCTAGATGACAGGGCTTCCGAGGGAGCCGCAGGCGGCATCGGCGAACTCGTCACGAACCGCTTGAAACCGCTCTAGCAACGGATCACGGAGCCATCCGCCCATCATGAGGTCCCAACAGACCACGGAATTGGCCACATCAAGCACCTGATCGATCTGCTCCATGGTGAGGGCGTGACTTTCCTGCAACACGAACTGCAGGAAATCAAGCTGCGCCCACCGATCCTCGTCTTCTAGGCTCCCCCATCGAGCTAGGAGATCCCAGGCGACGAACGCCGAACCATGGTGCGGGTCTTCGCAAATCTCTGCATCACGCGGGCACCAGTGGTCCTCCAGAGCGCTGACCGCTGATCGAAGCACAGCTCTCCGCAGTGCCAACTTCTCCAGCCCCAAGCTCTGCTTCAGTACCTCCCGCGCTCGGGCTGTGATGGCCGGCGGCCCCAGTACAGCAACACCTGCCTGGGCCTCAACTACTAGGGTGACCTTCTGATCTAGTAGGTCCTTGCGGGACTCGTGGGGAAACGGCTGGTAGCTCTCGCACCGTTCGTACGAAAGGGTCTGCTGCGCGTAGAAACTGCGTGTACGCGACGCGACGCTCACCCTCCAGCGCATGCTCGCGACCAGCACGACCCTGGAGCCGAGCGGCCTGCACCGCAGCCTCGGACTGGCCAAGTCCAACGGCTACTGCGGCATCAGCAGCTCTGTCCATGCTTCGCCTGGTCCAGTGCGCGGCGACCAGGGTGGCCGGGACGGTAATGAACGCTGTAACAACCGTCGTTACGGCTACTACTCCTTCTAATGACACGTGATGCATGGTGCCGCCGCGCGTTCCGCGAAGTGTCAGTTGTGCTGAACCTGGGACGGCGCCAACGAACTGTGCATACAGGCACTCGAACCTCAGCTTGGGAAGCTGCGGGCTTCTGGGGCCTGTTGGGCCGCTGAACTGGGCGTACGGATTGGTTGGGGCCTCGTGGAGCTCGCTATTTTTACCGTGATTCCCCGCTGTTCCCCGCTCGATCTGGTGCGGTTGTGGTGCGGCCCCTGAGGCATGGCAACGAGGTCAGTGCTCGCGTCGGCCGCACTCAGCTGGGTAGAGGACAGAACCCGGGAGGACTTCGGACGGTGGTTGCCCAAGGTGGAAGCATGCGGCGCCCGAGCCGTCGGTCGTCAACGCGTCGATCCACACGGTGGTTGCTGCAGGTCGCTCGGAATGTGGGTTGTGCAGCTCGGCTTCGCCCGGTGTTGCGAAGGGCGCGCCTTCGAGTGCGGCGAGGGCGGTCAGAGTGCCGTCAGGCTGGTGTTCTGTCTCCTCGATGGTCATCCGCCAGTGAAGCTCTGCCTCTGCCAGGAGTTGCTTGCCGGATTTCCCGTGGACGAGAAGAGTGCTGCGACGGCCGCGGATGAGGCGCGCTATGGCGCAGCAGAGCGGGACGTCGGTGCCGTAGGGGGTGTAGACCCGGTTGTGGCCGGCAGTCGGGAAGTAGCCCAGCGCGTCTGCCAGGAGCCCGATGGCTGCCTCCTTGATGCGCGGCCGCTGACCATGCTCGACGAGATCCAGCAGGACCGGTGTAGCAGCGTAGGCCGCAGGAAACACCATGGCAGCGTGGCTGCAGACGAATCCCCCACCGGCCAGCAGAGACGCGGCGTCGCCCGTCTCGTTGGCCGTGGTGGACACCGTCAGCAGTCGTAGTGCGTGAGCAACCCGTTCCGGATCGTCGCATTGGTGCCACGTCGGGTTGGGTATCGTCGACCAGTTCACGGCGTCAATGGCGTCAAGAGACACCCTCGCATTCTGCCGCACGATCTGGCACGACCTCTTCGTCCCGAAGCAACTTGGGTGGGGGCGTTGCCATGGGCTGGTGGGCACCTCACCTCCTTAGCTCTAGCCGGATCGGTGCGTGACGGCCCGGGGCTCCTGGGCGGGCCCGGAGGGGCGCTACCGTGCTGGGGTGGCGGTACCTGGCTGCTTTACCGCAAGACCCAAACGGGGGGGACCATGGAACGGCATGTGCTGGAACTGCTGTTGGCCGGTGATGACGAGGCGTCCGTGATGCTCTGACCACCCTCCGCAGCGGCTCCACCTACTGGGTGGGAGATCGTGCACAACCCGCAGGCCAGCATGCCGGAGTCTTCAAGCGCCGTCTTCAGCGCATGCGGATGCACGGACTCGAACCTCTTGGGCTGGAACGAGCAGTGCAGCTCATCCGGGAAGATGGCCGGCCCGTGCGCACAGGGCTGATTGATTCTGCCGATCGGACATGGACCACCCTGCTCTTTCTCACCGAGGACGGCAGCGCACTGGTGGCCTGCGCCGGCTGGCCGCTGCCGCTGGTTGTCGGGGAGCCACCGCTTTAGGAGTTCGATCAACGCCCGCCCCTTGGGCCGTCGTCGGTAGGTCCGACGGTCGTCCGAAGATGTTGCTGCATGCCGCCGTCCGGCCCTGTTGATGTCAGAGTTGGATGTCAGCGAAACAGCTCCGATGCTGGGCAGACCTCCAACGGATCGCCTGGTCGGTCCGCCTACTGCCACTACATGTGCACCGCCACGAAGTCCGGCAGCTCCGTCGGCCGTCGTCGTCCTGCCCGGCGAGCACCAGGCCGCGCGGCAACAGGGCTGTTGCACTCGGGACAGGGCGGAGCATCGTCGGGCAAGGGAGATCTATTCCGGGCGCGCCTGGATGGCTTGTGCCTGGACCGGCGCGATCGTCAGCGCGAGGCCCTGGCCCCGTCGGTTCTCGGCCGCTCCGGTCCGCAAGTGTTGCGGCCCGTGGGCGAGCAGCTCTGCCGAAGCCCGGGCTCTGGTTTGCGTACGACGACAACGGCGCCGTTCACCGTCGGTGAGACCGGTGCCCGCCCGTGCCGGTGGGCGTTGCCGGATCAGCCTGTTCCGCGCCCGCGTTCGACCTCGACACCTCCAACAGCTTCTCGACCAGCCTGCGCACCCCCGGACCGGGTCCCGCATCAGATCGGGCGCCTTGCTTTCGGGCCTCGCAGCCTGAGCGGTGCGCGGGTGAGCGGCTGCCATGTCCACCGAGTCCTCGTGCGGTCACCGCCCCGGTGACCTGTGCGACGGCTGTGACGTGTCTCACCGGAAATCGCCCGCGCCGTACGTCAGTTCAAGACGTGACCACAGATATGCGACCCCGGGTGCGAAACGGAGATCCGGACGCCTTCGCGGAACTCTTCGACGAGTGCGCCCGCGCGGTGTACAACCACGCCTTCCGGCTGACCGCCGACTGGTCGCTGGCCGAGGACGTGATGTCGACGACCTTCATGGAGGCGTGGCGGCGCCGGGCCTCGGTCGAGGCCGAAGGCGGCTCGCTGCGGCCGTGGCTGCTGGGCATCGCCACCAACGTCGCCCGCTCCCACCACCGCAGCAACCGCCGCTTCCGCAACGCGGCGAGCGCCGCGGCAGCCGCGCACGCCGCCGAGGAACGGGTCGAGGACCACGCCGAGGAGACCGCCGGACGCCTGGACGACCGGCGCCGTATCAACGCCACGCTCGCCGCCCTCAGTCTGCTCAAGCGTCCCGAGCGTGAGGTCCTGACGCTGTGCCTGTGGGAGGGGATGGAGTACGCCGAGGCGGCCCGCGCCCTCGGCATCCCGGTCGGCACCGTCCGCTCCCGCCTCTCCCGCGCCCGCGCCCGGCTGCGCAAGCTCGCCGATGCACAACTGCTCGGAGAAAAACGGGAACCCACCCGCACCAACCGGCAGACAACAGGTGATCGCGGATACGCGGTCCGGTCCGCACAGGAAGGAAACCGATGAACGCCAGCCCCTCCCACCGGCCCCACCCGGCCGAGTGGACGGAGACGCAGAGTCTGCTGCCCTCCGCCGAGCGGGATCTGCCGGCGGGCCGCCACCAGTTCCACAAGGAGCAGATGATGGCCCGGATCCACGAAGACCTCCGCACCTCCTCCCGTACGTCCGCCACCTCTCCGGTCGCGCCCGTGAAGCGCTCCAACCCGTTCCTGCGCCGTACGATCCTCCTGCCCGCCGCTGCCTTCGCCCTGGCCGGCGCGGTCGCGGGCGGCCTCGCCCTCACCGGCGGCGGAACCGACGGCGGCAGGACCGCCCTGGCCACCGGCCCCGCACTGACCACCAGGATCGGCGTCGCCGACGCCAAGGGCGCCCCCCAGCTCCTCGAACGCATCTCCCTGGCCGCCGCCGACACCTCCGCGCCCACCCCGCGCAAGGGCCAGTACATCTACATCGCCTCCATGGTGGCCGACAGCTACATCAAGACCGACGGCGACAAGAGCGAGGTGGTCAGCAACGAGCTGCACTCCCGCCAGGTCTGGAACTCCCTCGACGGCAGGGACGGCTGGCTGATCGAGGCCGGTGAGACCAGCGACAAGGGCATCACCCTGAAGAGCGACACCCCGTTCAGCGGCGCCTACAACGCCCTGGCCGCGCTGCCGACCGACCCCGACGCGCTGCTGCAGCGGATCTACCGTGCCTCGGACGCCAACCGGGACCCCGAAGTCCCGCGCGACCAGGCCGCCTTCGTCGCGATCGGCGATCTGCTGTTCGAGAGCTACCCGCCCGCCGAGGTCGGCGCCGCCCTCTACAAGGCCGCGGCCAAGATCCCCGGAGTCGTCTCGGTGGATGACGCGGTAGATGCCACGGGCCGGCACGGGGTCGCGATCGCGCGGCAGAACGACACCGACGGCGAGCGCACCGAGTGGATCTTCGACAAGAAGACGCTGCAGTTCCTCGGCGAGCGCATCGCGGTGGTCAAGGCCACGGCGGACAGTCCCCTCAAGGTCGGTACCGTCACGCACACCAGCGCGATCACCGAGCGCGCGGTCGTCGACGCCGCCAAGCAGGTCCCCGGGCAGGTGAGCTGAATGCGCGACAGAACCGCAAGCGCCTCGCTGGCCGCCCTGCTGGTGGCGGGGCTGATGACGGGTGTCTCGGTGGCGGCCACGGGCTCCGGCCTCGGCGTACGGACGCAGGACACCGCCGCGGTCGCGGCGCCCGGCAGCCCCGCCCTCGGCGCGCGGACCGCCGGCTCCGCCTCCGCGGCTGGCCGTGACGTCACCCTCCTCACCGGCGACCGGGTCCGGTTGGACGCCCGGGGCCGGGTGACGGGCGTACGGCGGGCACCGGGCCGTGAGCACGTCCCGGTGTCCGTGCGCGGCGTCGGGGGCGATCAGTACGTCGTTCCCGCCGACGCCGCCGCCCTGATCGGCCAAGGCGTCCTGGACATGCGGCTGTTCGATGTCAGCGGCCTGATACGCGCCGGCTACGACGACACCCGGCGCGGCACGCTCCCGTTGATCGTGTCGTACGAGGGCAAGTCCGCCCAGCGCAGGAGCACCCAGAAGTCACTGGTCGCGGACGCGGACGCCACCGTGAGCCGGGAGCTGCCCAGCGTGGCGGGCGCCGCGATCACCGTGCCCAAGGCCGGGGCCGACGACATGTGGCAGGCCCTCACCGAGGAGCAGGGAGTCGCGCGGGTCTGGCTGGACGGCCGGTTCAAGGCGCAGGCGGACGAAGACGGCGCGAAGGCCGGGGAGGCGGGCGGCGGCGTCGCGCAGATCGGCGCCCCGACCGCCTGGGCGGCCGGATACGACGGCAAGGGCGTCAAGGTCGCCGTCCTGGACACCGGCATCGACACCACCCACCCGGACCTCGCCGCGGCGGTGAAGGCCTCGAAGAACTTCACCGGCACCGCCGGCACCGACGACATGGTCGGCCACGGCACCCATGTGGCCGCGACGCTGGCGGGCTCGGGCGCACAGTCCGGCGGCCGGTACAAGGGCGTCGCGCCCGGTGCCGGGATCCTCGACGCCAAGGTGCTGGACGACAGCGGCGAGGGCAGCGACTCCAGCGTCATCGCCGGCCTGGAGTGGGCCGCCGGGCAGGGTGCCAAGGTGGCCAACCTCAGCCTGGGCCAGGAGGACACCCCGGGGGAGGACCCGGTCGAGGCGGCGGTGAACGCCCTCTCGAAGAGCACCGGCATGCTCACCGTCGCCGCGGCCGGCAACGAGGGCCCCGACGCGGGAACCGTCGGCTCCCCGGGGGCCGCGGAGTCGGCGCTCACCGTGGGCGCCGTCGACGGCGAGGACCGGCTGGCCGACTTCTCCAGCACCGGACCGACCGCCGACAGCGCGCTGAAACCGGACCTCACGGCGCCAGGCGTGGACATCGTCTCGGCGAGGGCGACGCACGGCTACTTGGGCGACCCGGCCGCCGACGGCTATGTCTCCATGTCGGGTACGTCGATGGCGACGCCGCATGCCGCGGGGGCGGCCGCGATCCTCGCCCAGCGGCACCCCGACTGGACCGGCGCACGGATCAAGCAGGCGCTCACCGCGTCCACCACCCCGACCACCGGCGCGACCGGCTACCAGCAGGGGACGGGCCGACTCGACATGTCCCGGGCACTGGAGGGGGCGGTGGCGAGCGAACAGACCTCCGTGTCCTTCGGCAAGCAACTGTGGCCCCACACCGACGATGGGCCGGTCACCCAGCACATCACCTACCGCAACGACGGCGACCACCCCGTCACCCTGGACCTGACGGCCACCGCGACCGGCCCCGGAGGCAGCACGTCCCCCGAAGGCATGTTCACGCTGAGCACCACACAGCTCACCGTCCCGGCGGGCGGCACCGCCGGCGTCGACCTCACCGCGGACACCCGCGTCGAGGCGGCGGACGGCGCCCACTCGGGCACGCTGCTCGCCACCGCGCGGAACGGCGCCGACCCCGCTGCCGTACGGACCGCCTTCGGCGTCGTACGCGAGGCCGAGGCATACGACCTCACCCTGAAGTTCCTCGACCGCGGCGGCCAGCCTGTGAGCGCGCCGCTGACCGAGATCCTCGGGTACTCGGGCACGTACTGGACCACGAACCTCGCGGACTCCGAGCAGATCTCCAAGGGCGTGTACCGGGTGCGGGTCCCGCGCGGCGACTACGTCGTGGACACCGTGATGGACGACGCCGGGGGCACCTCCGCGCTGGTCCGGCCGCGGCTCTCGCTGACCGGTGACACCACGGTCGTCCTCGACGCGCGCAAGGCGAAGCCGGTCGGGATCACCGCGCCGCAGGGCGCGAAGATGTCCGACGGCCAGCTCAACCTCGCCGTGGGCACCGGAGACACCGGGAGCGAACCGCACAACAGCACCCTGTTCTGGGGAACGTTCAAGAACCTGCGCACCGCGACCCTGGGACCGACCGCCCCTCCCGGGAGGCTCAGCACGCAGCTCGGCGGCCTGTGGCAGAAGGGCAGCACCACCTACCACCTGCTCCATAACCTGCCCGACCGCTTCCCCACCGGCTATCGGCACACCACGCGCATGAACGAACTGGCCCTGCTGAAGCGGAACTTCGGCTCGTCCGTCGCGCACCGCAAGGGCATCGTCAACGTCCTGTGGAGCGGCCCCACCCTGTCGCTGGGCACGGTGAGCGACCCCTTCCCGCTGCCGACGACCGCGAATATCTACGTCACCACGCCCAAGGGCTTCAAGTGGACGGCCAACCTGGGCCAGCGAAACGCCTCCGGAGACGACGAGGACGTCTTCTACGGCACGGAGAGCGCGAGGTCGTACCAGGCGGGCCGGACCTACGCGGCCACGTACAACGTCGGTGTCTTCAGCCCGATCACCGGCGGCCCGTACGGCGCACAGCGCGACGGCGACACCCTGGACCTGTGCGTCCCCGACCTCGCCGACGGGAGCGGACACCCCGCCTTCTCCACAGCGAAACGCCACACCACGGTCACCGCGGACGGCAGCACCCTGCTCGACAACGACGGCGACCTCTGCCAGACCGTGGAGAAGCTCCCGTCCGTCCCGGCCCGCTACACGATCCGAACGAACCTGACCCGCCCGCCAGGCGTGGCCACGACCACGAGCCGCCTGACAGCGGCCTGGACCTTCACGTCCAGCCCGTCCGACTCCGGCTCGCTGCCCCTCTCCACGGTCCGCTTCCACCCGAAGCTGACCCCGACCGGCACGGCCCCCGCAGGCCGCCGCACCGCGATCCCCCTCTCCCTCCAGGGCCCGGCGGCCACTGACCTGAAATCCCTGACGGTGAAGGTCTCCTACGACGCCGGCAAGACATGGTCCCCCGCCCCAGTGACCACCACCCACGGCAAAAGGACCCTCACCCTGACCCACCCGGAAAACGCCCGCTCGGTCTCCCTCAAATCCACCCTGACCGACACCACCGGCAACACCTACGCGGTGACGATCCTGAAGGCATACCTCCTGACCTGACGTGGTCTAGACACTCCTCGACGCGGTCACGCATCATCTGGAGCACTTCGCCGCTGCCGACCGAGACACACGTCTTCGTCGATCCGCAGAGGCGGGCAATTGCGGCGGAGGGACGACTGGGGGAAGGCTCGGAAGGCTGCGGGTGTCACGGCCGAGTTGCTTCCACGACCTTCGGCACACGGGCAACACGCTCGCGCCATCGGTGCGCGCCGCGTCGTCCCCTGGGAGCCTGAGCGCGTCTTCGCCATGCGCGCCGCCATGGTCGACCGCTTCCGACCGATGCTCGACGTGGGCGCCGGATGCGGCCTGCGCCAAGGGGAGATCCTCGGGCTGTCCGTCGATGACATCGACTTCGACAGCGGCACCGTGCACGTAGTGCAGCAACTCAAGCTGAGCCTGAGCAAGGCAGTGTTTGCGCCCCCGAAGGGCGGCAAGCTCCGTGACGTGCCGCTGCCCGATCCCATGGCAGAGGCGCTACAGGAGCACATCAAGCGGTTCCCGCCTGTGGAGATCAACCTCCCCTGGATGCGGGCGAACGGCCAGACGGTGACGCGACGGCTCATCTTCACGGGCCCCAACGGTGGGCACGTCTGGCGTACGTCGCTGAACGAAGACCACTGGAAGCCCGCTCTCGCCAAGGCGGGCGTCATCCCGAAGGCCAAGAGCCGAGAGCACGCCACTGCTCGCGAGCACGGCATGCACGCGCTCAGGCACTTCTACGCGTCTGTGCTCCTGGACGCCAGGGAGAGCATCAAGGCCCTCGCTGAGTACCTCGGGCACTCGGACCCTGGGCTGACGCTGAAGGTGTGCATGAAAATGCCCCTGGGTCGCGCCGTTTGCGCAGCTCAGGGGCATGATCACGGAACCTACTTCTTCTTGCCCTGGTTCTTGACCGCCTCGATGGCCGCCGCGGCCGCCTCGGGGTCGAGGTACGTGCCGCCCGGGTTCAGTGGCTTGAAGTCGGCGTCCAACTCATAGGACAGCGGGATGCCCGTCGGGATGTTCAGGCCCGCGATGTCGGCGTCGGAGATGCCGTCCAGGTGCTTGACCAGGGCGCGGAGGCTGTTGCCGTGGGCCGCGACCAGGACCGTGCGGCCGGCCAGGAGGTCGGGGACGATGCCGTCGTACCAGTACGGGAGCATCCGGAGGACGACGTCCTTCAGGCACTCGGTGCGGGGGCGGAGCTCCGGGGGGATCGTCGCGTAGCGCGGGTCGTCCGACTGGGAGAACTCCGTACCGTCCTCGAGCGGCGGGGGCGGGGTGTCGTAGGAGCGGCGCCACAGCATGAACTGCTCCTCGCCGAACTCCGCGAGGGTCTGGGCCTTGTCCTTGCCCTGGAGGGCGCCGTAGTGGCGTTCGTTCAGGCGCCAGGAGCGGTGGACGGGGATCCAGTGGCGGTCCGCGGACTCCAGCGCGAGCTGGGCGGTGCGGATCGCGCGCTTCTGGAGGGACGTGTGGACCACGTCGGGCAGGAGGTCGGCGTCCTTCAGGAGTTCGCCGCCGCGGACTGCCTCCTTCTCGCCCTTCTCGTTGAGGTTGACGTCCACCCAGCCGGTGAACAGGTTCTTCGCGTTCCATTCGCTCTCGCCGTGGCGGAGGAGGATCAGCTTGTACGGTGCGTCGGCCATGCGTATGAGCGTAATCCACGCCTTCGGTCCGGGTGGAGCCCGCTCGACAGACGGACGGTTGACGGGATCTGTTAATTGAGTGGCTCGTCGTCACCCCGCCTTCGTAAGTTGTGCTCACCAGCTGAGCCACTTACACACACGGGGGACCATCCATGCCACTCGCCACCCTGAGACGCGCCACCCGCGAGACCGTCTCCGGGCTGCCCCGCGAGTTCTGGTGGCTGTGGACCAGCACCCTCGTCAACCGGCTGGGTGCCTTCGTCGCCACCTTCATGGCCCTCTACCTCACCCTCGACCGCGGCTACTCCGCCTCCTACGCCGGTCTCGTCGCCTCGCTGCACGGGCTGGGCGGCGTCGTGTCGTCGATCGGGGCAGGGGTGATGACCGACCGGCTCGGACGGCGGCCCACCCTGCTGGTCGCGCAGTCCGCCACCGCCGCCTCCGTCGCGCTGCTCGGTTTCATGCACCACCCCGTCGCCATCGCCGCCGTCGCGTTCCTGGTCGGTATGGCCTCGAACGCCTCCCGGCCGGCCGTGCAGGCGATGATGGCCGACATCGTGCGGCCCGAGGACCGGGTCAGGGCCTTCTCGCTCAACTACTGGGCCATCAACCTCGGTTTCGCCGTCTCCTCCATGGCCGCCGGGTTCATCGCCGAGTACAGCTACCTCGCGGGCTTCCTGATCGAGGCCGGGATGACCGCCGTCTGCGCGGTCCTCGTCTTCCTCAAGCTGCCCGAGTCCCGGCCCGCCGCACCACGGACCGCACAGGCGGGCGACGACGTCGGCCTCGGCACCGTCCTGCGCGACCGGCGGTTCATGAGTGTCGTGGGGCTGTCCTTCCTGGTCGCCGTGATCTTCCAGCAGGGTTCCATCGGACTGCCCGTCGCGATGGGCGAGGCCGGGTTCACGCCCGCCGACTACGGCCTGGCCATCGCCCTGAACGGCGTTCTGATCGTCGCGCTGCAGATCCCGGTGACCCGGTTCATCCAGGACCGGGACCCCCAGCGACTCCTCGTGGTCTCGTCCCTGCTGGCGGGATACGGCTTCGGGCTCACCGCCTTCGCCGGGTCCGTCGGCCTCTTCGCCCTCACCGTCTGCGTGTGGACCCTGGGCGAGATGATCAACGCGCCCACCCAGACCGGGCTCGTCGTCCGCCTCTCCCCCGCCCACGGCCGCGGCCGCTACCAGGGCATGTACACCCTGTCCTGGTCCGTCGCCGCCCTCGTGGCGCCCCTGATGTCCGGTTTCGTCATCGACCGGTTCGGGGCGCAGTGGCTGTGGGGGCTGTGCGCGGTCGTCGGGACGGTGGCGGCGGTGGGGTACGCCGCGCTCATGCGCCGCCTGTCCGGGGAAACGGCCGCCGAGAGCGCCGTAGCCGCGAAGTCCGCCGCCACCGAGGCCAGCCCGGCCTGATCCGTCACGGATGCATCCGCGCGCCCTTGAGCACCTTGTCCACGGCGTTGCGCGGCCCGTACACCGCGAGGCCCACCAGGTCCAGCTCCCCCGTCGTGACCGCCCGGACCGCCGCGCGGTTGTCCCGGTCGTTGCCCGTCGCGAACAGGTCGCTCGTGAAGAGCGCGCGCGGGAGCGAACGGGACAGCACGCGCGCGTGGGCCGTCTTCAGCGTCTCCTTGGTGCCCTCGAAGACCAGCACCGGCTGCCGGAACATCGGCAGGTAGGGCACCCCGTCGGCGTCCTCGTACGGCTCGCCGACCACCTCCGGGGCCTGGGTGCCCAGGCCGCTGACGAGGAACGCGGTGACGTTCAGGCGCTGCCAGGTCTCCAGGTCCTCGCGCAGCAGGACGGCGATCTTGGTGTCGAAGCGGATGGGTTCAGTGCTCATGGGATGAGACTCGCGGGCGTCGTACGGCCTCGTCTTGTACGTTCTTTGCATGGCGGCCAGAACCATGCCGGCGCAGGAGGTCACCGCGTGGCGCCCCGCCGTTCCCGGCGTCACCGAGGTCTTCCACGCCCACTTCACCGAGTACGCCTATCCGATGCATGTGCACGAGGCGTGGACGCTGCTCATCGTGGACGACGGGGCCGTACGGTACGACCTCGACCGGCACGAGCACGGCACGCCGGACGACACCGTGTCGCTGCTGCCGCCGCACGTCCCGCACAACGGCTCGCCCGTGTCGCCGGACGGCTTCCGCAAGCGGGTCCTCTATCTCGACGGCACCCATCTCGGCGACGAGCTCATCGGGCCCGCCGTCGACGGTCCCGATCTGCGGGATCCCGTACTGCGGCAGCGGGTGGGGCAGTTGCACACGGCGCTGGCCAGGCCCGGTGAGGAGTTCGAGGCGGAGAGCAGGCTGACCCTCATCGGCGACCGGCTCAGGACCCTCCTACGGCCGCCGCCGCACGACAGACCCGTACGCCGCGATCCCGCCCTCGCCCGCCGGCTGCGCGAACTCCTCGACGAGCGGGTCGTGGAGGGACTGTCGCTGGAGGAGGCGGCAGGGGTCGTACAGGCTCATCCGGCGCATCTCGTACGGGCGTTCAGTGCCGCTTACGGCATCGCGCCGCACCAGTACCTCACCTCCCGCCGTGTCGGCCGGGCCCGGCGTCTGCTGCTCGCGGGGCAGGGTCCCGCCGACGTCGCCGCGCTCACCGGATTCCACGACCAGGCCCATCTCACCCGGCACTTCAAGCGGCTGGTGGGGGTGACGCCGGGGCGCTATCGCAACAGCTCAAGGACCGGATCAGACAGGAGTTCGACGGAAGGCGTCCGTCCGGTGATCGGCACCGATTAGCGTCGCCGGCATGGATGACAGACAGAACTCCTTACCGTTCAGACGTCTCTCCGTGGCCGTCGCGGGTGCGGCCGCCCTGGTCGCCCTGAGCGTCGGTGGCGCCATCGCCGCGAACTCGGACGACGAGCCCAGCGCCGAGCCGAGCATGTCGACCACCCTCCCGCCGGGCGACGGCGCAACCGATGGCGGCACGGTCGGCGGCAGCGGTGGTACCGGCGGCGGCACCGATCCCAGCCCGAGCTCCACCTCGCCGGACGATCCCCCCATCACGGACGAACCCACCGACGAACCTTCCGCCCCGAGCGAGCTGGCGGAGCTCAACCGCCGTATCGCCGAGCTCGACAAGAAGGTCGACGAGCTGCCCACCAAGAAGGAACTCGCCGACGCGCTGCGGGCCTTCGCGGACCAGCTCGACAAGCCGGCCGCACCCGGGGATTCCGGCGGGACCGAAGAGCCGACCGACGATCCGCAGCCCACCGACTCACTTCCGCCCAACTAGGCCCAGGACAGCGGAAACGCCGGGGATCAGTCCTGCGAGCGCTGGGTCAGGTGCGCGAACGCGTCCAGGTTGCGCGTCGACTCGCCCCGGGCCACCCGCCACTCGTACTCCTTGCGGATCGCGGTGGCGAAACCCAGCTCCAGCAGGGTGTTGAAGCTGCCGTCGGCCGCCTCCAGGACCTGGCCCAGGAGGCGGTCGACCTCGTCGGCGGTGACCGCGGCGAGGGGGAGCTTGCCGGCGACGTAGACGTCACCGAGCCGGTCGACGGCGTAACTCACGCCGTACAGCTTGAGGTTGCGCTCCAGGAGCCAGCGGTGGACGCCGGATTCGTTCTCGTCGGGGTGGCGGATGACGAAGGCGTTCAGCGACAGGGAGTGGCGGCCGACGAGGAGCGAGACGGTCGTCTTCAGCTTGCGGGTGCCGGGGAGCTGCACGACGTAGTTGCCGGGTGCGGGGCTCTCCCACTCGACCTCGGCGTCCTTGAGGACACCCTCGATGACCTGCGCTGCCTTCTCTGCCTCAGCCATGGTGCGAGCGTACGTGACGCCGGTACGACTGGGCCGCGGCCACATACACGTCCGCCGTCGCCGCGGCGGCGGTGTCCCAGCCGAAGGACTGGGCGTGCCGCGCGGCCGCCTCGCCCATGCGGGGCGTGAGCGCCGGGTTGTCGGCGAAATCGCGCAGCACGCGCGCGTAGGCGGCCGGATCGTGTCCGCGTACGAGGAAACCGGTGCGTTCATCGGCCACGGCCACCGGCAGCCCGCCGACCGCCGCCGCGAGCACCGGGGTTCCGGCCGCCTGGGCCTCTATGGCGACCAGGCCGAAGGACTCGCTGTAGGAGGGCATCACCAGGACGGACGCGGCCCGGAACCAGTCGGCGAGCTGCTCCTGGCCGACGGGCGGGTGGAACCGTACGACATCCGCGATGCCGAGGCGGGAGGCAAGTTTCTGCAGGCCCTCGGGTTTTGCGAGGCCGCTGCCGCTGAGGCCGCCGACGACCGGGACGAGGAGGCGGGAGCGCAGGTCGGGGCGCTGGTCGAGCAACACCGCCACGGCCCGCAGAAGGATGTCCGGGGCCTTCAGGGGCTGGATGCGGCCCGCGAAGAGCGGGATCAGGGCGTCCTGGGGCAGACCGAGACGGGCGCGGGCCGCCGCTCGGCCGTCCGCCGGGCGGAAGCGCTCGAGGTTCACGCCGGGGTGG
This sequence comes from Streptomyces canus, assembly GCF_001514145.1. Lineage (GTDB taxonomy): Bacteria > Actinomycetota > Actinomycetes > Streptomycetales > Streptomycetaceae > Streptomyces > Streptomyces canus. The sequence continues at coordinate 552,137 of NZ_KQ948660.1, forward strand.
ACGACGGCGACCTTGGCGGGGTCGGCGGCGTAGTGCCGTACGAGTTCCTCGCGCTCCTCGGCGGTGTTCGCGATTAGGCGGTCGGCGGCGGCGACGATCTGGGTCTCGCCGATGACCCGGGCGGCGGGCTCGGGGCTGTCGCCGTCGGCGAGGTTGGCGTTCTTGACCTTGGCCATGGTGTGCATGGCGTGCACGAGCGGGGTGCCCCAGCGCTGGGCGGCGAGCCAGCCGACGTGGCCGGAGAGCCAGTAGTGCGAGTGGACCAGGTCGTAGTAGCCGGGGCGGTGGCCGGCCCAGGCCTGCATCACACCGTGGGTGAAGGCGCACAGCTGGGCGGGGAGGTCCTCCTTGTTGAGGCCCTCGTAGGGGCCCGCGTCGATGTGGCGGACCAGGACGCCGGGGGCCATCTCGACGGTCGGCGGGAGACCGCCCGCCGTCGCGCGCGTGAAGATCTCGACCTCGATGTTGATCGCGGCGAGGCGCTGGGCGAGCTCGACGATGTAGACGTTCATGCCGCCCGCGTCGCCGGTGCCGGGCTGGTGGAGCGGTGAGGTGTGCACGGAGAGCATGGCGACGCGGCGGGGGCGGCGGTGCAGGCGCAACCGGTGGGGTGCGGCCTGGGAGCGACGCTGGAGCCTGCTGACGTACTGGCTCACGTGGCGTTCCTCCTTGCTGCGGGCATGCCGGACGGAGGGTGTGGGGACCCTCCGAGGGAGGCAACACCGGAAGTCGGCATTCCCATTCCGTGCGGGGCGGTTTTTGCCGAGGTATTACCGGATTTCGCTCAACCGTTCGAGGGTGGGGTGCGTCGCGGCGTGGGCGGGGAGAGCAGGCGGTGGCCCGTCGCCCGCCGCATACCCTCGTAGGCATGACATCCCGCGCCCCCTCCCGCCCTGTGGGCACGGTCACGCGCGGGACGACCAACCCCAACCGGCTGCGCCGCATGGACCGCTGGATCGCGGCCGCACACGGCGCCGAGCTGCGCCGCGCCGCCGATCCGGTCGCCGTCGATCTCGGGTACGGCGCCGCGCCCTGGACCGCCGTCGAGTTGCTCACCCGGCTCCGCGAGGAAGCTCCACGCACGCGCGTGGTCGGTGTCGAGATCGAACCGGCCCGGGTGGCGGCGGCGAAACCGTACGAACGCGACGGGCTCGTCTTCCGGCACGGCGGGTTCGAGATCCCGGTCCCCCAGCGGCCGCTGCTCGTCCGGGCGGCCAATGTGCTGCGCCAGTACGACGAGGCCGAGGTCGCCGCCGTATGGGAGCGGCTGTGTGCCCGGCTGGCACCGGCCGATCCGGCGCGGGGGTCGCGCGGCGGGCTGCTCGTCGAGGGGACCTGCGACGAGATCGGGCGTCGGCACGTGTGGGTGGCGCTCGGTCCGGAGGGGCCGCGGACGGTCACCTTCGCGGCCCGGCTGGGCTCGCTGGAGCGGCCCTCCGACCTCGCCGAGCGGCTCCCGAAGGCGCTGATCCACCGCAACGTCCCGGGCGAGCCGGTGCACTCCTTCCTGCGCGACTTCGACCGCGCGTGGGCGGCCGCCGCGCCCTACGCGTCGTACGGCGCCCGGCAGCGGTGGATCCGGACGGTACGAGACCTGACGGCCGACTGGCCGGTGGTGGACGGTCCTTCGCGGTGGCGGCAGGGGGAAGTGACCGTGGCGTGGAGGGCGTTGGCACCGCGTGGGGTGGCGCACGCGTGAACTCCGGTGGGCCGGGGCAAGGTGGCCCACGCTGAACTTCAGTGCGCCCAGCGGATGAACCCGCTCCGGGAGTGACCTGCGGGGAACGATCTGTGTGAGTCGTTCGTCACACAGGCGGGGAGATCGTTTTCGGGGGCGGGGAGAGAGGGATGCACAGGGAAGGCCTGCCTCTGTCGCTTTCGGCCATGGCGTGGCACGATCCCCCGAGCACCGTAAGTTACTGACGGTAAATCAGCTTTGGGGGCAGAGGTATGGGAACGGGCAAGCGCGGTCTGATCGCTACGGCCGTGACCGTGATCGGCGCGGTAGCCGTGCTGGCGGCACCGGGTACCGCCTTCGCCGCCCCGACTCCGACCCCCAGCCCCACGGCTTCGCCGACCGCCGTGACCAACAGGGACATCGAGGCCGTACGCAAGCAGCTCGACGCGCTCTATCACGACGCGGCCGTCGCCACCGACGCCTACAACGCCGCCGAAGAGAAGGCCGAGCAGCAGTCGGCGCAGATCGTCGCGCTCGCCCAGAAGATCGTCAAGGGCCAGGAGAAGCTGGCGAAGCTGAAGGCCCGCGCGGGCGCCGCGGCCGCCGCCCAGTACCGCAGCTACGGGCTGTCGGACGAGGCGCAGCTGATGCTGAGTGACGATCCGCAGGAGTTCCTGGACAACACCGGCCGCATTCTGCAGGGCCAGCGCGCCACCAAGGCGCTGATCGCGGAACTGACCCGGACCCAGCAGGACTTGAAGCAGTACGCCGACGACGCCTCCGCGCAGTGGACGAACCTGGAGGCGAACCGCAAGGCGAAGGCGACGGCCAAGAAGCGGGTCCAGCAGCAGATCGCGGCGGCCGAGAAGCTCGAGTCCCAGCTGGAGGAGAAGGAGAAGAAGCGCCTCGCCGAACTGGAGGAGCAGGCCGCTCATCAGTCGCAGACCGCCTGGCTGGACTCCGGCATCCTCGACGAGATCGACGGCAAGGCGAGCGCGGCCGGGAAGCTCGCGGTCGCCTTTGCGACGACCCAGATGGGCAAACCGTACGAATGGGGCGCCGAGGGCCCTGACTCCTACGACTGTTCAGGACTGACCTCACAGGCCTGGGCGAGCGCCGGCAATCCCATTCCGCGCACCTCGCAGGAGCAGTGGAAGCAGCTCAAGCACGTCGACGTCAAGGACATGCGGCCCGGCGACCTGATCATCTACTTCGACGACGCCAGCCATGTGGCGATGTACCTCGGCGACGGCGCGATCGTGCACGCGCCACGACCGGGGCGGACGGTGACGATCGCCGGGGCGGGGTCGATGCCGATACTCGGGGTGGTGCGGCCGGACGCGTGAGCGCCCGGCCGCGTGACCCGGATCATGTGACGCGGGGCACGCCTGACGGCCCGCAAACCTGCCGCGAACGTGACGTTCGTCATCCCCGCGGCACGCGCCATCTGTCCAACTGCGGTGGATAACGCGGCATATGACAGTGGCCACCGGCCAAGCGGCGTGTCTCACGCCATTCCTTTCCCGCCCCGGCACCCGCTATGGTCCCCGTCGGTGGATCGAGGTCCCTCGCTCCACCATGCCCTCGGGGGGAGGGAAGGAATCCGAGACCATGCCCGTACCCATACCGCGGCAGCGAGCGATCCCGGCCGTGGAGAGTGGTCAGGCGCCGGCCGCACCGAAGGACGCCCCCTCCAAGGAAGCCCCGCGCAAGGAAGCCACGGTCGACAACAACACCACCACCCAACTGAGCCTGCTGGTGATCGAGGACGATCCCGGCGGGTCCACAGTCGTCCCCGAACTCCTGGACTCGACCGGCAAGCCGATCCGCGTCCGCACCGCCCGCAACCTCACCGAGGCGGAGCGACTGCTCACCGACGACGTGCACTGCATCCTGCTCGACCTCGCGCTGCCCGCGCCCGGCCGCTCCGATGACGACGAGCTCGCCGTACTCCGTCATGTCCTGGAGCTCGCACCCCGGCACGCCGTCCTCGCGCTCACCGCGTCCGGCGACGCCGAGCGCGGTGCGGAGGCGGTGCGGGTGGGCGCCCAGGACTATCTCTTCCGGGACGAGCTGGACGGACGGCTGCTGAGCCGGGCGATCCGGTACGCGGTGGAGCGGAAACGTTCCGACACGGCGGAGCGCAGGCTCGCCGAGGGACGGGTGCGGGCGCAGGAGAACCGGCGCCTGGAGCGCGGGCTGCTGCCCACGCCGCTGCTGGAGGGGTCGTCGCTGCGGTTCGCCGCACGGTACCGGCCGGGCCGGTCACGTGCGCTGCTCGGCGGTGACTTCTACGACGTCGTACGGACTCCCGACGGGACCGTGCACGCGATGATCGGCGACGTCTGCGGGCACGGCCCCGATGAGGCGGCGCTCGGCGTGGAGCTGCGGATCGCCTGGCGTGCGCTGACCCTGGCGGGGCTGTGCGGGGACGAGTTGCTCGGCACGCTGCAGGAGGTGCTGGAGCACGAGCGCTCCGACGACGAGATCTTCGCGACGCTGTGCACGGTCGACATCGCGCCGGACGGGCGGCGGGCGGGCCTGTGTCTCGCCGGGCACCCGTCGCCGCTGGTGGCCCGGCCGGGGCGGCCCGCGCGGCTGCTGCCGTACGACAACAACGGGCCCGCGCTGGGCCTGCTGCCGGGGGCCCGGTGGCCGCGGATGCAGGTGGAGCTGGGGGCCGAGTGGAGTCTGATGCTCTACACCGACGGGCTGATCGAGGGGCGAGTCGGGGAGGGCCGGGAACGGCTGGGGCAGGACGGAATGGTCGCCATGATCCGTCGCCAGCTGTCCGAAGGGCTGCGCGGCGAGGCCTTGCTGCGGGCCGCGGTGAACGAGGTGCGGTCGCTCAACGGGGGCGAGTTGGCGGACGACGTGGCGGTGCTGCTGCTCGACCGGGAGGGTTAGCGGTTCGCGCCGTAGGGGCGGCTGTCGTGTGCCGGCCGCGGGTGCGTGGTGGCTGGTCGCGCCCCTTGCGGGGCGCTGCCCTCGGCCTGCGTGATCACCTGCCGCCGTTGTACGGGCCGTAGGGCCCGTCGCTGCTCGAACCCCTGCCCCGGCCGCTGCGGCCGCCGCCCGGGAGGGCGCGGATCGCCGGGCGTACGTCGACCATGTAGACGATCGTCGCGATGAGGCCGATGATCGGCAGGAACGACAGGATGTTGAAGATCAGGTTCACCACGAAGGCGAGCCCGAGAATGATCAGCCAGAAGGGCTTGGTCTTCTTGTCGGCCGCGCGGTAGGCGTCCTCACGGCGGATGGCAGCGTCGAACAGCGCGAAACCGCTGAAAACGATCAGGGCCATGCTCAGCAGCCACATGAAGCCTGCGAACCCCTGCATCAGCACAACGTCCACCACCTGACTCGGCTCGTCATTTCGCGATTACGCGGTCACCGTACCCGCTCCCGTGAGTCCGCTACCCGCAGAACGGGCCGGGCACTCGGTAAGTGCCCGGCCCTGAGTCCCGAAGTACCCCGCGATGCCTTACTTGGCGGGCGGGGTCGTCTTCTTCGCCGTGGTCTTGCGCGGGGTGGCCTTCTTGGCGGTGGGGGTCGTCTTCTTGGCCGGGGCCGGGGCCGGGGCCGGGACGGTGGCCGTGGCCGTGGCCGGGGTGGGCTTCGCGGCCGGAGTCGCGGGCGCCGGCTTCTTGACCTCGCCCGACTCAGCGTTCGGCTCGACGGCGATGGCCAGTTCCTCGATCTCCTCGGCGGCCTCGCCACGCCAGGTCTTTACGGCCTGCTCGCCGTGCTCGGCGACCTTCTCGTAGGTCTCGCGTGCCTTGACGGCGTACTCGGCGGCGACGCCGACGCCGCGCAGGGCGAAGTCCTGGGCGGACTCGCCGAGCTTCTTCAGGTCCGCGTCGAGGGTGGTGCCGATCTTCTTGATGTCCCCGTCCAGGTTGGTGATGAACTCACCGACCTTGGTCTGGAGGGTCTCCTGCGTCTCCTTGACCTTGGCGCCGGCCTCCTTGGCACGGGCCTGGGCCTTCTCCTGGACCGCCTTCGGGTCGGTGCCGCGCACGGCCTCGATACGGGCCGGAGCCTCGGCGCGCAGCTGCTCCACCAGGCCGGGCACCTTCTTGGCCTCCTGGAGGGCGAGGTCACCGGCGCCGGCGAGGAAGTAGAGCGGAGTCGGGTCCGTGACGGCCTTGCGGATGTCGTCGGTGATGGCCATGGTGGTGGTCCTCCCGGATCGCTTTCTGATGAGGGTTTTGGGTCCCGCGGTGCCAGTGAGTCTCCGGTCGAGTCTCAACTGGCCGTCTGGTGCGGGTCGGCGTCGCTGCCGTCGGTCGTGCGGGGGTCTGCTGCTGCGGTGTCGTCGTCCAGTACGTCACTGTCCTGGACGTCGCTGCCCCGAAGGGCCGTACCGTCGCTCTGCGCGGAGGGTGCCGCGTCCGGCGGGGCTATCTCGAACCCGTTCTCCTTGCGGAAGGATTCGTAGATCTGGATCAGCACCTGCTTCTGCCGCTCGTTGAGCGTGGGATCGGCGAGGATGGCCGCACGTGTCTCCACGTCGTCCCGGTCCCGCTCGGCGTCGAGGATGCCTGCTCGCACGTACAAGGTCTCGGCGGAGATCCGCAGGGCCTTGGCGACCTGCTGCAACACCTCCGCGCTCGGCTTGCGCAGCCCGCGCTCGATCTGGCTCAGATACGGATTGGACACCCCGGCGGCATCGGCGAGCTGCCTGAGCGACAGCTGCGCGGTGCGCCGCTGTTCACGCAGGTATTCACCGAGATTGCCGACGTTGAGCGATGCCATGTCCCCACTGTGCAGCATCCGCGCTAACTATTGCAAGCAGGCGCTTGCAATAGTGTGTCACGCCACTCGTCTGCCTCATTCCTCTTCCAGACCTCTGTCCCGTCGCCGCGCAGATGAGGCAGTCCCGGTCTTTGTGAGGCATCTAGTCACACGTCTCGCTCAATCTCGGGCATTCAGTGCGGCGTCCCGGTCAACCTGAGGCAGCGGTTCGTTCTGCCTTCTACGGTCGTTACGGCTGGTCAGCACGCCGAGCGGGGGTGGCTGGTGGAGGCAGGGGACTTCTGGCTCGAGTACGTCGACAGCCGGGGTGAGTCACAAGGTGGGCCGCTTGAGGTGGTGTGGCCTGTGTGCTTCGAGCCGGTCGGGCAGGTTCGGGTGTTCCCGTCGTACCGGGGGCAGCGCAATTTCCCTGGTACTGGGCTGCGACCAGCGCCGAGTTGGTGGGTTACGAGTCATGGGTGGAGCTCAGCCACCTGATGCGTCTGGATGCCGAGCCGGAGGTCATCGGGGTGGCTTCCCAGCCGTTTCGGCTGTCGTGGCGTTACGCCGGCGGGCGCCGACGGATCAGGCACACGCCGGACTATTTCGTACGTCGTCGGGACGGCAGAGCCGTGGTGCTGGACGTGCGTCCGGACGAGTGGGTCGAGCCGGAGGACGCGGCGAAGTTCGCGGCCACGGCCGTGGCCTGCGCCCGGGTCGGCTGGGGCTACGAGCGGGTCGGGGTGATCGATTCGGTACTGGCGGCGAATCTGCGCTGGCTGTCGGGCTACCGGCATCCGAGGGTGCGGCGCGAGCCGGTCGCGGAGAGCCTGCGGACGGTGTTCGCCCAGCCGCAGGGCCTGCTTGCCGGGGTCCGGGCGGTCGGAGATCCGATCGCCGTGCTGCCGGTGCTCTTCCATCTGCTCTGGCGCCGGGAGCTGGCCGTGGATCTGGTCGGCGAGCGGTTGTCGGCGGCGACGGTGGTACATCCGGCACCCGTCGCGGCGAGGGAGGTGGAGAGCAATGCCGACGCGTCCGCGGCTTCTGTCGCTGGGTGACCGGGTCCGCTACGAGGGGCGTGAGCACAGCGTCGTGGCCTTGCATGGAACGGCGGTGCGGCTGGTCGACGATGCCCAGGCGGCGAGCGTGGTGCTGCTGGGGCATCTGCTGGCCTCCGAGAGGTTCGCCGTGATCGGCACGGGTCCGTCCCGCCCGCCTTTGCCGCAGGAGGGTGTGCTGGATGGCCTGCCTGCGGAGGAGGCGGAGCGGGTCCGGTGGTGGCAGCGGCATCTGACCGAGCTGATGACGGGCCGCCCGGATGCTGATCCCGGCATGCCGGCGAGGGCCGAGTACGACCCGGACGTGCGCTCGGTGCGCCAGCGGGAGCTGGCCAAACTCGCCGAACTCCGGGAGGCCGGCGAGGTGGTGGCTTTGAGCACACTCCAGCGGCTGCGCGCCCGTTTCGAGCGCGAGGGGGTGGCGGGGCTGGTGGACCGGCGGCTGGTCAAGCCCGCCACGGGGACGGGCCGGGCCGATCCGCGGGTGGTGGCGGCGATCGAGAAGGTAGTGAACAGCCGGACCGACGAGGCGACCGTGTCTGCGCAGGTGCTGCGGCGCCAGGTCGAACGACTCCTCGCGGACGAGCACGGCGCCGGGACGGTGACGATGCCGTCGCGGGCCGCGTTCTACCGGCTGCTTCAGGCAGTCTCTACAGGACGGCATCTGTTGGGCTCGGCCCGCACCCGCCGTTCGCTGGGAAAGCAGCCGAAGCGGATGTTCGGGCAGCTGACGGCAGCGCGGCCGGGCGAGGTGATGGAGATCGACTCCACGCCGCTGGACGTGATGGTCGTCCACGACGACGGGACGGTGGACCGCTGCGAGCTGACCGGGCTGGTGGACCTGGCGACCAGGACACTCGCCGCGGTGGTGCTGCGGCCGTCGACGAAGGCGGTCGATGCCGCGCTGCTGTTGGCTCGGGCGATGACACCGGAACCGGTCCGGCCCGGCTGGTCGGACGCACTGCGCATGTCCCGCTCAGTGCTGCCCTACGCCTCGCTACTGCCGCTGGATGAGCGGCTGGCCAAGGCCGCCGCGAAACCGGCGATCGTCCCGGAGACGGTGGTGAGCGACCGCGGGAAGGCATACATCTCCGACAACTTCCGCAACGCCTGCCGCCATTTGGGGATCTCGTTCCAGCCCGCGCACCCCGACACCCCGACCGACAAGCCGCACATCGAGCGGACGCTCGGCTCGGTGGCGACGATGTTCGCCCAGTACGTGGCCGGCTGCACCGGCCGCAGCGCCGAGATGAGGGGCAAGGACCCGGCAGCGCAGGCGGCCTGGTCCATCCACGAACTCCAGGAGCTCCTTCAGGAATGGGTCGTGGCCGTCTGGCAGCCCAGGCCGCACGACGGGCTGCGGGACCCGCTGATGCCGGATCGTCCGTTGAGTCCGAACGAGAAGTACGCCGCGCTGGTCGCGGCGGCCGGATATGTGCCGGTTGCCCTGGCCCAGGAGGAGTACATCCAGCTCATGCCCCGCGAGCGGCGGGTTATCGGACTCGGCGGGGTGCGGATCAACAACCGCACCTACGACGCCCGCGCGCTCGGCCCCTACCGGCGTCAGCCCTCTGGTGCTGGTCCAGACGGCAGGCTCTGGGAGGTTCATTACGACCCCTACGACATCTCCCGTGTCTGGGTACGCGACCACCGCGAAGGCGGCTGGATCACCGCGACCTGGCGCCATCTGCGCACCTCTCCCGTTCCCATGGGTGAGCTGATCTTCGATCGCGCCCACCAGGTGCTGGCCGAACGCGAACAGCGCAGGCCGGACGAGGAAGCAGTCGCCCGCGCTGCTGCCGAGCTACTGGACCGGGCCACCGACGGCCCCGAAGAGCGCCCCGCCCAGCGGCGGAAGGGGAAGAAAGGGGCAGCTGAGCGGCGTGACCGCAAGGTTGCCGCCCGCACCCGGGCCACCAGTACCGCAGCCTGGCCCCGGCCCGAACCGCCGAGCCGGGAGGAGCCTCCTCTGGACGAGACGGCTCACGCCCCCGAAGAGGCGGACGAGACCGAGGAGTTGGCCAAGGTGGTGCCGCTGGGCATCTTCGACGCCCGTGAGGAGGCGAAACGGTGGTGGTGAACCCTTCCGCCGACGACACGGCACCCTTCGACGAGGAGCGCATCGAGCCGCCCACAACGCTGGCCGGCTGGCGGCACTTCGTCGACAGGGACACGGCAGCTTTCAACCTCGTCTCCCCGAAACTCTGGGAGGCCATGGGCGAGAAGGCCCGCAGCACCTACGACGAGCGGCGCATCGACTACCACTCCGAACTGCAAGTTGTGCGGACGTCCACGGTCAGGGAAGTCGCCCACCAGGGCAGGCTGCTGACCCTGCTCAACCGTCGGGAGCACGGCGCGCGACGCGGCCTGATCATCTCGGGCGAACGAACCACCGGGAAGACGACCGCCCTGCGGCAACTCGGCAGGCTGCACGAACTGCGCACCCGGCAGCGCTACCCCGACAGCAGGCGAGTCCCGGTCGTCTACGTCACCGCCCCGCCCAAAGGGTCGCCTCGCAAACTGGCCATCGAGTTCGCCCGGTTTCTCGGCCTACCGTCAATCTCTCCTCGGCACAACACCGTCGACATCACCAGCGCCGTCTGCCAGGTCCTCATCGAGGCCCGCACCGACCTGGTCCTGGTCGACGAGATCCACCTGATGAACCTCGCCACCACCTCCGGCGAGGAACTGTCCGACCACCTCAAGTACTTCACCGAGCACCTGCCCGCGACCTTCATCTATGCGGGCATCGACGTCGAACACTCCGGCCTGTTCACCGGCATCCGCGGAGACCAGATCGCAGGCCGCTGCACCCTCCTGCACACCGGACCGTTCCCCCTGAGCTCCGAGTGGGAAGCCCTGGTGGCGACTATGGAGGCCACTCTCCGGCTCCACCACCACAAAGCCGACACCCTGGCTGGCCTGCGTCCCTACCTCTACCAGCGCACCGGAGGCATGATCGGGAGCCTCTCCCACCTGATCCGAGCCGCCGCCATCTCCGCGATTCTCGACGGCAGCGAACGCATCACCCGCCGCCAACTCGACACCGTCCACGTCGACCACGCCAGCGAAAGAGCCTTCCGCGGCGAGATCCGGCACGGCCAAGCAGCAGGATGAACAGCCGTCGGAGAGGCCCCTCCCCCGTCACTTCGCTCCCGTTCGTCCCCGTCCTGCTCCGGCCGCTGCCCCATACGGTCACCCCATTCGCGAACGAGACGCTCGACTCCTACAGGCGCCGTCTCGCTGCCGCGAACCAGACCGAGTTCCGCGCGATGCGCAACCCCTCACGCTGGCTCCAATGCCCGCTCAACGAACTCGAACGACTGGAACTCATCAGCAGCCAGCCCCGCACCACCCTGCTCCGGGCACTACCAGAATTGCGGCACCACGCACCCGACATCGTCCCGCCACTTGAGACCTTCATCGTCAACCACCGGCCCGCCTGCGATCTCTGCGCCTGGCGCTCCGGCAGTAACGGCCAGCCCATCCACGTCTACAGCCGAGGCTTCCATGACAACGTCTGCACCCGCCACCGGTGCTGGCTGAGCTACGGACACGCGAACGACTCCAAGCAGATCGACCTGTCACAAGCTCCCGAAATCGTGCAGGCCCAAATCCTTCTGGACCAGCTAGAACGCCGACACGGCGCCTCCGTCTTCCCTGACTGCTACCGCCTCTGCGAGCGTTTCTGGAGGGAAGTAGACAACCGGGCCCTGGTGCGCGCAGGCAGAGACGCCGTGGTCCAGCGCATCCCTCAGCTGAACAGCAACGGCCCCCCGGATCGCTTCGCCGTCGCCCGAAGTCCACGAATCCGGCGAGCCGCCAATTACCCCCAGCTGGCCAGATTCACCAAGCTGGTCATCTCGATGGCACGACAGCCCGAACTGGAACGCAGGGTCGCACACATCACCGGCGAAACCCAGACCGAGTTCACACGGGTCTTCCCCCTGGACCGCCACCCTCGCGGCATCACAATCCCGGGGCTACGCCAAGGTCTTGGCGTCCTGGTGGAGGCCGTCGCAGATCTGATCCGCGACAACTCACCCCAGTCGCACGCCGCCGAAGGCTGAAAGATCGAAATCCGGCACAACTCACCCACGTGTAACACCTGTTTCCGACCCTCTGGTCGCGGCAGTCTCCGACTGCCTCCTGGGTGAGTCAGCGGGCACCGACCTGCGGCGCGCTCATGCCGTCACCTAGTTCCGAAGAGCCACGCGCGGGATGGCATCGGAGGGAAACAGCGCGAGCGTGTCGCGCAGTACGTCGGCGACGGAGGTCTGCGCCAGGGACTTGCGCAGAGCTTCGGTCGCACGGTCGTAGACGTGGGTGAGGACGGGCTGGATGTTGCAGCCGACGCAGCACTCCGGGTTCGGTTCCGAGGAGTGCAGTCCGAAGACGGGTTCGTCGGGGATCGCCTGGTAGACGTCCAGCAGGGTGATCGAGGCGGCGGCCCGGGCCAGGTTCCACCCGCCGTTCCTGCCGTGGCTGACGGTGACCAGTCCCGCGTCCCGCAGCTGGCCGAGGCAGCGTCGGATGACGACGGGGTTGGTGTTGACGCTGGTCGCGATCTGCTGCGACGTCCCGGTCTCCGCGTCGGTTCCGCGCCGGTCGTAGGCCAGCCAGGTCAGGACGTGCACCGCCAGACTCATGCGGCTGTTCGCGCTCACCTGCGGTTTCCTTCCGTCGGTCGTCACTGGGCGCTGTATGTCTTTCCGCCCCGCCTCAAAGTGTAACCGACTTGACTACACTGCAACCGTCATGGTTACAGTTTTGCTCGTGGTTCTCGGCTCCGCTTCCTCGCGACGCGCCGGGCCGCCGTACCGGAGCACCTCCACCTCGCCCGTGCCGGTACCGGGCGCGACGTCCGGCGCCAGGAAAGAGAACGCCATGAGCAAAACGTCCACATTCAGTGCCCTGGACGACGAGCGGTTCAAGCAGCGCACGCTGTCCGCCAACGGGATCCGCGTGCACGCGGTCGAGGCCGGGCAGGGGCCGCTGGTGCTGCTCGCCCACGGCTTCCCCGAGTCCTGGTACTCGTGGCGTCACCAGCTGCGCGCGCTGGCGGACGCGGGCTACCGCGCCGTCGCCATCGACATGCGCGGCTACGGGCGCACATCCAAGCCCGCGGCGGTCCACGACTACCGCATCACCGAGCTGGTCGCGGACTGCGTGGGCGTCGTGCACGCACTCGGCGAGTCGCAGGCCGTGATCGTCGGCCACGACTGGGGCTCGGCCGTGGCCTGGACGGCGGCGTGGACGCGGCCCGACGTCTTCCGCGCCGTCGTGGGGGTAAGCGTGCCCTTCGGCGGGCGCGGGCAGATGGCCCTGCCGGGCAACCCGTTCGGCGAGCGCCGCCCCTCGGAGGTCGAGCGCGAGATCGCCGGACCCGGGCGGCTCTGGTACCAGGAGTACTTCACCTCGCCGGGCGTTGCCGACCGCGAGTTCCACTCCGACCCGGCCGCCTGGCTCACGGGCGCGCTCTACAGCTTCTCGGCCTCGGCGCCCCAGCCGCCCGAGGCGGCCGCTGTCGACTTCACCCAGCTCTCCGACCAGGCCCTGGCCGCGATGCTGCGCGAAGCCGTGTGCCTGCCGCCGGGGGTGGGGATGCGCGACGGCATGACGCCGATGCCCGACGACCTGCCCGACTGGCTCACGCAGGAGGACATCGACTTCTACGTCGCCGAGTTCGAGCGCACCGGTTTCACCGGCCCGCTCAACTACTACCACTGCCTCGACCTCAACTGGGAGCTGCTGGCGCCCTACGAGGGCAGGCCGCTGGAGGTGCCGGCGCTGTTCGTCGGCGGCGGCCGCGACATCGCCACCCTGTGGGGACGCACCGCGATGCAGCGTTTCCCGGAGGTCGCCCCGCAGGCGCGCGAGCCGATCGTCATCGCCGACGCCGGCCACTGGCTTCCGGACGAGAAGCCGCAGGAGCTCAACAAGGCCCTGCTGGAATTCCTCGCCGGACTGTAGGACAGCCCCCGGCTCTGCCGCGCACTTCCGAACGGCCCGGAGCACGGGTCGCGGCCTGCACCAACGAGGAGCGGCCGCGGCCTGCACCCGATCACGACCGAGCCGACGGACCACGCCAACCCGGACGTGGCCCCCCTGAACACCCCCACCAACAACCCGACAACCGGGAGCACCCTTGTCAGAGATCACCAGCACCCAGATCCAGCTCGTCTCGCGCCCCGACGGGTGGCCGACGCCCCAGGACTTCCGCACCGTCCAGGTCGATTACGGCCCCCTCAAGCCGGGACACGTCCGCGTCGTCAATGAATTCGTCTCCGTCGACCCGTACATGCGCATGCGGATGAGCGACGTTCCGGGCTGGGCGTTCCCCCTCGGCGAGACGATGACGGGCAGCGCGGTCGGCCGCGTCGTCGCCTCCGCCTCCGAGGACCTGCCCGTGGGCACCTGGGTCCTGCACGAGTACGGATGGCGCGACGTGGCACAGGAGCACGCCGAGGGCTTCCGCATCGTGCCGGAGGCTCCGGGCGTACCCCTCTCGCTCCACCTCGGCATGTTCGGTCTGGTCGGCCTCACCGCCTACGCGGGCCTGACCGCCGTGGCGCGCATGCGCCCCGGCGACACGGTCTTCGTGTCCGGTGCGGCGGGCGCGGTCGGCTCCACCGCCGGCCAGCTCGCCCGCGTCCTGGGTGCGGGCCGGGTCATCGGCAGCGCCGGTTCGGCCGAGAAGGTCGCCCTTCTCACCGGGAAGTACGGCTTCGACGCGGCGTTCAACTACAAGGACGCTCCGGTCGCCGCGCAGTTGGCCGAAGCCGCCCCCGACGGCATCGACGTCTACTTCGACAACGTCGGCGGCGACCACCTCGACGCCGCCCTGGCCGCCCTCAACGACGGCGGCCGTGCCGCCCTGTGCGGTGCGATCTCCGAATACAACACGTCCGGACCGGCGCGCCGCCCGCGCCATCTCGCGAACGTAGCCGCACGGTCGCTCACGCTCGAACCGTTCACCGTCGCGGACCACCTCGCCCTCGCCCCCGAGTTCCGCCGGCTCATGACCGAAGGGCTGGGCGACGGACGCATCGCGTACGACGAGACAGTCGTCGACGGAATCGACCACGCCGCCGACGCATTCCTCGACATGATGCGCGGACAGAACATCGGCAAAATGATCGTGCGCACCAATCTCGGCCAGCACGACTGAGTCCCACTCACCTGAAGGCCGAGGCTGCCGAACGCGGTGATCCACTACAGCTCACGTCAGGGACGTGGCCATTACTGCTCCCGCGACCTGGGCAGCCACTGACACATAGCCAGATGCCTCATCTTGACCGAGACGGAATGTCCAACGGTGTCTCGCTCAAGATGAGGCACCACAGGTCAGGACATCAGGCTGCCTCGCCCCCAGCGAGACCGGACAACCTCCATAGGATCGCCGGTATGGCGCTGCGACCGGTTCAGGTGAACATCAAGGCTCTCGACGGGCCGGCGGTCGGCCGGTTCTGGGCGGAGGCGCTCGGCTGGAGTGCCTACAGTCCCGGCGTGACCACCTACGTCGGCCCCGCGGGCGGTCTCGTGTGGCCGGACCCGGTCGGTGTCGGCATCGACGTCGTCCCCGTTCCGCAAGCCAAGACGGCGACGAAGAACCGTGTTCACCTCGATCTCGCCACCAGGTCGGCGGCCCATCAGGCGGAGTTGGTCGCGCGCCTGGAGGTTCTTGGCGCGACGCATGTCGACGTGGGCCAGGGCGAAGTGCCGTGGACGGTCCTTGCCGACCCGGAGGGCAACGAGTTCTGCGTACTGGAGCCTCGCGAGGTCTACCGGGACACCGGGCCGATCGCCGCGGTGGTGGTCGACTGCGCGGATCCGCGGGCCATGGCCCGGTTCTGGAGTACGGCGACGAACTGGACCCTGCACGAAGTGACCGACGATCAGGCGGTGTTGCGCTCCGCCCAGGGCGTCGGCCCGTATCTCGAGTTCCTCCGCACGCCAGACGTGAAGAGCGTGCCGGACCGTGTCCATCTCGACCTGCTGCCGTACCCCGGTGACGACCGGGCGGCGGAGGTGGCCCGGCTGCATACCCTCGGCGCCACCGACCTCGATCTCGGCCAGGGCGACGTCCCGTGGACGTGCCTGTCCGACCCGGAGGGCCACGAGTTCTGCGTGCTGTCGCCGTCCTGACGCGGAGCGGCATCGGTCGGCCGACGCCGGTGAGCGAGCCGTCGTTGGGATGGCGTCCCAGTTCGCTCCGGTCGAGCGGACGAGCGGATGAGCGAGGGGGACGGTGTGCGGGTTCCGTGGCGTGGGTGGGGTGCCCGCCAGTGGGTCGCGTTCGGGGCGATCGCGTTCGGGTCGTTGTTCCTGGTCGTCGGGTTGGTCCTGGCGGGGGTGTCGGTCTCGTTCCTGACGGATGCGCAGAAGGCCCGGGGCACGGTGGTCGCGCTGGACTGGCGCAACGACAGCGTCGGCACGTCCTCCCGCAGGGCGAGGTCGGACGACAAGCCGGCGGCGTACCCCGTGGTCGAGTTCACGCCCGCGGACGGCACGCCGAGGACCTTCCGCAGCTCGACGGGGTCCAATCCACCGTCGTACGAGGAAGGCGACCGCGTCGAGGTGCTCTACCGCGCCGATTCGCCCGACGACGCGAGGATCAACGGCTTCGCCTCACTGTGGCTGCGGTGATGGGGCGCCGGCGTTCCTGACGTGGATGCCGGCGCCCCGCCCCGAAGCCCCCACGTCAGGAAGTCCTCGCCCCGGGCATTGTCAGTGCCGTGTGCGACGCTCGGCACATGGGGTTCTTTGACGATCTGGTGCTTGCTGAGGAACCGGCCGCCGAGCAGGCCGTGTTGGCCCGGTTACAGCCACCGGGAGCGGACGAGGGACGGTATGCGCCGCCCGTCGACCGGTTCGCGCCCGCGCTGTCGCCGCAGCTGGAAGTGGTCGGGGTGGGCGCCGGGACGCGGGTCCTGGTGACGGGGTGGTCCGTGTGGCCGAGGTCGGTCACCCTGCATCTGGCGGTGTTCCGCAACACCCGTCGGCAGGGCGGGGACCAGCGACGGCAGTCCGGGCTGCGGGTGGGACTGCTGCTCTCCGACGGACGGCGGGTGACCTCGCTGGACGGCACCGTGATGCGGAGCATCTCCTGGACAGGGCCGCAGGGACAGCCGCAGGAGGCGTCGACCGAGCAGGCGGTCGGGCTGATCCCGTTGGATCCGGGCCTGCACCACTCCCGCAGATCCCTGTTCAAGACGGACGTCGACCTGTATCTGACGGAGCTCCCCCCGCCCGGGGAAACGCAGTTGGTCGTCGAGTGGCCGGACGAAGGCGTGCCCGAGACCCGTACTCCGGTCGACGTGGACGCGCTCCACGCCGCCGCACGCCGGGCGATCGAGGTCTGGCCCGGACTCGCGCCGCCGGAACCGGAGGCGCTCCCGGGTTCGTTCGCGACGATGGAGGTCAGCGGACCGCCGACACTCCTGGCGCCACCCCTCAACCGACGCCAACGCGAGGCGCTACAGCGCGCGGAGGAGGCCCGGCAGCGCTACGTGCCGCAGGCCGACTGGCAGCGCATGGGCTACCGCGACTGGGGCGACGCGGCCCTGGTCAGGGCCCGGTTGGAGGCAGGCGCCCCGCCCGACGCCCGGGCGGGATGGCGTGGCGCCACCCCGCTGCACCTCACGGCGGAACAGGGCTCGGCACAAGCGGTGGCCGCGCTCCTGCCTCACATCGCGGACGTCGACGTACGCGACGACGAAGAGCACACCCCGCTCTGGTACGCCGTACAGAGCATGGACGAGGCCACCGTGCGCGCGCTGATCGACGCCGGCGCGGACGTGTGGACACCGCAGGCGGAGCCCTGGTCGCCGGGGCGGCTGCTGCTGACCACGCCGCTCGCTCCGCTCGTCCAACACCTGCCGGGGGCGGTGGAGCTGCCCCCGGAGGAGGTCGCCGCCCAGCAGGCCGCGGACGCGCTCATCGCGGCCTTCGGTGCGGAGCCGATGTGGACCGAAGGGCTCGGCATCTGCTTCGTGCAGGGCCTCGACGAGGACGAGTTGATACGGCGACTCGGTGCCGATCCCGCGCAGTGCCCGAGGACAGATCCCGACGACGCGCCCTTCGACCCGATGGACTACGACGAGTCCCTTCGCTACGTGGGCGTCACGGGCGTCGACGGTACCCCCGGCGGCTGTGTGATCACACAGGACGGGTACATGCCCAGCGATGACGCCGTGCTGCGGGCGATATCGGCGGGCACCACCGCCTACGGGGTGTACTTCAACCCGAAGGGCGGCACGTTCGGCGCCCTGGCCCACGACGGCGAGATCGTCGCCGGCGACGAGATCCACATCGGGCCGCACGAATCGGACCCGGCCGCCTACTGGACCTTCCGTTTCTGGCAGCGCAAGCACGCGTTCCCCTACGGCGCCGACGTCCTCGCCTACTGCTGCGCCGCGGCGGGTCTGCGGATCAGCGACGGGCGGGACGCGGTCGACGGCCACGCCCCCCGCCGCTGGGTGCCCCTGCCGACGCGACTTCAGCGCTGAGCCTGTTCAGGGGCGCCGCGCCACGAACACCAGCTCCTTGCCCGGCCGGTCCGGCGCATCCCGTACGTCCTCCACCACGAACCCCCGCGCGATCAGCTCCGCCTCGACCTCCCCGCGCTCCCGGAAGCGCAACGTCGAGTCCGAGGTCAGTGTCCGCCCGTCCGCCGCGAACACATAGCTCCACCGGAACGACACCAACTGCCCGTCCACGCCGATGACGTCGACCCAGCTCTCCACCGCTCCGACGCCGGGCACGTCCGTCACGGCGTACGACGCCTCCCGGTGCCACTCCTCCCAGGCCCGCCGGGCGGGGTCGCGCGTCTCGAACACCAGCCGCCCACCGGGCCGTAGCGCCGTGTACGCACCCCGCAGCGTCTCCCGCCAGGCATCCGCTTCCACGATCTGCTGGGCGACGTTGGCCGTCATGGTCACCAAGTCGACGCGCAGCGGCGGAAGTTCGGTCGCGTCCCCATCGATCCAGCGAACCCGCTCACTCTCCGGCTTCCCCCGGGCCACGTCGAGCGAGGCGAGGGCGGGATCGACCCCCACCACCTCGATCCCCCGCCCGGCCAGCAACAGCGCGAACACCCCCGTCCCACAGCCGATGTCCAACACCCGCCGCGCCCCGAACTCCTCCACCATCCGGACATACGCGTCCAGGTCGCCGCGATCGGGTTCGACCGCGTCGTAGATCGCGGCGAGCCGTGGATCTGTGAAGCCTTCGTCAGCCATGCGGGCGACCGTAGGCGGAGCGGGGCTCGGCCGACCACTCGATATCACCCGGCCCGGTCACCGTCCTCCCCTCGCCAGCCACTCCTCCAGCACCGCGAAGTCCCTTTCGGTGAGCCCCACTTGGTGATCCACTCGGTGCAGGAGAGCCCGTTCGGGATGATGGGCGGCCACCCAGGCCCGGTCGGCGTCGGTGATCTCGTCGTCGACCCAGACGAACGGCCGCCCAGCCGCCCAGGAGACGAGGGGGCGGGTCTTCCAGTGCAGGCCGGTCGTCTCGTCGTCGTCCGGGTCCGGCCAGTCCACGAGCGGCAGCCGGGGCAGTCCGAGCCAGGGCGCCAGAGCGGTGTTGGCGTCGTCCCCCCAGGTCGTGGCCCACACCAGCGCACAGCCCAGCGACGTCAGACGCGCGCCGAGCGCGGGATCGACACGGGGCAGCAGCGGATGGCCGGTGACGGCCCCGTCCGGAAAGGCCGGCTCGTACAGCGGATACGGCCCCACCGCCCCGAACGGCAGCAGTGTCCCGTCGACGTCCAGGAAGAGAAGCACCCCCGGCCTCCGGCCCCCGTCCGTCATCCCTCGAACCCGGCCTCCGCGAGGATCTCGTCGATACGCGCCCGATGCGCCGCCTCCCACGAGTCGAGCGTCTCGGCCACCTCCTTCGCCAGCCTGGCGCGGGCAGCGGCGAGGACGTCGGACCCTCGCGCGGCGGGGACCGCCACGACCCCCTCCTCGTCGGCGACCACCACGTCCCCGGCCTCGACCCGCACGCCGCCGCACCGCACCCGACCGCCCAGCGGCGCCACGGCCTTCTTCGCGCCCGGGATCGGGATGACCCCTCGGGCGAACACCGGGAAGCCGGCCTCCCGCACCTCGGCGAGGTCGCGGATCAGCCCGTCGGCGACGAACCCCGCGATCCCCCGCCGCTGCGCGACCGCGCACACGTTCCCGCCGGCCAGGGCGTAGTTGAGGTCCCCCGACTCGACCACGACGACCGAGCCGGCCGGCGCCCGGTGGATCGCGGCGTGCAGCATGAGGTTGTCGCCGGGCGGGCACCGTACGGTGAACGCCGGCCCCGCCACCCTCGGCACCGGCCCCCACAGAGGTCGGATCCCGATGTCCATGACCTGGTCCCGACCGAGCAGATCGGCCAGGGTGGTCGTGGGAATGTCCGCAAACTCGCTGGTCTCGGTCATGCCGCGGACGTTACCGTGCGTGCATGACTGCCGGGTCGGCCTTGTGCCGTGAGCGAGTTGGGTGCCCGGCCTCTGAGTGAGGCCGGGGAGGGCAAGAAGCCCTCCGCTTTCTCTGAGTCGTCCAGGAAATGACCGGAGACCAGAGAAAGCAGAGAGAGTGACCAACCCCATCCAGGACTTCAACCAGCGGATCATCGACGAGTTCCGCGCCCAGCACGGCCGGGTCGGCGGCCCGTTCGAGGGCGGCCGCCTGATCCTCCTCACCACCACCGGCGCCCGCACCGGCACCCCGCACACCACCCCCGTCGGCTACCTCCCCGACGGCGGCGACCGCATCCTCGTGATCGCTTCGGCGGGCGGCTCACCCCGCCACCCCGACTGGTACCGCAACCTCGTCGCGCACCCCCAAGTCACAGTCGAGAGCGGGGTGTTCACGTACGAGGCGAAGGCGGTCGTCCTGGCGGGCGGGGAGCGGGACCGGGCCTTCGCACGAGCCGTGGAGTCGGACCGTGGCTGGGCCACGTACCAGGAGAAGACCGACCGCGTCCTCCCCGTGGTCGCCCTGCACGAGATCGCCCGCCCGGGCCCGCCGAACATCAACGCCTCGTCCCCCGGCGAGGCCATCAGGCTCGTCCACGACGCCTTCCGCCGCGAATTCGCACTGATCCGAACGGAGTTGGCCTCCAAGTCCGATGGGACCGGCACCCTGGGCGCCCAGCTCCGAGTCAACTGCCTGACGTTCTGCCAGGGCCTGCACAACCACCACACCGGCGAGGACGTGGCAATGTTCCCGTTCCTGGCCGACCGCCACCCGGAGGCGGCTCCGGCCATCGACCGCCTGCGCACCGAACACGAGCACATCGCGGCCCTGGTGGAGGAGTTGCGCGAGGCGCTCTCCGGCACCGACCTCGATACCGTCCGCACGGAGGTCGACCGCCTGACGACCGAGCTGGAGGCCCATCTGACGTATGAGGAGGAGCAGTTGATCCCCCTCCTCGACCGCGCCTGACCCCACCACGGGCGGCCCGCCACCAGGTGGGCTGCCCGCGGGCGGGCCACCAAAACCGGTTACCACGTGCGCCCGCCTGCGGGCAGCAGCGCGCTAGAACGGCAGCGGCCGCCCGTGCACCACCACCAGCCGCGACACCGCCCGGGTCAGCACGACATACAGCCGGTGCAGCCCACGCTCCTCCGCCTCCGCGATCGCGGCCGGCTCGACGGCCACCACATGGTCGTACTCAAGTCCCTTGACCACCCCGGCCGGTACGACGCTCACCCGCGCACCGAGCTCGTCCGGTCCGGCGGCGGCGATCCCGGCCGCGTAGAGGGCCTGCCGTACGCGTTCCACATCGGCGTCGGCGACGACGACTCCCACGGACCCCTCGTGCGCGAGCGATTCCCGTACGGCGTCCACGACCACGCCCGGCAAGGCGTCCGGGGAGGTGGGACGCATCCTCAACTCCCCGTCCCCGCGCAGGGACCGCCCCTCCGGCACCGCGACATTCAACTGCGCGAGGAGCCGGTTGGCGAGCTGGACGACGGCCTGCGGGACACGGAAGCCGATGGTCAGCGGCACGACGGCCGCGTCCGGTTTGCCGAGATGACGCAGGACGGTGTGCCACGAGCGGGCCGCCCAGGGCGTGGTCCCCTGCGCCAGGTCACCGAGCACGGTGATCGACCCGAAACGGGCCCGGCGGGCGATCGCCCGGCACTCCATGGGAGACAGGTCCTGTGCCTCGTCCACGACGAGATGGCCGTACCCCTCAGGATGCTCCACGAGCCCGGCGACCTCGTCGAGCAGCACCAGATCGGCCGCCGACCAGCGCGCCGACTTCCACGACCGCGGCGGCTTGGTCCACAGCAGGTTCTTCTGCTCCTCGGAGTCGAGAATCCCATCGGCTGCGGCCGCCAACTCCTCACGGTCAGAGAGAAGTTCGGCCACGACCTCCTCGGGCCGCACCTTGGGCCACACGGCGTCGAGGAACGCCCCGAGCACTCGGGACCGCGAGACCCGCTGCACCCACGCACCGCTCTGCGGCCCGGCCCGCCGCTCGGCCTGCAGCTGCACACTCCGCACCACCCGGCTGCGCACCCGCTCCCGTCCGATGGCGTACGGCGGCTCTTCCTGTCGTACGTCCGCCACGATCCGCGCGAGTTCACCGGCCCCGACCCGCCACTGGTACGAACCGTCCTTGATCTCCAGGGAGTCGACCTGTGCTGTCGACACCCGCGCGTACAGCGCCCGGCGCAGCACCTCCGCCATCCGGGGGTCGTGCTTGAGGACGGCGGTGGGGTGGGCGTCGGTGGCGGTGACCGGGTGGCGGGCGATCTCGTCATGGAGCGTGGACTGCCGTACGCCGGCCTCGCCGAGCGCGGGCAGCACCTGCGCGATGTAGGAGAGGAAAGTCCGGTTGGGCCCGAGGACGAGGAGCCCGCCGCGCCGCATCCGCTGCGGGTGGGTGTAGAGGAGATAGGCGGCCCGGTGCAGCCCGACGGCGGTCTTGCCGGTGCCCGGAGCTCCCTGCACACACACGGAAACGGCGAGGTCTCCCCGTACGAGATCGTCCTGCTCGGGCTGGATGGTGGCCGCGATGTCCCGCATGGGCCCGACCCGGGGTCGTTCGATCTCCCGGGCGACGATGTCGCTGACCTGCGGCGGCCCGCCGTCCCTGAGGTGCTCGTCCTCCAGCCCGGTGAGATCGGCGGACGCCCCCTTGCTCCCCGGCGCCCATCCGAACCGCCGCCGCACGGCGACACCCTGCGGATCGCGGGCGCTCGCCTGGTAGAAGGCGCGGGAGACGGGGGCGCGCCAGTCGACGACCAGGGGCGGAGCGGCGGGATGCTCGGTGATCCGCAGCCGGCCCAGGTGATACGCCTGCCCGGCATGGTCGCCGTGGTCGAACTCCAGCTTCCCGAAGAACAACGGCCCTTCGGGAAGCTCCCGCATCTCCTTGGCCTGACTGCGCAGCTGATATCCGAGCACCTCGGCGTCCGCCCCGGAGGCGGAGACGTCCTCACCGACGACGACCTGCTCCTGGGCTCCGTCGATCATGGCGGCGAGGGCGGTACGGCAACGGTCGTGGTGGATGCGCTCGCGGTGGAGGGCCTCTTTCAGGGCGGGATGCGGAGCGGGGCCGGCTGACGTCATGGGGACGAGCGTACGCGAGGAAATGAAACCGGGTTAAATCTTTTACTCGATCTTACTCAGCTGAGCCACGGAAGCCCGTCCGCCAGCACCCCGAAGGCCCGCTCGGCCGCGGCCACGGCATCCACGCGCACGTCCTCGACGGTCTCCCCCTTGGCGATCCGCCGCCAGTTCTCCATGGCGAGAATCCGCCGCACGGCGATGATCTGCCCGGCGGCCAGGCGGGCGTCGAGATCGCCCCCGAGCACCTCGGCCAGCGCGGCCTCCTGCCGCTCCAGGTGCCCGTGGGCGCGCGCGACAAGGGCGGGGGTGCCGTAGAGCAGCGAGTGAAAGGCGAGAACCTGGGGGTGATCATTGAGCCCGGTGACGGGGTCGTCCCGCTCCAGCCCTTCGAGGAAGTGCCGCCGGAGGGCGGCAAGGGGCGGCTCGTCGGATGCGGCCACGACCCGCGCCGCCTCGTCCTCATGATCGGCGATCCGGTGGAGGACGAGGTCCTCCTTGGCCGGAAAGTACCGGAAGAGGGTGGGCTTGGAGATCTCGGCGGCGGCGGCGATCTCGGCCACGGAGACGGCGTCGAAGCCCTTCTCCAGGAAGAGACGGATGGCGATCTCCGAGAGGGTCTCGTACATCCGCTGCTTCTTGCGCTGGCGCAGGCCGGGGGCGGTCATGGGGGTGAGCCTAGCGGGACGCCCAGGGCATGATCACGGCGTTGTGCCTTGATGCCAGCGGGGTACCTCGGCCAGATCCCACAGGTCGTCGAAGTGCTTGTTCCATGCCGCCAGGGCGGTCTTGGCCTCGTCAGTGCCGTCCGAAGACCAGAAGGTCAGATCGGTCTGGTAGCCCTTCGGGTCGTAGTACTCGGGCCCTGAACTGGACTCTATGGTCCGGGCTGCCAGGTCGTAGAGACCATGCAGCACCAGCTCACGGTTGAAGATGCAGATCTTGTCCCGCGGTATACCGGGGTAGAAACGGTACTCGCACTCGGCCGTCATCCGGCCTGCGCCGGTCAGCAGGTGAGCCAGCGCGGACAGCCTTCTTGCGTACCCCATGCATTGAATCTCCAGTCCTCTGCGGAACTCCTCGTCATCGACGGGATTTCCCTGAGGACCCACCCGGGAAGGGACCGACATGGGGAGGCGGAAGTCCGGCACCAGGAACCTGATCCGCACATGCCTGATGGGTCCGGGACTCCCGAGCATGGCTTCGAGACGGTGGTAGAGCTCGTTGTGCAGCGTCTCGCCGGTATAGCCGAGAAAACTGATCTCCACTGCCTGAGCTGCGAATGCCTCCGTCACGAATCTGCCCAGTTCTTGGGACTTGACCTGCGCTCGTGGGGCCAGGCGGAGGGATGCTGCGAGATCCTTCAGGGTGTCGTACAGGACGTAACCGACCAGGCTGAGCAGCGCACCGCCCAGAAAGGTCTTGCCCGCCATCGCGTCTCCCACGGGCTTCACGAACTGAGCCAGTAACCCTGTTCCGAAGATGCCCAGCAGCAGCGCTCGCGTGATCATCGGCTCGTAGCGTGCCTGGAACCTCTTCAACCGTTCGCCCATGGTGGCGCTGGGCACGCTGCTGCCGGACATCTGGAGCCCCTTCCCCCGTACCGGAGCGGCCGCTCCGCCTCGCGACGCACCAGTTGGGCCAACTGTGCGGCGACGATCCTCAATGGTCTCCGTGCGGCAGTGCGAGGACAAGATAGGGATTCGTGGTCAGATTGGCCCGCAGGCCGAGTGTCGCGGTCGCCGCGGTCAGGGTCATGGCATAGGTCCCCACCGCACGGCTCACATTGGGGGCATCGAGACTGTCGCGGGTCATCAGCCGGTCCAGGTCTACATAGGCGGAACGCACGGTCTCGATCCAGCGGTACACGCGCCAGTCGAGACGCCATCCCCTCGTGCACTCCTCTGGCAAGAGCTGCGACCACCTGTCGAACATGCGCGAGCGGATCTCGGGGAGAGTCGGCGTCAGATGCATGTGGCGGACGAGGTCGTAGAGGGGGTCGCCCACCATCGCCATCTCCCAGTCGATCAGGGTCAGGCCGGTGCCGTCCTCACGACGGATCATGTTCCACGGATTGAGGTCTCCGTGCAGAAGCACGGCACGTCGAGGGGCCACCGTATGCCGACGGAGGATCTGTTCGAGACGGAAGCCGCTGGCGGGAAGGCCGAGTTGGCCCGCGAGCTGAAGCGTCTCCTTCGGCAGTTCCGACACCATCCGGATCAGCTCATCGCACAGTTGTTCGTGAAACCCCGCGGCCGGCGCGTACGAGTCCTCCGTCAGCTTCGCGCAGTCGACCTGTGTGAGGGCGTGCAGCTGGTTCACGAGGTCGTCCGCCTCGTGCGGCAGGAGGCCACTTTCAGGGTGATCGGGAGCCCGGATCTCCCCTTCCGGCCCTTCAAAGGAATGGATGGTGAACTGGTCTCCGAGTTCACTGGTCCCCAGGGCCAGCACCCGCGGCGCCCGCACCGCCACGCCCGAGTCCTCGATCGCCCGCAGCACGACGTGCTCGTTCAGGAACCGACGTTCCCGGGAGTTGCCGGCTCCCACCTTGCGCCGCACCATCACCGGGTACGGCACGCCTTCCACCCGCACCGCCGTGCTGAGGTGTGCCGTCCCCTTGAACACCCGGTCGGCCAGCGCCGCCCCCTCCTCGAAGAGAGCCTCCTGCACCGCCGACTCGGAGAACGCCGGATGCTCGGGGAACCGCGGATCGCGCACCCAGGAGATGGACGACACCGCCCGGTCACGGCTGTGACGCTTGCCGTGCGAGACGTTCCAGCGGAAGAGAATGCGTTCGATGGCCTTCTCGTCCGGAACGTTCTTCAGACGCAACGGCTCTTCGGCGGCCTGCAAGGCCCAGTACACCGCCTCGGTTGCGGCGTCCAGATCCTTCTGGTCGAACGATTCGCCCAGAGAGGTCGCGGCGCGCATCACGTCCGGATAGACCGACTGGGCGCGCTCGAAGGCGACATAGTGCCGCAGGTCGCGCTCCAGGCCGTTGACCGCCTTGGGACGCCGCAACACCATCGCCGAGCGCCACGCCTCGACGGCCTCGTCCCACTGACCGTCCAGGTAGCCCATGCGCACCAGATGGGTGGCGAGATCGTGCAGCGGGTCGCCGTAGCTGGACAGTTCCCAGTCCACGCAGATCAAAGGGGGGCCGGCCTCGTACGAAACGATGACGTTGTCGCGGTGCAGATCCGTGTGGAGGAGGCTGAAAGGGCGGCTGATCATCGCGGGCACGCGCTCAGCGAACCGCACCATGGCGTCCTCGGGGATGCCAAGCATCGCGAACAGACCGCCGAACCTGTGCCAGTTGCGCTGACGGACCTGCGTCTCCGTGGCCAGGGCCAGCGTGCGCAGAAAGGCCCGGCTGTCCCGGCTGGACCGGGGCCAGAACTGCGGCAGGGGGGGCAGCTCCTTGCGGCCGACCTGTGTCATGTCCGCCAGCAGTTCGGCGAGGGCCCGGACCAGATGCTGGTCCACGGGCTTGCCGTTGGGGCAGACGCTCGACAGGGGGACACCGTCCACATAGCTCATGACCGCGATGTCGCCGTACTTCAACAGGCACCGCGGCACATGGGGGAGAACGCAGCCGATTGCCTCGAGGATCTCCGCTTCGTCCTGCCAGGTCCGGATCACCACCGGCAACGCGGAGCGCTGGCGCTCACGCACCATGATGAACTTGTGATCCGTCAGCTGATCAAGCCAGGGCGGTGGCGGAACAATGTAGTTCAGGTTGTGGTGACCGCGGGTCAGTCTCCCCGCGGACCTGGCGTGGGAGACCAGCTCACCGAGCGCCTCGCGGGCCGCCCGCCCCGCGAACGCGGCGGCGGGCCCGGATGGACCACCCACGGGCACTCCTGAGCAACTATGCAGCGCCTCCGATTTTCATGCGCAGCACGAGAGGACCACACTGTAGTGCTCAAGCATCCCTGACACGGGCGTTATTCAGAACTGGCTACCCAGTTGCAACACAGTTCACTCGTTGGCTTCACACCGCTCGACGGGATGGACGAACAGGGAACACAATCAAGGCTGGTCATAGCGGTGCCAACAGGAGTCGAACCACTCTTGCCAGCTCTGCATGAATACGGAACCGGTGGCGTTGGGATCGCCCTCGTCGTTGACGAGCCGTATCAACGTCGACCCCAGTCCCAGGACATCCCAGGCGTCGATCTCGGTGTCGTCGTCCATCAGAATCGTGCGCTCCACGATCTTGTACGGACCCAGCAGACCCTCCGCGCCGCGCCGCAGGTACAGCTTGTGGGTCGGAACGAGCGGCACCTCCCGGACCGGCACCACCACGTCGGGCACCAGTCCGTCCGTCTTGAGGTTGCGCAGGGCATTACGCAGCGAGGACGTGTGCCGTCGGATGATCTCGCGAGTCCGGAGTTGAAGAATCCGGTCCAGTTCCTTCACTTCGAGGGCGGGGTAGTCCTTCGACACCCTGGCCCGTGGATACGGGAGCTCGATCGTGTCGGACGGCAGCAGTATGCGGAGCGCGATGCGCTCGGGGGCGGGGATCTGGCCATTGCGGATCGCCTCGGCCTGCACCCGTATGTGGGTGTCGAGGCTCTCCGAGGTGAACGTGAAGACGTCGAGTTCCACGACGGGCTGAGCGAAGGCTCGGGCGATGAAAGGCCCGAGCGCAATCCGGCCGGGGGACACCTTCGACTGGGTCGTCACATGGACGGGGAGCGTCACTCGGACCTTCGAGCCGCTGCCCTGACGTGACTCGATCCAGCCTTCGGTCCTCAGCTCCTCCAGGACGCGCTGAATCGTGTCCCGTGAGACCGCGAACTCGTCGGCGAGAGCGCGCTGCGGGGGCAGGTTGGAACCCGGCCGGTACTCGCCGTCGGAGATACGGGACCGCAGCGTCGCCAGAATGGTGGCTCTCTTGCCGCGTTCTACGCTCACATCGCGACCGTACCTCCCTCACCGGCCATCCAAACCGCTTTCAGTCCACAAACAGTCAATCCCGTCCGGCCAACAGACCAATATTTGCAGGCCGGTTAGTCGATCAACCGGTCAGGGCACAACCACACTCGAGGCAACCAGTCCAATTGGACGGCTAGTTGATCAGCCTCATCAAAGTGGTAGGGGGCGGGCAGCACAGTGGACCGGTTACATGCACATCGTGGTACCGACAACTCAGGGAACAGGGCGCAGCACGTCCAGCACCTGCGCCAGCGAGCCCACGACCGCCTCGGCTCCCGCCTCCCTCAAGATCTGCTCCTTGTCCGCATTACGCGCGTAGCCAAGGAACTGCACCCCGGCTCGTTGCGCGGCCTGGAGGTCCGTTGCAGCGTCGCCGATCATCAGCGTGGCGGACGGAACGGCGCCCATGGCCTTGATGGCCTCTTCCAGGCAATGCGGGTTCGGTTTCATCAGATCGAGGTTCGCCGTGCGGCCGTAGACATAGGGGAAGCAGTCCGACAGTCCTCGGCTCGCGACGTACGCCGCTGCCGCGAGAGCGGCGTTGTTGGTGGTGATCGCGAATCTCACGCCGAGCGCCGACCACGTCCGGATCAGTGGGTCGGCGTGCGGGGTCGGCATCGCCTTGGGAACGGCCTGCAGTTCACGCCGGGTGAGCCACTCCTCCAGTTCGAGGACCAGATCGCTCCCGGGGCGTCGTTCGTGGACACCGCGCAAGGCATCGTGCGGGTCGTTGCCGGATCGTTCCTGCTCGGTAAGCAGTCCGCCCATCCCCAACTGATCGATCTTGTCGACCAGTTCACCCGCTATCTGGTGCGCCGGATACCCCGCGAACAACCGGCACATCGGCCCGTCCATGTCCCAGAGCACATACCGAGCGGAGGAGACCAGTGATGCGAGTCGTGCTGTCTCTGCTGTCACCGGTTCAGTGTGCGTCGTCTCAGGAGTCACTAGGAGAGTGTCAGGTCCGTGGTGATGGTTTCCCAGAGGGCGTCGAACCACTTCTGCGATTGAACGACGAACGCGGCGTCACGCTCGCCGGCGTTCTTCGCGAAGGAGAAGAGGAGCGATTCCGTGCCGAGGACGTCGTACATGTCGAGAATTCCCGTATCCGTGGCCTCCTCCCGGCGCGCGACCATGTAGTACGCGATCAGCGCCTCCGCCTGGTTGAGCAGGTACAGCTTCACGGGCGGGGTGAACGGCAGGGCGCGGAACCTGACCTTGACGTCGATCCCGTGGGAGGAGCGCAGGGAACGGAGATTGTGTCGCAGGACGTGACCCTGGGCGTTGCGCATCTCCAGCCAGCGCTGGTGGACCGGGTTGTCGTCGTCGGGGGCCTCCACCGGCACCGGGAAGGCCAGGTTGATGTCGCGGGAGGGCAACAGGATACGGACGTCGATGGACTCGGGGTGGATCCGGCCCTCGTGAATGAGGCGGACCGGCTCGCTCAGGGCCACCATGAGGGTCTCCGAGGTCAGGCAGGCCGCGTCGATGCGGACGTGCGGGCTGGAGAAGGCCTCCGTGAGGCGGGGGGCCAGGCCGACCATCGTCGGCTGCGGCTCTCCCGACAGCCCGGGCACCCGCTCCGCGATCCGCGGCGGACTCCCCTTGCTCACATTGCTGAGCAACCCGTCCTCCTGCAGCGCGCGCAGCGCCTGGCGGACAGCACCCCGCTCCACGCCGAACTCCTCCGCGAGTTCGGCCTGGGTGGGGAGGCGGTCGCCGGCCTTGAGGTCGCCCGTGCGGATGCGTTCCCGCAGGGTGTCGGCGATTTCCTGGGGCGAGAGCCTTCTGCTGCCGTTCACTGCCACGTTCTCCTGGGTCACGACCAAACGTTACAACTCCAATCCATCTATGGGGAGTTGTCTGGAAGTTGTTTATCAACCCCCACCAAGTGGGGACAACGTAGGCAGAGTTGGTTGCCAACTTGGATGAGTTGGCGGAAGTTTTACCTCCTCGCCCGCCTCGCCCGCCCGTAAGCCCGAAGGGGGAACCAACATGCCGGCCCTCGCTCTCCTCTCCGCCGTCTTCGTCGTCGGCGTCGAGCAGACCCTGCAGTGGAAGTACGGCGCCAGCGGCATCATCGGGATGCTCCTGCTCACCATCGGCATCAAAGCCAAGAACCCCGCGATCAGTTCAACCGGGGCCGTGGTTCTCGCTCTGCTGGTCGCGGGGCCCGCCCTATGACCCGAACGCGCCCGGATCCGCCACTGTGGGAGACGTCAGCCCGTGAGCGCCAGCTCCGAACTGATCGTCTCCCACAGTGCGTTGAACCACAGGTGGGACTGCTCCACGAAGGTCGTGTCCCGCAGGCCGGCACCCTGTTCGAAGGCGAACAGCATCGACTGGGTGCCCTCGGAGTCGTACAGCTCCAGGTGCTCGTGGTCGATCTCCTCCTTGCGGCGCGTCAGCGTGTAGTACGCGAACAGCGCCTCCGTGCCGTTGAGGAGGTAGAGCTTCACCGGTGGTGTGAAGGGCAGGGCGCGGAAGGAGACGTGGACGTCGATGCCGTGTGTGGCACGCAGGGCCAGGAGGTTGTGCCGGAGGACCTGCCCCTGCGCGTTGCGCTGGGCCAGCCAGCGCTCGTGGACCGGGTCGTCGTCGCGGTCCTCGACGGATACCGGGAAGGCGAGGTCGATGTCCCGGCCCGGCAGCAGGACGCGGACGTCGATCTTGGCCGGATTCAGTCGTCCGGCGTGGATCTGGCGCAATCCCTCGCCGATGGCGAGGTTGAGGGACACCGACGTCAGGCACAGGGCGTCTATCTCGACGTGCGGGGCCGCGAAGGCGGTGGCGATCCGGGGACCGAGGGCGACCATCGTGGGCTGCGGGGCGGCTCCGGGGCCGGTGAGCGCCCCGCTGAGCCCCAGGTCGGGGGCGACGGTCGCCGGGCTTCCCTTGGAGACGTTGGTGAGCAGGTGTTCCGTCTGCAGCAGGTGCAGCGCCTGCCGTACGACCCCGCGCTCGACGCCGAACTCGTCGGCCAACCGCGCCTGTGTGGGCATGCGCTGACCTGCCCGCAGCGTGCCGGACCGGATCCGGGCGCGGAGCTCGTCGGCCACCTCGCGAGGTGACGTGTGTGGCCGCTGTGACCTCTTCCGTCCATTGACGGAGGCGTGTTTCGGGTCCACGACCAAACACTACAACTTCCCGCCATCTTTGGGCAGTTCACTGGAAGGTGGTTATGAGCCGCATCCAAGCGGAGATAAGTACAGTGAAGTTGGTCGCCAACTTGAGCAACCTTGAGGAACATGGTCAAAACTTCACAAGGTTGGCCAACTCGGCGGCCGACAGGGGCCACCGTCCCGAAGGGGGGACCGTCATGCCGTTCATCGCAGTCGCCATCGCCGCCCTCGCCGTCGGCTTCGAGGCACTCGTGCAGTGGAAGTGGGGTGCGATGGGCATCGTCGCGTTCGTCGCGCTGACCATCGGCGTCAAGTCCAAGAACGTCGCGATCGGCGGCATCGGAGCGGTCATCCTCGTGATGCTGCTCGCCCAGTCCGGCTGACGCCCGCCCGCCGGGCCCAGGATCCGGCTGATCGGGCTCCCTTCCGGAGGGGAGCCGGGAGCCCGGTCGGTCTGCACAGTCACAACTGAACACCGACAACTGAACAGCAGCGGCAGCTGCACACACCGCACAGCCACAACTGAACAGGCACAACTGAACAGCCACAACTGAACAGCTCGCTACGGATGCGAGGCAACAGCCCAACCGTCCACACCAGAAGGGAGCGTCAGAACATGTCCGGGCACCAAGGACGCCTGGATGTATGCAGCAGGGCGTCGGCCCCCCGGCCGGCGCCCGCTTGTTCTTCCCGCACTCGCCCGAGCGCCACGAGCCGCTCCACCGACTCGTCACCGAGCCACAGCGTCGCCAACTCCCGTACGTCCAGCGTGAGATCGGCGCTCCGAGTCGTCGCCGTACAGGTGGCCCCGGCGGGCGAGGCCTCCAGCCGGTACCGGCCGCCCGCCATCCCGGACCCGTCCACGACCTCCAGC
The DNA here is from genome assembly GCF_001514145.1 of Streptomyces canus. GTDB lineage: Bacteria > Actinomycetota > Actinomycetes > Streptomycetales > Streptomycetaceae > Streptomyces > Streptomyces canus. The sequence continues at coordinate 584,128 of NZ_KQ948660.1, forward strand.
ACCAGCGCGCCCTCACCCTCGTACGTCCGCGCCTCCAGGGCCCGTACGACATCCAGGATCCGCACCCACAGCCAGTCCGACTGCATGGTGATCCCGGCCGCCCGGGAGTTGGGCAGGAGGTGCGGGAGCAGGTCGTCTGGGGCCCGCCAGCCGCTCTTGACCCGCATGACCCAGTCGATCGAGCACAGGTAGTGCCACAGAGCACGCTCGGCGGCCGGGGTCGAGGCGATCAGGCTGCGCACGCTCGCCGTGTTCAACGGCTGCATGGTGTCGGCCCACTTGTCGTCCACCTCGTACGCCATCAACCCCTCGACCGTGCCGTCCGCCGCCCGGTACACGGCGAAGAACGGCTCGGTCCACTTCGGATCGGGGCGTACGGCCCCCGTATTGAGCTGCCAGAACCAGTCGTCCCGGCTGATCGCCCCCGGCAGGGCACGGCGCATCCGGTCGTGCAGTTCCGGACCGAGCTTGCGTACGTCGCCGGCCTCCACCAGCTCGATACGGCCGCCGGCCAGATCCGGGCCACGGGGGTCGAGGCCGGCGCGCGTGACGTCGATCGTCCACTCGGCGGCCGCGGTGGCGGGGCCGAAGCCGTAGCGGCCGTAGATCCCGTACTCGGCGGCGATCAGCGTCGCCAGGACGTCTCCGCGCTCCTTCGCGGCGGCGAGGTCCTGGTTCATCATGCGGGTCAGGAGCCCGCGCCGGCGGTGGGTGGCGGTCACGGTGACGGCGGTGATCGCGTCGGCGGCCACGAACTCACCACCGACGGCCGTCACCTCCTGCGCGAAGGACCGGAAGGTCGCCACGCAACGGTCCCCGTCGAAGGCCCCGAGCAGCCGACCCGGCTCGAACTGCCTTCTGCGGGCCTCCAGTTCCGCCTCCGACACGACCGGCTCCCGCAGAAACCCGGCATGCACGGCACGCAGCCATTCGGGATACTCGGCCTCGGTGACGGGACGGACGTCTAGGTCGGCTGGGGCGCTCATGGGGCCACGGTAGGCGGGCGGGGATGACGTGTCGCGTCGATTTTCCTGCCCGGGCCCGCCGAGAAGTTCCCTAGGTCAGCAGGTCCGCCACCTGCGCCTCGCCCTCCCGGTACCGCCGCGCGATCTCCCCGCTGCACTCGTCCGCCGTCCGCTGCAGCCGCTGCCGTCGCCCGGAGACCTGCTGCTCGTACCGCACGAGCCGGCCCATCGCGGTGCTCAGTTCCAGGTCGGTCCGCGCGGAGAGGTCCGACAGCTCGACCTCGGCGAGCGTCTCGGCGGCCAGCAGCCGGTACTCCTCGCTGTGCGGGGTGCCCAGCGTGACGTGGCGGGCAGAGGAGCGGTGGCGGGCCGGGGCGTCGGTGAGGATCTCCGGGAGCCGGTCGACCACCGAGGCCTCGGGGAGGTGCTCGAGCACCGAGCCCGCGCCCGTCGGTGACCGGCGCAGCAGTTCCGCGCGGAGGATGTCGATACGGCCCTGCAGCAGCCGTCGGACGTAGCTGAGGTCGGCCTCGTCCTGCTGGGCGTCCCGGCGCAGAGTGCGCAGTTCGGGCAGGCTCAGCCTGGCGAGATCGTGTTCGATCGGATCTGGGGGCAGCAGGTGGCTGTCCGTACGCTGCGCGGGCGGCCGGGGTGTCTCCGGCTCCGCCCTGTGGGCAACGCGGACGGGCCCCTGCTGCCCGGTACTCGGTGTGCTCATGCGCCTCTACCGTCCCCTCGACCGGCGTGTGGAAGCATCGTGCCACCCCAAGTGGCCGCTATGTGACCGAGTGCCCCCGAACGGCCCCGAACAGCCCCAGATGGGGGGTTAAGGATCAAAAATAAACCCGAACACGGGTACTTCCTGCGCGACCGGCATCATGGGCACATGCGTGCAGTGGTGCAGAGGGTGGACGGCGCGAGCGTCGTCGTCGACGGCGAGACGGTCGGGGAGATCAGCGGCGAGGGACTGTGCGTCCTCGTCGGGGTCACCCACGAGGACACCAAGGAAAAGGCGGCCCAACTCGCCCGCAAACTCTGGTCGGTGCGCATGCTGCACGACGAGAAGTCGTGCAGCGACATCGACGCCCCGCTGCTCGTGATCAGCCAGTTCACCCTGTACGGCGACGCCCGCAAGGGCCGCCGCCCCACCTGGAACGCCGCCGCCCCCGGGGACGTCGCCGAGCCTCTCGTCGACGAGGTCGTCGCCCAGCTCCGCGCCCTGGGAGCGACGGTGGCCACCGGCCGCTTCGGTGCGCGGATGCGGGTGTCCCTGACGAACGACGGCCCGTTCACGGTCCTGCTGGAGATCTGAAGCCCGCTCAGGACAGGTCCTACGGCTCCACGACGACTTCCTGGGCCGCGGCCGTCGTGTCGGCGACGAGGCGTGCGTCCAGGGGGACGTTCCGCTTGACCAGGGCGAGCGCCACCGGGCCGAGCTCGTGGTGGCGTACGGACGTGGTCACGAAACCGATCTTGCGGCCGTCGGGCCCCTCGTCCGCGAGCCGGATGTCGGTCCCGGCGGGCGGCAGGTGCACCTCGCTGCCGTCCAGGTGCAGGAAGACCAGGCGGCGCGGGGGCTTGCCCAGGTTCTGCACGCGGGCGACGGTCTCCTGGCCCCGGTAGCAGCCCTTCTGGAGGTGCACCGCGGTGCCGATCCAGCCGAGCTCGTGCGGGATGGTGCGGTGGTCGGTCTCGAAACCGAGGCGCGGACGGTGGTGCTCGACCCGCAGCGCCTCGTAGGCGAGCAGGCCGACCGCGGGGCCGGACTTCTCGGCGTACGACTCCAGGTCGGCGCGCGGCAGGAAGAGATCGCGGCCGTACGGCGTCTCGCGTACGACGACCCCCTCCGGCACCTCGGCGATGGAACCGGCGGGAAGGTGGACGACGGCGAACTCGTCCGTGCGGTCGGCGACCTCGACCCGGTTGAAGAACTTCATCGACTCCAGGTAGGCGACCAGCGCCTCCTGGGTTCCGGGTTCGACGTGCGCCCAGACGGTCGTGCCGTCGTCGACGAGGTACAGCGCGTGCTCGATGTGGCCGTGCGCGGAGAGGATGAGCGCCTCGGTGGCCTGGCCCGTCGGGAGGTCGCTGACGTGCTGGGTGAGCAGCAGGTGCAGCCAGCTGAGGCGGTCGTCGCCGGTGACGGACACGACCCCGCGGTGCGAGAGGTCGACGAATCCGGTTCCTTCGGCGAGGGCGCGCTGCTCGCGGAACAGGTCTCCGTAGTGCGCGGCGACGCCTTCGTCCACACCCTCGGCGGGGACGGCACCGGGCAGGGACAGCAGAGGGCTCTTCATATGACTAAGCCTACGACTCGGTAGTTGAAGCCTTGAGAGAACAGTCCTTGCAGCGGCCGAAGATCGCGAAGTGCTTCATGTCGGTCTCGAAGCCGAACTCCTGCCGGAGCTTCGCGGTGAAGTCGGCGGCCACCTTGATGTCCGCCTCGATGACGTTCTGGCAGTCGCGGCAGACCAGGTGGATGTGGTGGTGGCGGTCGGCGAGGTGATACGTCGGCGCCCCGTGCCCGAGATGGGCATGGCTGACCAGACCGAGCTCCTCCAGGAGCTCCAGGGTCCGGTAGACCGTGGAAATGTTGACCCCCGACGCCGTCTTCTTCACTTCCGTGAGGATGTCGTCGGGGGTCGCGTGCTCCAGGGTGTCCACAGCTTCGAGGACAAGCTGGCGCTGCGGGGTCAGCCGGTAGCCGCGCTGCCTGAGGTCGCTCTTCCAATCGGTGCTCACCACACCGGAAAGTCTAGGTCCCACTCGGCGGAAGGCTTACTTGAAGAAGGCGATCCCGTCGTCCGGAAGGTCATCGGGCAGGGCCTTGGCCCAGCGCTCGACCTCTTCCGGGGTGACGACCTTCTTCAGGTGGGCCGACATGTAGGGGCGCAGCTCGACCTCGGGGGTCTGCTTCTCACCGACCCACATGAGGTCGCTCTTGACGTAGCCGTACAGGCGCTTGCCGCCGGTGTACGGCCCCGAGGCGGCCGTACGCGCGACGGCGTCGGTCACCAGGTCGATCTGCGGCTTCTGGGCGGCCATCTCGCCGTACCAGATCTCGACGACGCCGTCGTCGCGGACCATCGTCACCTCGACCTTGCGGTCGGCGTCGATGCGCCAGAAGCCGTGCTCGGACTCCAGCGGGCGGACCTTGTTGCCGTCGTTGTCCAGCACCCAGGTGTGGGACGCGTACTCCAGGAAGTCCCGGCCGTCATGGCCGAAGGTCACCTCCTGGCCGAAGTTGCACTTCTCCGAACCGGGGAAGTCGTGCACGCCCGCGCCGGCCCAGTTGCCGAGCAGGAAGGCGAGCGGGACGAGGTCCTTGTGGAGGTCGGACGGGATCTCGATCATGAGTGGCGGTTCCTAGAGGGGGGTCAGCGCTGGCCCTGGTACAGCTTCTTCACGGTCAGCCCGGCGAAGGCGAGAACGCCGACGCAGACCAGGACCAGCAGGGCTTCGAAGAAGATCTCCACGGGGTGCTCCTCGGATGAGCGTGGTGCGGTGCATGTACACGGGCCGGGCCCCAGCTTACGCGGCCGGGGCCCGGGGAGCCGTAGGGGTCTCCTCAGCCGAGGAGCTGGGACTGGAGGGTCACGGTCTGCTGGAAGGGGACGGGGTTCGCGGCGCCCTTGCGGGACTGGACGACCAGGGCGAACACGTCGCCCACGGCCAGGTAGGCGTGCCGGGTCTGTTCGGTGCCGTACGGCTTGGACTCGGTGTAGACGACTTGCGTGACGTCCTCGATCCGGGCCTTGGCCGGGAAGCCGTCGTCGGAGACGGAGTCGACGGCACCACGCAGCTGGTAGCCGGGGCCGCCGTACGGGGCGATCTGGCCGGTGAGCTCGTCCACGACGGCCGCGGTGTCGAACTGGAGCAGATAGACGCGGGTGTGCGTCCCGTCGGGGGTGGTCCAGCCGCGGGCCGCGATGTGGCGCAGTCCGTGGTCGGTGAACTTCTGGGCCAGCTCCTCGCGGTCCGTCTTCTCCCCGTACTCGGCGAGGAGGTCCTTCGTCGGGAGCCACCCGTCGGTGCCGCGCAGCGCCGCGTCCGCCGTGGCTCCCTTTGGCGCGGGCAGCACCAGGTCGCGCAGATCGGCGTAGTGGGTCCCTGCCTTGTTCTCCGCGGCGAGGGGCCCGGAACTGCCGGAGGGCAGCGGCGGCTTCGCGAGCGTGGGGTACACCCACCGGCCGTCCGACGCGGTCTCGAGACCGGGCACGTCGGTCCGCTGCATGCCCGCGATCCCGTACGCCGTCCCGGCCCCGACCGTCGCGAAGACGAGGAGGGCGGCGGTCCAGCGGAGGGTGGCGCCCAGGATGCGACGGTTCCTCGGGGACGGGGTGAGGGAGCCGGCTTCGGGCACTGGAGCGGGCTCCGACACGGAACCGGCCGTAGCGGGGACCGTGGCCGTGGCCGCAGGCTCCGGCTGGGAAGCGGACACGGTCCCCCCGGCTCCGGCAGCGCGTGCGGGCGCGAGCGCAGGCACGCCCTCCACACCGCCGGGAGCGGGCGCGGACTCGGACGCAGGGACAGGGTCCGGCACAGGCGCAGGCGCGAGCTCGGAGGCACCCACGCCCTCCACACCACCAGCGAGCGCGGACCCGGCCACAGGAGCAGGCTCCACGCCGGGAGCCGGCGCGGACTCGGACGCAGGGACAAGGTCCGGCACAGGCGCAGGCGCGAGCTCGGAGGCACCCACGCCCTCCACACCACCAGCGAGCGCTGACCCGGCCACAGGCGCAGGCCCCACGGCCGGAGTAAGCGCGAGCTCGGACGCAGGGGCGGGATCCGGCGCGGGGAGTGGCAGGTCGACGCCATGCGGCTCGCCCTGACCGGGCCGGGCCGCCGATTCGGTCGCCTCGGCCTGGGCACCCCGCTCGGTCCCGTCGGGCGGTTCGGGCGCGGCGGTGCGTTCGGCTTCTTCCGTCCGGTCGGTCATACCGCTTCCCCCGGCTCCTCGATGCGGTCGAGCTGTTCGCGCAGAAGCATGGCTATTCCTGTTTTCTGGAGGGGCTTCGCGCTGCTCGCCCTGAGCGTGACCAGGACGTTGCCCTGCGGGGCGACGCAGTACATGGACTCGAGGTCCTCGTTCCCGGCCTTCTCGTCGGCCTTTGGCAGGTAGCACGCGGCGTCCTTGTGGCCCTCGATCTTCGGGCCCTCGTCGAAGAAGACGTCGAGAGCGTCGAGGAAACCCTGCTGGGAGCGGGCGAGGCTGCGGACGGCCGCCGAGCTCGCCATCTGGGCCAGTTGGACGGTCACGACGGAGGCCTGGTCCGTGTAGACCGAGGACAGTTCCTCGGTGCTGACATAACTGCGCATGGCGATCCCCGAGATGCGCTGCTTGTCGATCCGCCTCTCCAGCTCCTTGCGCTGGCTGCGCGGCAGCCCGGAGAGCGATTCCTTCGCCAGCGCCGTCGCCCGGTCCCCGCTGAGCTGCGCGTCGTACCCGTACTCCCCGATGTCCGGCCCCCGGCTCCACCCGTCGGCCCCGTAGGGCACGAGCATCCCGGCCAGCCCCTTCGCGGCCGCGGCCTTCGCCTTCTCGGCCCCGGTTCCCTTCGGGAACTTCCACACCGGCGCACCCGCGTCGCGGTCGGCGCCGTCCACGGTGACCACCGTGTAGCCGACCCCGGCCACGACGGCCCCGGCCAGCACGACCGACAGGGTGATCGCGGCGATACGGCCGCCACGGCGGGCCGGCTTCGCCACGGCCCTCTCGCTCACCGCGGCCTCGGCGTTCTCAGCGTTCTCGCTCACAGCCGCTCCATCTGCCGCTCGACCAGATCCATGATCGTCTTCTTGGGGACCGGCTTGGTGTCGTAGACCCAGATCATCACCGCGATGTCGCCGCGCCACGCGTACGCCTCCGCGTAGTACTGCGGCAGATAGCCGGCCCTGGTCTTCGGCTTGTCGTGGACGTACGCCATGCCGTCCCCCGTGCCGGGAACGGGCCAGCTCCGCGTGGAGCTCTCGTCGGCCGCCCAGGACTGGTTGCCCGACGTGACGGCGGCGGCCCCGAGGGCCTCTTCCTGCCGGAACTGGGTCAGCCGCACCTCGAAGTCCGCCTGGCCCCTGGTCCACCCCGTGGACACGGCCCTGCGGAACTCGTCGCTGATGGCGCTGCCGAAGGCCTGGCCGGGCTTGGCGTAGGTGTCCGCGTAGGCGGGCAGGTCCAGCCAGCCGTCGACGGAGGACAGCCACTTCGCCGTCTTCACCCCGGACGGCTTCGGCAGCAGCAGCTTGCGCAGGTCGCCGTCGGTCTTCACCCGGCGGTCCTGGGCGGCGGACAGCGGTTCGGGCGCCGGGCCCTTGGTCTGCGCCGGCGTCGGCTGGGAGAGCGAGGCCAGCTTCGTCGGCTCGCGCTCGGCCTGGATCAGGTACCCCGTGCACGTCCCGGCGACGACACCGAGTACGGCCGCGCCGGCGATCAGGAGTGTCGTACGGCCCCGGCGCCGCGCGCGGGGTCTCTCTTCGGGTATCTCGGGTGCTTCGGGCACCCCGGCCGTCCCGGCCATATCGGGTACTTCCACTGCGTCCCCCACAAGACGTGAAAGCGCGCATTCCATATGCGCGCTTCACAGGAGACGGCTGGTCAACACCCAGGGTTGCGCTCCGACTTGATCACGATCCGGACACGTGTGCAACGAACACGGACCAGGCCTCGTCGGAGAAGACCAGCGCCCGCCGACCGGGGTCCTTGCCGTCCCGGACGGGGACGCGGGAGGGAAGGGCGTCGGAGACTTCCAGGCACTCGCCGCCGTCCGGGTTGCTGTAGCTGCTCTTGCGCCACGTCACGCCGCTCAGGTCGAGCCGGCCGACTTCGCAGCCTCCCGAGGCCGCGAAGTCGGCGCCTCCCCCGGCCCTCCTCCCCCTCCCCTCGCCCCCGGTGCCGACGCCTGCGGCTGCGGCTGCCCTGGGTCCTGGTCGACGACGCCTTCTGGACCGGTGTGCTCACCGCGATCTGCATCGCGGGACTGCTGACGGTGATCGACGCGACGGCCTGACCGCCGTGCGCACTACGCTGCCCGCATGGCGAAGAAGCTCGTGATCAAGGTGACCGCCGGGGCCGATGCCCCCGAGCGCTGTTCGCAAGCGTTCACCGTGGCGGCAGTGGCCGTGGCCAGTGGGGTGGACGTCTCGCTGTGGCTGACCGGGGAGTCGGCGTGGTTCGCGCTGCCGGGGCGGGCCGCCGAGTTCGAGCTGCCGCACGCGGCCCCCCTGCCCGACCTGCTGGACTCGATCCTCGCGGGCGGACGGCTCACCCTGTGCACGCAGTGCGCGGCCCGCCGGGACATCACGGAGAAGGACGTCATCGAGGGCGTACGGATCGCGGGGGCGCAGGTGTTCGTCCAGGAGGCGCTCGCCGAGGAGACGCAGGCGCTCGTCTACTGAGCGGACACCGAGCCGGACCGCGGCCTGTCACAGGTGATCGACAATTTGCCGGGCGTCTTACCCGGCGGGGTTAGTCTCACGCTCGACGGCCACCCGTCCGTCGACAAGACCGCCGCCCCGGGGGGACCCACCGCATGCGCGCCCTGCGAATACTTCTGATCATCGCCGTGATTCTCGGCGGGCTGTTCGTCGCCGCCGATCGTCTGGCGGTCCATTTCGCGGAGGGCGAGGTCGCGGACCGGCTGAAGACGCAGGAGGGGCTGACCACGACGCCGAGCGTGGACATCAAGGGGTTCCCGTTCCTGACCCAGGTGGCCGGCGGTGAGCTCGACGACGTCGAGGTCGGGATGAAGGACTACGACGCGGACACCGGGACCAGCGGCGGCACGATCCGCATCGACGACCTGAACGCCGCCATGAAGGGCGTCGCGTTCTCCGGCGACTACAGCTCCGCCACCGCCTCCTCCGCCGCCGGCACGGCGACGATCGCCTACGACCAGCTGCTGAAGGCGGCCAAGTCGGAGGAGACCCAGCTCCCGCTGGGCGTCACCGCCAAGGTCGTCGGACTCTCCGACGGCGGCAACGGCAAGATCAAGGTCGACATCAAGGTCAGCGCCCTGGAGCAGCCCGTCTCGGTGCTCAGCACCGTCAGCGTCGTGGACGGGGACACCGTGCGGGTGCACGCCGACTCGATCCCCAGCTTCGGCAACATCACCCTCGCCGACTCCGACGTCCGTTCGATCGCCGACTTCGACCAGAAGATCGAGGGTCTGCCGGGCGGTATCAAGCTCGACAAGGTCGAAGCGGGTGCGGACGGTGTGGAGATCGCGGTGAAGGGTTCGGACGTCAAGCTCGCCGGGTAGGACGAGCGTCGGGCCGTACGCCATACGCTGACACGCCGGACGCCTTGCGTCCGACAGGCGAGACGGTGGCGTCCGTACCGTAGATGTGATGACGACTACAGCCGCCCGGGAACCGTGGGACCACGGCCCGGGCGGCTTTCTGGTCCCACATTCCGGACGATCGCATCTCAGCATGCGACACACCGGTGACATGCCGGTATGTCCGTCCCTACGATCGACGGCATGAAGCGACAGGCGGATCTCACGAAGCGGCGGGCAGTAGACCTGTGCCGCGTCGCCGCCATGCTCTGTCGCCCCTTCTGAGCGGACGGCATCGACCTCCGCATCCCCTTGCCCTGGCGCCCCAGGGCATCCGTGCGTCCCGCACACCCTTTCGCACGCCCCGCCGCAACTGCCCCGGAGGAGAAAGAGCATGAGCCGCAGCGACGTCCTGGTCGATGCCGACTGGGTCGAGGCCAACCTCGACAACCCCGACATCGCGATCGTGGAGGTGGACGAGGACACGTCCGCCTACGAGAAGAACCACATCCGCAACGCGATCCGCATCGACTGGACCAAGGACCTGCAGGACCCGGTCCGCCGCGACTTCGTCGACCAGGAGGGCTTCGAGAAGCTCCTTTCGGCGAAGGGCATCGCCAACGACACCCTGGTGATCCTCTACGGCGGCAACAACAACTGGTTCGCGTCCTACGCCTACTGGTACTTCAAGCTGTACGGCCACGAGAACGTCAAGCTTCTCGACGGCGGCCGCAAGAAGTGGGAGCTGGACGCCCGCGAGCTGGTCGAGGAGGTCCCGGAGCGGACCGAGACGGCCTACACGGCGAAGCCGCAGAACAAGTCCATCCGCGCCTTCCGCGACGACGTGGTGGCGGCCATCGGTTCGCAGAACCTGGTCGACGTCCGTTCCCCCGACGAGTTCTCCGGCAAGCTGCTCGCCCCGGCCCACCTGCCGCAGGAGCAGTCGCAGCGTCCGGGCCACGTCCCGTCCGCGCGCAACATCCCGTGGTCGAAGAACGCCAACGACGACGGCACCTTCAAGTCGGACGACGAGCTCAAGGAGCTCTACGCCGAGGAGCAGGTCGACCTCGCCAAGGACACCATCGCGTACTGCCGTATCGGTGAGCGCTCGGCCCTGACCTGGTTCGTGCTGCACGAGCTGCTGGGTGTCGAGAACGTCAAGAACTACGACGGCTCCTGGACCGAGTACGGCTCCCTGGTCGGCGTTCCGATCGAGCTCGGCGCCAACAAGTAAGACACCCGTCCAACCCGACCGGCCTTCCTTCCGGTCAGACCCCTTCTTTGGAGAAAGACATGTGTGGAGCGAAGGCCGGCGGCCCGGACGCCTCGACGATCAAGCCCGGTGAGACCACGATCCAGGGTCAGGTGACGCGTGACGGCGAGCCTGTGGTGGGTTACGTCCGCCTCCTGGACTCGACCGGCGAGTTCACGGCGGAGGTCCCGACCTCCGCGACGGGCCAGTTCCGCTTCTACGCGGCCGAGGGCACCTGGACCGTCCGCGCCCTCGTCCCCGGCGCCACCGCCGACCGCACGGTCGTCGCCCAGCAGGGCGGCCTGGCCGAGGTCGCGATCGCGGTCTGAGGCACCTGACCGACACCGGAGGGCCGTACCCGTGGGGTACGGCCCTCCGGCCTTTCCAGGCCTACGCTGGACCTATGTTGGCGCGACGACGGCATGTCTACTTCGCCATGATGGGCACGTGCATCGGGCTGTTCGTCCTGGCCTGGGGAGTCGTGCGGCTCTGGTCGGTGCCGGTGGCCGTGGGAATGTGCGTGGTGGCGATGCTGATCCCCCCGCTCGCCGCGGTCGTCGCGAACCGGCGCGGGCCCGACGACCGCTGGTGGGACGACCCCTCCGGCGACGCGAAGTCCGACGAGTGGTGGGACGAGCTGGACGGGAAGAAGCGGCGCCAGTAGGAAGGCCCGCATGTCTTCTTCCGCGAGGCTGTCGCTGTCCACCGTCGTCCTCGACACGCATGACGCCCACGAACTCGCCGCCTTCTACCAGCGCCTCCTCGGGTACGTGGTGCGCGCCGAGGAGCCGCACTGGGTCCTCCTCGGACCGCCGCCCGGCACCGGGGGCACCTCCCTCGCCTTCCAGACCGAAGCCGAGTACCTGCCGCCCGTGTGGCCCACCCGCGAGCCCGGCGAGCAGCAGATGATGCTGCATCTGGACATCGAGGTCGACGGCGGCCCGGACGCCTTGGCGGCCGAGACCGCGCGAGCGGTGGCGGAAGGGGCGCGGCTCGCCGAGTACCAGCCGCAGGACGACGTCCGGGTCCTGTTCGACCCGTCCGGGCACCCCTTCTGCCTGTGGACCGAGACGCCTGGGCCGACCTAGCCGATCGCCCGGCCCAGCACGTACACCGCCGGAGCCGCCGCGGCCAGCGGCAGGGCCACGCCCGCCGTGAAGTGCACGAAGCGGGACGGGTAGTCGTAGCTCGCGACCCGGTGGCCGATCAGCGCGCACACCGCCGCGCCCGCGCCGAGGAAGGCGCCCTTCGCGCCGAGCCCCGTCATCCCGCCGACCGCGATGCCCGCGCCCGCCGCGGCGAGCAGGGAGACGACCACCGAGGCCGGGGTCGGCAGGGGCAGCGCGCGAGCCAGGACCGCCACGGCCACGGCGGCCGCGCCGACCGTCACCGCGTCCGGGTCCGCCGCGAGGTGGCCGGTCGCCACGATCGCCAGTGCCGCCGAGGCGACGGTCGCCATCAGGCCGTACATCCGCTCGTCGGGGTCTGCGTGCGAGCGGAGCTGCATCACCAGGCTGAGCAGGACCCAGACGCCGAGGGTGCCGAGGATCGCGGCGGGCGCGTTCTCCCGGCCGGCCGTCAGGAGTGCCGCGTCGGCCACCAGCGCCCCGAGGAACGCCAGCGCGATGCCCTGCCGGGCGGGCCACATGCCGTTCAGCCGGAACCAGCCGGCCGCGGTGACGGCCTGGAGGACGACGAGGGGCACGAGGAGGGCGTACGACCCGACGGCCGCCGTTCCGGAGAGCAGCAGGCCGAGCAGCGCGGTGAGGGCGGCGGGCTGGATGCCGGGCTCGATGATCGGGGAGCGGCCCTCGAGACGGGCCCGCTGGGCGTCGGTGACGCGGGGGTTGCCGGCGACGGTGGCGGGGCCGTAGCCGGAGGCGTCGGACGCGGACCCGTGCCCGGCGGCACCGGGATGTGCCTGGGCGGACCCGTGGACGGGGCCCCCACCCCCCGGGGCGTAAGCATGACCGGCAGGACCGTGAGCCGTCGGCGCAGGTCCGTGACCGGCCGGGCCGGGTGCCATCTGGCCCGGCCCCTGCCCGGCGGGACCGGGAGCCGCCGAGGCACGACCATGACCCACGGGGTCGGAAGAAGTCGACGCGGAGCCATACTCGGCAGAACCGGCAGCCGGCGACGCATGACCATGACCCGCGGAGTCCGGAGAAGCCGGCACGGAGCCATACCCAGCAGGACCGGGAGCCGCCGAGGCACGACCATGACCGGCAGGGTCGGAAGAAGTCGACGCCGAGCCGTACGCCGCGGGGCCGGAAGTCGGCGCGGAGCCGTACGCCGGGTCGGGAGCCGCTGGGGAGCCGTACGCGCCGGCCCCCGGAGCTCCCTGCGGGGGTCCGTACCCCTGGGGCCCGCCCTCGTAGTCCTGCTGCGGGAGATACGACGTCTCCGGCGCGGACTGGACCGGTCGGTGCACCTGGGTGTCCCAGGTCTGGCCCTGCCACTGCTGGGTGTGCTGCTGGGCCGCCTGGGCGTCGTCGTCGTACGCCTGCTGGGCCGGCCAGCCCTGCTGCGGATACTGCTCGTAGTCCTCGTACGGCTGGTTCGTCATCGTCACCCTCCTGCGAACGGCGGGAGCACCTCGACCGTGCCGCCGTCGGCCAGCCGTACCGTCTCATGTCCGCGGGTGCCCACGGGGTCACCGTCGACGAGGAACGAGCATCGCCGCAGGACCCGCACCAGTTCACCGGGGTGTCGCTCGCGCGCCGCGTCCAGCGCCTCGGCGAGCGTGGCCGCGTCGAAGGGCTCCTCGGCGATCCCGGCCGCGGCCTTCGCGGCGGCCCAGTAGCGCACCGTGACCTTTGGCATCCGCTTCCTCAATCGATCGATGGTGTACGGGGCCAGGCTAGCCGCCCGCTGTGACAGCCCAGTCCCCGATACGGCCCAGCAGCTCGTCGTCGGCCGCGTGCTCGGCGTGGCCCATGGGCTCGATCCACAGCTCGCCGTGGTCGCCGGCGGCCTCCGCGAGCATCCGCGGGTGGTCGAGGGGGAAGTAGCCGTCGCGGTCGCCGTGGACGATCAGCAGCGGGGTGGGGGCGATCTCCCGGACCGCCTCGACGGGGGAGAGCGGGACGGGGTCCCAGTCGCGGTGATGGATCCTCGTACGGAATCCGTAGCGGCTCACCAGGCGGCCCTCGGGCCGGGTCACGAGCCAGTGGAGTCTTCGCATGGGGGCCGTGCCGCGGTAGTACCAGCGGGCCGGCGCACTCACCGAGACCACCGCGTCCGGGTACGCGTCCCTGCGCCCCTCCCGTCCCGTGCGCCCTTCGCGCACCGGCCCGTCCGGACCGCCGTCGGGCCGGTACAGCGCCGCGTGCCGCAGCGCCACCGAGCCGCCCATGGAGAAGCCGACGGTCGCCACGCGCGCGTGGCCGAGTTCGCGGGCCCAGGCCACCGCGGCGGCCAGATCCAGCACCTCGCGGTCGCCGACCGTCGAGCGCCCCCCGGAGGCTCCGTGGCCGCGGAAGGAGAAGGTGACCACGGCGCCGTACCGCGTGAACACGTTCACCACCCGGCGAACATGAGGACGATCCACATCGCCGGTGAAGCCGTGCGCGATCACGAACACCAGGTCACGCGCAGGTGGCCGGGAGGCGTCGTATACGAGGGAGGGCGGATCGTATACGGAATCGATCGTCACACCGTCGTCGGTGTGCAGAAACGTCCGTATAGGTGCATGTCTGCGCGTCTCAGAGTGCGGACTACCCGTGGAACGCGCCACACGACCTGCCGGATCAATGCTCATGTGGGCTATTCTCGTCGGAAGAGGACTCGGGCAACGCAGCCCCCGGGTCCTTTTGTGCTTTCGGATACCCCTGTATACGAAGGCCATGACCTCGCGGGACCGAGGAGGAACCAGACATATGAGTTCTCTGCTGCTCCTGACCAATGCCCTCCAGCCATCGACGGAGGTGCTGCCTGCCCTCGGCCTGCTCCTGCACAATGTGCGTGTGGCGCCGGCAGAAGGCCCCGCCCTCGTCGACACCCCGGGTGCCGACGTCATCCTCATCGACGGGCGCCGTGATCTGCCGCAGGTCCGCAGCCTGTGCCAGCTGCTGCGCTCCACGGGGCCCGGCTGTCCGCTCATCCTCGTCGTGACCGAGGGCGGCCTCGCCGCCGTCACCGCCGACTGGGGCATCGACGACGTCCTTCTCGACACCGCGGGACCGGCGGAGGTCGAGGCGCGTCTGCGGCTGGCCATGGGCCGCCAGCAGATCGTCAACGACGACTCCCCCATGGAGATCCGCAACGGCGACCTCTCGGTCGACGAGGCGACGTACTCCGCGAAGCTCAAGGGCCGGGTCCTCGACCTCACCTTCAAGGAGTTCGAGCTCCTCAAGTACCTCGCCCAGCACCCCGGCCGCGTCTTCACGCGCGCGCAGTTGCTGCAGGAGGTCTGGGGCTACGACTACTTCGGTGGCACCCGGACGGTCGACGTCCACGTACGACGGCTGCGCGCGAAGCTCGGACCCGAGCACGAGTCGCTGATCGGGACCGTCCGGAACGTCGGTTATCGATTCGTTACGCCGGAGAAGGGCAGCGTCGGCGCGAGCGACGAGGCCAAGGCCAAGGGCGCCGTGACCGGCGCTTCCGGCCAGGCAAACGCGGAGGATGCGGACGAGAGCGCCGCCCTGGACGCCTCCGAGGTACCGGCCGAGGCATAGCGGGTTCTCCGCCTGGGCATGGCTCCCGCACCGGCTACTTCCCGGTAGGCCTTTGCGGGGGCACAGTGCCTCCTTCACGCCCTGCCCAGAGCGGGTCCATCCGCGTAGACTCCGCGCGTGGCCAAGGTAACCAGGGATGATGTGGCGCGACTGGCGGGAACGTCCACCGCCGTAGTCAGTTATGTCATCAACAACGGACCCCGGCCGGTTGCCCCGGCCACGCGCGAGCGTGTCCTCGCCGCGATCAAGGAGCTGGGGTACCGGCCGGACCGGGTCGCCCAGGCGATGGCGTCCCGGCGTACGGATCTCATAGGCCTGATCGTCCCGGACGCGCGCCAGCCGTTCTTCGCGGAGATGGCGCACGCGGTCGAACAGGCCGCGTCCGAGCGCGGGAAGATGGTGCTCGTCGGGAACTCCGACTACATCGGCGAGCGCGAGGTCCACTACCTGCGGGCGTTCCTCGGGATGCGGGTGTCCGGGCTGATCCTGGTCTCCCATGCGCTGAACGACAACGCCGCCGCCGAGATCGATGCGTGGGACGCGCGGGTCGTGCTGCTGCACGAGCGGCCGGAGGCGATCGACGACGTCGCCGTCGTCCTCGACGACCTCTCCGGCGCGAAGACCGCCGTCGAGCATCTGCTCGGGCACGGATACCCCTACGTCGCCTGTATGGGCGGTACCGCCGACACTCCCGCCGTGGGCGACCCGGTCTCCGATCACGTCGAGGGCTGGCGACGGGCCATGGACGAGGCCGGGCTCCCCACCGAGGGACGGCTCTTCGAGGCGCCGTACAACCGCTACGACGCGTATCAGGTGGCGCTCGGCGTGCTCTCCGGGCCCGATCGCCCCCCGGCGATCTTCTGCTCCACCGACGACCAGGCGATCGGCCTGCTGCGGGCCGCGCGTGAGCTGCGCATCGACGTGCCGGGCGAGCTGGGGGTCATCGGGTTCGACGACATCAAGGAAGCCGCGCTCGCGGATCCGCCGATGACGACGATCGCGTCGGACCGGTCGGCGATGGCCCGGGCCGCGGTGGACCTGGTGCTGGACGACGGACTCCGGGTCGCGGGGTCCCGCCGGGAGCGGCTGAAGGTGTTCCCGTCGAAGCTGGTCGTGCGGCGGTCCTGCGGGTGCGAGTGAGTTCCCTTAAAGGCGCCTGAGAACGCGGCGCCGGAGGCCAGCGGCGGCTTTATATCGGGCATACGAGGTTCTGCCGGGCTTCTCAGGGAGCACTCAGGGAGCTCTCATGGTCGCGGGACAAGCTTCTTGTCATGACCGAGAGCTTCCGCCGCGACGGCGAGTACGAGCAGTACGAGACCCCCTACCAGGGCGCCCAGCAGCACGCTTCCTCGCCCGTGAACCCCGAGTGGCCGCCCCCGCCGGCCCAGCCGCCCGCGGCGCCGCTCCAGCAGCCGGTCGTCGAGCCGACGACCGTGTGGCAGGGCGGCCGGCAGGCCCAGCCCGCCGCCTACGCCTCCGCGGGCGCCGGTTCGTACGGCGGTGACGGCAACGGCGGCGGGACCGCTCTGCTCACCGCGCCCCCGGCCGAGCCCGCGCCCCCCGCGCCGAAGAAGCGCACCCGCGGCCCGCTCGCCCTCCTCGCCGCCGTCGCGATCGTCGCCGCGGCGATAGGAGGCGGCACCGCCTACGGCATCCAGGAGCTGACCGGCAACGACACGGTCGCCTCCAGCAGCAGCACCAGCACCAGCGTGGTGCCGTCCTCCGCCAAGGGCACGGTCTCCGGGGTCGCCAAGGCGGTCAGCCCGAGCATCGTCGAGATCAACGCCGCCTCGAACGCCGGCGAGTCCACCGGCTCCGGCGTGATCATCACCAGCGACGGCGAGATCATCACCAACAACCACGTCATCTCCGGCGCCACCTCCATCAAGGTGAGCACCAGCGACGGCAAGACCTACACCGCGAAGGTCGTCGGCACCGACAGCAAGAAGGACCTCGCCCTCATCAAGCTGGAGAACGCCTCCGGCCTGACCGTGGCCACCCTCGGCAACTCCGACGGCGTCCAGGTCGGCGACCAGGTCGTGGCGATCGGCTCCCCCGAGGGCCTCACCGGCACCGTCACCAGCGGCATCGTCTCCGCCCTCGACCGGGACGTCACCGTCTCGACGGACGAGGGCCAGAGCCAGGGGCAGGGCCAGGGCGGCGGCAGCGGTCAGTGGCCGTTCGAGTTCGGCGGCCAGCAGTTCAACGGCGACACCGGTTCGTCCACGACGACGTACAAGGCCATCCAGACGGACGCGTCCTTGAACCCGGGCAACTCCGGCGGCGCGCTCATCGACATGAACGGCAACATCATCGGCATCAACTCCGCGATGTACTCCGCCAGTTCGGACTCCTCGACGGCCGGCAGCGCTGGCCTCGGCTTCTCCATCCCGATCAACACCGTCAAGTCCGACCTGGCCACGCTGCGGGCCGGCGGCGCCGACAACTGACACCCCTGACCTTCGCGAGGAGTACGTCATGATCAAGCAGGTTTCACACCCGGTGGCCGGCACCGACCCGGCCGGATTCACCCTGGCCCTCGAGGTGGCGTACGCACTGCACCCGCCGGTGACGCGGGCGCCCGAGGTGGCGTCCGTGGCGGTGGCCCGCCGCGGGGTGAGCGCCGCCCGCAGCCGCCGCCGCAGCCCCGCACGCGGCTGAACCCCTGCCCATGACGCACCGACCGGGAACCGTGCGAGGCTGAAAGCGTTCACTGTTTCAGCCCCCTGCCGTCCCACCGCACCCGAGGAATCCCCAGCCATGAGCCCCGCCGAAGGCGACCGTGACCCCCAGCGCATCCTGATCGTCGACGACGAGCCGGCGGTGCGCGAAGCACTCCAGCGCAGCCTCGCCTTCGAGGGCTACGACACGGAGGTGGCCGTGGACGGCGCGGACGCGCTCGACAAGGCGACCGCGTACCGGCCCGACCTGGTCGTCCTCGACATCCAAATGCCCCGCATGGACGGACTCACCGCCGCCCGGCGCATCCGCGGCGCGGGCGACACGACCCCCATCCTGATGCTGACGGCCCGTGACACGGTCGGTGACCGGGTCACCGGGCTCGACGCGGGCGCCGACGACTATCTGGTCAAGCCGTTCGAGCTCGACGAGCTGTTCGCCCGGGTCCGTGCGCTGCTGCGGCGCAGCTCGTACGCCGCGGCGGCCGGTGCGGGGTCCGCCGAGGACGACGAGGCGCTCACCTTCGCCGATCTGCGGATGGATCTCGCGACCCGTGAGGTCACGCGTGCGGGGCGGCCGGTGGAGCTGACCCGTACCGAGTTCACCCTGCTCGAGATGTTCATGGCCCACCCGCGCCAGGTGCTGACCAGGGAACAGATCCTGAAGGCGGTGTGGGGCTTCGACTTCGAGCCGTCGTCCAACTCGCTGGACGTGTACGTGATGTACCTGCGCCGCAAGACGGAGGGGGGCGGTGAGCCGCGGCTCGTGCACACGGTTCGCGGCGTGGGGTATGTGCTGCGGCAGGGTGGCGCCGAGTGAAGAGGGTCGTACGGCGATATCGGTCCCTTCCGATCCGGTCGCGGTTGGCGCTGCTCGTGGCGGCAGCGGTGGCGTTCGCGGTGGCGGCGGTGTCGGTGACCTGCTGGTTCATCGTGCAGGGGAAGCTGTACGACCAGCTCGACGAGGATCTGCAGAATGCGGCGCGACCGCAGCAGGCTCAGGCGGTCGTGGCCACCCTCACCGAGTGCCCCCAGACACCGGTGGAGACCTTCGGCGATTTCCGGATCAGGGCCGAGGTCTACCTCCAGCTGGTGCAGGCGAACGGCAAGGCCTGCGTCTCGTCGAACTCCCTGGGCAGGGTCAAGACCACCGACGCCGACGAGAACGTGATCAAGGACGCGACCAGCAAGAGAGGGATCCTTCGCAACGGCACCGACTCTGACGGCAAAGCCGTACGAGTGCTGACGACACCCCTGTACGTCAGCCAGGGGCCGGGCTCACAGCCCCAGCTGTACACCGAGGCCGCGCTCACCGTGGCCGTTCCTCTGAAGACCACCCAGTCCACCCTCAACGAACTCGCCCTCATCCTCCTCCTCGTCTCCGGCATCGGAGTCCTCGGCGCCGGTGCCGCCGGCCTCTTCGTGGCCCGCGCCGGCCTCCGCCCCGTCGACGAGCTCACCGAGGCCGTCGAGCGGGTGGCACGCACCGAGGACCTGAACATCCGCATCCCCGTCGAGGACGACGCCGAGGACGAGGTCGCCCGCCTGTCGCGCTCCTTCAACTCGATGACGAGCTCCCTCGCCAGCTCCCGCGAGCTCCAGCAGCAGCTCATCGCCGACGCGGGGCACGAACTCCGCACCCCCCTCACCTCCCTGCGCACCAACATCGAGCTCCTCACCCGCAGTGAGGAGACCGGCCGCCCCCTCCCCGAGGCCGACCGCAAGGCGCTGCTCGCGTCCGTGAAGGCGCAGATGACCGAACTGGCGTCTTTGATCGGTGACTTGCAGGAGCTGTCCCGATCGGAGGGCCAGCGCGGAGAGCGGGTACAGGTCGTCTCGCTGGAGGACACCGTCGAGTCGGCGCTGCGCAGGGCACGGCTGCGGGGCCCGGACCTGACCATCGACGCCTCGCTGGAACCCTGGTACACCCGGGCCGAACCGGCCGCACTGGAGCGCGCCGTCGTCAACATCCTTGACAACGCAGTGAAGTTCAGCCCCGAGGGCGGCACGGTCGAGGTCCGGCTGAACGAGGGGGTCCTCACCGTCCGCGACCACGGCCCCGGTATCCCCGCCGAGGAACTCCCGTACGTATTCGACCGGTTCTGGCGCTCTCCGTCGGCCCGCGCGCTGCCCGGCTCCGGTCTCGGCCTCTCCATCGTGGCCCGCACGGTCCAGCAGGCCGGCGGCGAGGTCACCCTCGGCCACGCCGGAGGCGGCGGCACCATCGCGACCGTACGACTGCCGGGGGCGCCGACTCCGCCACCGGAGGCTCCCGCCGTCGTAGAGTGAACGCCAAGCTGTCGATGTCCTGTCAACCCTCACGCGTTCTCGACCCTACTCACGGGTTCTCTGCCAGCTTCCTGAGGTGTCGAACAGGTGCCCCACGCATCTGTCCTCAGCACTCAGGAGTGAAGAACCCCCCATGCGTTTGTTTCGTACATCGACTCTGCAGAAGAGCGCCCTCGCCGCCGCGTCCGCGGCCCTCGCCGTCGCCGGGCTGCTGGCCGGTGCGGGTACCGCCCAGGCGGCCGGTCCCGGCGGGGCCCAGAACGTCCGGGGCGTGGACCCCGGGGACACCGACGTCATGCTGGACCGGCTGTGCAGCCAGGAGACCAGCCTGACCGGGGTCTACGGTGCGCTCAACGTCGACACCGGCGAGTTCAAGACGCAGGACGAGTACCTGCGGGACGTGTTCGGGCTGTGGGTGCCCGCCGGACCGTGGGAGCTGTTCCGCGGCTGGTGCGGGTACGCGCAGTCCTCGACCTGGTCCGTGAAGGGCGAGCCCGTCCGCACCTCCGAGTGGACCGGCAACCACGGCACGACCGAGGACAAGGTGACCTTCGTCAGCGGGTACAGCACCAAGACCTTCGCCAAGAAGAGCGTCGGCGCCAGCATCAGCCTCTCCCTGGCCAAGAGCATCTTCTCCGGCACCGTGGGCGGCAGCGCCGGCTACGAATGGGGCTGGGAGAAGACCTCGTCCTTCGAGCGGCGCAGCGAGAAGTCCATACCGCCGTGCACCCAGGTGGCGACCACCTGGACGCCGTACCAGCGGGTGGTCCGCGTGAACCCGGTGTTCTACGTCGAGGACTACCAGTGGAACAAGGGCGACGGCGAGGTCACCACGCACACCTGGCGTGGCCGGGACGCGAGCTGGAAGACGATCTACTCGTACGGCTACTACATCGACGGCATCTCCGACAAGCTCCTGCCCAACGGCCAGCCCGACGGCCGTGAGGACAAGTGGCAGGAGAACCTCGACCCGAAGTCCTGCGCCAAGTAGGCGCGTTCACGCGGCAACCTTCCGTGCGGGGGGCGGCGACTGCTCTGCGGTCCCTACCCCCGCACGGAACGGATGCCCCCCATGGCCCAGCATCGCCGACGCCGGACAACCGCCCTCGCCCTCGGTGTTCCGCTCATCCTGACGGCCGCCGGAGGGCTGGCCTACGGTGGGCTCCCGGGCAGCCAGCCCCGGGCCTCCGCCGCCACCACCGCCGCTCCCGCCTGGGCCACCGCCACCGCGGACGGCTTCGCCTCCGTCAACGCGCTCGGCCAGAACGGGACGTACGGCGGCCGGGACGGTCAGATCGTCACCGTGAGGACGCTCGCCGACCTGGAGAAGTACGCGACGGCGAGCGAGCCGTACGTCATCGTCGTCGCCGCGACGATCACCATGGACCCGGTCGGGAAAGAGATCAAGGTCCAGAGCAACAAGACCATCGTCGGGTCCGGGACCTCCGGGCAGATCGTCGGCGGCGGCTTCTTCCTCGGCTCCGGCGTGCACAACGTGATCATCCGGAACCTCACCATCCGGGACGCCTACCAGGGCGTGTGGAACGACAAGGAACACGACTTCGACGCCATCCAGATGGACGGCGCCCACCACGTGTGGATCGACCACAACGACCTGCGGCACATGGCCGACGGACTCATCGACGTCCGCAAGGACAGCACCTATGTGACGGTCTCCTGGAACAAACTCAGCCAGGACAACAAGGCGTTCGGCATCGGCTGGACGGAGAACGTCGTCACCGACATCACCATCCACCACAACTGGATCCGCGAGACCGAGCAGCGCAACCCGTCCACGGACAACGCCGCCCACGCGCACCTCTACAACAACTTCCTGGAGGACGTGGCCGGGACGGACATCAACTCCTCCTACGGCAACTACTCGCGCGGCGCGACCAGGATGGTCCTGGAGAACTCCTACTTCCAGGGCTTCAAGAACCCCGTCATCAAGGACAGCACCGCGAGCATCGTCCAGAAGGGCAACACCTTCGTGGGGACGAGCGGGCGCAACGAGAGCGGGGGCACGGCCTTCGACCCGAAGACGTACTACGCCTACACGCTCGACAAGACGGCCGACGTACCGGCGCTTCTCAAGTCCGGCGTGGGACCGCGGAGTTCGATCGGTACGACGGCGACCGCCTCGACGAAGGCCGCCGCCGCGACCACGCTCACCGTCGCCAAGGACGGCAGCGGGCAGTACTCGACCGTGCAGGCAGCGGTGAACGCGGTACCGGCCAACAACCCCTCCCGTGTGGTGATCTCGGTGAAGCCGGGGACCTACCGCGAGCTGGTCAAGGTGCCGTCCAACAAACCGCACGTCACCATCCAGGGGTCGGGTGGCAGCCGCAACGACACGGTGATCGTCTACAACAACGCGTCCGGGACCCCCAAGCCCGACGGCTCGGGCACCTACGGCACCGGCGGCAGCGCCACCGTCACCGTCGAGGCCGACGACTTCCAGGCCCGCAACCTGACGATCTCCAACGACTTCGACGAGGCCAGTCACCAGGACATCGCGGGCCAGGCGGTCGCCCTGCGCACCGCCGCCGACAAGGTGTTCCTGGACGGGGTCATCGTCAGCGGCGACCAGGACACGCTCCTCGTGGACACCGCGGCCAAGGAGAAGCTGGGCCGGGTCTACATGACCAACTCCTACGTCATCGGCAACGTCGACTTCATCTTCGGGCGGGCCACCGCGGTGATCGACAAGTCCGTCATCACGCTGAAGAAGCGCTGGAACGGCACGTCGGCCGGTTACGTGACCGCGCCGAGCACCGCCGCGGGCCGCAAGGGCATCCTCATCGCCAACTCGACCGTGAACGGGGACGTCTCCTCCGCGAGCTTCTACCTGGGCCGCCCCTGGCACGCCGGTGGTGACGCGAGCCTCGACCCGCAGACCACGGTCCGCAACACGTCGTTGAGCGCCGCGATCAAGTCCACGCCGTGGACCGACATGAGCGGCTTCTCCTGGAAGGACGACCGGTTCGCGGAGTACAAGAACACCGGCGCGGGCTCGGGTGCGGCGAGCAGTGACCGGCCGCAGCTGACCGACGCGCAGGCCACCGGCCAGGAGGTCGCGGACTGGCTGGGCGACTGGACGCCGACCAGCTCCTGACCTGGCGTTTCACCGGCTTTCCGCTCCACTGTCAGACCCTCGATCTAGGCTGGTTTCCGTAGATCGAGGTGTCGGACGGGGGAGCGGAAAGTGGTACGTATCGAAAGGCATCGGGTCGGCGAGGCAGCCGTTTCGGCGGTGCGGAAGGACTTCGCGAACAGGATCGGTTCGCAGGTCCACTCCATGTCCAAGGCCGGCCCGGTGACGGCATGGGAGTGGTGGCTGATCGCCCAGGAGTTCGTCGAGTATCTCGGCGCGCTCTCGGTGGAGACCCCCGGTCTGCACTCCCCCGAGGCGAAGGCGGTCCTGGAGGACGCCGCCGAGGCGGCCGCCGGCGCGGTGGCGTACGCGGCGTACTTCCCCCGCGACCACTTCGAGGTCTTCCTCACCTACCCGAACTGGGGCCTGGTCTACGACCGCGAGCCCGGCGGCACCCCGGAGCCGGTCTCGGCCGCCAAGTGGCTGGACGCCTTCTGCCTGGCGATCCTCGCCGAGAAGACCCAATGGCACGGCGAGGCCTTCCACTTCGCGCGCGAGACCCCCCAGCAGGACCGCTCCGGCCACCCCGACGCCGAACTGATCAACGGCTTCATGGCCTTCGTCATCGGCGACACCGGCGACGACGACGTCACCTACCCGCCTTCCCGCCAGGAGAAGCTCACCGCGCTCGACGCGGCACTCGACCGGGTCCGGGCCCGGGAGGCGGAGACCGGCGAGCACCTTGCCGACCAGCCGTACGGCATCGGGCTGCGGGCGCTGCGCGCGCTGACCGCGGGTGACCGGGAGGGGTTCGACGAGGCGGTCGTACGACTGCTGAGGCCGCTGACCGGCACTCCCGGGCCGGGAGCGCGTCCGGGCAGTCTTCTCCCGCTCCTGCCGATCGCCCTGACGGCACTGGCGTACCGCGAGGAGGGCTGGCCGCCGGCCGCCGACAGCGACTATCTGCCGGACGCGCTGGTCACCGGTTTCAAGGCCACGCCGCCGCGGGTGGGGCCCTACGGCCGGGCCCGCCGCCCGGACGCGGTGGCCGAACTCGCCGCGGGGGTGGTGGAGTTCGGGCGGATCCTGGAGCCGCGTCCTCTGGACCCGGACAGCGAGGAGCAGTTCGAGCGGTACACCCGGGACGCCATCACCCCGATGCCCGGCAAGTCGCTCACCACCTTCGAGCTGGCCTACGCCGTCACCTACCAGGAGCTCCTCTTCCGGACCCGTGCCGCGCACACGCCCGACGCGAGCGACGCCCAGCTGGAGAACCTGCGGCTGGCCGCGGAGCTGGGGGCCGCCTTGTTCCGTACCACGCTGGCGGAGCCCGGCACCGACGTGCCGGTGACGATCGACGGCAGGACCGTGACCTACCCCGCCTGCCGGGACGAGGACGCCGGGCCGGGGGCCTGGCACCGGGCGGTGCACCTCGCGCTGGTCACGGGCCGGCGGGAGCATCTGGCGCCGCTGGTCCTGGCGGGGCCCGAGCGTGTCGGCCCCGACCGTTCGGTGCCGGCCTCCTACCGGCGGGCCCTGCACGCCTATCTGCGGGGCGAGGACCCCGAGCCCGCCACGGACCTGGCGCTGCGGGACGCCGGGAAGGCCCGCGACCAGGGTGTCCTGCCGCCGCCCGCGGTGCTCTTCTCCCAGCTCGTCGAGGGCGACGAGGAGAGCTTCAACCTGGCCCTCCTGGACGCCCTCACGGCCCACCGCGACCACTACGCCGTCGCCGACCGCCCCACCGACCCCGACGCCGCGCTGAGCCTCGACATCCTGGCCCTCGTCTGCCACGCGCGGAGGCGGGGCTGGGAGATCAGGGTGAGGTCGCCGTATCTGCCGCCGCGGATCGTGGCGGCCGCGGAGCCGTTCTGACGGCCTGCGGGACGCCGTCGAGGGCCGGGCCCACCGGTCGTCGTGGCCCACGGGCGAAGGCCCCGCGGAGGGCTCCGTGATCGGTGGGGTGATCACGGGGTCCTGGCGGGGCCGATGGGTACGGGGTGCGGTCAGCGGCGCAGGGGCACGGTGTCGTCCGGCAGTTTCCGCAGGACCATCGTGTCCTCGGGGAGCGGGCCCAGCAGACGGGCGTAGGCGCCTCGGCCGGCGACCAGTTCCGCGTGGGTGCCCGCTTCCACCAGGCGCCCGCCGTCGACGACCAGGATGCGGTCCGCGTCCGGGGCCAGGCTCAGATCGTGGGTGATCATGATGGTCGTCCGGCCGGACACCAGCCGGCGCAGGGGGTGCACGACCTGGCGCGCGGCGACCGAGTCGAGGCCGGCGGTGGGCTCGTCGAGGATCAGGACGGGCGCGGCCCGGAGCATCGCGCGGGCGATGGTGATCCGCTTGAGCTGGCCGCCGGACAGTGCCGCCGTGCCGGGGGCGATCTCGGTGTCGTAGCCCTCGGGGAGCGAGGAGATGAAGTCGTGGGCCGCCGCCGACCGGGCCGCCTGCTCGATCTCCTCGTCGCTCGCGCCCGGCCGGCCCGTCCCGATGTTCTCGCGGATCGTTCCGTTGAGGATCAGAGTCTCCTGCGGGAGCAACGCGACCTGCTCCCGCAGGAACTCCAGGCCCATGTGGGTGAGCGGGACGCCGTCCAGGGTGATCACGCCCGCGGAGGGGTCGTAGAAACGGGTGAGGAGCTTGGACAGGGTGGACTTGCCGGCGCCGCTCGGGCCCGTGATGATCACCAGTTCGCCGGGCGCGGCCGAGAAGGACACGTCGGTGAGGGAGTCGCGGCGGGCGGTGGGGTAGCGGAAGTGCACGCCGTGGAAGCCGACCCAGCCGCGGACCGGCCAGACGGGGACGGGGTCGGCCGGGTCGCCCACCGACGGTTTCGCGTCCAGTATCTCGTTCAGGCGCTGGGCGCCCGCGGTGGCGGCGGTGAGGGTCAGACCCAGCTGGCCGAGGTTGCGGACCGGCGGGTACAGATAGCCGATGAAGGCGGCGAAGGCGAGGAGCTGACCGAGGGTCATACGGCCGGCCGAGATCTCCCAGACGCCCAGACCGATCACGGCCAGCACACACAGCGTCTCGACGACCTCGACGAACTGCTCGTACATCTCGCTCAGCCGGGCCCCGCGCACGGAGGCTTTCATCCAGGCGCGGGCCTCGCGGTCGAGGCGCCTCTCCTCGTCGCGGCGGCGGTTGTAGGCCTGCGTGAGGACCACGTTGCCGAGCGACTCCTCCACCACGGAGGTGATCGCGCCGTCCGCGACCCGCTCCTCCTGCGAGGCCTCCTTGATCCGGCCGGAGAAGCGGCGGGCGGCGAACAGGAACAGGGGCGCGAGGACGAAGGTGGCCAGAGCGAGGTCCCAGCGCAGGTACAGGGCGGCGGCCGAGTAGAAGACGGCCGAGAAGGCGGCGGCGACGGTGCCGACGACGCCGGACACGACCATCTGCTCGATGGCCTCGACGTCACCGGTGAGGCGTTCGACCAAATCGCCCTGACGGTGCTTCTGGAAGAAGTGCGGGGGCAGGTCCTGGATGTGCCGGAAGACCTTCGCGCGCAGGCGCAGCACGAATCTCTCCGCGGTCCAGGTCGCGAGCGAGTTGCCGAAGTAGCCGACGAGCGCGCCGAGCGCGGCGACACCGAGCCAGGCGCCGGCCGGGCCCCAGAAGGCGGAGAGCGAACCGGCTTTCAGGGCGCTGTCGGTGAGTTCCGCGAACAGCAGGATCGCGGCGGTCTCGGCGAGCGCGGACACCACCACGCACGCGACGATCGCCGCCAGCCACTTGCGGTCGCCGCGGGTCAGCGGCCAGAAACGGCGGAAGGCCTCGCGGACTTCCCTCATGACGACTCCCTTTCGTGGAGACGGCCGAGGCGGGGCCCCCGACGCGAGACGCGCTCGCTGCCGGTGGCCCCGCCTCGCGGCGTGCTCCCTCAGCCCTTGTGGGCGATGGGACGGCGCTTCGGCGCGTGCTTCTTCGGCGCCTTCTTCTTCGGGGCCGGAGCGGGCTTGGCGGCCTTCTTGACGGGGGCGATCTTGTGGAAGCTCATGTCTGCGTCCTTCTCTGCCTATGAATGAATTTGATTTACTTGGCGAATTCCGTTTGCGTCGTTCGCTTTCTACATGGAAAACACTACGGCATTCCCGCGGCCGAAAAAGCCATTCCGCCTTAGACCTCAATAAGACTGGTTGTGTATCGCCTGAGAATTGAAAGGCTGACACAGAATTTAAAGGCGGACATCTATGGACCGACCGCCAGTCCGGAGCCCTCGACGCTCACCCTGATGCCGTCCTTCGCCACGCGTACGTCCCGCAGGCGCAGGTCACCGCTCGGCGGCTCGGGCAGCCGGAAGCCGAGGGAGAGGCGGTCGGCGAGGACCGGGCGGGTCAGGTGGGAGAGGGCGTCGAGCAGCGCCGGGTCCAGGCCCAGGCGGTCCAGGAGCTCGGGGTGGGCCAGGGCCAGGTCGAGGAGGTTCAGACGCATGGCCTGCCGTACGAACTCCGGGCGGCCGGTCAGACGGGACAGCGCGGTGTCGGAGCGCTGCGCCTCACGCACGGTGGCATCGGGCACGCCCAGCGCGCGCACCACGGACGGTACCGCCAGCACGGCACGGGCCTTGCGCGTCTCCCGGGCCAGGGCCGCCGCGGACGCACGGGTCAGATGCAGGCCCTGCGAGGCGCGCGTACCCGGCCGGTAGGTCGCCAGCTCCCCGATGTCCAGGCGCATCCCGCCGATCCGGGTGTCGACGCCCCGCTCCCCGTCGCGCGCCACGCGCACGTCGGCCCGCAGCCGCAGGTCGTGTCCGGCGACCGGAAGAGTGCCGCGCACGGCGACCCGGTCCCGGCCCGCCCCGGTGAACGTCACCTGGGACGCGCCGAGTTCACGGTTCATGTCGGCGAAGGAGAGCAGCACGTCGCCGTCGAGCCGGGGAACTCGCGCCCCGCGCACGGAGGTCGGACCGTCCCCGTCGAGCCGTATGTCATGGGCCGTCGCCGACACCGCGGCCAGCGTGACCCGGTCGGCCGCCACATCCGGGACGGTCACCTTGACCGAGTCCAGGCGCCTGCCCACGAGTTGCGGCAGGAAGGGGAAGCCGTCGATCTCCACCTCGGGCGCCGCGGTCAGCCGCAGCCGGTCCTTGAGGGTGTCCGCGGCCCTGTGCTCGGCGTACAGGACGGCCCAGCGGTCGGCGAGGGTGAGGAAGGCGGCCAGCACCAGCAGCGAGGCGACCGTCTTCAGCGCGAACGGCAGGCCTGCGAAACGGCCCCGCCGACGCCTCCGCCCGGTGCGGCGGTGGGTGGTCGGCGGGGCCGGGGGTTCTTCGTCAGGGACGTCATACGGGTGGGGGTGCGTGGGTACGGGGTGGGGGGAACGCATCGATCCATCCGATCATGCGAACGCCCCCCACCCGCAACCCGCTCCGGGCCCGTGCGACTCAGCTCACGATCTACTGAACGACCGTGATCCGGTTCGCGGCCGGCGGTGCGATCGGGCTGCTCGCCGACGAGTTGGCCGTCAGGTACTCCACGAGAGCGGCGAGGTCGTCGCCGCCGACGAGGTCGTTCGTGCCCTGGCCCAGCGTGGTGAAGCCGTCGCCGCCGCCCGCCAGGAAGCTGTTGGTCGCGACGCGATAGGTGGCCGCCGGGTCGACGGCCGTGCCGTTCAGCTTCACGGAGCCGAGGACGATCCGATCCGCGCCGGTCTTCGTCAGGTCCAGCGTGTACGTGAGGTTCGCCGACGGCTGCAGGACCTTCGGCGAGGCCGTGTTCGACCCGCTCACCTGCTCCTGGAGGACCTTGATCAGCTGGGCCCCGGTGAAGTCCTGGAGGTTCACGGTGTTGGAGAAGGGCTGCACGGTGAAGCCCTCGGCGTACGTCACCACTCCGTCGCCCTCGGTCCCCTTGGCCGCGTAGGTCAGGCCCGCCCGGACACCGCCCGGGTTCATCAGCGCGAGGTCGGTTTCGGGGTCGAGCCCCTTGCCGTACGCGAGTTGCGCGTCGGCGATCAGGTCACCCATCGGCGACTCGGTGCCGGTGCTGGGGACGTCGGCGGAGATCCAGCCGATCGCACGGTTGCCGATGGGCGCCGCGAGGGTGTTCCACTTGCTGATCAGCTGGGTCATGTCGGGCGCCTTGGCGACGGTCCGGGTGACCACGTGGTTCGCCGACTTCACGGCCGTACGGGCGATGTCGCCGGTGAAGCGGTCGTACGTCAGCGTCGTGTCCGTGTAGAGCCGGCCGAAGGAGGCGGCCGAGGTGACCATGCGGGGCTTGCCCGACGGGTCGGGGATCGTGCAGACGTACGCGGCGTGCGTGTGGCCGGTGACCAGGGCGTCCACGGACGGCGAGATGTTCTTGGCGATGTCGACGATCGGGCCGGAGATGCCGTCACCGGCGCCCGGGGAGTCACAGTTGTAGTTGTACGAGCCCGAGGCCGGCAGCCCGCCCTCGTGGATGAGGGCCACGATCGACTTGACGCCCTGCTTCTGCAGCACCTTGGCGTACTTGTTGATCGTCTCGACCTCGTCCTTGAACTTCAGGCCTTTGACGCCCTCGGCGGAGACGACACCCGGGGTGTCCTCCAGGGTGACGCCGATGAAGCCGACCTTGACGTCCTTCTTCTTCCACACCCAGTACGGCTTGAGGATCGGCCTGCCGGTCTTCTCGTCCAGGACGTTCGCCGCGAGGTAGGGGAAGTCGGCGCCCTGGAACTTCTCGTCGGTGTAGCAGCCGGCGGTGGGGTGACAGCCGCCGTTCTGCAGACGGGCCAGTTCCTTGGCGCCCTCGTCGAACTCGTGGTTGCCGACGGACGTGACGTCCAGGTCGAGCTTGTTCAGCGCCTCGATGGTGGGCTCGTCGTGGAAGAGACCCGAGATCAGCGGAGACGCGCCGACCATGTCACCACCGGCGGCGGTGATGGAGTACCCGTTCGCCTTGCGCGCCTCGCGCAGATGGGTGGCGAGGTACTCGACACCACCGGCGTCGATCGTCTTGGTGGTCCCGTCCGCCTGGAGCTCGGTGACCCGGCCGGAGGAGCCGGACGGCGGCTCCAGGTTGCCGTGCAGGTCGTTGAAGGACAGCAGCTGGACGTCCTGGTAGCGGCTCGGCAGCGGCTTGCCGTGCTTGTTGTCGTGCGCGCCCGCGGGCAGTGCGGCGGCGAGGGCGCCGACGGTGGCGAGACCGGCGGCTGCGGCGACCAGACGGTACGTACGACGTCTGCGACGACCGGCGTCCGACTGGTGCGACTGGGATATGGCTGGCATACGCCCCCCTGAGCTTCTGCTGAATCCGGTGGTTCCGGTGATTCCGGATGAGGAAGTGCCCCCGTCCCGGCGCAGCCTAGGGTCAACGCGCGTAGCGCGACAGAGGTTTCGTGGTTACATCCTGGTTGCTTCTTTGCCGCCGCTTTGCCCGTACCTCCCCTTACCCTCGTAGCCATGACCAGCGACGACATCGGACGCCCCGGCATCTCCCGCTCCATCGAGACCCTTTCGGCGCTCTCGCCGGAACAGACCGAGGCGGTCCTCGGACTCCTCGCCGAGGCCGCGCACGACGACGGCCAGCAAGCGGTGTCCGAACAGGGCAGGTTGCAGCTGCGGGGCGGTGCCCGCGAGGGCGTGTCCCATCTGCTGCTGCACGTCGGTGACGAACTGGTCGGCTACGCCCAGCTGGAGGACACCGATCCGGTGGAGGCCCCGGCCGCGGAGCTGGTCGTCCACCCGGCCCACCGCGGCCACGGCCACGGCCGCGCCCTGGGCTCGGCCCTGCTCGCCGCCTCCGGCAAGCGGCTGCGGGTGTGGGCGCACGGCGGCCACAGCGCCGCCCGCCATCTCGCCCAGGTCCTCGGCCTGACCCTGTTCCGTGAACTACGGCAGATGCGACGCCCCCTGACCGGCCTGGAGCTGCCCGACCCGGTGCTCCCGACGGACGTGACGGTCCGTGCCTTCGTCCCCGGCGAGGACGACGCCGCCTGGCTCGCGGTGAACGCGGCCGCCTTCGCCCACCACCCCGAACAGGGCTCCCTCACCCAGCGCGACCTCGACGACCGCAAGGCCCAGCCCTGGTTCGACCCCGAGGGCTTCTTCCTGGCCTTCCGCGACGGCGAACTGGTCGGCTTCCACTGGACCAAGGTGCACGCGGCCGAACAGCTCGGCGAGGTCTACGTCCTTGGCGTCCGCCCCGGCACCCAGGGCGGCGGCCTCGGCAAGGCCCTCACCACGATCGGCCTGCGCCACCTCGCCGCCCAGGGCCTGCCGACGGCGATGCTGTACGTCGACGCCGACAACAAGGCGGCGGTGTCGGTCTACGAACGGCTCGGCTTCACGACGTACGAGACCGACCTGATGTACCGCACGGAGACGTGACGAGTCGGACCTGCGGCTGATTGCACGGGGAGTCAGCCGGCAGCACCTTGGGCCTCACGCCAGGCCGGCAGGAGCTTGTCGAGCAGCGCCTCGGTGCGGGGAGGGAGGCCGCGAGCGCCGCCACTGAGCTCGTGATGGCGGGCGACGAGCGCTGCTGCCGTCGATTCGAGCCGGGCCGTGTCCCCCGTGGCGTGCGCGGCGCGTAGGAGTTCGTTCCAGAGTCGCTCGTCTGCCGGTGCGTGCGTCAAGGCCGTGTCGAGGGCGTCGAGCGCCGGTGCGGGGTTGCCGGCCTCCAGGTGGTGACCGGACAGGGCCAGTGCCACGTCTGCCACCAGCAGGAGCAGCTGAGTCTCCACGACCTCGTGGGAGAGCCAGGTGTAGCGGCCCTTCGGACGGTCGGCCAGCAGGGGGCCGCGGGCCAGTGCCAGGGCGTCGTCGAGCAGGCGCTGCCGTATCCGGGGGTTGCCCGATCCGCTGCCCGCGGTGGCCTCGTGGTGGAGCGTGCGCAGCACGTCGAGGTCGCAGACGACGGAGGGCGCGAGGGTCAGCCGCCCGGTGGTGCCGATACCGAGCCGCGGGCTTCCGTCGGGATCGGTTCCCAGCCAGGTGCGCAGGCGTGCGAGGAAGACGTCACGGACGTCATCGGTCACGCCACGGGGCCACAGGCCGGAGGCCAGCACCCGCGGGTGCACTCCCTCGCGGTGGAGCAGGAGCATGGCCAGGGCTTCGTGGAGCAGCGGGCCGTGCTCGGCGTCGGGTGTGTCGAGGCCGATGACCTCGTAGGTGCCGACCAGCCGTGCGTACACCGCGGGTTGTCCGCTGGGGGTGAGGTCGACCCGGAACGGCGGGGGGCCTGGGTCCGGGGAGCGGTCGGCGTCGGCGAAGAGCCGGATCACGGCCTCGTACTGGTCCTGCGGCAGGAGCTGTGCCTGGAGGTCCAGACCGAGCGGTGGGGCGAGGAGGCGTCCGTCGGAGGTGGCTTCGAGTTCCCAGGAGGTGCCCGGCAGGCCCTTGTCCCCGGTGGCGGCCAGGTAGCCGATGCCCAGTCGGCCGGAGTCCGCGGCGAGTTCGGCGAGTTTCGCTGCCTGGTCCTTACTCGGCCGGGCGGCGAGCAGAACCAGGTGGGGTGCCCATGAGGTGTCCCGGGACAGGCCGGTACGCCCGGTGAGCACCGAGTCGTGGCCCACCATGGCGAGGGCATCGCGTCGTCGGCCGGTCTCGGCCGCCATGTCTTCCAGCAGTTCGTCGATGTCGTCGACCTGTCGGACCCGGGTGGGGGCCGGCTCGGCGAGTTCCGCGCCGTGGCCCACGAGGGTGAGGGTCATCCGGTCCGCCCAGCCGCTGGTGGCGAGTTCCGCGGCGACCGATGCGAGGACTGCCGTCCGGTCCGCCTGCGCGCCGGTCAGCGAGACGAGTCCGGGCAGGGCTTCGAGGTTCAGCAGCAGCCGCGCACGGCCGCGGGTGCCGAGGCTGACCAGGCCGGGGTAGGGGGCGGCTGCGCCGGTGTCCGTTTCGTGTGCCGGGACGTCGGCCAGGTGGATTCGCCAGAACGTGTCGTTCCGGCCGGGCTGCCACGGCGCCGGGGGCTGCTTCGCCGGCTGAGCGAGCTGGAGGTTGAGCTCGCTGTCGGTGAGCCAGGCGGCGTGGACGGTCGGCAGGCTGCGGGATTCCGCGGTCAGAGCGGCCGTCAGTCCCCGCAGGGCACGGTCGAGATCGCGTACGGCCTGCGGGGCGGCGGCGACGAGCAGCGCATCCTGGGTGTCGGCGGCAGCACCCGTCGGCTGGGGAGGCTCCGGGGTGCGGTGGCCCTCGGCGCTCATCGCGGACTCCCACAGGGCCGTACGGCGTCGGCGGCCGAGTGCCGCGAGCAGACCGGCGGCGAGCAGCGGCGCGCCCACGAAGGCCTCGGGGAGACCGGGGGACGAAGTGGAAGACGACGGTGTGGGAGACGACGAGCTGGGGCCCGTGTTCTCCGCACCGGCTCCGTTCCCGGCCTCGGCCGGGATGGTCAGGCTGATGTGGTGTCCGGGGTTGAGTCTGACGGGGAGGCCGGCGGCCGCGAGGAAGTGGCCGGTGGCCTGCCGCCACTGGTGCCAGGCGTCGGGGGTGTGGTCGGGGTGGGTGAAGGCCGGGATGTAGCGGCTGCCGTCGTCGTCGGCCACCGTGTAGAGCCCGTCCTGCCCCTCCTGGGCGAACAGGATGAGCGTGGCGTCGCGGAAGGCCGCGAGCAGTTCCGCCTCGCTGCCGTATCCGGTGACCGCTCGCTGCACGGCGGCGTCCAGGGCGGTGAGCGGAGCGGGGAACTCCAGCGCGACCGGAGACGGGCGGTACTTCGGGTTGTGCGTGAAGGAGACGAGCTGCCCGGAGTGGTCGACGGACCAGCCGCCGACGATGCCGTACGGGGGAACCGCGCCGGCGGGGTCGAAGTACGGGTCGATCGCGTACACGTAGCCGCCGCGCTGCCGGGCGGCCTGGGCACGCAGGGCCGGGGTGACCGGAGGGACGGCGGGCGCGGAGCCGGTCGGGGCGGTCACGGGGACGGGCTCCACTCCTTCTCGAAGGCGATCTGCTCGGCGATGGTGGCCAGCGTCTCGCGGGGGGCGGGATCGAAGGTCAGGATGCGATCGGCGTTGGTGAGAGGCGTGAACGGGGTGAGGTGGTACACCTGGAAACCGCCCATGCCACGGCACATCCCGGAAGCCCAGGTGTCGCGTCGGGAGCCGTTGACGCCCAGGAGCCATCCCTGGGGTTCGAGCTGCTCGCGGACGCGGAAGAGCGCCTCGAAGCAGTCACCCGCTCTGCCGGAGACCTGCCCCCAGGGGCCCTCGACGGTCACGGTGTAGTCGTGGTCGCGGTCGTCGCCCTCCCAGCGCAGGACGGCGTCGGCTTGCCGGTCACCGTTGAAGGCGAGGATCTCGAAGCGGTCGGGAAGGAGACTGCGACTCATCGGGTCCATCCTTGGGGCAGTTGGCCGGCGGGCGGTGGTTCAGGGCTGGGAGCGGCGGGAGTTCGGGGGACGTGCGGCTCGTAGTGGGGGTTCGGTATCCACTCTCCCTTGGTCCCGTCACGAGAGAGCTCCCAGGCTCCCTTGATGTGCTTGCGGTCGATGCCGCCGGGGAAGGCGACCTCTTCATCGACCTCGGCGTACTTGTTGTTCGGCAGGGTCTGGTTGACGTCGATCCCGCCGGGGGCGTCGATCTCGTACCGGTAGCCCTTCACCCAGTTCGCGTCCGCGTCCCTGGTGGTGCCCACGAAGGCCGACTTGTGGTTGCCCTCCACATAGCCGAACAGGTCGTTGTTGGACGAGTCCCATGGGTGGAAGCCCTGCTCGAAGATCTCCCCGGGGTGACGGTTGTCGTTGCGGTACAGCGGCTCGTGGCTCTCGCGCCACACCGGCTGGTGCCTCATGCCGTCGATGTCGATGTTCTTGTCGACGGCCGCGGGAAGGCTGCGCGGATCGTCCGGGTCCAGCTTCCCGGCCGCCTCGGAGGCGTCGTCGACGTGCTTGACGGCTCCGGCGGCGTCCTCGGCGAGGCTCTGGCCGACGGTCTTGGCCGTGTCCTTGGCGACCGCGCCCTCCACGCTGTGGGCGACCGACCTGGCGCCGATCTTGCCCGCGGCGCCTCCGCCGCCGATGAAGTTGGTCGCGAAGGCGCCCATGGCCTGGTTGCGGTCGGTGCTCCAGCCCTCGCCGACAAGGCCCTTGACCAGCTCGGTGGGATGGTTGGCGGTGTGCACCAGGCCGCGGGCGACGCCGGTGAGGTTGGTGGTGTAGTCGGCCGGGTGGGTCAGGTTGTAGGGGTCCAGGGGGTTGACCGTGCGGGCCAGGCGCAGCATCGAGGTGCCGGTCTTGAGGACGCCGCCCAGCTGGTGCTCGGCCCCGACCAGCTGGTTCTTCAGCGTGTTACCGAGTTCGCGCTTGAGGCGGTCCAGGCCCTCAGGCTCGGCGGGGGCCTGGTCGGTGCCGCGGGCGAGCTTCTCGGCCAGCTGGGCGCCCGAACTGTCGCGCTCGCCGCGGGCCGTCTTGAGCAGGTGCTCCGCCGACTTGCGTCCCTCGGCCCCGGGGTCCTGGAACGGGCCCGGCTCCTGCGGAGGTCGCTGCCCGACCTCGGTGCCGGACAGGTCCGCCACCTGGAACGCGAGGGCCCGCCGGGTGTAGTCGTCGACCTCGCGCCGGTACTGCTCCGAGGCGGCCTCGGTCCGCTGCCGGGCCTGCTTCCACTGCTCGACCGCCTCACGGGCCTGCTTGCGCGCCCACTCGACGGCGTGGGCGTACTGGTCCATCGCGGCGGCCGCGTCCTGGAACGAGTCGGCGGCCTTCAGCCAGCGCCTGGGATGGGTCTGCACCTTCTCGCGAAAGCGGTCGGCGGCCTGTCCGTGCCAGTCCGCGGGGTCCATCTTCCGCAGCGCCAGGCCGGTCCGTTCGAAGGCCGCGCCCAGCTTCCTCAACTGCGCCGCCGACTCACGGATTGCGCTCGCGTCCCCGTGCACCAGCAGGGCCGGGTCGTCGGTCTCGTCCAGCTCCAGCTCGCGGGTGCGGGCACCCAGTTGGTCGGCCACCCAGGAGCCGGCTCCGTCGGCCTTGTCCGCCCAGCCGTGTGCGCCGGCCGCGTCGAGCAGCTCCGACGTGCCGTGGGTGACGGTCTGCACCCCGTCGGCGAAGGTGTCGCGCAGGCCCTGGGTGGCGCCGTCCAGGTCGTCGAGGAAGCCCATCACTTCCCCTTCGCCGCGACGCCGGAGTCCTGCCCGTCGTCGTCACCGCCGAAGGCCATGGAACCGGCGGCCTTCACCACCCCGATCTCGCTTCCGGCATAGCCGGTCCGGGTGACGTCGGTCCAGGTGGCGGAGAGGTTCTTCCGGCTTTCCTCGGAAGCGTCGTCGAAACTGGCCATGGAGTAGTCGGGGCGGTAGGTGTCCCCGGCCTTGTCCCCCACCTGGCTCCAGGACATCTTCTCCGCGTCCTGCGAGGTCAGCGTCGGGTCGGCGGTCGCGGACAGCGCAACGTCCTTGAGGACGCCCATGCCGTACTCCTCCGCCTCGTGGTAGTAGCCGGCGTTCAGATCCAGCGTCCCGGCCACCTCGTTGCCCTCGTCCAGGAGCGCCTGGACCTCCCAGCCCCAGCGCTCGGCGAAGTCGTCCAGCCTCTGGGAGGCGGCGGAGTGGCCCATCGCGTTCGGGGACACGGACAGATCGGAGAAGCCCTGACCCGTGGTCGCACCGGTCGCGTCGGTGATCTTCTTCAGCTCGTCCAGCGCGTCGTTGATGCCTTGGGACACCTGCTTCAGGATCTGCGGGTCGACCCCGTAACCACCACCGCTCACCTCGCGACAACCTCCCCATCGGTGACAGGCTGCTTGTCGAGCGCGATCCTGTCCGGCACGATCCCGGACACCGGTGGCAGGAAGGCGCGCGATTCGGAGGACACATCCACCACGACCCCCATCGGGACCCGGTCCCGCCCCACCCAGGCGGGAAGCAGCTCGTGCAGCAGTTCCTCACCGTTCACGGCGACGTAGCGTGCGTACCGGGCCAGTTCGGCGGGCAGCTCGCCGGGTTCGGCGGCCTCCCACTTCTGCTGCAGGAAGGTGTGCATCTCGCGGGTGCCGGTGAACGCGAACAGCCAGCGGATGTCATCCGAATCCGCAGTCCACACGGCACCCTCACCGAGCAGGGGAAGCAGAAGCTCCGCGCCCCGCACGGCCTCGACCAGGGCCCGCGAATCCCCTTCACCGCGCAGGAACGCACCCATCTGCGCCCGAAGTTCCGCCGTCCCTGACGACGGCTTCCCGCCTCCGCCCATCCGGCTGCGCACCCCGTTCGCCTCGACCTGTCACGACTTCAGCGCATACCAGGCCTCGGCATGACAGCAGCCCCACGGCATGAGCAGGAAAAGCCTAGCCCGGCAACTGCGGCACCAGTGAAGGGGGACCTCACCCGCCTTGCAGTCGGCGACACTTGAACCGGACGCCGGGGTCCCCCGACCAGGACGAACAAGTCCCAGCGGATCGGTGGGACGGTACGCCGACGCCGTACGGTCAAGACGCAAGCCGTGACCTGAGCCCGCGCAACGGCTCCACCGCACAGGCCGCACCCAGCAGGACCGCCCCCACCGACACCACGGCCCACCGCACATGCGCCGCATCCCAGCCGGGGTCCCCCACCAGGACGAACAGGTCCCAGCGGGACGGGAGCAGGTGGGGGGCGAGGAGGGCGAGGGTCAGCAGGCCCGCCGCCACCGATGGGCCGGGGCGGGGCTCGTCGGTGAAGCGGATGGCGACCGCCGCCGCGGCCAGGGCGAGGGCGGCGGTTGCCGCGGCCTCCAGGGTCACCGCGCCGACCGGGGGGCGGGCATGTGCCGGCAGGAGGCCCAGTGCGGCCGTCCACCACAGCGCGGCGACCGGCACCACCAGCGCGATCCGCAGCCCCGTCCGGACCCAACGCCGGGTGGGACGGGGGTGGTGAGCTCCCGGGACGGATCGTCCAGGAGGAAGGTCAGCCCCAGGGCGAAGACGAGCGCGGCCGCCCGGAGGAGGGCGAGACCGAGCCACGCGTCGAGCGACCCGGACAGCAGCCGCGGCAGACCGGCCACCAACAGCCCCACGACCGCCCCGGCACCGACCGCCCGCCACGGCACGGTTCGCGCCACGGCCACCACCAGCGCCGAGCTCACACCTCTCCCCGGCCCGACACCCGCGTCACTCCTCCGCACAGTCCTTCGCCCCCTTCGGCACCTCGGCCCCCAGCACCCGCGCCACCTGGGCCGTCGAGACCCCGGACGCGGTCAGCTCGGTCCAGTGCTGCTTCACGGAAGCCGTCACCTCACCGCGCGGGCGTTCCAGCAACTCCCGCAGGACATCGGTCTGTCCGGCCGTCATGGACAGCCCGCTGGTCGGGGCGAGGACGTACGCCGACCCGGTGACACTGTCGTCGAGGCGGACGTTCGCGAGGTCGGTCATCGGGTGGGAGGCTCCGCCCAGCGCCAGCCACATCGTCGTGACCACCCGCCCGTCGCACACCTCGCCGCCCTTCGACTCGTCACCGGCGACCAGCACGGACGCGACGGCGACCGCGAACTCGGGGACCCGGTTGCCGCCCCAGCGCGTGCCGACGGTCACCTGGCCCGGCGCGGTGAGCGGATCGATCGCCCCGTCGCCGGTCAGTCCGTAACGGGCCTCGACCCGCTGCCGTACGACAAGGGGCTGCCGGGCGGCCGTACCGCCGGCCAGCGACTGGACGCGGTCCACGACCCCCGCCCAGGTGCCCGCGCGGCCGGTCCACTCGGGGAAGGCGCAGTACGTCGTGTCGCCGCGCTTCACGCACGTCTGGTCCCGCTGCGGGGACACCGTGGCCTGTTCGCGGGCGGCGGCCAACTCCGCCGACACGCCCCCGGACTGGCCCACCGCACCGGCCAGCGTCAGCGCGAGCGCGCCCGCCGCACCGGCCTTCAGATACACCGTGCGCCCGCCGCTCGCCAGGACCGCGCCGAGGGCCAGGAGCAGGACCAGTCCGGTCAGATACAGGGCGTGCCAGGCGGCGGGACGGCCGACGAGGTCCGAGGGGAGGACCGTGTTGCCGCTGTTCTCGCCCACGATCGGGGACAGCCATCGCGACCACTCCGCGCCGCCGGTGCCCGCGGAGATGAACACGCTGAAGACGAAGAGTCCGACCACGCCGACCGGCGCCGCGAACGTGGAGGGGACCAGCCGGGCGAGCAGCACTCCGAGCGCGCCGCACAGCAGCACGTACAGGGGGCCGACGGCCAGTTCGGCGAGTGAGCCGTGGCCCACCGCGCCCGGCCGCAGGGCCTGCCGGGTGAACTCGCCGAGCACGACCAGCGCGGTGACGGCGGCGAAGGGCACCACCGACAGCACATGCGCGACCGTCCGCCGCCACGGTTCCATGACCAGCACGTCGAACTGCCGGTCGGTGCCGCGCCTGCGGGAGCGCAGCGTGCACCGGTTGACGCACACGAACAGGGCGATCCCGAGCAGCAGGGGCCCGGTCTGGGTGGCGCGGTCGGCGTCCTGGAGGGCCGGGAAGGCGTCCATGCCCTCCTTCTCGTCGAACAGCGTCCAGGCGGTGTAGCCGACGTACAGCAGGAGCGTCGCCACCACCGGGATGTACCGCAGCAGGTCGCGTGATTCGAAGCGGGCGAGGGCGAACACGGCCGCCCAGGAGCGCCGCGGGGCGTCCTCGTGCACGGCGGCGGACTCGGCCGCCGTCTCGGTCGCCAGGCTCATGCGGCCGCCACCTCCGCGTCCGTGCCCGCGTCGTCCAGGGTGAGCAGGTAGCCGTCCTCCAGGGTGGGTTCGAGGAGGTCGGCGCCGGTGGGCGGATCGCCTACGTTGCGGAAGGAGCCGGTGCCGGTGCGCCAGCCCGCCTTCGCGTCCGGAGCGCGTTCCGTGCTGCTCCACACCCGGCCGGCGGCGCGGGCGGTCAGGTCGGCGGGGGTGCCCTCGAAGAGGATGCGGCCGCGGGCCATGACGAGGACGCGGTGGCAGAGCATCGCCACGTCCTCGGTCTGATGGGTGGACAGGAGCACGGTCCGGCCCTCTCCGGCCTGGGCGATCAACTCCCGGAACCGCATGCGCTGTTCGGGGTCGAGGCCGACGGTCGGCTCGTCGAGGACGAGGAAGCCGGGGTCGCCGACGAGGGCGGCGGCCAGTGCGACCCGCTGCCGCATCCCGCCGGACAGCTTCTTGATGCGCTTCGCGCGTACGTCCCCGAGGTCGACCTCCTCCAGTACGCGTCGCACCTCGCGGTGGCGTGTGGTGCGGTCGGTGAGTTCCTTGAGGATGGCCACGTAGTCGACGAACTCGAAGGCGCTGAAGTCCGGGTGGAACCCCGGCGTCTGCGGCAGATAGCCGAGCGAGCGGCGCACCTCCTGACGGCCGCGCGAGGTGCCGGGGTCGTGGCCGAGGACGGTGAAGGAGCCCCGGTCGGCGGGCACGGCGGTGGCGAGCACCCTCAACAGGGTTGTCTTTCCGGCCCCGTTGGGCCCGAGCAGCCCGGTCACGCCCGGCGTCAGCCGCAGTGACACGTCGTCGAGCGCGCGGGTGCCGCCGTAGCGGAGATGGAGCCCGGAGGCGGAGACGGCGGTGGTCATTCGGCGCTCCCGTTGAAGAGGTCGAAGCGGTCACGGAGGAGGAAGAGCAGCCCGGCGGCGAGCGCGGCGACGGTCCCGGCCACGCCCTGCCCGGCGGCGGTGAAGGGTGCGAGCGGGTCGGCGGCCGTCTGCTGCGCGGCCTGCGCGGCGAGGAGTACGGCGACCCAGGCGCCGCCCACCAGGGACGGTGCGAGTACCGGGCCGAGCCGCGGGGTGAGCGCGAGGCCGGTCGCGGTGAGGGCGAGGGCGGGCAGCAGCCAGGTGAGGGCACGCAGGCCGTAGCCGGGCAGGGCGAGGGTGGCGAGCCCGTTGAGGCCGAGGCCCGCGACCAGTACGGCGAGCGTGCGGATCATCAGCAGCCGGAAGCCGTGGGTGGGTGCGACGACCGTCATCTCGTAGGTCGGGTCGAGCGCCGGGCCGTAGGACAGGGCCACGCCGGCCAGCGGCAGCAGCGGGGCGAGGGCGAGGAACAGGGTCGGCGACTCGGTCGTGCGTACCGCGCCGACGGTGGTCAGCAGCAGGAACACGACGGCCGACAGCCAGGAGCGCCTGAGCACCGGCGTGGCCGCGAGCAGCCGCGCGGTGTGGTCGGCGATCCCGGCCCGGGTCAGCAACGACTCGAACCATCCCGGCCGGGGCGCGTCCAACTCGGCGTCCAGCCGCTCCCACCCGGCGTCCAGCGCCACCGGGTCGGTGACGTCGGCGAGCAACCCCCGGCACTCGGCGCATGCCGCCAGGTGGGTGTCGGCGGACCAGAGCAGGGGGGCGGCCAACTCGCCCTGGGCATAAGCCCGCAGATCACCTTCGGCCACATGCCAACTCATGCCGCCACCTCCTTCACTCGTCCCGACACGGGGCCCTGCGCTCCGGCCCCGGTCATCGTCTGCGGTCCCGGGCCCCTCGCTCCGGCCCTCGTCATCGGTTGCCGTACCGGACCCCTCGCTCCGGCCCTCGTCATCGGTTGCCGTACCGGACCCCTCGCTCCGGACCCAGCAACCGCCCGCCGTCCCAGAACCGGCACCCCGGCCCCCGTCATTGCCTGCCGTCCCGGAACCCACGCTCCGGCCCCCGTCTTCGTCTGCCGTCCCGGAACCCACGCTCCGGCCCCCGTCTTCGTCTGCCGTCCCGAAACCCGCGCTCCAGCCCCAGCAACCGCCCGCCGTCCCAGAACCGGCACCCCGGCGCCGGCCCAGGTCACCGTCCGCGGTCCCGGACCTTGCACTCCGGACCCGGTCACAGTCCGCCATCCCGGACACCGCACTCCGACTCCAGCCACCATCCACCGCCCCAGAACCCGCACTCCGACCCCAGGCACCGTCCGCCGCCCCAGGCCCCGCGCAGCGGCCCGCGCAGCGGCCCCCGTTCGTTCGTCCGTCTTCACGTCAGCGCCTCCCTCAGCTGCTTGCGGGCCCGCATCGCGCGGGTCTTGACCGTGCCGGGTGGGATGCCCAGCAGGACGGCGGCCTCGCGGGTGGTCAGGCCGTCGATGACCGTGGCCTGGAGGACCGCCCGCAGCTCCGGTGACAGCCGGACGAGGGCACCCGCGAGGTCCCCGTGCTCCACCCCCGCGAGCACGCGCTCCTCCGCGGACGCCTCGTCCCGGTGCCGCAGGCGGGACAGGGCCTGCCTGAGCCGCCCCCGCGCCCCGTCACCGCGCAGCGCGTCGATCAGCCGGCGCGAGCCGATCCGCCACAGCCACCCGGCCACATCGCCTTCCTCGCGATAGCGCGCGGTCCCCCGCCACACCGCGAGGAACGTCTCCTGCACGACGTCGTCGACCAGGGCCGCGTCCGCGCACCGCCCCCGCAGCCGCGCGAGCAGCCAGGGCGCGTACCGCCGGTACAGCTCCTCGAAGGCACGCCGGTCCCCGTCCGCCGCGATGGCCCGCAGCAGATCCCCGTCGCTTTTCGTTTCCCTCACGCCCCTTCATCGGACGACCCCCGCCGACCGGTTCACACCATCACGCTTGACTTTCACGACCACCTTCCACCACCCTTTCACTACTCAATTAGTGAAAGGGTGGTTGTCCGCGTGGTCGAGTACCGCATCGACCGGCGCTCCGGCGTCGCCACCTACGTGCAGATCGTCCAGCAGACCAAGCAGGCCCTACGACTGGGCCTCCTCGAACCCGGCGACAAGCTCCCCACCGCCCGCGAGGTCGTGGAGGCCACCGCCATCAATCCGAACACCGTGCTCAAGGCGTACCGCGAACTCGAGCGCGAGGGCCTGGTCGAGGCCCGCCGAGGCCTCGGCACCTTCGTCCGCAGGACGCTCGGCGCCCACACGGCCGACACGCCCCTGCGCGCCGAGCTCGACGACTGGGCGAAGCGCGCCCGGTCCGCGGGCCTCGGCCGCGAGGACGTCGACGCGTTCTTCACCGCCGTACTCGATGAGCACTTCCCGAAGGGGGACCAGTGAGTTCCACCAGCTCCACCCCGGCCGTCGCCATGGAGGCGTCCGGCCTGGGCAAGCGGTACGGCAGGCGGGCCGCCGCCCTCGACGGCTGCTCCTTCCGGCTGCCCACGGGCCGCATCAGCGCGCTGGTCGGCCCCAACGGCGCCGGAAAGTCCACCCTCCTCGCGATAGCCGCCGGTCTGCTGCACCCCACCGCCGGCACGCTCACCGTCCTCGGCGGGGCGCCCGGCGAGGCCCGCGACCGGGTCGCCTACCTCGCCCAGAACAAGCCGCTCTACCCCCAGCTGACCATCGCCGAGACCCTGCGCATGGGCGCCGAGCTCAACCCGGCCCGCTGGGACGCCGCCCGCGCCGCCCGGATCGTCGAACAGGGCGACCTGGACCCGAAGTCCCGGATCCGCGGGCTCTCCGGCGGCCAGCGCACCCGGGTCGCGCTCGCCCTCGCCCTCGGCAAACGGCCCGACCTGATGCTCCTCGACGAGCCGATGGCCGACCTCGACCCGCTCGCCCGGCACGAGCTGATGGGCACCCTGATGGCGGACGCCGCCGAGCGCGGCACCACCGTGCTGATGTCCTCGCACATCGTCGCCGAGCTCGCCGACGCCTGCGACCACCTGCTGCTCCTGGGCGGCGGCCGGGTCCGGCTCGGCGGCGGCATCGACGACCTGCTCGCCGCCCACACCCTGGTCACGGGCCGCGGCACACCCGCCGACCTGGCCGCACACACGGTGATCGAGTCCCGTACCGCCGGCCGCGGTCTGACCGCCCTGATCCGCCGCGACGGCCCGGTCGGCGAGGGCTGGGCGACCGAGGAGCCCTCGCTGGAGGAACTGTTGCTGGCCCATCTCCGCGCCCCCGAGGCCCCGGCCCTGCTCACCCCGGGCACCACGGCACCCGAGGCGGTGACCGCATGAGCGCCGCCGCCGTCCTCGAAGCGACCCCCACTTCGGCGCGCACACCACGCGGTCTGATCCACACCGTCCTGCGCCTGCACCGCGGCGCCCTGTGGATCTGGCTCGCCTTCGTGACCGCCACCGCGGGCTTCCTGCTCTGGCTCCTCGGCCCCGGCGCCGACACCGCGCAGCGCGCGCTCGAGAGCTACGGCTACTCCGGGCTCATCATGGCCAACGGCTCGGCGGACGAGTACAGCAGCCTGTTCTACTACCCCGACACCCTGATCACCCTGGCCTCCTTCGCCGTCGCCCTGTTCGCCGGCGGCCCGCTGATCGCCCGCGAACTGGAGAGCGGCACCGCACAGCTCGCCTGGACCCAGTCGGTCTCCCCGGCACGCTGGCTCACCGCCAAGCTCGCCGTGCCCGCGGCCTTCATCGTCCTCGGCACCACCCTGCTGACCGTGCTGTACCACCAGCTGTGGGCCGCCCACAGCGACCTGCTCATCGCCGGCATCGGCCCCCGCTCCCTGTACTTCTCCCTCGGCCCGGCCACCGTCGCCGCACCACTGCTCGGTCTCGCCCTCGGCGCCCTGATCGGCCTCACCGCCCGCCGCACCCTGCCTGCCCTCGCCTTCAGCGGGTTCGCGTACTTCCTGGTCTACGCCTTCCGCGGCAACCACTGGCCCTTCCAGGGCCGCTACCAGCAGCCCGAGCTCAGCTCGCGCAGCCGGGCGTTCACCTCCGCCGGCACCGAGATCCGCGACCCGGGCTGCTACGACGACAAGGCCTGCCTCGCACAGCACGACGTCGTCCGCTTCACCCGCGAGTACCTGCCGTCCTCCGACTACTGGCCCCGCCAGCTCCTGGAGACCGGCGTCCTGCTCGCCCTCACCGCCGTGGCCGTCGCCCTCGCGTTCGGCCTCCTGCGCAGGCGGGCAGCGACCGGATGAGCGCGCCGGCCCTCCCCCGGCAGGGGCTCACCCGGACCGTGCTGCGGCTGCACCGCACGGCCC
This sequence comes from Streptomyces canus, assembly GCF_001514145.1. Lineage (GTDB taxonomy): Bacteria > Actinomycetota > Actinomycetes > Streptomycetales > Streptomycetaceae > Streptomyces > Streptomyces canus. The sequence continues at coordinate 629,096 of NZ_KQ948660.1, forward strand.
TGGTGGTGTGGGGCGTCTTCGTCCTCGCCTGCGTCGGCTACCTGGTCTGGCTGACCGAGGTCACCGCCGACTCGGTCCACGCGACCCTGGCCGCCTGCCGCGACGACGGCCCGGGCCTGTGCGGCATCGGGGCCTGGCGCGACTACACCGAGCCCATGGGCTGGATCAGTACGTTCATGTACTACAGCTTCTGGGCCGTGGCCGCCTGGGCGGGCGGCGCGCTGATCGGCCGTGAACTGGAGTCGGGCACCGCGCGACTGGCATGGACGCAGTCCTGCACGCCCACCCGCTGGCTGGCCGTCAAGCTCGCCGTGCCCGCCGGGCTGATCGTCCTCTCCGGCGCCGTGTTCGTCCCCGTCTACCGCTGGGCCTGGTCGGCGCACCGGGACCTGATGGGCGACGACTGGTCCTTCCCCGACGTGTTCGCCGCACGCGGCCCGGCCGTGGTGGCGTACGGCCTGTGCGCACTGGCGGTCGGCACGCTCGCCGCGCTGCTGCTACGCCGCTCCCTGCCCGCCCTCGCGGTCGCGGTCACCGTGATGATCGTGCTCAACCAGTGTCTCGAGCGGTACCGCGAGGACTTCTGGCCGACGGCGGGCAACGGCAAGGCATCCGCCGGCCTGTGGCAGACCCGGAGCGGCGGCTACCACCCCCCGTCCCACTTCTGGCCCCTGCACCTCGTCGAGACCGGCATCGTCCTCACCGTCACCGCGCTCGCGACCACCGCCGCCTTCTGGGTACTGCGCCGCCGTACCGCCTGAAAGCGCCCCTGCGCCGCACGTCCCCCGGCCGCGGGAAGGACGTGCGGCGCAGGTGTGCGGACGCTCGGGAGCCGTCCTCCGATATCCCGAACGCCATGTCGCCGTAACCATTGGTTCAGACGGGCTTGCAACCCTCACCGAATGAAGCCCGCCGTGCCAGAACCTTCGCCGCCGCCCGAGGGATCCGCGGGGAAGTGGGACGCCCCGGACGCCGTCGTGCTGCCGCTCGCCGCCTCCGACGCGCCCGTTTCGCGTCCGGCGCGGAAGAATGGGGTCATGAGCCAGTCGAACACCCAGGCAGAGGTCCAGCACGTGCAGCCCTCCGTGGGCTCCATAGCCGCGCACCGCCCGCACACCGTGTCGGCCACCGTCTCCGATCTGGAGCCAGACCTCGACGCCGATCTCGACGCGTACGAGGAGGTCCCGGTCGACGGGGCCGCCCAGCTCCCGCAGGGTCGTTTCCTCGACCGGGAGCGCAGCTGGCTCGCGTTCAACGAACGGGTGCTGGAACTCGCCGAGGACCCGAACACCCCCATGCTGGAGCGCGCGAACTTCCTCGCGATCTTCGCCAGCAACCTCGACGAGTTCTTCATGGTCCGGGTGGCCGGACTGAAGCGCCGTATCGCCACCGGCGTCGCCACCCGCTCCGCCTCCGGCCTCCAGCCGCGCGAGGTCCTGGAGATGATCTGGGCCCGCTCCCGCGAGCTCATGGCCCGGCACGCCGCCTGCTACCACGAGGACGTCGCCCCCGCACTCGCGGAGGAGGGCATCCACCTGGTCCGCTGGAGCGAACTCCAGGAGAAGGAGCAGGCCCGCCTCTTCACCCTGTTCCGGCACCAGATCTTCCCGGTCCTGACCCCCCTCGCGGTCGACCCGGCGCACCCCTTCCCGTACATCTCCGGCCTGTCGCTGAACCTGGCCGTGATCGTGCGCAACCCGGTCAACGGCAAGCGCCACTTCGCCCGGGTCAAGGTCCCGCCGCTGCTGTCCCGCTTCCTGGAGTCCTCCCCCGGCCGCTACGTCCCCATCGAGGACGTCATCGCGGCCCACCTGGAGGAGCTGTTCCCGGGCATGGAGGTGCTGGAGCACCACACCTTCCGGGTCACCCGCAACGAGGACCTGGAGGTCGAGGAGGACGACGCCGAGAACCTCCTCAAGGCCCTGGAGAAGGAGCTCATGCGGCGCCGCTTCGGCCCGCCGGTGCGCCTGGAGGTCGAGGAGTCCATCGACCGCGAGGTCCTCGACCTGCTGGTGCGCGAGCTGAAGATCTCCGAGGCGGAGGTCTACCCGCTCCCCGGCCCCCTCGACCTCACCGGCCTCTTCCGCATCGCGGGCCTCGACCGCCCCGAGCTGAAGTACCGCAAGTTCGTCGCCGGCGTCCACCGCGACCTGGCGGAGGTCGAGTCGGCGTCCGCGCCCGACATCTTCGCGTCCCTGCGCGCCCGCGACGTCCTGCTGCACCACCCGTACGACTCGTTCTCGACGTCGGTGCAGGCCTTCCTCCAGCAGGCGGCCGAGGACGACGACGTCCTCGCCATCAAGCAGACCCTGTACCGGACCTCGGGCGACTCCCCGATCGTCGACGCCCTCATCGACGCCGCCGAGGCCGGCAAGCAGGTCCTCGTCCTGGTCGAGATCAAGGCCCGCTTCGACGAGCACGCCAACATCAAGTGGGCGCGCAAACTGGAGGAGGCGGGCTGCCATGTCGTCTACGGCCTGGTCGGCCTGAAGACCCACTGCAAGCTGTCCCTGGTGGTCCGTCAGGAGGGCGACACGCTCCGGCGGTACAGCCACGTCGGCACCGGCAACTACCACCCGAAGACCGCGCGGCTCTACGAGGACCTGGGCCTGCTCACCGCCGACCCGCAGGTGGGCGCCGACCTCTCCGACCTCTTCAACCGGCTGTCCGGCTACTCCCGTCGCGAGACCTACCGCCGCCTCCTGGTGGCGCCCAAGTCCCTTCGCGACGGCCTCATTTCCCGCGTGAACAAGGAAGTCCAGCACCACCGCGCAGGGCGTCCCGCCTTCATCCGCATCAAGGTCAACTCCATGGTGGACGAGGCGCTCATCGACTCGCTCTACCGGGCGTCCCAGGCGGGTGTCCCGGTCGACGTCTGGGTGCGCGGCATCTGCGCGATCCGCCCCGGCGTCGCCGGCATGTCCGAGAACATCCGGGTCCGCTCGATCCTCGGCCGGTTCCTCGAACACTCCCGGGTCTTCGGCTTCGGCAACGGCGGCGAGCCCGAGATGTGGATCGGCAGCGCCGACATGATGCACCGCAACCTCGACCGCCGGATAGAGGCCCTGGTCCGGGTCACCGACCCGGCCCACCGGGCGGCCCTCAACCGGCTGCTGGAGACCGGCATGTCGGACACCACCGCGTCCTGGCATCTCGGCCCGGACGGCGAGTGGACCCGGCACGCCACGGACGCGGACGGCCAGCCCCTGCGCAACGTCCAGGAGATGCTCATAGACGCCCGGAGGCGCCGGCGTGGCACAGCAACACCTTGAACCGACGGATCCCCTGGCCGGGCACGCCGGGAGGATCACCGGGGACGCCCTCGCGGGTTACCTGCGGTCCCAGGCCACGGAGTTCCTCCGCGCCCTGCGCCAGCACCGGGAGTCCGGCGGTGCCCCGGCGGCGGGCGCGGAGGACCCCGTCGACGCGGCCCGGGCCCTGCGCCGCTCGGTCCGCCGCATCAGCGCCAGCCTGCACACCTTCCGCCCGCTCCTGGACCCCGACTGGTCGGAGTCCCTCCGCCCCGAACTGGCCTGGCTGTCAGGGACCTTGGGCATGGAGCACGCGTACGAGTCCCGTCTGGAACGCCTGTTGCTGGCTCTGCACCGACTGTCGGGGGCGGTGTTCCCGACGCAGCCGGCGAGTGCGGCGGTGGGCACCGCCGGCTCCCCCGCCCACCCGGCGTCCGCCCCGGACCGCGGCAATCTGACCGTGGGCGCCGCGAAAGCGGGCGCCCTCCTCGACCGCCAGCTCACCCTCGCCCGCACCCGGGCCCACAGCACCGCCCTCCAGGCCCTCGGCTCCTCCCGCTTCCACGCGGTCGCCGACAACATCGCCGTACTGGCGAGCGAAGTCCCCTTGGCGAAAACGGCCGTCACCACCGACCTCCACCCCATGGCCACCGCGGCCCAGGAACGCCTCGACGACGCGGTGACCGCCCTCCCCCTGGTCACCGCGGGCCATCCCTACAACGCCGAGGCCCTCATCCACGGCCTCTCCCCGGACCCGTCCCCCCACCCCCAGGACGCCCCCTGGCACCAGGTCCGCCTCCTCCTTCGCCTGCACAGATACGCGAGGGAGGTCCTCTGCGGCACCAACCCCCCGGTGGCACTGCGGCTCCTGACGGCAGGTGAGGCCCTGGACCGCCACCGGGACGCCTCCGAGGCCGCGGCCGCGGCAGCGGCGGCGGCCCGCACCCCCCGCATCGCCCCGGCCACCGCCTACGCCCTCGGCGTTCTGCACGCCGACCAGCGCCACGAGGTGGAGGCGGCCCGGTTCGCGTTCCAGCAGTGCTGGCAGAAACAGGCCGTCAGCACCTGAAGGAGGCAGCGACTCCCGTGACCGACACCCCGCAAACCCCCGTCCAGGCGGCCGGCTGCGTGTTGTGGCGCCGCTCCCCGATCGACGGCGAGCTGGAGGTCTGTCTGGTCCACAGGCCGAAGTACGACGACTGGTCGCACCCCAAGGGCAAGCTGAAGCGCGGCGAGGACGCCCTCACCGGCGCGCTGCGCGAGGTGGAGGAGGAGACCGGGTACCGGGCCGCGCCCGGCGCCCCGCTCTCCGCCGCGAAGTACTACGCCAACGGCCGCCCCAAGCAGGTCCGTTACTGGGCGGCCGAGGCCACCACCGGCGCCTTCACCCCGAACGACGAGGTCGACCGCATCCTCTGGCTCTCCCCGACGGCCGCGAGGAACCGGCTGACCCAGCCCCGGGACAGGACACTCGTCGACGAACTCCTGGTGCGGGTACCCGAACACACGTAGGACCCTGGGCGGCGGGGGCGGATCTCAGGCCGGTGCGTGCCCCTCCGCGTCCGCCCGCGCCTGGCTGCGGGCTCTGCGCGCCGGTCCACGCCAGCCGCAGGTGCACCGGGCCAGGCAGAAGCGGCCTTGTTCGACCATCTGCGTGTGGTGGGCCGGTCGGTCGGAGGGAGGTGGGGGGATCCTGTCCTGCTGCGCCACGCCGACAACGTTACCCACCGCGGGTAAAGGCCCGGTATGCGCGTGACGACCTCCTCCTGCCCGTCGTTAGGCGAAACGACAGGGGGTCCTTGACGGACGTATCGGCTGGGGGTAGGCGGCGATGACGGAGCGGCAGCAGAGGCAGGCCGGCGGGTCGGTCGTCGTCGCGGCGGTGCTCATGGCCTGCGCCACCGGCTGCTCGGGCAGCGGCGCCACGCTCGACGACGCGCGCGCGGCCGACCCGGTCGCGGCCCTGCGCCGGGCCGCCGACGCCCTTGAGGACGCGGGCAGTTCGAAGGCCCGCACATCGATGGAGATGGCCACCGGCGGCACCCGGGTCACCATCCGCGGCGAGGGCGTGTACGACTTCCGCGAGCGGCTCGGCCGGCTGAAGGTGATGCTGCCGCAGGACCCGGCCGGCACCAGCGAGCACCGGCCGATCACCGAACTCCTCGCCCCCGGCGCCTTGTTCATGAAGAACCGGGGCGCGGGTGTGCCCGCCGACAAGTGGGTGCGCGTCGACACCGCGACCCTCTCCGACGGCAACCTCGTCACCGGCGGGGCCACCGATCCGCTCGCCGCCGCCGAGGTGCTGCGCGGGACCAGGACGGCGACGTACGTCGGCACGACCGAGCTCGCGGGCACCGAGGTGCGGCACTACCGGGGTACGGCGGACCTCGCCGCCGCGGCGAAGCACGCCTCCGGCGCCAACAAGGGTGTCCTGGCAGCGGCGGCGAAAGGGTTCGCCACGGCCGCGGTGCCCTTCGACGTCTACCTCGACGACCAGGGCCGCATCCGCAAGATCCGCCACCGCTTCAGCTTCGTCAACGGACAGCAGCAGGCCACCGTCGCCGTAGCCTCGACGACCCTGCTGTACGACTTCGGGATCGCCACGGACGTACGTCTGCCGGCCGCCCGTGACATCTACGCCGGCGAGATCGCCGAGGGGTGAGCGGTCATGACGGGCGTCAAGAACTAGCCCGTCCGTGCCATGCGCGGTGTGTACGCCGCTCCCTACTCTAGGAAGTCGGTAACGGCAGAGAAGAGGTGATGCGCGTGGCTCCGGTCGGCGGTACGGCGGTGCAGGACCACGTGGCCCTCGCCGAGATCGAACTGTGCGGAGAGCTGATCATCGCGGCGTCGGCCGCGGACGACCGGCTCAGCCTGGAGAGCATCGACGAGGTGCTGAAAGTGGCCGAAGAACGCGCGAGCGCCCCCGGCACGTGAGCCGGGGGCGCCCGTCCCCTCGCGGGGAAGGCCGGATCAGGTGCGCAGCAGCCGGCCGATGGCCTTCGTCGCCTCCTCGACCTTCGCGTCGATCTCGGCGCCGCCCTTGACGGCAGCGTCCGCGACGCAGTGCCGCAGGTGTTCCTCCAGGAGCTGCAGGGCGAAGGACTGCAGGGCCTTGGTGGAGGCCGACACCTGCGTGAGTATGTCGATGCAGTAGACGTCCTCGTCGACCATCCGCTGCAGGCCCCGGATCTGGCCCTCGATCCGGCGCAGGCGTTTGAGGTGTTCGTCTTTCTGCTTGTGGTAGCCGTGCGTGACGTTTTCGGCCACTGGCTCGGAGGGCGCCGTGGCGCCGGTGTCGGTGGTCGTCATCGCGTCCTCCACAACAAGGGGCATTCCTATACCCCTCCTGGGTATATCGTACCGAAGTTTCCCGGGTATAGGGCCTGCGGACGGCCCCCGTGCCAACCACTGTGCCTCATGGGCGACACTGGGGGACGGCCCATTAGCCGTGGCCGGATGATGCACCTAGCATCAGCCTGACCGAAACCGATGCACCCCGAGGACCCCTTGTGCGCTTTCGTCTGACCCCCAGGGAGACGAGCTTCTACGACATGTTCGCCGCCTCCGCGGACAACATCGTCACGGGCTCGAAGCTCCTGATGGAACTGCTCGGCGCGGACACCGCCGGCCGGGCCGAGATCGCAGAGCGTATGCGGGCCGCTGAACACGCCGGTGACGACGCCACTCACGCGATCTTCCACCAGTTGAACTCCTCGTTCATCACGCCGTTCGACCGCGAGGACATCTACAACCTGGCATCGTCCCTCGACGACATCATGGACTTCATGGAGGAGGCCGTCGACCTGGTCGTCCTCTACAACGTCGAGGAGCTCCCCAAGGGCGTCGAGCAGCAGATCGAGGTGCTCGCGCGGGCCGCCGAGCTCACGGCCGAGGCCATGCCGAACCTGCGGACCATGGACAACCTCACCGAGTACTGGATCGAGGTCAACCGGCTGGAGAACCAGGCGGACCAGATCCACCGCAAGCTGCTCGCCATGCTCTTCAACGGCAAGTACGAGGCCATCGAGGTCCTCAAGCTCAAGCAGATCGTGGACGTCCTCGAAGAGGCCGCGGACGCGTTCGAGCATGTGGCGAACACGGTGGAGACCATCGCCGTCAAGGAGTCCTGACCTCTTCCATGGACACCTTCGCTCTGGTCGTGACCATCCTGGTCGCGCTCTTCTTCACGTACACCAACGGCTTCCACGACTCGGCGAACGCGATCGCGACCTCGGTGTCGACGCGGGCGCTCACGCCCCGGGCCGCGCTCGCGATGGCAGCGGTCATGAACCTGGCAGGTGCCTTCCTGGGCTCCGGGGTCGCCAAGACCGTCAGTGAGGGACTGATCGAGACGCCGGACGGCTCGAAGGGGATGGCCATCCTCTTCGCCGCGCTGGTCGGCGCGATCACCTGGAACCTCATCACCTGGTACTTCGGGCTGCCCTCCTCGTCGTCGCACGCGCTGTTCGGCGGCATGGTCGGAGCCGCGCTCGCGGGCGGCACCGAGGTGATCTGGAACGGCGTCCTCGACAAGGTCGTCATCCCGATGTTCCTGTCGCCGGTCGTCGGCCTGGTCGCCGGTTACCTCGTGATGACGGCGATCATGTGGATCTTCCGGCGCGCCAACCCGCACAAGGCGAAGCGCGGTTTCCGGATAGCGCAGACCGTGTCCGCGGCCGGCATGGCCCTCGGACACGGCCTCCAGGACGCCCAGAAGACCATGGGTGTCGTGGTGATGGCCCTGGTGATCTCCGGCCACGAGACGTACGGCGACCCGATCCCGGTCTGGGTGAAGATCGCCTGCGCGGTGATGCTGTCGCTGGGCACGTACGCGGGCGGCTGGCGCATCATGCGCACCCTGGGCCGGAAGATCATCGAGCTCGATCCGCCGCAGGGTTTCGCGGCGGAGACGACCGGTGCGGCGATCATGTTCACCACCGCCTACCTGTTCAAGGCGCCGGTCTCGACGACCCATGTCATCACCTCGGCGATCATGGGCGTCGGCGCCACCAAGCGCGTCAACGCGGTCCGCTGGGGCGTCGCCAAGAACATCATCCTCGGCTGGTTCATCACCATGCCGGCGGCGGCGATCGTGGCCGCCTGCGCCTACGGGATCGTGAACCTGGCGTTCCTGTAGGAACCGTGCACGCAGACGGGCCCGCCCCCGGGAATCCGGGGGCGGGCCCTCTGTGTCCTCGCGGTGGCACCGCCATGCAGCACCGCGAGGGGTCGGTGTCGGCTCAGCCGAAGCGGCCGGAGATGTAGTCCTCCGTGGCCTGGACCGACGGGTTGGAGAAGATCCGCTCCGTCTCGTCGATCTCGATCAGCTTGCCGGGCTGGCCGACGGCGGCCAGGTTGAAGAAGGCCGTACGGTCGGAGACACGCGCCGCCTGCTGCATGTTGTGCGTCACGATGACGATCGTGAAGCGCTCCTTCAGCTCACCGATCAGGTCCTCGATGGCGAGGGTGGAGATCGGGTCCAGGGCCGAGCAGGGCTCGTCCATGAGGAGGACCTTGGGCTCCACCGCGATCGCGCGGGCGATGCACAGGCGCTGCTGCTGACCACCGGAGAGACCCGAACCCGGCTTGTTCAGACGGTCCTTGACCTCGTTCCAGAGGTTCGCGCCCTTGAGGGACTTCTCGACGACCTCCGACAGCTCGCTCTTCTTGTACGAGCCGTTCAGGCGCAGGCCCGCCGCCACGTTGTCGAAGATCGACATCGTGGGGAACGGGTTCGGGCGCTGGAAGACCATTCCCACCTCACGGCGGACGGACACGGGGTCGATGCCCTGGCCGTACAGGTCCTCGTCGTCGAGGAGCACCTTGCCCTCGACCCGGCCGCCCGAGGTGACCTCGTGCATCCGGTTGAGCGTGCGCAGGAAGGTCGACTTGCCGCAGCCGGAGGGGCCGATGAAGGCCGTCACCGAGCGCGGCTCGACCGTCATCGAGATGTCCTCGATCGCCTTGTGGGAGCCGTAGTAGGCGGTGAGTCCGCTCACGTCGATTCGCTTGGCCATGACTACTTCACTTCCAGATCAGTCGCTGGGGGGTCGCGTCAGCGACCGGTCTTCGGGGCCTTCCAGCGGGCGATGCCGCGAGCCACCAGGTTGAGGATCATCACGAAGGCGATCAGCGTCAGGGACGCCGCCCACGCACGGTCGTACGCCGCACCGGACCCCGCGCTGTTCGCGTACTGCTGATAGATGTACAGCGGCAACGACTGCTGCGCACCCTCGAAGGGGTTGGAGTTGATGAGCGAGTTGCCCCAGACCAGCAGCAGCACCGGCGCGGTCTCACCCGCGATACGGGCGATCGCCAGCATGATGCCGGTGGTGATGCCGCCGAGGGAGGTCGGGATGACCACCTTCAGGATGGTGCGCCACTTCGGGATGCCGAGCGCCAGGGACGCCTCGCGCAGCTCGTTCGGGACGAGCTTGAGCATCTCCTCGGTGGAGCGGACCACGACCGGCATCATCAGGATGGCCAGGGCGAGCGAGCCGGCGAACCCGAAGGGCTGCATGTCGAACATCAGCATGATCGAGAGGATGAACAGACCCGCGACGATCGACGGGATGCCCGTCATGACATCGACGAAGAACGTGACGGCCTTGGCAAGCTTCCCGCGCCCGTACTCGACCAGATAGATCGCGGTGAGCACACCGATCGGCGCCGCGATCAAGGTGGCGAGACCGACCTGCTCCAGGCTGCCGATGATGGCGTGGTAGATGCCGCCGCCCGGCTCGGAGTCGGCGACCAGACCCATCGAGTGGGTCAGGAAGTAGATGTCGAGGACCTTGACGCCGCGCGAGACCGTCGACCACACCAGGGAGACCAACGGGACGACGGCGAGCAGGAAGGCGACCCAGACCAGCGCGGTCGCGACCCGGTCCTTGGCCTGGCGGCGGCCCTCCACGCGGGCCGCGATGGCGTACGTGCCGAGGACGAACAGGAGCCCGGCGATCAGCACCCACTGGATGCTGCTGTCCAGGCCTGCCGCGGCGCTGATACCGAGACCGAGGGCGACCGAGCCGGCGGCGATGGCGTACGGGCTCCACTTGGGGAGGCTGGCGCCGCGCAGGGTGCTGGGGCGCTTCTCGGTGATTGCGGTGCTCATGCGTTGGCCCCCGAGTACTCCTTGCGGCGGGCGATGATCATGCGCGCCGCGCCGTTGACCAGCAGGGTGATGACGAACAGCACCAGGCCGGAGGCGATCAGCGCGTCCCGGCCCGTCTCGCTGGCCTCACCGAACTTGCTGGCGATGTTCTGGGCGAAGGTGCCGCCGCCCGGGTCGAGCAGGCTGGCCTGGATGTCGAAGGTCGGCGAGAGCACGGTGGCCACGGCCATCGTCTCGCCGAGCGCGCGGCCGAGGCCGAGCATCGAGGCGGAGATCACGCCGGAGCGGCCGAAGGGGATCACCGCCATGCGGATGACCTCCCAGCGGGTGGCACCGAGGGCGAGGGCCGCCTCTTCGATCATCTGCGGGGCCTGGCGGAAGACCTCGCGGCTCACGTTGGTGATGATCGGCAGGATCATGATCGCGAGCAGGATGCCGACGGTGAGCATCGAGCGGGGCGCGCCGCCCTGCCACGTGAAGATGCCGGTCCAGCCGAGGTAGTCGTCGAGCCAGCCGTAGAGGCCGTTCATGTGCGGGACGAGGATCAGGGCGCCCCAGAGGCCGTAGACGATGGACGGCACGGCGGCGAGCAGGTCGATCACATAGGCGATGGGACCGCTCAGCCTGCGCGGGGCGTAGTGCGTGAGGAACAGCGCGATGGCGACCGCGATCGGGACCGCGATGGCCATGGCGATGATCGAGGAGACGATCGTGCCGAAGACGAGGACGGCGATGCCGAACTTCGGCGGAATGAGCTGGGTGTTCCACTCGAAGGTGGTGAAGAAGTTGGCGTCGTCCTTGCTGATCGCGATCGACGCGCGGTAGGTGAGGAAGCCGGCGATGGCGGCCATGATCACCAGCAGCAGGATGCCCGACCCTCGGGAGAGACCGAGGAAGATCCGGTCACCGGGTCGGGTGGCGCCACGGGCCGCGCGCTTCTGCTCGGCCACGGTTGGCTGGGGAGTGGGGGGCGGTGCGTCTGTTATCTGTGTGGTGTCCATCGGGTTCTCCGGTCTGCTGAGCCGCACATGTCGTACGGCTCCTGGCGGCGGTGCACCGGACGGTGTGGCCGGCCCGGGTCCCTCGAAGCGGGCCCCGGGCCGACCACACGCTCAGGTCAGCTCAGGCCCTCGATGGTGGTGCGGACCTTGGCGATGATGTCCTCGGGGATCGGGGCGTAGTCGTTGTCCGCGAGGATCTTCTGGCCGTCCTCGGAGGCGGTGTAGCGCAGGAACGCCTTGGTGGCGGCCAGGGTGTCGGACTTGTTGCCCTTGTCGCAGACGATCTCGTACGTGACGAGGACCATCGGGTAGGCGCCGTCGGCCTTGGTCGCGTAGTTGAGCTGCAGCGACAGGTCGGAGCCGGTGCCGACGACCTTGGCGTCCGCGATGGCCTTGGTGGCGTTGTCGACGGTGGGCTCGACCGGGGCGGAGGCGCCGGTGTCGATGCTGACCGCCGTGATGCCGTCCTTGGCGTAGGAGAGCTCGAAGTAGCCGATGGCGCCGTTGGTCTGCTTCACCTGCTGGGCCACACCGGAGGACTGCGCGGCGGACTGGCCGCCCTTGGCCTGCCAGGTCTTGCCGCCGTCGTAGGGCCAGTCACTCTTGGCGGTGGCGATCAGGTACTTGGTGAAGTTGTCCGTGGTGCCGGAGTCGTCCGAGCGGTGGAACGCCTGGATCTTGAGGTCCGGCAGCTTCACGCCCGGGTTCAGCTTGGCGATCGCCGGGTCGTTCCAGTTCGTGATCTTGGCGTTGAAGATCTTGGCGATGGTGGGCGCGTCCAGCGTGAGCTTGTCGACACCGGAGATGTTGATGCCGAGGGCGATCGGGCCGCCGACCATCGGGAGGTCGATGCCCTGGCCGCCGGAGCAGACCTTCTTGGAGGCCGTGACGTCTTCGGGCTTCAGCGCGGAGTCCGAACCGGCGAAGGCGACCTGGCCGTTGGTGAACGCGGTCACACCGGCGCCGGAGCCGCCGCCCTTGTAGTTGATCTGCACACCGCAGGCCTGCGTGAACTGCTTGACCCAGGCGTCGATCGCGTTCTTCTGCGCGGAGGAGCCGTCGGCGAGCAGCTGGCCCTTGGCGTCGTCGCACTTGATGCTGCTGGCGTTGGCGGTCGACGACGCGCTGCTGCCACCGCCGCCGCTGGTGTCGTCCGAGCCGCACGCCGTGAGGGCCAGGGCGCCGGAGACGGCGAGAGCACCGAAGGCGAGGGCCCGCCGGTTCTTGCGCTGAAGCTTCACTTGAGTTCCTTCCGGGAGCCGCCGTCCTGAATCCGGCGGCGTGCGCGAAGTGTGAGAGATACGGATGCGCATTCGTGCCGCACCACGCATCGCGTAAGGCCGAAATTAGGCAGATCAGGTGAAGGCGTTGATGGCCGGAAGTGAACTGCGGGTGAACCCCTGCAGAAGGTGCGGTGAGGTCACGGAACGCTTACGTCGAGGGCACAGTGTTATTCCGGAACCCTCCAGGGAACCCTCACCCCCTCAGTCCCGTCTCGTACCACGGAAGCCGACGAGGCCGACGAAAGGCACGGGCACATGGAACGGCGTACGTTCATCGGGGGCGGCGCGGCCGCGATCGCGGCGGTGGCCACGGCCGCGTGCGACGGCGGAGGAAGCGCCGGCGCCGCACAGAGCACCATCGGCCAGTCCCTTTCCTCCCGTACGCCCGCCGCGGCCGCCGCGAACTGGTCGGCCCTCGCCCGCGACCTGGACGGCTCCCTGGTCCGCCCCGGCGACGCCGACTGGGCGACGGCCCGGCAGCTCTACAACACCCGCTTCGACTCGCTGAAGCCCGCGGCCGTCGCGTACGTGGCGAACGCGGACGATATCCGCACCATTGTCGCTTATGCCCGCAATCACGGCATCCGGGTCGCGATACGCAACGGCGGCCACTCCTACGCCGGCTGGTCCTCGGGAAACAACAGGCTGATCGTCGATGTCTCCCGGCTGAACCGCGTCCGCGCCTCGGGCGGCACCGCGGTCGTCGGCGCCGGCGCCAAGCTGATCGACGTCTACCGGGCCCTCACCGCCAAGGGCGTGACCGTCCCGGGGGGCTCGTGCCCGACGGTCGGCGTCTCCGGTCTCACCCTGGGCGGCGGTCACGGCGTGGTCTCCCGGGCCTACGGACTGACCTGCGACAACCTCACCCGGGCGACGCTGATCACGGCCGACGGCAAGGAGCTGACCGCCGACGCGTCCACGAACAAGGACCTGTTCTGGGCGCTGCGCGGCGCGGGCAACGGCAACTTCGGCGTGGTGACCGAGCTGCACTTCAGGACCCACCCCGCCCCGCAAGGCGTGACCGCGTACGCGACCTGGCCGTGGTCCAGGGCGGCCGCCGTGGTGAAGGCCTGGCAGGAGTGGGGCCCCGCCCAGCCCGACGAGATCTGGTCCTCCTGCCACCTGGAGAACGGCGGCTCGCCCTCCGTGGCGGTCGCGGCGTTCTCCCTGGGCACCTACGGCGAGCTGCAGAACGCGCTGGACCGCCTGGCCGACAGGATCGGCTCACCGGCCCGCAGCGTCACGCTCAGGCGGCACTCCTACGAGAGCGCGATGGAGGCATACGCGGGCTGCTCGTCCTTCTCCACGGACGCCAGGTGCCACCTGCCCGGCTCCACGCCGGGCCGCAGTCCGCAGGGCGCCCTCGGCCGCGAGACCTACTCGGCGCACTCGGACTTCTTCGACCGCTCGCTCTCGGCGGCCGGCATCCAGACCCTCACGAGGCAGATCGCCTCGGTCCGGGGCGGCTCCGGCAGCATCGCCCTGATCGCCCTCGGCGGAGCGGTCAACCGCGTCTCCCCCACCGCGACGGCCTTCGTCCACCGCCGCTCCCGCCTGCTGGCCCAGTACATCGCGTCCTGGAAGGCGGGAACGACGGGCACGACGGCCCGGTCCTGGCTGACGGGAGCCCACGACGCGATGAAGCCGTACGCCTCGGGCGCGGCCTACCAGAACTACACGGACCCGACGCTGAAGGACTGGCGGAAGGCGTACTACGGCGACGCGGCGACCAAGCTGACCAAGGTGAAGAAGCAGTACGACCCGCAGGGGTTCTTCACCTACCCGCAGTCGCTGTAGCCGTCATGCGCTACGCGGCGAGATCCCTCTCGGCCGCGGCCTCCTGCCGGGCCCCGGGAATCACCGAGGCCCCCCGCTCGGCCCCTCGCGCGCGGACGATCCACGCCCCCTTCGAGGACCCCTCGACCGCCTTCATCACCGGAGTGAGAAGAGCCATCGCGAGCGGCGACAACAACAGAGCGACGGCCGTCCCGAGCGCGAACCCGCCGATGACGTCCGTCGGATAGTGCACACCCATGTACACCCGGCAGAACCCTTCGAGCAGCGCGAGCGCGATGCCGAAGAGCCCGAACTTCCGGTTGACCACGAACAACCCGGCAGCCATCGCCATGGTGATCGTCGCGTGGTCGCTCACAAAGGAGTAGTCGGTCTTCCCGGAAACCAGGACCTCGAGCCCCTCGTGGGTCCGGAACGGCCGGGGCCGCTCGACGAAGCCCCTTATGGGCACGTTCACCAGCACAGCCAGCGCGGCGGCGAGGGGCGCCCACACCAACGCGGCCACGGAGGACGCCGCGTCCTCACCGCCACGCCGGCGGCCCGCCCACCAGCACCACAGGATGAGCAGCACCATCCCGAGCAGGATGCCGTACTCCCCGACGTACTCCATGACCCGGTCGAACCAGTGCGGGGCGTCCTTGGCCAGGCCGTTGATGTCATAGAGCAGGTCGACGTCGGGGTTCGACCCGGATTCGGCGAGAACAGCCATGGTGCTGCGGCCCCTTCGTCGTCTTTCCCGGCGTACCCATGTGCGCTCGGCTACGCCCTCAGGAACGCATGGCTCCCGTTAATACGTTCCACACTCCACTGAATGATCACGCAGACGTTATCGAAGAGAAACACATCGCCGCAGCTCAGGGGGTGGGTTTCACGCTCGGTCACACCGTCGTGGGCAATGCTTTCGCGCCATCTTCGGTGACCCGGGTGGCACCGAAGTACTCAGAAGTGTCGATCGGGTCGAACCGGATCACAGCACCTGTTCTCGGTGCGTCGATCATGTATCCGCCGCCCACATAAATCCCCACATGGTGGATGGCACGCGAGTTGGTGGGGTCCGTGGAGAAGAACACCAGGTCCCCCGGCAACAGTTCACTTCTGGCCGGATGCGGGCCGGCGTTGTACTGATCGTTCGCGACGCGCGGCAGCGTGATGCCCACGCTCTCGTACGAGGCCTGCGTCAGCCCCGAACAGTCGAAGCGCCCGCCCTGCTCGGCGGTACCGGTCCCGCCCCACAGATAGGGCGTCCCGAGCTTCTTCTGCGCGTAGTAGATGGCCCCCGCGGCCTGCTTGGAGGGATCGACCCGGCTCACCGGCGCCGCGAAGCTCTCCTCCAGGGTCGTGATGGTCTTCACGTAGTTCTGGGTTTCCTTGTACGGCGGCACGCCCCCGTACTTGATGACCGCGTAGGCGCCCGCGTTGTAGGAGGCGAGCATGTTCTCAGTGATGTTTCCCGGGACGTCCTTCACATAGGACGCGAGCGAACAGTCGTAGGAAGCAGCCGAGGGAATCGCGTCATTCGGATCCCATACGTCCTTGTCGCCGTCGCCGTCCCCGTCGACACCGTGCGTGGCCCAGGTCCCCGGAATGAACTGCGCTATTCCCTGCGCCGCCGCGGCGCTCTGGGCCCTCGGATTGAATCCGCTCTCCTGGTAGAGCTGGGCGGCGAGCAGGGCCGGGTTGATGGCGGGGCAGAGGTTGCCCCACTTCTGCACGAGGTTCTGATAGGCAGCCGGAACAGCGCCCTTGGCCAGGGCTCTGGTGGCTCCGCCCACGCCGCCGGCGAGGTTGCCGGCGACGACGTAGACCCCCACGACGAGCAGCATCACGAAGCTGAGCCCCGCCCCGAGGACGGCGCCCGCCACGAGCCACGCCTTACGCACCGTCAACCGCCCCTCGCCCACTGGGAGTCCGCCCGCGTCAGTCTAGGAGCTTCCCCGCGGGAAACCGGGGTACTCGGCGGGGTCGGCGCGAAGATCAGCCGACGACGTCACGGTAGAGCGCGGCGGCCTCCGTCCCGAGGACCACGCTGTACGACACGTCGGCCGTCGCCCCGCCCTGCTCGTGGCCGCCGAGCACCCCCACGACCTGCCCGTTCCCGTTCACCCAGGGACTGCCACTGGTCCCGCCGGTGAACTCGGGGCAGTCGATGCGCTGTTGCGTACGGCTGTGCGCGGTCGGCTTGTTGGTGCAGCTGATCGGCAGGTCACGGGAGGAGGGGTACCCGGTGACGGTGACGGCGGTGGCCCCGGTGACGGTGCCGGTCACGAACCGGTTCCCGCCGACCACGTCCTGGATGTCCCCCTCGACCGTGGCGAAGGCCACATCACTGTCCTCGTCCTGCCCCTTGGACCACCCCTCGGGCATGTACCGCTTGAGCACCTTCCACTTCCCGTACGGCGCTCTGCCGTCCCGGTAGCCGGGCACGAACACGAGGTCGTGGTCGCCGTTGTCGAGACAGTGCGCGGCGGTGACGAGGAGGTTCCGGTGCAGGCTGCGGACGACGGAGGCGGTGCAGTGGTGCTGTCCGCCGTTGAACAGGGGTCCCACGCGGGCGGTCGGCGAGTTCGCCGCGGCAACCGTCGTCACCCCGAAGGGTCCCGCCCCGTCGTCGGCGACCGCCTCGGAGGCCGAGGTGACCGTGAGCAGGACGGCGGCGGCGTGGAGAGCGAGACGTGGCGTGCGCTTCACGGAAGAAAGCATTCCGCACGAAGGTGAGAAACGCATCAAGCGGCGGTTTCGCGGCAGCCCCGGGCGACGGTGTGGATCCCGCGCCCCGGGGGCAGCCGAGTCTCGACGACGGGGGCCGGGAGGCTGGAGTGTTCGACGGATTCGAACTGACGCGGTGCGAGGGCGACGACGGGGTCCGGCTGCGGGTGCGGCACGGCGGCAGCGGCCCGGCCGTGCCGCTCCTGCACGGGCATCCCCGCACGCACGCCACCTGGCACCGCGTCGCCCCGCTGCTGGCAGCGGCCGGTCACACCGTCGTCTGCCCCGATCTGCGCGGCTACGGCCGGTCCGACAAGCCCGCGACCGATCCGGAACACCGTCCGTACTCCAAGCGCGCCATGGCCGGCGACTGCCTCGCGGTCATGCGCCGCCTCGGGCACGAGCGGTTCGCGGTCGTCGGGCACGACCGGGGCGCGTACGTGGCCACCCGGCTCGCCCTCGACCACCCCGGGGCCGTGTCCGCCGTCAGCGTGCTGGACGCCGTCCCCATCGGGGAGGCCCTGCGCCGCTGCGACGCCGGCTTCGCGGCGAGCTGGTGGCACTGGTTCTTCCTCGGCCAGACGGACAAGCCCGCCGAACGCGTCATCAACGCCGACCCCGACGCCTGGTACACGGCCACTGCCGAGCAGATGGGCACCGAGGCGTACGAGGACTACCGGCACGCGATCCACGACCCGGCCACCGTGCACGCCATGTGCGAGGACTACCGCGCCGGCCTCGGTGTCGACCGGGAGCACGACGACGCCGACCGCCGGGCCGGCCGGCGCATCAACAGCCCGCTCCAGGTCCTGTGGGCCACCCGCGACGACATGAGGGACCTCTACGGCGACGTCCTGGACGTCTGGCGCGACTGGGCGGGCAACCGGCTGGAGGGCGGTCCGATCGACTCCGGGCACCACATGGCCGAGGAGGCTCCGGAGACACTCGCCGCCGCGCTGCAGGCGTTCTGGGCGAACGCCGGACACCTGACCGGGTCACCCTGAGGCCGACGGGGACACCGGCCGAATCGGCTCAGCCCCGCGTCCCCACACCCCCTGAAGGGCGGTCCGATCAACCCCGGGCACCACATGGCCGAGGACGCGCCGCAGACACTCACCGCCGCACTGCACGTTTTCTGCGCCAACGCCCGACACCTGCCCGGGTCACCCTGAAGCCGACGGGGACACCGGGCCGAATCGGCTCAGCCCCGCGTCCCCACACCCTGTGGATAACGCGTCCCCGTCAGCTCTTCCGACGCCGTCCACAGGCGTCGGGCGACGTCGGCGTCGCTCGCGGCCGTGCTCCGGCCCACCAGGGTCGGTGCGCCCCTCATCTCGCCGAGCCCGTCCGGACCGACATAACTCGCCCCCGGCAGCTCCTGCGTCGCCGCGTACAGCGTGGGCAGCGCGCCCGCGCGGTCGTCCTGCGCCAGGAACCTGTTGCCGAACTTCATGAACACCCGGGCCGCCTGACTCGCCGCGTGGCTCTGCAGGTTGGTGGCCGAGTAGCCGGGGTGGGCCGCCAGGGCGCGGACCCCGGAGCCCGACTCCGTCAGCCGCCGCTGGAGTTCCAGCACGAACAGCAGGTTCGCCAGCTTCGACTGGCTGTAGACGCCCCTCGGGTCGTAGTCCGACGTCCTGTTCAGGTCGTCGAAGTGGATCCGCTGGTCGCCCCAGCGGTGCGCCCCCGAGGACACCGTCACGACCCGGTCGGTGACGTACGGCAACAGCAGGTTCGTCAGCGCGAAGTGCCCCAGATGGTTCGTGCCGAACTGCATCTCGAAGCCGTCCGCCGTCCGCTGCTGCGGGACCATCATCACGCCCGCGTTGTTGATCAGCAGATCCAGCGGACGATCCCACCCCGCCGCGAACTCCCGCACCGACGACAGGTCCGCCAGATCCAGCCGCCGGACCTCCGTACTGCCGTTCACGGTCCGCGCCGCCGCCTCACCGCGCTCCGGGTCCCGTACGGCGAACACGACATGCGCGCCCGCCCCGGCCAGGGCCTCCGCGGCCCGGAGTCCGATCCCGCTGTTCGCCCCCGTGACCACCGCCGTGCGGCCGGTCTGGTCGGGGAGACGCGTCGCGTTCCACTTCTGCTGCTTGTCGGTAGCCATACGCATGAATGTAGACGCCGCCAACAATGCTGTCAATGACAACAATGATGGCGTCGACTACATCCGGATACGATGGCACCCATGCCAGCCGAGAAGCCCGAGACCCGCCCCTACCACCACGGAGACCTGCGCTCCGCCCTCCTCGCCGCCGCCGAGCGCACCCTCCGCGACAAGGGCAGCGCCTCCCTCTCCCTGCGCGAACTCGCCCGCGACCTCGGCGTCAGCCACGCCGCTCCCGGCCGGCACTTCAAGGACAAGCAGGCCCTGCTCAACGCCCTCGCCCTGGTCGGATACGACCGCATGGCCGAGGCCCTGGAAGCCGCCGACGAACCGGGACTCCCCCTCCAGGAGCGCCTCACCGTCCTGGCCCGGACCTACCTGGGCTTCGCCATCGACAACGCCGAGCTCCTGGAGCTGATGTACGCCCGCAAGCACGAGCCCGACGCAGCCGAGCAGATGGCCGCCGCGATCGACCGCACCGTGGGCGCCCTGGAGCGGGCCGTCGCCGCCGCCCAGCAGCGCGGCGAGATCGTCGACGGCGACCCCGAGCAGCTCACCCTCGTCGTGGGCACCTCCCTCCACGGGCTCGCGTCCCTCGCCGTCACCGGCAAGTTCACCACCGAGGACGCCATGGCCGCCGTGTCAGGACTGGTCCATCACCTGATGTACGGCCTCAAGCCCCGCTGATCCGGAAGTCCCACCCGCCGCCACGCATCCGGGAGTTGTGTGCGACGCGTGTAGATGGTCAAGCCGTGACCATCCCCCGCCCATCCGCCCGCCATTGATCAGCAATCCCCCAACGCCCTTGGGTATGGCGGGAGTCAGGATTCCACCGCCTGCCTTGTTGTCACGTACTCAACAAGGCGATGGTCTACCCGGGTCGCCGCCCCCACCGGGAACCTCACCGGTGGTCCCCCACCGCAGGCCTCTGCAACCACTCTCAGGAGGCTGTACGTTGCGTACTTCCCCTTCCCCCCACATGTCCGGCAGATGGCGTCGGGCCGGCTCCACCGCCGTGGCCACCTCCGCCCTCCTCCTCGCCGGACTCGGCACCGCCGTCCACGCGACCGCGGCCACGCCCGACCACGTGAGCGCCAAAGCCGTCGCCACCGCCGTCGCCAAGGCCCATGTGCAGTACGAGAGCGCGTGTGACGCCACGCCCAAGAAGGGCTACGCCGCCTGCAACGCCCTGCGCGTCACCGCCGGCACCACCGCGTACATGGAGAAGCAGGCCGCACTGAAGGGCCTGACCGCCAAGACGCTCAAGCCGAACGCCTCCTCCGCGAGTCCGACCGGCTACGGCCCGAGCGACCTCCAGGACGCCTACGGCCTGACCGACGCGTCCGCCTCCAACGGCTCCGGCGAGACCATCGCCATCGTCGACGCCTACGACGACCCCAACGCCGCGGCGGACCTGGCCACTTACCGCAGCTACTACGGCCTGCCGGCCTGCACCACGGCCAGCGGCTGCTTCAAGAAGGTCTCCCAGACCGGCTCCACGACCTCCCTGCCCACCGCCGACAGTGGCTGGGCCGGTGAGATCTCCCTCGACCTCGACATGGTCTCCGCCATCGCCCCGAACGCCAAGATCCTGCTGGTCGAGGCGAGTTCGTCGAGCATGGCCAACCTGGGCAAGGCCGTGAACGAGGCCGTCACCCTGGGCGCCAAGTTCGTCTCCAACTCCTACGGCGGCTCCGAGTCCTCCTCGGACACCTCCTACGACTCCTCGTACTTCAACCACCCCGGCGTCGCCATCACCGTCTCCGCCGGCGACGAGGGCTACGGCGCCGAATACCCGGCCGCCTCCAAGTACGTCACCGCGGTCGGCGGCACCAAGCTGTCCACCTCCTCCACCTCCCGCGGCTGGACCGAGAGCGTCTGGAAGACCAGCTCCACCGAGGGCACGGGTTCGGGCTGCTCCGCCTACGACGCCAAGCCCTCCTGGCAGACCGACACCGGCTGCACCAAGCGCATGATCGCCGATGTCTCCGCCGTCGCCGACCCCGCCACCGGCGTCTCGGTCTACGACTCCTACGGCTCGGACGGCACGGGCTGGAACACCTACGGCGGCACCAGCGCCTCGTCCCCCATCATCGCGTCGGTGTACGCCCTGGCGGGCACCCCGGGCAGCAGCGACTACCCGGCCCAGTACCCCTACGAGGACACCTCCGCCCTCAACGACGTGACCTCGGGCAACAACGGCACCTGCTCCACGAGCTACTTCTGCACCGCCAAGTCGGGCTACGACGGCCCGACCGGCCTGGGTACCCCGGCAGGTCTGGGCGCCTTCACCGGCTGATCCGGTCCATGAGTGTCCCCGTCGGGTCACGGGGACGCCGCCCTTGAGAGGGGGACGTGGGGTCCCCTCGGCGGCACAACGGCAACGGGCCGCGACATCCGGTCGCGGCCCGTTCGCCGGGTCCACGCGAGTCAAGTCACCACCGCCCGCAGTCCATCGAGCGGCCATGCACGAGTAAGCCCGGGACAACTTTCGGTATGGCGGAGGTCAGAATTCCAGCCATTCTCTGTTGTCGCGTACGGAACAAGGTGGACCGTCCTCACAGGCCGCCGCCCGCCGCCGGGGAAAACCGACGGCACGCACCCGCACCGCCCCTGTTCCCTCACCATCAGGAGGCTGCACCTTGCGTACCAACTTCCCCCACATACGCCTGAGATGGCACCGCGTCGGCTCCGCCACGGCAGTCACCGCCGCCCTCGTCCTCGCCGGCTTCGGCACCGCGGTCCACGCGGACGCGACGACCTCGTCCAAGGTCACCTGGGCCGCGACCCCCTGCGCCACCCCCAAGAAGGCCGGCGAACTCGCCTGTAACTCCCTCCGCGTGACGGGCGGAACCACCGCCTTCCAGAAGGCCCGGGGCATCACCCCGAAGGCCGCCGACGCCGCCACCCCCTCCGGCTACGGCCCGAGCGACCTCCAGTCGGCATACGGCCTGACCGCCGCGGCCGCCTCCAACGGCTCCGGCGAGACCATCGCCATCGTCGACGCCTACAACGACCCGAACGCCGAGGCGGACCTCGCCACTTACCGCAGCTACTACGGCCTGCCGGCCTGCACCAGCGCGAGCGGCTGCTTCAAGAAGGTCTCCCAGACCGGCTCCACGACCTCCCTGCCCTCCAGCGACGCCGGCTGGTCCGAGGAGATCTCCCTCGACCTCGACATGGTCTCCGCCATCGCCCCGAAGGCCAAGATCCTCCTCGTCGAGGCCAAGTCCGCCACCATGGCCAACCTGGGCAAGTCGGTGAACGAGGCCGTCACTCTGGGCGCGAAGTTCGTCTCCAACTCCTACGGCGGCTCCGAGTCCTCCTCGGACACCTCCTACGACTCCTCGTACTTCAACCACCCCGGCGTCGCCATCACCGTCTCCGCCGGCGACGACGGTTACGGCGCCCAGTACCCGGCCGCCTCCAAGTACGTGACGTCGGTGGGCGGTACCGCGCTGTCCACCTCCTCCAACACCCGCGGCTGGACCGAGAGCGTCTGGAAGACCAGCAGCACCGAGGGCACCGGTTCCGGCTGCTCGTCGTATGACGCCAAGCCGAGCTGGCAGACCGACACCGGCTGCACCAAGCGCATGATCTCGGACGTCTCCGCCGTGGCCGACCCGGCGACCGGCGTCTCCGTCTACGACTCCTACGGCGTCACCGCCGGCTGGTACACGTTCGGCGGCACCAGCGCCTCGTCACCGATCATCGCGGCCGTCTACGCCCTCGCGGGCACCCCCGGCAGCAGTGACTACCCGGCCCAGTACCCCTACGCGCACACGTCCTCCCTCAACGACGTGACCTCGGGCAACAACGGCAGCTGCTCGACGAGCTACTTCTGCACCGCCACCTCGGGCTACGACGGCCCGACCGGGTGGGGCACCCCCAACGGAGTGAGCGCCTTCACCGGCTGACTCTCCGTCAACGAACGGGCCGCGGACTCCCCTACCGCGGCCCGTTCGCCATGCCGGTAGCCCTCCGGGTTAGCCTTCACCCGCAGAACATCGGTGCCAGAAGCGCCGCAGGTCGTAAGAGGGGTCAACGACGGAACCACACGACAGGTTCCGCTCAGGCCTCATTGCCCGGCGTTACCTACCGTGATACACAGAGTGACCAGACAGTCATTCGTACGAAACCCGCCAACCAATGCCGCCAAGTCGACATACGACGGCGGAATTGTCGGCGACAATGAGGCCTGACCTCTGCGCCCACGCAGGGGAGACGGAACTACCCACCAGGGGCGGTGACTTACATGCTCTTTGCGGCCGACAAGGGAGACATCAACACCATCATCGGCGGGATCGCTCCGGACTGGGGCCCCTTCGGGGCACTGGGGACCGAGGCGAAGACGATGATCCAGGTCGTCATGGCGGTCGCCATCCTGCTCTGCCTCGGCATCGCCATCTGGGGCGCCGCCAAACAGCGCATCGGAGCCACCGCACTGCGGGACACCTTCAGCGCGGAACAGGGCAAGGGCCTCATCATCGCGGGGCTGACGGGAGTCTTCATCATCGGCTCCCTGGGCACGCTCTTCACCATCGTGTACGGCATGGCCGTATAGCCGCCGCGTCCGGTACAGCCCCTCCAACCCACTCGTCCGCAGTGCCCACCGGCTGAGGTTGCGTTCCCTGATGTCGAGTCACCACACCGCACCCGCGCGGAAACCAGCGCGGCTACCGTCGTACTCATACTCCTTTTCGTACGACGTCGAGGGGACGTGAGCGGCATGAGTCTCGGAGACGACCAAGAGGGCTCCGGCGGCTACGGCGGCACGGGCCAGACCCGCACCCGCTACCCGGAGGGCGCCGGCGACGTCTACGGCGGCGCCCGCCGCTCCGGCCGCTCATCCTCCCGAAGCCTGGTCACCGTGGTCGGTGTCATCGTCCTCCTGATCGCCGCAATCGCCTTCGCGAACCGTGGGGGGGACGATGGCTCTTCTTCGGCGGAGGGGGCGGGGGGACAGCCGAAGTCCTCGTCCACGGCCGCCAGCGGAGAGACACCGGTGCAGTCGAAGTCAGGCGGAGTCCCCACGGGGTTCGCCCATGACGCGCAGGGGGCACAGAGCGCAGCGGCCAATTACTCGGTGGCCCTGGGGTCCACCGACATGTTCGCCAAGACCACCCGTGACGCGGTCCTTCAGACCGTCATCACGCCCTCCCGGGTCGCCGGGCTCGAAGCCGCGCTGGACAAGGCGTACACCCCCGAGTTCAACGAGACCCTGGGGCTCAACAGAGACGGCTCCACACCCGCCGGCCACACCTTCGTGTCCCGCACCAGCCCGATCGGCACGAAGGTCACCCAGACGTCCGCAGACGCCACGACCGTCGACGTGTGGTGCGGCGGTCTCCTCGGGCTCGCGGGAGCGAACTCCACCAACCCGGTCACCAGCAGCTGGTTCACCATCACGATGCAGCTGGAGTGGACCAGCAACACCTGGAAGATCGTGACGCACTCCCAGAAGGAAGGCCCGTCGCCCGTCCCCGGCGACGACAAGGCCTCCAGTGCCGATGAGATGGCGAATGCCGTCCAGGAGTTCGGAGGGTTCACCTATGCCCGCTAGCCGACGCGTACTCGCCCTGACCGGCGCCGTCACCGCCCTCCAGGCCACAGCCGTGCTCATGGCCACGCGTGCCTTCGCGGCACCCACTCCCAGCCCCACGCCGACCCCGTCCAAGAGCAGCGACTGCTCTCTGATCGCCCCTCCGGCCAGGGACTACTGCGAACAGGGCGGCGGCACCGGTGGTTCGGGGGGTTCCACTCCCAGCCTCACTTCCACCCTCGACCCCATGTCCTCCCTGGCCAAAAGCTGCGCAAAGGCCGCCGCCTGGACCATCGACAAACTCAGCGACGCCGTCGAGAACACCGCGAACGTCGACTTCACCAACCAGAAGTTCCTCCAGCAGTACGCGGTCGTCTTCGCGGCATCGACCATCCTCACCCTTCTCCTGTGGCTGCTGGCCGTAGCCAAGCGCGCGGTGCGAGGCGTCCCCCTCACCACCGCCATCAGCGAGGCGATCGGGTTCCTGTGGCTGACCGTGCTCGCGTCCGCCTTCACCCCCCTCATCCTCTACACCGTCGTCTCCGCCACCGACGGCGTCTCAGAGGTCCTCGCCAAGGCCACCGGCGACCAGACCGACACCTTCTTCGGCACCTTCTCCGGCGCCCTGGAGAAGGGCAACGACATCGGCGGCGGCCCCATCATGCTGATCGTCGTCTCCCTCGTCAGCATCCTCGCCGCCGGCGTCCTGTGGCTGGAGCTCGTCATCAGAGCCGCCCTCCTCTACGTCGGCGCCCTCCTCGGCACCGTCGTCTACGCCGGCCTCGTCGACAAGAACCTCTGGGGCCACGTCCGCCGCTGGGCCGGCATCATGATCGCCGTCATCCTGGTCAAACCGGTGATCGTCATCGTCCTCGGCCTCGCCGGCGCGCTCTCCTCCGACGACGGCCCCGACGCCTTCTCCGCCGTCGTCTCCGGCCTCGCCATCATCCTGCTCGCCATCTTCGCCAGCGCGATGATCTACCGTTTCGTCCCCGGCTTCGGCGACGAGATCGCCGGCTCCCGCAACAACCGCATCATGCAGAACGCCGAGGGCAAGGCCGCCGCGGTGATCAGCTCCCCGGCCACCCTGGTCGCCCAGGGCATCAAGACCCACAGCTCCCGGGCCGACAACAACGGTCAGGCCTCCGGAGGATCGGGCGCCCGCCCGAGCAACCCGGCGTCCGGCGGAGTCGCCGCCCACAGCTCACGCACCCCGAACGGAGGCGGCGGATCTGTCCCCTCCGCCGCTCCCGCTCCCCGCGCCGGCAACGCGGTGAACACCCCGCACGCCGGCAACCGCAACGCAGGCAGCAACAGCACAGGAGGTGACGGGCGTTGACGACCGAGTCCCACGTGTCGCATACGGTCACGCCCCGCCGTACATATCTGATCGGCCGCGCCCGGCCGAACGCGATCGTCGGCCGCAATCGCGAGACGGGCGAGATCGCGCTCATCATCGTGGGCGCGTTCCTCGGCATGATGTGCGGGCTCCTCGTCCCAGTGCTCTCGCTGCGCATCGTCCTGCTGATGGGCTTCCCGCTCGTCGCGCTCGCCGCGGTCTACGTCCCGTACAAGCGCCGCACGTTCTACAGGTGGTTCGAGATCAACCGCAGTTACAAGCGGACCCTGCGCCAGGGCACCACCTACCGCTCCTCCGTGATGGAGGCCGGCACCCACGTCGACGGCCGCGAGGTCGAGATCGGCCCGCCGCCCGGCATCGGCCGGATCAACTGGCTCGCCGCCCCGTTCGGCCCCGACGAGATCGCCGTACTGCTCCACGCGGACCGCCGCACGGTGACGGCCGCCATCGAGATCGAGGGCCCCGGCGTCGGCCTGCGCGACTCCGAGGACCAGGAAGCCCTCGTCGACCGCTTCGGCACCCTCCTCAAGCACGTGGCCAACGGCGACGGCTTCGTCACCCGCATCCAGATGCTCGCCCGCACCCTCCCCGCCGACCCCGACGCCCACGCCAAGGACGTCGCGATGCGCGGGGACGACAGGGCACTGCCGTGGCTGCAGACGTCGTACGACCAACTCCAGTCCATGGTGTCGACCAGCAGCGAGCAGCACCGCGCCTACCTCGTCGCCTGCATGCACTTCAACCGCGAACTCGCCGCCGAGGCCCAGGCGATGGCCCGCGCGGCCCGCCCCCAGTCCGGCCGCAGGCTCGACCGGGACGCCGGGCTCGCCGTCGTCATGGCACGTGAGCTGACCGACATCTGCTCGCGCCTCCAGGAGGCCGACATCCGGGTCCGCCAGCCCCTCGGCCAGGGCCGTCTCGCGTCCCTCATCCACTCCATGTACGACCCCGACCACCCCATCGACCACATCCAGGCGATGACCAAGCGCAACGCCTGGCCGGCCGAACTCGACGCCATGGAACCGACGTTCCTCCAGGCGAAGACCCGGGAGTCCAGCACCCGCGCGCCCTGGTGCCACGCCACGGCCTGGGTGAAGGAGTGGCCGATGACCCCGGTGGGCGTCAACTTCCTGGCGCCCCTGCTCGTCCACACCCCGGACGTCATCCGAACGGTCGCCGTGACGATGGATCTCGAGCCCACCGAGGTAGCCATCGAACGCATGTTGACCGAAAAGACCAACGACGAGGCCGAGGCCTCCCGCGCCGCCAAGATGAACCGCACCGTCGACCCCCGCGACGTCGCCTCCCACAACCGCCTGGACCAGCGCGGCGAGGACCTCGCAAGCGGCGCGGCCGGCGTCAACCTGGTCGGCTACATCACCGTCTCCTCCCGTAACCCCGAGGCCCTGGCCCGCGACAAGCGGACCATCCGGGCCTCGGCCGGAAAGTCGTACCTGAAACTGGAGTGGTGCGACCGCGAGCACCATCGCGCCTTCGTGAACACCCTTCCGTTCGCCACCGGCATTCGAAGGTAGGGGCTGCCGCATGCGGGATCCGATGTCCATCCTCACCGAGGCCTTCACGTCCTTCCTCTTCGGAAAGGTCGAGACGACCCGCCTGCCGGTCCGCACCTCCACCGGCCAGGCGCAGGCCGTCTACCTCCCGACCGCAGCGCCGGGCCTCGGCGACTCGGGCGTGATCATCGGCCGCGAGGTCTACTCCGGAAAGGGCTACATCTACGACCCCTTCCAGCTCTACGGCCAGCAGCTCCCGGCACCTCACTGGCTGGTCCTGGGCGAATCCGGCAACGGCAAGTCGGCGCTCGAGAAGACGTATGTCCTACGGCAGCTGCGCTTCCGCGACCGCCAGGTCGTCGTCCTGGACGCCCAGGGCGAGGACGGCGTCGGTGAATGGAACCTGATCGCGCAGGAGTTGGGAATAACTCCCATCCGCCTGGACCCGATGGCGGCCCTGGACATGGGGATCCGCCTCAACCCGCTCGACCCCGCGATCACGACGACCGGCCAGCTCGCCCTGCTCCGGACCATCATCGAGGTCGCGATGGGCCACGGCCTCGACGAGCGCTCCGGCTTCGCGCTGAAGGTCGCGCACGCCTACGTCAACGAGACGATCGTCGACCGCCAGCCGATCCTCACGGACATCGTGGAGCAGCTACGGCATCCCGAGCCCGAGTCGGCCGAGGCGATGAACGTCGACATAGAGGACGTCCGGGCGTGGGGGCTCGACGTCGCCCTGGTCATCGACCGCCTGGTCGACGGTGACCTGCGGGGCATGTTCGACGGCCCGACAACGGTCGGCATCGACCTGGACGCGCCGCTGATCGTCTTCGATTTGTCCCACATCGACCGCAACTCCATCGCCATGCCCATCCTCATGGCGATCGTCGGAGTTTGGCTGGAACACACCTGGATCCGCCCCGACCGCAAGAAGCGCATCTTCCTGGTCGAGGAGGCCTGGCACATCATCGCCAGCCCCTTCGTGGCCCAGCTCTTCCAGCGGCTGCTGAAGTTCGGCCGGCGGCTCGGCCTGTCCTTCGTCGCGGTCGTCCACCACCTGTCCGACGTCGTGGACGGAGCGGCGGCGAAGGAGGCCGCGGCGATCCTGAAGATGGCGTCGACGAGGACGATCTACGCCCAGAAGGCGGACGAGGCGCGTGCGACGGGCCGAGTCCTGGGCCTCCCCCGTTGGGCGGTCGAGATCATCCCCTCCCTCACCCCCGGCATCGCCGTCTGGGACGTCAACGGCAATGTCCAGGTGGTCAAACACCTGGTCACCGAGACCGAACGCCCCCTGGTCTTCACCGACCGCGCGATGACGGAGTCCTCCAGCGACCTGACCGACGACGCCCTGCGCGCCGCGGAGCTGGAGGCGGAGGAGCGGGCGGCGGCCTTCGTGGAGCAGCACCTGGGCGACTCCGAGTCGACGGTGGCGTAGGAGGGGCGGGCACGTGGTGAGACCGGACGACCGCCGACAGGGCGGTCAGGGAGGCCAGGGAGGCGTCCCTGACGGGCTGTTGGTCGGCATACTCGCCTTCCTCCTCGGCATGACCCTGCTGGTCTGGACGGCGACGGGCCTCGCGAGCCTGTTCGCCCACGGCGACTGGCCCAAGAACGTCACCTTCACCCGCACCCCCCAGGCCATGCGCCATCTCATCGGCCACCCCGAGGACATCTCCGGCGCCTGGCCGGACACCCCCGCCGGTCAGCTCTCCGGCTACGGCCTGGTCTGGGGCCTGTTCATCGGCCAGCTGCTGATCCTGGGCGTCCTGACGATCTTCGTGATGGGCACACTGGCCCGTTGGAGGGCGGTACGGGCGAGGACGAGAGCGGAGAAACTGGCCGCCCGGGAACGACGTTCGCCACCGGATCCGGTCCACGAGGTACCGATCCCGAGGCCGACGCCAGAGCCGCAGCCTCACCAGGAACCTCAACCTCAACCTCAACCGGCCACGGCGGCTCCCCTCCCCAGCTCCCCACAGCCCACCGAGCCACTCCTCGCGACGCCGACGGCTGCCAAGCTGCCCACTTCCCTGTCCCAGGGTGAACGGGGGGCCGGGTGGGAAACACCCCGCCCCGAAGTCGCGGTGCTCTACGCCCCGAGAGAATCCCGTCACCCCACCGCGACCCAGGCCATCAGGGACGCGGAAGGCCCGGCCCTCATCGTCACCTCGAACCCCGCGCTCTGGCAGGACACCAAAGACGCCCGAGCCAAACTGGGGCCGGTCCACGTCTACGACCCCACCCACCTCTGCGACACCCCGGCCCGCCTCCACTGGTCCCCCACCACAGGCTGCGAGACCAAGGAGACGGCCAAGGCGAGGGCACAGGCACTCCTCGCCCCCGTCCGCCCCACCGCAAAGATCGACCAGGCCGTGGCGGACGTGGCCGAAACGCTCCTGCGCAGCTACCTCCATGCCGCGGCGATAGAAGCCCGCACCATCCGCCACGTCCACCGCTGGTGCCAGGGCGCCCAGATCCAGGACGCCGTGAGAACCCTCCGCACCAACCCCAAGGCGGCCCCCGGCTCCGCGGGCGAACTCGAAGCGGCCCTCACCGCGCATCCCGAACGCCGCGACATCGCCCAGGAGTTGACCAGCCGAGCCCTCTCCGCCCTCTTCACGGTCAACATCCGCGAGGCATGCACTCCCAACCGAAATGATGCCCTCGCCTTGGATTCCTTCGTCGACGAAGGGGGCACGCTTTATGTGGTGGGTGAATCCATCGAGGACCCCAGGACCAATCCGGGTGCGATGCCCCTTCTGACGGCCCTCACCTCAAGCGTGGTCGAGCGTGGCCGGCGCATGGCCGAACGGTCATCCTCCGGTCGCCTCGACCCACCACTGACGCTCGTCCTGGACGACGTCGCAGCTGTGGCTCCGCTTCCCCAGCTCCCGGAGCTGCTGGCCGCCGGGGCGGACCGGGGGCTACCGACCCTGGCCCTGCTCCGGTCCCGCGAACAGGCCCGCACCCGCTGGCCGGACGCGGACCTCCCGGCGTAGAGCTCAGAAGTCGTACGCAGCCCAGTCGACGACCGGAACGTACCCGAGGCGCCGGTAGAGGGCGTTGCTGGTGGGGTTGGCCGCGTCGGTGAACAGCACGACATCCTCGGCACCCGCGGCCAGCGCGGCCCGGCTCACCTCGGCCGTCACAGCACCCGCGTATCCGCGACCGCGCAGAGGGGCCGGGGTGTAGACGGGATCCACCTGGACCAGCCCGGCGACCATGGGGTTCGCGCCCGCCATGGAGACGGGAGTACCGTCCGGAGCCTCCCAGAACGTGTAGCGCTTGTCCGCGAAGCGGGTGTGGGCCCAGGAGTCGGCGTCGATGGTGACGGCTTCGCCCACATCCGCGGCGAACCCGCGGCACAGCCCCATGAGCTGCTCGAGGTCCCGCTCGCCCACCGCCCGGCCCCGTCCCGCCGGGAAGGGCTCCGGCGGGACGAGCGTGCCGAGGCGGTGCAGACAGAGCCGGACGCGCACGCTCGGCGACGCCCCGGTGTGCCGCTGCCAGGCCTCGGCGAAAGCCGTGGCGGTGGCGTCGTCGGCGCCGGCGGACGGAACGGAGTGCCCGAGGGCGACCAGACGGGCGGCGAGGGCGTCGGCCTGACCGGCGGTGAGCGGAGTGAGGCTCAGACCACGGCGGGGCGACAGGCGGTAGAAGGCGCCGTGCACCTCACCGGCCCGCTCCAGCCAACCGAAGACGGCGGCTTCGGCACCGTACGCGGCCGCCCCGCGCGCACGCAGTCTCGCGGTCCATGTCAGCGGCATGACGTGCGGGACAGGACGTGAGCGCAGGAACTCCCCGGCACGAGCGAGAAAGTCGTCGATGTCTTCGGTGAGGTGCCAGTCGTCCGGGCGCATGCTTCATGATCCCTGATGAACTCAGTAGCGCTCCAGCACGAATTCCAGCTCGGATTCCCCCGGAACCTGCGGCAACGGCACCCGTACCCCGCTCGGCACGAACCCCACCTTGCGATAGAGGCCCTGCGCCCGCCCGTTGTCCTCGTGCACGATGAGCCGCACCCGCTCGGCCCCCGCCCCCCAGGCCCACTCCAGGCCCGCCGCGAACAGCGCCTTGGTCAGCTCGCCGCCACGCGCCTCGGGCCGTACGTACACCCCGACGATGTGCCCCTGCCGCCGTTCGACCGGAAACCCGGCCCAGTCCGTCGTCCCCGCCTCCTCCAGCAGTACGACCAACTGTCCGAGCCACCGCCCGTCCGACCCCTCGGCGACGAATTGCTGCGCCCCGGTCTCCCCTTCGGCGGCCCCGGCCGCCCTGTCCTCCCAGAAGGAGTCCGGGCGGGCGACGGCCTCCTCGTAGGTCTCCAGAAAGGCCAGGTGCGCCACCGGATCCCGCAGCGAGTCGAGCCTGAGCTCCTTCACCGCGGGCCACTCATCAGCACGTATGGACCGGATCACATAACCCATGCCGGCCAGAGTAGTACCTGAAATGCAGAAAGGCCCACACCATAAGGCGTGGGCCTTTCTATCTAAAAGGA
>NZ_KQ948661.1 GCF_001514145.1 Streptomyces canus
CTCATGTGCGAGGCGAGTTCGGGCTCCGAGTACAGGTCGGGGTGGGCGTCGAACTCGATCCGGACGCCTGCGCGGGAGTCGGCCGTGCCGTAGAAGTTGATCTTCACGTCATTGACGGGGCCGGTGGACAGCGGGTGGGCGACGGACGGAGTGGGGCCGAAGTGAGGCTCGTTGGCGAAGGCCATGATGTTGACGGTCGGGCCGAGGCGGGTCTGTCCGGCGCCGGAGAGGCCCAGTTCGTGGATGAGCTCCTCGCCGCGGAAGCGCTGGTGGCGGATCACGTCCGCGAGGGACCGAGACACCTGGGAGGCGAGGTCCGCGAAGGGAGTGTCCGGCGTGGTCGTCACGCGCAGCGGCAGAACGTTGACCATGGCGCTCGGGGTGGTCAGGGACGTGCGTCCGGTGCGGCCCGCGAGCGGCAGCGAGAACGTGAAGTCGGTGCGGCCGGTCATCCGGTGGAAGAAGGCCGCGGTGGCGGCGAGCGCCAGGGCCGGCCACTGCACCCCGAGGCGGGCGGCCGTATCGGCGAGCCCTCGGGCAAGCGGGGCCGGCAGGGTGTGGACGTGACGGCGCACGCTGTGGGTGCCGGTGGCCGGGCGGCCGGCGAGGGACACCGGGTCGGGCAGGTCGGTGAAGACCCCCCGCCAGTACGCGCGGTCCTGGGCGTGGCGACGCGAGCCGGTGTAGGCCGCCTCGTCCGCGACGACCCGGTCCAGGGGTGCGAAGCCCGTGCGCGCGGGGTCCTCGCCGGCGAGCAGAGCCGTGTAGAGGGCGGCGACGCGGGCGGCGTAGACGGAGTGGCCGAAGCCGTCGAGGACGGCATGGTGGTAGCCGTGGAAGTACCAGTGCCGTTCGTCGGCCAGGGTGATCAGGGCCTGTTCGCTCAGGGGGCCGCGGTCCAGGTCGAAGGGCCTGGCCATGCGATCGTTCATCCATCGGTGTGCGGCGGCCTCCGGATCGGCGGTCGCCCGCAGGTCGAGGAGCCGCAGGGGGTCCGGTCCGGTGGGCTCGACCAGTTGGTGGAGGGACACCTCCCGGCCCGAGCTGGTGTCCTGTTCGTCCTGGACGAAGTGCGAACGCAGGGCCTCGGTCTCCTCGACGCCCCGCCGTACGGCCTCGGCGAGGACCGCGGTGTCGAGCGGTCCGGAGATCTCGTAGTAGCCGCCGCAGTTGTAGAGGGGGCTGTCCGCGTGCAGGTGCTGGGCGACCCAGATGCCGGACTGGGCGGCCGAGACGGGTCGACGGAGCAGATGGGCTTCGGACATGGAGGTGCGGTCCTCTCGGTTCTGCGGAGGTGGTGGACTGCGGGGGGCCTGCGAGCGCGGACGGACCGGTGGGGCGGAAGCAGCGGGCGGGAGGCGGGGCGGGGCGGCAGGAACCGTCAGCCGTTGAGGGCCAGTTCCTCGGCCAGGGCCTTGCTCAGGGCGTCGATCGTGGGGTTGTCCCACATGACCGCCGGGTCGAGGGAGACGTCGAGGTGGTCCTCGAGTTCGGCGATGACCGACAGGGCGTACACCGAGTCGAGCCCGTAGTCGGAGAGCGGTACGGCGGAGTCGATCGTGTCGGCGGGCCGCGACAGGTGCACGGCCACGCACTCGGTGAGCCAGCGGCCGAGGCTCTGTGCGGTGTGGATCTCGACGTCGGACTCGGGCATGGGACCGTCCTTTTCGATAGGTCGTTCGGGAGTGCGGTGCGCGTGGAGGGGCTGCTCAGGGACGGTCCGGAAGCGGGCGTTCGGTCAGGTCGAAGGAGAGCCGGGTGTCGTAGCGGCGTTCCAGGTCGGCGTACAGCCGCTCCTGGACGGCACCGGAGGGCTGCCGTACGCGTCGGGCGTGGGTCGCGAGGATGCGGCCGGGGGCGGCCGTCAGGAACTCGGGGGCGGCAAGCGCGGCGGCCGGTGCGGCGGTGACCAGTTCGGCGAACGGCAGGGGGTGCGGGGCGGGGCGCGGCCGTGGGGCGGGGGCGAACAGCTGCCGCTGGGTCTCGTGCAACAGCAGCTGGAAGACGGCGTGTTCGCCCTCCCTGATGTAGAAGCGCGACCCCATCACGACCGACAGCCGGTCCAGCGCGCCCTGGATCACCCGCGGAACCAGCTGCCGTACGGCCTGCTCGTGGGCGTCCGGACGGGTGGGCAGCAGGTCCTCGCCCCGGACCGCGAGGGTCGTCAGGACGTCGCACAGCAGCAGGTCGGCGTGGACCCCCGACAGCACCTCGCGCAGGTGGGGGATGTCGATGGCGGCGGCTCCGTAGAGGCGGCGGCCGCGCAGGTGGCGCAGAGTGAGGCGAAGTGCCGAGTCGAGGGCGCCGACGGCCGCTCCGATGCGCACGGCCGCGGCCTGCGGCCCGTCGTCGGGACGGTCCCGCTGGAGAGCGCGGGCGAGGTGGGGCGAGCGGCGGTACAGGGCGCGCAGGGCGTGCAGCCGGGCCTCGGGAGTGGGGTTGCCGCTGCTCGCGAGGGCAGCGGGGAGCGGTTCCGCGGCGGCGGGCCGGCCCGCTTCGCGCGCGGCGAGGATCGCCCGGAACCCGGTGGGGTTGGTGGTGTCGTACGGGTCGCCGAGTTGCTGTTCGACCGCTTGGGCCAAGGCGGTGGGGGCAGTGACCGTGGTCATGGGGTCGTGCCCTCCAGGGAGTCGATGAGTGAGGGGACCGCGCCGGGGCGTGCCGTCAGCAGGGCGTCCGCGAGGGTGTCGAGGTCCTCGCGTTCGGTGTCCCCGACCGGCTCGCCGAGTTCGGTGAGCACCAGGACGAGGCAAGCCCTCAGCCACGCCTCGTCGACGCGGTCGGGGCGGCGCAGCCACAGGTGGAGTGCGGCGGCCGCGGCGAAGCACAGTTCGTACCGTTCGGCGAGCTCGAAGGCGTGGCCGGGCACGGCACGCGGGGCGAAGCGCACGGCCGCCATCTCCTCGTGGAGCCGGTCGGCGGCCTGCCGCAGACGTCCGGCGAGGGAGGCCAGCCGGTCGGAGGCGGCCTCCGACGCAGCGAGGTCGTGCACGCGGTCCACGGCGGCCGGCAGTCCGGCGACGACGGAGGCGCCGATCCCGGAGAGCAGGCTGAGCGCCTGGGGGCGAAAGGGCCGGAGCGGGACCCCCGGGTCGGTCGCCTCGACGAGGCCCTGCTCGTCCCGGCGGCCCTTGCGGTAGCCGCGGGACAGCCGGGGGAACTGGTCGACGAGGGCGTTGCGGTTGACCAGGCTGCTGCCGTCGAAGATGCCGATGATGCGGTGGTCCCGCTCCAGCTTCGCGAAGCTCCCGTGTCCGTCGGCGTCCAGCAGGCCGTACGGGCCGAGAGTGTGGAGCAGCCGGGCCACGAGGTCGTCGACCTGGGCGGGCACGTAGGCCTTGGCGACGGCGGAGACGACGCTCATCTCTCCGGTCAGGGCGTGCACGGCGCGCACCGCGACCAGCCCGGTGGCCTCCGCGAGCAGCAGACCGGCCACCGCTGCCCCCAACTCGCGTCGGACGTGCGGGAGTTCGGCGAGCGGTGTGCCGCCGTCGGTGGTGGCGGTGGTGAACCGGGCGGCCAGGTCCAGGGCGTGGTCGCCGGCGCCGAGGGACATGGCCACACAGCCGGTGCGGGTGATGTGCAGGGCCTTGAGGATGATCTCGACGCCGTGGCCGGCCTCGCCGATGAGTGCGTCGGACGGCACGAGCGCGTCGTGGAACTCCATGCCGCTGATGTCCGCGCCGCGGATCCCGTAGGTGGGCACCTTGGGCAGCGGGGTCAGTGCGCCGGGGGCGAGCCGACTCTTGTCGACGAGGAAGAGACTGAAGCCGCGTGGGCCGCCGGCCGGGGAGGTGCGGGCCAGGACGGTGACCAGGTCGGCCCTGGTGATGTTGTTGATCAGCCACTTCTCGCCGGTGATGTGCCAGCCCGCACCCCCCTCGGCCTCTCGGGCCGTGACCTCTCCGGCCAGCAGGTCGCTGCCGTGGTGACGCTCCGTCAGCGCGCAGGACACCACGGCGCCTTCGCCGATACGACGGCCCAGTCGCGCCGCACGGTCCGGGTCGCCGGCGATCCATGTGGAGACGGCCCCGAGGTAGGTTTTGCCGTGAGCGGCCGCCACCGTCAGGTCCACTCGTGAGACCGCCCGCAGCAGCCGCATGACGGTGCTGAAGTCGTCGAGCGATCCTCCGTGTTCGACGGGCACGTAGTAGCGGGGCAGTCCGAACTCGTCGAGTGCCCGGCACGCCTGCGCGGGAAAGGCCTCTCGCGTGTCGAGCGCGGCGAGCGCCGCCCCGGAGAACGGCCCTTCGTCCCCTGTCAGTTCGTCCAGCAGCCGTACCAGTTCCGGGACGGCGTCGTAGCCGCCCGGGGGCGCGGCCGGCACCGCGGACGTCCCGGGGGCGGCCGCGTCGGTCGCGCCCGGGGAGCGCGGTGTCGTGGTGGTCATGCCCGGGCCCCGTCTTCGGCCGGCATGGCGGGGAGCAGGTGGGGCTGGTACTCGGCGTAGGTGGGCTGGAGGGCCCCGGCCCGGAAGAGCTCACGCATGGCCGACCGCTGGACCTTGCCGCTGGTGGTGCGGCGCACTCCGCCGGGCCGCAACAGCAGCACGGCTCCGACGGGGGCGCCGAACTCGCGGGCGACGGTGAGCCGCATGCCCGTGGCGAGTTCCCTGAGCCGCTCCTCGTCCTTGATGCCACGGACCTCGTGGGTGACGACCAGGACGTCGTCCGGGCCCTGGCCGTCCGTCCCGGGCACCGAGAAGCAGGCTCCGGCGAGGTTTCCCAACTCCGGTCGCTGGACGCGCAGTTCGTGCTCGATGTCCTGGGGGTAGAGGTTGCGGCCCCTCAGGTTGAGCACGTCCTTGATGCGGCCGGTGACGTAGACCTCGCCCTCGTGCAGGGCGCCGAGGTCGCCGGTGCGCAGATATCCGGTGTCGCCCTCGGCCGTGGTGGCCCGGAAGTCGGCCTCGTTGGTCGCCTCACGTCCCCAGTAGCCGTGTCCGACGACCGGGCCGCGCAGCCAGAGCTCCCCGACACCGCCCTCGGGCAGGGTGCGCAGGGTCTCGGGGTCGACGACCCGGACCTCCGCACCGCGCGGCGGCCCGCAGCTGACCACGTCACGGCCCGTCTCGGCGGCGTCGGCCGTGGGCCGGAACTCGTTGCGTTCGAGCCGGTCGGCGCTGACCTTGAGGCTGCTCGGCGGGCCGTCGATCGCTCCGGAGACGAAGAGGGTGGCCTCCGCCATCCCGTAGCAGGGGGCGAGCGCGTCGGCACGCAGTCCGTGGTGCGCGAACTGCTGGTGGAACCGGTCGAGCACAGCGGCCCGCACGGGTTCCGAGCCGTCGACGGCATGCCGCCAGCGGGAGAGGTCGAGCCCCTCCGCCTGGGCTTCGGTGATCCGCCGGCTGCACACCTCGTAGGCGAAGTCGGGTGCGGCGGAGTAGTGGATGTCGAACCGGTCGATCATGTGCAGCCACAGGTGAGGCCGTTTCAGAAAGGTGCTGGGGCTCATCAGCACGGTGGCGGAGCCGGTCATCAGCGGCGGCAGCATCAGGCCCATCAGGCCCATGTCGTGGAAGTGGGGGATCCAGCCGCCGCCGCGTGTGGTCCCGTCCAGCTTCAGGACGTCGGCGATGCGGGCGCTGTTGTGCAGCAGGTTGCCGTGGCTGATCATCACGCCCTTGGGGTCTCCGGTGGAGCCGGAGGTGTACTGGAGCACGGCGAGCGTCGCGTGCCGGGTTGGCGGCATCGTCCAGGCGTCGGGGGCGGGCCCTTCCTCGTCGGTGGCCATCAGGGGAAGCCCGCCGAGCCCCTCCTCGGTGAGCCATTCCTCGACCTCGCCCCGGGTCGGGGTGTCGGTGAGGATCGCCGCCGCGCCCGCGTCGTCCGCGATGCGCCGGACCCGGTGCCGCTCGTGGCGGTAACGGCCGGGAAGCGAGGAGGGGACGGCGACGACTCCGGCGTACAGGCAGCCGAGGAAGGCGGTCACGAAGTCGAGCCCGGCGGGGTGGAGCAGGACGGCGCGATCACCGGGCTGCAGGCCGCTGTGCCGCAGCCGCACGGCCAGGCTCCGGGCCCTGGCGTCCAGTTCGGCGTACGTCAGCCACTGTGCCCCGTCCTCACGAACGGGATCCGTCACAAATGCCGCCGCCTCTTTTTCCGGCTGGTTTTCCGCATACTGTCGGAGCACTGCGGTGACACTGGGGGCGGTGACGATTCCCGCCATATTCGTGGCCCTGCCCTTCGCGGTCGAGAACGGGGATTTCCGCGCGCCGGTTCGGCACTGCCGTGACTTTCTACCGGCTGCCTGTGGGCCGGGGAAGGCGACTGACAGCAAACTGCACGCGACGCCCGGTCACCCCCCAGCAACTGGGATAAATCTGCCGTAACGGCGGACAGTTGGAGGGGTGACGAGGCCAGTACTGGCCAGGCACACCCCGGTCACGGCCCCCTTGGCGACAGTAGAGTCAGGGCTCGACCGCATTTCGAAGAACCTTTCAGCCGCCGAGTGTGCAGCGTTTCCGGATGTCCTGCCGGAGACTCCCGGCACTCCCCGACTCCGGGATTCCGATGAATTCCATGCCTGGCATCCACCTTCCTTCCGTGCTGGTCACCGGCACATCTTCCGACGCCCACACCTGGAATCTCGTATTTCTCCAACTGCTGCTGGAGGAATGGGGCCACGACGTCATCAACCTGGGGCCCTGCGCACCCGACGAACTGGTCCTGCGCTCGGCCCTGGAGTACCGGCCCGAACTGCTCGTCGTCAGCAGCGTGAACGGCCACGGCCACCGGGACGGTCTGCGGCTCGTGCGGACCCTGCGCGCCCACCCGGAGCTCGCCGGCACCACGATGGTGATCGGCGGCAAGCTCGGCACCGAGGGACTGCGCGACCTGGGGCAGCTGCGCCGGCTCCTCGAAGCGGGCTACGACCGGGTCTTCGACGACGGGAACGTGGCCGCGTTCCACGACCTGGTGTCCCGGTTGCCGGTCCGAGCGGTGTCGTGACGCGGGTGCCCTTCGGCGACTTCGTGGCCGGGGCCCGGGCCCACGGCACGCTCGTCGTCCAGCCCCGGATGGGCTTCGGCGACCCCCGTCGGATGCGCGAGGGCCTGGCCCGTACCCGGGCCGCCGACGCGGTCACGGTGGGGACGCTGACCCTGGACAGCTACACCAGGGTGCGCGACCTCACGGCCGCCCGCCAGGCTCTGGACGAGGGTGTCCCGCTCAACGGCTACCCGATCTGCACCCACCCCCTGGAAACCTCACGGGCCGTCCTGGACGGCATCCACGACGCCTCCTTCCCCGTCCAGGTGAGACACGGTTCCGCGCGGCCCGAGCACATCGTCTCGGCGCTGCTCGCCCTCGGCCTGGACGCCACCGAGGGCGGGCCGGTCTCGTACTGCCTGCCCTACGGCCGCACCCCGCTGCGGGAGGCGGTGGCGAGCTGGCGCAGGTCCTGCGAGACGCTCGCCCGGCACACCGGGGACGGCCGGGTGCCGCATGTGGAGAGTTTCGGCGGCTGCATGCTCGGACAGCTGTGCCCGCCGGCCGTTCTGGTCGCGGTGAGTGTCCTCGAGGGCATGTTCTTCGCCCGGCACGGCCTGCGCAGCGTCTCGCTGAGCTATGCCCAGCAGACCAGTCCGCAGCAGGACCTGGAGGCGGTGGCCGCGCTGCGGCTGCTCGCCGGTGAACTCCTCGG
Source organism: Streptomyces canus (assembly GCF_001514145.1). Lineage (GTDB taxonomy): Bacteria > Actinomycetota > Actinomycetes > Streptomycetales > Streptomycetaceae > Streptomyces > Streptomyces canus. The sequence goes on from NZ_KQ948661.1 coordinate 7,645, forward strand.
GCACGTCGACTGGCATGTGGTGCTCTACGCCTACATGGGCGTGTATCCCCTCTCGCGCGACGGCGCGCTGACCCTCCTGGAGGCGGCGGCACGGCTCGCGGTCACCTCGGGGGCCTCCCGGCTGATCGTGAAGACCGCCGCGGAGGCGCACCGCATCCCGACCGTCGCGGACAACGTGGAGGCCCTGGAGACCGCCGCGCGCGCCGCGGCCGGCGCCCCCGCGGCGGACCCCGGTCCGCCCGACGCCAACTCCGAGGTGTACGCGGAGGCCCGCACCCTCGTGCACACCGTCCTGGGGCTGCACGACGACGTGGGCACCGCCCTGCTGACGGCCTTCCGGCGCGGCCTGCTCGACATCCCCTACTGCCTGCATCCCGACAACGCGGGCCGGGCCAGGAGTTTCATCGACCGTGACGGGCGGCTCCGCTGGGCGGACACCGGCGCGCTCCCCCTCCCCGGCGCCGCCGTGTCCACCGCCCGCAAGGTGACGAGCGCCGAGCTGCTTTCGGCGCTGTCGCACGTCCAACGGGCCTACGACTACGGAGGAACCCCATGACCAGCACTTCTGCGCTGCCCACCGCCCCCCGCACGGCCGGTCCGGAGCCGATGTGGCGGGGCAGCAGCCCCACGGCGCAGCTGCTCATCCTCACCGGCCGGTCGGTCAGGGCGAACTTCACGCACGTCAAGGTCGTGGTGCTCAGCATGTTGCAGCCGGTGTTCATGCTGCTTCTGCTCAGCCAGGTCTTCGGCGCCATCGTGGACCGCGGGCATCTGCCGGACGGCGTGGCCTATCTGGACTTCCTGCTCCCCGCCCTCCTGGTGACCACCGGCATCGGTCCCGCGGTGGCCTCGGGCATCGGTCTCGTCCGTGACATGGACAACGGCGCTGTGGCACGGCTGCGCACCCTGCCGATCCACGCCCCGCTGCTGCTGTTCGCCCGCAGCATCGCCGATCTGCTGCGCACCGCGGCCCAGTTGGTGATCCTCGTCGTGGTGGCAATGCTGTTCCTGGACGCCGACCCGGCCGGCGGACTGCCCGGCTTGCTGGCGGCGGTCCTGGTGACCTGCGCCGTCGTCTGGGCCATGACGTGGATCTTCCTCGCGCTGGGGGCCTGGCTGCGCAACGCGGAGGCCATGCAGAGCGCCGGCTATCTGGTCACGTTCCCCCTGATGTTCGCCTCCAGCGCCTTCGTCCCCAAGGACCGGCTGCCGGACTGGCTCCAGGTCGTGGCGACGGTCAACCCGCTGTCGTACGCGATGGACGCCAACCGGGCGCTCGCCCTCGACCAGCCGCTGGGCACCCATGTGTGGTCGGCGCTCGGCGCCAGTGTCCTGGTCGCCGTCGCCGGATCCGCCGCCGCCGTGCACGCCTTCCGGCGGCCGCCGGCCTGACCGCGTTCCCGTCGCCCCTCCGAGAGACGAAAGAGGCACCCCACCATGCCCGGAACCGAAACCGGACCGCTCGTCCGGCTCGACGCCACGCGGGGGCCGTCCGGCGCCGCCGTGGACTGGCTCACCGAACACCGCCCGCGGATCAGGGAGGCGGTCGCCCGCAACGGAGCCGTTCTGGTGCGCGGACTGCGCCTGGACGACCGGGCGACCGCCGTCGCGGCCCTGGGCCGGGTCATCGGGGACCCGCTGATCGAACGTGAGGGGTTCGCGCCGCGCGACGTCTACGGACAGGGCGTGTACTCCTCCTCGCACTGGCCGGCCGACCAGCCCATGTGCATGCACCACGAGCTCAGTTACGCGCCCTCGGCCCCGCGGCTGATGGCCTTCGCCTGTCTCACCCCGCCGGCCGAGGGCGGGATCACCGCGACGGCGGACAGCCGTGCGATGCTGCGCGATCTGCCGCCGGACCTCGTCGCCCGCTTCGAGCGCCACGGCTGGCGCCTCACCCGCCACTACAACCCGTTCGTCGGCATCACCTGGCAGGACGCCTTCGGCACCGACGACCCCGCGGTGGTGGACCGTTATTGCGCCGAGCACGACATCGAGGCGCGCTGGGACGCGGACGGCGCGCTGCGCACCGCGCAGACCCGACCGGCCGTCGTACGGCACCCGCAGACGGGTGAGCGCTGCTGGTTCAACCAGATCGCCTTCCTCAACGAGTGGACGATGGCGCCCGAGGTCCGCGAGTTCCTGACGGCCGAGTTCGGCCCGGAGGGCCTGCCCTTCAACACGTTCTGCGGTGACGGCACCCCTCTGGACCGCGCGACCGTCGACCTCGTCAACGAGGTGTACGAGCGGCACACCGTGCGCGAGCCGTGGCAGCGCGGCGACCTCCTGGTGATCGACAACGTGCGCACGGCGCACAGCCGTGAACCCCACCGGGGTGAGCGAGAGATCGTCGTGGGCCTCGGCGAACCCTTCCGGCCGTAGCCGCGGCACCACCCCGAAGGGGGCCGCACCCGGGATCCGGGTGCGGCCCCCTTCCGTGGCTCCGGGCTCAGTGGAAGCTGAGCGTGCGGTAGACCGTCACGTTTCCGACGAGTTCCTGGCAGGCCTGAGCGGCGGTGGTGAGCCGGCTGTGGAAATGCGGCGCCGAGGTGTCCAGCAGGATCCCCAGCGTGGTGCCGCTGTGTCCGACGACGACGCCCAGGCCGCCCACCTCGCGGCAGATACCGATCATCGCCTCCAGCGACCACTTGTGCCGCAGCACCTGGTTCATCCGGGCGCTCGCCGTCGCCACCGCGCCGACCTCGGCCAGGTCCTGGCGGGCCACGGCGCCGCCGATCCGGTCCAGCAGCCGCACGTACTCCCGCTCGTCCGCGGCCGTGAACGGCTTGGGGATGCTGTTGAAGTCGACCGTGTCCACGGCGCCGCCCTCGTCGACGCTGACCACCGCCATCGAGGGCAGGGAGCCGAGCCGGGCGCGCAGCCGCACGCTGCGGTGGTGGAAGGCGACCACCGACGGATACAGCACGCCGTCGGTCGGTTCGATCCTCGCGAGGTACGACTCGATGCGCCGTGGCGGCATCGGCTCCTCCAGGGCGTTGGCCACGGCACGCGCCGTCGCCACCAGGTCCGCCGAGGAACTGGCCAGCCCCTTGCCCTCGGGGAGCGTGCTGTCGATGCGCAGCACACCGCCCGCGGGCCGCCGGGCGTCGGCCATGATCATCGAAGTGAGCTTGAGCGCCTTCCTCTTGTGCGGGGGCCACACCTGAAGCTCGTCGGTGTGCGGGTCCACCTCGAATCGGGCCACGGCCCACCGGGCGACGGGCAGGGTGACCAGGAAGTCCCCGTCCGTCTCCGGCAGGACGCCCTGCAGGAGCTCCCCGAACGTGCCGAAGGCCGAGCTCACCCCGGTGGCGGCAACCCGGCGGTAGTCCGCGTGGAGCGTGGTCGTGTCGATCGTCGTCACCCTGGTCCTCCTAGTTCCGGTGCGCGGGCCTGGGGCAGCCGGCCCGCACCAGTGCGGCGGTGTCCGCCGGTCGTGTGCTGACGAAGTAGTGGCCGCCCTGGTCCAGTTCGTGGAGGGTCACCCGGTCGGAGACCGCCTTCCAGTCCCCGTGCCCCTCGGCGTACCGTGCCGTGGAGGCGTCGTCGCGGGCGACGACGACCTCGACCGGGGCGTCGATGCGGTGCCGCTCTGAGTCCTCACGGATCCGGATGAGATGGCTGTTCGCGCTGAGGACGTCGTGCCGGTAGGCCCGCCCCACCACGTCCGCCCGCTCCGGCTTGAGCTCGTCGAGTTCGACGTAGGCGTTGTCGGCGCGCAGCCGGGAGAGCAGAGTCCGGTTGTCCGCGTCGGAGACGTCCGCCATCTCCGCGCCCAGCGCCTCGGTGTCCTCCAGCAGCAGGGCGCCCACGAAGACGCGCTCGGCGGGGTGGCCCGCCTCCTGGAGCAGCCGGGCCGTCTCCAGAGCGGCGGCCGCTCCGGCGCAGTGGCCCCACAGCAGTACGGGCGTGGTGACCCGCTCGGCGATCTCGTCCCGGACTCGCCGGGCGATCTCCGTGACGTCCGCCATCGGCTCCTCGGCACCCGCGAAGTCGTGGCCGGGCAGTTCGACTCCGAGCACGGCGATGCCGTCGCGCTCCAACTCGGCGGCCAGAGAGCGGAAGTTGACGGCGTTGCCGCCGGCGTAGGGGAAGCACACCAGGGTCCGGTGGGGGTGCCGGGCGGCCGCCAGCGGCTGCAACAGGCCGTCCGCGGAAGCCCGTTCACCGCCTCGGTCGCGGTCCGTGAGCACCGTCCCGAGGTCGGCGAGCACGGGGTGGGCCACCAGGTCCTTCAGCGACAGAGCCCGGTCCAGCTGGACCAGCAGCCGTACCGCGGCCAGCGAGGTGCCGCCGAGTTCGAAGAAGTTGTCGTCCCGCCCGATGCGCTCCAGCGGGACGCCCAGCACCTGGGCCCACAGCATCGCCAGCCGCTGTTCGGCGGGGGTGCGGGGTGCCGCGTACGTCGCGCCGCCGTGGCCGAGGGTGCCGGCGAGCCGGACCAGGGCCTTCTTGTCGATCTTGCCGTTCTCGGTGAGCGGCAGCCGTTCCAGCTGGTGGAAGTAGGTGGGGACCATGTACGCGGGCAGCAGCCCGGCGAGGAAGTCCCGGGCTCGCTCGGTGGCGGGCTCGGCGCCGCCGTGCCCGCCGCTGAAGAACGCGACGAGATTGCGGGGTCCGTCCCCGGAGCCCTCGATGACGACCGCGGCCTCGCGGATGCCCGCCATGCCCAGCAACTTGTTCTCGATCTCGCCGATCTCGATCCGGAAGCCCCGGATCTTCACCTGCTCGTCGCGCCGCCCCAGGTACTCGATGCGGCCCTCGGGCAGCCAGCGCCCGAAGTCCCCGGTGCGGTACATCCGGGTGCCGGGGCGGAAGGGGTCGGCGACGAAGGCCTCCCGGGTGCGTTCCTCGTCGTTGATGTATCCCCGGCCCACGCACACCCCGGAGAACGCGATCTCACCGGGCGAACCGAGCGGGACCAGCGAGAGGTTCTCGTCGAGCACATAGGTGTTGACGTTGCGCAGGGACCGGCCGACGGTCACGAAGTCGCGGTCCGGCACCCGGTCCAGCACCTCGTGCATGGTGTCGTCGGACACCTCGGTGGCGCCGTAGGCGTTGACCAGTTTGATGTCCGGGTACAGGGCGAACCACCGCTGCACCAGTTCGTACTTGAGGGCTTCCCCGGTCACCGACACCGTGCGCAGGGCCCCGAGCGGACGGGGGTGCTGTTCGAGGTGGGTGAGGAGCACCTCCAGGTAGCTGGGGACGATCTGTGTGACGGTCACCCGGCCCGTGACGAGCTCGTCGACGAAGCCGGCGACGTCGAGCAGGACGTCCGTGTCGACAACGCGCACGCTGCCGCCGACCAGCAGGGGCGCGGCGAACTGCCACAGGGAGATGTCGAAGCACTGCGAGGCGGTCTGGGTGACGACCTCCGCGCTGCCGTTCGTCATCTCCATGTCGTCGATCTTCATGCGGAGGTGGTTGAGCATGCCGATGTGCTCGCACAGGGCGCCCTTGGGAGCGCCGGTGGACCCGGAGGTGAAGTAGATGTACGCGGCCTGCGCGGGGGCGATCGGGAGTCCGGGGGCGTCGGTGGTGATGCCGGAGGCCTGGATCTCCGGTACGGCCAGGACGTGCGGCGCCCGTTCGGCGAGTGCACCGGCGCGGGCCACCAGGTCCGCCCCGGCGGGCTCGGTGAGTACGAAGGCACAGTCGCTGCGCCGGAGTTGGGCGGCGATCCGGTCGGCGGGGAAGTCGGGGCGTACCGGGAGGTAGACGCCACCGGCCTTGAACACGCCGAGCGCCGCGGCGATCCAGTCGAGGGTGCGGTCCATGACCACCGCGACGACGTCCTCGGCGCGTGCCCCCGCCGCGAGCAGGGCATTGGCGACCCGGTTGGCCCTGATGTCGAGTTCCCGGTAGGTCAGGCGGCTGTCCGCGTGGACGGCGGCCACCGCGTCCGGCGTCCGGCGCACCTGCTGCTCGAAGTGGTCCACGAAGGTCCGGTCGGAGAGGTCGGCGCGGGGGCCCGCGAGGCCGTACACCTGGGTGTCGACCTCCTCGTCCGACAGCAGACTCTGCCGGTGGTGGAGTCCGCCCGGCTGCGCCGCGAGCAGCCGCAGCGCGCGCAGGTGGTATCCCGCCAGGCGGCGGGCGTACTCCTCGTCGAGGTGAGCACGGTCGTACACCAGGCGCAGCGACAGACCGGCGCTGTCCCGGGCGACGGCCGCTCTCAGGACCACTCCGTCGTCGAGGCCGCCGTCCGGGCGGTCCGCCGTGCCGTCGGTGTCGGACGTCCGGGGGTCCGAGGCCGTGAGGCCCGACAGGTCGAACACCACCTCGGGTCGGACCTCCGCGCGATGTGCGCCGGCCAGTGCGGTGCCGGCCCTGGCGGTCAGCTCCGTCCACGTGGAGTCCGCGACCGTCAGGCGCAGCGGCACCTCGGCACGGCCGGCGTCCGGGACCAGACCGATGAGCAGGTCGGGCTCGGAGGCCACGGTCGCCAGGACCCGGGCGTGCGCGGCGAGCAGCACGGCGGGCAGTGCGGCACCCGTGCCGACGGCGTGCTCCTCCAGCGCCCGGGTGAGCGCCGAGGGCAGCTCCTCGCGGTGCTCCGCCACGCCCCGCTCCTCGTCGAGCGGCATGGTCCATCTGGGGATTCTGGTGTACGTGCGCTCGTTCATCGGCCCCCGTTCCCTTCTTCCGGCGTCTCCGGCTCGTCCAGCTCGATCCTGATCAGTCGTGCGGCGGACTCCGCGCGGAAGCCCGCCTGCGCGGTGTCCGCGCCCGTGGCGACCACACAGCCCAGGCGGTCCTGGAACGAGTGCGTGATCCGCACCTGCCGGCCGGTGGCGGTGCCGGGCGCGGCCACCAGGACCCCGGGGGCCGCTGCCGCGTCCTCGACGCCGGTGACGGAACCGACCCGTCCCTCGGCCGCCGCCATCACGAAGCGCACGGCGGCGTGACCGGCGGCCCGCGGGCCTGGGGCCCCGGTCGGCACCGTGTCCTGACCCGCGGCACGGGCGACGACGGCGTCCACCAGGTCGGTTCCGGTCGCGGCCTGGACGGCGACGGGAATCATGCCGCCCGCGAGCCTCGGGTTGACCTCGATGACCACCGGCCCCTCGGCCGAGCGGCGGATCTCGGTGTGGGCGGCCCCCCAGCCGAGTCCGAGGGCCTTCAGGGCCCGCAGCGCGGTGTCCCCGAGTTCGGCGACGGTCCCGGGGTCCACGGGGGCGGGGATGTCGTGGCCCGTCTCCACGAAGTACGGCGCGGGGCCGGTGTGCTTGCCGACGACGGTGACCACGTCGCCGTCGAAGGTCTCCACCGAGAACTCCGGTCCGTCGACGGCGGCCTCCACCAGGATGCGGGAGGGCACGGTGTTGCCCCGCTCGTCCGTCGCCCGGTCGAGGAGCCGGCGGGCCCAGTCCTCGGTCTCCGCACGGTCGCGGCACAGACGTACGCCGTTCGAGCCGGAGCCGCTGACCGGTTTGAGCACCACCGGGTGGCCGATGTCCTGCGCCGCCCGAACCGCCGCTGCCACGTCGCCGACCACCGTCCAGCCCGGTACGGGCACTCCCTGGGCGGAGAGGGTCGCGCGCTGGAGGTCCTTGGCCCGGCAGCGGGCGATGGCGTCACCGTCGGCTGCGGGCAGTCCGAGCCTGGCCGCGGCCCGGGCGGCGTCCGCCACGAAGTACTCGGAGCTGGAGGCGATCCCGGCCAGACCGGCGCCCTCGGCCAGAGCGCCGCAGGCCTCCACCACGGCCGCCAGGTCCGCCGTGTCCAGCACCAGGGTGTCGACGGCGTCCTCGGCGGCGTACGGGTAGCGGTCCGGGTCCCGGGTCAGCAGCACCGGCCGCATCCCCCGGGCGCGGGCGGCCGCGCAGAACTGGCGTCCGGTACCGGTCGTGTTGCTCTCCAGGAAGGCGAACCACCTGGCCGTCGTGCTGTTCATCCCGTCTCTCCCGTGTCGCATCCGGCCACCAGGGCCGCCACCGCTTGGTCGAGGGCCGTGCTCGCCCGTGCCCGGCGCGCCCGGCGCTGCGCGAGCGCTTCGGCGTGCTCGGCGAGCCGCCCGCGCAACTCGTGCACGACGGCCTCGCAGGCGCCTGGGCCACCGCCCCGGTCGTGCGCGGCGACGAGTTCGGGCAGCGGCGGGATCTCCGCGCTCACCTCGGCGCGCAGGCCGTCCGGCAGCGTGATCTTCGTCAGCTCGGACTCGCCGGCCTCGACCGCCTCGCGTACGGCGGCGCCCACCACGTGGTGCGCGGTACGGAACGGAACGCCCTGCCGTACCAGTCGGTTGGCGATCACGGTGGCCGTCACGAAGCCCTCCCGGGCCCGCTGTTCCATCCGCCGGCGGTCCGGACGGGCGCCGCTCACCAGCACCTGGGACAGCAGCACGCTGTCGCGGACGGTGGCCAGCGCGGACCAGGCGCCGCCGACCGCCTCGGTGCCGACCTCGATGGAGTTGGTGAACGGCGTCGACTTCATGGCGGCGGCCGACGCGGTCCACGCGCCCACGGCGGCGGCCGACTTGGCCTTCACATGCTCCAGCAGGAACGCGTTGCGCTTCTGCGGCATGGCCGAACTGCCGCCCACGAGCCGCTCGGGGAACTCCACGAAGGCGAACTCCTGGGTGCTCCACAGCTGGAGGTCGGTCGCGAGCCGGCTCAGCGTGAGGCCCGCGCCGGCCGCCGTCGCGAGGGCGCGCAGCAACGTGTCCCGGGTGGCCACCGCGTCGACGGCGTGCCGCGGGGGTCCGTCGAAGCCGAGCAGTTCGGCCGTGCGGGAGGGGTCGATGGGCAGGTCCGTGCCGGAGACGGCGCCCGCGCCGAGGGGGCAGCGGCTCTGCTCGTCGGCGACGTGCCGGAGCGCGGCGATGTCACGGTCCAGCGCCGTCGCGATCCCGGCGAGGTAGTAGCCGTAGGTCACGGGCATGGCGGGCTGGAAGTGGGTGTAGACGGGCATGACCACGTCCAGGTGGGCCCGCGCCCGGGAGAGCAGCACGGCCTGCAGGCGCAGCAGTTCGCCGAGCAGGTCCGTCAGGACCTCCCGCAGCCGCATGGCGGTGATGGTCGCCTTGATGTCGTTGCGGGAGCGTCCGGTGTGCAGCTTGCCACCGACGTCCGCACCGAGCCGCTCGATCAGTTGGCTCTCGTACATGAGGTACAGGCCGCGCGGTGCCGGGTGGTCGTACAGCTCGCGGAAGCCGTCGGCGCGCAGCCCGGCGATGGTGCGCAGGAGCGTGGCGGCCGCGGTCCGGGGCAGCAGCCCGCACTCGGTGAGCATCACCACGTGCGCGAGGTCGATGGTCGAGGTGGGGCCCAGCTCCTGGCGGATGTCGTCGGGGCCCGGTTCGCCGTACACGACGCGGGAGGTGCGGGCGCCGAGGGTGCGGGTGAGCCGGCCCGTGCCGGTCATGACAGCACCGGGTCCGGGAGGGACCCGCCGGAGCGCGGCACGGTGCCGTGCACGTCCTCGTAGCTGCGCCTGCCCCAGCGCATCCGGGTCCAGGTGTCACCGGCGTCGGCGGGCGAGTCGACGAGGAGCGGTTCGGCGGGCGGTCGGGGCAGGGTGTGGCCGTTCTCGGCGAGCCAGGCGTCGTTGTAGACGGTGGCCATGTAGCGGTAGCCCTCGTCGGGGAGCATCACGACGCACAGTCCGTCGGGGTTGCGCGCGGCCCACCACTGGGCGACCTGGTAGGCGGCGCCGCTGGTGGGCCCCTGGAACAGGGCGTGGGTGGCGTGCAGTTGGCGGGTGTACGTGTAGGCCTCGGGCGCCGAGCACCAGTGCACCTCGTCGAAGGTGGAGTGGTCGAGGTTGGCCGGCCACAGGCTGTTGCCGAGTCCGCGCAGGGCCCTGGGGCCGTCGGGCTGCCCGAACAGCACACTGCGGTGGCTGTCGACGCCGATGGCCCGGGTGTGCGGGGTCAGTTCGCGCAGCCCGGCGGTGGTGCCGCACATGGAGCCGCCCGAGCCGACGGGCCCGACGAGGCAGTCCACCGTGCCGAGCGAGCGGGCGATCTGCTCCGCGACCACCCCGTAGGAGCGGGGGTTGTCGGGGTTGCTGTACTGCTCGGGGCAGAAGGTCGAGGGGAGTTCGGCGCGGATCTCGGCGAGCCGGCGCAGCCGGGTCTCCTGGTAGCCGCCGACGGGTGCCGGTTCCCGGCAGATCTCCACCTTGGCGCCGAGGTCGCTCAGTCTTCGGTACAGGTTGGCGTCGATGGCCGGGTCGCTGACCAGGATCAGCTCGCGTTCCATGAGGGCGGACTGCATCGCCAGCGCGAGGCCGAAGGTTCCCGACGTGGTCTCGACGATGACCGTCTCGGCGTCCAGCTCACCGCGGCTGTGGGCGTGTCGCAGGATGTAGCGGGCGGGCAGCAGCTTCATGAGGGAGAAGACCGCGCCGTACAGATTGGGGCCGAGGCGGACGAGACGCGGCATCATCGTCGCCTCGGTGATCGAGTGGTACGTCGGCGTGATCGCCGTCATGAAGGGCTCCCTGGAAGTTCAAGGCCGTCGGTGGTGGGGCGTGGTGGGGTCGCTGCGCGCCGTGCGGGGCCTTCGGATCCAGCGCCGGATCCAGGTGCGCCGGGGCGCTTGTGCTCGGGGTTCGCGTGCCGCGACGACGGGGGCCGGGCAGGCGTCGGTCAACCGGCGGATGGTCCACAGATTCATGGGGGCGGCTCGGGTGTTCGGGGGCGGCGGCCTCAGGACGGGACCGGAACGCCGGTCCGCTGTTCCGCGAGGGCCAGATAGACGTCGTCCAGCGTGGGTTCGGACAGCGAGATGCCCGTGATCTCCACTCCCGCGGAGTCGAAGGCCCGGACGGCCGCGGCCAGTCCGATGGATCCCTCGACCGCGGCGGTGACCGTCCCCATGGGTTCGCCCGGGCTGGGGTCGAGTCCCGCCGTGCGCAGGGCGGTCAGCGCGGCCGCGGTGGCTCCGGGGTCGGCGAGGGTGGCCCGGACCGTGCTGCCGCCCAGTTGTTCCTTGAGCTGGGCGACCGAGCCGTCCGCGACACAGCGGCCCCGGGAGAGCACCATGACCCGGTCGGCCAGCTGCTCGGCCTCCTCCAGGTACTGGGTGGTCAGCAGCACGGTGGTGCCCTCGCCCACCATGGTGCGGACGAGGTCCCACAGAGCGTTGCGGCTGACCGGGTCGAGTCCCGTCGTGGGCTCGTCCAGGAAGAGGACCTGGGGCCGGCCCACGAAGCTGCTGGCGAGGTCGAGCCGTCGGCGCATGCCTCCCGAGTACGTGCCCGCCACGCGGTCGGCCGCCTCGGTCAGCGCGAACATGTCCAGCAGCTGCTCGGCGCGCGCCGCCGCCTCCTTCTTGCCGGCGCCGAGCAGGCGCGCCACGAGCTGGAGGTTGGCACGGCCGGTGAGACTCTGGTCCACCGCGGCGAACTGGCCTGTCAGTCCGATGTGGCGGCGGACGTCCCGTGCTCTGCGGACCACGTCGAATCCGGCGATCAGCGCCGTCCCATTCGTGGGGGGCAGCACGGTGGCGAGAATACTCACCAGCGTACTTTTACCCGCTCCGTTATGACCGAGCAGACAGAGCACTCGCCCTTTTTCCATTCGGAAGCTGATGTCGTCGAGTGCCCGGGTGGCACCGAACGTTCTGCCCAGCTCCCTCGCTTCGATCATCACGTCACTCATCGATGCCGTTCCTCGCAGATAGCGGCTGGGACGCCTTTTGTGGAGGCAGGAAGATCCTGCAATCCCCGCTGTCAGCACCACAAGGAGAACTACAGCAAGCTGCCAGGGACCTGAGGCTTTCTTCCTTGTCAAAGGTCGGGCCGAGGTCAGGCTGACCAGTTCTTACCCCGCCAGCTGGCCGGTGCCGGAAGGCAGCACATCGGTCGACGGGGACAGCAGCCCGAGCTCGACGGCACGGGCTCCGGCCTGGAATCTGGAGTTCGCTCCCAGTTCACGCGTTATTTCGGCGACGTTGCGTCTGTAGGTGCGCACCGACACGCCGAGCTCGCGGGCCGCGGCCTCGTCCGTGCGGCCGGAACTGAGGGCCTGGAGGATGCGCCGGCCAAGCGCGCTGCGGGAGCGTTCGCTCAGGCGCCGGTGGTCGGAGAGCGCCGCGCTGCTCGACCAGGAGACGGTGAACAGGGTGCGCAGATTGCGCAGCACGGCCGGGGCCCGGACGACCACCGCCTCCCGCACGGCCACGCCGTTGCGGATCCACACCGCGCCGACAACGCTGTCAGCGAGGACCATTTCCTGCAAGGGCGCCCCGACCAGGCGGGTGTCCACGCCCGGGGCGTACTTGTCCAGGTGTTCCAGGAAGCGGCGGTCCCGCAGCAGACCGACCCGGCCGAGGAGCTTGACGTTCACTCCGCGCGTCACGGCCCGGCCCAGTTGGTCGACGAGCTGGTGGGTCTCGTCCTCGCCCTCTCCGGAGAGGACGACGGCCAGATGATGCCGGGCGGAGGCGATCATCTCCTCCGCGGCGACCCCCACGGAGGTCTCGTCGGGTTCCAGCGAGGCGACCAGCCGCTCCACGTTCCGGTGGCGGTCGACAGCGATTTCCACGAGTTTCCGGGCCTGCAGCAGCATGCCTTCGATTTCGTCACTGGAAGGCCTGGATTCAGAACGGCCTGCCCCTGTCGCGAAATCGGCGGCTATCTCGGAATTGACTGACGTACTGGGCACAGCTCCCCCTGAAGCTTGACCAATAGGAGTCCCCGTCAACCCGAGCGCCCTTGCACACCAAAGGCCCCCGGCACAGGGTGCTACTCATGCGAACAGCCTGAGAGAAACCTAGCGAGGAGCCGGACAGAGCCCATGGACAGGTATGCGAGCCGCACCTGTTACGTAGCGGACATTCCGCATTTCGACCTTCACCCCCGCTAAATAGACACAGGTGACAAACTGGACATCGTCTCGCGAGTCCGTCCGCAACTGCCTGTGCCATTCCCGTTGTTCCGACCGTACCCAGGACAGGTTCGTAACGTCAAATACCCCTGTCTGAAACAATTACGGGAAACCTCATTGCGATGACGAGGCCTTTCCTCATGACCCCATCAAGATCAATCAGTGCGAGCACCTCCGGCCCGTGCCGCACAACGGCCGGACCGGAGGTGGCAGCGGTTTCCGATTCAGTCCAGGGCGCCGTCGTAGTCGGGCAGTTTGAAGGTCCGCTCCGCGTGGCCTCCCACGAGATCCGTCGTGTTGTTCCCGATGTTGGCGATGATCGTGTATCCCCGGCCCTCGATCTCGGCGCGCTTCGCCGTCTTGAACTCGGCGGTGTCGCCGAAGAGATCACCGAGGCCCCGCTGGTACAGGCCCGCCACCGGATACCCGACCGACTGCAGGTTCGCCTTGGTGACGAACTCGATCAGGTCGGGACGCGCGGTGACGAAGAATATCGCCGCCCCCTTGCTGTGGGCGTACTGGGCCAGTTCCAGAGTCGGCTTGACCGCGGGGGTCGGGGGGAACAGCTGGAAGTGCGTCTCCAGCGAGGTGTTGTCGATGTCGAGGACGATCGCCGGCCTCTGCCCCGCGCTGTTGGCGAGCCGCTGCTGGACGTAGGGGCGGGCTTCGTCGATCACCTTGCGCACATCGCTCTGCCAGGTGTCGTAGTCCACCTCCGCCGCCGCGGCGCTCTGGGCCCGCACCGCGGCCGACCGGTCCTGGTCCGCCGGGGCCGCGTGTGCCTGCGTCGCCCCCGCCGCCCCCAGAACGAGCGTCGCCACAACGGTCGCCGCGGCTCTGCCCCTCGACGCGATCCTGGTCATTCGTCACTCCCTGGTGTCCGGTGCGCGACGGCCGGCCGGCCGTCGCGCAGCCGAACCTAAGAGGCCGGGAGGACCCTGGTGGCGGGTGTGACCGCAACCGGTGCCGAAAGCAACCCCCCACGCCGTCCGCACTCGCGAACTCATGCGTCTTTGCGCCACACAGGCCGAATCACTGGCAGGAAGCTGCCAGCCGGCGAACCCGAACAGTGTGTTCCCCGCCCCAGTCCCATCACCCTCGTCACCAACCGCATCACCCGGCGGACTGGGCGCGACAAGACATACAGGAAGAAGTGCATCCGCGAACGAGGTAAAGCCCGGGGGCCGGGGACTGGTCGGCACGGACAGCTTCCCTCTCGGGAGCCTGGACGAACGGCTCCGCGACGAGGCATGGCCCCCAGGCATCCACCCACCGGCCGACGACGCCAAGGGGACGCCCCTGGAACCCGGTGTTCACGTCACCCCTGAACGTCCCGGATGGTTCCAGCAAGTCCTCGCGCGCACCTCCGCCGCAGGGCTCACCGCCTTCGCCGGCGACGGAAACTCCACCGCTCCGTACCTCACCACGCGCCAGGGAAGCCGACGCTTCTCCGCCGGCATGGCCCATGCAGCCACCGACAGCGTCCAGGACGCCGCGTGCACACTGCTCGGCATCCCGTTCATTGGCACCGACCATGTCTTCCGACTCAACAGAACACGCGTGGAGGCATTCTCCGGAGCCCACGCCGACCTCTTCACCCACCTGAGCCGCGGCCGCCTGCAGCAGTACCGCAGCGATGTCCACGCTCTGCGCCCCAAGTCGCCTGCGGACACCTGGGATGAGGAATGGAACGGCCCCGTATCGAAACACCAGGACGGCTCGGTCCTAGCCATGCATCTGTTGGAGAATCCGGGGAGTGCGGGCGGCGTTGGGGAGAGCCTGGGGAGAATCGACTGCGTAGCCGCGCAGCAATCTGAAAGTTCCAGAAAGATGGATCAGACCAGGTCAGCCACGGTTTCAGCGACATCACTGCAGGTCAACGCCACCCGATAGACAACTTCAAGAAGATCTCGTCGTGAGCGGCGATTCTGTTCGCTCCGACGCTGGTCGGGACGGTCTACGGCATGAACTTCGAGCACATGCCGGAGTTGAGCCGGAGGTTCGGGTACCCCTTCACCATCGGGCTGATGGGGATTGTATGTACCAGTTTGTACGTCATCTTCAAGCGGCGGGATTGGCTCTGATCCCTCTCTTGTCGAGCTCAGTTCTTATGCGGCCTTTGCTCTCGCACCGGTCACGGATCGGGCCAGAACCGGCTCTGGGGAGTCCCTGGGGAGACGTGATGCGGGTGATCTCCTCTCCCTGCTCCTACTAGTTCTCTGGCCTGGGGTTTTGATACCCGTCGGGCGCTGGGGAGTATCTGGGGAGAATCGGCTGACTTGCACCGCGCCTACCGGCAGCGCACCGGGCCGCGGTAGGCGCCCGCCTTGCTACTTCCACATAGCGGGACAGCGTCGGGAGGTATCGCAGACAGTGACATCAGTGCGAGGTGGATCAGGCACTTCTCGGCGCCGCTGGTCCCCTCGCGGAACTGCCGGCGCTCGGCTGACAGACCGCCTCCCTGCGCATCCTCATCACAGACGGCGTACCGCGGCGCCGACTGAGCGAACTTCGGGACTGGTCGGAACCGCTGCCTGTCGCCAGGGACAACGACCAGGCACGGCTGGAATCCCGCGTGCTGCATGTTTTCGGCGAGGGACAAGGCCGCCCCCCTTTGGGCATCAGTGAAGTCCGCGGTCGCCAAGAGCGACAACACCTGTAGGCCATCTCCAAGACGCTCGGCGGCGGATTCGGCCGTGGCGGCCGGCTCGGGTCGTCCCAGCTGCCCATACGCGGAGAGCGCCAGTGAGTCCCTGCGGTAAAGGGGCACGAATTGGACCCACGTCTGCTCGCACTGCCTGGAGGCGGGAGCACCAGCCGCAGCCGGGTCACCGTGGGAGGGGACCGGGCCGGTTCCCCTCCGGGAAGCCGCACGTCATGGTCGCTCCCGCCGACCGATCAGCCCGGCCAGGGCCTGCGCACTCACCGAACCCGGGTCCACCCGCGTCGCCCCCGCCACCGGACGATCGGCAACGACCGCGAAGCGGACGCCCCGCGGATGTCCGGCGGCGAGCGTGGTCGCCACGGCTGCGCGCGCCCCGGCCCCGGTGGAGACGATCGTCGAACAGCGCAGTTGCACCAGGGTGTTGACGTAGGTCGCGCCGTCCGCTTCGTCCGGGAGATGGTAGCGCTGCACGACCACGCTCGACGTACCGCCCGCGGCCAACTGTCGCATCGCCGCCCACGTCCTCGCGACGCCCGGATCCGAGTCGGTGGACGTCAACAGACAAGCCCGGGTGGCGGTGTCGACATGGGAGACCGGCCGAGGTGGGCGGGCAGCCGCGGGGTCGGAGCCGAGCAGCCACACCAGAACCCCGATCACACCCGCCACAGCGGCGGCAGCAGCACCGAGCAAGGTCCACAGCCGAGTCCGGGAGAGATGAGGTGCGGTCGTCGCGGTCACGTGTTTCCTCTGCTCCACGAGTGCCGAGTTCAGTTCAGGGATTCGAAGAACGGGCGGTCGGGCGCGTGGTTGCGGGACCACACCGTCACGTCCTCGCCCCTGAGGTAGGCGAGCAACCACTCGCCGAACGTCATCTCGTGCAGAGTCCAGGCCGGGCTGTCGAGCTCCACCACCACGACCCGCCAAGGCGACGAGGGGGTGTCCGGAACGCGCAGGAAAACCCACTCCCCCGTCTTGGCCGAGGCCACCGGCATCAGCTCACCGGGGTTCGCGCCTGCCGGACTCGGCAGGTACTCCACCATGTCTTCCTCACGGAAGAGTTCGAGATCTCCCCTGATGGATTCTCCGAGGTTGTGCAGAAGGTGACCGGCGGGGTGCTCCAAGTAGAGCTGACCGTTGATTTCGACCGAACCGTAGGCATCCACGACCTCACGAAAGTCCGCCGGGAACTCGATGCCGAATTCCCGCTCCACTTCGATCCACGGCGCCGGGTCCGTCCAGTTGAATTCGTGCGGCCCCAACAAGGCCCGAATCTCTGCTGTCACCCGGTCAAAAACCCTCAAGGTCGCCGTCCTCGTCGAGCAGACGCGTTTCTTCTTCCCGCCATGACACGAACGTGGCCGGAAACTCCAGTTCGGCACCGAGCGGAGGACGGATCTCCCGCCGCACCAGGCGGAGCAGAAACTCCGCCATTCCCATGTCGTACTGGTGCTCCCCACGGCGGTTCCGGGGCCGGAAGACCACTCGCCACTCATCGGGCTCCCCCACGCACGTCCACAGGAAGTCGTCACCGGCTTCGTTCGACGCCCAGGTCAGCGTCCCGTCCTCCGGCGGCCACTCGGTTCCGTGGAGCAGATGGTCCTCGTAGGGGTAGCCGCCGAAGGCGGGGGTGAGAATGCCGATCGAGTCGCCGATGGCGCCCAGCCCGTACACCGCCACGAAGTCGCGGTAGTCGACCGGCAGTTCCCAGCCCGTCTCGGCGCGCAACGCCTCCCAGTCGACGGTGTCGCCGCCACCGGCGGGCGGCCGCATGACGCGGCCCAGTTCTTCGACAGCCCAGTGCATGGTGTCCTCGGGTCGATCGGGATCGTCGGTCATGAGGTGGGGACATCCCGGCCGGTGCGGGGGTCCACCACCGTGCCGAGGTTGCGCCAGCCCCGTGGCGTGTTCATCAGGTTGGGCACATCGCGCGTGGCGGTTCCAACCATGTTTCCTTCTTTGTCCCACGCCGTGGCCGTCATCACGTACGACTCCGGCGTGACTCGATTGCCCACGTATGTCGGGTGCACCGAGTACAGGACGGTCTCGCCTGCCTCCACCTGCTCCTGGACCTGGTTCTCGAATTGAACCATGTTGTCCATGGCTCCCAGGCCACCCCGCTTCGGGTAGGCGTTGGCGTCACGGCCACAGGTGGACAGGTTCCTCAGGTCTGTTCCGGAACCGGAGAGCTGGCTGCCCAGCAGGTGGCAGTTGTTCACCGACACCCTGGGCACGGCACCGAGGTGCCGGGCGTACCGCTGGGCCCATTTGTAGCCGGGCGGACGAACGTCCTTGGTCGTTTCCGATCCCGGATGGTCCTCCAGATACCGCTGGGTCAGGCACGCCGTGACGCCTTGGGCCCGGTTGCCGTGCGAGGCGTCGGTGTCCTCGGGGTCGACCCACCCCGCACCGTTCCTCGCGCACGTCGACGACTCGTCGTCGCGGGGAGCGCAGGCGCCCGTGACCATGCAGACGGCGGCGGTCGTGAGCCCTGCCGCGACTGCCGAGACCGCGTTGCGGACCGAATTGTCGATGTTGATACGGACCGTGGGTGGTTGTGCCGCGGACGAGATCGAGTGCACCTTCAGATGCGCCTTGCCGATCGACGCCGTGATCTTGATGGCGTGGGCGCGGATCGCCGCGCGGCGAGCGGCCTCCGCGGCGGCGGCCGCAGCTGCGGCTGCCCGGGCGGCGGCCGCGGCCTCGGCCGCGCTGACACCGGTACCGCCGCCTCCGCCGCAGTAACCGCAGTAGCCGCTGCCGCCGCCCCCACCTCCGCCACCGCCACCGCCCCCGGAGGACCGGCTGCCACTGCTGGTGCGGGTGCGGTTGTAGTGCTGCTGACAGGACATCGACCAGACCTCGGCGCACATGCCGTAGCTGCTCGTCGCGGCGCTGGAGTGGCTCGCGGTGGACGAGGAGGCGTGGCTGTGGGACGAGGAACTGGACGAACCCCAGGAGGACAGCGAACTCAAGCCGTCGGAGATGCTCTGGGACAGCGCCGAGCAGTACTTGATGCAGGTGCCGATCAGGGCCGAGCCCAGCAGATAGGCCCCGTAGCCCTCGCCGATGCAGAGGTCCTCCAGGCAGTGCCCGCTCGGATCCGTCCCGGTCAGGGGCTCGTCGTTCGCGTACGCGTAGTCGTTCGCGTTGACACTCTGCCCCACCGCCGAGTTGTCGACCGTGTCCGCGGAGTCGAAGCTCCCCGTCCCCGGCGCGTACCAGCGGGCGTGCATGTTCACGTCGCCGGTGCTCGCGTCCGTGAACTCGCTCTGGTAGCCGACGGTCCCGGTGAGCGTGGTGGAGAGAGTCGTGCCCCAGGGGTCGTAGCTCGCGGAACCGGTCAGCGCGGTGCCGGTGGCGGTGAACTGGCCGATGAGGTCGTCGTGCAGGTCGGTCAGGGCCAGGGTGGCCCCGCTCGCCGAGGACTCGCCGGTGAGGGCGCCGGAGGGGTCCCGGCTGTAGGCCGTGGTGTCGTCGGAGGCGAGGAGGTTGCCGGTGCCCGAGTAGGAGAGGTGCGCCGAGCCGACCGTGACGGCGCGGCCCAGCGCGTCGTAGGTGTAGGACGTGGATCCGGCGGTGACCTGCTGGCCGTAGGCGTCGAAGGTGTACGCCGTCGAGTCCCTCGACGCGAGCGTGCCCCGGGCCGTGTAGGCGTAGGTGTGCGTCCCGTCCGAGGTCAGCTGGTCGCGCGCGTTGTAGGTGTACGTCGTCGAACCCGCCGTCAGCCGGTTGCCGTCGGCGTCGTAGGTGTAGCCGGTGGTCGTGGAGCCGGTGGTCCAGGAGGTGAGGCGGTTCGCGTAGTCGTAGGCGTACGTATGGGTGGAGGCGCCCTGTACTCCGGTCGTGGTCTTGCCGGTGAGGTTGCTGTTGTCGTCCCAGTCGTAGGCGACCGAGGCGACGGTGGCGCCGGAGGCGGTGGCGAGTGTGTCGGTCTTCTCGCGGTGCAGGGCGTCGTAGCCGAAGGTGCGCACGTCGCCCGAGCCGCCGTAGGTGACCGTCCTGGGCTGGGACAGGCTGTTGTAGCCGTACGTCAGTGTCGTGCCGGTCGCCGCGTCCGTGTCGGTGCTGAGCCGGCCGTCGCTGTCGTAGGTGTAGGTGCTGGTGCCGGAGGCGTCGGTGCGGGTGAGCGGGGACTCGTCGGCGTTGTAGGTGAAGGACGAGCTGCCGGCCTGGCCGGAGGTGCTCAGGATGTCTCCGAGGGAGTTGGTGTCGTAGTACTCCCAGGTGTCGCCGACGGCCGACGCCACCAGGTCCCCCGTGAGGGAGTACTGGAAGGTGCGGGTGGCGGTGGGGGCGTCGGCTCCCGTGGCGCTCTGCGAGGTGAGGTCGTCGAGGGCGTCGTAGGTGTTGGTCGTCGTGACGCCGCCGGGGTCGGTCTGCGTCACGAGGCGTCCGCGCTCGTCGTAGGTGTAGCCGGTGGTCCGGTCGGCGTCGGCGGTGTAGCCGGAGACGGCCGGGACCTCCTTGCTCGCGGGCAGGCCGAGCGCGTTGTACGTGTAGTAGGTGGTGTCGCCGTTGCCGTCGGTGTAGGCGGTCCGGTGTCCGGCGGCGTCGTAGCCGTACCGGGTGGTGATGGAGGCGCTGTCGCCGACCGGCTCGGTCTGCCGGGTGAGGTCGCCGAGGGCGTCGTACGCGTAACTCGTCGTGTGGTGACGGGCGTCGGTGACGGTCTTCAGAAGACCGTTGTCCGTGTACGTCGCCGAGGTCGACGTCAGCGCGGTGCCGGCGGAGTCCAGGTTCGCGGTGGCGGTCCTGCGGCCGGCCGCGTCGTACCCGGCCGTCTGCGCGGTCTGGTCCGGCAGGAGCGTCTTGGTGAGGTCGCCGCGCAGGTCGTAGGTGTACGTGGTGGTGTCGCCGGTGGTGTCGGCGGCCGTGTGGGTGCGGCCCAGGGCGTCGTAGGTGTACTTCGCGGTGACCCCGCTGACGGAGGCGGTCTGCGCGACCAGCCCGGCGCTGTTGTACGTGCTGTCGGTCTCCTGCTTCGTCTGGGCGCCGGCCGAGGTGTACACGTACGCCCAGGTGCTGTTCGCACGGCCGAGGTCGTCGTAGGTGTGGTGGGTGACGGCGCCGTACGGGGAGGTCTCGGTGAGGCGGTTGCCCACGAGGTCGTAGGAGGAGGTGACGGTGCCGCGGGTGGCGGTGCCGGAGACCGTGATCGCCGGGTCGGTCTGCTTGACCAGGTCGCCCAGCTGGTCGTAGGCGTAGTCGGTCTCGCCCTTGGCGTCGGTCTCGCTGAGGACGTCGCCCTCGGCGTCGTAGGTCCAGGCGGTGGTGGGCGAAGTGCCGTTGTACGACGGCAGGGTGGTGCCCGTCCTGCGGCCGTCGCGGTCGTAGGCGGTGGCGGTGATACGGCCCTTGGGGTCCTCGGCCTCGGTGCGGTCGCCGAAGGTGTCGTAGCCGTCGTGGGTCATCGGGTAGACGGCGGCGGTGGTGCCCGTGCCGGGTGTGGTCTCGGTGATCGCGGGGCTGGTGGTCGTGGTGGGGCGGCCGGCCTCGTCGTTGGCGTAGGAGGTGACCTGGTTCTGCGCGTCGGTCGAGGTGACCCTCAGGCCGCGGTCGTCGTAGGTCGCCTTCGTGGTGAGGGTGAGGGAGCTGTCGACGTACTGGGCGGCGGACAGCGGGTCACCCGCCGCGTCATAGGTGTACGTCCACTTCTGGGCGGGGTTCCCGGCCGCGTCGGTCTGCGCGGACGTCAGGACGCGGGAGTCCGGGTCGAAGGTGTACGCGGTGCTCTGGGCCAGGCTGCCCGGGTCGGCCGTGGTGACGGTGGTGCGGTCGGCGGCGTCCACCGTGTACGTCGTGGTGAGGGTGCCGTTGGCCGTCGTCCTGGCGGTGAGGTTGCCCGCGTCGTCGTAGGTGTCCTGCTCGTCGACGTAGGCGGTGCCGGCGGAGCCGGTGCGGGTCGACTGCTCGACCAGGCCGTTGTCGTAGTAGGCGTAGGTGGTGGTCACCCCGATCGCGTCGGTGACCGTGTACAGCCGCCCGCCCTCGTCGTACGTCCGCGTCTCCAGCGGCTTGGCGGCCGGGGCGTCGGCGGTGTCGTCCGAGCCGGTGTAGTTGGTCAACGTGGTGGTCAGCGGGCTGCCGTTGGCGTCGTACGTGTACGCGTACACCTGGCCGTCGGGATCGGTCTCACCCGTCTTGTTGCCGTAACCGTCGTAGGTGTACGAGGTCCTGTACTGCTCGGGGTCGGTGACGGTCTTCAGCTGTCCGAAGTCGTCGTACGTACGCGATGTCGTCCGGGTGGCGTCCCCGCCGGTGGTGTCGGAGACGGCCGTGCTCAGCGTGTTGCCGTCCGCGTCATAGGAGTTGGTCGTCAGGGCGGTGTGGACGACCAACTGGTTCACGGCGTTCGTGGTGCCGGGATCCAGCTCGGTGAGCGTCCTGCCGAGGGCGTCGTAGGAGTAGCGGGTGACCAGGCCCCCGGGGTAGGTGTCGGAGACCTCGGTCTTCGTGAGCGCCCGACCGAGGGAGTCGTAGGTGAAACGGGTGATCAGGCCGAGCGGTGAAGTCTCCTGCGCCAGATCGCCGTTCGCGTAGTAGAGGTACGACGTCACCGCGCCGCCCGGCGTGGTCGTGGACGCGAGCAGACCCGTCGGCGCGACGGTCCCGGAGACATAACCGGCCGTACTGGAGTTCGTGTAGGTCTTCTTCGTCGCCAGCCCGGCGCTGTGGCCGGTGACTGCCGGAGTGGTCGAGGTCAGCAGATTGCCGTTGGTGTCATAGGTGTTGACGGTCCGGTAGGTGGAGTCCGTCGAGCTCGACGACCGTCCGCCGGACGAGGTGAGCATCTGGTCGTTGCGCGGGTCCGTGTCGGAGTCGGCGTTCAGGTAGTAACTGAAGTACGACGTCGAGCACTTGGAGGACGACTGGTCCTGGCAGGTGGTGCGGGAGACCACGTCACCACGGGAGTTGTGGCCGGTGGTGGTCACGTCCCCGTTGCCGTCGGTCGTCGTGTAGAGGAAGCCCGAGGTGTCGTAGCCGTAGGAGGTGGTGCCCCCCGTGCCGTCCGTGTCGGTCAGCATCCGGCCGCCGTTGGACAGGTCATAGGTGCTGGTCAGCGTCTTCTGCCCCGGGTCCGTCACCGCCACGGACTCCGTGGCGACAGTGCCCGTGGACTGCTTGTAGGCGTTCCACTGGCTCGCGACCTGAGCGGACGTCAGATTGTGGTCGTAGAAGGCAACTTCCGCGAGCGATCCCTTGAAGTGGCTGACCTCGCCCGGGGAGTCGAGCCAGCTCTTGGCGAAGCCCGCGCCGATGTAGGTGTACGCGTTGGACTGGTCGGCCGGCGTGCCGGAGAAGGTGTCCTGCTTGGTGCCGTCGAGGAACAGCGCCTGGCTGTCGTTGTCGCAGCTGAGCACCGCGTAGTGCCAGGCGTTGTCGGTGACCGTCCCCGTGGAGCCGAAGTCGGCGCTGCCGGAACCGCTCACGCTCCACCAGTGACCGTGGAGCTTGCCGTCCGAACCCACGTACAGCACCGGCGTCCAGGTGCCGGAGGCCGCTGTGGCGCCGTCGATCGCCACCGACTGGTCGCCGATCAGCACACCGGAGGTGGAGGTCTTGAACCAGATGCCCACCGAACGCTTGGTGCCGGAGTGCAACAGCTCGGGCGGGACGGCGACATAGGAGTCGGTGCCGTCGAAGGAGGCCGCGGTGCTCGCGGTGCTGTCCTTCGCGCTGAACGGACCGCTGACGCCGAGGGTGACGTTGTTGTACGTGCCGTCGCCGCCGTTGACCTCGTCGGCCGCGTAGGTCGCGGACCCGTCGTCGTCGGCGTCGCCGAGCTGCCAGTACCCGGCGGGGTCGGCGCCGAGCACGGTGCCGCGGAAGACGGCGCTGGAGCCGGCCACCGTCGGGGTACCGAGGTGCCAGGTGCCGCCGTGCTCGTCGGTGACGTCGGTCAGCCGGTCGGCCGCGGTGTCGTACGAGACCGTCGCGACGGTACGTCCCGCCGGGCTCGCGGCCTTGGTCAGCAGGGCCGCGCTCGCGGTGCCGCTCGCGTAGAGGTCGCCGGCCTGCGAGGCGGTGATCGGGTGGCTGTAGAAGGAGACGTCGGCGAGGGAACCGGTGAAGTAGCTGACGTCGCCCGGGGAGTCGATCCAGGAGGCGGCGAATCCGGCGCCGATGTAGGTGTAGACGTTGTCCTGGTCGTCGGGGGTGCCGGAGAAGGTGTCCTGCTTGACGCCGTCCAGGTAGAGGGTCTGCGTGGCGCCGTCGGAGCTGAGCACCGCGTGGTGCCAGGTGTTGTCGGTGACAGTGCCGGTGGAGCCGAAGTCGGAGCTGCCGGAACCGCTCACGCTCCACCAGTGGCCGCGCAGCTTGCCGTCCGAACCCACGTACAGCACCGGCGTCCAGGTGCCCGAGGCCGCCGTGCCGCCGACCGCCTTGGACTGGTCGCCGATCAGGACGCCCTTCTTGGACGTCTTGAACCACAGGGAGACCGCGCGGGTGGTGCTGGCGTGCAGCACCCCGGCCGGGACCTTGACGTAGCCGGTGCCGGCGAGGGTCGTGGCGGTGGCCGAGGACCCGGTGAGCGGGCCGGCCGTGGAGCCGAGCGTGGCGTTCTTGTAACTGCCCGCGTCCGTCTGCTCGTTGGCCAGTACGGAGGAGGCGGCTGTGGTGCTGCCGGAGTCCTCGCCCAGACGCCAGTAGCCGCTGGGGTCGGCGTCCAGGGCGGCGGAGGGGTAGTTGGAGCCGTTGACGTAGGTGTAGGCGTAGCAGGAGGCCGACGCGGTGGCCGGGCTCGTGGCCGCCGGCGGGCAGACCGAGGTGAGCCGGTCGCCGGTGTAGCCGTAGGTCCACCGGGCCGCCGTGGAGGTGTCGCCGCTGGTGGCCGCGTCCGTGGTGACGGTCTGCACGTGGTAGTGGGCGGCGCTCGACGGCTTGGCCCAGGTGAGGAACAGGGTGCGCCCGGAGACGTCGTTCTTGACGGTGCTCAGCCGGTGCGAGGAGTCGTAGGTGAACGTCTCGGTCAGGCCCGCGTGCGTCTTGATCTGCGACAACAGCCAGATGTTCGTGCCGCCCGAGGTGCCGAAGGTGTACGTCGTTCCGGTCGTCTCGGTCAGCGAGTACCCGGCGGACAGTGCCTTGAAGGTGCTGTACGTGCCGATCGGCGGGGTGTATCCGGAGGAGGACCAGCCCCAGCGCTGCTGCGTGCCGCCGTCGTCGGTGACGACCACGCTCTTGGAACCGTCGTCGTCCATGACCGCGCGCATGTCCGCGAGCGCCGACCACCCCGCGCCGAAGGCCCCGGAGGTGCTGGTGTCCAGGGAGTTGTAGGAGCGGGTCACATCCAGGGACGGGCCGACGGTGGAGACGGAGGCGTCGGTGGCGGCCGTGGTGAAGTTCCCGGCCTCCTCGTCGTAGCCGTGCCCGCCGTTCTGCGCGAGCCGGGAGGCGATCAGGGGCTGTGCCACCAGGGTGGACAGGGACTGGGTGGCGCTGGTCGTGGTGGACCAGCCGTCGTTCGCGGAGACCGTCCAGTAGTACGACTTCGACCAGTCCAAGTCACCCGACGGCACTGTCCACTTGGTGGAGGTCTGCCAGCCGGAGGTGTCGATCTGCGTACCGGAGGAGGAGTAGACCGCGAAGTCGTACTTGAGCGGGGTGGTGGGCCAGGAGTCCGGGTCGACCGCCTTCACCTGGAGCTGCGGACGCAGCGAGGGGGAGGTGAAGTTCACCTTGGGATAGGTGTGTTCGATGTCTGGGGCGGAGTTCTTGCTGTACGTCACCGTGATGTAGGGCGCGTGGCTGTCGACCTGGGAGGAGTCGAACTTCTTCCACTGGTTCGAGCTGGTCCCCGAGGAGAACACCGACAGGCCGTAGTTGCTGGTCTGGCCGAGGGCGATCTTCTGGAACCAGTCGGTGTCCAGGTCGGTGGTCTGCCACTGGCCGGTGCCCGTGGACACGGACGTGTTGCCGCACACCGTGCCGGAGACCGTGCCCGACCAGGTGCCTATCGAGGAGGACGTGGCGGGCCGGTCCGACCAGGACTTCTGGCCGGTCACCCACCACTGCTCGGTGATCGGCAAGACGTTGTACGAGGTGGACGAACTGCACGTGTACGCCCACACGTTGAACAGATGCAGGTCGGCGTCGGTGATGTGGTAGCCGTCGGTGTCCGGCAGTCCTAGGAACTTCATGAACGCCTGGCCGATGTACGAGCCGCCGTCCGGGGTGCCGACGCGCAGGATCGTGTCCGAGGAGTAGTCGGCGGTGTTCGGGTAGTAGACGTACGTCGTGAGGGTCTGCCCGGCGGTGGTCACCGACATCGTCGGGTCCACGGTGACCGGGAAGGCGATGTCGGAACCGGCGAGCCACGAGGGGTCCAGCGTCATCTTCACGGCGGGGGTGCCGTCGACCTCGGTGACGCTGTAGGTCATGGCCCAGTTGTCGTGGGACTCACCGGTCGTGGGGTCGACGTGGGAGTCGCGGGCGAAGGGCTGCGGGAGAGTGGCCATTACCGCGCCGTCGCCGTCGACGAGTTCCACCGTGCCGTCGGAGGCGGTGGTCAGCTTCAGCCCCTTCAGGGTCATCGGGAAGGCCCAACTGGTCGGCGCGTTCGCCGAGTTCAGGACGAGGGACTCCTTGACGCCGTCGGCGGTGGGGGTGAGCACGAGGTCGGTGTCGGGGAGTACGCCGTCGTACGTGACGGAGGAGCCCGAGGCGGTGCCGGTGACCGCGTCGGCGCCGGCCAGCGACCAGGACACCGACTCGCTGTCGGAGAGGGTCAGGGTGGCCAGGTCGCCCTGGGCGGAGGTGCCGGAGGTGACGGTCGGGCTGGGGCTCGGGGTGTCGTCCGCTGCCGTCTGCCAGGTGAAGGCAGCCGGTTCGACGGATCCGCCGGTCTCCACCGTGCCGGTGGCGGGCGCGAAGGACACTCCGAGGGAGTTGGACCTCTCGTGCCAGCGGCCGTCGGAGCGCTTGGCCACGTCGGTGTCGATGGACTGCCAAGTGCCGGACTTGTCCTGGTAGTTCATCCGGTTCTCGGACATCTTGCGGGTGAAGGACCCGTCGGCGTTCTGGAAGTAGTCGAACTTGGCCCCCGACTTGGCGGCGACCCGCTTGCTGGTCCTCGTGTCGAAGCCGACGGGCACCTTGCCGGACAGCGTCCGCTTCGCCGCGGTGCCGCTGGGCGCCCGGTCGGCGGCGAGTTGCCCCTTGCCCTTGCCCGGCGCCCGCCCGGCGGGGTGCCCCTCGGCGGCCTGCGCCGCGCGGACGTCGGAGGCCGAGCCGGTCTTCGAGCGCGGGCCCGAACCGTCCTTGCCCGCCAGCCACTCCCACAGGTGGCCGAGCCCCGAGCCCACCGACACGGACGGCTTCGTGGCCGCGTAGGCGGCGCCGCCCTCCTGCGCCCAGAAGCCCAGCAGCAACGACATCACGACGATCCACGCACGCCAGCGCGCCACCGGACGCATCGCCCCCCCGTTCTTCGATCACGCGTTCTTTCAGCTGCAAGTTGTAAGAGCCACGTGAAGACGGGATCAAGATCCTTTAATGAGTGCGGGGAGAACACACACCGGAACAAGGGGAAACGCACAGCTTGCGATCCGCCGTTCACCTCGGTTCGACCTACGGTCCACCTGAGACGTCGTCTCATTTGGCCCTAAGAAGGGCCGGAAGTCAGGTGTCTCGGGTGGTAGGCACCTGGTGCAGGGCTCGGCAGTTGGCAGACTTACGGGGTGTTTCCTCAGCGCCCGTTCGCCCTGTCTGGTCCACGCATTCGCCTGGAACCGCTGTCCATTGAGCACGCTGAGGGGTTATGGGCCGCGGCGGACGACGAGGTCTTCGCCAAGTTGCCGTACGACCGCCCGCGGCTACGACTGCCTGCAGGCGATCCCGATGCGGCTGCAGGAGCGACCGCTGGGAGCACTCACGCTGCTACGGCGACACCCCGGCCGCCTGAGCGACGACGACGTCCACCTGGCGCAGGCCCTCGCGGACTCCGCGGCGCTGGCCCTGATGCACTGGTCCACCGAGCCCGCCCGGGCCGACGACGTCATCACCCGCGTGCAGAGCGTCATCGCCTCCAAGGCCACCATGGAGATCGCCAAGGGCATGATCGCCCAGTACGCGGACACCACCATCACCGAAGCCTCGCACCTGCTCACCGCCTACGCGCGGCAGCGGCGAATCCGCCTCAGCGAGACCGTCCAAGCTCTGGTCAACCGCGACATGCATCCGGCCGCCGTCGCCGAGGCAAAGCCCCGGACGTGACGCGCACCCGTGTCGACCGCCGCGGTTGACCGTGCAGCGGCGTGCGCGGCGGTGTGGAACTGGACGAGGGCAAACCTGGGGCCGCTCGGCGTCCGGCCGTGGAGGACTGGGGTGTCACCCCGGTTCGAGCGCGCCGGAACTCGGGTTGTGTGAGTCACTGCCGGAACGGCACGTCGCCACCCAGGAGGACCGAGACATGACCATGCCGATCCCCGTCTGCTTCATCCACGGGCTGTGGCTGCACAGCGCCTCCTGGCAGCCGTGGATCGACCTGTTCCGCAAGGAGGGCTACGACCCGTCCGCCCCGGGCTGGCCGGGCGACCCCGACAGCGTCGCCGAGGCCCGGGCGAACCCGGAGAGCATCGCCGACCACGGCATCGACGATGTCGTGGAGCACTATGCGGCACTGATCGCCGAGTTGCCGGTGCCGCCCGTGCTGATCGGTCACTCCTTCGGCGGCATGATCGCGCAGAAGCTGCTCGGTCAGGACCGCGCCGCCGCGGCCGTAGCGATCGACGCCGCGCAGATCAAGGGCGTCCTGCCGCTGCCGCTGTCGGCGCTCAGGGCCACTCTCCCGGTGTTCAGGAACCCCGCGAACAAGCGCCGCGCGGTGTCCCTGACCGCTGAGCAGTTCCGCTTCGCCTTCGGCAACGCGGTCTCCGAGGAGGAGTCCGCGGCGCTGTACGAACGCTGGACCATCCCCGCCCCCGGCAAGCCGCTCTACGAAGCGGCCTCCGCCAACTTCAACCCGCACTCCGCGGCGAAGGTCGCCACCGGGAACGACGGACGGGGCCCGCTGCTGCTGATCTCGGGCGGCAAGGACCACACCGTTCCCGAGACCGTCACCCGCGCGACCCTCAAGCAGTACCGGCACTCCGACGCCGTCACCGACATCGTCGGCTTCCCCGACCGCGGGCACTCCCTGACCATCGACAGTGGCTGGCGCGAGGTCGCCGAGACGGTCCTGGCCTGGCTGGGCCGGCAGAACCTGGGGAACGCGCGATGACGTCGAGCACCTTCGGGCCCGCCGCCTTCGACCTCGGTCTGACCGGGCGGAGTGCCGTGGTCACCGGGGCCGGGCGCGGGATCGGTCTGGCGATCGTCGAGGCACTTCTCGGCGCCGGCGCCCGCGTCGTCGCGGGTTCGAGACGACGTACCGATGCCCTCGACGCCCTGGTCAAGGGCGGCGCCGAACTCACCGTCGTGGAACTGGACCTGACCGAGCCCGGCGCCCCGGCCGCGCTGGTGGCGGAGGCGGTCGCCGGGTACGGCGGCGTCGACGTGCTGGTGAACAACGTCGGCGCGGTGCGTCCGCGCGTGGACGGTTTCCAGGCCGTGTCCGACGCCGACTGGGACTGGTCCTTCACGATCAACTTCATGGCCGCCGTGCGGGCCACCCGTGCCGCGCTGCCTCACCTGATCGCGAGCGGCGACGGGCGGATCGTCACCGTCTCCTCGGTCAACGCCCGACTGCCCGATCCGCTGGTCATCGACTACAGCGCCGCCAAAGCAGCGCTGACGAACTTCTGCAAGGCCCTGTCCAAGCAGGTCGGGCCGGACGGCGTCCGCGTCAACACGGTGAGTCCCGGGCCGGTCGAGACCGCGCTGTGGAAGGGCGCGGGCGGTGTCGCCGACACCGTCGGGCAGTCGCTGGGCGTCGATCCGGGCGAGGTCGCCCGCAACGCCGCCGGGGCGGCGGCCACCGGGCGCTTCAGCACCCCGGCCGAGGTCGCCGACCTCGTGCTCTACCTGGCGAGCCGGCGCTCGGGGAACATCACCGGCGCGGACTTCCTGATCGACGGCGGCATGATCGACGCCCTCTGACGGACTCCTTCCCTGACACCGGGCCCGGCCTCCGCACGGACCGTGCGGAGGCCGGCGACCTGGGCGCGGTGATCGCCTCGACCGACGCGTTCAAGCGCGGACGACCGGGCCCGCCACCGACTTCGTGACGGAGAAGGGGGTGCGAGGACGCCGGATGCCTCAACTCTGCCGTGCGGGCGACCCGAATGCCGGCAGCCCTCCGGCGTCACCGGGTGGCCTCCTTGGCACAGCCGGCCGCCCCGGCCCGCCGGCGCGTCGGTCGGCGGACCGCCGCTGCAACAGGCCGACGCGGACGTGCCGTTGTGGGCAGCCGCCGGGCTTCTGGCCGACCGCGCCCAGGGGCGGTTCCGAAGCGCCGTACGGACACCGCCTTTTTCGGGGCAGTACTCTGACCTTCCAGACAGACCGAGTCCGGGGACCGGCTGATGGGGGGAACGTGGAGCTCATCGGCCGGGGCGACCAGCTGGATCTGTTGCGCCGATTGCTCGCCGATCCGCGGAGCCACGGGAGCTCGCTGCTGGTCCGTGGGGCGCCCGGAATCGGGAAGACGGCGTTGCTCGCCGAGACGGCCGCTCTCGCCGAGGGGCTCGGCTACCGGATTCTGCGCACCAGCGGCGTCGAGGCCGAGAGCGACATCCCCTACGCCGGTCTGCAACTCGTTCTCCGCCCGTTGGCCGCGGGAGCCGCCGAGCTCGCCGCGCCGCACCGGCAGGCCCTGGACACCGCCCTGGGGCACGCCGAGACCGCTGTCCCGGACGTCTTCCTGGTCGGTCTGGCGGTTCTCAACCTCCTCGCCGACGCTGCCGCGGCCGCTCCGGTGCTGGTCCTGGCCGACGACGTCCAGTGGCTCGACGACGCCACCGCCGGCGTCCTGGCCTTCGTGGCGCGCAGGATCGGCACGGAGCCGGTGGTCATGGTGGGAGCCGCCCGCGACGGCTACCGGTCCCGGCTGGGCCCCGACGAACTCACCTCCGTGACCCTGGCCCCGCTCACCGACGGCCAGGCCGCGGAACTCCTGGCGGACCACGCTCCGGACCTGCGTCCGACGGCGCACCGCCGACTGCTGGCCGAGGCGGCCGGGAACCCCTTGGCCCTGACGGAGCTGTCGCGCACCCTCGGCGCGTCGGCCGATCCGCACGTCTCCCAACTGCCCCTAACCGAGCGGCTCGAGCGGGCCTTCACCGACCGCCTGGAGACCCTGCCGGACATCACCCGGGCCCTGCTGCGAATCGCGGCTCTCGACGACAGTCCCTCGCTTCCCGAGATCTACACCGCGACCCGGCAGCTGACCGGCGCGACGGTCTCGGCCGCGGAGCTCGACCCGGCCGTGCGTGCCCGGCTCGTCCACGTCGTCGGCACCGAGCTGCGCTTCGGGCATCCGCTGATGCGGTCGGCGATCCAGCAGACCATGCCCGGCGGCGTCCGCCGCGCCGCGCACGCCGCCCTCTCCGCCGTACTCGATCAAGAGCCGGACCGACAGCTGCGTCACCGGGCCGCCGCGGCCGACAGTCCTGCGGAGGCGGTTGCCGCCGCGTTGGAGGACGCCGCTCACCGGGCGGCGCGCCGTGGCGGCATCGCGGCGGCCGTCACGGCCCTCGAACAGGCCGCCGCCCTCAGCGAGGACGTCGGCCACCGAGCGGAACGGCTGTTGCGGGCGGCCGACTTCGCCGTCGAGCTCGGCCGGCCCGAGACGGTGACCCGGCTGCTGGACCAGGCGCTCACCGGCCCGCTGTCGCGGCGGCAGCACGCCACGGTCGTCTGGCTTCGCGGTAGCTTCGACGAGGGACTGCACGGCCACTCGTCCGGCGCCGTCTCCCTGACGGCCCTCGCCGAGGAGATGGCCGCGGAGGACCGCCCGCTGGCGCTGCGGATCCTGTGGAGCGCCGCGCAACTGTGCTTCTGGTCCGAACCGGGGGCGGAGGGACGCCGTGGGGTCCTTCAGGCCGTGGAGCGGATGGAGCTGGACGAACTCGATCCGTGGCGGCTGGCCATCAGTGCCTACGCCGCGCCGGTCGATCGCGGCGCCTTCGTCCTGGACCGTGCCCGGCACGTCGCGCTGAAAGAGGGTGACGACGGCCGCGCCTACCGCATGCTCAGCACCGCCTCGCTGCTGGTCGGCGGCTACGACCTGGCCCGGGTGTTCTCGACGGCGGGCGGTGCGCCGCTGCGTGTCCAGGGACGGCTGGGACTCCTGGCCCGTACGGTCGGTGCGGACGCGTGGAGCGCCCTGGTGGTGGGCGACCTCGGTGCGGCGATCGCCGCGACCGAGGAATCACGACGGCTGGCGCGCGAGACCAGCCAGACCATGATGTACGCGTTGATGACCGCCACCGCGGCCAAGCTGGCCGCGCTGCGCGGTGAGGTGGACTCCGCCCTGCGGCTGGCCGAGGAGGCGGAGGGGATCGGGCTTCCGGCCGGGGCGCGTCCGGTGCTGGCCACCGCGACGACGGCGCGCGGGCTGGCCGCGTTGGGCACCGGGCGCTTCGAGGAGGCCTTCGGTCATTTCCGCCGGCTCCACGATCCGGCGGACCCCGCCTTCCAGGTCGCCCTGCGGCTGACGACCGTGGGCGACCTCGTGGACGCGGCGACGCACTGCGGGCGGCCGGCAGCCGTGCTCCCGTTCGTGACGGAGCTGGAAGAGGTCGCCGAGGTGACCCCCGCGCCGGTGCTGCACGCCGACCTGCGTCTGGCCCGGGCCCTGCTGGCCGCCGACGAGGACGCCGACCCGCTCTTCACGGCCGCGTTGGGCGCCGATCTCAGCGCGTGGCCCCTGATCAGGGCCCGGACCCACCTGGCCTATGGCGAGTGGCTGCGGCGCCGCCGGCGCAGTGTCGAGTCCCGCGACCACCTCCGGGCGGCCCGCGACATGTTCGACGCGCTCGGCGCGATCCCCTGGGGGGAGAAGGCCCGCCGGGAACTGCGGGCCGCGGGTGAGACCAGCCGCCGCCGGGCCCCGGACGCCCGGGACCAGCTGACCGCCCACGAGTTGCAGATCGTCCAGCTCGCCGCCGACGGGCTGACCAACCGCGAGATAGGCCAGCGGCTGTACCTGTCGCACCGCACCGTCAGCTCGCATCTGCACCGGATCTTCCCCAAGCTGGGCGTGGTCTCGCGTGCCGAGCTGCGGTCGGTCGTCAGCGCCCTGTCCTGACCACCGTCACATGACGCTCGCTGCCGACCGCACGGCGCTCCTAGCGTTCCCCTCACAGGGTGTCGACGAGTGGGGGGAGCGGTCCCATGGTGTGGAACGGCGTCCGGCAGGCATCCGGGCGGTCCCCGGCCCTGGTCGGCCGACACGCGGAACGGGAGGCCATAGGACGGCTCCTCGACGCCGTACGCGACGGTCTGAGCGGAGCCCTGGTCCTGACCGGCGAACCCGGAATCGGCAAGACCCGGCTGCTGGATCACGCCGCGGCCCGGGCCGAGGAACTGCGCGTGGTCCGGCTGACCGCGGTCGAGCAGGAGACCGGTCTCGGCTTCGGCGCGCTGCACCGGCTGCTGCGGCCGTTCCTGAACAGGGCGGCCCGGCTGCCCGAGCCGCAGGGGGCCGCACTGAACGCGGCTCTGGGCCTGGCGAAGGGGTCGTCCGCGGACCGCTACCTGGTCGGGCTTGCGACGCTGACCCTGTTGTCCGAGGTCGCCGCCGATCAGCCCCTGCTCCTCCTGGTGGACGACGCGCAGTGGCTGGACCGGGAGTCGGCCGAGGTGCTCGCGTTCGCCGCTCGCCGGCTGCATGCCGACTCCCTGGGCCTGATCATCGCCGTCCGCGATGCGCTCGGTGGCGCGGGCCTGTTCGACGCGCTGGACGCGCACGCCGTGACCGGTCTGCCCGAGTCCGAGGCCAGGGTCCTGCTCTCCTTCGGCACCCGTCGGGTGGACCCGGCCGTGGCCGACCGGATCGTCGCCGGCACCGGCGGCAATCCGCTCGCCCTGCTGGAACTGACCGACGCCCTCGCTGCCGAGCAGCTGTCCGGTATCGCCCCGCTGCCCGATCCACTGCCGGTGGGCCGCCTGCTGAAGGACCATTTCCAGCGCCTCGTCCGAGCCCTGCCGCCGGAGACCGAAGCCCTGTTGCTGCTGCTCGCGGCGGCTCCCGCGGGAGACACGGGGATGATGTGGCGGGCGGCCGGGAGGCTGGGCCTGTCGGCCCGCGCCGTCGAGCCGGCGGTCCTCGCGGGCATTGTCGGCCGGGGCATGCCGATGGCCTTCCGCCATCCTCTGATCCGTTCCACGGTGTACGCCGCAGCCGAACCCGCCGAGCGCCGCCGGACCCATGCGGCACTGGCCGCCGCCTGCGACGCCGTACGGGACACCGACCGCCGTGCCTGGCACCGGGCCGAAGCCACCCGCGGGGGCGTGGACGACGAGGTCGCCGACGATCTGGAGGCCGCCTCCGAGCGAGCCCGCTCCCGCGGCGGTCACTCCCAGCAGGCGCTGTTCCTGTCGCGTGCCGCCGACTTCACGGGTGACCCGGACAAACGGGCCGAGCGGCTGCTCGGCGCGGCGCAGGCCCATCTGGTCTCGGGCGACGCGTCGGCGGCACGGACCGCGCTGGACCGCGCCGACATCCGTGGCCCGGTGATGCGCACGCGCGAGCTGCGGATACGGGCGACCGCACAGATGTTCGGGATCGTCGTCGCCGATGTCCCCGCGATGCTGATGGACGCGGTGGCCGGGCTCGGTCCGCAGGACCCGCGGCTGACCTGGGAGCTGCTCTGCGAGGCGCTGCACGCCGCGCTGGTCGCCCATGGCTGTACCCAGGGCACGTCGTTGACCGAGGTCGCGGTGGCCGTTGCCGCCGCCCGGCATCGTTCGGACACCGTCGCGCACGGCCGCGACCTGCTGATGGAGGGTCTGGCCCGGCGCGTGGCCGGGGGCTACGGAGACGGCGCGCCCGTGCTGCGCACCGCCCTCGCCAGGCTGCGGAACGCCGGCGAGATCGGGGACGCGACCAGCCCGTTCGCGGTGATGCTCTCCATGGCCTGCGACGATCTGTGGGACGTCCAGGCCGAGCGCGACATCACCGGCCGCCTGGCGGCGGCGGACCGCGACGCCGGCGCGCTGTACGCGCTGGGCATGACGCTGCTCGTCGAGGCGCGCTGCGACCTGTGGGACGGACGGTTCGCGGAGGCGGAGGTCCGCTACGCCGAGTTCGAGGACATAGCGGCCGACACCGGCTTCCGCGGCGGCGGAGACATCAACCGGCTCCACCTCTTCGCGCTGACCGGCACGGAGGCGGAGTTGCGGGCGGCGGTGCGCCGGACGACGGAGATGAGGGGCATCGGCCACGGCCTGCTCCAGCTCCTGGCACAGCACGCTCTGACCCTGTTCGAGCTGGGCCGGGGCCGCTACCGGCAGGCGCTGGAGCACGCGCGGGCGGTCTTCGAGGACGACCCCTTGGCCTGCGGCAGTCTCGTTCTCCCGCTGCTCGTGGAGGCCGCTGTGCGCACCGGCGACCGAGCCGGTGCCGACGAGGCCATGGCCCGGCTGGAGGAACGCGCCCCGCTCGCCGGTACGCCGTGGGCACTGGGCACCCTGGCCCTCGGCCGGGCACTGACAGCCGACGGCGACGAAGCCGAGAAGTTCTACGAGGAGTCGGTGGAACTGCTGGGCCAGGCTCCGGTGGCGCTGGAGCGGGCCCGGGCCCGGCTGCTGTTCGGTGAGTGGCTGCGGCGGGGCAAGCGGCGTTCCGATGCCAGGACACAGCTGCGTGCCGCGTACGAGAGCTTCGACGCCTTCGGCGCGCTGCCGTACGCCGAACGGGCCCGGATCGAGTTGCTGGCCACCGGCGAGACGGCCCGCAGGCGGACGGAGGCGACCAGGTTCGATCTCACGCCCCGGGAACGGCAGGTGGCCTCCATGGCCGTTTCGGGGCTGACGAACGCGGAGATCGCGACCCGGTTGTTCGTGACCACGTCGACCGTGGAGTTCCATATGAACAAGGTGTTCCGCAAGCTCGGCGTCACCTCTCGCAAGCAGATACCCCCCGCGATCGGCGCACCGGAGCCCGCGAGACCGGGGTCACATTCTCGTTGCGGGCAAGGTCACAGCCGTTCCCCCTCCTGCTCCTTTGGGGGTCTGGCCTAGCATCCGAGCATGACGGTCCTGCCTGACGACGGGCTCTCGCTGGCCGCCGAGTTCCCTGACGCGAACCTTGAACAGTGGCACGGCCTGGTGGCGGGTGTCCTGCGCAAGTCGGGCAAGGAAGTCTCCGGCACGGCAGCTGAGGACGCCCTGTCCACCGCGCTCGAGGACGGGCTGCGCACCCGCCCCCTGTACACCGCGCACGATGCCGCACCCGACCCCGGCTTCCCCGGCTTCGCACCCTTCGTGCGCGGCGCCCGCGCCGAGGGGAACACCACCGGCGGCTGGGACGTACGGCAGCGGCACGCGGTCGCCGACAACACCGCGGTGCTCACGGATCTGGAGAACGGCGTCACCTCGCTGTGGCTGGTCGCGGGCGAGGGCGGCGTCCCGGTCGCCTCGCTCGGCAAGGTCCTCGACGGCGTCTACCTCGACCTCGCGCCGGTCGCCCTGGACGCGGGTGGCCAATTCGCCTCCGCCGCACAGGAGTTGCTGCGGCTCTACGACGAGCGCGGCATCGACGGCACGGCCGCGCGCGGCAGTCTCGGCGCCGACCCGCTGGGCCACCAGGCGCGTACGGGCGAGGCCCCGGACTTCGCGCCGGTCGTCCCGCTCGCCCGCCGGTGCGCCGAGGAGTATCCCGGGCTGCGGGCGCTGACCGTGGACGCGCTTGCCTACCACGAGGCCGGCGGCTCGGCCGCGCAGGAGCTGGGCGCCTCGATCGCCACCGGGGTCGCCTATCTGCGTGAGCTGACCGAGGCCGGACTGAGTGTGGAACAGGCCTGCGCCCAGCTGGAGTTCCGGTACGCGGCGACGGCCGACCAGTTCCTGACGATCGCCAAGCTGCGGGCCGCGCGCCGGCTGTGGGCGCGGGTCGCCGAGGTGTGCGGGGCGCCCGGTGCAGGTGCTCAGGCGCAGCACGCCGTGGTCTCGCCGGTGATGATGACCCGCCGCGACCCGTGGGTGAACATGCTGCGCGCGACGATCGCCACCCTGGCCGCCGGGGTCGGCGGGGCCGACGCCGTCACCGTGCTGCCCTTCGACCACGCGCTCGGTCTGCCGGACGCGTTCGCCCGGCGGATCGCCCGCAACACCTCGACGATCCTGGTCGAGGAGTCGCATCTGTCCCGGGTGACCGACCCGGCGGGCGGCTCCTGGTACGTGGAGCGGCTCACCGACGAACTCGCCGAGGCCGCCTGGCGGTTCTTCCGGACGATCGAGCGCGACGGCGGCCAGGCGGCCGTCCTGCGCTCCGGCCGCCTGCGCACGGACCTGGCGACGACATGGGCGCAGCGCTCCAAGAAGCTCGCGACGCGCCGCGAACCCGTCACGGGCGTCAGCGAGTTCCCGTTCCTGTCCGAGAAGCCGGTCGTGCGGGACCCCGCCCCCGAGCAGCCTGCGGGCGGGCTGCCGCGCGTCCGGCGCGACGAGGCGTACGAGGAACTGCGCGCCCGCTCCGACGCCCACCTCGCGGCGACCGGGTCCCGGCCGCGGGTCTACCTGGCCGCGATCGGCCCCGCCGCCGCCCACACCGCCCGTACGACCTTCGCCGCCAACCTCTTCCAGGCCGGCGGCATCGAGCCCGTCACCGAGGGCACCTTCGAGGCGAGCGGCGCCACCGAGGTCTGCCTGTGCTCCAGCGACGCGCTGTACGAGGAACGGGCCGAGGACGCCGCAGGGACCCTGAAGGCGGAAGGCGCGCGGCACGTGTTCCTCGCCGGGCGGCCCGGGCAGTACTCCGGCGTGGACTCCTACGTCTTCGCGGGCTGCGACGCCGTCGCCGTGCTCACCGCCACCCTCGACCGCATGGGAGTGTCCTGATGGGAATCCCCGACTTCACCGGCATCGAGCTGGGGACCCCGACCACCGCCGGCGGCGCCGACGAGTGGCGTACGGCCGTCAAGAACGCCACCGAGGGCGCCGAGCCGGTCTGGGAGACACCGGAGGGCATCGAGGTCAAGCCGCTCTACACCGGCGCCGACCTGGAGGGGCTGGACTTCCTGGAGACGTACCCGGGTGTGGCCCCGTATCTGCGCGGGCCGTATCCGACGATGTACGTCAACCAGCCCTGGACGATCCGCCAGTACGCGGGCTTCTCCACCGCCGAGGAGTCCAACGCCTTCTACCGGCGCAACCTCGCGGCCGGCCAGAAGGGCCTGTCGGTCGCCTTCGACCTGCCCACGCACCGCGGTTACGACAGCGACCACCCGCGCGTGACCGGTGACGTCGGCATGGCGGGTGTCGCCATCGACTCGATCCTCGACATGCGGCAGCTCTTCGACGGCATCCCGCTGGACAAGATGTCCGTGTCGATGACGATGAACGGCGCCGTGCTGCCGGTGCTGGCGCTGTACATCGTCGCCGCGGAGGAACAGGGCGTACCGCCCGAGAAGCTGGCCGGGACCATCCAGAACGACATCCTCAAGGAGTTCATGGTCCGCAACACCTACATCTATCCGCCGAAGCCGTCGATGCGGATCATCTCCGACATCTTCGCCTACACCTCGCAGCGGATGCCCCGCTACAACTCCATCTCCATCTCCGGGTATCACATCCAGGAGGCGGGTGCGACGGCCGACCTGGAGCTGGCGTACACCCTCGCGGACGGCGTGGAGTACCTCCGGGCGGGCCGTGAAGTCGGCCTGGACGTGGACGCGTTCGCGCCCCGGCTGTCCTTCTTCTGGGCGATCGGCATGAACTTCTTCATGGAGATCGCCAAGCTGCGCGCGGCCCGCCTGCTGTGGGCCAAGCTGGTCCGGCAGTTCGACCCGCAGAACCCCAAGTCCCTTTCCCTGCGCACCCATTCACAGACCTCCGGCTGGTCGCTGACCGCGCAGGACGTGTTCAACAACGTGACGCGCACGTGTGTCGAGGCGATGGCGGCGACGCAGGGCCACACCCAGTCGCTGCACACCAACGCCCTCGACGAGGCACTGGCGCTGCCCACCGACTTCTCCGCACGCATCGCCCGCAACACCCAGCTGCTGATCCAGCAGGAGTCCGGCACCACCCGGGTCATCGACCCGTGGGGCGGCAGCGCGTACGTGGAGAGGCTGACGTACGACCTCGCCCGCAAGGCCTGGCAGCACATCCAGGAGGTGGAGGCGGCGGGCGGCATGGCCAAGGCGATCGACGCCGGCATCCCCAAGCTGCGTATCGAGGAGGCCGCGGCCCGCACCCAGGCCCGTATCGACTCCGGGCGCCAGCCGGTGATCGGCGTCAACAAGTACCGGGTCGAGACGGACGAGGCGATCGACGTCCTCAAGGTCGACAACTCCTCGGTGCGGACCCAGCAGATCGAGAAGCTGCGGCGGCTGCGCGCCGAGCGGGACGAGACCGCGTGCCGGGACGCGCTGGACGCACTGACCCGGGCCGCCGACGGCGACGGCAACCTGCTGGAGCTGGCCGTGCACGCGGCCCGCGCGAAGGCCACCGTCGGCGAGATCTCCGACGCCCTGGAGAAGGTGTACGGCCGGCACGCGAGCCAGATCCGTACGATCTCCGGCGTGTACCGCAACGAAGCAGGGGAGTCCCCGTCCGTGGACAGGACCCGCGCGCTGGTGGACGCCTTCGACGAGGCCGAGGGCCGCCGTCCGCGCATCCTGGTCGCCAAGATGGGCCAGGACGGCCACGACCGCGGCCAGAAGGTGATCGCCACCGCCTTCGCCGACCTCGGCTTCGACGTCGACGTCGGCCCGCTGTTCCAGACCCCTGGCGAGGTGGCCCGGCAGGCCGTGGAGGCGGACGTGCACATCGTCGGCGTCTCGTCGCTGGCCGCGGGGCACCTCACCCTCGTACCGGCACTGCGCGAGGCGCTCGCCGAGGAGGGCCGGGAGGACATCATGATCGTGGTGGGCGGGGTCATTCCGCCGCAGGACGTGCCGACCCTCCTGGAGATGGGCGCGGCGGCCGTGTTCCCGCCGGGGACGGTGATCCCGGACGCGGCGTACGACCTGGTCGAGCGTCTGTCGGCCGACCTCGGGCACGGGCAGTGATCGATCTCGACGCCTATGTGAAGGGAGTGCTCGACGGGAAGCGGGCGATCGTGGCCCGCGCCATCACCCTCGTCGAGTCCACCCACCCCCGACACCGTTCGCAGGCACAGGAGTTGCTCACCGAGCTGCTCCCGCACAGCGGCCGGGCGCGGCGGATCGGGGTGAGCGGGGTGCCGGGCGTGGGCAAGTCGACGTTCATCGACGCGTTCGGCACGATGCTGACCTCGCTCGGGCATCGGGTGGCGGTGCTCGCGGTGGACCCCTCCTCCAGCCGTACCGGCGGCTCGATCCTCGGCGACAAGACCCGGATGGAGCGCCTGGCCGTCGACCCGGCGGCCTTCGTAAGGCCCTCCCCCAGCGCGGGCACGCTCGGCGGAGTGGCGAAGGCGACCCGCGAGTCGATGGTCGTGATGGAGGCCGCCGGCTACGACGTGATCCTGGTCGAGACCGTCGGCGTCGGGCAGTCGGAGACCGCGGTCGCCGACATGGTCGACTCCTTCCTGCTGCTGAGCCTGGCCCGCACCGGCGACCAGCTCCAGGGCATCAAGAAGGGCGTCCTGGAACTCGCCGACGTGATCGCGGTCAACAAGGCGGACGGCCCGCACGAGCGCGACGCCCGCTCGGCCGCACGTGAACTGGCGGGCGCACTGCGGCTCATGCACGGCAAGGACGCCTTCTGGACTCCCCCGGTGCTGAGTTGCAGTGCCCGCGAGTCGACCGGCCTGGACGTGGTGTGGGAGCGGCTCGAGCAGCACCGGACGCTCCTCGACTCCACCGGGCGGCTCACCGCCAAGCGGCGGGACCAGCAGGTCGGCTGGGCCTGGGCGATGGTGCGGGACGAACTCCTCGGCCGCCTGCACGCCGACCCGGCTGTACGGTCCCTCGCCCCGGACCTCGAACAGCAGGTCAGGGACGGGCAGTTGACGGCGACGCTGGCCGCCGAGCGGATCCTCGAGGCGTTCGGTCAGGACACCGAGCGCAGGTAGGTGGCCGGCCGGGCGATCGCCGACGGGTTGCGGGGGCTCCCGCTTGACGGGGCCAGGAGCGAGCGGTCAAGTCGGTCGGGCCGGGGCAGGCGGGACTCACGCGGCCGGTCGGGGCGGAGAGCCCTGGGACTCCGGCTCCGCCTCCCCCACCGCCACGTCGTCGGACGGGATCGCCGAGGCCTCCCGCACCTTGGCAACGGCCCCCGCCATCTGCTGCCGCAGCTCCTTCGGCACCTGGTCGCCGTGGACGGCGCCCATCAGGTCCTGTGCGAGGTGGTGCAGCTTGGTGTTGGTGTTCTGGGAGACGGCGACGAGCACCGTCCAGGCGTCCTCGGCGCTCAGCCCGAAGGTGGCCATGACGATCCCGCGGGCCACGTCGATGGTCGGCCGGGTCCGCATCGCCCGGCGCAGCTGGTCGACCTCCAGGCGCAGATCCTGGTCGACCTCCGTGGGCCGGGACCGCTCCTCGGGGACGGGCGCGTGCTCGGCCGCCGGGGCGTCGGAGTTTCCGGAGTCCTCGGTCACGAACAGCTCCCGGGCACCTGTCAGGTCGAGAAGGCGTCCGACGGACGGGCTGTACTGCTGGACGGTGACCGTCTTGCCCTGGGCGAGGGCCTCCCGGCGCAGGTCCAGCAGGAGGTTGAGGCCGCCGCAGTCGCAGAACACGACTCCGTCCAGATCCAGGTCCACCCCGGTGGCCGAACGGTCCAGGACGGCGTACAGCTCGGACTGGAGCGCCTGGGCTCCGATGTCGAACTCACCGCGGCAGGTGACGTCCGCCCGTTCCCCGGCCACCACGGCCTCGATCGTGGCCAGACACGGCGGACGCGCGTCCAGCGCGGTGAGGCGCTGCGCCGAGTGCGCAGGTTCCGGCATGGCCCTCTCCCTCATGTGCTCGGCTGCCTCCGCCTCTCAGATTCCCTCCCCCCACCCACGCACGTCAACCAATACATGAAATTAAGTTCAGGTTTTTGAATGCGTGAACATAGGGTCGCTAGACTGCTGCCATGGATGGAGTGCCCGAATCTCACACCGGATGGACGTTCGTCACCAACCACGCACGCGTGCTGGCCGTGATCGCCGACAATCACAGCGCCCGGATCCGCGACATCGCGGCGCACTGCCGCCTCACCGAACGCGCCGTCCAGAAGATCATTTCCGATCTGGAGCAGGACGGATACCTCTCGCACGTACGGGAGGGTCGCACCAACACCTATCGCATCGAGCCCGGCAAGGTGCTGCGCCATCCCGCCGAGGCCGGGCTGACGGTGGCGTCACTGCTCTCCCTGCTCGTCCAGGACGAGGTGGACCGCAGCCCGTTCCCCGAGAGCCGGCGGCACTCTCCGGCCTGACACGACACGCGGGCCCCACCCGCCCCGGCAGGTGACCCGTACAGCGGGAACACGTCCCGGCGCGACCGCGATCAGCACGGGTGAGATTCCGGAAACGCCGCGTTCATGACAACCAGGCCCTTCGGTAACAACCGCTTTCTAGCGTGACAGGCCGTGGGATCCGAGTCGTATACAGGGTCATGAACCGCTCACGACGGCCCGTCGACCTCCCGGCCTGCCGACGACGCCAAGGCGGGGCTCCCACGCATCCCCCACCGCCCGCACGAGCAGCACCGGGAGGCGTGACATGAGCACCACAGAGTCACGGCCGGCAACGGCAGACCCGTCGAAATCCGCCGATCAGGCAGTCAAGGAGACCCTGGAGGACTACACCCTCCGGTTCGCGCCCCGCAGCTACCGCCGCTGGACCCCCATGGTCGTGGCCACCACGGCACTCGGCGGCATCGCCTACATGGCCGACTTCTCCATCGGCGCCGGCATCGGCCTGGCCCACGGCACCGGCAACGCGCTCGTGGCCATCGCGGTCGCCGCCGTCGTCATCTTCGTCACCGGTTTCCCCCTCGCCTACTACGGCGCCCGCTACAACATCGACCTCGACCTGATCACCCGCGGCTCCGGCTTCGGCTACTACGGCTCGGTGCTCACCAGCGTCATCTTCGCCAGCTTCACCTTCATCTTCTTCGCCCTCGAAGGCTCGATCATGGCCCAGGGCCTCAAGCTCGGCCTCGGACTGCCCTTGTGGCTGGGCTACCTGGTCTCCACGCTGATGGTGATCCCGCTGGTCATCTACGGCATGAAGGCGCTCAGCAAACTCCAGGTCTGGACGACCCCGGTCTGGCTGCTGCTGATGGTCGGCCCGCTCGTCTACCTCGTCTCCACCGACCCGGGCACCGTCGACCGCTTCCTCGCCTACGCGGGCACCGACGGCGACGGCGGGGTCAACACCGCCTCCGTGCTGCTGGGCGCGGGTGTGTGCCTCTCGCTCATCGCGCAGATCGGTGAGCAGATCGACTATCTGCGCTTCATGCCGCCCAAGACCGAGGCGAACAAGCGCACTTGGTGGACCGCGGTGGTCATGGCCGGACCCGGCTGGGTGGTGCTCGGCGCGCTCAAGCAGGCCATCGGTGTCTTCCTCGCCGTCTACATCCTGGCCAAGGTCGGACCGGACGTCGCGCCCGAGCCGATCCAGCAGTTCAAGGGCGCCTTCGACGCGATGATGCCGTCCTGGCTGGTGCTCCCGCTGGCCGTGGCCCTCGTCGTGATCAGCCAGATCAAGATCAACGTGACGAACGCCTACTCCGGGTCGCTCGCCTGGACCAACTCCTTCACCCGGCTCACCCGGCACTACCCCGGCCGCATGGTCTTCGTCCTGGTCAACCTGGGCTTCGCGCTGGTCCTGATGGAGGCCGACATGTTCAGCTTCCTCAACGACATCCTGGGCTTCTACTCCAACTGCGCGATCGCCTGGGTCGTCACCGTCGCCACCGACATCGGCATCAACAAGTACCTGCTCAAACTCTCCCCGCACGCCCCCGAGTTCCGCCGCGGCATGCTCTACGCGGTCAACCCCGTGGGGGTGGTGGCCTTCGTGGCCGCGTCCGCCCTGTCCATCGCCATGTACTTCCACGGCCTGGGCGACACCCTCCAGCCGTACTCCCCCGTCGCCGCCGCCGTCATCGCCTTCGTCCTCACCCCGCTGATGGCGATCGTCACCAAGGGCAAGTACTACCTGCGCCGCGCCGACGACGGCATCGACGAGCCCCTGCTCGACGCGGAGGGCAACCCCAGCGCGGTCACCTACGACTGCCACGTCTGCCACCAGCCCTACGAGCGCCCGGACCTGGCCGCCTGCGCCACCCACGACGCGGTGGTCTGCTCCCTGTGCCTGAGCACGGACAAGACCGGCGACCACGTCCTGCCCGCCACCGTCTGACACCACCCGGTACGCC
Organism: Streptomyces canus; assembly: GCF_001514145.1. GTDB lineage: Bacteria > Actinomycetota > Actinomycetes > Streptomycetales > Streptomycetaceae > Streptomyces > Streptomyces canus. The sequence goes on from NZ_KQ948661.1 coordinate 51,554, forward strand.
CTCCCGTCCGGGGGCGTACCGGGCCCGCCCCCTTGGTCTGCCTCACTCGCGGACAGCCGCGCCGAACCACCTGGGCAGCCGGTCGAGCAGTTCCCGCTGGTCCTCGCCGACCCACGCCACATGGCCGTCCGGCCGCAGCAGTACCGCGGGCACGTCCAGTTCCTCGCTGACATCGACGACGTGGTCGACCCGGTCCGACCAGCCCGCCACCGAGAGCCGGCCGGTCCGGTCGAGCAGCAGTCCGCGGCCGGCGTGCATCAGCCCGTAGAGGTGGCCGCGCCTCAGCGTGAGGTCCCGCAGACGCCGGCCGACGAGTTCATGACCCGCACCGAAGTCGTAGCGGACACCGATCGCGGTGATCTTCTCGATCAGGTACCGGTTCACCTCGTCGAAGTCCATCAGCTGCGCCAGCAGCCGACGCACCGCCTGCGGTCCCGGCTCGGTGGACAGCAGCTCCATCTGGGCACGGGTGTTGTTCAGCACGTCGGCGGCCACCGGGTGCCGTTCGGCGTGGTAGCTGTCCAGCAGGTCCTGCGGTGCCCAGCCGGTCACCTCGGCGGCCAGCTTCCAGCCCAGGTTGAACGCGTCCTGGATACCGAGGTTGAGGCCCTGCCCGCCCACCGGCGGGTGGACGTGCGCCGCGTCGCCGGCCAGCAGCACCCGGCCGACCCGGTAGCGCTCGGCCTGCCGGGTGGCGTCGCCGAAGCGGGAGAGCCAGCGTGGTGAGTGCACGCCGAAGTCCGTGCCGGCGACCGCCCTGAGCTGCCGCTTGAACTCCTCCAGGGTCGGCGCGACCGAGCGGTCGCCGGTCACCGCCTCGGCGGGCACGACGACGCGGTACAGCCCGTCCCCGACGGGTCCGAGGCCGAACAGCTTCTGGGTTTGCCGGACTTGGCTCACCACGGCGGCCACCGTCTCCGGCGGCACGCCCACCTCCATCGCGCCCAGCAGGATCTCGACCTCGGCGGGCGCGCCGGGGAAAGCGACACCGAGCAGCTTGCGCACCGTGCTGCGGCCGCCGTCGCAGCCGACGAGATACCGCGCGCGCAGCCGCGTGCCGTCGGCGAGTTCGGCGTTCACCCCGTCGGCGTCCTGGCTCAGCCCGACCAGCTCGCAGCCGCGCCGGAGCTCGGTGCCGAGCTCGACGGCGTGCTCGGCCAGCAGGCGATCGGTGACCGTCTGCGGGATGCCGAGGACATAGGCGTGCGCGCTGTCCAGCCGGGCAGGCCAGGGCTTGTCGATGGCGGCGAAGAAACCGCCGGTCTCGAACCGCTTTCCGTGCGCGAGGAACCGCTCCAGCAGCCCTCGCTGGTCCATCACCTCGATGCTGCGCACGTGCAGGCCGAGCGAGCGGACGATCTCGGTCGGCTCCGCCGCCTTCTCCAGCACGACCACCCGCACACCGTGCAACCGCAACTCGGCGGCCAGCATCAGACCGGTCGGTCCGCCACCGGCGATGATCACGTCGAACACTGGATCCCCCGTTTCCGCAGGTTCTGGCCTCGGACGGGGATTGTGCGGCACCACCGGGGCCTTGCCGCAAGGTCCCCCGTGGGTTATACGTTGAAGAGGGCAAGGAGGTGTGACCTCCTTGCCTTTGCTCATGTGCCCGTGCGGACCGCGGATCAGGGCGAGCCGGTCCGCCGAATCGGGGCCGCCCGGCGGTCAGGCGGTGGCCGGTGCCGGTCCGACCAGTTCGGACAGGACGTCCTCCATGGTCACGAATCCGAGGACGGCCCCCGTCTCCCCCGTCACCGCCGCCAGATGACTCCCGTCGGCGCGCAGCGCGGTGAGGGTGTCGTCCAGCGGTGTGTCGATGCGGACCCGGGTGACCGGGTGCAGGGTGGCGCGGGGGAAGGGCCGGTCGCGGTCGGTGACGCCGAGGGTGTCCTTGATGTGCAGATAGCCCAGCAGGGTGCCGTCCGGGCCGGTGACCGGGAAGCGGGAGTAGCCCGCCTCGGCGGCGACCCGCTCGAGCCGCGCCGGGGTGACCGAGACGTCCACGGTCCGCATCTTCTGGGTGGGGACGAGGATCTCGCCGACCGGCCGGGTGCCCAGCTCCAGCGCGTCCCGCAGCCGCTCGCCGTCCGCGGGCGAGAGCAGTCCCGCCTCACTGGCGTCGACGACCATGCGGGCGAGCTGGTCGTCGGTGAACACCGACTCGACCTCGTCCTTGGGCTCCACGCGCAGCAGCTTCAGCAGAGTGTTGGCGAAGGCGTTGATGCCGAACACGAAAGGCTTCAACGCGCGCGTGAGGGCCACGAGAGGCGGTCCCAGCAGCAGGGCGGTCGGCACGGGGGCCGCGAGCGCGATGTTCTTCGGGACCATCTCGCCGATCAGCATGTGCAGATACGTGGCCAGCGACAGCGCGATGACGAACGCGATCGGGTGCACGAGTCCCTGCGGGATGTGGGCTGCCTGGAAGGCGGGCTCCAGCAGGTGCGCGATGGCCGGTTCGGCGACCGCGCCGAGCACCAGCGAGGAGACGGTGATGCCGAGTTGGGCGGTGGCCATCATCGCGGAGAGGTGTTCGAGACCCCACAGGGTCATCCGGGCCCGCTTGTGGCCGGCACGCGCGCTTGGCTCGATCTGGCTGCGGCGCACGGAGATCAGGGCGAACTCGCCGCCCACGAAGAAGGCGTTGGTCAGCAGCGTCAGCGCGCCGACGAGCAGCTGGACGGTGGTCATCGGGTCTCCTCCCCGGCCTGGACCAGATCCCGGGCGGGCTCCGGCGCGGTGATGCGGACGCGGTCGGCGCGATGGTGGCCGACGTCCAGGACCTCCAGGCGCCAGCCGTCCAGGTCGACGTCGTCGCCCTTCGCGGGGATGCGTGCGAGGCGGGTGGCGACCAGTCCGGCCACCGTCTCGTACGGCCCCTCGGGAGCCGTGAGCCCTATCTCGCCGAGCCGGTCCACGCGGACCGAGCCCTCCGCCTCCCAGGCCCGCACACCGGCGGGCCGCAGGTCGGGTATCTCCACTGGGTCGTGCTCGTCGCGGACCTCTCCGACGACCTCCTCCACGATGTCCTCGACCGTCGCCACGCCCGCCGTGCCGCCGTACTCGTCGATGACGACGGCCATGGTGCGCATCGCCCGCATCCGCTCCAGCAATCGGTCCGCGGTGAGGCTGTCGGGAACCAGCAAGGGATCGGTGGCCAGTTCGGTGACCGGGGTGACGGACCGCTTCTCCGGCTCCAGGGCGAGCACGTCACGGATGTGCACGGTGCCGATGACCTCGTCCAGGCTGTCCCGGTAGACGGGGAAGCGGGACAGGCCGGTGGCGTGGGTGAGGTTCGCGGCGTCGGCGGCGGTGGCGTGGGCTTCGAGGGCCTTGACGTCGACGCGCGGTGTCATGACGTTCTCGGCGGTCAGCTCGCCCAGGTGCAGGGTGCGCACGAACAGTTCGGCGGAGTCGGCCTCCAGGGCGCCCTCGGCGGCGGAGTGCTCGGCGAGTGCGACCAGTTCCTCGGGGCTGCGGGCGGAGGCCAGCTCCTCGGCGGGCTCCAGGCCGAAGCGTCGTACGAATCGGTTCGCGGTGTTGTTGAGATGGCGGATGAAGGGGCCGAAGAGAGCGGTGAAGGCGCTCTGCGGTCCGGCCACCACCTTGGCGACGGCCAGCGGGCGGGAGATCGCCCAGTTCTTCGGCACCAGCTCGCCCACCACCATCAGCACGACGGTGGACAGGGCCACGCCCAGCGCGGTCGCCACCGGCGCGGCGGCTCCGCCGAGGCCGACGGCCTCCAGCGGGCCTCTGAGGAGCACCGCGAGGGAGGGTTCGGCGAGCATGCCGATCACCAGCGAGGTGACCGTGATGCCGAGCTGGGCGCCGGAGAGCTGGAGGGTCAGCCGGCGTACGGCCCTGAGCGCGCCCTCGGCGCCGCGCTCACCGGCCTCGGCGGCCCGCTCCAGGTCACCGCGCTCGACGGTGGTCAGGGAGAACTCGGCCGCGACGAACACGGCACAGGCCAGGGTGAGGAGCAGGGCCAGCACCAGCAACAGGATCTCGGTCACCGGTCCACCCCCGCCCGTCCGTGAGGGGGGAATGCGGCGCGGCCGGTACTGGGAGGCTCACCCATTGCGGAACTGTGGCTCCTTCTTGGAGGGGCAGGTTGCACCCAATGGTAAAGGATGGGCAAAGCAACCTGGGGCTACGCCCACGTCGGCTGCATCACTTGGCCTTCCCCTTCGCCCCCGGCCTGCGGGTACGCTGCCGGTCCGGCGGGCATCTCGTCCGACCCAGGTGCCAACCTCTGACGGAGGCTTCCCCCATGTTCGGACTGAGTGAGCTCGCGATCGTCCTGCTCGTCGTCATAGCGGTCATCGCCGTCAAGAAGGGTCCGGAACTGACCCGCACCGCGGGCAAGTCGGCACGCATCCTCAAGGCGGAGGCGCGTGCGGCGAAGGACGGCGGCCCGGAACCCCAGGTCATCCAGGGGGAGGTCGTCCGGCCCGGGACCGGCGCGGGAACCGAGCAGAGCCACGGCACACGCTGAGAAGCGCGACGCCGGGAGTACGGGTTTCCCCTGCCGGCCGGCCCCCGATGCCCCATGATGAGCGGGCCATGTACCTGCCGCCCACCACGACTCGCGCGCCTCTGCCCGTTCTGCGGGCCGCGGTGTTCGCCGTCGTCGGTACGGTGCTCGGGATCAGCGCCCACCATCTGCTCGCCGAGGGCCCGGTGCCCTGGAGACAGGGTGCCGCCGCGACAGCCGTGCTCTTCGCGGTGGGTCTCATCGGTGTGCAGCGGCCCCGAAGCCTGGCGACGGTAGCCGCCTGCAGTGTCGCGGGACAGTCCGGGCTTCATCTCTGGCTGACGCTCAACGCGGCCGGGCATCACCATGGCGGACACGTGCGTGACGCCCACTCGGCGTGGCACGAACAGCTCTACGGCTCCCTGGCCATGACGGCGGCCCACTCGCTGGTCGCCGCGCTCGTCGCCGTCCTGCTGCACCGCGCGGACGCGGCCTGCTGGACGGTGGCCCGCGGGGTGACGGCGGCGCTCGACGCGGTCCGGGACCGACTGGCCGCCGCCCGGCTGCTGTTCACCCGGCCCGCGTCACCCGCGCCCGCGGCCGCACTGGCCGTCGTACCGACGTACGACGAACGGCCGCTCACGGAACGGCCGTTGCTGGCGCACACGGTGGTACGGCGGGGTCCTCCGGCGGCGAGCGCAACTCTCGCCCACTGACCTCACCGGGAAGCGCCGGTCCGGCCCCCGCCGGACGGCCGTCCCGCCGTACCGCCCTGCCTGGAGACCTGCATGTCCCGTATCACCCTGCCCCGCCTGTGCGTCGCTGCCGCCGGAGCCGCGACCGCCGTACTGCTGACCGCCGTTCCGGCCGCCGCCCACACCGAGGTCGAGGCCGACAAGGCGCAGGCCCTCGCCGAGAACGTCACCGTCTCCTTCCACGCCGAGGCCGAGTCCGACACCTCCGGCATCAAGGAGGTGCGCGTGGTCCTGCCCGAGGGGATCACGCCGGCCGACGTGACGTTCGGCGAGGGGCCCAAGGGCTGGAGGTTCAGCGCGACCGACGACGGCTACACCGTCAAGGGCGCGGAACTGAAGACCGGCGAAGGTGCCGAGTACTCCGTCGTCGTGCGCCAGTTGCCCGACGCCGAGGAGGTGCCCTTCAAGACCCTCCAGACCTACGGCGACGGGCACGTCGACCGCTGGATCGAACTCGACGAGAACGGCGACAACCCGGCGCCGACGCTGAAGCTGAAGGCCGCGGCACCGGGAGCGAAGCCGATCAGCCCCTCCCCCAGCGCGTCGGCGTCACCGTCGCCGACCCCCGAGGAGACGACCCCCGCGGCCTCCCCGCAGGCCGCCGACACCGGGAAGGACGACGAGGGCGGGCTGTCCGCGGGTGCCTGGACCGGGATCGGCGCGGGGATCCTCGTCGCGGCGGCGGCCGTGGTCCTCGCCGTACGGCGGCGGGGCGGCGCCGGGGAGTAGGCGCACCGCGTGCGGGGTTTTCCCACCCTTCCTGGATGAATCAGCCGCCTCCGGGTAGGCCAGCCACACGGCGTACCCGGGAGATGGAGTGCCATGACCTGTGCGAACCTCCCTGCACGGCACGGGACCTGGGCGGTGGCCCTGGCGGTCACCGCCCTCGTCCTCACCGGAGCCTGTGACGACAACGACGGCGGTGGTGACGGCGGGGCCTCCCGGACGGCCCGGCCCTCCGCCGCCGGGTCGCCGGGCGCGACCACGGCCGGCGGCTCCCCGTCGCTCTCCGCCTCCCCGGCTCCGACCGCCACCGCGCCCTCGGATCCACGACAGGCCGAGCAGGAGATCCGGGAGGCGTGGACGGTCCTCTTCGACCCGAAGTCCTCCCTGGACCAGCGCAGTGACGTCGTCGAGGACGGCGACGAGAACGCCCTGATGATCGACAACCTGTTCCGCGACCCGAGCGGCAGCAAGCTGCGCGCCGAGGTGACGTCCGTGACGTACACCTCGGACGTGCACGCCGAGGTGGCCTACGACCTCACGCGCGAGGACCGCCGGCTGGACCCCGGCGGTCCGGGGTCGGCCGTACTGCAGGACGGCGGCTGGAAGGTGGCCCTGCGTACGGTCTGCGCGCTGACCCGGCACGCCGAGGACGCGCCCGAGGCCCCGAGCTGCGTGGTGCCGCCCTCCAGCCCCCTCCCCGGCTCCGCCACCGGCTCTGTTTCTAGCCCTGCCGGAACAGGTCGTTGAGCTCCGTCTGGGAGAGCTGGTCGGCGGCGTACGAGAACGTGCCGCTGTCGGCCAGCTCCCGTGCGGCGTCGAGCAGATGGCGGTACATCGCGCGGGCGATGCTGCCGCCGACCGTGACCCGGCGGACGCCGAGTTCGCGCAGGTCGTCGAGGGAGAGCGCGTTGCCGGTCAGGCCCATCACCACGTTGAGCGGGCCGCCGAGTTCGCGGACGAGCGTGCCGATGGTCCTGGCATCGGCGGCGCCGGGGACGAACGCGCAGTCGGCGCCGGCCTCCAGATAGGCGTTCGCGCGCCGTACGGCCTCGTCGAGCGGGCCGCCGACCAGCAGCACGTCGGTGCGGCCGACCAGGACGAAGGGCTCGCCGTCGGCCGCAAGGGTCTCGCGGGCGGCGCGGATGCGGTCGGCGGAGAGCTTCTCGTCGTAGAGCGGGCGGGCGCGGTCGCCGGTGAAGTCCTCGATGTTGCCGCCGGCGGCTCCGGCGGCGAGGGTCCTCGCGAGGGTGGTGGCGACGGTCTCGGGCGCCTCGCCGTATCCGTCCTCCAGGTCCGCGCTCAGCGGTACGGAGATGCCGGCCGCGATCTCGTGGACCCGGCGCAGCATGGTCTCGCGGTCGACGCGGTCCTCGGCCGGCTGTTCGGCGAAGAAGTCGTGGTCGGTCCGTCCGAGGGAGAAGGCGACGCCCGCGCTCGTGGTCGCCACGGCCGGGAACCCGGCGGCCTCCAGAATCCGGGCGCTGCCCACGTCCCACGCGTTGGGGAGCAGGAAGCACCCCTCCCGGTGCAGATCGGCGAAGCGCTGCGCCTTGGCTCGACTGTCGGTGTCCACACGGTCCTTCCCGGCCCGCCGCCCCTCGACGGGCTCCCGGAGAACGTACGCCCGCGGGCCGGGCGAGGCGGACTCGTTTTCGACGGCGACCCGCCCCGGAGGGAGGCTCTGAACACAGAGCGGTGCGGGGACGTACCGTACGCCGACGGCCTCGGTGCACAGCCTTGGCACAACTCTCCAGGATGAGCCCGATGACCAGGCCCGCGCACCTTCCGGCACGACCGCCCCTGTGGCGGGCGTTGCTCGTGCTCGGGATGCTGGTCGGGGTGCTGGCCATGCACGGGCTGGCTCCCGGGGGCGGGCTTCACGGCCACGAGGGCTCGCGCTCCACGCACATGACGACCGTCGCGGTCAGCGTCGACGCGACCTGTCACGACGGTTGCGGATCCGGGCACCTTCACCACGCCGACGCGACCTGCGTCTCGGGGGCCGTGAGCGGTGGGCCGGTGCTGCCCGCGCTCGCTCCCGATCCCGCCGCCACGGCCGTGTCCGATGACAGCCTGTGCCCCGCGGCGGTCCCGTCTCAGGACGGCGCCCGCGCACCGCCCTCCCTCGCGGAACTCCAGCTCCTGCGGATCTAGACACGGCGTGCTCCGTCACGTCCAGATCCCTTTCGCACAACAGGAGTTCCAGCATGCGTACCACCCGTTTCGCGGCGCTGACCGTGAGTGCCGTGTTCGCCCTCGCCGCCTGTGGGGGCGGCGACGACAGCGGCTCGGCCGCCTCGTCGCCCTCGGTGTCCGCCGAGACCTCGGCCGACGCCCACAACGCCCAGGACGTCTCCTTCGCCCAGGGCATGATCCCGCACCACCAGCAGGCCATCGAGATGGCGGAGCTCGCCGCCGGCCGGGCCGCCTCCACCCAGGTCAAGGACCTCGCCGCCCGCGTCGAGAAGGCGCAGGGGCCGGAGATCTCGACCATGACGGGCTGGTTGAAGTCCTGGGACGAGAAGGTCCCCGAGTCGATGCCCGGCATGGATCACTCCGGCATGGACGGCATGGACGGCATGGACGGGATGGACGGCATGGCCGGGATGATGGACAGCGCCGACATGGGCAAGCTGAAGAAGGCCTCCGGCAAGGACTTCGACTCCATGTTCCTGACCATGATGGTCGAACACCACGAGGGTGCCGTGGAGATGGCCACGACCGAGAAGGCCAAGGGCGAATACAAGGCCGCCACGGCCATGGCCGGTGACATCGTCACCGCGCAGAACGCCGAGATCAGCGAGATGAAGAAGCTCCTCGGCGAGAACTGACCCGTCCGCGGGTCGCCGCGGTGCCCGCGCCGAGCGGCGCGGGCACCGCGGCCTGTCGGCCTTCCTCCCTTGGTGACCGGACGGTTCACGGGTCCTTCTGCGGGCACCCGGAGAAGGACTCTCCGGATCCGCGAGGAGCGACAGTGACGACAGGGCGACTCCCCGATCACGAACAGCGCATTCTGGACGAGGTGGAACGTGCCCTGCGCCGCGACCGCCGTCTGGACCGCCGACTGCGCACCGGGCGGCTGCGCCGACGCCCAGACCTGTCCCGGGTGACGCACTACCGGCCGCACGTCCTGACCGTGGGCCTGCTGCTCGCGGTGTCGATCGCGCTGCTGGTCACCGGAATCGTCACCTCGCGAACCGCGGTGATCTGGACCTTCGCGGCCGTCTGGCCACTGACCCTGTTCGCGGTGTTCCGGCTGGTGTGCCGGTGGACGGAACGCTGACCGTCAGCCCTCCCCCGGTTCGAAGCCCGGTTCGAAGGCCGACTCGATCGGCCGCTCGTCGACCAGGACCCGCCCCTGCGGCGGCCCGGTGAGCAGCGCGCGTACGGCGGTCAGGACGTCCGGCGCCACATGATCGGCCCGCGCCGTCTCCTCCGGCCGGGTCCGCTCGTCCGGTACGAGGATCCCGTGGGCGCCCACCCGGGCCGCGGCCTCGGCGTCCGCGGCCGTGCCGACGACCGCGCAGTCCGCCGGTGCGGTGCACACCCGGCCCGCCGCCCAGAGGATCAGGCCCGGTTCGGGCGGACGGCAGTGACAGCCGTCGTCGGGCGCGTGCGGACACACGCCCCAGATGTCGAAGGGGCCGAGGAGTTCGTCGACACGGTGGTTGACGGCCCGTACGTCGGCGTCGCTGAGTCGCCCGTGCCCGCTACCCGGTCGCAGGGCGACGAACCCGGTACGGACGCCGTGCAAGCGCAGCATGCCGAGCGCCTCACGGGCACCGGGCGCCGGCCGCACCCCGTCGGGGCCGGACGGGTCTTCGGCGAGGATGCTGGCCCGGTCGAACAGCACCGTCCGCACGCGCGTCATGCGTCCACCTCCCGGCTCTCGCGTGCACTTCTTCCTCTGCGCGAGTAACCGCGCGGGGCCGGTCCATGCGGCGGGCCGCGATCTACCAGGTCAGGTGGAGGCGCTGGGGCGAGCGGTGGATCATCGTCGGCCGCATGGCGACCGGCTGCCCGTCCGCGAGCCGAAGCCCCGGAAGCCGGCTGGTGAGCTCCTGGAGTGTGAGGGTGAGCTGTTCACGGGCCAGTTGCGAGCCGGGGCAGCTGTGCACGCCGTGTCCGAAGGCGAGGTGGCGGACGGGCGGGCGGGTGATGTCGAACGTGTCGGGACGCGGGTGCCGGGCGCCGTCCCGGTTGGCGCCGCCGAATGCCACGAACACCGTTGACCCGGTGGGGAGTTCGGTGCCCGCCAGGGTGACGGGACGGGTGCTGACCCGGCGGAAGCCCTGCAGCGCGCTGTCGTAGCGGGCGGCCTCCTCGACGGCCGCCGGTATGCGCTCGGGTTCGGCGCACAGCAGCTCCCACTGGTCCCGGTGGCGCAGCAGGTGCAGGACGGTCGTGCCGATGAGCGCGGTGGTGGTCAGATGCCCGGCGATCAGCAGGTTCTGGAGGTGGGCGACGAGCTCGTGCCGGTGGTCGAGGGTCAACTCGCCCGGCCCGGTGAGGGACGCGACGAGTTCGCCGCACAGGTCCTCGCGCGGCTCGGCGTGCCGCTCGCGTACGAGCCGGTCGAGGATGTGCTGCATCGCCACCACGTCCTCGGCGGCGGCGACCTGCTCGCTCTGTGCCAGCGGCCGGAACAGCAGTTCCTCGGCGCGGTGGCCGCCGTGCACCACGGCCGGGACGTCTGCGGGGTCGAGGCCGACGATCCGCCCGATGACGTCGCCGGGCAGCTTCCGCGCGTACGCCGACATCAGCTCGACCCGGCCGTCCTTCACGAACCCGTCGACGAGGGCGGCGGCGCGCTCGGCGGCGTACGGAAGGACCGCGGCGACCCGCGACGGCGAGAGGCCGCGCACGATCGGCGCGCGCAGCCGCTGGTGCAGGTCGCCGTCCGCGGTGACGACGACCGGGCGCCCGCCGAATCCGCCGCCGAGGACGGCGAGCGCGGCCGGCGACGGCATGACGTCGGGCACGAGGGCGTTCGCCGACGAGAAGTCCTCGGGGCGGCGCAGCACTTCGCGTACGTCCGCGTCCCGGGCGACCAGCCAGGCGTCCAATTCATCGACGCGCGCCAGCCCTTCGGAGTCCCGGGCCCGCTCGTAGTGCGGGTACGGATCACTCTGCAACGCGTCGAGCCTGCCGTGCGGTTCGCTGTCCACGAGACGTCCCCCTGCGGCCGGTGGTGCGGTCGCGCTCATGGTGCCGCACGGATTCGGTGGTGTACATGCACACGTCGGCAGGGGTTGGGCCGGGGACCCTGTCCAGGGGCGTGTTCGCCCGCGGTACGTCAGCGGGCCCTCGCCCCGCTGAGGCAAGTATGTGAGACCCCCATGAAATCCCCGCTGAGCAGGACTGATTCCCTAAGATCAGCCCGTGGTCACCTTCCTCCTCGAACGCACGGCGCCGCTCTCCCCGGACGAGGCCTGGCGCCGCCTCACCGAGTGGCCCCGACACGGCGAGGTCGTTCCCCTGACGCGCGTCACCGTCGTGCCGCCGGGCCCGACGTCCGAGGGCACGCTCGTCGTCGCCCGTTCGGGGATCGGCCCGCTCGCCTTCGCCGACCCCATGGAGGTCACGGTCTGGCGCCCGCCCGCGGAGGGCGTCTCCGGCCTGTGCCGCCTGGAGAAGCGCGGCCGGGTGGTGCGGGGCTGGGCCGAACTGGAGGTGCACCCGGGTCCGGGCGGCCGGGCCCGCGTGATCTGGCGCGAGTCGCTCCGGGTCCGTTTCCTGCCCGGCCTGTTCGCCCCTGTGCTGCGGGTGTCGGCCCGGTCGGTCTTCGGGCGGGCCCTGAACCGGCTGCTGCGGGGGACCTGAAGGACGTGCAACAGTGGGCGCCATGACGGCAGTTGACGGTACGACCGTGCAGGTGGACGAGATCGAGGAGCTCGCGGTGGACGGGCTGCGGTGGCTGGTGGCCGCCGCGCGGGAGACTGCGGACGGCGGACTCGCCTGGCCGACCGCGCCCTCGCAGGAGAGGACCGACCCGACCCTTTACACCGGCACGGCGGGGATCGTTTCCGTGCTTCTGGAGGCGTGGCGGCACCTGGGCGACGACTCCTACGCCGACCTCGCACTCCGCGCGGGCCGGGGTCTGGCCACCGCCGTCGACGGCCACGAGGACGACTCCCTGTACTTCGGCCGGTCCGGCATGGCCCTGGTCCTGCACACCCTGCACGACGAGCTCGGCGACGCCGCCTGCGGCACGGCGGCCGATCACACGTTGGCTCTCGTGCGCTCGCACTTCGACGGGGAGCGCTGGGGCGAGCTGTTCGAGCTGATGGGCGGCAACGGCGGCAACGGCTTGGCCGCTCTGGCGGTCGGCGATCCCGAGTTCGCCGTCCTCGCGGTGGAGCCCTATCTGCGGGCCGCGGAGAGGACGCCGTGGGGTGTCACCTGGCCGCACCGTCCGGGCCCGGAAGCACGCATGCACCACATGTCGCACGGCACGCTGGGCATCGCCTACGCCCTCGTCCGGATCGGCCACACGACGGGCCGCGCCGACCTGGTCGACCTGGGGCTGGCGGGCGTCGCGGACGTCGTGGCCCGCGACGAGGGCGGCCCGGACGGCTTCCTGGTCCGGCACTCCACCCCGCAGTACCTGCCGGACCTGATCGAGCCGGTCAGCTACGGCTGGTGCCACGGCCCGGCGGGGGACGCCCAGTTGTTCCGGCTGCTGCGTGACACCCAGGGCGACCCGGCCTGGGCCGCGCTCGCCGACCGCTGCTGGCACACGGTCGTCCACTCCGGTCTCCCCCGGCGCCTGCGGCCGGGGTTCTGGGACAACAACGGCCGGTGCTGCGGCACGGCGGGCGTCCTCGCCCTGGCCGGCGACCGGATCGCCGAAGGAGCCGGAGGGCGACAGGCGTACGACTTCGCGCGGATCCTCGTCGCCGACCTCGCCGCCCGCGCGGTCCGGGACACCGACGGCGCCCGCTGGTCCAACGTCGAGCACCGAGCGACCCCGAGCGACCTCGAACCCGGCACCGGCTGGGCGCAGGGCGGTGCGGGCATCGTGCGTGAACTGCTGCGCTTCGTCCGGCTGAGCCGGGGTGGCGATCCGAGATACGCGTTCACGTGGCCGGACCAGCCCCAGGTGTCCGCTCAGGCCACCGACCCGATCCGGCGGACCGGTTCCGAGGTCACGTCGTGATGGATCGGCGTGTGCGCGCCGGTGAGGGAGACCCCGCTGCCGCCCCGCCGGCTCGCCACGATCTCCGCGGCGATCGACAGGGCCGTCTCCTCGGGCGTCCGCGCACCGAGGTCCAGGCCGATGGGTGACCGCAGCCGCGCCAACTCCAGCTCGGTCACGCCGACTTCGCGCAGGCGCTCGTTGCGGTCGAGGTGGGTGCGGCGGGAGCCCATGGCGCCCACGTAGGCGACCGGGAGGCGCAACGCCAGCTGGAGCAGGGGGACATCGAACTTCGCGTCGTGGGTCAGCACGCACAGGACCGTCCGGGCGTCGACCTCCGTGCGCTCCAGATACCGGTGCGGCCACTCGACCACGATCTCGTCGGCCTCCGGGAAGCGCGCCCCGGTCGCGAAGACGGGGCGTGCGTCGCACACGGTGACCCGGTAGCCGAGGAACGTGCCGATCCGCACCAGGGCCGACGCGAAGTCGATCGCGCCGAAGACGATCATGCGGGGCGGCGGCACGGACGACTCGACGAGCACGGTGAGCGGGGCGCCGCAGCGCGAGCCCTGTTCGCCGATCTCCAGGGTGCCGGTGCGGCCCGCCTCCAGGAAGGCGCCGGCCTCGGCGGCGATCGTGCGGTCCAGTTCGGGATGGGCGCCGAAACCGCCGTACCCGGAGAGGTCCTCGGGGCGTACGACGAGCGCGCGGCCGACGAGTTCCCGCGGTCCGGAGACGATCCGCGCCAGCGCCGCCGCCCGGCCCCGCGCCGCGGCTTCCACCGCGGCCGCGACCACGGTACGGACCGGGTCCCCCGCCCGGACCGGGGTGACGAGGATGTCGATGACGCCGCCGCAGGTCAGGCCGACGGCGAAGGCGTCCTCGTCGCTGTAGCCGAAGCGTTCGAGGACGGACTCCCCGTCCTCCAGCGCCTGTTGGCACAGTGCGTAGACCGCGCCCTCCACACAACCGCCGGAGACCGAGCCGATCGCCGTGCCGTCGGCGTCCACCGCGAGGGCGGCGCCGGGCCGGCGGGGCGCGCTGCCGCCCACGGCCACCACGGTGGCCACGGCGAAGTCACGTCCCTGCTCGACCCACCGGTGCAGCTCTTCGGCGATGTCCAGCATGTCTCGGTCTCCTTCACAGCGGTTGCGTACAACAGCGGTTGCGTACGGGTGCCTTCGAGCGGCTAGTGCACGCCCATCCAGCTCTCGATCGGGCTGAGGGCGTAGTACACCAGGAAGATCGCCGTCAGTCCCCACATGAAGGCGCCGATCTCCCGCGCCTTGCTCTGCGCGACCTTGATCGCGACGTACGAGATGACGCCGGCGGCGACGCCCGCGGTGATCGAGTAGGTGAACGGCATGATCACGACGGTCAGGAAGACCGGGATGGCGGTGGCGCGGTCGGCCCAGTCGACATGGCGGGCGTTCGTCATCATCATCGCGCCGATCACCACCAGGGCGGCGGCCGCGACCTCGCCCGGCACGATCGCCGTGAGCGGGGTGAAGAACAGACAGGCCGCGAAGAACAGGCCCGTGACGACGGAGGACAGTCCAGTGCGAGCACCCTCGCCCACTCCCGTCGCCGACTCGACGAACACAGTCTGGCCGGAGGCGCCGGCCACTCCGCCGATCGCACCGCCCGCGCCGTCGATGAACAATGCCTTGGACAGGCCCGGCATCCGGCCCTGCGCGTCGGCGAGTTTGGCCTCGGTGCCGACGCCGATGATGGTGGCCATCGCGTCGAAGAACCCGGCGAGCACCAGCGTGAACACGATCATGCCGACCGTCATCGCGCCGACCTCGCCCCAGCCGCCGAACTCGACCTTCCCGAAGATCGAGAAGTCGGGCATGGAGACCGCACTGCCGTGCAGTTCGGGGGCTCCGCTCGCCCACTGCCTGGGGTCGACCGCCCCGGCCGCGTTGAGGAACACGGCGAGTACGGTCCCGCCGACGATGCCGATCAGGATCGCGCCGGGGACGCCTCGCGCCTGGAGCATGAAGATCGCGAGGAGGGTGAGGGCGAACAACAGGACGGGCCAGCCCGCGAGTTCACCGGTGGGACCGAGGGTCACCGGGGTGGCCTTGCCCTGGTGGACGAAACCGGCCTTGTAGAAGCCGATCAGTGCCACCAACAGGCCGATGCCCATGGTGATCGCGTGCTTGAGGGCCAACGGGATCGCGTTCATGATCATCTCGCGCAGGCCGGTGACGACCAGCAGCATGATGACCACGCCGTACATCACGCACATGCCCATGGCCTGCGGCCAGGTCATCGCGGGGGCGACCTGCGAGGACAGGACGCCGGAGACGGACAGGCCGGCGGCCAGCGCCAGCGGCACCTTGCCGAAGAAGCCCATCAGCAGCGTGGTGAAGGCGGCCGCGAACGCGGTCGCGGTGATGAGTGCCTTCTGGCCGAGCGTGTCCCCCGCCGCGTCCTTGCCGGACAGGATCAGGGGGTTGAGCAGGAGGATGTACGCCATCGCCATGAAGGTGGTGACGCCGCCGCGCAGTTCACGCGCGACCGTGGATCCTCGCCGGGATATGTGGAAGTACCGGTCGAGCCAGGACCTGCCGGCCGGGACGCGGGTGCCTTCTCCCGCGTCGTCGGCCGTGGTCCTGGGTTCCAGGGACTGCTGGGTCATGGTGCCGTCTCCCAAGGTTCACAGGGACACCCGCGCAACCGCCTTTTCGGGCACGGGATTTGGGATGTGCACGACCCGGGGGACGGCCCAGGACGGACAGTTGGGACCCCGGGGGACCAGGCCCCCGGGGAATCACCGGTTCATCACGTGCCGGTCAGGTGCTCCGGCCGTACCGGTGTCCTGTTGAGCTCCAGCCCGGTCGCGTTGCGGATCGCCGCGAGCACGGCCGGGGTCGAGGACAGGGTGGGCGCCTCGCCGACGCCGCGCAGCCCGTACGGGGCGTGGTCGTCGGCGAGTTCGAGCATGTCGACGGGGATGGTCGGCGTGTCGAGGATCGTGGGGATCAGGTAGTCCGTGAAGGAGGGGTTCCTGACCTTCGCCGTCTTCGGGTCGACGATGATCTCCTCCATCACCGCGACGCCCAGGCCCTGGGTCGTACCGCCCTGGATCTGGCCGATGACGGACAGCGGGTTCAGCGCCTTGCCGACGTCCTGCGCACAGGCCAGCTCGATCACCTTGACCAGCCCGAGCTCGGTGTCGACCTCGACGACCGCGCGGTGGGCGGCGAAGGAGTACTGGACGTGTCCGAAGCCCTGCCCGGTCCGCAGGTCGAAGGGCTCGGTCGGCCGGTGCCGCCACTCCGCCTCGACCTCGACGCTCTCGCCCTCGAGCACGTCGACCAGGTCCGCGAGGACCTCACCTCCGTCGGTGACGACCTTGCCGCCCTCCAGGAGCAGCTCGGCGGTGGCCCAAGCCGGGTGGTACGAGCCGAACTTGCGGCGCCCGAGCTCCAGCACCTTCTCCCGGACGAGCTCGCAGGAGTTCTTGACGGCGCCGCCGGTGACGTACGTCTGACGGGAGGCCGAGGTCGAACCGGCCGAGCCCACCTGGGTGTCCGCGGGACGGATGGTCACCTGCGCGACCCCCAGCTCGGTGCGGGCGATCTGGGCGTGGACGGTGACCCCGCCCTGGCCGACCTCCGCCATGGCCGTGTGCACGGTGGCGACGGGCTCGCCGCCGACGACCTCCATGCGGACCTTCGCCGTGGAGTAGTCGTCGAAGCCCTCGGAGAAGCCGACGTTCTTGATGCCGACCGCGTAGCCGACCCCCCGCACGACGCCTTCGCCGTGGGTGGTGTTGGACAGGCCGCCCGGCAGCTGCCGTACGTCGGCCTCCTCGCCGGCCGCGAGCCACTGCTGCTCCGGGGGAAGCGGCATCGCCTTGACGCGGCGCAGGAGTTCGGCGACGGGCGCCGGGGAGTCGACGGGCTGGCCGGTGGGCATGATCGTGCCCTGTTCCATGGCGTTCAGCTGCCGGAACTCCACCCGGTCCATGCCCACCGCGTCGGCGAGCTTGTCCATCTGCGCCTCGTAGGCGAAGCACGCCTGGACCGCGCCGAAGCCGCGCATCGCGCCGCAGGGCGGGTTGTTGGTGTAGAGGGCGAGGGCCTCGATCTCGACGTCGTCGACGACGTACGGCCCGATGCCGAGCGAGGCGGCGTTGCCGACGACGGCAGGCGAGGCGGAGGCGTATGCGCCGCCGTCGAGGACGATCCGGCACTTGACGTGGGTCAGCTTGCCCTCGCGCGTGGCCCCGTGCTCGTAGTACAGCTTGGCCGGGTGGCGGTGGACGTGCCCGAAGAAGGACTCGAACCGGTTGTAGACGATCTTGACCGGCTTGCCGGTGCGCAGCGCGAGCAGGCAGGCGTGGATCTGCATCGACAGGTCCTCGCGGCCGCCGAAGGCCCCACCGACGCCGGACAGCGTCATGCGCACCTTGCGCTCGGGCAGGCCGAGGACGGGCGCGATCTGCCGCAGGTCGGAGTGCAGCCACTGGGTGGCGATGTAGAGGTGGACGCCACCGTCCTCGTCCGGCACGGCGAGACCCGACTCGGGGCCGAGGAAGGCCTGGTCCTGCATGCCGAACGTGTACTCGCCCTTGATGACGAAGTCGGCCTTCTTCGAGGCCTCCTGGACGTCACCGCGGATGATCGGCTGCCGGTGCACGATGTTCGGGTGCGGGACATGCCCGACGTGGTGGTCGTCGCGGCCCTCGTGGACGAGGATCGCGTCGGGGGCGGTCGCGGAGGCCTCGTCGGTGATCACGGGCAGCTCGCGGTACTCGACCTTGATCTTGGCGGCGGCGCGGCGGGCCGTCTCGGGGTGGTCGGCGGCGACGATCGCGACCGGCTCGCCGTGGTGCCGGACCTTGCCGTGGGCGAGGACCGGGGTGTCCTGGATCTCCAGACCGTAGTTCTTCACCGCGGTCGGCAGGTCGTCGTACGTCATGACGGCGTAGACGCCCGGCAGGGCGAGGGCCTCGCTCGTGTCGATGGACACGATCTCGGCGTGGGCAACCGGCGAGCGGAGGATCTGCCCCCAGAGCATGTCCTCGTGCCACATGTCGGACGAGTACGCGAACTCGCCGGTGACCTTGAGGGTGCCGTCGGGGCGGAGCGTGGACTCGCCGATGCCGCCCTTGGTCTTCGAACCCTGGGTGATCTTGGTGGGAGTGCCGTTGGGACTGGACACGTCAGACCGCCTCTCCCTGCCGGGCGGCCGCGAGGCGGACCGCGTCCATGATCTTCTCGTAGCCGGTGCAGCGGCACAGGTTGCCCGACAGCGCCTCGCGGATGTCCGCGTCGCTCGGGTTGGGGTTGCGCTCCAGCATCTCGTCGGCGGCGACCAGCAGCCCCGGCGTGCAGAAGCCGCACTGGACGGCGCCGGCGTCGATGAACGCCTGCTGGACGGGCGAGAGTTCGGTGCCCTCGCCGGTGTGGGAGTCGTGCCCCTCCGGCGCCTGGTGACCGCACGAACGCTGCTTGGCGTAGTCCGCGAGCCCCTCGACGGTCACGACCTCGCGCCCCTCGACCTGCCCGGCGGCGACGAGGCACGAACACACCGGAACGCCGTCCAGCCGGACCGTGCAGGACCCGCACTCACCCTGCTCGCAGGCGTTCTTCGAGCCGGGCAGCCCGAGCCGTTCGCGCAGCACGTACAGCAGGGACTCGCCCTCCCACACGTCGTCGGCTTCCTGCGGACGTCCGTTGACAGTGAAGTTGACGCGCATTACGCAGCTCCCTCCGTGGTGGCGGCGGTGCCGCGGTACGACTCCCAGGTCCAGGTCAGCGTGCGGCGGGCCATGATGCCGACCGCATGGCGGCGGTAGCTCGCCGTGCCCCGGACGTCGTCGATCGGGTTGCAGGCGGCGGCGCAGAGGTCCGCGAACTGCTTGGCGACCGAAGGGGTGATGATCTTGCCGTTGTCCCAGAACCCACCCTCTTCCAGAGCGGCGTTCAGAAACTCCTCGGCGGTCTTGGCCCGAACGGGTGTGGGAGCGGCCGAACCGATCCCCGTCCGCACGGTCCGCGTCTCGGGATGCAGGGCGAGCCCGAACGCGCACACGGCGATGACCATGGCGTTCCTCGTCCCCACCTTGCTGAACTGCTGGGGCCCGTCGGCCTTCTTGATGTGCACGGCGCGAATGAGCTCGTCGGCCGCCAGCGCGTTGCGCTTCACGCCGGTGTAGAACGCGTCGATCGGGATGAGCCGCGATCCGCGCACCGACTCGACCTCGACCTCGGCGCCGGCCGCGAGGAGGGCGGGGTGGGCGTCACCGGCCGGGGAGGCGGTCCCGAGGTTGCCGCCGACGCCGCCGCGGTTGCGGATCTGCGGAGAGGCCACGGTGTGCGAGGCGAGGGCCAGGCCCGGGAGCTCGCCGCGCAGGTCCTCCATGATCCGGGTGTACGGCACGGAGGCGCCGAGCCGCACGGTGTCCTCGCCGACCTCCCACTCGGTGAGGTCGCCGACGCGGTTCAGGTCGAGCAGGTACTCGGGCCGCCGATGGTCGAAGTTGATCTCGACCATCACGTCGGTGCCGCCCGCGATGGGCACAGCGGTGGGGTGCTCGGCCTTGGCGGCGAGCGCCTCCTCCCAGCTGGCGGGGCGAAGGAAGTCCATGACCGGCTCTCTTCTTCGTCTTGGGGGTCGTACGGATCGAGCCAGATCGTGTGCGGCGGGCCCGGCTCGTTCATGTGCTGTTCACGTGGAGTGGAGCCAGTACACAGCGGCTACTCCGACGGGGTCAGTCACGGAAACCATGAAGGAGTTGGCTGGTCGGGGCCGCCATCTTGTAGATTCATATGAACGGAGGCCCTCAGTAACCTCCATGTTTTCCTGCGGAAACGTGCGGCACAGCCCACGTGACCTGGGACACAGCCCCGGAGACGGCACAGGCCGCTCCGCACTCACCTGACCCTTCCCCCATCGTAGATTTCGAGACAAAGAACGGCGGCGACGAGAATGCGGCTGCGCGCACTGCTGGACACCGACGCGCTGGGCCTGCGGCTGCTCGGCGGCGAGGACGAACTGGATCGCACCGTGCGCGGGGTGATGACCACGGACCTGCGCGACCCGAGCCGCTACCTCTCGGGCGGGGAACTGGTCCTGACGGGCCTCGCCTGGCGCCGGGACGCCGCCGACTCGGAGCCTTTCGTACGACTGCTCGTACAGGCCGGAGTGGCCGGGCTGGCGGCCGGTGAGGCGGAACTGGGCAATGTCCCGGAGGATCTGGTCGTCGCCTGCGTCCGCCACCGCCTCCCGCTGTTCGCGGTGCACGAGTCGGTGGCCTTCGCGACGATCACCGAGCATGTCGTACGGCAGGTCTCGGGGGAGCGGGCCGGCGACCTGGCGGCAGTGGTGGACCGCCACCGCCGCATGATGACCTCGGGCCCGGCGGGCGGCGGCCCGGACGTGGTCCTCGACCTCCTCGGCTCCGACCTGGACCTGCGCGCCTGGGTCCTGTCCCCCACCGGCCGCCTGATCGCGGGCCCGAAGGTGGCGGGCCCCGGTCTCCCGGCGGACACCTGCGCCAAGCTCGCGGCGGAACACCTGACGGCGGCCCGCACCGGGCGCCGGGGGCCCCACCGTGTCACGCTCGGCTCGTCGACGTACTCCCTCTTCGCGGTCCGCAGCTCCGGCCGCTCCCCCCAGGCCTCCCGGGACGTACGCGAGACCGTCCTGTCGGACTGGCTGCTGGCGGTGGAGGCGGATGCCGGCGACTGGCCGGAGGAACGCCTGGACCTCCTGCGCGGCGTCACCCAGCTGATCGCGGTCGAGCGGGACCGCAGGGACGCGGCCCGAACGGTCCGCCGCCGCCTGGCTCAGGAGGTCCTGGAACTGGTCCAGACGGGAGCGGCACCGGCCGAGATCGCCGCCCGCCTCAGGGTGGCCGCCCCGGTCCTCCTCCCCGGCCTGGGAGCGGCCCCTCACTGGCAGGTGGTGGTGGCCAGGGTCGAATGGCAGGACGGCGACCTGGAGGGCGGTCCCGTGGCCCAGTCGCTCCTGGAGGAGATCCTGGTGGACCCGTCGGCCACGGGCCCCGAGCCCTCCGACCGCATCGCGGTGGCCCACACCGGTGACGAGGCGATCGCCCTGGTCCCCCTCCCGGCGGTCTCCACCGAGCACGACGGCTCCGAGGCCGGCATCCTGGCGGACGCCCTCCTGGAATCCGTACGGGACCCCCTCGCGGCCGGACTGGACGACGACGGCCGGGTCACCCTGGGCGTCAGCGCGTCGGTGCACTCGGCGGAGGGCCTCAGAGGCGCCCTGGAGGAGGCCCGCCACGCCCGCAGGGTGGCGGCGGCCCGCGCCGGCCGGGTCTGCGCGGCAGGCCACCAGGAGCTGGCCTCGCACGTCCTGCTGCTGCCCTTCGTGCCCGACGACGTCCGCCGGGCCTTCACGGCCCGCCTCCTCGACCCGCTCCGCGACTACGACCGCCGTCACCGGGCCGAGCTGATCCCCACCCTGGAGGCCTTCCTGGACTGCGACGGCTCCTGGACCCGCTGCGCGACCCGTCTCCACCTGCACGTCAACACGCTGCGCTACCGCGTCGGGCGGATCGAGCAGTTGACGAGCCGGGACCTCTCACGCCTCGAGGACAAGCTGGATTTCTTCCTGGCACTGCGGATGAGCTGAAACCTGTGAGGCCCCGGACTCCCACGACTTTGTGAATTCCTTCACCCACCCCCTTGGCCGGGCCCGTCGTTTCGTGCTGAGATGCCGCCACCACTCATAGCTCGACGGCGCGCTCGGGGAGGGCAACGTGGCGTATACCGCCATGTCTGGTAACGGAACGACCGCCGGTGACGATCCACTCCAGACCGCGGTATGGCGGCTGCGCTCGCGGGCCTGCTGGGCCGACGCGGCCGCCCTGCTCCAACCGGTCACCGCGCAGGCGGCGCTGCAGCGAGCGGCACTTCTGGTGGAACGCTGCCTGTACACGGAGCAGGGCTGGGCGGAGGCGGAGGACGCACTGCGCACCGCCGAGGCCCTGGCCCACAGCGACGGCGAACGGGGAGCGGCCGCTTGTGAACGAGGGCAACTTGCGTACGCCTCGACGCTCCACGGGGTCCGTGACCGCGCGGACGAGGCGAGGGCGGCGCTGGGCCGTGCGGCGGCGCTGATCCCTCCGGGGGTGGAGGCCAGGGCACTGCTGGACTTCCGCCGGGGGCTGCTGGCGGAGAACCTGGCCCACGCTCCCCAGGCGGCCCGAGCGGCCTACCGCCGCGCCCACGCGGGCGCCACAGCCCACTCCGACCCCCTGCTGCTGTCCTTCACCTGGCGCCACCTCGCCGGACTCGCCCTGCGGGACGGCGAGTTGGCCGAGGCGCGGCACGGCTTCGCCGAATCACTCCGGATCCGGGAGGAGTTGGGCTACCTGGTGGGAACGGCACCGGCCCTCGCTTCCCTCGCGGACGCGGAGGTGGAACCGGAGGCGTCCCGGCTCCGCGAGGAGGCGAGGCGGTTGTACCGGTTGCTGGGCGGCGTACCCACGTGGCTGTCCCGACAGTTGACTCCACCGGCGGCCACGGCGTGATGTGACCGGGGGCGCCTATGGAGGCGCCGGGTCAGGTTGTCGGGCGGGTGCGGGTGCGTTGCGGCTGGTCGCGCAGTTCCCCGCGGGCAGCTGCGCTGGGCTTGGCGGGGCGCCTACGGGGGTGCCGGGTCGGGTTGTCGGGCGGGTGCCGGTGAGTGGGGGCTGGTCGCGCAGTTCCCCGCGGGCAGCTGCGCTGGGCTTGGGCGGGGCGCCCTACGGGGGTGCCGGGTCGGGTAGTCGGGCGGGTGCGGGCCGGTGGGGGCTGGTCGCGCAGTTCCCCGCGCCCCCGGGGAGTTGCAGCCACCGGCGCCACGACGGACCGTTCACCGGACGTACCGCACACCCCGCGCCACGACGGGCCGGTGGCCGCGTACGGCGGGAAGGGACCGCCGCAGGCACTCAGGGGCGCGGGGAACTGCGCACAACGCCCGCCCCCACCGAACCCGCACAGGCCGCCGCAGGCAACCGCCTCACGACCTCCCGGCGAAATGCCCGCCCACAAGCCCCCGCACCACATCCAGATCCCGCGCGATCAACGCGTCCAACAGCGCCGTGTGCTCCGCCGCGTCCGCGATCAGATCCGCCCGGCCGCGCGCCGCGGACGCACCCACCAGCGGCCACTGGGACCGCCGGTGCAAGTCCGACGCGATCTGCACCAGTTGCTCGTTCCCCGACAGCGACAGCACCGCGCGGTGGAACGTCCGATCGGCCTCCGCGTACGTCGCCCGGCACCCCGACGACGCCGCCCGCACGCTCGCCTCCGCCACCGGCCGCAGCTCCGCCCACCGCTCCACCGGCACGCTCCGCGCCAGCCGCAACACCACCGGCACCTCGATCAGCGCCCGCACCTCGGCCAACTCGGCCAGCTCACGGGCCCCCCGCTCGACCACCCGGAAGCCACGGTTGGGAACAACCTCGACGGCCCCCTCCAGCGCGAGCTGCTGCATGGCCTCCCGCACCGGCGTGGCGGACACCCCGAAGCGCTCCCCCAGCGCGGGCGCCGAGTACACCTCGCCAGGAAGCAACTCTCCCGTGACCAACGCCGTACGCAGGGCGTCGAGGATCTGCCCCCGCACGGAGGCCCGCTGGACGACAGGCCGCGGGATCGGCACCTCACTGTGCGTGTGCTCACCCCGGACCCCGGAACCCGCTTCGGCCCGGACCCGCGCCGCATCGGAGGCCCGCATCTGCGGCGGCACCCGAACCGCGCCCACGGCCAGGTCCACGTCCCGCTCCACACCCCCCGTCCCGGCGGAGCCCTGCGCACCCTGCTTCACGGGTCCTCCTCCGGACGTGTCGGTACTTGGGGTCATTAACGAGGGCTTGTTACTCACCCGTCAAGCACCTTAGGCGCAGAACGCTCCAGTTCAAATCCGAAGATCCCGGGTAAGGTAAGCCTTACCTTTAGCTGACCGCTCAAGACGACTGCGAATCGGTGCTCCCCGCATGCCCATACCGCTGCCCCGCCACCAGCGCGCCCCCCGCTCCGCCGTCACAGCCGCCTACGCGCGCGTGACCGAGGCCCTCCCGGTGCTGACGGTCACGGAGCTGCCCGCGGACACCCCCCTCCCGGCCGGTGACGGCTGGGTCACCGCCGCGGCCCTCGCGGGGAACGGCACCGCCCTGGACACCTTCCTCGCCTGGGACGACGAACAGGTCCTCAGGGACAACGCCAGGAAGGGCCGCCCGGACGTGATCGCCGGCTTCGGCCTGCACCGCTACGCCTGGCCGGCCTGTCTCCTCTTCACGGCACCGTGGTTCCTGCACCGCAGGGTCCCCCGCTACCCGGTGACCGAGGTCTCCTACGACCGCACCCGGGGCCCGATGGCCCTCGCCGTCCACCCGGGCCCGTTCGCCTGCCTCCCGGACGACCCGGCCGCCGCGCTCCCCGGCGCGTACACGGTCCCCGACGAGGAGTCCCTGCGCGCGGAACTGAGGGACGCGATCGCCGAGCACATGGAGCCGCTCCTCGCCGCCTTCGGCCCGCGCATGCGCCGCCGCGGCAGGGCCCTGTGGGGCATGGTGACCGACGAGATCGTCGAGGGGATCTGGTACGTCGCCGAACTGCTCGGCGAGCACGAGAAGCGCCGGGCCGAACACGCCCTGGAACTCCTGCTGCCCGGGACGACGAAGCCGTACGCCGGCTCCCCGGCCTTCCGCATGCTCACCGGCCCCGACGGCGGGCCCCTGGCCACCCGGGACCGGATCAGCTGCTGCATGTACTACACACTGGATCCGGCCGACACCTGCGTGACCTGCCCGCGCACCTGCGACAAGGACCGGATCACCAAGCTCACGGCGGCCGCTGCCAGTTGAGGTCCCGTCAGAGGGGACCCCGCCGCAGACCACCCTCCCGCGTGCCGTAAGATCACGCCGACTGGGACGCCCGTTCGGTTACAGCCAATTCACAACTTCCTCACTTGTCGCAGGAACTTTCCGGGGAACCACCCGTACGGGTAGTCTTATTCGAACTCAACTCCCGCCCCTCAAGCGGCAGTTCGAGCAGAACGCCGCCCTGGGCAACCCCTTGCACTTCCTTGGCGGCCTCTTGCCCCGAAAACGCCTGAGGGCCGTTGGGATTGGGCCACTATGGCGGGCGATACGCCCTATCCCAATGCAAGGGACCCCAGATGAGACTGACCGACATATCGCTGAACTGGTTGCTTCCGGGCGCCGTACTGCTCCTGGGCATGCTGGCGGCGGTAGCGGTGCTCGCGCGGAGCAAGCGGTCCGGCGGGGAGCACGCGAAAGACGACTCGTGGGAGCGGAGCGAGGAGCGCCGCAGGCGCAAGGAGGCCATATATGGCACCGCCTCCTATGTCCTTCTGTTCTGCTGTGCGGCGGTCGCCGCCGCCCTCTCCTTCCACGGTCTGGTGGGCTTCGGCCAGCAGAACCTGAACCTGTCCGGCGGCTGGGAGTACCTCGTCCCGTTCGGCCTGGACGGCGCGGCGATGTTCTGTTCCGTGCTCGCGGTGCGCGAGGCCAGCCACGGTGACGCGGCCCTCGGCTCCCGGATACTCGTGTGGACGTTCGCCGGCGCGGCGGCCTGGTTCAACTGGGTGCACGCGCCCAGGGGGTTCGGCCACGACGGCGC
The DNA here is from genome assembly GCF_001514145.1 of Streptomyces canus. Lineage (GTDB taxonomy): Bacteria > Actinomycetota > Actinomycetes > Streptomycetales > Streptomycetaceae > Streptomyces > Streptomyces canus. Next base: position 77,261 of record NZ_KQ948661.1, read on the forward strand.
ACCTCAGTTCTTCTCCGGCATGTCCCTCTCGGCCGCCGTCCTCTTCGACCGCGCGCTGAAGCAGACCCGCAAGGCCGCTCTGCGCGAGCAGGGTCTGGTGCCGCGTCCGCTTCCCCAGATCCGCATCGTCCGCTGGGTGAGGGCGCCGCGTGAGACGTACAAGGCCTGGTCGCTGATGCTGCTGGAGAACGTGCGCAGCCTCGACGAGGCGGTCGACGAGGTCCGCGAGGACAAGCGCGAGAAGGAAGCGGCCCGACTGCGTCGGCGCGGCGAGCAGCGCGTGGAGCGCGCCCAGCTCAAGGCGATCAGCCGGGGACACCGCGGCTTCGCCGGCCGGGGCGGCGGGCGCGAGTTGGAGTCCCAGGCGGCGGCCCCGGCTCTGGAGCGAGCCTCCGCGGAGCCTGCCATACCCAACCCGGAGCCGCTGCCCGTACGCCAGCGTCCCTCTCTCCAGCCCGTCCGCGGCGCGTCCGAGTCGCACTCCGTCGACCTCACCGCGGAGGACGACACAATGGCCCTGCCGCGTCTCGACTCGCTGGAGCGCAAACTCAAGGATCTTGAGCAGCAGTTCGGCTGAGGCGAAAGCCGAGCCCAGGGCCAGAGCCAAGGCCTGAAGGGCGCGGCCGCGAGGCCGGAGCACCACGGGAAGGGGGCGTGACCGACGCGGTCACGCCCCCTTCCCGTGGTTCACGCCGTTCCGGCGTCGAGTTCGAACCAGACGGCCTTGCCCACGCCGTGTGCCCGTACACCCCAGGCATCCGCGAGGGACTGCACCAGGACCAGGCCCCTGCCATGTGTACCGTCATCGGCCTTCGGTACGCGCATCCGGGGTCTGCGGGCGACGAAGTCCCGCACCTCGACCCTCAGCGCCCGGGGTCCCACCGTGGCCGTGACGACCGCGTCGTGGTCGGTGTGCACGAGTGCGTTGGTGACGAGTTCACTGGTGAGCAGTTCGGCTATCTCGGATCGTCCGGGCCTCCCCCAATGTCGTAACAGCTCGCGCAAGGCCCTGCGTGTCTCAGGTACGGCCCCCAGGTCCGCCTGCTCCAGTCTGCGCCGGAGCTGAGGCGACTGCGCCTGCTCCAGGGCGCTGTCGGCCTTCTCCTCCACGGTCTTTGCCGAGAAGGCCCCTACTGCCGTGGGACCGCCTCCTCGTGCCTGCCTCTTCATGACCCCCGCCCGCGTGCCGATGTCGGTTTCCCTCCTGCTCGAACACGTTCACGGGGATCCATGCCCCATAGTTCATGCGGCAGTCATGTCGAATCGTCAACGACCAGGTGTTCGGCCACGTTTGCGGTGGCGACCACGGCCACGTCGGCAGAGCGGACGAATCCCGGACCAACCCCTGCGGACCACAGCGCACGCCGGCGCGGCTTCGACGGGCCGGCGCCCCGCGGCGGTCCGTACGGCCCGCCCGACCCGCGGCGCGTGTGCCGCCGGCCCCCTCCGTGCGGCATGTGCCCTGCGAACCGGTGCCGGGGTACCGGACACCATGGGCGCCGCGCGAGCCCTTCACCCCGGGAAAACGCGGGAAATCACCTGGTCGGCAAGGGGGTGCCGAGGGCCGCGAGGAGCGGGCGGACCTGGGCATCCGCGCGGGGTCCGGCCCCGGATGCCCACGTACCGGCGCGGCCCTCGAGGCGAGGAGCCTGCCGTACGACGACCCGCGCGCCCTTGAAACGGCGTGCACCCCCGCCGTCGGCACCCGACGACCGGGCACGGCGAGCGGAGGTGAGCCGGTGCATCCGTTCCCGGAGGCGGCAGCCGACCCCGCAGTGCCGCAGGGCTGCTGAGCCACATGGCTCCGGGACACCGGGACCACCGGGCATGGGCCGATCTGCCGACCCCGCGCTGCCGACCTCGCCGTACCCGACGAAGAGGTGTGGCAGGCGGGAAACTGGCCGGAATCCGCCGCTACTTGCCAGCGACGCCCTTGGTGCCGATGTGGAAGATCTTGTGGCTGCCGCGGGTCATGTCGACGACGAGGGTGCTGGTCTGGCCGGCACTCCAGGTGAGGGTGACGACTGCCTCCGTGTGGTCGGCGGTGCCGTTGTCGGTGACCTTCCAGGCGAGGGGCACGTTCTGGGCACGCAGGACGCCGTCGGCGTGCTCCTTGTCCTCCCAGGCGTTCAGTTCCTTCTGGAACGCCTGGGTGAGGTAGTGCGCGCGGAGCGCGTCCTGGAGATCGCCGCCGCCCTCGTCGGTGACCGCGTCGACGTAGGCGCCGTAGAAGTCGGCGATGCGGGTGATGTTGTCGGACGGCTTCCCGCTGACGCTGCGCGGTGCTCCGGCGGAGGCCTGGGCGGTGATGCCGAGGCCGAGGGCCAGGGCGAGGCCGACGGCCAGGGTGGTGCGGCGGGTCGCCTTGGTCGTGTTCATCTGTGTTCCCCGTTTTCCTTCTGAGTCTTTCTGAGACTTGCCGATGGTGATGCGGTCCAGGCGGGGCCGCCCGCCCGACCCCCGTGCGGGAGGGCGGCCCCTGCTCTCAGTGGAGCTTGTTCACCGCGGTGGCGGTCGTCTTCTTGAAGGCCTTCACCGGGGCACCGGAGAAGTCGCCCATCTGGGACCACTCCACGACGGTGACGGTCCGGTCGTCCCGGCCGACGGACAGCAGGCGGATGTCGGTGGCGCCGTACGAGTACTCCGTGTGCAGGCCGTGGACCCGGGCGCCCTCCTCGACCGCGACCTTGCCGTAGTCCTTGTACGTCGCCTCGAGCTCCGGGTCACCCTGCTCGAGGCGGTCCGCGCAGGTGCGGATCTCCTTGTTCATGCGGGTGGCGAGGGCCGCGGCCTTGGTCTTGGTGCCGACCTCGATCGTCAGCTGGCGGGCGCTGGTCTCCAGTTCGGTGCGGAAGTCGCGGTACCGGGAGTCGTAGCCCGGCAGGGCGTCCTCGAGGCAGAGCAGCAGTTCGTCCGGGACGCCGTCGGTCACCTTGCCCGCCGTCCAGGCGGACGAGGGGTGCGGCGGGAGGTCGGCGGCCGAGAGGAACCTGGGCGCGGCCGGCGCGGCACCGGCCTGCACGGCGAGTGTGACGCCGAGCACGAGGCCGGTGAGAGAGAGTACGGTGAGCGCGCCTGCTCGGGTGCGCTTGGGCATGGGTGTCCCCCGTGAGATACGTGCATGAGTGTGGGATGCCGCGCCGACGGCGGATGGTCGGTCCGGCCAGGTCGGTGCGACACCAAGAGCATCAGCGGTCACACGGGGCGGATGCAACACGGGACACGGGATCCGTCTGCATGGAACCATCCCAGGCCGTCTGACGTGCAGCTATAGGGAGTGCCTGGGATACGGGATCAGGGGGGAATCGTTGTCGGCACGGGAATTACAGGACGATGTCGAGGAGTTCGCGGCCCTGCTGCGGCGACTGAAGGAACGCACGGACCGCAGCTACGGTTCGCTGGCCCGGCGGCTGAACATGAACACCTCGACCCTGCACCGGTACTGCGCGGGCGACGCGGTACCGGTCGACTTCGCACCGGCGGAACGGTTCGCGGCGCTGTGCGGGGCGTCGGCCGAGGAGCGGTTGGATCTGCACCGGCTGTGGCTCTCGGCGGTGGCGGCACGACAGCGGCCACGGGCCGGGGAGGCGGCGGACGCAGCGGCGGGGACGGCCGCCGCTACGGCAACGGAAGCGGCAGTCGGCGGGGGAAGCGGAGCGGGGGCGACTGACGACGCGACGGCGACGGCGACGGCCGATCTGGCGCCGGCGGCGGATGGCGGTACGTCAGCGACAGCCGACGAGGTGAACGCGGCGACCGCGGCGGCGGGCAGCAGCGCGTTGGGCGACGACGCGACAGGCGAGCTGAGCACGGCGACAGACAGCCACGCGATGGCCGGCGGCGCGGCGAACAGCAGCATGGCCGGCGCGGCAGCGGGCGACGACGCGGCAGGCGAGCTCAGCGCGGCAGACGGCCACGCAGTGGGCGGCGGCGCGGCAGGCGACGTGCGCGCAGCGAGAGGCGTCGGTGTGGGCGGTGATGTGAGCGCGAGCGCCGAGGGTGAGGGGGACGCCTTGCTCGCGGGGCGCGGTGCTGCTCCGCCCCGGCCCTGGTACCGCCGTCGGCGCGTCGTCATGACCGCGGCCGCCGCGGTGGCGCTTCTCGCCACGCTGGGCAGCTTGTCGGCGCTGCCCTCGGGGCGTTCCGCGTCGGATGAGGTCGCCCAGGCCCCGGACCAGTCGTCCCGTACGACTACGACGGCATCGGGCTCGCCCCGCCACTCCCCGTCCAAGTCGCCGAGCCCCTCCGCCACCTCCGGCTCCCCGTCGCCCAAGGGCACCCGCAACAGCCCCTCCGCGTCGGCGACGGACGGCGGCGCCGCCACGAAGGGCACCGGCAGGTCCGGACAGCAGGGAGCCGCCACCGGCACCCCGCTCACCTGGACGGTCAACTCCCATGTCTGGAACGCGGGCTGCGGCCACGACTACGTCATCGACAAGCCGCCCGCCCAGGTCCCGCCGCCCCCGACGGCCCAGGACGCCGCGAACTGGGCGGGCACGCTGGGCGCGATCCACGGCCGGCAGACCATGGTGCAGATCTCGGTGCAGGGCCGGAACTCCACGGCTGTCGTCCTGGAGGACCTCCGGGTCCGGGTCGTCTCGCGCGGGACCCCGGCCAAGGGCAACTCGTACGCCATGGACCAGGGGTGCGGAGGCGCGCTCACCCCCCGCTACTTCTCCGTCGACCTGGACAAGGACCGGCCGATCGCCCACTCGCAGTCCGGCAACGACGGCGAGAACGTCATCCCGGCCGTGAGGATGCCCTACCGCGTCTCCTCCGAGGACCCTGAGGTGCTGCTGGTCACGGCGGAGACCGAGGGCTGTGACTGCAGTTGGTACCTGGAACTGGACTGGTCCTCCCAGGGCCGCACCGGCACGGCCCGCGTCGACGACGACGGCCGCCCGTTCCGCACGTCCGCCATCAAGGGCCTGCCCCGCTACTGGTACGGCACGAACACCGCAGGTGAGCGGGCCTGGGTGGACTACGACAGCTAGGAGCCGACCGCGGACCCCACACGGTGAGCCGTGCCGTCGGGGTCCACGTAGGCGAACTCCCGTAGTCCGTAAGGCGTGTCGGCCGGCTCGACGAAGCGACCCTCGACGCCGGAGGCCACCCACTCGGCATGGACGGCGTCGGCGTCGCTCACGTACAGGTAGACGACGGCTCCGGTGCGCAGAGGGTCGTGCTCGGACCACTCGCTGAGGTGCATCGAGACCGAACCCCGCTCGACGAAGCCGTACCGCTCGGGGCCGTCGTAGGCACGCGCGGCGAAGCCCAGCCGACGGTATCGCTCCAGGGCCGCGGCGAGGTTCCGGACCGGGACGACGGGCGCGACTTCGGTGAAGGCGATTTCTGGCATGCGGCCAGTCTTGCACCCACGGGGTTCCTCAGGGCCGGGGCACGTTCCGGAGGTTGGAGCGGGCCATCTGGAGCATGCGGCCCACTCCTCCGTCGAGGACGATCTTCGAGGCGGACAGGGCGAAGCCGGTGACCATCTCGGTGCTGATCTTCGGCGGGATGGAGAGGGCGTTGGGGTCCGTGACGATGTCGACGAGGGCGGGGCCCTTGTGCTTGAACGCGGACTTCAGGGCCCCTGCGAGGTCCTTGGGCTTCTCCACGCGCACGCCATGGGCACCGCAGGCGCGGGCCACGGCCGCGAAGTCGGGGTTCTTGTTGGTGGTGCCGTAGGAAGGGAGTCCGGCGACCAGCATCTCCAACTCGACCATGCCGAGCGAGGAGTTGTTGAAGAGGACGACCTTCACGGGCAGGTCGTACTGGACGAGGGTCAGGAAGTCGCCCATCAGCATGGAGAATCCGCCGTCGCCGGACATCGACACGACCTGCCGCCCGGGGTCGGTGAACTGCGCCCCGATCGCCATGGGCAGCGCGTTCGCCATCGAGCCGTGCGAGAAGGAACCGATCACCCGGCGGCGGCCGTTGGGCGAGATGTAGCGGGCGGCCCACACATTGCACATGCCGGTGTCGACGGTGAACACCGCGTCGTCGTCGGCGAGTTCGTCGAGTACGGAGGCCACGTACTCGGGGTGGATCGGGACGTGCTTGTCGACCTTGCGGGTGTACGCCTTCACGACCCCTTCGAGTGCGTCGGCGTGCTTCTTGAGCATCTTGTCGAGGAAACGCCGGTTCGTCTTGGTCTTCACCCGGGGCGTGAGACACCGCAGGGTCTCCTTCACGTCACCCCAGACGGCGAGGTCGAGCTTGGATCGGCGGCCCAGGTGCTCCGGACGCACGTCGACTTGGGCGATCTTGACGTCGTCGGGGAGGAAGGCGTTGTACGGGAAGTCGGTGCCGAGCAGGATCAGCAGGTCGCACTCGTGGGTGGCCTCGTAGGCGGCGCCGTAGCCGAGCAGACCACTCATGCCGACGTCGAAGGGGTTGTCGTACTGGATCCACTCCTTGCCCCTGAGGGCGTGCCCCACCGGTGACTTGACCTTCTCCGCGAACTCCATGACCTCGGCGTGCGCGCCCGCCGTGCCGCTGCCGCAGAACAGGGTGACCCTGTCGGCCTTGTCGATCATCTCGACGAGTTTGTCGATCTCGGCGTCGCCGGGGCGGACGCTGGGCCGGGAGGTGACGAGGGCGGTCTCGGCGGCCTTGTCGGGGGCGGGCTGGTCGGCGATGTCGCCGGGGAGGGTGACGACGCTGACGCCGGAGCGGCCGACGGCGTTCTGGATGGCGGTCTGCAGCAGCCTCGGCATCTGCTTCGGGTTGGAGATCATCTCGCTGTAGTGGCTGCACTCGCGGAACAGCTGGTCCGGGTGGGTCTCCTGGAAGTAGCCGAGGCCGATCTCGCTGGAGGGGATGTGCGAGGCGAGGGCGAGCACGGGGGCCATCGAGCGGTGGGCGTCGTAGAGCCCGTTGATGAGGTGCAGATTGCCGGGTCCGCAGGAACCGGCGCAGGCCGCGAGTGTGCCGGTGATCTGGGCCTCCGCGCCCGCGGCGAAGGCGGCGGTCTCCTCGTGCCGTACGTGCACCCAGTCGATGGCGGAGTTGCGGCGGACGGCGTCCACGACGGGGTTGAGGCTGTCGCCGACGACGCCGTAGAGGCGTTTCACCCCGGCCTTGACGAGGATGTCAACGAACTGTTCGGCGACGTTCTGCTTGGCCATGGATCCATGCACCCCTTCGGTCTCCTTGGGTCCATCAATCCACAATGGCCGCGATCACGCCTCCCAAACAGCGGCGGCTGTACGGTCGTCGGCGTATCCCTTGACCCGGACTTGGGAGTCGGCGAGGAACGTGGCGAGGCCGGGCGGGGGTCCTGACCACCTTCCCGTGAGGTACTCGCACAGGTCGGGCTCGCCGCGCAGGGGGTCGGCGAGGCCTCCGGTGCACATCAGGAGGGTGTCACCCGGGCGGGCGACGGAGGCGCGGAAGAGGAAGGGTTCGCGGGGCGGCTCCGGGGCGGGTTCGTAGGGGCTCGAGGGTGTGGGGATGCCGAGGTCCATGGTGAGGCGGTCGCCCTCGGGGGTCTCGGTCGGCAGCGAGCCGAAGCCGACGACCGGTTCGCCGGTGACGTCGGTGAGGCGGGGTTCGATGTCGTGCCACTCGCCGTCGCGGAGGCGGAAGAGGCCGCCCGTGCCGACGCCGAAGAAGACGCGGATCCGGCAGTCGGGGTCGGCGGGCAGGAGCAGACAGCGCAGGGTGGCGGCGTACTCCTCCGGGTCGATGCCCTGCTCGACGGCGCTGGCGCGCAGCTTTCCGAGGCTGCGGTCGGTGAGCCGGTGCAGCCCGGACTTGAGGTCACCGCGGCGGGCGGCGCTGATGTCCTGCGCGAGCCGGGCGTGACTGCGCCCTATGGCCCGCCCGATCAAGTGACAGGCCTCGGCGGCGGCACGGTGGGCGCCGGGGGTGGCGCGGGCGCCGGTGGCCATGGCGACGAGGATCAGCGCCTGCTCGCCGGTGCCGAACCGGGCGGTGAGCAGGGAGTCCCTTCGCGGCTCGCCGCGGAACCTGGCCGAGTCCCCTCGCACGGACACCGCTCGCAGCGTGCACGCCCCGTACCGGGCGCCGTCCAGCACGGTGTCCGCCACCAGGTCGTCGAGTTCGTCGGGGTCGGCGGGCGGGAGGGCGGTGGGTTCGGCGTCGTAGGTGGGAGGACCGGAGCCGACGAATCCGACGGGGGCGGGCGGGAGGGTGGGGATGTCCACGCGGGTGGCGGTGCGGGGTGCCTGCGGCGCGGGGGCGGGGTTCTGGTCGGCACGTTCGCGGTCTTGGCCACGTCCGGGTGGCTCGGAGGGGTGAGGGGTCGGGTTGGGCTGAGTGGAACCCGGACCGGAGCGGGATCCGGGTGCGGGGGGTTCCTGGGCGAGGTCGGCTTGGACGTCGGGTGCGGCGGCCCACCAGTCGCCTTCGACGCGACGCGCACCGGCTCCGCCTCGGTCCGAGGGTCCTGGCTGACCATCGGGGCCGTCGCGCGTGGGCAAGTCCTCGGCGCCGCCTCCGGGGTCCGCGATGCCGGAGGCGGGGTCGCCCCTGCGCGAGCCGCCCCCGGCCGGGGCGCCGCCACGCGGATCGACTCCGCCGACGCCCCGCCCTCCGAAATCACCGCGGCCTGGCGAAGCGGCCCGATCACCGTCCGGCGGCGGACCGTCAGCGACACCACCCGCTCCGCCGACGCCACGCCCTCCGGCATCGCCGCGGCCGGAGGAAACGACCGGTTCACCGCCCGACGGCTGACCATCAGCGACACCACCCGCTCCGCCGTCGTCGGGCGAAACGGCCCGGTCGGAGTCCTGGGGCACGTCATCAGCGACACCACTCCGCGAAACCGTTCCGCCGACGCCACCGCTACCCGAGCCGCCGTCATCTGGCGAAACGGCCCGGGCTGAGTCCTGCGGCGGCGGGGGTGGAGCCGCTGGGCGAGGTGGGGCTGAGGGGTGTGGGGGTGCGGCGGTCGGCGGCCTCGGGGGCTCGGTGGGCATGCGCGAGGGAGGAACGGTCGCGGCCGGAGGCCTCTCGGTGGACTTACGGCCGCCGGGTGGCGGGGGCGGGCGGTCCTCGGCGGGACGCTCGACGAAGCCGGGCGGCTTGGGGCCGGGCGGGAAGGACGCGGGGCCGTCGGATGCGTCGGTTGGCGCCTGCCAGGGGACGCGGTGCCGACCGGGTGGGCGAGCCGTCCCCTCGGAGAAGCCTGTCCGCGGCGCGGGGACCCCGGTACCGGGCCGACGGCTCTGTCCGTCCGCAGCACCCGGCTCGAAACCGGACTGTCCTTCACCGGGTCCGGTCTCAGCGCCGGGCCACCCACCACCGAGCCCCGCCCCCAAGCCCGGCTGCTCCCCAGCAGGCCCCGACCCCGAACTCGGCTGCCCCCCACCGGGCCCTACGCCCGACCCGGGCCACCCACCACCGAGCCCGGCCCCCAAGTCCCGCTGATCCACACCATGTCCCGCCTCCGACCCGGGCGGTCCATCATCGGGTCCTGTCTCAGAGCCGGGCCGTCCACCACCGCGCCCCAAACCCGGCTGCCCCACAGCAGGCCCCGCCTCCGACCCCGCCGGTCCATCACCCCGTCCAAGCTCAGGCCCGGGCCACCCACCACCGCCCCCCGCCCCCGAACCCGGCTGCCCTCGGCCTCCCGCCTCCGAGCGGAGCCGTCCCTCGCCGGCCGCTTCCTCGAAGGTCAGTCGCCCGCCCCCCGAGCCGTCCCGGACCGCCCCCGCCGCCGAGGCGAAGCGGTCGTCCAGGGTGTCCGGGGCCGGTGTGGGGCCCGTGTCGTCGGTGGAGTCGTACAGTTGCCCCCACCAGTCGTCCTCGTGACCGCGACCGGTGGGTGTTCCCCCCTGCTGGCTCATGCCCCCAATTGTCCACCGCACGGGCGGTATGAAAACGGGGCATCCCGAAAATCAAGCCCCGTCCCGCGCATCGAACTGTGTTGCGAAAGGGTCGCCGGACGGTTCCACCCCCCACGGGAGAACCGCCCGGCGACGCCGAGTGACCCGGACTCCGACCCCTATGGTGGACGCACGTCGTGGGGACCGGTCGGGTCGGCCCTGAGTGTGACCTGCTTCCCTGTCGCAGAGCTGTGGCGGACGACGGCCCGAGTGCCCACAGCCGTGAGGCCGATGCGCAGTCCTTCACCATCGGTCCGGGGCGATATCGCTGACCTGCGCTTTCTGCCTGCCTCCTGCACCCTGGACTCATGGGAGTGTGGGATCTCCTGCTGGTCGGCCTGGTCATGCTGTTCGGCCTGGTCGGGGTTCTGTTGCCCGGGGTGCCGGGGTCATGGCTCGTGTGGGCCGCGGTCCTGTGGTGGGCGCTGAAGGATCCGCAACCGGTCGCGTGGATCGTGCTCATGGGGGCCACGGTCGCCCTGTTCCTCTCCCAGGTGGTGCGCTGGGCCCTGCCACCACGCCGACTGCGGGAGAGCGGGGCCACCCTGCGCATGGCGGGCTACGCCGGAGCCGGCGCATTCCTCGGCTTCTTCCTGATCCCTGTGCTCGGCGCGATCCCCGGGTTCATCGGCGGCATCTACCTCTCGGAACGCCTCCGCCTCGGCCGCCACGGGGCGGCGAAGGCCTCCCTGCGCACGGCGATGCACTCGGGCGGCTCCAGCGTGCTGGCGGAACTGTTCACGTGTCTGCTGATCATGGGCGCGTGGCTGGGGACGGTGCTGTGGGGCGGCTGACCTAGGACCGCAGCCCCAGACAGGCCTAGGACGTGATTCCGATGTGCGGACGGCGCGGGCGTGTTTGGGTGGCGGGCATGACCGAATTCAGCGAGGCCGAGCGCGCGTACCTGAAGTCCCAGCGGCTGGGACGACTCGCCACCGTCGACCCGCAGGGACAGCCGCAGGCCAACCCGGTCGGCTTCTTCCCGCAGGACGACGGCACCATCCTGATCGGTGGCTACGCGATGGGCCGCACGAAGAAGTGGCGCAACCTCCAGAAGAACCCGAAGGTCGCGCTGGTCGTCGACGACATCGCCAGCCTGAAACCATGGACGGTACGCGGCATCGACATCCGCGGAGAGGCGGAACTCCTCACGGGCCCGCACGAGTTGGGCCCGCACTTCAGCGAGGAGCTGATCCGCATCCATCCGCGACGGATCCACAGCTGGGGGCTCGAGGAGTCCTAGAGGGCACCTTCGAGGCTGAGCAGGGCCGTCTTGCGCTCCAGACCGCCCGCGTACCCGGTGAGCAGGCCGTTCGCGCCGATCACCCGATGGCACGGGCGGAGGATCAGCAGCGGGTTCGCGCCGATCGCGCCGCCCACGGCCCGGACGGCGACGCGCGAGGCACCGACGCGGGCGGCGATCTCGCCGTACGTCGTGGTCGCCCCGTAGGGAACGTCGTCGAGGGCGTCCCAGACGCGGGTCCGGAACTCGGTGCCTTCAGGACGCAACTCGAGCTGGAACTCCTTGAGTTCACCGGCGAAGTAGGCGGCGAGCTGCTCTTCCGCGTCCCGGAAGGGGGTGGGGTCGTGGACCCAACCCTCCTGCACGGTACGGCCGTTCTTCTGCTCCGGAACGGACAGCGAGGTCAGCGCGCCGGTCTCGTCGGCGGTGAGGAGCAGGGCGCCGACGGGGCTGTCGAGACGGTTCCAGCGGATGGCCATGATTACTCCAACTCTCCTGCTGTGCACAGGTGTTGCCAGGCGTAGGAGCGCCAGGGGCGCCAGGTGTCGGGGACGTCGAGGCCCGGTGGGGCGACATCGGGGTCACCGAGGGCGCGGGTGCGGATGACGGCGACCGTACGGGCGTCAAGGCCGGGCAGGGCGAGGAGTGCGTGCCCCACCTCGTCGCGGTCGGCACCCGGATCGAGTCGTACGGCCCCGTCGGCCAGGGCGGTGGCCAGCGTGCCCACAGGGCCGGTCGCCTCCGAAAGGGCGGCGGGCTCGGGAAAGAGGTGGGTGAGGCCGCCGCAGGCTGCGTCCAGGGTCTTGCCGTATCGCCGGACGAGCCGTTCGGATGCGCTACGGCCCACCAGTGCCCGTACAGCGAACTCCTCGGGGTCGGCGGCGCCGGGCGACCGCAGTCCTGGCCGGGCGGCGACCAGGGGAGCGAGCCGGGTGTCCTCGCCGAGCCGCTCGTCGACGGCGTAGGGATCGGCGTCGAGGTCGAAGAGCCGGCGCAGTCGTCCGACGGCGGTGGTCAGGTCGCGGGGGTCGGTGAGGTGCAGGTGGGCGTCGAGCCAGCCGCCGGGGTTCGCGCCGGAGGTGGTTCCGGTCGTACCGGTGCGTTCGTGGACGGCGACGATGCCGGTGCCGTGCGGGAGGCGGAGAGTACGGCGGTAGGTGCGCCGCCCGGGTGCCCCGCTCACCTCCTCGACGCCGGGTACGGCCTCGCTCTCCAGCAGGTCGAAGACGGCGCCGGACCGGTAGGGACCGCGGTGGGCCAGCCGTAGCGGAATGCCCGCCGTGGGAGTGGCCGCGCGGCGTGCGGTCCGGGCGGCGGCCCGCAGGTCGCTGGGGGTGGCGGCGTAGATCTGCCGGACCGTGTCGTTGAACTGCCGCACGCTGGCGAAGCCCGAGGCGAACGCGATCTCCGTGACCGGCAGGCCGGTGGTCTGGAGCAGGACGCGCGCGGTGTGGGCCCGCTGGGCGCGGGCCAGGGCGACGGGGCCGGCGCCGAGCTCGGTGGTGAGCTGGCGCTGGACCTGGCGGGCGCTGTAGCCGAGGCGGCCGGCGAGCCCGGCGACGCCCTCCCGGTCGACGACACCGTCGCCGATCAGGCGCATCGCCCGGCCCACCACGTCCGCCCGTACGTTCCAGTCCGCGGAACCGGGGACCGCGTCCGGGCGGCACCGCCGGCAGGCCCGGAAACCGGAGCCCTGCGCGGCGGCGGCCGTCGCGTAGAAGCGGACGTTGCGACGCTTCGGGGTCACCGCGGGACAGCTGGGCCGACAGTAGATCCCGGTCGTCTCGACAGCGAAGAAGAACTCCCCGTCGAACCGGGCGTCCCGGCTGCGAACGGCTTCGTACCTGGTGTCTTCGTCCATCACGTGTCCCAGTGTCCGCCGCGGGCGAGGATGCCGCTGGCGGAAATCGGACACGGTGATGGGGGCACAGCGTCAGTTCCGTGCGCCTGCACCCCCTCAGGGGCGCGGGGAACTGCGCGACCAGCCCCCACCGAACCGCGGCCGAACGACCCTTACGCCCACCGCCCCCGCTTCGCCTCCATCGCCGCCTTCCCCTCCGCGCCCCTCTTCTTCCAGTCCTTCCGGATCTCGGCACGCAGCCGTGCGTCCGTCTTCGCCACGATCCGCTGGTTCTCCCGGATCAGCTTCCGGTAGCTCTCCAGCCGCCGCTCGGGCAGCTCACCGGAGTCGATCGCGGCAAGCACCGCGCACCCCGGCTCGCTCTCGTGCGCGCAGTCGTGGAAGCGGCACTGTGCGGCGAGTGCCTCGATCTCGGAGAAGACCTGTCCGACACCGGTCTCGGCGTCCCACAGCCCCACGCCCCTGAGGCCGGGCGTGTCGATCAGTACGCCCCCGCCCGGCAGGGCGAGGAGGTTGCGGGTCGTGGTCGTGTGGCGTCCCTTCCCGTCCGCGTCCCGTGCGGCCTGTACAGCCATCACGTCCTCGCCGATGAGCACGTTCGCCAGGGTCGACTTCCCCGCGCCGGACTGCCCGAGCAGCACGGTCGTACCGCCGGAGACGACCGCGACGAGTACGTCGAGCCCCTCCCCGTCCAGCGCGCTGACGGTCAGCACCGGGACGCCCGGCGCCGTCGTCTCGACGTCCTGCACGAGATGCGAGAGCGTCACCGCGTCCGGCACGAGGTCGGCCTTGGTGAGCACGACCACCGGCTGTGCGCCGGACTCCCAGGCCAGGGCCAGGAACCGTTCGATGCGGCCGAGGTCGAGCTCGACGGCCAGCGACACGGCGACGATCGCGTGGTCGACGTTGGCCGCGAGGATCTGCCCCTCGGACCGCTTGGAGGAGGTGGAGCGTACGAATGCGGTACGGCGTGGCAGATACGTCCGTACATAGCGAGGGTTGCCCGCGGGCTCGACGACGGCCCAGTCACCGGTGCACAGGACCCGCATCGGATCGGGCGGGGTGACGAAGGCCGTGTCGGCCCGCATCATCCCTTCGGCGGTGACGAGGTCGCACTGCCCGCGGTCGACCCGGACCACCCGTCCGGGCAGGAGCCCCTCGGGCTCGTAGGGGGCGAACTCGTCCGCCCATGCCTCGTCCCAGCCGTAGGGAGCGAGAGCGGAGAAAACCTGAGAAGTGGAGCTGGAAGTCAAGGGAGACCCTTCACAAGGGTGGCCCCGGCACCAGGAGTTGGTGTCAGCCGACGGCCACAGAGGTGGACTTGATGATCTGGATGCGAGCAGCGCTCATCGCAAAGACAGCCATCGGTCGACACCTCCCTCATTCCTCGCTCGTGGGGCACGGCAGCCATGAGCCGCCGGGCGAAGCGGTCTCACCTTAGAGGCGCCGGCGTCGGGGGCGCCACCGGTTTTTCCGGACCCGGGTGCGTCGCCCCCCTCACTCGAACAGCCCGGTGCGCTGGTCGTACGGAAGGAGCGGTTGTGGCATGGAAGCACCCCTCATCTCCAGGAGACCTCGTGATGACCCACCGTCCGCCCCGCACCTTCCGCGTCCTCGCCTCGGCCCTGGCGGCCGGAGCCCTGTTGACGACCGCCGCGTGTGCGGACGGTGACGACAGTGGTCCGGACCGCGCGGACACCACGGAGACCACGACGGAGATCTCCTCCACGCCGCTCGCGCAGCAGTCCCCGGCGGCGCTCACCCCGGCCGGGGCGCGTGCCGCGCTGGTGACGGAGGCGGATCTGGAGGACGACTGGACGCAGGTCAAGAACGCGGCCACCTGGCGGGACAGCCTGCTGGTCGGCCAGGTGGACGTCGCCGACTTCCTCACCGGCAAGGCCGACGCGGCCGCCTGCCAGAAGCTGCTCGACCGGCTGTACGACGACGACCTCCTGGGCAAGCCGTCCGGAGCGTCCGCGCTCACCGGCTTCAAGGAGGGCGATGCCCGGCTGCTGTACCAGGTCGCCGCCTATGACAAGGCCGCGCTGGACACGTCCTTCGCCTGGCTGAAGAGCCTGCCGGTCAAGTGCGACCAGTTCACGGTGAAGGACAGCTCGGGCGGGCAGCGCACGGTCGAGGTGGTCGGGACCTCGCTTCCCAAGGAGGGCGATGCCCGGCAGGGGCTGCAGGTCACGGTCCGGGGCACCTCGGGCGGCGAACCCACCACCCTCACCCTCGACGTCGCGGCCCTTCGGTTCGGCACGGACGCGATCGCCTTCACCAACGGCGGTCTCGACGGAGCCGACGACGACACCACCGAGCAGGCGGCGAAGCTGGGCGCGGCACGTCTCGAGGACGTCCAGGCGGGCCGGACCCCGTCCGCCGACCCGAGCGAGATCGACTGACGGCCCGGTGAGTCCCGTCCGTCCCACAGCCCCGCGGTTCGACGTCGGGGTGTTCCCGCCGAGTGCGACATGTGACATAGTACTGGCGTGAGCAAGCGACTGACCTGCGATGTCGTGGTCGTCGGAGCCGGGATGGTGGGCGCCGCCTGTGCCCTGTACGCCGCCCGGGCGGGCCTCGACGTGATCGTCGTCGACCGCGGTCCGGTGGCCGGCGGTACGACCGGCGCCGGTGAGGGCAATCTCCTGGTCTCCGACAAGGAGCCGGGGCCCGAGCTCGAACTCGCCCTGCTGTCCGGCCGCTTGTGGACCGAGTTGGCGGAGGAGATCGGCGATGCCGTCGAGTACGAACATAAGGGCGGCGTGGTCGTGGCCTCCACCTCCGACGGCCTCGAAGCCCTGGAGACGTTCGCGACCGGCCAACGGGCCGCGGGCGTCGAGGCGGTGCGGGTGGACGCAGGCCGACTCCGTGAACTCGAACCCCACTTGGCGCCCGGACTCGCGGGCGGTGTGCTGTACCCCCAGGACGCCCAGGTCATGCCGACGCTGGCCGCCGCTCATCTCCTACGGGCCTCGGGTGCCCGGCTGTTCACCGGCGCGGCGGTGACCGAGGTGCTGCGCGGCGCCGACGGTGCCGTGCGCGGGGTGCGGACCGGCCGGGGCGAGATCCACGCCCCGCATGTCGTCAACGCCGCCGGGACCTGGGGCGGTGAGCTGGCCGCGCTGGCGGGAGTCAGCCTCCCCGTGCTCCCCCGGCGCGGCTTCGTCCTCGTCACCGAGCCGCTCCCCCGCCGGGTCCACCACAAGGTGTACGCCGCCGACTACGTGGCCGACGTGGCCAGCGACTCGGCGGCCCTGCAGACCTCACCGGTCGTCGAGGGGACGGCGGCCGGGCCCGTCCTGATCGGCGCGACCCGGGAACGGGTGGGCTTCGACCGGTCGTTGTCGCTGCCCGCGTTGCGCGCGCTGGCGAAGGGCGCGACGCGGCTCTTCCCGTTCCTGGAGCGGGTGCGCGCGATGCGGACGTACTTCGGCTTCAGGCCGTACATGCCCGATCACCTGCCCGCGATCGGCCCCGATGCGCGGGTGCCCGGGCTGTTCCACGCCTGCGGGCACGAGGGCGCGGGCATCGGACTGTCCACCGGGACAGGGCAGTTGATCGCCCAGGTGCTGACCGGACACGCTCCCGAGCTCGGTCTCGCACCCTTTCGTCCCGACCGTTTCCCCGCCTCCGCCTCCACCGCCTCCACCTCCGACTCCGAGGAGGCCTCGTGAACCCGCTGGAGCTGGTGCGCGCCGAGCCCGGTCCCGCCTTCACCGTCACACTCGACGGGCGGGAGATCGAGGCCCTGCCCGGCCAGACCGTCGCCGCCGCGCTGTGGACGGCGGGCGTCACCTCCTGGCGCACCACCCGCGGCGAGGGCCGCCCGCGCGGGATGTTCTGCGGCATCGGCGTCTGCTTCGACTGCCTGGTGACCGTCAACGACCGCCCGAACCAACGGGCCTGCCTGATGCCCTTGCGGCCGGGCGACGCGATCCGCACCCAGGAGGGAACGGGCCACGATGACTGAGCCGAGCCTGGCGGTGATCGGCGCGGGTCCGGCCGGACTCGCGGCCACCCTCGCGGCGGCCACCAGGGGCATCCGGGTCACCCTGCTCGACTCGGCCGCAGAGGCGGGCGGGCAGTTCTACCGGCAGCCCGCACCCGGGCTCGGGGCCCGTCGACCGCAGGCACTGCATCACCAGTGGCGGACCTGGGAGAGACTGCGGGACGGACTACGAGCCCATGTACAGGCGGGCACCGTAAGGCACATGACGGACCATCACGTCTGGTTCGTCGAGCGCCGGGGCACCGACGGGTTCGCCGTGCACGCCCTCGTCGGCCCCGAGCAGGAGCAGCCGGCCGAGGTACGCGCAACTGCGGTCCTCCTCGCCACCGGCGGCTACGAGAAGGTGCTGCCCTTCCCCGGCTGGACCCTGCCCGGTGTCGTCACGGCGGGCGGGGCGCAGGCCATGCTCAAGGGCGGGCTCGTGCTGCCCGGCCGTACCGCCGTCGTCGCCGGGACCGGGCCGCTGCTGCTGCCCGTCGCCACCGGCCTCGCCGCGGCGGGTGCGACGGTCGCCGCGCTGGTGGAGTCGGCCGACCCGAAGTCGTTCGCACGGCGGTCCCGGGCGCTGGCGGGCCAACCGGGCAAGGTGGCCGAAGGCGCCCGGTACACGGGGCAGTTGCTCCGGCACCGGGTACGCACTCTCCTCCATCACACCGTCGTGGCGGCGCACGGAGCCGAGCGGCTGGAGGCGGTGACGATCGCGGCCCTCGACCGGGACGGACGGGTGCGCCAGGACACCCGCCGACGCCTCGTCTGCGACACCCTCGCCGTGAGTCACGGCATGCTGCCGCACACCGACCTCGCCGACGCGCTGGGCTGCCGGGTCGACGGGACGGACGTGTCCGTCGACGACGAGCAGCGCACCGACGTGCCGGGGGTGTGGGCGGCGGGCGAGACCACCGGCATCGGCGGCTCCGCCCTCTCACTGGCCGAGGGGCACATCGCCGGGCGGTCGATCGCGGCGCGGCTGGCCGGACGGGCACCGGATCCCGGTGAGTGGGCGGCCGCCGCGCGCACCCGGGACGGGCTGCGGGCCTTCTTCGCCGCCGTCGACTCCGTCTACGCGCCGCCCGCGCACTGGGCCGAGCAGGTCACCGACGGGACGGTGGTGTGCCGCTGCGAGGAGGTGTCGGCCGGTGCGGTGCGGGAGGCGGTGCACGAGCTGGGGGCCGGTGACCTGAGGACCGTGAAGCTGCTGACGCGGGCCGGGATGGGCTGGTGCCAGGGCCGGGTGTGCGGGTCCGGAGTGGCCGGTGTCGCCGGGTGCGCGGAGACGGCGGGCCGCAGGCCGTTCGCACGGCCGGTACCGCTGGGCGTGCTGGCCCGGGCCGGAGAGACCGAGGAACAGTGATATGTCACACTCCATTGAGAGGGGATCCACATGACCACCAGCCTTCGTCCGTGGCGCGGAGTTCTCGTCGCCACCGCCCTCCCGTTGAACGACGACCTGTCGGTGAACTACGACAAGTACGCCGAACACTGCGCCTGGCTGGTCGAGAACGGTTGCGACGGCGTCGTACCGAACGGCTCGCTCGGCGAGTACCAGGTGCTCACCCCCGAGGAGCGGGCCAAGGTCGTCGAGACGGCGGTGGCCGCCATCGGCGGCGAACGGGTGATGCCGGGCGTGGCCGCCTACGGCTCGGCGGAGTCCCGCCGCTGGGCCGAGCAGGCGCGGGACGCGGGCTGTGCGTCCGTGATGTTGCTGCCGCCCAACGCCTACCGCGCCGACGAGCGGTCGGTCCTCGCGCACTACGCCGAGGTCGCGAAGGCGGGTCTGCCGATCGTGGCGTACAACAACCCCATCGACACCAAGGTCGACCTGGTGCCGGAGCTGCTGGCCGCACTGCACGCCGAGGGGTTCATCCGCGCGGTCAAGGAGTTCTCCGGTGATGTCCGACGCGCCTACCAGCTGGCCGAACTCGCTCCGGAACTGGACCTGTTGATCGGCGCCGACGACGTCCTGCTGGAACTCGCCCTGGCCGGGGCCAAGGGCTGGGTGGCCGGCTATCCGAACGCGCTGCCCAGGTCCTCCGTCGAGTTGTACCGGGCAGCCGTCGCCGGCGACCTCGCGACCGCGAAGAAGCTGTACGAACAGCTGCACCCGCTGCTGCGCTGGGACTCCAAGGTCGAGTTCGTACAGGCCATCAAGATGTCGATGGACATCGTCGGCCGGCACGGCGGGCCCGTGCGCCCACCGCGCGTCCCTCTGCTGCCCGAGCAGGAGGCCGTCGTGCGGGCCGCCACGGAGAATGCCGTCGCCGCGGGACTCGCGTAACTCGTCAAGGAGAGCGGACCATGCGCAGCAAACTCGTCCTGCACGCCGTCGACTCGCACACCGAGGGCATGCCCACCCGCGTGATCACCGGCGGCATCGGCACGATCCCCGGCGCGACCATGAACGAGCGGCGGCTGTACTTCCGTGAGCACCGCGACGACATCAAGCAGCTCCTGATGAACGAGCCGCGCGGGCACTCCGCGATGAGCGGCGCGATCCTCCAGCCACCGACCCGCCCGGACTGCGACTGGGGTGTCGTGTACATCGAGGTCTCGGGCTATCTGCCGATGTGCGGACACGGCACGATCGGGGTGGCGACCGTGCTGGTGGAGACCGGCATGGTCGAGGTCGTCGAGCCGGTCACCACGATCCGGCTCGACACCCCGGCGGGCCTGGTCGTCGCCGAGGTCGCGGTGGAGGACGGCAGGGCGAAGCACGTCACGCTGCAGAACGTGCCGTCCTTCGCCGTCGCCCTCGACCGCAAGATCGCACTGGCCGACGGGCGGACGGTGACCTATGACCTGGCGTACGGCGGCAACTTCTACGCCATCCTTCCGCTGGACCAGTTCGGGCTGCCCTTCGACCGCGCCCGCAAGGACGACATCCTGAAGGCGGGGCTGTCCCTCATGGAGGCGATCAACGCCGACGAGGAGCCCGTCCACCCCGAGGATCCGTCCATCCGCGGCTGTCACCACGTCCACCTGATCGCGCCCGGCGCGACCGCCCGCCACTCCCGGCACGCGATGGCCATCCACCCCGGCTGGTTCGACCGCTCCCCCTGCGGCACCGGCACCAGCGCGCGCATGGCCCAGCTGCACGCGCGCGGCGAACTCCCGTTGCACACCGAGTTCGTGAACGAGTCCTTCATCGGGACGCGGTTCACAGGCCGGCTCCTCGGCACCACCGAGGTGGCGGGCCGCCCCGCCGTCCTGCCCAGCTTCACCGGGCGCGCGTGGATCACCGGCACGGCCCAGTACCTGCTCGACCCGACCGATCCGTTCCCGGCGGGGTTCGTCCTGTGAGCCCCGGGGGCGTCGAGGATAATGCGGGTGCCGCGTGACATTGCACCACTAGGAGATGCCCCTCATGGCCGCCCAGCGATCCAGCACCCCCGCTCTGCCCGTCCTCGGCGGCAAGAAGAGCAGCTACCGGGAGCGGGTCGCCGACGCCCTGCGGGCCGCGCTGATCGCGGGCGAACTGCTCCCGGGCCAGGTGTACTCGGCACCCGCGCTCGCCGCCCGCTTCGGTGTGTCGGCCACCCCCGTGCGCGAGGCCATGCTCGACCTCGCCAAGGAGGGCCTGGTCGACACCGTCCCCAACAAGGGCTTCCGGGTCACCGCGGTCTCCGAGAAGCAACTCGACGAGTACACCCACATCCGCTCGCTCATCGAGATCCCCACCGTCGTGGAGCTGGCCTCGACCGCCGACCCGGTCTCCCTGGAGGCGCTGCGTCCCGCCGCCCGGGAGATCGTCCAGGCGGCGGTGTCCGGTGACCTCATCGCGTACGTCGAGGCCGACACCCGCTTCCACCTCGGCCTGCTCGCTCTCGCGGGCAACGCCCATCTGGTCGAGGTGGTCGGCGACCTCCGCAAGCGGTCACGGCTCTACGGCCTCACCCCGCTGGTGAAGTCCGGCCGCCTGCTGGCCTCCGCCGAGGAGCACCTCGAACTCCTCGACGCACTGATCGCCCGCGACGAGCGGGCGGTCCACGCGGTGATGACCCGGCACATCGGACACGTCCGGGGGCTGTGGGCGGCGAAGTAGCCGCGACAGCCCCCGGCTGGACCGAAGGCGTCAGGACTTCACGCACTCCCGCCCGTTGAGGGAGAAGTCGTACGCCGGGGCGTTCCTGCCCTGCCAGGAGGCGAGGAAGCCGACGGAGAGCGAACCGTGCGCGGGGACCGACTTGTTGTAGTCGGCGGCGCTCGCGGTGACCTTCGCGCCGCTCTGGGTGTAGCTCCCGTCCCACATCTGCGTCACCTTCTGGCCGTCCTTGAAGGACCAGGTGACCCGCCAGTCGCTGAGGGCCTCGGTGGTGGTGACGGTGACTTCGCCCTGGAAGCCGTCGGGCCACTGGTTGACGAGGGTGTACTCGACCTGGCAGGACGGCGTGACGCTCTCGCCGGGCTCCGGTTCCTCGGCACCGGCGGAGGAGGTCCCCTGGGGTTCCGGGTCGGAGTTCTTCGCACCCGTGGACTCGGACGGGTTCCCGCTGGGCGTCTGCGACGGGCCCGCCGAGCCGGGCGCCCGGGACGTGGCGGCGGGGACCGACGAGCTGGGGTTGGCCACCGGCTGGCCGTCGGCGGAGGTACCGGTGCCGGGCTTGGCGGCACTGTTCCCCGTGTCGCCGCCCGGCGACATCGAGACGGCGAGCGCGAGCAGGGAGACGAGGACGGCCGCGACGAGCAGGCCGTTGCGCACGACCTTCGCCTTGTGCGCGCCGGGGTTCGGCGGCCCGCTCTCCAGTGCCTCCGGCCGCCCCGCCCCAAGGCGTACCTCGGCGGCCCGGCGGCGGCGCTCCAGATAGGCGAGCCCGCCCCAGCCGATCACCCCGCCCGCGAGGGCCGCGGGCAGCCCGCCTCCCTGCAGTCGAAGACAGGCGGCGGCCTCCGCGCACTGCCTGCACCTCGCGAGGTGGCGGGAGAGATCGTCCGGGGTCTCGCCGGAGGTGGACCGGGTGACGGCGTCCAGCAGCCGGGCGTAGCTGCGGCACTGGGCGTCCATCGGCATGTCGAGATGGTTGCGGTGGCTGCGGTCCCTGAACAGGCCGCGCACCTGGGCGAGTTCGTCGCCCACGGTGGCCGGGTCGAGGCCGAGCCGGCGGGCCACCGCGGACAGCGGCAGCGCCTCGACCTCGGCCAGCCACAGCAGTTCGGCGTCCGCCGCCTGCAGATCGCGCAGTCCGCGCAGCGCGATCGGTCGCTGGAGCGGCGGGCCGGTGTAGCGGGCGGCCTTGTCGGAGTTGAGCCACAGCCGCAGATCGGGGTCGAGCCGGTGGCCCAGGCCCCGGGTCTCCCACTCCGCCGCCGTCGTGCGAACGGCGGTCAGCAGCAGCGGTATTCGGGGCAGCCGGGCCGGACGGCGGCCGGCGCCGCGGGCAGCGGCCTCCGCCTCACGGGCCTCGCGCATGCCGAGGGAGAACGCCTCGGTGGCCAGTTCGGTGGCGGCGGTGGAGCCGGCCGTGCACAGATCGGCGTACGACAGCACGGCATCCCAGCACTCGGAGAACAGCGCGGCCTCGGCGGCGTCCTGGGGGGTCGGCAGGTCGGGCATGGGTCTCCTGCATCCAAAGCGAGGTCAACTCGCCATACTGGCAAAGGAGTTGGGGGGAACCTCGCGGCAGGACAGGACCCTTTCACGTCTCCCACACAACTGACAAGCAGGCTATTCAAATCGGTTACCGAGGGTTCGCGCCAGTGGCCGGAGCGCACGACCGGGAGCGCTGTTACGAGAGTTATACGGAAAGAACGCCGGGAAATCTCGATACCGGGTGCATCTCATCGCGAAATGTGCGGAGCAGCGCGGCCACTCCGGTCACCTTGTCGACAAATCCTTCGGCACATAAGCGCGGGCCGCGGAACCCGAAGGTCTCCGCGGCCCGCGCCGCATCCGTTTCGGCGGTGCCGGGTTACACCTCGACCGGCTCCTGCGCCGGAAGGCTGTCCATGAAGGAACTCACGGAGAAGACGGCACGGCCGGGTCCGGGCGGGCCGTAGCCGGGAGGCGAGGACAGGCCGAAGTCGTCCATCGTCTGCCGATAGGCCTGCAGCAGCCGGATGTGGTACTCCAGCGGCGCGCCCTGCGGGTTGGCCTTGCCGAGCGGGGTCGTGGGCTCCGGGCACCACGTGGTGAAGCGGGGTGTGATGCCGTGCGACATGAAGAAGCGCAGGCCCTCCGTCGTGGACGCGATGGCCTCGTCGACCGTCTTGAAGCCGAACGGCTCGGCCATCTCCACGCCCGCCACGAAATTGGGGATCACATTGCGCGCACCGAAGATCTCCGCCGAGTCCAGGATCCGCTTGTGCCACTCGTCCCGGCCGACGTACCGCTCCTTGCCCGGGCAGAACATCTTGAAGAGATACTCGTCCCACACCTCGTAGTTGGGGTGGTAGATCTGCACGCCGTAGTCCTTGAAGCGCTGCACGTCGTCCTTCGGCAGCGCCTGCGCGACGACCTTGCCGATCCAACGGCCCGGGAAATGCTCCTCGATGGCCTTCGCATACATGCCGTAGAAGTCGGCCTCGTCCCGGCCCTGGAGCTTCGAGGTGATCGCGCCGCCGGTGAGCGTGTAGGCCGTGGAGACCTTGGCGGTGTCGTACCGGTCGATGATCTCGAGTGCCTCCAGGACTTCGTCCACGTCCTTGACGCCCGTGTACGGCCGCCCCGCCGCCTTGTGCTGGCGCCAGTTGTGGTTGATGTCGCAGTACTGGCACTCCTCCTTGGCGCCGAAGTACTGGCACACCCGGAAGACGGTCAGATAGATCAGGTAGCCCCACTGGATGGTCGGCGCGACCTCCATCACGGACTTCCCGTTGGAGAGCTTGTGCCGGTAGTACTCCGGCATCGGCGGCACGCCCACGTCGGCGATCCGCTTGCCGTCGAGGTAGAGCCCGAGCATCCCGGAGTCGTCGGCCGCCACCCGGTAGGGCGAGGCGGGGTTCACCCGCACCGACACCACGGTCCGCCTGAGGTCGTACGGCCCGCCGGTGAGGATGATCTCCTCCGGCGGGCGCCGCAGCGCGGCCTCGCCGAGCTCCGGCAGGGTGCCGTGGTCGAAGGAGAAGATGAAGTACGACTTCGGCTTCATCTCCCCCGACTCGTTGTCGCTGAGGGCGGACGGGTCGAAGGCCACGCCACCTCGCAGCAGGTCCTCTTTGAAGACGGCTTCCCGCGGCACCTGCGGAAACCGCTCCATCAGATCCTCGACCAGCGCGGTACGGCTGCCCATCCCGTGTCTCCTCCCGGCTCAGACGTACGACCGACTCCTCACGGTATGCCCTCGCGCCGGCATCACCCGTGCCGGGTCCCCTCGCGGCGAGCTATATGGGTGGGTACAGGCGTTTCCTGCGGCAGCAGCGGGTCGGGAACAGGCGCGTCCCAGGTCGACGTGAGCGGAAGCACACCGGCCCACAGCCCCAGCACCGCGTCCGGTCCGTCACCGTCGTCGGGCGCACCGGTACGGATCTTGACGGACGCCTCCTCGAGGGAGACGGCGAGCAGGGTGGTGGCCGCGAGTTCCTTGCGGCTCGGCTGCCGGGCGTACGCCCACTGTCCCGGCGCCGCGTGGTCGGTCAGCAGACGCAGGCCCGCCAGCTTCTCCTGCGGATCGGTCACCTTGCGGGCCTCGCCGTGGATCATGGCGCTGCGGTAGTTGACGCCGTGCTCGAAGACGGACCGCGCGAGGACCAGCCCGTCGACGTGCGTGACCGTGACACAGACCGGAGCACCGCCCGCGAGGCTGCGGCCGGCCACCGAGCCGTGCACGTACAGCTGTCGCGCGTCCCACCCGTACACCGTGGGCACGACCAGGGGCCGCCCCTCGACCACCACACCTAGATGACAGACGAATCCCGCGTCGAGGATCGCCTCCAGATCGGCCCGGTCCAGGCTGCCCTGCTCGCGCAGGCGGCGATGCCGGGTGAGCTCGGTCTGCGGGAGGGACGCGGGGAGGCGTTGGGGGCGAGGTTCCAGGTGTGGTTCGGGGCTCATGACCAGGCAGGCTACTCACGCCGCAGGCAGGCCCCGGACCAGGCAGGCTGCCGACGCGTCAGGCCCCGCGCGCCAGAGCCTCGAACGTCACCGGGAACGCCACCCCTGCTCCGGACACCACCCGCTCGGCCTCTTCCGCGACCGCCAGGCCCAGCCGCGCCAGTTCGTTGCCCTGCGACCCCGCGAGGTGCGGCGTGACGAAGGCACCCGGGAGCTCGTGCAGCGGCGAGTCGACGGGCAGGGGCTCCGGGTCGGTGACGTCGAGGACCGCGGAGAGGCGGCCCGACCGCAGTTCCGCGACGAGCGCGTCCGTGTCGACGAGCGACCCGCGCGCGGTGTTGACCAGCACCGCTCCGTCCGGCATCAGGGCCAGCTCGCGGCGACCGATGAGATGCCGGGTCTCGGGGGTCTCCGGGGCGTGGACGGTCACGATCTCCGAGGTGCGCAGGAGCTCGTCCAACGGCAGCAGCGGGACGCCCAGCTCCGAGGCCGCGCTCTCGTCGACGTACGGGTCGGTCAGACTCACCGAGAGGTCGAACGGCCGCAGCAGCTCGATCACCTTCCGCCCGATCCGGGACGCCCCGATCACGCCGACCCGCCGTCCGTGGTTGCCGATGCCGGGCACGACCCCCCAGCCGGGAGACGCCCCCTCGGTGCGCAGCCGCTCCCGGCGCACGAAGACGTCCTTGCCGGCGAGCAGGATCACGGCGAGCGTGTACTCGGCGACGGGCACCGCGTTGGCCTCGGCCGCCGAGGACACGGCGATCCCGCGCCGCCAGATCTCGGGAGTGGCGAAACTCTTGACCGAGCCGGCCGAATGCAGGACGGCCCGGAGTTTCGGGGCCGCGTCGAGGACGGCCGCGTCCAGGCGGGGGCAGCCCCAGCCGGTCACGAGGATCTCGGTGCGGACCAGGACGTCCGCGAGCGCCGGGTCGGTGAGGTCCTCGGCCACCAGCCCGGGATCGATGTCCACGGACTCCCGCAGCCGTGCCAGCACCTCGGGCGGGAAGACGAGCGGCACGTTCTCGGCGGTCATGGCGAACAGCGCCTGGGGTCGCTCGGGCAAGGTGATGATCCTCCAGGCCGACGGAAAGCTTGTAGTAACCGCTCTCTACGGTAGGCCCCGACAAATGAGAGGGTCAACGCATACACACTTCCGGGAGGAACGACGGACATGTCGGAGACGATCACCAACTGGGCGGGGAACATCACCTACTCCGCCAAGGAACTGCACCGGCCGTACTCGCTCGACGGGGTCGCCGCCCTGGTGGCGGGCAGCACGAGCGTGCGGGTGCTGGGCAGCGGGCACTCCTTCAACGAGATCGCCGAGCCGGGCCCCGAGGGCGTGCTGCTGTCGATCGCCGACCTGCCGCCGGTGATCGACGTGGACACAGCGGCCCGTACGGTACGGGTCTCGGGCGGCGTCCGCTACGCCGAACTCGCCCGCGCGGTGTACACCCACGGCCTCGCGCTGCCCAACATGGCTTCGCTGCCGCACATTTCCGTGGCCGGCTCGGTGGCGACCGGCACCCACGGCTCGGGCGTGGGCAACGGTCCGCTCTCGTCGGCCGTGCGCGAGGTGGAGCTGATCACGGCGGACGGCTCCGTGCCGGCCATCGGCCGGGACGACCCGCGCTTCGGCGGGGCGGTCACCTCGCTGGGCGCCCTCGGTGTCGTCACCGCGCTCACCCTGGACCTCGTGCCCTCCTTCGACGTGGAGCAGTACGTCTTCACCGAACTCCCCCTCGCCGGGCTGGACTCGGCGACCTTCGAGACGGTCATGGCATCGGCGTACAGCGTCAGCCTGTTCACCGACTGGCGGGCGCCGGGCTTCCGGCAGGCATGGGTCAAGCGGCGGACGGACCAGCCGCTCGCCGACTTCCCCTGGGCCGCGCCCGCCACCGAGAAGATGCACCCGGTGCCGGGGATGCCCGCGGTCAACTGCACCGAGCAGTTCGGGGTGGCGGGTCCCTGGCAGGACCGACTGCCGCACTTCCGGGCCGAGTTCACACCGAGCAGCGGGACGGAGCTCCAGTCGGAGTACCTGCTGCCGCGGGAGCACGCCGTCGAGGCGCTGCACGCGGTGGACGGCATCCGGGACACGGTCGCCGGGGTGCTCCAGATCTGCGAGGTGCGGACCGTGGCCGCCGACGAGCAGTGGCTGAGCCCCTCCTACGGCCGGGACACCGTGGCCCTGCACTTCACCTGGATCGAGGACACCGCGGCGGTCCTGCCGGTGGTGCGCCGGCTGGAGGAGGCGCTGGACCCCTTCGACGCGCGACCGCACTGGGGGAAGGTCTTCACCACGCCCGCGGACCTGCTGCGCGAGCGCTACCCGAGGCTCGGCGACTTCCGGAAGCTGGCGCGTGAGCTGGACCCCGAGGCAAAATTCGCCAACGCCTTCGTCCGGACCGTACTCACCGACTGACTTTATAAAGCCCCTTTCCTAACCCCTTGTACAAAGTCCCCCGCAGCCCATAATCTTGCGCCGCGCCGGTGCCACTGTCGTCCCGGCATGAGCGAAGGGATGGGGGCCGGCCCCGATGAAGCGCACATCACGTGACATCCGCACCGCGAACCGCTACGAGGTGTTGCGCCAGATCATCGCCGAGTCACCCACCTCCCGGCAGGAACTGGCGGCGGCCACCGGGCTGAGCCTGGCCACGGTCGCCACGCTCGTGGGCGAGCTGCTCGACCTCCGCATGACCACGGAGGTCGGGTTCGAGGAGTCGGCAGGCGGGCGCCCCCGGGGGCTCGTGGCGGTCAACGCGTCGGGGGGCGCGTTGATCGGCGTGGACATCGCGGAGACGTACGTCCATGTCGAGCTGTTCGACCTCGCGCTGAACGTGCTGGCCCGCGCCGAGGAGGACGTCCGTCCCGGCGAGAGCCTCCCCGAGCAGGTGGTCGGCCATGTCGCCGCCGCCGTCGGCTCGGTGGTGACGCAGGCCGGGATCGAGGGTGCCCGGGTGCTCGGTGTCGGCGTGAGTGTGCCGGGGCAGGTGGACCGCGCCACCGGCATCTCGGAGTACGCGCCCAACTGGGACTGGCACGACGTGCCGCTGGTCGACCTGCTCTCCGAGTACATCGCCTACCCGCTCTACCTGGACAACCCGCTGCGTGCCGTCGCCGTGGCCGAGCTGTGGTTCGGGGCGGCGCGCGGGAGCGGGAACGCCGTGGTGGTCACCCTCGGGACCGGCGTGGGCGCCGGGCTCGTCCTGGGCGGCGCGCTGCATCGCGGTGTCTCCAACAGCGCCGGCGAGTGGGGCCACAACACGATCGTCCTGGACGGACGCCTGTGCCGCTGCGGCAACCACGGCTGTGTGGAGACGTACGTGGGCGCGCCCGGGATCATGCTGAACCTGCGGGAGCTGAGCCCCGACAGCGAGTTGCTGCACCCGGGAGACCAGACGGCGACGATCGCCGCTCTGGCCCGGGGGATGCTCACCCAGGACCCGGTGGCGGTCAAGGTCGTCCGGCACACCGCCCGCTATCTGGGCGCCTCCATCGCGCATCTGGTCAACCTGTTCAACCCCGAAGTGGTCGTGCTCAGCAGCTGGGTCGCGGCCGCCCTCGGCGAGCCCCTGGTCGCGGAGGTGCGCGAGGCCGTCGCCCGGCACGCGCTGCCCCGGCCGATGGCCGCCACCGAGATCGTCCTCTCCCCGATCCCGACGGACCCGGCGTGCCTGGGCGCGGCGACCTTCGCGCTCGAAGGGGCGCTGCAGTCGGTCGGGCAGAGGTCAGCGAAACGCACCACCCCGGCAAGGACCAAGACGCACAACCCCCGCTAGGAGCCGTACCGCACCACCTTCATGACGACGGAAGGGATGCACGTGTCTCACCCCCACCGCACGAGATCGGCCCTGCTGACAGCCGCAGCCGCGTTCGCTGTCGCGGGACCCCTGATATCCGCCCCGCCCGCCTCGGCCGCCACCCCCACGGTGGCCGAGGTGTCCCCGCACGCCGCCCAGACCATCGACAACATCGGTGCCTCGGGCGCCTGGTGGGTCAACGACCTGAAGAACTTCGACCCGAAGGTCCAGGCCCGGGTGTCCAAGCTGCTGTTCTCCAAGGACGGCCTGGCGCTGAGCAGTTACCGCTACAACATCGGCGGTGGCGGCACCGGCGTGACCTACGCGCCGCGTGCCCCCGAGACCTTCGTCAAGGACGACGGGTCGTACGACTGGAGCAAGGACAAGGCGGGCCGTACGTTCCTGTACGCGGCCGCCAAGTACGGCGTGAAGGACCTGATCGCCTTCGTCAACAGCGCGCCCGCGCAGTGGAAGACCAACGCCAAGAGCTGCGGCGGCTATCTGAAGGCGGAGGACACGCAGGACTACGCGAAGTACGTCGCGGACGTCACCGACCACTTCGCCGAGCAGGGCGTGCGGTTCGACTACATCAGTCCCTTCAACGAGCCGACCAACAGCTTCGACGACTGCGGCCAGGAGGGCATGCTGGTTCCCGTCGATCAACGCGACGACATCGTGCGGGCGTTGGGCGCCGAGCAGCAGGCCCGCGGCCAGCGGACCGGCATCATCGCGGACGAGTCCAGCAGCACGGTGAGCTTCAACACCGAGGTCCCGCAGTGGATCTCGCAGCCGGACACCGCCCAGTACGTCGACAAGCTCGCCCACCACACGTACAACAACCCGGGCGACGACCAGCGGGCGAAGATCTACGAGACGTCCAAGTCGGTCGGCAAGCAGTCCTGGTCCACGGAGATCTGCTGCTTCGGCAAGGGCGGCACGGGCTGGGCGCAGGAGTACGACCCCACGATCGACGGTGGTCTGAACCTCTCCCGGATCATCTACAAGGACTTCGCGACCGCGCACGACTCGGCGTTCCAGTGGTGGGTCGCCCTGTCGGAGCAGATCGGCTCCGACCCCCTCGCGAAGAACAGCGAGGGCTGGAACGACGGTCTGATCTACTACGACCCGAACTACGCCACCAACGGCAACCAGACCCTGTACTTCACCAAGCGCTACTACGCGCTCGGCCAGTACAGCAAGTTCGTCCGGCCGGGCTCGGTCGCCCACAACGTGACCGGCGTACCGGACGGCGTCGAGGTGTCGACGTACGACGACCACGGCAAGTGGGTGGCGGTGGTCAACAACCACAACACCACCGACACTGCCTTGCAGTTGCACTTCAACAGCAAGGCTCCGGTGCGCGTGAGCAAGGCCGTGCGGACCTCGGCGACCGAAAGCTGGGCGAACGTCACCAAGCCCTCGGTCAAGGGCGGCACGGCCTCGGCGACCCTGCCGGCCCGGTCCATCACGACGTACGTCCTCGACCAGAAGGGCCACGGCACTTCGGCGGTCACGGGCGCGCTCCAGGGCAAGCAGTCCGGCAAGTGCCTGACCGCGAACGCCTCGGGTGCGGCGATCAGCAGCTGCACGGGCGGGTCCGAGCAGGTGTGGTCGTACGACGCGAAGGGCCGCCTGAAGGGCGTGAACGGCTATCTGACTGCGGGGAGTTCGGGGCTCACGACGAACCCTGAGGCGACCCGTGACGGCAGCCAGCAATGGCTGCTGAACTCCAACGGCCAAGTCGTCAGCGAGGCGTCGGGCACCTGCCTGGACGTCGGCGGACAGGCGACGGCCGAGGGCAGCAAGGTCGGCCTGTGGACCTGCAACGGCGGGACCAACCAGGCCTGGTTCAAGCAGTAACACACCACCTTTGCAAGGGGGTTGCGGGCCGCTGGTGCGGCGGCCCGCAACCCAGGGGTGTCCGGTATACCGAACGCCACACAACGCTTCGTGCAGACTTCGTCCAACCCCTTGCCGAAGCCTTAGCCGAAGGTTAACGTCCCGCACCGCAGGTCCATTTGAGCCACCTGGCACTGAGCCGCAGAGCCATGGCACAGAGCCGCAGCCGTATTCGAGACAAGGACGTCAGCATGTCGGCAATGAGCAGCACCAACTGGAACCGTCGAAACGTTCTGCAGGCCGCGATGGGCCTTGCCGCCGCGGGCGGTCTGGCCGCGTGCGGCGGGAACACCGGGCGGAGCAGCGGAGGATCGGGCGACGCCCTCACCCAGTACTTCCACGCCTACGGCGAGGCGGGCACGGAGCAGGCCATCAAGAAGTACGCGGCCGCGTACAAGAAGGCCAACGTGAGCACCAACTGGATCACGGGCAACAACTTCGAGTCCGCGCTCTTCGCGGCCCTGCTCACCAAGAAGGCACCCGACGTCTTCGAGTTCCACCCGCAGCTGCAGCTCGTCAAGAGCGGCCAGGTGGCGGACCTGACCGACCTGATCGACCCGGTCAAGGACGACTTCAACCCGAACGACATCAAGTCCCACACGGTCGACGGGAAGATCTACGGGATACGGATGATCGACGACCCGCAGTTCTTCTACTACCGCAAGTCGATGTTCGAGAAGGCCAAGGTCCAGGTCCCCACCACCCTGGAGGAGCTGATCGAGGCCGCCGCCAAGCTCACCACCGGCAAGGTCAAGGGCGTCTTCCTCGGCAACGACTTCACCGCGATCCAGAACGTCATCATCTGGTCCGCCGGCGCCGACACCATCAACGAGAAGAACGAGATCGCCTACCACACGGACGGCGTCGTCGAGGGCCTCAAGCAGCTGCGCCAGCTGTTCACCAGCGGCAACGTGCTCCTGGACGCCCCCACCGACTTCTGGGACCCCTCCTCGCTCAACCAGGGCCTGTGTGCCATGCAGTGGGGCGGCATGTGGTCCATGCCGGCCATGCAGCAGGCGCTCGGCGACGACCTGGGCATCTTCCCGTTCCCGAAGATCGGGTCCGCGGGCAAGCAGTCCGTCTACAACGGCGGCTGGTCGATCTTCGTCAACGCCAAGGGCAAGAACGTCGAGGCGGCCAAGGAATACGTCAAGTGGCTGTGGATCGACCAGAAGCAGTACCAGGAGGACTGGGCTACCTCGTACGGCTTCCACATCCCGCCGCGCACCTCGATCGCCAACTCGGCGACCAAGCTCAAGACCGGCCTGCCCGCCGAGGGCGTGAAGCTCTTCACCGACTACGGCCACTTCGACAACATCGCCTACGACCAGACGATGCAGACCGCGTTCGCCGAGGTGATCGCGTCCTCCGTCCGTAAGAACGGCAACCCGGAGGCGGCGCTCGACACCGCCGACAAGAAGGTCAACGTCGAACTCAAGAAGCTGTTCGGATAGGCCGCAGGGAACCCCACGACATGTCGACCACCACCACGCGCGGGGTCGCCCAGCCCGCCCCGGCCAAGGCCCCTCCGGCCCGGCCGCGGCGGGGCCTGCGGGGCAACCCCACCTTCAACTTCTGGCTCTTCACCGGGCCCTTCCTCATCGGCCTGGTGATCTTCGTCTTCGTTCCGATCTTCTGGAGCGTCTGGCTCAGCTTCTTCGACGCGCGGTACACCGTCACGCCAAGCCGCTTCATCGGGTTCGACAACTACAAGCAGATCCTGACCAACAGCAACTTCCCCGACTCACTGCTGACGTTCAGCGTGTTCGCCGCGTTCATCGTGCCGACCACCTGGGCGCTGTCACTGGGTCTGGCGCTGCTGGTGCACCGGCTGCGGTTCATGCGGGCGTTCTTCCGCTCGGTGTTCTTCCTGCCGACCGCCGTCTCCTACGTGGCCGCCGCGCTGATCTGGAAGATGTCCATCTTCAGCGGTGTCCGCTTCGGTCTGATGAACACCGTCCTCGGCTGGTTCGGCGTCGAGAACATCGCCTATCTGGCCAACCCCAGTCCGCCCTGGTACTGGGTGGTCATCGTGAGCCTGCGGCTGTGGATCCAGTCCGGCTTCTACATGATCCTGTTCCTGGCGGCGCTGCAGAACATCCCGGGCGAGCTGTACGAGGCCGCGGCCATCGACGGCGCCAAGCCGGGCTGGCAGACCTTCCGGTACATCACGCTGCCGCAGCTGCGCGCCACCTCGACCGCCGTGATCCTGCTGCTGCTCATCGCCGCGTACCAGGCGTTCGACGAGTTCTTCAACATCATCGGGCAGAACGCGACCTGGGCCCAGACACCGCTCATGGAGCTCTACAAGACGGCGCTCGGCACCAGCCAGGACTACGGGGCCGGCAGCGCGGGCGCGGTCATCCTGTCACTCCTCATCTGCCTCGTCACCCTGATCCAGGGCAAGTGGATGGGCTTCGGAAGGGGGGAGGAGGGCAAGTGACCACCACCGCACCTCAGCTCGGCAAGCAGCGTAAGAAGGGCCGGGACGTCCTCGGCAACGCAGGACTGTACGTAGCCGTCGGCATCGCCGCCCTGCTGTTCCTGATCCCCTTCTACCTGATCGTCCGCAACGCCCTCTCCACGGATCTCGAGATCACGGGCGAGAACTGGAAGGTGCTGCCCTCCTTCCAGTGGGGCAACATCTCCGAGCTGTTCGACGACCCCACGGTCGAGTTCGGCCGCTCCATGGTGAACTCGCTGGTCGTCGCCGTCTCGACCACCCTGGGCACCCTCCTGGTGTGTTCCCTGGCCGGCTACGGCCTGGCCCGCATCCCCTACAAGCACGCCAACAAGGTCTTCTACGCCGTCCTGGCGACCCTGATGGTCCCGACGGCCGTGACCTTCGTGCCCAGCTTCGTGCTGGTCTCGTCCCTCGGCTGGGTGGACACGTATCGTGGTCTGATCATCCCGGGCCTGTTCAGCGGTTTCACCTGCTTCCTGTTCCGGCAGTACTTTCTGGGATTCCCGAAGGAGCTGGAGGAGGCGGCACGCGTGGACGGGCTCGGCTACTGGGGCGCGTACTGGCGGATCGTCGTACCCAACTCACTGAACTTCTTCGCGGCCATCGCCACGATCACGTTCATCAGCGCCTGGAACTCCTTCCTGTGGCCCCTGGTCATGGGTCAGGACCCGAGTTCCTGGACCGTCCAGATCGCACTCTCCTCCTTCATGACCAACCAGACCGTGAACTTCCACCTGATCTTCATGGCCGCCGCCATTTCCATCCTGCCCCTGGTGTTCGTGTTCCTCTTCCTCCAGCGCTGGCTGGTCCAGGGAATCGCGCAGACCGGCATCAAGGGCTGACACCTCTCAGGACCTGGAGACCGATGTCTTTCCGCACGACCAGCGCTTTCGACTACGTCGAGGACGTATCCCCGGGCAGCGGGGCCCTTCCGCCCCGCGCCTGGTACGCCTCCTCGGACGCGAAGGCCCTGTCCCTCGACGGCGCCTGGCGCTTCCGGCTGTCGGCGACCGCCGACGCCGAGGACGACTCCTTCGCCGAGGAGGGATACGACGCCGACGGCTGGGCCGAGGTCACGGTCCCCGGGCACTGGGTCCTCCAGGGAGACGGGGCCTTCGGGCTGCCCATCTACACCAACCACCTCTACCCCTTCCCGGTGGACCCGCCGCACGTCCCGACGGAAAACCCGACCGGCGACCACCTGCGCGTCTTCGACCTGCCGGAGGACTGGCCCGCCGACGGCGGCGCGGTCATCCGGTTCGACGGTGTCGAGTCCTGCGCCCGGGTCTGGCTCAACGGCGCGGACATCGGCGAGTTCAAGGGCTCCCGCCTCGCGCACGAGTTCGCCGTCGGCCATCTGCTGAAGCCGAAGGGCAACGTCCTCGCGGTCCGGGTGCACCAGTGGTCGGCCGGGTCCTACCTGGAGGACCAGGACCAGTGGTGGCTGCCGGGCATCTTCCGTGAGGTGACCCTGCTGCACCGCCCGGCGGGCGCCGTCCTGGACTTCTTCGTGCACGCCTCCTACGACCACCTCACGGGCGAGGGCACCCTGCGCGTCGACTCCGACGTCGACGGACGGGTACTCGTCCCCGCGCTCGACATCGATGTCGCCACCGGCGAGTCCGTGACGGCCCTCGTGGCCCCGTGGAGCGCCGAGAGCCCCCGGCTCTACGACGGTGAGCTGGTCACCGAGGGCGAGCGGATCCCGCTCAGGATCGGCTTCCGTACGGTCGTCCTCGAAGACGGTCTGATCAAGGTCAACGGCACGGCGGTCCTGTTCAAGGGCGTCAACCGGCACGAGTGGCACCCCGAGAAGGGCCGCACCCTCGACCTGGAGACCATGCGCGAGGACGTGCTGCTGATGAAGCGGCACAACATCAACGCCGTGCGCACCTCGCACTACCCGCCGCACCCGGCCTTCCTGGACCTGTGCGACGAGTACGGCCTGTGGGTCATCGACGAGTGCGACCTGGAGACCCACGGCTTCACCGAGCAGGACTGGCGGGACAACCCCGTCGACGACGACCGCTGGACCCCGGCCCTCCTGGACCGCGCGGCCCGCATGGTCGAACGCGACAAGAACCACCCCTCGATCGTCTTCTGGTCGCTGGGCAACGAGGCCGGCACCGGCCGCGGTCTGACCGCGATGGCCGAGTGGATCCACGGCCGGGACTCCTCGCGCCTGGTGCACTACGAGGGCGACTGGAACTGCCGGGACACCGACGTGTACTCGCGGATGTACGCGAACCACGCCGAGGTCGAGCAGATCGGCAAGGAGCTCGACGGCGGCACCCACAAGCGCCGCGGACTCCCCTTCATCCAGTGCGAGTACGGCCACGCCATGGGCAACGGCCCCGGTGGCATCGCCGACTACCAGGAGCTCTTCGAGAAGTACGACCGTCTCCAGGGCGGCTTCATCTGGGAGTGGATCGACCACGGCGTCAAGCACGCCGAGCTCGGTTACGCCTACGGCGGCGACTTCGGCGAGGAACTGCACGACGGCAACTTCGTCTGCGACGGCCTGATCTTCCCGGACCGCACGCCCTCCCCCGGCCTGATCGAGTACAAGAAGGTCATCGAGCCGGTCCGCATCGACGGCGCCGACGGGACCGTACGGATCACCAACACGTACGACTTCGCCGACCTGTCCGGGCTCGCCTTCGAGTGGTCGTACCAGGTGGACGGCGAGACGGTCGAGGCCGGCACGCTCTCGGTGCCGGCCCTGGCACCCGGGGAGTCGGCGGACCTGAAGCTCCCGGAGCCGCCCGCACACGAGGCCGCGGAGGCGCAGTGGACGGTGCGGGCGCTGCTGGCGTCCGACACGTCCTGGGCGCCGAAGGACCACGTCGTCGCATGGGGCCAGTTCCCCGCTTCCTCAGGGGTACGGCCCTCCGTCACGCCCACCGACCGGCCGGTGCGCGGCGAGAAGCTGATCACCCTGGGCCCGGCGTCCTTCGACGGCCGTACCGGCGCCCTCAAGGCGATCGGCGGGGTCGCCGTCGAGAGCCCGCGGCTGGACGTGTGGCGGGCGACGACCGACAACGACGAGGGCACTGAGTGGGCCACCGGCATCCGCTACAGCTCTCTGTGGCGGACCCTGGGCCTGCACAGGATGCGGCACCGGCTGTCCTCGGTGGAACTCGGCGAGGACGCGCTGACGGTCCGGACCCGGGTGGCGCCCGCCGCTCGCGAGGTGGGCCTGGGTGTGGTCTACCGCTGGACCTCGGACGGCTCGCGGCTCCGCCTGACGGTGTCCGTCGGCCCCGAGGGCGAGTGGACCCAGCCGCTGCCCCGGCTCGGCATCCGGCTCGGACTCCCCGAGGCCGACCAGGTGAAGTGGTTCGGCGGCGGGCCCGGCGAGGCCTACCCGGACACCAGGAAGGCGTCCATGGTCGGACGCTGGCAGGCGAGCGTGGACGGGCTGCAGACGCCGTATCTGCGCCCGCAGGAGAACGGCGCCCGCGCCGACGTCCGCTGGGTGGAGCTCGGCGGTCTGCGGATCGAGGGCGACCCGGAGTTCTCCTTCACCGCCCGGCGCTGGACGACCGAACAGCTGGACGCGGCCGCCCACCTCACCGACCTCACCCCCGGTGACACGGTCTGGGTCAACCTCGACCACGGCCACCACGGCATCGGCTCGCAGTCCTGCGGACCGGGGCCGCTGCCGCAGTACCACCTGCGGGCCGAGCCGGCGGAGTTCTCGTTCGTCTTCTCGGTGCTCTCCCGGTGACCTCCTGGTGATCGATTAGTCCAATTCACCAGTGGATTAATCCATTGCCAATGTGATCGGGATTCTGCGACGGTCATGGTGTACCCGCGGCCGGTCGGCCTTCCAAGCCGACCGGCCGCAACTCTTGTTCGCAACAAGGGAGTTCACAGCGTGCCCGGAAGCATCGAGGTTCGCGGCCTGTCCCGCACCTTCCATACCACCGTCCGTCGCCCCGGCCTCGCCGGCACCCTTCGCTCCCTGGTCAACCCGGAGCGGGTCGCCAAGCACGCGGTCTCGGACATCACTTTCGACGTGGCGCCCGGCGAACTCCTCGCGCTGCTCGGCCCGAACGGCGCCGGCAAGTCCACCACCATCAAGGTGCTCACCGGCATCCTCACGCCCACCTCCGGCGAGGCCCGGGTGGCGGGCGTGGTGCCGTACCAGGATCGCGAACGCAACGCCCGTAACATCGGCGCGGTGTTCGGGCAGCGCACCCAGCTGTGGTGGGACCTGCCGGTGCGCGAGTCGTTCTCGATCCTCAGGGACATCTACGAGGTGCCGAAGGCCGAACACGCCGCGCGCCTCAAGGAGTTCGACGACATCCTGGAACTGTCCACGTTCTGGGACACCCGGGTGCGCCATCTCTCGCTGGGCCAACGGGTGCGCTGCGACCTGGCCGCCGCGCTGCTGCACGACCCGCCGGTCGTCTTCCTCGACGAGCCGACCATCGGCATGGACGTGGTGGTCAAGGAGCAGGTGCGGGAGTTCCTGCGCCACCAGGTGGAGGAGCGCGGCCGTACGGTCCTGCTGACCACCCACGACATGACCGAGGTCGAGCGGCTCGCCGAGCGGGTCGTCCTGATCAACCACGGCAGGCTCGTCCTGGACGGCAGCCTCGACGAGATCCGCCGCAGGTTCGGCTCCACCTGGCAGGTCCGCGCGACCCTCGCCGACGCGCACACGGACGTCGTCCCGTTGCCGGGGATCGCGGTGCTGCGCAAGGAGGGCCCCCAGGTCGTGTTCGGCCCCGAGAGCCCCGACGGACCGGACTCCCCCACAGTGCACCAGGCCCTGAAGGCGGTCATCGAGCGGTACGAGGTGACGGGCGTCGCCATCGACGAGGCCGACCTCGAAGACGTGATGCGGGCGGCCTACGTCCACGCGGAACCCGCGACCGAGGCGGTCTGACATGGCCGTCCTGCACGCCTGGCGCGCCGCCCGCGTCACCCCGCTCGGTGAGCTGCACGCGCCGCCCCGGATGACGGCCGTCCTGGTCCGCCTGGCCGTCCAGGTGGTCCTGGTGGCCTCCCTGTGGCACGGCCTGTACGCACACACCGGCACCACCGCGGGCCTCACCGAGGGCCAAGCCGTCACGTACGCCGTGCTGGCCGTACTCGCCTCCCGCCTCAGGGAGTTGGACCAGTACGCGGGCCGGGACACCGTGCTCCAGCACATGCACTTCGGCACCATCGTCTACTGGTATCTGCGCCCGCTGCCGCCCCAGCGCTACCACGCTCTGCGCGCCCTCGGTGAGCAGGTGTACGGCTTCGCGTGGGCGCTCGGCGGCTATCTGGTCTGTCTGGCGGCCGGGGTGGTGGACCCGCCCAGGTCGGCAGCCGTGGCAGGGGTGTTCGCGCTGAGCCTGCTGCTGGGCCAGTGTGTCCTGTACTTCGTGCTGCTCACCCTGGACCAGCTGTGCTTCTGGACGGTCCGCAACAACGCGGCGATGCTGATCCTGATCTTCGCGCAGAACCTGCTGTCCGGTGTGTACGCGCCGCTGTGGTTCTTCCCGGACTGGTTCATCACGCTGAGCGGATTCCTGCCGTTCCAGGCCACGTTGAGCGTGCCGCTCTCCCTCTACATCGGGCGCATCCCGCTCTCCGACGCCTTCGAACAGCTGGCGATCCAGGCGTTCTGGGTCGTGGCGCTCTTCCTGTTCACCCGTTTCCTGTGGCGGCGGGCCGCCCGCCGCGTCATCTCCCAAGGAGGCTGAGGCCAGTGAACGGCATGCGGATCGCGTGGCGCGTCACGCGTCTCAACTTCCGTGCCCAGCTGGAGTACCGCACCGAGTTCCTGCTGATGATCGCGATCGGCGCGATCTGGCAGGTGTCGGTGATCGTGTTCGCCACGGTGCTGCTGACCCGGTTCACCGGGATGGGCGGCTGGGACAGCTCGGAGGTCCTGCTGATCCCGGCGACGAGGATGCTCGCGCACGGGCTGTTCGTCCTGTTGCTCGGCCGGGTGCACGGCGCGGGCCGGCAGATCCAGGAGGGCAGGATCGACATCTACCTGACCCGCCCGATGCCCGTGTACCGCCAACTCCAGCTGGCCTTCTTCCCCACCAACGCGATCGGCGACCTGACGGTCGCGGTGGGCCTGATGGTCGGCGCGCTGAGCCGCAGCCAGCTGGACTGGACACCGGGCCGCATCTCCTACCTGATCGCCGCCGTCATCGGCGGCATGTTCCTGGAGGCGGCCCTCTTCACGGCGATCACCTGCGCGGCGCTGCGCTTCCCGGCCGCCGACTACTGGAGCCGCTGGCTGGAGGAACTCCTCGGCACCTTCGGCAGCTACCCCCTCAACGTCCTCCCGAAGGCGGTGGGCGGCCTCCTCACCTACGGCCTCCCCCTCGCCTTCGTCGCCTACTTCCCGGCAGCGGTCCTGACCGGCCACGGCCACGACACCGGCGTCCCGTACTGGCTGGCGGCGGTGTCGCCACTGCTGGGCGTGGTGGCGTATCTGGGGTCGCGGGTGCTGTGGGGGTGGAGTCTTCGGCATTATGCGGGGGTGAACGGGTGAGGTCGGACCCTGCCCGGGGGACGCGGTCTCAGGCCCGCCGGACGGGGGTGAACAGGGCCGTGATCGCAATCAGTACACAGCACGCGCCGGCGGCCAAGCCGACCGGGGCCGTGCCCTGGTGTTCGGCCGCCCAGGTGAGGACGGCCGCGCCGATCGGGGCCGCTGAGTAGTGCAGGGTCCAGAACGCGGCGGTGACCCGGCCCAGGAGCGGTTCCGGGGTGACCTCCTGGCGTAGGGACATGGAGCAGGTGCCCGCCACGGCGACGCAGGCCAGGAAGGCGGCGCTCAGGGCCGCGACGACGGGCACGTCCCGCGCCCAGCCCATGCCGGCGAAAGCGAGCCCGCACACCGCGACCGCGGCCGTCCAGGTCACGCCGAAGCCGAGCCGGCGGCGGGCCCGGGCCACCAGCAGGGCGCCGGTGATCGTTCCGAGCGCGCCGACGGCCATGACGGTGCCGACCGTGTCGTCGCCGTGGCCCAGGTCGTGCTTGAGGTGGTAGATGATCAGGTCGTTCAGGCCGAAGGTGAGGAAGCTGAAGACGAACAGCAGCGCGGTGAGCGTACGCAGGACGGGGTGGCTGCGCAGGAAGGTCGCTCCGGTCCGCAAGTCCCGCCACAGGCCGGTGCGTTCGCCGTCGGCTCCGACGGCCCGCGCCCTGAACCGTACGAAGGCCGTGCACAGCGCCGACACCCCGAAACTCGCGGCGTTCACCCCGACGGCGGCGGCCGGTCCGGTCCAGGCGGCCACCATGCCCGCGCACAGCGGGCCCAGTACGCCGGCCGCCGCCGCGGTCGCGTTCAACCGCCCGTTGGCCTCGGTCAGTTGCCCGGTCCCGACGAGACTCCGTACGACGGTGACGTAGCCGACGGCGAACAGTGTGCCGACGGCCTCGCACAGCGGCAGGACCGCGTACAGCAGCCAGACCTGCGGCCCGAACAACCACACCACCGGGATCACGCCGTACAGCACCAGGCGCACCAGGTCGCAGCCGATCAGCAGCCGGCGCCGGTCGACCCGGTCCACCACGACCCCGGCGAACACCGCCGCCACGACCGCCGCCGCCCCACCCACCGCCGTCAGCAGCCCCATCCGCGCGAGGGAGCCCGTGGCCTCCAGCACCAGCAGGGGCAGGGCGATCAGGGCGAAGGAGTCGCCGAGGACGGAGAGGGTCTGGGCGGCCCAGAAGACGGCGAAGTCCCGTTGCCGCCAGAGCGGGCGCGGCTCGTCGTCGGACTTCGGGGAAGCCGTACGGCCATCGGACTCCCCGTCACGCCGCGCCTCGTACGCCATGCTCCTCCCCAGGTCCCGGACAACCTGGGCAACCTTAGAGCCGCCGCCACCGGCACGGAAACGACTTTCGGCGCCCGTGCCCTGCGCCCCGGGCATCGCGGGATGTGGTGCGCCGGGAGCCCGCCTAGTCCGTCCGCGCGGGGTGGCCGGGCGAGCCCGACCCCCGTGTGGGAGAGGGCGGTTCGCCCGTTCCGTGCCACGGACCGGTCTCCAGGGACCGGATCCCGGGAATCGGGGACGGCAGCAGCCACAGCACGGACAGCACCCCGCCGACGGCGACCGTCACCAGGGTCGCCCGGAGGCCGAAGGCCGTGGCCAGCACGCCTCCGGCGAGGGCGCCGAGGGGGCGGATGCCGTAGTTGACGGTGCTGTAGGCGCCCACCACACGGCTGCGCAGGGCGTCCGGAGTCACCACGGCCTGCAGCGAGTTGAGGTTGACGTCGAACCACATGACGCCCACACCGACCAGGAAGTACGCGGCACCCAGGAGCCCGGCGGCCGCCCAGGCCGGCCCGCCGGCGATCGCGGCCAGGGCGAAGGGCGCCGGGAACAGTACGGCCCCGACGGTGACGGACCGCCCCACCCCGATCCGCCTCGACACGCGCGGAGCGGTCAGCGCCCCGACGAGGGAGCCGGCCGCCCCGATGCCGAGGGTCAGCCCGATGGCGCCCGGGGACAGCCCGAGCTCGCGGTCGGCGAACAGCACGACCATGCCGGTGCCCGCGAGAAAGGTGAAGAAGTTGACGGTCGTGGAGCACCCGAGGCCCGCCCGCAGTACCGGCTGCCGTACGACGAAGGCCAGGCCCTCGCGGGCGTCACGCAGTAACGCGGGCATCGCGGCGCCGGTACGGGCGGCGGGTGCGGGCTCGTCGACCGCGACCCGGTTCAGCAGCAGGGCGGAGACCAGGAAGGACACGGCGTCCGCGACCACGGCGACCGGCGCGCCCAGTGCCTGGACGAGCCCGCCGCCCGCCGCGGGACCGGCGATGAAGGAGGCCGAACGGGCCGCGCTGAACTTGCTGTTGGCGTCGACGTACGACGAACTCTGCACCAGCCGTGCGAACAGCGGCATCCACGCGCACCCGGCCACCACGCCCGCGAACCCGGTCAGCAGCGCCACCGCGTACAGCTGACCGAGGGTGAGGGCGTCCCACAGATACGCGAGGGGCAGCGACAGCAGTACGACCGCCCGTACCAGGTCGGTGACGACGAGCAGCCGCCGCTTGTGGGCCCGGCCGTCGACCCACGCCCCCAGTACCAGGGCGAGCAGGTTCGGCGCCCAGGCAAGTGCGATGAGCCAGGCTACCTGCCCGGCCGAGGCGTCCAGCACCCCGACTGCGATCAGCGGCACCGCCACCTCGGAGACTCGGTCGCCGAACTGTGAGACGGCGCTGCTCGCCCAGCACCGGACGAAGCGCGGGTCACGCCACAAGGAGTCCTGCCCCGCTTCGCGTGTCATGCGGTCGTACCGGCGTCGCCGGTACCGTCGGCCGCCTCCGGCAAGGCGTACAGGAGCATCCGCACACCCCTGCTCCCCTGCGGCCGCCGCGCGGGATCGCGGGTGACGTACGGCGCGAGGAGTTCCTCCATCGCGTCCTTGAGAGCGGCGAGTTCATCGGCGGTGACCACGATCCGGGTGTTGTTCGCGACAACCTTGCCGACCCACTCCTGTTCCAGTCCGGGACCGGTCTCGGTGAGCCAGCGCATCGGAAGGTCGGCGGTACGGGCGAACATCTCCCCGGCCAGCAACTGGGCCGCGGCCCGCCCGTCCTCGTCCTCGGGCGTCTCGAACCGGAACCCGCGCGCCACGGCCTCCCAGCGCCGCTCCCGCCGGTCCGCCCCGCCTTCGACGGCGTCCCGGACCAGCCCGAAGCCCGCGAGATGCCGTAGATGCCAACTCGCGACCGATGGTGTCGCCCCGACGTGCGGGGACAACTGCGTGGCGGTGGCCGGACCATGCCGCTGGAGGCGTTCCAGGATGGCCAGCCGTACGGGGTGCGCGAGCGCCCGCATGGCCTTCGGATCGGTGATCTCCATATCGCCGAAGCGATTGTCGGACTGCATGTCATGAGAGTGTCCTCTCACATATTGTGAGAGTCAACTCTCAGATCAGACTGGGCTGTTCAGCGCCCGGTACGCGGCGGCTGCAGACGGGCCGCCAACCTGCGGCCCCAGGCCTGGCTGGGCACTTCGACGCAACGGTGGGTCAGTAGGCACAGGGGCAACAGCGCGGCGACGAAGGCCACTTCGAGTACGAGACTGCCCTGCCGCCGTCGGCCGATGGTGCCGTCGATCACCGCTGCGCCACTACTGGCGGGCCAACAAGCTGTCGGCTCCTACATCGCCGGAACCGTCGGCGGCGCCCCGCTCAGCGTGGTCAGGCAGTACATCGAGCAGCAGAACCGGCCGGTGTGAGCACGGACGGCTCCGTCGGCCTGTGGAGCGTCGACCTGCGCGACCCGGCAGGCGCGATCCACGACATCTGCGCGGCCGTCGACACCGACCTCACCCCTCTAGAACAGTCCCGCTACCTGCACGACCGGTCCACGGAAACCGGCTGTCGACGGGCCGCGCCATAGGAGGAGTCAGTCGGCGCA
This sequence comes from Streptomyces canus, assembly GCF_001514145.1. GTDB lineage: Bacteria > Actinomycetota > Actinomycetes > Streptomycetales > Streptomycetaceae > Streptomyces > Streptomyces canus. The sequence goes on from NZ_KQ948661.1 coordinate 120,783, forward strand.
CGACCCCACTCGCAGCTCCGCCCACACGGTCTTGTACGCCCCGACCGGCCGGAGTTCGCAGCATTCGTACGCGGAACCCGCGCCCGTGCGCGTACCCCCAGACGTCCATCCGGGCGGCGACGAGCCGCCGGGCGCCCGGTGGGGTGCAGGCGAAGAGCTGAGTGAACGTGCCGATGACGACGAGAGGTTGGAAATCGATCTCTGCGGACAGGCGAGTGCACGAAGGTCCTGCGCCCCCCTCCGGGCCACGGGTGCCGTCGGCAATCAGCTCCGCAGCTGCCGGTGCGCCAACGACGTCGCCTGTCCGCCGTACCGGAACCCTCAGCCCGCCGTCACATTGCTCGTGATCAACCGCAGCAGCTGCTTCACCGCGGCATCCTGCTCCGGCGTCAACCCCATGGCGTTCCCCATCGCGGGCGGCACCGCTCCAGCCCTCTCCCGCAGTGCCGCCCCCTCCTCGGTGAGCCGGATGGCCACCGAGCGTTCGTCTTCCGGCCGGCGTTCGCGGCGCAGCAGCTCGGCCGCCTCCAGTCGCTTCAGCAGCGGTGACAGCGTGCTGGACTCCAGCTGGAGGGCCGTACCGAGATCGCGCACGGAGATCGAGTCCTGCTCCCAGAGCACCAGCATCACCAGGTACTGGGGATAGGTCAGCCCGAGTTCGTCCAGGAGCGGGCGATAGCGCGCGGTGACCGCTCTCGACGCCGCGTAGAGCGCGAAGCACAGCTGGTCGTCCAGGAGCAGGGTCTGCTCGGCCCTGCTGCCTGCGGATGTACTCACGGAAACGGCTCCCTTCACCGGGCCCCACCGTACGGGTTCGAGTCCTCTCGATTCTATCGACCCCTAATCAGTTGTGCACGACTTAATAGCGCGCTACTGTTCTCGGCATGCCGCCACTCGGCCGAACCCGCAGACCGAGCGCGTCCCCGGCACCCGATCCGAGGAGATCGTCATGACCGACAGCACCCCCCGCCCCGTACTGGAACCGGCCGCCCAGGCCTTCGCCGAGGCCACCGCGAACCCGCCGTACCTCTTCGACCTGGGCCCCGTCGAGGGCCGCAAGACGGTCGACGAGGTGCAGTCGGGTGAGATCGCCAAGCCCGCCGTGGACGAGGAGTGGGTGACCGTCCAGGGCGGCCCGACCGGCAGCGTCCGGACGCGCATCGTGAAGCCCGCGGGCGCCACCGGCACCCTCCCCGTGGTGATCTACCTCCACGGCGCGGGCTGGGTCTTCGGCAACGCCCACACGCACGACCGGCTGGTCCGGGAACTCGCCGTCGGCACCGGCGCCGCGGTCGTCTTCCCGGAGTACGACCTCTCCCCCGAGGCGCGCTACCCGGTCGCCGTCGAGCAGAACTACGCGGTCGCCCGGTGGGTCGTGGAGCAGGGCGCGGCCAAGGGCCTGGACGCCACGCGCATCGCCGTGGCCGGGGACTCCGTCGGCGGCAACATGACCGCCGCGCTGACCCTGATGGCCAAGGAGCGCGGGGACGTCCCGCTCGTCCAGCAGGTCCTCTTCTACCCGGTCACCGACGCGAGCTTCGACACCGGCTCCTACCGCCAGTTCGCCGAGGGCTACTTCCTGCGCCGCGATGCCATGCAGTGGTTCTGGGACCAGTACACGACCGACGAGAAGCAGCGCGCCGAGATCACCGCGAGCCCCCTGCGCGCCTCCGTCGACCAGCTGCGCGACCTGCCCCCGGCCCTGGTCATCACCGCCGAGGCGGACGTCCTGCGTGACGAGGGCGAGGCATACGCGAACAGGCTGCGCGAGGCCGGAGTCCCGGTCACCGCGGTCCGTTACCAGGGCGTCATCCACGACTTCGTGATGCTCAACGCGCTGCGCGGGACCCACGCCGCCGAGGCCGCCATCGCCCAGGCGGTCAGCACCCTCCGCACAGCCTTCACGGCTTCCTGATCTCCCGACCGCCGCACGCCCAGGCCCCGGACCGCAAAAATCCGGGGCCTTTTCCTGTGAGGTCCAGTAGTGTGCCTAGGAGTCCTAGGTTTGCAGAACACGCACAGGTTTACGGAGCACGCATGGCCCCCCGCGCAGGCCTCACCGCCGAACGCCTCACCGAGGCCGCCGCCGACCTCGCCGACGAGATCGGCTTCGAGAACATCACCCTGGCCGCCCTCGCCAAACGCTTCGGCGTGAAGGACGCGAGCCTCTACTCGCACGTCAGGAGCCTCCAGGACCTGCGCACCCGGCTCGCCCTGTTCGCCGGCGGCGAGATGATCGACCGGATCGCCGTCGCGGTGGCGGGGCGGGCCGGGAAGGACGCCCTGGTCGCCTTCGCCGGTGCCTACCGGGCGTACGCGCTGGAGCGGCCGGGGCGGTACGCGGCCACGCAGATCCGGATCGACCAGTCGCTGATCGCCGGCACCCCCGCGCTCCACCGCACCGTCGAGATCACCTACGGCATGCTCCGGGCCTACGGCCTCGCCGAACCCGATCTCACCGACGCGGTACGCCTGTTGCGCGCCGCCTTCCACGGCTACTGCGCCCTGGAGTCGGCGGGCGGCTTCGGCGCCCCCCGCGACGTACAGAAGTCCTGGGACAGGGCGGTCGACGCCCTGCACGTGGCACTCGAGAACTGGCCCCAAGAGGAGAGCACCGATGACTGACCCGCACTACGACATCACCGGCCACGGCCCCTTACTGCTGCTGCTCCCCGGCGGCGCCGGACACCCGATGGGCCTCGGCCCGATGACGGAGTCGCTCGCCGGGCACTTCACCGTCGTCACGTACGACCCCCTCGGCCTCGCCCACGGCCGCCTCGGCGAACCCGTCGAGGACCAGCGGGTCCAGGACTGGAGCGACGGTGCGCGGCGGGTGCTCGACGCGACACTCCCGGAGGACGGGTCGGCGTACGTCCTCGGCACCAGCGCCGGGGCCATCGCCGCGCTCGATCTGCTCGCCCGGCACGCGGAACGGCTGCGGCACGTGGTCGCGCACGAGCCGCCGTGTGTGGGGGTACTGCCGGACGGGGCGCGACAGCAGGCCGCGTTCCGGGAGATCTGCGCCGTGTACCGGGCCAAGGGGCTCGCGGCGGCGGGTGCCCTGATGACCGCCGTACTGGAGGACCGGGCGGCGGGGGAGCTCCCTGAGGGCCAACCCCTGACTCGCGAGGAGGAGTTGGTGAGCCCGATGGCGCTCTCCCTCGCGCATGTCCTTGGGCCCTTCACAGCGTACGTCCCCGAAGCGGGCCCCACGCAGGCCCGCCTCACCGTCGCCGCGGGGACCGACTCCCGGGGTCAACTCCTTTACCGAACCGCCGAGTTCCTCGCGAAGACGCAACAGGCCGACTTCGTCGAGTTTCCCGGCGGTCATCTCGGCATCCTCCAGCACCCGGTGGACTTCGCGGACCGGCTCACGCGGACGCTGCTCGGGACCGGCGTGCGGTCATGACAGGTCGCCGAGCGCGTCGGCGTAGTACGTGGATCCCCTGAGGTGCAGGGCGAGTTCGCGGAAGGTCCAGCCCTCGCCGGGTGAGTGGTCGAGCTGGTGCTCGGTGAGGGCGCCGAGGCGGTTGGCCCAGGTGCGGGCGAGCCGGGTGAGACGGCTGCGGGCCTCGTCCAGGTCCTCCTGGGTGAAGGGCGCGAGGTCGGCCGCGGTGGTCGTCGTGGACGCGTGCCAGTGGTCGGGCTGCGGGGTCTCGCCCGCGAGCCGCGCCTCCAACTCGGCGAGGTGGTCGATCAGATGGTCGGCGACCCGGCGGATCGCCTTGTGCGGCGTGTAGACACGGTCGTCGACATGGACGGGCTTGCCGTCCCAGGCGGTCCAGGTCTCGGCCAGGACCAGCACATGGTGGACCATGCCGGTCACGGCATGGTCGGGCGTCTGCTGCGGGTGTTCGGTCATGCGGGCACGCTAGGCGGGTGTTGTTTCGGTGCCGGCCGAAGTGTGGTGACCACGAGCGGCCCGCGGGGCCGGCCTCAGTTCTCCCGTTCCGCCGCACTCCGCTCCACGCAGAACTCGTTGCCCTCCGGGTCGGCCAGGACCACCCAGCCCATGCCGTCGCCCGTGCGCTGGTCGTCGATGAGCGTGGCGCCCAGGGTGAGGAGGCGGGCGACCTCCTCGTCGCGGGTGCGGTCCTGGGGCTGGAGGTCGAAGTGGAGGCGGTTCTTGACGGTCTTGGTCTCCGGGACGGTCACGAAGAGCAGGCCCGCCTCCTCGATCAGTGCCTCCTCGTCGCCCGGCCGGTCCTCCTCGTGCAGCGGCTGTCCGAGGGCCTGGGACCAGAACGCGGCGACCGCGTAGGCGTCGGCGCAGTCGATGGTCACATGGCGGATGGTGGAGGTCATGCGGGGATTCTCGGGGGTCCGGTCGGCCACCGCAAGATCGGCGGCAACGTTCGCGTCCCCTGCGGCGACATGGAGGTATGACTTCCGCAAGACGCACACCGCGCGACGCCGACACTCCCCGAGGCACCGCTCGCGACACGGTTCGCGACATCCCTCGCACCGGCCACCGCCGGGTCCGCGCCGCCCGTAAGCCCGTCGTCGCCGGTCTCGCCGCGACGACCGCGCTCGTCGGCGCCTGGTACGCCACCGCCGGCGCGGCCACCGCTCCCCCGCTCACTCCAGCCACCACGGCCGTGACCCTGGCCGCCAAGTTCCCCTACCTGTCCGCCGGTTACAACAACACCCGCGAGTGGACGCGGACGGCGACGGCGGCGGCACCGAACGGCACCCTGCGCGTCGCCTGGCCCGCCTCGGACGGCATCCACGTCACCCCGCTGACGTCCGCCGGAAAGCGCTCGGGCACGGACACCGTCGTCAAGGGGGCGAAGGAGGTCGGCGGTCTGGTCGCGCACAACGACGGCTTCGCGCTGCTCACCCGGGTCGCCGACACCAACAAGTGGAAGGAGACGGCGGCCGCGATCGTCCGGTACACGAACGGCAAGCAGACCTTCCGGACGAAGCTCACCGGCACGGCCTCCCACGACACCTCCCCCACCCTCGACGGCCAACTCACCTGGAACGGCAAGAAGTACGGCGCCTACTACGTCGTGCACGGCGCGGGCGGCTTCGCGGACGGCCACTTCGGCGACAAGCTGTCGTACGTCAGTGCCAAGGGCGCGAAGCTCAGCGGGGGTTGGGGCTGGGGGTGCAGCCACAACGAGGGCATAGCACTGCACGCCGAGACCACCGGCGACTTCGCCTCCCTCTGCTTCGACGACTGGCGCTCGGGCCTGTTCGTGTCGACGGGCATCGGCGCCCCGGACGTGGCTCCGGTCGTACAGCGCGAGCAGTGCTGGGCCGGGTACTGCGGCGGTACGTTCCCCGGCCGCACCGGCGACCTGCTGAAGTCCTCGACGGGCCGCTACGCGACCGCCTTCGCCTCGCGCGGTGCCGCGTCCGCGAAGAAGAACCCGGACGACTCGAGCGGCCGCGGCTGGACGGTCAAGCCGAGGACCAGCACTCACCAGGTGGCGGTGGCCTTCCTGAAGAACCGCAACTCCGGCCCGGGCAAGGCCATTTACCTCACGAACGCGCCCGGCACCGAGCATGTGAACGTGCACGTGGCGCCTTACGGCAAGGACCGCCTCCTCGTGTCCTGGGAGTCCCTGAAGAACGCCAAGTGCGCGAGCGGCACCTGCACCGGCACCTTCACCGGCACGCACGTCCGGCTCATCGACTGGAACGGCAAGTTCCAGAGCGCGGACAAGGTGGTGTCGGTGCGGATCACGGGGGACATCGCGGTCCAGAAGGACGGCACACTGGCCTGGGCGTACGTCCCGGTCACACCGTCGTACGCTAAGCCGCTGACGGGCGCGTCACCGACCTCGACGAGCCTGCGGATCGCCCGCCTCAAGCCCTGAGCGGTACGAGCCGCTCGACCATGCGCCGCATGACCTCCACCGGCAGGGCCGGGTTCCGGGCGGCGGTCTCCGCGGAGCCGGTTCCCTGCCGCAGCAGCTGGACGAGGATGCGGGCCGGCAGGTGGGGGTGTCGAGCGGCCGCGCTGCGGATGTGTTCGTGCGGGTCCTCCAGGAGCCGTGCCGCAGCCGCCGGAGAGAGCCGCGGGTCGGTCACGGCCCGGCGGCGGACCTCTTCGCTCCTGTCCCGGCTGAGCCGTTCGACCAGCTCGGGCGTGGACTGCGGGTCGTCGAGGGCCAGTCTGCGCATGCGAGGGTTCGGGTCGTCGGCGTAGCGCAGGAGGTCGTGGCGGGGGAAGTTGGGGTGGCCTTGTGGCCGGTCTGGGCTGGTGAGGCTGCCGTCCCACCACTGCCACACCCGCATGAGCATGTCGGCGGGCGCGTCGTCACAGGACTCGGCGAGGAAGAGCTGGACGACGCGGTCCTCGTCGTCGGCGAGAAGAGCCACGGCGTCCGGCGGGAGGTGCCTGGCGCGGGCGACGCTCCTGCGGACCAGGGGGTGGGAGGAGGCTGCCAGGCGGCGCATGGCGGCTGGGGCGTCGTGCAGGGCGACGACCCAGTCGAGCGGGAAATAGTGAACGCCCGGATCGAAGTCGTAGAGGATTCCCGCGCGGTCCTCCTCGGTGAGGTCCGCTCGCGTCGAGATCTCGAACCGCACGCCGGCGTCGGGATCGTCGCCGAGCAGGCCGACCAGGTCCGGAGCGAGGCGTGGGTTGCCGGCCAGGGAGCGGCGCTCGGCCGGCTCCCCGTGTCGCGCCACCTGTGCCGCGAGGTCGTGCTCCAGGAGACACGTCCGCAGCGCCTCCCGCTTGTCGTCCAGCTCTTCGTACACCGACCGGGGCATCGGGTGCTCCCGGTGGTACAGCAGCAGCGCTCGCGCCCGCACCAAGTCGTGGGAATCGACCAGCAACGCGTCTCGCGCCGGGGCGTCGAGGTGCGGCCAGGCCGCCGTGCAGGCCACATAGCGCACACCGCCGTCGGGGTCGGCGGCCAGGGCGACCGAGAGGGAGGCGGGCAGGCCCTTGAGGCGGGCGGTCTCGGAGCGGACGCGGGGGGACGGGTCGGCGGCGAGTCCCCGGCAGGCGTCCTCGGGAAGTTCTGCCCAGCGGTCGGCGGCCAGCATGGTGAGGATCCACCGCTGTCGCTCATCCCGCTCCGCGAGAATCGCGCGGGCCCACTGCTCGGGCGTGATGTTCGGCTGCTGCTCGGCCGCCCTCATCCGCAGCTTCCAGTCCGGGTGGGCCAGGAGGACGTCCACGGCGTCCGCCGGGAGCGCACGGTACATCGCGTACGGCGACCGCTCCACCAGAAGCGGCCACAGATCCTGCGGAGTGCCGGGGTTGAGTGAGAGTCCGTCCGCCCACGCGTCCAGCAGCTTCCCGAGGGGCTTCGGCCCCTCGAACAAGGACGCCCACGCGGCCGCCCGCTCCTCCGGCGTCTCCGCTCCGGCCGCCCGTGCGGCCTCCTCGCGCCGCTCCCCGAGCCGGTCGACCGCGACGAGCCAGACCGCGTACTCCTCGGTCGTGGCGCCCACCATCGCGTCCCCGTCCAGGGACAGCGTGAGGAACTCCGGCTGCCCGGGTCGAGGACCCAGGACTCCGGCGAGATCCCAGCCGTCGGTGAGCCGGACCCGCACCCAACTCCGGCCCTGGTTACCGGAGAAGTCGATGAAGAACACCCCGTCGCCACCGAGGATCCCCGCGTCGGACGCCAACCGGTGCCACTGGGCGTTGAGTTCGGCGACCAGATCCGGCCGGTCGTCCGCGACCGCCACGGTCGGCTCGACCTCGGACCCGATGACATGCCGCCACACGGCCGGAGGCGGCGGCACCTCCTCGACCCGCCGCTCCCCCACGACCTCCAGCCCGGCCCGGCCCAGCAGTTCGACCAGTTCGTCTCCGCCACTCATGATCCTCATACTGCCCGGGGCGGCTCAGTCCCCGGCGGTGATTTCCACTCCGGAGCCGTTCAGCCGAACCCGCGCCTCGGGGCCCCCGCTCCACACCACCGTCAACTCACCGGCCCCTCCTGCCCGTACGGTGACCGTCTCCTCCAACGGCACGGCATCCGCGTCACCGGTGAGCCGGGCCAGCGCGACGAACAACGTGTCCCCCTCCCCGGTCACCCCGCTCAGCTCGTCGTCGAGGCCCACGGCGGCCAGCAGTTCGGCCCGCGCGCCCTCCCGCGGGGACCACCCGGTCACCCGTACCGACGTCCCGGGCTCGGCACCGGCGACGAGGAAGGCGCGTACCTCCACGGCTCCCTGCGCGAGCACGACACTGGAGACCTGCGTACCCCCGGCCGCCGTGTGCCGCGAGGCCACCCACCCCTCCCCCACCCCCAACGGCACGATCTCCGTACGGCTCGGATCGCCGTCCACGATCACGCTGTTGTCGTACGACGGCGAGGGCTCCGTCACCGTGGAGTAGGCGAGGCGGGTGTAGTAGGGGTCGTAGCGGACGTCCTCGCTGCCGTGGTTGTGGAGGCGGACGAGGCCGTCGGAACTCGTGGACTGCAGGAGCCAGTTGGGGGCGGTGATCGAGGTGACCGCGTCGGAGCGTTCGGCCGGGCCCGGCTCCTCCACCGCCGTCCACACCTCGTGGTCGGCCGGGAGGAGCAGGCCGAGGAAGCCCTTGCTCGCCCAGTACGGGGACGCCGGTCCCGAATAGCCCTGCAGGACGGCGGGGTCGGGGCCGTGCCAGCCGAGGGTGAGGAGGCCGTTGGCGTCCACCGCGCCCCGGTCCAGGAAGTACTTGAGGGCCCCGGACGCCAGCCGCCGGGTCTCGCCCGGGGCCAGCGGGGTGTGGCCCGTCAGTGCGCCCAGCCACAGCGGGGCCGTCGTCGCGAAGCGGTACGTCAGGGAGCGGCCCTGGTGCATCGGGGCACCGTCGGCGCCGAACAGGCGGGCGTAGTCCTCGAGATGGCGGGAGAGACGGCCGCCGTACAGGTCCGCCAACTGGTCGTCCTGGGCCAGCCAGGCGTGCAGCACCGGGTACAGGTGCATGGCCCAGCCGTTGTAGTAGTCGAACTTGCGGCCGTCGCCGTCGGTGTACCAGCCCTCGCCGACGTACCACTGCTCGATGCGCTCCAGCCCGCGGTCGATCGCCTTGCGGGAGGCGTCCGGCTCATATCCGGCCGACGCCAGGAAGCCGGCGACCGTGACCGGGAAGAGCTCCCAGTTGCAGGGCCAGGCCTCCGCGGTCAGGGCGTCGCCGAGCCAGGCCGCGGCGCGCTGCCGTACGGCGTCGTCCAGCCGGTCCCAGAGCAGCGGCTTCGTGATGCGCAGGGCGAACGCGATCGACGCCGCCTCCACCAACGGCTGGCTGCGGTCCTCGATACGGGGCCAGACTCCCGAGACTCCGGCGGCGAGCCCGTCCGCGTACCGCTCCAGTGCGGTCCCGTCCTGACGGAGGGCCGCCAGCAGGAGCGTACGGGCGTAGCCCTCCAGCCCGTCGGAGAGCCGGCCGGACCAGCTCTGCCGGTCGCCGGGGAGGTGGTAGAGGGCGCGGTCCTCGGTGGCGTACGGCTCCACCGCGGCGAGCAGGGCGTCGGCCGCGGCCTCCCAGTGGGCGCGCGTGTAGCCGGTGTACGGACTGAGGGTGCGGTCCTCAGGAGGCAGCTGCATCGGTTCTCTTTCTTCGGCTCACCACACAGACCTGGGGCGCCCCGGTTCCGGTCGGGACGCCCCAGGCGTCTATCCCACCCGCACCAGCCCTGCGGGCGCCAGCCCCTGTGCGACGAGTTCGTCGCGGACCAGGCCCGCGTACACGGTGGCGCCGTGTACGGAGGTGTGGGTGTTGTCCCTTTTCTCGTTGTAGAGGTAGATCGCCTTCGAGCCCTCCACTCCCAAGGACTCCACCAGCGTCTTCGTCTTCGCCGTCAGGTCGATCAGCGGGACGTCCTCTGCTGCGGCCACCGAGCGGATCACCGCGGGATGGTCCACCCCGAGGCCGTTGACCAGCAGGGCCGTCCCGTTGTTCAGCGTGCCGTCCGAGTTGAACCAGCGTCGCACGATGGGCGTCACGAGGACAGGGTTCCCGCCTTTCTCCCTCACACCCGCGACCAGTGTCTCCAGGTTCGCCCGGTACGTCACCTCGTCGGTCGTCTTGTCGTTGTGGGCGAGCTGGACGAGGACGAGGTCGCCGGGGCGGATCAGCGGCTGGACCGTGGCCCACAGGCGCGGCTCGGCCAGATACGTCACCGTGCTCTCGCCGGAGTCGGCGTAGTTGGCCACGGAGACGCCCTTGCGCAGGTACTGGGGCAGTTGCTGGCCCCAGCCGGAGTACGGGTCGCCGGGCTGGTCGCAGACCGTGGAGTCGCCGACCAGGAAGATCTGGCGGGTGTGCCGGGCGGGGGTGACCTTGATGCCGGCGAGCGCGGGGGCCGAGCCGCCCAGGGCGAGGTCCAGGCCGGGCGTGCCGTCGGGGCCGGTGGGCTCGCCCTCCGGGGTGCGGACGTTCACGGTGAAGCTCCGGGAGGCCCGTTCGCCGGCCGCGACCGCCGTCTCCGGCAGCAGGGAACGGCGGGTCTCGCCGCTGATCGCGGTGTGCGACTCCGCGTCACCACCGAGCAGCACCTTCACGTCGTACGTGCCCGGCGGGACGTCGAAGTGGCAGCCGGCCGCGGTGCAGTTCTCGAGGCCCGGGGGACGTCCGGTGTGCGCCTGCGCCGGTACGGCCGTCAGGCCCGAGGCCAGCGCCACCGCCGTCAGCAGGGCGAGGTTGAAACGTCTCATTCGTGGTTCCTCCGTCAGGGGGACAGCACCTGGCGCCGGACCGTACCGCCATCCGCAAGCGCTTTCTAGACCTTGGACCGTTTTCACAAGATTGCCAACTTCCAGCGAGCGAAAGCCCTTTCGCGAAATCGATTCAACTGTCACTCTCCAAAGCACCCGCACCACCCCCACACCTCCCGGAGGAGGCACCCCCACATGTCCGAATCCACCGTGAACAGACCGGTCGGACGCCGTACCTTCGTCCTCGGCACCGCGGCCGTCGCAGGGACGGCCGCGTTCGCCGGGCCGCTCGCCGAGACCGCGTCCGCCGCGGCCTTCGGCTGGAGCGACGACGGCTCCAACTACGTCGTCGACACCGGCGCGAGCCTCGTCTTCAAGGTCAGCAAGACCAACGGCGATCTGACCTCGCTGGTCTACAAGGGCACCCAGTACCAGGGCTACGGCGGCAAGAACTCGCACATCGAGTCCGGGCTCGGCACGTCCACCGTGAGCATCAAGCAGTCCGGCACGACGATCCTGATCTCGGTCGCGTACGGCACGCTGAAGCACTACTACGCGGCCCGCAGCGGCGAGAACAACGTCTACCTGTGGACCAACAAGGCCGACGACTCGGTCTCGGCGACCCGCTACATCCTGCGCGTCAACGCGGGCAAGTTCCTCAACGACGAGCCCGACTCGTACACCTACGCGCCCACCACCATCGAGGCCTCCGACGTCTTCGCGAAGTCCGACGGCCAGACCCGCTCCAAGCACTACGCGAAGGCGCGGGTCATCGACTACAACTACGTCGGCTGGACCACCGGCAGCGTCGGCCTGTACATCGTGCGCTCCAACCACGAGAAGGCCTCCGGCGGCCCGTTCTACCGCTCCCTCCTGCGCCACCAGAGCGCGGACGGCGGCGGCCTGTACGAGATCCTGTACTACGGCGAGAACCAGACGGAGGCCCAGCGCTTCGGCCTCCAGGGCCCCTACGTCATCGCCTTCACCGACGGCGGCGCCCCCTCCTCCGCGCTGTACCCGGGCACCCTCACCACCTCGTGGGCGGACGCGCTCGGCATCTCGGGCTACGTCCCCGCGAGCGGCCGGGGCAAGGTCGCGGGCGTCGGCATCACCGGGCGGAACACGGCGTACGCCTACACGGTCGGACTCGCCAACTCCGCCGCCCAGTACTGGGGTTCGGCGCGGTCGTCGGACGGCTGGTTCTCCATCGGGGGTGTGCTGCCGGGGACGTACACGCTGACCGTCTTCAAGGGTGAACTCGCCGTCTACACCGGCTCGGTGAGCGTCAGCGCGGGCGGCACGACCACCCTCAACTCCATCGCGATCCCGTCCTCGAACGATCCGGGCAACGCGAGCGCGATCTGGCGCATCAACAACTGGGACGGCACGCCCGGCGGCTTCAAGAACGCCGACCTGATGACGTACGCCCATCCGTCCGACGTCCGCGCCTCCTCCTGGACCGGCAACGTCGTCATCGGCAGCGGCACCGAGACCTCGGGCTTCCCCTGCTACCTGTGGAAGGACGTCAACAGCGGCATCATCGTCTACTTCAAGCTGACGGCCGCGCAGGCCGCCGCCGCGCACACCCTGCGCATCGGTGTGACGACGGCCTACGCCAACGGCCGCCCGCAGGTCGTCGTCAACGACACCTGGACCTCCGCCGTCCCCTCCCCGCCCACCCAGCCGAGCACCCGGTCGCTGACCGTGGGCTCGTACCGGGGCAACAACTACACGTTCACCTACAGCGTGCCGGCGTCCGCCTGGCTGACGGACACCAGCGCCTACAACACGCTGAAGATCTACGTGGCGAGCGGTTCGGGGTCGACGTCCTTCCTCAGTGCGGGCACATCGATCGACGCGATCGATCTGCTGGCCTGACGTCAGGTCCCGCGCGTCCACTGCTGGTTGGCCGCTCCGCTGCACGCGTACGTGATGATCGCGGCGGAGTTGGCGGTGGACGCGCCGTTCACGTCCAGGCACTCGCCGGAGGCCCGGGCCTTGATGTTCACGTACGAGCCCGACGTGACCACCGACCACTGCTGGGTGGTCGCGCTCCCGCAGTTCTCCTGGGTGACGTTGGTGGCGTTCTCCTGGAGGCACAGGGAGCTGCCGCGGCCGACCAGCTGGTAGTAGCCGGTGCCGAGGTCCTTGAACCACCACTTCTGGTTGGCACCGCCGTTGCAGGTGTACTGGCTGATCGCGACGCCCTGCCACAGCGACTGACTGGCCACGTCCGCGCACTTGCCGCTGTTGCGGGAGACCAGCGTGTTGTACGTGGCACTGGTGCCGCTGATCGTCCCGGCCGCCGCGTCGATCGTGATCTGGGGGTACCAGGACATGGACATCGTGGTGGAGGTGGGGAAGGTCAACGGCAGCCACACGTACCGGGAGTCGTTGACGGTCCCGCCGAAGGAGTTGCCCCAGCGGTCGCCCATGTAGAGGTACGAGGTGCCCGAAGTCCCCTGCACCGGAAGGACGTACGCGGTCTGCGAGTTGTACGTCGTGGAGTCGCCGACGTTCGCCATCGAGGTCCACGGTCCGGCGAGGGAGGTGGCGGTGGCGTACTGCTGCTGGTTGGCGCTCCAGCCGGTGGCGCCCGACGTCAGCATGAAGTAGACGCCGCCCCGCTTGAACAGGGCCGGGGCCTCGCGGTGGCCGCCGACCCACGGGTTGGCGACCAGGCTCGCGATGCCGGTGTAGTCGGCGGTGAGCCGGTAGATGTGCAGGTCGTAGTTCTCGTTGGCGGCCGAGACCATGTAGCCGGTGCCGTCGGTGTCGACGAACGTCGTGATGTCGCGGGACATGTTGTCGCCCAGCGGGCGGAAGCTGCCCTGGTAGGTGTAGCTCCCGTCGACCGTGGAGGAGACGGCGACGGCGGCGCGGGCCTCGCTGTAGTCGGTGCCGTTCTCCTTGTGCATCCACATCACGAACTTGCCGGTGGACGCGTTGTAGACGACCTTGGGCCGCTCGATGTAGGCGGTGGCGAGCTCCGAGGCGCTGGACTGGGTCAGGACGTGGTTCCTGAACTCCCAGTTCTTCAGGTCGGTGGAGCGGTAGGCGTCCACGTACCGGAAGGTGTTGTCGGCGTTGCGGTCCTCGCCGAACCAGTAGTAGTAGGAGCCGACCTTGATGACCCCGCCGCCGTGGGCGTGCAGGGCGTTGCCCGAGGTGTCCGTGAACTGGACGCCGTTGGGGATGGTCAGCGGAGCGGCCTGGGCCGGTCCGGCGGTCACCAGGGCGCCGGCCAGGGCCAGACACAGGGCGAGCAGTACCGCGTGAGCACGTCTCATGACGCGACCTCCGTGTCCGTGGCGGTGTCCGCCACCGGTATGCCGAAGTTCGGGGTGCCGTCCGCGTGCCAGCCGAGCTTCTGGACGCGGGTGTGGCGGTTGGGGTCGTTCAGCGGGTCGCCGACGATCTCCTTGTACTGGCGGGCGTGGTAGACGAGGACGTCACTGCGACCGTCCTCGGCGACGGTGAAGCAGTTGTGGCCGGGGCCGTACTGCCTGGTGGTGTCGTTGCTGGTGAAGACGGGTGTGGGTGACTTGGACCAGCTCGCCGGGTTCATGAGGTCGGCGTCCGCGTCGACCGTGAGCAGGCCCATGCAGTAGTGCCAGTCGGTCGCGCTCGCCGAGTAGGACATGAAGAGCCGGCCGTTGCGGGCGATGACCGAGGGGCCCTCGTTGACCTTGTAGCCGATGCACTCCCAGTCGTACTCCGGGGTGGACAGCCTGATCTGAGGACCTGTCAGGGTCCAGGGGTTCGCCATCCTCGACAGGAAGATGCCGGTGTTGTTGTCCAGGCCGGGCTCGTGCTGGGCCCAGGCGAGGTACCGGCTGCCGCGGTGGGTGAAGGTGGTGGCGTCCAGGGAGAAGGTCTCCCAGGCGGTCCTGATCTGGCCCCGCTCCGCCCAAGTCCCCTTGAAGGGGTTGGGGTTGGCGTTCTCCAGGACCCAGATACGGATGTCCCACACACTCTCGGCGGGCGCGGAGGCGAAGTAGACGTACCACTTGCCGCCGACGCGGTGGAGCTCCGGCGCCCAGATGTGGGCGCCCATGACACCGGTCGGGTGCTTGGTCCAGATGACGGACTCGTCGGCGGTCGCGAGGCCGTTCAGGGTGCGGGAGCGGCGCAGGATGATGCGGTCGTACTCGGGGACGGTGGCCGTGAAGTAGTAGTAGCCGTCGGAGTGACGGTGGATGTACGGGTCCGCGCGGTTGCGGACGAGCGGGTTCACGAGGGGGGCGGCCTTCTTCGGGCGCGGTGCGGCTTCGGCGGCCGTGGGGGTGGCTGCCAGGGCGCCCGCGGCCAGGGCACCTTTCAGCAGCAGTCGCCGGTGGGGGACGTCGGGGGCGCGGCTCATACGGACTGCCTCTCGGAGGGGGGTGTCCTGAGAGAGATGTTCGATATTGAGAACATCTGTTGTTATTGCGAACAGCCGAAAGGTAAGGCTGGGGAACCAGGAGGTCAACGGGTCGGACGGGATCAGAAGAAGGCGCTTTCTGTTTTCGGTTTTCTGTTATCGGCGCGCGCCTCGTCCGTCTCCGGTCATGTGCGCAGCCATTTCCACAAGACAGCAGCCGCGGCCGGAGCCCTGGCGGCGACGGCCGCCTTCCTGGTCACCGCTCCCCCGGCGTCCGCCGCCGGTTCCCGTGACGTCACGGCCGACGTCCTCGCGGACCGGGACGTCACCCTGACCGGCGACACCGTCGTCACGGTGCCCGCGGGGACGACGACGTACGACGGGGTATTCCGCGGCGAGGGCACGCTCACCGTGCGCGGCAGCGGGACACTGATCCTGACCAGGGACAGCGACTTCACGCTGCCCCGGTCCCGGCAGCGGCAGTCCGTGCGGACGCCGGGCGGCAACCACCCGTACGTCACCACGACCCGCCCGGACCCGCCGGCGGTCACGGTCGAGCGGGGAGCGACCCTCCAGTACGGCAACGGCGGGACGACGGGCCTGATCGGCCACTTCCCGTACGGCACCCCGGCGTTCCGGCTGAACCAGGACAACATCCGGGTCGACGGCACCCTGCGGCTGTCCCTGAAGAGCGCCTACAACCTGGGCACCGTCAGCGGCTCCGGCCTGATCACCCAGCCACGCTTCCTCTGGGGCACCTGGGACCTGACGTCAGGACCGTTCTCCGGGGTCATCGACAACGGCACGCAGGCCAACGCCGGGCGGCCCGAGTACGCGACCTCGCTGCCCGGCATGCGCAAGGTGCTCAACCAGGGCACCTGGACCGTGGACACCCCGCTGGGGCAGACCGTCACCCAGCGGATGGACTTCTACCAGCGCGAGTACGGCAGCGACATCAACGTCCAGTCCCGGCCGGGCGGCAAGGTGGTCCTCACCGGCCAGTACAGCTGGTCGAACCAGGGCGGCGACACCAATCCCTCGCTCAGCGATCCCGCCCTGAACTGGACGCCGGCCACCAAGAACGTCAACAAGCGCGGCACCAACATCAAGGGCGCGAACGTCCAGTGGGGCGACGGGACAACCAGCAGGATCTTCATGCCGGGCACGGCGAAGACCGTGTACATCAACCTGCTGGCGGCGCGCTCCCGTTCCCTGCTGACCTTCGACTACAACGGGCCGGTGACCCTGGGCGCCCCCATCGGCGGCGGCCGCTTCCACGACACCCTGTCCGCGCCCGGCGCGGGTGACATCGTCATCAAGGGGACGAAGGGCAACGACGTCACCTTCGCGGCCGTCCAGTACTACGACGGCTCCACGACCGTCGAGAAGGGCGCCGTGCTCCGCCTCGGCAGCGGCAAGGCGGGGGGCGACGGCGGGCTCTACACCGGGGGCGGGCTCCACAAGGTCGTGAACAACGGCTCGCTGATCCTCGACAACACGGCCAAGCCGCTGACCCTGCCCCGGATCAGCGGCAGCGGCTCCCTCACCCAGGCGGGCAGGGCGACGACGACACTGACCGGAACCGCGGTGACGTACACGGGGACGACGACGGTCCGCAAGGGCACGCTCGCCCTGCGGGGCGGAGCAACTCTCGCCCGCAGCAAGGGGATCCGGCTCACCTCGACGGCCGCACGGCTGGACGCCGGTACGGCCGGGCTTCGCGTGGTCTCCTCGCTGTCCGGCAAGGGCGCGGTGAAGGGGACGGTCACCAACGCGGGTGTGGTCGCGGGCGGACTCACCGTCTCCGGCGGCTACACGCAGACCGCGAAGGGTGAACTGGTTCTGGGAGAAGGGCCGTTGAAGGTGACGGGCGCGGTACGGCTGGCCGGTGAGCTCGACTTCTCGGCCGTCGGCACCCGCCCCGCCCACCGGATCACCGTGCTGGACAACAAAGGCACCTCCAAGACCACGGGCGCCTTCAAGGGCCTGAAGGAGGGCACGCGGCTCAAGCTCGCCGACACGACGTACCGGATCACCTATCGGGGCGGCGACGGCAACGACGTCGCACTGACCGCGGTCGCGTCGAGCGCCTCGCCGAGCGTCCGTACCGATACCGCGTCGAAGGCTCCGGCAGCGGCACCTCGCACGACGGGAGCGGAGACGGAGGGGATGGGCTGGTGGCCGTACATTCTGGCTCTGGGTCTGCTCGGCGGGTTGGTGGTCCCCCCGACCGTGCGCAGGCGCGGCAAGCGACGTGAGGGCGGACGGCACGCGGCGCACTGATCGGCGCCGGGGCTCCGCGGCGCCCTTCAGCAGGCCCACATGCCGGTCCCGGTGTTCGCGTACCGGACGGCGGCGGCCCTCTCCCGTCCCGTCGGCTAGCGTCGAGGCATGACCAGCGACACCCCGGAAGTCCCCGACGCCCTCTCCCGCCCCCTCGCCGACACCCTCGCGGCGGGCCCCGTCGTCCTCGACGGCGGGATGTCCAACCAGCTGGAGTCCGCCGGGCACGATCTGAGCGACGAGCTGTGGTCGGCGCGGCTGCTCGCGGAGCGGCCCGAGGCGATCACCGAGGCCCATCTCGCCTACTACGAGGCGGGCGCGGACGTGGCCATCACGTCCAGCTACCAGGCCACCTTCGAAGGATTCGCCAAGCGCGGGATCGAGCGCGAGCGGGCGGCGGAACTGCTGGCCCTGAGCGTCGGGCTGGCGCGCGAGGCGACGCGGCAGGCGTGGGCGAAGGGGGGCCGGCGGCCGCTGTACGTGGCGGCCTCGGTCGGGCCGTACGGCGCGATGCTCGCGGACGGTTCGGAGTACCGGGGCCGGTACGGACGGAGCGTGGCCGAGCTGGAGGCCTTCCACCGGCCCCGGCTCGAGGTGCTCGCGGCGGCCGGGCCCGACGTCCTGGCCCTGGAGACGATCCCCGACAGCGACGAGGCGCAGGCACTGCTGCGCGCGATCCGTGGTCTCGGCGTGCCGGCCTGGCTCTCCTACTCCGTCGCCGGCGACCGCACCCGGGCCGGCCAGCCCCTGGAGGAGGCGTTCGCCCTGGCCGCCGACGTGGACGAGGTCATCGCGGTCGGCGTCAACTGCTGTGTCCCGGAGGACGTGGACCACGCGGTCGAGACGGCCGCGCGGGTCACCGGCAAGCCGGTCGTGGTCTATCCCAACAGCGGCGAGTCCTGGAATGCGGAGGCGCGCCGCTGGGAGGGACGGTCGTCCTTCACGTCGGAGCAGGTCACGGGGTGGCGGGAGTCGGGGGCGCGGCTTGTCGGGGGGTGCTGCCGGGTGGGGCCGGGGGCGATCTCGGGCATCGCGGCGGCGCTGCGCTAGCGGGTGCGGGGCGCCTACTCGCCTTCGGGGTTCTGTCGTCTTGCGGCTGCCGCGTTCGCTGTGGTTGCTCGCGCAGTTCCCCGCGCCCCTGGGCTGCGCTTCGCGCGCCCCTGTTTCTCCGCTCCCGCCCCTTAGTGCTCCCCCTCTCCCCCTGCTAGCCTCCGCTCGGGAACCGGTTTCCGTCGGTGTTGCCGCTGTTCCCCAGGGGGCGAGGCAGGGATGACCAGGAAGAGTGAGGACGCGAGCCGGAGCACGATCCGGGATGTCGCCGCGCGGGCCGGGGTGTCCGCGTCGACCGTGTCACGGGTGCTCGGCGGGGTGTATCCGGTGAGCGCGGCGACACGCACACGCGTGATGCGGGCCGTGCGCGAGATGGACTACGTCGCCGACGCGCGCGCGAAGGCGATCGCGGGCGTCGGCACGCCCACGCTCGCGTTCGTGCTCGAGGACATCACCGGCCCGTCGTTCGCCCTGATGGCCCACGGCGTGGAACGCGAGGCGAACCGGCTGGGCCATCTGTGTCTGGTGTGCAGCACGGAGGGCGACGTCGAGCACGAACTGGAGTTCGTGGAGATGATGCGGGCCCAGCGCGCCGCCGCCGTGATCCTGGTGGGCGGCGCCGCCGACACCGTCGAGTACCGCGAACGCACCCGCCGTATGGCCGACTCGCTCTCCTCCGCCGGCTCCCGCCTGGTGTTGTGCGGACGGCCGCCGCTCGGTCCCGGGGCCCCGGTCACCGTCATCGAGTACGACAACGAGGGCGGCGCCTACGCGCTCGTCGCCCACGTCCTGTCCCAGGGCCACCGGCGGGTCCTGTTCCTCGGCGGCAAGGCGGACCACACCACCGCGCAGGGCCGTGAGCGCGGCTATCTCGCCGCCCACCGCGCGCGCGGCATGGATCCCGACCCCGCGCTGGTCCTGAACGGCGACTTCACCCGCGACTCCGGTCACCGTCTGATGCGCCGGGCCCTGAAGGAGGGCCTGGAGTTCACGGCCGTGGTCGCCGCGACGGACATGGTCGCGGCGGGCGCCCTGACCGCCCTGCACGAGGCCGGTCTCGACGTCCCCGGTGACGTCTCGCTGGCCGGCTACGACGACATCCCCTTCGCCCGGGACCTCCACCCGGCGCTCACCACGGTCCACGTCCCCTACGAGGAACTGGGCCGCCTCGCCGTGCGCACCGCGCTCGGCCGTACGGCGGAGGACCCGGCCGAGCACCTCCTGCTGGGCACCCACGTGGTCGTCCGGGACTCGGTCACGGCGACCGGCAGCTGAGAGACGGGGGCCCGCGCGCTCAGTGCCGCCGCGCCAGTCCGGTGCGTCGCAGCCGCCGTACGACCGACCGGAGCTCCGCGGTCCGGGCCGGCCAGCCCTCCGCCGGTTCCTTCACGGGGGCCGTCTCCGGCGTGGTCGTGTCCGCTGTCCACACCGCGAAATCGTGATCCCGAGGGCCGGACTCCACGTACGGATCACCCTTGCCGAAGATCTGGACGGGGTGGGTGTCGTCCCAGGGCTGCCAGCCGGGGTCGCCGTCGGTGGCGAAGCGCACCCACGCCCCGTGCATGGCGTCGGCGAGCTCGGTCGGGGCGCCCTCGCCGGCGAGCTTGGCGGACTCGGGAGCGGCGCCGGTGTCGAAGACGAAGCCCAGTTCGAGGGCGTGGCAGGCGCCGAGGTCCGGGCGGTGGGAGGGCCAGGCGAACTCGTAGACGTACGACGACCCCGGGCGGGCCTCGGCGAGGCGGTGCAGGGGGATGCGCAGCAGGTGGTCGGTGACCATCTGGCCGACGATGTCGGCGGTACCGGCGTCGGGATGCAGCGCGCGGTAGCCGCGGACCACCTCGGAGCCGCAGTGGCAGCGGGCCATGGCACCGGCGAGGGCGACCGGGCCGAGCCGGTCGACGCGCTCCAGGAGGCCGCCGGGGACGAGCCAGAGGCGGTACTCGTCGCTGGTCCAGCCCAGCATCAGCTCGACCCCGGGGGCCGCCGAGCCCTCGACCAGCGCCTCCAGCGGATCACGCGGCACGAGGTCGCCGTCGACGACGATCCCGAAGGCGGGGCCGCCCAGGACCGGGCTGCTCAGGCGGCCCACCTCCGCCTGGGTGCGCACCAGCAGCTCGCGGTCCACCTCGGCGAAGGCCGCGGCGGTGGCGGGGACCTTCAGCCGGGTGGCCATCCGGCGCACCATCCGCCGCACCTTGTCGCGGTCGCTCGCCTCGGGCGGCCCGCTCTGCAGCACCGCGCGCCGGAACAGGCCCTGGGCCTGCGGGGCGGCCAGCAGGGCGCCGATGCTGATCGCACCGGCCGACTGCCCCGCCAGGGTGATACGGCCGGGGTCGCCGCCGAAGGCCCCGATCGACTCGTGCACCCACTGCAGGGCGGCGAGCTGGTCGCGCAGGCCGGGGTTGGCGGGGGCGTCCGGGAAGAGGCCGTAGCCCTCGACGCCGAGCCGGTAGTTGACCGAGACGAACACGACGCCGTCCCGGGCGAAGGCGTGCCCGTCGTACACCGGCACCGCCGAGGATCCCCTGGTCAGGGCTCCGCCGTGCAGCCACACCAGGACCGGGAGCCGGCCCCCCTGGCCGGGCTCCGGCGTCCACACGTTGAGGTTGAGGCAGTCGTCGCCGGGCACGAACGGGTCGGACAGGTACTGCGCGAAGGCGTCGGAGTACGGCGGTTTGGGCGCCGTGGGCCCGAAGTCGGCCGCCTCGCGCACCCCGTCCCAGGGCTCGGGCGGCACGGGCGGCCGGAAGCGGCGGGGGCCGAAGGGCGGCGCCGCGTAGGGGACGCCCCGAAAGACCGCGACCCCGTGGTCGTACCGTCCCCGTACGGCTCCGTACGGCGTGCTGACCACGGGGTCTGTCTGGACTGCTGTCATATGTCCACCAGCCTCCTCACCGCTACTGCACCGTGAACAACAGAGCACCACATTTCGGCTCGGTATTCCGGTGCAGAGCGCGGTGAGGCCGCTACTTGGCGTACATCAGGGTGCCGAAGCCCAGCTGGTCGAAGCCGCCGCTGGTGGTGCCGTAGTCGCCGCCTCCGCCCTCGGGGGCGACGAGGTCGTAGTACATCTGCGAGATGTACTTGTCGTCGAGGCCCAGGCGCCGGTTGTAGTGGAAGTGGAGCATCGCCCAGACGGGGCGGATCTGGCCCCGGGAGGCGGAGGAGACCACGGTCTGGGACGAGGCGGCGCAGTTCTGCCCGGTGCCCCAGTTGTAGGTGGTGAAGGGGACGTCCTGGCCGAGGTTGTACTTCGCGACGTACTGGGCGCCCTTCATGAAGCGGCGGCTGTCGTACGAGTAGAGGTCGTCGCCCTGGTTCCAGGCCATCTCGCAGATGGCGCCCATCTGGCCCATGCCCATGACGCTGTGCCCCTGGTCGCGGCCGGACTCCTGCCACTGGCCCAGCGCGTAACCGGCGGAGTCGGTGTACAGGTACGGCACCGCGTGGGCGATCGAGCCGTTGCCGGCACCGGACTTGAAGTAGGTGACGGCCTGGTCGTACTTGGCGCTGTCCTCGTTGAGGATGCCGATGGCCAGGACGGAGGCCATGTTGCACAGGTCCCAGTTGGCCCAGTAGTTGGTGATGCAGGCGTCGTTGTGGTTGGTCAGGAAGCTGTTGTTGAGCGGGTAGAAGACCTTGGCGAGCATGCTCTGGGCGGCGGCGAGGTCGAAGCCGCTGTAGCCGCGCATGAGTTCGCAGGCGTTGGCGAACTGCCAGCCGTAGATGCCGGCCGCGAGGAACCGGTCCGCGTTGCCGGTGACCGAGGTGAGCGTCCTGGACCAGGCGTTGAGGATGTTCGCGGCACAGACGGCGTTGGCCTCGGTGCCGCCGACCTGCCAGCGCAGGGCGTTCTGGTAGGCGGCGGCGATGTCGTTGAAGAGCAGGGAGTAGTTCTCGCCGGTGCCGCCGCGGATGATGGTCGCCGTGGCCCGGTTGGTCCAGGTGGACTGGGAGTGGGAGTTGGCGACCAGTTTGTTCCAGCCGGACAGCCAGGGGTCGGTCCCCGCGGCGACCCTGACCTTGGCCCGGTTGATGTCCCCGGCGTTGTGCAGCATGCCGGGGTGGGTCCAGGTCGAGGGCGCCGCGTCGGCCGTGGTGGCCATGCTGGTGGCGAGGGCGCCGCCGCCCAGGGCGAGGGCGGCGCCGAGACCGCCGGCGGTCCTCAGGAGACCGCGGCGGCTCAACTCGGTGTGCGGGAGGTGCTGGTGGGGGGAAGTGCGGCTCATGCGGTGCATCTCCGTTCCGTGGGGGGAATCAGATGGGAGTGATGCTCACCTCGTCGAACTCGGAGGTGACGAGGGCCAGCGGACTGCGGGAGCAGGCCACCAGGCCGACGTGGAAGGGGGCGTCGCCGAAGCCGGGGATCTCGCCGGTGGCGAGGTCGGTCCAGGTGGCGCCGTCGTCGCCGGAGACGGATGCGGTGAAGACGGTCCCGGTGCGCTTCAGCCGCAGCAGTGCGGGGAGTCGGACGGCGCCGCTGCCGGAGAAGGCGGAGGCTCCGGCGACGGTTTTGCGCAGCATCAGCTGGGCGGTGGTGCCGCCGGTGACGATCACTCCGGCCGCCTGGTCGAACGGTGACAGCGACTTCGCCATCAGCAGCCCGACGCGGTCGGCGGTGACTCCGGTGCGCGAGACCAGCCGGGCGGTGACCTCGCAGTCGCCGGTGACGGGCCGCCGTACGAACTGCCCTGTTATCCCCTGGTTGTTGACGGTCAGATCCACACCGGCGCCCCGCACCACGAGGGTCCCGTCCTCGTGGGCGGTGCTGCCGGGGGTGAGGATCGCGGCCACGCCCAGCGTCCCGAAGTCGCGGTCGTCGAGGACCACGTCGCCGAGGTCGCCGTACGTCCAGGGGGCGGGCGGGGGTGTGCCGACGGTGAGGGTGAGGGTTCCGGTGCCGTCGCCCGCCGCGTTCCCGGCGGTGGTGGTGACGGTGAACTCGCCGGTCGCGCGCGGGGTTCCGTGGATCAGGCCGGTGCGCCTGTCGACGCGGAGGCCGTCGGGGAGACCGGTGGCGGTGAACCGTACGGGCTCGTGGGAGGCCCGCAGAACATGCCGGAACGGGACTCCCTTGTTCGTGAACGCCGTGGTCGAGGAGGTGAGTTCGGGCAGGGCCGGGGTCGGCATCACCGCGGAGGAGCGTTCCGAGAGCGGGCCCCGCCCGGCCGTGTTCGTCTTCGCGACGGCGTAGTGGTACGCCATCCCCGGCGTGCCGGCGGCGTCCGCGTACTGGATGCGGGTGCCGGAGCCGACCGGGCCGATGCCGGTTGCGAGGGTGAGGTACGGGCCGTCGGGGTCCGTGGCGCGCAGGACCTTGTAGCGGGCGGAGAGGTCCGGGTCCGTCCAGGCCAGCTCGACGGCGTCGGCGCCGGTCGTCGCCCTCAGGTCCCCTGCCGTGCGGGCCGGCTTGGGAACGGACCAGACCTCGCCGGCCGAGGCGGAGACCACGGTGACGTTGTCGAAGGCGCCGGTGCCGGTCTCGGCGTAGTCCGCGTCGACTCCGAGGCAGGAGGTGAGGAGGAGGCCCGCGTACGCGGTGCGGCCCAACTCGACCTCGGTGGAACCGACTTCGGTCCAGCGGATGCCGTCCGGGGAGATCGCCCCGGTGCAGCGGCGGCCCTTGCGGGTCACCCGCACCCAGTAGGGCATGCGCAGCCGGTAGCCGTCGCCCGCGCCCTCGACGTACGGGGCCTCCAGCGGGGTCGCCGACTCGGGCAGGGCACCGAGACCGGAGATCGGGAAGGAGGCGTTCGTGGTGATCGCCGTCTGCTGCGAGGGCGGGACCGGTGTGCTGCCGGTCGCGGAGACCTCCGCTCCCTGGGAGGGCCGTACGGTCCACACCCCGCTCCAGGTGTGCAGCGGCAGCCCCTGGATCACCATGGCCGCATGGGCCGCGTCCGCGTCGAGGGAGTCCCGGAGACTGACGCCGATCTTGGAGTACTGCGAGCTCAGCGGCCATACGATCCGCGCGGTGACCGAGCCGTCGCCGCGCAGCGGCAGATGGACGAGCCGGTGGGTGTCGGCGCTGCCGCTCGCCTCGAGCACGAACCGCTCACCGTCGAAGACGGCCGCACCGGGGATCCTGACGTCCCCGATGTCCTGGGTCGACCAGGGCTCGGGGAGACCGGCGGTGGCGGAGGCGGGGGCCGAATCACCGCTGTGTCCCTGGGAGTTGGTGGCGCTGACGGTGTAGTGATACGTCCGTCCCGCGCGCACCCGGTCGTCGGTGTACGTCGGCTTGTCGATGCCGGTGGCGAGCTCCTCGTACGGTCCTTCAGGGCGTGTGGCGCGAAGGACCGCGTATCCGGTCGCCCAGGTGGACGGCAGCCAGTTCACGGTGACGTGGGTGCGGTCGCCCGCCGCCGTGACCCCCGCGGGTGCGGCCGGTACGGTCGGCGAGGGTGCCGTGGTCCCCGCGTAGGCGAAGGTCCCCCAGCTCGGCAGGTCGTCGTTGCTGCCCTCGACGACCCGGGTGCCGCCGGTGCCGCGGAAGACGGCCGCCTTGGTGTACGGGGTGTCGAGGCCGCGGACCCCGGCGTAGTGGGCGTAGGCCATCTCGTAGACCGGAGGCAGGGTGCCGCGGCCGATCGCGGAGACGGTCGTCTTGATGTACTTGCCGGTGCGGTCGAGGTCGGGGGTGAAGGGGACGTCGCCCCCGAGGTTGTAGTGGGCCGCGTACTCGAAGTTGGCGAGGATCCGGCTGTCGTCGTGGCCCCACAGGTCGACGCCCTGGTTCCACGCGACCTGGGCGATGTCCCCGGTCAGGCCGACCGCGAGCTGTTCGTGGCCCTGGTCGCGGCCGGCCTCCTGGCCCTGGCCCGCGTCGGTGACGATGCGGTGGGCGATGGAGCCGTTGCCGGCGCCGGCCGCGGCGAAGCGCAGGGCGTCCTCGAAGAGCGTGGGCTCCTCGCAGAACACGCCGATGGCCAGGATGGTCTGAAGGGCCGTCAGGTCCCAGTTGCCGTTGGCGTAGAGCATGTAGCCGGAGACGGCCGGATACCAGACGTCCAGGAAGGACCGCTCGCAGCGGGCGATGTCCGTCTCCGCCCAGCCGTCGTAGCCGGTGTGGCGCAGCAGTTCGGCCGCGTTGACGAACTTGAAGGCCTGGAGCCCGGCACCGAGCGGGCCGTCGGCGCCCGTGATCATGGTGAGGGAGGCCGACCAGGCGTTGAGGAGGTCGCGGGCCTTGTCGGCGTTGGCGCGGTTGCCCGTGACCGCCCACATGAGGGCGTTCTGGTAGGCGGCGGCCGAGTCGGCGACGGCCTGGTTCTGGAAGTTGGTGGGGCCGCGGCCCCAGGAGGTGATCTGGCCGGTGTTCTGGACCGGGTACGTCGACTGGGAGCGTGCGTGGGCGGCGAACGCCAGGTAGCCGTCGTAGACGGGGGACTGCTTGCCGGCGACCGCGGCCTTCATACGGGCGAGGTCGTCGGCGCTGTGCAGCAGGCCCGGGTGCGTGAAGGCACGCCCGCCGGACGCCTGGCCGGCGGCCCGGGCGGTGCCGGGCGCGAGCAGTCCGCTCGCGCCCGCCACCAGCAGCAGGGCGGCCGTGCCGCCGAGGAAGCCCCGGCGGCTCGGAGCGAGGGCTCTCTGGGACGCGGTACTCATGACGCGGCGGCCGCCTCGGCCTCGGCGGTGGTGATGAACTTGAGGTTCGTCACGTGCTCGTTGGAGAACCACTGGACCGTGTCCGTGGTGTAGTACCAGCTCGGCTTCTTCATCGAGTCCGCGACGACGAGCCCGTTGATCACCAGGTTCTCGAAGGTGACGTCCTGGATGGCGTGGTCGGCGTCGTAGCCGAGGAAGAGCGACGGCTTGGCGTTCGTGCCCGTGTAGCTGAGGTTCTTGACGTAGACGTTCTCGATGCCGCGGCCGACCGAGGTGTTGTACTTCGTGTTGTACATGACCTTCATGTAGATGACCTGGCCCCAGCGGAAGTCCTCGATCCGCACGTCCTCGATGCGGACGTTCTTGATCAGGTTGGAGTCGCCGGGGTTGAGGGCGATGCAGCCCTGGTAGTTCATCTGCGGTTCGCGGTGGTCGAGGATGTCGAGGTTCTTGAAGCGCAGGTTCTTCAGCACCTCGGGGTTGTCGGTGTTGCCGTGCGTGCCGACGTTGATGGGGTGGGCCACGTCCGCCCAGAGGGTGGAGTTGCGGACAGTGACGTCGGTGGTGTCGCCGTAGTAGTCCCAGCGGTGTGTGTAGATGGCGATGCAGTCGTCGGAGTTGCGCATGAAGACGCCGTCGATGACGACGTTGCTGCTGCAGAAGACGTCGATGCCGTCGCCCCAGCCCTTGGAGCTGAAGGAGCCGAGACCCTTGATGGTGACACCGGTTGCCTCGCCCAACTGGACGGCATAGCCGTTCGGGTTGAGCACGGTGACGGCACCGATGGAGATGTTCCGCGAGCTCTCCACCAGGGCCCCGCCGCCCGCGGTCCCGGCGAGCACGCCACGGCCGGCGATCCCGGCGTGCTCCACGTTCCGGAAGATCACGGTCGCCTTCAGGACGGCGCCGCCGTCAAGGTAGACGGTCTTGCCGGACGGGACGAGCAGGGTGCCGTCGGCGGTGGTGTGGACGCCGGGGCCGTAGTAGAGGACGTTCGGGTCGTCCTGCGCGGGCTTGTTCTTCTCGATGGCGCGGGCGAACAGGTGGAGACAGTCGAAGATGTCGTCGTTGATCTGGACGACGACGTTGCGCGGCTGGTCGAGCGTGAAGCGCAGGGTGTCACCGAGCACCTCGGGCGTGATGCCGTAGGAGTCCGGCCGCACCCGGACCTTGGTGGTGCCGCCCTTGAGGTAGGTGATCTCGACCTCGACGGAGCCCTGGAAGTCGAAGTACGCCAGCGAGGAGTTGTAGATCTTGCTCGACCCGGTGGTGGGGTTGATCTCGCCCAGCTGGGGCCGCCAGATGTCGAGGGTCTGCCACTCGCCGTCGGGGGCGGTACGGACCCGCACCTTGAAGCTGGTGTTGGTCGGCATGGCGGACGGGCGCGGATAGGTGACCAGCTTCGGCGTGACGGCGGCGGTGTCGTCGGCCCGGGCCGCCGTGGCCGTGAGGTTGGTGAGGCCGGCGGCGAGCACAGTGGCACCGGCCGCCTGGAGAGCCGTACGGCGGGACAACGGCGTGTTCATTCGGAACTCCTTGCGAACAGGGTTACGGGAACGGCTACTTGAGGCCGGTCGTCGACATGCCGGCGACGAAACCGCGCTGGGCGACGAGGAAGATCAGCAGGATCGGCACGACGTACATCACCGAGGCCGCGGCCTGGAGGTTGGTGACGGGGGTGCCGGCCGAGGTGACGTAGGTGGACATGACGGCGACCGCGAGGGTGGTGCGGTCCGTGGACAGCAGGAGCTGCGGGGCGATGTAGTCGCCCCAGGTCCAGGTGAAGGCGATCACGAAGCTCGCGGAGAGGACCGGCCAGGACTGCGGGAGGAAGATCCGCCAGAAGATGGCCGCATAGCCGCAGCCGTCGACGATCGCGGCCTCCTCCAGCTCCCGGGGAAGCCCCGCGAAGAACTGCCGGAAGAGGAAGACCAGATAGGGGGCGGAGGACAGGCCCCACAGCACCCACGGCCAGTACGTGTCGACCATGCCGAGCTTGGCGAAGATCAGGTACGTCGGCAGCAGGGTGATCATCTGGGGCAGCATCATCGAGCCGAGCAGGATGCCGAACAGGGTCTTCTTACCGGGGGCTTCGAGGCGGGCGAAGCCGAAGCCGACCCAGGCGGAGCTGAGGGTCACGAGGGTGGCGTAGATGAGCGCGATGATCAGGGAGTTGCGGGCGTAGCCGAGGAAGTCGATGAGGTTGAAGGCGTCGGCGACGTTGTGCCACTGCACATGGTCGGGCAGCCAGTGCACCGGCGAGGCCGCCAGCTCGGCCGGGGTCTTGAGGCCGGAGATGACCAGCCAGCCGAAGGGGCCCAGGAACAGGCCGGTGATCGCGACGAGGACCGTGTACAGGACGAGGCGGTTGACGCGCAGGCGCGGGCCGCGCTTCGGGGTGAGGCTGGTGGCGGTCACTTCTTCGCCTCCGGGTCGACGTTGTAGAACACCACGCCGGACGTGGCCTTGAAGATCAGTCCGGTCGCGACGAGGATCAGGACGAAGAGCACCCACAGCAGCGCGGAGGCGTAGCCGTAGCGGCCGAACGCGAAGTACTCCGCGAACACGTGCATCATGTAGAGGTAGTTGGACTGCGGGAGCGCGGTGATACCGGCCGGGGTCGAATCGGGGGCCAGCAGCAGCGGCATGATGGTCTGCACCGAGGCGATGACCCCGGTCACAGTCTGGAAGAGCAGCACCGGCGACAGCAGCGGCACCGTGATGCTGCGGAAGCTCCGCCAGGCGCTCGCGCCGTCGATACGGGCCGCTTCGAGGAGCTCGCGCGGGATGTCCTGAAGTCCCGCCAGCGAGATGATCATGATGTTTCCGGCGGTCCAGAGCACCGTCATGATCAGTACGTAGCGGGCGTAGGGGTCGGCGAGCCAGCCGAGGGCGTCGATGCCGAAGAGGTTCAACACGCCGTTCGCGGCACCGGAGTTCTGGTCGAAGAGCTGCTTGAACGCGATGCCCGCGCCCACCGGAGGCACCACCGCCGGCAGATAGAGCAGGGTGCGGAACAGCCCGCGCGCCTTGAGCGGCCGGTTCACCAGTACGGCGAGCCCGAGTCCGGCGATGATCGACAGGGGCACCGAGGTGATCGCGAACAGACCCGTGCGGCCCAGCGACTTCCAGGTCTGCGCGTCGGAGAACAGCTCGCGGTAGTTGCCGAATCCGACGTAGTGCCAGCGGGGCGAGATGCCGTCGAAGGTGGTGAAGCTCAGCCACAGCGCGTACGCCATCGGGGCGATGGTCAGCAGCGCGAAGCCGATGATCCAGGGCGAGGCGAACATGTAGAACGCCCGGTGCCTACGGGTGGCGATGGAGGTGTGCGGCCGGGAGGTGACCGGCCCCGCCGCCGGAGCGGAACCGCGCCGGTCCGTGACCGACGCAATCTGATCGACCGTCATCCCACCTGCTCCTTACCGCGCTTGAGCTGATCGTTCATGGCCGAGTTCAGGCGCCCCGCGAGGGTGTCGACGGACATGTCGCCGTTCATGGCGGCCGGGGCGATCTGGTTGAAGAGGGCGAGGAGCGAGTCCGCGGTGGCGTACGGCGTGAAGGCGATCACCGAGTAGTGCCTCAGCTCGGCGTCCTGCACCGCCAACACCCGCTTCTGGTAGTCCTCCTGGGCTGGCATCAGCGGCCGGAGCGACTTCAGGGTCGGGATGCCCCAGCCGCCGGAGGCGCGCGCCTTGGCCGGTGCCTCGCCGAAGAACCACTCGAAGACCCGCCAGGCGGCGTCCTTGTGGTGCGACTTGCTCGGGATCCAGAAGCCGGTGCCGGCCTGGCACGGGCTGACTCGTCGGCCGCCGTCGAAGTACGGAGCGGGAGCGAGCCGGGAGAGCGGCGCGAGCTTCTTGTCCGCGTTGATCAGGCCGCCGAGCCAGTAGCCCGAGTTGGACATGGCGAGCCGGTTCGCCTGGAAGGTGGGCCCGTCCCAGGTGTTGGGGTCGGGCTGGATGATGCTGGGTCCGACCTTGGTCCGGCAGTAGTCGATGTACCAGCCGAGGGCCTTGCGGGCCTCGGGGGTGGTGAAGTCGACCCGGGAGTAGTCGTCGGTGAAGAGGTTCCCGCCGGCGGCCACGGTGAGGCTCGCCAGGAGGTTGGGGGTGAGCACGCCGTTGTAGCTGCCGCCGAACACGGTGGTCTGGCCGTTCTTGCGTCGGGTGAGACGTTTGGCCTTGTCCAGCCACTCCTCGTACGTGACCGGGTCCAGCTCGGGCGGGTAGTCGACGTCCGCCTGGTCGAACAGGGCGGTGTTGTACCAGAACATCGAATCCTGGGAGAAGTCCTTCGCCATGCCGTAGCGCGGGCCCTTGCCCTGGGTACGGCCGTCGTAGCGCCACAGGTCGTTGACCGGGTCCAGGTCGGCCGGCCTGAGGACGCTGCTCTTCGCGAAGTACGGGTCCAGGTCCTCCATCACGCCCCGCGCCGCGTAGTACGGGGCGTCCACGGCGCCGACACCGCGCACCAGGTCGGGCGGGTTGCCGTTGGTCATCATCGCGATCAGCTTGCTGGTGCTGTACAGCACCGTGTTGATCTTGACGCCGATGTCCTTCTGGGCCTGTTCGATCAGCTCCGGCGAGATGTCGTCGGCCTTGGCCATGACCGTGACGGTCTCGCCGGAACCGCCGACCGCGCTCGACACCCGCATCGCACAGCCGCTCAGCGCTGCCGCGCCCGCCACCGCACCGCCTGCGGAAAGGGAGAGAAAACGGCGGCGGCTCACCGCGGCACCGGCATGTGGGCGCACGGCGCACCACCTCCTGATCTGTCCGTTCATGGAACGCGGCAACCGGTAGACAACCGGTTGCTGCGCTGGGGCAGAGCTTCGGCCCTGTCCGGAAACGGCGTCAAGAGGCTTGACCGACTTTCGAAAAGACTGTGTAACCTCGCCGACACGGCCAGGAGTGAGAAACCGGTTGTCGACCGGGCCTCTTCAGTGATTGACCACCCCTGGAGGCCGGACCTACGGTAGATCTGCCGTAGAAGACGTTTTCAGAAACTGTTTCCACTCAGTGCGTCAGGAGTGACATGCCCAGCCCGCAGCCACCCAGGGCCGTGTTCGCGATGGATCCCGTGCACCTCCCCCTGCTCTTCCCGCCACCCCTGATGACCCGGCTGAGCGAGGCCGCCGGCCTCGACCCCGCGCTCGTCGTCCAGGACTTCACCGACCCCGTCGCGGCGGACGCCCTGGCCCGCGCCGACGTGCTGATCACCGGGTGGGGCTGCCCCCGCCTCGACACCGGCGTCCTCACCGCCGCGCCCCGCCTTCGGACCGTCCTGCACGCCGCGGGCTCCGTCCGCTCCCTCGTCGGCGACGCCGTGTGGGAACGCGGGATCACCGTCTCCAGCGCGGTCACCGGCAACGCGCTGCCGGTCGCGGAGTACACGCTCGCGATGATGCTGCTGTGCGGGAAGGAGGCCTTCGAACACCGGGAGCGGTTCCGGACCACGCATGCGTACCCGCCGCCCGCCGAGACCGCGGGCATGGGGAACGTGGCGCGGCGGGTGGGAGTCATCGGGGCGTCCCGGGTGGGGCGGCGGTTGCTGGAGCTGCTGCGGCCGTTCGACTTCACGGTCCTGCTGCACGACCCGTACGTGAGTCCCGCGGAGGCCGCCGCACTGGGGGCCGAACTCCTCTCGCTGGACGACCTGTTGAGGCACAGCGACATCGTTTCGCTGCATGCGCCCGACATTCCTGACACCTATCGGATGCTCGACAGATCCCGGCTCGGGTTGATCCGGGACGGAGGTGTGCTCATCAACACCTCCCGGGGAGCGCTGGTCGATCCCGACGCGCTGACCGACGAGTTGGTCTCCGGGCGGCTGCGTGCGGTGCTCGACGTCACGGAGCCCGAGCCGCTGCCCGCGGGGTCGCCGCTGTACCGGCTGCCCAACGTGTTCCTCACCCCGCACATCGCCGGGTCGCTCGGGAACGAGCTGGAGCGGCTCGGGCGGATCGTGGTGGAGGAGCTGGAACGGGTGGTGGCGGGGGTGGGGTTGGAGCATGAGGTGCGGTACGCGGATATGGCTCGGGTGGCTTGAGGTGGGCGGGGTTTGCTGTGGCCGGCCGGGGTCTGCTTCACGTGCCCGTACTACTTCGGTTCGGTCGCCTACGGGGGCGCCTCAGTCGGTGTCGAGAGGCCGATCGTGCCCGACCCTTCGGGCCTCCGCGCTCCCCCACTCTCGACTTCGCTCGAGCGGGAGGTGCCCCCAGGCCTCTCGACACCGACGCGCCCCCTCCGGCTCCCTCACGGCCGGTGTCCGGGGTGCAGGCCGCGTTGGTGGGCACTTGCCGTCCGTTTGTGGCTTGTGCCGTCGGAATCGTGCTGGAGTAACAATGGGATACGGTTTCCGGACCCTGGGTCCTGTGTGGCCGGGCCACTACCGTTAAGGAGCCACAAGGGTGAGTCAGCGCAAGGCGTCCGGGGACGTCGGACGGGCCACCATCCGGGACGTGGCCGAGCGGGCCGGGGTGTCCGTGGCCAGTGTGTCGCGCGTGCTGTCCGGGAACTATCCGGTCTCCGAGGACCTGCGCCGCAAGGTGATGAAGGTCGTGCGCGACCTGGACTACGTCACCAACGCGCACGCCCGGTCGCTCGCCGGGGGCGGCACACCCACCGTCGCGATCCTCATCAACAACATCACCGGTGCCGCGTTCGCCCACGTCGCCAAGGGAGTCGAGGGCGCCGCCACCCTGCGCGGCTGGCTCTCCCTGGTGGGTACCACCGGGGACGATCCCGAGCGCGAGCTCGCCCTTGTCAACCTCATGCGCCAGCAGGGGGTCGCGGCCGTGGTGCTGCTCGGCGGCGCCTACGACTACGACGAGTACCAGCTGCGCATGGCCCGGTTCGCCCGTTCCCTGGACGCCGCCGGGTCGCATCTCGTGCTCGTGGGACGGCCTCCGCTGGAAGGTGCCGTGCCGGCCACGACCGTCGACTACGACAACGAGGGCGGCGCCTACGCCATGGCCAGCCATCTGCTGTCGGCCGGACACCGCAAGGTGCTCGTACTGCCGGGGCACGCCGAACTCACCACCGCCCAGGGGCGGTTGAGCGGGGCCCGGCGCGCCTTCGAGGCGTACGGCGTGCCGTTCGAGGCCACCATGGTGCGGCACGGGCCCTACGACTACGAGCACGGATACGCGGCCGTCGGGGAATGCCTGCGCGACGGACTCGACTTCACCGCCGTCCTCGCCGGGACCGATGTCGTCGCCGCCGGTGCCATGCAGGCCTTGCGCGCGGCCGGGCTGCGGGTGCCCGAGGACGTGTCGATCGTCGGGTACGACGACATCCCGCTCGCCTCCCAGCTCACCCCGCAGCTCACCACCGTCCACGTGCCCTACGAGGAGATGGGACGGGTCGCCCTGCGGGCCGTCGCCGATCGGCGTGAGGGGGGCGGGGCACGACGCAAGGGGGCCGACGGGGACCATCTGGTGCTGGGTACGCATGTCGTCGTACGGCACTCCGTACGACCGCCCGCACCACCCCGCTAGCAACAGAAGAAAGAGATCGTTTCGTAAACGGTTTCCACAGATCAGCAGGGTCGGGCAGGGCCGCCTCGATGGGCCGTCGGGTCTTGCGTTCGTCGCGCCCATAGGGCTCTGAGCTGGCTCTATGTCAGGTGTCATGCGGTCGCGTGCTCCGCACCTGGGTCTAACCCCACGGACAAACCGGCGTAACAAATTGCCGTCTACCTCTTGCTAACCACGGGACCCTCGGCCTACCGTCCCAGCAACCGGTTACTACAGCTTCTGCTGGGCCGACCCCCCGCAACCGCGAGCCGATGAAACTTCCGGCCGCCGTTTCCGGCCGACACCGAGCCGCCGATCCCCCTCTCTCCTCTCCGAGACGCCCTACTTTCCGAAGGAACACGGTCAGATGAACTTCAGCAGCCCCCGGAGAAGGTTCGCCCGCGTCGCCGTTGCGGGACTCGCGTTGTCAGGTCTGCTCACCGCCTGCGGCGGGTCGGACGATTCCGGCGACTCGCAGTCGTCGGGGCCTGTCACCCTCCCCTTCTGGGGCTGGGCCAACGGCCAGGACGCCGTCGTCAAGGCGTTCAACGCCTCGCACAAGAACATCCAGCTGAAGTACACGAAGGTCACCGACCAGCTGACCATGCAGAAGCAGCTGACCAACGCGGTCAAGGCGGGCAACGCGCCCTGTCTGGTCCAGAACACCGCCGAATACGTCACCAGTTGGGTGGCGCAGGGCGCGCTCGCCGACATCACCCAGTACGTCGAGGGCGAGAAGGGCAAGTTCAACACCGGGTCGTGGGCGAGCGCGCAGGTACAGGGCAAGTCGTACGGTGTGCCGACCAGTTCGTCGCCGAACTTCACCATCTACCGCACCGACCTCTTCAAGAAGTACGGCATCAAGGCCCCGACGACCTGGGACGAGTTCATCGCCGCGGGCAAGGAGCTGAAGAAGCACGGCATCAAGATCACCAACTACGCAGGTGAGGACCCGAGCACGCTCGAGGTGCTGGCCATGCAGGCCGGGGCGCACTGGTACGCCATCGACGGCAACTCCTGGAAGGTGGACTTCCAGGACGCGGGCACGCTGAAGGCCGCCAAGGTGATCCAGGAGATCATCGACAACGACCTCAACTCCAAGCTGTCGTTCGCCGACTACGCCGCCGTACAGCGCAACTACGACAACGGCGGGACCGCCACCCGGCAGATCTCGACGTGGCAGATGGCCGGCATGGTGCAGAACTTCACCAAGTCCTTCGGGGACTGGGGGCTGTCGCCCTGGCCGACGTTCACCGGTGAGGCCGCCAAGACGCCGGCGGGCACCAACCTGACCGGCAGTGTGACGCTGGTGACCAAGGGGTGCAAGAACCAGGAGCAGGCCGCCGAGGCCGCGCTGTGGATGTCCACGAACACCGGTGCGGTCAAGACGATGGCGAACCCGGAGACGGGCAACGGCGTGATGCCGGCGCTGGCCGACAGTGACGCGTATGTGCCCGAGGCGGTGTCGGAGAAGCTGCTCGGCTCCAACTACCAGGCGGGTCAGCAGGTCGTGAAGGACAGCCTGAACACCGTCACCACCGACTGGACCTTCGGGCCGGACTGGACCGCGATGTTCACCGAGATGCAGGCCGGCTGGGCCAAGGTGGTCAGCAAGGAGCAGACGGTGACCCAGCTCCTCGCCCACATGCAGGAGTGGACGGTCAACGACCTGAAGTCCCGCGGCATCAGCGTCAAGGGCTAGAGGCTTAGGGCTGCTACTGATGATTCGCTCTCTGCGCTGGAAGGGTGCCGCCTTCACGGTGCCCTTCCAGCTCGGCTTCGTCTTCCTGTACCTGTTGCCGATCGGGTACGCCGTCTACCAGTCGCTGTACCGGTCGCAGTCCTCCGGGCTGGGGCTCGGTGGCACGACCGACGAGTTCTCCGGTCTGGACAACTACCAACAGGGGCTGACCGACTCGGCGTTCATGGGCTCCGTGCTGCGGGTGGTGCTGTTCGCCTGCGTACAGATCCCGATCATGCTCCTGGTCAGTCTCGTCCTCGCCCTGTTCCTGGACGCGCTCAGCTCCCGGATGGCCGGCCGGTTCCGGATTCTGCTGCTGGTGCCGTACATGATCCCGGGCGTGGTCGCCGCGATCGTGTGGCTGAACCTCTACAGCCCGGACGTGGGCCCGCTCACCCCGCTCGGCGAGATCTTCGGGTTCTCCTGGAACTTCTTCGCGCCCTCGATGGTGTGGCCGTCCATCGGCAACCTGCTGACCTGGCACGGCATCGGCTACAACATGGTCATCATCTACTCGGCGCTCCAGGGCGTGCCCCGCGACCTGTTCGAGGCGGCGCGGCTCGACGGGGCCTCGGAGCTGCGGATCGCCCGCAGCATCAAGATCCCGTTCGTGCGGGGGGCGTTGGTGCTGACGGGGATGCTCTCCATCATCCAGATGCTCCAGATCTTCAACGAGCCCGCGCTCTTCCGGAACGTCACCCCGCAGACGGTCAGCGACTCCTTCACCCCGATCATGATCATCTACAACCAGGCGTTCAACGCCGGCAACTACCACTACGCGGCGGCCCTTTCGGTGCTGCTCGCCCTGATCCTCGGCGTCGCCTCCTTCCTGTTCTACCGGTTCACCTCGAAGGAGACCGACTGATGACCCTCATCGAGGAACCCGCGAAGACCCGGCCCGTCCGTCGGCTCACCGAGCCCGATCCGGCGGCCCGTTCGCGGGGCGGCCAGCGGTTTCTGCTCGTCGGACTGTCCCTGGCGAGCGTCTACAGCCTCTTTCCGGTGTGGTGGCTGATCGTCGCCTCCACCAAGGACCGCACCGGGCTCTACCAGTCCAACGGACTGTGGTTCTCCGGCTGGCATCTGTGGGACAACCTGCATCAGCTGTTCACCTACGAGCACGGCATCTTCCTGCGCTGGACGGCGAATTCCTTCCTCTACGCCGGTGTCGGCTCGCTGGGTGGCACGTTGCTGGCGCTGGCAACCGGTTACGGCCTCGCGCGCTTCGACTTCCCGGGCCGCAACCTCGTCTTCGCGTGCGTGGTCGGTTCCTTCCTGATCCCGATCGCGCTGCTCACCCTGCCGCTGTACCTGCTGTTCTCGGAGATCGGCCTGGTGGACACGCCCTGGGCGATGCTGATCCCCTGTCTGATCAACCCGTTCAGCGTGTACCTCGCCAAGGTGTACACCGAGGCCACGATCCCCTTCGAGCTCCTGGAGGCGGCTCGTATCGACGGTGCCGGAGAGCTCAGGATCTTTTTCAGCATCGTGCTGCGGATGATGACGACGGGTGGCGCGACAGTGTTCCTGCTGGCCTTCGTGAACACCTGGAACGCCTTCTTCCTGCCGCTGACCGTGCTGCGCGGCGAGAACAACTGGACGCTCAACATCGGTCTCTACAACTGGTCCGGCAAACGCCTGGAATCCGGTGTCGACCTCACGAGTCTGGTCCTCACGGGTGCCCTGCTGTCCATCGTCCCGATGGCGATCATGATGGTCGCGATGCGCCGCTACTGGCGTTCCGGAGTCACCCTCGGAGCCCTCAAGTGACCCTGCTGCACAACCCGGTGATCCGGGGCTTCGCCCCCGACCCGTCGATGGTGCGCGTCGGTGACTGGTACTACGTGGCGACCAGCTCCTTCGAGTGGTTCCCGACGATCCCGCTGCACCGCTCGCCAGACCTCGCGCACTGGGAGTACGCGGGCCATGTCGAGGGCGCCGTCCCGGGCGACTCCCTCGCGGGCGTGCCCGATTCGGGCGGCATCTGGGCACCCTCCCTGAGCTGGGACGGCGAGCGGTTCTGGGTGGTCTACGCGATCGTCCGCTCGGTCGGAACTCCGTACTTCGACACGGACACCTATGTCTCCACGGCGACGGAGGCAGCCGGTGAGTGGACGGCACCGCGGCGGATCGCGAGCCACGGCTTCGACCCCGCGCTCTTCCACGACGAGGGCCGGCTGTGGCTGCTCAACCTCCAGAACGACCACCGACCCGGCGGCCGGCGCTTCGCGGGAATCGTGGCGACGGAGCTGGACCGGGAGACGCTGGCGCCCGTCGGTGACACGCACCTGCTGCTCCAGCACGAACGGCTCGTCGAGGGGCCGAAGTTGGTCCGCAAGGACGGCTGGTATCACCTCGTCCTCGCCGAGGGCGGCACCGGTTTCGAGCACGGGGTGCTAGTGGCCCGCAGCCGGGAGATCACCGGCCCGTACGAGCTGGACTCCCGGCCGCTGCTGACGTCCCGGGACGACCCTTCGCTGCCCCTGCAGAAGGCCGGCCACGGCGAACTGGTCCAACTCCCGGACGGCAGCTGGGTATTGAGCCACCTCACCGCCCGCCCCCTGAACACGCCGAACGGCCCGCGCTGCCCACTCGGCCGTGAGACGGCGATCCAGGCGGTGACGTGGGATGCAGAGGGCTGGCCGAGGTTGCGGCACGGGGGTCCGCATCCTTCGCTCGAGGTCGATGTATCGACCCGCCCACGACCGGAGGTCGGGTGCGCTGCCGCGGCGCTCCCAGGGCCGGAGGACGAGACCGCCGCCCCGGCGCATCCAGGGCCTCAGGTCCAGATCGGCACGCCGACACCCCCGAGGCCGCAGGCTCAGACCGGCACACCGGCGCATCCCGGACAGGAGGCTCAGCCCGGCACACCGGGGCAACCGCACGCGACAATCCAGACCGCCGTACCAGCACACCCGCGACCACAGACCCAGCCCGGCACCCCGAGCCACCCACGACCAGAGGACGAGACCGCCGCACCCGCACAACCACACGCGGCAATCGACGCCACCGCACCAACGCACCCGCGACCGCCGACCCAGCCGGGCACACCGATCCAGCCCGGACCACACACCCACCCCGGCACACCGCCACAACCGCACACGGCAGTCCAGCCCGCCACACCAACGCACCCGCAGTCGTCCGAGCAACCCGCGCTCCCGCGCGACCCGTTGGGCTGGCCCTGGAGTACTCTGCGGGCCGCGCCCGATCCCTCCTGGGCGGACACCACCGCGCGTCCTGGCTGGATTCGGCTGCGTGGGCGGCACGGGCCCGAGTCGTGGTGGGCGCACAGTCTGCTGGCGCAGCGGATCACCGAGCACCGGGCGGAGGCCCAGGTCACCGTGGAGGCCCGGCCGACCACGTTCACCCAGGCCGCCGGTCTGGTGCTCTGGTACAACACCGAGTCCTATCTGGCCCTCGACCTGACCTGGGCGGAGCCCGAGGGCGAGGAGCAGCGGGGCCAGCAGTGGCAAGGCGGCGGACGGACCGTGCTGAGCCTGGTCGAGCGGGACGAGGGCAGCACCCGGCAGGTGGCCGTCGTCGACATCCCTACGGAAAGCGCCTTCACTATTGGCGTGACGGTGGAGGACGGGGTGGCCCGTTTCTGGTCCCTGGGCGCACACGGCGTACGGACACCCGCCGGCCCGGAACTGGACGTCACCCGTCTCTCCGACGACCACGGATCCAAGCTCCGGTTCACGGGCGCGATGGCCGGAATCCACGCAGTGGACCTGGTCGGCGCGGCCTTCACGGCCGACTTCACCGGGTTCCGCCTGAGCTGCGGGTAGCGTTCGAGGTTTCGAAAGCCAGGGGGACATGAAGACCCGCGAAGCCCGACCTCTTCCCGACTCCACCGGGCGAACCTAGGGTAGGAAGCGCTTACTGTTTCCGCGCTGGTCGAAAACTTTCATGGCCCTCGGGCGGGCCGGAGAGGTGGTTCCCGATGGTCCGCACGGGGAGTGCGAGCGTGGCGGCCGGTCCCACGCTGGCGGTCGTGGCCCGGGAGGCGGGCGTGTCGGTGCCGACCGCCTCCAAGGTGGTCAACGGGCGGGAGGACGTGGCCCCCGAGACCCGCCGCCGGGTCACCGAGGCGCTGGACCGGCTCGGTTACGTGCGCAGACCGAGGTTCGACGCGGCGAAGGCGTCGGGACTGGTCGACCTGGTCGTGCACTCGCTGGAGACCTCCTGGTCGGGGGCGGTGCTGCACGGAGTGGAGGCGGCCGCCCACGACGCGGGTCTCGAGGTGGTCGTCTCGGCCGGGCCGAACCGCACCCGGGCCGGGCGCCCCGAGCGCGGCTGGCTGGACAAGATCACCGCGCGCGGCTCCTCCGGGGTGCTGTTCAACCTGGCCGAGCTGACGTCGTCGCAGTACGGCTGGCTGGACCAGCACCGCATCCCGTACGTCCTGATCGACCCGGTCCAGGAGCCGCCGCCGGGCGTCGTCTCGGTGGGCGCGGCGAACTGGCAGGGCGGGGTGACGGCCACCGAGCACCTGCTGGCGCTGGGGCACGAACGCATCGCGGTCGTCGCCGGCCACCAGCGCAGGATGTGCAGCGGCGCGCGCGTGGCGGGCTACCGTTCCGCGCTCGCCGCGGCGGGGATACGGCAGCGGCCCGAGTACGTCCGCCACGCCGGCTTCGACGAGAGCGCGGCCCACCGCCGCACGCTGGAACTCCTGGACCTGCCCGAGCCGCCCACCGCGGTCTTCGCCTGCTCCGACCGCATGGCCCTCGGCGTGTACGAGGCCCTGGCCGAACGGGGCCTGCGCGTCCCGGACGACGTCAGCGTCGTGGGCTTCGGCGACCTGCCCGAGGCCGGCTGGACCACCCCGGCCCTCACCACGGTCCGCCAGCCCCTGTCGGAGATGGCGGCGACGGCCCTGCGCCTGCTCGTCCGCATGATGGAGGGCGACCGCCCGGAGAGCACCCGGACCGAGCTGTCGACGCGGCTGGTGGAGCGGGCGAGCACGGCCCCGCCGGCCGACTGAATCGCGTCGGCCGCTCCGTGCCCCGGCGTACGCCTCCATCGGTCGGCCCGTACCCCCTCGTACCGGCTGCATGTGCCACTGACCACCGGTTTCGTTCACCTTCGGTCAACTCTGGGCGTCGGGAACTGGCCGGGGCGGGCCGGCGTCGAACGATGCGGCGGGGAGGGAGCCGCCGCTCCGACGAGGGCGGCGGCGAGCAGTGGGGGGACGACCATGACGCGCTGGCGGCCGCTGCCGGAGTCGCTTCCGAGGGAGGCACGGCATCTCGTCGAGCAGCTGCGCCACCTCAAGGACCGTACGGATCTGAGCCTCGCCGAGCTGGCCCGGCGCACCGCGTACAGCAAGTCATCGTGGCAGCGGTATCTCAGCGGGGCCAAGCAGCCGCCGCGCGGGGCGGTGGAGGCGCTGTGCCGGGTGGCGGGCGCGGATCAGGCGCGGCTGCTGGCGCTGTGGGACCTGGCCGCCCCGGTCTGGCCGTACGGCACGGTGGTGGCCGCCGTGGCGCCCGAGGGGGCGGTGCCGGCGGGGCCCGGCCTCGAGTACCGGCGATGGCGTACGGCGGCGCTGGCCGCGTTCGCGGTCATCGTGCTGCTGGTGGCGGGGGTGCTGTGGGCGTGGCCGTCGAGGGGCGGGTGACCGTACGGCCGCCCGCTCCCCCGTCGGCGGCGGTCAGCCCACCTGGTCGTAGTACGCGATCCGCCAGGGGCCGGTGCCCTTGAGCTTCACCCGGTACTTGCCGCTGACCCGCTTGAAGTCGACGTCCCGCTTGTCGCCGTCGTAGCGGACACCGCCGCCGGAGACGGGGCCGTGGAGCCACTGCTGGGCGAACTCCCAGGTCTGGTCGGTGACCACGCCGTCGTTGTCGGTGAGACCGTAGCGCTCCTGCCACCACTGCGTGGCCGACTCGGTCTCCGGGCCGAACGAGCCGTCGATCTGGCTCCTGGAGTAGTTGTGCCAGTCCCCGTCCTCGTCCTGCCACTTGGCGCCGTCCGCGTACAGGACGGACTGCCACAGGGCCGTGGCGTTGCTGTCGGCGTGGTCGTCGACGCCCAGGTTCTCCTCGTCCTGCAAGTCGTCGCTGACCACACCGTTGCCGTCGATGCCGTGGTACGAGGCCGCATTGGCCGTCGGTGTCACGGCGAGGCCGAGGGTGCCGGCGCCCAGCAACGCTGCCGTCACCATCGCGACGGCCCGCTTGCGCATGCTCATGGAAGTCTCCCTTTCCGAACCGCCGTGGTTCCCCCCGTGGTTCCCCCTGGGGCGGCTCGTTTCGCTTGGCACGGCACAGCCTCACAGCCTGAGGTGCGCACGGCGAGACCTGCCGGAGTCCCCGGACCGGCGGGGGACGGTCCGTCCCGCGTACGGCGATGTGGTCCGCGAGCGCGGGCCGTACGGGGACCTGCTGGGACGGAACGGGACGGGCCACGGGGCCTGTTCGGACTTCGCTCTGTTCCAGGTGTGCCGCCCAGGAGATCCCGCCCGGCAGATGGGCACGGAAGTCCGGGTCCGCGTAGGCCTCTGCGGCATGCCCGAGCGCCCGGGTTCGGACGGGCCGGGTCCGCGTGCAGCGGTTCGGTGCGGCCAGGTGCGGGGGCGGCCGGTCGACGGTGCGGGCCGTCGCCGGTGCCGCCCGTCGCCGTTCGGTCCGTCGACGGTGCGGCCGGGTCCGGGGCGGCCCGTCGCCGTTCGGCCCATCGGCGGTGCCGGCCTCCCAGGACTGAGCGGTGTGTCGCCGTACAGGTGTTCCGTCGGGTGGGTCGCTGTGCGTAGCCTCGGCGCGGTGAACGTGATTCCCGCACGGCTGGACCATCTCGTCCTCGCGACCCCGGACCTGGCGGGGACGGTCGCCGACTTCACCCGGCGCACCGGTGTGACCCCCGCGCCCGGCGGTGTGCACGTCGGTCTCGGCACCCGCAACCACCTGGTGTCGCTGGGCGGCACCGCCTATCTGGAGATCATCGGCCCGGACCCGGAGCAGCCGGAGCCGATGGGGCCGCGTCCCTTCGACGTCGACACGCTCGCCACCGCCCGCACGGTGACCTGGGCGATCAGTCCGCCCGACCTGGACGCGGCGGTCGCGACCGCCCGGGCCCGCGGTTACGACCCCGGCGAGATCCGCCCGATGAGCCGCCGCAGACCCGACGGGACCCTGCTGGAATGGCGCCTCACGGACGGCGACACCCAGCACCCCTCCGGTCTGGTCCCCTTCCTCATCGACTGGGGCACCTCCCCCCACCCGACCGCCTCGGGCCTTCCCGCCGCTCCCCTGCTCTCCCTGACCGCGACCGCCCCGGTCCCGGACGAGATCCGGCCCCTCCTCGCCGCCCTCGACGCCGATCTCCCCCTCACCGAGGGCCCGGTCGGTCTCACCTTCACGCTCGACACTCCGCAGGGGCCGGTGCTCTTCGGCTGACGTGTCCGATTCCTTCAAGACCGGGCGCCCGGGCGCTGCCTACGGTGGCGGCATGACTCCACGATTCGATGCCATCGGTCTGGTGGCCTCCGACATGGCCGCCTCCGTCGCCTTCTACCGGAGGCTCGGCTTTCCGTTCCCCGAAGGGTCGCAGTCCCAGCCGCACGCGGAGGCCGAACT
Organism: Streptomyces canus; assembly: GCF_001514145.1. GTDB lineage: Bacteria > Actinomycetota > Actinomycetes > Streptomycetales > Streptomycetaceae > Streptomyces > Streptomyces canus. The sequence continues at coordinate 163,541 of NZ_KQ948661.1, forward strand.
GCCGGGCGGTGTACGGCTGATGCTCGACACCGAGGAGACGGTCCGCTCCTTCCACCCCGGATGGCGGGCACCGGCCGGCGGCAGTCGCACCGCGCTCGCGCTGCGGTGCGCCGGCCCGGCCGAGGTCGACGCGGTGTACGAGGAACTGGTGGGCGAGGGGTTCCACGGCGAGCTCAAGCCGTGGAACGCCGAGTGGGGGCAGCGGTACGCCTCGCTGCACGACCCCGACGGCAACGGCGTCGACCTGTACGCCCCGCTAGCCGACGGCGAGTAGCCGCCCGAGCGGCACGCCCGCCAACTCCTTGACGTCCCGCGCGAGATGGGCCTGGTCTGCGAACCCGCTCCGCACCGCCGTCTCCGCGAACGGCACCCCGGCCCCGGCCAGCACGAGAGCCCGCCGCAGCCGCAGAATCCGGGCCAGCGTCTTCGGCCCGTACCCGAAGGCCGCGAGCGACCTTCGGTGCAACTGCCGTGCCCCCAGCCCGAGTTCATCGGCGGTCATGGCGACGGGACGGCCCGCGTCGAGGGCGGTCACGAGGGCGTGCAGGACGGGGTCAGCAGGGGCGGCACGCTCCAGGGCGATCTCTTCCAGTGCGGTTGCGGGGTCGGGGGCCTTCTCGACACCGCTCCGCAGCCGCCGTACCTCTGGAGCCGGCCAGAGATCGGCCAACTCGACGCGCCGGTCCCGCAGTTCATGGGCGGGCACCCCCAGGAAGGCGGGCGCGGTGCCCGGGTAGAAGCGCACGCCCGCCCAGGTGCTCGGAGCGCCGCCGGCGACGTAGGCACGCGTGTCGGGCCCGGCGACGAGCAGCCGCCCTTCGTTCCAGAGCAGGTCCATGCACCCGTCGGGCAGCACACGTCCGGTCCCGTCACCGGTCCAGATGACGGCACCGGCAAGCCGGGACGCCCGTTCCGTGTACACACCCCCAGGCTACGATCAGCCCCCGGCGACGCGCACCCGGAACTCCTGCGGACTGACCCCGTACCCCCTCTTGAACGCACTGGACAGCGCGAACGCGCTGCCGTACCCCACCTGTCGGGCGATCGCCTCGAGGGTCGAAGGACTGCCCCGCAGCAGATCCGCCGCCAACGCCAGCCGCCATCCGGTCAGATACGTCATCACCGGCTCGCCCACCAGCTCGGTGAACCGCCGAGCGAGGGCCGCACGCGAGACGCCGGCCTTGGCCGCCAGGGACGCCACCGTCCACGGATGCGCGGGATCGTCCTGCACCAGCCGCAGCACCCGCCCCACGACAGGGTCCGCCAGCGCCGCGTACCAGGCCGGAGCCTCCGCCTCGGGCCGGGAGAACCACGCCCGGAGCGCCGCGATGACCAGCAGGTCCAGCATCCGGTCCAGGACGACCTCCTGCCCCGGCTCGTCGCGCACGATCTCCTCCATGAGGAGCGGGGTCAGCGGGCACTCCCACACGTCGGTGGTGAGCGACAGCAGGGGCGGCAGCGCGTCCAGGAGCCGGTTGCTGATCTCGCCCTCCATCAGATACGTCCCGATGAGGACCACCGTCTCGCCGTCGAGCCGGTCGCCCCAGGTGCGCACTCCGAGGTCCATGGAGCCGTTCAGGGCCCGCCCGTCGGGGTAGCTGCACTCCGCGCCGGGCAGGATCAGTGCCTGCGGGGCCGTACCGGGGTCGTCGGCGCAGGTGTAGGGGTCGGGGCCGCGGGCGATGGCGAGGTCGCCGGGGCGCAGCCGGATCCGCTCGCCCGAGTCGGGCACGATCCAGGCGTCGCCACGGACCATCAGCATGACCGTCAACGGAGCCCGGTCCTCCACCCGCACCGCCCACGGCGGGTCGAAACACGCACGGATCATGAAGGCGCCACGCGCCCGCGGTCCTTCCAGCAGGCCTGCCAGAGCGTCCATACGGCCAGCGTAGACGCGCGCGCATGGGAATGAGCCGTTCAGCGATGGTCCCTTGCGGCGGACGGCAGTTGACTCGACGGCATGACACAGAACTCGCGGAACATGACGGTGGTGGTGACCGGTGCCTCCGGTCGTACGGGCAGCCGGGTGGCGCAGTCCGCGGAGGCGGCGGGGCTGACGGTCCGGGCGGCCTCGCGGGCCCTGGGCTTCGACTGGCAGGACCGGTCGACGTGGGCGCAGGTGTTGCGGGGCGCGGACGCGGCGTACCTCGTGTACCCCTCGGACATCGGCGCTCCGGGGGCCGCCGAGGCGATCGGGGCGGTCGCGCGGGAGGCGGTGGGGGTCGGCGTACGGCGGCTGGTGCTGCTGTCGTCGCGGGGGCAGGACCGGGCGCGGGACGCGGAGGAGGCGCTGCAGGCGTCGGGGGCCGACTGGACTGTCGTACGGGCCGCGTGGTTCGCGCAGAACTTCAGCGAAGGACCGTTGGTGGAAGGGCTTCGGCTGAGCGGGGAGTTGGTGTTTCCGGCGGGTGAGGTGCGGGAGCCGTTCGTGGACGTGCGGGACATCGGGGACGTGGTGGCGGCCGTGCTGGTGTCGGGAGACCGGTATGTCGGAGAGACGGTCGCCGTCTCGGGACCTCGGCTGCTGACCTTCGGCGAGGCGGTCGCGGAGATCGCGAAGGCGACGGGGCGGGAACTGACGTACCGGGCGGTGTCGCCTCAGCAGTACGGGGACAACCTGGTCGGTTTCGGGGTGCCGGCGGCGGAGGCGGAGGCGCTGGTGGAGGCGTTCGCGCAGCTGCTGGACGGGCGCAACGCGTATCTGTCGGACGGGGTGCGGGAGGTTCTCGGCCGGGAGGCACGGGACGTCGCCGACTTCGCGAGGGAGGCGGCGGCCGCGGGTACGTGGAAGGTCTGACCCGGTCAGTGGGCCCCGGTCAGTGGACCCGCCCCCTTCAGGAGTCCTCCGGCTTCTGCGGGGGGTGCGTCGTCTTCGCGTGCGTCCGCAGCCGCGACGTCACATCCTCCGGCGGCAGGAAGCGCGACCACCTCTCCGGGAACTCCGAGGGCATGTCGGGGTCCTCGGGGTCGGTGTCGGTGTCATGGAGTGCGGCCGCCCGGGCGACGTACTCCGCGACCTGCGCCTCCCGCACCCGCTCGTTCGCCGCGCGCGCCGCGGCCGTCGCCGCCGCGGGCCACACGCGGTCGATCGCGGCGTTCACCGCGGCGCCCACCAGGACCGCGAAGGCCGACACCCCGATCCACAGGAGCACCGCCACGGCCGCGGCCAGCGAGCCGTAGATCGTCGCGCCCTCGATCGTGCTCTGCAGGTAGATCCTCAGCAGGAAGCTGCCCAGCACCCACATGGCCAGCGCCACCAGCGCGCCGGGGACGTCCTCGATCCACGGTGAGCGCACCGGTACCGACAGGTGGTACAGCGTGGTCAGGAAGGCGATGGACAGGATGATCACCACGGGCCAGTACAGGACCTGCACCACCGTCGCCGACCAGGGCACGATCCGCACCACCGCGTCCGGCCCCGCCACCATCAGCGGCAGCGCCACCGAGCCGATCAGCAGGGCCGCGATGAACAGCGCGAACGCCACGAGCCGGGTCTTGACGATGCCGCGGACCCCGTCGAGGCCGTACATGACGGTGATGGTGTCGATGAAGACGTTCACCGCGCGGGACCCGGACCACAGGGCGAACAGGAAGCCGACGGAGATGACGTCGGGCCTGCCGCCCTTCATCACGTCGTCGAGGATCGGCTGCGCGATCTGCCGTACACCCTTGTCGGACAGGACCGTGCGCGCGGCGTCCAGGATGTTGGCCTCCAGGCTGCTGATGCTGTCGGTGCCGGTCCAGTCGTCGACGTAGCCGAGCAGTCCGATGAGGCTGAGCAGCAGCGGCGGCACGGACAGCAGCGAGAAGAACGCGGCCTCGGCGGCGAGCCCAAGGATGCGGTACTCGATGCACGAGTTGACGGTGTCCTTGACCAGCAGCCAGGCGGTCCTGCGCTTCGAGACGTTCCGGTAGAGGGCACGGGCCCGGTGGAGCCGGCCGGAGGGCCGCTGAGGGGATTCGCTTGCTGCCTGCACGACCTAAAGGTATCCGCCATGGCAGCGTGCACTCATCCCCCGGTCCCGGTCCGGGGCACACCCGTGCGGGGAACGCCCGCTCGTGTTCGGTTCCGTCATACCTCGGAAAACGCCGGGCAATCCCGAGGAAATCGTCAAGGAAATCGAACCCCTTTTCTGTCATGAACCCGGTGGCCGGATTTCGCGTCTCTAAAAAGCGGAATGCCGGACGACATATGCACCACCCTCGGGTGAGTTCCCCGGTGGCGCCACCGAACGGCACGAAAAGGGCATACCGCCAAGGAACGACCGACCAGCAAGAAACCGCCATTGACCGAAACGCGCTTGACCGGTTCATGAGCCCGTCGAAACAATTCGGATTGCATTCTCAGGGCCCTGACCAAGGCTCGAGCCAGGCCACCCCGTCCCCACCGCGTGGTCACTTCAGGCACACAACGAACCGCTCCTTCCCTTATTTCATTCAGTGCCTCAGGGCACTTCTCTTTCTTCCGGCACACCGGAACCACGGGGGTTCTTCTTCATGATTTTCCGCTGTGTGGTGAACAGCGGGAGATATTCCGCCGTATCCCTCTCTGGAGAATTTCCATGCCTGTTCCGTATGCGCCGAATCATGCCGTGCCGCGAATCGTGGGGGTCGATGTGGCACGGGGTCTCGCCCTGCTCGGCATGTTCTCCGTTCACGTGTTCGGTGCGTTCGACGCGGCCGGCTCGGTCACACCCGCCTGGATGTTCGCGGGCGGCCGTTCCTCGGCGACGTTCGCCGTGACGGCCGGGATCGGCCTGGCCTTCACGACGGGCGGGCGACGGCCGGTGACCGGGCGGCCCGCGGCCGCCGCGGTGGCGGCACGGGCCGGCGTCGTCGCGCTGATCGGGCTGCTGCTCGGGTACGCCTCGCGCGCGGCGGACCTGGACGTGGACGTGATCCTGGCGTTCTACGCCCTGCTGTTCCTGATCGCGATCCCGCTGCTGGGCCTCGGTCCGCGCACCCTGGCGCGCCTGTCCCTGGTCCTGGCCCTGGGCGCGCCGTTCGCCGTGCACGCGCTGCGGGGCGTACTGCCGGAGCCCGCCTTCGACGGCGACCCGACCCTCCAGGACGTGGTCACCGACCCGCTCGGCCTGATGTCGGACCTGCTGGTCCACGGCGACTACCCGGTGCTCGCCTGGACCGCCTATCTGTGCGCCGGCCTCGCCCTCGGCCGGATGGACCTGACGTCACGGAAGGCCGCACCCCTGCTCTTCGGCGGCGGTCTCGCGCTGGTGGCCGGTGTCTGGCTGGTGTCGTCCCTGGTCCTGTTCCGGTACGACGGGCTCCAGCGCCTGTGGCGAGCGGAGTTCCCGGGCGCCTCCCGCGCCGAGGCCCTGTGGGACAGCCCCGACGGCGCGACCTGGTGGGCGCTGCTCTCCCGCGCGCCGCACGCGACCACGCCCTTCGACATGCTCCTCACCCTGGGCTCGGCGACGGCGATCCTCGGCGGCGCCCTGCTGCTGACCAGGAGCGCCCTCCTCGCGCGGGCGCTCACGCCGCTCGCGGCGGCGGGCAGCATGCCGCTGACCCTCTACGTCGCCCATGTGCTCCTTCTCGCCACCGGCGCACTCTCCGGCTCCCCCGGGCTCCTCTACGCCGTCATGACGACCGGAGCGCTCCTCTTCGCCCTCTCGTGGCGGCACGTCGGGCGTGGCCCGCTGGAAACGGTCGTCGCAGGCGCGGCCCGGCGGTGTCGCGAGGCCGTAACACCACCGCGGTCCCCGGAACCGGTGGAGAGCCCGGCCCGACTTAGCAAGCACGTCGATTAGCCCATAAGACCAAAAGTAATGATCTAGGAGCTCAAGTGGTGGTAAATCCCGGCAAGATCACGACAGTCGCCCCGGTGGAAGGCACCGCCCAGGTCTTCGCCGAGGTGCTGGCCGGGGTCGTGAAGACGGATCAAGTGGCCCTCGACAGCCATTTCTTCGACGACCTGGGCGCCAACTCCCTGGTCATGGCGCAGTTCTGTGCCCGGGTCAGGAAGCGGGACGATGTGCCGCCGGTGTCGATGAGGGACATCTACGGCCACCCGACGATCCGCAGTCTGGCCACGGCTCTCGCCGAGGTCCCGGACGCCGGACCGGTTCCCGCACGGCCTGCCGAACCGCCTCCGCCGCCGGGCAGCACCGCCCGCTATGTCCTGTGCGGGATCCTGCAGTTCCTCGTCTTCGCCCTGTACTGCCTCGCCGCGGGGACCGCCGCCGCCGAGGGGTACGCCTGGATATCCGGCGGCGACGGCATGCTCACCGTCTACCTGCGCTCACTGGTCTTCGGCGGCGCGCTGTTCCTGGCCGTCTGCACCCTGCCCGTGGTGGCGAAGTGGGTGCTGGTGGGCCGGTGGAAGGAGACGGAGTTCCCGGTGTGGGGCCTCGCCTACGTCCGCTTCTGGTTCGTCAAGGCACTGCTGCACGCCAACCCGATGATCCTGTTCACCGGCAACCCGCTGTACGTCCTGTACCTGCGAGCCCTCGGCGCCCGTATCGGGCCGGGCGTCACGATCCTGTCCCACTCGGTGCCGGTCTGCACCGACCTGCTGACCGTCGGCGCCGGCACGGTGATCCGCAAGGACGCCCTGTTCCTCGGCTACCGGGCGCACGCGGGCCGGATCCGCACCGGACCGGTCACGCTGGGCCGGGACGTCTTCGTCGGCGAGAAGACGGTCCTCGACATCGGCACGTCCATCGGCGACGGCGGTCAGCTGGGCCACTCCTCCGCGCTGTACGACGGCGCCGAAATCCCCGCCGGGCAGCGCTGGCACGGCTCCCCGGCCCGCCCCACCGACGTCGACCACATCCGTGTCCCCGCCACCCGCTGCGGCACCACGCGCCGGGCCGGCTACGCCCTCGTGGCCCTGCTCCAGACGCTGCTGGTGTACGTCCCGCTCGGCATCGGCGGCGCCTTCCTGGTGATGGACCTCGTGCCCGCCCTGGACCCGCTGCTGGAGCCGAACGCGAAGGAACTGGCGTCGGCGGCCTTCTACGCCGAGGCGCTCGCCCTGTCCGTCGCCCTCTACGCCGGTTCCGTGCTCCTCGGCCTCGTCACCGTGACGGTGCTGCCGCGGCTGCTGAACCTGACGCTGAAGGCGGACCGGATCTATCCGCTGTACGGCTTCCACTACTCGGTGCAGCGCGCGATCGCCCGCATGACCAACATCAAGTTCTTCAAGTGGCTGTGCGGCGACAGCTCGTACATCGTCCCCTACCTGCGGTCCATCGGCTACGACCTCTCGCACGTCGAGCAGACCGGCTCGAACTTCGGCACCGAGGTCTCGCACGAGACGCCGTACCTGGCCACCGTCGGCAGCGGCACGATGGTCGCCGACGGGCTCTCGATCCTCAACGCCGAGTACTCCAGCACGTCGTTCCGCCTCTCGCGGGTGGCGATCGGGCCGCGCAACTTCCTCGGCAACCACATCGCCTACCCGGTCGGCGGCCGTACCGGCGACAACTGCCTGCTCGCCACCAAGGTGCTGGTCCCGCTCGACGGTGAACTGCGCGAGGGGGTGGGCCTGCTCGGCTCCCCGCCGTTCGAGATCCCGCGCACGGTGGAGCGCGACACCCGCTTCGACCACTTCCGCGAGGGCGACGAACTGCGCCGCCGGCTGTCCGGCAAGAACCGCTTCAACGCCCGCTCGATGGCCCTGTTCCTGTTCCTGCGCTGGCTGCACTGGTTCCTGCTGACACTGCTCGGCTTCGCGGCCGTCGATCTCTACGGCGGTCAGAGCGCCCTCGGCGGCCTGCTCCTCGGCGGCTACCTGATGGCAAGCCTCGCACTGACCTGCGCCTACTACATCCTGGTGGAGCGCGTGATCACCCGGTTCCGGCCGCTGGAGCCGCAGTTGTGCTCCATCTACGAGCCGTACTTCTGGTGGCACGAGCGGCTGTGGAAGGTGCCGGACGGCCAGCTCAAGGTGTTCAACGGCACCCCGTTCAAGAACGTCATCTGGCGGCTGATGGGCGTACGGCTCGGTCGGCGGGTCTTCGACGACGGCGTCGCCATCACCGAGCGGACGCTCACGTCGATCGGCAGCGACTGCACGCTCGGCGCCCACTCCAAGGTGCAGGCCCACTCCCAGGAGGACGGCACCTTCAAGTCCGACCACATCACGATCGGCGACGGCTGCACCGTCGGTGCGGGCGCGTTGGTCCATTACGGCGTCTCGATGGGCGACGGTGCCGTGCTCGGTCCCGACTCCTTCCTGATGAAGGGCGAGGAGATGCCGGCGGGGGCGCACTGGGGCGGGAATCCGGCGGTGGCGCTGCGACGCGCCTGAACCGCCCGCACGAAGAAATCAGGGGGAAGAAAGTCATGCAAACAGTTCCGCACCGCACGCCCGGTCCGATACCGGACGTCACGGAGTACGCAGTCCGGTTGCCCGAGGGCACACCGACCGATCCGGCCGCGCTGCTGACGGCCCACGCCAGGGTGCTGGCCGCCCTCTCGGGCGAGACGGAGGGCACGCCCGGCGACGAGCTGCGGGTCACCGTCACCGACGGCATGCTGCGGCTGAGCCACCGCACCGGCGCCTTCGACACCGAGGCAGCCGCCCGCATCGCCGGCTACCACCTCACAGCGCTCACCGACCCGGACCGCAGGAGCCTGCTGTCCGAGGAGGAACTCCGCTTCCAGCTGGAGGAGTTGGCGGGCCCGGTCCGTGAACTCCCGGACCGGCGGGTGCACGAGCTCTTCGAGGAGCGGGTCGGCAAGCACCCGCACGCCGTGGCCGCCGTACAGGGCGAGCGGCAGTGGACGTACGCCGAGCTCAACTCCCGGGCCAATCAGGTCGGCCGGGCGCTGCTGGCTCGCGGCCTGGAGGCCGAGGGGGTCGTCGCCGTCGTCATGGAGCGCGACCTGGACTGGATGGCGGCCGTGCTCGGCGTGCTCAAGGCCGGCGGGGTGTATCTGCCCGTCGAGCCGCACTTCCCGGCCGAGCGGGTGTCCAGGACGCTGTCCCGGGCGGGCTGCGAACTCGTCGTCACCGAGCGGGGCAGTACCGGCTCGCTCTCCGGGACGACGGCCACGACCCTGTTCGTGGCGGACGCGTACGCCGAGGGCCACGCGGACGACGATCTCGGGATCCCGGTCGCGGCCGGACAACTGGCCTACATCTACTTCACGTCCGGCTCCACCGGCGAGCCCAAGGGCGCGATGTGCGAGCACGCCGGCTTCGTCAACCACGTGCTCGCCAAGGTCGAGGACCTGAGGATCGGCGAGGACGACGTGGTCGCGCAGACCGCGCCGCAGTGCTTCGACATCTCCCTGTGGCAGCTGCTCGCCGGGCCGGTCGTCGGCGGGCGGACGCTGGTCGTCGACCAGGAGACCGTCCTGGACGTGCCGCGGTTCGTGGACACGGTGGTCCGGGAGCGGGTCAACGTGCTCCAGGTCGTGCCGTCGTACCTGGAGGCCGTGCTCGCGGAGTTGGGGCAGCGGCCGCGCGAACTGGCCGACCTGCGCTGTGTGTCGGTGACCGGCGAGGCGGTGAAGCGGGAGCTGGTGCAGCGCTGGTTCGCCACCGCGCCCGGCATCCGCCTCGCCAACGCCTACGGGCTGACCGAGACCTCCGACGACACCAACCACGAGGTCATGGACCGGGTGCCGGACGGCGACCGGGTCCCGCTCGGGCGGCCGGTGCGCAATGTGCGCGTGTACGTCGTCGACGAGGACCTGGTGCCCGTGCCGCTCGGCGCGCCGGGCGAGATCGTCTTCTCCGGCGTGTGCGTGGGGCGCGGGTACGTCAACGACCCCGAGCGCACCGCGGCCGCCTTCATGGAGGACCCGTACCGGCCCGGCGAGCGGCTCTACCGCAGCGGTGACGTGGGGCGCTGGCGGTCCGACGGCCGACTGGAGTTCCTCGGCCGGCGGGACACCCAGATCAAGATCCGCGGTTTCCGCGTGGAGATCGGCGAGATCGAGAACGCGCTGCTGCGGGTGGCCGGGGTGCGTGACGGGGCCGTCGTGGTCGTACGGGGGACGCAGCTCGCCGCGTTCTGCGCCGGGCCCGAGCCGGTGGGCGCGGACGCGGTGCGGGAACGGCTGGCCGCGTCGCTGCCGGCGTACATGGTGCCCGCCGTCGTGCACTGGCGGGAGCACCTGCCGCTGACGGCCAACGGCAAGACCGACCGCCGGGCGCTCACCGCGCTCGCCGAGGACCTCGACACCGCTGTGGCGGGCGAGCCGGTCACGGCCTGCGAGCGGCGGCTCGCGGATGCCTGGGCCGAGGTCCTCGGGGTCCCCGCCGACCGGATCGGCCGCCTCGACCACTTCTTCGACCGCGGCGGCACCTCGCTGTCCGCCGTGCGTCTCGCGATCGTCCTGGACCGGGCGATCACCCTCAAGGACGTCGTCCGCCACCCGGTCCTCGCGGACCTGGCGGACCTGCTCGACCGGCAGCACTGAAAGGAACCCCGAGATGTCATCCACGAATCTCCTTCCGCACCTGGACCTGGCACCGGACAGTCCGCCGATCCTGCACGCCAAGTCCGGTGCTGATCCGGCGGGTTGGGCAGCCGAGCACCACGCCCCGCTGCGTGCCCTCGTCCTCGAACACGGCTGTGTCCTGGTGCGTGGTCTGGGCCTTTCGGACCCCGCGGCCACCGAGGCCGTCTTCCGGGGGCTGACCAGCGGTCTGATGTCCGACCGCGAGCCCTTCGCGCCGCGGCGCAGCTACGGGGACGGCGTGTACTCGACGACCAAGTGGCCGCCGAACCAGCAGATGTGCATGCACCACGAGGTCAGCTACGGCCTTGAGTTCCCGGGTCTGCTCCTGTTCGCCTGTCTGGAGGCGCCCGCGACCGGGGGCGCGACCGCGCTCGCCGACGCGTCGGCGGTGCTGCGGGACCTGCCCCGCGAGCTGGTCTCCCGCTTCGAGCGCGAGGGCTGGCTGCTGACGCGCTCGTACCACGAGGAGATCGGCGCGTCGGTCGAGGAGGCGTTCGGCACGGACGACCGCGCCGCCGTCGAGCGCTACTGCCGCCGGAACGCCATCGAGTTCGCCTGGCGGAGCGACGGCTCCCTGCACACCCGGCAGCGGCGCGGCGCGGTGCTCCGGCACCCGGACTCCGGCCTGCCCTGCTGGTTCAACCAGATCGCGTTCCTCAACGAGTGGACCATGGAGCCGGAAGTGCACGAATACCTGGTGGACATGTACGGCGCCGACGGGCTGCCCTTCAACACCCGCTTCGGCGACGGCGATCCGATCGACGAGGACGTCGTGCGGACGATCAACGAGGTGTACGGCGCCCACACCGTGCGCGAGCCGTGGCAGGACGGGGATCTGCTGCTCGTCGACAACGTCCGTACGGCACACAGCCGCGAGCCCTTCGAGGGACCGCGCGAGGTGCTGGCCGCGCTCGGCAACCCGGTGTCGCGCACCGACGGCGAGGTGACCGGCGTATGAGCACCGTCGGCGCACCGACCTTCGCCCTCGTCACCGGCGCACAGGTCCAACAGGCCCTGCACGGAAGGGAACCGGAGATCGCGGACCTCGTCGAGGCCGTGTACCGGCTGCACGGCGCGGGCGACTCGGTGAACCCTCCGTCGTACTTCCTGCGGTTCCCGGACCGCCCGTCGTCACGGATCATCGCGCTGCCCGCGTCGCTGGGCGGACCGCTGAGGGTGGACGGCCTGAAGTGGGTCTCCAGTTTCCCGGAGAACATCAAGTCCGGGCTGCCGCGCGCGTCGGCCGTGCTGATCCTCAACGACCCGGAGACCGGCTACCCGTTCGCCTGTCTGGAGAGCTCGGTCATCAGCGCCACGCGTACGGCGTCGTCGGCGGCGCTGGCGGCCGGGAAGCTGAGCGCGGGCCGGAGCCGCCCCACCCGGGTGGGCTTCATCGGCACCGGGCTGATCGCCCGCTACATCCACACCCATCTCACCGCCACCGGCTGGGAGTTCGAGGAGACGGGCGTGCACGACCTGTCCGCCGAGAGCGCCGCCGGGTTCCGCGGCTATCTGGAGCGGTCCGGCGCACCGGGGAAGGCCGTCGTGCACGACACGGCCGAATCCCTCATCCGCTCCAGCGACCTGGTCGTGTTCGCCACCGTCGCCGGCACACCGCACGTCCACGATCCGTCGTGGTTCGGCCATCACCCCCTGGTCCTGCATGTCTCCCTGCGCGATCTCGACCCGGAGATCCTGCTCGCGTCGGCCAACTTCGTCGACGACGTCGAGCACTGCCTCAAGGCCGAGACCTCCCCGCATCTGGCCGAACGGCTCACGGGGAGCAGGGACTTCATCGACGGCACGCTCGACGACGTGCTGACCGGACGGGTGACCGTCCCGACGGACCGGACGGTGGTGTTCTCCCCCTTCGGCCTGGGGGTGCTCGACCTCGCCGTCGGCCGGTTCGTCCACGACGAACTGGCCCGGCGCGGCGAACTGCACGTCGTCGACGGGTTCTTCAACGAGCTGCGCCGGTACGGCTGAACCACCGGTGGCGCATGAGGAGGGGGGCGTCATGCCCGTCATATCCGATCCTTCGGAGTACAACGAGTCCGACCTCTACGTCGACCTGCGGGCGGCGCTGGAGCTTCCGCTGTTCCTGAAGTGCGAGGGCTTCAACTTCGCCGGGTCCATCAAGCTGAAGGCGGCGCGCGAGATGGTGAACGCCGCCGAGCGCGACGGCACCCTGCGGCCCGGGTCGGTGCTGGTCGAGTCGTCGTCGGGGAACCTGGGGGTGGCCCTGAGCGTGATCGCGGCGAGCCGGGGTTACCGGTTCCTGTGCGTGACCGACTCACGGTGCAACCTGGTGACGATCCGGCTGATGGAGGCACTCGGCACCCGGGTGCACGTGGTCAGGGAGCCGGACCTGCACGACGGCTATCTGGGCGCCCGGCTCGCCTACGTGCGGGCGCTGTGCGCCTCGGACGAGCGGTACGTGTGGCTCAACCAGTACAGCAACGAGGGGAACTGGCGGGCGCACTACCGCACCACCGCGCCGGACATCGCGCGCCGCTTCCCCGACCTGGACGTCCTGTTCGTCGGGGCCGGCACCACAGGGACCCTGATGGGCTGCGCCCGCTGGTTCTGGCAATGGCGGCGCCCGGTGCGGATCGTCGCCGTCGACAGCGTCGGGTCGATCACCTTCGGCGGGCCGCCCGGCGTGCGGATGATCCCGGGGCTCGGTACCAGTGTGCCGCCGCAGCTGCTCGACAAGTCGTACATCGACGACGTGGTGCTCGTCGAGGAACCGGACACCCTCCAGGTCTGCCGCCGGCTGGCCGCCCGGGGTTTCCTGTTCGGCGGCTCCACCGGCACGGTCGTCAGCGGCGCCGACCAGTGGCTGTCCGCGCATGGCCGCCGCGGGCTCACCGCGGTCGCCATCGCGCCGGACCTCGGCGAACGCTACCTCGACACGGTGTACCGACCCGGCTGGCCGCACGGCCTGCCCGAAGCGGACCCGGTCCACCACACAGCGGAGGCGATGGCCCACCTCGCCTGACCCCCTCCGACCCCGGCACCCGGCCCGCACACCCGCGGCGACCGGGTGCCGCGCCGACCCCACGAGCGGCCGGGCACGTGCCGTATCGGCGAGGTTCCAGTACACCCGCCTGCGGCGACCAGAGGCGACCCCACAACACACCCGCAACACCCCGACTGCCTGACCAAGAGACGCAGGCACCCAGCGGCGACCACAGCCATACCGACGAGGAACCCCTACACCCGCCTCCAGCAACCAGAGGCGACCCCACAACACACCCGCAACACCCCGACTGCCTGACCGAGAGACGCAGGCACCCAGCGGCGACCACAGCCATACCGACGAGGAACCCCTACACCCGCCTGCGGAAGCCGGAGGCGACCCCACAAGGCACCCGCAGCGCCCCGAACACCCGGCCCCGCAACCGCAAGGCGCACGCCACCCCCGCGGCGACCGCTGCCCCACCGGCGAGGTACCGCTGCACACACTCCCGCGGCAGCCAGAGGCGGCCTCGCAACACGCCCAAGCACCCGAGCGCCCGGCCCGGCACCCGCGAGACGCCCAGCACCCCGCAGCGACCCGCTGTCGTACCGGCGAGGTCCCGCCACACACGCCCACGGCGACCAGAGGCACACCCGCAGCACCCCCGTGCCGTGTCCGTGAGGTGACCGGTGGGGTACCCCGGGGTACGTTCGCAGAATGGCAGGCAGTACGCACACCGTGACGAACCAGCCCCCACCGCTGATCGGCTACGACGTCTACAGCGCCGACCTCGCGCTGCGAGCGGCCGTGGAACGGCATCTCGACCCGGACCTGCTCGACGAGGTTCACAGTGAGCTGGCGGCGCTCGGCCGGGCCTGCGGTTCGGCGCAGGTGCAGGAGTGGGGCCTGCAGGCCAACGAGAACCCGCCCCGGCTGCGCACCCACGACCGGCACGGCCACCGCATCGACGAGGTGGAGTTCCATCCGGCCTGGCACCGCGTGCTCGGCAAGGGCGTCTCGGCGGGCCTGACCGCCGCCTGGGTCCGCCCCGGGGGCCACGTACGGCGAGCGGCGGCCTTCCTCCTGTGGACGCAGGTCGACGCGGGCAACTGCTGTCCGCTGTCCATGACCCACGCCGCGGTCCCCGCCCTGCGCACCGACCCCGACCTGGCCGCCGAGTGGGAGCCCCGCCTCACGTCCATGGTCTACGACCGCGAGCTGCGGCCCGCCCACCTCAAGGCGGGGGCGCTGTTCGGGATGGGCATGACGGAGAAGCAGGGCGGCAGCGACGTCCGGGCGAACACCACGTCCGCACGGCCCCTGCCCGACGGCGAGACCTACGAGCTGACCGGACACAAGTGGTTCTGCTCCGCGCCCATGTCGGACGGCTTCCTGGTCCTCGCCCAGGCCCCGGGTGGGCTCACCTGCTTCCTCGTGCCGCGCGTCCTGGAGGACGGCACCCGCAACACGTTTCTCCTCCAGCGCCTCAAGGACAAGCTCGGCAACCGCTCCAACGCCTCCGGCGAGGTCGAGTTCGACCGGACGTGGGCCCGCCGGGTGGGCGACGAGGGGCGCGGGGTCCGCACCATCATCGAGATGGTCGCCGCGACCCGGCTCGACTGTGTGCTGGGCTCGGCGGGCCTGATGCGCCAGGCCGTCGCCCAGGCGATCCACCACTGCACCCACCGCGAGGCCTTCGGCGGCAAGCTCGTCGACAAGCCGCTGATGCGCAACGTCCTGGCCGACCTGGCCCTGGAGTCCGAGGCGGCGACCACCCTCGCCCTGCGACTGGCGGCCGCCTACGACCAGGGCGACGAGCAGGAACGGGCCTTCCTCAGGATCGCGGTACCTGCGGCCAAGTACTGGATCACCAAGCGCTGCACCCCGCTGACGGTGGAGGCCGCCGAATGCCTGGGCGGCAACGGCTACGTGGAGGAGTCGGGCCTGCCCCGCCTGGTCCGCGAATCACCGCTGAACTCCATCTGGGAGGGTGCGGGCAACGTCCAGGCCCTGGACGTCCTGAGAGTTCTCCGGCGGGAACCCCAGGCCCTGAACGCCTACCTCCTGGAGATCGGCCGGACCCGGGGCGCCGATCACCGGCTGGACGCGGCGACGAAGAGCCTCTTCACCGAACTGGCCGATCTGGAGGGCGTCGAGGGCCGGGCCCGGCACCTGACGGAACGGCTCGCGCTCGTCCTGCAGGGCTCCCTGCTCGTCCGTCACGCCCCCGCGGAGGTGGCCGACGCGTTCTGCGCGTCCCGCCTGGGCGGCGACGCGGGATCGGCCTTCGGCACATTGCCCTCGACCCTGGACCTGGCGTCGGTGGTGGATCGGGCCCGTCCGGTGCACTGACCGTTCACCAGTTGAACGGGGGTGGTGCTGCGCCGACACGGCACCACCCCCGTTGCGGCCCTCGGAGGCCGGAGAACGCCGCTGCGAGACGGCGTTCGCCCAAGTTTCAAACAAGCCGGAGCCCACCACCAGGGTTGCAGGGGGTTGCAACTTCCTGGCGTCTGTGGGCGGACTGTGTGCCTGCCAGAGATACGACCGGCACTATGAGACGGACAGTCAATGGACCCGGGACCGGGAGGACCAGTGCCGCTCTCGCCGACGCATGTGACCCACCTGGCCGGCGTGGACACGGCACGTGCGGCGCGGGTACTGAACGACATCCGATCGGCCACCCTGTCCGGCCGGCCCGCGCCCATCGCTCCGCGCCCCGTGATCGAGGAGTCCTGGACCCGGATGCTGCGCGGCGGCGTCGACCCGGACCACGACTTCCGGTCAGGGCTGCTGGCACCCGAGGAGGTGCAGCGGCGCCGGGAGAGCACCCCGCTCCGGCACGTCCTGCCGGTCCTGCGGGAGGGGCTGCTGTCGGTCGCGGACGTCGCCCACCACATCATGGTGGTCGCCGACGAGGACGGCCGGGTGCTGTGGCGGGAGGGCAGCTCCCCCGTGCTGCGCAAGGCCGACGGCACCGGCTTCGAACTCGGCGCGGACTGGCGGGAGGACGTCGTCGGCACGAACGGCATCGGCACCCCGGTGGTGGTGCGCCGCCCCGTCCAGGTCTTCGCCTCCGAGCACTTCGTCCGCTCCCAGACCTCGTGGACCTGCACCGGCGCCCCGATCAAGGACCCGCGGGACGGCCGGCTGATCGGCGTCGTCGACGTGAGCGGGCCGCTGGACACCATGCACCCGGCGACGCTCGCCTGGGTCGACTCGGTGGCCAAGCTCGCCGAGTCACGGCTGCGCGAGCTGCATCTGACCACGCTGGAGCGACTGCGGGCCGTGGCGGCGCCGGTGCTCGCCCGGCTCAGCGGCCGGGCCCTGGTGGTGGACCGGGACGGCTGGACGGCGGCCGTGACCGGAATGCCGTACACGAACCGGATCGCGCTGCCCAAGTCCCTCTCGCCGGGCCGCCGGTGGCTGCCGGCCCTCGGTCTGTGCGCGCTGGAGCCGCTGGCCGGCGGCTGGTTGATCCGCGCTGCCGACGAACCGGAGCCGCAGGGCGTCACCCGGATCGTGCTCGACCTCGCGCAGCCGCGCCGCTGGACGGTCACGGTGTCGGGCGGCGCGGGTACCTGGAGTCACGAACTGAGCCCCCGGCACGCCGAATTGCTCTACCTGCTGGCCCTGCACCGCTCGGGCCGCAGTGCGGCGGGCCTGGCCGACGACATGTTCGGCGATCCGGGCCGTACGGTGACCGTGCGCGCGGAGATGTCCCGGGTACGGCGCTATCTCGGGGCGTTTCTGGAACATCGGCCGTATCGTTTCTGCGAGGACGCCGAGGTCGAGGTGCTGCTGCCGGGCCGTCCGAGCGACCTGCTGCCCCACTCGACCGCCCCCGCCGTGCTCGGGGCCCGGACTGACGCCGAGACCGAGTGAAAACCCTCGATCTGGGCGCATCTTCCGCATAATTGCACGGTCTTCGCCCCCGGCGGCGCTCTACTGCCGTAGCATCCCCTACGGGCCACCCCACCTGCTCCTCGGTCAACGTACGGATCATCAGGCGCAGTTGGCCCGCCTCGGGAGGACGGTATGAAGCAACGTGGCAGACACCGCAGGCGCAAGCGGGGCCAAGCGCTGCGCGCCTTCCTGGCCGGGACCGCCCTCGCACTGACCGCCGCCGCCACCATGATCAGTGCCTCCCAGGCCACGGTCGCCGCCAATCCCGGGCCACTGAAGCCGCTCACCTCGGCCGCCGAGACCGACCCGCTGCGCCTGACGGAATCCCGGATACCGCAGGGCGACCTCGACCGGCTCTCCTCCGCGATGGGGCATCCGGCCGGCGTCTCCGCCGTCCTCGGCTCCGCCGACCGGAGCCTGCGCGACGCGATCGACTGCACGGCCGGCGAGCGCAGTGCGCTGCCCGTGGCCCCGGAGGCCACCGCCGCGTACTGCTGGGACACCGCCGACACCCGCTCCTGGCGGGCCGGGGCGGTCACCACCTCCGGAGACGCCGACGACGACGGCCTGTGGGGCGCCCACCGCGTGATCCTCTCCGCGTGGAGCCGCACCGGCACCGCCGCGCACGACGGGGGCCTGGCCCGGGTCGCGTTCGTCGACGCGGACGACCTGAACCGGCCCACCTACTCCTGGGTCCTCCTCGCCGTCCCGGTCGACGGCGGGCGCGACTACCGCGGCCTCGTCTCCCAGGTGTCCGGCATGGTCTGGTACCAGAACAAGCTGCTGGTCACCGCGAGCGGCGACGACGGCGACGCGCTGTACGTCTACGACATGAACCGCGTCCAGCGGGCCACCGTCGACAGCGACGCGGTCGGCAAGGTACGCGGCGGCTGGTCGGCGCACGGCGCCCAGTGGGTCCTGCCCGCGGTCGCCTCCTACCGCCCGACCGCCGGCACGAACGCCGCCCGCCCCGACTACCTCTCCCTGGACCGCAGCACCGCCCCGGACAGCCTGGTCGCGAGCGAGTGGGTCTCCGGGGACGGCGACGCCGGTACCCGGGTCTGGCGCTACGACTTCAGCACCTCCCCCGCCCGCTCCGGCCTCCTGGCCACCGACACCGGCGGCTCCGCGCGCGTGGCCGAGGCGTACGTCACCAAGGCGTCCGGCTCCGGCCCCGTCCTGTCGTACGACTCCCAGTGGTACCTGGGCCGCGCGGCGCACACCGAGGGCGACCACGGCACCCTGTGGCGCCAGAACCCGAAGGACCCCGCGAAGGCCGCCCGCTGCGGCACGGACGAGACCCGCAACTGCTGGAGCGGGGAGTCGGAGTCCCTGTCGTACTGGGAACAGACGGGCGATGTGTGGTCCCAGTCGGGCCGGGTCCTGTTCGCACTGCCGCTGGCCTCGATCGACAGATCTCTGGGATAGATGATTCCCTGACCGGCATGCCGAACATCGCCGTGACCACGTGGTCCCTGGAACAGACCGCTCCGACCGATCTCCTCCCGGCCGAACCCCCACAGGGCGACGTCCGCATCCGCCGCGCGGAAGTCCCCTCCCCCGAGTTCAGCCGCTACCTCTACGCCTCCGTGGGCGGCGACATCCTCTGGACCGACCGGCTCTCGTGGACGTACGCACAGTGGCGGGAGCACCTGGAGCGCCCCGGCGTGGAGACCTGGGTGGCCTACGACCGCGGCACCCCGGCCGGCTACGCCGAACTCGGCCCGCAGGACGACGGCGTCGTGGAGATCTCGTACTTCGGCCTGATCCCGGCGTTCCGCGGCAGGCGGATCGGCGGCCACCTCCTCTCCTACGGCGCCGCCCGCGCCTGGGACCTCGCGGACCGCTGGCCGGGGCTGACCGACACCAAGCGGGTCTGGCTGCACACCTGCTCCAAGGACGGCGAGCACGCGATGGACAACTACCAGCGCCGTGGCTTCAAGCTCTTCGACACCAAGGTCGAGGAGGAGGCCGAGGCGCCCACACCTGGCCCCTGGCCCGGGGCCTACCCGGCCTGACCTGCGGGAACAAGACTCCCCGCGATCTTTGTGACCAACGACACCCTGGTCTCACCTGTCGAGACCAGGGTGTCCACATGGTGGATAAAGCTGGACTGTGTCCAGATCGCCGTGACACGCTTCCGTCATGTCTGGAACTGGAATTGCCTTGGTGAGTCGGCGGCACGTCGACCTCGGCCGCATGTCCAGCGCCATCTGTCCGGTGCGCTGACGAGCCGCAGCGTCACCCGACACATCCTCTCGTTCTCCTCCCCGCGCAATGACGCGCAGGTACACCCATGCGCCCGTACGCGCAGGTAAGAGCCGCTTTCCGCCTGTCCCGAAGGACGTAGAACCATGGCCGCCACCCCGCAGAACCCTGCCGCCGCAGCGCCCCGCCGCAAGGTGAGCCGTCACCGCGGTGAGGGTCAGTGGGCCGCGGGGCACCACACCCCGCTGAACGGCAACGAGCAGTTCAAGAAGGACGACGACGGTCTCAATGTGCGGACACGCATTGAGACGATCTACTCGAAGCGCGGCTTCGACTCGATCGACCCCAACGACCTGCGCGGCCGGATGCGCTGGTGGGGCCTCTACACCCAGCGCAAGCCCGGGATCGACGGCGGCAAGACCGCGATCCTGGAGCCGGAGGAGCTGGACGACAAGTACTTCATGCTGCGGGTGCGGATCGACGGCGGACGCCTCACCACCCAGCAGCTGCGGGTGATCGGCGAGATCTCCGAGGAGTTCGCGCGCGGCAGCGCGGACGTCACCGACCGGCAGAACATCCAGCTGCACTGGATCCGTATCGAGGACGTCCCGGAGATCTGGAACCGCCTGGAGGCGGTCGGCCTGTCCACCACCGAGGCCTGCGGTGACACCCCGCGCGTGATCATCGGCTCGCCGGTCGCCGGCATCGCCGAGGACGAGATCATCGACGGCACCCGGGCCATCGACGAGATCCACGAGCGGTACATCGGCAGCAAGGAGTTCTCCAACCTGCCCCGCAAGTTCAAGACGGCGATCTCCGGCTCGCCGCTCCTCGACGTGGTCCACGAGATCAACGACATCGCCTTCGTCGGCGTCGAGCACCCCGAGCACGGCCCCGGTTTCGACCTGTGGGTCGGCGGCGGCCTGTCCACCAACCCGAAGCTCGGCGTCCGGCTCGGCGCCTGGGTTCCGCTGGACGAGGTGCCCGAGGTGTGGGCCGGTGTGGTCGGCATCTTCCGCGACTGGGGCTACCGCCGCCTGCGCACCCGGGCCCGTCTGAAGTTCCTCGTCGCCGACTGGGGCCCGGAGAAGTTCCGCCAGGTCCTGGAGGACGACTACCTGAAGCGCAAGCTGGTCGACGGCCCCGCGCCCGCCGAGCCCTCGGGCCGCTGGCGCGACCACGTCGGCGTGCACCGCCAGAAGGACGGTCTGTTCTACGTCGGTTTCGCCCCGCGCGTCGGCCGTGTCGACGGCACCACGCTGACGAAGATCGCCGAGGCCGCGGAGGCGCACGGCTCGGGCCGGGTCCGGACCACCGTCGAACAGAAGATGATCATCCTCGATGTCGAGGAGGCGCAGGTCCAGCCGCTCGTCGAGGCCCTGGAGGCGCTCGACCTCACCGCCAAGCCCTCCCCGTTCCGGCGCGGCACCATGGCCTGCACCGGCATCGAGTACTGCAAGCTCGCCATCGTCGAGACCAAGGCGCGCGGCTCGCAGCTGATCGACGAACTGGAGCGCCGGATCCCGGACTTCGACGAGCCGCTCACCATCAACCTCAACGGCTGCCCCAACGCCTGCGCCCGTATCCAGGTGGCGGACATCGGTCTCAAGGGCCAGCTGGTCCTCAACGACCGGGGCGAGCAGGTCGAGGGCTACCAGGTGCACCTGGGCGGCGCGCTCGGCCTGGAGGCCGCCTTCGGCCGCAAGGTGCGGGGCCTGAAGGTCACCTCCGAGGAGCTGCCCGACTACGTCGAGCGCGTCCTGAAGCGGTTCCAGGCCGAGCGCGAGGAGGGCGAGCGCTTCGCCGCCTGGGCCTCGCGTGCCAGCGAGGAGGCCCTCTCATGAGCGAGCGGGCCGCCCCCTTCTACTGCCCCTACTGCGGCGACGAGGACCTCCGTCCGAGCGAGGAGTCTCACGGCGCGTGGGAATGCGCGGCGTGCAACCGCGCATTCCAGTTGAAGTTCCTCGGGCTGCTCGCCCGGGGCCTTCGGCACACCGACGCAGGGGGAGATCAGATATGACGGCGATTCAGGAAGAGCGCGCGACCGAGGATCTCAAGGCGCTCGCCGAGCAGGCGGGCCGCGACCTGGAGGACGCCTCGGCGCTGGAGATCCTCCAGTGGGCGGTCGACACCTTCGGCAAGCGCTTCTGCGTGACCTCCTCGATGGAGGACGCGGTGGTGGCACATCTGGCGTCCCGGGTCCTCAAGGGCGTGGACGTCGTCTTCCTCGACACCGGCTACCACTTCGAGGAGACCATCGGCACCCGGGACGCGGTCGAGGCCGTGATGGACGTGAACGTCATCACGCTGTCGCCGACGCGGACGGTCGCCGAGCAGGACGCGGAGTTCGGCCCGAAGCTGCACGACCGCGACCCCGACCTGTGCTGCAAGATGCGCAAGGTCGAGCCGCTGGAGCGGGGCCTGAAGGACTACCTGGCCTGGGCGACCGGTCTGCGCCGCGACGAGTCCCCGACCCGGGCCAACACCCCGGTGGTCGGCTGGGACGAGAAGCGGCAGAAGGTCAAGATCTCCCCGATCGCCCGCTGGACCCAGGACGACGTGGACGCGTATGTCGCGGAACACGGCGTCCTCACCAACCCGTTGCTCATGGACGGCTACGCCTCCGTCGGCTGCGCCCCCTGCACCCGCCGTGTCCTGGAGGGCGAGGACGCGCGCGCCGGCCGCTGGGCGGGCAGCGCCAAGACCGAGTGCGGGCTGCACGGATGACGACATCTACCAAGGAGTTGCACGTGACGACCGGAGCCACCGTCTGGCTCACGGGTCTGCCGAGTGCCGGCAAGACCACCATCGCGTACGAGCTGGCCGGCCGGCTGCGCGAGGAGGGCCACCTCGTCGAGGTGCTCGACGGCGACGAGATCCGCGAGTTCATCTCCGCGGGCCTCGGCTTCAGCCGCGAGGACCGGCACACCAACGTGCAGCGCATCGGCTTCCTCGCCGAACTGCTCGCCCGCAACGGCGTGAAGGCGCTGGTCCCGGTCATCGCGCCCTACACCGACAGTCGTGACGCGGTGCGCAAGCGCCACCAGGAGAGCGGCGCGGCCTACCTCGAGATCCACGTGGCGACTCCGGTCGAGGTGTGCTCCGTACGCGATGTGAAGGGCCTGTACGCCAAGCAGGCCGCGGGTGAGCTGTCCGGGCTGACCGGGGTCGACGACCCCTACGAGGAGCCCGAGTCGCCCGATCTGCGCATCGAGTCGCAGAACCAGACCGTCCACGAGTCCGCGGCGGCGGTCCACGCGCTGCTCACCGAGAGGGGACTGGCATGACGACGACCGTTGCGAAGGTGGAAGAGGGCACGGAGGCTCCGTACGCCCTGTCCCACCTGGACGCGCTGGAGTCCGAGGCGGTGCACATCTTCCGTGAGGTGGCGGGTGAGTTCGAGCGGCCGGTGATCCTGTTCTCCGGCGGCAAGGACTCCATCGTCATGCTGCATCTGGCGCTGAAGGCGTTCGCCCCCGCGGCGGTCCCCTTCTCGCTGCTGCACGTGGACACCGGGCACAACTTCCCCGAGGTCCTCGAGTACCGGGACCGTACGGTCGCCCAGCACGGTCTGCGGCTGCATGTGGCCTCCGTGCAGGACTACATCGACCGGGGTGTCCTCAAGGAGCGCCCGGACGGCACTCGCAACCCGCTGCAGACGCTGCCGCTGACCGAGAAGATCCAGGCGGAGAAGTTCGACGCCGTCTTCGGCGGCGGCCGCAGGGACGAGGAGAAGGCCCGGGCCAAGGAGCGGGTGTTCTCGCTGCGGGACGAGTTCTCCCAGTGGGACCCGCGCCGCCAGCGCCCCGAACTGTGGAACCTGTACAACGGCCGCCACGCCCCCGGCGAACACGTCCGCGTCTTCCCGCTGTCCAACTGGACCGAGCTGGACGTCTGGCAGTACATCGCCCGCGAGGGCATCGAGCTCCCGGAGATCTACTTCGCCCACGAGCGTGAGGTGTTCTCGCGCAGCGGCATGTGGCTGACGGCGGGCGAGTGGGGCGGGCCCAAGGACGGCGAGAGCGTCGAGAAGCGCCTGGTGCGCTACCGGACCGTCGGTGACATGTCCTGCACGGGTGCCGTCGACTCCGACGCCGTGACGCTGGAGCAGGTCATCACGGAGATCGCCGCCTCCCGGCTCACCGAGCGCGGCGCCACCCGCGCCGACGACAAGATGTCCGAGGCCGCGATGGAAGACCGTAAGCGCGAGGGGTACTTCTAAGCATGAGCACCACCACGGAACTCACCGAGACGACCCTTCTGCGGTTCGCGACCGCCGGTTCGGTCGACGACGGCAAGTCCACGCTCGTCGGCCGGCTGCTGCACGACTCCAAGTCGATCCTCACGGACCAGCTGGAGGCCGTGGAGCGCGCGTCGGCGAGCCGGGGCGCCGAGGGCCCGGACCTCGCGCTGCTGACGGACGGGCTGCGCGCCGAGCGCGAGCAGGGCATCACCATCGACGTCGCGTACCGCTACTTCGCGACGCCGAAGCGCCGGTTCATCCTCGCCGACACCCCCGGCCACGTGCAGTACACCCGCAACATGGTGACGGGTGCCTCCACCGCCGAGCTGACGGTGATCCTCATCGACGCCCGCAACGGCGTCGTCGAGCAGACCCGCCGGCACGCCGCCCTCGCGGCGCTGCTGCGGGTGCCGCACGTGGTGCTCGCCGTCAACAAGATGGACCTCGTCGACTACGCCGAGCCCGTCTTCGCCGCGATCGCCGAGGAGTTCACGGCGTACGCGCTCGAACTGGGCGTCCCGGAGGTCACCGCGATCCCGATCTCGGCGCTCGCCGGTGACAACGTGGTGGAGCCGTCCGCGAACATGGACTGGTACGGCGGCCCGACCGTCCTGGAGCACCTGGAGACGGTCCCGGTCACCCACGACCTGAGCCACTGCCACGCCCGCCTTCCCGTGCAGTACGTGATCCGGCCCCAGACCGCCGAGCACCCCGACTACCGGGGCTACGCCGGTCAGATCGCCGCAGGCTCCTTCCACGTCGGCGAGCAGATCACCGTGCTCCCGTCGGGCCGTTCCACGAAGATCGCCGGCATCGACCTGCTCGGTGAGCCGGTCGACGTCGCCTGGACGACCCAGTCGGTGACGATCCTCCTGGAGGACGACATCGACATCTCGCGCGGTGACCTGCTGGTGCCCAGCAAGGACGCCCCGCCGACCACCCAGGACATCGAGGCGACCGTGTGCCACGTCGCCGACGCCCCGCTGACCGTCGGCCACCGGGTCCTGCTCAAGCACGGCACCCGCACGGTCAAGGCGATCGTCAAGGACATCCCGTCCCGCCTCACGCTCGACGACCTGTCCCTGCACCCGCACCCGGGACAGCTCGTCGCCAACGACATCGGCCGGGTGAAGATCCGTACCGCCGAGCCGCTGCCCGTCGACTCCTACTCCGACTCGCGGCGCACCGGTTCGTTCATCCTCATCGACCCGAACGACGGCACCACGCTCACCGCGGGCATGGTCGGCGAGTCGTTCGCGTCCCCGGAGCCCGTCAAGGACGAGTCCGAGGACGACGGGTGGGACTTCTGACATGAACTCCACCGACTACTACTCCACGTTCGCGAAGGAGGGCGGCCGCGTAGGCAGCGGTGCGCTCGGCAGCGGGCAGGGCGGAGTGGCGCGATGTGTGCGCTGACGTACGCGCACCGCTTGCGCGCCCCGTCCCCCCACAGCCGTAGACGCAGACCTGCCGACCTCCCGGCCACGACCTGAAAGACCGTGACCGCCGGGCCTCCGAGAGGAACACCTCCCGTGCCTGCTACACCAGTTCTTCGCCGCACCCTCGCGGTCATCGCCGCGCTCCCGCTCCTCACCCTCGCCGCCTGCGGCTACGGCTCCGACGCGAAGGACGACGGCACCGCCAAGGTCGCCGCCGGGGCCAAGAAGATCGACGGGCTCGACTCCGTCAAGATCGGCTACTTCGGCAACCTGACCCACGGCACCGCGCTCGTCGGGGTGAACAAGGGCTTCTTCCAGAAGGAGCTCGGGGCCACCAAGGCCTCGTACGCGACCTTCAACGCCGGACCTTCCGAGATCGAGGCGCTCAACTCCAAGTCGATCGACATCGGCTGGATCGGCCCCTCCCCGTCGATCAACGGCTACGTCAAGTCGGGCGGCAAGAGCCTGAAGATCATCGGCGGTTCGGCGTCCGGCGGAGTGAAGCTGGTCGTCAACCCGGACAAGATCAAGTCCCTCAAGGACGTCAAGGGCAAGAAGATCGCCACCCCGCAGCTCGGCAACACGCAGGACGTGGCGTTCCTCAACTGGATCGCCGACCAGGGCTGGAAGGTCGACGCACAGAGCGGCAAGGGTGACGTCACCGTCGTCCGCACGGACAACAAGATCACGCCGGACGCCTACAAGGCCGGTTCCATCGACGGCGCCTGGGTGCCGGAGCCGACCGCGTCGAAGCTGGTCGCCGAGGGCGGCAAGGTGCTGCTCGACGAGGCGTCGCTGTGGCCGGACAAGAAGTTCGTGATCACGAACATCATCGTGCGGCAGGACTTCCTCAAGGACCACCCGAAGGCGGTCGAGGCCGTCCTGAAGGCGTCGGTGGAGGCCAACAAGTGGATCAATGCCAATCCGGACGCGGCGAAGGCGGCGGCGAACAAGCAGCTGGAGGCGGACTCCGGCAAGGCGCTCAAGCCCGAGGTCCTGGACCCGGCCTGGAAGTCGATCCAGTTCACCAACGACCCGCTGGCCGCCACGCTCAACACGGAGGCTGAGCACGCGGTCAAGGCCGGTCTGCTGAAGAAGCCCGACCTGAACGGGATCTACGACCTCACGATCCTCAACAAGGTCCTCAAGGCCGACGGCGAGTCCCCGGTCGACGCCGCCGGTCTCGGCACCAGCTGACCCCGGTCCCCGAAGAGTTCCCAGGAGGTGACGATCATGGCCACGACCACGACGCTCGCCAAGGCCGACGAGTCCGTCGAGTACGCCGCACGCCTTGAGCACGTCTCGAAGTCCTTCGCGGGACCGGGCGGACAGCAGCTCGTCCTGGACGACATCAGCATCGATGTCGCGCCGGGCGAGTTCGTCACCCTCCTGGGGGCCTCGGGCTGCGGCAAGTCCACGCTGCTGAACCTGGTGGCGGGGCTGGACCAGCCCAGCACGGGCGCCATCACGACCGATGGCCGCCCGGCCCTGATGTTCCAGGAGCACGCCCTCTTCCCGTGGCTGACCGCGGGCAAGAACATCGAACTCGCCCTGAAGCTCAGGGGAGTTCCCAAGCCCGAGCGGCGCGGCAAGGCCGAGGAGCTGCTCGAACTGGTCCGGCTGAAGGGCGCGTACGGCAAGCGCGTCCACGAACTGTCGGGTGGTATGCGTCAGCGCGTGGCCTTGGCCCGCGCGCTGGGGCAGGAGAGCAACCTGCTGCTGATGGACGAGCCGTTCGCGGCCCTCGACGCCATCACGCGGGACGTGCTGCACGACGAGATCACCCGGATCTGGACGGAGACCGGGATCTCCGTCCTGTTCGTCACGCACAACGTGCGCGAGGCGGTACGGCTCGCGCAGCGCGTGATCCTGCTGTCCTCCCGTCCCGGCCGGATCGCGCGCGAGTGGACGGTCGACATCCCGCAGCCGCGTCGCATCGAGGACGCGCCCGTGGCCGAACTGGCCCGTGAGATCACCGAAGAACTGCGTGGGGAGATCCGCCGTCATGGCCAGCACTGACACGACACCGGCCCAGGACGCCGGGAGCGTAGAGGCGGGCCTCGACGCGCTGGAGACCCAGGCCACCGGCCGCCCGACCCTCCGGCAGACCCTCGTCAACAAGATCCTGCCGCCGGTCATCGCGCTCGCGGTGGTCCTCGCGGTCTGGGCGCTCCTCTACCCGGTCGTCGACAACCCGTCCAAGCTGCCGTCGCCGGCGGCCGTGGGCTCCACGTTCAAGGAGGCCTGGCTCCAGGGCGATCTGCTCGGCTACATCTGGACCAGCGTCTCGCGCGGTCTGCTGGGCTTCTTCTTCGCCCTGCTCATCGGCACCCCGCTGGGCCTGATCGTGGCCCGGGTGAAGTTCATCCGCGCGGCCATCGGCCCGATCCTGTCCGGCCTCCAGTCGCTGCCGTCGGTGGCGTGGGTGCCGCCGGCCGTGATCTGGCTTGGCCTGAACAACTCCATGATGTACGCCGTGATCCTGCTCGGCGCGGTCCCCTCCATCGCCAACGGCCTGGTGTCCGGCGTCGACCAGGTGCCGCCGCTGTTCCTGCGGGCCGGCCGCACGATGGGTGCGACGGGCATCAAGGGCATCTGGCACATCACGCTGCCCGCCGCGCTGCCCGGCTATGTGGCGGGCCTCAAGCAGGGCTGGGCGTTCTCCTGGCGCTCGCTGATGGCCGCGGAGATCATCGCCCAGTTCCCCGACCTGGGCGTGGGCCTCGGCCAGTTGCTGGAGAACGGCCGCACCAACAGCGACATGGCCATGGTGTTCGAGGCGATCCTGCTCATCCTGTTCGTCGGCATCGCGATCGACCTGCTGATCTTCAGCCCGCTGGAGCGGTGGGTGCTGCGCAGCCGCGGTCTGCTGGTGAAGAGCTGAGTCCATGAAGCCCGTTCTCCTGGTCATCGCCCACGGCAGCCGCGACCCGCGGCATGCCGCGACGGTGCACGCTCTCGTACGCCGGGTGCGCTCGCTGCGCCCGGACGTACGGGTGGAGACGGGCTTCCTCGACTTCAACATCCCCTCCGTGCAGGGAGTGTTGGAGTCCCTGGCGGCGGAGGGCGTCCGTGACGTCGTGGCGCTGCCGCTGCTGTTGACGCGGGCGTTCCATGCGAAGGCGGACATCCCCGCGGTGCTGCGGGACGCGCCGCGGCAGCTGCGGATCCGGCAGGCGGAGGTGCTCGGCCCGTCGCCGCTGCTGCTGTCGGCGCTCGAACGACGGCTGTACGAGGCGGGGTTGACGCCCGCCGACAAGTCCTCGACCGGGGTCGTGCTGGCCTCGGCGGGGTCCACCGACCCGGAGGCGATCGCAGTGATCGCTGACATCGCGCGGGAGTGGCGGCACACCGGTTGGTGCGCCGTGCGGCCTGCGTTCGCCTCCGCGGCCCTGCCCCGCACCGAGGACGCGGTGCGGGAGTTGCGGGCCCTCGGCTGCGCGACGGTGGCCGTGGCGCCGTACGTGCTCGCCCCGGGGTTCCTGCCCGACCGCATCGCGCGGGGCGCGGCCGAGGCGGACGTCCTGGCCGAGGTGCTGGGGCCCGCGCCGGAGGTGGCGCGGGTGCTGCTGCGGCGGTACGACGCGGCGGCGGCGCGGGGGCTGCTGCGGCTGACGGTGAGCGCGTAGGCGTTACTCCCCGGCAGCCGCCACCGCCTCGTCGGCCAGCCGTGCCAACTCCCCCACCGGCAGCGACCCGGCTGCCCTGCGCTCGCGGGCGAAGGTGTTGGCCAGGCCCTGGAGAAGTTCGTTCAGCGGGGTCGGGATGCCGTGCAGGCGGCCGAGGAGGGCGATCTCGCCGTTGAGGTAGTCGGCCTCGATGGTGCCGGTGCCACGGGTGAGGGACTGCCAGGAGGAGCCGCCGCCGCGCGGGGCGTCGTCGAGGGGCAGCAGGGTGATCTTGTCGCCACGGACCTCGCGCTGTTCCTCGGGACTCGTGTACGCGATTCCGGCGGCCTCCAGCACGGCCATGCCCTCGGCCTGTACCCGCTCGACGAGCGCCCGGGCCTCCTCACCCTCGACGGGACCGGCGACCGCCTCGACGGCGTTGGCGAGGTTGGACAGCAGCTTGGCGTACTGCCAGCGGGCGAGGTCCGGCACGACCGGCGCCTCGAAGCTCGACTTCTCCAGGTCGGCGGCGATCCGCCGGGCGGTCTCGTCCGTGCCGTGCGGGTACACGCCCAGGTGCAGGATGCCGGTGAGCGGGCTGCCCGCGGCGGAGACGAGCCCGGGTTCCACGAACGTCGCCGGCAGCCAGACGCAGACGCCGTACACCTGCCGGAATCGCCGCAGGGCCACGCGCTGCCCCTCCACGCCGTTCTGCGCGCACAGCAGTGGCAGCCGCTCGGCGGCCGTGCCGCCGCCCTCGACCGGGGCCGGACCCCACGCGTCCAGGGCGCCTTCCGTGTCCTGGGTCTTCACGGCGAGGACGAGCACGTCGTCGGCGCGCAGCACGCCGAGTCCGGCCGGCCCCTCCACGACCGGGAGCCGGTACGTGAACTCGCCCTCTGGCACCCTCAGCCGCAGTCCCCCGTCTCTCAGCGCCGCGTACTGCGCTCCCCGCGCGACCAGAACGACCTCGTGCCCGGCCCCCGCGAGCCGCCCACCGACGACCCCGCCGACCGCCCCTGCCCCGATGATGATGTAGCGCATGGGACGAGCCTCGCACAGCGGTGCCGACCGCCGAGCGTCCGGTGGGTCATCCTGCGAACGGCGTCGCCTGGTGGAAGTACAGCAGCCACCCGCTCGGCGTGCGCCGCCACAGTGAACTGCGGTGTGCCCGGCCGCCGTTGTGCTCCGTTTCGAAGGTGAGGTGAACGACGTCGGGCGCGAGTCGGACCCCCTTCATCCCGGACGCCGCGATCGGCCCGGCCTCCTGATCCGAGGCCCCGGCCAGGGCGGCGATGATCGACGCGCGGTCCCAGTGCCGCCCGGACGCGCCGAACTCGTGGAACTCGGGGTGCAGCAGCGCGCCCACCAGCTCGGGCGAGGCGCGTACCTCGGGGTCGAGGAGCCGCAACTCGCCCTGGACGGCGGCCTCCACGGCGGGATCGCGGTCAGGCACCGGTCATCTCCACCAGCTTGACGACCGTGTTCCAGTTGCGGCTGGTGGCGATCACGCCCTTGTTCAGTCTCGGTTTGGACAGGTGCTCGGCGAGCTTGGAGCGGCCGAGGCCGTTCGGGGCGTACAGGTACAGGGCGCGGTCCCCGAGGCGGAACTCCTCCGGGAGGTAGGCGGCCTGGTCGACCTCAGCGAAGCGGTCCGCGTCGACGAGCCCGGAGAAGTAGGTGACGTGGAGCTGTTTGGCCTCCAGCTCGGCGGCCGGGAAGGGACAGGCCTCCGCGACGGCCTTCAGGTAGGCGTGGTCGCGGACGATCACGTCGACCGCGAAGCCGAACCGCTTCTCGATCCCGCCCGCGAGCTCGGCGGCCAGGGTCTCCTCGTCGCCGTGGTCGGCGGTGAACACTGCCTGCCCGCTCTGGAGGTAGCTGCGTACACCGCCATGTCCGAGGTCTTCCATCAGCGTGCGCAGGTCGGTCATGGGGACCTTCCTGCTGCCGCCGACGTTGATTCCGCGCAGCAGCGCCGCATACGTGGTCGTCATGCGCACACCCTAGGACGGCCTGCACGCGGACCCCGATCATCGCCCCGCACAAGGGCCGTTAGATGTAAGGGTCACGGTCCTCCCCAGTACGGAGGGCGCGCGGTCCCTTGGGAGGAGCCGGTGCCCGGCGCACCTCACCGGGCAGCACGACGAGATGGCTTTATCCAGCCCATACCTTCGAAAGGAAAGGTGGCGGCAGGGGGCTGCCATCGCACACAAGGGGGCAAGCCCGTCATGGGGACAGGAGACACAAGGGTGCGGGGCCTGGCCGCCCGGGCCGGCGGCTGGAGCGCACGGCACCGATGGGCTGCCGTAGGTATCTGGGTGCTGTTCGTCGTTCTGGCGATGGGGCTCGGCTCGGCGGCGGGCCGGGTCGACGTCAAGGACAGCGACCAGTTGAAGGGGGAGACCCACACCGCCGCGAAGATCATCGAGGACGCCGGGATCGACGAGCCGGCCAGTGAGACGGTGCTGATCCAGGCCAAGGGCGCCGGCGGCAAGGCGACCGACTCCGACTTCAGGGCCGCCGTCGCCGCCGTGATGAAGGCGGTCGAGGGCACCGGCAAGGTCACGGACGTGACGTCGCCGTACGACACGAACACGATCTCGAAGGACGGCCGCAGCGCGCTCGTGCAGTTCGACATGCGCGGCGAGGCGGACACCGCCGGTGACCGGGTCGAGCCGGTGCTGAAGGCGGTCGAGGGAGTGCAGAAGGAGCACGGGTCGCTGCGGATCGAGGAGATCGGCGGCGCCAGCATGATGAAGACGTTCTCCGACGCGTTCGGCGACGACTTCGAGAAGGCCGAGCTCTCCGCGGTGCCGGTGGCCCTCGGCATCCTGCTCATCGCGTTCGGCGCCCTGGTCGCGGCCCTGCTGCCGGTGCTTCTGGCCGTCAGCGCCATCATGGCGACCATGGGGCTGATGGGCGTCGTCAGCCATGTGATGCCGATGAGCGACACCGCCAACTCCGTGATGCTGCTGGTCGGTCTGGCCGTGGGCGTCGACTACTGCCTGTTCTACCTGCGCCGTGAGCGCGAGGAACGGCAGGCCGGACGGGACCCGCAGACCGCTCTGCGGATCGCCGCCGCCACCAGCGGTCGCGCGATCATCGTCTCGGGTGTCACGGTGTGCGTGGCGATGGCGGGCATGCTGTTCACCGGGCTCGCCGAGTTCGAGGCGATGGGCCTGGCCTCGCTGATGGTCGTGGCGGTCGCCATGGTCGGTTCCGTGACCGTGCTGCCCGCGCTGCTCTCGCTGCTGGGCGAGCGGGTCGAGAAGGGCAAGATCCCCTTCCTGCACCCGGACAGCCGGCTGCGCCGCAAGCGGAGCGGCAACCGGGAGAGCCGGTTCTGGACGGCCGTGCTGAAGGGTGTCCTCGCGAAGCCCGTCGTCTCGGTCGTGGTCGCGGCCGGCGCGCTGCTCGCCATCGCGGCACCCGCGCTCGGCATGAAGACCCAGAACCTCACCCTGGACCAGGAGTTCGGCGACTCGCTGCCGATCGTGCAGACGTACAACCGGGTCAACGACGCCTTCCCCGGCGGTTCCGATCCGGCCGAGGTGGTCGTCAAGGCGGCCGACATCAACGCACCCGAAGTCACCTCCGCGCTGGCCGACTTCAAGGAGCGGGCGATCTCCTCGGGCGCCTCGCGGGGCCCGGTCGAGATCAAGCTGCACGACGCGCAGAACCTCGCCTTCGTGTACGTCCCGCTGGTGGGCGGCTCCGACTTCGACAAGGCCGGTCAGAGCCTGGACACGCTGCGCGACGAGGTACGTCCCGCCACGCTCGGCAAGGTCGACGGTGTCGAGGCACCGATCACCGGACAGGTGGCGGGTTCCAAGGACTTCAACGACCAGCTGACCGGAGCGGTCGTCCCGGTCTTCGCGTTCGTGGTGGTCTTCGCCTTCGTCCTGATGCTTCTGTCGTTCCGCTCGCTGACGGTCGCGATCACCTCGATCGTGCTCAACCTGCTGTCGGTGGGCGCCGCCTACGGCATCCTCGTCGCCGTCTTCCAGCACGGCTGGGGTGCCTCGCTGGTGGGCGCGGAGGGCGTCGGCGCCATCATCACCTGGCTGCCGCTGTTCCTCTTCGTGATCCTGTTCGGCCTGTCGATGGACTACCACGTGTTCGTGGTCTCCCGGATCCGCGAGGCACGCCTGCGGGGCCGTACGACGAAGGACGCGATCCAGCACGGCGTGGTCACCACGGCCGGTGTCGTCACCAGCGCCGCCGTCATCATGGTCGCGGTGTTCGCGATCTTCGGGACGCTGTCCATGCAGTCCATGAAGCAGATGGGCGTGGGCCTCGCGGCCGCGGTGCTGATCGACGCGACGATCATCCGGGGCGTGCTGCTCCCGGCGGTGATGGCGCTGCTCGGCGAGCGCAACTGGTACCTGCCGAAGTGGCTGAACCGGCTGCCCGACCTCACCCACGACGAGGCCGCGGACGCCGTGGCGGCGCCCGCGGCGCGGGACGACGAGGGTGAGCCTGTGAGGGTCTGAGCCTTCCTCGCCGAAGGCTGAACACCCTTGTACTGAGGGCCCGTTGGTGACCGGGGTACCAACGGGCCCTCACTCATGCGGGCAGTGCCGCCTCGATGAGATCGGCCGCCCTGCGGGTGCCGCCCTCCTGCGCCATCTCCGCCTGGATCTCCTTCAGTTTCCGGGCGACTCCGGGGTCGTCGACCAGCGCGAGGGCGGCCGCTTTCAAGGCCTCTGCGGTCGCCTCCTCGGTGTCGATCCGGCGGGCGACACCGAGGCCCTGGAGCATGTCCGCGTTGCCGAACTGGTCCACGGCCTGCGGTACGGCGATCATCGGCGTGGCGGTCGCCAGTCCCTCCTGGCTTCCGCCCGCGCCGGCGTGCGTGACGAACAGGTCGGCCTGCTTGAGGATCGCCAACTGCGGTACCCAGGACCGTACTTCGACGTTGTCCGGTACGGTGCCGAGTTCGGCCGGGTCCACGTGCCTGCCGATCTGCAGCACGAGGTGCCAGCCGGGGAGGTCACCGAAGGCCCTGACGCATTCCTTGTAGAAATCGGGCCGCCGGGTGAACGAGGAGCCGAGCGAGACCAGCGCCACCTTCTCCGCCGCGGCCGGCCGCTGCCACTCCCCCTCGGCGCCGCGGTCGCCCTGGCAGGCGCCGACGAAGGTGTACACGCTCTCGTCGACCCGGTCGGCGTTCGGCTGCAGGGCCTTCGGGATCAGCACGAGAGAGCGGTCGGGACGGCCGACGAAGGTGTCCGGGTGCAGGGCGATGCCGTTCTCCTCCAGCCAGCTCTGGAACCGGGCGTAATAGGCCTGCCCGCGCTCGGACTTCTTCGGCTCGGCCCACATCGGCTCGGCGACCTCCTCCTCGTAGCCCCGCCAGGCGACGAGGTTCGGTGAGAGGGAGATCGCCGGCACGCTCCAGCGGTGGGCGAGGATCCGGGCCGGGTAGGCGGTGATGTCGTGCAGGACGAGATCCGGTCGGTCTCCGGCGTACGCCTCGACCTGCTGTGGCAGGGCCTGGATCGCGTCGGCGAGGAAGAGTTCCACGTGATCCAGCAGCTCGGTGCCCCAGGCCGCCGGGTCGTCGTCGGGGCCGGGAAGGGTCGAGGTCCAGGGCTTCACCTCGGCACCGGTCTCGGCGACCTTCTCGGCGAACAGGGGCGGGACGGCGTACGTGACCCGATGCCCGCGCGCCACGAGCTCCCGGATCACCTCGAGGCTGGGGTTCACGTGGCCGTGGGCGGCGATGGAGAACATGGCGATGTGCGAGCGAGTGGTCATGACAGGAAGGCTAGACGAGACGAGACGTCTCGTGCAACTCGAATCTCCCTCATGCCACCAGCACCGCGTGCAGTCGCAGCCACTGCTCGGGCGGCACCGCTCCTACGAGTACGGCCCGGTCGAGACGGGCGGCTCGGAATGCCGCGTCGACCCGGCGCCGGGGGTGGGCCCGGCACAGCGACGCACGCAACGAGCCGCCGACGCCCGAGAAACCGAGCTCCACCAGATGTCGCCAGCTGTCCTGGGCGCTGGGTTCGAGCAGCGGCGTCCGGCGGCGCTCGATCCGCAGGATCCCCGTGTCCACCCGTGGCGCGGGCCGGAAACTGTGCCGACCGACCCGGCCCACCAGCCGCCATTCATGACGGGGCCAGCTCAGGACCGTCAGCTGCGTCCACCTCCCGTAGTCCCCGGTGCGCTTACGGGCGTACTCGAGCTGGGTGAGGAGTGTCGCGTCGGTGAGTGCGGGAGCCCGCAGACACCAGTCGACGATGTCCGCGGTGCGCGAGAAGGGCACGTTGCCGGCGACGGCGAACGGCGTGAGGGGCGGTCGGGCGCCGAGGAAGTCCCCTTCGACCACGTGCACGTGCGGGGTGTCCGAGAAGCGCTCCCGGAGCGGGGGAACAAGCCGCGAGTCGATCTCGTACGCGAGCAGACGGCGGCAGCGCGGGGCGAGCAACTCGGTCAACGCGCCTTTTCCCGCGCCGACTTCGAGCAGCAGCGGGGTCGGTCGCGGTACGGCGAGTCCGGCGAGGCGTGCGGCGGCACGACGGTCGGCGAGGAAGTTCTGCGAGAGCGCGCGGGAAGCGCGGGTGGGGCGGCCCATGGCCAGTGGTCCTTGTCTTCCGTGACGGGAAACGGGCAGACGAAGGCCCCGACCGGAAGACTGGGGAAAGAGAAGCGCGGACGCGCAGGCGTCAGAGGGTGTCGCGCCCCGGGCCGGTCAGGGCTCCGGGGCCGCGCCGCATCCGGATGGAGTGCGTGCAGCCCCGGCCGAGACCGGAGATGTTCATCGCGTTGGAAGCTCCCACGGAGGGCACGCTAGGCGCGGGCCCTCGACGCCGACAACCGAATTACCTCAGCGCTGGTAGCGGGCCAGCACCAGGTTCCCGTCGTCCTCCAGACGTTTGCGCAGCTCACCGAGGCCGATGGCACCGCTGTAGTACTCCTGGAAGGCCGGTGTGGCGACCTTGTCCTTCCACTCCGGGTAGCCGCGGACGGACTGCGCGGGAGCCGTGGTGAGGTGGGAGGCCAGGGCCGTACCGGTGGCCCAGCCGTCCTTCGTGACGTGGAGGGCCGGATCGGCGAGCGCCTGCGTCCCCGTGGGCAGCATCCAGTCCCCCAGCGCCAGCCGGACCATGTTCTTGGGCCGGAGCAGGAAGTCGATGAACTCGGCGGCCTCCTTCTTGTGAGGGCTGTCCTCCGCCACGGACAGGGTCTGCGGGCTGACGCCCTGGGTGAGCCCGTCGGCGCCGGCCGGGGCCGGCAGCACCTGCCACCGGAAGCCCTTCGGCGCCTGCTGCGCGATCTGCTGACGGTAGGAGAACCCGAGAGGGACCATCGCGTACTTGCCGCCGAAGAAGCCGGGCAGGGTGTCGGAGCCACCGCTGCCGAGTGTGGTGGGAGAGGCGCTGTGATCGGTGTTCGCCTGGTCGTGGATCGTCCGGGGCACGGTCTCGTCGGCCTTCTCGAAGCGGATGGTGACCTTTCCGTCGGCGCCCCGGTGGAAGAGCTGTCCGCCGGCCGACAGCGACAGGTTGAGGGTCGCGCTGACGGGTTCCTTGAGCGGCCAGGCCACGCCGTACTTTCCGTCGCCGCTGAGCCCCTCGGTGATCCGCCGGAACTCCGCCCAGCTCCACGGGTTTTCGGGGGTGGGGATCCGGACGCCGGACTCCTTCAGCCACTCGGCGTTGGCGATGAGGACACGGGGCTCCTGGAGGAAGGGCACGCCGTAGACCCCGTCGCCGAAGGTGGCCGTCTCCCAACTCCGTTGCGGGATGTCCGACTTCAGACGCTGGGGCAGCAGGTCCGTGAGGTCCGCCAGGTAGCCGCCGTAGGCGAAGTCCGCGAGGTCGTCGGAGGCGTCATGGATGATGTCCGGTGCCTCGCCGCCCTCGAAGGAGGTGAGCAGCTGGTCGTGGACGCTGTCCCAACTCCCCTGCACATACTCGACCTTCACGCCGGGATGCGTCGCGTTCCACTCCTTCACAAGTGCCTTGTTGGCCTCGACGGAATCCTCCTGCCAGGCAAGGGACTGGAAGCGGAGGGTGACACGGCCGTCCTCGGGCGTGCTCGTGCCGGTACACCCGGCCAGGAGCAGAAGGAGGACTCCGACGAACCAGCGGGCGCGCATCAGCTCTTCACCGCCCCGGCCAACATGCCTCCCGTGATACGGCGTTGGATGATCGCGAAGATGATCAGCGAGGGAAGGGTGGCGAGGAAAGCGGCCGCCGCCAGGGGGCCGAGGTCGGCGACGCCCTCCGCGCCGATGAAGTGGGTGAGGACGACCGGCAGGGTCTGTTTGTCGGCGGTCTTCAGCAGCACCAGCGCGAAGAAGAACTCGTTCCACGCGGTGATGAACGCGAACAGTGCCGTCGCCACGATCCCCGGCGCGAGCAGCGGCGCCGTCACCGACACCAGGGTCCGCAGACGCCCGGCGCCGTCGACGGCCGCCGCCTCCTCCAGTTCGGTCGGCACGGCACGGACGTACCCGACGAGCATCCACAGAGCGAACGGCAGCGCCCACACGACGTACACCAGTACAAGACCCACAAGGGAGTTGATCAAATGGAGGTTCTTCAGCACCAGGAACAGCGGGATGATCACCAGCACCAGCGGGAAGGCCTGGCTGACCACCACCCAGCCCGTGGCGGCCTTCGCGAGCCGGGTGCGGTGGCGTGCCATGACATACGCCAGCGGGGTCGCGATCAGTACGGCGATCACGGCGGCGGCGGACGCGGCGAGCAGGGAGTTTCCGGCGGCGCGCAGCAGGGGCTGTTCGTCGAAGGCCTGGCGGAAGTTGTCGAGGGTGGGGTCCCGTGGGATCCAGGTGGGGTGCAGACTGCCCAGTTCTCGCGGGGACTTGAAGGCGGTGGAGACCAGCCAGAGGAAGGGGAAGGCGAGGAAGACGAGATAGGCGAAGAGGGCGGCGTACTGGCCGACGCGGCCGGTGGTGCTGGTCCTCATGCCCGGTCACCTCCCGTTCGCTCCTTGAGCCGGCCGACCAGGAAGAGGGCGAGGAGGAGGGAGATCACGGCGACCATCACGAGGCCCATCGCGGCCGCGTAGCCGAACTGGCCGTAGCGGAAGGCCTCTTCGTAGGCGAAGAGCATGGGGAGCCGGGTACGGCCGCCCGGTCCGCCGCTGGTCAGTACGTACACCAGGGCGAAGGAGTTGAAGTTCCAGATGAAGTTGAGGGCGGTGATCGCGAGGGCGACCGGCCGCAGGGCGGGCCAGGTGACGGTGCGGAATCGGCGCCAGGCGCCGGCGCCGTCCATGGCGGCCGCCTCGTGGAGTTCGCGTGGGGTGTTCTGGAGGCCGGCGAGCAGGGTGACCGTCGTCTGGGGCATCCCGGCCCAGACGCCGACGACGATCACGGCGGGCAGGGCGGTGGACAGGCCGCTGAGCCAGTCGCGGCCGTCGCCGAGGCCGAAGGTGCGGAGGGTCTCGTTGAGGACACCGGCGTCCGGGTTGTAGACCAGCCGCCACATGACACCGACGACCACCTCGGGCATGGCCCAGGGGATGATCGCGAGGGCACGGGCGAGCCAGCGCAGTTTGAGGTCCTGGTCGAGCAGAAGGGCGAGGCCGAGCGCCAGCAGGAACTGCGGCACGGTCACCCCGACCGCCCACACCAGACCGATCCGGAACGACTCCCAGAACAGGGTGTCGTGCAGCAGATCCTGGAAGTTGAGACCGCCTATCCACTGGGTGGCCCGGGTCCGGCCCGACTGGGCGTCGGTGAAGGCCAGCAGAATCCCGTACAGCAGGGGTCCCACGCTCAGCACCAGGATCGGGATCAGCGCGGGCAGCACCAGGAACCAGGCCCCGCGGTCGGGAGGCCTGCGGTCCCCCTCGGCGCGCGGTGCGCCCTGCGCCGACCGCTCCGTCGCGGTCACCAAGGTCACGTCATCGGCTCCTTCGCACGGTTCGTGACGTTCCGGCCCTCCTGGCGCCTGGGCCTCCGTCATGGTCGTGAAGGGGGTATGCGCCGTCAAGGCAGCGCGCACACGGGCCCACCTGTGGGAATGCGAGACTGGCCGGGGGATGGCGTGAACTCGACGCCGTTCGCGGTGGCAATACACAGGCATGCGGGACATGTCAGGACCGGGAGGGCCGGACGATGGACGAGGCACGGGCGCGGGACGTACTGGCCGCGGCGGGGGTGCTGACCGGGGCCCGGCTGCTCGCCCTGGGCGAGAACGCCGTGTTCGCCGCCGGTGACCTGGTCGTCAAGGTGGGCCGTGACGCCGAGCTCCTCGACCGGGCACGTCGTGAACTGGACATCGCCGTGTGGCTCGCGGAGGCGGAGGTGCCCGCGGTGCGGGCGGCCGAGCCGGAGGCGCGGTTGGTGGAGGGGCATCCGGTGACCCTGTGGCACCGGCTTCCCGACGCTGTACGACCCGCCGAGCCACGGGATTTGGCCGAACTGCTACGGGTCGTGCACGCCCTGCCGAAGCCGTCCTTCGACTTGCCGCCGCGTGAGCTGCTGGGTGGTGTGGAGCGGTGGCTGAGGCTCGCGGGGGACGCGATCGACCCGGCCGACGCGGCGTACCTCCGGGAGCGGCGGGACGGTTTCGCGGCGGCCGCGGCAGCGGTGACGCCTCATCTGGAGCCGGGGCCGATTCATGGGGACGCGTTGCCCCGCAATGTGCATGTCGGGCCTGACGGTCCGGTTCTCGTCGATCTGGAGACCTTCTCCTCGGATCTGCGTGAGCACGATCTGGTCGTCATGGCGCTGTCCCGGGACCGGTACGGGGTGCCTGCGGAGGCCTATGACGTGTTCACCGCCGCGTACGGGTGGGATGTCCGGGAGTGGGAGGGGTGTTCGGTGCTGCGCGGGGCCCGGGAGACGGCCAGCTGTGCGTGGGTGGCTCAGCATGCGCCGTCGAACCCCAAGGCCGTGGCCGAGTTCGAGCGCAGGGTGGCGTCTTTGCGGGACGGTGATGAGACGGTGCGGTGGTACTCGTTCTGACCGGTGAGCGAGTGCGGGTGGTCGGTGGCTGGTCGCGTAGTTCCCCGCTCCCCCGGGTCAGTCCCCTGGTCGTCGGATGGTGTGTGCCGCCCTCCTGAGCTCCGTCAAAACCGTGTGCACCGCCCTTCTTGCCGTCCTCTCCGGGCGGTACAGGGCGTCGATGTGGCGTCGGGCCCGGACGCCGCTCAGGGGTCTCAACGCCAGGGCCGGGTGACGGCGCGTCGTCCAGCGGGGCATCAGTGCCAGGCCGCCGCCCGCGGCCACCACCTCGGCGGCCACCGCGAACTCGTTGATGCGGTGGGCGAGGTGGACGCGTCGGCCCGCCGCCGCTGCGATCGCCTCGACCGTCGCCATGACCGGGAAGCCGTCGTGCACGGTGATCCATGGCTCGCCGGCCACGTCATGCGGGGTCACCCGGCGTTTGGCCGCCAGGGGGTGGTCGGCGGGCATCGCCACGTCCAGAGGTTCGTGCAGCAGCGTGGTCACCGCGACCGTGCGCGGCCAGGGCGGGGCATGGTCGAGGCGGTGGGCCAGCACGATGTCGTACTCCCGGGTGAGGCGGGGGAAGTCCTCCTGCGGGACGTCCTCGTCGGCCAGCCTCGGCACAGGGGCGCCGGGGTCGGCGAGGGCGCGCAGCAGCAGGGGGAAGAAGGCCGCGCCGGCGCTGTGGAAGGCCGCCACGGAGACCTCGCCCTCGGGCCGGTCCACGAACTCCTCGACGGTGTGCCGCGCGCGTGCCAGCGCCGTCTCCACCTCGACGGCCGCACCCGCCAGGGCCTGCCCGGCGTCCGTGAGCACCAGCCGCCGGCCGTCGCGCTCGGTCAGCGGGACCCTGACCGACCGCTGCAGCAGCCGCAGTTGCTGTGAGATCGCCGACGGGGTCACCAGCAACGCCTCGGCGACCGCGGTGACGCTGCCCAGTTCGCCGAGCTCCCGCAGGATCCGCAGCTGTCGTTCGTCCATCACGACAGTGTAGGAGTACTAAAAGATCGTTTAAGAAGGTGGATCTGGGCTTCAGCGAGCTTCTGGTGGACTGTGGGGAGGTGTCCGACGCCCGCCGTACCGACGCGGTACTCCTGCTGGTCGCGATCGTCTGGGGTTCGAGTTATCTCTCCGCCCAGACCGCGACGTCCGCTCTCCCTGTCCTGCTGGTGCTCTTCGCCCGCTACGCCCTGTCCGCGCTCGCCTGCCTGGGAGTCGTCGCCGCCCGCGGGCGAGGGCCGCGCCGCTGGACCCGTGAGGAGCTCCGGGCAGGGGTGCCCCTGGGCCTCACCCAGGCCGCTGTCCTCGTCGTCGAGACCTACGGCGTCGCCCACACCAGCGCCGCCAACGCCGGGCTCATCATCAGCCTGACCATCGTCCTCACCCCCCTCCTCGACCGCACCGGTCACCGGGGCGGCCTGCCGCCCGCCTTCTACGCCGCCGCCGGTGTGTCCGTCCTGGCCGTCGGGCTGCTGATGGCGGGCAACGGCTTCCACGCGCCCCGTCTCGGGGACCTGCTGATGCTCGCCGCCGCGGTGGTACGGGCCGGCCATGTGGCGCTGGTGGGCCGGCTCACCGCGGGCAGGGCGATACGGCCGCTGCACCTCACGACCGTGCAGACCCTCGTCGGCACGGCCCTGTTCCTCGCCCCGGCCGCACGCGAGCTTCCGACCCTGGCCCACGCCGGCCCGGCCACCTGGGCACAGCTGCTCTATCTCGCCCTGTTCTGCAGTGTGTTCGCCTTCCTCGCCCAGACCTGGGCGGTGCAGCGCACCTCGGCCAGCCGGGCCAGCCTGCTGCTCGGCACCGAACCGATCTGGGCCGCCGCGGTGGGTGTCGCCCTGGGCGGCGAGCACTTCACCGTGCTGACCGGGCTCGGGGCGGTCATGATGATCACCGGCACCTACTGGGGGCAG
Organism: Streptomyces canus; assembly: GCF_001514145.1. Lineage (GTDB taxonomy): Bacteria > Actinomycetota > Actinomycetes > Streptomycetales > Streptomycetaceae > Streptomyces > Streptomyces canus. The sequence continues at coordinate 205,199 of NZ_KQ948661.1, forward strand.
TCCGTGGAACGCGCCCACCGCACAACGGCTCCGCCCCGCACCGCGGTTCACCCCGTCGAAGAGGACCCCCGATGCCCGGCGACAACGCCTACGACACCTACGACCGTCTGATATCCCTGCTCGACGCCTCCTCCGTCGACTACCGGCTGATCGACCACGCGCCCGAGGGCACCACCGACGCCGTGTGCGCGCTGCGTGGACACCCCGCCGCCGAGGCGGCGAAGTGCATCGTCCTGCGGGTCAAGGTGGACCGCCGCACCACCCGGAACGTCCTGGCGGTCGTCCCTGGGGACCGGCGCGTGGACCTGGGCGCGATCCGGGCGCTCTACGCCGCGCGCTATGTCGGGTTCAGCGATGCGGAGACCGCCGAGCGGCTGGCCCGCGCGATCCCCGGCACGGTGCTGCCGTTCAGCTTCGATCCCGAACTGGAGGTCGTCGCCGATCCGGACGTCGTGGCCCGGCCCCGGCTGTACTTCAACGCCGCCCGGCTCGACCGGTCGCTGTGTCTGTCGGGCGGCGACTACGAGCGGTTGGCGAAGCCGCGGGTGGAGCCCATCGCGGGTCCCGCGCCGGAGTGACGCTCTCTCACACGGTCTCGTCGGCAGGCTCGCGCAGCGGCCAGGTGCTGTCGATCACCGCCGTCTCGTCGCCCTTGCGGCGCAGGAAGCTCTGGAAGTCCGCCGCCCATTCCGCGTACCACTCGATCTGGCGGCGGTGCAGCTCCGCCGGTCCGAGGGCGGCGACCTTGGGGTGACGCGCGGCTATCGCACAGGCGAGCCGGGCCGCGGCGAGGGCGTCGGCGGAGGCGTCGTGGGCGGCGTCGAGTGCGACGCCGTACTCCGTGCAGACCGCTTCGAGGTTGCGCTTGCCGCGCCGGTAGCGGTCCACCGAGCGGTCGATGGTGTACGGGTCGATGACCGGGGCGGGGTCGAGGCCGCCCAGGCGCTCGCGCAGGGACGGCAGGCCGTACCGGCGCAGTTCGGCGGCGAGCAGGCTCAGGTCGAAGGCGGCGTTGTACGCGACGACCGGGACGCCCGTCTTCCAGTAGGTCGCGAGGACGTCCGCGATGGCGTCGGCGACCTGGTCGGCGGGGCGGCCCTCGGTGGCCGCCCGTTCGTTGCTGATGCCGTGCACCGCCACGGCGTCCGCCGGGATCTGTACGCCCGGGTCCGCCAGCCACTCCCGGCGCCCTATGGGCTGCCCGTCCCTGACCTCGATCACGGCTCCCGTGACGATGCGCGCCTCGCGCGGATCGGTGCCGGTGGTTTCCAGGTCGAAGCCGATCAGCAGCTCTCGGTGCCAGCCCATGGGCCGTCCCCCTTCTTGGTGGTGCTTTCCCCCAGTGGTCTCCACCTTCCCATGCGCCACTGACAATCAGAGGACCGCATTCCGCTTACCGATCCGGACACTTCGGGAGGCCGGGACACTTCGCAACAGCGGAACACTTCAGGACACCGGCCGCGAATCCGCCCAGTTCGTCTCGAACTCCTCGCGGTAGGTGGGGAAGAGGCCGCTGTCGTCCACATCACCCGGCTTGACCACTCGTTGGCCGTTGCGCAGCACGAGGACCGGTGCCTCCATGCCTCGCGCCCGGCGCAGATAGGACTGCACGACCGCGATGCCGTCCGAGCCGTCGCCGTCCACGAGGTAGGCCGTGAAGCGCGGGGTGTCGTCGTAGACCTGGATCTCGAAGGCGCCCGGGTCGCGCAACCTCGACCGCACCCGGCGCATGTGCAGGATGTTCATCTCGACCGCGCGGCTCAACTCACCGCGTTTCATGCCGAGTTCCCGCTCGCGCCGCTTGACCGCGCTGGAGGCCGGGTTCAGGAACAGCAGCCGCACCCGGCAGCCGCCCTCGGCCAGACGGACCAGACGGCGGCCGGAGAAGTTCTGCACGAGGAGGTTGAGGCCGATCCCAACGGCATCCAGACGGCGGGCGCCGCCGAAGATGTCCTCGGCGGGGAACTGCCTCAGCAGCCGCACCCGGTCGGTGTGGACGGCGACCACGTCGGCGTACCGGTCGCCCACCAGGTCCTCGACCGCGTCGACGGGCAGCCGGCGGGCGGACGGCACGTCGCCGCCGGCGCCGAGTATCTCCAGCAGCTTGGCGGAGGCGCGCTCGGCCTGGCCGAGGACCGCCTCGGACAGGGCCCGGTTGCGGGAGACGACGTTGCGCGTCACCTCCAGCTCGTCCAGAGCCAGTTCGACATCGCGTCGGTCGTCGAAGTAGGGCTCGAAGCAGGGCCAGTGCTGCACCATCAGCTCGCGCAGCTGGGGCAGGGTGAGGAAGCTGAGGACGTTGTCGTCGGCGGGGTCGAGCAAGTAGCCCTTGCGGCGGCTGACTTCGCGGACGGCGACCGCGCGCTGGACCCACTCCTGTCCGGCGGGCCCGGCGGCGGCGACCACCCAGTCGTCGTGGCCGTGGACGGGTTCGTAGATGGGACGCAGAACAGCGGCCACGACGGCCCGCAGCCGCTGTTCGACGAGGTTCAGCCAGATGTAGGCCCGGCCCGCCCTCTGTGCGCGCGTACGTACCTCGCGCCAGGCGTCGGCGTCCCAGTCCAGCTCCGGCCCGATCGTCGCTCCCGCGTCCATCGGTCGTGCCAGGGACACCGTGCCGGGCGGGGCGTCTGCGGAGTTCCCCTCGTGACTCTCGTCACCAGGGGGCAACTCCAGCCCTCCCGAGCCCACCCGCGCACCGCCTTCCGCTCCCCCGAGCACTCCCCTTGCCAACGATCAAGGAAGGGTACTCCGGGAGCGGTCGGCGGTGCAGCCGGATGGACAGGGTCATTCTCAACTACCGAACTCCCAGTGGCCGTTCTGTCCGGCGAGCTCGGCCGGAGTGAGCGGATTCATAGCCGTGACGTCCCTGGGGGCGATGGAGAAGCCCTGCCAGTGGACCGGCATGGGCTGCTGGTCCTCGTCCCGGGCGATGTGGTGGAAGCCCACGTTCATCCAGACCACCGGGTGGGTGAGGGCCTGGCCGTTGACCCACTTGTCGACGGACTTGCCCGCTCCGGTGCCGCAGTTGCCAGTGTTGTTGCTGGCGAACTGCTCGCACTGGTTGTACTCGGTGAAGTACACGTCGTGCTTGGTGAAGCTGCGGCCCGGGTACTTCGTGCTCGGACCGGGGACGATCTCGTACGACCGCGGGTGCCAGTCCTTGTTCTTGCCGACCGCGCTGACCATGCGCCACCAGCGGTAGCTCTTGGCGTCGCCCGCGAGTTCCTTGGTGACCGGGGTGCGGGTGGTCTTGACGGTCGCGGCCTGCTGGCCCTGGGCGGCCGCGGTGACCGTCGAGTCGTACTGCTCGACCCGGTTCTTGGAGGAGCCGTCGAGGGCGAAGTCGAGGCGCCAGAAGGCGTTGTGGCTGTGGCTGGTGGCCTGGGCGCGGGGGCCCTTGCCGATGGGCCAGCCGCGGCCGTCCCCGGCGTCGTAGTCCTCGAAGGAGAGGCTGCCGGTCGCGCCGAGGTTCATGGTGATGGTGCCGTCGTCCTGGAAGCGCCACTCGGTCATGTACTCGTACCAGCCGACCTGGTTGACCGAGTAGACGAGCAGGTCCTTGCCCTGGGCCTGGTAGACCTTGTTCGCGCTGTCGCCCTGCATGCGGTAGGCGTGGCCGCGGGAGCGGGTGGTGGTGCACAGGCCGTTGACGTCCGGGTGGTCCGGGTCCCAGGAGTCCGGGACCTTGACGCTCTTGATGGTGCCGCCGGGACACTCGCCCGGGTCCAGGTTCATCAGGCCCTGCGCGAAGCCGAAGCCCGTCAGGTCGTCGTACTCGACGCTGCCGTCGTCGTAGGGGACGTGGATCTGACCGAGCCGGGCACTGTTGAGGACCTTGATCGGCGAGGCCTCGCCCTTGGGCTGGTAGGAGATGTTCTCCAGGACGAGCCCGGCCTTGCTGTCGTAGCGCCAGCACATCCGCCAGGTCGTGCCGCTGGAGAGCTTCTGCTCGATCTTGTAGGCGGCGCTGCACTCCGCGGCGGCCGCCGCGGCGGCCTTCGGCTGGGCGGCGGCCGGTCCCGCACCGGTCGTGACACCGGCGGCCAGCGCGGCCACGGACACACCGAGGGCCGCGTGCCGGCGGGCACGGCTGATTCTGTTGACACGCATGAAGAAATGACTCCCTTGCGGAAGGAGCAGGTGGGAAAAGTGGACTGAGGGAGGCGGATCAGCTCTCGAGCTTGGCGACCTTGCGGGCGCTCAGATCGATCACGAAGGCCCTGGCGTCGATCCAGGGGCCGTTCTTCACCTTCGGGAACAGCCGCACGCAGCGGTGCTCGCCGCACTTGTCGAGCGCCGCGGGCTGACCGCCGGGAACCGCCCGGTACACCGCGCCGGTGAGCAGCAGCTGGTTGGGGTCGGTGAGTTCCTTGTCGGTGGCGTCCTTGTAGTCGGCCTTCAGGTCCGCGCCCAGCGGGTCGGCGATCAGCAGGCTCGCGGCCTCGGCGTACTCGGCGCTGCTCAGCGGCGGCTGGACGCCGTGCTGGGTACCGGTCGCGACGACCTTGCCGCTGTCGAGGTCGACGGTCCTGGTGACGAGGGTGTCGTCCCGGTAGTCGTAGAACGTCACGTCCGCGCGGCGGGGCGCGTTCGGGTCGTCCAGTTCGCCGGCCTTCGGGTCGGCGAGGTCGACGGTGAGCCGTTCCGGTCCACGGTCGCCCTCGACGTCCTCACTGGCATTGCGCAGCTGCGGGTTCACGGCGATCTGCTCGACCCGCTGGATCTCGTCGTCGGTGAGCGGGTCGCGGCCCTTGCCCTTCTCACCCTCGGCGGCCGGCGCCTGTTCGACGACCCCGGGCGCGACGGCCCCGTCCGCGCCCTGTCCCGCCTGCGCCGCCGACTGTCCTGCGGCCGTCTTGCCGCCTCCCGTGTCGTCCGCCCCCGCCGTGCCGGGCAGGGTGATCCCGATCATCACGGCGGTCCCGGCAACCGCGATGGCCGCACCTGCCACCACCTTCCCGAGGTGGCGGTGCACTATCTTGCGCACATCTTCCCCCTACTCCCCGGGCAACTCCGGGAGTACGTTTCTGCCCCATTTGTTCGGCCCAGGCCGATTCTGTGATCGTCCTGTGGCACCGGTCGATCGGTAAGAGGGACGTAAGTCATAGGTGGTTCCATCACTTTCGTGGACACTCGAGCCCAAGGCGCCACACGGGGCGCGGGACACCTGAAAGAGTCGTTCCATGCAGGTCTGGCCTGGAGAGGCGTATCCACTCGGTGCCACGTACGACGGCGCCGGCACCAACTTCGCGGTCTTCACGGAGGCCGCGAACCGAGTAGAGCTGTGTCTGTTGCACGACGACGGCTCGGAAACGGCGGTGGAACTGCGCGAGAGCGACGCGTTCGTCCGGCACGCGTATCTGCCGGGCGTGATGCCCGGACAGCGCTACGGCTTCCGCGCGCACGGCCCGTACGCACCCGAGCGCGGCCTGCGCTGCAACTCGTCGAAGCTGCTGCTCGACCCGTACGCGCGCGCGATCAGCGGTTCCATCCGCTGGGGCGAGGAGGTGTACGGCTATCACTTCGACTCGCCCGACAAGCGCAACGATCTCGACTCGGCGCCGCACACCATGACGTCGGTCGTGGTCAACCCGTACTTCGACTGGGGCGACGACCGGCGGCCCCGGATCGGGTACCACGAGACGGTGATCTACGAGGCGCACGTCAAGGGCCTCACCATGCGGCACCCGGGGCTGCCCGAGGAGCTGCGCGGCACCTACGCGGCCCTCGCGCATCCCGCGATCATCGAGCACCTGGTGGAGCTCGGCGTCACCACCCTGGAGCTGATGCCCGTCCACCAGTTCGTGAACGACCACCGCCTGGTCGACATGGGCCTGAACAATTACTGGGGCTACAACACCATCGGTTTCTTCGCCCCGCACAACGCGTACGCCTCCTGGGGCGACCGCGGCCAGCAGGTCCTGGAGTTCAAGTCGGCGGTCAGGGCGCTGCACGAGGCCGGGATCGAGGTCATCCTGGATGTCGTCTACAACCACACCGCCGAGGGCAACCATCTGGGCCCGACGCTGTCCTTCAAGGGGCTCGACAACCCGCAGTACTACCGCCTGACCGACGACCAGCGGTACTACATGGACACCACGGGCACCGGGAACTCGCTGCTCATGCGGTCCCCGCACGTACTCCAGCTGATCATGGACTCGCTGCGGTACTGGGTCACCGAGATGCATGTCGACGGCTTCCGCTTCGACCTCGCGGCGACCCTGGCCCGGCAGTTCCACGAGGTGGACCGGCTGTCGTCCTTCTTCGACCTGGTGCAGCAGGACCCGGTGGTCTCCCAGGTGAAGCTGATCGCCGAACCGTGGGACGTCGGCGAGGGCGGCTACCAGGTGGGCAACTTCCCGCCGCTGTGGACCGAGTGGAACGGCAAGTACCGCGACACCGTACGGGACCTGTGGCGGGGCGAGCCGCGCGCGCTCGCGGAGTTCGCGTCCCGGCTGACCGGTTCCTCCGACCTCTACCAGGACGACGGAAGGCGTCCCCTGGCGTCCATCAACTTCGTGACCTGCCACGACGGGTTCACCCTCCACGACCTCGTCTCGTACAACGACAAGCACAACGAGGCCAACGGCGAGGACAACCGCGACGGCGAGAGCCACAACCGGTCCTGGAACTGCGGGGCGGAGGGCGAGACGAACGACCCCGCGGTGCGGGAACTGCGCGCCCGGCAGATGCGCAACTTCATCGCCACGCTGATGCTGTCCCAGGGCGTGCCGATGATCAGCCACGGCGACGAGGTCGCGCGCACGCAGCGCGGCAACAACAACGCCTACTGCCAGGACAGCGAGCTGGCCTGGGTGGGATGGCCCGAAGCCTCCGGTGAAACGGGGCTCGGCGCCGAACTGCTGGCCTTCACGCGCGCGATGGTGTGGCTGCGCAAGGACCACCCGGTCTTCCGCCGTCGCCGCTTCTTCCACGGACGGCCCGTGGAGGGCACCCACGACGAGCTGTCGGACATCGCCTGGTTCACGCCCGAGGGCAAGGAGATGACCCAGCGGGACTGGGACCGCGCGCAGGCCTCGGCGCTGACGGTCTTCCTCAACGGCAACGCGATCTCCGAGCCCGGCCCCCGCGGGGAGCGGATCACCGACGACTCGTTCCTGCTGATGTTCAACGCCTCCCCCAAGGCGCTGGACTTCGTGGTGCCGGTCAACCACGGCCGGCAGTGGCAGGTCGTGGTCGACACCGGCCGCCCGGACGGGGTGCCGCCGGGCACGGGCGTGAAGGTGCCGGCCGGGGATCGGCTGACGCTGGTGGACCGCAGCATGGTGGTGCTGCAACGGCCCGTCTAGCAGGGTGTTCGTGTGCCCGTCACGGGGGTACGCGCGCGTGGGGAGCGTTGTCGGCGCGTCCGGGGTACGAGGTCGGATGCGCCGTCGGCGTGCGGACGGGACCGTACCGTCGTGCCGCCGAACGTCGGACGTCGGACGTCGGACGTCGGAACGGGACGGTATCGTCGCTGCGTCGACGGTGGGACGGGACGGTACCGTCGCGCCGTCGTCAGCGGGACAGCACCGTCCCGTCGCGCCCCCGACGTCACGACGGGACCGTTCCGTTCCCACGTCCGCGTCCCACGCACATGGGCCACGCGATGACACGAAAGGCCGCAGGGCGGGTACGTAGGTCTGCATGACATCTGAGCGACCCGACCCGTCGGTGCCGACCGCCACGTACCGGCTGCAACTGCAGCCCGAGTTCCCCTTCGCCGCTGCGGCGGCGGCCGTGCCGTACCTGGCCTCGCTCGGCGTCTCGCACCTGCACCTGTCCCCCGTCCTGGAGTCCGTCCCCGGTTCGACGCACGGCTATGACGTCGTGGACCACGCGCGTGTGCGTGAGGAACTGGGCGGCGAGGACGGGCTGCGGGCACTGTCGCGCACCGCGCGGGACCACGGGCTCGGTCTGGTGATGGACATCGTGCCGAACCACATGGCGATGGCCCCGCGCCACAACCGCGCCCTGTGGGAGGTGCTGCGGGAGGGGCCGAAGTCGTCGTACGCGCGATGGTTCGACATCGACTGGGAGGCACAGGGCGGTCAGCTGCTGCTGCCGGTGCTGGGACACCCGGTCGGCGCGGAGCTCGGCAACCTCAGGGTGGACGGCGGGGTGCTGCGCTACTACGACCACGAGTTCCCGCTCCGCGAAGGCACCGAGGAGCTCCCGCTGCCCCAGCTCCTGGACGCGCAGTGGTACCGGCCGGTCTGGTGGCGGCTGGCCCGTACGGAACTCAACTACCGGCGTTTCTTCAGCATCTCGGAGCTGATCGGGGTGCGGGTCGAGGATCCGGAGGTCTTCGAGGCCACCCACGCGAAGATCCTCCAGCTGCTGCACGAGGGAGTGGTCGACGGACTTCGGGTCGACCACCCCGACGGCCTCGCCGACCCCGACGCCTACCTCCAGCGGCTGCACGAGGCGACCGGCGGGCGCTGGACGGTCGTGGAGAAGATCCTGGCGGACGGAGAGCAGCTGCCGGCCTCCTGGCCGATGGCGGGGACCACGGGCTACGACGCCCTGCGGCACATCGACGGGCTGTTCACGGACCCGGCGGGGTTCGGGGAACTCCTCGGCCAGTACCGGCGTTTCGCCGCCCCGCAGACCGACCGCGGCGGCGACTGGGCCGCGACGGCACGGCGGGCGGCGTACAAGGTGATCACACACGAGCTGGCCACCGAGACCGACCGGCTGACCCGGGTCGCGGCACGCGTGTGTGCCGCGTCCCCGGAACCCGCGCTGCGCGACCGGGCACCCTGGGCATTGCGCACCGCGCTCCAGGAACTCCTGGTGCGCATGGAGGTCTACCGGCCCTACGGTTCCTCGGACGCCGCCGCCGTCGTCACCGAGGAGGCCGCGGCCGAGGCCCGGCCGGCCTTCGTGATCCCCGAGGAGGCGGGCGCCGTCGACGTCGTACGTGATCTGGTGCTGGGGCGGGCCGGTGACGGGCCGGACCATGTGGAGTTCCGGACGCGGTTCGCGCAGACGGCGTCGGCGCTGCGGGCCAAGTCCGTGGAGGACACGGCGTTCTACCGGTACGTGCCGCTGCTGTCGGCGACCGAGGTGGGCGGGAATCCCGGGAGCCCGGCGGTCTCGCCCGAGGAGTTCCACGCCTACTGCACGCGCGTGCAGCGCGACTGGCCACTGACGGGAACCGTGGTGTCGACGCACGACACCAAGCGCAGCGCCGACGTGCGTGCGGCCCTGGCCGTGCTCACCGAGTGCCCCGAGTGGTGGGCGGACACGCTGGCCGAGGTGACCCGCGCCGGCGACGGTGTGCCGGACGCACAGCTGGCGTGGGCGGCCTGGCAGACGGTGTTCGGGCTCGGCCCCGCGGCCCCGGAGCGGATCCAGGAGGCGCTGTTGAAGCATGTGCGCGAGGCGGGGCTGTACACCAGCTGGACGGAGCAGGAGCCGGCGTACGAGGGGGCGGTGGCGGCGTTCGTGGCGGCCGGGCCGTGCGGGCCGCAGGGCGACCATGTGGCCGCGTTGCGCAGTCGCCTCGTGCCGCACATCCGGGCGAACGAGCTGGGTACGGCCCTGGTGCAGCTGACGATGCCCGGGGTGCCCGACGTGTACCAGGGCACGGAGGGCACGTACCTGGCGCTGGTGGACCCGGACAACCGGCGACCCGTGCGCTTCCCGCCGGAGGACTCCGGCGACAAGGGCGCGCTCACGGCAGCGGCGCTGCGGCTGCGCCGACGCCGGCCGGATGTCTTCGGTGACGCGGCGACGTACACGCCGCTGGTCGCGGAGGGGCCCTCGGCGGCGCACTGCGTGGCGTTCGTGCGCTCCGGGGAGGTGGTCACCGCGGTGACCCGGCTGTCGCTGCGGCTGGCGGAGGCGGGCGGCTGGCGGGAGACGGTGCTGCCGCTGCCGCCGGGCGTGTGGCGCGATGCGCTGGTGCCGGAGCGGGAGTTCTCCGGGCACGCGCGCGTGGCGGAGCTCCTGGGCGAGTCGCCGGTGGCGCTGTTGGAGCGGGTCGCCACGGACTGACCGGGCGCGAGTGGATGAGGCGGGGGTGGCCGTCTGCGGCCGGGTCTTGCGCAGGAGGTCCGCGAAGGCCTCGGCCGCGCCGGTGAGCGGCACGAGCGCCGCGGCGGCCCCGGCGGGTACAGCACTGCCCTACGTGCCGCAGCCCTCGGTCTCAGGTCTCGTGCGGAATTGGTTGCCCGTGTCCGGAGTGCCGTCGCCCTCGGCGGCCACGTAGAGGTGTTCCACGGGATAGCCCTTTCTCGTCAGCAGGTAATCAGGTCCAGTCCCAACCGCCGCGGTGACGCCTGCGGCCTTCATCGCGAAGGTGGTGACGGAGACCGGCGGCGGCCGGGTCCTCGGGCCGCATTCCACGCTGCACCAGCAGTGACGCCGAGTCGCTGGAGGGGGCGCAGGCGCGTGGGCAACCCCGTCGGCACCCACACTTCTACCAGGTGCCGGCAAATGCCTCCGGGCGCCCCCTGGAGGCTCCCCCACGGCGCGCTTGACAGCTCAACCAGACCGTGGGGTACTGCGAACTGCGAGGCCGGTCGGACGTGTCGGGGGTGAGTCTCCTGCCGGAGCTGCGCTACCCCACGGTGACCGAACTGGTTTTGTCCGCGAGGGCGTTGGCCGCACAGCGCCCCGACGTCTGCCGGCTGAGGCAGGTGGGTGTCTCGCGAGCGGGCAGGCCCCTGCATGTGCTGTCGATCGGTCATGCCCGCCGGGCCGTCCTGGTGGTCGCGGGCGCCCACTCCAACGAACCGACCGGCGGCCCCGCCGCCCTGTCGGTGGCCGCACGGGTCCTGGCCGAGCGGGAGTTGAGATCGGGCACGTCCTGGCACTTCCTGCTGTGCGCCGATCCGGACGGGGCGAGTCTCCATGTCACCCCGGCTCCGCGCAGCCTCTTCGACTACCACCTCGGCTTCTTCCGGCCCGCCGGAGAGGAGCAGCCGGAGTGGGCGCCCGCGATGCTGCCGCCCGATCGGCTGCCGCCCGAGACCCGCATCCTGACCGGGCTGATCGACGAACTGCGCCCTTACCTCCAGGTGTCTCTGCACGGCACCGATCTGGGCGGCAGCTGGGTGCAGTTGACGAAGGACGTGCCGGGCCTCGCCGAGCCGTTCTCGAAGTCCGCGGCGGAGTTGCACATCCCGGTGGAGACCGCTGCCTCGGACGCGGCGGGCTGGCCGGCGTCCGGGCCCGGGGTGCATGTGATGCCGGCGCCGGGCGCGGGGGCGGCCTACCCGAGCATGCCGGACGACGCGCGGCGCAGCACCTGGTATCACGCGCACCGCTACGGCGGTCTGACCGCGGTGGTGGAGGTGCCGATGTGGGCGAGCGACCTGGTGGACGATCCGGCGCCGCATCCGACGCCGGCGGCGGCGATGGGGCGGCTGGCGGGCCGGCTGCTGCGCCAGTCGCGGGCGGTGGACCGGGTGCTGGCGGATGCGCTGCCGCGTCTGGAGGGCGTCGACGGGCCGCTGCTGCGGGCCGCCACCTGGAGCCTGGGGCTGGTTCCGGGACTGGCCGCGGACTGGATCGGCACCCGGCCCGCCGACGAGACCAGGGCGTACATCGGCAGTGTGGACGCGTTCTCCCGTCGGCTGCCGCTGCGGGCGGCGGCCATGCTGCTGCGGGTCCTGCGGGAGGCCGACGACCGCGCGGCACCGCGTCTCGAAGGGCTCGTCAAGGCCTGGAGCGACGCCTTCGCGGACCGTTTCCAGGCCCGCTGGGTGCCGTTGGAGCACCAGGTGGAGCACCAGGCCCGCACGGTCGTGGCGGTGGCGCTGCACGCGCGCGTACGGGCGGACTGAGCCGACGTCGCTCCACGCGTGTGTGCGTCACCACGCCACACGTCACGCCTCAGCTCTCCAGGGCGAAGACCGCCCCGGTCCGCGCCCGCATCACACATCCGTTCGGGAAGGTCTGCCGGTACTCGACCGGTCGGCCGTTCCACTCTCCGTCGGCCTGGGCGGTGACCGGTGCGTAGAGCATCGTGCAGTAGCCGTCCGCAGGCGGAAGTGAGCCGATGTCGCCGTTGACGGCGGCGAGTTGGTCGCAGGCCTCGGCTGCCCGGCCGTGGCCCTGGGGCGGGTCGCACAGCAGGAGGGTGCCGCGGGTGTCGCCGGAGCGGCCGTCGCCCTTGGTCACCATGAGGAAGAGGTGGTCTCCGGTGGAAGGCCCGGTCGGCGCGGGAGCCGCGGCGGCGAGGAGCAGGACGGCCGCCACCGTCAGACCCGCGCGTGCCGCTCGCCGTACCGCCGTCGCTGTGATCGTGAACGTCATTCCCGATGCATCGGCACGGCAGCCTCGGAACCCCACCCCGGCTCACCCGAACGGGAGCATGCGGGCGCGTGCCGCGCGGCGAGTTCGAAGGCGGCGAGCACCACCCGCGACTGGTACTCGATCTGGCGCGGGACCGGGATCCAGCGCGCCCCGAAGCCGTCGTGGTAGTCGGCGCACCAGATGTCGATGAGCCGGTCCAGCTCCGGCAGGGCCCCGGCCGGGTCGGCGCCCGCGCGGGTCACGAGCTGGTGCAGGAGCCCGGCCGTGCGCAGGGCCAGGCGCCGTCCGGCGATGCGCAGCGCGGCCAGGTGGCCGGTGCTGAGCGGGGGCAGCGGGCGGCCGCCGTCGATGACGTCGGGGTCCCAGGCGTCGGCGAGTCCGGGGCCGACCAGTAAATAGTCCTCGACCGGGGCGAGCAGGCGGGCCGCGTCCGGGGCGTCCGACACCTGCGGGCGGATCCGCGCCAGGACGTCCTCCAAGAGGCGTGCGTCACGGCGCAGTGTGTGGCTGACGGTGCGCAGCACGGCGGCCGCGTCGGCGGGTGTGCCGCCGTCCTCGACGGCGGCCACGCCCCACATGGGTGCCTCGACGACGGCGGTCACGGTGCCGTGCCGGTGCGGGTGGTACCAGGTCGACTCGACGGCGGCCTCGGTGATGGCGGCGGCCAGGTCGCCGCGGCGGGGCGGCGGGATCCGATAGACGGCGGGGCCCAGGCACGGCCAGTACAGGGTGTCGTACGGGCCGAGCTCGCGGGGGACGCCCAGCCGGGCCGCCGTGTGGGCGACGCGCCGGGCGAGGCCGGGCAGGTCGCGGGTGAGTTCGACGAAGCCGCCGCCGACGTCGACGCCGTGCAGGGAGCACTGGAGGAAGGGCCGCAGTTCGTCCTGGAGGGCGAGGAGGGTGCGGGTCTCCGGAAGCGCGGCGGCCTCCGCGCCGTCGGGCAGCCATTCCGGCTGTTCGCCGAAGCCGGGCCGGAAGAAGTTCCGGAAGTAGCGGTCGAGGGAGTACGGGCCACGCAGCCAGCCCTCGTTGCGGCGCAGGCCGTCGGGGTCGAGGCAGAGCAGGAGGTTCCAGGTGGCGTCGGCCTCGACGGTGAGCCGGGGGTCGGCCAGCGCCCGCTCGGCCAGCCTGAGGACGGTCCCGCCGCCCACGGGCTCGTTGGCGTGCGGACCGGCGACGACGAGGGCCTGGCGGCTGCCGTGGCCGACGGAGAGCAGCCACAGGGGGTTGCCCGCGCGGGAGGTGCCGGCGCGGCGCAGTCGGGCGTCTGCGGGGTGGCGGGCGACGAGCGCTGCGGCCCGTGCGCCGAGTTCGTCGACGGTCGGGTAGCGGAGGAGGGGCGGCAGGGCACACCTCCACAATGTGGTGCCGTCGGTTCACCTGGTGTGCATGGTGTACGCACAGTCAGTCACGAGTTCAGGGGTACGTCAACACCGCGCGACGGACAGGGTTTTAGGTCGCGACGGCACGTAAATCCCAGGCCAGAGGTGAGGTTGTGCTCAGTTGACCGCGAGCCGGAAGGCCATCCGGCCGAACCCCACCTGGTCGCCCTCACGGACGACGGCGGCACCGATGACCCGTCGGCCGTTGACCGTGGTGCCGTTGGTGGAACCGAGATCCCGCAGGACCCACATGCCGCCCTGCCGGCTGAGTTCGGCATGGACCCGGGAGACCGTCTCGTGGGTCAGCCGCAGGCCGTTCGCCGGATCGCGGCCGATGCGCAGCGCGTGGCCGCTGCCGGGATGCGGCAGCAGCAGCTTGGGCAGGCGCTCGGCCTGCCACGCCCTGCGCAGCCGTACGGTGAAGCCGGAGACGGCCTCGACGGTGCCGAACACCAGGCGCGAGACGCGGCTCTCCTGGGGCAGGTCGACGGTGAGCGCGGCGAGTTCGTCGGACCGGCGAGCGATGAGGGCCAGCTCCATGCGGCGCACGAACGTGTCGTGCGACAGGCGGCCCATGGCGACGCCGTCACGGAGCACCTTCAGCACCTTGTCGCGCTCCGCGTCGGACAGCCGCGCGGGGTACGTGTTGAACTCGAAGGACGACGTCACGTTGGTGATTGTCGGGCAGTGAACCCCGGGTGTCCAGAAAACGAGACAACGCCCGTCACCGGCACGTACCTGACGACACCTGCCGCAAAGGGGAAGATTCACAGGCGGATTGATCGCGTTTGACGCCACCATGGACGGGCTACATCACGGTGAGCAGACGAAGGGGACCGTCCGTGCAGTTCGAGGTGTGGGCACCGCAGGCCGGCCGTGTGACGCTCCATTGCGAGGGCGCACGCGCGATGGAGCGCGATCCGGAGCGCCCGGGGTGGTGGCGTGGCGAGGCGGAGGCCGGGGACGGCACCCGCTACGGCTTCGCGCTGGACGACGGCCCCGTCCTTCCCGATCCGCGCTCGCGCCGTCAGCCGGACGGCCCGGACGGGCTCAGCGCGGTCGTCGAGCAGGAGCGGTACGCATGGCGTACGCGGTGGGCGGGCCGTCCGCTGCCTGGCGCGGTCCTCTACGAGCTGCATGTGGGCACCTACACACCCGAGGGCACCCTGGACGCGGCCGCCGCCCGTCTCGACCACCTCGCCGAACTCGGCGTCACCCACGTCGAGTTGATGCCGCTGTGCCCCTTCCCGGGGCGACACGGCTGGGGCTATGAGGGCGTGTCCCTGTGGGCCGTGCACGAGCCCTACGGCGGTCCCGAGGCCCTGAAGCGTTTCGTCGACCGGGCGCACGAGCTGGGCCTGGGGGTCGTCCTGGACGTGGTGCACAACCATCTGGGTCCGTCGGGCAACTATCTGCCCGTCTTCGGACCGTACTTCACGGACACGCACCACACGCCCTGGGGTTCCGCGGTCAATCTGGACGCGCCCGGATCCGACGAGGTGCGCGCGTTTCTGCTGGGCAGCGCGCTCTCCTGGCTGCGGGACTACCGGATCGACGGCCTGCGCCTGGACGCCGTGCACGCGCTCGCCGACACGCGCGCGTGCCACTTCCTGGAGGAGCTGTCGACGGCTGTCGACACCCTCGCCGCCGAGCTGGGGCGGCCGCTGTTCCTGATCGCCGAGTCGGACCTGAACGACCCGCGGCTCATCACGGCCCGAGCGGACGGCGGTCTCGGGCTGCACGCGCAGTGGAACGACGACTTCCACCACGCCCTGCACACCGCGCTGACCGGGGAGTCCCAGGGCTACTACGCCGACTTCGCCCGTGCGCCCCTGGCCGCGCTCGCCAAGACCCTCACCGGCGGCTACTTCCACGACGGCACCTACTCCAGCTTCCGTGGCCGCAGCCATGGGCGCCCACTGGACCGTACGCGCGCGGCGGCGCACCGGTTGCTCGGCTACTCCCAGACCCACGACCAGGTCGGCAACCGCGCCGTGGGCGACCGGCTGGCGGCGTCGCTCTCCCCCGGCCTGGTGGCCTGTGCGGCGGCGCTCACCCTGACCGCTCCCTTCACGCCCATGCTGTTCATGGGTGAGGAGTGGGCGGCGGGCACGCCCTGGCAGTTCTTCACCGACCACACCGATCCCGAGCTCGCCGAGGCCGTACGGCGGGGCAGGCGGCGGGAGTTCGCGGAGCACGGCTGGGCCGAGGAGGACGTGCCCGACCCGCAGGACCCGGCGACCCGGGACCGCTCCTGCCTCGACTGGTCCGAGCTCGAACGCGACCCTCACGCGCGCGTACTCGCCTGGTACCGCCGGCTCCTCGCGCTGCGGCACGAACAGCCGGACCTCACCGACCCCGACCTCGCCGACACCAAGGTCGCTTACGACGCGGACCAGCGCTGGCTCGCCTTCCGCCGCGGGGACGTCCGGGTGGCCGTGAACCTCGCGAAGTCTCCGGCGGCGATCCCCCTCGGCCCCCGGGAGGCCGCCGTCCTCGCGGCCTGGGAGCCCGTGGAGGCACCGGGCGCGGACGGGGTGCTGCATGTGCCCGGGGAGTCGTGCGTGGCGCTGCTTCAGGCCTGACCTCACGAAGCCCCCTTCGCTGCCCCGGTTCGCGCGAAGGCGGACAGGGGAACCGGTTCCTGGTGGTGGGCGCGTGTGCGCAGGCCGCGGACGACGATCACGCCGAGGCGGAAGACGACCTCCCCGAAGGCCATGAGGACCAGGGCAGCCACCCACGCCTGCCCACCGGTGATGTCGTGATCGGCGGAGAAGCGGGCGACGGACGCCCCACCGGAGGGGTGGGAGGACCAGACCGCGAAGCCGAGGCGGAACCCCATGCTGACCACCCACAGGGCCGCCGCGCCCAAGGTCGCCTTGACCCGTATGTGTCCGTCCGTGTACCGGACCCGGGTGATCGAGCCTCCGGCCAGTCCCAGGGCGACGCCGGTCCCGGCGAACGCGCCGATCAGCACGAGGTCGTTGCCCGCGGTGGGGATGTCGTGCAGGTAGGCGGTCCCCGCCCAGGTGATCAGTGCGAGCGGCAGCAGCACTGTGCGGAGTGTCAGCCTCTCCTCGCGCAGCTGCCGGAAGACCACGAGGAGAAGCGCCACGTCGATGAGCCAGTCGGAGATCGTCATGCCTCGACTATCCGGCTCCGGCACGGTCGCGCGCCTCGATCCAGGGGTGGAAGGAGGGTGGAAAAGACCAGGTGGAGACGTCTACAACTCCGCGCCTACAACTCCGCGTCGTCCGGCTCCTCGTCCCGCAGTTCCGTGACGCGTTCCAGCAGGATCGCCTCCCAGGCGCGCAGCAGCCGGGTGCGCAGGAGTGGCAGGGGGACGGCATCGCGGCCCTCCAACCCTGCGGCGAGGCGGATCACGGTGTCGCAGCGGGCGAGCCAGAGGCCGCGCAGGCAGGGCCGGGCACCGTAGCCGGCGAGGGTGGCGGCGCGTACGGCGGCGGGCGAGCCGACGGCGAGGGCGAGGCCCGCGATGTCCTCGGCGGGGTCGCCGACCACCGTGGCGGTCCAGTCCAGGACGCCGCGCACCCGGCCGTCGGCGCTGATCACCAGGTGGTCGCCGGTCAGGGCGTGGTGCACGAGGACCGCGCCGCCGGGCTGCGCGGCGAGCTGGACCGCGGCCGGCGAGGTGAGCTGCTGGAGCCGGGCCGGATCGAACTCGTCCGCCGCGCGCAGGCGGTCGGCGGCCCGGCCGGCCTCCCGACGCAGTGCCTCCAGGGAGCGCGGGGCGACGCGTGGGACGCCGAGCGCCTCGGCCTGCCGTACCGGCACCTCGCGCAGCCCGGTGAGCAGTCCGGCCAGGTCGGCCTCGCCGACGGCGGAGACATCGTGCTCCTCGGCCGAACCGCCGGGCACCTTGGTGTCGAGCGTGTAGGCCAGCCCGGGCGCCCACTCGCCCTGCGCCACGCTGGTCGGCACCGTGACCGGGACGTGCGGGCGGACCAGGTCGCGCAGCCGTAGTTCACGGCGTCTGCGGGTGGAGGCCGCGCGGTCGCCCGCGAGGCGGAGCACATGGCGGGTGCCGACCCACCAGGTGGAGTGCCCGCCGCCCTCGGCGACGGGCCGGACCTCGGGCCCGCCGGCCTCGCCCGCGCCGGGCGTGCTGTCCTTGAGCAGGGAACGGACCAGTCGGCGGACCGTGTCCGCGGTGGGTGTCGGTGCCTGGGTCATGGTCGCGCCGTAGTCGCTCGGGGGTGGAGGGGCTCCTGGGGGCTGGGTCAGTCCACTATGACCATCTCGCGGGTGGTGTCGTTGAGCCTGCGGCCGCCCTCCTCGGTGACCGTGACGATGTCCTCGATGCGTACCCCGAAGCGGCCCGGCAGATAGACGCCGGGCTCCACGGAGAAGCACATGCCCGGGACGAGGGGCTGTTCCTCGCCCTCGATCATGTACGGCGGTTCGTGGGTGGTGACGCCGATGCCGTGCCCGGTGCGGTGGATGAAGTATTCGCCGTACCCGGCGTCGGCGATGACCGCGCGGGCGGCCCGGTCGACCTCCTGGCAGGGCACGCCGGGCCGTACCGCGCGGAAGCCCGCCTCCTGCGCCGCACGCACGAGGTCGTGCACCCGGCGCTCCTCGTCGGTGGGTTCACCGACGTGGACCGTGCGGGAGGTGTCGGAGCCGTATCCGTCCTTGAGGCCGCCGAAGTCGAGGACGACCATGTCGCCGCGTTCGATGACCCTGTCGCCCACCTCGTGGTGCGGGTTGGCGCCGTTCGGCCCCGAGGCGACGATGGTGAAGTCGACCTGGGAGTGGCCGAACCGGCGCAGCAGTCCGGCGAGGTCGGCGGCCACCTCGGACTCCCTGCGGCCGCCGAAGGGAACGTTCCGGATCTCTTCGAAGGTTGCGTCGGCGGCCGCTCCCGCGGCCGCCAGCAGTTCCAGTTCCGCCGTGTCCTTGACGGCCCGCAGCATCGGCAGGGCCTCGGTGAGGGAGGCGTACGACGTGCCGGGCAGTGTCTTCTGCAGGCCCAGCAGGTGCATGGCCCAGGCGTTGTCGCTGATGCCGAACCGGCCGCCGGCATCCAGGAGGGCGGCGGTGGCGGCGTAGGGGTCCTTGCCGTCGGTCCAGTCCCGGAGCGTCAGGGCGCTCGCGCCGGCCGCCTTGCCGGCGTCCGGGGCCTCCAGGGTGGGCACGACGAGGACGGGGTCCTGTCCGGGGGCGAGGACCAGCAGGGTGAGCCGTTCGGTGACGGCGGTGGGCGCGTAGCCGGTGAGCCACACCAGGTCCGGGCCGGGGGCCACGAGGAGACCGGCGAGCCCGGCCTCGGCGGCCGACCGAGTCGCGCGCTCCATGCGCGCCCTGTAGTCGTCGGCGGCGAAGGGCGCTGCGGTGCCGGTCATCCGGGCCTCCCTGGGCGGGTGCGGGTCTTAGGGCAGCATCCTGCCCGGACGGCGAGGGGCGCGCGAGCCGGTCGACACGTCTTGTCGACACGTCTTTCGGACGGACCGTACGGAGTACCGGCCCCGCGTCAGCTCTCCAGGGCCATGCGGACACCGAGGAGCAGCAGTACGCCTCCGGAGACCTGTTCCAGACGCCGGCGCACGCCCGCGCGGGACAGCACGGCCCGCAACCGGCCCACGAACCACACGTAGAGGCCGTAGTAGCCGACCTCGTAGACCGCCCAGAGTGCGGCGAGCCCGACCATGGTGAGCAGGTGCGGAGCGCCCTCGGGGACGAACTGCGGCAGGAAGGACAGCGCGAAGACGGCCGCCTTGGGGTTGGCGAGGTTGAGCAGCAGTCCCGCGCGGTAGGCGGCCCAGCCGGTCCTGCCGGTGCTCTCCCAGCCGCCGTCGGCCGCGGCTCCCTTGGTGCGGCGTGCCTGCCGCAGCGCCTGGATGCCGAAGACGACGAGCACGACGGCGCCGCCGATGCGCATCACGTCGTACGCGATCTCGGAGGCGGTCAGCAGCGCGGTCAGGCCGAGCGCGGCGACGACGCCCCAGATGAACACCCCGGTCTCGTTGCCGAGCACGGTCAGGAAGCCGGAGCGTCTGCTGTGCAGCGACTGCTTGATGATCAGCACGGTGCTCGGCCCGGGTGACGCGGCGATGAGGGTGCAGGCACCGAGGAAGGCGATGAGCGTGGTCGGCATGGGCTCATCGTGACGCCGGCGACTGGATCCGGACCAGTGGTTTTCCGTCGATGGACGGGAGGGTCTTGATCAGGCACTAGCGCTAATGCTTGGATCCACTCAAGCCATTAGAAGAGGGGGTACGGTCGTGCTGGCACTCGCACACATCAGCGATCTGCATCTCGACGGGAGCGCACGGGCGACCGAGCGCGCCGAGCGCGTGCGTGACCGGCTGTGGCGGTTGCCGGGGCACGTGGACGCTCTGCTGGTGACCGGCGACATCGCGGATCACGGTGCCGAGGCGGAGTACGAGGAGGCCGCGCGCATTCTGGGACTGCACGAGGGCGACCCGCCGTTCCCGGTGCTCACCTGCCCGGGCAACCACGACAGCCGGTCCCCGTACCGCAAGGCCATGCTGCGGCGGCCCGCGGACGACGGGCCCGTGAACAGCGTGCAGGTCTTCGACGGCGGCGCGGTGCTGATGTGCGACTCCAGCATCCCAGGCAGCGACGAAGGGGCGCTGGACGAGGAGACGTACGCCTGGATCGAGGCGACCCTCGACGAACTGGACGGGACCCTTCCGGCGCTGTTGGCCTTCCACCATCCGCCGGTGGCGCTGCACCACCCGCTCCCCGACTCCTACCAACTGGACGGACCCGGGCGACTGGCCGCGCTGCTGGAGCGGAGGCCCGAGATCGCCGGACTGATCACCGGTCACGCGCACACGCCCGCGGCGACCGTGTTCGCCGGGCGGCCGCTGGTAGTCGGACCCGGCGTGACCTGGACGCTGCGGCTGCCCTGGGAGGGCGAGCAGCTCGCGGACCGGGACGCGCCGGTCGGTCTGGCCTTTCATGTGCTGGACGACGACGGACGGCTCACCACGCACTTCCGGGTGGTCACTTGAACAAGGAGCGCGTGAGAAGCGTTCACCTGACGGGGGTTCACGTGACGACGCCCGGCACGGTCGTCAACTGCTGGTAACCGCCGCCGCGGTGGCGCACCGTCAGCACGACCTCGCGGCCGGGGCGGGCGCCGGCGACGGCTCGCGCGAGGTCGGCGGCGGTGTCGATCCGGGTGCGGCCGAAGACGAGGAGTACGTCGCCGCGGACCAGGCCCGCCGTGAAGCCCGGGCCCGGGATGTGGACGCCGACCACCAGCGCGCCCGACTTCTCGGCGTCCACGGCCTCCAGCCCCAGGGTCGCGGTGACGGGGACCCGTCGGCGGGGCGGAGCCGATGCGGAGGGGTTCGCGGGCTCGGAGACGGGCGGGCCCGTCCGGGTGCGCTGCCCGTCCTGGCCCGGTGCGCCCCGACCGGAGGCAGCCTGCCCCGGCACTCCCGACCCGCCCGCCTGCCGTTGCAGTTCGGCCAGTCTGCTCATGCCGATCACGGTGACGCCCACCGTGCCGAGGCCCACCCCCGTCAGCACCAGGACGGCCGCGACGAACAGGCCGAACAGCAGGGTCGTGAGCCGGCGTCCGCGCCGGCGCGCGGCGTGCGGGCGCCGGGCGGACCCTGACTTCTTGCCTCCGCCCGGTTCCTGACCGGGCATCGGCTTGGGGCGCAACGCAGTCTGTTCCATGGATCGCCTCCGGCTGGATCACCACCGGATGGTGCCTACCCGGCGCACCGGCGCGCGACGAGCCACGAACGAGTGAGACTGACGGGGGGTCAGGAACGGGAAGCGGCCCGAACGGCCGTCCCCCGGAGGACGGCGAGGAGAAGATCCTCGCGTACGTCGCCGAGGTGGAGCGGGAGATCCGCGAGGAGTGCGAGATCTCCCTCGACGAGGAGCGCGCCGAACTCCGCGCCGCCCTGGGCTTTCCCGAGCGCTCCCCGGTCGAGCTGGTGGGCATGCTGCATGCCGCCCTGGCGCGCACGGAGCCCGACCACACGCTCCTCAACGCGGAGGAGGGCAGGGCCTACGACCTGATCGGTCCGCCCCCGCCGCCGCTGTGGGAGCCGGTCCTGGCGCAGGGTCGCGCGGATCTGACCGCGCTGCGGGCGGGAGAGAGCGCGGTGTGGCAGGCGGTGGCAGAGGATTCCGTACGGCGTCGACTCGCACTGCGGGCCGCGCAGTTCGACCGGGCCGAGGGTGACCTGGAGCTGTTGCGGCGGTTGCCGCGGTACGAGACGCGGTCGTCGATGACGGACGAACTGCGGCTGGCCGGCGTGCTGGTGGGTGGGTACGGCCGGGCGGAGGACCTGCCGCTGCTGCACGAGGTGCGGGAGACGGACTTCGACACGGCGTGCGGGCTGAGCGAGATCCCCGGACCCGGCGCGGACCCGGCCGAGCTGCGTCGCTGGGCCCAGGAGACCGACGACCTGTTCTTCGGCGGGGATCCCGCCGAAGAACCGCTGTACACCTGGACTGATACGCCGCTCCGACGCGATCGAGCTCGACCAGAGCCTGTTGCGCCGGGCCGACGACCCGACCCGGCTGGACACCGCCGAACTGAGCGCTCTCGCCGACGACTTCGAGCGGCTCGGTGAGCCGGTCCAGGCGCGGCGGGCGCGGGCGCCTGCACACGGCCCTCCAGGACCGCCCGCAGCACTGAACACGGGCGGTCGGGATCGGGGCGTCTGCGTCCTGCGGCGGGCTGAAGATTCGGCGGTCGGGCCACCCCTGTGGTCGTCGAGCCGGGCGGGCGAGCAGCCGCCGGGCCGACGGGCACGCGGGCGGTCGAAAGAGCCCGGGCGGTCATGACGTCCGAGCCGGTCGGCAGCCCCAGCTGTCAACCCGCCAGGGGCAGCGCCGACGGCCGGTCCGGGAGGAAGCCGTGGGTGCGACGGGCCAGGTGATCCGCCTTGTAGCGGTCGACCGTGCGGTGCCAGTGGAGGATGCCCGCCATCCAGTGCTGGAGGTCGGTGACATAGCCCCGCATGATCTCCCGCGCTTCCTCCGAGAGACCGAAGTCGTCGTAGACCACGGGCAGTTCGTGCGCGGCGACATGCTCGAACTGCTGCATGCGCTGGGTCATCAGGTCGTGGACGACGCGCAGCGCGGTCGGGTAGTCGATGCCGAAGAAGTTCTGCACGACAAGGATCGCGTTGTGGACCTCGCCCTCGTACTCGATCTCCTTCTGGTAGGAGAAGACGTCGTTGACCAGGCACGCGTAGTCGACGGCGGCGTTCTCCAGGGAGCGCACCGGTCCGCTGCGGTAGACCTCCGGCGGGACGGCGGGGCCGTGGCCCATCCGGCACAGGCTCATGGTGAGGTCCGAGCCGAAGGTGGCGCGCCGCATCTCCAGGTAGTCGACCGGGTCGGGGACGCGGTGCTGGATCTGGTTGGCCAGCTCCCAGACCCAGCTCTCGGTCATGACGTTCACGGCGTCCTTGAGGGTGCGCCGCTGGTCGGGGGTCATCTCGGTCGTGGTGCGGGACCACAGGTCGATCAGGCCGCGTTCCATGGCGTTGACGGGGACCAGGACCTGCTCGCCGTCGAGGGGCATGCAGTCCGACAGACGCTGTGTGGTCAGGCGGGCGGCGGCGAGGTCGCGGCGGCCGCCGTAGACGAGCGGGTAGTAGTCGTCGCCATAGGTTCCCCAGGCGAGCCAGTCCGAGCTGAGGTCGAGGGCCTCGGGGCTCGCGTCCGGGTCGATGCCCGCCGCGCACAGGGGGAGATCGGCCGCGGCAAGCTTGTCCTCGTCCCAGACGCCCTCCTGGAGCACGCCCATGCGGTGCGTCCACTCGATGAGGCGGGGGCGGGCGCCGGGCAGGTGCGGGCTGAGTTCGTTGTGGAAGGGCATGTAGAAGTCGGGCAGCAGGGACGGACCGACCTTCTGGAAGGGCACATGCGTGTGGACGCGCAGCCGCTCGGCGCCGGCCGCCGCGAGCAGGGCACCGACGTCGGCGGCCGAGGTGCCGGGGCCGGTCGGGGTCTGCCAGGGGGAGGTGGTCTCGGCGCGGGCGTTCATGTAGCGGCTGGAGCGCATGTGCCATTCGTGGCCGCCGGACTGCCAGTCCTGGAGGCCTTGCGTGTATGCGGCGACGGCGGTCAGCTCGTCCGGTGAGAGACCTTTTTCCAGGGCGATCGCGGGGACCTCGGTGAGGGCGGTGTGCTCGAACTGGTGGAGGCGGGAGGTGAGGACGTCGTTGACGGTGTCGGCGGCCTCCTGGGTGGTGCAGCCGAAGAAGGTCTCCAGGACGAGCACGCCGTTGCTGAGCTCGCCCTCGTCCTCGACCTCGCGCTGGTAGGAGAACAGGTCGTTGCGCAGGTGGACGCCGTCGGAGAAGGTCTCCATCAGGACGCGCAGGGGTCGTGTTCCGGCGACGGACGGCGGTACCTCGGCCGTCGCGTACTCCACGAGACCGGCCGACCAGGGGGCGCCACCGACCTTGCGGCGCATCTCGATGTACTCGACGGGGTTGGCGATCCGCCCCTCGTTGATGTTGGACAGCTCCCACAGCGACTCGTTGAGCAGGTGCTCGGTGGCGACGGCGAAGCGGCGGCGCCAGTCGGCGGACATCGACGGCACGGTCCGCGTCCACAGGTCGGCGAGGCCGGCCTCGACCGGGTTCTCCGGCTCCGGCATCGGGGTCGACAGGTCCATCGGCATGAACAGCGGCAGCCGGTCGAGGTAGGCCTTGCCGCCGGCGCGGTCCTGGGTGCGCTTGAAGGTCTCCAGGAAGTGGTCGTCGAAGAAGAACACCCACACGTACCAGTCGGTGATGAGGGAGAGGGCGGGGCCGTCGCAGTCGGGGTGTGTGTAGGCGCAGAGCAGGCCGTAGTCATGCGCGTCGAGGTCGGACTGCTCCCAGATCCCGGACCCCTCCAGCATGCCCATCTCGTGCGCCCATACGGTCGAGTGGGCACGGGCCTCGTCGACGTGCGGGTTCAGCCGCGCGGGGTACGGCATGTAGAAGTGCGGGAGTTCGAAGGGCTGCTGCGTCATGGGCCGGGCACTACCCAGGGCGCTCCGGCGGCATCCGCCGGGGCACACATGATCACACCATCGCGTGAATCCGGACTGAACTCGGGAGTTATCGGAAGGACTTGTGGCGTTGATCTCCACGTACGCAGAGTCCACCCGTTCACTCCGCTTCCCTACTGCGCACCGCCCGCCCCACCTCCGCCCGCAGTGCGACGAACTCGGGCAGTCCCCGGGTGGCGATCTGGTCCCGCTGCCCGCGGAGCCGGACCGGCAGGTCCCGGACGATCCTCGAGCCGGGGCCCGGGGAGAGGACGACGACGCGGTCGCCGACGTAGACGCTCTCGTCGATGTCGTGGGTGACGAACACAATGGTGGTGCCGTCGGTGCGGTGGACCTCCAGGAGCAGGTCCTCCAGGTCCTCCCGGGTCTGGGCGTCCAGGGAGCCGAAGGGTTCGTCCATGAGGAGGAGGGTGGGGCGGCAGACGAGGGCACGGGCGATGGCGACGCGCTGCTGCATACCCCCGGAGAGCTGCCAGGGGTGACGGCGGGCGGCGCCGGACAGGCCGACGCGGTCGAGGATGCGGTCCGCCTCGGCACGCCGTTCGGCCCGGCCGAGGCCGCGGCGGCGCAGCGGCAGGGCGACGTTGTCGCGGACCGTGAGCCAGGGGAAGAGGGAGCGGCCGTAGTCCTGGAAGACGACGGCCAGACTGTCGGGGACGCCGGTGACCGGCGCGCCGTCGATGGTGACCGTGCCCTCGCGGGCGGGGAGCAGGCCGGCGATGGTGCGCAGCAGGGTGGACTTGCCGCAGCCGGACGGGCCGACGACGCACAGGAGTTGGCCCGCGGGGACGGTGAGGGTGATGTCGTGCAGAACGCGGTGGTCGCCGTAGTGCTGGCCGACCGCGGTGAGCTGGAGCATGCGCTCGGTCCCCTGTTCCTGGGTGCGCGTCGCGTGGCTCATGTGGCCCTCCCCCTGCCGATCAGTCGTTTCTCGATGACCAGCAGTCCGGTGTTGAGCAGATAGCCGAGGGCACCGAGCAGGACCAGCGCCGCCCATACGGTGAGCAGGTCGGAGCGGGTCTGGGCTTCGGTGAGCGTGAAGCCGATGCCGTTCGCGGTGCCGGGCAGCAGTTCCGAGAACACCATGAGGATGAGGGAGAGCGAAAGGCTCAGGCGCAGTCCGGCGAAGATGCGGGGCAGGGCGGAGGGCAGGACGAGGAACCACAGGCGTTCGGCGGTGTTCAGGCGCAGGACCGCGGCGACGTCGAGGCGCAGCGGGTCGGTGTTGCGGACGCCGGCCGCGGTGTTGATCAGCACCGGCCAGACGGCGCTGAAGGCGATCGAGGCGATCTGCATCGGGGTGCCGAACGCGAAGACCACGACGAAGACGGGGACCAGGGCGGGAGGCGGGACGGCCCGGGCGAACTGAAGGACGGGGTCGGCCAGCGCGTACGCCCACCGCGAGCGGCCGACCGCGACACCCAGCACGATCCCGGCGACGGCCGCCAGCGCGAACCCGGCGGCCATCCGGCCGAGGCTGGGCAGGATGTCGTTCACCGCGGCCGAGCTGAGGAAGAGATGCCGGGCGGGTCCGTCGAACCACAGCTCGTGGACGTGGCGGGCGATGCGGGCCGGAGGCGGGAAGTAGACGCTGCCGTGGGCACGGGCGGCCCACTCCCATACGCCGGCCGCCAGGACGAGGGCCGGCCACCGGAGGAGGGCGGGGTGGGCGGCGGCTCGGGAGCGGGCCGGAAGCGACGCCGACGCCGGGCCCCCCTGTGGTGCGGTGTCCGCTTCCCCGCTCACACCCGAGCCCCTCCCCCGGCGGCCTCCCGATGTTCCGGCGTCCAGGGAAACAGCCGTCGCTCGCCCCACACCAGCAGCCCGTTGACGACGAGCCCCAGCGTCCCCGCCCACACCACACCCGCCAGGACGTCCCTCGTGCCGTCCGTGGCCAGGCCCGCCTGGGCGATGAAGATGCCGAGGCCTTCGCCGAAGCCGGAGAGGATCTCCGTGGCGACGGCGAGGATGAGCGCGACGGCGGCGGAGATGCGGATGCCGGCGGCGATGAAGGGGGCCGTGGCGGGGAGTTCGGCGCGCAGCAGGACCGCGAGGCGGCCGAAGCCGAAGGCGCGCAGGGTGTCCTTGGCGAGGGGGTCGGTCTCGCCCAGGCCGTAGACGGTGTTGAAGAGGATCGGCCACACCGAGGCGTAGGTGATCAGCGCGACCTCGGTCTCGGTTCCGGAGCCGAGGAGCAGGGAGACCAGGGGGATCAGGGCGACGGACGGCAGGGGCCGCAGCAACTCCACGATCGCCCGGGTGGCGGTGTCGACGAGCGGCACGCTGCCCAGCAGCAGGCCGAGTGGTACGGCGATCGCACAGGCGAGGCCGAGGCCCAGCGCCCAGGCCCGCAGGGTCGCTCCGATCCCGTCGAGGAAGACCGGGTCCCCCGCCAACTCCACGGCCCGGCCGAGGACTTCGGTGGCGGGCGGCAGATAGCTGCGGCGGACAAGGCCGGCCCGGCTCACCGCCTCGCACACGCCGAACGCGAGCAGCACACCGAGGAGCCCGAGCCACAGTTCCTGACGTCCCCTCAGCCGCCGCACGGACACCGCCCCCTCATGCCCCACGCCGACGACGCGCTCTCATGCCCCGCACCGGCGAACGCCGCTCACTTCACCAGCAACGTGGTGGGATCGATCGGTTTCTTCAGCATCTTCTGTTTCTCCATGAGCTCGGTGAGCCGGGCGAGCTGCGTTCCGTCCATGGTGGCCGGGTACACCGGCAGGTCGATCTTCTCCGCCTGCTCCTTGGTGACCTTGGTGTACGTCGGCAGCACCTCACGCACCAGGGACGGATCCGCTGCGGCGAGCTTGACGGCCGCTTTCAGGGCCCGTTGGAACCGGGCGAGCGCATCGGCGTTCTTCCCGGCGAACCTCTCCGTCGTGATGTAGCCGCTGAGCGGGATCGACTCGACGGGGGCGGACGACCCGTCCACCAGCACCCTGGCCCCCAGCTCGTCCTGGATGGAGCTGTCGAAGGGCTCGACCGCGTGCACGGCGTCGACCTGTCCCTTGTCCAGGGCGGCGCCCATCTGCGGGAAGGGGATCTGCCGGTAGACGGGGCGGCCGACGCCCTGTTTCGCCAGGATCTCGTTGAAGGTCAGCGACTGGACGTTGTTGAGGACGTTGACGGCGAGCTTCTTGCCCGCGAGATCGGCGAGGGTCTTGATGTCGGAGTCCTTCGGCACCAGGACGTCCATCATGCGCGGCGCGGCCCTGATCGCCTCGGCGACGATGCGGATGTCGAGGGTGCCCTGGTCCTGGGCCTGGAAGTAGGTGACGTAGTTCGCGCTCGCGACCATGTCGATCTGCCCCTTGGACAGGGCGGGCAGCGCCTGGAGGCTCTGCTGGATCTGCTGGACGCGGACGTCGAGGCCTTCCTTCTTGAACAGCCCCCGGTTCTGGGCGATGTAGAGCATGGCGCAGTCGCTCAGGGGCAGCGCGGCCACCCTGACCGTCGTACGCCCGCCGTCCGAGGACGTGGAATCCCCGTCACCGCCGCAGGCCGTGAGCACCAGTGCGAGGGCGGCCGCGGCGGCCGCCGCCTTCCCGCTTCCCGAACGCCAAGGTCGTAACGTCAGTCCCCACGTCATCCGGGCATGATGACCGATCGATTGACATGATCACTACACCAAGGTCAGCCGAATCGTCACTCCTCGGAGAAGGCCGAAAGGATCTCCTCCGCGACCCAGCCGAGCGCGTCGGGCAGCGCCTCGGTGGCCACCGGCAGCCACAGCGAGCAGGCGGTGAGCCCCGCTTCGGCCAGCTGCCCCAGTTCCTCGCGGACCCGCTCGGCCGTGGGATGCGCGCCGCCCAACGGACGCCGCCCCGGCGGTTGTACGGCGGCCTCGAAGCCCGGCGGTACGAGCATCAGGCCTTCCGTGAGCTCCAGGACGTTGGCCGGATCCCGCCCCGCCTTCTCCCCGAGCTCGACCAGCCGGCCCCGCACCTCGGCGACTCCGGCCGCGTCCAGCCCGGAGCCGTGCCAGGCGGCGCCGTACCGCAGCGCCCGCCTGAGGGCCGCGTCGCTGTGGCCGCCGACCCACACGGGCGGCCCCCCGGGTGTGCGCGGCCGCACCCCGAGCCGCACCTCGGCCTCGTCGCGCCACAACTTCCGTACGGCGTCCAGCTGTTCGTCGGCTCGCTTGCCCCGCCCGCTGAACGGCACCCCGGCGGCGGCGAACTCCGCGGTGTCCCAGCCGGTGCCCACGCCGAGCGTGAACCGGCCGCCGGACAGCCGGTCGAGCGTGGCCGTCTGGTGGGCGACGACGACAGGCTGGTACAGGGGCAGGATCAGGACGCTGGTCACCAGCCGGATCCGGGTGGTCGCCCCGGCCACGGCGGACAGCAGGACCAGCGGATCCGGAGTCACGCCCACCGCTCCCGCGAGCAGATGGCTGCTCGCGATGAGATGGTCGAAGCCCAATTCCTCGGCGGTACGGGCGGTTTCGAGTACACCGTCGAGTTCGTCCTCGTGCGCGGGCCACAGGCGGTGCGGTGCGACTCCCAGACGCATGGCGTGCGACTCCCTTGGGTGAGGGGCAGAGGCTGGTGCATCCGGGCCAACAAGGCGACGGCCTCCTCTCATCCCTTGCCGAGCCACCTCCTTCACGTCACGGTGGTCGCATGCGCCAGGTCCCGCCCGTCCCCGACGTCTTCGACCCGCGCCAGTACGGCGACGCGGTCCCCTACGCCGCCTACCGCGTCCTGCGCGACCATCACCCGGTGGCCTGGCAGGAGGAGTCCGAGGTGCTGGGCTGGCCGGCCGGGCCGGGGTTCTGGGCGGTGACCCGGCACGCGGACGTGGTCCGGGTGCTCAAGGACTCGACGACGTACTCCTCGTACCTG
The DNA here is from genome assembly GCF_001514145.1 of Streptomyces canus. Taxonomy (GTDB): domain Bacteria; phylum Actinomycetota; class Actinomycetes; order Streptomycetales; family Streptomycetaceae; genus Streptomyces; species Streptomyces canus. Next base: position 234,730 of record NZ_KQ948661.1, read on the forward strand.
GGCGCGACCCAGATCCGGGACCCGGATCCGGCGGACCTGCCCTTCATCCGGCGCATGATGCTCAATCAGGACCCGCCGGACCACGGCAGGTTGCGGCGGCTGGTGGCCCGCGCCTTCACTCCGGGCCGCATCGAGCGCTTCGCCGCGGTGGCCGAGCAGAGGGCGCGGGCCCTGTTCACCGCCGCCCTGGAGACCGCCCGCGCCGCCGACGGCACGGTCGACCTCGTCTCCGCCGTCACGGACGACTACGCCCTGCTCAACCTCACCGACCTGCTGGGCGTCCCGGACAGCGACCGGAAGCTGCTGCTGCGCTGGACGCGGCGGGTCATCGGCTACCAGGACCCGGACGAGGCCGGTCCGCAGGTGCTTGACGGGGACGGGACGCCGGTCGATCCACGCTCGCCCGCGATGCTGGCCGACATGTTCGGGTACGCCCGGCAGCTGGCCGCGTACAAGAAGGAGCACCCGGCCGACGACGTGCTGACCACCCTCGCCCACGACACCGAACTCGCCGACGGCGCCCTGGAGATGTTCTTCTTCCTGCTGACCGTCGCCGGCAACGACACCGTGCGCAGCGCGGCGCCCGGTGGGCTGCTGGCACTGGCCGAACACCCGGCGGCGTATCGGGGGCTGCGGTCCGACCCCGGCCGGCTCCCCACCGCGGTCGACGAGTTGCTGCGCTGGCATCCGCCGGTCCTCACCTTCCGACGAACGGCCGTACACGACACCCGGCTGGCCGGACAGCGGATCCGCGCGGGCGACAAAGTGGTCGTCCTCCACGCCTCCGCCAACCGTGACGAGCGGGCGTTCGAGGCGCCCGACGCGCTGGACCTGTCCCGCACACCGAATCCGCACGTGTCCTTCGGCGACGGCCCGCACATCTGCCTCGGAGCCCACTTCGCACGGCTCCAGCTGCGGGCCTTCTACCGGGAGGCCCTGCGCGCGCTGCCCGCGCCGCAGGTCGTGGGCAGGCCCGAACGGCTCGTTTCGAACTTCATCAACGGGATCAAGTCCCTGCGCGTCCACGTGACATGAGAACCTGAACGGGAGAGGGGTTCGGACGTAGCCGTCGAGGTGTGTGCCGACAGGGGGTCCTCGGTGTTCGGGGCAGAGTTGTTCACCCAGACCGCTGCCGCCGCAGCGGGCACGATGGTCGGGCTGATGACCACGGATGCCTGGCAGGCGGCCAGGCATCGGATCGCGCGGATCCTGCGGCGGGAGGATGTGGAGCGGCTGGAGCGGGCGCGGGCGGAACTGGACGCCGCGCCGCCGGGGCGGCAGCAGGTCATCCTGCGGGAGCAGCGGGACGATCTGGACACGACCCTGCGTGCTCTGCTGTCCAGGGACCCCGCGCTGTCCGGTCTGCTGACCGAGTTCGTCCAGGAGTTCTCGGGCTTCGCGCGCCCGGTCTTCATCCAGGTCCAGCAGCCCCCGGCCCCGGTGGAGCCCGTCCGGGCCCCTGGTGCGCTGACCGTGGCGCCGCCCCTGGGCCGGCTCGACCGCCGGGTGCGTGGCCGTGAGCCGCTCCTGGACACGCTCAAACAGCTGGTGGGAAAGCCGACTTCGGGTGTGCGGGTGCTGCACGGCATGGGCGGGAGCGGGAAGACGACGGTCGCCCTGGAGATCGCCGCCCACGCCGCCGCGCTGAACGTCGACGTGTGGTGGGTGACCGCGAAGAACCCTGCCACGCTGAGTGCGGGGATGCGCGAGGTCGTGGCCGCGCTGGGCACACCCGCGGATCTCATCGACCGTGCCTGGTCGGGCCGTTCGAGCGCGACCGACCTGTTGTGGCGACGGCTGTGCGACACCGCGAGCCCCTGGCTGCTCGTGGTGGACAACGCCGACGAGCCCGAACACCTGGCGCCCTACGGCCGGTTGGCGGAGGGCACGGGCTGGATCCGGCCCGCCGCGGAGCTGCCCGGCCTGGTGCTGATCACCAGCCGGGACAGCAGCCCGACGACCTGGGGGCCGTGGGCGACGCTGCACTCGGTGGACGCCCTGGAGGAGGACGACGCCACCGAGGTGCTGTGGGACCTCGCCGGGGAGCGGGCCGGCTCACGTGAGGACGCCCGGCTGCTGACCCGGCGACTCGGCGGGCTGCCCCTGGCGCTGCGCATCGCGGGCTCGCATCTCGCGGCGGCCTCGGCGTTCCCCGCATGGCCGGGCACGACGACCGTGCGGACGTACGCCGACTACCGCGTGGCGCTCGACGAACGCTTCACCGAACTCCTCGACGAGCGCCCGCACGGGCGGCAGGGCAGCAACTACTCCGTCCCGGTGACCGGTACCTGGGAGCTGTCACTGGACCTCCTCGAGCGGCGGGGCATCGTCCAGGCCCGGCCGCTGATGCGGCTGCTGTGCTGTTTGGGCGAGGCGCCCGTGCCCCTCCTCGCCCTGTTACGCCCCGACCGGCTCGCGGACTCGTCGCTGCTGCCCGGTGTCACGCCCCAGGAGCTGTACACCGCGCTCACCTCGCTCGCCGACTTCGGTCTGGTCGAGCTGCACACCCCGCCCGGCGGGGACGACCACACCCGCACCCTGCTGATGCACCCGCTCGTCCGGGACGCCGGCCGGCTCCAGCGGGACCTCGCCGAGCACCTGAAGGAGTACGCGGCCGTCGTCGCCGACCTGGTCGTGTGCGCCACCGCCGAGCTGAGCGAGGACGACCCGCGCGACTGGCCGCGCTGGCGGCTGCTGCAGCCGCACTGCGACGCCCCGCTGGCCCTGATCGGCGACCCGTACGAGGCGGAGGACGAACTCGTCTCGAAGGCGCTGCGGGCGGCGGCGGCCGGGGCCCGGCATCTGATCAAGAGGGGCTGGCTGGACCGGGCGGAGGAGGTGCTCGGGGCCTGCGAGCCGGTGGTGCTCGCGTGCGGTCCGCGTGACCCCGACGCCCTCGAAGTACGGTCCGCCGCCGCCCACTTGCTCCATCTACGTGGCCGGCTGCCGGCGGCCGAGTCGCTGCTGCGCACGGTGCTGGAGGACACCCGGGCCCTGTTCGGCGACGCCGCCGGCGAGACCGCTGACGCCCGGTACGCCCTCGCGAACCTGCTCAACGGCCGGGGCCGCCCGGTCGAGGCGGCGACCGAGTACCGCGCGGTCCACGCCACGCGCCGGACCCTGCTGGGCGAGCGCGATCCCCGGACCCTCGCGGCCCGCAAGGGCGTGGCGTGGATGGCGCGCTACCGAGGGTTGCTCGCGGAGGCCGAGGAGGACTACCGCCTGCTTCTGGACGCCTATCGGGAGACACTCGGCGCGAACCACCCCGACACCCTGGTCACCCGGCACGAGATGGCCCAGGTGCTGCACGAGCGCGGGATGTTCCGGCAGGCGGAGCAGGAGCTGCGGGAGACGCTCCAGGTGTGCGCGGACGTCCTGGGCGAGCGCCACCCCAGCACCCTCGCCGTGCGCCACGACCTCGCGGACGTCCTGCGCGACCGCGGCCTGCTCGTGGAGGCCGAGCACGAGTTCCGTGCGGTGCTCGGACTGCGCGCCGACGCCTACGGCGAGGACCATCCGGAGACCGTGGCCGCCCGGCACGGCCTGGCCACCGTGCTGCGCGACCGGGGCTGGCCCACCGACGCGGAGACCGAGTTCCGGGAGGTCTTCGAGGTCCAGCGGCGACTGCTCGGTGACATGCACCCCCATACCCTGGAAGTCCGCCACAACCTGGCCGACCTGCTGATGGAACGCGGCCAACTGGAGGCTGCGGAGGCGGAGTTCAGGGAGGTGTACGCGGCGCGCCGCGAGGTGCTCGGCGAACAGCACCTGCTCACCCTCTCGGTACGGCACGGCGCCGCGCACGTCCTGCATCTGCGGGGCCGTACCGACCGGGCCGAGACCGAGTACCGCACGGTCCTTGCGGACTGCGTGGACACGCTCGGCCCCCGCCACCCCGGCACGCTCGCGGTCCGGCACAACCTGGCCGACCTGCTCAAGGACCAGGGCCGGTTCGCGGCGGCGGAACAGGAGTTCAGGGAGGTGTACGAGGCCCGGCGGACCGTACTCGGCGAACAGCACCTGCTGACCCTGTCCGTACGGCACGGCGCCGCGCACGTCCTGCATCTGCGCGGGCACGTCGAGCAGGCGGAGGCGGAGTACCGGACGGTGCTCGCGGACTGCGTGCAGACGCTGGGGCCACGGCATCCGGGAACCCTGGCGGTCCGGCACAACCTGGCCGACCTGCTCTGCCTCAAGGGGGAACACGCGGCGGCCGAGGCGGAGTTCACGGAGGTACGGGAGACCTGTGAGGAGGTGCTGGGACTACGACACCCGCGGACCCTGGCCGCCCGGGACGCCCTCGCCCGGCTGCGTTCCAGGGACGGGGATCAGGCGCCGAGCGATCCCGACTCGGCGACCGCCGGCTCGTAGCCCGGGAAACGGGCGGGGATCTGCCGCAGGTCCCACAGCGCGAGCGACTTGTCGTCGTAGAAGTCGTCGGACTCGTCGTCACCGATGACGCGCAGCGGTTCGGGCAGGCCGAAGGGCTCCTTGCACAGGTCGATGGGGCGCCACCAGCCGGTGAGGATGTCGGTGTTGGCGGGCGTCCGGGAGAAGGTCGTGGTGAGCAGATAGCGCGAACCGCTCTCGCGGAAACGGGTCAGTGCCTCCACCACATGCTGGTAGGAGAAGTGCACGAGGGCATCCCGGCACACGATGAGGTCGACGCGCGGCACGGGCTGGGCCGTGAAGTCGAGCAGCTGGAACTCGCGCCCCGGGCCGGCGTGGTCGGCGCGGTTGGCCGTGATGAGCTCCGTGACGACGTCCCCGCCGAGATAGGAGGCGCCGTGCAGGTCGACGTGCTGCATCCAGTTGAAGTCCCCGCACGGCGCGTCCAGCACCGAGCGGACACCCAAGTCCTTGATGAGGGCGCTGAGTTGTCCGATCACCCGCTTCATGCGCTGCAGCTCGGAGCCCGGTCCTGAGCGGGTCTCGTCGGACCCCCAGCGGTTGGTGCGGTAGATGTCCGTGAACACGTCGTGCAGGTCGGCCTCGGCACGGGCGTCCGTGACGTCGACATAGCGCCGTGCGTCCACGTCGTAGACGGGCTCCCCTGGATTGCTCAGGTACCGCGGGGTCAATGACGTCCTCTTTCGCTGCCCGTCGGCGGGACGTATGGCAGCCCACCTGTGCTAGGTCGGAAGCTTACGCCTCAGGGCCGGACCTGGATGAGCGCATGGGTCCCGCTGGTCCGCCAGCGCTGCCCCTCCGCCTCGTCCAGCGCGGCCTCCGTACGGTCGTCGAGGCCGGTGATCACATCGGACTTCAGGGTGCGCAGGGCAGCGACCGGTCCCGGGAAGTACGCGGTCACCTCGGCGAAGGACGTGGTCGGCGCCCACCATCGATCCCCCACCAGGCGCCGGTAGTTGAGGTCTCCCTTCAGGACCGTCAGCGCGGCCCCGCCGATCTCCGCACGAAGGTCGTCCGGCATGTCCGCGTACGGCAGCGGAGCGCAGGAGAAGGGGTGCGCACGGACACTCAGCCGTCCGTCGGCCATGGCGTCCCACAACCGGCGCCCGTACTCCGCGGCCCGCCCCGGCGCCCGCACGAGCCGGCGCAGCGCGTCGACCACGTCGGCGGTGGTCGCGTCGGAGACGTAGTAGGGGTACGGCTTCACGTGCAGAACGGCCCGCTCGATACGACCGTGTTCCAGGAGGTGGGCCAGCAGCAACAGATCGGGAATCAGCTCACGTCCGGCATTGTCGGCGATCAGGCAGAGGGTGCCGGAACCGTCGAGCAGCGACCAGAGCCGGTCGCTGTCGTCGGCGACCAGATCCGGTACGGCGTCCCGGCTCTCGGCGTCACCGTCGGAGAGCCGGAACCCGAGGTCGGCCCGGTTCCCCCACAACGATCCGTGCAGCAGGGCCGCCCCCTGCTCCTCGGCCGTCCGGGAGGCGAGTTCGTCCAGAGCTGCCAGCTCGTGGTCGGTCTCCTGGGAGTCGAGTTCGGCGAGCTTGGAGGGCCGGAAGGGGTCGATGCCACGCCAGGGCCCGTCCCCGAAGTAGCCGACGGCATCAAGGAGCCGGCGATAGAAGTAGCTCTCGGACCACAGCCACGGCACGTCGAACCAGGACTGCCCGACGTGGTCGTCGATTCCCCACTCGCGCCACGCCCCGTCGGGGAGGGGTTCGATCACTCCTTTGGTGCAGCTGTCGAGCAGCGCGTCAAGTGCCCCGTGTTGCTCGGGCCCGTAGGGAAAGGCCTCCCTCACCTGCCCGATGATGGCGGGGTGCCGCTCGGCGAGCACGCTGAACGGAAAGGACTCGGGTGCACTGCCGAGGATGACAGCCGCGCTGGGAGACATGCCCCGACTGTAGCCACCTGGAGGCGTGAGGCTGAGGCCACCCACCGGCACGGGCCGGAACAGGGCTCACCCGCTCCGGGACTCCTGCTCCAGCTGGCTGACCAGAGCCAGATACCGCGCCCGTCGAGGAACCGGCACCAGCCCCCGGATCATGACGTGCCACATCTCGGCGAGCCGCCGCGGCTGCCGCCCCACCGGCTCCAGATGCCGTCCCACCACCCGCGTCCCGACAAAGAAGCAGACAAGGGAGTGCGCGACCGCGTCCACATCGGTGTCGGGATGGAGGTCGGACTCCTTGACCGCACCCAGCAGCTTCCCGGTGGCCAGGTCGAGCCACTCCGTGAACGGATGCCGAAGCGGCGGCCGCACCTCGACCCCGCCGGTGGCGAGCCGGAGTCCGGCGCGGAGCACCGGCCCCTCGACCGACAACCGCGCTATCCCGAAGGTGATGCGCACCAGCGCCTCCATCGAGGTGTACCCCCGGGCGTCCACGTCCCCGGCCACCTGCCGCGACGTCCGTGACTGGATCTCCATGATCGCGTGCGCGAGATCGTCCTTCGCCGCGAAGTGGAAGTACAGCGCGCCCTTGGTGACCTGGGCGTGCTCGACGATGTCGCTGAGACTGGTCGATTCATAGCCACGGCGGTCGAACAGCTCGGCGGCGGCGGTGAGGATCGTCGCTCGGGTCTGTTCAGCGCGTAACTGCCTCGGCATCGACTGCACACTCCTGTGACGGAAAAGAACGGGTCATGCCGTTTGTTTCTTACTCCCTGTACAAGATAACTCACCCTGCGACGGCACCCACTCGGCACTCGAAGACCACCGACTCCCCTTGCAGCGCGACGACTTGTACGTCGCCGCCGTCCTCTGCGCTCACTTCCATCCAGACCGGCCGGTCGAGCTCCGCGTACTGGTGAAAGCCGGCGTGGAAGGACACCGGCACCCGGCTCTCGTCACCTCCGTGCGCCCGTACGGCCTGGCGGGCGGCCTCCAGGAGGAGCATGCCGGGGATGTGGTCCAGCGGGTGATCGAAGAAAACAGGATGTCCGGTATCGACGCGGAGCCGCCGGCGACCCGGGCGGACCGCGGGCGACAGGAGGACGTCGGCGCGCAGGGCCCGCCCCACCGTGTCGGCCGGGAGCAGCTCGGGGGGCGGCTGGGGCAACCGCAGGGTGCCGACGTCGGCGGTCCGTCCCCCGCGCAGTCGGCGGTAGACGGACTCGTTCGTCCAGGTCACGGCGACCCCGCCGGTCGCGATCCGTTCGCCGCCCAGGCGTACGACCGCGTCGTAGCGCAGGGCGGCCGGGCGGCCGGCGCGGCGGCGGACCTCTCCGACCGTGATGTCGATGACGGGCTCGGCCGGGGCGGCACCGACGGCCAGGTGCTCGGGGCGCGTGTCGACACGCAGTTCCCGCAGGACGAACTGATGACCCAGCGGCACCTCGTACACCGCGTGGGCGAGCAGCGCCCCGCACTGGCGGACCGTTTCTGCAACCAGGAGCGGTTCGTACGCCGAGCCGTCCGGGGACACGTGTAACCGATGGCTGCGCGGCCACTGGGCGGTGATGGTGAACCGGTCGGTGTCCGTCCTGGTCCAGCCGGTGAGGAGGACCTCCGCGACGGCCACGCGGTGCACGAGTTCACGGGGGACGGTCGCCGTCAGCACCCCTGTCCCGGCCGGGGTCCGCGTGAGCTGCCGCAACTCTGGCATGTCTCCCCCTCGTTCCTCCGAAGCGATGACGGACGGCGAGGTGCCCGTGCCGGTGAGCGCTAGAGTACGAGGGATTCCGGTCTGTTTTCAATGTGACCTGATCGAGACCGGACAGGATCCGAACTCGGCGCATGGGAGGGGTTCTTATGGCGAGACAGGAGCGCGCCATCAGGACACGCAGGACGATCGTGGAGGCCGCGGGCGCCGTCTTCGACGAGCACGGGTACGCCGCGAGCACCATCGCGATGGTGCTGGAGCGGGCCGAGGTCACCAAGGGTGCCCTGTATTTCCACTTTCCCTCCAAGGAATCCCTGGCCCAGGCGGTGCTCGACGAGCAGTTGTCGCTGGGGGCCGTACCGCCGCATCCGTGCAAGGTGCAGGAGATCGTCGACATGACGTTCGTCTTCGGGCAGCGGCTGCGGACCAACTCGCTGCTGAAGGGGAGCGTCCGGCTGACGGTGGACCAGTGCGCCCCGCCCGGTGTCGATCACACGGGACCGTTCCGGCAGTGGAGCGAGCATCTGGTGGCGATGCTGCAACAGGCCCGCGATCAAGGCGAGTTGCTGCCTACGGTTCAGCTGCGGGACACCGCGGACCTGCTGGTGGGGGCGTTCGCCGGGGTTCAGCTGATGTCGCGGGCACTTCACGGGCGGGAGGACCTCGGGCACCGGATCTCCGTCATGTGGTCTCACCTGCTGCCGAGCATCACGGTGCCGGGACTGCTGATCGGCCTCGACAGCCGGCCCGACCGCGGGGCCCGGGTGCTGGCGTCGGTGGAGAGCGGTGAACTGGTGGGCGCCGAGGCGTGATTCCGGGTGGATGGAGGCGCCTCCCCCGGCGCGCGCAGACGCAGGACGGGCCGGCCGGTGCCCCATCCGCACCGGCCGGCCCACTCGTTCGGGGAGTGCGCTCAGAAGGTCAGCTTCCAGCCGTTGAGCGTGCCCGTGTCCTGCGCCGCCGTGTCCTGGACGCGCAGCTTCCAGGTGCCGTTGGCGGTCTCGGAGGAGGCGTTCACGGTGTAGGTGGTGTTGACGTTGTCCGCGGAGTCCGAGGAGCTCGCCGGCTTCAGGCTGTACACCGAGCCGTCCGGGGCGACGAGGCTGATCGCCAGGTCACCGCGGTAGGTGTGGGTGATGTCCACGCCGACCTGGAGGGCCGAGGGGGCGTTGCCGCTGCGGCCGCTGACGGCGATGGAGGACTCGATCGCGGAGCCGTTGTCCGGGACGGCGACCGCGGTGGTGCTGGAGAAGGTCGTCCCCGTCGTCGTACCGCCGCCGCTCACGGCCGCGACCGTCTTCGCCGCGTCCGCCAGGCCCGCGCCGCAACCGCCCGAGCAGGCGCCCGGCAGCGGACGGGCGTTGTTCTTGATGGCGGTCTCGATCTGCGCCGGGGTCAGCGAGGAGTTCGCCGACTTCACCAGCGCGACCAGGCCCGCGATGTGCGGGGTGGCCATGCTGGTGCCCTGGTAGTAGGCGTACGACTCCGAAGAGGGCGTCGAGGCGCCGGAGTTGAGCGTGGACAGGATGCCGTTGGCGGTGCCGGTGCTGGTCTGGCCGCCGGGCGCCGAGATGTCCACGAGGGAACCGTAGTTGGAGTACGAGGCCTTGGCGCCGGCGCGGTTGGTGGCGGCGACCGAGATGATGTTGTTGCAGTTGCCCGGCGAGTGGCCGGAGACGTTCTCGTTGTCGTTGCCGGCGGCCACGACGACGGTCGTGCCGCGGCCGACGGCGTTGTTGATGGCGGTCTGGGTCGCCGAGGTGCAGGCGCCGTCGCCGCCGAGGCTCATGTTGATGACCTTGGCGACATTGGTGTTGGCGGGCACGCCGGAGACGGTGCCGCCGGACGCCCAGGTGATGGCGTCGATGATGTCGGAGTCGTAGCCGCCGCACTTGCCGAGGACGCGCACCGGGGAGATCTTCGCGCCGTACGCGATGCCCGCGACACCCTTGCCGTTGTTGGTGACCGCCGCGATCGTGCCGGCGACGTGCGTGCCGTGCCAGGAGGAGCTGGAGGCGGGGATGCCCGAACCGCACTCGTTGGCCCCGTAGTAGTCGCCGGGGTCGGCCGGGTTGCTGTCGCGGCCGTTGCCGTCGACGGAGACCGCGGTGTCGGAGATGAAGTCGTAGCCGCCGACGATGTTCGCGGCGAGGTCGGAGTGGGTGACGTAGCCCGTGTCGATGACGGCGACGGTGACGCCGCTGCCGGTCGACGTGGGCCAGGCGCCCGGCACGTTCATGCCGGCGGTGGACTCGAACAGGTCCCACTGCTTGGCGTACTCGGTGTCGTTCGGGTCGGCCTGCGGCTTGTTCAGGCGGTCCGGTACGACGTAGGCGACCTGCGGGTCCGCCTTGAACTCGGCGACGGCGTCGGCGACTTCGGCCTTGCTGGGGTTCGCGCCGAGATCGACGAGAGCGGCCCCGGTGCCGAGTCTGCGCTGGAAGTCGGCGTCCTTGGCGGCGGCGTCGGCCTCGGCGGCCTTGTTCGACGTGGCCTCGGTGGTGCCGGTCCGGTATCCGACGATGAGGCGCTCGGCCTGGATGCCGGGGGCGGCCTCGGTGAGCGCGGCCGGGACGGCGGCTTCCTGGGCGGGGGCGTCCTGGGCGACGGCGACGGAGGCCGTGCCGACCGAGAGCAGGGCCGCGGAGACGGCGGCGGCGGATATCAGCTTCCGCCGGAGGGAGGGGGAGGTACGCAAGGGCTTGCCTTTCGTGGCCGTGCTCCGGGCAGCGCGGAGCGGCAGTCGAATCGCTTCGTCGGTGAAGCGGCGGGGGGTGAAGCCAAGAGCGCGGCGGCCGGCCAGACGGAGGCGCGTGACCCGTTCGGGGTTACCTGTGGGTCAGCTGTGGTCGAACGATAGGCAAAGAGCTGGTCATGCGGATACAGGGGAAACCCTTGATCCGGCCGAGAACGCACCCTCTGCGGTGGCCGGTTGACCGATGGCGGCCGCTTTGCCCGTCTCTGCGCGGAGGTGGACGACCCGCTGAGCCGGTGAACGCGCGAGGCTCCTTTCCCGTACTGCACGGAAGCCCGTAGTTCCCGCGCCGCCCGAGGAGGCGTTCCGGATGGCCCGGATGCCCTGGACCACCGCCCGTCGCACGAGTGCGGCGGTCGCCGCCCTGTCCCCGTTCCTGCTGACCGTGTTCGCGGCGGCGCCCGCGCAGGCCCACGGCGCTCCCACGGATCCGGTCAGCCGGGTCTTCGCCTGCTCCCCCGACGGCGGCTCCTCGGGCACGGCGGCATGCCGCGCCGCCGTGGCGGCCAACGGCTCGCCCTTCACGGCGTGGGACAACCTGCGGGTCGCCAACGTGAACGGCCGGGACCGGCAGACGATCCCCGACGGCAAGCTGTGCAGCGGCGGCCTGCCCGCCTACCAGGGCCTCGACCTGGCCCGCTCCGACTGGCCGTCGACCCGCCTGAACCCCGGTGCGACGCTGACCATGAAGTACGTCTCGACGATCCCGCACACCGGCACGTTCCGGATGTACCTCACCGAGCCCGGCTACGATCCGTCGAAGCCGCTGAAGTGGTCCGATCTGCCGGAGCAGCCGTTCGCCCAGGTGAAGGACCCGGCGCTGACGGACGGCGCGTACCGGATCAGGATGACGCTGCCGAAGGACCGGACGGGCCGGCAGGTGCTGTACACGATCTGGCAGAACAGCAGTACGGCGGACACGTACTACTCGTGCTCGGACGTGGTGTTCCCGGCAGCGGCCGACAAGGGCGGGGACGAGGGCGGGGCGAGCGCCACCGCGTCGCCGACCCGGTCGAAGGCGGCGGAGAAGCAGCCCGCCAGGAGTCCGGCGCCGGCCACCGCCTCACCCACGCCGACACCTTCCGTGGCCCGTTCGGCGGGCGGCGTCGTTCCCGACTCCACTCCGGTGGCCGCCGACGCCGACCCCGCCTCGGGGCCTTCCGCGCCCATGCTGGCGGGCGGCGCCGCCGGGGTGCTGGTGCTCACCGGGGGCGCCGCCCTGGCGCTTCGTCTGCGCCGGCGCTGAACTACACGGTCACGGAGTTCAGTTGACGTAGACCGCCTCACCGCTCGCGGTCACCGGGCTGTACTTCGCGGTCCAGAAACCGCTGGCGGGGCACAGCGAGGAGCCGGACGTCCGGGTGAACTGCTGGTTGGCGAAGGTGATGCTGTTGTCGGTGTTGTCCGCCGTTCCGGACAGGCCGGACGCCGCCTGGTAGACACAGCTGACGCTGCCCAGCAGGGTGCGCAGCACGACGGTGGTCTGGATGGCGGTACCGCTCGCCGGGGTCACGGCGACGGAACCGTCGGAGGACACGGCGGTGGTGTACGGCAGGTTGTTCACCGTGATGCTGGTGACGCCGAGGACGCCGACCACGTTCGAGGTGCAGTTGCTGAAGGTCTGCCCGGTCAGGGACTCGGTGGCGGTGCCCGGGGCGGTCGGGTTGCCGTCGACCGTGGCGGTGAACGTGGAGGCCGAGCAGCTGATCCCGCTGGTGCCCGTCGAGCTGGAGTAGAGGGTCGCGGTGGTGCCGGCGGCCAGGGACGCGCTGATGACCGAGCCCTCGGCGACGTTGGTGCCGCCGACCCCTCCGGTGGTGAGAACCGCGACATCGGCCGCGGCGGCGGGGGCGGACGCGGCCACGGCCACGGGAAGCGCGAAGGCGGCGGCAGCGGCGGTGAGGGAGAGCAGAGAACGCATACGCATGCGGGGTTGCCTCTTTCCTGAGGTGAGGGTGGGTGTGGGGGGCGCGGACGCATGTCGGCGTCCGCCGTCGCCGGTCCGTCACGCCTTCTCCGTACGTGACGGACCGGCAACGGCAGCCGGCCGGTGACCGTCCGGACACCCCATGGGGGAGGGCTCCGGCCGGGCCGGGCGAGAGGTGGCGAGCCCGCTACGGCCCAGGGGGGAAGTGACCGTTTCGGGTGCCGTGGAGGGTCGGACTCGGGCGGTGAAGAGCCCGTGAGGACAGATGGTCCGGGAAAGCGGGCAGGTGCCGCCCGACGGCTTGGATCCGGCGCCACGGATCCTGGGGAAGCCAGGGAGAGTTGTAGACCTGATCATCCGTCAACGTCAAGGTGCAACAAGGGAGTTGATCATCGTCGGATGATATTTCCCTGCCGGTGGGAACGTTGTGGATCACGACTGCCACATAATCAACACCCTTTACTCACAAGTTGCTTGACCCATGACCGTAACCGCCGGTAACTTCCGTGTCGCTACTGCGGAGTACGTGAAAGCCCTTGCAGCCGCCGGGGGTTGGGAGGAGACGTGCGCCGCAGCCGCCGTCCGCGCCAGGACAACACGCCACTGAAGCCGCACATCCGCACGTGAGCCCCACTTGCGTTGACTATGCCCCTGGGAGCAGCACATGGCCTCGTCCGTCGGCACCACCTCCGAGACCCCCGAAAGCGGTTCCACCCCCGAAGCCTCCGACAGCCCCGCCAGACGCGGACGGGTCCGGGGACGCCGGGCCGCGATCATGGCCGTGCCGGCCGTCGCGATCACCGCGGGTCTCGCGATCATGACCGCCGAGGGTGCTCTGGGCGCCCAGTTCGCCATCTCCGGGATGGCCTTCACGGTCACCGCGGAAAGCCTCGACGGCACCGGGTTCGAGCAGTTCGGCGGCCTTGACAACATGGCGGACAACAGCCCGAACGCCGGCGACACCGGTGGTCAGGTGCTGGTCGTGACCTCCGCCATCAAGAGCGCGACCCTTTCCAAGCTGTGCCAGAGCGTCGACCTGGGCGGCACCAACCTGAAGATCGAGGCAGGCTCCGGGGAGAAGAAAGTCGAGGCCACCGACCTGACCACGGACTCGACCGAGATGTCCGGTAACGCCGCCTTCCGCAACATCGAGATCGGCAACGACGCCAGCACCCTCACCAAGGCGGGGGTGAAGGGCCCCCTCGGCGTCTTCAGCCAGCAGTCCGACACCGTGCACATCGACAACCTGCGGCAGACCAACTACGCCACCACGGCAGGCGTGTTCAAGCTGCCCGGCCTCAAGCTCAGCTTCAGCAGCAAGGCCTGCTGATGGAGGGTCAGGAGCCGGTGGGCGGGCCCGAGCCCTCGGGCGGACAGCAGCCCGTGGCCGAGCAGGACGCGTTCACCCGCTGGGTGTACGGACGCCCCTTCTTCGGCGGCCTCTGGCTCACCCTGGGCGGGGCCTGGATCCTGCTCACCATGAAGGCCTCGGTGAAGGTCGTCCTGCACATCGGGATGCAGGGCCTGGCGGGCTACCTCCTGCCGACCCTGATGGTGCTGCTGGGGCTGCTGATCCTCTTCAGCCCCGAACAGCGCCTGTTCTACTCGATCACCGGCGTCCTGATCTCCATGGGCACCTGGGTCACCTCGAACCTGGGCGGCTTCATGGTCGGCCTCCTGCTGGGGGTCGCGGGGAGCGTGCTGACCTTCGGCTGGCTGCCCGACCAGGACCGCCGGGTGAGCCGCCGCGAGCGGCGCGAGCAGGGCCGGGAGGCGGAGTGGCCCGGTACGGAGAGCCACCCGGGGCAGCCCGGTCCCGCGACCGACACGGCGCATGCCGGGATGGTCGCCGGTACACCGCAGGCCAGCCAGTAGCCGGGCCGCACCGACCCACCCGCCCGTGGGATCACGCACCTCCACAGGACCGCGCACCCGCCCTCCCGGGGCCCGGACCGCGCAGGCACCGTCCGTCAGACGCCGGGCAGCCTGCGCGGTTCGACGCGTTCCTCGACCGCCGTCCCGCCGTCGCGCCTGACGACGTAGGCGCCCTTTCCGGGCACCTCGGTGACGGCCTCGACGAGTTCGGTGCCGCGGTAGACCAGACCCACGCCGTCGTCCGTGCAGTGGGTGGCCGGCAGGGTGCCGTCCGCGACGAGCCGGTGGATCAGGGGACGACGGCCCGGGTCACTGTCGTAGTGCACGCCGTTTCCGTACGGCAGGAAGCCCAACGCGTCGGTGAGCGGGCGCAGTTCCGGGCCGTACGAATCCGTGGTGCCGCCCTCGAACCAGCACAGGGAGCCCGCGCTGACCCCGCTGAGCACCACACCGGCCTCCCAGGCCCGGCGCATCACGCGGTCGAGGCCGTGCACTCGCCAGACGGCGAGCAGGTTCGCCACCGAGCCGCCCATGACCCACACCACGTCCTGCTCCAGGACGGTGCCCTCGACGTCGTCCAGGTTGGGCATGGGGAAGAGCTGGAGCGGGGTGAGGTCGAAGCCGGCCACCCGGGCCGCCTCGTGCATCCGTGCCGTGAAGTGTTCGGCGTCCCCGATGGCCGTGCCGACGTACATCACGCGCGGCCTGCGACCGTGCGCGCCCGACAGATCCACGGCGTGGTGCACCAGCGCGTGGAACGACACCATGGTGCGACCACCGGTGCGGTGTCCTCCGGAGGTGGCGAGGATGGTCGGTTCTGAGCCCATTCACATGATCATAGCCAGCGGCCGTGCGAGGACGGGGGCGAGGTTGGGGGCATGCTCGATGGCCGGTCCTCGACGTCGAGGTCGACGCGGTGCTGTTCGGGGTGACGACTCGGGCGCTGCCGTGTCCGGCACGATGAACTGGCGTTCGTCGCGGCCACGAGGGGGCCCACGAATCTCGTCTCCGGCACTGAGGGCACGCGCGTCTGCCGGCGACCGTACCCACCCAGGGGCGCGGGGAACTGCGCGACCGGCCCCCACCGAGCCGCAGCCGACGATCCTTCCGCTCCCCCCTCACCCCACGGTGGCCGGCAGGCGCGGCGACCTGGACGACGGTCGCGTCCGGTGGCGGGTGGACACCCCGCCCTCCCTCAACCACCCTGGGTTGGACGACGGTTGACGGTGGGACGGTAGGGGCATGGAGCGAGACGTCGACACCGGAAGCGCGCACTCCGCGCGGATCTACGACTACATCATCGGCGGTGCGGACCACTACCCGGCGGACCGCGAGGCGGGCGACGCCATGGTCCGGGAGTGGCCCGCGCTGCCGGTCCACATGCGGGCCAACCGCGACTTCATGAACCGCGCGGTGCGCCACCTCGCCGAGCAGGCGGGGATACGGCAGTTCCTCGACATCGGCACCGGCATCCCCACCTCCCCCAACATCCACGAGATCGCCCAGTCGGTGTCCCCCGACGCCCGGGTGGTGTACGTCGACAACGACCCGCTCGTGCTGCGCCTGTCCCGGGGCCTGCTCAACGGCACGCCCGAGGGCCGGACCTCGTACATCGAGGCCGACATGCGGGATCCGGCGAGCATTCTCGAGGCGCCGGGGCTGCGGGGGACGCTCGATCTCACGCGACCGGTGGCGCTTCTGGTGATCGCGATCGTGCACTTCATGACGGACGAGGACGACGCCGTCGGCATCGTGCGCCGGCTCCTCGACCCGCTGCCGTCCGGGAGCCACCTCGCGATGTCCATCGGTACCGCGGAGTTCGCCCCGGACGAGGTCGGCCGGGTGGCCCGGGAGTACGCCGCGCGGGGCATGCCGATGCGACTGCGCACCCTCGCCGAGGCCGCGGAGTTCTTCACGGGACTGGAGGTCGTGGAGCCGGGCATCGTCCAGGTGCACAAGTGGCACCCGGACGGCTCGGGCACCGAGGTGATCCGGGACGCGGACATCGCGATGTACGGGGTGGTGGGGCGCAAACCGTGACGCGGGTGATGAGGCGGGGGACGACGAGGGGCCATGAACGCCATCCCGCTACCGCCACCTCCTTCTGCCCGCAGACGTGAAGATCATTACGATGCGGAACCGAGAAGTCATTACCAGGGGCTGATCACTTGACTACCGGCGGTCACACGCGGTTGGCTCACTGGCCAGTGAAGGTAAAACCGGCCGACGCACCCGCGTTCCGGCCCCCCTTTCGCGTTCCGCCTGCTCGGCCGCACAGCGAGGTGCCGCACCCATGAACACTCCTCCCCCACCTCGGACTCCCGCGAGATCCCTGCGCGTGGCCGCCCTCACCTCCGTAGCCCTCCTGCTGCTCGCCGGCTGCTCCGGCGGCGACTCCTCCCTCGGATCGAGCCAGGGCGCGGCGAAGGGGGCGGACACCGCAGGGCTGAAGGTCGCCCTGATCACCCACGGCGGCGAGGGTGACGCCTTCTGGGAGCTCGTGCAGAAGGGCGCCGAGGCCGCTGCCGCGAAGGACGGTGTCGATCTGACGTACGCGAACGACTCCGACCCGGCCGGCCAGGCCCAGCTGGTGCGCGACGCGATCAGCGAGCGGGTCGACGGCATCGCGGTCACCCTGGCCAAGCCGGCCGCGATGAAGGCACCGGTGGCCGCGGCGCGGGCGGCTGGCATCCCGGTGGTGGGCCTCAACTCCGGTATCGGCGCCTGGAAGTCGCAGGGGCTGCTGGAGTACTTCGGCCAGGACGAGAGCGTGGCCGGCGCCGCCGTCGGGGACAAGCTGAACGGCCTGAAGGTCAAGCACGCGCTGTGCGTCATCCACGAGCGGGGCAATGTCGCTCTGGAGGCGCGTTGCGCCGGTGTGAAGAAGTCGTTCCGCGGCGAGACCGAGAACCTGTACGTGGAGGGCACCGACCCCGAGGCCGTGGACACCGTGCTCACGGCCCGGCTGCGGCAGGACCCCGGCATCGACGAAGTCGTCACCCTCGGCGCGCAGTTCGCTCTGGACGCCGTGGAATCGGTGAAGGCGGCCGGCAGCAAGGCCCAGGTCGCCACCTTCGACCTCAACAACGACCTGGTCACATCGATCCGCACCGGGAACGTACAGTTCGCGGTGGACCAGCAGCCGTATCTGCAGGGCTACCTCGCGGTGGACTCCCTGTGGCTGTACCGGACCAACGGCAACGTCAGCGGGGGCGGGGTGGCTCCCGTCCTCACCGGGCCCGCGTTCGTCACCCGGACGAACGTCGCCGCGGTCGCGAGGTTCGCCGCGGCCGGCACAAGGTGACCTCCCCTCGGAGCGCGGCCTCGCCTCCGAACACCCCACTCCGCTCTCCCTGACCGCCCAAGGACGACCATGCCCGACCGGACAGGTGCCCGGCGCCGCCTCGGCTCCATACGTCTCTCCCTCATCATGCTGGCGCTGGTGCCCAGCGTCACCCTCGCCGCCATGTGGGGTGTGACGACCACGCAGTTGTTCTCGGAGGGTCTACGGCTGCGCTCGCAGACCGAGCTCAGCCGGTCGACCGGCGCGATGGGCACCGAGGCCACACTCGCGCTGCAGGGGGAACGCGCGGTGTCCGCCGCCTGGCTTGCCAAGGTGCCCGGCTCCCGGGCCGCCCTGGACGAGAAGCGCGCGGCCACGGACGCGGCGGTCGCCAAGCTGGTCCGGCAGTCCGACGAGATCCAGCAGGCGCCCGCGCGTATCGCCGACCAGCTGTACTCGGTGCTCGGCTCGGTGGGCAGCCTGGAGTACTACCGCGACCAGGTGGACCACCCCACCGACATCACCGCCCAGCAGGCCCTCGACCAGTACACGTCGATCATCGACGACCAGATACACGCCTTCCAGCAGCTCTCGCAGGTCGACGACGGCGACCTCACCTCGCAGGCCGGGCCGCTCGTCGCCATCGAACACGCGGCGGAACTGACCTCGCAGGAGGATGTGGCGCTCACCCTGGCCTGGTCGTCCGGGCATCTCGACGAGAAGGCCTGGGAGCAGTTCGTCCAGCTGGTGAACACGCGCCGGTGGCTCGTCGAGGACCAGATCGTGCCCGCGCTGAGCGGCACCGCGAAGACGCAGACCGAGCGGATCCTGGCGAGCCCGGACTGGCGGGCCCTGACGGCCGTCGAGGACCGGGTGCTCGCCGCGCGTCCGACCGCCGGGACGGGACAGGTGGCCCTGCCTGACCTGCACAAGCGGTGGACGCCTGCGATGGACAAGGTGTCCGTCCGCTACACCGCGCTGATCCGGCAGCAGACGTCGGGGCTGCTCTCCCGCAGCGCGGACAAGGCGCACGAGCAGCTGCTGACGGCGGCCTGGCTCAGTGCCGGCGGGCTCATCGCGCTGCTGCTGTGCCTCTTCATGTCCTGGCGGATCACCCGTTCGCTGTCCCGGCGACTGCGCGGCCTGCGGGAGGCCACGCTGAGTCTGGCCCAGGAGCGGCTGCCGGACGTGGTCGCACGGCTGGACCGGGGCGAGAAGGTCGATGTGGACCGGGCGGCACCGGAGTTGGACTACGGCTCGGACGAACTGGGGCAGGTGGCACAGGCCTTCAACGCGGCGCAGCGCACGGCTGTGGTGACCGCCGTCGAACTCGCCGACACCCGGCGGGGTTTCCAGAAGGTGATCCTCGGGATCGCGCGACAGAGCCAGAACCTGGTCAACCTCCAGCTCAGCCGGCTGGACACGCTGGAGCGCGAGCACCAGGACCCGGACGTGCTGTCGGGGCTGTACGAACTGGACTCGACGGCCAGCCAGTTGCGGCGGTACGAGGAGAACCTGGTCATCATCAGCGGCGGGCAGCCGCGGCGCAGCTGGACCGAGCCGGTCGCGCTGATCGACATCCTGCGCAGTGCGGTGGGTGAGGTCGCCCAGTACCAGCGGGTGGAGGTGCACACGGAGGAGGAGGTCTGCCTGGCCCCGCCCGCGGTCGCGGACGTGATCCACCTCCTGGCCGAGCTCATCGAGAACGCCACGCTGTACTCCCCCGCGCCGAGTCCCGTCTCGGTACGCGCGGGGCTGGTCGCCAAGGGGCTTGCCGTCGAGGTCGAGGACCGGGGCCTTGGCATGTCGGAGGACGAATACGCCTCCTTCAACGCCCACTTGGCCGAAGCCCCCAAGTTCGACGTCGTCGCCCTCGCCGACGACCTCCGCCTGGGCATGTTCGTCATCGCCCGCCTCGCCAACCGCCACGGCGTCCAGGTGACGCTGCGGTCCTCGCCGTACGGCGGAACGACGGCGATCGTGCTGATCCCGCACGAGATCGTCGTACGGGAGGAGAAGGAGCCGGAGGACCTGGTCGGGGCGGTCGCCCCAGCGGCTTCGGGGGGCTCGGCTGGGCCGGGCCGCGTGGAGAGTACGTCCGACGGAGACGGCTCCGCAGACTCCACGCGCGCAAGGCCCTTGTCACGTACGGGGCTTGGGGCGGCTGCAAGGATGCCGACGAGCACGGCACGCGCGACGGGGTCCGCGGAGGCGGGAGACCGGGCTGATGCGTCGGGGTCGGCGGACGCGGGAGGACCGACCGGCGCCGCGGGCACGGGAAGCGCGGCCCGCACGACCGGGTCGGCGGACGCGCGAGACCCGGCCCGAACACCGGGATCCACGGACACGGAAGACCCGACCGGCACACCAGCCACCGCCGGCCCGGCAAACCCAACCGCCATGCCGGACGCCGCGGACACGGGAAGCGCGGCCCGCACGACCGGGTCGGCGGACGCGCGAGACCCGGCCCGAACACCGGGATCCACGGACACGGAAGACCCGACCGGCACACCAGCCACCGCCGGCCCGGCAAACCCAACCGCCATGCCGGACGCCGCGGACGCAGGAGGATCGGCGGCCTCGGCTGCCCAAGACGCGGCAGCCCCCGCGAACACACCAGGTCCCAGGAACGCGTCGCGCCCGGTGGGCGCCGCCCGGACGGACGGGCTCGCGCCTCTCCCCCGGCGGGTGCCGCAGACCAGTCTGGCTGTCGAGCTGAGGGAGGACGCCCCGGCCGTCGCCGAGCAGGAGGACGCCGACGAGTTCACCGCGGACCACGCGGCCTCCTCGCTCGCCGGATTCCAGCTGGGCACGCTCCGCGCCCGGGACGAGGACGACCTCCTCGACGTCCCGGAGAACGCGACCACGGCAACCAGCACCCGGACCGACCCGCTCGACACCCTCGAGGACGGATTGCCCGACACCCCCGAAGAATCGGCTCCCGCCGACCGGAACGCTCTCCCCAGCGCTCCGGGCAACCCGGACCCCGCGAAGGACACTCCCGCCGTCGAACCCCTGCGTGGGAGCCCCGAAGAAACGGCCCCCGCCGACCACCACCCGCCCGGCACCCCCAAGACCCGGCACGCCGCCCAGCACTCCCCCGACGACGAGCCCCCGCACGACAGCCCCGAAGAAACGGCCTCCACCCAGCACCCGCCCGGCACCCCCAAGCCCCCGAACACCACGCAGCACACCCCCGAAGACGACCCGCCCGGCACCCCCGAAGAAACGGCCCCCGCCGACCAGGAACAGCCGCCCGGTGCCGCCGGCCGGCCGGCCCCCGCCGAGGCCGCACCCCCCGGTACCCCGCACGACGCGGCCGTCGCCGCTCGTGGTCTCCGTATCGATCGCTCATGAAGGACACGCCATGACACGCCCCACCCCCGCCACGCACACCCAGCTGGACCAGTTGCTCACCGGACTCGTGGAGCGGGTCGCCGACGTGACGCAGGCTGTCGTGCTCTCGGAGGACGGGCTGGTCGTCAGCAAGTCCACCGGGTTCCTGCGCGACGACGCCGAGCGGCTGGCGGCGACCGCGTCCGGTCTGATGAGCCTGAGCAAGGGCGTCAGCATGGACTTCCGGGGCGGCCCGGTGCGCCAGGCACTCATCGAGATGGCCAACAGCTTCCTGATCCTCACCTCCGCGGGACCCGGCGCCCATCTCGTCGTGCTCACCGGGCCGAACGCCGACGTCGGCGTCGTGGCGTACCAGATGAACATGCTGGTGAAGAAGATCGGCGAGCACCTCAGCGCGGCACCACGGGCCGGCATCGGCCCCACCGGCGGGTGAGGTGACCGACAGCGACGCGTCGGGCAGGCTGGTGCGACCGTTCGCCCTGACCGGCGGAAGGACGCGGCCCAGCCGTGCCGATTTCACCCTCATCACGACGGTGACCGCGGTGGACCCGCCACCGGAACTCGCCCCGCGCCCGCAGGCCGAGCAGTCCCGCATCCTGCGCCGGTGCGCCCGCCCCGTCGCCGTGGCGGAGCTGGCCGCGCTGCTGGACCTCCCGGTCAGCGTGGTCGTGATCATGCTCTGCGATCTGCTGGAGGCGGGTCTCATCACCGCGCACCCGCCGCGCCCCGTCTCGCCCCGCACCCCGGACCTGGACCTGTTGCAGAAAGTGAGGGAAGGCCTTGGCCGGCTCTGACCCGCTCGCCACCGAGACAGCCGGTACTCCCGCCGCACCCGACACCGTCAAGATCCTCATCGCCGGGGGCTTCGGGGTCGGCAAGACCACCATGGTCGGATCGGTCAGCGAGATCGCCCCGCTGCGCACGGAAGAACCCCTCACCGTCGCGGGCCTGGGCGTCGACGACCTCGCCGGGATCGAGCAGAAGCGGGCCACCACCGTGGCCATGGACTTCGGCCGGATCACCATCAGCGACGAACTCGTGCTCTACCTCTTCGGCACCCCGGGCCAGCAGCGATTCTGGTTCATGTGGAACGACCTCGCCGTCGGCGCCCTGGGCGCGGTCGTGCTCATCGACGTACGGCGCCCGGAGTCGAGTTTCGCCGCCGTGGACTTCTTCGAACGCCGGCGCATCCCCTTCGTCGTCGCCGTGAACGGCTTCGAGGGCCACCACCCGTACCCGGCCGAGGACATCAGGGAGTCCCTCGCCCTCCCGGAGGGCATCCCGGTGGTGTTGTGCGACGCACGGCGGCGGGAGTCGTCCCGGGACGTGCTGATCGCCCTCCTGGACCTGCTGATCGCCGCGGCGGTCGAGTAGCGGCAGCTCACTCGTCCGGTCCGGTCAACTCCGCGTCCGAGGGCGGGATCAGCCGAGCCGTGAGGTCCGGGTCGGGCATCTCGCGGTCGAAGGGGAACATCGGCCGGCGGATGCGCCGGTGGCCGAGGCGCGGCAGGTCCTGGTCGACGCCGCCGGGGGTGAGGGCCATCTTCCAGTCGGCGGCCATCGCGAACAGTTCGGGCTCCAGATACCCGATCTTGACGAGGACGAGGTCCGCCGCGCGCGGCGCCAACTCCAGGTCGGTGAAGTCGTGTTCGCAGTGGTACGGCTTTCTCAGGCGCGTCAGGATCACGTACACGCTTCCCACCCGCAGCACCGCCTCGGTCACCGCGTGCTGGTCACCCTGCCGGATCGCGTGGACCACACCGGTCAGCGTGAGCGGGCCCGCGTGACGGTCGTCGACCTCGGCACCCGCGGTCACGGTGACCGTGGCACCGACGCTGGCCTCAACGGCCGTGTCGACCGCGGCCGGACCCGGGAGCGAGGCGTAGATGACCACCGGGCCCGAGGGGTCCTCGAACTCCGGGCGGGCCAGGACCTGTTGAAGCCCCCAGGTGACATCACCGGCTCCGCCCGCTGTCGGGTTGTCGCCGGTGTCGCTGATGAAGTACGGCCGCTTCCGCGAGGCCAGCGCCGCGTCCAGGCAGTCCTCGAGCGTGCCGGTCGGGGCGACGAAGTCGAAGTCGTGGCGGGCCTTCCAGAAGCCGCGGGCCAGCCGCTCGGCACCGGTCGTCACCGCGTCCGCGGAAGGACCCGTGACGACGACCGCGGCCCGGTTGCGGGGCTCGTCCGCCCACGCGTAGCCGACCCAGATCGCCGCGTCCGTCACTCCGTCGGTCGCCTCCACCTCCGCCACGGCGGCGTAGACGCTCTTCGCCGGCTCGATCCGGGTGGAGGTCTGCTCTCCGGCCAGGAGCACGGGGACCGGGATCCAGGCCTTGACCGGGCGGGGAGCACCGCTTGTGAGGTGGTGCACGAGGTTGCGGGCGGCCCGCTCCTTCGTCTCCATCGCGTCCTCGTGCGGGGCCATGCGGTAACAGGTGATCAGGTCGGTGCGGTGGGCGAGTTCGCGGGAGACGTTGCCGTGCAGGTCCATGGAGGCGGAGATGATCGTGTCGGGACCGGTGATCTCCCTTATGCGGCACAGGAGTTCGGCTTCGGCGTCGTCCACCCCCTCGACGGTCATCGCGCCGTGGATGTCGTACCAGAGGCCGTCGACGGGGCCCAGTCCTCGGAGACGGTCGAGTAGTTCACGGGTCAGCTCGGCGTAGGCGGCCGCCGTCACCGTACCGCCGGGCAGTGCCTTGCCGACGAGGGTGCCTCGCCAGTCTGCGGCCTCGCGCAACGGCTGCCCCGGGGCCAGGAAGGGGTACTGGGTGAGGATGTCGTCGCCGCGTCGGGGGTGGAAGGCGGGGGCGTCGGTGCGGGCCGGGGAGAACGTCGAGGACTCGATGCCGAGGCCTGCGACGGCGATTACGGGGCGGGACGAAGGCACGGTTGCTCCAGGTGCGTTGCTGTCTGCGGGTGAGTCGTGGCTGGTCGCGCCCACGCGGCCGAGCCGCACATGGACACGGCCCCGCTCCCCTAACCGCCTCCGGTGACCGTCTGCATCGCCTGCGCCAGCGCCCGCTGCAGCGCGAACTGGCCCGCCCCCGCCAACCCGGCATCGGCGCCCAACGACGTCCGCTCGATCACCAGGTGCTGGGTCACCAGCGGATGGCAGCCCTCGTACAGCTGGCTTCGCACCGCCGCGACGAACGGCTCCAGAGTGGAGAGGATGCCGCCCAGGTACACGGCGTCGGGGTTGAAGAAGTTGACGTTGGCGGCGAGGACCTGGCCGAGGTAGCGGCCGGCCTGGCGGACCGCGCGGGTCGCTTCGGGGTCGGCGTCGAGGGCGAGGCGTACGACGTCCTCGGTGCCCGCCACCGGCAGGCCCCGCTCCCGCAGGATCCTGACCAGTGCCGCGCCCGAGGCGACCGTCTCCAGGCAGCCCGTGTTGCCGCAGGAGCACGGGGTGTCCTGGGCGGCCTCGACGCGGACGTGGGTGATCTCCCCCGCCCCTCCGGTCGCGCCCCGGTACAGCCGCCCGTCCACGATGACACCCGCCCCGATCCCGGAGCCCACCTTCACCATGATCGACTGCCGGTGCTCGACGGGCCGGACACTGTGCTCGCCCACGGCCATGCAGTTGGCGTCGTTCTCGACGGCCACCGGGACGGCGAAGCGCTCCTCGAACCAGTCCCGTACGGGGAAGCGGTTCCAGCCGGGCATGCGCGCCGGAAGGGTGACGAGCCCCGGCTCGACGTCGACCGGGCCCGGCAGGCACAGGCCGACGCCCCGCAGCTGCTCCCGGCCGTGCCGGTCGATCAGCGTCTGGAGCGTGTCCGCCAGGCCGGGCAGCGCGGCCTCGGGCCCGTCCGCCGTGGCGAACGGCACGGTCGACACGTCGGTGAGACCGCCCCCGGGGTGCACGACCCCGACATGCGCGTGCTTTCCGCCGAGGTCGGCCGCGACCGCGTATCCGTCGCTGCCGCCGAGCCGCAGCACCTTGCGCGGCCGCCCGCCGGTGGAGGACCGGGTGCCCTCCTCGGCGACCAGGCCGTGTGCCAGCAGCTGGCCGACGGCGAAGGACACGGTCGAGGGCGCGGCGCCGAGCAGTGCGGCGAGTTCCGTACGGGTCGACGCCTGCCCGGAGGCGAGAAGTTCCAGGACGCCCTCCGCGAGCGAGGAGAAGCCGGAGCCGTGCCGTCGATGCGGTGGCGCACTTTTTTCAAGCATGGTCGAAGTTACTCCCGAATTCGACGGCCCAGGCGTCGAGCGTAGGCCCGAAAGGCCTCTCTGTGCTTTTTTCAGAACAGCAGAAACAGGCTTTTTACAGCGGCACGCCTATTTCTTCCAACGGTGGGGGCGTTCACTTGCTCCACCCCGCTTCCACTTCCCTGGTCCCAGGAGCACGCCATGCCCCCTGCCCGCACGAGACTCCTCGCCGGTGCCGCCGCCCTCAGCGCGGGCACCCTGCTGCTCACCGCCTGTTCGGGGTCGAGCGGCACGTCGTCGTCCTCGCACGACACGATCAACTACGCGCTGCCCGCGAACTTCACCCCGAACTGGATCCTGCCGATCGGCACCGCGGCACACCTCAACACCAACAACATCTCCATCGCGAACACGCTGTGGGAGCCGCTCATCGCCTACGACGGCTCGACCGGCAAGATCGGCTGGAACAAGGCCGGTTCGGTCGCCACGGACGCCAAGTTCGCCGCGGACAACAAGAGCGTGACGATCACCCTGGGCGACCGGCACTGGAGCGACGGGAAGCCGATCACCTCGGCGGACGTCAAGTTCTGGTTCGACCTCATCAAGGCGAACAAGAGCGAGTGGGCGGGCTACAACCCCGGCAAGGCGCCGGACAACTGGACGTCCTTCAAGACGGTCGACGCCCGCCACTTCACGATCACCTTCGACAAGGCCTACAACCCGCAGTGGATGCTGGCCAACGAGCTGAACTCCATCAACCCGCTCCCGCAGCACGCCTGGGCCGGCGGCCGGGATGCCAAGCAGGCCTGGACGTACCTCAACGACGCGGCGAAGAACATCTCCGGATACGCCTCGAACCCGCTGTGGAAGACCACCAGCGGCCCGTACTCCGTCAAGTCCTTCTCCACCGCCGGCAAGGTGGTCCTCACCGCCAACAAGAAGTACGACGGCGGCGAGAAGGCGAACATCCCCACGGTGAACCTGCTCCCCTTCACCACCGCCGACGCCGAGAAGAACGCCCTGCGCTCGGGCAGCGTCGACTACGGCTACATCGAGGCGACCGACCTCGACCAGAAGGACAGCTTCACCGCGCAGGGCTTCAAGGTGGAGCCGTGGTCGGGCTGGGCGATCACCTACATGCCGTACAACTTCAACAACCCGGCGATGGGTGCCGTGTTCAAGCAGCTCTACGCCCGTCAGGCCATCCAGCACTCCATCGACCAGGCAAGCCTCGCGAAGGTCGTCCTCAACGGGACGGCGGTACCCGGCTACGGTCCCATCCCGCAGGGACAGGCCTCGGACTTCCTGTCGCCGGTGCAGAAGGACAACCCGTACCCCTTCTCGAACGACACCGCCAAGTCCCTGCTGACCAGCCACGGTTGGACCGAGCAGGGCGGGGTCATGACCTGCTCCGAGCCGGCGAAGTGCGGTGAGGGCGTCGCCAAGGGCACGAAGTTCGAGATGCAGGTGCTCTCGCAGTCCGGCTCCGCGGTCACCGACAACATGATGAGCGCGATCCAGTCCTCGCTCGCGAAGACCGGCATCAAGTTCTCCATCAAGACCGCTCCGGTCAACTCGGTGCTCTCGCAGACCCCGCAGTGCACGTCGGGGCAGTCGATCTGCAAGTGGCAGTTGAGTTTCTTCGGCACGGCGGGCAGCTGGTACTTCAACGCCTTCCCGACCGGTGACTCGCTGTTCCAGACCGGCGGCGGCTCCAACTTCGGCAACTACTCGAACCCGGCCGTCGACAAGCTCGTCTCCGCCACCACGACATCGAGTTCGAACCAGGCCATCCAGGACTACAGCGCGGCCCTCGCGAAGGACCTGCCCGTCATCTGGCTGCCCGAGCCGGACTACCAGATCTCCGTCCTGAAGAACGGGCTCGGCGGCTTCTCCCAGGACTCGCTGGCCAACTTCCACCCGGCGCAGTGGAAGTGGATCGGCTAGTGGACACGGTCCTCTATCTCGTCCGTCGGCTTCTTCAGGCCCTCGCCGTGATCCTGATCGTCACGATCGTGGTCTTCTGCCTGCTGCACGCGCTGCCCGGGGGTCCGGCACGCGGGATCCTCGGACCGCAGGCGACGGCCGGGCAGATCGCCGCGTTCAACCACGAGCAGGGGCTCGACCGGTCCTTGCCGGTGCAGTACGTCCTGTATCTGCGCGAGTTGGTGCAGGGGGATCTCGGGACGTCGTACACGCTGAACGAAGCGGTCTCCCGGCTGATCGAGCAACGGTTGCCGAAGACCCTGGTGTTGACCGTGCTGTCCGCGATGGTCGGGCTGGTGCTGGCTGTGCCGTTGGGTATGTGGCAGGCCGTGCGGCGGAACAAGCCGACCGACTATGTCATCACGACGCTGAGCTTCGTCGCGTATTCCACACCGGTGTATTTCCTGGGGCTGCTGCTGATTCTGCTGTTCACGCAGACACTTCGGTGGTTTCCCTCTCAGGCCCCCCAAGGGGACACGTTGGGGCAGGTGTTGGCCGATCCTGCGGGGCTGGTGCTGCCTGTGGTGACCGGGGCGGCGTCCATGGTTGCCGTGTTCAGCCGCTATATGCGGGGCGCAACGCTGGAAAACCTTTCCGAGGATTACGTGCGGACCGCTCGGGCGGGAGGTGCGGGGCAGTACGCCGTGCTCTTCCGGCACGTTTTCCGTAACTCGCTGACGCCGGTGGTGGCGATGCTCGGGTACTACGTGCCGGTGTTGTTCGGGGGCGCGCTGGTGGTGGAGCAGCTGTTCAACTACCCGGGAATGGGGCTGTTGTTCTGGTCCGCGGCTCAGTCGTCGGACTATCCGGTGCTGCTCGGGTGCGTGCTCGTCATTTCGGTCGCGACCGTCGTGGGGACCCTGCTCGCGGACGTCGTGCAGCGGGTTGTGGATCCTCGGGTGAGGGAGGGGCGGGCGTGAGTGTTCAAAGCGCGGGCCGGTGGGGGTTGATCGCGCCCCGCGGCGGAGCCGCAGATGGACGCAGCCCCGCGCCCCTGAGAGCGCGCTTCGCGCGCAATCGGCTCGCTGTGGCCGGGGTCGCTGTTGTCGTTCTCTTCCTGCTGTTCTGTTTCGTCGGGCCGCTGGTGTACTCCACCGACCAGACGCATACCGATCTCACGCAGGTCAACCTGGCGCCCAATTCGGCCCATTGGCTCGGTACCGACGCCGTCGGGCATGACCAGCTCGGGCGGCTCATGTACGGCGGGCAGGTGTCACTGCTCGTGGGGCTCGCCGCCGGCGTCCTCGCCACCGTGATCGGGACGCTGTGGGGTGCGGTCGCGGGGTATGCGGGCGGCTGGGTGGACGCCGTGATGATGCGGGTCGTCGACGCCGGCATCGCCATCCCCGCGCTGTTCATCCTGCTGGTCGTGTCCGCCATCACCAATCCGGGACCGCTCGGGCTGATCGTCGTGCTCGGGCTGGTGTCCTGGCTGGTGCCGTCCCGGCTCGTGCGGGCCGAGACGCTCACTCTCAAGAACCGGGACTATGTGCTGACTCTGCGGGCGACCGGCGGCACGCACGGGCGGGCCATCCGCCGGCACATCCTGCCGAACGCGGTGTCCACGATCGTCGTCGCGGCCACCTTCCAGATCGCCGACGCGATCCTGCTCATCGCCTATGTGTCGTATCTCGGGCTCGGAGTGCAGCCACCGAAGACCGACTGGGGCGGCATGCTGTCGGCCGGGCTGACGGCCGCGTACTCGGGGCGCTGGTGGCTGATCGTTCCACCGGGCCTCGCGATCATCCTCGTCGTGTGCGCGTTCAACGCGATCGGCGACGGGCTGCGGGACGCCTTCGACGTGAGGGGACGCGCGTGAACATCCTGACCATCGAGGACCTCGGGGTGACCTTCTCCACGGAGACGGGTGACGTGCCCGCCGTCCGGGGCGTGTCGCTGCACGTCCGGCCGGGCGAGACACTGGCCCTCGTCGGCGAGTCCGGGTCCGGGAAGTCGACGGTGGCGCTCGCCGCGATGGGGCTGCTGCCGGGCACCGCGCGCGCCTCGGGGCGGGTCGCGGTCGACGGTACGGAGATCGTCGGGGCCTCGGAGGCCTCGCTGGCCCGGCTGCGGGGGCGGACCGCCTCCATGGTCTTCCAGGAACCGGCCACCGCCCTCGATCCGCTGACCCGGGTCGGCGCCCAGATCGCGGAAGTCGTACGGAACCACCGGGACGTCTCCCGGTCGGAGGCCGCCCGTGAGGCGGTCGAGCTCCTGCGCCGCGTCGGCATTCCGGAGCCGGAGCGGCGGGCCTCGGCGTTCCCGTTCCAGCTGTCGGGCGGACAGCGGCAACGGGTCGTCATCGCCATGGCGATCGCCAACTCGCCCGGTCTGCTGATCGCGGACGAGCCGACCACCGCGCTCGACGTCACCGTGCAGGCCGAGATCCTGGATCTGCTACGGCGGTTGGCGGCCGACTCCGGTACCGGCGTACTGCTGGTCACGCACAACATGGGCGTGGTCGCGGACTTCGCGGACCGGGTCGCCGTGATGCTGCGGGGCGAGGTCGTGGAGACGGGACCCGTGGAGGACGTGCTGTTGCGGCCCGAGCACGCGTACACGCGGGGGCTGCTGGCGGCGGTGCCACGGCTGAGGTTCAGCGGCGAGGACGCACCCCCGGCGGAAGAGCCCCCGGTGGTGCGACTCCGTGACGTGTCCGTGCGGTTCGGGCGGGTCCAGGCCCTGGACGGTGTCTTTCTCGACGTCCGTCCCGGAGAAACCGTCGGGCTCGTGGGTGAGTCCGGGTCGGGCAAGTCGACCGCGGCCAGGGTCGCTCTCGGGCTCGTCGCACCCGCCTCCGGCTCGGTGTCCCTGTTCGGGGCCGACCTGGGCCGGGTCCGGGGCCGGAAGCGGCGCGCGCTCCTGTCCGGTGTGGGGGTGGTGCTCCAGGATCCGGTGGCCTCGCTGGACGCGCGGATGAGCGTGGCGGAGTGCGTGGCGGAGCCCCTGAGGGTGCACCGCAGGGGGATGTCGGGAGCCGAGCGGCGGGACCGGGTCGCGAAGGTGCTCGAACTCGTCCGGCTGCCCCGGGAGTTGGCGGGGCGGGGGCCGCGTGAGCTGTCCGGTGGTCAGCGGCAGCGGGTGAGTCTCGCCCGGGCGCTGGTCCTCGAACCCCGGCTGCTGGTCGCTGACGAGCCGACGAGCGCGCTGGATGTGAGCGTGCAGCGGACCGTACTGGAGGTGATCGCCGAGTTGCAGCGGGAGTTGGGGTTCGCCTGTCTCTTCGTCTCCCACGACCTGGCAGTCGTGCAGGAGTTCGCGCAGCGGGTCGTCGTCATGCGGGACGGGCGGGTCGAGGAGCAGGGGCCGACCATGGCCACGCTGCTGCGCCCGGAGACCGAGTACACGCGGCGGCTCATCGCGGCCGTACCCGTGCCGGACCCGGTGGTGCAGCGGCGGCGGCGCGCCGAGCAGCAGGCCGAGGTCACCGCGTGAAGGCGGTCGCCGGTGTCGACATCGGCGGTACGAGCACACAAGTGGCCTTGTTCGCCGATGACTTGA
Organism: Streptomyces canus; assembly: GCF_001514145.1. Taxonomy (GTDB): domain Bacteria; phylum Actinomycetota; class Actinomycetes; order Streptomycetales; family Streptomycetaceae; genus Streptomyces; species Streptomyces canus. Next base: position 265,578 of record NZ_KQ948661.1, read on the forward strand.
CGGTCGTCGACCGGCTGGAGGTGCCCACGCCCGCGGCCGCCGGCGGGGACTCGATGGTCGGCGCCGCGCTGGACGCCGTACGCCTGCTGCTCGACCGTACGGCCGTACGGCTGCTCGGGGTCGGGGTCGGGGCGGCGGGTGTGGTGGACACGCTGGGCGGGCGGATTCTGGTCGCCAGCGATTCCTTCCGGGACTGGGCCGGGTTCGCGGTGACGGCGGCGTTCGAGGAGGCGCTCGGTGTGCCGGCGTTCCTCGACAACGACGTCAACGCGTTCCTGCGCGGCGAGGCGACAGCCGGGGCGGTGGCGGGCGAGCCCGATGTGCTCGGGATGACTCTCGGTACCGGGGTCGGCGGGGCGCTGTGGCTGGACGGCGCGCTCTACGGCGGCCCGCACGGCGCGGCGGGCGAGATCGGGCACATCCCGGGCTTCGGCGACCTGCCGTGCACGTGCGGCGGGCGCGGCCATCTGGAGACGCTGGCGTCGGGGCGGGCGATCGCGGCGCGGTACGGGGAGCGGACCGGGCGGGAGCTGAGCGCGCGCGAGGTGGCGGAGGCCTCCGACCCGGACGCGCTCGCCGTGTACGAGGACGCGGGCGCCGCCGTCGCGCGCGCGCTCCTCGTCACGGTGGGCCTGCTGGATGTCACCACCGTCGTGATCGGCGGGGGCGTCAGCCGCGCCTGGACGCTCCTCGAACCGTCGATCCTGCGGGCCCTGGCCACCGAACCACCGGTCAGCGGGCATCCGGTACGGGTGGTGCCCTCACTGCTCGGCGAGGACGCGGTGGCCGTGGGCGCCGCGGCCCGGGTCCGGGCGGAACTCGGAGTCTGATCTGCGAGCCGCCTGGAGGTTCCTGCGGTCACGACCGCGGGGCCGCCGGACAGCGGCTGGTTGCTGCGGGCGGTGCGCATCGCTCGGACGCCACCGTCGGGACCGGCGCGGGTCCTCCTGTGGAGGGTGCCTTCCCCGCCAGGGGAGGCCACCCGCGCCGGTTCTCGACCGAGGTCAGCCCAGGCCGTTCGTCTTCAGCCACGCCTTCGCCACGTCCAGCGGGTCCTTGTTGTCCAGCTGGACCTGGGAGTCCATGTCGAGGAGCGCCTTGGTGTCCAGCTTGGCGGAGACCGCGTTGAGCGCGGCGACACCCTCCTGGGTGAGACCGGACTTGTAGACCAGCGGAGTCACGTTCGCGAAGCCGAAGAGGTTCTTCGGGTCCTGGAGGACGACGAACTTCTCCTTGACGATGGTCGGGTCGGTCGTGAAGATGTCCGCGGCCTGCACGGTGTTCTTCTTCAGCGCCGCCTGGGTCAGCGGACCGCCCGCGTCGAGCGCCTTGAAGGACTCGAACTTCAGGCCGTACACGGACTCCAGGCCCAGCAGACCCTGCTGCCGGGTCTGGAACTCAGGCGAACCGCCGATGACCAGCTTGGGAGCGATGTCCTTGAGGTCGGCGAGTGTGGATTCGGTGGTCAGGTTGTACTTCTTCGCGGTCTCCGCGTTGACCGTGACCGAGTCCTTGTCCTCCGCCGGCGCTGAGTCCAGCAGCGTCAGCTTGGAGTCGAGCTTGGCCTTGGCCGCGGCGTCCACGGCCTGCGCCGACTCCTGCTTGGCGTCCTTGTCCAGGTAGGCGAGCAGCGAGCCGTTGTACTCGGGCAGGACGGTGATGGAGCCGTTCTTCAGCAGGCCGTAAGTGGTCTCGCGGCTGCCGATGTTGGGCTTGTAGGTGACCTTGATGCCCTTGGCCTTCAGGGCTTCACCGTAGATGTCGGCGAGCAGGATGCTCTCGGCGAAGTTGTTGGAGCCGACGACGACGGTGTCGCCGTTGCCGGCTCCCCCCGTGTCCTCGCTCAGCGGGTCGGAGGTGTCGTCGGAGGACCCGCATCCCGCCAGCAGGACCGTGGCGGCGGCGAGCGCGACAGCGGCCACGCCGGGGTTCTTCCTGAGGGACCTGCGGTGTGCGGCGGTAAAAGTCACGATTCCCGTTCCGGAACTCAGGGGATGCAAGGGGGTTCAAGGACGTTCAAGAGGGGAAGCCCTCGCACTGATCCAATCCAGCCTGTTCTCGGTCAGTCAAGACCGGCCTGGTCACAATTGGCACCAACCCGTGATCGGTTGTGAAGGAAGCGCGAAACCGGCACGCGGGGTGCAGCGCGGGTTGTAACGGATTCTTGACTCAGGGCGGCGGCAAGCGCTGTCCGAAGAGGCTGTAGTCTCGCCGAAGTTGGCGCCGGTCACACAGGCGTGCAGGAGCCATTCAGGTGTCCCTACGCACCGTCCCGTAGCGATCAGTATCGGTCATGTGCGTTCTCGCGCGTCGGCCGAGACACCCACGAAGGAGGGCTGGTGTCCACGAACGAGGTGGGCGCGTCCACCCGGTCGGCACCGTCGCCGTCCCGGGGCGGCACCCGTGGCAGCGGTAACCGGGGCATGAGGGACTTCGCCGAGCGCTGGCCGTTCCGACGCAAGCTGAACATCCTGGTGGGTGTGCCGCTCGCGGTGGTGGCCGTGCTGCTGACCTATCTCTTCGCCGACCAGGTCGGCCAGTCCCAGGACGCGTCGGACGCGGCCCAACTGGTGCGGGACAGCGCCGAGGTGGCCAAGCTCGTCGGGCAGTTGGAGGCCGAGCACCAGCAGGCCGTCCTGCTGTCCGTGCGCCACCAGGCCACCTGGGACGGCGCCACCCCCTCGCAGGCCGCCTACCGCGAGGCCCAGATCCGCGTGGACAACCAGGCCGAGAAGGTCCACGCGACCTTCGGCGGCCGGCTGCCGGACGAGGAGGCCCAGGCCCTGCGCGAGGTCAACGGCCTGGAGGACCTGCGCAACACCATCGAGAAGTCCTATCTGCCGGCCGACAACATCGACCCGGCCTACAGCGACGCCGCCAAGGGCCTGATCGACGGTCTCGGGCTCGACCGCAACCCGGCCCTCGCCGCCACCTTCACCGGCAACCTGCTCGACTCGCTGCTGCGCGCCGACGCCGCGCACGGTTCCTTCGAGACCGGTGTCTTCTCCGCGACGACCGGTGACTCCAACGCGCTCATCGAGCTGATCGGCGCGATCGGCTCCTACGACGAGTACACCCACCAGGTCGAGCGCTTCGGCCGGTTCGCCACGGCCCAGCAGGCCGAGGAACTCGGCGACATCGAGCACAACACGGCCCAGGCGGCGATCGCCCGGCAGTACGCCGAGCTGCAGATCGACCCGGGCTCGCTCCAGGCGGACACCCCGTCCGAGATCAGGAACGCCTTCCAGACGGCGCTCGACTCCTACCCGGACTACCGCGCCCAGGCCCGGACCCGGCTGACGACCACCACCTCGCTCATCGACCAGATCGCCGACCGCGCCGACGCCGCCTCCCGGGACGCGCGCTCCAACGCCGCCTGGCTGCTCGGGTCGGCTCTCCTCGGCTTCGTGCTCTGGCTCGCCTTCTCGGTCGCCGTACGACGCTCGGTGGTGCGCCCGGTGCAGGCGCTCACCGGTGCCGCCAGGCAGGTCGCCGAGGTGGCGGGCCGTGAGCTCGCCCGCGTGGCCGACGACGACACCGAGGACACCGGGACGCCGCGGCTCCAGGAGATGCCGGTCACCGCGAAGGACGAGATCGGTGATCTCGCCGATGTGTTCAACCAGGTGCAGACCACCTCGGTCGCGCTCCTGGAACGTCAGGTGCTCAGCCGCCGCAACGTCGCCGAGATGTTCGGCAACGTGGGCCGCCGGGTCAGCAACCTGACCACCCGGCAACTGGCCCTGATCGACGCGGTCGAGCGCGGCGAGACCGACCCGGCGCTCCTGGAACGCCTCTACAGCATCGACCACATCGCGGTCCGCCTGCGCCGCAACGCCGACAGCCTGATGCTGCTCGCCGGCATCCGCGAGACCGTCCTCGACTCCGGGCCGCTCGCCCTCACCAACGTCGTCCGCGCCGCGCTCGGCCAGATCGAGGGCTTCCAGCGGGTCTCCCTCCAGGTCGGCACGGAGGTCATGGTCGAGCCCGACATCATCGGCGACCTCACGCTGATGGTGGCCGAACTCGTCGAGAACGCCGTGTCCTTCTCGCCCGCCGGCAGCCCCGTCGAGGTGATCGTCAAAGACAGTCACGAGGGTGCGCTGGTCGTGATCTCCGACCACGGTCTCGGCATGAGCGCCGAGCGCCTGGAGGAGGAGAACGCCCGCCTCATCCGCCGCGAACGCCTCGACCTCGTCCCGACGAAGGTGCTCGGCCTGTTCGTGGTCGGCACGCTGGCGCGCCGCTGGGAGGTGGGCGTCACCCTCACCCGCACCCCCGGCGGCGGCGTCACGGCCGAGGTGACGATCCCGTCGTCCCTGCTGCTGACGATGAGCCCGCTGGCGGTTGCCTCTGCCTCCGGCGGTTCGGCGGGTACGGCGGCGGAGTCCCGTACGGCACCGGCGGCGGGCGCGCGACCTGCCACCACCACCGGAACACTCCCGGGCTCGGGTGCGGTACCGGCAGCGCGGGCGGAGTCCACCGTGGGCGGGGCGGCGGACGCCGGGTCCGGCCAGGGTGCCGTGAGGCCCGCCGAAACCCACGCCCGGAGAGCAGGTACCGGCGCAGCGAACGGGTCCCCCGCTTCCGCCACCGGCGAGCCCGCCCCCCTCCCCCGTCGTATCCCCCACCGCGACAGCCCCTCCGACGCAGCCCCGTTCATCCCGCAGGCCCGCGCCGGCGCGACGGCAACCGCCGAGGTGACCGGGAACGGCGACGGAGGCGACGGCGCCCGCCCCCTGCGTCGCCGCGTCCGTGGCGCCACGCTGCGCACCACCCTCGGTGCCGACGCCGTGTCCCCGGCGGCCCCGCCCCGGCCCGCGGACGCCGAGGCCGTGCGGGACGCGCTCGACGAGTTCGAGGCGGCCGTGGAGCGCGCCCACCGGGACAGCGAGACCGGCAGCCACGCCAGACCGGTGTTCGAGGACGCCGTGGAAACCCACCAGACCGCATCCAACCCCCCGCACGACCAGAACCACTCCCCGGAAGGAGCGGAGCAGTGAGCACGTCCACAGGTGACACGCCTACGGAAGGCACCACGCCCGCCGACCTGCAGGCCGCCGCAGCCGACTTCACCTGGCTGCTGAACCGTTTCGCGACGGAGACGGCGGGCGTCGTCGACGCCATCGCCGTGTCCTCGGACGGGCTGCTCATCGCGGTGTCGGAACTGCGCGAGCACGCGGACTCCGAACGCCTCGCCGCGATCGTCTCCGGCATCACGAGCCTGGCCGCCGGTGCCTCCGGCAACTACGGCCTCGGCGGCCTCAACAAGGTCATCATCGACCTGGAGGGCGGCCACGTCCTCGTCTCCGCGATCGGCAGCGGCGCCGTGCTCGGCGTCGTCACCGACAAGGAGGCCAAGCTCGGCAACATCGCGTACGAGATGACGCTGTTCGCGAACCGTGCCGGCAGCGCGCTCAGCCCCCAGCTGGTGCTCGAACTGAAGAACAGCGTCGGCGCGGCGTCGAAGCGCTGACCGAGGAGGAAGCGCAGTCATGGCGGACGGCAGCACGCCTCCGAGCCCGGAGCCGGGCGGCCCCGTGCCCGCCGTACGGCCGTTCCTCGTCACCGCCGGCCGGGTGGCACCCGATCCGTCCGGCCGGACGATGCCCGTCGAGACCCAGGTGGTGGCCACCGCCGAGGGACTCGCCGTGCTCGACCGGCTCGCCTTCGAAGAGCACGACATCGTCGCCGCGTGCCGGATACCGCAGTCCATCGCGGAGATCGCGGCCCGGCTGCGGCTGCACCTGAACGTGGTGCGGATCCTCGCCGAGGACCTGCGCACGGCGGGGCAGCTGACGGTGCACGTGCCCGACACCGACGTCACCCACGACGCCTCCGTCCTGCGCAGGCTCATCGATGGCCTGCGCGCCATCCCCGACTCCCGAGGGGTACTCCGTGACACCGACTGAACCGGCCCCCCGGCCCTCGGCCGCGCCCTCCGCCGCCGTACGACCGCCGCTGCCGGTCAAGATGGTGATCGCGGGTGGGTTCGGGGTGGGCAAGACGACCGCGGTCGGCTCGATCTCCGAGATCGAGCCGCTGACCACCGAGGCCGCCATCACCGAGGTCGCCGCGGGCGTGGACGACCTCAGCCACACCCCGCGCAAGACCACGACCACGGTCGCGATGGACTTCGGCTGCATCACGGTCGACCCGACCCTGAAGCTGTATCTGTTCGGCACGCCGGGGCAGGAGCGCTTCGGCTTCATGTGGGACGACATCGTCGAGGGCGCGCTCGGCGGCCTGGTCATCGTCGACACCCGCCGCCTCGACGACTGCTACGCCGCGGTCGACTACTTCGAGCACCGGCAGATCCCGTTCGCGGTCGCCGTCAACGCCTTCGACGGCAGGGTCGAACACACCCTGGACGAGGTCCGCTGGGCCCTGGACGTCAACGACCGCGTCCCGGTGGTCGTCTTCGATGCGAGGGAGCGCGGTTCGGTCCGCGACGCGCTGCTGGTCGTACTGGAACAGGCGTTGGCGCGCACGGAGGCTTGACGGGGCCGGGGGAATCGCAACTCCCCCGGCCTTTCGCCTAGTTGCTCCTGAGCACTCCGCGCGAGACCGTGAGCCGGGTGATCCCCCAGAACAGCGCCAGCGTCCCCAGCGCCATCAGGGCGACCAGTGCGGCGCCGCCCACGACCTTCTCGTAGTTGCGCTGGTAGAGACCGTCCACGATGTACCGCCCGAGCCCCCCGAGGGACACGTACGCGGCGATGGTGGCCGTCGACACGATCTGGATGGCCGCCGACCGCAGTCCGCCGAGAATCAGCGGCAGGGCGACCGGAAGCTCGACCCGGAAGAGCACCTCCACCTCGTGCATGCCCATCCCCCGGGCCGCGTCCACCGGGGCGGGGTCCACCGACCGCATCGCCTCGTAGGTGGTGACCAGGATCGGCGGCACGGCGAGCACGACCAGCGGGATCATCACGTTGACCAGCCCGAACCCGAGCGACAGGGTCATCAGCACCAGCAGACCGAAGGTGGGCAGGGCCCGCCCGGCGACGGCTATGAAGGCCAGCGCGTTGCCGCCCCGCCCGTAGTGCCCGGTGACGAGCCCCACCGGCAGCCCGATCGCCGCGGCGATGGCGAGGGCCTCCAGGGTGTACTGGACGTGCTCCCCCAGCCTCGTGGGAATCCCGTCGTAGCCCTGCCAGTGTGCGCTGTCGCTGAAGAACGCGTTGATGAAGTTGAGGATGTTCACCGGGCGGCGACCTCCGGTTCGGGCCGCTCCGCGCGCCGCGCACGCGCGCCGCTCGGCATCCACGGCGTCAGAAGCAGTCGTACGACGACCAGCAGCCCGTCGGCGAGGATCGCGAGGACCGCCATGGTCACCACGGCGTTCACGGCGAGTTCGGGCCGGTTGTAGATGTTCGCGTCGTTGATGAGGTTGCCGAGCGCTCCCTGGTTGCCGATGAGCGCGCCGACACTGACGAGGGAGATGCTCGACACGGTCGCCACCCGCAGCCCCGCGATGATGGCGGGCACGGCGATCGGCAACTGGACCTGGATGTACCGGCGTACGGGTCCGAAGCCCATCGCCGTCGCGGCGGCGATGGTCTCCTGCGGCACCGAACGCACGCCGTCGACGATCGCCGGGACCAGGATGACGAGCGTGTAGACGGTGAGCGGGATCATCACCGTGAGCTCGGTCTGACCGGTGTAGTCGATGAGGACCACGAAGAAGGCCAGCGACGGGATGGCGTACAGCACGGTCGTCACCCACAGCACCGGCGGGTACAGCCACCGGAAGCGCACGCACAGCTGGGCGAGCGGCAGGGAGATCAGCAGCCCGGCGAGGACCGGCAGCCCGGCCTCCCGGACATGCAGGCCGATGAGACCGAGCCAGCTGTGCTGGAGGTCGCTGGGGATGTCGAAGAAGCCGTCCATCAGCCGACCTTGGAGTCCGGGACGGGGGCGTCCGTAAGGCCCTGCGCGTGCGCCCCGCGGATCGCCTCGCCGATGGCCTGCTGGGAAACCACGCCGGCCACCCGCCCCTCGGTGTCGACACCGACGGCCCACCCGGTGGGCGAGAGCACGGCGCAGTCCAGCGCGGCCCGCAGCGAGTCCGTGCCGGCGACGAACGGCCGCCCGTAGGGCAGCAGTTGCCCGATGTCGACGCTCCCGGCGGTCAGCTGTCGCGGCTCGCTCCAGCCGAGGGGCTTGCCGTCCACGTCGGTGACGAGGAGATAGGGGGCCTCGGCCGTCTCCCGCGCGGCGATCTGCTCGGCGGTGGCGTCGACCGCGACGACCGGCCCGGTGAGCAGTCGCAGGCCGGCGGAAGGGAAGAAGGAGAGCCGCCGGATGCCGCGGTCGGTGCCGAGGAAGTCCTCGACGAACGCGTCGGCGGGGCTGGAGAGCAGTTCGGCGGGCGGCGCGTACTGGGCGAGCTTGCCGCCGGTGCGCATCACGGCGACCATCGTGCCGATCTTGACGGCCTCGTCGATGTCATGGGTGACGAAGACGATGGTCTTGCCCAACTCGTCCTGGATGCGCAGGAGTTCGTCCTGGAGCCCCTTGCGGACGACGGGGTCGACGGCCGAGAACGGCTCGTCCATCAGGAGTACCGGCGGATCGGCGGCGAGCGCCCGCGCCACACCGACGCGCTGCTGCTGTCCGCCGGACAGCTGGTAGGGGTACCGCTTGGCGAGCGAGCCGTCGAGTCCGACCCGCTCCATCAGCTCCCGGGCCCGGGCCCGCGCCTTCTCCTTGCCCCAGCCCAGCATCCGGGGCACGGTGGCGATGTTGTCGACGATGGTGCGGTGCTGGAAGAGACCGGCGTTCTGGATGACGTACCCCATGGACCGGCGCAGCGTGTTCACCGGCTGCTGCCGGCTGTCCTTGCCGTCGATCAGGATGGTCCCCTCACTGGGCTCGACCATCCGGTTGATCATGCGCAGGGTCGTCGTCTTGCCGCAGCCCGAGGGACCGACGAGGACGGTGATCGAACGGTCGGGGATCTCCAACGAGAGCCGGTCGACCGCCACCGTGCCGTCCGGGTACCGCTTGGTGACTGAATCTATCCGTATCAAAGCGCCGAATACCCTTCGGGTCTGGCAGAAGTTGTCCGCATTCGGCCGGTCGGGCAGGCCGTCCGGCAGAGTCTAGACGGGTTGTGTTACGTGACGGCGGTCGAGGTCTTCCACCCTTTCGGACCCCTCGATGAGCCGCAGAGTGCCCTGTCCGTCGACGGCGCCAGGTTCCAGGCACTGGGTGGCGTCGACGAAGAGGGCGTAGTTCACACCGCCGGTGTGTGCCGAGCGGAAGCGGATGCCGTCGACACTCAGCTCGGCGGACTGGCGGAAGTAGTCGGTCAGGTACTGCGTGGGGCGGTAGTCGCGGTGCTTGCGGCCGTCGTAGAAGACCGGTCGGCTGAGGTCCCTGGCGAAGTCCCGGAGGAAGACGAGGGAGTCGCGGCGGGCGGCGTGCCTGCGGTCGAACAGGCTCGGCGGTTCGGGGATGTCGACGAGGTCGAGGAGCCGCAGCGGGCGGGTCGTCTCGAAGGCCGCGACGGCGGCGAAGGGACGGCCGTCCCGCGCGGAGATCTCCACGACGGCCGTTCCGGCGGCGGCGGAACCGTAGAACAACGGAATGCCCGCACGGCTCATACGGTTCTCCGCCGCGCGCTCGGGGGGTACCGAGCCGATGTCGGCGGCCCGGTAGCCGGGGAGGGTCTTGTCCGAGCGCATCCGGCCGCGCCAGATCTTCACGCCCGGTTCGATGCGCATGACCAGATTCTCGTCACGGACGATGCCGGCGATCCGGCCCATGAGGGATTCGAGCCGGTCCCGGTCGGAACCGGGTGACGGGTCGCTGTCCGGTAAGTCCAGGTCGCGCGCGGCCACCGTCCGGCACAGCCCCTCCCAACTGTCCCGCACCGCGCTGGAGCGGGGCACGTACGCGACCGGGTCGCCGTCCCACTCCCGCCGGTCGATGTACTCCTGGACGGCCTTGAGCACGTCGGCGTCGAGCACCGGCTCACAGGCCTCCGCGACCGCCTGTGCCGGATCGGGCGGCACCTTGTGGGAGTCGCCGTGCGGCCACTCCACAGGCGCGTCGGCCGGGCAGCCGTATCCGGACAGCGCGAAGAGGACGGTGTCGGCGAGCCGGCCGACCAGGACGACCTGCGCGGGGCCGCGCGCGCCCTCGGGACAGAAGGCGCACCTGCCCTCGAACGCCGCACCCCGGAGCTCTTCGTCCAGATACCGGTCATGGATGTGGGCGAAGCACAACGCCCTGTCGTCCACGGCCGGTTTACGGTACGCGGCCCCGTCGTCGCCGTCGGCGCTCTCCATGTGTCAACGGTACAGGCGGCGAATCGGCACAGCAGCGCGAACCACCGGAGGGCGCACCTAGGCGGCCTCGTTCTCCGCCTTCTTGGCCAGCAGCAGGTCCTTGATCAGGTCGAAGCTGCGCCTTCTGCGGGCGGCGAAGTGGATGCTCCAGGAACTGTCGTCGGACAGTTCGGTCATCAGCGCGTCCCAGACGAGCTCGAAGCTCTTGGCGAGCGTGATGTCGCCGCGGCCGGACCCGAGCAGGGGCAGGCAGATGGAGCTGAGGGGCAGGTTCAGCTCGGCGCGCTCTCTGCGGGCCACCTTAAAGATGTTGTGCGTGGCCTTGGTGATGGCGTGCCGGTTGACGGTGTACTCGCCGGTGCCGTCCACGGGGGTGACGACGGCCGCGTGGTAGATGCGGCGGACGTCGCATTCGGCGAGCGCGCCGGAGGGGGTCGGCGCGACCGTGCCTTCGAGGACCGGAAGGCCGTAGCGGGCGTGGGCGCGCAGCCAGGCGATGAGGCTGTCGCCTGCCACGTCCTCGAGGATCTCGCCGCCTGCTCCTTTGATGGCGGCGGCCCGGCGCAGACTGCCCGAGGTCGAGGACTTGAAGAACTGCGACATCTGCAAGTAGATGTTCTCCGAGGACACGATGATGTCGATACCGGACAGCTGTTCCAGTGGACCTCCGTGTATGAAGAATGGAGTGGCGGAATCACCGGTCCGTACGACCACCGGTCCGAACATCTGGTGTTCCGCCAGGAACTCCTCACCTTTCGCTGCCGATTGCGAGTGAGTGGGCTCACCCGAAACGGACTCCTCGGGAAATGGCTCCCGCAGGGCCTTGTCCAGATCGCCCAGCAGGGCGCGTACGAGCCGCCCGTCAGAGCTGGGCTTGATGACGGAGAAATGGTCGCCGGGCAGTACCCCGGTGTCGGGGAAGACGCTCACGGCCGAGGAGGGCGAGACCACGTTGTCGCTCTCGCCGGCGTAGGACACGAGGGGGATCGGGCAGCGGTCGCTGGATACGTACCGGGCATGCACGATGCCCGTCATCACCCTGCGCTGCGCTTCCTGCACCGGACCGTGGAGCGGCCTCAACTCACGTTCCTGGGCGTTGCCGATGGCACCCATGAGACCGCGGCGCGCCAACAGGAGGAGATCCGAACCGTTGTTGGGGCAGGCGAACATGACCACGCGCCGGATCCGGGCGAGTTCCCACCCCCGCCCTTCCTCGAGCATCCTCGACAGGTATCTCTGGACCACGAGTCCGCCCTGGCTGTGGGTGACGAACACCAGGCGCTCGTGGGAGATCGGCTGGCCGTCGAGATAACTCCTGAGGCTCCCGGCGACGGTGTCGAGGGTCGGCGATTTGCGCAGCGGATTCATCGACGTGCGGGTCGTCGCGTAGTCGAAGAAAAGTAAATCGAAATCCTGTGCAATGCGGGGTATCCCGGATAACTGCGCCCTGAGGTCGCGCCAGGTGTCCGACGAGGAGAACAGCCCATGGACGAAGACGATCGCGGCCCTGACCATACTTCCCCCCGTTGATGCGTTCCGCGCCCCCGGGCGGCCCGTTTCAGCTCCCAGGAATATAACCGTCCCGGGCCCGCGCCAACCGTCGTTTCCAGGTGCCGCGGCAGGGCCGGCTGTGGGCACCCTGTGAGTCCCCTGATTCTCATCCTTCGTTCAGCGAAGCCACAGGGATCACCCAGCACCGGGCCCGATGGTCATGACAACCACCGCTCGGAGACCTGGAGTACGTGCCATGACGACCCTCGCCCCACCGCCCGCGCCGACCACCCAGGACGGCCGGCACCGGGCCGCGCCGCCCGCCGCGCGCAGCCGGCTGCGCGCACTGTTCACCGGTCCCCCGCAGGATCCGCGCTGGGCCCGCCCCGCGCTGTGGGCGATCCTGGTGCTGGCCACGGCACTGTACGCCTGGAACATGTCGTCGATCAGCGGCAACACCTTCTACGACGCGGCCGTCTACTCCGGCACCAAGAGCTGGAAGGCGTTCTTCTTCGGCGCCCTCGACTCGGGCGGCTTCATCACGGTCGACAAACCGCCCTTCGCGCTGTGGGTGATGGGGCTCTCGGCGCGTGTCCTCGGGTACGGCACCTGGCAGTTGATGCTGCCGATGGTCGCGCTCGGCACCGGCTCGGTGGCCCTGCTGTACCGCATGGTCAAGCGGGACTTCGGCGCCACCGCGGCCACGATCGCGGCGCTCGCGCTCACCCTCACGCCGATCACTGTCGCCATCACCCGGGACACCAACCCGGACCCGGTCCTGGTCTTCCTGATGCTGCTGGGCGCGGCCGCCCTGATGAAGGCCGTGCGCACCGGGAAGCTGTTGCCGCTGGTGTGGTCCGGGGTGGCGATCGGCTTCGCGTTCAACACCAAGATGATGCAGGCGTACGTCGTCCTGCCGGCCTTCTTCCTCGTCTACCTGTGGGCCACCCCGCTCAATCTGGGCAGGCGCGTCCGCAACCTCGCCGTCGGCACCGTCGCGCTGGTCGTCTCCAGCGCCTGGTGGATGGTGGTCGTCGACCTCGTTCCGGCGTCCTCCCGGCCGTACATCGGCGGCTCCACCGACAACACGGTGTGGGACCTGGTCATCGGTTACAACGGCTTCGGCCGGATCTTCGGGGCGAGTTCCTCGGTGGGCTCGCAGGGCAACGGCGCCAGTTTCGGCGGCGAGGCGGGTCTGTACCGGCTGTTCAACAGCATCATGGGCGGCCAGATCTCCTGGCTGATCCCCTTCGCGCTCGTCGCCCTGATCGGCGGTCTGGTGCTGCGCGGCCGGGCCCCTCGCACGGACGCCGAGCGGGCGGCACTGCTGCTGTGGGGCGGCTGGTTCGTCCTGCACTACCTGACCTTCGCGCTCGCCGAGGGCACCTTCCACCCGTACTACGTCACCGCCATGGCGCCCGGCATCGCGGCTCTGGCCGGTATCGGCGGCGTGATGCTCTACCGGGCCTTCCGTGAGGGTTCGGCGGCGGTGGGGGTCCCCCCGCGCAAGCGCGTTCGAGCGTGGGGGAGGGCGTGGGTGCTGCCGACGGCGATCGCGGGCAGCACGGTGTGGGCGGTCGTCCTGCTCCAGCGGGTCTCCGGCTCCGGGACGCCGTACACGGTCGCCGAGGTCGTGGCCGGGGTCGCGGGTGCGGTCGCCGTGATCGGGCTGCTGCTGGGCCGGTTCACCGGGCGGCAGCGGCTGACCGGCATCGCGGCCCTCGCGGCGGTCGTCGCGCTGCTCGCCGGTCCCGCCGCGTACGCGGCGTCGGCGGCCGGCTCCAGCACCAACGGCACCAACCCGACGGCCGGTCCGAGCACCGGCGGCATGGGCGGGGGCGGCGGCATGGGCGGGGGGCAGCGGCCCAGTGGGAGCGGCGGCCCGGGCGGCGGCACGGGCACGAGCAACAGCGCGCCGAGCAGCTCCAGCAGCCAGTCCACGGGCCAGTCCGCGTCCGGCCGTACCGCCGGAGGCATGGGCGACACCCAGGTCTCCTCCGCGATGATCTCGTATCTGAAGAAGAACCAGGACGGCGCCACCTGGCTGGTCGCGGTCGCCACCGACCAGACCGCCTCCTCGATCATCCTGGAGTCCGGTGAGCCGGTGATCTCCATGGGCGGCTGGTCCGGCTCCGACAACGCCATGACCCTCGCCAAGCTGAAGGGCCTCGTGAAGTCCGGCAAGCTGCACTACATCGTCGTCAGCGACAGCGGCCAGGGTTCCTCGAACTCCGAGATCTCCACCTGGGTCAAGAAGAACGGCACGGCGGTCTCGGCCTACAGCGGCTTGTACCGCCTCGGCTGACCGGCACGTGGACACGCGGAGGGCGGGCCGCCGGTGAACAAACCGGCGGCCCGCCCTCGTGACGTGTCCGGTCAGGGGACGGCCGGGAAGTCCGGCGTCCGCAGTACCCGGCGCTCCGCGTCCACCGCGAAGACCTCGCAGCCCGGCAGGGAGGCGGCCCAGTCGACGCCCTCGGCGCCCATGGCGAAGGCCGCCGTGGCGACCGAGTCGGCCTCCGTGAGGGTCGGGGCCACGACCGTGAGGCTGAGGAGGCCCGTCGCCGCACGTCCGGTCCGGCCGTCGACGATGTGGTCGCCCCGCTCGTAGCGCGCGGACGTCGCGACCGCCCCGCCGTCGAGCGAGAGGACCGTGCACAGTTTGTCGGCGTGTTCGGGGTGCCGTACGCCCACCCGCCAGGGACCGCCGGCGGCGACCACGTCACCGCCGGCGTTGAGGACGAACCGCGTCGCGCCGGCCGCTGTCAGCACCTGAGCCGCCCGCTGCACCGACCAGCCCTTGACCACCGCGCAGGGGTCGAGCCGGCGACCGGGCAGCCGTACGTCGAAGGCGCCGCCGGTGGCCTTTCGGTAGTGCTCGCACAGGTCGAGGATCTCGCGCAGGTCCGCGCTCAGCCCGTCCGCGGACAGCTCGCCCCGGTCGTACCGCGACACCTCGCTGTCCTCCTTGAACGGGCTGAACCGGGCATCGGCCTCGCACAGCCAGGCGAAGACCGCGTCCGCCGCCGACTCGGGGACGTCCTCGTCGTCGACCCGCAGCGAGACCGGGAACCCCATGACGTGTTCGACGCGGTGCAGCATGATCGGTACCTCAGCCCCTCGCGTCGATCGCGGCCTGGAGGGACTCCTTGTAGGCGTCACTGGTGATGGTCGCGCCGGACACCGTGTCGATGTCCGCACTCTGCGCCTCCAGCGTCTCCGCCACCAGCTTCGGCACGGCGGCCGTCGTCTGCGGGTGGTTCGGCTGCTGGAGCATCTTCACCGCGGTGATCTTCGTACCGGAGAAGGTCACCTGGACCTGTACGGGGCCCTTCTCCGTGCTGAGGGCCGAACCGTCGACGGTCTGGGAAGACGCCTCGGAAGCGGCCGAGGGCGAGGCCGACGCCGCCTTCGCGTTGTCGTCGATCGCGGCCTGGAGGGACTCCTTGTAGGCCTCGCTGGTGATGGTCGCGCCGGACACCGTGTCGATGTCCGCACTCTGCGCCTCCAGCGTCTCCGCCACCAGCTTCGGCACGGCGGCCGTCGTCTGCGGGTGGTTCGGCTGCTGGAGCATCTTCACCGCGGTGATCTTCGTACCGGAGAAGGTCACCTGGAGCTGCACAGGGCCCTTCTCCGTGTCGACCGTCGTGGTCGTGACCACGTTCGTACCGGACGATCCGGAGGACGAGGACGACGAGGACGACGTCGAGGGCGCCGGAGTGGTCGCCTGGACGGTGGAGGACTGGGCCGACGGCTGGTAGAGCCACACGGGGACCAGGCCCGCGATGCTCAGGACGACGACAGGTATGGCTCGTTTCACGGTCTGTTCCTCATCCCGCCAGGCTGAAGCGCTCGAAGTGGATCTGCGGCTTGGGCACGTCCAGCTCGCGCAGGCTGCCCAGGACCGCGTTCATCATCGGGGGCGGTCCGCACAGGAAGACGTCCCGCTCGGCGATGTCGGGCACGAGACGGGCCAGTTCGCCCGCCGCCAGCTTGTCGGGCACCGGCGGGCCGGTGACCAGGTGGAGTTCGGCGCCCTTGGCGGTCGCGAGGTCGCGCAGCTCGTCGTAGAGGACGGCGTCCCGGTCGGAGCCGACCCGGTAGATGACGACGGCGTGGCCCTGCACCTCCTCCAGGAGCGCCCGGATCGGGGTGACGCCGACGCCGCCGGCGATGAGCACGGACTCGGGCCGCGTGCGGTGCAGGGCGGTGAAGGCGCCGTAGGGGCCCTCGGCGAAGACGCGGGTGCCGACCTTGACGTGCCTGAGGGCGGCGCTGCCCTCGCCGGCCGCCTTGGCGGTCAGGCGCAGCGTCCTGCCGTCGGGGGCGGCGGAGAGGGAGAAGGGGTTGGCCTGCCACCAGCGGTCGGCGGTCAGGAAGCGCCACAGGAAGAACTGTCCGGCGCGGGCGGGGAGTTGGTCGAGGTCCTTGCCGCTGATGTAGATCGAGACGACGCTGTCGTTCTCGGGCACGACGGCCGTGACCCGGAACTGGTGACGCCAGTTCCGCCACAGCGGGAGCACCGCGCGGCCCAGGACGACCGAGCCGAGGGCCACGCCCCAGACGCCGTACCAGTACCCGGTGGCGACGGAGGAGGACGTGAAGGTGGTGCCGACGGCGACCTGGTGGGTGAAGGCCAGCACCACGGCGACGTACGTGTACAGGTGGATGAAGTGCCAGGTCTCGTAGGCGAGACGGCGCCGGGCGTACCGGGCGGAGACCGCGCCGACCGCGATGATCAGGCAGAACGCCACGACCGCGCGCAGAACGCCCTCGGTGGTCTCGGCGAGGTCGACGATCTCGCCGATCGGGCCCACGTCGGTGCCCTCGGCGTAGCCGAAGCTGATGAAGACGACGTGTGCGAGCAGCGTCCACAGGATGCCGAAGCCGGTCCAGCGGTGCCAGGAGGTCAGCCGGTCCATGCCGATGCGGCGGTCGAGCCAGGGCAGCCGGGCCACCAGGACCAGCTGGAAGGCCATGATGAGCGCGGCGTACAGGCCGGTGAGGCGGCCGAGCACGATGAGCGCGTTGGAGGCGAAGCCGGCCTGGGCGAAGAACCAGGCGACCACGGCCGCGTTGGCGGCCAGCACGGCGTAGAGCCCGGTGCGGGCCACCACCCTGGGGCGTTGTATCGCCGTGGGGGGCGCAGGGGGCGATTGGACGGTCGTCACGGGTCGTAGCTCCTTGATCGGGGCCTCTGGATTACCGAGCTTGTCCGGCGGGAGCTGTCGATTCGCTGTCGTACAACTTTCAAGAGGTTATCGATGTGGCCGGGGCGCCCACCCGGCCGTGGCTTTCCGGCCGCTGTGCAGCACTATGAGCAGGTGGAAAAAGTACGACTCCTCGTCGTGGACGACGACCCGCCGATCGCCGATCTCGTGGCGACGGTCGCCCGCTACGAGGGCTGGGAGGCCGTCACCGCGAACTCCGGTGAGGAGGCGCTGAGCCGGGCCGCGGAGTTCCGTCCCGACATCGTGGTGCTCGACCTCATGCTGCCCGACATCGACGGCTTCGGCGTGCTGGAGCGGCTGCGGCGCTCGGGCACGATGGTGCCCGTGGTGTTCCTCACGGCGCGCGACGCGGTCGCCGACCGGGTGGCCGGGCTGACCCGGGGCGGGGACGACTATCTGGTCAAGCCGTTCGCGGTGGAGGAGCTGATGGCCCGGCTGCGGACCGTGCTGCGGCGCAGCTCCGGACCCGGCTTCCAGCGCTCGGTGCTCTCGGTCGCGGATCTCACGATGGACGAGGACACCCGCGAGGTGCGCCGTGGCGACAAGCTGCTCACCCTCACTCCGACCGAGTACGAGGTCCTCAGGTACCTGATGCGCAAGTCGCCGACCGTGCTGACCAAGGCGCAGATCCTCGACCATGTGTGGGAGTACGGCTTCGGCGGCCGCTCCAACGTCGTGGAGCTGGTCGTCAGCCGGCTGCGCCGCAAGCTGGACGACACGGGCGAGCCCCTGATCCACACCGTGCGGGGCTTCGGGTACGTCATCCGGCAGGCGGCCGAATGAGATCCTTTTTCGGCCGCCTGCGTTCGGCGTACCGGAGGATGCGGCTCGGTACCCGCCTCGCGCTGGGGCTCGGGGCGGTGGCCCTGGTGGTGTTCGCGGTGGTGGGCACCGCGCTGACCACGTACATGCGGGACTATCTGTCGGCCCAGCTCAACGAGCAGCTGTCGCTCGCCCAGGTCGCCCAGTCGAAGAGCATCGCCGAGTCCGGCACGCTCACGGGCAAGAAGTACTGGGCCTGGTACTACGCGGTGTACGACATCAAGAACGGCACCCCGCGGCTGCGCACGCCCGAGGACCCCTCCGACCTGCCGGAGGACGTCGACGAGTTCACCGCCGTCGCGAAGACGCAGACCGTCGCGCACACCGAGGTCCTGGCCACCGAACACCTGAAGGGGCAGGGCGAGTACCGGCTGCGCGCCTGCGAGGTCGAGCCCGGTGTGGTCCTGGTCAGCGCGGCTCCCATGGACGACATCGACGCCACGGTACGGCGGCTGATCACGGTCCAGGTCGTCGCCTTCGGGTCGGCGCTGCTGGCTCTCGTGGTGGTCGGCCGCAAACTGCTGCGCCGGGGCCTGAAACCGCTGAGCGACATGGCGCACACCGCGCACGGTATCGCCCTGCACGACCTGACCGAGTCGGCGGCCCGGCTGCCGTTGCGTGCCGACAAGCGGGGCGGCGGCCCGGAGGTCGAGGAGCTGCGGACGGCGTTCAACACCATGCTGGAGCACATCGACGACTCACTCGCGGTCCGTGCGGAGGCCGAGCAGCGGCTGCGCCGGTTCGTCGCGGACGCCTCGCACGAGCTGCGCACCCCTTTGATGTCCGTACGGGGCTACGCGGACCTCTTCCAGTACGCCGCCGCGAACGCCCCCGAGGAGCGCGACAAGCACCTGGCCCGGCTGCGCGCCGAGGCCGCCCGCATGGGTTTCCTCCTGGACGACCTGCTGCTGCTCGCCCGCCTGGACGCGGCGGAGGTGGAGACGCCGCTCAGGCCCGTCGAGACGGACCTGGTGGAGCTGGTGGAGCACGCGGCCGACGCCTTCCGCGCGAGCCACCCGGACCATCCGCTGACGCTGACGCCGGGTCCCCTGGCTTTGAAGCTGCGGCTCGATCCGCAGCGCGTCCGCCAGGTCCTCGACAACCTCCTCGCCAACGCGGCCATGCACACTCCGCCGGGCACGTCGGTCTCCGTCGGGGTCCGCGTCCGGGACGGCCGGGCGCAGGTGCGGATCGCGGACGCGGGTCCCGGCATTCCGGCCGCCGACCAGGAGCGGGTCTTCGACCGCTTCTACCGCGTCGACAAGGCCCGCAGCCGGGACCGGGGCGGCAGCGGCCTGGGCCTCGCGGTGGCGAGGTCCCTGGTCCGGGCGCACGGCGGCGCGATCGAGCTGGCCGCCGAGCCGGGCTCGACGGTGTTCACGGTGTCGCTCCCGCTGAGCCGCACGCGGCCGTGAGTCTTACGAAGCCGTGACGTGACGGGCGCGGTCCGGCCGTCCGGGCAGCTCACGGCCCTAGCGTGAGGGCATGCGCGTACTGGTCACCGGCGGTGCCGGTTTCATCGGGTCCCAGATCGTCGAAGCGCTCCTGGCACACGGTCACGAGCCCGTCCTGTACGACGTGCGGGCCGACCCGGCGTCCGACGTACGGGACCCCGACGCCGTCCGCCGCTCCCTGACCGGGGTGGACGCGGTGTGCCATCAGGCGGCGATGGTCGGCCTGGGCGTGGACTTCGCCGACGCCCCGGAGTACGTCTCCCACAACGACCTCGGCACGGCGGTGCTGCTCGCCGCGATGGCCGGGGCGGGGGTACGGCGGCTCGTGCTGGCCGGGTCGATGGTCGTGTACGGCGAGGGCCGCTACACCTGCGCCCGGCACGGGACCGTACGGCCGGGCCCGCGAGCCGTCGCCGACCTGGACGCGGGGCGCTTCGAGCCGCCGTGCCCGGTGTGCGGCGCGGACCTCTCCCCCGGCCTGGTCGGCGAGGACGCCCCGGTCGATCCCCGGAACGTGTACGCGACGACCAAGCTCACCCAGGAGCACCTGGCGGCGTCCTGGGCACGGGCCACGGGCGGGTCGGCGGTGGCACTGCGCTACCACAACGTCTACGGACCGGGCATGCCCCGCGACACCCCGTACGCCGGTGTCGCCTCCTTCTTCCGCTCCGCGCTCGCCCGCGGCGAGGCCCCGCGCGTCTTCGAGGACGGCGGCCAGCGCCGGGACTTCGTGCACGTACGGGACGTGGCCGCGGCCAACGTGGCGGCGCTGGAGGCGAGTTCGAGGGACGGCGCGCTCACCTCGTACAACTCCGGAAGCGGCGAGCCGCACACGGTGGGCGAGATGGCCCGCGCGCTGGCCGCGGCCCACGGCGGGCCCGAGCCGGTGGTCACCGGGGAGTACCGCCTCGGGGACGTACGGCACATCACGGCGGACTCGGCGCGGCTGCGGGCGGAGCTGGGGTGGAAGGCGGAGGTCGGATTCGCCGAGGGAATACTGGAGTTCGCGGGCGCGGGCATGCGGGGCGCCTAGCCCGCGGTGGACCGGTGGTGCCGCCCGCGAAGGAAAGCGGCCGCGGGCGGCACCACCTCTTTTCAAGAGGCGGCCTTTTCAAGAGGCGGCCGACGGCAGCACCACCTCAAAGCGACAGCCGCCCGGCACATTGCGTACCGTGGCCCAGCCCGCGTGGGCCTCCACGATGCCCCGGACGATCGCAAGGCCAAGTCCCGCCCCGGCGGGCGGTGTCCGGGCGTGCGTGCCGCGCCAGCCGGTGTCGAAGACGCGGGGCAGGTCCTCCTCGGGGATGCCGCCGCAGCCGTCCGTGACGGACAGGACGACCCCTTCGGCGCGGTGTTCGGCGGCCACCGCGACCGTCCCGTCGGCGGGCGTGCGGCGGATGGCGTTGACGAGGAGGTTGCCCAGCACGCGGCTCATCTCCTTGCCGTCCACCTCGACCGGCACGGCCGCCACCCGGTCGCCGACCAGCCGTACTCCGTGTTCGCGGGCCAGGGGGTCGGCACCCGCGAGGGCGTCCGAGACGAGGTCGTACAGGGAGATCCGGCTCGGGGTCAGGGCCAGCGTGCCCGCGTGGATGCGGGAGAGTTCGAAGAGGTCGCCGACCATGCCGTTGAGGCGTTCGACCTCGGTGCGGATCTGCCTCAGGTAGCGGGCGGGGTCGGCGGCGACACCGTCCTCCAGGGCCTCGGACATCGCGCGCAGGCCGGCCAGTGGGGTGCGCAGGTCGTGGGAGATCCAGGCGACGAGTTCACGCCGGGAGGACTCCAGGGCACGTTCCCGTTCCCGGGACTCGGCGAGCTTGGCGCTGGTGGCCTCCAACTCCCGGCCGAGTTCGGTGAGTTCGGCGGTCGTGGGTCCGCCGGGTGAGGTGAAGTCACCGCCGTCGCCGAAGGAGCGGGCGGCGAGCGCAAGGGCCCGGCTGCGGGCGGCGACCCAGCGGCCGAGCAGCAGGGCGGTGGCCAGGGAGACCACGGCGGCCATCAGGACGACGGTCGTGACCACGCTCAGGTCGTGCCCGGACAGGAACATGGCCTGGGCGACCGCGAGGGTACCGGCCAGCATCGCGGTGATGCCGACGGCGGCTACCACGGTGAGGTGCAGGGAGAGCGAGCGCCGCCGGATCAGCAGCAGCACGCACGCGCCGAGGACTCCGGCCGTGACGGCGCCGAGGAAGGCGTAGAGAGCGATGAGGAGCATGTCGCGCACGGGTCACACCTCCGCCGGTGAGCCGTCGAAGCGGTAGCCGACGCCCCAGACGGTCTGGATCAGGCGGGGCCTGGCCGGGTCGTCCTCGACCTTGCCCCTGAGCCGGCGCACATGGACGGTGACGGTCGACAGGTCGCCGAAGTCCCAGCCCCACACCTCGCGCATCAGGTCCTCGCGGCTGAAGACCCGGCCGGGGTGCCGCAGGAAGAAGGCGAGGAGGTCGAACTCCCGGATGGTGAGGGCGAGTTCAGTGCCGTCCTTGAGGGCGCGGCGGGCCGCCGGGTCCATCGAGAGTCCGGCGGCGCCCAGGTGGCCGGACGGCTGGGAGGGCCGGGAGCGGCGCAGCACGGACTCGACGCGCAGGACCAGTTCGCGGGGGCTGAACGGCTTGGTGACGTAGTCGTCGGCACCGACCTCCAGGCCCAGGATCCGGTCGTCCTCGTCGCCGCGCGCGGTGAGCATGATGACCGGGACGGGTCCGCGGCCCCGCATCCGGCGGCACACCTCCAGGCCGTCCATGCCGGGCAGCATCAGGTCGAGGACCACGAGGTCCGGACGGTTGGCGGCGGCGCGGGCGAGTGCGTCGGGGCCGTCGGCGGCCCGGTCCACGAGGTATCCGGCCCGGTCCAGGTAGCCGGCGACCACTTCGGCGACGGTGGGGTCGTCGTCGACGACGAGGACCCGGGGCCGGGTCGGTGCGTACTGCTGCTGCTCCATGCCGCAAGCCTCGCACCGCCCGTGCGCAAGTGGCGCCGACGGCGGCCGACGTCCTTGTTCCGTAAGGGGCCGAAGCCGGGTTCGTCCGTTTTGCGCTCGTAGGGTGAACGTCGTGACGACCCCTTCCGCAAACGAACCGGCGGCGTCCGTGGACGTCGTGCTGCCCTGTCTCGACGAGGCCCGGGCCCTGCCGTGGGTGCTGGAACGCATCCCGCCCGGCTGGCGCGCGCTCGTCGTCGACAACGGCTCCACGGACGGCTCGGCCCGCATCGCCCAGGACCTCGGTGCGACCGTCGTCCGCGAGGAGCGGCGCGGTTTCGGCGCCGCCTGCCATGCGGGGCTGACCGCGGCCACGGCCGACATCGTGTGCTTCTGCGACTGCGACGCCTCCCTCGACCCTTCGGATCTGGTGCCGTTCGTGGACGAGGTGCTGGCCGCAGACGCGGACCTCGTGCTCGGCCGACGCCGTCCGCAGACCCGTGGTGCCTGGCCGCCGCACGCCCGGGCGGGCAACCTCGCGCTCGCCCGGCTGCTGCGCCGCCGCACCGGTCTGCGCCTGCACGACCTGGGCCCGCTGCGCGCCGCCCGGCGTGAGCCACTGCTCGCCCTCGGCCTGACGGACCGGCGCAGCGGCTACCCCCTGCAGATGGTGGTGCGGGCGGCCGACGCGGGCTGGCGGATCGCCGAGCACGACGTCCCGTACCGGCCGCGCACCGGCGCCTCCAAGGTGACGGGCACCTGGCGGGGCACGTGGCAAGCGGTGCGGGACATGAGCCAGGTCCTCTCCGAGCCGGAGCCGGGGGTGCGGGCGTGACCACGCTGCTCGTCATCGCCAAGGAGCCGCGGCCGGGGCGGGTCAAGACCCGGCTCACCCCGCCGTTCACCCCCGCGGAGGCGGCCGCGCTGGCCGAGGCGTCCCTCGCGGACACCCTCGACGTCGTGGCCCGCACCCCGGCCCGCCGCCGGGTCCTGGTCCTGGAGGGCGCGCCGGGCCCCTGGCTGCCGCCGGGTTTCGATGTCGTACGGCAGTGCGCGGGCGGCCTCGACGAACGGCTGGCCGCGGCCTTCGCGGGCTGCGACGGCCCGGCCCTCCTCATCGGCATGGACACGCCCCAGGTGACCCCGGAACTGCTCACCGTGGACTTCGCCGACTGCGAGGCCTACTTCGGGCCGGCCGAGGACGGCGGCTTCTGGGCTCTGGGTCTGGCGCAACCGGATCCGTCCCGGCTGCGCGGGGTGCCGATGTCGACACCCCGGACCGGAGCCGCCCAGCGGGCCCGGCTGAGCGGCCTGCGGGTACGGCAGCTGCCGCCGCTGCGGGACGTGGACACGGCGTACGACGCGGCGCTGGTGGCGAAGGCGGCACCAGGCGGACGGTTCGCGGCGGAGCTGGAACGACTTGCGGGGGCGGAGCGATGAGGGGGCCGGGGGTCGACGTCGCGGCGCGGATCACGGAGGCGGGGCCCCAGCGGGCGGACGGCGAGAGCGGAGCCGCCCCCGAGTCGCGCGGCGAGGCCGACAGCCCACGGCGGGTCGGCATCGGCCGGCAGCGAGACGCCGACCGAGCACCACAAGAACCGAACCCGACCGCCACACCCGACACTCGGGCCCACGGCACGGGCACGCAAGCCCAAGCGGACGGCACCGAGCAGCGGCGAAAGCCGGTCACGGCCGCCGCGACCCACACACGGCCCGAAGCCCGACCGCCCGGCCCCGGCACCGGCACCGGCACCGGCACCGGCACCCAAGCCGACAGTCCACGGCCGGCGACGAACGGCGCCGGGCAGGGGCGAAAGCCGGTTACGGCCGCCGCGGCCGGCACCCGGCTCGGAGCCCGGCCACCCGGCACCGGCGACCCGCGACCGCAGGCCACGCACGCCCCCTCCCGCGACGGCACCTGGTCCGCCGACCCCTATGCGCAGGCCCTCCGCACCGGTCAGGGCCCCCTGTTCCTGCGCCGCTCCGACGGATGGCTGCTCCTGCTCGAGCTGGAGCGGTGGTGCGCGGCCGCGGATGCCGCGGACCTGGAGGTGTTGCGGCGCTGCGAGGGCGCGGTGCTGGACGTCGGCTGTGGTCCGGGGCGGCTCGTCGCCGCGCTCGGTGCCCGGGGCCGGCGGGTGCTCGGCATCGACGTGAGCGAGGCGGCCGTCGCACGGACCGTCGCACTCGGCGGGCAGGCCCTGAGGCGGTCCGTCTTCGAGTCCGTGCCGGGCGAGAGCCGCTGGGGCACCGCGCTGCTGATCGACGGCAACGTCGGCATCAGTGGCGATCCCCAGGCCCTGCTCGACCGGATGGCCCAACTCCTCGCTCCTGGAGGCCTGTTGATCGCGGAGACGGTCACCGACCCGGACGTCGACGAGCGGGTCCAGGTGCGGGTCGCCGATGCCCGGGGAGCCACCGGCGACCCGTTCCCGTGGGCCCGGCTCGGCAGCCCGGCCCTGCTGCGGCACGCGGCCCGCACCGACTGGGCGCCCGTGGATCAGTGGACGGCGGGCGGTCGTTCCTTCGTGTCCCTGCGCCGCCGTACGACGAAGACCACCGCCGAACCACCGAACAGCACGGCCGTCACCAGCAGCCAGCGGGCCGGGAAGCCGTCCGGGGACAGGCCGGTCGCGGAGGCGTAGCGGTCCGCGACCTGCCCGCTGATCAGCGGGAACCACACGAGCAGGAGCAGGAGGGAGAGGGCGGCGGGGACCCGGACGTACATCACGTGCCGCCCCGCCGTCTTCACGAGAGCCCGGTCGGCCGCCGCGTACAGCGGCAGCAGCACCACGTCGTGCACCACGGCCGCCCCCACGAACCACAGCGCGACCCCGAACCAGTCCCCCGCGAGCAGCCGCACCCCCGCGTACCCCGCGAGGGCGAACGAGCAGACGAGCAGGAGGAGTTGGAGAGGGTTGCCGAGAGGGATCCGCATCACAGGTCTCCGAACGTCAGCCTGGCCACCCACTTGGTGTTGAGCACACCGGGCGCTGCGGGCACGATGATCCGGGCCGGGTGGCCGTGGTCGGGGGTCAGGTCCTCGCCGTTGACGGACAGGGCCAGCAGGGACCGCGGATCGGCGACCTGGTTGGCGCGCAGGGCGGCCCGCCGGAAGGCACCGTGCCGTTGCAGCGACTCCACGAAGACGTCCGGCGGATCGTCGTACCCGACGAGCGCCGCGAGGTCCCGCAACCGCACCCCGCGCCACCACTGGTCGGAGGTGGACCAGCCCTCCACACAGGCGATGGGCAACGCCGAGCTGTGCAAGGGAAGTTGGAGGAGTTCCGCGCGGCCGAGACGGACGGTGCGCCCCGCACGCCCCACGACGACGAGCCGCCAGGCCTCCTCGCTCGTCTCACCCGGATCGATCCCCGCGTACGCGGCGGTCTTGTTGATCTGGAACCCTCCCGGCCCGGAGCCGGGTTCGGCGCCTCCGTGCGGGGCGAGCAGGGCGGTTCTGCGGAGCACGCCGTCGAAGTTCTGCCCGGCCGTGGTGACGAACAGCAGCAGCGAGCCGCTCCCGACGAACCAGAGGGCACCGCGCCGGGACACGGTCGGCGGGGCGGGGTTCGGCGACACCAACTCGGTCTTCTCCTCACGGAGTCCGCGCAGATTCCGCCGGGCGAGCGGCATCTTCAGGACGGCATGGGCGACGAACGCGCTGAAGAACACCCATGCCCCGTAGAAGTGCAGGGGATAGAAGGAGCCCGGGAAGACGTAGTCCAACTGGACGTTGAGGACGCCGGTCACGAACTCGAACAGGGCACCGCCGACCAGCAGCAGGAGCGACATCCGTTCCAGGGCGTGCGCGAGCGACCGCGCGGGCGGCAGCGTGAACAGCTTCGGAACGACCGACCACAGCTTGGCCAGCAGGACGGGGATCAGGGTGATGCCGAGGGTGACGTGGACGCCCTGGTTCAGCCGGTACAGCCAGTGCGGGTCGGTCGGCCAGGAGAAGAGGTAGAAGCCGAGGACGCCCTTGTCCGGGGTCTTGTCGTTCACCGGCGAGAGGTCCGGGTTGTAGGCGGCGTACGACAGCAGCCCCGTCACGAACAGCACAGTGATACCGCCGAGGAGCACGACCCCGAGGACCGAGGTGAGCCAGGGGCCGCGCAGCGGACTGCGCCAGAAGGAGGGTGCGAAGGGAGACCGTGGCATGCCCCGACGGTAGGCCCGCGCCACCGTGGAAACGGGTCCGCGAACCATGACGAAACTCTGACGTCCTCGCATGTCAGCCGTCCGGGGGAGGTCCTGCGGCCTAGCGTCGTCCGCGTGAACCGGGACCTCCTTCGTGACCTGTGCGCGGCCGTGTGCGCCGCGCTCCTCGTGCTGACCGCCGTACTGGTCGGCACGGCGATCCAGCACCGGGACGGCTCGCTCCGCGTCGGCTGGCCGCCCCTGCTGGCGAGTTGGGACCCGCACGTCGGCCCCGGCACGCCGGCCGCGGTCGTCGTCGCGGCCGCCGTGGTGGCGTACGGCCCCTCGCTGGCGGCCCGCCTCCCGTGGCGCCCGCTGCTGTTCGCCGTCTGGGGCACGGGGATGGCCTGGACGTGGTCGCTGGCCCTCGTGGACGGCTGGCACCGGGGCGTCGCCGAGCAGCTGACCACCAGGAACGAGTACCTCCCGGCCGTCGGTCGCTTCCACGACATCCCGGCGGCCCTGCGGGACTTCACCGGGCACATCCTGATCGACTCGCCGGACAACTGGGGCGCCCATGTCGCGGGGCATCCGCCGGGCGCCACCCTCACCTTCGTCCTGCTCGACCGGATCGGGCTGGGCGGCGGGGGCTGGGCGGGAACCTGGTGCATCACGGTCGGCACGACCGCGGCGGTCGCGGTCCTGGTCGCCGTACGGACCCTCGGCGACGAGTCGCTCGCCCGCCGCGCCGCGCCCTTCCTGGTCCTGGCCCCGGCCGCGGTCTGGGTGGGCACGTCGGCCGACGGGTACTTCGCGGCGGTGGCCGCGTGGGCGATGGCGCTACTGGCCCTTGCGGTGCGGGGAGTCCGACCGGGGCTGAACGGCTTCTGCTCGGGGTTGCTGTTCGGGCTGACCGTCTATCTGTCGTACGGCCTGACGCTGATGGTCGTCGTCGAGGGGGCGGTGGCGTGGGCGGGGTCCTCCCGCCGGCCCCTGTGGTTCGCCCTGGCCGGCTTCGTGGTCGTGCCGGTCGTCTTCACCGCGCTGGGGTTCGAGTGGTGGGAGGGGTATCGGATTCTCATGACCCGCTACCACCAGGGGGCGGGCGGGGTGCGGCCGTACGGGTACTGGGTGTGGGCGAATCTGGCGTGCACGGTGCTGATCGTGGGGCCGGCGACGGTGGCGGGGGTGCGGCGGGTCGTCGTTCGGCTGCGGCCGGGTGGGGGCTGGTCGCGCAGTTCCCCGCGCCCCTTGGCGGTGTTGGTGCTCGCCGCCGTGCTGGCCCTGCTCATCGCCGATCTCTCCGGGATGAGCAAGGCGGAGACGGAACGTATCTGGTTGCCGTTCGCCGCATGGCTGTTGCCCGCGTGTGCGTTTCTGACGGGGGTGCGGGGCTGGCTGGTCGGGCAGGCCGTACTCGCACTGCTCCTGAACCATCTGCTGCTCACGGGGTGGTGAGCCCTCGCGGCAGCGGCACTTCGGTCCAGATGACCTTTCCGTCGGGGGTGTAGCGGGTCCCCCAGCGCTCGGTGAGCTGGGCGACGAGGAAGAGGCCGCGGCCGCCCTCGTCCTCGGTGCGGGCGCGCCGCAGCCGGGGCGAGGTGCCGCTGCCGTCGGACACCTCGCAGATCAGGGCGCGGTCGCGGAGCAGCCGTAGCTGGACCGGGCCCGTGGCATGGCGGATGGCGTTGGTGACCAGTTCGCTGGCGACGAGTTCGACGGTGAACGACAGCTCGTCCAGACCCCAGGCGGCGAGCTGTTCGGTGACCGCGGCGCGGGAGCGGGAGACGACCGCCGGGTCGCTCGGCAGCTCCCACTGGGCGACCCGCTCGGGGCCGAGTGCGCGGGTGCGGGCGACGAGGAGGGCCACGTCGTCGCTGGGGCGGGCCGGGAGCAGCGCGTCCAGCACGGCCTCGCAGGTCTCCTCCGGTGACCGGTCGGCACGGGCCAGGACGGTACGCAGCCGCTCCAGGCCGGCGTCGATGTCCTGGTGCCGGTCCTCGATCAACCCGTCGGTGTAGAGCACCAGTTGGCTGCCCTCGGCGAGTTCCAGCTCCACCGTCTCGAAGGGCATGCCGCCGAGCCCGAGGGGCTGTCCCGAGGGCAGGTCGACGAACTCGACGGTGCCGTCGGGGCCGACGACCGCGGGCAGGGGGTGTCCGGCGCGGGTGAGGGCGCAGCGCCGGGACACCGGGTCGTAGACGGCGTACAGGCAGGTGGCCCCGACGATGCCGGAGTCCGCCTGGCTGCTGTCCACCGCCCAGCCCTCGCCGCGGTCCAGGCGTCCCACCAGGTCGTCGAGGTGGGTGAGGAGTTCGTCGGGCGGCAGGTCCAGGGAGCAGAAGTTGTGCACGGCGGTGCGCAGCCGGCCCATGGTGGCGGCCGCGTGCAGTCCGTGGCCGACGACGTCACCGACGACCAGCGCCACCCGCGCCCCGGACAGCGGGATGACGTCGAACCAGTCACCGCCGACACCGGCCTGCGCGGGCAGGTAGCGGTAGGCGACCTCGACGGCGCTCTGCTCGGGGCGGCCCTTCGGCAGCAGGCTCCGCTGGAGGGCGAGTGCGGTGTTGTGCTCGCGGGTGTAGCGGCGTGCGTTGTCGATGCAGATCGCCGCGCGTCCGGCCAGCTCCTGGGCGAGGGACAGGTCGTCCTCCTCGAAGGGGGCGGGGTGCTCCGAGCGGTAGAAGCTGACCACGCCGAGGGTCGTGCCGCGCGCCCGCAAGGGCACGGTGATCAGGGAGTGGATGCCGGCGGTGAGCACCCGGGCGAGCCGCGCCGGGTCCTGGGCGAGCCAGCCGCCCGCCTCCGCGAGCACCGGTTCGAGCACCGCCCGCCCGGTCTCCAGGCTGCGGGACTGCGGGGTGGAGGGCACGTAGCCGACCTGGTCGCCGACGCCGTACAGGTCGGGTTCCTCGCGCACGCTGCCCACGGCGACCCGCCGCAGCCGGGTGGCCGCGCCGAGCGGTCCCGGCTCCTCGCCGTGCAGCACCGGGTCCGGGAGGTCCACGGACGCGAAGTCGGCGAACCGCGGTACGGCCACCTCCGCGAGCTCCTCAGCGGTCCGTGCGACGTCCAGCGTGGTGCCGACCCTGATCCCGGCCTCGTGCAGCAACTCCAGGCGCCTGCGCGCGAGTACGGCGAGCCGGCCCACACCGGGGTCGCCGAGGAGGAGCAGACGGTCGTCGGTCACGGGCTCGGGGGCGGAGGGCTGCGGGGACGGGAGGAGAAGCGCGGGGAAGGGCGGTGACGTGGGCGAACCGGGCAGGCCGGTGGCCGTCGCCCGCTTCTTCGGCCTGGTGATCTTGGAGATCGGCACCGCGACGGCGGCCTCCGTCGCGAATTGCGGAACCGGCACCACCCCGGCCACGGTGGCCGGCCCGTCGACGGTCCCCGGCCCCGCGAGCCCGACCGGCCCCACACCCGCCCCGCCGAGGATCCGCGCCTCGACCACGGCTCCCGTCTCCCCCGCCGCTCCCCGCACCTGGCGGCGCAGCAACAGGGCGCTGCGGCCGCCCGACAGCATCACCTCGTCGAGGGTCCGGTGCGGCGCGGCGATGAGCTCCTCGGCCTTCTCCCGCAGGACGGCCAGATCGATCCGGCCGAGGCGAGCACCCGCCCCCTCGCCGTACCGCCCCGGCCGCGTGCCCGCGGGCTGCGGCGGCCACCCGTCGGCGTCCCGCCCGGCGCGCCGGTATGCGGCGAGCAGCGCCCGCTCCCGCTGGGTGGCCTGTTCCAGCAGCCGCGCCTCGATGTCACGGGCGGCCTCGCGGACCAGCCGCAGCATCAGAGGGTCGCTGTCGTCCCGCAGACAGGTGAGATCGAGTACGGCCTCGATGTGCCCGCTGAGCGGGTTGCGCACCGGCGTGCCCGCACAGGCGAAGGGCTGCAGGCAGTCGGCGAAGTGCTCACGTCCCACGACGTAGACGGGTCCACGCTCGGCCAGCGCGGTGCCCACACCGTTGGTGCCGACGACCTGCTCGGAGGCGTCGAAGCCCGGGGCGAACCGCACCTCGTCCAGTCGCCCCCGCAACAGCCGGTCGCCGCCGAGCCGCTGCACCATCCGGCCCTGGCCGTCGCAGAGCGCGACGGTCATGCCGACGTCGGACAGCGAGCTGCTGAGCCGTTGCAGCACCGGCTCGGCGGCCCGCAGCAAGGCGTCGTCCAGGGCCAGACCGGGGGCGTACGGCACCAGCAGCCGATCCGGCTCGAGACCGACGGACCTGCACCGCTTCCAGGAGTCGAGCACCGCGCCCCGGACGTCAGCGTCCACCCGGGCACCGGTCAGGAACCGTTCGTGGGCGTCGACGAGCCCACCGATGTCGTCCCAGGTGACGGACAACGGAATCACTTCCCTGACCCGGAGGCGGCCCGGTCGCTCGCCGCCACTCGGCTCGCCCCCCGGCGCCCTCCGAGCCCCTACACCGTAGACCCCTTGTGACGTGCATCACAACACCTGTCGTACGCGGACACGTGCCCCTCGATACCGGGTCAGCAGGTGGCCACGCCGTCCAGCCAGGCCGGGCCCTTGATGTAGATGTTGGTCATCCACGAGCCGTCGGTCAGCTTCGACCAGGCGTCGTTGGTGTAGCCCTCGGCCGTCACCTCCTGGGCGTGCTTCTGACAGACCACGTTGACCGTGGTCGGCTGCGCGAAGTAGTCGACCACGCCGGCGTTGACGTTCGGTTCGCTGTGCGTGCGCACCCCGGTGCCCCAGGTCTGGAAGGCCTTGCTGCCACCGGACGGGGGCGGGGTGCTGCTGCCGCCGCAGTCCGGGATGCCGGGCAGCCACGCCGGGCCCTTGATGTAGATGTTGGTCACCCACGAGCCGTCGGCGAGCTTGGCCCAGGCGTCGTTGGTGTAGCCCTCGGCGGTCACGGTCTCCGCGTGCTGCTGGCACTGGACCGACACCTGGGTCGGTCCGGGGAAGGTGTCGACGACGGCGGAGCCCACGCTCGGCGTCCGGTGCGTGCGCACGCCGGTGCCCCAGGTCTCGAAGACCGTGCCGCCGTTCGCGGGCGGCGGGGTGGGGGTGCCGGAGCCGTTGATCCGGATCGCGCCCGCGTAGTCGCCGCCGGTGCGCACGGACGTGACCCTGATGTGGGTGCCCGACTCGTACGCCTCGACCATCTGGCCGCCGCCCAGGTACATGGCGACGTGGTGGATGTGGCCGCTGCCCCAGAACATCAGGTCGCCCGGCAGCAGCGGGGCGGTGCCCTGCCCGGCGGAGAACCGGGCGGAGGCCTGCGAGCTGTGGAACTGGTCGTCGGCCGTGCCGTTGAGCAGGTCCTTGCCGGTCGCCCGGTAGTACGCGTACCGCATCAGGCCCGAGCAGTCGAAGCCCTTGCGCTCGCCGTCGTGGAGGCTGTCCGGGTCGGAGCCGTCGTAGTAGCCGTAGCTGGCGCCGGGTGTGGCGGCGTGGCCGCCGCCCCAGCTGTACCAGACGCCGATCTGCGAACAGGCCGCGTCGACGGCGGCCTGCGCGGTGGCCGAAGCGCCGGGCGCGAGGACACCGCAGGTGGCGTCCTGGGCGGCGTAGGCCGGGGCGGAGAAGAACGCGGTGAGCGCCAGCGCCGAGGCGCCCAGGAGCGCGCCGCTGGTCCGACGGCGCGTACTGATGGTCTTCAAGGGACTCTTCCTTCGTCGAGGTGGCGTCAGCGGAAGGCCGGTGACGCCGGTGGGAGACGCGGAGACGCGGGTGGCACACCCCACCCCCGTGGGGGAGTGCCACCCGGGCTAGTGGTGAAGGGCGGCACGCATCTTGGCGAGGCCGCGCAGGCGGTTGCGCTGGACCGTGCCGCGGTGGGCGCCGAGGCGCTCCCCGGCCGTGTCGTGGGTGAGTCCCTCCAGGTCCACGAGGATCACCGCGGCGGCCTCCTTCTCGGAGAGCATGCCGAGCAGCGCGAGCGCCGTCGCGGAGGCCTCGTAGGAGGCGAGTCCGCCGTCCCAGCCGGCTTCCGGCAGCTGGTCCGTGGTGCGCTCACGGCGGGAGGGGTGCTGCCAGGAGTCGCGCAGCAGGTTGAGGGCGACGGCGCAGGTGTAGGCGTACGGATGCTGCTGCCGCGTCAGGCTCTGGGAGCGGGCCCTGCGGGAGAGCCGCAGATAGGTCTCCTGGAGCAGGTCGTCGGCGTCGTGCGGATTGCCCGTCAGGGCCAGCAGCCGTCTTCGCAGACGTGGCATGTCGGCCGTGAAGGACGCGTCGAAGTCTCCCGGGGTCATCCGGTTGTCCGCGCTCATCCGGTTGTCGGCTTCGCGCGGCGGTGGCGGACAGGTCACCTGGCTGTGCATTTCTTTCCCCCTTCGTGGTGTTCTTCGTGCGCTGTCCCGCTCCGGTGGTCAGGCCGGAGGGCGGGGCGGGTCGGCGGGGCCGTAGCGGGCGGCCGGTACGCGGCGCAGCAGGGCCCAGTAGCGGTCGCCGTACGACCAGTGCCACCACTCGGTCGGGTAGTTGACGAATCCGGTCGCGGTGAGCACCCGGCGCAGCAGGGCCCGGTTCTCGCGTGCCTCGGCGGCGATGCCGGGCGCGTCGGTGCGGCAGGCGCCGGCGCTCTCCTCCGGGGTGGCGTTGACCTCCGTGCCGAGCGGCAGTTCCCGGCCCGTGTGGTCGCACAGGGTCAGGTCGACCGCGCCGCCGCTGACGTGCGGGGCGACCTCCGGCGGCGAGATGTACGCGCTCGCCAGCTCCCGGATCCGCTCGGGAGCCGCGCCCGGGTGAGCCTGCCGCATGGTCGCCGCGTACTGCTCGAAGTACCGGCGCTGGAGGTCCGGCGGCCGGTACCCCTCCACCACCAGGAACCGGATCCCCGCGGGCAGCAGCCGCTGCGCCCGCACGAGCCGCCGCAGCGCGCCGACCCGCAGATGGGCGTAGCTCCCCTCGTCGTCGGCCTGCCGGGCATCGAGCCGCAACTGGCCGTCCTCCCGCAGATCGACGAGCGGTTCCCCGCATTCGTCGTGCGTCACCGCGGCAACCCTGGGATCCGCGAGCGTGATGATGTCTGTCACGAGAAGAGCGTCGCGGGGTCCTCTGCAAATGCTCTGCAGATCGCCTGCAAGCGCCGGCCCAGGGGTTCTGCAGCGCTTCGCGCCCACTTCGCTCCTACGCCCGCTCCCGCGCCTCCCGAGCCCCCAACTCCCGGAAAATCCCCATCGCTGCGGAACGGGCCTCCGAAGCCGGCCCCGCCTCCCCGCCGGCCTCCCACGCCTCGGCCAGGTCCCAGAGGGTGCGCGCCCGCCACAGCGGCAGCCGCAACGTCTCCCAGAGCGACAGCGCCCGCTCCAGCGGCCCCCGCGCGCTCCCGGCGTCACCGGAAGCCAGACACCACTCCCCCAGCGTCCGCAGCACCAGTGCCTCGCCGAACCGGTCCTGCCGCTCCCGCGCCAGCTCCAGACACCGCCCGAGCCGTTCGCGCGACTCGTCCAGAAGACCCAGCCGCAGCTCCACCTTGGCCAGCGACTGCTCCGTGTACATCACGCCGAACGTGTCGTGGAGTCCGACGAAAACCCGCAGCACGCCCCGCAGCAACCGCTCGGCGTGCGCGTACTCCCCCTCGGCCCGGTGGCAGAGGGCCAGCGCGCGCAGGATCAGCGCCTCCCCGTGCCGGTCGTTCTCCGCGCGGTACAGCTCCAGGGCCTCGGCGAAGGCCTCACGGGCCGCGGGGCCGTCGCCCTGTTCCCGGTACACGTAACCGAGGCCGTACAGCACCCGGGCCCGGGCACCGCGGTCGTCGAGCCGCCCGTACCGCTCCAGCGCCGCGCCGAGCAGCTCCGACGCCTCGGCGTAGCGGGCCTGTTCACGCCGGGCCGTGGCCATGCCGAGCAGGGCCTGGGCCGTCCCCTGCGGTCCGTCCCCCTGCGCCTCGAACAGCCGCAGGGCGTCGCGGTAGTAGGCGTACGACTCCTCGAACTCGTCCTGTTCGTAGCGCAGTTGCCCGAGCCCTGTGAGCAGCCACGCCTCACCCTCGCCGTCGCCGCTGCGCCGCACCGCCGCCATCGCCGCGGTGTGCGAGCGGGACCAGGCGTCGAACTGGTTGTACAGCGCGACCGAGCTCGCGATCAGGGCGCCGGCGAGGTCCCGGGCGGAGCGGTCCATCCCGTGGTCGGCGCAGTACTCCACCGCCGCCAGCAGACCGGCCTGTTCGGCGGCGAACCAGGCCGCGGGGCGGCTGAGCAGATCCTCCTCGGCCTGCGGATCGAGCGGGTCGAGGGGCCGTACGGCGGCCGGCTCGGGGAAGTAGCGTGCCGTGCCGCCGGGGCCCCGCGCGGCGGCCTTCTCGGCCAGCCCGAGCCAGCACTCCACCAGGCGCCGCACGGCCGCCGCCCGCTCCTCGGCGCTCTCCTCCGACAGGCAGCGCTCGCGGGCGTGCTCCCGGGCCAGGTCGTGGATGCGGTAACGGCTGCGGCCGGTGCCGTCCACGCCGATCACGTCGATGAAGTGGCAGTCCACCAGCCGCTCGACGGCCTCCTCTGCCTCCTCCGTGCCGATGTCCAGCAGGGGGGCGGCGATCCAGGCCGCGAAGTCGGGCAGGTCGAGCAGTGCCAGCCGGCGCAGGGCGCGCCGCTCCTGCGGATCGAGGTCGGCGTAACCCAGTTCGAGGCTGGTGCGCAACTCCAGGTCACCGGCACGGAGTTCGTTGAGCCGAAGGCGTTCGTCCCGCAGGCGGGCGGCGAGCCGGCCGGGCACCCAGTGCGGCCGGGCCGCGAGCCGCGCTCCGGCGATGCGCACGGCGAGCGGCAGGCGCCCGCACAGGGCGACGATCTCGGCGGTCTGGTCCGGCTCCGCACGGACACGGTCCGCTCCGGCGACCCGTCCCAGGAGTTCGAGTGCCTCCTCCTCGTCCGGGACGGTCAGATCGAGATGGGCCGCACCCTCCAGCGCCACCAGTCGGCGCCGGCTCGTGACGAGCACCGCGGAGCCGGGGCCGGGCGGCAGCAGTGGCCGTACGTGCGCCTCGCCGGCGGCGTTGTCGAGGATCAGCAGGATGCGGCGGTGGCCGGTGTACGTGCGGTACAGCCCCGTCAGTTCCTCGACGGAGCTCGGCAGCGTCGCCGGCTCGGCGCCCATGGCCCGCAGCAGCCGGGCGAGGGCGTCGGCCGGTTGCAGGGGCGCGGTGTCGGCGGCCCGCAGGTCCACGAACAGGCGGCCGTCCGGGAAGAGTTCCGCGGTGCGATGGCCGACGTGGACGGCGAGGGCGGTCTTGCCCGTCCCGGAGCGTCCGGAGATCACCCCGATCGGCGGGGCGGTACGGACGGGGTCGTCGACCCGGCCCAGCAGCGAGACGGCCCAGTCGATCTGGTCCGGTCGGCCGACGAAGTCGGCTATGTCCGGGGGGAGATGGGACGGGGCGGGTCTCGGGGACGGCGCGTCCGGTCCGGTGTGGACCGCCGTCGCAGGGTTCGTGGTCCGCTGCCGGGTCCTCGAAGCGGTGGCCTCCTGTGCCGACGGGCCGGAGCTGGAGCCGAGCGGCGAGGGGTCGTGGGGGCGTGCGCCGGAGCCCGGCGGACCGGAGTCGTCGGGTCTGGAGCCGGTGCGAGAGCCGGTGCCGAGCAGTGAGGGGTCGTTGGTCAGCACGGCCTTGTGCAGCGCCCGCAGTTCCGGCCCGGCGTCGATGCCCAGCTCCTCGCGCAGGACCTCGCGGCCCTCCTGGTAGGTGCGCAGGGCGTCGGAGACCCGTCCGGTGCGGAACAGCGCGGTCATCAGCTGGCCGCGCGGCCGTTCCCGGAGGGGGTGGGCGGCGACGTGCGCGAGCAGGGGTGCGATCGTGCGGTCCGCGCGGCCGAGCTCCAGTTGGAGGCCGAAGGACTCCTCCTGGGCGACCAGCCGCAGTTCGCCCAGCCGGGCCGCCTCGATCCGGGCGAACGACTGGCCCAGCCCTTCCATGGCCTCCTGCCCCCGCCAGAGCCCCAGTGCCTCGGACAGCAGCTCGGCGGCCTCGTCGGCGCGGCCCCGGGCGGCCTCGGCCCGGCCCGAGGTGAGCAGTTCCTCGAAGCGGCGGGCGTCGACCTGGGAGGGGTCGAGGTCGGCGACGTATCCCGGCGGCCGGGTGCGGATCACCTCCGCCTCACCGACGCGGGCGAGCGCGCGGCGCACCGCGGAGACATGGGTGGCGACGAGGGCGCTGGCGGTGGCGGGCGCCTGCTCGTCCCAGACACAGTCCACGAGCCGTTCCGTGGAGAGCACCTCGCCCAGATGGACGACGAGTGCGGACAGCACCGCCAGGGGTCTGACCCCGCCGAGCGGGGCCCGTCGGTTCCCCTCCCACACCTCCACCGGACCGAGAAGACGTACCTGGAGCATCGTTCCCCGATCGCCGTACCGCCCGCCCCACGGATGCGTGTTCGACGATATCGACGGGCACTGACAGTTCATGGCGTGGTCACAGCCGCCCTGGCCGGATCCGACCGGCCCGCCACCCCGGGCGGGCCTCGGACGGGGCCTGGATCCCGGAACGGGCGGTGCGCCTGCCGACTTCCACGCCGAACGGTGGTTGGCCGGATTTCGGCGGTGGGCGCAGGTCCTGCTCGTCCGAGGGACGGCTGGGCGGGGCCGCTCGTATGAGGGCCCGCCGGTATTTCCCGCGTGGCGCCGAGCGAGCGAAAGGCGGGACGGCAGCGCGTCGGTCAGTTCCGGACGGGCGGCAGACAGACAGAGAAGACCCCTCGCGCGCCGTCCTCGTATGACCGCCGACACAAGAAAAGAATCCGCGGTCCGAGGGTCATACGGACATGCCTTCCGGGGCGTCAACGGCTCGTAAGAACAACCCAGTTCGACTTCACCCCCGGAGCAGCCGATGAAGCGCGCCGACGTCCCACGCCGGACGGTGGTACCGAGTGGACACAGCCCACGACGCGCGGCCACCACGGTGGGCGTGATCGCCGCGCTGGCCTCGCTCGTGCTGGCCGGTTGCACGGCGGCCACCGACGCGGCCCACCGCGCCTCACCGGCCGCGCAGACCGAGGCCACCACGGCCGGCGAGAAGCTCACCTACGCCCAGGACCTGCGGATCTCCGACGCCGAGCAGCACCTGATCACGGTCTGCATGAGGAAGCGGGGTTTCCGCTACGGGGAGGCAAAGCCGCTGAGCCTGGAGGAGAGCCGGCCGGTCGGCTACGTCCAGGACGACGTCGACTGGGCACGCAGCCACGGCTACGGCAGCCGGATCATGGCGAAGGAGGACCGCGCCCGCCTGCGCAACCCCAACATCGCCTACCGCGAGTCCCTTACCCGCTCGCGCCAGAAGGCTTTTGACATCGCGATGGACGGCGGCCGGGACGCCGTACTGCTGAAGTCACCGACACCGTCCGGCGGCACGATCACCAAGCAGTCCGGCGGCTGTGCCCGCCAGGCCGAGAAGATGCTGTACGGCGATCCGGCGGCATGGTTCCGCTCCGACGTGGCCGTCAGAAACCTGCGCCCCCTGTACGTGGGCAAGCTGCTGGGCGACAAGGAGTTCAAGAGCGCGGTGGCCGCCTGGTCGCGCTGCATGAACAAGGCGGGCCACTCCTTCCCCGACCCCGACGCGGCACGCCGGTCCACACGCGAGCCCAGCGCGCAACAGACCCGGGCCGAGGAGGCCAGGACCTTCGCGAACGAGACCCGGATCGCGGTCGCCGACGCCACCTGCGCCCGATCCGTCTCCCTCCGCTCGATCGGCGAACGGCGCGAGGCCCACTACGTCGGCGAACTGACCAAGAAGTACGGCCACGCCCTCTACGCCCACCTGCGGATGCAGCGGCACGCCCTGACCGTCGCCGAGCGCACTGTCCCGGCCCGCACCTGATCCAGGACGCGCCGGCCCCAGACATCCGTGACACCTGCGTCACGGACAGACCCCGCGACGATGCTCGCGGACGTCACCTCACCATCCCACCCACGCCTCCCAAGAGGCGCAAGCAGAACAGGAATCCGTCATGCGCAAGCTGACCGTCTCCCTCGCCACCCTGGGCCTCGCGGCCCTCGGCATCGCCATCCCGGCCACCGCCCACGCGGGCCCCGGCTGCAACTCCAACTGGAACTCGCACGGCCGCGACGGCAACGTCCGCGCCTGGGACGGCACCGACTGCGGTGGCGAACTCCTCGGCGTCACCCCCGGAAACGACCCCGAGTGGGGCGACGGCGCGGGCCCCTTCCAGGGCTCCGACGTGAACCGCGCCTCGTCCGTCATGAACAGCGGGTTCGTCGGCGGCAAGGACGTCGTGGCCTTCTACTGGCTCTCGAACTACAACGACACCTCGTACGGCTGCCTCCTGCCGGGCGAGAAGTACGTGGACGACCTCAGCCGGAACCACTACACCAACAACGTGAACATGAACAACTCCATCGAGTCGCACGCCTGGGTGACCTCGGGCGCCTGCGCCCCGGGCTCCTTCATCAGCTGAAGCCCCCTGTCGCGGCCGAAGTTCCCTTGACCGCCCCGGCATCCCGAAAGGGAGCCGGGGCGGACCCGTTTCCGCACCGGTGCCCCACCCCGTTTCGCCCACCCGCCCGCGCCCCTTCGACTGCCGGACATTTGAACGTCACACCGAGCGGGAACGTTTCCCTCGTCCCCTCTGCATCGCCTTGCCTCCGTCATGCCCCGTGTCCCGCACGGGGCATGACGCGAAAGGACGACGTGCGCCGTGTCCCTGCTTCCGCTCGAAGGTCCCCCGGGGCCGCTCCCCGCCCCGGCCCCGGCCCCGGCCCCGATCAGTGTTCCGGCTCCCGCTCCCGCCGGTTCCCGCCGCTCCCCGACCCGTCTCACCCGCCGTCTGCTCACCCTGCTCCCCGTC
Source organism: Streptomyces canus (assembly GCF_001514145.1). GTDB lineage: Bacteria > Actinomycetota > Actinomycetes > Streptomycetales > Streptomycetaceae > Streptomyces > Streptomyces canus. Next base: position 304,696 of record NZ_KQ948661.1, read on the forward strand.
CTCCTCATCGGCATCTGGGCGGCGCTGGACTGGCGTGCCCTGTACGACGGCACCGCGCGGCTGGCCACCGCCGACCCCTGGTGGCTGCTCATCGGGCTCTTCTACACCTGCCTGGGCTGGGTGTCCGCCTCCGTCGTCCGGCAGGGCGCCCTGCCCGAGCGGCTGCCGTCGGGGCTGCTCGTGGCCTCGCAGTTCGCCGCCGGTGCGGCCAACCACGTGCTGCCGGCGAGCCTCGGCGCGCACGCCGTCACCCTGCGCTTCCTCCAGGGGCAGGGCATCCCGTTGGGCCGCGCCACCGCCTCACTCGCCCTGTACGCGCTGGTCAGGCCGATCGCCAAGACGCTCGTCCTGATCGGCTTCCTGGTCGCCCTGCCCGGTCTGCTGCGGCTCGGTGAGCTCGTCCCGGACCGGCGCATGCTGTTCCTGCCCCTGGTGGCCGCGGGACTCGGGCTCGTCGGCACGCTCCTGGTGCTGACCCTCGTCCGCCCGCTGCGCCGCCCGGCGGTCACGTTCGTGCGCACCGCCCTGACCGACGCCCGCCGGCTGCACACCATGCCCAGCCGGGTCCTCGCCCTGTGGGGCGGCGCGGCCGCCGCGCCCCTGCTCCAGGCGAGCGTGATCCACGCGGTCGGCGCCTCGCTCGGAGTGACGCTGTCCTGGGCACAGGTCGCGTTCGCGTACCTCGCCGCGAGCAGCGCGGTCGGTTCCGTGCCCGCGCCCGGCGGCATCGGCCCGGTGGACGCGGCCATGGTCTTCACCCTCGCCGTCTACGGCGTCCCCGTGAGCCTCGGCACGGCGACCCTCATCGGCTACCGCGTCCTGACGGTGTGGCTGCCGCTGCTGCCGGGTGTGCTGTGCATGTCGGCCCTCGTGCACCGGAAGGCACTCTGAACACCCGGGCACCATTGAATGATGCATTCAACACTTCTAGCATCATCAGGTGGATTCATTCATCAATCTCAGATGTGTGGCCGCCGCCCTGCTGCTGGCCCTGGGCCTCGCGGCGCCGGCGGCCCCCGCCTCGGCCGACCCCCGGCAGACGGTGCCGGAGGTATGGCCGACCCCTCAGAAGATCACCGTCGGACCCGGCCGACTCCCCGTTCCCGACCGGGTCGTCGAGGTCGTCGGCCCCGGGACCGATCCCTCGGCCCGAAAGGTCGTCGAGGCGGCCCTCAAAGCCGCCGGAGCCGACCGCATCACGAAGGTCGACGCCGGCGACCGGCCGCCCCCGTCCGACCTGACCGTCTACCTCGGCGGCCCCGGCGAGAACAGCGCCACCGCCCGGACGCTGAAACAGCTCGGCGCCGCCTCCCCGTCCGGTCTCGCCCCCGGCGGTTACGTCCTGACCTCCGGCCGCAGCCACGGCCAGGCCCTTCTCGCCCTCTCCGGCGTCGACACCACCGGCACCTTCTACGCCGCCCAGACCCTGCGCCAACTCCTGGCCGGCATGCGCCAGTTGCCGGTGGTCAAGATCCGCGACTGGCCCACCGCCGCCCTCCGCGGAGTCATCGAGGGCTTCTACGGCACCCCCTGGACGCACGCCGAGCGCCTCGCCCAACTCGACTTCTACGGCCGTACGAAGCAGAACGTCTACGTCTACTCCCCCAAGGACGACGACTACCTGCGGGCCCGCTGGCGGGACGAGTACCCGGCCGCGGCGCTGGACCGGTTGAAGGAACTGGTCGACCGGGCCGACGCCGACCACGTCCGCTTCACCTACGCTCTCTCTCCCGGCCTGTCGGTCTGCTACTCGTCGGACGCCGACATCACGGCGCTCACCGCCAAGTTCGACTCGCTGTACGCCATCGGCGTCCGCTCCTTCGCGATACCGCTGGACGACATCAGCTACACCAAGTGGAACTGCCCCGAGGACGAGCAGGAGTTCGGCACGGGCGGCGGTGCGGCGGGCGCCGCGCAGGCCCATCTGCTGAACACCGCGTGGCAGCGGTTCTCCGCCGACCACACCGGACTCCAGCCCCTGGAGATGGTCCCCACCGAGTACTCCGACCTCGCCGACTCCCCGTACAAGAAGGCCCTCAGGGAGCAGCTCGATCCGTCCGTGGTCGTCGAATGGACCGGCGTCGGCGTCATCGCGCCCACCATCACCACCGAGCAGCTGAAGCAGGCCCGTGAGGTCTACGGCCACCCGATCCTGGTCTGGGACAACTACCCGGTCAACGACTACGTCACCAGCCGTCTCCTCCTCGGCCCCTACACGGGCCGGGAACCCGGCGTGGCGAGCGCCGCCGTCGGCGTGACCGCCAACCCGATGGTCCAGGGCGAGGCGAGCCGGATCGCTCTGTTCACCTCGGCCGCCTATCTCTGGAACCCGACCGCCTACGACCCGGGCAAGGCGTTCGCCGCCTCGGTCCAGGACCTGGCGGGACCTGACGCCGCGAAGTGGCTGCGGATCTTCGCCGAGAACAACTACTCCTCCCAGCTGGACCCGACCGAGTCCCCCACCCTCACCCGGCTGATCGCCGCCTTCCGCAAGGCCTACGAGCAGGACAGCGGACTCGACCGAGCGGCAACCCGGTTGAAGGCCTACTTCGCCGACATGGCCGACACGCCCGCCCAGTTGCGCGCCCGGCTCGACAACCCCGGGTTCCTCGACGAGACCTCCGCCTGGCTCGACAAGCTCGGCCGCTACGGCGACGCGGGCGGGACGGCCGTGGATCTGCTGCTGGCCCACCACCGCGGTGACGCGGACGCGGTCTCCACGTACTGGAAGCAACTCCAGGAAGACCGCAGGGAGTTGGACGCCATCCCGCAGCAGGTCTCGCCAGGCGTGATGGACCAGTTCCTCTACACCACGATGCTGGAGAACGCCCCCGATCCCGGCGTGGACGCCTCCTTCTCGCCCAGCTCCCTGTCGGTCCGGCCCGGAGCCTCCGCCACGGTCACCCTCGACTTCTCCGACGCCCAGGCCAGGACCGTGAGCTGGCAGCTCGCCGTGCCCGACGGCGTCACCGCCTCGCCCTCCGAGGGCACGGCCACGACCCCGGACGCCAAGGTCACCGTCACCCTCACCGGGAAGACCGAGGGCGTCCACTCCGTCGTCGTGTCGGGCACCGGCATCCTGGACCGCGCGCTCCCGGTCCAGGTCACCGACGGCACCGGCACACCGCGCGCGCTGACCGCCGACTTCAGTGGCGCGTCGGTGAGTTCCATCGACCTGTCCTCCGGCACGACCAGGAACATCGCCGTCGGCAACAACCCCGGCGAGGTCGTCGTGAGCGCGGACGGGCACACCGCGTACGCCGCGAACCAGGGCTCCGACACGGTCAGCGTGATCGACGTGGCGAGCGGCACGGTCACCGCCACCGTCGCCGTCGGCAAGGTCCCCGCCGGACTCGCGCTCACCCCGGACGGCGGCACACTCTGGGTCGCCAACTACACCGACGGAACAGTGCAGTCCATCGACACGGGCACCTTGACGACCGGCACGCCGGTCCCGGTCGGCGACGGCCCCGAGAACATGGCGATCACGCCCGACGGCAGAACCCTGTACGTGGCCGACATCCACGACAACACGGTGAGCCCCGTCGACCTCGCCACCGGCAAGGCGGGCGCGGCGATCCCGGTCGGCCCCAGCCCCTTCAACGTGGTGGCGGCCCCCGACGGCAGGACGGTGTACGTCTCCAACTCCGGCGGCTCGACGGTGACCCCGATCGACACGACGACGAACGAGACCGAACCGACCTTCCTGGTCTCCGGCCAGGCGTACGGCCTGGGCCTGTCACCGGACGGCCGGACCCTGTGGGTCAGTCCCAGCAACGGGGACACGATCACCCCGATCGACACGGTGACCGGCGCCCCGGGCAAGCGGGTGACCGTCGGAAAGTCCGCGTTCGACGTGGCCCTGAACTGGAACGGCAGCACGGCTTACGTCACGACGGCGGACGACAACTCCCTGGTACCGGTGGACACCGCCACGAACACCGCCGGGTCACCGCTGACGACCGGCGCGTATCCGCTGGCCGTCGCCTTGACTCCGGTACCTGTCGAGTAAGGGCGAGCTGAAAAGGGGCGCGGGGAACTGCGCGACCAGCCCGCACGGGCCGCAAGTTCCCCGCGACACCCCAGGCACCCCCTAGCTCGCGGTACGCCGAACCCGCCCCGAATACCGCTTCTCCAGCTCGAGGTTGCCCTCAAAGCCTCCAGGCACGTTGGCCGACACGTAAACCGGCGGACGCTGACCCGCGGCAAGCAACAGCCCCGAAGCCTCCGCGACAGCCATCTGCACCAGCATCACACCGGTCAGAGTGGACAGCGCCCCCACCGCCCCACCCCCCGGCAGCGACAGCAACGCGTCCCCGACCGGCGCCGCGTTGTCCAGCACCACATCCGCCAGGTCCACGAGCTTCTTCCCGCTCGCGTGCCCGGCCGGCACGGCCGCCGTGTGGGTGAGGGAGGTGATCGCGAGGATCTTGTGCCCCTGTTGCCGGGCATGCAGCGCCATCTCCACGATGACGCTGTTGACGCCGGAGTTGGAGATGATGACGAACAGGTCCCGGGGGTGCGGCGCGGCCAGGTCGTAGAGGCGGACGGCCACCCCCGGCTGCCGCTCCAGCAGCGGGTCGTCGAGGACGCTCGGGTCGTCTCCGCCGTAGAGGACGAGGTCGGAGATCTGCAGCCGGTTCGTGGGCACGAGACCGCCCGCGCGGCCCGCGACCTCCAGGACCATCGCCTGGGAGTGACCGGTGCCGAAGGCGTGGATCACACCGTCGGCGCGGATGCAGTCGGCGATCAGCTCGGCGGCGCGGTGCACGTCCTCGCGGGCGGACTCGGTGACGTGACGGAGGACGTCCAGGCTCTGTTCGGCGAAGCCCTGGGCGCTGACTGACTCGACGGACACGCGACACTCCCCACTGATGGATTGAACCACCATACAATCATCCATCGGTGAATCAATAAACCACAACGCGGTCCTGGTATTCAATCAGTGGTTCTAAGGGTGGCTGATACCTTCTTTCCATGCCTCCGACCGACGTCACCACCCTGATCCGCACCGAGCTGCCCCGGCTGGCCGGTTCCCTGCGGAAGGTCGGCGAGCTGATCCTGGAGGATCCGGCCGCCGTCACCCACTGCTCGGCCGCCGAGCTGGGCCGCCGCACCGGGACCTCGCAGGCCACGGTGACCCGGTTCTGCCGCGCCATCGGACTCGACTCCTACCAGCATCTGCTGATCGAACTGGCCCAGGAGCGCGGCCGCGGCGAGGTCTCCGACTGGGGTTCGGCCGAGATCGGCCCCGACATCTCTCCGGACGACAGCCTGGAGCGGGTCGTCCAGGTGGTGGGCAGCGCTGATCTGCGCGCGATCCAGCAGACCATCGAGCGCATCGACCTCGACGCCCTGGAGCGCGCTGCCCAGGCGCTGGCCAAGGCCCGCCGCATCGACGTGTACGGCGTCGGCGGCAGCGGCGCGGTCGCCCAGGAGACCGAGACCCGGCTGTTCCGCATCGGCTGCCAGGTCCGCGGCTGGACCGAGGTGCACGGCGCGGCCACCTCGGCGGCCCTGCTCACCCCCGCCGACGTGGCCATCGGCATCTCCCACTCCGGTGCCACCCGCGAGACCCTCGAGCCCTTCGAGATGGCCAAGGAGCGGGGCGCGACCACCATCGCCATCACCACCGACCCGCGCTCCCCCCTGGCCAAGGCCGCCGACGTCCGGCTCATCTCCTCGACCTCGGAGACCAGCTTCCGCACCGGCAGCATCGGCGGCCGGCACTCCGTCCTGATGATCGTCGACTGCCTCTACGTCCGCGTCGGCCAGGTGGCCTACCAGCGGGCCAGCGCCTCCCTCGCGCTCACCGACCACATCACCCCGCAGCACGCCGTGAAGGCTCGCCGTACGCGTTGACCGTGGCCGATCTTGCATGGATGAACCACCGAGATAACTCAAAGATGGTTGTTTGAATCATCCTCTCAGTGCCAGGATGGGGCTCCCCCGAGTCATCTCGTAGGAGCCCCATGCGTGTCACCGCTGTTGAGTCGACCGAGTTGTTCGTCGGTACACCCGAGCAGCCGCTCCAGGTGGTGGCCGCCGGCATCGAGCACCTCCCGGGCCGCTCGGTCCACGTCACCGTCGAGGGACGCGGCGTCGGAGAGACGGTCGTCACCGTCGGCGAAAACGGCACCGTGCGGGCCGAGATACCCGTGACCGGCGGCGGCGGGCCGATCACGGTCACCGCAACCGACGGCGACGAGAGTGCGCACGGCACCGGGGAGTTCACGGTCGCCGAGCCCGGCTGGACCATGTTCATGGTCAGCCACTTCCACTACGACCCCGTCTGGTGGAACACCCAGGGCGCCTACACCGAGACCTGGGACGTCGCCGACGATCCGGCCACCACCGGCCTCCCGGCCCGCACCTTCGACTCACGCGGCCAGTCCGGGATGAGCCTGGTCCGCGCCCACAGCGACCTGGCCCGGCGCGACCCGGCGTACACCTTCGTGCTGGCCGAGGTCGACTACCTCAAGCCGTACTGGGACTCCTTCCCGGAGGAGCGCGGCTTCCTGCGCGAGCTGATCCGCACCGGCCGCGTCGAGATCATGGGCGGCACCTACAACGAGCCGAACACCAATCTCACCGGCGCCGAGGCGACCGTACGCAACGCGCTGTACGGCGACGGATACCAGCGCGCGATCCTCGGGGCGTCCCCGGAGACGGCCTGGCAGCTGGACGCGTTCGGGCACGACCCGCAGTTCCCGGGGCTGATGGCCGACGCCGGGGTGACGTCCAGCTCCTGGGCGCGCGGCCCCTTCCACCAGTGGGGTCCCACCCTGTCCGTCTTCGGCGAGGAGCCGCGGGACCCGACGCGGATGCAGTTCCCGGCGGAGTTCGACTGGATCGCACCCTCGGGGCGCGGGATCCTCACCGCGTACATGGTCAACCACTACGGCGCAGGCTGGCGGATCGACAACGCGCCGACACTGCCCGAGGCGGAGGCGGAGGCCTTCAAGCTGTTCCAGGGGCTCAAGAAGGTCGCGCTCACGCGCAATGTGCTGCTCCCGGTGGGCGGGGACTACGCGCCGCCGTGCCGCTGGGTGATGGACATCCACCGGGACTGGAACGCCCGTTACGTCTGGCCCCGGTTCGTCAGTGCCGTCCCCCGGGACTTCTTCGCCGCCGTGCGCGCGGAGCTGGACGCCGAGGGCCGCCGTGCCTCGCCGCAGACCCGGGACATGAACCCGGTCTACACCGGCAAGGACGTCTCCTACATCGACACCAAGCAGGCCCAGCGCTACGGCGAGACGCTCCTGGCCGACGCGGAGGCCTGGGCGACCCTCGCCTCCCTCGTCACCGGGCACGCCTATCCGGACGCGGCCCTCGACAAGGCCTGGCGGCAGCTGGTCTACGGCGCCCACCACGACGCCATCACCGGCTCGGAGTCGGACCAGGTGTACATCGATCTCCTCACCGGCTGGCGGGAGTTGGCCGACCTCGCCGAGACCGTGCACGCCGATGCCACCAAGGCGCTGGCCGACCGGGTCGAGCCGGGCACCGGCCCGGACCTCGTGGTCTTCAACCCGGCGACCTGGGAACGCCAGGACGTGCTGACCGTCGACGACCCGGGTCTGGTGCCCGTCGGCGACGACTTCCAGCCGCTGCCGGCCGTGCGAGAGCAGGACGGCACCCTGCGGGTCGTCGTGCCGCAGGTGCCCGGCATGGGCCTCAAGACCCTGCCGCTGGCGGCCGGTTCCCTCCCCGGGTGGACCTCCGGCGAGGGGACGACCATCCGCAACGAGTTCTACGAGGTGACGGTCGACGCGGCGCGCGGCGGTGCCGTGAGCAGTCTGCGGGCGGTGGCCGAGGGTGGCAGGGAGCTCCTGCCCGCCGGGGAGATCGGCAACGAGCTCGTCGTCCAGGAGGAGTTCCCGAGGCACCCGCGCTTCGGCGAGGGCCCCTGGCACCTCACCCCGACCGGCACGACCGCCGCGCGCGGCCGTGACGTGACCGCCGACATCGAGGTGGATCACTCCCCGGCCGGATCCCGGATCACCGTCCGCGCCGACCTCGGCCTCTTCACGTACACCCAGCGGCTGACCCTCTGGGCGGGCGTCGACCGTCTCGACGTCTCCACGACGATCGACGGCTACGACGGCGCCGACCGGCTGATCCGGGTCCGCTGGCCCTCCGACGTGCGGGGCGGGCTGCCCGTGCACGAGGTCGCCGACGCGGTGATCGGGCGCGGCTTCGGCTTCGTGGAGGTGGACAGCGAGCAGTTCCCGTGGACGCTGGACAACCCGGCCAACACCTGGTTCGCCCTGGGGTCCACGGCCCGGGTCCTCCTGCACGACGACTCCGGTGCGCCGCTCGGCAGACGGGCCATCGGTGTCGCGGAGCTGGTGTACGCCGACTGGGACGAGGCCGGTGAGCTGGGCACCCCGCTCGCGGCGGCCCTCGTCCGCGCGGGCGTCACCGCCACCTCGACCATCGCGGGCGGTCCCCGCTACGGAGACCTGGAGGTGGACTCCAACCTCCCCGACATCCGGATCGCCGTCGGCGGCCCGGAGCGCAACTCCCTGGTCGACGAGGCGCTCGCCATGGACCCGGCCGCCCACCGCGAGCTGCGCCGCCAGGTCGCCGAGCGGGGCGTGGCGGCCGTGTGGGTCGCCCCCCGCGCCTCGCTGCGCGAGGAGTGGGTGCCGGGCGCCGACCTGCGCGACCTGGAACGCCTGCCGCTGCTCGTGATCGCGGGCGCGGACCCTTCGGGTGACGCCAAGGCGGTCGACGCGCTGATCGCCGACCTGGAGGACTTCACCGTCACGGCCACGGCGCCGGGCGGTGGCGAGGCCCTGCCGCCGGGCGACGCCTGGGACGGGCGCGGCTTCGCCGTCCTGAACCGCGGCACGCCGGGCTGTGTGGTCACCCCTTCCGGAGACCTCTACATGTCGCTGATGCGCTCCTGCACCGGCTGGCCGTCCGGCATCTGGGTCGACCCGCCCCGCCGCACGACCCCCGACGGGTCGGGCTTCCAGCTCCAGCGCTGGTCGCACACCTTCGAGTACGCGGTCGTGGCGGGCGAGGGCGACTGGCGGGACCTTCAACTCCCGGCCCGCGGCCATGAGTTCAACCATCCGCTCACCGCCCGGGTGCGCGGTGAGGGCACGTCCCCGCTCCTGCCCAGGAAGACCTCCCTGCTGGCGGTCGAGCCCGCCCGCGAGGTGCTCCTCGACGCCCTCAAGCCGCTGGGCTCCCCGCTGGCCCGGGGCGGCACGACGCCGGCGGACCCGGGGCGCGGGGTCGTCGTCCGTGTGCACGAGGTGAACGGACGGCCGGTGCGGGCCCGGGTGCGCGGGCCGGTCGCCTGGACGGAGGGCGCCCGGGCGGACGTACTGGAAAGGCCCGGGGATTCGCTGATCCCGGACGGCGAGGGGGCTCTGGAGGCGGAGCTGACCGGCTTCGAGGTGGCCACCGTCCTCGCCACACCCCCTCAGGCTCCCGAGCCGAAGGCCGACCCCGGTGTCGCCGCCCACGAGCCCGCCCAGCCCGTCCACACCCGCTACTGGCTGCACAACTCCGGGCCCGCCCCACGCGGCAACATGCCCGTCTCCGTCTACCTCTCCCCCACCGCCCTGACCGCCTCCGGCCCCGTCACGGCGACGGTCCGGATCGGTTCGGAGCTCACCGACACCTCGACGAAGGGCACGGTGGTCTTCGAGGTGCCGCCCGGCTGGTCCGCGGAGCCCGCCGAACTGCCGTACGTGCTCGGCCCCGGCGGCTTCTCGCTGGCCGAGGTGACGGTGACACCGCCACCGGACGCCGGGCCCGGCCGCCACTGGCTCACGGCCCGGCTGTCGTACGGCGGTCAGCACTATGAGGACGTCGTCGGCCTCGACGTGCCCGGCGGTCCGCCCGCCGGCCAGGGGCTGGCGTGCGGGCTGAACGCCGACCGGGTCACCGTGCGCAGGGGTGAGCGGGCTCAGGTTCCGGTGAGCCTGCACAACACCACACGGGGCCCGGTCGGCGGCCAGCTGTGGGCGGTGTCGTCGTGGGGCACATGGCGAGGCGTGGGCCCCGGACTGCGGGGCTTCACGGTGCCGGGCGGGGAACAGGTGGAGTACGCGATCGAGGTGGACGGCTCGTCGATCCCACCGGGCTCGTACTGGCTGATGGCGAAGGCGGCATGGAACGGCCACGTGGCCTACACCAAGGCGATCGCCCTGGAGGTGACCCCGTGACACCGGAACACGCCGCACTGATAGATGGTGAGCCGCTACCGACAGAACGGGTGAACGCCTTCCTTGCAGCGCCCCACAGGGGCGCCGGGAACGGCGCGACCAGCCACAACGGCCCCGCACCCGCCCGACGACAGACAGAGGCACCCTCTGCCGCGAGACAACGCCGCCGCTGGGCCACCCAAGTAGTCGTCACCGACGAACTCGCCCGAAGGGCCTGCGCCGACCGGGGCCTGAAAGTGCCGGAAGAGGTGTCACCCGCCTCCGTCCTGGCCGTCGCCGAGACAGACGTCGCAGACCTCGGCAGCATCGTCGCCGCAGCCCTCGCCCACTCCCCCGCCGCCCGCACCCTCCTCGCCGCCCTGGAGTCCGAACAGACGGTCCCGGAAACCGCCGTACGGGACTACTACGCCCGCAACCACGACCGCTTCCTCACCCCTGAGGCGTTGAGGCGAGGCGTCACCCCCTTCGACGGCGTGGCCCCGGAGGACCTCCTGCCGTACGACGAGGTCCGCGAAGGCATCTCACGTGAGCTCCGCAAGGCAGCAGGCCGCAAGGCCTTCTTCGGCTGGCTGGACCAGGCTCGTGCAGGTGTGACCTATACCCACGGGCACGAACACCCCGGCGATCCCTCGCACCCGGACCACGAGCACCGGCACTGATCTCGCACGGAACCTAAACGCAACACGGGAAACCATTGACCTCCGATGAATTCTGGTCCACCTTTTCATCAATCGGAGTCGGAGTTGGTTCATTGAACCAGCCGTGGAGGGGCATCACATGCGCGCAAAGAGACTGACCCGCACCCTGACCTGTTTCGCCGTTCTGTCGCTGACAGCGGCCGGCTGCGGCCTGTCCGGCGGCGGATCCGACAGCGGTGACGCCACCGCCGGCGGCTGCAAGGTCGACAAGGGCAACGTCGGGTCGGGGAAGCTCACCGGCGAGGTCAAGGGTGACATCACCTTCCAGACCACCAACCTGAAGAAGGACTTCGGGGACTTCTTCAACGGAGTGATCAAGGACTTCGAGACGGCCCACCCCGGCACCAAGGTCAAGTGGATCGACGACCCGGGCGACGCGACGTTCGGCCAGCGCACGGTCGCCGACGCCCAGGCCTGCACCCTGCCGGACGTCCTCAACGTCGACTCCCCCACCGCGACCTCCCTCACCAAGGCCGGCTATCTGCTGAACGTGGGCGTCAAGGACCCCGACGCCGCGAAGCCCTTCGTCCCGGCCTTCTGGAAGTCCAGCCTCATGAAGGACCCCTCCGGCGCGTCGGTCCACACGGTCCTGCCCTGGTACACCGGCGGCATCCTCCTGACGTACAACACCGATCTGCTGAAGCAGGCCGGTATCGACCCGGCCAAGCCGCCGACGACCGTGTTCGGGCTGTTCGCCGACTACGAGAAGGTCGCCAAGGCGGCCAAGGGCAAGTTCTACGCGACGATGGCCAACCCGGTGTGGCGGATCCCGGCCGACTGGGACCAGATGAACATCAAGACGCTGTCCGCGGACGGCAAGTCCGCCGTCTTCGCCGACGACCCGCGCACGGTCCAGTGGGTCGAGTGGATGACCAGGCTGTACAAGGAGGGCGCGATGCCGAAGGACTCGCTGTCCTCCAGCAACGACCCGTCCACGCTCTACAGCCAGGGCAAGGTCGCCTACGGCTCGACCAACCCGAGCTTCGTGCGCTTCGTGCAGCAGAACAGCCCCTCGGTCTACGACAAGACCGCGGTCGGCCAGCAGCCCTTCGACGCGCTCGGCCACACCACCGGCGCCCCGCAGTACATCGCGACCGCGGCGACCAGCAAGAACGCCCCCACGGCGCTGGCGTTCTCCGAGTTCCTCACCAACGCCGAGAACCAGACGGCCTGGTGCAAGGACCCGAAGGTGGTGATCTTCCCGACGACCTCGGCCTCGCTGGACGACCCGTTCTTCCAGAAGGTCACCGGTGACGACCCGTTCGCGCAGGCCCGCAAGCTGGTCGCCGAGCAGCTGAAGACGGCCACCGCCTACCAGACCAACATCTCCTCGGCCATGCAGAACGCCATCGTCGCCCAGGTGCAGCTGGCCATGCAGGGCAAGAAGAGCGCGGCGGACGCGGTGAAGGACGCCCAGGCGAAGGCCAACGAGATGCTGAAGCAGAGCAGCTGATGGCGGCGACGCACACCACGAACCCGGTGTCCGTGCCCGGTGCGGAGGCGAAGGTCTCCGCGCCGGGCCCGGCCCCGTCCCGCGCCCGCCGACTCGCCAGGGCCGTCCTGCCCGGACCCGCCCCCGGCGCCAACGGCGCAGCGATGTACCGCCGTTGGTGGCTGCCCTGGCTGTGGACCGCGCCCGCGATCGCCTGCGCCGTGATCTTCGGGGTGTTCCCGTTCCTCAACACCATGCTGCTGTCGTTCACCAACGCCAAGCCGCTGGGCGGCGCGTACAGGTTCGTCGGGCTCGACAACTACACGCGGATGCTGGACGACTCGGACTTCTGGCTGGCGACCCGCAACAGCATCCTGTACGCGCTGATCGTCGTACCGCTGATGGTGCTGCTGCCGCTGCTGCTCGCCGTGCTGGTGGAGAAGAACCTGCCGGGCATCGGCTTCTTCCGGTCCGCCTTCTACACACCGGTGCTGGCCTCCAGCGTGGTCGTCGGTCTGAGCTGGCAGTGGCTGCTGGCAGACGACGGACTGGTCAACACCTGGCTGCAGAAGGCCCACTTGATCAGGTCGGCGATCCCCTTCCTGTCGGACTCCTGGCTGATCCTGCTGTCCGCGATGGGCCTGACCCTGTGGAAGGGGCTCGGCTGGTACATGGTGTTCTACCTGGCCGCCCTCGGGAACGTCCCCAAGGAGCTCCACGAGGCCGCCGCCATGGACGGCGCCGGAGCGGCCCGCCGCTTCTGGCACATCACCGTGCCCGGCGTACGGCAGGCCATGATGCTCGTCGGCACCCTCACCGGCATCGGATCGCTCAGGGTCTTCACCGAGATCTACATGCTCGGCAGCGCCACCGGCGGCCCCGGCGGCGCCGACCGCACCCTGCCCTTCTACATCCGGGACGTCGGCCTGGACCCGATCACCGGCAACGCGGGGTACGGCTCGGCCGTCAGCGTGGCCCTGTTCCTGCTGACGCTGGGACTGACCCTGCTGGCGCAGCGCCTGACGAAGGAGGACGAGGCATGACGACCGCTGTCGCACCCAAGCGCCGCCGCCTGATGCCGCGTTGGCGGGACTACGGCCGCCCCCGCGAGCTCGTCGTCCGCTATCTGCTGCTCCTCCTGGTCCTCGGCCTCACCGTCGGCCCGCTGCTCTGGCAGCTCCTCGCCTCGCTGAAGAGCACCGGCGAGGACGTCTTCGGCGCCAACGCCGGCCTGCTGCCCCACCACCCGACCCTGCGGGCCTACCGGACCGTCTTCGACCAGGTGCCGGTGGGCACGTACATCAGGAACAGCCTGATCGTGGTCGCCCTGTCGGTCACCAGCCAGCTGGTCTTCTCCACCACCGCCGGCTACATGCTCTCCAAGCCCGGCTGGAAGGGCCGCAAGGCGGTCTGGGTGGTCCTGATCGCCTCGATGATGTTCCCCTTCGAGTCGATCATGGTGTCGCTGTTCCTGAGCATCCGGGACATGGGCCTGGTCGACAACCTGGCCGGCGTGTGGCTGCCCGGCTTCGTCGGCGCCATCAACGTCCTCCTCATGCGCGGCGCGTTCCTCGCGGTCCCGCGCGAGATCGAGGACTCGGCCATGCTCGACGGCGCGAACGAGTGGCAGCGCTTCCGGCACCTGTATCTGCCGTCCGCGTGGGGCGCGATCCTGGTGGTCGTCATCAACACCTTCATCAGCGCCTGGGACGACTTCCTGTGGCCGCTGATCGTGCTGCGCTCCGAGAGCAACATGACGCTGACGCTGGGACTTTCACGCCTGCAGAGCTCGTCGTTCGGCTACGACCAGCGGATGGTCATGGCCGGCTCGGTGATCTCCGTGATCCCGGTGCTGGTGCTGTTCGTGATCACCCAGCGGTGGTTCTACAAGGGTGTCTCGTCAGGGGCCGTCAAGCTGTGACCCTGAGCGCCGAGCGCCTCCCCGGCTGACGCGGCGACCCTGATCTCGACCGTCCTGGACGGGGCGAGCTGCTCGGGGTCCAGCGTCAGCGAGACCGTGCGGCGCTCACCCGGAGCCAGGCCGACACCCTCGAACGCGCACAGTTCGAGGGTGCGCGGCCAGGTGGGGGTGAGCAGGCGGCGCAGATAGACCTGGACGACCGAACGCCCGTACCGCTGACCGGTGTTGGTGACATCGACCTCGACCGTGAGGCCCGTGAGCCGTGGGGTGCCGTACGCGAAACTCGTGTACGACAGCCCGTGCCCGAAGGAGTACCGCGGCTCCGCGCTCTCGTCCACGTATCCGCCGTACTCGGTGTCCTTGTGGTTGTAACAGACGGGGAGTTGGGCCGCCGAGCGCGGGACGGAGACCGGCAGTCGGCCCGCCGGCTCCGTGAGCCCGAGCAGTACCCCGGCGATCGCCTCGCCGCCCCACGGGCCCGGATACCAGGCGGTGAGCAGCGCGGCGGGGGTGTCGGGAACGAGGTGCGGGCGGCCCTGTATCAGGACGACCGCCGTAGGTGTGCCGGTCGCGACGACGGCATCCAGGAGCGCGTACTGGGCCGTGCCGAGCCGCAGTCCGGCCAGGTCGACGCCCTCGCCGCAGGTCATCTCGGACACGGCCTTGCGCGCGGCCCCGTTGGCGTCGAACACGGTCTCGGGGGTACGGGCGCTGCTGCCGCCCAGCACCAGGACGGCCAGGTCGGATGCGGCCGCCTGGGCGATGGCCTCGGGGATCCCGGAGAGTCCGTCGCCGGTGAGGGCGCAGCCGGGGGCGTGGCGGATCTCCAGGCCGGGCGGGGCGAGGCGGCGCAGGGCGTCGAGAACGCTGCTGCCGGTGCCGGGGCGCTGCGGGGCGGTGTAGTCGCCCAACTGGTGTGCGGCGGTGGCCGCTTGAGGTCCGAGAACGGCGATCCGTGAGACGTTCGGGCCGATGGGCAGCACGCCGTCGTTGTGCAGGAGCGTGACGGCCGCCCGGGCGGTCTCCCTGCTGATCGCCGCACCGTCGGCCGGCGGGCGGGCCGTCGCGTCCTGCCGTTCGAAGAGGCCCAGCCGGAACTTGAGCCGGAGCACGCGGGCGACGGCGGTGTCGAGGGTCTCCTCGCTCACCAGACCACGCTCGACCGCCTCCTCCAGATGCGTGAAGCCCTCGTCCCAAAGGCTCAGATCCACACCGGAGTCGAGGGCGAGAGCACCCGCGGAGACCTTGTCCCCCGTGATCCGCGCCAGCCGGTCGACGGCCAGACCGTCCGCCATGACGAGCCCGTCGAAGCCCCAGTCCTCACGCAACAGCCCGGTGAGCAGGGCGCGGTTGCCGGAGCAGGGCATCCCGTCGACCTCGTTGTACGCGGCCATGACGGCGGCGGCGCCCGCGCGGACACCGGCCCGGGCGGCGGGAAGGTGGATCTCGTGGAGTTCGCGCAGGCCGAGTTCCGACTCGGCGGAGTTGCGGCCGCCGACGGTGGCACCCTGGCCGGCGAAGTGCTTGAGGACGACAGGAGCCTTGTCTGCGGCGAAGACGTCGTCGTCCGGGACACCCTGCATGCCCCGGACCAGCGCCTCCGTCAGCCGGGCGGCCAGGTACGGGTCCTCGCCGAAGCACTCCTCCGTACGGCCCCACCGCGGGTCGCGGACGATGTCCAGCGCCGAGACGAGGGCCACGTGGCCGCCGCGGGCGCGGAGTTCGGCGGCGGCGTGCGCGGCGGCGCGCTCGTGGAGGCCGGGGTCCCAGGTGGCGCCGATCGCCAGGTTGACCGGGAGGACCGTGCCGTCGAGGGCCATGAGGCCGTGCGGGACCTCCTCGACGAAGAGTGCGGGGATGCCGAGCCGGCTCCGGCCCACGACATGCCGCTGGACCAGTTCGGCGAGGGCGGCGCCGTCCTGCGCGCCGGGTCCGCTCCCGTGATCCACGCCGGACCAGGCGTCGGCGCGCTGGAGGCCGTACAGGGCACCGAGTCCCTCGAAACGGTCGGTCTCGGCGTACAGGGCCTCGGTGAGTTCGAAGCCGCCGTCGGAGGTGCGGCGGTAGGCGTCCCAGCCGTACATGCGCTGGTTGACCTGGCCGACCTTCTCGCGCAGGGTCATCCGGGACAGCAGATCGCGAACGCGGGCGTCGATGGGTGCGGTGGGGTCGCGGTAGAGGACATCGCTCATGACGGGTGCGCCAGCCGTGCGAGGGCGACCGCGCCGGGACAGCCGTCGGCCACCCAGTCGAGGCTCAGGCCGTGGGTGCGGAGCCGTTCGGCCAGCGGGGCCGTGAGCGGCCCCTGGGGACCGAGCAGGCCGCCCGTGGCGACGATCCGTTCGCCGGGGCGCGGTTCCAGCGCCCGTACGGTCTCCAGCAGGTGGTCCGCCGCCTCGCTCAGGATCGCCCCGGCCACGGCGTCCTGCTCGGCGGCCGCGTCGGCGACCAGCGGGGCGAAACGGGCCAGCCGGATCGGCGGATCGGCCATGACGGCGGGCAGCAGATGGCGGCGGAAGTCCTCACGCCGGGCGCGTGACCAGCCGGGGACGCCGGTGGGGTGGGCTGCGGTACCGCTCGGCAGGGCGGTGCCGCCCTGGTCGTACGAAGGGATTGAGCCCTTCGGGAGGACGTCGACCGGCAGACCGAGGGTGCGGCCGACCCAGCCGGCGAGGACGGTCGGACGGCCGCGGCCGTCGGCCATGCGCAGGGCCGCGCGGACCGCGCTGCGGCCGATCCAGAAGCCGCTGCCCTCGTCGCCCAGGAGCCAGCCGTCGCCGTCCACCGTGGTCGTGGCGTGACGGCCGGTGATGCGCATGGCGACCGCGCCCGTGCCCGCGACCAGGGCGAGCCCGTCGGAGGGGGTGCCGGGGGCGGCGGCGAAGGCGGCCTCGATGTCGCTGCAGACGCCGACCCGGCGGGCCGGGATGCCGAGGCGGCCCAGTGCCTCGGTGAGGGCCGTGCGGGCCCTGGAGGTGCCGGGGTCCTCCGCGGAGGCCGCCGTGGCGCCCGCGAAACCGCCGGTCACGGCCACGACCCGGGCGCGCGCACCCTCGGGCACCACTCGGGCCAGCGTCTCGGCGAGGTGGTCGGTGAGCTGCGGGACCGGCACGGTCATGGCGTTGCCCGGGCCGCCGGTGCTCTCGCCCAGCACGCGACCGTCGTCGGCGTCGGCGAGGACCGCGCGGGTGCGGGTGCCCCCGGCGTCGAGGCCGACGACCAAATCTTGGTTCAAATCATTACCCATCGACGACTATGGTGATTGATACATTCGCGCAGGACAAGGGCCCGGCCCGAGGAGGATCCCATTCCCACGCTCCGCTTCGGCGTCAACTACACGCCCCGCCACGGCTGGTTCCACGCCTGGCACGACTTCGATCCGGGCCGCGCCCGCGAGGACCTGGACCGGATAGCCGGGCTCGGGCTCGACCACGTCCGGGTCTTCCACCTCTGGCCGCTCCTGCAGCCCAACCGCACCCTGATCCGCACCGCAGCCGTGGACCAGCTGGCACGGCTGGTCGACCTGGCGGCCGAGGCGGGCCTCGACGTCCTGGTGGACGGCGTGCAGGGCCATCTGTCGAGCTTCGACTTCTACCCGGAGTGGACCCGCAGCTGGCACCACCGCAACGTCTTCACCGACCCGGAGGCGATCGACGCCCAGGCGGACCTGCTCCGCACCCTCGGCCGCGCCCTCACCGGCCACCCGAACCTCATCGGCCTCCAGCTGGGCAACGAGCTCAACAACCTCATCGAGCACAACCCGGCGACGGTGGCCGAGGTCGACCACTACCTGGACACCCTGCTGGCCGCCGCCCGGGACGGCCTGGGCTCCCGGGGCCTGGTCACCCACTCCGCGTACGACGCGGCCTGGTACGGCGACGACCACCCCTTCACCCCGGAGGCCTCGGCCCGCAAGGGCGACCTGACCACGGTCCACCCCTGGGTCTTCTCCGGCGGCTGCGCGAGCCGCTACGGCCCCCGCTCCCCCCAGGTCCTCCATCTCGCCGAATACGGCACGGAACTGGCCAAGGCCTACGCCGAGGACCCGGCCCGCCCGGTCTGGGTCCAGGAAACCGGCGCCCCCGAACCTCACATCCCGGCCGCCGACGCCCCGCACTTCGCCCGCGAGACCATCCTGAACGCATCGGGTTGCGAGAACCTGTGGGGCGTGACGTGGTGGTGCTCCCACGACGTGGACCGCTCACTGGCGGACTTCCCGGAGCTGGAGTACACGCTGGGGTTGTTCGACGCGGAGGGGCGCCCCAAGCCGATCGCGGAGGCCGTGGCGGCCACGGTGGCGGAACTTCGGGCCAAGCCGTTGATCGCGGAACCCCGGGCCACGGCTCTGGTCCTGGACTGCACTCCGTCCACGCGCTCGATTTCCGGCCCGGGCGGGGTCTACTTCGACGAGTGGATGCGACTGCGCCAGCAGGGCGTCCGCCCAACGGTGGTCCTGGCGGCGCAGGCAGAGGACGAAAGCCACCTGGCGGCGAGGGGCATCAAGGAGCTCATACGAATCCCGTGACGGTGAGGGTCTTCAGGGGCGCGGGGCTGTATCGATATGCGGCTCCGCCGCGTGGGCGCGACAAGCCCCCACCGGCCCGCTGCTACCGCGCAGCGCTCAGCACCTCTGCCACGGCCCGCAAATTGACCTTCCCCCGCCCGTAAGAGCACAACGCATTCCCCTCCGCCAGCCCCGTGGCGACCCGCACCACCCCCGGCCGCCGGGCCTCGATCACCTCCCGCATGCGGGCCTGCCAGGGATGCAGGCCCGCATCGCAGGTGGCCACGACCAGGGGCGCACCCCCGGCCCTGGCCAGGATGTCCTCGACCGCACCTTCCAGATCGGCGGGCTCCCCGTTGACCGCCGTCCCCGTGGCCATGGGATCAACGGCCAGCACCGCCGTCAGCAGATCCTCCCCACCCCAGTTCAACGCCGGATGCGGCGCCGGAAACAGGTCCACGACATGCGCCCCGGACACGCGCCCCGGCGCAACCTGCCCCCGCAGGGCCCGCCGGGCCGCCTCCAGCCCCGCTCCCGCGTCCCATACGGCCACCTCGCTCGCCGGTGTCGCATACCGTTCCGCCAGCCGCTCCACCCGTGCCGAGGCCTCCCGGATCCGTTCCTCGGCGAGCACCCGGTCCCGCAGCGCCTCGAGCAGGGCGTCCCGGCACTCCAGCGTCACTCCCAGATCCGCCACGGCGACGATGACCTGGTCCGCTCCGGCGGCGAGGGCGATCCGCGCCCCCGCGGCCTCCCCGTAGAGGTCCGCGATCGCCTTCATCTCCAGCGCGTCGCTGACCAGCACCCCGTCGAATTCGAGCTCGTGCCGCAGCAGATCCCCGAGGATGCGCCGGCTGAGCGTGGCCGGCCGGTTGGGATCCAGTGCCGGGAAGACGACATGCGCGCTCATCAGCATCGGCACGCCCGCGGCTATCGCGGCCCGGAAGGGGCCGAGGTCGAGTTCCTCGTACGGCCGCGGGTCGACGGCGACTTCGTGGTGGCTGTCGGTGAGCGTGCCGCCGTGCCCGGGGAAGTGCTTGGCACAGGAGGCGATGCCCCGCGCCTCGGTGGCCGCGATCCAGGCGCTCAGGTGCCGGGAGACCAGTTCGGGCTCGGTCCCGAAGGCGCGCGTGCGCACGATCGGGTTGTCGGCCTGTCGCTGGATGTCGGCGACGGGGGCGTAGGAGGCGGTGATGCCCAGCGCGGCCAGATGTCCGGCGAGGGCGTCGGCGCAGCGGGCGGTGAGGTCCGGGTCGTCGACGACACCGAGGGCGTAGGAGCCGGGGACCTCCGGGGCGCCCGCGGCGACGAGGTGCCCGATGCCGCCGCCCTCGTTGTCGATGCCGACCAGCAGGTCCGGCCTCAGCGCCCGCAGCGTGTCGGTGAGCCGGCGCACCTGTTCCGCGTCGCGCACGTTGCGGGTGAACAGGATGACTCCGCCGAGACCGCGGTCGACGAGCCGCTTCAGGGTGTCGGGGACGGTCGTGGTGCCTTCGAACCCGGCGACGAGACAGCGGTGTGCGGCCTCGTCGAGGTCGACGGGCAGGGCGGTGCGGGCAGGCTGGCGCTCGGTGTGGGTCACCCCCGGAATCCTCTGGCTCGTCCAGCCGAAAGTCAACATGCCAATGGTTCGGTCATTCATCGCCGGGCTGGGCGGCCGTTCCTCGAACCGTGTCCCAGCCCAGCCCGTCCGCGGAGGCGACGAGGTGACCGGGGCCCGCCGGACCGGTGCCGTCCAGGGGGCCGCCGTAGAGCGCCTGCTCCTGGAGTTCGTTGCCGGTCCGGAAGGTCTCGCCGACGACCCGCGTGGACAGCAGCGGGTTCACCCGGTCGTCCGCGGTCGCCAACCGGCCCACCGCGCCGTCCAGTTCGGCCGCCGCGGCACTCCAGTGGTCCCCGAGCCGGTCCGGCCCCAGCACCGCCGAGTCACCCGAGACCAGTCCACCCGCCAGCTCGGCGAAGGCCGCCACCTCGGTGCTGTCGACCTTCGTGACCTTCTTCGCGGACCAGAAGTAGGACTCGTCGTTGCGTTCCATGTCGTAGAAGGCGATGAGGAACTCGTAGAACACCCCGTACTCACGCCGGTACCGCGCCTCGAACTCGGCGAAGCCGCGCTCCTCGGGCACACTGCCATCGAGTGCCGAGTTGACCGCGCGGGCCGCCAACAGGGCACCGTAGGTGGCCAGATGGACGCCGGACGACAGCACCGGATCCACGAAGCAGGCGGCGTCACCGACGAGCGCCATTCCGGGCGTCCAGAAGAACGTCTTCCAGTACGACCAGTCCTTGCGCACCCGCACCTGGTCGTACGGCGGCTCGGTCGCGGCCGGCACTCCGTCGAGCAGCTCGGCGACCTCCGGGCAGGCCCGGATCATGTCCTGCCAGGCGGCCCTCGGATCCCGCTGGACGGCGGCGGTGTGCTCGGGCGAGATCACGGCGCCGACGCTGGTCAGATCGTCGCGCAACGGGATGTACCAGAGCCAGCCGGCGTCGAACGCGGCACAGAAGATGTTGCCCCTGTTCGGCTCGGGGAGCCGGCGTCCGCCCGCGAAGTACCCGAACACGGCGAGGTTGCGGAAGAAGTCCGAGTACACCCGCCTCCCGCCCACCCCGGAGTGCACCCGGCTGGTGTTGCCGGACGCGTCGATGACGTAACGCCCGTACTCGGTACGGGCGTTGCCGTCACCGTCGGTGTACTCGACCCCGCGCACCCGCTCGTCGTCGGCGACGACCCGGCGCACCGTGCTGCCCTCCCGCACCTCGGCACCGACGCGGGCGGCGTTGCGCAGCAGGATCTCGTCGAACCGGGAACGCTCCACCTGGAAGGCGGTCGCCGTGGGTTCGGGGAGCCGGGGCGTCATGGAGAAGGAGAACTGCCACGGCTTCGGGTCGCGCCCCCAGCGCAGGGTGCCTCCGCGCTTGAGGGTGAACCCGGCCTCGGCGACCTCCTCGGCGACACCGAGGATGCCGCACAGACCGTGCACGGTCGCCGGCAGCAGCGACTCGCCGATCTGGTACCTCGGGAAGGTCTCCCGCTCCAGCAGCAGCACCCGGTGCCCGCGCATCGCCACGGCGGCCGCGGCGGTCGAGCCGGCCGGCCCGCCACCGACGACGATCAGGTCGTACTCGGGGTCCATCGGGAACTCCAGTTCTCGGTCGGGGGTTTACGCGGGTCGTGGGCCTACTCGGGCAGCCAGGCGCGGATCGCCGCTGCCGTGGAGTCGGCGTCCTGGTGCACGACGGAATAGTGGTCGCCGGAGACGTCCGCGGTGTCGTGGGGCAGCGGCCAGTGCGGCAGCCAGTCCCCCTCGGGGTCGATCCTCCGCATCTCGGCGGTCGGCCGGCCGCGCAGCAGCAGCGTCGGCACGGGGGACGACTCCGGGACCGGCTCGGGGTGCCATCCCTCGAGAACGCGCGCATAGCCACCGCCCGCGATCAGCAACGAGTCGTCGAACTCCGCGACCACGTCCGCCGGCAGGGCGGCACCGGCCGCCATCAGGGCGAGTGCGCGCGCGTCACCGCGCTGGAGCACGCCCGCGTGGGAGTCGATCAGGACGACACCGGCCGGCGGCTCTCCGGCGGAGGCCAGCCGGCGTGCCACCTCGTGCGCGATCACCCCGCCGGCGCAATAGCCGACCAGGACCACAGGGCCGCCCCGGGCGATCTCCCGCACCGCGTCGGCGTGCGCTCGCGCCAGCGTCTCCATCGAGTCCGGCACCGCCCGGCCGGCCCCGAACCCCGGATGCTCCAGCAGGTACAGGTCCCGCTCGCCGGCGAACTGCCGGGCCAGTCCGGCGGGAACGCGCTGGAAGGGTGCGAGGTAGTCGGGGATGTAGGCGAGCGCGGCGGCACTTCCTCCGGTGCCGCTCCGGGCGAGCCGGACGGGCCCGACGGCATGCCGGGCCCGGTCGGTCGCGGTGAAGGACGGCAGGGCGTACGAGGCGACGTACCGCAGGGTCATCGCCTCCAGCGGGCCCTGCTCGCCCAGGACGCGGTGGTAGAGGGTGGTGAACCGGTAGGCGGACGACGGTACGTGAGCCGCCGTCTCCGTCACCGGGGTGCCCGCAGGCTCCTCCGGCCCCTCCAGCCCCTCCGGCCCCTCCAGCCCCTCCGGCCCCTTTGGTTCCGGCAACGCGCCCGCCTCCCCCAAGGCGTCGAGGATGTGCGCCGACAGCCCCTCCAGCGTCGGATGTTCGAGGACGACCGTCGGGGCCAGCCGCACCCGCGTGAACGCGCTGAGCCGATTGCGGAACTGAAGGGCCGTCAGCGAGTCGAAGCCGAGCTGTCCGAACTCCCGGTCGGCGGGGAAAGCGTCCGCGTCCGGGAAGCCGAGCACCGCGGCCAGTTCGGCGCGGAGCAGACCCGCCAGCACACCGGCGCGGTCCGCCTCGGGAGTCGCCGCGAGCCTCTTGCGCCAGGCACCGGGAGCGTGGCCGGCCGCGGGTGCCACGGCGACCGGTGCCGGGCGCGCCGGAAGCAGGTCGGCGAGTACCGGCGGCAGGGTCGAGCCGCTCGCCGTGGCGCGGGCGAACGGGACGGGCACCAGCACCGGTTCCGCCGTGCGCAGCGCGGAGTCCAGCAGTTCGACGCCCGTCTGCTCGGTGACCGCGGGGACCCCGCCGTCGGCCGTCAGGTGCGGCGCGACGCGGCCCGCCATGCCCTCACCGTGCGCGATGGTCCAAGGGCCCCACGCGAGGGACTGCGCGGGCAGCCCGCGGGCGGCCCGGTACTCGGCCAGCGCGTCGAGGAAGCCGTTGGCGGCCGCGTAGTTGGACTGTCCCGGCCGGCCCAGCACACCGGCGGCCGAGGAGTACAGCACGAACGCGGACAGTCCCAGGTGCTCGGTCGCCTCGTGCAGATGCCAGGCGGCGTCCGCCTTGGGCGCCAGCACCTCGGCCACCCGCTCCGGAGTCATGCCGTCCACCACACCGTCGGCCACGACACCCGCCAGATGGAACACGCCGGTCAGGGGTGGCCTGACGGCCTCGACCAGGGCGTCGACGGCCGCCCGGTCGCTCACGTCACAGGCCACCACCCTTACATCCGCGGGCAGTTCGGCCGCCCAGCCGGGGGTACGGCCACTGCGGCTCGCCAACAGCAGGTGCCGTGCCCCGCGTTCGGCCACGAGGTACTGGGCGAGGCTCGCGGCGAGCGCACCCGTTCCGCCGGTGATCAGCACGGTGCCGTCGGGGAAGAGTGCGGGTGGCGGGGCGCTCGCAGGGCCGGCGGTGACCAGCCTGGGCACCAGGACCGTGCCGTCGTGCAGGGCGAGTTGGGGCTCGCCGGTGCGCAGGGCCGCGTCCAGTGCCGCGGGCGCGGCGGTGCCGCCGCGGAGGTCGACCTGCACGATCCGGCCGGGGTGTTCGGACTGAGCGCTGCGCAGGAACCCGGCCACCGCGGCCTGTGCGGGATCCGGGTCGTCCCCGGTGGCGTGACGGGTGAGTACCAGCAGACGGCCCGGACGGGGGTCGGCCACCCAGTCGCGTACGCGGGCGAGGACGGCCGTGACGAGTTCCCTGGCCCGGCCCGGCATGTCCTCGCAGGACCCGGTCGACAGGTCTGCCGTATCGAGCAGTTCGTACTCGGTGTCGGCGTGTCCGGCTTCCGTGGCGGGCCGCCAGGCCGGCTTGTACAGCTCGGTGGGCCGGACCTTCACCGCCCGGGTGACGAGGGACTCGACGGTGGCCAGGGGCCGCCCGTCCACGCCGGTCAGCGTCACCCGTACCTCGTCGGGTCCGAGCCGCTCCAGGCGCGCCCTCGCGGCGGTGGCGCCGGTCGCGTGCACGGTCACTCCGGTACAGGCGAGCGGGACGCGCGCCTCGCCCGGCCCCTCGGCCAGCAGCGCGGCGTGCAAGGCCGCGTCGAACAGCGCGGGATGCAGGGTGTACGCGCCGGCCTCCGCCGCCTCCTGCGGCTGCAGTGCCAGCTCCGCGAACGTCTCGGCGCCGCGCCGCCAGAGCCGGGTGACCGCGCGGAAGGCCCGGCCGTAGTGGTGGCCGTACGCGGCGGGCCGCGCATAGTCGACGGCGAGCTCCTCGGCGTCGGGGGGCGGCCAGGGCGTGTCCTGAGCGGCGGCGGGTGGCGTACCGGCCCCGGCAACGGACGCTTCGGCATGGCGGGTCCACGTCTCGCCCGTGCGTGCCCATACGGTGACCGTGCGGTTCCCCTCGTGATCGGGGGTGTCCGCGACCACCTGGATCGGCACCTGCTCCGACGCGGGCAGCACCAGCGGCTCGTGGAGGACCAGCTCGGACAGCCGCGGCGAGTCCTCCGCCGCGCCTGCCCCGGCCGCCCGGAACGCCAGCTCGGCGAAGACCGTCGCGGGCACCAGCACGCGGTCGCCGATCACATGGTCCGCGAGCCAGGGCTGCCGCGCGGTGGACAGCACTCCGCTGTACCGGGTCCGGGGACCGTCGGCGTCCGGCTGCGCCGGTCCGACGAGCTTCCGGTCGCCAACGGTGTCCTCGCCCCGCACGTCGAGCCAGTAGCGCTGCCGCTGGAAGGGGTACGTCGGCAACGGTCGCCGCCGGGCGCCGGTCCCGGCGTACACGGACCGCCAGTCCACCGGCACGCCGTGGACATGCAGCTCCGCCAGGGCCACGGCCGTCTCGGCGGCGGACGTGAACAGGGCCCCGGAGCCCGGCTCGACGCACTCCTCGGCCGCCGCGCTCAGCGCAGCCGACGGTCCGGCCTCCACGTACGCCGTCACCCCCGCCCGCGCCAGCCACCGCACCGCGTCGGCGAACCGCACGGTCTCGCGTGCCTGCCGTACCCAGTACTCGGCGGTCCGCATCGCGTCCGGCTCCGGGCGGCCGGTCAGCGTCGACACCACCGGCAGGGACGGGCGGTGGTAGGTGACCGACTCGGCGGCCTTACGGAAATCCTCCAGCATCGGGTCGAGCAGTGGCGAGTGGAAGGCGTGGCTGACCTTCAACCTGGTCGCCCTACGGCCGAGTCGAGCCGCCAGCGCGGACACCGCCTCCTCTTCGCCGGACAGCACCACGGACTCGGGGCCGTTGACCGCCGCGACGGCGACCCGGCCGTCGGACGCTTCGTCGAGCCGCTTCAGCACGTCCGTCAGGGGCGCCCGCACGGCGAACATCGCGCCGCCTGTGGGGAGTCCGGCCATCAGCCGGCCCCGCGCGGCCACCAGCCGTACCGCGTCGGACCGCGAGAGGACGCCGGCGATGTGGGCGGCGGCCAGTTCGCCGATCGAGTGACCGACCAGGAAGTCCGGCCGTACCCCGCAGTCGGCGAGGAGGGCGTGCAGGGCGACCTCGTAGGCGAACAGGGCGGGCTGGGCGTAGTCGGTGCGGTGCAGGAGGTCGCCGTCGGGGTCGTCGATCACCTCGCGCAGGGGTTGGTCCAGGAACGGGGTGAAGGCGTCGCACAGTTCGCTGAACGCCTTGGCGAACGCGGGGAAGGCGGCGGTCAGTTCCCGGCCCATGCCGGTTCGCTGGGCGCCCTGGCCCGCACAGAGCAGCGCCACCTTGGAGGTGCCGTGCGCGGTGCCCTTGCGCAGTGCGGGGCTGTCGGCGCCGTCGGCCAACTCCCGGAGCCCGGCGAGGAGTCCGTCGGCGTCGGCGGCCAGTACGGCGGCGCGGCGCTGGAGCGGAGTCCGGGTGGTGGCGAGCGAGTACGCGACATCCAGGGCGGCCGTGTCACCTGCCACGTCGGCCAGCGCCGCCGCCAACTCCCTCGCGTGGGCCCGGAGTCCGGCCTCGTCGCTGCCGCTGACGAGCCAGGGGGCGGCGGTCCGCGGGCTTCCGGAGCGGACGTTCCGGGGTTCCTCCTCGGCTTTCTCCGGCTCCTCGATGATCACGTGCGCGTTGGTGCCGCCGATTCCGAACGAGGAGACCGCCGCCCGGCGCGGCCGCTCCCGCTGCGGCCAGGGCCGGGCCCGGTCCAGCAGCCGTACCGCCCCGTCGGACCAGTCGACGTGCGGCGACGGCTGCTCCGCGTACAGCGACCTGGGCAGTTCGCCGTGGCGCATCGCCTCGATCATCTTGATGACGCCGGCCACCCCGGCCGCGGCCTGGGTGTGCCCGAAGTTCGACTTGACCGAGCCCAGCCAGACGGGGTCGTCCGGGTCGCGGTCGCGGCCGTAGGTGGCCAGCAGGGCGCCCGCCTCGATGGGGTCGCCGAGCGCGGTCCCGGTGCCGTGGCCCTCGACGGCGTCGACGTCGGCCGTACGGAGTCCGGCGTCGGCCAACGCCAGCCGGATCAGCTCCCGCTGGGCCTCGCCGTTCGGGGCGGTGAGGCCGTTGGACGCGCCGTCCTGGTTGACGGCGGAGCCCCGCAGCACCGCCAGGACCGGGTGGCCGTTGCGCCGGGCGTCGGACAGCTTCTCCAGCAGCACCAGGCCGACCCCCTCGGCCCACGCGGTGCCCTCCGCGCCGTCCGCGAAGGACCGGCAGCGGCCGTCCGCCGACAGCCCGCGCTGCCGGCTGAACACCACGAACGGCTTGGGACTGGCCAGGACGGTCACCCCGCCGGCCAGCGCGAGGGTGCACTCGCCCGCGCGCAGCGCCGCGGCGGCCAGGTCCATGGCGACGAGGGATGACGAGCAGGCCGTGTCGACGGTCAGGGCGGGGCCTCGCAGGCCCAGCACGTAGGAGATCCGTCCGGAGGCCACGCTGCCCGCCGAACCGGCACCGAGGTGCGCCTCCAGCGGGTGCTGCGACGCCCCGCCGCCGTATCCGCCGTGCATCAGACCGACGTAGACGCCGGTGGCGCTGCCGCGCAGCGAGCGCGCGGGGATGCCCGCACGCTCCAGCGTCTCCCAGGCGACCTCCAGCAGCAGCCGGTGCTGCGGATCGGTGGCCGTGGCCTCGCGCGGCGAGATACCGAAGAACAGGGGGTCGAAGTCGGCCGCGTCGGTGAGGAAACCGCCGCGTCGGGTGTACGTCGTCCCGAGCCGGTCCGGGTCGGGGTGGTACAGGGCGTCGACGTCCCAGCCCCGGTCGGCCGGGAACTCGCCGGTGGCGTCCACACCGTCGGACACCAGCCGCCAGAGGTCCTCGGGCGAGCGCACCCCGCCCGGGTAACGGCAGCCGACGGCCACGATCGCGATCGGCTCCGCGGCGGGACCGCGGCGCGGCTGTGCCGTCTCGCGGGAGCCGCCGTGGAGGCGCTCGTCCAGGTGGGCGGCGAGCGCGGCGGGGGTGGGGTGGTCCCAGACCAGGGTGGCGGGCAGCCGCAGTCCGGTGCGGACGCTGAGCCGGTGCCACAGGTTCATCGCGCCCATGGAGGTGAGACCGAGGTCGGCGAAGGCGGTGTGGGGGTCGATCGCCGCCGCGTCGGTGACGGGCGCCTCACGGTCACCGGCCGCCGGGGCGGAAGCGGGCGTGCCGGCGATCACCGACCCGTCGGAAGCGATCGGCTCACCGACGGCGTCCGACCCGCCGATCGCCGCGGTCTCCGCGCACACCAGCTCGGTCAGTGCCGCCCGCCGCTCCGCCGGGGTGCGGTCGGCGAGGCCCGCGAGGGTCTCCTCGGCCGGGCGCGCGGCGAGGCCCTCCCTGAGGACGGCCCGGCGGGGCTTGCCGGCCGCGGTGCGCGGGATGGCCGGGGTGAACAGGACGTCGTCGGGCACCTTGTGCGCGGAGAGCACCTCGGCGCACGCCCGCAGCAGGGCGCCCGTGTCGAGGCCCCGCTCCCCCGGCACGACGAACGCGACCGGGACCTCTCCGAGCAGCGGGTGCGGCCGCGCCACCACGGCCGCGTCCAGCACCCCGGGCAGCCCGCGCAGCACCTGCTCGACCTCTACGGGGTCGACGTTCTCGCCGCCGCGGACGATCCGGTCGTTCACGCGTCCTGTGACGGTCAGAGCCCCGTGCTCACCGAACCGCCCGAGGTCACCGGTGCGGTACCAGCCCTCCCCGGCCACCGCGCCCCCGTCGTGGTAGCCGAGCATGACGCCGGGCCCGCGCACCCAGATCTCGCCCTCGGCGCCGACGGCCTCCTCCCCGGTCCCGGGGTCGGCGAGCCGCACCTCCATGCCGGGCAGCACCGCCCCGCTGCTCCCCCGCGCCCGCGGCCCCGCCAGCGACTCCATCGCGATCTTTCCGCAGGTCTCGGTGCTGCCGTATCCGTCGAGCAGGGGTGCCCCGAGCCGCTTCTCGACCCGCTCCCGCAGCTCCGGCTCGCTCGGCGCCCCGGCGGTGACGCACACCCGCAGCGAGGGCACTTCGCCGAGTCCGGCGTCGAGCAACTGCTGGTAGGTGAGGGGCACTCCGCCCAGAACGGTCGGAGCGAACTCATCGATGAGCCGTAACAGCGCGGCCGGTTCCCGCAGCGCGGTGATCCGTGCGCTGCCGCCGGCCACGGTCGTACCGAGCACACAGAGCGAGTGGGCGTAGGTGTGCGCGAGCGGCAGCGGCCACAGCAGCCGGTCGTCCGCCGCCAGCCCCAGCCGGGGCACATAGCAGGCGACCGGCGACCAGAGCGCGGACCGCTGACTGGCGACGGCGGCCCGGGGGGTGCCCGAGGTGCCGGAGGTGTAGAGCAGCCAGGCGGGCTCGTCCAGACCGAGATCGTCGCGCGGTTCGCGTGAACGGCCGTCCGCCACCAGGTCGTCGAAGTGCACGACCCCCTCCGGCACAGGCCCCTCCCCGGCCACCACCAGGCGTGGCGCCCGCTCCCCGACCACACTGGCGATCCGGGCCAACTGCCGCCGGTCGACGACCAGGACCTCCGGATCACAGTCCGCGAGCAGCGCCGCCAACTCGGCGTGGGTTCCGCGCGGGCTCAACGGCACGCCCACGGCGGCGGCCCGGACCGTGGCGAGCAATCCCTCGACCAGTTCCACGCTGTTGTCGAGACAGAACGCCACCCTGGCCCCGCGCCCGACGTCCAGCGCAGCCGCCAACCGCCTTGTGCGGAGCTCCAGTTCGGCCCAGCTCACCGACCGCCGGTCGTCGGCGAAGGCGAGTTTCCCGCCGTATCGCGAGGAGTTCTCGACCAGCAACTCCGCCACGGGCCGGACCTCGGCCACTCCCCCGACACGCATGGGGCCTCCCTCTGGATCACCGAGTCCGCACCGTATCCCGCCCGCGCGCCCGGCACCGCATCACAAAGAGGGCCCACATGGCCGGAGTTGATCGGTCGGCGTCCGGAGGAAACGTGACCGGAACCGCTCCCTCAGCCCTCGTCCGCCGTCAACCGCAACGAGATGCTGTTGATGCAGTACCGCTGGTCGGTGGGTGTCGGATACCCCTCACCCTCGAACACGTGGCCGAGATGCGAACCGCAGCGGGCGCAGCGGACCTCGGTGCGGACCATGCCGTGGGAGCGGTCCGCGATCAGTTCGACCGCGCCGGTGTCCTTCGGGTCGTAGAAGGACGGCCAGCCGCAGTGGGACTCGAACTTCGTGGTGGAGGTGAAGAGCTCGGCCCCGCAGGCGCGACAGGAGTACACGCCGGTGGTCTTGCTGTTGGTGTACTCGCCGGTGAAGGCGGGCTCCGTCCCGGCCTGACGGAGTACGGCGTACTCGGCCGGGGTCAGCTCCGCACGCCACTGCTCGTCCGGCTTTTCGACGTCGTACGACATGAAGCTCAGCCCCTTACTTCGCGAGACGGTCCAGGATCAGCGGGCCGAGGTCCGTCACGTCACCCGCGCCCATGGTGAGAACGAGATCACCGGCCTTCGCCATTCCCGCGACCACCGAGGCCACGTCCGCCTTGTCGTGGACCGGCGTCACGTCCGCGCCCGCGGCCCGCGCCGCGTCGATGATCAGCTCGCTGGTCACCCCGGGGATCGGGTCCTCGCGGGCCGGGTAGATGTCCAGGACCAGCGAGCCGTCCGCCGCCGCGAGCGCCTCGCCCATCTCCGTGCCGAGCTCCTGCGTCCGCGAGAACAGATGGGGCTGGAAGACGACCAGGATGCGGGCGTCACCGGCCGCCGCCCGCATGGCCTCCAGGTCCGCCGTCATCTCGGTGGGGTGGTGGGCGTAGGAGTCGATGACCTGAACGCCGGCCGCCTCGCCCTTCAGCTGCAGGCGCCGCTTGACGCCCGTGTACGCGGCCAGGGCGGGAGCCAGCTCGGCGGCCGGGACACCCAGCGCGACGCCCGCCGCCAGCGCGGCCACCGCGTTGTGCGCGTAGTGGCGGCCGGGCACCGACACGGTGAAGGTGAGCGGCGAGCCGTCCAGCTCCACGGTGACCTCGCTCTTCAGCCCCTGCGGGACGACCGACAGCACGCGCACGTCGGCGTCCTCGGCGTCGCCGTAGGTCACCACCCTCACGTCACGCGTGGTGACGCGCCGGGTCAGCTCCCGCGCGCCCTCGTGATCGGCCGAGATCACCAGCGTGCCGCCCTCGGTGACGCGGTCCACGAACGTCTCGAAGGAGGCGTAGATCTCGTCCATCGACGCGTAGTTGGCGTGGTGGTCGAGTTCGACGTTGAGGACGATCGCGACCTCGGGGGCGTACTTGTGGAAGCTGCGGTCGGATTCGTCCGCCTCGGCGACGAAGATCTCGCCCTCGCCGTGCAGGGCGTTCGAGCCGGGGGCGTCCAGGTCGCCGCCGATCGCGTACGACGGCTTCAGGCCCAGTGCGCTCAGCGAGACGGCCAGCATCGACGTGGTCGTGGTCTTGCCGTGGGTACCGGCGACCGCGATCGGCCGCAGGCCGTCCATCAGCGAGGCGAGGGCGTCGGACCGGTGCACCACGGGGATGCCGAGCTCGGCCGCCCGCGCCAGCTCCGGGTTGTCGGCCCGGATCGCCGACGACACGACCACACAGGTGGCGTCGGAGGCCAGGTGCTCCGCCGCGTGCCCGATGTGCACGGTCGCCCCCAGCGCCCGCAGCGCCTCGGCGGTCGGGGACTCCTTGGCGTCGCTGCCGGCCACCTTCGCCCCGCGCTGCGCGAGGATCTTCGCGATTCCCGACATCCCGGCCCCACCGATCCCGATGAAGTGCGGTCGGTCCATGGCGGTAGGAAGGCCGGGGGCCATGTGGTGTCTCCCTGTGCATACGGCTACGGCGAAGGCCCCAGCTTATTGCCTGCGGCGACCGCGCCCGGCCCCTACTCCTTGCTGTGCGAGAACAGCTTCAGCACCGGCACGCCCACCTTGTGCCGCGCTCTCGACGCCCAGTCCCGGTGGAAGAACTCCTCCACGTAGTGGGGATCGGTCAGCACGATCACCTCGTCCGCTCCGATCTCGTCGACCAGGGACTTCAGCGCGTCCAGGGGGTGGTCCTCGATGAGCCGCCCCTCCGCCTCGCTCCCGGATGCCCTGAGCGCCTGCAGGGAGACCTCCAGGGCCCGCTCCCCCACGCCCTTCGCGGCCTCACCCTCGGGCGTCTCCCGCTCCCGTACGGCCTCGTCCAGCTCGCCCAGCGCCACGTCGTCGATGGCCCGCAGCAGGCGGTCGGCCTGATCCCCCCGAGGCTGGAGCAGCACGTGGAACGCGACCGACTCGTCACCGTGCAAGGTGGTGACGAACTCCACGTCGGCGGACGTCAGGGCCTTCTCGATCATCAAAACGCTGGTGAACACCAGTCGCCCCCTTCTCTACGCTCTGCGGAAACCATCCTGCCCGTGGTCGCACGGTACTGCCGGATTGAGTGTGCCCGCCGGAAGCCAAGCGGAACGATAGATTCCATCCGGCGGTCAAGCCCTGCGGTACCTGCTGTAGAGGAACCCGTCCTCCTCCAGCAGGGAGTCCAGTGCGAACCGTGCCGGCACCGCCACCGACGGCCCCCCGGCGATGCGCTGCGCGTCCCCCGCGGTGAGCATCGGGGACAGTGTCAGACAGAGCTCGTCGAGCACTCCGGCGGCCACCAGCTGGCCGAGCAGCCGGGGGCCGCCCTCGGTCAGCAGCCGGGTGTGTCCCAGCTCGGCGAGCGCCCGTACAACCCGCGCGGGGTCCACGCCGACGCCGTCCCCGGCGATCACCACGCGCGCGCCCGCCTTCTCGGCCGCGGCGATCCGGTCCGGGGCGGCCGCGGCGCCCGTGAGGATCAGCGTGGGCACCAGGGGCGAGGTGTACAGCGGGAGGGAGAAGTCCAGGTCCAGGCTCGCGGTGATCACCGCGATCGCCGGGACCGGGCCCTGTCCGGCCGCCTCGCGCAGCTGCGCGAACTCGTCCCGGACGCGTGCGGGCCGGTACCCCTCCTGGCGGACCGTCTCCGCACCGGCGATCACCACGTCCGCCAGAGCCCGCAGCGTCCCGAAGATCCGCATGTCGGTCGCGGTGGAGATGGGCTGCGAACGGCCCTCGTGCTGGGCGGCCCCGTCGATCGTGGACACCATGTTGGCCCGCAGCCACACCTCGGGGGTCCCGGGGCCGGGTCCGAGCTCGGGATACGCGTAGGCGGCGGCCAGCTCGGCGAGGCCCCACTCGTGGTCGGCCCCCTCCGGGCGCCGGGTCGCTGTCTCGTCGGTCACAGGGAACAGGCGTCGCATGTCGTGCAGTGTGGCACGGCCCTTAGCATGGTGAACCGTGTCTACTTCCCCCGCCGCGTCCGGGTTCGGCTCCATCGCCGACACCGCCCCGCTCTCCCTGTGCGACCGTGAGCCGCACGTCCCCGCGGACCGGCTGGTCGCCGAGATGGTGCCGCCGCCGCGGTTCGACTCGGTGCGTTTCGACACCTACATCCCGGACCCGAACCAGCCCAGCCAGACCGAGGCCGTCCGGGTCCTCGCGGGCTTCGCGGCGGGCCTCTCCGGCGCCCACGCGGTCGGCGGCGGCAAGCGCGGCTTCCTCGGTCTCGGCAAGGCGTTCGGGAAGGCCAAGGAGACCAAGACCCCGGCAGGCCCGCGCGGCGTCTACCTCGACGGGGGCTACGGCGTCGGCAAGACCCACCTGCTGGCCTCGCTCTGGCACGCCACCCCCGCCGAACCCTCCCTCAAGGCCTTCGGCACCTTCGTCGAGCTGACCAACCTGGTCGGCGCCCTCGGCTTCCAGAAGACGGT
This sequence comes from Streptomyces canus, assembly GCF_001514145.1. Classification (GTDB taxonomy): domain Bacteria; phylum Actinomycetota; class Actinomycetes; order Streptomycetales; family Streptomycetaceae; genus Streptomyces; species Streptomyces canus. Next base: position 338,357 of record NZ_KQ948661.1, read on the forward strand.
CCAGACGCTCTCCGGCCACCGCCTGCTGTGCATCGACGAGTTCGAGCTGGACGACCCGGGCGACACCGTGCTGGTCTCCACCCTGCTCGGCAAGCTGGTCGACGCGGGCGTGGCGCTCGCCGCCACCTCCAACACCCTGCCGGGCAAGCTCGGCGAGGGCCGGTTCGCGGCCGCCGACTTCCTGCGCGAGATCCAGGGCCTCGCCGCACGCTTCCGGCCCCTGCGCATCGACGGCGAGGACTACCGCCACCGCGGGCTGCCCGAGGCGCCGGCGCCGTTCGCCGACGAGGAGGTCACCAAGGCGGCGTACGCCACCGAGGGAGCCTCCCTCGACGACTTCCCGAGCCTGCTGGCGCATCTCGCCAAGGTCCACCCGAGCCGGTACGGCGCCCTGACCGATGGCCTGAAGGCGGTGTGCCTCACGGATGTCCAGCCGGTGCCGGACCAGTCGACGGCGCTTCGGCTCGTGGTGCTCGCGGACCGTCTCTACGACCGCGAGGTGCCGGTGCTGGCCTCCGGGCTGCCCTTCGACCGGCTGTTCAGCGAGGAGATGCTGAACGGCGGCTACCGCAAGAAGTACTTCCGCGCGATATCCCGGCTCACCGCGCTGGCGCGCGATGCGAAGGGCCTGGTCGAGGGCGCCTGAGGCGCTTCTAACGCATCGAATACGCAAGATCAAGAGCCGGTTCGCGCCACGACCCGGCACGCTTCAGCCTCTCTTCAGCTGGAAACGTTAAGTTAACCCTGCAAACAACTTTGCCGGGCTAAGGTGTTTCTTGACCGATCATTGACCAATGCTTGGTCTGGACTGGAAGCGTGAACTGCCGAGAGGGGGGCGCATGTTCCGAGGTGCGACGGTACGGACCGCACTGGCGGTCCTCACCGCCGTCCTTCTCGCGCTCCCCTTCTTCGCATCCACCGAAGGATTCGCAACCGCGCACACAGTCCGTCAGGCCAAGGCCAAGGCTCAGACCGGAACCAAGCTCTCCGGCAAGGCGGCCCGCGCCGAAGCCTCGGGCAAACGCCACTGCAACCACGTCGGGGACCCGACCGGTCCCCTGCGCACCCGCGACCGGCACCGCGCCGTCGACTTCGCCCCCCAGGGGCCCGAGCGCACGCTCTCGGCTCAGGAGCCGGCGGCCGCGCCTCAGCCGGTCGCAACCGGCGATTTCCCCCTGTCGAGACCCTCGACAGCCCACGCTCCAGCGGCACTTCAAGTGTTCCGCTGCTGACGGCAGAGCAGTTCCCCCCAGCTGTTCCCCCACCTGTCATGTAAGCCGACGCGCCCCCATTGCGCGCCAGGTAAACCCGACGCGCCCCCATTGCGCGCCAGGAGGAGTCACCACATGCAGCCCCTCATCGACAACGCCCGTACGTTCGGACAGCGCCCTGAGGAGTTCGCCAAGCTGGCCGAAGGCCAGTCCCCCCAGGTTCTGTTCATCACCTGCTCGGATTCCAGGGTCGTCCCGGCCCTGATCACGGGCGCCCGCCCGGGCGAGCTCTTCGAGCTGCGCACCGCGGGCAACATCGTTCCCCCCTACGCCTCCGAGCACCCCACCAGCGAGGCGGCCACCATCGAGTACGCCGTGGAGGTGCTGGGCGTCCGCGACATCGTGGTCTGCGGACACTCGCACTGCGGGGCCGTCGGCGCCCTGGTGCGCGGTGACGACCTGGACGCCGTACCGGCCGTGCGCGACTGGCTCCATCACGCCACCCCGCGTCCCGCGGGCGCGGCCGAGGACCCGGCCGTCGCCGAGGGCGTGCAGAGCCACGTCCTGGCCCAGGTACTGCGCCTGCGGTCGTACCCCTTCATCGACAAGAAGCTGGCGGAAGAACAACTGACCCTGCACGCCTGGTACTACGAGGTGCACACGGGCGCGGTGCGCGTCCACCGCACCGAGTCCGACGCGTTCGAGGGCCTGTGATCGCCATGATGACCAAATACCCTCACCTGCGGCAGGACTTCGCCGCCTCCCTGGTCGTCTTCCTGGTCGCGCTCCCGCTCTGCGTGGGCGTGGCCGTCGCCTCCGGTGTGCCGGCCGAACTCGGCCTGGTCACCGGCATCGTCGGCGGTCTGGTCACCGGATTCATGCGGGGCAGCAGCCTCCAGGTCTCCGGCCCGGCCGCCGGTCTGACCGTCCTCGTCTTCGAGGCGGTCAACGAGTTCGGGCTGCCCGCCCTCGGTGTGATCGTGCTGTCCGCCGGAGTGCTCCAGCTCGCCATGGGCGCCCTCAAGCTGGGGCGCTGGTTCCGGGCGATATCCGTCTCGGTCGTCGAGGGCATGCTGGCCGGAATCGGCCTCGTGCTCATCGCCGGCCAGCTGTACTCGGCGGCCGGCCTGAAGGCGCCCACCTCCGGCATCGACAAGATCCTGGGGCTGCCCGGTGCCGCCCTCGACGCACTCGGCAGCACCACGGCCCTCGCCTCGCTCGCCGTCGGCGCGGGCACCGTGGCGGTCATGGTGCTGTGGAAGAAGCTGCCCAAGAAGGCGCAGACCGTGCCGGGCGCGCTCGCCGCGGTCCTGCTGGCCACCCTGGTCACCCAGGTCTTCGGCCTGTCGATCGCCACCGTCGAGGTGAACGGCCTGCTGGCGTCCATCCAGCCGCCCGGCACCGAGGCGTTCGGGGAGCTGGCCAACCCGGCGATCTTCGGCACCATCCTCGCCTTCACCCTGATCGCCTCCGCCGAGAGCCTGTTCAGCGCCGCCGCGGTGGACCGGCTGCACGACGGTCCGCGCACCGAGTACGACAAGGAGCTCATGGCCCAGGGCGCGGGCAACGCGGTCTGCGGCGCGCTCGGCGCCCTGCCCATGACCGCGGTCATCGTGCGCAGCTCGGCCAACGTCCAGGCGGGCGCGAAGACCAAGGCCTCCCGGGTCATGCACGGCGTGTGGCTGCTGCTGTTCGCGGCCCTGTTGCCCTCGACGCTGGCGCTGATCCCGCTGCCCGCGCTCGCCGGCATCCTGGTCCACGCGGGCTTCAAGCTGATCCCCTTCCGGGAGATCGTGTCGCTGTGGCGGGGGCACCGCGGTGAGGCGCTGATCCTGGTGGTCACGGCCGTCTCGATCGTCGCGGTGAACATGTTCGAGGGCGTGCTGATCGGTCTGGCCCTGTCGGTCGTCAAGACCGCCTGGGAGGCCTCGCACCTCAAGATGGAGATCGTCGACAAGGGCGCGGGCCCCATCCAGGCCCATCTGTCGGGCAACGCGACCTTCCTGCGGCTGCCGAAGATCCTCGACAGCCTGGAGTCGCTGCCCCAGGACCGGCCCGTGGAGCTGGACCTCTCCGGTCTGCACCACCTGGACCACGCCTGCCGTACGGCGCTGGAGAACTGGGCCGAGCGGCACAGCGCGGTCGGCACCGAACCGGTCCGGGTCACCGAGCCCGAGCCGGTGAAGGCCACCGCTCCGTAGCACTTCCCCGCCTGGTCCGGGGCCCGTCGTGGCCCCGGGCCAGGCACCGGGCATATCGTTGCAGGAGCAGACATACGGACCTCTGGACGAGGAGGTCGGAATGCTCCAGGAACTGTTGACGGCGGCCGTGGCGGCCGGTGCCGCGGGGTTCGTCTACCTCACGGCGGCGGCCCGGGTCGTCAAGCAGTACGAGCGCGGGGTGGTCTTCCGCCTCGGGCAGCTCGCGGGTGAGGTGCGCGAGCCCGGGTTCACGGTGATCGTGCCGTTCGTGGACCGGCTGCACAAGGTGAACATGCAGATCGTCACGATGCCGGTGCCGGCCCAGGAGGGCATCACCCGGGACAACGTGACGGTGCGCGTGGACGCGGTCGTCTACTTCCGGGTCGTCGACGCCGCGAACGCCCTGGTCAAGGTCGAGGACTACAAGTTCGCCGTCTCCCAGATGGCCCAGACCTCGCTCCGTTCGATCATCGGCAAGAGCGAGCTGGACGACCTGCTGTCCAACCGCGAGAAACTCAACGAGGGTCTGGAGCTGATGATCGACAGCCCGGCCGTCGGCTGGGGCGTGCAGGTGGACCGGGTCGAGATCAAGGATGTGTCGCTGCCGGACGCGATGAAGCGGTCGATGGCCCGGCAGGCCGAGGCCGACCGTGAGCGCCGGGCCCGGATCATCAACGCCGACGCCGAACTCCAGGCCTCGAAGAAGCTCGCGGAGGCCGCCGAGCAGATGTCCGAGCAGCCGGCCGCGCTCCAACTCAGGCTGCTGCAGACGGTCGTGGCGGTGGCCGCGGAGAAGAACTCGACGCTCGTCCTGCCCTTCCCGGTGGAGCTGCTGCGCTTCCTGGAGAGGGCCCAGGAGCACCCGACCGGGAAGTGACGGGCGGGGACACGCTACGCGTGTGGTTCCCGCGGGCCGACCCAGGTGATAGACACAGCGAGGTCACAGTCCTGTCCGCCAGCAGGAAGGTTGCTTCGCCATGTCCGCAACACGACGTCAGGTCCTGGCCCGCTCCGGCGCATTGGGCGTGGGCATCGCCTTCACCGGCGCCCTCTCCGAACTCTTCGCCGGCACCGCCGCCGCCCAGTCCCTCGGCCACACCGGCTACGGTCCCCTCGTCCCCGACCCGAAGGGCCTGCTGGACCTGCCGAAGGGCTTCCGCTACGAGGTCCTGTCCCGTGAGGGCGACCCGCTCCGCTCCGGCGAGGGCAAGGTCCCCTCCAACCACGACGGCATGACCGCGCTGCCGGGCAGACACGGTCGCGTCCACCTGGTCCGCAACCATGAGAACCGCCCCACCGCGGCCATCGCCGTCCCCACCGTCAAGGGCCTCACCTACGACCCGGCAGGCAAGGGCGGCTGTACGGCCCTCACCCTGGACTCCCGCAACAACGTGCTGTCGGAGCGGGTCGCCATCGCCGGCACCGCCGTCAACTGCGCGGGCGGGCCCACCCCTTGGGGCACCTGGCTGACCTGCGAGGAGACCGAGGACAAGGCCGGCACCAACGGCTACACCAAGGACCACGGCTTCATCTTCGAGGTCGACCCGGTCGACCCGCACCGCTCCGGGGCCGTACCCCTGACCGCGATGGGCCGCTTCCAGCACGAGGCCATCGCGATCGACCCGAAACGCGGCATCGTCTACGAGACCGAGGACGCTTTCCTCAAGCCCTTCGGCCTCTTCTACCGCTTCCTGCCCAACAAGCCCGAGGGCGGCCTCGGTTCACTGCGCGCGGGTGGCAGGCTCCAGGCGATGCGGGTGCCCGGAGTGCCGGACCTGTCCGTGGTGCAGGAGACGGGCGCCTGCTTCGAGGGCGTCGAGTGGGTCGACGTACCGGACCCGCTGGCCACCGAAACCCCCGTACGGCTCCAGGACTTCGGCCCGAAGGGCATCACCCATGCCCAGAAGCTGGAGGGCTGCTACTGGGGCGGGAAGAGCGTCTACTTCGTCTCGTCGTTCGCGCACAGCGCCGAGGGTTCGGCCGCCGACCACTTCGGGCAGATCTGGCGCTACGACCCTTCGGAGCGCCGGCTGACCCTGGTGATCGTCTTCGGTCCGGACACCGACGTCCAGCTGCCCGGCGAGTCCCCGGACAACATCTGCCTCGCGCCCAGCGGCGGTCTGATGGTGTGCGAGGACGGCAACGGCGCCCAGCACGTCTTCGGCGTGACGCGGCACGGCGAGGTGTACGCCATGGCCCGCGGCCGGCAGAACATCGGCACGCCCGAGGCGCCGGAGTGGGGCGAGTTCGCGGGCGTCACCTTCTCCCCCGACGGGCAGACGATGTACGTCAACTGCTACACGCCCGGGACGACCTTCGCGGTGACGGGCCCCTGGCGCCGGTAGCCGTCCCGCACGACGGCCGGCGCGCCCCGGTCCCTCGGCGCAGGATCGAGGGGCCGGACCCGGAGCGGAAGGGGTGCCCCATGTCGGAGAAGGACGCGAAGGGCCGCACGGCGACGAAGGGCTCCACGGCCGGCGACGGCCTCGCCCTGCGTGAGCGGCTGCGGGTACCCGGCGGCGAGCCGATGGACCTCGCCTCCTACGACACCCGGGAGACTCCGTCCGGCCCCCGTGCCAGCCTGGCCGCGATGACCGATCTGGCCACCCCGCTCGCCGACCTGCAGGAACGCCTGTGGGCGTCGAGCACGGCGGGCGACCGGCGCCGGGTCCTGCTGGTGCTGCAGGGCATGGACACCAGCGGCAAGGGCGGCACGGTCAAGCACGTCATCGGCTTGTTCAACCCGTCAGGCTGCCGCATCCACGCCTTCAAGGCACCCACCCCCAAGGAACGCGCGCACCCCTTCCTCCGGCGCATCAAGAAGGCCCTCCCGCAAGCCGGTGAGCTGGGCATCTTCGACCGCTCGCGCGGGGGGACCCCCATCGAGGACGTCCTCGTCGCCCGCGTCCGCGCCCTCGCCCCGGCCGCGGAGATCGCGCGCCGCTACGACGAGATCAACCGCTTCGAGAAGTCCCTCGCCGGCAAGGGCGTCACCGTGATCAAGTGCTTCCTGCACCTCTCGTACGACGAACAGCGCGACCGCCTGCTCAAGCGCCTCGACCGTCCGGACAAGCACTGGAAGTTCCACGTCTCGGACATCGACGACCGCGCCCTGTGGCCCGCCTACCGGCAGGCGTACGAGCTGGTACTGGAACGCTGCTCGACCCCGCACGCCCCGTGGTACCTGGTCCCCGCCGACCGCAAGTGGTACCGCAACTGGGCGATCAGCCGACTCCTCCTCGAACACCTGTCGGAACTGGACCCGCGCTATCCGAAGGCGGACTTCGACGTGGAGGAAGCACGCAGGCGGCTGCTCGAACAGTGAATCGCGGGGTACTCGGGGCGCATGACCGAGAACCGGCACGTCAAGGGCTCGTACTGGCTGGAGACGGCACCCGGTGGACCCCGGCAGCCGCTCACCGAGGACCTCGACGTCGACGTGGCCGTGATCGGCGCCGGCATCGCCGGGCTGAGCACGGCGTGGGAACTGACGCGGGCCGGGCGCCGGGTGGCGGTCCTGGAGGCAGGACAGGTGGCCGCGGGGGTCACCGGGCACACCACCGCCAAGCTGACCGCCCTGCACACCCTGATCTACGACAAACTGCGCCGCACCCGCGGCCCCGAGGGCGCTCGGCTGTACGCCCGCTCGCAGAGCGAGGCGATCGAGCGGGCCGCCGGGATCGCGGAGGAGCTGGGCGTCGACTGCGACTGGGAAGAGCGCAGTGCCTACACCTACGTCTGTGACCCGAGCCGCGCCGACGAGCTGCGGGCCGAGGCGGCGGCCGCGAGGGAGGCGGGGCTGCCCGCTTCGTTCGTGACTCAGACCGGGCTGCCGTTCCCCGTGGCGGGCGCGGTGCGGGTGACCGGGCAGGCACAGTTCCATCCGCGCAAGTACCTGCTGGCCCTGGCCGAGGATCTCGTCGCCTCCGGCGCGGCCGTCCACGAGCACACCGTCGTCCTGGGCCTCGAAGAGGGCGAGCCGTGCCGCCTGACGACCGACACGCGGGCGACGGTGACGGCCCGGGACGTCGTGGTCGCCACCCACTACCCGATCTTCGACCGGGCCCTCCTGTTCACCCGCCTCTCCCCGCGCCGTGAGCTGGTCGTCGCCGGGACGATCGACCGGGAACGGGATCCGGACGGTATGTACATCACGCCGGAGGAGGGCACCCGCTCGGTCCGTACGGCTCCCTGGGACGCCGACCGGCGCCTGCTCATCGTCACCGGGGAGCACTTCACGCCCGGCACGGGCGACACCCGGAGCCGTTTCGACCACCTGGGCGCCTGGGCTTCCCGGCACTTCCCCGATGTGGACCTCACCCACGCCTGGGCCACCCAGGACAACGACCCGACGGACACCGTGCCGCTCGTCGGCCCCCTGCACCCGGGCGCCAAGCACACCTACGTCGCCACCGGCTTCGGCGGCTGGGGCCTGAGCGGCGGAATCATGGCGAGCCGTCTACTCACGGCCCAGATCACCGGCGAGAAGTGCGCGTGGAGCGACCTGTACGACCCGCGCCGCCTGCGCTCGGCGGTCCGCGAGGCCCCGTCCTTCCTCAAGAACCAGGCACAGGTGGCCCGTCACTTCGTCGGCGACCGGCTGCGCCCCTCACCCCCGCTGGAGTCCCTCCCGCCCGGTGAGGGCGCGGTTGTCCGGGTGAACGGCGACCGTCTCGCGGTGTACCGGGACGACGAGGGCGCGCTGCACGCCGTCTCCCCGCGCTGCACCCACCTCGGCTGCCTGATCTCCTTCAACGGTGCCGAGGACGCCTGGGAATGCCCCTGCCACGGCTCCCGATTCGACACGAACGGCAAGGTGATCCAGGGGCCGGCGACCAAGCCGCTGGAGCGGCGGGACATCTGAGCGGGTGACGTTGCGGCCGGGGTGAGAGGCAATGAGAAGGGTTCGCCCTATTTTCATACGGTGATCATTCTTGTACGACGCATCACCGCCGCGTGTGCCCTCAGCGCCGCCCTCACCGCCTGCGCCGCCACGCCGCAGCCCGTCCGTCCGGCGCCCTCCCCGACCACCACCGCTCCTTCCGCGCCCCCGACTCTCGCCCCCGGTCCCGGAGGTCTGACCCCCGTCTTCAAGAACGGGTCCCGTACCCACGGCAGAACCGTCGCGCTCACCTTCGACGCCGACATGACGGCGGACCAGGGGGCACGGGCGGCAGCGGGCGAGCACTTCGACAACCCCGGGCTGATCGCGGCCCTGCGGGCACTGAAGGTCCCGGCCACCGTGTTCATGACCGGGCGATGGGCCGAGCAGTATCCGGAGCAGGCCCGCTCCCTCGGGCGGGACCCGCTCTTCGAGGTCGCCAACCACTCCTACAGCCACTACGCCTTCACCGGCGACTGCTACGGGCTGCCGACGGTCCCCGGTGACCGGATGCGGGCGGATGTGGAGCGGGCGTACGCGGCGTTCCGGAGGGCGGGGGTGCCGGATGCGAGGCCGTACTTCCGTTTCCCCGGGGGTTGCTACGACCGGCGGGCACTGAAGGCGCTGACCCCGGTCGGTGTGACCGCCGTCCAGTGGGACGTGGTGAGCGGGGACGCGTTCGCGACGGACGCGGAGGCGGTGACCCGGCAGGTGCTGGAGGGGGTGCGGCCGGGGTCGGTCGTGGTCATGCACTGCACGCGCAGTGCCGCGCCGACGACGGAGCGGGTGGTGCGGGCTGTGGTGCCGGAGCTGCGTGAGCGGGGGTTCCGGTTCGTGAAGGTGTCCGAGCTGATCGGGTCCTAGGCTGGAGGTATGAGCGAGGACTACTGCACGATCGGCAACGTGCCGAAGCCTCCGGTCGCCGACGGGCCGCCGTATGCGGAGTGCGTGCTGTGCCGGAAGCCGACGGAGTATCCGGAGTCGTACAAGGGGATCACCCTGTGCCCGGTCTGCGAGTGGCAGGAGGCCCAGCGGACGGCCTGCTCCGGGTGACCTTAGGGTTGTCCGGGTGAGCCACGACGTGACGCCCCCGACCGACAGCCCCTTCCGCTCCGAGCCGACCGCACGCGACCAGGCACCCCAGTTCGTGCTGCCCCTGGTCGTCCGTATCGAGAAGACGGCTCCGCCTGCTCGCACCGACGCTCTCGAGACCGCCGCCCGCGCCGTTCTCGTCATGCTCGGCGACGAGCGTTCCATCGGTGACGGGGAGTGGGCCGAGGTGATGCGGGACTGGCAGGACGCCCGGATCCGGAAGGTCGTACGGCGGGCGCGGGGCGCCGAGTGGCGGCGGGCCGAGGGGTTGCCCGGGATCACCGTGACGGGGAAGTCGGCGGAGGTTCGGGTGTTCCCGCCGGTGCCGCTCGACGGCTGGCCGAAGGATCTGGCCAGGCTCCAGGTCTCCGGCACCGACCTCGACGACCCCGAACCGCCGGTGGCCGCGGACGTGACGGCTCCCGTCCTGTGGCTCAATCCGGACCTCGGCATGTCGGCGGGCAAGGCGATGGCTCAGGCCGGTCACGGCGCCCAACTGGCCTGGTGGGAACTGTCGGACGAGGAGCGGGCCGCCTGGCGGGACGCCGGGTTCCCGCTCGCCGTACGGGCCGCGGATCCCGCGCGGTGGGGTGAACTCACCACCAGTGGGCTGCCGTTGGTCCGTGACGCCGGTTTCACCGAGATCGCGCCGGGCTCCTGCACGGTCGTCGCGGACCATCCGGCGCTGCGATGACCCGGGTCGACGGACGCGTCGAGCGGGGCAACCGCACCCGGCGCACAGTGCTGCGGCGGGCCGTCGACATCGCCTCGGTCGAGGGGCTGGAGGCCTTGTCCGTGGGGCGGCTGGCCGGGGAGCTGGAGCTGAGCAAGAGCGGGGTGTTCGCCCTGTTCGGATCCAAGCAGGAGCTGCAGCTGGCGACCGTGCGAGCGGCCTCGCGGATCTTCGTCGCCGAGGTGCTGGAGCCGGTCTCCGAGGCGGCCGAGGGGGTCGAACGACTGCGGGGGCTGTGCGAGGGGTGGCTCCGTTATTCGGAGCAGCGGGTCTTCCCCGGGGGTTGTTTCTTCTACGGCGTGATGGCCGAGTTCGACGCCCGCGAGGGGCCGGTCCACGACGCGCTCGTCGAGTCCCAGCGGGTCTGGCTCGCCGAGTTGGAGAGGTGCGCCGAGCGGGCGCGGGCCGCGGGTGAGCTGAGCGCGGACACCGATCCGGCGCAACTCGCCTTCGAAGTCGTCGCGTTGATGGAGACGGCGAACGCGATGTCGCTGCTGCACGGCGAGGCCACGCCCTACGCCAGGGCTCGGCGGGGCATCGCGTCACGACTGGGGACCTGACGCCTGAAGCTCTCCGGGTTCTCCGGGACTCGAGCCGGAAACTAGTAGCACGATCGTTCGTTTAGTTTTATGGTCGGGGCATGGGTACTCCTCGACGACGCATCCTTCGCTCCCGATGGAAGTCCGGTCCCGCCATTCCGCTCGACGACTTCGTGCTCGTCGGCGTCACCGACTTCACCGCCCACGGCTACGGGCAGTCCGTCGCCGTCGCGCTGGCCGGGATGCGGTTACGCCGCACCTGGCCGTCGACACCCGGCGCGGTCGGGATGTGGCTGTTCGCGGATCCTCTCCGACGGCGCTCCGGGTCCGTGTCGGTGTGGGCCGACGAGCGGGGACTGAAGGAGTTCACCGGGCGCCCCGACCACGTACGGATCGTGCGTGCGCATCGCGGACGCGGTGAACTGCGGTCGGTCCGGCAGGAGTTCGAGGAGTTCGACCCCGATGCCGTGTGGGCTTACGCCCTGGACCTGATCACCGAGGAGCGCTGATGGATGTCGTCGAGCTGGACCGGATCGCCGTACAGGAGGCTTCACGGGTCGTGGAGTCGGCCCGGGACGGCGACGACGGGGACTGGGAGCGGGAGACGCCCTGCGCGGGGTGGAACCTGCGGCGGCTGGTGGCGCACATGACCGCCCAGCACCACGGGTTCGCGGCCGCCGCCCGAGGCGTGGGCGGCGATCCGGGGTACTGGTGGGAGCAGGAGGGGACGGCCGCGCCTGCCCGCGCGCATCGGGCGGCTGTGGACGCGGTGCTCGGGGCGTTCGCCGCACCAGGTGTCCTCGAGCGGGAGTTCGTGCTGCCGGAGCTGGGCGGAGGGTTTCCCGGCCGTACGGCGATCGCCTTTCACTTCGTCGACTACGTGGTGCACGCGTGGGACGTCGCGGCCACGCTCGGCGTACGACTCCACCTGACGGACGAGGTGCTCACCGCAGCCCTGGCCGTGACCCGACACGTCCCGACGGACCCGACCGGCCGCGGGCCGGGCTTCGCGTTCGCGCCCGCACTGAAGGTCGCGGAGGGGACCGGCCCGCTGGAGGAGACCCTGCGACTCCTGGGCCGGGAACCGCAGGCGTGGCCCGGGGCGGGCTGGTGATGTCGTCGGCCGTGGGCCGGGCTCAGCGCCCGCACTGGACGTTGCGGACGGGGCTGGGAACCGCAGGCGCGGCCCCGCACCAGACGGCTCCCGGCGGCCGTGGGCCGCGCTGAAGGTCGCGGAGGAGACCCTGCGACTGCCGGGCCGGAAGCCGCAGGCGTGGCCCGGAAGCGGCAGGTGATGTCGTCTGCGGTGTCGGGGCCGAACCTCAAATGTTGCTCTGAAGGTCCACCGGGCACGGTTCGGGGCCGGGGCTCGGGGCCATACCTCCGTCACGCCGAGCGGACGGCGACCGGAGCGGATGCGGGAGAGGCCGAGGAGGGGACGGACCATGGAGCGACTGGGGACGGGTATCGGATGGCGGCCGGAGATCTCGGACGCGGTGGAGCGCATGCCGGGCATCGACTGGGTCGAGGTCGTGGCCGAGAACCTGTGCCCCGGGCACCTCCCCGAGTCGCTGCGCCGGCTGCGCGAGCGCGGGGTGACCGTGGTGCCGCACGGCGTCTCGCTCGGCCTCGGTGGCGCCGACCGCCCCGACGCGGCGCGGCTCCTCGCTCTCGCCGAGCGGGCCGAGGCGCTGGGCGCGCCGCTGGTCACCGAGCACATCGCGTTCGTCCGCGCGGGCGGCCCGCTGACCGCCTCCCCACGCCTGGAGGCCGGACACCTGCTGCCCGTCCCGCGCACCCGGGACGCCCTGGACGTCCTCTGCGAGAACATCCGCATCGCGCAGGCCGCGCTGCCGGTGCCGCTCGCCGTGGAGAACATCGCCGCGCTGATCTCCTGGCCGGGCGAGGAGATGACCGAGGGGCAGTTCCTGTACGACCTCGCGGACCGGACAGGGGTACGGCTGCTGATCGACGTGGCCAACCTGCACACCAACCACGTCAACCGCGGCGAGGACCCGGCCGAGGCACTCGCCGGGCTTCCGCTGGAGGCCATCGCGTACGTCCATGTCGCGGGCGGGTTCGAGCGGGACGGGGTGTGGCACGACAGCCACGCCCACCCGGTGCCGCGGCCCGTTCTCGACATCCTCACCGACCTCGCGTCCCGCATCTCGCCGCCGGGGGTGCTGCTGGAGCGGGACGAGAACTTCCCCGAACCGGGCGAACTGGAGCGGGAGTTGGGGGCCATCCGGGAAGCGGTGGAGAAGGGCGGCGGGGCACGGACCGACGGCACGTGGCGCGCTGCCGCCCCCGTGGAGCCGTCGAGCGTCCCGACCGACCCCGCCCGCCAGCGACTCGCCCTCGCCCAGACCGCGCTGCTGTCCGCGCTCGTGGCGGGGACTCCGGTGCCGGAGGGGTTCGACCGGGTGCGCCTTGGGGTGCAGGCGCGGGCGCTCGCGGGGAAGCGGGCGGATGTGGTGGCGAAGGTCGCGCCCGAACTGCCGGTGATCCTCGGGGCGGGCTATCGGCCGGCGTTCCTGGCGTATGCGCAGGGGGCGCCGATGACGGAGGGGTACCGTCGGGACGCGCTGAGCTTCGCCGAACAGCTGCTGCTGAGCGGGAAGTTGGCGGACGCGAGGGTGCGACGGGAGCTGCGGGAGTGGTGGCTCGAGCGGTCGGGGCCCACGCCGAGGTCCCGGAGGCCGGCGGTGCGGCTGGCTCGGGCCACGCGGAGGGCGTTGCTGCGGCACTGAGGGTGCGGGAGCCCGGGGGTGCGTGTCGCTCGCCCTCGCCGGCGGGATGCCGCGGCGCGGCTGGGCGGCCAGGGCCGCGTCCCCGGAGCCGTACGCCGGATCGAGACCCTGCGCGGGGCCGACCGGCCCCGCGCAGGCAGGATGCCGTTGGGGGTTGGGGGTTGGGGATTGGGGATTGGGGGTTGCGCAAGCATGGCGGCCGACAACGCCCGCAGCCCACACACAACCTCCACGGACCCGGCAGTAATATGTCAGTCCCGCACCTGAATCCCACTAGCGTGCGGTGCCGCTACAGGAGGCACCATGCGACCGCGACCGCCCGTCAAGGGGCGAGGCATCTTCTCCGGCACCGGGGTCATCATCGCCGGACTCACGGCGACCCTCGTGGCCCTGCTCATCCCGATCTGGTCCTATGCCGACCGCTCCGGCACGGGCCTGAGCGTGCTCAACGCCGGGACGGTGACGACGCCGTACGGGCCGCTCTCCGCACTGGACCGCGAGTTCGTGACGAAGGTGCGGCTGGCGGGGCTGTGGGAGCTGCCCGCGGGTCAGCAGGCGGAGCAGAAGGGCACGACGCAGGCCGTACGGACGGCAGGGCAGCACCTGGTCGAGGGACACACGTTCCTCGACGCACGCGTGCGTGACGTGGCGTCGAAGCTCGGACTCGCCCTGCCCAACGAGCCCAGCGATCAGCAGAAGCAGTGGCTCGACACCCTGAACCAGGCCCAGGGGATCGACTACGACCGCCAGTTCGCCAACATCCTGCGTCTGGCGCACGGCAGGGTGTTCTCGGTCGTCGCCGAGGTTCGCGCGAGCACCCAGAACTCCCTGGTCCGCGCCCTGGCCGACGACGCCAACACCACCGTGCTGGACCACATCAAGATCCTGGAGGCCACCGGGTACGTCGACTTCGGCGCCCTGGCCCGGGACCTGGCCACCGGCAGCACGCCGCCCATCACCAACTCCCCGGCCCCGCCCGGCCCGACGACCGACCCGGGCGCGGTCGTTCCGGTCACCCCGTCGCCGTACGCGACGACCTTCACTCTGCCCCCGGCCGCCTCCAGCCCGCCCCCGGTCCCCGTCCCGTCGTAGTCCGCTTCCGGACAAACGGAACGTCACACACCGACAACACTCCGTCCGGATTGTGAACAGCCCATGGCGCCGCCGGGAGCCTTTGGCATAGAAACGCGGCATGTTCTGGGTTCTTCTTCTGCTGCTGGCCTGGGCCGCCGCCGGCACCGCGTGCACGCGGCTGTGCCTGGCCGCCGTACACGCGGCGGCCGCCGACGCGGATGCCCGGAGACACGATCTGACGCTGTACGAGGCCGCGTTCCTGTCGGGCGGCCCGCGGCGGGTCGCCGATCTGACGCTCGTCTCCATGGCCCGGCAGCGACGGCTGCTGCTGGCCCACACCGGCTGGGCGACCGTCGTCGATCCGCGGGGCCGCGACGAGATGGAGCGCACGGTCATCGGGGTCATCGGCCCTGAGGGGCAGTCCCGGATCGCGCCGGTGCGCGCGGACGCGGCCTCGGCGGACGCGGTGCGCAGCATCGCCGACCGGCTCGTGGACGCGGGCCTCGCGGTGCCCGACGGCGCCCGGTCCGGCATCGCGGCGGCGGTCCGCCAGGTGCGGCTGGCCTCCGTGGCCGTCGTCGCGCTGGGCGCGATCGCGCTCCTCGCGCCCGCCCCGTCGGAGATGCCGCGGCACCTGGTCGCCCTCTGGTTCGCACTGCCGCTCGCGCTGTCCCTGAGCTGTCTGGCCATCGCGCGGATGGAGGTCCACCCGTACTCACGCTGGGCGTCCCCGGCCGGCCAGCGGCTGCTCGGCGCCCTGACCCGGCGCACCGGCGGCACGGACGAGCGGACGTATCTCACCTCCGTCGCCGTACGCGGCATCAGCGCGGTCGGCGAACCGGATCTGCGTGCGGCCTTCGCCCACCGCGAGCAGCACCGCCGGCCGCACGGGCGCGACTGAGCTCACCCGGGGGCGCACGGAGGCATTGGGGCCGACACCGGCGGGGCGGTGCTTGCCTTCCCCGGCAGTCGAACCAAACATCCCTTTTGTCGCTGCCGCGCACCGAAGGGATACCGATGAGAGCCCCCGCCCTCTACACGGCCGCCGGGTCATTGCTTCTGACCACGCTCGCCGCCGCACCGGCCGGGGGCGCTCCGGCCGCCCCGGGCGCGGCGGAACTCCACGGCACCGCGATCGCCGCCGCGCGCGCCGGGACGGCCGGAGTCCGCTTCGGCGCCTGCCCCGCGGTGGAGGACCTGCCCGACGGTGTCCAGTGCGGCACGGTGTCCGTCCCGCTCGACTACGCGCGCCCCGACGGCCGTCAGATCAAACTGACCGTCAGCCGGGTGCGGGCCACCCACAAGGACCCGCACAACAGCAAGCGCAGGGTGCCCCGGCAGGGCGCCCTGGTCTACAATCCCGGCGGTCCCGGCGGCTCCGGCATGTACTTCCCGCTGGTCGGCGCGCTCCCCGAGTGGAAGGGGCTCGCGGCGGCGTACGACCTCGTCGGCTACGCACCGCGCGGGGTGGGCCGTTCGGCGCCGCTGTCCTGCACGGACCCGAAGCAGTACCTCAAGGCGCCCACGCAGACACCGACGTATCCCTCGCTGTCGTACAAGAAGCAACGCATCGCGCAGGCGAAGGCGTACGCGCGCGGGTGTGCGAAACGGGCGGGCGCGGGTCTCCGTTACTACACCTCCCTGAACAACGCCCGGGACCTGGACGTGCTGCGGGCCGCGCTGGGCGAGCGGAAGCTGACGTTCGTGGGGGCCTCGTACGGGACCTACTTCGGCACGCTGTACGCGGCGCTGTTCCCCTCGCATGTACGGCGGATGGTCTTCGACGCGGCGGTGAACCCGGACCCGGAGCAGATCTGGTACCGCAACAACCTGGAACAGTCGGCCGCGTTCGAGGAACGCTGGGCGGACTTCCGGGACTGGGTCGCCCGGCACGACGACGTGTACGGGCTCGGGGGCACGGCCGAGGAGGTGCTGCGCAGCTACGAGAAGGCGGCGGCGCGGCTGGCCGCCGAGCCGGCCGGGGGGAAGGTCGGGCCCGGGGAGCTGCAGGGGGCGTTCCTTACGGCCGGGTACTACGACGACTTCTGGCCGCATCGGGCGCAGGCCCTGTCGGCGTACCTCAAGGGGGATCCCAAGCCGCTGATCCAGCAGGCCGGGCCGCATCAGGAGGCGGCGAAGGAGGCGGAGAACTCCAACGCCGTCTACACGGCCGTGGAGTGCAACGACGCGCCCTGGCCGACGGACTGGAAGGTGTGGGACCGGGACAACACCCGGCTGGCGCGGGTGGCGCCGTTCGAGACGTGGGACAACGTGTGGATGAACCTGCCCTGCGCGTACTGGCTCGCGCCGCGGCAGCGGGCCCTCGATGTGCGGACCGGGCCCGGTGAGCTGCCGCCGACGCTGATCCTGGCGGCCGAGAGGGACGCGGCGGCTCCGTACGCCGGGGCCCTGGAGCTGCACCGGCGGCTGTCCGGCTCGGTACTGGTGACCGAGCGGGACGCGGGCACGCACGGCATCGCGGGCGGCCCGAACCCCTGCGTCAACGGATACCTGGACGCCTACCTGCTGGAGGGCCGCCTCCCGGCGCGGCGCGCCGCATGCGCCCCGCACCCCGAACCCACGCCGAAGCCGAGGACGAAGGCGAAGGACAGCTCTCGGAAGGCGGCCGTCGGACCCGCTCGCTGATCAGGCGAGGCCCGCCACGAGCTCCGCGATCTCCTTGCGGCGGCCCGTGTAGAACGGAACCTCCTCGCGGACGTGCATCCTCGCCTCGGAGGCGCGCAGGTGGCGCATGAGGTCGACGATGCGGTAGAGCTCGTCGGCCTCGAACGCCAGGATCCACTCGTAGTCGCCGAGGGAGAAGGAGGCGACCGTGTTGGCGCGGACGTCCGGGTAGCCGCGGGCCATCTTGCCGTGGTCGGCGAGCATGCGGCGGCGGTCCTCGTCGGGGAGGAGGTACCAGTCGTACGACCGCACGAACGGGTAGACGCTCACGTAGTCGCGGGCGTTCTCGTCCGCCAGGAACGCCGGGATGTGCGAGCGGTTGAACTCGGCGGGGCGGTGCAGCGCCATGTTCGACCAGACCGGCTCCAGCGCGCGGCCCAGCCTGGTGCGGCGGAAGAGGTTGTACGCCTCCTGGAGCTGGTCGCTGGTCTCCGCGTGCCACCAGATCATGACGTCGGCGTCGGCGCGCAGCCCGGACACGTCGTAGGTGCCGCGGATCGTGACGTCCTTCGCGGCGAGCTGGTCGAACAGCTCCTGGACCTCGTCGGCGTACCCCGTGCGGTCCTCGGGGAGCACGTCCTTCAGCTTGAAGACGGACCAGAGCGTGTAACGGATGACCTCGTTGAGGTCCTTGGCCAGCTTGCCCTTGTTCGGGACCCTGCCGGACTCGGGGGTGGGGGCGTCGTTGCTCATGGGCCCTATTCTCCCGCTCCGCCGTGCAGACTCTGCACCGGGTTGGCGGTGAGCTCCCGTACGGCGGTCAGGTCGCCCTGGATCTGGTCCACCGCCGCGTAGGCGCTCGCGATGCAGGCCGGGATGCCGACGCCGTCGTACTGCGCGCCGCAGACCGCGAGGCCCGGGAGCTTGGCGACGTGCTCGCGGATGCGGGCCACGCGCGCGTGGTGGCCGACGGGGTACTGGGGCAGGCCGTCGGTCCAGCGGGTGACGCGGGTGTCGAGGGGGGTGGCGTCCAGCCCGGTGGCCTCACGCAGGTCGTGGCGGGAGACGTCCACCAGGGCGGTGTCGTCGCGCTCCAGGATCTTCGTCTCGCCGTAGCGGCCGACGGAGGTGCGCAGGACGACGACGTCCGGGTTCTCGTCGGCGATCCAGCCCCACTTCTGCGAGGCGAAGGTGGACGCCTTGATGGTGCGGCCGTCGACCGGCGGGACCAGGAACCCGCTGCCCGCGGGCAGGGCCGTGTCGGAGCGGCGGTAGGCGAGGGTGACCAGGGCCATGGAGGCGTACTCCACGGTGTCGAGCTCGGTGGCGGCCTCGGGGGCCTCGGCGCGCAGGAGGCCCGCGGCGGCCGGGGCGGGGGCGGCGACGACCACGGCGTCGGCGTGCAGGACGCGGTCCGCGGCAACGACCCTCCAGCCACCGGACGGCTCGCGGCGCAGCTCGGTCACCGGGGCGCCGGTGACGATCTCGCCGCCGTGCGCGCGGACCGAGTCGGCGACGGCGAGCGGGAGGGTGCCCACGCCGCCCTCGATGCCCATGAACACGGGCCCGGTCTGCTGGTTGGCCGCCATCCTCGCCTGGATCTCGCGGACGCCCTCGGTGAGCGAGGTGTGGGTCCGGGCGACCTGGAAGAGCTGCGGGACCGCCGAGCGCATCGAGATGCGGTACGCGTCGCCGGCGTAGACCCCGCCGAGGAGGGGTTCGATGAGGCGGTCGACGACCTCGCGGCCCAGGCGCGCCGCCACATACGCACCGACCGCCACGTCGTCGCCGACCTCCGTGCGGGGCAGCTCCGCGTCCTGCTCGATGCGGGCGAGACCCTCCTCGGACAGCACGCCGGCCAGGGCCTCGGCGGTGCCGGGAACGCCCATGACGTGGCCCTTGGGCATGGGGCGCAGGGCGCCGCGGCTCCAGATCGAGGCGGTCGCGGTGGCGGGCGGCTGGAGGCGGTCGTCGAGGCCCACCTCGCGGGCCAGGGCCACCGCCTCCGGCCTGCGGGCCAGCATCGACTCGGCGCCGAGGTCGACGCGGGCGCCCGCGATCTCGCCGGGCAGCAGCTTGCCGCCGACCCGGTCGGACGCCTCCAGCACGGTGACGCGCGCACCGCGCTGCGCCAGCCGGTGCGCCGCGGCCAGTCCCGCGATGCCGGCTCCGATGACGACGACCCGTGATCCGCTCATGGCCCCAGCCTCTCAGACCCCACTGACAGTCCGACGGCGGCCCGGTGTCCTTCACGAGTCCCGACCGTGACCGCATCGGAACCACCGCGGTCCAACGTTCGCACCCGCTCCGGCGTCGAAGGAGCGTCAGTTGTTCACGACCCTCGGGGGGACGCCCGCATGCACACATCACGATCACGACGTTCCGTACGGCCCGCGCGGGCCCTGGCCGGCCTCCTGCTCGCCGCGGGCCTCGCCCTGACCGGGTGCAGCGCAGGCGCCGACAGCAGCGACGGCGGCAGCGCCCTGTCCGACGACAAGGCGGCGCAGAGCCAGGCGGAGGGCGCGGCCGGCGACGCCGACGGCGCGGGCGGCAAACAGGCCTCCCAGGCGCCCGCTCCCACCGCGAACCACATCATCCGCACCGCCACGCTGACCGTGCAGGTCAAGAACGTGCCGAAGGCGCTCGCCGCGGCCCGCACCACCACCGAGAACGCGGGCGGATTCGTCGGCAAGGAGTCCACCTCCCGCGACGAGGAGGGCCGGGAGCAGACGGAGGTGGTGCTGCGGATACCCGTCGAGAAGTACGACGAGGTCCTCGCCGGCCTGGAAGGCGCGGGCAAGCTCCTGGAGCGCACCGCGAACGCGCAGGACGTCACCGACCAGGTCGTCGACGTGGAGAGCCGGATCGCGACGCAGCGCGCAAGTGTGGCGCGGATCCGGGAGCTGATGGACAAGGCGACCAAGCTGAGCGACGTGGTGACCCTGGAGGGCGAACTGAGCACCCGTCAGGCCGACCTGGAGTCACTGCTCGCCCGCCAGGCCTCCCTGAAGGACCGCACCAGCCTGGCCACCATCACCCTGTCCCTGTCCGAGTCGCCCGTCGCCAAGGCCGAGAAGGACGACGACCCCGGCGTGGTCGACGCGCTCTCGGGCGGCTGGGACGCGTTCGTGACCATGCTGCGCTGGGTCGTGGTGGCGCTGGCCGCGGTACTGCCGTTCCTGGCGGGGATCGCGCTGATCGTGCTGGTGTGGCTACGGCTGATCCGGCCCCGGCTGCCTCGCCGGCCCGCGCCGGCGGCCGCCTCGACCGCTCTGGGCCCGCTGCCCATGGCACGTCCGGTCCCGGAACCGGGACGGGAGCAGGAGCGGGGCGAGCAGGACTGAAATGCCGCGCCCTCGTAGCGTGTTCGCATGAACATGAGCCGCACGCGGGACACGTCGGAACGTCTGGTCGTCATCGGCGGTGACGCCGCGGGCATGTCCGCGGCGTCACAGGCACGCCGGTTGAAGGGCCCCGACGAACTGGAGATCGTGGCGTTCGAGCGGGGCCACTTCACCTCCTACTCGGCCTGCGGCATCCCCTACTGGGTGGGCGGGGACGTCACCGAGCCGGACCAGTTGATCGCCCGTACGCCCGAGGAGCACCGGGCCCGTGACATCGATCTGCGCATGCGTACCGAGGTCATGGAGATCGACGTCGGACGACAGCGGGTACGCGCGCGTGACCTCGAGTCGGGGGCCGAGTCCTGGACGTCGTACGACAAACTCGTGATCGCGACCGGCGCCCGCCCGATCCGGCCGGACATGCCGGGAGTCGACGCCCCCGGTGTGCACGGGGTGCAGACGCTCGACGACGGCCAGGCGCTCATCGACACGCTGGCACACACGCGTGGCCGCACGGCGGTGGTGGTGGGTGCCGGGTACATCGGTGTGGAGATGGCCGAGGCACTGATCAACCGCGGCTACGAGGTGACGGTGGTCAACCGGGGCAGCGAGCCCATGTCCACGCTCGACCCGGACATGGGCCGCCTGGTGCACGAGGCCATGGAGGGTCTGGGCATCACCATGGTCGACGACGCCGCGGTGACCAAGGTGCTCACGGGCGAGGACGGCCGGGTGCGGGCGGTGGCCACGGAGAACGCCGAGTACCCGGCGGACGTGGTGGTGCTCGGCATCGGCGTACGCCCGGAGACGACGCTCGCGAGGGCGGCCGGTCTGCCGCTGGGCAGCCACGGCGGTCTCCTGACGGACCTCGCGATGCGGGTGCGCGGCCACGAGAACATCTGGGCGGGCGGCGACTGCGTGGAGGTCCTCGACCTGGTCTCGGGGCAGGAGCGGCACATCGCGCTGGGCACCCACGCCAACAAGCACGGCCAGGTCATCGGCACGGGAGCCGGCGGCGGCTACGCCACCTTCCCCGGGGTCGTCGGCACGGCCGTCAGCAAGGTCTGCGACCTGGAGATCGCCCGCACCGGCCTGCGCGAGAAGGACGCGCGTCGGGTGGGCCTGCAATTCGTGTCGGTCACGATCGAGTCCACCAGCCGGGCCGGCTACTACCCGGGCGCCTCCCCCATGACGGTGAAGATGCTCGCCGAGCGCCGCACGGGGCGGCTGCTCGGCGTGCAGATCGTCGGGAGAGAGGGCGCGGGCAAGAGGGTCGACATCGCCGCGGTGGCCCTGACGGCGGGGATGACGGTGGAGCAGATGACGGCCCTGGACCTGGGGTACGCGCCGCCGTTCAGCCCGGTGTGGGATCCGGTGCTGGTGGCGGCCAGGAAGGCCGCCGCGAAGGTGCGGGCCTCCTGACGGCTACGCCGTTCCGTTGATCCGCTCGATGGCCTGGCGGGCCTGGTCGGCCGGCGGCCGGGGCGGCAGCGCCGAGACGGAGGCGCTGGTGTTGGAGGGCATCGCGGCCGGCTGCTCACCCGCCGGTTTGGCGTGCGAGGCCGGCCGCGTGGTCCTGAGCCGGTTGCTCACCGCCTCGTCGAGCGTCACCGGCCGCTGCATCTGCGAGGCCAGCCGCCCGGCCTCCTGACCGAGCCTGGCCACGTCCTCCCACGGCAGCCGCAGCACCAGGGAGATCTCGGCCTCCCCGTCGGGAAGAGCGTGCATCGGAGGAGCAATTCGGTCGTTCATCGGTGGTTCCTCACGTAGTCCCCGCGGCCCGCCTTCCCCGTGCCGCGGGCGGTTGAGGAGTCATACGCACGCGTGCGTGCGGGTGTTCACCGATGCGCCGCCGATTCGCGGGGCCCATCGCGGGCACTACTTCCTTGTGGTCATCCCCGTCCATGACGTGAACCCCGTGCGCCGCACCCCCGTGGTGACGTACGCGCTCATCGCCGCGAACGTCCTCGTGTTCCTGTTCACGCCCGGCCTGTCCGGCTCCGTGGCGGGCGACAGCAGCCTGTCCCAGCTGTGCCATCTCCAGGCGTTTTTGGACCACTACGCGGCGGTCCCACAGGAGTTGATCCACCATCAGATGCCGCGCCTGGTCCCCACGGGCGACGTCGGCACGAGCGCGCAGGGCTCGGCGGGCTGCGTGGTGGCCCCGCCGGACTACGACAAGTCCCCGCCGCTGTCGGTCCTCACGGCGATGTTCCTGCACGGCGGCTGGCTGCACCTGCTGGGCAACATGCTGTTCCTGCTGATCTTCGGCAACAACGTCGAGGACCGGATGGGGCATGTGCGCTTCGCGCTGTTCTACGTCGTCTGCGGCTACGCGGCGTCGTACGGCTTCGCGCTCCTCAACGACGACTCGGGCGACCCGCTGATCGGTGCGTCGGGGGCCATCGCCGGGGTCCTGGGCGCCTATCTGGTGCTGTACCCGAAGGCCAGGGTGTGGGTCCTGGTGCCGTTCCTGGTCTTCCTGCCGCTCAGACTGCCGGCCTGGCTGGTGCTGGGCTTCTGGTTCGTGCTGCAGGCCGTGTACTCCTCCGGCGAGGGCGTCTCCGCCGCCGGCACGGTGGCGTACGCGGCGCACGTCGTGGGCTTCCTCGCCGGGATGCTGCTGGCCTGGCCGCTCAAGCCGGGCACTCCCCCGCCGCCGGAACCGCGCGGCCTGCTGTTCGGCAGGAAGGCGCGGCCCCGGCACACCTGGTGAGTCAGCGGGTGGTCTGCGTGTGGACGTACTCCACGAGGCGGGTCAGGGCGTCCGGGTCGGTGGACGGCATGACGCCGTGGCCGAGGTTGAAGACGTGGCCCTCCAGGCCCTCGGCCGAGTCCAGGACCTCGCGGGTCTTGGCCTCGACGGCCTCCGTGGAGGCGAACAGGACCGTCGGGTCGAGGTTGCCCTGGAGCGCCTTGCCGGGGCCGACGCGGCGGGCGGCCTCGTCGAGCGGGACGCGCCAGTCGACGCCGACGACGTCCGCGCCGGCCTCGCCCATGAGCTTCAGCAGTTCGCCGCAGCCGACGCCGAAGTGGATACGGGGGACGCCGTACCCCTCGACCGCCTTGAAGACCTTCGCGGAGGCGGGCAGGACCGAGCGGCGGTAGTCGACGGGGGCGAGGGCACCGGCCCACGAGTCGAAGAGCTGGACCGCGGAGGCGCCGGCCTCGATCTGGACCTTCAGGAAGACGGCGGTGATCTCGGCGAGGCGGTCGAGCAGGTCGGCCCACAGCTGGGGGTCGCCGTACATCATCGCCTTGGCGTTCTCGTACGTGCGGGACGGGCCGCCCTCGACGAGGTAACTCGCGAGGGTGAAAGGTGCGCCCGCGAAACCGATGAGGGGGGTCGGGCCGAGCTCGCGGGTCAGCAGGCCGATGGCCTCGGTGACGTAGGAGACGTCCTCGGGGGTGAGGTCACGCAGTTGAGCCAGGTCGGCGCGGGTGCGGATCGGGTTCTCGACGACCGGGCCGACGCCGGGCCTGATGTCGAGGTCGATGCCGATGGCCTTCAGCGGGACGACGATGTCGCTGTAGTAGATCGCCGCGTCCACGTTGTGGCGGCGGACCGGCTGGAGGGTGATCTCGGTGACCAGCTCGGGCCGCATGCAGGACTCGAGCATCGGGATGCCCTCGCGGACCTTGCGGTACTCCGGCAGCGAGCGCCCGGCCTGCCGCATGAACCACACGGGGGTATGCGGGACTGGTTCACGGCGACACGCCTTGAGGAAGGCGGAGTCGTGGGCGGCTGACTGCGGCGTCTCAGGTGCACTCACGTCGGAAAGTCTCGCACGGTGCGATGAGTGCCGAGTGCGCGGTGTCTGTGTGGGCATGGAGCCAAGTCCGGGTGTCTAGGGCGGCACCACGCCGCCCTTCCCTTTAACCTTCCCGCATGGCTGCGGCTCAAGGACGACTGTCGGACGGCGCTGGTGGGATGGACGACGCGAAGGAAGGGGACCGGGATGGCGGCGGTGCGGCTCCGCCGGCTTTCCAGGCCGCGGTTCAGGCCTTGCGCGGCAGTCGGCTGCGGCCGCAGATCGAGATCGAGCCGACACGGGCCCCCCAGCGGCTCGCCCCGCACGCGTACGCGCTGGAGGCCACCGTCGTCGACGGCGACCAGGACCTCGCCGACGGGCGGCTCGTGCTGCTGCACGACCCCGCCGGACACGACGCCTGGCGGGGCACCTTCCGGCTGGTGACGCTCGTGCGCGCGGAGCTGGAGGCGGAGATGGCCGCCGACCCGCTGCTGCCCGAGGTGTGCTGGTCGTGGCTGACGGGCGCGCTCTCGGGGCGCGGGCTGTCGTACGGCGAACCGAGCGGCACCGTCACGCGCGCGAGCTCGCACTACTTCGGCGGCCTGTCCGAGCGCCCCGCGACCTCGCAGATCGAGATCCGGGCCTCCTGGACGCCCCGCGAGGGCCTGGGCGGGGTGCCGGACACGGCGGGGCACCTCGCCTCCTGGTGCGACCTGCTGGCACAGGTCGCGGGTCTGCCGCCGGCCGGTCCGGGTGACGCGTCGATCGTGACGTTGCCACAGCGGCGGGACCCTCAGGCGCGCTGACCACCCACACGGAGCATCAATTTGTCGATACGGCCACTTTCAGTCAGGAGTGAGCCGTCGAACGAACCGATATGTTCACCGAACGATCGACCGTACGTCCGAATTGCACTAATTGTTACTCACTAGATCGTGATCATTCTCTAAAGGACGCCGGGTTCGGTGCCGAAGACGTCTGTGACCTTCCAAGCCGTCCCGCACCCCAGGAGGCCCGGTGTCCGTTCTCCTCGAGCAGCCCGCAAGCCTGGTCGCCTACCGCCCGAACAAGCCCACCGCCATGGTGGTCGTGGCCGACCCGCGCGTACGATCCACCGTCACCCGTCACCTCTGGGCGCTCGGTGTGCGCGATGTCATCGAAGCCTCGTCCGTGGCGGAGGCCCGTCCCCGAATCGGCAGCCCCAGAGACATCTGCGTCGCCGAAGTCCACCTTCCCGACGGCTCCGGCCTGACCCTGCTGTCCGAGACCCGCGCCGCGGGCTGGCCCAACGGCCTCGCCCTCTCCGCGGCCGACGACATCGGCGCCGTGCGCAACGCCCTCGCGGGCGGCGTCAAGGGCTATGTCGTCACCGGCACCCGCACCAACGTCGGGCTCCCCACCCGGCCTGGCGCCGCCCCCATCGGCTCCGCCGCCGCCCGTATGCACCGCCGCCCCCCGGGTGCCCCGAGTCACCCGGGTGGCTACCGCGAGCTCTCCGGCCGTGAGGTCGAAGTGCTGCGGCTGGTGGCCGAAGGGCAGTCCAACAAGGCGATCGGAGTCTCGATGGGCCTGTCCGCACTGACCGTCAAGAGCCACCTCGCCCGCATCGCCCGCAAGCTCGGCACGGGAGACCGGGCCGGCATGGTGGCGGTGGCTCTCCGTACCGGCATCATCCACTGAGGCCCTTTCGAGCCTCGCTGTTCACGGACGTGAACCAGAGCTTTCACCGGGCTGACTGGTTTACGACCCTCAGGCGCCTGCCGACGGAACGTTCCGTCGGCAGGCGCTGTCCATACACAGATACCCTTGACATGTGACCGACGCCCAAGAGACCGCAGCAGACATTTCACTGCGAACCACCGGAGGCGGCCCTCCGGACGATGGCGGATCTTCTGCAGTGGAGGCGCCGATCCCTCTGCTGGAGCCGCGCGAGGGCATTCCGCCCGTGATCGCCGACGAGGATTCGCTCGCCGAGGTGATCGCCGCGTTCGCCGCGGGCTCCGGCCCCGTCGCCGTCGACGCCGAGCGGGCGTCCGGCTACCGCTACGGACAGCGCGCGTATCTCGTGCAGCTGCGCCGCGCGGGTGCGGGGACCGCGCTGATCGACCCCGTGGCCTGTCCCGACCTCTCGGGTCTCGGCGAGGCACTCTCCGGTGTGGAGTGGGTGCTGCACGCCGCCACGCAGGATCTTCCGTGTCTCCGCGAGATAGGCATGGTGCCCTCACGCCTGTTCGACACCGAGCTGGCCGGGCGGATCGCCGGGTTCCCCCGGGTCGGGCTCGGCGCGATGGTCGAAGGGGTGCTGGGCTTCGTGCTGGAGAAGGGGCACTCGGCCGTCGACTGGTCGACCCGTCCGCTGCCCGAGCCGTGGCTGCGCTACGCCGCCCTCGACGTGGAGCTTCTCGTCGACCTGCGCGACGCGCTGGAGAAGGAGCTCGACCGGCAGGGAAAGCTGGAGTGGGCGCTTCAGGAGTTCGACGCGATCGCGTCGGCTCCGCCGCCCGAGCCGCGCAAGGATCCCTGGCGTCGCACCTCGGGGATGCACAAGGTACGGCGGCGCCGGCAGCTGGCCGTCGTGCGGGAACTGTGGGAGGCGCGGGACCGGATCGCGCAGCGGCGGGACGTGTCACCGGGCAAGGTGCTGTCCGATGCGGCGATCGTCGAGGCGGCGCTCTCCCTGCCGGTCAATGTGCATGCGCTGGCCGCGTTGAACGGGTTCGGGCATCGGATGGGACGGCGACAGCTGGAGCAGTGGCAGGCCGCGGTGGATCGCGCCAGGGCCCTTGCCGAGGTGCAGCTGCCGCAGCCCGGGCAGCCGCTCACCGGGCCTCCGCCACCTCGGGCCTGGGCCGACAAGGATCCTGCGGCGGCCGCGCGGCTGTCCGCCGCGCGGGCCGCGGTGTCCGCGTTGGCCGAGTCGCTGAACATGCCTCAGGAGAACCTGATCACTCCGGACACGGTGCGGCGGGTCTGCTGGGAGCCGCCGGCCGTGGTCAGCGCGGAGTCGGTGGGGGCGGCGTTGGCCGGTCACGGTGCTCGGGCCTGGCAGGTCGAGCAGGTGACTCCTGTGCTGGTGGCCGCGCTGTCCGCCTAGCCGCTGCGGAACCAGCAGGTCATCTGGTCGCTCCTCGCGTGAAGCCGTTGTAGATGAAGCGCTGCAGCGACAGGAAAACGATCAGGGTCGGCAGGATCACCAGGACCGCTCCTGCCGAAATGACCTCCCAGTGGGCCGCGTAGGGGCCTCGGAAGCGGAACAGCGACGTCGAGATCACGCCAAGATCTTCCGAGGGCATGTAGAGGAAGGGAATGTAGAAGTCGTTGTAGACGGTGATGCCCTTCACGATCACCACAGTCGCGGTCGCCGGCTTCAGCAGCGGGAAGATGATCTTTCGGTAGATCGTGAAGGCGTTGGCGCCGTCCAGGCGGGCCGATTCGTCCAGGGACACCGGGATCGAGCGGACGAACTGCAGAAAGATGTAGATCGAGACGATGTCCGTGCCCATGTAGAGGGCGATCGGGGCCCAGAGGCTGTCGAACATGCCGAAGCTGTTGACTATCTGGAACGTGGCCACCTGGGTGGTGACACCGGGGACCAGGGCGGCCGTCAGGAAGAGCGCCACCACCAGCTTCTTGAAGCGGAAGGTGAACCGGTCGATGGCGTACGCCGTCATCGAGCCGATGAGGACCGTGCCGCCGATCGAGATCAGCAGGATGATCGCCGTGTTGGTGAAGGCGGAGAGCATCTCGCCGTCCTGGAACGCCGTCACGTAGTTGTGGAAGTTCAGCAGGTCGTGCGGGAGCTCCAGGGCCCCGCTCGTGTTGGCCATCTCCTTCTCCGACTTGAGGGAGGTCAGGAGGACGACCACGAGCGGCAGCAGGACGACCAGGGTCGCGGCGATCAGCGAGAAGTAGACAAGGGCGCGGGCGATCGTACGGCGTGTCATACGAGGTCCACCTTGTCGTCGGGGACCAGGCGCCGCTGCACCCAGGTCACCAGCAGGATGATCAGCAGGAGGACGACGGCGGCCGCCGAGGCCAGGCCCGTCTTGTTGAAGCGGAAGGCCAGGTTGACCGTCTGGATCACGAAGGTCTCGGTGCCGGTCGCGCCGCCGGTCATGATGTACGGGATCTCGAAGACCGACAGCGAGCCGGAGATCGAGAGGATCACCGTGAGGGTCAGGACCGGCTTGATGCCCGGCGCGATGATGTGGCGGAACTGGTGCCAGCGGTTCGCGCCGTCCAGCTCCGCGGCCTCGTACAACTCCCCCGGGATGGACTGGATCGCGCCCAGGAAGAGCACGAAGTTCAGGCCGAGATAGCGCCAGACCGAGACGCCGGCCAGCGAGGTGTTCGCGGAGACCGGGGTGCCGAGCCAGGCATGGTCGCTCTTCACTCCGAACAGGCTCAGCACCGAGTCGAGGGTGCCGCCGTCCTGGAAGAAGTAGAGGAACACGAAGCCGATCGCGACGCCGTTGATCAGGTACGGGAAGAAGAGCACGCCCTTGAAGAAGTTCCGGAAGCGCACGTTGAAGCTCAGGATCGTCGCGAAGTAGAGCGCGAGGACGATCTGGACCACGGAGGCGGCGAGGTAGTAACCGCTGACCCAGAAGACCTCGAAGAGATCCGGGCGGGTGAACACCTCCCGGTAGTTCTCGACGCCCGTGGAGTGCAGTTCGGGGCTGACACCGTCCCAGTCGGTGAAGCTGTACGCGATCATGTTGGCGATCGGCGCGTAGGTGAAGGTGATCAGCAGGGCGAGCGGGGCGATCAGGAACAGCCAGGGGGTCACGCCCCGCCGAACGCGGGTCCGGCGCGTGGGCGGTGCCGGGACGGGGGCGGCCGGGATCACCTCCACGGCCGCCTTCTGTGTCGTGTCCGTCATCAGGACCCCAGGTTCTTCTGGGTGTCCGTCCAGCGCTTGCTGAGGTCGGCGAGGAAGTCGTCGAGGCTGCCCTTGCGGGCGCCGCGGGCGAGGTCGACCAGCTTCTGGCGGTACTCGGGGGCGTACAGGCCGACCTCGGACTCGTTGTCGATCTGCTTGACCTTCGCGCCCTGGGCGTCGTCCAGTTCGATGAACTTCACGCCCTGGTCCTCGTACGGCTGCAGGACCGACGGCAGCGGCGCGTCCTTGAGCGGGGAGAGGGCGAGATTGTCCTCGACATAGCCGGACTTGTCGGTGAACCAGTCGATCCAGGCCCGGGCCGCCTCCTTGTGCGCGGAGTGGACGTTGACCGCCTGGTTGTAGTCGGGGCCGATGGTCGCGCAGAACTTCCCGTCCGTCTGGGCCGGGAAGGGCATGAAGCCGATGTCGTCGGGGTTCACGCCGGCCTTCTTCGCCGCGTCCTGGAACTGCACGATCGCCCAGGTGCCGAGCCACTGCGTGGCGATCTCACCCTTGGCGGTCCGGGGCTTGGACTCCTCCCAGTTGCTGGTGGTCGGGTCCTTCTCGATCAGCCCCTCGTGGACGATGTCGTACAGGAGCTGATCACCGACGCGCAGGTCCGCGCCCTTCGCCCAGGGGTCGCCCTCGGCGAGCTTGTCCGTCGCCTTCGGGTCACAGGTCACCGCGCCGTCGACGGACGTCCACGAGGACAGCGGCCAGCCGGCCGAGAAGTTGGTGTAGTACGGGACCGCGTCGGTCTTCGCCTTGATGGCCTTGAGGTCGGCGACGAACTCGGCCGGGGTGGTGGGCCATTCGGTGACGCCGGCCTCCTTCCAGATCCGCTTGTTGTAGACGAACCCGGGGCTCACGGCGACGGGGCTCTGCCCGTACACCTTGCCGTCGACGGCGGTGAAGTCGGTGAAGCGGTACTTCTTGGCGCGCTCCTGCTGGGTGCCCAGCGAGGCGAAGAACCTCGGGTAGTCGCTCTTCTTGATGACGGCCGGAATCAACAGGACATCACCGTAGTTCTCGGTGTTCATCCGGATCTTGACCTCGGCCTCGTAGTCCGTGATGCCCTCGAACTCGACCTTCACCTTCGGATAGGTCCTGCTGAACTCTGCGGCGTACTTCTTCAGCGTCCCGTCCTGCACGAGGTCGGTGCGGACGGTGAGGACCTTGATGGTGCCGGAGACCTTCGACGGGTCAGTGGGCGCCGCTGCGTCGGCGCCCTTCGTGGATCCTCCGGTGCCGGTGCACCCCGGGACCAGCAGGGCGGCTCCCACGACCACGGCCAGGACTGTACGGCGGTTCATGTGCATCAGCTCCGTTCTCGGGACGGACGAGCACTTGCGGGTTGGCTGGTTCCGAACTCTGACAACGTTTTCTTAACCGGTAAAGTCCCTATCTCGCCAACGATGAAGAAATGTTTCCCGGCGCTGGACTCGACCGGTTTAGGAGCTCGCATGCTTCAGGCCACACCGCTCACCGAGGGATGGATCCTGCGGCACGAGGGGGGTGAACTCCCGGCCGTCGTACCGGGATGCGTACACACGGACCTGCTGGCGGCGGGAGCGGTCCCGGATCCCTTTCTCGGGCGGAACGAGACCGACCTGGCCTGGGTGGGGCGGCGGGACTGGACGTACGAGACCGAACTGCCGCCCGTGGACGGGCACGAGCAGACCGACCTCGTCTTCGACGGTTTGGACACCGTGGCCGAGATTCTCCTGGACGGCCAACTCCTGGGCCGGACCAGGAACATGCACCGCTCGTACCGCTTCGACGTGACCGGCATGGCGGGACGGCTCGCCGTGCGGTTCGTCTCCGCCTACGCCGAGGCCGAGGCCGTGCGGGGCAAGCTGGGCGAACGACCCGCCGCGTATGCCGAGCCCTACCAGTACCTCCGCAAGATGGCCTGCTCCTTCGGCTGGGACTGGGGGCCGACGCTGGTGACGGCCGGAATCTGGCGGCCGGTGCGGATCGAGCGGTGGTCGACGGCCAGGATCGCCCGGGTGCGGCCGCTGGTGACCGTCGGCGAACAGGGCCTGGGCGTCGTGGAGTTGGCTGTCGAGGTCGAGCGGGCCCGGGTCGAGGCGCCGCTGAGGGTCGAGGCTTCCGTGGGTGGGGTGCGGGCGATCGCCTCCCTTGACGGCACCGAGGGGGTCGTACGCCTCGAAGTGCCCGACGTGGGGCTGTGGTGGCCGCGTGGATACGGTGAACAGCCTCTGTATGACGTCGAGTTGACGCTCCTGCACGAGGGCCGCCCGCTGGACGTGTGGCGGCGCCGGGTCGGCTTCCGTACCGTCGAGCTGGACCGCTCGGCCGACGCACACGGCACCGGGTTCACCCTCGTCGTCAACGGCGAGCGGCTCTTCGCGCGCGGCGTGAACTGGATCCCGGACGACGTCTTCCCCTCCCGGATCACTCGTGAGCGGTACCGGGAGCGGCTGGGACAGGCGGCCGGTGCCGGGGTGGACCTGGTGCGGATCTGGGGCGGCGGGATCTACGAGAGCGAGGACTTCTACGACGCCTGCGACGAGCTCGGGCTGCTGGTCTGGCAGGACTTCCCGTTCGCGTGCGCCGCCTACCCGGAGGAGCAGCCGCTGCGGGGCGAGGTGGAGGCGGAGGCCCGGGAGAACGTCGTACGGCTGATGCCGCATCCCTCGCTCGTGCTGTGGAACGGCAACAACGAGAACCTGTGGGGGTTCCGGGACTGGGGATGGGAGGCGCGGCTCGCCGGGGACTCCTGGGGAGAGGGGTACTACCTGGGCGTACTGCCGCGGGTGGTGGCCGAGTTGGACCCCACGCGGCCGTACACGGCGGGGAGCCCCTGGTCCGGGTCGTGGGAGCATCACCCGAACGATCCGGCGCACGGGACGCACCACTCCTGGGAGGTGTGGAACCGGGAGGACTACGCCGAGTACCGCGGCGAAGTGCCGCGTTTCGTGGCCGAGTTCGGCTGGCAGGCGCCGCCCGCGTACGCCACGCTGGCGCGTGCGCTGCCCGGGGAGGTACTGGCGGCGGACTCCCCCGGTGTGCTGCATCACCAGAAGGCCGACGACGGGAACGGCAAGCTTCGGCGTGGGCTGGAGCGGCATTTCGCCTTTCCCGAGGGGGACTTCGACCGCTGGCACTACCTCATGCAGGTCAACCAGGCGCGGGCCGTGGCCGCGGGGATCGAGCACTGGAGGTCGCACTGGCCGGTGTGCGCGGGGACGGTGGTGTGGCAGCTCAACGACTGCTGGCCGGTGACGAGTTGGGCCGCCATCGACGGGGACGGGCGGGAGAAACCGCTGTATCACGAGCTGCGGCGCCTGTACGCGGACCGGTTGCTGACGGTCCGGATGCGCGGCCGGAAGCTGGTGTTGGCGGCCGTCAACCAGGCGGGCGAGCCGTGGGCGGGGGTGCTGCGGCTGCGGCGGATGTCGGTGGACGGCAAGGTGATCGACGAGACCGAGCTGAACTTCCGCGCGGCCCGACGTACGGTCACCGATGTGACGGTTCCGCCGGAACTGGTGCCGGTGGGGCCGAAGGAGTTCCTGGTGGCGGACGCGGGCGGGGACGGCGGTGTGGACCGGGGAGCGGCTGTGGGCGCCGACACGGGCTGGGGCTCGGCTGCCGGCACGGACCGGGAAGGGAATGCGGGCACAGGCCGGGGCTCGACTGCGGGCGCGGGGGTGGCTGAGGATGCGGGCGCGGGCCGCGGCTCGGACAAGAAGGCCGGCGCAGGCGCGGGCCAGGACGCCGGGACGCGGCCAGGCGGTCTGCGGGCGCTGTACTTTCCCTCACCGGACCGGGAAATCCCCTACCCGCGGCCGGAGTTCGACGTGGCCGTGGTGCCGGGGGCCGTGACCGTGACGGCACGCACCCTCGTACGGGATCTGCTGCTCCAGGCGGACCGGCTGGATCCGGCGGCCCGGGCCGACCGGGGGCTGGTCACGTTGTTGCCCGGGGAGCGGGTGACCATCGGGGTCAGCGGCTGGAAGACTCCTGATCCGGACGCCGCTCGGTCCGCCCTGTACTGCCTGGAGCCCAGCCGATGACAGCCCAGCCGACGTCGCGCGTCACGATCAAGGACGTCGCCGCGCGTGCCGGTGTGTCCAAGGGGGCCGTCTCGCTCGCCTTCAACCACAAGCCGGGGCTGTCGGAGGCGACCCGGGACCGGATCTTCCTGGCCGCGCGGGAGCTGGGCTGGGCGCCGAACCTCACGGCACGGACGCTGGCCGGGTCGCGGGTGGACGTGGTGGGTCTCGCGATCTGCCGGCCGGCCCGGCTGCTGGGGCTCGAACCCTTCTACATGGAGTTCGTGTCGGGCGTGGAGAGCGTGCTGATCGAGCGGAACTGCTCGCTGCTGCTGCGGCTCGTGCGGAACGTGGAGGAGGAGGTCGGGCTGCAGGAGTCGTGGTGGCGGGGACGGCAGGTCGGGGGGTCGATCCTGGTCGACTTCCGGGCCGACGATCCGCGCGTCGCGGCGACCGGGCGGCTGGGCCTGCCGGTGGTGGCGGTGGGGCACCCCGCGTTCACCGGCGGCCTCACGTCCGTGTGGACCGACGACGCCACCGCCGTGACGGAGGCCGTGCGGTATCTGGCGGTGCTGGGGCACCGACGGATCGCCCGGGTGGGTGGTGCGGCGGCGCTCGGGCACACGGCGATGAGGACGGCCGCGTTCGACGAGGCGGCGCGGAGCCTTGAGCTGGCGGGGGCCTGGCAGGTGACCACCGACTACTCGGGAGAGGCCGGGGGGCGGGCCACCCGGTCCCTGCTGACCGCCCCCTCGGCGGACCGGCCCACGGCGATCGTCTACGACAACGACATCATGGCGGTGGCCGGACTGTCGGTCGCGGCGGAGATGGGCCTGAACGTTCCGCGTGACGTCTCCCTGCTCGCCTGGGACGACTCCCAGCTCTGCCGGCTCACCCATCCCACGCTCTCCGCGATGAGCCACGACGTGCACGGATTCGGTGCGGAGGCGGCTCGGACCTTGTTCGCAGTGATCACCGGGGAGGGGCCGGGATCGCACCCCGTGCCCACTCCGGTACTGACCCCGAGGGGCTCCACCGCGCCTCCCGCGGTGTGACCTTCACCGCTCCGGCCTCCAGGGGTGGGCAGTCACGTTACTCATAAGTAGCATGGGTCTGAGCGCGCGCTCAGCGCATCGCAGCAGTGCAGATCCCGCATCTGGAGGAGAGCCATCGTGCCTCGTACCGTCAGGGACGTCGTCTTCGTCGACGGCGTCCGCACCCCGTTCGGCAAGGCGGGCCCGAAGGGCATCTACCACGAGACCCGCGCCGACGACCTCGTCGTGAAGGCGATCCGGGAGCTGCTGCGCCGCAACCCGGGTCTCGACCCGAAGAAGATCGACGAGGTCGCCATCGCCGCGACCACGCAGATCGGTGACCAGGGTCTCACCATCGGCCGTACCGCCGGCATCCTCGCCGGTCTGCCGCAGTCGGTGCCCGGCTACTCGATCGACCGCATGTGCGCCGGCGCGCTGACCGCCGTCACCACGGTCGCCGGGTCGGTCGCCTTCGGTGCCTACGACATCGCCATCGCCGGTGGCGTCGAGCACATGGGCCGTCACCCCATGGGCGAGGGCGTGGACCCGAACCCGCGGTTCGTCAGCGAGAAGCTGGTCGACGAGTCGGCTCTGTTCATGGGCATGACCGCCGAGAACCTGCACGACCGCTACCCGCAGATCACCAAGCAGCGCGCCGACGAGTACGCCGTGCGCTCCCAGGAGAAGGCCGCCAAGGCTTACGCCAACGGCAAGATCCAGGCCGACCTGGTGCCGATCTCGGTGCGCCGCACCAACCCGGAGGCCGGTGAGACCGGCTGGGGTCTGGTCACCGCCGACGAGCCGATGCGCCCGGGGACCACCCTGGAGAACCTGTCGGGCCTCAAGACGCCGTTCCGTGTGCACGGCCGGGTCACCGCCGGTAACGCGGCCGGTCTGAACGACGGCGCCACCGCCTCCCTCATCGCGTCCGAGGACTTCGCCCGCGAGAACGACCTGCCGGTGAAGATGCGCCTCGTCTCGTACTCCTTCGTGGGTGTCGAGCCGGAGGTCATGGGCTACGGCCCGATCCCGGCCACCGAGAAGGCGCTCGCCCAGGCGGGCCTGTCCATCTCCGACATCGGCCTGTTCGAGATCAACGAGGCCTTCGCCGTCCAGGTGCTGGCCTTCCTCGACCACTACGGCATCGCGGACGACGACGAACGCGTCAACCAGTACGGCGGCGCGATCGCCTTCGGTCACCCGCTGGCCTCCTCGGGTGTGCGTCTGATGACGCAGCTGGCCCGCCAGTTCGAGGAGCAGCCCGAGGTCCGCTACGGCCTGACCACCATGTGCGTCGGCTTCGGCATGGGCGCGACCGTCATCTGGGAGAACCCGAACCACAAGGACGCCGGAGGCAGCAAGTGAGCACCACTGAGCTCTTGAAGGGTGCGGCCGAGCTGTTCCCGGACGAGGTAGTCACCCAGGCGCACGTGCGTCACCTGGACCTGCCGTTCAACGCGGGCCGCTTCGCGCTCATCACGCTGGACAACGGCTTCGACCACACCAAGCCGACCACCTTCGGCCCGGCTTCGCTGGCGAACCTCGACACCGCCATCGACCAGGTCGAGAAGGAGGCCTCGGCCGGCGAGATCGTCGGTGTCGGCATCACCGGCAAGCCGTTCATCTTCGCCGTCGGCGCCGACCTCAAGGGCGTCGAGCTGCTGAAGGAGCACAAGGACGCGCTGGCCATCGGCAAGGGCGGCCACGAGGTCTTCAAGCGTCTCGCGGGCATCGCCGTGCCGACCTTCGCGTACTACAACGGTGCCGCGATGGGCGGTGGCGTCGAGGTCGGTCTGCACTGCCAGTACCGGACGGTGTCCGCGGCCCTGCCCGCCTTCTCGCTCCCCGAGGTCTTCCTCGGTCTGGTCCCCGGCTGGGGCGGCTGCACCCTGCTGCCGAACCTGATCGGCGCGGACAAGGCCGTCTCGGTGATCATCGAGAACTCCCTCAACCAGAACAAGCAGCTCAAGGGCGCTCAGGTCTACGAACTGGGCATCGCCGACGCGCTGTTCGAGGGCGCGGACTTCCTGGAGCAGTCCCTGCTGTGGACGGCGTCCGTCCTCAAGGGCGAGATCGTCATCGACCGTCCGGTGATCGACCGCGGTGAGGCCTGGGACCAGGCCGTCGCGCGCGGCCGGTTCATCGCCGACTCCAAGGTGCACGGCGCGGCCCCGGCCGCCTACCGCGCCCTGGACATCATCGCCGCCGCCAAGAACGGCGACCTCCAGCAGGGCTACGACGCCGAGGACGTTGCCCTCGCCGACCTGATCATGGGTGGCGAACTGCGGTCCGGGATCTACGCGTTCAACCTGGTGCAGAAGCGCGGCAAGCGTCCCGCGGGCGCCCCGGACAAGAACCTGGCCCGCCCGGTCACCAAGGTCGGTGTCGTCGGCGCCGGTCTGATGGCCTCCCAGCTCGCGCTGCTCTTCCTGCGCCGCCTCGAGGTGCCGGTCGTGCTGACCGACATCGACCAGGAGCGCGTCGACAAGGGTGTGGGCTACGTCCACGCCGAGATCGAGAAGCTGCTCGGCAAGGGCCGTATCAACCAGGACAAGGCCAACCGCCTCAAGGCCCTGGTCACCGGTGTGCTGGACAAGGCGGAGGGCTTCTCCGACGCGGACTTCATCATCGAGGCCGTGTTCGAGGAGATCGGCGTCAAGCAGACGGTGTTCGCGGAGGTCGAGGCGGTCGCCCCGGCGCACGCGATCCTCGCCACCAACACCTCCTCGCTGTCGGTCACCGAGATGGCGTCGAAGCTGAAGAACCCCGAGCGGGTGGTCGGCTTCCACTTCTTCAACCCGGTCGCGATCCTCCCCCTCCTGGAGATCGTCCGCGGCGAGCAGACCGACGACGCGTCGCTGGCCACCGCCTTCGCCGTCGCCAAGAAGCTGAAGAAGACCGCGGTGCTGGTCAAGGACGCCCCGGCGTTCGTCGTCAACCGCATCCTCACCCGCTTCATGGGCGAGATCCAGAACGTCATCGACGAGGGCACCCCGGTCGAGGTCGCGGAGAAGGCGGTGGAGCCCCTGGGCCTGCCGATGTCTCCTCTCGTCCTCCTTGAGCTGGTCGGCCCCGCGATCGGTCTGCACGTCTCGGAGACCCTCAACCGGGCCTTCCCGGACCGCTTCACGGTCTCCCCGAACCTCGCGGCCGTCGTCAAGGCGGGCAAGCGCGGCTTCTACGTCTACGACTCCGGCAAGCCGGAGCTGGACCCGGAGGTCGCCGCGCTGCTGCAGCAGGGCAACTCCGTGCTGACCGAGGAGCAGGTCCGCGAGCGCGTCCTGGACGCCGTCGCCCAGGAGATCGGGCTCATGCTCGACGAGGGTGTCGTCGCCGAGGCCCAGGACATCGACCTCTGCCTGATCACGGGCGCCGGCTGGCCCTTCCACCTGGGCGGCATCACACCGTACCTGGACCGCGAGGGTGTCTCCGAGCGCGTGAACGGCAAGAAGTTCCTGGCTCCGGGCCTGGCATCGGTTCCGGCGTAGCGACCGGCCGTACGACGGTGAAGAGGGCCTCCGCGGCGGCGGAGGCCCTCTTCACACTCACCGGACGCGTCCAGTGTGCGAGGCTCGGCTGTGCGAGTCAGGGGCGCTCAGACCTCCTGCCAGGCCGCCAGTGCCAGTCCCGGCTCGTCCTTCTGCCGGGCGATCCGGAGCTCCCCGTCGGGGGTCACCGTCGCGGCGACGATACGGCCGTCCGCGTCCTCGGCGAGGGCCACGGCCGTACCCGCCGGCAACTGCGGCCCGGACTCCGTCCACCACAGGCCCGCCGACTCCTGCTCGGTCGGACAGGCGGCGAAAGCGACCCGGCCGGAGGCCGAACGCTGGGCGAGCAGGGTGCAGTCGTGGCCGTCCAGGGTGCAGCGGAGAAGAGCCGCCGGGCCGGGGCCGGCCGCCGCGAGCAGGGGGGTCGGCTCGGTGTCCGGGCGCCAGGCGTAGAGCATGCCCTCGGGGTCCGCGAAGAACAGCGTGGTGTGTTCCTTGGAGGTGGGCAGCGCGCTGAGGGTGCCCGGCTCGACGCGGACGGGCAGCGGGTCGGCCGGTACGGGGGGCGCGCCCGCTTCTTCCTGGAGCCAACGCAGGATGCCGTCCGGGTTGGTGCCGTAGAGCTCGACCCGGCCCGACTCCCCTGTCACGGCGGCCAGTTCCTCGTGCACGTCGGAGCCCTTGAGGTCGGACCAGGCGTTCCAGCCGCCGCGTTCCTTCTGGATGCGGGCGTGCACGCCGTTGCCGCGGTTGCTGACGAAGACATGCGCCCGGCCCTCCGCGTCGACGGCCACGGCGGGGACGCCGGTACGGGCACCCGCCCTGTCGGGGTGGCCGACCGCACTCCAGTCGAGGGCGGCGAGGTGGACGCGGAAGTGGGTGGAGTGCACGAGGCCCGCTTCCCCGGCCTTGGTGGGGCGCCAGGAGGCGAGGTGTGCGTAGCCGTCGGCGCCGTGTCCCACGGCGAGTTGGGGGTGCAGGCGCTGATCGCCGCCGACCTTGCGCCAGGGCAGCCAGGTGCCGCCGCCCGGGCGGCGCTCCGCCCTGCACCAGACGGCTTCGTCGCGGGTGGCGTAGACGCCGAGTCGGCCGTCGCGGGCGCGGATGAGCCAGTCGCCGTTCACTGTACGGACCATTGACACAGGCCCACTCTAATCGGGCGGTCGGTGCCGCCTTCGGGTGGGCCGGTCGTGGGACGCTGGGCGCATGAGTGACGTGCTGCTGGTCGTCGTGGATGCCGCGAATGTCGTCGGGTCGGTGCCGGACGGGTGGTGGCGGGACCGGCGGGGGGCGGCGGAGCGGTTGCGGGACCGGCTGGCGGTGGACGGGGTGCCGGGGCGGGATGGTCCGATGGAGATCGTGCTGGTGGTGGAGGGGGCGGCCCGGGGGGTGGAGTCCGTGCCGGGGGTTCGGGTGGAGTCGGCGGTGGGGAGCGGCGACGACCGGATGGTGGAGCTGGTGGCGGAGGCGGGCGAGCGGCCGGTGCTCGTGGTCACCGCGGATCGTGAACTTCGGCGCAGGGTTGGGGAGTTGGGGGCGGAGGTGGCGGGGCCGCGGACGGTCCGCCCCTGAGCGCCTTCCGATGTGCCGCGCTGTGTGATCCGGCGGCTGCGGGTTCGTCGTGGCTGGTCGCGCAGTTCCCCGCGCCCCTGACGTACGTGCACTGGACCCACCTTTAGGGGCGCGGGGAACTGCGCGACCAACCCCCACCGGCCCGCGGCCGACAACGCACCCCTACCGCCGTTTCACATACAGCACCGCCCCATCCACCGTCCCCGCCTCCTCGTACCCCGCCGCCAACAACCGCCGGAGGCCCCGCACCCGTTCCGGCGCATACGGCTTGCCGCGGGAGTCGTCCACCACCAGGGCCGCCGAGACCGCCTCCCGCCGGAACACCGTCCACGCACCCCGCACGGCATACCTCTCCCCCACCCGCCCGCCGTCCCGGCCCCCGCTGTAGTTCGTGAGGAGACCCGCCGTCAGATAGCGGGTGGCCGGGGCACGGTCCGCCAGCCAGTACGTCTCCGGGTGCATCCCCCAGACCAGGACCGGATCGCCCGGCGATGCACGGGACGACACCGCCTGCGCGACACGGCGCGCGTGGTCGAGGTCGGTGCAAGGAGCCAGCACACCCCAGGTCAGGAACAGCGCGCACACGCAGGCCGAGGTGAGCACCGCCGTGATCGTGCGGTCGTACGGCACCGCGCGCAGCGCCCCCGTGGCCAGGAACGCGACCGGCGGGAGGAGTTGGAGGTAGTAGTGGCCGAAGAAGTGGAGGCCGAGCAGCACCGCTCCCGCCGACGCGAGCAGCCACAGCCACAGATCGACGGTCGGTGCGCGCCGGGCCCGTACGACAGGCGCGATCAGTCCCGAGCAGGCCACCGCCACGATCCCGGTATTGACCAAACCCCGTGCCAGTACGTGGAGTTCGGAGCCGGTCAACGTCGCGTACGCCCCCGAACCCGTCACCGTCCAGAACAGGAAACCCGCCGGATCCGTCACCAGCGCCGCGCACAGCACCGGCGTCAACACCCCCGCCACGAGCCGCCGCACGTCCCGACGCCCCGCGCCCGAGGCGACGTACAGCCAGAGCACGGGCAGCAGCACCGCCCCGCCCGTCTGCTTGGTGAGGAACGCGCAGGCGACCGCCGTTCCCGCCGCACCCCAGCGCCACCGGTCCGCGCACCACATCGCGGCGGCCGTGCAGGGCAGGAGGAACACCTCGAAGGTCGCGGCCTGGGCGTCCTCGGGGTTCAGGCCGACGGAGATCAGCAGATACAGCACCCCGGCGGTACGGCCGGACGTGTCGCCCCAGCGGCGGCGGGCCAGGGAGGCCAGCAGGGCGGCGGTGAGGAGTTGGGCCAGGACCGCCAGGACGCGTACCCCGGCCAGCGTGCCGGAGCCCGTCACCGCGAACGCGGCCTCGTAGAGCCACGGCACGAGGGGCGGCTTGCGGTCGACGACCGTCTCGTAGAGCTGTCCGCCCTGCGCCAACAGCCGTGCCTGCACGGCGAGATAGCCCTCGTCCGGGTTCCAGAGGGGGCGCGTGAAGGACGGGACTCGCGTCACGCAGGCCAGGGCCGCGAGCGGGGGCAGCAGTCGGCTCCAGTACGCCGTACGGGAATCGGACACGGAACGTGACGGGAGCAGCAGCTCTGCGGGCATGAGCGGCACGCTATCCGGCCCCGCACATCCTGACCGAACAGGACATACGGGGCCGGCGGGGCGGAACGCATGTGTTACTCCGTGTTGTCGGCCGTCGTCGCCTTGCGCTGTCCGAGACGGCTGTGGCCACGGCCGTAGAGGAAGTAGACGAGGAAGCCGATGACCATCCAGAGCGCGAACCGCAGCCAGGTCTCGGTCGGCAGGTTGAGCATCAGCCAGAGGGAGGCCAGGACCGACAGGATCGGGACGACCGGCACCCACGGGGTGCGGAAGGACCGGGGCAGGTCGGG
The DNA here is from genome assembly GCF_001514145.1 of Streptomyces canus. GTDB lineage: Bacteria > Actinomycetota > Actinomycetes > Streptomycetales > Streptomycetaceae > Streptomyces > Streptomyces canus. The sequence goes on from NZ_KQ948661.1 coordinate 379,438, forward strand.
GCGGGACTTGCGGAGGATGATCACGCCGATGGCGACCACCACGAACGCGAACAGGGTGCCGATGTTGACCAGTTCGGCGAGTTCGCTCAGGGGGGTGAAGCCGGCGACGATCGCGATGATCACGCCGAGCAGGATGGTCGGACGGTGCGGTGTCTTGAACCTCGGGTGGACGTGGGAGAAGAAGGTCGGCAGCAGTCCGTCCCGGCTCATCGCGAAGAAGACCCGGGTCTGGCCCAGGAGCAGGATCATGCAGACCGTCGTCAGGCCGACGGCGGCGCCGAAGCTGATGAAGCCCGCGAACCAGGGGTGGCCGGTGGCCTTGAAGGCGTCGGCGAGCGGGGCCGTGACGGACAGGTCGGTGTACTTCTGCATGCCCGTCACGACGATCGAGACGGCGACGTAGAGAGTCGTGCAGATGATGAGGGAGCCGAGGATGCCGCGCGGCATGTCGCGCTGCGGGTTCCTGGTCTCCTCGGCGGCCGTGGCCACGACATCGAAGCCGATGAAGGCGAAGAAGACGACCGAGGCGGCGGTGAAGATGCCCATGACGCCGAAGTTGGAGGGCGCCCAGCCGAACATCAGCTGGATCAGGGGTGACTGGAGACTGTCACCGGCCGGCACCTCCTGCGCCTTCGGGATGAACGGGTCGTAGTGGTCACCCTTGATGAAGAAGGCGCCCGCGATGATCACGGTCAGCACGACCGTCACCTTGATGGCGACGACGATCGAGGTCACGCGCGCGGAGAGCTTGGTACCGAGCACGAGGATGCAGGTCAGCAGCAGGACGAGCGCGGCGGCGAGGATGTCGAAGCCGAAGCCGTCGGCCCCGTCGCGGCTGCCGAGCGCCTCCGGCAGATGCCAGCCCGCGTTGTCCAGCAGCGAGGCGATGTAGCCGGACCAGCCGACGGACACCACCGCCGTGCCCAGCGCGAACTCCAGGACCAGGTCCCAGCCGATGATCCAGGCGGGCAGTTCGCCGAGGGAGGCGTAGGAGAAGGTGTAGGCCGATCCCGCCACCGGGACGGTGGAGGCGAACTCGGCGTAGCAGAGCGCGGCGAGCGCGCAGACGACACCGGCCACGACGAAGGCCAGGGCCACCGCCGGACCGGCGTTGTTCTTGGCGACGGTGCCGGTCAGGACGAAGATGCCGGTGCCGATGATGACGCCGACACCGAAGACGGTCAGATCCAGCGCGGACAAGGACTTCTTGAGCGCGTGCTCTGGCTCCTCGGTATCGAGGATGGACTGCTCGACCTTCTTCGTCCGGAAGAGGGTGCTGCTCACGGGTACCTCCCACGCTGTGTCGTCCTCGACATGATCGAGAGGGGGCGTAGGTCGTATGCCCCGGCGCGGGGGGATTCACGCGAATGGGCCGGCCGTACCACTGTCACGAGTGGTACGGCCGGCCCAGTCGGCCGTGTCAGTCGCGGGCGGGCTCCGCCTCGGCGGCGCTGTCGCTGTACCGCCCGTCCAGCTTGGAGACCAGGCCGGTGACCTGGCGGGCGATGTCGGGGGCGGTGAGACCGATCTCCGCCATGACCTCGGCACGGGAGGCGTGGTCGAGGAAGCGCGGCGGGATACCGAAGTCGCGCAGCGGGACGTCGACGCCCGCGTCACGCAGGGCCTGCGCGATCGCCGAGCCGACGCCGCCGACCCGGCTGTTGTCCTCGACGGTGACGACCACGCGGTGCCGCTCGGCGAGCGGGGCCATGGCCTCGTCGACGGGCTTGACCCAGCGCGGGTCGATGACGGTGGTGGAGATGCCCTGCTTGTCGAGGAGCGTGGCGATCTCCAGGCACATGGGTGCGAGGGCGCCGACGGAGACGAGGAGCACGTCGGGTGTGCCGGTCCCCGGCTCGCGCAGGACGTCCATGCCTCCGACGGTGCCCACGGCGGGTACGGCGGGCCCCACGACGCCCTTGGAGTAGCGCAGCACGGTCGGCGCGTCGTCGACCTGGACGGCCTCGCGCAATTGGGCGCGCAGCTGTTCGGCGTCGCGCGGGGCGGCGAGCCGGAGCGTCGGGACGACCTGGAGCATCGACATGTCCCACATGCCGTTGTGCGAGGCGCCGTCGTCGCCGGTGACGCCGGCCCGGTCGAGCACGAAGGTCACACCGCACTTGTGCAGGGCGACGTCCATGAGGACCTGGTCGAAGGCACGGTTGAGGAAGGTGGCGTAGACGGCGAAGACGGGGTGCAGGCCGCCGGTCGCGAGGCCCGCCGCCGACACGGCCGCGTGCTGCTCGGCGATACCGACGTCGTAGATGCGCTCCGGGAAGGTGTCCGCGAACTTCTTCAGGCCGACCGGCTGGAGCATGGCCGCGGTGATGGCGACGATGTCCTCGCGCTCCCGGCCCAGCTTGACCATCTCGTCGCCGAAGACGGAGGTCCAGCTGGCGGCGGAGGCCTTGATCGGCAGGCCGGTGTCCGGGTGGATGGGGCCGATGCCGTGGAAGCGGTCGGCCTCGTCCTGCTCGGCGGGCTCGTAGCCGCGGCCCTTCTCGGTGAGGCAGTGCACGATGACCGGGCCGCCGAACCGCTTGGCGCGGGCCAGCGCCGACTCCAGCGCCTCGAGGTCGTGGCCGTCGATGGGGCCGACGTACTTCAGGCCGAGGTCCTCGAACATGCCCTGGGGCGCGATGAAGTCCTTGAGGCCCTTCTTGGCCCCGTGCAGGGTCTCGTAGAGCGGCCTGCCGACGACGGGGGTGCGCTCCAGCAGGTCCTTGCCGCGGGCGAGGAAGCGCTCGTAGCCGTCGGTGGTGCGCAGGGTGGCCAGGTGGTTGGCGAGGCCGCCGATGGTCGGCGCGTAGGACCGCTCGTTGTCGTTGACGACGATGACCAGCGGCCGGTCCCTGGCGTCGGCGATGTTGTTCAGCGCCTCCCAGGCCATACCGCCGGTCAGGGCACCGTCACCGATCACGGCGACGACGTGGTCGTCCCGTTTGAGCACCTGGTTGGCCTTCGCGAGGCCGTCGGCCCAGCCGAGGACGGTCGAGGCATGGCTGTTCTCGATGACGTCGTGCTCGGACTCGGCGCGTGAGGGGTAGCCGGACAGGCCGCCCTTGGAGCGCAGCTTGGAGAAGTCCTGCCGGCCGGTGAGCAGCTTGTGCACATACGCCTGGTGGCCGGTGTCGAAGAGCACCCGGTCCCTGGGCGAGTCGAACACCCGGTGCAGGGCGATGGTCAGCTCGACCACACCGAGGTTGGGGCCGAGGTGGCCGCCGGTCTTGGAGACCGCGCCGACGAGGAAGCTCCTGATCTCCCCCGCCAGCTGGTCCAGCTCCTCGAGGCTGAGCCGGTCCAGATCACGCGGTCCCCTGATGCGGGTCAGCAGCGGCACCCGTGCCTCCTTGCAGTAGAGCTGATCGAGCTTTGCCGGGAGTGTCGAGTCTAATGTTCTACGCGAACAAATCTTGCCCGGCACCTTGTGGGTGCCGGGCAAGAGGATCGACCCGAAGGGGCGCGATCAGGCGCTATCCGCGACCGGCCGCCTTCTGAGACTTTCGAGACACCGAGTCGATGACGACCGCTCCCAGCAGAACACCACCGGTGATCATGTACTGGATCGAGGCGTTCATGTTCAGCAGGTCCAGACCGGTCGTGATGGACTGGATAACCAGCATGCCCAGGAGGGCGGACCACACCGAACCGCGGCCGCCGAAGAGGCTCGTACCGCCGATGACGGCCGCCGCGATGGCAAGCATCAGGGTGTTGCCGGCGCCGGCGCTGAGCGTTGCGCTCGCGGTCTGACCGGCGAAGAACATACCGCCGATCGCCGCGAACCCGCCGGAGATGGCGAAGACGGTGATCCGGACCATCGGCACGTTGATACCGGCACGACGGGCCGCCTCGATGCCGCCGCCGACCGCGAAGACCTTGCGGCCGTACGTGGTACGCCGCAGCACGAAGTCCACGATCACCAGCGCCGCCAGGAAGATCACCAGCGAGTTGGAGACACCGTTCGCGTTGTTGAGCACGGCGGCGGCCACGAAGGAGGCGACGGCGAGCGCGCCGACGCGCACCAGGATCTCGCCGGTCGGCCGGAAGGGCACACCCGCGGCCTTGCGGCGCCGCTGCTCGCCGAAGTTGCCGACGACGGTCAGCACGACGGCGAGGCCGGCCAGCAGGTACCCGCCGATGATGGCCTGGTCCATGAAGAAGGAGTTCTGCCCGAGCAGGTGGACCGGACCCGAGTCGGACGGGATGTTGATGGTGCCGCTGGAGCCCAGCAACCACAGCATCAGACCGTTCCAGCCGAGGAGGCCGGCCAGGGTGACGACGAATGCCGGCACCCCGATCTTGGCGAAGAACCAGCCCTGCAGCGCACCGATGGCGATGCCGACGAGAATCGCCAGGAGCAGCGCGAGCCAGGCGTTCATGCCGTGCTGCACCACCCACACGGCGAACAGGGTGGAAGCCAGACCGCTGACCGAGCCGACGGACAGGTCGATCTCGCCGAGCAGCAGCACGAACACCAGGCCGATGGCGATCATGCCGGTGGCCGACATGTAGTAGCTGATGTTGGAGAGGTTGTCGGCGCTCAGGAAGCGGTCGTTCTTGAACTGGAAGATCGCCCAGATGACGATCAGGCCGATCACGACCGGCAGGGAGCCCAGCTCACCGCCCTTGACCTTGCGGGTGAACTCGGTCCAGTAGCCCTTGAGGCCCTCTTCGCGGACCAGCAGCCGGGGGTCGACCACCGAGACCGGCGCGGCGGTGGGATCGTCTGCGGGGGCAACCGTCGTCTGCTGCCCCTTCGTCCCGGCGTCCGCCTTGGAAACCTTGGATGTGTCGCTCACTTCGCGGCCTCCGTGCTGCGACGCCCCGCACGACGGGTCACGGCGTTGTCCGTGGCACCCGTGATGGCGGAGATGATCTCTTCCTGACTGGTGTCCTTCACCGAGAAGGAACCGTTGTTCCTGCCCAGTCGCAGCACGGCGACGGTGTCGGCGACTGCCTTCACGTCGGCCATGTTGTGGCTGATGAGGATGACGGCGAGGTTGCGCTCGCGCAGCCGCTCGACGAGGTCGAGGACCTGTGCGGTCTGCTCGACACCGAGGGCGGCGGTGGGCTCGTCCAGGATCACGACCTTGGGGTCGCCGATCAGGGCGCGCGCGATGGCGACGACCTGGCGCTGACCGCCGGAGAGGCTCGCGATCGGGATGCGCACACTCGGGATGCGGATGGAGAGCGTGTTCAGCAGCTCGCGGGCCTTCTGCTCCATCGAGACCTCGTCGATGATGCCGCGGCGCAGCAGCTCGCGTCCGAGGTAGAGGTTGCCCACCACGTCGAGGTTGTCGCACAGGGCGAGGTCCTGGTAGACCGTCGCGACGCCGAGTCCCTGGGCGTCGTGCGGCTTGTTGATGCTGACCGGGCTGCCGTCCCACTCGATGATGCCCTCATCGATGGGATGCACACCGGCGATCGTCTTGACCAGCGTGGACTTTCCAGCGCCGTTGTCGCCGACGAGGGCGACCACTTCACCGGCGTGGACCTCCAGTTCGACATCGGTGAGGGCCTGCACCGCACCGAATCGCTTGGAGACTCCGCGCAACGCCAGCACGGGCGTAGCGGACACGTTAACCATCTCCTTCGCCGCCTGACCGGCGGGGATGCCGCGCTTGGGGTAGGCGCGGAGGGGTTGTGCTTTTAGCACTTACTTACGAGTTGTGCTGTCAGCACGGATTTACAAGTCGAACATGCGCGCGGCCGATGCCTCTTGGCAACGGCTGCGTCCGCCATGCTTCCGTCCGGCGCCCGCCCCGCAGCGGGGTATGAAGGCGGTGCGGGCGCCGGACAGGCTCTGTGCCTGCCTGTCGGGGCGGGTCCCGTCGAAGGACTCGCCCCGGGGCTCAGCGGCTCTTACTGAAGGCCGGCCTTCTTGCACGCGGCGGCGTAGTCCGGGGTGCAGATGTCGGCGACGGTGTACAGACCGTCCTTGACGACCGTGTCCTTGATGTTCTTGACGGTCACCGAGACCGGGGTCAGCAGCTTGGCCTGGACCTTGTCACCGGAGCCGCTGGTGACCTCGGTGTCGGCCAGGGACTTGATGTCCTTGCCCTGGAGCAGGTTGACCGCGAGCTCGGCGGCGGTGTCGGCCTCCGGCTTGTACGCCTTGTAGACCGTGGCGGACTGGGTGCCGGCGACGATCCGCTGGATGGCCGCGAGCTCGGCGTCCTGACCGGTCAGCGGGATGGTGCTGATGCCCGCGCCCTTGAGGGTGTTGGCGATACCACCGGCCATGCCGTCGTTGGCGGCGTAGACGCCCGCGATGTTCTTGGCGCCCAGCTGGGTGATGGCCGCGGACACCTTCTGCGCGGCGACGGTGTCCTTCCACAGGCCCGACTGCTCGTAGGCGATCTTGACCTTGCCGTCGAGGACCTTGTGCGCGCCTTCCTTGAACTGCGCGGCGTTCGGGTCGGCGTCGTCACCGTTGATCATGACGACGTTCGCCTTGGGGGTCGCCTTGGAGCCGAGGGCGTCGAGCAGGGCCTGGCCCTGGAGCTCGCCGACCTTGACGTTGTCGAAGGAGACGTACGCGGAGACCGGGCCCTGGGCCAGACGGTCGTACGCGACGACCTTGACGCCCTTGCTCACCGCGGAGGCGATGGAGGACTTGATGGCGGCGGAGTCCTGCGCCGAGACCACGATCACCTTGACGCCCTTGGTGACCATGCTGCTCATCTGCTGGGCCTGCTTGGCCGGGTCGGCCGCGGCGTTGGCGTAGGAGACGGTGCAGTCGCTGCACAGTTCCTTGACCTTGTCCTCGAAGTACGGCTTGTCGAACTTCTCGTACCGCGCCGTGACGTTGTCGGGCAGGAGCAGGCCGATCGACTTGCCGCCCGAGCCCGAGCTGCTGCTGTCGCTGCCGTTGTCGTCGTCGCCGGCCTTGCCACAGGCGGCGGCCGAGACGGCGAGCGCCGAGATCGCGACGGATACGGCCACACGACGCATGAGCGTGTTCACTTTTGAAACCTCCCTGACGAGGCCGCGTCGTTGCGGCCGAGGTGGCTGGAAGTCAACTCGGCCACACGTGCGACGTCAAGAAGTAAATACTTAACGAGATGGCAACGGCGTCCTGCGTTCTCTAAGTGAAGGCAGGTGTCGCCGCGTGCAGCGTGCTGTCCAAAAGGGTCGAATCACCCATCTCGCTGAGCGCGAGGGCGAGTGCTCCGAGCACCTCCGCACGACCTCCAAGTGCCCCGGGAAGCACGCTCAGTTGGCGTGCCGCACTGGGGATCGCATAGCGGCCGACGGACTCCCTGATCGGCCCGAGCACCAGCTCACCGGCCTCGGCGAGATCACCGCCCAGGACGACTCGGCTCGGGTTCAGCAAGTTGCAGAGATTGGCGACTCCACTGCCGATATGGCGGCCGACGTCGGCGATCACCCGACGGCAGCCAGGATCTCCGTCCCGTGCGAGTCGAACAACGCCCTCCATGGTGAGATCGGTGCCGTGACTGGACTGGAGGAGCGGGAGCACATAGCGCGCCGCCGCGAAGGTCTCCAGACAGCCGCGGTTGCCGCAACGGCAGACGGGGCCGGACTCATCAAGAGTAATATGCCCGATTTCTCCCGCTGTGCCACCCGGGCCCCGGTAGATCTTGCCGCTGATCACCAGTCCGGCACCCACACCGCTCGCGACCTTGATGTACGCCAGGTCCCGCACTCCCCGGCCGCTGCCCCAGACCAGCTCGCCGAGGGCGCCCAGGTTGGCGTCGTTGTCCACGTGCACGGGCACGCCCAGGCGCCCCTGGAGCTCCTCGGCGGGCTTGGTGCCGATCCAGCCCGGCAGGATGGCGGAGGAGCCCAGGGAGCCGGACTCCAGGTCGATGGGGCCGGGCACGCCGAGGCCCACCCCAGCGATCTTCGAACGGTCCACGCCGGTCGCCTCGATCAGCCGGTTGACCAGCTGTTCCGCCCGGTCGAAGCCCTGGGTCGAGGAGGCGTCCACGTCCAGCGGCTCGGACTCCTCGGCCAGCACCTGATGGGCGAGGTTCCCGATCGCGACACGCAGATGGGTGTGCCCGAAGTCCACCCCTATGACGATGCCGGCGTCCCCGCTCAGGGAGACCGCGCGGGCCCGCCTGCCACCCGCCGAGGTGGGCGTGACCTCGACGGTTCCGCCTTCCTTGAGCTCGCGGACGATGTTGGAGACGGTCGCGGCGGACAGTCCCGTGGTGCGTGCGATCTCCGCCTGCGTGAGCGACCCGGCCAGCCGGACGGCACGTACGACCCGCTCCAGGTTGGCTCGGTGCAGTGACGACTGCGACCCCGGAGTCTCCACGACGACCTCCTGCGCGCGGGACCGCAGCGATGAGGCCCCGTCTATGTCCAACTAGTGAACTCTAAGCTGAGCCGTTAGGGTCGCCTCCCGTCAAGAGGTTGAACAGTATCCGCGTTCTTGCCCATGCCGAGGGGGCGCCGCCCTTTCAAGATCCGGATCTTGAAGGGGTGACGCCCGTGCGGGCGGCCGAGGTCTACTTCAGGGCGCCCGCCGTCAGCCCGGCCACCACCTGTCGCTGGAAGATGATGTAGGCCACGAGGACCGGGATCATCGCCATCACCAGACCGGCGAACAGACCCGACCAGTCGCCCTTGTAGCCCTGGCTGGCCGCGAGTTGCACCAGCCCCTGGGTCAGCACCCGTTTGTCCGGGTCGGTGTTGAGGACCGTCGGCAGCATGTACTGGTTCCACTGACCCAGGAAGTTGAAGATCCCCACGCTGATCAGGCCGGGCTTGGCCATCGGCAGCATGATCTGGAAGAACGTCCTGGAGTGCGAGGCCCCGTCCACGAAGGCCGCTTCCGCCACCGAGGTCGGCAGCGTGCGGAAGAACGCGGTCAGGAAGAAGACCGTGAACGGCAGTGAGTAGGCGATGTAGACCAGGATCAGCCCGTGAATCGTGTTCAGCAGGCCCATGTTGTTCACGACGTAGAACAGCGGGACCAGCGCCAGCATGATCGGGAAGCTCATGCCGCCGATGAACAGGAAGTAGATGAAACGGTTTCCCGGAAAATCGAACCGGGCCAGCACATACGCCGCCATGGAGCCGAGCACCAGAGTCCCGATGAGCGAACCCGCCACCACCAGAATGGTGTTGAGGAAGTAATCGCTCATGTTGGCATCGGTCCAGGCCCGCGACCAGTTGTCGAAGTGCAGCTTGTCCGGCAGTGCCCAGGGCGAGTTGAAGATGGCGCTGTCGTCCTTGAAAGACGTCATCACCGCCCACAGCAGCGGCATCACGACCATGAACGCCCACAGGATGAGCATGCCGTGCGAGAAGACGTTGAGGACGCCGCCCTCCTTCTTCTCCTTCCGGGGCGGGCCGCCTCGAGTGTCCGTCCTGGCGACGGGAGCACCGGACTCGGCCGGTACGGGGGCAGGGGTTTCGGTCGTCTTCATCGGATCAGTACTCCAGCCGCTCGCGCCGGCCCAGCCGCATCACCAGGGCGGCGAACGCCAGCGTGACGACGAGCAGGGCGACGCCGATGGTGGTGGCATAGGCGGCCTGTCCGTCACGGAACGCCTTCTGGTACACGTACAGGACCATGACGGTGGTCGAGTAGTCGGGGCCGCCGGGCCCGGTCGTCATGATCTGTACGACCGCGAACGACTCGGCTCCGAGGGCCAGGATGCCCATGTAGACCCAGCCTGACTGCACGGTGTCCCACAGCAGCGGCAGGGTGATCCGGAAGAACGTGCTGGCCCGCCCCGCCCCGTCGAGCAGCGCGGCCTCGTACAGGTCCGCCGGGATGGAGGCCATACCGGCGCTGAACAGGACCACGAAGAAGCCGACCGTGGACCACACGAGGACCGCCATCACGGCCCACAGGGCGAGGCTCGGGTCGCCCAGCCACAGGGGCTGGACGCTGCCGAGCCCGATTCCGCGCAGGATCGAGTTGATGGCACCGCTGTCCGGGTTGTACGCGAAGGCGAACAGCAGGGCGACGATCGCGATCGAGAGGACCTGCGGGAAGAAATACACGATCTTGTAGAAGGAGGAGCCCCGGACACCGGTGACGACCGGGCCTCCCCTTCTCTTCCGCCCGCCGACATTGATCATGAAGGAGAAGAACAGCGCCAGGCTGATCGTCACCACCGGCAGCACGAGCGCGAAGATCAAGCTGTGCTGCAAGGACTTCCAGAAGATCGGGTCGTCCAGCATCCTCCGGTAGTTGTCCAGGCCGACCATCTTGAATTCGGGGCTCAGGCCGGTCCAGTCCGTGAACGAGTAGTAGATGGACTGGATGAACGGCCAGACCACGAATAGCGCGTACAGTCCCAGGGGCAGCGCCAGAAACCCCACGATGAACCGGTACTTGCCGTGCTGCATCGCCGCTCCGTTGCCGTTACTGGTGCTTGTAGTGCTTGATCGACGAGTCCTTCGCGGCCGCGTCGGCGTAGCCCTGGATCTTCTTGATGGCCTCCGCCGGGGTGAGCCGTCCGGCCATCATCTCGCCGAGTCCCGCCACACCGATCTGCTCCTTCTGCAGCTGGACGTACCAGTCCTGCAGACGCGGGTTCACCACGTTGTCGCCGGCCTTCTCCAGCGCGGCCACACCGGACTTGAGGCCCGGGGTGAGGGTGATGCCGTCGGTGCCGCCGTTGTAGGCGGTCAGGGACTTGACCTTGGACGTGAAGTTCTTCGAGGACGCCTCGCTGAGCATGATGCGCAGCTGCTCCATGCCGCCCGCGGTGTTCTTCGCCTTGGCCGGGACGATGAAGGGCTCACCGCCGGAGGCCCAGATGGTGCCGAAGGGCATCTTGTCGGAGGAGTCGATGCCGGTGGGCGCGGAGACCGCGAGGTCGAAGTCCTTGGGAATGACGTTGGCCGACTCGTTCTCCACCCAGGAGCCGTTCGGGATGAACAGCGCCTTGCCCTGGGCCCAGGCGGTCTGCGACTGGATGTGGTCGAGGCCGGGGGTGCCCTTGAGGACGTAGCCCTTCTTGTAGAGCTCGTAGTAGGCGTCGAAACACGCCTTGACCGCCGGGTTCTTCCAGGCGTTCGGCTCCAGGTTGTCGATGGCGTCGAGGACCTCGACACCGCCGACCTTGCCGATCATCGGGTAGAGCGAGAAGGGGAGGTAGTACGGGTACTTGCCCGCGTACGTCCAGCCCGCCATGCCCTTCTTCTTGGCCTTCTCGCACACCGCGAGCATCTGGTCCCAGGTCTCCGGGTACTGCTCGTCGAGCGAGTCGAGGGCCTTCTGGGAGTACCAGACGCCGTAGACCGTGTAGGCGTAGTACATGATCCACACCGGGTCGCCGTCGAACTGGCCCATCTCGACGATGCCGGGGCGCAGGGTGTCGCGGACCTTCTTGTTCGGGTCGTCGTAGGACGGGGCGTCCAGGAGCGGGGTGAGGTCGGCGAGCTGGCTCTTGCCGACCAGGACGCCCATGTCCATCTGCTCGGCGCCGGAGTTGTCGATGAGGTCCGGCGGGGTGCCCTGGTTGAAGCGGGGCTGGAGCGTGGACTGAATTTTCTGGGTGGCGGAGAATTTCACCTTGGCCTTGGGAAAGTTCGTCTCGTAGATCTTCACGGCGTCCTCGGCGTACTCCTTGCCGAAGCCGCCGTCGAACAGGACGAACTCCATCTGGGCGGTGTCGTTGACGCCCAGGGGGTTCTTCGCGGTCTTCTTGCCCGCCTTGGCCTTGTCGCCGCTGTCATCGCCGCCGCTGCTGGCGCAGGCGGACAGAAAACTCATCGTCGGGACGGAGATCAGACCGAGTGCGGCCGATCGCTTGATCAGATCGCGGCGGCCTACACCCGCGCTGCCGTTGTTGCTGTTCTCGGCGGAAGTGGATCCCATGCTCAAGTCCTCGCCTTCTCCAGGACTCAGGCGGTGAACCGGATCCTCCCCGGCACCGCGGTCAGGTCAAGCAGGTTCGTACAAGAGGGGTGAATCGCCGACAGGTATAGTCCACTTCCGGTCGGCCAAGCAAGATCGAACGCAATGTTGGCCATGGGTGTTCTCTAGTTGAGACCTCGCGGAAATATGAGCGCCCTGTGCGAAGCTTGCCGGAAAAATCCGCGACATACGCCCCGAATGCCACACCCAACCCCCTTGACATCACTGTCCACTTGGGCCACTACTGATCCTTGCACGGATTGTGTGACAACGTTGTCCATCCTTGTGCAGGGAGGGTACTCGCCGATGACTCGGTACAGAACTCGGCTCAGACGTAGTACGGCGGTCGTGATCACGGCCGCCTTTTGCGTGACCGTGGGCTCGCAGGGCGCGGCGGTCGCCCTGCCCGAGGCCCCGGCCCCGGCGGACCGGGGGTTCACCTCCTCCTTCGAGGCCGGAGAACCGGCACCCGACTGGACCAGCAGCGTCGACGGCGACCGCGCTTCCGGCGTCGACGGCGGTTACAGCACCGGCATCCCGGGCAATGTCACCGACCAGGTCACGGACGTCCGGGCGAGCGCCGAGAACACCGGTGGCGGCGAGGTGAAGGAGAACCTGGTCGACGGCGAGCCCGGCACCAAGTGGCTGGCCTTCGAGTCCACCGGCTGGGCCGAGTTAGACCTGGCCAAGCCGCTCAAGGTGGTCACGTACGCGCTGACCTCGGCCAACGACTTCGCCGAGCGTGATCCCCGGGACTGGACGCTGAAGGGCTCGACGGACGGCAAGGACTGGAAGATCCTCGACACCCGCTCCGGAGAATCGTTCGACGAACGGTTCCGGACAAAGTCGTACGACATCGCGGATCCGGCCGAATACCAGCACTTCCGGCTCGAGATCACGAAGAACAACGGCGCCTCCGGCATCCTCCAGCTGGCCGATGTGCAGCTGTCCACCGGCGGCGGCGAGGGGCCGGTGCCGCCGGACATGCTCTCGCTGGTCGACCGCGGTCCGAGCGGATCGCCCACCGCGAAGGCGGGCGCCGGATTCACCGGAAAGAGAGCCCTGCGTTACGCCGGACGGCACATCGCGGACGGGCGGGCCTACTCGTCCAACAAGGTCTTCGACGTGGACGTGGCGGTCGATCCGCTGACCCGGCTGTCGTACCGGATCTTCCCGTCGATGGCGGACGGCGACCGGGACTACGACGCGACGAACGTCTCGGTGGACCTGGCCTTCACCGACGGCACCTTCCTGAGCGACCTCGGGGCGCGTGACCAGCACGGATTCGCGCTGTCACCCCAGGGGCAGGGCGCCGCCAAGGTGCTCTACGTCAACCAGTGGAACAACGTGGTCTCGCGGATCGGGACGGTCGCGGCCGGGAAGACCGTCGACCGGATCCTCGTCGCGTACGACTCCCCGAGCGGGCCGGCGAAGTTCCGGGGCTGGCTGGACGACGTGACGCTGGAGCGGGCCGCGCCGGAGAAGCCGAAGGCGCATCTGTCGGACTACGCGCTCACCACCCGTGGCACCAACTCCAGCGGCGGCTTCTCGCGCGGCAACGACTTCCCGGCGACGGCGGTGCCGCACGGCTTCAACTTCTGGACGCCGGTGACCAACGCGTCCTCGCTGAGCTGGCTCTATGACTACGCCCGCGCGAACAATGCGGACAATCTGCCGACGGTCCAGGCGTTCAGCGCGAGCCATGAGCCGAGTCCGTGGATGGGCGACCGGCAGACCTTCCAGGTGATGCCGTCGGCCGCCTCGGGCACTCCGGACACCGGCCGTGAGGCGCGGGAACTGGCGTTCCGGCACGAGAACGAGACCGCGCGGCCGTACTACTACGGGGTGCGGTTCGAGAACGGGCTGAAGGCGGAGATGACGCCGACCGACCATGCGGCGGCCCTGCGCTTCACCTACCCGGGCGACGACGCGAGCGTGCTCTTCGACAACGTGACGGACCAGGCGGGGCTGACGCTCGACAAGGACGCCGGGGTGATCACGGGGTACTCGGACGTGAAGTCCGGCCTGTCCACCGGGGCGACCCGGCTCTTCGTGTACGGCGTCTTCGACAAGCCGGTGAAGGACGGTTCCGCCGCCGGGGTGAAGGGCTATCTGCGCTTCGACGCCGGCGCGGACCGGACGGTCACGCTGCGGCTCGCGACCTCGCTCATCAGCCTCGACCAGGCGAAGGACAACCTGCGCCAGGAGATCCCGGACGGCACGTCCTTCGAGACGGTCCGGGACCGGGCCCAGCGGCAGTGGGACCGGCTGCTCGGCAAGGTCGAGGTGGAGGGTGCCACGCAGGACCAGCTGACCACGCTGTACTCCAGCCTGTACCGGCTGTACCTGTACCCCAACTCGGGCTTCGAGAAGGTCGGTTCGACATACCAGTACGCCTCGCCCTTCTCCCCGATGCCGGGCCCCGACACCCCGACGCACACCGGGGCGAAGATCGTGGACGGCAAGGTGTACGTCAACAACGGCTTCTGGGACACCTATCGGACGACGTGGCCGGCGTACTCGCTCCTGACGCCGTCTCAGGCCGGTGAGATGGTCGACGGGTTCGTCCAGCAGTACAAGGACGGCGGCTGGACCTCACGCTGGTCCTCCCCCGGGTACGCGGACCTGATGACCGGCACCTCGTCGGACGTGGCCTTCGCGGACGCGTACGTCAAGGGCGTCGGCTTCGACGCGAAGTCGGCGTACGACGCGGCCCTGAAGAACGCGACCGTCGTGCCGCCGTCGTCCGGCGTGGGCCGCAAGGGCATGGAGACCTCGCCCTTCCTCGGCTACACCAGCACCGACACCCACGAGGGCCTGTCCTGGGCGCTGGAGGGCTACCTCAACGACTACGGCATCGCGCGGATGGGACAGGCGCTCTACGCCAAGACCGGCGAGAAGCGCTACAAGGAGGAGTCGGAGTACTTCCTCAACCGGGCCCGCGACTATGTGAACCTCTTCGACTCGAAGGCGGGCTTCTTCCAGGGCCGGGACGCCGACGGCAAATGGCGTGTGGAGTCGTCGAGTTACGACCCGCGTGTGTGGGGCTACGACTACACCGAGACCAACGGCTGGGGTTACGCCTTCACCGCCCCGCAGGACAGCCGGGGTCTCGCCAACCTGTACGGCGGCCGCTCCGGGCTCGCGGAGAAGCTGGACGAGTACTTCGCGACGCACGAGACGGCCTCGCCTGACTTCGTCGGCTCCTACAGCGGGGTCATCCACGAGATGACGGAGGCGCGGGACGTCCGGATGGGCATGTACGGGCACTCCAACCAGGTCGCCCACCACGTCAACTACATGTACGACGCGGCCGGTCAGCCGTGGAAGACGCAGCACAACGTCCGTGAGGTGCTGTCCCGCTTGTACGTCGGCAGCGAGATCGGTCAGGGCTACCACGGTGACGAGGACAACGGCGAGCAGTCGGCCTGGTATCTGTTCTCGGCGCTGGGCTTCTACCCCCTCGTGATGGGCAGCGGCGAATACGCGGTCGGCTCACCGCTGTTCACCAAGGCGACGGTCCATCTGGAGAACGGTCGGGACCTGGTGGTCAGGGCGCCCGAGAACAGCGCACGGAACGTATACGTGCAGGGGCTGAAGGTCAACGGCCACACGTGGAAGTCGACTTCACTGCCCCACTCCCTGCTGGCCCGCGGTGGTGTCCTGGACTTCGACATGGGGCCCCGTCCGTCGAAGTGGGGCACGGGGAAGAACGCGGCTCCGGTGTCGATCACCCAGGACGACGAGGTGCCCACGCCGCGTGCGGACGTGCTCGTCGGTGACGGGGCGCTGTTCGACAACACCTCGGCGACGGACGCGGCCGTGACCTCGGTGGATCTGCCGGTGTCCCAGCAGGTCAAGGGCGTCCAGTACACGGTGACGTCGGCCTCGGACCACACGAAGGCGCCGAGCGGCTGGACCCTGCAGGGCTCGGACGACGGGACCAGGTGGAAGACCCTGGACCGGCGGTCCGCGGAGTCCTTCGCATGGGACCGGCAGACACGGGCGTTCACCGTGAGGTCTCCGGGTACGTACGGGAAGTACCGTCTGGTGCTCGACGGCGAGGCGGTGGTGGCGGAAGTCGAACTGCTCGCCTGAGCAGCAGCGTTGGGGGTCTCATGCAGGGTGTCGATCCGGCCTGGCTGCCGGACGTGGCGTTCCGGCCGATCGGCATCCGGCGGACCCTGATCCGTGGCTCGGGTCCGCTGGTGGACACGGTGCACGGGGAGGTGGCGGGGGCCTGCGAGCGGTTCGGAGGGAGCGTCTCGCGCGAATCCGGGTCGTACGACCTGGTGTTGGAGCTGGACGGTGACGACGGCTCCGAGGGGTTCGTGTACGGGCGGGGTGACGGGTGTACGACCGTCACCGCGTCCGGCGCGCGCGGGCTGCTGTACGGGTTCTTCCATGTCGTACGGCTCGGTGAGACGGCGTTCCTCGACGACGCCCGCCGCGCTTCGTATCAGCCCGAGTCGGCGCTGCGGATGCTCGATCACTGGGACAACGTGGCCGTGCATCCGGTCATGGGACAGGTGGAGCGCGGGTACGCGGGCGGGTCACTGTTCTGGGAGGACGGGCGGGCGCGCGGGGATCTGGAGCGGGTGCGGGCCTACGGCAGGCTGCTGGCGGCCTGCGGGATCAACGCCGTGGCCGTCAACAACGTCAACGTGCACGCGACCGAGGCACGCCTGCTGACCGACCGGATCGGTGAAGTGGCGGACATCGCGGGCGCGTTGCGGCCGTACGGCATCCGGACGCATCTGTCGGTCACCTTCGCCGCGCCGGTCGTACTCGGCGGGCTGGCGAGCGCGGATCCGCTGGACGAGTCGGTACGGGCGTGGTGGGCCGAGGCGACCGCCCGGGTGTACACGGCGATCCCCGACTTCGGCGGGTTCGTGGTGAAGGCCGACTCCGAGGGACAGCCGGGTCCGTTCGCGTACGGGCGCAGTCACGCGGACGGCGCGAACATGCTCGCCGCCGCGCTCGCGCCGCACGGCGGTTCGGTCCACTGGCGGGCCTTCGTCTACAACCACCACCAGGACTGGCGGAACCGCTCGACGGACCGGGCACGGGCCGCGTACGACCATTTCGTGCCGCTGGACGGGGAGTTCGCCGACAACGCCGTCCTCCAGGTCAAGCACGGGCCGATGGACTTCCAGGTGCGGGAGCCGGTCTCCCCGCTGATCGGGGCGATGCCCGGCACCCGGCTGGCCGTGGAGCTGCAGGCGACGCAGGAGTACACCGGGCAGCAGCGGCATGTGTGCTGGCTGGGGCCGATGTGGAGCGAGGTGCTGCGGTTCGGGACCGACGGGGAGTCCTCGGTGGGCGCGTCGGCGCGCGGCGGGCTCGTCGCCGTGGCGAACGTCGGGGACGACCCGTTCTGGACGGGTCATCCGCTGGCTCAGGCGAACCTGTACACCTTCGGCCGGCTCGCGTGGGATCCGAACGCCGACCCGCATCACGTCCTCGACGAGTGGATCCGGCTCACCTTCGGTCCCGGTCCCGGGCCCGGGCTCGCGGCGGGGCTGCGCTCGATTCTGGACGGCTCGTGGCGGACGTACGAGAAGTACACCGCTCCCCTCGGTGTGGGGTTCATGGTCCAGCCGGGGCACCACTACGGGCCGAGTGTCGACGGCTACGAGTACAGCCCCTGGGGCACCTATCACTTCGCCGACCGCGACGGCGTCGGTGTCGACCGGAGCGTGGCGACCGGGACCGGCTACGCGGGGCAGTACGCGAAGCCCTGGGCCGACGTGTACGAATCGCCTCTCTCGTGCCCCGACGAGCTGTTGCTGTTCTTCCACCACGTGTCGTATGGGCACATGCTGCACAGCGGCAAGACGGTGATCCAGCACATCTACGACACGCACTTCGAAGGCGTGGCGGAGGTCGAGGCGGCCCGGGAGCGGTGGGCCTCGCTGGTGGACCTCGTGGAGCCGGCGCGCCACGCACGGGTGGCGGAGCGGTTCGAGGAGCAGCTCCGCAGCGCCCGCGAGTGGCGCGATCAGGTCAACAGCTACTTCTTCCGGAAGTCGGGAGTGGCGGACGAGCGGGGGCGGACGATCTACTGAGCACGGAGTACGGCGACGCCCAGCGGGTCGAGGGTGAGAGGGTCGCCCGCCTCCACCTTCTTGCCGCTGAGCAGGTCGGTCGCGGTGGTGTGGGCCGTCAGCCCGGCCGGCTGTGCCGAGTGGTTGAGGAGGAAGAGCAGACGGGTTCCGTCGGGGGCGACCCGGGCGGCGGTCTCCAGGCCCTCGTGGTCGGCGTACGGGCCGATGAGGTCGTGGCGGGACAGGACGCGGCGGACCACCTGGTCGACGCCCGGCTGGTCGAGGGCGGTGGCGACGTACCAGCCCTCGCCCCGCCGGTAGGCGTTGCGGGTGACGGCGGGGGTCCCCGCGTAGAAGTCGGAGCCGTAGGTGGCGACCGTCTCCGCACCACGAAGCTGCACGATCTCGAAGACGAGCCGTCCTGCTGAGGCGAGCTCGGGGATGGGCTGGGTGAACTCCGCCCGGCGGGAGTCCCATTCGTCGATCCTGATGCCCATGAGCGGGGCGAGGGGGCCGGGGACGTCGGTGAGGAAGGCACGGTCGTGTGCGTCGACGCGGCCGGAGAGGAAGGTGGCCAGGACCGTGCCGCCGCGTTCCGCCACCGCTTCGAGGCGGGCGGCGAGGTCACCCTTGACCATGTGCAGGGCGGGGGCGAGGACCACGTCGTACGGGGTGAGGTCGGCGGTGTGCGGGACGACGTCCACGTCGGCACCGGCCTCGCGGGCGGCCCGGTAGTAGGCGTGGACCACCTCCTGGTACTTCACCAGCCGGGAGGGGCCGTCGGAGATCTCCAGGGCCCACCAGCTGTCCCAGTCGAAGAGCAGGGCGGTACGGGCGGGCGTGCGTGCGCCGAGGGTCGCGTCGCCGAGCGTGTCCAACTCCGCTCCCAGTGCGGCCACTTCACGGAACACCCGGGTGTCGTCGCGGCCCGCGTGGCCGATGACCGCCCCGTGGTACTTCTCGCAGGCTCCGCGGGAGGCGCGCATCTGGAAGTAGAGGGCCGCGTCGGCGCCGTGGGCGATGGCCTGGAAGGTGGCCAGGCGCAACTCACCCGGTCTGCGCAGGGGGTTGACGTCGCGGCAGGCCGTCGTGGACGGGGTCTGCTCCATGAGCCAGAAGGGGGCTCCGTCCTTGAGGCCGCGCATCAGGTCGTGGGCCAGGGCGGGCCAGGTCGGCGGGGCGTCCAGGGGCGGGTAGCTGTCCCAGGACGCGAAGTCGAGGTGGGGTGCCCAGCGGTGGTAGTCGAGGGGACGAAACATGCCCATGAAGTTGGTCGTGACGGGGGTGACCGGATCATGGGTGCGGATCACCTCCTTCTCGGCGAGGAAGCAGCCGAGCAGCGCGTCGGTGGTGAAGCGGAAGTAGTCGAGCGTGATGCCCTGGAAGGCGGTGTGGTCCGGGCCCCGCCAGTGCTCGGTGAGGGCGCTGGGCGGCTCGATCTCCTCGAAGGAGGTGTAGCGGTGCGACCAGAACGTCGTCCACCAGGCGTCGTTGAGGGCGCCGAGGGTGACGTACTTGTTCCGCAGCCAGTCGCGGAACGCGCCGGCACACAGGTCGCAGTAACAGACGCCGCCGTACTCGTTGTTGATGTGCCAGGCGAGCAACGCCGGATGCTCCGCGTACCGTTCGGCGAGCCGTGCCGCCATCGCGGTCGCGAGTCGGCGGTACGCCGGTGAGCTGGGGCAGAAGTTGTGGCGCTGGCCGTAGCGGTGGCGGCGGCCCTCGAAGTCGGTGCGGTTCACCTCGGGGTACGCCTTGGCCAGCCAGGGCGGCAGGGCTGCCGTACCCGTGGCCAGACAGACCTGTCGGCCCTCGGCCGCCGCACGGTCGAGGACGCGGTCCAGGACCGTGAAGTCGTAGGTGTCCTCGGCGGGTTGGGTGAGCGACCAGGAGAAGACGCCCACGGTGAGGGTGTCGATGCCGGCCCGGGTGAACAGCCGGTGGTCCGCGTCCCAGAACTCCTGCGGCCACTGCTCGGGGTTGTAGTCGCCGCCGTACGGGATCTTGGAGCTCGACGGGCTCATGCGGTGAAGTCCTCCTGGGTCTCGGCGATCACCGGACGGCTGCTGTGCAGCAGGGACAGCAGCAGCGGGGCGGCCAGCAGCGCGGGCAGAGCCTCGGTCAGTACGGCGGTCCCGGCGGCGGTCAGGACGAGCAGCGAGGCGGCGCCGAGCGTGGCGCTGCCGTGCCGGAACAGGAAGTGACCGGCCAGGCGTGCGGTGTCCCTCGCCCGGAAGGCGAACAGGGCGGTGAGGACCAGCGCGTGCGCGCCCCAGAGCAGGGAGCCGGCGCCGATCACCGCGAGCAGCACCGCCCACCAGCCGGGCAGACCGGTGGCGGTGAAGTGGGTCAGGGTGAAGGCGATGACCGTGAGCCAGGCCAGCAGGGGCGCCCACAGCTTCAGGGAGGGGACGGCGTTGAGGCGCCAGCCGCGCCAGTAGGCACGGGCCGGGTGGAGCTCGGTGAGGTCGCGGTCGCGGTGCTGGAGGGCGTACAGGGCGGCGGCCGTCGCCGGGCCGAGGGGCAGCAGGCATACGGCGGCGAGGGGGAGGTTGGCGGGGGCGGAGCCCAGCAGGAGCAGACCCACAAGGCCCGGGGAGGCGGCGACGAGGAGCAGGGCCTCGACGGTGACGAGGGTGTGGATGAGGGCGGCGGCGCGGGAGAGGGAGCCGGTGCCGAAGGAGGGGGCGGCGGAGTGGGCGGGGCAGGAGGCGGGGGGTTCACGGTTCACCGGCGGCCGCTGCCCGGCGGGTGAGCGGCGTGGGGCGGTGCCGGGTCGGTCGTCGTCCACCGTGGAGGTGACGCCGGGCCCGGGTGTGGCGGCAGAAACACCGGGCGGCCGCACTTCTGACCCTCCCGCGCGGCTCGCCGGCGCGGGACCGGGTCGGTCGGCGGCCGGGGCGGCTCGGGACCCCGCCCTGGCGGGACCGGCCGCCGCCCGCGCTCGGCTCATTCCGCTCACCGCGGTTCCGTCCCGAGCAGTCGGCGTTCGTCCCACCACTCCGGTGCCTCCTCCACGACCGGGGTCACCTCCACGAGCGTGATCTCGTGGCGGGCCAGCGTCAGGTCCAGTACGGTCCGGTCGTCCTCCACCGGCAGCCGCAGGTGCTGCCGGCCGGGCTCGGCGGCCTCGTGGAGTACGTCGAGCTGGTGCGGGCCGGGTGAGCGCGGGCTGCCCATCCGCTGCCAGGCGGTGCGGGCGTTGCCGTGCTCCTCGTCGACCACGGACCGCCGTACGAACGCCTCCCGCGCGCCCCGCACCGGCACGGACAGGCGGAGTCGGTGCCGGGACGGCCCGGGTGTCATCCCGCTCGCGTCGACCGGCGCCCAGGCGAGGACGGTCACCCGGCCGTCGGGGTGCCGGGTGACCAGGTGGTCGGCGCCCCGGGTCAGGAGGTCGCGGCCCATGCGGGCCATGAAGGCGTACAGGTGGTACGTGGGCTTCTTCACCTGACGGTGGGTGAGCAGACCGAAGCCGCCGTGGAAGAGCGCCGTGGGAGGCCCCGCCTCCTCGAACATGTCGCTGAAGGTCCAGTACGAGAAGGAGTCGACGTGGTCGCCGCCGCGAGCGAGGACCGGTGCCAGGTACGCCGCGTGGAAGGCGGTGTCGTGGACCGGGTTGTCGGGGCGGTAGGAGGAGTTGAACTCGGTGATGTGGACCGGGAGTTCGGCCAGCCGGGTACCTTTCAGGCGCTCGCGGGGCGTGGCGAACTGGTCCAGGAGGTCCTGGGCCGGTGCCAGGGTCTGGTGGGTGCCGAAGGGGACGTGCTGGGCGGGGCCCGAGGTGTAGGCGTGCTTCGACACGAAGTCGACCGGGACATCACGCTGTGCGGCGAACTCGGCGAAGCGGTCCAGCCACTCGTCCGCGGCCGGTGAGATCGCGGGGCCGCCGACCTGGAGATCCGCGTCCACGTCCTTCACCACGCCCGCCGTCACCTCGTAGAGGCGGTGGTACGCCTTCTCGTCCGCGCCCTGCCAGAAGTCGGGCAGGTTGGGCTCGTTCCACACCTCGACGGGCCAGGTGCGCACCTGGTCGAGGCCGTAGCGGTCGATGAGATGGGTGAGGGTCGCCCGGACCAGGTCGGCCCACTCCCCGATGTCCCGGGGCGGGGTGACGTTCCCGTGCCACCAGAAGACGGTCTGCTCCCCCGACGCCAACTCCGTCGGCATGAAGCCGAGTTCGAGGAAGGGACGGATGCCGAGTTCCAGGTAGGCGTCGACGACCTGGTCGACATACGTGAAGGAGTGCCGGACACGGCGGGTGCCCTGCCACTCGTAGGGCCGGTACACGCCCATGCCGTCGCTCAGCAGTCCGTGTCCCCGGATGTACCGGAAGCCGATCTCGCGCTGGAGCAGCTTCAGGGAGTCCTGGTAGTCGCGGCGCAGGGCGAGTTCGACACGGCCGGTACCGACGCAGTGCCGCCAGGCCCCGGACAGGGGGCCGGACGGCTCGGCGGGGACGCGGAAGATCACCCGTTCTCCTTCTTGAACCGGTCGTGCGCCTTGTTGTGCAGGTCGACGAGCTGCTGCATGTTCTTCGCCTTCAACTCGGCGACGAACGCGTCCCATTCGGACATCGGGCGCTTGCCGAGCACGAACTGGAGGGTGTTCTGGATGGCGTGGTCCTTGAGCGGGGTGTCCCAGAGGGTCGCCTGCTCCTGCTCGAAGGACTGCAGCGGGTGGGCCGGGTCGACGGGCAGTTCCTTGCGCTGGGACATGACGTCCTGGAACTTCTTCTCGTCCGGGCCGAAGTTGGAGGACACCAGCTCCCAGCTGCCGCCGTAGGTGAACACGCCGTTGAAGAAGCCGAAGTCCTTCTGGAGGTCCTTCGGGGCGTCCGGGTCGGAGCCCATCAGGGAGATCCCGGGCTTCAGCGTGTACGTACCGCCGGACTCGGTGTAGGTGACGCCCTCCACGCCCCACTTGCAGAACTTCTGGCCCTCGTCGGAGTACCAGAGCCAGTCCACGAACTGCATCATCGCGACGAAGTCGGCACTCTTGAGGGCCTTGCTGGAGATCATGACGCCGTTCTCCAGCCGGATGCCGCTCAGCAGGATCGGGCCGGCCGGGCCCAGCGGCACCGGGACCATCTCGATCTTCGAGCCCTTGACCTGCTTGCCCAGGTTGTAGCGGTAGTTCTGCACCAGCTCCTGCGGATTGGCGCTGATCACATAGGACTTCTCGGCCAGCAGCTTCTGCACGGCCTGGTCGTCCTGCTGGGTGAAGCTCTCGGGGTCCAGCAGCTTCTCGGCGACGATCTTTCGCAGGTACTCGATCATCTGCCGGTAGGCGTCCTGGGCCGCGGTGAAGACGAACTTCTGCGCCTGGGTGTCGAAGCTGATGTTGTCGTACGTCCACCCCGCCTTGACGCCGTACGCCTGGCCGAGGTAACTGAACAACGCGCCGCACGGGAAGGGGGTGTTGGTGCTCCAGCGGTCGGTCCAGGGGTACTTGTCGGGGTACTCCGCCTTGAGCGCCTTGAGGACGTGGTACACCTCGTCCCACGTCGTGGGCAGGGTCAGTCCGTGCTTGCCGAGGATGTCCGTGCGGAAGGACAACGAGTAGCCGGCCTTGGGCCTCTCGTGCAGGCCGGGCAGCAGGTAGTACTTGCCGTCGGACTGGCGGATGGAGTCGAGCTCGGGCTCAAGACTCCACTTCTTCACCTTGTCGCGGAAGTTGGGCATCAGGTCGACGTACTCGCTGACCGGGAGGATCGCACCCGAGGACACAAACGCCACCTCCGCGGGGTGGTACGTCTTCGGGATCAGGAAGGGCGCGTCACCCGCGCCGATGAGGACACTGCGCTTCTTCTCGTAGTCGGCCAGCGGGACGTCGAGGGGCTTGACGGTGATGCCGGTGCGCTTGGTGACCTCCTTCCAGAACAGCCAGTTGTTCTTGAGGGGGTAGACCGGGTTGTCGTTGTGCAGCAGGGAGAAGGACAGCGCCTTGGTGGCCTTGAACTGCTGGCCGGCCCGGTACTCCTTCATCGCGCCGTTCTGCTTCTTGGAAAGGTCCTTGGAGTCGCCTCCGTCCTCACCGCCGCCGCAGCCGGTGAGGGTGGCGAGGCCGACGAAGCCTGCGGCGGCGAGGACTTGGCGCCGTGACAGTTGTCCAGCGTTCATCACTCAGATCCTCCTGGTCTTGGGGACACGGTTGTGGTGGTGCCGACCGGACTGCCTGTGCCGTCGCACCGGCATCGGGTGGGCCGGCCGTGCGGTCCCGCCGCCTGCGGCCGACGGGTCACCGCCGGGAGGGTGCTCACGGCCGAGACGGAGCAGGACACTCCGGCGCCGAGCCGGCGGGCCGACATGCCGTCAGCCCTTGACCGCGCCGAGCATCACGCCCGAGACGAAGAAGCGCTGGACGAACGGGTACACGCAGATGATCGGCAGTGCGGTGAGCACGATCGTGACGGCCTGGATGCTCGCGCCGACCTGGCTGAGCTCCGCGGTGCCGGCGCCCGCGTTTCCGCCGCCGGTGGCACCGGCGATGAGATTGCGCAGATAGACGGTGACCGGCATCAGGTCGGAGTGGTCCATGTAGAGGAACGCGCTGAACCAGGAGTTCCAGAAGGACACCGTGTAGAAGAGCACCATGGTCGCCACCACCGCCTTGGACAGCGGCAGCACGATCCTGAGCAGGATGCCGTAGGTGCTCAGGCCGTCGATCTGCGCGGCCTCCTCCAACTCGGTCGGCAGGCTCTCGAAGAAGGCCTTCATCACCAGCAGGTTGAAGACGCTGATCGCGTTGGGCAGCGCGATCGCCCAGACGCTGTTCTTCAGTCCGAGCTCGGTGACCAGGATGTAGTTGGGGATGAGGCCGCCGGTGAAGAACATCGTGAACACGGCGACGCCGACGAGCAGCGTGCGCCCCCTGAGGTGCTTCTTCGACAGGACGTAGGCGTAACAGGTCGTCAGGACCATGGCCACGACGGTCGACACGACGGTGTAGAACACCGTGTTGCCGTAGTTCCGCCAGAACATCGAGTCCTGGAACACGATCCGGTACGTGGTGAGGTTGAACCCCTTGGGCCACAGGGTCACTTCACCCGCCCGGATCTGCCGCTCGCCGCTGAAGGACCGGGCGACGATGTTGACGAAGGGATAGAGGGTCACCACCACGACGAGGGTGAGGATCACCCCGTTGACGCCCTGGAAGACCCGGTAGGACCGGCTCGGCTTCACCACAGACTGGTCCCCACTGTGCGGCGCGAGAGCGTGTTGGCGCTGGTGATCAGGACCAGGCCGATGACCGCCTCGAACAGCCCGATGGCGGCGGCGTAGCTGAAGCTGTTGGATTCGACGCCCGCCCGGTACACATACGTCGAGATCACGTCGGCGGTCGGGTAGGTCAGCGGGTTGTACAGGAGCAGGACCTTCTCGAAGCCGACCGCCATGAACGTGCCGACGTTGAGGATCAGCAGCGTGATCATGGTGGGGCGGATGCCGGGCAGGGTGACGTGCCAGATCTGCCGCCAGCGATTGGCTCCGTCGATGCGCGCGGCCTCGTAGAGGTCCTCGTCGATGGTGGTGAGTGCGGCGAGGTAGAGGATCGTGCCCCAGCCCGCGGTCTGCCAGATCTCCGAGCCGACGTAGATCGTGCGGAACCAGCCGGGCTCCTGGATGAAGCGGATCTCGTCATGGCCGAGCCAGCCGAGGGCGTGGTTGACCGGACCGTCCGTGGCGAGCATCTGCAGGGTGAGGCCCGCGACGATCACGATCGACAGGAAGTGCGGGAGGTAGGACACCGACTGCACGAACCGCTTCAGGGAGCGCCGGCGCACCTCGTTCAGCAACAGGGCGAGGACGATCGGGATCGGGAAGCAGAACACGAGCGTGAGCCCGCCGAGCCACAGGGTGTTGCGGAACACCTGCCAGAAGGTCGGGTCGCTGAGGAACATGCGCACATAGCGCAGCCCCACCCAGTCCTCACCGAACATCGAGCCGCCGGGCTCGAAACGCCGGAACGCGATCACGTTGCCGATCATCGGCAGATAGCGGAAGACCAGGAAGAACAGCAGCGGCAGCACCGCCAGCGAGTACAGCTGCCAGTCGCGGCGCAGGGCCCGGCGCCATCCGCTGCGCGGCGCCGGGCGGGCGACTGCTGCGGGCGGGTCTTCGATGCCGGGTGGTGGAGAGGCCGACCTGACGGATGTGCTCATGCTCGGTCCTCTCAGACGGAGGCACGGAACCGAAACTTTCGAGCTCTTACCGGTAACTGCGCGGCAACTTAGAGGCACGAAGAAAGCGCTGTCAATGGGTCGGGCATGAGATACCTGGGGCACGTGTGGGGTAGGACTGAGAGGCCAAGACCCGGTACCGTCCGCAAGTTTCACTGGTTGGACCGACTCATGCGAGGTGTCCTGTGCCTGCCTTCGACCTGCCGACGAGGGAGCTGGAACGGTACCGTCCCGAGGTCCAGGAGCCCCCGGATTTCGACGGGTTCTGGCGTGACACCCTCAAGGAGGCAGCGCAGACGGACGTGTTGGTGTCGGTGCGCCCGGCGGAGAACGGGCTGCGGCTGACGCGGACCTGGGACGTGACCTTCCGCGGCTTCGCCGGCGATCCGGTGCGCGCCTGGTACAGCAGACCGGCCGGGGTGGGCGAGCCCCTGCCGGCAGTCGTCGAGTACGCCGGTTACGGCCGTGGGCGCGGCCTGCCGCACGAGCGGCTGACCTGGGTGAACGCCGGGTACGCGCATCTGCTGATGGACAACCGCGGGCAGGGTGACCAGTACGGCAACGGCGGGGCCACCCCCGACCCGCACGCCTTCGCACCGGGCGGCCCGGGACCGGCGGCCCGCGGCCTGCTCGACCCGCGCGACTACCACTACCGGCGGCTGATCACGGACGCGGTCCGCGCGGTGGCCGCGGTGCGCGCCCTTCCGGGCGTGGACGCGTCCCGCGTCGCGGCCGTCGGCAACAGCCAGGGCGGCGGGCTGGCGCTGGCCGTCGCGGGACTGGTGCCGGACCTGACGGCGGCCCTGGTCACCGCGCCTTTCCTGTGCGGCATCCGACGGGCCCTGGATCTGACCGACGCGAGTCCGTACGGCGAGATCAGCGCGTATCTCTCCGTGCACCGGGGCGCGCAGGAGGCCGCGTACCGCACCCTCGCGTACATGGAGGGCGTCTCCTTCGCCCGGCGAGCCGCCGCCCCGGCCCACTTCGGGGTCGGCCTGCGTGACACGGTGTGCCCGCCGAGCGGGGCGTACGCGGCCTTCAACCGCTACGGCGAGCTGACCGGCGTGGACCCCCGCAAGGAGATCCACGCCTATCCGTACAACGGCCACGAGGGCGGCGACGCGGTGCAGGTGCGGCGCCAACTCGACTGGCTGGGTGAGATGTTGGAGCCCGGCCCGGTCAGCTCACCGCCAGGGTGAACAGGTGCAGGTCCGAGTTGTCCGGCAGCTTCACGCCGGTGATGCTCTTCCCTTCCGGTGCCTTGAACGGCTTCGTGGCGAAGACATACGTCGCGACCGGGTCACGGTCCGCGCCCGCGACGTTGCGATAGGGGGCGCGGGCGACAACCTCGTTGCCGTACTGGACGGCGCCGCCCCCGCCGCCGACCGTCCAGTCGGTGAAGGCGAGTGCGATCGTGTCGGTGCTGCCGTCGGTGTAGGTGACCGTGGCCTGGCTCTGCTGGTTGCCGTTGACGGCACTGCCGACGAAGGACAACTGGTTCGCCGGTGAGCTCAGTTGGATGGTCCGGCCGGATGCCGTGGCGTTGTCGGGCCGGCCGCTCGGCGAGTTCGGCCAGGTGAAGGTCAGGCCGTTCACCGTGCCCTGTCTGCCCGGGGTGAGCCCGGCCGCCGCGAGCGCCTGGCGGGAGTAGCTCCAGCCGCCTCCGTCGTAGTCGGCCTCGTCGTGGTCACCGGAGTCGTCCGAGATCCCGGTGTTGTCGTAGGCGGCGAGGAGGGTGCCGGGCGCGGCCACCGTGAGGGGCACCGGTTGCTCGTACGCGGTGTCGTCCGAGGTGACGGCGATCGTGACGTCGTAGAAGCCCTGCTCGGTGCCCTCGGTGGAGCTCAGGGTGATCTCCTGGGAGCCGTCGACGACCGTGCCCTCGCTCGGAGTTGCCGTGATGCCCTCGGGTGCCTCGACGCGGAAGCGGACCTCCGGGCCCGTGCCGTCGCCGCTCAGCGACAGCGCGCGGACGCCGGCCTTCGTGCTGCCGCCCGGCGCGATCGTCGCCGTGGTCGGGCCGACACCGATCTGGTACGGCTGCTCGCCCTCGCGGAAGGACGGCGGGGCGGCGTCCGCTCCCCAGGCCGGGGCGGGCTCGGTGGACAGGGTGTAGTCCAGCCGGCCGCCGTCCCGCACGAAGGAGGCGGGCAGCCAGGCGGCTTGGCTCGTCCGGCCGTTGACCTTCAGGCCGTGGATGTACGGCGCGTCGGCGGCCGCACCCTCCGCGCGCACGGAGATGTCGTTCCCTGAGGGCCGGGTGATCTCTATGCGCGGGAACAGCGGTGAGGCGAGGACCAGTTCGGACCGGGACGGCACCTGGGGATACATACCGAGCGCGGAGAAGACGTACCAGGCGGACATCGCGCCGAGGTCGTCGTTGCCGGGGATGCCGCCCGGCCGCGTCGACCAGAGCTGCCGCATGGCGGCGCGGACGGTCTGCTGGGTCTTGTACGGGGCGCCCGCGTAGGCGTACAGGTAGGGGACGTTGATCGACGGCTCGTTGTCCAGCTCGGACTTGTCGCCGCCGTTGCCCGTGAACGCCCAGTCACCCTTGTCGTCGTGGAAGAAGGTGTCCAGGCGGGCGAGAGCCTTGTCGCGGCCACCCATCGCGGCGAACAGGCCCGCCGGGTCGTGCTGGACCATCCAGGTGTACTGGGCCGCGGTCCCCTCGACGAAGCCGTTGCCGGTGGCCGGGGTGAAGCCGGTGACCCAACTGCCGTCCGCCTTGCGGTTGGCGATGTAGCCGCCGCTCGGGTCGGCGGCGATGTTGAAGTTGTTCTGCCACCACTGGGATCTCTTGGAGAAAGTCGCCGCGGCGTCCTTCTTCCCTGCCGCGCGGGCCAGTTGGGAGAGGGCGAAGTCGGCGCCGGACATCTCCAGGGTCTCGGCGGCGCCGCCCCAGGCGTGGGAGACGGACGGCATGTAGTGCAGCTTCAGGTACTTGTCGAGGGAGGGGCGCTGACCGGCCGACAGCACCGGCTTCCCCGCCGGCGACAGGTCCTGTTCCGTGGGGACCGTGGCCGCCCTGGCGAGCGAGTCGAGTGCGCCGCGCAGGTCGAAGTCGGTGCCGCCGAAGGCGTGGATGCCGGCCAGGGCGATGGGTGAGGGGTCGCCGTTCATGACGTGGGTGCCGCTCGCTCCGTGCAGCCAGCGGTCCCACACGCCGCCGTTCTGCCGGGCCAGTTCGTACAGGGACTGCGCCACGTCCGAGCCGGTGCGCGGGTCGAGCAGGGTCAGCAGCTGCACCTGGCCGCGGTAGACGTCCCAGCCGGAGAAGGTGCCGTACTGGGCGCGGTGCCCGCGGGCGACTCGGTGCACCTCGTCGTCGCTCCCCCGGTATCTGCCGTCGGCGTCGCTGATGACATTGGGGTGGAGGAGGGCGTGGTAGAGCGCGGTGTAGAAGGTGGTGCGCTCGTCGTCGGTGCCGCCGCCGACGCGGATCGCCCGCAGTCGGTCGCGCCATGCGCCGCGGGCCGCTTCGCGCACCGAGTCGAAGGAGCGCCGGGGCGGGTTCTCGGCGGCGAGGTTGGTCTCGGCGCCCGCCCGGCTGACGTACGAGATACCGATCTTGACGCCGACCTGATCGGTGCCGGGCGCGAACCGGACGTACCCGCCCGCCCCCTTGCCCGCCACGGGCCGCCCGCCTTGCGAGAAGCCGCCCGTGCCACCGGAC
Organism: Streptomyces canus; assembly: GCF_001514145.1. Taxonomy (GTDB): domain Bacteria; phylum Actinomycetota; class Actinomycetes; order Streptomycetales; family Streptomycetaceae; genus Streptomyces; species Streptomyces canus. The sequence continues at coordinate 409,191 of NZ_KQ948661.1, forward strand.
GCCTCCAGCGAGCCGGGGCTGAGCCTGTCGTCCTGCCAGGTGCCCGCGGCCGTGAAGGGACGGTCGAAGTGGGCGGTGAAGTGGACGGTGTAGTAGGCGCGTTGGCCTTCGGGGTCGAGGTAGCCGCAGAAGTTGCCGGAGGTGACCGAGCCGGAGACCGTCCGGGTCGCCGGGTCGATCTCGACCGTCGAATCGGTCGAGCCCACCTCGGAGTTGGCGGTCCTGAACAGCAGCGAGGCGGGCTTGTCGGCAGGGTAGGTGAAGCGGGCCGAGCCGGTGCGGGCGGTGGCGGTCAGGTCCGCGGTGACACCGGAGGCGAGGCCCACCCGGTAGTGGCCGGGCTCGGCGGTCTCGTCGGCGTGGCTGAAGTCGGCCGCGTACACCGCGTCCTTGGTGTCGCTCGCCGGGGACGAGGTGACCTCGCCGGCGAACGGGAAGAGAGGGATGTCGCCGCTGCCGCCCGCGCAGCCCGTGCCGGACATGTGGGTGAGGCTGAAGCCGCGGACACGGGTGGCGCCGTACAGGTAGCCGCCGGGAGCCGTGGTCCGGGTGGCGTCGCCGCGGGTGTTCTCGGGGCTGAACGAGAACATGCCGGAGGGGGTGACGGCGCCGGGGAAGACGTTGCCGCCGTTCTCCGTGCCGATGAGCGGGTTCACATATGCGGTCGGGTCGCCGACGAGACCGGGTGGCGCCGCGAGGGCTGGGGTGGCGCCGGTGACGGCGAGTACGGCCGCCAGCAGCAGGGACGTGGGACGGAAACGCATGACGCGGCCCCTCCTCCTTCGGACGGGTCGCGCACCACAGGTCGCACAAGCCGCAGGGACAGTAACGTGCGCCACGCGTATCACGGAAGACCGCGTACGGCCGAAGGAACGCGCGTGGGGTCACCCGGCCGGGTCCAGCCGATTGCCCCAACTGGATTGACATCGTTGTCCGTTGACGCGGTAGAGTCATGTCCAGACCACTCGACAACGTTGTCGCGCGTCGCGTCGTCACAAGCCATGCACCATCCGCGCCGGCCACCACCCCCCTGCGCCGGCACGGCTCGCGGACCCGGTGGCGCACAGCCCCACCGGGTCCGCCCTGAGCGGAAGGTCCGAGCGCGTTCCGACGGTGACTCAGCCGACTCGGCAGGGAAGGGTCGTGGCCGTGTCGCCTCCGGAGCCGGTGACGACGTAACCGAACGTCGTGCTCTGCCCCGGACTGAGCGAGCCGTTCCAGTGGGCGTTGTGGACCATCACGTCCTGGCCGGTGTAGGTGGCGTTGCCGTTCCAGAGACTGTCGACCTTCTGGCCGGTCGGCAGGGTCCAGTCGACCATCCAGCCCAGCATCGGGACGTCACCGGAGTTGGTGACGGTCACCTCGGACTGGTAGCCGCCGCTCCAACTGCCCGTGGTCTTACGGGTGGCCGTGCAGGTGCCGGGCACCGGTTCGGTCGGGTTGCCCGGCTCGTGGATGCCGGTGACCTCGCCGTTGCCGCCGTCGAAGACGACGTCGGAGCAGGAGTAGAAGGTCTCCGCGCTGTCCGAACGCTGCCAGACCATGTAGATGATGTGGCGGCCGGACTTGTTCGCCGGAAGCTGGCCCGTCCAGGAGTAGTTGGCCTCGACCGTGCCCGGACTGCCGTTGAGCGGCGGGTGGTCGACGCTGAGGAACGGCTGGGCCTCCATGTCGTCCCAGGTGAGTGTCTTCTTCGGGTCGAAGCCGTCCTTGGTGACGTACACGTAGAACCAACCCGGGTGCGCGGCCCAGGCGTTGTAGGAGAAGTCGACCGTCTTGCCCGAGGTGAGGTGGGTGAGCGGCCAATCGTCGCGGGCGGCGTTGAAGCCGGTGAAGTTGGTGTTGCCGCCGCTGCACAGCTCGCCGTCCGGCACGAAGCCGCGGGTGCGGCCGGCGCCGTCCGAGCGCAGCACGGAGAACCAGTTGTAGAACGGTGTGGTGCCGCTGACCGCCTGCGCGTTCTTGCAGGCCGGGTTGATCGGCTTGATCTCACCGGTGTCGGTCAGCCCGTCCTGCCAGCACAGGAAGGTGCGGCTGGCGGGCTTCATCGGGGTGCCGTGGGCCTCGGCCTTGCCGCCGGTTGTGAGGACGAGGCTGAGGGCGGGGATGGTGGCGAGCAGGGAGACGAGGACCAGGAAGAGGGCTCTGGGGCGGGTCACCCTCGATAACTTTGTCAGGATCATGACATTCCCGTCCGTTCCTTGAGGTACGGGCCGTTGCGGGGCGTGTGCGGTGCCGTGGGGTGGGGGCGGCACACGGGCGGGTTCCGGTCCGTCCGCATGGGAGCGCTCCCACCCCACTTCTGCGGAAGGTAGCGGTATGTGGCGCAGTTGTAAACGGGGGGCGTCGGGGTCGATGGCGTGGCGTGGTGTCGTCGGTTCGGGTGGCGATACCTTCGTACGTACGATCACGCCACGTGACGGCGTCCACACTGGCGTTCATGGGAGCGGTGATGACCACACCCCAGCAGGCCACTGAGGACACCTGGATGTTTCCGCCGGCTCACGGCTGGACCTTTGACCAGGTCAAGCACTTGGAGCTGCCTTTCAACCGGGAACTCGTGGATGGACGGATCGTGGTTCGAGGTCAGACCGAGTTCTGGCACAACCGTGTCCGGGACAGGTTGGCTGCAGCTCTGGAGGCTGCGCGAGCGGAGCCGTACGAGGTTGTGGCCGAGCAATGCGTGACAGTCGACAACCAGAACACACCGAACTGCGTCCCGGTACGAAACGTCACTCTTGTCGTGGAGGTCGTCTCCCCCGGTTCCCACCAGGACGACCGGGTGCGCGAGCCGGCGCTCTTCGCCGCGCACACGGTGCCGTACTACTGGCGCGTGGAGCTGGACCGGGACCAGAAACTCGCGGTGCACGAGTACCGGCTCAACGTGGACACGCTCGCCTATTTCCCCGCGCCCTCCCACCCGGACCACCACGACAAGCTGGTCTCCGAGCTGGCGTTCCCCGTCGAGGTCGATCTCGACGCGCTCGTCGGGTTCTGAGCCCGGGGCCCGGTGGCGGTCACACCGGGTAGGCCGCCTGGAAGGCCAGCCGCTCCTCCGCGTCTTCTCCTACGGTCGTCAGCGCGTCGTCGAACTCCATGAACTCCTCCCACACCGTCCGCCCGCTCGTCCCGGCGAGCCTGCTGACCACGAGGTCCTCCAGGTCGGGGACCCGCTTGTTCTTCCAGATCTTGTCGGCGACGCTGACCAGCAGGTCTTCGAGGCCGATGTCCGGGAGGGTCCAGGTCGCGTGGGTGGCGGCGAAACGGGCCAGGTGCGGGGGGACGCCGTGGGCCAGGAGCAGGCCCTGGCCGGCCTTCTCGTGTGCGGAGCCCGGGCCGGAGAGTTCGCCGGCGTGCGCGGTCTTGCCGATGTCGTGCGTGGCGGCGCCGAACAGGACGGCGTCGCGGTCGAGTTGGAGCGTGGGGTGCCGTCGTGCCAGCCACTCCGTGAGCTGGTACGCCACGTCGTGCACCAGCCTCAGGTGGGCCGCGAGGCGGGGCGGTGCGTCGAGGGTCCGGAGGAGGCGGGCCGCCTCGTCGGGGAGGGGGCGGGGGCCGGGGTCGTGGAGGGCGCGGTGGAGGAGGTCGGGGGCGGTCACGCGGTAAGGGTAGGGGTGGGGGTGGAAGTTGGGGGCGGCGCAGGGTGGGGGCGCGAGCCGGGGAGCAGCACCGAGTGGGGCTGGGGCGACCTCTCAGGAGTGGTCGGTCGGATGGACAGGTGTCGCGGTGGTGGGGCTTCGCCGGGTCCCAGCGGGGGCTCACGTCTGGAGCCGGATGGCCCCAACGGCCGTCTCGGTCCTACGGCCCGCTCAGCCTCTCCGCGGGATCGACGCCGTGGGCATCGCGGCGGAGCGGCACGCTGGGCTACCGCTGACTGGAGCCAGTCGCGCGGCCGGCGAGTGCCCTCACCGGAGGGGGCGGCTCCACGACCGGCTCAGTCCTCATGCCCGGCCCCGCCGGGCCGCCGGACCCGCCGCCGACAGGCCCGACCCAGCGTTCGCTGCCCGCAGTCTGCGACGATCCGTTCCCGTGACCGCCCCCTCCCCTCACTCCCCCACCACATCCCGATCCGGGCTGACCGAGAACGCCGTGTCTCCCGCCACCGCCACGATCGCGTCCTTCACCAGCACCGTGCTCGGGTTCGTGTTCTCCGCCGACGTGCCCGCGTCGTCGAGTTTGGGGGTGGTCCAGCGGATCTCGCCCGTCGTGTGGTCGAGGGCGAGGAGGCGGCCGTAGCGGTTGGTGAAGTAGAGGGCCTTGTAGGGCGAGGAGTGGACCGGTGATGAGAGGTTCTCGATCTGGGTGTCGCGGTGCCACAGGCGGGTCCCGTTCGACGCCTTGATCGCGGTGACCGTTCCGTCGGGGCGGACGAAGTACACCGTGCCGTCGAGCACCGAGGGCGTGCCGCGTGGGACGTCCCTCATGGTGACCCGGGTGGCCTTGCCCGTCGTCGGGTTCACCCGCAGCAGCGCGGTGTACGCCTCGTCCCGGCCGTCGCCCGCCACGTACCCCGTGGTGTTCTTCGGCAGGACGAACAGCGGCTGCCCGTCGACCGCGCCGACCAGGCTCGCACTCGCGGGCAGCGAGCCCAGTTCGCGGGCCGTGCCGTCGGCCGGGTCGAGGCGCAGCAGGCCCACCGGGCCGCTGGTGGGGTCGTTCGCGTCGGCGCACAGGCCGTAGGGAACGGCGCCGCCCGGGCTCAGCGGGCCGCACAGGGTGCCGGCCGACGACTTGGCCGGGGTTCGCCACCGTTCCTTGCCGGTGGCGAGGTCGAGGGCGATGAACGACTTCGCGGTGTCCGACGCCGTCAGGACACCGCCGTCGAACAGGGTCACTGGGTGACTCGCGTCGACGTCACGGGCCCAGATCTGCTTTCCGGTGGCCGCGTCCAGCGCTGTCACCCGCTGGTCGGCGTAGACCTCGTCGGGCTGCTCGTAGGTGTAGACGATGCCGTTCCGCACGCCGAGGGGCCGTTCGGCGGCCTGGGAGTTGTCGCCGTACCGCCAGCCGATCCGACCGGTCGCCGGGTCGAGCCGGGCGACGGTGAAGCCGGTGCCGGCGCAGTACAGGGCGGAGCCGTCGGACACACAGCCTGCGTCCACGGTGTCCACGTTGATGCTCAGCGGATCGCCCCGCACGGCGCTCGTGAGGCTCGTCTGCCAGGGGTGCCAGCCGGTGGGGAGCCGCGCGACGGGCGACGCGGACGAGTCGGGCACGGGCGTGCCGCTGGTCGTCCTCGCTCCCGTCGACAGGTGGAACATCGTCGCGGCCACGGCGCCGACGGCCAGGACGACACCCAGGACGGCCAGGCGGGCGACGCGGTGCGGGTGGCCGGGGCGGCGACGGTGGTTCGGCCCTGACGGGGATGTGGTGTCGGCGAGGTCGCGGGACGACGGCTTGCGGACCCCGGGCAGGGTCGGTGCGGACGTGTCGGGGAGCGATCTGAACAGGCTTTGCAGTTCCGGCAGTTGAGGGCGGTCCGCCGGGTTCTTCTGGAGGCAGCGCTCGATGACGCCCAGCAGGGGCTGGGGTACGCCGTCCAGGGAGGGCTGTTCGTGCACCACCTGATAGCCCGTCATGTACGGGCTGTCGCCGTCGAAGGGGCGGTTTCCGGTGGCGGCGAACACCAGGAGCGAGCCCAGCGAGAAGACGTCCGAGGCGGCGGTGACGTCCCTCGGCGAGGCGAACTGCTCCGGGGACATGAAGGGCGGGGTGCCGATCAGCCGACCGGTCACGGTGAGCGCCTGGTTGTCGGCGGCGCGGGAGATACCGAAGTCGATGACGCGCGGGCCGTCCTCCGCCATCAGGACGTTGCTCGGTTTCAGGTCCCGGTGGACGACGCCCGCCTGGTGGATGTCCCTGAGCGCCTCGACCAACCCGAGCGCCAGCGAGCGGAGTTGGTGGCCGCGGAGGGGGCCGTGCTCGGCAACGATGTCGTCGAGGGTGCGACCGGGGACGTACAGCGTCGCCATCCACGGGAGTTCGGCATCCGGGTCGGCGTCGACGACCGGGGCGGTGAAGGCTCCGCTCACCCGCCGGGCCGCGGCCACCTCTTGGCGGAAGCGGGTGCGGAACTCCTCGTCCTGGGCGTACTGGGTGTGGACGACCTTCACGGCCACGTGGCGGCCGGAGTCGGAGCGGGCGAGGTAGACGACGCCCATGCCTCCGGCACCCAGCCGGTTGATCAGGGTGTAGCCGCCGACTGCGCCGATGGACTCCTCGGGGCTCAGCGGCATTGCTGGTCGACCTTTCCATGTCCCAGGCGTCACGGGGGTGTTCAGGGGGAACAGACTAGCGAGTCCTTCGCCTGGGAATCCGGGTGACTTGGGCAGTCGGGCGGGTGCGGGTCGTCGCCCACTGGAACCGTCACACCGAGGCCGTACTTCCTGTGACCGCCCGCTCCCCCAAGCCGGCCTCCGTGGCCCTCGGAAGTTCGATCGTGAACTCCGTACGGCCCGGGGTGCTGTCCACCTGGATGCGGCCCCCGTGGGCGCCCGTGATCGCCGCCGCGATGGCCAGACCGAGCCCGGATCCGCCGGACTTGGCGTCGGCGCGGGATCGGGACGTGTCCGCTCGGGTGAAGCGTTCGAAGACGGTGGGGAGGAGGGCGAGCGGAATGCCCGGGCCGTTGTCACGGACTCGGACCACGCAGCGCTCGTCCGTCGACTCCACCGACGCCACCACCTTCGTGCCCGCCGGCGTGTGCATCCTCGCGTTGGACAGCAGGTTGGCCACCACCTGGTGCAGGCGGGCCTCGTCGCCGGTGACCGACGCCGAGGCGTCCAGGCTCAGTTCGAGCTGCCAGTCATGGCCGCCGGCTGCCGCCCGCGCGTCCCACACCGCCTCCGCGACCAGCGCCGCCAGGTCGACCTCGCGGGACTGAAGGGGGCGGCCCTCGTCGAGGCGGGCGAGCAGGAGCAGGTCCTCCACCAGACCCGTCATCCGTGCCGACTCCGCCGAGACCCGGCGCCAGGCCAGCACCGGCTCGATCCGGTCGGTGCCGCGGTTCATCAGCTCGGCGTATCCGGCGATCGAGGCGAGGGGCGTGCGGAGTTCGTGGCTGGCGTCGGCCAGGAACCGCCGCATGCGCTCCTCGCTGCGCTGTCGTTCGGCGAGGGAGGACTCCACGTGGTCGAGGAGATGGTTGAGCGCGGCGCCGACCTGCCCGGCCTCGCTGTCGGGGTCGGTGTCCCCTTCCGGCACCCGGGTCAGGCCGGTGACCTCGCCGTGTCCGAGCGGGGCGCGGGAGACCTCGGCGGCGGTGGCGGCGACCCGGCCGAGGGGGCGCAGCTGCCGTCGTATGACCACGGTGCAGACGCAGCCGGCGGCGGCGAGCCCGGCCACGGCGACGCCCGTCTCGATCATCACGAGTCCGCTGATCATGTCCTGGACGTCGTCCATGGGCAGGCCGGCGAGGACCCGGACGCCTCCGTCCTCGAGGACGGAGACCCGATAGGTGCCGAGGCCGGGCACGGTCCGGGTGTGCATCGCGCCGTCGGCGCGGATCCCGGCCAGGGCGGCGCGCTGGTCGGTGCCGAGATCGTGGGTCGGGGCGTCCTGGACGACGACGGCCGCGGAGACGATGGCGCCGTCCTCGTCGAGCCGGGCGGCCAGCATTCCGGCGGGCTGCCCGGTCTCCCTCAGGAACGTCAGGTCCTCCGGGAGGTCCTGGTGCAACGAGGCTCCTCCCAGGGCCCGTTCGGCGGTGTCGAGGACGCGGTCGTCCAGGTTGCCCATCAGATAGGCGTGCTGGAAGAGCGTGGTGATCAGGCCCATCGCGACACAGACGACGACCAGGGTGGCGGTGACGAAGACGAGGAGGCGGGTACGGAGGGACCGGGTGCGCATCCTCGCGTTCGGTCGCCGGCTCATCTCCCGTCCTCCGCGGCCCTGATGGCGTACCCGAGGCCGCGCACGGTGTGGATCATCGGTGCCCGTCCCTTGTCGATCTTCCTGCGCAGACTGGAGATGTAGACCTCGACGAGATTGCCGCCGCCGTCGAAGGAGCTGCTCCAGACGTGGTCGAGGATCTGCGCCTTGCTGAGCACCTGGCGTGGATGGCCGAGCAGCAGGGCGAGCAGGTCGAACTCCTTCACGGTGAGCTGGACGGGCACACCCGCCCGACGCACTTCACGGGTGTCCCCGTTCATGACGAGGTCGCCGAGCACGTGGACGGAGTCGTCGGAGCGGCCGTCCCGGGACGCGGCCCGGCGCAGCAGCCCGCGCAGCCGCAGCACGACCTCCTCCAGGGAGAAGGGCTTGGTGACGTAGTCGTCGGCGCCTGCCTCCAGGCCGTCGAGGCGGTGTTCGAGGGCATCGCGGGCGGTGAGCATGAGGACGGGCAGCTTCGGGTTCTCCTGGCGCAGGCGGCGCAGCACCTGGAGACCGTCCAGGTCGGGCAGCATCCCGTCGAGCACGACGGCGTGCGGTGCGCAGCCGCGCGCCGTACTGAGTGCGCTGCGCCCGTCGAGCGCCGGGTAGGGGCGCCAGCCCGCCTCGGTGACGGCGACGGACAGCACTTCGTTGAGTGCGGGCTCGTCGTCGACGATGAGCACTCTTACGCGGCCGGTTCGGGACCCGGCGGTGCCAGTCATGTACCGATCGTGTCCCCGTGGGCTGAGGGAATCCTGTGTTCCACCTGAGGGTGGGTGATGACCTGCGACGGCGGGGTACGGCGAAGGGCCGCACCCCCGTCACCGGGGGTGCGGCCCTCAGGCGCCCGAAAGGACTTACTTGCGGATCAGGCTGCGCAGCACGTACTGCATGATGCCGCCGTTGCGGTAGTAGTCGGCCTCACCGGGGGTGTCGATGCGGACGACCGCGTCGAACTCCACGCCCGTGTCGGTGGTGACCTTGACCGTGCGCGGCGTGGTGCCGTTGTTGAGCTCCTCGACACCGGTGAAGGAGAAGGTCTCCTCGCCGGTCAGGCCGAGGGACTCGGCGCTCGCGCCCTCCGGGTACTGCAGCGGGAGCACGCCCATGCCGATGAGGTTGGAGCGGTGGATGCGCTCGTACGACTCGGCGATGACGGCCTTGACGCCGAGGAGCGCGGTGCCCTTGGCGGCCCAGTCGCGGGACGAGCCGGAGCCGTATTCCTTGCCGGCCAGGACGACCAGCGGGGTGCCCTGCTCGATGTAGTTGCGCGAGGCGTCGTAGATGAAGGAGACGGGGGCGTCGTCCTTCGTGAAGTCGCGGGTGTAGCCGCCCTCGGTGCCCGGCGCGATCTGGTTGCGCAGGCGGATGTTGGCGAACGTGCCGCGGATCATGACCTCGTGGTTGCCTCGGCGGGAGCCGTAGGAGTTGAAGTCACGACGCTCCACACCGTGCTCGGTGAGGTACTTGCCGGCCGGGGTGTCGGCCTTGATGGCACCGGCGGGCGAGATGTGGTCCGTCGTCACCGAGTCGCCCAGCTTGGCGAGCACGCGGGCGCCGGTGATGTCGGAGACCGGGGTGGTCTCCATCGTCATGCCCTCGAAGTACGGGGGCTTGCGGACGTACGTCGACTCCGCGTCCCACTCGAAGGTGTTGCCGGTCGGGATCGGCAGGGCCTGCCACTGGGCGTCGCCCGCGAAGACGTCGGCGTAGGACTTGTTGAACATGTCCTCGCCGATGGCGTTCGCCACGACGTCGTTGACCTCGGCCTCGGAGGGCCAGATGTCCTTGAGGTAGACCGGGTTGCCGTCCTGGTCGATGCCCAGGGCGTCCTTGGTGATGTCCACCTTCATGGAGCCGGCCAGGGCGTACGCGACGACCAGCGGCGGGGACGCCAGGTAGTTCATCTTGACGTCGGGGTTGATACGGCCCTCGAAGTTCCGGTTGCCGGAGAGGACCGACGTGACCGCGAGGTCGTGGTCGTTGACGGCCTTGGAGACCTCCTCCGGCAGCGGGCCGGAGTTGCCGATGCAGGTGGTGCAGCCGTAGCCGACGAGGTTGAAGCCGACCTTGTCGAGGTAGGGGGTGAGCCCCGCCTTGTCGAAGTAGTCGGTGACGACCTTGGAGCCCGGGGCGAGGGTGGTCTTGACCCACGGCTTGCGGGTCAAGCCCTTCTCCACGGCCTTCTTCGCGACGAGCGCGGCGGCGACCATGACGTACGGGTTCGAGGTGTTGGTGCAGGAGGTGATGGCCGCGACCGTCACCGCGCCGTGGTCGATCTCGTACGTCGAACCGTCGGGGGCGGTCACGGTGACCGGGTTGGACGGGGCGCCGTTCGGGGCGACGGCCGGGGCGTCGGAGGCCGGGAAGGACTCCTGGCCCGCCTCGTCCACGGAGTCGACGTAGTTGCGGACGTCGACCTTGAACTGCTCGGCGGCGTTGGCGAGGACGATGCGGTCCTGCGGGCGCTTCGGGCCGGCGATGGAGGGGACGACCGTGGAGAGGTCGAGCTCCAGCTTCTCGGAGAAGTCGGGCTCGGCCTTCGGGTCCAGCCAGAGACCCTGCTCCTTGGCGTACGCCTCGACGAGCGCGAGCTGCTGCTCGGAGCGGCCGGTGAGCTTGAGGTACTTGATGGTCTCGTCGTCGATCGGGAAGATCGCGGCGGTCGAGCCGAACTCCGGCGACATGTTGCCGATGGTGGCGCGGTTCGCGAGGGAGGTGGCGGCCACGCCCTCGCCGTAGAACTCGACGAACTTGCCGACGACACCGTGCTTGCGCAGCATCTCGGTGATCGTGAGCACGAGGTCCGTGGCGGTGGTGCCGGCAGGCAGCTCGCCGGTCAGCTTGAAGCCGACGACGCGCGGGATGAGCATGGAGACCGGCTGGCCGAGCATCGCGGCCTCGGCCTCGATGCCGCCGACGCCCCAGCCCAGCACACCGAGGCCGTTGACCATGGTGGTGTGCGAGTCGGTGCCGACCAGGGTGTCGGGGTAGGCCTGGCCGTTACGGACCATGACCGTGCGCGCCAGGTGCTCGATGTTCACCTGGTGGACGATGCCGGTGCCGGGCGGGACGACCTTGAAGTCGTCGAACGCGGTCTGGCCCCAGCGCAGGAACTGGTAGCGCTCGCGGTTGCGGCCGTACTCCAGCTCGACGTTCTGCGCGAAGGCCTCGTGGGTGCCGAACTTGTCGGCGATGACGGAGTGGTCGATGACCAGCTCGGCCGGGGAGAGCGGGTTGACCTTCGCCGGGTCGCCGCCGAGCTCCTTGACGGCCTCACGCATGGTGGCGAGGTCGACGACACAGGGCACACCGGTGAAGTCCTGCATGATCACGCGGGCCGGCGTGAACTGGATCTCCTGCGACGGCTGGGCCTGGGAGTCCCAGCCGCCGAGGGCGCGGATGTGGTCGGCGGTGATGTTCGCGCCGTCCTCGGTACGGAGCAGGTTCTCCAGGAGAACCTTGAGGCTGTACGGCAGGCGGGCCGAGCCCTCCACCTTGTCCAGCCGGAAGATCTCGTACGACTCGTCGCCCACGCTCAGCGTGGCGCGGGCGTCGAAGCTGTTCGCCGACACGACAGTCTCCTTCATTTTTGTGCGCTTACCACCGCATCCTGCCGCCACGCCGTCTTGGCCGATCCGCTAAGGTAAGGCTAAGTTAGGTATGCCTTACTGCCAGACCCAGCGAAAGCGTGCGACTGCGGTACGCCTCGGCAGATATCTCGATGTCGAGATAACTCTAGTACATGAGGCCCGGATGGTCATGCCCGGCTTCCTTGTGATGTCCGCCGCCACGATCCCGGGTCGACGCGCTCGCGGCCATCAGTTCGCCAAGTCGGGGTATGCGGAGGGAGTTGGCAGCACCAGACCGACCCGAGGGGAGACCCACATGGGCCTCACGTTCCGCAAGAGCTTCCGGATCCTGCCCGGCGTGCGGCTGAACATCAACCGGCACTCCTGGTCCATCACCACCGGCGGCGGCAAGCACGGCCCGCGGCACACGCACAGCAGCACGGGGCGCCGTACGACATCGATGGATCTGCCCGGACCTTTCGGCTGGCGTCGCACCCGTACCGCCAAGCGCCACTGAGGCTCCCTCAGGTCCGCGGAGGCCCTTCACCCGAATGGACCACCCGGAATGCGCCATCTCATATCTGAGATAGCCTCGAGCCCATGGCAGACGACTACCTCGTACGCATCGGCAAGCTCATCCGTGACGCCCGGCAGCACCGGGGCTGGACACAGTCGCAGCTTGCCGAGGCGCTCGGCACCAGTCAGAGCGCCGTCAATCGCATCGAGCGCGGCAACCAGAACATCAGCCTTGAGATGATCGCCCGTATCGGTGAAGCGCTGGACAGCGAAATCGTCTCTCTGGGCTACGCGGGTCCCATGCATCTGCGCGTGGTCGGCGGTCGTCGGCTGTCCGGCGCGATCGACGTCAAGACGAGCAAGAACGCGTGTGTGGCCCTGCTCTGTGCCTCGCTCCTCAACCAGGGGCGCACGGTGCTGCGCAGGGTCGCCCGCATCGAGGAGGTCTACCGCCTTCTGGAGGTGCTGAGCTCCATCGGGGTCCGCACCCGCTGGATCAACGACGGCGTCGACCTCGAACTCGTGCCGCCGGCCGAGCTGAACATGGACGCCATCGACGCCGAGGCCGCCGTCCGCACCCGCTCCATCATCATGTTCCTCGGTCCGCTGCTGCACCGGATGGACGGCTTCAGGCTGCCCTACGCCGGCGGCTGCGACCTCGGCACCCGGACCATCGAGCCGCACATGATCGCGCTGCGCCGGTTCGGCCTGGACGTCGCCGCGACCGAGGGCCAGTACCACGCCCGCGTGGACCGGTCGGTCCGCCCCGGCCGTCCGATCGTGCTGACCGAGCGCGGCGACACCGTGACGGAGAACGCGCTGCTCGCGGCCGCACGCCACGACGGCGTCACCGTCATCCGCAACGCCTCCTCCAACTACATGGTCCAGGACCTGTGCTTCTTCCTGGAGGCCCTGGGAGTGCGGGTCGAGGGCATCGGCACCACCACCCTCACCGTGCACGGCGTGCCGCACATCGACGTGGACGTCGACTACTCCCCCTCCGAGGACCCGGTCGAGGCGATGAGCCTGCTGGCCGCGGCCGTGGTGACGGAGTCGGAGCTGACCGTGCGCCGGGTGCCCATCGAGTTCCTGGAGATCGAGCTGGCGGTCCTGGAGGAGATGGGTCTCGACCACGACCGTACGCCGGAGTACTTCGCGGACAACGGCCGTACCCGGCTGGTCGACCTCACGGTCAGGCCCTCCAAGCTGGAGGCGCCGATCGACAAGATCCACCCGATGCCGTTCCCGGGTCTGAACATCGACAACGTCCCGTTCTTCGCGGCCATCGCGGCGGTCGCGCAGGGGCAGACCCTCATCCACGACTGGGTCTACGACAACCGGGCGATCTACCTCACGGATCTGAACCGGCTGGGCGGGCGCCTCCAACTCCTCGACCCGCACCGGGTGCTGGTGGAGGGCCCGACCCGCTGGCGTGCCGCGGAGATGATGTGCCCGCCCGCCCTGCGCCCCGCCGTGGTCGTCCTGCTGGCGATGATGGCGGCCGACGGCACGTCCGTGCTGCGCAACGTCTATGTCATCAACCGCGGTTACGAGGACCTGGCCGAGCGGCTCAACTCGGTGGGGGCGCAGATCGAGATCTTCCGGGACATCTGAGCAGCGACCGGCTTCACCGTGGTGTGCCGTACCCGTGGATCCCCGGGATGAGGAGCTGTCCGCCGGTCTGTCCGGCCTGGTCGATGTCCGCATCGTTCAGGCCGAGTCGGAGCTTGAGGCCGAGGTTCCCGATCGTGTCGTAGAGCCACTCCGGCACGGTGTCAGGGGTGAGGTGCACGCGGAGGACGGGCGGCGCGGGGAGGCCTTGGACGCCGGCGAGGGTGCCGGTCAGGCTTTCGACGTACATGGTGATGTCGCCCCCTCGCAGCGTGGACGTGGAGCCCGGCGCTCCGTCGATGTGCTGGATCTGCGGGCCGACAGGCACCGCCATCTTCAGATCACGGATCTCGACAGCCGCTGCGGAGAACTTGAGCACCCGCCTGGGGCCGGTGGCCGTGTCGACGGTCACCACTCCGTGGAAGACGAGGTCGTGCAGTTCGAGGCGGCTTCCCTTGAGCTTCCACGGCTCGGCGGGGAAGCGGCCGGCACTCGTCTCCTCGGGGGCCTCGAGGTCGCTGATGTCGCAGGCGCGGCGGTCCCCCGGGCGGTCCCAGGCGTGGACTTTGGTGCGAGCGACTGGTCGGCAGCCCGTTGCCGGGCACGTGGCGCCGAAGTCGTGGGCAGCAGCGGGTCGGACGGTGCGGTGGCCTCGGGTGTCGGGGTGACCGAGCTCGGCGAGGGGCTCGCGTGGGGCGACGGACTTTGTCCCTCGGCCTCGTCGTCGAGGAGGCCCAGAGGGGCGAGGATGCCCGCGAGTCCCGTGGGGGCGGAGGTCACGCCGGCTGAAGGGGTGGGGGTGGCGGTGGGCGCCGGAGACAGGCTCGGTGACGGGTCGGCCGCGTGCTGCGACGGGACCCGCCGCCGGAGTCGGCACCCAACTCGGTGCCGGGCGTGCTGGGATCAGCCGACGGCGTGGGGCTGCCTGCGGGAAACTACGTCGCCGACGCCGGAGACTCTTCGGGGCGATCGCAGTCGACGCCTGCGGCCTCGTCCGCTTCAGGAGCGGAATGGGCCGCGATCGCGCTCGTGTCTGCGGCGGGCAGGCGCTGGCTTCCGAGAATGAGGGCCGTCGGCAGGGCGGTCAGCGCGAGAGCCCTCCCGACCGGTAGGCGAAGACGCGTCAGCGCGGACGTACGGGGACCGGCGTGCCGGCCTCTCGGCGCCCTGGCGGAGCGGCGTTCGGCGGCCTCGTCGCGGGAGTCGCGGGGGTCGCATGGCTGGTCGGTCATTCCCCGGTCCTCTCCTCGGGGCCGGCAGCGGCAGATGCCCCCTCGGTGGCGCCGGGCGGCTCCACCGGGTGTACGTCCACCGGGCCCCAGGCCAGGGCCAGGAGTCCGCCCGTGGCCGCGAGCAGCGTGCCGACGAAGAAGCCGCCGAAGTTGGAGATGGGAAGCGACAGCACGCCGAGGAATACGGCGACACAGCCGGCGAAGAACCTGATGATCGGCTGGAACCACAGGAGTCCGGCCAGAACGATCAGGGTCAGGCCGATGACCAGGGAACCGGCTCCCGCCATGGTGGACATCGCCACGGACAGGCCGCCCAAGGACAGGTTGAAGTACGGGAAGTAGATGATGGGCGCGGCGGCGAGAAGGACCAGCAGGCCGGCCCAGAAGGGGCGGGTGCGCCGCCAGGTCCTGAAGTCCCGGCGAGCGCGGGTGATGCCGCTGTCACCGCGGACCTGGATTTCATGCGACTCGAAGGAATCGACGACCGCATCGCCCTCGCCGAGCGGGCGGTGTTCCTCACCGTGCTCTTCGAGCCGGTCGTCAGACTCCTGCGGCGACTGGCCCAGGAGGACGCGAACCATCGCCGTCATCATCGCCGCGCGTCGGGCGGGAGTGAGCCTTTGACGGAGTGAGCGGGACGCGGCCCGGGGGCACCGGAAGGCTCTCCCCCACGTGCCGGCCCCACTTGCACTGCGGAAACCGATCTGTTTTCCTATGTGGAAACAGATCGGTTTCCTACCGATGCTCGGGCATGACCAGTGACAAAGGGAAAAAATGACCACCACTTACGACCGTGGGGCGCCCGCCTCCGGGAAAACAGACCCGGGCCGCCGCGGCTCACACGCCGTCCGCTGGTGGGTGCTCGTCGTGCTGGGCGTGGCACAGCTCATGGTCACGCTCGACGCGACCGTCGTGAACATCGCACTGCCCGCCGCGCAACATGACCTCGGTTTCAGTGACGGCAGCCGGCAGTGGGTCATCACGGGGTACGCCCTGGCGTTCGGCAGCCTGCTGCTGCTCGGGGGCCGACTCGGTGACCTGTTCGGCCGACGTACGACCTTCGTGACCGGCCTGATCGGTTTCGCGGCCGCATCCGTTGTCGGCGGCGCGGCCAACAGCTTCGAAATCCTCGTCGGGGCACGCGTGGCCCAGGGCCTCTTCGCCGCGCTGCTCGCGCCCGCGGCGCTCTCGCTGCTCAGCGTGACCTTCACCGACCCGGCCGAGCGGCCGAAGGCCTTCGGTGTCTTCAGTGCGCTGTCCGGTGCGGGCGCCGCGGTCGGACTCCTGCTCGGCGGCATGCTCACCGAATGGGCCTCGTGGCGCTGGGTGATGTACGTGAACGTCATCTTCGCGGGCGTCGCGCTGGTCGGCGCGCTGCTGTTGCTGGCCAAGCCCGCGCTCACCGAGCGACCCAAGATCGACATTCCTGGCACCGTCGTGGTGAGCGCCGCGCTGTTCGGCATCGTCTACGGCTTCGCGCACGTCGAATCCACCAGCTGGACCGACCCGGTCGCCCTCGGCTCCATGATCAGCGGCGTCGTACTGCTCGCGGTGTTCGCCTGGCTGGAGTCCAGGGTCGCGCATCCGCTGCTGCCGCTGCGCGTCGTACTGCACCGGACCCGAGGCGGCTCGTTCCTGGCCGTGTTCGTCCTGGGCATGGGGATGTTCTCGATCTTCCTGTTCCTGACCTACTACCTGGAGGCCAGCATCGGCTACTCGCCGATCGAGGCCGGTCTGTCCTTCCTGCCGATGGTCGGCGGCATTGTCGCCTCGTCCACCACGGTGCCCTCCCTGCTGCTGCCCAGGGTCGGCCCGAAGATCGTGGTCACCGCCGGCTTCCTGGTCTCCGCCTCCGGTATGGCCCTGCTGACCCGGCTCACGCTGGACAGCGCCTACGTCGCCGACATCATGCCGGGCATGATCCTGCTGGGTCTCGGCATCGGCGCCGTGATGACCACCGCGTTCCAGGGTGCGACCGCGGGCGTGCACCACGAGGACGCGGGCGTCGCCTCGGCGCTGATCAACACCAGCCAGCAGGTGGGCGGTTCGATCAGCACGGCCCTGCTGACCACCGTCGCCTCGTCGGCCGCGACCGACTACCTGTCCTCGCACAAGCCGGGCGCACTGACCATGGCCCAGGCCGGGGTCGAGGGCTACACGGCCACCCTGGCGTGGGGCGCCGGGATCTTCGTGGTCGGCGCGGCGCTCACGGCGTTCCTGATGCCGAACACGCCTCTGGCACCGTCGGAGGGCGAGCCCGTCATCGCCCATTGAGCTGCACGTTGCGGGTACGCTCCGTCAACTCGACGCCAGAGCAAAGAGGTTGACGGGCGCCCTCAAGCAGCGTAAACCGATCAGTTTTCATTTGGCCGGAATCGAGTTACCCTCGCCGTATGACCACCGAGGCGAAGTCAAGTTCCAGGGAGCGGCTGCTGGAGGCGGCGGCCAGGCTCACCTACCGGGATGGTGTCGGCATCGGTGTCGATGCGCTGTGCAAGGCGGCGAGGGTGTCCAAGCGCTCCATGTACCAGCTGTTCGAGAGCAAGGACGAACTGCTGGCCGCGAGCCTGGAGGAGCGTGCCGCCGCCTTCGTGGCCGGGCTCCTGCCCGCGGCGGACGACGGCCGCCCACCGCGCGAGCGGATCCTGCACGTCTTCGAGCAGTTGGAGGCGCAGGCCGGTGCCCCCGAGTTTCTGGGCTGCCGGTATCTGACTGTTCAGGTCGAGCTCAAGGACCAGAGCCACCCTGCGAGCCAGGTGGCCCACCGGATCAAGGCGAACCTGACCGGCTTTTTCCGTTCCGAGGCCGGACAGGGCGGCGCAAGCGACCCCGACCTGCTGGCCCGCCAGCTCATCATGGTCTTCGACGGAGCCAGCGCCCGCGCGGGAATCCAGGCCGACAACCTGACCGGGCTCATCGCACCCACGGTGACGACCCTGCTCGACACGGCGGGCGTGCGCTGACGCGATCCGTACGGGCACGCTGTGTGCCGCGGTCAACCGTCTGCATGCGTTCACCGTGGCACGGAAGCCTGCCATGAGACGGGGCACCGGGTCGTTGCGCGTCACGAAGCGCTCCGCCCCACCGTCGCCGGGACTCCGGGCACCGTGAAGCCCCGCGCGGAACAGCACGGCGGCACCCCCTCCATCGTCGCCAAGGTGACCGTCGCGGCGGCGACCGACGCGAGGGCGGAGTCGCGACCGTCTTTTGCGTGCGGGTGAGGGCAGGCGTCAACCGGCCGGCTGAGCTTGCGGATCTGCTGCCCCGCTCCGGCCGCCAACCTCTCTCCCGATCAACGCCCCGTACACGAAGTGACAGACCCCGGTCAAAGGCTTCCCAAGTGCCGGACGCTCCCTTCCACTCATGGTCGGGTCCCAACGAAGGCCGTACGTATGCCTGTTTGGGAGGACCTCGTGTCAGTACCGACCTGTAAGAGACGATGGCTCACGACCTGGGCCATCACCGCATCCGCCGCACTCGTCGCGATACCCGCAAGCGCCGCGTCCGGCCAGACCAACAGCCCCTTCGGCGCCCGCACGCTCGCGCAACTCGCCGCCGAACGGTCGGACTCGGTGGGCGCCCTGAGCCCCAGGGTGAAGGCCGAGGACGGCGACGGTGACGACGGCAACGAGGCCGACGAGATAGCGGAGGGCGCGGACCAGTACGCCGAGGCGCGCACCTCGCCCGGCATCGTCGCGCCGGGCGCCTACGGCGCCGCTTGGTCCGACCTGACCAAACTGCCGAGCAGCGGCGGCAGTTGGCGCAACGTCACCGACCTGCCGTACAACTCCGACGATTCGCGCTACCGCGACATCGACTCCAACTCCAGCGGCGGCTCGGGCAACGTCACCGGCCGGATGGCGGCGATCGCCGCCGACGACGACGGGTACGTGTACGCGGGCAGTGCGGGCGGCGGCGTGTGGCGGTCCCGGTCCGGCGGCGGGCACTGGCAGCCGATCAGCGACGGACTGCCGGCGCAGTCCACCGGCGCCCTCGCGCTCGACGGGACCGGACGGCTGTGGCTGGGCACCGGCGAGGCGACGACCAACGCGGACGCCTACCTCGGCAGCGGCGTCTACGTCCTGTCCCACCCGCACCAAGGCACCTTCTCCACCCGCAGCCGGGTCGGCGGCGACGAACTGGAGTCCACCAGCATCCACGAGCTGCGCTTCGGCGGCGGCAAGGTGTGGGCGGCGACCAGCGAGGGCGTGTGGAGCCACTCGACGAAGACGCTGAAGGGCGCCTGGAAGCTGGAGTTCGCGCCCAACCCCGACTATCTGCCGGGCCGTTCGGAGGCCGACGACCCCGACGCCCCGTACAAGAACATCGCCAACGACATCGCGATCGACCCGAAGGACCCGAGCAAGGTCGTTCTCGCGGTGGGCTGGCGCAGCGGTGACGACTACAACGGCTTCTACACCAAGGGCGCGGGCGGCGCCTGGACGCGGATCACCAGCGGCCTGGGTGACCTGCCCGCCGACGCGGACGACGTCGGCAACGTCACCTTCGCCCGCTCCGCCGACGGCTCCCGCTACTACGCCATCGACCAGTCACCGGAGCAGCTGAACACCAACCCGGACAGCGGCCTCGAGGGCATATACGTCTCCAAGTCCGGCTCCCCCAGCGGCCCTTGGACGAAGATCGCCGACTACCAGGGCCTGGCCGCCGACGGCTCCGCGCTCACCACCAGCGGCTACATGCCGGGGGTGCAGGCCTGGTACAACCAGTTCCTGACGGTCGACCCGGCGAACGCGGAGCACGTGTACGCGGGTCTGGAGGAGGTCTACGAGACCAAGGACGGCGGCAGCACCTGGTCGACCGTGGGCCCGTACTGGAACTTCTCCTTCCCCTGCTGGAACATCGACCCGGCCAAGCAGACCGGTGACTGCAACCCGACCACCCACTCCGACCAGCACGGCGTGGCGATCGGCAGCTACCACGGCAAGAGCTTCGTGTACGTCGGCAACGACGGCGGTGTCTACAAGCGGCCGGTCAACGGCTCCCAGGACACCTCCGGGCACGCCACCGACTGGACCTCGCTGAACGACGGCACCATCGACACCCTGCAGTACTACTCGGTGGGCATCGGCAAGGACCTCGACCACGGCGGTGTCTCCGTCACCGGAGGCCTGCAGGACAACGGCCAGTCCCTCTTGCGCAGCAACGACAAGGTGATGGGCTCCAACTTCGGCGGGGACGGCGGCGACACGCTCACCGACCCGGCCAACGGGTGCAACATGGCCGAGGAGTACGTCTACCTCTCCATCCAGGTGACCCAGAACTGTGCCGTCAACGACGGCAGTTGGATCGACGACGCCGCCAAGGCCACGTCGTACAACGTCGCCCCGGCCGACAACGCGACCGGCGAGGCCCGCTTCATCGCCCCGCTCGCGGCCGACGCGAAGAAGCCCTCGACCTGGATCGCGGGCGGTCGTCACGTGTGGGTGCAGACCCACGGCTACGCCATTCGCAGCGGCAGCGAGTGGACCAGCCTGTACGACCTCGGCGAAGGCCGCACCGCGACCGCGGTCGCCACCTCCGGCGGCAAGGTCTACGCGGCCTGGTGCGGGCCCTGCAACAACCAGGGCTTCGCCCGCGGGATCTCCGTCGGCAACACGGACGGCACCGGATGGCACGACATCGCCCTGCCGGCCACCGGCGCCGACGGGACCGTACCCAACCGCTACCTCAGCGGCTTCGCCGTCGACCCGAAGAACGCCGACCACGTCTACGTCACGGTCAGCGGCTTCTCCCGGCAGTGGACCGAGGGGCCGGGCGCGGGCGTGGGTCACGTCTTCGAGTCCAAGGACGGCGGTACCACCTGGAAGGACATCTCGAAGAACCTCCCCGACGTGCCGGCCGACTCCGCGGTCGTCACGCCGAACGGCGGTCTCGCCGTGGGCACCGACCTCGGTGTCGTCTACCGGGCGCCGGGACGTACGACCTGGCAGCGCGTCGGCAACCTCCCAGCGGTCGCCGTGCTCCAGGTGAAGCTGAGCCCGGACGGCAGCACGCTGTACGCGGCCACCCACGGCCGCGGCATCTACACGATCAAGGTGCGCGACTGCGGCTGACAACGGCGTGACAGGGGTGGCCCCGGCTTCCGGGGTCACCCCTGCGTCGGATAGGGCAGCACGTCCACGTGCAGGGTGAAGGCGACCCGGGCCGCGCCCGCCACGTCCGGCGCCTTCGCCCGCGCGGTGACCTGGGCCGTACCGCCCCGGGTGCCCGCGCACCGCAGCGAGGCGCGGGCCGTGCCGTCCGCGTCCACCCGCCACCCGGACGCCAGGACGAAGGCCGGCGCGGAACTGAGCACGGCCGTCCACCGCCTGTCGTCCGTCCGGGGCTCCAGGACGAGGGACACGACGGCCCCCGGCCGCAGGCACAGCCGCTGGACGACCGCGTCACCGGGGCTGAAGTGGACCTCCGCGTGCCCGGACACACAACTCGCCGCCGAGCCGGACGGGGTTCCGGACGGGCTCCCTCCAGTCGGGCTCACGGACGAGGACGGGGACGCGCGAGTCGACGTACCCCCCGACGGCTCTGTCGCCCCGCCGCTCCCTCCCGAAGGCCCCGAAGGCCCTCCCGCCGATGTACCGCACGCCACCAGGACGGCCGCCCCGGCCACCGCCCACACTCCGGTCCACCACCGCATTCCGGCACCTCCAGGCCCGCGTACGGACACCAGCATGCCCCTTCGACGCGGATCCGGGCCCGCTCCGCCGTGGTCAGAAACGCTCGTGGAACCGGTCGTCCTGTCCAGGACCTCGGTGGCCTCGCGGACCCGGACGCGGGCCTGCTCGATGGCCCCCGGGCTGGAAAGCGCGGCTTCGCGCGATGGTCCGGAGCCGTCCCGCAGGTGTTGATCGCCTATCTTGGCGCGTATGCAGTCCTACACGATCGGCCAGGCGGCGCGTCTGCTCGGAGTGAGCCCGGACACCGCTCGGCGGTGGGCGGACGCCGGCCGGGTGGCCACCCATCGGGACGAGACCGGGCGACGCCTCATCGACGGGAAGGACCTGGCCGCGTTCTCGGTGGAGTTGGCCAAGAGCGGGGGCGACGAGGAGACCTCGTACACCTCGGTCCGCAATGCCTTTCCCGGCATCGTCACGGCCGTGAAGCTGGGCGATGTCGCGGCCCAGGTGGAGATCCAGGCAGGCCCGCACCGGCTGGTGTCACTGCTGACGCGGGAGGCCGTGGAGGAACTCGGCCTGGAGGTCGGGGTGGAGGCCACGGCCCGTGTGAAGTCGACGAACGTGCACATCGACCGCGCCTGAGCGGTGGTGGTGCGGCGTCAGAGGGTGAGCAGTTCCTCGTGGAAGCCGCCGAACCGCCGTTCCGTGTCGACGAGATGGATCTCCAGGATCCAGTGGCAGCGGCGTCCGGCTTTGTCGGTACGGCGCAGTGGAGTGCCGTTGGCGGTCGCGATGTACGACTCCACGTCGGCGCCGTCGATCCACTCGTGCGGGAACTCGCCGACCAGGTGGCCCGCGTGCCAGCCTCCCAGCTCCCAGCCGGACTCGGCGGCCAGTCGCTCGATCTCGGCGTACAACCGTGCGCCGGTGATGTCCGGGTCGGCCTCGAAGCGGCTCCGGCCCGCGGCGAAGATCTTCGGCAGGTCGTCGCGGAGGCGGTGCTTGACCGGGTCGTCGCCGAGGACGAAGGTCCGGCCGAAGTCGGCCTCGTACTCCTCGAAGATCGGGCCGAAGTCGGCGAAGACGATGTCGTCCGTGCCGATCACCCGGTCCGGCGGGTTCTCCCGGTACGGCTCGAGCGTGTTCGGTCCGGAACGCACGATCCGCTTGTGCCAGTGCCGAGTGGTGCCGAACAACTCGTTCGCCAGGTCCCGGATCCGGTCGCTGACCGCCCGTTCCCCCTCCCCCGGCGCCACGAGCCCGCGCTCCTCGATCTCCGCGAAGAGCCGCACGGCCTTCGCCTGAGCGTCCAGCAGCCTGGCCGCGCGCGTGGGTTCGTCGTCCGCCATGGAGGCGAACGTAATCACCGGCATCGCCACCGGCAACGGGATTGCCGCATCCCGTACATACGCACATGCCACCCTGATGAATCAGGTTTCAAGCTCATGCGATGCGACAGAAGACTTTCACCTCGCATCTGCGCCAGTATCGTGGATCGTGGAAGGTCCGCCAGGACCGCAGGTGAAGGTGTCCGTCAGGACCCAGAGGGAGTGGACCCGTGATGACCCGTACCGCACGTCGGAACCGCCGGACCCTGCAGGTGACCGGGGCAGGCGCCGCCGCGCTGCTGGCCCTCAGCGCCTGCTCGTCGTCCGGCTCGGGCTCCTCGTCCACGACGTCGGACTCCTCCGCGTCCGCCTCGGACAAGCTCTCCGGCACGGTGACCGTCTTCGCCGCGGCCTCACTCAAGGAGAGCTTCACGACGCTGGGCAAGCAGTTCGAGCAGGCCCACCCCGGCACGAAGGTGACCTTCAGCTTCGGCGGCAGCGACTCGCTGGCCGCGAGCATCACCGGCGGCGCCCCGGCGGACGTGTTCGCCTCGGCCAGCCCCAAGACGATGAAGATCGTCACTGACGCCGGGGACGCCTCCGGCACGCCCGCGACCTTCGTGCGCAACCAGCTGGAGATCGCCACCCTGCCCGGCAATCCGGACAAGGTCGCCTCGCTGAAGGACCTCACGAACCCGGACCTGAAGGTCGTGCTGTGCGACAAGGAGGTGCCCTGCGGCGCCGCCGCCCAGAAGGCCCTCGACGCGAGCAGGCTGAAGCTCACGCCGGTCTCCTACGAGCAGGACGTCAAGGCCGCGCTGACGAAGGTCGAGCTGAAGGAGGCCGACGCGGCCGTCGTCTACAAGACCGATGTGCACGCCGCGGGTGACAAGGTGGGGGGCGTGGAGTTCCCCGAGTCCGCCGACGCCGTCAACGACTACCCGATCACCCTGCTCAAGGACGCGCGGCACACCGACACCGCCAAGGCGTTCATCGCGCTGGTGCGGTCCGCCGAGGGCCAGAAGGTGCTGACCGAGGCCGGGTTCCTGAAGCCGTGACCCGCGCAGACCGGTCCGATGCCGCGACCGAGACCCTCCGGGGCGGGCCGCGGCGCCGGCGTGTCCGGACGGGTGCGGTCGGCCGCGGTGTGCCGCTGCCATTGCTGGTGCCGGCGCTGATCGGTCTGGCGTTCCTGATCGTGCCGCTGGTCGCGCTTCTCGTACGGGCGCCCTGGCGCAGCATGCCCGAGCAGCTGACCAGCGCCGATGTGTGGCAGGCGCTGCAGTTGTCCCTGGTCTGCGCCACGGCCGCCACCGCGGTGTGCCTGGTCCTCGGGGTTCCGCTGGCCTGGCTGCTGGCCCGCGTCGAGTTCCCCGGCCGCGGCCTGGTCCGGGCCCTGGTGACCCTGCCGCTCGTCCTGCCGCCGGTCGTCGGCGGTGTCGCGCTGCTCATGGCGCTGGGCCGCAACGGGGTCGTGGGCCGGTGGCTCGACGCCTGGTTCGGGATCACCCTTCCCTTCACCACGGCCGGGGTCGTGGTCGCCGAGGCGTTCGTCGCGATGCCGTTCCTCGTCATCAGCGTGGAGGGCACCCTGCGGGCCGCCGACCCGCGGTACGAGGAGGCGGCGACGACCCTGGGCGCCTCCCGCTTCACCGCGTTCCGCCGGGTCACGCTGCCGCTGATCGCACCGGGCATCGCTGCGGGCGCGGTACTGGCCTGGGCGCGGGCGCTGGGCGAGTTCGGTGCGACGATCACTTTCGCGGGCAACTTCCCGGGCCGTACCCAGACCATGCCGCTCGCCGTTTACCTCGCCCTCCAGAGCGACCCGGAGGCGGCCGTCGCCCTCAGCCTGGTCCTCCTGGCCGTGTCCGTGGCGGTGCTGGCGGGGCTGCGCGATCGTTGGATGTCGGCGGGATGAGCGACATGGGTGGCGGCGGGGCGGGCGGGGTCGGTGGTGGGGGCACTGCCGGCGCCGGTGAAGGCAGGGCCTGCGGCAGAGAGGTCCGGCGGCCCGGACCGGTGACAGCCGGGACCAGTGACAGCCGACCGGCAGGAGCACGATGCGACGGCCGACGGGGAGCGGAGGGCGCCCGATGATCGAGAAGACCCAAGCCACCGCCCCCGGCATCCGCCCCGGCACCGCCCCCGACGGCCTCGACGCACGTCTCGTGGTGGACCGCGGGGTCTTCCGCCTCGACGTCTCGCTCACCGTCGCTCCCGGCGAAGTGGTCGCCCTCCTCGGCCCGAACGGTGCCGGAAAGACCACCGCCCTGCGCGCACTCGCCGGTCTGACCCCGCTCACCGACGGTCATCTACGGCTGGACGGCACCGCGTTGGAGCGCACGCCGCCGGAATCCCGTCCCGTCGGCGTCGTCTTCCAGGACTATCTGCTCTTCCCGCACCTCACCGCCCTCGACAACGTCGCGTTCGGCCCGCGCTGTCAGGGCGCGAGCAAGGCGGTGGCGCGGGCCCGGGCCGCCGCATGGCTGGAGCGCATGGGTCTCGCCGCCCACGCGGGCGCCAAGCCCCGCAAGTTGTCCGGCGGCCAGGCCCAACGTGTGGCCCTGGCCCGCGCGTTGGCGACCCACCCCCGGCTGCTGCTCCTCGACGAGCCCCTGGCCGCCCTCGACGCCCGCACCCGGCTCGAGGTCCGTGCCCAACTGCGGCGCCACCTGGCCGAGTTCGAGGCCGTCGCCGTACTCGTCACGCACGACCCGCTGGACGCCATGGTCCTTGCCGACCGTCTGGTGGTCGTCGAGCACGGCGAGGTCGTCCAGGAGGGCGCCCCGTCCCACATCGCCCGCCATCCGCGCACCGACTACATCGCCCAGTTGGTCGGCCTGAACCTCTACCGGGGCGAGGCCGACGGTCACACGGTCCGCCTCGAAGCCGGACCCGCGCTCACCACCACGGACGACCTCTCCGGACCCGTGTTCGTCGCCTTCCCGCCGAGCGCCGTGACCCTCTACCGTGAACCGCCCGCCGGCTCCAGCGCCCGCAACCACTGGCGCTGCGAGGTGGCCGGCCTGGAGACCCACGGCGACCAGATCCGCGCCGACCTCAGCGGCGAGCTCCCCCTCGCAGCGGACCTCACCACGGTGGCCGCGGCGGAACTCGACCTGCACCCGGGCGCGGAGGTCTGGGCGGCGGTGAAGGCGGCGCAGACGCACGCGTATCCCGTCTGAGACGGCTCCGGGTGACCGGTCCCTGTTCACCCGAACGGCCGCCCGGAGAAGCTGCCCGGTCTGCCTCTTCCTAGCGTGAGGGCATGCAGCGTGCGCCCGGCCGCAGCACCGCAGGAGGAGCAGACCATGACCCCGGCCCCCCTCGACCACCCCTGCGCCGCGGCGTCGGCCGTCCGATGACGGCCGCGGACCCCACCCCCGCGCTGCGCTGCGCGAGCCGGTACTCCGGCCCTCGGGACGGCGAGGAGTGCGGGGCCCGCGCCCGGTTCGAGATCTCCTGTCACGCGCGGCCACCGCTGCTCGTGTGTCCTCAACACCTGGGCCCCGCACTGCTGTTGGCCGAAGGTGTGCTGTGGCCCCCGGAGATCAGACTGGTGCGGTGAGCTGCCGACGGGTGAGCGGGTCCCGCCGGCACACGTGGGCCGCGCTCAGCCCTTCGTCAACGTGACGTCCTGCTGCGCGGCCGCGTGGAAGAGGGGCAGCGGGAGGCCGCCCTCGGGGCTGAGTTCCATGAGGGTGGCCTCGACGTGGGCCTGGCCCGGTTCCAGGGCGTCGGAGCCGGGCTTGCCGGTGTTCTCCCAGCTGTGCTCCACGCCGTCGCACACCGCGCGGGTGCCGCCGATGCCGTGTCGGAGCAACGGGGAGCTCTGGCTCACGGAGGAGCTCACGAACACGGGACCCGTACTGTCGGCGCAGCGGTAGGTACCGGACAGGGTCACGGTGCCGTCCTCGGCGATACGGCCGACGGAGCCGACGGTGACGGTGTCGGACGGGTCGGCGCTCGCGGGCGGCGCCGGGGCTGCCAGCAGGAACAGCGCCGCACCGGCAGCGGTGGCGAGGGCGGAGCGCAGGAGCAGGGGGCGGACGGACATGGTGAGTCTCCCGGTCGAGTGGAATGGGGGCCTCCACTGCTACCGGGAACACGCGCCGACGGCCGTGATCGTCACTCCTTTGGTGGCGAGTCCGCACCGAGCGTCGTGGAACCGTCAGCGAGTTGTCCGCGTGTTGTCACGCTTCACGCTGGACCGTTCCGATGAGTTCGCGACGGGCGCATGGTCTACCCATACGGATACGGACCCCATGGGGACGGTCCCACCAATGTGGAGGTGCGCCATGTGTTCTCACCGGTCTTCGTGCGCTTCGTCCGACAGCACCACCCCGCACATCGTCGCGGCCCATCCCGAGCAGGGCTGGAACCTGCTGTGCAACGGCGCGATCGTCTTCGACGACAGCGGCGAGCTGCTGCCCGACGGCCGGATCGTCGCGCCGCACCGGGTACCGGCCGGACAGCTGGCCGTCGCCGCCTGATCAGTTCCCCGCGATGAGTTCCCGCAACGGGGAGGCGCGGCGCTCCGGCTGTTCCTCGGCGAGAGGCGTCCGCGAGCCCTCGGCCTCCAGGGGTCACCCCTGCGGGAGAAGTCCGGCCGGGCGACGCCGCCGCAGCCACCCGCAGCGCCCGCAGCCGACCGATCCCGACCGGCAGTCCGAGCAACTTTCCGACCCCCGGCGCGGGTCACGCTAGGGCAGCACCGCGAAGCCGTCGAGCTCCACCGCCGCCTGGTCGTCCCACAGCCGTACGACCTCCACGACCGCCATCGCGGGGTAGTCCCGGCCCGCCGACTCCCGCCAGATGCGGCCCAGTTCAGGGGCGTGGGCGCGGTAGGCGACGATATCCGTGGCATAGACGGTGACGCGGGCGAGGTCGGCCGGCGTGCCACCGGCGGCCGCCAGGGCGGTGAGGAGGTTGTCGAGCGCCTTCTCGAACTGCTCCGGCAGGGATTCCCCGACCACCTTGCCGTCGGCGTCGAGAGCGGTCTGCCCCGCGAGGAAGACCACCCGGGACCCGGTCGCGACGACCGCGTGCGAGAAGCCGGTGGGCGGGGACAGTTCGGGTGGATTGATGCGCTCGGCGGTCATGAAGCCTCCATCGGCTCTACGGTTCTACGGCTTCCCCGGCCTTCACGGTCGCCCGTTCCGCGTACAACTCCTTCGCGATGATGCCCCGTTGCACCTCGCTCGCCCCTTCGTAGACGCGCGGAGCGCGCACCTCCCGGTACAGGTGCTCCAGCAGATGACCGCGCCGCAGTGCGCGGGCGCCGTGCAGTTGGACCGCGCTGTCGACGACGTACTGCGCGGTCTCGGTCGCGAGCAGCTTCGCCATCGCCGCGCGCTTGGGCACATCAGGGGCGCCTTCGTCGTACGCCGTCGCCGCCGCGTACACCATGAGGCGGGCCGCATCCGTGCGCAGGGCCATTTCGGCGACCGTGTGCGCGACGCTCTGCAGGTCCCTCAACTTGCCGCCGAAGGCGTCCCGTCGGGAGGTGTGCGCAAGGGTCGCGTCCAGCGCCGCCTGTGCCATGCCGACCGCGAAGGCGCCGACGCTGGGCCGGAAGAGGTTGAGGGTGCCCATGGCGACCCGGAAGCCGCGGTCGGCCTCGCCGAGGACGTCGTCGGCGCTCACCGGCACGGCGTCGAACGCGAGGGCGCCGATGGGATGCGGGGAGAGCATGTCCAGGCCGGTACCGCTGAGCCCGGGGCGGTCCGCGGGCACGAGGAAGGCGGTCACCCCGCGGGCGCCGGCGTCGGGGGTGGTCCGCGCGAAGACGGTGTAGAAGTCGGCCTCGGGGGCGTTGGAGATCCAGCACTTCTCCCCGGTGAGCCGCCAGCGGGAGGGGCCGTCGGGGACGGCGGACAAGGACAGCGCCGCCGCGTCCGACCCCGCCCCCGGCTCGCTCAGCGCGAACGCGGCCACCGCGCTGCCCTCGCTCACCGCCGGCAGCCAGCGCTCCCGCTGGGCCGGAGTGCCGTACGCGTGGACGGGGTGGGCGCCGAGGCCCTGGAGGGCGAGGGCCGTCTCGGCCTCCGTGCAGGCGTACGCGAGGGATTCCCGCATCAGGCACAGATCCAGCGCGCCGGAGGTGAACAGAAGCTCCAAGAGGCCCAGTTGGCCCAGCTCAGCGACCAGTGGACGGTTCACACGGCCCGGCTCGCCCTTCTCCGCGAGCGGGCGCAGCCGTTCCGCGGCGAGGGTGCGCAGCTGCGCACACCGGGCGGTCTGGGACGGTTCGAGCGAGAATGCGGGCATTGCCGGTCCCCTCTCTCGACAGGGCCCTACGACAGTATCGCGTGCCGTTGACTGTCGTCACCAACACGATACGCTCCTTGTGCGAGCCCACCATCGACGCCCACAAGGCGGCCCACGGCAAGGGGGCGACCCGCCATGAACGTCTCGGCCCACGTCGACACTTTCGCGCGCGACCACCTCCCGCCCCCCGACCGGTGGCCGGAGCTCCGTTTCGACCTTCCGGAGCTGCGTTACCCCGATCGGCTGAACTGTGCCGCCGAGCTGCTGACGGGCCCGCCCGACGACCGCCCGGTGTTCCACACCCCGGCCGGGGACACATGGACGTACGGCACACTGCGTGCCCGCGTCGACCGGCTCGCGCATCTGCTCACCGGCGACCTCGGAGTCGTCCCCGGCAACCGTGTCCTGCTGCGCGGCCCGACCACCCCCTGGCTCGCGGCCTGCTGGCTGGCGGTGCTGAAGGCGGGCGCGGTCGCCGTCACGGTGCTGGCCCAGCAGCGGCCGCACGAGCTGGCCACGATGTGCGAGATCGCGCGCATAGAGCACGCCCTGTGCGACATCCGCGCCGTCGACGATCTCGCCAAGGCCGAGATACCGGACCTGAGGATCACGACGTACGGCGGCGACGCCCCCGACGACCTCCTCAACCGCGAGGCCCCCGGGATGCCGTACCCCACCGTGCAGACCGCGGCCGACGACGTGGCGCTGATCGCTTTCACCTCCGGGACCACCGGGCGGCCCAAGGGCTGTATGCACTTCCACCGGGATGTGCTCGCGATAGCCGACACCTTCTCCAAACATGTGCTCAAGCCACATGTGGACGATGTCTTCGCGGGCAGTCCCCCGCTCGGTTTCACCTTCGGACTCGGCGGCCTGGTGATCTTCCCGATGCGCGCGGGCGCCAGCTCGCTCCTGCTCGAACAGGCCGGTCCCCAGCAGCTGTTGCCGGCCGTCGCCGAGCACCGGGTCTCGGTCCTGTTCACCGCCCCCACCGCCTACCGCGCGATGCTCGACGAACTCGACGCGTACGACATCTCGTCGCTGCGCCGCTGTGTCTCCGCGGGTGAGAACCTGCCCGCGGCCACCTGGCGGGCCTGGCAGGAGCGGACCGGGCTGGGGATCGTCAACGGCATCGGCGCCACCGAGCTGCTGCACATCTTCATCTCCGCCGCCGACGAGCACATCCGGCCCGGGACGACCGGGGTGCCCGTACCCGGATGGCACGCGCGCGTGGTCGACGAGACAGGTCGGGACAGGCCCGACGGCGAGCCCGGCCTGCTCGCCGTGCGCGGTCCCGTCGGCTGCCGCTATCTCGCCGATCCCCGGCAGCTGGAGTACGTGCGGGACGGCTGGAACATCACCGGCGACACATACATCCGCGAGAGCGACGGGTACTTCCGCTATGTGGCCCGCGCGGACGACATGATCATCTCCGCCGGGTACAACATCGCCGGGCCGGAGGTCGAGGACGCCCTGCTGCGGCACCCGGACGTGGTCGAGGCGGCCGTCGTGGGGCGGGCCGACGAGGCACGCGGCCAGGTGGTCGTGGCCTTCGCCGTCCTCAAGGAGGGCGCCGAGCGGGACGCCGAGGCGCTGCGCGCCTACGTCAAGACCGAACTGGCGCCCTACAAGTGCCCGCGCGAGATCGTCTTCCTGGACGCGCTGCCGCGCACGGCGACCGGCAAACTCCAGCGGTTCAGGCTGCGCACCGATGGTGACCAGCAGTGATCCACACGAACTAAGATGATCAACGTGTCCGACCAGCATGCACCACGGTCTCTCATCGTCACGCTCTACGGAGCCTACGGCCGCTTCATGCCGGGCCCCGTGCCCGTCGCCGAGCTGATCCGGCTGCTGGCCGCGGTCGGCGTGGACGCCCCCTCCGTACGCTCGTCGGTGTCCCGCCTCAAGCGGCGCGGCCTGTTGCTGCCGGCCCGCACGGCACAGGGCTCGGCCGGGTACGAACTGTCGCCGGAGGCCCGTCAGCTGCTCGACGACGGCGACCGGCGCATCTACGCGGTGACCCCGCCCGAGGACGAGGGCTGGGTGCTCGCGGTGTTCTCGGTGCCGGAGTCGGAGCGGCAGAAGCGGCACGTGCTGCGTTCCCGGCTGGCCGGACTGGGTTTCGGCACGGCGGCCCCCGGGGTGTGGATCGCCCCGGCGCGACTGTACGAGGAAGCCCGGCACACCCTGCAGCGGCTGCGGCTCGACCCGTACGTCGACTTCTTCCGCGGCGAGCATCTCGGCTTCGCCGCGACCGTCGAGGCGGTGTCCCGCTGGTGGGACCTGGCCGCGATCGCCAAGGAGCACGAAGCCTTCCTCGACCGCCACGCGCGCGTGCTGCACGACTGGGAGGACCGGGCCGACACCCCGCCCGCGGAGGCCTACCGCGACTACCTGCTCGCCCTCGACTCCTGGCGCCATCTCCCCTACTCCGACCCCGGCCTGCCCGCCCCGCTGCTCCCGGAGGACTGGCCGGGCCGGCGGGCGGCGGCCGTGTTCCGAGGCCTGCACGAGCGACTGCGGGACGCGGGCGCCGCCTTCGTCGGTCTGTGATCCCAGGCTCAAGTCCCCAGCGTGAGGCGGGGCTTGGGGGCATCGGTGCGTCCGGTCTGCGGTCGGCGGCGGCCCGCGCGGTACGGGTCCGGCCAGACGACGCCGGGACCGTCGTACCCCTGCTCGGCGGCCGCGTGCAGGGTCCAGTGGGGGTCGTAGAGATGCGGGCGGGCCAGCGCGCACAGGTCCGTACGCCCGGCCAGGATCAGCGAGTTGACGTCGTCCCAGGAGGAGATGGCGCCGACCGCGATCACCGGGACACCGGTCTCGTGACGGATCCGGTCGGCGTACGGCGTCTGGTACGACCGCCCGTACTCCGGGTGCTCCTCGGCCACCACCTGCCCGGTCGACACGTCGATCGCGTCGGCGCCGTGCGCGGCGAAGGCACGGGCGATCTCGACGGCGTCCTCGGCCGTGTTGCCGCCCTCGGCCCAGTCGGTGGCGGAGATACGGACGGTCATGGGCCGCTCCTGCGGCCACACTCCCCTGATGGCGTCGAAGACTTCGAGCGGGAAGCGGAGGCGCTTCGCGAGCGAGCCGCCGTAGGCGTCCGTGCGCCGGTTGGTCAGCGGGGAGAGGAAGCCGGAGAGCAGATAGCCGTGCGCACAGTGCAGTTCGAGGAGGTCGAAGCCGGCCCGGGCGGCACGCCAGGCCGCCGCCGTGAACTGCTCGCGGATGTCGGTCAGTTGGGCACGGCCGAGCTCGCGCGGGGTCTGGTTGGAGGGCTTGTACGGGAGCGGGGACGGCGCTACGACCGGCCAGTTGCCGTCCGGCAGCGGCTCGTCGATGCCCTCCCACATCAGCTTGGTCGAGCCCTTGCGGCCGCTGTGGCCGAGCTGCACACCGATCGCGGTGCCCGGTGACTGCGCGTGCACGAAGTCGGTGATCCGTTTCCAGGCCACCGCCTGCCTGCCGTTGTAGAGGCCGGTGCAGCCGGGCGTGATGCGTCCCTCGGGCGAGACGCACACCATCTCGGTCATCACCAGCCCGGCACCGCCGAGGGCCCGGGCGCCCAGGTGGACCAGGTGGAAGTCACCGGGGATGCCGTCGGTGGCGGAGTACATGTCCATCGGTGACACCACGACCCGGTTGCGCAGGGTCAGACCGCGCAGCCGGAACGGGGTGAACATCGGGGGCGTGCCCGGCGCACAGCCGAACTCGCGCTCCACGGCTCCGGTGAAGCGTGCGTCACGCAGGCGGAGGTTGTCGTGGGTGACGCGGCGGCTGCGGGTGAGCAGGTTGAAGGCGAACTGGCGGGGCGGCTGGTCGAGGTACAGCCCGAGGTTCTCGAACCACTCCAGGCTGGCGCGGGCGGCACGCTGCGTGGAGGCGACGACGGGTTTGCGCTCCGCCTCGTAGGCCGCCAACGCCCCTTCCAGCGAAGGCTGTTCCTCCAGGCAGGCGGCCAGGGCGAGGGCGTCCTCGACGGCGAGCTTGGTGCCGGAGCCGATGGAGAAGTGGGCGGTGTGGGCCGCGTCGCCGAGCAGCACGGTGTTGCCGTGCGACCAGCGGTCGTTGACCACCGTGCGGAAGGTGGTCCACGTGGAGTTGTTGGAGCGCAGAGAGCGGCCGCGGAGTGCTTCGGCGAAGATCTTGGCGCAGCTCTCCGTCGACTCCTGCGGGGTGACCTCGTCGAAGCCGGCCGCCCTCCAGACCTCCTCGCGCATCTCGATGATCACGGTGGAGGCGTCGGGGGCATAGGGGTAGCCGTGCAGTTGCATCACGCCGTGTTCGGTCTCGGCGATCTCGAACCGGAAGGCGTCGAAGGGGAAGTCGGCGGCCAGCCAGATATAGCGGCAGTGGTGCGGGGTCACATGGGGGCGGAACACATGGCTGTGGCGTTCGCGTGTTGTGCTGTTGACGCCATCGGCGGCGATGACGAGGTCGTGCGTCTCCTCGAGGCCGGCCGGGGCCACCGTACGGAAGCGGAGGTCCACGCCGAGAGCGCGGCAGCGGTCGTGCAGTATCCCGAGGAGTCGTCTGCGGCCGAGTGCGGCGAAGCCGTGGCCTCCGGAGGTGTGCCGTACACCACGGCGCACGATGTCGATGTCGTCCCAGCGGACGAAGTCGGACCGCATCGCCTCGTAGACCACCGGGTCCGCGTGCTCGATGCCGCCGAGGGTCTCGTCGGAGAGGACCACGCCGAAGCCGAAGGTGTCGTCGGGCGCGTTGCGCTCCCACACGGTGACCTCACGCCCGGGATCGAGCCGCTTCAGCAGAGCTGCCGCGTACAGCCCACCGGGGCCGCCGCCGATGATCGCGATGCGGGGGACGGAGACAGACATGATCACCGTCCCTGCCATTTCGGCGGCCGCTTCTCCGTGAACGCCGCGTGGAACTCCCGGTAGTCCTCGCCGTTCATCAGGAGGGCCTGCGTCGAGGCGTCCAGTTCCACCGAAGCGGCCAACGGCATGTCCAGCTCCGCCGTCAGCAGGGCCTTCGTCTGGGCGTACGCCAGTGCCGGGCCCTCGGCCAGACGGCGGGCCAGGCGCGCGGCGGCCTCGTCCGCGCCGCCCTCCTCGGTCAGTTCGCTGATCAGGCCGATGCGCTCGGCCTCGGGAGCGCGGACCGGTTCGCCGAGCATGAGGAGCCGGGTGGCATGGCCGAGGCCGACCACGCGAGGCAGCAGATAGGCCGCGCCCATGTCTCCGCCGGACAGGCCGACCCGGGTGAAGAGGAAGGCGAAGCGGGCCGAGAGGTCCGCGACCCGGAAGTCGGCCGCCAGGGCGAGGACCGCGCCGGCGCCCGCCGCCACCCCGTGCACGGCCGCGATCACCGGGAACGGACACTCCCGTACGGCTCTCACCACCTGGCCGGTCATCCGGTTGAAGTCGAGGAGCTGGGCGGTGTCCATGGCGAGGGTCGCGCCGATGATCTCGTCGACGTCACCGCCGGAGCAGAAACCGCGGCCCTCGCCGGCCAGGACCAGGGCACGGACGGACCGCTCGCGGGACAGTTCGGCGAGCAGGTCGCGCAGGTCGGCATAGGCGCCGAAGGTGAGCGCGTTGAGTTTCTCGGGGCGGGCGAGGGTGACGGTGGCGACCCCGTCGGTGAGGTCGACGCGCAGGTGCCGCCAGTCGGAGGTGCGGGCGGCGGAGCCGGTGAAGGGACTCATGGCGTGCGGTCTCCTCGTGCTCGGACGAAGTGCGAGTGGCGAGGTTCCAGGCGCATCCAGGTGCGCTCTCTCCTCGAAGCTATCACTTCTCTTTGACTGTCGTCACGAGTACGCGATAGAGGCATCCGGGTGTGACCTGGCACGGTCACATCCGTCACGGCTCGTCGACAGACCGGCAACGGCGGGATCAGCGGTGAGAGGCAAGCCGTTGCTACGGGTAAGCCGCCTGCCAACGGGGCCGAAGGTCCCGTACGGCGCCCGCCGGACGACTCTGCCGACGGCGCCGTACCATTCATACGGTTGAAAGCAGGACAGCCTGCTCATGAACGGAACCGCCTTGCAAGATCGCCCCCCGGCCTCCGCCTCCTGGCGCATCGCGCTGCCGCACTCCGCCGCGGCCGTGCCCGTGGCGCGCGCGCTGGTCCGCACCGCGCTGGCCGAGCTGGAGCACGGGGCGGACTGCGACACCGCGGAACTGCTGACGGCCGAGCTGGTGGCGAACGCCGTGGAACACACCTCCGGCGACACCCCGATAGAGCTGGTCGTGGAATTGCTGCCGACCGGCTGCCAGGTGGAGGTGCACGACCCGGACCCGGCACCCCCGGGCCATCTGACCCAGCCGGACACCAGGGACCCGGACCCCTGGCAGGAGCACGGCCGGGGCCTGCTCCTGATCAGGGCGCTCAGTTCGTCGTGCGGGCACCGCCCGACCGAGACCGGCAAGGCGGTGTGGTTCCGGCTGCCGGTGGTGCCGCCTCAGCGGCACCCGGCGTGACGCTCAGGCCAGCGTCGCCACCAGGATCGCCTTGATCGTGTGCAGCCGGTTCTCCGCCTCGTCGAAGACCACCGAGTGCACCGACTCGAACACCTCGTCCGTGACCTCCAGGGACTGCAGGCCATGGGTCTCGAAGATCTCCTGCCCCACCTTCGTACCGAGGTCGTGGAAGGCGGGCAGGCAGTGCAGGAACTTGACGTCCGCGTTCCCGGTGGCCCGCAGCACGTCCGTGGTCACCGCGTACGGCGACAGCGCGGCGATCCGCTCGTCCCACACGTCCTTCGGCTCCCCCATGGAGACCCAGACGTCGGTCGCGACGAAGTCCGCGCCCCGCACCCCCTCCTCCAGCGACTCGGTGAGGGTGATCCGCGCCCCGCTGTCCACGGCGAGCGTACGAGCCCGCTCGACGACGTCCTGCGCGGGCCAGTAGGCCTTCGGCGCGACGATCCGTACGTCCATGCCCAGCAGCGCGCCGGTGATCAGATACGAGTTGCCCATGTTGAACCGCGCGTCACCGAGGTAGGCGAAGACGATCTCCCGGACCGGCTTCGCGGTGTGCTCGGTCATGGTCAGCACGTCGGCCAGCATCTGCGTGGGGTGCCAGTCGTCGGTGAGCCCGTTGTACACCGGCACGCCGGCGTACGCGGCCAGCTCCTCCACCTTCTGCTGGCTGTCCCCGCGGTACTCGATCCCGTCGTACATACGCCCGAGCACGCGCGCGGTGTCCCGTACGGACTCCTTGTGGCCGATCTGCGAGCCGGACGGGTCCAGGTACGTCGTCGAGGCGCCCTGGTCCGCCGCCGCGACCTCGAACGCGCAGCGCGTGCGGGTCGAGGTCTTCTCGAAGATCAGCGCGATGTTCTTCCCGTTCAGGTACCGCGTCTCGGTCCCCGCCTTCTTGGCGGCCTTCAGCTCGGCTGCCAGTTCGACCAGCCCGAGGAACTCCTGCTCGGTGAAGTCGAGCTCCTTGAGGAAGTGGCGGCCGGCGAGGGCGGTCGGGACTGTCGCCATGGGGGGCGCTCCAGAGGTGCGTGAACAGACGGACCTTGGAAGTCTATACGACGTTCAGCATTTATATACAGACTACTGTACGACTATGCGATCGCACGTTCCACAAGGGATCCCTCCTATACGGCCTCCCGCTCCACCGGACAGCTCATACAGCGCGGCCCGCCCCTGCCCCGCCCCAGCTCGCTGCCCGGGATCTCTATCACCTCGATGCCCTGCTTGCGCAGATGCGTGTTGGTGGTGGCGTTGCGCTCGTAGGCGACGACGACACCCGGCTCGACGGCGAGGACGTTGCAGCCGTCGTCCCACTGCTCGCGCTCGGCGGCGTGCACGTCCTGGGTGGCGGTCAGCACGCGGATCTCGCTCAGTCCGAGCGCGGCGGCGATCGCGCGGTGCATGTGCTCCGACGGGTGGTCGGTGACCTTGAGCTCCTTGTCACCGACGCCCGGTTCGATGGTGTACGACCTGAGCATGCCGAGCCCGGCGTACTGGGTGAAGGTGTCGCCGTCGACCATCGTCATCACGGTGTCGAGATGCATGAAGGCCCGCCGTTTCGGCATGTCGAGGGCCACGATCGACTGCGCGGAGCCCTCGGCGAACAGCTTGTGCGCGAGCATCTCGACGGCCTGGGGCGTGGTGCGCTCGCTCATGCCGATGAGGACGGCGCCGTTGCCGATGACGAGGACGTCCCCGCCCTCGATGGTGCACGGGTAGTCGGCCTGCCCCTCCGACCAGGTGTGGAACGTTTCGTCACGGAAGAGCGGATGGTGGCGGTAGATCGCCTCGAAGTGGACCGTCTCGCGCTGACGGGCCGGCCAGCGCATGGCGTTGACGGAGACACCGTCGTAGATCCAGGCCGAGGTGTCGCGGGTGAAGAGGTGGTTGGGCAGCGGGGCGAGGAGGAAGTCGTCGAGGTCCATGACATGGAAGCGCACGGAGGTCGGCTCCGGGTGTGCCTCCAGGAACTCCCGCTTGGTCATGCCGCCGACGAGGGCCTCGGCCAGCTCCGCGGCGGGCAGTGCCTCGAAGGCGGCCCGGAGGTGGTCGGTGGCCAGCGGGCCGTACTCCTTCTCGTCGAAGACGCGGTCCAGGACGAGGGACCGGGCCGCCGGGATCTCCAGGGCCTCGGTGAGCAGGTCGCCGAAGAGATGGACGGCGACCCCGCGGTCGCGCAGCACGTCGGCGAATCCGTCGTGCTCGGCGCGCGCCCGGCGCACCCACAGCACGTCGTCGAAGAGCAGTGCGTCCTTGTTGCTGGGGGTGAGCCTTTTGAGCTCGAGATCCGGCCGGTGAAGGATGACGCGGCGCAGCCGCCCGGTCTCGGAGTCGACATGGAATCCCATGCCTCCATCCTGACCAACGAGGGGCGTCTTGACCCCTCCGTCCGCCCTGCTTTCTTGTTCTCGTCCCCTTGACGACAAGCAACCCCCTCCGTTATCGTCTAATAGACGAAAAGAGGGGGTTCGATGGCCGACATCACCCGGCGCCTCGGCTGGCGCCATCTGCGCGGCGCGCCCACGGCGCACATCCGGCACCACCGCGGCGGCACCCTGCTGCACGACGGTCCGGGGCTCAGCTTCTGGTTCCGCGCGCTGACGGCCGCGCTCTCCGAAGTTCCGGTGGACGACCGCGAGTTGGCCATGACGTTCCATGCCCGTACGTCGGACTTCCAGGACGTGGCGGTTCAGGCGACCGTGACCTACCGGATCGGCGACCCGGCGCTCGCCGCCGCCCGCCTGGACTTCTCGATCGACCCGGACACCGGGGTGTGGCGGGGCGCGCCCCTGGAGCAACTGGGCACGCTGCTCACGGAGACGGCCCAGCAGCACGCGCTCGACGTACTGACCCGTACCTCCCTGGCCTCCGCCCTCGTCGACGGCGTCTCGGCGGTGCGCGAGAGGATCGCGGCGGGCCTGGACGCCGAGCCACGGCTGCCGGCCACCGGCATCGAGGTGGTGGCCGTACGCGTGATGGCGCTGCGCCCCGAGCCGGAGGTGGAGCGGGCGCTGCGCACCCCGGCCCGCGAACAGATCCAGCAGGAGGCCGACCGGGCGACCTACGAACGACGGGCCGTCGCCGTGGAGCGGGAGCGGGCCATCGCCGAGAACGAACTGGCCAGCCAGATCGAACTCGCCCGCCGCGAGGAGCAGTTGGTGGAGCAGAGGGGCACGAACGCACGCCGGGAGGCGGAGGAGCACGCGGCTGCGGACGCGGTACGGGCCGAGGCGGAGGCGACACGGTCGGTGCGGCTCGCTCGCGCGGAGGCCGAAGGGGCGCGCACGGTGGGCGACGCCAAGGCGCAGGCGCAGGCCGCCTGGCTGCGGGTCCATGCGGACGTCGAGGTCGCCACGCTGCACGCCCTCGCCGGGACCCGGCTCGCGGAGAACCTGCCGAACATCGACAGCCTGACGATCTCACCGGACGTGCTGACGGGGCTGCTGGCGAAGCTGGGCGCACGGGAGCCGGAGTGAGTCTCGCACCGCGAGCCGTCCTGGTTCACCGCACCACGGAGTACGAGGAGTTGGTGGCCCACCACGGCACCCACGGCCAGGCCGCCTTCTTCCTCTCCTCCCGGGGCCGGGACATCGCGGAGGTCGCCGAACGTCACGAGCGCACCCGGCGGGCGCTCGCCGAGGTGACCTCCGCCATTCCGCTGACCTGGCGTCAGGCGCGGGTGGAGCGGACCGACCTGGACCGCTTCCTGTTCGCGCCCGAGGACGTGGTGGTCGTGGTCGGGCAGGACGGTCTGGTGGCCAACGTGGCCAAATACCTCGCCGGACAACGGGTGGTGGGCATCGACACCGACCCCGGCCGCAACCCCGGTGTCCTGGTACGCCACCGTCCCGCACAGGCCGCGGCCCTGCTCCCGGCGGCCTTCGACACCACCGTGGACGAACTCACCATGGTCGAGGCCGTCGCCGACGACACACAACGGCTCCTCGCCCTGAACGAGATCTACCTGGGCGCCGCCGGACACCAGACAGCCAGATACCGCCTGGGCCTGGAGGACGACGGGGGTGTCGTCGAGGCCCAGGCTTCGTCCGGGGTGCTGGTGGGGACGGGGACCGGGGCCACCGGCTGGCTCCGCTCGCTCTGGCAGGAGCGGGGCGGCCGGCTGCGGCTGCCGGGCCCGACGGAGGACCGCCTCCTGTGGTTCGTACGGGAGGCATGGCCCTCCCCCGCCACCGGAACGTCCCTGGTCGCCGGCGAGCTCCCCGCCCGCGCCCGCCTCCGCCTCACCGTCGAGTCCGAACGGCTGATCGCCTTCGGGGACGGGATGGAGGGGGACGCGGTGGAGCTGACCTGGGGACAGACGGTGGAGGTGGGGGTGTGCGGGGAGCGGTTGCGGTTGGTGGGGTGAGGGGTGACCGGCAGGTCACCCCTCACCCCGACCCGCGGCTCACAGCCGTGGGTCGACCGGCTCCGACTCCAGCGCCAGCACCCCGAACACCGCCTCGTGGACCCGCCACAGCGGCTCGCCCTCCGCCAGCCGGTCCAGGGCCTCCAGGCCGAGGGCGTACTCGCGGATCGCGAGGGAGCGCTTGTGGTTCAGGAACCTCCTGCGCAGCCGGTCGAGGTTCTCCGGGCGGGTGTACTCGGGGCCGTAGATGATCCGCAGGTACTCCCGGCCGCGGCACTTGATGCCGGGCTGGACCAGGCGGCCCTCGGTACTGCGGACCACCGCGCCGAGCGGCTTGACGACCATGCCCTCGCCGCCGCGGCCGGTCATCTCCAGCCACCAGTCGACGCCCGCCCGCACCGACTCCGGGTCGCCGGTGTCGACGTAGAGGCGCCGGGTGGTCTGGAGCAGGCCGCTGCCGTCGTGCTCCACCAAGCGGTCCAGCAGGGCCAGCTGCTCGTCGTGCGGGAGCGCGGCGAGGCTGCGGCCCTGGACCGCGAGGATCTGGAACGGCGCCAGGCGGACGCCGTCCAGGCCGTCGGTGGTCCAGCAATAGCGCCGGTACGCGTCGGTGAACGCGCCCGCGGCTTCGGCCCGTTCGCGCTGGCGGGCCAGCAGGTCCGTCACATCCACGCCCCGGTCGGCAGCACCCCGGAGCGCGGCCAGCGCACCCGGGAACACCGCGCCGGACGCGGCGCCGACGGCCGCGTACTGCGACCGCAGCAACCCCGAGGCCTTCAGCGACCACGGCATCAGCTCGGCGTCCAACACGAGCCAGTCCGTGTCGAGTTCGGACCACAGGCCCGCCTCGCCGATCGCAGAACGCAGCCGGTCCAGGATCGCCTCCGTCACCGACTCGTCGTCGAAGAACGGGCGGCCGGTCCGCGTGTACAGCGAGCCGGTCGGGCCTCCCCCACTCTCGGCTGCGCTCGAGCGGGAGGTGCCCCCAACGCCGAAGCGCTTGCGGGCCGTCTCCGCGTCCCGGCAGACCAGGGCCACCGCCCGCGAGCCCATGTGCTTCTCCTCGCACACGACTCGCTCGACACCGTCCTGCGCGTACTGCGCGAAGGCCTCGGCGGGGTGCTCCAAGTACCCCTCGAGGTGACTGGTGGCCGTCGGTGCCATGGTCGGCGGGAGGTACGGCAGCAGCCGCGGGTCCACCGCGAAGCGGCTCATCACCTCCAGGGCCGCGGCCGCGTTCTCCTCCCGGACGGCGACCCGGCCCGCGTGCCGGGTCTCGACCGCCCTGCGGCCGTGCACGTCGGCCAGGTCCAGCGGCCGGCCGTCCTGCCCGCCGGGCGCCTCCGACTTCAGCGGCTTCGTCGGCTCGTACCAGACCCGCTCCGCCGGTACGTCGACCAGCTCGCGCTCCGGCCAGCGCAGCGCCGTGAGCTTGCCGCCGAAGACCGCTCCGGTGTCCAGGCAGATCGTGTTGTTGAGCCACGTCGCCTCCGGGACCGGGGTGTGGCCGTAGACCACGGCCGCGCGGCCGCGGTAGTCCTCCGCCCACGGGTAGCGCACCGGCAGGCCGAACTCGTCGGTCTCTCCGGTGGTGTCGCCGTACAGGGCATGCGAGCGGACCCGTCCGGAGGTGCGGCCGTGGTACTTCTCGGGCAGACCGGCGTGACAGACGACCAGGCGGCCGCCGTCGAGGACGTAGTGGCTGACCAGGCCGTCGATGAACTCCCTCACCTCGGACCGGAACTCGTCCGAGACGCTCTCCATCTGCTCGATGGTCTCCGCGAGGCCGTGGGTGTGCTGGACCTTGCGGCCCTTCAGGTACCGGCCGTACTTGTTCTCGTGGTTGCCCGGCACGCACAGCGCGTTGCCCGACTTGACCATCGACATCACGCGCCGCAGCACTCCGGGGCTGTCCGGGCCGCGGTCGACGAGGTCGCCGACGAAGACCGCGGTACGGCCCTCGGGGTGGACGCCGTCGGTGTAACCCAACTTGCCGAGCAGCGACTCCAGTTCCAAGGCGCAGCCGTGGATGTCGCCGACGATGTCGAAGGGGCCGGTCAGGTGGGTCAGGTCGTTGAAGCGCTTCTCGGTGACGACGGTGGCGTTCTCGACGTCCGCCACGCCGCGCAGGACGTGCACCTTGCGGAAGCCCTCGCGCTCCAGGCGGCGGATCGATCGCCGCAGTTCACGGATGTGGCGCTTGATGACCCGGATCGGCATGTCGGCCCGGTCGGTGCGGGCCGCGTTGCGCTCGGCGCACACCTCCTCGGGCACGTCGAGGACGATGGCGATGGGCAGCACGTCGTACTTCTTCGCCAGGTCGATCAGCTGCCGTCGGCTGTCCTCCTGCACACTCGTCGCGTCGACGACCGTGCGGCGGCCGGCGGCCAGGCGCTTGCCCGCGATGTAGTGCAGGACGTCGAAGGCGTCCTTCGTCGCGCCCTGGTCGTTCTCGTCGTCGGAGACCAGGCCCCGGCAGAAGTCCGAGGAGATCACCTCGGTCGGCTTGAAGTTCCGGCGGGCGAAGGTGGACTTGCCGGAACCCGAGGCGCCGACGAGGACGACGAGGGAGAGGTCGGTGACGGGAAGAGTCCGTCCCGTGCGCGGGATCTCGGTCATACCGCCTTCGCCTCCTTCTCGGTCCTGATCACAGCTGTGCTCACTTCAAAAATGGCCATCTGGGTGGGCGGTCCCACCTCCGGGTCGTCCGGTCCCACCGGCCTGAACTCCACGTCGTATCCGTGCCGTTCGGCCACCGAGGAAGCCCAGGCCCGGAACTCCTGCCGCGTCCACTCGAAGCGGTGGTCGCCGTGCCGGACGTGCCCGGCCGGGAGCGACTCCCAGCGGACGTTGTACTCGACGTTCGGGGTGGTCACGAGGACGGTCCGCGGGCGGGCCGCGCCGAACACCGCGTACTCCAGGGCGGGCAGCCTGGGCAGGTCGAGGTGCTCGATCACCTCGCTGAGCACGGCGGCGTCGTACCCCTTGAGCCGCTTGTCGGTGTACGCCAGCGAGCCCTGGACGAGCTGGACGCGGGAGGCCATCCGCTCCCCCATGCGGTCCAGCTTCAGCCGCCGGGAGGCGATGGTGAGGGCCCGCACCGACACGTCGACGCCGACGATCTCGGTGAACTTCGGGTCCTTGAGCAGTGCCTGCACCAACTGGCCCTGTCCGCACCCGAGGTCGAGGACGCGGGCGGCGCCGGCCGCGCGCAGCGCCTCCAGGATGGCCTCACGGCGCTGGACGGCGAGCGGGGTCGGCTTCTGCTCGGTCTCGGTCTCCGCCTCGACGGCGTTGTCGATGTCCTCGACCTCGCTGTCGTCGGCCTCGGCGAGCCGCACCAGCTCCAGGCGTTCCATCGCCTCACGCGTCAGCGACCAGCGGCGGGACAGATAACGGCTGGTGATCAGCTTCTGCTCCGGGTGCGCGGGCAGCCAGCCCTCACCGGCCCTGAGCAGCTTG
The DNA here is from genome assembly GCF_001514145.1 of Streptomyces canus. Lineage (GTDB taxonomy): Bacteria > Actinomycetota > Actinomycetes > Streptomycetales > Streptomycetaceae > Streptomyces > Streptomyces canus. The sequence continues at coordinate 452,504 of NZ_KQ948661.1, forward strand.
TCGACCTCGTCGGGGGCCACCCAGTAGTGCTTGGCGTCGTCGAGGACGGGCAGCAGGACGTACAGGTGGCGGAGGGCCTCGGCGACGGTCAGCTGCGTGGACTCCAGTTCGAGGCGGACATAGCGCGAGTCGCCCCACTCGGGGAACTCGGTGTCCAGCGCGACCGGTTCGGCCGTCACGGTCCAGCCGAGCGGCTCGAACAGGCGGCGTACGAGTTCCGGGCCGCCGCGGGCCGCCACAGCGGGCACCTCGATGCGCAACGGCCGTGTCCGCGAAGGAAGTTCGGGCTTGGCGCTGCACACCCCGCGCATCGCGCTGGAGAAGACCGCGCTCAGCGCCACCGCGAGCAGCGAAGACGCCGCGTAGGGGCGGTCGTTGACGTACTGCGCGAGCGTCGCGTCCGGGGCGCCGCCGCGCCCTTTGCCCTTGCCGCGCCTGACCAGGGCCACCGCGTCGACCTCCAGCAACAGCGCCGCAGTGCACCGCTGATCGTCCGCCTCGGGGTACAGGACGTGCGCCCTGCCGTACGAGGTGGAGAACGCCTGAGCCTTCTCGGGATGCTTGTGCAGCAGGTAGCCGAGGTCGGTGGCGGGGCGCTCGGGAGTGCCGGTGGTACTGATCGTCAGAAACATGCGAGTGGCCTCTCCGGCCGGTGGACAGGACATTGACGCCGTACGTGCGAAGGCCCCCGAGGACGGTGATCCCGGGGGCCGGCAGGACGACGTCCTCAGCTTCGCACGATCCGTCCGACCTGCGCCTTCGATTAATCGAAAGGCGCCGAGCCGATTACGGCAGCTGCGACTGGACCTGCGCGGAGATCAGCTCCAGGTGGTCCAGGTCGTCGAGGTCGAGGACCTGGAGGTAGATCCGGCGCGAGCCCACGGCGGCATAGCGGCCGATCTTGTCGACGACCTCGGCGGGGGTGCCGGCCAGGCCGTTGGCCTTGAGCTCCTCGACCTCGCGGCCGATGGCCGCAGCACGACGGGCGACCTCCTGGTCGTCCTTGCCGACGCAGACGACGAGCGCGTTGGAGAAGGTGATCGCGTCGGCCGCGCGGCCCGCCTCCTGGGCGGCGGCACGGACCCGGCCGAACTGCGCCTCACTGTCCTCGGGCGAGGCGAACGGCATGTTGAACTCGTCGGCGTAGCGCGCGGCGAGGCGCGGGGTACGGGTCTTGCCGTGGCCGCCGATCAGCACGGGGATCTTGTTCTGGGCGGGCTTGGGGAGCGCGGGCGACTTCGTGAGCTGGTAGTGCTCGCCGTGGAAGTCGAAGGTCTTGCCGGGCTCGGTGGCCCACAGGCCGGTGACGATCTCCAGCTGTTCCTCCAGGCGGAGGAACTTCTCCTTCGGGAACGGGATGCCGTACGCCGCGTGCTCCTCCGCGAACCAGCCGGCGCCCAGGCCCAGTTCGACGCGGCCGCCGGACATCTGGTCGACCTGGGCGACCTGGATGGCGAGGACGCCGGGGAGCCGGAAGGTGGCCGCGGTCATCAGGGTGCCGAGGCGAATGCGCTGGGTCTCACGGGCGAGGCCGGCGAGGGTGATCCATGCGTCGGTGGGGCCGGGGAGACCGTCGGCGTCGCCCATCTTCAGGTAGTGGTCGGAACGGAAGAACGCGTCGAAGCCGAGGTCCTCGGTGGCCTTGGCGACGGTGAGGAGGGTGTCGTAGCTCGCGCCCTGCTGGGGCTCGGTGAAGATGCGGAGATCCATGACTCCATCCTGCACGCCGGGGTTCGCCTTGGCCCCATCGGTCCCCGGTGGGTGCAGGCCGGTGGGGGCTGGTCGCGCAGCCGCCGGACAACAGGACCCTCATCCCGCCTCCGGCAACTCGTCTCCCCTGTCCGCCAGTCTTCGCAGCATCTGCAGCACCCGGTCCCGCGACTCGTCCGCCGCGTCGATCGCCTCCATGCACTGCCAGTACGTCGTCTCGTCGTCCGCCGCGGACGCGAGGCCGACCAGGGCTATGCCCACCTCACCGAGGAGGCCGCCGAGGCACAGGAGGGCCTGGCGGGCGTCGCCGAGTTCGGTGAGCTGGGCGGCCCGCAACTCCGCCAGGGCGATGTCGGGGCGGTCGAGGACACCGCAGCCGCGACCCGCCAGTTCGGTCAGCCCCAGGGCCTCGCCCCGGAGTTCGGGGGGTCCGGCGACCGCGAGGCGGCTCCCTATCGCCTGGGCCAGGGCCTGTGCCTGCCACACCTCCGCCATGACCTGAGGCGCCTCGCCGCCCCCGGCCAGGGCACGCCTGCTCGTCACGATGAGCCGCATCGCGTCCATCGGCTGCCCCCGTCTGTCCCGGCGTACCCCCGGGCACGTCCGCCCGAACCTGCCTGTCCACTACCCAGAGTGAGCTCGCTCGGAACGAAAAACCAGAGGTAGACGGAAATCTGTGGACAACAAATCGGTTTCGGGCCAACTTTTCATCACGGAGAGTGAAAGAGGACTGAACCCTTCCTTACGGCGCCGGAAACCTCCGCTCGTTCCGGTCGATCTTCGCGTCCAGCGCGGCCAGTGGATCGACGCCGAGCACCTCGCACAACTGGAGCAGATACGCGAGCACATCGGCGATCTCGTCCGTGACGCGGTGCGCGGTGCCGGGGTCGTCCATGACCCGCGCCGACTCCTCGGGAGTCAACCACTGGAAGATCTCGACCAGTTCGGAGGCCTCCACACTGAGCGCGGCGACGAGGTTCTTGGGGGTGTGGTACGGCTGCCAGTCGCGGGCGGCCGCGAACTCGGCCAGCCGGCGCTGCAGTTTCGCCACGTCGAGAGGTTCTGTCACGGCTCCAGGTGTACCACCGTGACCCCGTCCACCCCGGCGGCCCAGGAGGCGTCGCTCACCGCGCCGACGAGCCGGATGTGTCCGCGCTCGCACATCCGCACGGCCAGCCGCAGCAGTTCGGTCCGCTGCCGCGGGTCCAGGTTCCGGTCGAGGTTGTCGGCGAGCACGGTGAGCGTCTGCATCGCCGCGGGCACCTCACCGACCGGGTCGACCTCCAGTACCCCGGGCCCGGTGAGCAGGACCAACGCGAGGGCGAGGTACCTCAACTCGCCGTCGCCCAGCCGTCCGAGCGCCGTCCGGCCGCCGTCCCCGCGGTCGAGCAGGGCCCGGACGGTCCCGGCGGGAAGGGGCTCGGCGAGGACGTCGGCGACGGGGCCCGCGCAGCCGGCGCGCACCGCGGCGACGAGCTGCGCGTGGCGCCTGCCGCACTCCGTGCGCGTGCGCCACAGGACGTCGGCGAGGTTGTCGCAGCCGCCGAGGAGCCGTCCGGTACCGGTCGGGACGGGCAGGCGCATGCGGCCGGGCCGTGGGTCGCAGCCGAAGACGGAGCGCAGGGCGACCACCATCTGCTCGGCGGCGGCGAGGACGCGCCGCTGTCCGTCCGTCTTGCCGGCCACGCGCAGCGGCAACAGGGCGGTGCCGAGCCGGTCGTCCGGGAGCGGGGCGCGGGTGACCGGCGCGGTCCCTGCCGTGTGCCAGGCGGCCTGCACGGCCCGGCGGGAGGGGTCGCGCAGGGCGGTCTCCAGCAGGACGAGCCCGCCGGAGGTCAACCGCTCCCCCACGATGCGCAGTTCGGGCTCGGCCTGGACCGCGAGGTCGAGCCGGACCGGGCCTTCGGGTCCGTCGGCCGTGCAGCCGATCCGGAAGCCGCGGCGGCGCTGTGCGTCGGGGTGGGCCCGGTCGGGGACGCACGAGAGGGGATGGGGGAAGACCTCACCGAGGCTCGCTCCGGCACCGAGCCGGGCGAGTGCCCCGTACGCTCTGAGCGCGCTCGTCTTGCCGCTCCCGCTGGGCCCGGTGATCAGGGTCAGCGGCGCGAGGGGTAACCCGGCTTGCCGGTGGACGGCGTACGCGGACAGCCGCAGTTCGGTGAGACACGGCCGGTCGGGGCGGCGCTCACCGCCCTGCGGCAACTCCGCGCGGGGAGGCGCCGACTGAGCGGGCACGACAGAGGATGTGGGGGACACACGCATATCCGGACCGTAGGACTCCGCCACCGGGCGAACCGTTCCTCCGCAGCGCCCTTCCTACGAACGAGCGAACCACGCCGTGGCTCACGACCCCGGCATGCCCGCGCCCTCCATCAGGCCCGTGACCTCGGTCCCGGCCGGTGTCAGCAGGAACACGTTGCGGTCCACGCGGTGCATTCCGCTCGCCAGGCCGAAGACGACGCCGGTGCTGAAGTCGAGGACCCGCTTGGCGACTTCCGTTTCCGCGCTGGTGAGGTCGAGCAGGACGGGTATGCCCGCCATCAGGGTCTCGGCGACCTCGCGGGCGTCCGCGAAGACGTTGATCCGCAGGACGACGAAGCGGCGCCGGGCCTCTGTCCGGGCCTCCGGCATGGCCCGGTGGTCGATCGCGGACGGCCATGCGTCCCGCCCACGCAACGGAACGACCTGGGCAAGCCCCTCCCACTGTTCATCGGTGACGTCGTACCTGTTCACCGGCTGCCCCCGCTCCGACTCGCCTTCAATGCCTGCACCAGCCAATTCTTACGCCAAGTCACCCGTTCGGCCCAACAGCGACACGGTGCGCGACCGCGCCGTCTCACCCATCCCGCCGCCGCCCGCCGTGAGGAAAAGGGTTTGGAGCTGCTGCTGGAGTGCGTTCAAGGGCGTCTTGGTGAGCAGGAGTGAGTGTTACTGCCGGCACCGCGCCCCATCGGGACGCCCAGGTCCGCCGCGCCCTCACCCGCCTCCTACGCTGGGCCCGCACCTGCGGGGTGAAGGCGATCGCGGTCGAGGACCTGAACTTCACCGCCGAGAAGACCCGCGAGAAACACGGCCGCCGCAAACGCTTCCGAGGGCTGATCTCCGGCACGCCCACCGGCAGGCTCCACGCCCGGCTGACGTCGATGGCCCACCGGAGCGGCATCGCGGTCATCGCCGTCGACCCTGCCTACACCTCGAAGTGGGGCGCCCAGCACTGGCAGAAGCCCCTCACCACCAAGAACCGCAAGACCACTCGCCACGATGCTGCTGCCGTGGCGATCGGCAGGCGCGCCCAGGGACACCCGCTCCGGCGACGGACGGCACCGCCCCCTGCTCACCGGAGTGATGAGCAGGGGCATCGGACCGTCCAGGCCCGACCGGGCGTCCCCGGGCGTGAGGGAACCCGCCCCCGCAGGAACGGTCTTACCCGCCTCACACCGGACTCTTGGCCCTCGGCGACGCCTCGCTCACCGGGTCCGATTAGCGTCCGATGTCGTGCTCCTGGCAGATACTCAGCTGACGACACCCGGCCGGCCGACCGGGCCGGCGGTGTCCACGGCCCCGGAACCCCCCACGCAGTGGCATCGCGTCCTGACGCTGCTCGCGGACGTCAGCCTCTTCATCGGCACCCGTGACGTGTGGACGCAGGCGGCGGTCCACCGTCCGGCCGTGGCCACGGTCATCTCCGTCTGCTACGCCTCGATCCTCGTCTGTGGCGTTCTCGCGCTGGTGGTGCGCGGCCGGCGGGCCCTGGCGCGGGTGGACCTGTGCGTGCTGGTGACCGGGCTGACGCTCGCCCTGTGTGCGTTCGTCCTGCTCCACCGCGGCACCGACGAGTCCGTCCTCACCGCCCAGGCGGCACGCGAACTGGTCGCCGGGCACGCGGTCTACGGCCACCCCTGGCCCTGGCTCTTCGGCGGCAACGGCATCGCGCTCACCCCGACCGTCACGGGCGGCTACGACACGACGTACGGCTATCCCCCGCTCGCCCCGCTGCTGACCGCCCCCCTGCTCTGGCTCGGCCACGGCGGTCTGCCCGCCATGGCGATGAGCACGGGCGCGCTGCTCGTCGGGACGGTCGTGCTGTGGTGGCTGCTGCCCGCGCCGTGGCGGTCGGCGGCGACCATGGCGTGCCTGGGGTTCTCGATGATTTCCATGTACGGCCGTCTCGGCTACCCGGCGATCCTGGCGCTGGCCCTGCTGATGCCGGTGGTGGTGCGCTGGCCCCGGATCGGGCGGGGCGGGCGGCTGGGTCCGGCCGGGCTGGCGCAGGCCGCGTGTCTGGGCGCGGCGTGCGCGGCGCAGCAGTTGCCGTGGTTCCTGACGCCGTTCCTGCTCGCCGGGATCTACGCCGTACGGCGTGGGGAGCTCGGCGCGCGGGCGGCGGGCCTGGTGCTGCTGCGGTTCGCCGGGGCCGCCGCCACCACATGGCTGCTGATCAACACGTACTTCATCGTGAGCGAGCCGGTCGCCTGGCTGAAGGGGATCGCGCTGCCGCTGATCCAGGGCGCGGTGCTGCACGGCCAGGGCCTGGTGGATGTGTCGCTGTATCTCACGAACGGCAGTGACCGGCTCGACTGGTACGGGTACGCGAGTCTGCTGCTGCTCGCTGGTCTGCTGGCGTTGTTCGTGCTGTTCGTGCGCCGCCTGGGCCCGGCGGCGACCGTGCTGCCGTGGCTGGCCTTCTGGCTGGCGACGCGTTCGCAGGACGGCTACTACCTGATGATGACTCCGCTGTGGCTGGCGGCTGCGGTCACCGCGCCCGCGGCGGAGTTCGCGGGGGCCTGGCAGCCCTTCACGCGCCGACTGGTCGGCCCGTACCGGCGTCCGGCACGGATCGTTGCGGCCGTCCTGCTGCTGAGCCCGGCGCTGGCGAGCGCGGCGCTGGCGGCCACCGGCTCACCGCCCCTGCGCATGGAGGTCACCTCCGTGCGTCACGGCGTCCGCACGCTCTCCCGGCTGACCCTGCGGGTCACCAACACGGACGACGACGCACTCACGCCGCACTTCACGCTGACCCGGGGCCAGGGCATGTACCCGTATTTCTCGGTCCTGCGGGGGCCGGCCACGCTGCCCGCCCATGCGACGGCGACGTATGAGCTCCGGCCGCCCGCGGGGGCGTACACGCTGCCGGAGCCGGGTCAGCGGATCCGGCTCCGGGTGTTCACGTCCTCGCCGCAGACGCTGTCGAGCGCTGACGTCACGCTGCCGACCGCGTGAAGCGGAGCGTGGCGGTGACCGTGGTCAGACCGCGGATCATGCCCATCTGATTCCAGCCCAGGCCGAAGTGTTCGCGGTCCACCGAGAACTCGGCGGTCAGCGTGACCGCGTCGGCGCTCGCGTCGTCGAGGTGTGCGGTGAAGGACTGGGGGCGGCTGATGCCGCGGGCGGTCAGCTGGCCGATCACATGCACCTGGTCGCCGTCGCGCAGTTCGGCGCTGCGCACCGCGAAGGTGATCTCGGGGTGGTTCTCGACGTCGAAGAAGTCGGCCCCGCGCAGGTGCTCGTCGCGCTTGGCGTTCTTGGTGTCGAGGGAGGCGGCGTCGAGGGTCACGGTGCCGACGGCGGACCCGTCGGCCCGCACCTCGCCCTGGCCGTCCACGGTGGCGAAGGCGCCCTTCACGGTGACCAGGCCCCACATCGTCTTGTGCTTCAGGGCCACGGTGGTGGCGGTCCGGTCGAGCTGCCAGGTTCCGGTTTCGACGGCGACGGTCATGATTCCTCACTCAGGTGGTCCAAATTTGGATGACCTCACGCTAGCTGATACTTCAAATTTGGACAACAGTTACACTTGAATCCATGGCCGACCCGTCCGAATGTCCCTCCGTGTCCGAAGGGCTCCTTCCGCCCGAGCTGCATGCCTGGATGCTGCTGCTGGCCGCGACGGGAGCCGTGGAACAGGAGCTGCGCTCAGCCGTCAAGGACGGTCTGGACGTCTCGCACGACGAGTTCCTGGTGCTGTGCCTGCTGGGCGCGCGCCCCGCCGAAGGGGTGCGGATGACGAAGATCGCGGAGCTCCTCGGCCGCCCCAAGACCCGGCTCACCTACCAGATCGCCTGTCTCCAGCACGCCGGTCTGGTCACCCGCAAGTCGGTGTGCGGCGACAAGCGGGGCGTCGAGGTGACCCTCACCGAGAAGGGCAGGCGCCTGCTGGCGGAGTCCTCCGGCACCCTCGCCGCGACGGTCAAGGAGGCGCTGACCCGGTTCATGGGCGCCGACCAGCGTGAGGCGCTGCGCGCGCTGCTCCCCGATCTCGCCATGGAGACGACGCCGGAGTAGTCGCCGGTGCGGTTGCGGGTGCCCGGGCCGGTGCCCGCGCAGACACCGAAGGAGGAGTTCATGGCGACCTCCGACCTGCCCGTTCCTGTCGTACGACGGCCCGACGCACCCCCGCCGGACCCGGCGGCCCTGGAGCGCGCACTGCGCGAGCGGGTCGACGGCGAGGTCCGCTTCGACGCGGGGAGCCGGGCCGCCTACTCGACGGACGCCTCGAACTTCCGGCAGACCCCGATCGGCGTGGTCGTGCCCCGGACGCCCGAGGCAGCCGCGGAGGCGGTGGCCGTGGCCCGCGAGCACGACGCGCCGGTGCTGTCGCGGGGCGGCGGGACCAGCCTCGCCGGGCAGTGCACCAACACCGCCGTGGTGATCGGCTGGTCGAAGTACTGCGACCGTCTGGAGTCCGTGGACCCGGACGCCCGCACCTGTGTCGTTCAGCCCGGCATCGTCCTCGACGAGCTCAACCGCCGACTCGCCCCGACCGGGCTGCGGTTCGGCCCCTAGCCGGCCACCCACGCCAACTGCACGATCGGCGGAATGATCGGCAACAACTCCTGCGGGGCCACCGCACAGACCTATGGCAAGGTCGTCGACAACATCGCCCGCCTGGAAGAGCAGTTGTACGACGGCACCCGGTTCTGGTGCGGGGAGACCAGCGACGAGGAGTACGCCGAGATCGAGCGGCACGGAGATCGCCACGGCGGGCAGCCAGCGCAGATGGCCGGACGCACCCGACTCGGGCCCGTCGTCAACGCGGTGACCCACACCCCGCCCCTGTCCACGGCCGCCGTGTCGATCGCAGGCGTGGAGAACCGCGAAGTCCCGCTGTTCGCCGGCGAGACGCTGCAGCAGTGGTTCGCCCGGCACGAGCCGTACGGCGACGGGGCGCGCGGCAGCGTCCTGCTCTGGCCGGACACCTTCACCAACCACTTCCACCCGCACATCGGCGAGGCGGCCGTGACGCTCATGGAGCACGCGGGCTGGCGGGTCGTGCTGCCCGAGGAGCCGCTGTGCTGCGGGCTGACCTGGATCTCGACGGGGCAACTCGGCACCGCCGAGCGGGTTTTGGGCCGGACCGTGCGCAGGCTCGCCGAGCACGTCCGGGCCGGCGGCCTGGTGGTCGGACTGGAGCCCAGCTGCACGGCCGTCTTCCGCTCGGACGCGCCCGAGCTGTTCCCCGGCGACCGTGACGTACGGCGGCTGCGCGACCAGACGGTCACGCTCGCCGAACTGCTCACCGAGCACTCCCCCGGCTACGAGCCCCCGCACGTCCCGGAACGCTCCGCGAAGGCCCTCGCCCAGGTGCACTGCCACCCAGCACGCGGTCCTGGACTGGCAGGCCGACCGCAAACTCCTGCACCGCGCCGGCGTCGACGCCGAACAACTGGACTCCGGCTGCTGCGGCCTCTCCGGCAACTTCGGCTTCGAACCGGGCCACTTGGAGGTCAGCGAGGCATGCGCGGAACGCGTACTGCTGCCGCGCCTGCGCGACGAGCCCCCCGAGACGGTGGTCCTGGCCAACGGTTTCAGCTGCCACACCCAGATCCACGAACTCGACAGCGGAGGCCACGAGGCGGTGCACCTGGCGGAACTGCTGGCGTCCGCCCTGCCGGAGTCGCCCGGCAGCGCGTACGGCGTGGCGCCGGGCGCGAGGCCGACCGCCCCGAGCCGAAGGGCCAGGGCACTCGCCTTGGCCGGGTCCGGCTTGGCGGGCCTGGCGGCTGCGGCCACGGCAGTCAGGTTCGTTTGGAAGAAGCGGTGACTGAAATCTGTTAGGGGCGCGGGGAACTGCGCGACCAGCCACGAGGGACCCGGCCCTCAGCCCACCAGCTCCACCAGCACTGCCCTGGCCCGCGCCACGCGAGACCGCACGGTCCCCACCGGACACCCGCTCACCAGAGCCGCCTCCTCGTACGACAGCCCCAGCATCTGCGTGAGAACGAACGCCTCACGCCGCTCGTCGGGCAACGTGGCCAACAGGTCCAGCAGCACTATCCCGTCGTCGAAGCCGGGCACGCCCCGCGGCTGAGCGCGCTCGGCGGCCGCCTGCCAGTCCGAACCGTCATAGCGGCGGGGCCGCGCCGCGGCATGCCGGAAACCGTCGATCACCGCACGGCGGGCGATGGACAGCAGCCAGGCCCGCGCCGAGGACCGCCCCTCGAACCGGTGCAGACTGCCGAGCGCCCGCAGAAACGTGTCCTGGGCGAGGTCGTCCACGGCCTGGGGGTCGGCGCACAGGTAGGAGACATAGCGCAGCACGTCATGGTGCAGCGCGCGGACGAAGTGGTCGACGGCGTCGGCGTCACCGGCACGGGCGGCGAGCGCCCAGGCGGTGGCGGAGGCATCGGCGGACTCCCGTTGGGTGCGGAGGTCGGCCGGGGCGGGCGGGGTGGAAGTGATCACCAGGTGTCCTTCTCGGGTCAGCCGGGATCCGGGCCACCGCTGTCATGGCGGTGCCACCGATGTGATGGCGGTGCACAGGTGTGCGCAGCGGTCCGGTGAGGGGATGCGGCCGTGCGGCGACCACGTGTGCGGAGAGCACATACGTGGGTGCACGACCGGGCCCGAGGCGCACAGGGGCTGCCTCGGGGTGCCGTCTGTCGTCAGGCGACAGCGGTCCCCAGGGGCGGTCCCCGGTGGGTGATCGCGTGCACGAGAAGGAGAAGCCGGGGCTCCCGCTCCGAGCGGGGCCGGCGCACCCGCAGACGCGGGCGGTGCGGAGTGGCGGGCAGGGCGAGCAACAGCCGCAGCGGGGCCGCGAGCCGTCCCGCGACGGCCCGCAGGATACGGAACGCGGCCCTCTCGCCGTACGCCAGCCAGAGGCCGGTCAGGAGCGCGGCGATCAGGTGGGCGGCGTACATCCCGAACGGCATCCAGAACGAGAGAGCACCGACGCCCGCCGACGTCCCCATGGGGGACACATCAATGGAGTCCATGCCGCCCGTGTGCATGGACTCCATGTGCATGGCGCCGACGTCCTGTGGCGCCGCTGTGGGCTGCGCGAGGGAGAACGCCGCGTGCAGGGCCGTCTGGGCACCGACCACGACGGCCACGATCAGCGGCAGCCCGCGTTCACGGCCGGTCAGACACCAGCCCGCGCACCCGGTCACCGCCAGGCCCGCGGCCAGTGTCCACCCGGGCATGTGGGTGCCGGACATGAGGACATGGCCCAGGGCGGCGAGCAGCACACAGACGGCCGCGAACACCGCGGCCCGTACCGTGCGAGAACACCACCCTGCTGTCATCGCGCCTCATCCTTCCATCCGGGCACCGATCACCACCTGTGGGTACGGCAATCCACAGGTTCCCGCTCACTGCGTACGGCGGCTCCGTACGACGGCGAAGGCCCCGGCCGCCAGGCCGAGCACGCCCACGATCAGCCCGGCGACGCCGAGACCGCGGGCGGTGGAGTCGCTCGCGGAGGCCTTCGGCGCCTTGGACGCGACCGCGGAGGTCTGGGACGCGGTGGCCGACGTGGTCCCGGCCGCCGTCAGCTTGAGGACCGGCGCCGGGTTCTCCGGCTCCTCGTCGCCCTGGGCGGCCTCCTCGATCCAGCGGACGACCTTTCCGTCGGAGTAGGTCTGGAGGGTCTTGAAGGTCAGCTGCGCGGTGTCGTCGGGGAGTTGACCGAAGGCGACGTCGAAGTCCTCGTACTGGCCGGGGCCGATCTTCCCGCCGGTCCAGGTGATCTCGGAGACCGCGTCGGTGATCGTGCCGTCGTCCGTCTTGACCGGTGTCCTGAGCTTGGTGTCGGTGACCTTCGCGGTCCACCCGTCGTGCGGGGAGACGAGCACGCCGAGCAACGGGTGGTCGGTAGGCAGGAACAGCTGGACCTTGGTGGTGCTCGCGGTGTCGCTCTCGTCGGGGACCCGGAAGGTCAGGGCTCCGTCGGTGGCGCCCTTGGCGTAGCTGTCGGGGTGGACGGTGACGTGCGCGAAGGCGGCGCCCGCGGCGGCCAGTACCGCGGCGGCGGCGAGGGCGCCGCCGAGGCCGAGGCGGCGCAGGGAGGTGCGTGCTGAGGACATGGGTGAGGGATCTCCGTACTGACAGAAAGGGGTGAAAGGGTCAGATCGCGTACGGGATCGTGGTGGGCGGTCCACGCCGGTGGACGGTGTGGCGGAGGAGGAGGGGACGAGGTGCGCACGGGCCGTCGGCGGGCTGGCGTACGGGGTCCGGGGCGACCGGTTCGCCGTACCCCCGCCACCAGGCCGCGAGGCCCGGTACGAGCGTGACCGCCCGGCGCAACAGGGACCACAGGGCCGCCTCGCCGCGGCGGAGCCACCAGGTCAGCAGGAGAACGGCCGAGACATGGGCGGCGGTGGCATGCGGGGTCAGGGCGTGAGAGTGCGGTGCCGCCATATGCGCCATGCGCACGCCGTGCATGGTCATCGTGTGCGTCGCCGACATGTGGTGCATCGCCATGCCGTACGGCGTTCCCATGGAGCGCGGGCGTACCGCGCCGAAGGCCAGATGCAGCCCGGCCTGGGACGTGAGTGTCGCCCCGCCGATGGCCCCGAGCGACCGCTCCCGGCCGCCGAGCAGCCAGCCGGTCACGAACATCGGCACGAACCCGGCCGCCTGCGCCCACACCGGCGGCGCCATCCCGGTCGCCAGTGAGTGACCCCCGGTGGCCAGCAGCACGCACAGCGCGGCGAACACCACCGCGCGCAAGCTCCGGACCGCTGGGGACGCTCTCATGGCGACCGATACTCCCACCCGTGGCCCGGGGCTCGCTCACGGGCCCGGTCAGTAGATGTCACGCACATAGCGCTTGTCCGTGGCGAGTTGCTTCACGTAGGCCGCCGCGCCCGCCTGGTCCAAGCCGCCGTGGAGGACCGCGATGTCCCTGAGCGCCCGGTCGACGTCCTTCGCCATGCGGGAGGCGTCGCCGCACACGTAGAAGTGGGCGCCGTCCTGGAGCCAGGACCACAGCAGCGGGCCGTGTTCGCGCATCCGGTCCTGGACGTAGACCTTCGCGCGCTGGTCGCGGGAGAAGGCGGTGTCCAGGCGGGAGAGGGTGCCGTCCGCGAGGAAACCGGTCAGCTCGTCCTCGTAGTAGAAGTCGGTCGCCTTGTGCTGTTCGCCGAAGAACAGCCAGTTCGAGCCCCGGTGGCCGAGAGCGCGGCGCTGCTCCAGGAAGCCGACGAAGGGGGCGACGCCGGTGCCGGGGCCGACCATGACCATGGGGGTGCCGGAGTCGGCCGGCGGGCGGAAGTGCGGGGAGCGCTGGACGTGCACGGGCACCGGGGTGTCCGCGGCGGCGTCGGCGAGGAAGGGCGAGCAGACTCCCTGGCGGGCCCTGCCGTGCAGGTTCTCGTAGCGCACGACGGAGACGGTCAGCGAGACGAGGTGCGGGTCGGTCAGCGGGCTGGACGATATGGAGTACAGACGCGGCTGGAGGCGTCCGAGGATCTGCGTCCACTCCTGCGGGCCGGCCGTCACGCCGTACTCCGTGATCACGTCCACGGCCTGGCGGCCCCAGCCCCACTTGGCGAGCTCGTCCTTGTTGTCCGGACGCAGGAGCTTCTTCAACTCCCGTGGGTCCCGGGTGCGTTCGGCGACGAACCGCAGCAGGCCGGGGGTGATCCTGGTGATGTCGAGGTGCCGCAGGAACGCCTCGCCGAGCGGGACCTCTCCCACGCCGTTCAGGTCCACCGCGGCCCCGGCGTCCAGGCCGGTCACCGCCAGCCACTCCTCGACCAGGTCCGCCGAGTTGAGCGGCCGGATGCCGAGGGCGTCCCCGGCGTCGTAGAGGAGCGGGCTCTCGCTGTCCCGGGTGTCGAAGGTGAACCTGCGGACCTCCTTGCCGGCGCCGGGCAGGCTCAGGAGGCGGTTGCCGGTGAGGCGGGCGAGGACGGGGACGGGCTTCCTCGCGCGGGGCGGGGCGGCGGGGGCCGTCCGGGGCGCGGCCGGGGCTGCCTGGATCACCGTCGGGGCGATGGGCCCGGTGTCGGCCGGCGGAGTGCCGGAGACGGCGGTGTCGGCCGGCGGGGTGTCGGACAGAGCCGTCAGAACCTGGTCCAGCCAGCCGTGCGCCGCGTCCTCGAAGTCCGGTTCGCAGTCCGTGCGGGGGGCCAGCCGTAGCGCGCCCAGTTCGTCGAGGCGCTGGTCGAGACGGCGGCCGTGCCCGCAGAAGTCGTCGTACGACGAGTCGCCGAAGGCCAGCACCGCGTACCGGCGGCCCTCCAGGCGAGGGGTGCCGGGGTCGGCGAGGGTCTCCCAGAAGCCGCTGCCGTTGTCGGGGGCGTCGCCGTCGCCGAAGGTGCTGGTGATGAGCAACAGGTCGGCGCCGGGCGGCAGTTCGCCGAGGTCCGCCTGGTCCATGCCGACCATGGAGGTGCTGTGGCCGGAGGTGGTGAGCCGCTCGGCGGTGGCGGCCGCGAACTCCTCGGCGGTGCCGGTCTGCGAGGCCCAGAGGATGACGACCTCACGGCGCAGCAGTGTGGCCGAGGGCTGTGTGGCCGCCGCCCGTGAGTACATTCCGGCGAGTGTGCCGTTCACCCACAGGGCGTGCTCGGGGCTGAAGGGCGCGTCGGGCGGCAGGACCGGCACGCCGGGCACCCCGGCGGGGACCCCGGCAAGGAAGCCGACCAGGTACTGACGTTCCTGCGCGGTGAGGACGGGTGGCGGTGCGGGGTCGAGGCCGAAGACGGACGCGGCCATGGACGCGGGGGCAACAGCCTCGGCGACCTCCAGCGCAGCTTCCGGAACCGGAGCCACCGCGGCCGCCGGAGCCCGCAAGGTCACCGGCACGGCCACCTTCGTCAGCGACACCGCGCACACCTTGAACTCCGGCTGGAACGACAGCGGGTCCACCGCGTCGCTCGTCACCGCGTTGACGCTCAGGTACTCCCCGAACAGGTCGTTCCAGTGGAAGGGCGCGAAGCAGCACCCCGGCCGCACCCGGTCCGTCACGACGGCCGGCAGCACGGCCCGGCCGCGCCGGGAGGCCACCTCGACGGAGTCACCGTCGGCCACACCCAGGGCCGACGCGTCCTGAGGATGCACTTCCACGAAGGGCCCGGGGTTCAGCTTGTTCAGCTTCGCCACCTTCGCCGTCTTGGTCAGCGTGTGCCACTGGTGCTGGAGCCGGCCCGTGTTGAGGACGAACGGGTAGTCGTCGTCCGGCATCTCGGCCGGCGGGATGTGCGGCCGGGCGTAGAAGACGCCCCGCCCGCTCGCGGTGGGGAACCTCAGCGCACCGTCCTCCCCCACGTACCGGATCGGGTTCCGGTCCGGGCCGTCCGGACTCGCCGCGGGCCACTGCACCGGTGTCTCCCGCAGCCGCGCGTACGAGACCCCGCGCAGATCCCAGCCCGTCTTCGGGTTCCAGGCCTGCTTGATCTCCTCGAAGACGTCCTCCGCGCTGTCGTAGGAGAACCCCTTCTCGTACCCCATCTCGCACGCGACGGCCGCGATGATCCGCCAGTCCGCCATCGCCTCGCCGGGCGGGTCGGCCACCGCCGGGGTCAGCGTGAGGTTGCGCTCGCTGTTGACGAAGACGCCCTCGCCCTCCGTCCACAGCGCGCCGGGCAGCACGACGTCGGCGTAGGCGTTGGTCTCGGTGTCGGCGAAGACGTCCTGCGTGACGACGAACTCGGCGGCCTCCAGTCCCTCGATGACCGTGCGGCGGTTGGCGACCGAGGCGACCGGGTTGGTGCAGATGATCCAGCAGGCCTTGATCTCGCCGTCGGCCATCTTCTGGAACATCTCGACCGTGCCCTTGCCGACACCGTCGGCGCGCAGGGTGTCCGGGGGCAGCTCCCAGAGGTCCTCCATGAAGGCCCGCTCCTCGTCGACGAGGACGGACCGCTGGCCGGGCAGGCCCGGGCCCATGTAGCCCATCTCGCGGCCGCCCATGGCGTTGGGCTGGCCGGTGAGGGAGAAGGGGCCGCTGCCTGGCCGGCAGATGGCACCCGTGGCGAGATGGAGGTTGACCAGGGCGTTGGTGTTCCAGGTGCCGTGGGTGGACTGGTTGAGCCCCATGGTCCACAGGCTCATCCACTCACCGGCCGATCCGATGAGCCGTGCCGCCTCCCGGATGTCCTCCTCGGCGAGGCCCGTCATCTCGGCCACCGCGGCGGGCGAGTAGTCCGCGAGGAACTCCGGCATCGCCTCCCAGCCCTCGGTGTGGGCGGCGACGAACTCGGGGTCGACGTGGCCCTCGGCGTGCAGCAGGTGCAGCAGGCCGTTCAGCAGCGCGAGGTCGGCACCCGGCTTGATCTGCAGGAACAGGTCCGCCTTCGCGGCCGTGGCGGTGCGCCGCGGATCGACGACGATCACCTTGGCGCCCGCCGACTTCACCCGCTCCATCATCCTGAGGAACAGGATGGGATGGCAGTCGGCCATGTTGGAGCCGATGACGAAGAACAGGTCGGCCTTCTCGAAGTCCTGGTACGAGCCGGGCGGGCCGTCCGCCCCGAGCGACAGCTTGTAGCCGGTACCGGCGCTGGCCATGCAGAGCCGGGAGTTCGACTCGATCTGGTTGGTCCGCACGAACCCCTTGGCCAGCTTGTTCGCCAGGTACTGCGCCTCCAGGCTCATCTGACCGGAGACGTACAGCGAGACCGCGTCGGGGCCGTGCTCGTCGATGATCTCGCGCAGCCGCCGGGCCGTCTCGGTGATCGCCGCGCCGACGGCTTGTGGCACCGGCTCCTCACCCCGCTCGGGCCGTACCAGGGCCGTGGTCAGCCGCCCGGGCGCGGCGAGCAGGTCGGCGGTGGTGGCGCCCTTGGTGCAGAGCTTGCCGAAGTTGGCAGGGTGCTCCTTGTCCCCGGACGCCTTCAGGACCGTACGCCGCCCGTCGGGGCCGGTGCCGATGTCGAGGACCAGGCCGCAGCCCACACCGCAGTACGAGCAGACCGTCCGCACCACGGGCACGCCTCCCTGAGCTCAATCGATTCGACTCCTCCGACCGTACGAAATGCCCATTACACAGATGTCTCCCGTGCCGTTCATCAGGGGTTACACCGCCCGCACACCTCACCGGCCAGTGTTGTGAGCGCCTTCGTGTGCCGGAGGAGCCCCGAACCGAGGCGCCACAGATTTGGAACGGTTCCATTTCTTGAACCATTCGTGTTTGTGGGGGTAGGTTGGTCGCATGACCGCCCCCCGGATTCCGAACACCGCCGACGAGCTGCGCGGTGCCGGCCTGCGGGTGACGGCCGCGCGCGTCGCCCTGCTCGAGACCGTCCGGGCCGGTGACCACCTCGCGGCCGACGCGATCGCCACGGGAGTGCGCGACCGTCTCGGCCACATATCCCTCCAGGCCGTGTACGAGGCCCTGCACTCGCTCACCGCGGCGGGTCTCGTGCGCCGCCTCGAGCCGCCCGGCAGCCCGGCGCGGTTCGAGGGACGGGTCGGGGACAACCACCACCACCTGGTCTGCCGGTCGTGCGGGGCCGTCGTCGATGTCGACTGCGCCGTCGGTCACGCGCCCTGCCTGACAGCTTCCGACGACCGCGGCTTCTCGATCGACGAGGCCGAGGTCATCTACTGGGGCCTGTGCCCCGACTGTTCCCCCCAAAGGCTTACTTCAGCACCGTGATCCACCCAGTTCGGAAGGACTGAAATGTCTGAGAACCCCGATGCAATCGTCACCGACCCCAAGGCTGAGGGCACAGGTGGCTGCCCGGTCGCGCACGGGCGCGCCCCGCACCCCACCCAGGGCGGCGGCAACCGCCAGTGGTGGCCGGAGCGGCTGAACCTGAAGATCCTCGCCAAGGACCCGGTCGTGGCGAACCCGCTCGGCGCGGACTTCGACTACGCCGAGGCGTTCCAGGCCCTCGACCTGGACGCCGTGAAGCGGGACATCGCCGACGTGCTCACCACCTCGCAGGACTGGTGGCCCGCCGACTTCGGCAACTACGGCCCGCTGATGATCCGCATGGCCTGGCACAGCGCCGGCACCTACCGCATCAGCGACGGCCGCGGCGGTGGCGGCCGTGGCCAGCAGCGCTTCGCTCCGCTGAACAGCTGGCCGGACAACGGCAACCTGGACAAGGCCCGCCGTCTGCTGTGGCCGGTGAAGAAGAAGTACGGCCAGTCCATCTCCTGGGCCGACCTCATGATCCTCACCGGCAACGTCGCCCTGGAGACGATGGGCTTCGAGACCTTCGGCTTCGCCGGCGGCCGCGCCGACGTCTGGGAGGCCGACGAGGACGTCTACTGGGGTCCCGAGACCACCTGGCTCGACGACCAGCGCTACACCGGCGACCGTGAGCTGGAGAACCCGCTCGGCGCCGTCCAGATGGGCCTCATCTACGTCAACCCCGAGGGCCCCAACGGCAACCCGGACCCGCTGGCCGCGGCCCGCGACATCCGCGAGACCTTCCGCCGCATGGCGATGAACGACGAGGAGACCGTCGCCCTCATCGCCGGTGGTCACACCTTCGGCAAGACCCACGGCGCGGGCCCGGCGGAGAGCGTCGGCAACGACCCCGAGGCCGCCTCCATGGAGGAGCAGGGCCTGGGCTGGAAGTCCACCTACGGCACCGGCAAGGGCGGCGACGCCATCACCTCCGGTCTCGAGGTCACCTGGACCACCAAGCCCACCCAGTGGAGCAACGACTTCTTCGACATCCTCTTCGGCTACGAGTGGGAGCTCACCCAGTCCCCCGCCGGTGCCAACCAGTGGGTGGCCAAGGACTCGCAGGAGATCATCCCGGACGCCCACGACACGTCGAAGAAGCGTCGGCCCACGATGCTCACCACCGACCTCTCGCTGCGCTTCGACCCGATCTACGGCGAGATCTCGAAGCGCTTCCACGAGAACCCGGACCAGTTCGCGGACGCCTTCGCCCGCGCCTGGTACAAGCTGACCCACCGTGACCTGGGCCCGAAGTCCCTGTACCTCGGCCCGGAGGTCCCCGAGGAGACGCTGCTGTGGCAGGACCCGCTGCCGCAGGCCGAGGGCGAGACCATCGACGCCGGTGACGTGGCGTCCCTGAAGGCCAAGGTCCTGGAGACGGGCCTGACCGTCTCGCAGCTGGTGTCGACGGCGTGGGCCTCGGCGTCCACCTTCCGCGGCAGCGACAAGCGCGGCGGCGCCAACGGTGCCCGCATCCGCCTGGAGCCGCAGCGCGGCTGGGAGGTCAACGACCCCGAGCAGCTCGGCCAGGTCCTGCGTGTCCTGGAGGGCGTCCAGGCCGAGTTCAACACCGGTGCCAAGAAGGTCTCGCTGGCCGACCTGATCGTCCTCGCGGGTGCCGCGGCGGTCGAGCAGGCCGCCAAGGACGCGGGCTACTACGTGGAGGTCCCCTTCACGCCGGGTCGCGTGGACGCCACCGAGGAGCACACCGACGTGGAGTCCTTCGCGGCGCTGGAGCCGGTCGCGGACGGCTTCCGCAACTACCTCGGCAAGGGCAACCGCCTGCCGGCCGAGTACCTGCTGCTCGACAGGGCGAACCTGCTCACCCTGAGCGCCCCCGAGATGACCGCCCTCGTCGGTGGTCTGCGTGTTCTCGGCGCCAACCAGGGCGGCACGGCGCACGGCGTCTTCACCGACCGGCCGGGCGTCCTGACCAACGACTTCTTCGTCAACCTGCTCGACCTTGGCACGACGTGGAAGTCCACCTCCGAGGACCAGACCGCCTTCGAGGGCCGCGACGCGGAGACGGGCAAGCTGAAGTGGACCGGCACCCGTGCCGACCTGGTCTTCGGCTCCAACTCCGAGCTGCGCGCCCTCGCGGAGGTCTACGCGAGCGACGACGCGAAGGAGAAGTTCGTGAGGGACTTCGTCGACGCGTGGGTCAAGGTCTCGAACCTGGACCGCTTCGACCTGGTCTGATCGACTGAACGACACAGGGGCCGGTCCATGTGGACCGGCCCCTGTGCCATGCCTGGGCAAGCCATGTCTAGGCGAGCGTGGCCACGAACTTCCCGAGCCGCGCGATCCCCTCGCGCAGTTCGTCGGCCGAGGCCGCGTAGGACAGACGTACATGGGTCTCGGCGGTCCCGACCCCGAAGTCCCGCCCCGGTGTGAGGGCCACGTGCGCCTCCTGGAGCGCCCGTCCGCAGAACTCCCAGGAGCTGAGCCCGGTGCCGCTGACGTCGAAGTACACGTAGAACGCCCCGTCGGGCGGCACGGGCACCGGCAGCCCGATCTGCTCCAGGCCCTCGAGGACGAGCGCCCGCCGCCGCCCGAACTCGGCCCGCCGCTCCTCGCACACGGCGAGCGACCCGGGCGTGAAACACGCGAGCGCGGCGTACTGGGCGGGGGTGGAGGCACAGATCATGTAGTTCTGGGCCAGCCGCTCCAGCGCGGGCACCAGCGCCTCGGGCACGACACACCAGCCCAGCCGCCAGCCGGTCATCCCGAAGTACTTGGAGAAGCTGTTGATGACGACGGCTTCCTGGTCGTACGACAGCACACTGCGCGGCGGCCGGCCCTGCGCGTCGTGATCGCCGAGGTCGAGGTAGATCTCGTCGACGATCCGCCAGGCGTCCCGCTCCCGGGCGAGCTCGCAGATGGCCGCCAGCTCGTCGGCCGGGACGGAGGTGCCGGTCGGGTTGGAGGGGCTGGCGACCATGATCCCGCGGGTGCGGTCCGTCCAGTACGACCCCACGGAGGCCGTGTCCAGCTGGTACCGCGACTCGGCGCTTGTGGGCACGAGGGTGACCCGCGCCCCGAAGCTCTCGGCGATCTGCCGGTTGCAGGGGTAGGACGGGTCGGCGATGAGCACCTCGTCCCCCGGGTCGACGAGGGCGGCGGCGCCCAGCACCAGCGCCGCCGACGCCCCCGCGGTCACGACGACCCGGCCCGGAGCGACGTCGACGCCGTGCTGATCGCCGTAGAACCGCGCTATGGCCTGCCGCAGTTCGGGCAGCCCGAGCGCCCCCGTGTACGTCATGGGCCTGCTGCCCACGGCCCCCCGCAGCGCGTCCAGCACGGCCGGCGGCGCCCCGAAGTCCGGTTCCCCGAGACTGAGCTTGACGACGCGGTGCCCCTCGGCCTCCAGCGCCGCGGCGTGCTTGCCGAACTCCATGGCGTAGAACGGCGCGACGGACTGGGCGCGCTGCGAGATCCTCATGCGGGAATCATGCCAAAGTCGACGAAGGCCAGAGAAACCGCAGGTCAGACCTGCTTGGAGAGCTGCGGCTCGGTCCGGGCGGCCCGGCGTTGGCGTATCACCGCGTAGACCACCACGGCCAGGGCGACCAGGGTGGACAGGACGACCTGGTCGCGGCCTCCGCCGTCCGCGGTGTCGGTGAGCATGTAGCCCAGGACGAAGGTGATCAGGGCGATGGTGGCCCAGGTGAGGTAGGGGTAGAGCCACATCCGGACGACCAGCTTCTCCGGCGACTCCCGCTGGATGATCTTGCGCATCCGCAGCTGGGAGAAGCAGATCACCAGCCAGACGAACAGGGCGATCGCACCGGAGGAGTTGAGCAGGAACTGGAAGACCGTGTCGGGCCACAGGTAGTTGAAGGCGACCGCGACGAAACCGAAGACCACCGAGGCCAGGATGGCCGCCTGCGGCACACCGCGGCCCGTGGTCCGCCCGAACGCGGCCGGGGCGTCGCTGCGGCGGCCGAGCGAGAAGGCCATGCGCGAGGCCGTGTACAGGCCGGAGTTGAGGCAGGAGAGCACGGAGGTCAGCACGATGGCGTTCATGATCTGGGCGGCGTGCGGGATGCCGATGGAGCTGAGGGCGGCGACGTACGAGCCGTCCTTGAGGATGGCCGGGTCGTCCCAGCGCAGCAGCGACACCACGATCAGGATCGAGCCCAGGTAGAACACCGCGATCCGCCAGATCACGCTGTTGGTGGCCTTGGTGACGGCAGCCCGCGGGTCGGCGGTCTCACCCGCGGCGAGGGTGACGATCTCGCTGCCCATGAAGGAGAAGACCACCATCAGGACGCCGGTGAGGATCGCTCCGGGGCCGTTGGGCAGGAAGCCGCCGTGCACGGTGAGGTTGGAGAAACCGGAGGCCGGGTGGTCGGAGCCGGGCAGCAGCCCGAAGATCGCGAGCCCTCCGACCACGATGAACGCGGCGATCGCGACGACCTTGATGCCGGCGAACCAGAACTCGAACTCGCCGTAGGAGCTGACCGAGACCAGGTTGGTGGCGGTCAGGACGACCATGACGATCAGGGCCCAGCCCCACTGCGGGACCGCCGGCATCCAGCCGGCCAGGATCTTGGCCCCGGCGGTCGCCTCGACGGCGAGCACCACGACCCAGAAGAACCAGTACAGCCAGCCGATGGTGAAGCCGGCCCAGCGGCCCAGCGCGCGGTCGGCGTAGGCGGAGAACGAGCCCGAGGTGGGGTTGGCCGCGGCCATCTCGCCGAGCATGCGCATCACGAGGACGACGAGGACGCCGACGAGGGCGTACGAGACGAGGATGCCGGGGCCGGCGGCGGCGATGCCGGAGCCGGAGCCGACGAACAGGCCGGCGCCGATGACGCCGCCGATCGCGATCATCGACAGGTGGCGGTTCTTGAGTCCGGCCTGCAGGCCACCGGACTGAGCGGGAGGGGTTTCGGGGAGGGTTGCAGTCATGGACCGGGAAATTAGTTCAGCACGATCAGAAAAAACAGTCTTGTTTAACTGTTCATGTTGCTCTATTTTCCGTACATGCAGAGCACGCCGTGCCGGCGTCCCCCGTAACTTCGCTCAGCAGGCCGTTAGGGTGGCGTGGTGGTGAACGCAGCGGGCAAGTTCGGGCCCTACAACCAGGCGGTGCCCGCGCAGGTCGGCGGGGTGTGGGACACCCGCGTCCTGGCCGGCCGGGGCACCACGGGAGCCGAACTCGTCCGTTCCAGGATCGCCCTGCGGATACGGCTGAGGTCCGTGGCGCCGGGCGACCGGCTGCCGGACGCGGGCGTCCTCGCCGAGGAACTGGGGATCAGTGAGATCACCGTGCGTCGCGCGCTGGAGGCCATGTGCCAGGACGGCCTGCTCGACCGCCGTCGGGGCCGGTCGGGCGGCACCTTCGTCGCGGCCGACTGGGACACGGTCGTCGCCGTGCTGCACGACGCCGACGAGACGGCCTCGCTGGAGTCCTTCCATCTGCTGCTCGAATGCGGTCTCGTGTCGCACGGCGCGGGTGAGGTCCCGGACGGACGGCTCGACGGACTGCACACCCTGGTCGAGGAACTGGACCTGGCCGAGGACCCGGCCCGGCTGCTCGAACTGGAGACTCGCTTCCACCTCGACCTGGCCGAGGCGCTCGGCGGCGCCGGGATCCGTGAGTTCGCCGCCGACCTGCTCGGCCGCCAGTGCCTGCTGGGGCCCGCGCCCGCCCCTTCGGTCGTACGGGCCCGCAACCGCTGCCACGCCGACCTGCTCGACGAACTCACCCGCGGCGCGATGGACCCGGCGGTACACGCGGTGAAGGCGCACCGGCACGCCGGCCTGTAGTGATCACTTCTCCCCCTTTCCTGTGCCGCCGACCCCGCTGAAGGAGCTGTCCCATGCCGGTACCCGGACCTGTCGGCCCCTCGTCGACGTCGGGCCCCGCCCGGGGCGCGCCGCAGCGGCTGCGCGGCGGTGTCCTCGGCATGGCGGACATCGCCGCCGCCACGATGGCCAACGTCGGTCCGGCGATGAGCTTCTTCTTCGGCTTCGCCTTCCTCGCCACCACCGCGGGGATCGCGTCCCCGCTGACCATCGTGGCGGCGGGGGTGGCCGTCGCGCTGCTCGGCAACACGCTGGCCGAGTTCTCCCGGGCCCACCCCTCGGCGGGCAGCTTCACCACCTTCGTCGGCAAGACCTTCGGTCCGGTCAGCGCGGTGACCACGGCCCTGCTGGCCGGCCTCGGCTACATCATCGCGATGGCCTCGGTGATCGCGATCTCGGGTGGCTTCGTCCAGATCACCCTGCACCACTACATGGGTGTGGACGTGCCGTGGATCATCTGGACGCTGCTGCTCACCGGTTGCTCGGTGGTGCTGATGCTGCGCGGGATCGTCGTCTCCACCAAGTGGGCCGGCTACTTCTTCGGCGTGGAGATGCTGGTGCTCGTCGTGGTCTCGGTCGCGGCGATCGTCGAGCATCGCGGCGCCCTCTCCGCCGCCCCGTTCCTGCCCGGCCACCTCACCCACGGCCTCAAGGGGCTCGCGGCCGGATTCCCGCTGGCGGTGTACCTGTTCATCGGCTGGGAGAACTCGGCGGCCCTCGCCGAGGAGACGGAGAACCCACGGCGCAACGTCGGCCGCGCGGTGTTCTCCTCGGTCGCGATCATGACGGTGAGCTACATCCTCTTCTCCTACGCCACGGTGACCGGCTTCGGCTACGACCTGGACCGGCTCGGCGCCTCCCCCATCCCGTTCATCGACGTCGCCCAGCACACCCTCGGCGCGCTGGCGTTCCTCGCCTACGTGGGCGGCCTGACCTCCACCCTCGGCGTACTGATCGCGGGCATCAACTCCCAGGCCCGCCTGGTCTTCAACGCCGGGCGCGAGGGACTGCTGCCGTCCTTCTTCGGCTACGTCCATCCCACGCGCCGTACGCCGAACAACGCGATCGTCACCTTCGCCGTCACCGCGCTGCTGATCATCGGCGGCTGGGGCCTGGGCCATCTGCTCGGCTCCGGCGGCGGTCCGATGAACCCCGTGGTCTTCTTCACGGAGTCCTCCAGTCTGGGCGCCATCCTGATCCTGCTGGTCTACCTGGCGTCCAACATCGCCCTCCCCCTGTACTACCGCCGATACCGCCCCCAGGAGTTCCGGCCCGTCCGCCACCTCGTCCTGCCCGCGATCGGCGCCCTCGCCATCCTGGTCCCCCTGTACTACCTGGCCAAGCCCGGCCAGCCGGCCCCGTACAGCTGGTTCCCGTACGCCGCCCTGGCCACGCTGCTGGCGGCCATCGGCTACGCGACCCTCCTGGTCCGCCGGGACCCGAGCCTCGCGGAGCGAGTGGGATCGGTGGTGGCGGACGCGGAGTGAGCCGGGGTCAGCGACCGAGCCGGCCGTCGAGTTCTCCGCTCGTCACCGTCGGGGCCCGGTGGATCGGGCCGGTGGTCCGGGTCAGGGGGCGGCCCGTGCCCTGGTGGGCCTGGGCGATGATCTCCGCGGTGATGGAGACGGCCGTCTCCTCGGGCGTGCGGGCTCCGAGGTCGAGGCCGAGCGGGGAACGCAGCCGGGCCAGGCGGTCTTCCGTGACGCCCTGCTCGCGCAGGAGGCGCAGGCGTTCGTCGTGGGTGCGCCGGGAGCCCATGGCCCCCACGTAGGAGACGGGCAGGTCGAGTGCCAGGCGCAGCAGGGGGATGTCGAACTTGGCGTCGTGGGTGAGGACGCAGACGGCCGTGCGACCGTCCACCTCGGTGCGTTCCAGGTAGCGGTGGGGCCAGTCGACCGCGACCTCGTCCGCGTGCGGGAAGCGTGCCGCGGTGGCGAAGACGGGGCGGGCGTCGCAGACGGTGACCCGGTAGCCCAGGAAACGGCCGGCCCGGCTGAGGGCGGCGGCGAAGTCGACCGCGCCGAAGATCAGCATGCGGGGCCGGGCGGCCGCCACGTGGATCAGGACGGACAGGCGCTCGGGGCACCCGTCCCCCGTCCCCCCGATGTCGACGCGGGCGGTGCGGCCGGCCCGCAGCAGAGCCCTGGCCCGGTCGGCCACCGCCCGGTCCGCCGGACCGCCGTCCACACGCCCGTGGGCGGAATCGTCGTCGCCGAAGACGCCGAGGGACGGCCCGAGGAGGTCGTCAGGGCCGTCGACGACCTGCGCCACGGCAGCCGGTCGGCTGTGGACGACCTCGGCGAGGGCGTCGCCGAGGTGCGGCCGGGTCGCGGGGTCGATGCGCTGGACGAGGACGTCGAGTTCGCCGCCGCAGGTCAGTCCGACGGCGAGGGCGTCGTCATCGGAGTAGCCGAACGAGGCGCGCTGGGGGGCACCTCGGTCATGCAGGACCTGTCGGCACAGCTCGTAGACCGCGCCCTCCACGCAGCCGCCGGAGATGCTGCCGACGGCGTCGCCGTCCTCGTCCACCGCGACCGACGTACCGACGGGCAGGGGTGCGCTTCCGGTGACGTCGACGACGGTGGCCAGGGCGAAGGGGCGTGCCTCGCGGCACCAGCGGTGCAGTGTGTCCGCGATGTTCAGCATGGTTCTCCACGGCGGGACCAGGACGGGAAGGTGAGCGGGCCGCCGCCACGACGCGGGGAAACGTCACGCGGCGGCGGCCCTGGGAGGTCCGGCAGCCTCCGGGCAGGACGGGGCAGGCTGCCGGACGGGCGGTGTGCACTGCGCCGGAACGGAGTCCGTGGATCAGAGCAACGCCTCCGCGGTGATGGGCAGTTCACGGATGCGGCGGCCGGTGGCGTGGAAGACCGCGTTGGCGATGGCGGGCGCCACCCCGATCATCACGAGCTCTCCGAGGCCCTTGACGCCGAGCGGGTCGGCCTCGCGGTCCTCCCCGTCCAGGTAGATCGCCTTCAGGTCGGGGATGTCGGCGTTGACGGGCACGAGGTAGTCGGCGAGGTTGGCGTTGACGATCCGCCCGTCGCGGTGGTCGGTGACCGTGTGCTCCAGCAGGGCCGTGCCGATGCCGCCGACCATGCCGCCGAGGGCCTGGCTGTCGGCGAGCTTGGGGCTGATGATGCGGCCCGCGTCGTACACGCCGAGTACGCGCCGCACCCGCACCAGGCCGAGCGTCGCGTCGACGGCCACTTCGGCGAAGGTGGCGTTGTAGCCGTAGAAGGAGTGCCGCTCGGGGCCCGACGGAGGCGCGAAGGAGCCGTCCGCTTCGAGGTGGGTGCGGTCGTTGCGGGCCAGCAGTCGGCGGTACGTCTCCCCGCGCGTGGGATCGTCCTTCATGTGCAGTCGGCCGCCCCGCACCACGACATCGGCTGCCGCCACCCCGTACAGCGGCGACTCGCGGTCCTCGACGGCCAGTCGGATCGCCTGACGGCGGACCTTGTTGCAGGCGTCGAGGGTGGCGGAGCCGACGCTGGCCATGGTCATCGAGCCGCCGTGGGGTGGGGTCGGCGGGTACAAGGAGTCCCCCAGCCGGAAGGTGACCGTGCGCACGGTGAGTCCGAGGGCATCGGCCGCGACCTGGGTCTGCGAGGTGTACGTACCCGGGCCCATGTCGGTGGCGGCGGCATCCACCAGCGCGGTGCCGTCAGCGTCGAGCCGGGCACGGGCCTGGGCGGGCATGCGCGCGGTGTCGTAGACGCCGGCGGCCATGCCCCTGCCGATCAGCCAGTCCCCCTCGCGCGTGGCGCGGGGCTCGGGATCGCGGCGGTGCCAGCCGAACTCGCGGGCGCCGACGGCGTAGCACTCACGCAGCCGGCGCGTCGAGAACGGCAGCCCTGACGACTCGTCATCCGACGGCTCGTTGCGCCGGCGCAGCTCGATCGGGTCGACGCCGAGCCTGTGGGCGAGTTCGTCCATGGCCGACTCGATGACGAAGGAGGCCGTCTGGAAGCCAGGGCCGCGCATGTACAGCGGCGTGGGCAGATCCAGCGGCACCGTCCGGTACCTCTGGGTCACGTTGGGCATGCTGTAGAGCATCTGCCCGGCTGCCAGGACGGACTCGGTGAACGTTTCGTACGACGACGTCTCGGCGTCCAGCTCGTGCACCGCGGCGGTCAGACGGCCGCGCCGGTCGCTGCCGAGGCGCAGGTGGTACTCGTAGGAGGGCCGGAAACCGGTACCGAGGTACATCTGCTTGCGGCTCAGGACCAGCTTGACCGGGCGCTTCGTCTCGCGGGCGGCCAGCGCGGCGACGACCACGTGCGGCCAGCAGCGCAGCGCTGTGCCGAAACCACCGCCGACGAACGGTGAGATGACGCGCACCGCGGCCGTGTCCAGGCCGAACACCGCGGCGAGTTCGGTCTGCGTGCCCACCACCCACTGGGTCTTGTCCCAGACGGTGAGCTTGTCGCCGTTCCAGCGGGCGATGGTGGCGTGCGGCTCCATCGGGTTGTGGTGGTTGCGCGCGGTGCGGTACGTCAGGTCCAGCCGTACGGCCGCTGAGCGCAGGGCCGCTTCGGCGTCGCCGCGCGCGTAGGTGGTCGGCTCGTCCGGCTCGGCCTCGGCGAGGTCGGTCGAGGGCTGTTCGGCGTCGTAGCCGACCTTGACCAGGCTCGCGCCGTGCTGTGCGGCCTCCAGGGTGGTGGCCACCACGACGGCGACCGGCTGGCCGTGGAAGCGGACGCGGTCGTCCTGGAAGACGCGGAGTCGCCGGCCGGGCGGGTTGTTCGACCCGGAGTTGTCGCGGTACGGCAGCTTCGGCGCGTTGCGGTGGTGCAGCACCTTCAGTACGCCCGGAAGGGCTTCGGCGGCGACGGTGTCGATCGATGTGATGCGGCCGCGGCCGATGCCGCTGTCGACGATGACGGCGTGCACCGCCCCGTCGACCACGTGCTCGGCGGCGTACAGCGCCTGTCCGGTGACCTTGAGCCGGCCGTCCACCCGGGACAGCGGCGCGCCCACGGCTGCCTGCGGCTGGGGGCTCACGTGGTACCTCCTACGACGCGCAGCTGGCGTTCGACGGTGCGCTTGAGCAGCTCGACCTTGAAGCGGTTGTGCTGCAGGGGACGGGCGCCGTCCGCCGCCTTCGCGGCAGCGGCCGACCAGAGGGCCCCCGAGGGGCGCTCACCGAGGAGGTGCCGCTCGACGCCGGGCAGCTTCCAGGGCACGGTGCCCACTCCCCCGGCGGCGACCTTGGCCTCGCGGATCACCCCGCCGCTGACGTGCAGCGCGACGGCCGCCGACGTCAGGGCGAACTCGTACGACTGCCGGTCACGCACCTTCAGATAGCCGGACCTGAACGGGCGCGGAAGTGCGGGGATCTCCACCGCGGTGATCAACTCACCTTTGCGCAGGGCCTGTTCGCGTTGTGGGGTGCGGCCGGGCGGCAACAGGAAGTCAGCGAAGGGAACTTGGCGTGCCCCGTCCGGGCCCAGCAGGTGCACCCGCGCCTCCAGGGCGGCGAAGGCCACGGCGGCATCGGACGGGTGGGTGGCCACGCAGGCGTCGGAGGTCCCGAGGATGGCGTGGGTGCGGTTGACGCCGTGCAGCGCGGCGCAACCGGAGCCGGGCTCACGCTTGTTGCAGTCGGCTGTCACGTCCCGGAAGTACGTGCAGCGGGTGCGCTGCATGATGTTGCCGCCGATGGTCGCCATGTTCCGCAGCTGGGCCGACGCGCTCAGCTCCAGCGCCTCGGAGACGACGGGATACAGGGTGCGCACCTTGGCGTGGGCGGCGGCCTCGGACAGGGTCACCAGGGCGCCGATGCGCAAGCCCCCGCGCTCGGTGACGGTGATCTCGCTCAGCGGCAGGCCGGTGATGTCGACGAGGGTCTCGGGGCGTTCGACGGTCTCCCGCATGAGGTCGACCAGGGTGGTGCCCCCGGCGAGGTAACGCCCGCCGCGGCGACCGGCGTCGAGGGCCTCGCGGGTGTCGGCGGCGCGGGTGTAGGAGAAGGGATGCATGGCGGCCGATCCTCACTTCCGGCCCGCGGTCTGCTCCACCGCGCGCACGATCTTGACGTAGCAGCCGCAGCGGCAGATGTTGCCGCTCATCCACTCCCGGATCTCCTCCGGCGAGCCGGTGTGACCCTCCTGGATGCAGCCGACACCGGAGACGATCTGCCCGGGGGTGCAGTAGCCGCACTGAAAGGCGTCCTGGTCGATGAACGCCTGCTGCAGCGGGTGGAGTTGATCGCCCTCGGCCAGGCCCTCGACCGTGGTGACCTCCGCTGCCTCCAGTCGGACCGCGAGCGTCAGGCAGGCGTTGTGCCGCTGCCCGTCGACCAGGACGGTGCACGCACCGCAGGCCCCGGCGTTGCAGCCCTTCTTGGAGCCCGTGAGGCCGAGGTGCTCGCGGAGCAGGTCCAGCAGCGAGGTGCGGTTGTCGACCGTCACGGTGTGGCGGGTGCCGTTGACCGTCAGGGAGACACGGCTGGACGGCGGGCTCTCGGCGGCCGTCGCTGCCTCCGGGTCGGCGAGGAGCGCGCCTCCGATGACGCCGCCCGCGACGACGGCACCACCGACCGCGGTGCTGGTGGCGATGAACGTGCGCCGCGTGGGCGCTTGGGAGGACTCACCGTCTCCGGTGGGGGGTGGAGCGGCAGGTTCGGGGAGTTCAGTTGACATACGTACGCCTTCGTATCGCTGACGGATCGGCCGTACACAACAGCGGGACGGGAGACTGGGATCGTCGTCACCGCGGGGAATCGGGCAACCGCGCGCTTGGGCGGCGATCGCTCACCCCGGGAGTCTCGCACCACCGGCACCGCTCGTGGCAGGGAGACTTTCCTCCCCCTTTACGCTCCGTCAGGAGCGGGTAGCCGACGTCCTGGAGGCGTTTTCGCGCGGCCGGGGCTACTCGTTGCGGGTACGCGGGCCGTTGTACTGC
Organism: Streptomyces canus; assembly: GCF_001514145.1. GTDB lineage: Bacteria > Actinomycetota > Actinomycetes > Streptomycetales > Streptomycetaceae > Streptomyces > Streptomyces canus. Next base: position 482,799 of record NZ_KQ948661.1, read on the forward strand.
TGGTCCGTGACCGGCTCGGACCAGGCGGTCTCGGAGGTCCCGTCGTCCGTGCCCTCCCACAGGGCGATGTGCTCCATGAACCGGTCGGGGGCGGCGCCGTGCCAGTGCTCCTCGTTCGGCGGGCACGCGACGGTCTCGCCGGGGTGGGCCTCGAAGACGGTGCCGTCCCGGGTGCCGATCAGGGCGATGCCGGAAACGACGTGCAGGGTCTGGCCCAGGGCGTGGGAGTGCCAGTTGGTGCGGGCGCCCGGCGAGAAGCGGACCAGGTTGGCGCGCATCCTGGACGGGGCCCGGCCGGCCACGATGACGTCCCACCACACGTCGCCGGTGAACCAGTCCGCCGGGGCCTTGCTGCTGGGCTGCTGCTCGATGAATTCCATGGTGTCTCTCCGGTGTTGTCGATGAGTGGTCCCTAGCGGGCCACGTAGCCGCCGTCCACGGGAAGGGCGACGCCGATGACGAAGCCCGCTCCCGGGCTGCACAGCCACAGGACGGCCTGTGCGATTTCCTCGGCGGTGCCGAGCCGGTTGATCGGCTGGTTGGCCTCGGCCTCGGCGCGGTCGAGTTCTCCCTTGGCGATCATGTCGCTGACCATGGGGGTGTCGATGGTGCCCGGGCAGACGGCGTTGACGCGGACGCCCCGCGGGGCGTATTCGAGGGCGGCGCTGGAGGTCAGGCCGATCACTCCGTGCTTGGAGGCGTGGTACGAGGCGCGGCCGGGGAGGCCGACCAGTCCGCCCAGGGAGGAGCAGTTGACGATGGCGCCGCTGCCCTGGGCGCGCATGTGGCGCAGTTCGTGTTTCATGCAGGCCCAGACACCGCGGAGGTTGACGGCGTTGACGCGGTCGAACCGCTCGGCGGGTTCCTCGGCGGCGTCGCTGGGCGGGATCTGGATGCCGGCGTTGTTGTAAGCCATGTCGAGGCGGCCGAAGGTCTCCACGGTCCGGTCGACCGCGGCGGCGACCTGGTCCTCGTCGCTGACGTCACACATGAGGGCGAGGGCCTGGTGGCCGGCGTCGGTGAGTTCCGTCGCGGCCGCGTTCAGAGCCGCTTCGTCGGTGTCGGTGAGGGCGACGGCGGCTCCGGACGCGGCGAACGCGCGGGCGGTGGCCAGGCCCATACCTGCGCCGGCGCCGGTGACGAAGGCGACCTGGCCGCTGAAGTCGTAGGTGGGATTCACGTCGTGGTCTCCGTTCGAGTGCTGTGAAGTGCTTTCCGGTGTCCTGCCGATCCGCCGTCTGACCGTCTGGCAGCCGTCGACGACCAGCGAGTCAGAACTGCGACGGCACCTGCGCGGGCTCCTCGCGTCGGGCAAAGGCGGTGCGCCGGGCGACGATCCGCGTCACGGACGATGTGCCGCTGACGGCGAGAGCGATCAGCGGGACGAGCGTCAGGGCGGCGATGACGGCGCCGACCAGGGGCGGACCAGTCAGGCCGAGGGAGGAGTCCAGGGCCGTACCGGCGATCAGTGAACCGGCGGCGATACCCGTGTTGAAGGCGGAGGTGGTCAACGCCGAGGTGAGGGTGGGCGCGTCGCCGGCGAAGCGCATGGCGAGGGCGGTGACCACCGGGTTGACCGTGAAACCGGTCAGGCCCATGAGGAAGACAAGGAAGGTGGCCGTCACCGGGTTGCCGGACAGCGGGATCATCAGGAGCAGGACCAGGGCGGTGGCCGCGGCGGCTGTGACGGTGGTGACCATCGGACGTCGGTCACCCAGGCGGCCTCCCGTGGTGGTACCGCACAGCGCGCCGAAACCGAAGGCGATCAGGACGAGCGGCACGGCACCTGCGGGGATCCCTGCGCGTTCGGTCAGCAGCGGCGTGACATAGGTGTACGTCGCCAGGACCCCACCCATGATCAGCATCGCGGCGCCGAGCGCCAGCCACAACCGGCCCTGCCGCAACGCCCGGACCTCGGCCCGGAGGGACACCTCGACGCGCTGTTCCCGGTCCGGGATGAAGCGGCCGATGAACACGGCGGCAAGCCCTGAGAGGACGGCCAGCGCCCAGAAGGGGCCGCGCCAGCCGGTGAACTGGCCGGCGAAGGAGCCGATCGGCACGCCGACGACGTTGGCCAGGGTCAGGCCCCCGATCATGACGCCCGTGGCGCGCGTGGCGTTGCGCGGGCCGGCAGCGGTGGTGGCGACGACGAAGCCGACGGACCAGAACGCTCCGGTGGCCAGAGCCGTGACGACGCGGGCCAGGAGAACGACGGTGAAGGACGTACTCAGGGCTGCCACCAGATGTCCGAGGCAGAACACGGACAGGGCCAGGACGAGCGTCTGACGTTGAGGAAGGCGCAGCGTCGCCATGGCCATGGTCGGCGCCCCGATGATCATGCCGACGGCGAAGGCGGTGATCAGCAGCCCGGCGTGGGAAACGCCGACTCCGAGGTCACCGGCCAACTCCGGCAGCAGACCGGCGACGACGAACTCGGTGGTCCCCATCAGGAACGTGCCTGCGGCGAGCACCCAGACGACGAAGGGAAGCCTGCCGGGGGTGGTCCCGGACTCGGAAGGCATACGTGTGGTCTCTCCTTGCGTGGAAATCGGGGGATCGTGGTGGCCCGCGCGGCGAGCCCGGCCGGCTCAGCGCCCTGAGCGGTGGCCCGCGCCGGGCGCGACGTCGATGGTGATCTCGTCGGCGGTGGCGAGCTGTTCCACGCCGCTCCGGTCCATGCGCCCGAGGGGGACCAGTCCGGCCGCGTAGGGGGCGTCGCGGTAGTAGGTGGCCAGCTGGTTCCAGGGCGCGTAGTACGCCAGGTCGCCGATCTCGGGGTCGGCGCCTTCCGGGGCTCCGGAGGTGGACAGCTCTCGCGGCAGGTCGGCGATCTTCTCGGCCTGGTGGAAGTCGCGCAGCGACAAGGTGAGCGGGAGCTGGGCGGCGAAGTCGCGGGCGGTGGCGCTGTCGTTCAGCGTGGCGGCGATGCGGTGGCCGTTGAGCGTGAGCCGGATGTCCATGGCGGCTGTCCTGGCGGGTGATGTGGTGGCGGCCGGAGCTGTCGAAGCCCGTGGCGACGTGGAGGCGGAGGCGGCCGGGGAATCGCTGGTGCAGGCGGTGGCGACGAGCAGCAGGACGGCGGCCGGGACTCCGCGGGTCAAAGCGCGAAGGGATGCGGGATTCACGCGTCTTCCAATGGCTGACCAGGCAGGGGCTCGGAGTAGTGGCGGAAGCCGTCCCGCTGCTGGTGGATGTCGTACAGCCGCTGCGCCAGCACATCGGGGCTGTTGTGCTCGGCGTCGGGCCGGATGGCGCCGGGGATGATCAGCTGGGCGGCGTGGATGTTCTCCGGGGCGAGCGTGTCGTGGAGCATGCGGGCGTAGGCGCTTTCGGCGGCGAAGGCGATCGAGGTGCCGGCGACGTTCGGGTTGGGGCGTACGGCGCTGCCGCCGTTGACGAACAGCAGCGTGCCGCGGCCGAGTTCGCGCATGCCGGGCAGGACGGCGTTCACCGCGGTGACCGGGCCCTTGACGGAAAAGGCGAGCGGCGCGTCGAGGTCGTCGGCACCGGTGTCGAGAACCTGCTTCATGAAGTCGGCGCGGGGCACCGGGCTGTACTGCAGGATCTCGATGGACCCCAGCGCGGTCGCGGCCGCGTACAGGGCCGCTGTCAGCGACTCGACGTCGAGCACGTCGGCGGTGAAGCCGCGGGCCCGGATGCCGTCGCGGGCCAGCTCGGTGGTCATCTCCTCCAGGCGCCCCGCGTTGCGGGCGATGAGGGCGACGGCGTGGCCGGCGATGCCGAAGCGGCGGGCGGTGGCCAGGCCGAGACCGGGGCCGGCGCCGATGAGCGCGAAGGTCGTCATGGTCAGTCCTTGTGCGAGCTGGGGTGGTTGCCGGTCCCGTGGCCGCACCGCCGCGGTGTGGCCCCCGGGTGTGGACGCGTCTGCGCTCAGGGCTTGAGGAGGGTCTTGATGGCGCGGCGTTCGTCCATGGCCTTGTAGCCCTCGGCGACCTGGTCGAGGGGCAGGGTGAGGTCGAAGACCTTGCCCGGGTTGATCCGGCCGGTGAGGACACGGTCGACGAGGTCGGGCAGGTAGCGGCGCACGGGTGCGGGGCCGCCGCGCAGCCCGACGTGGGAGAAGAAGAGTTCCTGGCCGTCGACCGCCACCTCGTGCGGGACGCCGACGAAGCCGACGTTGCCGCCGGGTCGTGTGGAGCTCAGGGCCTGCCGCATCGACTCCGCGGTGCCGACGCACTCCAGCACGGAGTCGGCGCCGATCCCTCCGGTGAGGTCCTTGACGCGGGCGATGCCTTCGTCGCCGCGCTCGGCGACGATGTCGGTGGCGCCGAACTCCAGGGCGAGCTTCTGCCGGGAGTCGTGGCGGCTCATGGCGATGATCCGCTCGGCCCCCAGCTCCTTGGCGGCGATGACCCCGCACAGACCGACCGCCCCGTCACCGACGACCACGGCGGTGGAGCCGGGCTTCACCTCGGCCGCGAGAGCGGCGTACCAGCCGGTGCCCATCACGTCGGAGACGGCGAGCAGGCTCGGTACCAGCTCGGCGTCCGGGTGCTCGTCGGTGGCGACGAGGGTGCCGTGGGCGTTGGGGATGCGCACGTAGTCGGCCTGACAGGTGCTCATGAACTCGCGGTGCAGACAGGAGGACTGCCAGCCGTTACGGCAGTTGGCGCAGGTGTTGTCCGAGGTGGCGAACGACCCGACGACGAACTGGCCCGGCCTGACGTGGGCGACCTCGCTCCCGACCTCCTCGACGATGCCGACGTACTCGTGCCCCATCGGGTGCGGGTCGCCGATGGGTTCTGCTCCGCGGTAGGGCCACAGATCAGAGCCGCACACACAGGTGGCGACCGTGCGGATCACCGCGTCGGTCGGGTTGATGATCTTCGGGGCGTCCAGCTCCTCGAGGCGTACGTCGCCAGGGGCGTAGATGACTGCTCCGCGCATGGGGATGCTTCCTTCGGTGCGAGGGTCGGTGAGCCGCAGCCGGTGATCGCGATGGGCTGCTCGCAATCGGCTGCTCGATATCGAGCCTCACATGCGAGGGCAGGCGCGAAAAGCGGAGGAATTCATCCTGGGAGGAGAACATCCTGGGAGTAAACTCTCCCCCCTTTCCCGAGTGGAATCGGTGTCATGCTGGGAAGCATGACCGCCAACGTTCCCCTCAATGAGCTGGGAGAATTCCTCAAGAAGCGCCGCTCCGAGCTGAGCCCGCGCACGGTCGGACTGCCCGAGACCGGCAAGCCCCGCCGGGTGGCCGGGCTGCGCCGTGAGGAGGTCGCCCAGCTCGCCAGCATCAGCACCGACTACTACACCCGTCTCGAACAGGGCCGTATGCAGGCGTCGGCGCCCGTGCTGGATGTCCTCGCCCAGGTACTCCATCTGGATGACGACGAGCGCGGCTACCTCTTCCAACTCGCGGGCAAGACCACCGGCCGCAGCCGGCGGCGCGGCCGGCAGAAGGTCCAGCCGCAGTTGCAGCGCGTCCTGGACGACCTCACCGCCACCCCGGCCATCGTGCAGGGCCGGCGCGGGGACATCCTCGCCTGGAACGCGCTGGCCGCCGCACTGGTCACCGACTTCTCCCGGATCCCGGAAAAGCACCGCAATTACCCGCGGATCATCTTCACGGATCCTGTGATGCGCAGCCTGTACGCGGACTGGAAGACCTCGGCGCACATCGCCGTGGCACAGTTGCGGATGGAAGCCGCGAAGTATCCCGAGGACCCTCGCCTGATCGAGCTGGTCGGCGAACTGTCCATGCGGGACAAGCAGTTCGCCCAATGGTGGGGCGATCACCGCGTCGCCGCACGCACGGTGGGCACGAAGACCCTGAACCATCCGGGCGTCGGCGAACTCGTCCTGGACTGGGACACCCTCACCGCCAACACCGATCCCGACCAGCACCTGACCGTCTGGACGGCCGCGCCCGGCTCCCCCACCCACGAGCGGCTGCGGATCCTGGCCTCCTGGGCCGCCGACCAGAACCTGCCGGCCTCCTCCCCCCTCGGCTGACCACGACGGACCGCCGCAGGAACGACCGGCGGTCGTGCCTGACCCACAGAGAGGCCGGCGCGGGCGTGGAACCGGCGAAGCGCATGACCAGCGTGCTCGCGGCGGCGGCCCGACGACCCGTCAGAACATGAGGGCGCGCGGGTCAGGCACCCTTCACCACAGGCTCCAGCACCGCCACGCACTCCACGTGATGCGTCATCGGAAACAGGTCGAACACCCGGAGCGTCCGCACCCGGTACCCCCCGTCCCGGAAGTACCCCAGGTCCCGCGCCAGCGCGGCCGGATCGCAGGCGACGTACGCGATGCGCCGCGCGCCCAGGGACGACAGGTGCTCGACGGTCTTGCGGCCGGCCCCCGCGCGCGGCGGGTCCAGCACGATCAGGTCGACCTCCGTGATCCCGGTGCGCGGCAGCACGGCCTCCACCTTGCCCTGCTCGATCCGCACCCGGTCGAAGTCGGCGAGGTTGTGCCGGGCGTCCTCGACCGCGCGCTTGCCGGACTCGATGCCGAGGACCGCGCCCTTGTCGCCGAGGCGGTCGGCCAGCGCTCCCGCGAACAGCCCCACACCGCAGTACAGGTCGAGCGCCATCTCGCCCTTGCGCGGCAGCAGGCCCTGCATGACCGCCTTCACCAGGGTGTCGGCCGCCTGCGGGTGGACCTGCCAGAAGCCGCCGCTGCCCACCCGGTGGGTGCGGCCGTCGGCCCGCTCGCGCACGAAGGCGCGGCCGTGGACGCGGTGGATGCCGCCGTCCTTCTCCTCGACGCGCATGACGGAGACGGGCTTGTCGAGTTCCACGAGGGGCAGGCGGGCTCCCGGCCGGGGCTCCAGGATGACCATGCGGTCCTGGGATCCCGTCGCCGCGATCGCCTCCACGGACGCCATCCCGGACCAGTCGCGGTCCTCGATGCCCAGCTCGCTCACGCCTGGCGCGGCGATCATGCAGTGCTCGATCGGCTCCACCTCGTGCGAACGGTGGCGGCGCAGACCGGCGTTGCCGTCGGCGTCCACCGCGTACTGCACACGGGTGCGCCAGGCAGGCACCTCGCCCGCCGGCAGTTTGTCGCCCTCGGCCGGCATCACCGTGCCGTCCCAGCCGGCTTCCTCGGGGGTGAGGCCCGCGAGCCGCTTCAGCTGCTCGGCGACCACCTCGCCCTTGAGACGCCGCTGGGCACCGGGCTTGGCGTGCTGCCAGTCGCAGCCGCCGCAGCGGCCGGGACCGGCGTAAGGGCAGGGCGCCTCGATGCGGTCCTTGGACGGCTCCAGAACCGACACCGCGTCCGCGCGCAGGAAACGCGCCCCCTCCTCGCCCTCCGTCACCCTGGCCACGACCCGCTCACCGGGCAGCGTGTGCCGGACGAACAGCACCTGGCCGTCGTCCGTGCGGGCGATGCAGTGCCCGCCGTGCGCGACGGGGCCGATCTCGACTTCGAACTCCAGCCCCACCAGCGATTTCTTCGGTTCTGCCTGCATGGCGGGGTGACTCCACAACGTCAAGGGGAAAGGGGAACGCGGCCGGCCGTGAAACGACCGGACACGAATCGGCCGGACACAAAAGCTGAGCGGCCGAGACGACAGCCATCCAGTCTACTTCGGCGCCGGCGTCTCCTTCGCCCGCTGCTCGGCCGGACCGCGCCGCACCGAGCCGGGCGCGTTCCACTCCTGCCGCCTGCGGGCCCGGTTCTTCGCCGCCTCCGAGGACTGGAGCTGGTAGGGCACCGAGGTCACCATGACCCCCGGCGTGAACAGCAGCCGGCCCTTGAGCCGTAGCGCGCTCTGGTTGTGCAGCAGATGCTCGTACCAGTGGCCGACCACGTACTCGGGGATGATCACGGACACCGCGTCCCGCGGCGACTCCTTTCGCAGCCCCTTCACGTAGTCGATGATCGGCCGCGTGATCTCGCGGTACGGCGAGTCCAGGACCTTCAGGGGTACGTCGATCCCGCGCCGTTCCCACTCGGCGCGCAGTGCCTTGGTCTCGGCCGGGTCGACGTTGACGCTCAGCGCCTCCAGCGAGTCCGAGCGCATCAGCTTGGCGTACGCCAGCGCCCGCAGCGCCGGGCGGTGGATCTTGGAGATCAGGACGACGGAGTGGACGCGGGACGGCCGCAGGCTGTCGTCGCTCGGGCCCTCGGGCGCCGCGAGTTCCTCGGAGACCCGGTCGTAGTGCTTCCGGATCGCCGTCATCGTCGCGTAGAAGATGCACATCCCGAGCAGCGCCACCCAGGCGCCGTGGGTGAACTTGGTGACCAGGACGACGACCAGGACGAGCCCGGTGAAGAAGGCGCCGAAGGCGTTGATCGCGCGGGAGCGGACCATGTGGCTGCGCTTCGCGGCGTCCTTCTCGGTGGCCAGGTGGCGGTTCCAGTGCCGGACCATGCCGGTCTGGCTGAGCGTGAAGGACACGAACACGCCGACGATGTAGAGCTGGATCAGCCGGGTCGAGTCGGCGCCGTAGATCCACACCAGGAGTCCGGCCGCACCGGCCAGCAGCACGATGCCGTTGGAGAAGGCGAGGCGGTCGCCGCGGGTGTGCAGCTGGCGCGGGAGGTAGCGGTCCTGGGCGAGGATCGAGCCGAGCAGCGGGAAGCCGTTGTAGGCGGTGTTCGCGGCGAGGAACAGCACCAGTGCGGTGGCCGCGGCCAGCACGATGAACAGGAAGCTGCCCTTGCCGAAGACGGCCTCGGCGACCTGGGAGATCACCGGGTTCTGCACGTAGCCGGAGCCGAGCGCGACGCCGTTGTGGAGCAGGTCGACGGCCGGGTTCTCGGCCATGCGGACCTTGGTGACCATGGCCAACGCGATGATCCCGCAGAACATGGTGACGGCGAGCAGGCCCATCGCCGCGAGCGTGCTCGCCGCGTTCTTCGACTTGGGCTTGCGGAAGGCCGGCACACCGTTGGAGATCGCCTCGACGCCGGTGAGTGCGGCACAGCCGGAGGAGAAGGCGCGCAGCAGGAGGAAGACGAGGGCGAAGCCCGCCAGGCCCTGGTGCTCGGCCTTGATCTCGTACCCCGCCGTCGGTGCCCGCATGGTGTCGTCAAGGACCAGCCCGCGGAACGCACCCCACGCGATCATGATGAAGACGCCCGCGACGAAGACGTAGGTCGGGATCGCGAAGAGCGAGCCGGACTCCTTGACCCCGCGCAGGTTCATCAGCGTGAGCAGCACGATCACGGCGATCGCGCAGGGGACCTTGTGCTCGACCACGAAGGGGATCGCGGAGCCGAGGTTCTCGATGCCGGAGGCGATGGAGACGGCGACGGTGAGGACGTAGTCGACGAGCAGCGCGCTGGCGACCGTGAGCCCCGCCCTGGGGCCGAGGTTGGTGTTGGCCACCTCGTAGTCGCCGCCACCGCTCGGGTAGGCGTGCACGTTCTGCCGGTAGGAAGCGACCACCGTGAACATCAGCACGACGACCGCGAGCGCGATCCAGGGGCTGAAGTGATAGGCCGACACGCCCGCGATGGACAGGACCAGCAGCACCTCGCCCGGCGCGTACGCCACGGAGGACAGCGGGTCGGAGGCGAAGACAGGGAGGGCGATGCGCTTCGGCAGGAGCGTTTCGCCGAGCCGATCACTGCGCAGTGCGCGCCCGATCAGGATCCGCTTGGGCACGTCGGTCAGTTTGGACACAACAGTGAAGCGTAAGCGTTCGAACGGGCGAGCAACCACCCGGCACCCCGCATCTGCTCTCCGGGTGAAATCCGGACACGCTCCGGCTACGGATTCCGCAGGTGAGCGAAGTGGCATGCCTATATGACAAGACCCCGCCCCTCACTGTCCCCGGAGGTCCCATGCACACGACCGCAGAGCTGATCGGCGCCGCGGCCGCCCTCGTCGGCCTCGGCATCCTGACGCTCGCGAGCGTCCGCAGCATCAGCCGCCGCTGACGGACACGAAGTCAGGGCAACCGTGCACGGGGGTGCCGTCGTCCTACCGCCCGTGTGTAGCTTGGGCGTCGGTCTGAGACCCTGATGTGGCTGAGCAGTACTTATTGACACCGGAAGGACGGTCGTGCACATCGTCATCATGGGCTGCGGGAGAGTGGGTTCCGCTCTCGCCCAGACCCTGGAGCAACAGGGGCACACGGTCGCCGTGATCGACCAGGACCCCACCGCCTTCCGACGACTGGGCTCCGGTTTCGGCGGTCGCCGTGTCACCGGGGTCGGCTTCGATCAGGACACCCTGCGCGAGGCGGGCATCGAGGAGGCGGGCGCCTTCGCCGCGGTCTCCAGCGGCGACAACTCCAACATCATCGCCGCCCGTGTGGCCCGCGAGATGTTCGGCATCGAGAACGTCGCGGCCCGGATCTACGACCCCCGGCGCGCCGAGGTCTACCAGCGCCTCGGCATCCCGACGGTGGCCACGGTCCGCTGGACCGCGGACCAGATGCTGCGCCGGCTGCTGCCGTCCGGCGCGGAGCCGTTGTGGCGCGATCCCACCGGCGGTGTCCAGTTGGCCGAGGTGCACGCCTCGACCGCCTGGGTCGGCCACAAGATCAGCAAGATGCAGGAGGAGACGGGCGTCCGCGTGGCGTTCCTGACCCGCCTCGGCGAGGCGATCCTGCCCACCTCGCAGACCGTCCTCCAGGAGGGCGACCTGGTCCACGTGATGATGCGGACGGACGACATCGAGAAGGTCGAGGCGTCCTTCGCCGAGGGCCCCGAAGAGGAGAGCGGTCACTGATGAGGGTCGCCATTGCCGGTGCCGGTGCGGTCGGCCGCTCGATCGCGGGCGAACTGCTGGAGAACGGCCACGAGGTCCTTCTCATCGACAAGGCGCCGACCGCCATCTCGGTCGAGCGCGTCCCGCAGGCGGAGTGGCTGCTCGCCGACGCCTGCGAGATCACCTCCCTGGACGAGGCCGCGCTCCAGCGCTGCAACGTGGTGATCGCCGCGACGGGCGACGACAAGGTCAACCTGGTCGTCTCCCTGCTGGCGAAGACGGAGTACGGCGTCCCGCGGGTCGTCGCCCGGGTGAACAACCCGAAGAACGAGTGGCTGTTCAACGAGTCCTGGGGCGTGGACGTCGCCGTCTCCACCCCGCGCCTGATGTCCGCCCTGGTCGAGGAGGCGGTGAGCGTCGGCGACCTGGTCCGCCTGCTCCGCTTCAGCCACGGCGACGCGAACCTGGTCGAGCTGACCCTGCCGGAGGAGTCGGCCCTGGCCGGCACGACGGTCGGCGACGTGGAGTGGCCCGAGGACACCTCCCTGGTCACCATCATCCGCGGCACCCGCGTCCTCACCCCGTCGCGGGAGGACTCCCTGGAGGCGGGCGACGAACTCCTCTTCGTGGCCGCCCAGGCCCGCGAGGAACAACTGGAGGACCTGCTGTCGGTGCGCCGCGAGGACGCGACGGGCTGAGGTCTTCGAGGGCTACGACGACGGAGGGCGCCCCGCACACGCTGGGCGCCCTCCGTCGTCGTAACCGAAGTACCGGGAACTACGCCTCGCGCCGGTGCCGCCCGGCCGTGGCCTCCGTGTCCCCACGCTCCGCGGCCTGCGCCGCCTTGCGCTCCTCCTCGGCCTTCTCCTCCGCCTCCATCTCCGCGAACACGTCGATCGGAGCCGGTGCCTTCGCGAGGAAGACCCAGGTCAGCCAGACGGCCAGCAGGAAGGGCGGGATCTTGAGGGCGACCAGCACCCAGCCGAGCTGAGCGGTGTCGGCCCACCAGTACAGGGGGAAGAGGATCGCGCACTTGGCGAGCAGGATCCCGCCCCAGGCGTAACTGGCCTTGGAGTACGCCTTCTTGCGGCCCGGGTTGCGGGTCCGCCAGGAGAGGTTCTCCTTGAAGACCGGGCCGAGGATGAGCCCCATCAGCGGCACACCCGCGAGCGTCGTGATGACGTACGCCAGGCCGAGGCCCAGCGTGTACAGCATGCCCGGCAGATAGAAGTTCTTGGCGTTGCCCGTCATCATCGCGAAGACGACACCGAAGGCGACGCCGAAGACACCGCTGAAGGCGTGCTTCACGGTGTCCCGCATCACCAGGCGGACCACGACCAGCAGCAGCGACACCGCGAGCGCGGCGATCGCCGACAGGTGCAGATCCTTGTTGATCGTGAAGATCGTGACGAAGAGCAGGCCCGGCAGAACCGTCTCGACCATGCCCCGGACGCCGCCGAACGCCTCGAACAGGGCCGCCTCGGTCACCGCCCGCGCGTCATCGGTCTGAGTGTCTTCGGTCGGCTTGTCGAGAGACGTCACCGGCTACTCCCGTCCCACGGGTCGGAGTTCGTATTTCGGATTGAACAGCACCCGGCGGCCCCGGCTCATCGAGATCCGCCCGGAGGCGATCAGCTTGCGCCCCGGCTCTATCCCGACGATGGAGCGCCTGCCGAGCCACACCACGTCCAGGGCGGCGGACCCGTCGAACAGCTCGGCCTCCAGGGCCGGGACGCCCGCGCGCGGCCGCAGGGTGACCGTGCGCAAGGTACCAGTAACGGTCACGATCTGGCGGTCGTGACAGTCGCCAATACGGGTGCAGCCGGTGGTCTCGGTGTCCTCCCGCAGCTCCTCGGACTCCAGGTCCTCCTGCGACGAGGAGAGCCGGTCGAGCATGCGCCGGAACCGGCCCACCGGCTTCTCGGAACGCGGAACAGCACTCATATCCGAAAGCCTACCGGGGTGCGCCGACAGCGTTGTACCCGCAGCACTAGCGTTCGAACCGGTATCCCATGCCGGGCTCGGTGACGAAGTGCTTGGGATGCGAGGGGTCCGCCTCCAGCTTCCGCCTCAGCTGGGCCATGTAGACCCGCAGGTAGTTCGTCTCCGTCCCGTAGGACGGCCCCCAGACCTCCTGGAGGAGCTGTTTCTGGCCGACGAGTCGGCCGGTGTTGCGGACAAGTACCTCGAGCAGGTGCCACTCCGTGGGGGTCAGGCGAACGTCTCTGCCATGCTTTTGGACCTTCTTCGCGGCCAGGTCGACGGTGAACTCGTCGGTCTCCACCAGGACCTCCTCCTCGTCACCCCCGGTGGGCTCCGCACGGCGCACGGCGGCCCGGAGGCGGGCCAGCAGCTCGTCCATGCCGAAGGGCTTGGTGACGTAGTCGTCGGCGCCCGCGTCCAGCGCCTCGACCTTCTCGTCGGAGGAGTGCCGGGCGGACAGCACGAGAATCGGCACCCGGGTCCAGCCGCGCAGCCCCTTGATCACCTCGACGCCGTCCATGTCGGGCAGACCCAGGTCGAGGACGACCACGTCGGGGTGGCGGGCGGCGGCGAGCCTGAGCGCGCTGGCGCCGTCGTGCGCCGCATCGACCTCGTACTTGCGCGCCTTGAGGTTGATCACGAGGGCGCGCACGATCTGCGGCTCGTCGTCGATGACCAGCACTCTGGTCATGTGGCCTGCCTTTCGGGTTCTGCTTCTGCCTCTGCGAAGGGTGCGTCGAGGAGCTCCGCGTGCGCGTCCGCCGCGCACAGCGTCAGCACCATAGTGAGGCCTCCGCCGGGCGTGTCCTCCGCGTTGAGGGTGCCGCTCATGGCCTCCGCGAAGCCCCGGGCCACCGCGAGCCCGAGTCCCACCCCGGCACCGCGCGGGGCGTCGCCGTAGCGCTGGAAGGGCGCGAAGATGCGCTCCTTGGCCTCGTCCGGGACGCCGGGGCCTCGGTCGACGACCCGTACCTCGACGCGGTCGGCGATGGCGCTGGCGGACACCCGGACGGGAGTGCCGGGCGGGCTGTACTTGACGGCGTTCTCGACCAGGTTGGCCACCGCCCGCTCCAGGAGCCCCGGATCGACGGCGACCATCGGCAGGGTCTCCGGGACGTCCAGCTCCACGCTGTCGTCGGGCACCCCGCCGAGGGCCATCGGCACCACCTCGTCGACGTCGATCTCCCGGATGATCGCGGTGACCGTGCCGGTCTGGAGGCGGGACATGTCGAGCAGGTTGCCCACGAGGTGGTCGAGCCGGTCGGCACCCTCCTCGATGCCCTCCAGCAGCTCGGCCCGGTCCTCCTCGGACCACGCCACGTCGTCGGACCTGAGCGACGAGACGGCCGCCTTGATGCCGGCCAGAGGCGTGCGCAGGTCATGCGATACGGCGGCCAGGAGCGCCGTACGGATGCGATTGCCCTCGGCGAGCGTGCGGGCCCGGTCGGCCTCCTCCTGGAGTCTGCGACGGTCCAGGGCGACGGCGGCTTGGGCGGCGAAGGCGGCCAGCACCCGGCGGTCCTCGGCGGGCAGCACCCGGCCGGTGAGCGCGAGCGCCATGTGGTCGCCCACCGGCATGTCGACGTCGGCATCCTCGGGCCGCTCCACGGACGGTCCGAGCCCCGCCCGGCCCGCGCAGGTCCACGGCTCGACGTCGCTCGCCCGTTCCAGCAGGGCCGCCGACTCCATGCCGAAGGTCTCCCGGACGCGCTCCAGGAGCTCCTCCAGACGGGTCTCGCCGCGCAGCACGTTCCCGGCGAGGAAGGACAGGATCTCCGACTCGGCGCGCAGCCGGGCGGCCTGGTGGGTGCGGCGGGCGGCGAGGTCGACCACGGAGGCCACCGAGATACCGACGCCCACGAAGATCACGATGGCGACGATGTTCTTCGGGTCGGCGATGGTCCAGCGGTGCAGGGGCGGTGTGTAGAAGTAGTTCAGCAGCAGCGAGCCGACCGCGGCCGAGGCGAGTGCCGGGAAGAGTCCGCCCAGCAGGGCCGCGGCCACCACGACCGCCAGGAACAGCAGCATGTCGTTGGCGAGGCCGAGGTCGACGGTGGTGAGGAGGATCGTCAGGAACGCCGGGCCCGCCAGACCGACCAGCCAGCCCCACAGGATCCGGGCCCGTCCGAGCCGCGCGCCCCGGGCGACGGGCAGTCCACGCCCCTTGGCGACCTCGTCGTGGGTGACGATGTGCACGTCCAGGTCGGGCCCGGACTCCCGGGCCACGGTCGCGCCGACACCGGGTCCGAAGACGTACTGCCAGGTCTTGCGGCGGGAGGAGCCGAGGACGATCTGGGTGGCGTTGACGCCCCGCGCGAAGTCGAGCAGGGCGGCCGGTATGTCGTCGCCGACGACATGGTGAAAGGTTCCTCCGAGGTCTTCGACGAGGGTCCTCTGGACGGCGAGTTCCTTGGGCGAGGCGGAGGTCAGACCGTCGCTGCGGGCTATGTAGACGGCGAGTACCTCGCCGCCGGCGCCCTTCTCCGCCAGGCGCGCGGCTCGCCGGATCAGCGTCCGGCCCTCCGGTCCGCCGGTCAGCCCGACCACGATCCGTTCCCTGGAACCCCAGATCTTCGAGACCCGGTGCTCGCTGCGGTACTGCTTGAGGTACTCGTCGACCCGGTCGGCCACCCACAGCAGCGCGAGCTCCCGCAGGGCGGTGAGGTTGCCGGGCCGGAAGTAGTTCGACAGGGCCGCGTCGACCTTGTCCGGCTGGTAGATGTTGCCGTGCGCCATCCGCCGCCGCAGCGCCTGCGGCGACATGTCGACAAGCTCGATCTGTTCGGCCCGCCGTACGAACTCGTCGGGCACCGTCTCCTGCTGCCGTACGCCGGTGATCGACTCGACGACGTCGCCGAGCGACTCCAGGTGCTGGATGTTCACGGTCGAGACCAC
Organism: Streptomyces canus; assembly: GCF_001514145.1. Lineage (GTDB taxonomy): Bacteria > Actinomycetota > Actinomycetes > Streptomycetales > Streptomycetaceae > Streptomyces > Streptomyces canus. The sequence continues at coordinate 498,319 of NZ_KQ948661.1, forward strand.
GTCGATCCCGGCCACCAGCAGTTCCTCGACGTCCTGCCAGCGCTTGGCGTTGCGTGAGCCCACAATGTTGGTGTGGGCGAGTTCGTCCACCAGGGCGACGGCGGGGGCGCGACGCAGGACGGCGTCGACGTCCATCTCGGTGAAGACGGCGTCCCGGTACTCCAGCTCCCTGCGCGGGATCTCTTCCAGGCCGTGCAGCATCACCTCGGTGCGCGGCCGCCCGTGATGCTCCACGAATCCCACGGCACAGTCGGTCCCCCGCTCGACCCTGCGGTGGGCCTCGGACAGCATCGCGTACGTCTTGCCGACGCCCGGTGCCGCACCGAGGTATATCCGAAGCCTGCCGCGTCCCATGGGCCCATTGTCTTCCGCTCACTACTGCCTACGCAGCGCCGACCTTACGGCCAACAATCCCGACAACGGGGCCCGGGCCCGACGCGCCCCCCACCTTTGACACAACCCTGACGCACCCCTCGGACGGAGGTCCCGGCCGGAGTCCCTGCACCGTCCGGGACCAGCGCCACGGCCGACTCAGGCGATACCGAGCCACACGGCCAACGCCGGGGCCCCCGTAGACGCAACCCCGACGCGACCCTCAGACGAAGCCCGACCGGTACCGGAGCCCGCGTCACTGCCCCCTGCGCCGTCCGGGAACAGCACCCCGAGAGCGGGATCCTGCGATACCGAGCCACGCGGCCGACACCGGGCCCCCGTCGACGCAACCCCGACGCGACCCTCAGACGGAAGCCCGACCGAAGCACCCGCCCGGCACCGGAGCCTGCAGCACCGACCCTGCACGCCCGGGAACAGCGCCCCAAGACCGGGTCCTGCGGCGACGAGCCACGCGAGTGCCTGCCGCAGCTGCGGCTCACCGCTGCGCGGAGGGTGCGGGAAGGCCAGGACGTGCCGCCGGACCGTCAACGCGGCAACGACCGGCGGTGCCTCACAGCTGTCTCCAGCACCCACGGCACCACGGTCTGGCCCCGCCAGCCCAGGAACAGCCGCCGCGGGGAGAGCGACAAACTTGCCCTCGGCGCGGGACGTCCCACCGAGTGCCGAACTCCCCCCGGCACGACGCGCGCGCTCACTGACCCACGATCTCCCCGTCCCCCAGCTCCAGCACCCGATCCGCCAGATCCAGCAGGGTCGCGTCATGCGTGGCCACCAGCGCGGTGACGTTCTCGCTGCGTACGACGGCCCGCAGCAGCTCCATGACGGCGTGCCCGGTCTCCGCGTCCAGTTGACCCGTCGGCTCGTCGGCGACGAGGAGCGAGGGGTTGTTCGCGAGGGCCCGGGCGATGGCGACGCGCTGCTGCTGACCGCCGGAGAGCTCACCGGGGCGCTGCTTCGCGTGCTCCGCGAGGCCGACCAGGGCCAGCAAAAGCTCGACCCGCTCCTCACGCGCGCGTGCGTCCACCCGGCGCAGTCGCATCGGGACGCCGATGTTCTCCGCGGCGGTGAGGATCGGGATCAGCCCGAAGGACTGGAAGACGAAGCCGATACGGTCCCGCCGCAGCGCCAGCAGCCCGTCCTCGTCCAGCCCGGCGATGTCGACCCCGTCGAGCTCGACCCGCCCCCGGTCGGGCCGGTCGAGCCCCCCGACGATGTTGAGGAGCGAGGTCTTCCCGGATCCCGAACGCCCCTTGAGGGCGACGAGTTCACCGCGCGGCACCTCGAACGAGACCCCGCGCAGCGCGTGCACCGCGGCGGCCCCCTCGCCGAACGACCTGTGGATGTCCTCGACCCGCACCATGGTCTCCGTGACCACCTGAGTCATTGCGCTCTCCCCCGTGAAACCGTAAAACCCGCGAACCCCGTGAACTCATGGAACCGGGCGCCAGTATCACCGTCCGGCGCCCGGCCTTCAACGGTTCAGCTCGGGTTGTCCCCGTGGGTGAGGGTCTCCCAGGCCACGAAGAGGTTGTTGCTGCCGGCCGGGCGGTTCCGCTCGGTCAGCGCCTGCGCATTAGTCATGCCCATGCCAAGTTTTTTGTGCAGCGCGTTGTACCCGACCTCGGTGACCGGCCCGAGCCCGGGTTTCAGCGCCCCGCCGCACAGCCAGCCCGGCACAGCGGTCCCCAGCTCGTACCTGGCCTGGAACCCCAGCGCCTGCCGCAGCCGCTCGCCCACATCCGTGCCGTAGAGATCCAGGCCCTGGATACGGCTCGTCTCGGCGACATGCGAGAGCGCGGAGATGCCGTACCCGGTGTGCGTGAGGTCCCGGCAGGTCTCCTGGGTGAGCCCGGTGACGAAGGTGGACTGCCCCTGCCAGTAGTTGACGATCTTGTCCCGGGTGTCGAGGTTCTGGCTCGGCACGGTCTTCGGCAGCTCACCGTCGGAGTCCAGGTAGACGTAGGCCGCGGTGCGGGTGCGGAACTTCGCCACGGCCTTGTCGTACGACGACTTGTCCTCGAGGAAGACGGAGATGCCGACGGCCGCCTCCATCATCGACAGCTCCCAGTTCCCGTTGGACTTCGAGCCGTTGATGATCTCCGCCAGATAGACGTTGCGGAGCATGGTCGCGAAGCGTCCGGAGTTCGCCCAACTCCCGGTGTACGTGTACTTGATGATCTCGGCCGCCCTGGGCCACGAGGAGCCGGCCCAGCCCGTCTGCAGGGGGCGTTGCTGTTGGTGTGGCGTGATGACCGCCGACCAGGCGCGGGGCCACCCGACAGGGTGAATTCGCGGTTGCAGAACGCGTCTTGCTCGTAGTCGACGCTACGGTCTTGGCGTACGAGGTTCTCTTGTCGGGGCGTCGAGCGTCACCGCCCCTGTACCACCGCAGTGATGGTGCGGGGCATCGGAGTGCTCTGGCCCGGGCGAAAGACCTCGCGCATCAGGAACTCCGCCCGCCCCGGGCCGGACCACATGCACGACGCGTGTCGCCGCCGGGGTGCGAAAGCGGGGAACCAGGTCACCCAAGACCGTTCGGGGTGAACCCGCTGAGCCAGGCGCCATCTGGTGAGGCGTCCAGGAACGGTTCGAGTACGAGCCGCACATCGGCCGTACGAGGGCGCAGCGGCGCCCAGCAGCTCGCGGTCGGGGACGTCCGAGCCGGACGAGAGTCGACGCGCCCGTCCTCGACGGCGAGCCGTACTCATCGCCTGTCCTGCGCTGCGGGTCGCCCGCCTGAACGCACCAGGGCCGCACCCCCTCACGGGGTACGGCCCTCGACGTCGTACGACTAGCGGACCTCGGTGATCTCCGGTCCGCGCTGCAGCTGGCCCATCCCGCCGGAGAAGCGGGAGCCCTCGTCCTGCTGCTGAACGCCCTCGGGGACCATCTGGGCGTCGTTCGGCAGCTTCAGGACGATCGGGTCGCGGGGCGCCATCGGGCCCTCGCCGCGGACCACGACCGTGTCCCGGAAGATCTGCTCGAGCAGCCCGGCCGCCTGCGGCTGCACCGCACCCTGGCCCGAGATCACCCCGCGCAGGAACCAGCGCGGACCGTCCACACCCACGAACCGCACGACCTGGAAACCACCCGTGCCGTCCGGCAGCTGCACCGGCACCTGGGCGCGCAGCTCCCAGCCCAGCGGACCCTCGACCTCGTCGACGATGCCGCCCTGCTGGGTGATGCCGGAGCCGATCTCCTCGCGCACCTCGCCCCAGATGCCCTCGCGCTTGGGAGCGGCGAAGGCCTGCAGCTGGATGGCGCTGTCGCGCAGCACGACGGTGGCCGCGACGATGGCGTCGCCCGCGACCTCGACCCGCAGCTCCATGCCTTCGACGCCCGGCACGAACAGACCGCCCAGGTCCACGCGACCCTCGGCGGGGTCACGGACCTCGGTGTCGTCCCAGGGCCCGTCGGGGCGCGGCTCCGGCTCCAGCCGTACGCGCTCACGCTCTACGTCGTCCGCCTCAGTGTCGACGCTGTCGACGACCTGCTCGGCCTCGCCGGCCGCGTCCTCGGCGGCACCCTTCTTCTTGCGACGTCCGAACACGTCACTGTCCTTCCCGGTCGGATACGACCGAAGCGTATCGATTCCCACCCGTTGTGCCGCCCACGGCGGCCTCAGCGCTTGTATCGCCTCCGTCGCCCACGGCGGCGTGACCGCCGGTGGACCCGAAGCCCCCCTCGGCCCGCGCCGAGTCGGGAAGCTCCGCGACCTCCTGGAAGCGGACCCTCTCGACCTGCTGGACGACGAGTTGGGCAATCCGGTCGAAGCGCTCGAACCGCACCGACTCGTGCGGGTCGAGATTCACCACGATCACCTTGATCTCCCCACGGTACCCGCCATCAACCGTCCCCGGGGCATTCACGAGAGCGACACCGCAGCGGGCGGCGAGACCGGATCGAGGGTGCACGAAGGCCGCGTACCCCTCCGGCAGCGCCACAGACACCCCGGTGGGCAGAACGGCCCGCTCCCCGGGCTTCAGTTCACGGCTCTCGGTGGTCCGCAGATCGGCCCCCGCGTCACCGGGGTGCGCGTACGCCGGAAGCGGTACGTCCGGGTCGACGCGCCGGATCAGCACGTTCAGCGGGTCACGGCTCACGGGTTCACCTCGAAGGCACGGGCACGCCGGACCTGGTCCGGGTCGTCCATGGCGGCCCGGATCTCCTCCGGGCGGCCGTTGTCGATGAAGTGGTCGACCTTGACCTCGACGAACAGGGCGTCGGCACGGACCGCCACGGGCCCCTCGGGTCCGCCGATCCGGCCGGTCGCGGTCGAGTAGATCTTCCGCCCGGCCACCGCCGTCACCTCGGCCTCCAGATACAGCACCGTGCCCACGGGCACCGGCCGTACGAAGTCGGTCTCCAGGCGCCCGGTCACGGCGATGGTGCGCAGCAGCCAGTTGAGCGAGCCCAGGGTCTCGTCGAGGGCGGTCGCGAGCACCCCGCCGTGCGCGAGCCCGGGAGCGCCCTGATGGGCGGTTCGCACCGTGAACTCGGCGGTGACCGAGACCCCCTCGCCGGCCCGTGCCTCCAGGTGCAGCCCGTGGGACTGCTCGCCGCCACAGCCGAAACACTGGCCATAGTGCGCACCGAGCAGCTCACCGGGCGCGGGAGCGTCCTGGTGTCGCACAGGTTGCGCCGCGTCGGCGGGAGGCTTGAGAGCCGGGGAAGTACCACTCACAGGCGCAGACCTTACCCGCGCGTCGGACCTGTCAGGACACCGTGCCAAGCTTGGTTCCATGCAGCCCTCCGCCGCCCCGTACGACGAACGTCTCACCGCCCCCCGCTCCTGGTGGCTGATCTCCTTCCTGGTCGGGGTCGCCTTCGCGCTGATCCTGCTTCCGTTCGGGACGCTTCCGCTGCTCGGCGGCCTGGTCGGCGGCACCGCCGTGGCGGCGATCCTCGCGAGCTCCTACGGCTCGCTGCGCATCCGCGTCGTCGGTGACTCCCTCATCGCGGGCGAGGCGAAGATCCCGGTGGCGGCGCTGGGCGAGGCGGAGATCCTGGACCCGGAGGAGGCCCGGGCCTGGCGGACCCACAAGGCCGACACCCGCGCCTTCCTGCTGCTGCGCTCCTACATTCCCAGGGCGCTGAAGGTGGAGGTCACCGACCCGGACGACCCGACGCCGTATCTGTATCTGTCGACGCGGAAGCCGGAGCGGCTGGCCGAGGCGCTCAAGGCCGCCCGGACGGCCGCCGCCTAGAACATCCGTGCAGGACTTCACCCCGTCCGTCCGGACGGTGGAGCCGAGCCCGAAGTCTCACGGAAGTCTTACTTCTCCAGCTGAAGCGGGTTCACCGGCGTCTCGAGGGCCGGGAGCTGGGGCAGTTCGTCCCACGGCACCTGCATCCTGCGCAGATCCTTGCGGATCCGCTCGGCGAGCTTTCTGGTGTCCCGGCGGTTCATGACCGCCCCGACGGCCGCGCCGACCAGGAACGGCATCAGGTTCGGCAGGTCGCGGATCGTCCGCTTCATGATCTGCTGCCGCAGCTGCTGTTTCATCTGGCTGTTGAGCGCGCCGCTCACGGTCGACGGCTTCCTCGCGTCGATCCCGCGCTCCCCCGACCAGGAGTTCAGATACGCGGTGCTGCGGTCCTTGAGGTTCCCGGGCGGCCGTACGCCGTAGACCTCGTGGAGTTCGGCGATCAGCTTCAGCTCGATCGCGGCCACGCCGGTGATCTCGGCGGCCAGTTCGGTCGGCATCGCCGGCGGCACGGGCAGCATCGCCGCCGCTCCGACCCCCGCCCCGACCGTCGCCGTGGCGCTCGCGGCACCCGCGACAAGCTTGTCCGCGAGCTCCTCCGGGCCGAGGCCGGGGAACTGGCGGCGGAGGGCCGCGAGGTCCCGTACGGGGACACGCGGGGCGATCTCGATGATCCGGTCGGCCAGGTACGCCAGGCCCGCCCTGGCCCTGCTGCCGCCCTTGCGGACCCCTTCCCGGGCCCTGTCCCGGACCGCCGCCGCCCGTCGTCTGGCGACGGGCGCGGGCGTCCTGGTCGTATCGGTCGGCGCCGGGAGGTCAGCCCGGTCGGCCACCGGTTCGAGCGAGGCTCCCGTTTCGGAAGAGCCCCGCTCGTCGTCACGCGCGCGGTGAGGGCCGTCGGACGGCCCCTGGTCCGCTCCCCGCCTGAGAGAGCGGCGCTTCCAAGGAGGGGTCGAGCCAGTCATGCCCGACCCGCCCTCAGTCGCAGTCGCGGCAGATCGGCTGGCCGTTCTTCTCCCGGGCCAGCTGGCTGCGGTGGTGCACCAGGAAGCAGCTCATGCAGGTGAACTCGTCCTGCTGCTTGGGCAGTACCCGGACGGCCAGCTCTTCGTTCGAAAGGTCCGCGCCGGGCAGTTCCAGGCCTTCGGCGGCCTCGAACTCGTCGACGTCCACTGCGGAGGTCGACTTGTCGTTCCTACGCGCCTTGAGCTCTTCAAGGCTGTCCGAGTCGACGTCGTCGTCGGTCTTGCGTGGGGTGTCGTAATCCGTAGCCATGTCGCTCTCCCCCTCTGGGTGTCTGCGGTGTCTCCAGCGCACGTAACGCGTGAGAGGCCGGACTTGTGCCCGACCCGAGGCGGAGATTTTGCCTCACATCAAGGTCTGTTACTCAATCGACACCCAACCGGACTCCTCTTGAGTGATCGGGTTGGATGGCGATCGGGACCGTACACGGTCCGAATCCCGCACTTCAAAGGCGTCTCACCGTGTACTTCCCGTGATCAGGACCCCTGAAAACCGGATTATCCCGGCTTTCCGACAGGGTGCATGATCACGGAGAGTAGATGGCCGGAAAATCTCCCTTGTGATCGATCACACATGGGGCGGTCCCTCAGGTGCCCAGAAAATTCCGCGCAAAGCGAACATCCCTGTGTATCGATCTCAGTGCGGGGCCATGGTCTCAGACCGGAAGGGTGACTCGCATCACGAGCCCACCCCCTTCGCGCGGCTGAGCGGTGATGTGCCCGCCGTGCGCCCGCGCCACGGACCGCACGATGGACAGACCGAGCCCGACGCCCTTGTCGCTGCCGGTGCGGTCGGCGCCCCGCAGCCGCTTGAACGGCTCGAAGAGATTGTCGACCTCGTACGCCGGCACGACGGGGCCCGTGTTGGACACCGTGAGCACCGCGTGGCCGTGCTGGATCTCCGTGGTCACCTCGACCCAGCCGTCCTCGGGCACGTTGTAGCGCACGGCGTTCTGCACCAGGTTCAGGGCGATCCGCTCAAGGAGGACGCCGTTGCCCTGGACGACCGCCGTGTTCCGGTCGCCGCGGATCGTCACGCCCTTGGCCTCCGCCTCGCCGTTCACCTGGTCGACCGCCTGCTCGGCGACCTCGGCGAGGTCCACGGGCTTGCGCTCGACGATCTGGTTGTCGCTGCGGGCGAGCAGCAGCAGACCCTCCACGAGCTGTTCACTGCGCTCGTTGGTGGCCAGCAGTGTCTTGCCCAGCTGCTGCAGCTCCACGGGTGCCCCCGGATCCGACAGATGCACTTCCAGGAGCGTGCGGTTGATCGCCAGCGGGGTTCTCAGCTCGTGCGAGGCGTTGCCGACGAAGCGCTGCTGGGCCGTGAAGGCCCGCTCCAGGCGCTCCAGCATGTCGTCGAAGGTGTCGGCCAGTTCCTTGATCTCGTCGTCCGGGCCGTCCAGCTCGATACGGCGGGAGAGGTCCGAGCCCGCCACCGAGCGCGCGGTGCGCAGGATCCGGCCGAGCGGCGACAGGACGCGTCCCGCCATCGCGTAGCCGAAGGCGAAGGCGATGATCGCGAGGCCGAGCAGGGCCAGCAGTGAGCGGCTGAGGAGGTTGTCCAGGGCGTGCTGGCGCTGGTCGTTGACGCACTGGTTCAGCGCGTGGTTGAGCTCGTCCGCGGGCAGCTCACTGCCCGACAGCTTGCAGATGTCACTGGTCACCCCGCCGGAGACGATCTTGAAGGGCAGGTTGCTCCCCACGTTCAACGCGTTCGCGGCGAGCAGATAGATGATCGACAGCAGCAGAATGCCGGCAATCAGGAACATGCCGCCGTACAGCAGCGTGAGCCTTATGCGGATGGTCGGGCGCAGCCACGGCAGCGGCGGCGCCGGCCGCCTGGGGTCCCAGGTGGGCTTCGGAGGGGCCTGGGGAGGAGCGGGAGTCGAGGCCACGAGCTATCAGATCCGGTAGCCGGAGCCGGGGACGGTGACGATCACTGCGGGTTCGCCCAGCTTGCGGCGCAGGGTCATCACGGTCACCCGCACGACGTTGGTGAAGGGGTCGGTGTTCTCGTCCCAGGCCTTCTCCAGGAGCTGCTCCGCGGAGACGACGGCGCCCTCGGAGCGCATCAGCACCTCCAGGACGGCGAACTCCTTGGGGGCGAGCTGGACCTCCTTGCCGTCGCGGAAGACCTCGCGGCGGTTGGGGTCGAGCTTGATCCCGGCGCGCTCCAGGACCGGCGGCAGCGGCACGCTGGTGCGCCGGCCGAGGGCACGCACGCGTGCCGTCAGCTCGCTGAACGCGAAGGGCTTGGGCAGATAGTCGTCGGCGCCGATCTCCAGGCCCTCGACGCGGTCGCTGACGTCGCCGGACGCCGTGAGCATCAGCACGCGTGTGGGCATGCCGAGTTCGACGATCTTGCGGCAGACGTCGTCGCCGTGGACGAGGGGGAGGTCGCGGTCGAGGACCACCACGTCGTAGTCGTTGACTCCGATGCGCTCCAGGGCGGCCGCACCGTCGTACACGACGTCGACGGCCATGGCCTCCCGGCGCAGTCCGGTGGCCACCGCATCGGCGAGCAGTTGCTCGTCCTCGACGACGAGTACGCGCACGTCGCTTGTCCTTCCTGTGTCCACCCGCGTAGCGCGCTTCGGGCACGCGCGGGCGGGGGGCCGGGTGAGTGTTGGCCTCCATCCTGCCCTTTTCGGCCATAAGTCGGCTGTAAGACGGGTGAGCGGCAACTGAAAGACGGGTGTGAGAGCGGGAATGCGGGATTTTCTCGCGCGGTTGAGGTTTCCGTCGGAAGGAGCGGGGGGAGGACGGCTTTACACCCCGCGATCACGCTCTGCATGTGCCGTACCACCATGCGGCACGACGCGATCCGCTTCCGCAGAGCGGGCGTGGGTGTCCGGCACCGTCGCCGCCCGGCAGGGCAGCGCTGGGCACCTACAGGAGACGTGATCGCCCCTTCCGAACGGCACACCCCCGTGCCACCGACCCACGACCCAGGACGAGGGGGCGCAGCATGGACGCATTCACCGCAGGACTTCTGCAGCGCATAAGGGCGACCGAGACCGATCTGACACGGGCTCGCAACGAGGGCGACGACTTCCTCGTCGAGGTGGAGCAGGGCGAGCTCGACGACCTGCGCCGCCTCGCCGCCGAACACGGTGTGGAGGTCGGCGTCTAGCGTCTGATCGGCTTCGCGGCACGACAGCGGACCCCCGGCGAATCCAGCGCCGGGGGTCCGCTGCGTCCGGGGCCGGAGGCGTTCACCTCGTGTTCGTCCGGAGTCGGTCCGTCAGTCGTGCCAGGCACCGAAGCCCTCCAGGAGCTCCTGGAGGGGCTCGAAGACCCCGGGGGTGCCGGCGACGGTGAGGCCGGGGTTCGGGCGTTCTCCGGGGCGGCCACCGGTCAGGGCGCCCGCTTCCCGGGCGACGAGGTCGCCCGCCCCGTAGTCCCAGGCGTTCAGGCCTCGCTCGTAGTAGCCGTCCAGGCGGCCTGCGGCCAGGTCGCACAGGTCGACCGCCGCCGAGCCGCCGCGGCGGATGTCGCGGAGCAGGGGGATCAGCTTCTGGGCCACCTCTGCCTGGTGGGTGCGGACCTTGGTGACGTAGTTGAAGCCCGTCGACACCAGGGCCTGGTCCAGGGGCGGTGCCGTGCGGCACGTCAGCCTGCGCTCCCCCTCCCATGCGCCCGTGGCCCAGGCGCCCTCGCCCCGTACCGCGTGATACGTCTCGCCGCGCATCGGCGCCGCGACGACTCCCACGACGGTCTCGCCGTCCTGCTCGGCCGCGATGGAGACGGACCAAGTCGGCAGTCCGTAAAGGTAGTTGACCGTACCGTCGAGAGGGTCGATCACCCAGCGGATCCCGCTCGTGCCCTCGGTGGAGGCGCCCTCCTCGCCGAGGAAGCCGTCGTCCGGGCGGTGCTCGGAGACCAGGTCCGTGATCAGCTTCTCCGCCGCGATGTCCATTTCGGTCACCACGTCGATGGGACTGGACTTGGTCCTGGCGACCGCGAGGTCGGCCGGGCGGCCGTCCCGCAGCAGGGCGCCGGCGCGACGGGCCGCCTCCTGGGCGAGCCGAAGCAGTTCCGCGTGCAGGGGGTCGGTCACGGGGCTCCTCACGCGTACGGGCTGTCGATGCCCGCGGCTGCGGGCCTGGCGGCACGGGCCGGGCAGCAGCCGACCGGACAGACGTTGTGGTCGGCCCCGAGCGCGCCGAGGGCGCAGGGGGTGACCTCCTGCCCGCGCTCCACCCCGGCCCGCTCCAGGACCAGGTCGCGGATCGCGGCGGCGAACCGCGGGTCGGCGCCGACGGTCGCCGAGCGGCGCATCGGCAGGCCCAGCTCCTCGGCCTTGGCCTTCGCCTCCGTGTCGAGGTCGTAGAGGACCTCCATGTGGTCGGAGACGAAGCCGATGGGGGCGATCACCACGGCCGGGACGCCGGATCCGTGGCGCTCCTCCAGGTGGTCGCAGATGTCGGGCTCCAGCCACGGGATGTGCGGGGCGCCGGAGCGCGACTGGTAGACGAGCTGCCAGGGGTGGTCGACGCCGGTGCGCTCACGGACGGCGTCCGCGATCAGCCGGGCGACCTCCCGGTGCTGTGCGACGTAGGCGCCGCCCTCACCGTGGCCCTCGACCGGGCCGGAGGTGTCCGCGGACGCGGTCGGGATCGAATGGGTCGAGAAGGCGATGTGGGCGCCGTCGCGAACGTCCTCGGGGAGCTCGGCGAGGGACTCGATCACCCCGTCGACCATGGGCTCCAGGAAACCCGGGTGGTTGAAGTAGTGCCGCAGCTTGTCGATCTTCGGCAGCTCCAGGCCCTCGGCCTCAAGAGCCGCCAGCGACTCGGCGAGGTTCTCGCGGTACTGGCGGCAGCCCGAGTAGGAGGCGTAGGCGCTGGTGGCCAGGACCAGGATGCGGCGGTGGCCGTCGGCGATCATCTCGCGCAGGGTGTCGGTGAGGTAGGGCGCCCAGTTGCGGTTGCCCCAGTAGATCGGCAGGCCCAGGCCGTGGTCCGCGAAGTCCTTGCGCAAGGCGTCCAGCAGGGCGCGGTTCTGGTCGTTGATGGGGCTGACCCCGCCGAACAGGAAGTAGTGGCGGCCGACTTCCTTCAGGCGTTCCTTGGGGATGCCACGCCCGCGCGTCACGTTCTCCAGGAACGGGACCACGTCGTCGGGGCCCTCGGGGCCTCCGAACGAGAGCAGGAGCAGGGCGTCGTAGGGGGTGGCATCGAGCGCGTCTCGCATGGGTCGATCCTGTCATCCGGTGCTGACAGCCGGGAAACGGCGGGGTGACCACCCGGGTTCCCGGACCGTCCGGCCGGGTGCGTTAGGGTCACCTCACTCGTAAGCTGTATGAGGCTTATTCGCGCCTTACCGCTGCCCGAGCCGCTGCTCGCCGGCCGACCGGAGAACCCCTGTGCCCAGCCCCTACCGCGCCCTGTTCGCCGCCCCCGGCTCCAAGGGTTTCGCCGCCGCGGGCTTCGTCGGCCGGATGCCGCTGTCGATGATGGGCATCGGCGTGGTCACGATGATCTCCCAGCTCACCGGCAGGTACGGCCTCGCGGGCATGCTGTCGGCCACCATCGCGCTGGCCGCCGCGGCGATCGGCCCGCAGGTCTCGAGGCTGGTGGATCTGCACGGCCAGCGGCGGGTGCTGCGCCCGGCGACGCTCGTCGCGCTGGTGGCGTCCGCCGGGATGCTGCTCGCCGCTCATTTCCGCTGGCCGGACTGGGTGCTGTTCGTGTGCGCCGTCGGCATCGGCTCGGTGCCGAGTCTCGGCGCGATGATCCGCGCGCGGTGGGCGGCCCTGTACCGCGGCACCCCGCAGCTGCACACCGCGTACTCCTTCGAGTCCGTCGTCGACGAGGTCTGCTTCATCTTCGGGCCGATCATCTCCATCGGGCTGTCCACGGCCTGGTTCCCGGAGGCGGGTCCGCTGCTCGCCGCCTGCTTCCTGGTGGTCGGCGTCTTCTGGCTGACCGCGCAGCGGGCCACCGAGCCGGCCCCGCACCCGCGCGAGCACGACGGCGGCCGTACGGCACTGCGCGCGCCGGGCCTGCAGGTCCTGGTGGCCACCTTCGTGGCGACCGGGGCGATCTTCGGGGCGGTGGACGTGGTCACCGTGGCCTTCGCCGACGAGCAGGGCCACAAGGGTGCCGCGAGCCTCGTGCTCGCCCTCTACGCGGCGGGGTCCTGCGTCGCGGGGCTCGTGTTCGGGCTGCTGCACTTCGGGGGGCGGCCCGAACCTCGTTGGCTGCTGGGCATATGCGCCATGGCCGTGAGTATGATCCCCCTCCTACTGGTCGGAAACTTGCCGTTTCTGGCCGTGGCGTTGTTCGTTTCGGGCCTGTCCATCGCTCCCACGATGATCACGACGATGTCCCTGATCGAGCAGCACGTACCACGCGCGCAACTGACCGAGGGGATGACCTGGATCAGTACCGGGCTCGCGGTCGGGGTCGCGCTCGGCTCCGCCGTGGCCGGCTGGGTGATCGACGCGGCCGGTGCGCGCGCCGGGTACGGGGTTCCGGCGGTGTCCGGGGCCGTCGCGGTCGCGGTCGGTTTCCTGGGGTACCGCCGGCTCAGCAGGCCGGCTCCACGTCGGGGAGGCAGCGTTGAGCACGGCAGCGAGCGCGAAGAACGGCACGTGGCGTAACTGGGGCGGCAATGTGGCCGCGCGTCCCGCTCGCGAGGTCACGCCCGCCTCGGTCGACGAGCTGGCGGCTGCCGTACGGAAGGCCGCCGAGGACGGTCTCCAGGTGAAGGCCGTCGGCACCGGGCACTCCTTCACGTCGATAGCCGCGACCGACGGCGTGTTGATCCGCCCTCAACTGTTGACCGGCATCCGCAACATTGACCGGGACGCCATGACCGTCACGGTGGAGGCCGGTACGCCGCTCAAGAGGCTCAACATGGCTCTCGCACGCGAGGGCCTGTCGCTCACCAACATGGGCGACATCATGGAGCAGACGGTCTCCGGGGCCACCAGTACCGGCACGCACGGCACGGGCCGCGAGTCGGGTTCGATCGCCGCCCAGATCAGGGGACTGGAGCTGGTCACGGCCGACGGCTCGGTCCTCAGCTGCTCCGAGAAGGAGAATCCCGAGGTCTTCGCGGCAGCCCGGATCGGCCTGGGCGCGCTCGGCGTCGTCACCGCGATCACGTTCGCCGTCGAGCCGGTGTTCCTGCTCACGGCCCGCGAGGAGCCCATGAGCTTCGACAAGGTCACCAGCGCCTTCGACGAACTCTGGGCCGAGAACGAGCACTTCGAGTTCTACTGGTTCCCGCACACCGGCAGCACCAACACCAAGCGCAACAACCGCAGCGCGGGCCCCGAGAAACCGGTGCCGCAGCTCCAGGGCTGGATCGAGGACGAGTTCCTCTCCAACGGCGTGTTCCAGGTGGCCCAGTGGGTCGGCCGCGCGGTGCCGGGCACGATCCCCTCGATCGCACGGATCTCCAGCAAGGCGCTGTCCGCGCGGACTTACACCGACATCCCGTACAAGGTCTTCACGTCACCCCGTCGGGTGCGGTTCGTGGAGATGGAGTACGCCGTCCCGCGCGAGGCGGTCGTCGAGACGCTGCGGGAGCTGAGGACGATGATCGAGCGCTCCGGGCTGAAGGTCAGTTTCCCCGTGGAGGTGCGCACCGCGCCCGCCGACGACATCACCTTGTCCACGGCCTCGGGCCGCGACAGCGCGTACATCGCGGTCCACATGGTCAAGGGGACGCCGTACCAGGCGTACTTCACGGCCGCCGAGCGGATCTTCACGGCGCACGAGGGGCGCCCGCACTGGGGCAAGGTGCACACGCGCGACGCGGAGTACTTCGCCGGGGTCTACCCGCGCTTCGGCGAGTTCACCGCGCTCCGGGACCGGCTCGACCCCGACCGGCGCTTCCAGAACGACTACTTGCGCCGGGTGTTGGGGGCGTAGTTCCGTTTCTGGCGATTCCGTGAAGTACGCCACGTCCAAGATCCCGGCAACCGCTCAACGGTCGACCGGACACCGTTTCTTGAACGAAGTTGAGTGGCGCGCCAATCCACGCACGTGGCCCAAATGGAGTACTGTTGCGAGCCCTGGGTACGGTCTCCCGCCAGGGCGTCCGTGACCTTCAAGGGGCGCCGGGAGGGGGCTAGTTGCACAGGGTGACGGAGTTGGTCACTCAGCGTTGCGAATAAGTAACCGTGCCATAACGGCGATCCAGGGCCAGTGCCCGACACGCCGGGCAACTCGGCAAGGTTGTGGCAGGCTGCACCCGGGCAGGTCACACTCGACTAGCGGAAGCAGCGACGCACGTGACGTCGGCAGGCACCACCCGGGAGGTCCCCATGCCCGAACTGCGTGTCGTGGCCGTCTCGAATGACGGCACACGGCTGGTGCTGAAGGCTGCCGACTCAACGGAGTACACGCTTCCGATCGACGAGCGGCTGCGCGCAGCGGTGCGCGGCGACCGTCCGCGTCTCGGCCAGATCGAGATCGAGGTCGAAAGCCATCTCCGTCCCCGCGACATCCAGGCGCGTATACGCGCTGGTGCCACCGCGGAAGAGGTAGCCCAGCTCGCAGGTATCCCCGTAGACCGTGTACGGCGCTTCGAGGGCCCTGTGCTCGCCGAGCGCGCCTTCATGGCCGAACGAGCCCGCAAGACCCCGGTCCGCCGGCCCGGCGAGAACGCCGGACCGCAGCTCGGCGAGGCCGTCCAGGAGCGGCTGTTGCTGCGCGGCGCCGAGAAGGACACCGTCCAGTGGGACTCGTGGCGCCGTGACGACGGCACCTGGGAGGTTCTGCTGGTCTACTGCGTCGCGGGCGAACCCCACTCGGCGAGTTGGACCTACGACCCGCCCCGGCGGCTCGTCCAGGCCGTCGACGAGGAAGCTCGCTCGCTGATCGGCGAGTCCGAGGACCTCGGCGCGCCGGAGCCCAGCTTTCCGTTCGTGCCGCGTATCGCACGGCTGCCGCGCGACCGTCCGCTGGACCGCGCCCTCGACCGGCCGAGCCTGCCCCCGGCCGAGCACGTCGAGGAGTCCGTCGCTGAACGGGACTCGCTGACCAGCCTGTTGGAGGCCGTACCGAGTTTCCGGGGCGACATGGTCGTACCGGAGCGGCCGTCCGAGCCGGCGACCGCCGAGGACACGCCCGATCCGGAGCCCGAGGTGGAGGAGCCGCCCGCTCCCGCGGCCTCGGCCGGTTCCGCCTACGCGGACGTCCTCATGCCGCGTTCGGTGGCCAGCCACCGCGACCGCCTCATCGGCGCGACCGACCGCCAGGCCGAGGCGGACGGCGTCCGCCCGGGTCGCAGGGCGGCGGTCCCGAGCTGGGACGAGATCGTGTTCGGGACGCGGAGGAAGAAGCAGGAATAGTCGGTCGTACGAGGAAGAGGGCCGCGCTCATCGAGTGCGGCCCTCTTCGCGGTCCCGACAGGGGTGTCGCGGGCTACTGGGGATCCGGTCCCACGGCGACCGGGCGCTCCGGGTCCGAGGACCACTCCGACCAGGAACCGACGTACAGCGCCGCCGGGATGCCCGCGACCGCCAGGGCCAGGACCTCGTGGGCGCCGGACACGCCCGAGCCGCAGTAGACGCCGACCTCGGTGTCGTCGCCGGCGCCGAGGGCCTTGAAGCGGGCGTTCAGCTCCTCCGCGGGCAGGAAGCGGCCGTCCGGGCCGACGTTGTCCGTGGTGGGCGCGGACCGGGCGCCCGGGATGTGGCCGCCGACGCGGTCGATCGGCTCCACCTCGCCGCGGTACCGCTCCCCCGCGCGCGCGTCCAGCAGCACCCCCGCGCGGGCCAAGGCCGCGGCCGCGTCGGCGTCGAGGAGACCGGCCGCCGCGGGCACCGGCTCGAAGTCGCCCTCGGCAAGCGCCGGACCCGGCACGGAGGACTGCAGCGGACCCTGCCAGGACGGCAACCCGCCGTCGAGGACTCGCACGTCCGGGTGACCCGTCCAGCGCAGCAGCCACCACGCGCGGGCGGCCGCCCAGCCCTGTCCGCCGTCGTACACGACCACCGGCGTGCCCGCGGAGACACCCGCCCGGCGCATCGCGGCGCCGAACTCGGCGAGCTCGGGCAGCGGGTGCCGCCCGCCGGTGCCGGCCGGGCCGGCCAACTCCCGGTCCAGGTCAACGTAGACCGCGCCCGGGATGTGCCCGGCCGCGTACTCGGCCCGGCCGTCGAAGGGCGGTTCACCGGCCGCCTTGGCCACGCTCAGCTGCCAGCGGACGTCGAGCAGGACGGGCGGGTTCGGGCCGGCGAGGTCGCTCGCGAGTTCGGATGCGGAGATGATGGCGTTCATGGCCACCATCCTTGCGCACGGGGTGGCCGCGTCGTCCATGTCCGGCTACTGTGCTCCGCCGGACAGGCCCGATCACGAGGCGTACGGGACCGGGCACATGCTGTACAGCCGATCGACACCCGTCGGCCGTCGCGCGGCAACGGTCAGGCAGCCGCGCGGCAGGCACCCTCCTGGCACAGGAGCCCCCGCGGCGGCGTGCCCGGAGCGTGCGGCACCGCGGGTGGTGCGAGCATCGGCACGGAGGTCCGGACCGCGGACACGACACGGCCACCGCGAGGGGCCGAGGAGAGAGTGACGATGACCGAGGCAAGGGGGTCGGCCGCCCCGCCCGCTCGGCACACGCCCGGTACGCCCTGCTGGGTGAGTCTGATGGTGCACGGGATGGCCGCGACCCAGGAGTTCTACGGATCGCTGTTCGGCTGGGAGTTCGTGCCGGGCCCGCAGCAGCTCGGGCCGTATGTCCGGGCCCTCCTGAGCGGCCAGGAGGTCGCCGGGATCGGCCAGCTGCCGCCCGACCGCCATCTTCCGGTGGCCTGGACGCCCTACCTCGCCTCGGACGACATCGAGCTGACAGCCGAAACGGTACGGCTGTGCGGCGGCACGGTGGGAGTCGGGCCGCTGGACGCCGGGGACGCCGGGCGGCTGGTGATCGGGTCCGACCCTGCCGGCGCCGTCTTCGGGGTGTGGCAGGCGGCAGCGCACCTCGGCACGTCCGTCGCGGGCGTACCGGGCACGCCCGCCTGGCACGAGCTGATCACCTTCGAGACGGTGAGCGTCGCCAAGTTCTACGAGACGGTCTTCGGCTATGAGGAGGAGCCGGTGGTCTCCGCCGACTTCGACCACGTCACCCTCCACATCGGCGGCCGTCCGGTCGCCGGCCTCCACGGCGTCGGCCACACCCTTCCCCGGGACCGTGGGCCGCACTGGATGACCTACTTCGAGGTGGCCGACGCGACCGCTTCCACCCGTCTCCTCACCGACCTGGGCGGCCATGTCCTGCGCCCACCGCACGACAGCCCGCACGGCCGTGTGGCCACGGTGGCGGATCCGGAGGGGGCGCAGTTCGCGCTGATCGAGAACCCGCGCTGAGATCTCTCGGGGCGGGCCGTGTGGCGGGCGCGCCGCACCCTGTGACGACGGCGGAGCACGCCGAGCGGATCGTGAAGCTCGAGGGCGGACGGGTCGTCCCGCACGAGGAGTTGTCGGCGGCGGGCGGTACGTGCGCACTGCTGGGGAAGCACGGCGCCGCTGGCCCGGTGCTGTCGGGAGTGACCCGGACGTGCGCAGACCGGCCCTGAGGGCGTCGCTCAGAAGCGTGCCCCGGCCGACGGGACCGGCAGCACGTCCGGGGACAGCGCGGCCGCGCGGGCCGTCCCCGCGGTCATACGGCGGCGGTGGTGCCGGCGGCACAGGACCTCGTAGCCGATGTCGTCGGCCTGGTTGACGTCCCCGACGACGACCTGGGCACCCTCGACGACCATCTCACCGTTGACCGTACGGGCGTTGTGCGTGGCCCGGGCGCCGCACCAGCACAGGGCCTCCACCTGGAGGACCTCGACCCGGTCGGCCAGCTCCACCAGGCGCTGGGAGCCCGGGAACAGCTTGGAGCGGAAGTCGGTCGTGATGCCGAAGGCGTAGACGTCGAGGTCCAGGTCGTCGACCACGCGGGCCAGTTGGTCGATCTGCTCCGGCGTGAGGAACTGCGCCTCGTCCGCGATCACGTAGTCCGCCCGGCCGCCCTGGGAGAGGTGGTCGACGAGGTAGGCGTAGAGGTCCTGGCCGTCCTCGACCTCGACCGCGTCCGTGACCAGACCGAGCCGCGAGGACAGCTTGCCCTCGCCCGCCCGGTCGTCCCGCGTGAAGATGATGCCCGTCAGGCCACGCGCCGAACGGTTGTGCTCGATCTGGAGAGCCAGTGTGGACTTCCCGCAGTCCATCGTTCCGGAGAAGAACACCAGCTCGGGCATGGGAGGTCGAGCACCTTTCGGTTCTGCGGTGGATACGGCCGGGTCGGTTTCAGGAGCGTACTTCGAGCAGCGGGACAAGCTGCTCGGCGGGGGTCATCGAGCCGTGGTTCCCGACCATCGACGACTCCTTGGGCTCCCGCTCGGAGGCGATGAGGAGCACGTCGTCGCGGGCGGCGGCGACCACGTCGCCGATCCGGTCGTACACCCGCTCGTCGCACTGGCCCGGCGGCCCGAACCAGCCCGCGGCGATCGCCTCGTCGCGTGAGGCGACCCAGAACTGCTCACCGAGGACCTCGCGCCAGCAGGTCAGGACGTCACCCGCGGCGCCCGGCACCGCGTAGACATGGCGGGCGCGGCCCTCGCCGCCCAACAGGGCGACCCCTGCGCGCAGTTCCCAGTCCTCGTCGAAGTCGAAGCGGTGCTGCTCATCGAAAGGGATGTCGATCATGCCGTGGTCGGCGGTGACGTACAGCGCGCTGTTCGGGGGCAGTTGCTCCGCGAGACGCTGGACCAGACGGTCGACGTACATCAACTGGCCGCGCCAGGTGTCGGAGTCGACGCCGAAGCGGTGGCCCGCGCCGTCGACCTCGGAGTAGTACGTGTAGACCAACGAGCGTTCGCCGACGGCGAGTTGATCGGCCGCGAGGTCCATGCGGTCCTCGCCGGACAGCCGCCCGTGGAACGTGCCGCCGCTGAGCGCGACCTTGGTCAGCGGAGTGTTCTGGAAGGTGGGCGAGGAGACCTGGGCCGCGTGCACCCCGGCCTGCTCGGCGAGTTGGAAGACGGTGGGGTACGGCTGCCAGACCTGCGGCTTGGTCCACGGCTGCCAGCGCAGCTGGTTCATCAGCTCGCCGGTGGCCGGGTTGCGCACGGTGTAGCCGGGCAGGCCGTGGGCGCCCGGGGGCCGGCCGGTGCCGACGGAGGCGAGGGAGGTCGCGGTGGTCGCCGGGTAGCCGGTGGTCAGGGGGCGGCCGGTGCCGCCGCGCGAGCTGGCCAGCAGGGAGGTCATGAAGGGCGCCTCGTCCGGGTGCGCCTTCAGCTGCTCCCAGCCAAGGCCGTCGATCAGGAACACGCAGTTCCGGTCGGCGGGGGTGAGCTCGGAAATCGTGGCGGTCGTGCCCGGTACGGCCATGCCGGCGGCGAGGGTGGGCAGCAGGTCGGCGAGGGAGCCGGTGCCGTACTCGGGGACAGGCGCGGTGTCGAGGGCGAGGGGCTCCGGGTGGTCCCAGGCGGCGGGCTGCGCCATCAGCGAGCTACGTCCGCGGTCGCCTCGGAGATGGCCTGGGCGAAGGCGAGTGCCTGGCGCACGGTGTCCGGGCCGTCCCCCGCCTCGCTGACGCGCAGGCTGAGGTCGTCCGCAGTGGAGCTGCCGGTGTAGCCGTGGTCCGCCTCGCAGTTGGGGTCGCCGCAGGCGGCGGGCTCCAGGTCGATGCGGGAGACGGCGCCCCAGCCGATGGTCAGCACGACCTCGCGGGGCAGGGTGCCCGGCTGGTACTGCTCCGGGTTGGCGACGACCCGGCTGACCACGACCGACGAGATCCGGCCGAGCTTCACGGACTCCGTGGAGGTGGTGGCGTACGGCGTGGGGGACGTGCTGTCCGCGGCCTGCTCGTCGGTGTGGCTGACGATGAAGCGGTTGCCGGTGAGGACGAGCACGGTCACGTGCCGCCGCACCTCGTTCTGGTCGAACGTCGTCTCCTGGTGGACCAGGTACGACCGGATGGGCTCGCCGCCCAGCGCGGACTCCACCGCCTCGGCCACGAGGGCCGGGTAGTAGCCGCTGCGCTCGATCGCCGTTCGCAGCCCCTGGGTCGTCGTACTGGTCTTGGCCATGACGTCCATCCTACGGGGGCGCACTGACTGCGAGGCACCGCTCGCCGCTGCTCAGTACGAGGGGAGTGTCCGCGGGCCGAGGTCGTCGCGGGCGGGCGGCGGCGCGAGCCGCGCGGAGGCGCCGAGGACGCTCAGACCGCGCGGGGCGACGACCACCGGCTCCAGGGTGACCGCGACGACCTCGGGATGGTCGTCGACCAGCCGGGACACCCGCAGCAGGAGTTCCTCCAGTGCTGGTGTGTCGACCGGCGTGGAACCCCGCCAGCCGAAGAGGAGCGGTGCGGTCCGGATCGAGCGGACGAGGGTCGCCGCCTCCCGGTCGGTGACCGGAATCAGCCGGTGCGCGGTGTCGCCTAGCAGCTGCGAGGCGGCCCCGGCGAGTCCGAAGGACAGCACGGCGCCGGCGGCGGGGTCGATGACGGCCCGGATCACCGTGTCCACCCCGCGCGGGGCCATCCCCTGCACCACGGGCCGCAGTTCGTCGGGGGCGCCGAACAGCTCGGTCAGCTCGGCGTACGCCCGCCGCAGCTGCTCCTCGTCCGCGAGATCCAGGCGTACGCCGCCGAGGTCGGCGCGGTGGCGCAGGTGCGGGGCGGTGGCCTTGAGGGCGACCGGGTAGCCGAGGGTCGCGGCGGCCTGGACGGCCGCGTCGGCGCTGGTGGCGGGCAGGGCGCGGTGGACCTGGATGCCGTACGTGCCGAGCAGCTCGCAGGTCTCCTCGCTGCCGAGGGTGAGGCCCTGCCCGCGGGTGAGCAGGCCGTCGATCAGGTCGGCGGCGCCCTTCTCGTCGATGGCCGCGTCGAGGGACTCGGGCACCTTGCCGGGTTCGGCGGCCTCCCGGCGCCACTGGGCGTACTGCACGGCGTCGGCGAGGGCCCGCACCGCGCGCTCGGCGGCGGGATAGGCGGGGATGAGGCGGTCGCGGGTCTCGGCGGCGGGCGGTTCCGCGGGGGCCGGCGTGGCGCGCAGCCGGTCCAGGGCGCGGAAGGGGTGGTCGGCGCGGATCGTCGGCGGGCCCGCGGCGGCCTGGGGCGCGGTGCTGGTCGCCGCGGAGAGCGCCTCCGCGAGGCCGCCGAGCTCGACATGGACCACGAGGACCGGCTTGCCGGGGACCTGCTCCGCCGCGGACCTGAGCGCCTCGGCGAGCGCGGCGTCGCCGGCGGATCCCTCGCCGACCGCCGGGATGGCCGTCACGATCACCGCGTCGCACGAGTCGTCCGCCAACGCGCGCGCGAGGGCCGCGTGGAAGTCCTCCGGTGCGGCCGCCGTGGTGAGGTCCAGCGGGGTCGACGGCCGGAGCCCTTCGGCCACGCACGCGTCGTAGGTGAGCAGGCCGAGCGACTCGGAGTTGCCGAGGATTGCGACCTTGGGGCCGGTGGGCAGCGGCTGGCGGGCGAGCAGCAGACCGGTGTCCACCAGTTCGGTGATGGTGTCGACCCGGATCACGCCGGCCTGCCGCAGCAGCGCGGAGACCGTGGTGTGCGGCAGGCGCGTCGCGCGGACGGCGTGGCCTTGCGGGGCGGTGCCCGCGCCCTGCACCACGACCAGGGGCTTCGCGGCCGCCGTACGTCTGGCGAGGCGGGTGAACTTGCGGGGGTTGCCGATGGACTCCAGGTACATGAGGACGACGTCGGTGTGCGGGTCGTCGTACCAGTACTGAAGGACGTCGTTGCCGGACACGTCCGCGCGGTTGCCGGAAGAGACGAAGGTGGAGACGCCGGTCTCGCCGGTGACGCCGGCGCCGCGCCGGTGCAGCCGGGAGAGCAGGGCGATGCCGATGGCGCCGGACTGGGCGAACAGGCCGATCCGGCCGGGGCGGGGTGCCTCGGGGGCCAGCGAGGCGTTCAGCCGGACCTCCGGGGAGGTGTTGATGATCCCGAACGCGTTCGGGCCGATGATCCGCATGCCGTACGCGCGTGCGTGCCGCACGAGTTCACGCTGGCGCTCGCGCCCCTCGGGGCCGCTTTCGGCGTACCCGGCGGAGAGCACGACGAGTCCCTGCACGCCGTGTGCCCCGCACTCGGCGACGACCTCGGGGACCTGCTCGGCCGGCACGGCGACGACCGCGAGGTCGACAGGGCCGTCGATGTCGCGCACCGAGCGGTGCGCGGGGATGCCGTCGAGCTCCTTCTGCTCGTCGGGAAACGCCTTGTTCACGGCGTACAGGCGGCCTTTGAACCCGTAGTCCCGGATGTTGCCGAGGACGCTGCGGCCCACGCCGCCGGGGGTGCGGCCGACACCGACGACGGCGACCGAGCCGGGGGTGAGCAGCCGCTGCACGGACCGCGACTCGGCGCGCTGCTCGCGCGCGTACTGCACGGCGAGCGAGCGGTCGGTGGGCTCCAGGTCGAACTCCAGGCGTACGACGCCGTCCTCGAAGCTGCGCTTCTGGGTGTACCCGGCGTCGGTGAACACCTTGATCATCTTGACGTTGGCGGGTAGCACCTCGGCGGCGAAGCGCCGGATGCCGCGCTCGCGCGCGACGGCCCCGATGTGTTCGAGGAGGGCGGAGGCCACGCCGCGCCCCTGGTGGGCGTCCTGGACCAGGAACGCGACCTCGGCCTCGTCGGCGGGGGCGGAGGCGGCCATGCCGTCGGCGCCGATGCGGTCGTAGCGTACGGTGGCGATGAACTCGCCGCCGACCGTGGCGGCGAGCCCCACCCGGTCCACAAAGTCGTGGTGCGTGAAGCGGTGGACGTCCTTGGCGGACAGGCGAGGGTAGGGCGCGAAGAAGCGGTAGTACTTCGACTCGTCCGAGACCTGCTCGTAGAAGCTGACCAGGCGATCGGCGTCGTCGACGGTGATGGGCCTGATGCGCGCGGTGCCGCCGTCGCGCAGCACCACGTCGGCCTCCCAGTGGGCGGGGTACTCGTGCCGGTCCGACGCGCTCTGCATGGGCCCCAGAGTACGGCTCGCGTACGACAACGGCGCGAGGCAGTCTGTGGAGAACGCGCGAGAACGCACAAGGACGGAA
Organism: Streptomyces canus; assembly: GCF_001514145.1. Taxonomy (GTDB): domain Bacteria; phylum Actinomycetota; class Actinomycetes; order Streptomycetales; family Streptomycetaceae; genus Streptomyces; species Streptomyces canus. The sequence continues at coordinate 521,956 of NZ_KQ948661.1, forward strand.
GTCGGGCCGAGGCCGCGGTCCGACCACGGCCCCCGCGGGACTTCGGGTCCTGTCCGGGGGAGCTTCACGTGTGGGAAACTGGTCTAGACAACCCTGAACACCGAAGGGCAGCATCACATGGCTGAGCGCCGCGTCAACGTCGGCTGGGCCGAGGGCCTTCACGCCCGCCCCGCTTCCATCTTCGTCCGGGCCGCCACGGCCGCAGGTATCCCGGTGACGATCGCCAAGGCCGACGGCAACCCCGTCAACGCGGCCTCCATGCTGGCCGTTCTCGGCCTGGGTGCGCAGGGCGGCGAGGAGATCGTCCTCGCCTCCGACGCCGAGGGCGCGGACGCGGCCCTCGACCGCCTCGCGAGGCTGGTCGCCGAGGGGCTCGAGGAGCTTCCCGAGACCGTCTGAGGGAAGGTGCCTTAAAAGCATCGAGGGGCTCGTCCGAATTACCGGGCGGGCCCTTCGCATTTCCCTTTTGCGGGCAGCATAAATACTCCCCCTCCAATTACCCTCTCTTTGTATACGGCGCCCGTGTTAATGCCGCAGACCTGTCACGTTTACAGGATGTTGCGAGGTCCTCACACGGTCCGCGCGGTCCTGCCCGGAGGCGAACCGCAGCCGGTGCACCGCGCCCGAGCGCTCGGTGTGCAGCGCCGTGATCGCCCGCGCGCGCTCGCCGTCCCCGCGCGCCACCGCGTCCACGATCGCGCCGTGCTCGGCCCAGGACTCCGCGGGGTTGGCCGGCGCGTCCACGACGTACATCCAGGCGATCTTGTGCCGCAGCTGGGTCAGCATCGAGGTCAGCGCGGGGCTGCCGGAGGCCTGGGCGAGCGTCTCGTGGAACCAGCCCCCCAGGGAGCGCAGATCCTCGCTGTTGCCCCTCCTGGCCCGTTCCTGGCCCAGCCGGACCAGGCCGCGCAGCACCTTCAGATGAGCCTCGGTGCGGCGCTGGGCGGCCCGGGCGGCGCCGAGCGGCTCGAGGAGCATCCGCATCTCCAGGACGTCGGCGCCCTCCTGTTCGGTCGGTTCGGCCACGCACGCGCCCGCGTGCCGCCGCGTCACCACGAAGCCCTCGGCCTCCAGCGTGCGCAGGGCCTCCCGGACCGGGACACGGGAGACGCCGTAGCGGCGGGCGAGCAGTTCCTCGGTGAGCCGGCTGCCGCGCTCGTAGACACCGGCGACGATGTCGTCCCGGATCGCCGTGCATACCGAGTGCGCCGGAATACGCATGTCCGACCTCCGTCTTAATCCCCGTGAAACGTCGCCGATTGACGTGTGTTCAGTGACTCTATTGCAATGAACGGGAATTTCCGACGGCGGACCGGAATCCGAGGATATTTTTTGGACAACGGGGCGGCGGAAACGACGAAACCCCGGCTCGGGGGAGCCGGGGCCTCGCGGAGATCGCGCGGTGGGTCGTCAGACGTTCACGCCGTGCGAGCGCAGGTAGGCGACGGGGTCGATGTCCGAGCCGTACTCGGCGGTGGTGCGCGCCTCGAAGTGCAGGTGCGGCCCGGTGACGTTGCCGGTCGCGCCGGACAGTCCGATCTGCTGGCCCGGGGTGACCGACTGGCCGACCGAGACGCCGATGGACGACAGGTGGCCGTACTGGGTGTACGTGCCGTCGGCCATCCTGATCACGATCTCGTTGCCGTACGACCCGCCCCAGCCGGCCTCCACGACGGTGCCGCGGCCGACCGCGTGCACGGAGGTGCCGCTCGCGGCGTGGAAGTCGACACCGGTGTGGCTGCCGGACGACCACAGGGAGCCACCGGTCTTGTAGCCCGTGGATACGTAGGAGCCGGAGATCGGGGCGACGAAGCGGTTGAGGCGCTCACGCTCGGCCTCGCGGGCGGCGCGCTCCTTGGCCTCGCGTATCTCCTTGGCGCGCGCCTCGGCCTTGCGCTTGGCCTCCGCCGCCGCCTTCTTCTGCGCGGCGGCCTGCGCCTGGGCGGCGGCCTGGGCGTCGAGCTGGTCGACGAGGGACTCTCCGGCGCTGACGACGGGCATGAGGCCGGTCTGCTCGACGGAGTTGTCGGCGGCGAGTGCGGGGGCGGCGATGGTGCCGATGACGCCGGTGGTGGCGAGGGCCGCGACGCCCGCCGCGCGGGCGGTGGTGCGCTTCATGCGGCTGGGACGACGGTGCTTCCCGGTGGCGCAGGTGAACGCCATGTGGTGGCTGGTCCTTTCCTTCCTTCTCGCCTACCGGGTTAGCTGACGGGTTCGGAGCAGGAAGGTCTCCTACGGACTCCCTCGCGGCTCGCGCGGGCGTCCGATTCACCCCAGGGACGCATGGTGTGGGTCCCCGGCTCCCCTGGCTCGCGCCATGCGGGGACTCGGCGATGACTGTCCGGTGCCGCGGGCGCGGCGCAGTGCCTGACGGACAGCCCAGAGGACGCTAAGCGGGGCCACTTTCAATCCCCAAACGGATCACGGCTTTTGTAGCGCATCCCACAGGGCAGACAGGCAACCTCCTGCCTAATTCGGACATCTGAGGGCCCTGGTGGCGCTTGCGTCACCAGGGCCCTCAGATGTCGGGTTCCTCTACTCGGCCGTCACGACCTTGACTTCACCGATGCCGAGGGCCTCGACGGGCTCCTTGATGGCGGCCGCGTCGCCGACCAGGATCGTCACCAGCCGGTCCACCGGGAAGGCGTTCACGACGGCCGCGGTGGCCTCGACGGTGCCGGTCGCGGCGAGCTGCTGGTACAGGGTCGCCTGGTAGTCGTCCGGCAGGTGCTGCTCGACCTGGTCGGCCAGCGTGCTCGCCACGGCCGCCGCGGTCTCATACTTGAGCGGCGCCACACCGACGAGGTTCTGCACGGCGACATCGCGCTCGGCGTCGGTGAGGCCACCTCCGGCGAGCGTGCGCAGCACCTTCCACAGGTCGTCCAGGGCGGGACCGGTGTTCGGGGTGTCGACGGAGCCGCTGATGGCGAGCATCGCGGCGCCCGAACCGTCCGGGGCGGACCTGAGGACCTGACCGAACGAGCGCACACCGTAGGTGTAGCCCTTCTCCTCGCGCAGGACGCGGTCCAGGCGGGAGGTGAGGGTGCCGCCGAGGCAGTACGTGCCGAGCACCTGCGCGGGCCACACGCGTGCGTGCCGGTCGGCGCCGATGCGGCCGATCAGCAGCTGCGTCTGGACGGCACCGGGGCGGTCCACGATGACGACCCGGCCGGTGTCGTCGGCGGTCACCGGCGGCACCGGCCGCGGCCGGCCCGTGGAGCCGGTCCAGGAACCGAGGGTGTCGCCGAGCAGGGCGTCCAGGTCGATGCCGGTGAGGTCGCCGACCACCACGGCGGTCGCGGTGGCGGGGCGCACGTGCTTCTCGTAGAAGCCGCGCACGGCCGCGGAGTCGATGTTCTCGACCGTCTCCTCGGTGCCCTGGCGCGGGCGCGACATGCGGGAGTCGACCGGGAACAGCTCCCTGGAGAGCTCCTTGGCCGCGCGGCGGGACGGGTTGGCCAGCTCGTGCGGGATCTCGTCCAGGCGGTTGCGGACCAGCCGCTCGACCTCGCTGTCCGCGAACGCGGGCGCCCTGAGGGCGTCGGCCAGCAGACCGAGCGCCTTGGCGAGGCGGGAGGCCGGCACTTCGAGGCTGAGGCGGACGCCCGGGTGGTCGGCGTGCGCGTCGAGGGTGGCGCCGCAGCGCTCCAGCTCGGCGGCGAACTCCTCGGCGGAGTGCTTGTCGGTGCCCTCGGAGAAGGCGCGCGCCATGATCGTGGCGACGCCGTCCAGGCCGGCCGGCTCCGCGTCCAGGGGCGCGTCCAGGAGCACCTCGACGGCGACGACCTGCTGGCCGGGGCGGTGGCAGCGCAGGAGGGTGAGGCCGTTGTCGAGCGTCCCGCGCTCGGGGGCGGGGAAGGCCCAGACCTTGGGCTCGCCCGCCTGCGGCTGCGGGTGGAATTCCATCGCGGCGAGCTCGGTCACTTGGCCGCCTCCTCGTTCTCGTCGGTGGCTTCCACGGTCGCGGCGGACTCCGGGTCTTCGGCGCCCTCGGCGTCCTCGGCACTCTGGGCGATCTCGGCCGGGGCGGTGGGCTCGTAGACGAGCACCGCGCGGTTGTCGGGGCGCAGCTTGGCCTTGGCGACCGCCTGGACCTCCTCGGCGCTCACCTCCAGGACGCGCTGTACGGCGGTCAGAGCGAGCTGTGGGTCGCCGAACAGGACGGCGAAGCGGCACAGTTCGTCGGCGCGGCCCGCGACGGTGCCGAGCCGGTCCAGCCACTCGCGCTCCAACTGGGCCTGGGCACGCTCCATTTCCTCAGCCGTGGGGCCCTCCTCGGCGAACCGGGCGAGCTCCTCGTCGATGGCGGCCTCGATGACGGGTACCTCGACGTCACCGGAGGTCTTCACGTCGAGCCAGCCCAGGGAGGGCGCCCCGGCCAGGCGCAGCAGGCCGAAGCCTGCCGCGACGGCCGTACGGTCGCGCCGTACGAGCCGGTTGTAGAGGCGGGACGACTCGCCGCCGCCGAGAACGGTGAGGGCGATGTCGGCCGCGTCGCACGCGCGTGTGCCGTCGTGCGGAAGCCGGTAGGCCGCCATCAGGGCGCGTGCCGGGACCTCTTCCTCGACGACCTCGCGCAGCTGCTCGCCGATCGTCTCGGGCAGGGAACCGTCGCGGGGCGCGGGCTTGCCGTCGTGCGACTTGATGGAGCCGAAGTACTTCTCGATCCAGGCGAGCGTCTGCTCCGGGTCGATGTCGCCGACGACCGACAGAACCGCGTTGCCCGGCGCGTAGTAAGTGCGGAAGAACGCGCGCGCGTCCTCCAGCGTGGCCGCGTCCAGGTCGGCCATCGAGCCGATCGGGGTGTGGTGGTAGGGGTGGCCCTCCGGGTAGGCGAGGGCGGTGAGCTTCTCGAAGGCCGTGCCGTACGGCACGTTGTCGTAGCGCTGTCGTCGCTCGTTCTTGACGACGTCCCGCTGGTTCTCCATGGACTCGTCGTCGAGGGCGGCGAGCAGGGAGCCCATGCGGTCGGCCTCCAGCCAGAGGGCGAGCTCCAGCTGGTGGGTGGGCATGGTCTCGAAGTAGTTGGTCCGCTCGAAGCTGGTGGTGCCGTTGAGCGAGCCGCCGGCGCCCTGGACGAGCTCGAAGTGCCCGTTGCCCTGCACCTGCTTCGAGCCCTGGAACATCAAGTGCTCGAAAAGGTGAGCCAGGCCGGTACGTCCCTTGACCTCGTGGCGTGAGCCGACGTCGTACCAGAGGCACACCGCCGCGACCGGGGTCAGGTGGTCCTCGGAGAGCACCACGCGCAGGCCGTTGGCCAGGCGGTGCTCGGTCGCTGTCAGGCCCCCGGTGCCTGCCTGGTCTGTGGCCGTGTGACCCATGGGCATGTACGTCCCTTCGATCGCCGTCGCGGTCGTGGAAACCGCGGTTGTCCTGCCGGTCCTGCCACTGTATGCAAGCGTGCGGACCCTCGGCGAAGTTCCCGGAGCACGTACGCCCACAGCGGATCGCGTAGCCTGCGGGCAATCGTGAGGGAGGCGCTGTGCCGGCGCCGGGCCGGGCGCCTCAGCCAGGTCCTGGCCCGGACTGTCAGTGCCGCGGTCCACAATGGTCCGCGTCAGATCCCGTTCACGCTTCAGCAAGAGTGAGCCAAAGGGCCGTGAGCGACCCGTAGGCGAGCGACCAGAAAAGAGGAGCCGGCAGCGATGGCCCGCCGCAGCACGAAGACCCCGCCGCCCGACGACTCGTACGAGGAGCGGATCCTCGACATCGACGTCGTGGACGAGATGAAGGGCTCGTACCTCGAGTACGCGTACTCGGTCATCTACTCCCGCGCGCTCCCGGACGCCCGCGACGGACTCAAGCCGGTGCACCGGCGCATCGTCTACCAGATGAACGAGATGGGCCTGCGCCCCGACCGCGGCTATGTGAAGTGTGCCCGCGTGGTCGGCGAGGTCATGGGTAAGTTGCACCCGCACGGCGACGCGTCGATCTACGACGCCCTCGTGCGCATGGCGCAGCCCTTCTCGATGAGCGTCCCGCTGGTCGACGGGCACGGCAACTTCGGTTCGCTGGGCAACGACGACCCGCCGGCCGCCATGCGGTACACCGAGTGCCGCGCCGCCGAGGCCGCGAGCCTGATGACGGAGTCGATCGACGAGGACACAGTCGACTTCGCGCCCAACTACGACGGCCAGGAGCAGGAGCCGGGCGCGCTGCCCGCCGCCTTCCCGAACCTGCTGGTGAACGGCTCCTCGGGCATCGCGGTCGGCATGGCCACCAACATGGCGCCGCACAACCTCGCCGAGGTCATCGCCGCGGCCCGCCACCTGATCCGCTACCCGAACGCGGACCTGGACGCCCTGATGCGGCACGTCCCGGGCCCCGACCTGCCCACCGGCGGCCGGATCGTGGGGCTCTCCGGCATCCGGGACGCCTACGAGACGGGCCGCGGCACCTTCAAGATCCGCGCGACGGTGTCGGTGGAGACGGTCACGGCCCGCCGCAAGGGCCTCGTCGTCACCGAGCTGCCTTTCACGGTCGGTCCGGAAAAGGTGATCGCCAAGATCAAGGACCTGGTCGGCTCGAAGAAGCTCCAGGGCATCGCCGACGTCAAGGACCTCACCGACCGCGCGCACGGCCTGCGTCTGGTCATCGAGATCAAGAACGGCTTCGTGCCGGAAGCGGTCCTTGAGCAGCTCTACAAGCTGACGCCGATGGAGGAGTCCTTCGGCGTCAACAACGTCGCGCTGGTGGACGGTCAGCCCCTGACGCTCGGCCTCAAGGAGCTCCTCGAGGTCTATCTCGACCACCGCTTCGAAGTGGTGCGCCGACGCAGCGAGTTCCGGCGCACCAAGCGCCGCGACCGGCTGCACCTGGTCGAGGGTCTGCTCACCGCCCTGGTCGACATCGACGAGGTCATCCGCATCATCCGCTCCAGCGACAACTCCGCGCAGGCGAAGGAGCGCCTGATCGAGCGCTTCTCGCTGAGCGAGATCCAGACGCAGTACATCCTGGACACGCCCCTGCGGCGCCTGACCAGGTTCGACCGCATCGAGCTGGAGTCGGAGAAGGACCGGCTCAACGCCGAGATCGCGGAGCTGACCCGGATCCTGGAGTCGGACGCCGAGCTGCGCAAGCTGGTCTCCGCCGAGCTGGCCGCGGTCGCCAAGAAGTACGGCACCGAGCGGCGTACGGTCCTGCTGGAGGCCGGAGCGACGGCCCCCGTGAACGCCGTACCGCTCCAGGTGGCGGACGACCCGTGCCGGGTACTGCTGTCCTCGACGGGCCTGCTGGCCCGTACGTCGAACGGCGAGCCGTTCCCCGAGGACGCCGACGCCAGGCGCAGCAAGCACGACGTGATCGTCTCGGCGGTACCGGCCACCGCGCGCGGCGAGATCGGCGCGGTGACGTCGTCCGGCCGCCTGCTGCGGCTGAACGTCATCGACCTTCCGCAGCTCCCGGACACCGCCGCGGCCCCCAACCTCGCGGGCGGGGCCCCGCTGGCGGAGTTCCTCTCCCTGGAGGACGACGAGACGCTGGTCTGCCTGACCACGCTCGACGAGTCCTCCCCCGGTCTGGCGCTCGGCACCGAACAGGGCGTCGTCAAGCGCGTGGTCCCCGACTACCCGTCCAACAAGGGCGAGTTGGAGGTCATCACCCTCAAGGAGGGCGACCGGATCGTCGGCGCGATCGAACTGCGCACCGGCGAGGAGGACCTCGTGTTCATCACCGACGACGCCCAGCTCCTGCGCTATCAGGCCTCGCAGGTCCGCCCGCAGGGCCGCGCGGCGGGCGGTATGGCGGGCATCAAGCTCACCGAGGGCGCGAAGGTCATCTCCTTCACCGCGGTGGATCCGGCGGTGGACGCGGTCGTCTTCACGGTCGCGGGCTCGCGCGGCACGCTCGACGACTCGGTCCAGACGACGGCCAAGCTGACCCCGTTCGACCAGTACCCGCGCAAGGGCCGCGCCACGGGCGGTGTGCGCTGCCAGCGGTTCCTCAAGGGCGAGGACTGCCTGTCCCTGGCCTGGGCGGGAGCCGTCCCGGCCCGCGCCGCGCAGAAGAACGGCACACCGGCCGACCTTCCGGAGATCGACCCGCGCCGCGACGGCTCGGGCGTGTCGCTGGCGAAGACGGTGTCGGTGGTGGCAGGACCGGTCTAGTAGTCGGGGTCCTGATCGTCGGGATCCTGTACGTAGCGAAGGACGCCCCACATGCCGGCCTCGTCGGCGTGCGGGGCGTCCGCGTCTGCCCGGCACGCCTCCAGCTCCTTGCGCAGGGCGGGAGTGTCGATGCCGGAGCCGATGAGGACGAGCTGGGTGAGGCGGGCGTCTCCGGGCGCCCAGGCCTCCGGGTAGAAGCGCAGGAAGCGCCCCACGGCATGCACGGCGTAACGGTTGCGGACGTCGTAGGGCCCGAAGTCGACGTAGCCCTTGATCCTGTAGAGGCCCTCGGGCCTGCTGTCGAGGAACGTCATCAGTCGGCGAGGGTCGAGGGGTTCGTCGGAGGCGAAGGAGAGGCTGTCGTAGCCGGAGTGCGGATGTCCGGCGTGATCGTCACCGTGGTCGTGGTCGTGGTCGTGGTCGTGGTCGTCAGGCAGGTCGTCGAAGGAGAGCTGTCCGATGCGCTCCTCGGCGGGCCGGCAGTCGAAAAGGAACTCGGGGTCGATGCGACCGTAGGTGGCGGGAACGACGGCCGCACGGTCGACAAGTCGATGCACCAGAGCGAGGACGTGTTCGGTGTCGGCCGCCCGGTCGAGCTTGTTGACCACGACGAGGTCTGCAAGGGCGAGATGCCGGTCGAGTTCGGGATGCCGGGCGCGGGTGTCGTCGAACTCGGCGGCGTCGACGACCTCGACGAGCCCGCCGTAGACGATTCCGGGTTGTTCGCTGGCGAGCACCATGCGGACGAGTTCCTGCGGTTCGGCGAGTCCGCTGGCCTCCACGACGATCACATCGATGCCGGTGTCGGGATGGGCGAGCCGGGACAGGTACTGGTCGAGTTCGCCGACGTCGACGGCGCAGCACAGGCAGCCGTTCCCGAGGGAGACGGTGGAGTCGCCGAGGGCGCCGGCGACGGCCATGGCGTCGATCTCGATGGCACCGAAGTCGTTGACGATGGCTCCGATACGGCTGCCGCCGCTGCGGTGGAGGAGATGATTGAGGAGGGTGGTCTTGCCGGAACCCAGAAATCCGGCAAGGACGACGACCGGGATCTGCCGGTGGCTCCCGCTCGGCTGACTCAACGTGCGACCTCTTTCGCGCTGCCGCGTGCACCGGATCGCGGACCCGGCGCACGTACGAGGTTTGAATGCCGGACCAGGATACGAGCCGGAATAATCACCGCGAAGTGAACGATTGTTAGCAGCACTTGCGGGGCAGACGTTGGGGAAGGCGCCGGTTCGTGCGACCCTCACTTCCCTCCGTGCGCCTCCTCTCCGCCTCCCCCGCCGATCAGAGCCGCTCGGCACCCTGGGAGACGGCAAGCGCCGCCCACCGCTCGCCGGTCCCCATCAGTCGACCCGCACCCCGACGACCGGCGGACGGCCGCCTGAATCGGGGGTTGACATGGCCACACAGAGCTTTTGGACGCGAGGCCTGCGCACGGCCGCCGCGGTCGGCGTCGGCGCGGTGGCGGGTGCCGTCGCCTCCCTCGCCGCGCAGCAGCACACGATGCGGTCGCTCCACGCGCGTCTGGACCAACTGGAAGCGGTTGCCCGTTCCCATCAGCACGCCGACCTGGCGAGTCAACAGCACCAGCACTGGGAACTGCTCAGCAAGGCCATAGACGATCCCGAGTTGGCCGAGGTCCTGGATCTCTACGAGGCGCCGGTGTCTGCCAAGCAGCGCCGCCAGTACCTGTTCGCCAACGCCTTGTACACGAACCTGCTCTTCTACTACCGCATCGGCAACCTGTCCAAGGAGGAGTTCTTCAAGCACGTCCGCGGCATCTTCCAGAACCCGATCGTCAGGGAGTACTGGTACGCCACCCAGCAGCAGCGAGCGAGCCTTGCGGACACCGACGAGGCGGAACTGGGCAAGCTGGTGGACGATCTCCTCCAGCAGCTGGAGGATTCGGACACGGAGGAGTGGTGGGTGGTCGGCGAGCCGCCTGGCGCATAGCAAAACTCTCGAGCCACCGTCTGTGGAAATCACACCCCTGGCCCATAACGAACAGGTCAAGTATCCCGTTGTCCCAGGCGCCGCTGAGGTTGACTCAGCCGCCGGGGTTGACTCACACGTGATCGCGTACGGCAGCCCCACACCACCGTCGCCCACGTCGCCAGATGACGCGTGCACCCCACAGGGCCGCCTCGCCTCGTACCGCCGTGCGCGTGCTCGTCATTCGTGAGACCAGAGGGAAACAACAGTGAGTCAGATCATTCGCCGCCTCGGCGCATCGCCACGCGAACGAGGCAGCACCTCCGGCGCGACGTGCCCGGACATCTTCGAGTTGGCCGACGGGAACTTCGCCGTCATCGGCACGGACGCGACCGGCTCTCTGGACTCCCAGCTTCCCGCGGACGCGGCACGGGCCGACTACGAACGCATCGTGGTCATCACGCGCGAGACACTCGTGCGGGCCAAGGCCGACATTCCCGACGCCTAGGCGATGTCATGGCTCAAATCGAGCAGATAACCGCACTTGTCGGTTCGGTTGCCGCCCTTGTCACCGCTGCCACAGGCCTGGTGGCCGTGATCAGGTCCCACCCCCGTCAGGGAAGCTCCGGCACCAACGCTGCGCCGCCACCGCAGAGGTCGACTCCGGAAGGGCGGCCTGCGCCTCACCGTCCTGGGCCGCTGTCCCGGATCCTGCGACGGCATCGGTAGAACCGGCAGCCCACGCCGACCGGTAGCCCGCCAGGTCCGGCACCACTCCCGGTGCCGGACCTTCGCGCTGCTCAGGCCGCTTGTGGCACCGCCACCGGCGCTCCCGGCCCCACGTACCGCGCCACCGGCCTGATGATCTTCGAGTCCGCCGACTGCTCCAGGATGTTGGCGCTCCACCCCACCACCCGCGCGGCCGCGAACGTCGGCGTGAACATCTCGCGCGGCAGGCCGCACAGCTCCATGACCACGCCCGCGTAGAACTCGACGTTGGTATGCAGCTCCCGCCCCGGCTTGAGCTCGGCCAGGATCGCCTCGACCTGGCGTTCCACTTCGACAGCGAAGTCCACACGCGGACCGCCGAACCGCTGGGCGACCTCCCGGAGCATCCGGGAACGCGGATCCTCCGTGCGGTAGATCGCGTGACCGAAGCCCATGATCCGCTCCCCGGAGAGCACACGCTCACGGATCCAGGAGTCGATGCGGTCAGGTGTGCCGATCGCGTCGAGGGTGTCCAGCGCCCGACTGGGCGCACCCCCGTGCAGCGGCCCGGACAGCGCCCCTACGGCCCCCACGAGGCACGCGACCACATCCGCTCCCGTCGACGCGATGACCCGCGCCGTGAAGGTTGATGCATTGAAGCCGTGATCAATGGTTGAGATCAAGTACTGCTCGACCGCCCGCGCCCGTTGAGGCTCCGGCTCCGAACCCGTCAACATGTAGAGGTAGTTCGCCGCGTACGAGAGCTCCTCGCGCGGCTCCACCGGCTCCAGCCCCTTGCTCAGCCGGTGCAACGCGGTGAGCAGCGTCGGCACGGCCGCAGCGGCCACGAGGGTGTCCTGTCGCCGCTTGTCCGGGTCGATGTCGTACACCGGCCGGATTCCGTTCGCTGCTCCGAGCAGCGACAACGCGGTGCGCATCCCGGCCAGCGGCCCGGACCGCCCACTCGCCGCCGCGATCGCCGGCAGCGCCGCCCGCACCTCGTCGGGCAGCCGCCGCAGTGCCGCGGTCTCGGCACGGAAAGCCACGGCCCGTCCGGCATCCGGCAGTTCGCCGTGGACCAGGAGATGCCAGACGTCCTCGAAGCCGCGCGCCTGCGCGAGTTCGACAGCCGAGTACTGGCGGTAGTGATAGAAGCCCTCGCGGCCCCGGACGTCTCCGACCTCGGTGTCGGTGACGACGACTCCGGCGAGTCCTCGCGGTACGTCGACGAGCGTGGTTGACCTGTTGACCGACATGATTCCTCCCTGGACTTGATTCGACTGTCCATGGTTGACTCAGTACGTGTCAATATTGATTGAATCAATACACACCAATCAACCCACCCGGTTTGCGGATACGGTGACCTCTTATGCGCGATCAAGCCCCCCTCCCCGGCCCCGCCGAACGCCGGCTCAGCACCAAGGAAGCCGCCGAACTGCTGGGCGTGAAGCCCGAGACCGTCTACGCCTACGTGAGCCGAGGCCAGCTCAGCAGCCGACGCGTTCCCGGCGGCCGGGGCAGCACCTTCGACGCCAAGGAGGTGGAGACCCTCTCCCGGCGCAACCGCCGGGAGACCGGCGGGAGTCCGGGCTCCGGCGGCGAACTGTCCGTGCGCACCCGCATCACGTTCATCGACCGGGACCGCTACTACTTCCGGGGCGTCGACGCCACCGAACTGGCCGCGCACCACTCCTACGAAGAGATCGCGGAATGGCTGTGGACCGGCCGTCTGCGCCCCGGAGTCACCTTCACCGCGCCCGAAGCCGCCGTCGAAGTAGCCCGCCGCGCGGTCGACGCACTGCCCGAACACACCGGCCCCACCGACCGGTTGCGGGTGGCGGCGATCGCCGCCGCGGTCTCGGATCCACTGCGTTTCGACCTGTCCGAAGAGGCCGTGCTCGGCACCGCACGGACCCTCATCCCGACCCTCGTCGCCGCCCTCCCGCCCGTGCTGCGCGACCGCCGCCGCGACGACGGCCCGCTGGCCCACCGGCTGTGGACGCGCCTCAGCGGACGCAAGCCCGACGAGGCGTCCCTGCGCGCCCTGGACACCGCGCTGGGTCTGCTCGTCGACCACGACCTCGCCGCCTCGACCCTCGCGGTACGCGTCGCCGCATCGGCCCACGCGCACGCGTACGCGGCCGTCTCCGCCGGACTCGGTGTCCTGGAGGGCCCCTTGCACGGCGCTGCCAGCGGCCTCGCCCACAAGCTGCTGCTCGATGTGCTCGACCGGGGCGACGCGGCCCCCGTCATCGCGGAGGAACTGCGGGCCGGTCGCCGGATCCCGGGCCTCGGTCACCGGCTCTACCCCGGAGAAGACCCACGCGCGCGAGCCCTGTTCGCCCTCCTGGAGGGGATCCCGCGCGCAGAACCCGCACTCCTCGCGGCCCGCGACATCGTGGCCACCACCGCCCGCCACACTCCCCTGCACGCCAACGTGGACCTGGCCCTCGCCGCGCTCACCGCCTCCTCCGGGATGCCCTCCTCGGCCGGCGAGACCATCTTCGCCGTCGCCCGCACGGCGGGCTGGATCGCCCACGCACTGGAGGAGTACGGGGAGCGCCCCCTGCGCATGCGCCCGAGCGGCACTTATGTGGGCCCGAAGCCGCCCCAACCACTGCCGGAGCCCTGACAGCACCACAGCCGGAAGTCGCCGCGCCCCAAGTCAGGTTAGGCTCACCTCTGTGAGTACCTGCTCAACGGTCTCGCACGACCTCGACGAGCCCGTTTCCGGAACCGCGGCCACCGCGCGGACCTGGCTGTTGCTGGAACAGTCCGGTCCCTGGGGTGCCAAAGCGCTCACGTCGAGCCACCTGGACCCCGCCCTGGGGCGTGCCCTGGAGGCCGCAGCGAAGGACACGGGCGTGCGCATCGCGCTCATCCGCCGCCCCGGACGGCACGCCGACAGCGGAAAGCCCACCACCCGGCAGGTGTACGCCGCCCACACCGTGCCCGGCAGCGTGTGGCTGCGCAGCGCGACGACCCGCGATCCGCAGGACCTGCTCGGCCTGGACTTCGCCGCACTCGGCAGGGGCGAGCACGCCACCTTCGACTCCGTGCTCGGTGGGCGCCCCCACACCGGCGATCCCCTCGCGCTCGTCTGCACCAACGGCAAGCGGGACCGCTGCTGCGCGCTCCTCGGCCGCCCGCTCGCCGCGGAACTGGCCGCCTCGGGTGTCGAGGGCGCCTGGGAGGTCACCCATCTGGGTGGTCACCGGTTCTCCCCGACGCTGCTCGTTCTGCCGCACGGCTATGCCTACGGCCGCGCCGAGGCCCATGCCGTCAAGGAAGTCCTCCACAGCGTCCAGGAGGGCCGCATCGTGGTCGAGGGGTGCCGCGGCCGCTCCGCCTGGGAGCGTCCCGGCCAGGCGGCCGAGCTGGCCGTGCGCACGGCGGTGCGCGAGTACGCGGCGGAGGCGCTGACGGTCGTACGAACGGATGGCGCTGCCCCGCACTGGGAGGTGACCGTCGCACACGCCGACGGCCGCCAGTGGCTCGTCCTCGTGGCGCAGACCGCGTCCCTGCCGCCTCGTCCGGAGAGCTGCGGTGCGTCGGCGCTCGGCTCACCCGCGCGGATGGACGTCGTGGCGGTGCACGAGCTGAGGACATCGGCAGCGCTGGCGAGCTGACCGGACGCGCGGGCCCGTCCACGCATTGATCAAGAAATCCATGTCACACCCCCTGCGGTGGATCGGGCACCTCCACGTACCGTCTTGGGTATGAGCCGCACTCCCCCCGCCCGCCGCCTGCGCCTCGGGCTGCCCCGCCGGGTGTTCTCGCAGGTGCTCCTGATGCAGCTGGCGATCGCCGCGGGAGTCGCGGTGCTCGCGACCGGTCTGTTCCTCGCGCCTCTGAGCAACCAGCTCGACGACCAGGCGATGCGCCGGGCGCTCGCCATCGCCCAGACCACCGCCGCCGAGTCGCAGATAGCCGAGCAGGTCACGGACACGCCTCCGCTGCCCACCGGACCCGTCCAACGGGAGGCCGAGAGGATCCGCAGGGCGACCGGGGCCGAGTACGTCGTGGTGATGGACTGGCGGGGCGTCCGCTGGTCGCACCCCACTCGCAGCGAGGTCGGCAGGATCGTCTCGACCGATCCCGGCCAGGCCCTGGCCGGCAAGGAGATCATGCAGATCGACAGTGGCACCCTGGGCCGCACCGCCCGCGGCAAGGTGCCCCTGTACGACAGCGAACACAAGATCGTCGGGGCGGTCTCCGTCGGCATCGCCTACGACAGCGTGCGTGCGCGCCTGATCCACGCGATCCCGGGACTGTTCGCCTACGCCGGCGGTGCCCTCGCCGTCGGCGCGCTGGCAGCCTGGCTGATCTCCCGGAGAGTCCAGCGACAGACCCGTGACCTGGCCTTCTCCGATATCTCCGCCCTCCTGTCGGAGCGCGAGGCCATGCTGCACGGCATCCGGGAAGGCGTCGTCGCCCTGGATCGGACCGGGCGTATCCGCCTGCTCAACGACGAGGCCCGCCGACTGCTGAGCATCGGGGACGAGGCCGTCGGCCGGCCCCCGGACGAGGCCCTGGGAGGCGGCCGTACCGCCGACGTCCTGGCCGGACGGGTGACGGGCACCGATCTGATCACCGTCCGCGGCCAGCGGGTGCTGGTCGCCAACCGCATGCCCACCGACGACGGCGGTGCCGTCGCCACCCTGCGCGACCGCACCGAACTGGAGCAGCTCGGCCGGGAGCTCGACTCGACCCACGGCCTGATCGACGCCCTGCGCGCCCAGGACCACGAGCACGCCAACCGGATGCACACGCTCCTCGGGCTGCTGGAGCTGGAGATGTACGACGACGCCGTGGAGTTCGTCGGAGAGGTCGTCGGCGACCATCGGGCCACCGCGGAGCAGGTCACCGAGAAGATCGAGGATCCGCTGCTCGCCGCGCTGCTGGTGGGCAAGGCGACCGTTGCGGCGGAGCGCGGTGTCGCCCTGTGGGTCTCCGACCGGACCCGGCTGCCGGACCGGCTGGTCGATCCGAGCGGGCTGGTCACGATCGTCGGCAACCTCGTGGACAACGCTCTGGACGCCGTCGCCGGCGCTCCGCACGCGCGCGTGGAGGTCGAACTGCGCACGGAGGGCCGTACCGCCGTCCTCAGGGTGCGGGACACCGGGCCCGGGATCCCGGTGGAACAACGGGAACTGGTCTTCACCGAGGGCTGGTCGACCAAGGAGCCCCCTGCGCACCGGGGGCGCGGCCTCGGGCTCTCCCTCGTACGCAAGCTGGCCGAACGTCAGGGCGGCAGCGCGGCCGTCGCAGAGGCCGACGGCGGAGGCGCGGAGTTCACCGTCGTACTGCCCGAGGCACTGGCCGAGCCGCAACCGGCGCTCACCGCGGCGTCCGCCCAGCAGACCGCCATCGAGGAGGAGTCGTGATGATCGAGGTGCTGGTCGTGGACGACGACACCCGCGTGGCACGCGTCAACGCCGCCTACGTCGAGAAGGTGCACGGCTTCCACGTGGCCGGCGAGGCACACAGCGCGGCGGACGCGCTGCGGCAGCTGGAGGCGCTGCCCCACGTCGACCTGGTCCTCATGGACCACTACCTGCCCGACGAGACGGGTCTGGCGGTCGTCCAGGAGATGCGCCGACGCGGCCACCAGACCGACGTGATCATGGTGACGGCGGCGCGGGACGTGACGACCGTACAGGCGGCGATGCGGCACGGCGCGCTGCAGTACCTGGTCAAGCCGTTCGCCTTCGCGGGTCTCAGGGCCAGGCTGGAGGCGTACGCCGAGCTGCGTCGCACCCTGGACGGCGGAGGCGAGGCGGAACAGGCGGAGGTCGACCGCATCTTCGGAGCGCTGTCCACGCCCGGGGAACCCGAGCTGCCCAAGGGGCACTCACCCACCACGGTGGAACTCGTCCGCAGATCCCTGATGAACGCCGAAGGGCCGCTGTCGGCCCAGGAGATCGCCGACCGGACAGGGGTGAGCCGGCAGACCGCCCAGCGCTATCTGAAGCTCCTGGAGCGCACGGGGCGGGCCAGGCTCACCCTCAAGTACGGTGACGCGGGCCGCCCGGAACACCGTTACGTGTGGGCGACCCGCGCGTGAGGAGGCTCAGCCGGCGTTCTGCGCGGCCTTGTCGACGAACTCCGTCGTGTACGTCTTGTCGAGGTCGACATCGGCGTTCTGGATGTTGGGGTTGAACGCCTTGAGGACCTTCTCGACGGTCTCGGGACCGTTCTCGGGCATCACGCCGTCCTTGGTGAACATCGGCAGCGTGTTCTTGATGGCCACTGCGTACAGCAGCTTGTTGCCCTGCGAGTAGTCGGCGGGCATCTTGTCGGCGATCTGGGTCGCGCTGTGCGTGGACATCCACTTGAGCGTCTTGACGAATGCATTGGCCAGCTTCTGGACGGTCTCCTTGTGACCGTTGACCCAGTCCGTCTGCATGTACAGGCTTGATGACGGATACGGTCCGCCGAGTGCCTCGTCCGAGCCCTGGGGCGTGCGCATGTCCAGAAGGATCTTTCCGGCCTTCTTGTCCAGGATCGTCGCGACGGTCGGGTCGGTCGTCATGCCTCCATCGATCGAGCCCTGCTGGAGCGCCGAGATGAAGGTCGGCCCCGCGCCGACGGCGACCGGCGTGAACTCGCTGACCTTCACGCCGTTCTTGACGGCGAGGTACTTGGTGAGGAAGTCGGTCGAGGAGCCGAGGCCGGTGACGCCGAGCTTCTTGCCCTTGAAGTCCTTGGCCGAGGTGATGTCACCCGCCGCCTTGTTGGAGACGATCTCCACCTCACCGGGGGCGTGCGAGAACTGCACGACCGACTCCACGTCCTTGCCCTTGACCTGCAGGTCGAGCGTGTGGTCGTAGAAGCCGACGGCCCCCTGGACCTGGCCGGAGACGAGCGCGGTCTCGGCCTGGACGCCGGCGGGCTCGCTCAGCAGTTCCACGTCCAGCCCCTCGGAGTCGAAGTAGCCGAGCCGCTGGGTGAGCATCGCGGGCAGATAGATGACCTTGTCGAGGCCACCGACCATGATCTTGACCTTGGTCCCCTTGCCATCACCCTTGCTGCCCGCGTCGGCCGAGGCTGTGCTGGCCGCGTCGTTGGCACAGGCGGTGAGCGAGGAGAGGGCGAGCAGGCCGGCGGCGGCCAGGGAGGCGTATCTGGCGGTTTTGCGCATGGGGGTTCACGTCCTTGTGAGGGGCGGTGCGGGGAGGGCTGAGCCGGGAATGGGCTGAGCTGAGGGGATGGGGAGACTGCCGTGGAAGGCCTCAGCTGTCGGAACTCGCCGGCTTCCAGCGGAAGATGCGGCGCTCGGCGAAGGTGAGCAGCCCTTCGGCGAGAAGCGCGACGACGGCGAGGATGACCATCGCGGCGTACACACCAGCCGCGTTGAAGGTGCCCTGGGACTGCGCGACGAGCAGGCCGATGCCCTTGGTCGCGCCGATGTATTCACCGACGATCGCGCCGATGAGGGCGAAGCCGAAGCTGACATGCAGGCTGGTGAAGATCCACGAGGTCGCGGACGGGATGACGACCTGAAGCGTCACTCTGCGGTCGCTCGCGCCGAGGATGCGGGCGTTGGCGACCAGGTTGCGGTCGACCTCGCGGGCGCCCTGGAAAGCGTTGAAGAAGACCGGGAAGAAGACCAGGACGACAGCCGAGGCCACCTTGGAGGCCGGTCCGAGTCCGAACCAGATCACGAAGATGGGTGCAAGGACAATTCTCGGTATCGAGTTGAGCACCTTGATGTATGGACCAAGCACGTCGGCAAGCAAGGTGATCCGCCCCAACGCAATACCGAAGACAACACCGGCCACCACGCCGACGACCCAGCCCAGCAGCGCCTCGTACAGCGTGTACCAGATCTGCTCGCCCAACGAACCGAGCGCGGTCCCGTGCGTCACCCAGGTCCAGATCTGGTCCCAGATCTTCGAGGGCATGGAGAAGTTGAAGGGATCGATGACCTCGGCCCGCGAGAGCAGCTCCCACAGACCGAGAACGGCCACCAGGAGCAGCACGCGGGAGACGGCGACAACGATCCGGCGCCTGCGGACGGCACGCGCGCGTGAGTGTGCGCGGTCCGTCTTGTTGCCGGGCTCGGTCATGGCCGGCGCGGCCTGGGCCTCGGGCATGACATCAGGCGACATGGGCGGCGCCCCTCTCCCGGGTGATGCGGACCTCTTCGCCGAGGGACTCCCAGATCTCGCGGTAGATCTCGATGAACCGCGGCTCCAGGCGCACCGACTCGACCTTGCGCGGCCGTGGCAGGTCGATGTCGAAGATCTGCTTGACGGTGGCGGGCCCGGCCGTCATCACGACGACCTTGTCGGCCAGGGCGATGGACTCCTCCAGGTCGTGGGTGACGAAGACGACGGAGGCGCCCGTGCCCTCCCACAGCTCGAGGAGCTCGTCGGACATCAGAGCCCGCGTCTGCACGTCGAGCGCGGAGAACGGCTCGTCCATGAGCAGGATCTCGGGGTCGTTGACGAAGGTCGCGGCGAGCGCCACGCGCTTGCGCTGGCCGCCGGAGAGCTGATGGGGGTAGCGGTCCTCGAAGGCCGCGAGTCCGACCCGGGCCAGCCACTCCCGGGCATTGCGCTTGGCCTCCGTCTTGGGCACACCTCGGAAGCGGGGGCCCGCCATGACATTGGCCAGGACCGTGCGCCAGGGGAAGGTGGCGTCCTGCTGGAAGACGAAACCGACCTTGTCGCCGACTCCGCGGACCGGCTCCCCGACGACCAGCACCTCGCCCTCGGAGGGCTCCTCCAACCCGCTGACCAGCGTCAACGTGGTCGATTTGCCACAACCCGTAGGCCCGACGACCGCCACGAACTCCCCACGTCCCACGGTGAGATCAAGTCCCCTGACGGCCGTGTGCAGACCCCCCGACGGGGTCCTGAATGTCTTGCTCGCGCCCCGCAGCTCGATGGCGGGGCTGGTGTCTGCGCTCATGGCCGGGGACGGTAGATGTGGCCTGCGCCACGGCATCAGTCTTCTGGGCACATGCCGTTCTTTTGCTTGCAACGACCTGTTGTGCTCGTTTTGCGCGCGCTACAACAGCGAAGCCGAAACACGGGCGTGACGCCCGCCAGGCCTTGAGGGAAAGAGGCCCGATGATTGACGTCCTGGTCGTGGACGACGACTTCCGTGTCGCCGAGATCAACGCCAAGTACGTGGGAAAGGTGCCCGGCTTCCGGGTGGCCGCTCGCGCCCACAGCGCTGCCCAGGCGCTGGCCAGCGTGCAGCGCGGGACGATCGATCTGATCCTGCTCGACCACTACCTGCCCGACCAGACGGGCCTCGAACTCGTCCACCGCATGCGGGAACAGGGCCACGGCACCGACGTCATCATGATCACAGCAGCCGGGGACGTGACGACCGTCCAGGCCGCGATGCGCCTGGGCGCCCTCCACTACCTGGTCAAACCCTTCACCTTCGCGGCCCTGCGCACTCGGCTGGACTCCTACGCTGCCCTGCGCCGTACCGTCGACCGGGTCGGCGGCCGCGGCATCGCCGGTCAGGAACAGGTCGACAGGATCTTCAGCGCCCTGCGCACCACACCGGCTCCAGCGTCCCCCGGCCTGCCCAGCGGCCACTCGGAGCCGACGACGGACCTCATCTGCCGCGTCCTGCACCACGCCGACCACCCGCTCTCGGCCCACGAGGTCGCCACCGAGACGGGCCTGAGCCGCTCCACCGCCCAGCGCTACCTTCGCCATCTCGAACAGGCCGGCCGCCTCCGCCTGACCCTGAGATACGGCGACACGGGGCGGCCGGAGCACCGGTACGCGTGGGTGGCGCCATAGCCGTACGGCGCGAAGGGCTTCGACGGCAGAGGTCGTACGGCATCGGGCTTCGTCGTACGACCTCTGCCGTTGCCCTACGACGCGAGGGCGCCGCCCGATCACGGGCGCCGCTGCTACACGGCACCCGCTCCCGTGAGCGACCGCACCTCGGTCTCCGCGTGCTTGGCCTCGTCGGCGACCTCCGCCGAGGTGACCGTGCCGAGCCAGCCCGCGACGAAGCCCAGCGGGATGGAGACCAGACCGGGGTTCTGCAGCGGGAAGTACTGGAAGTCGACGCCGGGGAAGAGCGATTCGGGGCTGCCGGACACCACAGGCGACAGCAGCACCAGGGCGATGACGGGCAGGAGTCCGCCGTAGACGGACCAGACGGCACCCCGGGTGGTGAACCCGCGCCAGAACAGCGAGTAGAGCAGCACCGGCAGATTCGCGGACGCCGCGACGGCGAAGGCGAGGCCCACCAGGAAGGCGACGTTGAGGTCGCGGGCCAGCAGGCCGAGAGCGATAGCGATCACGCCGATCCCGACGGCGGCGGTCCTGGCCACGGCCACCTCGCTGTGCGGCTTGGCCCGCCGGCGCCGCAGTGAGGCGTACAGGTCATGGGCGACGGAGGCCGAGGAGGCGAGCGTGATACCCGCGACGACGGCGAGGATCGTGGCGAAGGCGACGGCGGCGACGACCGCGAACAGAACCGTTCCTCCCGTGGAGCCGGCGCCGCCACCCAGGTCCAGGGCCAGGAGGGGAACCGCGGTGTTCCCCGCGGCGTTCGATCCCCGTACCGCCTCGGGCCCCACGATCGCCGCGGCCCCGAACCCGAGGACGATCGTCATCAGGTAGAAGCCGCCGATGAGACCGATCGACCAGACCACCGAGCGCCGTGCGGCGCGTGCCGTGGGCACGGTGTAGAAGCGGGACAGGATGTGCGGCAGACCTGCCGTACCGAGCACGAGGGCGAGTCCCAGGCTGATGAAGTCGAGGCGGGCGGTCCAGTCCCCGCCGTACTTCAGACCGGGTGCCAGGAACGACTGACCGTGGCCGCTGCGCTCCGCCGCCGTGAGCAGGAGTTGGTCGAAGTCGCCGTGGAACCGCACCAGTACGAGCACGGTCAGCGCGATGGTCCCGCAGAGCAGCAGGACCGCCTTGACGATCTGGATCCAGGTGGTCGCCCGCATCCCTCCCAGGGACACGTAGATCACCATGAGCGCCCCGACAGCGATGACGGTCCAGGACTGGGCCGCCTCGCTGGTGCCCCCGAGCAGCAGTGCGACCAGGCTGCCCGCGCCCACCATCTGGGCCACCAGATACAGAACGGACACGGTGACCGAGGAAGTTCCCGCAGCGATCCGCACCGGCCGCTCGCTCATCCGCGCGGCGACCACGTCGGCGAGCGTGAATCGGCCGCAGTTGCGCACCAATTCGGCGACGAGGAACAGCACCACCAGCCAGGCCACGAGGAAGCCCACCGAGTAGAGCATCCCGTCGTACCCGAAGAGTGCGATGAGCCCGGAGATACCGAGGAAGGACGCGGCCGACATGTAGTCACCTGCGATGGCAAAACCATTCTCCATCGGCGAGAACAACCGCCCACCCGCGTAGAACTCCTCCGCCGAGCCGTGTCGGTGGCGGCTCACCCACGTCGTGATCCCCAGCGTGACCGCGACGAACGCGCTGAACAGCAGCAGCGCCAAGGTCTGGTGGTCCCCCGTCACGACGACGCACCGCCCCGTGCCGTGCGCGTCAGTTCCTGGGTGTCCCACCGCAGTTCGAGCGCGGCCCGGTCCCGGCGCAGCCTCGCATGCCGGGCGTAGGCCCAGGTGAGCAGGAAGGTGGTGAGGAACTGCCCGAGTCCCGCGAGCATCGCCACGTTCACCGCGCCGGCGACCGGCCGCGCCATGAGTCCCGGCGCGCTCGTCGCTGTCACGACATAGGCCACGTACCACGCGAAGAATCCGATCCCCGCCGGCACCACGAACCTCCGGTACCGGCTGCGCACTTCCTGGAACGCCGCGCTGCGCTGCACTTCGAGGTAGACGTCGGCCGCTGCGGCATCCCGGTCCTCGCGCTCCGCCCGTGCCGTCGCGACCGGGCCCGCGGCTGTACCGTCACCGCCCGTCTCGCCCCAGCCGGAGGCAAGCGCGTCATACCAGGGGTCGTCGTACCGCACACCGGCGGACGCCTCCGCGCGGGCCACATCGTGGCTGTCGTGGTTCTCGGCCGAACTCTCGGCATCCCCCCCGCTTCCGCGGGGACGAGCGTTGCTTGACTGCATGCCCAAGGATGGACAGAACGGGAAGATCCCTGACTCTTCTTCCCCGCGCTCTTCACCCCATCAGGTGACTCCTCCCGTCGGTGGCCGTACAAGCCCCTTCGCATAGGCGTAGCGCACCGCCTGCGCACGGTCCTTGATTCCCGTCTTGGCGAAGAGATTGTTGATGTGGGTCTTCACCGTGGCGGTGGAGACATGCAGTTTCCGGGCGATCTCCTGGTTGCTCAGCCCCTCCGCGATCAGCGCCAGCACTTCTGCCTCCCGGGCGGTGAGCCCGTCGGGCGCCTCCGCGGCCACCGGCTGGGGCGGCTCGGGGTCCGACAGCCGTTCCAGCAGCCGACGCTGGATGCTCGGCGACAGTCCGGCGTCCCCGGAGAGCACGCTCCGCACGGCCCGCACGATCTCGTCACCTCCTGCGTCCTTGGTGAGATAACCGCGCGCCCCCGCCTTGAGCGCGGGAAACAGCGACTCGTCGTCCGCGAAGGTCGTCAGCACCACGACCTGCGTCCCGGGGTGCTCGGCGCGGATCCTCCGGGTCGCCTCCACCCCGTCGCAGCGAGGCATGCGCAGGTCCATCAGCACCACGTCAGGGGCGAGTTCCGCGACAAGCTCCACCGCCTCCTCCCCGTCCCCGGCCGCGCCCACCACTTCGATCCCGGGCAGCAGGCCGAGCAGCATCACGATGCCTTCGCGCACCACGGTCTGGTCGTCAGCGACCACCACCCGCGCGGGCTTGGGCTCCGCCCCCTCCGTCATACCGGCACCTTCAACGTCACCACGAACCCTTCGTCGTCCGGCCCGGCGTCCAGCGAGCCGCCCAGCAGCTCGGCGCGCTCCCGCATCCCCAGCAGACCGTACCCGCCTCCGGTGGCGGTGAGTTCACCCGGCGAACCGCCCGAGTCCCGCACGACCAGCGTCACCCGGTCCTCGCCGTACTCCAGCCACACCTGGATCTTGGCCCCCGGTGCGTGCTTGCGGACATTGGTCAGGGCCTCCTGCGCGACCCTGCGCACGGCTTGCGACGCCTCGGCCGGCAACGGTCTGCGCTCACCCGAAATGGTGCTCTCGGCTCCGTCGACCGTCCCGACGAGCTGCTTCAGGAACTCCTCCAGGGGAGTCATGTCCCCCCGCAGAGCCGACAGCGCCTGCCGCGTCTCCGCGAGACCGCCGCGGGCCATGCCCCGGGCCGCCACCACCCTTTCGAGGATCTGGTCCCGGTCCGCTCCGCCCTCGATCAGCAGCCTGGCCGCCTCCAGGTGCACGAGCTGGGCCGAGAGACTGTGGGCCAGCACGTCGTGGATCTCCCGGGCGATACGGGCCCGCTCCGCGAGTGCCGCCGATTCCGCCTCGGCCGCCCGCGCGGCCCGCTCCTGGTTGAGCAGCCGCTGCGCGTTGCCGCGGGCCTCGGCGTCCAGCCGCAGGACGTAGCCGGCGAGGGCGAGCCCCGCCGTCGTGGCCAGGGTGGTCAGCCACACGTCGTCGTTGACGGCGGCGTAGAGGGCGAGGGCAATCACGGTCACGGGCAGGGCGGCGGCGATGGGCAGCCGTTCCAGAGCGGTGACGGCGCAGCCGCACCACAGGACGAGGGCGACGACCCTGAAGTCGGCGGCCTGGGCGACGACCGCGATCGCCAGGAGAATGCCGTAGAGCGCCAGGGAGGGCCAGAGCCGGTGCTCCAGGGTGGTGCGGAAGAGCGCCCAGGCGACGACTGCGGACAGGAGGATTCCCGCCACTGCGCCGAGCACGCCCCAGCCTCGTACATGACTGCTGTTGAAAGCGCCCCAGAGGAGCATGGCGCCCACCAGCGACCGCGTGACCCAGCCGAGCAGGCGCCGAGGACGCGTGGCCGCCTCACGCCCGAGCGCCTCCCGGGAGGGCCAGCGGGTCCAGGCGTTGTCCGTCACACGCGTTCCTTCCCCGTGGACCGGAACATGGGCTCACCGTACGCCGGGGCGGGTGCTCCGGTTGGGCGCAGGGAATGTGCTCGGCTGACGAGGGTCCCGGAGCGCACGAGCAAGGTGGCCGCCAGGGCGAGCAGCAGTGCGGAAGAGTCCTGGTGGACACCGAGCGCCGCGCCGAGCGCGAACAGTCCGGCGCGCAGCCCGATGCCGACGGCCCAGACGGCACCGCTCGCCTTGGTGCTCCTGCTCCACACCGCGCCGTCCGGCTCCGTCCATATCCGGCTCGTCCAGCCCCAGCCGGCCCCGATGGCGAGGCCGGTGAGCAGCTCGGCGGTGAGCAGGGCGACCGATGTCGTGCGGTGATGGGCATCCACCAGTTCAGGCTCGCGAAGTGCCACCACGGCGAGGACGGCGGGCAACAGCCACCAGCGCCGACCGGTGTCGATCCGGCTCGCCCGGAACTGCCGGGCGATCACCACGACCACCACGACCACGATCAGCAACGCGTCGACGAGCCCGGACATCACAGCCTCCGTGAGCGAGGAAGGGTCTGCCGACTGCGGACGCCGCCGACACCTTCGAAGCTACGGAAATCCGCAGGTCGGGAGATCGGAGCAGGGGTGGATCACGGGTGGATTCCCAGCCACCGGGACCGTCCACCCACGGGTGGAGAGGCCAGCCCACAGCCCCGAGCGCAACCCCGGAGCCCACCACCCGACCCGAGGATGCCGTGCCGGCAGCGTCAGCCGCCAACCTGAAGCGGCCAAGCTGCAGTCTCCGACGGCGGAACCCTTCCGCGAGGGTCGCCGATACCAACCGCGAAAGCCGCTGGGTGCAGCCGAGACCGGTTGCAAACCCGGCCCCGGCCTCGGCCCCCAGCCCAGCCACTACGCGTCGATACGCGACCGATCAAGCGTCGCCGCCGACCCGGAGATGAACTCCTTCCGCGGCGCCACGTCATTGCCCATCAGCAGATCGAAGACCTGCTCCGCGGCCTCCAGGTCGGCGAGGTTGATCCGGCGCAGAGTCCGGTGCCGCGGATCCATCGTCGTCTCGGCCAGTTGGTCGGCGTCCATCTCGCCCAGACCCTTGTACCGCTGGATGGAGTCCTTGTACCGGACCCCCTTGCTCTGGAACTCCAGCAGCTTCTCGCGCAGCTCACGGTCCGAGTACGTGTAGACGTACTTGTCCTGCCCCTTCTTCGGCTGGACGAGCTCGATGCGGTGCAGCGGCGGCACCGCGGCGAACACCCGGCCCGCCTCGACCATGGGCCGCATGTAGCGCTGGAACAGCGTCAGCAGCAGGCACCGGATGTGAGAGCCGTCGACGTCGGCGTCGGTCATCATGATGATCTTGCCGTAGCGGGCGGCGTCGATGTCGAAGGTGCGCCCGGAGCCCGCTCCTATGACCTGGATGATCGCACCGCACTCGACGTTCTTGAGCATGTCGGTGACGGACGACTTCTGGACGTTGAGGATCTTGCCGCGGATGGGAAGCAGGGCCTGGAACTCGGAGTTCCGGGCCAGCTTCGCGGTGCCGAGGGCGGAATCACCCTCGACGATGAAGAGTTCGCTGCGGTCGACGTCGTCGCTTCGGCAGTCGGCGAGCTTGGCGGGCAGCGAGGAGGACTCCAGGGCCGTCTTCCGGCGCTGCGCGTCCTTGTGCTGACGGGCCGCGATACGGGTGCGCGCGGCGGCGACCGCCTTCTCCATGACGACCCGGGCCTGGGCCGCGGCGTCCCGCTTCGTGGACGTCAGGAACGCCTTGAGCTCCTTGGAGATCACGGTGCTCACGATGCGGCGGGCAGCCGACGTGCCGAGGACCTCCTTGGTCTGGCCCTCGAACTGCGGCTCGGCGAGGCGGACGGTGACGACCGCCGTCAGGCCCTCGAGGGCGTCGTCCTTGACGATGTCGTCCTCGGCTACGCGCAGCAGCTTCTTGGCGCGCAGCACCTCGTTCATCGTCTTGGCGACGGCCTGTTCGAAGCCGGCGACATGGGTGCCGCCCTTGGGCGTGGCGATGATGTTGACGAACGACTTCAGGGTCGTGTCGTAGCCGGTCCCCCAACGCATCGCGACATCCACACCGAGCTCTCGGGTGACCTCGGTGGGCGTCATCTGACCGTGGTCGTCGAGGACCGGGACGGTCTCCTTGAACGTGCCCTGGCCGGAGAAGCGGAGGACGTCGTTGACCGGCTTGTCGGTGGCCAGGTACTCGCAGAACTCGCTGATGCCGCCGTCGAAGCGGAAGGACTCCTCGCCCTTGCTGCCGCCCTCGCCCAGGCCGTACTCGTCGCGGACGACGATGGTCAGGCCCGGCACCAGGAACGCGGTCTGACGAGCGCGCTGGTGGAGGTTCTCCAGGGAGAGCTTGGCGTCCTTGAGGAAGATCTGCCGGTCGGCCCAGTACCGCACGCGCGTGCCGGTCCGGGTCTTGGGGACCCTCTTGGTCTTGCGCAGGCCGCTCGCAGCCTCGAACTTGGCATCGGCGCCGTTCGCCGCGAAGGCACCCGGCACACCGCGCCGGAAGCTGATCGCGTGGGTCTGGCCACCACGGTCCACCTCGATGTCCAGCCGCGCGGACAGGGCGTTGACCACGGAGGCGCCCACGCCGTGCAGACCGCCGGAGGCGGCGTACGAGCCGCCGCCGAACTTGCCGCCGGCGTGCAGCTTGGTCATGACGACCTCTACACCGGACAGGCCGGTCTTGGGCTCGACGTCGACCGGGATGCCCCGGCCGTTGTCCCGGACCTCCACAGAGGCGTCGTCGTGGAGGATCACCTCGATGTGGTCGCAGTACCCGCCCAGGGCTTCGTCGACGGAGTTGTCGATGATCTCCCACAGACAGTGCATCAGGCCACGACTGTCGGTCGAGCCGATGTACATACCCGGGCGCTTGCGTACGGCCTCGAGCCCCTCGAGGACGAGCAGGTGCCGCGCGGTGTAGTTGGAACCGTCCCGGTCTGCTCCTGCCAGCAGAGCTGTGGACGGCACGGACGTTTCGGCGGTCACGCGGTTCGCTCCTCGCTGAATTTCAGTTGGGGCCCTTCTGGGTAAGGGCGCGGCATCGGTCGCCGCCATGAGGGTACCGAGGCCTGGTAGAGCCGTTGTAACGCCACCCTCGTGTGGAAACACAGAGTAGTCCAGGGTCGCATACCTGTTCGATCCCTCGATGGGGTGAAGTACATATCACGTTCCCTTACAGGCATGAACCATTTAGGCTCCGGGCACGTCCTCATGAACAACCGGCAACCCAGCCGGGGGGACCGACCTTGACCGACAGTGCGAAACCGTAAGACACACAGACACGCAATACGGCACATTCGCCGCCAAACCGGCAGCAGCCGGCCGCCCGGAAAATTTCTCTCTGGGTGAAGCCCCGAGCGGGAACGTTTTGGGGCTGGTTGGATGTTGACCCTGGTACGACAGCTCGTCGAGCTAGAGAAGAGGCGACGTGACTACTGTTCTGACCCCCGCGAGCCCGCTGACGGCCGCTGACCGCTGCGACCGCTGCGGCGCCCAGGCGTACGTGCGCGTCGTCCTGCTCAGCGGCGGAGAACTGCTCTTCTGCGCCCACCACGGTCGCAAGTTCGAGCCGGAACTCAAGAAGATCGCCGCTGAGATACAGGACGAGACGGAGCGACTCACGTCTGTTCCGGCATCCGTATCAGAAGAAGAGCGCTGACACTTCGCGTCCACGACGAGCCAGCTCCGGCACAGGCCGGCATGAGGGCGGCTGCCCCTGTTCCCAGGGGCAGCCGCCCTTGCTCATGGTTCTGCGGGGGCGCTCAACGCCCGCGAGGCATTGTCACGCGGTGCCGTGGCGTGCGTCGGCCGCGTTGTGACCGTCCCAGTCCAGCGTCCGCATGACTTCGGACACACGGGTATAGACACCGGGCTGACCCGCTCGCCCACAGCCGCTGCCCCAGGAGACCAGCCCGACCAGCTTGCCCCGGGCGACCAGCGGTCCCCCGCTGTCCCCCTGGCAGGCGTCACGACCACCCTGCTCCTCCCCGGCGCACAGCATGCTGTCGGCGAGGTAGGTACCGTCGCCACCACCCGGATAGGCCTCTCCACAGCGCGCGTCGGGCATCAGGTGCACGCGTGCCGCCCGCAGACGGCGGGCATAGTCACCCCCGCCCGTGACGTCGCCCCAGCCGTAGACCGTGGCACTGGTTCCCGGCTCGTACGCCGGGTCGCCGGCCGCCGACATGGCGATGGCCGCGTGCTGCGGCAGCGGCTCGGCGAGTGTGAGGACGGCGAAGTCGCCCGCGTTGCTCTGCGGGTCGTAGCCCGGGTTCACCCAGACCTCACGTATGGCGATCTCCACCCCCTGATCCGAGAGCAGATCCGTACGGCCCGCGATGACACGGAAGTCACTCACCTGCTCCGGCGGCGCGCCCAGGACGTCCTCGCCCATGCAGTGGGCCGCCGTGAGCACCGTGGTCGGGCCGACGGCGACACCACCGCAGAACTGCCCCGCGCGCGTACCTCCGAACCGGTCACGGCTGGACAGGGCGACCGTCCAGGGCGCCTTGGACACGTCGACCGGGAATCCCCCGACGACGATGCTGTCGGCGGCCACGGGGGCGGCCGACGCCAGTGGTATGGCCGCCGCCACGGCCGCCAGAATCAGCGGCCGGGCCAACGCCCGGGCAATGGGGTGACGCATGCATGCTCCTCACTCCGGGGTGGTGATCGGAAACCCAGAGTCATGCAGGGAGCCTGCGCGCGCAGCACGAAGACCCGGCCCCTGACGAGGGACCGGGCCTTGTGTGTCCTACGACTGCGACCTAGTCGAGGTAGTCGCGCAGTACCTGCGAACGCGACGGGTGACGCAACTTCGACATGGTCTTCGACTCGATCTGGCGGATGCGCTCGCGCGTGACGCCGTACACCTTGCCGATCTCGTCGAGGGTCTTCGGCTGACCGTCGGTGAGACCGAAGCGCATCGAGACGACGCCCGCCTCACGCTCGGACAGGGTGTCGAGGACCGAGTGCAGCTGCTCCTGGAGGAGCGTGAAGCTGACCGCGTCGGCCGGGACGACGGCTTCGGAGTCCTCGATGAGGTCACCGAACTCGCTGTCTCCGTCCTCGCCCAGCGGGGTGTGCAGCGAGATGGGCTCACGGCCGTACTTCTGGACCTCGATGACCTTCTCGGGGGTCATGTCGAGTTCCTTGGCCAGCTCCTCCGGGGTGGGCTCGCGGCCCAGGTCCTGGAGCATCTGGCGCTGCACGCGCGCGAGCTTGTTGATGACCTCGACCATGTGCACCGGGATACGGATGGTGCGGGCCTGGTCGGCCATCGCGCGGGTGATCGCCTGACGGATCCACCAGGTGGCGTACGTGGAGAACTTGTAGCCCTTGGTGTAGTCGAACTTCTCGACCGCGCGGATCAGACCGAGGTTGCCCTCCTGGATGAGGTCCAGGAACAGCATGCCGCGGCCGGTGTAGCGCTTGGCCAGGGAGACCACCAGTCGAAGGTTGGCCTCCAGGAGGTGGTTCTTGGCGCGGCGGCCGTCCTCGGCGATGATCTCCAGCTCGCGCTTGAGCTTCGGGGCGAGCTTGTCGGCGTTGGCCAGCTTGTCCTCGGCGAACAGACCGGCCTCGATGCGCTTGGCGAGCTCGACCTCCTGCTCGGCGTTGAGCAGCGGGACCTTGCCGATCTGCTTGAGGTAGTCCTTGACCGGGTCGGCGGTGGCACCGGCCACGGCGACCTGCTGGGCCGGAGCGTCGTCCTCGTCGTCGTCGGAGAGGACGAAGCCCTTGTTCTCGGCCCCCTCCTCTTCCTCTTCACCGGGCTTGATCTCTTCGAGGACCTCGTCCTCGGCGACCTCGGCGTCGTCCTTGCCGCCGGTCGTCTTCTTGGCCGCCGTCTTCTTGGCGACCGTCTTCTTCGCGACCGCCTTCTTCGCGGTCGTCGTCTTCTTGGCTGCGGCCTTCTTCACGGGCGCCTCGTCCTCGACGGAGGCTTCGGCGGCAGGCGCCGCCGGGGTGGCGGTGGCAGTGGCCTTCTTCGTGGCCACCGTCTTCGCCGCGACCGTCTTGGTGGCGGTGCGCTTGGCCGGACTCTTCGCTGCGACGCTCTTTCGGGTGCGCTTGGGCTCCGCGGCACTGACCATCAGCGTCACACCCTCTTCCTCGAGGATCTGGTTGAGGCTGCGCAGTACGTTCTTCCACTGAGTGGCCGGAATCTGGTCAGCTTCGAAGGCCCGACGCACGTCGTCGCCGGCGATCTGCCCCTCAGCCTTTCCCCGCTCAATGAGAGCCATGACAGAGACGGACTCGGCGATCTCCGGCGGGAGCGTACGGGATGTGCTGGCCGACACGAACAACCTCTCGGAACGTTGGAAAACGGCTTCCGGCCCCGTCCACGGCGGACAGGAGCCGACCACCGGCCTGGGAGTGGCCGACGGCGCGGGCGTGGGGCCGGGAAGATGCACAGCGCCTGAAACGGCGTCCGTATTCCCTCCGCGGCTGTCACCTCTTAGGTCATCGCGCTGTTCCCGAGAGCGTTACGCCCAATCCGCGTGGCCCGAGTCACACCCCGTAAGCAACCAAAAACGGTCAGACATGGACAGACAAGGTCACAGGTGAGTCCCGCCCAGCAGCGCCCGGGGTGCCGTCACCGCGCCGCGCCGGTCGGACCCCGCAGGATCCTGGGGAGACCTGCGGGGTCCGACGGAGACGGTTCGGCGGCCCAACGACGCCACTGGAGGGCGAGGACATCCTCGACCGCACTGCCCGCGGTGTGCGGTCAGTGCTCGCGCGGCGCGGGTACCACGCGCTCCACCTCGGGATGGACGGCGAGCAATTGACGCATCGCCGCTTCGGCTGCCGCACCGTCGCCCGCGGCGAGTGCGTCGGCGATTCGGCCGTGATGGGCGAGCGACGACTCGTTCGGCCGGTCACAGCCGGTGACCGGGCCGCCGGAGACCTGAAGGGCAGCGGAGACGATCCCGGAAAGATGCTCCAGCATGCGGTTGCCCGCGAGCTGGATGAGCAGGGAGTGGAACTCGGCGTCGGCACGGGAGAAGGTGAGCGCGTCACCCTGACTCATGGCGTGTCCCATGATCTCGACCATGTCGCCGAGGCGCTGCTGGACATCCGCACGGCCGTGGCCCGCGGCCAGGCGCGCTGCGAGCGGCTCGATCGTCCAGCGCAGTTCACTCAGCTCACGGCGCTGGTCGTCGCGCTGTGGCCCGAAGGCCCGCCACTCGATGATGTCAGGGTCCAGGAGGTTCCAGTCGCTGACGGGACGCACGCGCGTGCCGACGTTCGGGCGGGCGCTGACCAGGCCCTTGGCCTCCAGGACGCGGAGCGACTCACGGACGACGGTACGGGAGACCTCGAAACGCTGACCGATCTCCTCGGGGACCAGCGGCCGGTCGGCCCCCAGGTCACCGGAGACGATCATCTGGCCCAGCTGCTGGACGAGTTGGCCGTGCAGTCCGCGCCCGCGGCTGCCAGCGGCGCGTCGGCCCACGCGGCCCAGTTCCGGGTCCGAGCCGTCCCAGATGGAGGCTCCGACGCGGCCTGCGGCCGGGGCCTCGGCATAGGGGTAGCGGTCGAGTTCGCCCGGGCCGGCCAGACCGGAATCGGCGGAGCGGGCGGCGGTCATCATGGTGTGCGCAAGGGTACTCACGGATCCTTTGTCGGCGTCGCCTCCAACTCCCTTGAGGTCTTTGGTGAAAAGCACACGAAAGGGTGATCGCTCACGCCGTCGCAATTGACGCCTTATCGGAAAGAAATGCGCTTTCGCCGGGAAATTGTGCGCAGGTCGGGACCGCAAGCGCACGGAAGGTCGTCATCGGACCCTGCTCCGCAGGGCCGTGAGCAGATATGCGCACAACAGGGCGGTCAGCGACAACGTGAGCGCACCGCCCACGGGTTGGGCGACCACACGCACCGCTCCGGCCAGATAGCGCTCTCCGCCGAAGGGCCACTGCAGCAGAAGAACCTCGCGCAACCGCGCGGGGAGTCCGGCCGCCGCCCGCACGGACCCCCCGTCCAGCGCTTTGTGCACGAGAGGTACGACGAGAACGGGCACGGAAACCACCGCAGCGAGCCCGGCCGTGGTGGACCGGAAGATGCCGGCGGCCAGAACACCTGCCCAGGCGCACCCGACCACGAGACCGAACCAACTCGCGCTCAGCGACAACCAGTCGGCGGGAACTTCCGTGAGCTCCCGTCCGTAGACGAGATAGAGCACTTCGGCGTCGCAGCCCACCACGAGAAGGGCAAGTGCCAGCGCGGTGACTGCGGCGACGAAGAGTTTCGCGGTGAGCAGCCCCAGCCGGCGGGGGACGGTGCCGCGGTCCGCGGCCAGGGCGGGGTGGCGGAACTCATCGCCGAACGCGAGCGCGCCGAGCAGCCCGGCCCCGAGCGCCGCCGGGGGCAGCGGCAGCTCCCTCGGCCATGCGGCCAGCAGGCGCGCCTGTGGAGTGTGACCGACCCGTGCCAGGAGTACGGCGGTGAGGGCGGACGTGACGAGTACGGCGGCGCCGGTGAGGAAGCCGGTGCCGATCCCGGCCGCGCGGCGCAGTTCGTAGCGCAAGGGGCGCAGGGGACTGGGGGCGGACCTGACGGAGATGGGGGGAGCGAGGGGGGACAGGGGGGCCGGGGCCCTGGTGGCTGTGGCCGGGCTCAGTGCGGCGTGACCGGTTCCCTCAGCCGGGCCGCTGCGGGTGTCCTGATCGCTGCGGGGCACCTGGTCGCCGTGCGCTGTCGGGTCTGCGGGCATCACCTCGGCACCGCGCATGTGTGAGCCGCTCGGTGATGCGAAGTCGTCGTGCGCAACTGGACCGTCTCGCGTTTCCGGCCCGGCCGCCCCGAGAGCCCCGTCACCGAGGAGTTCGCCGGTCTCCGGCCCCGCGGCTCCCGCCCGTGGGTCCTGGGCGGCTTCTGCGGCCTCGCCGGGAAGCGGACCCGCACCCGGTCCCATGTCGCCGATCTCGTCGGCGAGTTGGTGGACCAGAACGCCGTGGCGGAAAGCCGTCTCGCCGACGTCGGCACAGGTACTGCCGTACACGGACAGACGGTTGCCGCCTTCCCGGACGACTTCGACGGAGCGGTGCGCCGTGCGGGCCTCCTTGGCGAGCAGGGCGGCAAGGCGGACGGCGTGGGGCGTACGGACGACGACGCGGGGGCGGAGTCTTGTGCGGGCGAACTCCGTGGCCACCTGATCCGCGACGAGTCGGCCTTGCTCGAGCGTGATGACGTGATCTGCGGCGCGCGCGGCCTCTTTGGGCTCGGACGTGGTGAACAGGACGGAGCCCCCCTGGGCGGCGTGCGCTCGCAGCATGCCGTACAGCCAGTGGCTCTCTCGCGTGGAGAGCCCCTCGGCGGGGTCGTCCAGGACGAGTGTGTGAGGGTCCGGCAACAGGGCGCATGCCAGGCCGAGGCGGCGGTCCATGCCGCGCGACAGGGTGCCGAGCCGCTCGTCGCGCAGGCTGACGAGGCCCACCGCTTCGAGCATTTCGTCGGCGCGCCGGACCGGAACGCCGGCCGCGGCGCACAGCATGCGCAGATGACCGCGGACCGTGCGCGCGGGATGGCCGGGCACATCGCCCATGAGTACGCCGACCTCGCGCGAGGGGTGCGCGATGCGATGCAGCGGGCGGCCCCTGAAGTAGGTGAGGCCACGGCCCTGTTCGAGTTCGAGCATCAGTCTGAGGGCCGTCGTCTTGCCCCCACCCGTCGCTCCGAGAAGCGCGGTGACACGGCCCGCGCGGGCTTCGAAGGACACATCGTCGACCGCGGGCGGAAGGTCCTTGCGGGAGTTGCTGGTCAGTCCGAAGGCCTGGATCACCCAAAGCAAGATAGCGCGTTATGTCCGGTTTTGGGCGCCATCACACTTCGGGGCGCAACATCGGAGGGTTGAGAAGAGTGGCGCCGCCGGCCCGGAAGAGCTGGGCAGGGCGGCCACCCTGCCGCGTGGTGGTGCCACCGGTGGGGACCAGGAAGCCCGGTGTGCCAGTCACCTTGCGGTGGAAGTTGCGCGGGTCCAGAGCAACGCCCCACACCGCCTCGTAGACGCGGCGCAGCTCGCCCACGGTGAATTCGGGCGGGCAGAACGCGGTGGCCAGCGACGAGTACTCGATTTTCGAGCGGGCGCGCTCCACTCCGTCCGACAGGATCTGCGCGTGGTCGAAGGCGAGCGGCGCGACCGCTTCCCCGTCTCGGCCGTAACCGCCCTGCTGCAACAGCTCCTCGACCGACGCCCACCGCGCGTTGCTGGCGTCACCGCCGGCCCGTGGGGCGGGCAGGTCGGGGGCGAGGGCGAGGTGGGCGACACTCACCACGCGCATCCGGGGATCGCGCTTGGGGTCGCCGTAGGTCGCGAGCTGTTCCAGGTGCGCTCCGTTGTCCTGGACGGGGACGGCCGGGTCATGGACGCGCAGCCCTGTCTCCTCGGCCAGCTCACGGGCCGCGGCCTGTGCCAGATCCTCGTCGGCCCGTACGAAACCGCCGGGAAGCGCCCAACGACCCTGGAACGGCGGCTCACCCCTGCGCACCGCGAGCGCACACAGGGCGTGGCGGCGCACGGTCAGTACGACCAGGTCCACGGTGACGGCGAAGGGCGGAAACGCTGACGGGTCGTAGGACATGCGGCGATCATAGTCGTCTGCCTGACGATAAACACTCCCTTCGTCGGCCGCATCGGTAGCTGATCCACCTGGCGCGGAAGAGGTCCGGTCCCGTGCACTCCGCCCTTGCCGGAGGGAGTGTCGTCCGAGGTCACGACCTCAGTTGCAGCCTCCCGGCGGCCTCCTCGACCATGGCGAGCCCGAGTCTGCTGACCCGTACCGAGAACGGGGCCCCCGCGACCCTCAGTCCGGTCAGACCGATCTCACCGAGTGGCGCGCTGCGCACGGGACGCAGTGTGACGGTCCCCGCCGGGACATCGGGACGGATTCCCGCGAGGGCGCTCAGCAGCAGGACTCCCGCGGCCGCTGCCGTGGCCGCCGGACGGCAGGCCGCCGGGTGAGGAAGGGGAGCGCTCCCGTCGGCGCGCCGCTCACCGGCGTACATCTCGGGGAGCCGGTGGCCGAAGGTCTCAGCCGCCGCCAGCAGACCCCGCAGGAGCGAGCCGGCCTCCTTCTCGTACCCGGCGGCGGCCAGGCCCGCGACGGCGATCGCCGTCTCGTGGACGCGTACGGCACCGGTGCGATGGCCGAACGGGTTGTATCCCGTCTCTTTGGTGCCCAGTCCGCGCAGCCCCCAGCCCGAGTCCATGGCCGGGCTTCCGAGCAGCCGGGCGAGCTGCTCGGTCTGCGCCCCGTCGAGGAGGCCAGGTGCCTGTTCACCTCCGCCCAGCAGGCCGGTGTCCAGGAGATGGACGGCCGCGGCACCGAGCTGCGGCATCAGACGTCCGTCGGGGGCACGTGCGGCCGCTGGTCGGCCACCGCCGCGGTCCTCGACCCAGAACTCCTCACGGAAGGCCGAGCGCAGCTCGCCGGCCCACTGCCGCAGCGCCGCCCCGCCAGGTCTGTCGAACGCGTCGAGCAGATCGGCACCGAGGACGGCCGCGCGATGCGCATGCGCTTGGGTCTCGCAACGGACGGGGCCGCCGGGCTGTGGGTCGCACAGATACGTCCCCTCCCCCACGGCCACCCGCAGCCAGTCCAGACATCGCTCGGCTGCCGGGAGCAGTTCTTCTGTCTCCTGTGGGGAGAGCCCCCACCGGGAGGCCTCCGCGAGGAGGGTGGGGAAGAGCAGGGTGGCCTCGGTGCCCGTACAACCGGCCGGAAGATGTGCGCCCGCGTCCCGGCGCGGCCCGGGGATCATGCCGGACTGCGCCGTCTGCCCCCGGAGTTGGGTGCGTGCGAGGGTGCGCAGGGTCCCGGCGGCGAGCCGCGTGCCGAGCGGCAGTGCCATACGGGCTGCGACGAGCGCATCGGCCGGGGCCAGGCCGCAGCGCCAGGGGGCGCCGGCCGCGAGGTGGGTGTCGGTGGGGTGTTCCGGGTCGCGCACCAGCAAGGACTGCAGATCGTCAATGCTCGTGTCCAGGAGCGGCCGGATCGTGGGGTGGTCTCCCGTCGCGCGGGCGGAAGCCAGGGGGCTGGTAGCCGCGCGCCCCACGGCCCGGACGGGGCCCGCCCCGTCCAGGCGTACCCGCAACTCGAGGCCGGCCGTGCCTCCGGGGGGCAGGTCGAACTCCCAGCGCAAGAGGCCTGCCGACGCCAGCGCGTCAGAGGGCGGTGGGTCGGCCGTGACCGACGCCCCGCCGGCGGCGCAGGACCAGCGCAAGCCGGAGTCGTGGACGCTCGCGGGCAGTTCGGGTCCCGCTCGGCCGGACGCGATCGCGCCCAGGTCCGCCAGATCCGTACCGAGTGCCACCTCCACCGGCAGGCGCAGAGGGCGGACGGCGGCGCTGTGCAGCGTGATGCGCTCCGTCCCGTCCGCGTGGCGTGTGCGTTCGACGACGACGTCCGGGTCCGGGCCTCCGCCCGGGGAGACACGAGCGGTGGCCACGAAGCGTGCGCGATCCGCCGCGGTCGTCCGCGCCTGGACCGGGAGAGGCTCATGGCCGGCGATACGGATCTGGCACCGGGAGAGCGCGCGTCGGCCCGCGCGGTAGAAGCCTTCCAGCCCGTGACCGTTCAACTGCCCTTGATCCGTCGAGATGGCGAGGCCCGGAAGCGCCACGCAGATGATGACCGAGTGCGCCGGGGGAAGTTCAGCTGGGCCGCGGCGGCCCGAAGGGTGGTGCTGCGGCGGCCAGGACGGCGCGGGTGAGGACGGGCGAGAGGGACGACTCGGGGTCGGAGGCGGTGCCCAGTCCTGCCCCGCCGGTGTTGACGGGTGCCACGCAGGCGCCACAGACGGCGACCGGTCCGGGTCCCGTGACAGCGAGGAACCGGTGTCCTCGTGGTCCTCGTCCGGACTCGGGTTCCAGCGCTGCTCGACCGCCTCCGAGGTGCGCTGAGTGCCGCTGCGGAACCTCGGCTCGGACATGTCGGTGGCCGCGGCTCGCGGCGGCGGACCGGTGTTTGCATTCCCTGACGTCGTCGGCGCGCCGAGGGCCGAACGGCCGTCGTCGGTGGAGGGCGGAGTCGGCTGATGCAAGGGGCGCTTCCTCTGCACTCTGCGCGGCTCGGGCGTGTTCGGCGCCCGGTGCGTGGCTCCTGCAGGACATGGGTGCTGCGGCGATACGGCCCGATCGGACGTTCCGCCACTCAGGTGAACGGGACAGGGCTGTTCGGGGTCACGCCCACGGGCACGGAAGCCGACCGAATGGTGGCGGCCCGGAGCCGCCACCCGGCGGCACAGACGGGACCACCCGCGCGCGACACACTTCCAGCGGTCGCTCATCCCTCCTCCTCGGCGGCACCCCCGGGGCGTGTGCCCTCGGGTCGGCGCATGTCGGCCTTGCCCGTGGTGCGGCGGACGGCACCGGGACGCGTCCCGCGGGCCGGTCGAGAGCGCGGGCGGGATTCCTCCGCGCCGGGCTCTCGTCCCTCAGCTTCCGGGGCGTGCGGACGGGCATCGAGGCGAGTGCCGGGACGCACACGCTTACGTCGGCGGGAGGCCGTGGCGGGTGGTGGCGCCGGCAGAAAGCGGTCGGAACCGGACGGGCACGGAGGCGGCGATTCTTCGGCACGGGACGGGCCCGCCGATGGCATGGCGTTGCGCTTGCCGGGCA
The DNA here is from genome assembly GCF_001514145.1 of Streptomyces canus. Classification (GTDB taxonomy): domain Bacteria; phylum Actinomycetota; class Actinomycetes; order Streptomycetales; family Streptomycetaceae; genus Streptomyces; species Streptomyces canus. Next base: position 560,291 of record NZ_KQ948661.1, read on the forward strand.
CAGGCTTGGCGCCCATGAACTCGTCGGAACCAGGCAGGGTTGCCGCCTGTCCAGGCACCGGCGTGTTAGGCCGCACCAGGTCATGGGTCGTCCTCACATCGTCCACATCGGCGGACGGAGCGATCTCCGCCCGCGCGCGTGCCTCGCGCCCCTCGCGTTCCGCGCGCAGGCAGCGGCGAATGGACTCCGGGTCCAGTCCCTCGTTGCAGGCTTGGTGCAGGAGCCGGGCGAAGACGTAGCCGGGGTCCGCACCCAGGGCCATGGCCAGCGCTTCCCTGGCCTCGATCTCGTCGCCTGCGGCCCACGCGACCCATCCGGCGAGGGTGAGCGGCGCCGCAGCATGCTCGCCGTAGGGGCCGACGCACCGGCGCGCCAATGCGCGCCACAGGCGCAGTGCCGGTCCGGCCTCCTCGGTCTCCATCCACTCGGCCGCGCGGTCCCGGGTCGTGCGGTCCTGCAGGCCGAGGATGAGTTCCGCCGCTTCTTCGTGCCCCAGCAGTTCGTCGTCTCGCAGGTCGGCCTGGAGCGCTCCCGCCACGGGCGCTGCCTCGGTGAAGCGTGCCATGGTGCGCCTGGCCAGGCGCACCGTCTCCTCGGCCACCTCCGCGCGGCCCGTCAGGTCGAGCATCCTGGGGACCAGGGCCATGCCTGCGGTGTCCAGAGCGACTTCCTGTTCCAGCGCGGCCGCGGTCTCCCAGGGCTGCAGCCGAGCCCGCAACTCGCGCAGTGTGCCGCGCACCTGTAGTCCCGCGTACGTGGCCGCCGCGGCAAGCACCGAGGTGCCGGGCAGACCCATCGGAAGCCCCTCCACGGGGCAGCATTGCTCGCTCGGGCAGCAGTACGACCAGTAGCGGCCGCCAGAGATGCACAACGCCTCGATCACAGGAACGTCGAGCCGGCCGCACTCCGTGCGCAGCAGGGCGGCGAGCGGGGCGAGCCGCTCCGTGATCTGCCTGCCGGTCTCACCGGCCGAAGGTTCCTGGCAGAGGTAGGCGACCATCTGCTCGGGGCGGGCGCCCCGGCGCTGGCTGCCGGTGATCAGTCCGTGGGCCAACTGCCGGGCCACGGCCGCCCAGTCCTCCTTGTTTGCGGGAATGCCGAGCCGGGCTCGCCCGCCGAACCGGCCGCGGCCGCCCCGGTCGTGCAGGGCGACCAGAACGATGCTGTCCTCGGGCCGGTACCCGAGCAGGTAGGGCAGGGCGTCGGCCAGCTCGCCCGGGGTCCGCAGGGTGACCTGGTGTTCGGCGCCATGTGCGTCGAATCCGACGCTGTCGCCGATGCCCGAGTCGTCGTTGTTGCGTCCGTCGCTGTCCCGTCCGCCGTCATTGCCGTTTGCAGCAGCTCCGGTGGTTTCGCTGTGATTCGTCATGCGCAGACGATCTCGCGGATCGCTACGTTCCGTTTGACCCTGTGGATAAGTCCGATCAGGGCCACGACAAAGCCATTCCGTCGTCCACAGCCCGGCCGCCGCGAGGCTCCCCTGTCGGAGGCGTCCTGTTGTATGGAGGCATGACGCACACGAGCAAGACGGAGTTGCGCGAGGCTGCCGACGGGATCCTCGTCCGGCTCGTCGGGGACGGCACCGGATCGGCGCGCCTGCGCGAGGACCAGTGGCGGGCGATCGAGGCGCTGGTCGCCGACAAGCGCCGGGCCCTGGTCGTGCAGCGCACGGGGTGGGGCAAGTCCGCGGTGTATTTCGTGGCGACGGCCCTGCTGCGCGAGCGCGGTGCCGGGCCGACCGTGATCGTCTCTCCGCTTCTCGCGCTCATGCGCAACCAGGTCGAGGCCGCCGCCCGAGCCGGCATCCACGCCCGGACCATCAACTCCTCCAACCCCGAGGAGTGGGAGACCATCCGCGCCGAGGTCGCCGCGGGCACCGTGGACGTGCTGCTCGTGAGCCCCGAGCGGCTCAACAACCCGGACTTCCGCGACAACGTCCTGCCGGAACTGTCTGCCGCCACCGGCCTTCTCGTCGTCGACGAGGCGCACTGCATCTCCGACTGGGGCCATGACTTCCGCCCCGACTACCGCCGTCTGCGCACCATGCTCGCCGATCTGCCTCCCGGGGTGCCGGTGCTGGCCACCACCGCCACGGCCAATGCCAGGGTCACCGCCGACGTGGCGGAGCAGTTGGGCACCGGCACCGGCTCGGACGCACTGGTCCTGCGTGGCCCGCTCGACCGCGAGAGCCTCAGCCTGGGCGTGCTCCAGCTCCCCGACGCCGCCCACCGGCTGGCCTGGCTCGCCGATCACCTCAACGACCTGCCGGGTTCCGGGATCATCTACACGCTGACGGTCGCCGCCGCTGAGGAGATCACCGCCTTCCTGCGGCAATGTGGGCACACCGTCGCCTCGTACACGGGAAAGACGGAGAACGCCGAACGCCAGCAGGCCGAGGAAGCCCTCCTCGCGAACAAGGTCAAGGCTCTGGTGGCCACCTCCGCGCTCGGCATGGGGTTCGACAAACCCGACCTCGGCTTCGTCGTCCACGTCGGTTCGCCGTCCTCCCCCATCGCCTACTACCAGCAGGTCGGTCGCGCAGGACGCGGCGTCGAGCACGCCGAGGTGCTGCTCCTGCCCGGCCGCGAGGACGAGGCGATCTGGTCCTACTTCGCCTCCGTCGCCTTCCCGCCCGAAGAATCCGTACGGCGCACCCTCGACGCCCTCGCCCGAGCGGACCGGCCGCTGTCACTGCCCGCGCTCGAACCGCTGGTGGAGCTCAACCGCACCCGCTTGGAGATCATGCTCAAGGTGCTGGACGTGGACGGTGCGGTCCACCGGGTCAAGGGCGGCTGGATCGCCACCGGAGCGCCCTGGTCGTACGACACCGAGCGCTACGCCTGGGTCGCCAAGCAGCGCGCCACCGAGCAGCAGGCGATGCGCGACTACGCCACCACCACGGGCTGTCGTATGGAGTTCCTGAGGCGGCAACTGGACGACGAGCAGGCGGCCTCCTGCGGCCGCTGCGACAACTGCGCCGGACCCCGCTTCACCGCCGACATCTCCTCGGCCGCCCTGGACACCGCGGGCGGCTCGCTTGCGCGCGCCGGTGTCGTGGTGGAGCCCCGCAAAATGTGGCCCACAGGCCTCCCGGCCATCGGCGTCGACCTCAAGGGCCGTATTCCGCCGGGCGAACAGGCCTTGCCGGGCCGGGCGCTCGGGCGGATGTCGGACATCGGCTGGGGCAACCGTCTCCGCCCGCTGCTCGCGCCCCGGACTCCGGACGCTCCCGCCCCCGACGACGTGGCGAACGCCGTCGTGACCGTGCTGGCCGACTGGGCCAAGTCGCCCGACGGTTGGGCGTCCGGCGCCCCGGACGCACCGGCCCGCCCTGTCGGGGTGGTCACCGTTCCCTCGCGCAGCCGGCCCCAGTTGGTCACATCCCTCGGGAGCCGTATCTCCGCCGTCGGCCGCATTCCGTTCCTGGGATCCCTCGCATACACGGATCACTCCGACGACCTCGTGCTGCCGCGCTCGAACAGCGCCCAGCGCCTGCGGGCCCTGTACGGAGCGCTCACCGTGCCTCCGCCCCTGCGAGAGGCGCTGCAGGCAGCCGGGGGCCCCGTCCTGCTCGTCGACGACATGACCGAGACCGGCTGGACCCTCGCGGTCGCCGCCAGGCTGCTGGTGCGGTCGGGCGCCCAGGGAGTGTTGCCTCTGGTATTGGCCGTCCGCGGCTGAGCAGACACCGGAGGCGACAGCGCCACGCGCGCGTACCGATGCGGGCCTCGAGCGGCTGGGCTCGGAGGTCCCTGGCATCGCCGGTAAAACACTGGGTAGGGATATAAGCCACCAACCGTCAGATTCGGGTCGGCGGACCCAATTGCTCGTTGCCGCAACCAAGTTCGACAGGAAGAATTGAGGTCCGCTCCCCGCACGGCTCCTCCGTTGACCGGTAGGGCACTGCTGCGGTGCGCGCTCCCCCGAATCCGACCCCGCCCGCCGTATGGGCGCGTAGCCGAAGGGAGGACCGTGACCTTCGGATTCGCTCCGTCCTCCGCGGCGTCCACGTCGTCAGCCGACTTGTCCGCCGCATCCGCCAACCCTATGGCCCGTCTGCTCGAACCCGCCGAGTGGGCCGAGGCCGGCATCCCGCTGCTGCGCAATCCACGCGAGGTTGTCAGCGGGCTGCACTCCCGGCACCGTCCCAAACCGGCGACCGCGATCGTGGCGGTCCTCGACCCGGACGAACGCCTGCGGGCGAGCGCCTCGTTCACGCGCCGTCCGGCACCGGCCGATGGCTGGATGTTCCGGAACACGCTGCTTGCCCAGCTGCGCCGGGTGATCCCGCACGACCTGCGGCGCCGCACCCCCGTGCGCACCGCTGTCCTGCTCTACTGCCGTGAGGGCGACGCGCGTTGGACGGAGGAGGACGGCGCGTGGATGTGGGGCCTGCGTGACGCCTGCACTCTGCACGGGCTGCGCTGCGGGGCGTACATCACGCTGACGCGCGACGGCTGGCAGGTGCTCGGCGAAGGACGCGGCGGACGCCGACCGAACGCGGACTCCACGCCGGAGCCGTTCGCCACGTCCGAGTCGCCGCCGCTGCTGCCACGCACCGGCGGCGCCGCCTCGGAGGTCCTGCGCCGCGTGGCGGCTCGCTGAGGGCTGAGCGCAGGGACTGGCCCGCTCGCCGTTCTGGCCGTACGTCCCGGAGGTACGGCCCACGACGTTCATGGCGCACCGGTCAGGCGTTCCGGCACCGGCATGGCCCGGTTCGCGACAAGGTCTACCGCTCGGACGGGTGCATGCCTAAGGGCTCACTGTGCAGGTGCCGCGCAAGCGGCACCTTTTCTCACCCCGGCGTCCCTCCGGACGTACCGGGACCGGCTCAGACGCCGGCGCCCAGTACCGAGTTGATCTGCTGCGGGTCGCCGCAGACGATCAGCAGGGCGCCGGCCCGGGCGTGGGCCAGAGGCAGGGCCTCGGCGACAGCGGCGGTGGAACCGCCGTTGACGGCGACCACGACCACCGGACGGGACCCGGCACGCGAGACCGCTGTGGCGTCCGCGTAGAACACGTCGTCACCGGCGTCGTGCTGCGCCCAGTAGGCGGCTTCACCGAAAGACAGCTCGTGGGCGGCCCACGGATGGTGTTCGCCAGTGGTGATCACCAGCACTTCACCGGGGGCGCGGCCCGACTCCAGCAGGAGGTCCACGGCTTCCTCGGCAGCGTCGAGCGCACCGGCGGCCGAGGCCGGGATGAGCTGGATCTGCGGGGCGGCCGAAGCTGAAGCCGGGGCTGGAGTCGCGGCGGCAGTGGCAGGGACAGCGGGGCCCGGCACTCCGGGCTTGGCCACGGCGACGTCGTGCGGTGTCCGCTGCACCGGCGGCGCGGGCCGCAGCGGGCCGGGGCGACCGGGGCGCGGCGGAGCCGCGGGGCGTGGACCGGGTACGGGACGAGGGGTCGGCGCGGTGCGGCCGCTGGCCGGAGTGGCGCGGGGACCCTGGGCACTCTCGTGAATCTGAGGCTCCTCGGGAATGAGAGGCATGGGCTGATGTTTATCAAACGTTGGTGCGGCTCGCGTCAGCGGGTGGCACATCAGTGCGAGCGGAATCGTCAGAAGTCGAAGCCGAGCTGGCCCTCGATCTCCGGAACGCTTCCATCCGCCCAGGTGCGGGCCTTCTTGAGGTGCCGCCACTGAGGCAGCGCATCAAGATACGCCCACGACAACCGGTGGTACGGGGTGGGGCCCCGAACCTCCAGCGCGGCCTTGTGTACGGGCGACGGATACCCGGCGTTGGCCGCGAAACCGAAGTCTGCATGGTCGATACCCAGTTCGGCCATCATTTTGTCGCGCTGAACCTTGGCGATCACCGAGGCCGCCGCGACCGCCACACAGGATTGGTCGCCCTTGATCACGGTCCGGACATTCCAGGGCGCTCCGAGATAGTTGTGCTTCCCGTCGAGGATCACCGCGTCCGGCCGGACCGGGAGTGCCTCCAGGGCGCGCACGGCGGCGATCCGCAGGGCGGCCGTCATCCCAAGGTCGTCGATCTCTTCGTGACTCGCGTGTCCCAGGGCGTACGACGTCACCCATGTCCGCAGTACCTCTGCGAGTTCGGTACGGCGTTTGACGCTGAGCAGCTTGGAGTCGGTGAGGCCTTGGGGCGGTCGACGCAGTCCGGTGACGGCCGCGCAGACGGTGACGGGGCCGGCCCAGGCACCTCGCCCCACTTCGTCGACACCGGCAATGATCTTCGCTCCGGTCGTGGCGCGAAGGGAGCGCTCGACGGTGTGAGTAGGTGGTTCGTACGGCATGGCGCCCTTAGCCTACGCCGCCCGGATCACCCTGCGACACCCGGTTTCCCCTGACGGCGTCCGGACGTCCACGATCAGCGTTCACCGTCTGGTCGACCGCAGCAGCGGCAGCAGGAATTGGTCGATCATCTCTTCGACATCCCGGTCGCCCCATTCACTTCCGCGCATCTTGGAGCGATACATCATCATGGCGGGGATGGCATCGAAGACATAGTCGTTCGCCGCGTCAGGACGGACCTCACCCCGCTCTATTCCGCGGGTGATGATCTCGCGAAGCAGCCTGACACTCGGCTCCACGACCCCGTTGAAGATCACGGCATGGAAGCGTTCAGCCTGAGCCTGGTCGCATTCGTGAATGACTGCGCGCAGCGCGAAGCCGGGCCGCGAGAACATCGCTTCGCGCGCCTGGCGGCACAGTTCGAGCAAGTCCTCGCGCACACCACCGAGGTCGGGCGCCTCTTCGAAACGTGGCAGTCCGGCCCGAAGGGCGTCTGCGACCAGGTCCTCCTTGGAGGGCCAGCGGCGATAGACCGCAGCCTTGCCGGTCTGGGCTCCGGCGGCGACACCTTCCATCGTGAGGCCGTTCCAGCCGACCGTACTGAGCTGCTCCAGCGCGGCGTCGAGGATCGCACGCTCCAGCACGGCGCCGCGCCGACGGAGGGAGGCCGCCTGAGCAGGGGCGGTCGTCCAGCGCGAGGTAACCATCTGAGTGACTCCAGCGAACAGGGAAGCGGGGATTCCGGGGAGGGACGGGGCACCGCGCGGCGACACAGGGGGACACGCCACGCGCCAACAAACCTAAGTGAACGCTTGCGTTCACTACCAGGGACTCACTACCGTTGACGCAACAGTGAACGCCACCGTTCACTAACGCGTTTGTGGGGGACCCATAGTGACAACCTCTCAGTTGATCAAGGATCAGAAACCAGGTGCGGCCCGCCGGGAAGGGCGACCCGGCATCGCGCTCGCCGTCATCGCAGCCTGTCAACTCATGGTGGTACTCGACGCGACGATTGTGAACATCGCGCTGCCGCACATTCAAGATGCTCTCAAGTTCAGCACCACCGACCTCACATGGGTCGTCAGCGCCTACACGCTCACCTTCGGCGGCCTGCTCCTTCTGGGCGGCCGCGCGGGCGACATCCTCGGGCGCCGGCGGGTCTTCATGACCGGCATCCTGCTGTTCACCTTCGCCTCGTTGCTCGGCGGACTCGCCCAGGAGCCCTGGCAGCTGCTGGCCGCCCGCGTCCTGCAGGGCGTGGGTGGCGCGATCGCGTCGCCCACCTCGCTGGCGCTGATCACCACCACGTTCCCCGAAGGGCCCGAGCGCAACCGGGCCTTCGGCGTCTTCGCCGCCGTCTCCGCAGGCGGCGGCGCGATAGGGCTGCTGGCGGGAGGCATGCTCACCGAGTGGCTCGACTGGCGATGGGTGCTCTTCGTCAACGTGCCGATCGGCGTGCTGATCGCGGTACTCACCCCGCTGTACATCAGCGAGTCCGAGCGCCACAGCGGCCGCTTCGACATCGCGGGCGCCCTGACCTCCACAGGGGGCATGGCCCTGCTCGTCTACGGTTTCATCCGCGCCGCCGACGGAGGCTGGCGGGACAGCCTGACCATCGGATCCTTCGGCATCGCCGTGGTGCTCCTGCTCGCCTTCGCGTTCATCGAGTCGCGCGCCAAGGAGCCGATCACCCCACTGCGGATGTTCGCCGACCGCAACCGCTCGGGCACGTACGTGATCATGCTGAGTCTCGCTGCCGCGATGTTCGGCATGTTCTTCTACATCGTGCTCTTCGTCCAGAACGTGCTGGACTACACCCCGATCCAGGCAGGTCTCGCCTTCCTGCCCGTGACGGTCGTGATCGCGCTGGGGGCGGGCCTGTCGCAGCGGTTCCTGCCGGTGCTCGGCCCCAAGCCGTTCATGCTCACGGGTTCGGCGCTCGCGGTGACCGGTCTCGCCTGGCAGGCCCTCATCAGCTCCGACAGCTCCTACGTCGGTGGAGTTCTCGGGCCCATGCTGATCTTCGGCTTCGGCATGGGCCTGAACTTCGTGACGCTGACGATCACCGCGGTCTCCGGCGTCGCCCAGCATGAGGCCGGCGCGGCCTCCGGGCTGCTCAACGCCACGCAGCAGGTGGGCGGTTCGCTCGGCCTGTCCATCCTGACGACCGTGTTCGGTTCGGCCAGCAAGGACGAGGCCGAGAAGCAGCTGCCGCATTTCATGGCCGACGGTTCGGCGGAGCAGAAGGCGGAGTTCGCCAAGACGCACCAGCTGCCCGCCCCGTGGGGGCACGAAGTGCTCGCCCAGGGCATCTCGTCGGGCTTCGTGGCGGCCGCCTCGATGGCCGTACTCGCCCTGGCCAGCGCCTGGTTGGTGATCAAGGTCCGCAAGAGCGACCTGGAGGCGCTCGCCGGGACGGCGGGTCCGGGCCTCGGTTGAGGGAACCGGGCTCACGCCGAACAGCGGATGGCCGGGCCGGGTCCGGGGGATCGACGGCGAGGACGAAAGTCCGGCCATCCGCGCGACGAGCACCGCCCGCAGCAGGGCGAACACCGCCAACCACCCCATGACACACCCCCGCACCTCTCACGTGTCTCCTGCGTGCACCGGCCCATCCGTCGCACGGCAACTGTCTCGACAACGAGCGGGCGGTTACGCAGAGTTCCCGGCATGTACGGAGAGTCTCCGCCACTGCGGCCGAGGGCAGGGTATGGGGCTTCTAGCCCGGCAGCCGCAGCCACTCCGGCAACGCCTCGGTCCGTTCCACCCACTCGGCAGGCGGCGTCCCGGCCTTCCCCCCGGCGATCACACCGCCCACGATGGCGCAGGTCGTGTCCACGTCACCGCCGACCTGGGCGGTCGTCCAGAACGCCTCCTCGTAGTCGCCCAGGGACCGGGCGGCGGACCAGAGCGCGAACGGCACGGTGTCGTGGGCCGTCGTCCGGCGTCCGCAGCCCAGCACGGCCGCGACGGTGGAGGCGTCGCCGTAGTCGAGCATGTCGCGTGCCCGCCGCAACCCCGCGCCGACGGCGCTCTTCGGGACGAGCGCGATGACGCCGTCGAGAAACGCCCCGGGGCTGGGCGGACCACCGGGGGCGGCGGCCAGCGCGGCGGCTGCGGCGACGGCCATGGCGCCGACGACGGCCTCCCGGTGCTGATGCGTGGGATACGCCGAGATCTCGGCCTGATGGGTCGCCTGCTCCGGGTCGCCCGCGTAGAAGGCTCCGAGGGGCGGGATGCGCATCGCGGCGCCGTTGCCCCAGGAGCCCTGTCCGTTGAAGAGGGCCGCGGCGAGCTCACGCCAGTCGCCGCCCTCGCGGACCAGCCGCAGCAGACGGTTGACGGCGGGGCCGTAGCCCCGGTCGAAATCGTGGTGTTCGGCGAAGGAATGGGCCAGGGCGTCCTGGTCGATGCGGTGGTGGGCGGCCAGGACGGCCACCACCGAGCAGGCCATCTCGGTGTCGTCCGTCCACTGCCAGTGGCCGGGCGGCAGCTCGCGGTTCTTCAGCAAGGGGTAGTTCACCGGCACGAAGAACTGCGAGCCCAGCGCGTCCCCCACGGCCAGGCCCCGCAGACTGGCCAGGGCGCGGCTCAGACGCCCCTCGGGTGTGGAGTCAGCGGTCATCGGTATGCCACTCTAATCGGTGATCCCGTACGGTTCCGGCTCTCGCCAGCGCCCGAAGGGCCGGTCAAGGGCATATTTGCCGTCGTCCCCGAGAACGAGCATCCGCATCTCCGCGTTCCCCGGGTTCGACAGTGACTCGAATTCCGCGACCGTCCAGTGGAACCAGCGCATGCAGAACAGCCGCATGGCGAGGCCATGGGTCACGATCAGGACGTTCGGCGGATGGTCGGGCGCCTCGAAGCTTCGGAACAGGCTCTCCAGGAAGCCACCCACCCGGTCGTACACGTCGGCCCCGGACTCCCCCTGTGCGAACCGGTAGAAGAAGTGCCCATAGGCGTCCCGGTACGCCTTCTGGAGACGTACGTCGTCGCGGTCCTGCCAGTTTCCCCAGTCCTGCTCCCGCAGCCGGGGTTCCTCGCGCACCCGTATGAGCTCAGGGTCCAGGTGGAAGGCGCGGAGCGTCTCGTGCGTACGGCGGTAGGGAGAGACGTACACGCTGACGCGTTCGCGGCCCAGCACCTCTCGCAGCCGTTTACCGGTCTCCTCCGCCTGCTGCCAGCCCCGTTCCGTCAGGGCCAGGGCGTGGTCGGGCTCGCGTTCATACACGGTGTCATCAACATTGCCCGTTGACTCCCCGTGCCGGACAAGGACGATTCGCCGTGGTCGTGCCATGCCAAGACCCTAGATCGGGTGAGGGCGTATCGAGCACTCGTACGGGCTCCATACGGCGTAGGTCACACATTTCCCGCACCATTGGCCGCGCAGTGGCGTACGTCTGGTGAGTCCGGATCTCAAACCGTCCAGGCCGGTTCAAGGTCCAGGATGTCGCCCGTGAGGGCGGCGACGTCGGCGTCGGTCTGGGCGCGCAGCGCGAGCCGTTCCACACGTTCGGTGCGGTACTTGCCGTGTTCGGCGGCCGAACGCCACATCGAGAGCACCAGGAACTCGTGCCCTGGGGCCTCCCCGAACAGGCCACGGATCATGCCCGGCGAGCCGGCCATCGCCGGGTTCCAGACCTTTTCCTGCATGAGCGTGAAGTGCTCCGCGCGCTCCTCGTGGACCCGGCAATGGGCGAAGCGCAGCAGGTCGGCGTCGGTGAAGCGCGGTTCGAAGCCCGTCTTCACGTCGAAGCGGTAGTCGAACAGCTTGACCTGGACGTCCTTGAACGTGCCTGACTGGGCCGCCGCGAGCCGGTCATGGGAACGGGCCATGAAGGAGTCGTAGAAGGAACGGCTCTCCCAGAAGGAGAAGATGTGCGCCACACCCTGCCGCCCCCGGCTCCAGCCTCCGCCCTGTCCCCGAAACCCCGGCTCTCCGAGAAGCCCCGCCCACTTTCGCTGCCCCCGCTCGAAGCCGCGGCGGTCCACCACGGTGCAGCGAATCCACTTGACCAGCACCGCGCCATGGTAAGGCCACAGAGCGTGGCGCCGGTCACTCTCGGCGGCAGAGGCCACGCACCAGTGACACACGGGCGTGGCAGGATGGACAACCGGTCTTGCCTGACTGGCAGTTCGGGCCGTGGACACAGGGGGAAGGGGAAATCCGGTGAGCGGCATCAACAAGGGGATCCGCAAGGTCGAGGTCGCGCTCAAGTGGGATCCGAGTCCGGCGGGACAGCCGGCCACCGACCTGGACATCGTCGCCGCGACCTACGTGGCGGGCGATCCGTACGGCGATCCCGCCTATGTGGTGCACTTCGACAGCCGTTCCCCCGACGGCACCATCTATCTCAACCGGGACAGCAAGGACGGCAAGGGCTTCGGCTGGGACGAGGTCATGACCCTCGAACTCGACCGCCTGGACGCCCGGTACACGCGCGTGGTCGTCGGCGCCGTCATACAGCAGCGTTCCGCAACCCGCACCTTCGTCGGCGTGATCAACCCGGGTCTGCGGATCCGTGAGGGCTACACGGTCCTGGCCGAGGACGACTTCGGCGGCGTCCTCGGCGCTACGGCCGCGAAGGTCGCGGAGTTCGTACGTCAGGAATCCGGCACCTGGGACTTCCACCCCGGGATCAGCGGCTTCGAGGACGACCCCGCGACGTTCACCCGGAGCATGGGCCGGGCGTGACGTGTCAGCCGGCGGTCCAGTCCGGGACCGTCGGCAGCACCGTCTCGGCGACGCGGAGCAACGCGAGGTCATCGGGTACGACGTCGTCCTGACGCCATATGGAGATCTCGTAGAAGCCGCCGCCGTCCTTGGTGTCCTTGGCGACCAGCAGACTGCGGGCGATGCCGCCGGGACCGGTGTCGACCTTGCCGCCACCGAGGTTGAAGTTGAGGGCGATGGTCCGGTCCGAGTAGAGCACCGCCGGGTGCCCGCCTATCGTCCTGTTCTGCGCCGAACTCCCCAGGAAACCGGCCATCTCGGCCACTGGGATGTCGTCGTCGGACGTCGAGAGCTTCACGGAGTAGGTGGACAGCTGGACCTCCGCCTCCGGTGTGACGGTCTTGGTGCCGTCCGCCCAGGTGCCGATGCTCTCGTTGCCGCTGGCGTTCATCGCGTACTCGGTCGGCGTGCCGAGCAGTGTGGGCAGGTCCGCACGGTTGAGCGCCGTGCACAACTGCACACCGGAGACCGGTTTCGACGGCCGGGCGTCGTCCGACGTGTGGCACGCGGCCGGTTCGGGATCGCCGGACTTCTGTTGAAAGGTCCCTGACAACAGGAGAGCCGCGAGACCCCCGACCACCACCAGCGCCGCGACCACCTGACCCCACGCGCTCGGGCCCTTCTCGGGCTGCCTCACGCCCTCTGCGGCATCGGCAATCTGCTGCTCAGCCATGTCCCCGTGTCCCCCACCCTGCCGTTCGCGCCGGTCGTGCGCTGGGGGAGCCTAACGTGTGATCTTCTCGTGGAGAAACGGAAAAGCCGAAGGCGGTGCAGCCGATGTCCGACTGCACCGCCCTGGGTTGACTCACATCAGCTGCAGCCGCTGGTCGAGCCGCAGCCCTCGCAGATGTAGCAGGAACCGGCCCGCTGCATCTTCGTACCGCAGGAGAAGCACAGCGGGGCGTCGGCCTGGATGCCCAGCTGCATCTCCACCAGCTCGGCGCTGGTGTGGGCCTGCTGCGGGGCGGGCTTGGCCGCCTCGACCTCGGCCTTCGGTGTGACGACCGCCTTCAGCTCCTGGGCGCGCGGCGCCGACTGGGCCAGACCCTCGACGTCGACCTCCTCCTCGGTCGGCTCGTAGGAGCCGGTCTCGAGGTGGCGCTGACGCTCCTCGGCGGAGTGGATGCCGAGCGCGGAACGCGTCTCGAAGGGCAGGAAGTCCAACGCCAGGCGGCGGAAGATGTAGTCGACGATCGACTGCGCCATCCGCACGTCCGGGTCGTCCGTCATGCCGGCCGGCTCGAAGCGCATGTTGGTGAACTTCGAGACGTACGTCTCGAGCGGCACGCCGTACTGCAGGCCCACGGAGACCGCGATGGAGAAGGCGTCCATCATGCCCGCGAGGGTCGAGCCCTGCTTCGACATCTTCAGGAAGACCTCGCCGAGACCGTCGTCCGGGTAGGAGTTGGCGGTCATGTAGCCCTCGGCGCCGCCGACCGTGAAGGAGGTCGTGATGCCGGGACGGCCCTTGGGCAGACGCTTGCGGACCGGACGGTACTCGACGACCTTCTCGACCGCCGCGCGGATGGTCTCCTCGGCCTTCTCCGTGACCTCGGCCTTCTCCTTCTCCTTGGTCTTGGCGGAGAGGGGCTGGCCCACCTTGCAGTTGTCGCGGTAGATGGCGAGCGCCTTGACGCCCATCTTCCAGGCCTCGAAGTAGACCTCTTCGACGTCCTCGACGGTCGCCGTCTCCGGCAGGTTGACCGTCTTGGAGAGCGCACCGGAGATCCAGGGCTGGATCGCAGCCATCATGCGGACGTGGCCCATCGCGGAGATGGAGCGCTCGCCCATGGCGCAGTCGAAGACCTCGTAGTGCTGGTGCTTGAGGCCGGGGGCGTCGATCACATTGCCGTTCTCGGCGATGTGGGCGACGATCGCCTCGATCTGCTCCTCCTGGTAGCCGAGGCGACGCAGGGCCTGCGGGACGGTGCCGTTGACGATCTGCATCGAGCCGCCGCCGACCAGCTTCTTGAACTTGACCAGCGCGAGGTCGGGCTCAAGGCCGGTGGTGTCGCAGGACATCGCGAGACCGATGGTGCCGGTCGGAGCGATGACGGACGCCTGGGCGTTACGGAAACCGTTCTTCTCACCGAGACGCAGCACGTCCTGCCAGGCCTCCGTGGCGGCGGCCCAGATCGGCGTGTCCAGGTCGTCCATACGGACGGCCTTGGTGTTCTCGTCGGAGTGCTGCTTCATGACACGCAGGTGCGGCTGCGCGTTACGTGCGTAGCCGTCGTACGGGCCGACGACCGCGGCGAGTTCGGCGGAACGCTTGTACGACGTGCCGGTCATCAGGGAGGTGATGGACCCGGCGAGAGCGCGGCCGCCGTCGGAGTCGTACGCGTGGCCGGTAGCCATCAGCAGGGCGCCGAGGTTGGCGTAGCCGATGCCGAGCTGGCGGAACGCGCGCGTGTTCTCACCGATCTTCTGCGTCGGGAAGTCCGCGAAGCAGATGGAGATGTCCATCGCGGTGATGACGAGTTCGACGACCTTGGCGAAGCGCTCCACCTCGAAGGACTGGTTGCCCTTGCTGTCGTCCTTGAGGAACTTCATGAGGTTCAGCGAGGCGAGGTTGCAGGACGTGTTGTCCAGGTGCATGTACTCGCTGCAGGGGTTCGAGCCGTTGATACGGCCGGACTCCGGGCAGGTGTGCCAGTGGTTGATGGTGTCGTCGTACTGGATGCCCGGGTCGGCGCAGGCCCAGGCGGCCTCGGCCATCTTGCGGAACAGCGCCTTGGCCTCGACCTCTTCGATGACCTCGCCGGTCATACGGGACGTCAGGCCGAACTTGCCGCCCGTCTCGACGGCCTTCATGAACGTGTCGTTCACACGGACCGAGTTGTTGGCGTTCTGGTACTGCACCGACGTGATGTCGTCGCCGCCCAGATCCATGTCGAAGCCCGCGTCGCGCAGGGCGCGGATCTTCTCCTCCTCCTTCACCTTGGTCTCGATGAAGTCCTCGATGTCGGGGTGGTCGACGTCGAGGATGACCATCTTGGCGGCGCGACGCGTGGCGCCACCCGACTTGATCGTTCCTGCGGAGGCGTCGGCGCCACGCATGAAGGAGACCGGACCGGAGGCGTTGCCGCCCGAGGACAGCAGCTCCTTGGAGGAGCGGATACGGGAGAGGTTCAGGCCGGCACCGGAGCCGCCCTTGAAGATCATGCCCTCTTCCTTGTACCAGTCGAGGATCGACTCCATGGAGTCGTCGACGGCCAGGATGAAGCAGGCCGAGACCTGCTGCGGCTGGGGCGTACCGACGTTGAACCACACCGGGCTGTTGAAGCTGAAGATCTGGTGCAGGAGGGCGTACGCCAGCTCGTGCTCGAAGATCTCCGCGTCGGCGGGCGAGGCGAAGTACTTGTAGTCCTCGCCGGCCTTCCGGTACGTCGTCACGATGCGGTCGATGAGCTGCTTGAGGCTCACCTCGCGCTGGGGGGTGCCGACGGCACCGCGGAAGTACTTGCTGGTGACGATGTTGACCGCGTTCACCGACCAGAAGTCGGGGAACTCGACGCCACGCTGCTCGAAGTTGACCGAGCCGTCGCGCCAGTTGGTCATGACGACGTCACGGCGCTCCCAGGCCACCTCGTCGTACGGGTGCACGCCGGGGGTGGTGTGGATGCGCTCGATACGCAGGCCCTTGTTCGCTGCCGCCTTGGTGCCCTTGGCGCGGGAACTCCGTGCCGGACCGCTCGCCGTCTCTGTCATGCCGCCTCCCTGTACGGGCGAAAACGCCCTGAAGTGCCCCGATGTTCCCGTGGCACGGTGTTCTGTCTGGTATTGCGGGCACCCACTCGCTACCGCCCGCAACAGGTCTTCGTCGCCGCCGTCCGGCCGACCGGGGTCCTGGCCCGGTCCGGCCCGCCGATCAGTCGGCGGCGCGGGCGGGCTCGGGGAGTTGAGCAGTCCCTCCGGGCCCGCGATCGTCTTCCTGGCTCCCCGCGACGGCCTCTTCGCCGTCCACAGCCTCTCCGCGGTCCTCGTCGTCCGCGGCGGGGGGTCCCGTCTCCCTGAGTTCCGCGATGGCCGCATCGAAGTCCTCGAGCGAGTCGAACGCCCGGTAGACGGAGGCGAATCGCAGATACGCGACGAGATCGAGCTCTTGCAACGGGCCGAGTATGGCCAGCCCCACGTCGTGGGTGGTCAGCTCGGCGCTCCCGGTGGCCCGCACCGCCTCCTCGACCCGTTGGCCGAGTTGGGCGAGCGCGTCCTCGGTGACAGGCCGTCCCTGGCATGCCTTGCGCACACCATTGATGACCTTGGTACGGCTGAAAGGCTCGGTGACTCCGGACCGCTTGACCACCATCAGCGAGCACGTCTCCACGGTCGTGAAACGACGGGAGCAGTCCGGACACTGGCGGCGCCTGCGGATCGACGTGCCGTCGTCGGTCGTACGACTGTCGACGACGCGGCTGTCGGGGTGCCTGCAGAAGGGGCAGTGCATGATCTCCCAACCCTCCTCACAGCAGACTCAATAGCCTCGCTGAGCCCCATGGGCCCCTCGAAGCAGCCCCCAGCATAGGCGATCGCGGCGAGCGTGGAGACCCGGGGGACCACAACTTCTGGGCTGCTGTAGCAATCCAAGCACTACATGTAGGGATTGGCACGGCATACACGCCGTACACGCAAGTCGCGCCTGTATGGGCATGTGCCATACGACCGCCCCGGCCCCCGGCGAACACGACGCACAGCCGTATCGCTGCGGCGCATGCGG
The DNA here is from genome assembly GCF_001514145.1 of Streptomyces canus. GTDB lineage: Bacteria > Actinomycetota > Actinomycetes > Streptomycetales > Streptomycetaceae > Streptomyces > Streptomyces canus. Next base: position 577,004 of record NZ_KQ948661.1, read on the forward strand.
AGATACCGTGGGCGCCACAAGGAGGGGACGTGGGATTCCCGCAGAGATGGGAGCCGCTACCCGGCCGACTGGGCCCTGGATGGCAGACTGGGGCAACAACCCGCGAGGTCGCCATCCGGCGGTGAAGAGTACAGCAATGGGCCCTTTTGTTCGGCAGGCGGCGCGTTAGCCATACACCCAGACACATGATCGCGTCAGGTGATACGCGATTTTTCACTCGAACGTGTGTTTGGCGCAACCTTTCGAAAGCAACTACCGTTGTCCAGCAGGGAGACCATCGAGAGGGGCCGACGTGACCACGACCGCAGACAGTGCCACCATCACTGCCCAGGACCGTTCCCAGGGCCGACTCGAGCCGGTGCATGCGATGAACGAAGCCGTGAATCCCGAGGGACACAAGCGGTCCCTCCCGGGCCGACCTCCAGGCATCCGGGCGGACAGCTCGGGGCTCACCGACCGGCAGCGCCGGGTGATCGAGGTCATCAGGGACTCCGTCCAGCGGCGCGGCTACCCGCCGTCCATGCGGGAGATCGGCCAGGCGGTCGGTCTGTCCAGCACCTCATCCGTCGCACATCAGTTGATGGCACTGGAGCGCAAGGGCTTCCTGCGCCGCGACCCGCACCGTCCGCGCGCGTACGAGGTGCGCGGTTCCGACCAGGGCGCCTCGGTGCAGCCCACGGACACCGCGGGCAAGCCCGCCGCGTCGTACGTTCCGCTCGTCGGCCGGATCGCCGCCGGTGGCCCGATCCTCGCCGAGGAATCGGTCGAGGACGTGTTCCCCCTGCCCCGTCAACTCGTCGGCGACGGTGAGCTGTTCGTGCTGAAGGTCGTCGGTGACTCGATGATCGAGGCCGCGATCTGCGACGGCGACTGGGTCACCGTCCGGCGCCAGCCCGTCGCCGAGAACGGCGACATCGTGGCCGCGATGCTGGAAGGCGAGGCCACCGTCAAGCGCTTCAAGCGAGAGGACGGCCATGTCTGGCTCCTCCCCCACAACTCCGCGTATGAGCCGATCCCCGGCGACGACGCGACCATCCTCGGCAAGGTAGTGGCAGTACTGCGGCGCGTCTGAGCACCGCGGCAGGCCTCGCCGATCCGACCGGGCCCCGGAACCCCTGCGCCGGTTCCGGGGCCCTGCGCTGTCCGGCCCCGGTAATGGGTCGCTCCGCATCGCGGGTGGGCCTCACCCGGTGACGGGCCAGGCCCACCCGCGATCATCCGACTTCCGCCTGCGCCTTCTCGGCCTCTGACGCGAGCTCCGCCGCTTCCGTCGCCCTCGCCGCGGCATCGATCGCCGTCAGCGACTTCCGTACCTGGTTACGGTCCGTGGTGTACCAGAAGTCGGGCAGTGACGCCTTCAGGTAGCTGCCGTACCGCGCCGTTGCCAGCCTCTGGTCCAGTACCGCGACCACGCCACGGTCCCCCGAGGCCCGGACGAGACGGCCGGCGCCCTGGGCCATGAGCAGCGCGGCATGCGTGGCGGCGACCGCCATGAAGCCGTTGCCCCCCGCGTCCTCCACCGCCTTCTGGCGGGCGCTCATCAGAGGGTCGTCGGGGCGCGGGAACGGGATCTTGTCCATGACGACCAACTGACAGCTGGGGCCGGGGACGTCGACGCCCTGCCAGAGCGACAGCGTGCCGAAGAGGCAGGTCCGCGGGTCTGCCGCGAAGTTCTTGATCAGTTCGCCGAGAGTCTCCTCGCCCTGGAGGAGGATCGGGAACTCCGGGATGCGGGAGCGCAGCTCCTCGGCGGCCAGCTGGGCAGCCCGCATGGAGGAGAAGAGCCCCAGGGTGCGGCCGCCTGCCGCTTGGATGAGCTCGGTCAGCTCGTCGAGCATGTCCGCTCGGTCGCCGTCACGCGCGGGGCGCGAGAGGTGCTTGGCGACGTAGAGGATGCCCTGCCTGGGGTAGTCGAAGGGCGAACCGACGTCGAGGCCCTTCCACTGCGGCAGGTCCTCGCCCTCGGCTCCTTCCGGGGCGAGCCCCAGGGACGCCCCTACGCCGTTGAAGTCGCCACCCAGCTTCAGGGTCGCCGAGGTCAGGACCACGGATCGGTCCGCGAACAGCTTCTCCCGCAGCAGGCCGGACACCGACATGGGGGCCACGCGCAAGGAGGCGCCGAAGCGGTCGTGACGCTCGTACCAGACGACGTCCCACTCCGAGCCGTTCGTGATCCGCTCCGCCACGTCGTGCACCGCCTCCACGGAGGCGAGCGCCTGTTTGCGGACGGCGTCCTCGTCCTGGACCGACTTGTCGCGGGTCGCTCCGATCGCCGAGATGACCGTACGCGCGGCGTCGCGCAGGGCCATGAGCGCGTACCCGAGGTCCTCCGGGATCTCCTCCAGCCTGCCGGGCAGGGCGAGCTCCATCAGCCGCTCGAAGCCCTCCGCCGCGGTCTGGAGCTGATCGGCCGCCTTTTCGTTGACAAGCTTCGCGGCGCGGCGCACCGCGCGGTTGACCTGGCCGGGGGTGAGCTCGCCGGTGGCCACACCGGTGACCCGGGAGACCAGCTCGTGCGCCTCGTCGACGATCAGTACTTCGTGCTGCGGCAGCACGGGGGCGCCTTCGATGGCGTCGATCGCAAGCAGCGCGTGGTTGGTGACCACGACCTCGGCGAGCTTGGCACGTTCGCGGGCCATCTCGGCGAAGCACTCTGCGCCGTAGGCGCACTTCGTCGCTCCCAGACACTCACGGGAGGACACGGAGATCTGCGCCCAGGCGCGGTCGGAGACACCCGGCGTGAGGTCGTCGCGGTCACCCGTCTCGGTGTCCTGCGACCAGTCCCGCAGCCGCAGCAGATCCTGGCCCAGCCTGCTGGTGGGCGCGGCGGCCTCGAACTGGTCGAAGAGCCCCTCCTCCTCGTCCTGCGGGACGCCCTCGTGGAGACGGTGCAGGCAGAGATAGTTCGACCGGCCCTTGAGCATCGCGAACTCCGGGCGGCGGCGCAGCAGCGGGTGCAGCGCCTCGACCGTACGCGGCAGGTCGCGCTCGACGAGCTGTCTCTGCAGGGCCAGGGTGGCCGTCGCGACGACGACCCGCTCCCCGTGCGCGAGCGCGGGCACGAGATAGCCGAGCGACTTTCCGGTACCGGTGCCGGCCTGCACCAGCAGGTGGGAGCCGTCGTCGATCGCGTCCGCGACGGATTCGGCCATGGTCACCTGGCCGGGGCGCTCCGTACCGCCGACGGCAGTGACGGCAGCATGCAGGAGTTCGGGGAGTGAGGGCTTCGTCATAGCGCGACCACCCTACGGGCCGGCACTGACAAAGGGGTGATCAAGGCGGCGACGAGGGGCGGGATCAAGACCGGGAACTCCTCGGAGAGCTAGTGGGCAGGGTCGGCTCTGCTCGACTCGGTTCGACTTCGGCCGGTTCTGATTTCGACTTCGGACGGGTCATCCGGTCGGAGGGGCCTTCCTCAGGCGGCAGCCGGAATTGACCGAGGCGTCGTGTGTCCCAAGTCGTGTCCGGGGTCGTCGAAAAAGTCTCGCGGCGGGTGGGAACCAGTCCGGCGCGAGCGGTGTACCAAAAGTGATTGCGCGATGACGCGTTGCTACAGCAGATCGCGCAGGGACCGTTCTCGGATCATGAGGGCCGCCCGCTTGGCGGGCAGGTCTACCTCGGCCGAGAAGCGGAAGCCTGCGCTCAGAAAGGCGGTGACGGACGGGATGTTGCGAAGGTCGGGTTCCGCGATGACACGAGCACAGGCGGGTCGCCTGTCGAGTACAAGATCGGCGACGGCTCTGAGAAGAGTGCTGCCGAGACCGCGCCCTCGATCGGCGACGGCGCCGATGAGGAGATGGATACCGGTGTCGTGCGGTCTGACCGGATAGTGGCGAGCCAGGCGATCCAGGTCTGCCCGGTAGATCTCCCAGTAGCTCATCGGAGAGCCGTCCAGCACTCCGAGGCAGGGAAAGCTGCGCCCGTCACCGACCAACTGGGGGCGCAGGTGGTCCTCCGTCACGTTCTGATGCCCGGCCAGCTCCCAGAACGCGGCGACGGCGGGGTCGTTCATCCAGCGGCAGATGAGGGCAAGGTCCCGCTCGACGCGTACGGGCACAAGTTGGAACACGCCTGCCGGGGTCAGGATCGGCCCCCAGTCGGCGACCCCGTCGAGCAGGTCGTCGCCACCCGGGGTGCGTGAGGCGCGCGGGGTGGTGCCGTCGCTCCAGCTCCGTTGCCCGTGCCGGGCTGCTGCATCGGCCGTCATTGCATCTGCGCCTGACCGTTCCTCCTCGAAAAGCACGACGAGTTCGTCGGGCAGGCGCAGGTTCAGCGTGTCCTCGTTGTCGGTGCCCCGGCCGATGCCCTGGGCTGCACTGTCCTCGCCCACGTCGGGACAGGCGCCGGTGCCGACGTCGGTCGAGGCGGCGGAAACGGCATCGGTACTCGCGTCGGTGGGAGACACAGGGCGCTCCTCTCGGGAGGCGGGTGGGTCATGTTCCTCAGGAGTGAAGGGGGTTGGCGATGGTGACGTAGACGGACTGGGTGTCGACCGGGCCGACGAGTTCGTCCAGACCGTGCACGCGGGTCAGCAGATTGGCCTTGCAGCGCAGGACGGGTGAGTCGAGCAGGCGGCCGGGGAGTGTGGTGCGCAGTCGGGTGGGTCCGCAGGCCACGTCGTCGAGAAAGCGGCGGAAGGCGGCGAGCAGCAGCCGTTCGTCGGCCAGTCGCTGGGAGCCGAACGCACCGATGAGGCCGAGGACGTTGTTGATCGCGAGGTAGTAGGCGAAACGCTCGTCGGTGACCTCGTCCGAGACGAAGGTGTCGCTGTGTGCACCGATGCCGGGCAGGCGGGCGTCGAGCTCCGACCGTCGGGACTCGCGGAAGTAGTAGCCCTGGTTGTCGCGGTACCGGCCGCCGGCGGGCCAGCCGTCGGCGTCCAACAGGACCAGGGTGTTCTGCTGATGCGCCTCCAGAGCGATGCCCGTCTCACCGTCGAGCCACAGCACCGGGCGGACGACGTGTTCCAAGTAGCGCAGGAACCACTCGGCGGCGACGGCTCCTCGATGGCGGCCGGTGCGGGCAGCGAGACGGGTGACGACCTCGGCCAGGCGCGACCGCCAGACCTGCCGTTCCGTCTCCGGACGGTCTCGGTCCTGCCTGTCCCTGGCACATCGGTCCTCGGAGGCAGCGGACGGGGCGCCGGGACCGGGACGCGGCGAGACGAGTCCCGCGATGCAGGAGACGTCGTGAGAGGGGCTGAACGGGTTGTGCCGGATCATCACGTCGATTCCGGGGACGGGACCGCCGTCGGGCCCGTCGACGGCGAGCCATGCGGGGTCACGGACGATGTCGAAAGCCGGGTGGACCGCCTGCCACTGCTTGGACAGGCCACTCCGCAGGAGCCGGTGCACCTCGACACCACGGTGGAGTTCCTTGCGGAGGTTTTCGCGGCGGGAGTTGGTGATGCGCAGGCCCAGCGAGAGCTTGAGCATGGCGGGGGCGCCAGAGCGATGGACGGTGCGTACGGAGGAGGTGGGATGCCAGGGAGAGCCGTGGGCGCCCAGGTCCTGGAGCAGTCCGGCATCGAACAGCCGGGCGGTCTCGGAGCGGTGCCGGACCTCGCGCAGTTGCCAGGGGTGCAGCGGCAGGGCCGTGCGACCATCGGGCAGCGGAAAGTCGGGGCCGGCCAGGCGTCGAGTGAGCTGGGCGGCGGTGACGGGACGGCCGCGTTCGGTCCAGGCCGAGTCGGTGGCGAGGAGAGAGGGGTCGACGGCGAGCCAGTGCAGGAGAAAGGAGCCGCGCAGTTCGGGTGAGTACGAGGCCGCTTCGGCTTCGGAGAGACCTTCGCGGCTCTTCGGGGCCGGATGCAAAGGGTGGCCGAAGACGAGTGCCTGTTCGGCGGTGAGGAAGAGGTCGGGGCCGTCGTCGGCGTGTTTGCGGCGCTCGCGGACGAAGGTGGCGGTACGGCGGACGGAGTCGGCTACACGGGCCACGACCTCGGCACCGGCTGCAGAGGCGGGGGATTCTCCCGTCAGCGACTCCCGGGTGAGCAGCGCCGCGACGGTGACCGCATCAGCGGGCGGGGCTTGCCCAGGGGCGTCGGCGAGATGGGGGAGGCCAAAGCGGTGCCATCCCGTCGGCGACCAGTAGTGGACGGGGACGAGGAGAGAGGTGCCGCTGGCGGGGAGGGGAATGCGGAGGGTGCCGCCGGTGGGGGCGGGCAGATCGGTCTCGCGGACCCAGCAGCGCAGCAGATTCTCCACGGTGGCGGCTTCGGCAGCGGCGTGCGGATCTGGGTGATTCAGCGGGTCGTTGGTGACACCGCCCAGGCGTTCCCACTCGGGCGGGCCGGCCTGGGACGGGGTGTGGTCGGAGCGGGAGCGGCTCTGCGGAGAGGGGGATGTCCCGGAATGGTTGAGCGGGTGCGCGGGGGTGGTGTTCAAGTTCGTTGTTCCTCGGGCGTGGTTCAGCTTGGTGGGGCGGCTGTCTCGTTGCGCCGGTACCAAGGGCGACCGGTTGATCGGGGTTCTGGGGCAGATGAGCGGTCGAATCGTGTGGAGGTGAGTGATGTTCGGGAGGGACTCGGTGAGCAATCGGCATGGTGGCGGCGACTGTTCGGAGGCGTCGGTAGGCGGCGCGCGGCTCGGTGTGTGGCGCGAGGGGTGGCGGCAACTATGGGCCCGATCCGGACTCCGACTCCCGGCCGAGCCCCGACTCCGACTTCGGTCCCAGCTCCAGCCCCGGCTCGGTGTGTGGCTGTCCCGCCGGTTTCGAGAGGAGTTGCCGCTCCGGTTGAGGGTGTGGCTGCGGCCCCAGTTCCCGGTCTGGTTCCAGCCGACACGCCAGTTCCTGCCGCCCCTTCGGCTCCCGCCGCTACCCCGTCCCCTCGCTCCGGCGCCGACTCTGCTGTTGTCACCCGGCACCGCGGCCGTGACCGCGGGACACAGCTGCCACGGCGTCGGCGAGTCGGTCAAGGACGGCGGTCGCCTGCTCGTCGGTGATCGTCAGAGGGGGGAGCAGGCGCACGACGCTCGCGTGGCGACCACCGAGTTCGACGATCAGGCCACGCCGGAGGCACTCCCGCTGGACGGCGACGGCAAGTTCCGGAGAGGCAGGGCGAGGGGACGCGATGGAACCCGGCATCACCAAGGGCCGCGCATCATCAGCGCTACTCAGCCCGACCGAACCCAGCAAACCAGCGGCCCTACAATCCTCATCGGACCCACGGGACCCACGGGACCCACCGGACCTACCAGTCTCATCTGGCCCGTTGGCGCCCCGGGGTCCAGCCACACCCGACCGTGCCCCTCCGCCCTCCCCCTCCTCCACGATCTCCACCCCGATCATCAACCCCCGCCCCCGCACATCACCGATCACAGAAAACTCCCGGCTCAGCCCTCGGAGTTGCTCCAGCATCCGCGCCCCGAGCGTTGCCGCGCGTTCTGTGAGGCCGTTCTCGCGGACGTAGGCCATCGTGGCCGTGCCCGCAGCCATGGCGAGTTGGTTGCCTCGGAAGGTGCCGGCGTGCGCGCCGGGTTCCCAGACGTCGAGTTCCTCGCGGTAGACCACCACGGCGAGGGGCAGGCTTCCGCCGATGGCCTTGGACAGGACCATGACGTCGGGGGTGATGCCGCTGTGCTCCACGGCCCAGAAGGCCCCGGTACGGCCGACTCCCGTCTGGACCTCGTCGGCGATGAGCGGGATCGAGCGGTCGGCCGTGATCCGTCGCATGCGTCGCATCCACGCGTCGGGGGCCGGAAGAACGCCGCCCTCGCCCTGGACGGGTTCGAGGATCATCCCTGCGGGCAGCGGCACCCCGGACTTGGGGTCGTCGAGGACGGATTCCGTCCAGCGAGCGGCGAGTTCGGCGCCGTGCGGGCCGCCGACCCCGAAGGGACAGCGGTAGTCCTGCGGGTAGGGCAGCCGGGCGACCCGTACGTCGAAGGCGTCACCGGAGGCTTCGAGAGCGCCGGAGGTCATGCCGTGGTAGGCGCCGGCGAAGGCGAGCATGCCGTTGCGGCCGGTCGCGGCGCGCACGAGCTTGAAGGCGGCCTCCACCGCATCGGTGCCGGCCGGGCCGCAGAACTGCACGCGTGCGTGGTCGGCGAGGCCGGGCGGCAGGGTGCGGAACAGTTCGGTGATGAAGGCGTCCTTGACGGGCGTCGCGAGGTCGAGGACGTGGAGGGGTGCGCCGGAGTCGAGGACCTTGCGGATCGCCTCCAGGACGACGGGGTGGTTGTGCCCGAGGGCAAGGGTGCCGGCGCCCGAGAGGCAGTCGAGGTAACGGCGGCCGTCAGCGCCCTCAATGGTCAGACCGCGTGCACGTACCGGCACGATCGGAAGGGCGCGGGCATAGGTGCGAGCCGCCGACTCGCGGGCCGATTGGCGCCGCAGGATTCCCTCGTGCGCGGAGCGGGTCGCCGACGGTTCCTCGACGTCGGTGTGCTCCGCCATGGCCTCCCCGGGTGCGGTCTCGATCACGGCCATGGTTCTCCCGTCGTCGCGCTGTGCAGGGGCAAGCGGTTCCCCCGCGGACTCACCCGCCCCGACATACGGAACCCCGGGACCCTTTGCTCGACATCTCGGCACATCGATGCCCCGACTGCCAGGAAATCGCCGGGGACTGGGTCGCCGGGGACCGAACCGCCCACCGGCCGCAAGCCCCCACCGCTACCAACCCCGGACCGTTCACCGGGTTACGGGTTACCGGAAGATCTTTGGCATGACGGAACTGTTGCGGTTCCGTCGGAAGTCCCCCATAACGGGCGCATAGTGTGTGATGCCGTTTCCAAGGCGCGGTGCCGGAGGGTGAACTCGCGGGACGTCTGCGGGAAGTCCCCGGTTGCGCACCCGGGTTCGTCCACACAGGGGGAGGCACAGCATGCGATCCGAACCGCTGTCATTGACGGCTCACGGCGAAGGCGAGAAGGGGGCGCGCCGCAGAATCTCACCTGTGCTCGCCGCCATGGCCCTCGCCTCCGTGCTGGCGCTGACCGCCTCCGGCTGTGGTTCGGGCGACTCGGACGCGAATGCGCAGGCCTCCGCCTCGGCCGCGTCCGAGAGCGACGGCAAGATCACGATCCCGGACGACATCAGGGACAGGCTCAAGGAGCACGGGATCGATGTCGACCAGTGGAAGGACGGCGCCTGGAAGAACTGGGACAGGGACGACTGGCTGCGCGAGGCCCAGGACTACATCAACCCGATCATCGAGGGCCTGTGGGACCCGGACCGGATGCGGGAGGCCGAGGATCCCGACCATGGTGTCCAGGTGAGCGACCTCTCGCGTGACCAGGGTGTGACCGACCCGGAGCCGGCACCCGTGGACGCGATGCCCGTTTCGTCTACGTACCACGACAACGTGCCCGAGGCGGGCAAGGTGTTCTTCGACTCCCCCGAGGGCACGATGGTCTGTTCGGCGACGGTCGTGGAGGACCCGGCCCACCCGGGCAAGTCCGACTTGGTGTGGACGGCGGGGCATTGTGTGCACGCGGGCAGAAGCGGTGGCTGGTACCGCAACACCGCGTTCGTGCCGTCGTACAACGACCAGGCCTTGTCGGCCGCTGAGTTGGAGAGCGCGACCGAGAAGGATGTCGCTCCGTACGGCGTCTGGTGGGCCGACTGGGCGCAGACCTCGGACCAGTGGATCGCCCAGGGTGGTCCGACCGGCGGGGACGGCGCCCCGTACGACTTCGCCGTCATCCATGTGACACCGGAGGAGGGTGGCACCGGCAAGTCGCTGGAGGAGACGGTCGGTTCGGCCCTGCCGGTGAACTTCGCCGCGCCGGCGGTGCCGCAGGTGGAGAGCATCACGGCCGGCGGGTATCCGGCGGCGGCGCCGTTCGACGGGGAGACGTTGTACCAGTGCCAGGACAGGCCGGGACGGCTGTCGATCAACGCCTCGGACCCGACGATGTACCGCATCGGCTGCACCATGACCGGTGGTTCGTCCGGCGGCGGCTGGGTCGCCACCGGTGCGGACGGCCGGCCGGCCCTGGTGTCCAACACCTCGATCGGGCCGGTGAACGCGGGCTGGCTGGCCGGGCCCCGGCTGGGTGAGGTGGCCAAGGGCGTGTACGACTCGGTCAGCGAGAAGTTCGCGGGCCAGAGCTGAGCACGCTGGAGGCCCGCCCTTCGGGAGAAGGACGGGCCTCTCAGACAGCTACGACTCAGAGAGCTACGGCACTCAGGCCACAACCGGTGCCGGGACGTACGGCGCCAGATCCGCGGCCAGCTCCTCGTGCACGCGCACCTTGAGCAGGGTGCCCTCCGCCGTGTGCTCCTCGGAGATCACCTCGCCCTCGTCATGCGCGCGGGCGACCAGCTTGCCGTGGGTGTACGGCACGAGCGCCTCGATCTCGACGGACGGCCTGGGCAGTTCGTTGTCGATCAGGGCGAGCAGTTCGGTGATGCCCTGGCCGGTACGGGCCGAGACCGCGAGGGAGCGCTTCTCGTTCCGCATCAGCCGCTGGAGCGTCAGCGGGTCGGCCGCGTCGGCCTTGTTGATCACGACGATCTCGGGCACGCCGGTGGCGCCGACGTCCCTGATCACCTCGCGTACGGCGGCCAGCTGCTCCTCCGGGTTCGGGTGCGAGCCGTCCACCACGTGGAGGATCAGGTCGGACTCGCCGACCTCCTCCATGGTGGAGCGGAACGCCTCGACCAGGTGGTGCGGCAGGTGCCGTACAAAACCGACGGTGTCGGCCAGCGTGTACAGGCGACCGCTCGGTGTCTCCGCGCGGCGCACGGTCGGGTCGAGGGTCGCGAAGAGGGCGTTCTCGACCAGGACGCCCGCGCCCGTGAGGCGGTTGAGCAGGGACGACTTGCCGGCGTTGGTGTAGCCCGCGATGGCGACCGACGGCACCTTGTGGCGCTTGCGCTCCTGCCGCTTGATCTCGCGGCCGGTCTTCATGTCCGCGATCTCCCGGCGCATCTTCGCCATCTTCTCGCGGATCCGACGCCGGTCCGTCTCGATCTTGGTCTCACCGGGACCACGGGTGGCGAGGCCGCCGCCCTTGCCGCCGCCCATCTGACGGGACAGCGACTGACCCCAGCCTCGCAGCCTGGGCAGCATGTACTGCATCTGCGCGAGCGCGACCTGCGCCTTGCCCTCACGGGACTTGGCGTGCTGGGCGAAGATGTCGAGGATCAGGGCCGTACGGTCGATGACCTTGACCTTGACGACGTCTTCGAGGGCGATGAGCTGGCCGGGGCTGAGCTCGCCGTCGCAGATGACGGTGTCCGCGCCGGACTCGACGACGATGTCACGCAGCTCCAGGGCCTTGCCGGAACCGATGAAGGTGGCCGCGTCGGGCTTGTCGCGACGCTGGATCACGCCGTCGAGCACGAGTGCGCCGGCGGTCTCCGCGAGGGCGGCGAGCTCCGCGAGGGAGTTGTCCGCGTCCTGTGCGGTCCCCGTGGTCCAGACGCCGACGAGGACGACCCGCTCCAGTCGGAGCTGGCGGTACTCGACCTCGGTGACGTCCTCGAGCTCGGTGGAGAGGCCCGCGACACGGCGCAGGGCCGCGCGCTCGGAGCGGTCGAACTGCTCGCCGTCCCGCTCTCCGTCGATCTCGTGGCTCCAGGCGACGTCCTCTTCCATCAGGGCATCGGCCCGAAGACCTTCGGCGTATGTGTGCGCGAGGCGCTGCGTGTCCTGGGAAGGGGATGAAGAGGAGGTCATTTGATCCTTACGTCGATGGGGATTCCGATTCGGCGGTCATGTCTCACAACGCACGAGCACCCCGGGAGATTCCCGCGCCCCGTGCCGCGCCGACCTGAAGATGGTCGCACGGTACGGGGCGTCTCGTCACCGCCTTTTCGCCGGTGCCATGGCCTTCCAGCCCGGGTGGCCGGGCATCGGTGGGGTCTTCTTGCCGTAGAGCCAGTCCTGGAGGAAGCCGCCGAGGTCGCGCCCGGAGATCTCGGAGGCGAGGTGCACGAAGTCGGCGGTCGATGCCGTGCCGTCCCGGTGATCCCGCACCCAGGCCCGTTCCAGGTTCTCGAAGGACCTGCGGCCGATCTCCTGGCGCAGGGCGTACAGGACCAGGGCGGCTCCGTCGTAGACGTTCGGCCGGAAGATGCTGATCTTCTGGCCGGGCTTGGGCGGCTTGGGTGCGGCCGGCGGTCCGCCCTCGGCCCGCCAGCGGTCGGAGGCGCCGTACGCGGCCTTCATGCGGGCCTCAAGGGTGCGGCCCGCCTTCTCCTCCGCGTACAGGGCCTCGTACCAGGTGGCATGTCCTTCGTTGAGCCACAGGTCCGACCAGGTGCGGGGGCTGACGCTGTCGCCGAACCACTGGTGGGCGAGCTCGTGGACCATGATCGACTCGACGTACCACTTGGGGTAGGCGGGCTCGGTGAAGAGGTCCTTCTCGAAGAGGGACAGGGTTTGAGTTTCCAACTCGAAGCCGGTGTCGGCGGCGGCCATGAGGATGCCGTACGTCTCGAAGGGGTACGGCCCGACCTTGCCCTCCATCCACGCGACCTGGCCCGGGGTCTTCTTGAGCCAGGGTTCGAGCTTGGCGCGGTCTTTGGTGCGCACGACGTCCCGGACGGGCAGTCCGTGCGGTCCGCTGCGGCGCAGCACGGTGGAGCGGCCGATGGACACCTGAGCGAGTTCGGTGGCCATGGGGTGCCGGGTGCGGTACGTCCAGGTGGTCGCCCGGCCGGCGCGGTCCACGTCCGTCGGCAGGCCGTTGGCGACGGCCGTGTAGCCGTCGGGTGCGGTGACCCGGATGGTGAACATCGCCTTGTCGGACGGGTGGTCGTTGCAGGGGAACACCAGGTGGGCGGCGTCGGCCTGGTTGGCCATGGCGAGCCCGTCCGCGGTGCGTACCCAGCCGCCGTCCCGGTCGTCGGCGGAGACGGGGTCACTGGTGTGCCGCACGGTGATCCGCATCCAGCTGCCGGCGGGCAGCGGTCCGTCGGGCGTGACGACGAGGTCCTCGCCGACGCTGGTGAAGGCCGCGGACAGACCGTCGACCTCCACCGACTGGACCTTGCCGTGGGCGAAGTCGAGGTTGATGCGGTCGAGTTCGGTCGTCGTCCAGGCGTCGATCGTGGTGACGGCCGTGAGTGGCTTGCTGTTGTCGCCGTGATAGGCGAAGGAGAGGTCGTACGACGCCACGTCGTAGCCGGGGTTGCCGAGGTGCGGGAAGAGGCGGTCACCGACCCCGAGCGGTGTGGCCGGGGCGCTCGCGGCCAGCAGGCAGACGGAGACGGCGGAGGCGAGCAGCGCGGCCGCCTTGCGCCGTCGGGCGTTTCCGGTACGGCGACGGGGGGCGTCGGGGCCGGGCCGGTCGGCGTGGGTGGGACCGGCTTGTGTGTGGGAGCTGAGCGGCATGCACCACGGCTACCAGCGCACGCGTGCGCCACGGCGACGACGCGCGACTGTCCCACTCGAACGGGGTGCTCCGACTCCGTTGAGGAGACGCGTGAGGTCCTGAGGCGGGCCACACGCGCTATGTACCTGTGGCCCGCCACGCGCGCGTTGTAGGTCCTGAGGCCTGCCACCCGCGCGCTGAGGGCCTGTGGGCGCCACGCACGCGTGAGGGCCTGTCGACCGACCCTGCACCCGCTCACCAAGACCTGCGGACCCGTCCCTCACGCGCGTGCAGACTGCAGACCCGTCGCTCACGCACATGCAGACCTGCGGACCGGCCGCTCACGCACGTGCAGACCAGCAGACCAGCCGCCCCCGCGCATGGCCCCACCCCGGTCGGGCGCGCCCCCTGAGGCGTCCTTTCAGGCCCCCGGCGTCTGCGCCCTGCTCACGTCGTACACCCCGGCCACGTTGCGCATCGCCCGCATCAGCGACGGCAGCCGGGCCGCGTCCGGCAACTGGACGGTGTAGGTGTGGCGTACTCGCTGCTGGCTGGGGGGTTCGACGGTCGCTGAGACGATCTCGGCGCCCTCGCCGGCCATGGCCTCGGTGAGGTCGGCGAGGAGGTGCGGTCGGCCGAACGATTCCGCGAACAGCGTGACCCGGCACCCGGCAGTGTCGCCCCAGCTCACGCCGACCTCCGCGCGCCCCACGCTCTTCATCTGCGCCACCGCGGCGCACTCGACGCGGTGCACGGTCACCACTCCCCCGCGCACGGCGAAGCCGGTGATCTCGTCGGGCGGTACGGGCGTGCAGCAGCCGGCGAGCCGTACGGTCGCGCCGGGCTGGTCGACGAGGGCGACGGCGGCGCCGGTGCGGTCTGCGGCCGGGGTGTCGGAGGCCTGCGACTCGGCGGTGCTCCGGCCCACGCTGTCGGGAGTGTCGGCAACTGGCGGCTCCGCGGCGGAGACCCGGAAGGGGTTCGCATCCCCCCGCCCGGCCTGCACGTCCTCTGTCGTCGCGCCGGCCGTCCCGCCCCGCTCCGCGATCTCCTCCGGCGTCTCGGGCGTCGGATGGGTCGCGATCCACCGCTGGATGGCGATCCGCGCCGCGGGCGTGTGCGCGTGCTCCAGCCACTCCTTGGAGGGCTCGGCGGCGGGGTCCTGCCCCATGAGGAGCTGGACGGTGTCGCCGTCCCTCAGAACGGTGCTCAGGGTCGCCAGACGGCCGTTGACGCGGGCGCCGAGGCACGCGTGCGCGTCCTCGCCGTACTGCGCGTACGCGGCGTCCACGCAGGTCGCGCCCTCGGGCAGACCCAGAGTGCCGCCGTCGGGCCGGAAGACGGTGATCTCGCGGTCCTGGGCAAGGTCCTCACGGAGGGTCGACCAGAAGGTGTCGGCGTCGGGCGCGGCCGCCTGCCAGTCGAGGAGACGGGAGAGCCAGCCGGGCCGGGTGGGGTCCACCCGCTCCTCGTCGGCGCCTGCGCCGGTGGCCACGCTCGGCGCCTCCGAGGTGTCCGCGGGTGAGGCGTACGGATTGCCGAGCGCGACCACGCCGGCCTCGGCGACCTTGTGCATCTGGTGGGTGCGGATGAGGACTTCGACGACCTGGCCGTCACCGCTTGCCACAGCGGTGTGCAGCGACTGGTACAGGTTGAACTTCGGTACGGCGATGAAGTCCTTGAACTCCGAGACGACCGGCGTCATACAGGTGTGCAGTTCGCCCAGGACGCCGTAGCAGTCCGCGTCCTCGCCGACCAGGACCAGCAGGCGGCCGAAGTCCGCGCCGCGCAGCCTGCCGCGCTTGCGGGCCACCCGGTGCACGGAGACGAAGTGCCGTGGCCTGATGACGACTTCGGCCGGGATGCCGGCCTCGCGCAGCACGGAGCGCACCTCGGCGGCGATCTCGGCGAGCGGGTCGTCCGCGCGGGAGGCATTGTCGACGATCAACTCGCGCGTGTGCTCGTACTCCTCGGGGTGGAGGATCGCGAAGACCAGGTCTTCGAGCTCGGTCTTGAGTGCCTGGACACCGAGGCGTTCGGCGAGCGGGATGAGAACGTCCCGGGTGACCTTGGCGATGCGGGCCTGCTTCTCGGGGCGCATCACGCCGAGGGTGCGCATGTTGTGCAGCCGGTCGGCGAGTTTGATCGACATCACACGGACGTCGTTGCCGGTGGCGACGAGCATCTTGCGGAAGGTCTCGGGCTCGGCGGCGGCGCCGTAGTCGACCTTCTCCAGCTTGGTGACGCCGTCGACGAGGAAGCGGACCTCCGCGCCGAACTCCTTGCCGACCTGATCGAGCGTCACCTCGGTGTCCTCGACGGTGTCGTGGAGCAGAGAGGCCGTCAAGGTCGTGGTCTCGGCGCCGAGTTCGGCGAGGATCAGGGTCACGGCGAGCGGATGGGTGATGTACGGCTCACCGCTCTTGCGCATCTGGCCGCGGTGCGAGGACTCGGCCAGGACCCACGCGCGGCGAAGCGGTTCGAGGTCGGCATCGGGATGGTGGGCACGGTGGGCCTCGGCGACATGGCCGATGGCGTCGGGCAGCCGGTCTCGGGCGGCGGGGCCGAGCAGCGCGGCGCGGCCCAGGCGGCGCAGGTCGATCCGCGCCCGCCAACGGGCGGCCGCACCTGCTACCGGACCTGGGGTCGCGGGGTTCGTGGCCTCCGCACTCATGGGCACCTCCGGCTGTGGACCGGCGGACGGGGTGCCCCATGGCGGACACGGCTCAGGGGATGGCATCTGTCCCCGTCCGGGCCGGTGCTTGATGCTACCGAGCCCATCACGCCCGGCTGACCGCCTCTCGGCGAGCGTGAAACGGATCACCCAATCGAGCGAAGGCTTCCAGGTTTACGATTTTGCGCCGCCTGACCAGCGGCCGACCGTGGATTTGAATCGCACAGAGGGCCGAAGGCTGTGGTTCCACGCCTTGGGCCGTCCGAGTGCTGTGATTCATATGGTCAACCAACCGCGTTTTCCAGCCAGTCGGCGTCGATCTCGCCCTCGGCGACGATCACCGCGGGGCCGGTCATCTCGATCTCGCCGTCGCTCCGCTCGGTGATCACCAGGGTTCCTCCGGGCACGTCGACGGTGTAAGTCGCCGGGGTGCCGGTGGCCACCGGGTCGGCGCCGTCCCTGCGGGCCGTGGCGACGGCGACGGCGCACGCGCCCGTGCCGCAGGACCGGGTCTCGCCCGCCCCGCGCTCGTGCACGCGCATGGCGACATGGCGGGGGCCGCGGTCCACCACGAACTCGACGTTGACCCCGCTCGGATAGGCGGCGGCCGGGCTGAACGGCGGCGGGGAGTACAGGTCACCGGCGTGCGCGAGGTCGTCCACGAAGGCGACGGCGTGCGGATTGCCCATGTTCACGTTGCGTGCGGGCCAGCTGCGGTCGCCGACACTCACCGTGACGTCCCCCTCGGCGAGCAGCGCCTTGCCCATGCCGACGGTGACGTCACCGCCCTTCGCGATGTGCACGGCCTTCACGCCCCCGCGCGTGGCCACCGCGAGGTCGCCTTCGGTGACGTGACCGGCGCGCTGGAGGTAGCGGGCGAAGACGCGTACTCCGTTGCCGCACATCTCGGCGATGGAACCGTCGCCGTTGCGGTAGTCCATGAACCACTCGGCCTCCTCGGCCATGTGCGCGGCCTCGGGGTGCTCGGCGGACCGTACGACGTGGAGCAGGCCGTCACCGCCGATGCCTGCCCGGCGGTCGCACAGGGCGGCGACGGCGGCGGGGGACAGGTCCAGGGTGTTCTCGGGGTCCGGGACGATCACGAAGTCGTTCTCGGTGCCGTGGCCCTTGAGAAAGGGGATCCGGGTGCTCATGTCTCGATCGTACGTGCAGGCCGGTGGGGGCCGGTCGCGCCCGAGCGGCGGTAGCCGCAGTTCGACACAGCCCCGCGCCCCTGAAGGCCTCTAGCGGAGCCTCGCTACGCGCCAGACCGCGAGAACGACCACAATCGCTACCAGCAACACGTACCCGAGCACGACCCGCCAGTCCGCGCGGCGGCCGGACCCCCGCTGCGGCAGTCCCGGCCACGTGTAACCAACCCGGCGTGCGGCCATCATGCCCCAGCCCGCCGCACAGGAGCAGATCAGCAGGCCCAGCATCGCGATCACCGCTCCGCTGTCGCCGAAGTCGAAGGCCAGGGGGAAGGCGAACATCAGGGAGCCGACGGCGGCCAGCGAGACGATGGGGGCGAGCTGCCAGATCCGCAGACGGCGCTGCGGGCGCAGCTCGACCTCGACCTCTTCCCCGCCCGGGAACATCTCCTCGGGCTCGGGACCGTCGGCGGTCACACCGCCCTGGGTGTCGTCGGGCCCGTCGGGGCTCAGACGCTCTGCGTCCTGCTCCGGTTCACCGCTCTCGGCGGTGAGGGGCTCGGTGCCTTGTGCGGTGTCGCGAGGGCCGGCCTCCATCGCCACGCGCCCTCCCAACTCGGACTCCACTTGGTCGATCGAAGCTCGATGATGGCACGGCGCCGGAGGCCGGGATGACGGCCGGAGCGTCCCGATGCCAGGACGTGATCAGGCTGTGACCGGTCGTTCGACCAACGCCAATGCGAGCTGCGGAAGTTCTGTGAGATGCGCCGCAGCCCCACTCAACCAGTGCACCCGCGGATCGCGCCTGAACCATGAATCCTGACGGCGCGCGAAGCGTTTCGTGGCACGGATGGTCTCGGCCCGCGCGTCCTCCATCGTGCACTCCCCCGAGAGCGCCGCGAGCACCTGCTGGTACCCGAGCGCACGCGAGGCCGTGCGCCCCTCGCGCAACCCGAGCGCCTCCAGCTCCCGCACCTCGTCCACGAGCCCCGCCTCCCACATCCGGTCGACGCGGCGCGCGATGCGCTCGTCGAGTTCGGGCCGCGCGACGTCGACGCCGATCTGGACGGTGTCGTAGACCGAGTCGTGGCCGGGGAGGTTGGCGGTGAAGGGCTTGCCGGTGATCTCGATCACTTCGAGGGCCCGGACGATACGTCGGCCGTTGCTGGGCAGGATCGCCTGCCCGGCCCCGGGGTCGGCGGCGGAGAGACGGGCGTGCAGCGCACCGGAGCCGCGCAGCACGAGTTCCTCCTCCAGACGGGCCCTGACCTCGGGGTCGGTGCCGGGGAACTCCAGGTTGTCGACGGCCCCGCGGACATAGAGCCCGGAACCGCCGACGAGGATCGGCCAGCGGCCCTCGGCGAGCAGGGCGTCGATCCGGGCGCGGGCCAGCCGCTGGTACTCGGCGACGGACGCCGTGACGGTCACGTCCCAGATGTCCAGGAGGTGGTGCGGGACGCCGTCGCGTTCCTCGGGCGTCAGCTTGGCGGTGCCGATGTCCATCCCTCGGTAGAGCTGCATGGAGTCGGCGTTGACGACCTCGCCTCCCAGTCGCCGGGCGAGAAAAACGCCCAGATCGGACTTTCCGGCCGCAGTGGGTCCGACGACGGCGATGACGCGGGGGGAGGGGGGTGTGCTGCTCACCGCCCCAGTCTCGCAAACCCAGGAGCACCACCTCGAACGAGTTACGTGACGACGCGGGTCCGGTGTCGTTGCCAGTTGCGTGGTTTCCGCCGCCCTGTCCGCGGAGGCGGCGATCCGGGTGGCGCAATCGGGCGCTCCGGACGACGCGGGATTTCCCCCGCATGAGTAACGTATGGAGTGGATATGGGCGTTTTCGCACGACTTCTCCGGAGGTCGAAGGCCACGGAGGAGGCGTCAACCGCCGAGACGCAGGCCGACATCCGGACGGCCGAGTCCACGGCGGAGGAGGCGGGAGAGGCGAAGGGGGCGACCGACGTCAGGGCCACGGCCAAGACCGAGGTCGAGACCGGGCCTCAGGCCGAGGGCAAGACCGAGGCCGAGGTCGCCGAGACGGCCGGAGCCGAGGCCGCGGACGGAGCGACGGCGACGGAGGCCGCAGAGGACGACGCCGCCGAGAACGTCGAGATCCCCAAGCAGCAGTCCGCCGACGAGGCGGCCGACCGTGAGGCCGGTGAGGGCGCCCGCACGTAACTGCCCCGCGTGGGAAGGTGAACGATGGGTCTCCTGGACAATGTGAAGGCCAAGCTCGGCCCGGCCAAGGACAAGGTCTCCGGCCTCGCGCAACGGCACGGGGACAAGGTCCGACACGGCCTCGACACGGCCGCGAAGGTCGTGGACGAGAAGACCGAGGGAAAGTACAGCGGCAAGATCCAGACGGGCACGGGCAAGGCCAAGAGCGCCATGGACCGACTCGCGCACAAGGACGGCACGGAGGGACCGGGTGGCGGCAGCACGCCGCCGCCGGCCTCACCGCCGCCGGCTTCCTGACGGCAGCACGGCACACCGACGGCCGGCCGCGGGGCAGGACGCCCCCGGTCGGCCGCGGTTCCCGCCCAGGACTCCTCTACGGCTCCTGCGGCTCGTCCGGCCGTCAAGACCAGGTCGCGACCACGTACCCCACGCCGTACGGCGCGTCCTCGTACAGCAGCGAGCCGCCGAGGTCCGCGCCCTCGGCCGCCCCCGCGAGGACCTGCCAGCAGGCCCGGCCGGAGGCCTGCAGTTCGTACGCCAGCTCGGCGTCCAGCGCTTTCAGGGCCGCCACGTCGGCCGCGCCCAGCGCACGCGCGACCTCCGCGTCGAACGGCGCCGCGCGCTCGTCGAGGTAGCCGGGTGCCTTGAGCGTGCGGCAGGCGCTGGCGTCCCCCATCACCAGCAGTGCCACCCGCTCGGCCCGGGCGGCGATTTCCCTCCCGGTCTGAATACACCGCTCGGGCTCCAGAGGTTCCCCCACGCCGAGTCCCTCGATCGGGGCGTCGGAGCAGCCGACGCGGTCCAGCAGCCAGGCGGCGACCGCGAGGGAGGTCGGCAGCGTGCCCTGCGGGGCCGGCCCCTGCCCGAGCCTCACGTCCACCTCCACGCCGAAGCCGCGGAACGAGCCGCGAGCGCCCGGCGGGTGCGGGCCACGCCCACTCTGCTCGGCGGGCCCCACGACGACGAGACGGTCGGGCCGGGCCGCCGCGAGCACGCCCAGCGCGTCCGTGCAGGCGGCGCGGGCCCCGTCGAGCTCGGGCGCCGCCCCGGCAGCGACCGGCGGCACGAGAAGGGGCGGACACGGACAGACAGCGGCTGCTACAAGCATGATCAGCAGCCTACTTCCAGGCCCAGGGCCAGGACTCGGGATGGGTGCTCCACGCCAGTTCGCCGAGCCGGTACACCACGCGAAACGTGGCCATCACGCCCTCGATGTTCGCGTAGTAGGCGTCCCCGTCACCGATCCGGTAGACCTGCCGACGCTTCTGGCGCAGACCGACGCCCGGACGATGAGTGCAGGCGATCTCGTACAGGCGGGCGCGGGCCTCCTCCCGAGTGCCCTCGAAGTGCGCCACTTCGTCGACGTCGTGATGGTCCCTGTGACTGCGGTCGACCAGGACCACCCAGCGCGCCATACCCCGCCCCGCCTCTCCTGCGTGACCGGCGGCGGGCGCTCAGTGCGCCGCGCAGCCGCCCGTGACCGCCGGCAGCGGCTCGGGGATCCCGATCTTCGGGAGGCCCAGCATGACACCCGCGGGTTCGGCGGCCTCGGCCGCGTTCCGCTTCTGCCACGCGTCCCCCGCGCGCGTGCGGCGCACATCGAGGACGGCGCCCTCGGCGAGGAGGTGGTGAGGGGCGGCGTAGGTGATCTCGACCGTGACCACGTCGCCGGGGCGGACCTCCTGGTCGGGCTTGGTGAAGTGGACCAGACGGTTGTCGGGGGCGCGGCCGGAGAGGCGGTGGGTGGCGCCGTCCTTGCGGCCCTCGCCCTCGGCGACCATCAGCTCCAGGGTGCGGCCGACCTGCTTCTTGTTCTCCTCCCAGGAGATCTCCTCCTGGAGCGCGACAAGACGCTCGTAGCGCGCCTGGACGACCTCCTTGGGGATCTGGTTCTCCATGGTCGCGGCAGGGGTCCCGGGACGCTTGGAGTACTGGAAGGTGAAGGCCTGCGTGAAGCGGGCCTCGCGGACCACGTGCATGGTCTGCTCGAAGTCCTCCTCGGTCTCGCCGGGGAAGCCCACGATGATGTCGGTGGTGATCGCCGCGTGCGGGATGGCGGCGCGGACCTTGTCGATGATCCCGAGGTAGCGCTCCTGGCGGTACGACCGGCGCATCGACTTCAGGACCGTGTCCGAACCGGACTGCAGGGGCATGTGCAGCTGCGGCATGACGTTCGGCGTCTCGGCCATCGCCGCGATCACGTCGTCGGTGAAGTCGCGCGGGTGCGGGGAGGTGAAGCGGACGCGCTCCAGGCCCTCGATCGCGCCACACGCGCGCAGCAGTTTGCTGAACGCCTCGCGGTCGCCGATGTCGGAGCCGTACGCGTTGACGTTCTGGCCGAGCAGCGTGATCTCGGAGACGCCCTCGCCGACCAGTGTCTCGATCTCGGCGAGGATGTCGCCGGTGCGGCGGTCCTTCTCCTTGCCGCGCAGGGCCGGGACGATGCAGAAGGTGCACGTGTTGTTGCAGCCGACGGAGATCGACACCCAGGCCGCGTAGGCGCTCTCGCGCCGGGTCGGCAGCGTGGACGGGAACGCCTCGAGGGACTCGGCGATCTCGACCTGCGCCTCTTCCTGCACGCGCGCGCGTTCCAGCAGGACCGGCAGCTTGCCGATGTTGTGCGTGCCGAAGACGACGTCCACCCAGGGCGCCTTCTTGACGATGGTGTCGCGGTCCTTCTGGGCGAGGCAGCCGCCGACCGCGATCTGCATGCCGGGCCGCGAGGCCTTGCGCGGCGCGAGCCGGCCGAGGTTGCCGTAGAGCCGGTTGTCGGCGTTCTCCCGCACCGCGCAGGTGTTGAAGACGACGACGTCCGCGTCCCCGTCGGAGCCCTCGGGGGCGGGTACGTATCCCGCCTCCTCCAGCAGTCCGGACAATCGCTCGGAGTCGTGGACGTTCATCTGGCACCCATAAGTGCGCACTTCATACGTCTTCGAAGAGGGAACGTCCACTGCCGGGCTCCGGTCGCTGCTGCTGGTCATGGCTCAAGGGTAGGCGCTCCGCGGAGACCGTCGCCCCGGTGCTCAGCCGTGGCCGTTCATCGGCGCACCAGTTGCTGCAAGGCGCTCGCGCTGACCGTGGCAGGGCTCGGACGGGCGGTCGGCCACGATCAAGAAGCGGACTCCAGTGACCTTGCCTTTGGCCGTGAGGGAGGGTGTCGACGTAGGCGACGGTTCCGCGGCGGGCACCAGTAGCCCTGGACCACCAGGTGCGCGTCGGCGGTCTGCCGCGGCGCCGTCAGGTCGGGGCGCGGCAGGAGCTCGGCGAATCCGGTCAGGATTCAAGGTGCCGGAGGCTGCCGCACCGCCGTGGCCTGGTCGCCGACGGCACCTTCACATAGCCGGCACCTGCGAGGGTCGTGGACTTCGCCCGTGGAACCGGTGAGCAGGCCGGAGGCGCTGACCCGCGTGGTGCCCTCGTAACTGCCCGCGCCGGTCTGCTCGTTGGCCGACACGGCAGAGGCGGCTGTAGGCGCAGCCGTACGCCACAGGGCGGCTGCACCCGTGTCGCCGCACGAATGACCTGAATCACGTGCGGGGTGACACCAGGGGGCTTTGCATGATCATGCGTCGTCATGCATAATCTTCCTATGTCCAAGGTCCTCACGTCCCTCCCCGCCGGCGAGCGCGTCGGCATCGCCTTCTCCGGCGGTCTCGACACCTCCGTCGCGGTCGCGTGGATGCGCGACAAGGGCGCCATCCCCTGCACCTACACCGCGAACATCGGCCAGTACGACGAGCCCGACATCGACTCGGTGCCCGGCCGCGCGCACGCCTACGGTGCCGAGATCGCGCGCCTGGTCGACTGCCGTGCCGCGCTGGTCGAGGAGGGACTGGCCGCGCTCACCTGCGGGGCGTTCCACATCCGCTCGGGCGGGCGGGCGTACTTCAACACCACGCCGCTGGGCCGCGCCGTCACCGGCACGCTCCTGGTCCGGGCGATGCTGGAGGACAACGTCCAGATCTGGGGCGACGGTTCGACCTTCAAGGGCAACGACATCGAGCGGTTCTACCGCTACGGCCTGCTCGCCAACCCGAACCTGCGGATCTACAAGCCCTGGCTGGACGCGGACTTCGTGACCGAGCTCGGCGGCCGCAAGGAGATGTCCGAGTGGCTGGTCGCGCACCAGCTGCCGTACCGGGACTCGACCGAGAAGGCGTACTCCACCGACGCCAACATCTGGGGCGCCACGCACGAGGCCAAGACCCTGGAGCACCTCAACACCGGCATCGAGACCGTCGAGCCGATCATGGGCGTCAAGTTCTGGGACCCGTCGGTCGAGATCGCGCCCGAGGACGTCACGGTCGGCTTCGACCAGGGCCGCCCGGTGACCATCAACGGCAAGGAGTTCGGCTCCGCCGTCGACCTGGTCATGGAGGCCAACGCGATCGGCGGCCGGCACGGCCTCGGCATGTCCGACCAGATCGAGAACCGGATCATCGAGGCCAAGAGCCGCGGCATCTACGAGGCGCCCGGCATGGCCCTGCTCCACGCCGCGTACGAGCGTCTCGTCAACGCGATCCACAACGAGGACACCGTCGCCCAGTACCACAACGAGGGCCGGCGCCTGGGCCGTCTGATGTACGAGGGCCGCTGGCTGGACCCGCAGGCCCTGATGATCCGCGAGTCGCTCCAGCGCTGGGTCGGCGCGGCGATCACCGGCGAGGTCACCCTGCGTCTGCGGCGCGGCGAGGACTACTCGATCCTCGACACCACGGGCCCGGCGTTCTCGTACCACCCGGACAAGCTGTCGATGGAGCGGACCGAGGACTCGGCCTTCGGCCCGGTGGACCGGATCGGCCAGCTCACCATGCGCAACCTCGACATCGCCGACTCCCGCGCCAAGCTGGAGCAGTACGCCGGCCTCGGCCTGATCGGCACCGGCAGCCCCACGATCGGCGCCTCCCAGGCGGCGGCCACGGGCCTGATCGGCACCATGCCGGAACTCCCCGAAGGCGGCGCCGAGGCGATCGCGTCCCGCGGCGAGGTCTCGGAGGACGAGGCCCTGCTGGACCGGGCCGCCATGGAGTTCGGCACGGACTAGTCACCTCGTGAAGGAGGCCGGTGCGATGGCGCACCGGCCTCTTCTCATGTCCGCCCGTCCCGCGACCGCATCAACGGCTGGATCCGCGTCCCGAACCTCTCGATGCCCTCGAGGAAGTCGTCGAAGACCAGCATGATCCCCTTGGTCCCGTCGACCCCGGCGATCTCGTCGAGCATGCGCGCGACACTCCCGTACGACCCGACGAGCGTCCCCATGTTGAAGTTCACGGCGCCCTCCGGCAGCACGATGGTGCGGGCCGTGGAGGAGTCGTCGGCGCTGGTGTCGGTGGCCGACTCCCCCGCCATGTAGGCGAGCGCCGCGTGGTCGGCGCCCTCGTGGTAGTCCTGCCACTTCGCGCGGGCGGCCTCGTCGGTCTCGTCGGCGATGACCATGAACAGGGACAGGGCGCCGACGTCACGGCCGGTCTCCCGCGCCGCCTGAACCAGCGTGGCCGCGCTGTCCGAGAAGGCCAGCGGTGTGTTCACCCCGCTGCCCAGGATGAAGTTGTAGTCGGCGTGCCCGGCGGCGAACCGCATGCCCGTGCCGCTCTGCCCGGCGGCCACGATGTCGATGTGCCCGTCCGTGGGCCGCGGCGAGAGCACGCAGTCGTCCATCTCGTAGAACTCGCCCTTGAAGTTGCTGACGCCCTCGCTCCACAGCTCCTTCATCACCGTCACGTACTCCACGGCCCGCGCGTACCGGTTGCCGAAGTGCTCGTCGCCGGGCCACACGCCCATCTGCGCGTACTCGCCGGGCGCCCAGCCGGTGACGATGTTGACGCCGAACCGCCCGGGGGCGATGGAGTCGACCGTGACCGCCATGCGGGCGACGATCGCCGGCGGCAGGGCGAGGATCGGCGTGGAGGCGTACAGCTTGATCCGCTCGGTGACCGCCGCCAGGCCCGCCATCAGTGTGAACGACTCCAGGCAGTGGTCCCAGAACTCGGTCTCGCCACCGAAGCCCTTGAGTTTGATCATGGACAGGGCGAAGTCGAATCCGTGCTCCTCGGCCTTCTGCACGACCGCCTTGTTGAGCTCGAAGGTCGGCATGTACTGCGGGGAACTCTTGGAGATGAGCCAGCCGTTGTTGCCGATGGGGATGAAGACACCGATGTCCATGCCGTTCCTCATGATCGGAGACTGCCCGGTCCGACGGCACGGTACACGGCCGGTGTTTCGGCAACTTCCTGTGAAGCATGGGCAGTTGAGGTGAAGGAAGGACGGGAAACAGCTCGTCGGAAACGGTGAAGCAGGTTTCGAACGGAAACGGGAACGATAAGTTCCCTCCATGAACGCGCGGCTCGCTCTTCTCGGCACGGTCACCCCTGGTGCGACGGAGAGCGAGGTCTTCCGGCTGGCGCTAGGGCATGCGGTCGGCGAGCTGAGCGCGCTCGGCGGGGCCATGCACCTGCGCGGCCCGATGTCGGCTCTGCGCCTGGTGTCGTCCGTCGGTCTGCCGCCCGCCCTCACCCGCTCCTGGGAGATCGTCGACCAGGAGGGCCCCCTGGCCCCGGCCCGCGCGCTCCAGCAGGGCGAGGGCGTCTGGGTGCCGCTGTCCCAGGACGCCCCGCAGGAGGTTCCCTGGCCCGGCACCGGCCTCGCCGCCCTCCCGGTGTTCAGCGGCCGGCGCAGCATCGGCGCGCTGACCGTCCTGGCAGGCGAGCGGGGCGAACCCACCCCGCGGCACTGGGACTTCCTGCGGGACGTCGTCGCCTGGACCGAGGACCGCATGGCCCAGGCACCACCGCCGTCCGGCCCCTCCCAGGCGGAACTGGGCGGCGAACGGCTCCGGCAGGCCCTGAAGGAGGTCCAGGTCGGCTCGTGGGACTGGGACATCCGCAACGGTGACCTGATCTGGGACGAGGCAGCCCTGGCGTTGTACGGCACCCGACCGACCGACTTCACCGGCCGGATCGACAACTGGATGCGGATCGTCCACCCCGACGATCTGGCACCCACGCTGGCGGCGGCGCAGCAGGCCATTCTCGACCACAGCGTCTACGAGGCCGAGTACCGCGTACGGCGCCTGGACGGCACCTGGGGGTGGACGCAGGCCCGCGGGCGGGCCACCTACGACGAGCAGGGCGAGCCCCTCCGGATGATCGGCGTGGGCTGGGAGAGCAACGAGTCGCGCACCGCGCGCGACGCCCTCAGCAGGGCCCTGAGACACATGAGCGACGGCTTCCTCGCGGTGGACGACGAGTGGCGGATCACCTTCGCCAACCTGGAGGCGGAACGCTTCCTCGGCTTCTCCGAGGAGGAGCTGTTCGGGCGCCTGCTGTGGGACCTGCCGGCCACACGGCAGGTCCCGGGCCTGAAGGAAGGCTGTCTGGAGGCCGGGGCCCAGGAGAAGCCCGCCGGGTTCGACGTGTATCTCGCGGAGTGCCGGCGGCGGGTGCATGTGCGGCTGGTGCCGGGGCCCGACGGCCGCACCCTCTACTTCCAGGACGTCACGGAGAAGCGCCGGCTGGCGGAGGAGCGGCGGGCGACGGAACGGGCCGCGGCCGAGCGGGCGGTGCGGATCGCCGAGTTGACCACGGAGCTCGCCAAGGCGACGACGTCACGGGACGTGGTGGACGCGGTCGCCCGGCGGGTGCTGCCGCCGTTCGCCGCCTCCGGGCTGATGGTCCAGGTCAGCGAGGGCGACCGGCTCCACCATGTCGGTGCGGTCGGCTATCCCCAGGACTTCGTGGCCCTCCTCGACAGCCGCTCCCGGGCGGCGACCGGCGACCCCGCCTGGGACACGATCGCGTCCGGCCTCCCGCTGTTCATGTCCTCGGCCCACGAGTACGCCGCCCGCTACCCGGAGCTGGCCGGCTTCCCCGCCCGTGGCGAGAAGAAGTCCTGGGCCTTCCTGCCACTGACGGCGTCCGGGCACACCTTCGGGGTGTGCGTGGTCTCCTTCGACCGGCCGCGGCTGCTCGACGACGAGGAACGCGCCCTGCTCACCACGATCACCGCCCTCGTCGCCCAGTCCCTGGAGCGGGCCCGGCTCTACGACGCCGAGCACACCCGGTCCCGGGAACTCCAGCGCAGTCTGCTCCCGCAGGCGCTGCCCGACCTGCCCGCGTGCACGGCGGCCGCGCGCTACCTGCCGGCCGGACCGGGCGCGGACGTGGGCGGCGACTGGTACGACCTCATCCCGCTGTCCGGCGGACAGGTGGCGCTGGTCGTCGGCGACGTGATGGGCCACGGTCTGCCGGAGGCGGCCACCATGGGCCGGCTGCGCACCGCGGTGCACACCCTGGCCGACCTGGAGCTGCCGCCCGGCGAGATCCTCGGCCATCTCAACGACATCGTCGGCGGCATGGGCGAGGCGTCGTACGCCACCTGTCTGTACGCGCTCTACGACCCGACGACCCGGATCTGCTCCATCGCCCGGGCCGGCCATCCACCGCCGGCTCTCGTACGGCCCGACGGAACCGTGCACTTCCCCGAGCCGGACGCCGATCCCCCGCTGGGAGCCGCCAAGCCCCCGTTCGAGACGGCCGAGTTGGAGGTGCCCGAGGGCAGTCTGCTCGTGCTGTACACCGACGGGCTGGTGGAATCGGCGAAGCGGGAGATCGACGAGGGCATGGCGGAGCTGGCGCGGCTGCTCGGCGCCGCCCACGCCGACGGGACCGCCGTAGACCTTGAACGCCTGTGCGACACGTTGACGGCCGGTCTCCTGCCGACGGACCAGCAGGCGGCGGACGACGCGGCGTTCCTGGTGGCCCGCCTGCACGCGCTGCCGGCCGACCGGATGGCCGGCTGGTCCCTGCCCGAGGACCCGAAGGCGGCGAGCCAGGCCCGCCGCCACATCCGCGAACAGCTCGCGGCCTGGGACCTGGACGACCTGTCCCCCACCACGGAGCTCCTGGTCAGTGAACTGGTCGGCAACGTCGTCCGGCACGCCCGCGGTCCCGTCCGTCTGCGCCTTCTGCACACCACCGAGCTGATCTGCGAGGTCTACGACGGCAGCCAGACCATGCCCCGTATCCGCCGGGCCACGGAGACCGACGAGGGCGGCCGGGGTCTGCAGCTCATCTCGGCCCTCTCCACCCGCTGGGGCGCCCGCTACACCCAGACGGGCAAGTGCATCTGGACGGAACAGTCCCTGCGGGGCCCGGACCTGCCGTCGGACGTGCTCTTCCTCAACCCCGCGGATTTCGACGAGGACTGGGACGAGCTCCTGTGACGACGCGTGCCCGTTCGGCCCAGCACAACGGGCCGGACGCCGGGGCGCGTCCCTAGGGTCGCGGTGACGGCTGTTCAGGCCCCACCCGAAAGGCACGACCCATGGGAATACGCATCGCACTCACCGGCGCCGCGGTGGCGGTCCTGGCGACCGCAGGACCGCTGACCGGCGTCGCACATGCTGAAGGCGACCGCGACTGCGCCGACTTCGTCTACCAGGAGGACGCGCAGGCGGCGTTCGACCTCGACCCGACCGACCCCGACCGGCTCGACGAGGACCGGGGACGGGACGACGGCATCGCCTGTGAGGTGCTGCCCCGAAGGGACACCGAGGCCGTGAGCGTGGCCACTCCTCTTCCGACGGCGACCGTGACCGTGGCCACGCCTCTCCCGACGCTCGGTGTCCAGGGCGGGTCCGGTGGCAGCGTGGGCCCGGCCGGCTTCGAGCGGGCGATCGGGGTGGCACTGGCACTCGGCGGGGTCGGGCTCGCGGGTGCGTACGTGGTGCGGCGGCGCCGGGCCGCACAGCCGCAGTCCCGTCTCAAGGGTCGATGAGCCCCGCCCGTATCGCATACCGGGTCAGCTCCAGCCGGTCCCGCATCCCCAGCTTGTGCAGCAGATTCGCCCGATGCCGCTCGACCGTCTTCGCGCTGATGAACAGCAGCTCGCCGATCTCCTTCGTGGTGTGCCCCTCGGCGACGAGCTTGAGGATCTCCTCCTCGCGCTCGGTGACGGCCCGCGCGGGCAGGTCGTCACCGCGGTGCAGCCGGTCGAGGTAGGAGCGGACGAGGGCCCGCTCGGCGCCGGGGTAGACGAAGGACTCGTCGCGTACGGCGGCCCGGCACGCCTCGACGAGATCGCGGTCGGCGACGGACTTGAGGACGTATCCGCTGGCACCGGCCTTGAGGGCCTCGAAGAAGTACTGCTCGTTGTCGTACATCGTCAGGATCAGGATCCGCAGGTCAGGCAGCCGCCGGGACAGCTCGCGAGCCGCCTGGAGCCCGGTCATCCGTGGCATGGCGATGTCCAGTACGGCGAGATCGACCTCACGCGCGCGTGCCAGCTCCACCGCCTCCGCGCCATCGCCCGCCTCGGCCACGACCGTGAGGTCAGGCTCCCCCTCCAGGATCAGCCGGACTCCTCGTCGTACGAGGGTGTGGTCGTCGGCGAGCAGGACACGGGTCGGCTCCGGCATCAGCGCACCCCCGCCGGGGCCGGTATCCGCAGCCGCACGTCCGTCCCCCGACCGGGCCCGGGCTCCACCGAGAACACCGCCCCCACCAGCAGCGCCCGCTCCCGCATGCCCTGTATCCCGGCCCCCTCGACCGCCCCGCCCAGACCACTGCCGTTGTCGCGCACGAGGAGCTCGACACCCCCGGCGACGGGCTGGAGCCGCACCTCGGCCCGGTCGGCGGCGGAGTGCCGCGCGGTGTTGGTCAGACCCTCCTGGGCCACCCGGTAGACGACCAGCTCCGACTCCTCGGTCAGCCGGGGCAGATCGCCCCCGACGTGATGGCGCACGGTCAGCCCGTGCGTGGTGAACTCGGCCGCCAGGGACCGCAGCGCACTCGGCAGCCCGAGCTCCTCCAGCACCCCGGGCCGCAGTCGGCGCGCGATCCGGCGGATCTCGTCCAGACCGGCCCGAGTGGCCTCCTGTGCCTGTCCCACTTCCTCCCGCAGTTCCTCCGGCGCCCGGTCGGCGACTCGCTTCAGCTGGAGCAGCACGGCGGTCAGCGTCTGCCCGACCTCGTCGTGAAGCTCACGTGCGATGCGATGCCGCTCCCTCTCCTGCGCGGAGAGCGCGTGGGCCGCGCCGGTCGCCCGCTCGGCCTCCAGCCGGTCGAGCATGGTGTTGTACGTCGTGATCAGCGCGGCCGTCTCGGAGGGACCGGAGACGGGAGCACGCACCCCGGGACGCAGCAGATCGGCGGCTGCCATGGCCCGCCCCAGCCGCTGGAGCGGGATGAGCCCGACCCGCAGCACGACAGCGTTGGCGGCCAGCAGCAGAGCCAGTCCCCCGAGGACGACCACGGCCTCCCCCTGCCGGACGGGCGTCGACACGGTGACCGGCCCCAGCAGCAGCGCGGCGGCGACGACGAGGCCCGCGGCGTTGAGCGAGAAGATCCGCCAGAACAGCGACACGGTCCTGTCCTCACTCCTCTCGTACGACGCCCGAGGACCCACTCTCGCCGGGCCCCGCCGCTCGCGTATATCCGTCACGTCACCCATATCGCCACCGTACGGGGAGCTGGCAGCATGCGAACCCGGCACCCGTGACCACACGAACCACAAGGGGAAGAAACGTGTCTGCACCACGCCTGAGGGCGACGCCGCTGCCGGGGATCGGGGTCCAGTACGACCTCATGACCCGCGAGGACCGCCATCTCTCCGTGGTGGCGCACCGCGACGGTGCCCGTACCGTGAGCGTGTACCGGGCCGACGACCCCGACTCCTGCGCCCAGTCGCTGCGCCTGACCGGTTCCGAGGCGGGCGCCCTGATCGACGCGCTGAAGCCCTCCCACCACAGCGCGAGCCTCCTCTACACCTCGGACCTGGGCCTGGTGGCGGAGCGCATCGAGGTGGCGGCCGGGTCCCGCTGGAACGGCCGGGTCCTGGGCGACACGAAGATGCGCACGGACACCGGCGCGTCCGTCGTGGCGGCCCTGCGCCGGGCCGAGGCGATCCCGTCCCCCGCGCCGGACTTCCGCCTGGCGGGCGGCGACATCCTCATCGTCGTGGGCACCCGCGAGGGCGTGGACGCCGCCGCGGCGATCCTCGGGCGGGAGTGAACGCGTGCACTCCGCGGTCCTGCTGATCGAGTTCGGCTCGATCATCCTCGGCCTGGGTCTCCTCGGCCGTTTCGCCGCCCGTTTCCGCCTCTCCCCCATCCCCCTCTACCTCCTGGCCGGCCTGGCCTTCGGCGAGGGCGGCCTGCTTCCGCTGGGCGCGAGCGAGGAATTCGTGTCGATAGGCGCCGAGATAGGCGTCATCCTCCTGCTCCTGATGCTCGGCCTGGAGTACACGGCCGGCGACCTGGTCACCAACCTCAAGGCCCACTACCCCTCCGGCCTGGTCGACGGCGCCCTCAACGCCGTCCCGGGAGCGGCGGCCGCTCTCCTGCTGGGCTGGGGCCCGGTGGCGGCGGTGGTCCTGGCGGGCGTCACCTGGATCTCCTCCTCCGGTGTCATAGCGAAGGTCCTGGGCGACCTTGGCAGGGTCGGCAACAGGGAGACCCCGGTCATCCTGAGCGTCCTGGTCCTGGAGGACCTGGCGATGGCGGTGTACCTGCCCATCGTCACCGCCCTCGTCGCCGGAGCGGGCCTGCTGGCCGGCAGCCTGACCCTGGCCATCGCGCTCGGGGCCGCGGGCCTGGTCCTGTTCGTGGCGGTCCGCTACGGCCGCCTCATCTCCCGCTTCGTCTCGAGCGACGACCCGGAAAAGCTCCTGCTGGTGGTCCTGGGCCTGACGATCCTGGTGGCGGGCGTGGCGCAGCAGCTCCAGGTCTCGGCAGCGGTGGGCGCGTTCCTCGTGGGCATCGCCCTCTCGGGCGAGGTGGCCGAGGGCGCCCACACCCTCCTGAGCCCTCTGAGGGACCTCTTCGCCGCGGTCTTCTTCGTCTTCTTCGGCCTCCACACGGACCCGGCGAGCATCCCCCCGGTCCTGCTCCCCGCCCTGGCCCTGGCCCTGGTCACCGCGGCAACCAAGATCGCCACCGGCTACTGGGCGGCCCGCCGAGCCGGAATCTCCCCCAGGGGCCGCTGGCGCACGGGCGGCGCCCTGGTCGCCCGCGGCGAGTTCTCGATCGTCATCGCGGGCCTGGCGGTCTCGGCCGGCATAGAACCCTCCCTGGGCCCCCTGGCCACGGCCTACGTCCTCATCCTGGTCATCCTCGGCCCCCTCACGGCCCGCTACACGGAGCCCCTGGCGACACGACTGACGGCTCACCGGGAGTCCCCGACGACGACGGAGAGCGGTTCGCGGGTGGCGGAGGCGTCGGTGGGGCGGGACGGCGCGTAAGGGGGTGCCGGGTCGGGTTGTCGGGCGGGTGCCGGTGAGTGGGGGCTGGTCGCGCAGTTCCCCGCGCCCCTGGGGAGTTGCAGCCACCCGCGCCACGCAGGACCGTTCGCCACCTCGCCCACCACGACGGGCCGTTCGCCGTACCGCGCGCCACGACGGGCCGTTGGCCGCGTACGGCCCCGACCCACCCACCAGACCGCACGCGCTACAAGCACCCCCACCGAAGCCGAAACGGGCCGCCGCAGGCATCAGGGGCGCGGGGAACTGCGCACAACGCCCGCCCCCACCGAACCGAAACAGGCCGCCGCAGGCACTGCACGTCACACCGCCGGAGGCCACCGCAGGCACCCGCACTGGCCAGCCCCCACACCCCCTGGCAGGATCACCGGCATGCCCACGCCGTTCCTCCGCCTCAGCCGCCGCCGGGCGCTCCAGACCACGGCCGCCACGGTCGTGGCCCTCGGCCTGCTCCTGTGGTGGCTGCTCCCGCTGGGCGAAACCCCCCCGACCGGCACGATCACCTTCAGCACCGGCACAAGGGCGGGCGTCTACCAGAAGTACGGCGCTCTCCTCCGCAACGCGATCCACAAGGACATGCCGGACCTGAAGGTGAAACTGGAGACCAGCGCGGGCTCCCAGGAGAACGTCAGACTCGTGGCGACCGGACAGTCCGACTTCGCCATCGCCGCGGCCGACGCGGTGGAGACCTACCAGCAGAACGGCGACCCCGGCGCCGACCAGCTCCGCGGCGTGGCCCGCCTCTACGACGACTACGTACAGCTCGTCGTCCCGGCCGACTCGGACATCCGCACCGTGGCCGACCTGAAGGGCAAGCGCGTCTCCATCGGCGTCCCCAACTCCGGCGTACGACTGATAGCGGACCGCGTGCTCAACGCCGCCGGCATCGACCCGGACAAGGACATCCAGCCGAGGGCCGAGGGCATCGACACCGGCCCCAAGCTCCTCGGCCACGACCTGGACGCGTTCTTCTGGTCCGGCGGCCTGCCCACCGACGGCCTGAAGCAGCTGGCCGAACGCTCCGCGTTCCGTTTCGTCCCGATCGAACCGTCCCTCGTGGCGAAGCTGCACGCCGAGGGCGAGCCCACCCGCTACTACCGCGCCACCAACATGCCGGCGTCGGCGTACCCGTCCGTCCAGAACAACAGGACCGTCCCGACGATGGCCGTATCCAACCTGCTGATCACCCGCGAGGACATGGACCCCGAGCTCACGGAGTGGCTCACCCGGACCGTGATCAAGAGCAGGGACGGCATCGGCCACGACGTCCACTCCGCCCAGCTGGTCGACGTCCGCACAGCGATCTACACCGACCCGGTCCCCCTCCACGATGGCGCCCGCCGCTACTACCGCTCGGTCAAACCGTAGGGCGACTACGGGGCACGGAGACGGTCACCACCAGCCCGTGCGGCTCATGGTGGCCGTACGAGATCGCCCCGCCCCCGGCAGCCAGCAGCGCCCGCGAGATGGACAGCCCGAGACCGGACCCCTTGATGTTCTGATGCCGCCCGCTGCGCCAGAACCGGTCGCCGACACGCGCGAGTTCCTCATCGGTGAGCCCGGGTCCGCGGTCGGCGACGACGACCGTCGAGGTGTCCCCGTCCGCGGCGACCGTGACCTCGACGGTCTCGTCCTTGGGCGTGAACTTGATCGCGTTGTCGATGACCGCGTCGAGGGCGCTGGAGAGGGTGACGGGGTCGGCCCAGGCGGTGGTGGGCGGACAACTCCCCACCAGCCGCACTCCCTTGGCCTCGGCGGTGGGCGTCCAGGCGGCGACGCGTTCGGCGGTGAGCTCCCCGATGTCGGTGATCCTGAGGTCGGCCTCGGTGTGCTCGGCGAGCGCGAGGTCGAGGAGGTCGTCGAGGACCTGGGCCAGCCTCTTGCCCTCCGTCTGCACGGAGGCGATCTCGGTGTTCCCCTCGGGAAGTTCGAAGGCGAGCAGCTCGATACGCAGCAGCAGGGCGGCGAGCGGATTCCTCAACTGGTGGGAGGCGTCGGCGACGAAGGCCCGCTGCTGCTCCAACACGTCCTCGACGTTGTCCGCCATCTCGTTGAACGAGCGGGCCAGTCGCCGCAGTTCGGGCGGCCCCCCGGCCACCGCGACCCGAGACTTGAGCCGCCCGGTGGCGATGTCGTGGGTCGTTGCGTCGAGGACTCGTACGGGCCTGAGCACCCAGCCGGTCAGCCGCAGCGCGGCACCGACGGCCAGCAGCATGGCGGCGAGTTCGCCCGCGAAGATGACGAGCCAGCCGTGCAGGATCCGCGAACGCATCGGCCCGGTGGGCGAGTCGGTGACGACGACCGCGACGACGTCGCCGTCCCGGATCACCGGCGAGGCGACGACCAGCCGGCCCCGCTGCCAGGGCCAGACCTGCTTGGGGTCCTGGCTTCGGCGGCTGAGCAGCGCCTCACCGAACGCGTCGCGCACCTCGCCCTCCCGGGGGAGGAACCATCCGCGCGGCGCGGTGGCCATGGGCACATCGCCGTCGTAGAAGACACCGACACGAATGCCGTAGACCTTGTAGTAGCTGGCGAGTTCACTCTCCAGCGTCTCCAGGCGCTCGTCGGAGGCGTCGGTGACGAACTGGGCGAGCGCGGCGAAGTGCGCGGTGTCGTCGATGCGGTCGACGACGACCTTCTGCTGCTGGGCGGAGGCGACACCGATGGCGAGCGGCACGCCCAGGGCCATCAGCACGGCGGCCATGAGGACGATGAGCAGCGGAAGAAGACGTGTACGCACGGCCCCGCCTACACCCCGCACCGAAGCCGCGAGCCCCCACACACGCGGGCCCCACTACGCGCACTTCGACACCGCCGAGCCGTGGCCACACGGGCAGCACCGTGGTCCCGGAAGCCATGGGCCGCACGGCACACGCAGTCGGGCGCGGCGCCTTGGTCATGGGTCCCACCCACACCCAGCCCCCGTCGGCACGCGCAGACGGGGGAAGCGCTCCGATTGCAGATACCAGCCACACCCAGCCCCGGACGGCACGCGCAGACTTGGACAGCACTCCGGTTCCGGGTACCAGCCACGCCCGCCCCTTGCCCCCACGCCACCACACGGAACGCGCGCACGGGCGCGGCGCCCTGGTCATGGGTCCCACCCACACCCAGCCCCTGCTGCACCGTCTCCACGCGGCGCACGCAGACGGGGACGGGGACGGGGACGGCGCCCTGGTTCCGGATCCCACTCACGCTCGGCCCCTGACGGCACGCGCAGATTTGGACAGCACACCCGTTCCGGATACCACCCGCTCCCAGCCCCTGCCGCACCGCGCCCCGGCACCGACCGACGCCATCGCCGGAACCGCCCCAGGCACCCGCACGGAGCCGCCCAAGGCGGCCACCGCGCACGCGGGCACCCTCGCCGTCGCACTCACCCGCGCCCACAGACACCGTCCCTCTCCTGCCCCGAATCACTCACCCCGAGCCTCGCACAGCTCCGTGCCCCGCACCCCCATCCACAGCCTTCACCGCGGCCACTCAGCCACACCTCCACGCGGAGCCTTCACCGCCGCCCCCTCACGCCAGCCATACACCCCTCGACGCACGCCAGGCCGTACCCCTCACTCTCGACCCGCCCCTCACCCCAGGTCATGCCCCCTACCTCGCCCCGCCCCTCATCCCAGACCGTGCCCGACCCTCGACCCAGCCTTCACCCCGGACCTCAGCCGAAGCCGTCGCCCCGGCCTTCACCCCGGACCTCAGCCGAAGCCGTCGCCCCGGCCCGCCCACTCCAGCCCCAGCCCGGCCTCGCACCTTCACCCCAACACCCCAACAACCCACCCCAGGCCTTCCCATCGCACCCTCGGCCCAGCCACCCGAACCGACTCATCGCACCCCAGGCCCAACCCTTCGCGCCCCGAGCCACCGCCCCCAACTCCGCCGCGAGCCCCGGTGCCCCGCCCCTCACACCCCCGGCGCCACCAACCGGTACCCCACGCCCCGCACCGTCTCGATCAGCGCCGGCATCCGCAGCTTCGCGCGCAGGGACGCCACATGTACCTCCAGCGTGCGACCGGTCCCCTCCCAGCTGGTGCGCCAGACCTCGCTGATGATCTGCTCGCGCCGGAAGACCACACCGGGCCGTTGGGCGAGCAGCGCCAGGAGGTCGAACTCCTTGCGGGTGAGCTGGACGACCGTGCCGTCGACGGTGACCTGACGGGTCGGCAGTTCGATGCGCACGGCGCCGAGGACCAGCGCGGTGTCCCCGCCGCCCGACGCGTCCTCGTGGACGGTGCGCCGGCTGACGGCGTGGATGCGGGCGAGCAACTCCCCGGTGTCGTACGGCTTGACCACGTAGTCGTCGGCACCGAGGTTGAGACCGTGGATGCGGGAGCGCACGTCGGAGCGAGCGGTGACCATGATCACCGGAGTGCTGGTGCGCTTGCGGATCTTGCCGCACACCTCGTAGCCGTCCTGGTCGGGCAGCCCGAGGTCCAGGAGCACGACGCCGAAGCCGTCCACCTCCGGGACGAGCGCCTGGAGGGCCTCCTCGCCGCTGCGGGCGTGCGTGACGTCGAAACCGTGCCGGGCGAGCACCGCGGACAGCGCGGCGGCCACGTGGTTGTCGTCCTCGACGAGGAGAAGTCTCACCCCGGCCCCCTTTGGTCCGTCGGACGTACTATCTGAATGTGCAGTGAACAGGTACAAATGTGCGTGCGCACACGCGCGTGCGCACCGTGCAGTCATGCTGATGGATGAGGACGGCGTCAAGAGGGTTCCGGTTGCACCGCGGTTCCGTTACCCGGCCGGTATGCGCACTGGTCGCAAGTGCTACGACACGTGTCCGATTGCTATCGGATCGTGATGCTCAGATTCCCCTCAAGACTAATGACGCTGGTCGCATGGGGTTACTACTGTCCTCCGAAACCGAGGAGGACGGAGCCAGAGAGCGATGACCGAAGTATCGGCGGCCAAGGAAGATGCGGTCGCGACCGGCGAGCTGGTCGTCCTGAGGAGCGTCAACAAGCACTTCGGTGCGTTGCACGTACTGCAGGACATCGACCTGACGATCGCCCGCGGCGAGGTCGTCGTGGTCATCGGACCCTCGGGGTCCGGGAAGTCCACCCTGTGCCGCACCATCAACCGCCTGGAGACGATCGACACGGGTTCGATCGCCATCGACGGCAAGCCGCTGCCCCAGGAGGGCAAGGAACTGGCCCGGCTGCGCGCCGACGTCGGAATGGTCTTCCAGTCCTTCAACCTCTTCGCGCACAAGACCGTGCTCGAGAACGTGATGCTGGGCCAGATCAAGGTCCGCAAGGCCGACAAGAAGAAGGCCGAGGAGAAGGCGCGCGCCCTGCTCGACCGGGTCGGCGTCACCACACAGGCGGACAAGTACCCCGCCCAGCTGTCCGGCGGTCAGCAGCAGCGTGTCGCCATCGCCCGCGCCCTGGCGATGGACCCCAAGGTCATGCTCTTCGACGAGCCCACGTCGGCCCTCGACCCTGAGATGATCAACGAGGTGCTGGAGGTCATGCAGCAGCTCGCCCGCGACGGCATGACAATGATCGTCGTCACGCACGAAATGGGTTTCGCACGATCGGCTGCAAATCGCGTGGTGTTCATGGCGGACGGACGGATCGTCGAGGAGGCTGCGCCCGACCAGTTCTTCAGCAATCCGCGCAGCGACCGTGCCAAGGACTTCCTGTCGAAGATCCTGCACCACTGACGTGCCACCCGGATCGACCACCGACGGCTCTCATCTCTTCACCACCCAAAGGATGTTCACCATGAAGCTCCGCAAGGTCACCGCCGCCTCGGCAGCCGTTCTCGCTCTCGCCCTGTCCGCGACCGCCTGCGGCGGCGACAGCAAGGACGACAGCTCGGGCTCGGGTTCCAGCGGCGGCGGCAAGATCAAGATCGGTATCAAGTACGACCAGCCCGGCCTCGGCCTGAAGGAGCCCGACGGTTCCTTCTCCGGCTTCGACGTGGACGTGGCGACGTACGTGGCCAAGCAGCTCGGCTACGAGCCCAACCAGATCGAGTTCGTCGAGACCAAGAGCGCCGACCGTGAGAACGCGCTCGCCCGTGGCGACGTGAAGCTCATCGCGGCCACCTACTCGATCAACGACGAGCGCAAGAAGAAGGTCGACTTCGCCGGCCCGTACCTGCTGGCCCACCAGGACCTGCTGGTCAAGAAGGACTCCAAGATCAGCGAGGCCACGGACCTCAACGGCGAGAAGCTGTGTTCCGTGACCGGCTCGACCTCGGCGCAGAACGTCAAGGACGACTTCGCCCCGAAGGCCCAGCTGAAGCAGAACTCCGGCTACTCGGAGTGCATCGCCGCCCTCCAGAGCGGCGCCGTGGACGCGGTGACCACGGACGACTCGATCCTCGCGGGCTTCGCGGCCCAGGACAAGTACAAGGGCCAGTTCAAGCTCGCCGGCCTCAAGCTGAGCAACGAGAACTACGGCATCGGCGTGAAGAAGGGCGACACCGCGACCCTGAACAAGGTCAACGCCGCCCTGGAGAAGATGGTCAGCGACGGCTCCTGGCAGAAGGCGGTCGACGACAACTTCGGCCCGGCCGGCTACAAGAACGAGCCCGCCCCGAAGGTCGGCGTCATCGTCAAGTAACGCGGGACCACCGGCGCGCCGCCGCCCGCCACGATCAGGGCGGCGGCGCGCCGCGCCCGTCCACTTACGCCACACACACGCCACACACCCGGAAGCGCGGGAGATCGTGTTCGACTTTCTAGAAGGTTATGACGTCCTCGGGGCGTTCTGGATGACGGTGAAACTCACCGCCCTGTCCGCCGTCGGCTCCCTGATCTGGGGCACCCTGCTGGCCGCGATGCGGGTCAGCCCGGTCCCGTTGATGCGTGGCTTCGGCACCACCTACGTCAACATCGTCCGGAACATCCCCCTGACGGTCATCATCGTCTTCACCTCGCTCGGCCTCGCCGACATCTTCGGTGTGACGATGGGCGCGGCGGACAACTTCGACGTCCAGGGCTTCCGGCTGGCGGTGCTCGGTTTCATCGCCTACACCGCGGCGTTCGTCTGCGAGGCGATCCGCTCCGGCATCAACACGGTGCCGCTCGGCCAGGCCGAGGCGGCCCGCGCGATCGGGCTGAACTTCGCCCAGACCCTGCGTCTCATCGTGCTCCCGCAGGCCTTCCGCTCGGTCATCGGGCCGCTGGCCAACGTGCTGATCGCGCTGACCAAGAACACCACCGTGGCGGCCGCGATCGGCGTGGCCGAGGCCGCCACCCTGATGAAGACGATGATCGAGAACGAAGCCCAGACGCTCGCCATCGGCGCGGTCTTCGCGTTCGGCTTCCTCGTACTGACCCTGCCGACCGGCCTCCTCCTCGGCTGGCTCGCCAAGCGACTGGCGGTGAAGCGATGAGCTCGGTCCTCTACGACACTCCGGGACCCCGCGCCAAACGGCGCAACATCATCCTGTCCATCGTCTTCACCGTCCTCCTCGCCCTCCTCCTGTGGTGGGTGTGGCAGAAGATGGACGACAAGAACCAGCTGGAGTGGAGCCTCTGGGAGCCCTTCACCACCAGCGAGGCCTGGACGACGTACCTGCTGCCCGGCCTCGGTGACACCCTCAAGGCCGCGGCGATCTCCATGCTGATCGCCCTTCCACTGGGCGCTGTCTTCGGCATCGCCCGCATGTCCGACCACGCCTGGGTGCGGGGTGTGGCCGGCACGGTCGTCGAGTTCTTCCGGGCGATCCCGGTGCTGCTCCTGATGCTGTTCGCCAACGAGTTCTACGTCCGCTACTCCGACGTCAGCAGCGAGCAGCGACCCCTGTACGCCGTCGTCACCGGCCTGGTGCTCTACAACGCCTCGGTGCTCGCCGAGATCGTCCGCGCCGGCATCCTCTCCCTGCCCAGGGGGCAGACGGAGGCGGCCTACGCGGTCGGCCTGCGCAAGGGCCAGACGATGACCAGCGTCCTGCTCCCACAGGCGGTCACCGCGATGCTGCCGGCCATCGTCAGCCAGCTGGTCGTCATCGTGAAGGACACCGCGCTGGGCGGCGTGATGCTGGGCTTCACCGAGCTGCTCAACTCGCGCAGCACGCTGGCGGCCAACTACGCCAACGTCATCCCGAGCTTCATCGTCGTCGGCATCATCTACATCATCTTGAACTTCCTCCTCACCAGCTTCGCGAGCTGGCTGGAGCAGAGGCTGCGGCGCAGCAAGAAGAGCACGGGTGCGGTTCTCGGCGAGGACACGGTGGAGGTCAACCCGGCAGCGGTGGGCGGTACCTTCGGCACCGGCGGCGAGGGCGGCGGCCCGAGCGGATTCACCTTCAACGACAAGCCGCCCCGATGATCTGATGCGCAGTCAAGT
Source organism: Streptomyces canus (assembly GCF_001514145.1). Taxonomy (GTDB): domain Bacteria; phylum Actinomycetota; class Actinomycetes; order Streptomycetales; family Streptomycetaceae; genus Streptomyces; species Streptomyces canus. Next base: position 617,835 of record NZ_KQ948661.1, read on the forward strand.
GGCGTGACCCGTCCGCCCGACGACACGGAGGCAGTGGCATGATCGCCACTGCCTCCGTCACTTGACGCAAGCACCGGCAATGGGTTGCATACGTTCTGTGATCGTGCACCCTGCCCCAACCTCCTGTTCACCTACATCTCCCGGCATTCCGCTGCGGGCAGGGGGCGCCGCGCCGTGGACCCGGTGATCATCGTCGGAGCGGGGCCCGTCGGGCTCACGCTCGCCCTGGCGCTGGCGCGTCAGGAGGTCCCCTCCGTGGTCCTCGACGAGGGTCCGGGCAAGGACGAACCCCGGCTGGCCCGGACCGCCGTACTGCACGAGGACACCGCCGCTCTCATGTCGCGGCTGACCGGAGTGCCGGTCGCCGAGCTCGGTGTGCACTGGGCCGGATGGCGGTCGATGCGCCGCAAGCAGGTGATGCGCGAGGTCGACTTCGAGGGGGCCGGAGACGCCCCCCTGCACCTCGCGCAGCACGTCCTGACCGGCGCCCTGCGCGCCGCCCTGGCCGAGCAGCGACTGGTCAAGCTCACCACCGAGAGCCGTCTCGACACGATCGAGCAGGAACCCTCGGGCGTCACCGCCCACACCCGCGGCCCCAAGGGGACCTGGTGGCGCGGCAGTTACCTGGTCGGCTGCGACGGCCCGCGTTCCACCGTGCGCAAGCTCGAGGACATCCGCTTCCCGGGCCGTACGGCGGTCGAGCGCCACGCGGTCGCCGCCCTGCGCGCTGAACTCCCCTGGGAGGACCGGGCGTTGCTGCACCGGATGCCGCCGTGGCGGACGTCCGGCCCGTCCGCCGGGGAGATCACCGCCCGCCCGCTCCCCGAGGGCGTGTGGCGCCTGGACTGGCTGCTGCCGCCGGGCAAGGACCTGGTCACCCCCGAACTCCTTGTGGCCCGCGTCCGGGAGACCCTGGCCGGCTGGACGGGCGGCTCGACACCGCCGTACGAACTCCTCGACACCGGAGTCCACACCGTGCACCACCGGCTGGCCCGCCGCTGGCGCGCCGGCCGGGTCTTTCTCGCCGGGGACGCGGCGCACTGCCTCGGGGCGCTTGGCACGCAGGGCCTCGACGAGGGCCTCAAGGACGCCGACAACCTCGCCTGGAAGCTCGCCCTGGCCTGGCACCACGGGTCGCACGAGGCGCTCCTCGACAGCTACCAGACCGAGCGGCGCGCGGTCGTCTCCGGACGGCTGCGCGCCGCCGATCAGGCGCTGCCGCTGCTGCGGGGCGGCGGGGGGCTGCGCGCGGTCGTCCCCGGCTCGGCCCGCAGCCACGACGCCCTGCTCACGGACGGTCACCTGGGGCGCGGCCCGCTCGGCGCGCCGGGGGCGTACGCCGACTCGCCCCTCGCACCCCGGCACCTCGAAGGGGAGGTGCCCGTCGACACCCTGCCGGGGTCCGCGGTCGCGGATGTGCGGGTCACCGCTGAGGACGGCTCGTTCGTACGGCTGCGCGAGCGCCTCGGCCGCGGCGCGCTGCTGGTCGTACTGGTCGCGCCGGGCACCGGAGTGTGGGAGCGCAAGCACTGGGTGACCGCCGGAATCATGCCCCGCCTGGCCGCGTCGGTGACCGCGCTGCCGCACCACGCCGAGCTCCTGGTCGCCGAGGAGTACCCGGGTGCGGCCCCGCACACGGTCCTTCTCGTACGGCCCGACGGTCACCTCGTCACCGCGCTGAGCGGAGTCCGCCCGGCCGACCTGTACTCGGCGGCGGAGACGGTGCTCGGCGGGCCGCCGGCGAAGGCCGAGGCGAGCGCGGGGGCCGGCTCGCGTTGATGTGCTCACCGTCACTGTGCGTCCACATAGTGACGGTGAGTTGAAACGCTCCGGGCCCTCATGGTGTACTCCGGATCGTGACCGACACCTGTGTGCGCCTGTGGCGGAGGGTCCATATGGACCTCGTCCGCTATGCGGGCTGCGTGTGTCGCCCGTCCTGCTGAATTCGCCTCTTCCACTTTCCCGCGTGCCGTCTGTGCGACGGCACGCTCTCGCGAACTCTTCTCAGGACGGTGTCCGTGTCTGCCTCCCCCGCATTCCCCTCGGTGTCCTCCGTCGCGCCGCCCACCCAGGCCGACCTCCTCAACTTCGTACGGCGCACCGCCGCCGACACCGAGCTCGTCGACTCGCTCCCCCTCGACCCGGAGGGCCGCACCTGGGTGCGCCTGGAGGGGCCCGGCGGCAGCGAGGCCTGGCTGATCGGCTGGCCGCCCGGCACCGGCACCGGCTGGCACGACCACGCCGAGTCGGTCGGCGCCTTCACCATCGCCGCCGGAGAGCTCAAGGAGCACTCGCTCGCCGCCCGGCTGCCCGCCGACGGCTGGAAGACCCTCGAGCTCTCCGAGGACGTGGACCGCGAGCGACGACTGCCGGCCGGCAAGGGCCGCTCGTTCGGACAGCACCACGTCCACGAGGTCCTCAACGAGTCCACCGAGGTCCACGCGATCTCCGTGCACGCCTACTACCCGCCCCTCCCTCAGATCCGCCGCTACAGCCGCACGGGCCAGATCCTCCGGCTGGAGCACGTGGAGCGGCCGGAGGACTGGCAGTGAGTGCCCCGCCTGTCGGTCGTACGGCCGAACAGGCGCCCGGCATCGACGAGTTGCTGGAGCGGGTGCGCGCGGGCTACGAGCGGGCCAGAGCCCGGGAGGCGTACGACGCCGTCCAGGCCGGTGAGGCCCTGCTGGTGGACATCCGTTACGCGGCCCTGCGCGAGCGCGACGGGCTGATCCCGGGTGCCCTGGTCGTCGAGCGCAATGAGCTGGAGTGGCGCCTCGACCCGCGGGGCAGCCACCGCCTCCCCGAGGCCACGGGCCACGATCTGCGGGTCGTGGTGGTGTGCGACGAGGGGTACGCCTCCAGCCTTGCGGCGGAGTCCCTGCACCGGCTGGGGCTGCACCGGGCCACGGATCTCGTCGGCGGTTTCCAGGCCTGGCGGGCGGCGGGGCTACCGGTCACCGCCCGGGTCGACGGGACGGCGGCTCCTGGAGTGGCGGGGCGTCAGCCGATGCCGGGCGGGCAGTAGGGCGGGGCCGTGTCCGTCGCGCAGCGGGGCGAAGGTGCCGGTGACGGCCGGCTCTCCCCGGCGTCTGTCCGCTCAGGCCCGGCTCCGGAAAACCGCCCGTTTCAGAACCCCTCGTCCCCGAGGAACTCCGTCTCCTCGCCCTCCTCCTCCAGCGCCTGGCGGACCACCCGCAGGGCCATGCCCTCGGCGTAGCCCTTGCGGGCGAGCATGCCGGCGAGGCGGCGCAGGCGCTTGTCGCGGTCGAGGCCGCGCGTCGCGCGCAGCTTGCGGTCGACGAGTTCGCGGGCCGTCGCCTCCTCCTGGTCGGAGTCGAGCTGCGAGACGGCCGCGTCGATCAGCGTGGAGTCGACGCCCTTGGTCCGCAGTTCCTGGGCGAGCGCCCGCCGGGCGAGTCCCCGGCCGTGGTGCCGGGACTCCACCCAGGCGTCCGCGAACGCGCCGTCGTTGATCAGCCCGACCTCCTCGAACCGCGACAGCACCTCCTCGGCGGCGTCGTCCGGGATCTCCCGCTTGCGCAGGGCGTCGGCGAGCTGCTTCCGTGTGCGCGGGGTCCCGGTGAGCAAGCGCAGACAGATCGCCCGCGCCCGCTCCACCGGGTCCGCCGGAGGCTCCCCCTTCTCGGCCCTCGACAAGGAGGGGCCGCCTCCGTCCTCGCCGGGCGACTCCCCGAAGCCGCGCCGACGCTGCCGACGCCCGCGGGAACCGCCCGGGGCTTGGCCGCCTCGACGCGAGCTCCGGCCGAACGCCCCGTCACCGGACTCGTCGCCGCTCGGCCCACCAGCGCCGTACGTCCCGCCGCGGTGGGCCCGACCGACGCCGTACGCCAGGTCATCGGCGCCCGCCCCCTCGACGCCGTACGACGTCGCGCGGCCGAATCCCCCGTCCGCACCGTCCCTGCCGCCGCCCGGCCCGGCAGAACCCCCGTCGCCCTTTCCGCTCCACCCTCGCGGAGCGTCCTCGTACTCGGCCCAGTCGGTTCGCCGTGTCACAGGATCAGCTCTTGGCGGCCGGAGCCTTGGCCTTCGTCGCCTTCGCAGCCGCCGAAGCCGGCACCTTCCCGGCATCGTCCGCGGCAGCGGACACCGCGGCGTCCGCACCCGGCTCGGCGGTCGGCTCCTGGGGCCGCACGCCGACGCCCAGCTTCTCCTTGATCTTCTTCTCGATCTCGTTGGCCAGGTCGGGGTTGTCCTTCAGGAAGTTGCGCGCGTTCTCCTTGCCCTGGCCGAGCTGGTCGCCCTCGTACGTGTACCAGGCGCCGGCCTTGCGGACGAAGCCGTTCTCCACGCCCATGTCGATCAGACCGCCCTCACGGCTGATGCCCTGCCCGTAGAGGATGTCGAACTCGGCCTGCTTGAAGGGCGGCGCGACCTTGTTCTTGACGACCTTGACGCGGGTGCGGTTGCCGACCGCGTCCGTGCCGTCCTTCAGGGTCTCGATGCGACGGATGTCGAGCCGCACCGAGGCGTAGAACTTCAGCGCCCGGCCACCGGTCGTGGTCTCCGGGGAGCCGAACATCACGCCGATCTTCTCGCGGAGCTGGTTGATGAAGATCGCGGTGGTCTTGGACTGGTTGAGCGCGCTGGTGATCTTCCGCAGGGCCTGGCTCATCAGACGGGCCTGCAGACCGACGTGGCTGTCGCCCATCTCGCCCTCGATCTCCGCGCGCGGGACGAGCGCGGCGACGGAGTCGATGACGATGAGGTCGAGGGCGCCGGAGCGGACCAGCATGTCCACGATCTCCAGAGCCTGCTCGCCGTTGTCCGGCTGGGAGAGGATCAGGTTGTCGATGTCGACGCCGAGCTTCTTCGCGTACTCGGGGTCGAGGGCGTGCTCCGCGTCCACGAAGGCGACCTGGCCGCCGGCCTTCTGGGCGTTGGCCACCGCATGCAGTGTCAGGGTCGTCTTACCGGAGGACTCCGGTCCGTACACCTCCACCACCCGGCCACGCGGCAGGCCGCCGACGCCGAGGGCGACGTCGAGTGCGGTCGACCCGGTGGGGATGACCTCGATGGGCTCGTTCGGCCGCTCGCCCAGGCGCATCACGGCACCCTTGCCGAACTGCCGTTCAATCTGTGCGAGCGCGGCGTCGAGCGCCTTCTCGCGGTCGGTTCCTGCCATGGGTTCCACCCGATTTGCTTGAGTCGATCGCTTCACGTCAAAGACGCTAACGCCTGCCACTGACAATGCGTCCCGACGCCCGTCCAGCCTGTGGATAACTAGGGCACTTCTCCATGCAAACCATGCCGAAACGTCCGCCGTTGACTTCGCCGGAACTTCCATAAGAATGGATGTTCGATTTTCGTGTCAAGCGCAGCACACGCCACCCGGGACACTTCCTGCGGCACGCTCCGACGGCTTCCTCCGCCACGCTCCGGCTACTTCCCACGGCGTACTTCAGGTGTCTTCGACGGTACGACGACCGGGCGGGCCGTTCTCGCGAGTCTGGTGCCATGGAGACCACGAGGCACACCCCGGAGACCACCCGGAACGACACCGGCACGGCACGTTCCCCCGCCGTCGTCGCGACCCTGTCCGCACTGCTCCTGCTGGCCGCGTCCATCGCCGGTCAGATCGCCGCCGGAGCGGACTATCCCAGCGTCCCACCCGGACTCGTCATCCCGCTCGTGGTGGCAGGGCTGGTGGCCTGGCGCACGAACCGATGGACGACCGGGCTCGCCCTCGGTGTGGGCCTGTTCATCGGCACGGGAGCGATCCTGACCCCGAACACCGGCGACCACCTCTCCTCGGGGGACAACGCGCTCATCGCCTCGACCGCAGCCGAACTCGTCGCCCTCGCCACCCTGGTGATCGCCGGCGCCGCGGCCACCCTGCCCCGGAAGGGAACACGGCACTGATGGGCCCGGTCCCGACCGAAGCGCCCGCGGTGCCGACACGGACGTCGGCGCCGCGGGCCCGCGGCGCACGCAGCGTGGAGCGTCTCTGCCACGCCACCGGTGTCCTGCTGGTCCTCTCCGGGCTCGCGCACCTGGTCGTGTTCGCCGTGGACGGCGGCCCCTGGGAGGGGCCGGTCTCCTGGCGCAAGCCGGTGACGTTCGGGGTGTCCTTCGGGGTGACCCTGATCGCGGTCACCTGGGTCACGTCGTATCTGCGCGTCGATACTCGGCTGCGCACCCTGCTGCTCGCGGTGTTCGCGGCCGACTGTGTGGTGGAGGTCGGCGGCATCACCCTCCAGGCGTGGCGCGGGGTGCCCTCGCACCTCGACATGGCGACACCCTTCGACACTGCGGTGTCCATGACGCTCGCGGTGGGCGGCGGCGTCCTGGTGGTGCTGCTGACGGTGTTCGCGGTCGTCTCCTTCCGCCACCGGCCCTCGGGCCCGGCGGGGATGGACCTCGCGGTGCGGTCCGGGTTCGCGATCCTGCTCGTCGCGCTCGCCTCGGGTGCCGCGATGATCGCGCGCGGTGTCATCCTCATCCGCACCGGCCACCAGGAGGCGGCCTACCACTCGACCGCCCCGCTCAAGCCACTGCACGGCGTGAGCCTGCACGCGGTCCTGGTTCTGCCCGCCCTGGCCTGGCTGCTGTCCCGCACGCCCTGGAGCGAAACGCTACGGCGACGGATCCTGTGCGCGGCAATCGGCTCCTACGTCACGGCCGTCGTCGGGGCGGGGGTGTGGGCCGCTCTCGCGCACTGAACCCGGCGCCCTCAGGACGAGCCGTCACCGTCGCCGGATGCCTGCGTTCCCGGCCGCCGCCGCTCCCACAGCGCACGCACGCGCGTGACCGGCGAGGGCCCCTCGCCCCGCTTCCGGTGCCCGTGGACGCGGGGGTCGTCGGTGACGGCGTACCGCTTCACGTAGGCCCCCAGGAACGCCTGCAGCGTGGCGACCGCCGGGATGGCGATCAGGGCGCCGACCGCGCCGAGGAGGGCGGTGCCCGCGATGACCGAGCCGAAGGCGACCGCGGGGTGGATGTCGACGGTCTTCGAGGTCAGCTTGGGCTGCAGCACGTAGTTCTCGAACTGCTGGTAGATCACTACGAAGACCAGCACCCACAGCGCGTACCAGGGATCGACCGTGAAGGCGATCAGCATGGGCAGGGCGCCCGCGAGATAGGTGCCGATGGTCGGGATGAACTGCGAGACCAGGCCGACCCAGACGGCGAGCACGGGCGCGTACGGCACGTCCAGGGCCTGGAGCAGGACGAAGTGCGCGACTCCGGAGACGAGGGCCATCAGACCGCGCGAGTAGATGTAACCGCCGGTCTTGTCCACGGCGATCTCCCACGCGCGCAGCACCTCGGTCTGGCGGGCGGGCGGCAGGACGGAGCAGATCGCGCGGCGCAGCCGCGGGCCGTCCGCGGCGAAGTAGAACGAGAACAGCGCGATCGTCAGCAACTGGAAGAGCCCGCCGAGGACCTGGGCGGAGACGTCCAGGACGCCGGTGGCGCTGTTCTGCACGTAGTTGCGCAGCCAGTCGGAGCGCAGCAGGCCCTCCTGGACGTCCACCCGCTTCAGATCGGTGTGGAAGTGTCCGTTGATCCAGGCGATGACGGAGTCGAGGTAGTCCGGGAAGTCCTCGACGATCTTGATGATCTGGCCCGCGAGCATGGAACCGAGCAGCGTGACGAAGCCGGCGGTCACGATCAGCACCCCGAAGAAGACGAGGAAGGTCGCGAGCCCCCTGCGCATGCCGCGCGCCGCCATCTTGCTCACCGCGGGTTCGATGGCCAGGGCCAGGAAGAACGCGATGAGAATGTTGGTCAGCAGGCCTATCAGCTGGTGGAAGGCCCAACTGCCGAGCTGGAACACGGCGATGAGGGCGAGCGCGAGCACCATGGCGCGCGGCAGCCAGCGCGGCATGCGGGCGTTCGGCCCGGCGCCCTCGGCCGGGGGCCGGGTGGGCGGCGTCGTGCCGAGCGGAGATGCGTGCTGGGCTGCCTGCCCGGACTCGTCAGTGGGTGCCACGGAGCAAGTCTCGCCCACGCGACTGACAATCGGCTGCCGTCCTGCGATCTTCGTGACCGGTCAGTGCCTCTTTCGTGAGATGTTCACGCCCGGTCGGCACTTCTCCTCGGAACGTCCACGCCGTCTCAGTGCCTCTCGGCCGGAACGTTCATGACGGTGCAGACCACGCGCCACACCTCCTTGGCGTCCCAGCCGGCGTCCAGCGCCTCGTGCACCGTGCGCCCGCCGAGCTCCGTCATCACGTGATCGCGCGCGAAGGTGTCGGCGTACCCCGGACCGAAGTGTTCCGCCATTCGCTGCCAGAAGACCGTCAACCGCATGACTCCAGTATCCCGCCCCTAGGGTGGGCCTCGGCCGGGACCGCCTGCCGAGACCGCTTTCCGCCCTACGGTCTGACGCATGCCCGAAACAGGAGCTTCCCCACTCCCCCAGACGCCACCGGCGCACTCCCCGCTCTTTCGCGCCGAGCACCACGTCTGGCTCACCGCGCGTGTGCTGGAACAGCGTCTGTTCGCGTACCACTTCCTGAACGCGGGCCCCGACCCGGTGGAGACGGCGCTGGAGGCGTACCGCAACGCGGACGGCGGATACGGTCACGCGCTGGAGCCCGATCTGCGTGGCCCGGTCAGCCAGCCCCTGCACACCGGTCGCGCCCTGCGGGTCCTGGACGCCGTCGGACGCTGCGGCGGACAGCGCGTGGAGCGCGTGTGCCGCTATCTCACCTCCGTGTCCACCCCGGACGGCGCCCTCCCGGCGGTCACTCCCGCCCAGCGCGGCTATCCGACGGCTCCCTTCCTGCCGGTCGTGGACGGCCCTCCGAGCGATCTGCTCACCACCGGTCCAGTGGTCGGTCTGCTGCACCGCAACGACGTCTGGCACGCCTGGCTGTTCCGGGCCACGGACTTCTGCTGGCAGGCGGTGGAGTCCCTCCAGGTGTCCCACCCGTACGAGATCCAGGCCGCCATGACCTTCCTGGACTCCGTCCCCGACCGCCCGCGCGCGGAGGCGACCGCCGACCGCCTCGGCCGACTGGTGCGCGAGCAACGTCTGGCCGCGCTGGACCCCTCGAACCTCGACGCGTTCCCCGTCTCCCCCGGCTACGGCCCGGGCGAGCGACACTTCCCGCACGACTACGCGAAGACGTCGGGCTCCCTCGCGCGCGCGTGGTTCACCGACGCCGAGATGTCCCGTTCGCTGGACCACCTCGCGGCCGAGCAGCAGGAGGACGGCGGCTGGCCGATCCGCCGGCGCCAGTGGGCCCCGTCCACGGCCCTCGAAGCGCGCCCCATGGTGACGATCGAGGCCCTGCGCACCCTGCGGGCGTACGGCCGCGAAGTCGGCTGATCCGCTACGACGGCCACACCCGCACACGCGTGACGGCGGCTCTCGCGTCCCTACGCCCCGAACCCCGCCGTCACACCCCCACGGCCCGCACCCCGCCGTCACCCCCCATGGCCCGACCTCGGCCGACCCGACCAGCCCGGCCCGCACCCCGCCGCCACGCTCCCACGCCCACACACCCGCCATCGGACACACAGCCCACCCCTGCCGTCACGACCACCGCCGCCCGCACCCCGCCGCCATCACACTCCGATGGCCCATACACCCGCCATTACGCTCCGACGGCCCGTACCCCCGGTCGTCGGACCCATGGCCCACCTCCCCCGTCACGACCACCGTGGCGCGCACCCCCACCATCACGCTCCAATGGCCCACACACCCGCCATTACGCCCCGCGGCCCGACCGCCGCCCTCACGCCCGCATGGCCCGTAGCCCCGCCTTCACACCCTGATGGCCCGCACCCCACCGTCACACCCCGATCGTCCGACCTCCGCCGTCACGGCCCCGTGGCCTGCGCACCCGCAGTCACGCCGCCAGGTCGGCCGGCCATGCGCAGCGGCCGGCGTCCGATCTCGCGGCGCTGCGGGAACGGCCCACCCCCGCCTCAGGCCCCGACGGCCCGCACCCCCGCCGTCACGACCACCGCGGACGCGACCACGAGCAGGAACGGCGCCCGCAGGAGCAGCGCCACGGCGGCCGCCGCAAGCCCCGCGGCCCGCGCGTCGAGCACCGGCACCCGCCCGTCGGCGAAGGTCTGCTGCGCGGTGAGCGCGGCCAGAAGTGCCACCGGCAGCAACGCGGCAAGCCGCTTCACCAAGGGCCGGTCGAGAACTCCGGCAGGCACGAGCAACCCGAGGAGCTTGACGGCGTAACAACCGAGAGCGGTGACACCGATGGCGATCCAGACGTTCACCGCCCCTCCTCCCCTCGCACCCGCTCACGACGGCCCCGCACCCACAGGACAAGAGGCGCGGCGAGAGAGGCCGCCAGCACCGGCACCCCGGCAGGCAGCACGGGAAGCAGCCCGAGCCCCAACAGCACGGCGAGCCCGGCCACAACCCGCTCGGTGCCGCTCTTCACCATGGGCGCCAGAAGCGCCAGAAAGACGGCGGGCCCGGCCGCGTCCAGCCCCCACGCGCGCGTGTCGCCGATCGCGTCGGCTCCCAGGGCTCCCAGCAGGGTCGTCAGATTCCACAACACATACAGACTCAGCCCCGTGACGGCGAACCCGATGCGCGCACTGCGCCGCGTGGGCTGAGCCAGCGAGACAGCCGCCGTCTCATCGATGACCCACTGGGCGGCCAAGGGACGCAGCACGCGCGGGAGGTCGAGCAACTGCGACAGCCGCAGCCCGTAGAAGGCGTTGCGCGCCCCCAGGAAGAAGGCCCCGGCAGCCGCTGCAAGAGCGCTTCCGCCGGCCGCGAGCGCTCCTACGAGCGCGAACTGGGACGCACCGGTGAACACCAGGAGGCTCAGCGCACAGGTCTGCGTCAGTGTGAGCCCGCTGCCGGCCGAGGTCACGCCGAAGGCGAACCCGGACAGTCCGACGGCCACCCCGACCCCCAGGGCGTCTCGTACGACGGCGGCGTCCGGCCTGCCTCCAACGTCGGCGTGCGTTTCCGCTTGCGCTGTCTGTTCTTCTGCCACGCGACCGACACTAGGAGCAGCCGCCCGGCGAGTCTTGTACGTTCTTGCGCTCCCGCTGATAGGCCCCCGGAGGCACACCGACGATCCGCGTGAAATGCCGGTTCAGATGAGGCTGGTCGGTGAACCCCACTTCGACGGCGGCCGAAGCCGGGCCTGTCCCCTCATCCAGCAACCGCCGAGCACGCCGCACCCGGGCATCGGTCAGCCACGTGTGTGGCGGCATCCCGTAGACGTCCCGAAAAGCACGCAGCAACGCAAAGGGACCAACCCCGAGATCAGCGGCCAACTCCTCCAGAGTCGGCGGTGCGGCCATCCGCTCCTCCAGCACGGCACGCGCACGTACGGCGATCCGAGCGCCCGCGCTCCGCACATCCCGTTGCGGCAACGTCCCGCCGTTCACCCGCAGCAACCGCGTCACGGCGACCCGCAACAACGTGTCGGCGGCCAGCGCGTTTCCCTCGTCCGCGGCCCGCAGAACCTTGTGCACCAATCCCACCGCATACGGATCGTCGAGCACCGGCCGCACGAAGCCGGGCGTACCCCGCAGCGACGTGGTCTCAGCCGCGATCCCGGCCACCACCTCGGGTGACGGATACACGGCCCCGTACCGCCATCCTTCGGGCACCCCGGCCCGCCCCGTATGAGCCGTATCGGGATTGACCAGCGCCAGCGCACCGGCCCCCGCGTACTGATCGGCCCCCCGGTGGTGAAAGACCTCCACCCCGTCCGCGATGGCGGCAATCACAAAGTGCTCATGCGTATGCCGCACAAACGTCTTCCGCACATACCGGGCCCGCAGCAGATCAACCCCGGGCAACTCGGCATACCGCCAGTGCCGCGCCCGCTCCCCGAAACCCGCCATGCGCCCATTGTCACGCGGTTCCCGGCACCACCCGCGGCGCCAGTGGGGGATTCCACAGCGCCTACTCGTCCCCGCTCAACCGCCGGAGGCAACCCGCAGGTCAGGGGCATTGTCAGTCCCCGGGTGCAGGATGGACGCATGGTCAGCCCTGCACACCGAGCCCTGAACGGCTTCTCGCCCGCCACCCGCGACTGGTTCACGGGTGCGTTCGACGCGCCCACCACCGCCCAGGCCGGGGCGTGGCAGGCCATCGCAGAGGGCTCGGACGTTCTCGTCGTCGCCCCCACCGGCTCCGGCAAGACCCTGGCTGCCTTCCTCGCCGCCCTGGACCAGTTGGCCTCCACACCCCCACCCGCAGACCCCAAGAAGCGCTGCCGAGTCCTGTACGTCTCCCCCCTCAAGGCGCTCGCCGTCGACGTGGAGCGCAACCTCCGCAGCCCCCTCACCGGCATCCGCCAGGAATCCGTCCGCCTCGGCCTCCCCGAGCCCGAGGTCAAGGTGGGCATCCGCTCCGGCGACACCCCCGCAGCCGAGCGCCGAGCCCTCTCCACCCGTCCCCCGGACATCCTGATCACCACCCCGGAATCCCTGTTCCTGATGCTGACGTCGGCGACCCGCGACGCGCTCACCGGCATCGAGACAGTGATCCTCGACGAGGTCCACGCCGTGGCCGGCACCAAGCGCGGGGCACACCTGGCCCTCTCCCTGGAGCGCCTGGACGAACTCCTCCCGAGGCCGGCCCGCCGCATCGGCCTCTCCGCCACGGTCCGCCCGGTGGACGAGATCGCCCGCTACCTCTCGCCCCAGCGCAAGGTGGAGATCGTTCAGCCGAAGTCCGGCAAGGAGTTCGACCTCTCGGTCGTGGTCCCGGTGGAGGACCTCGGTGAACTGGGCGGCTCCCCGGTCGCCGAGGGCAACGAAGGCGCGGAACGCCCCTCCATCTGGCCCCACGTGGAGGAGCGCATCACCGACCTCGTCCAGTCCCACCGCTCCACGATCGTCTTCGCGAACTCCCGCCGCCTCGCGGAACGCCTCTGCAACCGCCTCAACGAGATCGCCTACGAGCGTGCCACCGGCGAGCCCCTGGAAGAACACCACGCCCCGGCCGAACTCATGGGTGGGTCAGGCGCGGCCCAGGGCGCACCCCAGGTCATCGCCCGCGCCCATCACGGCTCGGTCTCCAAGGAACAGCGCGCCCTGGTCGAGGAGGACCTCAAAGCGGGCCGGCTCCCCGCCGTGGTGGCCACCTCCAGCCTCGAGCTCGGCATCGACATGGGCGCGGTGGACCTCGTCATCCAGGTCGAGTCGCCCCCGTCCGTGGCCTCCGGCCTGCAACGCGTCGGCCGCGCCGGCCACCAGGTCGGCGCGGTCTCCACCGGCGTGGTCTTCCCGAAGTACCGAGGCGACCTGGTCCAGGCGGCGGTCGTCACGGAACGCATGCGCACCGGCTCCATCGAGTCCCTCAAGGTCCCGGCCAACCCCTTGGACGTCCTCGCCCAGCAACTCGTCGCGATGACCGCGATGGACACCTGGCAGCTCGACGACCTCCTCGCCACGGTCCGAAGGGCGGCCCCGTTCGCCTCCCTCCCCGAGTCCGCCTTCACCGCGGTTCTCGACATGCTCGCCGGCCGCTACCCCTCCGACGCCTTCGCCGAACTGCGCCCGCGCGTGGTCTGGGACCGCATCGCCGGCACCATCACCGGCCGTCCCGGCGCCCAGCGCCTCGCCGTCACCTCCGGCGGCACCATTCCCGACCGCGGTCTCTTCGGTGTCTTCCTGGCCGGCTCCGACCCCAAGAAGGGTGGCGGAAGGGTCGGTGAACTCGACGAGGAGATGGTCTACGAGTCCCGCGTCGGTGACGTCTTCACGCTCGGCACCAGCTCCTGGCGCATCGAGGACATCACCCGCGACCGCGTCCTGGTCTCCCCGGCTCCCGGCGTTCCCGGCAGGCTCCCGTTCTGGAAGGGCGACCAGCTGGGCCGCCCTCTCGAACTGGGCCGCGCGGTGGGCGCGTTCCTCCGCGAGGTCGGCTCCCTGTCCAAGGAGGACGCCCGCCTGCGCCTCCTCGCCGCGGGCCTGGACGCATGGGCGGCGGACAACGTCCTGTCCTACCTGGACGAGCAGCGCGAGGCCTGCGGCCACGTCCCGGACGACCGCACCATCGTCGTGGAGCGCTTCCGCGACGAACTCGGTGACTGGCGGGTCGTCGTCCACTCCCCCTTCGGCGCTCAGGTCCACGCCCCCTGGGCCCTCGCCCTCGGCGCCAAGCTCTCTGAGCGCTACGGCATGGACGCCCAGGTCATGCACGCCGACGACGGTATCGTCCTACGGCTGCCCGACGCCGACCTGATGAGCCTGGACCTTCTCGACCGGGAGCCGGACAGGAGCGGCACGGAGTACGACGCCGAACAGGCTCCGGTGGGCGCCGCGGACGTCGTCTTCGACAAGGGCGAGGTCGACCAGGTCGTCACCGACCAGGTCGGCGGCTCGGCCCTGTTCGCCTCCCGCTTCCGCGAGTGTGCCGCCCGCGCGCTCCTGCTGCCGCGCCGCAACCCCGGCAAGCGCACCCCCTTGTGGCAACAACGCCAGCGGGCCTCCCAACTGCTCCAGGTGGCGAGCGAGTTCGGTTCGTTCCCGATCGTCCTGGAGGCGGTCCGCGAATGCCTCCAGGACGTCTTCGACGTCCCCGGACTCGTCGAGCTGATGGGCGACCTGGAGTCCCGCAGGGTTCGCCTGGTCGAGGTCACCACTGCCGAGCCCTCCCCCTTCGCCCGTTCCCTCCTTTTCGGCTACGTCGCCCAGTTCCTCTACGAGGGAGACTCGCCGCTCGCCGAGCGCCGCGCGGCGGCCCTGTCACTGGACTCCCGTCTGCTGGCAGAGCTGCTGGGCCAGGCGGAGCTGCGTGAGCTGCTCGACGCCGAGGTGCTGACCGAGCTGGAGCGGGAGCTCCAGTGGCTCGCCGAGGACCGCCGGGTGAAGGACGCCGAGGGCGTCGCGGACATCCTCCGCGTCCTCGGCCCGCTCACGGACGCCGAGTTGGCCGAGCGGGGCGCCGAGCCGCAGTGGGCGCAGGACCTCGCCGGAGCCCGCCGCGCGATCAAGGTCCGTGTCGCCGGCGCGGACCACTGGGCGGCGATCGAGGACGCGGGCCGCCTGCGCGACGCCCTCGGCACAGCGCTGCCGGTCGGCGTCCCGGAGGCCTTCACCGAGCCGGTCAAGGACCCCCTCGGTGACCTCCTCGCGCGTTACGCCCGCACCCACGGCCCCTTCACCTCGGCGACGGTCGCCGCCCGCTTCGGGCTGGGCACGGCGGTCACCGAGGGAGCGTTGCAGCGCCTGGCCGCGACCGGACGGGTCGTACAGGGCGAGTTCCACCCGGCGGGCATCGGCCAGGAGTGGTGCGACGCCACGGTGCTCCGCCGCCTTCGCCGCCGTTCCCTGGCGGCCCTGCGCCACGAACTCGAACCGGTGCCGCCACCGGCCCTCGCCCAGTTCCTGCCGCAGTGGCAGCACATCGGCAAGGGCCACTCCCTGCGGGGCATCGACGGACTGGTGCGTGCCGTCGAGCAGTTGCAGGGCGCGTCCGTGCCGGCGTCCGCCCTGGAGAAGCTCGTCCTGCCGTCACGCGTCACGAACTACACCCCGGCCATGCTCGACGAGCTCACCGCAGCCGGCGAGATCGTGTGGGCCGGAGCGGGCGCCCTGCCCGGAAAGGACGGCTGGGTCTCCCTGTACCTGGCGGACGCGGCCCCCCTCCTGTTGCCACCGGCCCACCCCCTGGAGCTGACGGCCCTGCACCAGTCCGTCCTGGACGCCCTCACCGGCGGCTACGGACTGTTCTTCCGCCAGATCGCCGACCAGGTGCGCGCCACCACCCACCCCGACGCCACCGACCCCCAACTGGCCGACGCCGTATGGGACCTGGCCTGGTCCGGGCGGCTCACCAACGACACCCTCACCCCCATGCGCTCCCTCCTGGGCTCCGGCCGCACCGCCGGCTCCACCGCCCACCGCGCCAAACGCACGATCCCCCGCGGCCGCTACGGCTCCCTCACCGCCGCGGCCCGCCCCGCCTCCCGCACCGGCCCGCCGACCGTCGCCGGCCGCTGGTCCCTGCTCCCGCCACGTGAGGCCGATCCGACCGTGCGCGCCCACGCCCTGGCCCGCACTCTCCTCGACCGCCATGGAGTGGTCACCCGGGGAGCCGTCTCGGCGGAGGGCGTGGAGGGCGGCTTCTCGGCGACGTACCGCATCCTCTCCGCCTTCGAGGACAGCGGCCAGGCCCGCCGCGGCTACGTCGTGGAGGGCCTCGGCGCCGCCCAGTTCGCCATGGACGGCGCGGTCGACCGTCTCCGGGCGGTGTCCAACGCCCGCGACCGCGGAGAGCCTGTGCCGGACAGCGGCACTCTCGACCTCTGGGGCTCCGGCTCGGTACCCGAGGCACCCCACGCCTCCGCACCGGGCGACCCCGCGCCCGAGGACTGGGACTGGACCCGCGCCTTCGACAACCCCGACGGCCCCGGGCCCGAGGCAGGCCCCGACTTCACTTCCGGTTCGCCGTCCCCCGCCTCCCGCGACGAGTACATCTCACCGCGCGACTACCCACCCCAGCCCACCCCCCAGCACTGGCAAGCCACCCCCGGATACGGCTCGAGCTTCGGCAGTCGCAGGAACAACGCATCCGACGCCTCCCGAGCCGTGGTCCTCGCCGCAGCCGACCCCGCCAACGCCTACGGCGCCGCCCTGCCCTGGCCCGACCCACCGACCGAGGCCGGCCACAAGCCGGGCCGCAAGGCCGGCTCCCTCGTGGTCCTCGTGGACGGCGAACTCACGCTCTACATGGAGCGCGGCGGCAAGACCCTCCTGGCCTGGCCCTCAGCCCCCGACACCACCCCCACCGACGACCCCCGCCTGCACACAGCCGCGGAGTCCCTCGCCGCGGCCGCCAAGGCCGGCTCCCTCGGCACGGTCACGGTGGAACGCATCAACGGCGACTCGGCCCTGACCTCCCCGCTGGGCACCCTCCTGGAAACAGCGGGCTTCATCGCCACCCCTCGCGGCCTACGCCTACGCGCCTGACGGCCCTCTCCGCCCCCGCCCGCCAAGCCCGGACCACCCGCCCCGCCCTCCGCGGCCACCGACAGCGAGCACGCCGTGCGCGTGCAACCGGCAGAAGACGAAGGCACCACCCACACCTCCCCACGCCCGCTCGCCCCCCAAGCCCCCCCCACGCCACGCGCGGCCCACACCTACGCGCCTGACGGCCCTCTCCGCCCCCGGCCGCCAAGCCCAGGCCACCCACCCCAACCCCCGCGGCCACCGACAGCGAGCACGCCCCCCCCCACAGGAGCCGCGCACCCTCCCCATGCCCGCTCCCCCCTCTCCGGCCCCTCCCCCATGCCACCCTTGACCCATGCCCGAAGGAGACACGGTCTGGCAGTCCGCGAGACGCCTGCACAGCGCCCTCGCGGACAAGGTGCTGACCCGCAGCGACCTGAGGGTGCCGAAATACGCCACAGCCGACCTCACAGGCCGCCGTGTCCTCGACGTCACCCCACGCGGCAAGCACCTCCTCACCCGCATCGAGGGCGGCCTGACCCTCCACTCCCACCTCCGCATGGACGGCTCCTGGAAGGTGTACGCAGAAAACCAGCTCTGGACCGGCGGCCCCACCCACCAGATCCGCGCGATCCTGGCCAACGCCGACCGCACAGCCGTCGGCTACCGCCTCCCCGTCCTGGAACTCCTGCGCACCACCGACGAGCACAAAGCCGTCGGCCACCTCGGCCCCGACCTCCTGGGCCCGGACTGGAACCCCGAGACGGCCCTGGCGAACCTTCTCCAGGACCCTGCCCGCCCCCTCGGCGAGGCCCTCCTCGACCAGCGCAATCTCGCCGGCATCGGCAACGTCTACAAGAGCGAACTCTGCTTCCTGCTCGGCGCCACCCCCTGGCTCCCCGTCGGCGCCCTCCCCGCGGACCGCGCCGCTCAGCTACCCGCGCTCGCCAAGAAGCTCCTGGAGGTCAACCGCGACCGCCCGGTCCGCAGCACGACCGGCCGCCGCGGCCAGGACCTGTTCGTCTACGGCCGCGCGCCCCGCCCCTGCCTCCGCTGCCACGCCTCCATCCGCGTCGCCGACCAGGGCGACGGCTCCCGCGAACGTCCCACATACTGGTGCCCGACCTGCCAAACCGGCCCCGCCCCGAGCCCCCACCGCAGGGCACCGAGCGCAACACATCCCAGAACCTCACGCCGTACGACCAATTGACGCTCCGTCAGAAACGCTCGTACCGTCGCTCCATGGCCGTCAGCGCGTACGACCTCACCGGACGCACCGCATTCGTCACCGGCGCCGCGAGTGGCATCGGCCGTGCGACCGCCGTCCTGCTCGCCGAGGCAGGTGCCACCGTGCACTGCGCCGACCTCGACGCATCGGGGCTGCACGAGACGGCGACCCTGATCAAGGACGCGGGTGGCACCACCCACACCCATCCCCTCGACGTCACCGACCGCGAACAGCTCCACCAGGCCATCACCTCCTGCGAGCGCCTCGACGTGCTGGCCGCCGTCGCCGGAATCATGCACAGCAGCCCGGTCCTGGAGACGAAGGACGAAGACCTCGACCGCGTCCTGAACATCAACTTCAAGGGCGTGCTCCACGCCTGCCAGGAGGCGGCCCGCCTGATGCTCGACCGGGAGACGGGAGGCAGCATCGTCACGATGGCCTCCGGTGCCGTGGACACGGGCGGGCCCGGGCTGCTCTGCTACGGCGCGGCCAAAGCAGCCGTGGTACAGCTCACGAAGACCCTGGCCACCGAGGTCGGCCGGTACGGCATCCGGGTCAACGCGGTCGCGCCCGGCTGGATCCGCACGCCCATGACCGACCGCCACGACGAGGAGGCACAGGCGCACACGGAGGCACTCATGTCCCGCATGTCACCGCTCAGACGCGTCGGTGAACCGGAGGACATCGCCCACGCCGTGCTCTACCTGGCCTCCGACGCCTCGTCCTTCATGACGGGCCAGATCATCCGCCCGAACGGCGGGGTGGCGATGCCGTGGTAGCCGCACCCGCAGGCCTCCCCGCCCGCCACGCCTGACGCCATCGCCCGGCACCCACGGCTCCCGCTGCCCGCCCCTTCGGCACACAGTGCACCGGCAGCAGGCTCAGCCCCCACCCGCCCGCCGCGATCGCCCCTTCGAGCCCCCCGGCGTCCGGCGTCAGCACCAGCCGCGCCACGGCCCACCACCACAGCGCCCCGAGCCCGAGAGTCACCCCCCGGCATACCGTCGGCCCCGCCATGCAGCCACCTCCAGCCCGGACGCTAGACCGCCGCCGCACCCACGGAAAGGGCGCACCAAGGGCACACGGACGCACCGAAGCGGCCGTCGCTCCAAGATGCACGAAAACCCCGACCGGCGCCTCTCCAGTCCCGCTGGAGAGGCCCGTCCGGGGCCTCGCAGACTTGCTCTCGGCGTGCCGTCAGCTCACGGCACACCAAGTGAGGGTCACGCCGCTACGACGTCCACCGCTTCGCTGGGCGCCTTGATGGTCACCCGTTCCGGTGGCACACCCTTGACCGAGACGGAACCCAGCATCGGGCGCACCCCTGCCGGTACCGGCGCGCTCGGCGTGGCCGCAGCGGACTGGGCCAGCTCGGCGAGGGCGAGCTCGTCGCTCACTTCCCGCATGAGTTCGGACATCCGTACGTCCAGCGCGTCGCAGATCGCGGACAGCAGCTCGGAGGAAGCCTCCTTCTGCCCCCGCTCCACCTCGGAGAGATAGCCGAGTGAGACTCGGGCGGACGAGGAGACTTCGCGCAGAGTACGGCCCTGGCGTTGGCGCTGCCGACGCAGCACGTCACCCAATAGGCGACGGAGCAGAATCATCGGTGGCTCCCTCCTCGGACCGCGTAGCCGCATCCTTCACGCCCCACCGTACCGCCTTGCGCCGCGGCCGTGCGGGGAGCGATGTCGTGTTCACTCAGGGCTGCAAACATCAAAACCCCCCGTTCCGTTCCGTATCCTGTGCCCGCTCATTCCCGGTCTGTTCGCCCGCAAGCTCCTCCAGGAGCAGTGCGAGTACGCTCCGTACACTCTCCATACGAATTTCCGCGCGGTCGCCGTTCAACCGCAGCGCGGTCACTTTCCCGCCACCCGCTGCGTCGGAAGCGTCTGCGGAGGGCCCGTCGACAGCCACGAAAACCGTTCCGACGGGCTTGCCGTCCTGCGGTTCCGGGCCCGCGACTCCGGTGGTCGCGATGCCCCAGTCGGCGCCGAGTGCCTTGCGCACTCCGGCCGCCATCTGGGCCGCCACCTGCGGATCCACCGCACCTCGCTGGGACAGCAGGGTGGCGTCGACACCCAACAGCTCATGCTTCAGTTCGGTGGCGTAGGCGGTCACCGACCCCTTGAACGCCTGGGACGCCCCGGGAGCCGCTGTGATTTCCGCCGCAACCAGTCCGCCCGTGAGCGACTCGGCGACCGCGAGCGTCTGGCCCTTCACGGTGAGTAGTCGCACCACTTGGGCGGCTGGGGAATTCACGCTTCCGTCTCCTCCAACGCCGCCTTGCGCTCGGCGATTCCCTGCCTGCGCAGCACAATGGCCTGTCTCACATAGTCGAGCCCGGTCACCACGGTCAGCACGACCGCCACGGCCATCACCCAGAACCGCGCGGTGGCCAGCCACCCCGTCAGCGCCAGGATGTACATCCCTACGGCGATGCCCTGGCTGAGGGTCTTGAGTTTGCCGCCACGGCTCGCCGGGATCACGCCGTACCGGATGACGAGGAAACGCAGCAGGGTGATCCCGAGTTCCCTGCCGAGGATGACGATCGTGACCCACCACGGCAGGTCGCCGAGCCCGGAGAGACAGATCAGCGCCGCCCCCATGATCGCCTTGTCGGCGATGGGGTCGGCGATCTTCCCGAAGTCCGTGACGAGGTTGTAGGCGCGCGCCAGATGTCCGTCGAACAGGTCGGTGATCATGGCGACCGCGAAAGCCGCCCAGGCGAACGAGCGCCACGCCGGGTCGTACCCGCCGTCGGCCAGCATCAGGGCGACGAAGCCCGGCACGAGGACCAGCCGGAGCATGGTCAGCAGATTGGCGACGTTCCACACGCTGGCCTGGTTGACCGCCGCGGCCGCGATCTTCCCGCCGCGCGCGGTCTTGGAACCGGAGTCGACGCCGGCCCCGGAAGCCGCGCCGGCAACGACACCCGCCGCAGGGACAGCACTAGCACGTACCTCGGCAGCCGTACCGGAGACCGCGTCCGACGGAGCGCTGGGGGCCACACCGGAGGCGGCACCCGAGACGCCACCCGCCGGTCCGCCCTTCGCGGCGGAGGGGCCACCCGCAGCGGACGCCGGAACTCCGGTCATCTGCCCGCCTCCTCACTACACGCGAGCGAGCCGTCGAGCGGCTCGGCCACCAGGTCGACACCTTCCGTACCGACCACCTTCGCCTCGACCATACGACCGACGCTCAGACCTTCGCCGCTCGTGAGCAGCACTTGGCCGTCGGTCTCCGGCGCCTGGTGGGCGCCTCGGCCGTACACACCCTCGTCGTCGACGGACTCGACCAGTACGTGCACGGTCTCGCCGACGCGCTCCTCGGCGCGCTGCGAGACGAGTTCCTCGGCGAGCCGGGAGACACGTGCCAGCCGCTCGGCGACGACGTCCTCGTCCAGCTTGTTCTCGTACGTCGCCGCTTCGGTGCCCTCCTCGTCGGAGTACCCGAAGACGCCGATGGCGTCCAGTCGCGCGCCGTTCAGGAACCGCTCCAGCTCGGCCAGGTCGGCCTCGGTCTCACCGGGGAAGCCCACGATGAAGTTGGAGCGCACTCCGGCCTCGGGGGCCTTGCCGCGGATGGTGTCGAGCAGCTCCAGGAAGCGGTCGGTGTCGCCGAAGCGGCGCATCGCGCGCAGCACGTCGGGGGCGGAGTGCTGGAAGGACAGGTCGAAGTACGGCACCACCTTGGGCGTGGACGTCAGCACGTCGATCAGGCCCGGCCGCATCTCGGCGGGCTGCAGGTAGCTGACCCGCACGCGTTCCAGGCCGTCGACCTCGGCGAGCTCGGGCAGGAGGGACTCGAGGAGTCGGATGTCGCCGAGGTCCTTGCCGTACGACGTGTTGTTCTCGGAGACCAGCATGATCTCCTTGACTCCCTGCTCGGCCAGCCAGCGCGTCTCGTTGAGGACGTCCGAGGGGCGACGCGAGATGAAGGAGCCGCGGAAGGACGGGATGGCGCAGAAGGAGCAGCGCCGGTCACAGCCGGAGGCGAGCTTCACCGAGGCGACCGGGGCGCCGTCCAGACGGCGGCGCAGGGGCGCACGGGGGCCGGAAGCCGGCGCGAGCCCTTCCGGGAGGTCGGCGGGAGCCGCCTCGGGGGCTTCGGCGGCCGGCCCGTGCCCGGGCAGCGCGACGGAGGCCGCCGACTCCTGCCGCTGGGCCGGGCTGATCGGCAGCAGCTTGCGCCGGTCGCGCGGGGTATGCGCGGCGTGGATGCCGCCGCTGAGGATGGTCTGCAGCCGGTCGGAGATGTCGGCGTAGTCGTCGAAGCCCAGCACCCCGTCCGCCTCCGGCAGCGCCTCGGCGAGGTCCTTGCCGTACCGCTCGGCCATGCAGCCCACCGCCACGACGGCCTGGGTTCTGCCGTGCCCCTTGAGATCGTTGGCCTCGAGGAGGGCGTCGACGGAGTCCTTCTTGGCGGCTTCGACGAAGCCACAGGTGTTGACGACGGCGACGTCCGCGTCGGCGGCGTCCTTCACGAGATCCCAGCCGTCCGCCTCCAAACGGCCTGCGAGCTCCTCCGAGTCCACCTCGTTGCGGGCGCAGCCAAGAGTGACGAGTGCGACGGTACGGCGTTCAGGCATGGGCTCAAGACTACTTCGTCCCACTGACACCCCACGTCGACGGGGTTGGCCGATCTTGGCCAACCCCGTGACGGCAGTGCGAACGGATCCCTATCCGACCTGCGGGTCGCCCTTCGTGTACGTCAGGCGCTCCACAGCCCCGGGCTGCCAGTCGTCGTCGATCTTCTTGCCGTTCACGTACAGCTGGATCGCCCCGGCGTCACCGAGGACGAGGTTGATCTTGTCGCTGTCCTGGAAGGTCTTGCTGTCGCCCTGCGTGAGCAGTCCGTCGAAAAGGGTCCGGCCGTTGTGGTCCTTGGCGAGGATCCAGCTCTTCCCGTCGGCGGCACTGACCTGAACGGTCACCTTGTCCTGGGGTGCCGCCGCGATGGCGCTGTCGGTCGGCGTGGGCGTCGGCTTCGGGTCCTTGGTGGTCTTGTCGGACTTGGGCGTCGGAGACTTGCTGGTGGCGGGCGTGGTGCCGTCGGCGACCTGGGTCGTCCCGCCGTCGTCGCCGCCCTTGAAGGCGGTGAACCCGACGAAGCCGACCACGGCGACGATCGCGGCGACCATGGCCGCGGTCCAGTTGGGCCCGCGGCGCTCGGGACGGATGCGTTCCGCCTCGAACAGCGGGGCGGCCGGGGTCGGGGCCGGACGCCCGCCGCCATGATCGGCGGCGAACTGGTCCAGCAGGGGGGCCGGATCCAGGTGGACGGCCTTGGCCAGGGTCCGGATGTGGCCCCGGGCGTACACATCGCCCCCGCAGGGGGCGAAATCGTCCGCCTCGATGGCATGCACGATGGCGATGCGGACCCTGGTGGCGTTGCTGACGTCGTCGACGGTCAACCCAGCCGCGATCCGCGCCTGTTTCAGGGCGTGGCCGACGGAGAGGCGGTCTTCCTGTCGGTCGTCTTCGAACGGACGCTCGTCTTCAGGGGAGTTGCCGATGGACACGGGGGCGCCTTTCGAGCGTTTAAGCCACCTGTGCTGGAGGTTCAGTCTAGGGGGGGTGCGAAAGGGTGGGGCAACCGGGCGGTGGGACTTTGTACGCCATCGGAATGGCCGGGCACGCCGATGGTGGAGCAGCAGCTTTTCGCTTCCCTCAACTTGACGTATGCCGCAGGGAAACGGTTGCTCAATGATCCCTTACGGGTGAGTCACGATCGAACATCGGTGGCCGCACCCGCTCCGGGACTTCCTTTAAGCCTCCCCGCGGATCACCGCGAGCACTCCGTCCAGCTCGTCAGCCTTCACAAGAACGTCACGAGCCTTGGATCCCTCGCTCGGCCCGACGATGCCCCGGGACTCCATGAGGTCCATCAGACGTCCCGCTTTCGCGAACCCGACCCGCAGCTTGCGCTGGAGCATGGAGGTCGACCCGAACTGGGTGGAGACGACCAGTTCGGCCGCCTGGCACAGCAGGTCGAGGTCGTCGCCGATCTCCTCGTCGATCTCCTTCTTCTGCTTGGTGCCCACGACGACGTCGTCCCGGAAGACCGGCGCCATCTGGTCCTTGCAGTGCTGGACGATCGCCGCGACCTCGTCCTCGGTCACGAAGGCGCCCTGCATACGGGTGGGCTTGTTGGCCCCCATCGGCAGGAAGAGCCCGTCGCCCTTGCCGATCAGCTTCTCGGCGCCTGGCTGGTCGAGGATGACCCGCGAGTCGGCGAGCGAGGAGGTGGCGAAGGCGAGCCGTGAGGGCACGTTCGCCTTGATCAGACCGGTGACGACGTCCACGGACGGCCGCTGCGTGGCGAGCACCAGGTGGATGCCGGCCGCGCGCGCGAGCTGCGTGATCCGCACGATCGCGTCCTCGACGTCCCGCGGGGCGACCATCATCAGGTCGGCGAGCTCGTCGACGATCACCAGCAGATACGGGTAGGGCTGGAGCTCGCGCTCGCTGCCCTCGGGCAGCTTGACCTTGCCGTTCCTGATGGCTTCGTTGAAGTCGTCGATGTGCCGGAAGCCGTACGCCGCCAGGTCGTCGTAGCGAAGGTCCATCTCCCGTACGACCCACTGGAGCGCCTCGGCGGCCCGCTTCGGGTTGGTGATGATCGGCGTGATCAGGTGCGGGATGCCCTCATAGGCCGTCAGTTCCACGCGCTTGGGGTCGACGAGGACCATGCGCACGTCCTCGGGGGTCGCGCGGACCATGATGGAAGTGATCAAGCAGTTAATGCACGACGACTTACCGGAACCGGTGGCTCCGGCGACCAGCACGTGCGGCATCTTCGCCAGGTTGGCCATCACGTAGCCGCCCTCGACGTCCTTGCCGAGCGCGACCAGCATCGGGTGCTCGTCCTCGGCGGCCGCCGCGAGCCGCAGCACGTCGCCGAGGTTGACCATCTCGCGGTCGGTGTTCGGGATCTCGATGCCGACCGCCGACTTGCCTGGAATCGGGCTGATGATCCGCACATCCGGGCTGGCGACGGCGTACGCGATGTTCTTGGCCAACGCGGTGATCCGCTCGACCTTCACGGCGGGACCGAGCTCGACCTCGTAGCGCGTGACCGTCGGCCCGCGCGTGAAGCCGGTGACGGCGGCGTCGACCTTGAACTCCGTGAACACAGTCGTCAGCGAGGCGACTATGGCGTCGTTGGCCGCGCTGCGCGCCTTGCCGGGGCCGCCGCGCTCCAGGAGGTCGAGCGAGGGCAGCGCGTAGGTGATGTCGCCGGACAGCTGGAGCTGCTCCGCGCGCGGGGGCAGTTCGCCGGGGGCCTCGGGAGCCGGCTTGGTGAGGTCGGCGACCTCGACCTTGAGCTTCTCCTGCTTCGGGCGCGCGTCCGACTTGGGCCGCGCGGCCGGGACGGGGGTGGGTACCGGGGTCGTCTCCACGCGGTCGCCCACGCTGACGCCCTGGGTGAGGTCGGCGACCAGCGCCGAGGGCGGCAGGCCGTGCATGACGACGCCGTCCAGATCCGCGGCGGCGGCCGCGGCGATGTCCACGGCGTCCATCCGCCGGTCCATCGCGGGCTGCGGCACCGCGGAGCGCCTGGGGCGCCCACGACGCTGCGAGAGGGCCTCCTGCTCGGCTCCGTCGGGGTCGTACGACTCGGGCGCGGGACCACGCCTGCGACCACGCGCGGGCAGTGCCTCGCGCCATTGCTCGTCGTAGCGCTCGTCATCCTCGCCGAGCTCGTCCTCCTCCGGATCGGGGAGGATCCCGAGCCGCACACCGAGCTCCCGCAGCCGCCGCGGGATGGCGTTGACCGGGGTGGCCGTGACGACGAGCAGCCCGAAGACCGTCAGCAGGACGAGCAGCGGTACGGCGAGGACCTCGCCCATGGTGTACGTCAGCGGGGTCGCCGCTCCCCAGCCGATGAGGCCGCCGGCGTCCCTTATCGCCTGCATGCCGTCGCTGCGGGCGGGTGCGCCGCAGGCGATGTG
Organism: Streptomyces canus; assembly: GCF_001514145.1. GTDB lineage: Bacteria > Actinomycetota > Actinomycetes > Streptomycetales > Streptomycetaceae > Streptomyces > Streptomyces canus. The sequence goes on from NZ_KQ948661.1 coordinate 643,877, forward strand.
GACCTGCCCGAGCACGCCGATGAGGAGCGCCGACAGGCCGATCACGATGCGACCGTTGGCCTCGGGCTTCTCGGGGTGCCGGATGAACCGCACGGCGATGACCGCGAGCAGTATCGGCACGAGCAGGTCAAGCCGGCCGAAGGCGCCGGTCACGATGATCTCGACGAGGTCGCCCACCGGGCCACGCAGGTTCGACCAGGTTCCGGCGGCGACGATCAGGCCGAGGCCGAGCAGCAGGAGCGCCACGCCGTCCTTCCGGTGCGCGGGGTCGAGGTTCTTCGCGCCCTGCCCTATGCCGCGGAACACCGCGCCCACGGCATGGGCCAGGCCGAGCCAGACGGCCCGGACGAGACGGTAGACGCCCCCGGTCGGGCTGGGCGCCGGCTTCGGCGGCGCGGCCTTCTTCGCCACGGCCTTCTTGGCGGGCGCCTTTTTTGCCGGTGCTTTCTTCGCCGCAGCCTTCCTCGCCGGACCCTTCGCGGGAGCGGCAGCCTTCTTGGAGGGCTGCTTCTTGGCTGCGGAGGGACGTGAGGCCATAGGTGCGAGGTTACCGGTGGAGACGACCGCGGACACGTGTGCCCACTGCTTCACCCGTTCGTGTCGCTCCTGGAGAGGTGTCGAACTGACGCGGGCTCAAGGGGTCCGTCGGCGCGCGTCAGTTCTGCGAAGGCACCGACGGCGAACTCCCGGTGCCCGGCTCCAGCGCGTCCAGCGCCCGCCGCAAGCCCGTGAGTTTGCGTTCGAGATGGGCCGCTGTGGCCACCGCGGCCGCGTCCGCGGACTCGTCGTCCAGTTGCTTCGAGAGCGCCTCGGCCTGCTCCTCGACCGCGGCCAGACGCGCGGACAGCTCGGCGAGCAGACCCGCCGGCTCCTTCGCGTCCCCTGCCGCCGCCTTGCCTCCGCCGCCCTCCAACTGGAGCCGCAGCAGCGCCGCCTGCTCCCGCAGCTGACAGTTCTTCATATAGAGCTCGACGAAGACCGATACCTTCGCCCGCAGCACCCACGGGTCGAACGGCTTGGAGATGTAGTCCACCGCCCCAGCCGCATACCCCCGGAAGGTGTGGTGCGGACCATGGTTGATCGCGGTGAGGAAGATGATCGGGATGTCCCGGGTCCGCTCCCGCCGTTTGATGTGCGCCGCGGTCTCGAAACCGTCCATGCCCGGCATCTGGACGTCCAGCAGAATCACCGCGAAGTCGTCCGTGAGCAGTGCCTTGAGTGCTTCCTCCCCGGACGATGCCCGCACCAGTGTCTGATCGAGCGCGGAGAGGATGGCCTCCAGCGCGAGCAGATTCTCCGGCCGGTCATCGACCAGGAGGATCTTGGCCTTCTGCACCATGGCCCGCCCTCCTCGCCCCGGATGTGCACCGGGCGCCGCCGCTGGGGACGACTCCCTTTCGCCGCCCGTCCTTGTGCCGGTCATCGTAGCCGCACCCTGTCTGTCGCCACACCCTGTCACCGTGATGTCACTGTGCACGTAGCAGAAACGTAGCGGGAGACCAGAAGGTTCCCCGAATCCCGTACTTCTACACGGCGTCGGGCACACTGAGTCAGCAACTCCGCGTGAACTTCGCTGATTCCCATCACTCCCCCCGCATCCACTGATCCATCACCGACAGCAGATGATCGGGATCGACCGGCTTGGTCACGTAATCGGAGGCGCCCGACTCGATCGCCTTCTCACGGTCGCCCTTCATCGCCTTGGCGGTCAGGGCGATGATCGGGAGCCCGGCGAACTGCGGCATCCTGCGGATCGCATTGGTCGTCGCGTATCCGTCCATCTCGGGCATCATGATGTCCATCAGGACCACCGCCACGTCCTCGTGTTGCTCCAGCACCTCGATACCCTCACGGCCGTTCTCCGCGTAGAGCACGGACAGCCCGTGCTGCTCGAGGACGCTGGTGAGCGCGAAGACGTTGCGGATGTCGTCGTCGACGATCAGCACCTTCTCCCCGCCGAACCGGATGCCCCGGCGTGGCTGCGGCGCGGCCTGGTGCTCCACCGCCGACCACTGGTCCGGCTGTCCGATCCGCTGTTCGAGGGCGGGTGCGGTCCTGCGACGGCGCCGGAAGAGCGCCGCGGCGCCGTTCTGTGTCTCCTGGTACGACTTCACCTCGGCCGGCGTCTCGACCTCGACCCCGGTCCGCCCGTGCTCCGACGTGGACGCCACCAGATCGCCGGCCTCCAGGGCGGGCATGGACTGCTGGTAGCCCTGCGGCGGCAGTTCGCTGGGGTGCAGCGGCAAATACAGCGTGAACGTCGATCCGCGACCGGGCTCGCTCTGCGCGTAAATCTCTCCGCCGAGCAATTGCGCGATCTCCCGCGAGATCGACAGCCCGAGGCCGGTGCCGCCGTACTTACGGCTGGTCGTACCGTCGGCCTGCTTGAAGGCCTCGAAAATCACCCGCATCTTGCTGGCCGCGATGCCGATCCCGGTGTCGGTCACCGAGAACGCGATCAGGTCGGCGCCCGGATCGCGCAGCGAACCGGCCTCGAGCAGCTGCTCCCGGATCGCCACCGGTACGTCCCGCCCGGCGGGCCGGATGACCAGCTCGACGGCTCCGGAGTCGGTGAACTTCACCGCGTTGGACAGCAGGTTGCGCAACACCTGGAGCAGCCGCTGCTCATCGGTGTGCAGGGTGGCGGGCAGCTCGGGCGAGACCCGTACGGACAGGTCCAGGCCCTTCTCCGCGGTCAGCGGCCGGAAGGTGGCTTCCACGTAGTCCACGAGCTGTACGAGCGCGATGCGCGTCGGGGAGACGTCCATCTTGCCCGCCTCGACCTTCGACAGGTCGAGGATGTCGTTGATGAGCTGGAGCAGGTCGGAACCGGCGCCGTGAATGGTCTCGGCGAACTCGACCTGCTTCGGGGTGAGGTTGGAGTCCGCGTTGTCGGCGAGCAGCTTGGCGAGGATCAGCAGCGAGTTGAGCGGTGTCCGCAGCTCGTGCGACATGTTGGCCAGGAACTCGCTCTTGTACCGCATGGACACGGCGAGCTGCTCGGCGCGCTCCTCCAGGACCTGCCGTGCCTCCTCGATCTCGGTGTTCTTCACCTCGATGTCGCGGTTCTGCTGGGCCAGCAGCTCGGCCTTCTCCTCCAGTTCGGCGTTGGACGCCTGAAGGGCCTTCTGCCGGTTCTCCAACTCGGCCGACCGCTCCCTGAGTTGCTCGGTCAGCTCCTGCGACTGCTTCAGCAGTACCTCCGTCTTGGTGTTGACGGAGATCGTGTTGACGCTGGTCGCGATCATCTCGGCGATCTGGTTGAGGAAGTCCTTCTGGATCTGCGTAAAGGGTGTGAACGAGGCCAGCTCGATGACACCGAGCACCTTGCCCTCGAACAGCACCGGGAGGACGATCACTTGCGCGGGCGGCGCCTCTCCGAGACCGGAGGAGATCTTCAGGTAGCCGCTGGGCGCGTTCTCCACGAGGATCGTGCGCTTCTCCTCGGCAGCGGTCCCGATGAGCGCCTCACCCGGCCGGAACGACGTCGGCATCGAGCCCATCGAGTATCCGTACGAACCGAGCATCCGCAGCTCGTACTGGTCCTCGGCCTCGGCGCTCATGTCCTTGCCGTCCAGGAGCGGCATCGCGACGAAGAACGCGCCGTGCTGCGCGGTCACCACCGGCGTCAGCTCGCTCATGATCAGCGAGGCCACGTCCTCCAGGTCCCGGCGGCCCTGCATGAGAGCCGAGATACGGGCCAGGTTGCCCTTGAGCCAGTCCTGCTCCTTGTTGGCGATCGTGGTGTCGCGCAGGTTGGCGATCATCTTGTTGATGTAGTCCTGAAGCTCCTGGATCTCGCCGGACGCGTCCACGTCGATCTTCAGGTTCAGGTCGCCTCGGGTCACCGCGGTCGCCACGCGCGCGATGGCTCGCACCTGCCGAGTAAGGTTTCCTGCCATTTCGTTCACGGACTCGGTCAGGTCGCGCCAGGTGCCGTCGACGTCACGCACGCGTGCCTGGCCGCCGAGCTGCCCCTCGGTACCCACCTCGCGGGCGACTCGGGTGACCTCCTCGGCGAAGGACGACAGCTGGTCGACCATGGTGTTGATGGTGGTCTTGAGTTCGAGGATCTCACCGCGGGCGTCGATGTCGATCTTCTTCGTCAGGTCGCCCTTGGCGATGGCCGTGGTCACCATGGCGATGTTCCGCACCTGACCGGTCAGGTTGGACGCCATCTGGTTCACGGACTCGGTGAGGTCCTTCCAGGTACCGGCCACACCCGGCACCCGCGCCTGACCGCCCAGGATGCCGTCCGTGCCCACCTCACGGGCCACCTTGGTGACCTGGTCGGCGAACGAACTCAGCGTCTTCACCATGGTGTTGAAGGTGTCGGCGAGCTGCGCGACCTCGCCGCGCGCCTCGATCGTCACCGTCCGCGTGAGGTCACCGTTGGCGACCGCGTTCGCGACCTGGGAGATGTTGCGCACCTGCATGGTCAGGTTGTTGGCCATCAGGTTGACGTTGTCGGTGAGGTCCTTCCAGATACCCGTGACGCCCGACGCGTGCGCCTGGCCGCCGAGGATGCCCTCGGTACCCACTTCACGAGCCACCCTCGTCACCTGCTCGGCGAAGGACGACAGCTGGTCGACCATCGTGTTGACGGTGGTGACGAGCTCGAGGATCTCGCCCTTCGCGTCGACGGTGATCTTCTTCGAGAGGTCGCCCTTGGCGACCGCGGTGGTGACCTCGGCGATGTTGCGCACCTGGATCGTCAGGTTGTTCGCCATGAAGTTCACGGACTGCGTGAGGTCCTTCCAGGTGCCGGAGACACCCTGCACCTCGGCCTGCCCGCCGAGGATGCCCTCGGTGCCCACCTCGCGAGCCACCCGCGTCACCTGGTCGGCGAAGCTGGAGAGCTGGTCCACCATCGTGTTGAGGGTGTTCTTCAGCTCCAGGATCTCGCCGCGCGCGTCCACGTCGATCTTCTGCGACAGGTCACCCCGGGCCACCGCGGTGGCCACCTGGGCGATGTTGCGCACCTGGGCAGTAAGGTTTCCTGCCATTCCGTTCACGGAGTCGGTGAGGTCACGCCACACACCGGCGACGCCGGGCACCTGCGCCTGGCCGCCCAGGCGTCCTTCGGTGCCCACCTCACGGGCTACGCGGGTCACCTGGTCGGCGAAGGCGGAGAGCTGGTCGACCATCGTGTTGATGGTGTTCTTCAGCTCCAGGATCTCGCCGCGCGCGTCCACGTCGATCTTCTGCGACAGGTCACCCCGGGCCACCGCGGTCGTCACCTGGGCGATCTGCCGCACCTGAGAGGTGAGGTTGCCGCCCATGAAGTTGACGGAGTCGGTGAGCTCCTTCCAGGTACCGGACACCCCCGGCACCACCGCCTGACCGCCCAGCCGTCCCTCGGTGCCCACGTCCCGGGCCATGCGCGTCACCTGGTCGGCGAAGGCCGACAGCTGGTCCACCATCGTGTTCACGGTGTTCTTCAGCTGGAGCATCTCGCCGGAGACGTCCACGGTGACCTTCTGCGACAGGTCACCGTTGGCCACCGCCGTCGTCACCTGCGCGATGTTCCTCACCTGTCCGGTGAGATTCCTGAACGCCGTGTTGACGGAATCGGTGAGGTCCTTCCAGGTACCGGCGGCCCCGGGCACCTGCGCCTGGCCGCCCAGCTCACCCTCGACACCGATCTCGCGCGCCACACGCGTGACCTCGGCACCGAACGCCGACAGCTGGTCCACCATCCCGTTGACGGTGTTCTTCAGCTCCAGCATCTCGCCGGCCACGTCGACGGTGACCTTCTGCGACAGGTCACCGTTGGCCACGGCCGTCGTCACCGCGGCGATGTCCCGCACCTGCGTGGTGAGGTTCCGGAAGACCGTGTTCACCGAATCGGTGAGGTCCTTCCACGTTCCCGCCGCACCCGGCACGTTCGCCTGCCCGCCGAGCTGTCCCTCGGCACCGACCTCGTTGGCCACGCGGGTGACCTCGTCCGCGAAGATCCGCAGCGTCTCGGTCATCTGGTTGATCGTGTCGGCCAGCTGCGCGACCTCACCGCGTGCGGAGACCGTCACCTTCTGCGACAGGTCACCGCTGGCGACCGCCGTGGTCACCTGGGCGATCCCGCGCACCTGGGCCGTCAGATTGCCGGCCATGAGGTTCACCGAATCGGTGAGGTCCTTCCACACCCCGGCCACACCGGGTACCTGTGCCTGACCGCCGAGCTCGCCCTCGACGCCCACCTCGCGTGCGACGCGGGTCACCTCGGAGGAGAAGGAGGAGAGCTGGTCCACCATCGTGTTGACGGTGTTCTTCAGCTCCAGCATCTCGCCGGCCACGTGAACCGTGACCTTCCGGGACAGGTCGCCCTTGGCGACCGCCGTGGTCACCAGCGCGATGTCCCGCACCTGGGCCGTCAGCCGGTACGCCATCGTGTTGACGGACTCGGTCAGGTCCTTCCACGAACCCGACATGCCACGCACGCGTGCCTGTCCGCCGAGCTTGCCCTCGGTGCCGACCTCGCTGGCCACTCGGGTGACCTCGTCGGTGAACGTCGACAACTGATCGACAAGGTTGTTCACCGTCCGCCCGACCTTCAGGAACTCCCCGCGCAGCGGATGCCCCGTCCCGTCCGGCGCCTGTGTCCTGAGCTCCATACGGGGTGACAGATCGCCCTCCGCCACCGCGGACAGCACCCGGCCGACCTCGGAGACGGGCCGTACGAGATCGTCCACGAGCGCGTTGGAGGCATCGATGGCGGACGCCCAGGAGCCCTCACAGGCGCCTGTTTCCAGCCTTTCCGTGAGCTTGCCCTCTCGGCCCACCATGCGCCGCACCCGCGACAGCTCACCTGTCAGATGGAGATTGCGGTCGGCCACCTCGTTGAAGACCGCCGCGATCTCCGACATCATGCCGTCGCCTGAGACCGTGAGCCGCTTGCGGAAGTTCCCGTCCCGCATCGACACCAGTGCCGCCATCAGCCGGTTCAGGGCGGCCGTGTCCACCGCGGTGGTCCCATTGGGCGGTTTGCGCTGGTTGCTCGGGGACTGTCCGCCTTTCGCGCGCGTTTTTGTGCCCCGCGTCGCTGCGCCAGACTCCACTGTGTCCCTCCCGCAGGGGTCGACCGTTACTGCTGTGCTCAGGTGCTGCTGCGGCGCACCGGTGGCTGCCGCGTCCTTCTGCTTACTACAGCGTTATTTCAATCGGGCATACAAAGCCGCACCACGGGCTGCTGCCCGCCGTACACGCACGCCACTCGGCCTGCCCGAACCTTCTTCAGGAGCCTGCCCAGTGTTTCACCCTGGTTGAACCCGGCCATAACAGTTCGGCAGCTTCGCACATCGTCCGCACACCCTCCGGACGGAAACACTGCAGACCGGCATCCGCATGGCCGTCGAAGGTAAGTAACCTTGCATGCGGCTGTCCAGCCGAGCCGGTCCGTCCGGCCTGGACGGTGGCACGAGCACGAGCGGGCATCGGAGGGCGGCCGCACACATGACCACCGGACTGGTCCCCGGGGGACAGACCCCGGACCCCCGGCCGACGGGCGGCCTGCCGCAGCAGCGGCACGAGCCGGTCGGCCAGGCAGCCCTGCACGTCGACAACCGGCCGAGGAGTTCTGTGATCACCGCGCGCGCGGCCGCCAGCTTCGAGCCTGTCGGTCGATCGGTAGCGACCGCCCGCTCCTTCGTTCGCGACACCCTCCAGGGATGGGGCTTCGCCGACATCGTCGACGACGCGGTGGTCCTCACCAGCGAACTCGTCACCAATGCGGTGGTGCACGCGGGCACCGCCGCGGATGTTCTGTGCCTGCGCAGTGACGACGGTGTACGGATCGAGGTGGGCGACCGCTACCCCGAGCGCGAGATCCCCCTCCAGGGTCAGGCCGTCAACATGGGCAACCTCGACCGCGAAGGCGGCCGCGGCCTCCAGCTCTGCGCCGCCCTCGCCGGCCGGTGGGGCGTCGAGTACACGCCCGCCCACAAGCAGGTCTGGTTCCAGCTCGATCTGCCCGAACGCACGGTGGGCACCCGCACGGCAGGCCCGTCCCTGCCCGCGGACCTCCTCCCGCTGGCGGACGGCCGCGTCCGGGTCGCCGTCGTCCAGATCGACCGCGCCTGCGCCATCAGCTCGTGGAACGAGGACGCCGAGGAACTCTTCGGTTATGCCGCCGAACAGGTCATCGGCAAGCCCCTGACCGACCTCGCGGCCTGGCCGCACACCCCCGGCACCGGCACCGGAATCGCCGAGGCCCTCCAGCTCTCGCGCTGGGAGGGCAGTTACGGCATCAGGGCGGCCAACGGTCGCGTCACCTCTGTCTACGCCTCCCACCTGCGCGTCCGCGACACCGGCGGCGAACCCTCCACGGTCTGCCTCCTGGTGCGCGACCACGAACGCGCCGTCCTGCAGACCCCGTTGCGCGTGCCCGCCTCGGACACGAACACCTCCTCCGACGGCCAGAGCACCGACCCGTTCGAGGTGTTCATCGGCTCTCCGGCCCCGGACGACCTCGACGGCCTCCTCCAGCGCACTGTCGAACGAGCGCGCGACATGCTCGACGGCGACTCCGCCTTCCTGCTCCTGGCGACAGACGACGAGACCGAGCTGGAGGTCCGCGCCTCCACCGGTCTGCCCTCCGCCCGCCAGCGCTTCGCGCGCGTGCCCGTCGAGGCAGGGCCCGGCCGCTACGGCTCCGCCCGCATGCCGGCCGTCCACGACGACCTCGCGGCCGTACCCGGCGCCGTACCGCTCCTGAACGGCACCGGCATGCGCTCGGTGGTCACGGTCCCGCTGAAGGTCGAGGGCCGCCTCACCGGCTCCCTCGGTGTGGCCGCCGAAGGTCCCGGCAGATACTCGAACGAAGAAGCCCTTCGCCTCCAATTCGCCGCCGACCGGATCGCGTTGGCGGTCGAGTCGGCCCGCCTGGGCGAACTCGAACGCCTGCGCCGCGGCTCCCTGAGCTTCCTCGTCGAGGCGTCCGACCTCCTCGCCGGAACCCTGGACCGCGACCAGACCCTGGCCCTCATGGCCCAGATGACCGTCCCCACCCTGGCCACCTGGTGCGCCGTCTACACGATCGCCGACCAGGCCTCGGATCCCTATCTGTCGTACGTCCTCCACGAGGATGAGGAACTCATCGACGGCATCAAGTCGTTGCTGTCGAAGATCCAGCCCCCGGACCCGGTCCCCACCCCCGGTGCCCGCGTCTGGTCGGCCCCCGGCGAGGCAGCGCACCAAGCCGCTCTGCGCAGCTCCATGCGCAGCCTCGGACTCAGCGGCGGCCCCACCCACCAGATCGCCTCCGGGATCGGTCCCACGCTCGCCACAGCCTCCGCGGTGGGCGGCGAGACCGTCGTCCTCCCGCTGGTCGCCCGCAATCGCGTCATCGGCATGCTGACCCTCGGCAAGCCCGCGGACGAACACTTCCGCCAGGAAATCCTGGAACTGGCCGAGGACTTGTCCCGCCGGGCCGCCCTCGCCCTGGACAACGCCCGCCTCTACTCCGAGCGCACAGCCATCAGCCAGTCCCTCCAGCGCAGCCTCCTGCCGCCCGAGCTCCCCGAGATCGACGGTGTGGAGGTAGAGGTCATCTACCGCGCGGCCGGCGAGGGCAACGAGGTCGGTGGCGACTTCTACGACGTCTTCCCCATCAGCGACGGCGCCTACGGCTTCGCCATCGGCGACGTCTGCGGTACGGGCCCGAACGCGGCGGCGGTCACGGGCCTCGCCCGGCACGCCCTCAGGCTGCTCGCTCGCGAGGGACTCAGCGGCCCGGCGGTCCTGGAGCGCCTGAACTCCGCGATCCTCGACGAGGGCGCCCGCAGTCGCTTCCTGACCCTCCTCTACGGCGAGCTGTGGCCGCAGGAGGACGGCAGCGCCCGCCTGAAGGTCGTCTGCGCCGGCCACCCCCTCCCGCTCCGTCTGCGCCAGGACGGCACCGTCGAACCGGCCGCCGAGCCCCAGCCGCTCCTTGGCGTCATGGAGGACCTGGAGCTCTACGAGCAGACGGTCACCCTCGACCCGGGCGATGTTCTCCTCTGCGTCACGGACGGCGTCACCGAGCGCCGCGAAGGCACTCGCATGCTGGGGGACGACGGCCTCGCCGACGTCCTCACCACCTGCACGGGCCTGACGGCCGGCGCGGTCGCGGCCCGCATCATGCGCGCGGTCGAGCGCTTCGCCTCCGACGCCCCGTCGGACGACATGGCGATCCTGGCGATGCGCGTCCCGGGCCTGCACACGGACTGAGAAAGGCACGAAAAAGGCCCCGCCCGAATGGGCGGGGCCTTTTGGTTGGAGCCCCCTAACGGAATCGAACCGTTGACCTTCTCCTTACCATGGAGACGCTCTGCCGACTGAGCTAAGGGGGCCTGTCGCTTTCGAGGTTTCCCTCGCGGCAACGGAATAGATCATACCCCGAACAGGTCCGTGCTCCCAACTCGCTCAGAAAGCAGGCTGAAGCAGTCCCCCGAGTGCATTGCACGCGGCCACGACCCGCTGCATGTCCCGCTTGGTCAGCGCAGCGTCCACCGGCAGAGCAAGCGTCTCGTCGGCAGCCCGCTCGGTCTCCGGCAGCGACACACAACGCCGGAACTCGGGCAACCGGTGCACGGGTGTCTTCACCGGCACCCGGCAGTCAACCCCCTTGCCCCGCAGGGCCCGAGCGAACGCGTCCCGGTCCGGCCGCCCGTTACCGGGCACCCTCACCACATACTGCTGATAGGTGTGCCCGTCCCCGCCATCGGGCGTGCGCACCCCGCGCAACTTCCCATCGAGGTAGCAGGCCCGCTCCCGCCGCTGAGCGATCTCGTCGTACGGCGCCTCGGACTCGCCCTCCTGCAGCACCAGAAGCCCGTGCCGCTGCCCGAGCGCGAGCAGTCGCGCCATGTCGGCCGGTCGCCCGAATCGGTGTACGACAACGACGGCCGCCGTCCGCGGAGTTACCGCCGCTTCGACAGCGGAGGCGTCAAGGCAGTAGCTGACCGGATGTATGTCCGCGAACACCGGAAGCGCACCCGCGAGTGTCACCGCCTCGGCGACCTCGACGTTCCCGAAGGCCGGCACGACGACCTCGTCACCGACTCCGACGCCGGCGGCCCTGAGCATTGCAGCAGTACCCATGCCTCGGATGGTGGTTGCGCAACGTGAACTTCAAGTGACGCACAACAAAAAAGGGTTGGACCCCGAACCGAAGTTCAGGATCCAACCCTTTGAGTAATT
>NZ_KQ948662.1:0-34404 GCF_001514145.1 Streptomyces canus
TCCCACCCACCACCGCAACATCATCGCCCTGACGTCCGCGAACGCGGCAGCCGACCACGGTTGCCGGGTGGGTGTCCATGGCCACGTCCTCGGCCGTGGACACCCAGGAAGCTACGAGAGCTCTCGGCTCTTCCTGACCAGCTGGAAACCGGAGACGATCCGGTGGACGCCGTAGAACATCGGCATCCAGACCACGAAATAGACGCCGTCGCCCCGGGCTTGCCCGAAGGTGACGACGGCGACGAGCAGCCCCCCGATGAACCAGGCCGCACCAAACTCGATGGAGCGCCTGCCCCTCGTCTCCAGCAGGGTCCGTTGCTCCGGGCAGATGCCATGGGGCGCGACGGGTGAACTCCTGTACGGCCTCGTGCCGTTGTCGGTCAATCCGGTTCCTGAGTCGATGGACGTGTCCTGACCACCGGCCGGCATCCTCTGCGGTCCGGACGGCGTGGGCCGACCGGTCGGACGGTCCCCCGCGCCATCCGACCGGCCGTCGGTTGTACAAGCGGGCACGCTATAGGCCCGCAGCCGACGCGGTCTTGGACAAATGTGCACTCGTGGAGAGAGCCATCGCCCCCTCCACGCGTCGCGAGGCCACCATCTGTCCGGGCGTGGTGCCGGCGATGGCCCGGAACTCGCGGTTGAGGTGCGCCTGATCGTAGAAGCCGCAGGCCGTGGAGATCTCGGTCAGACTCGTGGCCCCACGACCGAGCAACGCCACGGCGTGACGGAAGCGCAGCACCCGGGCGGACGCCTTGGGGGTGAGTCCGATCTGCTGGGTGAACCGGCGGGTCAAGTATCCCTGGCTCCAGCCCACTTCGGCGGCGATACGGGCGATCGGTACCGCCCCCGCGCTGCCGACGAGCACTTGCCAGGCGCGTGCCACCTCGGGAGCAGGCTGCGGGCCGTACTCGAGTCGGGCCAGCAGTGCCGCGTCCAGCAGGTCGAATCTGTCGGCCCAGTCGGGCGTGGCTGCCATCCGCTCCACCAACACGCCGGCTTCGGGCCCCAGAACGTCCCGTATCCCGACGGCCAGATTCGTCAACTCGCTCATCGGCAGGCCGAACAGCCGGTACGCACCCAGTGGCGTGAACTCCACCCGGATCGCCTCCTGGCCGCCGGGATGCGTACAGATCGCGGGCCGGTCCTCCAGCCCCACCACCAGCGACCCGATGCTCCCGGCGCCGGTGTCCGGCACGCCCAGCCGCCGCACCTGCGAGAACGGCTCCGCGAGACTGATCAACAGGGTCGCGCGCCCCGTCGGCACCAACCGTGCCTCGTACGGTGTGGCCACCGCTTCCCAGTAGCCGACACAACTGCGCAAGTACGGCCGTAGCCCCGGATGCCAGGGCCGGGTCACCCGCCACAGCCCACCGAGCCGCGCGACCTCGACCGGACCCGCCCCGGTCATCACACCCCGTGCACCAGGCACCACCAGGAGCGCTCCTCTCGCCCTCGAGGACATCGCCGTGCGTGTTTCCCACGTCCGCCGCGCCCACCCCCCTACCCTCCCCCGCTCACCCGAACACCCTTGCCGACAATCGAGCACACGCCTAGGCTGACTTTGTGCCGCTAATAAACAAAATGCGAACGCGCATCACCGTGCCGGACGACTCCCTCACCCGACTCCGCATCGCCCTCACCGTCTTCTTCGCCCTCGACGGCTTCGTCTTCGCCGGGTGGGTCGTCCGCATCCCCGCGATCAAGGAGCAGACCGGCGCCTCCGCCAGCGCCCTCGGCCTCGCCCTCCTCGGCGTCTCGGCCGGCGCCGTGATCACCATGATGCTCACCGGCCGCCTCTGCCGCCGTTACGGCACCCACCGGGTCACCGTCGTCTGCGCCGTGCTGCTCTCCCTCAGCGTCGCGCTGCCGCCGCTCACCCACTCCGCGGTGGCGCTCGGCACCGTACTGCTGATCTTCGGCGCGGCGTACGGCAGCATCAACGTCGCCTTCAACAGCGCCGCGGTCGATCTCGTGGGCGCTCTGCGGCGGCCCATCATGCCCAGCTTCCACGCCGCCTTCAGCCTGGGCGGAATGCTCGGTGCCGGGCTCGGCGGGCTGGTCGCCGGAGCGCTGTCCCCCACACGGCACCTGTTCGGCCTCACCGTGATCGGGCTGCTCGTCACCGCCGTCGCAGGCCGGACCCTGCTGCGCATCCCGGCCCCGACGCCCTCGCAGGAGGTGCTCCAGCAGACGTCCGCGCCCCGCCGCCAGGGCACCCGCACCCGCGGCCTCGTCATCACCTTCGGTCTGATCGCCCTGTGCACGGCCTACGGCGAGGGCGCGCTGGCCGACTGGAGCGCCCTGCATCTGGAGCACGACCTGGAGGCCACGCCCGGCGTCGCCGCGGTCGGCTACTCGTGTTTCGCGCTCGCCATGACCATCGGCAGGCTGACCGGTACCAGGCTGCTCGAACGACTCGGCCAGACCCGCACGCTCGTGGGCGGCGGCACCACGGCCGCGCTCGGCATGCTGCTCGGCGCCCTCGCCCCCTCCGTCTGGGCGGCGCTGCTCGGCTTCATGATCACCGGGCTCGGTCTCGCCAATCTCTTCCCCGTCGCCGTCGAGCGCGCGGGCAGGCTGGCCGGGCCCGACGGCGTGGCCATCGCCTCGACCCTCGGCTATGGCGGCATGCTCCTCGGCCCGCCCGCCATCGGCTTCATGGCCGACTGGTTCTCCCTGCCCGCCGCCCTCACCAGCGTCGCGGCGCTCGCCGCCACCGCCGCGGTCATCGCGCTGCTGACCCGACGCGCGGCGGGCTGAGTCGCGCGCAGGCCGTAGCCCGCCGGATCACTCCGGATGGTCCACGGCCTCCTTCTGCAGTTGAACAGCCGCCAACAGGCTCAGCTTCGGCTCCGCCTTGCGCAGTGCCCGCACCGCCGCGACCGAGGTGATGTCACCCGTGAAGCCGACGGCGGCCCACCGGGAGCGGACCCAGCGGGCGCGCAATCCGGCCTCGGTGGCGGCGGCGGTGGACTCGACAAGTGCCATAGCGCGTTCCAGCCCGGGGCGTTCCTCGGGCGGGGCCTCGGCCAGCGCCTGGCGCAGGGCCGCTCCGACGACGTCCGCGTCCCTGACGAGCAGCACGAAGTTGTGTTTCTTGTTCAGTCCCGCGATTCCCGACATGCGGCTCATCGTGACGGTCATGTTCCGTGCCCGCCAAGCGACTTGAGGAGCCTCAGAGGCTCGGCCCCCTGTCCTTCACGCCGAAACGGTTTCGCATCTGACGGTCGCGGGGATTAGCCTGGTGTGTACGAAACTGTTTCGTTTGGATGAGGCGCGCATGAACGGCAACGGCGGCGGACGTACGACCTCGGCGAGCGCGGTGGAACCGGGCTGTACCCCGCGCCGGCGGCGCAGCCGTCTGACGCCGACGCGCGAGGCGGAGCTGTACACGACCGTGCTCGATCTGCTGCGGGAGGTCGGCTACGACAGCCTCACCATGGACGCCGTAGCCACCCGGACCCGGTGCAGCAAAGCGACCCTCTATCGCCAGTGGGCAGGAAAGCCGCAGCTGGTGGCCGAGGCGCTGCGCCACGAGAAGCCCGCCACCCTCGCCGGCGTCGACACCGGGTCCCTGCGCGGGGACTTCGCGGCGGTGGTGGCCCAGATGGACGAGCTGCGGATGGAGCAGGACACCGCCCTGATGCGGGGCGTCCTCCAGGCCGCCCACGCCCACCCCGATCTCCTCGCGGCACTGCGTGAACTGCTCGTCGTTCCCGAACTGAGCAGTCTCGATGCGCTGTTGGGACAGGCCGTCGAGCGCGGCGAGGTCCCCGCTGACACCGCCGCACTGTCCTACGTCTCCTACGCACTGCTGGGCAGCGTGATCGCCCACCAGCTGCTGGAGGACAAGGCGGCCGACCCGGCCTTCGTCGGGAACTACATCGACGCCGTCGTACTGCCCTCTCTCGGCGTCTGAACCCGCGGAATCAGCCCAGCTTCTTCAGCAGTTCCACGGCGAGGGGCGCGGAGGACGACGGGTTCTGCCCGGTCACCAGGTTGCCGTCGACGATCACATGCGGAGCCCAGGGCTCGGCCACGTCGACCTGGACGCCGGCCTCGGTGAGCCGATCCTGGAGCAGCCACTTCGCCTTGTCGGCGAGGCCCGCCTGGGTCTCCTCGGCGTTGGTGAAGGCGGCCACCCGGCGCCCGGCGAACACGTTGGAGCCGTCGGCCTTCGTCGCCGCGAGCAGGGCGGCGGGGGCGTGGCAGACGACACCGAGGGGCTTGCCGCTCTCCAGAGCGAGGGTGAGCAGTCGGCCCGAGTCCGCGTCGACAGCGAGGTCCTCCATCGGCCCGTGGCCGCCGGGGTAGAAGACCGCCGCGTAGTCGTCGAGGTTCACGTCCTCCAGCCGTAGCGGCTGCTGGAGTTCGGCGGCCGAGGCGAGCACCCCGGCGATGCGGTCGGCGTTCTCCTGACCGCCGTTGACCTCGGCCGCGAGGCTGCCCTTGTCCACGGTCGGCACGACACCGCCGGGGGTGGCCACCACGATCTCGTGTCCGGCGGCCTTGAACGCCTCGTAGGGGGCCACGGCCTCCTCGGCCCAGTAGCCGGTGGGGTGCTGGGTGCCGTCGGCCAGGGTCCAGTGGTCGGCACCGGTCATCACAAAGAGAATCTTCGACATGGTGAGACCGTAGTCCCGCCCCGCCATAGAAATCCAATAGGCTCACGCATATGAGGGATAGGAACACCAATGGCTCCGAGGAGCCGGGGCAGACCGTCGGCGCCCCGCTGGACCTGAACCTCCTGCGGACGTTCCTGACGGTGTACCGCACCGGCTCCTTCACCGCCGCCGCCCGGCTGCTCGGCCTGTCCCAGCCCACGGTAACCACCCAGATCCGCACCCTGGAGCGGCAGTTGGGCCGCGAGCTGTTCGAGCGCCGGGCGCGGGGCGTGACCCCGGCGCCCTACGCGGACGAACTCGCCGCCAGGATCGTGCAGCCCCTGGACTCGCTCGCCATGGTGGCCGGGCCCGCCGGGGGCACGGAGGACGCCCCGGCCGAGCCGGTGCATCTCGCCGGTCCGGCCGAGCTGCTGTCCCGGTGCGTCCTGCCCGGCCTCGCGCCCCTGGTGGACAAAGGGGTACGGCTGCGCATCACGCCGGGTCTGACCGAACCGCTCCTTGACGACCTGCGCGCGGGCCGCCACGACCTGGTGATCGCCACGTTCCGGCCGCGCGGCCGGACCCTTACGGCCGTGCCCCTCAACGACGAGGAGTTCGTGCTGGTCACCTCTCCCACCTGGGCACAGCGGCTGGGCACACCCGCGTCCGTCGCGGCCGCCCTGCACGGCGTCCCGCTCGTCGCCTACGCCGACGATCTGCCCATCGTGCGCCGCTACTGGCGGCACGTCTTCGGCCGACGTCTGGTCCGGCAGCCCGCGGTCACCATGCCGGACCTGAACGCGGTCAAGGCCGCGGTCGCCGGCGGCACCGGATTCACCGTGCTCCCCCGTTATCTGTGCGTCGAGGAACTGCGCTCGGGGACGCTGGTCCTGCTCCACGACCCCGACGACCCGCCCCTCAACACGAGCTTCCTGGTGCAGCGGCCCGGCACCTCCGGCATCCCGCACGTGGCGCTGGTCCGCGATCACCTGCTTCAGGCCGCCCGTGACTGGTGACTCCGTCGATGTCATGCCTTGACGACGAAGTACTGAAGGCGCGCGAGCGGCACATCGCCCTGGGGCACACTCACTCCATGGAGACTGCCGAGTTCATCCGCATCCTGGACCGGGAAGGCCTGTTGCTCGCGTCGGCCGCCGAGCAGGCGGGACCGGACGCCAAGGTGCCGACCTGCCCTGACTGGCAGGTGCGGGACCTGTTGAAGCACACGGGGACAGTGCACCGCTGGGCGGCCGCGTTCGTGGCCGAGGGACGCTCCGACCGCCTCCCCTTCCCGGACCGACCCGATCTCGACGGTGGGGAGTTGCTCGCCTGGTTCCGCGAGGGGCACCGCCTCCTGGTCGGCGCCCTCGGGGCCGCCGACCCCGGCCTGCAGTGCTTCCAGTTCCTGCCCGCCCCGTCGCCGCTCGCGTTCTGGGCCCGGCGTCAGGCGCACGAGACAGCCGTGCACCGCTTCGACGCGGAGGCGGCCCGCGGCGGCACCCCCGAGGAGCTCGGCAGGGACTTCGCGGCCGACGGCATTGACGAGTTGCTGCGCGGCTTCCACGCCCGCGCGAAGAGCAGGGTCCGCACCGACGAGCCCCGGGTGCTGCGGGTGCGGGCGAGTGACACGGACGGCGCCGTGTGGACCGTACGACTGACGCGGGAACCGCCCGCGGCCGAGTACGGCGAGGCCGGGGACGCCGACTGCGAGGTGTCCGGGCCCGCCGCGCGGCTGTATCTGGCGCTGTGGAACCGGCTGCCGTTCCCGCGGGTGACCGGGGACGTGTCGGTCGCCGGCCTGTGGCGGGAGACGTCCGCCGTGGGCTAGGACGGCTCCAACATCCTTGTCAGGACCGCGCGTTGCACCGGCAGGGCGTCGCCGTGCAACGCGCGTCCCTTCGATGTGAGGGACACCCGCACGCCCCGCCGGTCCTCCGCGCACATCCCGCGCTCGACGAGCCCGTCCTTCTCCAGCCGGGCGATCAGCCGCGACAGCGCGCTCTGGCTCAGATGGACCCGCTCGGAGATCTCCTGCACGCGGTAGTCGCAGCCGCCGTCGGCCAGGACGTCCAGTACCTCGAAGTCGCTGCCGCACAGGCCGTGTTGATGAAGAGCACGGTCCAGTTCGCACTGCGTGCGCGCGTGCAGCGCCAGCATGTCCCGCCACTGTTCCGCGAGCTCCTGCTCGGGCCTCTTCGCCGCCATGGGCGGCACCGTAGCAGAGAAGAAGGTTTATTGCATCAGAATTAAATGCGCTTGCATTCGATGCATGCGCATGTAGTGTCTTCGGCATGACCTCTCCGCTCACCACCCCCGCGGACCCTTCCTCAGTGGTCCGCTGGACACCCAGGCTCTGGGGCACCCTGCTGGTGCTGTGCGCCGCGATGTTCCTGGACGCGCTGGACGTGTCGATGGTCGGCGTCGCACTGCCGTCCATCGGCGCCGACCTGGGCCTTTCCACCTCGACGCTGCAATGGATCGTCAGCGGCTACATCCTCGGCTACGGCGGTCTGCTGCTCCTGGGCGGCCGGGCCGCCGACCTCCTGGGCCGGCGCCAGGTCTTCCTGGTGGCCCTCGGCGTGTTCGCGGTCGCCTCCCTGCTCGGCGGCCTCGTCGACTCGGGCCCGCTGCTGATCGCCAGCCGGTTCATCAAGGGCCTGAGCGCGGCCTTCACCGCGCCCGCGGGCCTGTCCATCATCACCACGACGTTCCCGGAGGGCCCGCTGCGCAACCGCGCTCTCTCCATCTACACCACCTGCGCCGCCACCGGCTTCTCCATGGGCCTGGTGCTGTCCGGCCTGCTCACCGAGGCCAGTTGGCGGCTGACCATGCTGCTGCCCGCACCCATCGCCCTGATCGCGCTCGTCGCCGGACTCAAGCTGCTGCCGCGCAGCGCCCGCGAGAAGGACCACAACGGCTACGACATCCCCGGCGCCGTTCTCGGCACCGCCTCGATGCTGCTGCTGGTCTTCACCGTCGTCCAGGCTCCGGAGTCCGGCTGGGCCTCGGCCCGCACGCTGCTGTCGTTCCTCGCCGTGGCCGTACTGCTGACGGTGTTCGTCCTGGTCGAGCGACGCTCGCCGGGCCCGCTGGTCCGGCTCGGCGTGCTGCGCTCCGGCACCCAGATCCGCGCCCAGCTGGGTGCCATGGCCTTCTTCGGCTCGTACGTGGGCTTCCAGTTCTTGGTGACCCTGTACATGCAGTCACTGCTCGGCTGGTCGGCGCTGCACACCGCGCTCGCCTTCCTGCCCGCGGGCGCACTGGTGGCGGTGTCCTCGACGAAGGTCGGCTCGATCGTCGACCGGTTCGGCACCCAGCGGTTGATCCCGGCGGGCTTCGCCCTGATGGTCGTCGGATACGCGCTGTTCCTGGGGGTCGATCTGAACCCCGGTTACGCCGCCGCGATCCTGCCGTCGATGCTGCTCATCGGCGCCGCCTGCGCACTGGTCTTCCCGTCGCTCAACATCCAGGCCACCAACGGCGTCGACGACCACGAGCAGGGCATGGTCTCCGGACTGCTCAACACCTCGGTCCAGGTCGGCGGTGCGATCTTCCTGGCCGTCGTGACCGCCGTGGTGACGGCGGGAGCCCCTGAGAACGCCACCCCGCAGGCCGTCCTCGACAGCTACCGCCCCGGCCTCGTCGTGGTCACGGCCATCGCCGCGGCCGGGCTGCTGATCACCCTCACGGGACTGCGCACCCCGCGCCGCCCGCAGCGGTCCGTCGTGGTCGCCAAGTCCACTGTGCAGGAGGCGGAGCGCGTCACCGTACGCGACTAGGGGGACGCCTCCGACACCGTGTGCCCGGCCGAGCTGCTTGCTCCGCCGGGCACACGGCTGTGAGACTTCAAGGGTGGAGACCTACGGGGGACGCCGGAGCAAGGCCGAGCAGGACGCCATCACCGTCGAGATCGGATACGCCCTGTGCAGTGCGCTGTTCGCGGCGGCCGTGCTCTTCGGGGCGGTGGCCGGACCGGCGCTGCTGTTCGAACTGCCGGGAAGCGTCGAGAGGTTGCTGCTGCGCATCGGGCTCACGATCGCGCCCGTGGTCTTCGTCGCCCGGGTGATCAGCGTGCTCGTACGCTTCCGGCAGCAGAGCGCTCAGCCCAGCCAGCCCGGCCGCACCAACCCCGACTCGTAGGCCAGCACCACCAGTTGAGCCCGGTCGCGGGCGCCGAGCTTGACCATCGTGCGGCTGACGTGGGTCTTGGCGGTGAGGGGGCTGACGACCAGGCGGCGGGCGATCTCCTCGTTGGACAGGCCGATGCCGACCAGGGCCATCACCTCCCGTTCCCGCTCGGTGAGTTCGGCGAGAGCCCCCTCGGCCGCGGGTTCCTTGGAGCGGGCCGCGAACTCGGCGATGAGACGTCGGGTCACGCCCGGCGAGAGAAGCGCGTCGCCGTCGACCACCGCCCGGACGGCGCGCAGGAGTTCCTCCGGTTCGGTGTCCTTGACCAGGAAACCGGAGGCACCGGAACGGATCGCCTCGAAGACGTACTCGTCGAGTTCGAAGGTGGTGAGCATGACCACCTTCACGTCCTTCAACGCGTCGTCCGCCGTGAGGCGCCGGGTCGCGGCGAGGCCGTCGAGCAGCGGCATCCGGATGTCCATCAGGACGATGTCCGGCCGCAGTTCACGCACCTTGGCCAGCGCCTCCTCACCGTCGGAGGCTTCACCGGCCACCTCGATGTCCGGCTGTGCGTCGAGCAGGGCCCGGAAACCGGCCCGCACAAGTGACTGGTCGTCGGCGAGCAGTACGCGGATCACCGGTCGTCCTCCTTGGCCTTCACCCTGAGCGGCAGTACGGCGAGCACCCGGAACCCTCCGTCGGGACGCGGACCCGCCTCGATCGTGCCACCGAGTGCGGCGGCCCGCTCCCGCATTCCGGCCAGACCGTTGCCGCTGCCGCCCGCGTCGGTGCCGGTCGAGGGTCCGTCGTCGTCGATACGCAGCCGTAGCGCACCACCGTCGTGATCGAGCCGCACGCGCGCGTGCCGCGATCCCGAGTGCCGTACGACATTGGTGAGCGCCTCCTGGACGATACGGAAGGCGGCGAGGTCCGCGCCGGGAGGCAGACCCGGCGCCGATCCCTCCAGCTCGACCGTGAGGCCCGCGCCCGCCGCCTGGGACACCAGCTCGGGCAGCCGGTCGAGCCCCGGCGCGGGGGCGCGCGGCGCGTCACCCGGCGTGCGCAGCGTGTCGAGCACCTGGCGCACCTCACCGAGCGCCTCCTTGCTGGCGGCTTTGATGGTGGTGAGCGCGGTGCGGGCCTGTTCGGGGTCGGTGTCGAGAAGAGCGAGGCCGACGCCGGCCTGGACGTTGATGACGGAGATGCTGTGCGCGAGCACGTCGTGCAGCTCACGGGCGATCCGCAGCCGCTCCTCGTCGGCGCGGCGCCGTGCGGCCCGGGCGCGTTCGGCGCGGTCCCGGGCCCACTGTTCGCGCCGGGTCCGGGCCAGCTCCGAGACGGCGACGATCGCGACGACCCAGGCGGCGATCACCCCCTCCTGCCCCCACGGGGCGGCCGGGTCCCCGGAGGGCGGCAGCCACTGGTAGAGCCAGTGGGCCACCAGGACATGCCCGGCCCAGAGCATCCCGAGCGCGGTCCAGGCGGCCTTGCGGTGCCCGGTCACGATGGCGTTGAAGCAGGCGAGGGCGACGGCGAGGAACACGGGCCCGTACGGATACCCGGCCCCCAGGTAGAGCATCGCGGAAGCCGCCGTACCGAAGACGACGAGCACCGGCCGCCGGTGCCGCCACAGCAGCAGCCCGGCGCCGATCACCAGCAGCACCCGTGCGAACGCGTCGAGGTCGGCCCGGTCGCCGGCCTGCTGCCGGGCCGCGTAGTTCGACCCCGCGAGCACGAAGAACGTGAGCAGCAGGGTGGACGGCCACGGCCACCGGGCCCCCTGCCCCTCGCCGGAACGCCGCCACCACGCCGCCCCGTGCCACCGCCACCGCGGCGGCTCGTCCCCGCGTACGCCCTGCTCACCTTCCATGACAGCCACGCTAGACGTCCCGACCCGGCCAGGACGTCCCCCGAGCGCGGTGATCACGCGTACTCCCCGCGAAGTACGACGGCCTTTTCGACGCGAGGGCGGCGCGGCGGACGCGGCGCCCACCCGTCAATCCAGCCCCACGCCCCGCGCAAGTTGCGTCACCGCATGCCGGAAGAACCGTTCGCGGTCCTCCACCACCCGATTGAACTGGCCGAACAGCTCGAACCCGATCAGGCCGAACAGCTGGGCCCAGGCGGCGACGAGTGCGGTGGCGGTCTCGGGCGGGAGGTCGGGGGCGAGGTCGGCGGCGATGCGTTCGGCCTCGGGGCGCAGTTCGTCGGCGAGTGCGGGCCCGGTCAGACCAGGGCCGCGGTGCGCATCGCGGGTGATGCCGATGAGAAGGAGACCCACGCGGGAGGCGGCCGGGACCGTCGCCTGCGGTGCGGTGTAGCCGGGGATCGGGGATCCGTAGATCAGCGCGTACTCGTGGGGGTGTGCGAGCGCCCACCCGCGTGCCGCCTCGCACACCGTCACCCAGCGTTCCATCGGCCTCGCCTGCGCGAGGGCTGCGTGCGCGTGTTCCGCACTCTCGCCCAGCGAGTCGTAGGCGTCGATGATGAGGGCGGTCAGGAGGTCGTCGCGGCTGGCGAAGTAGCGGTACAGGGCGGAGGAGACCATGCCGAGCTCACGGGCCACGGCCCGCAGCGAGAGCTTGGCGGCGCCTTCCGCGGCGAGCTGTCTGCGCGCCTCGTCCTTGATGGTGGCGGTGACCTCGATCCGGGCTCGGGCGCGGGCGCCTTGTGCAGTGCTCATGGGCTTCAGTGTCCCATGAAAATGAGAGCGGTGCACACAAACGAGAGCACCGCTCTTGCTCCGACGCCCCTCCTCGTGCCAGACTGAACACCGAGAGAGAGCAGCGCTCACAAAAGAGAGCAACGCTCTCCCGCATTTTGGGGGTTACATGTCCACGCACGTCCAGAAGCCCGGCTGGTTCACGGTCAACATCCTCAACCGCACCGTTGCCTGGCTGACCCGCCGCGGGCTCAGCGTCTGGGGCTCACGCGTCCTGGCCGTCCGTGGCCGCAAGAGCGGCGAGTGGCGCACCACCCCGGTGAATCTGCTGACCGTGGACGGCGAACAGTACTTGGTCGCCCCGCGCGGCCACGTCCAGTGGACCCACAACATGCGTGCGGCCGGCGGCGGCGAGCTGCACTTGGGCAAGAAGGTGGACACCTTCACCGCCACCGAGGTCGCCGACGACGAGAAGGTGCCGCTCCTGCGCGCCTACCTCAAGCGCTGGAAGGCCGAGGTCGGCGTCTTCTTCAACGGCGTCGGTCCCGACTCCGCCGACGCCGACCTGCTCCGCATCGCCCCCGACCACCCCGTCTTCCACATCACGCTCACGAAGTGACGTCGCCGCCCGCCCCACGCTCGGCGGGACGCGGGTCCAGCGCGGCCAGCGCCCGCTGGGCCATCGGCCGGCCCCGGACGAGCTCGCCCAGCGAGGTCGAACCCTGAGTGATCTCCCTGAACGCGTTCCACGCGGGCCGGAAGCCCGTCAGTGCCGCGTGGAACAGGCCGGGACGGCGCTCGAAGGCGGTCAGCAGCCGCTTGCCGACGCTCATCTCCACGCCGAGCCCCGCCTTGACGGCGAACGCGTAGTTCAGCGCCTGGCGCCGGGCGTCCACCGCGTCGTGGGCCTCCGCGATCCGCACGGCCCACTCCCCCGCGAGCCGCCCGGAGCGCAGCGCGAAGGAAATGCCCTCGCGGGTCCACGGCTCGAGCAGCCCCGCCGCGTCACCGCACACCAGCACCCGCCCGCGCGAGAGCGGCGAGTCCTCGGCACGGCAGCGGGTCAGGTGGCCGGAGGAGATGCTGGGTTCGAACCCGGCGAGACCGAGCCGCCCGATGAAGTCCTCCAAGTACCGCTTGGTGGCCGCGCCTTCACCACGCGCCGAGATCACCCCGACCGTCAGGGTGTCCCCCTTGGGGAAGACCCAGCCGTAACTGCCGGGCATCGGGCCCCAGTCGATGAGCACCCGCCCCTTCCAGTCCTCGGCGACGGTCTCCGGCACCGGGATCTCCGCCTCCAGGCCCAGGTCCACCTGGTCGAGCTTCACCCCGACATGCGCTCCTATCCGGCTGGCGCTGCCGTCGGCCCCGACGACCGCCCGCGCGAGCAGCGTCTCGCCGCCCTGGAGGACCACGGCGACCGTGCGCCGGTCGGGCACCGACGAGCCGTGCTGCTCGACGCGCTGGACGGTGACGCCCGTGCGCAGCTCGGCGCCGGCCTTCTGCGCGTGCTCGACGAGCTGCTGGTCGAACTCGGGCCGGTTGATCAGCCCGAACAGCATCTGCTTGGAGCGCCGGGTGCGGGTGAAGCGGCCGTTGTTCGAGAAGGTGACCGCGTGCACCCGGTCCCGGAACGGCAGCTCGAAACCGGGCGGCAGCGAGTCCCGTGAGGGGCCGATGATGCCGCCGCCGCACGTCTTGTACCGCGGCAGCTCGGCCTTCTCCAGCAACAGCACACGCCGTCCGGCCACCGCCGCCGCGTAGGCGGCCGAGGACCCCGCGGGTCCCGCGCCCACCACGACGACGTCCCACACCCGCTGTCCGTCGTCCTGCACGTCGTCCGCCGAAGAGTCGTCCGCCGAAGAGTTCTCGCTGCTCACGATGGTCTGCTGCTCCCGATCAAGCCGTTGCCGCACCTGTCTCCCGCATCCTACGGCGGGCCCGTCCACAGACCACTGTGGGAGGATCTACGGCACTCACAGGTACAACGTCGCACCCACCAGGAGCGTGCCCATGTCGTCGAATCCGGTCGCCGAGACCGTCGCCTCGCTGATGCCCAGGGCGCGGGCGGAGCTCACCGAACTGGTGGCGTTCAAGTCGGTGGCGGACTTCGACCAGTTCCCGAAGAGCGAGAGCGAGGCCGCCGCCCGCTGGGTCGCGGACGCGCTCACCGCCGAGGGCTTCGAGGACGTGGCGCTGCTCGACACCCCGGACGGCACCCAGTCGGTGTACGGCTACCTGCCCGGTCCCGCGGGCGCGAAGACCGTCCTGCTGTACGCCCACTACGACGTGCAGCCGCCGCTGGACGAGGCCGGCTGGACGACCCCGCCGTTCGAACTCACCGAGCGCGACGGCCGCTGGTACGGGCGCGGGGCCGCCGACTGCAAGGGCGGTGTGATCATGCACCTGCTCGCGCTGCGCGCCCTCAAGGCCAACGGCGGGGTGCCGGTCCACGTCAAGTTCATCGCCGAGGGCTCGGAGGAGCAGGGCACGGGCGGCCTGGAGCGGTACGCCGAGGCACACCCCGGGCTGCTGGACGCGAACGCCATCGTCATCGGCGACGCGGGCAACTTCCGCACCGGTCTGCCGACGGTCACCGCCACCCTGCGCGGCATGACCATGCTCCGCGTCCAGGTCGACACCCTGGAGGGCAACCTGCACTCGGGCCAGTTCGGCGGCGCCGCCCCCGACGCGCTGTCCGCGCTGATCCGCGTACTGGACTCGCTGCGCGCGAAGGACGGGACGACGACGATCGACGGGCTCACCCCGGACGCGTCCTGGGACGGCCTGCAGTACGACGAGGAGCAGTTCCGCAAGGACGCCAAGGTCCTGGACGGCGTCGACCTGATCGGTGACGGCACGGTCGCCGACCGCATCTGGGCCCGCCCGGCCGTGACGGTCCTCGGCATCGACTGTCCGCCGGTCGTCGGTGCCACCCCGTCCGTGCAGGCGAGCGCCCGTGCGCTGGTCAGCCTGCGGGTGCCGCCGGGCATCGACACCGACGAGGCGACCAAGCTTCTCCGTGCCCACCTGGAGACGCACACTCCGTGGGGCGCGCGGGTGAGCACCGAGCGGATCGGCCAGGGCCAGCCGTTCAGCGCGGACACCACCAGTCCGGCGTACGCGGCGATGGCCGACGCGATGGCGGTGGCCTACCCGGGCCAGGAGATGCAGTACGCCGGCCAGGGCGGCTCCATCCCCCTGTGCAACACCCTCGCGGCGCTCTACCCGCACGCCGAGATCCTGCTCATCGGCCTGAGCGAGCCCGAGGCCCAGATCCATGCCGTGAACGAGAGCGTCTCCCCGCAGGAGCTGGAGCGCCTGTCGGTGGCTGAGGCCCTGTTCCTGCGTAACTACGCGGCGAGCTGAACCGCCGGGTCTGCTGTCGGCAGAAGGCCCCCGTCCGCGGACGGGGGCCTTTCTACGGTCGTCCCATGGACGTCATCGAGCTGCTCCCGCACCTGCACCTCCTGCGCTTCCCGGTCGGCCAGGCCTATCTCTGGCGCGACGGCGACGAGTGGACACTGATCGACGCCGGCCCGGCAGGATCCGCCGCGCCGATCGCCGCCTGCCTGCGAGGGCGCCTACGACGGATCGTGCTCACCCACTTCCACGAGGACCATGTGGGCGGGGCGGGCGAGTTGGCCGCTCTGACCGGCGCCGAGGTGCTGGCACACCAGCTGGACGCGCCCGTCGTACGAGGCGAAGTACCGGGCCCGCCACCGGTGTTCGAGGACTGGGAGCGCCCCCTGCACGCGGAAGCACTACGGCACCTGCCGCAGGGCGAGTTCGAGAGGCCGTCGAAGCTCACGGAGCTGTCCGACGGTGATCTGCTCGACTTCGGCGGTGGGGCGCGGGTCGTCCATGTCCCGGGTCACACGCCCGGCAGTGTCGCGCTCCATCTCCCCGAGCACGGAGTGCTGTTCACCGGGGACGCCGTGGCCACCTCGCCTGTCGACGGGAACGTGATGCTCGGCGTGTTCAACGTCGACCGGTCCCAAGCCCTGCGCTCCTTCGAGAAGTTGGCGGAACTCGGGCCGGACCTGGCGTGCTTCGGCCACGGGGGACCGATCATGGGGCCATGGTCTCCCCCACCCGTCTCGGCACCCACTCCGACACCGCCACCTCCCTCGCCCTCCTGAGCGACGACGCACTCGCCGACCTGGTGGCATCCGGCACACCGGCAGGCACCGGCGTCGGAGGACGGGCGACCCTGCTGGAGGTGGACGGCGTACGGATCTTCGTGAAGCAGGTGCCGCTCACCGCCACCGAGCTCGAGCCGGACCACGTCCGCTCCACCGCGAACCTCTTCGATCTGCCGCCTCACTTCCACTACGGCATCGGCGCGATCGGCAGCCCCGGCTTCGGTGCCTGGCGTGAGCTGGCCGTGCACGAGATGACGACCCACTGGGTGCGCTCGGGCAGCTTTCCGGGCTTCCCGCTGCTGCACCACTGGCGGGTGCTGCCCGGCCCCCCGCAGCCGCTCCACGCCGAACTCGCCGACGTGGAGCGGTGCGTGGCCTACTGGGGCGGTGGCCGCGAGCGCGTCGAGGCCCTGCGCACGGCGTCCGCGAGCCTGACCCTGTTCCTGGAGTACCTGCCGCACACCCTGCACGACTGGTTCTCCGCCCAACTGCGCACGGAGAACGCCGAGTCGGCCTGCGCCCTCGTGGAGCAGGGCCTCGAAGCCGTCACCGACTTCCTCCGTGAACAGCGGCAACTCATCCACTTCGACGCCCACTTCGGCAACATCCTCACCGACGGACACCGGCTCTACCTGACCGACTACGGACTGTCACTGTCGAGCCACTTCCGACTCGCCGCACAGGAACGCGACTTCTACGACCGCCACCAGGCCTACGACCGCGCCTACGCCCTCTCCTATCTGGTGCACTGGCTGGTCGTCGACCAGTACGGCCTCGGCCGGGACGAGCGCGAGGAGTTCATCCGCGCATGCGCCGACGGCAGGCACCCCGAGCAGATCCCCGCGGCAGCGGCCGCACTCACC
This sequence comes from Streptomyces canus, assembly GCF_001514145.1. Classification (GTDB taxonomy): domain Bacteria; phylum Actinomycetota; class Actinomycetes; order Streptomycetales; family Streptomycetaceae; genus Streptomyces; species Streptomyces canus. The sequence goes on from NZ_KQ948662.1 coordinate 16,406, forward strand.
TCTCGGCACGCCCGGCTGGCCGTCGTGGTCGGCGACTTCAACCGGCGCATGGAACAGGAGAGCAGGCTCACCCCGTACCCTCACGACGACGTCGAGGCGCTGTCCTCCAGTGCGGTCAGGGCCGGATCGAGCACGATGTCCTCCGCGCGGGCCTCGACGCTCGGCTCCTCCGGGAAGTGACAGGCCGTCAGGTGACCCTCCGCGTTCCCCGCCAGCCGCACCAGCGGCGGCTCCTCGGTGGCGCACCTGTCCTGGGCCTTCCAGCAGCGGGTACGGAAGCGGCAGCCGGACGGCGGGTCCACCGGCGAGGGCACGTCCCCGGCGAGCCGGATGCGCTCGCGGCGGCGGACGCCGTCCGGATCGGCCTCGGGCACCGCGGACAGCAGGGCATGGGTGTAGGGGTGCCTCGGCCGCGTGTACAGCGTCTGCCGGTCGGCGACCTCGACGATCTTGCCGAGGTACATCACCGCGACCCGTTCGCAGAAGTGCCGTACGACAGCGAGGTCATGGGCGATGAAGACGAACGCGATGCCGAACTCCCGCTGGAGGTCCTGGAGCAGGTTGACGATCTGCGCCTGGATGGAGACGTCCAGCGCCGACACCGGTTCGTCGGCCACGATGAGCTTGGGCCGCAGGGCGAGCGCGCGGGCGATCCCGATGCGCTGGCGCTGGCCGCCGGAGAACTCGCTCGGGTAGCGGTTGTAGTGCTCGGGGCTGAGGCCGACCGTCTCCAGCAGTTCCTGGGCGCGCTTCTTGTGGCCCTGCGGCGGGTTGATGCCGTTGAGCCGCATCGGCGTCTCGACGATCGTGCCGACCGTGTGCCGGGGGTTCAGTGAGGAGTACGGGTCCTGGAAGATCATCTGGAGGTTCCGGCGAGCCTCCTTCATACGGTTCTCCGGGGTGTGGGAGATGTCCTCGCCGTCGAACACGACCTTCCCGGCCGTGGGTTCCAGCAACCGGGTGACCAGGCGCCCCGTCGTCGACTTGCCGCAGCCGGACTCGCCGACCAGCCCGAGCGACTGGCCCGCACCGACCGTGAAGTCGATCCCGTCGACGGCGTGCACGGCGCCGATCTGCCGCTGGAAGACGATGCCGTGGCGGATCGGGAAGTGCTTGGTGAGGCCGCTGACTTCGAGCAGGTGCTCCCCGGCTGCGGGCTGAGTGGTGCTCACGGCATGCTCCTGTTCGTCCGCCGCGGTCACTGCGCGGTCCCGGCAGCCGTACGCAGGCGGATCTCTTGCCTGGTCTCGGGGGTGAGGTGGCAGGCGGCGAGGTGCCGGCCGGTGCCGGGGACGGCCACCAGTTCGGGCCGCTCTGTCGCACAACGCCCCTCCGGCACCCAGCCCTTGTAGGTGCAGCGGGGATGGAAGGCGCAGCCTCCGGGAGGATTGATGAGGCTGGGCGGTGACCCGGCGATCGGGTTCAGCCGCCGTTCGACGTCCCCGGTGATCTGCGGCATGGACTCCAACAGCCCCCAGGCGTAGGGGTGCTGGGGTTCCTTGAGTACGTCGTGCACGGTGCCGTACTCGATACGGCGGCCGCCGTACATCACGAGGATGTCGTCCGCGATGTCGGCCACCACACCGAGGTCGTGGGTGATGAGGATGACGGCGGAGCCGAACTCCTCCTGGAGATCGCGGATCAGGTCCAGGATCTGTGCCTGGACGGTCACGTCCAGGGCCGTCGTGGGCTCGTCCGCGATGAGCAGTTCGGGGTCGCAGACCAGGGCCATGGCTATCATGGCGCGCTGACGCATGCCGCCGGAGAACTGATGGGGATAGTCCCGGATGCGGCGTTCGGGCTGCGGGATGCCGACCCGTTTCAGCATCTCCACGGCACGCTCCCGGGCCTCCTTCTTCGAGACCCTGTGGTGGACACGGTAGGCCTCGGCGATCTGGGCGCCGACGGTGAAGTAGGGGTGCAGGGCGGACAGCGGGTCCTGGAAGATCATGGAGACGGTCCGGCCGCGCAGCGCGCGCATGTCGTGCTCCGGAAGGGCGACCAGGTCCCTGCCGTCCAGCCGGATCTCCCCGGAGACGACTGCGCGCGTGCCCTTGTGCAGCCCGAGCAGGGCCAGCGAGGTGACCGACTTCCCCGAGCCGGACTCGCCGACGATGCCGAGGGTGCTGCCCTTGTCCAGGGTGAACGAGACGCCGTCGACGGACTTGACGATCCCGTCCTCGGTCGGGAAGTGCACGCGCAGGTCCCGTACGTCGAGGAAAGGGGCGGCCGCGGGATCGACGTCCGCCGGTTGCGGTGAGGTCTGGAGGGACACGGGGTTTTCCTTGCTGCGGTGAGGGGGCTCAGGCGAGGCGGACACGGGGGTCGACGAGGCCGTAGACCACGTCGACGACCACGTTGGCGAGCACGACGAAGGTGGCCGCGAAGAGCGTGGTGCCGAGGATGACGGGCAGGTCGGAGTTCTGCACCGAGTCGACCGCGAGCTTGCCGATGCCGTTGATGCCGAACACCGACTCGGTGATGACCGCGGAGCCGCCGATCAGCGAGCCGACGTCCATGCCGAAGATGGTGAGGATCGGGGTGATGGCGGCCCGCAGGCCGTGCTTGAGGACGACCTTGCCGCTGGACAGGCCCTTGGCCCGGGCGGTGCGCATGTAGTCCTCGGCGAAGACCTCCAGCATGGAGGAGCGGGTGAGCCGGGTGTACAGCGCGAGGTAGACGATGACCAGGGTGGCCCACGGCAGGATCAGACCCTCGAACCAGGCGCTCGGGTCCTGGGTGATCGGGGTGTAGCCGGAGGCGGGCAGGATCTGCCACTTGTCGACGAACAGGTAGAGCAGCAGCAGCCCGACGAAGTAGATCTGCACGGAGACACCGAGCAGGGCGAGTCCCACCGCCGCCTTGTCGGCGGCCTTGCCCCGGCGGACGGCGGCGAGCGTGCCGAGGCCGACGCCCAGGATAAGGAAGAACACCGCGGCGCCGAGCCCGAGCGAGAGGTCCGCGGGGAAGTCGCCCAGCAGGGTGCTGAGGACGGGGGTGTCGGTCTGGAAGGAGATGCCGAGGCAGGGCGCGCCGCAGTGCACGCGCAGGCTCTGGTCTCCGTAGTCACGGCCGACGAAGAGGCCCTTGAAGAACTCCCAGAACTGGGTGAGGAAGCTCTTGTCGAGCCCGAGCGAATGCTTGATCTCGGTCAGCCGGGAGGGCGAGCAGGTCTTGCCGCAGGCCAGGAGTGCGGGATCGGACGGCAGCGCGAAGAAGATCACGAAGGTGATCACGGTGATCACCAGCAGGATCGCGGCCGCTGCCAGCAGGCGCCGGATGAGGTAACGAACCATGTCGTGCTGGACCCTGACGTGAGAGGGGGTGCCCGCCGGCCGGGGACCGCCGGCGGGCCGAGGAGGGGTGCGTCAGCTCTTGACGTACACGTGGACGAGGCTGGGCTCGGCGAGGATGGTGTCCGGGATGACCCCGCCGACCTTGGAGCCCGCCAGTTCGCTGAAGTTCATGTACATCAGCGGGACCACCGCGGCGTCCTTCATGATCTGCTCGTCCAGGGCGCCGTAGGCGGCGTTGGCCTGCTTGACGTCGGTCATCTTGGCGATCTTGTCGATCTGCGCGTTGACCGCGGGGTCGTTCAGGTACGCCAGGTCCTGGTTGGACTGCGGCAGCTTGGCGATCTGCCGTCCGTCGAAGAGCACGGGCAGCACGGTGGAGGCGTTCGGCCAGTCCGCGATCCAGTCGCCCCAGGTCAGGTCGTACTGGTTCTTCACGTTGTCGATGTTGCTGAAGTAGTTCGCCGCGTCGATCGGGGTGATGTTCACGGTGATGCCGATCTTCCCGAGCGAGGTCTTCACCGCGTCACCGAAGTGCTCCAGGGTCGGTGTGTTCTCCACCGCCAGCGACATGGTGAGCTTGGGGTTCCCGGCCTGCTTCATCAGCGCCTTGGCCTTGGTGAGGTCGCCCGCGGGGTTGGTGCTGTAGAGGTTGAACTTCTGGTAGCCGCCGATACCGGGGCTGATCATGGTGCTCGCGTAGTCGCCGTACGCCGAACCGCCGAACGCGCCGCGGACGGTGGTCTTGTCGATCGCGTCCTCGATGGCCTGACGGACCTTCAGGTCCTTGACCCGGGTGGTGTTGATCGCGAGGTAGTTGATGCCCGGGGCCGGGATCTTGTAGAGGCGTGACTTCAGTGACGGGTCGCTGGAGATCGTCGTCAGGTCGGAGCCCGCGATCGGCCACTGCATGATCGAGGTCTGGGCGGTGCCGGCGTCGGACTTGATCTGCTGGTCGATCGCCGACTGGTCCTGGCCGAGTTTCACGTCGATCTCATTGACGTTCTGCTGCCGGATCGGGTCGGTCGACTGCTTCCAGTGCGTGTTCTTGACGAGGACGACTTCCTTGTTCTTGGTGTACGACTTGATCATGTACGGCCCGTCGGACCAGACGTGTGTGTCGTACGTGGCCCCCGTGTCATGGGCCTTGGGCACCCCGGACCAGCCGGGCATGGCGGTCGTCTCGTTGAAGTCGGCGACGGGCTGGCCGAGATGGAACACGATCGTGGACGCGTCGGGCGTCTGGATGGAGGCGAGCTCCTTGCCCGAGTAGGGCCCCTTGTAGGAGGAGCCGCCGACCAGCCACTGACTGGCGTACGGCGGACCGCCGTTGATGTCGGGCGAGAAGGTCCGCTCGACGCCGTACTTGACGTCCTGCGCCGTGACCGGCGTGCCGTCCTGCCACACGACGCCCTTGCGCAGGTGGAAGGTCCACACCGTGTCGCCCTCGCTGGGCGTTCCGGTGTCGGTGGCCAGATCGCCGACGAGCTTGGGCTGGGAGCCCGTCTCGTCCCATCCGGTCAGGGTGCGCACGATCTCCTGGTCCATGCTCGAACCCTCGGTCGTGTAGGTGCGCTGGGGGTCGAGGTGGTCGAAGTCGGCGTGGTCGAGGACGGTCAGCGTGCCGCCCTTGGTCGGGGAGCCGCTCCCGGTGGTGCTGGAGGAGCCCCCGCATGCGGTGGCCCCCAGGGCGATCGCCACGGCGGTGGCCGCGAGCGCGATCGAGCGCCTTCTGCGCGTCATTGGGTGATACTCCGTTTCTTTTACGGCTCGGCGGTGCGACCCGAGTGGGGCCGTGCGTGCCGGTGTTGAAGGGGACCGCGTCAGCTTCGGGCCGCGCGGGGATCGAGGGCGTCCCGGACTCCGTCTCCGAGGAGGTTGAGCCCGAGGACGAGGACCAGGAGCAGGACGCCGGGGACGAACAGGTACATCGGGTCCTGGAGGAAGTACTGGGAGGCGTCCGACAGCAGCGCCCCCCAGTCCGGGTTGGGCGGGATGACACCCACGCCGAGGTAGGACAGGGCCGCCTCGGTGGTGATGTTCTGCGGGACGGCCAGCGCGAAGGAGATCAGGACCGGGGCCCACAGGTTCGGCAGCAGTTGCCGGAAGAGGATGTGCCACCGGCCGGCGCTCATGATTCGCGCGGCGTCGACGAACTCCCGTTCGCGCAGCGACAGGACCTGCCCGCGCACCAGCCGGGCGGTGTAGGCCCAGGCGAACACCGCGATGTTGAGGACGAGGACCAGCAGCCGGAGGTTCTCGTCGGTGCCGCCGTGGCTGTTGGTCTGCATCGCGTTCTGGATGACCGGGGTCAGCGCGATGATGAACAGCAGCTGCGGGAAGGCCAGCATCACGTCCATGATCCGCGACAGCACGGAGTCGACCCAGCCGCCGGAGTATCCCGCCGCGAGGCCCGCCACGACACCGACGACGGTGGACAGCACGGCCGAGGCGAAGCCGACGAGGAGCGAGGTGCGCAGGCCGTAGACGATCCGGGCGAACAGGTCGTAGCCCGTGCCCGGTTCGACCCCCAGCAGGTGGGTGAGGCCTATGCCGCCCAGGGCGCCGCGCGGGAAGTTGCCGGTGTCCGGGTCGATCGCCTTGCCGTCGGGGGTGATCGGCCCCCAGCCGGTGATCGCCGTCAGGACCGGAGCCAGCAGCGCGACCAGGATGAACAGGACGGTGATCACGAACGCGATCAGGGTGACCTTGTCCCGTCTGATGCGCCGCCAGGCCATACGGGCGGGCGAACGCCCGGTGATGACCGTGCCGTCGCTCCGCGGGTGCGGCGACGGTTCACCGGCCTGCGTGGTGCCGGTGTCGGCGGGCATCGGCTGCTGTTGCGTCGTCATCGTGCGGACGTCCCGGGTATGTGCTGGGGCTGGCGCGGAGTTTTCGCCGTCGCCGGCGGACAGGGTCTCGTCATGGGGCTGTTGGTTCCCTGAGGGAAGGCGTCGGTCGCCGGCCGTTGTCGGCGCCGTGAGACTGAGCGGACTGTCGCAACACGCCGAGAGGCCGGTCAAGGCAGGAATTGACCGAAAAGGGGATTGTTTGCGCTCGTTGCCAAGAGTTGACGAGGGCGGGACGTTTCGTTAGCTCTGGCATGGAGGTATCGCGACGATTCCCTTGGCGGGTTCTCGCCCTCCGCTTGCCTGAGTCGAACATGCCTCGAACGTGGCGAAGCCCCGTCGGCACCGCATGCCGACGGGGCCTCCCCGGACGTCAGCCGATCGGAACCCCGGCTTCCAGGTACAGCGCGGCCCCGCGTTCCCTGGCCCGCAGCGCCCACCGCAACCGCTCGTAGCGCACCGGCGGCAACAGGCCGGCGGCCTCTTCCTCGCTGGCGAAACACCAGCCGCGCAGTTCGGGACCGGGCAGCAGCACCGCCCGAGCCCGGTCGGCGTCGAGCCGGCCGCCGTCGAAGAGGAGGCGCAGTCCGCCGTATCCGGGAGGCGCGGGCGGCTCCCAGTCGACGACGAGGAGACGCGGTACGTCCTCCAGCTGAATGCCGGTCTCCTCGGCGACCTCGCGCACGCCGGCCCGGGCAGGCGCCTCGCCGGGCTCCACGACACCGCCGGGGAACTCCCAGCCGGCTTTGTAGGTGGGATCGACGAGCAGCACCCGGTCCTGCTCGTCGAAGAGGAGGACCCCGGCGGCCACGGTCTCGGCGGTGGGCTCGGGGGTCTGCACGATGTCGCACACCGGGACGGTCCCCGCGCCGAGGTCCTCGGCGATGCGGGCGGCCGTCTCGTACGGGGTAAGCGCGCCGGTGTCGATCAGGTGAGCGTCGGCGGTGAGCCAGGAGGCGAGGGCGGCCCGGTAGGGCTCGATGTGGCCGTACGCCCAGTGCCCCTGCCCCATCTCGCCGGGCGGCAGGGTCGGCGGGGTCCCCCGCCCGGCTATTCGCTCGCGCAGGATCGTTTCCGCCGGAGCGAGGAGAACATGCCGGACGGCGATCCGGCGGGCGGCGAGGCCACCGAAGATCTCGTCGCGGTACTCCTGGCGCAGCAGGGTCATGGGGACCACGAGGGTCCCGCCGAGCTCGGCGAGCATCGCGGCCGCCGTGTCGATCACCAGACGTCGCCAGATCGGCAGGTCCTGGAAGTCGCCGACCTCGGTGAGGTGCTTGGGCGGCAGCAGACGCACGACCGCCGCGCCGATGTCCTCGGGGTCGAAGAGCGTGCTGTTCGGGATCAGTTCGATCAGTTCCCGTGCGGCGGTGGTCTTCCCCGCACCGAACGCGCCGTTGATCCAGACGATCACGGACTCCCCCTCTTCTGTTTGGCCCCCTGAGGCTTGCCCGCTCCACCCTGCCACGGAAACCAGCCGCAGATGAGGGCGCACGAACGCGGCACCGGGGCCCCTGTGGACGAAGGGCCCCGGCGCCGCGGTCCGCGCAGGTCTCGTCAGCCGTTCCCCCCGAGGGCGGACCCGTCCACACCGTCCAGACTGTCGCTGGCGACGGTGTGGTCGAGGGTGCTGACGGTCTTGTCGACATCGACGTGGTCGAGGTCCTCACCCAGGGCGTGCGAGGGAGTGACCGCCGCGACGACGAAGCCGGTGGCGAGGGAGGCGATGGCGAGCATGCTGCGCTTCTTCATGGCCTGATCAACGTCGTCGGACCGAATGGGTCACGCTGCCGTACGCCGTGCCGCTCTCTTCCACCACAGTCCAACACGTCCTACCTTTAACCCACACCGAATGACGCGTACATGCCGTCATCGCACCTTCTGCCGGTTCGGAGGAACGTAACGATGCGTCACCTTCACACCCGCACAACTCGCCGAAGGACGGTCGCCGCACTCACCGTGCTGCTGTTGGCGGTGCCCGGGGCTCCCGCCGTCGCGGACGAGGAGGGGCCGGCGTCACCCGCACTGGCCGACGGCCTGGCCCTCACCCCGCCGATGGGCTTCAACAACTGGAACTCCACCCACTGCCGGGCCGAGTTCAACGAGTCCATGGTCAAGGGGATCGCGGACATCTTCGTCGAGAAGGGCCTCAAGGACGCCGGGTACCAGTACGTCAACCTCGACGACTGCTGGGCCCTGCCGGCCCGGGACGCGGACGGCAAGCTCGTCCCGGACCCGGTCCGCTTCCCGAACGGGATCAAGGCCGTCGCCGACTACGTGCACTCCAAGGGCCTCATGCTCGGCATCTACACCAGCGCGGGCACGAAGACGTGCAGCAACGTCGGTTTCCCGGGCGCCCTGGGCCACGAGTACAGCGACGCACAGCAGTTCGCCGACTGGGGCGTCGACTACCTCAAGTACGACAACTGCAACAACCAGGGCGTGGACGCCAGACTGCGCTACACGACCATGCGCGACGCCCTCAAGGCGACCGGCAGACCCATCGTCTACAGCATCTGCGAATGGGGCCAGAACAAGCCCTGGGAGTGGGCCGCCGACGTCGGACACCTGTGGCGCACCACCGGCGACATCAGCGACACCTGGGGCTCGATGCTGTCCATCCTCAAGCAGAACCTGCCCCTCGCGGCCCACGCGGGCCCCGGCCACTGGAACGACCCCGACATGCTGGAAGTCGGCAACGGCGGCATGACGGCCACCGAGTACCGCTCGCACTTCTCGATGTGGTCGGTCATGGCGGCCCCTCTGCTCATCGGCAGCGACCTGCGCACGGCCTCCGACGAGACCTTCGAGATCCTCGGCAACAAGGAGGTCATCGCCGTCGACCAGGACCCGCTGGGCAAGCAGGGTTCTGTCGTCTCCTCCGAGGGCGGACGCCGGGTCGTCGCCAAGGAGATGAAGGACGGCAGCCGCGCGGTCGCCCTGTTCAACGAGACGGGCAGCCCGCAGCGCATCGCCACCACCGCCGCGGCCGTCGGCCTGCCCGACGCCGCCGCGTACACCCTGCGCGACCTGTGGCAGCACAAGAGCTACAACACCGCGGGCACCATCTCGGCGACCGTCCCGGCGCACGGAACGGTCCTCGTACGGGTCGCTGCCGACCGCAGGTGGAACCAGCACCCACCCGCCGTGGAACTCGGCCTGGACGGCAGTCCGTTGGTCCAGGCCGGCACGCGGGCCCCGCTGACGACGACCGTCACCGACCTGGGACGCACCCCGGCCCGGCAGGTCTCGGTACGGCTGTCCGGCCCCGGGGGGTGGGCCGTGAAGCCGACCTCGCCGACCACCTCCAAGGCCCTGTCCACGGGCCGCTCGCTGCGCACGACGTGGACGGTCACCGCTCCACAGGGGACGCCGACGGGGTCGTACGACCTGACACTCAAGGCGAGTTACCGCTCACCGGCCGGTCTCCGGGTCGAGAACGTGCTGCCGTTCACCGCGACCGTAGTGGTGCCGCCGCCGGCCGGGACCTCGGATCTCGGTGACCTTCCGTGGCTGTCGGCCGCCAACGGCTACGGACCCGTGGAACGCAACACCAGCAATGGAGAGAGCGCCGCGGGCGACGGTCATCCGATCACCCTGGGCGGGGTGGTCTACGCCAAGGGGCTCGGGGTGCACGCGGAGAGCGCCGTCGAGTACTACACGGGCGCGGCCTGCGAGACCGTCACCGCCGACGTCGGCGTCGACGACGAGAAGGGCGCGAACGGCACCGTCGCCTTCGAGGTCTGGGCGGACGGCACCAAGGTGGCGTCCACCGGCGTCCTCACCAACGCCCTCCCGGCCGAGCCGCTCACCGCGGACATCACCGGCGCCCGGCTGGTCCGGCTCGTCGTCACCGACGGCGGGGACGGCATCGACTCGGACCACGCGGACTGGGCGGACGCGCGGTTGAGCTGCTGACGGCGCCTGGCGGCCGGGTTCGCGGACCCGGCCGCCAAGTGAACGTTTCTGCCGACATCGCCGGCGCCTCGCACCACCCCGGCGTCAGACCGCCGCTGCCGTGTCCGCCTGCTTCGCGAGCGCCGCCGCGGCCGCGCCGACCAGCCCCGCGTCCGTGCCCATCTGGGCGGGCACGATCGTCAGGCGCTGGACGAAGGAGAGGGTCGCGTAGTCGCCCAGGGCCTTGCGCAGCGGTTCGAAGAGGACGTCACCCGCCTTGCCGACCCCGCCGCCGATGACGGCGATGTCGATCTCGACGAGGGTCGCGGTGGCGGCGATACCGGCGGCGAGCGCCTGGGCGGCCCGCTGGAAGGAGGCCACGGCGACCGGATCGCCGCCCCGGGCCGCGTCGGCCACCGCGGCGGCGGACGTGTCACCGTCAGGACCGGGCCGCCAGCCGTTCTCCAGCGCGCGCCGGGCGATGTTCGGACCGCTGGCTATGCGCTCCACACAGCCGCGCGCACCGCACGGGCACGGGTCGCCGTCGAGGTCGACGCTGATGTGCCCGATGTGCCCGGCGTTGCCGGTGGGCCCGGCGTGCAGTTGGCCGTTCAGCACCAGCCCGCCGCCCACACCGGTCGACACGACCATGCACAGCGCGTTGTCGTGCCCCCGGGCAGCGCCCTGCCAGTGCTCCGCCGCCGTGATGGCCACACCGTCTCCGATCAGCTCGACGGGGAGCCCGCCGGCCGCCGCACGCACCCGGCTGACCAGCGGATAGTCGCGCCAGCCGGGCACGTTCACCGGGCTCACGGTGCCGGTGGAGGCGTCCACCGGGCCAGCGCTGCCGATGCCGAGGGCGCCCGCGCGCCCCCACAGCGGCGAGTCCGTGAGCTCGCCGAGGGTCTCCTCGACGGCGCGCATCACGGTGTCGCCGTCCTCCTGCGCGGGCGTGGCGCGCTGTGCCCGGAGCAGGATCCGGCCGTGGCCGTCCACCAGCGCTCCGGCGATCTTGGTGCCGCCGATGTCGAGCGCAGCCACGAGGTCGGTGTGCATCAGTGTCAGTTCTCCCCGGTCAACCTTGAGGAATGGACAGGCGGTCTCGCGGTGGGGCGCAGGCCGACAGATTGCGGTGGACAGTGTCTCCCGCTTCTGACAACGTTGTCCAGGCTCTATGCTCGACGCCACATCCTCATACAAAATCATGGACCGCCACATCCCCGTCGACGACAGGACAGGACGCCGTATCGTGCCCGACACCCACAGCCGAGCAGACCGCCTCGCCACGACCCGGTACGGCAACCGTCCGACCATGAAGGACGTGGCCGCGCGGGCCGGCGTCGGGCTCAAGACGGTCTCCCGGGTGGTCAACGGCGAACCGGGGGTCACACCCGAGACGGAGCACCGGGTGCGGGAGGCCATCGAGGCCCTCGGCTTCCGCCGCAACGACAGCGCGCGCGTCCTGCGCAAGGGCCGTACGGCCAGCATCGGCCTGGTCCTGGAGGACCTCGCCGACCCGTTCTACGGCCCCCTCAGCCGCGCGGTGGAGGAGGTGGCCCGGGCCAACGGCGCTCTGCTCATCAACGGCTCCAGCGCCGAGGACCCGGAGCGCGAGCAGGAACTGGTGCTGGCGCTGTGCGCCCGGCGCGTGGACGGCCTCGTGGTCATCCCGGCCGGTGACGACCACCGTTATCTGGAGCCGGAGCTGAAGGCGGGCGTGGCCACGGTGTTCGTGGACCGTCCGGCGGGCCGGATCGACGCCGACGTCGTCCTCTCCGACAACTTCGGCGGTGCCCGCGACGCCGTGGCCCACCTCATCGCCCACGGCCACCGGCGGATCGGCTTCATCGGCGACATGCCCCGCATCCACACGGCCGCCGAGCGGCTGCGCGGGTACCGGGCCGCCATGGAGGACGCCGGCATCGAGGTGGCGGACGCCTGGACGTCGCTGGGCGTCACCGACCCGGTGCGGGTGCGCGGAGCGGCCGAGGGGATGCTCGCCGGCCCCTCCCCCGTCACCGCGATCTTCACCGGCAACAACCGGGTGACGGTCACCGTGGTCCGTGTCCTCGCCGAACACACCCGCCGAGTCGCCCTCGTCGGCTTCGACGACATCGAACTCGCCGATCTGCTGCAGCCGGGCGTCACGGTCGTCGCCCAGGACGCGGCTACGCTGGGCCGTACGGCCGCCGAGCGGCTGTTCCGCCAGCTGGACGGCACGCTGCTGACGCCGGAGCGGATCGAACTGCCGACCCGACTGATCACCCGGGGCTCGGGCGAGCTGCCGCCGGCGGACTGAGCTGCCATGGACGACTTCAGCCTGGAGACCCTCGGTCTGGCCGAGGCACCTCGCGATCACCCGCTGCTGTATCCCGGCGCCTGGCCGGCGGACTCGGCGCTGCTCGACGGTGACCGGCTGGTGCCCCTGCCCCACGACCGGCTGGTGCACGAGGACCGCGCTCCCCTCCTCGCGGTCGGCTCCAACGCCAGTCCCGGCCAACTGCGGCACAAGATGGCCGAGTTCGGGATCACCTCGCCGATCCCGATGGTGAGGACACGGGTGACCGGCGTCGACGTGGGCGTGTCCGCGCACGTGAGCCGCATGGGATACGTGTCGGCGTCTCCCTTCCACGCCCCGGACGCCGTACGGGAGTTGTTCGTCATCTGGCTGGACGCCGAGCAACTGGCGATCATCGACGCGAGCGAGGGGGTGCCGCTGCCGAACGGCAACTACGGGCGCGCCTGGCTGCCCTCCCCCGAGGTGCGGGTCGAGCTGCCGGGCGGCGTGACCCTGCCGGGTGTCCACTCGTACGTCAACCGCCACGGCGTCCTGCACGACGGCACCGGCACCGCGCGCATCCACCCCGGCCAGCGGGAGCTGCTGACCGAACTCCTCGTGGGGTCGGCCCGGTTGCGTGAGCTGTTCGGCGTCACGCCGGAGGAGTTCGTGGCACGGGCCCGCGCCGACCGGCAGCTGTGCGCGGCGGGCACAAGGCTGTTCGCCGAGGAGAAGCGGGTCACGGAGTCCGGCCTGGAGCGGTACGTGACGGTTCAGCAGACCGGGAGTCCCGGCACCGGCTCGTCGTTGTTCCCGCCCTTGAGGTAGACGTCGCTGACATAGACGCCGGTGTTGCCGCTGTCGTCGTCCGTCTTCGCCCACCAGACGTTGGTCCACTCGCCGGACGTCTCGCGGCGGCCCAGGTTCGACTGGCAGTAGAAGTAGTTGGTGCCCGCGTTGAGGACACCGGCCTCGGCGCCGGAGGCGGTGTAGGACGTGGCGGTCTTCCAGACGGTGCAGTTGTACTTGCCGCCACCGATGGCGGTGCAGGCCGGGGCCGGGGTGCCGGCGCCGCCGTCCCCGGTCGTGCCTCCGTCCCCGGAGCCGCCGGAGCCACTGCCGCCGGACGAACCGTCCGAGCCGCCGCCCCCTGAGGTGCCACCGCCGGAGGAGTTGGCCGTGGCGGACGCGGAGGCCCGGCTCGTGGGCTTGGATCCCCCGTCGTCGCCGGACGTCTCCTCCGCGCTCGGGGTCTTCTTGTCGTCCCCACCCGTGGGCTCGGGACTGCTGGACCGGTCGGCGTCGGTGCGGGCGGAGGTGGAGGCCTTCGCCGTGGTGACGGTCGGGGTGGGACGGGCGTCGGCCTCGGCGTCACCCGAGTTGTTCAGCACGGCGACCGCTGTTCCGGCCACCGCGAGAACGACGGTGACCGCCGCGGCGACGAGCAGGACACGGCCCTTGCGACGGGACCGGGGCGCGGTGGTCATGGGGCCCGTCGGGAGCGGGTCGTGGAGCCCGGACGGCCCGTGACCGTGAGCCGGTGGCCCGGGTTGCCCCGGGCCACCGGTCCGAGAGGCGAACACGCCGGGGCCCTGCCCCGGCAGACCGGCCGCTCCGGGCGCACCCTCCTGGGAGCCGGACGCCACCCACCACGGCGCCGGGGCCCCGGCAGCAGCGTCCGGGGTGCCCTGTCCTGGAGTCCCGGGCTCGGCGGCCGCCGCGGGCGCGGTCGGTTGCGCGGCCACTGTCCCCGCCGTTTCGTGCTCACCGGGACCCTGGCCCTGCTCAGCCCTCTGCGCCGCCGACGGCCTCGTCGGGTCCGTCGGCCCGGGACCGGCCGATGCCACCGGCGCCGCCGGAGCGTCGGGTGCCGTCTCGGCCTGCTCCGCCGAACCCGGCGTACCCGTCGAAGCCGCCGTACCCCGCAAGGTCGTCGTAGGGCTGTCCGGCCCGGCCCCGTCCGCCACCGCCTGCAGCAGCCCGCGCGCCTCCACGGCCCCCGGGCGCGCCTCGGGACGCTTGTCCAGCAGGCGCTGGAGAACCGGGCCGAGGGGGCCGGCACGGCGGGATTCGGGGAGCGGTTCGCCGACGATCGCAGTGAGCGTGGAGAACGTCGACGTACGGCGGAACGGCGAGGCTCCCTCGACCGCCGCGTACAGCGTGGCGCCCAGGCCCCACACGTCGGAGGCCGGTCCCGGATCGGCACCCTGGGCGCGCTCGGGGGCCATGTAGTCCAGGGAGCCGACGAGATGACCGGTGCGGGTGAGGTTCGTGGCCGAGCCGTCGCCCGGATCGTCCATGGTGGCGATGCCGAAGTCGGTCAGCAGGACGCGGCCCGAGCGGTCGAGCAGGATGTTGCCGGGCTTGACGTCCCGGTGCAGTACGCCGGCTTCGTGGGCGGCGGCCAGCGCGTCCATGACCTTGGCGCCGATACCGGCCGCCTCACGCGGGTCGAGGGGGCCGCTCTTGCGCAGTACGGCGTCCAGGGACGGCCCGTCGACCAGCTCCATGACGATCAGCGGACGCCCGTCGACCTCGGCCACGTCGTGCACCGCGACGACGCCGGGATGCCGTACCCGGGCCGCCGCACGCGCCTCCCGCTGCATCCGCAACCGCAAATCCGCGAGTTCCGGGCCGTCGGCGTCGGTGTAGGTGCGCAGTTCCTTGACGGCGACCTCGCGGCCGAGGACCTCGTCGACGGCCCGCCAGACCACGCCCATGCCGCCGCGACCGAGCTGGGCCACGACACGATAACGCCCGGCCAGCAGCCGACCGGCGTCGTCCTGGCCCTTTCCGTTGGTCTCCCCCGAAGACACCGCTGCCCCGTTCCTGTGAACACGTCAATGCGTGCCGTACAGACTACGGGGCAGGGGTGACGACTTCAGCCGGTGGTTGCGACCGTGACAGGGTCGCTACTTCTCCGCCTGCTTCGTGCTACTTCGTGGAGACGGTCAGGTCACCGCGCCGGGGCGCCGCGTAGCCCTCCAGGTCGGCGCGGGTCAGCCCCGTCAGCCGGACCACCTCGGCGATGTCGAGGGCGCCGCAGTCGAGACCGCGCAGCAGATAGCCGCTGAGCGCCTTGGCGGTGGCCGGCTCGTCCATGACGTCGCCGCCGACCCGGCCCGCGTACCGGGCAAGTCGGCCGGCGGCCTGCTCGAAGCCCTCCCGGTAGAAGGCGAACACGGCCGCGTACCGGGTGGGGAGGTGGCCGGGGTGCATGTCCCAGCCCTGGTAATAGGCGCGGGCCAGCGCCCGGCGCGTCAGGCCGTAGTGCAGTCGCCAGGCGTCGTGGACCTTCGCCGTCGGGCCGACCGGCAGGACGTTCGTGGAGCCGTCCGAGACCCGTACGCCGGTGCCCGCGGCCGCGACCTGCATGATCGCCTTCGCGTGGTCGGCGGCGGGGTGGTCGCTCGCCTGGTGGGCGGCGGAGACGCCGAGGCAGGCGCTGTAGTCGAAGGTGCCGTAGTGCAGTCCGGTGGCGCGGCCCTCGGCGGCCTGGATCATACGAGCGACGGTGGCGGTGCCGTCGGTGGCGAGGATGGACTGGCTGGTCTCGATCTGGATCTCGAAGCCGAGCCGGCCGGAGTCCAGTCCGTGGGCCTTCTCGAAGGCCTCCAGGAGCCGGACGAACGCGGTGACCTGCTCGGCGTAGGTCACCTTCGGCAGGGTCAGCACCAGCCCTTCGGGCAGATGGCCCGCCGCCATGAGGCCCGTGAGGAAGATGTCGAGGGTCCGGATGCCGCGGTCCCGGACGGCCGCCTCCATGCACTTCATGCGGATGCCCATGTACGGGGCCGCCGTGCCGTTCTTGTACGCCTCGGCGATCAGCCGTGCCGCGCGGGCCGCCGTCTCGTCCTCCTCGGCGTCCGGGCGCGGGCCGTAGCCGTCCTCGAAGTCGACGCGCAGGTCCTCGATCGGCTCGTGCTCCAGCTTGGCCCGCACGCGCGCGTAGACGGGCTCGGCGAGTGCGTCGGACAACCCGAGGACGGCGGCGAAGGACGCGGCGTCCGGGGCGTGTTCGTCGAGGGCGGCGAGGGCCTTGTCACCCCAGGACCGGATGGTGTCGGAGGCGAAGGCGTCACCGGGGACGTAGACGGTGTGCACGGGCTGGCGGGTGCCGGGGTCTCCGGGGTAGCGGCGCTCCAGTTCGGCGTCGACCGGCGCGAGGGAGGCGCTGATCTCCTCGCTGACGGCACCCGCGAGGCTCGTCGCCACCTGCTCCTGCTGGCCCTGACCCATCCCACATCCTCCAGTTTTCCGCTCTACGGAATCAACAATCCGTAGAGCGAAGTTATCCACGAAGCCTCCGGACGGTCAACACCCCGTCCACAGCATGAGCCACCGCGTTCATTCGAGGCGCCGAGAACCCCTACGCCCTCTACCGCACTCCGGTTCGAACATTCATCCTGTCCCGTCGGGAGGGAACAACATGTCGGACACCCACAGAATGACGCGTCGCATGGGCCTCAGAACCGCCATGGCCGCCGCCGTCACCGTGCCGCTGATGGGCACGCTGCCGGCCTCCGCCGCCAAGCCGACCAACCGCCGACTCGATGTCATGACGTTCAATCTCCGCTTCGCCAGCACCTCCGAACCCAACAGCTGGGCCGCCCGCCGTCCGGTGATGCGCCGGCTGTTACGTCAGGAGGCCCCTACCCTGATGGGCACCCAGGAAGGCCTCTACCAGCAACTGCGCGACATCCACGCCGACCTCGGACCGCACTACGACTGGATCGGCACCGGCCGCGAGGGCGGCAGCCACGACGAGTCCACGGCGATCTTCTACGACACCCGGCGCCTGGCCCCGGTCGAGCACGACACGTACTGGCTCTCCGACACGCCCAGGGTCATCGGCTCGAACACCTGGGGTGGAGCGCTCCCCCGGATCGCCACATGGGTCCGCTTCCGGGACCGGGCCGCCGGCGGACGGGAGTTCCACGTCCTCAACACCCACTTCGACCATGTGGGCCAGTACGCGCGCGAGCGGTCCGCTGAGTTCCTCGGCCAGAAGATCGCCGAGTTCGACCGCTCGTCACCGGTGGTGGTGACCGGCGACTTCAACGCCACGGCCCACGACAACCAGGCGTACGACACCCTGCTCGCCACGGGTCTCGTCGACACCTGGGACGCCGCCGTGGAACGCGGCAGGCAGTACGCCACCTTCCACGGCTACCAACC
The DNA here is from genome assembly GCF_001514145.1 of Streptomyces canus. Taxonomy (GTDB): domain Bacteria; phylum Actinomycetota; class Actinomycetes; order Streptomycetales; family Streptomycetaceae; genus Streptomyces; species Streptomyces canus. Next base: position 33,901 of record NZ_KQ948662.1, read on the forward strand.
CCTCACCCCCGACGGCGACCGCATCGACTGGATCCTCACCTCGCCCGGCGCCACCGTCCACCGGGCCTCGATCAACACCTTCGCCATGAACGGGCAGTTCCCGAGCGACCACCTGCCGGTGCAGGCCACGCTCACCCTGGGATGAGCCGAGGCCCCCGCGACCGCGTCGGCGGTCACGGGGGCCTCGTACGCCCGGAGCGGGATCAGCCCTTGCGGGTGTTGATCTCCTCGGTGAGGGCGGGGACGACGTCGAAGAGGTCGCCGACGACGCCGTAGTCGACGAGGTCGAAGATGGGGGCCTCGGCGTCCTTGTTGACGGCCACGATGGTCTTGGAGGTCTGCATGCCGGCGCGGTGCTGGATCGCGCCGGAGATGCCGTTGGCGATGTACAGCTGCGGGGAGACGGACTTGCCGGTCTGGCCGACCTGGTTGGTGTGCGGGTACCAGCCCGCGTCCACCGCGGCCCGGGAGGCGCCGACGGCCGCGCCGAGGGAGTCGGCGAGA
>NZ_KQ948662.1:35051-119797 GCF_001514145.1 Streptomyces canus
CCCTCGTCGCCGGCTTCCAGGTCGACGGCGTCGGTGATGATGCCGGAGCCGATGCGCAGCGCGAGGCGGGCGGCGATCTCCTTGCCCTCGGCGGAGGACGGCACCAGCACGGCGGCCGGGGAGACGGCCTCGACGGCGGCCTGCAGGGCGTCGACCTTGGGTACGACCAGGTAGTCGGCGTACTCGGAGGCGTCGTGGGTGAGGACCTTGACGGCGCCGTGCTCGCCCAGCACGGCGGCGGTGCCGGCGGCACCGGCACCCAGCGCGACGGCGACCGGCTCGCCGATACGGCGGGCCAGCGTCAGCAGCTCCAGGGTGGGCTTGCGGACGGCACCGTCCACGTGATCGACATAGACGAGAACTTCAGCCATGGGAATGCTCTCCTGCGGATTGCGAAGTCTTGAGGGGGCGGTACGGGGTTGAGCCTCAGCGGGCCAGTGACCCTTAGATGAACTTCTGGCTCGCGAGGAACTCGGCAAGCTGCTTGCCGCCCTCGCCCTCGTCCTTGACGATCGTCCCGGCGGTGCGGGCCGGGCGCTCCGTGGCGGAGTCGACCGTGGTGTAGGAGCCGGCCAGGCCGACCTGCTCGGCCTCCAGGTCCAGGTCGGACAGGTCCCAGGACTGAACCGGCTTCTTCTTGGCGGCCATGATGCCCTTGAAGGACGGGTAACGCGCCTCGCCCGACTGGTCGGTCACCGACACCACGGCCGGGAGAGAGGCCTCCAGCTGCTCGGTGGCGGAGTCGCCGTCGCGGCGGCCCTTGACCGTGCCGTCCTCGACGGAGACCTCGGACAGCAGGGTCACCTGCGGCACACCCAGACGCTCCGCCAGCAGCGCCGGGACCACGCCCATCGTGCCGTCGGTGGAGGCCATACCGGAGATCACCAGGTCGTAACCGGCCTTCTCGACGGCCTTGGCCAGCACCAGGGAGGTGCCGATGGCGTCCGTGCCGTGCAGGTCGTCGTCCTCGACGTGGATCGCCTTGTCGGCGCCCATCGACAGCGCCTTGCGCAGCGCGTCCTTGGCGTCCTCGGGACCCACGGTCAGGACCGTCACCTCGACGTCGTCGTCGGAGTTCTCGGAGATCTGCAGCGCCTGCTCGACCGCGTACTCGTCCAGCTCGGAGAGCAGACCGTCCACGTCGTCCCGGTCGACGGTCAGGTCATCGGCGAAGTGCCGGTCGCCGGTGGCGTCGGGCACGTACTTCACAGTGACAACGATCCTCAAGCTCACGCCGGCTCTCCTACTGCATCGTCATTTTTCGGCTGCCTCTTGCAGGCAGCATAGGCGCCCCAAGCGGCCGATCCCGGTCGGGGCGGGCTGCGCTCCGACCGCAATATTACTCACCAGTACAACCAGTTCCCGCCCGCTAAGCAAGCGCTTTGAACTGTGACCTTCGCAACGCAGCGTAATCGGAACTCGACGGCCGCGCACCACAGCGGAAGGGGCGATGAGCCGATCAGTCGCGCAGGCCGCTGAACCGGCCCTGGTGGTAGAGCAGCGGTCGGCCGGCGCCTGCGGGGTCGCCGAGCCGCACCTCGGCCAGCACGACGCGGTGGTCCCCGGCGGGCACGCGCGCGACGACCCGGCACACCAGCCAGGCGAGGACGTCGTCGAGGACGGGCACCCCCTCGGGCCCCTCGCGCCAGGCGGTGGGCGCGCCGAAGCGGTCGGCGCCGCTGCGGGCGAACGTGGCGGCCAGTTCCTCCTGGTGGTCGCCGAGTATGTGGACGCCGACGTGGTCCGCCCGGGATATCGCGGGCCAGCTGGAGGCGCCCGTGCCGATCCCGAAGGAGAGCATCGGCGGTTCGGCGGAGACCGAGGCGAGGGACGTGGCGGTGAAGCCGACCGGGCCGGCGTCACCGCTCGCGGTGATCACGGCGACGCCCGCCGCGTGCCGCCGGAAGACGGACCGCAGGAGGTCGGGGGAGGCGAGTCGAGGGGCGCCGAGGTCGGGCGTGGCCGTCATGGGCATTTCCTTCTGCGAGGAGTGTCGAGCTGGACCGTGGCTGCTCAACAAGCCGGACAGCGCGCGCTCGCGGTGCGGGCGAGGTCGACGTGGACCCGCCCGAACAGAAGGAGTTCCGTAGGCATACGGTCAGGCTGACGATAGGTGCGGTGCACAGTCAAGTACGTTCCGGCATATGGGAGATGCCTCACCGTCGGCGCACCCGGTGTCAAACCGCCTCCCCGACCGCCGCGATGACGTCCGCCTTGCGCGGCTGGCCGGTGGCCCGCCGCACCACCCGGCCGTCGGCGTCGAGGACCAGTACGGTCGGCGTCTTGAGGATGTCGAGTTCGCGGACCAGGTCGAGGTTCTTCTCGGCGTCGATCTCGACATGGGCCACGCCCGGGACCATGCCCGCGACCTCGCCCAACACCCGCCGGGTCGCCCGGCAGGGCGCGCAGAAGGCGCTGGAGAACTGGACGAGCGTGGCGCGTTCGCCGAGCTCCTCGCCCAACTCGGCCGCGCCGAGCCTCTTGCCGTCGTCCCGCCCGCGCACCCGTACTCTCCCGCTCCGCCGCCGCTGCAGCACCCCATAGGCGCTCGCCGCCGCGAGCACCGCCACGCACACCACAAGTCCGGTCATCACCTGCACAGCATTCACGAGACTGCAAAGATTCCCGCCTCCCCCAAGTCTCCCCGTTGCGGAATGCTTGATTCATGGACATTGATGCAAGGGGGCCGCGCTTCGGCGCGGCCGTGACGACCGTCGTGCTGGCGGCCGTTCTGATCACGGGCAGCGTCTGGCTGCTGGCCTGGCAGACACTGGCGTTCGCTCTGGGCGCGGCGGGCGGGGTGGGCCGCTCGCCGTACGGCTGGCTGTTCCGTAAGGCCGTACGCCCACGGATCGGGCCGCCGACCGAGTTCGAGGCGCCGGAACCGCCGCGGTTCGCGCAGGCGGTGGGACTCGCCTTCGCGGGTCTGGGACTCGTGGGGTACGGGATCGGACCGGAGTGGCTCGGGCTCGCGGCGACCGGAGCGGCACTGGCGGCGGCCTTCCTCAACGCCACGTTCGGGTACTGCCTGGGATGCGAGATGTACCTGCTCGTGCGGCGGGTGACCGTACGCGCGGAGTAAAGGGGGCTTAAAAGCCCAAGGTCGATCACAGGGCGGAAGTGACGAGAATCTCTCGCCGTGCGGGCACCAGGGCTGGCTCCCCGCCCGTTCTTGGGGCACGATCTGCGAGATGCCGTAAACCTACGGCTGCGTAACTTAATGCCGGGAGCTTCCCAGGCAGAGCAGGAAGGGCTCACCCCGCCCATGGCAGAGCTTGTCTACCGTCCCGTCGTCGGATTCGCCCAGGCCCTGTTCAAGGCCTGGGACCTCAAGATCGACTGCCGGGGTTCGGAGAACATCCCGCGCTCGGGCGGCGCCGTGCTGGTGAGCAATCACATCAGCTACCTGGACTTCGTCTTCAACGGCCTGGCCGCGCTCCCGCAGAAGCGTCTCGTGCGTTTCATGGCGAAGGAGTCCGTTTTCCGCCACAAGGTCTCCGGTCCGCTGATGCGCGGGATGAAGCACATTCCGGTCGACCGCACGCAGGGCGAGACGGCCTACGCGCACGCCCTGGAGTCACTGCGGTCGGGCGAGATCGTCGGGGTGTTCCCGGAGGCGACCATCTCGCAGTCCTTCACGCTGAAGAGCTTCAAGTCGGGTGCGGCGCGGATGGCGCAGGAGGCGGGCGTCCCCCTGATCCCGATGGCCGTCTGGGGTACGCAGCGGCTGTGGACCAAGGGACACCCCCGCAACTTCAAGCGCAGCCACATCCCGATCACCATGAGGGTGGGCGAGGCGATCGAGGCTTCTCGGGACAAGTACGCCGGGGCCATCACGCGGCAAGTGCGGGAGCGGGTCAACGAGTTGCTGGAAGCGGCCCAGCGCGCCTATCCCGTGCGCCCCAAGGGACCGGACGACACCTGGTGGATGCCGGCGCATCTCGGGGGTACGGCGCCCACACCTGAGCAGGTGCGCGAGGCCGACGCTCGGTAGCGGGGCCGTCCGGGTCGAGGGCTACCGCGACGCCGTGGTGATCTGCGCGCCCGGGCTGAACTTCTCGAGCAGTTCGGCCAGTTCGGCGGCCGCCTTCTCCATGTCGGCGAGCGGCATCGGGGCCATGCCCTCCAGCAGGAAGACTGCCGAGACCGTCTCCTCCGTGAGCCTCGTACGGGGGCCCTGTCGCCAGTTCCAGCGGCGGCAGGTCACACCTTCCTCGTCCCGCCAGATCACCTCGCCGGCGTCGGGGTGCTCGATGGTCTCCTCTCCTCCGGCCACCGTCACGAAGTCCTCGTCGCCGGTGGCCCGTACGAGCCGCATCCCGCCCCGGATGCGATCGAGGTCCTCGCCGCCGACGGGGACGAGGTGCGCGACACTGATCGCGTTGTAGAGGTCGACCAGCACGTTGATGCGGGGCAGGCCCGCGTCCGACAGGGCCCTCTTCGCCAGCGCCTCCGCCGAGTTGCGGGTGCGTGACGGCTTCGAGCCGAACGCCGTGTAGCCCTCCCGCCAGGCCGCCATGTGCGGGTCCTCGTGCGGGGCGCGCCCGTCCAGACGTACAGCCAGACGGCGGGCCGCCTCGTCGAGGAGTGCCGAACTGGCGTCGGTGCTGGGCCCGTTGACGAGTCCGTGGGCCTCGATGGCGAGGTGCCTGAAGCCGGGTGCGAGGGCGCGCACTTCGTCGGACACGGTCAGGGAGAGGGTCATCGGGTGCCTCAGAGTGCGGTGGGGAGTGTTTTCCAGAGGTACGGCCGGTCGGGGGCGGCCTTGAGGACGCTCAGGACGGCCGGGTGCGGTTCAGCGTACAGGACTGGGTAGTCCATCTCGTTGGACTCCGGGTCGGGCGTGAAGGCCAACCGCTCTCCGTCGAGGGAGAACTGGGCGTCCACTCCGGGCTTGTTGCCCCGGGGGTCCTGGCGGTGCCAGGCACCGTTGAACCGCACGGCGACCAGGCCGTGCACCACGTCGAACCTCTGATAGCAGAGGGCGGTCGGGATGTCCTCGGCGCGCAGCAGGGCGGCCAGCGCGTGGGCCTTGGCGTAGCAGATGCCGGTGCCCTGCTCCAGGACGTCGGAGGCCCGCCAGGTCACGCGGAGATCGCCGGAGTCCTGGGAGTGCGGGATGGCGTCACGGACGAATTCGAAGGCCAGCCGCGCATAGGCATACGAGTCGACCGCTTCCTTGGCGAGGCGCGCGGCCACCTCTCGGACGACCGGGTGGTGGTGGTCGATGACCTCGTCGGCGGCCAGGTATGCGAAAAGGTCGGGGGTGTTCTGGATCAGCTCCATGCCCGCAGAGCATAGGAAGACGATCACTCCGGGTCAATCGATTTACGGAACTCCGTATATTTATGCAGCGTAGCAATGCACGGCGACCACCTGGGACGGGCTCCAGCGCTGTTCGACCGTGGCCAGCCTCGTCCAGCCCAGCCGTTCGTACAGGGCCGCCGCGGCGGTGTCGGACGCGACGACGTCGAGCACCGGATGCAGGCCGTGGTGCCGGGCCTCCGCCACCACTCGGCCCATCAGCAGGGCACCGATCCCGTGCCCTCTCGCCTGCGGGGCGACGAACAACCGGCCCACCACCGCGGCCTGTTCCCGGCTCGTGCCGTTCCGCTCGCTCCACAGGACAGGGGCCACGTCGCCTTCGCCGCTGCGGGAGAGGCTGACGTGGCCCGCGACACGGCCGTCCAGCTCGGCGACCCAGCTGCCCAGTGCGGCCTCCTGCGACAGCCACTCGCCGGGCCGGGCGGGCCAGTTCACCGGGTAACCGTCGCGGCGGTGGACCTCCGCCAGCACCCGCACGCATGCCTCGACGTCGTCATCGGTCCTCGGCCGGACCCGGCTCTGCGTCTTGTCCACCCCGGCATGCAAGCACAGACCGCCTCCGGTTCGGTACGCGCCCTAGCGCGCCATCTCCTCCTTCAGCGCCGCCACGAACGCGTCCACGTCGTCCTCGGTCGTGTCGAAGGCGCACATCCAGCGGACGACGCCGGCGGCCTCGTCCCAGAAGTAGAAGCGGAAGCGCTTCTGGAGGCGCTCGCTCACGTCGTGCGGGAGCTTGGCGAAGACGCCGTTGGCCTGGACCGGGTAGAGGATCTCGACACCGTGGACGGCGCGGACGCCCTCCGCCAGGCGCTGGGCCATCTCGTTGGAGTGGCGTGCGTTGCGCAGCCACAGGTCCTTGGCGAGCAGGGCCTCCAACTGCACCGACACGAACCGCATCTTGGAGGCGAGCTGCATCGACAGCTTGCGCAGGTGCTTCATGTGGGAGACCGCGTCCTGGTTGATCACCACGACCGCCTCGCCGAACAGGGCACCGTTCTTCGTCCCGCCCAGGGAGAGGATGTCGACGCCGACCGCGTTGGTGAACGTCCGCATCGGGACGTCGAGGGAAGCGGCCGCGTTGGCTATGCGGGAGCCGTCCAGGTGGACCTTCATGCCGTGCGCGTGGGCGTGGTCGCAGATCGCGCGGATCTCGTCGGGCGTGTAGAGGGTGCCGAGCTCCGTGGACTGGGTGATCGAGACGACCTGCGGCATCGCGCGGTGCTCGTCCTCCCAGCCCCAGGCCTGCTTGTCGATCAGTTCGGGCGTGAGCTTGCCGTCCGGGGTGGGCACGCTGAGCAGCTTGAGGCCGCCCATGCGCTCGGGGGCACCGCCCTCGTCGACGTTGATGTGCGCGCTCTCGGCACAGATCACCGCGCCCCAGCGGTCGGTGACCGCCTGGAGCGCGACGACGTTGGCGCCGGTGCCGTTGAAGACCGGGAACGCCTCGGCCGTGGCGCCGAAATGGCTGCGGACGACGCCCTGGAGGTTCTCGGTGTAGTCGTCCTCGCCGTACGCGACCTGGTGCCCGCCGTTGGCCAGGGCCAGGGCGGCAAGCACCTCCGGGTGGGCCCCGGCGTAGTTGTCGCTGGCGAAGCCGCGGACCTGCGGGTCGTGATGGCGACGAGCGTCGGTCTTCGGGGGGTTCACGGCTTCTCGGTCAGCCACAGACGGTTTCCGTTCACTTCGGCGGCGGGCTTGTCCCAGACACCGGCGATGGCATCGGCCAGGTCCCTGACGTCCGTGAAGCCCGCGAACTTCGCGTTGGGCCGGTCGGCGCGCATGGCCTCGTGCACCAGCGCCTTCACCACCAGGATCGTAGCCGCGGACGTCGGCCCGTCGGCGCCCCCGGCCTTGCGGAAGGCGTCCGCGAGAGCGAGCGTCCAGGCCTCGGCCGCGGCCTTGGCGGCGGCGTACGAGGCATTGCCCGCGGACGGCTTCGTCGCGCCGGCGGCGCTGATCAGGACGTAGCGGCCGCGGTCGCTGCGCTGCAGGCCCTCGTAGAAGGCGAGCGAGGTGTGCTGCACGGTGCGGATGAGCAGCAGTTCCAGGAAGTCCCAGTCGTCCAGGCTCGACTTGATGAAGGTCTCGCTGCCGCGCCAGCCGCCGACGAGGTGGACCAGGCCGTCGACGCGCCCGAAGTCCTTCTCGATGTGCTCGGCCCAGTCCCGGGTGGATCCCAGGTCCAGCAGGTCGACCGGCTCGCCGGTGACGCTGGCGCCGCCCGACGCGTAGCGTGCCGCGTCCACGGCCTCCGCGAGCCGCTCCGGGTCGTTGTCCGCGCCGACGACGGTCGCGCCCGCCTCGGCCAGCCGCAGCAGTGCCGCGCGGCCCGCGGGCCCGCCCGCGCCGGCCACCGCGATCACCGCACCGCTGAGAGCTCCGTTCCCCGCCATGTTCTTCGCCTCCTGAGCAGCCGCCTCGGCGGCCTGTGCAGTGTTCCCGGTGCCGCGATCGCTCACGCGGCGACCCGCTCGGCGTTCTGCGCCGTGATGCCCCGGGTCGAGGCGATCACATGACGAAGCTTCTTGGAGAGGGCCTCATAGAACATGCTCAGCGGAAACTCGTCCGGAAGCACGTCGTCGACGAGTTTCCGGGGCGGCAGCGACAGGTCGAGGGCATCGGGGCCCTTGGCCCACTTGGAGCCCGGGTGCGGGGCGAGGTAGGTGGAGACCAGCTCGTAGCCGGCGAACCAGTGGACGAGCTTCGGGCGGTCGATGCCGTCGCGGTAGAGCTGCTCGATGTCGGCGCACAGCTGGTTGGTGACCTCGGGGGCGCGCTGCCAGTCGATGAACAGCTTGTTGTCGGTCCAGCGGACGACGTCGTGCTTGTGCAGGTAGGCGAAGAGGAGCTGGCCGCCGAGCCCGTCGTAGTTGCGCACGCGCTCACCGGTGACCGGGAAGCGGAACATCCGGTCGAAGAGGACCGCGTACTGCACGTCACGGGCCTGCGGAACGCCGTCCGCCTCCAGCTTCACGGCCTCCTTGAAGGCGGTGAGGTCGCAGCGCAGCTCTTCGAGGCCGTACATCCAGAACGGCTGGCGCTGCTTGATCATGAACGGGTCGAAGGGCAGGTCGCCGTGGCTGTGGGTGCGGTCGTGGACCATGTCCCACAGCACGAAGGCCTCCTCGCAGCGCTTCTGGTCGTGGACCATCGCGGCGATGTCCTCGGGCAGCTCCAGGCCCAGGATGTCGACGGCCGCGTCGGTGACCCGGCGGAAGCGGGCGGCCTCGCGGTCGCAGAAGATACCGCCCCAGGAGAAGCGTTCCGGCGCCTCGCGCACGGCGATCGTCTCGGGGAAGAGGACGGCCGAGTTGGTGTCGTAACCGGCGGTGAAGTCCTCGAACTTGATGCCGCAGAACAGCGGGTTGTCGTAGCGCGTGCGCTCCAGGTCGGCCAGCCACTCGGGCCAGACCATGCGCAGCACGACCGCCTCCAGATTGCGGTCCGGGTTGCCGTTCTGCGTGTACATCGGGAAGACGACCAGGTGCTGGAGGCCGTCCGCGCGGTTCGCGGCGGGCTGGAAGGCCAGCAGGGAGTCGAGGAAGTCGGGCACCTCGAAGCCGCCCTCGGACCAGCGCCGGAGGTCCTTGACGAGGGCGGCGTGGTAGTCGGCGTCGTGCGGAAGCAACGGCGACAGCTCCTGCACCGCGTCGACGACACGCCGTACGGCGGCCTCGGCGTCCCCGCGCGCGGGCGCGCTCTCGGCCCCGAAGTCGATCGCCCCGTCCTTGGACTGCCATGGCCGGATCCGCTCCACGGCATCCTTGAGCACGGGCCATGCCGGGTGCTCCACCACCCTGGTCACGGGAGGAACCTGGTCCCCCGAAGCCGCCTGCACAAGAATTTCCGTCATGTCCCATCCTCCACGGGAGAAACTCGCGTATGGAGACCGTATACATACGAGCTTCCGTCCAGCAAGAGCAGTCTCGGGAAATTATCCTGCCCACGCCAATGGTCACCGAACTTTTTCCTGTCGAGTGCCATGAACGCGGGGATTCCGGGTAAGCGAGATCACTCTCCCGCACATCACCGCGATCCCTCGTGTACGTACGGGTCCATCACACGGCGTAGCCGTTAGGCTGCGGCTTTGCACCGAGCCGCCGTCGACGGAAGCGAGTTGAACCTTGAACTTCCTTACCATCGGTCATCGCGGAGTCATGGGTACCGAACCCGAGAACACCCTCCGTTCCTTCGTCGCCGCCCAGCAGGCCGGCCTCGACCTCATCGAACTCGATCTGCATCTGAGCAAGGACGGCGCTCTCGTCGTCATGCACGACACCGACGTGGACCGCACGACCGACGGAACCGGCCCGATCGCCGAGAAGACCCTCACCGAACTGCGCGCCCTGGACGCCGGCCGCGGGGAACGCGTCCCGGTGTTCGAGGAGGTCCTGGACGCCGTGCGGTCGCCGCTCCAGGCCGAGATCAAGGACATCGCGGCGGCCCGGGCTCTGGCCGAGGTCATGCTCCGGCGAAATCTGGTCTCCCGGGTCGAGGTGTCCTCGTTCCACGACGAGGCGATCGCCGAGATCGGCCGCCTGGTGCCCGGCGTACGGACCGCGCTGATCGGCAGCCGGTTCGGCCCCGACATCGTGGAGCGTGCCGTCGAGGCCGGTGCGGGCACGGTCTGCCTGAACATCCGCCGGATCACCCTGGAGGTCGTCGAGGCGGCCCGCAAGGCGGATCTGAAGATCATCGGCTGGGTGGTGAACACCCAGGACCATCTGCGGCTGGTGCGGGCCCTGGAACTGGACGGCGCGACGACCGACTACCCGGAGATCAAACGCACCGGCCGCTTCACCGCGTGAACCACGTGAACCGGGGCAGGAACGTCACACCAGTGGCTTGACCAGCAGCTCGAACTGCAGGTCGTCGCGCCGCGGAACGCCGAAGCGCTCGTCGCCGTACGGGAACGGTGTCATCTGTCCCGTACGGCGGTAGCCGCGCCGCTCGTACCAGGCGACGAGGTCGTTCCGCACCGAGATCACGGTCATGTGCATCTCGGTCACCCCCCAGGTCTCCCGGGCGATCCGCTCCGCCTCCGCGATGATCACCTTGCCGAGACCGCCGCCCTGAAGTGTGGGACTGACCGCGAACATCCCGAAGTACGCGTACGTGCCCCGGTGTTCGAGCTGGCAGCAGGCGACGACCTGGCCGTCCCGCTCCACCGTGAGCAGCCGGCCGTCGGACGACTTGATGACCGCGAGCACACCCTCCGGATCCGTCCGCTGCCCCTCCAGGATGTCCGCCTCGGTGGTCCACCCGGCCCGGCTGTCGTCTCCGCGGTACGCCGACTCGACCAGCGCGACGAGCGTGTCCACATCGGAGTCGGTGGCGTCACGGAAGGTGAGGCCGGCGGTGGTCTCCATGGGGCGCGTCTCCACTTCAGGGGCACGACTGGGGCAGGGTCGAGAGTAACGCCCCGGTTAGGCTCGCCCGCATGGTGCACGTACTGAGCGGCCGCGTCGTGCTGCGGCCCACGGATCCGGAGCGTTCCCGAGTCTTCTACGGCGATCAGCTGGGCCTCGCCGTGTACCGCGAGTTCGGCACGGGCCCGGAGCGGGGCACCGTCTACTTCCTCGGCGGCGGATTCCTGGAGCTGTCGGGACGGTCCGAGGCGCCACCGGCCGCGGACGTCCGGCTGTGGCTCCAGGTCCCGGACGTGACCGCTGCGCACGAGGAACTGCTGGCCAAGGGCGTCGAGATCGTACGGCCCCCGGTGAAGGAGCCGTGGGGGCTGGTCGAGATGTGGGTGGCGGACCCGGACGGCACACCGATCGTGCTGGTGGAGGTGCCGTCGGACCACCCGATCCGGTACCGGCCCGGAATCTGAACGCGGCCTCCGCCGACCGGCATCACACGTGGTGCCGGCCGTTTCGCCGACTTGGATATGCTCCGCCGACCGCCGTGGCCCCGAGGGCGTCGAGCAGTGGAGGAGCACATGAGCGTGGACCTGAACGCCCCGGCCTGGCACGGGCAGCGCTGGGCGGCCAGGATCGCCCTGGCGGCGGCCGCCCTCGCGGTGCTGCTCCCGCTCGGGTACGGCGGCCTCGACGGCGTACTGCTGCTGGCGGCCGGGCTCGCGGGCGGGGCCGTCACCGCGGCGGCGGTGTGGTGGACGCTGACCCGGCGCGGCCCGGCACGCTGGCTGGCGGCGGTGCTCGCGGCCGTCACCCCCACCCTGGTCGTCGTCCTCTTCGTGGTCACCCTGGGATGGGTGCTCGTGCTGTCGCCGGTGCTGTGGGCGGTGGCCGTGTGGAGCGGGCGGTACGCGCTGCGCAGCACCGGCACCCGGCCCAAGCGGATGAAGGAGCACCGGGCGCGGTCCGTGCGGCGGCCCTTCCTGCTCATGAACCCCCGCTCCGGAGGCGGGAAGGTGGAACGGTTCGGTCTGCGGGAGAAGGCCGAACGGCTGGGCGCGCGGGTCGTGCTGCTCGACCCGGAGCAGCACCAGGACGTGACCGCGCTGGCCCGGGCGGCCGTGGCGGAGGGCGCGGACCTGCTGGGCGTCGCGGGCGGTGACGGCACCCAGGCACTGGTCGCCGCCGTCGCCGCGGAACACGACCTGCCGTTCCTCGTCGTCTGCGCCGGTACGCGCAACCACTTCGCGATGGACCTCGGCCTCGACCGCGCCGACCCCGCGGCCTGTCTCGACGCGCTCACCGACGGCGTCGAACTCCGGGTGGATCTCGGCTTCGCCGCGGACCATCCCTTCGTCAACAACGCCTCCTTCGGCGCGTACGCGGCGGTCGTCCAGAGTCCCGCCTACCGCGACGACAAGATCGGCACCACTCTGGACCTCCTTCCCGACCTGCTCACCCGGCAGCGCGGCCCCCGTCTGACCGCGCGGATCGACGCCACGACGCTCGACGGCCCGCAAGCCGTGCTGGTGAGCAACAACGCCTACCGCACCGGCGACCCGGTGGGCCTCGGCCGCCGCGAGCGGCTCGACTCGGGGCTGCTCGGCATCCTCGGCGTCAAGGTGGACAGTGCGGCCGAGGCCGCGGCGCTGCTGCTCGATCCCGATCCGGAGGGTCTCGCGGTCCTGTCCGCGCGGGAGGTGGTCGTGGACGCCGACCAGCCGGAGATCGAGGTCGGCGTCGACGGCGAGGCCCTGGTCCTGCCCACCCCGGTCCACTGCCGCATCGTTCCCGGGGCGCTCCGCGTCCACGTCCCGAGGAAACGACCGGGTGTGCCGGAGGCGCAACCACGCCTGAACTGGCGCCAGTTGCGCAAACTGGCGGCGACGGCCGGGCGGGCGTGAGCCGGTTCCCTCGTCAGCGGGTACGCAGTTCAGCCCCCGTGGGGGCGAGCGGTGTCACCGTGACCTGGTCGATGACGGGGGCGTGGGCGGAGCGCTGGCCGAACGCGTTCGTGGTGTCGCCGGCGAAGTCGGGGAGTTCGTCGGCGGTGAACGTGATCGTGTTGGGGCCCGGGCGCAGGGTGACGGGCACGGAGAGGTTCCAGAAGTTGTTGAAGTGGAAGGTGGTGGGGAACAGAACGCGGTGCGCGGGGCCGCCGTTGACGCGGATGTCGGCGTGGCGGCAGACCGGGTCCGGGTTGTAGTGGGTGGAGGGGGGCTGCTCGCCGTTGGAGTAGCGCATCGTCAGCGCGTGGCGTCCGGGGCGGTCCGCCGTGACGGTCAGGGTGAGCGCGTTCGCGGGCCCGGCGCCGATGCCGTCAACCGCCTTGCCACCGACGGCGTACGGGTAACCGGTCACCCTCGCCGTGCCGGTCAGGACGCCTTGCTCGGCGGCGTACGCGGTGCTGGGTAGAAGGCCGCGAGAAGGGGCGATCCGCAGCCGGTCGACGATCAGCCGGTCCGACGTCCCGGTGACCGTCACCTTGTTGACGCCCCCGGCCAGGAAGAGCGGTACGGCGCCGCGCTCGACGCGTCCGATCTCCTCGCCGTTGACACTCCACACGCCCTCTCCGGGCCCGAGCAGGTCGACGGTCGCGGAGGCCTCGCCGTCGTCGGCCGCGTACGTCCAGAAGGTGACGGTGCCGCCCCGCGGGAGCACGGCGACCCCGGGCCCCGAGGCGCCGCGATGGGCGTGACTGACCCGGGCCCCGCCACCGAGGTCCGCGAACTCGGCGTCGTACAGGACGGTTTCGTCCTCGCTCCGCAGCAGGAGGTCCAGCTTGTCGACGACCGCGTCGCCCTTGGTGACGCCGAGGTCGGGGTCCTGGGCGGCGAGGGTGATCCGGTGCCGGCCCGCGGTCAGCTCCACCCGGGTGTCGGTGTGCCCCCAGACCGCCCACTTGTAGCCGAGCGGCAGCCGCAGTTCGCGAGGATGCTCGCCGTCGACGCGCAGGAAGACGTTGGTGGGGCCCTGCTCGCGCACCAGGTCGGCGAGGTTGTGCGAGCCCGCGAACACCGCGAGGTCGTACGTCCCGTCCTGCGGCACCTCGACGTCGAAGGCGAGCACGCCGTCGGAGCCGGTGCGCAGGCCGCCCACGTGGTAGCCACCGGAGGTCGCGAACCGGTCGACGGCGGACGGGGACCCCTCCGGGCCGTTCTTCGAGTAACCGTCTCCCGTGTAGCCGGCGTCCTCGGCCTCGTACGTCCGCCTCCAGCGGACCGCGGGCGGCAGGGCCACGGCCCCGTTGCCACCCGGCGACAGGATCACCTGGTAGGCGGACATCGCGTCGAGATCGGTGAGACCGAGCGTCACTTTCCCCTCCGCGACCGGCAGTTCCTCGTCCCGCAGTCGCAACGGCTGCTCTGCGGCGCCCACCTGCCCCGTCCAGGGAATCTCCACGAGACGGGCGTGGACCACGGCACCGAACACCTCCGCGTCCACGTCCTCGAAGACGACGTCCGCCGAGCCGTCCGCTCCCCCGAACAGCGCCCGCGCCTGTCGCTTGTCCCGGTCGAGGGTGGCGACGCCCTGGAGGGTGTACTGCTCGTTGGGGTGCGGGGCGAGCACGCGGACGGTGTTGCCGGTCAGCTGCCCGTAGGCGTTGTAGAGCCACCACTGGCCGTTGGCCTTGTTCGCCTCGACCGCCGAGTCGTTGAGGTTGCCGGCGATGTTCCAGTAGGCGAGGTCGGCGTCGACCTTCGACTCCTCGATCGCGGCGATCCACTGGATCATCTGTCCGGGCACGGAGACGTGGTAGTTGTGCGCGTACTCGTTGATGTTGACGGGCAGCGGGCCGATGCCCAACTCCCGTTCCAGTTCCCGGTACTTGGCGATGTTGGTGCGGACCTCGGCGGGCGAGGACAGCTCGTGCCAGGTGACGATGTCGGGCAGCACGCCGTGGGCCTTCGCGAACTCCAGGAAGTCCCTGACCTCGGGGTACAGGATGCAGGTGTTGGGCCCGGCCACGCGCGCGTCCGGGTCGAGGTCCTTGATGAGGCGGTAGGCGGCTTCCCAGGCGGCGAAGTAGGGGTCCGGCCGGTTCCGCCAGGAGACCTGGTCGTAGCTCCACTCCCCCTCGCCGAACATGTTGCCCTCGGGTTCGTTGAACGGCACGTACACGACGTGGTCCTTCAACTCCCCCAGGGTCAGGACGTGTTCGACCTGACGGCGGATCACGTCCAGATGTCCGGCGAGCCGCTCCTCGCCCGTGGCACCCGGCCACTCGTACGGAAACCCCCGGTAGAAGTCGGGCAGGTAGACGTAGACGTCCTTGCCGCCCGCCGCGACGAAGGCCGGCAGGATCTCCAGGGCGTCGCCTCCGGGATGCTGGGTGCCGTCCTGGGCCTTGGTCGTCACCGTGCGCGGGTACATGCCCTCGACCACGACGCGGCTGGGCACGCCGTCGCCGTAGAGCCCGTAGAGGGTGCCGCTCGCTCCCCCGTGGAAAGGCCCGGTCTCGGTCCCGAGATCGATGGTGAGCTTCTCGGGGGCGGGGCCTTCGGCTGCCACGGCATCCATCCTTCGTTCGACATTCCGTACGACAGTCGATGATCCGCACCGACCTGGACGAACGTAGAAAGCGCGGAGGGACCACGTCAACAGGCAGCGGGCTTCGAAACTTCCGAAACCGCAGGTCGGAGCCGTCAGGAGCGGAGCACTCCCAGACTTCCCTCCAGTCGGCCGAGCAGCTCCCCCAGCCGGCCGGCGAGTTCGTCCCGCGCCTCGGGGGTCAGGACGGACAGCACGGCCGTCTCGTACGCCAGTTGCTCGGGCAGGATCCCGTCGACCAGGTCGCGGCCGGCCTCGGTGAGCCGGACGTGGGCGACGCGGCGGTCGCGGGTGTCGCCCCGGCGCTCCACCAGGCCCCGCATGGTCAGCTGCTTGAGCCGCTTGGTGACGGCGGCGCCGGAGGAGAAGGTCTCGCGGGCCAGCTCACCGGGGGTCAGCTCGTGGCCGGTGCGGCGCAGCGCGCCGAGCAGGTCGAACTCGGGACGGCTGAGTCCCGCCCGGCGCAGGGGGGCGTCCTCGGCCTGCTGGAGGAGGGCCGCGCAGCGGTTGACCCGGCCGATGATCTCCATGGGGCCGGTGTCGAGGCCGGGGTGGACGGTCTGCCACTGCCGGACGACGGCGGCGACGGTGTCGTGCCTCGCCGGTTCCTCCGGTCGTCCGTTCGGTGCCGTCATGGGCGTGCGCCCTCCGCTCTGTGGTGCCGGATCGTCGCGGCGAGCGTACGGTGTCCGGCCTGTTCGGCGCGTACGACCCTCTCCTGGGGCAGGGCACGCTGCCACCATTCGCCCGAGGCGGCCTCGACGCCTGCGCGCAGGTCGACCAGGGCGGCGGCCAGGGCGCGGTGGGCCGCGTCCAGGCTGCCGGGAGCGGGGTGCGGCTCCGCGAGAAGGCGGGCGGCGCGGGCGCGGGCGCGTTCCACGGCGGCCAGCGCGTGCTCGACGCGATCGCCCGCGCGCCGGTTGGTGACGGCCATGGCGGCGACGAATCCGACCAGCGCCCCGACGAGGGTGTCCACGACCCGCTCGGTGATCAGCCGGCCCGGCTCCTGGTACCCGGCGAACTCGGTGATGAGCAGCGCCATCGGCGTGACACAGATGCTGCCGAGCCAGTAGTTGCGGCCCATGAGCGCCTCGGCACCGAAGTTGAAGGCGAGGCAGCACAGCACGAGGGCGGCGGGCCCGAGGTGGGCGAGCGGGACCACGGCGGCGAACACCAGCACGCCGACGAGGTTGCCGACGACGCGCTGGACGCCCCGGCTCCAGGTGAGGGTGACGTTGGCCTGGTAGAGCGAGGCGGCGGTGACCAGCGCCCAGTAAGGGCGGCCGATGCCGAGCGCGAGGGAGGCGTAACCGGCGAGGGCGCAGCCCAGGGCGGTGCGCATCGCGATCGGGGCAAGCGGTCCGAGGGCACGCCACCAGCGGCGGGCCGGGGCGGCGAGTTCGGCCTCCACGCCGAGGAGTTCGCTGTCGTACGGCGCCCGAGGGACCGGCCCTGTGCCACGCAGTTCGCCGGCCCAGGCGCGCAGGCGGTGCGGATCCGCGTCGGCGGGAGCGGCGAGGGCGACCTCGGCGCGGACCACGAGACGTTCGAGGGCCCGCCGGGTCTCGGAGCGGGCGCCGGCCGAGAGAAGGGTCTGCCAGGCGGCCTGCACGGCGGCATGGGCGGTTCCGCTTGCGTGCGGGCGCCGGTTCTCCGCGTACGCGGCAGCCGCGTTCAGCGCGTGGGCGGTGGCCCGTCGCTCCGGGCCGTGCGGCCGGAACAGGCCTGGGGCCATGCCGACCAGCCAGGCCCAGGCGCCCGCCGCGAGGGCCAGGGCGAGGTGGCCGGGCACCTGGGCGAGGGTCTGCGGGGCGAACAGGGAGGCGGAGCTGATGAAGGTGAGGACCACATGGCCCGGCGGGCCGATCCGGGTCGCGTCACAGAGCGCTTTCTGTGCGGCGGCCACCATCGCGCCGACGGTGACCAGCACCACCGCGCTGCCGCTGAGCGAGGCGGCGACCAGACCGACACCGAGGCCGGCGACCATGCCGAGCACCACCCCGGCCAGGGCGCGGGCCCGGGCGGCGTAGGGCCGGTGGTGGGCGTACAGCGCGCACAGGGACCCGGCCATGGTGTACATCGCCAGGTCGAGTCGGCCGAGGGCCAGGAGGATCAGGTTCGGCGGGGCGACCGCGACGACCACACTCAGGGCGGGCTTGAACCAGATGTCGGAGGGCCTGCCGAGCCGCAGCACACCGGCCAGCGGGAGACGGCGGACGCGCGGGGTGCGGGCAAAGGGGGTCGCACTGCTCATAAGTCAATACTTTAGCAGGTGTTTTACTAGTAAACGATCGACTTGCGGCCTCTCTGACCTGCTGTGCTCCGTCGCACGCTCCCCGCGTACACCCTTGCGCTCGATTGCGCGCCGCACGGCCCGGGCATTTCTTGACCGACGTCGAGCGGGGAGGTGGGCGTGCACGGACCGGCTTCGCCCGGCTGGCTGCTGGTGGCGCTCTGCGCGGCGACCGGGGCGTACTGCCTGCTGCGGATGCGCAGCAGCGTCGAGGAACAGCGCCGGGCCGCGGGCGGTGAGGCGCTGATGGGCTTCGGGATGGCCGCGATGGCCGTACCCGCCGCCGCGTTCACGCCACCGTCGTGGGCCTGGCCGCTCTGCGCGGCCGTGTTCGGCGGGGCCGCGTTGCGCACGCTGTGGGCGGCGCGCACCAGCAGCCATCATCTGCACCACCTGGTGGGGGCCGGGGCGATGGTCTACATGGCGGTGGTGATGGCAGCCTCCCCCGGGCACCACGGGGGCGCGGGAGTCCCCGTGGTGACGGGCGTACTGCTCCTCTACTTCGCGGGCTACGTCCTGCTGTCCGGCGCCCGCCTGATACCGGTGACCGCCGAGGGCGGAACCGTCGGCTGGGGCGACCGACCCGAACTCGCGCGTGCGTGTCGGCTGTCGATGGGCATCGCGATGGTGGCCATGCTGCTGACGCTCTGAGGCGGCCGGCCCGGGCATGGGGACGGCGTACGCCGCGTACGGCTCGAACTCGACAAGAACCGGGACGTGTTCGCCCTCCGCCCGCCCCGGAATTGGCCTCAAGCCACACCGGTCGGCGAGGATCGCACTATGCACACGCCGTCCGTCGACTCCCCGCCCCGCACCCCGGAGCACCGGACCGCCGCCCGCGCTACCGGTGTCCTCGCCCTGTGCTCGGTACTGCTGCTCGTCCTGGTCGCGGTCGAGTGGCATCCGTTGCTCACCGTGGACGGCGACATCGCCGACACCACCCACCGCTGGGCGGTCGACGAGCCGGGGGTGACGCACGCCTTCCGCATCCTCACGGACTGGGTCTGGGACCCCTGGGCGATGCGCATCGTGGCTGCGGTCGCGGTGGTGTGGCTGGTGTGGCGGCGCAACGCCAGGTGGACCGCCGTATGGCTGGCGGCCACCTGTGCGCTGGGCACACTGCTCCAGCAGGTCCTGAAGGCCGCGGTCGGCCGCCCGCGCCCCGTCTGGCCCGACCCCGTCGACACCGCGCACTTCGCGGCCTACCCGTCGGGCCACGCCCTGACGGCCACGGTCGTCTGCGGCCTCCTGCTGTGGCTCCTCCACCACTACGGCGCCGGCCGCGCCCTGTGGTTCACGGCCCTGGCCCTCGCGGTGATCTCCGTGATCGGTGTCGGCCTGACCCGTATCTGGCTCGGCGTCCACTGGCCCTCCGACGTGCTCGGCGGCTGGCTGCTGGGCGCGATGCTGGTGACACTGGCGGTGATGGTCCACCAGCGGTACCGGCCGTGAACGACGGCCCGACCCGGGTCTACGGCTTTGTGGGCCCGCCCGAGCTGCGCTCGACGGTACGGCCGGACGGCGAGGGCCCGCCGGCCGAGGCCTCGGAACCCTTCACCTTCGTCGTCGCCCTCGACCGCCGCCGGCGGGATGGGGTTCGCCCGGGCCGCTGGACGGTCCACGAGGTCACCAACCACTCCACGGGCTACTGCCCGGACCTCGATTCGTGCCAGGCGGTCGATCGTGTGTGGGGCGGACTTCGTCCGCGTGTTCTGCGGGGGCGAGGCCCCCGTCGGGTGGAACGCAGGCCCGTAAGATCATCGTATGACTGCCGTCTTGTTCGACTTCTCGGGAACCCTCTTCCGGATCGAGTCCACCGAGTCCTGGTTGAGGGCTGCTCTCGACGAGGCGGGACTTGCCCTCGCCGAGGCCGAGTTGACGCGAGCCGCGCTGGAGCTGGAGAGAGCGGGGGCGTTGCCCGGTGGGTTGGCGCCCCGGGCGCCGATGCCGGACGAGGTCGCCGCCGTATGGGGAATCCGGGACGAGAGTGCCGAGCTGCACCGGGCCGCGTACACCGGGCTCTCGCGACTGGTCCCGCTGCCGGATCCCGCCCTGCACGACGCGTTGTACGACCGGCACATGTCCCCCGCCGCCTGGGAGCCGTATCCCGACGCCGCAGAGGTCCTGCGCGCGCTGCGGGAGCGCGGGATCGGGGTGGGTGTGGTCAGCAACATCGGCTGGGACCTGCGACCCGTCTTCCGCGCACACGGACTCGATCCGTACGTCGACGTGTATGTGCTGTCGTACGAACACGGCGTCCAGAAACCGGACCCCCGGCTGTTCGAGACCGCCTGCACCGCGCTCGGTGTCGAGCCCCGGGACGTCCTGATGGTCGGCGACGACCGGCGGGCGGACGGCGGTGCGGTGGCGCTGGGCTGCGGGGTGCACTTCGTGGATCATCTGCCGACCGCGCAGCGGCCCGACGGCCTGCGGCCGGTCCTCGACCTGGTGGGCTGAGACCCGGGTCGGCACTTGGAGCCGACGCCCGGAATCGACACCAGAAAGATGTCCGAAAACGGGGTGGTCACCCCGCCGGAGTGGTCGCCTGAGGACACCATTGGGGCGTTTACCCGCCCACCCTGGACGATCCCCCGCGTCGCCCAGAGCAGGCGGCAGCCCCGACCAGGCCTTTCGCGGGCCGGTCCGGACGCATTTGAGTATAGTTGGCTGAGAGCCAGTCAACGCAGGAGTTACCGCATGTCCCCGCGCAGCGCCTCGGTCAACGAAGAGTTGCGCCGCCGTTCCCGGGAGCGGCTCCTGCAGGCGGCAATCGAGCTGGTCTCCGAGCGCGGTTACGAGGCCACGACCCTCGGCGACATCGCGGACCGGGCCGGTTCGGCACGCGGTCTGGTGTCGTACTACTTCCCCGGCAAGCGCCAACTCGTGCAGTCCGCCGTGCACCGGCTCATGCACCGCACGCTGGAGGAGGCCCTGGAGCGCGAGCCGCGCACCGAGGACGGCCGGGAGCGGATGGCCCGGGCCATCGACGCGGTCCTGGGCCTGGCCCGGGACCGGACCGTGCTGATGCGCCAGCACATGGCGGGCCTGCTGGACACCGACGGGTTCGTGCAGTGCCCGGAACAGCAGCGCCTCGCCGAGCTGCTGCGGGACACGATGGAACGGCACGGTTCGCAGACGGTCGAGACCGACTACCCGATGCTGCGCTCGCAACTCATGGGCGCGGTCTACGCGATGGTCGTACCGAACGTCCCGATGTCTCTGGCGACGCTGCGCGCCGAGCTGTTCACGCGCTACCGGCTGGACTGGGAGCAGGGCGTCCCGCCGGGCACCGAGGCGCCCGACGGGACGTACGACAGGGATCTGTCGCGTTTCTTCGAGACGGGCCGGGAATCCGGGGATCAGTCGAAGTAGTCCGGCTGCGTCTGAACGTTGAGCTCGCCGAGCCGCACCTTCTTGGCGGGATCCGTGCGCCGGTCGCTGAGCTTCAGGACATCGAAGCCCTTGGCGATGTCGTTCGAGTAGATGTAGCCGTTGTAGTAGTACGCCGACCAGGAGCCGCCCACCGTGAGCGCGTCGGTGGTCAGCGGGCCGCGCTCGAAGTACGCGATCTCCTTGGGCTTCGAGGAGATGGTGAAGTCCCAGACGGAGACGCCGCCCTGATACCACGCTTGGACCATGAGGTCCTTGCCCTTGACCGGGATCAGCGAGCCGTTGTGGGCCACGCAGTTCTCGGTGCCGGCCTGGTGGCGCGGGATCTTGTAGTAGCTGCGGAAGACGAGCTTGCGCTTGTCGCCCTTGCCAACGATGTCGTAGATGCCGTCGGCACCGCGGTTCGGACCGATCTGCGCGTTGCAGGTGGCCGCACCGCCGCCGCCCAGCTCGTCGGTGAAGACGACCTTGTTCGCCTTCTGGTTGAAGGTCGCCGAGTGCCAGAACGCGAAGTTCACGTTGTCCTGCACCCGGTCGATGACCTTCGGGTTCTCCGGGTCCTTGATGGAGAACAGGATGCCGTCACCCATGCAGGCGCCCGCCGCCAGGTCCTTGTCCGGAAGCACCGTGATGTCGTGGCAGCCGGTGGTCTTGGAGACGCCCGGGTTGGTGGGCGCACCAGGGTTGCCGCCACCGTCGGGGCCCTCGCCCGGGAAGAGCACCGGGAAGCTGACGACCGCCGCCTTCTCGGGCGCGTTCCGCGGCACCTTGATGACGGAGATGCCGTCGTGCGGCGGCTGGCAGTCGGGGTAGGTCGCGTTCGGCGAGTACGAGGAGACGTAGAGGTAGACGTTCCTGCGCTCGGGCACCAGCGTGTGGGTGTGCGAGCCGCAGGCGGTCTCCACGGCGGCGACGTACTTCGGGTTCCTCTTGTCGCTGATGTCGAAGACCTTCATGCCCTCCCACGACGACTTCTCGGTCGCGGGCTGGGTGGTGCTGCTGCAACTGCTGTCGCTGCGCGAGGAGTCGGTGGACAGGAACAGCAGGTTCCCGGAGACGGAGATGTCGTTCTGCGATCCGGGGCACAGCACCTGGGCGATGGTCTTCGGTGCCTTCGGGTTGCTGATGTCGAAGATGCGGAAGCCGTCGTAGTTGCCGGAGAAGGCGTACTTGCCCTGGAAGGCCAGGTCCGAATTGGTGCCGGGCAGTGCGTCCTTGGGGATGTTGACGAGGTGTTCGATGTTGTCGGAGTGGACGATCTCGTCCTGGCCGGGTATCTCGCCGTCGGTGATCGCCGCCTTCACCTCGGCCTCGGTGCTCTGGGAGACCCCCTTGCCCGCGGTCGGACCGTCCCCGGGGTCGGGGGTCGCGACGGCCGGTCCTGCGGTCAGCAGCGCGGCCAGGAGACCCGCGGCGGCCGCGGCAACTCCCAGTCGTCTGTGCCGGGTTCGGGACTCTTTCAACAGGATCACTGTTTTCCTCCCTGTGCCGTTCATGTGGAACGGTTCACGCGTCACCGCAGTATCGTCTGCACCATGCACAGATCAACAGAGGGCAACGAACTCGTAATGAAGGGACCACGGGTGACTACTGTGCTTTTCCGCCGCGCGCCCCTGCTGACGGCGGCCCTGGCCGCTCTCGCAGCCCTGGCCCTCGGGGGCTGCGATTCCGGCGCGGATCCCAAGTCGGTCTCGGCGACCGGGCCTTCGGTGCTGGCGCCGGGCAAGCCGGGCGAGGCGAACCGCACGCTGTCCGCTCAGGACGCTCAGGAGCAGCGGGCCGACGACGACACTCCCAACTCGGCGGACGTCTCGTACGCGCGGATGATGATCGAGCACCACGCCCAGGCGCTGGAACTGACCGAACTGGCCCCGGACCGCGCCGAGTCGGCGAAGCTCAAGGCACTCGCCGAGCGGATCTCGGCCGCACAAGGTCCGGAGATCGACGCCATGAGGGCCTGGCTGAAGGAGTACGACCAGCCCGAGAAGAGCGACGACCACACGCACGCCACGATGCCGGGCATGGCGACCGAGGCCCAGCTGAAGAAGCTGCGCGCGGCGAAGGGGAAGGCGTTCGACGAGCTCTTCCTCACGCTGATGATCACTCACCACGAGGGAGCGATCACCATGGCGACGGACGTGAAGGGGCAGGGCAACAACATCCGGATCGAGGAGATGGCCGACGACGTCGTCGCCCAGCAGACGAGCGAGATCAACCGGATGCGGGACATGCTCTGAACACGGTAGTTCGGCGTGCCGTGGTGTCAGGAATCCTGCGTCGCGCGCCTGGGAGACGAGCCGGAGCGACTTGCGGCAGATGTGCCCGGTCGCGCACATCACCGCGAGGACCGGGTCGATGCCGTCCTCCTGGGCGGCTCGGTACTGCTGGGCGATCAACCAGCGCCCTTCCATGCCGCGCGGCCAGGCGGGGCGGGCACGGCTGACCAGTTGCTCCGCGGCACCCGAAGACGTCAGCGCCGGCTGCGCCCGTACGCCCTCCAGGGACACGCCGCCTTCGGCCACCACGGCGAGCACGCACGCAACGTAACCAAATGATCACATTCCATGCGAACGGACACTCATACGCATGCCACGCGCGGCACCCTGTCAGCGGAGCGGTGGCGGTGCGATCCTGGAAGCATGCGTGTCGCCGTCGTCGGCTCCGGGCCCAGCGGGTGCTACACCGCCCAGAGCCTCGTGCAGCAGGATCCCGACGTGCTCGTCGACGTCCTGGACCGGCTGCCGTGCCCGTACGGCCTGGTGCGTTACGGAGTGGCACCGGACCACGAGAAGATCAAATCGCTCCAGAACAACCTGCGGACGGTCCTGGAGCACGAGCGGGTGCGGTTTCTCGGAGGCATCGGGATCGGCCCGGGCGGGGTGCCGGCCGCGCGGCTGCGCGAGCTGTACCACGCCGTCGTGTACTGCGTGGGCGCCGCGACCGACCGGCATCTGGGGATCCCGGGCGAGGATCTGCCGGGCAGCTGGTCGGCGACGGAGTTCGTGTCCTGGTACAGCGCGCATCCGGACTCCACAGCCGACGGTTTCGTGGTCGGCGCCCGGTCGGCGGTGGTCATCGGTGTGGGGAACGTGGCGGTCGACGTGACGCGGATGCTGGCCCGCGGGGTGACGGAGCTCAGCCCGACCGACATGCCGCATCCGGCACTCACCGCGCTGGCCGCCAGCCACGTGACGGACGTCCACATGGTGGGTCGGCGGGGCCCCTCCCAGGCCCGCTTCACCACCAAGGAGCTGCGCGAGCTGGGTTCCCTGCCGGACACCGAAGTGGTCGTGGACGCGGCGGAGTTGGCGCTGGACCCGGCGTATCTCGACCCCTCTCCCCTGTCGGCGCCACAGCGCCGGAACGTGGAGGTGCTGCGAGGCTGGGCGGCCGCGGAGTCTCGACCGACCTCCCGCAGAATCTCGTTGCGCTTCTTCCTGCGGCCCGTCGAACTCCTCGCCGACGGCGGCCGCGTGGGCGCGGTCCGCTTCGAGAGGACGGTGCCGGACGGGCGCGGCGGTGTGCGCGGCACCGGTGAATTCGAGGAGATCGAGGCCCAGTTGGTGCTGCGCTCGGTGGGCTACCGGGGCATGCCGGTGGAGGGGCTGCCGTTCGACGCGGAGAGCGGCACGGTACCCAACGTCGACGGGCGGGTCGTGCACGGCTGTTCCGCCGTCCCGGGAGAGTACGTGGCCGGCTGGATCAAGCGCGGCCCGACCGGCGTGATCGGCACCAACCGCCCGGACGCCAAGGAAACGGTGACCTCGTTGCTCGAGGACGCCCCCACGCTCGTACACAAAGATCTGCCCGAGGACCCACTCGACGCGCTGCGGGCAGCGGGCGCCGAACCGGTGGAGTGGGCGGGCTGGTGCGCGATCGAGCGGGCGGAGGCGGAGCTCGGTGCGTCCCTGGGCCGGGGCGTGGTGAAACTCCCGGACTGGCAGTCCCTGATGAACGCGGTGCACGGCAGTGCCTCTTAGGGGGCGTGGACCCCCTGGCCCGCACCGGGCAACGAAGCGGCAACACCGTCGAAATCAACAAACTGTTCAACACGCTTACGGTCTCGGACATGGCTCAAACCACCCCTGTGCATCCCGTAGACGAAGTGCCCCCGGTACGGCAGCTCGCCGCCTTCGGCCTCCAGCACGTCCTCGCGATGTACGCGGGCGCCGTGGCCGTCCCCCTGATCGTCGGCGGCGCGATGAAGCTGTCGCCCACGGATCTGGCGTATCTGATCACCGCCGACCTCCTGGTGTGCGGTATCGCCACGCTCATCCAGTGCATCGGCTTCTGGCGTTTCGGCGTACGGCTCCCGATCATGCAGGGCTGCACCTTCGCGGCCGTGTCACCGATGGTCCTGATCGGCACGACAGGCGGCGGACTCCCGGCGATCTACGGCTCGGTGATCGTCGCGGGCCTCGCGATCATGCTGCTCGCCCCCGTCTTCGGCAAGTTGCTCCGCTTCTTCCCGCCGCTGGTCACGGGCACGGTGATCCTGATCATCGGCATCTCGCTGCTGCCGGTCGCCGGCAACTGGGTCGCGGGCGGCGCCGGATCGGCAGACTTCGGCGCCCCGAAGAACATCGGGCTCGCCGTGTTCGTCCTGGTGGTGGTGCTGGGCGTGCAGCGGTTCGCGCCGGCGTTCCTGAGCCGGATCGCGGTACTGATCGGCATCGGGGTCGGTTTTGCGGTGGCCGTCCCCTTCGGCTTCACGGACTTCGAGGGGGTCGGTGACGCGGACTGGGTCGGGATCAGCACGCCGTTCCACTTCGGGGCGCCGACCTTCGAGTTCTCGGCCATCGTGTCGATGCTGGTCGTGGCACTGGTGACGATGACCGAGACGACCGGTGACCTGATCGCGGTGGGCGAGATGACGGACCGCAGGGTCGAGCCGCGCTCCCTCTCGGACGGTCTGCGCGCCGACGGGCTGTCGACCGTGCTCGGCGGTGTCTTCAACACCTTCCCGTACACGGCGTACGCCCAGAACGTCGGTCTCGTCGGCATGACCCGGGTGCGCAGCCGCTGGGTCGTCGCCACGGCCGGCGGCATCCTGGTCCTGCTGGGCCTGCTGCCCAAGCTGGGTGCTGTGGTCGCGGCCGTACCGGCTCCGGTGCTGGGCGGGGCGGGCCTGGTGATGTTCGGGACGGTCGCGGCGAGCGGCCTGCGGACCCTCACCCGGGTGGACTTCAAGGGCAACAACAACCTGACCGTGGTGGCCGTCTCGGTGGCCGTGGGCGTGCTGCCGGTGGGCGTGCCGACGATCTACGAGAAGTTCCCCGACTGGTTCCAGACGGTGATGAACAGCGGCATCAGCGCGGGCTGTCTGACGGCGATCGTGCTGAACCTGCTCTTCAACCACCTGCCCGGGAAGGCCGGTTCAACCGCTCCCGAGCCGGATGGCCTGGCGGGCGGCGGCGCCGAGGAGGGCGTCGAGAAGTCCCGGGAAGAGGTCGTCTAGGTCGTCCCGGCGCAGGCCGTTCATCTTGGCGGTGCCCTGGTAGACCTGCCGGATCACTCCGCTCTCGCGCAGCACCCGGAAGTGGTGGGTGGTCGTCGACTTGGTCACGGGCAGATCGAAGTGCGAACAGGAGAGCTCGTCGCCGACCGCGGCGAGCTCTCGCACGATCTGCAGACGCATCGGGTCGGAGAGGGCGTGCAGGATGCCCTCCAGCCGGATCTCGCCGCGCTCGGGGTGCGGGAGGGCGCGACTGCTGACGGCGGGGGAGGTCACGGCGGCTCCACTTCTCCGGGTTTCCCGGGGGCTCTCCGGACTCGGGGACCGGTCCTCGGGAAGCCCATTGTACGAGACCTTTCGTAGTTTGACATTCGACGTACTACGATGCCTATCGTACGAGTCCACCACCACCGGTCTTGTTGAATGGAGCCCGCCGTGAGCGCACTCTTCGAGCCGTGCACCCTCCGCGACGTGACGATCCCGAACCGGGTGTGGATGCCGCCGATGTGCCAGTATTCGGCCGCTCCTGAGGGTCCCGAGACCGGCGCCCCGAACGACTGGCACTTCGCGCACTACGCGGCGCGCGCGGCCGGCGGCACGGGCCTGATCATCGTCGAGGCCACCGGCGTCAGCCCCGAGGGCCGTATCTCCCCCTACGACCTCGGCATCTGGAACGACACCCAGGTCGAGGCGTTCCGCCGCATCACCCGCTTCCTGGTCTCCCAGGGCACGGTGCCGGGAATCCAGCTCGCCCACGCCGGCCGCAAGGCCTCCACCGACCAGCCCTGGAAGGGCGGCGCGCCGCTCGCCCCGGACGCGCGAGGATGGCAGCCACTGGGCCCCAGCGCGCTGGCGTACGACACGAAGCACCCGGTTCCGACGGAGCTGACGGCCGATCACATCACGGAGGTGGTGGGCCAGTTCGCGGACGCGGCCCGTCGCGCCCTCGCCGCCGGTTTCGAAGTCGCCGAGATACACGGCGCCCACGGCTATCTGATCGGCAACTTCCTCTCCCCGCACAGCAATCACCGCACCGACGAGTACGGCGGCTCCTTCGAGAACCGCACCCGCTTCGCGCTGGAGGTCGTCGACGCGGTGCGCGAGGTCTGGCCCGACGACAAGCCCCTCTTCTTCCGCATCTCGGCGACCGACTGGCTGGAGGAGGGCGGCTGGACCCCGGACGACACCGTCCGCTTCGCCCACGACCTCCAGGCACACGGCATCGACCTCCTCGATGTCTCCACCGGCGGCAACGCGTCGGGCGTCCGCATCCCGGTGGGCCCCGGCTACCAGGTTCCCTTCGCCGCCCGCGTCAAGGCCGAGACCACCCTCCCGGTCGCCGCGGTCGGCCTCATCACGGAGACCGGACAGGCCGAGAAGATCCTCTCCAACGGCGAGGCGGACGCGGTGCTGCTGGGCCGCGAACTGCTGCGGAACCCGTCCTGGGCGCGGCATGCCGCGCGGGAGCTGGGCGGGGAGGTGCATGTTCCGGAGCAGTACCACCGGTCGGTCTGACGAGCGGGGTCTGCCGCGCTTCCGGCGGGGCGCCGGCACAGTGTGCCGGCGCCCCGCCGGAGGACCGCGAGGGCCGATGAGTGCTCAACTCGCGCTACAGGTCGTTCCGTTGAGTGTGAACGTACCCGGCGCCGCACTGTTCCCGCCGTGATTCGCCTGGTATCCGATGCTGACGCTCGCGTTGGGCGCGATCGTCCCGTTGTACGTCGCGTTCGTCGCCGTCACCGTGCCGGAGGACGGCGTGTACGTGGCGCCCCAGCCGTTGGTGAGGGTCTGGCCGGTGGGGAGGGTGAAGGCCAGCTGCCAGCTGTTGATCGCGGTGGTGCCGGTGTTGGTGATCGTCAAGGACGCCGTCAGGCCCGTGTTCCAGGCGTT
Source organism: Streptomyces canus (assembly GCF_001514145.1). GTDB lineage: Bacteria > Actinomycetota > Actinomycetes > Streptomycetales > Streptomycetaceae > Streptomyces > Streptomyces canus. The sequence goes on from NZ_KQ948662.1 coordinate 63,316, forward strand.
GGTCGTCGCCGTCACCTTGCAGGCGCCGGGCTGGGGTTGGGGTGCGGGGCCCGAGCTGTCGAGGCCGAAGAAGGTGAGGGCGCGGGAGGCCATGCCCCAGGCGTAGAGGTTGTGGCCGACGCCCTGGAGGCTGATCGCCTCGACGGGGGCCCGGTCACCGGTGGCGCCGTAGCGGGTGCGGGTCCAGCCGGAGGCCGGCGAGTCGGTGGCGGCCGGCGTCTGGCTGACGCCGAGGACGTTCGTCCACTGCTTGATCTCCTCCCCGAAGTTGGGGTAGCGCAGCACGTCGTCCTCGGTGCCGTGCCACACCTGCATGCGTGGCCGGGTGCCGGTGTAGCCGGGGTAGGCGGCGCGGACCAGGTCGCCCCACTCCTGCGGAGTGTGGGTGATCGTGCCGCCCGAGCAGGCGCTGTTCCACTCCGAGCCGTCGGTCGTCGCGAAGCAGCCGAACGGGACGCCCGAGAAGGCGGCGCCCGCCGCGAACACGTCCGGGTAGTCGCCGAGCAGGACGTTCGTCATCATCGCGCCGGAGGAGATGCCGGTGGCGTAGATCCTGCTGGTGTCGGCGGAGTAGGTGCTCACCGTCCAGTCGATCATCGACTTGATCCCGACGGGGTCGCTGCCGCCGCCCCGTTTCAGCGCCTGCGGCGAGGACACGTCGAAGCACTTGCTGGACCGGGTGACCGAGGGGTAGATCACCACGAAGCCGTAGGTGTCGGCCAGTTGGGCCCACTCGGTGCCGTTGTGCATGGCCGGTCCGGAGCCGGTGCAGTAGTGCACGGCCACGACGACCGCGGGGTGCGCGGTGACGTTGTCCGGCACGTACAGATACATCTGGAGATTGCTGGGATTCGTACCGAAGTCGGTGATCTCGGTGAGGGTCGCCGTGGGGGCGGCCTCCGTGCGGGCCGATGCGGTGGGGGCGGCGAAGAGCACCGCCGCGAGTAACAACAGCAGGGCCGGCAGCACCGACCTCAGCGGTCTCCTGGGGGTGATGGACACGTCCTTGCCCCTTTCGGTCAGCGGTAACAGCAGGAGGAGTTCGTCCGGGTCAACAGGGCCGGGCTGCCAGGGCAGTTGGGTGCAGCTTTCGCTCGCGGGCGGGTCCAGGCCCTGGTAGGGGTTGCGCAGTCGGCAGGCCGGCGGCGTCACGTGCCGCCCGGACTGTCGGCGGGCCAGGCGCGAAAGGAGCGGCGCCGTCTTCTTCCCCGACGACAACCGGCCACCAGTACTGGTTCGAGGCCAGCAAGGCAGCGGTCGGTCCGGTCGCGGTTCGGGTCCTTGGTCGGAGGACCCGCCGAAGGAGTCCGGCGGCGGGCTGGTCCGCCCGCCCGCCCGCCGCCGGCTCGGGGACGAGGGCAGGCGAGTCCCAGGGCGCCCGAGGTGAGCACCAGGCCGCTGCTGAACGTACGCATAGGTGGAGCCACCACCGACTCGCCCCTCTCGGAAGTTCTCGAATCTCTCGGAAGGGAAGCGTCCGGCGAGCATCGTGGCATGCACATGGCTGCCATGGAAGCGCTCCCACACGTCGAAAGAATTCGCTCGCCCCCGCTGGCCCTTCCCCCACCCGGACGGCCGAATGTCTTCTGCGCAAAGCGTTGACCAGAAAGCGCTTACCCTCTACGTTCCGTTCAGCGATGTGACCGGCCCGCAGCCCCAGGGCCCTACATGGCCGCTCTGCACTGCGCACGTAGTTCAACATGGCGAACAGTTTTTACGTACATGACCGAACAGGCACCATGCAGGCACCACGAAGGGACGCACCCCGCATGCGTACTCGCCCCCCACGTACACACGCGCAAAGATCCGCTCTGGCCGCCGGTGCGGCCGCGCTCGCGACGGCGGCCGCCCTGGCCGTCCCGCAGCCGGCCGGGGCCGCCGAGACCTCCCCCATCGGTTTCGGCGCCGGAACGACCGGCGGCGGCAGCGCCTCCGCGGTCACCGTCTCCACGCTGAGCGCCTTCAAGACGGCCGTCACCGGCAGCACGGCGAAGGTCGTCAAGGTCAACGGCCTGATCTCGCTGAGCGGTACGGTCGACGTCGGCTCCAACACCACGGTGCTGGGCGTCGGTTCGTCCTCCGGGTTCACCGGCGGCGGGCTGCGGCTGAAGAAGGTCACGAACGTCGTCGTCCGCAACCTGAACATCAGCAAGCCCCTCGCGCCCGCCGACGGCATCGAGGTGCAGGCCTCGACGAAGGTGTGGATCGACCACAACTCCTTCTCGGCGGACCGTGATCACGACAAGGACTACTACGACGGTCTGCTGGACATCAACCACGGCTCGGACAACGTCACGGTGTCCTGGAACACCTTCAAGGACCACTTCAAGGGCTCGCTCGTCGGACACAGCGACAACAACGCGAGCGAGGACACCGGCCATCTGAAGGTGACGTACCACCACAACTGGTTCAACAACGTCAACTCGCGCATCCCCAGTCTGCGCTTCGGCACCGGGCACTTCTACGACAACTACGTCGTCGGCGCCGAGACCGCGGTGCACTCGCGCATGGGCGCCCAGATGCTCGTGGAGAACAACGTCTTCCGGAGCACCGGAGTCGCTGTCACCACGAACCGGAGCAGTGACGTGGACGGCTACGCCAACCTGCGCGGCAACGACCTCGGCGGAGCCGCCACCGAGGTCTCCCGGGTCGGCACCTTCACCACCGCTCCGTACGGCTACACCGCCGAGCCCGCCTCCTCCGTCGTCACCTCGGTGACGGGCGGCGCGGGCACCGGAAAGATCTGACCACCCCCAACCCGTCCACCCCCCGACATGGAAGAAGGAATCGGGACATGACTTCTTCGACACGTCCACGCGCGCGTACCCGCGCGCTGACCGGAGCCGTGGCCGCACTCGGCCTCTCGGTTGGCATGATCATGACACTCAACGCACCGTCGGCCAGCGCCGCCACCTGGCCGACGGCGAACGGCAGCCAGGCGGTCTCCTCGACCATCCAGCTGTCCGGCACCAAGGACTACGGGATGAAGCGCCTGTACGGCACGGGCGACCTGGGCAGCGACAGCCAGGACGAGGACCAGGGTCCGATCCTGAACCTGGCCGCGGGCACCGTCCTGAAGAACGTCATCATCGGGGCTCCCGCCGCCGACGGCATCCACTGCGCGGGCAGCTGCACGCTGCAGAACGTGTGGTGGGAGGACGTCGGCGAGGACGCGGCGACCTTCCGCGGCTCCTCGTCGTCGAACGTGTACACCGTCTCCGGCGGTGGCGCGCGGTCGGCCAGCGACAAGGTGTTCCAGTTCAACGGCGCCGGGACGCTCAACGTCTCCAACTTCGCGGTGCAGAACTTCGGCACCTTCGTGCGGTCCTGCGGCAACTGCTCGACGCAGTACAAGCGGACGATCAACCTCAACACCATCGAGGCGACCTACTCGGGCAACAAGCTCGTCGGCATCAACACCAACTACGGCGACAGCGCGACCCTGAAGAAGATCACGATCGTCGGAGACTCCAGCAAGAAGATCGTCCCGTGCCAGAAGTACATCGGGAACAACACGGGCAAGGAGCCGACCACGAACGGCTCCGGACCGGACAGCACTTACTGCAAGTACGCGACGTCCGACATCACCTACAAGTAGCCGCTCGGTAGGTGAAGGCGGCCGTACGAAGCGTCCCCGCACGGCGCTTCGCACGGCCGCCGTGTCATGTGCGGAGCCGGCTCTGGGGCACGGTGTCCGACAGCTCCCCTTGATAGGCCGCATACGCGGAGCGCAGTTCCGCACCCGGCCAGTTTGGCGGCAGGAGCTCGGGCGGCAGCACCGGGTCGGTCAGCAGATGCCGTACGACGGCCGCGAAGCCGGTGAGCCGGTCCGCGGGCCGGTCCGCGCGCGTGACCTGAGTGAGCAGCGCCCGGGACCGGGCCGCCCAGCCGCCGAGGGACCACAGCTCGGCGGCCAGTTCCGGCCCGGGGCGACCGGGGCGGGCCGTGTAGCGCTGGGCGACCGCGTCGAGGTCGTCCGGAAGCGATCGGAGCAGGTTGGCGGGGCGCAGCCAGACGCCCTCACGGAGTTCGGCGAGCCGGAGGGCGGTCAGCCGCGCGCGCAGCTCGGCGCGTTCGGCCGGCCCACGGCCCGTCGCCGTGATCACGACCATCTCCCAGTCGCCGCTCCACGCGCGCGTGCGGGGGTGCACGGAGTCGTCCTGACGGCGCTGACGAGCGAGCAGCCGGTCACTGAGACCGTAGACGGTATCGGCACGTCGCAGGTCACCGGCGCTCACCATCCGGCTGAGAGCGGCACGCAGCGTGGAGCCGCCGACGCCGAACGGCTCCACCGCGCGGACCAGGTCCTTCACGGGCATCTCCGGCGGATGCGCGCCGAGCAGCAGGCTCAGGACGACCGACCGCGCGGACAACGGCCGCAGATCGACCTCGTCAGGCTGCTCCGACACGTTCCTCCGCATGGTCACGTACTGTACGACTTCCTCATTGTTGCACTATTGCTACGACCGAAGCAGGAGTGCAACATGGGTGTCATGGTCTCCATACCCGCGCCCGAACAGACCGCCACCCACGCCGTCACCAACCAGCCGCCTCCGCTGAGTCCGTACGACGCCTCCGACGACCCCGTCCTGCTGGAAGGGCTGCGCCGCGAGGGCGCCGGCTGGGCCGAGGAGGGCATCCGGCGGCTCGGTCTGCGGGCCGGGAGCGCCGAGGCCCAGGAGTGGGCGGATCAGGCCAACCGGCACGAGCCGGTACTGCGCACGCACGACCGGTACGGCAACCGCGTCGACGAGGTCGACTTCCACCCGAGCTGGCACCACCTGATGAGGACCGCCGTCGCCGAGGGACTGGCCGGCACCCCGTGGTCCGAAGACCGGCCCGGCGCCCATGTCGCCCGCACGGCAGGCGGGTTGGTGTGGGGGCACACGGACGCGGGCCACGGCTGCCCCACGTCGATGACGTACGCGGCGATCCCGGCGCTGCGCAAGGAGCCGGAGCTGGCGAAGGTCTACGAGCCGCTGCTGACCGGCCGCGAGTACGAGCCCGAGCTCAGCGTGCCGGCCGAGAAGCGCGGGCTGCTCGCCGGCATGGGGATGACCGAGAAGCAGGGCGGCTCCGACGTCCGCACGAACACCACCGTGGCGACGCCCACCGCGGAGTCGGGCGTGTACACGCTGCGCGGGCACAAGTGGTTCACGTCGGCGCCGATGTGCGACGTGTTCCTGGTGCTGGCGCAGGCGCCCGGCGGGCTGTCGTGCTTCCTCGTCCCGCGCATCCTGCCGGACGGCAGCCGCAACACCTTCCGCATCCAGCGCCTCAAGGACAAGCTCGGCAACCGGTCGAACGCCTCCTCCGAGCCCGAGTTCGACGGGACGGTCGCCTGGCTGGTCGGTCCCGAGGGACAGGGCGTCAAGACGATCATCGAGATGGTCAACTGCACGCGGCTGGACTGCGTGATGATGTCGGCGACCCTGATGCGCAGGACGCTCGTCGAGGCGGGACACCATGCCCGGCATCGCAGCGCGTTCGGCGCCCGGCTGGTTGACCAGCCGCTGATGCGCAACGTCCTGGCCGATCTGGCGCTGGAGTCCGAGGCCGCCACCGCCCTCACGCTACGGCTCGCGGGCGCCGCCGACCGCGCGGTGCGCGGGGACGCCGGCGAGCAGGCGTTCCGCCGCATCGCCACCGCCGTCGGCAAGTACTGGGTCACCAAGCGGGGTCCGGCCTTCACCGCTGAGGCCCTGGAATGCCTCGGTGGCAACGGCTACGTGGAGGACTCGGGCATGCCCCGGCACTACCGGGAGGCTCCCCTGCTGTCGATCTGGGAGGGGTCCGGGAACGTCAACGCGCTCGACGTCCTGCGGGCGTTGCGCCGTGCGCCGGACACCGCTCAGGCGCTGTTCGGCGAACTCGCCCTGGCCCAGGGGGCGGACGCCCGGCTGGACGCGGCCGTCGCCCGGCTCAAGGACCTGTTGGCCACGACGTCCGAGGCGGGCGCCCGCCGGCTGGTGGAACACATGGCCCTCACCCTCCAGGCCTCCCTCCTCGTCCGGCACGCCCCGTCCGCGGTCGCCGACGCCTTCTGCGCGACACGACTCGGTGGCGACTGGGGGCACGCCTTCGGCACCCTGCCCGACGCGGCGGAGGTGGAGCTGATCCTCGACCGAGCGCTGCCTGGCCGCAACTGATCCTCCCCCGCTGTCGGATCAATACGGGCGGTACGGCCGACGCGTCTCCCTGAACGGACCCCAGCGCTTCCGCCGCGCACTCCGCCCCCGAGGATCTGTGGGGGGCGAGAGTCCGCCGCGTGTGCGCTCCGGCAGATCTCCGGGGAAGGGGAGCTCTCCGCGCCGGTCCTGCGGACGGCCCGGACGGAGAATCCGCACACGCGCCGGACCATCACCGCCTGCCTGGCCGCCCTGGTTCCTGCCGGAGCCGACAGCCATGAGGTGCTGGACGACGAGCGGTTGGTACGGGCTTGCCGGGAGGTTTTGGAGGGCGGTAGCCGCACGCAGTGGTTGCACACTGTTGGTTCACTCCACGCGGCCCTGCCGGCCGGTGTCACCTCCCGTCGGCCCGCCTCCCGCCCCACAGCGGGCCGAAGTGCGCCCAGTCCGTGTCCCACTGGTCGAGGCGGCGGCGCTCCATACGGCCGCGGAGGACCCGACCGCCCACGAAGGGGACGGCCGCGGTGCTGAAGCCGACCAGGATGCCGATCAACGCCGCGCGGATCTGTGCCTGGCCCTTGGTTGCGGGCTGGGTCATCAGACGGCCCCGGGCGTCGGTCCAGACGGTGACCGGGGTGCCCTGGGTGCTGCCGGGATCCACGCGGACCTGACCCTCGTGGGCCGAGCCGTCGGCCCCGGTCCAGGCCACTTTGCCCCACACCCGTTCACCGCTCGCCGTGCCCGGGTCGGCCGTGCCCGGCGCCCGGTCGACGAGACGGGCCACCACGGGCCGCCACTCGACGCGCTCCAGCGCCAGCTGGTGCTCGACCGACCGGCTCACCCCCAGACCGGCTGACACCCCGGCCAGCACGGTGAGCAGCCAGGCACCGAGCACGACCCACGCCTCGACGGTGTCGGCGCGTCGTCTGAGTGGATTGCGCCGCCAACGCCACAGCCAGACCTTGGGACCACGGAACGCCATCGAAGGCATCCTCCTCATGAGCGACGGGCGCACGAACATGCCGGACCGACCTCCCATACGGGGGAGCCGTCCTCCATGCTCACGGCTCACGGCGAGTTCTCCGTCACGACGGTCGCACCGGGCCGTCCACCGCCGCGGGCATCTTCCCGAAAGCGGCCCGTCAATCGCCGCAGCCGGTTACCATCCCCGCCCTGACCTGCGATGAAGGCCTTTCCAGAGGTGACTGTCAGTGGTGGGGTGCAGACTGGCCGGTGTCTGGGACAAAGACGTCACGGAGGTGATCGGTATGACTGAGAAGCTGCTTGCCGTGGGGACGCGCAAAGGTCTGTTCATCGGGCGTGGGCGCGGCGGCACCTGGGAGTTCGACGAGAGCCCGTATTTCAACGCGCAGGCCGTGTACTCGGTTGCCATCGACACCCGGGGCAAGCGCCCGCGGCTGCTGGTCGGCGGTGACAGCGCGCACTGGGGCCCCTCCGTGTTCCACTCCGACGACCTGGGCCGCACCTGGACGGAGCCGGCCCAGCCCGCGGTGAAGTTCCCGAAGGACACCGAAGCCTCCCTGGAGCGGGTCTGGCAGCTGCACCCGGCGGCCGCCGAGCCGGACGTGGTGTACGCGGGCACGGAACCGGCCGCGTTGTACCGCTCCGAGGACCGTGGGGAGAGTTTCGAGCTCGTCCGTCCGCTGTGGGAGCATCCGACCCGTTCGAAGTGGGTGCCGGGCGGTGGCGGTGAGGGCCTGCACACCGTCCTGACGGACAAGCGGGATCCGCGCGCGGTGACGGTGGCCGTCTCGACCGCCGGGGTGTTCCGCACCAAGGACGGCGGTTCGAGCTGGGAGCCGTCCAACTCCGGTGTCTCCGCGGTGTTCCTGCCCGACCCCAACCCGGAGTTCGGCCAGTGCGTGCACAAGGTGGCCCGGGACGCGGCCGATCCGGACCGGCTGTACCTCCAGAACCACTGGGGTGTGTACAGAAGCGACGACGCGGGGGCGCACTGGACGGACATCGGCGAGGGACTGCCGTCCACCTTCGGCTTCGCGGTGGCCGCCCATCCGCACCGCGGTGAGACGGCGTACGTCTTTCCGATCAACGCCGACGCGGACCGCGTCCCGGCCGGTCACCGATGCCGGGTCTTCCGCACGGCGGACGCGGGCAAGAGCTGGGAGCCACTCACAGCGGGTCTGCCGCAGGAGGACCACTACGGCACGGTGCTGCGGGACGCGATGTGCACGGACGACGCGGACCCGGCCGGCGTCTACTTCGGCAACCGCAACGGCGAGGTGTACGCCTCGGCCGACGACGGCGACAGCTGGCGGCAGTTGGCCTCGCATCTGCCGGACGTGCTGTGTGTGCGGGCGGCGGTGGTCGCGTGATCCAGCCCTGCGACGAGGTACGGGCACTGATCGTCGGTCAGGAGGCCTGAACGTCTGGAACGCTGAACGTCGGCGATCGTCTCGCGCCCGACACCGGAATCCGTCAACCCGTCCCGTACCCACCGCCCGACAGGGTCTGCAGCGCCGAGGTCACGGCATCGGCCATCGCCCGGCGCGCCGCGGTGAGGGCGGGGCGGGGGTCGACGGCCGCGGGCGTCGCGGCGAGTGTGTCGCGGACCGCGCCGGTGAAGGCGGCATTCAGTGCCGTACCGATGTTGACCTTGACCATGCCGGCCGCCACCGCCTGCCGGAGCTCCTCGTCGGGCACGCCCGTCGAGCCGTGCAGGACCAGCGGCACGGGGACCGCCTTGGCGAGGCGGGCGATGAGACCGTGGTCCAGCCGGGCGGTGCGCGTGGTCATCGCGTGGGAGCTGCCGACCGCGACGGCCAGTGCGTCCACCCCGGTGGCGGACACGAAGTCGCGCGCCTGGTCGGGGTCCGTGCGTGCCGTAGGTGCGTGCACTCCGTCCTTGCCGCCGATCTCGCCGAGTTCCGCCTCCAGCCACAGACCCTGTGCGTGCGCCCACTGGGCCGCCGCGCGCGTGGCGGCGACGTTCTGAGCGTGCGGCAGCGCGGACGCGTCGAACATGACGGATCCGAAGCCGCAGTCCGCGGCGCGTCGCAGCAGCTCTTCGTCGGTGACATGGTCCAGGTGCAGCGCCACGGGGACGCCGGCCGTCTCGGCGAGCGCTACGGTGGCGCGGGCTATCGGGGCGAGCCGGCTGCCGTGGAACCGCACGGCGTTCTCGCTGATCTGGCAGATGACCGGGCGGCCCGCGGCTTCCGCCCCGGTGACCACGGCCTCGGCGTGCTCCAGGGTGATCACGTTGAACGCGCCGACGGCCCGTCCGTCGCGGTACGCGGAGCTCACCACGTCGGCGGTGGGAGTCAGCGGCACGGACGGCCTCCTGTCGCGGAATGCGAGGGCAGGGGCCGGGGCGGGGATTCGCGGGTAGTGCAGGGTTTTGCTCGTTTGGCGACCATAAAGCACCCAATCATGCGCTGTGGTTTCATTGGGGTGCGCACTTCGCGGCGCACACCACCGACAGGGAGTTGTGAGACATGGCGGCACCGCAGGCCCGGTGGAGCGCGCTGCTGGAGATGCTGACGCGCGACGGGCGGATCGAAGTCGAGTCGGCTGCCGAGGAGTTGCGTGTCTCCGCCGCGACCATCAGGCGCGACCTCGACGAGCTGGCCCGCCAGCAGATGGTCACCCGCACGCACGGCGGAGCCGTGATCAACGCCATCGCCTATGACCTGCCCCTGCGCTACAAGGCCGCGCGCAAGGCTCCGGAGAAGGAGCGGATCGCGGACGCGGCCGCCGGGCTGGTGAAGGCCGGCGCCGTGGTGGGGCTGAACGGCGGCACCACGACCACCGAGGTGGCGCGAGCTCTGGCCACCCGCGCCGACCTGAGTTCCGGCGGCGCGGAGACGGCGGTCACCGTGGTGACCAACGCCCTGAACATCGCCAACGAGCTGGTCGTACGGCGGCACGTCAAGCTCGTGGTGACCGGCGGGGTGGCCCGCCCTGCGTCCTACGAGCTGATCGGACCGCTGGCCACCGAACTGCTCGCGGAGATCGCACTGGACCAGGTCTTCATCGGAGTGGACGCCATCGACGTGGCCCACGGGGCGACCGCCCACCACGAGGGCGAGGCCAGCATCAACCGGGCCCTGGCCCGCCGGGCGCAGCAGGTCGTCGCGGTCGCCGACTCCTCCAAGCTGAACCGACGGGCCTTCGCCCGCATCTGCCCGGTGGCGGACATCGACGTCCTGGTGACCGACAAGGCCGCCTCGGACGAACTGACCGAGTCGTTCGAGGCGGCCGGTGTGGAGGTCATCCGCGCCTGACGCCGAGCGCCGCTGCCGTACCGGCCCCCGCGACGGCCCCGGCTGCGATGCGGATCCCGGCGTCATCCGCGCACGCCGCCCGCGGTCAGGCCGGCGACGAGGTAGCGCTCCACGAAGACGAACAGCACCACCACGGGCACGATCGCGACGATCGAGGTGGCGAACAGGTACTGCCACTGCTCGTGGTACGAGGTGACGAAGCCGGGGATCGCCCTGGTCAGCGTCATCCGGTTGCCGGACGAGGTGATCGTGAGCGCCACCACGTACTCGTTCCACGCGCCGATGAAGGTGTAGACGAGCGCGGTCACCACGCCGGGCATGGCGAGCGGCAGGATGACACGGGTCAGGGCGCCGAACCGACCGGTGCCATCCAGCCAGGCCGCCTCCTCGAGTTCCTTGGGGATGCTCGCGAAGTACGCGTTGAGGATCCACACGCAGAACGGCAGGTTGAATGCCGCGTTCACCAGGATGAGGCCCTCGGCGGTGTCGGTCAGGTTGAGGCTGACCATCTCCCGGTAGATGCCGACCAGCAGCGCGGTCGGCGCGAACATCTGGGTGACGAGTACGAGGATCAGGAAGGCGCCGCGCCCCCGGAAGCGGTGCCGTGCGGTGTAGTACGCGGCGGGCAGTCCGACGGCCAGGGCGAGCAGCGTCGACGCCCCGGCGACGTACAGCGAGAACAGCAGCGCCTCTCCGACGCGTGGGTCGGTGAGCGACCAGATCTGCGTGAAGTTCGACCACTGCCAGTGGGAGGGCAGGTAGGACGGCGGGGACTTCATCAGTTCGGGCGTGGGTTTGAGCGCTGTCAGCAGCATTTCGGCGTAGGGCGCGAGAAACGCGAGCGCCACCAGCCAGCCGGCCGCGGTGAGCAGGACGGTGCGCAGTTTCATCGGTCGTGGCCGCCTCCTGGGCGGCGTGGAGGTGCGGGGACTGACGGCGGTTCTGCTCACGCGGTGTCCTCCTGTCGGCGGACGACGCGCAGATAGACCAGCACCACGGCGAGGACCAGCCCGAAGTTGACGACGGCCATGGCGGCCGACTCCCCCACCGACTGGTTGTCGAAGGCGAGTTTGTACAGGTAGGTGGTGGTCGTGTCGGTGCTGAAGCCGGGGCCGCCGCGCGTCATGGCCCAGATGATGGGGAACGAGTTGAACACGTTGATGACGTTGATGATCGCGGCGACCACCAGCGAGGGCCGCAGCAGCGGCAGGGTGATGCCGAGGTAGGCGCGGACCGGGCCCGCACCGTCCACCCGCGCCGCCTCGTAGACCTCGCCCGGGATGCTCTGCAGACCGGCCAGCAGGACGAACGAGGTGAACGGCAGCGAGACGAACACCGCCACGCCCATCATCGCCGCGAGTGCCTGCCCCGGATGGGCCAGCCAGTTGACGGGGGCGTCGAGCACCCCGATGTCCATGAGCAGCCGGTTGATCACGCCGTAGAAGTTGTTGAGCATCCAGCGCCAGATGAGCGCCGTCATCAGCACGGACGAGGCCCAGGGCACGATCATCGCCCACCGCACCAGCCGGCGCCCCGGGAAGCTCGCGTTCAGCAGTTGGGACAGGCCGAGGGAGACCAGGATCGTGACGGTGACGACCCCGACGACCCACACGACGGTGCGCAGCAGCACTCCGGGCAGGTCGCCCTCGGCGAACAGGTCGGTGTAGTTGCGGAGGCCGGCGAATCCCTCGGACAGTCCGGTGGAGCTCACCTTCGTCAGGGACGTACGGATCATCTCGATGATCGGCCAGACGACCATGGTCAGGATGAGGAGGGTCGCGGGCCCGAGCCACAACAGGGGCTCGAGCGCGCGCCATGACCTGCGACGGCGGCGCGGCGGATGCGGCGCCGGCGCCACCGGGGCCGGGTGTTCGGCCCCGGTGGCGCTTGCGGTGACATCGTGTACGGCCACCGAAGTCAGTCGCCCTTCTGCGCGGTCTTCTGGATCTCGCCCAGGACCTTCGCCGGGTCGCCGCCCGCCACCCCCGTGCCGATGCGCTGTTTCACGGCACCGTCGACCGCGGCCCACGCCGGATCGTCGGCGGGGGCGAACTCGGCGCTGGAGAGGGCATCGACGAACGGCTTGTAGTAAGCGGCGTTCCGGCTGTCGGAGCTGAGCACCTGACCGGCCGACTCGGTGACCGACAGGAACCCCTCGGTGGAGACGAACTTGGCGGCGTTCTCCTTCTGGTAGAAGAAGTCGAGGAATTTCTTCACCGCCGCCTTGTTCGACCCGTCGCTCTTCTTGAACGCGACGAGGTAGTCCTGCACGCCGAGCGTCTTGTGGGTGCTGCCGTCCTTGCTGGGCAGGGCCGCGACGCCGTAGTTCAGTTCGGCGTCGACCGGGTCGATGAAGCCCTTCCGCATGAAGACCGCCCCGTTGAGCATGCCGATCTTGCCCTGGGCGAACTGGTTGAAGACGTCCTTGCGGTTGGTGGCCTCCGGGTTGGGCTGGGTGACCTTTTCCTTCGTCAGTTTCCGCAGGTAGCTGAGGGTGTCGACATTGGCCTGCTGGTCGATCGTCCACTTGCCCGAGGCGTCGGTCCAGCCGCCGCCGTTGTTCATCGCCCAGATCTGGAACTCGGCCTGGGCCTCCTCGGGGCCCAGGGGCAGCCCGAGGCCGATGTAACCGGCCTGCTTGATCTTCTTGGCGTCGGCCTCGACCTCGGCCCAGGTGGACGGCGGCTTGGCTATGCCCGCCTTGGCGAAGATGTCCTTGTTGTAGAAGAACAGGCGCGCGCTGGAGATGAAGGGCAGGCCGTACTGGGCCCCGTTGTACTGCGCCTTCTGCCGGAACAGCGGGAGGAAGTCGGCCAGCACCTTGGGCGAGACGACGTCCTGTGCCTTGTGAACCAGGCCGTCGCGGGCGAAGTCGGAGAACTTGTTGTAGTTGAGGATGTCGGGTTCCTGCTTGGTCTGGACGTACGTCTTGACCTTGGAGTCCATCTGCTCCCAGTCGACGACTTCGAGGTTCACCCGGTAGCCGGGGTTCGCCTTTTCGAAGTCCTTGATCAGCGCAGTCCAGTAGGCCTGGGTGTCGTCGTCGTACTTCGCCGCGACGAACCTGATCGTCTTGCCGTCGGATCCGCCGCTGTCCGAGGCGCTGCCCTTGCCACAACCGGTGAGGGCCAGTGCCAGGGCCGTACCCCCGGCGAGGCCCGCGAGGTGCCGTTTCACGGAGTACCTCTCCGCACGCATGGCGTGCTTGTTCAAGCGCGTGCTCGCCTGATTGCGCGCTCGCTTGCTTGTTTATGCTCGATTCCTGGTGCTATCAATCATCGAACGACATGATGCTCAATCAAGCGCGCACAGTGTCAAGGGCCGTCACATCACGTATCGGTCACGCCGTGCGCCCGAGAGGGGAGTCCCCGATGAGTCAGACCGACATCGAGATCGCCACCCAGCCCGACTGCTGGCGGCAGGCCGTGGCCCTGGCCCGGAGGCCCGACGGTCCCGTCTCCACCTCCCTGCCCCGGCACGGTGAGCGGGTGGCCGTCGTCGGCTGCGGGACGTCCTGGTTCATCGCCCAGGCGTACGCGGCACTGCGGGAGTCGGGCGGCCATGGCGAGACCGATGCCTTCCCCGCCTCCGAGATGCCGGGCGGGCGGGCCTACGACCGGGTGGTCGCGCTGACCCGGTCCGGCACCACGACCGAAGTGCTGGAGCTGCTCGGCCGACTGCGCGGGCACACCCGCACGACCGCGGTGACCGCGGTGCCGCAGTCGCCGGTGACGGGGCCGGCGGACGCCGTCGTCGTGCTCGACTTCGCCGACGAGACCTCGGTCGTCCAGACCCGGTTCGCCAGCACGGAACTGGTCCTCCTACGGGCCCACTTGGGCGAGGACCTGGAGCAACTTCCGCAGCAGGGGCGCGCCGCGCTGGACGAACCGCTGCCGGCCGGGGTGTTGGAGGCCGAGCAGTTCACCTTCTTGGGGCAGGGCTGGGCCTACGGCATCGCCCAGGAGGCTGCGCTGAAGATGCGCGAGGCGGCGGGCGCCTGGACCGAGGCCTATCCGGTGATGGAGTACCGGCACGGCCCGATCAGCGTCACCGCACCCGGCCGCGTGGCGTGGTGGTTCGGGGACCCGGCCGCCATGCCGCCGGGCCTCGCCGACGAGATCGCGCGCACCGGCGGGCAGTTGGTGGCGCTCGGCCGGGACCCGCTGGCGGATCTCGTCGTGGTGCACCGGCTGGCCTCCGCCCTCGCCTCGGCGCGCGGGCTGGACCCCGACAATCCGCGCCATCTGACCCGTTCCGTGATCCTGGCCTGACCGGGCGCCCCCCCGGAAGGATCTCGGGGCCGCAGAATTTACATGCCCGTTACGAACGGTTTCCGGGCCCGCCGAGGCCGGTCGGCGGGTCCCGGGACCGACCGCCACCAGGGACAACAGCCGCTCCACGACAGCCCTCGGGGCACTCCGGACGCCGTGTGCCCCGCATGTTGACAGGTGGCGATTCCCGCAAGAGCATGTGCGAAATCGCTTCGAATCTTGCATCTGTACGCAGAATCAAGCAGAACACAGTCCTGGCGGGCACCGCGCTTCTTCGTGACCGTGCGCTCCGCACGCCACCGGCACCACGCACCGCCGCTCCTGAGCCACCGTCCTGTCCGACAGGAGGACACGAGTGCACGCCCGATTGAGCAGTCCCGGCGGCCTGTTGCTCGCTGCCGCACTGACCGCCGCCATGCTGATGGCGCCCCTCACCGGCTCCACCGCCGCGGCCACGGCCGCCTCCACCACCGCCACCGCCACCGCCGGTCCGAAGGTGACCCGCACCGCGAACGCCGTCACGGTCTCCGTGCCGGCCTCCGCCAACGCCCCCGGCTACACCCTCGACGTGGCCACCGACGAACTCGCCCTGACCACGCGCCGCGCCGGGAAGACCGTGCTCGCCACCACCTCCGGCGACACCGGCGCCCTGCGCTTCGCCACGGCCGACGGCACCTGGCAGCACGCGACCGGGGTCACCGACTGGACGTGGAAGAACGGCGTCCTGACCGTCACGGCCGACAGCACGCTCGCCGGCGCCACGGTGGAGGCCCGGATCACCCCCGGTGCCGATCGCTACCAGCTCGACTGGGACGTCCGAGGCGGCGCACCGAAGCAACTGGGCCTCACCTACGACCTGTCGTCGGCCGGCCACTGGTACGGCCACGGCGAGGCCGAGACCCCGCAGGGCGGTCCCGGCACCGACCAGCCCTGGCCGCTGGACGCCGGCGAGGTCGACCATCCGACCTTCGGCCCGGCGTCGTACCACATGATCGACCCGTTCTGGTACACCTCCAAGTCGACCGGTCTGCGCGTCGACACCGGAAATGTCATGGACGTGGCGCTCAACAAGGGCAAGGACGGCCTCGGCAGCTTCGTCGTCGAGTCGCCCGACACCTTCAAGGCCACCGTGTTCGTCGAGTCGACCCCGCTGGAGGTCTACCGCGACTACGTCGGCATCGTCGGCAAACCCACCAAGTCCGACGCCCCGTACGAGCAGTACGCCAAGCCGCTGTGGAACTCCTGGGCGCAGTTCTACACCAAGGTCGACCAGGAGAAACTGCTCGACTACGCCACCGACCTCCACGACAACGGGCTGGACGGGCACACCATCCAGCTCGACGACAAGTGGGAGTCGAACTACGGCAATCTGACCTGGGATCCCAAGACCTTCCCCGATCCCAAGGGCCTCTCCAAGAAGATCCATGACATGGGGTTCGACTTCGGCGTCTGGGTCACCCTGTGGATCAACCTGGACTCCGCCAACTACCAGTACGCGGTCGACCACGGCTATCTGCTCATGGACGCCAAGGACAAGACCAAGCCGTGTGACGTGACCTGGTGGAACGGCGAGGCGGGGATCATCGACCTGGCCAACCCCGAGGCCAAGGCGTGGTACGAGGGCAACCTCAAGTCCCTCATGGACACGTACGACATCGACGGGCTCAAGTTCGACACGCGCTTCTTCGACGAGAGGTGCGCGCCGCGCGAGGGCTCCCAGGTCACGGACTACCAGAAGCTGGGCACGCAGCTCGCCGACGAGTTCGACCTCCAGGGCGCCGGTATCCGGGTGCACTGGAACAAGACGGCCCACGAGGCCGGCTTCGTCACCCGCCAGGTCGACAAGGGCACCGGCTGGGACTCCCTGCGCGCCTCCGCCTCCCAGAACCTGGCGATCTCCACTATCGGCTACCCGTTCGTCGAGTCCGACATGATCGGCGGCTCGGGCGGCCAGCCCGCGCCGACGAAGGACGTACTGGTGCGGTGGGCGCAATCCGCCTCGCTGATGCCGCTGATGTACGCCTCGACCTCGCCGGTGGACACCAACGACACCACCACCGGCCAGAAGGTCGACTACGACCAGGAGACGGTGGACCTCTACCGGCAGGCGATCAGGACGCACGAGAAGCTCGCCCCCTATATCTGGGACCAGGTGCAGAGCACCCTGAAGACCGGCGATCCGATCATGCGGCCGCTGTTCTTCGACTTCCCGAAGGACGAGGCGAGTTACACGGTCGCCGACGAGTGGATGCTCGGCCCGGCCGTGCTGGCGGCGCCGAAGCTGAGCACCGGAGCCACCCGCTCCGTGCATCTGCCGCCGGGCACCTGGTACGACGTCAACCAGGGCACGGTGATTCGCGGACCCAAGACCCTCAGGGGGTACGCGGCGCCGCTCGGCGTCACGCCGGCCTTCGTCAACCTCAAGGCCAAGGGCGCGGACAAGGCCATCAGGGCGCTCAAGCGCGACGACGCTCCGGCCGCCGCCGTCCTGATCACCCCGGACGCCCCGGCCACCGACGCCGGCAAGCCGTTCCAGGTGACCACCGACGTGACCAACTGGAGCACCGGAACCATCAGGAGTGTCAAGGCGGCCCTGGTCCTGCCCGACGGCTGGAGCGCCAAGTCGGCCGGTCCGACCACGGCGAGCTCCCTCAAGAACGGCGCGACACTCACCACCACCTGGACGGTGACCCCAGCCGAGGACGCCCGTTGGGGCAGCCATGCCCTCACCGGCACCGCCACCTACACCGGCTCCAAGGGCTCGACGAAGGTGTCCGACACCGTGCAGGCGCAGGTGAAGGCCGCTCCGAGCAGTGTGCAGGCGCCGTACCTGACGACCGACACCACCTCTGAGGACCCCCAATACGCCCAGGCCGGTGATCAGTTCGCCATCTGGGCGGGCGGCCAGGACCTGTCCGGCTGGAAGGACGAGAAGGGCGTCATCTACCGCGACGACGCGGCCGGCGAGAAGTCCACTGTGCAGGCCCAGTTGGTCTCCCAGAAAAGCGCCTCACCGGTCGGCAAGGCGGGCATCGCCCTCGCCAACGACCTGACCGCACCCGAGAAGGGCGGTTACGCGGTGCTGGTCATGACCCAGAGCTACGGACTGGAGTTCATGACCGACAGCAACGGCGACGGGAAGCTCGACACCTGGGCGGGCGGCGGCGCCACCTACCACCCGGCGTATCTCAAGCTGACGCGGGACGGCACCACCTACACCGCGTACGCCAGCAAGGACGGCCAGACCTGGTCGCAGGTGGGCACCGCCGAGGTGCCGTCGGCCGCGGGCACCGAAGACGCCGGGATGGTCGCCGGCGCGGCCAACGTCAACTACCCCGGCGAGAACATCGAAGCCGTCTTCAGCGGATTCACCGTCACCTCCTGACACGCCGGTTTCGCCAGTACCACCCTCCGGTTTCCCGGCAGGCCCCCTCCCCCCTTGAGGGCTGCCGGGAACCATCCCCGCTTCCCGTGCAGGACTCCCGGCCCCCGTGGGAGTCCGCCGGGGACCACTCCCTGCACCTCCGTGAGAGAGGGAACCCAGCCCCATGGCACGTACGTCCTCACTCGTCGCCGGCTTCGTCGCCGGTGTCGTCGTGGCCGCCAGCACCACCGCGATCGCCGTCACCGGTACGGCGGACACCAGCACCGACCTGAACTCCAAGGCCACCACCACCTGGCTGACCGTCAAGGTCGCCGACGCCATGGGCACCAGGGACACCATCACCTGGGTTCCCACCGGCTCCTTCGCCGGCTCTTCGGAGGAGCGGGTCCCGCGCTACCCGATGACTCCCATCCAGGGCAAGGACACCAAGGACCTCAAGCTCTCCGCCGTCCGCAACGAGCAGGTCTCGGCGCAGCTGGCCATCGCCTCCGGACACAACCTCGACGACGTCAAGGCCGTGGTCGGCGACCTCACCGGTCCCGGCGGCGCGAAGCTGTCCGGTGCCGACGCCCAGGTCCGGTTCGTCAAGTACGTACCCGTGCAGCGCTCCAAGAGCGAGGTCGACTGGTCCGCCACCATCGACCAGGTCAGCTCCGGCAAGGAGGTGTCCGGCGACCGCAATCCCGACGTGGTCGGCGACCCGCTGGAGGAGAAGTCCTCGGTGGACGTTCCCGCGTACGCGGCGCAGCCGCTCTGGTTCACCTTCCACATCCCCAAGGGGGCAAAGCCCGGCACCTACACCGGCACGGTGAAGGTCAACGCCGACGGCCGTACCCAGAGCACGTACCCGCTGACCATCGAGGTCAAGGACACGAGCGTGCCCGACCCGAAGGACTACAGCTTCTTCCTCGACGTGTGGGCGCAGCCGGAGACGATCGCCAAGAACCACGGCGTCAAGCTCTGGTCCGACGAGCACTGGAAGCTGATCGACAAGTACGACCGTGACCTGGCCTCGCGCGGCCAGAAGGTCATCAACACCACCATCGTCGACAACCCGTGGCACCACCAGTGGTCGCTCGGCACCCGGGAGTCGCAGACCGCCACGCCGTACACCAGCATGGTGGGCTGGGCCTGGAACGGGAAGACGTTCTCCTTCGACTTCAGCCGCTGGGACAAGTACGTCGAGACCGCCAGACGCGCCGGACTCGGGCCCGACATCGGCGCCTTCTCCATGCTGGCCTTCCAGGACCAGGAGCACCTCACCTACACCGACACCAGCACCGGCAAGACCGTCTACGAGAACGTCGACCTGGGCGGCGACCGCTGGCGTCAGGCGTGGGGAGCCTTCCTCCCCGCCTTCGAGAAGCACGTGAAGGCGAAGGGCTGGCTGGACCACACCTGGCTGTCCTTCGACGAGCGGCCCATCGACACCATGACGGTCGTCAAGAACTTCGTCCACGAGGTGGCGCCGGCCTTCGACAACCGCATTTCCGTGGCCGGTTCGATCAACACCGAAGGCGTCGCGTCCAACCTGTCCGTGGACTGGGGCGGCATCGACGCGATGACGAAGGAGAAGGTCGAGGAGCGGCGCAAGGCCGGCAAGATCACGACCTTCTACGTGTACGGCTCGCCGGCCCACCCGAACACACTGTCCTACTCCCCCGCCGTCGAGTCGCGGATGCTGCCCTGGATCTCCGCCCAGCGGGATCTGGACGGCTTCCTGCGCTGGTCGTACAACAGCTGGACCAGCGACCCCTTCAAGCAACCGGTGCACATCTTCACGCAGGGCGACGAGTACCTGGTCTACCCGGGCAAGGACGGCCCGATGTCCAGCATCCGCTGGGAGCAGCTGAAGGAGGGCATCGAGGACTACGAACTCATCGCCCAGCTGCGGAAGAAGGACGACGGCACCGACAGCGGCGCCCTGACCGAGGCGCTCACCACCGCGACCCGGAACCTCGACGGCCGGACGAAGGACGTGAACGACATCGAGAACGCGCGGGCGGCAGTCGTGAAGGAGCTGACCTCATGAGAGGGAAGTGGAGGTCTCTGCTGCTCGCCGGAGCGCTGAGTGTCATGCCCCTGACCAGCGCGGGTGTCGCGACACCGGCCCAGGCGGAGCAGCGGACGCAGGCGCGGCACACCGTCACCTACGACCAGTACTCCGTAAAGGTCGACGGCAAGCCCCTGTACGTCTGGGGCGCCGAGTTCCACTACTTCCGGCTGCCGAGCCCCGACGCATGGCGCGACGTCCTGCAGAAGATCAAGGCGGGCGGATTCAACGCGGTCTCGCTCTACTTCGACTGGGGTTATCACTCCTCCAAGCCGGGCTCGTACGACTTCACCGGGACCCGTGACGTGGAACGGCTGCTCGACGAGGCCGAGCGCGCGGGCCTGTATGTGATCGCCCGACCGGGCCCGTACATCAACGCGGAGGTCTCCGGCGGCGGCATGCCCGCCTGGCGGTCGACACAGGCCGGCGTGAACCGCACCTCCGAGCCGGAGTACCTGAAGGCGGCCCGGGAGTGGATGAGCCGGATCAACCCGATCATCGCGCGCCACCAACTCACCCGTGGAACAGGTTCGGTGATCCTCTATCAGGTCGAGAACGAGTACCAGGGCGGTCGCCACGACGCCGACTACATGCAGACCCTCATCGACTGGGCGAAGGAGGACGGCATCGATGTGCCCACCTTCGTCAACGACGGCGGCGCCAACCAGAACTGGGTCAGCGGCAAGGGCGCCCCGGACATCTACGGCTTCGACGCCTACCCGCAGGGCTTCGACTGCAAGGACCCCGACACCTGGAAGAACCTGCCCGACTATTCGTACGTCAACGACTGGAAGCCCGAGTCCCCGCTGATCATCCCGGAGGCACAGGGCGGCGCCTTCGACCCCTGGGGCGGCACCGGATACCAGGACTGCGCGAAACTCACCGGCACCGACTTCACCCGGGTGTTCAGCAAGATGAACATCGCCGCCGGGGTGAGCGGCCAGTCCTTCTACATGACGTACGGCGGCACCCACTGGGGCTGGCTCGCCGACCCCAACGCGGTCTACACGTCGTACGACTACGGGGCCCCGATCAACGAGTCCCGCCAACTGACCGAGAAGTACCAGGAGTTCAAGCGCCTCGGGTACATGGTCAATTCCGTCACCTCGTTGGCGCGCACCGACAAGGCCGAGGCCCCGACCCCGTCCGACGACGCCCTGCGCATCGACCGGCGCGTCAACCCCGACGACGGCACGCAGTTCTTCACCGTGCGGCACGCCGACACCCGGGTGAAGGACAAGGACGAGACCACGCTGACGCTGAAGGGTGCGGACGGCGACTACCCGCGGGTCCCCCAGCAGGGAGCGATCACGGTCGACGGCCGGGACGCCAAACTCCTCGTCGCGGGCTACGACCTGGGCGAGAAGCAGCGGCTCGTCTACTCCACCTCGGAGATCATGACGCACGCCAAGATCGGCGACCGGGAGGTGGCGCTGCTCTACGGGCGTGCGGGTGAGGCCGGCGAGACCGTGCTGCGGTACACCGCACGGCCCAAGGTGACCGTCCTGGACGGTGATGTCACCACCACCTGGGACGCCGAACGCGGTGACCTGCGCCTGAACTACACGCACAAGGGCCTGGCCCGCGTGCTGGTGAACGGCATGGAACTGCTGATCGCCGACACCGCCGAAACCGCCCACTGGTGGCGCCAGGACACCTCCGCGGGCCCGGTCCTCGTACGGGGACCGTCCCTGGTCCGTACGGCCGAACAGGCGGACGGCACCCTGAAGTTGACCGGCGACTCCAGCAAGGCCGCGAAGATCGAGGTGATCGCGGACGCGAAGAAGGTGACCTGGAACGGCCGCGATGTGGCCGTCACCCAGGCGCCGCGCCCGGTCGAACTGCCCGCTCTGACCACGTGGAAGTACAAGGAGGAGGCACCGGAGTCCGCTCCCGGCTTCGACGATGCCACCTGGACCACCGCCGACCACCTCACCGCCAACAACGCGGCGCTGAACGGGTCGCTACCGGTCCTGGCGATGGACGAGTACGGCTTCCACCACGGCAACGTCTGGTACCGCGGCCGGTTCAGGACCACCGGTGCCGCGACCGCGCTCGCACTCGACGCCAAGACCGGCAACACCGGCCAGTACGCGGTCTGGCTGAACGGCCGCTACCTCGGCAGCTCCGGCGACGGCGCGCACACCTTCGACATCCCGGCGGGCACACTGAAGGCCAGTGGCGACAACGTCCTGTCCGTCCTCGTGGAGAACGCGGGCCACAACGAGGAATGGGGCCACGACTACTCCAAGGAGCCGCGGGGTCTGCTCTCCGCCGAGGTGATCGGCGGGGCCTCCACCCTCACCTGGAAGATCCAGGGCAACCGGGGCGGCGAGGACCCGGTGGACACCGCACGGGGCCCGTACAACAACGGCGGGCTGTACGGGGAGCGGGCCGGCTGGTCGCTGCCGGGCTTCCCCGACGGCAACTGGAAGAGCACCACCCTCTCCGGGCAGGCCGCCAAGACCGAGCCCGGCGTGCGGTGGTACCGCACCTCCGCCCGGCTCGACCTGCCGCAGGGCCAGGACAACGCGCTCGCGCTGGATTTGGCTGAGCCCCCGGGCGGCAGCACAAGCTATCGCGCGGAGATCTTCGTGAACGGCTGGCTGATCGGCCGCTACCTGCCGGACACCGGACCCCAGACACGGTTCGTCATCCCCAAGGGCCTCCTGCGCGAGCAGGGCGACAACACCATCGCCCTGGCCGTGTGGTCCACCAAGGCCGGCGCGGGCCCGGGTTCGGCCAAACTCGTCGACCTCGGCGCCTCGGCGGGCGGGATCAAGGTCGGTACGGTGGCCGCGCCCTCGTACGACGCCAAGACCTACGCGATGCCGGCCGCGGGCGCCCGGGTCACCGTCGACGCCGAGCCGTTCCTGGCCACCGGCACCGCGACCAAGGTCCCCGTCACCCTCACCGTGCCGAAGGACGCGCCGACAGCCCTCAATGTCGACCTGTCGCTGAAGGTTCCGGACGGCTGGACCGCGACCACCGACGACACCACCCGTTTCGGCCGGGTTCGGCCCGGCGACACGGTGACAGCGGACTACACCGTGACCCCGCCCGGCGATCCCGTCCACTACGCCGTCCTGTCCGCGACCGCCAAGCTCACCCAGCCCGGCCGTCCGGGCACCGTCACCGGTGTACGTGCCGTGCAGGTGCCACCGCCGGGACTGTCCGCCGACGCCTATGTGAGCGACCTGACCCTGGTCAAGGCGGTCAACGGCTGGGGGCCGGTGGAGAAGGACTCCTCCAACGGGGAGGACGCGGCGGGCGACGGTCGTCCCCTGAGTATCGGCGGCACCACGTACACCAAGGGCCTCGGCGTGCACGCGAACAGCCAGGTCCGGGTCTATCTCGGCGGTGGCTGCACCCGGTTCACCGCGACCGCCGGGGTGGACGACGAGGTCGGCGACGGCGGCAGCGTCTCCTTCCGGGTGGTCGCCGACGGCCGCTCGCTCACCACCACCCCGGTGGTGCGCGGCTCCGACGGCGGTACCGGCATCGACGTGGACGTGACCGGCGCCCGCTGGCTGGACCTGTCGGTCGACGGGGACGGCGATGTCTCCTCGGACCATGCCGACTGGGCCGACGCCAAGCTGACCTGCGCGGGAGGCTCCTCGTGAACCTCGCCCGAGTCGGACGGCTGAGAGCCCTGCTGTGCGCGGCGCTGGCTTCCGTACTGCTCGCGGTCCTCGCGGCCGCGGTGCCCGCACACGCCACGGTCCCGGCCGACGCCGCAGCCGCCAAGCCCACGCCCCACACCGTCAGTTACGACAAGTACTCCGTCAAGGTCGACGGCAAGAGGCTCTTCGTCTGGTCCGGGGAGTTCCACTACTGGCGGCTCCCCAGCCCCGACCTGTGGCGCGACGTGCTCCAGAAGATCAAGGCGAGCGGCATGAACGCCGTCTCGATCTACTTCGACTGGGGCTACCACTCCCCCGCGAAGGGCCGTTACGACTTCACCGGGATCCGTGACGTCGACAAGCTCCTCGACATGGCCGAGGAGGCCGGGCTCTATGTCATCGCCCGGCCGGGCCCGTACATCAACGCCGAGACGGACGGCGGAGGGTTCCCCGGCTGGCTGATGACGCAGAAGGGACAGGCCCGCTCCACCGACCCCGAATACCTCGACGCCGCCCGCGAGTGGCTGGGGGAGATCGACAAGATCCTCGCCCGCCACCAGGTCACGAACGGCACCGGCCCGGTGCTGCTCTACCAGGTCGAGAACGAGCTGTACGACCCGCAAGGCCGCGACTACATCGTCGGCCTCTCCCAGCAGGTAAGGGCCGACGGCATCACCGTGCCCCTGGTCGGAAACGAGCCGATGCCGCAGTACGCGGGCGGCGAGGGCCTGGACTTCGTCGGGGAACTGGACCAGTACAACTCCTTCTGCAAGGGCGAGTGGTGGCTGCCCACCCTCAAACGGCAGCAGGACGACGCTCCGCTGGCGATCTTCGAGGCGGGCACCGGCTGGTTCCAGACCTGGGGTGACACCGGCTACGAGAAGTGCCCGCAGAAGATGGGCCCGGCCTACCAGAAGATCGTCAACAAGCACGAGGTCATGCAGGGCACGACGATCGAGAACCTGTACATGACCTACGGCGGCACCAACTGGGGCTGGCTCGCCGACCCGCGCCAGGTCTACACCTCGTACGACTACGGCGCACCGATCAGCGAGCCGCGCCAGACCGGCGCCGACTACGACGAGATGAAGCGGCAGGGCCTCTTCTACACCACCACCGCCCCGCTCACGGCCACCGATCCGGCGGACGCACCCGCCTCCTCCAACGACGCCGTGCACATCGAGGCGCGTGCCAACCCGGACACCCACACCCAGTTCCTGTACCTCCGGCACGGCGACCCGATGGCCGACGCCGACGCCACCACCACCTTCGACTGGAAGACCCCGGACGGGACCTATCCGGTCACCGCCCGGCTCAACGGCAAGACCGGCAAGATCCTCGTCGCCGGCCACGACCTCGGCGGCGGCCGGCGGCTCGTCTACTCCACCAGCGAACTGCTGACCAGCGCGAAGACCGGTGGCCGTACCCAAGCCGTGCTCTACGGCGGTGAGGGCGACCCCGGGCAGACGATGCTCCGCTACTCCGTCAAGCCCAAGGTGACCGTGCTCGACGGCAAGGCGGACGTCAGCTGGGACGACGCGCGCGGCGACCTGAAGCTGGACTACACCCACTCCGGACTCACCCGGGTCCTCGTCCAGAGCGCAGGCCGCCCCGATCTGCTGCTGCTCATCGGCACCGACGCCGATGCCGCCGGCTTCTGGCGGCAGGACACGGCAGCCGGTCCGGTCCTGGAACGCGGCACCGAACTGGTCCGCACGGCATCCGTCACCGGCCTGGGGACGACCCTCGCGCTCACCGGCGACGCGAAGAAGGCGGGCCCGCTGGAGGTCTTCGCCCCGTCCGGCGTACGGAACGTCACCTGGAACGGCGCACCCCTGAGCGTCAAACCGACCTCCTCCGGCAGCTTGTTGGGCACCGTGCCCGGCCCGAAGGACGTCAAGCTCCCCGAGCTGACCGGCTGGAAGACGTCCGCCGAAACACCTGAGGCCGCCCCCGGCTTCGACGACTCCTCCTGGAGCTACGCCGACAAGCTGACGACCGACAACCCGACCAAGCCCGGGACTCTGCCGGTGCTCTACCAGGACGAGTACGGCTACCACTACGGCTACGTCTGGTACCGGGGCCGCTTCAAGGCCACCGGCACCGAGAAGTCCCTCTCCCTGACTGCCTACGCCACCAACCCGGACACCGGCTCGGCCGCGGTGGGCGCGTACTCGGTGTGGATCAACGGGAAGTTCGCCGGGACGAGTCGGACCGGCCGCAAGACCTTCCCCCTCGCCGACGGTCTGCTGCACAAGGGCAAGGAGAACGTGGTCTCCGTCCTGGTCGGCACGATGGGCCACAACGAGGACTTCACCTGGAACAGCGACGACCACAAGCAGCCGCGCGGCCTGACCACGGCGTATCTCGCCGGGTCCGACGCGCAGATCACCTGGCGCATCCAGGGCCCCCGGGGCGGCGAGAAGCCCGTCGACACCGTGCGCGGGCACATGAACAACGGCGGCCTGTACGGGGAGCGTTCGGGATGGACCCTGCCCGGATTCCCGGACCGGTCCTGGACCGATGCCACACTGCCGGTCAGTGACACCACACCCGGTATCGCCTGGTACCGGACCACCTTCAATCCCCGGTTGCCCACGGGCCAGGACGTCTCCGTCGGCGTCACGATCACCGACAACCCCGACCGCGACTACCGCGCCCTCATCTACGTCAACGGCTGGCTGATGGGCCAGTACGTCAACGACACCGGCCCCCAGCACACCTTCCCCATCCCCAACGGCATCCTGCGTGGCGACGGCAAGAACACCATCGCCATCGCCTCGTGGAGCGAGGACGCGAAGAGCGGCGGCCTCGGAAAGGTCGGCCTGACCACGCTCGGCAATGTCACCTCCTCGCTGCGGGTCGCCGACGTGGCCGCCCCCGCCTACGACGCCGCCACCTACGCCGACCCGGTCACCCCGGCGCGGGTGACCGTCGACGCCCCCGACACCGTCGAGCCGGGTAACACCTACCAGGTCACGGCGACGGCCTCCGTACCGGGCAACGGCAAGACGCTCAGCGGCCTCACCCTGAGCCCGAAGCTGCCCGACGGCTGGACCGCGACCCCGGCTGATCCGGTGAAACTCGGCACCCTCGAACCGGGTGGCTCGGCGAAAGCGCGGTGGACCGTCACCGTGCCCGCCGACCAGAAGACCGGCACCGTCGCCATCCTCCGCGCCACCGCCGGCTTCACCCGGGACGGCAAACCCGGCTCGGTGACCGGGGAACAGGTCGTGGCGGCGCAGCCACCGCCGCTCACGGCCGGCGAACACTACGTCAGCGATCTGCCGTTCGCCTCCAGCAGCAACGGCTGGGGTCCGGTCGAACGCGACCAGTCCGTCGGCGAGAACGCCGAGGGCGACGGCCTGCCGCTCACCCTCCACGACACCGTCTACGACAAGGGCCTCGGTACCCACGCCGCCAGCAGCGTCCAGGTGTGGCTCGGCGGCACCTGCACCACCTTCCACGCCGCGCTCGGCCTCGACCAGGAGACCTACGGCCGGTCCGACGGCCCGGCCACCGTCACCTACACCGTCCTCGCCGACGGAACGCCCGTCTATGAGAGCGGCACCGTCGACCGGGACACCGCGACGAAGAACATCGACGTCGACGTGGCAAGCGCGCGCCGACTCGAACTGGTCGTCTCGGACGCCGGGGACGGCAACGCCCTCGATCACGCCGACTGGGCCGACGCCAAGCTGACCTGCGGCGGTGGTGCCTGATGCTGCCTACGGCGAGACGAACCGTACGCTGCGGCGCGGCGGCGCTGACCCTGGCCGCCCCGCTGCTCGGCACGGCGCCGGCGGCCGCCGACTCCGGGCCGATCACCGTCACGACACCCGCCTACGAACTGCGCGTCGCCACGGACCGGTTGACCGTCACCACCGTACGGGCGGGCCGGACCGTGCTGGCCACCGCGCCCGCGGCGTTCCGCTTCCGGATCGGCGCCGACTGGCACATCGTCCGGGAGGTCACCGGCAGCACCCGTACCGGCAACTCCCTGCGTGTCACCGCCGCCACGGACCTGCCGGGGGTCAGCGTCGATCTGAGGATCACCCTGCGCTCCGACCGGTACGACATGAACTGGTCCCTGTCGGGTGCCCAAGCCGACGCGCTCAGCACGGCGTACGACCTCAGCAGCGCCGGACACTGGTACGGCCACGGCGAGAACAGCGACCAGACCGTGCAGCCGTGGCCGCTGGACTCCGGGCAGTTGGCGGACACCGGCTTCAGCCCGGCCTCGTACCAGGTGGTCTCCCCCTTCTGGTACACCTCCAGCGCCACCGGGCTGCGGGCGGACACGAACGACCCGATGGACGTGCGGATCAACTCCGGCGGCAACGGTCTCGGCGAGTTCACCGTCACCGGCGAACGGCCCTCCGCCTCCACGGTGTTCGTCGAGGACACCCCCGCCGAGGTATACCGGGACCACATCGCGCTGGTCGGCAAGCCCGCACGCTCCGACACCCCCTACGAGCAGTACGCCACCCCGCTCTGGAACTCCTGGGCCCAGCTCTACGGCGAACAGACCCAGGAGAACGTCCTCGCCTGGGCCCGCGCGCTGGCCGGGGCCGGGCTGAGCGGGCACGCGGTGCAGATCGAGGAGAGCGTGATCGCCTCCGACTTCGGCGAACGCTTCCCCGATCTGCCCGCCCTGTCCAGGCAACTCGGCCGTCTCGGCTTCGACCTCGGTATGTGGACCGGCCTGTACATGCCCGAGACCGCCGCCAACTTCTCCGAAGCCGTCGCCAACGGCTATCTGCTGAAGGACCCGTCCGACCCGTCCAAGCCGTGCCTGTTCACTTGGTGGAACGGTCGCCGGACCGGGCTGATCGACCTGGCGAACCCGGCCGCCCGGCAGTGGTACACCGACGGTCTCAAGGCCCAGACAAGCGAGTCGGGGGTGGCCGGCTTCAAGTTCGACACCGCCTTCTTCGACGACCGGTGCGCCCCCTACCAAGGGGCCACCCGGGCCGACTACGTGAAGTACGGCACTGAGCTGGCCGACGAGTTCGACCAGCAGGGAGCCGGGCTGCGAGTCGCCTGGAACGCCGCGCAGGCCAAGGGCTTCGCCACTCGCACGGCGGACAAGCCGACCACCTTCGCGGGGTTGCGCGCCGCGGTCTCGGCCAACCTGGCGGTCTCGACGATCGGTTACCCGTTCGTCGAGACCGACATGATCGGCGGCTCGCTCAGCTACCCGCCGCCGACCAAGCAGGTCCTGGCCCGCTGGGCGCAGGCGGCGTCCCTGATGCCGCTGATGTACGCCTCGACCTCGCCCACCGGAGTACGGGACGCGACGACCGGCGAGTGGGTCGGCTACGACCGCGAGACGGTCGACCTCTACCGGCAGGCGATCAAGACGCACGAGAAGCTCGCCCCCTACATCTGGGACCAGGTGCAGAGCACCCTGAAGACCGGCGATCCGATCATGCGGCCGCTGTTCTTCGACTCCCCGAAGGACGAGGCGAGTTACACGGTCGCCGACGAGTGGATGCTCGGCCCGGCCGTGCTCGCCGCACCGAATCTCGACGAAGGCACCACCCGGGACATCTTCCTGCCGACCGGAACGTGGCGTGACGTCACCACCGGCAAGGTCGTCCACGGCCCCGTGACGCTCAAGGGCTACGTGGCGCCACTCGGCGTGACCCCGGCATTCGTGAATCTCAAGGCCAAGGGCGCCACCAAGGCGTACCAGGCGCTCGCGCGCACCGGCGCGGAACAGTAAGGGGCGTCAGATGCATGGGATACGTGGCAGGCTCGCGGCTTTGCTGCTGGCGGTCTCGGCCGTCATGGCGGGGACGGCGGCGCCTGCCGAGGCCGGTCAGCAAGGCGATCGGCTCGCCTGGACGGGGACCTGGGCGACGGCGGCCAGTGAGCACTACGAGGTCTCGGGGATGTCCGAGGTGACGGTACGGATGCCGGTGCACACCAGCGTCGGCGGCTCGTCCGTACGCATCCGGCTGACCAACGCCTACGCCACCGACCCGGTGACGATCGGGCACGCGACCGTGGGTCTGCGCAACGGCGGTTCCGCCGTGGCCCGCCCGTACGACCTGCGGTTCGGCGGGAAGCGGGCGGTCACGATCCCGGCGGGCGGCCAGGCTGTCAGCGATCCGGTCGGACTCGCCGTGCCGGCCCTTGCCGACCTGGTCGTCAGTCTCCATCTGCCCGGTCAGGTCACGCACATCACCGATCACTGGTGGGCGCAGCAGACCGTGTACTGGACGGACTACGGGGCGGGCGACCACGCCGCCGACACCTCCGGCGACGCCTACACCTGGACCACCACGAGTTGGCCGTTCCTCAGCGGCGTCGACGTGACCGCGCCGAGGACCGGGTCGGTGGTGGCGCTCGGCGACTCGATCACCGACGGGTCCTACTCGACGGCCGACACGAACCAGCGCTGGCCCGATCTGCTGTCGGCCCGCCTCAACGCCTGCCTGCCCGGCGCGGGGGTGCTCAACGCGGGCATCACCAGCAACCGGATCACCGCCGGGACCGAGACCAACCCCTCGGCGCTCGACCGGCTCGACCGGGATGTGCTCTCCCAGCCGGGGGCGCGGACCCTGATCCTCTTCGAGGGCATCAACGACCTCGGCGGGGCGAGTGCCGAGCAGATCATCGCCGGGATGAAGACGATCGCTCACCGGGCGCACCAGCGCGGGATGCGGGTCGTCGGCGCCACGATCACCCCGTACAAGGACTTCACCTGGGGCGGTTGGAGCGAGGAGACGGAGGCGCGGCGGCAGCAGGTCAACGCGTTCGTCCGGGCCTCCGGCAAGGTCTTCGACGACTATGCCGACTTCGACCGGGCGGTCCGGGATCCGGCTGATCCGAGGCGACTGGGCGCGGCGTACGACTCCGGTGACCATCTGCATCCCAATGATGCCGGGATGAAGGCATTCGCCGACTCCATCGACCTGACCACGCTCGGCCTCGGCCGCGGCTGTTCCTGAGGAGGAACCGTGTCTGGACGGCTTGAACACTTGCGGGGACACCGAAGATTCGCGGTCCTGGCCACGGCGTTGGCGGCCACCGTGGCAGCCCTGCTTCCGGCGGTACCGGCCGCGGCCGAGACCACACCGCAGGGGTGGACGGGGACTTGGGCGACCGCCCAGCACGCCGCCTACGACCCGGGCACCTCGGAGGTGACGGTTCGGATACCGGTGCGGGTGAGCGCCGGCGGGTCGAGCGTGCGCATCCGCCTGACCAACGACTTCACCACCGAGCCGGTGACCATCGGTCACGCGACCGTCGGGCTTCGGGAGGGCGGTTCCGCCGTCACGAAGCCGCAGAAGCTGCGGTTCGGCGGGAAGAGCGGGGTGACGATCGCGGCCGGCGAGCAGGCGGCCAGCGATCAGGTCCGGCTCACCGTGCCGGCCCGCAGCGACCTGGTCGTCAGCCTGTACTTCCCCGGCCGGCTCACCCACATCAGCCAGCACTGGATGGGCCTCCAGACCGTCTACTGGACGCCCGACGGAGGCGGCGATCACGCAGCGGACGCCGGCGGGGACGCCTTCACCAAGACGGACTCCACCTTCCCGTTCCTGACCGGTGTCGACGTACAGCGCGGCAACGCGGCGGGCGCCGTGGTGGCGCTCGGCGACTCCATCACCGACGGCGCGGCCTCCACCTCGGACGCCAACCGGCGTTGGCCCGACTACCTGGCGGGGCGGCTGTCGGCCTGCTCTGCCACGGCCGGGGTGCTGAACGAGGGCATCAGCGGCAACCGGATCACGGCCGGCGTCGACGGCAACCCGTCGGCGCTGGACCGGCTGGAGCGCGATGTGCTGTCGCAGCCGGGAGCGCGGACGGTGGTCCTGTTCGAGGGCGTCAACGACCTCAGCTGGGGCGGCGCCACCGGTGATCAGGTGATCGACGGCATGAAGGAGATCGTGCGCCGCGCCCACGAACGCGGGCTGCGAGTGATCGGCGCGACGGTCGTGCCGTATCGCGGCTGGGGCGACTGGTGGACCGAGGCCAAGGAGGCCGACCGGCAGAAGGTCAACACGTTCGTGCGGGACGGCGGCGTCTTCGACGGCTACGCCGACTTCGACAAGGCGGTGCGGGACCCTGACGACCCCACCCGCTACGGCGCCGCGTTCGACTCCGGTGACCATCTGCACCCCAACGACACCGGGATGAAGGCCTTCGCCGACGCGGTCGACCTCGCCGGTCTGCGGGTGGCCCGGGACTGCCCCTCGGCCCGTGTCCGGCTCACGCCGTAC
Organism: Streptomyces canus; assembly: GCF_001514145.1. Taxonomy (GTDB): domain Bacteria; phylum Actinomycetota; class Actinomycetes; order Streptomycetales; family Streptomycetaceae; genus Streptomyces; species Streptomyces canus. Next base: position 95,272 of record NZ_KQ948662.1, read on the forward strand.
CGGCCGACCCTGGAAGCGGGCGGCGAGGGCACGGAGATCACCTCGACCGTCACCAACACCGGTCCCAGGGCGGTCACTCAGGTCAGCACTCGCCTCGACCTCCCCGACGGCTGGTCCGCCGAACCGGCCGGTAGTACGCGCACCGGCTCTCTCGCCCCGGGCGACAGCGCCACCGTCACCTGGACGGTGGCCCCCGCGGCCGACGCGGTCTGGGGCACCCACCAGATCGGCGTACGCACCTCCTTCGTCCAGGACGGCCGTACCCGGCGCGACTCCGACAGCGTGGACGCGACGGTGACCCCCGCTCCGTCCGAGGTCCGGGCGCCGTACCTGACAACCGCCACCACCACCGAGAAGGCCCAATACGCCCAGAACGGCGACCAGTTCGCCATCTGGGCGGGCGGCCAGGACCTGTCCGGCTGGAAGGACGAGAAGGCGGCGGTCTACCTCGCGGAGGCGGCGCCCCCGTCCGGCACGGTGACCGCCCGGGTCGTCGGCCAGACCGGCAGCGGCCCGTCCGCCAAAGCGGGGATCGCGGTGGCCAACGACCTCACCGCGCCGGAGGCGGGCGGCTACGCGGTGCTCACCATGTCCGCACAGTTCGGCCTGGAGTTCCTGACCGACAGCGACGGTGACGGGCAGCTCGACACCTGGGCCGGGGGCGGCAGTTCGTACCACCCCGCCTGGCTGAAGCTCGTCCGCGACGGCACCGCCTACACCGCGTACGCCAGTTCCGACGGCACCGCCTGGCAGCAGGTCGGCACCGCCACCGTGCCGTCCGCGAACGGCACCGGTGACGCCGGGCTGGTCGCGAGCGCGGTCAACCTCAACTACCCCGGCCAGATCACGACCGCACTTTTCGACTCCTTCTCCATTCACGAGTGAGAGGAAGGTTGATGGCAGTCAACCGCAGACGCTTCATGACCACGGCGGGCGCCCTCGGCGGGGCCGTGATGATGGCTCCGCCCGGCATCGCCCAGGCGCTCACGCAGGGGGCCGTGTCCGGCGTACCGGGTGTCCCCGACTATCAGGCCACCAAGGCTTCTCTGGACACGCACCCGGTTCCGCGCTGGTACAAGGACGCCAAGTTCGGCATCTTCGTCCACTGGGGCGTCTACTCGGTGCCCGCCGGTTCCGGACGGCACATCGCAGCCGAGTGGTACCTCTGGTACCAGAGCTACAAGGACACCGCGGAGTGGCGGTACCACCGCGACACCTACGGCCAGGACTTCGTCTACGACGACTTCATCCCGCAGTTCACGGCGGAGAACTACGACCCGGACTCCTGGGTGAGGCTGTTCGAGCAGGCGGGCGCCGAGTACTTCGCGCTGACCAGTAAGCACCACGACGGATTCGCCCTGTTCCCCAGTGAGTTCACCGACCGGCACTCGGTCAGGTACGGCCCGAAGCGCGACCTCGTCGGCGAGCTGATGACCGCGGCCCGTAAGCGCGGCACCGTGCGGCCGGGCCTCTACTACTCGATCGGCGAGTTCTTCAACCCGTCGATCGGCCGGCCGATGAAGAACTTCTACACCGACGAAGAGATCCCGATGGTCGGCTACAAGCCGGTCCAGGACTACATCGGCGACTACGAACTGAAGCAGCTGTACGAGATCGTCGACCGCTACGACCCGGAACTGCTGTGGGCGGACGGCCAGTGGTTCCGGCCGACCGGAGAACCGCCGTGGCGCAGCGAGGAGGCCCTGGCCCACTACTACAACCAGGCCAAGAACCGCCGCAGGCCCAAGGGAGTCGTGGTCAACGACCGCTTCGACACCCACTTCGACTTCGCGACGTACGAGCAGCGCACCAACCCCACCATGGACCCGCAGAAGTGGGAGTGCTGCATCACCATGGGCTACTCCTGGGGCTACAACAAGCATGAGCTGGACGAGGACTACAAGACCTCCGAGTTCCTCATCCACCTGCTGGCCGACGTGGTCAGCAAGAACGGCAACCTGCTGCTCAACATCGGTCCCAAGCCGGACGGCACGATCCCCGCGATCATGCAGGAGCGGCTGAAGGACATCGGCGCCTGGCTGAAGGTCAACGGCCCCGCGATTTACGGGTCTACGCCCTGGGTGCGGGCGGAGGAGGAGGGCAGCCAGCTCGGCATCCGCTACACCGTCTCCCCGGGCACGTTCAACATCATCGTGCTGGGCAAGCCCAGCGGAACCCTTTCGGTGCCCGGCGACATCCCCATCAGCGCCACGTCCCGGGTCCGGCTGCTCGGCACGAGCGGCAGTCTGCGGTGGACCCGCCGTGACGGGAAGATCAACATCACCGTCCCGTCCTCTCTGCCCAGCGACATCGCCAATGTCTTCACCGTCGACTGGGCCCGGTGACCGGCATGGGATTCAGTAACGGCACCCGGTTCGACACCCTGGGACCCACCCTCACCGTCACCACGCAGCCAGCCGAGCCGGCCGGCGGCGACACGGTCACCGCCACCGCGGTCCTCACCAACGACTGTTCCTTCCCGCTCCTCAACGCCGTGCTCCATCTGATCAACCCCCGAGCCACCGCGGCGGCGAAGACCATCCCGCTCGGCGACCTGCGGCCCGGCACGAAGACGACCCGGCGGTGGGAGACGGCGATGCCGGCCGACGTGGCCGGGGACGTGTCGTTCTCCGCGCACCTGGTCTTCGACGTCGACGAGAACAGCAGCGACTGCGCGCGGTCCGCGAAGACGTTCACGGTGCCCTACGAGCCCAATGGGGTGCGGGACCCGTACCGGACGTTCGCCACCACCGACGACGCCAAGTTCGGCCAGTACGGCGGCCAGTTGGTGATCTGGGCGGGCGGCCGCGACTTCTCCGGCGGCACCGACGAGAAGGGGGGCATCCTCCTTCCCGGCTCCGCCGCCGAGTCGAGCGTGGTGCAGGTCGAGACGGTCAGCCTCACCGGGAGCGACAACCCCACCGCCAAGTACGGCATCGCCGTCGCCAACGACCTCACCGCCCCGGAGAAGGGCGGCTACGCCGTCCTCACCATGTCGAAGTCGTACGGCGTCGAGTTCATGACCGACAGCGACGGGAACGGGCACCTCGACACCTGGGCCGGAGGCGGCGTTTCCGCCCACCCCGCCTGGCTGCGCCTGGTCCGTGACCGCACGACGTACACCGCGTACACCAGTATCAACAACGGCCTCTCCTGGAACGAGATCGCGAGCGCGACCGTGCCCTCAGCGAGCGGCGCCCTGGACGCGGGCGTGGTGGCGAGCGCCGTGAACCTCAACTACCCCGGCACGACGGTTCAGGCCGTGTTCGACCACTTCACCGTGGAGGAGTCGTGACCGCCTACCGTCCCGAGGAGGACTTCCTCTCGCCGCCCGTCTCGCTCACCGTCGCCCCGTCCGCACCCGAGGCCGGCGAGACCGTGACCCTGACGACCACCCTCACCAACTCCACCCGGATCGCGCTGCGCGGCACCGTGCTCTATCTCGCCGTGGACGACTCCGCCGAACAGGACGGCCTGGGTGACCTCGCGCCCGGACGGTCGGTGACCCGCACCTGGCGCACCCGGCTCGCCGACGACGCCGAGGGCCGGATCGTGTTCACCGCGCACGCCCTCTTCGACGTGCACCGCCACGGCTCCGACTGCACCCGCGCCACCTCCTCCGTCCTGCTGCCGTACCGCTCGCTGCCCGGGGCGTTCGACAACGCGGGGATCGCCTCCGACGACGCCCTCACCGTCGCGAACATCGACGGCTCGAACTCCAGCCTGTCCGCCGAGGCGCTGGCGTCGGTGGGGCTGACTCCGGGGGCCACGGTCACCTACGACGGGGTGCCCTTCACCTGGCCGGACACCCGGCCCGGGAGCAAGGACAACGTCATCTCCTCCGGCCAGACCGTGCTGCTGTCCGGCTCCGGTTCCCGGTTGTCCTTCCTCGGCACCAGCACCTGGGGAGACGGCAAGGGCGACGGCAAGGTCGTCTACGCCGACGGCACCGAGCAGGCCTTCTCGGTCGACGTCCCCGACTGGTACGGCGCGAACTCCTCCGCAGCGGTGGTGTTGCCGTACCGCCACATCATCTCCGGCCGTGACGACAACCCCGTCAGCCTGTTCACCTTCGGGGTCGATCTGACAGCCGGGAAGGAACTGCGTTCCGTGGTCCTGCCCAAGGTCAGCGACGGCATCCAGGCGGGCGCCGCCGCCCTGCACATCTTCGCCATGACGATCACGACGATCAACTGAGCTCGGCCGGAAGGACGTTCATGCACGACAACCGAGGCGACCTCGACCTCCCAGGCGTCACCCGCAGACGGATCCTCACAGGCGCGGTGGTGCTGGGCGGTGCCGCGCTGCTGCCCCTCCCGCCGGCCGCGTACGCGGCCGGCGGAGCCCTCTTCGACACCGCGCCCGCCGCAGCCGCGCTGAAGCGACTGCTTCCCGACCACTACCGGCAGCTCACCCTGCGGGCCGTCGCCGACGTCGCCGACCGCTTCCGGGTCACCGGCCGGGCCGGACAGATCACGGTGGAGGGCACCAGCCCCGCCGTGCTGCTCGCCGGCCTCCACACCTACCTGCGGCGGACCGCGCACGCCTCCGTCTCCTGGACCGGCGAGCAGCTCAACCTGCCGCGCACCCTCCCCGCGCCCGCCGCGGAGATCACGGGAACGGCCAACGTGCCGCACCGCTTCGCCTTCAACGACACCAACGAGGGCTACACCGGCGCCTACCGCGACTGGGACGCCTGGCAGTACGAGCTGGACGTGCTGGCCGTCCACGGAGTCAACCGGGTCCTCGTCTACATGGGCGGCGACGCCGTCTACTACGACACGTTCCGTCAGTTCGGCTACACCGACGCCGAGATGCGCGCCTGGATCCCGGCCCCCGCCCGTCAGCCCTGGTGGCTGCTGCAGAACATGTCGGGCTTCGGCGGGCCCATCTCCCGGCAGCTCCTCGAGAAGCGTGCCGTGCTCGCCGAGAAGATCATCGACCGGGTACGGGACCTGGGCATGACGCCGGTCCTGCCGGGCTACTACGGCAGCGTCCCGGACGACTTCCCCGCCAAGCACGGCGGCGACGCGGCGGTGGTGGCGCAGGGCACCTGGGGCGCCTTCAAACGCCCCGACTGGCTCGACCCGCGCACCACGGCCTTCGCCGACGTGGCCGCCGCTTTCTACCGTGCCCAGAAGGAGCGGTTCGGCGGGAGCACGATGTACAAGATGGACCTCCTGCACGAGGGCGGCAACGCCGGTGCCGTGCCGGTGGGTGAGGCAGCGGAGGCCGTCGAGGCGGCACTGCAGAAGGCCCACCCGGGGGCCGTGTGGGCGATCCTCGGCTGGCAGAACAACCCGGCCAAGGAGCTGCTCGACGGCGTCGACAAGAGCCGGATGCTGATCGTGGACGGCCTGTCGGACCGCTACACCACGGTCACGGACCGGGAGAGCGACTGGGGCGGCACCCCGTACGCCTTCGGCAGCATCTGGAACTTCGGCGGCCACACCCCGATCGGCGCCAACGCCCCGGACTGGGTGGAGCAGTACCCCAAGTGGCGTGACAAGAAGGGCAGTGCGCTCGCCGGTATCGCGGCGATGCCCGAGGGGGCGGACAACAACGCGCCCGCCCTCGCCCTCCTCACCGACCTGGCCTGGACGCCCGGCACCGTGGACCTGGACGACTGGTTCGCCGCGTACGCGCTCTCCCGCTACGGCGGCCCCGACCGGCATGCGGCGGCGGCCTGGCAGACGATCCGCGACACCGCGTACAACATGTCCCGCGCGGACTCCTGGAGCGAGGCGCCCGACGGCCTGTTCGGCGCCCGTCCGAGCCTGACGGCGAACAAGGCCGCCGCGTGGGGACCGGAGAAGGACCGTTACGACACCACGGCGTTCGACGCCGCGCTCACGGAACTTCTCGCGGTTCGAGCGGAGTTGAGGGACAGCTCGGCCTACCGGTACGACGTCGTCGACGTGGCCCGGCAGGTCCTGTCCAACCGCAGCCGGGTCCTGCTGCCCCAGATCAAAGCCGCACACGACGCCGGGGACAAGGCTCTGTTCGGCAAGCTGACCAAGACCTGGCTGGGCTGGATGGACCTCCTCGACGACCTGCTGGCGACCTCCGGCCCGCATCTGCTCGGGCGGTGGCTGGCCGACGCGCGCTCCTGGGGCGCCGACCGGGCCGAGAAGGACCGCCTCGAATACGACGTCCGCTCCCTCATCACCACCTGGGGCGGACGCGCCAGCAGCGAGGAGGGCCTGCACGACTATGCGAACCGGGAGTGGTCCGGGCTGGTCGGCGGCCTGTACCGCACCCGCTGGCAGACGTACTTCAACGCACTCGCCACGGGAAAGGACGCGGCGACGATCGACTGGTTCGCCCTGGAGGACCGCTGGGCGCACGCCCACGAGACGCATCCGACCGATCCCCACGGCTCCCCGTACGCCCTTGCTCGCAGCGTGCGCGACCTGCTCGCCGGCACTCCTTACCAGGCGGCCCTCACGGCGCGCGTCGACCGGGGAGCGGTGGCCGAGGGCACGCCTGCGACGGTGACGGTCACCTTCACCAACAGGAACGGGTTCACGGCGGCACGCGGCCTGACCCTCTCCGTCACCGCCCCCGAGGGCATGGCGGTGAAGCCGCTCGATCCGGTGAGCAAGGCGTCGGTGGCGTCCGGCGAGACGTTCGCCGCTCGCTTCGAGGTCTCTCTGGCGGGTGCGCCTACGGAACTGGTCGGCCAGGTCGTCGCGTCGGCGGCGTACGCCGGGGGCGGAAAGGCGGTGGCGCCGGTACGGCTCATGGCCGCGGCCGGGGTCGGTGACCCGTACCGCACGGCCTCCTACAACGACCCGGTGTTCGGCCAGGCCGGCGACGAGATCGCCATCGAGGGCGCGGGGGCCGACCTGTGGGGCGGCACCAACGAGTTCGGGGCGGTGTACCGGGCGGGCGGGTACAAGGACGGAACGGTGGCCCAGGTCACGGTCACGTCCCAGGACGCGTCCGGGGGCTGGGCACGGGCGGGCCTCATCGCCCGCAATGACCTCGGCACCCAGGGGACCGCGGGCTATGTGAACCTGGCGATCACCCCGTCCAACGGCTGCGCGCTGAGCTGGGACGCGGACGGTGACGGCCGTTTCGACTCGATCGAGCTGTCGGGCTCCTTCACCGCGCCGGTGCGGCTGCGGCTGACCCGGTCCGGCGCCTCGTACACCGGTGAGGCGAGCACGGACGGCGTCACCTGGACGACGGTGGGCACGGCCACGCCGTCAGGCGCGGCCGCCGCGCAGGACGTCGGGGTCTTCATGACCGCGGCCAACGGCTGGACCGACGGACGGGGCATTGCCACGTTCGACGGATTCACGGTGACCTGACCGCGGTGGCCCGGCCCTCTCCACCGCGCGGTGGAGGGGGCCCACCGGGGTCTACGGCAGTCGCCAGTCCACCGGCTGGGCACCCTGCCGCAGCAGCAGGTCGTTGGCCCGGCTGAACGGACGCGAGCCGAAGAATCCGCGGTCCGCCGACATCGGCGAGGGATGAGCGGACTCAATGGCCGGAAGATCCCCCAGGAGCGGCCGCAGATTGCGCGCGTCACGCCCCCACAGGACCGAGACCAGCGGCTTCCCCCGAGCGGCGAGCGCCCGGATGGCCTGCTCGGTGACCTCTTCCCAGCCCTGGCCGCGGTGCGCGCCCGGTTTGCGCGGGGCCGTCGTCAACGCCCTGTTGAGCAGCAGCACGCCCTGCTCGGCCCACGGCGTCAGATCCCCGTTCGAGGGCCGGGGCAGCCCCAGGTCGGAGTGCATCTCCCGGAAGATGTTCTCCAGGCTGCCCGGCAGGGAACGCACCTCGGGCGAGACCGCGAAACTCAGCCCGATCGCCATCCCCGGCGTCGGATAGGGGTCCTGACCGACGATCAGAACGCGGACGTCGTCGAAGGGCTGCTGGAAGGCCCGCAGGACATTCGCCCCGGCCGGCAGGTAGGTCCGGCCCGCCGCTATCTCGGCCCGGAGGAAGTCCCCCATGGCGGCGATGCGTTCGGCCGCGGGCTCGAGAGCCTTCGCCCAGCCTGCTTCAACAAGTTCGTGCAAGGGTCGTGGTGCCACGGCGTGTCACTCTACTGGCAGGCACCGGGGCACAGCACACACGCAGAAGCCCTCGCCCACGGACGCCGCTCTCGGCGCTACTCTTCCTCCTCGTCGAGATCTTGGAGCCGGTCGAGCAGACCACACATCGGTCACCGGGAGGGCGGGGAGCTTGTCACCTCACGGGACCGGTACGGGCGAAGGGTTCCTCGCCCTCGACTCCGGCGGATCCGGACTGCGGGTCGTCGTCGGCATCCCCGGCCGGGGGAACACGGCCCCGCGGGAGTCCCGGGTGCCTGTGCGGACGGGTGCGCGCGGGATCGACCCGGGGCACCTGATGGAGCAACTGACACCCATGGTCAGGGCGTTGCTGTCCGAGGCGGGAGTGAGCGGACTGGACACCGCCGTCGTCGGGGCGGCCGGTCTCGCCACCCTGGGCGATGCGCTGCGGGCCGAGCTTCCCGGCGCGCTGGAGAGGGAGTTCGGGGTCCGGACCGTCGCGCTCGTCGCGGACGCGGTGACGGCGTACACCGGCGCTCTCGGTCCGCGCCCGGGTGCGGTCGTCGCGGCCGGTACCGGTCTCATCGCGATCGGCACCGACCTCGAGTCCTGGCGCCGGGCGGACGGCTGGGGTCATCTGCTGGGCGACTGCGGGGGTGGCGCGTGGATCGGCCGGGCCGGCCTGGAGGCCGCACTGCGGGCCCACGACGGGCGTTCGGGCGGCTCGGCGGCGCTGCTGGCCCTGGCCGAGGAGGCGTTCGGACCGGTGCGGGAGCTGCCCGGCAGGTTGTACCCGCGTACGGACCGGCCCGCCGTGCTCGCCTCCTTCGCGCCCCAAGTGGCGGCCTGTGCCGAGAGCGACCCGGTCGCCGGGGGGATCCTGCGCGAGGCGGCCCGGCACATGGCGGACTCGGCGGCCGCGGTCTGTCCGGCGGAGGGCGAGGTGCATGTCAGCCTCACCGGTGGCTTGTTCAGGATGGGTGCCGCCCTCGTCGCACCGCTGGACGAGGAGTTGAGGCGGCGACTGCCGCACGCCCGGCGGGTCACGGCGGCGGGCGGACCGCTCGAGGGATCCGTACAGATCGCCACAGAACTGGCGCGCGGCTCGCTCACTCTTCCGAGCGACGAGTCGATGTTGTACGTCGTGACCCCAAAGAGGGGCTGAAGCGGACGTAACTCATCAGACAAAACCGGACGGATACCGCTCACCTGCACCCTCCCCGAACAGGGGAGCCCCGGAAACCAGTAACATGCGTCGCCATGAGCTCCCCCACTGGGCCCGCGTCCGGCCTGCCAGTACGAATGCCGCGACCTCGCCAGCCCGGGCGGCACCGCCGACCCGAGCCCTTGGCGGCTCCCGAGGGCGCGCCCGCGCTCGTCCTCGCGGTTCCGGGCACGCCCGCGGCCGCCACGCGCAGCCTCGCCGAGGAGGTCGTGAGCATCGCCCGCTCCGAGCTCCCCGGCCTCGACGCGCGGATCGGGTACCTCGACGGGGACGACTCGGAGTTCCCCACGCTTCAGGCCGTCCTGACCCATGCCGCCGAGGAGCGCTCCGCTCGTTACGAGCAGGCCAAGGCCGCCGGGATGGACGTCAAGGAGCCCGACGGCCCCGTCGCCGTCGTGGTGCCGCTGCTCGCCGGTCCGGACAGCGCGCTGCTGCGCCGGATCCGCCAGGCGGTGATGGACAGCCGGATCGCGGCCGACCTCACCGATGTGCTGGGCCCGCACCCGCTGCTCGCTGAGGCGCTGCACGTACGTCTTTCGGAGGCCGGGCTGGCCCGTGCCGACCGCGCTCGCCTGTTCGCCGTGACGACCGCCGCGGACGGCATCATCCTGGGCGCGGTGGGCGGCGAGGAGGCCGTGCAGGCGGCCGGGATCACCGGCATGCTGCTCGCCGCGCGTCTCGCCGTGCCGGTGATGGCGGCGGCGCTCGACCAGGACGGCTCGATCGCGTCCATCGCCGATCAGCTGCGATCATCCGGTTCGCAGCAGCTGGCGCTCGCGCCGTATCTGATAGGGCCGGAGATCGACCCCGCCGTGATCGAGGAGGCGGCCAAGGAGGCCGGCTGCTCCGCCGCCGAGCCGCTCGGCCCCTACCCGGCGATCGGCAAGCTCGTCCTCGCCAAGTACACGACCGCGCTGGGCATCGCCCCGCAGCAGGCGCAGGGCGCACCGGTGCGCTGAGCGCCCCCTGCGACCGCGTCACCGAAAGGGCCCGCTCCATCCGTCGGAGCGGGCCCTTCGGTGTGCAAGGCGGCGGATCAGTCGAAGACCACGCAGGACGCGGCCGGGACTTCGATCGAGCCCTCGTACCTGGGCAGGCCGGTGGCCGCGTCCACGGCGAACCAGGTCACGTCACCGGAGCGCTCGTTGGCCACGTACAGGAAGCCGCCGTACTCGGCGAGGGCCCGGGGCCAGCGGCCGCCGCAGCCGACCGTGCCGACCAGCCGCAGGTCGTCGCCCTCGACGGCGAACGTGGACAGGACGTCCTCGCCCCGGGTGGCGGTCCACACGAAACGGCCGTCGGGGGACGTGACGACGCCCGACGGGTAGGCGTCGCCCTCCGGGGCGCCCGCCAGCACCGGGATCTCGCTCAGGGGCTTCAGCGAGCCCTTCTCGGCGTCCCAGCGGCACCTCACGAGGGTCGGGGTGAGCTCGTTGAGGACGTAGGCGCGGGTTCCGTCGGGATGGAAGGCCAGGTGGCGCGGGCCCGAGCCGGGGCGCAGGGCGACCTCGCGGTGTATGTCGAGCGCGCCGTCCGTCAGGGTGCACACCCGCACGGAGTCCGTGCCGAGGTCGACGCTGACGATCCACCGCCCGCTCGGGTCGGGCTGCACCTGGTGGGCGTGGGGGTTCTGCTGGCGGGGCGTGTGCGGGCCCGAGCCGGTGTGGCGCAGCACGCCGGAGTGGGCGCCCGCGAGGGAGCCGTCGGCACGCAGGGCCACGGTGGTGACGCTGCCGGAGCCGTAGTTGGCGGTCAGGACGTATCCGGCGTGCACGGCGAGGTGCGTGGGCCCGTTCCCGTCGACCGGCACCGGCGGGCCGGCCGGCTCGGGCCGCTCGCCGTTCACCCGGTAGGCGGCCAGCGCGCCCTGGGCCGTCTCGCTGACCGCGTACAGCACGTCCCCGCGGGCCGACAGAGCCAGATACGACGGATCGGGTACGCCGTTCAGTCCGCTCAACACCTTCAACGCGCCCGTGTCCGGGGCCACCGCCGCCGTCACGATGCCGAGGCCTCCCGCCGCCGTGAACGACCCGATGTAAGCCCGTCCCCGCCCGCCGCCGCCGCCTGCCACAGTCGTCCCCTCTCGGTCGGTGCCGTTCGGGCGACGGTAGCAGTCGATCAGCACCGGTCTAGACCAGCGCCGGTAAAAATTCACGGCCGGTCGCGTACCTGGCGGGGTGGGTTCAGGTTCCCACCAGCGGTGAGCCGGTCGGCGTGCGCAAGGGCGCGGCCAGCTCCGCGAGCGCCCTTTCCAGTCCGTGCACATGGGCCAGTGCGGGTTCCTCGGCGAGGGGGCGGTCCGCGACCGCGAAGTCCCTGCCGTCGGTGAGGGCCTCCACAGCGGCCTCCACCCGTCGGCACGCGGCGGTCAGGCGGGCGTCGTGCGAGGCCTCGGGGTCGGTCGCGACGGTGACCAGGCCTCGCATCTCCCGGGCGCAGTCGTCGAGGAGGGCGAGGACGTGGCGGGCGCGGCGCTTGCGGGCCGGCATCGGGTTGAGGGGGTGGACCAGCGGGCCCACCGAGAGGCGGACCCTGCCCAGCAGCTGCTCCAGTTCGGCCACGCGGACGGCCGGGTCCGCGCCCGGCACCCCCGCGAGGCGGGCGGCGGCCTCGGCGGTGCATGCGTGGACGCAGCGCAGGGCGCGCTGGATCCAGGCGTCGGTGACGGCGTGGGTGGTGATCGGCAGGACGAACAGCACCGCCAGGACGGCTCCGACCGCGCCCACGCCGGTCTCCGCGAACCGCAGGGCCAGCAGTCCGGGGTTCAGGACGCCGAGAAGGCCGTAGAGAAGCTCGGCCAGCAGCGTGACCCAGAGCATCATCCACGTGTACGAGACGGCAGCCGTGTAGAAGATGCCGAAGACGCAGACGGCGAGCAGGACGGCCGTGGGCGCCGGCGCCCCGTGCAGCGGTACGGCGACGAGCAGGCCGAGGCCGATGCCGATCACCGTGCCGAGGACCCGGCGGAAGCCGCGCACCAGGGTCTCGCCGCGCGAGGTGGTGTTCACGAAGATCCACCAGGTGGCGCCGACGGCCCAGTACCAGCGCTGGCCGGAGATCAGCTGGCCGACGACGAGGGCGAAACCCGCGCCGGCCATGGCCTGGACCGCCTGGCGGGTGGTCGCACGGGCGAGGCCGGTCCCGGCGGGCGGGGCGGGCACGGTGGCCGGGGGGAGCCGGCGCTCGTAGCACCACAGACCGAAGCGGACCGCGGCGGCGGTGAGCAGGGACAACAGGACGGCGGCGTAGAGCTCGGGGAGCTGGCCGGTGGTCGCGTGCAGGAACTGCGCCACGAAGAAGGTCATGAACGCGAAGACGCCGAGGCTGTGCCCGCGTGGGCCCCAGCGCCGGGCGTACACGCCCGCGCCGACCACGGCGAGGAGGACGAGGTCGCGAGCGACGGGATGGTCGTGGAGCCCGGCCGCGGCGGCGAGGACGGGCAGGCCGACGGCGGGCAGCAGGGCGGTGGTGAGCGCCTGCCCCCGGACGGTGGCGTCCGTGACGGTGAACAGGGCGAGCAGCGCGGCGAGGCCGCCGGTGACGGCACCGGCGAGCGAGTGTCCCGCGAGGCCGCACACCACGACCGCGAGGCCGATGCCGAGCACCGCCCGCGCGGCGAAGCGCAGCCGGGCCCGGCCCGGGTCCGCCGCCATGAACACCCTCTTCAGCACGTACCGCCCCCTGAAGTTCTTGGAGACCGGCTGGACACCGGCATGGAAAAGGCGCCGCGGGGTCCGCAGCGCCATCGACGGGCTCATTGCAGCATCCTCGCCGCTGTCGGCTCAAGTGAGATCGAATATGCTGGGCCATCGGCACAGTGAAAGCGGTCCTGGAGCGTCCATCGGCGGGCCAACGGACCATGGACGAGGAGGCCGTACGCCATGGCCGTGGACGAGCTCGACACCCGCATCCTGCGACTGCTGCTGGAGCGGCCGCGGACGAGCGTGCGGGAGTACGCGCGGATTCTGGGGGTCGCGCGGGGCACCTTGCAGGCGCGGCTCGACCGGCTGGAGCGGGACGGGGTGATCACCGGTACGGGGCCCTCGCTGTCGCCCGGCGCGCTCGGTCATCCGGTGCTGGCGTTCGTGCACATCGAGGTGACCCAGGGGCGGCTCGACGACGTGGGGGACGCGCTGTCCGCCGTGCCGGAGATCGTCGAGGCGTTCTCGATCGCGGGCGGCGGGGATCTGCTGACGCGGGTCGTGGCGCGGGACAACGCGCATCTGGAGGACGTGATCCAGAAGGTGATCAGCCTGCCGGGAGTGGTGCGGACGCGTACCGAGGTGGCACTGCGGGAGCGGGTCGCGTACCGGCTGCTGCCGCTGGTGGAGTCGGTCGGGCGCGCCGCCCGGAGTTGATCTTTGACATCCTGGGAGCCATGAGCAGGCTCAGCGGCATATCGGTCATCTTCGATCTCGACGGAACGCTCGTGGACAGCGAGCCGAACTACTACGAAGCGGGTCGGCAGACCCTCGCCGCGCACGGGGCCCCGGACTTCACCTGGACCGACCACGAGCGGTACGTCGGGATCAGCACCCGGGAGACGGTCACGCGGTGGAAGTCGCTCTACGGGCTGCGGGCGTCCGTGCCGGAACTCCTGGCGGACAAGAACCGACGCTATCTGGAGCTGGCCCGCACGGCCACGCGCGCGTACCCCGAGATGCGGAAGTTCGTGGAGCTGCTGGCCGGTGAGGGCGTGCCGATGGCGGTCGCCTCGGGGTCCTCTCCGGAGGCCATCGACGCCATCCTGGCCGGGACGGGCCTCGACGCGTATCTCCGTACGACCGTCTCGGCCGACGAGGTCGCCCACGGCAAGCCCGCGCCGGACGTCTTCCTGGAGGCCGCCCGCCGACTGGGTGCCGACCCCGCCGACTGTGTGGTCCTGGAGGACGCCGCCCCGGGCGCCGCCGCCGCGCACGCCGCCGGGATGCGGTGCATCGCGATCCCGTACGTGGCGGCGCAGGCCGACGCCCCGGAGTTCGCCCGTGCCGGTCTCCTTCTGCGGGGAGGTCAGGAGGAGTTCACGGCACGGGCGGCTCATGACTGGCTGGCGCGCAACCGGGGCTGACGGCTCAGCGCCCCGTCCCCGGCTCCGCCCAGCGACCCGTCCTACGGCCGCGCCTCGTGCGACGGCTTCGGTGCCGGCTGGATGTTCTGGTTCAGACGGAACACGTTGTCCGGGTCCCGGTCGGCCTTGATGCGGGCCAGGCGGTCGTAGTTGCCGCGGTAGCTGGCGCGGACACGTTCCTGGCCCTCGTCCATCATCATGTTGACGTAGGCGCCGCCCGCCGAGTACGGGTGCAGGGCGTCGAAGTAGTCGACGGTCCACCGCTTGACCAGCTCGGCGTTGGCCGGATCAGGGTCGACTCCGGCGAAGACGGAGGCCCAGTTGGCGTGGCGGTAGGCCCAGGGCGTCTCGTCCTGGCCCACGTCGTGGGCGGCGCCGTCGATCGGGTAGAGGTGCATGGTCGACTGGACGGTCGGCACCTCGGCGCCGAACTTGGCGTGCAGCTGGACCGCCTCGTCCGGGACGGTCTCGACGAAGTCGGCCCGCCAGTACCACTGGTGGCCGGGCGGGTAGAGCCCGTCGAACATGGACTGCAGGTCGGGGTGCTGCATGACCATGGGAGCGTGCAGCAGCGGTGCGGGCAGGGCGTCGAGCAGCGGGGCCATCTCGCGTGCCGCGGCCTCGGTGTCGTCGCCGGTGTAGCACCAGACCACGCCGGCCGCCTTGCGGAGCTGGATCTCCTCGGGGAACGGCGGGGCGGGCGGGACGGTGCCGTGCAGGAAGAACCCGCCCAGCTCGCGGGGCGCGTTCAGGATGAACTCCCGGTACGCGGAGAGGACTGCAGCACTGTCCTCGACGGCCCAGAAGGTCGGCCCGGCGATCACCGTACTGATCTCGTGCAGCCGGAAGACGAACGAGGTGACGACGCCGAAGTTGCCGCCGCCGCCCCGGATCGCCCAGAACAGGTCGCTGTTCTCGTCGGCGCTCGCCCGTACCCGGCGGCCGTCGGCGAGGACGATGTCGGCCTCCAGCAGGTTGTCGATGGTCAGTCCGCAGCTGCGGGTGAGGTGACCGAGCCCGCCGCCGGTGGCGATGCCGCCGACACCGGTCGTGGAGACGATGCCGCTGGGCGTGGCCAGGCCGTGCGCGTTGGTGGCGCGGTCCACCTCGCCCCAGACACAGCCGCCGCCGACCCGCACGGTGCGCGCTTCGGGGTCGACCTGGATGTCCTTCATGGGTGACAGGTCGGCGACCACTCCCCCGTCGACGGTGCCGAGTCCGGCGCCGTGGTGACCGCCGCCCCGCACGGCGAGGGGAAGGCCCTGGGCGCGGGCGAAGGCGATCGTGCGGGAGACCGCGTCCGCGTCGGCACAGCGGGCGACGAGGGCGGGGCGCTTGTCGATCATCGCGTTGTAGACGGTACGGGCCTCCTGGTAGCCGGCGTCCTCGGGGCCGATGAGCTCCCCGGTGAATCCGGTCAGTTCACGACGTGCGGCCTGGGCGGGCGTGCTGGACATGAAGTCCCCCGTTTCCGAATCGGGTAGATTCGTCCGTTCTACTCGCGTCACACCGCAGCGGGTATCCGTGACCGTCACCCAGGTCGGCGCTCCGGGATACCTAGGTCGGGGAACCGCCGGGCAGCAATCCGAGCTCCGCCGCGCGCACGGCGGCCTGGCGGCGGCCCGGTGCGTCGAGTTTGTCGAGCACCGCCCGCACATGGTTGTCGATCGTGCGGACCGACACGACGAGCCGGGCGGCGATCTCCGCGTTGGTGAGCCCTTCGGCGAGCAGCCGTATGACCTGGAGCTGGCGGTCGGTGAGGCCCGCGGGATTGTCGCGGGTCGCGGCAAGGGGGCCGCGCGGGACGTGGCGCACGCCGAGCTCTCGCAGCTCGACACGCAGCAGGTGGGCCGCCGGTTCGGCGCCCAGTGCGTCGAAGGCGGCCAGTGCCTCCAGCTTGGTGGCGGCATCCGGGCTCTCGGCGAGCGCGGCGGCATGTTCGTAGGGACAGCCCGCGGCCTGCCAGAGCGCGGCGGCCCGACGCCACTGCCCGCGCGCCTGCAAGGCGTACGGATGGTCGGAGTCGTCCGGTGGGACGCGACGGCCCGCCTTGGTCAGCCAGTAGCCGAGTTCGGGCCGGTGGGGGGCGCCCGGCAGTCGGCTCGCCTGGGCGTGGACGGGCGCGACCGCCTCGATCACCCCTTCCGCGTCCCCGCGCAGCCAGGCCGACTCCGCCCGTGCCAGCGCCACCGGCCCGGTGCGCTGCAGTTCCTTCGTCCCTACGGCGATCTCCCAGGCCTCGCTGAGGAGCGCGCCGGCGCCGGGGCGGCCGCGGCGGATGCGGATCCGGGCCAGGACGGTCAGGGCGGGACAGCGGGCCGGGATGAAGTCGTGCATGCCGTACTCGGCGTGCTTCTCGGCGTCGTCCCAGTCGGCGGCGGCGAGCCTGCGCATGGCGAGTTCGACGTGGAGGTAGTTGAGGAAGCCCAAGTGCTCGGCGCGGTCGGCGAGTTCCATCGCCGGGGGCAGGAACGTGTCGGCGTCGTCGTACTGGAGGTTGTCGAGCAGGGTCCAGATGATGTTGGCGTAGGAACGGCAGGCGTGCTCGACCTCTCCGGCGGCGAGCGCGACATCGAGGCTCTCCTCCAGCTCGGCCCGCCCGTCGGGGTCTCCGGCGCGCCAGCGGGCGGTGCCGACGTTGTTGAGGGCGTGCGCGAGGATCGCCGGGTCGTTCGCCTTGCGGGCCAGGACGATGGCGCGCTCGCCGTGTTCGACGGCCTCGGCGTAGCGCTCGGACAGCATGCGCAGCTGGGCGGTGTTGCTGACGGCGAGTGCCAACAGGCGGTCGTCGCCAGCGTGTTCAAGCACCGCCACCGCCTCTCGGGCGGCCTCCTGGGCCTGATCGGCGTTGCCGGCCCACCAGTGGATGCGGGACAGCCAGCGCAGGTCGGCGCCGAGGGCGAGGGTGTCGCCGAGGGCGCGGCGCAGGGCGACGGCCTCGCGCTGGGCGGCGACGGCGGCGGCCGAGTCGGCGATGGTGTAGCTCTCGACGGCGTAGCGTTCGAGCAGATCGGCGAGTTCGGCGGGGGCGTAGCGGTGCCGTTCGCGCAGCACGAGCCGGAGTTGGGCGGCGGCCTCGCGGTGGGCGCCCGTGGCGGCGGCGTCCTTCGCCGCGTCGGGGCCGTAGCGGGCGACGGCGTCCTGGTCGCCGGCCTGGGCCGCATGGTGGACGATCCGGGCGGCGTCGGATCCGGGCCGGGTGATGAGAGCCTCGAGAACGGCCCGGTTGAGGCCGATACGGCGGGCGGCGGGCAGGGAGTCGGCCACGGCCCGGCGGATCAGCTCGTGCCGGAACGCCACCCGTTCCGGGGTGACGGTGAGCAGACCGCGCTGCTCGGCGGCGGCCAGGACGGACACCCCGTCGGTGAGCGGGCCGTGCAGGTCCGCCGCCGGGGCGGACACCCCGGTCGCGAGCGGGCCGGGTTCCTGCGGCGCCGCCAAGGCGGACGTCCCGTCCGCGAGCAGCGCGTCGACCAGCGGGCGTTCCACGGCCGAGGGAACGACGGCCAGCTGCTCCAACGCGTCCACGGTGGCACCGGGCAGACCTCGCAGCCGGGCGAGCACGGCGTCGACGACGGTCGGGGGGACACTCCCGGTGCCACCGGCGGCGACGATCTCGGCGACGAAGAAGGGGTTGCCGTTCGTGACGGCGTACACCTGGGCGGGGTCGACGCGGCCGGCGCTGAGGGTGCGTACCGCGTCCAGGGACAGGCGGGCCAGGGGCAGCCGGTGCACGCGGGGCGCCCGGGACACCTGGCCGAGGAGATGCCGTAGGGGATGCTCACGGCTCAACTCGTCGTCGCGGTAGGTCAGGACGATCAGGGCGGGCAGGCGTTCCATTCGGCGGACCAGGAAGCGCAGGGCGTCCAGGGAGGCCTCGTCGGCCCAGTGGACGTCCTCGACGACGAGTACCGCTCCGCGTAGTTCTTCGAGCAGAGCCTCGTGGACGCGATGGCGGTCACCGCCCTCCGTCACGGCACCGGCGAGTTCGCCGCCGACGCTGCCGATCAGGTCGCGGAAGGGGCCGAGGGGCCTGCGGGTGGCGAGGTCGTCGCACTCGCCGACGAGGATCCGGGTGCCGTCCGGCAGATGGTCGGGAAGGGCCTTGACCAGGCTCGACTTGCCGATACCGGCCTCTCCGAAGACGAGCACCACGGATCCGGCCCCGTCCGCCGCCTCCCGCGCGGCCGAGGCCAGTCGCGCCAGCTCGGGCTCCCGCTCGAGGATCCCCCAGTCCACGCGCCCGATTCTGCCACCGGGGACGCCGGAACGCCCCTGCTCCACTGACGGTCGGCTTCCCTCGACGCGACGCCGAGCACTTCGTCGGCGTCGGCTGTGGTTCGGCAGGAACGGAAGGGGGGCGGGGCATATCGGCGTACGGCTTCGCTGCGGAGGTGTTGTCACCGTTGCCCGGAATTGGCCGCTCCAGACCCGTTGACCCGCGCCCGCCTCCTCCCTATCGTCTGGTCGATCACTCGCACATCGTTCGAAATACCGACCACTCTGACGCGAGCGACTCATGGAGGAGCACCCATGGCACCGCCCCTCTCCAGACGTTCCCTTCTGCAGGCCGCCGCCCTGGCGGCCGCGACCCCCGCCATCACCCACGCGGCGACCGGCCGGGCCGTCGCCGCAGCTTCGGAGGCACCGTCCGTGTGGACCGCCCAGCCCTTCGCTCTCGATGACGTCGCCCTCGGCCCGGGCCTGTTCGCCGACAAGCGGGAGCTCATGCTCGACCACGCCCGCGGCTACGACGTGAACCGGCTGCTCCAGGTGTTTCGCGCCAACGCCGGCCTGTCCACGGGCGGTGCGGTCGCGCCCGGGGGCTGGGAGGGGCTGGACGGCGAGGCCAACGGCAATCTCCGCGGCCACTACACCGGGCACTTCCTGACCATGCTGTCGCAGGCGTACGCCGGCACCGGCGAGCAGGTCTTCGCCGACAGGATCGCGACCATGGTGAGCGCGCTGACCGCGGTCCGCTCGGCCCTGCGCACCGACCCGAAGATGCTCGCCGTGACCGGGAGGTTCGGGACCGCCCAGGAGAACGTACGCGGCTCCTACCAGTACGTCGACCTGCCGGCGGCCCTCCTCGGCGGAGCCTCCGCGATCACCCTGTCGGCGTGGGTCAAGCCCACCCACGCCGACAACTGGGCCCGCGTCTTCGACTTCGGCAACGACACCACCAAGTACCTGTACCTGGCCGCCCGCAACGGCTCGGGCGTGCCCCGCTTCGCCATCACCGCCAACGGGGCCGGCGGCGAACAGGGACTCAACGGCACCGCGACTCTGCCGCTGAACCAGTGGAGTCACCTGGCCGTCACGATCTCCGGCACGACCGGCACGCTGTACGTCAACGGCACGGCCGTCGCGACGAACACCTCGATGAGCCTGAACCCGGCCGCACTCGGCGCCCTGGCCCACCACTGGCTCGGCCGCTCCAACTACTCCGGCGACCCCGTCTTCGCGGGCGCCTTCGACGAGTTCAACATCTGGTCCCGGGCACTGACCGCCGCCGAGATCACCGCGCTGCAGAGCAACCGGGCCTCCGCCACCTCCGCCGGACGCGGCACCCTGGCGTCGTACGACTTCTTCGAGACCACCGGCGGCACCTTCGCCGACGCCTCGGGCCGCGGCCTGACCGCGACCCTGCGCCGGACGTGGGGTGGGCCCAGCCATCCCGGGTTCCTCGCGGCATACCCGGAGACACAGTTCATCCAGCTGGAGTCGATGACCGGCAGCGACTACACCAAGGTGTGGGCGCCCTACTACACCGCGCACAAGATCCTGCGGGGCCTGCTGGACGCGTACACCGCCACGGACTACGACCGGGCCCTCGACCTGGCGTCGGGCATGGGCGACTGGATGTACTCCCGGCTGTCCGTGCTCCCGGAGGCGACCCTGCAGCGGATGTGGGGCATCTTCTCCAGTGGTGAGTTCGGCGGCATCGTGGAGGCGATCGTCGACCTCCACTCGCTCACCGGAAGGGCCGAACACCTCGCGCTGGCACGCCTGTTCGACCTGGACAAGCTGATCGACGCGTGCGCCGCGAACACCGACACCCTGAACGGGCTGCACGCCAACCAGCACATCCCCATCTTCACGGGCCTGTTGAGGCTGTACGACGCGACGGGCGAGCAGCGCTACCTCACCGCGGCGAGAAACTTCTGGGGCATGGTCGTCCCGGCCCGGATGTACGGCATCGGCGGCACCAGCACCGGGGAGTTCTGGAAGGCGTCCGGGGTGATCGCGGGCACGATCAGCGGCGCGACGGCGGAGACGTGCTGCGCGTACAACATGCTGAAGCTGAGCCGGACGCTGTTCTTCCACGAGCAGTCCCCGAAGTACATGGACTACTACGAGCGGGCCCTCTACAACCAGGTGCTCGGCTCCAAGCAGGACAAGGCCGACGCGGAGAAGCCGCTCGTCACCTACTTCATCGGGCTGACGCCCGGTCATGTACGGGACTACACACCCAAGGAGGGCACCACCTGCTGCGAGGGCACGGGCATGGAGAGCGCCACCAAGTACCAGGACTCGGTGTACTTCAAGGCCGCCGACGGCAGCGCCCTGTACGTCAACCTGTACAGCCCTTCCCGACTCACCTGGGCGGAAAAGGGAGTGACGGTCACTCAGACCACCAGCTATCCCAGCGAGCAGGGCACCACGCTCACCTTCGGTGGCGGCAGCGCGGCCTTCGGGCTGAAGCTGCGGGTGCCGTCATGGGCCACCGCGGGTTTCCAGGTGACCGTCAACGGCGGTGCGGTGAGAGGGACTCCGGCCGCCGGGGCGTACTTCACGGTGTCGCGGACCTGGAAGGCGGGGGACGTCGTCCGCGTCACCGTGCCGTTCCGGCTGCGCGTCGAGAAGGCCCTGGACGATCCGACCCTGCAGACCCTGTTCCACGGCCCGGTGAACCTGGTCGCCCGCAACTCGGCCACCAGCTATCTGTCGTTCGGGCTGTACGCCAACGCGGCCCTGTCCGGCGATCTCCTGCCCACGCTGACCCCGGTGAGCGGCAAACCCCTGCACTTCACGCTGAACGGAACCGAGTTCGCCCCCTTCCACGAGGGGACCGAGGACCCGACCCACGCCTACTTCCGGCGCTCGGAGCCCAAGGTCGTCTTCGGCGGACTCGACTCCGGCGTGGCCAACCCCGTGCAGTCCGACGGCACTTCACTGCTCGACGAGATCTGGGCCGGGGCTCCTTTCGCCACGAAGAGCGCGCTCGTCGCCCGGGTGCAGTCGACGGTGGACTCCTGGGTGGCGTCCGGGTCGCTCACCCCGGCGAACGGCCAGACGGTGGTGAACACGGCACAGCAGGCGACGTACGTCTCCTGACCTCACGAGTGAACTCCCCGAGGGCGCGGGTGCCTTACGCGACGCCCGTCACCTTGGCGACGAAGGCGGCGAGGTTGGTCACCGTCCGGCGGATCTTCTCGTCCAGGGTGAGCGTCTCGTGCAGCCGTGCGCCGGCGCCCGCGTCCTTCTTGCCCCGCACATACAGCGAGCAGGCGAGGTCGTCGCACATGTAAGCGCCGACCGAGTTGCCCTGCTGCCCTGCCTTGCCCGCCCTCCGCGCGACCATCAGGGAGACCCCGCCGGAGTGGGTGGTCAGGCACAACGAGCACATGCTGCGCCGCGTCTGCCAGGAGCCGGCGGCGGAGCCGCGCAGCGCGAGGGCCGTCGGGCGGCCGTCCAGCACGGCCACCAGGTAGGCGCGGTCGGGGGCCTGCGGATCGCGCCAGCCGAGGTAGTCCAGGTCCTCCCACGGACGCTCGTCCAGGTCACGCGGCACGGACAGTCGCTTCGCCTCGCCCTTGGTGCAGTTCACGAAGGCGGCACGGATCTCTTGCTCGGTCAGCGGTTCCATAGCTTCACGCTAGTTTGCCTAAAAGCTTTAGGCAAATGCATAATTGCTTCTGGCAAACGAGAGGACTGCTATGGCACGAGTAGGGCTGACCACGGAGCGACTGGTCCGGGCGGGAGCGGAGCTGGCCGACGAGGTGGGCTTCGACCAGGTGATCGTCTCGGAGCTCGCCCGGCGGTTCGGCGTCAAGGTCGCCAGCCTGTACTCGCACGTGAAGAACTCCCAGGACCTCAAGACCCGGATCGCCCTGTTCGCCCTGGAGGAGCTCGCCGACCTCTCGGCGGACGCGGTGGCCGGACGGGCCGGCAAGGACGCCCTCACCGCCTTCGCGAACGTCTACCGCGACTACGCCCACGCACACCCCGGCCGTGTCGCCGCCGCCCGGCTGAGGCTCGACCCCGAGACGGCGGCGGCCAGCGCGGGCGTACGGCTCGCGCAGATGATGCGGGCAATCCTGCGCGGCTACGACCTGCCCGAACCCGACCAGACCCATGCCGTACGGCTGCTGGGCAGCACTTTCCACGGCTACGCGAGTCTGGAGGGGGCAGGAGGGTTCAGCCACAGCTCCCCCGACTCCGGGGCGTCCTGGACGCGGATTCTGGACGCCCTCGACTCGCTGTTGCGCAACTGGCCCACCCCTCCTTCGACAGGCTGAGGACATGCACGACTGGATCACCACACCCGTCACCGCCGACCTGCTGCGCGGCGCCCTCGATGTGGAGCACACCGAGCACGGGGTGCTGCCGCACCGGCTGCCCGCCCGGGCCCGCGCCCAGAACACCGACGGTCAGCTGGCGATGGCCGAGTCCCAGCCCGCCGGGGTACGGCTGGTCTTCCGCACCCGGGCCACCGCGGTGGAGCTGGACGCGCTGCCGACCAAGCGGACCTACGTGGGTGCGCCGCCCCGGCCCGACGGCGTGTACGACCTGGTCGTCGACGGGCGGCCGGCCGGGCAGGGCAGTGTGCTCGGCGGCAACGTCATCACCATTGACATGGCCGAGGGGACGTCCGAGGTGCGGCCCGGACCGCACGGCACCGTCCGTTTCGACGGGCTGTCCGACGAGGTCAAGGACGTCGAGATCTGGCTGCCGCACAACGAGACCACCGAGCTGATCGCCCTGCGCACCGACGCCCCCGTCGAGAGCGCGCCGCCCTCCGATCGCCGGGTGTGGCTGCACCACGGCAGCTCCATCAGCCACGGCTCCGACGCGGCGAGCCCCAGGAACACCTGGCCCGCGGTCGCCGCGACGCTGGGCGGGGTGGAGCTGATCAACCTGGGCCTGGCCGGGAGCGCGCTGCTCGACCCGTTCACCGCGCGGGCCGTACGGGACACGCCCGCCGACCTGATCAGCGTCAAGATCGGTATCAACATCGTCAACCACGACGTGATGCGGCTGCGGGCCTTCGGTCCCGCGGTTCACGGCTTCCTCGACACGATCCGCGAGGGCCACCCGGACACGCCCCTGCTGGTCGTCTCGCCCATCCTGTGCCCGATGCACGAGGACACGCCGGGGCCCTCCTTCCCGGACTTCAGCGAACTCGGCGAGGGCCGGCTGCGATTCAGGACGCTGGGCGACCCGGCGGAACGCGCGAGCGGGAAACTGACCCTCCAGGTGATCCGCGAGGAGCTGGCCCGGATCGTGAAGCAGAGGGCCGCCGACGACCCGAACCTGCACTACCTCGACGGGCGCGAGCTGTACGGGGAGAACGACTCGGCGGAGCTGCCGCTGCCGGACAACCTGCACCCGGACGCGGCGACGCACCGGCGGATGGGGGAACGGTTCGCGGGCATGGCGTTCGGGACCGACGGGCTGTTCGGCAACGGCTGAAGCGGCGAGCCGAGCGTTCGGGGGGAGGCGGATCGCCGGGGCAGCTTGCAGGGCACGCCCGTGAATCACCACCGTCGACGCCGCCCGCGAGGACCGGACCACGGCCGCGGGACGGCGGGCCGTGGCGCAGCGGAGACCCGGCTCTGGCCTCCGGCGCCGGGCGCTGGGTCTCCGACTCACGGGCTCCGGACCGCGGGCTCCGGGCTCCCAGCCCCGGGCTTTCAGCCCCCGGACTCTGAACCTCCGGCACCCCGGCTCCGCGCACCGAGCGGCAAGCTCCGGGCTCCCTCGCTCTGGGCTCCTGCCCCGGGCGCTGGGTCTCCGACTCACGGGGTCCGGGCCGCGGGCTCCGGACTCCCAGCCCCGGGCCTTCAACTTCCGGACTCACAACCTCCGGCACCCCGGCTCCGCGCACCGGGCCGCAGGCTCGGGGCTCCCCCGCTCTGGGCTCCTGCCCCGGGCTCCCGGGCGCTGGGTCTCCGACTCACGAGCTCCGGGCCCCGGGCTCCGGAC
>NZ_KQ948662.1:120123-514771 GCF_001514145.1 Streptomyces canus
TCCCAGCCCCAGGCCTTCAACTCCCGGACTCACAACCTCCGGCACCCCGACTCCGCGCACCGAGCCGCAAACTCCAGGCTCCCCCGCTCTGAGCTCCTGCCCCGGGCTCCCGGGCGCTGGGTCTCCGACTCACGAGCTCCGGGCCCCGGGCACCGGGACCGCGCATCCGGCACCCGGGCTCCGCACTCCCAACGCCAGGCTCACAACGCCAGCCGCGCCCCCGAGCCCCGAGCCCCGAGCCCCGAGCCCCGAGCCCCGAGCCCCGAGCCCCGAGAAAAGCTAACCCCTCCTCTTGGGCTTCCCCCGTCGGGCGCCGGCACCCTTCGCGTTGCCGGACCCGCCGCGGAAACCCTTGGCCGCGCCGGAGGACCCCCGCGCCGCGCCCTTCCCGGCACCGGCCGCGGGCTTGCGGCCGCCGCTCTTCTCGGGCCGTTGCTTGCGCTCCGGCTCCGGCTGGGTGCGCCCCCGGGAGCTGTTGACCGTCCGCCCCCGGACGATGCCGATGAAGTCCTCCACCATGTCCGTCGTGGCGTCCTCCCGCCAGGACAGGGCGATGTCGGACTGCGGCGCGTCAGTGACCGGGCGGTAGGTGAGGTCACGGCGGTGGTGGAGGCGTGCCAGGGACTGGGGGACGACGAGGACGCCGATGTTCGCGGCCACGAGTTCGATCGCGTCCGCCGTGGTGGCGGGGCGCTCGAAGGCCGGCTCCCCCGGCGGCTGGTCCCAGCCGATGACGTCGTCGAGGGGGTGGAGGACGACCTCGTCGGCCAGGTCCTCCAGGGTCACCTCCTCCGCCGCGGTCACCACGTGATCCTTGGGGACCACGACGAC
Source organism: Streptomyces canus (assembly GCF_001514145.1). Taxonomy (GTDB): domain Bacteria; phylum Actinomycetota; class Actinomycetes; order Streptomycetales; family Streptomycetaceae; genus Streptomyces; species Streptomyces canus. The sequence goes on from NZ_KQ948662.1 coordinate 120,955, forward strand.
CGACGTCTCGGAGTAGAGGGGGATCGCGCTGAACACCGTCCGGTCGACCGGCAGCCGTACGAGACCGGCGTCCGCACCGCCGTCGCGCAACACGTCGGAGGCCTCCGCGGCGCTCACCTGGAGGAGCTCCAGGGGGATGTCCGGCAGCCGCTCGTGCCAGATCCGCACCCACTTGGCGGGCGTCACCCCGGGGACGTACGCGAGCCGGAAGGAGGGGGGTTCTGGCGAGTCTGTCACGCGGCAAGGTTACCCACTGTGGTCGGAGGTCTCGTGCGCGGCCGATAGTCTGGACTCCATGAAGTCGCACCAGAGCACCCAGACGATGAAGCCCGCGACCGCGGCGAAGAAGCTGGGTGTGTACCTCCCCGCCACCCCCTCGGAGTTCCAGGAGGGCGTGGTCTCGCGCGCCGAGCTGAACGAACTGCAGGCCAATCCGCCGCAGTGGCTCCAGGACCTGCGCCAGAACGGCCCGCACCCCCGCCCGGTCGTCGCGGCCAGGCTGGGCGTCTCCATCGCGGGCCTCGCGCGCGGCGGGGTCACCGAGCCGCTCACCACCGAGCAGATCGAGGCGCTGCGGGAGGACGGTCCCGAGTGGCTGGAGAAGGAGCGCGACACCCAGGCGGAGGTCCGCAAGGAGGCGGCGCGCATCAAGGAGAAGAAGCAGGGCCAGGAGTCCTGACGCCGGGGCCACCGGAAGACCGGGGCCCCCCGAAAACTCCGGTGCGCCGGGTCGAACACCTCTGCGACCATTCCGGAATGGTCCACCGTCTGGAACTCCTGGTCATCCGGCACACCCTCCGTCTCCCCTCCCCCGCGGGTCCCGTCGGGGAAGGCGCCGTCGCGGCGCGGCAGTTCGACGCCGCGCTGATGTCCGTCGGCTTCAAGCTGTCGGCGGATGCGCTGAGGCAACTGTCGGGGCTGCCGGAGGCCACGGTCGTCGACACCGCCGTGGACACGCTCGCCGCCGTCCGTGAGATGGCCGGCGACCATGTGCGGCACAACGTCTACTTCAAGGACTTCCCGGCCAACGTCCCGGACACCTTCGAGTTCTGGATGCGCTGCGTGCGCGAGGCCCTGGAGGACGGCAAGGCCCGCTCCGGCGTCCTGACCCAGCTGCGCAACGGTGTGATCAACCTGCTCACACTGCCGTCGTACGGCAACTACCAGCACACGTACGACGAGATGCTCGCCGCGCACGACGAGCTGACGGCCGCGGTGGGCGACCGGCTGACCGTCCTGCACCTGGGCGGCTCCCTGGACGACGAGGTCACCGCCCTGTACCTGGCGCTGGCCGGCAGCGCCACGCCGCTCGGCGACGAGCACCTGGCCGACCTCAAGGTGCTCGCCGAGCACTGCGCCGACGGGCCCCAGCCAGACGAGATCCCGGTGCGGGAGAACCGTGCCGTCGTCAACGAGGCCCGGCTGAAGGCGGGTTCGGGTCTGCTGCTGGACACCGTCACCGATGTGCTGCGGCTCGCCTGCGCGTTGTCGGGCGGAGATGTGTCCCTCCAGGAGCCGACCCGGTTCCGCGCCCTGCCGCGGCCGGCCCGACGGTCCCTGCTCGCGGGGCTCGACTCGGTCGTCGCGGCCGCCCCGGCCAAGCTCGCCGACGTCCTCGCGCACCGCGAGGCCTTCAAGCGGCTCGGCGAGCGGCTCCACCCGCACGAGTACCCCCAGTGGCCGCGTGCCGCCGAGGTGTTCGCCGTCGCCCGGGGCGAGCAGAAGGCGTACACCTTCGACGCGCGCGTCGAGGCACTGCTCGGTGCGGACGACGTCACCGGGGCGGCGGAGCTGCTCAAGTCCGCGCCCGGCAGGCTCTTCCGCGCGCTGGACCGGCTGCTGCGCACCGCGCGCACGCAGGAGGAGCGGGACGCGGTGGTGGCCGCCGTGGAGCACACCGCCTCGGAGGTCTCCGGGCGGGTCGTGCTGTCGGTGCGTGAGTACCTGCACAACCGGGCCGCGGAGACGGGCCGCAAGCGGGTGTTCATCAACCGGCTCGGCCGCGCGCACGTCGCCGACGACACGCGTGCGGCCGTACCGGAGGCGGACCGGGAGCGTCTGATCGCCACGCTCGACGCGGAGATCGGCCGTCGACTCCCGTCCCCGGAACGGCTGTTGGTCGGCCCCGACGTCCTCGACGTGGCGCTTCCGCTCAGCGGCCGGGCCACCTCGGCCGGACTCGGTGTGCTGCCGCGCGGCTCCGTCTCGCCGGTCGACGGGGAGCTGCTGCGGTTCTTCGTGTACTGGAAGCAGACCCAGCGGGTCACCGACTACGACCTGTCGGCGCTCCTGCTGGACGCGAAGTACGACACGGTGTCGTGGCTGTCGTACACCAATCTCCGCGAGGTGGAGGGCGAGCACTCGGGTGACATCACCAACGCCCCTGACGGCGCTTCGGAGTTCATCAATCTGCGGCTCGGTGCGGTGCGGGGCACGTACATCGTCCCGCAGGTCAACATCTACTCCGGGGAGGGGTTCGAGGAGGCCGAGGAGTCGTTCTTCGGGTTCATGCTGCGCGAGACCGAGCAGCAGGGGCGGCCCTTCGAGGCGCGTACCGTGCGGATGAAGTCGGAGCTGCGCGGACCGGGCCGGGTGGCACTGCCGCTGGCGTTCCGGCGTGCGCAGGACGGGAGTTGGCACGCCAAGTGGCTGCACCTGTACCTGAAGGGGCATCCGGCGTACAACCGCGTCGAGGGCAACCGGGTGTCGGTGGCGACGCTGCTGCGCGCCGTCGTGGAGCGCGAGCAGCTCACGGTCGGGTATCTGACCGAACTGATGGCGAACGGCGGTACGGACGTGGCGCCTTGGGACGCCGGGTCGGTGCCGGACGTGCCCGTCACCTACATCGGCCTGGAGCGTCCTGAGGGGCTGCACCCTGACTCGGTGGTCATCACCCCGGAAAATCTGCGCGACTTGATCCCCGCGTGACTGCTAGCGTCTGTCTTGGCGAGGCCATGAAGGGGCTTCCTTCTCACCGGCTGAAAACCGGGCCTCCAAAGCTCCAGCCCCTTCGCTTTCCTCGCCGTCGACATCGCACCGGGCGGCACCCGCGGGTCACCGCGGCCGTACCGCCCGTGGCGAGGCCATGAGGGAGCTTCCTTCTCAGCGACTGCCTCTCGGGGCGTGAAATCAGCTCCTTCGCTTTCCTCGCCCGCGATGTCACAGGCTCAGGCGGCCCGGACCGGTGTACTCACCGTTCCAGGGCCGCCTTCGCCGTGCTGAGGGCCTGTTCCGCGTATCCCCGCCCGAACAGCACGGCGTGCACCAGCAGGGGGAACAGCTGGTGGAGCCCGATGCGGTCGGACCAGCCGTCGGCGAGCGGTGCCACCTGTTCGTAGCCGCGCAGCACCTCGTCCAGGTGCGGGCAGCCGAAGAGGTGGAGCATCGCGAGGTCGGTCTCGCGGTGGCCGCCGTGCGCGGCCGGGTCGATCAGCCAGGCGTGGCCGTCGGCGCCCCACAGCACGTTGCCGTTCCACAGGTCGCCGTGCAGCCGGGCGGGCGACTCGGCGGGGCCCGTGAGGTCGGGCAGCCGCGCGCAGAGCCGCTCGATCACCTCTGCCTCCGAGCGCTCGATCGTGCCGTCGTCCACCGCGCTCCGCAGATACGGCAGCACCCGGTGCTCGGCGTACCACTCGGGCCACTCGGCGCCTTCGACGTTGCGCATCGGGGCTCGCCCGATGTACGCGTCCCGTGGGCCACCGGGCGGCGCCGAGCCGAAGGCGGGTGCCCCGGCGAGGTGCAACCCGGCCAGTGCCCGGCCCAGGTCGAGCGCCGCCTCCCGGTTCGGCCGACCCCGCGCGATCAGGTCGGTGACCAGCCAGTGGCCGTCCTGGCCGTACACGATCGGCACCCGGACCGTGCCGGCTCCGGCCAGCCAGTGCAGCCCCGTCGCCTCCGCCCGGGCCTCCTCCGGACTGTCGGTGCGCTTGACCACCACCGTCCGGCCGTCGTCGAGGACCACCTCGGTCAGCGCGCCGGACAGCGGGCGCTCATCCGTCGCCGTATGGCCGGTGAGCCGCTCCGCCGCCGCACCCGGGCCGTCGCTGTCGTCGTACACCTGCGTCTCCCTGATCACTCACGCCACTGCTTTCGCACCAGCGTTCCCCAAGGGCTCGTGCACAGCCTCTGTGAAGACTCTCAGTCATGTCTTGACATACGGAAGAAACGATCCGTAGCTTGGCCGATCATTTAGATTCGTGAAGCGGGTTCACGGATATGAACGGAGAGTGTCCATGGGCGATCGCCGACGACGACGCCGCCTGGCCGCGGCGGCCACCGTCGCGGGATTGATGTTCACAACGGCCGCCTGTGGCTCCGGCTCCGACAGCGCGGGCAGCAGCGACCCCAACACGCTGGAGGTCTGGACCCGGAGCAATCCGGACTCGGCCGCCACCTACGACCGGGTCTTCGCCGCCTTCACCAAGAAGACCGGCATCAAGATCGACTACCAGCCGGTCATCAACTTCGACCAGCAGCTCCAGAGCCGCGCGTCCACCAAGGACCTGCCGGACGTCATGATCAACGACACGGCGCTGATGGGCAGTTACCAGAGCCAGGGCCTGCTCAAGCCGATCGACCCCGCCTCGATCGCGGGCGGCGACCGGATCACCGACAAGTCCTGGTCCTCCACGGTCGGCATCGACGGGAAGCACTACGGCATCCCTTACTCCCGTCAGGCCCAGGCCCTGATGATCAGGACCGACTGGCTGAAGAAGCTCGGGCTGAAGGTGCCGACCACCTGGCAGGAGATGCTCTCCGTCGCCAAGGCCTTCGCCACCGAGGACCCGGACGGCGACGGCAAGGCCGACACCTACGGCATCGTCGCACCGGCCAGCGCCCAGAACGGCTACGCCGCCTGGTGGGGCGCGAGCTTCCTGTGGCAGGGCGGCGCACAGATCATCGCGCCGGACGGCAAGGGCACGTACGCCCCGGCCATGGACTCGGCCGCCGCGATCAACGCCGTGACCTGGATGAAGGACCACCTCTTCTGCGGCAGGAAGGGTGTCGTCCAGCCCGGCGCGATCACCGCCGTCACGGCGACGGCCACCAACTTCCAGGACGGCAACGCCGGGATGTACATGACCGGCCCGTACAACATCACCACCTTCGACGCCACGCCCGGCAAGGACAAGTACGAAGTCGTCCCGGCCCCCGCAGGGCCGGCAGGCGGCGATGTGCTGGCCGACGGCGAGAACGTCTACCTCGGTGCCAAGACCGGCAAGGACAGGCAGGAGCTGGCGCTGGCCTCGTTCCTGGTCTCGGCCGAGGGCCAGAAGATCGCCATGACCAGCGTCGACGGCCACCAGCCCGTCGTCCGTATCCCCGTGAACTCCACGCTGGACGCGGCGAAGGTCAGGAACGACGCCCGCTGGAGTGTCGTACAGAAGGCCTACGAGGACGCCTCCGAGCAGTTCCCGAACGCGCCGGACTTCGCTCCGATCAAGCAGGACACCGCCGACGCGCTGAACGCGATCTTCACGTACTGCGGCGGTGACGTCCGCTCGCAGCTCAAGGAGCTGAACGACACCCTCGCCGGTGACCTCAAGGACCAGGACCTGCTGAAATGACCGCTACCGTTCCCGCCCCCGCGGCGCGCAAAGGCACGGGCAGGAGGGCCTTCGACAAGAAGGCCGTCGTCCCCTGGCTCTTCCTGGCTCCGGGTCTGCTGCTCGCCCTCGTCTTCAAGTTCTGGCCGATGGCCAAGGGCATCTGGCTCAGTTTCCTCGACGTCAGGCCCTTCCTCGGCGACAAGTGGATCGGCCTCGAGAACTACAGCCGGGTCCTGACCGACCACCGCTTCCAGGACGCCATCGGGCACACCCTGATCCTCGGCATAGGCCAGTCGGTCGGCGCGATCCTGCTCGGGTTCGCCCTCGCGCTGCTCCTCGAGGGCCAGGCGCGCTCGCTGAAGTTCCTCCGTACCGCGGTCTTCCTGCCCGCCGTCACGGCCACCGCGGTCGTCGGCGAGCTGTGGCGGCTGATGTACTACCCGACCTCCGACGGCCTGCTCAACAGCGGCCTGCACTTCTTCGGACTCGGGACCGTCCAGTTCCTCGACAACCCCGACATCGCGCTGTACTCGACGATGGTGATGGGCATCTGGATCTGGGCGCCGTACAACATGGTGATCTTCCTGGCCGGTCTCGCGGGCGTGGACCGCTCGCTGTACGAGGCGGCGGCGATGGACGGTGTCTCGCTGTGGCAGCGGCTGCGGTACGTCACGCTTCCCGCGATCCGTCCGGCGCTCATGATCGTGCTCACCCTCGCCACGATCCGCGGACTGCGCGTGTTCACCGAGGTCTACGTCCTCACCGGCGGCGGCCCCGCCGGGTCCACCGACGTCTGGATGACCCGCGCCTACACCCTGGGCTTCACCCGCAACGACATCGGCGGCGCCTCGGCGGCCTCGGTCGTCCTGCTCTGCGTGACGCTGCTGCTCACCGTCCTGGTCAACAACCTCCGTAAGAGGGGAGAAGCGCGATGAGCGCCCCCGTCATCGACCCCGTCCGGCCGGCGGCACCTGACACCCCGGCCGGACGGACCACCCCGGCGCAGCGGACCACCCCGGCCCGCTTCGACACCGCCCTCGGCTGGAACGACCGGCCCGGTCTCGCCTGGGCCCTGCGCATCCTGCTCTGTCTGATCGCCCTCGTCGTCTTCGCGGCGCCGTTCCTGACGATCTTCTCGGGCGCCTTCACCACCAACCCCAGCGGATCCTCGCTGTCGTTCCTGCCGCACGACAGCACGCTGCTGAACTTCAGGGTGGCGGGCGAGCGCGGCATCTGGGACTACCTCGGCAACTCCCTGGTCATCGCGGGCGGCGGACTGCTGCTCCAGCTCGTGGTGTGCACGCTGGCCGCGTACGCGCTGGCGCGGCACCGGTTCCGTGGCCAGGCACTGATCATGATGCTGTTCATGATGACGCTGATGCTGCCCGAGGAGGTCATCGCGATCCCCCTGTCCCTGGTCCTCGGTGACGTCCCGGTGGTCCACCTGGACCTGAAGGGCACGGTCTGGGGCGTCATCCTGCCGCTGGGCGCCTGGGGCTTCTCGGTGATGATGCTGACCGAGTTCATGCGGGACATCCCCGCCGAGATCGAGGAGGCGGCCCGCCTCGACGGCGTCGGCGAACTGCGGATGCTCTGGCAGATCATCCTGCCGCTGTGCAAGCCCGCGCTGGGCGTGGCCGGGGTGCTCGGCTTCATCATGATCTGGGACCAGTACCTGCTGCCCCTGATCGCCTCCAAGGACCCGACCGACTACACGGTCACCGTCGCCCTGTCCATCCTGCGCACCGACCCCGAGGTCGGCTCCGGGGTGGTCCTGGCCGGTGCGGTCATCGCCCTGATACCCAGCCTGATCGTCTATCTGCTCCTCCAGCGCTCCCTGGTCACCGGCATCGCCGCCGGTGCCACGAAGGGCTGACCCCGACCCCCCACGTTTGAGGGAGACATGAAGTTCCAAGGAGTGCTGTTCTTCCCGGTGACGCCGTTCACCGCGGACGGCTCGCTGGACGAGGAACGGCTCGCCCAGCACATCGACGGCGGCGTCGCGGCGGGTGCGGGCGGCGTGTTCGTCGCCTGCGGCACCGGTGAGTTCCACGCGCTGACACCCGACGAGATCGAGCGGGCCACCCGGGTCGCGGTCGAGACGACCGCGGGCCGGGTGCCCGTCCTGGCCGCGGCCGGCGGCCCCACCCTGGTCGCCCGCGACCAGGCCGCCCGCGTGGCGCAGGCCGGCGCCGACGGCATCCTGCTGCTCCCGCCGTACCTCGTGACGGCCCCGCAGCAGGGTCTGGTGCGCTACGTCGAGGAGGTCACCGCCGCGAGCGAGCTCCCGGTGATCTTCTACCAGCGGGGCACCGCCCGCCTCACCGAAAAGACGGCCGCCGAGATCGCCGCACTACCCAGGGTCGTCGGCCTCAAGGACGGCCTCGGCGACATCGAGCGGATGCACCGCATCATGCGCGCGGTGCGTGCCGTGCCCGGCACGGAGGACTTCCAGTTCTTCAACGGCCTCCCGACGGCGGAGGTGACCGCGCCCGCCTATCAGGGCATCGGCGTCCCGCTGTACTCCTCCGCCGTGTTCGCCTTCGCGCCCGAGATCGCCCTCGCCTTCCATCGGGCCCTCGCCGCGGGCGACCGACCGCTTCTGGACACCCTCCTCGACGAGTTCTACGGCCCCCTCGTCCAGCTCCGCGACGAGGTGCCGGGGTATGCCGTGGCGCTCGTCAAGGCGGGAGTGGCCCTGCGTGGACTGGACGTCGGCGGCGTACGGGCGCCCCTGGTCGATCCGGCCCCGGAGCACCTCGCGCGCCTGTCCAGGCTCATCGACCACGGCCTGGAGGTGGTCGGCGCATGAGCGACCCGACCCGGATCAAGGAACTGATCGTCACCCCGATCGCCTTCCGCGACCCGCCGCTGCTCAACTCCAACGGCGTCCACGAGCCCCTCGCCCTGCGCATCATCCTCCAACTCGTGCTGGAGGACGGCACAGTGGGCCTCGGCGAGTCCCCCGGCGGCGTGGCCCGCCTGGAACGACTTGAGGCCGCGGCGAAGGTCGTCGCAGGCATGGACGTCTTTGACACGACCGCCCTCGGCGCCGCGATCGACGCCGCCCTGCTCCCGACCGTGCCCAGCTCCCACGAGCGCGGCTGGACCACCTCGGCGGTGGAGGTGGCCTGTCTCGACGCGCAGGGCAAGCTGCTCGGCCGCCCGGTCAGCGACCTGCTCGGCGGGACGGTACGGGACTCGGTGCCGTTCGCCGCATATCTCTTCTACAAGTGGGCCGAACACCCGGCCCTCGACGGCCGCGCCGCCGTCGGCGACGACTGGGGCGAGGCCCTGGACCCGGCCGGCGTCGTGGAGCAGGCCCGGCTGATGCAGGAGCGGTACGGGTTCGGGTCGTTCAAGCTGAAGGGCGGTGTCTTCGCGCCCGACGAGGAGATCGCCGCGATCAAGGCACTCGCGGAGGCGTTCCCGGGGCAGCCGCTGCGCCTGGACCCCAACACGGCCTGGACGGTGGAGACGTCCAGGTACGTGGCCCGTGAACTCGACGGTGTCCTGGAGTACCTGGAGGACCCGACCAAGGGCATAGAGGGCATGGCGGCGGTGGCGAAGGACGCGCCGATGCCGCTGGGCACCAACATGTGCGTGATCGCCTGGGAGCACCTGAGGCCCGCGATCGAACAGAACGCGATCCAGGTGCTGCTGACGGACCACCACTACTGGGGCGGTCTGCGCCGCACCCGTGAACTGGCCGCGGTCTGCGAGGCGTTCGGGCTCGCCCTGTCCATGCACTCCAACTCGCACCTGGGCATCAGCCTGGCCGCCATGACCCATGTGGCGGCGGCGATCCCGAACCTCGACCACTCCTGCGACACGCACTACCCGTGGAACTCGGCGGACGACGTCGTCCTGCCCGGTGTCCTGGAGTTCCGCGACGGCGAGGTCAAGGTCCCGACCGGCCCCGGCCTCGGCGTGGAGCTCGACCACGAGTCCCTGGACCGGCTGCACCGCCTCTACCTCGATTCCGGGGTACGCAGCCGCGACGACACCGGATACATGCAGCGGTTCCAGCCCGACTACGAACTCAGGCTTCCCCGTTGGTGACAGAACCCCCAAGAGCCAAGGCGCCCGGCGAACCCGGGCGCCTTGGCTTTTCCGGCCCAGGGCTGCCACCCGAGTCCGGTCACCTCCCGCCGAAGATCCGCCGGTGCTTCAATGTCACTCCCCGGGTGGAGGAGCGACGCATGGGTGCGGAGTCGGGCAGCGTCCTGGTGACCGGCGGCAGTGGTTTCGTCGGCAGCCATCTGGTACGGCGGCTGCTGGAGCGGGGTGACGAGGTGCACGCCACCGTGCGCAGTCTCGCGAACGCGGCGAAGGTGCGGCCGCTGCGGCAGTTGGAAGCGGAGTTCCCCGGCCGGCTCGCGCTGTTCGAGGCGGACCTCCTCGATGAGGGCTCCTTCGACGAGGCGATGGCGGGCTGTCGCGTCGTCTTCCATGTCGCCTCGCCGTTCTTCATGCCGGAGAAGATCAAGGACGGCCAGAAGGACATGGTCGACCCGGCCCTGACCGGCACCCGCATCGTCCTGGCCGGCATCGAGCGGACCCCGACGGTGGAGCGGCTGGTCTTCACCTCCACGGTCGGCGCGATCTTCGGCGACTACTCCGACGTGCGGGACATGGACGGGCAGGTCCTGTCGGAGAAGTACTTCAACACCAGCAGCACGGTGGAGAACAACCCGTACCACTACGCCAAGACGGTCGCCGAGCGCGCGGCCTGGGACGCGGAGGCCGCGCAGGACCGCTGGCGCATGGTGTCCGTCAACCCCGGCCTGATCCTGGGCCCTTCGCTCGCGCCCGCCTCCGAGTCCGGCAGCCTCTTCCTCCTGGAGGAACTCTTCAAGGGCTACTTCTTCTATGGCGCCCCGGACTTCAGCTTCACCACGGTCGACGTCCGTGACGTGGCCGACGCGCACATCGCGGCGGCGGAGAACCCCGACGCCAAGGGCCGTTACATCCTGGCCGCGCCGACGATGACGTCGTTCCACGAGATGTCCCGCATCATCCGCACCCGCCATCCCCGCGGCCTGCGCATCCCGCGCACCGCGCTCCCGCACTGGCCCGTGCGCGTACTCGGCCCCGCCTTCGGACTGACCCAGGACTACATCCGCAAACACCTCGGCATCCGCTTCACGGTGGACAACAGCCGCAGCGTGAACGAACTGGGCCTCACCTACCGCCCGGTCGAGGAGACGGTCCTCGATCATTACGAGGCGTGGCTCGCTCAACAGGGAAAACGCTGATTTGCACCAGGAGGACCGGCTCGCACGCGACGAAGGTCACAGTTACATCTCACGCTTTTCACACTTCAACCTTCACGAGAGCCTCACAAGTTGGCTAAGTTGACGGCGAGCAGCACGACGGAAGGGGCACGTCTTTCATGGCGCCGGATCGAATTTCGCGCAATGGAGGGTTCAGCCTCCCGGCCAAGCGCAACTCAGCACTCGCGACGGCCGCCATCGCTTCCGCGGCCCTCCTCTCGCAGACCGGCAACGCCGCCGCGGACGAGGGGCCGAGCCATGACGAGGTGAGCCGGCGGGTCACCAATCTCTACGACCGGGCCGAGACCGACTCCGGTACCTACAACGCCACGCGCGCGGCCGGAACGGCGTCGAGCACCCGCGGCCGTACCGGTCCGGCGACCGGCGGCGGGCGCAGGACCGGCGGCGGGCGCGGGACCGGCGGCGATCCCGCCCTCGACGACATCGCCAAGCAGTGGTACGGCGCGGCCCGCGCGAAGACGGGCCCGATGATCGCGGCGACCCTGCCCTCCGACCGCGTGACCGCCCGCCCCGCCGAGTCACGTCGCCAGCGCCCGTCGGACACTCCCCCGGCGCGCGAACCGAAGCCGGCCGAACGCGCCATGCCGGAACTGACCGCCGCGCCCATGCTCGCCCTGCCGAGCGCACCGGAGTCGGCACCGGCCGCGCTCACGGCCGCCCCGGCCCAGTCACCTTCGTGGACACCGGAACCGGCCTCGCAGAACCTCACCGGCACCGGCGAAATGCCGGCCTTGGGCAGCCCCCAACTCGTCACCGGGGTCCCTGAATACACTCCGCAATCCGTCACCGGGGTTCCCGAGTACAGCGCCCAGCCTGTCACCGTGGCTCCCGAGTACACCGCCCAACCCGCCACCGGCTACCCGGAGTACGCCCCGCAACCAGCCCCCGCGACCCCCGATCACACCTCGCAGCCGGCCATCGCGGCGGCCGGCTACACCACGCAACCCACTGCCGGGACCCTCGAGTACGCCACCCAACCCGCCACCGGCTTCCCGGAGTACGTCCCGCAGGTCAACGCGGGGTACCCCGAGTACACCGCACAAACGACCACGGGGTTCACGGACTACAGCGGCCAACTCGGCGCCGGGACACCTGAATACACCGCACAGTCGACCACGGGCTTCCCGGACTACGGCGACCAACTCACCTCCGCCATACCCGAATACGCCGCACCGGCCACCCCGCGATTTCCCGAGTACACCGCACAGACCACCACAGGCTTCGCCGAGTACTCCGCGCAACTCACCACGGCTTACCCCGAGTACTCCACCCCCCTCACCGCCCCCCTCGCGACGATCGCACCCCCGTCGGCCGACCCCGTCCGGACCGCCCCGGCCGCCGTCCAGAGCATCCCGGCCATCCCGGCCCCCCGCGCCCCCGAGCCGGACTGGCAGGCGCCTCAGCCGGCCGCGGCCCCGAGCGCCGATCTCCCCACCGTCGACCCCGGTTACGACTCGAAGGTCATCCAGGTGCTCGCCTTCGCCCGCTCCCAGATCGGCAAGCCCTGTGTCTGGGGCGCGGCGGGCCCGGGTTCGTACGACAACTCGGGCCTCACCCAGGCCGCCTGGAAGGTCGCCGGCGTCTCCCTCCCCCGCACCGCCCTCGGCCAGGCGAGCACCGGCACGGCGGTGTCCCTGTACGCCATGCAACCCGGCGACCTCGTCTTCTTCCACGACGACTTCAGCCACGTGGGCCTGTGCACGGGCAACGGCATGATGATCCACGCGCCGGGCCCGGGTGCGTCCATCCGCGAGGAGTCGATCTACCCGACCGGCGAGTCGATCATCCGCGGCGCGATACGGCCCGTCTGACACGCTCGGCGAGCACATCACGGCACTCCTTTCACGCACACCTCTGGACGCCCCGCGAACACCTCGCCTAGGGTTCCGGAGAAAGCGCTTTCTGGCCTGACCATGCCAACCAGGGGGAGCGTCTCGTGCCGCACCAGCAATGGACCCGCAAGTCCTTCCTCCGGGGAATGGCCGCCGTCGGCGCGGCCCCCTTCCTCCCCGGCCTGATCCCGACCAGCGCTCACGCGGCCTCCTCGGACCGCCCCGCCTTCCCGCTCGCGGCGGGAGGCACGGCCGTCGCCATCTTCGTGGACGCGGCGGACGACCCTGCCGTCGTCCGTGCCGCGGGCGACCTCCGCTCGGACGTCGAACGGGTCTCCGGGGCGAGACCCGACCTGCTCCGCGCGCTGCCGCGGAGCGCCCCCCTGCTCGTCCTGGTGGGCACCCTCGGCGCGAGCCCCGCCATCGACCGCCTCGTCTCGCAGGGCCGCCTGGACGTCTCCCGGGTGAAGGGCCGCTGGGAGGCGTCCGTGACCCAGGTGATCGAGCGTCCGCTGCCCGGCGTGGACCGCGCCCTGGTGATCGCGGGCAGCGACCGGCGCGGCACGGTCTACGGGATCTACGACACCTCCGAACGCATCGGCGTCTCCCCCTGGTACTGGTGGGCGGACGTCCCCGTCGAGCGCCGGGACACCGTGACGGTCCCCGCGGGCCGCTTCGAGCGCCGGGAGCCGTCGGTCCGCTACCGGGGCGTCTTCATCAACGACGAGCAGAATCTGACCACTTGGTCCCACCGCACCCAGGAGACCGACAAGAACATCGGCCCGGAGACGTACCAGCGCGTCTTCGAGCTGCTGCTGCGTCTGAAGGCCAACTACCTGTGGCCGGCGATGCATCCGTACTCCGACTTCTTCAACAAGTACCGGGAGAACCCCGAACTGGCCGACCGCTACGGCATCGTCGTCGGCTCCAGCCACCCCGAGGCCCTGCTCCGCAACGGTGTGCACGAATGGGAGCCGTGGATCGCCGAACACCCGAACGCCGACGGCAGTGCGCCGGTCTACGACTACACGGTCAATCCGGCTGTCATCTCCGACTACTGGAGGGCGCGGGCGAGACAGAACGCCGCGTACGAGAGCAGCTGGACCCTCGGCATGCGCGGCCTGCACGACACTGCGTTGGAGACGAAGTACGCCACCACGATCCCGGAGAAGGTCGTGGTGATGAACGACATCATCGCCGACCAGCGCCGGATCCTCGCCGAAGAGGTCGGCTCCGCCGCCGAGCCGCAGATCTTCATCCCGTACAAGGAGGTCCTGGACCTGTACAACGCGGGTGTCCAGGTCCCCGACGACGTCACGCTGATCTGGCCGGACGACAACCACGGCAACATGCGCCAGTTGCCGAACGAGGCGGAACGGGCACGGTCGGGCGGCAACGGGATCTACTACCACCTCTCCTACTGGGGACGTCCGAAGAGCTACCTGTGGCTGGACACCACCCAAGTGGCCAAGGTCTGGCAGGAGTTGCGGCGGGTCTACGAGCACGGCACCGACCGCATGTGGATCTTCAACGTCGGTGACGTCAAGTCGATCGAGACCGGCCTGTCCTTCGCGATGGACATGGCCTGGGACGTGAACCGCTGGGAGGCCGACGCGGTCGAGGGCTTCCTGGCGGAGTGGGCCGGGAGGCAGTTCGGGCGACGCCATGCCAGGGAGATCGCCGCGATCCGCACCGAGTACTACCGGCTCGCCGGGGAGCTGCGCCCCGAGTTCATCGCCGCGGGCCTCGTCTCCGTCGTCCACCACGGCGACGAGGCAGGCCGCCGGATGGCCGCGTACGAGCGACTCCTCGCGCGGGTCCGGGCGGTGGGCGCCGAGCTGCCCGACACCTATCGGGACGCCTTCTACGAGCTGGTCGAATATCCGGTGCACGGCGCGTACTTGATGAACCTCAAGTACTACTGGGCGGACCGCAACGCGCTCGCCGCCCGGCAGGGCCGTGGGGCCGGCACGAATCGCTTCGCGGACCTCGCGCTCGCCGCGCACACGGCGGAGGCCGCTCTCACCAGCCGGTACAACACCGAGGTGGCGGGCGGGAAATGGGACGGGTTCATCAATCCGTACCCGTCCCAGATCCCGAAGGCTCCCGGGCGCCCGACCGTCACCAGGGTGACCCGGCAGGAGACCAGCGGGCTCGGGGTGGCGGCCGAGGGGAACGAGACCGGGGCCGGCCGGCCGCTGTCGTTCTCCTCGTACACCCGCGACCGGCGCTTCGTCGACGTCTTCAACACCGGGTTCCTGCCGCTGGACTGGGCGGCCGAGGCCAGTCACCCCTGGGTGGGGCTGAGCACGGCCGGTGGCTCGCTCACCGAGCAGCGGCGGGTGTGGGTGGAGATCGACTGGGAGCGCGCGCCCGAGGGTGCGCAGGAGGCCACGGTCGTCTTCACCGGCCCGGGGCAGCGCTTCGAGGTGCCGCTGCGGGTGGTCAACGGCCGTCGACGGGCCCGAGGCTTCGTCGAGGCCCATGGTTACGTGTCGATCGACGCGGCGCACGCCGACCGGAGGGTGGGCCGAGGCGGCTGCCGCTGGCGGACCGTGCGGGGCCTCGGACGTCGTACGGGCGCCGTCGAGGCCGTTCCTTCCACGGCGGCTCCGATCACCGGTGACTTCGCCTTACGTGCACCGGAGTTGCGGTACCGGGTGCGGTTCGGCAGCACGGGCACCTTCCCCGTCACCGTGTTCCGGCTGCCCTCGCTGGACGAGCGCGGGCAGCGGCGGGTGGCCGTCGGCCTCGACGACCAGCCGGTGACCGTCCTGTCCGGGCAGGCCGTCGCCACCGGCAACCGGGGGGACGCCTGGGCCCGCCAGGTGGAGGACGGCGTCGAGCGGCTGACCGCCACCGTGACGGTCGCCAAGGCCGGGGAGCATGTGCTGAGGGTCTTCATGGTCGATCCGGCGATCGCGGTGGACCAGATCGTGATCGACACGGGCGGCCTGCCCGCCACCTACCTCGCGCCGCCCGAGAGCTACCACCCGGTATTCAACCCGGAGCCCGCGCCGGACCCGGGTCTGGAGGCGCCGGAGCAGTAGACCGAGGGCTTCGTGCGGGCCGCCGGTCCCCCGTGCCGGCGGCCCGCACGCGTCGCGGCCGGCGCTGTCGTCCCCGCGGGGAAACAGGCGTATCCGACGGGCCGCCCTCCCCCCACTGCGGCCCGCCGGAGCTTCACTGTGCTGGAGTACATCCGAGAACGTCGATGTTGCTCGGATGAAGTGTGGGTCAGCGAGGTACTACCCCGGTATGGGTACAACTGCGTATGAGCGGATGCTGGCGGTCGCCGTGGCCGCGCTCCACGAACGCGACCCTGAGCGACTGTGGCCCCTGCTGGCGGCCGAACTGCCGGTCCTGTGCGGTGGCGACGCCCTGATCTACAAGCTGGACAACTGGAACGAGAGCGAGGGCACGCTCGGTCTGTCCCCCGATGCCACCGCGGAGTTCGTCGCGCTCGGGGACGAGGACACCGCGCTGCTGCGCTCGGGATACCCGTTGGCCCGGCACTACGCGGACAGACCCGACCGGGCGCCGGTCACGGCCCGTCGGGTGGCCGGCCGTTCCTGGTCGGGAAGCGCGACCGCGCAGCTGCTCGACGACCTCCTGGACGTCGACCATGTGCTGGGCATTCCGCTGCCGCACTCGACCACCCCCGTCACCGGGTGCATGGTCTACCGCTCCGGGCGGGACTTCACCGACGACGAACTGCGCCTCGCCGAGCAGTTGCAGCCCCTGCTGGCCGCCGTCGAGCAGCAGCGGCAACTCCTGCGACGGCTCAGCACCCCTTCCGAGGAGGCTGCCGACGTGGCGCTCACACCCCGGGAGACGACCGTGCTGCTCCTGCTCGGCGACGCCCTGACCGCCGTGTCCATAGGCCGCAGACTCGGGATATCCGAGCGTACTGTCCACAAGCACATCGCGAACATCTACCGCAAACTCGGCACGCACGACCGCGTCAGTACGGTGCTGCACGCCCAGCGGCTCGGGCTCGTCCCTAGGGCACCGACGGCCCGCCCTTGAGGCGTTCCAGGTCGGAGGGGCGTACCTGGATGACCACGACGGCGATGAGCGCGGCGACCACCGTGAAGATCGCGGCCATCACGAAGGCGGCCGAGACACCGGCGGTGAGGACCTCGTCGCCCCAGGTGCCCGGGAGTTCACCGGTGCGTTGGAACAGACGTCGCTCGGCCGGGGTGGCCTGGGCGAGGAAGCGCGGGACCTGCTTCTCCGCCTCGTTGGTGCTGGCCGTGCCGAACATCGTGACCAGGATGGACAGCCCGAGCGAACCGCCCACCTGCTGGGTGGCGTTGAGGAGCCCGGAGGCCGCGCCGGTCTCCTCGTTGGGCACGTTGGAGAGTGCCATCAGGGTCAGCGACACGAACTCCATGCCCATGCCGAGGCTGAAGACGAGCATCGGCCCGAGGACACTGCCCGCATAGGTGGAATGGACGTCGGTCAGCGTCAGCCAGGCCAGCCCGGCCGCCGCGAGGATCGCGCCCCCCACCATGAAGGGCTTGGGCCCGTACACGGGCAGGAACCGCGAGGCGAGACCGGCGCCGATCGCGATGACCGCACTGACCGGCAGGAACGCGAACCCGGTCGCCAGCGGGCTGAAGTCCAGCACGTTCTGGGTGAAGAGGGTCAGGAAGAAGAACATGCCGAAGATCGCAGCCGCGAGGCACAGCATGATGCCGTAGGTGCCCGCGCGGTTGCGGTCGGCGAACATGTGCAACGGGGTGATCGGCTGCCGGGAACGCTTCTCGATCAGCACGAACACCACGAGGAGGACGACCGCCCCGGCGAACGAGGCCAGCGTGAGCGCGTCCCGCCAGCCCTCCTGGGCAGCCCGGATGAAGCCGTACACCAGCAGCACCATGCCCGCGGTGGCGGTCAGCGCACCGGCGATGTCGAAGTTGCCGGGATGCCGCTCCGACTCACGGATCCAGCGGGGCGTGGCGAGCGCGATGAGCAGTCCGATCGGGACGTTGACGAACAGCACCCACCGCCAGTTGAGCCACTCCACGAGGACCCCGCCGGCCAGCAGCCCGATCGCGCCGCCGCCCGCCGAGACCGCGGCGAAGACGCCGAACGCCCGGTTGCGCTCGGGTCCTTCGCGGAAGGTCGTACTGACCAGGGAGAGGGCGGTCGGGGACGCGATGGCGCCGCCGACGCCCTGGAAGGCGCGTGCGGCGAGGAGTTGGGCCTCGTTCTGGGCGAGCCCGCCGAGCAGCGAGGCGAGCACGAACAGCAGTACTCCGAAGACGAACATGCGGCGTCTGCCGAGGATGTCGCCGGTCCTGCCGCCGAGCAGCAGCAGCCCGCCGAAGGTCAGGGTGTACGCGTTGACCACCCAGGCCAGGCTGGTGGTGGAGAAGTCGAGGGAACGCTGGATGTCCGGGAGCGCGATGTTCACGATGGTGATGTCGAGCACCACCATGAGCTGGCAGGACGCGATGACCAGCAGAGCCATGACGTTTCCGCCGCCGCCGGAGTCCGGTGGGGCCGTCCGTGGTGCAGAACTCGCCTGCGGGTCGCTGCTCATGGTCTCCGTTCGACCGTACGCCCCCGCCATAGCCGTCACCACTTGAGGACGTGGCACCCCCAGCCCTCCAGGGACACGAACAGACCGCAGTCGGCCAGTTCGTCTCCGTCACGGTGGTACACCGCCCCGGTGAGCAGGTCGGTCGCACGGCACTCGCGGCCCCTCAGGTCGTCCCACGGCAGCGGCAGCCTCGCCTGGGCCGGGCGGTCGGAGTCGTTCACGACGACGAGGTGGCGGGCGTCGGCGTGCGTCCAGGTCCAGGCGAGCAGGTCGCGGTGCGTCTCGTTGTCCAGCCATCCCGTCGGCGTCAGGGGCCGCCAGTCTCCCCTGCGTACGGCGGCAGCGGCAGGCAGCAGTCGGCCGTAGAAGTCGCGCAGGGGCTCGTCGACCGGCTCCTGCGGCCTGCGCCTCAGGAACACGGGCGGCCGCACCCGGCGGCCCTCGAACTGGCCCTCGTGCCAGAGAGTCGCACCCGGCAGCGTCGCCACCGCCACGGCCGCCGCCCGGCCCCGGTCGCCGGGCAGGGTGGCGGCGGCCCGGGGCTCGTCGTGGTTCTCCAGGAAGCGGACGAGACCGCGCTGGTAGGCGGGGTCGGCGCCGAGGTGAGCACGGACGGAGTCGGCGCTCTCGTGCAGCAGACGGTCGTAGAGCCGTTTGTCGTAGCAGTGGTCGAAGCCCTGCTGCTGGAGGGCCCCTTCGAGGTCCCAGTAGGCCTCGGCGACGAAGAGGAGATCGGGGTGGAGGGTCCGCACGCGCGCGATGACGTACGGCCAGAAGTCCTCGGCGGGGGCCGGGCCCGTGCGGTCTCCCCAGGTCTTCCCGAAGATGTCGTTCATCAGCAGCATGGCCATGTCGCAGCGCACGCCGTCGGCCTGGTGGCCGATGGACACGAGGGTGTCCACGGTCGCCTCGCGCAGCGCGTCGCTGAAGGCGTTCAGCTGGACCACGTCCGGCCAGGGCGGGAAGTAGGGGTCACGGCCGCGGGCGAAGACCTTTCCCCCGGCCTCGATGAACTCGGCCGGTGTGCGGGCCAGGTCGCCGACGGTGCCCCGGACGAGACGGTCGGGGCCCGACGTGAGCCAGGGGTGATCGGGGGCCACGTGGTTGGGGATGTAATCGAGGATCAACCGCAGTCCCCGTGCGGCGAGTTGGGTGCGGGCAGCGGCCAGCCCTTCGGGTCCTCCGAGGGAGGCGTCGACGACGTAGTCGCGTACGCAGTACGGCGATCCGGCGATGTCCGCGTCGGTGACGTCGGGCAGGGCCTCACGGAAGGAGGCCCTGAGCCCCTCGTCACGCAGGGCGATCTCCAGTCCGGCCGGACTGCGCTGCCATACGCCCATCAGCCAGACGGTGTCGACGCCGGGCGGCGCGACGGAGTCCCAGACCTCGCCGGGCACGTCGCCGAGGGTGACGGGACGGCCGTGGCGATAGCTCAACTCGGTGAGCCACACGAGGGTGTTGATCTCGTACATCACCGTCATGACAGGGGCACCTCCCGTTCGCCCGGCGGCCGGAGCGACTCCCGCCCGCCCCGGTGCCAGTCCTCCTCGCTGATCGAGTGGAACAGGGTCGCGGTGGCCGCCACCAGGCCCGTCCAGCCGGTCTGGTGGGAGGCGCCGAGACCAGCGCCGTTGTCACCGTGGAAGTACTCGTAGAAGAGGATCAGGTTCTTCCAGTGCGGGTCCTTGGCGAACACGGTCTGGGCGCCGTGCACCGGGCGGTGGCCGTCGGTGTCGGGCAGGAAGGTCGCGGTGAGCCGGCCGGAGATTTCGCGGGCCACCTCGTACAGGTTGAGCTGCCGCCCGGAACCGGTCGGGCACTCCACGGTGAAGTCGGGGCCGTGGTAGCTGTGCAGGTTCAGCAGTGCGCGGATCAGCAGGATGTTCATCGGGAACCACACCGGGCCGCGCCAGTTGGAGTTGCCGCCGAACATGCCCGAGTCGGACTCGGCCGGCAGATAGCCGACACCGAACGTCCGGCCGTGCACGTCGAAGGTGTACGGGTGCGCCGCGTGGTATCGGGACAGGGACCGGATGCCGTGCGGGCCGAGGAACTCGTCCTCGTCGAGCATCCGGGCCAGGATGCGGCGCAGCCGGTCCTCGCCGAACAGCGCGAAGAGGTAGCGGCCGTCGGTGGTGGGGCCCGCGTTCGCGTGCTGCGAGACGAAGGCCTCCACGGCCGGGTGCCGCCTGACGAAGTTCCTTGCTCCCTCGACCAGTTCGGGGAAGGCGCGGTTCGCACGGCCGCCGATGACACTTGTCGCCGCGAGCGGTATCAGGCCGACCAGGGACCTCACCTTCAACCGGGTCGCGGTGCCGTCGGGCAGCCGGAGGACGTCGTAGAAGAAGCCGTCCTCCTCGTCCCACAGGCTGGCGTTGTCCTTGCCGATGCGGTTCAGGGCGACGGCGATCCAGGCGAAGTGCTCGAAGAGCATCTGTGCCTGCTCGACGTAGACGGGGTTGTCGACGGCGAGTTCGATGGCGATGTCGAGGAGGTTCTGGCAGTACAGCGCCATCCAGGCGGTGCCGTCGGCCTGGTCGAGCTGACCGCCGGTGGGCAGGGGCGCGCTGCGGTCGAAGACGCCGATGTTGTCGAGACCGAGAAAGCCGCCCTGGAAGACGTTGTTGCCGTCGGCGTCCTTGCGGTTGAGCCACCAGGTGAAGTTCTTCATCAGCTTCAGGAAGGCGTTCTCCAGGAAGGCGCGGTCGCCGTGGCCCGTGCGGTGCTTCTCCAGCTCGTAGACGAAGAGGACGGCCCAGGCGTGCACCGGCGGGTTGACGTCCCCGAAGTTCCATTCGTAGGCCGGGATCTGGCCGTTTGGGTGGAGATAGAGGCGGCGCAGCAGCAGCTCCAGCTGGCCCTTGGCGAAGCCGATGTCGACCATGGAGAGGGCCAGGGTGTGGAAGGCGAGGTCCCAGGCCGCGAACCACGGGTACTCCCAGGTGTCCGGCATCGACATGATCTCGTCGTTGACCATGTGGTACCAGGCGCTGTTGCGGATGCGCGGGTCGGCGGAGAGCGGGTCGACGCCGTGCTCGGCGAGCCAGCGCTCCACGTCGAGGTAGTAGTACTGCTTGCTCCAGAGCATTCCGGCGAGGGCCTGGCGGACGAGGCGCTTTTCCTCCTCTCCGGTGGCGGGCGGCGTGATGCCCGCGTAGAAGGTGTCGGCCTCGGTTCGGCGCATCTCCATGGTGGCTTCGAACTCGCCCCAGGGGTCCACGAGTTCGGCGTCGGTCAGGCGCAGGCGGATCCGGGCGCTGTCTCCGGCGGGGATCGTCAGCTCGTGGTGGACGGCGGATTTGGTGCCGGTGCGCGCGGGGTTGACGGCTTCTCGCACGCCGTGGACGACGTAACGGTCGATGCCGTCCTTCACGTACGGCGTGCTGTTCGGGCTGCCGAAGATCCGCTCGTTGTCGGTCTCGTTGTCGGTGAAGAGGGCCTCGGCGCCGTCGAAGTAGAGCCAGCGGGTGCCGAGCTCCTCATGATCGGCCCGAATCGCGCTCTGCGTGAGGGACAGGTTCGGGACCGCCGCACCGCCTGCCCAGGACCAGGTGTGCCGGAACCACAGAGTCGGGAGCACATGCAGTACCGCTTCACCGGGCCCCCGGTTGTGGACGGTGATCTCGATCAGGAGGTCTTCCGGGCCCGCTTTGGCGTATTCGACGAACACGTCGAAGTAGCGGTCCTCGTCGAAGACGCCGGTGTCGAGGAGCTCGTACTCAAGGTCCTCGCGCCCGCGGGCCTGGTTCGTGGTGACGAGGTCACCGTAGGGGAACTCGGCCTGCGGGTACTTGTAGAGGTACTTCATGTACGAGTGGGTGGGCGTGTTGTCGAGGTGGAAGTAGTACTCCTTCACGTCCTCGCCGTGATTGCCCTCCGCGTTGGTCAGGCCGAACATCCGCTCCTTGAGGAGGGGGTCGCGGCCGTTCCACAGGGCGAGCGCGAAGCACAGCCGCTGTTTGTCGTCGCTGACTCCGGCGATGCCGTCCTCGCCCCAGCGGTAGGCGCGGGAGCGGGCCTGGTCGTGGGTGAAGTACGACCAGGCGTCGCCGTCGTCGCTGTAGTCCTCGCGGACGGTGCCCCACTGGCGTTCGCTCAGGTACGGGCCCCAGCGTCGCCAGGGCACCGCACCCGCGTCGGCTTCCGCCAGGCGCCGCCGTTCGGCGTCCGGTGCGCTGCTGTCCGTCGCCATCGCCCGTCCTCCCGGCCGCCCGGCACATGGGTCCAGACTCGAACGGGTCCGACGTGACCGCAATGGCGCTGACCCGTCCGGAAACGGGCGTCACCGTTCCGGCTCAGGCGATCTCGACCAGCAGGTCGCCACCCTCCACCTGCTGGATCTTGTTGATGGCGAGCCGGGACACGCGACCCGCCTTCGACGCGGTGATCGCGGCCTCCATCTTCATGGCCTCGATGGTGGCCACGGTCGCCCCCGCGTCGACCTCGTCGCCCTCGGCGACCGCCAGCGTGACCACACCGGCGAACGGGGCGGCGACATGGCCGGGGTCGGAGCGGTCGGCCTTCTCGGTGGTCGGGATGTCGGAGGAGGCCGCGCGGTCGCGGATCTGGATGGGCCGCAGCTGGCCGTTGAGCGTGGACATCACCGTGCGCATACCCCGCTCGTCGGCTTCGCCGATCGCCTCCAGCGCGATGAGGAGCCGGACGCCGGGTTCCAGGTCGACGGCGTACTCCTTGCCCGGCCTGAGGCCGTAGAAGAAGTCCTTGCTGTCCAGGAGGCTGGTGTCGCCGTAGGACTGGCGGTGGGTCTCGTACTCGCGGGTCGGGGCGGGGAACAGGAGCCGGTTGAGGGTCGAGCGGCGCTCCTTCTCCAGCCCTGTGCGGTCCTCGGCGTTCAGCTCCTGGACGGGCTTGGCGTCGGCGCGGCCCTGCAACGCCTTGGTGCGGAAGGGCTCGGGCCAGCCGCCGGGCGGGGTGCCGAGCTCGCCGCGCAGGAAGCCGATCACCGAGTCGGGGATGTCGAAGCGGTCCGGGGTCTCCTCGAACTCCTTCGGGGTGACCCCGGCGCCGACCAGGTGCAGCGCGAGGTCGCCGACCACCTTGGAGGACGGGGTGACCTTCACGAGGTGGCCGAGGATCTTGTCGGCGGCCGCGTACATCGCCTCGATGTCCTCGAACCGGTCGCCGAGCCCGAGCGCGACGGCCTGGGTGCGCAGGTTGGAGAGCTGGCCACCGGGGATCTCGTGGTCGTAGACCCGGCCGGTCGGGGAGGCGAGGCCCGCTTCGAAGGGCGCGTAGATCTTGCGGACGCTCTCCCAGTACGGCTCCAGGTCGCCGACGGCCCTGAGGTCGAGGCCGGTGGGCCGGTCGGAGTGGTCGGTCGCGGCGACGATCGCCGACAGGGAGGGCTGCGAGGTCGTACCGGCCATGGAGGCCACGGCACCGTCCACGGCGTCCGCGCCCGCCTGGATCGCGGCCAGGTAGGTGGCGAGCTGGCCGCCCGCGGTGTCGTGGGTGTGGATGTGCACCGGGAGGTCGAACTCGCGGCGCAGGGCCGACACCAGCTTCGCCGCGGCAGGGGCGCGCAGCAGGCCCGCCATGTCCTTGACGGCCAGGACGTGGGCGCCCGCGTCGACGATCTGCTCGGCCAGGCGCAGGTAGTAGTCGAGGGTGTAGAGGCGCTCGTTCGGGTCGGACAGGTCCGAGGTGTAGCAGAGGGCGACCTCGGCGATCGACGTGCCGGTGGCCCGTACCGCCTCGATGGCGGGGCGCATCTGGCTGACGTCGTTGAGCGCGTCGAAGATGCGGAAGATGTCGATGCCGGTGGCTGCCGCCTCCTGCACGAAGGCGTCCGTCACCTCGGTCGGGTAGGGGGTGTAGCCCACGGTGTTGCGGCCGCGCAGCAGCATCTGGAGGCAGATGTTGGGGACGGCCTCGCGCAGGGCGGCCAGCCGCTCCCAGGGGTCCTCGGCGAGGAAGCGCAGGGCGACGTCGTAGGTGGCACCGCCCCAGCACTCCAGGGAGAGCAGTTCGGGCAGGGTGCGGGCGACGGCCGGGGCGACGGCGAGCATGTCCTTGGTGCGCACGCGGGTCGCGAGCAGCGACTGGTGGGCGTCGCGGAAGGTGGTGTCGGTGACGCCGATGGTCGGCGACTCGCGCAGCCAGCCGGCGAAGCCCTCGGGGCCCAGCTCGGTGAGCCGCTGCTTGGAGCCCGCCGGCGGCTCCACCCCGGCATCCACACGGGGCAGCTTGGTGACCGGATCGATCACGTCGGGCCGCTCGCCGTGCGGCTTGTTCACCGTCCGGTCGGCCAGGTAGGTGAGCAGCTTGGTGCCGCGGTCGGCCGAGTGCCGGGAGGTCAGCAGGTGCGGACGCTGCTCGATGAACGACGTGGTGACGTTGCCCGCCTGGAAGTCCGGGTCGTCGAGGACGGCCTGGAGGAACGGGATGTTGGTGGCCACGCCCCGGATGCGGAACTCGGCCACGGCACGCCGGGCCCGGTTGACCGCGGTGGTGAAGTCCCGGCCCCGGCAGGAGAGCTTGACCAGCATCGAGTCGAAGTGGGCGCTGATCTCGGTACCGGCGTGGGTGGTGCCGCCGTCGAGGCGGATGCCGGAGCCGCCGGGCGAGCGGTAGGCGCTGATGCGGCCGGTGTCGGGGCGGAAGCCGTTGGCGGGGTCCTCGGTGGTGATACGGCACTGGAGCGCCGCGCCGTGCAGCTGCACCGTCTCCTGGGACAGGCCGAGGTCGGCGAGGGTGGCGCCGGCGGCGATGCGCAGCTGGGCCTGGACGAGGTCGACGTCGGTGACCTCCTCGGTGACCGTGTGCTCGACCTGGATGCGCGGGTTCATCTCGATGAAGACGTGGTTGCCCTCGCGGTCGAGGAGGAACTCCACGGTGCCAGCGTTGCGGTAGCCGATCTCGCGGGCGAAGCGGACGGCGTCGGCGCAGATCCGGTCGCGCAGGTCCGGGTCGAGGTTGGGCGCGGGGGCGAGCTCGATGACCTTCTGGTGGCGGCGCTGCACCGAGCAGTCGCGCTCGTAGAGGTGGATGACGTTGCCGTCCCCGTCGGCGAGGATCTGCACCTCGATGTGGCGGGGCTCGACGACGGCCTTCTCCAGGAAGACGGTCGAGTCGCCGAAGGCCGAGGCCGCCTCACGCGCGGCCGCCTCGATGGACTCGCGCAGCTGGGCGGGGTCCTCGACCCGGCGCATGCCGCGTCCGCCACCGCCGGCGACGGCCTTCACGAACACCGGGAAGCCGATGTCGTCGGCGGCCCGGACCAGTTCGTCCACGTCGGTGGAGGGTGCCGAGGAGCCCAGCACCGGTACGCCGGCGGCGCGGGCGGCGGCGACCGCGCGGGCCTTGTTGCCGGTCAGCTCGAGGATGTCGGCGCTGGGGCCGACGAAGGTGATGCCCGCTTCCTCGCACGCGCGCGCGAGCTCGGGGTTCTCGGAGAGGAAGCCGTAGCCGGGGTAGACGGCGTCGGCACCGGCCTGGCGGGCGGCGCGGATGATCTCGTCGACAGACAGGTAGGCCCGCACGGGATGGCCCGGTTCGCCGATCTCGTAGGCCTCGTCGGCCTTGAGTCGGTGCAGTGAGTTGCGGTCCTCGTGCGGGAAGACGGCGACCGTCCTCGCGCCCACCTCATAACCCGCGCGAAACGCGCGAATCGCGATCTCACCACGGTTGGCGACCAGTACCTTGCGGAGCATTCCCGTTCCCTTCGGCCTGCCGGTGACGCCCCCCATGGTCTCGGCAAAGACCGCCGGTGGCCATGAGAGTCAGGTCACGTGTCGCTGACGGTTTGGGGGTGATCTGCGCAGGTACAGCGGTTGTACGACCTCCTGCGGGCACGTTCCGATCACTCCACCGTCCCGGTGAAGGGGGTCACCGGCCGCTCCAGGCGCTCCCCGTCCACGGTGATGTCGACGGCCTCGTTGAAGAACGCGAGCAGCCCCTGGACGACGGCCACGGCAGGGAGCGGGCCCGGGTAGCTCCAGACGATGTTCGCGTGGCCACCCGTCGACCAGTACTCGGCGGTGCCCTTGTAGGGGCAGTCGGTGTGGTGGTCGGTGGCTTCGAGCAGGTCGAGACGGATGTCCTCGCGCGGGATGTAGTACCGCGTGGGCAGACCTGTCTCGAAGAGCAGGACAGGACGGTGGGTGTCGGCGACGACCGTCCCGTCGATCTCGACCCGGACATGGCGGCTGCTGGGCATGGCGTCGACCCGTTTGTGCGGATCACGGGGGTGGACGAAGATCTCTTCCTCCTCCTCGTACCAGTGGTCGAGGCCGGTGCCCCAGCGCCGGAACCACGCGAAGGCGATGTGGTCGGCCAGGTCGGCGGCCGGGAAGGTCCAGGCGGCGTTCTCGACGAGCTCGCCGTCGACCTCGAGGTCGTAGAAGATCCGCGACCCGGTGTGGGTGCCGGTGGCCGGGTTCTTCGCGGGCCGGAGCAGATCCCCGCGGACGTCGGCGCGCGGGAAGGCGTACAGCGGGACGGGGACGTCCGGTTCCCAGACGAGGACGGGGCGCCGGCTGTCGACGACGGTGACGTCTCCCTTGCGGCCGCGCACCCAGCGTTCGCTGGGCTCCCACAGCAGGCCTTCCGGGGTGGTCCGTACCTCTCGTGCGGTGGGGAAGGTGGTCATGGGCGTCTCTCCTTCACCTCTTCAGGAAGTCGGTCAGTCCCGTCAGGAGCCGGTCGACGTCCGGTGAGTCGTTGTAGGGGGCGAGCCCGACGCGCAGGCCGCCGGTGTCGCCGAGGCCGAGGTGCCGGGAGGCCTCGATGGCGTAGAAGGAACCGGCCGGGGCCTGGACGCCACGCTCCGCCAGGAAGCCGTACGCGTCGGCCGTGCTGTGGTTCTCGAAGGTCAGCAGGACGGTCGGGGTGCGGTCGGCGGCCCGGGAGTGGACGGTGACGCCGTCGAGCGCGGCGAGCCCCTCGTCGATCTGCGCGCGCAGGACCCGTTCGTGGGCTTCGAGCGCGGCGTATCCGGCACTCAGCCGCTCCCGCCGGGTGCCGGTGGCCTCCATGTCCAGCCGCTCGGCGAGGAAGTCGACCGCCGCTGTCGTGCCGGCGAGGAACTCGTAGGGCAGCGTGCCCAGTTCGAAGCGCTCCGGGACGGCGTCGGTGGAGGGCAGGAGCTTGTCCGGGCGCAGGGTCTCCAGCAACTCCGGGCGGGCGGCGAGGACTCCGTGGTGCGGGCCGAGGAACTTGTAGGGGGAGCAGACGAAGAAGTCCGCGCCGAGCGCCTCGACATCGACCAGGGCGTGGGCCGTGTGGTGGACGCCGTCGACGTGGACGAGTGCGCCGACCTCGTGGGCCGCCCGGGCGATGGCGGGGATGTCGGGGCGGGTGCCGATCAGGTTGGAGGCCGCGGTGACAGCGACGAGCCGGGTCCGCTCGGACAGTACGGCCCGGATCGCGTCGACCGTCAACTCACCTGTCTCCGGGTCGAATTCGGCCCACCGCACGGTGGCGCCGGACTGGACCCAGGGGCGGATGTTGGCGTCGTGGTCGAGGCGGGTGACGACCACCTCGTCGCCGGGTGACCAGGTCTTGGCGAGGGTGCGCGCGACGTCGTAGGTGAGCTGGGTGGCGCTGCGGCCGAAGACGATTCCCGAGGGACTCGCCCCGAGCAGGTCGGCCATCGCCCGGCGGGCCCCGGTGACGAGGGCCTCGGCGTTGCGCTCCCCCAGGGTCACCTGTCCCCGGTTCGACAGGGGCTGCGCCAGGGCGCCGGCGATGGCCCGGATGACTGGCTCGGGGGTCTGGGTGCCGCCGGGGCCGTCGAAGTGGGCGATACCGGCGGCCAGGGCCGGGAAGTGGGAGCGGATGGCGGCGATGTCGTACGGCACGTGGGGCTCCTCGGTCCGGCCGGTTCCAGGTGATCTCAGCCTGTCACGCCGTTCGCAGGGTCTCGCGGTGAGCCCGGTTCGTGGCCATCAGCCCGTCGAGGGCGTCCCGGGTCCGGATCAACTCCTCGATGTGGTCGGAGAGCCGGTCGCGTTCCTCGGCCATCCGCTCCAGAGCGGCGTCCGACGTCTCCGCGCTGGGCGAGTCGACGCACGGCAGGAGTTCGGCGATCGTACGGCTGGACAGACCGGCCTCGTACATTCGCTGGAGGAAGGTCACGCGCTCGACCGCGTGCTGTGTGTAGTGCCGCTGCCCGCTCGCGCTGCGCGTGCTGGTGAGCAGGCCCTGCTCCTCGTAGTAGCGCAAGGCCCGGACGCTGACCCCGGCCCGTGCCGCCAGTTCCCCGATGCGCACGCGTTCCTCCCTCGCGGACTTGACCCTCACGTGGACGTCAGGTTTTAGCGTACCTGCGTGCCCGGGATTCGGGCGCGACGGATCACGAAGGAGACATGCCGTGACGACCCTTTTCACCGGCTTCCGGCTCGGCGGACTGCGGCTGCCCAACCGGGTGGTCATGGCCCCGATGACACGGGTGCGGGCCGCCGAGGGCGGTCTGGCGACGCCGTCGATGGCGCGCTACTACGCCCAGCGCGCCACGGCAGGCCTGATCGTCACCGAAGGGGTGCAGCCGAGCCTGATCGGGCAGTCCAATCCGGGGACGCCGGGGCTGTACACCGACGAGCAGGTCGCCGCCTGGCGGCCGGTGACCGAGGCCGTGCACACCAACGGGGGCCGGATCTTCGCACAGATCATGCACGGCGGCCGGGTCTCGCACCCGGACACCACCGGCCTGCGGCCCGTCGGCCCCTCGGCCGTCCCCGCCACCGGCGGGGTGTTCACGCCCACGGGGCCGCAGCCCGCGCCGGTTCCGCGCGCGCTGGGCACGGAGGAGGTGCCCGAGCACGCCGAGTCGTATGCCGAGGCCGCGCGCCGCGCCGTCGACGCCGGGTTCGACGGGGTGGAACTGCACGGCGCCAACGGGTACTTGATCTCGCAGTTCCTGGCCCCCAACGCCAATCTGCGCACGGACCGTTACGGCGGCTCGGTGACCAACAGGATCCGGTTCGCCGTCGAGGCGGCGGCCGCGACCGTCGACGCCGTGGGTGCCGAGCGCACCGGGATCCGTCTCTCACCGGGCGGCACGTTCTGGGGAGTTGAGGAGACCGAGGTCGTCGAGCTGTACACCGCCCTGCTGACCGAGCTGTCCCGTCTCGGACTGGCCTACGTTCATCTGGAGGCCACCGCCCCCGAGGAGACGCTCCTGGACCTGCGCCGGGCATGGCCCGGTGCGCTCGTCATGAACCCGGTGCTGCCGTTGGGCGCCAAGCAGGCCGGCCGCTCCGAGGCCGACCACTGGCTCGGTCTCGGCGCCGAACTCATCAGCTTCGGCCGCGCGTTCATCGCCAACCCGGACCTGGTCGAGCGGCTGCGCACCGATCTGCCGATCGCCCCCGCCGACGAGGCCACGTACTTCCAGGGCGGGGACAGCGGCTACCTCACTTATCCCGCATACCAGTACACGGCATGACGTCCTGATGGCGAGGACACCACGAAAGGGTAACGAAGGTCAACCGCAGGCAATGCCGGGTGGTCTAGCCCAGCATGAAGATCTCTTTCCTGCTTCACAACGCCTACGGGATCGGAGGCACCATCACCACCACGTTCAATCTGGCCCAGGCTCTGGCCGAACGGCACGAGGTGGAGATCGTCTCCGTGCTGCGGCACCGGGAACTGCCCAACTTCGTGCTGGATCCAAGGGTTTCGCTGCGGCCGCTGGTCGATCTCAGAGAGGAGAAGGAGCACCCCTTACATCTCAGACCGGCGCGGGTGTTCCCGCGCTCCGAGTACCGGTACGGGCAGTACAGCGAGCTGACCGACCAGCGCATATCCGAGGCCCTCGCCGCCATCGACGCGGACGCGGTGATCGGCACCCGGCCCGGGCTCAACGTGCATCTCGCGGGTCAGGCGCCACCCCATGTCGCCCGGATCGGGCAGGAGCACCTCACCCTGAACAACCACTCGCCCCGGCTGCGCACCGCGCTGCGGCGGGCCTACCGGGGGCTCGACGTGCTCACCACGGTGACCGAGGCGGACGCGGGCGCCTACCGGCGCCGGATGCGGCTGCCCGGCGTACGGGTCGAGGCCCTTCCGAACAGCGTGCCGG
Organism: Streptomyces canus; assembly: GCF_001514145.1. Taxonomy (GTDB): domain Bacteria; phylum Actinomycetota; class Actinomycetes; order Streptomycetales; family Streptomycetaceae; genus Streptomyces; species Streptomyces canus. The sequence continues at coordinate 151,227 of NZ_KQ948662.1, forward strand.
ATCCCGTGCTGCCTGCGGCCGACGGTTCCGCGAAGGTGGTCGTCGCGGCCGGCCGGCTGGTCCCGGTGAAGCGGTACGACCTTCTGGTCGAGGCCTTCGCCGCGGTCGCCGCCGAGCATCCGGACTGGCAGCTGCGCATCTACGGCAAGGGGGACGAACACGACCGGCTTCGGCAGCTCATCACTGACCTCGGGCTGTGGAACAACGTCTTCCTGATGGGCGCCGCGGCTCCCATGGAGGCGGAGTGGGTCAAGGGCTCGATCGGGGCGGCCGCCTCCGACTTCGAGCCCTTCGGCATGACCATCGTCGAGGCGATGCGCTGCGGGCTGCCCGTGGTGAGCACCGACTGCCCCCATGGCCCCGCCGAGATCATCGCGGACGGGGTCGACGGGCGGTTGGTGCCGGTCGGGGACCGGGACGCCATGGCGGCGGCCCTGCTGGAGCTGGTCGGGGACGACGAGCTGCGCCGCCGTATGAGCCGGGCGGCCCTGGAGAACGCGCGGCGGTTCGCTCCCGGACCGGTGGTCGAGCAGGCCGAGCGACTCATCACCGAGGCGGTCTCGGCGCGGCGGGCGGGACAGCCGGTCGTGCGGAACCGCCGGAACACACATCTGGCCGCCCGGGGCTTCGCCGCCCGGGACACGGCTCTGGTCGCGGCGAGCGGTGCGCTGCGCATCGTACGAAAGGGGAGGCCGTGACGACGACACGCGCCGGATGCGCGGTGGACACGGACGGCAGGATCATCTTCGAGGTGCCCGAGGCCCACGGCCGCCGGTTGCTGCTGCGGCTGCGTCCGAAGAAGGGGCTGCCCGAGGAGACCCTGCACGTCCTCGAACTGAACTCGGCCGACGAGGGGCGCGCGCGTGCCGTGCTCGCGGCCGATCCCGTGCTCACGGAGGGACGGTGGGACGTATATCTGCTGGACGGGTTCGCGCGCACACGGCTGCGTCCGGGCCCGCGTGACCTGCGGGTCCTGGTCGACGGACACCTGCGGGACCGGCACGCGCCGCTGGCCGTCCGGGTCCCCTACGTCACCAAGGACGGCTTTCTCGCGGTGCGGACCTGGCTGCGGCCCGCGCACGCGGAGGTCGACCGCGTGGACGTCACCGGCGGGGCGCTGACGGTCTCGGCCCGGCTGCACGGTGCCTCGCTGCCGGCCGGCGCCGAGGTGCGGCTGCGGCTGCGGCGGGAGACAGGGACCGTCCGCACGCTCGAGCCACTGGTCGGACAGGACGGCCGGAGCTTCTCGTTCACGGTCGCCGACGAGACCCTGGACATGGGCGTCTGGGACATGTTCGTACGGCCCGCTCCCGAAGCGCCGATGATCCGGCTCGCCCGGCTTCTGGACGACGTGGCGGACCGTAAGGAGGTCTTCGTCTACCCGGGTGCCACGGCAGCGGGGATCGTCGTGCGGCCGTACTACACGGTCGACAACGACCTGTCCCTGGACGTGAAGCGGACCGGCTGAGCGGTCACCGCGCTGGAGGTCATCCCCAGAGCACGTGCAGGGTGGGCGGCTTGCGGAAGACCAGGCCGTACGGGGTGGTGGGCTGGTCCGGGTCGAGGCGGAGAGCGGGGAGACGGTCGAGCAGGTGCCGCAGGGCGATGCGGGTCTCCAGGCGGGCCAGATGGGCGGCGAGGCAGTAGTGGGGGCCGTGGGCGAAGGCCAGCTGGAGGCGGGCGTTCGCGCGGCGGACGTCGAAGCGGTCGGGGTCGGGGAAGACCGCGGGGTCCCGGTTGGCACCCGTCAGGGAGACGGTGACGAGGTCGCCCTGGTGGATCGAGGCCGGGCCGAGGGTGGTGTCCCGGGTGGCGTAGCGGTCGACGACGGCCGCGCCGGGTTCGAGACGCAGGGACTCCTCGATCGCGCCGTCCAGCAGGGCGGAGTCGCCCTGCACCAAGGCGAGTTGATCCGGGTGCCGGAGGAGATGCAGCAGTGCGTTGGTGATCATCGCCTCGGTGGTCTCTATGCCTCCGAACATCAGTACCGCGGCGTTGGAGGCCACTTCCGGCAGGGCCAACCGGTCCGCGGCGGAGGTCAGGAGGGACGTGGTGCCCTTTTCCGCGACCGTGGTCTCGACCGCCGTCCGAAGCTCGGCGTACGCCTCCGGGCCCGCGGGTCCGGCCGTACGGCCTGCCGTGAGGTCCGAGACGGTCCGCACGATGGCGTCGTACCACGAGAGCACGGTGTCCGTGCCGGCGCCCACCAGTCCGAGTGCCTCGGTGACGACGGCGACGGCGAGGGGGCCGGCGAAGCCGCGGCGCAGTTCGGCGGCGCCCGCCGGTTCGAGTGCGGTGACGAGGCGGTCGGTCTCCTGCTCGATGAACTCGGCGAAGCCGTCCCGTACTGCACGCGGGCGGAAGGGCGCGGTGAACGGTTCGCGGTGGCGGGCGTGTTCGTCGCCGTCCAGGGAGAGCATGCTCGGGCCGACGACCTGGGCGGTCGAGAAGCGGGGGTCGTCCACGGTGAAGGTCTCGGCGTCCCGCATCACGTCGAGCGCGAGATCGCGCCGGGTCACCAGCCAGCCGTTCAGTTCGGGCAGCCAGGACACGGGTTCGTGGGCACGCAGTCGGGCCAGCCGCGGATGCGGATCACTGGCGAGTTCGGCCAGCGTGGTGGTGGCACCGAGCGGGAATTTGATCACGCTCCAGGCTAACCCGGCGGAAAATACGTGGCAGAGGGGCGTGGGGCGGCCTACGCTGCTCGACGATGACGACTCATACTCCTGAACGATTGGGGGTCCCGTCCGCGCAAGGTGAGTGCTGATGCTCACTTCGACCGCGAACGAGGACATCCGTACATCCTTCTGGCCGCGCGTGCGCGAGTTCGCCGTGCCGGCCTCCATGATCGAGACCGCGACCGCCCGTCGCCTCGCCGGGGACTGGGCGGGGGCGTGTGCCGCCGCGGGTTTCGACGTCGATCTCAACCTCCGTGCCGTGGCGCGCGATCACGGCCGGGAGCTGGCGTCCCGGGTCCGGTCCGATCTCCGCGCCCTCGCTCCCGACCTGCTGCGCTGGCACATGCCGAGGATCGCCCCGGACGGGCTGCTGCGGCCCGGGGTGACCCTGACACTGGCGCAGTACGACACACCCGAGGGCCCTGTGCATCTCGTGGCCCGAACCGCACCGGCCTGGGCCGACGCCGGACAGCGCATCAGCCTCGCGCTGTGGTCCCGGTCCACGGCCAACGCGGTAGGCCATCCGCACCCGCGCCCGAACCGACGCTTCCGACTGGATCTGCACCGGCATCTGTGGGATGCGGGCAGGGCTGGGGAGTTGGGGGCGCGGTCGGGGGCAGGTGGGGTGCGGGAACGGGACCGGGGCGGTGAAGTGCGCGACCCGGACGGGGCCGGTGACGTGCGGGAACGGGACAGGGGCGGTGAACTCCGCGACCCGGACGCGGCCGCTGACGTGCGGGAACGGTCGGGGCCCGGTGAGGCGCGGGAGCGGCACCGGGGCGGTGAACTCCGCGACCCGAACGGGGCCGCTGAGGTGTGCGACTGGACCGGAGCGGGTGAAGGCTACGACCGGACCGGGACCAGTCAGACCCGCGACCGGCACGGGGCCGGTGATACCCGCGACCCGACCGGAACCGCTGAAGCACGCGACCAGACCGCGACCAACCAGACCCACCACCAGACCGGCACCGCTGAAGACGACGACCGGACCGGAACCAGGCAGACCCGCGACCGGGCCCGAACCAGTCAGATCCCCGATCAGCTCCCCGACCGGACCGAAGCCGCTGAAGGCCACGCCCGGACCGGAACCAGTCAGACTCCCGACCAGACCGGAACCGACGAGCTGCGGCAAGGGTCGGACGTCGGTGAGCCCTCGATGCGGTCGCGGCCCACTCAACTTGCAGGCCATGATCCGGAGTTGATGGTGCCGCCCGATTGCGCCGCCGACCGGTGGGCGGCGGAGGCGCGGATATTGCTCGCGGCCGAAGGACGGACCGGTGGAGTCGTGCTGGTGCGGCTCGGTGGGCGGGAGCGGCTGGTGTTGGAGCTCGGCGCGGACGACGACGTGATGCGTCCCGTACCGACTCCCTCGGCCGGTACCGTCTCCGCGCTTCCCGTCCTGCCGGACGCGGCGACGTGGGTGCTGCCCGACCTCCAACTGCTGCGCGCCGGCGCGATCGAGGCGGAACGACTGCACCCCCTGGTCGCCGCCGCGTTGGCGCCGGACCGAGCGGCCACCGGACCACCCCGCACCCCGGACCGGCCGGGACGACCACGTCTCGTGGAGTGCCGGGGAGCCCGACACCGGATCGGCCTGGTCGACGGGGTACTGGCCCCGCTGGACCACGACCCGGACGAGATCCGGCGGGAGGAACTGCTGGTCGCGCTGACCGGCACCCCGCTCCCCTGCCTCCAGGCGATCGACGAGGCACACCGCCGTCCGCACTGCCTGGCCGGCGTCCGCGAACGTCTCGTGCACGGCGACACCGCCGGCGCCCTGGCCGTCGTCGAAGGACTGCTCGGCCCCGACGCGCTGCTGCGCACCGGCCCCCTCCGGGACGAACTGGAGGCGGCCGCGCTACGGCGCATCACATACGGCCTGTTCAGGGCCGGCCTGACGGGACCCGGGCCCACTTGGTTCCGGCCGCGTCCGAGCGGCCGCGACTCCCGGAACCGGCGTACCCATCCGCGTCACGCGACCTGAATCCTCCGGGGACACATCGTCCCCTCCTCGTGGCCCACTCCTAACCCATAGGTGATCACTCATGCCCATGACCGCCCCTGCTCCCGCCTCCCAACTCGACATCGCCGCCGACCTGTTGACCCTGCTGCGCGACTCCACCACCGAACCGCGCCCCGACTCCCAGTTGGAGGCCCTCACCCTGGCCGTTGCCGCCGACCTGCCCGTACTGCTGTGGGGTGAGCCGGGCATCGGCAAGACCGCGGCCCTGACCCAGCTCGCCGCCGCCCTGGACCTGCCGCTGACCACGGTGATCGCCAGCGTGCACGAACCGTCCGACTTCTCGGGGCTGCCCGTGGTCGGGGACGATCCCGCCACCCAGGGCGTGCCGATGGCCCCGCCGGACTGGGCGGTACGGCTGGTACGGGCCGGCCGGGGGCTGCTGTTCCTGGACGAGTTGTCCACCGCACCGCCCGCCGTCCAGGCCGCGCTGCTCCGGCTCGTCCTGGAGCGGCGGATCGGCGCACTCAGGCTGCCGCCCGGTGTGCGGATCGTGGCCGCCGCCAACCCCAGGTCCTCGGCGGCCGACGGCTGGGAGCTGAGCCCGCCGCTGGCCAACCGGTTCGTCCATCTCCAGTGGACCCACGACCACGAGACCGTCGTACGCGGGCTCGGCGGTGTGCGGGCTGCTCGCCGCGCGGCCCACGCTCGTGCACCGGCTGCCCACCAACGAGACCGGGCGGGGCGGTCCCTGGCCGTCGCCGCGGAGCTGGGACATGGCCCTGTCCCTGATCGCCTTCGCGACCGCGGCCGGCTCCGCGCGGGACGTGCTCTCCTCACTGGTCCGGGGCACGGTGGGCGACGGCCCGGGGCTGGAGCTGCTGGCGAGCCTGGACCGGCTCGACCTCCCGGACCCGGAGGACGTGCTCGCCGATCCCGCGGGGGCCGTCCTGCCCGAGCGGGGAGATCTGCGGCAGGCCGTGCTCGACGGTGTGGTGGCGGCCGTACGGGCACGTCCGGACCGGGCCCGCTGGGATTCCGCGTGGGCGGTGCTGGTGCGGGCGCTGGAGACGGGGGCGCCGGACCTGGTGGTCGTGCCCGCGACCACGCTCGCCTCGCTGCGGCAGCAGGACTGGGACGTGCCGGCGGCGATCGAGAGGCTCGCCGGGACGGTGGCGCTGTCCCGGCGGGCGGACCGGGCGGCCGTCGCCTCCAAGACCCGCCGATGAGCGCGGACACCCCCGAACAGGCAGGACGCCTGGACCGCGACAAGCTCTTCGCCGCCCGCCTCCTCGCCGCCCGGGCCCGCCCCTACCTGGCCACCGCGCTGTTCGCCCTGCACACCGTCGAGTCGAAGCGGGTGCCGACGATGGCCGTGGACCGGCACTGGCGGTGCTACGTCTCACCGGCGTTCGTGGACCGCATGCCGGTGGAGGAGCTGGCGGGCGCGTGGGTGCACGAGGTGTCCCACCTGCTGCGCGACCACCACGGGCGCGGTGACCGGGTGGCCCGTGAGCGCGGGCTGACCGGTGTCGGAGACCGGCTGCGGATGAACATCGCCGCGGACTGCGAGATCAACGACGACGTGTACGGAGACGGACTGGTCCAGCCCAAGGGCGCCGTGCGGCCCTGGCGGTTGAAGCTGCCAGAGGGGCAGCTGATGGAGGAGTACCTGAGCGGGATCAGCCTCGGGCCGCTCACCCTTGACCTGTCCTGGCTGGACTGCGGCAGCGGTGCCGACGGCCTGGAACGCGAGTGGGACCTGGGCTCCGACGGGGCGGACGGCCTGAGCGAACAGGAGCGGGACGCGGTCCGCTTCCGGGTGGCGCAGGGCATCAAGGCACATCCGGGGGACACCCCGCAGGGCTGGCGGCGGTGGGCGGAGGAGGCGTTCCATCCGCCGCAGCCGTGGCGGGACCTGCTGGGCGCGGCACTTCGTTCGGCGGTCTCCGGCTCCGGCGCGGGCGACGACTACAGCTACGGCCGTCCGTCGCGGCGCTCGGCGGGGGTGCCCGGCACGGTGCTGCCGAGCCTGCGACGCCGGCCACCCAGGGTCTGCGTGATCATCGACACCTCAGGTTCGGTCAGCGACGGCGAGCTGGGCAGCGCGCTCCTGGAGGTCGCCGCGATCTCCCACGCCGTGGGCGGCCGACGTGATCTGATCAACGTGCTGTCGTGCGACGCGGCGGCCGGGGTGGTGCGTCCGCTGTGCCGGGCCGAGGGCATCCCGCTGGTCGGCGGCGGGGGTACGGATCTGCGCACGGGCTTCGAGAAGGCGCTGCGCTCGCGGCCCCGTCCGGACGTCGTCGTGGCCCTGACCGACGGGCAGACACCCTGGCCGAGCGCGCGGCCCTCATGCCGTACCGTCATCGGTCTGTTCCCCCGGCCGGGGAGGAGCCGCGCACGACGCGAGAACGACCCCGAGTACATGCCGGACTCACCGCCCGCCTGGGCCCGCGTGGTGGAGATCGGCTCGGCATCCGGAGCCGGGTGAGCCACGAAGCTCCGAGCGGGTCGGCTGACCTCACAGTCGCCGCGGGGTGGACGCGGGGGTGGTCGGCCACGAGATCATGGGGGTCGGGGAGTCCGGAGTACATCGCGGGCCTGGGTGGGAGGAGCGACATGACCAATGTCGACGTACACCAGCATCTGTGGAGCCCGTCGCTGGTAGCGGCCTTGAGGGCACGCCGCGAGCCGCCGTATCTCGACGGCTGGACGCTGTATCTGGACGGCGAGCCACCCTACGGCCTCCCGCCCGCCGACCACGACGCGGCCCGGCGCGCGGAACTCGCCGCCACCGACGGCCTCGGCCTCGCGCTCGTCTCCCTCTCGGCGCCGATCGGCGTGGAGTGGCTGCCCGCGGCCGAGGCCCGGCCGCTGCTGGACGCCTATCACGAGGGCGCGGCCGCGCTCCCCGCACCGTTCGGGGCGTGGGCGGCCGCCTGTGTGCGGGACATCGACGCCAAGGCGACGGCGGACTGCCTCGACCAGGGGTTCGCCGGCCTCCAGCTGCCCGCCGACGCCCTCGCGGACGCGGCTGGTTACGCCCGGTGCGCCCCCCTGCTCGAGCTGCTCGAAGAACGCGACCTCCCGCTGTTCGTGCACCCGGGGCCCGCGGCCGGTGGCTCGGAGGGGCCCGGGTGGTGGCCCGCGATGGTCCCCTACGTCCAGCAGATGCACGCCGCCTGGTTCGCCTTCCGCGCCTACGGCCGTCCCCGCCATCCGCGGCTGCGGGTCTGCTTCGCACTGCTGGCCGGGCTCGCCCCGCTGCACGGGGAACGGTTCGCCGCTCGCGGGGACGGCAGGACGGAACCGGACCCGTTGGTCTTCGTCGAGACCTCCTCGTACGGGCCGCGTGCCGTCGAGTCCGTCGTGCGTGCGCTGGGCGTGGACGCCGTGGTCCAGGGTTCGGACCGGCCGTACGCGGAGCCGCCGCAGCACCCCGGCCACGGGCTCGGCGGAGCGGCGGCCTACGCCTTCCGTATCGCCAACCCGCGGCGACTGCTCACCGGGAAGGAATGACAGCGCGGTGATGGGGCGCGTTCTCGACGGGAGCGCGCAGTTCCACCCGGGAGACGTCGTGGTCCCGGAACCAGGCGAGCAGGCCCCCGATGACCGTACGGCTGTGGCCGTGCCGCCGGTGGTCCGGATCGGTGACGACTCCGATGACATGCCCGGTCCGTCCGCCGCGCGAGCCCGCTCGGGGCGGGCGTCGGTCGATGGCGCCGATGCCACAGGCGGCGAGCCCCTCGTCCTCGGCGTCCACCACCAGGACGCGCACGTCGTCCGCGGTGAGCTGCTCCCACAGCGCCACGGCCAGTGAGTCCAGCTCGTTGCCGTCGAGATCCCCTGATCGCAGAGCCTGCAGACGTACGAGCTCCACGAGGTCGTACTCCACCGCCTGCCGTACGGCCGCTGAGCTTCCGGTGCCTTGTCCCATACCGACCACACTGGTGTAATGCCCTTGTGCATCTCAACCCTTACGGCGAGGACCCCGTGAAGCTGGCCGCGGATCTGGCCAACCGGCGTCCGGCCGACGTCACGGACCTCGCGGACCGCTGCCTCGCCGCCGGGGTGGTGCTGGACGGCCCGGTCACCCCAGGGGACCTGGCCCGCACCGGAGAGGTCCTGGACGCATGGGAGAAGGTCGTCGACGCCGCGGACGAGGAGGAGCGCGCCGAGCTCCTCAACCGCATGCTGGCGGCGGCCGCCGCGTATCCGCGGATGACCAACCACGTGGGCACCGGCTGGCATCTGCACTACCGCGACGAGGGCCAGTCGCTCGGCGACGTCCTGTACTCCCTGATCTCCGTGGGCACCGCCCTGCACCTGGCGGGACGCGGCATGCACCGCCTGCGGCGCTGCGAGGTGACGGAGTGCGCCGCGATCTTCGCCGACACCTCCCGCACCGGCCGGCAGCGGTACTGCTCCCCCCGCTGCGCCAACCGGGACGCGGTCCGCCGCCACCGGGCCCGCGCCGCGACCTCGGGCTAGCGGACGAGGTCCGGACCAGGGACGAGTCAATTATTGGCAACGGTTTTCACATACCGATCGGCAGACCTGTTTACGACAATCATTTCCATCTAGCGTGAGGAGGCAATCAGAACCGCGCTTGGAGGATCCATGTCCACGTCCCCGTCATCCCGCCGCTTGGTGCTGCTCGTCGGCGCCTCCGTCACCCTGTTGGCAGGCTGCGGCAGCTCCTCGGACTCCGGGAGCGACGGGAGCGCCTCCGCGGCCCCGGCCGCCTCGTCCAAGGTCGCCGTCGTCGCCTCCACCAACGTGTACGGCGACATCGTCTCCCGCATAGGCGCCGACAAGGTCTCCGTCACCTCGGTCATCAGCGACCCCGACCAGGACCCGCACTCCTACGAGGCCAGCACCCAGAACCAGCTGGCCCTGTCGAAGGCGAAGGTCGTCATCGAGAACGGCGGCGGCTACGACGACTTCGTGGACCGGATGCTCAAAAGCGCCGGCAACTCCTCCGCCGAGGTCATCAACGCGGTGAAGGTCTCCGGCCGGACCGCTCCCAAGGGCGGCGAACTCAATGAGCACGTCTGGTACGACTTCCCCACGGTCGCGAAGATCGCCGACCGTATCGCGGCCGCCCTGGGCAAGGCCGATCCCGCGAACGCCGCGACGTACACGAAGAACGCCGACGCCTTCAAGGCCGACCTGAAGCCGCTGGAGGCCAAGGAGGCGCAGATCAAGAAGGAGCACGGCGGCAAGGCGATCGCCATCACCGAGCCCGTGCCGCTGTACATGACCGGAGCGAGCGGGCTCGTCGACAAGACGCCCACGGAGTTCAGCGAGGCCATCGAGGAGGGCGACGACGTCTCCCCCAAGGTCCTCCAGGAGACCCTCGCCCTGTTCACCGGCAAGCAGGTCGACGCGCTGGTCTACAACGCGCAGACCTCCGGCCCGCAGACCGAGAAGTCCGAGCAGGCGGCCAAGGCGGCCGGCATCCCCGTGGTTCCGGTGACGGAGACCCTGCCGAGCGGCAAGAACTACCTCGCCTGGATGACCGGCAACGTCGACGCGCTCGCGAACGCGCTGGCCAAGTGAGTGCGGTCATCAGCCTGCGCGGGGCCGGTCTCTCCTACGGTCCGCGCACGGTCTGGAGCGACCTCGAACTCGACGTACAGCCAGGGGAGTTCATCGCCGTGCTGGGCCCGAACGGAGCGGGCAAGACCAGCTTCGTCCGGGCCCTGCTCGGCCGGCAGCCGCTGTCCGCAGGGACGTTGACGGTCCTCGGCCGCTCTCCCCGCGAGGCCGCCCGGCACATCGGTTACGTCCCCCAGCAGGCGGCCCTGTCCGCGCAGGCGATGCTTCGCGCCCGTGACCTCGTGCGCTTCGGCATCGACGGCCACCGTTTCGGGCCGCGCCTGCGAACAGCCGCCGTGCGCACGCGTGTTGAGGGCATCCTCGCCTCGGTGGGTGCCTCGGCGTACGCCGACGTCCCGCTCGGCCTGCTGTCGGGCGGCGAGCGGCAACGCGTCCGCATCGGGCAGGCCCTCGCGACCGACCCCCGCATCCTGCTGTGCGACGAGCCGTTGCTCTCCCTCGACCTCCACCACCAGCGCGCCGTCACCGAGTTGGTGGACGCCCGCCGCCGTTCCCACGGCACGGCGGTGGTGTTCGTGACCCACGAGATCAACCCGGTGCTCGGTCTGGTCGACCGGGTGCTGTACCTGGCGCCGGGCGGTCACCGCGTCGGCACCCCCGACGAGGTCCTCACCTCCGCGTCCCTGTCCCGGCTGTACGGCTCCCGGGTCGACGTCGTCCGTGTGCACGGCCGGGTCATGGTGGTCGGCGCCCTCGACGACCCTGCGCACCACGTGCCGGAGGAGGTCCACCCGTGAGCGTCTGGCACCAGATGTTCGACTTCGAGAACTACGGCGAACTCCTCGTCCTGGTCCGCAACTCGCTCATCGCCGGCGCGGCCCTGGGCCTGGTCGGCGGCCTGGCCGGGGTGTTCGTCGCGATGCGCGACCTGCCCTTCGCGGTGCACGGCATCAGCGAACTCTCCTTCGCCGGCGCCTCCGGAGCCCTGCTGCTGGGCATGAACATCGTGGCGGGCTCGATCACCGGATCCCTCCTGGCGGCCGGCGCGATCGGTCTGCTCGGCACGCGCGCGCATGACCGCAACTCGGTGATCGGCATCCTGATGCCGTTCGGACTGGGTCTCGGGGTGCTCTTCCTCGCCCTCTACAAGGGGCGGGCGGCGAACAAGTTCGGCCTGCTCACCGGACAGATCGTCGCCGTGGACACCCCGCAGACGGCCTGGCTGCTCGTCACCTCCGCGGTGGTCCTGATCGCCCTCGCGGTGATGTGGCGCCCGCTCGCCTTCGCCAGCGCCGACCCCGACGTGGCCGAGGCCCGCGGGGTCCCGGTGCGCGGGCTCTCCTTCGCCTTCATGATCGTGCTCGGCCTGGCGGTCGCCCTGTCCGTGCAGGTGGTGGGCGCCCTGCTGGTGCTCTCCCTGCTGATCACCCCGGCCGCGGCCGCCGCCCGCGTCACCGCGTCACCGGTCCTGCTGCCCCTGCTCAGCGTGGTCTTCGCCATGACGTCGATCGAGGGCGGCATCCTGCTGGCCCTGGGCAGCAGCATCCCGATCAGCCCGTACGTCACGACGATCTCGTTCGTCCTCTACGTCGCCTGTGCCGCGGTCGGCAGATACCGGACCCGGCGCTGGGGCGCCCGGCGTACGGCCCCGGCTTGAGCCGGGCCCGCCCTGTCCGTACCCCTCCCGTACGGCCCGCGGCGACGCGCCCAGCTCCTTGCGGCAGGCCTTGTTGAAGGCCTGCAGGTCAGGGATGCCGACGGTCGCCGCGATCGCCGGGATGGCCAGCGTGGAGGCGATGAGCAGGTGCCGGGCGCGTTCCGTGCGACGGCGCCGGATGTAGGCGACGACCGTGTGTCCGGTGTCCTCGCGGAACAGCCGGGTCAGATGGGTGTGCGAGACCCCGGCGGCGCGAGCGATGGCGGGGACGCTCAGCGGCCCGGCCAGATGCTCCTCGATATGGGCGACGGCTGTCCGCAGGGCCGGGTGCCGGGAGCCGGGACGGTTCTCGCCCGCGGCGGTCAGGCCGGTCGTGCGCCACAGCACCGTCCACAGTTCGGCGGAGGCCCGCGCCGAGGACTGCGTGCTCGCGGCGACCGTCTGCCGCAGCAGCCCGGTCAGCACCGCCGCGTCCGTACCGGCGTCCTGCATCACCGGGACCCGGCGCCGCTCGCCGTCGCCCGGCAGCCGAAAGTGGGCGTACAGGTGCTCGCAGCGCGTGGCGTCGTAGTGGAAGTGCACCTCGGTGTCGGGCGGGACGAGGCTCACGTGCCCCGGGCGGATCGGATGCCGGGAGCCGCCCAACTCCAGGGCGCCGGAGTAGCCGTAGAGATGGAGCTGCCACAGCCGTGGAAGCCGGAACACGTCGTGCGGGCCCGCGAAACCGTGCACGCCGACGCCCGCGTTCTCCACGTGAGGCGGCAGGTCGAGGGTGAGGTCGACGTGCTGGGTCATGATGGAAAATTACCAGTGGTCGCCGAATACAGCCCACTACTTCCCGGGTGACTGTTCCTACGGTTGCCGTATGCCAACCACACGACAGCTGCTGAACTCCGCCCAGGTGGCGCGGTTCGTGGCCCACGGTTTCCTGCGCCTGGACGGCATCGTGCCCCGGGAGATGAACGAGGAGGCGCTCGGTGTCTTCGCCGCCGGGCTGCCCTCCGTGCCGTACGGCACTCCTGTGCCGAAGGCGTTCCCCGACGGCTCCTTCGCCCGACGGCTCGTCGAACTGCCCGCCGTCGCGGGGGCGTTGGAGAGTCTGGTGGGTCCGGATCCGACCGTCGACCACCACTTCGTGCACACCCGTGAGCCGCGCGAGGGCAGCGCCCAGCCGCTGCACGCCGACGCCGTCATCGATCTGCGGTCCGACGCCTTCGACGTCCAGCTCATGTACTACCCGCAGGAGGTCACCGCGGAGATGGGCGGCACGCTCATCGTCCCCGGCAGCCATCTGCGCCGCACCAACGAGTCCGACACCGGCCGCTACCAGAACCTGCGCGGCCAGACCCGGCTGACCTGCCCGGCGGGCACGGTCGTGCTGCTGCACCACGGGATCTGGCACGGCGGACGGCGCAACGACAGCGACACCGTCCGCCACATGTACAAGATCCGCTTCAACCCGACCGTGCCGCAGGTGCGGCTGTGGGACACGGCGGACCTGGACGCGCCCGCCGTCCGGGAGGAGCTGGGGCACGGTTTCCCCTGGTACGAGCAGGCCACCGGCCGGCTGGAGATCCTCAACCGGGTCAGGTGGTGGCGTGCCCTGACCAGCGATCCAACGTTCGACATCGAGTACTGGGCCACCCGCATCACCAACCGGCCCACCGCACAGAGGAGCGAGGCGTGACCCACTCGAACACCCTGCGCCAGCAGGTTCTCGTCCTGTACCTGGACACCTCCGCGCTCGACTCGCGGGTCGTCGGCTGGGCCCGCTACGACGGGACGGGCACCACCCGCCCCACGACCGGGGACAGCGACGAACCGCCGTACGAGACGGGCGTCGCCGCTCTGGAAGACGGCTGGCGGCTCTTCCAGGCCGCGCAGCTCGTCCCTCCGTACCCGGGGACCGAGCACGAGACGTCGTTCCTCAAGCACGAGTTCTTCTTCGAAAAGCTCGTGAGCGGCGGATGAGACACAGCTCACAGCCTCGAAACCGCAAATATGGTCCAATACGCCGTAAGCATGACGAATCGGACTTCTGCCTCTCGAGGAATCAGACCAGATGACCCATCCCCGTCTGTCCGCTCGCTCCGCCCCCTTCCTCCCCTCGGGGACGATTCGGGAGCTGTCGGAAGCGGCCCGGGCGGCGGGGACGGGGCAGGCGCCGGACGAGCTGTGGACGGCCGGCCTGTTCCTGGACGGGACACCGGCGGCCGTCGCGGTCCTGGACGCGGACCTGCGCTATCTGTACCTCAACGACACCCTGGCCAGGTTCAACGGGCTACCCGTCGAGGAGCACCTCGGCCGTCCCATGCCGGAGGTGATCCCCGGCTCCGGGCCCTCGGCGGAGCTGGCCCGCGAGGTACTCCGTACCGGACTGCCGCAGACGGTCGTGTTCGACGGCCGGGCGCCCGATGACAACGGAGACGTGCCGCGCTGGTGGCTCGGCGCCTTCCACCGGCTCGAGGGTGAGGACGGCGAGATCCTCGGTGTCGCCGCCGTCGTCATGGAGGTCACCGACGGCATCAGGCAGCGCGAGTCGCTCAGGCGGGCCCAGGAGCGTCTGGAGCTGCTGGAGGAGACCGCCGCCCGGGTCGGCGGCACGCTCGACGCGGCCGAGGCCTGCCGGGCGCTGACCGGCCTGCTGGTGCCGCGGTTCGCCGACTACGCCGCCGTGGACGTGCTCGACCCCGAAGGCACCCGCAGGGCCCCGGCCACCCCCGTCCCGGTGCGGCTGCGGCGCATGGCGGTGGCCGCGGCGCCCGGCACGCCCGAGCTGTTCACCCCCGTGACCAGGAGCGGCGAGGTGATCTTCCACCAGGCCAGTTCATCGATGGCCCAGGTGCTGACCGGACACAAACCCGTGGTGCTCAACCGGCCCGACGACGACACCGTGCGTCTGCTCGCCCCCACGCGGCAGCGGCTGGAGCGCTACCGGGCCCTGGAGCTGCACTCCGTGGCCTATCTGCCCCTCATGGTCGGCGAGGAACCCGTCGGCGCGGTCATCGTCGGCCGCAGGGGGGACTCTCCCGAGTTCACGCCGGACGACGCCGAGGTTCTGGAGCTGCTGACCGCGCGGGCCGCGACGGGCATCGGCCACGCCCTGCGCTACACCCACGAGCACGAGACCGCGCTGGAGATGCAGCGCGCCTTCCTGGCCACCCCGCACATACCGGGGCCCGGAGTGGAGATCGCCAGCCGCTATCTGCCCGCCGGGCGGGGTGCCGAGGTCGGCGGCGACTGGTTCGACGCCGTCGCGCTGCCCTCGGGGCGCACCCTGCTCGTGGTCGGGGACGTCATGGGGCACGGGGTGCGGGCCGCCGCGGCCATGAGTGAGTACCGCTCCCTGCTCCGTGCGCTGGCCCTGCAGGGGCTCGCTCCCGACCGGCTGCTCGCCGAGGCGGACCGTACCGCCCACGCGCTCGATCTGGACCGCGTCGCCACGTGTGTGCTGGTCCTCCTGGACCCCGCCGCCGAACTCGCCGTCCTGGCCACCGCCGGCCATGTCCCGCCCCTGCTGGTGAGGCCGGGCAGCGCCCCCGAACTCGCGAACCTGCCCGTAGGCCCTCCCCTCGGCACGGGCTTCGGCGGATACGAGAGCCGGCACTGCCCGCTGCCGCCGGGCACCCTGCTGCTGGCCTACACCGACGGGCTCGTGGAGCGGCGCGGCGAGGACATCGACACCGGCCTCGCCGCCCTCACCCACGCACCCGTCGCCGCCGGGAACGCCCTGCCGGACATCCTGAACACCGTCCTCGGCCGGATGGCCCCGGCCAACTCGGAGGACGACGTGACGCTGCTGGCGGCCCGCACGCGGTAGCGCGGCGCGACCGGTGACGTATGAGGAGTCCCCGTGTCGCCTCGACCCTTCGACCGGAGCCCCGGAGTCCGGTTACGGCGTCATCTTCCGTCCGCTTGAGGCCAGTTGTGGCCCATAGGACTGTCTCTTCGGCATGGCGTTCAGTCAACGAGGGTCAGTCCCGAAGACGCCGCGCCCTGCCGCCGCCGTGCGCATACGGTCCCGGCATCCGGCGGACGGGCCCGACCCACGGGCCCGCCGCGATCCGCAGGCACAAAGGGAGGCACCGTGGCGAATGTGGAAGTGTCACTGAAGGAGATGATGGCCGGGACGGAAGGGGCGATGGCGGCCGCGGTGGTCGACTACACCAGCGGAATGGCGCTGGGCACCCTCGGCGGCGGCAAGGACCTGGACCCGACGGTCGCGGCGGCCGGCAACACCGACGTCATCCGCGCCAAGGTCCGCACCATGGAACAGCTGGGGCTCAAGAGCAACATCGAGGACATCCTCATCACGCTCGAGAACCAGTACCACCTCATCCGCCTGGTCACCGGCCGCAACGGCAACGGACTGTTCCTTTATCTGGTCCTCGACAAGGCCCGCTCGAACCTGGCGCTGGCCCGGCACCAACTCAAGCGCGTGGAGCAACAGTTGGAGGTCTAGCCCGCTCAAGGTCAGGGACGCCGTGCGCCCACGATGTGAAGACTTCTTCAAGTCGCCACATCCACATGAGTCGAAACCGTGGCCGCTCGGCGTCCCCGACCAGAAGGATTGACACCGACACCCCGTACCGTCCGGCAGGGAGCGAGCGAGCGCCCATGCACGTCCCCCTCTACCAGGCCAAGGCGGACTTCTTCCGCATGCTCGGCCACCCGGTGCGCATCCGCGTCCTGGAGCTGCTGCAGCACGGGCCCGTGCCGGTCCGCGACCTGCTCGCCGACATCGACATCGAGCCCTCCAGCCTCTCCCAGCAGCTGGCAGTCCTGCGGCGCTCCGGCATCGTCGTCTCCATCCGCGAAGGCTCCACGGTGAGTTACGCCCTGGCCGGAGGCGACGTCGCCGAGCTGCTGCGCGCCGCCCGCCGCATCCTCACGGAACTCCTGGCGGGCCAGAACCAGCTCCTGAGCCAGCTTCAGCAGGCCGACACCACCGCGGCCGAAGTGTCCGGCGCGGGAAGCCTCCTCACCGGTCGGGGCAGCCCTCGTCCGACGCCGTGACCCGCCGCCCGCCGCCGTCGGTCACTTCGGCGGTGACCGTGGCGTCGGACGGACGCGTGAGGCGGTACGCGGCGGTGGCCGTGCAGACGATCTGCCGTACCCCGATGTCGCTCAACCTGTCCATGCCCGGGGGGAGTCGGATCGTCATCGCGTCCCCCTTCACCGTCACCGTCGGGGTGTCCGGCGAGGGCGGGTCGGGGTTCCCGGGCTCGTCGGTGGCGGGTGGGAGCGCCATGGCGGTCGGCACGCCCGGTACCTCGGTGGAGAGGCCGTCCAGGCGTCCCTCCCCGGCCAGCGGACCGGCCATCAGCAGCCGTAGCGCCGCCTCGGGGTCACCGGGCCGCTCGGTCGTGCGCGGCACCGCGACGAGTGCGCCGTTCTCGACGAAGTAGACCGGCGTCAGCGGGAGGGTCCCGCTCGCGGGACCGCCGGCCTCCACCACTCCGGTCGCGGGGATCCCGCAGGAGGTGAGCGCGAGGAGCGACAGCAGCGGAATGCTGCGCAGGGCCTTCATGACGGGTACTCCTCAGGCGACTCGTCCCGCCACAGCGGAAGTTCTACGGTGAAGACGGCGCCGCCCGCCGGATGGTTGGCCGCGCGGACGGTGCCGCCGTGGATGCGGACGTTCTCGGCGGTGATGGACAGACCGAGGCCGCTGCCCTCGGAGCGGATCCGGGCGGTGTCCGACTTGTAGAACCGCTCGAAGACATGGGGCAGCACGTCGTGGGGGATGCCGGGGCCGCTGTCCCGTACCTCGATCATGGCCCCCGCGCCGCCGACGCTCAGCCGCACCTGTACCGGGCGGGCGCCATGCTTGAGCGCGTTGCCGACCAGGTTGGCGACGACCACGTCGAGGCGGCGCGGATCGACGCGTCCGCGTACCGCGTGCGGCGGCGGCAGATCGGTCGCCACCGTGTCCGTCCAGCCGCGGGCGGCGAGGGTGCGCCGGATCGACTCGGCGAGGTCGATCTCGTCCAGGTGCAGCACCGCCGCGCCCGCGTCGAAGCGGGAGATCTCCATCAAGTCGTCGACGAGACGGGCGAGTTTGACGGTCTCCTCGCTGATGAGCCGGACCGCGGTGGCGGTGTCCGGATCCAGCCGGGCGGCGTCCTCGTCGAGGACGTCGGTGACCGCGGACATGGCCGCGAGCGGGGTGCGCAGTTCGTGCGAGACGTCGGCTGCGAAGCGGCGGGCCCGCGCCTCCATCTCGCGCAGTTCGGCCACCGAGGTCTCCAGCGCGGCGGCCGTCTCGTTGAACGTGTGGGACAGGTCGGCGAGTTCGTCGGAGCCGTTGACCGCGAGCCGGGTGTCCAGGTGCCCTTCGGCGATCCTGCGGGTGGCGAGCCGCAGCTTGCGCACCGGCACCAGCACCCCGCGGGCGGCGAGGAGCGCGAGCACGACGGCGAGCGCGAGGGCCGCCACCATGGCCCGTTCCACAGCGGTGACCAGGGCGTCGACGTACGCCTGTTCCGTGGTCTGCGGAACGACGAGGAAGACGTGGACCCCGGTGACCGTGGCGGCGGTGCCCCGGCCGCCGAAGAGGATCGACATGCCGACGACGAGGGAGGTGCGCCCCTCGCCGCGCACCCGCTGGAAGACGGTGGCCCGGCTGGAGGCGACGGCCTCGCGCAGGGCGGGCGTCACCTCGGTGAAGGGGTCTCCCGGGGCGGAGGAGCCGCTGAGGTCCCCGTAGGTCACCAGTACCCGCCAACTGCCTTGCGACTCGGTGGCCGCCACGTCCTGGGCGAACTCCCGCAGTGCCGATTCCTCGGGGGGCACGGCGAGTTCGGTGGCATGCTGGTTGAGCTGGGCCCGCAGTTGTCTGATGGTGGCGTCCTGGCTCTGCTGGAGTACGCCGGTGCGCGCCTCGCGGAAGGTCAGGGCTCCGGTCGAGATGGCCGCGACGGCGGCGACGAGCCCGAAGGCCACCACCAGACGGGCCCGCAGGCCCCGCAGCCGGCGCTTCCTCACGGCGCCGCGAAGCGGTAGCCGAACCCGCGCACGGTGTGGATGTAGCGGGGTGCGCGGGGCGGCTCGGACATCTTGGTGCGCAGTCGTTTGACGCAGGCGTCCACCAGGCGGGCGTCGCCGTGGTAGTCGTGCTCCCAGACGGCTTCCAGGAGTTGCTGGCGGCTGAACACCTGGCCCGGCGAGGCGGAGAGGGTGAGCAGAAGCCGTAGCTCGGAGGGGGCGAGGGCGATCGGCTCGCCGTTCAGCGCGACGGTCAGGCCGGCCCGGTCGACGGCCAGGTCGCCGTAAGTGTCGATCTTCGGCAGACCCTCGGCACGGGGTGCGCTTCCGGCCGCCCTGCGCAGTACGGCGCGTATGCGCGCGTCGAGCACACGGGCCAGGACGGGTTTGACGACGTAGTCGTCGGCGCCCGCCTCCAGGCCGACGACGATGTCCACTTCGTCTCCCCGTGCGGTCGCCATGATGATCGGCAGGGTCTGGTCGACGGCCCGTATGCCCCGGCACACGTCCAGGCCGGTCATGCCGGGCAGCATCAGATCGAGGACGACGATGTCCGGCCGGAAGGCCCGCAGCCGGTCCATCCCCTCCTCGCCGGTCGCGGTGGCGGCGACGTCGTGGTTCTGGCGGCGCAGGGCCAGGGCCACGCCCTCCCGCACGGCGGGGTCGTCTTCGATCAGTAGTACACGTGACATGCGCACAGTATCCACACGATCATGACCCCGAGGAGGGTTATCGGTTCGTTACCTTCCGGGCCAGGTCCGATCACATGGCGATCACATCGTGAACCACCGTGACAGCGCACAAACGAAACCCCGCCGGCCGTCGTCGCCGGAAGCACTCCGAGCGGAGTGTGAAGAGCCAACTGATGGGCGGCCTGGCCGCGTTGGTGGCCTTCGCGGCCGTCGGTGGCGCGGTGGTGGCGTGGCTGCCGTCCGACGCGAGTGGAACATCCGCGGCGCCCTCACCCGTGGCGAGTCCGGAATCCCGAAGGACCCCTGAGTCACCGGAACCGGAAGAGTCCGGCCCGCCTCCCAGCCCCTCCACGACTCCCCTCCCGCAGAGCGGTCCGGGGACCTTCGTCACCGCGCCCGGCGGGAGCGGGCGGGTCGGCAAGGGCACGCCTCTGCGCTACCGGGTCGAGGTGGAGAAGGGCATCACGATCTCCCCCGAGGACGTCGCCGAGCAGGTGGAGCGGACCCTGGCGGACCCGCGCGGCTGGACGGCCGACGGCCACTCGGCGTTCCAGCGGGTGTCCAGTGGTCCCACCGACTTCCGGGTCCGGCTCGCCACCCCGGCGACCGTCGACAAGTTCTGCGCCGAGGGCGGTCTCGACACCGGCGGCAAGGTCAACTGCAGCGTCAACCACGACGTGATGGTCAACCTCAGACGCTGGGTGCTGGCGACCGAGTTCTACCCGAAGGACGTCGTCGGGTACCGCTCGCTGATCATCAACCACGAAGTGGGCCACTTCCTCGGCCACGGCCATGTGACCTGCCCCGGCGAGGGGCAGCCGGCCCCCGCGATGATGCAGCAGATCAAGGGCCTGCTCGGCTGCGTCCCCAATGTCTGGCCGTACGACAGCGACGGCCGTCTCCTCACGGGCCCCTCCGTCCCGTGACGCACTGATCCCCCAACTGTCAGGAGTTCAGATGGAGTTACGCGTACGCCACAGACATGCGGCCATGGCCGCGGGAGTGGCTTCCGTGACGCTGGTCCTCGCCGGTCTGCCGGCCGGCGCGGGAGCCGTCGACACCGCGGGCGGTCGTACGGCCGCCGCGGTACGGACGGTCACGCTGGTCACCGGCGACCGGGTCCTGATCGGCGACAAGGGCCGGGTCTCCGGAGTGGAGCGGGCACCGGGCCGAAAGGACGTGCCGTTCTCGGTCCGGGAGGTCGCCGGGCACACCCGGGTCGTTCCCGGTGACGCCGAACTGCTGCTCGCGCAGGGCAAGTTGGACGCGAGGCTGTTCGACGTGACCCAGCTGCTCAAGGACGGTTACGACGACGCGGGCCGGTCCGACGTACCGCTGATCGTCACGTTCAAGGGCAAAAAGGCGCCCTCGTTGAGCCCGTTCACCGAGGCCGGGGCCCGGATGGGCCGTGCGCTGCCGGTGGTCAACGGCAAGTCGATGCGTTCCGTCAAGAAGCGGACGGCCGACTTCTGGGACACCGTCACCGCTGACGAGTCCGGGTCTGTCGAGAAGGTCTGGCTGGACGGCCGGCGCAAGGCCTCGCTCGACCGGAGCGTCCCGCAGATCGGCGCCCCTGCCGCGTGGGCCGCCGGGTACGACGGCACCGGGGTGAAGGTCGCCGTCCTGGACACCGGAGTCGACACCTCCCACCCCGATCTGGCGGACCAGGTGATCGAGGAGAAGGACTTCTCGGGCTCCGACGGTACCGGCGACAAGTTCGGGCACGGTACGCACGTGGCGTCCACCGTGGCCGGCACCGGCGCCAAGTCCGGGGGCAAGTACAAGGGGGTCGCGCCGGGCGCGAAGATCCTCAACGGCAAGGTCATGGACGACACCGGCTTCGGCTCGGACTCCGGGATCATCGCCGGCATGGAGTGGGCGGTGGCCCAGAAGGCGGACGTCGTCAACCTCAGCCTCGGCGGCACCGACCTGCCGGGCACCGACCCGATGGAGGAGGCCGTGGACCGGCTCTCCGCCGAATCCGACACGCTCTTCGTCGTGGCGGCCGGGAACGAGGGCGAGTTCGGCGAGGGCACGGTCGGCTCGCCCGGCAGCGCGGACGCCGCGCTCACCGTGGGCGCGGTCGACAAGTCCGATGCCCTCGGCGACTTCTCCAGTCGCGGCCCGCGGGTCGGGGACAGCGGCGTCAAGCCGGACCTGACCGCGCCCGGTGTCGAGATCACGGCAGCGGCGGCGGCCGGGAGCCTCGTCGAGCAGGAGTACCCCTCCGGCGTCCCCGGCTACGCCACCCTCGACGGTACGTCCATGGCGACCCCGCATGTCGCGGGCGCCGCCGCCCTCCTCGCCCAGCAGCATCCGGACTGGAGCGGCGAGCGTCTCAAGGCGGTCCTCACCGGCTCCGCGAAGCCGGGGACGTACAGCTCCTTCCAGCAGGGCACCGGCCGTACCGATCTGGTCCGGGCGCTGGAACAGAACGTCGTCACCGAGCAGGGGCCGCTCGACTTCGGCGAGCAGCAGTGGCCGCACGACGACGACAAGCCGTCCACGAAGCAGCTCACCTACCGCAACCTCGGCACCGAGCCGGTCACCCTCGACCTGTCCGTCGACGCCTTCGCGGTGGACGGGAAGCCCGCCGCCGAGGGCATGTTCAGCGTGTCCCCGCAGCGGATCACCGTCCCGGCGGGCGGCACCGCGAGCGCCGAGGTCACGGCGGACACCCGCGCGGGGAGCGCCGACGGCAGCTTCGGCGGTTCGGTGCAGGCCACGTCGGCCGACGGCAAGGTCCAGGTGCGGTCCGCGATAGGCGCGGCGCGCGAGGTGGAGTCGTACAGCCTGACGCTCAAGCA
Source organism: Streptomyces canus (assembly GCF_001514145.1). GTDB lineage: Bacteria > Actinomycetota > Actinomycetes > Streptomycetales > Streptomycetaceae > Streptomyces > Streptomyces canus. The sequence continues at coordinate 173,573 of NZ_KQ948662.1, forward strand.
CCTCGACGAGAACGGCCGGCCGACCGGGGACGCCGCCACCGCCGTCGCCGATTTCGACGGCGACTTCTACGCCGAGTACGCCGACGAGCAGGACGGCGAACTGACGGTGCGGCTGCCCAAGGGCGACTACATCCTCAGCGGGATCATCCACCCGGAGACCTCGTCGCCCGGCCACGGCATTCTGGTGGAGCCGAGGTTCCGGCTGGACGGCGACAAGACCGTCACCGTGGACGCCCGGCAGGCGAAGCCGGTGGACATCACCGTGCCGGACCCGGCGGCCGAGAACACCGACGCCACCGTCCTCATCGGCTTCGGGCGCGGCGAGGGCAAGCGTGACGGTTCACTCCAGTACATGATGCCGAGCTTCAAGGGCTCGCGGTTCGGGCGGCTCGGCGGCGGGGAGCCGGTGGAGGGTCTCAACGCCCTGTACTCCGGCGGCTGGAGCAGCCGGGGCGCGGACGGCGACCGGGTCAACTACCACGCGGCCTGGTTCCGGGAGGGCAGCCTGGACGGCTTCACCGCCAAGGTCGAGCGGAAGCAGTTGGCGAAGGTCGACCTCCAGGTGGGCGAGGCGGTCGACGGCCGACGCGTCCAGGCCGAGGTGAGCCCGCACCTGCCCGACGGCGAATTGGTGTTCGGCTTCACCGACATGCGGGGCGACCTGCCGTTCCGGAGCACCGAGTACATCCTCGACAACGGTGTGAAGTGGTCCCTGCGCACCTGGCAGCTCTCGGGCGAGGGCCGGGAGTCGGTCTTCGAGAACTTCCTCATGAGGATGCCGCGGATCTGGAAGGCCGGTCACAGCTACCAGGAGCGCTTCAACGTCGGCGTCTTCGGCCCGGCACTGGCCGGCACCGGACAGCTCGGACCGGCCAGGGGCTTCCCCGGCATCGCCCGCATGGGGAACACCGTCAGGGCGTACGTCCCGCTGTTCGGCGACGGCGCCGGACACTGGGGCACCAGCAACACCACCGCGGTGACGACAAGACTGGAGGCGAACGGCAAGGAGATCGCCGACGACTACGGCATCCCTCCGACCGACGGCCTCACCGAGTACACGGTTCCGGCAGAGGACACCACGTACAAGCTGACCGTGGACAACTCCCGTGACCCGGCCGTGTATCCGGTCAGCACCCGGGTCCGCGCGGAGTGGACCTTCCGCTCGGCGAAGACCCCGGACGACGAGTTCACCGCACTGCCGGTGTCGACGCTCCGCTTCAGTCCCGACCTGACCCTGGCCGGCACGGCGAAGGCGGGCAAGCGCTTCGAGGTGCCCTTCACCGTCGAGGGCGCGGCGGCGGGACAGCGCCCGGCGAAGCTCGCCTTCCAGGTGTCCTACGACGAGGGGAAGACCTGGCAGTCCGCCACGTCCGTGGGCGGCACGCACCTGTCGCTGAAGCACCCGGCGACGGCAGGCTCCGTCTCCCTGCGCGCGGAGCTGACGGACCGGGCCGGCAACACCCTGACGCAGACGATCGAAAGGGCCTACCTGACCACCCCGTAACTCCCTGTACCCACCGGCCCGGGACGGCCTCGCCGCTGTCCCGGGCCGGTGGGTACACCTTTCGTACCCCAACAGGCAGCGGATCCAAGCCTGTTGGGGCCGATGGTTCACATGAGACGAGGCTCGGGGATTAACGTGGAGGTCCACGACCGGTGTTCGACCGTTCGGCGGGATTCCCCGTCGCGCACACGCAGGAGCGTCCATGGCTGATCAGGCAGAGAACTCCGAGCAGTCCGAGCAGGAGGCCTTGCCCAAGATCGACACCTCTGTGCCGCAGTCGGCTCGGATCTGGAACTACTGGCTGGGAGGCAAGGACAACTACGAGGTCGACCGGGTGGCCGGTGACGCCTTCCGCGAGATCTTCCCCGGCATCGAGACGGGCGCCCGCGCGGCGCGGTACTTCCTCGCCCGCGCCGTCCGTCATCTGGCCGGTGAGGAGGGCGTCCGGCAGTTCCTCGACATAGGCACCGGACTGCCGAACGTCGACAACACCCACCAGATCGCCCAGCGGGTGGCCCCGGAGTCCCGGATCGTCTACGTCGACAACGACCCGCTGGTGCTGGCCCACGCCCGCGCGCTGCTCACCAGCACCCCGGAGGGGGTCACCAACTACGTCGACGCCGACCTGCGCGACCCCGCCACGATCCTGCGGGAGGCCGGGAAGACCCTGGACTTCGACAAACCCGTCGCCCTCATGCTGATGGGCATCCTCGGTCACATCGAGGACCACGACGAGGCATGCGCGATCGTGCGGGAGCTGGTGGCCGGGCTGCCCTCCGGCAGCTTCCTCGTGCAGTACGACAGCACCGCCACCAGCGAGGCCTACGTCCAGGCCATCCAGCAGTACAACGAGGGCGGTTCGATCCCCTACATCCTGCGCAGCCCGGAGCAGCTCGCGCGCTACTTCGACGGACTGGAACTGCTCGAGCCGGGCGTGGCGTCGTGCTCGCGCTGGCGCCCCGACACCGAGGCGTGGGGCCTTCCCGCGGAGGTGCACCAGTACGGCGGTGTCGCTCGCAAGAGCTGAGACCGCTCCCGGCGGGGTCAGGTCTCCTGGAGGATGCGGTGCAGGATCGTGGGCGTCTCGTCCGGTGACTCGGCCTCGACCGCGAGGCGGTTCATGGCGTCCCAGTAGCACTCGATCTCGGCGGGACGGTCGGGATAGAGGCCGGTGGCGAGTTGTTCGAGGTAGACGACGTCGGGCAGCTCGCTGCCGGGCAGCCGCACGATGGTGATCGGGCCGCCCTCCGCCGAGTGTCCGCCGGAGTGGAACGGCAGGACCTGGACGGAGACCTGCGGGAGTCGGCAGATCTCGATGAGATGCCTGAGCTGGGCGCGCATCGTGGAGCTGCCGCCCACGGGCCGCCGCAGCGCCGCCTCGTCGAGCACCGCCCAGAGCCTGGTCGCCGGCTGCCTGTGCAGGATCCGCTGCCGTGACATCCGTAACGCGACACGTCGTTCGATCTCCTCGGGGGACGCGTCCGCGTGGGCGAGCCGGAGGGAGGCACGGGCGTAGTCGGGGGTCTGCAGCAGGACGGGAACACGCTGGACCTCGAAGCAGCGGACGAGACTCGCCGCCTGTTCGGCCGCGAGGTAGTTCTGCGTCCAGGCGGGCACCACATCGTTGAAGTACTGCCACCAGGCAGGGGTGTTGGACTCCTCGACCAAGGTCAGCAGGGTGGCGCGTTCGGCCTCGCCCGTGACGCCGTAGAGAGTGAGCAGATCCTCCACGTCCCGCAGCTTGAAGCCGTGACGGCCGGCCTCCATGCGACTGATCTTCGACCGTGAGCCGCGGATGGCATGTCCCGCATCCTCACGGGAGACCCCCCGCTCCTCCCGCAGCCTGCGCAGCCGCGCGCCCAGCAGCAGCCGCGGCACCATGGGCCCGGCCGACCGCCCGCCCAGGATCCCGCTGTCGATCGGTGTTCCTGCGGACTTATGGGCACCCATGGGCATTTCTCCCTGCGGTGAAACTCGACTGTGCACACGTACAGGCACTGCGAGTTGCCATCGTAGGGGCTGACGGCCCCGCTCGGATCGGTACGCCGAAGCGGGCCTACGCGCTGTCGGCCGCCGCGGTGCTCGGGGTCGGGCCGCCCGGGGTGCCCGCGGTGCCCGTGCCGCCGAACCGGATGCCCTTGGCCTCCTTGCCGACGGCGCTCAGCACGATCACCACGGCCAGGGCCGGCACCACGGTCCAGGCCATCGCCGCCGGATAGCCGTGCCGTTCGGCGAGGGCTTCCTGGATGGGCAGGTTGAGAGCGGCGATCAGGTTCCCGAGCTGATAGGTGACACCGGGGTAGAAGCCGCGGATCGCGTCCGGGCTCATCTCGGTCAGGTGCGCGGGGATGACGCCCCAGGCTCCCTGGACGCACATCTGCATCAGGAAGGAGGAGAGCATCAGCCAGCCCACGGTCGTCGACAGCACGAAGAAGGGCACCACGACCAGACCACCGGCCGCCGCGATCATGATCGTGCGACGGCGCCCCAGCCTCTCGGAGAAGGCCCCGAGCAGTGCGCCTCCGATCATGGCCCCGATGTTGTAGACGACGGCGATGGCGATGGAGGTGTCCGGGGACAGACCCAGGCCCTTCTTGACGAAGGTCGGATAGATGTCCTGGGTGCCGTGCGACATCCAGTTGAAGGCGGTCATCAGCGCCACGAGGTACACGAAGCGCTTCAGCACGGCCGGGTCCCTGAACACCTGGTACGCGGGGGTGTGGTTGAGCTTGACGCTCTTCTCCCACACCTCGCTCTCCTCCACCCGGCTGCGCACCCACAGGGCGACCATGGCGGGCACCAGACTGAAGGCGAACAACCCGCGCCAGCCGAAGACGGGTTCGATGACGAAGAACGCCACGGCGGCGAGCAGATACCCCAGCGAGTAGCCGCTCTGCAGGAGGCCCGACCAGAAACCGCGCCGCTCGGCGGGGATCTTCTCCATGGCGAGCGCCGCGCCCAGGCCCCACTCGCCGCCCATGCCGATGCCGTAGAGCAGACGCAGCACCAGCAGCACGGCGTAGTTGGGCGCGAAGGCGCAGGCGAACCCGACGATCGAGTAGAAGACGACGTCGACCATGAGCGGGAGCCTGCGGCCCCTGCGGTCCGCCCACATGCCGAAGACGAAGGCCCCGACCGGACGCATCACGAGGGTGGCGGTGGTGAGGAAGGCCATGTCGGTGAGGGAGACATGGAAGTCGTCGGCTATCTCGCTGTAGACGAGGACCACCAGGAAGTAGTCGAACGCGTCCATCGCCCATCCCAGATAGGCGGCGACGAACGCGTTGCGCTGGTCCTTGGTGAGCCCCTTCGCCTGTTCCCGAACGGTATTCAGCATGTCGGCCCTTCCCACGGTTGCGCAGGTGAGGCTAGGTCCGGACGACAACGCGAACAACGCATGACGAGCAAAGCAAGAGCCACAATTGTGCCAAGCCGAGGGCGAGTTCCCGGCACAGCGCGCAGGAAGCCACGGGTGGCGACGGCATGTGCGCGGCCGGCCGGCGCTGGACCGAGGCTGTCCGGGGCGGCCGACGTGGGCCGTCCCGGAGTGACTTGCGTCCTGCGCGGGCGCTGCAGGCAGCGTCCGGCAGTGGTGGCGCCGTGCGATCGTGAGCCGGCCCGATGGCGATGGCGGGGGCACGATCAGACCGTCGCGACCCCCAGTACCAGCGGCGCCACGGCGAGGAGCATGATGGCGGCCGGGGTGGCGCTTCCCTTCTTGTCGCCCCCACGGACGTGCGTCATCACGGCGCCCAGGAAGTACAGGACGACACCGGTCGCCGCCGCGATGCCCAACGGCCGGTAGGCGATGCCGGCGAGCAGCCCCAGAGCGCCCGCGATCTTGACGAGGCCGAGCGGCAGGAACCAGCTGTCGGGCACCCCGAGCGCCTTGAGCCCTTCTGTGATCTTCGGGTCGCGGGTGATGTCGGGAACGGCGGAGAAGACCAGCAGCAGGGACAGCACGACGGCGACAATGGCATAGGCGAGGAACACGGAGAGCTCCGGAGCAAGAAGGGGACCGTCGATCGGTCCAGGAATCCAGGGCGCCAAGGGATGAGCCGCGGTCATGTGAACTGCCTTGTGTCCGGGGCAAACACAGGTCACCGGAGTGATCAGTTGTGCTGTTCTGCGTCTATCAGGGCGAGGGCGTTGTGGATGCCCTGTTCGAGGAGTTGGTCGGCGAGTTGCCGGTCGGTCAGGGCGCGGGAGAGTTGCAGGGTTCCGGCCATCATGCCGAGCAGGCTGAGTGACTTCAGGCGTGCCGAGGGCGGGTCGTGGGGTGCCAGGCGGGCGGCGAAGCCGTCGATGAGGATCAGCGCGCCGTCGGTGTAGGCCTGCTTGGTGCGATCCGTGGAGCGTCCGATCTCGTCGAGCAGGGCGGCGTTGGGGCAGCCGTCCTCGACGCTGTCGCGCTGCTCGGTGGAGAAGTACCAGCGGATGATCTGCTCGAGTCCGGCGCGGCCGGGTGCCGCCTGCGCGACGATGTTCTCGTGCTGGGCGCGCATCTGGTCGGCCACCGCGGTGGCGACGAGGTCCTCCTTGGAGGCGAAGTAGGCGTAGAAGGTGCCGACCGTCAGGCCCGCGTCCTTCATGAGCGTCGCGACTCCGGAGCCGTCGATGCCGTTGCGCTTGAGCCGGCGGCCGGCCGTCGTGACGATCCGCTGCCGTGTCTGGTGTTTGTGTTCTTTCGGGTACCGCACGATGCGTTCCTCCATCGCGGCAGCCGGGGCGTGCGCCCCGGCCGCCATCCTGGTCGGGTCAGTGGGTCGCGCCTGCAAGGAGCGCGGGGAAGTTGATCCTGGCGGTCTGCAGTTTCGGGTCGTGCGGGTCGGGGACCCCGCCGTCGGTGATGTACAGGCGGTCGCCGCGCACTGCGGTCGCGGAGGGCGAGGCGAGGCCGTCCGCGCTGGTCAGGACGGGCTTGTAGGTGCCGTTCGGGTAGATGACCACGACCCTGTCCGGGCCGTTGTCCGAAGAGGATCCGTTCTGTGCGGCGAACACCACATCGGAGAACGGGGTCAGGAAGCTGAGGTCGTCGATGTTGGGCAGGCCGCCGGCGACCTGGCGGATGGGGCCGGGCGCGCCGGCGGGGGTGATCGGCACGCGCAGCAGGGTTCCCTTGTTGAAGTTGCTGATCCACAGGGCGCCGTTGTGGAACCTGAGTCCGTTGGCGCCGATCGGCAGGGCTTCGGTGGGCACCGGGGCGAGAGCGGCGTCGGTCAGCCACGGCGTCGCCGATCCGCCGGCGACCGGAACGGACCAGATGATGCCCTTGAGGCTGTCCGCGATGTAGAGGGTGCGTCCGGCCGCATCGACGGCCAGCCCGTTGGGACCCGAGTCGGCGGGCAGAGCGGCGACGCGCTGCGGGGTGCCGTCGCCGAGCAGCTTGTACACGCCGTTGCGGTCCGCGTTGCCCGGGGCCCACAACGCGTAGTAGACGGTGCCGTCACTGCCGCGGGCGTTGCCGCTGATCGCCTCGCCCACCTGCCCGGTGGCAATCACCGTGCGCTCTCCGGAGGCGGAGACGCGCATCAGCTCCGGACCGTGGGTGCGCTGGCACACCGCGCAGCTGCCGAGCATGGACAGGGTCACCGAACCGTCGGGGTTGGCGGTGATGTTCTCGGGGATCTCACCGGCCGCGAAGTCGAACCTCGCCGCGGTCTGCACGTCGGTGACCACGGAACCGCCGTACGAGTGCCCGCCGTACGAGCCTCCCGTCCATGCGGACGCGGACGGCGCCGACGCCAGGACGGCCGCCGTCGCGGTGACCGCCAGCGCGATGGCGACCTTCTTCTTCAGCAAACGCTGTGCGCCGAGTGCGCTGCGCCGGGCCGTGTGCTGGTGTTGCTGCTGCATGACTCTCCTGGGCTTCAACAAGTGCCTGAACAATGGACGTTGGGAGAAACCGAAGGCACCGGAGGCACCGTCAGGCGGGCAGGCGGTTGGTCTTGCGGATCTGCTTGTCGAAGGTTCCGGCGGGGACGAAGCGGCGCGCGGTGGTGACGCGTGAGGCCAGCGGGCCGGCGGTGTAGCGCAGCTTCGGCTTCTTGTCGGTGGCCGCGGTGACGATCGCCTTGGCCACGACGGCGGGATCGTCTCCGGCCTTCATCGCCGCCGCGATCACCTCGTCGAAGACGCGCCGCCGCTCCGCGTACAAAGGCAGCGGGGTGTCGGGCTGCGCGGCGTTGGTTTCGAAGCTGGTCTTGGTGTAGGCGGGCTGGACGAGCAGGACCCGCACGCCGTGCTCGCGGACCTCGTGGTCCAGCGACTCGGAGTAGCCCTCGATGGCGTGCTTCGAGGCGACGTAGAGGGCCATGAAGGGCTGGGGAGCGACGCCGAGGACGGACGAGACGTTGATGACGCGTCCGGCGCCCCGGGCGCGCATGTGCGGCAGAACGGCCTTCGTCATGCGGATGACACCCAGGACGTTGATGTTCAGGACGTTCTGGGCCTGGGCGACGGAGTTCTCCTCGACGGCGCCTGACGCACCGATGCCGGCGTTGTTGACCAGGACGTCGATGCGGCCGAACCGGTCGATCACCTCTGCGACCGCGGCGGTGGCCGACTCGTCACTCCCCACGTCGAGATCGAGGTACGTCACGCCTGCGGGCGGGGTGAGCCCGGAGGTCTTGCGGCCGGTTCCGATCACCTCGAAGCCCGCTTCGACGAAGGCGCGGGCCGTCTCCTTGCCGATCCCCGATGAGGCACCCGTCACGAGTGCCACCGGTCGAGTTGTCGCCATCACGAGCTCCCCTACTTTTGGATTACGTCCGTACGTCTTACGTTCGTACGACAATAGGGGGGTCGCCGGTGGATGGCAAGTGGTCACACCCCGCGATCCGAGAAAGATCTGAGAAGGATCCGGAAACCTGGTGCGCGTTACGGGGAGGACCACGGGCGGGGGACGAGCAGGCGACCGGGACCGGCGCCGCTAGTCCGTGTTCACCGGCCCGGACCAGGCCGGACTTGTGCTCGGCCTCGACGCAGTCGCGTGGGACGAGGCGCTGCACTCGGGCCTGCTCACCAAGCGCTCGGACGGGCGGATCCGCTTCCGCCACCAGCTGATGGAGGCGGTGGTCCACGAGGAGGCGCCGCCCGCGAACCGCCAGGCCGTTCATCATGCGCTCGCCTCCGTACTGACCGGTGAGAACGCCGACGAGCTGCGTCTCTGGCACCTCGCCGCGGCTTCGGAAGCCGTGGGCCGACTCGACGACGAGGTGGCCCGGCTGCTGGAGGAGTCGGCCCACCGGTCCTGGGCGCGCGGCGCCTGTGCCACGGCGGCCCGTGCCCTGCGGTGTGCGGCGAAGCTGTCCTCCTCGATGGACGACGCGGCCAGACGGCTGGCTCACGGAGCGCGGGCGGCCTGGGAGGTCGGCCACGTCGACGTGGCGCGGAGAATGCTGGAGCAGGCCGAAGGGGTCTCCTCCGCATCCACGGTCGCGGATCTCAGCGAGGGGTTGCGCGGGCTGATCGAGTTCGCACACGGCAATCTGGAAACCGCCTGCCGTCAGCTGACCCGGGACATGGAGCGGGTGGCCGAACCCGGGCAGGCGTTCACGCTCGGCAGCATGGCGCTGCGGGCGGCGTGGGCGGCCGGTCATGACGCACTTCAGCGCGAGGCGCTCCAGCGGCTCGAGCGGCGGCTCCCGCCAGGGAACTTCCCGAACGCCGATCTGCTGCCGTTGCCGCGTCAATGGTGGACGGAGGAACCGGGCGGCGGCGCCGAGGATCGTGCCCGGACCGCGGCCCCCGGCGCTCATATCCTCAGCCGGCTCAGCGGCAGTTCCTGGCTCCTGATGCCACCGGCACCGCTCGCGGTGGCCTGGGGCATCGAGTCGGCTTGGGGGCATGCGACCGCTGGCGACCAACTGGTCGACCAGCGCTGAGTGGTCCTCCACTGCAGACCCGACTACCTGCGCCCAGAAGGCAGCCTGAGCATGCGGGTCGCCGCGGGAACCTTGGAACAGGCGCCGGAACCCCCGCCGCTGAGCGAGGGACCGGCTGCGTTCACCCGGGTGGTCAGCGGACGGGCCCGCAGTGACGTCACTTCCTGGATTTTCTGCACGGGTTGACGGCGCTTCCGCAGCGCATTCACCTTGCGGATGATCCGTGTCGCCTGCGGCGAGCTGGATGGCCAGGGCTCCGGTGGCCCCGCCTCCGTTGGTGATCAGGAGCCGCTGGACTGGGCTGAGGTCCAGCTTCTCCAGGGCCTGCCAGGCGGGTCCGTTGACCGGCAGCGCCGCCGCGTGCACGGCGTCCAGAGCGGGTGAGCAGGCTGCCGCATGATCCGCGTTGATCAGAACGCGTTCGGCCCAGAAGCCGCTTCCCCCGGGCAGCGGAGCCATCGACGCGTACACGGAGGTCAAGAGCGTGTGGACCTCGCTCGCCTGAGGTGCCCGCCCGTCGCGGACAGAACGCACGCCCAACAGGACCTTACCCGCGCCGTCGTACATGCCGTAGCGCAGGAAGGCATACTGCGGGACGACGGAGGCGTCGCGCAGATGGCGGCCCAAGGGGCTGCCGCCGAGTTGGTGGGCGGCCCGGACGACGTCGAGGGAGGACTTCGCGAGGTGGGCGGAGGCCGGCCGCAACAGGCTCGCCCGCTCCGGAGTCGTGGGGTCGCCCGCCTCGAGTGTCGACCAGGCGTCCTCGGTGCTCTCGAAGCAGGCGCGCGGTCGGCGGGCTTGGGGGCATCCGTGTACGTCGAGCGGGCGCCTTGGCCCATGACGTGGTGTCGATTGCCGGGGAGTTCACTACCGCCCTTCCAGGGAGCAGTGGTTCACCAGGGTCGCGGTTTCCGCCCCCGCGGGCAGGCCGACGGTCCGGGAGGCGGGCGGCCGCCGGCCTGTGCCGAGCCAGCGTTCGAGGGCCGTGAACGCCGTGCGGTAGCAGGGCGCGAGGGGACGCAGCCGGTCCGGGAACACGTCGGCAAGGGCATCGGTGTGGGTGCCGCCCTCGATGCGGTAGTAGCGGTACAGACCGCCTCGTCCGGCGTCGCGCACCATACGGGCGTAGACATCGGAGTCCTGACCGATCGGCAGCAGGACGTCCAGGGTGCCGTGCAGGGTGATCAGCGGCTTGCCGATCCGTCCGGTCAGGCCGATCCTCGCCACGGCCCGCCTCACCTCGTCGGGACGCGTCGCGTAGTCGTAGTCGGTGTCGCAGGCCGGTGTCCCCGCCGCGCAGTACGGCGTACCCGCCTCTGTCGCCCCGTCGAAACCGGGGTCGAGTTCCTCACGGTAGATGCGCTGGGTCAGGTCCCAGTAGACCTGGTGGTGATACGGCCAGAGGAACTCCGACCCGGCCGGGAACCCCGCTGCGTGCAGGGCCTCCTGCGCCTCCCGGGCGCGTCCGCCCCCGGCGGCGTACACCGGGTAGTGGCGCAGCGCCTCCGGCAGGAAGTCCAGCAGGGTGGGCCCGTCGGGTCGCCACAGGGTGCCCTCCCAGTCGACTCCGCCGTCGTAGAGCTCGGGACGGTTCTCCAACTGCCAGCGCACCAGGTATCCGCCGTTGGACATGCCGGTCACCAGGGTGCGTGCGGGCGGGCGGTGGTAGCGCCGGGCGACCGTGATCCGGGCGGCTCGGGTGAGCTGGGTGAGCCTGGCGTTCCACTCGGCGATGGCGTCGCCCGGCGCCTTGCCGTCCCGGTAGAAGGCGAGGCCGGTGTTGCCCTTGTCGGTGGCGGCGTACGCGTAGCCGCGGGACAGCGCCGAGTCGGCGATGGCCCGGTCGTTGGCGTACTGCTCTCGGTTGCCGGGGGTGCCGGCGACCACCAGGCCGCCGTTCCACCGGTCGGGCAGACGGATGACGAACTGGGAGTCGTGTCTCCAGCCGTGGTTGGTGTTGGTGGTGGAGGTGTCGGGGAAGTAGCCGTCGATCTGAATGCCGGGGACTCCGCTGGGGACGGCCAGGTCCTTCGGTGTCAGCCCGGCCCAGTCGGCCGGATCGGTGTGCCCCGATGCGACCGTGCCGGCCGTGGTCAACTCGGCCAGGCACGCCGCCTGTTGATGCTCGGCACCCGGAACGCGCAACCGCTCGCGGTGCGCGCAGTGATCGCCCGGATTCCCCGATGCGGCGGTGGCCGACGGGAGAGGAGTGAGCACGAGAGCAGCCACGGCGAGGGCGAGAGGAACGCGGTGTTGCCGGGAGCCTGACGGAGAGCTGAGGGACAGACGCATCAGTGTGCCTCCGAGGACGCTGAGGGATGCGCGGGAGACTAGGGCGCCCCACCCAGCCTCAGGTATGGGGCGGCCAACCACCGTCAGCCTGTCGGCGATGGTGCGAAACACCACCCCGGACGGGAAGCAAGTCGCCTGCACGGCCGAGCGCGAGAGCGACTATGGGCGACCGTCACACAGCGCGTCCCTCGGTCCTGGCTATTCAGCCCATGCCAAGGCCGACAGGTGCGCCCCGATGATGCACGGCACACCAACCGATGGGCCCCGCCCGGACATCAGGAGGCAGTCGTCATGGGACCGTCGCACCCTCCGATCCGCTTCACGAAGAGCCGCCGCCTCGTCAGAGGCATCCGCCGCCGGGTCGCCGCCACCGCGGGCACTCTGGCCCTCACAGCCGGCCTGGTCGCCATGGGTCCGCAGGCGTCCGCCGCGGGCCTGACCCAGGTCACCGGCTTCGGCACCAACCCCGGCAACCTGTCCATGTACGCCTATGCGCCGGACACCCTGGCGCCCGGAGCCCCGCTCGTGATCGCCCTGCACGGCTGCACCCAGAGCGCGAGCGACTACTACGCCCACTCCGGCTGGCCGAAGTTCGCCGACCGCTACGGCTTCGCGCTGGTCCTCCCCCAGACGAGCAGCGCCAACAACGCCAACTCCTGCTTCAACTGGTTCGAGCCGGGGGACAGTTCGCGCGGTCGGGGCGAGGCCCTGTCGATCAGGCAGATGGTCGACAAGGCCGTCTCGCAGTACGGCAGCGACAACCGGCAGATCTACGTCACGGGCCTGTCCGCCGGCGGCGGCATGACCGCGAACCTGCTGGCCGCGTACCCCGACGTCTTCGCGGGCGGGGCCATCGACTCCGGTCTGCCCGCGTACTGCGCGACCACCGTGTCCGCGGCGTACACCTGCATGTACAGCCCACCGGACAGGACCCCCGGGCAGTGGGGCGACCTGGTGCGCTCCGCCGCTCCCGCCGGCACCGCGTCCTGGCCGCGCGTCGCGATCTGGCAGGGCACCGCCGACACCACGGTCCGGCCCGCCAACGCCACCGAGCTGCGCGACCAGTGGACCGACGTGTGGGGCATCGGCCAGACGCCTTCACGCACGGAAAACCTGAGCGGGGGCACCACGCTGACCGCCTACGACGACGCCTCCGGCCGGCCCGCGGTCGAGGTCTACTCGGTCGCGGGCATGGCGCACGGGCTCGCGGTCGACCCGGGCAGCGGCACCGAGCAGTGCGGCGCCACCGGCACGTACTACCTCGACACCATCTGCTCCGGCTACCACACCGTCCGGTTCTGGGGCCTCGACGGCCACGACCAGGGCACCGGCGCCCTGCCCGCGCCCACGGGTCTGACGGTCACCGGGACCACCGACACCACCACGGCCCTGAGCTGGAACGCGGTGCCCGAGGCGACCTCGTACACGGTCCACCGGGACGGCACGAAGGTGGGCACCACCGGGTCGACCGCCTACACCGACACCGGCCTGACCGCGGGCACGACGTACGACTACACCGTGGCGGCGGTGGACTCCGCGGGCGCGGCGGGCACGATCTCCGCCCCGGTGACCGCATCCACCACCGGGTTCACGCCCACGTGTCATACGGCGAGCAACTACGACCACACGGTCGCCGGACGGGCGCATCAGAGCGGCGGTCAGACCTACGCCAACGGCTCCGACGAGCCCATGGGGCTGTGGAACACCAACACCCGGCACACCCTCGAGCAGACCGCGCCGGGCTACTACGTCGTCGCGGACTCAGGCTGTCCGGCCTGATCCTGGACGCTCGATACATCGGGTGTATCAGGAGACATTCCTCGACTTAAATCACCCTCGAATCGGCCGCACCCGCGCAAGGTGCGGCCGAAGTCATTGACTCCTCCGATGTATTGGTGTTCCCTCCCAACCGGATCGACCTCCACTACCGCAACGGAAAGGCCACCCGATGAACAGGAGATCCGTCTTACGGACAGCGGCCGGACTACTGGCCGGCGGCCCCGCACTCGCGCTCCCCCGGCCCGCGGGCGCGGCGGTGGCCGCCGACCCGACCGACGGCTGGAACCAGACGTCGTTCACCTACAGCTGGCAGAAGCCATGGAACCTCGACCTGAGCGAGCGTCACACCTACAGCGGCGGAGTCCACCGGATGTGGGTGCACGCCACCGACGAGCCCTTCCAGGAGGGCAGCTCCACCGATCCACGCACCGAGATGCGCTGGAAGGTCGACTACACCACGGGCGATCGCATGTGGGACGCCGACCTCTATCTCCCTTCCGGCTCGGACGGCGCCTCGTTCGTCCAGATCCTGCGGAGCGTCCACCCCTCCGGAACTCCGGCCACCGACATCATGCTCAACGTCTACGACACGGGCGGGGGCACCGTGCGGCGCTACGACGGCACGGCCCTCAAGACCGGGGCCTACGACACCTGGTTCAACGTGAAGATCGCCCACCAGGCCACCGCAGGAACGGGCACGGTCAAGGTCTACTTCGACGACTCCCTCGTCCTGACCGTCGCCGACCGGGGCCCGGCCACCCGCTACTTCAAGAACGGCGTCTACAACCACGGCTCGGGGCGCGTGGAGGCCCGATTCCGCAACATCCGGTACTGGACGCGGTGATCCCGACGGGCCGACGGAGCTGATCAGGAACCGGCAAGGAAAGTGAAGCGCACCTTCCGTTGAGGATTGTCCCTGTTGGTGTCCACCAGGCACACCGACTGCCAAGTCCCCAGCTCCAGCTGCCCGTTCACCACCGGCAGCGTCGCATGGGGCGGGACGATCGCCGGCAGGACGTGGTCGCGGCCGTGGCCGGGGCTGCCGTGGCGGTGCTGCCAGCGGTCGTCGGCGGGGAGGAGGGTGTGGAGGGCGGCGAGGAGGTCGTCGTCGCTGCCGGCACCGGTCTCGATGAGCGCGACGCCGGCTGTCGCGTGCGGGATGAAGACGTTGAGGAGGCCGTCGCGGCCGGCGGCCACCTCCCTCAGGAAGGCCTCGCAGTCGCCGGTGAGGTCGACGATCCGCTCCGACGAACCGGAGGCGACGTTCAGGACTCGGGTGGTGAAAGCGTCTGCCATGCCAACCATCCTCACCCCTGAGGCCGGATCCACTCGTCATTCCCAGACCATTCTGCGATACGGCGAGTCCAGTCCGCGAGACACCATTGACCGTGGACACGCCGAATGGCTAGCTTCGGCCCCATGCGTTCAGTCCTGCTCACCACGCGCGGTCACATCGACCTGCTGCGGGTGGCCTCCGCCGCGTGTCGCCGCGGCTGCTGACGCCCTTCTCCCCACTTTTCCCGCACCCTCGCTCCGCCGACCGGCGCGCACGCTGATCCGTGCCGCACTCAGGCGGCGTCGAGGTGCGCCCCTCGCCGGCCGCTCTCCCCCTCCGTGGAGCATCATGAGCATCAGCCACGCCCCGCCAGATTCCCCGGAAACCGACATTTCGGAAACCTCCCATCCGAATGCCGCCGAGCCCACAGCCCTCGGCCCGGTCCCCGTCCTCCCTCTCGACCTCGAGCCCATCGTCCCCACCTCCTCCCGCCACACCCGCGTCCCCCGCTGGCTGCGCCGCACCACCGGTCCGGTCCTGCTGCTGGTGCTGTGGCAACTCCTCAGCAGCACCGGCGTGTTGACCGCCGACGTCCTCGCCTCCCCCGGCCGTATCGCCCAGGTCGCGGGTGATCTGATCTCCGACGGTTCGCTGACCTCGGCGATGACGACCTCTTTGCAGCGGGTCGCGGGCGGGCTGCTCCTCGGCGGCCTCATCGGCACCGGACTCGCCCTCGTCGCAGGGCTGTTCCGGATCGGCGAGGACATCGTGGACGCCCCGGTACAGATGCTGCGGACCGTGCCGTTCGTGGGTCTGATCCCGCTGTTCATCATCTGGTTCGGCATCGGCGAGGCCCCGAAGATCGCCATCATCACGCTCGGCGTGACCTTTCCGCTCTACCTCAACGTCTACGCGGGCATCCGTGGCGTGGACGCCCAGCTGATCGAGGCCGGGGAGTCCCTCGGTCTCTCGCGGTGGGGGCTCGTACGGCACGTCATCCTGCCCGGCGCGTTGCCCGGCGCCATGACCGGTCTGCGCTACTCGCTCGGCATTTCCTGGCTCGCGCTCGTCTTCGCCGAGCAGGTCAACGCGGACTCCGGCATCGGCTTCCTGATGGTGCAGGCGCGGGACTTCCTGCGCACCGACGTCATCGTGGTCTGCCTGATCGTCTACGCCTTCCTCGGCCTGCTGGCCGACTTCATCGTCCGCTCGCTCGAAAGGCTGCTGCTGCAATGGCGACCGACGTTCACCGGCCGGTGAACCACCAGGTGACCGAGGAACCCACGGCCGAGGCATCCACGGCCGAGGAGCCCAAGCGCGATGCGTCCAAGGCCGAGGCACCCCGCCCCGCGCAGGCCGTGCGCGTCGAGGGGCTGACCCGCTCCTTCGACGGCCGTGCCGTCATCGACGACCTCCGACTCGACGTCCGCGCAGGCGAGTTCGTGGCCCTGCTCGGCCGCAGCGGCTGCGGCAAGTCCACCCTGCTGCGCATCCTCGCCGGACTCGACCGGGACATCGAGGGCACCGTCCTGGTACCGCGCCGCAAGGCGGTCGCCTTCCAGGCACCCCGGCTGATGCCGTGGAAGAAGGTGTGGCGCAACGTCCTGCTCGGCCTGCCGGGCAAGCCCGCACGCGCCGTCGCCGACCAGGCCCTGGGGGAGGTCGGCCTGAGCCACCGCACGGACGCCTGGCCCAAGACCCTCTCC
Source organism: Streptomyces canus (assembly GCF_001514145.1). GTDB lineage: Bacteria > Actinomycetota > Actinomycetes > Streptomycetales > Streptomycetaceae > Streptomyces > Streptomyces canus. Next base: position 190,016 of record NZ_KQ948662.1, read on the forward strand.
GGCGGCGAGGCCCAACGCGCCTCGCTGGCAAGGGCGTTGGTGCGCGAGCCCGATCTCCTGCTGCTGGACGAGCCGTTCGGCGCGCTCGACGCCCTCACCCGGATCAAGGCCCAGCGTCTGGTCGGGGAGTTGTGGCAGCGGCGCGGCTGCGCGGTGCTGCTCGTGACGCACGACGTCGAGGAGGCCGTGCTGCTCGCCGACCGTGTCCTCGTGATGGACGAGGGTGTCATCGCGCACGAGCAGGCCATCGACCTCGACCGGCCCCGCGACATCACCGATCCCCGGTTCGCGGAGATCCGCGGGCAGCTCCTGGAGCGCCTGGGCGTCGACACCGCAGCCGAAGCCGCCTGAACTCCCCTACCCACACACCAAGTTCCACAGAACGGATCCCCATGCGACGTCGCCTCGCCCCCGCCGCACTGCTCCTTCCCTTCGCTCTTCTGCTCACCGCCTGCGGCGGAAACGCCTCCGCCGGCACCGACACCGACGGCAAGGGCTCCCTCACGCTCAACGTCGGTGACCAGAAGGGTGGTTCGGAGGCGATCCTGCGAGCCGCCGGGGAGCTCGACAACCTTGACTACAAGATCAAGTGGTCTACCTTCACCTCCGGCCCGCCTCTTCTGGAGGCCGTCAACGCCAAGGCCGTCGACATCGGCGGCGTCGGCAACACCCCGCCGGTGTTCGCGGCCGGCGCCGACTCGAAGATCACGGTGGTGGCGGCCTGGCACGGTACGTCCAAGGGCGACGCCATCCTCGTACCGAACGACTCCGAGCTGACCGGTCCGGCGCAGCTGAAGGGCAAGTCCGTCGCCGTGGCCCAGGGTTCGTCCGCCAACTACCAACTGGTCGCCTCCCTCAGGAAGGCCGGGCTCGGTCTGGGCGACGTGAAGGTCAAGTACCTCCAGCCGGCCGACGCCCTGGCCGCGTTCACCTCCGGCAAGGTCGACGCGTGGGCGGTGTGGGACCCGTACACCTCGCAGATCCTCCAGGCGAAGCAGGGTCGCGTGCTGACCACCGGGGACGGCATCACCAACGGCCTGACCTTCCAGGTGGCGGCGCCGAGCGCGCTGAAGGACAAGAAGAAGGTCGCCGCGATCAACGACTACCTGGAGCGGCTGCGACGCGCCTACAAGTGGGTCTACTCCCACGAGCCGGAGTGGGCGAAGGTCTGGGCGAAGGAGACCGGGCTGCCCGAGGACGTGGCGCTGGCCGCGGTGAAGCGCACCTACACCACCCGGGTCGCGGTGGCGGTGGACCAGCGGCTCATCGCCTCCGAACAGGAGATCGCGGACACCTTCACCGGCCTGAAGCTCATCCCCCGCAAGGTCGACTTCGGCGAATTCACGGACGCGCGGTTCAACGGCGGCCTCCCGCCGTCCACCACCACGCCCCGCCCCGCGGAGACGGACTGACACGACCGCGGGAAGATCCAGCACCTCCGCACCGTTGGTAGAAAGGTGAACAACTTCCGCGAGGTCGAGGTCGTCGTCATAGGCGCTGGTCAGGCAGGTCTGTCCAGCGCCTATCACCTGCGCCGCACCGGTTTCGAGCCGGAACGCGACTTCGTGGTGCTGGACCACTCCCCCGCCCCGGGCGGCGCCTGGCAGTTCCGGTGGCCCTCGCTGACGTACGGCAAGGTCCACGGCATGCACGCGCTGCCGGGGATGGAGCTCACGGACGCCGATCCGCAGCGGCCGTCGTCGGAGGTGATCGCCGAGTACTTCACGGCGTACGAGCGCGCTTTCGACCTGCGGGTACGGCGGCCCGTCGATGTCCGTGCCGTACGCGAGGGTGACGAAGGGCGGCTGCTCGTCGAGGCCTCGGACGGGACCTGGTCGACCCGGGCGCTGATCAACGCCACCGGCACCTGGGACCGGCCGTTCTGGCCGCGCTATCCCGGCCAGGAGACCTTCCGGGGGCGGCAGTTGCACACCGCGCAGTACCCCGGGCCCGAGGCGTTCGCCGGGCTGCGGGTGGTCGTGGTGGGCGGGGGCGCGTCGGGCACCCAGCACCTCATGGAGCTCGCCCCGTACGCGGCCGCCACCACGTGGGTCACCAGGCGTGAGCCCGTCTTCCGCGAGGGCCCCTTCAGCGAGGACGTCGGCCGGGAGGCCGTGGCGCTCGTCGAGGAGCGGGTACGGCAGGGACTGCCGCCGAAGAGCGTGGTGTCGGTGACCGGGCTGCCGCTCAACGACGCGGTCCGGCAGGCGATCACGGACGGGGTCCTGGACCGGCAGCCCATGTTCGACCGGATCACGCCCGAGGGCGTGGAGTGGAACGACGGGCGGCGTCTGGAGGCCGACGTAATTCTGTGGGCGACCGGATTCCGGGCCGCCATCGATCACCTGGCTCCGCTGAAGCTGCGCGAGCCGGGTGGCGGGATCCGGGTCGAAGGCACGCGCGCGGTGGCCGACCCACGGATCCATCTCGTCGGCTACGGCCCGTCGGCGAGCACCATCGGCGCCAACCGCGCGGGCCGTGCGGCCGTGCGCGACATCAGGCGGCTGCTGACGACGGAACCCGTAGCAGCCTGACGCTCCGTCATCGTCACCCCGCCTTGGCCGACTTCTGCTGGTTCTTGTTGAACTCGGCCACGTTGCGCCGGTGTTCCTCGAAGCTGTTGGTGAAGCGGGTGTCCCCCGGCTTCACCGTCACGAAGTACAGCCAGTCCCCAGGGGGCGGGCTGATCGCCGCGCGCATCGCGTCCTCGCCCGGGTTGTCGATCGGGGTCGGCGGCAACCCCATGCGCTGGTACGAGTTGTAGGGGCTGTCGATCCGGAGGTCGGCGCTGGTCGTCCTCAGCGTGGAGCGGTTCAGCGCGTAGTTGATGGTGGAGTCCATCTGCAACGGCATCCCGCGCTCCAGGCGGTTGAAGATGACCCTGGCCACCTTCCCCATGTCGGCCTTGGCCGCCGCCTCGGCCTGAATGATGCTCGCGATGGTGACGGCCTGGTAGACGTTCATCGCGTTGCGCTGGGCGCCGGCCGCGACGGGGGCGCCCTTGAACTTCCGGTTCGCGGTGTCGACCATGAACGAGAGCAGCGCCTCGGGCGTCGTCTTCCTCCCGTTGCGCTCCAGCGGATACGTCGCCGGGAAGAGATAGCCCTCCGGGTTGCCCTCCGCCTCGTTGGGCAGCGTGAGGTGCACTTTCGCCAAGGACTTCTTGGCGGTGCCCGGGGGCTGGGCGAGGGCCTTGTCCACGGCGTCGTAGATCTGCCCGGCCCGCCAGCCCTCCGGGATCACCAGCGTGATGGGCTTCTTCTCCCCCTGGCTCTCCAGGCTCAGCAGCGGTACCGCCACGGCGGTGCCTGCCACGACGGCCCCGGTCGCGATGAGGACGAGTCGGCCCCGGCGCGTCAGTCGAATCGTGCTCCGTGGCGGAGTGTTCATGTGCATGCGGGCACGGTAACCCGCATATCGTCATAAACCAGGCATATCTTCGGCTTGTCGGATACGGTTCAGCTGGTCGGTTCCAGCTGCGCGTCCCCGTGTGCGGGGTCCAGTCGGGCGTCCCGGCGTACCAGCTCCGCGTACCGCCCGTCCCGTTCCAGCAGTTCCTCGTGCGTACCGCGTTCGGCCACCCGGCCGGAGTCGAGGACCACGATCTGGTCGGCGTCGCGGATGGTGGACAGGCGGTGCGCGATGGTGAGTGTGGTGCGGTTGGCCGAGAGCGCGTCGATGGCCGCCTGCACCGCGAACTCGGTCCGGGTGTCCAGGGCGCTGGTCGCCTCGTCCAGGATGAGGACGGGCGGGTCTCGCAGAATGGTCCGGGCGATCGCCAGGCGCTGCTTCTCACCGCCGGAGAACCGGTGGCCGCGCTCCCCGACGACCGTGTCGTACCCGTCCGGCAGCGAGGCGATGTGCTCGTGGATCTGGGCCGCCCGCGCCGCCTGCTCGATCTCCTCGTCGGTCGCCTCCGGCTTCGCGAAGCGGAGGTTGTCGGCGACCGAGGCGTGGAAGAGGTACGTCTCCTGGGAGACGACCCCGATGCCGCGTGCCAGGGTGTCGAAGTCCAGGTCGCGGACGTCGACCCCGTCGAGGGTGACCCGGCCGCCCGTCACGTCGTAGAGCCGCGGGACGAGATAACCGAGCGTGGACTTGCCGGCGCCGGTCGGGCCGACGACCGCGAGGCTGCTGCCGGCGGGGACGTCGATGTCGATGCCGCCGAGGATGGGGCCGCGCTGGTCGTCGTCGCTGTCATATCGGAACTCCACGCCCTCCAGGCGGACCTCGCCCTTGACGCGGTCGAGGTGGACCGGGTCCTCCCGCTCGGTGATGTCGATCGGCAGGTCGAGGTACTCGAAGATGCGCTGGAAGAGCGCGAGCGAGGTCTGGATCTGGACGCCGGTCGACAGGAGGCTCACGGCCGGACGGAACAGGCCCTGCTGGAGCGAGACGAAGGCGACGATGGTGCCGATGGAGATGTCCGGGCCGCCCGTCTGGAGGGCGAAGCCCGCGGTCCAGTAGATGATGGCGGGCATCGCGGACATGACGATCCCGATGACGGCCATGCGCCAGCGGCCGGCCATGTTCGACCGCACTTCGAGGTCGACCAGACCCTCGGACTCGTCGGCGAAGGACCGGGTGAGCGAGTCGGAGCGGCCCATGGTGCGGCCGAGCAGGATGCCGCTGACGGAGAGCGACTCGGTGACGGTCGCGGCCATCGCGGCCATCTGCTTCTGGCGTTGGGTGACGATCTTCTTGCGTTCCTTGCCGACCCGGCGGCTGATCCACACGAACACCGGGAGCAGCAGCAGCGAGACGACGGTCAGGCGCCAGTCGAGGGCGATCATCGCGACGATCGTGGCGATGACGCTGGTCAGGTTGGAGACCAGGGACGTGGCGGTCGAGGTGACGGTGGCCTGCATGCCGCCGATGTCGTTGGCGATGCGCGACTGCACCTCGCCGGTGCGGGTGCGGGTGAAGAACGCGAGCGACATGCGCTGCAGTCGGCCGTAGACCGCGGTGCGCAGGTCGTGCATGACGCGCTGGCCGACCGTCGTGGAGATGAGGGTCTGCAGCACGCCGAAGATGCCGGTGAGGACGGCGCTCAGGATCATGCCCAGCGCGAGCAGGCTGAGCAGTCCGGTGCGGCCCTCCGGGATGGCCACGTCCAGCGTTTCCTTCAGCAGGAACGGGGTGGCCACGGTGACGAGGGAGGAGGCGCCGACCAGCAGGCCGACCACGGCGAGCTTGGCGCGGTAGGGCTTGAAGAGCCGGAGGATGCGGCGCACCTGACGGGGTTGGTCGGTCGAGGTGCCCGGGGTGGGGGTCCAGTCGATGTGATCGCGGGGCATGGTCTCCTACGGAGGGTGAGAGGGCGAGGACCAGCGGAGCCTAGCTCATTGTTACCTATGCTCACAATGAACGAGATCCTGATATTGTTCCCGCATGGACACGCCCGATTCCGACAGCCTGCTCGCCGAGCAGTTGCTCAGGCTCACGCGCCGGGTGCACCGCATCCAGAAGCGCCAGCTTCATGAGCGCGGTCTCGGCGTGACTCCGGCCCAGTCCCGGCTGCTGCGCACCCTCGCGCACTGGGAGACGCCACCGCGCATGGCCGATCTCGCGGAGCGGCTCGAGGTGGTGCCGCGCGCGGTGACCACGCTCGTGGACGGGCTGGAGGCGAGCGGCAAGGTGCGCCGGGTTCCTGATCCGGCCAATCGCCGGGTGATCCGCATCGAGCTGACCGACGACGGAGTGAAGGTTCTTCAGGAACTGCACGCCGCGCGCAGGGCGGCCGCGGAGGAGATCCTCGCCCCCCTGACGGACCAGCAGCGCCGGGCGCTCGGCGGACTCCTGGACACCCTGGTGGACACGCACTGCTGAACAGACCGCGGCCACCACTCCGTAACCCTGGAGCGGTGGCCGCGGTCTGTTCAGGAACGCCGGTCAGCCGGCCTCGGAGACCGCAGGCTCCTTGGTGCCCTCGGCCGGTACCTCGGCGAGCTGCTCCTGCGCCACGGGCTCGACGGTCTCACCGCCCAGCACCTTCTTCGCCCGCTCGATGTCCAGCGCCCCCTCCCAGCGGGAGACCGCGAAGACCGCGACGCAGTTGCCGAGCAGGTTCGTCACGACGCGCATCGAGTCCATGATGCGGTCCACGCCGAGGAGCAGGGCGACCGCCCCGGCGGGGATGGCACCCAGCGAGGACGCCGTGGCGGACAGAGCGAGGAAGGCCGAGCCCGGGATGCCCGCCATGCCCTTGCTGGTCAGCATGAGCACCAGGACCACGGTGATCTGCTGGCTCAGGCTGAGGTCGACGCCGACCGCCTGGGCGATGAACAACGTGCCGATGGAGAGGTAGAGCGAGGCGCCGTCGAGGTTGAAGGAGTAGCCGGTGGGCAGCACCAGGCCCACCGCGTCGTCGCGGGCGCCGGCCTTGCGCAGCTTCTGCATCACGCGCGGCATGACGGACTCGGTGGACGCGGTGCCGAGCGCGAGGAGCATCTCCTCGCGGATGTAGCGCAGGAACTTCCAGAGGCTGAGCCCGGTGACCGCCTTGAGCGCGACGGCGAGCAGCACGATGAACAGGGCGGCGGCCGCGTAGCACAGGACGATCAACTTGGCGTAGGTCTCGATGACGCCGAGGCCGTACTGGCCGATCAGGACGGCCATCGCGCCGAACACCGCGATCGGCGCGAGGCGCATCACGAAGCCCACGACCGCGAAGATGATCTCCTGGGCCTGCTCGATGGCGGGCAGCACCTGCGGGACCTTGGTGTGGCCGAGGTGCAGCAGCGCGGCGCCGACCAGACAGGCCAGGATGAGCACCTGGAGCAGGGAGTTCTCGGCGAAGGCGCCGATGAAACTGGTGGGCAGCGCGTTGACGATGAACTCGGTCGTCGAGGGAAGGTGCCCGCCGCCCGTCTTGGCGTCGACGGCGGCGGTGTTGAGCGTGGCCGGGTCGACGTGCATCCCCGAGCCGGGCTGGATCACATTGGCGGCGACCAGACCGATGACCAGCGCGAGGGTGCTCGCGACCTCGAACCAGATCAGCGCCTTGAGCCCGATCCGGCCGAACGCCTTCAGGTCACCGGCCTTCGCGATGCCGACGACGACCACACAGAACACGAGCGGCGAGATGATCGTCTTGATGAGCCGGGTGAAACCGTCGCCGAGCGGCTGCAGGTCCGAGGCGAAGCCGGGCCACAGCTTTCCGACGAGGACGCCGAGCACGAGGGCGCAGGCGACCTGCGCGAAGAGAGACGTACGCAGTATGTGTGCGACGCGTCGCGGCAGGGACGGGACGGACGGCGGCACGGGCACTCCTTGAGCGACGGGGGACGCGCAGAAGCATGGGGGATACTTCTGCGATACGGAAAGCGGTTTCCGTGGCGATCACTCTGGAGGGACCGTTGATCACGCGCAAGACCGTCGCGTTTCGGCCGTGTAAATCACTGCATCTGTGACACATCGCACACAACTCGCCTCAGCAGCCGCTGCGTTCGCCGGTCAGCACCCCCTGAGCGGTGGTGAGAGAACGGTCGTAGCAGCCGGTCGAACCGCGGATCCGGTAATGCTCGCTCGTCGTGCCGACCGCGTGCCGCTGGTCGCGCGGGACGTTGATCGTGTACGTGGCGTCGCCCGCGTAGGTGTCGTCGAGCCGGGACCACCCCGTGCGGTGGCCCGCTCGGATCACCGAGGCTTCGGCACGGTCACCGAGGATCAGCACGGTGCGCAGCCGGTCGCCCGTGCCGATGGTGGTCGTGCCGTCCATCGCGTACGTGCGGTGGGCGCGGGTGGTGCGGGCCGGTCCGCGACCGTCGACGCTGACCGACTCGTTGTCCCTCCAGGTCGCCTTGAGCGCGTCGGGGTTCTCGCCGTCGCCCCAGCGGTGGGTGGACGTGTTCGCCAGCGAGCGGCGGACCGTGGTCGTGACGCGGCCGTGCGAGGTGTCGACATATCCGGCGACGGTGAGCCGGTGGTCACCCTCGGTGTCCACGCGGTGTTCCGAACCCGGTGTGTACGTCGAGGAGTTGGCGAGGTCGCTGTTCTGGTGCGTGGTGAGCTTGCCTGCGACGTGGGTGCTCTTGGCGTCCTGCCAGACGAGGACGTTCACGGGGGTGCTCCAGCCCGGCTGCCCCTCGGGGACGCCGACGACCGCGACCTCCACGCGGTGCGGGCGCCCGTCGTTGAGGATCCCGGCGAAGGGAGTCAGGTCGTATTCGATCGGCTTGATGTCGAAGGCACGGGGGCCGGGGACGACGTACCAGAGGAAGGGATTGGACCAGCCACCCGTCCACACCGTCGGGAACGGAGCAGCGATCCCCGCGAGCCGGCCGTCGACCTTGATCTGCACCTCACGGTAGGGACCGTTGTCGGCCTGGCAGGAGTACGGCGCTTCGGACGGCACCGTCAGGTACCAGTACTCCTCACAGCCGCCGCCCGAACCGGTGGCGTACACCTCGGCGAGAATGCGCTCGCTGTTGCGCGGAGTGGTGAGGGTGTTGTCGTCGAGCGTCAGCACACGGTCCGGCGCCGGGGCCTGTCGCCCCTCGTAGAACGTGAGCGTGACCTTCACGTCGATGATCCCGGTGTACGTGTCGTCGACGACGTTTCCGATGAGCATCTCTACGTCGTGACCGGTGCGAAGGGTGTCGCTGTAGCGCGTGACGTCCTTCTCGACGGACCACTGGATACCGTCGGGCGAGGGCTGCGGTGTGGACGTACGGAAGACCTCGACCCCGCCGATGTGCAGATACCCGAGCCGGTCGAACTGCCGTCCCCTGACCTTGCCGTCCATGCGCAGCACGACCTTGCTCCAGCGGTCGCCGCAGCCCTCGGGAGGTGTGTAGGTACCGGTGTACGGGGTGAAATCGCGGAACTGCGCTTCGGCGACAGTGAGTTGGCAGGACTTGCCAGAGGGCTTGGCGACGGGTGGTGCCGCGGTGAGGGGGTCGTGCCAGTCGGTTCCGAACTCGGCGGGGAGGTCGGCGGACTGGGCTGCCACGGAGGGAGCCTCCGCGGGCTGGGCGGGGGTCGCCCCGAGCAGGGTGCCCGCCAGGAGGGTCGCCCCTGCGAGCATGGACATGACGATCCGTCTCTTCATGGCCGTGTTCTACGGCGAGTTGGCCATCCCCCGCAATGCCGCCTCCCGCCACGAGCTCAGGCCCTCAGGTCCGCCCTGTCCCCCATCACCACCACGGGATGCCGGTCCGGATCGAGCGTGCGCAGCAGGTACCGCATCGCCGCCCTGGACACGCTGACACAGGCGGACGTACCACTGCCGTGATCCATGTGCAGCCAGATACCGCCGCCCTTGGCGTAACCCTGGGGCCGGGCCTGGTTGTTGGGCGGCGTGCCCTCGATCCGGTTGTAGTCGATGGCGATGACGTAGTCGAAGTCGTGCCAGTAGGACCGGGGCCACCAGCGTGGGGCCGCGATGGCGGCGGATCGCGTGTACGGCAGCCGGGCCCCGGGGTCCGGGAGCACGCCCCCGGCGTCGCTGAGCGTGAACACGCCGACAGGGCTGCGTTTGTCGCCCTCGTGGTGGCCGGTGGTCCAGCCCTTCTTGCCGTTGTGCGCGGGCCAGCCGCGGACGCGGTCCCAGGTGGAACCGTGCTTGGTGTAGAGCACGACGGTGGCGTCCGCGGAGTCCTTGCCGTCGCCGTATACCGCGACGACCTGGCGGGACGCGGCGGGGATGCGGCGCTGGAGGCGGTCGCCGACGCCGGGGACGCGGGTCGGTCCATCCGCGGGCTTGTCGGCGGCCTTGGTGTGGGGGTTGCCGGTGCCTGCCGGGCCCGGGCCTCCGCATCCTCCCAGGGGGATCAGCAGCGCTCCCAGGAGCGTCGTCATCACCACGGCACGTCGTGCGTCTCCGCCTCGCATCGCTCCATGGTCGCACCGCGGGCCGGGGAAAACCGACTCCACGAGCGCAGCCGCTTCTCTGCGGCGCGGCGGAAAACCTGTTGCCTTTGACCACGCTCTGCCGCGACCCTTTCACGGTTTGCAGCCGCCGTGTGCGGCTCCCTCCCACCCCGCTGACACGAGCCACTGGACGTCACCGTCATGCAGATCCAAGACCTTCCGTATCGCGACCCGGGTGTGCCCGACGCACGCTCGGGCTCCCGGTTCCTGTGGTGGCTCTTCAGGAACCAACTGGGCGGACAGCTCAAGTCACTTGCCTGGGGACTGCTGCACTTCCTCTCCATCTCCGCGCTGCCCTTCTGCGTCGGCGTGGCCGTCCAGGCGGTCGTCGACCACTCGGGCCGCCGACTCGCCCTCGCGGGCGGCCTGCTGGTGCTGTGCTGCATCGGCAGCGCGCTCGGCGACACCTTCCTGCACCGCTCCGCCGTCACCAACTGGATCACGGCCGCCGCGCGCGTCCAGCAGCTGCTGGCCCACAAGGCCGCCAACCTGGGCTCGGCGCTGACCCGACGGGTCGCGGCCGGCGAGGTCGTGGCCGTCTCCACCGGCGACGTCGAGAAGATCGGCTGGTTCGTGGAGGCCTGGTCGCGGTTCACCGCGGCGGCGGTCACCATCGTCGTGGTCTGTGCCGGAATGGTCGTCTACCAGCCGCAACTCGGCGTGCTGGTCGCCGTAGGCCTGCCGGTCCTGGCCCTCGCGGCGCTGCCGCTGCTGCCCCGGGCGACCCGGCGCGCCGACTTCCAGCGCGAGAAGGCCGGCCGCGCCACCGAGCTGGCCTCCGACACCGTCGCCGGCCTGCGGGTGCTGCGCGGCATCGGCGGCGAGGAGCTCTTCCTCGACCGCTACCGCAGGGCCTCCCAGGAGGTCCGTCACGCGGCCGTGCGCAGCGCCCGGATGTGGTCCCTGATCGCCGCCATCCAGGTACTGCTGCCCGGACTGCTGCTCATCGCGGTCGTCTGGTACGGCGTCCACCTGGCCCGTCAGGGCCGCGTCGAGATCGGCGAACTGGTCGCCGTCTACAGCTCGGTCATGATCCTGTCCTATCCGCTGCGGCACTTCGAGGAGATCGCCATGGCGTACTCCTTCTCCCGGCCCTCAGCCACGCGGGCCGCCCGGGTGCTGTCGCTGGAGCGCGCCATGTCCGCCGAGGGCTCGCGGGACAGGGCCGGGGACAGCCTGCCGGCCGGGGATCTGTACGACCCGGCCACCGGTCTGCTCGCCCCCTCCGGCCGGCTCACCGCGGTGGTATGCGGCGACCCGGACGCGGCGGGAGTGCTCGCCGAGCGCCTCGGCGGGCACCCCTCGGAAGAGGGCACGTCGGTGCTGCTGGGCGGAGTGCCGCTGGACGAGTTGCCGCTCGGTTCGGCGCGCACGGCGGTCCTGGTCCAGGACAAGGACCCGGTCCTGCTCTCGGGGACCCTGCGCGAACTGCTCGACGTGCCCGCCTCAGGCGCTGTCGGCGCCGAGGAGGCGCTCGCGGCCGCGCAGTGCGCGGACGTGCTGGCCGCCCTGGTCCAGGGGTCCTTGGGCGCCGAGGACCCGATGGACGCGCGCATCACCGAGCGCGGACGGTCCCTGTCGGGCGGCCAGCGCCAGCGGCTCGCCCTGGCCCGGTCCCTGTTCACCGACCCGGAGGTGCTCGTCCTGGACGAGCCGACCTCCGCCGTCGACTCGCACACCGAGGCACGGATCGCACAGGGGGTGCGGGACCTGCGGGCCGGGCGCACCACCGTGGTGTTCACCTCCTCGCCGCTGCTCCTGGACCACGCCGACCGCGTGGTGCTCGTGCACGAGGGCGAGGTCGCGGCGGTCGGCGTGCACCGCGACCTGGCGCGCAAGGAACCGCGGTACCGGGCGGTCGTCACCCGCGAGACGGACGAAGAGGCCGCCCTCAACGGCGTACTGAACGAACTGGAAGAGATCGAGGAGACAGCATGATCGGCGTCGCGCCACCGGCCTACGACCCGGCGGCCCCGACGACGGCGAACACCCTGCCCGTCGGAGCCACCGCGACCGTACGCGCCTACGTGGCCGAACTGTTCCACCGGCACCGCCGCGCCTTCGCGCTCCTCGTCGGGGTCAACACGGTCTCGGTCGTGGCCTCCATGGTCGGGCCCTGGCTGCTCGGTGACCTCGTCGAGCGGGTGTCGGACGGAGCGAAGGAACTCCATCTGGAGCTGACGGCCGGGCTGTTCCTGATCTCGCTGATCGTCCAGGCCGTGTTCGTACGGGAGGTGCGGCTGCGCGGTTCGATGCTCGGCGAACGCATGCTGGCCGACCTGCGCGAGGACTTCCTCGTACGGTCGGTCGGCCTGCCGCCCGGCGTCCTGGAGCGGGCCGGGACCGGTGACCTGCTGTCCCGGATCACGACGGACATCGACCGGCTCGGCAACGCGATGCGCGAGGCCGTGCCACAGCTGGCGATCGGCGTGGTGTGGGCTGCCCTGCTGCTCGGCGGGCTCGTGATCACCGCGCCGCCGCTGGCCGCCGCAGTGCTGCTCGCCCTGCCGTTGCTGGTGGTCGGCTGCCGCTGGTACTTCAAGCGGGCGCCGTCCGCGTACCGCTCGGAGGCCGCCGGATACGCGGCCGTGGCCGCCGCGCTCGCGGAGACCGTGGACGCCGGACGCACCGTCGAGGCGCAGCGGCTGAGCGCCCGCCGCATCGAGCTGTCGGAACAGCGGATCAAGGAGTGGACCGCCTGGGAGCGCTACACCCTGTGGCTGCGGTCGGTCCTCTTCCCGTGCATCAACGTCAGCCACGTGATGATCCTTTCGTCGGTGCTGATGGTCGGCGGGGTCTTCGTGCTCCAGGGCTGGATCGGGGTCGGTCAGCTGACGACGGGCGCGCTGATCGCGCAGATGCTCGTCGACCCGGTCGGGCTGATCCTGCGCTGGTACGACGAGCTGCAGGTGGCCCAGGTGTCGCTGGCCCGGCTGGTCGGGGTCCGGGACATCGAGCCTTCCAGCGGGGACGCCGGGCTCGCTCCCGACGGGCGGGACGTGCACGCGGACCGGGTGCACTTCGGCTACGTGGAGGGCGTGGACGTCCTGCGCAAGGTGTCCCTGGAGGTCGCCCCCGGCACGAGGCTGGCACTGGTGGGTCCCTCGGGTGCCGGCAAGTCCACCCTCGGCCGTCTCCTGGCCGGGATCTACGCGCCCCGGGACGGCCGCATCACCCTCGGCGGCGCCGAACTGTCCCGGATGCCCGCCGAACGCGTCCGTGAGCACGTGGCCCTCGTCAACCAGGAGCACCACGTCTTCGTGGGCTCCCTGCGCGACAACCTCCTGCTCGCCCGCACGGACGCCACGGACGCCGAGCTCTGGGCGGCCCTCGGCGCGGTCGACGCGGACGGATGGGCGGGTGCGCTCGACGAGGGTCTGGACACCGAGGTCGGCTCGGGCGGCCTGACCGTCACCCCGGCCCAGGCCCAGCAGGTCGCGCTGGCCCGGCTGGTGCTGGCCGACCCGCACACCCTGGTCCTGGACGAGGCGACGTCGTTGCTGGACCCCCGGGCCGCACGCCACCTCGAACGTTCCCTGGCCCGCGTCCTCGACGGCCGCACGGTGGTCGCCATCGCCCACCGCCTGCACACCGCCCACGACGCGGACGTCATCGCCGTCGTCGAGAACGGCCGCATCAGCGAGCTGGGCAGCCATGACGAGCTCGTCGCGGCGGACGGGGCGTATGCGGCGTTGTGGAGGTCTTGGCACGGGTGAGAGTGGGGGTGGGGCATGGGGTGGGGGTGGGGGTGACCCTCCGACGACCAGTCCAGCCCCACCCCGACCCACGCCACCGTCCGGCCCGACCCACACCCTCGGCCCTTCCGACAACCAGCCCAACCCACACCCGGCCCGCTCCAACAGGCCGCTCCAGCACACACACCGGCCCCTCCAACGACCGACCCGACCCACACCTGCGGCCCCTCTGACCACCGGCCCAACCCACACCCCGCCCCCTCCGACCACCGCTCAAGCCGGCGCAGCGCCCCCGTGGCGTTGCGCTGTCCCGAAAGGGAGTGGAAGGCTGGACAGCAGCACCGGCTCAGGGAGCGCCCGCGGACGGCATGGTTCGACGGCGGGCGCGGCAAGTGCCCCGTGAGTCCGTGGTCCGTCCCGGGCCGCGGGAGGACCGGGCCCGTCCCCTTCACCTGGAGGTACCCGTGGACAGCTCCGACGGATGGGGAGACGACGTCTACCAGCCCGACGGCTCCGAGATCCAGGACGACGCGGGGCTACTCGACGCGGAGGACACCCTGGAGGACGACGGGGTCGGCGACCCTCTCGACCGCGGCTGGTCCCCGCCGGAGAGACCGTGGGCGGTGGAGCACAGCGGCGTGACGGCCGCGGAGCGCCGGCGGGGCGAGACGTTGGACCAACGGCTCGCGGAGGAGACGCCCGACCTCGCGCCGGCCGAAGGTGACGGCATCGGTGACTACGAAGGCTCCGACGGCGAGCTCCTGGACAACGAGGTCGGCGCGATGCGCTCCGGCCGCCTCGTGGCCCCCGACGAAGGGGCCCACGAGGACGAGGAGAGCGCGCTGATCGCCACGGACGTGGGCATCGACGGTGCCGCGGCGTCCGCGGAGGAGGCCGCGATGCACATCGTCGACGAGGAGCCCCTGTCGGGCTGACCACCGTGGCCGGCCGACAGGTCCCAGCACTGCCCACCGCACCGCCCACGCCCCACCCCGCCCCGCAGAAGGAGCAGCCATGCAGCAGGACAAGCAGCCCGACTACCACCCGGTCGTCTTCCGTGACCGCTCCGCCGGCTACGCGTTCCTGACCCGGTCCACCGCCACCAGCGACCGGACCATCGACTGGGACGACGGCGAGACCTACCCGGTGGTGGACGTGGAGATCTCCTCCGAGAGCCACCCCTTCTACACCGGCAAGGCGCGGACGGTGGACTCCGAGGGACGTGTGGCCGCCTTCGAGCGGCGCTACGGAGGCGGGACCGGCCAGGGCAGCTGACGGAGGAATCCGTCGCCCCGGCCTCAGATGAAGTTGAGCGCCGCCGCGCAGCCCACTCCCCCGAGGAGCATGAACACCGGCATCAGCACCTTCAGCTCGACCCAGCTGCCCGCCCGGAACCGCATGAACTTCGGCGGGCCGATCGGGTACCAGCGCTTGCGGCCCACCGGGATCGGCCACAGGACCGGGCAGCCGGAGACCGTCAGCGCGTCCCCGATGTCGTGCACGAGCGCGCCCAGCACGACCGGCAGCCCCAGCCACAGGTACTCCTGGCCCGGCTGTGTGAACAGCCAGTCCGAGCCGTTGCCCGGCTTGTCCAGAATGCCCGCTATGATCCACGCGCTGGTCGCGGCCAGCAGCCAGACCAGGACGTCGGCGCTGGAACCCCGGGTCGCCCGCCACAGCAGGCCCTCGATGGCCAGCACCATGTGCGCGAACAGGATCGCCAGCACCGCCCAGCGGCCGCCGGTGATCGCCGCCACCGAGCAGCCCGCGCCGATCATCACGGCCCACAGCCAGGTGTGGGTGAGCGTGCGGTGTCCGCCGGAGCGACGTGGGTCGCCCTGCTTCTTGGTGGCCTTGTAGACGGCGTACGAGAGTTTGTCGACGATCTCGCACAGGCCCCGCGAGACCGGCCCGAAGGCCCGCGAGATCGTGGCCGCCTTGTGGTCGAGGTCGGGAGCGAGCGCGGCGCCCGCGCAGATCAGGGCTCCAGCCAGCAGTACGGGCCACGGCATGGTGTGCCCCGTGGCGGCGGCCGCCGCTCCTACGCCCAGCCAGGCCGCGGCGCCCGACAGTGAGTGTGCTGGTCCCATCATCGGCGTTGCCCGCCCCATTCCTCGTGTGCCACTGTCCAGTTGACCGGCTGCGCTGACGCTCCGTCGGCGACACAGCGTACTGGTCGTGATCTTCCCACTCGCATCCGATTCCCCCATCGGGCATCCGGGCAGGCAAGATGGGTGGGTGACCCTCATCGATCAGCTGCCGCCGACCGCCGACCCCGATGCCCTCTACGACGCCTTCGAGTCGTGGGCCGAGGAGCGGGGGCTGACGCTCTACCCCCATCAGGAGGAGGCGCTGATCGAGGTGGTCTCCGGCGCGAACGTGATCGTGTCGACGCCCACCGGCTCCGGCAAAAGCATGATCGCGGCGGGTGCGCACTTCGCCGCCCTCGCCCGTGACGAGGTCACCTTCTACACCGCGCCCATCAAGGCGCTCGTGTCGGAGAAGTTCTTCGAGCTGTGCAAGATGTTCGGCACGGAGAACGTCGGCATGCTGACCGGCGACGCATCCGTCAACGCCGACGCTCCCGTCATCTGCTGCACCGCCGAGGTGCTCGCCTCGATCGCGCTGCGCGACGGCAAGGGCGCGGATGTCGGCCAGGTCGTCATGGACGAGTTCCACTTCTACGCCGAGGCGGACCGCGGCTGGGCCTGGCAGATCCCGATCCTGGAGCTGCCCCAGGCGCAGTTCATCCTGATGTCGGCCACGCTCGGCGACGTCTCGATGTTCGAGAAGGACCTCACTCGGCGCACCAACCGGCCCACGTCCGTGGTCCGCTCGGCGACCCGCCCCGTACCGCTCTCCTACGAGTACAAGCTCAGCCCGCTCACCGAGACCCTCACGGAGCTCCTGGAGACCAAGCAGGCGCCCGTCTACATCGTGCACTTCACGCAGGCGCAGGCGGTGGAGCGGGCGCAGGCGCTGATGAGCATCAACATGTGCTCGCGTGAGGAGAAGGACCAGATCGCCGACCTGATCGGCAACTTCCGCTTCACCACCAAGTTCGGCCGCAACCTCTCCCGTTACGTGCGGCACGGCATCGGGGTCCATCACGCCGGCATGCTGCCCAAGTACCGGCGGCTGGTGGAGAAGCTCGCCCAGGCCGGTCTGCTGAAGGTCATCTGCGGCACGGACACGCTCGGCGTCGGCGTCAACGTGCCCATCCGCACCGTGCTGTTCACGGCGCTGACCAAGTACGACGGCAACCGTGTCCGCACCCTGCGCGCTCGCGAGTTCCACCAGATCGCGGGCCGCGCGGGCCGGGCGGGCTTCGACACGGCGGGCTTCGTCGTCGCCCAGGCACCCGAGCACGTCGTCGAGAACGAGAAGGCGCTCGCCAAGGCCGGAGACGACCCGAAGAAGCGCCGCAAGGTCGTCCGCAAGAAGGCACCCGAGGGCTTCGTCGGCTGGACGGACAACACCTTCGAGAAGCTGATCGCCTCCGAGCCGGAGCCGCTGACGTCCCGCTTCCGCGTCACGCACACGATGCTGCTGTCGGTGATCGCCCGTCCGGGCAACGCCTTCGAGGCGATGCGGCATCTGCTGGAGGACAACCACGAGTCGCGCAAGCAGCAGCTCAAGCACATCCGGCGGGCGATCGCCATCTACCGCTCGCTGCTGGACGGCGGCATCGTCGAGAAGCTCGACGAGCCCGACGCAAGCGGCCGCATCGTCCGCCTCACCGTGGACCTCCAGCAGGACTTCGCGCTCAACCAGCCGCTGTCCACGTTCGCGCTCGCCGCGTTCGAGCTGCTCGACCCCGAATCGCCGTCCTACGCCCTGGACATGGTTTCTGTCGTGGAGTCCACCCTGGACGACCCCCGCCAGATCCTCGTCGCCCAGCTGAACAAGGCGAAGGGCGAGGCCGTGGCCGCGATGAAGGCGGACGGCGTCGAGTACGAGGAGCGCATGGAACGCCTCCAGGACATCACGTACCCGAAGCCCCTGGAGGAGCTCCTCTTCCACGCGTACAACACGTACCGCAAGAGTCACCCCTGGGTCGGCGACCATCCCCTCTCCCCGAAGTCCGTCATCCGTGACATGTACGAACGGGCCATGTCCTTCACGGAGCTGGTGTCCTTCTACGAGCTGGCACGCACCGAGGGCATTGTCCTGCGCTACCTCGCAAGTGCCTACAAGACGCTCGACCACAACATCCCGGACGACCTCAAGTCCGAGGATCTGCAGGACCTGATCGAGTGGCTCGGCGAGACGGTCCGCCAGGTCGACTCCAGCCTCCTGGACGAGTGGGAGCAGCTCGCCAACCCCGAGGAGATGACCGCCGAGGAGGCTCAGGAGAAAGCCGACGAGGTCAAGCCGGTCACCACCAACGCGCGCGCCTTCCGCGTCCTGGTCCGCAACGCCCTGTTCCGCCGCGTCGAGCTCGCTGCCCTCGACCAGGTCGAGGAGCTGGGCGAGATGGACGCCGAGGCCGGCTGGGACGCCGACGCGTGGGGCGAGGCCATGGACAAGTACTGGGACGAGTACGACGACCTCGGCACCGGACCCGACGCCCGCGGTCCCAAGCTGCTGCAGATCGAGGAGGAGCCGCACAACCGGCTGTGGCGCGTACGGCAGACTTTCGCCGACCCCAACGGCGACCATGACTGGGGCATCAGCGCGGAGATCGACCTCACGGCCTCCGACGCGGAGGGCCGCGCGGTCGTCCGGGTCACCGATGTCGGCCAGCTGTGAGCACAGGAGAATCCCACCCATGACGAACCCGGCCGAGAAGCTCGTCGACCTGCTCGACCTGGAGCAGATCGAGGTCAACATCTTCCGTGGCCGAAGCCCGCACGAGTCTCTCCAGCGGGTCTTCGGCGGCCAGGTGGCGGGCCAGGCGCTGGTGGCCGCCGCCCGCACCACGGAAGGCGACCGCCCGGTGCACTCGCTGCACGCGTACTTCCTGCGCCCTGGCCGGCCCGGCGTACCGATCGTGTACCAGGTCGAGCGGGTGCGGGACGGACGGTCCTTCACCACGCGCCGGGTCACCGCCGTGCAGCAGGGCCGCACGATCTTCAATCTCACCGCCTCCTTTCACAAGCCTGAGGAAGGTCCCTTCGAGCACCAGCTGCCGCCCGCGCGCAAGGTCCCGGCCCCGGAGTCCCTGCCGAGGGTCGGCGACGAGATCCGGGAGCATCTGGGCGAACTGCCCGAGCAGTTGGAGCGGATGGCGCGTCGCCAGCCCTTCGACATCCGGTATGTGGACCGGCTGCGCTGGAGCGCCGAGGAGGTCAAGGACGCCGAGCCGCGCAGCGCGGTGTGGATGCGCGCGGTCGGGCCGCTCGGGGACGACCCGGTCGTGCACACCTGCGCGCTGACCTACGCGAGCGACATGACCCTCCTGGACGCCGTCCGCATCCCGGTCCAGCCCCTGTGGGGGCCGCGGAGCTTCGACATCGCGTCGCTGGATCACGCCATGTGGTTCCACCGGCCGTTCCGCGCGGACGAGTGGTTCCTGTACGACCAGGAGTCACCTATCGCGACGGGCGGACGCGGTCTGGCTCGCGGCCGGATCTACGACCTGGAGGGACGTCTGCTGGTGTCCGTCGTCCAGGAAGGCTTGTTCCGGCCGCTGTAGGTCAGGAGCTTCTGCGCCGGAGCCAGCCCAGCAGGCCGCGAGTCGGCTCCTCCTGGAGTGTCGACAGGTCCTGCGGCTGGGTGGAGGCTGTCCGCCGGGCCGTGGGGCGCGGCGCGGGCCGGAATGTCCGGGCGTCCTCCAAGGCGCGGATCAGGTCGGTCCTGAGCCATTCGATCTCGTCCGGGTGGTCCGCCGTCATGATCTTCTCGATGAGGTGCGCGGCGGGCGATCCCTGTGCGCCCTGGGCCGGTGGTCCCGGCCGGAAGCGACCCAGATGGGATCGCTCGTACGGGTCGGGGACGAGCTCCGCGATCTGTACGAGGTCGAGGAAGGCGGCAAGGGCTCCTGCGCTCTCCCAGGGGTCTTCGGCGAGCCGCAAGAGGAATCCGCGGTGGCGCCCCCGCCAGTTGCGGGCCCGCAGGTCCACGCCCGCGTCCAGCATGTCGCGCAGTCCTTCGGGCATACGGCGTGCGGTCAGCAGCGGGGTGTTCTCCCCGACTGTCGTGAACTCCTCGAGTTCGTCGGCGAGATACAGCCACACCACGGCTCGGTACCGGTTGAGATAGAAGCGCACCGGCGAGAACAGGCCCAGGCGGGCCAGGCGGGTGAACCTGCCCGCAGGGACGTCCATGACCTTGGCGCCCTCGGTGGTGCCCACGACCCGCACACGCTGAAGCAGCCAGTCCGGAAAACCGTCCGCCGCCCGCAGCCGGTCGATCTCGGAGCCGGTGACACGTCGCCCGCCGCCTCCTTCGTCGGGCACGGTCCGGATCTGCCCGAGGTGCACCGCGAGGTCGAACTCGCTTCGCTTCAGACCCAGTTCCCGGGCGGCTCGGCTGGGTGTGTGCGCCTGGTGATGGCGTTGGGTGATCAGGCTGCCCGACATGGTCGCTCTCCCCCTGGAGTCATCGCTCACGCTGTGTGCGTTCGCCGTGACAAAAACCGTAACCGGTGGGGCGAGATGCGTGGCGAGCCTGTGGATAACTCCTCGTGGACCTAAGAACGCGCAGGTCAGAGGTCCGGCGCCGGGCTCCGCTCGGGTTGGCGGGCGTCCACGTCGAGGTGCTCGCCGACCCGGTTGACGAGCAGCGTCATCTCGTAGGCGATCTGGCCGATGTCGGCGTCCGAGCCGCTGAGTACGCACAGGCAGCTGCCGGTGCCCGCCGCGGTGACGAAGAGCACCGCGTCGTCGAACTCGATCATCGTCTGCCGTACTTTGCCCGCGCCGAAGTGGCGTCCCGAGCCCTTGGCCAGGCTGTGCAGTCCGGACGAGACGGCGGCGAGATGTTCCGCGTCCTCACGGCGCAGCCCCGTGCTGGCGCCCGTGACCAGCCCGTCGTTGGACAGCACCAGCGCGTGCCGCACATGGTCGACGCGCTCGGTCAGATCGTCCAGCAGCCAGCCGAGCCCCTGCTTCTCCGGCATGTGTCCCGTCTCCCCGTGTGACGTCTCCTCCTGCCCGGAGGATCTCCACACAAGCCTTCCCCACGGCCGTCGACGGGGCAAGGAGAATGGGGACATGGCACAGAAGATGACCGATGAGGAATGGCGGGAGTTCGTCTCGCACGGCACCCGCACCGGCAAGTTGTCGACCGTCCGGGCCGACGGGAGCCCGCATGTGGCACCGGTCTGGTTCGTACTCGACGGTGACGACGTGGTGTTCAACACCGGCAAGGCCACCGTGAAGGGACGCAACCTGGCGCGGGACGGACGCGTCGCCCTGTGCGTGGACGACGACCGGCCGCCCTTCGACTACGTGGTGCTCCGGGGCCAGGCCCGGATCTCGGAGGATCTCGACGAGGTCAGGCACTGGGCCGGGCGGATCGGGGCGCGGTACATGGGCGAGGAACGGGCCGAGGAGTTCGGCGCCCGCAACGGCGTCCCGGGAGAACTCCTCGTCCGCGTGCAGATCGACAAGGTGCTGGCGGAGAAGGCCGTCGCGGAGTGACGTGCCGGTGAGCGGGCCCCTCCCCCTTGGTCAGCCCACCGAATCGAGCAGCCGGGCGGTGTGCATCCGCCCGGCGTACTCGACCAGTCGGATCAGCACCTCCTTGCCCGAGTCACGGTCCCGTGCGTCACAGAGCACCACGGGTGTGCCCTGGTCGAGGTCGAGAGCGCGCGAGACGTCGTGGGCGCCGTAGGTGCGGGCACCGGTGAAGCAGTTGACGGCCACCACGAAGGGGATGTGGCGGTGCTCGAAGTAGTCCACGGCCGGGAAGCAGTCCTCCAGGCGGCGGGTGTCCGCGAGGACGACGGCGCCCAGGGCTCCTTGCGACAACTCGTCCCACAGGAACCAGAAGCGGTCCTGTCCCGGGGTGCCGAAGAGGTAGAGGGACAGGCCGGAGCGGATCGTGATGCGTCCGAAGTCCATGGCGACCGTGGTGGTGACCTTCTGGTCCACACCGTCGGTGTCGTCCACCAACTGGCCCGCCTCGCTGAGCAGTTCCTCCGTGCGCAGCGGCCTGATCTCGCTGACGGCGCCCACCAGGGTGGTCTTGCCCACGCCGAAACCGCCGGCGACCAGTATCTTCAGCGCGAGGGCGGTCGTCTCGCCGCCCTGGGCATCGGAGTTCTCGGAGACCATCGATCACTTCTCTCGGGAGGGCCGGCAACGGGCGGCGACGTCGGTACGGGGTCGCGAAGGCAGCATCATGACAACTGGAGCTCCCCTTCGAGTGGTTGGACCGCTTATTGCCTGTTCTGGCCGACTCGCGCCCGATCGGTGTCGGAAAGAGTGCACGAGTCGGTGCCGTACTGGACCGCGGTGGTTCTGAACGTTCATCTACAGCGCCCGGAGCCCTTCGATCACCTCGCGCAGAATCCGTTCGTCGGGCAGCTGCGCGGGCGGCACCGGGCGGCTGACGGTGACACAGCCGAGTTCCAGGAGGTCTCCCAGGAGCACCCTGACCACGCCCACGGGCAGGTCGGCGCCGGCGGAGAGTTCCGCCACCGACTGCGTCTCCGTACGGCACAGGTCGATCAGGGCACGGTGTTCCGGCCCGAGCGAAGTGTCGTCGCCGGCTCCGGGTGCGCCCACGTCCAGGGTGACAAGGGCGATCAGGTCGAAACGCACCCCGGTGGGGCCGGGTTTGGTGCGTCCGCCCGTCATCGCGTAGGGGCGGACGAGGGGCCCGGCCTCGCCGTCGTACCACTGGCTGCCCGGTTCGTACGGGACGCCCTCCATGTCCTCGGTCATCTGAGCCGACCGCCCTTCCCTCTCATCCCGCCGCAGGGGGCCGCGCGCCCACGCGCGGTGGCGTGTAGAGGTGCTCGCCGACCCTCTTGACCAGCCGTGCCATCTCGTAGGCGACCAGGCCTATGTCCGCGGTAGCAGCGGTGAGGACGGCAAGACAGGAGCCGTCTCCCGCAGCGGCCACGAACAGGAAGCCGTCGTCCATCTCGACCATGGTCTGGCGCACTCCCCCGGCACCGAAGTGCCGGCCCGCCCCCTTGGCCAGGCTGTGGAAGCCGGAGGAGACCGCGGCGAGGTGTTCCGCGTCCTCGCGGCGCAGGTCCGTCGAGGCCCCCACGGCGAGGCCGTCGTTGGAGAGCACCACGGCATGCCGCACCTCGCTCACCCGCAGCACCAAGTCGTCCAGCAACCAGTCGAGTTCGCCGGACCTTCCCCACTCCCGGCTTCGTTCGCGCGGGGGGACTCCCATGTCGGCCCTCGTGCTCGGGTCCTGGATCATCCTCGGTCTCCTTCGCTGCTGTCTCTGCCCGCTGGGGAATCAGGGGCGGCACCACGGCCGGGCTGCCTGCCGCCACCGCGCGCCCAGCCGTCCCGGTACGCCGCCATCCGGTCCCGGACCATCTCGGGTGTACGGCCGTCGTCGTCCCGGTCTGCGGCTGCCCGGGCCGGTTCCTCGGATCGCTGTTCGCGCAGCTGGGGAGCGAGGTGCGCCTGCCGCACCCGGCGGGGGAGGTCGCCGGACTCCTCCGGCTCGTCGGGCGGCCGGTGCAGACGCAGGGCGGTGACTCCGGAGGGCGGTGTGTCGGTCGTTCCCCGGTCCGCCGAGGCCGTCAGGGGAGCCACCAGGGCGGGCCGCTCGGCCGGGGCGGGGACGGACTCCTGGTCCTGTTCGGCGGCCGCCACACGCGCGTACTCGCGTCCCGTGAGCCGTTCGCGGTCCGCGGCCTTGGCGGGGGAACGTTCCGCCGCCTTGATGTGCAGCAGCGCCGTGGGCAGCAGGACGACCGCGGTGGTGCCGCCGTAGGGCGAGGTGCGCAGGTGCACCTTGATGCCGTGCCGGGCCGCGAGCCTGCTGACCACGAACAAGCCGAGCCGGTCGCTGTCGAACAGGTCGAGTGCCTCGGACTGCTCGATGCGGCGGTTGGCCTCCGCGAGGGTCTCCTTGCCCATGCCCAGACCGCGGTCCTCGACCTCGACGGCGTAGCCGTTGCCGACGGGTTCCCCGGTGACCCGCACGCGCGTGTGGGGCGGTGAGAACTGGGCGGCGTTCTCGATGATCTCGGCCAGCAGGTGGGTGAGGTCGGCGACCGCCGCGCCGACGACGGAGGCGTCGGGCAGTTGACGCACCTCCACGCGCGCGTAGTCCTCGACCTCGGAGACGGCCGCGCGGACCACGTTGGTCAGCGACACCGGCATGCGCCAGGCGCGGCCGGGTGCCGCTCCGGAGAGGATGATCAGACTCTCCGCGTGGCGACGCATGCGGGTGGTGAGGTGGTCGAGCCGGAAGAGGTCGCTCAGTTCGTTCGGGTCGTCGGAGCGGCGCTCCATGCTGTCGAGCAGGCTCAGCTGGCGGTGGACGAGGACCTGGCTGCGGCGGGCGAGGTTGACGAAGACCCCGGAGATGCCGCTGGCGAGTTCGGCGCGCTCCACAGCGGCCCGCAAGGCCGCGCGGTGCACGGTGGTCAGGGCCTCGGCGACCTGTCCGGCCTCGTCCTCCGCGGGCGGCCCTGGCGGGGCCTCGGACTGGATGTCGATCTCGTCGCCGGCCCGCAGCCTCCCCATGGCCTCGGGCAGCTTGCGGCGGGCGATCTCGAGGGCGCTGTTGCGCAGGCTCACCAGCTCGACGACGAGTCCGCGCCCGATACGCACGGAGATGACGAGCGACGCGGCGACGGCCATCAGACCGAGCAGGACCGCGGCGCCGGCCGGGGTGAGCAGCCCCCGGGTGAACGGGTCGGCGCGGTGGGCGACACCGCTGCCCGCCGCCTGTTCGACGGTCCGCATGCCGCTCTGCACACGCGTGTGTGCCGCCTGCCAGGTGCCCTGCGGTGTCGCCTCGACGGCGCGGGTGCCGGGGGCGGCTGCGAGTGTCCGGTCCTCGGCGGCGGTCACGGTGGCGTACGCGCCGCTGTCGGCGACCTTCCGCCAGGCGGTGCGGTCGGAGCCGCGCAGGTCGGCCACGGCGCCCTCGGTGAGGGCCCTGCGGGTGTCGACGGCTCCGGTGAAAAGGCGCAGTCGCTCACCGGCGAGAACGCCCGACAGGCGCGCGCTGGCCAGCACCACGTCCTCCTGGGCCAGCGACTCGCGGGCACGGGAGAACTCGAGCAGCACGCGCGCGTCGGAGCCGAGGTCGGCATCCTGGATGCCGGTGAGGGCGCCGCCCACCACGAAGGCACCGGTGATGGTCCTGGTGTAGCGACCGTACGTCTCGTCCCATCCGGCGCTGCGGTCCAGAACGGCGGTGCGCACGGAGCGCAGTTGTTCGGCGCCGGTCACGAAGGCTTCGAGTCGCTGAGCGACACCGGCGGGCAGTTCCTCGCTGTCGGCGACGGTGTTGCCGTCACCGAGCCGCAGCCGTGCCACGGCCTGGTCGGTGCGCTCGGCGAGCTTGCGGAGGTCGTCGCTCTGCGCGGCGGACGGGTCGGTCGCGTAGCGGACCGCGGCGGCACGCTCCGCCTGGAGCGCGGTCACGGCGTCGGTGACAGGAGAGCGGACGGCGTTGTCCACGCGCTGCAACTGGCGCAGCCGGGACACGTCCTGGGCGGTGGTGACCGTGGCGTACGCCCAGAGGGCGAGCAGCGAGACGACGGGCACCATGAGCAGGCAGACGATCTTGGCGCGGACTGTGCGGGGACGTATCCGCCAGTGCCCCGTGCGCTCGGGTATGTCCTCCGGCAGGGGGCCCGCCGGGTCGTCCGGGCTTTCGTCGGCCGGTCGTCCGGCATGTGCGCGTCGCCCGCGCGCGGGTGTCTGGAGCGGCGCCTCGGCGCCGTCTGTGGGGGTCCTACGCGGTGTACGCATGGCCTCCTCGCTCGGGAGTGGTTCGGGGGGCGTGTCGTCGGGCCGTCCGGCCGGGATCCGCCGCTAGGAGGGGACGCTCTCGACCGCGCGCTGGGCAGAGGCGGATGCCTCGCGCTCTCCCGTCGTGGGCGACAGGGCGACGAAGGCCGAGGTCAGGAACAGGTAGGAGCCGAGACCGACGGCGAGCGGGAAGATGAACTGCATCGCCGTGGCCCCGGGCAGGACGGCACCGGAGGGCGAGACCCGCACACTCACCGCGAACATCCCGGTGTAATGCATGCTGCTGACCGCGGCACCCATGATGAGGGAGGCGATGGTGACGGCGACGGGCGACTTGATGTTCAGCGCCGCCCACAGGGCCGCCGTCGCCGCGACGACGGCGATGAGGACAGAGAGTCCGACCAGCACCGGGTCGTAGTCGACGTCGCCGTGCAGCCGTACGGCAGCCATGCCCAGGTAGTGCATGCTCGCCACGCCCAGGCCGGTGGTGAGCCCGCCCAGGAAGAGCGCGCGGACCCGGTCACGGCTGTAGCCGACCGCGAAGACCCCCGCGGAGACGACGACCATCGCGACCAGGAGACTCACGATGGTCAGTGGTACGTCGTAGCGGATGTCGGTACCGCTGACGCCGAAGCCGAGCATGGCCACGAAGTGCATGGTCCAGATGCCGGTCCCGATGGCCGAGGCCGCGGTGATGAGCCAGTTGCGGCGCGAACGCCCGGTGGCGCCGAGCGCGCGGACGGTACAGCGCAGGCCGAGCGCGGCGCCGATACAGGCCATGACGTACGAGAGCGTGGGCGTCAGCCAGCCCAGGGCAGCGTGGTCCAGGTGTCCCATGACCAAGGGACGCTAGTGGGGGCAGGGGCGCACAAAGAGGGCGCATTTCGAAAGGTGCCGCAATATGGCGCAGAGATGCATCTGAACGATCGCGTCACGCTCGAACGTGTGCGCACGGGCCCTCATCCGTGTCGGTGAGGGATCATGCGGAACATGACCGACGACCACACACATGTCCAGGAGTTCTTCTCGGCCCGTGCCGCCGACTGGGACAGCCGGTTCCCGGACGACGGCCCGGCCTACGCCGCCGCGGTCGCGGAGCTCGGGCTGCGCGTGGGCGACCGCGTGCTCGACGCGGGCTGCGGCACCGGACGGGCCCTGCCGCCCCTGCGTGCGGCCGTGGGGCCCTCGGGGGTCGTCCTGGGGGCCGATCTGACCCCGGCCATGCTGGAGGCCGCCGTAGGGGCCGGACGGCATCGGGACGGGCAGCTACTGCTCGCCGATGTGGCCGCGCTGCCGCTCCGCTCCCGGTCACTCGACGCCGTCTTCGGAGCGGGCCTGATCTCCCATCTGCCCCGGCCGGCCGAGAATCTGCGCGAGTTGGCCCGGGTGGTGCGGCCCGGCGGCGTCCTGGCCCTGTTCCACCCGATCGGCAGAGCAGCGCTGGCCGCACGCCAGGGCCGGCAGATCACCCCGGAGGACCTGCGCGCGGAGCCCCACCTCCGTCCCCTGCTGGCCGGTGCGGGCTGGCGCATGACGTCGTACGCCGACGAGGACGCCCGCTTCCTGGCCCTGGCCGTCCGCGAGGACTGACCGGCTCACTCCGTCCCGGCGACCGCAGCCACGAAGGCGTCGGGGTTGTCGAGCATGACGTTGTGACCCGCGCCGGGGACGGTCATCACCCGCACTCCTGACGCCTCCAGCGTCCGCCGCCCCTCCAGTTCACCGCTGAGCTCGCCCTGGAGATACACGCGGTCGATGGACAACCCTTCGAGGATCGCGCGCATCATGGGCACCGATCCGCGCCTGAGCCCGGTCGCGCTGCGGTGCAGGGCGCGCGGGTCGGCCAGCCGCATGGTCGCCGCCCACAGCGGGCCGACTTTCTCGAGCACGCGCGCGTGTCCGCCGGCGACGAAGTCGTCCTCCTCATAGGCGTCGATCCAGGTGCTGCCCGCCGTGGCCGGAGGCGAGGCGTCGAGGTTGGCCTCGGTGAGGACCAGCCGGGAGACGAGCTCGGGCCTACGGTGAGCCAGGACGAGCGCGACCGACCCGCCCATGCTGTGCGCGACGATCTCGACGCCGGTCAGATCCGCGGCGTGCAAAGCGGCGGCCAGGGCGTCCGCGTGGTCCTCCAGCGTGTATCCGAATCCCTCGGGGCGGTCGCTGACCCCGTGTCCGGGCAGATCGACGAACAAGCTGCGCCGACCCGCGAGTTCGGGCCGGGCCGCGATGTGCGCGTGATACACAGTCGAGATCGATCCCAGCCCGTGCACGTACACGCGTGCCGGCTCCTCGCCGGGCGTCTCGGTCCAGCGGATGCAGCTTCCCTTGCCGTCGAACTCGGCCTGCCTCATGGTGCCCTCCCTCGATGCGTCACCCAGGACAATACATCGTCACCGATGTATAGCGAAGAGGAGGTAAGACGGGAGGGATGTACAACGCTGATGCGGCAGAATGCGTGCATGCTGGAGCTCGCTATCCTCGGATTCCTCTACGACACCCCGCTGCACGGCTATGAGCTGCGCAAACGCATCACAGCGCTGGCGGGTCACGTGCGGCCCGTGGCCGAGAGCACGCTGTATCCGGCGATCAAGCGGCTGGAGAAGGCGGGGCTGCTGGCGCGCGCGACGGAACCTGGTGCCGTGGCCGCGCCGCGCCATGTCCTGACGCTCACCGACGAAGGCCGTCAGGAGTTGCGCCGCCGGCTCGCCGAACCGGCCGCGCGCGACATCACCGACGAGAACCGCTGGTTCACGGTCCTCGCCTTCCTCCGGCACCTGGACGACGCCGGCGCGCAGGCGGCCGTACTGCGGCGCCGACTCGCCTTCCTGGAGGAGCCGGCGAGCTTCTTCTACGAAGGCGACCGGCCGCTGAGCGCCGAGGAGTTGGACGATCCCTTCCGGCGCGGTGTGCTGACCATCGCACGCGCCACCTCCCGGGCCGAGCTCAGCTGGCTGCGGGAGACGATCGCGTCACTCGACGCCGCTTCGTAGGCGTCGGCCAAGCGCGGGAGGACCGGCACCGAAGCGCACAGCGCGAGTCAGCTGATCACTCCGCCCGGGACCCGGGCTCCTCCGGTGCCGCGGGCGGCTCGGCGGGCGTCGGCGAGGGTGGCCGGAAGAGGACGGCCCGGGCCACGGGCGGAGCGAACAGGGCGGTGACGGGCGCGGAGAGGGTCAGCACGGCACGGAAGGCCCGCCCCACGACAGGGTCGCCCGGGGCCCGCTCCTGGACGCGGCTCAGGTACCAGCCGGCGATCTGGTCCGCGGGCCCACCGTCGGTCGCCGTGCCGACCGCGCCCGGCATCTTGCGGTCCGCCCCGGCTGAGATGTCCCACGCCAGCCGGGACGCCGCGAGGAGCGCCTGCTGCACGCGCCGTGTCGTGGGTGTCCGGCGCCGGTCGGCCAGCGCGTCCCGCAGGGCGACCGCGCTCATCGCGGCCACGGCCATGCCCTGCCCGTAGATCGGGTTGAAGGTGCACAGGGCGTCGCCGGTGGCGAGGAATCCTGCCGGATGGCCGGGAAGGTCGTAGCGGCGGCGGATGTTCGCGGTCCGACGGAAGCCGAAGGCCGGGGAAAGCGGTTCGGCCTCGTCCAGCCACCGGTGCAGGAGCGGATGCGGCAACCTCTTGGCGTACGTCACGAACTCGTCGTCGTCCGTGGGCGGTTCGTCACCGCGCAGGCCCGACACGATCACCAGGTGGCTGCCGTCCTCCAGCGGCAGTGCGCCACCGGCATGCACCTGGTCGGGGTCGGGATAGGCGTAGTAGCCGCGGGTCTCGCCGTCGAGGGCGCCGTTCGTGCCGCGGTAGACACGGGAGGCGTAGGCGAGTCCGGTGTCGATGGTCTCCTCCTGCGGGCCCTCGGCGCCGATCGCCGCCAGCCACTGCGGAGCCTTGGTGCCGCTGCCGGAGGCGTCGACGACCAGATCGGCATCCAGAGGCCGGGACGCGGCACGGGCGTCGCCGGAGCGGTCCCGCACCAGCACACCCCGCACACGCGAGGCATCACCGAGGAACCCGACGACGTCGGTCCCCTCGAACACGCTGATCACCGGGTTGGCGAGAACCCGCCGCCGCACCATGTCCTCCAACTGTGCACGGGAACCGGTGTAGATGTGTGTCGTCGCGGGCAGCCGACGGAACCAGCGGCCGGTCTGCCACATCACCATGTCCGACGGCATGCCCACTCGAGGCGCGCCCGCCTCCCGCAGCTCCGCCAGGAACCCCGGCAGCAGCGATTCCATGGCCACCTGCCCGCCCTGCAGCAGGACGTGCGGATGCCGGCCCTGTGGCACGCCGGGCCGCGGCTCGGGGCCGTCCGGCAACCGGTCGCGCTCGACGACGGTCACCCGGTCGGCGTGCCCGGCCAGGACATGTGCCGCGAGAAGCCCTGCGAGGCTCCCGCCCACGACCACGGCGTGCCGACCGCCGCGGCCGTCGTCCGCGGCCCAACGGCTCTTCTCTCCGGCAGAGTTCACCGAACCGCTCCCCTGGTAGCCAAGTGGTGAGAAGACACAAGTATCCAGCCCCGCAAAGCTGGTTGACCGTTTTCCGGCCCTTCCGAGCGTCATGGGGACGACCGCCCCGGGCCGTCGGCTTCATCGATCATCCGGGTGTGCCGCAACGGGCGGCGGCCGACGGGCGGACTGAGGCTTCGCCACCTCGTCCCCCTTCTGCGACCAGGGCTCCGACCTTACGGTGAGTAGCAGAAGATGCACATTCGGCAGGACCACGTCACTCAGGGGGAAGGTGGTCGGCATGTGGGGCAGGATCCGCAAGTCCAGCGCCAGATTCGTCGATGCGTTGCGCACCGAGGCGCCCACCGGCCGGGAAGGCCGCACGCACAACCTGTTCGAGGCCGCCGCCGCGTACGTCTCGGCCTGCGCGGAGGACGATCAGGACCGGATCGACGAGGCCTCGGCCTGGGTATCGCCGGAAGCACTGTCGTTCGGGGTCAGCGAGCTCGCGTGCCGGGCCGTCATCGCCCTCGCGCGGGAGCGCGACGAGTCGCCGCGTACGGTGGCACGAGCGCTCCTCGGGCTGCCGGTGGCCTGACCGGCCGGCAAGGGATGGTCGATTCGCCCCGTCCAGCCGGAAAACTGCAGCTCCGGGTGTGCTTGGTAGTCGTGACAAGGGCCTTCCGCGCACACTAGGGTGCGCGCCGTTGGACGAACCGATGGGGAGGCTGGGATGGCCGGGACGGACGAGGACGCCGTCGCCGCTGCGGACGACGCGCTCTATGTGCTGACGGCGGTGCTGCTGACGCCGGCGAAGTTCCCGAGCGTGCTGGGCGACGACTATCCGGAGGCCTGCGCGGCGCTCGGTCTGGCACCGCTGGCCGACGGGTACGGCCTGGTGCTCGGCCAGGACGGCGGCGGCGCCCGATGGACGGTCGTCATCGACGACGTCTCGCTGGTCGCCGTCGCCATCGCGTCCTGGGACTGCGGCATGGAGTACGACCTGTCGCCCGACGAGCGCACGGTCGTGGCCGCGCTGCCCGGCTGGCC
Source organism: Streptomyces canus (assembly GCF_001514145.1). Taxonomy (GTDB): domain Bacteria; phylum Actinomycetota; class Actinomycetes; order Streptomycetales; family Streptomycetaceae; genus Streptomyces; species Streptomyces canus. Next base: position 220,941 of record NZ_KQ948662.1, read on the forward strand.
GCTCGCGGTCGCCGTCGCCGCGCCGGGCGTGCCGGCGCCGCACGACCCCGATCCCGAGACCGCCGACGGCCCGCCGCTGACGCCGCCGGACACGTCGACATGGGGGTCCGCCCAGCGGCGGCTGGGCGCCGATGAGATCGCGCTTCAGTGGGCGATGTGGCGGGAGCAGATCGACGACGCGGCCTTCCCGAGCCCGAACGGCGGGTCGACCCCGGGTGACCAGTCCGTGGCCGGCAAGGTCTCCGACCAGGAAGCCGCGAACCGCGATGCCTCGGACCGCGACGCCTCGGAGAACAAGGCCACGGGCGACGACGTTTCGGGCCACGAGGGCCCGGGAGGAAACACTGCGGGAGACGAGGCCGCGGGAAATCAGGCGGCGGGAAACCAGGCCTCGGGCGGGACCGAGAAGGAGCCTCGCAAGGGCCACAACGGCATCCGGCGCGTCCTCGCGGAGGCCCGCGCCTACGTCGATTCGCCACCGCCCCTCGGGCGGGTCCGGTCGTCCTTCGCGTCGGGCGAGGCGCGGATGCTGCGTGCCGACGGTCCCGGCTGGTCGCTGGTGGCCAGGACCGACGACATCGCGTTCGTGCTGCTCGACGACAAGCCCGGAGAGGTCCTGCCGGTGGGCCGGGGCCCTCAGCTGCCGGGGCTGCTGGAAGCGCTCGACAAGATGGCTGTACGTCCCAGCTGAACCGCCGCGCCGCACCGTCCGGGCCTGTCGTGCTCCCGGCCGGTGCGGGTGCGTCAGCGGCCGAGTTCCTTGCGGGTGACGCGGCGCAGTCGGCGCCGCTGTGAGGGGTCCAGTGTCAGGTATGCGGCGGCCGGGACTCCCAGGATGATCAGGACCGAGGCCCACCATGGCAGCCAGATCAGCAGGAGCAGCCCGACCGCCACTCCCCCTGCGGCGATCTTCGCGTTCTTCGACATGTGCGTCGCCTCCTTTGCGGCGGTTGCCGCTCTCTGTCCAGAGGAACGGGTTCGCGCCTCCTGCAGTTCCGAACCGCGACCCTGAGACATCCCTGAGACCTCGCCCTGAGACGCCCCGGATGAGCGCCCTCTAGCGGTCCGCCCGCAGTGGCTCGCCCACCTCGTGCATGTGGCTCAGGGCCTGTCGGTAGGAGTCGACGAGTCCGGTCTCCGTGTAGGGGATACCCAGATCCCGGCAGTGGGCGCGCACCAGCGGCTGTGCGAGGCGCAGATGGGGCCGGGGCATGCTGGGGAAGAGGTGGTGCTCGATCTGGTAGTTGAGGCCGCCGAGGAACCAGTCGGTGAGGGTGCCGCCGCGGATGTTGCGGGAGGTGAGCACTTGGCGGCGCAGGTGGCCCCAGGACTCGCCGTCAGGGTCCGGCATTTCCATGCCCTTGTGGTTGGGGGCGAAGGCCATCCCGAGGTGCAGGCCGAACAGCGCCTGGTGGATCACCGCGAAGGCCAGCGCCCTGCCGGGGGACATGGTGGCCAGCAGCAGGGTGGCGTAGGCGGCGAGATGGCCCACCAGGAGGGCGCCCTCCACCGCACGCTCCCCCGGCGCCTGTCGGCGCAGATCCCGGAAGCCCTGGACCTTGAGGGCGACGCCTTCGAGGAGGGTGAGCGGGAAGAACAGCCATGCCTGATGGCGGGTGAGCCAGCGCCTGAAGCCGGTGCGTCCCTTGGCCTGTTCGCCGGTGAAGACGAGGACGTCCGCGGCGACGTCGGGGTCCTTGTCGACGTGGTTGGGGTTGGCGTGGTGGCGATGGTGTTTGTGGTTCCACCAGGAGTAGCTCATCCCGAGCAGCAGATTGCCGTGGACAAGACCGATGGCGCGGCCGACCGCCTTGTCACCGGTGATCTGCGCGTGGCCCGCGTCGTGGCCTATGAAGGCGGTGCGGGCGCAGAACACGGCGAGGAGCGGGGCCAGCAGCAGGGTCCGCCAGGAATCGCCGGACAGGGCGACGGCGGTGACGAGACCGGCGAGGGCGAGTACGTTGACGACGATGGTCCGGGCGTACCAGCCGTGGCGGCGGTCCAGGAGGCACTGGCCCTTGACCGCGCGCAGGAGGGGTGCGAACTCGCTTCCGCCGGGCGGAGAGCCGGACGTGCCGCGCGGGTGGCGTGCGACGGTTGCGGTGCTCTGCGGCATGTCCGGGCTCCGGCTCTCTCAGGAAACGTGCTGACCTGAGGAAACGTACGGACCGGTGACCGGTCGCGACCATGTGGCAACCCCCCGTCTCCGTGCTGGGGGCAGCACCGGCCGCACCGGGGGGTTGACAACACCCTGGCGTGAATGTGATAAGGGCCACTCCCAGTGGGCCCGAGAGGTGATGTACCCTCGACCACTCCGCCGACGTAGTCAAGTTTGAGGAGTCCCGCGATCTCTGTCCAGAGGTTTCCCGCGGCATCACCGTCCGAGATCTCCGAACTGGCTTTGTGCTGTGCCGTGTTCGTGCCCGGCGACCCGGCCCGCACGGGCAGTGTGGCCTTCTGGCGGTCCGACGGCGCTCCTCCTCCCGCTGTCGCGGCGGGGACGGTCGAGGATCTGACGCTCGTGGTACCCGGCAACGGCGGTGTCGATCTGGTCAGCCTGCCCGCGGTGCTGCTGCCGGTCCGCGCCGCCCTGCCGATCCTCACGCGTGCGCGTGCCTCCGCACACGGGCACCGGGCGACCCTCTTCTGGGGTGCCGCCGCCGTGCTGGCCCTGCAGTGCGCGGCCCGTGGGCTGCTGCTGCCCGGACTGTCCCCCGCCGACCACGACGCCTGGCGCATGGGTCCCCTGGGAGGGGCCGACATCGAGCGTGTCCGCCGACTCGCCGCGGCGATGCCGCCCGAGGCGCACGCCGTACCCCTGAGCGCCGTCGAGCCGCTCCGGCTGCCCGACCCCGAACGGCTGGTGCGCGCCTTCCTGGACGCCGTCGCCGACACCCTGCCCCGCTCCCCCGCGGCACCCCTGGTGACGGGCGGACCCGCCTACGCCGCCCAGGAACCGCAGCACCTGCCCGAGCAGCGCGCTTGGGCGGCGGATGTCGCCGCGGGCCACGACGCGGGCGTACGCGTCTCGTTGCGCGTCGAAGTGCACGGCCTGGCCACTGGTGTGGCGCCCTCCTTCCGCGCCGTCCTCCAAGTGCACAGCGTGAACGATCCGACGATCATCGCGGACGCCGCCGACGTGTGGGCCGGTTCCACGGCCTTCGGCCCCCACACGCAGATGGACTGCCTGCTCACGCTCCGCAGGGCCGCACGCGCGTGGCCCCCGCTCAACCCGCTGCTCTCGGCCACCGTCCCGGACGCGGTCGAACTCGCCGACGACGAGATCACCGATCTGCTCGGAGCGGGCGCGCGAAGTCTCTCCGACCTGGGTGTCGAGGTGCACTGGCCGAAGGAGCTGGCCAGAAAGCTCACCACGCGCGCGATGGTCGGTCCGCCGGACGACAGCGACCGGATCGGGGCGGGCACTCCGTCGTTCCTGTCCGCCGACGCGCTGCTCGCGTTCGACTGGTGGTTCGCGCTGGGCGACCAGCAGCTCACGCGCGAGGAGCTGGACCGGCTCGCCGAGGCCAGCCGGCCTGTGGTGCGGCTGCGTGACCAGTGGGTGCTGGTCGACCCGCACGAGGTGCGCCGGGCCCGTGCCCGGCAGGACCGCAAGGTGACTCCCGTCGACGCGCTGAGCGCCGCTCTGACGGGCTCGGCCGAGGTCGACGGCCGCAGGGTCGAGGTGCAGCCCACCGGGTGGCTGGCGGCGCTGCGGGACCGGCTGGCGGACCCGGAGGCGCAGGAGCCGGTCCCGCAACCCGCCGCGCTCGCCGCGCCCCTGCGGGACTACCAGCGCCGGGGCCTGAACTGGCTGGCCCGTATGACGTCCTCGGGACTCGGCTGCTGTCTCGCCGACGACATGGGACTGGGCAAGACGATCACCCTGATCGCGCTGCATCTGCACCGGCAGACCGACACAGCCACCGCCGGCCCCACCCTCGTGGTGTGCCCGACGTCCCTCATGGGCAACTGGCAGCGCGAGATCGAGAAGTTCGCACCGGGTACGCGCGTGCGCCGCTTCCACGGCCCGCGGCGCGAGCTCGACGGCCTGGCCGACGGGGAGTTCGTGCTCACCACGTACGGCACGATGCGCCTGGACGCGCCCCGGCTCGCCGAAGCCGCGTGGGGGATGGTCGTGGCGGACGAGGCACAGCACGTGAAGAACCCGTACTCGGCGACCGCCCGGGAACTGCGCTCGATCGGGGCACGCGCACGCGTGGCGCTCACCGGAACCCCGGTGGAGAACAATCTGTCGGAGCTGTGGGCGATCCTCGACTGGACGACTCCCGGTCTGCTGGGCCGCCTCGGCACCTTCCGCGCCCGGTACGCGCAGGCCATTGAGAGCGGTCAGGATCCGGTCGCCGCGGAACGTCTCGCCCGGCTGGTGCGCCCCTTCCTGCTGCGGCGCCGCAAGTCGGACCCTGGGATCGCCCCGGAACTGCCGCCGAAGACCGAGACCGACCGTGCCGTGTCGCTCACCCAGGAACAGGCCGGCCTGTACGAGGCAGTGGTGCGCGAGACCCTGGCCGAGATCGCCCGGGCGGACAGCATGGCGCGGCGCGGGCTGATCGTGAAGCTGCTGACCGGGCTGAAGCAGATCTGCAACCACCCGGCGCAGTTCCTCAAGGAGGAGCAGCCGAGGATCGCCGGCCGTTCCGGCAAGCTGGAACTGCTGGACGAACTCCTCGACACCATCGTCGCCGAGGGAGCGAGCGTCCTGGTGTTCACGCAGTACGTGCGCATGGCCCGTCTCATCGAGGAGCACCTCGCGGCGCGTGGCCTGCCGTCGCAGTTCCTGCACGGCGGGACACCGGTCGCCCGGCGTGAAGCGATGGTGCGGCGTTTCCAGGAGGGCGAAGTGCCCGTGTTCCTGCTGTCGTTGAAGGCGGCCGGCACCGGCCTGAACCTCACCCGGGCCGAGCACGTCGTGCACTACGACCGCTGGTGGAACCCGGCCGTCGAGGCGCAGGCCACGGACCGCGCGTACCGCATCGGCCAGACCCGGCCCGTGCAGGTGCACCGGCTGATCGCCGAGGGGACCGTCGAGGACCGCATCGCCGACATGCTGCACCGCAAGCGGGAGTTGGCCGACGCGGTACTCGGTTCCGGCGAGGCGGCACTGACCGAGCTGACGGACGCGGAGCTGGCCGATCTGGTCGAGCTTCGAGGGGGTGCACGATGACCGGACATGACGCTGACACGGAGCGCACGTTCGCGGCGCTGCCGCCCGCGCACGGGCGGGGTTTCGCACAGACGTGGTGGGGCCAGGCCTGGCTGCGGGCGCTGGAGGACGCCGCGCTGGACTCGGGGCAGGTGAAGACGGGCCGCAGGATCGCCCGCGCGGGCGCCGTGGGGGCGGTGTCGGTACGTCCCGGGCGCATCACGGCCGTGGTCCAGGACCATGATCGCACCACGCACCGCGCCGACGTTCTGCTGGCCGAACTGTCGGCCGAGCAGTGGGACCGCCTCCTCGACATGGCCGTCGAGCGGGCCGGTCACGTCGCGGCCCTGCTGGACCGTGAGATGCCGCCGCATCTGGTCGAGGACGCGGCGTCCGAAGGCATCGAACTCCTGCCGGGGCTGGGCGATCTGGAACCGGAGTGCGACTGCGGCGCCTGGGACCACTGCGGGCATACGGCAGCTCTCTGCTATCAGGTGGCCCGGCTGCTGGACCAGGACCCCTTCGTCCTGCTGCTGATGCGCGGTCGCGGCGAACTCGCCCTCATCGAGGACCTCCAGGGCCGCAGCGCCGCGCCCGTGGAGGAAGCTCACGAACCGGAAGGCGTGGACGCCGCCGAGGCGTATGCGGCCGGCGACATCCTGCCGCCCCTGCCCGAGACCGCGGAGATGCCCGAGAAGCCCGGCTCGCCACCCTCGCTGGACACCGAGGCCCCGCCCGGGCCGGGAGTCGATCCGGTCGCCGTCCGTCATCTGGCCGCTCGGACCGCCGTAGAGGCTCATCGGCTGCTCGCGGACGCCCTCCGACGACCGTCCGAACGGCCTTTTGCCGTACTCGGGCTGACGGCCGCTCAGGATGCGGTACGCCTCGCCGTCGACGCGCCCGACCCGGCACTGACGGAACGGCTCGCCAACGGATCGGGCCGCGATCCGCAGTCGCTGGCGGACGCCACGCGCGCGTGGGGGCTCGGTGGTGCGGAGGCGCTGTCGGTGCTGGAAGAGGAATGGACGCCCCCGGACGACACACTCGCACGCGCGCGTGCCGCTCTGGACTCGGCCTGGGACGAGGACGAACGGCCGTCGCTCAGGGCAGAGGGCAACCGGTGGACGGCCGTCGGCGCATTGGCCCAGGTGCGCCTGGGGCGGGACGGGCGGTGGTGGCCGTACCACCGGGAGCGGGAACGCTGGGTACTCGCGGGCCCGGCAGCCCTGGATCCGGCGACGGCTCTGTCCTCGGCGGAGCTCTCCTCAGCCGAACCGCAGCGGTAGATCGGCCAGGCCCCTCAGGAGCGTGCTGCTGCGCCAGGTCAACGTGCCCGGGTCGGTCGCGAAGGCGAGAGCGGGCCGGTGGCGCAGCAGCAGGCGCAGAGCGACGGCCGCCTCCGCGCGGGCCAGCGGGGCACCCAGGCAGTGGTGCGGGCCGTGGCCGAATGCCAGGTGCGCGCGCGTGGGACGCCGTAGGTCGAAGCGGTCGGGGTCCGGAAAACGCAGCGGATCGCGGGAGGCCGCGGCGAGGGAGACCTGTACGGAGTCGCCCGCCTGGATCGGGGTGCCGTCGATGTCGAGCGGCTCGGCCGCGAAGCGGAACGCGGTGGCGTGCACGGGTGAGTTGTAGCGCAGGGACTCCTCGACCGCAGGGGCGGTGAGGTCCGGTTCGGCGCGGAGCAGGGCGAGTTGGTCGGGATGGGCCAGCAGCGCGTGGACGGTTCCGGAGATCAGGTCGACGGTCGTCTCATGGCCGGCGACGAGGATCAGGAACGCCATGCCGAGGAGTTCTTCCGAGGTGAGGTCCGAGGCTGCCACGAGGTCGCCGAGCAGGCCTGTCGCCCGCCGTTCGCGTGTTCGGGCGAGCAGACCGGCGAGGTACTCGGTCAGTGACGCCGCGGCGGCGGTCGCCGTCTCGGCCGAGGCGGGCATGACGAGTTCGTCGGCCCAGGCGTGGAACACCGCGCGGTCGGCCGCGGGCACCTCCAGGAGGTCACAGATCACCGTGACGGGGAGCGGCAGCGCGTACCTGGCGACCAGGTCCGCCGTTCCCCGCTTCGGCAGTGCTTCCAGGAGTTCGAGGGCGGTGGCTTCGATTCTCGGTCGCAGCGCGGTGATCCTTCCTGCCGTGAAGTGAGCCGCCACCAGTCGACGCAGCCGGGTGTGCTGCGGAGGGTCGCTCTGGAGCATGTTGCGGCCGACGGCGTGTCCGCCGTCGCTCCGCCAGGACGAGGAATGCCGGATGTCGTTGCGCAGTCGCGGGTCGGTCAGCGCGGCTCGCGCCGCGTCATGGGCGACGACGAGCCAGGTCTCACCGCTTCCGGGCACGAGGACGCGGTGCACGGCGCTCTTGGCCCGCAGCGCGGCGTAGACGGGGTACGGGTTCGAGGCGAAGTCATGGCCGTCCGGGGTCAGCTCCTCGAGAGTGGGGGCGGGCATGGTGGTTCCTTTCGGTTGCGGTCGTCAGGCTGACGGCGTCCCGACCCGGCCTTCACCGCTCCGCGCGCCAGAGCGGGTGCACCGAGGCCGCGAGGGCTGTCGCCTGGGCGTGGCCGGCCCGGGCGGCCGCGGGGCGGCGCGCGTCCGACGTCATGTCGCGGCCCATGGCCCGGCGTGCGGCGCGGTCCGGCGTCACGAGGGTGACGTGGGCGCCTTCGGCGGTGAGGACGGCCGCCTGCTGTTCGGCACCGGGATGAGGGCCCACGGCGGCGGGGATCGGGGCGATGGCCAGGACGTGGTGATGGCCACGCGCGAGGTGGATGTTGGCCGTGGAACGGCTGCCCCCGTCCATCCAGGGGCGCCCGGTCAAGGTGATCGGAGGCAGGACCACGGGCACCGCGCAGCTCGCGACAACGGCTTCGAGGAGCGTGACGTCCGAGTCGGCGTCGAAGGCCGTCAGTTGCCCGGAGAGGGCGTCGACGGCCGTGATCCGCAGTGGGCGGTCGGGCCAGGCGCCCACGCTCCGCAGCAATGGCCGCAGGGCGTCGTACACATCGGACTCGGGACCCGTGCGGGCCCTCAGCGCCGCTCGCCCGAGGCGCAGCACGGAACGCTCCGGATCGCGGGAGCCCAGCGCGGCCCACAGAAAGCGAAGCGTCTGAGCAGACGTCACACCGAGGCCCACCCGGTCGGCGCCGGCCAGTTGGCGTTCGTACAACTCGCGCGCGGGCTCACCCGCGCGGAGGCGCGAACCGAAGATCGCACCGGCTGAGGTCCCGATGACGACATCCGCGCGGGCCGGGTCGACACCGGCGTCGCACAGGCCTGCGAGAACTCCCGTCATCCAGGCTCCGCCGACGGGCCCACCCCCGCCGAGAACGAGCGCCGTACTGCCCATGTCCCACCCCTCCCAGGTAAGTGGGGAGCACTCCCCACTTACCTGGACGACGATAGCATCGTTACCGGGGAACACTCCCCGGTAATGCGAAGGGGCGATCATGGCGGACGACTCGACAGCGCCGGTACGGCGTCGCGATGCGCGACGCAACCGGGAGTTGCTGGTCGAAGCCGCTCACGAGGTCTTCACGGAGCAGGGGTTGGAGGCACCCCTGGACGTCATCGCGCGACGCGCGGGGGTGGGAAACGCCACGCTCTACCGGCATTTTCCGAGCCGTGCCGCCCTGGTCGACGCGGTCTTCCGTGACCCGCTGGCGGGCACCATGGCCGCCGGCGAGCAGGCCCGGGCCGCCGCTGACCCCTGGGAGGGACTCGTCGGCTACACGGAAGCGGTGTTCGCCGTCCTGGCGACCGATCGCGGTACGAACGACCTGATGACCACGCACCTCGAGGGCGTCGAGTCGTTGCAGGCCGTGCACGCTCACAACCGGGCGACCATGGAGCTGCTCCTGCGTCGTGGGCGCGAGGAGGGAAGCATCCGGGCGGACGTCACGACGGAGGACGTTCTCTTCGCGCTGGCCGCGCTCGGCCGGGCCGTCCCCTCCCTCGCCGCGGCCGCCGGTCCCGAAACCTGGCGTCGCCCTCTCGCCCTGCTCCTCGACGGTCTGCGTGCCTCGCCGGCCGTGGCCCCCCTCCCGTCCCCCGCGCTCACGGCGGACGAACTCGGCGATGTGCTCCAAGGATTGGGACCGCACCGGCCACCCCGCAGCGCGACCGGCTGAACACGCGGCACGCGCGCGCGTAACGCGATGTCGGGCCGACGCACGGCCGACGCCACCCGTTCACCCTTCGGTCGAACGGCGTTCCGCGCGGGGCTCAAATCTGGCCGCTGTCACCGAACTTGGTTACCAGGAGGCCCCATGTCCCCGCACCTCGACGGCCGACGCCCCGCCAGACGCACCGCAGCGGCGGGGGTACCCCTCGCCCTCATCGCCGCCCTGATCGCAGCGGGACCGGCCATGGGTGCCCCGTCGGGCGAGGCGCAGGTCGTAAGGACGGCGACGCTCGGCGACATCCCGCTGGGTGTGTTCAGCAACAGGCTCCTGCCGGGCACGGTGGCCGACGACCGCGGGGTCGACCTCGGCGGCATCGGCAGTGACATCTACCCGGCGGGCCGCAAGGGCGAGTTCTGGACCGTCACCGACCGCGGACCCAACGGTCAGATCAAGGTGGCCGGCACCAAGCGCCGCACGTTCCCGGTCCCCGGCTTCGACCCGGCGATGGTGAAGATCCGCGTCCGCGGCGACACCGTGAAGGTGCTGGACGCGATCCCGGTCACCACCTCCTCCGGCAAGCCCGTCACCGGGCTGCCCGACCAGCAGGGCCGCGACGAGGCGCCGTACGACTACAACGCGCTCACAGCACTGTCGTACAACCCGAACGGCCTGGACACCGAAGGCATCGTGCGGGCCCCGGACGGGACGTTCTGGCTTGTCGACGAGTACGGGCCGAGCCTGGTCCACGTCTCCGCGCGCGGGAAGGTCCTCACGCGTTATGTGCCCAAGGGGCTGAACCTCACCGGCGCCGGCTACCCGGTGGTGGAGGCGCTGCCCTCCGTCCTGCTGCACCGGAAGATCAACCGGGGCTTCGAGGGGCTCGCCCAACTGCCCGGCGGGGAACTGGTATTGGCGGTGCAGAGCCCGTTGTCCCTGCCGGACACGAGCGCCGGAGAGTCCTCCAGGACCACCCGGCTGCTGCGTTTCTCGCCGAAGAAGAAGACGGTCACCGCCGAGTACGCGTACCGCTTCGACCCGGTGAACGTCGTGGACCCGAGCGAGGACGACACCTCCGAGCTCAAGATCTCCTCGGTGGTCGCGGTGGGCGGTGACCGGCTGCTGGTCGAGGAGCGCACCGACAAGGCCGCACGGCTTCAACTGGTGCGCCTGGACCGGTCCTCGAACATCCTCGGCAGCACCTGGGACGACGACACCACGTCTCCGTCACTGGAGCAGCTCGACGATCCGGCGGCCTCGGGCGTGCCCGTACTCGCCAAGAACCTGGTCGTCGGCCTGGGCGCGGTCGCCGGGGTGCCTGGGAAGATCGAGGGCATCGCACGGGTGGATCACGACACACTCGCCCTGATCAACGACAACGACTTCGGGATGACGGACGGAGCGGGAGCGTTCGACGCCGACGGCCGACTGGTCGACAGCGGGGTGGAGACGACGGTGTCGTACGTCCGGCTGCCGCACCGCCTCTGACTCACCCGATCAGAGACGGGAGCAAGGACTCCAGGTCGCTCGGGAACTCGCTGGGTATGTCGGTCGGAAACTGCGACGGGAGCTCACTGGGCAACTCGCTGGGAAGCCGGGTGGGCAGACTGAACGACGGCTTGGGAGAACTGCTCGGACTGGTCGCCGGGGCCGGGTCCTTGACCGGCGAGTCGTCGTTCCCCGATGCCATGAAGACCACCACGAGGGCGACGGCCAAGGCCGCCGCGATCACGGCGAGCAGGGCGAACAGCGGGCTCCGCCGCTTTCTCGGACCGTTCGTCCCAGGGTCGCCGACCGAACCCATCCGCTGGGTCGACGGCAGACCCCCGTACGGGTTCGGGTCGTTGCGCCCGAAGTCGTCAGGAGGCGGTCCGAAGCCACCGCCCGGAGGCGGTGTGTCACCCGGCGGTCCGGGCGGCTGGGGCGGTACCGGCGGCATGGCCATACCGTCCAGAGTCGCCTCGAACCGGTCATGGGGCGACCCCCGCGCGGCAGTTGATACGCCCCCATGCCGTGGATCGCATGATTCCGGCACATTCCCCGCGAGGGTCGCTGCAAGTCCGCACACGCGTGTGCCGTCGGCGGAGGCCACTCACGGCCGACAGCACACGCGCGTGGGGCTCATTCAGCCGCGCGCACCCAGCAGGTGGTCCATGGCGAGCTGGTCGAGCTGCTCGAAGGCCATGCCGCGCGCGGCGGCCGCTTCCACGTCGAATTCCTCGAAGGCACTGCGGTCCGCGAGCAGCGACTTCAGGCCGTCCGCCGCCGTCTGCTGCGCCAGCTCGTCCAGACGCGAGGCACGCAGCGCTTCCTGGACCTGCGGGTCGGCACGGAAGGCGGCTGCGCGCTCCTTGAGGATGAGGTAGTTGCGCATGCAGCCCGCGGCCGACGCCCACACACCGTCGAGGTCCTCGGTGCGCGGCGGCTTGAAGTCGAAGTGCTTGGGGCCGGCGTAACCGGCGCTCTCCAGGAGGTCGACGAGCCAGAAGGCGGCCCGCAGGTCGCCGGCGCCGAAGCGGAGGTCCTGGTCGTACTTGATGCCGGACTGGCCGTTGAGGTCGATGTGGAAGAGCTTGCCCGCCCACAGGGCCTGCGCGATGCCGTGCGGGAAGTTCAGCCCGGCCATCTGCTCGTGGCCGACCTCGGGGTTCACGCCGTACAGCTCGGGGCGCTCCAGTCGCTCGATGAACGCCAGGGCGTGGCCGACGGTGGGCAGCAGGATGTCGCCGCGCGGCTCGTTCGGCTTGGGCTCGATGGCGAAGCGCAGGTCGTAGCCCTGCTCGGTGACGTACTCGCCCAGGAGGTCGAAGGCCTCCTTCATGCGGTCCAGCGCGACGCGTACGTCCTTGGCCCCGCCGGACTCGGCGCCCTCGCGGCCGCCCCAGGCGACGTAGGTCTCGGCGCCGAGCTCGACCGCCAGGTCGATGTTGCGGATCGTCTTGCGCAGCGCGTAACGGCGCACGTCGCGGTCGTTCGCGGTGAACGCGCCGTCCTTGAAGACGGGGTGCGTGAAGAGGTTGGTGGTCGCCATCGGCACCTTCATGCCGGTCGCGTCCAGGGCCTCACGGAAGCGCTTGATGTGACCCTCGCGCGCGCTGTCGGACGCTCCGAAGGGGATCAGGTCGTCGTCGTGGAAGGTCACGCCGTGGGCGCCGAGCTCGGCCAGGCGCTGCACCGTCTCGACCGGGTCGAGGGCGCGGCGGGTGGCGTCGCCGAACGGGTCCCTTCCCTGCCAGCCGACGGTCCACAGGCCGAAGGTGAACCTGTCCTCGGGGGTGGGCTGGTAGTTCATGACGCGGCTCCTTGCTGCTGTGGACTATTTCGTCATGGCGGTTTACAAATTAGTATGCACACACGTCTCTGGGAAGAGACAAGGTGTCTCCGGGTGGAGACATGAGCCATATCAGGGTCACGAGCCGCATCACGGTCAAGAGCCGCAAAAGGGAGAACCCGATGTCAGCAGCCGAGGGTCCGCTCGTCGTCGGCGTGGACACGTCCACCCAGTCCACCAAGGCGCTGGTGGTCGACGCGGCCACCGGCCGGGTCGTCGCGCGGGGCCAGGCGCCGCACACCGTGTCCTCCGGGGCCGGCCGGGAGAGCGACCCCCGTCAGTGGTGGGACGCGCTGTCCGAGGCGCTGCGCCAGTGCGGGGACGCGGCCCGCGAGGCCGCCGCGGTGTCGATCGGGGGACAGCAGCACGGCCTCGTCACACTCGACGCCCAGGGCGAGCCGGTGCGCCCGGCCCTCCTGTGGAACGACGTGCGCTCAGCGCCCCAGGCTCGGCGTCTCATCGAGGAGCTGGGCGGCCCGAAGGCCTGGGCGGAGCGGACCGGCAGCGTGCCGGGCGCTTCCTTCACCGTCACGAAGTGGGCCTGGCTCGCCGAGCACGAGCCGGAGGCCCTGCGCGCCACGAAGGCCGTGCGTCTTCCGCACGACTACCTCACCGAGCGCCTCACCGGCGAGGGCACGACGGACCGGGGCGACGCCTCCGGCACCGGCTGGTGGGCATCGGCGACGGAGTCGTACGACGACGAGATCCTCGCGCGCGTGGGCCTCGACCCGGCTCTGCTCCCCCGCGTGGTCCGGCCCGGCGAGGTGGCCGGCACCGTGCGCGACGGCCATGACCTGCCGTTCTCCAAGGGCACTCTGGTCGCCCCCGGCACCGGCGACAACGCCGCGGCCGCGCTCGGCCTCGGGCTGCGCCCCGGCACGCCGGTGATGAGCCTGGGCACCTCGGGCACGGTGTACGCCGTCTCCAAGCACCGCCCCACCGACCCGACCGGCACCGTGGCGGGCTTCGCCGACGCCCACGGAGACTGGCTGCCGCTGGCCTGCACCCTGAACTGCACGCTCGCCGTGGACCGCGTCGCGGCGCTGCTGGGCCTGGACCGCGAGGCCGTCGAGCCGGTCTCGGGGGTCACCCTGCTGCCCTACCTGGACGGCGAGCGGACCCCGAACCTGCCGAACGCCTCCGGGGTACTGCACGGCCTTCGCCACGACACCACCGGCGGCCAGCTCCTCCAGGCGGCCTACGACGGCGCCGTACAGGCACTGCTCGGAGCGCTGGACCTGGTGCTCGACCAGGACGCGGATCGTTCGACGCCGCTGCTGCTCATCGGCGGCGGCGCGCAGGGCACCGCCTGGCAGCAGACCGTACGGCGGCTCTCGGGGCGTCCCGTCCAGGTGCCCGAGGCCAAGGAGCTGGTCGCGCTCGGCGCCGCGGCGCAGGCTGCCGGACTGCTCACCGGCGAGGACCCGGGCGCGGTCGCCCGGCGCTGGAACACGGCCGCCGGACCGGTACTGGCGGCCGTGGAGCGGGACGACGAGACGCTGGCCAGGATCGCCGGGGTACTCTCCGACGCGGCGCCGCTGCTGGAGCGGGGGACCTCTGAGGGGTGAGGGAGGCATGACGGCACCGGTGCACGACGCCCACCCGGCGGGTCCGGGGCGTGGCCTGCCCGACACCCAGCAGGGCATGCGCCGCCGCAACCTGGCCCGGGTCATGCACACCGTGAGCGCCGAGGGACCGCTGTCGCGTGCCGCGGTCGCCTCGCGCATCGGGCTGACCAGGGCCGCGGTGTCGACCCTCGTCGACGAGCTCATACGCTCGGGGCTGCTCGAGGAGCTGGGCCCCGAGCGTCCCGGCCGGGTCGGCAGGCCGGGCTCCGCGCTCGCCGTCAGCGGGCAGGGGCCGGCCGGGATAGGCGCCGAAATCGGCGTGGACCACCTCGCGGTCTGCGCGGTCGATCTGCGCGGACAGGTGCGCTCACGAGTGGTGCGGTACGCCGCGAACCGGGGCCGCTCCCCCGAGCCGGTGATCGCGGAACTCACCTCCCTGGTACACCAGGTGGTGGCCGAGGCGGAGGCCGAGGGCCTGTGGCCAGCGGGCCTGGCGGTGGCGGTGCCCGGTCTGGTGGCGCGTGACGCCCGGACCGTCGTCCGGGCCCCGAACCTCGAGTGGCACGACACGGACCTGGGCACCCTGCTGCCCGAGGACTTCCGGCTGACCGTGGGCAACGAAGCCAACTTCGGCGCACTGGCCGAACTCTGGCTCGGCGACAGCACCCCCCACGACTTCCTGCACGTCTCGGCGGAGATCGGTATCGGCGCGGCGCTCGTGGTGGACGGGCAGTTGCTGCGCGGCACCCGCGGATTCGCGGGCGAGCTGGGGCATGTGCCGGTCCACCCCGACGGCCCCAGGTGCGCCTGCGGCGGGCGCGGCTGCCTGGAGCAGTACGCCGGGGAGGAGGCGGTGTTGCGGACGGCCGGCCTGGAGCCGGGCGAGGACCGCGTCGGACTCCTCGCGCAGCATGCCGCGGACGGCGACGAGGACGTACGGGGTGCCCTGCGCGAGGCCGGCGAGGCGCTCGGCATCGCGCTGACCGGGGCGGTCAATCTGCTGGACCCCGAAGCCGTGGTGCTCGGCGGCGCGCTGGCCGGGCTCGCGCCCTGGCTGCTGCCCTCGCTGCGGGACGAGCTGGCCCGGCGCACCGCGGGTCCGGCCTGTCCGGTGTCCGTGTCCCGCCTGGGTTCGGAGGGTCCGCTGCTGGGGGCCGCGCACTCGGTGGTGCGGGCCGTGCTGGACGACCCGGCGGTTGTGGGCGAACGGGCCTGAGCCGCGGCGACCTCACCCCATCGGGTGAGGAAGTTGTCCACAACCCCAAGGTTGTCCACCGAAACACCAAGCGCTCTACTGCCCGACCGGCAGCCGCCGTACCGTGATTCAGGCGAGGCACCCAACGGCCTCGAACGGCGGGAACCGGGGGGTGACGTAGGCATCGTGGCGCTGATCATGCTGATACGGCGGCCTCCGGAAAGCATGGCCGACACCGCCTGTGACCACCTCGCCGAACCCGTACGAATCGGAGCTGTACAGCGATGAGCGACCCCATGATCCTGACCGTACGGCCAGAACCCGGCGAGTACGCCTGGACGTTCGGCGGCGCACCGCCCGTGGCCCGCATCGCGCCCGGCACAGTCCTCGACCTGCACACGGAGGACTGCTTCGCGGGGCGGGTGCGGTCCGAGAAGGACCTGGTGTCCGAGGTGTGCGAGTTCCCCTTCCTGAATCCGCAGACCGGTCCCTTCCACATCGAGGGAGCGGAACCGGGTGACACGGTCGCCGTGCACTTCGTGTCGATCGAACCGGCCCGGGACTGGGCCGCGTCGACCACAGTTCCCCTGTTCGGCGCGCTCACCTCGACGCACACCACCGCCACGTTGCAGCCCCCGCTGCCGGAGACCGTGTGGATCTGGCAGTTGGACCGGAGTCGGCGCACGGCACTGTTCCGGGCGCGCGACAGCGACATCGAGATCGAACTGCCCATGGACCCGATGCACGGCACCGTGGGGGTGGCTCCCGCCAATCTGGAGGTGCGTTCGGCACTGGTGCCCGACGCGCACGGCGGGAACATGGACACACCGGAGATGCGGGCGGGTGTCACCTGTTACCTCGGCGTCAATGTGGAGGGCGCCCTGCTCAGCCTCGGCGACGGACACGCCCGCCAGGGCGAGGGAGAGACCTGCGGGGTCGCCGTCGAGTGCGCGATGAACACGGTGGTCATCGTCGAGCTGCTCAAGGGCCTTGCCACACCCTGGCCGCGCATCGAGTCGGACACCCACATCATCTCGACCGGTTCGGCACGCCCGCTGGAGGACGCGTTCCGGATATCCCAGCTCGACCTCGTGCGGTGGCTGGTGCGCGACTACGGGTTCAGCGAACTGGACGCGTACCAGTTCGCCACCCAGGCGGTGGAGTCGCCGTTGGCCAACGTGTGCGACACCAACTACACCTGCGTGGCGAAGATCCGCAAGGAATGGCTGCCGGCACGCGAGACTCACCGCGGAGTACACGACCGGCTCCGTGAGACCGCGGTGGCCCTGCTTGGCTGAACACCGCTGAGACGAAAGGCACTGATTCATGGAACGCGCCAGACCGCTGCTCGGCAGACGGCGGTTGCTGAAGGGGGCCGTCCTGGCCGCCACACCGTACGCGCTGCTTCCCGAAGCCCAGGCCGGAGCGGCCCCGCAACCCGTCGACCACCCGTTCGCCGAGTGGCAGCCGGCCACCCCGTCCAACTTCACGGCGGCGGAGCGCCCCTGGTCCCACCAGGTGGACCGGGTGATCATCCACGTCACACAGACCGCCTACACCGGCACCCTGGCCATCTTCCAGAACCCGGCGAAGAAGGTGTCCGCGCACTACGTCGTGCGATCGGCCGACGGGCACATCGCGCAGTGCGTGCGGGAGGCGGACATCGCCTGGCATGCCGGGAACTGGGACGACAACACCAGCAGCATCGGCATCGAGCACGAGGGATGGGTGGACAAGCCCGCCTACTTCACCGAGGCCCTCTACCAGCAGTCCGCGAAACTCACGGCGGGGATCTGCGAGAGATACGGCATCCCCAGGGACCGCGCGCACATCATCGGGCACTACGAGGTGCCGGGCACCGACCACAGCGACCCGGGGGTGTACTGGGACTGGCAGCGCTACTTGCGCATGGTCGAAGCCGTGTGAGCCGCGCATCGTTCGGGTGAGGCCGGTCGAGGAGGTTGTTTGCGCGCGCACCCGGAGTGACGATGGGCGCAGCCGCATCGCTTTCCGGGAGGCCGAGTTGACCGATCCATGGGTGGCCCTGGAACCGGGGGCCGACCCTGCCGAGCACGTCCGGCTGCTGCGGCGCGCACACGAGACGTTCACCGAGGCGGGCACGGTGCAGCGGCCGGTGCGCCCGGTGGTGGCCGAGTCGTGGCGGCGTTCCGCGCGGGCCGGTGTCGGGCCCGACGGAACCGCGAGCGTCGAACTGAGCGACGGGGACCTCGGCTCGTATCGGGCCGAGCACCCGCTGGCGCGGGTCATGCCGCTGTTCCGTGAGCTGATGGGGACCTTCGCCTCCGACGGGGAGCACCTGCTCGCGGTGTGCGACGAGCACGGAAGGCTGCTCTGGGTCGAGGGTCACACGAGGACCCGGCGGCAGGCGGAGTGGATGAACTTCGTGCCGGGCGCGCGGTGGGCGGAGACCGCTGTCGGGACGAACGCGCCGGGTACCGCGGTCGCGGTGGACCGGCCGGTGCAGGTGTTCGCGGCGGAGCACTTCATCCGCCGGGTGCAGCCGTGGACCTGCGCGGCGGCGCCGGTGCACGATCCGCGGACCGGGCGGGTACTGGGGGCCGTGGACATCACCGGCGGGGACGGGCTCGCACATCCGCACAGCCTGGGCTTCGTCCAGGCGGTCGCGCGGGCCGCCGAGTCGCAGCTGGCGCTGCTCCTCCCGCAGCAGCCCGCCACCGACACGTCCGAGCTGAGCGCACTGGGCCGGGACGAGGCGCTGCTGGTCGGCGCCGGCCGCAGGGTCAGGCTCAGCCGCCGGCACAGCGAGATCCTGGTGCTGCTGTCCCGGCACCCGGAGGGTCTGACCGGGGACGAGCTGCTGTGCGCGCTGTACGAGGACGAGTCGGTGACACCGGTGACGCTGCGGGCCGAACTGGCGCGGCTGCGCAGGGTGCTGGGTCCGGGGCTGCTGTCGTCGCGGCCGTACCGGCTGACCGTGCAGGTCGAGTCGGACGTGGCCGTCGTGGAGCGGCGGCTGGAGAGCGGGGCGGTCACCGCGGCGGCACGGGGATACACCGGTCCGCTGCTGCCGGCCTCGCAGGCACCGGCGGTGGTCAGGCTCAGGCGCCGGATCGCCGACGGGCTGCGGACGGCGCTGGTCGCCGGCCACGACCCGGACCTGCTGGCGGACTGGGCACATGCGCCCTGGGGCGAGGACGACGTCGACGTGTGGCGGGCTCTCGTCGCCGTGCGGCCCACGGCGAGCGTCCGGGCCCGACTGGCCGCGCTGGAGTCCGAGCTGGCCGCGCCGACGGCAACGTGGTTGCAACGTCCGCGCTCCTAGCCTCACGCCAGAGCTGCCCAACGGCGGGCAGCGCTGCTGAAGGAGGCTGGCCAGCATGACCCGTTACGCGGCACCCGGCACCGAGGGCGCGATCGTCTCCTACCAGGCGCGCTACGACCACTTCATCGGTGGCGAGTACGTGCCGCCGGTGCGCGGGCAGTACTTCGAGAACCCGTCCCCGGTGAACGGGCAGCCGTTCACCGAGGTCGCGCGGGGCACCGCGGAGGACGTGGAGAGGGCGCTGGACGCCGCGCACGCCGCCGCTCCGGGCTGGGGCCGGACCTCGGTGACCGAGCGGTCCGACATCCTGCTGAGGATCGCCGACCGCATGGAGGCGAACCTCGAGAAGCTGGCGGTCGCCGAGAGCTGGGAGAACGGCAAGCCGGTGCGGGAGACGCTGGCGGCCGACATCCCCCTTGCCATCGACCACTTCCGGTACTTCGCGGGGGCGATCCGCGCGCAGGAGGGTTCGCTCGGCGAGCTCGACGACGACACGGTGGCGTACCACTTCCATGAGCCGCTCGGTGTCGTCGCACAGATCATCCCGTGGAACTTCCCGATCCTGATGGCGGTGTGGAAGCTGGCCCCGGCCCTCGCGGCGGGCAACGCGGTCGTCATCAAGCCCGCCGAGCAGACCCCGGCCTCCCTCCACTACTGGATGAGCCTGATCGCGGACCTGCTGCCGCCGGGCGTGGTGAACATCGTCAACGGCTTCGGTGTGGAAGCGGGCAAGCCGCTCGCGTCCAGCCCGCGGGTGGCCAAGGTGGCGTTCACCGGCGAGACCACCACGGGGCGGCTGATCATGCAGTACGCCTCGGAGAACATCAAGCCGGTGACCCTCGAACTCGGTGGCAAGTCACCGAACATCTTCTTCGACGACGTCTGGGCGCGGGACGACGACTTCCGTGACAAGGCGCTCGAAGGGTTCACGATGTTCGCCCTCAACCAGGGCGAGGTCTGTACCTGCCCCTCCCGGGCACTGATCCAGCGCGGCAACTACGCCGAGTTCCTCGAGGCCGCCGTCGCCCGCACCGAGCTCATCAAGCCGGGCCATCCCCTCGACACCGACACGATGATCGGCGCCCAGGCCTCCAACGACCAGCTGGAGAAGATCCTCTCCTACCTGGACGTCGGCCGGCAGGAGGGCGCGAAAGTCCTCACCGGCGGCGAACGCATCGAGTACGACGGTGAGTTGAAGGGCGGCTACTACGTCCAGCCGACGATCTTCGAGGGTGACAACCGTATGCGGATCTTCCAGGAGGAGATCTTCGGCCCTGTCGTCTCGGTGACCTCCTTCGACGACTTCGACGACGCCCTGAAGATCGCCAACGACACGCTGTACGGGCTCGGGGCGGGCGTGTGGACCCGTGACATGAACACGGCGTACCGGGCAGGGCGGGCGATCCAGGCGGGCCGCGTCTGGACCAACTGCTACCACGCGTACCCGGCGCATGCCGCGTTCGGCGGGTACAAGCAGTCGGGGATCGGGCGGGAGACGCACAAGATGATGCTGGAGCATTACCAGCAGACGAAGAACCTTCTTGTTTCATACAGCCCGAAGAAACTTGGGTTCTTCTAGAGTCTCAAGTCGGTTGCCTGGGGGCGCCGTTGCGCTCCAGGCAACCCGACACGATAGCTACCCGGGTCGGCGAGCATCTCGGCTGGCAACAGGCGTCGTGCCAGGGCGAGTTCGGCGACGCCACGGCCGGCGACGAGGGCCCCTCCTTGGCGATGTCGGTGGCCGCCGTGTAGCCGATGTGCGGGTTGAGGGCGGTGACCAGGCCGGCGGGGGGCTTCCACGACCACTTCGCGGAAAGCCCCCGCAGTGTCACCGAGGTCGGCAGCGGCTCAGCGCAGGCGGTCCTTGGCCTTGTAGTAGGCGCCGCCGAACGGCAGGAACCAGGGAGTGCCGTTGTAGAAGGGGACGGGGACCTTGGGGAAGCCGAGTCCGCGCAGGGGGTTGGCCTCCGGCCTGCCGTCCATCATCTCGGCGACGGCACGGCCCATGTAGGTGGCCATCTGGACACCGTGACCGCAGTAGCCCATGGAGTAGTACAGGCCGTTGACCTCGCCCGCGTGCGGGAGGCGGTCCCAGGAGAAGCCGACCATTCCACCCCACACGTAGTCGACGCGGACGCCCGCCAGCTGCGGGAAGATCTCCGTCATCTCCTGCTTCAGGATGTCGCCGCTCTTGACGTCGGAGGCGGGGTTGGAGGGGGCGAAGCGGGCCCGGCCGCCGAAGGCGAGACGGTTGTCGGGGGTGAGGCGGAGGTAGTGGCCGACGTTCTTGGAGTCGACCACCAGGCGGGCGTTGGGGATCAGTTCCTTGGCGCGCGCCTCGCCGAGCGGCTCGGTGACGATGATGAAGCTGCCGACGTTGATCAGCCGCTTGCGGAACCAGGGCAGGGCCTTGTCGGTGTAGGCGTCGGTGGCGGCCATGACCTGCTTGGCACGGATGGTGCCGTGCAGGGTCTCGACGAGGAAGCCGCCGCCGGGGAGGCGGGTGAGGCCGGTGGCCGCGTTGCGTTCGTGGATCTCCGCGCCGGCGCGTTCAGCGGCCTCGGCCAGGCCGTGGACGTACTTGCCGACGTGCAGGGCGGCGCTGAGCGGGTCGAGCAGGGCGCCATGGTAGTAGTCCGAGCCCAGCTCCGACTTCAGCTCGCTCCGGGTGAGGAGCTGGGTCTCGTGGTCGAAGTTGTCGGCCAGGTCGCGCTGGGTGGCCTTCATCGACTCGAAGTGCTGGGGCTTGAACGCGACTCCGAGGCGTCCGGCGCGGTTGAAGTCGCAGTCGATCTTCTCGGTGTGCGTGAGTTCCTCGACGACGTCGACGGCCTCGCGGAAAGCGTCGTACAGCTCGCGGGCGCGCTCCTGGCCGAAGCGCTTGCGGGCCTCGCCGACACCGATGGTGATGCCCTGCGTGCACATGCTGCCGTTGCGTCCGGAGGCCCCCGAGCCGACCTTGTCCTTCTCGACGAGGACGACCCGGGCGCCCTTGCGGGCGGCATGGTAGGCGGTGGACAGGCCGGTGAGGCCGCCGCCGATGACCACCACGTCCGCCTCGTCGGGCAGGTCCTTTCCGGACCGGTCGGGCAGGGCGGGGGCGGTGTCGAGCCAGTAGGGGATCTGCTTCATGGCGTGCGTCCTCTGTGTTCTCTGTCCTGTGTCGCCGTGTAGCCGTGTTGTCAGCAGCCGAGCAGCTTCGGCAGGCCCGACAGGTCGGTCAGCTCGTCGTAGGGCTGGTAGTCGGCGCTGCCGGGACGGCCGTAGCGATTGATCCACACGCGGCGCTTCAGGCCGAGGTCGCGGGTGGGGATGTGGTCGTACTCCCAGCCCTGCGCGGTGTGGATGACCTGGGACGGCTCGACGCCCATCGTCTTGAAGGCATGCTCGAAGGTCTGCCGGTCCGGCTTGTACGCGCCGGCCTGTTCGGCCGTGATGACGTAGTCGAAGTCGACGCCGATGTTCTCGACGTTCCGTGCGATCAGGTTGTCGTCGCTGTTGGTGATGATGGCGATCTCGTACTTGGTCTTCAAGGCGCGCAGGGCGTCCGGGACCTCCGGGAAGGGGCCGAAGGTGGGGACGGCCTCGACGAGAGCGTCGCCGTCGGAGGTGCGGTACTCCAGACCGTGCAGGCGCATGGCCATCTGGAGGCTGGAGTGCAGGATCTCGTGGTAGGGGCGGTATGCCTCCAGGACGGCCTGGAAGCGCATGACGCGGAAGTCGTCGAGGAACTCGTCGACGTCCAGGTTGTCCAGGTCCAGCCGGTCGGAGAGGACCTTGAGGGTGGTGGGGCCGAGCTGGAAGTCGACCAGGGTGCCGTAGGCGTCGAAGGTGACGATCTCTCGCATGGTGTGCAACCTCGGTTTCCGGTTCTTACAGGGAGGGGGAAGGGTCAGACGATCCGCTCGCCGGGGGTGACGATCGCGTCGAGTGCGGCCAGGTCGGCCGCGTCGGGGAGCCAGTCGGCCGCCGCCGCGTTGGCGGTGACCTGTTCGGGGGTCATCGCGCCGCATACGACCGAGCCGACGGCCGGGAGGGTGGCAAGTCCGCCCACCGCGACCTGGAGGAGGGTCAGGCCACGCTCGACGGCGTACGACGTGAGCGCCTCGACCCGGTCAAGGGCCGCGTCGGTCAGCCAGCCCTGCCGCCAGGACAGGCGGCTGCCGGGCGGGGGCTCCTGGCCACGCCGGTACTTGCCGCTGAGCAGGCCGTTGGCCAGCGGGTAGTAGGGCAGCAGGCCGATGCCGTGGCTCAGGCAGGCGGGGATCAGGTCGTTCTCCGCGCTGCGGTCGAGCAGGTGGTAACGGGCCTGGGTGCTGACGAACGCCTCCGACAGGTCCTGGGCCGGCAGGTTGGAGCACCCGATGTACCCGATCTTGCCCTCGGCCACCAACTCCTGGAGCGCGGCCACCGTCTCGTCGAGCGGGGTGACGCCGTCCGGCTCGTGGTACTGGTACAGGTCGATCCGGTCCGTGCCCAGGCGGCTCAGCGACGATTCCACCGCGTGGCGGATGTAGCCGCGGGCGCCTCGCGGGCCGTACAGATCGGCATCCCGGCCCATCTCCATGCCGAACTTCGTGGCGAGGACGACCTCGTCGCGGTGGCCCTTGAGGGCTGCCCCGAGGAGGCGTTCACCGTCACCTCGCGCTCCGCCCCGGTCACCGAAACCGCCGTACATGTCCGCCGTGTCGAACAGGGTGATCCCGGCGTCGAGGGCCGCGTGGACGACGGCCTTCGTGCCGTCCTCGTCGAGACGGGAGCCGAAGTTGTTGCCGCCGGCGCCCACCACCGAGACGGCCGGCCCGCGTTCACCGAGCGTGCGGTACCTCATGTCCGGCTCCCGAACCCGATGCAGACGTTCTTCGTCTGCGTGTAGCTCGCCAGGGCTTCGAGGCCCTTCTCCCGGCCCCAGCCGCTGTGCTTGTAACCGCCGAAGGGCAGCTCGACGCCGGTGCCGACGCCGGTGGCGTTGACGGAGACCTGGCCGGCCCGGATGCCCTCCGCGAGGCGCATCGCCTTGTCGATGTCGCGGGTCCAGACGTAGGAGGAGAGGCCGTACGGGCTGTCGTTGGCGATGTCCAGGGCCTGGTCCGCGTCGTCGAAGTCGATGACGGTGACGACGGGGCCGAAGATCTCCTCGCGGGCGCAACGGGCCTGGTTGGTCAAGCCGGTGAGGACGGTCGGCTCGATGTAGTAGCCGTCGGCCAAAGCCGGGTCGGACGGTGCGCCGCCACCGACACGGACCGTCGCGCCCTCCTCGCGCGCCAAGTTGAGGTAGCCCAGCACCCGGTCGCGCTGGCGGGCGGCGACCAGCGGGCCGATGTCCGGGTCGGACAGGCCGGGGCCGACGCGCAGAGTGGCGATCTTCTCCACCAGCCGGTCCAGGAACTCCTCCGCGCCACGCTGAAGAAGCAGGCGCGTCCCGGCCGAGCACATCTGTCCCGCGTTGCTGAACGAGGCGCCCAGGATCGCGGTCAGCGCCAGGTCGAAGTCGGCGTCGGCGAAGACGACGAACGGCGACTTGCCGCCCAGCTCGGTGACCGACGGCACCACGTTGGCGGCGGCCTCCTGGGCGACCTTGATGCCGGTGGGAACCGAGCCGGTGAAGGTGACCTGGTCGATGCCGGGGTGCCCGGCGAGGGCCGCTCCCGTCTCGCCGTCGCCGGGGACGACGTTGAGGACACCCGGCGGAAGCCCGCACTCCAGTGCGATCCTGCCGATCTCCAGCGGGGTCAGCGGCGCCTCGGGAGAGGGCTTGAGCACCACCGTGCAGCCCGCGGCCAGCGCCGGAGCGGAGCCCCTCGCGGTGTTCTGCAGTGGGTAGTTGAACGGGATGATCTGCCCGGAGACGCCGATCGGCTCGCGCACGGTGTAGTCGAGCAGCCCCGGGCCGAGGGGGATCGTGGAGCCGCCGAGCTTGTCGGCGAAGCCCGCGTAGAACTCGAAGTAGCGGGCGGCGGCCTCGACGTCGGCCTTCGCCTGGCTGAGCGGTTTGCCGGTGTCCTGGCTCTCCAGCCGCGCCAGCCGCTCGCCTTGGTAGCGGATGGCCTCGGCGATTCGGTACAGGAGCCGCCCCCGGTCGGCTGCCCGCATCCGTGCCCACTCCGGCGCCGTGAACGCCGCGCGCGCCGCCGCCACCGCCTGGTCGACGTCCGCGGAGCCGGCCAGCGCCACCGTGGTGATGGCCGTGCCGTCGGACGGGTCGAGGACGGTGAAGGTGCGGCCGTCGGCGGCGGGTATCTGCTTGCCGTCGACGAGGAGCAACTGGGTGTCGCCGCTCATGGCCGTATCTCCCCCTGCACCTCACCGAAGATGACGACCTCGTCGCCCGGACGGACGGTCCGGATCCGGCGCACCCAGAGCACGATGCCGTCCTGCGGGGCGATCACCTCTTCCAGCGTGTTGCCGTAGTGGTCGACGATGTGAGCGATCAGGTCGCCCTCCTTGCAGGTCTCCCCCGGCTCGGCGTGTCCGAGGAAGAATCCGCCGGCCGCGGAACGGGCGAAGGTGCCGGAGGTGGCGGTGTAGCTGTCGCGCAGCTTCACCTCGCCGTCGATCATCTTCAGCTGCCGCATGATGTTGTGGATCGAGTCGATGTGCAGCTCGACGTTGGCCTCGCGGTACGTGCCGCCGCCCGCCTCGATGGTGATGGCCGGCTTGCCCGCCGCGAGGGTGGGATGGCGGACGGTGCCGCCCCACTTGCCGCCCTTCCAGACCAACTCGTGACCGGCCGCGAGGGCCAGGTCCGTGGCGAGCTCCTCGTAGCCGCCCTGGAGAATGACGAGCGGGGCGATCTCGCCGAACGTGCCGCCGGTGTGCAGGTCCACGAGCGCGTCGATGGCGGGGACGACCTGCTCGACGAAGGTGGCCGCCAGCCGCAGGGAGTACGAGCCGTCCGCGTCACCCGGGAAGATCCGGTTGAGGTTCAGGTAGTCAAGGCCGCTGGTGCGGGCGGCTGCCTCGAAGGCGGGGGTGTTCATGCAGGGGATGCCGACGAGGGTGCCGCGCAGGGTGGCCGGGTCGATGTCGGCGAGGACGCGGCGGATGGCCTCCTGACCGTCGTACTCGTCGCCGTGCACACCCGCGTCCACGCACAGCACGGGACCGTCCTGGGCGCCGTTGACGACGATGAGCGGGATGCCCAGCTCGACGCCGTAACTGCTGGTGCCGACCGGGATGAGGCCCTGGGCGCGCTCGCCGGGGGCGACGGTCAGCGGACCGATGGAGTACATCAGGGTGTTCCTTTCGAAAGCATGCAGGGGTGTCACACCGTGGATCACAGACGGGCGGACGCCTCGTCGAGGGTGTCGGCGAGGATGTCGGCGATACGGTCGAGGAGGTGCCGGTCGCTGATCAGCGGGGGCGCGATCTGCACCAGAGGCGCGGTGCGGTTGTAGACGCGGGCGAGCAGCCCGGCCTCGCGCAGCCTGCGCGGGATCAGGTCGGTGATCAGGCGGGCGCGGGCGCCGTCGCTGAAGCCGCCGCCGTCGAGGTCGCCGACGAGTTCGCAGGCGTAGAAGAAGCCAGCGCCGCGGACGTCGCCGACGATCGGCAGGTCGGCGAGGGAGGCCATCCGTCCCGCGAGGTGGTCCTGGAGCCCTCGGACGTTGTCCAGGATCCGGTCCCGTTCCATGATCTCCAGGCTGCGCAGGGCGATGGCCGCGCTCAGCGGGTGCCCGGCGAAGGTGTAGCCGTGGTTGAGGACCGCGCCAGGCCGATTGATGACCTCGACGACGCCGTTGCTCACCAGAGTTGCTCCCATAGGGGCGTATCCGGCGGTGATGCCCTTGGCGACGGTGACGATGTCGGGGCGGGCCCCGTAGCGGTCGCCGCCGAACCACTCCCCCAGCCGCCCGAAGGCGGTGATCACCTCGTCGGCGACGAGGAGGAAGCCGTACCGGTCGGCGAGCGCCCTGAGGCCCGGCCAGTAGCCGTGGGGCGGGGTGATGCAGCCGCCGCGGTTCTGCACCGGCTCGGCGATGAGCATCGCGATGCTCTCCGGGCCCTCCGCCAGGATCGCCGCCTCCAGCTCGGCGAGCAGCCGGGCGGCGTACACGCCGTCGTCGGCGTACTCGGGGGCGAGGCCGAACCGGTTGGTGTTGGACACGAACCGGGTCTCGATCGCGCCCGGCCCGTAGGGTTCGCGCAGCCCGGGGTCGTCGGTCAGGGAGAGAGCCCCGATGGTCAGCCCGTGGTAGGCGCCACGACGCGAGATCGCCTTCACCCGGCCCGGTTCCCCGCGCAGGGCGTGGTAGCGGCGGGCGATCTTCCAGGCGGTCTCCACCGCCTCCGCCCCTCCGCCGGAGAAGAACGTGTGCTCGACATCGACGGGCGCGATCCGCGAGAGCCGCTCGGCGAGTTCGATGGCGGTGGGGTGCGCGGAGGAGGACCACAGCGGGCTGAAGCACAGCTCGCGCAGCTGCTTGTCCGCTGCCTCCGCGAACTCGGGGGCGTAGGAGTAGCCGAGCTGACAGCAGTACAGGCCGGAGAGACCGTCGATGTAGCGCTTGCCGTCGGCGTCGTCGACGTACGGGCCCTCGCCGCGCTGGACGACGAAGAGGTTCTCGCCGTCCTGGCCGAGGGAGCCGTTGGGGGTCATGTTGAGCAGGAGATGTCTGGCCGCGGTGGCGGACAGTTCACCGGCGGGTGTGCGGGTGCTGGTGGTCATGATGCGGTCTCACTTCCGGCGGGGAGGCCCAGTCCGGGTTCTGTGGGCAGCAGGCCGTCCTGTTTGCCGGAGCCGCTGAGCTTGCGGACCACGCCGACCAGGGCGAGGGCCACGACGGCGACGGCGATGAGGATCGCGCTGACGGCGGTAACCGACGGGTCGACGTTGTACTGGAGGACGTTGAACACCTGCACGGGCAGGGTCACGGTGTCCACGGAGGACAGGAACTGCGAGATGAAGAACTCGTCGAAGCTGGTGATGAAGGAGAAGATGCCGGCGGCGACCATGCCGGGCATGGCCAGCGGGAGGGTGATCCGCCTCCAGACGGTCAGCCGGTTCGCGCCCATACTGGCGGCCGCGTCCTCCAGCCGTTCGTCGATGCCCTTCAGCGTGGCCATGAGGATCATCACGGCGATCGGTGAGGCCAGCACGGTGTGGCCGAGAGCGATGGCGATCGGGCTGCCGAGCATCGCGGCCGGCTCGAAGAGCAGGAACAGACCGAGGGCGATGACGACCTGGGGGATCACCAGCGGGGCGAGGACCAGGCCGTAGACCGCCGACCGCAGCGGCAGTTCGCTGCGGACGAGGGCCGTGGCCGCGGTCATCCCCAGGATCAGCGAGAAGACCGTGGTCATGGCCGCCACCAGGGCGCTGAGCGACAGCGCGGCGGGCCACTTGCTGCCGTCGGCGAACAGCTGCGTGTACCAGTCGAGGGTCCACGCCTCCGGCGGGAAGGAGCCGAAGGCGTCCTTGCCGAAGGAGGTGACGACTATGACGATGATCGGCAGGGCCAGGAACAGCAGGATCAGCGTGGACAGGACGGCCAGGGTGATGCGTCCGGCCGGCGTGGAACGGAGCTCGATCATGACGCCGTACCCCGGTTCCGAAGGGCCTCGCCCGCCGACTTCAGCAGCCTGAGCAGCAGCAGTCCGGCGAAGGTGAGGAGCAGCAGGATGATGCCGAGCGCCGAGGCGCCGTTCCACTGGTTCTGCTTCATGACCTGCTCGTCGATGAGCGAGGCGACCATGGTCTGCTTCTCGCCGCCCATGAGGGCGGGCGTGAGGTAGTAGCCCAGGCAGAGGATGAAGCACAGCACGCCGGCGTTGACCAGGCCGGGGGCCACCAGGGGCACGTAGACCCGGCGGAAGATCGTGATCCGGCCCGCGCCCATGCTCGCCGCGGCGGCGAGCAGCCGCCGGTCGATGCCCTTCATCACCGCGAACAGCAGCAGCACGGTGTAGGGCAGCATCACGGCGGTGGTGCCGATGACGACGCCGATCTCGTTGTAGAGCAACTGGACGGGCGCGCCGGGGACGTGCATGTCCGTCAGGGCGTTGTTCACCACGCCGTTGTCACCGAGCAGGATGATCCAGCCGTAGGTGCGCACCAGCGCGCTGATGAAGTGCGGGACGACCACCACGAGCATCGCCAGACCGGCCCACAGCGGCTTGAGCCGCGAGATGGCCGAGGCCAGGACGAACCCGACGACCAGCGCGAGCAGGGAGGTCTCGGCGGAGATCCGCAGGGTCGTGAGCAGGATCTCCAGGTTCGCGCCCTGGAAGGCGTCGGTGTACCACTGGAGGGTGAAGCCGCCCTCCTCGCCCTTCAGGCTCAGCATCAGGGTGCTGAAGATCGGATAGACGAAGAGGATCAGCAGGTAGACGACGACGGGCGTGGCGTTGAGCAGTCCGAAGCGGGTGCGACGGTCGGACAACGCGCGGCCCAGGCCGCGCTTGCCCGGGGCGGGTGCGGGTGCGGCGGGCGCCGGGGTGGGTGCCAGTGCGGTTCCGGCCATCGTCATCCCCCGTGTTCCGTGTCCGGGAAGACGCTGACGTTCGCGGGATCCGCGGTGAGGCCGACGCGCTCGCCGAGGTCGGGGGCTCGGCCG
Source organism: Streptomyces canus (assembly GCF_001514145.1). Lineage (GTDB taxonomy): Bacteria > Actinomycetota > Actinomycetes > Streptomycetales > Streptomycetaceae > Streptomyces > Streptomyces canus. The sequence continues at coordinate 250,170 of NZ_KQ948662.1, forward strand.
GCGGGCAGTTCCAGCCGTACGAGTTCGGTGGCCGCCCCGCCGAGAGGGCGGACGGTGACGCGAACGAGCGTGCCGACGTAGGTGACGGTCTCGACCGTCCCGGTACAGAATCCGTCGTCGGGCGGACACAGGGCGAGTCGGCCGGGCTGGACCGCGGCACGGACCCGGGCTCCTTCGGTCCCCGCCTGCGGGCGGGCCTTCACTACCCCGCCGGTGTCGAGACGTACCAGGGTGTGGCCTGACGTCCGCTGCTCCACGTGGCCCGGCAGGAAGTTGGCGGCGCCGAGGAAGTCGGCGACGAACGGGGTGCGCGGGCGCTCGAAGAGCTCCTGCGGGGTGTCGAACTGGTCGATCCGCCCGTCCCGCATCACCGCGATCCGGTCGGAGAGGACCAGGGCCTCTTCCTGGTCGTGCGTCACGTAGATGACGGTCAGGCCGAGTTCCTGCTGGATGCGCTTGATCTCGTTCTGGAGCTGGTCGCGCAGCTTCTTGTCGAGGGCGCCGAGCGGCTCGTCCATGAGGATGACCGGCGGGCGGTAGACCAGGGCCCGGCAGAGCGCGACGCGCTGCTGCTGGCCTCCGGACAGCTCGCGCGGCCGGCGGCGGGCCATGGCGGACAGCCCGGCCATCTCCAGGGTCTCGCCGACCCGGCGGCGCTGTTCCGCCTTGGACACGCCCCGCAGTTGCAGGGGGAAGGCGACGTTCTCCCAGACGGTCATGTGCGGGAAGAGCAGGTACTGCTGGAAAACGAAGCCCAGGCCGCGCTTCTGCGGGGCGAGGCGGGTCACGTCACGGCCGCCGACGACGACGCTGCCGGAGTCGGGCTCGCAGAACCCGGCGATCATCATCAGGGTGGTGGTCTTGCCGGAGCCGGAGGAGCCGAGGAAGGTGACGAACTCGCCGGCCGCGATCTCCATGGAGACCTCGTCGACGGCCGTCACTCCCCCGTAGGTTTTCCGAAGCCGTGTCACGGACAGGGGCTTGCCGGAACCGGTCAGGCCGGCAGCGGAGGCCAGGGACAGCTCGGGCATCACGTCGGTCTCAGGCATGCGTCCACTCCTGCCACCGCTTGGACACGGCGTCCTGGTTCTTGATCCACCAGTCGACGTCCAGGTCGAAGCCGGACTCCAGGTGCTCGGGCGAGCTGGCCAGGTTCGCGGCGGTGGCGGGCTTGAGCTTCTTGTAGGCGGCCGGCACCGACGGGGCCATCGGGTAGATCTCGGCGTAGGCCGCCTGCACCTCGGGCCGCAGGGCGAAGTCGATGAGCTGGTAGGCGGCGTCGAGGTTCGCCGCGCCCTTGGGGATGCCGAGGGCGTTGCTCTGCCGGCGGGCGCCGTTCCACTGGTAGGCGAGCGGGGCGCCGCCCTTGATCAGGGCGTCCAGGCGGCCGTGCCACACACTGGAGGCGTCGACCTCCTTGCGGCCCAGCAGCACGCCGGGCAGAGCGCCGGTGTCCCAGAACTTGCGGACGTGGGGCTTGATCTCACTGAGGACCTTGAAGGCACGGTCCACATCGAGCGGGTAGAGCTTGTCCAGCGCCACGCCGTCGGCGAGGAGGGCGAACTCCAGCTCGGGCAGGTCGGCGTCCAGGGCCTGCAGCGCGCGGTTGCCGGAGAAGGTCTTGGTGTCCCAGAAGTCGGCCCACGAGGCCGGCTTCCTTCCGTCGAACGCGTCGGTGCGGTACGCCATCACGCTGGCCCAGTAGTTCTTGCCGACCGCGTTGGAGGTCACCAGGGTCTTGGCGATGCCCGCGTTCTTGAAGTTCTTCAGCCGGTCGTAGTCGAGGTCCTCGGTGGCGTCCTGCTGCTTGAAGAGCACGAAGTCGGCCATGGAGTCGTCGATGACGTCGAACTGGGGGCGACCCTGCTTGATCTGCGCGAGCATCTGGGCGTACTCGATGTTCACCACCTTGACCTGGATGCCGGTCTCCTTGGTGAACGGCTCGTAGATCGCCTGCTGGTTGGCGTCGCCGTAGGAGCCGCCGCTGTTGCGGACCACGAGGGTCTTGGAGCTCTTGCCGCCGCTGCCGACGGACCGGCTGGTGCCGGTGCCGCAAGCGCTGAGCGAGGTGGCGGCGGCGATGCCTGCGGCCACGCCGCCGACTCCGCGCAGAAACCCTCTGCGGTCTATCCGGACATCTCTCACCGGGTGCCTCCTGGTGGTGCGGTGCATGGGGAAGGGGAGTGTGGGGGTGCGTGCTGGTGGGATCTCGTTCTGGTGGTACGGGGAGGGGACTTGCTGGGGTGGTGGGGTCAGTGGTCGCCGGGGTCCTGGGGAGCCGGGGCGGCGATGGCGGCGAGTTCGGTGCCGGGGGCGACGGTCAGGCCGCGCATGCCGTAGAAGATCCGGCCGGTGGCCGGGGTGTGGACCTTGTGCTCCTGGCCGTCGGCCGGGTCGATGACGCGGCCGATGACCTGGCCCTCCGTCACGTCGTCGCCGACTGTGAACTCCGGGTACCAGAGGCCGGTGGCCTCGGCAGTGATGCCGGCGGCCCAGACCCATGCGCAAATGGCCGTGTCGTCCTGGGGCTTGGTGTCCAGGACGCCGAGCCGGCCAAGTACTCCGTACAGGCCCTCGACGAGACGACGGGCGGTGTCCGCGTCGCGTTCGCCAAGCTGTCCGGTCTCCACGAGGATCGCCGGGACGCCCCGGCGGGCCACAGCCGCGTGGCTGTTGCCGCCGTCGGCGTTCATCCCGAAGATGACGTCCTCGATGCCGAGTGCGCCGGCCAGGTCGGCCGTCTTCGCGTCCAGAGCGGGGTCTCCGGTGAGGCGGTAGCCGACGAAGTCCGTCAGGACCTCGTCGATGCCGCCCGAGTGCAGGTCGACGTAGGCGTCGGCGCCGTCCACGAGGTTGGTGAACAGCCACGCCGCGAGACGTTCGGTGGGGCTGCCGTCGGGGTCGCCGGGGAAGACGCGGTTGATGTTCACGCCGTCGAGCGGGGAGACTCCGAGGCGACCCCGGTAGACGGCCGGGGGGTTGGCGACCGGGCAGACGATCACCTGACCGTGCACCTCGCCGGGCTCCAGCAGAGCGGCCAATCGGGTGGCCGCGTCGACCCCCGTGAACTCGCCGCCGTGCACGCCCGCGGTGATCAGAACGCGGGGGCCGGGGTGGGCGCCGTTGACCAGGGTCAGCGGAATGTCGACGGTGAGGGTGCCGAGGTCGGCGGGGACGGTGCCGCGGGTCTTGGTCCCGGGCTCGGCGCGCAGGACGCCGACGGACAGGGGGGCGGTCATGGTCGTCACGCCTCCGCTCGGTCGAGGGTGGAGATGAAGTCGATGGGCCGGGGCGTGGTGCCGTCCAGCGCGAGGTCGGCGGCGATGTCGCCGAAGGCGGGCGAGAGTTTGAAGCCGTGTCCGGAGAACCCGGCGAGCAGGACGACGTTCTCCGCTCCCGGCAGCGGCCCGACCAGAGGACGGCTGCTCTCGGTGTAGCCCTCCATGTAGACGGAGAGCCGGGTCGGATCGGGGTTCAGGTCAGGCATGTGACGCCCGATCAGCTCGGTGAAGATCTCCAGCTCCTCCGGGGCCACCTCTCGGTCGAGCCGGTTCGGGTCGCCGGCCGGGCGGTGCAGGGCGCGGGAGAGACCGAGCTTGACGGAGACGCCGTCCGGGGAGGGCAGGCCGTAGAAGTGGGTGGGCGCCGTCCGGATGAAGGCGGGGCGCTCTTCGCCGAACCAGGCGTCGGTGGTGGGTACGTACCAGGCGCTGATGAGGCGGCGGATGTCCACCTCCCAAGGCAGGTCCGGCAGCAGGTCGTTCACCCATGGGCCGACGGTGACGACGGCGGTGTCGAAGTGCTCGCTGCCTGCGTCGGTGCGGATCTCGACGCCATCCGCGACGGGCACGATCTCGCGGACCGTGGTGTAGCGGTGGATGCGGGCGCCGAGCTCCTCGGCGCGGCGGGCGGCGGTCTGGATCGTCAGCTCGGGCCGGATGAAGCCGGCGCGGCGGTCGAGCACGGCCGCGTCGCCGTCCTCGATCCGGAACTGCGGGAAGCGCTTGGCGAGCAGCTCGGCGTCGAGGACCTCGTGGTCGAGGCCGTGCTCGGCGATCGACTCGAGCACCGTGGCCATCTGGTGGTGATCGGTCGGCCCCATGAGCAGGCAGCCGGTCAGGCGGCGCAGCTCGCGGCCGGTCTCCTGCTGAAGCTGCTCCCACAGGGCGTCGGCGTGCCGGAGCAGCGGCACGTACCGGGAGTCCTCGAAGTGGGCGCTGCGGAAGATCCGGGTCTCGCCGCCGGCCGCGCTGCGGTCGTGGCCCGGGGCGAAGCGGTCGTAGCCGACCACCTCGGCGCCACGGGCGGCCAGGCGCCAGGCGGCCTGGCTGCCCATCGTTCCGACGCCGACGACGGCGACGCGCTTCCTGGCAGCTGACACAGGGCTTTCCTTTCGTATCGCCGCGGCGCATGCTGAGCCCCCGGCGTGAGGCTGATCGATTCGAGGCGGTTTGGACGGGTCCGGGCCCTCGGCGGGACCACAGCTCGCAATCGTCCGTATCTCGTAGGTCCGGCTCACTTCCGCGGGATCCCTCCCGAAGCCGTGCCACATTGTGGAATGCTGTGCTAGAATCTGGCACGAGAATGGCAGCGGTAAAGAGGGGAGTCAAGAGGTGCCCGCAAAGAGTTCCGAGGATTAACGGGGGGAAACCGGATGGAAATGAAGAGCGTCACCAGATCGCTGCGCATCTTGGAGGCGGTCGCCCAGCATCAGCCAGTGACCGTTGGCGAGCTGACCAAGATCTTCGGCCTGCCGAAGTCGACCGTGCAGCGCACCCTGGTCACGCTGGCGGAGGCCGGCTGGCTACGGGCCAGCCGGAAGGACACCACGCGCTGGGAGGTCGGCGCCCGCGTGCTGGCCGTACGGCCCGCCGCCCTACAGGGGTCCAGCCTGTTCGCCGCCGCCCGCGACCCCATGGTGCAGCTGCGGGACAAGGTCAACGAGACCATCCACCTGTCGGTGCCGGACGCACTCCAGTGCATGGTCGTGGTGGACCGCGTCGACTGCGACCACCCCGTACGAACCTTCCACGCCATCGGCGACACCTCACCCCTGCACGCCACCGCCACCGGGCGCGCGGTCCTCGCCCACCTGCCGAAGCAGGACATCGAGGAGCTCATCAGGCAGGGTCTGGAGCGCTACAGCGAGACGACACCCGCAGACCCCGAGGAGCTGCGCGCCGAGCTGCGGCGGATCCGCACCGACGGCTACGCGGTCAACCGCAACCAGTGGCGGCCGGGCGTCTGCGCCATCGCCGCACCCATCCTCGACGAGGACGGCACGCCGCTGGCCACCGTGGCCATCTCCATGCCCGATTCGCGGTACGACGCCGACGAGCTGCCCGAGTGGGGCCGCCTGGTCGCCGACACGGCTGCGGAGATCACGGGGCGCCGCTTGGGCACCTGAGCGTGTCGCGGCGGCCGACTTCGGCCCCGCATCACCGAGGGTCGACTCCCCCATACGGGAGCCGACCCTCGGTTCGCTTCACGGCAGGACCGGCCTTGCGCCCGGCCTGGGGAGAGTGCCGGGCACAGGGCGGCCACATCACGCGGCGGCGCGGTACGGCGCGTTCAGGGCAGCGCCAGGCGCCGCGGAGCACCGGAACAGCACAGTCCTGACTTCGGTCCGACCACCGGAGACCACCATCACGTGCCACATTGTGGAACGCCATGCTACATTACGGCATGATCATGCCTGTGGCTCCGGAAGCGAGTCAAGAGGACAGCGCGACAAATCCGCAGAACTGAGGGGCCGGGATTCAAATGAAGAGCCTGACCAGGTCGCTGCGCATCCTGGAGGCCGTGGCGCAGCACCAGCCGGTGACCGTGGGAGAGCTGACGAAGATCTTCGGGCTGCCCAAGTCGACCGTGCAGCGCACCCTGGTGACGCTCAACGAGGCGGGCTGGCTACGGGCGAATCGCAGGGACACCACGCGCTGGGAGGTCGGCGCCCGGGTACTGGCCGTACGACCCGCCGCCCTACAGGGGTCCAGCCTGTTCGCCGCCGCCCGCGAGCCCATGTTCCGGCTCCGCGACACCCTGAACGAGACCATCCACCTGACGGTGCCGGACGCCCTGCACGGCGTCGTCGTGGTGGACCGCGTCGACTGCGACCACACCGTACGAACCTTCCACGCCATCGGCGACATCTCCCCCCTGCACGCCACCGCCACCGGACACGCCGTCCTCGCCCATCTGCCGAAGTCCGAGGTCGACGAGCTCACGGCGGGCGCACTCGAGGGTTTCGGCCAGGAGACCATCACCGACCCGGCGGAGCTGCGTGCCGAGCTCCGCCGCGTCAGAGACCGCGGATACGCCGTCAACCACAACCAGTACCGCCCGGGTGTCTGCGCCATCGCGGCACCCGTCCTGGATGAGGACGGCACGCCGCTGGCCAGCGTGGCCGTCTCCATGCCCGACTCACGCTTCGACCCCGGCCGGCTCGCCGAGCTGGGGCGGCTGGTGACCGACACCGCGGCGGACATCACCGCCCGCCACCTGGGCTGAGAGCAGCGGCCGGCCGAACGCCGGCGCAGCGCTCTCTCCTCCCAGAGAGCGCAGACGTGCCGGGCAGCGCCGGCCTCCTCGCGGCGTACGGCGCCCTGGGCGCATGTGGCGAGCCTTCCAGTGCGCCATTCCGCTCCTCACGGGCGGCGACGAACTGTTCGGGTAATCAGCCGCCCCCACCAGGCTGAGCAGAGGGCCGCACGTCGTGGCTTACTTGTCAGCCGCGTCCGCCGCCCCGGCCGTGCAGCAGTCCACCGGACCAGCGGCCGACCCTTGCGCCATGCGACGCATGCGCAGCCTGCCTGTGCATGGTGAGGGACCTGCGCCCGCCGCCAGGTGGAGGAAAAGCCGCCGCCCCGTGCCCGGTGGCGTGGAAACCGGGCACGGGGCAGCCCGTCGCGGTGCGCGAAGCGGGGTAGTCAGGGCATGACCACCGTCATCGCACAGGCACCGCGAGGTACTGGTACTCGAGGAACTCGTCGATCCCCACCCGGCCGCCCTCACGGCCAAGCCCGGACTGCTTGACCCCGCCGAAGGGCGCGGCCGGGTTGGAGACGAGACCGGTGTTGAGGCCGACCATGCCCACTTCGAGGCGTTCACTGACGCGCAGGGCGCGGTCGAGGCCCTCCGTGAAGACGTAGCCGACCAGCCCCCAGGGGGTGTCGTTGGCGCGGCGCACGACCTCGTCCTCGTCGTCGAAGGTGAGGATCGCGGCGACGGGACCGAAGATCTCCGTGTCCATCAGGCGGCTTTCGGGGTCGACTCCCGCGAGCACGGTCGGCGGATAGAAGCAGCCCGGCCCTTCCGGCGTACGGCCGCCGACGAGCACCTCGGCGCCGCGCTCCACCGCGTCGGCGACCAGTTCCTCGACCTTGGCGCGACCAGTCCTGTCGATCAGCGGGCCGACATCGACACCGTCCCGGGTGCCGGGGCCGACCACGAGGGCGCCCATACGCTCGGCCAGGCGCCGCCCGAACTCGGCGGCCACCGAGCTGTGGACGAAGAAGCGGTTGGCGGCGGTGCACGCCTCGCCCATGTTGCGCATCTTGGCGAGCATGGCGCCGTCGACGGCCACGTCGAGGTTGGCGTCGTCGAAGACGATGAACGGCGCGTTGCCGCCCAGCTCCATCGAGGTCCGTACGACCGCGTCCGCGCTCTGAGCCAGGAGAATCCGTCCGACCTGCGTGGAGCCGGTGAAGGACAGTTTGCGAATCCGCCCGCCGCGCAGGAGCGGTTCGCACACCTCCCCCGCACGGGAGGTGGTGACGACGTTCAATACGCCGTCGGGCAGCCCGGCCTCCTTGAGGATCGCGGCGAGGGCCAGGCTGGAGAGCGGGGTCTGCGGAGCCGGCTTGAGGATCATCGTGCAGCCCGCCGCGATGGCGGGACCTATCTTGCGGGTGCCCATCGCCAGCGGGAAGTTCCACGGGGTGATGAGGAGACAGGGGCCGACCGGGCGGCGGGAGAGCAGCATGCGGTTGCGGCCGTCGGGCAGGATGCCTGCGCCGCCGTCGATCCGTACGGCCTCCTCGGAGAACCAGCGGAAGAACTCCGCCGCGTACGCGACCTCGCCCCTCGCCTCGGCGAGCGGCTTGCCCATCTCGGCCGTCATGAGGTGGGCAAGCTCGTCGACGCGGTCGAGGATGATCTCGTAGGCGCGGCGCAGGATCTCGCTGCGTGCCCGCGGCGCGGTACGGGCCCATTCCTGCTGCGCCTGGACGGCCGCGTCCTCGGCGAGCCGGGCGTCCTTGGCGCCGGCGTCGGCGACGTGGCAGAGGATGTCGCCGCTGGCGGGGTCGTCGACGGGCATGGTGGCGCCGTCCGCGGCGTCCACCCAGGCCCCGCCGATGAACAACTGCGTGGGTGTGTCGGTCATGACGTCTCTCCTGGTTGATCGGCGGCGGGGTCGAGCAGTTCGGCGAGGTGCAGGGCTCGGATGTCCCGGTCACCGGCGAGATGGTCGATCTGGGTGGCGCAGCTGAAGCCGTCGGCCACGACGACGGCCGGTGCAGCCTGGTCGATGGCGTCGAGGCGGGGCTTCAGTGCCAGGTCGGCGACGGCCATCGAGGTGTCGTAGTGCTGCTCCTCGAAGCCGAAGTTCCCGGCGAGTCCGCAGCAGCCCTCGGCCTCGTCGACGTTGCCCACGCCGAGCCGGCGCAGCAGGTCGGCGGGGCGCCGACCCTTGAAGGTTGCGTACTCGTGGCAGTGGGTCTGCAGGACGACGCTCGTAGGCACGGCGGGCGGGGTCCAGTCGGGGTCGGCGAGGTCGGTCAGGGCGCCGGTGAAGGTGTGGACCCGGTCCGCGACGCGCTGGGCGGCGTCGGTGCCGAGGAGTTCGGGCACGTCCCGCTTGAGGGCGGCGGCACAGCTGGGCTCGGCCACGATGATCGGCCGCCCATCGCCGTTGTCGAGGTGGGCGACCGTACGGGTCATGATGCGGCGCGCGACCGACAGCTGGCCGGTGCTCACCCAGGTCAGACCGCAGCACAGGCCGTCTTCGGTCGTGCAGGGGATCCCGGCGTCGACGAGTACCCGGCTCGCGGCTCCCGCGACCTCGGGACGGAAGGCGCGGGTGAAGCTGTCGACGAACAGCAGGGCCTTCGCCGGTTCTCCGTTCAACGCCTGGCGCAGGACCTTGCGGAAGGTGCGCCGGGAGGCGAAGGCCGGGATCCTGCGCTTCGTGGTGACGCCCCCGAGGCGGGCGAGCAGGGTGCCGACCGGTCCGCGCAGGAGGGCGTTGATCGGCCGGGCTGCCCATCCGGCGAGCGAGGAGGTCAGGGGAAGCCAGCCCAGCGAGTAGTGCGAACGGGGTCGCACGCGGCCCTTGTAGTGCTGGTGCAGGAACTCCGCCTTGTACGTGGCCATGTCGACGCCGACCGGGCAGTCGCTGGAACACGCCTTGCAGGACAGGCACAGGTCGAGGGCGTCGCGGACCTCCGTCGAGCGCCAGCCGTCCTGGACCGTCTCACCGCGCACCATCTCCTGGAGCAGGCGCGCCCGGCCCCGCGTGGAGTCGTTCTCCTCCCCCGTGGCCCGGTAGCTCGGACACATCACACCGCCCGCGTCGCTGCGGCACCGGCCGACGCCGACGCAGCGGCGGGCCGCGCCCGCGAAGCCGTCCTCGTCGTGCGGGAAGGTGAACTCCGTGGCCAGGGGCTGGATCTGGTGCAGCGCGAGATCGGCGTCGAGCGGAGCGGGAGCCACGATGACGCCGGGGTTCAGCAGCCCCTCGGGGTCAAAGACCTGTTTGAAGGCGGCGAACGCCCGGATCATCCGGTGGCTGTACATGACCTCCAGCAGCTCACCGCGGGCCCGTCCGTCCCCGTGCTCGCCGGACAGCGTGCCGCCGTGCGCGACGACCAGGGCGGCCGCCTCGTGCAGGAAGCGGCGGGCGGCGGTGCGCCCCTCGTCCGTGGCGAGGTCGAAGTCGATGCGCACGTGGACGCAGCCCGCGCCGAAGTGCCCGTACATCACGCCCGTCAGCCCGTGGTCGGCCAGCAGCTTGCGGAAGACCCGCAGATAGCCGGCGAGGTTCTCCGGTGCGACCGCCGAGTCCTCCCAGCCCGGCCACGACTCCCCGCCGTCGACGAGACGTGCGGCCAGGCCGGCCCCGTCCTCGCGGACCCGCCACAGGGAGCGCCGCTCTGCCGCGCTCTCCACAACCCGCCCGCCGGTCATCCGACCCTGTGCCTTGAGCACGTCGAGGAGCTCGGCCGCGCGCGTGTTGACCGTGGCCTGGTCGTCGCCGTCGAGCTCGACGTACAGCCAGGCGCGCCCCTCGGGCAGTCCGGTGACGGCGTCGGGACCACGCCGTGCCCGCATGGTGGCGACGATCGCCTCGTCCATGCCCTCGACGGCGGTCGGATTCCACCGCAGGATCTCCGGCACATCCTCGGCCGCGTCGACGACGTCGTCGTAGCCGAGGGTGAGCAGCGCCGAAGCCGGGGCGGTCGCCACCAGGCGGACCGTCGCGGCGGTGACGACCGCACAGGAGCCCTCGGTGCCGACCAACGCGCGGGCCATGTCGAAGCCGCCCTCGGGCAGCAGGTGGTGCAGCTGGTAGCCGGAGACCTGACGGGGGATCTGGCCCAGCTCGGTCCTGATCGGCCCCAGGTTTTCGCCGATCAGGCGTCGTACGTCCGCTTCGAGGCGGGTGACGTGGTCGGTGTCGCGTGGGTCGGTCGGGTGCAGGCCGGTACGGTCTGCGACGGCCCGCACACCGTCGGCCGTCACGATCTCCAGCGCCTCGATGTGGCTGCTGGTCCGCCCGTGCCGCACGGACCGGTTGCCACACGCGTCGTTGCCGATCATCCCGCCGATGGTGCAGCGGCTGTGCGAGGACGGGTCGGGGCCGAAGGAGAGCCCGTGCAGGGCGGTCGCGCTCTGCAGCGCGTCGAGGACGACTCCGGCCTCGACACGCGCGGTCCCGCCGGCCGGGTCGATGTCCAGGATCCGGTTCATGTACCGGGAGAAGTCCAGGACGACGCCCGGCCCGACCGCGTTGCCGGCCATGCTGGTGCCGCCGCCGCGGGCGGTGATGGGGACGCCCGTCTCCTTGCAGGCCCGCAGCACCGCGACCACGTCGTCGGCGCTGCGGGGGAAGGCCACGGCCTGCGGGGGGACGCGGTAGTTGGAGGCGTCGTAGGCGTACGGGCCGAGGGCGCCCGGACCGGATTCCACCCGCAGACCGGGAGCCGTCTCGGTGAGGCGGGCGGTCAGCCGCGCCACGCTGTCGCTCATCGCGGCGATGCTCCCGAGGTACCGGCTTCGACCGCGGTCGCCCACGCCTGGAGTCCTTCGTCCACCGCCGTCTCGTCGATGACGAGTGCCGGGATCATCCGTACGACCTGGTTCCAGGCGCCGCACAGCAGCAGGAGCAGGCCCTCGTCGATGGCGGCGCGCTGTACGCGGGCGGCGGTCTCGGGGTCGGGGCTGCCGTCCTCGGTGACGAACTCGCTGGCCAGCATCAGGCCGAGGCCCCGCACGTCGCCGATGCCCGGGGTGCGGTCGGCGACCGCCTCCAGACCGTGTCGCAGCCGCTTGCCCATCGCCTCGGCGTTCTCGACGAGCTTCTCGTCCCGCACCACGTCGAGCGTGGCACAGGCCGCCGCACAGGCCACGGCGTTGGCGCCGTACGTGCCACCCTGCGAGCCCGGCCACGCCTTGCTCATCAGCTCCTCGGAGGCGGCGATGCCGGACAGCGGGAAGCCGCTGGCCAGCCCCTTGGCGGTGACGAGGATGTCCGGCGTGACACCGAAGTGATCATGCCCCCAGAAGCGGCCGGTGCGACCGACGCCCGTCTGCACCTCATCGAGGATCAGGAGGAACCCGTGGCGGTCCGCGCGCTCCCGCAGCCCCTCCATGAAGACCCGGTTGGCGGGCACGTACCCGCCCTCGCCGAGGACCGGCTCGACGATGACCGCGGCCGTGTCGGCGGGCGAGGAGATCGTCTGGAGCGTGTAGTCGAGCTCCTTCAGGGCGAAGCGGGTGGCGGTCTCCTCGTCCCAGCCGTACCGGTAGGCCGACGGGAAGGGGGTGACGACCACGCCGCTCATCAGCGGGGAGAAACCGGAGCGGAAGCGGGTGCCGGAGGTGGTCATCGCGGCGGCGGCGACCGTACGGCCGTGGAAGCCGCCGTGACACACGATGACGTTCGGCCGACCGGTGGCCTGGCGGGCCAGGCGCAGCGCGGCCTCGACGGCCTCGCTTCCGGAGTTGGTGAAGAACAGGCTGTCCAGACCGGTCGGCAGCACCTCGCCGAGCTTGTCGACGAGGCGGCGAAGGGGCTGATGCATGACCGTCGTGTACTGGCCGTGGATCAGCGTGCCGACCTGTTCCTGCGCCGCCGCCACGACCTTGGGGTGGCAGTGGCCGGTGCTGGTGACGCCGATGCCGGCGGTGAAGTCGAGGTAGCGGCGGCCGTCCTGGTCGAAGAGATGGACGCCCTCGCCCCGGGTCGCCACCACGGGCGTGGCCTGGCGAAGGTGCGGCGACAGTGCGGTCATGGTCGTCTCCCGGCGTGGGTCGTCGGACTGGTGCGCTCTGCCGAGCATCTCCGCCGCCCGGCGGCGAGCCAACGCGCGATCTGTCCGGTACGGGCCCGCTGTTCGGACGTTGTGTCAAGCACGGGCCGGAAATGCGGCGCTCACTGCCTCATTCCACCGAGGCAGGACTGCCCTTGCGCAGGTCAGCAAGGCTTGTCACAGTGGCCGGGCACTCCCCTCCCGGCTTCGCTCGGGCGGGGCACCCCCATGGAGACACCGTGAACGACAGCCGTTCGACGGCACGACCGCCGGACATGGGCGGCCCGGACAGCACCCCTCCCGCCCGCGCCCTCACCGTCGCCGACGTCCTGGCTCTGCCCGTCCTGGCCGCCGGCCGGCCTCAGGTCGTGACCGGCGTGACCTTGCTCGACCGGCCGGTCCGCTGGGTCCACATCACCGAGCTGACGGATCCCGCGTCCTTCCTCAAGGGCGGCGAACTCGTCCTGACCACCGGCATGCCCCTGCCCGAGGAGTCCGCAGGCATCCAACGCTACGTCGACGAACTCGCCCGCATCGGGGCGGCGGCCCTGGTCATCGAACTCGTACGGCGCTACCACCGCCCGCCCGACGCCCTCGTCCACGCCTGCCGCACCCGCGGGCTGCCCCTGATCACCCTCGCCGAGGACGTCAACTTCCTCGAGGTCACCCAGGTCGTCCACGGCCTCATCCTCGGCAACCAGGCCGAGGCGATGCGCCGCACCCAGCGCGTCCACGAGGCGTTCACGACGCTGACCCTGCGCGGCGCCGGACCCGAGGACGCCATACGCGCGGCAGCCGAGATGAGCGGCCGCACGGTCGTCCTGGAAAATCTGGTCCACCAGGCACTGATCTGCGAACCCTCCGGCACCACCCTGGAGGAAGCGCTCACCGACTGGGAGCAGCGCTCGAGAGCAACCCCGCCCGGCGACCGCACGAGCCGACGCGGCCCGGAAGGCTGGCTCACGGCATCGGTCGAGTATCAAGGTGAACGTTGGGGCCGCGTGGCCATGCTGCCCGTCCCCACCACCGAACCGGCCTTCGGACCGGAGCACATCACCGTCCTGGAAAGGACGGCGATGGCCCTGACCGTCGCGCGCCTCACCCACCCGACCCCCTGGGAAAGCACAGCGCACCGCAACGCTCTGCGCGACCTCGTCGAGCAGCGCCACCGCTCCGCAGCGGACGCCTGCGCCCGGCTGGCCGCACTGGGCCTGCCCACCGAGAACAGCCGCTTCCTCACGGTCGTGGTGGACCTCCCCGCAAGAGACACCACAACGCAAGCCGAGGCCCGCCTCTCCCAAGTCCTGCACGCCACGGGAATCCCGGCGCTCATCGGCGAACTGACCCCCGGCCGCCTGGGAGTACTGCTCGCCCTGAGCCCCTCACACCCCTGGCAACCCGCGGTCGAACGGCTGAGCCACGTGGCGCGCGACCTGTCCCCGCGGGCCGTCGTGAGCGTCGGCTTGGAGGTCGACCTCCTCACTGACACTCCCCGTTCCTTTCATCAGGCGAGCCGCGTGGCCGAGGCCACCCCGCCCGACCAGCCTCTCCCCCCGGGCCGCTCCTTCCACGAACTCCGCGATGTCGACCTGCGCCGCCTGCTGTATGCGCTCCGCGAGGACACCCGGATCCAGGACTACGCCGAACGACGACTCGGCCGCCTCCTCGATCACGACGCCCGACACGGCACCGACCTGCTGACGACCCTCCGCCACTACCTCGACGTGGCCGGCAACAAAACCAGCGCCGCCCGCCGCGGCGGCCTGTCCCGCGAGACGTTCTACCAACGCCTGCGCACCATCGAGCGCCTGCTCGACTGCGACCTCGAATCCGGCGAACAGCGCACCGCATTGCACGTGGCCATGATGGCGCTGGACGTCTTGCGCACCGGGTGACCCGATGGCGCACCGGGACCAGTCCAACTCGCCCTGGGCGCCGAGTGCGTCAAGGATGACTCGGTGCAACCGGGCCCACACTCGGTCCCGGCTCCACTGGGCAAACCCGCGGTAGACCGTCTGCCAACGGGCTCCGAAGACCGGGGGGAGCTGGCGCCAGGTGCAGCCGGACGTGGCGACGAACACGATTGCCGCGAGCGCCTCCCGGTCGCCAGCACGACGGCGGCCACCACCCTGCGGCCTCTGCACGACCGTCGGCGGCACAACCCGTCCACGTGGGCTCAACGCCTCGCCCCCGTCCACCATTGCCGCCCGGGCCGTGGACGCCACCGTTGAAGGTGATCCGGTACGGGCGGTTCGGCGCGAAACGGCGGGCGGTGGGTGAAGCCGACCGCATCCTCGTTGTGCATGCCGTTGACGACCCGGGCGCTCAGGTGCCGACGCAGACCCGTGGTCGGTGCTCAGGTCTGAAGAGGGAATGGGCGGTGAGGTCGGCGCGGGATCAAGGCGGTGGACTGCGGCGGTGGAGCGCCCTCGACGGCTCAGCTCCTGCACGAGCGGCGTCACTTTGCAGGAAGGTGAGCCCGCAGCTATCCTCATATTCAACAATGCGACTAGGTGCCTAGTTGTTTAGCGATGGCCGTGTGCCACTTCCATCAGCAGCGTTGACGAGAGGCGGTCGGCCCCGTGTCGAGCAGTGGGTATCTGCGCTATGTCGCCCTGGGCGACAGTCACACCGAGGGGCTCGGGGACGGCGACGACGTCCGTGGTCTTCGGGGCTGGGCGGACCGGCTCGCCGAGCAGGTCGCCCGCCACAGCCCCGGCCTGCTCTACGCCAACCTCGCGGTGCGCGGCCGTAAGGCCGGTCAGGTGCGCGCCGAGCAGCTGGCTCCGGCTCTCGCGATGCGGCCCGACCTCGCCACCGTGGTGGCTGGGGTCAACGACGTGTTGCGCCCGGGTTGCGACCTCGACGAGGTGGCCGACCATGTTGAGGCGATGTTCGCCGCCCTCACGGCGCAGGGCGCCACCGTCGCGACCCTCATGTTTCCCGATGTCGGGCGTATCACGCCGTTGGCCCGCCCGATCGGTCACCGTGTTCTCGCACTCAACGCACGCATCCGGGAGGCCGCCGACCGCCACGGCGTGGTGGTGGCGGAGACGGCCGCGCACGCGGCGGCGACCGATCCGCGGTTGTGGAGTGCTGACCGGCTGCACGCCGGCCCCCTGGGACACGCGCGCATCGCGGCTGCCGTGGCCCAAGCGCTCGGTCTGCCGGACAGCGACGACACCTGGACCCTCCCCCTTCCGGCCGAGAGGACAGGCACCTCCGGCTGGAGGACCGTGGGTGCCGAACTGCGCTGGGCCGGCACCTTCCTCGGCCCCTGGGTCGGCCGCCGCCTGCGTGGCCGCTCCTCCGGCGACGGCCGCCAGGCCAAGCGGCCGGCCCTGCTTCCGGTGGCCGCGCCCACCGGGGACACCTCCTCAGCCGTATGAGGCTCCGCCCGCGACGACGCCGGCGGCTCCTCCTGCTGCGCTTCTCTCTTCCTCGTACCGGAGCTGGAAATGAGTAACGCCCACCCCTTCCGCGTCCTGCGCGCGAAGCGTCTGTGGACCGTCAACGGCGTCATCGTGGGCTTCGTGGCAGTGCTGTTCACGGTGTTCTACGTCGGCGCCAACATCGACCCTGCCGGTCACCTGCACAAGCTGCCCGTCGGCCTGGTCAGCGCCGATGAGGGGTCGAAGGTCGGCGGCAAGCAGACCGACCTCGGTGCACAGATCACCCAGTCGATCAAGAAGTCGTCCCAGGGCGGAGACAGGATCGACTGGAAGCTGATGGACGAGGCGGAGATGAAGGAGGAACTGGGCAAGGGCAAGCTGTTCGGCGCGCTCGTCGTGCCCCGCGACTTCACCGCCACTGTCGCCGCCCTCACCGGCCCCGGGGTGGCCGGCAAGCCCGTCCGCCCGACACTCACCGTGCTGACCAACCAGTCCGCCGGCAGCGTGGGGTCGAGCATGGCGCGGCAGGCCACGACAACGGCCGCGCAGTCGGCCTCCGCGCAGGTGGGTGAACAGCTGACCGCTCAGGCCGAGGCCGCGCAGGCCCAGCTGCCCGCTGCCGCGCGCCTGCTGCTGGCCGACCCGGCCGTGCTGCAGATCGAGGACGGGCATCCGCTCGACTCGCACAGCGGCCTCGGTCTGAGTGCCTTCTACTACTCCCTCGTCCTCGTCGTCTGCGGCATGCTCGCCGCCAACGTCATCAGCGGCCAGGTGGACCACGCCCTCGGCTACACCCACAGCGACATGGGCCCGCTGCGGGTCCACAACCCGCTGCTGCGCGCGACTCGGGTCCAGACCCTGGCCATCAGTAGCACGCTCATGATCGGTCTGTCCCTGCTCATGGGCAGCCTGGCCCTGGCCGGTGCGGTGGGCATCATGGGCATGGACGCCTCTCACCTGCCCCTGTTGTGGCTCTTCTCCGTGTGCACGATCGCGGTTGTCGGCATCGGCGGGCTCGGACTGCTCGCTGTGTTCGGCACGCCGGGGATGCTGTTCATCACGATCTTCTACATCGCCATGGCGGTACCGACGTCCGGCGCCACGGTCCCTCTCCAAGCCCTCCCCGGTTTCTACCGCGTCCTCGGCGAGTTCGAGCCCCTGCGCCAGATCACGGGCGCCGTCCGCTCGATCCTCTACTACGACGCCCAGGCCGACGCGGGTCTGACCCGGGGCTGGGTGATGCTGGGCGTGGGACTCGCGGTCGCCGGCCTCTTCGGCTTCGGTGTGACCCGGTTCTACGACCGCAAGGGACTCCATCGCATTCCCGCCGACGAGGAACCGCGGCCGCTCCTCGCCCGGGCATGGTCCGACGACCGGTGAGGGGTGGAGTCGGGCACGACCGCCCACTCACTTTCTTGACCGATCGTGCAGGTGGGATCGTCGCGGTCAGCCGTCGGCCCGGAGCGCGGCCGTGCGCTGTTCGAGCCTGCGCAGCGCCATGTCCCCCCACTGGAGGTTCTCCCGCTCGAACGACATCCCGCGCAGCAGGGTGAGATACGGGCCGATGCGCTCGGCCTCGGCGAAGTACGCCTCCTCCGAGCGCCCGTCGAGCAGGCGCTGCCGGAGCCGCTCGTAGCGGGCCAGCTTGGCGGTGGCCCACTCCATGCGCTCCGCGATGGCAGTCCGGACCGCTTCCATGTCGCCCGCGTCCAGGCACTGCACCTTGACAAGCAACTCGTCCCGGACCACCGCCGGTTTGCCCAAGGGTTCGGCGGTGTAGGCGTGGACGGCCTTCCGCCCGGCCTCCGTCAAGGAGAACAACCGCTTGTTGGGGCGGCGCTCCTGCTCGACGACGCGGGCCGTGACGAGTCCTTCGGCCTCCATGCGATCCAGCTCCCGGTAGAGCTGCTGGGGCGTCGACATCCAGAAGTTGGCTACCGTCGCGTCGAACGCCTTCGCGAGGTCGTACCCGGACGCCTCGCCCTTCAACAGCGCGGCCATCACCGCGTTCCGCAAAGCCATAAATGCACGCTAACAGATTAATCAACAGCGTGACTAATAGTCACCCCTCCCCCGTAGACACGCCCTAACAGGCCCTCTATTCTCAACCATACCTATTCACATTTTTGAGTATCAGAGGTGGGCTCATGCATCCCTTCCGCAAGGCCGTCGAGAGCCGCGACCTGGACGCCGTGGCCGCTCTGCTGGCCGACGACGTCGTCTTCACCAGCCCCGTCACCTTCAAGCCGTACCCGGGCAAGGCGATCACCGCGGCGATACTGCGCGGCGTGCTCCGGGTCTTCGAGGACTTCACCTACATCCGCGAGATCGCCAACTCCGAGGGCCGCGATCACGCCTTCGTCTTCACCGCCACCGTCGCCGGCAAGCAGCTCCAGGGATGCGACTTCCTGCACTTCGACGACGCCGGGAAGATCGACGAGTTCACGGTGATGGTGCGCCCGCTCTCCGCCGCCCAGGCGCTCGGCGAGGCCATGGGCGCCCAGTTCGAGCAGATCGCCCGAGAGGCCGCCGAACAGTAACCACGACGACGGACTTCGACGCGGTGGTCATCGGCGCGGGGCGACGCCGGACTGACCGCCGCCACCTTCCAACGCTGGGACTGCGCACCCTCCTGGCGGAGCGCCACAACGTCCCCGGCGGCTGCGCCACCTCCTTTCGACGAGGCCGCTTCGAGTTCGAGACGGCGCTGCACCAGCTGTCCGGAGTCGGCCTGCAAGTGTCGTCCAGGAGCACGACCTGTATCGCGCCGTGGTACCCGGTCGACACGATGTGACCCAGCCCGCCGACTGGGCCGGCGCCGTGGACGCCCTGGAGGACGCCTTCCCCGGCAACCGCGCCCGCGTCGAGCGTTTCTTCGCGCTCGCCAGGGACGTGCCGGAGCCGTCACGGCACACGCCCTCGACGCCCGGATGCTCGCGCAGCCAAGCTTCCAGCGTGTCGGCGGTGCGGTCGGGCAGCACGTCGATCCGCTCACAGGTCTCGGCGTCGATCACCACGGTGGCATAGCGGTGCGGCCGGCGCAGAGCGAAGTCGTCGACGCCGATCACGCGGGTGTCCGCCCGGTGCGCAACGGCATGCGCAGCAGGGCGCGCAGGGCCGTGTGGCGAGCAGGCCCGCCGCGAGTATCGCCGGCAAACGAGATCCCGCCCGGCCCGCCAACTCCTTCACCAAAGCCTTGAGTTACCTGGTCAGACGGGCCGTGCATCGCTGGTGACACTCAAAAACTCCGGGCATCTGCTCGCGGAAGGGCGGTCGGCAGCCGCGCGTGGGACACACCAAGCGCCGCCCCCGCACACGAACGTCGAGGACGGCTGCCCGTCCGTCGCCTCTGCTCGAGGGCGTTGCGCCGCTCGGGACGGTTGAGCAGCAGCAGCCACCGGACGGTGCCGCGTTGCTCGACGAGCAGAGGTTTCCTGCCGGTCAACGTGGCTCCGGGGCGGCGAGTTCGGTGCGCCGGCGATTGCGCAGCAGGTAGCGCTGGGTCTTGTCGCTGGAGGTCTTGGGCAGGGCGTCGATGAAGTGGATCGTGGGCGGCGTAGCGGGACTTGACCAGCAGCTGGAGTTCGGTGGCCACCTTCGGCATCAGATCGAGCAGGCGGGCCACTCGCGCTCCCTTGGCCCAGGCCCTCGGTGCCGTACTCGACCGGATGCCCGCGCCGCCCGGTCGGGATTTCGCGGCGAGCGAGGTCGGCCAGCTCCCGGCGAAGGCGCTTTTACGCCTATCTCCGCTGGCGCAACGCCAACGCCCGCCACCCCGACGTCCTTGCCGCCCAGCGTCGAGAGCGCGCCCGCAGCCGCAGCGCGAAGGGCATCCGATGGGACGGACGAGCGAGGACGGCGGCTTGATCATTCGCCAACGTCAACGTCGCGCAGTCCGCGACTCCCAGTTCGGACAGCACCGCCTGGAGCCGCTCCAGGGCCGCGGTCGTGTCCGGCTCTCCGCGATTTCAAGGTCAAGATGGCAACGACCCATGCCGCTGCCCGCGACGGTGACCTCGCCGTCGAGCTCGAACGCCGTCTCCAGAGCCTCCTCGACGTCGTCACGATCGATCGGCAGCCCCACGAAGACGATCTCGACGACCACTCCGGTCCTCCCTCTGAACCCGGCGAACCACAGCGGTCAGGGCACCTAGCTGCTCGCCGGTCGACCGTTCGCCGGCGTCTCGGTTCGCCAGCCGAGGAGGATCGTGCGAAGCGCCTGTTCGGCGAGGTAGCGGGCGCGATCGTTGCCGACGCTGCCGAGGTAACTGAGCGATGCGATGCCGTACAGCGTGCCCCAGAGGATCTCGCAAGCCTGGTCGAAATCGGCCAGGACCACGTCGTGTGCAGCCGACCAGGTGGTGAGCAGCTCCTTGAGGACGTCGATGACCGGTTCCGCGACGCGTCGGCGTTCGTCCGCGTCGACCATCGGGTCGTTCATGACCTGGAAGAGGTGGGGGTGCTCGCCGGCGAACCGGACGTACTGCGACGCGATGCACGTCATGCGCCGGTCCGTATCGGGCTCCTGCGCGGCTCGGCGGAACTCGGTCAGCATCAGGCGGTGACCGTGCGCGACCAGCTCCAGTACGAGCGCGTCCTTGTTGGCGAAGTGCTGGTAGACGACGGGCGCGGAATATTCGACGTCGGTGGCGATGCGCCGGATCGTCAGGGCCGCGACACCCTCGGTCTCGAGAACGTGCAGCGCGGCCTCGATGATCCGCTCCCGGGTGTTCGCCCGTTCGCGGGCCCGTCTCGTGCTGGTCGACATGGTCCGTCACTTCGCTTCGATGGTGTCCTCGAACACTAGTCACCGCCTTGACCGCGCCGACGACGCGCGTCATAGTTAACGCCGTTAGGAAATCTAACAACGTTAGAAACGGGTAGTAAGTCATGATTTACCACATCAACAGAGTCACGATGAAGGCCACTGCGACGCCTGAGCAGATCGAGGGGGTGCTGGAGAGCTGGCGCGATCAGGGCCGGTCGAACCCCGCCATCAAGTCCTTTGTCGTCGGCCGCGACCACGGCGGCGAGTACACGTACGGCGCGGTGTTCGTCTTCGAACATCTCGACGGGCTCTTCGCCTACCTGACGCACCCGACCACCTACCAGACCGACCACCTCGGACTGCACCTGGTCGAACGGCTGGAGATCTTCGACGTCAGTGACGACGACGACCCTGACCTGAACGCCAAGATCCAGGAACTGCACCGGCGCCGCAACGAGCCCAACCCGCATATCGCCGGCATGCTCGCCGACGTGCCCACCTATACCGGCTCCGGCGTGGACGACTGACCGATACCCCGGAGAAGGAGAAACCGTCATGGCCAAGCACGTCATCATCGGTGCCGGTTCCATCGGTACCAACGTCGCTCGTCTGCTCGCCGAGCGCGGCGAGAGCGTCCGGATCGTCACCCGCAGTGGGTCCGGCCCCGAGCACCCGCTGGTCGACCGGGTCGCCGCGGACGCGTCAGACCCGTCCCGCCTGACCGAGCTGTCCCGCGGCGCGGAAGTGATCTACCACTGCGCCAATCCACCCTCATACACGGTGTGGGAGCGCCTGTTGCCGCCCCTGCAGACGGCGGCCATCACCGCCGCCAAGGCGAACGACGCCGTCCTCGCGCTGACCGGCAGCCTTTACGCCTACGGTCCGCAGCCCGGTGGCCGGATGAACGAACACACCCCCATGGCCGCCACCGGGCACAAGGGCCGCCTGCGCAGACGCATGTGGGAACAGGCCCTCGCCGGGGGGATCCGCACCGTGGAGGTCCGCGGCTCCGACTACATCGGCAAGGACGCCAACGGTATCTACTCCCTGCTCATCAAGTCGGCCCTGCAGAAGGGGAAAGCGGCCTGGATCACCGGCCACCTGGACATGCCGCACACCTTCACCTTCAACGGCGACATGGCACAGGCCCTCATCACGCTGGCCTCGGAAGAACGCGCGTGGGGCCGACCCTGGCACGTGCCGTCCGCGCCGGCCGTCACCATTCGCGAGCTGGCACGGCGCTACGCCGTCGCGGCAGGCCGGCCACCGGTCAAACTGATCCAGATACCGCGCTCCGTGACGCGTACGGCCGGGCTGATCGTGCCGATCGCCCGCGAGATGGCCGAGATGGACTACCAGTGGTACGCGCCGTTCCACATGGACGCGACGGAGACCGCCGACACCTTCCGCCTGACCGCCACCGACCTCGACACCGCCGTCCGCAACGAGGTCAGCTGAACTCCCACCGCCACACCTGCAGGCCGACGGCATGGCCGCCGACACCGTGAACGTTCGTGGTCACGAAGGCGAACCGTCCGAAGAGCAAGGACCCGTCCTGCCGGTCGTCGTGCAGGGCTTCTGCGAGTTCGACGGCGCGACAGACAGGCTCGGTGACGACCCATTCGACGTGGGTTCCGCCCAGCGCCTGCCCTTTGATCGAACACGAGCGCTTCCCCAACTTTTTCCACGGTGCCTACCGCATGTGCAAGCCCGGCCACGCCGCGAAGGTCCTCTACGGCCATCCGTGATCGGCCACGACCAGGTCTCGAACGGCTACCGGGCCGTCGGTGGCGGAGGCACGGCTACACGCCGCAGGCCGACTGGCCGGTGTACCTGACCATGGCCGGGCTCTACCACCTGCAACACGACAAGACGGCCCGCGACCTTGCTCGCGGCCTGCTGGCGTACATGCAGCGGATGACGTGGGAGCAGGACAAGATCCTCGAGAGCCCCTTCGACCTGCCCACCATGCATGCGAACCTCGGCGACACCCTGAAGAGATCGACGGCGCCGGCCCCCTCGTGAAGCGCATGCGCAGATCACCGACCGCGAGTGGCCCGGCATCCGCTTCAACAAGGCGACCCGCGCTGCCAGCCGCCGACTGCAGACAACCCCTACCTCGCCGACGTCGCCGCCCACCTGTCGCCGTCCGCGCCGCCAGAGGTGCTGTCCTTCTCCGAGCTGCGCGCCTGAACTCTTCCCCGACGTCACCTACGAGCTGGACCTCGGCGAAGCCCTGATCCTCACGCCGCTTGTGGACCGCTCCAAAGCCTCCGTCCGTCCGGCGGTGCCCGGAAGCCTGCCAGGAAACGATCATCCGTTCCACGCCATTCAGCGGGCCGGAGATGTCCCTTCTCAGTCATCAGTTCCTCACCCCCCAGCGAAAGACGGGACCATGGCACCCACGACTACCAGGCGCTCACGTGCAACACACATCGCGGCCCGCGTCAGCACAGGGAGGACCGGCATGGTGCTCGCGCTCGGCATCACCGTAGGAACGGCCCTGGCCGCTGACCCGCCAACCTAAAGCGGCGACTTCAGCTGGGCCTCGACGGCGATGAAGCGACTGGCGAACTGCGCCTCCACCCATTACTGCAACGGCACGCAGCAGGCTGCGGGCTCCGCTTCGCTCTCTCCCGCACCTGGCAGCGCAGGAGTTCGGAGATCCGCTGGTCGAGCCCGTCCTCGCGCACACGAACCGAGGAAGATCGGACTTGACGTCCACTCAGATCTCCTGGGGCTTGTAGGAGCTGGGTTCGCGCAGCGCGACGCGACCTAGGAGGTCGACGGTTTTGGTGACGCCCTCGACGGGGGCCACAAGAACGTCCTCGTGCTCGATGCTCAGGACGTCGTCGTAGCCGACTCGACGCAGGGCGAGGCAGAAAGCGCGCCAGAACGCGTCGTCGTGGCCGTAGCCGAGGGTGACGTAGTTCCAGGAGCGTTCCTTGGCGGCCATGACCGGCAGCGTCTCCAGCCTGCTGGTCAGTGCCTGGCGGGAGGGTTCCAGCCGGGTGTCCTTGGCGTGCACGTGGTAGATCGCCTCGCCCAGGGTCTCGATGGCGGCGAGCGGGTCGGCACCCATCCACATCAGGTGACTGGGGTCGAAGTTGGCCCCGACCACGGGCCCGACCTCCTCGCGCAGGCGCAGGAGGGTGGGGACGTTGTAGACCGCCTGGTGGGCGTGCATCTCCAGAGCGAGCTTGGGTACGCCCCGGTCGCGGGAGTGGGCGACGAGGTCTCGCCAGTACGGGAGTACGGCTTCGGTCCATTGCCACTCGAGGATCTGTGTGGTCTCCGGCGGCCAGGAGACCGTGATCCAGTTGGGGTTGGCGTCGCCCGGCCCGCCCGGCAGCCCGGACATCATCACCACGCGGTCGACGCCGAGGAGCGGGGCGAGAGCGATCGTCCTGCGCGCGACCTGGTCGTGCTCGCGGCCGCTGGGCCCGGGGTGCAGGGGGTTGCCTGAGCAGGTGAGGGCGCTGATCGTGAGCCCTCGGTCCGCGACCTTGGCCAGCAGTTCGCGGCGCGCGCCGTCGCTGTCGAGAAGCCGGTCGATGTCGATGTGCGGGGCGGTGGACCAGGCGCCGGTGGCGAACTCCACGTGGTCCAGGCCGAGTTCGGCGGCCAGGTCCAGGGTCTCGTCGAGCGTGAGGTGCCCTACGCTGTCGGTGTTCAGACCGATCTTCATGATGCGTCCCGTCTACGGTGTGGTCGGGCGGGGAGCGGTGGTTCCCCGCTGGTTCGGTGTGCCGGCGGTGGGGGTCAGATGTAGAGGGCTGGGCGGTCGGCGAGTTCCACCTCGACGCGGCGCCCCTCGGTCTGGGCGCGGATGCCCGCCTCGCAGACCGCGGCCACGGCGTAGCCGTCCCAGGCGCTGGGGCCGGTGACCTCACCGCGCCGGGTGGCGTCGATCCATGCCTGGACCTCGCGGTCGTACGCTTCCTCGAACCGCTCGACGAAGCCGGGGGTGACCGTGCCGCCCCAGCGTCCGCCGGTGCTGACGAGCATGTCGTGCCGGTCGCCGATGCGGGCGGTGCCGTGCTCGCACACCGCCTCGGCCTGGACCTGGTAGCCGTAGCGGGCGTTGACGTAGATCTCGACGTCGACCAGGGCGCCGCCGTCGGTTTCGAAGACGACGAACTGCGGATCGGCCAGCCCTTCGGGCGCGTTGCCGGAGGGCCGCGGCCGCATGACGGTGACGGAGGTGATCTCCTGGCCGAGCAGCCAGCGAGTGATGTCCATCTCGTGGGTCACGGAGTCGTTGATGAGCATGGCGCTGGTGAAGTCCGGCGGGCAGGACGGGTTGCGGTGCCGGTTGTGCAGCATCAGCGGCCGGCCCAGTTCTCCGCTGTCCAGCAGCGCTTTGAGCTTGATGTACTCGTGGTCGTAACGGCGCATGAAGCCCACCTGCACCCGGCGGTGCCCGAGCCGCTGCTCGGCCTCCAGCACGCGCAGGGCGGAGGCGGCGTCGGGGGTGAGGGGCTTCTCGCACAGGACGGGCAGGTCGTGCTCGAACGCACTGAGCAGTGCCGCCTCGTGGGCGACGCCCGGGGAGGCGAGCAGCACCGCGTCGACGTCGGGTGAGGCCATCGCTTCGACGACGTCGCCGTAGGCCGCGCATCCTTCGGCGTCGGCGGCGACCGTCTTGGCGCGATCGATGTCGACGTCGACGACGGCGGCCACATGGGCGCCGCTGGTCACCTCGCTGATCCGGCGTACGTGGTCGGCTCCCATGCGGCCGGCGCCGATCACGGCGACTCCAAGGGAGGTGCGGTAGGTCATGTGGTTCCTTGACTTGAGGGGGGCGATGGCGGTGACGGTCAGCAGAGGGCCGGCCGAACCCACATGGGTCCGGCCGTGACCCGGGTCGTACGCGTCACCGTGTTCCCTTGGCCGCGAACGTGGCGACGGCGGCGACATTGGACTTGTCGACGAAGGCCGGGCCGGTCAGCACGGGCGCCACGCCACCGCCGCTGTAGTTGCCGTTGTTCTTGTAGAGCCAGAGGGAGTCGACCGCCAGGTAGCCCTGCAGGTAGGGCTGCTGGTCTACGGCGAACTGGATGCTGCCGGCCTGGATCGCCTTCACGAGTTCCTTGTTGAGGTCGAAGGTGGCGACCTTGGCCTTGCTGTCGCCCTCGGACACCGCCTGCGTGGCGGTCAGCGCGACCGGGGCGGCGAGGGTGACGACGTAGTCGATGGAGGGGTCCTGCTTGAGCTTGGCGGTGATGGTCGACTGCACGGACGGCATGTCGGCGCCGTTGACGAACAGGTTTTCCGTCGTGCCCGAGAAGCCCTTCCTGACGCCCGCGCAGCGTGCCTCCAGGGCGACCTGGCCCTGTTCCTGAATGACACAGGCGACCTTCTTGGCACCGAGGGAACTCAGCTTCTTGCCGACCGCCTCGCCCGCGACGGTCTCGTCCTGGCCGAAGTACTCGAGCAGGCCCTGCTTCTGCCAGTCGTCCACACCGGAGTTGAAGCCCACCACGGGGATACCGGCCTGCACCGCCTTGGCCACGGTGCCCTTCATGGCATCGGGCTTGGCGAGGGTGACTGCGATGCCGTCGACCTTCTGGTCGATCGCGTTCTGCACCAGGTTGGCCTGGTTGCCCCCGTTCGGGTCGGACGTGTAGATCAGCTTGACGTTGTCCTTGGCGGCCGCGGCCTGGGCGCCCTTGCGGATGGTGTCCCAGAACGTGTCACCGGGGACGGCGTGGGTGATCATCGCGATGGTCATGCGGGGCGTGGTGGCCTTGCCTGCGGAGACGCCACCGGCGCTCTCCTCCGACTTCTGGCCGCCCGAGCTGCTGGTGCAGCCGGCGAGTGCCAGGACGGTACTGGCGGCGACGGCCACCAGGACGGTGAATCTGCGGGAGCGGGAGGGGAGCGAGCGGTTCATTTCGGCACCTCACTGTGCTGACTTGCGGGAAGGGTGATCCACCGGCGGGACGCGACACGTCCCGTTGTGGGTCGGGCGGGGAGCTGATGGGGTGGCCGGCTGTGCGGCTCGGGGTGGGGATCAGACGGTGAACGCGGCACGGAACCGCTCCATGGCGGTGTGACTGTCGCCGGAGGGCCATGCCTCCAGGGCGACCGTGCCGTCGTAACCGAGGTCGGTGAGGGCGCGGGCGACGGCCGGATAGTTGATCTCTCCGGTGCCGGGTTCGCAGCGGCCGGGCACGTCGGCGACCTGGATCTCTCCGATCAGCCCCGCGCCATGCGCGCGGCGGACGAGCTCGATGAGGTTTCCCTCGCCGATCTGGGCGTGGTACAGGTCCAGATTCATCCGCAGACCGGGCCGATCGACTGCCGCGACCAGGGCGTAGGTGTCGGCGGCCCGCGCGAACGGGATACCGGGGTGATCGACGGCGGTGTTGAGGTTCTCCAGAGTGAAGGTGACGCCCGCGCTTTCGCCCAGTTCGGCCAAGCGGGTGAGCGTGCGATGGGCGGTGATCCACGTCTCGCCGGTGGCCTCGCCGATCACCGGCACCACGGGCAGGCCAGCGCCGTCCAGGCCGGTGCCGTGCAGGTTGAGCCGGGGGCAGCCGAGGTGCTCGGCTGCCTTGATCGACTCCTCGGCTGTGCGCAGGAGTTCGGTAGCGCCGTCCGGGTCGGTCAGGGTGCCGCGGATGTAGCCGGTCATCGAGGAGAACTCGGCGGGGGTCTGGGCCAGTGCGTCCAGGTTGTGCCGGGTCCAGTCCCAGATCTCCACCTGGAAGCCGGCCTCGTGGATGCGCCGGGCCCGCTCCTCGATCGGCAGGTCGCGGTAGAGCATCTCGGCACAGACCGCCAACGTGTACATCGCAGCTCCAGACTTATAACGTTCTAAGAGAACAGGAGCAGTACGCCAGGCGCCGGGCAGCCTGTCAAGGGTTTGTGCGGACATTTGATTTATAACGTTGTAACAACGTTGACCAGTACGGGTCCTGCATGGCTCGGTCTACGATCACCTCGCAGAAGACCCTCGATCAGGAAGGCCGACGGTGCCATCGCGCTCTGCCGTCCCGGACGGAAAGCGGCCGACGCTCAGCGACCTCGCGGCGCGGGCAGGTGTCTCCGTGCCGCTTGCCTCCATGGTCATGCGCGGTGCCAAGGGGCCCAGCGCGGCAAGTCGCGAGCGGGTGCTGCAGGCCGCGCAGGAAATCGGCTACCGGCCGGACAGCAGGGCCCGCCTGCTGCGCAGCAGCCGCTCGCACCTGGTGGGAGTGCAGTTCGACCTGCAACAGCCCTTCCACGCCGACATGGTTGAAGCGCTCTACGCCGCGGCCGGGGCGGCCGGCTATCAGATCGCACTCAGCGCCGTCGCCGCGAGCCGCAGCGAACAGGAGGCGGTGGAGATGCTGCTCGCCGACCGCTGCGAGGCGCTGATCCTGCTCAGCCCCCATGCCCCGGCGGCCCGGCTGGCAGAATTCGCGGCGCAGCTACCCGTCGTCTCCGTGGCCCGCCGGCTGCGTCCGCTCACGGAGGGCGTCGACGTCGTCCGCGCGGCCGACGACGAGGGCGCCCGCCAGGCGGTCGACCACCTCGTGGCACTGGGCCACCGCGACATCGTCCACATCGACGGGGGCAGGGCGCCGGGCGCGGCCGATCGGCGCCGCGGCTACAAGTCGGCCATGAAGCACCACGGCCTCACCGACCGCGTCCGCCTCGTGCCGGGCGGGCTGACCGAGGACCACGGCGCCGCAGCCGCCCGGACACTCCTCACCGACTCGTCCCGCCCCACCGCCGTCCTCGCCTTCAACGACCACTGCGCCATCGGCGTCCTCGACACCTTCCTGCGCGCCCGTATCCGGGTGCCCGACGAGATCTCGGTCGTCGGCTTCGACGACAGCCACCTCGCCCGCCTCGCCCACGTCCAACTCACCACGGTCGGGCAAGAAGCCCGCCAGCTGGCGCGCCGGGCCGTGAGCCGGGTCGTCGCCCGGCTGGAGGGCGGGGCGACGGACGACGAACGAGAAGTCGTCGTCACACCACACCTCGTCATACGAAGCACCACCAGGGCACCTTGCCGCTCCTGACCCGCGCTGCTCCAGTCCCGGCTCGTCCTGGTACGCCGCCGGAGCAATCAAAAGGGGGCCGCAGGCCGAAACGAGCCGGCCGACCACGCACTCGGACGCTCCCGCGGCGGGCTGAGCACCAAAATTCACCTGGCGGCAGAC
The DNA here is from genome assembly GCF_001514145.1 of Streptomyces canus. Classification (GTDB taxonomy): domain Bacteria; phylum Actinomycetota; class Actinomycetes; order Streptomycetales; family Streptomycetaceae; genus Streptomyces; species Streptomyces canus. The sequence continues at coordinate 279,016 of NZ_KQ948662.1, forward strand.
GGCCGTGCACGGCCCCTGGCTCTGGCCGTCACCGCGGGCCAGGCCGGTGACGCGCCCGCCTTCGAGGCGGTCGTGGCCCGCATCCGCGTGCCGAAAACCGGCCCAGGCCGGCCCCGGACCCGCCCCACCAAGGTCCTGGCCGACCCTGAAGGACACGGACGCGGCGTCCGGGTAGGCGATGTCCGCGACCTGCTCTCCCGATGCCGTGTCCCAGACGTGTACGTCCGTCTCGGAGACCGCCGCGAGCAGGTGGCCGCGGGGATCGAACTCCACGCGGGAGTTGTCGTCGCCGCAGGTGTTCGCGCCCGCGCTCGTCCAGGCACCCGCCAGGTCTCGGTGCGAGGCCAGGTCCCGGACCTGGAGGGGGCAGATGAGCAGGGAACCCCGACGAGCCTGCGCGACACCGCGCCTGACGCCTATTAGAGGGAAGCGCTTCGACGCAAGGTCTTTCGGACTCGGTGCAGTTTCCATGTGGATCAGCCCATTCTCTCCGTCGCCACGCTGCGCTAGGCTCCCGCATCGTGTCGAAGCGCTTCGACGTTGAGTTGGCGCCGCCGACATGAGGGCAGGCCTTTCGACTCAATGGAGAGCTCTATGCCGAGTTCAGCCGGTTTCACTCGCCGCCAGGCCATGACGACCTCCGCGGCCCTCGCCGTCGCGGCGTTGTCCACCCCATCGGCCGCGCAGGCCGCTGCCCGGTCCGCTGGTTCCGCCGCGTCGGCGTCCGCGCTGGACGTGGTCGCAGACATGCAGCCGGGCTGGAATCTGGGCAACACCTTCGAGGCCATCGGCGCCGACGAGACGGCGTGGGGCAACCCGCGGGTGACCCGGGCGTTCTTCCGCAGGCTGAAGGCGCAGGGCTTCAGGAGCATCCGGATCCCGGTGACCTGGGGCCAGCACGAGGGCCCGGCTCCGGCCTACACCCTGGACCCGATGTTCCTGGCCAGGATCAAGGAGGTGGTCGACTGGGCCTTGGCCGATGGTTTCCACGTTCTGATCAACATGCACGGTGACGCGTGGCAGTGGGTGCTGAACATGCCGGCCCAGCATGACGCGGTCCTGGCCCAGTACACGGCAACCTGGCAGCAGATCGCGGCCACCTTCCGGGACGAGTCGCGCCGACTGCTTTTCGAGAGCGTCAACGAGCCCTTCTTCACCGGCAGTTCAGGCGACGAGCAGAACGCCGTTCTGATGAACGAGCTCAACACGACCTTCCACTCCGTTGTGCGCGCGACCGGCGGAGGCAATGCCGACCGGCTACTTGTCATGCCGACCTTGGGGGACACCCCGGATCAGGCCAAGATCGACAGCCTGCTCGCCACCTTCGCCGCGCTCGACGACCCGAATCTCGTGGCCTCGGTCCACTACTACAGTTTCTGGCCCTTCAGCGTGAACCTCGCCGGCTACACGACCTTCAACGCGGCCACCCAGCAGGACCTGACCGACACGTTCGACCTGGTCCACAAGGCCTTCGTGGCCAACGGGATCCCGGCCGTCGTCGGTGAGTACGGGCTGCTCGGCTGGGACTCCGGCCCCGGCACGGTCGAAGAGGGAGAGACGCTCAAGTACCTCGAGTATCTCGGCCACTACGCGCGACACCGGGGCTTGACCACGATGCTGTGGGACAACGGAAGTCGCTTCAACCGCCGCACCATGCAATGGAACGACCCGAGCCTCTATGCGCAGATACGTTCGAGCTGGTCCGGGCGCTCCGGCACCGCCTCCACCGATCAGCTCTTCGTGCCCAAGGGCAGGACCCCGGCGGACGCGACGATCACGCTGAACCTCAACGGCACCAGGCTGACGAGGATCGATGTCGGCACCCGCCATCTGATCCGGGGCGTGGACTACACCGTCAGCGGCAGCACGCTGACGATCGCGGCGGCGACGCTCGGCCGGCTGACCGCGTCGCAGGAGCACGGCACGAACGCCGTCCTGTCCCTCCGGTTCACGGACGGAACTCCTTGGGCCGTCAACGTCATCACCTACGACAAGCCGGTGGTGACGAGCGCGACGGGTACGACCGCCTCGCTGGTGATACCCACCGCGTTCAACGGGGACAAACTGGCGACCATGGAAGCCGTATATGCCGACGGCAGCCCCGCCGGTCCGCAGTCCTGGACGACGTACAAGCAGTTCAACGTGGCCTTCACGCCGGACTACACCGCGGGCACGATCACCTTGCCAACCGCGTTCTTCGGCGATGTCACCGACGGCGCCGCCGTGACCCTCACCTTCTACTTCTGGAGCGGGACGCGACTGACGTACACACTGACCAGGTCCGGCACCGCGGTCACTGGTACCTCCGCCTGAAATCGGGCCCATCAGGGAGTCGCGAGGCTGCGAGACCTTCAGTAGTGGCTGCTGGCGGGCGCTTCGCTGTACGTGTCCGGCGGTGTGGCGGCAGATCTCCAGGGATCGGCCGTCACACCGTTCACCTCCGACCCGGCGAGCGTGTCCGCGAGTAAGAGATCTACGTGAACCCACCGGCGCCCCTGCCGACCCCCGGCGATCTTCTGTGTAGCGTCCCGGCTGTGTTGAGCAGTGGACATGTCAATGATCCGTTCACTGCTCTACGCGCGAAAGAACCGGCCCCCGCACCTGTTCCGGACTCCCAACTCGCCCCCCACACACAGAGGTTCACGCGATGCTCGGCCTCAGTACCGCTACCCCCCCCGCAGGTTCACCACCGCCCTCACCGTCCTCGGTCTGCTGACCGCAGGCGCAACCCTTCAGGCGTCCGTCGCGACCCCCGCCGCAGCGGCCACCACCCACCGCGTCCTCTTCGGCAACGCCCACGCCGAGACCGCCGGCAACGCCAGTCGCTGTCCCGTGCTCTCCGGCTCATCCAGGCGCTGATCACCGCTGCCGAGGCCGAAGGACACTCCAGTTCGGCGGGAGCGACCGGCTTCGCGCCCCCATCTCATCGCCGCCGCAGAGCGTCTCCCCACTTCACCATCACCGCACAGGGCCAGACCGTGGGGTTCCTCGCCCTCCAGGAACAGGACCGGACCGAGCACGTCGCCACCGAGAAGGAACTCGCCGACGCCAAGAAGCAGTCCCGGATCAGGATCCCCCGCTTCAACTCGAGCCCCATGGACGCTTGCGTGTCACAGGGCTCCGACCTGGACTTACCCGCCCGTCCTGGACCAACTGGACGCCCAGAGACGGCTTCTACGACATGTGCCAGGTGGTACTGCGGTGCCCACTCGCCAACACCACGTACCACTCATCAAGATCCGGACCAGGAGCGGACCGAATCAGCCCACTCGACGTTTCCACTCTTTATCGCAGGCCAGGAGCGAGGTCAGGCGTGTACCACCAGCAGACGAAGACCTTCTTGTTTCATACGGTCCAAAGAAAGGATTCTTCTCGTTGGTCCATGGCATCCCGTGGAATTCCACCGGACCAGTCGCGGACCAATTGGCGCCGGAGAACACCACCCCGTGAGCCGTCGGCTCATGAGCGCAGCGACCGGACGAAGAGTATCGGCGGTCAGCGTCGCCCACTCAGGATGATCTTCCAGACGCGCGTCGCCACCTGCAGATTGAGCCGGGTGTCCACATCCGCCAGATCACGGTCGCTGATCTCACGGATGCGCTGCAACCGGTAGCGCAGAGTGCTGCGGTGGACCGTCAGCGCGGCGGCCGCATCGTCGTAGTTGCCTCCGCAGTCGAAGTAACGCGAGAGCGTCTCCACCAACTCCGTGTCGTGCCCTGCGTCGTAGTCGATCAGCTGGCCGAGCCACTCCCGCACGAAGTCTTCCAGCTCCCGGAGATCGTTGCCGGGCCCCAGGATCCGGTACAGCCCGAGGTCGTCGAAGAAGGTCGTCCCGCTGCGCTGACGGGAGTTCTGCCGCACCTTCAGGGCCCTCAGCGCCTCCTGATAGCAGCGCGGAACGCCGTCCGGGGAGTCGCAGCGGGTGCTCACCCCGATCGCTCCCTCGGGCGTCCCCAGCTCATGGGCCAGCGCCGCGTGCACGGCATCGTCGTCGGGCCTCGCTTCGGTCAGCAGGACCACCCGGTCGCCGCGACGGGTGATCAGCGGGCGGGCCGCCGTGGTGTCCGTCGCCTGCTCGACGGCACGGGTGAAGGAGTCGTCGGCGCCGTTGCCCGGCCAGTGCACCACGACCACGTAGTGGGTACGTTGCAGGTCGTGGCCGACGGCTTCGGCCCGGGCGTAGGCGCTCGTCTCGTCAGTGCCCTCCAGCAGGTCGTCGATCAGCTGGCGGCGCAGCCGCAGTTCGACCCCGGCGAGTTCGCGCATATGCATGAGCTCTTGGGCGAGCGAGCGCTGGGCGTGATCCAAGGCGAACACGGTCTGCTCGTCGGCCGTGGCCCCGGGGTCCTGGAGCGCGAGTACGCCGAGGAGGTCGCCGCGCGGCCGGGCCAGGGCGATCAGCCGGTCCTTGAATCTGACCGGGCCCGCCTCACGCGTGACCTGCCGCAACATCTCTTCCTGGTTGGTCGCGGACCGCACCGGATAGGGGTCGGGCCGGTCGGGACCGGCCCAGGACCTCAGGTTGCCGAACCGGTCCTCGACGAGCGCCGACAGCCCGGTGAGCTCGTACAGCGCTTGGGTGATGGCGTGCTCGCCGCCGCCCCGGGCAGCGACACGGGCGAGGGTCTCGTGCACTGTCCTCTGCAAGTGCAGCTTGGAGCGCATGGTGTCCAAGCGCCGCAGTGCGGTGTCCCGCTCGGTGCGGAGTCGGACCAGTTCGCCGGTGCTCTCGTGCTGCGAGACGCGAGTGGCCGCCAGTGACAGGGCGGCGGAAGTGAGTCCCACGAGGCTCGCGAGGAGGAAGTGCCCCTGCTCATCGGGACCGGAGTGGGAGGAGACCACGATGTAGCCCAGCAGGCCGCCGGCCCCGCGCAGGCCGAACGCCCAGTTCCAGGACCGCTCCGGAAGGGATACGGAGCCGTCGGCCTCGCCCAGCTTCGTCATTTGTGCGTCGTCGACCGTCGGCGCTCCCGCGTCGTGGCCTGGAACGCGGGACAAACCGCCGCCCGTCGCGAGGTATCCGGCCTCGGCGCGGTAGGGACCAAGGGCACTGACCTGCCGCATGGCCAACCGCACGATCTCACTCTGCTCCGCGCAGGTGAACAGGGCGTGGGACAGCACCAGCAGCCCGTGGGGGTCCAGCGCCGCGAGCGGACGCGGGTCGCGCCGTTGGGTGCCCGCGGTGTCTCCCGGGTGGCCGGTCACTTCCTGGTCGGGGACGTGAGGCGACAGCTTCTGTGACGGACGGCAGGCCATAGATCACTCCGTTCTCCGGTCATCGGAGGCGATCATGCGAATCGTGGGATCCACGCCTGGGCGAGCCCTGAGTACCCAGCCTGGGCAAGGCCATCCGGCTTGTCTGGATTTTGCCTTGTTCTCATGGACCGACCGAGTACGCCGAATTCTGACCTGCCGGGTGCAGGCGGACCGCGCTGCTCTGTTGCCACGCTGGGCTCGTCAGCGATCGCCGGCGCACCGGGGACCGTGGCAGGAAGGACTGGCTGATGAACGAGCAGGCCCGCAGGACCATCGCCTCGTACACGACCTACCAGGAAGCGGAACGCGCCGTCGATCACCTTTCCGATCAGGGTTTCCCCGTCGAGAGGGTGGCCATCATCGGGCAGGACGTGCGCCTGGTCGAGCAGGTGACCGGCCGCATGGGACTCGGCGGGGCCGCCCTGCACGGCGCGGCGAGCGGCGCCCTGCCCGGCGCACTGATCGGATGGATCTTCGGGCTGCTGAACTGGCTGGACCCGGTCGTGTCGGGGCTGCTCCTCGCCCTGTACGGGCTGATTTTCGGAGCACTCGTCGGCGCACTGCTCGGCCTGCTGGTGCACGCGGCCCAGCGCGGCCGCCGGGACTTCGCCTCGGTCAGCTTCATGCAGCCCAGCCGGTACGACGTCGTCGCCGACGACGCGGTCGCCGACGAGGCGGTGCGGCTGCTGGCCGAGCTGCCCCGCGGGACCGGTACCGGCACAAGCAGCGGGGCATGGAAGGGCAGCCGCCCGCGGAGCGGTCCCGCCGTCACCTGAGCGATTGCGGAAGACGGGCGCGGCTCCGAGGGGGCACGGGGGCGCCCGTCGCGGAAGGAGTTCCTCATGGCCAAAGCAGTAGGCATCGACCTGGGCACCACGAACTCGGTGATCGCCGTCTGGGAGGGCGGCGAGCCGACGGTCGTACCCAACAGCGAGGGCAACCGGACGACGCCGTCCGTGGTCGGCTTCACCGATACCGGCGAGCGCCTGGTGGGCCAGCTGGCCCGACGGCAGGCGATCCTCAACCCCAAGGGCACCATCTACTCGGCCAAGCGGTTCATCGGCCGGCACTTCGACGAGATCTCCGAAGAGGCCAAGGCCGTCGCGTACGACGTGGTCGAGGGAGACGGCGGGGCGGCCCGCTTCAAGGTGCGCGACAAGCTCTACGCGCCTGAGGAGATCAGCGCACAGGTGCTGCGCAAGCTCGCCGACGACACCTCCAAGCAGCTGGGAGAGCGGGTCACGGAGGCGGTCATCACGGTGCCCGCCTACTTCAACGACGCCCAGCGCACCGCCACGAAGGACGCCGGACGGATCGCCGGCCTGGAGGTGCTGAGGATCATCAACGAGCCGACCGCGGCGGCCCTCGCCTACGGCATGGACAAGAAGGAGCACGAGACGGTTCTCGTCTTCGATCTGGGCGGCGGAACCTTCGACGTCAGCATCCTCGACGTCGGCGACGGTGTCGTGGAGGTACGGTCCACGGCCGGCGACAGCCACCTGGGCGGCGACGACTTCGACCGCCGGCTGGTCGACCAGCTCGCCGACGGCTTCCAGAAGGACAACGGCATCGACCTGCGCCAGGACCCACAGGCGCTGCAACGCCTGTTCGAGGCCGCCGAGAAGGCCAAGACCGAGCTCAGCTCGGTGACCCAGACGCAGGTCAGCCTGCCGTTCATCACGGCCGATGCCTCCGGGCCCAAGCACCTGACCACGACGATCATGCGGTCCACGTTCGAGCAGATCACCGGCGACCTGGTGGAGCGCTGTCTGGGCCCGGTGCGGCAGGCCATGGACGACGCCAAGGTCAGTGACAACGACATCGACGAGGTCATCCTCGTCGGCGGCTCCACCCGCATCCCCGCCGTCCAGGCCCTGGTGCGCAGGCTGACCGGCGGCAAGGAACCCAACATGAGCGTCAACCCCGACGAGGTCGTGGCGATGGGCGCCGCGATCCAGGCCGGGGTCCTCAAGGGCGAGGTCAAGGACGTCCTGCTGCTCGATGTCACCCCGCTGTCGCTGGGCGTCGAGACACGCGGCGGCGTGATGACGAAGATCATCGAGCGGAACACCACCATCCCGGTGCGCCGCTCCGAGACCTTCTCCACCGCCGAGGACAACCAGCCCGCCGTCGACGTCGTCGTCCTGCAGGGCGAGCGTGAGAGGGCCGCCGACAACCGGGTCCTGGGGCGCTTCCAGCTCACCGACATCCGCCCCGCGCCGCGCGGCGAGCCGCAGATCGAGGTCATCTTCGACATCGACGCCAACGGCATCCTCAACGTCACCGCGCGGGACAAGGACACCGGCAAGGAGCAGGGCATCACCATCAGCGAGAGCTCCAACCTCGACCGCACCGAGGTCGAGCGGATGGTCCAGGAGGCCGAGCGCAACCGCGGCGAGGACCAGGCCCTGCGTGAAGCGGTCGACGCCCGCAACGAACTGGACGCCATCGCCTACCAGGTCGAAAAGCGCCTCGCCGAGCTCGGCGACGCCGCACCCGCACACGAGAAGGCCCGCGCCGAGATGCTGGTGTCCGAGGCCCGCGAGGCGGTCAAGAACGAGGTCGGGGCGGACAAGGCCCGGCCGCTGACGTCCGAACTCCAGCAGGTCTTCGCCGGGCTCGCGGGCCACCAGGCGGGAGCCGCCGCGGGCGGTCCGGCGGACACCGGCTCACCGGACGGATCCGGTCCCGGCGGAGCCGCGCCGGGCGGCGCCGGGGGCGACGACGATGTGATCGACGCCGAGTTCGACAAGGGCTGAGGTGCCCGCCATGCCCATCCCACCCCGGGGCCCAGAGCCCGACCCGCCGCCGGAAGGCGCCGTGCAGCCGCCGCGCGGGGACCTTACGCAGCCCGGACCGCCGACCGAACAGGCCGAGCCGGGGCCCGACGCCGCAACCGGCACCGCCGCACCCGACGACGAGCACGCGGCCGCGCTGCGCGAGGCCGACGACCGCTGGCGCCGCGCCCTGGCCGACCTCGACAACCTGCGCAAACGCCACGCCAGGGAGCTGAAGGGACAGGCCGCGGCCGAACGCGCCCGTACGGCTGCGGCCTTCCTGCCCGTCATCGACAACCTGGAACTCGCCCTGAGCCACGCGGCCGCCGACCCCGGCGCGATTGTCGAAGGTGTCCGGGCTGTGCGTGACCAGGCCGTGAACGTCCTGGAGCGGCTGGGCTACCCGCGCCAGGCGGAGAGCGGCGTGCCGTTCGATCCGGCACGGCACGAGGTCGTCGGCGTGGTCCAGGAACCCGACGCCGATCCGAACACCGTGGTCCAGGTGCTGCGACCGGGTTACGGGGAGGCCGAGCGGCAGCTGCGGCCTGCCGCCGTGACCGTCGCCAAGCGGGAGTGAACGGCCATGGCACGCGACTTCTACGAGGCGCTCGGTGTTCCGCGCACCGCCGACCGGGACGAGATCCAGCGGGCCTATCGGACCCTGGCCCGCAGGTACCACCCCGACGTCAACAAGGACCCCCAGGCGGAGGAGCGGTTCAAGGAGATCAACGAGGCCTTCAGCGTCCTGTCCGATCCCGAGCAGCGAGCCCGCTACGACCGCTTCGGTGAGGACTTCCGGAAGATCCCGGAGGACTGGGAGGAACGGGTCGGTGCCGGCGCGGGAGCCGGCAGCGGCTCCCGGTGGTCCACCGGGAGCGGCCCCCGCGTCCGGTACGCCACCAGCGGCTTCGGCGCAGAGGGCGTCGACGTCGACGACCTGTTCGGCTCGTTCTTCGGGGGCGCCGGACGCATACGTGTCCCCGGAGCCGACCAGGAGGCCGAACTGCCGCTCACCGTCGAGGAGGCCTACCGCGGAGGCCGCCGCACCGTCACCCTCGCCGGGCCCGACGGGCAGCGGCGCTACGAAGTGGACGTGCCGCCCGGCGTCACCGACGGCCGGCGCATCCGGCTGGCGGGCGAGGGCGGCCGCGGCAGCGGCGACGGTTCCGCGGGGGATCTGTATCTGCGGGTGCGGATCCAGCCGCACCCCCAGTTCCGCCTCGAGGGCCGGGACGTGTACGTGCAGCTTCCGGTCACCCCCTGGGAGGCCGCGTTGGGTGCGACGGTTCCGGTGCCCACGCCGAGCGGTGCCACGGCGAAGGTGACCGTGCCCGCCGGGTCCTCCAGCGGACGGCGTCTGCGGCTGCGCGGCGAGGGCATGCCGGGCCCGCGCGACGCGAACGGAGACCTGTACGCGGAGCTGCGGATCATGGTGCCGCCCCGGCTGAGCGACCGGGAGCGCGAGCTGCTGGAGGAACTTGCCGCTGTCTCCTCGTTCGACCCCAGGAGGACATGATGAGCGACCGACCGGCCGCCGAGGCCCGCCCGTCCCACGCACGCACGAGCGAGGTGGGCGTGCAGTACGCGATCGTGCCCGTGCCCGGGCTCTCGCTGGAGACCGTGGCCAGCCGCTCAGGCCTCCATCCCGATCTGATCCGCCGGTTCGTGGCCCTCGGACTGGTGGACGCCGGCCCCGACGCCTCAGGACGGCTGGTGTTCGCCCCCACGGCCCCGGCCGCCCTGGCCCGCGTCCAGCGGTTGCGCACCGGGCTGTGCCTGAACTACGCATCCCTCGGTCTGGTGCTCGACCTGCTCGACCGCATCAGCCTGCTCGAAGCCGCGCTGCGGCGTGCAGGCATGAGGAGTGATCTACCACCATGGACATGAACCGCCTGACCCAGAAGTCACAGGAAGCCCTGCAGGAGGCGCAGAGCGCCGCCGGCCGCCTGGGCCACACCGAGGTCGACGGCGAGCATCTGCTGCTCTCCCTCCTCGACCAGGAGGAGGGCCTGATCCCACGGCTGCTGCAGCAGGCGGGCACCGAGCCCGAGGAGCTGCGCGCGGCCGTACGCGAGGAACTCTCCCGGCGGCCCAAGGTGACGGGCCCGGGCGCGGCGCCTGGGCAGGTCTTCGTCACCCAGCGCCTGGCCCGGCTGCTGGACGCGGCCGAGCGGGAGGCCAAACGCCTCAAGGACGAGTACGTGTCCGTGGAACACCTGTTGCTGGCCCTGGCCGAGGAGGGCTCGGCGACCGCCGCCGGACGCCTGCTCAAGGAGCACGGCGTGACCCGGGAGTCCTTCCTCGGTGTGCTCACCCAGGTCCGCGGCAACCAGCGGGTGACCTCCGCCAACCCCGAGGTGGCCTACGAAGCCCTGGAGAAGTACGGCCGCGACCTCGTCCTCGAGGCTCGGTCCGGACGGCTGGACCCCGTCATCGGCCGGGACGCCGAGATCCGTCGCGTCACCCAGATCCTCAGCCGCAAGTCCAAGAACAACCCCGTCCTCATCGGCGATCCCGGCGTCGGCAAGACCGCCATCGTCGAGGGTCTCGCCCAGCGCATCGTCCGCGGCGACGTGCCCGAGGGCCTGCGCGACAAGATCGTGTTCGCCCTCGACATGGGCTCCCTGGTCGCCGGCGCCAAGTACCGCGGCGAGTTCGAAGAGCGCCTCAAGGCCGTGCTGTCCGAGGTCAAGGCCGCCCAGGGGCGCATCCTGCTCTTCGTCGACGAACTGCACACCGTCGTCGGGGCGGGTGCCGCCGAAGGGGCCATGGACGCGGGCAACATGCTCAAGCCGATGCTCGCCCGCGGCGAACTGCACATGATCGGCGCCACCACCCTCGACGAGTACCGCAAGCACATCGAGAAGGACGCCGCCCTCGAACGCCGCTTCCAGCAGGTCCTGGTCGACGAACCCAGCGTGGAGGACACCATCTCCATCCTGCGCGGCCTGCGCGAACGCCTCGAGGTCTTCCACGGCGTCAAGATCCAGGACACGTCGCTGGTCGCGGCCACGACGCTCTCCCACCGCTACATCACCGACCGTTTCCTTCCCGACAAGGCCATCGACCTCGTCGACGAGGCCTGCGCCCGGCTGCGTACCGAGATCGACTCCATGCCCGCCGAACTCGACGAGATCACCCGCCGGGTGACCCGCCTGGAGATCGAGGACGCGGCCCTGTCCAAGGAGACAGACCCCGCCAGCAAGGCCCGCCTGGAGGAACTGCGCAGGGAACTGGCCGACCTGCGCGGCGAGGCCGACGCCAAACACGCCCAGTGGGAGGCCGAACGGCAGGCGATCCGCCGCGTGCAGGAGCTGCGCCAGGAACTGGAGCAGGTCCGCCACGAGGCGGAGGAGGCAGAACGCGCCTACGACCTCAACCGCGCCGCCGAGCTCCGTTACGGCCGCCTGCAGGACCTGGAGCGCCGACTCGCCGCGGAGGAGGAGCAACTGGCCGCCAAGCAGGGGCAGAACCGGCTGCTGCGCGAGGTCGTCACCGAGGAGGAGATCGCCGAGATCGTCGCCGCCTGGACCGGCATCCCCGTCGCCCGCCTCCAGGAGGGCGAACGCGAGAAACTGCTGCGCCTCGACGAGATCCTGCGCGAGCGCGTCATCGGCCAGGACGAGGCCGTCAAGCTCGTCGCCGACGCCATCATCCGCGCCCGCTCCGGCATCCGCGACCCGCGCCGCCCCATCGGCTCGTTCATCTTCCTCGGCCCCACCGGCGTCGGGAAGACCGAGCTGGCCAAGACCCTCGCCCGGACCCTGTTCGACACCGAGGAGAACATGGTCCGCCTCGACATGAGCGAGTACCAGGAGCGGCACACCGTCAGCCGGCTCATGGGCGCACCGCCCGGATACGTCGGCTACGAGGAAGGCGGCCAGCTCACCGAGGCCGTGCGCCGCAAGCCGTACTCGGTCGTGCTGTTCGACGAGATCGAGAAGGCGCACACCGACGTCTTCAACACCCTGCTGCAGATCCTCGACGACGGCCGCATCACCGACTCCCAGGGCCGCACCGTCGACTTCCGCAACACCGTGATCATCATGACGTCCAACATCGGCTCCGAACACCTCCTCGACGGCGCCACCGCCGAGGGCGAGATCAAGCCGGACGCCCGCGCCCTGGTGATGGGCGAGCTGCGCGGGCACTTCCGCCCGGAGTTCCTCAACCGCGTCGACGACATCGTGCTGTTCAAGCCGCTCGGTGAGCGGCAGATCGAGCGGATCGTGGAGCTTCAGTTCGACGAACTGCGCCGCCGCCTCGCCGAACGCCGCATCACCGTCGAACTCACCGATGCCGCACGTGAGTTGATTGCCCACCAGGGCTACGACCCGGTGTACGGGGCACGGCCGCTGCGGCGTTACATCTCCCACGAGGTCGAGACCCTCGTCGGGCGCGCCCTGCTGCGCGGCGACGTCCAGGACGGCGCGCAGGTCCGTGTCGACGCCGAGCACGGAGAACTGGTGGTCACCTACGACCAGCCCGGGGACGTGAGGGGAGCGAGGGCGGCATGAGTACCGTGCAAGCCACCAACGTCACCTGCCCGCACTGCGGGCGCACCAACCGGGTGCCGGTGGCCGCCGAGGGCCGCCCCACGTGCGGCAACTGCAAGCAGCCGCTGCCGTGGATGGCCGACGCGGGCGACGACGACTTCACCGAGGTCGTCGAGCAGGCCACCGTGCCCGTCGTCGTCGACCTCTGGGCCACCTGGTGCGGCCCCTGCCGCATGGTCAGCCCCGCGCTGGAGAAGGTCGCCACCGACCTGGCAGGAACGATCAAGCTCGTCAAGGTCGACATCGACAAGAACCCGCGCCTGGCGCAGCGGTTCGAGGTCCAGGCGGTACCGACGCTGCTGGTCCTCGACAAGGGACAGACCATCGCCCGGCAGGCGGGTGCCGCACCCGCCCCTGCCCTGCGGCGGTGGGTGGAGCAGTCGATCACGGCCCGGGAAGGGTGATCCACATGACCTTGCACGCAGACCCCCACCTCGCGCTTGTCCGGCCGGTCCAGCCACTGACCCCGGAAGGGTGTCAGGAGTGTCTGCTGCTCGGCTCCCCGTGGGTCCACCTCAGGCTCTGCCTGACCTGTGGCCACGTCGGCTGCTGTGACTCCTCACCGAACAAGCACGCGCGCAAGCACGCAGCTGCCGACGCCCATCCGATCGTGCAGTCGTTCCAGCCCGGCGAGGACTGGCGGTGGTGCTACGTCCACGAGGCGTTCGTGTGATGCCCGGCGACGAGACGCGGCCCGGCGCGGCGCCGGTGCGGGACGAGGCGGAGGAGAGCGTCCCCTTCGAGACCCCCGACATCTACGGCGCCTATCCCCGCCTGACGGACGACCAGATCGCCCGCTTGGCGCAGCATGGCCGGCGGCGCACGGTCGACGCCGGTGACGTGCTGATCCGGGAGGGCGAGCGGTGCGAGATGTTCTATGTCGTCCTCAGTGGTTCGCTCGCCATCGTCGAGGGCTACGGCACGCCCGGCGAACGCCTGCTGCGTGTGCACGGCCCTGGCCGCTTCATCGGCGAACTCGGTCTCCTCAACGGACAGGTGGCTTTCTACACCGCCGTGGTCAGGGACCCCGGCGAGATCCTCGCCCTGTCCATGGATCAGCTGCGTGACCTGGTGACCCGGGACTCCGCCCTTGGTGATGTGGTGCTGCGCGCCTGCCTGGGCCGCCGTGCTCTGCTCGTCGGGCAGGGCGCCGGGTTCCGCATCATCGGCTCGCGCTACTCACCCGACACACGGCGGCTGCGCGAATTCGCCGCCCGCAACCGGCTGCCGCACCGCTGGATCGATCTGGAGGCGGACGAGGAGGCCGAGGCGCTGCTGCGTCGCTTCGGGGTCGGTCCGGAGCAGACGCCGCTGGTGATCTGGCGGGACACGACCCTGCTGCGCAATCCGAGCAACGCCGAACTGGCCCGGTTCATCGGCCTGCCGGCGCTGGAACAGGGCAACGGCCGCGGCGATCTCCTCATCGTCGGCTCCGGCCCGGCCGGTCTCGCCGCCGCGGTGAACGCCGCCTCGGAGGGCCTCGGCACGACCGTGGTCGAGGCGCTGGCCACCGGCGGTCAGGCCGGGACGTCGTCCCGCATCGAGAATCTGCTCGGCTTCCCTTCAGGCATCTCCGGCGCCGAACTCACCGAGCGCGCCGTGCTCCAGGCGGAAAAGTTCGGCGCTCGGATCAGCGTCCCGGCGGAGGCGGCCCGGCTCGAACGGCGGGACGGCCACTATGCCGTCGGGTTCGCCGACGGAAGCGAGGTCACCGCCCGTACCGTCGTCCTGGCCACCGGTGCCCGCTACCGCCGCCTCCGTGTGCCCGGCATCGAGCCGTTGGAGGGCGCGAGCGTCCACTACTCGGCGACCGTCTACGAGGCCCAGCAGTGCCGTACCGACCCGGTGGCGGTGGTCGGCGGCGGCAACTCCGCGGGCCAGGCCGTGCTCTTCCTGGCCGGGTACACACCGCAGGTGTTGCTGCTCGTCCGTGGGCCGAGCCTCGAGGCGCACATGTCCCGCTACCTGATCGATCAGATCGAGCGCCACCCGAGGGTGCGCGTGCTGCTGCACACCGAGGTGACCGAGGCACTGGGCGACAAGACGCTCGAGGCGGTCACCGTGGTCGACCACCGTACGGGCGAGCACCGCCACCTCGAGGTGCGGGCCCTGTTCGTCTTCACCGGCGCCGACCCGCACACCGACTGGCTGTCCGGCGCGCTCGCCCTCGACGCGCGCGGCTTCGTGCTCACCGGCGCGGAGGCGCAGGCCTGCGCCGTTCCCGAACTGTGGCAGAGCCAGGGCCGCGACTGCCTGACGTTGGAGACCAGCTTGCCCGGCGTCTTCGCCGCCGGCGACCTCCGCAGCGGCTCGGTGAAGCGTGTGGCCTCCGCGGTCGGCGAAGGCGCGATGAGCATCCACTTCGTGCACCGCTACCTGGGCCACACGGCCGCACCCGGCAACACCGACACCTCCCTGCACACCCGTCCGAAACAGTCCGCTTGGCTCGCATGACGCCCAGCGGGCGACGAGATCACGAGAAGTCGAAGGAGAAGGAGGCGATGGCAATGGCCACGCCCGTCCGGCGCCACCGCGGTGGCGCAATGCAGGACAGGCCCGTTGGCTGGGCACGCAACCCACTGACGGAGTTCGACCAACTGCTCAGCGAGATGAGCGGGCTGATGGAATCCACGGTGGGAGGCGCGGCGCCCGCAGTCGCGTGGACACCCCTGGCGGACGTCACGGAGTCCGACGACGCCTTCCACGTCGAGATCGAACTCCCTGGCGTCAAGAAGAAGGACATCAACGTCGAAGCGAACGGCCAGGAGCTGGTGGTCACCGGAGAGATCAAGGAGAAGGAGCGCAAAGGCGTCCTGCGCCGGAGCACCCGCCGCACCGGATCCTTCGAGTACCGCCTGCGGCTGCCCGGAGAGGTCGACACCGAAAAGATCAATGCGCAGATCTCGGACGGCGTGCTCAACATCACCGTCCCCAAGGCCGAGGTCGCAAAGCCCCGGCACATCGAGATCAGCGAGAAGAGTGAAAGCACCGAGAGCAAGGGCTGAGACCCGAACGCCGCGGTTCCGGACACACGTCCGGCACCGCGGCCGGGCCGGCGAACGGCAACTACGCGTCGGCCGACGAAGCCGACCGGCCCGGCAGCGCACCGGGCGACCCCACGACCAGCGGTGACCGCGGCAGGAGGCAGCGATGAAATACGACGGATTCCTCGCCCATGTTCGCGAGCGAGGCGAATACAACGACCAGGAGGAAGCCGCGGACATCACCAACGCCGTCCTGGAAGTGCTGGCCCAACGGATCAGCCCGGGAGAGGTCAAGGACCTGGCATCCCAGCTGCCCGACCCGCTGGGACAAGTTCTGGACCATGCCACACCGCAACAGGCGCGGAGCTTCGGGATCGAGGAGTTCTACCGCCGGGTCGCCGAGCGCACCCATGCCCGGCCGCGAACGGCGCAGTGGGACGCCAGCGCGGTCCTGACCACCGTCGCCGACGCTGTCACCGGCGGAGAACTGAATCAGATCATCAGTCAACTCCCCTCCAGTTACGCGGTCCTGTTCGGCAAGGCCGACCTCGCGGACTGAGTCCCTTCGGCGTCCAGAACGGTGAGGCCCACGAAAGAATCGGCTCCCGATTGCCGAGAGCCGACGGAGCGTTGGGCTCCAGTTCCGCCGCTGGCGGAGGTCACGACCGCTCCGCTCTCGGCGACACCCCTGGACGTGGCCCGGCCGCGGGCCACGTCCAGGGGTGGTCGTCACTCACAGCAGGAGGTCGAAGACGGCTCGGGCCTCGTCCCAGTGCTGGGTCTGAGGGTTCTTCAGGTCGGGGTGGAGGATCTTGAAGCTCCGGGCAAGGGCCAGGCTGAGCCCGCCGATGATGTCCGGATAGGCCGCCTCGGTCTCCTCGTCGGGCGTGCGGTCCAGAGCGGGGTGGGTGGCGAGCTGTTCCAGGATCGGCTTGAGGTCTACTTCCTGGTCGATCTTCCGGAAGTGATGAATGCTCTCCTGCAGGCCTTTTGTGATCGGTAGGTCACAGGTCCGGATGACGTCGCGTCCATTGGCCTTGGCCGTGGCCTGGGCGACGGTCAGCAGATCGTAGAGCTTGGCGTCGACGAAGTCGCTGTAACGCTTGAGATCGTTCTTGTCGACGTCCAGCCCCGCGGCCGCGCGGAAGAACCTTTCGAACCTGGCGATGGACATCACGGTCATGACGGTAACCTCCGGCTGCGGACGCCGGGGTGGCCCCCGGCCCCCTGGGCTTCCCAGTCAGCCTGGCCGACGGGGGTGCGTGAACGCATGCGCATGTCGGGCCCAATTAGCCTTCCTCTCTTGCCCTGCCAGGCCCAGGTGTTTGACTGCCCGGGAAGTTCGGAGGGGCGTGCGGCTCGACGGCATCGACAGGGAGCGCTTGGGAAAGGCTGGGGAACAGCAGCAGGAGCCGGGCCGGTTGACGCGGACCACCCCGCCCTCTCCCGGGCCGGACACCGGAGCGGGGTGGTCGGTGGCGCGGCGTGCGGTGCGTGGTGCGACGGAGCGGGTGTTCGCGGTGACGCACGCGGTCGTGTCCAGGTGGTGGAGCGGGCCCTGTGCTGGGAAGCCGAGGAGATCTCCGTACCGCCTGCACCTCCTGGCGGAGGCCAGCGTGTCACGCGGCTTCGACGTTACCTCAGGGGCATCCTGGGCACTTGCGATCGCGGGGGGGCAGCCGGCGAGGAGGGTCCAGTCATGCGGGTGTCGTCTCAGGACGTTACGGTCGTGGCTCTCCTGGCGGATCCGGACGCGCCGACAGAGATCGCGCAGCGCATGGCCCGGACACTTTCCGCTCGGCTCGCCGACAAGTCGGACCAGGGGCGACGGTTCGACGTCGAGGTGGTCAGTGAGCCCTTCACGTCCGGGACGGAGGACCCGCCCACCTTGATGCGCCGGATCATGGACCGTGGGAGTGCGGAGAACTGGGACATCGTCGTGGCCCTCACCGACCTTCCGCTGCACTCACGAGGGCGCAGGCTCGCCGTGAATCTAAATCACGCACACGGCTTGGCGCTGCTCTCCCTTCCTTCACTGGGCGGCCTGCGGCTGCAGACGAGGGCCCGGCGGGCCGTCGAAGAAGCCGTGCTTGGCTTGGCGGGTCCGCACACCACTGGGGCTGAAGGACCTCCGCGAAGTCAGCCGCTTGAGAAGGGGACAGACGATCTTCGGTACGTCGTCAGCGGGCCGCGCGGTTACCTGCGGGTGCTCCTCGGTATGGTCCGCGCCAACCGGCCGTGGCGGTTGGTACCGGGCTTGTCCAAAGCCCTGGCGGCCGCACTCGCCACGGGAGCAGTCGCCACCGTGAACTCCACCGTCTGGATCCTGGCCGCGTCCCTGAGCACACCACGCCTCGTGATCGCCATGGTCGGGTCTGTCGCGCTCATGATCGGCTGGCTGATCGTGGACGCAGATCTGTGGCATCGGTCAGCAGAAAGCTCACCGGAGGCGAGGCAGAGGGCGCGGCTCTACAACACCTCGACGGTCATGACCGTGGGTATCGGGGTGCTCGTCTGCTACGTGGGTTTGATGGTCATCAACTGGGTGTGGGCACTGTTCATCCTCAACGACCAGGTGTTCGCTTCCGCGACACGAAGCCCGCTGCACGCCGAGGAGTACTGGACGTTGTCCTGGTTCGTCGCCTCGGTCGCCACCGTGGGCGGCGCGCTGGGATCAGGCTTGGAAAGCGACGAGGCGATCCGGGCAGCCGCCTACTCCAAGCGCGAACAGGAACGTCGTCGCACGCTCCAGGACGACCACGGTGACCAGCCCTCGAAGTGAACCGATACCGGCGAAAACGGCTCCCGGACGTGCGTGCGGCATCGCCGCTCGCCGCCGGCCGGCGTACCGGTAATTACACGCGACGAGCAACGCTCAGCAGCGGAATGAGCATGGCAGCGACAGCGGCGCGAAGTGCCCCGGCGGGTTGATCATGGCATGACGGGGCGGGTGGTCCCGGTAGGGCAGGTCCTCGCCCCCTCCTGAGCCGCGTCATCGATCGCCCCTACGCGAGGGGGCCGGCGTGGCGCGCGTCCGCCGAGCGCGGCGCTGTCAGGAGGCGGCCACGCGGCCGACGCGACCCGGCGGGGCGTTCCGGCTAGGCTCACACCGTGCGGTGGCTGCGGACCTTCGGGGAGGTCGTGCGATCAGGGCTCACGATCGAGGAGACGCGGCTGGAGCCCCTGCTCGCGCTGCGCACGGCCGCCGGGGTGGCGATCGTCATCGGCTCGGCGCTGTGGCTGGTCTCCCCCGCGTATGCCGCGTCCGCCGCCCTCGGTGCCTTCTCCGCGGGTGGGGCCACCTTCCAGCGCACCTGGCGTCCCCGCAAGGTGATCGCGCTCGGTGCTGGCGCCGGTCTGGCGCTCAGCACCTTCGTGGGTTACCTGGCGGCGGGGCGACTCGTGACGTTCCTCCCGCTGCTGGCCGTATGGGCCTTTGCCGCGGGGATGGCGTGGGCCCTCGGATCGACCGCTGGGATCGTCGCGGCGACGACGGTCGGCAGCATGCTGGTGACCATCACCCTGCCCACGAGTGTCGGACGAGCCCTGGAGCACGCCGCGGTCATCGCGCTCGGGGGTGTGGCGCAGGCCGTGCTGATCCTGCTGTTCCCGATCCGCCGTTGGGGGGCGCATCGTGACGCGCTCGCCGACGCCCTGGCCGCCGTGGCGGACTACGCCCGCCGTCTGCGGCACGACCCCACCGCCCCGTTCGAGCCGGAGCCGTTGATGACGGCCCGGGACGCGGCTGCTGTGACGCCCTCACAGGCCCGCACTCGTCCCCCCGTCCTTCACGGCCCCCGGGGCCTCGCCGAGCGCATTCTGCCGGTCGTCGCCGCGCTCGCCGACCCCGACGTCGGCGCCCCGGCGGAGGGGCCCGGGCGGGACCGCGCACGGGAGTTGCTCGACGCGGCCGCCGGCGTCCTGGACGCGGCCGCCCGTACGGTCCGACGTGGCACTCCTGCCGAGGTGCCGGCCGGGACCGCGGAAGTCCTGCACGTCGACGAGGAGCACGAGGTGCTGGAAGGGCTCGCGCGGCAGGCCGCTGAGCGCCTCGTGGAACTGCTCGGCGAGGCGTTGGAGATCGCCGGGAGCGGCGGGGCGCGCGACGAGGCGCCTACGCCGCACGGACCCGCGAGCGCCCCGTTCCTGGTGCGCCCGACCATGTTCCGGCTCCTCCCGGTCGCCGTCCGGGCGGTCCGCCCTGAACTCCGCCGGGACTCGCCCGTGTTCCGGCACGCCGTCCGTCTGGCGGCGGTGGCCACGCTCGGCTATCTGATCGCTTCCCGGCTACCCCTGAACCACGGCTACTGGGCGCCCATCGCCTCCGTGATGGTGATGCGGCCGGACTTCCACCGGACGTACGCGCGTGCGGTGGCCCGTCTCGCCGGGACCCTGGCGGGGGTGGCGCTCGCCACCGGGACGGTGCGGGCCCTGGGACCGGACGCCGATGTGTTCGGCGCGCTGGCGGTGATCTCGGCGGCCCTGTCGTACACGCTGATCCGTACCGGGTACGCCTACTCCCAGTGCTTCACTGCCGCATACGTGGTCTTCCTGCTCGGCATGGGCGGTCAGGCATGGGAGCAGACGGTCCCGGAGCGGGTGGTGCTCACCCTGATCGGCGGGGCCCTGGCCATGCTGGCGTACGTGGTGTTCCCCGCGTGGGAGACTCCCCGGCTGCCGGGCCGGCTGGCGGACTGGCTCGCTGCCAACGGCCGCTACGCGGCCGCGGTGCTCCGCAGCCACGCCGAACCGACCCGGGAGCATCGCGCTGACATGCGCAGGGCCCTGCTGGCGAGCAGGGAGGCACGTGCGGCCTGGCAGGAGGCCTACGAGCAGGCACAGCAGGAACCGGTCCGCCCCAGGGGTCTGACGTCGCGAGAGGCGGAGGAGGCGGAGGAGGCGCTCAAGGGGTTCGACCGGGCGGCGATGGTCATGGAGAGCCACGTCCCGCGGGCCGACAGCCGTTTCGGCCCCGAGGCGGAGCGGCTCGCCGAGGCCTTGGAGGCAGACACCGCACAGGCGGCAGTCGACGTGCGCGAGCACAGGAATCCGGACTGGGGGCGCGTGGAGGACGCGCTCCACGCGTGGGAGGGTGCCGCCGGGGACCGGAGCCAGGTGCTGCGGCGCGGGGCGGAACTGCAGAAGCGGGCCTTGGAGGATCTCGCGACGGCCGTGAGCCGCACACCCCTGGAACGGGACGTCGGCTCCGCTCGCGAGGAGCAACGGGTGCGGGCGGCCGTGGCTGCGGAAGACGATGGATCAGGATCCGGGCACCGGGTCGGCTGACGGCTCAGGTGACGGTGTCCAGGGCGGTGAGAACAACCGTCTCCTTGGGATAGGGCCCCCCGGATCGAGACGGTCAGGAGCCCCGCGAGCAGTTCGAGGAGCGCCGCGACGACGAGTGCTGGGCGAACGGGTGAACGAGCGGATCCTTCCCTGTGGTGGCAGCCTGGGGAAGCGGCGAGGCGCGACACCTCCGTGGCCTACCCGACGGCAGGACAAGGGTGATGAGCCAACCTCACGCGGACACGAACGGCAGGAACCTGCGGGCCGTCCTGGCGCCGACCCGGGGTCTGCCCTCCGAGACGGTCCCGGACCTCGCTCGCGGCCTGCGGGAGGAACCGCGTCGCCGCACCGCCAGGGGCATCCGCCGACAGGCGGACACCGACGTCGCCCCTGGCGGCGAACGAGCACGTCGAAGTGTCCGACGTGGCCGTAACGTCGGCACCCGCCTGGAGGACGGCGACTGGCATATGGGATGCGTCGTCCTCACCGACCTGCCGAGCCGGGCGGTGCACAACCCGGTCCGCACCGAGGCCGACCCTGAGCACAGGGTCGCACTGTCCCACGCCCGCCCTCGGCCGTCCGGCGCCAGGGGAAGAATCCAGGCACGAGCGCCACCCGGTGCCAGGGCTGCGCACGCCCGCCTGATCCTGGCATGGCGCGCACCAGCCGCCCCTGGCCGGTGTTCCCCGGGCCCCTGTGCGCGGACATCTTGGCCACCGCGGCCGTCGGGTTCATCAACGGCACGACCAGGCAGGTCGTCACCGCTGCGTCCCTGGACGTCCGCAACCTGCCGAGTTCTTACCGTTTCGCGATCAATAGCGGAGACCCGGCGTTGCCGGAGTGCCACGAAGGGATGCGGGAACCTGTACGGGCCCGTTGCTGCGTGGCGGGCGCACCGTGCCGAAGGACGCGAGTGCACTGGAGGTGTGTGATGAGTGCTGACCGCTCCCACGAGAGCCTTGATGGCCACGTACTGGTCCTCGACGCCGGCTCTTCGAGCCTGCACATCGCTCTGTTCGCGGCGGACGGTGAACGGATGGCCGATCGACACGCCTCGGAGCCCCCGGGGCCTGCTGCTGCGGCGGAACTGCGGAACTTCCTCAGCGAGGTGCCCGCTCCTGCGGCGGTAGGTCACCGCATCGTCCACAGCGGTCCGCACCTGACTGGACACACGCTGATCGACACACGCGTACGGGCTCTGCTGGCGGACGTCGCCGATCTCGCGCCGCTGCACGTGACCCCTGCCCTGCCTGTGGTCGATGCCGCACGAGAACTCCTGCCCGACGTTCCTCATGTCGCCTGCTTCGACACTGTCTTCCACGCGGATCTGCCGGTACAGGCGCGCACGTACGCCGTGCCGGAGCGATGGCGAGCCGCATACGGGCTTCGCCGGTACGGCTTCCACGGGCTTTCCTACTCGTGGGCACTGCAGAGGACGGCGCAGGCCCTGGGCCGACCCGTGGACGACCTCCACGTCGTACTCGTGCACTTGGGCGGCGGCTGCTCGGCCTGCGCCGTCCGGAACGGACGCAGCGTGGACACGACCATGGGCCTCACTCCGCTGGAAGGCCTGGTGATGAGCCGGCGCAGCGGCAGCCTCGACCCGGGCGCGCTGCTGTGGCTGCAGCGCCGGCACGGTCTGAGCACGGCCGAATTGGATGACGCACTCCACCGGCATTCCGGTCTGCTCGGCCTCTCCGGTACCTCGGGAGACACCCGGGACCTGGTGCGCGCCCGCGCGGAGGGTGATGCCGCGGCCGCGCTGGCGCTGGCGACGTTCTCACTCAGCTGCCGCAGGGGCATCGCCTCGATGGCCGCCTCCCTGGACCGGCTGGACGCGCTGGTCTTCACCGGAGAGATCGGCGAAGACCAACCCGAGGTACGCGAGGAGATCTGCTCGGCCCTGACCGTTCTCGGTGTTCGAGGGGGGCTGCTCGTCCCCGAACTGGAGGATCTGATGCGGGACGGCATTCGACGTATCGATCAGGCGGGGAAAGGTGTCCCGGTCCTCGTGGTCGCAACCGGCGAGACACAGCAGATCGCCGCCGAGACCCGACGGGTGCTCGGCATGTGACGCACCAACCAGCAGACCGTCGACCGCGCTGTCCGCGTCACGGGCACCCGTCGAGCGCGGCGTCTCACTACTGAAGTCGTGACGTCAATCACCGCGGCCATCCGCACCCTGGAGCGGCAACGCTGAAAGAGCTCACGGGCCAAAACCGCCTTCAGCCCACCGGGACCTCCCCCCCCCCTGCGCCGAATCGACGTCGCCCGCCGCCTGTACCGAACGTGAGCGTGCTTCCGGGTGGCGCTGGGTCTGGCCTCCACCGTGGCCCGGGCCCGGCGATCCGGTGCCGTTGGTATCCGTCGACATCATCGCCCGAGGTCCCCGCCGACGCGGGGGCTCCGTAGACATTCCCGCCAAGGAACTGGGCTTCTTCTAGAACATGCGACCACGCATATGAGGCCCTCTCTCCGGGAGGCCCTCACCATGTCAAGGACGCTCATGAAGTGACCAAAATTGAGCAAGATGGGATAATTTACCCAACTTGGGACGCGTCACCGACGCCCCCCACCAACCGTGAAAAGGCGGATCCGACCATGTCGAAGAAACCACGTTCGTCCGAGCCACCGCACGGAAAGGGCCCCAGCCGGCACCAGGGCACCGGACAGCACGGCTGGTCGCCCGATGTGGACGAGACGCGCCAGCAGGACAACCCGAGCGCCGAACGCTCCTTCCGTGCCGAGCATGCCGGCAAGCCCGGTCCGGGCCGGACGAAGTCCGCCGAGGAGACGAAGTCCGTCCCCGGTGACACGGTCGAGAGCCCGAACGCGAGCGGCGAGCAGTACGGCGACGCGGACGAGAAGGGCAGGCGCGACACCGGACACAAGGGCCGCTCCCAGCGCCCCAGCGGCACGAAGGACGCTGCCGCCAGGACCGGCGTGGACCCACAGGATCCGCCGTCCGGGCGCTGACCGGATCAACCCTCCGATCGGGCCCGGATGGCAGGCGCCTCGTCCAGCGACACCCCTGTCAGCAGATCCGCGGCAGCTGCTCCCCGATCGGCAGATCGACGACCCGCGTCCCGCCCAGGCCGGTCCGTGCCACGACCATGCCGGGATGGTCCTCCACGGCCTCACCGATGATCACGGAGTCCGCGCCCAGAGGATGGGCGCGCATCGCCCCGAGGACGGCGTCGGCGTGCTCGCGCGGGACGAACGCCACCAGCTTGCCCTCGTTGGCGATGTACATGGGGTCCAGTCCGAGAATGGCGCAGGCGTTGGCCACGGCCGGCGGGACCGGGACGTCGCGTTCCTGGATGACCACCCCGGTGCCGGAGGCCTGCGCGATCTCATTGAGCGAGGCGGCCAGGCCGCCTCGGGTGGGGTCGCGCAGGACGTGCAGATCCGGCGTGACGGCGAGCATGACGTCGACCAGGCCGCCGAGCGCCGCGCAGTCGCTCTTGATCTCCACTCCGAATTCCAGTCCCTCGCGCACGCTCATGACGGCCACCCCGTGGACGCCGATGGCGCCGCTGACGATCACGACGTCGCCGGGGACGACCCGCTGAGGGCGCAGGTCGACGCCCGCCGGGACGAGACCGATACCCGCGGTGTTGATGTAGATCCCGTCGCCGTGGCCGGCCTCCACCACCTTGGTGTCGCCGGTGGCCACCTCCACACAGGCGGTGCGCGCGGCCGCGCCCAGCGCCTCGGACACGCGCGTGACCACGTCGAGCTCGACGCCCTCCTCCAGGATGAACCCGCAGGAGAGGTAGGCGGCGCGGGCGCCGCTCATGGCGAGGTCGTTCACGGTGCCGTTGACCGCCAGGTCGCCGATGCTGCCGCCGGGGAAGAACAGCGGCCGCACCACGTAGGAGTCGGTGGAGAACGCCAGCCGGGCGCCTCCCAGGGAGAGGACGGCGGCGTCACCCATCTGGGCGAGCACCTCACCCCCGAAAGCGGGAGCGAAGATCTGCTGGACCAGTTCGGCGGAGAGCACTCCGCCGCCGCCGTGACCCATGACGACCCGCGGACGGTCCCGCAGCGGCGCCGGACACGTCCACGCCTCGACGTCCAGGGCGGGGACGGGGAGATCGGTGGTGTCAGACAACGGGGGTCGCCTCCTGGGCCTTGGTGGCGGGCATGTCCAGCCGCCGGTAGAGGTAGTACGCGGCGCAGGCCCCCTCGCTGGAGACCATGGTGGCCCCCAGCGGCGTACGAGGCGTGCACAGCGTGCCGAAGGCCTCGCACTCGTGCGGCTTGAGCAGCCCCTGCAGGACCTCTCCGCTGCGGCACTCGGCCGGCTCCTGGGTGCGGATGCCCTCGACGGAGAAGCGGTGCTCGGCGTCGTAGGCGCGGTACTTCGGCGCCAGCCGCCAGCCGCTCTGCGGGATCACCCCGATGCCGCGCCAGGCACGGTCGGTGACCTCGAAGACGTCCTCCAGCATGGCCCGGGCGGCCGGGTTGCCCTCCGCGCAAACGGCACGGGCGTAGGCGTTTTCGACGGTGTGCTCACCGCGTTCCAGCTGCCGGACGGTGCGGCGCACGCCTTCGAGGATGTCCAGTGGCTCGAAGCCCGTCACGACGATCGGCACCCGGAAGCGCTCCGCCAGTTCCGGGTACTCCCCCATGCCCATCACGCTGCAGACATGGCCGGCCGCGAGGAAGCCCTGCACCCGGCAGCTCGGCGACGACATGATGGCCTCGATGGCGGGCGGTACGCGGACGTGGGACACCAGCATGCTGAAGTTCGGGATGCCCAGCTTCCGGGCCTGATGGACCGTCATGGCGTTGGGGGGTGCGGTCGTCTCGAAGCCGATGCCGAAGAACACCACCTCGCGGTCCGGGTTCTGCTGGGCAATCCGCAGCGCGTCGAGCGGTGAGTAGACGACGCGCACGTCACCGCCTTCTCCGCGGACCTGGAACAGGTCCCGTCCGGTGCCCGGCACGCGCAGCATGTCACCGAAGGAACAGAAGATCACCTCCGGGCGGGAGGCGATCTCCAGTGCCTTGTCGATGACCTCCAGCGGAGTCACGCACACCGGACAGCCGGGCCCGTGGATCAACTCGACCTTGTGCGGCAGGAGTTGGTCGATGCCGTGCCGGATGATGCTGTGCGTCTGCCCTCCGCAGACTTCCATCAGGGCCCACGGCCTGGTCACCGTGGCGTGGATGTCGTCGAGCAGCCGGCGGGCCAGCTCCGGGTCCTGGAACTCGTCGATGTACTTCACTTGTTGCGCACCTCTTCCACCGGTTCCGAGCCCGCCGCCTCCGCCGCCGCCGTTTCCCAGGGGTCGCCGAACTCCTCCTGCAACAGGCCGAGTTCGGCGAAGAGCTCGAGCGTCTGTCGCGCCGACTCCTCGTCCAGCCGTTGCAGGGCGAACCCGACGTGGACGATGGCGTACTCGCCGACCTGGAGGTCGGGCAGGTACTCCAGGCACACCTCCTTGACCACGCCGCCGAAGTCGACCGTGGCCATCCGGGTGCCGTCCCGTTCCTCGATGTCCAGCACTCTGCCGGGTACCGCCAGGCACATGAGCCTCTCCTCGCTGTGGGTCGCGCGTTTGCTCAGTCGGTGGGAGTGGGACTGGGGGTGGCGCGTGCGGCCACCATCAGTTGGCCCAGCGCCAGGCCACCGTCGTTGGGCGGCACCAGGTGGTGCCGCAGGACCGTGAAGCCGTCCTCGCGCAGGGTGGCGGCACAGGCCGAGGAGAGCAGCGTGTTGGCGAACACACCTCCCGTCAGGGCGACGGTGTCCAGCCCGTGCCGCTCTCGCGCCCGCGCGCACATCCGGTGCACCAGGACGGTCACGCCCCGGTGGAAGCGCGCGGCGACCAGGGCCGGCTCGACGCCCATGCGCAGGTCGCCGACGATCGCCGCGAGTACGGGTGCCGCATCGGCCCGTACGACGCCGTCCCGGTTCTCCTCCGACGCGTGCAGGGCGAAGGCGTACGCGGTGGTGTCGTCGGCCGGTGCGTGCAGGGCCGCCCCCTCCAGTTCGACGGCGGCCTGTGCCTCGTATCCGGCTCGGTGGCACACCCCGGCGAGAGAGGACACGGCGTCGAAGAGCCGGCCCATGCTGGACGTGGGGACACAGTTCAGGCCGCGCTCCAACTGCCTTTGCAGGACATGGAGTTCGTCGGGCGGGCAGGCGTCCGTACAGGCGAGGTCGTCGGACCAGTCGATCCCGGCCGCCCTCAGATGGGCCAGCGCCATGCGGTACGGCCGGCGCACCGCGGCGTCACCACCGGGCAGGGGAACATACGCGAGATGTCCGAACCGGGTGAAGCGGTCGTAGTCCGCGAGCAGGAACTCCCCGCCCCACACGGCGCCGTCGTCGCCGTGGCCGGTGCCGTCGAAGGCGACGCCGATCACCGGCCGGGTGCCGTCCAGTCCGTGCTCGGCCATGGCGGCGGCGATGTGCGCGTGATGGTGCTGGACGCGTACGACGGGCCGCTGCGCCACGTTCCGGTCGGCCCATCCGGCGGAGCGGTAGCCAGGATGCCGGTCGGAGACCAAGGTCTCGGGGCGCACCCCGGTAATGGACTCCAACTGCGCCACCGCGCGCTCGAAGATCCGCTGTGTGCCTACGTCGTCCATGTCGCCGATGTGCGCCGACAGCCAGGCCTGACGGCCCGCCCCGAGACAGAAGGCGTTCTTCAGGTCTCCGCCGACGGCGAGGGCCGGCCGCACGGGCAGCGGGAGGGAGAGGGGCAACGGGGCGTAGCCGCGCGAGCGGCGGATCACCAGCGGCTCCCCGTCGCAGACGCGGACCACGGAGTCGTCGCACGGGACGTGGATCGGCCGGTCGTGCGTGAGCCAGGCGTCGGCCAGGTGCGCGAGGCGCTCCAGCGCCTCGTCGTCGTCGGTGACGATGGGCTCACCCGACAGGTTGCCGCTGGTCATGACGAGCAGCCTGGGGCCGTCCGGGTCGCCGGGCAGACCGAGCAGCAGATGGTGCACGGGCGTGTAGGGCAGCATCAGGCCGAGGTCGGGACTGCCGGGTGCCACGGCCTCGGCGGGCCGGGGATCCCCGCCGGCGTGCGGACGCCGCCTCAGCAGGACGACCGGCCTGGCCCGGCCTTCGAGGAGGTTCCGCTCCGCCGGGCTCAGCCGGACGAGGTGACGGACGTCGTCCGCGGTCCTGGCCATGACGGCGAACGGCTTGTCCCCGCGCGCCTTTCGCCGGCGCAGGAGGGCGACCGCCTCCTGGTTCGTGGCATCGCAGGCCAGGTGGTAGCCGCCCAGGCCCTTCACGGCGAGGATCGCGCCCCGCTTCAGCAGCACGCGGGCGTCGGTGAGCGGGTCCGCCCCCTCGACATCGCTGAGCCGTGCCTCCTGGGCGAGGACCAGCCGCAGACGGGGCCCGCAGGCCGGGCAGGCGACCGGCTGCGCGTGGAAGCGGCGGTCGGCCGGATCCTCGTACTCCCGGGCGCAGTCGGCGCACATCGCGAAGCCGGCCATGGTGGTGTTCGCCCGGTCGTACGGCACGCCGGTGACGATCGTGAAGCGCGGGCCGCAGTGAGTGCAGTTGACGAACGGGTGCCGGTAGCGCCGGTCCGCCGGAGCCGCCAGCTCGGCGAGGCAGTCGGCACACGTGGCGGAGTCGGGGGAGACCAGGGTGCGGGCCGGTCCGCCGGTGCGCGAGGTGAGGATGGTGAACGCGGTGCCGCCGAGGGGAGGCATCTCCCGGTGGTGGACGGACTCCACGCGGGCCAGCGGCGGTGCCTGGGCGGCGACGAGCTCGCAGAACCGGGCCACGGCCGAGGCGCTGCCCTCGACCTCCGCGACGACGCCCTCCGGGGTGTTGGTCACGTGTCCGGCCAGGGCGAGTTCGGTGGCGAGGCCGTAGAGGTAGGGCCTGAAGCCCACGCCCTGTACCACTCCCCGGACGATGACGCGGCGGCGTCGTGGGGCGTTCTCGGCGACGGCGGTGGGAGCCTGCGGACCGCTCACGAGTGGGTGTGGGCCATGGTGCCGGTGGCCTCCGGGTGCGTGTGCGGGTGACCGTGGTGATGAGGCTGCCGGGCCATGACCGGTGAGTGGACGGGTGTGCCGTCCACGGCGGCCAGCGCCCGGTCGAGCAGCGCGCCGACTCCCTGCCCCCGGCGTGCCGACGTCAGGATCACCTCGACTCCGGGGTTGACCTGCTCCACATTCGCGCGGAACGCCGCCTCGTCGAACTCGACGGCCTCCGCGATGTCGGTCTTGGTGACCACCACGAGGTGGGCGAGACCGAAGGCGGTGGGGTACTTGAGCGGCTTGTCCTCGCCCTCCGTCACAGAGGCGAGGGTGACCCTCAGCGTCTCCCCCAGGTCGTAGGAGGCCGGGCAGACCAGGTTGCCGACGTTCTCCACGAACAGCAGCCGGGTGTCGTCGGGCAGCCACCCGTCCAGGTGCCCGGCGAGCATCCCCGCCTCCAGATGGCACAGTCCGTCGGTGAGGACCTGCTTGACCGGGACCCCCGAACGCGCCAGCCGGGCCGCGTCGTTCTCGGTGGCCAGATCGGCGCTCAGCGCCGCGACGGGAACGGCCCGCTCCCGCGCCAGCAGCAGTTCGCGCTCCAGCAGCGCGGTCTTGCCGCTGCCCGGACTGGACAGCAGGTTGACGACCGCGATGCCCCGAGCCGCGAGGTGCGCGCGCAGTTCGTGGGCGCTCGCGTCGTTCTTCGCGAGTACGGCCTGCCGCAGGTCGACGACACGGCACATGGTTCAGCGCTCCTCGGGAATCGGTTCGCGGGTGGGCGTGTGCGCGGGGCCGAGGCCGTCCTCCCAGTGCACGTCGAGGATCTGCAGTTCCCGGCCCGCGAGCAGGTCGGTCCGCGTACCGCCGCACGCGGGGCAGGTCAGCCGGGGCGGCATGCCGACGGCCCATTCGTGTGCGCAGGGGGTGCAGCGGGCCCGCCCAGGCACCGCTTCGGTGATCAGTTCGGCGCCTTCCAGCAGGGTTCCGGCGCAGGCCAGTTCGAAGGAGAAGGCGAGCGCATCGGGTACGACTCCGGCCAGTTCGCCCACCTGGAGCCGTACCGATCGCACCGCCGTGACATCACCTGCCCGTGTGGCGGCCTCCTCCACCTGGTCGACGACGGCCAGCGCGACGGACATCTCGTGCATGGTTTCCGTCCCTCCGTCCGCGGCTGCCTCCGGTCGGCCTTCATTAGAGGCGCGCGCGGCCGGTCGCACGGCCCGGCACGCCGTTGCCGGCCGGCGGGTACGCCGTTCGACGCAACCGCGCGGCGCACCGGCGGCGGCTCCGATTCACATCCGTCTGATGCGCAGGTAGCGCCTCAGGTCGGGAAGTACCTCGACGACGACAGCGACCATGGCGGCGACGGCCGCTCCGCCGATGACGATCTTCTTCATCCCGTCTCTCCTCATGTCGGAGCCTCAGCGGTTGAGGCCTGCGCCACGGACGGCTCGCCGTCCCGCAGCAGCTTTTCGATCAGCCGGACGGCCTTCGGTACGGCGTCGGACACCGACGGGCTGAGACCGATGCCCTCCTCCACCGAGACCGGTTCGCATCCCACGACCAGGACGCGGCGTGGTGGCTCGCCGCCGGTCCCGGCGCACAGGGTGCCCAGCAGTGCCAGGACGGTGTCGGGGGTCATCCGGTGGCCGTCCAGCGCGGGGGCGGCGGGTGAAGGGCTCCCTCCGCCGACGTCGTGCTCGATCACGTACAGCGTGCCGGGGGCTTCGCCGCGTGCCGTGGCGTCCACGAGGACGAGGGTGTCGTAGCCGTCCAGCAGCTGATAGGCGAGGTGCACCCCGCGCACCCCGATGTCCACGACCTCGATGTGTCCGCGCAGGTCGCGCTCGGCGAGCCGGCGGACGGTCTCCACGCCGAAGCCGTCGTCCCCGAGGAACATGTTGCCGATGCCGGCGACGAGGGTCCTGGGGCCTGTCTGCGGTAAGGGGTTCATACGTCGTCCTCCAGCGGTGTGACCTCGTCGGGCTGGAAGTACAGGAACCGTCCCTGCTCGCGGCGGACGTCGGCGCCCGGGTCGCCCTCCACGGTGACCGCCAGGTGCACCCCGCCGTCCACGTCGTGCAGCACTGCCTCGACCTTCGCGGTGCGGCCCCGCAGGAAGATGTCCTGCGCGTCGGTGCGCCGCAGGCCGGGGTGCAGTTCGACGCGACTGCCCTGGCCCACCGACCGGCCGTCCACGACGACCCGGTCCCGCGCCGGGTCGAAGCCCTCCTCGCTCGCGGGGTCCCACCAGGGGGTGTCCGGCCGCATCACCCCGTATTCGTCGGGGAAGCCGCCGTCCGGGGCGGCGGGGCCGGGACCGGTCACCTCGCGCAGGCCGCGCACCGCCCCGTGCAGACGCTCCAGAACCTCGGGGGGCATCGAGTCCGCCAGTTCGATCACGGCGGCCGCCCGCTCGTCGGTGCCCCGGGCCTCGCGTTTCTCCTCGTCGGTGAGGGCCGCGGTGCGCAGCGCGAGGATCTCGTCGATCTCGAGGGCGTCGTAGAGCGCGCCGGGGCTCTCCGGCGCGATGGCCGGATGGTCCTCCAGGATGATCGGCGAGGACAGCACGAGGTCGGCGCGGCCGGGTTCACCGGCGAGCACGGGCCACGTGTGCAGGTTGCGACAGGCGGCGACCGCGCCCTTCGCCCACTCGGGGGGATCGGTCATCGACAGGAATGATCCGGCGCTGAGGGCCATGAGGAGGTGGGTGGCCACCAGGGAGCGCGGCAGCGCCGCCTCCCGGTCCGCGCCGCGGCCCTCGGGCGGTGTCCAGTCGCTGGTGTTCTCGACGACGGCGGTCAGCCGCAACACCCGGTAGGGGCCGTCGAGTTCGCGGGCGGACAGCCGTACCGTCCCGCTGATCTCCTCGCTGCGCCGGACCAGTCGGCCGACGGTTCGGCCGGCCGCGTCCAGGACCGGTGCGGTGTCCTCGCGGGCAGGGAGCCGGAAGGGATGTGTGACGCCGTCACCGAGGAGCGCCTCAATCGGCGCGACCACCGCGACGCGCTCCTCGCTTCCCTCGTCCCAGGGCACCAGCACCCGGTCGTCGAGGTGGAGTTCGGGCACCGTGTCGAAGCCGCCGTCCGGACGGGCCCGCTGCACCGTGCGCCGTCGGGCGTGCAGGAAGCGCACCTCGACCGCGAGGGTCGCCCCCGCCTTCGGTTCCATCAGGCATTCGGTGTGCTGGAAGTCGTGCTCCTCGCACTCGGTGCCCCAGCCGGGTGGCACGAGCACCCCGAACTGCCAGCGCAGCCGGTTCTTGGCCGCCGAGGCGCGGTACGGGTAGAGCACATAGCCCTCGAAGAGGACGGCGTCGGCCACCTGCCGGGCGAGGGCGAAGCGCTCCTCGGTCTCGGGGGCGAACGCGGTCACGGTCACGGATCGGTCCTTCCGGTGGTGGCGGTGAGGGCGCGCAGCGGGTCGTGCGCGGGCGGCTCGGCACCCTCCAGCAGCGCCTCGACGGTCGCCTCCCAGGAGGGCAGGGCGTGCCGGGATCGGTAGGCGAGGAGGGCGTCCATGGTGTCGCGGGGCAGCCGGATCCAGCCGCAGCCGGGGAAGTGCTGCTCGACCATCTCCCGCCAGGCGGTGACGGGCATCCGGAAGGCTGTCTCGCGGTCCCAGGGGACGGGCTCCACCTGGAAGCCGCCGTCTCCGGTGAACGCCGTACCGGAGAAGAGCATCAGCAGGGGCACCTCGCCGTCGGTGAGGGCGGTGAGGTAGCGGGTGGCGGCGATCTCCATGTCGTAGGTGCAGGGCACGACGAGGTCGGTCTCGATCTCTCCGGTGAAGCTCGGGACCATGACCGAGACCTGGGCGAACTGCACCGGCTGGAGCGTGCTGCCCCAGCGTGAGCGTTCGCCGAAGAGGTCCGCGAGACCGTCGGCCTCGGCGGGCGCGTAGCCGCGGCGAGCGGGTTCGATGCGGATCTGGCAGCGTAACGCGAGGGCGTGCACATGCGCGTTGTCGGCGGCGGTGACGCGGAGCCGGAAGACGAGGGTGGGTCCGGCGGCGTACCGGTCGGCGCGGACGCCGGTGCAGGCGAAGGAGAACTCGGTCATGGGTGACTCACCTCGTCCAGGGGCCGGACGCGTCGCGTGACGTCCGCGAAGAACGCGTCCAGCGCGGCGCGGGCCTCGGCTCCCCCGTCGAAGCCCTGCCACAACAGGCGCATACGGCCGACGAGTTCGTAGCAGATGTCGATCGGTACGAGGTGGCACTCGAAGCGGCCGTCGGTGCGGCGCAGCAGCAGCGCCTCCACGTCGGGTTCGAGTAGTTCGGCGAGGCGGCTGCCACCGAGAACGTCGGTCCATGTGGCCGGTTCGAGTTCGCTCTCGGTGGCTCCGGCCGGGCTCGGGTAGAGGGCGACCAGCCGGTCGAGCGCCGCGTTGCGGAAGAGGAAGGCGACGCCGACCGGAATCTGCAGCGCCTCCCACGCGCTCTCGTCGAGGCGGTGTCCGGGGTCGGTGAGGTAGCGGGCCGGGACCGTGCGGAAGCGGCCCGCGGCGGCGCCCGGCTGCTCCATCAGCAGCGCGCACGGGGCGCAGGCGCAGACGAGGGCGCGTTTCTCGGTGTCGACGAGATGACGGTGGCCCGCCTCCACCGCCACGGCGCACAGTTCACACCGTTCGGGCTGCGGAGGCCTCTCGGTGAGGAACCTCCGCAGGCCGGGCGTGCGCGTCGCCGGGGACGCCGTCATCGGGCCCCCGTCGGTGCCGCGCCGATCTGGAGGAGCGTCGGCCCCGCGGGGGCGGTCTGTACGTCGACCGCCCTGACCTCCGGTGCGAAGCAGGCGAGCGCCGCCTCCGCGGCCTCCCGGGCACCCGTGCCGGAGCCGCAACCGCAGCCGCCGGCCTCCCGGGCCCGCAGCGCAAGGGTGCCGCTCTCGTCGTCGAAGCCCACCACTTCCAGGGTGTGTTCCTGCACCCCGTCGAGGGCGCGGGCGATGCGGGTGTCGCGGTCCTCGGGGTGCAGGTCGTGCAGGACGAACAGGCTCGCGACCAGGTCGTCGCCCAGGAGGCGTGCCACTGCTTCGCCGGGGGCGCCGGACAGCAGGTGGAGGATGCGGGCGAGGCCGGCACCGTAGAAGTCCATGAGGGAGCGGACGAGTTCCTCCGCGGCCGCGGCGGCGGCCGGGTCACCGCTCTCGGCCAGCCTGTCGAGGACTTCCTCGACGCGGCGCCCGGTCTGCTCCGCGGAGCTGACCGCGCTCATCCGCCCAGTCCGCTCAGGCCAGTGGGCACGTGCATCGACTTCACCGTCTTGCCGCCCCCGACGTACATGTGGACGCCACAGGGCAGACAGGGGTCGAAGCTGCGGACGGCGCGCATGATGTCGATGCCCTTGAAGTTCTCCGGGGTGTTCTCCTCGAAGATGGGCGTGTTCTGCACGGCGTCCTCGTACGGGCCGGGCGTGCCGTAGGTGTCCCGGACGCTGGCGTTCCAGGGGGTCGGCGGGTACGGGTGGTAGTTGGCGATCTTGCCGTCCCGGATCACCATGTGGTGGGAGAGGACACCGCGGACCGCCTCGGTGAAGCCGACGCCGATGCTCTCCTCCGGAACCTCGAACTTCTCCCAGGTCTGGGTGCGTCCGGCGCGGACCTCCGCCAGTCCCTTCTCCGCGAAGTGCAGGGCGACGGCGGCGGAGTACGCCTGGAAGTACGTCCGGGCGCGGTTGCGCTCCAGCGCGTTGGACCACTTCGGGATCTTCCACTCGAAGGTGGTCTCCGGCTTGGTCATGGTGCGGGGCAGGTTGATGACCACGCTCTGGCCGGTGGCCTTGACGTACCCGATGTCGACGAGACCGGACAGGGCGGTCGACCACAGGCGGGCGATGGGGCCGCCACCGGTGTCCAGGGCGAGGTGGTCCTTGCCGTCGAACCAGCGCGGGGACATGACCCAGCTGTACTTGTCGTCGAAGTTCCGCTTCTGCGGGGTGGGGATGGTGTGCTGGTTCCACGGGTGGCGCGGGTCCACCGGGTTGCC
Organism: Streptomyces canus; assembly: GCF_001514145.1. Lineage (GTDB taxonomy): Bacteria > Actinomycetota > Actinomycetes > Streptomycetales > Streptomycetaceae > Streptomyces > Streptomyces canus. Next base: position 313,827 of record NZ_KQ948662.1, read on the forward strand.
GAGCGGGTCATGAGTGACGAACTGCTCCTGGCCCTGCCAGTCCTCGTAGTAGGAGCTGCCCAGCAGGATGCGGATGCCGAGGTTGATCTCGGTGAGGTCGTTGGTGACGAGCTTGCCGTCCACGATGATGCCGGGCGTGACGAACATGCGCCGGCCCCAGTCCGTCATGTTGGCGTAGGTGAAGTCGCAGTACTCGGGGTCGTTGAGCGCGCCCCAGCAGCCGAGCAGGACACGTCGGCGGCCCACTTCCTCGTACCCGGGCAGCGCCTCGTAGAAGAAGTCGAACAGGTCGTCGTGGAGGGGCACGACGCGCTTCATGAACTCCACGTAGCGCATCAGCCGGCTGAGGTAGTCCGTGAAGAGCTGCACGGAGGCGATGGTTCCGACGCCGCCCGGGTAGAGCGTGGAGGGGTGCACATGGCGGCCCTCCATCAGGCAGAACATCTCGCGCGTGTAGCGGCTGACCTGGAGGGCCTCGCGGTAGAACTCGCCCTCGAGGGGGTTGAGCGAACGCATGATGTCGGCGATCGTGCGGTAGCCGTGCTCCGCGGCGTGCGGGGCCTCGGTGCGCTCGGCGAGTTCGAGGACGCCGGGGTTGGTCTCCTTGACCATCTTCTCGCAGTAGTCGACCCCGACCAGGTTCTCCTGGAAGATGTTGTGGTCGAACATGTACTCCGCGGACTCGCCGAGGTTGATGATCCACTCGCCGAGGTGCGGGGGCTTCACGCCGTACGCCATGTTCTGCGCGTACACCGAGCAGGTGGCGTGGTTGTCGCCGCAGATGCCGCAGATGCGGCTGGTGATGAAGTGGGCGTCGCGGGGGTCCTTGCCGCGCATGAAGACGCTGTAGCCACGGAAGACCGACGAGGTGCTGTAGCACTCCGCGACCCGCTTCTGCTTGAAGTCGATCTTCGTGTGGATGCCCAGGCTGCCCACGATCCGGGTGATCGGGTCCCAGGCCATCTCCACCAGGCCGCTGCCGTCGCCGGCCGCCTTCGTCGTCGGTGCCATCTGTGTGCCGTGCCCTTCGTTGCGCGGGAGGTTCGTGTGGGGGGTGCATGCACGAGAACGGGGAGCGGATCAGCCGCGGCGATTGCTCACCACGGGGGTCGGTATCCGGTGGTGATCTTGTCTCCGGTGCTGCGCCACTGGGGCTCCTTGTCCACCGTCCTGGCCGTGATCGACCGCAGCTTGCGGACCACGGCGCCGTACGCTCCGCTGGCGCCGCTCGACACCTTGGCGCCGGGGGGCTCGTCCATGAACGGCATGAACTTGTCGGGGAAGCCGGGCATGGTGCAGGCGATGCAGATGCCACCGACGTTGGGGCAGCCGCCGATCCCGTTCATCCAGCCGCGCTTGGGCACGTTGCACTTGACGACCGGGCCCCAGCAGCCGAGCTTGACCAGGCACGTCGGCGAGTCGTACGACAGGGCGAACTGGCCCTGCTCGTAGTAGCCCGCGCGGTCGCAGCCCTCGTGCACGGTGGCCCCGAACAGCCAGGTCGGGCGCAGTTTGTCGTCCAGCGGGATCATCGGGGCGGCGCCGGCCGCCTGGTAGAGCAGGTAGGTGAGCGTCTCGGAGAAGTTGTCGGGCTGGATCGGACAGCCGGGGACGCACACGATGGGGATGCCCGCGTGGGACTTCCAGTCCCAGCCGAGGTAGTCCGGTACGCCCATCGCGCCGGTCGGGTTGCCCGCCATGGCGTGGATGCCGCCGTAGGTGGCACAGGTGCCGATGGCGACGACCGCCAGTGCCTTCGGGGCGAGCCGGTCGATCCACTCGCTGGTGGTGATCGGCTGGCCGGTCTCCGGGTTGTCGCCGAAGCCGCACCAATAGCCCTCGGGCTTGATCGCCTCGTTGGGGACGGAGCCCTCGACGACCAGGACGAACGGGTCGATCTCGCCCCGCTCCCCCTTGAAGAACCACTCGATGAACGTGTCCGAGCCGCCGACCGGACCGCACTCGAAGTCGATGAGCGGCCAGTGGACGGCGATCTTCGGAAGGCCCGGCAGCACACCGAGCACGATCTCCTCGATGCTGGGCTGCATGGCCGCCGTCAAAGCGACCGAGTCACCGTCGCAGCTCAGGCCCGCGTTGATCCAGAGAATGTGGATCGTGGGTGTCTCGTCGGCGGGCGCGCCACTCGCGTCCGCAGCGTCGACCGTGTCCGGCGTCGCCTCAGTCATGGGACCGCCTCCTGGGGAGGTTAGGGATGAAAGCCCAGATTTCGACCATCGCTCTTCTTCGTATCAGCCGTTCGATCGTGATGAGACGCCGAAGGGGGCCATTCCGGTGACATCCGCGGCCAAGGGGGTCGGACCGGTTTGCGCGACCTGGACGGGACCGAGGTGCGGCGGGGTGCACGTCGGCCGCTCCTTGTGGACGAAGGAACGACGCAGCGAGTGGTAAGGGGCGTCCGGGTCGTCGAAGGTCCGGCGCATCCGGGCCAGCTCCTGCTCACGGAAGCCGGCCAGCGGGGTCACGCTCTCCAGCCGGTCCAGCTCCGTCTTCTTCGCGGTGATCCGTGACGCCGTCGCCGACAGTGCCGCCAGTCGGGCAGCCAGGCCGCCGACCTCCCGCGCGAACGCGTCAGGACCGCAGTCGACCACCCGGTCGACGAGCCCGAGGCGCAGTGCGCCCGCCGAACTCACCGGCAGAGCCTCGGACATGAGCCGATCGGCCGTCGCGGCACCCACCTTGCGGGGCAGGGTGTGCGTCCAGTACTCCGAGCCGTACAAGCCCATCAGACGGTAGTGAGGGTTCAGTACGGCGCCCGAGCGGCACCACACCTCGTCGGCCGCAAGGGCGAGCATCACCCCGCCCGCCGCGGCGTTGCCCGCGACCGCCGCGACCACCAGTCGGTCCGTCGTCGTCAGGACCGCCTCGACCAGATCGTCGATGGCGTTGATGTTCGCCCAGGACTCGGCAGCGGGGTCGTCCGCGGCCTCGATGACGCCCAGGTGGATGCCGTTGGAGAAGAAGTCCCGTTCGCCGCCCAGTACCAGTGCGGACGTGGGCCGCTCGCACGCTTGCCGGTAGGCGTCCAGCAGGCGTCGGCACTGCTCCGTGCTCATGGCGCCGCCGGGGAAGGAGAACGAGAGGAACCCGACGTTCCCGTCCTCTCGGTACCGGATGTCCGTCCAGGTACGGTGCCGCACCTCGGGCAGCAGGGGCAGGGCGTGCTCGGGCAGGGGCGGCAGCCGGTCGCCCAGTGCCCGCACGGCAGGCAGTTTGTACGTGGGCGGCTGCCCGGGCACGCGCCGGGACCGAAGCTCGGGGATCCACACGGCGCCGTCCCTGGTGGCCCGGCACACTGCCCCGGCCCTGGTGGCCAGCAGCTCGCCCGGGCGGCCGCGCAACACGCTCTCGGGGTGACCGCCGTGCAGGTACCACTCACCACCGAGCAGGACGTCCAGCACACCGGGCTGCGAGTCCGCCGCTCTCAGCTTGCGCAGGACGTCCTGTGTGGAGTCCTCGGCCCAGTCGATCCGCCGGACGCTCTGGTCGAGGTAGGGGCGGGGGCGCAGACGGGCGTCGGCCGTGCCCGCCGCGTCCTGCTCGCGCGGTACGTAGGTGCCCCCGGCGAAGCGCTCCACCGCCAGCAGGACGGCCTCGAGCGCGGCGTCGGCGATCTCGCCCCGGTACAGCTCGCTCTTGGGAACCGGAGGGATCCGGCACGGTACACAGGCCCACACGTCACCGGCGTCCATCTCCCCGTCGGCCTGCAGGACGGTGACGCCCCACTGGTCGACGCCCTCGTGAATCGCCCAGTCCAGGGAGGAGGGTCCGCGGTCACCCACGGGCCCCGGATGGACGACGAGGCAGGTATGCGCCGTCCATACGTCCTCGGGGATCGCCGTCTTCAGCATCGGTGCCACGACGAGCTGCGGCGCATGCCGCCGCACGGTTTCGGGCCACGGGCTGCCGGGCAGGGCGAGCTCCACCGCCACGGTGTGGCCACGGTCGCGCAGCTCGGCGTGGACACGCTGGGTGAGGCTGTTGAACGCGCTGGCCAGTAGCAGGATGTGCACGGCTGCCTCCGGGACGGACGAACGGCAGGCAGCGATGGCCGCCGAACGCGATCCTCGGACAAGGCGACCTGCCGTCCCCCACGACAGGCGGTGAGATCATCCGAAAGCGGGCGCCGATCCGCCGTCCGGCCTCACACCGAAGTGGGTCTCGTGTGCCCAGATGTGAGTGCACGACCGGCACTGCAGGTGGAGCAGGCTGCCGACGTGGGACAGCAGGTAGCGCCAGTGCTCGGAACAGGTGCGCCCCTGCTCGCAGGTGGCGCAGCCGCGGCGGTCGTCGCAGTTCGGGCAGGCCACCCAGGCGCGACGCCCGATGTCCGCCTGCGGGTCAAGCGGCAGCATCGCTGCCGCCTCTCCGCGGCAGTACACCGGCCGAGACCAGATCGTCGTACACGCGCTGCTGCTCCGCGCTGAGGCCGGAATACAGCAGCGCGTACGCCGCTTCCTCGCCGCGCAGCGCCTCGACGGGGTCCCAGTCGGGGCCGAGAGCGTCCAGGACATGAGCGCGCCGGAGCAGTTCGTGTGAGCTCAGGTCGATGTGCAGGTCGACCGTCGGGAGCGGGTCGGGTCGGTCCGGTTCGCCTGGAAGGGCGCGGCCATGGGAGGACATGCGACCGAACGTAGGCAAGCGCTTCTCGTCCCGGCAAGAGCAGGTGGGAGAAGTCACAGCAGGCCAGCGCCCCCGGGGGACAGGAATTCGGCACGTCCGCGCGTCCACACGGAGGGTTTCCGTTCGATGCCGCGTGGCTCGGAGCGGCGCCGTGTGACCCGGTGCGTACTCTCGCGCTGCTGTCCGCCGAAGCGTCTGCGAGCAGAATCAGGAGAGAACCCATCGCCGAGCCGAAATCCGAGCGCGCCGGGACCGCTCCGGGAAACCAGCCCAAAGAGGCCGACCAGTTGCGGGAGATGCTGCGCCGGCCCGAGTATCGGCGGGCGCTGGTGTTCTGCGGCATCATCGGGATCCCGGTGTCGTTGATCGCGTTCTGGTTTCTCGTCCTGCTCCACGAGCTGGAGAACCTGATCTGGGTGGACTGGCCGCATGACCTCGGCTGGAGCGATCCGCCGTGGTGGTGGCCGCTTCCCCTGGCTCTGGTGTCGGGTGCGGGCGTCGCCCTCGTCGTCCTGCGTTTTCCCGGCAGGGGCGGCCACATTCCAGCAGCGGGCCTGCAGGCCGGAGGGGCGTCGAAGGCGGCTGTTCCCGGGGTGGTCCTGGCCGCGTTGGCCAGCCTGCCGCTGGGCGCCACGCTCGGTCCCGAGGCACCCCTGATCGCCCTGGGCGGCGGCCTGGCGCTGGCGTTCCGGGATCTCGTACGAGCCCCCGCGACCAAGGCGAGCACGACACTGCTCGGTGCGGCCGGCGCCGCGTCCGCCATCTCCGCGATCTTCGGCAGCCCGCTGGTCGCTGCCGTGCTGCTGATGGAAGTGGCCGGAGTCGGCGGGCCGCAGTTGTTCGCCGTGATGCTTCCCGCCCTGCTCTCCAGCGGAGTCGGCGCCATCGTGTTCACCGGCTTCGGCCACTGGACCGGACTCAATGCCGAAAGCCTGAACATCGGGCTGCCCTCCCCGCCCCTCCTCGATGTCGGCGACGTGGGGTGGTCGCTGCTGATGGCGCTCGCCATCGGCGTGGCCGTCCACGGGATGCTGGTGGGCGGACGGATCGCGGCGCGCCTCGTGGCCGCGCAGCCGCTCAGGAACACGGTGCTCTGCGCACTCGGTGCGGCCGGCTGCGCGGCGCTCTACGCCGGCATCACCGGCCGTTCGCCGTCCGAGGTGTCCCTGTCCGGTCAGACCACCCTGTCGCAACTCGCCGCCGATCCCCACGCATGGTCCGTCGGCGCTCTGGTGGCGGTCCTGGTGTTCAAGGGCATCGCGTACACGCTCTGCCTGGGCAGCCTGCGCGGCGGTCCGACCTTCCCTGCACTGTTCCTGGGTGGTGTGGTCGGAGTCCTGCTCTCACCTCTGCCCGGGCTCGGAGTCGTACCGGGCATGGCGGCGGGCATGGCGGCCGCGTCCGCCGCCACGCTCCGACTGCCCGTCAGCTGTGTGGTGCTGGTCGTGCTCGTCGTCGGCAACTCGGAGACCGTCCCCGTGATCGTGCTCGCCGCTGTCGTGGCGTTCGTGACGACGGAGTTGCTGCCGCAGGGGCCGGGAATCCCGCCGTTCAGCGCGCAGCCCGGTCGAGCGCCTCGTCCAGCGTCGTCGCGGCCATGATGAGGGAGAGGTGGGTGAAGGCCTGGGGGAAGTTGCCGAGTTGCTCGCCGCTCGGGCCGATCTCCTCGGCGAACAGGCCGACGTGGTTCGCGTACGTCTGCATCTTCTCGAAGGTGTAGCGGGCCTGCGGGAGCCGGCCTGCGCGGGCCAGGGCGTCGACGTACAGGAACGTGCACAGGCTGAAGGTTCCTTCGGAGCCGCGCAGTCCGTCGGGGGAGGCCTGGGGGTCGTAGCGGTAGACGAGGCTGTCGGAGACGAGGACCCGCTCCATGGCGTCGAGGGTGTTGAGCCAGCCGGGGCTGCGGGGGGACACGAAGCCCACCCGGGGGGCCAGCAGCAGGGAGGCGTCCAGGACGTCGCCGCCGTAGTGCTGGACCATGGCCTGCTCCTTCTCGTTCCAGCCGCGTTCCATGACCTGTTCGAGGATCTCGTCGCGGGCCCGTGTCCAGCGCACGGTGTCGGCCGGCCTGCTGAACTCCGCTGCCATCTTCAGGCCGCGGTCGAAGGCCGCCCAGCACATCACCCGGCTGTAGGTGAAGTCCTTGCGTCCGCCCCGGGTCTCCCAGATGCCTTCGTCGGGGCGGTCCCAGGACTCGGCGAGCCAGTCGAGGGTGCGGGTCAGGCCCTTCCACCCGTGGTAGCCCGCCTGTTCGCCGACCTCGCGGCCCTCGGCCAGGGCGTAGAGGGCCTCGCCGTAGATGTCGAGCTGGAGTTGGTCGGAGGCGGCGTTGCCGGCCCGGACCGGGTAGGAGCCGCGGTAGCCCTCGAAGTGGTCCAGGATCTCCTCGGTCAGATGCGGGTCGCCGTCGACCCGGTACATGATCTGGAGGGGTTCGTCGTCCGGCCCTTCCCGTGCGCCCAGGCGGTCGCCGAGCCAGTGGGTGAAGCGAGTCGCCTCCTCCACGAAGCCGAGGTCGAGCAGCGCCCGCACCGAGAGGGAGCCGTCCCGGACCCACGTGTAGCGGTAGTCCCAGTTGCGCTCACCGCCGACCTGTTCGGGCAGTCCCATGGTGGCGGCGGCGACCGGCGCGCCGCTGGGGGCGTAGGTGAGGAGCTTGAGGGTGATCGCCGAGCGGTGCACCATCTCCATCCAGCGGCCGTGGTAGTTCGAGGCGCGCACCCACTTGTGCCAGAAGTCGACGTTCTTCCAGAGCTCTTCGGTGATCTGTTCCGTGGTGGGTGGCGGTGGCGCCTCCCCGTCCTGGGCGCACACCGTGAACACCACGGCAGCCTGGTCTCCGTCGCTGAGGGTGATGCCGCCCCGGACGTCCTGGCCGTCCCGTTCGAGCGGGATGCTGCCCTGGAGGTAGGCGGTCGTGCCCGGGGCCCGGAACGTGGCCGTGCCGTCCGCCAGGTCGAGGTCGTGGGTGGCCCGCGCGTAGTCGAACCGCGGCCGGCATTCGAGGGCGAAGTGCACGGTGCCGCGCACCGCGCGGACGACGCGCACCAGTTGATGCCGGTCCGTCGGCGTCGGGCCCGGCAGGACCGGCATGTGATCGACGATCTCGCCGACTCCGTCGGGTGACATGAACCGGGTCACCACGACGGCGCTGTCCGGGTAGTAGAGCTGCTTCCAGGTGCCCTCGGGATGATCGGGCGCGAGGAGGAAATGGCCGCCACCGTCATGGTCCAGCAGGGCGGCGAAGACACTCGGCGAGTCGAAGCGCGGTGCCGCGAACCAGTCGATCACGCCCTTCGACGACACCAGGGCTGCGGTCTGCAGATCCCCGACGAGTCCGTGATCGGCGATGGGCGGGTAGCGTTCCATGGCGTTCTCCCTGCTGATCGCCTCGTCAGGCCGCTTGAGCCGTTACCCGTCCCGAACGGACGGCGTCGACGAGTGCCTGGTGGTCCTTCTCGTTCTGGTCGGCGTAGCGCTCGGCGAAGGTCACCAGCGCCCGGTCGAAGGCGTCGCCCTTGCCCAGATACGCGGCGATGGCGATCCGGTCGCCCGACCGCGCGTGTGCGCGGGCCAGCGTGGCGCCGCACAGCTCGCCGAAGGTCCGCATTCCGGCAGGCACCATCGCCTCGGGTTCGGCGATGCCCTTCCAGTCCCGCAACTGCCGTACGTAGAAGTCACGTCGGCGACCGTCGATCCCGTCGACCCGCTCCCAGCCGAGGAAGATGTCACTGGTGGCCTGCATGAGCCGCTGGCCGGAGACCACGCGCTCGCCCTGCGTTCCGTAGGCGCTGGCCCCGGCGAAGGGGGCCAGAACCGATTGATCGGCCTCCTTGGCCTGCATGAGCAGCGGATCCTGGTCGTCCCGGCCGAGCAGGAGCACGATCCAGCAGCGGGTGCCCACGCTGCCGACCCCGACCACCTTGCGGGCCATGTCGGCCACCCGGTACTGCTCCAGAAGGGACCGCCGGTCCGACTGCAGGGTGCGGCCGTACCGTTCGATCAGCCGGTGGATCTCCTTCTCCAGCGCGTCGCGTTCGACGCCCTCAAGCAGGTCCTGGAGTGGGGTGATCAGCGGGGGAACCGCGGCGATACGGACCTGCCCGTCGACGATGTGGGTGAGCTTGCCGAAGGCCTGGAGACTGTCCCGGCTGCGTGCCTTGGTCACCGCCTGCGACCAGCGGTCGCGGCCTCGTGCGCTCAGTTCCGCGCCGAAGTGCTCCCGCACCCACGCCTCGTCGAACTGGGCGTACCACACGGCGAGGTTGCCCATCTTGGCGAAGCGTCGCATCCACTCGCGGTAGGAGCGCACCGTCGCCCGGACGATGCCGGCCCGCTCCTTGGTGCTGAAGCCGTTCGCCCGGCCCGCGATGACGAAGCTCGCGGACAGGCGTTTGACGTCCCACTCCCAGGGGCCGGGAAGCGTCTCGTCGAAGTCGTTGATGTCGAACATCATGCGGCGCTCGGGCGAGGCCAGCAGCCGGAAGTTCAGCAGGTGCGCGTCCCCGCACAACTGCGCCCTGATCCCGGTCACGGGGGTGTCGGCGAGGTCTCCGGCCATGATGGCGGCGGCACCGCGGTAAAAGCGGAACGGCGACTCGGTCATCCGCCCGTAGCGGATCGGTACGAGCTCGGGTACCCGCGTCGCCGACTGTGCGTCGATGATGTCCACCGGGTCGGGCCGCTTCACCGTGGGCGCGAACTCCACGTGGCTGGAACGGGGCACGGACGACCGGGCGGCCTTGCCCCGTTCGGCTCGCTCCTGAGGCGTGCGGTGCCGGATTTGGCTGTTGTCCGGGTGGTTCGACGTCATTGCAGTCGCTCCGCGATGTGGTCGCCGACACGCAGGGCGTTGGCGATGGCGGTCAATGATGGGTTGACCGCTCCGATGCTCGGGAAGAAGCTCGTGTCGACGACATAGAGGTTGTCGAGGTCGTGGGACTTGCAGTTGACGTCGAGCGCGGAGCTTTCGGGGTCGTGGCCGAAGCGGACCGTGCCCGCCTGATGCGCGGTGGCGCCGATGGGCATGCCCTTGTGCAGGTAGATGCTGTGCGACAGCAGATGGTGTTCGTGCATCCCCAGGTGGCTGAGCATGCCTTGCAGCTTGTGCTGCAGGCGCTTCAGCCCGGCGATGTTGTTCTTCTCGTCGAGGGCCAGATGGATGGCGCCGTCCCTGTCCAGGGTGACGCGGTTCTCGGCGAGGGGCAGATCCTCCCCGCACAGCCAGAAGTCGACCGCGTGGTGGGCGAGCACCTCGAAGGGCATGTCGGGGGCGACGGCCCCGGCCCAGCGGGGCGCTTCGCCGTGGATCTGCTCGGAGTCGGACTTGCCCAGCATCTGGATGCCGCCGAGGGGGTAGTCCCAGTCGTCGGATCCCAGATACCAGTCGTGCAGCGCCAGGGTCTTCTGGAACTTGGTGTCGTTGGGTTCCTTGGACACGGCCATCAGGGCGAGGTTGTTGTGCCGCATGTAGTGCCGGCCCACCACATCCGAGCTGTTGCCCAGGCCCTGAGGATGCCGGTCGTTGGCCGAACGCAGCAGCAGGGCGGCCGAGTTGACCGCACCACAGGCGACGACCACGATGTCGGCACTGAACTCCACGGTGGTGGGATCCCCGTCGCCCACCGTTGCGACGACCGAGGTGACACTGCGACCGGTCCCGTCCGTGTCGAGGCGCCGCACGTCCGCATGGGTCACCATCTCGACGTTGGCGTGTTCGAGGGCGGGATCGACGCAGATGACCTGCGCGTCGGACTTGGCGCCGACCAGGCACGGGAAGCCGTCGACCCGGTCGCAGCGGATGCAGACGCTGGTGTGGGTGGCCCGGCCCCGGTCGTCCTGGGTGAGGTTCACCCCGATCGGGAGGTGGAAGGGATGCAGCCCCTGCTTCTCCAGATCGTGGCTGAGCTGCTGGATGCGCGGCTCGTGCTGGACCGGCGGGTAGGCGTACTGGGCGCTGGTGGGGCCCTCGGACGGGTCCTCGCCGTGCCGGCCATGGACGAGGTAGAGGTGCTCGGCCTGCGTGTAGTACGGCTCGAGCTCGTCGTAGCTCAGCGGCCAGGCCGGGGAGATGCCGTCGTGGTGCCGGAGTTCGCCGAAGTCCTCGGGGCGCATTCGGAAAAGTGCGGCGCCGTAGAACTTGGTGTTGCCGCCCACGTAGTAATTGACCTCGGGCGGAAACTGGTTTCCGTTTTTGTCGTACCAGAACTCCGGAGCGCGGTATTTGCCTTTGACGAAGACCGCGGTGGATTCCCAGTTGTCGCGTTCTCGGGGCAGATAGTCGCCGCGTTCGAGGAGGAGGATCCGTTTTCCGGTGGGGGCCAGGCGGTGGGCGAGGGTGCCGCCGCCCGCACCGGTACCGATGATGATGACGTCGTAGTGCAGTTCGTCGGTCATGCCGGCCACCGTCCTCGGAGCATGCTCCGGTCCCGCCGGGTGAAAGGGACACCTGATCCAGTACCAACGTATCCCTGGGTCACTTTTCCGGCGAGTTGGGCCAAGCGGGTGATCCAAGACGTCGGGCCAGGGCGGGTTCCCGGGCGATGACCGCACCAACGGTGATGCAGAGGGCCACCACGACACAGAGTCCGATCAGCCACGACAGCACGGTGAAGACCGCACCCAGCGACCCGTACCGGTCCAGGCTGCGGTTGAGCGCGGCGGGCACGTAGAACTTCGCGATCACCGACAGGGCGGTCAGGGCGACCCCGGTGAGGACCGCCCCGGGCAGCAGCGGCAGCCAGGGGAGGCGCCCGGCCAGCAGCAGGTGCTGGGTCCACCACCACACGGCCACCTCCAGGGTCAGCAGGAGCGGCACGCCCAGCCACAGTCCGGCGCCGAATCCCTCCCGCAACGGCCCCTGCAGAACGACGACGACAAGCCAGACCGCGAGCCACACGGGCCATCTCCAGGCGGCGACCCGGGCGCCCGCACTCGGCATGTGCCAGGCCCGTTGGCACAACCGCTGCATCGCGCGGCTGCAGGCGGTCGCGGAGAGCAGCACCATCAGGGCGCTGACCACTCCGGTGCTCTGCTGCAGATTGGCCGGGTTGGCCTGGTAGACCTTCTTCAGCTCGTGGTCGGCGGCGCCGTGGATGCCGAAGAGGTCGTGCACAGAGGTGATGATCTGGTCGCGCACGCCCTGCGGGGCGAGGGAGGCGACCAGGAAGAGCAGGGGTACGGCGGTCAGGAAGGCCTGGGCCGCCAGCCTTGTCGCGGAGTCCAGCAGGTTCACCGCGATCAGGTGGGCGGTGAGGCGGGTGATCACCGGGAACCGCTCCTCGGCGATGCTGCGCAGCCTCAGCAGCCGGGCCTTCAGATCCGCCGCCCGTACGCGTCGGCGGCGCTTCCCGCCGTCTGCGGGCGAGCCGGATTCTCTGTCTGCGCGCATGGTGCTCCCGCTGTCCGGTCCGGCCGTCACGCCCGGGGCGTGGCCGCCTCACCAGAGTGCCGCCCCGGGCGGCCGACGATGCCCTCGGCGCGTGCTCGACTGTGCCGTACGGGTGAGGAGAGCGGTCTTCCGGCTGACCGCCTGAGCCATGGGACGCCGGACGATCGCTCGTCTGCCGTCTGCCGTCTGCCGTCTGCCGTCTGCCGTCACAGGATCGCGAGGGGGTTGACCGGAGAGCCGGTGGCCGCCGGCAGCCTGAGGGGGGCGATCACGCAGAGGAACGTCCAGCGGCCCTCCCGCGCGCAGATCGGCGCGAGGTCCTCGAACCGCAGGTAGTCGAGCAGATGCAGTCCCATCGCGTGGACGGCGAGCACATGCACCGGGAACGCGACTCCCTCCACCGGGCTGGGGGCCGTGTCGTTGTTGCCGTCACTGCCGAGTACGGCCGCTTCTCGCTCGGCCAGGAACTCCATGGCGGTCGGGTGGAGTCCGGCACGGGCGTCGGCCACGTCCCAGGGGCCGAGCTCCTCGCGGCGCCGGCGGTGTCCGACCCGTACGAGGACGATGTCGCCCCGGCCGACCCGGACCTCCTGCCGCGCCTCGGCCGCGGCGAGGTCCTCGGCTGTCACGCCCGTTCCGGGTTCGAGCCAGGGGACGCCGTGCAGCCGGGGAACGTCGAGCAGGACACCGCGTCCGACGATGCCGTCGCGGGCCAGATCGACGGAGAGCGCGCTCGCTCCGGCCGGGGACAGGACGCCCGCCGCCGGTGCACCGCCGTGCAGGGTGCCGTCGTAGAGGACGTGGCACAGCGCATCCAGGTGACTGTTCACGTCACCGTGGATGTTCATGGCGAAGCGGTCCCGGGCGAAGTCCAGGCCCGTCGCCGCCGGTTCGGCGTCCGCCGGCGCCGTGAGCCGGTGCTCGGCCGGATCGGCGTCGTCAGGTCCGGGGCGGGTGTTCACCGGGGCCGCGAGCGACACCGTACGTCCCGACCGCACCTCGCGGACGGCCGCCAGCACCTGTTCCCCGGTGATCGTGTCCAGGGCACCCCTGGGAGTGCCACCGCCGGGGGCCGTGGCGCGCAGGCGGCGGTACAGCGACCGGAATTCGGCCTCGCTCAGCTCGTCGGGCGTTCGCATACCCCCACCCTCCGACAGGCGCCGGGCACCGGCACGCCGAGTTGCCGGGGCCGGGGGCCGCCGCGTTAATGGATGGGCGCCCCGTCCGGGGCCGCAGGCCGCCGCACCGAACCGATCCGCGGAGGTCCGGATGGACATGATCCATGTCCGAGCGGTGTGTCCGCCGGACCTCACCGAACGCACCATGGCCCTGCTGAGCGCCGAGACATGCGTGCTGAACCTGCATCTGCAGACGGGCCGGGTACGCCACCCCGAGGGCGACGCCATCGAGTGCGACGTGCTGACCGGAGCCGCGAACGAGGTGTTGCGCGGCCTGCGGGACCTCGGGCTGGAACACCGTGGCACCCTCGTCCTCGATCCGGTGGACACGGTGTTCTCGGACCTCGCGGCCAGGACCGGGAGCGAGGTACTCGGCGCCCGGCTGCGGGCACCGGTGTGGGAGCAGGTGGAGGCCCGGATCCGGGCCGAGGGCAGGTACCCACCGAGCTTCTATCTGTTCCTGGTCATCGCCGGGCTCATCGGCGCGGTGGGCATCATCACCAACTCCCAGATCCTCATCGTCGCGGCCATGGTGGTCGGGCCCGAGTACGGGGCCATGACCAGCATCGCGCTCGGAATCGACCACCGCGCCCGGCCGCGGATCGAGCAGGGCCTGATGGCGCTGCTCGTGGGCTTCCTGCTGGCCATTGTCGCGACCTTCCTCTTCGCCCTGCTGGTCCGGGGCTTCGGATTGCAGCCGAGGGCCTTCGAGCTGGGGCTCAGGCCCGTCTCGAGTCTGATCGACACCCCCAACTTCTTCTCCGCCGCGGTGGCGGTGCTGGCCGGGATCGTCGGCATCGTCTCCCTGGCCGAGGCCCGCACGAGCGCGCTGCTCGGTGTCTTCATCTCGGTGACCACGATTCCGGCGGCGGCGGACATCGGTGTCTCGTCGGCGTTCGCCAGCTGGGACGAGGCCCGGGGCTCACTGCTGCAACTGCTGCTCAACATCGTCGTACTGATCGTGGTCGGGACCGGCACACTCAAGTGTCAGCGGGCGATCTGGCGCCGGGTCAGCGCACGCCGAGGCGAGCGGGCGGACCGCCCGACGGCATAGGAGCGGTGCTGCGAGTTCCTGGACACCGGTGGCGATGAGTCAGCTGCCCGCGCTCCCGTCGCAGCGTGGGACAGCGGCCTGCGCCCGGCTGAGAAGCGCCGGAAGATCTGCGGTGGCGTCCAGGGTCGTGCCCGGCTCGTCCGGTTGCAGCGGCTCCAGGGTCGCGAACTGCGACTCGACCAGCCCGGCGGGCATGAAGTGACCGGTACGTCGGGACACCCTGTCCCATGCGGTGGCCCGGTCCAGTGCGAGATACAGACACCACAGCCCGGCACCGGCGGCCGACCGAAGTTCGTCGCGGTAGGCACGCTTGAGGGCCGAGCAGGCGATGACCAGCCCCTCGTGGGCCTCGGCGGACTGACGGATGCGCTCGGCGAGGGCCCGCAACCAGGGCTCGCGGTCGGCGTCGTCCAAGGGATGGCCGGCGCTCATCTTCGCGATGTTCGCTGCCGGATGGAAGTCGTCGCCCTCGAGAAACGGCACTCCGAGCTGCCCGGCGACCGCCTCGCCGACAGTGGTCTTCCCGGAACCCGAGACCCCCAGGACCACCACGGTCGGCGGCCCGTGGGCGGTGACATTCACAGCGCCGCGCCCTTGTCCTAGCCGGTGCGGGCCTCCCGGCTCCTTCCGAAGCACAGCGCCCAGATGACGAAGGCATCCACGGCGATCAGCACGACGGCCCAGACGGGGTAGTACGGCAGCCACATGAAGTTGGCGATCATCGACAGGCCCGCGAGCGCGATGCCGATCACACGCGCCCACATCGCTCCACTGAAGAGGGCGACACCGGCGGCCACGACGAGGACGCCGAGAGCGAGGTGGATCCAGCCCCAACTCGTCAGAGAGAAGTTGTAGGTGTAGTTGCGAGTGGTGACGAAGACGTCGTCCTCGGCGATGGCGGCGATGCCTTCGAATATCGCCATCGCTCCGCCGAAGATCATCATGACCCCGGCGAAAGCGGTCCAACCGGACGCCCACACTCCCCCGGTTCGGCGTTGGTGCATTCCCGCTGTAGTCATTTTCTGGATCCTCCAGCGTAGACCTCGCCACTGACCTGCAGCCGATCCGTGGCTCATATTTCAGCTTGCCACGAGAATCACCGACCGGCAGAACATGTATGGGCGCATACGGTGTTCCGATAGAGGAGACCGGCACACCGATAATTGCACCCGGCCGGAAGTCGGTTGCTTATTTCCCACAGCCCGCGCGCGATAGCAAAACCGCCATGCCGGAACAGCGGTGCGGTCAAGCTCGGCTGTCCGGCGGGTTCTCGCCGGCCCGTTCGCCCGGTGTCAGCAGAACGACCGTGTCCCCCGGCCGGGCCAGCGGCGTGCTGCCTGCCGTGACCGGATCGAGGCGGCCGTCGCGCCGCACGAGGAACAGCGGATCACTGCCGGGCCGTACGACGTCGCCGGCGGGCTGCCCGAGCACGGCTGCCCCTTCCTCGTATCTACGGGAGAACGCCGGCCAGGTCAGATCCGGACCGAACAGAACCTCGCCGCCGATGAACGGCGCCACCACTCCGTGGCTGTCAGCCGGTGCGTTGAGGCGGTGGACCGTACCCTCCAAGCTGCCTCGCAGAAGCACCGCCGCCAATGCGTTGAAGTCGTCCTCGGCGGTGAGGAAGTACACCGCCGTGATGCCCTCCAGCTCGGCGGCCCCACCCGTGGCCGCACCCAGCAGCTCACCGGGCGCGAGTTCGATCCCCGCCCGACGGATACGGTCGCGTTGCTCCTCCTCCCCCGCCCACATCAGGACCTCCAGCCCTGCCGATTTCAGGGCCACACCCAGGTCGACCACCCAGGGGGCGCCCCCGACGAGCAAGGGCCGCGAGCGGGACGGGCGCACGACGCCCAGGCGCCGGGCAACCGGCGAGGCGGTCAGGCCGTAGAGCGTCACGGTCGCGACGATGATCACGAAGGTGGCCGGAAGGATCTTCGACGCGCCGCCGATCCCCTTGGCGACCAGCCCGGTCGAGAACGTCGAGGCCGTGGCGGCCGCGACGATGCCCCGCGGCGCCATCCAGCCGATGAAGCCCCGCTCGCCGCGCGTCAGGTCGGTGCCGAGGGTGGACACGGCCGCGACCAGCGGCCTGACGACCAGCACCAGAAAGGCCGCGAGCCCGAGCGCGGGCAGCCACACATGGCGCAGCGAGTGCGGGGTGACGGTGGCCGAGATGGAGATGAAGAGCAGGCCGAGGATCAGGCTGACCAGCGTCTCGAAGAACGGCCGACGTGCGGGTGCGCCCATGCCGGGGAGGTTGGCGACGGCCAGACCCATGACCACGGCGGCGATGAGTCCCGTGTCGTCACGCAGCACATCGCACAGCGCCGCCACACCGATCACCGCGGCGAGCTGCGCTGTGGTGCCGAGGACCTCACCGAGCCGCAGTACCCGGAACAACAGCCACAGCAGAGCCGCCCCGACGGCTCCTCCGGCCGCTCCGATGCCCACGCTGGCCAGGAACTGTGCGGTCCCGCTGCCGAGGTGGTGGCCCGAACTCGCCACGACCGCGTGGAAGACCAGTGCTCCCAGAACGCCACCAACCGGGTCGATGAGGGAGCCCTCCCAGATCAGGATGTGCTGGAGACGGTCCTTCGGTCGCACGAAGCTGAGCAGCGGTCCCACGACCGTCGGCCCCGAGACCACGAGGATCGCGCCGATCATGATGGCCGCGCGTCGGGACATCCCCAGTAGCGGCGCGGCGAGGAGGGTCCCGAGCAACCAGGTGATCAGGACACCGATCCAGATCAGCCGGACGACGACGCGGCGGGTGTGGCCCTTCAGCCTCGCCAGGTCCAGCCCGAGGCCCGCGTCGTAGAGGATCACGGCGACGGCCAGCGACACCAGCGGTGAGAACGCCGCCCCCAGCAGCCGCTCGGGATCGACGTCGTCGATCAACGCGCCCGCGGCGAAGCCGACCGGCAGCAGCAGAATGAGGGCGGGGATGCGCAGGCGGCCGGCCAGGACCTGCGATCCGACGGCCAGGACGAGGATCAGGCCCACGCCGATGAGCACCTGGTCCGTTGTCACGAGTGGCCTTTCGATGCGTGGTGGAACGAGTCGGTGCTCAATCCGGTGGGGCCACGCCACCAGGAGACAGGCAGCAACGGCCCGAAGTCGCTACAGGTTGTCCCCCGTTGCTCTGGCGGCCCCGGTGTCGGCGTCGGTGAGTTCCGCCAGCTCGCCCATCGTGTCGAGCCGGTAGAGCAGTACCAACGCCGGACCGACCAGGACGATCGCGATGGCGGTGACGATCACCAGCCAACGCAGGGTGTGGGCGGCGCCGGCCGCCTGCGTCACCGTCAGCGAGGTGGGCAGAAGGTAGGGCCGCTGCGCGAAGCCCCACGCGCCGACGGTCAGGGCGACACTCGCCACCGAGGTGTAGCGGGACCAGCCGTGGGAGCGGCGCAGCAGAAGCAGCACCGTGGCCAGTCCGCAGACGGCGGCCAGGATGATCAGCAGCAGGCCCCAGCCCCGGGTGAGGCCGTCCCAGACGTACCGGGCGTCGTCGTGGGTGACGGGCAGGGCGATGAGCGCGAGGACGACCACGGCGCCGAAGGCGATCAGCGCCCGGACGCGGAAGTAGTCGACGAGATCGTGCGCGCCGAACCTCAGGGCATCGGAGCAGAGGAAGACTGCCCCGAGGAAGGCGGTGGCCGCGATGGCCAGCAAACCCGTGAGGAGGGAGACCGGGTTGGCCCAGGCGTCCGCGGAGGCGGTCGTGCCGACCTTGACCCGGCCGGAGGCGATGCCGCCGAGCACCGCCCCCAGGAAGAACGGCGTGAGCAGAGACGAGACGGCGAACATCGCCCCGTAGACCCGTCGTTGGGCCAGGCGTCGGGTCGGCTTGCGCAGGGCGAACCCGGCCCCGCGCAGCACCAGCCCGACGGCGGCGAGGAGGAGCGGCAGCCACATCGCCTCGAAGACGGCCTGGAAC
Organism: Streptomyces canus; assembly: GCF_001514145.1. GTDB lineage: Bacteria > Actinomycetota > Actinomycetes > Streptomycetales > Streptomycetaceae > Streptomyces > Streptomyces canus. Next base: position 332,030 of record NZ_KQ948662.1, read on the forward strand.
ATCGTGGGAAAGCCGGTCCACATGATGACCAGGACGAAGATCAACCAGACGTTGTTGGCCTCCCAGACCGGTGCCATGGCGTGGTCGATGAGCCAGCGGGGCCGCTTGCCGCGCTCCGCGCCCCCGGCCAGGAGGTCCCAGAAGCCCGCGCCGTAGTCGGTGCCTCCGGCGCAGGCGTAGGCGGCGATCGCGAGCACCAGTACCCATGCGATGAATTCGGCCATTACGACGCACCGCCAGAGGTGTGGCCGGACCCGCCGTCGGGCGCGACCCCGGCGGCCGCGGGTTCGGGCTCGCTTCGGGGTCCGTACGGGGTGTCGGCCTCCGGGTGCAGTCCGGCGCGCGCGGCGGCCGAACCCTCGTCGGCGATGCGCCAGCGGGTGCGCATCTTCAGGACGACCGCGAGGAACGAACCGAAGACGGCCACGTACACGGCGATGACGATGCCGAGCATCGCCCACAGCGATCCGGCGGCGGTGTCTGTCACCGCCTCGGACACCCGCATGTGCTGGTAGACGATCCAGGGCTGGCGGCCGACCTCCGTGGTGATCCACCCGCACTCCACGGTGACCAGGCAGGCGACGCCCGCGACGGCGGCGCAGCGGTAGAACCAGCGGCCACGGGGGTTGTCCCGGTGTCGCCACCAGGACCAGGCGTACCAGAGCGCGAGCAGGATGAGCAGGCTGCCGACGGTGACCATGATGTCGAAGGCCCAGTGGGCGATGGTGGCCTGGACGATGGTGGGACGGTCGGAGGCCGGCACCGATGTCAGTCCCGTCACCTTCGTGCTGGGCTTGAAGCCGGCGAGGATCGAGTCCAGCTGGGGGATCTTGAGTCCGCCGGAGACCGTCCCGTCACTGTTCAGCGTGCCGAACATGTACTCGGGCACATGGGTGTCGGTCTTCCAGACGAGTTCCGTGGCGGCGAACTTGACCGGCTGCTTGTGGAAGACGGCGCGTGCGGCGGAGTCGCCGAGCATGAACTGGACCGGCGTGAGAATCGCGGCCACCGTGAACGGCAGCGTGAATCCGAGCCGGTGGTATCGGTCTCGCCGCCCGCGCAGCCAGCCGACCGCGTACACGCCGGCGACCACGTAGGCGGCGGTCAGGAGCATCGCGACGACGAAGTGCCAGTACTCCGGGCCGAAGATCGGCGTGAAGATCGCCTGCCGCACGTCGACGTTGATCGGCTTGCCCTGGGCGTCGAGGCTGAAGCCCTGGGGGGTGTTCATCCAGGAGTTGGCCGCGATGATGCCGAACGCCCCCATCAGGGCGGCCAGCGGCAGTGGTACGGCCAGCCAGAAGTGCGTCCAGGGCTTGAGCCGGCGCCAGCCGTACAGGTAGATCGCGATCAGCACGGCCTCCAGGAAGAACGCCCAGGCCTCGACGCCGAACCCGAGACCGAAGACGTCGCCCCAGCGGCCCATCATGCCGGGCCACAGCAGGCCGAACTCGAAGGACAGCACGGTGCCGGTGATGATGCCGATGGCGAACTGCACGGCCATCACCGCCGACCAGCGCCGGGCGAGCAGGAGGGCGACGGGATCGTTGCGTCGCAGCCCCCGGTGGTGCATCAGCAGGGTGATGAACGGCAGTGCCACACCGAAGGGGACCAGCAGGATGTGTGAGGCCAGGGTGAAGGCCATCAGCTCGCGAGCCGGCAGGAGTTGGTCCGGCGTGCTCGCGAGATGGATCGCTGTGCTGAACATGTGCGCCTCGGAGGTCTGCCCCCCATGAGCAGGTGGGGCTGAGGAAGGACAGGTCTATTGAGGGGGCGGCCCGGCGGCCGGAGCGTCGGTGTCGGTGTCGGTCATGGTGAAGGCGCGTTCGCGGCGTGAGCTGGTGGCGAAGGCGACGGACCAGCTGAGCACCGCACCCAGCCTGCTGCGGAAGCCGGTGAGGAAGGCCAGATGGATGAAGAGCCAGGCGAGCCAGCCGGTGAATCCCGAGAGATGCAGGGGGCCGGCCTTGACGACGGCCCGGCCGCGGGCGATGTAGGCGGCGCTGCCCAGATCCACGTACTTGAAGGGCTTCGGCTCCTTCGTCCTGCCTTCGACTTGGTGTCGCACCGTCCGGCCCGCGTAGGCGCCCGACTGCATGGCGACCTCGGCCAGGCCCGGCAGCCGGTTCAGGCTCATCACGTCGCCCGTGACGCGGATCTCCGGATGGCCGGGGACGGTGAGGTCGGGTTCGACGAGGATGCGCCCGGCCCGGTCCTGTTTGGCACCGGTCGCACGGGCCAGGGCGGCCGCGATCGGCGGTGCCTCGACGCCCGCCGTCCACAGCACGGTGCGCGCGTCGAACCGGGTGGTCGCGCCCTCGTGGTCTCGTACCGTCAGCCCGCGCGCGTCGATGTCGGTGACCTTCGTGCCCAGGTGGAGCTCCACACCGAGCCCCCGCAGGGTTCGGGCCGCGCGGTGGGCCAGTGCCGGGCCGAAGGCGCCCAGCACGGCGTCGGACCCCTCGAAGAGCAGCACCCGGGCGTTGGCGGAGTCGATCTTCTGGAACTCCTGGTCGAGGGTGTGGCCGGCGATCTCCCGGATCTGTCCCGCGAGTTCCACACCGGTCGGCCCACCACCGACGAGCGCGAAGGTGAGCCACTGCTGCCGTTCGCGGTCGTCCGCGGCCGTTTCCGCCATCTCGAACGCCCGGTAGATCCGTCGCCGGATCTCGAGCGCGTCGTCCAGGGTCTTCATACCGGGGGCATGCGCGGCGAACTCGTTGTGCCCGAAGTAGGACTGGCGCATCCCGACCGCGAGGATCAGTTCGTCGTACGGCAGCACGAGCGCTTCGCCGTCGGGTCGCCGGGCGTGGACCAGCCGGGCGCCGGCGTCCACGTCGGTGGCCTCGGCGAGCACGCACCTCACATGGTGGTGGCGCCGCAGGACCCCGCGCAGCGGCTGGGCGATCTGCCCCTCGGACAGGATCCCGGAGGCGCACTGGTACAGCAGCGGCTGGAAGAGGTGGTGGGCGCGGCGGTCGACCAAGGTCACCGCGACCGGTGACTTCCGCAGGGCACGGGCGGCGAACAGACCGGCGAACCCCCCGCCGAGGATCACCACCCGGCGGGGCGTGATGTGATCCTGCATCGGAGATCAGCCCCCGGTGGCGAAGCCGGGGAAGAGCGTCATTCCGCCGTCGACGTAGAGAGTGCTGCCGACGACGTAGTCGAGCAGGTCGGAGGCCATGGCGACGACGGCGTTGGCGATGTCGTCCGGATCGCCCACACGGCGGTACGGGATCAGGCGCAGCAGCTCGGCCTCGGCCTCGGGGGTGTCCCAGGCGTCACGGTTGATCGGGGTGCGGATGGCGCCGGGTGCGACCGCGTTGACCCTGATCCGCTTCGGCGCCAGCTCCTGGGCGAGGGTCTGCATCAGCATGCCCACCCCGCCCTTGGAGGAGGCGTAGTTCACGTGGCCCGCCCACGGGACGATCTGGTGGACCGAGCTCATGCAGATGATCTTTCCCGCCGAACGGGAGACCTCCTCCACCACCCCGCGCCGCACGAACTCCTTGGCTGCCTCCCGCGCGCACAGGAACTGGCCGGTCAGGTTGACGTCGATGACCTTCTGCCACTGGGCGAGCGTCATCTCCGTCACGGCCGCGTCCCGCTGAAGGCCGGCGTTGGCCACCATGATGTCGATGGTGCCGAACTCCTCGACCATCCGCGCGACCATGGCGGTCACCTGGTCCTCGTCGGACACGTCGGCCTCGTGAGCGTAGGCGCGGACGCCGAAGCTCTCGATCTCCTTCACGACGTTCTCTGCCTCGTGCGCACCGACGACGTAGTTCACCACGACGTCCGCTCCGGCCCGGCCCAGGGCAACGGCGGTCGCCAGGCCGATGCCCGAGTTGGCGCCGGTCACCAGTGCCTTCTGGCCCTTGAGAAGTTGCGCGGACGTCGTCCCGCGGTTTTCGGCTTTCGTTGTCATCGCGATGTCTCCTTGGACGTTTTCGGACGGCACGCAGACACAGGTGACAGCCGTCGCACACCCGGCCTGAGACGAAAGCACCCTGCGCCACGGGCAGCACCGACCGGCACACGGTGCCGCCGATTTGGGCGGGGTATGTCACACCGTCGGGCTAGCAGCCCGGGCGTCATGCGGGGCCGTCGAGGGACGGCGTATACGGCACTGCAGGGCAGGCTCAAGCCTGCTCGCGGCCGCCGGGGCCGCGAACGGAGGCACGCGTGACCATCCCGTCCACGCGTGGCAAGTCCAGGAGACGGCGCCGGACCTAGCGGGCGAGCGACCCGTTCTGGGCGTCGGACGCGGCCTGCCACGCCCGCGCGCCCGCCAGGGACGCCTCCTTGGCCTGTCGCCACTTCATGGCCGCCTGCTGCGAGGGGGGCACGTCCATGTCGCGGATCATGCGCCGGCCCGCCGAGAACACGGCGAAGGCCGCGACGCCCATGCCGGCGCACGCCACCGCGGCACCGGCCGCGGTGAGCACGGCGCCGGCCCTGATGAGCCGGGTGTCGATCTCGATCATCCGCTGAGACTGGCGGTAGTTCTGGTTCATGGCTCCACCTTCCAACGGGGGGAGCCGCCTCGCATCCCGACCAACGGCCCGGCGGTTGCCTGGAGACTTCGTCGGACTCCAGGCAACCCACCACCCGGCGGCGCCGCACGGTCTCCCTCAGGTGCGGGTCCAGCGCTGGTTGCTGCCGTTCGAGCAGGAGTAGAGCTGGATCAGGGTGCCGTTGGCGGTACCGCCCGCGACGGCGTCGAGGCAGAGGCCGGACTGGACGCCGACGATGGATCCGTCGGAGTTGAGGCGCCATTTCTGGTTGTCGGCGCCCCAGCAGCTGTAGATCTGGACCCTGGTGCCGTTGCCGGTGCCGCCGGCGTCCAGGCACTTGTTGCCGTAGACCCTGAGCTCACCGGCGGCGGTGTACGTCCACTGCTGGTTGGTGCCGTTGTTGCAGTCCCACAGCTGGAGCTGGGTGCCGTCGGTGGTGCTGCTGCTGGGCACGTCCAGGCAGCGGCCCGACCCGACGCCCTTGATCGTTGCGGAACCCGAGGGGGGTGTGGAGGTGCCGCCGTTGAGTGCGTTGAGGACGGCGGTGTAGGCCGGCTTCTTGCTGCCGTCGCCGTTGAACAGCAGCGGCGTGTCCTGCGATCGCCAGGAGTCGGTGTCGCGCACACCCCAGACGGTGATGCCGAGGCAGCGCGAGACGGCCAGGCAGTCGTTGGTCACGTTGGCGTAGGTCGTGGCCGAGGCCCCCTGGATGTCGAGTTCGGTGACGGCCACGTCGACGCCGAGGGCGGCGAAGTTCTGCAGGGTGGTGCGGAAGTTGCTGTTGTAGGGGCTGCCGCTGTTGAAGTGTGACTGGAAGCCGACGCAGTCGATCGGCACGCCGCGCTGCTTGAAGTCCTTGACCATGGCGTACATGGCCTGCGTCTTGGCCCAGGTCCAGTCCTCGACGTTGTAGTCGTTGTAGCAGAGCTTGGCGGCCGGGTCGGCTGCGCGCGCGGTGCGGAAGGCGACCTCGATCCAGTCGTTGCCGGTGCGCTGCAGGTTGGAGTCGCGCCGGGCTCCCGAACTGCCGTCGGCGAAGGCCTCGTTCACGACGTCCCACTGGGCGATCTTGCCCTTGTAGTGGGCCATCACGCCGTTGATGTGGTCGATCATGGCCTGGCGCAGCGTGCTGCCGCTGAGGCTCTGCATCCAGCCGGGCTGCTGGGAGTGCCAGGCCAGGGTGTGGCCGCGCACCTGCTTGCCGTTCTGGACCGCCCAGTTGTAGACGCGGTCACCGGCGGTGAAGGTGAACTGGCCCCGCTGCGGTTCGGTGGCGTCGATCTTCATCTCGTTCTCGGGCGTCACCATGTTGAACTCACGGCCCGCGATCGTCGTGTACGCCGAGTCGCCCAGCCTTCCCGAGGCGATGGCGGTACCGAAGTAGCGGCCGCTCTGCGCCGCCGCGGCACCGAGCGTGTTCTCGGCGGCGTGTGCGGGCGGCGGCGCGACCAGTGCGGCGGCCGCACCGAGGACGCCGACCACCAGGGCCGGCAGCAGAGTGCGGATCTTCCGGCGGACAACGGGTCTGGGAAGGGCGTACGAGCCCATGACTGTGCCTCCAAGGTAGACATCGCGGAAGGACTGAAGGGCGAGCCGGATCCCGGGCGGCCTGAATCACCGGGCACCACGGTCATGGGACCGGGACGATGATGGATCGTCAATACTCCCCGCAGAAAAAGTTTCCGTTCCTCAACCGAAACATTCGAAGTCCCGGCGAGCCGGATGAGGTGCTGTTTATGGACAGATCCGCGACAGACCTTGACCGGTGAGTCGCACGTTCCTAGCTTGTGGCGTCGAAGCATCCGGGATTTCTTCGAAACTTTCGAGATCGCTCCCGGCCCCCGAAGGAGGCCCTCTGATGTGGTTTCGCCACCAGTCCCCGGCCCGTCTCAGACGCCTGCTCGCCGTCCTTGCGCCCTTGCTGCTCGTGGCCACCTTCATCGGCGCCCAGCCCGCCGGCGCGGCGACCGTGGACCCCAACGCCTCGTATGTGCTGGTCAACCGCAACAGCGGCAAGGCCCTGGACGTCTACAACCTGGCGACCGACGACGGCGCCCGCATCACGCAGTGGTCCAGGAACGACCAGGCCCAGCAGCAGTGGCAGTTCGTCGATGCCGGGGGCGGCTACTACCGCATCAAGTCCCGCCACTCGGGCAAGGTGCTGGACGTCTACAACTGGTCCACCGCGAACGGCGGCGCGATCGTCCAGTGGACCGACCTGAACGCCACCAACCAGCAGTGGCGGCTGGCCGACAGCTCGGACGGCTATGTGAGGCTGATCTCGCGCCACAGCAACAAGGCGCTCGAAGTGCAGGGCGCCGCCACCGCCGACAGCGCGAACATCGTCCAGTACGACGACTGGGGCGGCACCAACCAGCAGTGGCAGCTGGTCAAGGTCGGCGGCGACACCTCCAGCCCGTGCGATCTTCCGTCGACCTACCGCTGGACATCAACGGGCGCGCTGGCGCAGCCCAAGGCGGGGTGGGTCTCGCTCAAGGACTTCACCGTCGTCCCTTACAACGGCAGGCAACTCGTCTATGCGACGACGCACGACACGGGGACGAGCTGGGGATCCATGAACTTCGGCCTGTTCACCAATTGGTCGGAGATGGGCTCGGCAAGCCAGAACACGATGTCGTCCTCCACCGTCGCACCCACGCTCTTCTACTTCGCGCCGAAGAACATCTGGGTGCTCGCCTACCAGTGGGGCGGGACCGCCTTCTCCTACCGGACGTCGAGCGACCCCACCAACCCGAATGGCTGGTCATCCCAGCAGGTGCTCTTCTCCGGAAGCATCTCCGGCTCCGGAACAGGGCCCATCGACCAGACGCTCATCGGTGACGGGACGAACATGTACCTGTTCTTCGCCGGTGACAACGGCAAGATCTACCGGGCCAGTATGCCGATCGGGAACTTCCCGGGCAGCTTCGGCTCGACCTCGACCGTGGTCATGAGCGATACGACGAACAACCTGTTCGAAGCCCCGCAGGTCTACAAGCTGCAGGGCCAGAACCGCTACCTCATGATCGTCGAGGCGATCGGCTCGCAGGGCCGCTACTTCCGCTCGTTCACGGCCACCGGTCTGAACGGCTCATGGACACCCCAGGCGGCGACCGAGAGCAATCCCTTCGCCGGCAAGGCCAACAGTGGCGCCACCTGGACCAACGACATCAGCCATGGCGAACTGATCCGCACCGGCGCCGATCAGACCATGACCGTCGATCCCTGCAATCTGCAGTTGCTCTACCAGGGGCGCAGCCCCAGCTCCGGCGGCGACTACGGCCTTCTGCCCTACCGTCCCGGTCTGCTGACACTGCAGCGCTGACGGCGTGGCGGGCTCGGCGCACGGCCGGGCCCGCCCGGGTCACGCGACAAGGAGGGCGGACGAGCCGCGCCCGAGGGCTACCGGATACAGTGCGTGAGACGGCAGCCCGGTCAGGGAGAAGAAGCGTGACCGATACCAGCAACGCCCGACCCGCCGACAGCGAAGCGCGAGCTCCGCGGCAGAGCCGACTGCTCCGCCTGATGCGCTACCTGCCCCTGATCGCCCCCGTCCTGCTGTGGGCCGTGCCCTGCGGGGTGCTCCTGTACACCGGCCAGCACTGGCCGCTGCCCGTCACACTGGTCGGCACCGCCCTGTTCGCCTTCGGCCTCGTCGGTATGCCGCTCGCGATGGCGCGCGGCCACGGCCGGCGCCAGCAGGACCGGGCGGCGATCGTCGGTGACACCCTGCTGGGCGCCTCCTGGGTTCTGTTCACCTGGTCCATTCTGCTCGGCGTCCTCTTGCGGCTCGCCCTGACCGTGGCCGGTGTCGGCGGGGGCCAGGACCGGGCCCGCATCGTCACTTGGGCCGTCCTCGGCACAACCGCCGTGCTCCTCGCCTGGGGGTACGCCGAAGCCCGCCGCGTGCCGCGCGTGCGCCGACTCGACGTGCACCTCCCACGGCTGGGTGCCGGGTTGGACGGCCTTCGCGTCGTCCTCATCACCGACACCCACTACGGCCCCCTCGATCGCACTCGCTGGTCGGCGCGGGTGTGCGAGACGGTGAACACTCTGGAAGCCGACCTGGTCTGCCACACCGGCGACATCGCGGACGGCACGGCCGAACGCCGCCGCGCCCAGGCCGTCCCCCTCGGTACCGTGGCGGCCACCCGGGCCCGTGTGTACGTCACCGGGAACCATGAGTACTACAGCGAGGCCCAGGGCTGGGTCGATCTGATGGGCGAGCTGGGCTGGGAGCCGCTGCGCAACCGCCATCTGCTGCTCGAACGCGGAGGCGACACCCTCGTGGTCGCCGGCGTGGACGACGTCACCGCCGAGTCCTCCGGCCTGGCAGGCCACCGCGCCCACCTCGCGGGAGCCCTGAACGGCGCCGACCCGGACCTACCCGTCCTGCTCCTGGCGCACCAGCCCAAGTTCGTCGACCGGGCGGCAGCCAAGGGCATCGACCTCCAACTCTCCGGCCACACCCACGGTGGCCAGATCTGGCCCTTCCACTACCTGGTCCGCACCGACCAGCCCGCCCTCGCCGGCCTCAGCCGGCACGGCACCCGCACCCTTCTCTACACCAGCCGCGGCACCGGCTTCTGGGGCCCGCCGTTCCGCGTCTTCGCCCCCAGCGAGATCACCCTGCTCGTGCTCCGCTCCGCGCCGGTGTCCACCTCGCCGTAGTTCTCCGCAGGTCAGCGGCGCGGAGTCGGCTTCAGGTCGGCATACACCAGGTGATGGTCCGAGACCGGGTTCGGATGCACGCGCTGCGCGAGCGGGACGTAGCCGCGCAGGAACACGTAGTCGAACTTGCTCTGCCAGTCGGTGGTCGGTTCGCAGGTGCCGGTCGCCGAGGGACGGCACTGGGGGTCCGCGTCCTCGGCCAGCGCCCACATCCTGGTGAGTTCGGAGGCTTCCGGTACCGCGTTGAAGTCGCCGATGACGATCGCGGGGTCGTGCCGGGCGACCTCTTTGACGAGTACGCCGACCTGGTCCATCCGGACCGATTCCTGACGTCGTTCGGCGAGGTGGGTGTTGAAGACGCGGACCTGGCGGCCACCCACCGTCGTGGTGACCTCCATGTACCCACGGTCCTCGGAGCCGCCGTCGGGATATTCCTTGGTGACGACGTCGCTCATCGGGGCCGCCGAGAGGATCGCCTCGCCGTAGCCGCCCGGGTTCCAGGGCGCTCCCCCGCAACGGCTCCAGCTCTGGAGAACCGGGCCGTACTCGACGTGGTAGACGAGCCCGTGAAGGTTCTCCAGATACTCCCGGATCTTCTCGACGTCACCGACGCACGCTTCCTGCAGCCCGATGACCTGGGGCGCGAACGTGGCGATCTCCGCCGCCCGGTCGTCGTTGCCCGTCTCGCAGGGGTTGCAGAGGTTCCACGTCACGACCCGGTTCGGTACGACGTCCCGGACGGGTTTGTCGGGCAGCGACCCGGCGTCGAGGGCACCGCTGGGCGCACTGGGTCCGGAGAGCACCATCCAGGCCAGGACCAGGGCACCCACGAGCAACCACGTGCCCTTTGCGAACACCCTCGCCTCCTCGACACGGAACCATGGGACAACTGACGTCTGCATGAACGATGTTATGGGACGGAGCTCACTCCTCGTCGCGCAGCCGGGCCGCCAGGGAGGTCAGCGGCTCGGTCTCCTCGGTGTGGCCCAGGGCGGTCAGGTGGGAGACGGCGGCGTCGAGGCGGGTGAGGGCGGGGGCGGGGCGTTTCAGGTAGAGGCCCTCCACGGCACCCGCGAGGCGGACGCACTCGGCCCACTCACCGACCCGGTCGTCCTCCGGCCCCGGCTCGCCGAGCAGGGCGAGGGCCCTCTCCAGGGCGGTCAGCGCGTCCTCGTACGCGCCGGCGTACGCGTTGACCCGCCCGTGTTCGTAGGCCAGGGCGCTGTCCAGGGAGCGGCCACGCGCCTCGAACCCGGCGGCGCGGGCCTCGTCGGCGATCCGGCCGGCGTCGGCGAGGAAGACCAGGGCGTCGGCCAGGCCCTCGGCGCCCTGCTGCTGGGCCTGGAGGCGGGCGAGTTCGCGCAGGGAGTTGCTGAGCAGTTCGTAGCGCGGGTCCCGGGCATGGGCGGCGATCGCCTGGTCCGCGGCCTCACGGGCCGGGCCGAACTCGCCGGACTCGCCGAGGAGTACGGCCGTCTCCGCGGCGATCATGGCGTGGCTGCCCGGATCGTCGTCCCACCCGGCCGACTCGGCCGCGAGCGCGGCGAACTCCGCCGTGGCGGCCTTGAGGTCCTCCCCCGCGCGCAGTGCGCGGGCCCGGGTCAGGCGCAGCTGTGCGGCGAGTCGGTCGTCCAACTCCCCGGCGGCGACGTCCGGTTCGGCCAACAGGGAGTCGAGCAGGGCGATGCAGTCCTCGACCCGGCCCAGGTCGAGGCTGAGCTGGGCCGCGTTGCTGTAGGTGCAGAACGCCTCGATCCGGCTGCCCTGGCGAAGGTCCGCCTCCGCCGAACGCGTCAGGTGCCGCAACGCCTCGTCGGGACGCCCCAGGTGCATGCACGCCTCGGCCAGATCGCCGTGCAGGCGGGTGGTGTCGACCGTGTCGGCCGGCCAGTCGGCGGCCAGTCGCAGACCTTCGGTGAGGTCCGCGTACGCGGCCTCGGGGTCCCGGAGGGCGAGCTGGAGCCGGCCGCGCAGTCCAAGGGTGCGGGGCAGGTGCCAGGCCGGGCCGTGCGCCTTCAGCCGGTCGAGGAGGGCATCGATCTCGGTGACCGCGGCGGGCAAGTCGCCGGAGATGGCGTGTGTGCTGGCCCGCAGCATCAGGGCGCCGGAGATCTGCCCGGCGACCTCGTGCCGGGTGGCGAACGCGTGCAGCAGATCCGCCTCGGCGAACACCGGCGCGACGTGCTCCTTGCTTCCCGTCGTCTGCAGGCGCAGGCCGAGCGCGGTCGCCCGCAGCCGCAGAAGGCGGGCCTCCTGGTAGGGGGCGAGGCCGGTCGTCTCCTCGTGCAGGCGGACCATGGACGTGTGGGCGGCGGTCAGCGCGGCCGCCTTCGCCTCGGCTCCGTCCGCGTCCTCCGCGGGGATCTGGGCGGCGGCGAGCAGGGCGGAGGCGCGGGCGACTGCCGCGTGACCGGGCTGTGAGGCGTCGTCGTAGAGGGCCGCGGCCTCCTCGTTGAGCGCGGCGGCTTCGGCGAAGTCGTCCTTGTTGGCCGCCGAGGTCGCCTCTTCGGCCAGCAGGTCGGCGCGCAGCTGGACCAGCGGGCCCACGGCAGGGTCGTCGGGGTGGGTGTAGTCGCGGGCGGCGACGAGCGTGCGCAGCCGCGCGAAGCAGGCCTGGGCGTCCGGATGTCCCTGTTCCTCCAACTTCCTTGCCTGGAGGATGAGTTCGGGCAGCGAATCGGGAACGGCGGCGGCCGTACGGGAGGCGGGCGCGGCAACCGGGGCGGCCGGGGCGACCTCGTCGAGGCTGCGGGTGCGCAGGGTCAGTTCCAGCGCGTCGAGGAGGGGTGCCCGGTCGAGGCGGACCTGGCGGCGGTTGGTGTGGGTCGACGTTCCGTTGCGGGCGTCGAAGCGGGCGGCGAGGTCGTCCGCGCGGCCCCGTACCTCGGTGTGCAGCCCGGACACCGTCCAGGTACGGCCGGCGTATCCGGCGGCGGGCAGTTCGCCGTGGCCGAGGAGCTCGACGCGCTGGAGGAGGACCTCGACGCCGGTGAGGAAGTCGAGCTGGTCCAGGGGCGAGTCGACCTCGTCGAACAGGTTCCGGTTCTCGGCGAGCAGCTCCAGGCCGCGGGCCTCGTTGCCGGTCAGCGCGCAGAACTCCAGGTGCCTGCCGACCTCCCCGGACATCGCGGGGTTGCGGCGGCAGCCGCGGTAGCCGACGAGGTGCAGTTCGCGCGCCCGGTCGGCGTGGCCCGTGCGCAGCAGGGGAAGCAGCGCGTACGACAGGGAGCGGGCCGGCTCCTCCTGGCAGGACTCCTTCCCCGCCAGGACGGGCTCCCAGGTGCGCAGCGCCCGTTCGTCGTCGCCTGCGGTGAGGTGGAACAGCGCGCGCTCGCAGATCTCGCAGGCCTCGCAGTCGCTGAGCCGGGTGCGGGCGCGGCCCGCCCACAGTTCGTAGGCGAGAGCGGTGTCCTCGCCTACATGGGCGGCGAGTTGGTACGCCTGTCCGTAGTAGGGCTGGAGGCCGAGCCCCGCCTTCTCGTAGCGGTCGCGCATCTCCGTCAGCCACTGGCGCAGGCTGGCCAGCGGTATCTCGGGCAGCTGGCGCAGGGCGTGGCCCACCCACTTGAACCGCCAGAACACCATGTGGCGCAGGCGCTCGTCGAAGACGTCGGGCTGCTCGTCGAAGAGGGTGAGCAGCCGGGCGAAGACGACGGGAGACTTCCGGGGTTCGGAGCCGTAGGTGTACGCCTCCTGGAGTTCGAGGAGGGCGTGGACGAGCGGGACGGTCTCCTCGAACTGCTCGGCCGCGTCGACGAGTTCCTCGGCGGTGACGGTGCGGGTACGGCCGTAGGGACGCTCGTCGTTGGCCTGGAGCGCCTGGTACAGCTCGTCGGTGGTCTGGATCGTGGTGGGCATCGTCAGCTGTCCTTGCGGAGGGCGTGGGCGAGGAGGTCGAGGAAGGAGCGGTTGATGAGGCTCGACTCGGCGGGCCTGAGTGGGCGGCGGGACAGCATCGCGGCCTGCCCGTAGAGGGCTTCGGCGCTGGTGCGGGCCAGCTCGGGCTCGCCGATGGCGACGGCGGTGCGCACCAGCGGGTTGAGCTGATTGAGGATCAGCTGGGCCCGCGGGGCCTCCTGGCGCAGGGCGCCGAGGATGTCGCCCCACACGCCGCCCTGCTGCTCGCGGGCCAGCTGCGAGCGGGTGCGTTCGTGCCGGGCCTCACGGCTGTCGAGGAGGAGGGCGGGAGCGGAGGCGGGCTGGAAGGTGCGCAGCGCGACGTCGCAGTCGAAGACGGCGAGGGCGTCGCGGGCCTGGGCGAGATAGGCCGCGGCGGCCAGCTCCGTCTCCCGGTCGACGGGGTCGAGGTGGGCGGTGAGGGTCGCCGGGTCGAGGTCGGCGACGCTGACCTCGGGCCTGATCTCGGGCAGCCGGTGGACCAGTTCACGGTCGTAGGTGTAGCCGCCGTTGACGACGCCGAGCCCGGCGGCCGAGGCGATCGCGGCGACCTGTCGGAACTCCTCCACGCTCGAGGTCACGAGGACGGTGCGGTGGGTGCGCGCGAACTCGTCGAGGGTGGCGTGTCCGTCGGTGGTCTCGAACGGCAGCCAGGGCAGCAGCATCCGCATGATCTCGTCGTCGTGCACCGCGAGCGACTTCACGGCCAGGTGGTGCACCTGGAGGAAGCGGCCGAGCAGCTCGGGGTCGCTGGCGGCGGCCCGGGCGATCCATGCGCGCAGCCGTTCGGCGAGCGCATCGCGTACGGCGGCCAGGGTGTCGTCCTCGTACAGGGACTCGCGGGACGCCGTCGGGCGCAGGCTCTCGGCGTCGACGACACAGCGGACGAAGAACGCCCAGTCAGGCAGGATCTCCTCTGCCTGCTCGGACAGCAGCATGCCTTTGACGTGCACACGGTGGCCGTGGCGGCGCCCGGCCGGTATCGCCTCGGGCAGCACGCATGCGATGCCCTTCAGGCCCACGGCCGGCAGGTCCAGCTCGATGGTGTCCAGCGGCGTGAACCCGAAGACCTCCTCGCCGTAGGCGGCCAGGGCACGGGAGCGGGCTCCGGGGGTGGGGTGGGTGCGCGCCCAGGGCGCGGGATCGGGGTTGACGGGTGCGGCCTGGCCGCCGGGGCCGCCGGTGCCGTCGTCGAAGGTCACCGGGTGGCGCAGCAGGGAGCCGAAGTGCCGGGCCAACGCGTGCACCTGGGCCGGGCGGGTCCATTCGCCCGCGTCGGCGCGGGGCGTCAGCGTGACGGTGGTGCCGGGCCGGGGGCGGGCGGAGGCGGGCAGCGTGCGGACGGCGTAGCTGCCGTCGCCGCGTCCGCGCCATTCCACGGCGGGGGCGTCGGGGGTGCGAGCCGAGCGGCTCACGACGTGGATCTCGTCCGCGACCAGGAAGCAGGAGAGCAGGCCGATGCCGAACTGGCCGATGAAGTCGGCTCGTTGGTCGGCGATCTGCTCAGCGCGCTTGCTGCTGCGGCCGATCGTGGCGAGGAAGGTGTGCACGTCGGCCTCGGTGAGACCGACGCCGTCGTCCTCGACGCGTACCACGGAGCCGTCGGCGTAGAGGCGGATGCCGAACGCGTCGGCGGGGGCGCCCGGTTCGAGGCTGTGCCGGGCGGTCAGCGCGTCCACCGCGTTCTGGAGGAGCTCGCGCAGGTAGACGCGGGGGCTGGAGTACAGGTGGTGGGAGAGGAGGTCGACGAGGCCGCGCAGGTCCACTTGGAAGGTGCGGTCGGTGGTGGCGTGGTCGGCGGGGTCATGGCGCAGAGGCATGGGGCAGTCCGGGGAGAAGGGAACGGCGGGGGGTGGGCGATGGTCCGGCCGGGACGGGCGGGGACCGTGCGGCCTTCGGCTCAGAAGGCCTTGCGGAAGCGTGCGTAGGCTTTCTGGGGGTCCGCCATGAAGGTCCACGGCCACTCGGTGAAGACACCGTCCAGTTCGCGGAAGACATTGGAGGCCTTGCTGCTGCCCGCCAGCGAAAGGGCCATGGCGAAGATGTTGTAGTCGCCCTGCCAGCCCAGGCGGCGTTCGTACGAGTGGTGCAGGATGCTGCGCTCCGCGGCCTCCCTCAGCTCGGTCCGGATCCGCGGGTCTTGCAGGCAGTCACGGTTGTCGGACTCCACCCACTCCTCGATGTGCGCCATGGCGACCACACAGCCGAGACGGTGCCCGTCGGGCGCGCCGGCGAAGGCCTCGCGGGCGAACGCCAGGGCCTGGCCGGGCTCGCCGCTCCACCGGGGCTGCAGCTGGGACACCCACTCGATGTGGGTCTCCAGGTCCAGTGGGTCGCGGCGCAGGGCGGCGTCGCGCCGGGTCTCGTTCACGGCCGGGCCCAGGGACATGCCACGGCCGGAGGTGAGGAGGCGGCGCCACGGGGTGACCCAGTCCGGCCGCAGCTCGGCGGCCTCGAGCAGCTGTTCCTCGGCGATCTCGAGCCGCTCGTGGAAGACGCGCCACTGCTCCTGCGTGACGTTCACGGCAAGCGCGGAGGTGCGGGCCTCCCAGCCCCAGCTGATGTGGCGCGCCCCGGATATCAGCAGGGCGGTCGCCCGGTGCTCCTTGTCCTCCGCTACGGCCCGGCCGATCCAGTCCTGCACACCGTCCAGGTCGGCGAGCTGGCCCAGAACCGCGTGCTCGCGGCCGAGATCGAAGGGGGCAAGGGCTTCCTTGACCGCCTCCCAGTCACCGGCGTCGGCCGCCTCCACCAGCGCGAGCACCCGCGTGTCCCCGAGGGCGCGCAGCGGATACGTCCCGTTCTTCTGTCTGCGCGGGACGGGCAGGGCGTGCGGATCCGCCACCGGTCTCTCCGCATCCCTGCCGAACAGCTTGCCGAACATGCCGCGCCCTCCCCTGGTCCCGCGTGATCGTCCGGTGCAGCATAAGCGGGCCCACTGACAGCGCTTCCACCGGGTTTTCACCGGCACTTCACCGGTCCGGCGCCCGCGGACGGCTCCACGTTTCTGGCTCGGGAGGGGGGCCCGGTCTCCGGGGGGCGCCCTCAGGCCCGCGTCGGCCTCCGTCGCGCGCGGTGCGCACGAGGGCGTGGCACAGGCCCTGTTGGGCGGGGCCTTCGTGCGCGGTGTCCTTCGGATGCCACGGGGCGGGGGTGCACATCCGGGCAGGCCCGGGAGTTCGAGGCCCTCCACCGTGCCGTCGGCTGCCCGTGAGGTGACCCGAGCCCGGCGCCGAGGCGCTCCACCCGCGGATGGAGGCAGCAGGACGCGTCCGCGCGCCGGGGGCCCAGCGCACCTGTCCTGATCCAGGCTGCCGCCGAGGGCGACGGGCACCCGGTCGACGACGGACGACCGAGGGCTTTTCCGGCCACGGATAGGTTGCCGGAGACGACGTCGAGCACTCCTGGGAACAGTCCGGCCTCAGTGGCGGCGCAGTCCGGACAGCCGAGTCCGGGGTCACCGAGTGGACGGTCACGTACCCGAGTACACCCCCAGGGAAGGCCGCTGAGCTGCTGGGTCACCATCGGGTTCCCGAGGCACCGAAAAGTGCGTTCTTCCATGTCAGCGAACACTCTCCTACGGTTTCCCAGTAACTATTGGAGACCAGGGCTCATGGGGCCCGACCATGGAGGCGTAGAGGATGGCCATCACCTTGCTGAATCCCGGCGGACTGCCGGAGATCGATGTCTACCGGCAGGTGTCGATCGCGTCCGGTACGAAGCTGGTCTTCGTCGCCGGGCAGGTCGCCTGGGACGCCGAGGGCCGCACGATCGGTGAGGGTGACCTCGCCGCGCAGGTCGAGCAGTGCTACGTCAACATCGGCACGGCCCTGGCCGAAGCCGGCGGTTCCTTCGACGACGTGGCGAAGCTGACCCTGCACGTCGTCGACTGGACGCCCGACAAGATGCCCCTCCTCCTGGAGGGAGTGTCCCGGGCGGCCGCGCGACTGGGGGTCACCCCGGTCCCGCCGGCCACGCTGCTGGGCGTCGCGGCACTGGACGTCCCCGACCACTTGGTCGAGATCGAGGCCGTCGCAGTTCTCGACTGAGCACGGTCCCCCGGGGACGTGCGCCGCACCCGCGCGGGTCGCCGGTGCGGCGGCCGTCCGTCACCGCGACGAGGAGGTCTTCGGCATGGGCAGCCCGCACCTGTGCCTGGGCAACCTCCTCGCCCCCACCGAGTTCCGGATCATGTTCGAGGAGCTGATCCAGCGTCTCGCCGGCCCTCTCGTTGTGCGTGTGCTTCCGCGAGGAGGAGGTAGGCGGCCGCCGTCCATGTGTAGGCGCGGTCGCGCAGGCCCGTGCCCGTCAGAGCGTCGAAGTTCTCCGCGAAGCCGTGCTCCTCGCACAGGACGCGGAAGCGGCCGCTGATCTCGTCCGCCAGCCGGTGGTGCCCGCCGCGCCGCAGGCCGTCCTCGACAAGAATGGTGGCGGGGGCCCAGATAGGGCCGCGCCAGTAGCCGTCGGCGAGGTAGTGCGGCGAGTCCGGCAACTCGGTGGCCAGGCCGTACGGAGTCAGATGGGCCTCGATACGGCCGGCCAGCACCTCACCGATCTCGGGCGGCAGATGCTCGCCCAGCACGATGGGCATCAGGTCGAGCAGGCTGGAGGTGCCCCAGGTGTCCCCGCTGTCGACGCCTTGGGCGACGAACCGGTCGCCCGTCCAGAGCTCGTCGAGCATCGCCTGCTGCGTCTCCTCGGCGGCCCGCGTCCACCGCCGGGCGTCGTCCGGTCTCTCCAAATGCGTTGCCAGCTCAGCGAGTTCCCGCAGTTGAAGGGTGAGGAAGGCGGCGAGGTCCGCGGTGACGACCACGCGTTCGGGGTCGAAGGTGGTGGCGTTGTCCCAGCCGCTGTCGTTGCCGTGCTGGTAGTGCGGCAGGGCCGCGCCGGGGGCACGGCGGGCGGTGAGCCAGAACTCCGTCCAGCGCTCCAGCCTGTCGTACGTTCCGGTGAGTTCCGCGTGGTCGGGAGGCGTGGGCAGCCGGCGTCGCAGATGACCGAACGCCCAGCCGTGGATGGGCGGCTTGACGAAGTTGTGGAGCACCTCCGAGTGGGTGACCGAGTCGGGCAGCGCCCCGGTCTCGTCCTGGTGGTCGAAGGGCAGCTGGAACTGGTCCCGGGCCAGCTCGGGGCAACCGGGGGCCAGGGCAAGGGCGTTGAAGCAGTGGTCCCAGCTCCACACCTTGTCCATCCAGTGCTTGGACATCAGGACGCCGGGCCGGGTGACCAGACCGGCCGGGCGTACGGTCGCCGACCACAGGACGTAGGCGGCGAGTTCAGCGGCCGGGGTGGCGGCCGAGCGCCAGGGGGCCACGGCGTCGACGAAGTCCGCGAAGGAGTTCCGCACGGCCTCGACGACCTTGCCGAAGGCCACCGTCGACACGTAGGGAGGGCGGGCGGTGTCGAGTTCCTCGACCGCGATCTCCCATCCCCCGTCCGCGTCGGCGACGGTGACACCGCGGTCGGCGCTGCCCAGCGCCTGGCTGCCGAACACGTCGGCCACCGTGCCGGAGAGCACCGAGACGCGGTACCGCCGTCCGGTCTCGTACGACGTGAACACGTAGGCGTCGGCGGCCGGTTCGCGGTAGAAGTACGTGCCGCTGAACGGGGTCAGCGTCCGGGCCGCCGCCGAGATCCGCAGCGGCACGCCCGCACCGCGCAGTCGTACGGTGTCCGGCGACTCGTAGGCGAGGTCGATGCGCCCGTCCGTACCGTTCCAGCTGAGCAGGCCCGGTGTCGCCTCGACGCGGGTCTCGGTCCGCTCGCCGGTCACGGGGTCGAGCGGCACGAGGCTCAGAACGGCGTGCATGCCGTTCTGGTGGGAGACGAGGTGGAGGTCCTCCGCGTACGTCTTCTCCGCCACCACGGGCGAGATGCCGAACCAGGATCCGTAGGTACTGAACGGGATGTCGTGGACGGAGAAGGCCGGGCCGGAGCGGTCGGCGGTCATGAAGGGGCACTCGTTTCTCGAGCAGGGATCGTCAGATCGTCAGGGGGAGGGGCTGCGCCGCGGGGGTCAGTCCTTGACGGCGCCGGCGGTCACGCCGGCGGCGACGTAGCGCTGGGCCAGGACGAGGATGACCGCGGCGGGCAGGGAGGCCACGACGGCGGTGGCCATGATGGCGTTCCACTGCTGGTTGTTGTTGCCGATGTAGTGGTAGATGCCCAGGGTGATCGGCTCGTGGGCGCCGCCGCCCGCGAGAGTGCTGGCGAAGATGAAGTCGGACCAGGACCACAGGAACGCGAACAGGGACACCGTGACGACGGCGTTGCGGCTCATCGGCAGGACGATGGACCAGAAGGTGCGCAGGGGTCCCGCGCCGTCCGTCCTCGCGGCCTGGAGGAGTTCGCCGGGGATGCCGGACATGAACGCGGTGAAGATGAGGACGGCGAAGGGGACGGCCAGGGTGGAGTCGGCGACGATGAGGCCGGGCACGGTCTGGAGCAGGCCGAGTTGGAGGTAGATGGCGTAGAAGCCCATTGCCATGATGATGCCGGGGATCATCTGGGCGGCCAGCAGGACGAAGCTCATGATTCCGCCGCCGCGCGGGCGCAGTTTGGCCAGTGCGTAGCCGGCGGGGGCGGCCAGCGCCACGGTCAGGGCGACGGTGCCCAGACCGATGACGAGGCTGGTGCCGAGGTAGGGCAACTGCTGGTCGACGACGGCCCGGTAGCCCTCCAGGGTGACGTGGGAGGGGAACAGGTCCGGCGGGCTCTTGCGCATGTCCTGGTCGCGGGTGAGGGACACGTTGATCATCCAGTAGACCGGGAAGAGCATGATCCCGGTCAGCAGCAGACCGAGGGCGGTCTTCAGACCCTTGCTCATGACAGCGCCTGCTTTCGCTGGACCCGCACATAGACCAGGCCGAAGACCAGGGCGGCGACCACGAGCAGGTTGCCGACGGCGGCGCCGGGGCCGAAGGCTGGCAGCAGGTTGCCGAAGCCGAGCTGGTAGGACCAGGTCGCGAAGGTGGTGGACGAGTCGGCCGGGCCGCCCTTGGTCATGATCCAGATGATGTCGAAGACCTTGAGGGTGTAGACCAGGCCCAGCAGCAGGGTGATGGCGGAGACCGGGCGCAGCAGTGGGAAGGTGATGCTCCAGAAGCGCCGCCAGGAGCCCGCGCCGTCGATGGCCGCCGCCTCGTACAGGCTGCCGGGGATGGACTGCAGGCCGCTGTAGAGGACGACCAGGTTGAAGGGGACGCCGATCCAGATGTTCGCGATGATCACCGAGGTCAGCGACCAGGACGGCGAGGTCAGCCAGTTCACCGGGCCGATCCCGACGGCGTGCAGGACGGCGTTGACGATGCCGGAGTCGCTGTTGAGCATCCACGACCAGGTCGACGCCGACACGATCAGCGGCAACAGCCACGGCACCAGGAACAGCGCCCGCAGGGTGGCCGAGAGCCGGAAGTTCTGGTTGAAGAAGACGGCCAGCGCCAGGCCGATGGCGTACTGGAAGACCAGACACACGCCCGTGAACACCACGGTGTGCAACAGGGCCGGTGCGAAGGTCGGGTCCTCGAAGACCCTCCGGTAGTTCGCCAGGCCCGTGAACGGGGCGTCGCCCTGGACGAACGAGCGCACGGTGTAGTTGCGCAGGCTCAGGTCGAGGTTGCGGTACAGCGGGTAGGCGTAGAACAGGACGAGGTACAGGGTCACCGGGGCGAGGAAGGCCCAGGCGGCCCACTGCGGGGAGGCGGGGCGGCGCCCCGCCTCGGGGGCCGCGCCCTTGGAGTCGGTCCGCGGGCGCGGCACTTGTGTCGTCTGGCTCATCAACTGGCCCCGGGGTGTGCTCACTTGACGGCGGACTGGGCGTCGGTCAGCGCGTCCTTCGGGGACTTCGAACCGCTGAGCGCGGACTGGACGGCCTTCCACATCTGCTCGGAGATCTTCGGGTACTTGGTGCCCAGGTCGTCACTGGTGCGTCCCTTGGCCGCCTTGACCGCGTCGACCCAGGGCTTCAGCTCCGCGTTCGCGGCCACCTGCTTGTCCTGGACCTCGCTGGTGGGGGCCACGTAGGACAGGGTGGTGTCGGTGTCGTACAGGTTCTGGGTGCTGGTCAGGCAGGTGGCCAGCTTCTGGGAGGTGGTGTAGCGGCCGGTGTCGTCCTGGACCGGGAGGGTGACGAACTCGCCGCCGGTCGGGGCGGCGGCGCTGCCGCCGGAGGCGCCGGGTATCGGGAGCACGCCGTAGTCGAAGCCGGCCTTCTTGGCGTTGGCGAGCTGCCAGGTGCCGTTCTCGGCGAAGGCGTAGTCGCCGGTCGCGAACTCCTGCCAGCTGGTCGTCTGGGTGTTGTTGAGGACCGAGTTGGGGGCGTAGCCGCCCTTGACCCAGTCCTTCCACAGGGAGAGCGCCGACTCGCCCTGGGCGGAGTCGAGTTGGGTCAGCTTCGCGCCCGCGCCCCAGAACCACGGCAGGAACTGGAAGCTGCCCTCCTCGGTGCCGATCGCGGAGAAGGTGATGCCCTTCTTGCCGGCCTTCTTCACCTTCTCCAGCGCCGCCGTCAGGGACGCCCAGTCCTTCACCGAGGCGATGTCCACGCCGGCTTCCTTCAGGACCTTCTTGTTGTAGTAGAGGGCGAGGGTGTTGGCGCCGATAGGGGTGCCGTAGGTCTTGCCGCCCGACTGGCCGGCGGCGAGGAGGTTGGGGTCGACCTTGGAGGTGTCCAGCTTGTTGTCGTCGGTCGTGGTGAGGACGCCCGCCTCGGCCAGGGTCGAGACGACCGGGTTGTCGACGATGAGGATGTCCGGGGAGTTGCCCTGCTGGGCCGCCAGCAGGGCCTTGTTCGTCAGGTCACTGGTGTCGAATCCGGTCCGCTTGACCTTCACACCCGCCTCGGTGCCGCACTTGTCCAGCAGGTTCGTCCAGGCCGAGCCCTTGGCGAACTGCGGGTAGGGGTCCCAGACGGTGTACGTGCCGCTGTCGGCGCCCTTGGTGCCGCTGCTGCCGGAGCCGGAGCCGCAGGCGGTGACGCCGGTGGCGACGGCCAGGGAGATCAGGACTGCGGCGGTCGGACGGCGTCGTCTGGAGAAGGTGTTCATGGCGGGTTCCTTCGGTTCGGGGCATGCGGGTGCCGCGGCGGTGGGTCGCGCGGAGAAGAGGGCACCGCGAACACGCCGTCGGGTAACGGGCGTTCGGGCGTGAAGCGGTGTGACGAGTGCTCGGGGGAGCTGATCAGGTCTGCGGGGACCCCGCGGGCCCGGTGCTGGCCCGCAGCGAGATCGGTGGGATGAGCAGGTGCTGCCGGGGCGGCGCGTCGGAGTTGTCCAGCCGCTCCACCAGCAGGTCGACGGCGAGCCGGCCCATCTCGGCCGCCGGTACGTCCGCCGCGGTGAGCTGCGGGGTCACTGTCTCCGCCCAGCGGTTGGCGACGATCCCGGTGATGGAGAAGTCGCGCGGTACATGGCGGCCCGCGTGGGCGAGCCCTCGGTAGAGGCCGCCCAGCGCGGCCTCGTTCAGGGTGACGAGGGCTGTCGTGGCCGGGTCGTCGTGCAGGATCCGCTCCACGCAGGCCTGGCCCGCTGCGGCGTCGTCCCCGCAGCAGTACGTCCGCACCGTCAGCCCGCGTTCGGCCGCGGCCTTCGTGAAGCCGTCCAGTCCGCGGTGGGCGGACTCGTACCCAGTCCTCAGGAGTTGTTCGGGCCGGTTGACGAAGGCGACTCGGCGGTGGCCGAGGTCCGCGAGGTGATGGACGCAGGCCGCCGCCAGCGCCGTGTGGTCCAGGCCGACGTACCAGCCGTCCTCCGGGTGGGCGGTGCGGCCGATGGCGACGGAGGGGAAGCCGAGCGCGGCCAGGTGATCGGCCCGGTCGTCCTCCAGCCGGATCTCCATCAGGATCGCGCCGTCGACCCGCCGCTCCCCCAGCAGCCGCTGGAAGGAACGGTCGCTGTCCATGCCGCTGGGCGACAGCAGCACGTCGTAGTCGTAGGCCGCGGCGGCCTCCACCACACTGCCGATGAAGTCGAGCTGCATCCCCGTGTAGTGGTTCCCGGCCGGCGGGAAGACCAGGCCGATGGTGCTGGTCCGCCCGTTGGCCAGGGCGCGGGCGCTGGCGCTGGGCTGGTAACCCAGTTCGTCGACGACCTGCTGGATCTTCCGGCGGGTGTCCTCCGACACCGGGCGCTTGCCGCTCAGTGCGTAGGACACGGTGCTGCGCGAGACACCGGCCCGTCGGGCGATCTCACCGATGTTCACGGCGACTCCTTGGGACGGGCGACCGGCTTGTCGAACCGGTTCGCGTGGAAGTGAACGTAGGAACTGCCCCGACGCCTGTCAATACCCTGAACCTATTCGCCGAGGGGGCGGGAGAGGGGCAGTGAGATCCCCGTGTCGAAGGGATTGCTGGCCCGATGTCCCGGTGCTAGCTTCGCCGAACCGGTTCGACACAGTCGCCCAGCGCGACTCTCTCGCACCTACCGTCACAGAGCCGCCGCACCCGCATCCCCCTACACGCGCCCTCCCCCTGCACACCTGCCTGGATCGAACCGATTCGACGGCGACTGAGACGGGCCGACGGAACCCGTTACTCGACGATTGAGGACGTATCCATGTCATCCGCTGACAGATCCACGCGCCGCCGCGCGCCGGCCGCCATGGCGCTGGCCCTCGGCGCGGGCCTGCTGGCCGCGCCCGCCGTCTCCGCGCACGCGGCCGAGGCGCCCGGGCCCGCCGCCCGCTACACCTTCGACCAGGACGACCTCGCCTCCGGAAAGATCACCGACAGTTCCGGCAACGGCCTGACGGCGAGCCTGGTGAACGGCTCGACGGCCCAGTCCGTCGTGGGTACGGACGGCGGCAAGGCCCTGGCCCTGCCCGGCGGGGCCCCCACCTCCGACGGCGCCTACGTCCGTCTGCCCCGCGAAGTGATCGGCGAAGCAAGCGACTTGACGGTCTCCGCCCGGGTGAAGTGGAGCGGCGACACGTCGTCCTGGCAACGGATCTTCGATCTGGGCACCGACACCAGCAAGTACCTCTTCAGCACGCCGTACAACGGCAACGGGCTGTTCCAGACCTCCGTGACCACCGGCGGAGGCGGCGCGGAGACCCAGGTCCGCGGCTATGCGCCACTGCCCGCGGACGCATGGCGGACGGTCACCGTCACCCTCGACACCACCGCCGGCCGGCTCACCACCTACCTCGACGGGGTGGCGGTCTCCTCCGCCGTGACCGCCATCAAGGCCAAGGACCTGCTGAGCGGTTCGGCGACCGCCGCCGGCTACATAGGCAAGTCCCTCTACCCGGACCCGCTGCTCAAGGGCGCCGTCGACGACTTCGCCGTGTGGCACTCGGCGCTGACGGCCGAGCAGGTGGCCGGCCTGGTCGGTGCGGTGCCGACCCTCCAGGAACTCTCGAAGACGTCCTTCGACGTCCGCACGACCGACGGGACCGCCCCGACCCTCCCCTCGGCCGTCCGCGCCACCTTCTCCGACGGATACGACCGCGACACGCCGGTCACCTGGGACGCCGTGCCGCCCGAGAAGTACGCCGAGCCCGGGACCTTCACGGTGGCCGGCACGGCGGCGGGACGCGCGGTGCGGGCGAACGTCACCGTGGTCCGCGAGGGGCAGCTCACCGTCGACCTCGGCTCGGACACCGGCGCGTTCCACGGCGGCGCCTCCGGCACCCTCTACGGCGTGTACGGACCGGACGTCCCCACCAACAACCTCATCGAGGGCATGGGCCTGCGCACGGTCTCCACCAAGGCGCAGGACGGTCCGCAGCACCCCGGCGCCGATGCGCTGGACGTGGTCAAGCCGCTCGCCGACTCCACCGACGGCGATGTCTACATCTATATGACCGACATCCACCGCGGCTTCCCGTACGAGTGGCCGGGCGACACCCCCGCGGAGAAGCTCAAGCTCTATGAGGAGAAGATCGCCAAGCAGGTCGACCAGGTGCTCCAGCTGCCGAAGCAGTACCAGGACAACATCGTCTTCGTGCCGTTCAACGAGCCCGAGGGCAACATGTTCGGCACCGGCCAGTGGAGCTACAACAAGGTCAGCTGGCTGAGCGACCCCGACGACTACTTCGCCGCCTGGGACTCCGCGTACAAGCTCATCAAGACCAAGATGCCGGACGCCCGTATCGCCGGTCCCAACACCAGCATCCTCTACGACCAGGTGAAGGGCTTCCTCACCCATGCCCTGGCCGCAGGCACCCTCCCGGACGTCATCACCTGGCACGAGCTGAGCCACCCGGAGGCGGTGCGCGCGAGCGTCGCCAAGTACCGGGTGTGGGAGAAGGAGTTGTTCAAGGGCACCGACCGCGAGGGCACTCAACTCCCCATCAACATCAACGAGTACGCCTTCAACTACCACACCTCCGTCCCCGGCCAGATGATCCAGTGGGTCTCCGCGATCGAGGAGTCCAAGGTGGACGCCGACATCGCGTACTGGAACATCGACGGCAACCTCTCCGACTCCGCGGTGCAGTCCAACCGCGGCAACGGCCAGTGGTGGCTGCTCCATTCGTATGCCTCGATGAGCGGGCACACGGTGGCGGTGACCCCGCCGTTCCCCGGCGAGAACTACACCATGCAGGGCGTGGCCACGCTCGACCAGAAGAAGAAGCAGGCCCGGCTGCTCTTCGGCGGTTCCACGGGCAAGGGTCACATCACCTTCTCGAACGTCTCGAAGAAGCTCTTCGGTGACCGTGTGCACGCCTGGGTGCGGGAGATCGAGTGGAGCGGGCAGGTCGGCGACTCCTCCGGCCCGAAGCTGCTCACGGAGACGAACCTGAAGGTCGCGGACGACGGCACGGTCACCGTCGACTTCGGTGCCGGCGCCCTGCCGACGCTGAAGGAGTCCTCGGCGTACGAGATCGTCCTCAGCCCGGCCGGGAAGGCGGCGAAGACCCAGTCCCCGCCGGTGCGTTGGCAGGGTTCGTACGAGGCGGAGGACGCGGCCCACACCGGGTCCGGCTACTCGAAGAACGGCCCGGAGGGTTCCACCTCCGACGTGTCGAAGTTCTACACCTCCGGCGGCTACGACGTGGGCGGTCTGCGCACCGGCTCGGACGTCACGCTCGACTTCACGGTGGACGTGCCCGAGGACGGCACCTACGACCTGAGCGTCTTCGCCAACTCCCTCAACACCTTCGACAAGGTGAAGGAGCAGGGGCCCACCAATGTCTTCCTGCGCGTGGACGGCCAGGCCGGCAGCGAGCAGCAGCTGTATCTGCCGCTCGGCTACAAGTGGGTGGTGTGGGACCACACCGACACCAAGGTGAAGCTCACCAAGGGCAAGCACACCCTGACGCTCGCGGCGAAGAGCCTGGACGGCAAGCGGGCGACGAAGGGTGACGCCATCGTCGACCGCCTCACCCTCGCCCTTCCCGCGGCCTCGGCCGGCACCCAGGTCTACGAGGGCGAACTGGCCTGGCTGAGCGGCGGGGCACAGCCCGTCTACACCCTGCCCGAGCGGGCGGCCACCGGCTCGGGCGCGGCCCGGCTCGCCAAGGGCCAGACCGCCACGTTCTGGGTGTACTCCCCCGCCGACCGTGAGGCCACCCTCGAGGTCGACACCCTCGGCGGCACCGGGGCGCGGCTCTCCGCCAACGGACATGACGTCCTGCGCCTTGCCAAGGACAGGAGCAGCGTCGCGGTCTCCCTCTCCGGCGGTGTCAACAAGGTGACGCTGACGGGCGGTTCGTCGGCCACCCTCGTCGACCGCCTGACGGTCACACCGACCGAGGGCGCGCTGAAGGCCCGTACGTACGAGGCCCAGGACGCGGTGCTCGCGGGCTCGGCCACGCTGACCCCGCTGGCCCTGGCCACCGACGGCACGGCGATCACCGGCATCGGCGGCGACCCGGGCAACGGCAACACCGCGACGTTCACCGTCACCGCGGACCGGGCCGGTCTGTACGCGCTGCGCGTCCGCTACTCCAACCCGGAGCAGTCCGAGGCCACCCACTACAACCCGGACCCGCTGGCCCGCCACGCCGACATCAGCGTCAACGGCGGCGAGGCACGACGCGTCGGCTTCCCGCACAGCTTCCACGAGGACAACTTCTGGGAGCTGACCGTCCCCGTCCCCCTGAAGAAGGGACAGAACACGATCGCCTTCCGTTCCGAGGAGCTGCCGAACTTCGACGGCACGACCTACGCCTCGGAGACCTTCCCCGGAGTGCTCCTCCGATCCCGGTACGCGCCGCTGATCGACCGGATCACCGTCGCGCCGTACTCGCGGGAGAAGTGATCACCACCGGCGGCGCCGTCAGGCGCCGCCGGTTCCTCCCCGTCCTGATGGCCGCCGCCCGCCCGTCGGCGGGGGCGCCGTCGAGGCGCGTACGACGAGCTCGACCGGTGGGTCGCTCGCCGGTGCCGGCTCGGCGTCCGGTTTCTCGATGGCCTGCACCAGGAGTCGCAGACCTTCCCGGGCCACGGCGTCGAACGGCTGGCGCACGGTGGTCAGCGGTGGGGTGACATAGGCGGAGACGGGGATGTCGTCGAAGCCGACGACACTCACGTCCTCCGGCACACGCAGGCCCGCTTCCAGCAGTGCGCGGATCAGGCCGACGGCCATGTCGTCGTTGGCGGCGAACACGGCGGTGACATCGCCGGCGGCGGCGAGTTCGCGGCCCGCCGTGTAGCCGGACGAGGCCGACCAGTCGCCCTCGATGACGGGCGGCTGTTCCCTGTCGCGTGCCGCGAGCGCCGCCCGCCAGCCCTCAAGACGGTCCCGGGCGGCGAACCACCTCTGTGGACCGGCCAGGTGATGGACCGTCATATGGCCGAGGCCCAGCAGGTGCTCGGTGGCGGCCCGCGCCAGTGACTCGGCACCGACGCCTGCCGCCACCGCGCGTGGACCCCCGAACGTCGCGGGCGCGCCGAGGACCAGGACGGGGACGCCGGCCGTGAGCGGCACCGGACCCTCGTCGATCGGTTCGGACACGACGATGCCGTCCACGCCCTGGTAGAGGAGCGACTCCACGGCCCCGGCGACGCCCGCCGGATCGCCCTCCTGCGTGTTGACCACCCGGAGCGCGTATCCCGCGTCCCGGGCGGCCCGCTCGATGCCGATGAGCAGGGAGGCGGGACCGTACAGAGCGGTTCCGAGCGCGACCACGCCGATCGAACGGGTACGTCCCGAGGCCAGCGCGCGGGCCGCGCTGTTCAGCCGGTAGCCGAGTTCCTCCGCGGCCTGAAGCACCCGTTCCCGCACATCGGCGGACACGTACCGCTCACCGTTGAAGACCCGCGAGACCGTCTTCTGCGACACGTCGGCCAGCCTGGCCACATCCACGGCACGCGGCGCGCCAGGGCTCTGGCCCTGTCCTCCCACTGGCGTCATTGCGTCTCCCGATGTCCGGCAGCTCGAATCCTACGCAAGCCGTTACCCGGTGTGGCCGTCGGAGCGGCGGCGGTGCAGCGTGAACGTCTCGAAGACCGACAAGTCGCCGCCGGGCTTGTTCACGTCGTAGTAGGTCACGTGCATGCGGGTGGTGTCACCGGCGTGCCGGCCGGGGTCGACCGTGAAGGCGGCGAAGCCGTAGGGGCGCTCGATGTCGCGGACCCCCGTCCAGACCGCCTGCTCCTTGGTGTAGGTGGAGGTGCGCTTCCCGTTGGCACCGGCGGTCGCCGACACCGCGGTGATCACCTTGGCGGTGCCGTGCTTGAAGAAGTTCTGGTTGGTGGTGTCACCGGTTCGACCCTCAACCCACACTCCGCGTGAGTCGAAGCGGCGAGCCTTGCCCGCACAACTCATCACCTGTCAGAATGGTGACGTGAATCTCGACCATGTCTTCGTGTGCGGCAATCCGGCCCTCGACTTCGCCGCGACGCTCCGGGCGCGGCGCTCGACGCGCTTCGAGATGTTCGCGGCGCCGGACAGGCTCGACGCATGGTATCGGGAGTCCGGGGTCGTCGACGCGGTCTCCCCGAGCAGCGAGGCCGATGTCGAGCAGGCGACGACCGTACGGGAAGCCGTGTACCAGCTGGTGACCGCCCGCCGGCTCGGCGAGGAGTACGACACCGGGGCGCTGGCCGTCCTCAACAGCGCGGCCCGCAAGCCGCCCGCGGTGCCCCAGCTCACCCCGTCCGGGCGGTGGACGCAGGCCGGCCCGGAGGAAGCGCTCTCCACGGTGGCCCGCCTCGCGGTGGAACTCCTGAGCGGCCCCGACGTACCCCTGCTCAAGGAGTGCGGCAACCCCGAGTGCACCCGCGTCTACGTCGACCGCTCTCGCGGCATGCGCCGGCAGTGGTGCGGCATGGAGTCCTGCGGCAACAAGATCAAGGCGGCGGCCTACCGGGCCCGGAAGAAGAGCGTCAGCCCATGACCGGTCCCGGAAGAGGCGGATCCAGCGGAGCGGCCCCTCCCCGTCCCGCACTCACGCGGGCCCGGCCAGCCTGAGGAGTACGGCCGTGCCGGCGCGCGGCAGACCGACGGAGAGCTTCCCCTCGGCCACGTCCCACTCCACCATGGCCTCGGCCCTCATGGGCTGGAGCACCTCCGGCCGCGACTCGACGCCGCGCAGCGGGAGGGCCGGATCCAGCGGAGCGGCCCCTCCCCGTCCCGCACTCACGCGGGCCCGGCCAGCCTGAGGAGTACGGCCGTGCCGGCGCGCGGCAGACCGACGGAGAGCTTCCCCTCGGCCACGTCCCACTCCACCATGGCCTCGGCCCTCATGGGCTGGAGCACCTCCGGCCGCGACTCGACGCCGCGCAGCGGGAGGGCCGGATCCAGCGGAGCGGCCCAGCCCCTCCCCGTCCCGCACTCACCCGGGCCCGGCCAGCCTGAGGAGTACGGCCGTGCCGGCGCGCGGCAGACCGACGGAGAGCTTCCCCTCGGCCACGTCCCACTCCACCGTGGCGTCGGCCGTCATGGGCTGGAGCACCTCCGGCCGCAACTCGACGCCGCGCAGGTGGGCCAGTGTGAGCGTACGGCGCTCGGGGGCGTCGGCTCGCTCCCGCCGCCACACCGCGACGAGCGTCGCGTCGCGCCCCCGCAGCCCGTGGGCGATCCATCCGTCCTCCCAGTCCGGCAGGCCCAGCGGCCAGAAGGGACGGGCGCCGGCGATCTCCGGCCGGATGTCCTTGTACACCCGGATCGCGGAGCGGACGAGCTCGAACTGCTCGTCGTTCATGCGGTCGAGGAAGCCGGAGAGATGGATCCGGCCCAGCAGTGCGCCGGTGAGAGTGAACGCGATCCGGGCGGGGGTGTGGTCGGGCTGCGGGTAGGCCCACACGGCGGCCTGTTCGGGGGCCACGGCGGTGGCGGCGGACGCGGCGATGGGCGGGTAGCGCAGCAGGTCCTGCTGGTCGCTGGTGGACTGGAGCTGGGTGACGGCGAGTTGGGCGTAGTCCATGCGCAGACCGCCGGAGCCGCAGTTCTCCAGGACCAGGCCGGGATGCCGGTCCAGGACGGCGGACATCCAGTCGAGGTGGGCGCGGTGGTGGCCCAGCAGACCGGCGCCGGGACTCTCCCGGCCGTTCTCCGTGCCGGGTCCGATGTTGATGTTGTAGTCCAGCTTGAGGTACCCGACGCCCCACTCTCCGACCAGCCGGTCCACGACGGCGTCGAGGTGGGCCCGGGCGGCGGGGTGGCGCAGGTCCAGATGGTGCCGTCCGTGTTCCGTCACGCGCAGGCCGCCGCGCCGGAAGAACGCCTCGGGCGGCAGGGTGTCGGCCAACGGGCTGCGCACGCCCACGACTTCGGGCTCCAGCCACAGCCCCGGGACCATGCCGTGCCCCCGGATCGCGTCCAGCACCTCCTGGATGCCGCCGGGGAAACGCCCCCGGGCGGGCTGCCATGCGCCGACGGCGTCCCACCAGCCCTGGGCGTCGTCGTCGTACCACCCGGCGTCGATGACGAAGACCTCGGCGCCGGCCCTCCCCGCAGCCTCGACGAGCGGCAGGAGCTTGTCGGTGGTCGGGTCACCCATGAGGGTGTTCATGTAGTCGTTGTAGATCACCGGCAGGGCGCGGTGGTCGGGGTGGTCGCGGCGGATCAGCCTGCGGTAGTCGGTGAGTTCACCGAAGGCGGCGTCGAGGCCGCCCGTCCCGCCGCGCACGAGGACGGCGGGAACGGTGTGGAAGTCCTCGCCGGGCGCGAGGGTGTGCTGCCACTGGTGGTGGGCGTCGTCGGGGCCGAACAGGGCGACGTAGGCGGCGCCTTCGCGTTCGCCGGTCTCGAAGCGCCATCCCGCGCTGGACTCGATCTGCCACAGCCAGGCGCGGCCTGAGGGGTCGGTGAGCGCCCCCATCGGCAGGTGCC
This sequence comes from Streptomyces canus, assembly GCF_001514145.1. Classification (GTDB taxonomy): domain Bacteria; phylum Actinomycetota; class Actinomycetes; order Streptomycetales; family Streptomycetaceae; genus Streptomyces; species Streptomyces canus. The sequence goes on from NZ_KQ948662.1 coordinate 363,336, forward strand.
GGCCGGTGGACCAACTCCCTTGTGAGGAGCGCTCGAAGCAGCCGCGTCCCTCGTGACCGTGCGCGGGCCGGTTCAGCGGGACGACCTGGTCACGGAAGGGGGCCTGGCGCCAACGGCACTCGGCGAGCCAGTCGTTGTCCGCCCAGTGCAGGGTCAGTCCGTCGAGACCGCCGCCCACGTCGGTGATACCGCCGACGGTCAGGGTGCTCACGCTCTCGAGCCGGAGGGGCGTGCCGCCCTCGTTGACCAGACGCACCCGCGAGCGCAGGAAACCGGCACCCGGAGCCGTCTCCAGGACCACCTCGGCGACCAGGCCGGTTTCCGGGTCCGCGAGCCGGATCGTCGTACGCTCCCCGCCGCTTTCCCGGACCGTCTCGTGGTCGCGGTAGGTCAGGCGGTCGCCGATCGCGGTCTCGATGAAGCGCTCCCCCGACCACAGGCGTCCGTGCCCGGTGGCGGTGACCTCGACGAGGGGGACCAGACCGGCCCAGTCCTGGTCGGGCGCCCCCAGCCGGACCGAGCCCGTGGTGTCCAGGACGGCATGCAGTCCGAGCTCCGGGTGTGACCAGAGGCGGGATCTCTCGAGTGTTCCGACGGCTGCGGTCAACGGATTTCCCTTCCCCGGCACACCCACGATGTGACCGCTCACCATCCTCACACGGATGTGACCGGTCACACAAGCAGGCGCAGCGAGGGCCGGGCCTGCTGGAGGGCGACCGGCCCGACAGCTGTTGACCTGCTCGCATAGAGTTCCGCCATGAGCAGCAACGGCACCGAGTCCGGGGGTACGTCCAGCGGCGGTGTGCAGTCCGTCGACCGGGCTGTCACCGTGCTGGAGATCCTCGCCCAGCGTGGCGAGGCAGGCGTCAGTGAAGTGGCCGAGGCGATCGACGTCCACAAGTCCACCGCGTTCCGTCTGCTGGGCGCGCTGGAGGCGCACGGGATGGTGGAGCAGGAGGGTGAGCGCGGGAAGTACCGCCTCGGATTCGGCATCGTGCGCCTGGCCGGCGCGGTCACCGGGCGCATCGACGTCACCAAGCACGGCCGCGGGATCTGTGAGCGCCTCGCCGACAAACTGGGCGAGACGATGAACATCGCGGTCCTGGAGTCCCACCATGTGATCAACCTCGACCAGGTGCGCGGCCGGTCCGCCATCACCGCACAGAACTGGGTCGGCCGGCTGACGCCGATGCACTGCACGTCGAGCGGCAAGGTCCTGCTCGCGCATCTCACGGAGCAGCGCCGGGAGGAGCTCGTCGCCGTGGCCGGGCTCGACCGGATGACCTCCCGCACGCTGACCTCCCGGCAGAAGCTGGAGGCGGAGCTGGTCCGGGTCCGCGAGCAGGGCTACGCCCTGACGGTCGAGGAGTACGAGGAGGGCCTCAACGCCATGGCGGCGCCGGTTCGTTCCGGCGACGGCAAGGTCGTCGCCGCCCTCACCGCCTCGGGTCCCGCGTTCCGTCTCACCGAGGAGCGGATGCACGAGCTGGCACCGGTGCTGATCGAGGGCGCCGACGAACTCAGCCACCGGCTCGGCTACTTGGGCTGATACGGGCCGGGCGCTGGGACGCCCGGCCCGTGGCTATGACCCGCTCAGCCCCGAAGGCGGGACATCGCCGGGTCGAACAGCGGCTCCTCGGCCACCACCGCCTCCACGCGCTGGTCGAAGTACCCGATGTGCAGCGCACGGCCGGCCACGGCGAGCTCCGCGGGCAGCCAGGCGTACGCGATGCCCTTGCCGATCGTGTGGCCGAAGGCCGCGCTGGTGACGTGGCCGACCGCGCGCTGTCCGTCGTACACCGGCTCCTTGCCCATGACGACGGCCCGCGGGTCCTCGATCGTCAGACAGGTCAGCTTCCGCCGCACGTCGGCCCTGCGTCGTTCCAGTGCCGCCTTCCCGACGAAGTCCTCCTTGTCGGCCTTGACGGCGAAGCCGACGCCGGCCTCGTACGGGTCGTGCTCGTAGGTCATGTCGGTGCCGAAGGAGCGGTAGCCCTTCTCCAGGCGGAGGCTGTTGAACGCGCCCCGCCCGGCCGCGATCCCGCCCAGCGGGCGGGCCGCCCGCCACAGCGTGTCCCACAGCTTCAGGCCCTGGTCGGCGGTGGTGTACAGCTCCCAGCCGACCTTCGCCCAGTTCACCATCGCCGACCGGGCGAAGCAGGAGACGGCCGTCGCCCGCGGCGTGGGTGATCGGGATCGCCGGCGAGCGCGACCGCGGTCTGCTGCGCGAACTCGGCGCCGTGCCGGGCCTACGGCGAGGGGCTGGTTCGAACGCGCGCGGGCCCTCGCCCCGGACGGAGTCGACGCCGTCCTCGACATCTGCGGCCGCGGCGAGGTCCCGGACTCCATCGAGCTCGCGGGAGGTCCGGAGCGGGTCCTGACCGTCGCGGCGTTCGACGCCGCGGGCACCGGCGTCCAGATCCGTCCCGGCCACGAAAACCACAGCCTCCCCCGGACGGGAGCGACGGCGGCGGGCATCGGTTCAGCCGATGCCCGCCGCCGCGTGCGTCCCGCCCGCACCGCTCACTCGTCGTCCGGGAACTCGCCCGCGAACGCGCCCGCCATCCGCAGCCAGGGCTCCGCCTCGTCCGGGCGTCCCTGACGTTGGAGGGTGCGCCCCAGCATCAGGTGGGCGTAGTGCTCCACCGGATCGCGCTCGACGATCACGCGCAACTGCTCCTCGGCGCGCTTCAGTTGTGCGGAGTGGTAGTAGGCGCGGGCCAGCAACAGCCGGGGACCGGCCTGCTCCGGCGCCTCCTCGACGACGACGGCGAGCAGCTTCGCGGCACCGCTGTAGTCCCGCGCCTCGAACAGCAGCCCAGCACGCTCCCAGCGCTCGACGGTGGTCTCCTCGTGCGGCACTCCGACGCCGTCGTCGAAGAGGTGCAGCGCGCTGGCCCAGCGGTCGGGCGCCACCCCGTCGGTGGCCGGGTACGCGTTGACGTTGTCGGTCATGATTCCTGCCTCTCCTCTCCCGGGCGCGCGTCTTCACGCGGCCCGGAGTGACTCGCCGCCGGCCCAGGAACGCAGGCGGCGAGACCGTCGGTCGGATCCTTTCGTACGGCCTCAGACCGCCTGTTCGGCGGTCTGCGCGCCGTCGGTCCCGCGGGCGGCGAGCAGGGAGGCGTGGGTGGGGGCGTCGGGCACTCCGGCCGGCCGCACCGCCGCGAACTCCTTGCGCAGCACCGGTACGACCTCCTCGCCGAGCATGTCGATCTGCTCCAGTGCCGTCTTCAGCGGGATGCCGCCGCCGTCCACCACGAACAGCTGGCGCTGGTAGTCACCGGCGTACTCGCGGAAGGAGAGCGTCTTCTCGATGACCTGCTCGGGCGTGCCGACGGTCAGCGGGGTCTGCTCCATGTACTCCTCCATCGAGACGCCGCCGCCCATCACCGGCGAGTGGTCGAAGACCGGGCGGAACTCCCGGACGGCGTCCTGCGAGTTGTGCCGCATGTAGACCTGGCCGCCCAGACCGACGATCGCCTGCTCGGGCGTGCCATGACCGTAGTGCGCGTACCGCTGCCGGTAGAGGTCGATCAGCTTCCCGGTGTGCTCCTTCGGCCAGAAGATGTTGTTGTGGAAGAAGCCGTCGCCGTAGTAAGCGGCCTGCTCGGCTATCTCCGGGGAGCGGATGGAACCGTGCCAGACGAACGGCGGGACGCCGTCCAGCGGCCGCGGTGTGGAGGTGAAGCCCTGCAACGGCGTGCGGAACTTCCCCTCCCAGTCGACGACGTCCTCGCGCCAGAGCCGGCGCAGCAACGCGTAGTTCTCGACCGCGAGGCCGATGCCGTCGCGGATGTCCTTGCCGAACCACGGATAGACCGGGCCGGTGTTGCCGCGGCCCATCATCAGGTCGACGCGCCCGTCGGCCAGGTGCTGGAGCATCGCGTAGTCCTCGGCGATCTTCACCGGGTCGTTGGTGGTGATCAGCGTGGTGGACGTCGACAGGATGATCCGCTCGGTGCGCGCGGCGACGTAGCCGAGGAGGGTCGTCGGCGAGGAGGGCACGAACGGCCGGTTGTGGTGCTCACCGGTCGCGAACACGTCGAGTCCGACCTCCTCGGCCTTCCGCGCGATCGCGGTCATCGCCTTGATCCGCTCGTGCTCGGTCGGCGTACGACCCGTGTGCGGGTCGGTGGCCACGTCACCGACGGTGAAGATGCCGAACTGCATCGCCCTCACCCCTCCTGGTGGTTGATGCATCAACTATACCCCTGCAACACACCCCCTCACCCGGCTATTCCGCGCCCTCGGCGCGGCCCGGCAGACCAGCACCCGCCAGTCGCTCAGCGGAGTTCCGCCTCCAGCCAGCTCAGTACGTCCGGGGTCACCGGGTCGGCGAGGTCGGCGAACTCCTCATGCCGCTTGAGGAACTTGGCCACGTACGGGCAGACCGGCACTATCCGCTTCCCCGACTCCCGCACATCGGCGAGTGCCGCCTGGACCAGCTCGGCGCCCAGACCCCGGCCGGCGAAGGCGTCGTCCACCTCCGTGTGGAAGAAGACCCGCTGGGCCCCGCGGTCGCGGTAGGCCGTCAGACCGGCGCGTCGGCCGTCGACCAGGATCTCGTACCGGTGACGGGCGTCCACGCGCTGGACACTCCGGATGCCTGAGGACTCGTTCATGGGATTCCTTTCGGACGGGGCTCAGCGGCGCGGGGGGTTGCCGCGCGGCGTGATGACGGCATTGGGCAGGGCCGGGGCGGGCAGGCGGTTTCCGGGGTGGCCCTCGACCTCGCCGAAGCGGTCGGAGCCTGCCTGCCAGTCCTCCCGCGCCTTGACGATGTCCTCGTGGCTGCGGCCGATGAAGTTCCACCACATGACGATCTCCTCCTCGAAGGGAGGGCCCCCGAGCAGGATCGTGCGCGCGGGAACGTCCGAGTCGTTCACCACCATCACGGTGTCGGCGCCACAGGGGACGTAGCCGAGTTCGGCCGGGCGCAGCGCCGTGTCGAGCAGGCGGACGTCTCCGCTGTCGACGAGGAGGCCGTGCTCGAAGGCGGTGTCCACGGCGAGCGTGACCGACGCACCCGGGTCGAGGGTGATCTCGGCACCGAGCAGGGGGGTGAAGGTCCGCACCGGGGAGGTGCTGCCGGCGAGTGAGCCCAGGAAGACCTTGATCTCGGCGCCGTCCACCCGCACCGGCTCGGGCACATGGTGCTGGAAGTCGCGAGCGGTGTCGCGGTGCTCCTCGGGCAGCGCCACCCACAGCTGGACGCCATGGATGACGGTGGTGTCAGGCGTGGAGACCTCGGAGTGCGCGATGCCGTATCCGCCGGTCATGAGGTTCATCTCGCCGGGCCGGACGAGGGCGTGGGTCCCCAGGGTGTCGCGGTGCTCGATCTCCCCGCTGAACAGCCAGCTCACGGTCTGCAGACCGGTGTGCGGATGCGGGGGCACGTCCATGCCCGTCACCGTGGCGTCGACGGGGCCGTAGTGATCGGCGAAGCACCAGGCTCCGATCAGGGTTCGCGCGCGCTGCGGCAGCGTCCGGCGCACGAGCAGCGCACGCGGCCCGCCCAGCGGCACGTCCCGCGCCGACAGCACCTCGACTTCGCTTTCCACGTTGCTCACCGGGACCACCCCTCACAGACTCTGGTTGTCACATCAACTATCATGCCACGAAGAGCAGGCCGCTGACCACCACGCACATACGAGGTGCGGTCGCGGTAGCCACGAAGGAGGAACGCAGTGAGCGAGCAGATCCGTGCATCCGCACCGGGCAGGATCTTCATCGACAAGCAGAGCCCCCAGGCCTTCCGCGCCCTGGTGCAGACCTCCGAGGCGGTGAGCGCGACGGCCGCCGCGGCAGGGCTTGAACGCACCACAATGGAGCTGATCAACCTCCGCGTGTCCCAGCTGAACCGCTGCGCCTACTGCCTCTACCTGCACACCGGGAAGGCTCTGCGCGCCGGCGAGTCACCGCAGCGACTGGGGGTTCTGGCGGCCTGGCAGGACACCGAGATGTTCACGCCGGTGGAGCGTGCGGCGCTCCGGCTGGCCGAGGCGACGACCGACCCGACGAACGCCGACGCACAGGCCTCCGCCTACGAGGCCGCCCGCGAGGTTCTCAGCGAGGACCAGATCTCCGCCGTGATCTGGGTGGCGATCACCATCGGCGCGTTCAACCGCGTGTCGATCATGAGCGGGCATCCGGTGCAGGCGCCTCGCGGGGCTCGGGCCACGCCGGAGCAGGATTGATGTGTCATCCAAGTTGATTCATTGTTGACACGTCAACCTCGGAAGGAAGCATCCATGGACATCACGGCCGCCATCCTCAGCGTGCTGCTCGCCCTCGTGTCGCTGGCCGCGGGTGCGCCCAAGGCTCCGCTGAGGGCGACGTCTCCGCCGGACTGCAGTCGCACATGGGGCTGAGCGCGGGCCTCGTGCGCTTCATCGGGCTGGCCGAGGTCGCCGCCACCGGTGGCTTGATCATCGGCCTCTTCTGGCAGCCGCTGGGCATCGCGGCCGCCCTAGGATTCACCATCACCATGATCGGGGCGGTGGCCTTCCACGCCAAGGCCGGCGACTACGCCGACCCGGCCACCCGGAGGAACACGATGGCTCCCGTCATCCTCACTGCCGTCTCCGTGGCCACCGCGGTGACGCTCGGAGGGTGACGACCACCCCGCTCATCAGCGGGGAGAAACCGGACCGGAAGCGGGTGCCGGAGGTGGTCATCGCGGCGGCGGCGACCGTACGACCGTGGAAGCCGCCGTGGCAGACCAGGATTCGGGCGCCCGGTGGCCTGCCGGGCCAGCCGCAGCGCCGCCTCCACGGCCTCGCTCCCGGAGTTGGTGAAGAACAGACTGTCCAGACCGGTCGGCAGCACCTCGCCGAGCTTGTCGACGAGGCGGCGAAGGGGCTGGTGCATGACCGTCGTGTACTGGCCGTGGATCAGCGTGCCGACCTGTTCCTGCGCCGCCACCACCTTGGGGTGGCAGTGTCCGGTGCTGGTGACGCCGATCCCGGCGGTGAAGTCGAGGTAACGGCGGCCGTCCTCGGCGTAGAGGTGGACGCCCTCGCCCCGGGCCGCCACGACGGGCGTGGCCTGGCGACAGTGCGGTCATGGTCGTCTCCGAGCCGTAGGTGTGGACTGCTCGGTCTGCTCCCGTAGCCCGAACCTCTCCAGGTGCCCGAGCGGCGACAACGCCTGATCTGTCCAGCGGGGACGCGGAGTTCGGACGATGTGTCAGGCGGCCGGGGCAGCGGCTCGCCACCAGGAGTTCGTTGCCAGGCACAGGGCGGCTCTTGCGCAGGTCAGCCAGGCTTGTCACAGTGTCCGGGCGGGCAGGGAGGCACTATGGGCGAGAACGGCGTCACCTTGTTGCCGCCGGAACCGGACGACCGGGGCTCCGCCACAGCGGGGCGGCCGCTCACTGTGGCCGACGTTCTGGCCCTGCCCGTCCTGGCCACGGGACAGCCGCAGGTGGTGACCGGGGTGACGCAGCTCGACCGACCGGTGCGCTGGGTCCACATCACCGAGCTGACGGACCCGGCGTCCTTCCTCAAGGGCGGCGAACTGGTCCTGACCACGGGTATGCCCCTGCCCGAGGATCCGACCGGAGTCCGCCGGTACGTGGACGAACTCGCCGACGTCGGAGCCGCGGCCCTCGTCATCGAGCTCGTACGCCGCTACCACCGCCCGCCCGACGCGCTCGTCCAGGCCTGCCGGGCCCGCGACCTGCCTCTCGTCACCCTCTCCGAGGACGTCAACTTCCTGGAGGTCACCCAGGTCGTCCACACGCTCCTCCTCGGCAACCAGACGGACGTGATGCGGCGGACCCAGCGGATCCACGAGGCGTTCACCGGCCTGACGCTGCGCGGCGCGGGACCCGAGGACGTGGTGCGGGCGGCGGCGGAGCTGAGCGGCCGCACGGTCGTCCTCGAGAACCTGGTGCACCAGGCGCTGATCTGCGAGGCCTCCGGCAGCACGGTCGAAGAGGCGCTCGCCGACTGGGAACAGCGCTCCAGAGCCGTACCGTCCCGCGACCGCACGGAAGTGTGCGGTCCCGAGGGCTGGCTCGTGGCACCCGTGGAGTACCAGGGCGATCGCTGGGGCCGCGTGACCATGCTCCCGGGCCCCGCCGGCGGGCCGGCACTCTTCGTACCCGAGGACGTCACCGTTCTGGAGCGGACGGCGATGGCCCTGACCATCGCCCGCCTCATCCATACGACGACCTGGGAACGCGCCGCGCACCGCAACGCCCTGCGCGACCTCGCCGAACAGCGCCACCACTCCCCCGAGGACGCCCGCGCCCGCGTCGCCGCGCTGGGTCTGCCCACCGAAGGCGGATTCGTCGCGGTGCTGGTGGACCTGCGGCGGGGAGACAACGGCTCCGAGCCCGAGTCCCTTCTGGCCCAGGAACTACGGACCGCGGGCGTGCCCGCACTCGTCGGCGCACTGGCCCCCGGGCGACTCGGGGTGCTGCTGGCGCTGCCTCACTCACAGCCCTGGCGACCCACCGTCGAGCGGCTCAGCCGGACCGCACGCGGCCTGGATCCCGAGGCGGTCGTGAGCATCGGTGCCGAGGTCGCGGACCTCTACGACGCCCCCCGTTCCTTCCGCGAGGCCGAACGCGTGGCCGAGTCCGCCCTGCCCGGGCTTGCCCCGCCCGACGGCAGGTCCTTCCACGAGCTGTCCGACATCGGCCTGCGCCGCCTGCTGTACGCACTCCGCGAGGACATCCGCGTCCAGGACTACGCCGAGCGGCAGCTCGGCCGTCTCGTCGACCACGACACCCGGCACGGCACAGACCTGCTGACGACCCTGCGCCACTACCTCGACGCGGCCGGCAACAAGACCACCGCCGCCCGCCGCGGCGGCCTCTCCCGGGAAACGGTCTACCAACGCCTTCGCGCCATCGAGCGCATCCTCCACCGCGACCTCGAATCCGGCGAACAGCGCACCGAACTGCACGTGGCGCTGGCTGCACTTGATGTTCTGCGTGCCCCTCACTGAACGCCCGGAACAAGCGCACAACACCTGCACACCCGCTACCAGGCAAAAGACACTGGTCAGCGTCCCGAGGGTAAACAGGTTGTTCCGTACTCCCCGTATAGTTGCGTTGTGAGCAACTACAACCCGGATAACGAAACGACAGGGTCGTCGAGCGGCGGGGTGCAGTCCGTCGACCGGGCCATTCACGTGATGGAGATCCTCGCCCAGCGCGGCGAGGCCGGCGTCAGCGAGGTGGCCGCCGAGATCGACGTTCACAAGTCCACGGCGTTCCGGCTTCTCGGCGCCCTGGAGGCGCGCGGCCTGGTGGAACAGGCGGGTGAGCGCGGCAAGTACCGTCTCGGTTTCGGCATCGTGCGCCTGGCCGGCGCGGTCACCGGACGCATCGACATCACCCAGCAGAGCCGCCCGGTCTGCGAGGACCTGGCGGAGGAGATCGGCGAGACCGTGAACCTCGCCGTGATGCAGGAGCGTTACGCGGTCAACCTCTACCAGGTGCGCGGCCCGGGTGCCGTCACCGCGCAGAACTGGGTCGGCCAACTGACCCCGTTGCACGCCACGTCGAGCGGCAAGATCCTGCTGGCCCACCTGCCGGCCAAGGAGCGCGCCGTGCTGTTGACCGAGACCGGCCTGAAGAAGGTCACCCCACGCACCATCACCGCGAAGACGACGCTCGAGAAGAACCTCGCCGAGGCCCGGGAGCGCGGTTACGCCTGGGCCCTGGAGGAGTTGGAGCTCGGCCTGCACGCCATGGCCGCGCCGGTCCGCGACCGGGACGGCGAGGTCATCGCGGCGCTCAGCGCCTCAGGACCGGCGTACCGGCTCTCCGAGGAGCGTCTGCACGAGCTCGCTCCGGTACTGGTCAAGGGCGCCGAGGAGATCAGCCACCGCATGGGTTACCTGGGCTGAGCCCCCAGTCGGGCCTGGACCCAGTCGTGGAACTCGCCGATGTGGTGCTCGCTGGGCACCAGGACGCCTCCCTTGGCGTACAGCCGTGAGCTCATCCCGGGCTGCGTGCGCTCGCACGCGTCGAAGTCCTGCCGGTTGACCCGGTCGAAGAGCTCCACCGACCTGCTGACGTCCTTGCCGCTCTCCACGACATGCGGCAGATACAGCCAGTCGCACTCGACGATCGTGCGGTCGGCGGCGACCGGGTACATCCGGTGGAAGATGACATGGTCGGGCACGAGGTTGATGAACACCTGCGGCCGCACGGTGATCGCGTAGTAGCGGCGGTCCTGGTCCTCGGAGACTCCGGGAATCCGGTCCAGCCCCTCCGAGCCGTCGACCGTGAAGCCCCTGACGTCCGCACCGAACTCCGCGCCGTGGCCCACGTAGTACTGGGCCGCGTATCCGTCGGCGAACTCCGGTAGCACCTCGGTGAGTTCGGGGTGGATCGTCGCGCAGTGGTAGCACTCCATGAAGTTCTCGACGATGAGTTTCCAGTTCGCCTTGACGTCATAGACGATCCGCCGGCCGACCTCCAGCCCCCCGATGTCGTAGTGCTCGATCGACTCGGTGTCGCCCAGGCGCGCGATCACGTCCTGGACGACCTCGTCGAAGGGCGGCGGGTCCTCCGCGAGGCACACCCAGACATAGCCCAGCCATTCGCGCACCGCCACGCTCGCGAGGCCGTACTCGGTACGGCCCACGTCCAGCATCTTCGTCAGGTTCGGCGCCGCCACGAGCTTGCCCGTCAGGTCGTACGTCCAGGCGTGGTACGGGCATTGGAAGGCTCGCTTGACCTCGCCGGACTCCTCGGTGCACAGCTTGGCGCCGCGGTGCCGGCAGACGTTGAAGTAGGCGCGGATCGAGTTGTCCCGTGCCCGCGTGACGAGGATGCTCTCGCGGCCCACCTCAACCGTCTTGAAGGCACCGGGTTTGGGCAGGTCGAAGGCGCGGACGGCGCAGAACCACATCGCTTCGAAGATGCGCTCCTGCTCCTGGGCGAAGATCCCGGGATCCGTGTAGGAGACGCCGGGGAGGGTGGCGATCAGACTGTCCGGCAGGCTGGTCGAGGTCACAGTGCACTCCTCGGGGATCGTCGTGGACCGGTGAAGCACGCCGGGACGAGCGGACGGCGTTCTGAACGGGGCGACAGCGGCGGTGCTGTCAGGCCGCGGCGGCGAGCTGCTTGCGCCAGCGCATGAACGGCCGCGGCTGATTCATCCCGAGCACGGCGACCGGATGGCCGCAACGCCGGTAGACGGCCAGGACGTTGCGGTCGTCCCGGGCGCCTTCCTCGATCGTCACACTGTCGGCGCCGGCGGCGTGACCGGCGAACTGGATCTTCACGCCGTACTGGTCCGACCAGAAGTACGGCGGCCTCGGCGTGCCCGGTTCCACGGCACCGCCCGCCAGCAGTGCGGTGACCGCGGCGCCGGGCCGCTCCCGGGCGCCGGTCCAGTGCTCGACCCGGCGGTGCAGGCCCGCGCGCGGGTCGTACCAGGAGGCGCAGTCACCGACCGCGACCACACCGGCCAGGCTGGTGCGGCCGTCGGCGCCGCACTTGACGCCGTCGTCGAGCTCGATGCCCGAGCCCGCGAGCCATTCGACGCACGGGCGGGCACCGACCCCCACCACCACGATGTCGGCGGGGACGCTGCGGCCGTCCTCCAGCAGGACGGCGTCGACGCGGCTCTCGCCGCTCAGTCCCTTGACACCGACTCCGCACAACAGCCGTACCCCGTGGTCCGCGTGGAGGGCGGAGACGATGGCGCCCATGGTCTCGCCGAGCGGTCCGGCCAGCGGGGTCGGGGCCGCTTCCACCACGGTCACGTCGAGCCCGAGGGCGTACGCGGTGGAGGCGACCTCGGCGCCGATGAAGCCGCCGCCGATCACCACCAGCCGTCCCCCGAGGGTCAGCTCGTCGCGCAGCGCGCGGGCGTCGTCCAGGGTGCGCAGGGTGTGCACCCCGGCCAGGCCGTCCGTGCCGGGCAGGGTCCGGGCGGCGGCGCCGGTCGCTATGACGACGCCGTCCGCCCGTACCTCGCTGCCGTCGGCGAGCCGTACGGCGCGCTGCGGGCCGTCGAGACCGACAGCGCGGACACCGAGCAGCCACTGTGCCCGCAGGTCCTCGGTGTCCGGCTCCAGCGCGAGATCGGCCTCGGCGAGGGAGCCGGCCAGGAACTCCTTGGACAACGGGGGCCTGTCGTACGGGCGGTGGAGTTCGTCGCCGATGACGACGAGCCGCCCGTCGTAGCCCTGTTTCCGCAGCGAGCGCGCCGCCGACAGACCGGCGAGCGAGGCGCCGACCACGGCGACCGTCCTCACGCGGGTCCGCCGGCGAGCCGGGCCGCGACACAGGGCGGCAGGTTGGGCGCGTCCAGGGACAGCTGGACGTAGATCATGCCGTCCTCGACGTGGACCTCGTGGGTGCGGACCGGGCGCTTGGCCGGTGGGGCGTCGACGGCGCCGGTCCGCAGGTCGAACTTCGAGGCGTGCAGCGGGCATTCGACCTCGCAGCCCTCCAGCCAGCCGTCGGCGAGCGAGGCGTCCTGATGGGTGCAGGTGTCGTCGATGGCGAAGACCTCGCCGTCGTCGGTGTGGAACACCGAGACCGGCGGATCGATGTCGAGCCGGTAGGCCTCGCCTCGAGGAAGGTCCACGAGACGGCACGCGGGAATCATCATGACACCTCGGTGCGTATAGCGAAACGGATTGCGTTGAACGCAACGTCAGTTTGAGGGCGCCCACAAACCCTTGTCAAGGCGTCCAGAAGACGGACCCACCCTTTGTTTCCCGTTGCCTGGTGCGCAACATCATGCGCCATAGGAAACAAATGACACCCGCCCCTCACAGCACCACCACGGACCGAAGCACCTCACCGCGGTGCATCTTCTCGAACGCCTTCTCCACGTCCCCGAGGCCGATGGTCTCGGAGACGAAGGCGTCCAGGTCGAAGCGTCCGCCCAGGTAGAGGTCGATGAGGGCGGGGAAGTCGCGGGAGGGCAGACAGTCGCCGTACCAGCTGGACTTCAGCGCGCCGCCCCGCCCGAAGACGTCGAGCAGCGGCAGCTCCAGCTTCATCTCCGGAGTCGGCACACCGACCAGGACGACGGTGCCGGCGAGGTCGCGGGCGTAGAAGGCCTGTTCGTACGTCTCGGGGCGGCCGACCGCCTCCACGACCACGTCGGCGCCGAAGCCGCCGGTCAGCTCGCGCACCGCCGCCACGACGTCCGCCGTGGAGCCGTCGACGGTGTGGGTGGCGCCCATCCGCGCGGCCCGTTCCAGCTTGCTCGGGTCGACGTCGACGGCGATGACCTTGGTCGCGCCGGCGAGCCGTGCCCCCACGACCGCGGCCATGCCGACCCCGCCGCAGCCGATGACGGCGACGGAGTCCCCACGGCCGACGGCGCCGGTGTTCACGGCCGCGCCGAAGCCCGCCATGACACCGCAGCCGAGGAGTCCCGCGGCGGTTGCCGGGGCCGCCGGGTCCACCTTGGTGCACTGCCCCGCGGCGACCAGGGTCTTCTCCGCGAAGGGGCCGATGCCGAGGGCGGGCGTGAGAGGGGTGCCGTCGAGCAGCGTCATCCGCTGGGCCGCGTTGTGGGTGGCGAAGCAGTACCACGGCTTGCCCTTGGCGCAGGCCCGGCACGTACCGTAGACCGCACGCCAGTTGAGGATGACGAAGTCGCCCGGCTCGACGCAGGTGACGCCCTCTCCGACGGCTTCGACGCGGCCGGCCGCCTCGTGCCCGAGCAGGAAGGGGAAGTCGTCGCCGATCCCGCCCTCGCGGTAGTGGAGATCGGTGTGGCAGACGCCGCACGCCTCGACCTTCACCAGTGCCTCGCCGGGCCCCGGATCGGGCACCACGATCGTCTCGACGGAGACCGGGGCGGAGTTCGGGATCTCCCGCCCCGAGCTGTTCGCGGTGATGGTCGGGGCCACCGGCCGGGGGGCGGACATGGCACACCGCGCGGGCTTGGAGATCCTCCACGGCCGGGTGCACCGGCTGGCGGCCGGGGGGTGGCTGCGGGTCGACGAGGAGCTGGCCGCACAGATCATCCAGGCGACCGGCCGAGGTGCGGTCATCACCTGGCACTCCACCCCGGCGGAACGCCGCAATCCGGCGCTGCTGACCGTCCTCCGCGAGGCCATGGTCGCCGCCGTCACCCGCGCCGAACCGACGGTGCCCGCGGCGGAGAGCGGCCCCGCCGCGGCGGCCCGCGCGCTGCGCGCCGCTCTCCCCGACGACGCCGAGGTCCTGAGCGACGCCGAGCAGCGCCTGCTGCGCGAGTGGCTCACCCGCCTGGCAGCGGACGGTGGCGCTCCGCACGCCTGATCGCGCGTCAGGGACCCTCGTGCGGGTCAGGCCTCGTTGACCACCCCGGCTCCGCCGAGTCTCCCGTCACTCCCCCACGTAAGCCGCCAGATGCTCCGCCGTGATCGTCGCCCCGGTGGCGATCAGCTCCCCCGGCGTCCCCTCGAACACGATCCGCCCGCCGTCGTGCCCCGCGCCCGGGCCGAGGTCGATGATCCAGTCGGCGTGGGCCATGACCGCCTGGTGGTGTTCGACGACGATGACGGACTTGCCGGAGTCGACGAGACGGTCGAGGAGGCCGAGCAACTGCTCGACGTCGGCGAGGTGAAGGCCGGTGGTCGGCTCGTCGAGGATGTACACCCCGCCCTTCTCCCCCATGTGCGTCGCCAGCTTCAGCCGCTGCCGCTCACCGCCGGACAGCGTGGTGAGCGGCTGACCGAGGGTGAGATAGCCGAGCCCGACGTCGGAGAGCCGCTCGAGGATCTTGTGCGCGGTCGGCGTGCGCGCCTCACCGGCCCCGAAGAACTCCTCGGCCTCCGTCACCGGCATCGCGAGCACCTCGCTGATGTCCCGCCCGCCGAGGTGGTACTCGAGGACCGACGCCTGGAACCGCTTCCCCTCGCACTCCTCGCAGGTGGTGGCGACCCCGGCCATCATCGCGAGGTCGGTGTAGACGACCCCGGCCCCGTTGCAGGTGGGGCACGCCCCCTCGGAGTTGGCGCTGAACAGCGCCGGCTTCACGCCGTTGGCCTTCGCGAACGCCTTGCGGATCGGTTCGAGGAGTCCGGTGTACGTCGCCGGGTTGCTGCGCCGCGAGCCACGGATCGCGCCCTGGTCCACGGACACCACGCCCTCGGTGGCCGGAATCGACCCGTGCACCAGCGAGCTCTTGCCGGACCCCGCGACGCCGGTGATCACGGTCAGCACCCCGAGCGGGATGTCGACGTCGACGCCCTGGAGGTTGTGCGTGCTCGCACCGCGGATCTCCAGCGCGCCGGTCGCCTTGCGGACCGTGTCCTTGAGACCGGCACGGTCGTCGAAGTGGCGCCCGGTGACGGTGTCGCTGGTCCGCAGCCCCTCGACGGTGCCCTCGAAGCAGACCGAACCGCCCGCCGTACCGGCCCCCGGACCGAGGTCGACGACATGGTCGGCGATCGCGATCGTCTCCGGCTTGTGCTCCACGACGAGCACGGTGTTGCCCTTGTCCCGCAGGCGCAGCAGCAGGTTGTTCATGCGCTGGATGTCATGGGGGTGCAGCCCGATGGTCGGCTCGTCGAAGACGTACGTGACATCGGTGAGCGAGGAGCCGAGATGCCGGATCATCTTGGTGCGCTGCGCCTCGCCGCCGGACAGCGTGCCCGAGGACCGGTCGAGGGAGAGATAGCCGAGCCCGATCTCCACGAACGAGTCGAGGGTCTCCCCCAGCGCCGTCAGCAGCGGCCCGACCGACGGCTCGTCCAGGGCCCGCACCCACTCGGCGAGGTCGCTGATCTGCATCGCGCAGGCGTCGGCGATGCTGATCCCCTTGATCTTGGAGGAGCGGGCGCCCTCGCTCAGCCGGGTGCCCTCGCACTCGGGACAGACCATGAAGGTGATCGCACGGTCCACGAACTCGCGGATGTGCGGCTGCATCGACTCACGGTCCTTGGCGAGCATCGACTTCTGGATCCGCGGGACGAGACCCTCGTAGGTCATGTTGATGCCCGCGATCTTCATCCGGGTCGGCTCGCGGTACAGGAAGTCCTGGAGCTCCCGCTTGGTGAACCTCCGGATCGGCTTGTCCGCGTCGAAGAAGCCGGACTCGCTGTAGAGGCGGTAGTTCCAGCCGCCGGCCTTGTAGCCCGGGATGGTCATCGCGCCCTCGGCGAGCGACTTGGAGTCGTCGTAGAGCTGGGTGAGGTCGATGTCGTTGACCGTGCCCCGGCCCTCGCAGCGCGGGCACATGCCGCCGACGATGCTGAAGCTGCGGCGCTCCTTCACGGTCTGTCCGCCGCGCTCCATGGTCACCGCGCCCGCCCCGCTGATCGAGGCGACGTTGAAGGAGAACGCCTTGGGCGAGCCGATGTGCGGGGTCCCGAGTCTGCTGAACAGGATCCGCAGCATCGCGTTGGTGTCGGTGACGGTGCCCACGGTGGAGCGCGGGTCACCGCCGAGGCGCTGCTGGTCGACGGTGATGGCGGTGGTCAGGCCGTCGAGGACGTCGACCTCGGGCCGTCCCAGGGTCGGCATGAAGCCCTGCACGAAGGCGCTGTAGGTCTCGTTGATCAACCGCTGCGACTCGGCCGCGATGGTGTCGAACACCAGCGAGCTCTTGCCGGAGCCGGAGACTCCGGTGAAGACCGTGAGCCGGCGCTTCGGGATCTCGATGCTGACGTCCTTGAGGTTGTTCTCGCGTGCCCCGTGCACGCGGATCAGGTCATGGCTGTCGGCAGCGTGCTGCGCGCCCGTACTCGTGGCCTTGCTCATGGTGACTTGTCCTCCCGTTTCGACAGCTTCGAACACTATGTCGACGCACACGCCTCAGCGCAGCTCCTGGACGCGGATCATGTTGCCCGCGGGGTCGAGGAAGGCACAGTCCCGAATGCCGTACGGCTGCTCGATCGGCTCCTGGATCACCTCTGCGCGGGCCTGGAGCCGCTCGAAGACGGAGTCCAGGTCGGGGGTGGCGAGCAGGAGCTCGGGGTCGTCGCCCGCCGGGTGCAGCACGACCGAGGTGCCGGCCTGGCCGACGGGCCCGACCGTGAGCCGGCGCGTCCTGCCGCGGCCCACGTCACCGCGGACCTCGAAGCCCAGCACGTCCCGGTAGAAGGCCAGGGAGGCCTCCGGGTCGTCGTGCGGGAGGAAGCTCGCCCGAATCGTGATGTCCATGGCCGTCACGCTAGCCACGGCCCGCGGCCCGCGCTTCTCGAATCCTGACCGGTCTCAGCGCACCAGACCCGCGATGTGCGCCGTGACCGTGTCGAGGATGTCCGCCCAGGCGGCCGCGTCACCGAGGACGAGGTAGTTCAGGGTGAGCCCGTCGGTCATGGCCGCGAGATAGCGGGCCAGCACGGAGACGGGCACCCGCAGCTCCAGATCCATGCTCTTGCGCAGCTGCTCGATGAGCTCGGCGTAGGCCTCGCCGTACAGCTCGTACTGGCGCCTGGCCAGGTGCTCGAATCCCGGCTCGCGCAGGGCGTACTGGGTGAGCTCATAAGTGAGCATGTGCGCCTCGGGGTGGGCGCGGACATGGTCCCAGTACGCCCGGAACCCGGCGGCGACGGTCTCCTCCAGCGTGTCCCGGGGGCGCAGCGCCTCCTTGACGACGGTGACGGAGTGGTCGGTGAGGGTGGTGATGACGGCCTCGAGCAGGGCCTGCTTGGAGTCGAAGCAGTAGTGGAAGACACTGAGGGACACGCCGGCCTCGGCGGCGATGGACCGGGTCGTCGTCTTCGCGACGCCGTCCCGGGCCATCGCCCTGATAGCGGCCTCGGTCAGCTGCCGGCGCCGCTCGGCCGACGGCATACGTGCCATGCGTGTCCCCCGTTGTCGTACGTCAGGCGCTGTGGACGCCGACCTCGTTGAGCGAGTATCCCCAGTCGGTGCCGCGGTCGAGGCCATGGACGCGCACGTAACGGGCAGGAGTTCCGGTGAACTTGGCGGTGTCCAGGCCGCCGTCCCCGGAGGTGGTCGACCAGACGGTCTGCCAGTTCGCCCCGTCGGTCGAGAGCTCGATCCGGTACGACTTCCCGTACGCCCGCTCCCAGTCGAGCGTGACCTTGGAGACCCGGTTCGTGGAGCCCAGGTCGACCTGCCACCACTGGTCGTCGCTCCAGTCGCTCGCCCAGCGGCTGGAGTCGTCGCCGTCCACGGCCCGCCCCGGCTGATAGCTGGTGAACGGGTTGGACTCGGACGAACTGGCCGTGGCCGTCTTCCCCTTCGCGAGGTCGACGGACGCCTGGTGCTGCTCGGAAGCGCCCCACGTGTCGAGGTAGGACTCGGCGCCCCGGAAGAGGTCGTCCACCACACCCTGGCCGCCGACGAGCCGGATGTCCTCGATCCAGTCCGGGATCATGCCGACATGGGCGGCCCCGTCGGTGTTGAAGTCGAAGGTGCGCTGCCCGGATGTCTGCTTGTCGATGACCGAGCCGCCGTCAACGCTCTTGAAGGGGTACGTCACCTTGTTCGCGGCGTCCGCTCCGCGCGGTGCGGGGTGGTCGCCGATGCCGTTGAAGTCGGTGCCGTAGCCGTAGCCCACGTCGTACTTCTCGCGCAGCGCGTCGGTGCGCTTCGCCTCCGCGGCGAACCCTTCGGAGCCGTGCATGTACTGGGCGACGAAGCCGCCGAGCGAGTAGACCCGCTCGGTCCAGTTGAGATCCATCCAGCTGTGCGACGAGAGCACGCCGGGGTAGTTCGCGGCCTCGAAGATATCGAGGACCTGACCGGTGGCCTTGACGCTCATGTGGTCGATCTCGAGCATCATCTTGCGTTTCATCATGCCGCGCACGGCGTACTCACCGAGATCGGTGAGCCCGCGGACATTGCACTGCGCGGCCTTGTCGTACTCCGGGACCTCGGTGCCGGCCGGCAGGTCGTCCTCCGCTTCGGAGGCCACCGTACCGATGGGGTTGTCGTGCTGCGGCCCCTTGCAGGTCTCGGTCTTCCAGAAGGTGCCGGTGGACAGGAACTGCCCGACGTTGATGGCGGTTCCGAGTCCACCCTCGTCGAAGCGGACTCCGCACAGGGCGTTGTCGAACTTGTGGCACAGGAACATGGAACGCACGCCCAGGCCGTACAGCTCGTCGAGCCCCTTGTCGATGTCCGCCTTGCTGCACTGCCCGATGTCGAGGATCTGCTTGCAGCCGAACGGCTCGGAGGTCTCCACACCGAGCACGACCGCCAACTTGCCCTGCTGGATGACCTGTCGGGCCTGCGCACTGTCGGTGACGATCCGGAACCAGCCCTTGCCGGTGCCGCCGTACATCTTGTCGATGAAGGCCTGGAGGTCGTACGTCATCCTGGCCTGCAGACGGATCGAGGTCATCTCGTCACAACTGCGGTCCTTGAAGGGGTAGACGGAGCAGATCATGCCGTTGGTGACGAGGTCGTTGACCAGCACCCGCTGCCCGCCGCGCCAGGCGCGCTCCACCCAGGCGTAGTAGTTGGCCTGGTGGGTCATGGAGTCGTACGCCGGCCAGTCCTTGAACGTCGGCCAGCCGGTCGGGTCGTGCTTGCCGTCGCCGCCGTGGGTGATGTAGTCGAAGAGCGCGAGGGTGCCGTCGGGGTAGTGCTCGGGACAGTCCTTGAGCGCGTCGGCGACTCCGGACTCGGAGAACACCTTGCCGCAGATCAGCCGGCCGCCGAAGGCCTCGTTGGAGAAGAGGTGGTTGTGGGCGTCGATGAACCCGTTCACCTCGCCCGCGGAGTCGGTGCCGGTGAAGGGCGCTCCCGTCACGTTGATCTGGGCGTCGGGGGTGGGCCTGGCCGTCGGTGTCCACCAGTCGGTGGCCGCCGAACTCGGCGTGGGGCCCAGGATCGTGGCCAGCACCAGGAAGAGCAGGGAGGTGATGGTGATGTTCTTGCGACGGCGGCAGGTGCGTCCGGCCATGGCCCACGTCCCTCGGTCGGCGGGAGGCGCCGTCGACCGAGGGCGTTTTGACTGCCCTTGGAATTGTCATGACCGGCGCAATAGATGCGTCGAGGATCGCGACTGAGCACGTTCCGAGTCAAGAGTCCGGGACAGTTGACCTGATACCTCGAGGACATCAACCGTTCACGCAGGCCGCCCCGTTGAGTGTGAAGGCGGTGGGGGCGGCGTTCGTGGCGCCCTTGCTGCCGATGAAGCCGACGGTGACCGAGCCTCCGGCCGGGATCGTGTGGGTGTAGGAGGCCGGGGTGACGGTCACCGAGCCCCCGCTCTGCGTGGGGGTCCCGCCCCACATGTTGGAAACGGTCTGGCCGTTGGCGAAGGTGAAAGCGAGCTTCCAGCCGCTGACGGCGGACGTGCCGGTGTTGCGGATGGCGATCTCGCCCTGGAAACCGCCCTGCCACTCGCCGACCACGCGGTAGCCGACGGAGCAGCTCCCGGCCGGCGTGTCGGCGGTGGTGACGCTCACCGTCGCCGAGCGGGCCGACCGGTTCCCGGCCGCGTCACGGGCGTAAACGGCGAAGGAGTACGCCGTGTTGGCCGTCAGGCCCGTCACGGTCACCGAGTTCGCCGTCGAGGCCGCGACCTTCGTCTCGGTGCCACCACTGACCCGGACGACGTCGTACCCGGCCACGCCAACGTTGTCAGTCGACGCCGTCCAGGACAGGTTCGCGGAGCTCGCCGTCACCGCCGAGGCGGTCGGGGCGCCCGGCGCGGTAGGGGCCTGGGTGTCACCGGAACCGCTGCCGAAAACGGTGGCTTCCTTGGCGGTCTGCGCGATGCCGTTGGCACCGTTGAAGATGCGCTGACCCCACGAAGTCATCTGCGCCGGATCGAAGTTGAGCACGAGGTCGAGGATCGGGTCGGTGTTGCCGCTCCAGGACCAGGCCAGGTAACCGATGTCGAGCTGCTCGGCGGTGGCCATCATGGTGTCCTCGTCCGGATCGCCCCACTGGTCGGCGGGACCGCCGAACTCACCGATCAGGATGGGCAGTTTGGCGCTGACGAAGGCGTTGAGATAGTCGGTGATCTCCGCCGCGGTGTCGAAGACGCTGTACATGTGGATCGAGAAGATCAGGTTGCCGGTGGTGTCGGCGGCGTACACGGACTGGGCGTTGGTGCGCATGACCTGCTGCCAGTCCTGGCCCCAGTTGGGGGCGTCCACCATGATCGTGTGCTCGAAGCCGGCGTTCCTGAGCTTCTGGATCGCGGCGATCGTCGGGGCGGTCCAGCCTGCGGGGTCGGTGTTGCCCCAGGGCTCGTTGCCGATGTTGATGACGATGTAGTTCTCCTGGCCGGCGAGCACGTCCTTCAGGCCGATCCAGTAGTCGGCGGCCTGGTCGAGGGTGCCGGCCGCGCTGTCCTCGCCGTATCCGGTGGTGTCGTGCACCTCCAGGACGCAGATGAGCCGGTTGGCCTTGCACTGGGCGATGACGTTGGCCACGTCCGAGGCGGTGTTGGCGGTCCAGCGGTGGCCGTCGGCGAGGACCACCCGGACGGTGTTGGCGCCCTGCGCCTTGATGTCGGCCAGCGACCCCAGTTGGTTCGGGTACCAGGTGTGGGCGTGGTTGACGCCACGCATGACGAAGTCGTTGCCGTTGCCTTCGACCAGGCGGCCGTCGCTGATGTGCAGACCGGTGGCCCGGGTGCCTGGCTCCTCGGCGGCCTGGGCCGCGCTCGGGCAGAGGGCGCCGAGCACCACCAGTGCGACAAGGGCGGCCAGTCGGGCCAGTAACGCGCTCAGGGGGCTCTTTCTTGTTCTTCTCACTGCGGCTCCAGGGATGGGTGAGACGGTCGGAAGGAGCATGGGAGCGCTCCCATAGAAGCCACTCTGCCAAGTACACGTCAAGACAAGGGACGGAAATGGGGGTGCCCCTGTGCAACTCGGTGGGCCCGGAGCTCCCATAGGGTTCCGAACCTCGACCACCGCACCCGGGAGGCACATTGACCACGCGACCCGTCGGCCCCGACGCCGTCAACGCCGAGGCCTGGCACGCCTACGGCGACCACCATCTGCGGCGCGGCACGGTCCTGCCGGAGCTGGAGCGGTTCGACTGGGGCCTTCGGGGCACCGGGCCGGGTGCCGAGATCCTCGGTGAGCTCGCCGGGCGGCGCGTGCTGGACCTCGGGTGCGGCCCCGCCCGGCACGCGGCGCATCTCGTCCGGGCGTACGGCGCCTCGGTGGACGCGGTCGACTCCTCCCCCACGCAGCACGAACGGGCCCTCGCGCGCCACGGCTCCCTGCCCGGACTGCGCCTGATCAGGGCGGACGCCGTCGAGCACCTCGGCACGGCGGAACCGTACGACGTCGTCTACTCCGTCAACGCGGTGCCCTACATCGATCCCCGCCGGCTGCTGCCCGCCCTCGCCGCAGCGCTCCGGCCCGGCGGGACGCTGTGCTTCACCGTGCTGCGCACCAACTCCCTGGGCGAGGGCCCCTCGTCGGTCCTCGAGTCCCGGCCCGAGATCCTGCGGCTCGCCGGGGGCGGGGAGGTCGCCGTACGGATGTGGGTACTGACTCCGGAACTCTGGACGGACCTGCTCGGCGAGCACGGCCTGCGGGTCGAGGGGATCGACGTCCTCGACGCGCCGGAGGAGGGGAACCACGCCTCCTACCGGATCTTCCGGGCGACCCGGCCGGTCCGGGTCTCCTCCCGCCCACGCGGCAGCCGTCCGCCGCTCCCGCACGCGGCGATCGGCGTCGGCGCCATCCTGTACGGCCCTCGCGGACTGCTTCTCGGCCGGCACCGGCGCGGCACCTGGGAGTTGCCGGGCGGCACGGTGGAGCCCGGGGAGTCGCTGGCGGAGACGGTCGTGCGCGAGCTCCACGAGGAGACCGGCATCGAGGCCCGCACCTCCGACGTCCGGCTGCTGGGCACGCTCCTCGACGACGTGGAGGGCGTGGTGCGGATGACCGTGGCCGCCCGGGTCACCGCCTGGCGGGGCGAGCCCTCGGACCAGCCCGGCGAACGCGTCGGCGACTGGCGCTGGTTCGCTCTGGACCGGCTCCCGGAGAACCTGTTCGTGTGCAGCGCCCAGGGCCTGACCGCCTGGCGCCCGGACCTGCCGATCGACCACACTCCGGCCCACTTCACGCCGTACACCGGGTAGCAGGGGAACGGCTCCGGGGTGAGTTGCCGGACGTCGGCAATGTCTTCGGGGGGCTGCCGCGGCGGGATCGGCGGCGGTGGGCGAGTCCGTGGCTCGCCGGGCACGGCCGGGAGACGGCTGCCTCCCGGCCGTGCCCGGCGGTCAATAGATGAGGACGGACGACAGCATGGAACTCAAGGACATCCTGGCCGACTGGCGGGACTACGACGACGCGGCGTTGCGGCTCGGGATGTTCCTGGGCGTCTTTCCGCCGGACCAGAAGTTCTCCCCGGTGAAGCGGATGTTCTGGGTGGACGGGTATCCGCTGGGCGACATGCTGGTGGACATCCTGGACCGGATGGCGCAGGCCGGAGTTCTCCTCAAGGACGAGGAGGACGTGCGGTACAAGTGGAACCCGGCTCCCATCGACCTGTCCTGAAGCCGCACACTGAAGCACGGCGTCGTGCAACCCCCTCGCAACCTTCGCCGTGCTGCACTCGACGACCATGGACGAGGATTCCGCACGTGCCGTGTACGACGAGGTGCCGCGTGTCGAGCTCACGGCCGCCGCCGCCGAGCTGCTGCTCCGGTTGCGCGAGGCGCACGGGCCGCTGATGTTCCACCAGTCCGGCGGCTGCTGCGACGGCAGCGCGCCGATGTGCTACCCGGCGGGCGAGTTCCGCACCGGTGGCTCGGACGTGCTGCTCGCCGAGCTGGACGTGCCGGGGGTCGAGGAGCCGGTGACGTTCTGGATGTCGAGGAGCCAGTACGCGGTGTGGAGCCACACCCGGCTGATCGTGGACGTCGTCCAGGGCCGGGGCAGCGGGTTCTCGCTGGAGGCACCCGAGGGGGTACGTTTCCTCATCCGTTCGCGTGTGGTCGGCGCATAGCTCCCCTCTTTCATCGCTGTCTGATGCACTCTTCCTGAGTCCTGGAACAGTTGACGAGACATCAGGGAGAGCTGTGACACATCGTCAAAGACGTCTCGGCGCAGGCAGATCGGTACTGACGTTTCTCGCGGCACTCGGCACGCTGGCCGGTGCGGCCCTGGTGGGGGCGGCACCGGCCGGCGCCGCGCAGGGGTGGACACGGCTCGCGACCGGCGTGCAGTACGAGGAGTTCGACATCGACGCGGCCGCGGGGGTGACGCACGCCCATGTGATCGGCGTGGACCTGAGCGATCCGGGGGTGCGACTGGAGCTGCTGTATCCGGGGGCGGTGGCCGCGCGGGCCACGGTGTCCCGGCTGGCCACCGCGCAGGGCGCGCTCGCGGGGGTGAACGGCGACTTCTTCAACATCACGGAGTCCCAGCACCCGGGCGTCGAGGCCACCGGCGCGAGTGTGGGCCCGGCGATCGCGCAGGGCCGCGCGCTCAAGGCGGCGGTGCCGAAGGGTCAGCGCTTCGGGCCCGCGCTGCCGTCCGGCACGAGCACGAAGGAGGTGTTCGGCGTGGGCACGGACCGTCTGGCCCGCCTTGACGACCTGGCGCTCGACGGGTCGGTGCGGACGCCCGAGGGACAGCTGCCGCTCGGCGGGCTGAACCAGTACGCGCTGCCGGTGGGCTCGGTCGGGGCGTTCACCTCGGACTGGGGCAGCGCCTCCCGGGTGCGGTCGACCTGCGGGACGGACACCGACCGGGCCGCCCCGTGCAGCACGGACACCTACGAGGTGACGGTCCGCGCCGGGAAGGTCGTGTCCACGGCCGACGCCCCGGGCAGCGGCCCGATCGCCGACGGCACCACCGTGCTCGTGGGCCGGGAGGCGGGCGCACAGCACCTGCGGAAGCTGTCCGTCGGCGCGTCGGTGACGGTGCGGCACCAACTGGTCGCGGCCTCGGCGAAGCTCCCGTACCGCTTCGCGCTCGGTGGCTATCCGGTGCTCGACGACGGCCTCCCGCTGCCCGGCCTCGACGACACGGCGTCGGCCGTGCGCACGGCCGTGGGTGTCGCGGACGGCGGACGGCGGCTGTATCTCCTCGCGCTGGACGGGGCGCCGGACTATCGCAGTGGGCTGACGATCGCCGAAGTGGCGGACACCATGCGGACGTTGGGTTCCGTCGACGCCTTCAGCCTGGACGGCGGGGGTTCCACGACCATGGCCGCCCGGATGCCGGGCACGAGTTCCGTCACCGCCCTCAACCACCCCTCCGGCGGCGCCGAGCGGCCCGTACCGAACGGCATCGGGGTCTTCTCCACGGCCTGAGGTCAGGGGCGCAGACTGCTGACGATGTCGGCCGTCGCCGTGAGGCCGCTGTGGATGGTGGGCGCGATGCTCGTGCCGGCGAGCAGGAAGCCGAACAGCGCGCACACCAGCGCGTGGGAGACCTTGAGTCCGCCGCTGCGCAGGAAGATCACCGCCAGGATCAGCAGCAGAATCACTAGAGAGATGGAAATCGCCATGGACAGCCTCCTCCGCCACGCCGCCGGGTCCGTTTCGCGGCGTTCGGCCGTAAGTGTGGCGTAGCGGAGGGTTCGTCCGGGCGACTGAAGGGTCCTCCGAACGAGTGGTGTCCGCGCTTGTCCCGAGGCGGCTATCGGTGGGCGTCCAGGAAGGCCTCCAGGCCTGCCAGGTCGTCGGTGTTGAGGTAGTCGACGCCGGCAGCGAGAAGCTCGGCCCACAGCGCGTCCCGGGCGGGGCCCGCGAGGTCCGGGGTGGCCCAGAACCGCACCCTCTGCCCGCGCGCGTGGGCCTGCTGGACGAGGGTCCGCAGCTTCTGCCGCTCGGCGTCGGGGAAGACGCCCTCGCCGAGCCAGGTGAAGTTGAGCGTCCAGTTGTCGCTGATCAGCGGGATGAGGGAGGCGGGCGCCGAGGTGCCGAGGTCGGCGAGCCGACCGTCGTAGAAGGCCCGGCGCACGGTCTGGGCCTCCATCGGGACACGGGCGGCGCGGTCGCCGGAGATCACGGCGGTCACCGCGCCGGGGAGAACCCTGCCGTGCACGTACGTCGTGAACAGATGCTTGTAGCGGCGCAGATGGCGGTCGAGTTCGAGGTAGGTCGAGGAGCCCTCGGTCTTGATGTCGACGAGCAGTTGCAGGGGACGGCGGTAACCCCGGTACACCGAGCCGTGGTTGGCCTTGACGATCCTGGCCAGCGGGTCGAGGTAGAGCGACTCGAGGGTGCGCGTCGGGTCGAGGTCGTCCACGGTGTGGCCGATGAGGAGCTGGTCGCCGACGAGGAAGATGTCGGCCTCGACGCTGCCGAAGCGGTGGTCGAGGGCGTCGAGGAGGGGGCGCGGATGCTCGTAGTCGTTGTGGGCGTGAGCACGCCACAACGGACGGGGGCGGTGCCTCTGGCTGTCGGCCCAGGCGCTGCCGACGGGCGGGGCGAGCGTCGCCGCGACCGCGGCGCCGAGGGTGGTGAGGGCTCTGCGACGAGTGATGAGGGCCATGTTCTGCCTCCCTGTGGGGCGGGTCGAAACCACAGGGAGTATGGGGCACTTCAGCCCTCAATGAACCTGTACATGCCAGGAGTTGGCCGGACTGCCGTCCCTCGTTCACTCCTTCCGCGCGGGCGCACGGAAAAGCCCGCCCCAGGTGGGGCGGGCTTCACCGACGTTCAGCGGGTGACGCTCAAGGTGCCTGGAGGTCGACGAGTTCGGCCAACCGGGCGCGATGCGCGCCCGCCGTGCCGTAGGCGATCGAGTCGGCCTTGGCCCGCTTCAGATACAGGTGCACCGGGTGCTCCCACGTCATGCCGATCCCCGCGTGCAGCTGGAGCGCCTCCTCGGCGGCGTGCACCGCGACGGACGCCGCGTAGGCCTGCGCGACGGCGACCGCCACATCGGCGTCCGCACCCGTCGCGAGCGCGTCGGCCGCGTTCCGGGCGGCGGCACGGAGGTTGACGACCTCCAGCCACAGCTGGGCGAGCCGGTGCTTGAGCGCCTGGAACCCGCCGACGGGCCGGTTGAACTGCTTGCGCTCCTTGAGGTAGCGCACGGTCTCGGTCAACGTCCATTCGGCAAGCCCGAGTTGCTCGGAGGCGAGCAGTCCGGCACCGGCCCGGAGCGCGCGGTGCACGGCGACCTCGGCGTCGCCCAGCAGGCGGCCCCGCGCCCCGTCGAGGGTGACGGTCGCGAGCGGACGGGTCAGGTCGAAGGCGACCTGCGGAGTGACGGTCGCGGAGGTAGCGTCCACCGCGTACAGCCCGCCGTCGTCCGCGGGCACGAGCAGCACGTCGGCCCCCTGAGCGTCCGCGATCGCCGTCAACTCACCGTGCAGAGCCCCGCCTTCGTGGCGTACGACCTTGTAGGCGCCGCCCGGGGCGACGCTCAGGGAGACGGCGAGGGCGCCGGTCTTCCGTCCGGACGCGAGCTCGGCGAGGAGCTCGTCGGCGTCGCAGGCGAGCAGAGCCTCGGTGGCGACGACCGCACTGGTGAGATAGGGCACGGGAGCGACCGCGCGGCCCAACTCCTCCAGGACCACGGCGGCTTCGCGATGCGTGGCGCCCTGACCGCCCTTGTCCTCGGGCACCAGGAGCCCCGCGAGGCCCATGCCGTCGGCGAGGGCCTTCCAGGCCGCGAGGTCGTGCGGGGTGTCCGACTCGGTGCGGGCGATCACACCCGGCGCGTCACAGTGGTCCGCGAGGAGGTCCCGTACGGCGGCCCGCAGCGCCTCTTCCTCCTCCGAGTACAGCAGGTCGGGCTGTGCGCTCATCGGGACAGGTCCTTCCAGGCGACGTCCTTGTCGGTACGCGGCTCGGCCGGCAGGCCCAGGACGCGCTCGGCGACGATGTTCAGCAGGACCTCGCTGGTCCCGCCCTCGATGCTGTTGCCCTTGGAGCGCAGATAGCGGTAGCCGGCGTCACGGCCGGTGAAGTCCACCAGCTCCGGGCGCCGCAGGGTCCAGTCGTCGTACAACAGGCCCTCCTCGCCGCGCACTTCGACCTCCAGGCCGCTGATCTCCTGGTTGAGGCGGGCGAAGGCGAGCTTCATGCCGGCGCCCTCGGGTCCCGGCTGTCCTGCGACGAGCTGCTGTCGCAGGCGCTCCGCGGTGAGGCGGGCCACCTCGGAGTCGACCCAGAGCTTCAGCAGGCGCTGGTGCAGGTCCTGGGTGCGCAGTTCGGGGCGCTCGCGCCAGGTCTTCGAGACCGGGCCGATCATGCCGCCCTCGCGGGGCAGCCGCATGCCGCCGATCGCGACGCGCTCGTTGTTCAGCGTGGTCTGCGCGACCTTCCAGCCGTCGCCGACCTCGCCGAGCCGGCAGGTGTCGGGGATGCGGACGTCGGTGAGGAAGACCTCGTTGAACTCGGCCTCGCCGGTGATCTGGCGCAGCGGCCGCACCTCGACACCCGGGTCGGTCATGTCGCAGAGGAAGTAGGTGATGCCCGCGTGCTTGGGCACGTCCGGGTCGGTGCGGGCGATGAGGATGGCCCAGCGGGAGTTGTGGGCGCCGGACGTCCACACCTTCTGCCCGTTGACCACCCAGCTGTCGCCCTCCCGCACGGCCCGGGTGCCGAGCGCGGCGAGGTCGGATCCGGCACCGGGCTCGCTGAACAGCTGGCACCAGACCTCCTCCCCCACCCACAGAGGCCGCAGGAAGCGCTGCTTCTGCTCCTCGGTGCCATACCTGAGGATCGTCGGCGCGGCCATGCCGAGCCCGATGCCGTTGCGCCGCGGATCGTTGTCGGGAGCGCCCGCGGCCTCCAACTCGGCGTCCACGACGGCCTGGAGGGAGCGGGGCGCGTTGAGGCCGCCGAGGCCCTGCGGATAGTGCACCCAGGCGAGCCCCGCGTCGAAGCGGGCCTTGAGGAAGTCGAGCCGGTCCGTGGTCGCGAGCGGGTGCGCGGCCAGCAACTCGGCGGTGCGGCGCTTGAGTTCGGCTGCGTCGGTCATGCCTGTGCTCCCGTGGGTACGACGGCGATCCGGCCGGTGGTCACCCCGTCGCCGAGGCGCTGTACGGCGTCCGCGGCCGCGGCGAGCGGCACCCGCTCGCTGACCAGCGGCTTGATCGCGCCCCGGGCGGCCAGTTCGGTGAGCTGCTCGTGGCAGTGCTGGACCAGCTTCGGGTTCTTGGTGTTGTACAGGCCCCAGTGCAGGCCCAGGATCGCGTAGTTCTTCACCAGGGCGTGGTTGAGACCGGGGCTCGGGATGGTCCCGCTGGCGAAGCCGACGACCACGATCCGCCCTTCGAAGGCGACGACCTTGGTCGACTGCGTGTAGGCCTCGCCGCCCACGGGGTCGTAGATCACATCGGCGCCCCGGCCCCCGGTGGCCTCCTTCACGGCGGCGACGACGTCCTCGCTCCGCCGGTCGACCACCACGTCACAGCCCAGCTCCCGGGCGACGGCCGCCTTCTCGGCACCGCCGACGACACCGATGACGGTGGCCCCGGCCGCCTTCCCGAGCTGCACCGCCGCGCTGCCGACCCCTCCTGCGGCAGCGTGGACGAGCAGCGTCTCCCCGGCCTCCAGGTGGGCCCGCCGGTGCAGCCCGAACCAGCCCGTCTGGTAGCCGATGTGCAGGGCGGCGGCCTCGGCGTCGTCCAGCGAGTCCGGCGCGGACAGCAGAGCGGCGGCGTCGGCGACGGCGTACTCGGCGAAACCGCCGTGCGGCAGTGCCGGGTTGGCGATCACGCGGCGCCCGTCCTCGGTCTCGCCGCAGATCTCCACACCCGGCGTGAAGGGCAGCGGCGGCCGGACCTGGTAGTGGCCGCGGCACATCAGCACGTCCGGGAAGTTGATGTTCGCGGCGCGCACCTTCAGCAGGACCTGGCCGTCACCGGGAACGGGCTGCGCCACGTCCGCGAGGCGCATCACCTCGCTCGGCTCGCCGTTCTCGTGCACTTGCCAAGCCTGCATGGGGGGCCTCCACGGGACTGCGTCGTCATGCCGGGGTCTGACCGGGGTCCTCCGCATACTAAGCGGTCGCTTGCCGATCAGGGAACAGCCCGCCGGTGAAAGTCTCGGCATACCGATATCTGGGAGTCGGTTGCTTCTACAGCCCGAGGTCGAGGGCAAGGCACGAGTAGTACTTCCAGTCGCCCTCGGGGCCGTACGAGGCGTTGGCCCCGCCACCCGGGGCGGCGTCCGCGCCTTCGGTCATGTCCTCGAAGCGGATGCGTTCGGGGAGGCTGCCGAAGCGCAGGTGCCGTGCCGCCGCACCGGCGTCCAGGGTGACGTCCTTGCTCATGGCCGTTCTCCACTTCGTCGGAGGACCACCAGCGTGCGCGCGCAGCGCGTCACCTGTCAAGGCGGTGACGCCACGGCCGGCGCCCGTCCGACGCCCTTCAGTGCTCCAGCCGGTGCGGATGCGAGGGATACACGCCCAGAATGCGCACTTCGGTGGAGAAGAACCCCAGTTCGTGCAGGGCGAGGGCGACGTGCTGCTCGTCGGGGTGGCCCTCGATCTCGGCGTAGAAGCGACTGGCATTCAGCCCCGCGCCGATCTGATAGCTCTCGATCTTGGTGAGGTTCACCCCGCTGGTGGCGAACCCGCCGAGCGCCTTGAAGAGCGCGCTGGGGATGTTGCGCACGGAGAAGAACAGGCTCGTCATCGTCGGTTCCCCGGTGTGCGGGGCCACGACGGCCTCCCGGGACAGGACGACGAAGCGGGTGGTGTTGTCCGGGTCGTCCTCGACCCCGGAGCGCAGCACGTCGAGACCGTACAGCCCGGCCGCGGCGGGCGGGGCGAGCGCCGCGTGCCGCGGATCGGCCAGCTCGGCCACCTCGCGCGCCGCTCCGGCCGTGTCGTCGGTGACGAGGGTGCGCCAGCCGCCCTCCCGCAGCACCTTGCGGCACTGCCCGAGGGCGTGCACATGGCTGCGCACGCACTCCACCTGATCCGGTGTCGCCCCGGGCACGCCCATCAGGTCGAAGCGGATGGCGAGGAAGTGCTCGGCGATGATGAACAGCCCCGACTCGGGCAGCAGATGATGGACGTCGGCCACCCGTCCGGCCGCGGAGTTGTCCACCGGGATCACGGCGACGTCGGCGGTGCCGAGCGTCACCGCGTCCAGAGCCTGCTCGAAACTCGTGCAGGGCTGCTCGGCGCACCCGGGGTACAGGGTGTGCGCGGCGGTCGCCGAGTTGGATCCGGGTTCACCTTGGTAAGCGACGGTCGTCACGGGGTTCGTTCTCTTGTCGTCGGGCGGCAGAAGCTCCGTAACGTACCAGGGACGCTCCGCCTCAGATCCAGGTGTCCAGCCACATCCTGGAGTGCCAGTCGGCGTACGGGATCGTCTCCCCGGTGTAGAGCGGCAAGAAGTAGATGAAGTTCCAGACGATGAGCAGGACGAGGGCGCCCGCGGCCACCGCGCCCTGTGTGCGCCGTCTGCGGTCCGCCCCCGGTGGCCCCAGGACCGCGCCCACCGTCATCGCCAC
Organism: Streptomyces canus; assembly: GCF_001514145.1. Lineage (GTDB taxonomy): Bacteria > Actinomycetota > Actinomycetes > Streptomycetales > Streptomycetaceae > Streptomyces > Streptomyces canus. The sequence continues at coordinate 394,589 of NZ_KQ948662.1, forward strand.
GGCCAGGCAGAGGTAGGGCACGAAGACGACCGCGTAGAAGGAGAAGACCGTACGGTCCTGGTACAGGAACCAGGGCAGATACCCCGCGCCCACCGCGCACAGGACGGCGCCGGCCCGCCAGTCGCGGCGCAGCGCCCAGCGGAAGAGCAGGTAGAGCAGGGCGCCGCACGCCGTCCACCACAGGAGCGGTGTGCCGAGGGCGAGGACGGTCCGGGAGCAGTCGACCGACGTGGTGCAGCCGTCCTGGCCGGGTTTCGGCGACTGGTAGTCGAACAGCACGGGTCGGCCCTGGACCAGCCAACTCCAGGGGCTGGACTGGTACTTGTGCGGGGTGTGCAGCCCCACGTTGAAGTCGTACACCAGGGACTCGTAGTGCCACAGGCTGCGGAGCGGGGCGGGGATCCATGACCAGGTGCCGCCGCGGCCGTCGGCCCAGTGGCGTCCGTAGCCGTCGTCGGACAGGAACCAGCCGGTCCAGGTCGCCAGATAGGTCGCCAGCGCGACCGGGACCAGGGACAGGACCGACGGGCCGAGGTCCTTGCGCAGCACCGCCCGGTAGGGGTCACCGGCCCCGGCCACGCGGCGGGAGCCGACATCCCACAGCACCGTCAGGAGCACGAAGAAGACCAGCACGTACAGGCCGTTCCACTTGGTGGAGGCCGCCAGCCCCAGCAGGACGCCGGCGGCGAGCCGCCAGGGACGCAGCCCGGTTCCGGTGTGGTCGGCGGTGTGCTCGTCCGGGCGCGCGCGGCCGTCCTCGCCGACCGGCAGGGCGGCCGCGAGCCGGCCCCGTGCGTGGTCCCGGTCGACCAGCAGGCAGCCGAACGCCGCCAGGACGAAGAACATGACGACGAGGTCCAGCAGGGCGGTACGGCTCATCACCACATGGAGACCGTCCACCGCGAGGAGCGCGCCTGCCAGACAGCCCAGCAGCGTCGAACGGAACAGACGGCGTCCGATGCGGCACAGCATGAGCACCGACAGGGTGCCCAGGGCCGCCGTCGTGAAGCGCCAGCCGAACGGGGTGAGACCGAACATCCACTCGCCGAGGGCGATCACCCACTTGCCCGTCGGCGGGTGGGCGACGAACGCCCCCGTGTCGGACAGCGAGACGACCTGGGGGTGGGCGAGGATCTGCGGATCGGCGATCTTCCGGTCCGGCCAGTTGCCCTCGTAGCCGAGGCGCAGCAGCGACCAGGCGTCCTTGGCGTAATAGGTCTCGTCGAAGACCACCGCCCGCGGCCGGCCGAGGTGCCAGAAGCGGATCGCCCCGGCCAGGACGGCGACGAGCACCGGCCCCAGCCAGTCCCAGACCGACGGCTTCGGAAAGCGCGGAACGAGACGCTCGCGGAGGTTGGTTCCCGGACGGGCCGCGTACCCGAATCGACTCAGTCGCGCCTGCCAGTCGCGGGGTGCTGTCGTCGGGCGGGTGCCGACGACGGGGGAACGGGTCACATCGGTCACCGGGCAGCCTGCCCTGCCGCGGAGTCCGACCGGGGCGGTATCTCGTGCATCCGGTGAACCTACCTGTGTGATCGTCCAGTTGTCCCCGACGAGAGGGAGAACGGCCGCTCACGCCTTCCGGGGACGAGCCCGTACGTGCATCCGCTCCCCCTGCGGCCCGAACAGGCTGAGGAACTCGGCCGGCCCCTCCCCCGTCGACCCGAACCAGTGCGGCACCCGGGTGTCGAACTCCGCCGCCTCGCCCGCACTCATGATCACGTCGTGCTCGCCCAGCACCACCCTCAGCCGCCCCGCCAGGACGTACAGCCACTCGTAGCCCTCGTGGGTGCGCAGCTCCGGCTCCTCCTCGCGGCGCGGCACCAGCACCTTGAACGCCTGCAGGCCGCCGGGCTGCCGGGTGAGCGGCCAGAAGGTGCGCCCGTGCCGTTCGAGCGGTGCGGACCGCACCCGGGGATCGCCGACCGGCGGGGCGCCGACGAGTTCGTCGAGCGGCACCTGGTGGGCCTGGGCGATCGGCAGCAGCAGTTCCAGGCTGGGTTTGCGCAGGCCGGACTCCAGCCGGGAGAGCGTGCTCACGGAGATGCCCGTCGTCTCCGAGAGCGCCGCGAGGGTCACCTCCCGGTCCTTCCGCAGCCGCCTGAGCCGGGGACCCACTTCGGCGAGAACGTCGTCGGTACTCATACCCGTATTGCAGAATCGGCAAAGTCGTTTGTCAATCCCGCGTCCGCGGAGCGACCGTGGCGGCATGACCGAGACATACGGCGAGACATACGAAGTGATCGTGATCGGTGGCGGCGCGGCAGGCCTGTCCGCCGCCCTCGTCCTGGGCCGGGCCCGGCGTCACACCCTGGTCGTCGACGCGGGCGAACCCCGCAACACGCCCGCCGCGCACATGCAGGGCTTTCTCACCCGGGACGGCATGCCGCCCGCCGAGTTCCTGGCGATCGGGCGCGAGGAGATCAAGGGGTACGGCGTCGAGCTGGTCCGGGACCGGGTGGTCGAGGTCGCCCCCGGCTTCGCCGTGACGCTGGCGAGCGGGCGGGCGCTCAGGGCCCGTCGCCTCGTCGTCGCGACCGGCCTCAAGGACGAGCTGCCGGACGTGCCCGGCGTCGCGGCGCGCTTCGGCAAGGACGTCCTGCACTGCCCCTACTGCCACGGCTGGGAGGTCCGCGACCAGGCGTTCGGCGTCCTCGCCACGACCCCGCTCAGCGTGCACCAGGCGCTGATGGTCTCCCAGTGGTCGAAGGACGTGACCCTCTTCCTGCACACGGTCGCCGAGTCCGAGCTCTCGGACGACGATCTGCGCAGGCTGGCCGCGGCCGGTGTCGGCGTGGTGCCCGGCGAGGTCGCCGAGCTGGTCGTGACGGACGACCGGCTCACCGCCGTACGGCTGGAGGACGGCACGACGCACGCACGCGAGGTCGTCTTCACCGCGCCCCGGGCCGTCCCGCAGAACGGCCTGCTGCAGCGGCTCGGAGCCGAGCTCCAGGAGACGCCCTTCGGCAGCTACCCCGTGGTCGACGGGAACTGGCAGACGACCGTGCCCGGTGTGTACGCCGTGGGCAACGCGGCCGGATTCGGGGAGCAGGTGATCAACGCGGCGAGCGCCGGATACCGGGCGGCGGCCACGATCAACGGGGAACTGCTGATGAGCGACCTCGACACGGCCGTAGGGGCATAGTCGTCGTGCGGTCGGGGTGTGGACCCACCGCCTCCGGTGCACGATAGCTGCATGCAGCTTGCCCGGCTGGCACACGTGTCCCAGGAGGTCGCCGCCACCTCGGCGCGGTCCCGGAAGATCGCGCTCCTCGCCGAACTGTTCCGGGACGCCGAGGCGGACGACGTGCCGATCGTCATCCCGTACCTGGCCGGACGGCTCCCGCAGGGCCGGCTCGGCGTCGGCTGGAAGGTGCTCGGCCGCCCGGTCGCCCCGGCCGCCGAGCCGACCCTGACCGTGCGCGAGGTGGACGCGCTGCTCAGCGAGCTGGGCAAGGTCGCGGGCGCCGGCTCGCAGGCCGAACGCGCCCGGCTGGTGGGTCAGTTGATGGGCGCGGCCACCGAGGACGAACAGCAGTTCCTGTTCGGGCTGATCAGCGGAGAGGTACGGCAGGGGGCACTGGACGCGGTCGCCACGGAGGGGCTCGCCCAGGCCACCGAGGCGCCTCCCGCCGACGTACGCCGTGCCGTGATGCTCGCGGGCTCCCTCCAGACGGTGGCCGAGGCCCTGCTCACCGACGGCCCGCCCGCCCTGGACCGCTTCCGCCTCACCGTCGGCCGTCCGGTCCTGCCGATGCTGGCGCACAGCGCCTCCTCGGTGGCCGACGCGGTCGAGAAGCTCGGCACCTGCGCGGTCGAGGAGAAGCTGGACGGCATCCGCGTCCAGATCCACCGGGACGGGGATGCCGTACGGCTGTACACGCGCACCCTCGACGACATCACCGACCGGTTGCCCGAGCTGACGGCTGCCGCGCTGGAGTTGAGGGGCGAACGGTTCATCCTGGACGGCGAGGTGATCGCCTTCGACGAGGACGGTCGGCCCCGTTCCTTCCAGGAGACCGCGGGCCGGGTCGGCTCCCGCGTGGACGTGACGACGGCCGCCGAGGCGGTCCCGGTCTCCCCCGTCTTCTTCGACGCGCTGTCCGTCGACGACCGCGACCTCCTCGACCTGCCCTTCGCCGAACGGCACGCGGAGCTGGCCCGGTTGGTGCCCGAGCCGATGCGGGTCCGGCGCGCGCTGGTGTCCGGGCCGCAGGACGTGGGGGCGGCCGAGGAGTTCCTCGCCGAGACCCTGAAGCGCGGCCACGAGGGCGTCGTCGTGAAGTCCCTGGACGCCCCCTACAGCGCGGGCCGGCGCGGCGCCTCCTGGCTGAAGGTCAAGCCCGTGCACACCCTCGACCTGGTGGTGCTGGCCGCCGAGTGGGGCCACGGCCGCCGTACCGGCAAGCTGTCCAACCTGCACCTCGGCGCGCGGACGGCGGACGGCGGCTTCGCCATGCTCGGCAAGACCTTCAAGGGCATGACCGACGCGATGCTCACCTGGCAGACCGAGCGGCTCCAGGAGCTGGCCGTCGACAGCGGCGGTTACGTGGTGACCGTACGGCCCGAACTCGTCGTCGAGATCGCCTACGACGGCCTCCAGAAATCGACCCGCTATCCGGCCGGAGTCACCCTCCGCTTCGCTCGCGTGGTCCGCTACCGCGAGGACAAGCGGCCCGAGGAGGCCGACACCGTGGAGACGCTGCTGGCCGCGCACCCCGAGGTGAGGCAGTGAAGACGAGCGCGGGCCTGCTGTTGTTCCGGCACACCGATGAGGGCCTGGAGGTGTTGCTGGGCCATATGGGTGGCCCGTTCTTCGCCCGGCGGGACGCCGGAGCGTGGTCGGTTCCGAAGGGCGAGTACGAGCCGGACTCGGAGTCGGCCTGGGACGCGGCCCGCCGCGAGTTCCAGGAGGAGCTCGGGTTGCCGCCGCCCGACGGGGAGGCCGTACCGCTGGGTGAGGTCCGGCAGACGAACGGCAAGGTCGTCACGGCGTGGGCGATCGAGGCGGACCTCGATCCGGCCACCGTGGTTCCGGGCGTGTTCAGCATGGAGTGGCCACCGAAGTCCGGGCAGATGCGCGAGTTCCCCGAGCTGGACCGGGTGGAGTGGTTCGGCCTCGAGCGGGCCCGGACCGTGATCGTCAAGGCGCAGGCCGCGTTTCTCGACCGGCTGGCTGAGCACTCGGCCTGACGTCCACGCGTTGCGGTCGCCCCCGCCGCGCGGGAAGGTCGAAGCACACCAGCTCTTCAGGAGGTCGGTCATGCCCATCGCGACGGTGAACCCGGCGAACGGCGAGACGCTCAAGACGTACGAGGCCATGGGCGAGGAGGAGATCGAGCGCAGGCTCCAGCTCGCCGAGGCGACGTTCCGCACCTACCGCACGACGTCCTTCACGGAGCGCGCCCGTCTCCTGAACCGGGCCGCCGAGCTCCTCGACGACGGCGGGCAGGACATCGCCCGGGTCATGACCACCGAGATGGGCAAGCCGGTCAAGCAGGCCCGCGCCGAGGCCGCCAAGTGCGCCAAGGCGATGCGCTGGTACGCCGAGCACGCGGAGTCGCTGCTGGCCGACGAGGAGCCCGCCGCGTACGACGTCAAGGACTCCGGCGCCTCCCGCGCCCTGGTCCGCTACCGGCCGCTCGGGCCCGTGCTCGCGGTGATGCCGTGGAACTTCCCGCTGTGGCAGGTGGTCCGCTTCGCCGCGCCCGCGCTGATGGCGGGCAACGTCGGCCTGCTCAAGCACGCCTCGAACGTGCCGCAGACCGCGCTGTTCCTGGAGGACCTCTTCCATCAGGCGGGCTTCCCGGAGGGCTGCTTCCAGACGCTGCTCGTCGGGTCCGGCGCGATCGACGAGATCCTGCGCGACGAACGCGTCAAGGCGGCCACGCTCACGGGGAGTGAGCCCGCCGGGCGGGCCGTGGCGTCCACGGCCGGGAACATGGTGAAGAAGACGGTGCTGGAGCTCGGCGGCAGCGACCCGTACATCGTCATGCCGTCCGCGGACATCGACCGGGCGGCCGAGATCGCGGTGACCGCGCGGGTGCAGAACAACGGGCAGTCCTGCATCGCCGCCAAGCGGTTCATCGTGCACACCGATGTCTACGACCGTTTCGCCGAGCGGTTCGTCGAGGGCATGAAGGCCCTCAAGGTCGGCGACCCGCTGGAGGAGGACACCGAGGTCGGGCCGCTGTCCAGCGAGCAGGGCCGGGCCGATCTGGAGGAACTCGTCGACGACGCCAGGCGCAGCGGGGCGAGCGTGCTGTGCGGCGGGCAGCGCCCGGACGGGCCCGGCTGGTACTACCCGCCGACCGTCATCGCCGACGTCACCCGCGAGATGCGCATCCACCGCGAGGAGACGTTCGGGCCGGTGGCCACGCTGTACCGGGCGGACGGCCTCGACGAGGCGGTACTGATCGCCAACGACTCGCCGTTCGGGCTGAGTTCGAACGTGTGGACGCGGGACGAGGCCGAGGTCGACCGGTTCGTACGGGATCTGGAGGCCGGCGGGGTGTACGTCAACGGGATGACCGCCTCGCATCCGGCGTTCCCGTTCGGCGGGGTCAAGCGGTCCGGCTACGGGCGTGAGCTGTCCGGGCACGGAATCAGGGAGTTCTGCAACATCACCACGGTTTGGCACGGAGCGTGACGCTTGCGCGGCTAACATCCCGGGTGTGAACCGCGAAGTGACTCTGCCTCTGATCGTCGATGACCGCGGGACCCTGCAGGTGACTGCCGCCGATGTGAGCAAGTTGCTCCGCAGTCTTGGCGGGCGATGGCTGCACCTGGTCGAGGCCGGGGCCGACGGGCTCGACGAGGATACGGTGGCCGCGCTGACGATCGAACTGGCCAAGCTGGCCGATCGGATCGATGTGGCCTGTATCGCGCACAGCAGCGGCAGTGCGCCGTAGGGCTTGCTGGTTCGCTGCCGTGTGCGTCTTCGCCGACCCGGCGGACGAGTCGGCGAAGACGTGCCGTTCGGACTTCGTCAGCGGATGGACATGCCGGACAGGGTCCGGGCGATGACCAGTCGCTGGATCTCGCTCGTGCCCTCGAAGATCGTGTAGATCGCGGCGTCCCGGTGCATGCGCTCCACCGGGTACTCCCGGGTGTAGCCGTTGCCGCCCAGGATCTGGACCGCCTGTGCCGTGACCTTCTTTGCCGTCTCACTCGCGAAGAGCTTCGACATCGAGCCCTCGGCGGCGGTGAACTGCTTTCCGTTGATCGCCATCCAGGAAGCGCGCCACACGAGGAGTCGGGCCGCGTCGATGGAGGTGCGCATGTCCGCGAGCTGGAAGGCCACGCCCTGGTTGTCGATGATCGGCCGCCCGAACTGCTCACGCGTCTTGGCGTAGTCGAGGGCGACTTCGTAGGCGGCCCGGGCGGTGCCCACGGCCATGGCGCCCACGGCGGGCCGCGACGCCTCGAACGTGGCCATCGCCGCGTTCTTCACCCGCTCGCCGCCGGTCTTCGCCCGCTCCCGGGCCCGCGCGAGGCGCTGGTCCAGCTTCTCCTTGCCTCCGAGGAGGCAGGAACCGGGCACCCGGACGTTCTCCAGCACGACCTCGGCCGTGTGCGAGGCACGGATGCCGTGCTTCTTGAACTTCTGGCCCTGGGAGAGCCCCGGCGTGTTCGGCGGCACGATGAACGACGCGTGGCCCTTGGAGCCGAGCTCGGCGTCGACGACCGCGACGACCACGTGGACGTTGGCGATACCACCGTTGGTCGCCCAGGTCTTGGTGCCGTTGAGCACCCACTCGTCCTTGGCCTCGTCGTACACGGCACGTGTACGCATGGAGGCCACGTCGGAGCCGGCGTCCGGCTCGGACGAGCAGAACGCGGCGACCTTGACATCGTTGGCGTCGCCGTACATCTGCGGGATCCAGGTACCGATCTGCTCCTCGGTACCGTTGGCGAGAACGCCCACAGCGGCGAGACCGGTGCCTACGATCGACAGGGCGATGCCCGCGTCGCCCCAGAAGAGCTCCTCCATCGCCATCGGGATACCGAGCCCGGTGGGATCGAAGTACTGCTGGGCGTAGAAGTCGAGGGAGTAGATGCCTACCTTCGCGGCCTCCTGGATGACCGGCCAGGGAGTCTCCTCACGCTCGTCCCATTCGGCGGCCGCGGGGCGGATGACGTCGGCGGCGAAGCCGTGCAGCCAGTCCCGGACCTCCTTCTGTTCGTCGTTGAGCTCCATGGTGAACTCGGCCATGTCCCCTCCAGCGGCGACGCACGTGCATGTTACTTGCGGTAACCCGAGTCTGTTACCCACGGGTAGGAAAAGTCAACTCCCGATGACCAGTCAGCAGCCTGTTCGATGCCTGTCGCCTGCCGGGTGTTAGTTTGCGCAGGCGTTACCGATTCAGTACGGGTGGGGAGAGCTCATGGACACCACACAGCGGACCGATCAGCAGCGGTCCGCCGACCGCCGTCGGCGTGAACTGCTGGAGGCCGCGGACAGAGTGGTGCTGCGCGACGGGCCGCAGGCCTCTATGAACGCGATCGCCGCAGAGGCCGGCATCACCAAGCCGATCCTGTATCGGCACTTCGGTGACAAGGGGGGACTCTACGCCGCCCTCGCCAAGCGGCACACGGATGCGCTGCTGGACTCGCTCCGGGCCGCGCTGGACGCTCCTGCGGAGCGGCGTGAGCGGGTCGAGGCGACGTTGGACACGTACCTGGCCGCGATCGAGGCCCGGCCTCAGGTGTACCGGTTCCTGATGCACCCGGCCGAGGGAGGGCAGGTCGGGGAGCAGGGGTTCGATGTCGGTAAACATTCCGCGCCCTTGCTGCGCAGGATGGGTGAAGAGTTGGGGCAGGTCATCGAGGAACGGCTGGATCTCGGGCCCGGGAGTCAGTTGCTGGCGCGGGTGTGGGGGCACGGGATCGTCGGGATGATGTATGCGGCGGGTGACTGGTGGCTCGGGGAGCGGCCTTGCCCGCGGGCGGAGTTGGTGCGGAGTCTGGCGGATCTGTTGTGGGGGCGGCTCGCTGCGGTGGGGGACAAGGTGGGGGGTCCTGGGTTCTGACGGTTGTCGGTCGACTGCTGGTTCGTGGGGGCTGGTCGCGCAGTTCCCCGCGCCCCTGGTGGGTCAGCTGGACCTGTGCCAAGAAGTCCGGGCCACTTGTCGCATGAGCTTCCGCTTGCGCCGGCCCGCCAAGCGGTCCGCGTAGACCTTGCCCTTCAAGTGGTCCATCTCGTGTTGTAGGCATCTCGCGAAGAAGCCCGTGCCGTGGAGGGTCACGGGCTCACCCGTCATCGTGAAACCCTCCACCACCGCGTGGTCGTGACGTTCCGTTCCCGCCTCCAGGCCCGGCAACGACAGGCAGCCCTCGGGGCCCCTCAGCACCACACCGTCCGTCTCCACCAGGCGTGGGTTCACCACATGTCCGAGGTGACGGACCTCCTCGTCGTCCGGGCAGTCGTAGACGAAGACGCGGAGCGGCACGCCGATCTGGTTGGCGGCGAGGCCCACGCCCTCGGCCGCGTACATCGTCGCGAACAAGTCCTCCACCAGGGTCGCCAGTTCGGGACCGAAGTCGGTGACGTCCTCGCAGGGCGTGTGCAACACCGGGGTGCCGAGCAGGGTGACCGCGCGGACGCGCCCCCGCGTGCCCGGAATGGAGCCGTTTCGCATGGCCGCAAGGGTACGGCGATTCGGGAGTGCTTACGGATCTCGATAGGCTGAGGTCCACACCACGTGGCCGGAGGCTGTGCGCGGCGCGTACGCAAGGAGGATCGAGATCTGATGACAGGCAACTCGGACCCGCTCTCGCCGCGGGCCAAGCTGGCCGTGACGGCGGGCAAGGCCGTCGCGGCGGCATCCCGAGCCGCGGGTCGCGGCAGCGGTTCGGTCATCGGCGGCCGGGTGGCCCTCAAACTCGACCCCGACCTTCTTGCCCGGCTCGCCCAGAACCTGGACGTCGTCCTCGTCTCGGCGACCAACGGAAAGACCACCACCACCCGGCTGATCGCGGAGGCACTGGGCGCCGCCGGGCCCGTCGTCTCCAACGCCCTCGGCGCCAACATGCCCGCCGGTATCACCTCCGCCCTCGCGGGCGGCTCGGACGCCCGGTACGGCGTCATCGAGGTCGACGAGAAGTACCTCGCCGGCGTGGCCCGCGACACCGACCCCAAGTGCATCGCCCTGCTGAACCTCTCCCGCGACCAGCTCGACCGCGCCGCCGAGACCCGCATGCTCGCGGAGAACTGGCGCGAGGGGCTCGCGGGTTCGAAGGCCGTCGTCGTCGCCAACGCCGACGACCCGCTCGTCGTGTGGGCCGCCTCCTCCTCCCCCAACGTCATCTGGGTCGCCGCCGGACAGATGTGGAAGGACGACGCCTGGTCCTGCCCGTCCTGCGGTGGTGTGATGCAGCGGCCGGGCGACGACTGGTTCTGCGGCGAGTGCGGGTTCCGGCGTCCCACGCCGAGCTGGGCCCTGTCCGGCGACCACGTGCTCGACCCGCACGGCTCCGCCTGGCCCATCCACCTCCAGCTGCCCGGCCGCGCCAACAAGGCCAACGCGGCTTCCTCCGCCGCCGTGGCCGCCGTCTTCGGCGTGCCGCCGCAGGTCGCCCTGGAACGCATGTACCAGGTGCAGGCCGTGGCGGGGCGCTACGACGTCGTCCAGTTCCAGCAGCGCGACCTGCGCCTGCTGCTCGCGAAGAACCCGGCCGGCTGGCTCGAAACGTTCAGCCTGATCGACCCGCCGCCCACCCCGGTGATCCTCTCCGTCAACGCCCGCGGCGCCGACGGCACCGACACCTCCTGGCTGTGGGACGTGGACTACACCCGACTCACCGGCCACCCGATCTGCGTGATCGGCGACCGTAAGCTGGACCTCGCGGTGCGACTCGAGGTCGCGAACCAGAACTTCCAGGTCTGCGACAACCTCGACCAGGCCGTGCAGATGAGCCCGCACGGCCGTATCGAGGTCATCGCGAACTACACCGCCTTCCAGGACCTGCGCCGCCGCGTCGGCAACTGAGACACAGGGGACTTTTGTGAGCGACAACAGCCTGCGGATCGTCTGGATCTACCCCGACCTGCTCAGCACCTACGGCGACCAGGGCAACGCCCTCGTCATCGAACGCCGGGCCCGCCAGCGGGGCCTCGACGTGGCCCGCCTGGACGTGCGCAGCGACCAGCCGATCCCGACCTCCGGCGACATCTACCTGATCGGCGGCGGCGAGGACCGGCCGCAGCGGCTCGCGGCCGAGCGGCTGCGCCGGGACGGCGGTCTGCACCGGGCCGTCGGCAACGGCGCGATCGTCTTCTCCGTGTGCGCCGGCTACCAGATCCTCGGCCACGAGTTCATCAACGACCTCGGCCAGCGCGAGCCCGGCCTCGGCCTGCTCGACGTGGTCTCCGTGCGCGGTGAGGGCGAGCGCTGCGTCGGTGACGTGCTCGCCGACATCGACCCGCGCCTGGGCCTGCCCCCGCTGACCGGCTTCGAGAACCACCAGGGCGTCACCCACCTCGGCCCCACCGCCCGCCCGTTCGCCAACGTCAAGCTGGGCAAGGGCAACGGCACCGGGGACGGTACGGAGGGGGCGTACAACGACACGGTCTTCGGTACGTACATGCACGGACCCGTACTCGCGCGCAACCCGCTCATCGCCGACCTGCTGCTGAAGCTCGCGCTCGACGTGAACGCGCTGCCGCCCACCGACGACCGCTGGTACGAGGCCCTGCGCAACGAGCGCATCACGGCCGCTCAGCAGCCCGCCTGAGCAGCAGGTTCACCTCGGTTCCAGATGTCCGTCACCGGCCCGTCTGACGCGGAGCCCGCACAGGTGAGCGGACTCGTCCAGCAGGCGGACGCGTTCTACGGCCCCGCCCCCCTGTGCCGCTAGGGTGGCGGGGTTCGAGCCGGACGACGTGGTCCGGACCCGACCCACGTTGATTCGGTGAGAGGGTTTTTCCGGCTATGCGCATTGGTGTCCTCACGTCCGGCGGCGACTGCCCCGGCCTGAACGCCGTCATCCGGTCCGTGGTGCACCGTGCCGTCGCCGACCACGGCGACGAGGTCATCGGCTTCCGGGACGGCTGGAAGGGCCTCCTGGAGTGCGACTACCTCAAGCTCGACCTCGACGCGGTGGGCGGCATCCTGGCCCGCGGTGGCACGATCCTCGGCTCCTCCCGGGTCCAGCCCTCGCATCTGCGGGACGGCGTGGAGCGGGCCAGGGGGCATGTCGAGGAGCTCGGGCTCGACGCGATCATTCCCATCGGCGGTGAGGGCACCCTCAAGGCGGCCCGGCTGATGTCGGACGCCGGCCTGCCCATCGTGGGTGTGCCCAAGACCATCGACAACGACATCGCGGTCACGGATGTCACCTTCGGCTTCGACACCGCGGTAGGGGTCGCGACCGAGGCCCTGGACCGGCTCAAGACCACCGCCGAGTCCCACCAGCGGGTGCTCGTCGTCGAGGTCATGGGGCGGCACACCGGGTGGATAGCGCTGCACTCCGGGATGGCGGCCGGTGCGCACGCCATCGTCGTGCCGGAGCGGCCCTTCGACATCGAGGAGCTGGCTCGCCGGGTCGGGGAGCGGTTCGAGGCGGGGAAGCGGTTCGCGATCGTCGTCGCCGCGGAGGGGGCCAAGCCGGCGCCCGGCTCCATGGCCTTCGACGAGGGCGCCAAGGACATCTACGGGCACGAGCGCTTCGCCGGGATCGCCCGTCAGCTGTCGATCGAGCTGGAGGAGCGGCTGGGGAAGGAAGCCCGGCCGGTCATCCTGGGGCATGTGCAGCGGGGTGGTACGCCGACCGCGTACGACCGCGTCCTCGCCACCCGGTTCGGATGGCATGCGGTGGAGGCCGTGCACCGTGAGGAGTTCGGTCACATGACGGCTCTGCGGGGAACCGACATCGTGATGGTGCCGCTCGCGGAGGCCGTCGAGACGCTGAAGACGGTGCCGGAGGACCGGTACGCCGAGGCGGAGTGCGTGCTGTAGGTCGTACGGCGGTTGTGTGCCCCCGGTCCAGGACGTGACCGGGGGCAGTCTTAGTCTGGGGGGCGGACAGACTCGCACAACCCCCACGAATCAGGAGCCGCCGCGATGGACCACAGCGGGCACGGCATGCCCCACGACCTGGCGCCGTTCACGCTGGGACGAGGGCTTCAGTGGTCGGCCGACCCCTTCTTCCTCGTCGCCTGCCTCCTCGCGCTCGGTCTGTATGCGTGGGGAGTCGTGCGGCTGCGGCGGCGGGGCGACTCGTGGCCCGTGGGGCGGACCGTTTCCTACGTGGTCGGTGTGCTCACCATCGCACTGATGATGTGCACCGGGCTGAACGACTACGGAATGGTCATGTTCAGCGTGCACATGGTGCAGCACATGGTGATCAGCATGCTGTCGCCGATCCTCATCCTGCTCGGCGCCCCGGTGACCCTGGCCCTTCGGGCGCTGCCCGTCGCGGGCAAGGGGCGCAAGGGACCGCGTGAGCTGCTGCTGGCACTACTGCACAGCCGGTACATGCGGATCATCACGCACCCGGCGTTCACCATTCCGCTGTTCATCGCGAGCCTGTACGCCCTGTACTTCACGCCGATCTTCGACTTCCTGATGGGGTCGAAGACCGGTCACATCGCGATGATGGTGCACTTCCTCGCCGTTGGTGTCGTCTTCTTCTGGCCGATCATCGGCGTGGACCCGGGACCGCAGCGGCCCGGGTATCTGATGCGGATGCTGGAGCTGTTCGCCGGGATGCCGTTCCACGCCTTCTTCGGCATCGCGCTGATGATGGCGTCCGAGCCCATGGTGGAGACGTTCAAGAACCCGCCCGCCTCGCTCGGCATCGACGCCCTCTCCGACCAGAACTACGCCGGCGGTATCGCCTGGGCGTTCAGCGAGATTCCCTCCGTACTGGTGCTGATCGCACTGCTGTTCCAGTGGTACGGCTCCGAGCAGCGGCAGGCCAAGCGCACGGACCGGGCCGCCGACCGTGACGGCGACAAGGATCTCGAGGCGTACAACGCGTATTTGGCTTCATTGAACGCACAGGGGCGTTGAACGGCTTCGTCTTTCCGAAGCATTCAGTAGCATGAAGCGCGTTGGGGGAACCGCCGGGGGGAGCGGTCATGACACTTCGCGCATTTATGCACAGGATCACCGTCCTGGCGATTTTCGCACTGCTGCTGAGCGGTTGTGAGAAGGGAAATCCACTGACGGTGGTCAAGGCGGTCGCCGTCGGCGTGCCCTCGCTCGCTCCGTTCTTCGAGGAGAACAGCGGCCTGGGCAGGGACACCACCGCCGTGCGGTCGCAGCCCGTCCAGGGAAGTCTCCAGCAGGGGGACACGCCCGGTCTGTACGGCGGCAGCAAGCAGCCGACCATCTGTGACGTCGCCAAACTCGAACGATTTCTCACCGATCCCAGGAATCACCAAAAGGCACAGGCGTGGGCCGGCGTGCTGAACATCGGTACGGACGAGATACCGGAATATCTGCATCGACTCACACCGGTTCTGCTGCGTCACGACACTCTCGTCAAGAACCACGACTACAAGAAGGAAAAGGCCGTCCCGTACAACTCCTTGCTCCAGGCCGGAATCTCGATTCTCGTCGATGAACAAGGGCTTCCGGCTGTGAAGTGCTCGTGTGGAAATCCATTGCGGCCCTTCGAGGGTGACACCGGCCGGATTTCCGTCCAGTTCGAGGACGGCAACAAGAAGTGGGCGGGATACGAGCGGGAGTCGGTGGTGGCCGTGAAGCCCGCTCCGCGGAAACTGGCACGGATCGCTCTCGTCGACGTCCAGGAGCCCGCCCGCGGCATCAACCGGCCGGTCGGCAGCACCGGTGACAAGGACACCACCTTCAACACGAAGAAGCGGCGCACGGTGCCGGACCTGGCCGGGACGACCTTCGCCCGGGCCGTCCGGGAGCTGATCGACGCCGGGCTGGCGGCCGGGTACGCCGGGCAGGGGGTGCCGTCCGACGGCGCGAAGGTCACGGCGACCGACCCGCCCGCGGGGGCGGAGCTGCCGTTCGGGCAGTACGTGATGCTGACCGTGGCCGGGGGTGGCACGAGCACCTCCGGCGGGAAGAGCGGGCCCACGACCACTCCCCCGCCGCCCTCCCCCGGGGCGAAGACACCGCTCACGAGCAGCCCGCCCAAGCCGGGATCCTCGGGGCCCTCGGGATCGTCCGGCGGACGGCCCGGCGAGTCCTCCTCGCCGCCTCCGTCCTCGTCGAGCGGCAGGCCCGGGGTGTCCTCGTCACCGCCGTCGTCGAGTACGGCTCCCGGCGCGCCGTCGCCCGAGAAGTCGAGCAGTCCGCCGAGCCCGCCGCCCTCGACCGGTTCACCGCCGAGCAGCGCCCCGGTCACCAGCAGCGCGCCACCGGCACCGCCACCGGCGACGACGAGCGTTCCCCCGACCTCCAGGCCGGCCACCTCGCCAGCGGCCACGAGCGAACCCGCGACCACTGAGCCCGCGACGACCGAGCCCGCCACCAGTGAGCCCGCCGCCGACGGGCCGAGCAGCACGGTCGCCGCGTAACACCCCCGAAGAGCCCGAGGAACCCGCAGAACCGGAGAGTCACCGGATGTCTTCAGGATCACCGACGTCGGGAGTGGGCCGGATCATCGCCGGCCGCTATCTGTTGCTGAACCCGCTCGGCAGCGGCGGCATGGGCCATGTGTGGCTCGCCCACGACCAGAGACTCGACTGTGCGGTCGCGCTCAAGGAGATCGTGTTCCGTGACGCGGTGGAGGCGGACCACGAGCGGGAGGCCAGGGTGGCGCGGGCCCGCGCGGAGGCCCGGCACGCGGCGGGGCTGCGCGGCCATCCGCACGTGGTGACCGTGCACGACGTGCTGGAGCACGAGGGGCTGCCGTGGATCGTCATGGAGTACGTGGCGGACGCGGTGGATCTGCGTGACCTGGTCGACTCCCGCGGCCCGCTGGCCCCGGCGGAGTGCGCCCGGATCGGCCTCGCCGTGCTGGACGCGCTGACCGCCGGGCATCAGCGGGGCGTGATGCACCGGGACGTGAAGCCTGCGAACATCCTGCTGGCGCCGGACCGCTCGGGATCACCGTACGGACGGGTCCTCCTCACCGACTACGGCATCTCCGTGCAGCCGGACGCCGGGGAGACCCGGTACACGCTGGCGTCGGTGCTGGTGGGCACGTCGGGCTATCTGGCGCCCGAGCGGGCCACGGGCGGAGCGCCCACCCCGGCCGCCGACCTGTTCTCGCTGGGCTGCACGCTCTACCACGCCGTGGAGGGTGTGGGTGCCTTCGAGCGGGAGTCGCATCTCGCCGAGGTGACCGCGGTGGTCATGGAGGCGCCGCGGCCCGCCGTGCGCGCCGGTGCGCTGGGCCCCGTACTGCAGAGGCTGCTCGCCAAGGACCCCGGGCAGCGGTGGTCGGCGGCGGAGGCGGAGGCCGCGCTGTCGCGGATCGTGGCGCCGCAGCCCGAGCCGTACGTCCGCACGCAGACCGACCTCGGTTCCCAGCCGCCCTGGGCCGCGGTGCAGGCGCCGCCGCCCGGGCCGCCGCCGAACGGACAGCGGCCGCACACCGAAGGGCTCCCGCCGCCGCAGGGCGGCCGCCGACGGCGGGAGCGCTCGCACGCCCTGCGGGCCGTCCTCGCCTGCGGTCTCGGGCTGCTGCTGGCCCTCGGGGGCGTCTGGTACGCCATGGCCGACCGGTCGTCGGACGGCGGGGGCGGACAACAGGGCTCCCGGCAGCCGTACGGCGAGACGGTCGGGCTCACGAAACCGCTGCGGGACGGCGACTGCGTCGTCGCCGACTGGCCCGGCTCGGAGCGTTTCCGGGCCACACCTCGGCTGCGCCTTGACCCCACCTGCGGGACGGTCCCGGACGGCCAGGTGATGGCGTTCGTGACGACCTCCTCGGCCGAAGAGGCGCGGCGGACGGGTGTGGCGCGGTGCGAGGAGCGGACGCGGGAGGTCCGGGACCGGCTCGCGGACGTCCGCAGCCAGGCCGTCGTGCCGACCGACGGGGGCTTCGAGGCGGCGGGACGACGCACCGCGTGTCTGGTGCTGGGCGGGAACGGGCCGGTGTACGGGCCGATCGGTACCCATCGGCGGCTGGGCTCGGGGTTCGCGGACACGGCGACCATGCAGCGGCGGGACTGTCTGGACGTGCGCACCAACCGGGACGCCCGGCTGGTCTCCTGCGAGGGCTCCCACGACGAGCAGGTGCTGGGATTCACCCGTCTGGACCCCGACGTCACGCTGTCCGAGGCGCGCACGGAGTCGGACACGGCGTGCGCGCGTGACGTGCCGCCGGGCGACTACGGGTTCGATCCGTCCGTCTACACCGCGGGCTCCTGGACCAGTGCGGGGCCCTGGAAGAACGGCACACATTTCGTCGTGTGCACCGTTCGCAGGCAGAACGGGGGCACCATGGAGGGGGACGAATCCTGAGGAGGGTGTTGCGATGCCCGGTACCGGTTCCACGGATGGCTCGACCCGAACGATGGGGGTGCTCACCGTCGGCGGTCTCGTCGCGGTGACCGCCTACACGGTGGCGCTCGGCAGCAACGGCTGGCTGTGGTTCGGCTGGGTGGTGCTGGGCCTGATCACCCTGGGGATGGTGGCCACCCGCAGCACCTGACGTCAGCCGTCCGTGAGACGGCCCGCCGAGTGCACGCCCGGCTGGTACTTGGGCAGCCGGGCGGTGATCTTCATGCCCGCGCCGACGGCGGTCTCGATGACCAGGCCGTAGGAGTCGCCGTACACCTGGCGGAGCCGGTCGTCGACGTTGGACAGCCCGATGCCGCCCGAAGGGCTGACCTCGCCCGCGAGGATACGGCGGAGCAGGACCGGGTCCATCCCTGCGCCGTCGTCCTCGATGACGACCAGGGCCTCGGCGCCGGTGTCCTGGGCGGTGATCTGCAGGTGGCACTTCTCGGTCTTGCCCTCCAGGCCGTGCTTGATGGCGTTCTCGACCAGCGGCTGCAGGCACAGGAACGGCAGGGCGACCGGCAGCACCTCCGGGGCGATCTGCAGGGTGACGGAGAGACGGTCGCCGAAGCGGGCCCGCACCAGCGCCAAGTAGTGGTCGATGGCGTGGAGTTCGTCGGCGAGGGTGGTGAAGTCGCCGTGCCTGCGGAACGAGTAGCGGGTGAAGTCGGCGAATTCGAGGAGCAGTTCGCGGGCGCGCTCGGGGTCGGTGCGGACGAAGCTGGCGATCACCGCGAGCGAGTTGAAGATGAAGTGCGGGGAGATCTGGGCCCGAAGTGCCTTGATCTCGGCCTCGATCAGGCGGGTCCGGGACTGGTCCAGGTCCGCCAACTCCAGTTGGACGCTCACCCAGCGGGCGACTTCCCCGGCCGCCCGGACCAGGACGGCAGACTCGCGGGGCGCGCAGGCGACCAGGGCGCCGTGGACGCGGTCGTCGACGGTGAGCGGGGCGACGACCGCCCAGCGGACCGGGCAGTCGGGGGCGTCGCAGGTGAGCGGGAAGGCCTCGCCGCGGCCGGTCTCCAGTGGGCCCGCGAGGCGTTCCATGATCTCGGTGCGGTGGTGGCTGCCCACGCCGTCCCAGACCAGGACCTGTTTCTGGTCGGTGAGGCACAGCGCGTCCGTGCCGAGCAGTGAGCGCAGTCTGCGGGCCGACTTGCGGGCGGTCTCCTCCGTCAGGCCCGCCCGCAGCGGGGGCGCCGCCAGGGAGGCGGTGTGCAGGGTCTCGAAGGTGGCGTGTTCGACGGGGGTGCCGAGGCCGCCCAGGGTCTGCGGTCGGGCCGTACGCCGTCCGAGCCAGAACCCGGCTGCCAGCAGCGGGAGGATCGCCACGCACAGTCCGGCCAGGAATCCGCTCATGCCTTCACCTCCGCCCGCAACTCCTCCGGCAGGTGGAAGCGGGCCAGGATCGCCGCCGTGCCCGCCGGTACCCGGCCCGCGGTGGCCAGGGACACCAGCACCATGGTGAGGAAGCCGAGCGGCACCGACCAGAGCGCGGGCCAGGCGAGCAGGGCGTGCAGCGGGCCGCGGGCCGGGAAGCCGGCCATGGTCGCGGCCACGGCGAGGAACGCGGAGCCGCCGCCGACCAGCATGCCCGCGGCGGCGCCCGGCGGGGTCAGCCGCCGCCACCAGATGCCGAGCACGAGCAGCGGGCAGAAGGAGGAGGCGGACACCGCGAAGGCGAGGCCCACGGCGTCGGCGACCGGCAGGCCGCCCACCAGGACGCTCGCGGCGAGCGGCACGCACATCGCGAGCGCGGTGCCGAGTCTGAAGTGCCGTACGCCGCGCGAGGGCAGGACGTCCTGGGTGAGCACGCCCGCCACGGCCATGGTGAGTCCGGAGGCCGTCGACAGGAACGCGGCGAAGGCCCCGCCCGCCACCAGCGCGCCCAGCAGGTCGCCGCCGAGGCCGCCGATCATCCGCTCCGGGAGCAGCAGGACGGCGGCGTCGGCGTCTCCGGTGAGGGTGAGTTCGGGGGCGTACAGGCGGCCGAGGGCGCCGTAGACCGGGGGCAGCAGGTAGAAGCAGCCGATCAGGCCGAGGACGGCGACGGTGGTGCGGCGGGCGGCGACGCCGTGCGGGCTGGTGTAGAAGCGGACGACGACGTGCGGCAGGCCCATGGTGCCGAGGAAGGTGGCGAGGATCAGTCCGTACGTGGCGTACAGGGGCCGTTCCTCGCGGCCCGCGGCGAGGGAGGTCGACATGCCGTCGCTGGTGCCGCGGTCGGCGGCGGGGACGGTGGTGCCCTTGGCGAAGGTCAGCTCGGTGCCCCGGTCGATGTGGTGGGTACCCGCGGGAAGTCGGAGCTGTTGGTCCTCGTGGCGGCGGCCGTCGACCGTACCGGTGACCGTGACGGTCAGGGGGGTCTCCAGCCTGAGATCGAGGGTGGAGTCGACTCGGACCACGCGCTGTTCGCGGAAGGTCGCCGGTTCCTCGAAGGCGTGGCTGGGGGCGCCGTCGCCCTGCCAGGCGAGGATGAGGAAGAGGGCCGGGACGAGCAGGGCGGTGAGCTTGAGCCAGTACTGGAAGGCCTGCACGAAGGTGATGCTGCGCATGCCGCCCGCGGCGACGGTGGCCACCACGACGGCTGCCACGATCACCCCGCCGAGCCACTGGGGCGCCCCGGTCAGGACGGTCAGCGTCAGTCCGGCGCCCTGGAGTTGGGGCAGCAGGTAGAGCCAGCCGACGCCGACCACGAAGGCACCCGCGAGCCGTCGCACGGCCTGGGAGGCGAGCCGTGCCTCGGCGAAGTCGGGCAGGGTGTAGGCGCCGGAGCGGCGCAGGGGGGCGGCGACGAACAGGAGCAGGACGAGATAGCCGGCCGTGTAGCCGACGGGGTACCAGAGCATGTCGGGACCCTGGACGAGGACCAGGCCCGCGATGCCCAGGAAGGACGCGGCGGAGAGGTACTCGCCGCTGATGGCGGCCGCGTTCAGGCGGGGGCCCACGGTGCGGGAGGCGACGTAGAAGTCGGACGTGGTGCGGGAGATGCGCAGGCCGAACGCGCCGACGAGCACGGTGGCCACCACGACGAGCGCGACGGCGGGGACCGAGTAGCTGGAGTTCATCGGTCCTCGACCAGCCGGACGAAGTCCCGTTCGTTGCGTTCGGCGCGGCGTACGTACCAGCGGGCCAGCAGGACCATCGGGACGTAGAGGCCGAAGCCGAGGACGCCCCATTCGAGGCGGTGGGCGTCCGGCATGGCCGCGAAGAGCAGCGGCAGCGGCCCTATGAGCAGTCCGAGGAAGGCGAACACCGCGAGGGCGGCACGCAGTTGGGTGCGCATCAGGGAGCGGACGTAGGTGTGGCCGAGGGTGGTCTGTTCGTCGATCTCGGTGCGCGGCCGGTAGTAGCCGGAGGCGGGGCGGCTGCGGCGGGGCGGGCCGGTGACGACGACACGCCGCTCGACGGGGTCCTGCGGCATGACTACGGCCTCCTCATCAGCAGGTCCCGCAGCTCACGCGTGTGGCGACGGCTGACCTGGAGTTCCTCACCGCCGACGACGACGCTCACCGTGCCCGCGTCCAGGCGGAGTTCGCCGACGTGGCGCAGGGCGACCAGGTGGCGGCGGTGGATGCGGACGAAGCCTCGGTAGCGCCAGCGGTCCTCCAGGGTGGACAGCGGGATCCGGACGAGGTGGCTGCCCTTGTCGGTGTGGAGGCGGGCGTAGTCGCCCTGGGCCTCGACGTGGGTGATGTCGTCGACGGCGACGAACCGGGTCACCCCGCCGAGTTCGACGGGTATGTGGTCGGGGTCGGGTTCGTGCACGGGGATCCGGGGCGCGCTGCCGAGGCGTTCGGCGGCGCGGCGGACGGCCTCCGCGAGGCGTTCCTTGCGCACCGGTTTGAGCACGTAGTCGACGGCCTTGAGGTCGAAGGCCTGGACGGCGAAGTCCTCGTGGGCGGTGACGAACACGACGAGCGGCGGGGTGGCGAACCCGGTCAGCAGCCGGGCGAGGTCGAGGCCGTCGAGGCCGGGCATGTTGATGTCGAGGAAGACGACGTCGATCGCCTCGGGCCCGCCGGGTCCCGACTCCAGAGCGCGGTTGATGCGGCGCAGCGCCTCGGTGGCGTCACCGGCGCCCTCCACACTGCCGATCCGGGGGTCGGCGCTCAGGAGATAGAGCAGTTCCTCCAGCGAGGGGCGTTCGTCGTCGACAGCCAGGGCGCGCAGCATGAACCCGGAGTGTAGGAGTAATTCGTAGGACTGGACACGTGCGGAGGTGTGGACGCCCGCGCTGGATACAGTGCCGACATGAGCAGCAGGACCGTCGCCTTCGACGAGCTGGACCGGAAGATCATCACCGCGCTGATGGCGAACGCGCGGACGTCCTTCGCGGAGATCGGTTCGGCGATCGGGCTGTCGTCCACGGCGGTGAAGCGGCGGGTGGACCGGCTGCGCGAGACCGGGGTCATCACCGGGTTCACGGCCACGGTGGAGCCGTCGGCGCTGGGCTGGCGTACCGAGGCGTACGTCGAGGTGTA
The DNA here is from genome assembly GCF_001514145.1 of Streptomyces canus. GTDB lineage: Bacteria > Actinomycetota > Actinomycetes > Streptomycetales > Streptomycetaceae > Streptomyces > Streptomyces canus. Next base: position 416,505 of record NZ_KQ948662.1, read on the forward strand.
CTGCGAGGGCGCGGCCCCGCCGCGGCGGCTCGCGGAGGTGGTCCGCAACCATCCGGAGATCACCGCGGCGATGACGGTGACCGGCGGCGCGGACGCCCTGCTGCATGTACGGGCGCGGGACGTGGAGCACTTCGAGGAGGTGCTGGAACGCATCCGCGTGGAGCCGTTCATCCGGAAGACGATCAGCGTGATGGTGCTGTCCCATCTGATCCCGGAAAGCCCCGAGGCGGGGGCGAGCCAGCCTGCACCGGAGGCGTAGCCGCTAAACGCACCAAGCGTGCGTTTCACCGGACGAACACGCAGCATTCCTGCACAGACACGCAATTCTTGTTGCTTGTCGCGACTGCCGCCCGTTTTCTACCTTGGTGTCAACCCTCAGTAGACACCGCAGGAAGCGGAGGAACCCCTCTGTGACCGACTCCCGTGTGCCGCGCCGACGGCGTTTCCTCGTCTGCGAACCCAGACACTTCGCCGTGCAGTACGCGATCAATCCCTGGATGCATCCCGACACCCATGTCGACGTGGACCTGGCGCAGGACCAGTGGCGGACCCTGATCCGCGCCTATGAGGCCCACGGTCACGACGTCGCAGCCGTGGAGCCGGTCCCCGGTCTCCCGGACATGGTCTTCGCCGCGAACTCGGCGGTCGTCGTCGGCGGCCGCGTCTTCGGCTCCCTCTTCCACGCGCCCCAGCGGCGCCCCGAGTCCACGCACTACGACCTGTGGTTCAAGACGGCGGGCTATGACGTCCACCGTCCCGCCGCGGTCTGCGAGGGCGAGGGCGATCTCGTCTGGACGGGCCGGTACGTGCTGGCCGGAACCGGGTTCCGCACGACCCGGGAGGCGCACCGCGAGGTGCAGGAGTTCTTCGGCCACCCGGTGATCAGCCTGACCCTGGTGGACCCGCACTTCTACCACCTGGACACCGCGCTGTTCGTCCTCGACGACTCCGAGAGCGGGAACAACATCGTGTACTACCCGGAGGCCTTTTCGCCGGGCAGTCGCGCGGTACTCGCCCAGCTGTACCCGGACGCGGTGCTCGCGACCCGTGACGACGCGATGGCGTTCGGTCTGAACTCCGTGTCCGACGGCCGGCACGTCTTCATCGCCCCGCAGGCCGAGGCCCTCGCCGTGCGCCTCGACGACCACGGCTATGTCCCCGTCCCCGTCGACCTCTCCGAGTTCCACAAGGCCGGCGGCGGCATCAAGTGCTGCACCCAGGAGATCCGCTCATGACCGCACCCGTAAGCACGCGTTCCTCCGCCGATCTCATCCGTGCCGAGGAGCCGGTCCTCGCGCACAACTACCACCCGCTGCCCGTGGTCGTCGCCCGTGCCGAGGGCAGCTGGGTGCAGGACGTGGAGGGCCGCCGCTACCTCGACATGCTGGCCGGCTACTCCGCCCTCAACTTCGGCCACCGCCATCCGGCGCTGATCGAGGCGGCACACCGGCAGCTGGACCGGCTGACGCTGACGTCCAGGGCCTTCCACAACGACCGGCTCGCCGAGTTCGCGGAGCGCCTGGCCGAGCTGACCGGCCTGGACATGGTGCTGCCGATGAACACCGGCGCGGAGGCGGTGGAGAGCGGCATCAAGGTGGCCCGCAAGTGGGCGTACGAGGTCAAAGGCGTCCCGGCCGACCGGGCCACGATCGTGGTGGCGGCGGAGAACTTCCACGGCCGTACGACGACGATCGTGTCGTTCTCCACGGACGAGACGGCCAGGGCGGGCTTCGGTCCCTTCACGCCGGGCTTCCGGATCGTGCCGTACAACGACCTGGCGGCGCTGGAGGCGGCGGTCGACGAGACCACGGCCGCGGTGCTCCTCGAACCCATCCAGGGCGAGGCGGGCGTGGTCATCCCGGACGACGGCTACCTGACCGGCGTCCGCGAGCTGACCCGCCGCACGGGCTGTCTCTTCATCGCGGACGAGATCCAGTCGGGCCTCGGCCGCACGGGCCGCACCCTCGCCGTCGAGCACGAGGGAGTCGTCCCGGACGTCCTGCTCCTGGGCAAGGCACTGGGCGGCGGCATCGTCCCGGTCTCCGCGGTGGTCGCCCGCCGTGACGTCCTCGGCGTACTGCGCCCGGGCGAACACGGTTCGACGTTCGGCGGCAACCCGCTCGCGGCGGCGGTGGGCACGGCGGTGGTCGAGCTTCTGGAAACGGGCGAGTTCCAGCGCCGGGCGGCCGACCTCGGCACCGTCCTGCGGGACGGCCTGGCGGACCTGGTCGGCAAGGGTGTCGTCGGCTTCCGCGCACGGGGCCTGTGGGCCGGTGTCGACATCGACCCGTCCCTCGGCACGGGCCGCGAGGTCAGCAAGCTGCTGATGGACGAGGGCGTCCTGGTCAAGGACACCCACGGCTCGACGATCAGGCTGGCGCCACCGCTGACGATCACGGCGGAGGAACTGCGATCGGCGCTGGGAGTACTGGCAAAGGTACTCAGGCGCTGACCTACACCAGAACCCCCTCCCCGGCCGCGCACTCCACCAGACCGGGTGAAGATGTGACGAAGAGGTGATAGACCACTCTCAGCGACAGAGAGGTCGGCCGTGGGCGCTCAGGAGGAGCACGACACCGCGCGGCACCGGTTCGACGTGGCCGATGCCGCGCCCCTGCTGCTCGACGCCCACGGCATAGTGACCGGCTGGACCAAGGACGCCGAGCGCCTGCTGGACTATCCCGCCACCGAAGCCGTGGGCCAGAGCGTCGCAGCCCTTCTCGCCCCCGAGGACGCCCGCCGGCTGCCGGAGATCACCGCGCGCTGCCGGACCGACGGCAGCTGGGCGGGGCTGCTGACCGCCCTGCACAAGCACGGCCGGCCGGTCCCGGTCATGGTCCGGATCACGGTGGCCGACGACTCCGACACCTCGGAACGCTGGCTGGTGCTGCTGTCCGAGATGGCGGAGGCCCCCGGCTGGGACATGAGCCGCCAGGTACTGGAGCAGATGGTCACCCGCTCGCCCATCGGCATCGCGATCGTGGACACGGACCTGCGCTGCGTGTGGTCCAACCCGGCCCTGGAACAGTTCGGCAGCGCCCCGGCCCAGCAACGGCTGGGACTGCGGTTCGCGGAGATCCAGCCGGGCCTGGACGCCCAGGCGATAGAGGCGCAGATGCGGCGCGTACTGGAGACCGGTGAACCGGTGGTGGAGTACGAGCACGTCGGCCGGGTCCGCTCCGCCCCGCACCGCGAGACCGCGCACACGATGTCGTTCACCCGGATCGACGACGACCGGGGTCACCCGATCGGCATCTACTACACGGTCGTCGACATCACCGACCGGCACCGGGCCCGGCAGCGCCTCGCCCTGCTCGACCGGGCCGGCGAGTGCATCGGCCGCAGTCTGGACATCCGGCGCACCGCGCAGGAGCTGGCCGACGTGGCCGTACCCGCGCTGGCCGACTACGTCACCGTGGACCTGCTGGAGTCGGTGCTGCGGGGAGCGGAGCCCACCACGCATGTGCCGCTGCTGCGGGCCGGGCAGCAGTCGGTGAACGAGGGTCTTCCGGAGGCCGTCGTCGAGGTCGGTGAGGTGGCCTCCTACCGGCCCGGGTCGCCCCCGCTGCGCTGTCTCGACTCGGGCGAGCCCTGGCGGGAGGAGCGCCTGGACCCGCTGGCCGCGGAGTGGGCGACCCACATCCCCGGCGGGCGGCAGGCCACCTTTCTGGATCTGGGCCTGCACAGCGTGCTGGTGGTGCCGATCCGCGCCCGGGGCGTCACCCTGGGCGTCACCACGTTCTTCCGCCGGAGCCGCCAGGAACCCTTCGACGCGGACGACCTGAACCTCGCGGAGGATCTCGTCTCGCGGGCGGCCGTCTGCGTCGACAACGCCCGGCGCTACACCCGCGAGCGCGAGGCCGCGCTGGTCCTGCAGCGCAGTCTGCTGCCCCACCGGCTGCCCGAGCAGGGCGCCGTGGAGGTGACCGCCTGCTATCGGCCCGCCGACGAGCTGACGGGTCTGGGCGGCGACTGGTACGACCTCATCCAGCTCTCCGGCGCGCGGGTCGCCCTCGTGGTCGGCGAGGTACCCGGGCACGGCATCGGCGCCGCCGCCTCGATGGGCCGGCTGCGGACCGCCGTACGGACGCTGGCGGCGCTGGATCTGCCGCCCGAGGAGGTGCTGGGTCACCTCGACGACCTGGTCGCCCGGACGGCGCGCGAGGAGGGTGTCGGGCCGGGGACCGAGGACACCGACAGCGCCCAGGGCGCCGGATGTGTGTACGTCGTCTACGACCCGGTCGACGGGCAGTGCACGATGGCCGCCGCCGGCCATCCCGCGCCCGCCGTGATCCTTCCCGACGGCACGGTCGCCTTCGTGGACCTTCCGCAGGGGGCGTCGCTCGGCGTCGGCGGTCCCCCCTTCGAGTCGGTCGAACTGGCCCTGGCGGCGGGCAGCACGCTCGCACTGCACACCGACGGGCTGCTCGCCCACGGCGAGGAGTGGGCCGTGGACGCGGGCCGGGACCGGCTGCGTCAGGCCCTGGAGAGGCCCGAGCCCACGCTCGACCTGCACTGCCGGGCCGTGGTCGACGCCCTGGCCCCCGACCGGCCGCACGACGACGTGGCCCTGCTCATGGCCCGTACCCGGCTGCTGGGGCCCGACCAGGTCGCGGACTGGGACGTGCCCGTCGATCCGGCCCTGGTCGCCGAGGCCCGCAAGACGGCGTCCCGGCAGCTGACGGAGTGGGGCCTGGAGGAGTTCGCCTTCACCACCGAACTGGTCGTCAGCGAACTGGTCACCAACGCCATCCGGTACGCGGTCGGCCCGATCCGGCTCCGGCTGATCCGGGAGCGGTCCCTGGTCTGCGAGGTGTTCGACAGCGGCGACACCGCGCCCCATCTGCGCCACCCCCGCACCACGGACGAGGGCGGCCGGGGGCTGCTGCTGGTCTCCCAGTTCGCCCAGCGCTGGGGCACCCGGTTCGCACCCGAAGGAAAGATCATCTGGGCCGAGCAGTCCCTCGAGGAACCACCGGACTGACCTCCGGCCCGTGCATACCGTGGGAAAATGGTGCGATCCAGGCGGTGAGGCGGCAGCCATGAGCGACAGAATCGGCGACACCGACGCCATCGACTACTCGGCCGTGTTCCAGGCGCTGCCCGGCATGGTCGCGCTGCTCACGCCCGACCTGGTGTACGCGGACGTCAACGCGGAGTTCCTGCGGATGTCCGGGCGCCGGCGCGAGGAGCTCGTGGGCCGCTATCTCTTCGACGTCTTCCCGGACAACCCGAACGACCCCGCGGCGACCGGTATGCGCAATCTGGCCGCCTCCCTGCGCCGGGTGCTGGAGACGGGAGAGCGCGACTCCATGGCCCTTCAGCGGTACGACGTCGAGGTGCCCGGCCGGCCCGGGGAGTGGGAGGAGCGGTACTGGAGCCCCTGCAACGCCCCCCTGCTCGGCGCGGACGGCAAGGTCGAGATGCTTGTGCACCGGGTCGAGGAGGTCACCGAGCTGATCCGGGCCCGCGGCGGCCCGAGCGCCGACCGGAACCGGGTCCTGGAGGCCGAGCTGTACACCCGTGCCCGTGAACTCCAGGAGGTCAACGAACGGTTGCGGCGGGCCCACGCCCGTGACCGCGAGGTCGCGTTGACGCTCCAGGAGGCCATGCTGCCCGCCGGCCGGCAGTCGTTGCACGACAGGGCCGCCGTGCGCTACCGGCCCGCGGTCGGCACGCTGAACGTGTGCGGGGACTGGTACGACCTCGTCGACCTGGTGGGCGGCCACCGCGTCGGTGTCTCGGTCGGTGACGTGGTGGGCCACGGGCTCGCGGCCGCCGGGGTGATGGGCCAGCTGCGCAGCGCCCTGAGCGCCGCATCCCGAGTGGCCGGGGGCCCGGCCGAGGCCCTGGACGTGCTGGGCCGGTACGCCCACGTCGTGGACGGCGCCGAGTCGGCGACCGCGGTCACCACGTTCATCGACCTCGACCACGGCACCCTCACCTACAGCAGCGCCGGGCATCCACCGCCGATGCTGGTGCACCCCGACGGCCGGGTGGAGTGCCTGGACAAGGCGACCGACCCGCCGCTCGACGCCTTTCCCGACCCGATCCCCCGGGTGCAGGCCGCGACCACCTTCACCAGCGGCGCCACCCTCGCCCTCTACACCGACGGCCTGGTGGAGCGGCGCCGCGAGGACATCGACACCGGGCTCGCCCGGCTCGCCGACTCCCTCGCCCGGCACCGCGAGGACGACCCCGAGACCCTCGCCGACGCGGTCCTGCTGGAGCTGCTCCCGCCCGGCGGCGCCACGGACGACACGGCGCTGGTCATCGTACGGTTGTGAACGCGACACGATCCCGCCCGGGAATCAAGAGCGGCCCGTTGGCCGACCATCCCCGCGGTTCACGCCACAGCGCCTGGCCGGGTTGCCGCGCTCCGCCCGCCGGCACCAAGCTGGTCCGGCGTTCGGCCCTGTTCCGGCCGTCGTGCCCTGCGCCTACACTGACAGCCCCGCCTCACGCCGGTTGACCAGCCAGAACGCGGAGTTGAGCCGTCCGCCCGACCGAGGAGCGCCCCCTCTTGTTCTACTACCTGCTCAAATACGTGCTGTTGGGGCCGTTGCTGAGACTGGTCTTCCGGCCTCGAATAGAGGGCCTCGAGCACATCCCGGAGTCGGGTGCGGCCATCGTCGCCGGCAACCACCTGTCCTTCTCCGACCACTTCCTGATGCCCGCGGTGCTCAAGCGGCGCATCACCTTCCTGGCGAAGGCCGAGTACTTCACCGGGCCCGGCATCAAGGGCCGGCTGACCGCCTTCTTCTTCCGCAGCGCCGGACAGATCCCGGTCGACCGCTCCGGCAAGGAAGCGGGCCAGGCCGCCATCCGCGAGGGTCTCGGCGTCCTGCGCAAGGACGAACTTCTCGGCATCTACCCGGAGGGCACCCGCTCCCACGACGGCCGCCTCTACAAGGGCAAGGTCGGCGTCGCGGTGATGGCGCTCAGGGCCCAGGTGCCGGTGATCCCCTGCGCGATGATCGGCACCTTCGAGGCGCAGCCGCCCGGCAAGGTCATCCCCAACATCCACCCGGTGGTGATCCGCTTCGGCAAGCCGCTGGACTTCTCCCGCTACGCGGGGATGGAGAACGAGAAGGCGATCCTGCGGGCCATCACCGACGAGATCATGTACGCCATCCTGAAGCTGTCCGACCAGGAGTACGTCGACCAGTACGCGGCCGTGGTGAAGGCGGAGGAGGCCGCCGCGCGCAAGGAGAAGGAGCGCAAGTTCCCCCGGATTCCGCTGAGCTGAGGTCTGCCGTCGGCAGAACCCCCTGGAGGAACCGGAGTTGACCGCCGTACGGTCGCTGCATGACACGACGTGCTGTGGTGATCGGAGCGACGGGACAGATCGGGCGGGTGGCCGTGGGCGCGCTGGCCCGGGACGGCTGGGAGGTGACGGCCGTCTCCCGGGGCGGCGGACGGGACGAGAGCTGGCCCGCGCGGGTGCGTACCGCGCGGGCCGACCGGGCGGACGACTCGGCCCTGGCCGCCGCGGTGGGCGACGGCTGCGAGGTCCTGGTGGACATGGTCGCCTACGGACCCGCACACGCAGGGCAGTTGGTGTCGCTGGCCGACCGGGTGGGCTCGGCCGTGGTGATCTCCAGCGTGTCGGTGTACGAGGACGACAAGGGCCGCAGCTTCGACACCCAGGGCGAGCCGGAGGGCTTCCCCGAGTTCCCTGTAGGGGTGACGGAGGACCAGCGGACCGTCGCGCCCGGTGAGGCCTCGTACAGCACGCGCAAGGCCGGCCTGGAGCGTGAACTCCTCGCCGCGGGCGACCGGTTGCCCACGACACTGCTGCGTGCCGGAGCGATCCACGGACCGCACTGCCGGACGCCGCGCGAGCTGTACTTCGTCAAGCGCAACCTGGACGGCCGGCCTCGGCGTCTCCTGCCGTACGGCGGCATGAGCCGATTCCACCCGGCGAACGTCCACAACATCGCCGAACTTGTCCGGCTGGCCGCGGCGAAGCCCGGCAGCAGGGCCCTCAACGCCGTGGACCCGGACGCCCCGACGGTGGCGGAGATCGCCGCCGCGATCGACTCGGTGATGGGCGTCGAGACCAAGAGCGTGCTGATCGACGGCCCACCGCCCTCGTCGACCGTGGGCGACACGCCGTGGTCGGTGCCGGTGCCGGTCGTCTTCGACATGTCCGCCGCCGAACGGGAGTTGGGGTACCGACCGGTGGTGGCGCGGTACGCGGACCGGCTGCCGGAGACCGTCGCCTGGATCGAGCGGCAACTGGCCGGACAGGACTGGCGGGAGGCGTACCCGAAAATGTTCCAGACCTACGGCGACCTCTTCGACTACGCGGCGGAGGACGCGTATCTCGACTCGCTCGGCGCATGAGAATCGGCGCATGAGAAAAGGCGGCCGGTGTCTCCGGCCGCCTTGTCCCGTGGTACGTGCTACGGCTTGGGCGTGGCGTGCGGGGTGCACGTCACGTCGGCCTTGTCCAGCTTGCCGGTGAGCAGGTAGGCGTCCACCCGTGGGTTGATGCACGGGTTGACCAGACCGGTCACGCCGTGGGAGCCCGCGTCCTTCTCGGTGATCAGGCGGGAGCCCTTGAAGCGCTTGTGCAGTTCGACGCCGCCGTCGTACGGGGTGGCCGCGTCACGCTCGGACTGCACGATGAGCACGCCGGGCAGGCCCTTGCCGGTGCGGACCTCGACCGGGGTCTGCTGCTTGACCGGCCAGGTGGCGCACGGCAGGTTCAGCCAGGCGTTGGCCCAGGTCATGAACGGGTAGTTCTTGTTGAGCTCGGTGTTGTCCTTGTCCCACTTCTTCCAGCTGGTGGGCCACTTGGCGTCGGTGCACTCGACGGCCGTGTAGACGGCGTTGCCGTTCTCCGAGGTGATGTTGCCCGCGGTGTCCGACAGGTCCGGCGCGGCCGCGTCGACGAGCGCCTGGGTGTCACCGGCGACGTACTTGCCGAAGACCGTCGCGACCGGCACCCACGAGGAGTCGAAGTACGGGGCGCTCTGGAAGAAGCCGATCAGTTCGGCCGGGCCGACGACCCCTCCGATGGGGTTCTTCTTGGCGGTGGCGCGCAGTTCGAGCCACTTCGCCTGGACCGCGGCACGGGTGGTGCCGAGGTGGAAGGCGGCGTCGTTGGCGGCGACCCAGTCCTCCCAGTCCTTCCAGCGGCCCTCGAAGGCGATGTCCTGGTCGAGGTTGGCCTCGTACCAGATCTTCTCCCGGGACGGGTTGACGACGCTGTCGACGACCATGCGGCGGACATGGCTCGGGTACATGGTGCCGTAGACGGCGCCGATGTAGGTGCCGTAGGAGACGCCCAGGTAGTTGAGCTTCTTCTCGCCGAGCGCGGCGCGGATGACGTCCAGGTCGCGCACGGTGTTGGGCGTGGTCATCTGCGCGAGCATCGCCTTGCCGGTGCGCTCGGCGCAGCCCTCGGCGTACTCACGGGCCAGCTTGCGCTGGGCGCGCTTGTCGGCCTCGGAGTCCGGCACCGGGTCCATCTTGGGCGCCTTCACGAACTCCTGCGGGTCCATGCAGGAGATGGGCGCGGAGTGGCCGACACCGCGCGGGTCGAAGCCCACGAAGTCGTACGCCTTGGCCGCGTTGGCCCAGATCGGGTTCTTGCTGGTGACGCGGAGCGGGAAGCGCATGCCGGAGCCACCGGGGCCGCCCGGGTTGTAGACGAGGGCGCCCTGACGCTCCGCCTTGGTGCCGGTGTTGCCGATGTGGTCGACGGCGAGCTTGATCTGCTTGCCGTTCGGCTTGGTGTAGTCCAGCGGCACGCTGACCCAGCCGCACTGGACCGGCTTCGCGATCCCCCAGTCGGCGGGGCAGTCGGCCCAGTCGATGCCGTCCTTCGCGGCACGGGCGGCGGCGATCGCGGCACCGACGGACGCACGGTCCTGTCCGTGCCGGCTCGCGCCGGCCTGCGTGTTGGCGCCGGACGCGGGTGCCGCGACGGCACCGGATATGAGTGTGGCCGTGATGAGTACTCCGGCCGAACCGAGTGCGGTCGTCCGCCACTTCGGTCTCGTCTCCCTCAAGAGGGACCCCTCCCCGTACGTCGTTTCGATTCGTACGGGGATCCTCCTGGCTATGGAGACTCTGTGAACAGGGGGAGTACCTCTTCTTTGCCAATCCGATAAACGGAAGGGGTCGTTCGCTGGGCGGACTAGGCGCTAAGGGTTGCCAGCGCCTCGTCCAGCACCCGGCGCAACAGCAGGGCGTCCGGGGCCACGGCGGTGACGAGCGCGGCGGGCCCTGCCAACGGTACGACGGTGGCGCTCTCGCCGAGCATCTGTGCCGTCACCGGCTTGTCGGCGAACTCCGGTCGTACGACGAGAAGTTGACCGACGGCTCGATGTCCCGCGAGCACGGCCGGTCCGTCCCAGCCGCCCGGCGCCCCGGGCCCGCAGGCAAGCTCCTGATCGAGCACGGTGCGCCCCGCGACGCGCAGCACGAGCCGGCTGCTGAGCCTCCCCGGCTCCTCCCCCGCCCGCCCGAGGACCTGCTCCTCGCGCAGCACGAGCCGACTCGTCGCCCCGAGGTCGATCCGCGTGGTGACGTACAGATCGCTGCCACCGGCGGAGATCAACTGCTCGGGCAGCCAGTGAAGTTCGCCGTCGTCGGCGACGGTGAGCCTGACGTCGTAGCGGGCCTCGCCCTTGGTCTGCCCCGGCAGGGCGATGGTGGCCGCGGCCGATCCGAGGCGCAGTCGCGCGCCTTCCCGGATGTCGGCCTCCACGGTGAAGTGGTCGCCGCCGAGGGGTCCGCTCATCGCGCCGACGAGCATGACCCGCGCCTCGGTGCCGCTCCCCCGGGTCCGCCGCAGCGCCAGCGGCCCGTCGCTCTCCAGCACGGGCAGGGCCGTACCGCCGCGCCCGTCGTCCCGCGCGACCAACCGCGCGGTGGCCCGTACTCCCGCTCCGGGCGCCGTCATGGCGTCCACGCGGCGAGCTGTGCCCGGACCCAGTCGGCGACGTCCGTGACCCCGGCCTCGCTGCGCAGCGACTGGAGGACGACGGGCAGTTCGGCCCGCTGGGCCTTGGCGTCGGCGGCCATCCGCGCGAGGTCGGAGCCGACGTACGGAGCGAGGTCGGTCTTGTTGACGATGAGCAGGTCGGCGGTGGTGACGCCGGGGCCGCCCTTCCTCGGGATGTCGTCTCCTCCCGCCACGTCGATGACGAAGATCTGCGCGTCGACGAGCCCCTTGGAGAAGGTGGCGGTGAGGTTGTCGCCGCCGCTCTCCACGAGGATGAGATCCAGGGGGCCGACCTCGTCCTCCAGGTCCTCGACGGCTTCGAGGTTGGCGGAGATGTCGTCCCGGATCGCGGTGTGCGGACAGGCGCCGGTCTCCACCGCGGTGATCCGCTCGGGGGGCAGCACGGCTTCCCTGAGCAGGAACTCGGCGTCCTCACGGGTGTAGATGTCGTTGGTGACGACGGCCAGGGACAGTTCGTCGCGCAGGGCCCGGCAGAGGGCGGCGACGGTGGCGGTCTTGCCGGAGCCGACGGGGCCGCCCAAGCCGATACGGAGGGCTCTGCGGGTGCCGTCGGGTCGGTGGGCGTCCGCGCTGAGAGCGGCGGGGGTGTCGTGATGGTGGTCGAGATGCATGTACGGCTCCTGGGGGGGTTCATGGTCGGGTGCGGGTCCGTGGGGGCTGGTCGCGCCCACGCGGCGGAGCCGCATATGGATGCAGCCCCGCGCCCCTGAGTAGGTTGCCGGAGCCCCCTTATGACGCGAACAGGCGTACTGGCCATGCCGCGTGCGCCTCTGCTCCGATTTCCAGCAACGGCGCCGACGCCGACGGCAATGCGTCGACGCCCTCGTCGGCAACCCTCCGCGCTGCCTCCAGCGCCCGATCCGCGATCCGGTCCAGCTCTGGCGACAACCGGGCGAGTACGCCCGTGGCGTCAAAAGGATCGAGGCTCAGCAGCCGGACCGTCGCACTCGAAGGCCCGCTCACGCTCTCGTACGCCGCGCAGTACGCCGCGTCCACGGCCTCAAGGCCCGCCGCCCGGGCCGCCAGCCCCAGGACCACCGGCTGGTGTGCTCCCTTGGGGAATTCCCTTGCCAGGGCGTCGAGTTCGGTCGACGGCCAGCTCGCCCGGGCCGCCCGCATCAGCTGACGGCCCAGCTTGCGTGCGGCCGTCCGCAGTGCGGGGGACGGCGTGCGGGCGTCCGCGGCCTCGTCCAACAGCCGCGGGTCGACGCCGAGCACGGCCGACGCGGCGAGCGCCGAGGACACCAGCCCGGCCGTGTGCAGCCGCCCCCGGCAGAAGGACTCCAGACTGTCCGCCCCGGTGATCCGCCCCGCCTTGACGGCCGCCTCGGCCCCGCCGGAGTGTGCGTGCCCTCCGGCGGGGAAGCGGCCGTCGGCCAGGACCAGAAGTGCAGCCCTGGACATCAGAAGAGGAAGTAACGCTGGGCCATGGGCAGTTCGGCTGCCGGCGTGGCCTCCACCAGCTCCCCGTCGATGTGTACGGCGAAGCTGTCGGGGTCGACCCTTACCTCGGGCCGCGCGTCATTCTCCCGCATGTCGGCCTTGGTGACCCCGCGCGTCGACTCGATCGCCACGAACCGCTTTCCGAGCTGGAGCCGCTCCGGCAGCCCGTCCTCGATGGCGAGGGGCGCCACGAAGTTGAAGGAGTTGGACGCGGGAGCCCGCCCGATCGCCCCGTACATCGGCCGGGGAAGGATCGGCTGCGGGGTCGGGATCGAGGCGTTCGCGTCGCCCATCTGCGCGTAGGCGATCTGCCCGCCCTTGATCACCAGATGCGGTTTGACGCCGAAGAACGCGGGCTCCCACAGCACCAGGTCGGCCAGCTTGCCCGTCTCCACCGAGCCCACCTCGTGAGCGAGCCCCTGGGCGACGGCGGGGTTGATCGTGTACTTGGCGACATAGCGCCGTACGCGATGGTTGTCGGCGCGCCCGTCCCCCGGCAGCGCACCCCGGCGCCGCTTCATGACGTGCGCGGTCTGCCAGGTCCGCATGATGACCTCGCCCACGCGCCCCATGGCCTGGGCGTCGGAGGAGATGATCGAGATGGCGCCCAGGTCGTGCAGGATGTCCTCGGCGCCGATGGTCGTGGGCCGGATGCGGGACTCGGCGAAGGCGAGGTCCTCGGGCACCGCCGCGTTGAGGTGGTGGCACACCATCAGCATGTCGAGGTGTTCCTCGGCGGTGTTGACGGTGAAGGGGCGGGTGGGGTTGGTCGAGCTCGGCAGCACATGCGGCTGGGAGACCACGGTCATGATGTCCGGAGCGTGCCCGCCGCCCGCGCCCTCGGTGTGGTAGGCGTGAATGCCCCGCCCGGCGATCGCGGCGAGTGTGTCGCCCACGAAACCGGCCTCGTTGAGGGTGTCCGTGTGGATGGCGACCTGGATGCCGGTCCGCTCGGCGACGGTCAGCGAGGCGTCTATGACGGCGGGGGTCGATCCCCAGTCCTCGTGCAGCTTCAGGCCGAGGGCTCCCCCGCGGATCTGCGACAGCATCGCCTCGTGCGAGACGGTGTTGCCCTTGCCGAGGAAGCCGATGTTGAGCGGGTACTGCTCCATCGCCTCCAGCATCCGGGCGAGGTGCCAGGGGCCGGGGGTGACGGTGGTGGCCTTGGAGCCCTCGGCGGGGCCGGTGCCGCCGCCGACCAGGGTGGTCACCCCCGCGGACAGCGCCTCGTCGGCGATCTGCGGGCAGATGAAGTGAACGTGCGCGTCGACGGCGCCTGCGGTCAGGATCCGGCCGTTGCCCGCGATGATCTCGGTCTCCGGGCCGATCACCAGGTCCGGGTGGACCCCGTCCATGGTGTCGGGGTTGCCCGCCTTGCCGATGCCGGTGATCCGGCCGTCGCGGATGCCGATGTCGGCCTTCACCACGCCCCAGTGGTCGACGACGACCGCGCCCGTGATGACGGTGTCCGGGGTGCCTTCCGCGCGCGTGGCACGTGACTGGCCCATCGACTCGCGGATGACCTTGCCGCCGCCGAACACGGCCTCGTCACCGGCGAGTCCGGGACCGCCGGAACGATCCTCCTCGACCTCGATCAGCAGATCGGTGTCGGCGAGCCGGATGCGGTCGCCGGTGGTCGGGCCGAACAGGTCGGCGTAGGCGGCACGAGAGATCTCAGGCATCGAGGGCACCTCCGGTCTCCCCGCGCAGCCCCGGCACCACGCGGGCGCCGGTGAGCGGGACGAGTTCCACCTCGACCGGGATGCCGGGCTCGAAGCGCACGGCGGTGCCGGCGGCGACGTTCAGCCGCTTGCCGCGCGCGGCGCCGCGGTCGAACTCCAGGCCCGGGTTGGCCTCGGCGAAGTGGTAGTGGGAGCCGACCTGGACGGGCCGGTCGGCGGCGTTGAGGACGGTCAGCGAGGTGACCTCGCGGCCCTCGTTGTAGGCGATCGGCCCGTCGGCGAAGAGGATCTCTCCGGGAATCATCGGGGCCCCTCAGACGATCGGGTCGTGGACGGTGACGAGCTTGGTGCCGTCCGGGAAGGTCGCCTCGACCTGGACGTCGTGGATCATCTCGGGGATGCCCTCCATGACGTCGTCCCGGGTGAGCAGCTTGCGCCCGGAGGCCATGAGCTCGGCGACGGTACGGCCGTCACGCGCGCCTTCGAGGATGTGCGACGTGATGAGGGCGACCGCCTCGGGGTGGTTGAGCCTGAGCCCGCGGGCCCGGCGCTTCTCGGCCACGTCGGCCGCCACATGGATGAGCAGCCTCTCTTGCTCGTGCGGGGTCAGTTGCACGTCCCACCTCACAGTCCTCGCTCCGGACCGTGCGGGGCCCGGCTGCCGCTGCCCCGGGGCAAAGTCCCTGGTGGCGTGGATCCGCAGGCTAGTTGGATCCGGTTTCAGGCACGTTAACCAAGCTGTGATCCCGCATACTCATCAACGCCCGTAGACCGTCCCGCAGGGACTCGGCGGGCGTCGGCCCGAACAGGGCCTGCTGGGCGAGGAAGCCCATCGCGGCCGCCATCATCGTGCGGGCCACGTCCTCCGGGGGCACGTCCGGCCGCATGATTCCGGCCTCCTGGTACGCCCCGACGATCCGCGTCCAGGTCTCGCGCACGGCGCCGTAGCCCTCGCGCAGGAGGGCCGCGAGCTCGTCGTTGCGGAAGGTCTCGGTCCACACCTGGACGACCAGCCGCGGGAACGCCGGCCGCCCGTCCACGGTCAGGGACTCCTTGGTGGCGAGGACGCGGCTGAGCACGGACGCCACGAGGAGGTCCGGAGGCGGGGGCGGGCTGCTGTGGGTCGCCTCCTCGAAACCCTCGTGGACCTGGCCGAGCACCTCGCCGACGATCGCGCCGATGAGTTCCTCCTTGCCGGTGAAGTACCGGTACACGGCCCCGGCCGAGAGGTCGGCTTCCTTCAGGACGTCCTGCATGGACGTGGCGTGGAAGCCGTTGCGGGCGAAGCAGACCGCGGCGCCGTCGAGGATCTGCCGGCGCCGGGCGTCGAGGTGTGCCTGGGATACACGAGCCATACGCCCAAAGTAAAACGAACATTCCTTCTTGACAAGGCGGGACAACGGCGGGACGGTGGTGACCGAGACTAAAACGAACGATCCTTCTTTTTAACGGGACCCCGAGCCCCGGAGAGGACCCTCATGTCCACCCGTCGCACGACCGCGGTCGTCGTCCTCGTGCCACTGCTCGCCGCCCTGGCGCTGTGGGCCTTCGCCTGGCCCGCCGCCCGCACCGCCCCCCGCGACCTGCCGCTCGGCGTGGCCGGGCCGGCCGCCGCGACCGCGCAGACGGAGAAACAGCTGCGGCAGCACGAGGGCGCCTTCGAGATCCATCACTACGCCGACGAGGCGGCCGCGCGGACGGCGATCGAGGACCGGACCGTATACGGCGCGGTCGTCGTGACCGCGCAGGGCCCGGAGCTGCTCACGGCATCGGCCGCGAGCCCGGTCGTGGCCCAGCTCCTCCAGCAGGCCGTGGGCCGACAGGCCGCCGCGCGCGGCACCGGGGTGAGGACGGTGGACGTCGTCCCCACCCCGGCGTCCGACCCGAGGGGGGCGACCTTGAGCAGCTCCGTGCTGCCGCTGGCCCTCGCCGGGATCATCGCGGGCGCCATGGTGACGCTGCACGGGCTGCGCGGATTCCGCGCGGTGACCGCGCTGGTCGTCAGCGCCGCACTGGTGGGCGTCGTCGGGGCCGCACTGGCCCACAGCTGGCTCGGCGTCCTGACCGGGAACTGGTGGGCGGAGGCCGGGACGTTCGCGCTGTCGAGCCTGGCGGTGAGCGCGGCCGTGGCGGGACTCGCCGCCCTCGTCGGATACGCGGGGATCGGCGCCGTGGCACTTGTGGTGATGTTCCTCGGCAACCCGTTCTCGGGTGCCGCCTCGGCTCCGCAGCTGCTGCCCGACCCCGTCGGCACGATCGGCCAGTGGCTGCCGCCGGGCGCGAGCGCGACCCTGCTGCGCTCGGTGTCGTTCTTCGACGGCGCGACGGCGACCGGGCCCGTCCTGACCCTCACCTGGTGGGCCGCGCTGGGACTGGGCGCCGTGATCCTCGGGAACGCACTGAGGGCGCGGGCGAAGGGCACCACGCCTGCCGGCGAGCGCGAACTCACCTCCGTCGGCTGACCGAACCCGCTCTTCCGCGCCCCCGGCCCCGGCGGTCGGGGGCGCCCGCGTCGCTACGAGGCGCCGGTCCCCCGGTGATGCGCCGCGATACCGAACCGCTGCTGTTCGCGGGGAGCGGACGCGACCTCCCGCACGGTCGAGACCGCGCTGACGACCTGCTCCTCGACGGGCTTCTGAAGCTCCTCCAGCTGTTCGAGGTCGGCCGCGGAGACCAGGGCGACCAGCGGCTTTCCATGCCGTGTGACCACGACGCGCTCACCGCCGTACACCACCCGGTTGATCAGGTCGGCGAGCTCAGCCCTGGCTTGCGTCACCGGAATCTCGTAGGCCATACCCCCATCATAACGTCACGTACGTCCTGTACATTTTTTACAGACAGACTTGTCGCGAGGAGGGGTACGCCATGGCCCGACCCACCGCCCGTTACGTCCTGCCCGAGTTCCACGAGCGCACGAGCTCCGGGCACAAGACGATGGATCCGTACTCGAAGCTGCTGGAGGAGCGGATCGTCTTCCTCGGGACCCGGATCGACGACATCTCGGCGAACGATCTGATGGCGCAGTTCATGTACCTCGAGTACCAGGACCCGGACCGGGACATCTCGCTGTACATCAACTCCCCCGGCGGCTCGTTCAGCGCGATGTCGGCGATCTACGACACGATGCAGTACGTCAGTTGCGATGTGGAGACGACGTGCCTCGGGCAGGCCGGCTCCTCCGCTGCCGTGCTGCTGGCCGCCGGCACCCCGGGCAAGCGCTCCGTGCTGCCGGGCGCCAGGGTGGTCATCCACCAGCCCGCACTGAGCGAGCCGGTGCGGGGGCAGGCCAGCGATCTGGCCATCCAGGCCGCCGAACTGACCCGGGTGCGGGCCCGCCTGGAGGAGATGCTCGTCCGGCACACCGGGCGCAGCCCCGCGCAGGTGAGCGTGGACATCGAGCGGGACAAGATCCTGGACGCGCAGGGCGCCCTGGACTACGGCCTCGCGGACGCGATCGTCCCGAGCCGCAAGTCCTCCGCCACCACGCCGGACGCGAGGTGAGCCGTAGATGGTGCCGGACCTTCCACCGCTGCCCGCGCTCACGCGCGCCGAGGGCGAGCTGATCGACCGTTATCTCGACGTGGTCGACCTGCTGGGCCGGATCAACCCGGCCCGACGCGAGGACACCTACGGCGGACTGCGTGCGGCGCAGGCGCTCGTGAGCAGGGCGGCCGAGCTGCGCGACGCGCTCGTGCTGATGCACGGCCGGGGTGAGCGCGAACTGCACGCCGCGACGCTGGCGCGAGCGCTTCGGGTCCTGGACGGCGAGCGGCGCACGTCCCGGGTCACCGTGCCGCCCGAACCCGGCAATTGACGCACCGACAGTGTTTCCGGGCGCCACCGCGGTCTGACGGGGCGTCCGGAGGGCCGTTGAAACGGACCAAACGACGTACCACCATTTGCAGGAGGCGCGGCTCCTTTTTCGCGCCCCCCGAAGTTGCGCAACGCGCGTAGTACGGGAGCGGAATGAGGAGTTCCTGTGCTGGTCCGGGGGCACTTGGCGCCCTCGACACCTCTTCGTTCGAAGGGGTGTCCACCCGAACGGGTGAGTGGTGAGTAACAACACAAACCCCCGGTTCCGTTGGGTTTTTGGGACATCCGTGCGCCAAGATCCCTGACTGACGACAAGCCCCCGCCACAGCGGCGGGGCGGTCCGGGCGGACGCCGAGTCCTGCCGCCGCCCGGATGACCGGTCGACAGAAGTGGATCGGCAGGAGTGGAGGACCCAGGCACGACGGGTCGCCGGGACGGTCACGCCATGACCGGGTCGAGCAGCCCTTGGGGTGAAGCCGCGTCAGCGGCCGGGCAACTTCGCCAGCCCGAATCCGACAGGTCATCCTTCACAGGCGGCTGACGAAGGGTTGCGCATGACTGCGCTCAATCGTGTCCCGTCGCTGATGGTCCGGGCCGGTACGGCCTCGGCCTTCGCCATCGCCGCCGTGGGCGGCTCCGTCGTGGTCCCGGGTGTCGCAGCCGACGCCGCCGCCGCGACGCCGGCGACGAAGGCACTCAAGGTCGCGGCTTCCAAGAAGGGCTCGCCGTACAAGTACGGCGCCACGGGGCCCCGCCGCTTCGACTGCTCCGGGCTCACGCTGTACTCGTTCAAGAAGGCGGGCAAGAAGCTCCCTCGTACGGCGGCCCAGCAGTACAACAAGACCCGCCACATCGGCGCGGGCAGCCGTAAGGCCGGCGACCTGGTGTTCTTCCACTCGGGTTCGAGCGTCTACCACGTCGGCATCTACGCCGGGAAGGGAAAGATCTGGCACGCCCCGAAGACCGGGGACGTGGTGAGGCTGCAGAAGATCTGGACGAAGAGCGTCTGGTACGGCCGGGTCAAGTGACGCCCCCGAGGGGGTGGCGGCGACCTGACCTCCCGCCACCCCCTCGGGTCTCCCGGCACGCGTGACACGGGCTCAGGTGGTTACCCGTGGCGGCATGGCCGACCACCGCCCGCAACGAGACGCCGCTGGAGCGCGCCGACCGCAACTTCGGCGAGCTGCTCCAGGAACGGCGCGTCACCCAGACCGGGGTGCAGATCCTCTTCGCCTTCCTGCTGACCCTGGCCTTCACCCAGCGCTTCCCGTCCCTCGACACCTTCCAGCGCGCCACGTACGTCACCACGCTGCTTCTCGCGGTCCTCGCGGCGGCCCTGTTCACCGCGCCCGCCGCCCTGCACCGCTCGCTCTTCCAGCGCGGCGCCAAGGCCCGCATCGTGCAGGTCTCGTCCCGGCTCGCCACCGTCGGCATTGGGGTTCTGGTGCTCGCCTTCACCGGGTCGGTGCTGCTCGTGGTGGACGTGACGACGGGCCGGGCCGGCGGAGTGTCCGCGGGCGCGGCGACCCTGATGACGTGCCTGGGCCTGTGGGGGCTGCTCCCCCGGCTGGTCCGGCGGGCGGGACTCGCCGAGGAAGGCGGGACGGCGCAGCCGCACCCGGCGCCTCCGTCGGCGCAGCGCGAGGTGGTCAGGCCGCGAGCAGCGGCTCGGCCAGGAGCATCACCCCGAGAGCCGTCAACGCGCCCGCGGTGACCCCGGTGACGGCCCGGGCCGCCCGCGGCCGGCGCAGCCATCGCCCCAGCCGGTCCACGAGCACGGCCACCGCCGGGAACCACACCAGCGCGAGAACGACCACGATCAGCGCGAGCAGCAGCGTCCTGGGCAGCGTGGAACTCCCCTGGGGCACGAACTGCGGCAGCAGGCTGAGGACGGTGATCGGCACCTTGGGGTTGAGCGCGTTGGTGACGAACCCCTGCCGCAGGGGGCGTGCCGCCGCGCCGGCCTCGACGACGGTCTCCGTGCGGGTCCGCCGCGGCTCCAGCAGGGTCCGTACACCCAGGTACAACACATAACCCCCGCCCACAGTCGAAGCGCCCGGAACAGCGCGGGCACGGCCGTGAGCACCGCGGCGACCCCGGCCACCGCGAGTGCCGTGTGGACCAGGAGCCCGCCCACGACGCCGAGCGCGCAGACGACCCCGGTGAAGGCTGCGATCTGCCCGTTTATGCGTGCAGGCCTCGGTCCGGCTCGCCGCCCTGGATGCCGTCGCGGAGAAACGGGCTCGATCACCCGGGCCGCCGAGCGCCTCAGCTACACACGCGCCCGCCCTCTCCCAGCAGCTGGCCAAGCTTCTCGTACGGCATCACCGCGGCGCGCGGCTCACCGGTGCGGGTGAGTTGCTGGTGGCGCGGGCCTGCCGGGTGCTGGACGAGCTGGACCGGGCCTGGCATGAACTCGCCCGGCTGACCGGCGGCACGCTCAGGCTGGGCACCTTCCAGACGGCGGGCATTCAGCTGCTGCCGCCGGTGCTGAGCGCGTTCCGCCGGGCGTACCCGGACGTGGAGCTGTCGGTCGCCTTCCACGACCCCCCGGACGGGATCACCGCGGTGGCGGCCGGCGAGATCGACCTGGCGCTGACGCACGCCTACGAGCCGGGTGGCCGGCCTCCCTCCCGGCCACCCTGAGCGCGGAGCCGCTGCTGACCGAGGAACTGGTCCTCGTGACGGCCCCCGGGCATGCCCTCGCGGGCGGCTCGACGCGGCTGCCGCTGGCGGAGCTCGCCGGTGAGCCGCTGATCAGCATGGCGCCGGATCATCCGGCCCGGCGGGAGGTGGAGGCGGTGCCGGCCCGGACCGGGGCCACGCCGTCGGTACTGGTGGCGACCCCGGGATACGCCCTGGTGTGCGCGCTGGCCGGCGCGGGGCTCGTGGTCGGGGTGGTGCCGGAGATGGTGGCCCGGACGGCGGCCACTCCGGTGGGCACGCGGCTGCTGGAGGCCGGCGCGTTGGGCCGTACGATCTCGGTCGTCCACCGGGCCGGTGAGGCGGCACCCGCGGCGGACGCCTTCCGGGCGCTGCTGCGGGGAGCGTTCGCTCGCGCGCGGCCGGTGTGAGCCCGGCTACGGCTCCTGCTGCCCCGCCGCCGTGACCGGCTGCGCCGGTACCGACCACGGGAGTTCGATGGAGACGGTCTTGCCGCCTTCCCGGGTGGGCCTGACTCTCAGCTTGCCGCCGCACTCGGCGGCGAGCCAGCGGATGATCACCATTCCCCGTCCGTTGTCCTGCTGGACCGCGGCCGGGAGGCGTTGGGGAAAGCGGGGGTGGCTGTCGGTCACCCCGATGCGCAGGTGTTCGTCACGGTCCAGCTCGATGTCCACCGTGAAGGTGGGTGACTGCCCGAAGGTGTGCTGTACGGCGTTGGTGGTGAGTTCGGAGACGATGAGCCGGACGGTCTCGGCGGCGTCCGTCGTGGACGGCAGCCCCCACTCCGCCAGGGTGCTCAGGACATAGGTGCGGGCCGCGGAGACCGAAGCGGGTTCGCTCGGCAGGGTGACGGATGCTTCCAGGTGGTCTGCCATGGCGACGTCGTCCCTTTCCCACGGGACCGAAGCCCGACACGGTGCGGATGGTTCGAGTACGGTCCCGGACTGGTGGTTCTTCGTCAGAGTGCCATTACGAAGGCCGTGACGAGTGCCGATCCACCAAGATGTGCATATATCTGTCGCTCAAAGCGGTGAACTCTGCGACGCGAGACCGTATTTGGGCGGCTCGTAAGGAGTAAGGAGCAGCCCATGCAGCACGGTCCCGCGGTGCGCCGCCGGAAACTGGGCGCCGAACTGCGCGCGGTGCGCACGAGTGCGGGCCTCACCAGCGGTGAGGCGGCCCGGCTCGTGGGCTGGCACCAGTCGAAGGTGAGCCGCATCGAGACCGGTGCCAGCGGAGTGAAACCGGCAGATGTGCGGTTACTCCTCGACGCCTATCGCGTGGGGGACGCGAATCTGCGGGAGCTGCTGCTGGTATTGGCGGGCTCCGACGAGAGCGGTGGCCGGCACCACTGGTGGCACGCGTACCGCGGTGTCCTGCCGCCGACGTACCGGGACTTCATCAGTCTGGAGTCCCAGGCGAGCGCGATGCGCACACTGGAGACCTCGGTGGTGCCCGGGCTGCTGCAGACGCCCGAGTACGCCCGCGCGGTGACCCGGGCCGCGGTGGACGGCCTGGCCGACGAACGTCTCGACGCGCTGGTCGAGGTCCGGCTGGCCCGGCAGGACATCCTCCGTGCACAGCCGCCACTGTCGTTGAGCGCCGTGCTCGACGAGGCGGTGCTGCGGCGGGAGGTCGGCGGCCCCGAGGTGATGGCCCGGCAACTGAAGAGGCTCGTGGAGGCGGCGCGGCTGCCTCAAGTGCGGCTGCAGGTACTGCCGTTCACGGCCGGGGCGCATGTGGGCATCACCGGGCCTTTCGTAATCTTCTCATTTGCGCGCACTTCTGATCTGGATGTGGTTGTTCTCGACCACTTGACGAGTAGCCTCTATCTCGAGCGGAAAGAAGACCTCCAGGCCTACACCGAGGCCTTCAACACCCTTCAGGTCCGCGCCCTTTCGCCCGAGGACTCGTTGGATTACCTCGCCGGGATGGGTGCCGGCGCGTAAGGAGGCACCATGTCTGCACTGCCTCGGAACGTCATTTCCAGTACCGAACTGCCCGAGGTGCGCTGGCTGCGCAGCAGTTACAGCACCGGAGCGAACAACTGCGTCGAGACGGCGAGGCCGTCGGCCGGGCCATGTGCCGGGCTGCTCGCCGTACGCGACTCCAAGAATCCGGACGGACCCGCGCTGCTCTTCTCCCCCGAGAGCTGGGCGGGCTTCACAGCCGCGTTCTGACCGTCAGTCCACCAGGAGCACGGCCGTGTCACGCCGACTCATGGTCGTGTTTCGCCGATCACACGCACAGCGCGTTCGATCTGCTCCTCGGAGAGGTCCGCGCGGGCGGTCAGCCTGAGCCGTGAGATGCCGTCGGGCACGGAAGGGGGCCGGAAACAGCCCACGAAGAGCCCGGCGGCACGGCAGTCGGCCGCCCACTGAACGGCCTCCTCCGGGGAGGGCGCGCGCACCGAGACCACCGCGGCGTCCGGACGTACCGCTTCCAGACCCGCGGCGGTCAGGCGTGCGTGCAGTCCGGTCGCCACCTCGCGCGCGCGTGCGGCCCGCTCGGGCTCACGGCCGAGCAGCCGCAGGGCCGCGAGGGCGGCTCCCGCCGACGCGGGGGCCAGACCGGTGTCGAAGATGAACGTCCGCGCCGCGTTGACCAGGTGCTCGACGACCCGTGCGGGGCCGAGGACGGCACCGCCCTGGCTGCCGAGCGACTTGGACAGCGTGACCGTGGCGACCACGTCGTCGGCGCCCGCGAGTCCCGCGGCGTACGGGGCCCCGCGGCCGCCGTCGCCGAGCACACCCAGGCCGTGGGCGTCGTCGACGACCAGGCCCGCGCCGTGCTCCCGGCATGCCCCGGCGAGGCCGGCCAGGGGCGCCGCGTCGCCGTCGACCGAGAAGACCGTGTCGGACACGGCGACGGCGGGCCCGTCGTGCGTACCGAGCGCCTTGCGCACCGCGTCCGGGTCGGCGTGCCCGACGACCTGGGTCGTCCCGCGGGCCAGCCGGCAGCCGTCGATGAGTGAGGCGTGGTTGCCCGCGTCGGAGACGATCAGCGAGCCGTGCGGCGCGAGCGCGGTGACGGCGGCCAGGTTCGCCGCGTATCCGGAGGAGAAGACGAGTGCCGCCTCGAAGCCGCAGAAGTCGGCCAGCTCGCGCTCGAGTTCACCGTGCAGCTCGGTGGTGCCGGTCACCAGCCGGGACCCGGTCGCGCCGCCGCCCCAGGTCCGCGCGGCCGCCGCGGCGCCCTCGACGACCTCGGGATGGCGGGCCAGGCCCAGGTAGTCGTTGCTCGCGAGATCCAGCAGCGGCGAGTCGGCCGGACGCGGCCGCAGGGTCCGTACGAGTCCGGCCCGCCGGCGCGCCGCCGCCTGCTCGTCGATCCAGCCGAACGCCATGGGGTCCTCCGGGGCCTTTGTAGACAACGGACAGACCCTAGCGGCAGCAAACGCTACCCACGGTGTGGCAATACCCACACGTCACAGCGGGTGTGTTGTGCGATCCCTACCTTGGCCCGAGGCGGGTCCGTAGGACAGGATCGGCTCTCATGGACCTGCTGAACACGCTGGTGGACAAGGGGCTTCGGCGCGAGCTGC
Source organism: Streptomyces canus (assembly GCF_001514145.1). Classification (GTDB taxonomy): domain Bacteria; phylum Actinomycetota; class Actinomycetes; order Streptomycetales; family Streptomycetaceae; genus Streptomyces; species Streptomyces canus. The sequence goes on from NZ_KQ948662.1 coordinate 440,632, forward strand.
CGACCCGCGAGGAGGCGCTGGCCGTGCTGGCCACGTCCGACGACGACCTGCTCGATGTGGTGGCCGCGGCCGGGAAGGTACGCCGCCACTGGTTCGGACGGCGCGTGAAACTCAACTATCTCGTCAACCTGAAGTCCGGGCTGTGCCCCGAGGACTGCTCCTACTGCTCCCAGCGGCTCGGCTCCTCGACCGGCATCCTGAAGTACACCTGGCTCAAGCCGGACGAGGCGTCCAAGGCCGCGGCGGCCGGCCTCGCGGGCGGCGCCAAGCGGGTCTGTCTGGTGGCCTCCGGGCGCGGCCCGACCGACCGTGACGTGGACCGGGTCGCGGGCACCATCAAGGCCATCAAGGACCAGAACGAGGGCGTCGAGGTGTGCGCCTGTCTCGGCCTGCTCTCCGACGGCCAGGCCGAGCGGCTGCGCGAGGCCGGCGCGGACGCCTACAACCACAACCTCAACACGTCCGAGTCGACCTACGGCGACATCACGACCACGCACACCTACGCCGACCGGGTCGACACCGTGACCAAGGCGCACGCGGCCGGTCTGTCCGCCTGCTCGGGCCTGATCGCCGGCATGGGCGAGAGCGACGAGGACCTGGTCGACGTCGTCTACTCGCTGCGCGAGCTGGACCCCGACTCCGTTCCGGTGAACTTCCTGATCCCGGTCGAGGGCACCCCGCTGGCCAAGGAGTGGAACCTCACCCCGCAGCGCTGCCTTCGCATTCTGGCGATGGTCCGCTTCGTCTGCCCGGACGTCGAGGTACGCATCGCGGGCGGCCGCGAGGTCCATCTGCGCACCATGCAGCCCCTCGCCCTGAACCTCGCCAACTCGATCTTCCTCGGCGACTACCTCACCACCGAGGGCCAGGCCGGCAAGGCCGACCTGGAGATGATCGCGGACGCCGGGTTCGAGGTGGAGGGCGCCGACCAGGTGACGCTGCCGGAACACCGAGCGGCGGCAGGCAGCGGCTGCGGCTCGCACGAGAGCGCCGGCTGCGGCTCCCACGAGGGCGGCGGGGTCTGCGGTACGACGGCTCCGGCCACCCCTGCCAACGAGGCGCGGACCGATCTGGTCGCCGTGCGCCGCCGGGGCGCCGGAACGGATCTCGCGCCCAATGCCTGATCTGCCCGGCCTGCCGGTGACGGAGCTGCTGGAGCTCGACCGGCGGCACGTGTGGCATCCGTACGGTCCGATGCCCGGCCGGGTCGACCCGCTCGTCGTGGAGTCGGCGAGCGGGGTGCGGTTGAAGCTCGCCGACGGCCCGGAGCTGGTCGACGGGATGTCCTCCTGGTGGTCGGCCGTCCACGGTTACAACCACCCGGTGCTGAACGAGGCGGCGCGGGAACAGCTCAGTCGGATGAGCCATGTGATGTTCGGCGGGCTCACCCACGAGCCCGCCGTCCGGCTCGCGAAGCTCCTTGTCGACATGTCTCCCGACGGCCTCGAGCATGTCTTCCTAGCCGACTCGGGCTCGGTGTCGGTCGAGGTCGCGGTGAAGATGTGTCTGCAGTACTGGCGCTCACTGGGCCGTCCGCGCAAGCAGCGCCTGCTGACTTGGCGCGGCGGCTACCACGGTGACACCTGGCAGCCCATGTCGGTGTGCGACCCCGAGGGCGGGATGCACGAGCTGTGGTCCGGGGTCCTGCCCCGTCAGGTGTTCGTGGACGCTCCGCCAGCCGGGTACGAGGAGTCGTACGCCGACGAGCTGCGCGCGGCGATCGGGCGGCACGCCGACGAGCTGGCCGCGGTGATCGTGGAGCCGGTGGTGCAGGGTGCGGGCGGGATGCGGTTCCACTCCCCCGCGTATCTGCGGGTGCTGCGCGAGGCGTGCGACGCGCACGACGTACTCCTGGTGTTCGACGAGATCGCGACGGGATTCGGGCGCACGGGCGCCCTGTTCGCCGCGGAGCACGCCGCGGTCACACCGGACGTGATGTGTGTGGGCAAGGCGCTGACCGGCGGTTATATGACGATGGCGGCGACCCTGTGCACGCCTCGCGTGGCCGACGGCATCTCGCGCGGCGAGGTGCCGGTACTGGCCCACGGCCCCACCTTCATGGGCAACCCGCTCGCCGCGTCGGTGGCCTGCGCCTCGATCGGGCTGCTGCTCGGGCAGGACTGGCTCGCCGAGGTCAAGCGGATCGAGGCGGGGCTGAGGGAGGGGCTGGAGCCGGCGCGTGAGCTGCCGGGTGTGCGGGACGTACGGGTCCTGGGCGCCATCGGGGTCGTACAGCTGGACCACGAGGTCGACATGAGGGCCGCGACGGAGGCCGCCGTGCGCGAGGGCGTGTGGCTGCGGCCGTTCCGCGATCTCGTGTACACGATGCCGCCGTATGTCACGGGAGACGAGGACGTGGCACGGATCGCGCGTGCGGTGTGCGCCGCCGCTCTGGAGGGATGACATGCCGGTACTGGTGATCACGGGGACGGGCACGGAGGTCGGCAAGACCGTCGCCACGGCCGCTGTCGCCGCCGCGGCGCTCGCCGCCGGACGGACGGTCGCCGTCCTGAAGGCCGCGCAGACCGGCGTAGGGCCGGACGAGCCCGGGGACGCCGACGAGGTGGCGCGGCTCGCGGGTGCGGTGACGCAGGCCGAAGTCGCCCGCTATCCCGAGCCGTTGGCCCCGGCCACGGCCGCTCGGCGGGCCGGTCTTCAGCCGGTGCGCCCTCATGAGGTCGCCGAGGCCGCCGCCAAACTGGCCACCGAGCACGACCTGGTGCTCGTGGAGGGGGCCGGCGGACTGCTCGTCCGCTTCGACCATGCGGGCGGGACACTGGCCCACGTGGCGGAGCTGGTGCGGGCGCCGGTCCTGGTCGTGGCGTCGGCCGGCCTGGGCACGCTGAACACCACGGAACTGACGGCCCGTGAACTTCGCCGCCGCAAGCTGGACCTGGCGGGCGTGGTGATCGGCAGCTGGCCCGACTCCCCCGATCTCGCCTCACGTTGCAACCTCGCGGACCTGCCGGACGTGTCCGGGGCTCCGCTGCTCGGCGCCCTGCCGGCCAGCGCCGGCCGACTGGCCCCGTCCGACTTCCGTGCGGCGGCGGCGGGTTGGCTGGCACCGCGGCTGGACGGGACGTGGGACGCGGAGGCATTCGGGGTGCGTGAGGCTCCCCCCGGGGGCGGCTAGGAGGCCTCGCTCTCCGCGAGCAGCCGTACCAGTTCGATGCGGGAGCGGATGCCCAACCGGGTGAAGACGCCCCGCAGATGGTGGTCTGCTGGGCCGTGCGGCGTGCGGTGGCTTGCACGGCGGGCGTCGGGGCGGCGGGGGCGCGGAGTTCGGCACGGCGCGCTCAGTGGCTGCGACGACGCGCTCACCGCGGACACCACGGCGATCCTGAGCGGCGCCACCAATGTCGAGGTCGGCTGGGCCTCGCACACCGACATGAACAACGACCACGGCGTCTACGAGCAGGTGCGCGACTTCGTGCAGTGAGCGTCCGCAGGGGTGCGACGGGGCCCCGCGGGGGACAATTGCGGTGAGGTCAGTCCTGTCCGAAGAGGGAGGCTGCCATGGCGCCGCGGTCCGCCGGTTCCGGCAAGGTATCCCGGGACCCCGTCCACCATCCGCTGTTCGCCCGGTACTACGCCCGGGTCAGTGTCACCGCCGAGAACAGGTGGGGCATGGCCCGGGTGCGTGAACGGCTGCTCACCGGGCTGTCCGGGCGGGTGATCGAGATCGGCGCGGGCAACGGCCTGAACTTCTCGCACTATCCCGGCACGGTCTCCGAGGTCGTGGCCATCGAGCCGGAGCGCCGGCTCAGGCAGCTGGCGGTGGAGGCCGCCCTGCGCTGCGAGGTGCCGGTCGACGTGGTGCCCGGCGCCGCGGAGGCGCTGCCCGTCAAGAGCGAGGCCTTCGACGCCGTGGTGATCTCTCTGGTGCTGTGCAGTGTGCGCGATGTGCCGCGCGCGCTCGGCGAGGTGCGCCGGGTGCTGCGGCCCGGCGGGACCGTGCGGTTCTTCGAGCACGGCAGGGGCGGCGGCCCGGCGATGCGCCTCACCCAGCGCGCCCTGGACCGCACGGTGTGGCCTCCGCTGAACGGCGGCTGTCACCTGGGCCGCGACCCGGTCGCCGCGCTGCGCGGCGCAGGGTTCGAACTCGGCCCCTACCGACGGGTGTTGATGCCGGAGAAGGGGCCCACGCTGCCTACGTCGTTCTGCGTCCTCGGCACCGCCTGGCGGCCACCGTCGGCGGACAGCTGATCACAAGGCCCACCTGATCACAGGGTCCACCTCTGCAGCTCGCGCGCGATGTCGTGCAACGAGGCGTCGCCCTTCTTCGCCACCTTGGCGAGGTCACGGACGAGCTCGGGCGAGGTGACCACCCGGAGTCCGCTCGCGACGAGATAGGCGTACCCGACCGCGCACGCGAAGAGCGCGTTGGTGCGCTCCAACGCCGGGACGTGGATGAGCAGTTGCAGCAGCGCGGCCGCGCGCAGGTGCGGGCTGTCGTAGACGGGGATGTCGAATATCTCGGCCTGATGCCGGGCCACGGCGGCGACCAGGGCGCCCCAGTCGATGACCTGGGGATCGCCCGGGGTCTTCTGCTCGGCGAGCATCAGAAGCCAGGCGAGATCGATGTGCAGATCGCTCAACGAGTCTCGTGATCCTTGCCGAACTCCTCCGCGAAGACGGATTCGTACTGCTTCATGAAGTCGGCCGCGGCCTCCACGAAGGCCTGGCCCGCTTCACCGGTGTCCTTCATGACCAGCTCCTCGATGTAGCGGTTGACGCTCACGCCACGGGCGAGGGCACGTTCACGGGCGGCGCGGGCGGTGCCCTCGTCCACCCGCACGTTCAACTGAGTCTTCGCCATGCTTAGAAGCTAGCGCCGAAACGCTAGCACCCGCAAGGGGTCCACCCCCGGGTGGAATGTGTCCCTTACATCGGTATCGGGGGCCCGACCTGGGGTGGAGACCGTCTCGACCGCACGAGGGATATCCGATGTGGGGTGGATCACATTACGCTCGGCCGGATGAGGGCCGCCCGGTCCCCGAGCGCCGTCCACGAGCGAGGAGAGAGCCTTGTCCACAGCTGCTGCCGAGCACGCTCCCGGTGCCGTTCCGGCCGACGGGATCGCGGCCCGCGCCCGCGGTCTGACCAAGGCCTACGGCTCGGGCGAGACGGCCGTGCTCGCCCTGGACGCGGTGGACGTGGACATCGCGCGCGGCCGCTTCACCGCGGTCATGGGGCCCTCGGGCTCGGGGAAGTCCACGTTGATGCACTGCCTGGCGGGGCTCGACACCGTGTCGGCCGGTCAGGTGTGGCTCGGTGACACCGAGATCACGGGGCTGAGGGAGCGCGAGCTGACCAGGCTGCGCCGGGACCGCATCGGGTTCATGTTCCAGTCCTTCAACCTGATCCCGACGCTGAACGCGGCGGAGAACATCACCCTGCCCATGGACATCGCGGGCAAGAAGCCCGACGAGAAGTGGCTGGACCAGGTCATCGACACCCTGGGGCTGCGGGACCGGCTGGGGCACCGTCCGTCGCAGCTCTCGGGCGGTCAGCAGCAGCGCGTCGCATGTGCCCGCGCGCTCGCCTCCCGGCCCGAGCTGATCTTCGCGGACGAGCCGACCGGCAACCTCGACTCACGGGCGGGACTGGAGGTGCTCGGGTTCCTGCGCGAGGCCGTCGACCAGCTCGGGCAGACGGTCGTCATGGTCACCCATGACCCGGGCGCCGCGGCCCACTCGGACGTGGTGCTGTTCCTGGGGGACGGACGGGTCGTGGACCGCATGGAGCAGCCCACCGCGGAGGCCGTACTGGAACGCATGAAGCGATTCGACGTGATCCGGAGTCAGTCCCAGGGGGCACCCGGGGCCGGGGAGGCCTGACGCCGTGCTGAAGGCGACGCTCCGCAGTTTCCTCGCGCACAAGGGACGGCTGGTGCTCTCCGCGCTGGCCGTGGTGCTGTCCGTGGCGTTCGTCTCGGGCAGCCTGATCTTCTCCGACACGCTGAGCCGCACCTTCGACCGGCTCTTCGCCTCCACCGCGCCGGACCTCACGATCAGCCCCAAGGAAGACCTGAGCGAGGCCATCCCGTCCGGGACGACGGCCACCCTGCCGGCCGCCCTCGCGGACCGCGTGTCCCGGGTCGAGGGGGTCGCCGCCGCGCGCTTCGACGCCGAGGACGACGGGATCACCGTCGCCGACGCCGAGAACGAGTCGGTGGGCTCGACCACCGGCGCCCCCACCATCGGCACCGACTGGAACCCGACCTCGCGCAGCCCCGTGAAACTCACCTCGGGCCACGCCCCGCACGGCCCGTCCGAGGCGCTGCTCGACTCGGAGACCGCCGACCGCAAGGACCTGCACATCGGCGACCCGCTCACCGTGATCGCGGCACCCGGCTCCTTCAAGGTCCGGATCGTCGGCATCGTCACGTTCACCACCACCAACCCGGGCGCCACGCTGCTGTTCCTCGATCCACCGACCGCGCAGGCCAAGCTGCTCGGTTCCCCGAAGGCCGCCACCAGCATCTCGATCGACGCGGCGGAGGGCGTGGGCAACGACCAGCTCAAGCAGCGCGTGGCCGCCGCGCTCGGGACGGGCACCTACGAGTACCGGACCGCCGAAGAGCAGGCGAAGTCGGACGTCGACCAACTGGGCGGATTCCTCGACGTCATCAAGTACGTCATGTTGGGATTCGCCGGGATCGCCGTTCTGGTCGGTGTGTTCCTGATCGTCAACACCTTCTCGATGCTGATCGCCCAGCGCACCCGTGAACTGGGCCTGTTGCGCGCGCTGGGTGCCGACCGGCGCCAGGTCCGCCGCTCGGTGCTCACCGAGGCCACCCTGCTCGGCCTGGTCGGCTCCACGGTCGGACTCGGCACGGGCATCGGGCTGGCCGTCGGGCTCATCGCGCTGATGAACGCCTTCGGCATGAACATCGAGACGAGCGAGATGGTCATCGGCTGGGGAACACCCGTGGCGGCCTACGTCGTCGGGGTGGGCGTCACCTTCGTCGCGGCCTATCTCCCGGCCCGGCGCGCAGCCGGCGTCTCTCCCATGGCGGCCCTCGCGGACGCCGAGATCGCCGGGATCGGAAAGCCGCTGCGCATGCGGGCCATCGTGGGCGGGGTCGTCGGCGCGGCGGGCGCGGCCGCCCTGGTGGGCTGTGTCACCTCGTCGAAGACGGCGTCCGCGGCCTCCCTGCTCGGCCTCGGTGTCGTCCTGACGCTCCTCGCCACCGTCATCGCGGGCCCGCTGCTGGTGCGGCCGGTGATCCGGGTCCTGGGCGGCGCCTTCCCCGCCCTCTTCGGCTCGGTCGGTCGGATGAGCCAGCGCAACGCCCTGCGCAATCCCCGCCGTACCGGTGCCACCGCGGCCGCCCTGATGGTGGGCCTCGCCCTGGTCGGCGGGATGTCCGTGGCCAGCGCCTCGATGTCCAAGTCCTTCGACGACCAGATCGACAAGACCCTGGGCGCCGACTTCGTCGTGCAGAACGGCAACTTCCTGCCGTTCCCGCAGGAGGTCACGGAGGCGGTGCGCACCACCGAGGGCGCCGGGCTCGTCGTACGGTCGAGGTTCGTTCCCGTCGCCGTACGGCTGCCGGACGGCAAGCGCGTCGAGACCACCGCCGCCGGGTACGACCCGCAGCTCGACGAGGTCGCCCACATCACCTACGCGCAGGGCGACACCGCGGCCGCGCTCGCGTCCGGGCAGCTGGCCATGGACCTGGACTTCGCGCGCGACCACGACGTGAAGGTCGGCAGCAGGGTCCCGGTCGAGTTCCAGGGCGGGCGCCGGACCGAACTGACCGTGGGCGCCCTCACCGACCAGGACGCCGCGGAGGGGTTCGGCACGCAGGGCGGCATCTACTTCGGACTGTCCACCCTGGAGCGGTTCGCGCCGGGCGGCCAGGACTCCGCGCTGTATGTGAACGCCGCCTCCGGGGCCGGCGCCGACCGGCTGCGCGCGGCCCTGGAGAAGACACTCGACCCGTATCCGCAGGTCCAGGTGCGCGACCTCGCCGACTACAAGGACCTGGTCCACGACCAGATCGCCGTCCTGCTCTACCTCGTGTACGCGCTGCTCGGGCTCGCGATCGTCATCGCCGTGCTCGGTGTGGTCAACACCCTCGCTCTGTCGGTCGTGGAGCGCACCCGGGAGATCGGGTTGCTGCGTGCCATCGGGCTCGCCCGGCGTCAGCTGCGCCGGATGATCCGGCTGGAGTCGGTGGTGATCGCCGTGTTCGGCGCGGTCCTCGGGCTCGCGCTCGGGCTGGTGTGGGGTGTGTGCACCCAGCAGGTGCTGGCGCTTCAGGGCATGAACGCGCTGGCGATCCCCTGGGGCACGATCGTCGCGGTCGTCGTCGGCTCGGCGGTGGTGGGCATCGTGGCGGCGCTGCTGCCGGCGTTGCGTGCATCGCGCATGAACGTACTGGCGGCGATCGCGCACGAGTGATGGAATCGCGGGGCAGACAACTCAAGTCGCTTACCGCTGAGGAGAGTTCATGCCCCGCCCATTTCGCTTCGCCGTCAACCTGACCGCCGCCGCCACCGACGAGGACTGGCGCGCCAAGTGCCGGCAGGCCGAGGAACTCGGTTACGACGTGATCCTGGTCCCCGACCATCTCGGCAAGGTCGCGCCCTTCCCCGCGCTGGTCGCGGCGGCGCAGGTCACCGAGCGACCGCGTCTCGGCACGTTCGTCCTCAACGCGGGCTTCTGGAACCCGACGCTGCTCGCCCGCGAGGTCGCCACGGTGGACGCCCTCACCGGCGGCCGGCTCGAACTCGGCCTGGGCACCGGCTATGTGCAGTCCGAGCACGACCAGGCGGGGCTGCCCTTCGGCTCGGCGGGCGAGCGGGTGGACCATCTCCGGCGCACGGTCGAGGAGTTGGAGCGGCTGCTGTCCTTGGAGGACCATGTGCCGCAGCCGGTGCAGCGGCCCCGGGTGCCCCTGCTGATCGGGGGCATAGGCAACCGGATGCTGAAACTGTCCGCCGAGCACGCCGACATCGCGGCCTTCACCGGGGCGACCCTCGTGCCGGGGAACACGACCGGCAAGCTGACGCCGACCACCGCCGAGCAACTCGACGAGCGGGTCGGGCGCTATCTGCAACTGGCCGAGGGACGCAAGGAGCCGGCCGAACTGAACCTGCTCATCCAGATGGTGGTGGTCACCGACGACCGCGAGGCGGTGGCCACGCCGTTCCTGCACCGGTTGCCGGACCTGACCCTGCAGCAGGCGCTGGATCTGCCCATCATGCTGATCGGCGCGGTCGAGGAGATCGTCGCTCAGGTGCTGGCGCAGCGCGAGCGGTACGGCTTCACCTATCTGACGGTGCTGGAGGCCTCCATGGAGGCGTTCGCACCGGTGATGGCGCGGCTGCGGGGCCGATGACCGTCCGGATCCTGGAATTTCCCGTCCCGGGCGGGGCCGGCGTGATGGGATCGCCGCATGACTGACCTGCGGATACGGGCCGCGACGCCCGACGACCTCGACACCGTGCTGGCCTTCTGGAAGCAGGCCGCCGAGGGGACGAGCATCAGCGACGACCGGGACGGCGTGGAGCGGCTGGTCACCCGGGACCCCGAGGCGCTGATCCTCGCCGAACTCGACGGCGAACTGGTCGGCACGGTGATCGCGGGCTTCGACGGCTGGCGGTGTCATCTGTACCGGCTCGCGGTGCACCCGGAGCGCCGACGGCGGGGCGTCGGATCGGCGCTGCTCACGGCCGCGGAGGAGCGGTTCGTACGGCTCGGGGGGCGGCGCGGGGACGCGATGGTGCTGGTGCGCAACGAAACGGCACAGCACGCGTGGCGCGCGGCGGGGTATGCGCCCGAGGAAAAGTGGCGGCGGTGGGTGAAACCCTTCGCGGGCTAGGACGGGCGATCCTGGGGACCCTGTCCGATCATGGGACGGAGGTGACCCGATGACCGAAGTGCTCCTCCTGCTGGTGGCGATCCTGCTCTCGCTGGCCTGCGGTGCCTTCGTGGCGGCGGAGTTCTCGCTGACCACGGTGGACCGCGGGCAGCTGGAGCGGGCGGCGGAGCGCGGCGAGCGGGGCGCGTCCGGCGCCCTGAAGGCCGTACGGCATCTGACGTTCCAGCTGTCCGGGGCGCAGCTCGGGATCACCGTCACCAACCTGGTCGTCGGCATGCTCGCCGAACCGTCGATCGCGGCGCTGATCGCGGGGCCGCTGGAGTCGCTCGGGGTCTCGCCGTCCACCTCCCGGTCGCTGGCGCTGGTGCTGGGCACCGCGCTGTCGACGGTGTTCCTGATGGTGGTGGGCGAGCTGGTGCCCAAGAACTGGGCGATCTCCTCGCCGTTGGCCATGGCCAAGCGGGTGGGCACCGCGCAGAGCTGGTTCAGCGCGGCCTTCCGCCCCTTCATCACGCACCTCAACAACATGGCCAACCGGGTGGTGCGCCGCTTCGGTCTTGAGCCCGCCGAGGAGCTGGCGTCCGCGCGCGGTCCGCAGGAGCTGGCCGCGCTGGCCCGGCACTCCGCACGGGCGGGCGCGCTGGAGGCGGACACCGCCGAGCTGTTCGTGCGGACGCTCAATCTCGCCGACCTGACCGCGGAGAACGTGATGACCCCGCGGGTGCAGGTGATCGCCCTGGACGTCCAGGCGACCTGTGAGGACGTGGCGAACGCGACGCGCGCGACCGGGCTGTCCCGGTTTCCCGTCTACCGCGGCAGCCTCGACTCGGTCGTCGGTATCGCGCACATCAAGGACGTCCTGGCGGTACCGGCCGAACTCCGGCCCCGCGCCTCGGTCGCCGAGCTGCTGCGCGAGCCGCTGCTGGTGCCCGAGTCGCTCACCGTGGACCGGCTCCTGGACCGGCTGTCCGGCAAGCGCACGATGGCGGTCGTGATCGACGAGTACGGGGGCACGGCGGGCGTGGCCACGTTGGAGGACATCGTCGAGGAGGTCGTCGGCGAGGTACGGGACGAGCACGATCCCCACGAGACGTCCGACCTGGCCCCCGAGGGCACCGACGAGGAGGGCAGGGAGCTCTTCCGGGCCGACGGTTCGGCCCGCATGGACCAGCTCGCGCGCGTGGGCCTGCGGGCGCCGGAGGGCCCGTACGAGACGCTGGCCGGACTGCTGGCGACGGAACTCGGCCGCATCCCGGCCGTCGGCGACTCGGTGGAGGTCGCCGGCTGGCGGCTCGACGTGGTGGACGCGCAGGGCCGTCGGGCCGCGCGGGTACTGCTGCACGCGCCCTTGACCGGGGAGGCGACCGAGTCATGACCATCGTCCAGTCACCGGAGGAGGGGGCCCGCACGGTGGCGGCCGCCAGGCCGCGGGCGTGGACCCGAGCGGTGGCCGCCGCCCGGCCGCAGGAGGGGGCTCGCGCCATGACCACCACCCGGCCGCCGATGGAGGTCCGCGCCACGATCACCCCCCAGCCACCCGAGGAGAAGAGGACCGGCGACACGACCGCCACCCAGCCACCCGAGCGGAGGGCCGAGGGATGACCGTCGTCCAGTTGTTGATCGGTCTGGCGACTCTCGTCGTCAATGCCTTCTTCGTGGGGGCCGAGTTCGCGCTGATCTCGGTGCGGCGCAGCCAGATCGAGCCCTACGCCGAGCAGGGCGACCGGCGTGCGAAGAGCGTGCTGTGGGGGCTGGAGCACGTCTCGGCGCTGATGGCGGCCGCGCAGCTCGGGATCACGTTGTGCACGCTGGTCCTGGGTGTGGTCGCGGAGCCGGCGATCGCGCATCTGCTGGAGCCGGTGTTCCACGCGGTGGGTGTGCCGAAGGGCGCGGGGCACGCGGTGTCCTTCGTGATCGCGCTGACCGTGGCGACCTATCTGCACATGCTGCTCGGCGAGATGGTCCCGAAGAACATCGCCCTCGCGGAGCCGGTGCGCAGCGCGCTGCTGCTCGGGCCGCCGCTGGTCACGCTGGCGCGCGGGCTGCGTCCGGTGATCTTCGCGATCAACGCCTTCGCGAACGCCCTGCTGAAACTGCTGCGCGTGGAGACCAAGGACGAGGTCACGGCGACCTTCTCGGACGCCGAACTGGCCCGGATCGTACGGGACTCCGGCGAGGCGGGCCTGATCGACGAGCGGGCGCGGGAACGGCTGCACGACGCGCTGGAACTGGGGCGACGGCCCGTACGGGACGTGGTGCTGCCCCTGGAAAGGGTCGTCTACGCGCGCGTGGGCGTCACGCCGGAACAGCTGGAGGCGCTGTCGAACGAGTCCGGATTCTCACGGTTCCCTGTGGTGGACGAGGTGCGGCGGATCGTCGGCTACCTCCACGTCAAGGACGCGCTGGACGCCTCACCGCGGGATCTGCCGTTCCCGGTGCGGGACATGCGGCCGATCGCGCGGATCCGGGAGAGCACGCCGCTGGACGACGTACTGACGGCGATGCGGCGCAGCCGTACCCATCTGGCGGCGGTGCTCGGCGAGGACGGGCGGCTGGCGGGGCTGGTGACGATGGAGGACGTGCTGCGGGAACTGTTCGGACGGCAGGTGTGACGGGCGGTTCGAGCGGGCGGCGGGCCTGAGTGGCCGTTCGGAGCACCCAGGGCGACCGACCGCCGAGTATGTGCAGCGGTTACCATTTCTTCCGCCATGCAGACCAATCCCACTTACTCCAGCCTCGTCGCGGTCGGCGACTCCTTCACCGAGGGCATGTCGGACCTGCTGCCGGACGGCTCCTACCGGGGCTGGGCCGACCTTCTCGCCGGCCGGATGGCCGCCGTGACACCCGGCTTCCGGTACGCCAACCTCGCGGTGCGCGGCAAGCTGATCCAGCAGATCGTCGACGAGCAGGTCGACGTGGCGGCGGCGATGCAGGCGGACGTGATCACGCTGGTGGGCGGGCTCAACGACACCCTGCGGCCCAAGTGCGACATGGTCCGGGTCCGCGACCTGCTGACGGAGGCCGTGGAGCGGCTGGCCCCGTCCTGCAAGCAACTGGTGCTGATGCGCAGCCCCGGCCGCCAGGGCCCGGTCCTGGAGAGGTTCCGGCCGCGCATGGAGGAGCTGTTCACCGTTGTCGACGAGCTCGCCGCACGGCACAGCGCAGTGGTGGTCGACCTGTACGGCGCCCCCTCGCTCTCCGACCCGCGCCTGTGGGACGTGGACCGGCTGCATCTGACGGCCGAGGGCCACCGCCGCGTCGCCGAGGCCGTGTGGCAGACCCTCGGCTACGACCCCGAGGACACGGAGTGGCGTACGCCGGTCCCGGCGACGGTCCCACCGAGGTGGGTCGCGCGGCGCGTCGCGGACGCCCGCTTCGCCCGGCAGCACCTGCTGCCGTGGATCGGCCGACGGCTCACGGGGCGGTCGTCGGGTGACGGCCTGCCGCCGAAGCGTCCCGACCTGCGGCCCTACGAGCCCTAGGACGTCGTGCACACGCGCGTGGTCAACGTCAGGGGCCGTATCCACGAGTACGGCCCCCGTCTCGAACACGCGCCCGCCGACCTCGTCTACGTCGGCCGACGCTGGACCATGGGCGGCTGGGACCTGCCGAAGCACCCGCTGTACAACCCGTTCGCGTACGACACCCCCTCGCGCCGCCGGGACGGCACGCGGGCCGAGGTCATGGCGAAGTACCGGGTGTATCTGCTGCAGCGACCGGATCTGCTCGCTCTGGTCCCCGGCCTTCGCGGCAGGGCCCTGGCCTGCTGGTGCGCACCCGAACCGTGTCACGCCGATGTGCCGGCGGAGCACGCGGAAGACCTCTCGTAGGTTCCGACGAACGGAGCCCGGGCGCTGGCCTGCACGAATCGCCAGTAGAATCCGTACACGTGACTTCCGCTCCCGCCAAGCCCCGCATCCCGAACGTCCTCGCCGGACGCTACGCCTCCGCCGAGCTCGCCACGCTCTGGTCGCCCGAGCAGAAGGTGAAGCTCGAGCGTCAGCTCTGGCTCGCCGTGCTGCGGGCCCAGAAGGACCTCGGGATCGAGGTGCCCGAGGAGGCCCTCGCCGACTACGAGCAGGTCCTGGACACCGTCGACCTGGCCTCCATCGCGGAGCGCGAGAAGGTCACGCGGCACGACGTGAAGGCGCGGATCGAGGAGTTCAACGACCTCGCCGGGCACGAGCAGGTCCACAAGGGCATGACCTCCCGGGACCTCACGGAGAACGTCGAGCAGCTCCAGATCCGGCTCTCCCTCGAACTGATCCGCGACCGCAGCGTGGCCGTCCTGGCGCGCCTCGGCAAGCTGGCCGGCGAGTACGGCGAGCTGGTCATGGCCGGTCGCTCCCACAACGTGGCCGCGCAGGCCACCACTCTCGGCAAGCGTTTCGCGACCGCGGCGGACGAGCTCCTCGTCGCGTACGGCCGGGTCGAGGAGCTGCTGGCCCGCTACCCGCTGCGCGGCATCAAGGGCCCGGTCGGTACCGCGCAGGACATGCTGGACCTGCTGGGCGGGGACGCCTCGAAGCTGGCGGAGCTGGAGCAGCGGATCGCCGGTCACCTGGGCTTCTCGCAGGCGTTCACCTCGGTCGGCCAGGTCTACCCGCGCTCCCTGGACTACGAGGTCGTCACCGCGCTGGTGCAGGTGGCGGCGGCCCCGTCCTCGCTGGCGAAGACGATCCGGTTGATGGCCGGGCACGAGCTGGTGACCGAGGGGTTCAAGCCGGGCCAGGTCGGCTCCTCCGCGATGCCGCACAAGATGAACACGCGGTCCTGCGAGCGCGTCAACGGCCTGATGGTCATCCTGCGCGGCTACGCCTCGATGACCGGCGAGCTGGCGGGCGACCAGTGGAACGAGGGCGACGTGTCCTGCTCTGTGGTGCGCCGGGTCGCGCTGCCGGACGCGTTCTTCGCTCTCGATGGTCTCCTGGAGACCTTCCTGACGGTCCTCGACGAGTTCGGCGCCTTCCCGGCCGTCGTCGCGCGCGAGCTGGACCGCTACCTGCCCTTCCTCGCCACCACCAAGGTGCTGATGGGCGCGGTGCGCGCGGGTGTCGGCCGTGAGGTCGCGCACGAGGCGATCAAGGAGAACGCCGTCGCCTCCGCCCTCGCGATGCGCGAGCAGGGCGCCGAGCGCAACGAACTCCTCGACAAGCTGGCCGCGGACGAGCGCATTCCGCTCGACCGGGCCGGGCTGGACGCGCTGATGGCCGACAAGCTGTCCTTCACGGGCGCCGCGGCCGACCAGGTCACCGCGGTCGTGGGCCGGATCGAGGAGATCGTGAAGCAGCACCCGCAGGCGGCGGGCTACACCCCCGGAGCGATCCTCTGACCCGCTTTACCCCCGAGGAGTTGGAGGCCGCCCGCGACCGTCTCGTACCGGACGTGGTCGCGGACGGTCTCCGTGTGCTGTTCTGCGGCATCAACCCCGGTCTGATGACGGCCGCTACGGGGCATCACTTCGCCCGGCCCGGCAACCGGTTCTGGCCGGTGCTCCATCTGTCCGGCTTCACGCCGAGGCTCCTGAAGCCGTCTGAGCAGCAGGAGTTGCTGTCGTACGGGCTCGGGATCACCAATGTCGTGGCCCGGGCGTCCGCGCGGGCGGACGAGCTGAGCGCCGAGGAGTACCGCGAGGGCGGGCGGCTGCTGGCGGAGAAGGTTTCGCGGCTCAGGCCCCGGTGGCTTGCCGTGGTGGGGGTCACCGCCTATCGCGCGGCCTTCGACGACAGGAAGGCGAAGGTCGGGCCGCAGGAGCGGACGATCGGGGAGACGCGCGTGTGGGTGCTGCCGAATCCGAGTGGCCTCAACGCGCACTGGACGGCGGCGACGATGGCGGAGGAGTTCGCCCGGCTCCGGGGCGCGGCGGGGGACGGCTAGCGGGTCAGACCGGGTCGATGTCCGAGGCCACGGCCAGGACATGAACCTCGTCGGTGTGGTCCCGGTAGCCCACGCCGAGGGCGATCCAGCGGTCCGAGCCCGGGGGTTGCCACAGGTCCAGGTCGTCCGCCACGGAGCTCGTCGTGGCCCAGGGTTCGGGTATCTCCTCGCCCCGCTCGCTGTGCACGCGGAGCGTGCCCATTCCCCAGAGCGGCTGCTGCCTGCCCCAACGGTCGTTCAACTGCTGCGCTATGAAGCTCTTCAGGGCGTAGAAGTCCTCCACGGTCGCCATGCGGCGCGCCGCGTCACCGGTCCGCGTCCCGTGGCTCACCGCTAACGACTCGATGCGGTAACCGGGTCCCGCCCCGTAGGGCACCGGCTCGCCGTCCGCCGCGCTCAGGTCGCGGGCACACAGCGAGTCGATCGCGGCGAGATACTTCGCACTGTCCATGTGATCCAGTAAACCGGCCCCCACTGACATTTGGCGGGGCGTCAAGTGACTCGGGGGGCCGGACGCCCCGGTCGACGGACCGGTCGTGGGGTCGGGCGTCCCGGGCACGGACCCGCCGGGGAGTCAGGCGCGCCAACAACGGACCGCCGCAGGATCAGGCACCCCGCCACGGACCGCCGCAGGTCGGGCGTCCCCGGCCAGTGGCCCGCCGAGGGGCAGGCCTCCCAGCCAGGGGCCCGCCCGGGGCCTCCCGGCCACACACCCGCAGGGAGCGGGCGTCCCCGACGACGGACCAGTCGTGGGTCAGGCGTCCCAGCCACGGACCCGCCGGGGAGTCAGGCACCCCAACAACGGACCGCCGCAGGATCAGGCACCCCGCCACGGACCGCCGCAGGTCGGGCGCCCCCGGCCAGTGGCCCGCCGAGGGGCAGGCCTCCCAGCCAGGGGCCCGCCCGGGGCCTCCCGGCCACACACCCGCAGGGGGCGGAGTCCCCGGCGACGGACCGGTCGTGGGGTCAGGCGTCCCAGCCACGGACCCGCCGGGGAGTCAGGCACCCCAACAACGGACCACCGCAGGATCAGGCACCCCGTCACCGACCCGCCCTGCGGTCAGGCATCCCGGCGGCGCAAGCTCCACGCGCCCGCCGTGACGGCTGCCGCTGTCCACAGGGCGGTGACGCCGAGTCCGGTCCACGGGCCCAGAGTGCGGTCGGGGGTTTCGTACAGGACTGTCTGTCCGGCTCTGTCGGGCAGGAAGTCGGCGACGCCGGCCCCGGCCGCGTCTCCGATCACGAAGGAGACGACGAGGATGAACGGGATGATCAGGGAGAGTGCGCCCACACCACTGCGCAACAGGGTCGCGACTCCCGCCGCGAACAAGGCCATCAGCGTGAGGTAGACCGCACAGCCGATGACACCGCGCGTCTGCT
This sequence comes from Streptomyces canus, assembly GCF_001514145.1. Taxonomy (GTDB): domain Bacteria; phylum Actinomycetota; class Actinomycetes; order Streptomycetales; family Streptomycetaceae; genus Streptomyces; species Streptomyces canus. The sequence continues at coordinate 457,724 of NZ_KQ948662.1, forward strand.
CACCTGTGGAGAGGCCGCTCGCCGCGTCCCCGAGCCCGGCCCGTCCCACGACGAGCGCCGCGAGTGCGGTGACCAGCCCGACGGCCAGCGTCGGCACGCCGATCGCGAGCAGCTTCGCCGCGAACCACCGCCCCCGCCGCGGTACAGCGGCCAGCGACAGCCGGAGCCCACCCCCGTGGAACTCCGACGACACCGCCATCGCTCCGAAGGAGATGGCCGCGATCTGGCCCGGCCCGACCCCGGACAGCGCCATGAACAGCGGATCGAATTCGGGGTCCGAGGTCTCGGAGACCCCGGCGATCGCGGAGAACGCGGTGGTCGCCGCGAACAGAGCGAGCAACGCGCCGAGGAGCGAGCGCAGCGTACGGATCTTCAGCCACTCGGAGCGGAGGACCGGGGCGAAGGAGCGGGGGATGGGTGGGGACGACATGTCAGGCCTCCTGCGGCTGTGCGGTGAACTCTGTCTCGGTCGCGGTCAGATCCAGGTAGGCCTGTTCCAACGTGGCTTCCTGTGTGGCCAGTTCGAGGAGCGGCACGCGCGCGGCGGAGACGATGGCGCCGATCTCGTCCACGCGCGTGTGCTGCACGGTCCAGTGCCCGTCCTCGTGCTCCACGGCGTCGTGACCGTGCCGGGCGAGGGCGCTCTTGAGGGCGGTGGGGTCCGTCGTGCGGATGCGGACGCCGGGCCGCACGCGTGCGTGGATGAACTCCCGCATCGGTGTGTCGGCGAGCAGCCGCCCCCGGCCCAGGACGACGAGGTGGTCGGCGAAGGACGCGGTCTCGTTCATGAGGTGGCTGGAGACCAGCACCGTGCGGCCCTCTCCGGCCAGCCGGCGCAGCAACTCGCGGATCCAGATGATGCCTTCGGGGTCGAGGCCGTTCGAGGGCTCGTCGAGCATGACCACGCCGGGGTCGCCGAGCAGGGCGGCCGCGATGCCGAGCCGCTGCCGCATGCCCAGGGAGTACGTCTTCACCCGGCGCCTTGCGACCGAGGCCAGCCCCGTCTGCTCCAGCACCTCCTCGACCCGGCGGTCGGGGATGCGGTTGCTCGCCGCCAGCGTGCGCAGGTGGTCGCGGCCGGAGCGGGAGCCGTGCGCGGCCTGGGCGTCGAGCAGGGCGCCCACATGACGCAGGGGTTCGTCGAGTGTGACGTAGGCGCGGCCGCCGATCGTGGCCGTCCCGGAGGTCGGACGGTCGAGACCGAGGACGAGCCTCATGGTGGTGGACTTTCCGGCGCCGTTGGGCCCGAGGAAGCCGGTGACCCGGCCGGGCAGGACACGGAAGGTGACGTCGTCCACGGCTCGTCGTGTGCCGAACTCCTTGGTGAGGGCTTGGACTTCGATGCTGGTCATGGCAGCAGCCTGGCGGGTGCCGCGGGGGCGGGGCCTCCCCCGTGTGTGGAGATCGTCTCCCCCGTGCGGGGGAGGCTCGTTGTCGGTGGCGGCTGGCACGATGACCAAATGGTCCGCTTGCTGCGCCCGTTCGGTCGGGCGGTGACGTACACACGATGGCTGCATCTGTTCATCGCCGTCGTGTGGCCGGCCATGTGGATGTTCGTCGAGGAGGCGTGGTGGACCTGGCTGGTGGCGGCCGTGACGCTCGCGCCCGCGGGGCTGGTGCCCGCGATGCGCACCGTGGAGGGGCTGCAGGCGAGGCTGCTGCTGACGGGACACCGGCACAACAGCGAGAGCATCGACATCGTCGTCGCGCCGTCGGCGTCCTGGAGCGACCGGGGGCGGCTGGTCGTGTGGCTGGAGGCGCGTCTGCTGCTCGGCTACGCGACGGCGATGCTCAGCATGCAACTGCTCATCAGCTCGGTGGACCTGGTCGCGTCGGCCTTCGGCCGTGACGTCGACGAGGGCGTGCTGATCCTCCTCGACGGTCACCAGTGGTGGCACGTCCTGCTCGCGCCCCTGTCGCTGGCAGCGCTGGCGGCGACCGTGGTCGGCTCGGGCCGTCTGATCACGGCGCTCGCGCTCCGGCTGCTCGGCCCCTCCCCCGCCGAGCGCCTGGCCGCCATGGAGGAGCGGACCGAGCAGCTCCTGGAGCGCACCCGTATCGCGCGTGAGCTGCACGACTCCATCGGGCACGCCCTGACCGTCGCCGTCGTCCAGGCGGGCGCCGCGCGGGCGGCCGGTGATCCGGCCTTCACGGACCGTGCCCTGGACGCCATCGAGGAGACCGGCCGAGCCGCCCTGGAGGACCTGGAGCGTGTCCTCGGCATTCTGCGCGAGTCCGACCGGCCGGTGAGCGGCCGCCCGACGCTGACGGACGCCGACCGGCTCCTGGAGTCCGCGCGCGCGTCCGGCGCCAAGGTGGACGCCGAACTGACCGGGCCGGTGGACACCGTGCCCGGGCCGGTCTCCCGGGAGGGCTACCGGATCCTCCAGGAGTCGCTGACCAATGTGCTGCGGCACGCGGGGCCCGTGCCGGTCCGGATCCGTATCGAGGTCACGGACGAGGCCCTCGCCCTGGAGGTCCGCAATCCGTTGACGGCCGACATAGCCGGCCCCGGGCGGGGCAGCGGGCTGCGCGGGATACGCGAACGGGCGGCTCTGCTCGGCGGTCGCGCGCACACCGGGCCCGACCGGGGTGACTGGCAGGTGCATGCCGAGCTGCCGCTTCGCTGATCTACGCTGACGGGATGCCGGTCACCGTTCTCCTCGTCGACGACGAACCCCTCGTACGCGCCGGTCTGCGGGCGGTGCTCGAGGCGCAGCCCGACATCGAGGTCGTCGGCGAGGCGGCCGACGGGGCGGCGGTGATCCCCCTCGTACGGCAGCTGCGGCCCGACGTGGTCGCCATGGACGTACGGATGCCTCTGCTGGACGGCATCGAGGCCACGCGCGCGGTGCTGCGGACGATCGCGCAGCCGCCGAAGATCCTCGTGGTGACGACGTTCGAGAACGACGAGTACGTGTACGAGGCACTGCGGGCGGGTGCCGACGGGTTTCTGCTGAAGCGGGCCCGGCCGGCCGAGATCGTGCATGCCGTGCGGCTGGTCGCCGAGGGTGAGTCACTGCTGTTCCCCGCCTCGGTACGACAGCTGGCCGCCCAGTACGGCGAGGAGGGCGGCAACCGTGCCGCCCGGGCCGCGATGGAGCGGGCCCAGCTGACCGAGCGGGAGGCCGAGGTGCTGCGGCTGATGGCCCGCGGACTGTCCAACGCGGAGATCGCCGCGCGGTTGATCGTCGGCACGGAGACCGTGAAGTCACACGTCAGCGCCGTCCTGGCCAAGCTGGGAGCGCGGGACCGAACGCAGGCGGTGATCGCGGCGTACGAATCGGGGTTCGTGGCGCCGGGGTGAAAAGTGAATCGGCCGGCAGGGCGGCAGGGTGGCGGAGCGACCTGTACCATCCGCCCCACACGCGCACGAGCTGGGAGGACGGACGTTGGGGCGACTGACCGGCGGGGATCCCTCGCTCCTGCGAAGAATCAACTCCGCGGTGGTACTGCACGCGCTGCGCGCCACGGACTGCGCGACGCTGACCGAGATCACCCGGGTGACGGGTCTGTCCCGGCCGACGGTCGAGGGGGTCGTCGAGGGGCTCATCGAGAGCGGCCTGGTGGTCGAGAAGGCGGCTGACGAGAGCGTCGCCCGGCGGCAGGGGCGGCCCGCGCGGCGGTTCCGGTTCCGGGCCGAGGCCGGGCACCTGCTGGGCCTGGACATCGGGCCCCACCGGGTCGCCGCGCTCCTGTCCGACCTCGACGGCCGGGTGCTCGGCGCCGTGGCCAAGGACGTCGACGAGACGGCGTCCGCCGACGACCGTCTGGAGCGGCTGCGCACCGCGGTCGCCGAACTGCTGCGCCGGGCCGGGGTCGCGCGCGACTCCCTGTGGGCCGTGGGGGTCGCCTCGCCGGGCATCGTGGAGGCGGACGGGACCATACGGCTGTGCGCGGCGCTGCCCGAGTGGACGGGGCTGCGTCTCGGCGAGCGGCTGAGCCGTTCCTTCAAGTGCCCGGTCCTGGTGGAGAACGACGCCAACGCGGCCGCGGTCGCCGAGCACTGGAAGGGCTCCGCCACCGAGTCCGACGACGTGGTGTTCGTGCTGGCCGGACTGAGTCCGGGGGCCGGTTCGCTGATCGGCGGGCGGTTGCACCGGGGCTACGGCGGGGCGGCCGGGGAGATCGGCGCGTTGCATCTGCTGGGGCGCGAGGTCACCCCCGAGACGCTGCTGTCCACGACGGACGAGCCTTTGCACCCGCTCGACGAACAGGCGGTCGCCGCGGTCTTCGCACAGGCCCGGGAGGGCGACCAGCGGGCCCGGGCGGCCGTGGACCGGTTCATCCAGCGGCTCGTCCACGACGTGGCGGCGCTCGTCCTGGCCCTCGACCCGGAGCTCGTCGTGGTCGGCGGCTGGGCGGCCGGCCTGGACGGCGTACTGGAGCCGCTGCGGCGCGAGTTGGACCGCTACTGTCTGCGGCCGCCGAAGGTCACCCTGTCGCTCCTGGGCGAGGCGGCCGTGGCGACGGGTGCGCTGCGACTGGCTCTCGACCATGTGGAGGAGCAGCTGTTCGCGGTGGAGGGCACGGTCACGGCGCGGCGCTGAACCGTCCGTTCCCGCGCTGCGGACCCATGACATGCGGCGGTGCCCCGGACCGAGGTCCGGGGCACCGCCGCAGTGCTCAGGAGGCCCGGCGTTCGGGGCCCTCGTGGATCTCCACCGCGCCGGAGTCCCCGAAGGTCAGCCGGCAGGTGTCCGCACGGTAGGTGGCCACGGAGACGGCCGCGGTGCGGCCCCCCGCCAGGTAGCGGGTGGTGACGACGAGAACCGGGGCCCCGGGCAGGCGGTCCAGCTCCTTCGCGTCGTCCGCGCGGGCCGAGCCGAGTTCGACGGCGTTCTCCCGGCTCTCCAGCTCCAGGCGCTGCAGTTCGCGCAGCACGGCACGCGCGCGTGCCGCCCCCGACGGCGTGTCTATGGCGGAGAGTTCCGGCACCGACGCCTCGGGGATGTACAGCAGCTCGGCGGCGACGGGCTGACCGTGGGTCATCCGGGAGCGGCGCACGGTGTGCACCGGCTGCTCGCGGTCGGTCCCGAGGGCGTCCGCGACGGCCGCGGGCGGCACCGCGGAGGCGCAGTCGACGGCCTGCCAGTCGTCCCCGGCCGCACCGGGCCAGGCGTGCTGCTCGGAGCCGACGGCCACGCCCACGCGCGGCGGCGCGACGGTCGTACCGACGCCGCGGCGGCGCTGCAGCCTGCCTTCCAGCTCCAGTTGCTCCAGAGCCTGGCGGAGCGTGGCGCGGGCGACGCCGAAACGGGCGGCGAGATCGCGCTCGTTCGGCAGGATCTCGCCCACGGTGAATTCGGAGTCCAGTGCCTCACTGAGCACCGTCTTGAGATGCCAGTACTTCGGTTCCGGCACCGTTTCGAGCTGCGTGGTCCCCACCCTGTCCTCCGCAATCGCCGTGGTCCGGCGGCGTTTTAGCGCCCTTGTTTATTAAAGGTTGTTGCACTTCTCTGCGACCATAGGGCGGCCCCCACCCTTGGTCAAGACCAATCCTCGATCCCCTGGGGGGCGCGCGGGCGTGATGCCACACAGCGTTAATGAGGCATTCAGGCAGCAGGCAGGGCGCGCAGCTTGTCGGGGTTGCGGATGACGTAGACGGACTGGATGCGGCCGTCCAGGATGTCCAGCTGGAAGACGGAGTCGGGCTTTCCGCCCGACAGGACGAGCACCGCCGGTCCGCCGTTGAGTTCCAGGAAGCGCCAGGTGATGTCCGGGACGCCCCTTTCGGCGATGCCGACGAGGAAACGGCCCACGTGGTCGGCCGACTCCAGGACCCGCAGCGGCGCCTTGCTCTTGCCGCCGCTGTCCCCGACGAGCCGGACGTCCGGCGCGAGCAGCGACATGAGCCCCTTCAGGTCGCCCCCGCCCGCGGCGGCGAGGAAACGCTCCGTCAGATCGCGGCGCCGGACCGGGTCGACCTCGTACCGCGGCCGTCGTTCCTCGACGTGCCTGCGGGCCCGCCCCGCGAGCTGCCGTACGGCGGGTTCGCCGCGGTCGAGCATGGCGGCGATGTCGGCGTAGGGGTAGCCGAAGGCCTCCCTGAGGACGAACACCGCCCGCTCCAGCGGTGACAGCGACTCCATGACGACCAGGACCGCGAGGGAGACCGAGTCGGCGAGGACGGCCTGCTCGGCGGTGTCGGGCACGGTGTCCCCGAAGTCGGTCACGTACGGCTCGGGCAGCCAGGGGCCGACGTACGTCTCGCCGCGCGCCTTGACCTGGCGCAACCGGTCGATCGCCAGGCGCGTGGTCACGCGGACCAGGTAGGCGCGCGGTTCGCGCACCTCGCTCCGGTCGGCCCCGGACCAGCGCAGCCAGGCTTCCTGCACCACGTCCTCGGCGTCGGCGACGCGCCCGAGCATGCGGTAGGCGACGCCCACGAGGACGGGACGGTGTTCTTCGAAGACATCGGTCTCGGTGTTAGTGGCCACAGGTTCATCCCAACCCAGACGCCGGTTCGTGTCCAGGCGATATCGGCGGGCGGCGGGCCCCGGAGGATCCGAGGGTCTACCCGCCAGTAGCAATTGCTGACAAGCTGTCTACAGCGCGTCCGCCGTGCGCCTGCCTCAGCCCGTGAGTCGCCGTCAAGGAGCCCCCATGTCCACCACCGTCTCCTTCAAAGTCCCCTCCGCCCAGGGCCCGCAGCCCGTGACCGTCTCCTACGCGCGCGTGGGTCGCGGTGAGCCGCTGCTCCTGCTGCACGGCATAGGTCACCACCGGCAGGCCTGGGACCCGGTGGTGGACATCCTGGCGACCGAGCGCGACGTGATCGCCCTGGACCTGCCCGGGTTCGGCGCGTCGCCGGGGCTGCCCGAGGGGCTGTCGTACGACCTGGCCACGACGACGTCGGTGTTCGGGGCGTTCTGCGAGGCCCTGGAGCTGGACCGCCCGCACGTGGCCGGCAACTCCCTCGGCGGTCTGCTGGCCCTGGAACTCGGCCGCGAGCAGCTCGTACGGTCCGTCACCGCGCTGTCTCCCGCCGGGTTCTGGTCGCGGGCCGAGCGGCGCTACGCGTTCGGGGTACTGCTCGCGATGCGGCACATCTCGCGGCGGCTGCCGCTGCCTCTGGTCGAGCAGCTGTCGCGCAGCGCGGCCGGCCGCACGATGCTCACGAGCACCATCTATGCGCGCCCGGGCCTGCGTTCACCCGAGGCCGTGGTCGCCGAGACGCTCGCCCTGGCGCAGGCCACGGGGTTCGACGCGACCCTGCGGGCCGGTACCGCCGTCCAGTTCGGCGACGACGTCCCGGGGCTGCCGGTCACGGTGGCCTGGGGCACCAGGGACATGCTGCTCGTGCGCCGGCAGGGGGTGCGGGCCAAGCAGATCATTCCCCGGGCCCGGCTCGTGCGGCTGCCCGGCTGCGGCCACTGCCCGATGAACGACGACCCCGCTCTGGTCGCGCGCGTCATCCTCGACGGCAGCCGCTGAGTCCGTCCGCCGTCGGCTCAACGCCCCCGATCCGAGAGCGACTCCGGCGCCCACCAGGGCGCTGCCCACGGCCTGGGCGGCGCCGTAGGAACCCGTTCCGACAAGGGGCGCGGTACAGGCGGCCGCGACCGGGATGAGCCCGGAAAACAGCGTGGCGCGCTCCGCGCCGATCCGCTGCATGCCCATGTACCAGCACACGAACCCGACGACGGTGACGACCGCCGCCTGCCACAGCAGCGCGGCGGCCTCGGCGGTGTCGGGGCGGCGCAGCCACGCGGTGCCGTCCAGGAACAGTCCGACCACGGCTGCCTCGACGGCGGCGACCGCGCAGACCGTGGCGGACAACAATCGTGGCCCCAGGGGCCGCAGCACGGGTACGGCGAGCACCGCGAAACCGACCTCACCGGCCAGCGCGCACACGGAGAAGGCGATGCCCACGGCGTCCGTACGGCCCCAGCCCTGCACGGCGAAGGCGCCCAGGGCGACGAGCAACGCGCCCCGCAGGACGCGGGGTTGGGGTCGTCGTCCGTCGAGCAACGGCACGAGAACGGCCACCAGCACGGGGGCGCAGCCCACGAAGACGCCCGGGACGGCCGGTTCAGCGGTGCGTTCGGCGGCGATGACGGCGAGGTTGAAGCCGACCATGCCCACGGCGGCGAGAAGCGCGAGGCGGGTCCATTGACGGGACCCGAGTGCCCGCAACCGTGACGCGGCGCCCCTCGCGGCCGGCGGAACGAGCAACAGCGCGGCGAGGCCGTAGCGCAGGAACTGGCCGCCCGCGTACGGGTAGTCGCCGAGCAGGCTGTTGGCGGTGAAGGACGCTCCGACGAGGACGCAGGCGAACGCGGCGAGGAGGGAACCGCGCGTGGTGGTGTTCATGGCAGTGACGCTAGGAAGGGTGGCGGTCCGGTTTAAGGTCCATTCCCATGACGTCATCGCGGACCAATCCGGAGGGGCGGCCGGGCGCATCGGAATCCGCCGGGTCGCCCGCCTGGGAGCTGCTCCTGCCCGCCGCCTCCGCGCCGGCACGCACGCGTGGCCGTTCCCTGCAGGCGGCGCTGCGGGAGGCGGTGCGGTCCGGACGGCTCGTGCCGGGGACGCGGCTGCCGTCGAGTCGGGATCTGGCGGCCGACCTCGGTGTGTCGCGCGGGCTGGTCACCGAGGCGTACGAGCAGCTGACGGCGGAGGGGTATCTGCGCAGCGGCCGGGGTGCGGGCACCTGGGTCGGCGGTGCCGTGCGGGCCGCCCACCCACGCGCCCGTGACCTGGCCCCGCGCACTCCGGGCAGCCGCGCCGACTTCGTGGCGGGGACGCCCGACCTGTCGTTGTTCCCCCGCACCGCCTGGGCCACGGCACACCGGGGCGTGCTGGCGGAACTGCCGCACCAGGACCTCGGTTATCCCGACCCGCGCGGGCTGCCCCGGCTGCGCGCGGCCCTGGCCGAGCTGCTGGCCCGCCGCCGGGGGGTGGTCGCGGATCCGGAGCGGATCGTGGTCGTCTCCGGCGTGGCGCAGGCGACGACGCTGCTCGGATTCGCGCTCCACGCGCACGGGTTGCCGACCGTCGGTGTGGAGGACCCCGGGAGCCCGCAGCACGACGCCCTGTACGCGGCGGCGGGCGTCACCACCGTTGCCGTACCGCTGGACGAGGACGGAGTCTCCCTCGGTCCCCTGCGCGAGTCGGGCGTGCGTGCCGTGGTCACGACGCCCTCCCACCAGTTCCCCACCGGTATCGCCTACTCCGCGCGGCGCCGCGCGGAACTGCTCGACTGGGCGCGTTCCGTCGACGGCTTCGTCCTGGAGGACGACTACGACGGCGACTTCCGCTACGACCGGGCCCCCGTCGGCGCGCTCCAGGGTCTCGACCCGGATCGGGTGGCCTACGCGGGATCGGTCAGCAAGTCGCTCGCTCCCGGACTGCGGCTGGGCTGGCTGCTGGTGCCGGAAGCGCTGGCCGACGAGGTCGTCGAGCGGAAGCGGACCATGGACCTCGGTCATCCCACGATCGACCAGGCGCTGTTCGCCCGGTTCGTGGAGCGCGGCGACTACGACCGCCAACTGCGCCGCTGCCAGCGCGCCTACCGGGAGCGGCGCGACGCGCTGGTCTCCGCGCTGGACGAGCACCTCCCCGGCACGGAGGTGTCCGGGATCGCCGCCGGGCTGCACGTCATCGCCACGCTGCCGCCCCGGTACGGTCCCCAGGAGAGGTTCCTCGCGCGCCTGGCGACGGCCGGTGTGACCGTCCGCCCGCTGACGGACTACGCACACGCGCGTGCCGAGCCCGACGAGAAGCAGGGTGTGCGGCTGGTCCTCGGCTACGCGCACCTGCCTGCGACGCGGATCCGGGACGGCGTACGCCTGATGGCCGAGGCCGCCCGCGACTGACCCGCGCCATTTCGCACACGGGTTCCCTTGTTCCCGCGGCCAGTTGTTCACCTGTGGTTTGCGTGTGCGCTGCGGTGCCCCAGTAGTTGTGGCATCGCACACCGGCCGGATCCCGTCCTTGGAGGCGCATCCATGTCACACCGTCCGTTCCCCGGCCGCCGCAGCGTGCTGCGCGGCACCCTGGCAGCGTCGGCCGCCCTCACCCTGCCCGCCGTGTCCGGAGCCGCGCCCGCCTTCGCCCTCTCCGGGCGCCCGGGGGCGGGCTGGGGGGTGCAGACGGGAGACGTGACCTCCGACTCCGGCCTGGTGTGGGTGCGTTCCGACCGTCCGGCCCGGATGATCGTGGAGACGTCCGCGACCGAGTCGTTCCGCACCCCCCGCAGATGGCACGGCCCGCTGCTCGGCGCGGACACCGACTTCACCGGTACGACCCGGCTGCGCGGTCTGCCGTCGGGCGAGCAGATCCACTACCGGGTGCTGCTGGCCGACCCGGACGACCCGCGTCGCACCGGCGAGCCGGTCGCCGGCACCTTCCGCACGGTGTCCTCCAAGCGCCGTGACGGGGTGCGGTTCCTGTGGTCCGGCGACCTTGCCGGGCAGGGCTGGGGCATCAACCCGGACTTCGGCGGCTACACGATCTACCGGTCGATGGCCGAGCTCGACCCGGACTTCTTCCTGTGCAGCGGCGACAACATCTACGCCGACGGCCCGATCGCGGAGACCGCCGCCCTGCCCGACGGCAGCACCTGGCGGAACATCACCACCGAGGAGAAGTCCAAGGTCGCCGAGACCCTGGCCGAGTTCCGCGGCAACTTCCGCTACAACCTCCTGGACCACAACCTCCGAGCCTTCAACGCCCAGGTGCCGTCCGTCATCCAGTGGGACGACCACGAGGTGCGCAACAACTGGTACCCGGGCCAGACGATCCTCGACTCCGACGCCCGCTACACCGAGAAGAGCGTCGACGTCCTCGCGGGCCGGGCCCGGCGCGCGTTCAGCGAGTACTTCCCGGTCTCCACACTGCGGCCGGGAGCGCGGGACGGCCGGGTGTACCGGGTGCTGCGCCAGGGTCCGCTGCTCGACGTGTTCGTGCTGGACATGCGCACGTACCGCAACGCCAACTCGCCCGACGACCAGACCGTGGACCCGCAGGGCATCCTCGGCCGGGAGCAGCTGGAATGGCTCAAGCGGGAGCTGTCGCGGTCGAGGGCGGTGTGGAAGGTGATCGCCTCCGACATGCCGCTCGGGCTGGTCGTGCCCGACACCACGGAGGGCAGGGCGAACATCGAGGCGGTGGCGCAGGGCGACCCGGGCGCCCCGCTCGGGCGTGAGCTGCAGATCGCCGAGCTGCTGCGGTACATCAAGCACCGGCGGATCACCGGCACGGTGTGGCTGACCGCCGACGTCCACCACACCTCGGCCCAGCACTACCAGCCGTCACGGGCCGCGTTCACCGACTTCGAGCCGTTCTGGGAGTTCGTCTCGGGTCCGCTGAACGCGGGTGCCTTCCCGGCCAGCGCGCTCGACGGCACCTTCGGCCCGGAGCGGGTGTTCGTGAAGGCGCCGACCACCTCGAACGTCTCCCCCGCGGGCGGCTACCAGTTCTTCGGCGAGGTCGACATCGACGGCCACAGCGGCGAGCTGACGGTGCGTCTGCGCGAGCAGGACGGCACGGTGCTGTTCACGCGGGTGCTCCAGCCGGGCCGGGTGGGTCAGTGACTCCCGCCGACATCACTCATGACCGAATGGTTGAAAAGGGCACAAAAAAGTGCAGAACCACGCTTTACCGATCAGTCACAATGCGTTCGTGATCACGCAACACCGTTCCTCCACAGTGGCTGTATGACTCGAGACATGTCAGATGTGACCCGTGCCAAACACGGTCGCCCCGTCCACCACTGGCGGCGCGACGTGATCGAACTCGCGGCCCTGTTCACGGCCGTCGCGGTCGCCGACACCGTGGCGAACCTGATCGGGCACGGCCCCGACGGTACCGCGCTGCTGGTGATCTCGGCGGTGGCCCTGCTCGCCACGGCCGGATTCCACACATGGTGGGCACGCCGCCACGGTCACGCACCCCCGACGGGTGATACCGGCACCCGGCCGCTGCCCCAGGGGGAGCAGGCCGGGCCGTCCGATCAGCCGTCGCGCACCGCGGACCCCGTGGCCGCGGAGAGCACGCTGTGGCGGATGCGCACCACGGTGAAGGACGAACCGGGCTCGCTGGCCGCCCTCTGCACGGCCCTCGCCACACACCGGGTCGACATCCTCAGCCTGCAGACCCACCCACTGGCCGAGGGCACAGTCGACGAGTTCCTGCTGCGTGCCCCCGGTGCGCTGGAGGGCTCCGAGATCACCCGGGCCGTCGCGCTGGCCGGCGGCGCCGACACCTGGATCGAGCGGGCCGACACGCACGATCTGGTGGACGCCCCGACCCGGGTTCTGGGCCTCGCCACCCGGACCGCCCTGGACGCGGCGGAACTGCCGCTTGCCTTGCGGCAGTTGCTGGGCCGGTGCACGATCCGCTCCTTGCCGGCCGTTCCGGTGGGAGGCGGTCGCGGCTCGGAGAGTGTGCCCGTGGAAGGAGCTCTGGAGGACACCGTGATGCGGTTGCGGGCGCCGGAAGGCGGAGTGATCACCGTGGAACGGCCGTATCTGCCCTTCACACCGACGGAGTTCGCCCGGGCCCGGGCCCTGGTCGAGCTGGACGCCCGGCTGGGTCCGCGGGTGCCGCGCAGCCAGGACGCACTGACGCTGCCGGAGGGCCACGACATCACCGTGCGCCGGGCCGACACCGGGGACCTGGACGCCGCGGTGGCGATGCACGAGCGGTGCTCGTCGCGGACGTTGACCATGCGCTACCACGGGCCCGTCGGTGACGCCGACCGCTATCTCAACCACCTGCTCAGTCCCCGGTTCGGCCGCACCCTCGCCGTACAGACCGCGTCGGGGCGGATCGTGGGGCTCGGACATCTGCTGTGGGACGGCGACGAGACCGAGGTGGCGCTGCTCGTCGAGGACGCGTGGCAGCGGCGTGGGATCGGCGCGGAGCTGCTGGAACGACTGGTGGCGCTGGCTGTCGAGGCCGGATGCGAGAGCGTGTACGCCGTGACCCAGTCCTCCAACACGGGGATGGTCGCCGCGATGCGGGGGCTGGGGCTCCCCCTCGACTACCAGATCGAGGAGGGGACCCTGGTGATCACCGCGCGTATCGCCCCGCAGGGAGAGCCGGAGCCTGCCATGGGAGTCGGGGAACCGCAGGTCAATACTGCCCCGAGGCCCTGACCGGGCGTTCCAGCGCGGTGTCCAGATCCGCCCACAGGTCGTCGACGTCCTCCAGGCCCACCGACAGACGCAGCAATCGGTCACTCACGCCCGCACCCCTGCGGTCCACCGCGTCCACGATGCGGTGGCTGATCGACGCCGGGTGCTGGATGAGGGTGTCCACACTGCCCAGGCTCACCGCCGGGGTGATCAGGCGAACCCGCCCGATCACCTCGTGCGGGTCGCCGTCGACCTCGAAGGCGATCATCGCGCCGCCGATGCGCGGGTAGTGGACGCGGGTGACGCGGGGATCGGCCGCCAGGCGGCCGGCGAGTTCGGCCGCGTTCGCGGAGGCCGCCCGCACCCGTACGGGAAGAGTCGCGAGACCTCGCAGCAGCAGGTAGCCGGCGAGGGGGTGCAGGACGCCGCCCGTGGCGAAGCGGACCTGCCGCAGGTGCCCGGCGAACTCCTCGTCGCAGGCCACCACGCCCGCCATCACGTCCCCGTGGCCGCCGAGGTACTTGGTGGCGCTGTGCAGCACCAGGCGGGCGCCCTGTTCGGCGGGGCGCTGGAGCACGGGCGTGGCGAAGGTGTTGTCCGCGAGGAGGGGCACGGAGCCGCAGGAGTGGGCCAGGGCCCGCAGGTCGATCTCGGCGAGGGTGGGGTTGGCCGGGGACTCGACCAGGACCAGGCCCGTCTCCGGGCGCAGGGCGTCGGCGACCCCCGCCGGATCGGTCCAGGTGACCTCCGTGCCGAGGAGTCCCGCGGTCAGGAGGTGGTCGCTGCAGCCGTACAGGGGGCGTACGGCGACGACGTGGCGCAGGCCCAGGGAGGCCCGTACGAGAAGGACGGCCGTGAGCGCGGCCATGCCGCTGGCGAAGGCGACCGCGGTCTCGGTCTTCTCCAGCCGGGCCAGGGCGGTCTCGAAGCGGGCGACGGTGGGGTTGCCGAGGCGTCCGTACACGGGCGGGCCGTCCGGCTCGGCACCGGTCGCCGCGAAGGCGTCGATGCGGGCGGCCTCGCCGCGGCTGTCGTAGGACGGGTAGGTCGTCGACAGGTCGATGGGCGGGGCGTGCAGTCCCTGCCGGGCGAGGTCGTCGCGGCCGGCGTGGACGGCCTCGGTGGCCAGTGCTCTGAGCGGCGTACGAGAGGCGGTGGCGGTGCGCGCTGAGTCCATGCCCGCAAGAGTGAACATCGACCGGCGTTCTCGGGCCGAACCCCGTGCTACGTTCGGCCGATGGCCGAATCTGTCGTACTGGACCCGGTGGACCTGCATCTGCTGCGGCTGTTGCAGAACGACGCCCGGACCACCTACCGCGACCTCGCCGCGCAGGTCGGTGTCGCGCCGTCGACCTGTCTGGACCGGGTGACCCGGCTGCGCCGCTCGGGCGTCATCCTGGGTCATCAGCTGCGGCTGGACCCGGGGAAGCTGGGCCGGGGCCTCGAGGCGCTGCTGTCGGTGCAGGTCAGGCCGCATCGGCGGGAGCTGGTGGGACCGTTCGTTGAGCGCATCAGGGCACTGCCCGAGTCGCGGACCGTCTTCCATCTGACCGGCCCCGACGACTATCTCGTGCATGTGGCCGTGGCGGACATGACGGATCTGCAGCGGCTGGTGCTGGACGAGTTCACGTCCCGGCGTGAGGTGGCCCGGGTGGAGACCCGGTTGATCTTCCAGCAGTGGGAGTGCGGACCCCTCCTGCCGCCTGCCACGCCGACAGCGGAATCGGGGTGACTCCCACGAGGTCCCCGTATGAGGATGGACCGCATGTCTGAGACTCAGAGCCCGCTGCCCCGTCAGGTCGCCGACGCCTACGTCGACGAGCTCATCGCCCTCGATCCGATCACCGGCACCTACCTGGGTGTGAAAGCGAGTTCCAGCAAGCTTCCCGATACCTCGCCGGCGGGCCAGGAAGCGCTCGCGGAGCTCCAGCGGGCCACGCTCGCGAAGCTCGACGAGGCCGAGCGGCAGCCCGGCGCGGACAGCGACATCGAGCGCCGGTGCGGCCGGCTGCTGCGGGAGCGCCTGACGGCCGAACTCGCCGTGCACGAGGCAGACGAGGGTCTGCGCGCGGTCGGCAACATGGCCACGCCGGCCCACTCGGTCCGCGAGGTCTTCTCCGTCACCCCGACGGAGACGGAGGAGGACTGGGCGGCGATCGCGGAGCGGCTGCGAAAGGTACCGGCCGCGTACGCGGGGTACCGCGAGTCCCTCGCGCTCGGTCTGGAGCGCAAGCTGTACGCGGCGCCGCGTCCGACCGCCACCTTCGTCGAGCAGCTCACCGAGTGGGCGGACACCGACGGCAACGGCCGGGGCTGGTTCGAGGACTTCGTCGCGGCGGGCCCCGAGGCGCTGCGCGCGGAGCTGGACGAGGCCGCCCGCGCCGCGACCGCCTCCGTGGTGGAGCTGCGCGACTGGATGCGGGACGTGTACGCGCCGACCATCGAGGGCGCCTCGAACACGGTGGGCCGGGAGCGGTACGCCCGCTGGGCACGCTACTTCAACGGCACGGACCTCGACCTGGACGAGGCCTACGCGTACGGCTGGTCCGAGTACCACCGGCTGCTCACCGAGATGAAGCAGGAAGCCGAGAAGATCCTTCCCGGCGCCGGGACGCCCTGGGTGGCGCTCGCCCACCTCGACGAGCACGGCAAGCACATCGAGGGTGTCGACGAGGTCCGCGACTGGCTCCAGGGCCTGATGGACCAGGCGATCGACTCGCTCGACGGCACCCACTTCGAACTCGCCGAGCGGGTGCGGAAGGTGGAGTCCTGCATCGCCCCGCCCGGTGGTGCGGCGGCGCCGTACTACACGCCCCCGTCGGAGGACTTCTCGCGTCCCGGCCGCACCTGGCTGCCGACCATGGGCCAGACCCGTTTCCCGGTCTACGACCTCGTCTCCACCTGGTACCACGAGGGCGTCCCCGGCCATCACCTCCAGCTCGCCCAGTGGGCCCATGTCGCGGAGAACCTCTCCCGCTACCAGGCGGCGGTGGGCGGGGTCAGCGCCAACGCCGAGGGCTGGGCGCTGTACGCGGAGCGGCTGATGGACGAACTGGGCTTCCTCACGGACCCGGAGCAGCGGCTCGGCTATCTCGACGCGCAGATGATGCGGGCCGCCCGCGTCATCGTCGACATCGGCATGCATCTGGAGCTGGAGATCCCGGCGGACTCCCCCTTCCACCCGGGCGAGCGCTGGACCCCCGAGCTGGCGCAGGAGTTCTTCGGCGCGCACAGCAGCCGTCCGGCGGACTTCGTGGAGAGCGAGCTGACCCGCTATCTCACGATCCCCGGCCAGGCGATCGGCTACAAGCTCGGCGAGCGGGCCTGGCTGCTGGGCAGGGCGAAGGCCCGCGAACGGCACGGCGACGCCTTCGACCTGAAGGCCTGGCACATGGCGGCACTGTCGCAGGGTTCGTTGGGGCTGGACGACCTGGTGGACGAACTGGCGCGGCTCTGACGCTCGGGATCAGGTGACCGACTCGAACCCATGGTCCGGGTCGGTCACCGGCCGCAGCCGTTCACCCGCCGGCGTCGCGCACGTGAACGGCCCTCAGTCCGGGAGCCGGCGCAGCTGGACGAGTCCCAGCCAGGTCTCCGGTCCGGGCCGTACGTTGGCGGCGCGTACCGCATACCGGCCTGGGGCGAGCGAGACCTTCAAGTGGTCGGTGTTCACGGAGTCGTTGCCGGGCCAGGCCGCGTCGAAGAGGACGACCGGGCCGGGCACCGACCACTTCACCTCGTCCTCCCAGGCGGCCGTGGCGAGCGCGGCGGGGACTTCGGCGAGGAGTTCGTCCTCGGAGTCGGCGGCGCACCACCGTACGAAAGTGCCGTGGTCGGGGAGGTAGGAGGTCGAGGCGGGCTCGTCCCCGAGGACCAGGGCCGCGGCATCGCCGACCGGCAACAGGCCCACGAAGCCGTCCACTTCACAGGCCCGGTCGTAGTCGGAGGCCGTCTCGTCGCCGTCGGCGCCCGCCCAGAACGGCAGCACCGTCTCCGGCACCGCTATGAGCGGGCCGCCGCCCGACTCCACCCACTCCACCGTGCCCGGCTCCGCGTATCGCACCATGCGCCAGAACCTACACGCACAGGAACCCCAGGGTTGCACCTGCACAGGAACCGTTCTCATGGACTGAGCAGGAGTGAGCCCGCTCAGCCGCACGTCCCGAACGGTCTTGGGCGGGCCAGGCCCCTACACGACCTGGCCATATGGCTACGCCCATAGGCGACGGGGAGGCCCTGAACCATCGCTCTGGTGGAGCAGGGGCCCGCACGCTGACGCCGTACCCGGCGTCCCAGGTCGCACGATTGCGTCAACCCGGACGGCCCAGAGCGCCGCAAGCCGGGAAGCCGGCCATCACACGATCGTGCATGCCCCACCACAGTCGCCAGGACTCAGCAGCCGCAGTCCTCCAAGCCGGCCGGGGCGGTCAACGGGTCGGCGGTGCGCCGCTCGTGGCCCTGCCAGGTCTCGAACTCGAAGCCCTCGCGCACCCAGTACTCGAAGCCGCCGAGCATCTCCTTGACCTGGTAGCCGAGTTCGGCGAGGGCGAGCGCGGCGCGGGTGGCGCCGTTGCAGCCCGGCCCCCAGCAGTACGTCACGACGGGCACGGACCTGTCGAGGAGTTGTCCGGCCTGCCCGGGGATGAGGGCGGTGGGCAGGTGGACCGCGCCCGGGACATGTCCCTGGTCCCAGGCGTCGGTGGAGCGGGAGTCGAGGACGACGAAGCCGGGGTCGCCATCGGCGGCGAGCGCGGCGGCGACGTCGGACACGTCGGCGTGGAAGACGAGACTGGCGCGGAAGTGGGCGGCGGCCTCGGCCGGGGAGGCGGGGGCCACGCGCAGAACCGGGTTCAGGGTGAGCGAGTCGGTTGTCGTCATGGCCAGAAATCTACGATGGGCGATCGACTACCTGAAGGGGAATTCCACGGCATCCATCTTGCTCGGCCGGGGATTCCCCTGGTATTCCTCGGGTATGACCGCGTATTCCCCGGACGACACCGACTGGCGCATCCTCGACGTCCTCCAGCGGGAGGGCCGGGCCAGTTTCACCGAGCTCGCCCGTGCCGTGTCGATGTCCGCGAGCGCGGTCACCGAGCGGGTGCGGCGGCTGGAGGAGGCGGGGGTCATCCAGGGGTACGCCGCGGTCGTCGACCCCGACCGGCTGGGCCTGCCGATCCTGGCGTTCGTCCGCCTGCGGTACCCCAACGGCAACTACAAGCCCTTCCACGACCTGGTCGCCGTGACGCCCGAGATCCTGGAGGCGCACCACGTGACCGGCGACGACTGCTTCGTCATCAAGGTGGCCGCCCGCTCGATGCGTCACCTGGAGGAGGTGTCGGGCAGGATCGGCACGCTGGGCTCGGTGACCACGAGCGTCGTCTACTCCTCCCCGCTCCCCCGGCGGCCCCTGGGGCGCTGACCTCAGCCGCCGCCCCGCTGTTTCAGCACCGACCCCGAGCGCCCCTTCACGACCTCCAGCTGGGCGTGGATCCGCCGGCGCAGGTCGGCCACATGGCTCACGATGCCCACGCTGCGGTCGCGTTCCCGCAGTGAGTCCAGGACGTCGAGGACCTCGTCCAGGGTCTGGTCGTCGAGGCTGCCGAAGCCCTCGTCGATGAAGAGGGTGTCGAGCCGGACCCCGCCGGCCTCGTCGGTGACGACGTCCGCCAGGCCGAGGGCCAGGGCGAGGGAGGCGAAGAAGGTCTCCCCGCCCGACAGGGTCGCGGTGTCCCGCTCGCGTCCGGTCCAGGCGTCGACGACGTGCAGCCCGAGTCCGCTGCGGCCGCGTCCGGTGCGGTCGTCGGAGTGGACGAGGGTGTAGCGGCCGGAGGACATGCGCTGCAGGCGTGCGGTCGCGGCGGCCGCCACCTGTTCCAGGCGGGCCGCGAGCACATAGGCCTCCAGCCGCATCTTGCGTTCGTTGTCCGCGGAGGTGCCCGCGGCGAGTGCGGACAGCCGGGCCACCCGGTCGTACTCCTCGCGCAGCGGCGCCAGCCGCCTGAGGCCGGTGGCCGAGCGGGCGGAGAGCCGGTCGAGTTCGGCGCAGCGCCGGGCGGCCGCGTCGAGCGCGGAGGCGGCCTCGCGGACCCGGCGACCCGCGTCGGCGGCGGCCCGCTCCGCCCGCGCCACGTCGGCGGGCGGCTGCTGCGCGGCGTCGGAGGTGTCGGTCTCGGCGAGTACGGCCCGTACCGCGGACTCCTCGGCCTGCCAGGCGTCCAGCCGGCGCTGGAGGTCGCGGTGGGCCGTCTCGTCGAGGAGGGCGGCGGCCGCGGCCTGCGGGGTGTCGAAGCCGGCCCGGAAGGCGGCGTCGGCGAGCCGGGCGTCGGCGTCCTTGAGCCGCTGGGCGGTGTCCTCGGCGACGCGCGCGGTGTCGGCGCCGTCGGTGAGCAGTGCGGCCTGCCGCTCCAGCTGGGCGGCGCGGGCGGCCACGCTGTCGGCGGCGCCGCGCGCTTCGGTCAACTCCGCTTCGAGGGTGGTGCGTTCCCGGTCCAGGGCGTCCCGGCGGGCGCCGCGGGACGCGGTGCGCACGGCGGCGTCCTGCTGGGCCGACAGCCGCTGTTCGCGCTCCCGCTCGGCCTGCCGCAGCTGTTCCGTCGCGGTGTGGAGAGCCGAGGCGGCGCTGCGGGCCTGGGCGTATTCGCGCTCCAACTCGTCGACCTGGACGGCGAGTTCCTCGGTGGAGGTGTCCCCGGCCTCGCCCTGGGCGGCGGCCAGGGCCCGCTGGACGAAGGCGAGGCGCCGCTCGGCCTCGGTGCGCTGTTCGTCGGCGTGCTGCGAGGTGGCGAGCGCGCGCTCCTCGGTCTCCCGGTCGACGTGTCCGGCGTCCTTGCGCGCGGGGGCGGGGTGTTCGGTGGCGCCGCAGACCGCGCAGGGCTCGCCGGCGGTGAGTTGTGCGGCCAGCTCGGCGGCGATGCCGTTCAGCCGCTGTTCCTTGACGTCCAGCCAGTCGGCGCGGGCCTTCAGCGCGCGGTCCGTCGCCTCGATGACCTGTTGCTGGGCGTCGTCGGTGTCCCGGGCGAACTGGTCGCGCTGGCGTGCGGCGGCGAGCCGCTTGCGGGCGGGCTCCCGCTGCACGGCCAGCTGTTCGGCGCGGGTGGCCGCCTCCTGGGCGGACTCGACGCCGTGCAGAAGACCCGCGCGGGCCTCCTCCCATCCGGCCAGCCATGCCTCGGCCTCCTGGAGAACCTCCTCGTCGGAGCGCTCCTGGCGGTCCAGGTCGGCGCGTTCCACGACGAGTTCGGCCAGGCGCTGCTCGGCGCGCCGGGCCGAGTCCAGGCCGCCCAGCTCCTCGGCCGCTCGGCGTGCGGCGGCGGCGAGTCCGGCGGCGCCCGCCCCCGCGAAGGTGTCCGGCAGCAGCCCACGCGCGCGTGCCTCGGCCACGGCCGCCCGGCGGTGCTCCGCCTCTGCCTCTTCCCGCAGCTCCAGCGCGGGCGCCACCGCCTCCGCCTTGCGGGACCTCTCCATCCTGGCCTGTGCCCGGTGGTAGCCGTCGGCGCGCTCCTCAAGCAGTGCGGCCCGCTCGTGCGCCTGGTCGAACCGGCGTTGCAGCCGGTCGACTTCGCGTATGTCGGCCAGGGCGCGCTCGGCGGCGGCCTGGGCGGACTCCGCGGCACCGAGTCCGCAATGGGCGATCGTCAGCTGCTCACGGGCGGTGCTGCGGGCCACGGCGGCCGCGCTCAGGACGGCCTCGGCCAGCCCCGGTTCACCCGGCGCCAGCTCGGGCAGCTCCATCGCGTCACCGGCCGCCTGCTGCATACGGTGCGCGTCGGCCAGCAGCTCGGCGTCCCCCTCACGCACCTGCGCCTCGGCGGCACGGCGGCGCTCGGCCAGCCGCTTCTCGACCTCGGCGAACCGATGGGTGTCGAAGAGCCGTCCCAGCAGCTTGCCGCGCGCTTCGGCGTCGGCCCGCAGGAAGCGCGCGAAGTCGCCCTGGGGCAGCAGCACGACCTGGCAGAACTGCTCGCGGCTCATGCCGAGCAGCTGGGTGATCTCCTCACCGATCTCCTGGTGGGACCGGCTCAGGTCCTTCCACGCCCCGGCGGCCCCGTCGTACTCGCGCAGCCAGCTCTGCGCCTTGTCGAGCGTCGTACCGGATCCGCGCTTCTTGGGGCGCTCCCACGGCGGTTGCCGGGTGATCTCCAACCGGCGCCCGGCGACGGTGAGTTCGAGGCGGATCTCCGTGCGGGTACCCGAAGCGGCGTGATCGCTCCGCAGAGTCATGCCCTGTCCGCTCTGCCGGGCCCCCGGCACGGCGCCGTACAGCGCGTAGCACACGGCGTCCAGCACCGACGTCTTGCCCGCTCCCGTCGGTCCGTGCAGCAGGAACAGCCCCGCCGCCGACAGTTCGTCGAAGTCGACCGTCTGGGAACCGCCGAACGGTCCAAAAGCCGTGATGTCCAGCCGGTGCAGCCTCACCGCGCCACCTCCCGCACGGTCTCGTCCGCGCGCACGGCGTCGAACGCGTCCCGCAGCACGGTCTGTTCACGCTCGTCGGGCCCGGCGCCTCGCACATGGGCCACGAAGTCCTCGGCGATCTCCTGGTCGCTGCGCCCGGCCAGCCGCCGGGCGTACGACACATCGGGGTCGTCCGGGGTCCGCTCGGGATCGAACACGAGGCTGAGCGTGTGCGGGAAGCGCTCACAGAGCCGGGCCATGGGTTCCGCCGGGCGGACCGGGTCGGTGAGGGTCGCCTCGACCCAGGCCTCCTCCTGGGGCACGAGCCGCGGATCGGCGAGGAGCTCCTCCAGCGTCCCCCGGATGCGGGCCAGCGCCCGCGGCACCGGGCAGTCGACGCGCTCGGCGGTGACCGCGCCCTCCGCGTCCAGGTCGACCAGCCACATGCTCTTGCGGTGGTCGGTCTCCGAGAAGGAGTACGGCAGCGGGGACCCGGAGTAGCGCACGCGCTCGGTGATGGTCTGGCTGCCGTGCAGATGCCCGAGGGCCGCGTAGTCGACCCCGTCGAAGACCCCGGCGGGCACGGCGGCCACCCCGCCCACGGTGATGTCCCGCTCGCTGTCGCTGGCCTCGCCGCCCGTGACGAAGGCATGGGCGAGGACGACGGACCGCGTCCCCCGCGCGCGCGTCGCGAGATCGGCGCGGACGCGGTCCATGGCGGCGGCGAGCACCGCCTCGTGGCCCGCCTTCTCCACAGCGAACTCGTCCTTCACCAGGGCGGGTTCAAGATACGGCAGCCCGTAGAAGGCCACGTCACCGTGGACATCGGAGAGGACCACGGGAGTCCCGCACGCCGCCGGTTCGGTCCGCAGATGGATACCGGCGCGTTCGATCAGCCCCGCGCCGACCCCCAGGCGGCGGGCGGAGTCGTGATTCCCTGAGATCATCACCGTCGGCACGCCGAGGTCGGCGAGCCTGTGCAGGGCGGCGTCGAACAACTCGACCGCGGCGAGCGGCGGCACCGCCCGGTCGTACACGTCTCCCGACACGACCACCGCGTCCACCCCGTGCTCCCGCACGGTCGTGACGAGGTGACCGATGAACTCGGCCTGGGCCCCGAGCATGTTGACCCGGTGGAACGCCCGGCCGAGATGCCAGTCGGAAGTGTGCAGCAGCCTCATGATCCCCGAGACTAACGGCCGGGTCTGACATCACGGGCGGTTACTCCCGTATCGACCCGTCATGACCAGAGACAGGAAAGGGCGTTATGCCCGGAAAGTGCAACTAGGCGTCCCCGTACGCCTCTCCCCCGAGCGCGAACCCCGCCGTCCCCGCGGTCACGTCCGCCAGCCATCCCCGGAACGCCTCCACGTCCGCGTCCGGCAAGCCGATCTCGATCGTGACCGCCTCGCCGTACCGCACGTCCCGCACCTCGCGTCCGGTCGAGCGCAGGTCGTTCTGCACCTTGCCGGCGCGCTGGTGGTCGACGGTCACCGTGGCGAGGCGGAACCGACGCCGGGTGAGGGTGCCCACCGTGTCCAGGGCCTCGCCGACCGCGCCGCCGTACGCCCTGATCAGTCCGCCCGCGCCGAGCTTGACGCCGCCGTAGTAGCGGGTGACGACGGCGGCGATGTACCGCATGTCGCGGCGCAGCAGCATCTGGAGCATGGGGACGCCCGCGGTGCCGCCGGGTTCGCCGTCGTCGTTCGCCTTCTGGATCGCGGCGTCGGCGCCGATGACGTACGCATAGCAGTTGTGGGTGGCGTCGGCGTGCTCCTTGCGGACGGACGCGATGAAGTCCTGGGCCTCCTTCTCGGTGGCCGCCGGGGCGAGGGCGCACAGGAAGCGGGAGCGGTTGACCTCGGTCTCGTGCACCCCCGCGCGGGCCACTGTGCGGTACTCGTCCTGCATCCGGTCAGCCTAGTCCGTCGGTGAAGGCGTCCCGACGGGCCGGCTCACCGCATCCTGCCCCGCGGCACCATCACGGACGTGAGCAGCGCCGTCCCCGGCTCCAGGCTCCGCCAGGACGTGCCGTGCCAGGTCAGCACCGCGATCGCCGAGGTCGGGAACTTCACCCGCACTTGGTCCAGCGCGTCGTCGAGGCTGTCCCCGGCCAGCGTGAGGACGAGTTCCTCCAGACCGGGGTTGTGTCCGACGAGGAGCAGCGTCACGACCTGGGGAGGTGTCGCGTGCACGGCCGCCTGCAGCTGCGGTACGTCGGCCCCGTACAGCTCCGGGTCGAGGCGTACAGGCGGTGGGGTGCCCCACTGGGCGGACGCCAGCTCCCAGGTCTGCCTGGCGCGTACGGCGGTGGAGCACAGGGCGAGGTCGGGGAGCAGGTCGGAGGCGGCGAGGGCGCGGCCCGCCTCGGGTGCGTCCCGGCGGCCGCGGGCTCCCAGTGGGCGGTCGTGGTCGGCGACGCCCTCGGGCCAGGCGGACTTGGCGTGTCTCAGCACGATCAGGCGGCGCAGCGGGCCCGCTCCGGTGCGCGCCGTCATGCCGGGGATCCCAGGTCGCGGGTGAGTTCGAGACCGAGCAGCCGGTCCGCGTGGGCGTACGTCTCGAAGCGGGCGCCTTCCGGCAGGTCCGACTCCTCGACCCACCGCAGTGCGCTCAACACCTCGGGTACGTCCAGGTCGTCCTCCCAGGCGGTACGGAGCCGTCCGCGCACCTCGTCGGGGACGGGCCGTGACGGATGCCGTGCCCAGGCGGCGACGGCCCGGCGCCAGCGCACGAGGGTGCCGTGGGCCTCGCCCAGGATCGCCTCGTCGAGCCGTGCGGGCGTGCTCCGGGGCGCGACGAGCAGGGCGAGGCGGACCACGGCGGGGTCGGCGCCCTCCGGAAGGTCCGGCGTGTCGACGGGCGCGACGGCGACCCGTACGCCGTCCGGAGCCGCACCGCCCTCTCCCACCACATGGACGACCTGGGACTCGCCCCAGCCGGGGCCGACGTCTCGGCGGTCCTCGAAGGGCCGGATGCCCAGGGCGGCGGCGCCCGCGTGCAGCTCCGCCTGTTCGCGGTCGCCGGTGAGCAGCGCCCACACGGGTGTGCCGCCGATTTCCAGGGCCCTGACGAGGAGATCGGCGACGAGCAGGACTCGCAGGGCGGAGAGGTCGTAGCCCCGTACATGGGCTTCGACTCGGGTCAGGCCCCTGCGGGCGGGGACGGCGTCCACGGGCCGGCCGGTTCGGGCGTCGGTGATGCGCAGCACGGGGTGAGCGTAGGCGGACGGAGGGCTCCGCGCAGGTGACTGACCGGTATTCCGGACATGGGTACGGGATTCAACCAACCGCATCCGCCTGCGGGCCTCTACGACGCCCCCTCCCCGCCGCCCGGAATCAACCGCGCCCGCCGGCTGTTCCCGATCACAACAGTCCTGGCATCCAGAGCAAGGAGCCGAGCGTGTACGGCGACTCAGCAATTGTCCGCAGGATCCTCACCGAGCTCGGCGACACCTGGGCGATCGTGGGCCTGTCGTCGAACCAGCGGCGCGCGGCCTACGGGGTCGCCGAGGTGCTCCAGCGCCACGGCAAGCGGATCGTGCCGGTCCACCCCAAGGCGGAGACCGTGCACGGCGAGCAGGGCTATGCCTCCCTCGCGGAGATCCCCTTCGACGTGGACGTGGTCGACGTGTTCGTGAACAGCGACCTGGCGGGAGCGGTCGCCGACGAGGCCGTGGCCAAGGGCGCGAAGGCCGTCTGGTTCCAGTTGGACGTCATCGACGAGGCGGCCTACGACCGCACCCGCGCGGCCGGCCTCGACATGGTCATGGACCGGTGCCCGGCGATCGAGATCCCCCGCCTGCGCTGATTTCTTTCCCGGATTCCTGAAACACTCGCAAGGAATTCCCCGTAAAGAAGTCAAATATGCGACAACCGCCTTTAACCCAAAGGCGGTTGATTCGTAACCTGGGGCCGCTCACACAGTAAATGTATGCAATTCGTGAGAGGCCCCTTAATTTATGGTAAGCGTCGATTCAGCACCTGAGACAAAGGGGAAGCCGGGCAGCGGCCTGCGGCGGGACGTGGGACTGATCGGGCTCATGTGGGCCTCGGTGGGGTCCATCATCGGCTCCGGCTGGCTCTACGGCGCCGAAAAGGCGGTCGTCATGGCCGGCCCCGCGGCGATCATCTCGTGGATCATCGGCGCGGTCGCCATTGTCCTGCTGGCCCTGGTGCACGCGGAACTGGGCGGCATGTTCCCGGTGGCGGGCGGTACCGCACGCTATCCGCACTACGCGTTCGGCGGCCTGGCCGGAATGTCCTTCGGCTGGTTCTCGTGGCTGCAGGCGGCGACCGTGGCGCCGATCGAGGTCGAGGCGATGATCGGGTATGCCGGGCACTGGAGTTGGGCGAAGGGCTTCCAGCACGCCGACGGCACACTCACCGCCAGTGGGCTCGCGGTCGCCGTGTTCCTCATGGCCGTGTTCGTGGCCGTCAACTTCTTCGGCGTCCGAGTGCTCGCGTTCACCAACAGCGCGGCCACCTGGTGGAAGATCGGGGTGCCGCTCGTCGCCATCTTCGTCATCGCGGTCGGCAACTTCCATCCGGGCAACTTCACTTCGGAGGGCTTCGCGCCGTTCGGCGCCAAGGGCGTGCTGAGCGCGATCAGCTCCAGCGGCATCATCTTCGCGCTGCTGGGCTTCGAGCAGGCGATACAGCTCGCCGGCGAGAGCCGTGACCCGAAGCGGGACCTGCCCCGGGCGACCCTCGGCTCGGTCGCGATCGGCGCCGTCATCTACGTCCTGCTGCAGCTGGTGTTCATCGTCGCCCTCCCGCACTCCGCCTTCGCCCACGGCTGGGCCAAGCTGAACTTCGAGGGCATCAGCGGGCCCTGGGCCGGCCTTGCGACCCTCGTGGGCCTCGGTTGGCTGAGCGCGGTGCTGTACCTCGACGCGGTGATCTCCCCCGGTGGCACCGGCCTGATCTACACGACCGCGACCTCCCGTGTCTCCTTCGGTCTGGCCAAGAACGGCTACGCGCCGAAGGTGTTCGCCCGCACCGACCGGCGGGGCGTGCCGTGGTTCGGCCTGATCATGTCCTTCGTGACGGGCGTGGTGTGCTTCCTGCCCTTCCCCAGCTGGCAGGAGCTGGTCGGCTTCATCACCTCGGCAAGCGTCCTCATGTACGCCGGCGCGCCGCTCGCGTACGGCGTGTTCGCCGAGCGGCTGCCGCACCTGGAGCGTCCGTACCGGCTCCCGGCCGGCAAGGTGATCGCCCCGCTGTCCTTCGCGGTGGCCAACCTGATCATCTACTGGGCGGGTTGGGACACCCTGTGGCGGCTCGGGGTGGCCATCGTCCTCGGCTACCTGCTGCTCGGGGTGTACGCCTGGTACGCGGTGACCGCCGGACTGCCCGACGCGCCCCGGCTCGACTGGAAGGCCGCACAGTGGCTGCCGGTCTACCTGCTGGGTCTCGGCCTGATCTCCTGGCAGGGCGGCTTCGGCGGGCAGGGACACCTGGGCCTGTGGTGGGACATGCTGGTCGTCACCGTCTTCTCCCTGGTGATCTACTACTGGGCCAAGGCGACCGCCTCCCGCCCCGAGGACATCGAGCGGAGCATCGACGAGGTCGTCGTCACCGAGGCGCCCGCACACTGAGGAAACAGTCCGGACGGGGCGCCTCCGCGTGTGGAGGCGCCCCGGCACCACTCCCGCCCTCCACAGGGCACCGACATAATGTTCGGGTGACCTCCGCCTCCCTCCCCAACTCCGGTGCCCCCCAACGCTTTCCGGTCGTCATCGTCGGCGCCGGGCCCGCCGGACTCACCATCGGCAACATCCTGCGAGCCGAGGGTGTGGACTGCCTCGTGCTGGAGGTGGAGACCCGCGAGTTCATCGAGCAGCGGCCGCGGGCGGGCGTCATCGAGGAGTGGGCCGTACGCGGTCTCCAGCGGCGCGGCCTCGCCGACACCCTGCTGGAGCGCGCCCAGTTGCACACCGAGTGCGAGTTCCGCTTCGCCGGCGACCGCTTCCGCTTCGCCTACGGCGAGCTGACGGGACAGCACCACTTCGTGTATCCGCAGCCGCTGTTGGTGACGGACCTGGTGCGCGAGTACGCCGACGTACGGGGCGGCGAGATCCGCTTCGGCGTGCGGGACATCCAGCTGCACGACCTGGAGACGCCCAAGCCGTCGGTGTCGTACACCGATGCCGGCACGGGCGAACGACAGCTGGTCGCTTGCGAGTTCGTGGCGGGCTGCGACGGGGCCCGCGGCGTGACCCGCACCGTCCTCCCCGAGACCACGACCATCGCCCGGCACGACTACGGCATCGGCTGGCTGGCGCTGCTCGCCGAGGCGCCGCCGTCCTCCGACTGCGTCCTGTTCGGCATCCACCCGAGCGGCTTCGCCGGGCACATGGCCCGCAGCCCCGAGGTCACCCGCTACTACCTGGAGTGCCCGCCCGGCGACGACCCCGAGAACTGGTCCCACGACCGCGTCTGGGCCGAACTCCAGCAGCGGCTGGGCGCGGACGGCACCCCGCCGCTCACCGAGGGCCGGCTGATCGAGAAGCGCGTCCTGGACATGCACAACTACGTGGTCGAGCCCATGACGTTCGGCAGGCTCTTCCTCGCCGGGGACTCCGCCCATCTCACCGCGCCCATAGCGGCGAAGGGCATGAACCTCGCCCTGCACGACGCCTTCCTGCTCGGCGACGCGCTCGTCGCCTACCTCGGCAAGGGCGACGGCAGCGGCCTGGACGGCTACTCGGAGGCCTGTCTGCGGCGCGTGTGGGACTACCAGGAGTTCTCGCAGTGGCTCTCCGAGGTCTACCACGGCACGTCGTCGGGCGACGAGTACCGCGCGGGCACCACCTTCGCCCGCCTCCGGCGCCTGTTCACCTCACCTGCCGCCGCCGCGGCCTTCGCGGAGCAGTATCTCGGTACGGCGGCCACGTACTGACCTCTCAGTCGTGCACCGGCCGGTCACTGAGCCGGTGGTCGGCCACGTTCAGGGCCTCGTCGACGAGGCGGCGCAGGTGCCCGTCGCGCAGTGCGTAGATCACCCGGCGCCCCTCCTTGCGCGTGTTCACCAGCCCGGCCAGCCTGAGCCGCGCCAGGTGCTGGCTGACGGCCGGCCGGGCCGCTCCGCACGCCTCCGTGAGGGTCGTGACGTCGGCCTCTCCCCCGGTCAGGGCGTGGAGAAGGGTGAGGCGGGTGCGGTCGCCGAGCAGGGCGAGGATCTCGGCGGCCAGGGCGAACTGTTCCTCGCCGGGGGTGCGCGGGTGCGCATCGTGCGCAGTTGATAGGTGCATGCGTGCGCTCATACGCACATAATGGCTCCGTGGGCGGGGTACGTCCACCACCGCGCGCACCGGAAGGGGTACGACGTGAGCCACCACGAGCACGGTCACGGTCATGACCACGGTCACGACCATCCGCAAGGGCACGAGCACGGACGCCCCGGCCTCCGCCATCGTCTGGCGCACGTCCTCACCCCCCACTCCCACGAGACCGCCGACAAACTCGACTCCGCCCTGGAGTCCTCCGCCCGCGGCATGCGTGCCTTGTGGGTCTCGCTGGCGGTGCTGGGGGTCACGGCCCTGATGCAGGCGGTCGTCGTGGCCGTGTCCGGGTCCGTCGCGCTGCTCGGCGACACGGTGCACAACGCGGCGGACGCGCTGACCGCCGTACCGCTGGGCATCGCCTTCGTGCTGGGCCGGCGCGCGGCAACCCGCCGTTTCACGTATGGCTACGGCCGTGCCGAGGATCTCGCGGGCATCGTGATCGTGCTGACGATCGCCGCAAGCGCGGCCTTCGCGGGGTGGGCGGCGATCGACCGGCTGCTCGATCCGCGTCCCGTGGCACACGTCCCGGCGGTCGCCGCGGCCGCGCTGGTGGGCTTCGCGGGCAACGAGTGGGTCGCCCGCTACCGCATCCGGGTGGGCCGGGACATCGGATCGGCCGCACTGGTGGCGGACGGACTGCACGCCCGCACCGACGGGTTCACCTCACTGGCCGTGCTCATCGGGGCCGGCGGCTCGGCCCTGGGCTGGCAACTCGCCGACCCGATCGTGGGCTTGGCGATCACGGCCGCGATCACACTGGTGCTGCGGGACGCGGCACGCGAGGTGTTCCGGCGCGTGCTGGACGCCGTCGACCCGGAGCTGGTGGACCGGGCCGAGGGCGCGCTGCGCGAGGTCGAAGGGGTGCGCGGGGTGGGCGAGTTGAGGCTGCGCTGGATCGGACACCGGCTGCGGGCCGAGGTGGCGGTCGTGGTGGACGGGGAGATGACGGTGCGCCAGTCGCACGCGGTCGCCGTCGAGGCCGAGCACGCCCTGCTGCACGCGGTGCCCCGCCTCACCGCAGCCCTGGTGCACGCCGACCCGGCCCCGGTCCCGGGCGAGACGGACCCCCACCACGCCTTGGCCCACCACGCACCGGCCTGAGAGCAGGGGCTCACCGGCCCGGGCCCAGAACCCTCCGCCCCGAAGCCGGAACCTCCCCGGCCCGAGGCCAGGACTCCCGGCCCGACGCCAGGACCCCCGGTCCGAGATCAGGACTCTTCAACCTGAGACCTGTACCCCACCGATCCCAGACCAGCACCCCTCGGCCCTGAGGCCAATATCCTCCGGCTGGGCAGGACCCTTCCGGCCCGAGGCCAGGACCCTTCCGGCATGGCCGCTGCCGAGAACTGCGTCGCGGCGCGCCGGCGCGGACCTCGCGCAGGCGCCACAAGGCCAGCACTCTCCAGCCCGAGCTGAGAACCCTCCGACCCCGAGAACAAGACCCCCACCAGACCCCCGGCCCCAAATCAGAACCCCTCGGGCGTGGCCGCCGCCGAGCGCTCCATCGCGGCTCGCAGCGCGCGCAGGCGCCCGACGCCAGGACCCTCCGACTGCGAGGCCAAGACCTCTCCGGCCGGAGGTCAGCACCCTCCACCCCGAGATCAGAACCCCACAGGCCAAAGGCCGGCACCCCCGGCCCGAGGCCAGACGCTCGACCTGGTCAGGCGATGCCGAGTCCCTCCAGTACCACCGCGCCCGGCAGTTCCGCGAACGCCTTCCCCGGTACCAGCAGCTTCCCCCGTCGCCGCCCGCTGCCGACCAGGACGTACGGGAGGTCGACCACGGCCGAGTCGACCAACAGCGGCCAGTCGCCGGGGAGTCCGATCGGGGTGATGCCGCCGTACTCCATGCCGGTCTCCCCCGTAGCCGTGTCCATAGAGGCGAACGAGGCCTTGCGGGCGCCGAGTTGGCGGCGGACGACCCCGTTGACGTCGACCCGTGTGGTGGAGAGCACCACGCACGCGGCGAGGGTGCTCTCGCCACCGCGCTTGCCCGCGACGACCACACAGTTCGCCGACCGCTCGAGGAGTTCCCGGCCGTAGTGCTCGACGAAGACCGCGGTGTCGGCCCACTGCGGGTCGGTGTCGACGTACACGATCTGCTCGGCGGGGACGCTGCCGCTCCAGTGGCGTACGGCGTCGGCGACCGGGCGGGTCAGCTCGTCGAGGGCGGCGGGGGCGGGGGTGGCGTGGTCGAAGTGTCCGATGGGTGCGTCCATGGCGGCACGCTAACAGCCGCTCACGGCACGGCCGGCACCGAGACGGCCAGCATCCACAGCGCGGGAACGTCGCCCTGATTGGCATACACATGCTCGGCGTTGGCCTCGAAGGTGACGCTCGCCCCGGCGGGGACCCGGTGCTCGACGCCGTCGACGGTCAGGGTCATCTCGCCCTCCGTGACATGCAGGATCTCGACCGTCCCGGCGGGGTGCGGATCCGACCGGCTGCTCTCGCCCGGCATCATCCGCCACTCCCACATCTCCAGCGGGCCGGGGGCCTCCGCGCCCGCGAGCAGCCGGCTCCAGCTGCCCGCGTCCGTGCTCCACAGCCGCACCACCTGCTCCGGCGGGACGATCCGCACCTTCGGCCCCTGCTCGTAGTCGAGCAGTGTGGTGATGCTGATGCCGAGCGCGTCGCCGATCTTCACGACCGTGCCGAGGCTGGGGTTGGTCCGGGCCTGCTCGATCTGGATCAGCATGCCGCGGCTGACCCCGGCTCGGGCGGCGAGCGCGTCCAGGGTGAAGCCGCGCTCGGTCCGCCAGCGCTTGACGTTGCGCGCCAGGGACTGGGTCAGCAGGTCGAGGTCCGACACTTCACGTCCAATATTCTGTATGACACAGTGCAACTGAATGAACTACGGTGGGGTGTACCCCATCGTTCACCGAACTGTACTGCGAGGCGACCCGTGACAGCATTCTTCGCCCTGGCCACCAGCCTGTTGTGGGGCCTGGCCGACTTCGGCGGCGGGGTGTTGACCCGACGGCTCCCGGCTCTCACGGTGGTGGTGGTCTCGCAGGGGATCGCCGCGGCCGTGCTCGGTGCGATCGTGGTGGCGACCGGTGGCTGGAGCGAGGCAGGACACCGGCTGTTGTTCGCGTTCGCCGCGGGTCTGGCCGGACCGGTCGCCCTGATCTGCTTCTACAAGGCGCTCGCGATGGGGCCGATGGGTGTCGTCTCCCCGCTGGGCACGTTGAGCGTGGCGGTCCCGGTCGGTGTGGGTCTCTTCCTCGGCGAGCGTCCCGGGCTCACGCAGGCCGCGGGCATCGCGGTGGCCGTCACCGGAGTGATCCTGGCGGGCGGGCCCCAGTTGCGCGGCGCCCCGGTGCAACGCCGGGCGATCGTCCTCACCCTGATCGCGGCACTCGGCTTCGGTACGGTGTTCGCCCTGATCGCGGAGGCGTCCACGAGCGTCACCGGCCTGTTCCTCGCCCT
Source organism: Streptomyces canus (assembly GCF_001514145.1). Taxonomy (GTDB): domain Bacteria; phylum Actinomycetota; class Actinomycetes; order Streptomycetales; family Streptomycetaceae; genus Streptomyces; species Streptomyces canus. The sequence goes on from NZ_KQ948662.1 coordinate 489,922, forward strand.
GTTCGTGCAGCGCCTGGTCAACGTGGCGGTGGGCGGCGCGGCCCTGTACGTCTCGGTGAAACGGGGCGCGCCCGCGCTCCCGACGACCGGCTTCCCCTGGTCCTCCCTCCCTGCGCTCGCCTTCATCGGCCTCGCGGACGTGGCGGCGAACGGCACATACTCGGTGGCCGCCCAGCACGGCCCGGTCACGGTGGCCGCCGTGCTCGCCTCGCTCTACCCGGTGGTCACGGCCCTGGCCGCCCGCGGCTTCCTCAGCGAACGCCTCCGCACCCTCCAGGCAACGGGCGCGGGCCTGGCCCTGCTCGGCACCCTGCTCCTCGCAACAGGCTGACCCCGGCCCGCCCTTGCCCTACTCCACCCTGGCCCACTCCCCGCCGGTCACACCCGCCACGGCACCCCAACAAACGCCCCCACACCCACCAGACAACAAGCGCGGACCCGGCCCTGATCGACACCCCGCTCCCCGCAACAGGCTGACCCCGCCCCACCCTTGCCCTACTCCACCCTGGCCCACTCCCCGCCGGTCACACCCGCCACGGCACCCCAACAAACGCCCCCACACCCACCAGACAACGAGCGCGGACCCGGCCCTGATCGACACCCCGCTCCCCGCAACAGGCTGACCCCGGCCCGGCGAATTTCGCGACCGCCCGCCCATCCAGCCCGCCGAGCACATTGAGCTGCTCCGCATTGGCCCACTGCCCTGTGGTCACACCACCCGGGCACCGTCCCCCCAGCAAACGCCTCCACGCCCCCGAGTCAACGGGCCCGGCGGTGGCCAACACCCCGCTCCTCTCGACGGACTGACCCGACGCGGTCCGGCCCCAGCCGATGGGGCCCGCTTCGCGCCACCCCCTCAGCCCACCCGACTCAGCGAGCGCCCCGCCCCCAGCCGGCGAACCCGACACACCGTCAACCCAACCGCCCGCCAAGCCCCGCGACTCACCGCCCCACACCACACCTGGCCCGGCGCCCAGGGGCCGGCCCGCCCAACAAGCGCCCCGACACCCGCCCCAGCCAACCCGCCGTCCCCACCGCAAGCGAACCCGGCACACCCTCAGCCCAGCCGAGTCAACGCGTCCCCCCGCCGCCCCGTCCCTCACTCCAGTCCGGCAAGCCGCCCCGCCGCATCCTCGTCCAGCTCGGCGAGCTTCGCCGCCGTCTCCTCGTCCAGCCCGGCCAGCGCGTTGAGCTGTTCCGCCGTGGCTCCCTCGGGTATCGGTACCGGCGCCGGCGTCCTGAGCGGCGGCTGCCAGCCGTCCTCGGAGGTCCAGCGGCGTACGACCCGGGCAGGCGCCCCCGCCACCACCGCGTGGTCCGGCACCATACCCCGCACCACGGCACCGGCGGCCACGACGACGTTCCGCCCGATCCGCGCACCGGGCAGGATCACCGCCCCGGTCCCGATCCAGCACCCCGGCCCGATCTCCACCGGCTCCATCCGCGGCCACTGCTTGCCGATGGGCTCGTGGGGATCGTCGTACGAGTGATTGGTGGACGTGACATAGACGTACGGCCCGAAGTAGCAGTCGCTGCCGATGGTGACCGTGGTGTCGGCGATGACATGGCTGCCGCGCCCCAGCACGACCCCGTCGCCGATGCGCAGGATCGGCTCCGGACCGAGGTCCAGGTCGGGCATCAGGCCGGCGGTCAGAGTGACCTGTTCGCCGACGATGCAGTGGGACCCGACGTGGATCCACGGTTCACCGAAGACCGTGCCGAGCGGAAAGGCCAGCCGAGTGTGCGCACCGAGCGCGCCGAAGCGGAAGCGCCCCGGGCGCTCGGCGGTGACGGAGCCCGTGCGCTGCACCCAGGCCCAGCCCGCGTGGACGGCACGCTGGACGAGACGGCCCCGCCAGGATGAGAACGTGTTCTTACTCTTCGGCACGAGCTCACCGTACTGAGCGCACGGCGCACAGATGAGATGGAGGGCTTGTGATCTTCGCCCCACCCGGTGGCGTACGGTTCGGGATATCACGAACCAGGAGGCGAAATGGCGCACAAGGCGTTGATCACGGGCATCGGCGGAAAGGAACCGAAGATCGACGGGGAGGCCTTCGTGGCGCCCACCGCGTCGGTAATCGGTGACGTGACGCTGCAGGCGGGGGCGAGCCTCTGGTACGGCGCGGTGGCCCGCGGTGATGTAGAACGCATCTCAGTCGGCGCCCAGAGCAACATCCAGGACAACTGCACCCTGCACGCCGACCCCGGCTTCCCGGTGACGATCGGCGAGCGCGTCTCGGTGGGCCACAACGCGGTGGTCCACGGAGCGACGGTCGAGGACGACTGCCTGATCGGCATGGGCGCGACGGTGCTGAACGGCGCGGTGATCGGGGCCGGTTCCCTCGTCGCGGCCCAGGCACTGGTACCGCAGGGCATGCAGGTACCGCCCGGTTCCCTGGTGGCCGGCGTGCCGGCGAAGGTGCGGCGGGAGCTGACGGAGGAGGAGCGTCAGGGAGTCACCCTGAACGGGACGCTCTACGCGGACCTGGCCCAGGCCCACAGCGAGGTGCACGACAAGCCGTGAGCCTCAGTCGGCGGCCGGGACGGTCTCCGGTTCGGCCGCCTGCATCTGGGCCGTCGCCTTCGCCGCCCGGCGCTTGAGCACGAGCATCGAGGTGAGCCCGATCAGCACGGCGAGCACGAGTCCGAGCCACGAGAACCGCTTCAGCCACGACTCGGCGACGATTCCCACGTAGTAGATGACCGCGGTCGTCCCGCCCGCCCAGATGATCCCGCCCAGCACGTTGGCGATCAGGAACTTCCAGTACGGCATCCGCAGCACACCGGCGAGCGGTCCGGCGAAAATCCTCAGCAGCGCGACGAAACGGCCGAAGAACACCGCCCACATGCCCCACTTCTCGAAGGACCGCTCCGCCGTGGCGACATGGCCCTCACTGAAGTGTCTCGGGAACTTGTTGCCGAGCCAGGTGAGCAACGGCCGTCCGCCCTTGCGCCCGATCGCGTAGCCGATGGAGTCACCGACGACCGCCCCGACGCTGGCGCACGCACCGAGCACCACGGGATTGATCCCCGCGTGCTGCGAGGACAGCAGCGCGGCGGAGACCAGGATGATCTCGCCGGGCAGCGGAATGCCCAGGCTCTCCAGGCCGATGACCAGGCCCACCAGGGCGTAGACGGCGGCCGGGGGCACGGTGTCGAGCCATTCCTGGACGTGCAACGCCGGTTCCTCCTGAGTCGCGTTCCCGGCGTGCGCCAAGTACCGACGCACGCCGTGGCAGCCTACCGGTTCACGAGAACCGGCGTCCGGAGCAACAACGTCTCCTACGGCAGTGCTGTCCCGAGCGTCGACGCGAGCGGCGCCGTCACCGAGGTCGCGGTGTCCACGACCGCACTCACCACCGCCGCGGCCCCCTCGGCCGGAGTGCCCGGAGTGGTCGGCTCGGAGTGGCTGTCGTCGACCTGGGCGACCCGCGTCCCGTACCGCGGCGGCGGGGTTCCGTGCTGGTCCGAGGGCTGACCGGGGCTCTGTTCGCGGCCGCTGCCGGGGTGTTCGTCGGAACCTGAGGGCGGGGCCGGGGCGAGGTGGGGTGCGACCGGGTCCTCGTCCTGTCCCCCGGAGGGCCGACCCGTCTCCGCGTCGTCGGGCGACTGCGTGCCCTGTTGGGCCGGCGCGCTCTCGTCGGTGAACTCCAGCAGCCACCTCTGCCCCTGCGAGCCGTTCCGCTCGGTGACGACGACGGTCTCCCCCTTGCCGGGTGCGACCAGGAGCCCCTTCCCGCGCCGCAGCAGCAGTTCGCCGCGCACGGTGAGGTCGTAGCGGACCTCTCCCGCGTGGGTCAGGCAGTCGGCGATCACGACCGACCGCTTCCGGGTGTCCGAGTCGAGGCAGAGCCTGGGATCGGCCGCGCTGCGCAGCAGTCCGTCCTCCTGGTACGACCACTGCTGGGATCCGGCGGAGGAGCACTCCGCCAGCACGGCCTTCGTACCGGCCGCGGTCCGGGCGTGGTGGGCGTCTGGTGTGCCTTGGGTGTCGAGGCACAGGCCGGCGTGGGCGCTGCGGAGCCTGCCGTGTCCGACCTGCACGGGGTTGCCCATCGAGGCCGTGGACGGGGAGCCGGCGTCCTGGGAGACCGTCGACGGACTCGGCCGTACGGTGTTCCCGCTCACCACGCCCCAGGTGGCGGCGGGTGTGGCAACACCGCCGTCGTCCGACCAGCCCTTGGCCACGAGCACGGTGGCGAGCAGGGCCAGGGAGGTCAGACCGGCGCCGACGAGAACGGCACGGGCGCTCATGCGCGGGTGGGCGAGGAGGCCGGCCGGAGCGGGGCGGTGGCGGCCGCCGGGCTTCGCACGGGCTGCGCCGGGCGGGGTCGGGGCCGGACGCTCGGCGGAACGCGCGGGCCGTGAGTCGAGATAGCGGTGGGCGCCCCAGCCGAGCACCGTCTCGGCGAGCAGCACCTCCAGACCGCCCTCGAAATGGCTGAGCTGTTCGGCGGCGTGACGGCAATACCGACAATCCGTCAGATGTTCACGGACATCGGGCAGAAGGTCGCCGCCCCGGCGAATCGGGACATCCAGCAGACGATTGTAGAAACGGCATTCACTGGTGGGCGCGAGTTCCCGGTGAGCACGGACACAGCCGGTGCGGAATTGCTCGCGCGCCTGCTCGAGGGCGGCCGCCGCACGGGACGCGTCCACACCCAGGAGACCGGCCGGTACGGATATGGGTTCGGCCTCGACCTCACTGTGCCACAGCAGGCATTGAGAAGCGCCGGGAAGGGCCCTGAATGCGCGCTCGGCGAGCTGTCTTCTTTCCGGGGTGGCGGCTCTCGCCGCGCGGAGACCACGGCCGCCGATCGTCTTGCGAAGTTCCGGCAGTACGGCCGAGATTTCGTCGTCCGCGGCCCACTCCTTGACGAACTCCCTCACCGCAACGAGAAGTTGGGGGCGCAGCGCGCCGTCACCCGCCCGACCGAGCACTCGGTGAAATGCCGCCGCGGCCGCCATCGAGGCCGAACCCGACCAGGAGGCAAGGCAGATGACCGAGTATTCGTAGGTCGCCTGCCAGTGTCGCGCCATCAACAGCGCGACGGCATGGCCGTCCACACTGTTCTCTCCCAGCCGGGCCAGAAGATGACGGTCGGACTCCGCCGCACTCGATCCGGGGCGTGGGGGGTAAGGGGGTCGTGGGGGGTAAGCGGATTGCACGGGACCAATTCCTTCCAAGCCGCAGGACGGCATGAGATATGCGCGTCCTCGGAAAGCAGGCGCCTGATTGGTGCATACCTATGCCGCATCAGATGCGACCCGGTTCATCCCGGGGGGCGATCACCTTCGCACAATTGATGTACAGCAAACAAGAAGGTGGAGTGACCCATGTTCAAAATGAGGACGGTTCAGAAATGTTACCGCCGGTATCCGTACCCGTATTCGAAAATTAAGCGGGGCGCGGGACTCAAGTTGTGCGCGCGGCAGGATACTTGGCACACAAAATCTCCCCCTCCGGCCGGGTCCACAGCAGGCTCCCAGCCGCCTCCCGGTGGGCTCTCATCCGGGTGGCGCAGCATGATCCGCATGATCGTCCCCCACACGACCGACGCCACCGTCCCCACCCGCACGGTCCGCAAGGCAGTCGTCCCGGCCGCCGGGCTCGGCACCCGATTCCTGCCGGCGACCAAGGCGACGCCGAAGGAGATGCTCCCCGTCGTCGACAAGCCGGCCATCCAGTACGTCGTCGAGGAGGCCGCAGCGGCCGGGCTCGACGACGTCCTGATGGTCACCGGCCGCCACAAACGAGCCATCGAGGACCACTTCGACAACGCCTTCGAGCTGGAGCAGGCCCTCGCGGCCAAGGGCGACGCGGTACGCCTCGACGCCGTGCGCGATCCCGCGCGCCTGGCCAACATCCATCACATCCGCCAGGGCGAGCCGCTCGGCCTCGGCCACGCGGTGCTCTGCGCCCGCCGCCACGTCGGTGACCAGCCCTTCGCCGTCCTCCTCGGCGACGACCTGATCGACCCGCGCGAGACCCTGCTCAGCACGATGCTCGACGTCCGCGACCGGTACGCCGGGAGCGTGGTCGCCCTCATGGAGGTACCGCGCGAGCAGATCCATCTCTACGGCTGCGCGGCCGTGACGCCCACGGAGGAGGAGGGCCTGGTCCGCGTGACCGGCCTGGTCGAGAAGCCCTCCGCCGAGAACGCGCCGAGCGCCTACGCGGTCATCGGCCGCTACGTCCTCGACCCCGAGGTCTTCGACGTCCTGGACCGCACCCCACCGGGCCGCGGCGGCGAGATCCAGCTCACCGACGCGCTCCAGAGCCTCGCGACCGACGGCACGGTCCACGGGGTCGTCTTCGACGGCCTCCGCTACGACACCGGCGACAAGGCGGACTACCTCCGCACGGTGGTACGCCTGGCCTGCGACCGAGACGACCTGGGCCCCGAGTTCATCGACTGGCTCAAGGGGTTCGTGGCGCAGTGGGAGAGCGGCGAGGGTGTCGGGCGGAGGCGGTTGGCGGCCTGACCACCGGACCGTGCACCCCACGCCCCGCCGGCCCCGCGCTCAGCCGTTGGGCCGCAGAGTCCACACCACCGTCATCTCGCCCGTGACCGCCCCGTCCGCACGGCGGATCTCGATCGCGACCGGGAACTCGGGGCGTTCCCCGGCGTCGAGTTGGGCGACGACCTCGGCGGCCGGACGGCCCAGGGTGGCCGTGGCGGTCACCGGGCCCATTGCGAGCTTGCGGTAGGCGATCTCCGCGTTGACGGCAAGGGGTACCGCGCGCGAGAGCTGGTCACCGAACGCGGCCAGGACGACCGCCCCGCTGGCGGACTCGGCGAGCGTGAACATCGCCCCGGCGTGCGGTCCGCCCACGTGGTTGTGGAACTCGCCCTGATCGGGCAGGGCGACCACGACCTTCTCCGGGCCGGTCTCCAGGAACTCGAGGTTCAGGGTCCGCACCATGGGCACGGTGGCGGCGAGCATCTCGCCGACGGACATCTGGTCTGCGCTCATGCCCGGGATGTTACCCACGAGTAGATCGCGCTGACCAGGCCCGGCACCAGTGACCGGCGTCTCCTTCCGGACATGGCCGCATCCCAGTCTGTCCTGGAATGGGTTTGGCAAGGCAGCACCCCGACAGCGATAGTCGGCCGGTGACCCCCTCCGCCGCCCCCTCCCGCCGCGCCCGCGGACCCGCCTGGGCGAGCCGCAACTACGGCCTGCTGACCGCCGCCGCGTTCGTGACCAACCTCGGCAGCAACGGCGCTCTGATCGCCGCCGCGTTCGCCGTACTGGAGGCGGGCGGCGACAGCGGCGACGTGGGCCTGGTGGCCGCCGCGCGCACCCTTCCGCTGGTGGTGTTCCTGCTGATCGGCGGCGCGGTGGCGGACCGCCTGCCCCGGCACCGGGTGATGGTCGCGGCCAACACCCTAAACTGCCTCTCCCAGGGCGCGTTCGCCGTCCTGGTCCTGACCGGCGAGCCCCGGCTCTGGCAGATGATGCTGCTGACCGCGCTCGGCGGCACGGGCCATGCGTTCTTCAGCCCGGCGGCCGAGGGCATGCTGCTGTCCTCGGTGAGCGGCGAGCAGGCCGGACGTGCCTTCGCGGTGTTCCGGATGGCGATGCAGGGCGCGGCACTGGGCGGTGCCGCGCTCGGCGGTGCGTTGGTCGCCGCGGTCGGCCCCGGCTGGGTGCTCGCGGCGGACGCGGTGGCCTTCGCGGTCGCCGGTTCGCTCCGCGCCTTCCTCGACGTCAGTCACATCCCGGCGCGCGAACCGGGTGCCGGGATGCTCGCCGATCTGCGCGAAGGCTGGCGGGAGGTCGCGGGGCGGCCGTGGCTGTGGGGCATCGTCGTCCAGTTCTCCGTGGCCAACGCGGTGCTGGGCGCCGCCGACGCGGTCTACGGCCCGCTGGTGGCCGAGGACGACCTGGGCGGGGCGGCCCCCTGGGGTGTGGCCCTCGGCTTCTTCGGCGCGGGCACGGTCGTCGGCGCCCTCCTCATGACCCGCTGGAAGCCGAACCGGTTGCTCTTCGTGGGCATCCTCTGCGTCTTCCCGATGACGCTGCCGTCCGCCGCGCTGGCCGTACCGGTGTCGGTACCCCTCCTGTGCACGGCGATGTTCGTGGCGGGCGCGACCGTCGAGGTGTTCGGCGTCTCCTGGATGACCGCCCTGCACCAGGAGATACCGGAGGACAAGCTCTCCCGGGTCTCGGCCTACGACTGGTTCGGCTCGGTCGCCCTCATGCCGCTTGCGGCGGCGCTGGCGGGCCCGGCGGAGTCGGCGTTCGGACGCACCGCGGCCCTGTGGGGCTGCGCGGGCCTGATCGCGGCGGTCACGGCGGCCGTCCTGTGCGTACCGGACGTCCGCAACCTGCGCCGGAACACCAAGCAGGTCGCCCAGGGCACCACGCACGACTCAGCCGATGCCGAACGCCCCGTCGGGGGGCTCGGGTGACGGCACCGCCTCCGCGTCCCGCACCGGTCGCGCCGCACCGATGAACTTCCGCAGCCCGGCGCCGTGTTCGACCCGCGCGGGAAAGGCGTCGGCGGCGGTCCGCCGGGCCAGGGCCGGGGTGTCGAGGGGCAGTCGCGCGGCGACGAGCACCGCGTTCCCGAACCGCCGCCCCCGCAGTACCGCCGGCTCGGCGATCAGCACGAGCTCCTCGAAGACCTCTGCGAAATTGGCGAGTTGGGACCGCAGAAACGCGAAGGGCGCGGCGTCGGCGAGATTCGCGAGATAGACCCCGCCGCTCCTGAGCACACGCGCCGTCTCACGGGCGTACTCCAGGGACGTGAGATGGGCGGGGACCCGCGACCCGCCGAAGACATCGGCGACCAGCACATCGGCAGAGCCCGCCGGGGCGCCTTCCAGCCATCCCCGCGCATCGGCCGCGTGCAACGCGATCCCCGCCCCCTCCGGAAGCGGCAGATGCTCGACGACCAGCTCCAGCAGCGCCCGGTCGGCCTCGACGACGTCCTGCCGGGAGCCCCGCCGGGTGGCCGCCAGATACCGCGGCAACGTCAGAGCACCCCCACCGAGATGTACGACGTCCAGCGGCCGCCCGGCCTCCCCGATGGAGTCCAGCACATGCCCGAGCCGCTGCGCGTACTCGAACTCCAGATGCGTCGGCTCGTCGAGATCGACGTACGACTGCGGAGCCCCGTCCACGGTCAACAACCAGGCCCGCTCCCGATCGACATCGGGCATCAGCTTGGCGAACCCGTGATCAACGGCACGGGCGACGGGCAGGGACTCGGTCATCTGTTCATTGTGCCTGGACGAGAGCGCCCCATCAGGGGCGCGGGGCTGTATCGATCTGCGGCTCCGCCGCGCCAGCGCGACCAGCCACAACAGCCCCACAGCCCCCGCGAACCGAAACCGCCCTCACACAAGGGCGGTAACGGTCCCCGCCCCGACGGTCCGGCCACCCTCACGGATGGCGAACCCGAGACCTGGCTCAAGCGGCACGTCCCGCCCCAGCTCCACGGTCATGACGACCTTCTCTCCAGGCCGGGCGACGGCGACCTCACCGAGGTCGACATCCCCCACCACATCCGCCGTACGGATGTAGAACTGCGGCCGGTACCCGGTGGAGACAGGCGTCGTACGCCCGCCCTCCCGCGCCGACAGCACATACACCTGCGCGGTGAAGCGACGGCTCGGCACCACACTGCCGGGCGCGGCCACGACATGGCCCCGCCGGACCGCGTCCCGGGGAACGCCCCGCAGCAGCAAGGCCACGTTGTCCCCGGCCTGCGCCTCCTCCATCGGCTTGCCGAAGGTCTCGACCCCGGTCACCACCGTCTCCACGGCGGCCCCGAGCACGTCGACCCGGTCGCCCACCCGCACGGTGCCCCGCTCGACCGCGCCGGTCACCACGGTCCCCCGGCCGGTGATGGTCAGCACGTTCTCGACGGGCATCAGGAACGGCGCGTCCAGATACCGCTCGGGGATGGGCACATACGTGTCCACCGCGTCGAGCAGAGCCTCGATCGACGCCGTCCAACGCGGGTCCCCCTCCAGGGCCTTCAGCCCCGAGACCCGTACGACGGGCACGGCGTCGCCGCCGTAGCCGTGCGCGGTGAGCAGCTCACGGACCTCCAACTCGACGAGCTCGACCAGTTCCTCGTCGGCCGCGTCCGCCTTGTTGAGGGCGACCACCACGTGGTCGACACCCACCTGCCGCGCGAGCAGCACGTGTTCGGCGGTCTGCGGCATGATCCCGTCGAGCGCGGAGACGACGAGGATCGCCCCGTCGAGCTGCGCGGCCCCGGTGACCATGTTCTTGACGTAGTCGGCGTGGCCCGGCATGTCCACGTGGGCGTAGTGCCGGGTGTCGGTCTCGTACTCGACGTGCGCGATGTTGATGGTGATCCCGCGCGCGGCCTCCTCCGGAGCCCGGTCGATGCGGTCGAACGGCACGAAGGTGCCGCTGCCGCGCTCGGAAAGGACCTTGGTGATGGCGGCGGTCAGGGTGGTCTTGCCGTGGTCGACGTGGCCCATCGTGCCGATGTTCAAGTGCGGCTTGGTGCGCACGTAAGCGGTCTTGGACATGGCTGTACCTCGAAGCCTCTTCGTGTTCGTGGAAGAACGGGACCCCAAGGACTCGCCGACCCTCCCCCTGCGGGGTCCGCCGGACTGTCCGGGAAGGGTCAGCTTCGGGCGCCGTCTGCGGCGGCCAGGAACACGGGAACGGCAGCCTTCGGCGCATCCGCGACTGCGGATGCTGCGAGAGCGAAGGCGTACCGGAACATGACGCAGATCATGTCCCACGCGTCGTCCCACGTCGAACGGTTTTTTGTCGCCGCCCGTCCGTGCAACCGACGGCACCCATACGGCGATCACACATCCATGTCGGTTACCGTCACTGGATGCTCGATGCCACCACCCGCTCTGGGGGCACCGCCACGGCCACTCCCCCGGCCATCGCCACGGAGCTCGCTCTCCCCGTCCCCGCTCCGGAGGGTCTCACCTCCCGTTGCACGAGAGTGCTGCTGTCGCCGTGGTCCCGGTTGTCCCTGCTCGTCGCGCTGCTCGCGGGCGCCGCGTCCACGGTCCTGCTCTTCGAGCCACAGAGACTGCTCTCCGACGGCTGGCCGCCCCAGCTCGGCGGGGTCGCGGCCGCGGTCGTCTTCGGGGTGGCGTACGGGCTGTGCACCGTGGCGTTCGTGCCGCGGCCCCTGCTGAATCTCGCCGCGGGCGCGCTCTTCGGGTCGCAGCTGGGACTCGCCTCGGCGCTCGGCGGAACGGTGCTGGGGGCCGGGATCGCGTTCGGTCTGGGCCGGATGCTCGGGCAGGACGCGCTACGGCCGTTGCTGCGGGGCCGGTGGCTGAAGGCGGCCGACGGGCAGCTCAGCCGGCACGGGTTCCGCTCGATGCTGGTCGCGCGGCTGTTTCCCGGAGTGCCCTTCTGGGCGGCCAACTACTGCGCCGCCGTGTCCCGTATGGGATGTGTGCCGTTCCTCGCCGCGACGGCGCTCGGGTCGATTCCGAACACCGCCGCGTACGTGGTCGCCGGTGCGCGGGCTTCCGCACCGACCTCGCCGGCGTTTCTGATCGCCATGGCCGCGATCGCCCTGCCGGGGTTGGCGGGGGCGGTCGTGGCGTGGCGCAAGCGGCATCATCTGCGGCGCCCCTGAAAGGCGTCGGTCACACCCTCTCCAGAACCATCGCGTTGGCCAGTCCGCCCGCCTCGCACATCGTCTGCAGGGCGTAGCGGCCCCCGTGTTCCCGCATCGCGTGCACCAGCGTCGTCGTCAGACGGGTGCCGCTCGCGCCGAGGGGGTGGCCTAGCGCTATGGCGCCACCGTGGACGTTGACCTTGGACAGGTCAGCGCCCGTCTCCTGCTGCCAGGCCAGGACCACGCTGGAGAACGCCTCGTTGACCTCGAAGAGGTCGATGTCGTCGAGGGTGAGGTGGGCTCGGCGCAGGACCTTCTCCGTGGCGGGAATGACTCCGGTGAGCATGAGGATCGGGTCGGAGCCGGTGACGGCGAAGCTGTGGAGGCGGGCCAGCGGGCGCAGGCCCAGCCGTTCGGCCGTCTCGCTCGACGTGATGAGGACGGCCGAGGCGCCGTCGTTGATCGGGCTCGCGTTGCCCGCCGTCACGTTCCACTCGATCTGCGGGAAGCGCTCGGCGAAGTTCGGGTCGTAGTAGGCGGGCCTCAGGCCGGCGAGGGTCTCGGGGGTGCTGCCCGGGCGTACGCACTCGTCGCGCGAGACACCGTCCAGAGGCGCGACCTCGGCGTCGAAGAGGCCCTTCTCCCAGGCTGCGGCCGCCTTCTGGTGCGAGGAGACGGCGAACGCGTCCATCCGCTCGCGCGTGATCGACCACTTGGCGGCGATGAGTTCGGCACTGATGCCCTGCGGGACGAGACCTTCCTTGTAGCGCTCGGCGACCCCGGGACCGAAGGGGTCCTTGCCCTCGGGAACGTTCGACCACATCGGCACGCGGCTCATCGACTCGACCCCGCAGGCGACGACGAGGTCGTAGGCGCCCGCGATCACCCCCTGCGCGGCGAAGTGCACGGCCTGCTGGGAGGAGCCGCACTGGCGGTCCACGGTGGTCGCCGGGACGGTCTCCGGGAAACCGGCCGACAGGGCCGCGTAGCGGGTGGTGTTCATGGCCTGCTCGCCGACCTGGTCGACGGTGCCGCCGATGACGTCGTCGATGAGCGCCGGGTCGACGCCGGAACGCTCGACGAGGGTGCGCAGGGTGTGGGCGAGGAGTTCGACGGGGTGCACGTGCGCGAGGGCGCCGTTGGGCTTGCCCTTGCCTATGGGGGTGCGTACGGCTTCGACGATGACTGCGTCACGCATGGGCGGGCCTCCATCAATGCGGGCGATTACCAGTGAGTAGGAAATCCAAACTCACCATAGTCTCGTGGGTTGGAAAATCAAACCCTTCAGTTGGAGAACCAAACCCTCCCCTAGACTGGGCATCATGGCCGCCTCCCGAGACCCGCGCCCCTGTTCGATCGCCGATGCCCTGGCGCTCGTCGGTGAGAAGTACTCGCTGCTCGTGCTGCGGGAGGTCTGCCTGGGCAACGGCCGCTTCGACCAGCTCGTGCGCAACATCGGGGCCCCACGGGACATCCTGGCCACCCGGCTGCGCCGGCTCGTCGACGCCGGGATCCTGACCAAGCGGGTCTACAGCGAGCGACCGCAGCGCTTCGAGTACCGGCCCACACCGGCAGGGCTCGAACTGGAGCCGGTGCTGCTGACGCTCATGGCGTGGGGTGACCGGCACCTGCGCCAGGACGACGAGCGGCCCATGGTCCTGGAGCACAGCTGCGGCCATGAACTGACGCCCGTCGTCGCCTGCGCGGCCTGCGGCGGGACGGTGGTGCACGAGGACCTGACGTCCCATCCGCAGACCCCCGGCTGGACGGTGAAGGGCCCGACGGCCGCGTAAGCGCTCACCGGCCGCACACTCGCCCCTGTGGCCGGCCTGTCACCGCGGGGCGCTACGCTGCCCTCGCACCCCGATCACCGCGCCCGGTGACGTGGCACGCCCGACGCCCCTCACACGACCAGCACTTGGACGCCGTAACTTCATGTCTTGGTTTGAATCACTCGTCCTCGGACTCGTCCAGGGGCTGACCGAGTTCCTTCCCGTCTCCTCCAGTGCGCATCTGCGCCTGACCGCGGCCTTCTCGGGCTGGAAGGACCCAGGGGCGGCCTTCACCGCGATCACCCAGATCGGCACCGAGGCCGCCGTACTGATCTACTTCCGCAAGGACATCGGGCGGATCATCTCGACGTGGAGCCGTTCCCTGGTCAAGAAGGAGCTGCGCAGCGACCACGACGCCCAGATGGGCTGGCTGGTGATCGTCGGCTCCATCCCCATCGGTGTGCTGGGACTGCTGTTCAAGGACCAGATCGAGGGGCCGTTCCGGGACCTGCGCATCACCGCCACGATGTTGATCGTCGTCGGCATCGTCATAGGCGTCGCGGACCGACTGGCGGCACGCGACGAGCACGGCGGGCGGCATCGCGCGCCCAAGCAGCGCAAGGGACTTGAGGACCTCGGCGTCAAGGACGGCCTGATCTTCGGCCTCTGCCAGTCCATGGCCCTCGTCCCCGGCGTCTCCCGCTCCGGCGCGACGATCAGTGGCGGCCTGTTCATGGGGTACAAGCGCGAGTCCGCCGCGCGCTACTCCTTCCTTCTCGCCATCCCCGCAGTACTGGCCTCCGGCCTCTTCGAGTTGAAGGACGCGATGGAGAGCGACCACGTCTCCTGGGGCCCCACGATCTTCGCCACGGTGATCGCCTTCGTCGTCGGTTACGCGGTCATCGCCTGGTTCATGAGGTTCATCTCGCACAAGAGCTTCATGCCCTTCGTCTGGTACCGCATCGCCCTCGGGATCCTGCTGTTCGTGCTGGTCGGGGCCGGTGTGCTGAGCCCGCACGCGGGCGAATCCGGCGGCTGAACCAGGGCCGCACGGGTAGCGCTATCTAGCATTTCCTAGCGCCTGATTGCAGCACCAAGCCATGATCATCTCCCACTTGTCTCCCACCCAGGAGACCGGGAGACGATCAGCCAGAAGTGCACACCTGCAAAGTCGGGAGCAGAAAGGAGGGCCCGCACAGCAGCAGCTGTGCGGGCCGTTCTGCGTGGCGGTCGGCCCGGGTCAGTCGAGGCTGAGGCGCGCCAGCAGGCCCTGGACACGGCCAGCGAGCGCCTTCTCCAGGTCCGGGCTGATGGTGGCAAGTGCCACTGCGGCCGTCACGATGACGTCGCTCAGCTCCTTCTCGACGAGCCGCTAGCGCGGGCTGTGAGGAAGTCCAGGGTGTACCAGTCGGGGTTGCCGTAGCCGGCCAGGCCCATGAGCTTGCCGGAGCTGGTCCAGTTGCCGAGTCCGAGGTATTCGGCGACGGTCTCGTAGAACCAGCCCAGCGAATGGCTGAACGGGAACTGGCGCAGGACCTTCAGTCCGTCGGCGGTGCCGTGGGCGAGGGTGGCGGAGACGCCGTCGCCGGAGCCGTCGACCACCAGGACGGCGGCCTCGTCGAAGCCGCCGGGGTGGAAGACGGAGGCGGCGTGCGCGAGGTGGTGCTCGACCACGGTGACCTGCCGGGGCCGGTGGTGGTCGAACAGGGCGGGATCGCGGAGTTCGGCGATCAGCCCGGCGTCCGTGCAGATGTCACTCGGCGTAGGCCAGGCCGGGTTGAAGGCGATGGCGATCTCGTCAACGTGGGCCAGGGTGATGCCGGCCTTGGACAGGCAGTAGGCCGCGGCCACCGCGCAGGAGCGGGAGTCCTTGTGGTGCTTGCGGCGGGAGAAGCGCTCCTCCTCGCCGAAGGCGACCACCTTCCCGTCGATGACCAGGCAGGCGGAGGGGTGGAAGCAAAGGGGGAGGAGTGGGCGGCGGTACGGGCCGATTCGGCTGGTGCCCGTCGTCCCCGATCGGCGACCGGTGTTTCCCCTCCACGATCCTTGCCACAGCAGCCTCCTCAAGGCCTGGGTTCTCCACTACAGAAGCGGAGGCCCGCGATGCACGAGGGCGCACACGCGCCCAGCGGTAATCGCCCAGCCAGCTCAGCCCTCTACCGCATTGCCCTCGTCCGCATGTCCCGAGACGCCCGCGCCAACGAGGTTGCCGCGGCGGCGGACCGTTCCGACTTTCCTGCCGGTGGATGTCGGCCGGTGATCGGCCGCGTCCAGCTGCTCGGCGAGCGGGAAGCTGCCGCCATAATGGGAGGCATGCCCTCCAGCCCGCACCACCCCGCACCCGCGTCGAAGAACCTCTCGGGCACGGACGCCGAGGACCTCGCGCTGTACCGGGAGAAGTTCCGGTGCCGTCTGCCGGAGTCGCTGGACGAGTTGCACGGCCCGACCCAGGGGGTCGTCGAGCTGCCGCTGCACATGGCCTGGTCCGGGATGACCTCGTACGACCTGGGCAAGCCGCGCCAGCGCATGGGCCTATACCGCACTGTCCTGCATGAGGGTCTGCACGACGACCTGCCCCGCTACCTCAACCAGGACCTGCTCCTCCAGCTGTGGCCGGTGCTGCGCACTCTCGTCGGCCGCACCGTGCGCGCCGTGTGGGAGGACGCCTTCCCCGAGCTCGCCTCGCGCACCCGGGCAGCCGCGTGACGGACATGCCGGAGCTGCACGCGCGGCTCCTGGCGGATGTGATCGCCCTCGGCTCCCCGTATCCCCTGGTCCTCACTGGCGGGTATGCCGTGCGGGCGCACCGCCTCGTGAACCGCCCCAGCCAGGACCTCGATGTCGCCACCGAGAACCCGGCGCCCATGGCCGACATCGCGGCCACGCTCCGCGCCGGCCTGGAAGCCCGCGGCTGGAAGGTGCACGCGCTGGAGACCGCCCCGCTGTCCGCCCGCTTCACCGTGACCGACCCGGCCACCGGGCAGGACTGCGAGGTCGACATCCTCAAGGAGATCTTCTGGCGGCCGGTCGCCCAGAGCCCGTACGGGCCCGTCCTCGCGGAGGAGGACGTGATCGGGACCAAGGTCCGCGCCCTCGCCGACCGCGGAGCGCCCCGTGACCTGATCGACGTGTTCGCAGCCTCCCGCCGCTGGACCAATGCCGATCTCGAGGAATTCGGCCGCCGCCACGCCCGCGGCCGCTTCGAGCGCGAAGACCTGCAGGCAAACCTCGCCGGATCCGAGTGGACCGACGACGAAGCCTTCGCCGCCTACGGCCTGGACCAGGCCACCATCACCGCTCTTCGTGCCTGGGCCGTGGAGTGGGCCGACGACCTCGCGTCCCGCCTCCTCGAAGAGGCCGACGATCCGGACATCGACTGATCACGTCCGGATGAGATCGCATCTGCAAGCGATCAGAGCAAGAGCCGAGAAGTGAGTAGGTGGAACAGCAGTAGGTTACGGGCTTGTCCCAGCCAAGCACGCCGGGCAGACCCTGGGAAGATCAGCCGGAGGTCAGGCTGCCCTCAGTGGCGTGGTTGATCAACTGGAGCCGACCCTCGTGCGTCCCCACGCGCTCGACCCCCATGGTCTCGGCCTGAAAATCGGCGTAAACAGGTCAGCATGCGGTGCGCGCCATGCTGCAGGCGCTGCACCCCTGCCCGCCCCGTGCTCCCCCGGTTCCCAGGACGTCACGGCCAGCTGGCCAATCTCTCCTCCTTGAGTTGGTACACCCGGCTGTGCGCGCCCCTGATTCCCGTAACCATCACGCTGCTGCTCGGACGGCAGGTCAGCTGATGGAGCGGCTGCGGGATGATACGTACGGAGACGGGACCGGTTCCGGCCTCCAGCCCTGAGACGATGACGAGGAAGAAGCCGTCACTCTCCACTGCTCGCTGGAACTCTGCGTGCGTCAGCAGCACCGTGTCCGGCTCGGCATCTTTGTATGCCTTGAGTTCGTAGAACCGCGACAGTGCGTCCACCGCGTCGGCCCCGAGGCCGCGCTGGGCCCGTAGGTCGCGCAGCCAGTCGTCGTCGGTGGCGAGTGCCTTGCGCACGACGTCCAGCGCCACCTTTTCCTGCTCCGTGCCCGTGTAGGGGCGCGGTGGCGTGTGCTGTTGGGGGATTGCCGATCCGGCGCGGGGCTGCGGCAGGCCGGACGTTCCCGAGGCGTACCCGCTGGGCCGTGCGGTGGGCGCGCCCGCGGCCGAGGGCTTCGGCGGCGTGATGATGCCGCTCGGGTCGACGAGCCGGAGTCTGCCGGGGTCGACGAGCCTGCGCGGTGGAGCGGCGGGGGGGCGCAGGCGGGACTGACGGCCCCGTCGCGGGCGGCGGTGCGCTAGGGACAGACCGGAGAATCACCGCCGTCTGCGAGGTACCGGCCGCTGTGCTGGCCTGCGCCTTGGTCGCGGTGCGGCGTTGGTCCACCTCGTCTCCGAGTTCCCTGAGCCGTCGTTCGCGTTCGGCCTCCGCCGCTTCCCGGTCGCGCCGCACCTGGTCGTCGGCAAGGGTCAGCTGTACGGCCGTTCTCGGCCTGGTCACACGCTGCTCCCCAGGCGAGGGCCACCTCGCGGCGGCTGCCCGGAAACCGGGCCGTGCTCATCCCCGCCCCCCGCTAACCTCGGCACTCCCCAGGACACAGGGTAATGAGCCCAGCGCAATCTGCGCATGTCAACCCAAGTACCTGCCGCGGTACGGTCCGAGCCCAAAGAGCAGCGCGGCGGCACGCTACTCAACGGTTGGGCGCTGTAGGCCCATACACCATTGGCTGACCTCAACACGACCAGGTTGGGGTGGTGGAGCCCGAACGGGCGACGGGAAGCGCTCTGCGGCTGCTCGTCGGCCGTACCTTGGTGGAGCTGCCCGCAGTTCGTCGAGGTGGAGCCGAAGCTCGTGAAGTACACGCTGACCGAACAGCAAGCTGACATGCTCCGCCAGATCGCTGCAGCGTCCAGTGCCGTGCCCATTGCTCCCAAGAGTTCGAACGCGGCTTGGGCCCTTGAGCGGCGTGGGCTCATCAAGCGGAGCTGGCGCGGTAGCGGGCACGTCGCAGTAGTGACTTCTGACGGCCGCTACTTCCTCAAGCACGGCAAGCATCCAAAGGAGGACCAAGCCGAGAAGGAGCGCTTGGCCGGTGATGCCGAACAGGCCAAGCACGCTCCTGCCGACGGAGCCGAGCTGATCGCTCGACTCCAGTCCGCCACTGCCGGGAAGCTCACCGTCCCTGATCCGGGCCCGCGGACGCGGGGGCGGTGGTGGGCGGCCTACTACGACGCGCTCCATCACGGTCACGTACCGGGAGAGCTCAAGCTGCGCTGGACCGGACGGCAGCGTGGTGACTGCGTCTTCACGTTGGTCGACGAGGAAGCCGAGAAGGCTGCGCAACCGCCGCCCGTACCGACCATCGATGTCCCCGACGTGCTGGGCCGTCCTCATCAGCTCGTCCGGGCCACACGCAAGGCCCTCGGCAGGTCCAAGACCGTAGTCGACACCCGCGGGACGCCCGAGGTTATCCCTCTGCATGTGTCACGGGAGCAGGCCGACCGTGCTCTGCGGATCATGCACGCGCTCCTGACCGAGGCGGAAAGCCGCGGCTGCCAGGTGGAGACCCGGACCGATCTCCATCGCGGCCAGGCCGTACACCAGATGGTCATCGTCATTCGCGGACACGCGCTCCCGCTCGCGATCACAGAGCAGACGACCAAGGTGCCACACGAGCCGACCGCACAGGAGATCCGCCAACAGCAACGCAATCCCTGGACTCGTATCCCCAAGTACGACCACGAGTTCAACGGATGCCTCGAACTCGGTGCGCCTGCCAAAAGCTGGTACCAGCATTCGTACACCTACAGGGACAGCTCACGGTGGACACTGGAGTCCCACCTGGGGCACCTTCTGCACAATCTCGAACAGCGGGCCGCGGCGGCCGAACGCCAGCAGCGGGAAGAGGAACTCCGCAAGGCCGAGCAGCGACGCCGCTGGTACGCGGCCGTTGCACAGGCACGGGAGCGGCAAGTCGAGCGACATCGAGCGAACGTCCTGGTCGAGCAGGTGCAGGCACTGCATCAGGCCAACGAGATCCGCGCCTTCTGCCGCGCAGCCCGTACGAGAGCCGACGGCGCGTCCGCTGCGGCGGAGGAGCTGGAGTGGTTTCAATGGGCTGAGGCATACGCAGACCGGATTGATCCACTGTCAGCGCCGCTGGCCACTCCGCCGGATCCTCCAGCCAGCCGTGAGGCTCTGCGAGAACTCCTTCAGGGCGATCTCCACACCCACCCCTGGCCGTTCGACAGCAAGGGGAGCTGGATGCCGCCCCAAGAGAAGGTCGCACAGCGCCCCTGATCAAGCGAGCGCCTCCGCCCTGACCATGAGGGGACAGGGCGGAGGATCATCCATGAGGCGATGGTGAGCGGAACGTCCAGTCGCTCCCAGGCACCAAGACCGTGTCCTACGTGGTGAGGCGATCGTTGGTCCGTTCATGGGGCGGGGTACGTGGAGTTGGATTGTTCCGGACGGGTTGCGGGAGATCACGAAGCCGCTGATCCCGCCTTCGAGGGTGCGTCCGTAGGGCGGCGGAACGCAGGACACGCCTGATGAGGCGCTGTTCGCGGCGATCGTCTACGTGCTGGTCAGCGGTTGTGCCTGGCGCCAACTGCCGCCTTGCTTCGGGATATCGAAGTCGACCGCGCACCGCCGGTTCCTGATCTGGTCGAGAGCGGGCGTCTGGGGACGGCTGCACGAAGCCGTGCTGCACCCAGGGGAAAATCGTGCTGACACTCTGAACCCAACCGCAAGCTCGATTACATCCATGGGGCATCAGCTCGACCGCTTCGACGTTCTCTTCGGCCAGGAAGCGGCGCACGAGGACCTTGGCCCGTCTGGGCACGCCAAACACCGGTGACACCCCGAGGCTGTGGCGTCCCCTTCTCCGCACGATCCGCTCTCCGCGGTGACGGACTCGGACCGACGCTGGCAATCCTCGGCATAACGGCTTGGCTGTGCTTGGCATCAGGCGCACATTACGGGTATTACGGTAAGATCAGATAAATCGCCTAAGGAACCGAAGATGGGTCTCGGGGTCAGCCTTCCGGCCGTAAAGCGCAGGTCCTTCACCCGTGCGTCTGTGGCAGTCACGGTTGCCGTCGGCCTGGTCCTGACCGGGGCCTGCGGCGGGGGTGGCGGGAGCGGGCGCAACAGCCTCAGCGTCGGCGTGCTGCTCCCGGGTGGCGGGGCCTCCCGCTTCGGGCAGTTCGACAGGCCCCTGATCGAGAAGAAGCTGAAGCAGCTGTGCCCGCACTGCCCGGCACCGATCGTCGGCGCCACCGCCGATCCGACAGTCCAGCGGCAGCAGATCGACGCCATGATCACTAGGGGTGTGGACGTCCTGATCATCGCCGCCATCGCCCCCAAGGCGCTGCGCTCGTCGGTCGAGGCCGCGCACCGGGCCGGCATCCCGGTCGTCGCCTACGACCGGCTCGCGCAGGGCCCCATCTCCGGTTACGTCACCTTCGACGGTGCGACGGTCGGCAGGCTTCAGGGTGAGGCACTCCTGAAGGCCATGGGCCCGAAGGCGAACGGCGGCCAGATCGTCATGATGAATGGCGCCACGGTCGACCCCAACGCGGGCTGGTTCAAGCGGGGAGCGCTCTCCGTCCTCAAGGACAAGGTGAAGATCGGCAAGTCGTACGACACCGTCGGATGGCGGCCGGAGAACGCCTACGCCAACATGACCAGCGCCATCGCCAATCTGGGTGTGAGTCACATCGACGGCGTGCTGGCTGCCAATGACAGCCTCGCTGGCGCCGTGATCTCCGCCTTCGGCGCCGCCGGGGTCAGGCCGCCGCCCCCGGTGACCGGCCAGGACGCCGACCTCGTGGCCGCGCAGCGCATCGTCAGGGGTGATCAGTACATGACCGTCTACAAGCCCTACAAGTCCGCGGCCGACGCCGCCGTCGAGATGGCCATCGCTCTGGGACGCGGCAAAACGGTCAAGTCCATCGCCACCAGCACCGTCGACAGCCCCACCACCAAGAACATCCCGGCGGTGCTGCTGCCATCCGTCTCGGTGACGGTCGGCAACATCAAGGACACCCTGGTAAAGGACGGCATTTACACCATCGACCAGATATGCCCCCCGAACCTCCGGTCCGCCTGCGACAAGGCCGGACTCACCCGATGAGCTCGCCTCGAAGGCGGAAGAAGGTGGCCCCGTGGTTCAGCCCCTGCTGGCGTTGCGCGGCGTCTCCAAGCACTTCGCTGCGGTCCAGGCGCTGGTGGACGTCGAGCTGGAGATCCGGGCCGGGGAGGTCGTCGCCCTGGTCGGCGACAACGCTGCCGGTAAGTCCACCCTGATCAAGGTGATCTCGGGCGTCGGTCCCCCCGACAAGGGCGTCATCGAATGGGAGGGCCGTCCCGTATATATCAAGCGTCCTCAGGACGCCCGGGTCCTGGGAATCGCGACCGTCTACCAGGACCTCGCGATGTGCGGCAACCTCGATGTCGTCGCCAATCTCTACCTCGGCCGGGAAATCCAGCGATTCGGCATCCTCGACGAGGTGGAGATGGAGCGCCGGACCCGCGAACTGCTGCAAACGCTGCCCATCCGCATCCCCGACGTGCGTGCGCCGCTCGCCACCCTCTCCGGCGGCCAGCGGCAGGTCGTCGCGATCACCCGCTCGTTTCTCAGCGAGCCCAGGCTGCTCCTGCTCGACGAGCCCACCGCCTCCCTGGGCCTCCAACAGACCAATCAGCTCCTCGACCTCATCGAGGAGCTCCGCGACCGGGGCGCTGGGGTGCTCCTCATCAGCCACAACATGGGGGACATCAAGGCCGTCGCCGACCGGGTCGCCGTCCTGCGCCTAGGCCGCAACAACGGCCTCTTCAACGTGAACACCACCCCTCAGGAACAGATCATCGCCTCCATCACCGGTGCGGCGGACAATTCAGCCCCCCATCACCCGACCAGCCCGGAGGAGGCATGGCCGTGAGGGGGTGGTGGACGGGGAGGGGGATCCGGGCGCGCGCCGATGCCGGACCTGCCACCGGCCGGCGGCGCGACGGGCGCCAGTGGTTCACCGGACGTCTCGGGGCACACGCGGACACGGTGCGCCACAGACTGCGCAAGGGGCAACTCGGCCCGGCCCCGGCCCTGCTCGCCCTCGCCGTGATCTGGACGGTCTTCCAGAGCCTCAACAACAACTTCCTCTCGCCACGCAACCTGTCCGTCCTCAGCGTGGACATCGTCGGGACCGGAATGATCGCTGTCGGCGTCGTCTTCGTGCTGCTGATCGGCGAGATCGACCTGTCAGTAGGCGCGCTCGCCGGTCTGTCGGGCGCCCTTTTCGCGGCGCTGAGCGTGAACCACGGAATGCCGGAATGGCTCGCCGTGATCATCGCAGTGATCTGCGGTGCGGCCGCCGGGGCCGTCCAAGGCTTCGTCTTCACCAATACCGGCGTACCCGCGTTCGTCGTCACCCTCGCGGGCCTGCTGACATGGAACGGGCTGATGCTCTATCTGCTGGGACCGGAGAGCTCCATCGATTTCAGCGAGGACGGGCTGGTAGCCCAGCTGACCGGCCGCTACTTCGGCTCCGCCGTCGCCGCCTACGGCCTCGCGGCACTCGGCACGGCCGCCTACCTCCTCGTCTCGTACCACGACCGCAGGCGCCGCACCGCCGCCGGGATGCCGTACCGGCCCACGGGCGAGATATGGGCTCGTACGACGCTCCTCGCGGTCGCCGCCTTCGCCACCGTCTACGTGCTGCGCCGCTTCGAGGGCCTGCCGCTGGCGCTGCTGATCTTCCTCGCAGTCATCATCGCCTCGGACCTCCTCCTGCGCCGCACGCCCTACGGCCGGCAGGTCCTCGCACTGGGCGGCGGCGCGGAGGCGGCCCAGCGGGCCGGCGTCGGGGTGGCGCGCGTGCGGATCTCGGTGTTCCTGGTGTCGGGGACCCTGGCCGCGGTCGGCGGCCTGTTCGTCGCGTCGCGACTCACCTCGGCGACCCAGGTGCCCGGCGCCGGCATGCTGCTGATCAACGCCATCGCCGCTGCCGTCATCGGCGGAACCAGCCTGTTCGGCGGACGTGGCTCGACCTGGTCCGCACTGCTGGGGGTGCTCATCATCCAGTCGATCGCCTCGGGCATGGCGCTCCTGGGAGTCGAATCGGCGACCCAGTTCATGATCACCGGTGGGGTGCTGCTCGTCGCGGTGGTCTCCGACTCGGTGGCCCGGCACGCTGCGGAGCCGCGCGGACGGGCCTGAGCTCAGCTACTGTGCTCCTCCGGCCGTCCGCCCCAGCTCTCCCGCCAGGGGCCGACGGCAAGCCGTGTGCTTACGCCAGTTCGCGTCGCACACCGACTTGCGCGATACCTGCAAGGGGCCAGCGCTATGCCACAGCAGGTGTCGCAGTGGCCGCACACATTCCGAAGTGAGAGTGCCAGCATCTGCACCGGGCTGGAGTAGGTGAAGTGGTCATAGCGTGCAGGGGGGGACGGGCTGCCTCCTGCCTGGCTGGATGGACGAGATGCTGGAATTCACCCGGATCTGCTGGCCGAACGTCGACGAGAACGACTGCCGCGAAATGCCGACACCATACGGGAGTTCGCCGAGCAGTTCGAGGGCCACGGCACGGAGGCGCCCACGGCGAGCGGCGGGGCCGCATCCGGGCCTCCAGCGAGGCTGACAGTAGGGCCGCTTGCACATGACGGGCCTTGGTGCTCCCGATCGGGGCCCGTGCAAGCGACACCCGTCAGACGATGCCGGCCGGACGTCGTCGCACTCGCGCCTGGTAGACGCGTCGCCCGGACGCAGTCCCGATCCATATCGCGGCCCCCCAGGCAGGATCAACGGCTCGCCACCCTCGCGGCGAATTCGACGATGACCGTCTGTCTTTAACGAGTTGGTGCGTGATAGCGGGTGAGGCGTATTCGTCCTGCGCACGGCCGTTCTCAGCTCGTGGCGGTGCGGTCGGATACGAGGCTGGCGATGGCGCGGTAGGTGTCGGGGAGGCGGTCGCGGCGGTGCCCGATCATCCGCAACACGGACTTTGGAAACGACCCTGCCTCATGCACCCGCGTCGGGCACGAGAAGACATCGCGGGAGAAGCAGTACCTGCGACTACTGCACTCGGTAACCCTGTTTAGGCCTAGGAGGTTTGATGCTCAGCACTCCGAACGCGAACAAGGCCTGGAAAGACATGACGAGGTCATTCCCGACCCCGGAGGCGCCGGGCCAGTATGCCTCCGCGAGCAAGGCGGAGAGGACGGCTTACGCCGTGCTGCTGAACGGACCGGCTACGCGCTCAGGCGGCGCCGACGCGAGTCAGTGGCTGCTACTGCGGGACCGCACAGCCAAGCGCCTGTAACCGACGCACCAGCAGCAGCAACACTTCAGGGATATTTCTCGGAAGTTCAGCCTGAGCTGCTCTTCTGACGGAGCATCATACGGGTAGGAGGGCCGGGTCGCCCGGCCCTCCTACCCGATTGATACTTAG
>NZ_KQ948663.1:0-164246 GCF_001514145.1 Streptomyces canus
GGTCGCCGCCGACATGGTGCGCCCGTTCATCGAGGCGCGGCACGGGCGGGCGCCCGTGCGGTATCCGCACCGGGATCTGGAGCGGCCGCTGAAGGGGACGTACGGAGTCGTCGTCTTCCACGAGCAGATCATCGACATCGTCGACATCATGACCGGGTGCGGGCGCGGTGAGGCGGACCGGGTGCGGCGCGGGCTGTCCGACCCGGAGTCGCAGGGGCGGATCCGGTTCTGGTTCGCGCAGCACGCGGCGGCGAACGGATACAGCGCGGAAACGATTCAGCGGACCTGGGAGATCGTCGAGGCCTTCGGGTCGTACGGCTTCTGCAAGGCGCACGCGGTCGCCTTCGCCGTACCGACGTACCAGTCGGCGTGGCTGAAGGCGCACCACCCGGCGGCCTTCTACGCCGGGCTGCTCACGCACGACCCCGGGATGTATCCGAAGCGGCTGCTGCTGGCGGACGCGCGGCGGCGCGGGGTGCCGATCCTGCCGTTGGACGTGAACGAGTCGGGGGTCGCCCATCGAATCGAACTGGTGTCTGAATCCTCTGCCGTGTGGGGACTTCGGCTGGCCCTCTCCGACGTGCACGGCATCAGCGAGGCCGAGGCGGCACGGATCGCCGAGGGGCAGCCGTACGCCTCACTGCTGGACTTCTGGGAGCGGGCGCATCCGAGTCGTCCGGTGGCTCAACGGCTGGCGCAAGTAGGGGCGTTGGACGCCTTCGGCGCCAACCGGCGGGATCTGCAACTGCACCTGACCGAGCTGCACCGGGGCGCACGCGGCGGCCGTGGGGCCCAACTCCCCTTGTCCGGCGGGAGGAAGACGGCCTCGGCCGGGCTGCCGGATCTCTCCTCCACGGAGAAGCTCAGCGCCGAGCTGGGGGTGCTGTCGATGGACGTCTCGCGCAATCTGATGGACGACCACCAGGAGTTCCTGACGGAGTTGGGCGTGGTCAGCGCGCGACGGCTGCGGGAGGCGCGGCACGGTGAGGCCGTGCTGGTCGCGGGTGCCAAGGCGGCCACCCAGACACCGCCGATCCGGTCCGGCAAGCGGGTCATCTTCAGCACTCTGGACGACGGCACCGGCCTGGTCGACCTCGCCTTCTTCGACGACTCCCACGACGCCTGCGCACATACCGTCTTCCACTCCTGGCTGCTGCTGGTGCGCGGGGTGGTGCAGCGGCGCGGCCCGCGCAGCCTCAGCGTGGTGGGCGCGGCCGCCTGGAACCTCGCCGAACTGGTCGAACTGCGGGACGGCGAAGGCCTCGACGCGGTGGCGGCACGGCTGGCGGAGCCGATGCCGGTCAGGGCCGGGGACGCGGCCGCGGATCCGACCGGCGGCAGGCGAATCCAAATGCCGACGGGATACGAACTGCATCCATGGGCCGATCTGCGACCGGCGGGTCAAGAGCCTTCACAGGTACGGAAGTTGTGGCACCAGAGCCCGGGGAGTGCGGGATGACCATCCTCTGTGTACGTTTCCAGCTGCCGCCGACGAGGGAGGCGGCCCTGCCCGAACTGCTAGGCCTCCTCGAGGAGTTCACGCCGGTCGTCGAAGCGCTGCCGCCGGACCGGGCACTGGCGGATCTGCGGGGCGCCGAACGGTACTTCAAGCGGGACGCCGTCGAGCTGGCCTCGGTGATCAGGGTCCGCGCCCTCGCCCTGCACGGCGTCGACTGCGCGATCGGCGCCGGGCCCGGGCCGATGCTGGCCCGCATGGCGCTGAAGGACGCCCGGCCCGGGGTGACCTGTGCGGTTTCCGGGGACGCGGTGGCGGACTTCCTCGCCGGCCGGCCCGTCGCCGCGCTCCCCGGCGTCGGCGGCGCGACCGCCCGCGTCCTGTGCGAGTACGGCCTCGACACCCTGGGCCGGGTTGCCGCCGCACCCCTGTCCACGCTCCAGCGCCTGGTCGGCGCCAAGGCCGGCCGCGAACTGCACGAGAAGGCGAACGGCGTGGACCGCGGCCGGGTGGTCCCGAACGGCGTCTCCAACTCCCTCGCCACCGAACGCCCCTTCACCCGCGACGAGTTGGACCCCGACCGGCACCGCCGCGCGCTCCTCTCCGCTGCCGAGGAACTGGGTTCCCGGCTGCGCGCCCTCGACAAGGTCTGCCGCACCCTGACCCTCACCGTGCGCTACGCCGACCGCACCGCGACCACCCGCAGCCGCACCCTGGGTGAACCCACCGCCCACTCGGTGGCCCTGACCAGGGCGGCGTACGACATGTACGAGGCCCTCGGTCTCCAGCGTGCCCGGGTCCGCTCCGTCTCCCTGCGCGCCGAGGGCCTCGACCCCGCCGAACAGGCCTCCCACCAGCTCACCTTCGACCCCACCGACGACAAGCTCCGCCGCATCGAGGAGGCCGCGGACCGCGCCCGCGCGAGGTTCGGGCCGCTGGCGGTGCTGCCGGGAACCCTGGCCGCGTAGGTCAGTTGGCCCACGGCGGAGTGATGCGGGTGCCGTCGGCCAGTTCCGCCTCCAGGCCGATGGAGGTGGTGACCCAGGTGAGGGCGGTGTGATCGGTGGGGTTCTCGACGGCGAAGGTCGCGCCGGGGTTGACGATCACCGTGTCGCCCGCGGTGATCCGATGGGTGGTGTCGTCGAGAGTGATCAGGAGTTCGCCGATGAGCAGATGGAAGATCTCCTCGCGGTTGACGGTGTGAGCCGGCGCCTTCGTCCCCGCGGGGATCTCGCCGCGCCAGGCGCAGAGCTCCTTGGCGCCGCTGAGGGGAGTGGCGTACGAGACGAAACGGGCGCCGTGGATCTCATGGGTGACGGCATCGGACGAGCGGACTACGGGCATGCGGGACCTCCGGGTCCATAGATGGTCAAGCAACTTGACTATATGCCTCCATGGTCAAGCTGCTTGACCAATTCGTCAAGGGTGTTTCAATGCCTGAGTGCAGAACTCCGAAGCCCTCGCCCTGGCCGCCGCCCTGCTCGCCGCCGCCGGTGACCTGACCCAGCGCATCAACGACGGGGTCGTGGCCCGGGGGTTCGAGGCGCGGCCCGCCTGGGGCTTCGCCTTCACGCGGCTCGCGCCGGACGGGGCCACGGTCACGGAGCTGGCAGGTCACCTCGGCGTGACCAAGCAGGCCGCGAGCCAGTTGGTCGACGAGATCGTGCGCAAGGGGTACGCCGAGCGGCGGCCGCATCCCGTGGACGCGCGGGCCCGGCTCGTCGTGCTGACCGAGCGGGGGTGGGCCTGCACGCGTGCGGCAGAGGAGGCCGCAGCGGAGGCCGTGCGGTCGTGGACCGATGTACTCGGCGAGAGCGATGTGCGCGCATTGTGCGACCGGTTGGGGCGCATTGCTCCCCATGGTCCCATCAGGCCCACCTGGTGACGGTTCATCAGTGGATGCATATGGCGCGGTTAACACTGCAAGTTTTTACTGACGCGTAACTTCACAAGTGCACTACTCGTCCGTAACTTTCGAATTGAACAGCATCCTCGTGATCCGGATCACAGGGCGTAAGGCCATCGCAACTCCCTTGAGCCGCAAGGAGATCACACGATGCTGCCCTGGAAACGAGCCCTCAGACCCCTGGCCGCCCTGCTCCTGACCGCCGCGGTCGCCCTTGTCCCCGCCGCCGGGGTCGCCCAAGCCGCCCAGGTTCCCAGCAGCGGATGGAACGACTACTCCTGCAAGCCCTCCGCCGCGCACCCCCGCCCCGTCGTCCTCGTCCACGGCACCTTCGCCAACTCCGTGGACAACTGGCTGGCCCTCGCCCCCTACCTGGAGAACCGCGACTACTGCGTCTTCTCCTTCGACTACGGCCAACTCTCCGGAGTACCCCTCTTCTACGGCCTCGGCCCCATCGACAAGTCGGCGGAGCAGTTGAAGACCTTCGTCGACAAGGTGCTCGCCGCCACCGGCGCCCCCGAGACCGACCTCGTCGGTCACTCACAGGGCGGCCTGATGCCCCGCTACTACCTCAAGTTCCTCGGCGGAGCCGCCAAGGTGAACGCCCTCGTCGGCATCGCCCCCGACAACCACGGAACCACCCTGTCCGGCATCACCAACCTGCTGCCGTACTTCCCGGGCATCCAGGACCTGCTCACCACCCACACCCCGGCCCTCGCCGACCAGGTCGTCGGCTCCCCCTTCCTCACCAAACTCAACGAAGGCGGCGACACCGTACCCGGCGTCAAGTACACCGTCCTCGCCACCAAGTACGACGAGGTCGTCACGCCGTACCGGAGCCAGTTCCTCAGCGGATCCGGCGTCCACAACGTCCTGCTGCAGGACCTGTGTGCGCTCGATCTCTCCGAGCACGTGGCCATCGGGCTGTTCGACCGGATCGCCTTCCACGAGGTGGCCAACGCCCTCGACCCCGCCCACGCCACCCCCACCACCTGCGCGTCGGCGTTCAGTTGACCGACGCCGGGGCCTGTCCGGCCTGAGCCGCCGGTCAGGCCCCGGAGATCGTTCGGTCAACGGCCCTGCCGTGCACCGCCGTTCGCCGCGCGCCGCCGCACCGAACCGAACAGGATCGCCGCGCCGGCCGCGAGCGCGGCAGCACCGCCCATCGCGAGATACGACGTGCTGCTGTCCCCACCCGTCTCGGCGAGGTTCTGCGAAGTGCCCGCCGACTTCACGTCGTTGGCCGGAACGCTCGCCGTTTCGGCCACCGGCTCGGCCGACGTACTGGCGTCGTCGTCGCCATGCCCGTCGTGCTCCACCGTCGACTTGCCGGTGCCGTCCTCGATCTGCTCCTCGGAGGGAGCGGAGGCGCTCGGGACCGGGGTCGGACTGCTCGCCGTGCCACCCAAGTCGCCGCCGAAGGTCACGTCCGAGCAGGAGTAGAACGCCTCCGGGCTGTCCGAGCGCTGCCAGATCGCATACAGAAGCTGCTTCCCGGAGCGCTCCGGGAGCGTGCCGGAGAACGTGTAGAAGCCGCCCGAGGCGACCGGGTCGGTGGCCGTCGCGACCGGGTTCGACAGGTCGAGGTCGTCCCAGCCCAGCGGCTGCGCGGGGTCGTAGCCCGGCTTGGTGAGGTACACCGTGAAGGTGCCCTTGTGCGGAGCGGTCACGCGGTACTTGAAGGTGTACGACCCACTGCTCACGCTCGTCGCCGGCCAGTCGGCGCGGGCCAGGTCGAGCCCCTTGAACTCGTCGTTGTTCGCGCTGCACAGCCGGCCGTCCGGGATCAGTTCCTGGTGCCGTCCGTTCGCGTCGCCGATGCGGACGCCGTTCCAGTCGTAGAGCGCCTGCGTGCCGCCCGCCGCGACCGCCGCCCTGCACGCGTCCGACTTCGGGCTCTCGGGGCCCTCCGCGTAGCACTGCGAGACCCGGCTGACCGGGTCGCCCATCGAGCCGTGCGCGGACGCGGACCCGGCGGCCAGTGCGGTCAGGGCGAGCGGGGTCAGGCCGACGGCGACGACGGCTGCGGCCTTGCGGCGTGCGGGCATGGGGGATCTCCTCGGAACCGGTACTGGTGGGTGCCGGATCAAAGAAACCGTGAAATCCCCAGCTTGTGACGGTCGGTGGCGATCTTTATGGCCCTCTTAAGGGAGTGCTGAGGCGGAGATCAGACAGTTACCGTGCGCGCATGACGAACGACGAGATCCGACCCGCCGAGGCGGCCGACGTGCCGACTGTGAAGGCCCTGACCGACGCGGCGTACGAGCACTACATCGAGCGCATCGGACGCGTACCCCAGCCCATGGAGCGGGACCACGCGGCGAACGTGGCCGCGGGGCAGGTGTTCGTCACCGGCGACCCGGTGGTCGGACTCGTGGTGGTCGAGGCGCACCCCGACCACCTCTACCTCGACAACATCGCCGTCCGCCCCGACGCCCAGGGACAGGGCGTGGGAGGACGGCTGCTGCGGTTCGTCGAGGCACACGCGCGTGCGCTGGGCCTGCCCGAGGTCAGGCTCTACACGAACGCGATGATGTGGGAGAACCAGGAGATCTATCCGAAGTTCGGTTATGAGGTCGTGGAACGGCGAGTGGACGGGCCCTACGACCGCGTCCACTACCGCAAGCGACTGGTCTGATACGGGGCGCGCCTGCCGCCGTCAGCCGTCGGGCCACCAGGTCCGCGCGATGTCCTTGCGGACCTCGGGTCGTCCCGCGGGGCGCTCGTCGGCCTCCTCGGGGAGTCGCCGGGCGTCCGTCCTCTTCAGGGGCTTCTGCACGGTGGTACGGCGCATGACTGCCTCCTTCAGTGCCTACCGAGTTCCGCGTTCTCACGGAGGTAGACCCTTTTGGGGAGAGTTCCTCATCGGTTACCGGTCTGTCAGTGGCGGCTGTCACGATTCGAGTGTCAGTGGCGGGTGTCACTCTTGGGCGCATGACGGAGAACAGTGACAGCAGGGGTGGCGCGGCTGACGTGGACTGGGACGCCGAAGCGGGGTCCTTCGACGAGGAGCCGGATCACGGGTTGCGGGACCCCGGGGTAAGGGGCGCTTGGGCCGAGCGGCTGCGGGGGTGGCTGCCGGGAAGGGCGTCCGACGTCCTCGATCTCGGGTGCGGGACCGGCAGCCTGTCACTCCTCGCGGCCGAGCAGGGGCATCGGGTGACCGGGGTGGATCTTTCGCCGGCGATGGTGGAACTGGCGCGCGCCAAGCTTGCCGGACGCGACGCGGCGTTCCTGGTCGGTGACGCCGCGCATCCTCCGGTGGGGGAGCAGCGGTTCGATGTGGTCCTCGGCCGGCATGTGCTGTGGGCGTTGCCGGATCCCGGGCGGGTGCTGCGGCGGTGGTGGGGGTTGTTGCGGCCGGGCGGGCGGTTGGTGCTGGTGGAGGGGGTCTGGGGGGCGGTCGGGATATCGGCCGAGGTGGTGACGGGGTTGGCGGAGCCGCTCGGTGGGGGCGTGCGTGTGGAGCGGTTGTCGGGGGACTCCCTGTTGTGGGGGAAGGACGTGGATGACGAGCGGTATGCGGTGGTGGTGACGGGCGACTAAAGGGGTGGGAAGGGGGGTGGAGTGTCGACTGCGGCGTCGTTGTGGCTGGTCGCGCCCCGCGGCGGAGCCGCATATTGATACAGCCCCGCGCCCCTGGTGGGGTGGGCCATGGCCTCCAAGTCGTCCAGAGCTGCCAGTGCCGCCGACGCCGCCTCCGGGTCCCTCTCCGCCAGACCGCTCTCCTCGAACTCGTCCTCGTCCAGGCGCAGCACGTCCGTGCCGTCTGCCGAGACCCACAGGTCCAGGTCCAGGTCCTCCACGACCAACTCGGCGCCGTTCAGTGCCGCCGGGCGGGTGATGTCGCAGTACCAGCCCTTCAGGGTGCCGTCCGAGGAGCGGACCTCCTTGACGGCGTACCAGCGGTCACGCCAGTAGTGCTCGGTGAAGACGTCGCCCGGCTCGAAGCGGACGAAGCCGAAGTCGCGGACGCCCTCGCCCGCCCAGGGGGCTCGCACGGTGATGCGGGTGCCGTCGTCGGTGAGGAGCTCGGCCTCGTAACGGATCTTCGTGCGCCCCGCCTTGAGCAGGACGACGTCCACACGCTGAACGGACTCAGGTGAGTTCGCGGACATGACGTACCTCCGTGGCGCAGATCTCGTATCCGAACCACTTGTTGATCGCGAGCATGGGTTCGTTGCCGGCGTCGTTGCCGGTGAGGGCCTGCGTGCAGCCGGCGGCGCGGGCGCGGTGCAGGGAGGCGTTCTTGGTGAGCTTGGCGAGGCCCCGGCCGCGGAAGGCGCGGGCGGTTCCCGTCATGGCGGTGGCATAACGGCCGGAGCCGTCGGTGTGGGCGGCGCTGAAGGCGGCGGGGCGGCCGTCGACCAGGGCGATCGTGGTCAGGGCATGGTCGAGGAGCGGATGCTTCCAGTTCTCCTCGATCCACACGTCGTAGTCCGTGAACTCGGTGTCCACATCGCTCGGTTCGTCTCCCACCGTCTCCGCGTCCAGCTCGAAGAAGGGGCGCGGGTCGTCGGCGAAGTCGGCGCCGGTGCGCAGTTCGACGCCCGGGGGAGGGGTCCCCAGCGGGGGCAGCGTGCCGCTCGCCAGGTCCAGGCGCAGGAAGTGCGCGGAGCGGCTGGCCCGGTAGCCGTGCCGCTCGGCGAACATGCGGTTCTGCGGCTCGTCCAGCACCCAGGAGTACAGCCTGGTCGCGCCGTGCGCCGCCAGATGCTCCTCGGCGACGCGGACGAGGAGGGCGCCGGCGCCGCGCCGGGTGCGGTCCGGGCGTACGTAGATGTTGAGGTAACCACGGCCCGGCTCCGGGCTGTCGTGGGCGAGGCCGACCTGGGCCGTGCCGATCACCTCGCCGTCCTCCTCCGCGACGAGGGAGCGGTAG
This sequence comes from Streptomyces canus, assembly GCF_001514145.1. Taxonomy (GTDB): domain Bacteria; phylum Actinomycetota; class Actinomycetes; order Streptomycetales; family Streptomycetaceae; genus Streptomyces; species Streptomyces canus. The sequence continues at coordinate 8,245 of NZ_KQ948663.1, forward strand.
TGGCCGTCCGGGTGGGTGTGGACCGTACGGTGAATGACGCCGGCCGGGGTCCACAGCACGTGGGGAAGGGTCAGATGGCGGGCGTGCGTGAAGTTCTCGACGTCGGCCGGGTCCTGGGCGCGCAGATCGCGCACGATCACGGTCATGAAGGCGCACGCTACGTGGGGGCGTCGCACGAGTGCCTCTCATTTTCCGGTGGGTGCGGGACAATCGGCTCGTGACCTTGAAGATCCACATCGATGACAGTGCCCCGCCGTACGAGCAGGTGCGGGTGCAGATCTCCGGGCAGGCGCGGGCGGGGGTGCTGCCGGTGGGGTACCGGCTGCCGACCGTGCGCGGGCTCGCCGAGTCGCTCGGGCTCGCCGCGAACACCGTCGCCAAGGCGTATCGGGCGCTGGAGAGCGACGGGGTGATCGAGACACGGGGGCGCAACGGCACGTTCGTGGCCGCCGCCGGCTCGGCCGCCGAACGGGAGCTGGCATCGGCCGCCCAGGCGTACGTCGAGCGGGCCAGGCGACTGGGGCTGACGGAGAGCGACGCCTTGGCGGCCGTACGGGACGCGCTGCGGGCGGCCTACGGGGAGGACTGAGACAGCGAGGCGAACAGCTGCGCGTTCCGCACGGCGGCCCCGTTCGGGTCGTTGTTGAAGTACGCGTACACGTCCTCGTTCCCGGCCCAGGTCTTCCCGATCCGCTCGGCCCAGGTCTCCAGGGACCGTCTGCCGTAGTGCGGCCACGCCCGTGCCCGGCCCTCGTGGAAGCGGACGTACCCCCAGTCGGCGGTGCGCCAGAGCGGGGTCACCGGGCGGGCGCGGACGTCGGCCCAGCACAGGGCCGCGCCGCGGGACTCCAGGACCTTTCTGGTCTCCGGCGTCCACCAGGACTCGTGACGGGGTTCCACGGCGACCCGGGTCGACGACGGGAAACAGGCCAGGCAGGCGTCCAGCAGCTGCGGGTCGGCCCGCAGGGTCGGGGGGAGCTGGAGCAGCACCGGGCCCAGACGCCGGCCCAGCCCCTGCGCGTGGCTCATCAGGCGGTGCACCGGCTCCTCGGGGTCCTTCAGCCGCTTGATGTGGGTCAGGTACCGGCTCGCCTTCACCGCCACCACGAAGTCCCCCGGCACCCGCTCCCGCCACGCCTCGAAGGTCTCCCGGGTCGGCAGCCGGTAGAACGCGTTGTTGATCTCGACCGTCAGGAAGTGCTCCGTGTACTGCTCCAGCCAGAGCCGCACGGGGACGCCGTCGGGGTAGAGGACGCCCCGCCAGTCCTTGTACTGCCACCCCGACGTGCCGACGAACAGGGTCATAGACCTATGAAAGCACTACAGGTACAGCCCCGCGTCCGCCCCGGGCCGCGGCTCCGGCACCGCCGTCGGTGACGTCCCCCGCCGCAGTGCGTACAGCTCCGCCAGGGTCGCTCCCTCACGGCCCACGCCCTCCTCGGTGCCGAGCCAGCCCACCGCCTCCCGGCGGGTCAGCGGGCCCACCTCGATGCGGGCCAGACAGCGGCCGGGGCGGACCACGGCGGGGTGCAGGCGCTCCAGATCCTCGTTGGTCGTCACGCCCACCAGAACGTTGCGGCCCTGGCCCAGCAGGCCGTCGGTGAGATTCAGCAGGCGCGACAGAGCCTGGCCCGCCGTGTGCTTCGCCTCGCCGCGGATCAGCTCGTCGCAGTCCTCCAGGAGCAGGAGCCGCCAACGGCCCTTGCCCGTCGAGTCGTCCTCGCCGATCGCGATGTCCATCAGATAGCCGACGTCGCTGAACAGCCGCTCCGGATCCAGGACACAGTCCACCTGGCACCAGTCCCGCCAGGAGCGGGCCAGCGTACGCAGGGCGGAGGTCTTGCCGGTGCCGGGCGGGCCGTGGAGCAGGAGCAGACGGCCCGCGATGTCCTCCGGCGTCGTCTTCATCAGGGTGTCCATCGCGTCCGCGACCGGTGCCGTGTAGTTCTCCCGGACCTCGTCCCAGGTGCCCGCGGAGATCTGGCGGGTCGTGCGGTGCGGGCCGCGCCTGGGGGAGACGTACCAGAACCCCATCGTCACGTTCTCCGGCTGGGGCTCGGGCTCGTCCGCCGCGCCGTCGGTGGCCTGGTCGAGAACCTTCTTGGCCAGCTCGGCGTCGGTGGCCGTGACGGTGACGTCGGCGCCGCGGTTCCAGCGGGAGATCAGCAGGGTCCAGCCGTCCCCCTCGGCGAGCGTCGCGCTGCGGTCGTCGTCGCGGGCGACGCGCAGCACCCGGGCGCCCGCCGGCAGGAGCGTGGCCCCGGTGCGGACCCGGTCGATGTTGGCCGCGTGGGAGTACGGCTGCTCGCCCGTCGCGAAGCGGCCGAGGAACAGCGCGTCGACGACGTCGGACGGTGAGTCGCTGTCGTCGACGTTGAGCCGGATCGGCAGAGCGTCGTGTGGGTTCGCAGACATGCCGCCCATGATCCGGCACGGGACCCCCACCCGCACCCGGTTTCCGTGGTGTGCCGGTTGTGTCGCGGCTGTCCCGTGCTTCCGGTCTGTCCTCAACGTCCTGTTACGGAGCTGTGCATCTCCGACATCTGCCCGCACAGGTGTGTTCGCGGATACCGTTGCCCTCAATGGGACGTCATGAGTGGAATTCGGGGGCACGGCGGTGGCGGCTCACCGCGCTGCTCGGTGTGGGCGCGGCGGCTCTGGCGCTGGTGGTGACCCTCCTCAACACGCTTCCGGGCAGCGGCGCGGGCACCGACGGCACCTCGCGCAACGGCGACAAGGTCCACGGCACTCCGACGAGCACACCCGACGCGGAGACCCCGGAGGTGGGCTGGGGGTTCACCCACACCCAGTTCAGCGCCGACGAGGGCAGCTCCGCCGCCACCGAGCGCGTCGAGGGACTGCTGGCCGACGTGGGCGGAGTCCCGCAGAACCAGCACATCATGGGCTGGGGCGCCGACAACCCCGAGCCCGTCAAGGGGCGTTACGACTTCGAGGACCTGGACCGGCGCATCGACTTCATCCGCGCCTCCGGCTCCACACCGATCGTGACCCTGTGCTGCGCTCCCGACTGGATGAAGGGCGGCGAGGCGGGCGTCGGCAACACCGACTGGAGCAAGGCGGCACTGGAGACCGCGCCGGATCCCGCGCACTTCAAGGACTACGCCGCGCTCGCCGCGACCGTCGCCAAGCGCTACCCGGACGTACGCCACTTCATCGTCTGGAACGAGTTCAAGGGCTTCTGGAACGACGCGAAGGCCCGCTGGGACTACGAGGGGTACACCCAGCTCTACAACCTGGTCTACAAGGCGCTGAAGAAGGTCAACCCCAAGATCATGGTGGGCGGGCCGTATCTCGTGATGGACAGCGTCGATCCACGCTCCGAGGACGCCTCCACCGGCTTCAAGGGGGCCTGGGGCGCCATGGACCAGCGGATCCTCGACGCCTTCGACTACTGGAACAGGAACAAGACCGGCGCCGACTTCGTGGTCGTGGACGGCTCCAGCTACACCAACGACGACGAGCTGCTGCCGAACGAGTTCGCGGCCACCGACAAGTTCACCGCGGTGAGCCGGTGGGTGCGGCAGCAGACCGGGAACCTGCCGCTGTGGTGGGCCGAGTACTACGTCGAGCCCGCCGACAGCCGGGACGAACGCGAGGGCTGGTCCGAGAACCGCCGGGTCGCGGTGCAGGCCGCCGGAATGATCGCGCTGGCCAAGGGCGGCACCACGTCCGCCCTCTACTGGAACCCGGAGAACGAGAAGGGCACGGACTGCGCGGGCTGTCTCTGGACGCCGACCAGCGGCAGCGGCGGCGGTAAAAAGCTGCCGATGTTCGACCTCGTCAGCCGGTTCAGCAAGGCCTTCCCGCCGGGGAGCGCGTACGAGAACGTCTCCGTCGCCGCCGACGACGTGCCCAACGTCCGCGTCCTCGCCACCGGCAGGACCGTTCTGGTGGTGAACACCTTGAATCGGCAGATCAGCGCCGAGATCGACGGGAAGAAGTTCGACATGCAGGCGTACGAGGTCAAGTGGCTCACCCGCTGAGCCACTTGACCTCCGAATGACGTCCGAATGACGTCCGAAGGGCGTCACTTCATCGTCAGGAACCGCTGCACCAGCGCCGCCAGGAACACCGCGAGCAGCGGCAGCGCGAACCAGAAACTGCTCTGCAGCCACCGCAGCTGCCGCACGCCCGGCCGCACCGCGACCCGCACGACCTCACGGGCCGAGAGCAGCAGGATCAGCGCCAGTGCCGCGAGCGCCCCCACGACCGACCAGGGCGTCCACGTCACCTGCGGCCCGATCGGCCCGGGATCGGCCTTCGGGACCTTCCCCGCGGGCTGGTCCCGCAGGGCGTACATGGTCACGTCGTCGTTGGTGAGGACCCGCTTGAGTTCCTTGCGGCTGTCGAGGTTGTCGAGCAGCCTCGGCTCCCACGTCCTCGAATAGCCCACGTCCAGACGCAGATACGTGACCTGGCTGACGTTGACCATCAGATACGAGTTCGGTCCCGCGTCCTTCAGCGACTTCACCAGTCCGGACACCAGCACCGGGTCGGTCGGCGCGAGCGTCGGCACGTAGGACACCTTCTCCATGTCCTTCGCGCCCCACGGCATCGCCGGCGTCACGTTGTTCACCTTGTCGTTGGACAGCCACAGCACCCGGACCGTCGGATCGTCGTGCGCGTAGACGTAGTCCATGGCGGCGACCTCGCCGGGCTGGATCCGCTCGAACGGCTCGTTGCCCCACCGGGCGACCAGGAAGCCACCGACGAGCAGCAGACCCGCCATGAGCGCGGCCACCGGGGCGAGGCTGACCCGGTCCTTCTCGCGCTCCTTCGCGGTGACGCCGGTGCGCGGGAAGAGCGCCAGGGCCGCGAGCAGACCGGCGCCCGGCAGGGCGAACATGAAGACCCGCAGGGCCATCTCGCCGCCGTACGACTGCATGCCGAAGCCGAGGAACGGCACGAAGGTGAGGACGAGCAGCGCGGCTTCCCGGTACTTGTGTTCGCGCCGCCGCCACCAGCCGTAACAGGCGAGGGCCATGACCCCGCCCGCCAGCAGCACACGCACGTACAGGACCAGTTTGTGGGTCGAACTGCCGCCCTCGATACGGCCGGAGACCGACGAGGAGACGTTGCCGCCGACCCCGCCGACCCCGCCGAACAGGTCGTCGAAGTGTCCCGACCAGTACGGTTCGGCCATCCACCCGATCCAGGCGGCCACCATGACGGCGAACAGGACGGGCAGACCGCGCAGTTCGCTGCGGCCGATCAGGACGAGCGCCGCGAGCACGCCGAGCATCACGAACGGGGTGAGCTGGTGCGCGGGCACGCTCGCCGCGAACAGACCGATCAACACCGCCAGCAGGACGGCCCGTTGGCGGCGGTTGGTGGGTTCGACCTCGGCCTCGCCGGGCCGCCGCTTCGTCCAGATCACGCGCGGGGCGCGGAACCAGACGAGCAGGACCGCCACGAACACCAGGTACAGCAGATAGGTGAAGCCCTGCGGGGAGAAGTAGTCCTGGCCGACCCAGCCGCTGAGCACGAAGATCCAGATGCCGGTCCACTTGGCCCGCCAACTCGCCCGCATGTGCCGTACGAGCAGGAACATCGGCACCAGGTAGAGGAGTTGGATCGCCGTCGGCCACCAGCGGATGACCTCGGTGAAGTCCGTGACCCCGCAGGCCTGCGCCACGAACGCGGCCACCGCGAAGAAGCCCGGCCAGCTCCAGCGGGCGTCCAGGTCGGGCACCGCGGAGCCGGTCCGGTCGATGTAGTCGATGAACCCGAGGTGCTGCCAGGCCGTCGCGAACCGCGGCTCGGCCTCGATCACCGCGGGCAGCGCGTGCAGCGAGAACACGGTCGCCACCAGCGTGACCAGCAGCAGCGCCTTGTGCTCACGGCCCAGCCAGAGCAGCGAGGCGAAGACCACGACCAGAAGCGCCGCGCCGGCCAGTGTGGGCAGCGGCAGGATCGAGATCAGCCCGAGCCCGCCCATCCGGTCCAGGTCGGCCTCGCCCAGGCCGGCGGCCGGCACCCAGTACAGGAGCAGCGCGACGGCCAGCAGGCAGCCGAGGAACACACCGAGCCAGGTGGGTTGCAGCCGCTCCCGCCAGGACAGCGGCCGCGGCGGCGGCGGCTCCGCGGACTGTGGGCCCTCCTCCGGTACGGCGGGCTCCTCCGGTACGTCGACCTCCTTGCCCGCGTCGAAGGCCACCTCGAACGGCGCGTCCACCTCCGCCTCGGACGGCCCGACGGAGGACTCGGAGCCCGGCTCCCGCGCCTCCACCGGCAGCCCCAGGTCGGACGGCTTCTGCAGCGCCCACGTCGGCCGGTCACGCGTCACGCCCGGCACGGGCGTCCCCGTGGGCGGGGTGCCGGGGCCCGGGCGTACGTCGGGACGGCGTTCCTGGTGGTCGAAGTCGACGTGGATGCCCAGCGCGAGGGTGTCCTGGTCAAGCGCCCAGCCGGGGCGGCGGGTGCGGCCGGCGGCCGGTACCTCACGCGCCCCCAGGTCGGCGAGGTCACCGTCGGGAGCCGCGCTCGCGGGGACCTCGTCGGCCGGTGCGTGCCGGAGCGTCCGGTACAGCTTGGGGGCGGCGATCGCGACGATCACCGCGAGCGAGGAGATCTCGGCGACGCCCGCTCCGGTCAGCCCCATACGCGGCAGGAGCAGCAGCGTCAGACCGAGCACCAGCACGCACAACAGGCCCTGCAGCCAGGCGAGTCCGGAGGTGCGGCTCTGCGCGCGCAGCACCGCGAAGTACGTCTCCATGACGACCCGGAGCACCGCGCCGACGGCGAACCAGCGCAGCAGCGGGGTGGCCGCGTCCGCGTAGCCCGAGCCGAACACACCGAGGATCCAGGGCGCCCCGAAGAACAGGACGCCGGCCACCGGCAGCATGATCCGCGCCATCCGCTTCAGTGCGGCACGGGTGTTGGCGGCCAGGCGTGACGGGTCGTGCGAGCCCTCGACGGTCAGCGAGGCGCCCATGTTGATGGCGAGCAGGTTGCAGGTGCCGCCGATCGTCGTGGTGATGTAGAAGTACGCGTTGTCCTGGGAGCTGACCTGCGAGGCCACGATCACCGGGACCAGATAGACCACGGCGAGCGAGAACAGCGAGCCGGTGTAGTCGCCCGCGAGGAAACGCCCGATCTCCCTGAAGGAGGGCGGCTTCGCGTGGTCCTCGGTGGCCTTCACATGGCGCGGCGCCAGACGCCGGAACACCATCCAGCCCAGCGGCAGCACCGAGACGGCGATCGCCGCGACCCACGACACGAAGACACCGGCCGTCGGGATCGCCACCGCGAACGCCACCAGGAGTCCCAGCTTCACCGCCGAGAACACGGTGTTGCCGACCGGCACCCACAGCGCGCTGCGCAGCCCGGTCAGCACCCCGTCCTGGAGGGTGAGCACGTTCCAGGCGATGACGGCGGCGATGAAGCCGAGGCCGTTCACCGTCCCGTGCAGGAAGCGGTACGACGGCCCCCACATGTCCAGGGTGAGCAGGAAGACGGCCGCGGCGACCGCCACGACCACCGAACTGCCCGTGTACGTACGGGCGATGAGGCGCCCGGTGGCGCGTCCCGCGACCGGTATGAAGCGGGCCAGCGCCCCGGTCAGGGTCACCGCGGTCAGTCCCGCGAGGAGTTTCATCGCGGCGATCGCGGCGGAGCCCTGACCGACCGCCGACTCGGAGTAGTAGCGGGCGGCCGCCAGCCAGAAGCCGAGGCCCAGCACGGCGGAGATACCGGTGTTGAGCATCAGGGCGTAGGCGTTGCGGAACAGCTGGTTGCCGCCTCCCGCGCGGCCCCTGCCGAGGCCGGGCAGCCGAAGACGGCGCCCCGACTGCTCGGGCGCCTTCGCCGCGGTCGACTCGGGCTCGGTCGTGGTCGTCGTGTCAGACACGGGAACGGGAGACCTTCCGGCGGACCTGTCGTGCTCTTCGGACCAACGCGTACCCCTTGGTGAGGGCACGGTCCCTGGCGAAGTCCCGGGCGACCGCCCGGCCCTGGACGAGCCGCTCGAACTCCTCGGCCGTGGTGCTGCGGCGCACGGTGAGGCGGGTGAGGGCATACGGCCCCTGGCTCCGGCGCGCCAGGCCGTTGTTCACGGCGAGCGCCTGGCCGTACCCCGTCTCGCGTACCGCCTCGCGCACCCGGCGGCTGGAGTAGCCGTACGGGTAGGCGAGCGAGGCCGGCGCGGTGCCGAGTTCGTCGGTGACGATCTCCCTGGAGTGGATCAGCTCGTGGCGCAGCGCGCCGTCGTCGAGCTGGTCGAGCTCCGGGTGCGTGTGGGTGTGGCCGCCGATCTCGACGTCCGCCGCGGCGAGTTCGCGGACCTGGTCCCAGTCCAGCATGGTGTCCAGGCCGCCGCCCGTGTCGTACGCACCCCGGATCCAGCCGGTGGAGACGAACACCGTGGCCGGGAAGCCGTGCTTGGCGAGCACGGGCAGGGCGTGGCGGTGGACGCCTTCGTAGCCGTCGTCGAAGGTGATCAGGACGGGCCGCTCGGGCAGCGGCCGGCCCTCGCGCCAACGGGCCGCGAGGTCCGCCGTCCTGACCGGGGTGAGACCCAACTCGCCGATGACCTCCATCTGTTGGGCGAAGCCCTCCGGGGAGACCGACAGCACGCGGGTGGCGTCGTTCGGGTCGGTGGCGACCGCGTGGTACATGAGGATCGGTACGGGCGGCTCAGCCATCTCTCTCCCCCTCGATGTCCGCGACCGTGAACGTGGCACCGCCCCGCCGCGCCCGGACGGTGCCGACCACATACCCGCCGGCCGCGGTGAGCACCCCGGCGACGATCGCGCCCGCTCGTCCCGCACCCCCCGGCCGGGACAGCGCGGCGTCCCGCAGCCCGCGCACCACCCCGGCCGGCAGCACCCGGGTGGCGTACCGGCGCTCGGACTCAAGTCCCTTGGCCGCGCCGACACTTCGGGCCACGAGCGCCTTCGACAGGCCCTCCGCGTACGCGCGCGTGCGGAAGTACCCGAAGTGCTCGCGCGCCTCGGGCACCCGGTGGTGGATCACCGCCCGGTCGTCGATCAGCAGGACCGCGTCCGGTCTGGCCCGGCTCAGCCGGATGCACAGCTCCGTCTCCTCGCAGCCGAGCGGGCGTTTGTCGCCGTCCCGTCCGATGCCGGTGGCGAAGCCGCCCGCGGCGTCGAAGGCGCTGCGGCGGAAGGAGGCGTTGCCGCCCAGGACGTTGCGCACCCGGACCAGGCCGGACGGGATGCCCTTGTAGGTGCAGCCGACCACCCAGTCGAACTCCTCGGGGAACCAGGCCGGCCGGCGCCCCGACGCCCAGATCGGCATCGTACGGCCGCCGACGGCCATGACCCGCGGGTCCGCGTATCCGCAGGCGAAGTGGCGCAGCCAGTCCCGCTCGGCGACGGCGTCGTCGTCCAGGAAGGCGATCACCTCGCCGCGCGAGGCGGCGATCCCCGTGTTGCGGCCCGCGGACAGACCGCGGGGGCCCTCGTTGGCGAACACGCGGACCTCCTGAACTTCCTTGTACTCCTTGGTCAGTCGGTCCAGAAGCACCGGATTGTGGTCGACGACCAGCAGCGTCTCCAGGGCCGGATACGACTGCGTACGCACCGAGGCGACCGCCGCGAGGATGTCCTCCCAGCGGTCCTCGGTGTACACGCAGATCACGACGGAGATGTCGGGATCGCTCAAGACACCTCTCCCCGGCGCGAGTCGAGCATCGGCGAGTGATGGGTACGGCGGCGCAGCGCACGCCGGTTCGACCGCTCCCCGAGGATCACCTTGAGCACCCGGAACCCGTCCCGGACGGCCCGCAGATTGCTCGCGCCGTGGATGCGGAGGTACTCGTAGCTCGGTATCTCCTGCACCTTGAGCCCCGCCTTGACCACCCGGATGTTCATCAGGGTCTCCACCTCGAAGCCCGTGCAGTCGAGGTCGATCTTGTCGAGGCAGTGCCGCCAGAAGGCGTTGTACCCGTAGCAGAGATCCGTGTAGCGGGCTCCGAACTTGCGGTTGACGATGGTGCAGAGCGCCCAGTTGCCGAGTTTGCGGATGAAGGTCATGTCGTCGGTGCCGCCGCCGTTGGCGAAGCGGGACCCCTTGGCGAAGTCCGCGCCCGAGACCAGGGCGGACACGTAGGAGACGATCTCGTTGCCGTCGGCCGAGCCGTCCGCGTCGATCATGACGACGATGTCACCGGTGCAGGCTTCGAACCCGGTGATCAGGGCGTCCCCCTTGCCCTTGCCGTGCTGCTTCACGACCTTCACCTCGGGCCACAGCCCGCGGGCCACCGCGACGGTGTCGTCCGTGGAGTTGCCGTCCACCAGAACCACTTCGTGGATCCAGTCGGGCAGCGTCTTGAAGACGTACGGAAGGTTCTCCGCCTCGTTCATGGCGGGTATGACGACACTCACCGGTGGCGTGATGGCCAGGTGAGTGGAGATGGGCCGGTACTGGCTGGCTGTCGGCACATCCTGGCCCGCAGTCGCCGGGCGCAGAACTGAACTCATGAGTCTTGTTCCCTCTCGTCCGGTGGACCGCCCGCCCCTGGGCGGTCCGGCTTGTTGCTCCGGTTCGAAAGGGGGGTTCTCACTCACGGCATGCCGGAGGGAATCTCCGTACCTGCCGGGTGAGCTGGCAAAGCTGGCCGACCGCCGTCGTGCTGTGCTTGTTCAAAGAAACGACAGCCGGTCGCGCGGCACGACTCGGTCACAAAGTGCGGTCACCGAGCACGGCACCCCCCTACCGCGCCCCGCGCCCCCGTCGCGGTCCTTGAGCCCTCCCCTAGAGCCGCTCGATGACGGGACGGTGCGGGTGTGATGTATGACGGTATTGACGATTGAACCCGTATGGCAAGACCTGGAACGAGGCCTCACGTTTTTGTTGGTTTGACCGTTACAGTCGCGCTGGAGCGGATCTTTCCCACTTTCTTCAACAGCCTGTCGGCGGGTTGGAACAGCTCCGGTCGCGCCACCACGGCGTTGCGCAGTGCCCGCGCCGGAACCCGGCGGACGCGGTGTCCGACCGCGACCGGGTGCCGACGGGTCACCCATCCCTCCGACACGGTGAGTTCCCGTGTCTTCAGGGAGTCTTTGTACTCCTTCTGCCCCCGGCCCAGATCGAGGTACGCGACGCCGTCGGCGGCGGCCGCCTCGGCCATGCGCAGATGCAGGATCAGGCCCGGGGAGTACTTCGCGTACTGCGGGTCGTACGCCGGGAACCAGCACGCCAGGACGCGCTCGGTGCGCAGCCCGAAGTGGGCGGCGACCGGCTTCCCGTCGGCGTACAGCACCGACAGGATCCCCGCGAACGGCCCGGACCGGGTGTGGAACAACTGCTCCACCAGCCGGGCGATCCACTCGTGCGCGAAGCGGTCGCTGCGGCCGGTCCTGCGGTACTGGGCGGACTTCCAGCCCATCAGGACGCGCAGGGCGGTCGGGTCGCGTTCGTCGTGGACGTAGCGCACCTCGCTCGCCGTGCGGATCAGCCGGCGTTCCTTGGCGAGCGTGGTGCGGGTGAACTTCGGTGAGCGTTCCCGCAGTCCGGCCAGATACGTCTCGTAGCCCTGGTCGACGTCCATGACCGGTGAGGGGAACCAGCCGGAGGCCTCCTCCTCGAACGGCCCCTGGTTCTCCACCAGATGGTCGAACTCCCAGACGGCGAGCCCGCAGGCGCGCAGCAACTCCCGGGCGTCCCAGGTGAATCCGGACCGGTGCACCAGTCCCTGGGCGTCCGAGATGCCGAGGCCGACGGCCCGGCCGACACCGGCGGCGGTTCTCTGGAACGGTAAGAACGCGGCGGGCTCGCCCTGCTCCCGTACGACGGCGATCCGCACGCCCCGCCTGCACCGGCCCACCGCGAGCGTGAACTCGGGGGACAGGAACGGGTTCGCCAGCCCTGGCGCGCCCTGCAGATGGGCCTTGGACTGCATGGCGCTCCACGCCGCCCGGTCGGCGGCGCTCAGCTCGCCGGGGCGGTACACGCTGATGTCCACGTCAGGCGTCCTGACCCTTCGCCGCACGGCGCCGCCACATCAGCACCAGCAGCAGGATGAGGGCACTGATCACGGCCATGGCCATGACGCCGCCGCGCGCCGACCAGCGGTGCGTGGCCAGCATGCCCTGGGACACCAGCATGTTGAGGACGACCGAGCCGGCCAGCGAGGCCAGCACCCGGGCGAACGGATCGAAGCCGCGCAGTGCGGCGGCGATGCCGGCGGCGGGTGCCGCGAGCAGGAAGAACAGCGTGAGCGGGGCGCGCAGCGGCGAGTCGGAGCCGATGAACGCGAGCAGTGCGCCGAATCCCCCAATAGCAGTCGCGGCGCCCGCGAGCAGCGGTGTCAGGTCTCTCCCCGACGTTTTCGAGGACGTTCCGATACGTGTCGTCTGCATGGGCGACGTTTCCCCCCAGAAAGCGCCGGATGCCGGGCTTCAATGTCGCGCAGTGCCGGGGGAGCCGTCAAGGCCGACTGGTACGGACTTGGACACGGGTGAGCCCCCGGTGGTGTGAGACACCTCCGGGGGCCACCTGTTGAGGTACTACGGCACGAGCTTCAGGAGCTTGTTGGGTGAGCCGGTGCCGGGGCTGGTGACCACGTTGGACGTGGCACCGTTGACCAGGGCCGTGGCGACCTGGGCCGGGGTGGCCGAGGTGTGGCCGGCGAGGTAGACCGCGGCCGCGCCCGCGACGTGCGGGGTCGCCATCGACGTACCGGAGATGGTGTTGGTCGCGGTGTCGCTGGTGTACCAGCCCGCCGTGATGGAGGAGCCGGGGGCGAAGACGTCCAGGACCGAGCCGTAGTTGGAGTAACTGGCCCGGGCGTCGGTGCTGGTGGTGGCGCCGACGGTGATCGCCTCGGTGACGCGGGCAGGGGAGTACGAGGAGGCGTTGGCGCTGCTGTTCCCGGCTGCGATGGCGTAGGTGACGCCGCTCGCGATGGAGTTCCTGACCGCGGTGTCCAGGGTGGTGGACGCGCCGCCGCCGAGCGAAAGGTTGGCGACCGAGGGACCGGAGTGGTTGTTGGTGACCCAGTCGATGCCCGCGATGACGCCGGCGGTGGTGCCCGAGCCGGCGTTGTCGAGGACGCGCACCGCAACGATCTTCGCCTTCTTGGCGACGCCGTAGGTGGAGCCCGCGATCGTGGTGGCCACATGGGTGCCGTGGCCGTTGCCGTCGGAGGCGGTGGTGTCGCCGTCGACGGCGTCGTAGCCGTAGGAGGCGCGGCCGCTGATCTGGCTGTGGGTGATGCGGACGCCGGTGTCGATGACGTACGCCGTGACTCCGCTGCCCGCGGTGTCCGGGTAGGTGTACGTGCCGGAGAGCGGGAGCGCGGCCTGGTCGATGCGGTCCAGGCCCCACGGGGCGGCGGACTGCGTGGTGTCGGCCAGGCGGACGGTCTGGTTCTGCTCCACGGAGGCCACCGACGGGTCCGCGGCGAGTCTCCTCGCCTCGGTCGCGGAGAGCGTGGCGGTGTAGCCGTTGAGCGCGGAACCGAAGGTCTTCTTGACCGTCCCGCCGTACTCCTTGATGAGCCCCTTGCCCTCGCTGGACGAGGACGTGAAGCCCGCGTGCTTCTTGAGGGTGACGATGTAGCTGTCCTTGACGGCCGTGGGGGAGCCGGAGGCGAGGACCCTGCCCTCGGCCGGGGCGGCCTCGGCGGGCAGGGCGGTGAGCCCGCCGACGAGGGCGGTGGTCGCCAGGGTGGTTATCGCGGCGAACCGGAACTTCTTGCTACGCAGTTGTGCCATTACGAGGGAGTCCTCCTCATGGGCGACGCGCGCCTGGGTCGGGCGCGCGTCCGTGGGGGGTGTGCGCGTGCTCGCGCACACGACCAGGAGCGTCGCGTTCCGCTCCGGGCTGAGGTAAAGGCTGGGCCATCTACGGGGGTAGAACAAGGCAGTTGAGGAGGCGTCAACAAACCTGTCATGTGCACGAAATCATGGTTGATTTTGGCATGGACACTTCCCGTCGATTCGCGTCGTTGCTACGACAGATGTGGCAGAGATCCTGCTAAAGGGAGGTTCCATGAGACGTTCCCGATTTGCCGCGTACGTCGGCTCGCTCCTCCTCGCCCTCGCCGCCGTCCTCACCGGGACAGGCACCGCCCACGCCGCCGAAGGCCCCTATGTGGCCCTGGGAGACTCCTATTCCTCGGGTGTCGGCGCAGGCAGCTACATCAGTTCAAGCGGCGACTGCAAGCGCAGCACGAAGGCCTACCCCTACCTCTGGGCGGCCGCCAACTCACCCTCGTCCTTCGCTTTCACGGCTTGCTCGGGCGCCCGAACGGGTGATGTTCTGGCGAGTCAGCTGACCCCGCTCACCTCCGCTACCGCCCTGGTCTCGATCACCATCGGCGGCAACGACGCCGGCTTCGCCGACGTCATGACGACCTGTGTGCTCCAGTCCGACAGCTCCTGCCTCTCCCGGATCAACACCGCGAAGGCGTACGTCGACTCGACGCTCCCGACCCAACTGGACAACGTCTACTCGGCGATCAGCAGCAGGGCTCCGAACGCCCATGTGGTCGTCCTCGGCTACCCCCGCTTCTACCGGCTCGGCGCCACCTGCCTCGGCCTCTCCGAGACCAAACGGAAGGCGATCAACGACGCCGCCGACTACCTCGACACCGCGATCGCCAAGCGGGCCGCGAACCACGGCTTCGCCTGGGGAGACGTCCGCCCCACCTTCACCGGCCACGAACTCTGCTCCGGCAGCGCCTGGCTGCACAGCCTCAACCTGCTCAACATCGGTGAGTCCTACCACCCGACGGCGGCCGGCCAGTCCGGCGGCTACCTTCCGGTGCTGAACAGCGCGGCCTGATCGCCCCTCACGGGGATGCGGTGGGGGAGGCCTCGTCCGTGTCGGACGGGGTCTCCGTCACGCAGGTCAGTGAGAACGGGACCGAGTTGGACGTCTTCTCGACGGGGTCGCGGACCTCCACGCTGATGGTGTCCTTGAAGGTCCCGCTGTCGTTCTCGGTGGTGACGAACCGCCGGTCCTCCTGCGTCCTGCCGCCACCGGCCGGGAACGTGAGCGTCTTCCAACCGCCGTTCACCGAGCCGTTCTTCGACACCCAGCGGTAGGTCACCGTCGCCGGGAGCCGGCCGACCGTCAAGGTGGCCGTGAAGTTGGGAGCCGCCGACTTGTCCGGCGGACAGCTGCCCGTGTAGTCGGTGTTCGAACCGGACAGGGAGACGTCCACCGACTGCGGCGGGGGCGCGCTCGTGGTGCTCTCGCTCCGGCTCGGGGACGGGGTGTCGCTCGGCTCGTCCGTCTTGGTCTGCGCGGGTGAGCTCACCGCCGGATCGGTGTCCTTGGCGGTCGACCCGTCCTTGTCGCCGTTGTCACGGTTCAGCAGCCCGTACGTCAGCCCCGCGATCGCCAGCGCGAGGACCACCAACCCCGCGATCAGGACGACGGTCGCGCGACGGTTGCGGTCCGGCGGCCCGGAGGTCGTGACGGGGGTGGAGGCCGACGTGGGCGCGGGACGGTACGGGGCCGTCGGCGGCTCCTGCGGGAAGGGTGCCGCCATGGTCGGTGCGTACGGCGCCCCCTGCATCGTGTCCGCCCGGGGCGTACCCCCCGCCCCGATGATCCGCAGCTCCTGCTCGGCCCGGTCGGCCGGCAGGCGCTCCGCCGGATCCTTGCGCAGCAGCCCCTCGATCACCGGGGTGAGCGGGCCGGCCCGGTACGGCGGCGGCAGCTCCTCGTCCACGATCGCGCGCAGGGTGCTGAGCGGGGTGGTCTGCCGGAAGGGCGAGTTGCCCTCGACGGCGGCGTACAGCAGCACGCCCAGCGACCACAGGTCGGACTCCGGGCCCGGAGTGCGGCCCAGCGCCCGCTCCGGGGCGAGGAACTCGGGCGAGCCGATGACCTCGCCGGTCATGGTCAGCGCCGAACTGCCCTCGACCTGGGCGATGCCGAAGTCGGTGAGCACCACGCGGCCGTCGTTCGACAGCAGCACGTTGGCGGGCTTCACATCCCGGTGCAGGACCCCGGCCTCGTGCGCGGCCCGCAGCGCGGAGAGCACCTCGGCGCCGATGTGCGCCGCCCGCTGCGGGCTGAGGGGGCCCTCCGCATCCAGGAGCTCGGCGAGCGAGATGCCGCGCACCAGCTCCATGACGATCCACGGACGGCCGTCCTGGGTGGCCACGTCGTACACCGTCACCACGTTGCGGTTGGCGACCCGAGCCGCCGCCCACGCCTCGCGCTCGAGGCGGGCGTACAGCCGCTCGACCTCGGACGTCGCCAGTCCGTGCGGCGCACGCACCTCCTTGACGGCGACCTCGCGGTGCAGCACCTCGTCACGGGCCCGCCACACGGTTCCCATGCCGCCCTCGCCGAGCGGGGACAGGAGTCGGTAGCGGCCCGCGATCAGTCGTTCACTGCCCGGTTCTTCGGACACGGGCGTCCCCCATTCGCATCCGGGCGAAATCTCCACTCCGCGTGATGTTGCACGTGAATTCTGTACAAAAGTAGCTCAGCCGAGTGCGGATGCCGCCCCCTTGAGCACCAATCCTGCCCCGAGAGCCACCACGACGAACGCCGACATCAGGGGCGCGGTCCTGCGCACCAGGGCGGTCATCGGGCTGGCGGCCAGGCGGGGGCGCCTGTCCAGCAGCCGTGTGACTCCACTGCCCAGCCTGACGACGGCGAATCCGGCCGCGGTCAGGGTCAGGGCCAGTCCGACGCCGTACGCCACGACCAGGAGCAGACCGAACCAGGCCTGCCCGAGCGCGGCGGCACCGACGAGCACGACGACGGCGGAGGGGCTGGGCACGAGACCACCGGCGAAGCCGAGGAGGATCGTGCCGCGGAGGGTGGGGGCGACGGCGTGGGTGTGGGTGAAGCCGCCGTGCGTGTGTTCGACGGCGTGGGAGTGGGGGTGGGGATGGTCGTGCGGGTGGTCATGGTCGTGGGTGTGTCCGTGCCCGTGCGGGTGGTCGTGGGTGTGGTCGGGCGTGTGTGCGTGCGTCCGAGTCTGGGCCCCTGCCGTGGCGGGGACGGTCTCCGTGTGGGCGGCGACCAGGACCAGGGAGCGCTCCTCGGGCTTCCCGGCCTCGTGCGCGTGGTCGTGACTGTGCCCGTGCCCGTGCTGGTGAGCGCGGGTGCGCAGGGCCCGGCGCAGGAGGGTGACGCCCGCCGCGGTCACCAGCACCCCGCTCGCGATGCCCAGCCAGGCGATCACCGAGGGGGCCGCCGCCGAGCCGGCCGTGACGAGGAGGCCCAGCGCTACCACGCCCAGGGTGTGGGTGACGGTCACCGAGGCGGCCAGCGGCAGGACGTCCTTCATCCGGGCCTTGCCACCGCGAGCCGCCGCCACCGCGGCCATCAGGGTCTTGCCGTGCCCCGGGGCCAGCGCGTGCATCGCGCCCAGGACGACCGCGATGAGCAGGGCGAGCGCCGCGAAGCCGACGGTGAGGTCGTGCCGGGCCACCAGGGAGTCCAGGGCGCGGGTCCAGCGGTCGGCGCCACGAGGGAGCACGGAGGCGGCGGGGGCGTCCGACTGCTCTTCCGAGAGGGCGGGACCGCCGGGCCGCACGCGCAGCGAGGCGGTCACGGTGTCGGCGGGGGAGGAGAGCAGCTCCTGCGGGTAGGTGGTCAGTTCGTCCGAGACCGACTTCGTGGGCACGTCCGACTTCGTGAGCGTCGTCCGGTCGCCGCGCGCGGTGATCTCGCGCCAGCCGGGCCCGGAGTCGGTGCCCGCGCTGTGGAATCCGAGGGTGACCGTGGCGTTCTCGGGCAGCGGGGCGGTGAGCCGGCACTCCACACGGAGGGTGTCGAGCCCGGCCTGACCGGGACGCACGCGCGCGTGGCTGCTCCCCACGGTCAGGGCGACCGTACGGCCGTCGACGGTGACCTTGCCGCCCTCCGCCGCCTTCCTGCAGCGCTGAGCGGCCCACTCGGTCATGCCGAGCTTCTCGATGTCCGGCTTGGCCTGGGTGGCCGGGATCTCGGCGAGGTCCTCGACGTGGTCGACGCGGAGCGCGCCGGGGCCGGCGACCAGACCGTCGTACCGATTGACGGTGAAATTGCCGAGGGGGTGGGCGCTCGCGCTGCTGGAAGGGAGCAGCGCGAGCGCACATGCCGCCGTCAGGACGGCCGTGAGGGACGCGAACAGACGGCGGGGCTTCACTTGGACGCCTCCTTGAGTGCCTTGCGGGCCTCGCGGGCGCCGAGGGGGGAGAAACCGGGGTTGAGCTTCAGGGCGGAGCCGAGATGGCTCCTGGCTTCCTTCCGGTCGCCCGCGGCGAGTTCGATGATCCCGCGGTGGTAGAGGAAGGAGGCGTTGCGGTAGCCGGTGGCGGTGGCCTGCCGGGCGTACGGCAGGGCCTCCTTGTCGCGTCCGTTCACATGCAGGGCCCAGGCGAGGGCGTCCGCGGTGTGCACGGTGTGCCGGCGCGCCCACTCGGCGCGGGCGGCGCGCAGGGCGGAGGCCTTGTCGCCGTGGTCGGCGGCGGCGAGCGCGGTGTCGAGATCGGCGTTGACGCCGTTGGCCCGGGCGAGGGCCGTCCAGGCGTCCACGAGCGCGTACTGGTCCTTGGCCTTCGCCTCGTCACCGTCGGCGCCCCGGTCCTCGTACAGCTCTCCGAGCCCGACGAGCGGCCCGGGCAGCGGATACCGGGCCACGACGGCCTCCATGCCCTTGATCGCGGCGGCGCGGTCCCCGCTCGCGGCCTGGGCACGGGCCCGGCCCTCCAGAGCGGGGAGGTAGGCGTCGTCGGCGGCGAGGGCGCGGGCGTAGTCGGTCAGCGCCGTATCGTAGTCGCCCTGGTTCCAGGCGAGCTGGCCCAGCGCGCTGGCCACGTAGGCGATGTCTCCCGGAGTGGTCGCGGTGGACAGGGCCTGTTCCAGAACCGTGCGGGCGGTACGGACGTCGCCGCGGAGCTCGTGGACGTACGCGTAGCGGGTGAACACCGGGATGCCGGGCCGTCGTTCGTCCGCGAGGTCGGCGGTCTTCGACGCCTCGTCATAGCGGCCGAGTTCGACGAGGGCGTCGATCCGGGAGGACAGGGCGCGCTCGCTGTAGGGGTTCTCCTTCAGCACCCGGTCGGCGTAGGCCAGGGCGTCCTTGAAGTCGTGCCGCGCGGCGGCGAGTGCGGCGAGGCCGGCGAGCCCCTGCTCGTTGTCGGCCTTCAGCTCCAGCGACTTCTTGAGCGCCTGCTGGGCCTGCGGATACCGGGAGGGATCACCCTTGGTCCGCGCCTGCTCGACGTAGGCGAGTCCGAGGGTGGCCCAGCTGCCGAAGTCCTTGGGCTGACCGCGCAGATGGGCCTGGAGGGCCTTGATGCCCGCGTCGAGGTCCCCACTGGCCATGAGCCCGGGCGAGACCGCCGCCGACGACGAACTGGCCACGGTGGCGGTGCCACCGTCCCGCAGCGCCCCGAGGGCGATCGACCCGCCCGTCAGCGCGACGGCCAACAGAGCCGCGCACCCGGCGAGTTGAGCGGCCCGCCAGCGCCGCCCGGTCTCCGAGACCCGCCGTACGGCGGCGACCTTCTCCTCGGCGGCCTGAGCAGAGGGCTCCACGGTCTCCGACGATCCGTCGTGCTCGTTCTCGGGTGCGCTGTCGGTCGTAGACCCGGACATGCCCTCTCCTGATTGGCTCGTGATCGTGTGGTGCGGCGCGGCCCGCACCGTGGGGGATGAGTACGTGCGGGCCGCGCCAGTGAAGGGGAGTTGCAGGTTTTTCAGGCGCTCAGTACGCCCGCCGCCGCATCCGGCGCCACCACATCAGCGCGGCCCCGATGAGTACGATCCCGGCCGCACCGGCGCCCGCGGACCCGGCGATCAGGGACATGTTGTCGCCGGAACCGGAGGCACCCGCCGGGGACAGCGCGTCCCCGAGCTGGTTGCGGACGTCGTTACCCGACGACGTCCCCTTGGCCAGCGGCCCCCGGGACCCCTCGGTCGGCAGTGCCACGTACGGGAACGACTTCTCGAAGTCCTTGTCGTTCTTGTCGACGGCGTCACCGAGGTCGTTCTTGGACCCGACCAGCTCACCCTCGACGACCTGGAGCGACGCGTCGATCACGTCGTCCGTCAGCCGCCGTCCGTTCGGGAATCCGGCGTTGTCGCCATCAAGCACACCGAGCCGCTTCGGAGAATCGGTGGGCTTGATGGACGTGTTGAGGCGCAGTTCCTCCGCGGGGCGCACGTAGGGCGGCTGGTTCAGCCCCTTCACACCCTTGAGGAACACGTCCACGAGGTCGTTGCGAGGCTCCTTCGGGGCGGGGATCTTGTAGATCGCCTCGATGAGCTTCGGCAGTTCGGGGTTGGTCACGTTCTTGAGGAACTGGGCGTCGTCCCACGGCGCGGACGCGTTGAACTTGTCCTTGTCCTTCAGCGGGTTGACGACCTCGTTGACGAGCGGGTTGCCCAGACGCGAGACCTGGGAGTAGTACCCCTGCGCGTTCCTGCGCTGGGTCGTCGACCAGATGCCCACGATGGGCTGGTGCGAGGACTCGGTGATCATGTCCGTCGGGACCTGCAGGGCGATCGAGTTGACGTTGTAGCCCTTGAGCGTGTCGTTGCCGACCTCGGTGAGGTTCCCGCCGTACAGCAGGTCGAAGACGCGCAGGTCGGCGAAGAACGGGTCGTCGGCCTGGCCGGCGAACGACGTCGAGTCGTTGGGAAGCTTGTAGACCGCCTGGTCGCGCAGCTTCTCGTAGTTCGGCATGGAGGCCTTGCCGACGTTCGACGGCGCCACCGGGATGTCGTCGGCGAGCTTCGTCTTGTACTTGACCTTCTGGTTCTTCAGCTGGAACAGCTCGATGTCGTACGTCTGCGTGACGTTCAGGTCGGGGTCGTCGAGGCTCTCGACCGCGCCCGTGTTGTACAGGAACGACTTCTTGTTCTTGACGTGCGTCTTGAAGGTGAAGCGGTACAGCAGATCGCCCTGACCGTCACCGTTGTTGTCGATGTGGAGGTCGTACTGCGCGTCCTCGGCGAACTGGTAGAAGTTCGGGCCGCCGCCGGGCTCCTCGAAGGGGATCCAGTTGGCGACGATCGTCGTCGAGTCGGGCTTGTCGGGGCTGACGAACGCGTACAAGTCCGTGTTGTCGTGCTGGGGGTCACCCGAGATCAGCGGGGCCTCCCGGTGGCTGGAGGCGGAAGCCGCCCCCGGTTCCAGCGTGGCCACACCGGCGGCTGCGAGCCCTCCGGCGGCCAGCGCACCACATACGAGGGTCGCGAGACTCCTGCGTCCCGAGCCGCTCCTGGAGATAGGTGTCATGCCGTCCGTCCTCAGTCCAACTTGCCTGACGCCCGGTGATTCGGAGTGGTGGCCGGGTCGGATTGGTCGAATCTCAAAACTTCTTTTCTGCTGCTCGACCCGCGTTTTCGGCGTTCTGATCCGTAACCCCATCCGGAGGTGTGTTCGTTGCGAATACCTCGTGGGACGGGACGGCCCAGGTGCGGCTTTGCGGGAGGGGGCGACGAGTTGGAAGCGGACGAGCTTCTGATGCTCGTGGCGGGCGGGGACCAGAAGGCATTCGAGGAGCTCTACGGGCTCGTGGCCGGGCCGGTGTTCGGGCTCGTACGGCGTGTGGTGCGTGATCCGGCGCAGTCGGAGGAGGTGTCGCAGGAGGTGCTGCTCGAACTCTGGCGCTCCGCCGCACGCTTCGACCCGCGCCGGGGCAGCGCGCTGTCCTGGGTCCTCACCCTCGCGCACCGCCGCGCCGTCGACCGGGTGCGCAGCGCCCGCGCGGCCGGTGAGCGCGAGCAGCGCGAGGCACGCCGGGCCCACCACCCGGCCTTCGACCAGGTGACCGAGGAGGTCGAGGCGGGCCTCGAACGTGAATGGGTGCGCCGGTGCCTGGAGCGGCTGACCGAACTCCAGCGCCAGTCCGTCACCCTCGCCTACTACGACGGCTACACGTACCGTGAAGTGGCCCAGCGGCTGTCCCTGCCGCTGGGAACGGTGAAGACGCGGATGCGTGACGGACTGACCCGCTTGCGGGAGTGCCTGGGAGGTGCGGCATGAGCCTCTTCCGCCGGGAAGATCTGCACTCCCTCGCGGCCCCGTACGCCCTCGACGCGCTGGAGCCGGCCGAGCGGGCCCGCTTCGAGAGGCACCTCAAGGACTGCGACAGCTGTGCGGCGGAAGTGCGTGCGCTGTCCGAGGACGCGGTACGGCTCGCGTGGTCGGCCGCCGCTCCACCGCCGATGGCGATGCGCGACCGGGTGCTGGCCGCCGTCCGCACCATCCCGCAGGAGCCCGCCGTACGGCCGGAGCCGGCCCGAGCGCGGCCGGAGCCGGTACGGGCGCGCAAGTCGCAGTTGCCGCCCCATGTCTGGGGGGCCCAGCCGCCGCCCAGGCAGCGTCAGAGGCGTCCCCTGTTCGTACCGTTCGCGACGGCCACCGCGGCCGCGGCTCTCGTCGTGGCCTCGCTGTTCGCCGTCCAGGCCAACCGGACACAGGACGAACTGGACGCGCAGAAGGCCCAGGCCAGTGAGATCGCCCACGTTCTCCAGGCCGCGGACGCAGCGGCGACCCGGGGGCAGGACGCACAGGGCCGCACCATCGGAGTGATCGCTTCCGCATCGGAGGGGCGCGCGGTCGTCACCCTGAGCGGGTACAGCGCGCCCCCGAGCGGCCGCGTGCGCCAGCTGTGGCTCATGCGCCCCAACGAGCAACCGCGCTCCCTCGGGCTCTTCGCCGCCGACACGCCCTTGGTCGCGACCGGACTCGACAAGTCCGCTACATCACTCGCTGTGACCGTCGAGCCCGATGGGGGCTCCCCGCAGCCCACTACCCAGCCGGTTGTCCAACTCGCCCTGAAATCGGTTGGATTCGGAGAGTAATCATGGAGGGGTCGTCAACACCCTTACGGGGAAGGTGAATCCTGTGACGCCGATACACGTGTGCCCCCACGGGGCGATAGGGTTACCCTGCCCGGGCCGGGTGGACTCGTACGGGTGGGGAGTGACATGGAACAGATAGCAGTGCGCAGGGCGAGGGTCCCTGCGATCACCTGCGGGAGCAGCGCGACCAGTTCGCGCCTCGACCGCCATCTCTCGGTGCTGTCGGGACCTGCCGTCCCGCAGCGAGAGGCGGCCGAGGCGACGTCACTGATGCGTGAGCTGACCGCGCGTGACACCACCAAGCAGGAGCGCAGTGACCGTGGTGCGCGGGTGCGCCGCGTCTCGCTGTTCGCGCCCCTGCGCCGACTGCGCCGTTCGCTGTTCGGCGGGCGCTGAGCCGTACGGCTCGCCGGGCCCCTGGGCTCGGACGTCCCGACCCGCGCTCGGCCGGTCGCACCACCCCGGCGTCGTGCTGCCCTCCCGTCCGTCATCCCCACGGCATGCAGCACGATCCAGGTGAATCGACCGAGCGCGGGGCACGTCCCCACCTCCGTCCACAAGCACGCCAGACTTGTCATGCGCTCCGAGGTCGGCCCGGGCCCCGGCAGGGCCCGAACGTCCCTCCCGGCACGAGGCGTTCAGCCCTCGCCGTGTGCGTACCGCCGTACGGCAAGCGGCGCGAAGACCGCGAGCAGGACCGCGCACCACATCAGTGACCCGGCGATCGGATGGGCGACTGGCCAAGCTGCCCCCTCCGGTACCGGGGCGTTGCCGAACAGGTCCCGCAGGGCCGTGGTCACCGCACTGATCGGGTTCCACTCGGCGAGGGTGCGCAGCCAGCCGGGCAGCCCCTCGGTCGGGATGTAGGCGTTGGACAGCAGCGGCAGGATGAACGTCGCACCGCCCAGCTGGCCGGCGGCCTCCTCGCTCCGGGTGAGCAGGCCGAGGAAGATGCCGATCCAGGTGGTGGCGAACCGGAACAGCAGCAACAGTCCCAGGGCGCCCACCGCTTGCAGCGGGGACTTCTCGACACGCCAGCCCACCGCGAGCCCCACCAGCAGGAACGGCACCATGCCGGCGGCGGTGACCATCACGTCCGCGACCGACTGCCCCAGCGGCACGGCCGCCCGGTTGATCGGCAGGGTGCGCAGCCGGTCCGTCACGCCCCGGTGGACGTCCTGGGCCGCCTGGAACATCCCGGTCATGATCCCGTTCGCCGCCGTCGCCACCAGCAGGCCCGGCACCAGGAAGGACCGGTACTCCTCGCCCGGCATCGCCAGCGCGCTGCCGAAGACGTAGCCGAAGAACAGCAGCATGGTGATCGGCATGGTCTGGGTCAGGATCAGCAGCCCCGGGGTGTTCCGGATCCGCTGCAGTTGACGGCCCAGCATCGCGGTGCCGTCGTGGGCCAACATGCTCATGCCGCAACCTCCTTGGTGAGTCGCAGGAAGACGTCGTCGAGGGTCGGCGGCCGGATGCTCGCGTCGAGCAACGGCACGCCCGCCGCGTCCAGTTCACGCACCAGCCGGGGGAGCGTGAGCGTGGTGTCCCGGGTGACCGCGCCGACCGAGTTCCGGACGTGGTCGAACGACGGCTCTGCGCCGGTGAGTTGGTCGAGCACACCGGCGGCCTTCGCCAGGACGTCCGCGTCCGCGACGACGATCTCGACGTGCGCCCCGATCAACGCCTTGAGCTGGGACGGCGAACCCGTGTGCGCGACCCGCCCCTTGGCCACCAGGGCGATGTCATGGGCGAGTTGGTCGGCCTCCTCCAGGTACTGCGTGGTCAGCAGCACGGTCGTGCCGTCCGCCGTGAGGTCGCGCACGGCGTCCCAGATGAGGTTGCGGCTTGCCGGGTCGAGACCGGTCGTCGGCTCGTCGAGGAACAGGATCTCGGGGCGGCGGATCAGGCTCGCCGCGAGGTCCAGACGGCGGCGCATACCCCCCGAGTAGGTGGACGCGGGCCGGTCGGCCGACTCGGTCAGCCCGAAGCGGTCGAGCAGCTCGGCGGCCCGCTCGGCCGGCCCCCGCACCCGGTGCAGCCGGGCGAACAGCCGGAGGTTCTGCCGCCCGGTGAGGTCGCCGTCGACCGAGGCGTACTGCCCGGTGACGGCGATGGCGCGCCGTACGGCCTCGGGTTCCCGGACGAGGTCGTGTCCGGCCACCCGCGCGGAGCCGGCGTCCGGCCGCAGCAGCGTGGTCAGCAGCCGTACGGCCGTGGTCTTGCCGGCGCCGTTGCTGCCGAGGATGCCGCAGACCGTGCCCGGGGCGACCGCGAGATCGAGACCGCGCAGGGCGTGGACCTCCCCGAACCGCTTCTCCAGACCTTCACTAAGTACAGCGTACGTAGAAGTCATGGCGTGACCATAGCGCACTACGTACGCTGTACGTAACTAGGATGGTGGCCGAGGTGATGATCGATGGCGGGCCGAGCGGCCGTACCCGAAGTGATCTGGGCGCGTCCCGAGCGGACGGGGCGTGGGCCCAAACCCGCGTTCACCAGGGCGGACATCGCTTCCGCGGCGGTGCGGCTCGCGGATGCCGGGGGTCTGGACGCGGTGTCCATGCGGCATGTCGCGGCCGAACTCGGCTGCGGGACGATGTCGCTGTACAACTACGTCCCCCGTAAGGAGGACCTGTACGAGCTGATGGTGGACGCGGTCAGCGGGGAGCACGAGCGGTTCGAGCCGACCGGTGACTGGCGGGCCGACATGCTCCGCAACGCGCGCCAGACCAAGGCGCTCATGCACCGGCACGCCTGGATGGTGCGGCTGATGTCAGGGGTGTACGGCTTCAGCCCCAACGCCCTGCGCTACCTGGAGCACTGCCTCGCCTGCCTCGACCCGCTGGACGCCCCCAACGGCACGAAGATCGAGCTGGTCGCGATGCTCAACGGGTGTGTGACGACGTACGTCTCGAACGAGCTGTCCACGGCCGAGCGGGTGCGGTCGCTGCCATGGTCGCAGGAGCAGGAGAACGCGGTGCGGATCGCGTATCTCGGCAGTCAGGTGGCCTCGGGGGCGTATCCGCGGCTGGCGGCGTCGTTCATGGAGGACGCGGGGCCGATCGATCTGGACGCGGTCTTCGAGCGGATGCTGGAGCGGGTCCTGGACGGCTTCGCGCCCAGAGGCTAGAGCAGGGCGAGCTGCCCCTCCGGCCCCTCCTCGTGCCCGTCCAGGACCGAGGCCGGCCTGCGCGCCGAGTCCGGGACGGGCAGGACCCCCGCCTCGCGCAGGTCGCCCGCCGTGATCCGGGGCGTCAATTCGTCCGGGAGGGGCAGGAGATCGGCCAGCAGGGCCAGCACGGTGATCAGTTCGAGGAGCTCCGATGTCCACGGCTGCGGCCACGTCGCGGGACGGATCGCGGACAGCGTGCCCGGCTCCGGTTCCGTGACGCGGGCCGTGAACCACTGCTCCAGGACCCGCGCTCCGCCGGCCTCGAAGTCCCAGGCCTTCGGCGGTACCGGGGAGATGCGGCCCTCGTCCAGCAGCAGGGCCTCCTCGTCGCGGTCGTAGTCCAGGGTCAGGGGACGGGACGGCAGGGGTGCGCGGACGTAGGGGCGGCGGCCTCCGGGCAGCTTCGGGCGGTCGCCGTCGCGGCGCATCAGCCAGAGGACGCGGTGGCCCGACTCGACGCCGCGGGACCACAGTTCGGGGTCGTCGGTGAGAGGGACGGTGAGGTCCGGGCGGACCGCCGCCAGGATCCAGGCGAGGACGTCCAGGGGTTCCACCGTGTTCCCGAGACGCGTCCGCAGGTGCTTCAGGAGCCCCGGGGCCAGGTTCGGCTCCGTGCCGCCCGGGCGGCGGTACAGGGGGCGGACCCGGCCGGGGCGGAGCAGGGGGAGGAGGGAGGTGGCCAGGAGCCGGGGGCCGTGACCGTCCGTGGGTGTCTCCACCACGAACACCTGGTTCTCGTCCGCCACCCGCCAGAGCTCGGGGCGGGCCGCGTCGATCAGCCGGTGGTCCGGGATCAGCCACTGCTCGTCGAAGGGCGCGTGCAGGACCCGTACCGGCTCCGGGCAGGGACCGGTGGCGCGCGCGAGCTTTTCCGTGCCGCCTGTCCGCCCCGGCAGCTGCCCGACCGCGGAGCGCAGGGTGCGGGAGCGGGTGGGCTCGAACAGGGCTTCCCGGTCGGGTCCCTCGGCCTTCAGCAGGGCGTCCCAGCGGGCCTTCAGGGATGCCGCGTCGGGACCCGTCGGCCACCCCCGGCCGAGCCGCGGCGGTGCGACGGACCACGGCATGAGGTCCGCCAGCGACGGAGCGTCGTCGTGCGTCACGCTGGGCATCGTACGACCTTCCGCCGACAGGCAGTCGGGGCCGGTGAGCTCATGTGGCGTCCAGGGTCACCGTGAAGGAGAACCGGTCGCCCCGGTAGTGGATCACCGCCACGTCGAGTACCCGGCCGGCCGTGTCGTAGGTGACCCCCGTGTAGTGCAGGATCGGGCTCAGCAGGGGGACTTGGAGCAGCCGGGCGGTCTCCGGGTCCGCGAGACGCGCCTCCACGGTGTCCGTGATGCGGCTGATGTCCGCCCCGACGACATCCCGCAGCACCTTGGTCATCGGCCAGCGCGCCAGATCCGACGGGTCGATGCGCGCGGCCAGTTCGGGGCGGACGTAGTTGCGGGCGTGATTGGTCGGCTCGCCCGTCTGCTCGTCGCTGCGCAGTCGGTGGTACGCGGCCACCTCGTCCAATTCCGGGAAGTGCTCGGCGAGTTCGGGCGGCACGGGCGACTTGCCGTGCTCCAGCAGCTCGGTCGTCATGCCGGACTGCTGGGCCACGATCGCGTCCACCGAGCCGAGCAGCCGGACCGGAGTGCCCCGGCGGGCGTCCGGCTCGATGAAGGTGCCCCGGCGGCGGTGGCGGCTGATCAGCCCCTCGTCCTCCAGCTCCTTCAGTGCCTGCCGCATGGTCAGCACGCTCACGCCGTAGTGGCCGGCCAGCTGTTCCTCGGTGGGCAGGCGCAGCGGGTCCTGGGGTGAGCGGCCGAGTATCGAGGCGCGCAGGGACTGCGACACCTGGTACCAGAGCGGCAGCTTGCGGTTCAGGACGATCGAGTCCGGGGCGAAGGAGGTCACGGGCTATCCGTACCTTCCGCGGATCGGTCAGTGCAACGGGCGGAAGTGACGTTCGAGGCCGCGCCACACGTCGTCGTAGTGCGGCTGGAGGTGGTCCGCCCGGGCCGCGTGCGCGGTGAGCGTCACCGGCCAGCGCGTCTCGAACATGAACGCGAGCCCGTCGTCGACCTTCTGCGGCTTCAGCTCGGCCGCGCTCGCCCGGTCGAACGTCTCCCGGTCCGGACCGTGCGCCGACATCATGTTGTGCAGCGAGCCGCCGCCGGGCACGAAGCCCCCTTCTCCGGAGGCCTTCGCGTCGTAGGCGCCCTCGATCAGTCCCATGTACTCGCTCATCACGTTCCGGTGGAAGTACGGCGGCCGGAAGGTGTCCTCGCCGACCAGCCAGCGCGGTGCGAACACGACGAAGTCCACGCCGGCCAGCCCGGGGGTGTCCGACGGGGATGTCAGCACCGTGAAGATCGACGGGTCGGGGTGGTCGTAGGAGATGCTGCCGATGACGTTGAAGCGGCGCAGGTCGTAGACGTACGGCACATGGTTGCCGTGCCAGGCGACCACATCGAGCGGGGAGTGGTCGTAGGTCGCGGTCCAGAGGTTGCCGCAGAACTTGTTGACCACCTCTACCGGCCCCTCGACGTCCTCGTACGCGGCGACGGGAGCCCGGAAGTCGCGCGGGTTGGCGAGGCCGTTGGCGCCGATGGGGCCGAGGTCGGGGAGCTGGAAGGGGGCCCCGTAGTTCTCGCACACATAACCCCGGGCCGACTCGTCGAGGAGCTCCACACGGAAGCGGACCCCCCGAGGGATCAGTGCCACATGGCCCGGCTCCACATGCAGCAGTCCGAACTCCGTGCGCAGCACCAGCCCGCCGCGCTCCGGGACGATCAGCAGCTCGCCGTCGGCGTCACTGAAGACGCGGTCCATTGAATCGGTGGCGTGGTAGAGGTGCACGGCCATACCGGTGCGCTGGGTGACGTCGCCGTTGCCGCCGAGGGTCCACAGACCGGCGAGGAAGTCGGTGCCCTCGGCCGGCTCCGGCAGGGGGTTCCAGCGCAGCCGGTTCGGGTCCGGCACCGACTCGGTGAAGGGGGCCGTGCGGATCCGGCCGTTGTGGGTGTGGGTGAACGCCGGGTGCGCGGCGGAGGGGCGGATCCGGTACAGCCAGGAGCGGCGGTTGTGGGCGCGGGGCTCGGTGAACGCGGTACCGCTGAGCTGCTCCGCGTACAGGCCGAGAGGGGCGCGCTGCGGGGCGTTGCGGCCCTCGGGCAGGGCGCCCGGGACGGCCTCGGAGGCGTGCTCGTTGCCGAATCCGGAGAGGTGCGCCAGGCCCTCGGCGGCCTTGCGTGCGTCGCCGCGCGTGATCGCTGTGTCCCCGCTCATGATCGCTCCCTTGCGGTCTGATTCCTATGGACTACCGTAGGATTGCGGTTTGGTCGGCGCAAGAGGCCGTTCCGTGGAACCGATTTCCCCGTCGTGACCTCCTCAGGGAGGAGAGCGAGAACCAGACCCCAGGGGGATTCGCGGTGTCGGACTTGTGTTCTACGCTCGCCCGCATGTCGTGGACGCGGGGACTCATTGCCCTGCTCGCGGTCTGTGTCGTGCTGGTGACCGGATCCGTGAGCTGTGGCGCCAGTGGGGCACAGGAGCGCAAGGACGGACAGTCGGTCTCACCGGTGGGCAAGGTCCTCGACGACACCGATGAGGAGGGGCGGCACTACCGCGAGGTGGACAAGGGCAACGCCCCCGACGTCGGCATAGAGGTGCAGCCGAACACCGACGACAGCTGGTCGGTGCGGCTGACCGTCGAGAACTTCGCCTTCTCGCCCGCCGGGACGAAGGCGAAGGCGGTCTCCGGCCGCGGCGTCGCCGTCGTCTTCGTGGACGACCGTCCCGTGACCACCCTCCGCACCCCGTCCTGCCGCCTGGCGGCCGCGTACGTCCCCCAGGGCACCCACAAGGTCACCGCCAGGCTGTACGCCGACGACGGCACCGTGTGGGCCGTGGACGGCGACCCGGTGGAGAGCACGGCGGACGTCACGGCCTCGAAACCACAACCGAATGGCAGCGGCGCTCCGAGCCCGCAGGCCGGGGGGAGCGCGCGAGCGGGCAGCGGTGGTCCGGGTTCGCGACTCCTCGTGAGCGTGGGCGGCGGTGCCTCGGAGGTGCGGCTCACCATGAGCACGGTCGGCGGCGCTTCGGCTTCGCGGCTCGCCACGGCTACGAGTGGCGGTGCCCGGGAAGTGCAGGCCATGGCGAGGGTGGACGGCGGTGTCCCCTACCCCGAGGGCGGCATGAGCGCTGATGGCGCAGTCTCCGGCGCGCGGCTCGCGACGAGCGTCGGCGGTGGCCGATGAGTGCCGCAGGCCCCCGGCCCCGTACCAGGTGGCAGGGTTTTCCGGACCACGGCGGAAAGGCATCATGAAGCCCGTGCCCCAAGCGACCTCGCTTCGCCGCGCCCCCGTGCAACGGCGCAGCGCCGAACGGCTGACCAGAATCCTCGACGCCTGCGCCGACCTGCTCGACGAGGTCGGCTACGACGCCCTGAGCACGCGTGCCGTCGCCCAGCGCGCCGGCGTGCCCATCGGCTCCGTCTACCGCTTCTTCGGCAACAAGCGGCAGATGGTCGACGCGCTGGCCCAGCGCAACCTGGAGCGTTTCACGGAGGGCGTCACCGACCGCCTCAAGGAGTCGGGCGAGGAGGGAGGCTGGCGTACGGCGATGGACGTCGTGCTCGACGAGTACCTCGCCATGAAACGCACCGCCCCCGGCTTCTCCCTCGTCGACTTCGGCAACCAGATCCCCGTCGGCGCCCGCCACGCGGAACCCAACCACCGGGTCGCCGACCGCCTCGCAGAGCTCCTCTCCGGCTACCTCGCCCGGGAACCGGACGACGACCTGCGCCGCACCTTCCTGATCGCCGTGGAGACCGCCGACACCCTGGTCCACCTGGCCTTCCGGATGGCCCCCGAGGGGGACGAGCGGATCATCCAGGAGACCCGGGAGCTGCTGCGCGCCTATCTGGCGAGGGTTCTGGACTGACCGTCCACAACCCCTCCCCTTCATCCCTACCGGTCGGTATGCTCGCCTGGACAGGCACCGCTGCCCCGGGAGGACCCGTGTCCCGCACCGCTCTGCGTATCTGCCCCCTGTGCGAGGCCACCTGTGGTCTGACGCTCACCGTCGAGGGGACCCGGGTCACCGGCGCCCGCGGCGACCGTGACGACGTGTTCAGCAAGGGGTTCATCTGCCCGAAGGGGGCGTCCTTCGGGGCCGTCGACGGGGACCCGGACCGGCTGCGCACGCCGCTCGTGCGACGGGACGGGGAGCTGCGCGAGGCCACCTGGGAGGAGGCCTTCGACGCGGTCGCCGCCGGAATCCGGGGCGTCGTCGACCGGTACGGGGCGAACTCCGTCGGGGTCGTCCTCGGCAACCCCAACGTGCACACCATGGCCGGTGCCCTCTATCCGCCGGTGCTGCTCGCCGGGCTCGGCACCCGGAGCGTCTTCACCGCGTCCACGGTCGACCAGATGCCCAAGCACGTCTCCAGCGGCCTGCTGTACGGCGATGCCAACGCGATCCCCGTGCCCGACCTCGACCACACCGACCATCTGCTGCTGATCGGCGCCAACCCCCTGGAGTCCAACGGGAGTCTGTGCACCGCCCCCGACTTCCCCGGCAAGCTCAAGGCGCTCAAGGCCCGCGGCGGCACCCTCACCGTCATCGACCCCCGCCGCACCCGCACCGCCAAGCTCGCCGACCGGCACATCGCCATCCGGCCCGGTGCGGACGCGTTGCTTCTCGCCGCCGTGGCGTACGTGCTCTTCGAGGAAGACCTCGTGGACACGGGGGAGTTGACCGCGCACCTCCAGAGGCTCGACGAACTCCGGGAAGCCGTACAGGACTTCACTCCCGAAGCCGTCGCCGACGCCTGTGACGTGGACGCCGGGGTGACGCGGGCCCTCGCCCGTGAACTGGCCGCGGCGCCGACGGCCGCCGTATACGGTCGCATCGGCAGCTGCACCGTCCCGCACGGCACCCTGGCCAGCTGGCTCGTCGACGTGCTCAACATCCTCACCGGCAACCTCGACCGGCCCGGCGGCGCGCTCTTCCCGCAGGCGGCCACCGACCGGACGCCCCGGCCCGCCGGACCCAGCCACGGATTCGCGCTCGGGCGCTGGCACTCCCGGGTGAGCCGACACCCGGAGGCCAAGGGTGAGTTGCCGCTCTCCGCGCTCGCCGAGGAGATCGACACCGCGACCGCTGAGGGCGAGCCGGTCCGCGCGCTGATCGCCGTCGCCGCCAACCCCGTACTCTCCGCCCCCGACGGCGACCGGCTCGACAAGGCCCTCGGCTCGCTCGACTTCATGGTCAGCGTGGACCCGTACCTGAACGAGACCTCGCGCCACGCCCACGTCGTGCTGCCGCCGCCCCCGCCCTCCCAGAGCCCGCACCACGACTTCGCCTTCAACACCCTCGCCGTGCGCAACCAGGTCCGCTACACCCGCCCCGCCGTCCCGCTGGAGCCCGGCCGGATGGCGGAGACGGAGATCCTCGCCCGGCTGATCCTCGCCGCGACCGGCATGCACGGCGCCGACCCGTCCGCCGTGGACGACCTGGTCATCGGCCAGACCCTCGGCAAGGCCGTCAAGGACGCCCACTCGCCCGTGCACGGCCGCGAGCCGGGCGAACTCGCCGCAGAACTCGCCGGCGACACCGGCCCCGAGCGGCGGCTCGACATGATGCTGCGCCTCGGCCCCTACGGCGACGGTTTCGGCGTACGACCGGACGGGCTGAGCCTCACCAAGCTGCTCGCGCATCCGCACGGCATCGACCTCGGACCGCTGCGGTCCCGGCTGCCGCAGCCGCTGAAGACCAGGAGCGGCAAGGTCGAACTGCTGCCGCAGCCCATCGCGGACGACCTGCCCAGGCTGCGCGAGGCCCTGCGACACCAGGTCGACGGGCTCGTCCTCGTCGGCCGCCGGCACCTGCGCTCCAACAACAGCTGGATGCACAACGTCCCCGCCCTCACCGGCGGCACCAACCGCTGCACCCTGCAGATCCACCCAGAGGACGCCGAGCGGCTCGGGCTGAAGGACGGTGCCGCGGTGCGGGTCAAGGGCGCCGGGGGAGAGGTGGTCACCGAGGCCGAGGTCACCGACGGCGTGCGCCCCGGCGTGGTCAGCCTGCCCCACGGCTGGGGTCACAACCGGCCCGGCACCCGGCTCAGCCACGCCCTCAAGGACCCCGGCGTCAACGTCAACCAGCTCCTCGACGGCAGCCTGCTCGACCCGCTCTCGGGCAACGCGGTCCTCAACGGCGTACCGATAAAACTGGCCGCCGTAGCGGCGCTGTGAGCAGCGCAAAGCTGTGACCAGCAGTTTTGCGCTTATTGCTCGCATGTCAACGTCTTGTTAACGCCGCTTGACGAGTCCTAACGTCATCGCACTGCCGACTCCGGTGGGAGTTCAAGGGCGAACGTTAGGTATCCACTCATGCTGACCATCCTCGGCTTCACCATGATCGCGACCTTCCTGGTCCTGATCATGATGAAAAAGATGTCGCCGATCGCGGCGCTCGTACTGATCCCGGCACTGTTCTGCGTCTTCGTCGGGAAGGGCGCCAAGCTCGGTGACTACGTCATCGACGGCGTCACCAGCCTCGCCCCCACCGCGGCGATGCTCATGTTCGCGATCGTCTACTTCGGCGTGATGATCGACGTCGGCCTCTTCGACCCGGTCGTGCGCGGAATCCTGAAGTTCGCGAAGGCCGACCCGATGCGGATCGTCGTCGGCACGGCGATCCTGGCCGCGATCGTCTCCCTGGACGGCGACGGCTCGACCACCTTCATGATCACCGTCTCGGCGATGTACCCGCTGTACAAGCGCCTGAAGATGAGCCTGGTCGTGATGACCGGTGTCGCCGCCATGGCGAACGGCGTGATGAACACCCTGCCCTGGGGCGGCCCGACGGCCCGCGCCGCCACCGCGCTGAAGCTCGACGCCAGCGACATCTTCGTCCCGATGATCCCTGCCCTGGCCGTCGGCCTGCTGGGCGTCTTCGTCCTCTCGTACGTGCTCGGCAAGCGCGAGCGCAAGCGGCTGGGCGTGCTCACCCTGGACGAGATCCTGGTGGACGAGAAGGCCGGGGAGAAGGTCGAGACGAAGGTCGAGGAGACCGAGACGGTGCTCGTGGGCGCCGGCGGCTCCGGCTCCGGCTCCGGCTCGAAGACCCCCGTGGCCACCGGCGGCTCCGGCTCCGGCATCGACGCCGAGGACGAGGCCGGCGACGCGGAGCGCTTCCAGGTCCTCGACCCGAACCGCGCCACCCTGCGCCCCAAGCTCTACTGGTTCAACGCGCTCCTCACGCTTACCCTGCTCACCGCCATGATCATGGAGTGGCTGCCGATCCCGGTGCTGTTCCTGATCGGCGCCGCGCTCGCGCTCACCGTGAACTTCCCGCACATCCCGGACCAGAAGGCCCGCCTGGCCGCCCACGCCGACAACGTCCTCAACGTCTCCGGCATGGTCTTCGCCGCCGCCGTCTTCACCGGCGTCCTCCAGGGCACCGGCATGGTCGACCACATGGCCCGCTGGATGGTGGACGTCATCCCCGAGGGCATGGGCCCGCACATGGCCCTCGTCACCGGCATCCTGAGTCTCCCGCTCACCTACTTCATGTCGAACGACGGTTTCTACTTCGGAGTCCTCCCGGTCCTCGCCGAGGCCGGCGCGGCGCACGGTGTCACCCCGCTGGAGATGGCCCGCGCCTCCCTCGTCGGCCAGCCGCTGCACATGTCGAGCCCGCTCGTCCCGGCCGTGTACGTCCTGGTCGGCATGGCCAAGGTGGAGTTCGGCGACCACACCAGGTTCGTGGTCAAGTGGGCCGCGCTCACCTGCCTGATCATCCTCGGGGCCGGCATCCTCTTCGGGATCATCTGACCTACTCCACGGAGGACTTGAACCATGGCGCCCGGTGGGAACCGCGGCTGGCTGCTCCGCCTCGTCATCGCCTTCAGCTTCGCGCAGGGGGCGGTGTCGATGGCCCGGCCCGCCGTCTCCTACCGGGCCCTCGCGCTGGGCGCGGACGAACGGGCGGTCGGTGTCATCGCCGGTGTGTACGCGCTGCTCCCGCTGTTCGCGGCGGTCCCGCTGGGCCGCCGTACGGATCACGGGCGGTGTGCGCCGCTGCTGCCCGTCGGTGTGGTCCTGATCTCCGGCGGCTGCGCGCTCAGCGGCCTGGCCGACTCGCTCTGGGCGATGGCGGTCTGGAGCGGGGTGATGGGCCTCGGCCACCTCTGCTTCGTCATCGGCGCCCAGTCCCTCGTCGCCCGCCAGTCCGCCCCGCACGAACAGGACCGCAACTTCGGCCACTTCACCATCGGCGCCTCTCTCGGCCAGCTGGTCGGCCCGATCGCGGCGGGCGCGCTGATCGGCGGCTCCGACATGGCGGGCACGAGTGCGCTGGCGCTGCTCGTCGCGGGCGCCGGAGCGGCGGTCGCGTGCACGTCGTTGTGGCGCATCGAGCACCGTGACACGGCGGCCAAGTCCCGTACCGGACAAGGCGACCGGGTTCCCGTCGGGCACATCCTGCGGTCCCGGGGCGTGCCCGGGGGCATCTTCGTG
This sequence comes from Streptomyces canus, assembly GCF_001514145.1. GTDB lineage: Bacteria > Actinomycetota > Actinomycetes > Streptomycetales > Streptomycetaceae > Streptomyces > Streptomyces canus. Next base: position 43,693 of record NZ_KQ948663.1, read on the forward strand.
AGCCTGTCCGTGCTGTCCGCCACGGACATCCTCACCGCGTACCTTCCCGTGGTCGGTGAACACCGGGGCATCGCCCCCTCGGTGATCGGCCTGTTGCTGAGCCTGCGCGCGGCCGCCACCATCGCCTGCCGTCTGGTGCTGACTCCTCTGCTACGGCTGCTGGGGCGCGCGTTGCTCCTGACCGTGACGTGTCTGCTGGCGGCCCTGCTGTGCGCGGGCATCGCGCTGCCGGTCCCGGTGTGGGCACTGGCCGTCATGCTCGCCGTGCTCGGCTTCTGCCTCGGCGTCGGACAGCCGCTGTCCATGACGACGGTCGTCCAGGCCGCACCCGACGGCGCCCGCTCCACGGCGCTCGCTCTGCGGCTGACCGGCAACCGCCTCGGGCAGGTCGCCGCACCGGCCACCGCGGGGCTGGTCGCGGGGGTCGTGGGCACGGCGGCGCCGTTCGTGATGCTCGGGACGTTGCTGCTGCTGTCGGCGGGAGTGGCCCTGCGGTCACCGGGGCCACCCGAAACGCCCGGGCCGGACGCTGGAAAGCGGCCGAAACGCCCGGGATTGCGCCGCACGAGTGATATCTGACGGCGCGCCGGGCGTCGATGCACCCCACCGCTGCGCGCATAAAGGAGAGTTCTGCCGAAAGAGCGATTTGTATGTAAATCGTCCGAATCGGAGGAGCGCGCATGCCCACCCCCACACTCCCACGTACCTTCCGCGTCCGCGCGGGCGCCACCGTCGTCCTCACCGCCCTCGCCGCGGCCGGCGCGTCCTGGGTGGCGGCGCCGACCGCGTCCGCCGTGGGCGAGAACGGCGACATCAGGATCCACCGCGTGGGCGTGCCTTTCGGCGTCTCGAAGGATGATCCCAAGGTCTGCAAGTTCTACCTGGATGCCGTCAACTTCGACATCCTCCCCACCATCGCCTACACCATCACGCCCCAGCCTCCGCTGCCCAGCGCCGCCACCGTCACCGGCGCCATCCAGCTCGCGGGGGGCGCCGGGCACACCGACCCGCTGGGGATGGCGGACGGGCAGTACAAGATCACCTGGATCGTGGTGGGCGTCCCCAAGGAGAAGGTCTTCCGCGTCAACTGCCACGACGGCAGGCAGGGTGGGGAGCGCCGGGCGGGTGACCAGATCGAGGACCGGCAGAACGAGGGCGCGGGCTGGGGCAAGAACGACCCCAACGGGCCGAAGGGCGGTGTGCACGCGGGCGGTGGCGGTCTCGTCGACACCGCGGCCGCGTTCGCGCCGGTGACCGCCGCGGGGGCCGTCGGCCTGGTGGCGGTCGGCGGTGTCGCGTACTTCCGGCTGAACCGCCGTCGGCCCAATGGCGCCGCGTAGGCGCAGACGCAGGCCCTGGTACCGGACCCGCGCCTACCGCCTCACCAGGACGGCAATGCTCACGGTCGTCCTGGTGACGGTGGGGGTCCGGTGCGCGGGTGATCACAACTCGACCGCGCCGTACGGACCCGACGGCCAGGACACCGTGGCGGCCGCCGGCCCGGACGCCGAGGTGACCCGTGGGCAGGACCCCGAGATGACCGGTGGGCCGGACGCCGAGGTGACCGGTGGGCCGGACGCCGAGGTGACCCGTGGGCCGGACGCCGAGGTGACCCGTGGGCCGGACGCCGAGGTGACCCGTGGGCCGGGCTCCTCCGCCCGTCGCACGCCCACCCGTACGCCCGCGCTCCGCCCGCTGCCCCGGTCCCGGCCGACGTCCTTCCGCATCCCGTCCCTGGGCATCGACGCCCCCATCACGGGCCTCGGGCTCATCAAGGGACGGGAGTTGGCGACACCGCCGGTGGACAAACCGAAACTCGTGGGCTGGTACCAGGGCGGCCCCACGCCCGGCGAGACCGGCACGGCGATCGCCGTAGGCCACCGTGACACCCGGAGCGGCCCCGCCGTCTTCGCCGCGCTCGCCCAGGTGAAGCCCGGCAAAGTGATCGAGGCGAGGCGCGCGGACGGCCGTACCGCCGTCTACACCGTGGACCGGGTGAAGGTCTTCGACAAGGAGGGCTTCCCCGACAAGGAGGTCTACGGCCCGGCCCGGCGCCCGGAGCTCCGCGTGATCACCTGCGGTGGACTCTTCAAGTGGCGGACGGGCTACACCAGCAACGTCGTCGTGTTCGCCCACCTCACCGGGACCCGTGAGCCGCGGCCGACGAAGAGCGCGACGGCCCGCTGAATCCGGCCGTCCGTTTTCTCACTGGCTGGACTGGAGCGCCTGATACCGCCCAGTCTCTTCCCCCGACCGGGCGCATTCCGTTAACTTCCGTGACTCACAGCCCCGTACGACCCGCCCGGGGCCTCTCGACCGCGGAGCACCAGCGCCTGATTCAGCCCTCGGGGGCACCGTCATGACACGCGCCATCTCCTTGCACGACGTGAGCAAGACCTACACGCGAGGAATCCGGGTGGTGGACCGGCTCTCGCTGGACATCGCGCCCGGCGAGTTCCTCGTCCTGCTCGGCCCCTCCGGCTGCGGAAAATCCACCGTGCTCAGGATGATCGCCGGTCTGGAGGAGATCACCGAGGGCGAGCTCCGACTCGACGGCGAGTACGCCAACGACCTGCTGCCCGCCGAGCGGCGGATGGCGATGGTGTTCCAGAACTTCGCCCTCTACCCCAACATGACCAGCCGGGGGAACATCGGCTTCCCGCTGCGCATCGAGGCCCCCGACGAGGATCCCCGCGCACGCGTGGACGCCACCGCCCGCATGCTGGGCATCGAGGACCTCCTCGACCGTTACCCCGGCCAGCTCTCCGGCGGCGAACGCCAGCGGGTGGCGATGGGCCGGGCCATCTCCCGCCACCCCTCCGCCTTCCTGATGGACGAGCCGCTGTCCAACCTGGACGCCAAGCTCCGCAACCACCTGCGCGCCGAAATAGCCGGACTCACTCGGGAGTTGGGTGTCACCACGGTCTACGTCACGCACGACCAGGCCGAGGCCATGTCGCTCGGCGACCGGGTCGCCGTGCTGCGCGGCGGAGTGCTCCAGCAGGTCGGCACCCCGCGCTCGGTCTACGCGCTGCCGCGCAACGTCTTCGTCGCCGCCTTCATCGGCACCCCGCGCATCAACCTGCTGCGCGGCCTGGTCCGGGCCCCGCTGGACGGCGCGATGACCATCAGCCTCGGCAAGCAGTACCTGCGGCTGCCCGAACCCCTCTCCCTGGACCACCAGTTGCTCCGCGTCCAGCAGGGCCGCGAGGTGATCGTGGGCCTGCGGTCGGAGGCGATCCGCATCGCCCAACGGAGCTCCGCGCGTCCGGGTGAGATGCCGATCACCGGCCTGGTGGAGCACGTGGAGTTCCAGGGCCACGAGGTCCTCGTCCACTTCAACACCGGCTCCCGCCCCGCCCTCGTCCCCGACCTGGAGGCCCCGCGACCCGCTCCACGGCCCACCCGGCGCCGCCGCCGCGACGGCACGGTCCTGGAGCGTCTGCGGGATCGCGCGGGCTCCCTGCGGGCGGGCCCGGTGGTGGTCCTGGAGGACCCGCCGGACCCGGGCCCCGAGCCCGCCCCGTCCGACGCCCGCCTCCCCGGCGACCTCGTCGTCCGCACCACCCCGGACCTCGACCTCCGCCGCGGCATGCAGGTCCCCCTCCTCGTCGACATCTCCCACCTCTTCGTCTTCGACCAGCACGGAGAACGCATCTGCCCGTCCCCGGACCACCTGCCGGACCTGGACGAGTGAGGGGCCGGGTGGGGGACGTCTCGACGTCGGGCCCACCGTCGCTCCACCGCGCCGCCTTCGTTCGCTTCGGCGCGGCGTCTGCGACCGTACGTGGGCGGGTGAGGGGCGTTGGGCCCGCCGTGGCTCTGGCGCCCGGCTACGGCCCCCGGCGCTGACCGCCGTTGCTCCGCCGCGCTGCCTTCGTTCGCTTCGGCGCTGGGGGCGGTCGGTCCGCCGCGGTGCCTGCGACCGTACGTGGGCGGGTGGGTCCGGGTGGGGGGAGTGCGGTTCGGTGTGGGGCCCGCCGTGGCTCCGGCCCCCGGCTACCGCCCCCGGCGCCGGCGCGTCGCACCGCCGCGCTGCCCCCGTCCGCCCCTGCCTTGTCCGCGGTCGCACCGCCGCGCTGCCTCCGTCCGCCCCTGCCGTGTCCGCGGTCGGTCCGCCGCACTGTCTCCGTCCCCCCGACTCTGACCGCGGTGGATTCGCCGCACCGCCTCCGTCCGCCCCGGCCCCGGCCGGCGTCGATTCCCCGCACCGCCCTCCAGACCGTCCTTCCCGGCACGCCTTCGACCCGGTGGAGTGAACCGAGGGCGCGGCAGCCGGGCCCGGGGGTGGTGTCCCGCTAGGCAGGGATGCATGAACGTGCGCCTCACCAGGAGCAGCGCGCTCCTCGCCGGCGCCACCCGAGCGGGAGGACCGAGACGGAGCGGTCGTACGAGCTGATCCTGCTCGCGGGTGGACGACCGGGCCCGTGCCGACTTCTGATGTCCCTGGACGGTCCGGTCCCGCTCTGGCGCGAAAAAACTATCGCCGCTAGTTTATGAGGCCGGACGACACCACGCACGGCCCAGCCCGGGAGGACGCACCATGAAGGCGCACGACGGCATGTACATCGACGGCGAGTGGCGTCCGGCCACCGGCCCGGACCTGATCGAGGTCGTGAACCCGGCCGACGAAAAGGTCGTCGGCCGGGTACCGGCCGGCACCGCCGAGGACGTCGACCTCGCCGTACGGGCCGCCCGCGCCGCCTTCCCGGCCTGGGCCGCGACCCCACCCGCCGAGCGGGCCGCACGGCTGGCCGCTCTCCGGGACGTCCTGGCCGCCCGCAAGGACGAGATCGCCGAGACCGTCACCGCCGAGCTCGGCTCGCCCCTGAAGTTCTCGCAGAACGTCCACGCCGCCGTCCCCGTCGCGGTCGCCGCCTCCTACGCGGAACTCGCGGCCACGCACCCCTTCGAGGAGAAGGTCGGCAACTCCACCGTCCACCAGGAGCCGATCGGCGTGGTCGGCGCGATCACGCCCTGGAACTACCCGCTCCACCAGATCGTCGCCAAGGTCGCCCCGGCCCTCGCCGCGGGCTGCACGGTCGTGCTCAAGCCCGCCGAGGACACCCCGCTGGTCGCCCAGCTCTTCGCCGAGGCGGTCCACGAGGCCGGGGTCCCGGCCGGCGTCTTCAACCTGGTCACCGGACTCGGCCCGGTCGCGGGGCAGGCCCTCACCGAGCACCCGGACGTGGACCTGGTCTCCTTCACCGGCTCCACCGCGGTCGGACGGCAGATCGGCGCGACCGCCGGCGCCGCCCTGAAGAAGGTCGCCCTGGAACTCGGCGGCAAGTCCGCCAACGTCATCCTGCCGAGCGCCGACCTCGCCAAGGCGGTCAACGTGGGTGTCGCCAACGTGATGTCCAACTCCGGCCAGACCTGCAGTGCCTGGACCCGGATGCTGGTGCACACCGAGCAGTACGACGAGGCCGTCGAACTCGCCGCCGCGGCCGCCGCGAAGTACGGCGAGCGCATCGGTCCCGTCGTCAGCGCCAAGCAGCAGGCACGGGTGCGCGGTTACATCGAGAAGGGCGTGGCCGAGGGCGCCCGACTGGTCGCCGGCGGCCCTGAATCCCCGCGCGAACAGGGCTACTTCGTCAGCCCGACCGTCTTCGCCGACGTCACCCCCGACATGACGATCGCGCAGGAGGAGATCTTCGGCCCGGTCCTGTCCGTCCTGCGCTACGAGGACGAGGAGGACGCCCTGCGCATCGCCAACGGCACGGTCTACGGCCTCGCGGGCGCCGTCTGGGCCGGCGACGAGTCGGAGGCGGTGGCCTTCGCCCGGCGGATGGACACCGGCCAGATCGACATCAACGGCGGCCGCTTCAACCCCCTTGCCCCCTTCGGCGGTTACAAGCAGTCCGGGGTGGGCCGCGAACTCGGCTCGCACGGTCTCGCCGAGTACCTCCAGACCAAGTCCCTCCAGTTCTGAGGAGCCTTCCCGTGGTTCGTGCCGCCGTTCTTCCCGCCGTGGGCGCTCCCCTGGAGGTCACCGACATCGACCTGCCGGACCCCGGCCCCGGTCAGGTCCGTGTCCGGCTCGCCGCCGCCGGGGTCTGCCACTCCGACCTGTCCCTGTCCAACGGCACCATGCGCGTCCCCGTCCCGGCCGTCCTCGGCCACGAGGGCGCGGGCACGGTCGTCGCCGTGGGTGAGGGGGTCACCGGCGTGGCGCCCGGTTCCGGAGTCGTCCTCAACTGGGCTCCCTCCTGCGGAAGTTGCCATGCCTGCACGCTCGGCGAAGTCTGGCTGTGCGCCAACGCGCTGAACGGTGCCGCCGACGTCTACGCCCACACCGCGGACGGCACCGATCTCCACCCCGGCCTGAACGTCGCCGCCTTCGCCGAGGAGACGGTCGTCTCCGAGTCCTGCCTCCTGCCCCTCCCCGAGGGCATCCCGCTCACCGACGCGGCCCTGCTGGGCTGCGCGGTCCTCACCGGCTACGGCGCCGTCCACCACTCGGCGCGGGTCCGGGAGGGCGAGACGGTCGCGGTGTACGGAGTCGGGGGAGTGGGCCTGGCCGCGCTCCAGGCGGCCCGGATCGCGGGCGCCTCACGGATCGTCGCGGTCGATGTCTCCCCGGAGAAGGAGGAGTTGGCACGGGCGGCCGGCGCCACCGACTATGTGATCGCCTCCGACACCACCGCCCGCGAGATCAGGGGCCTCACCGGCAAGCAGGGCGTCGACGTCGCCGTGGAGTGCGTGGGCCGCGCGACCACCATCCGCACCGCCTGGGACTCCACCCGCCGCGGCGGCCGTACGACGGTCGTCGGCATCGGCGGCAAGGACCAGCAGGTCACCTTCAACGCCCTGGAGCTCTTCCACTGGGGTCGCACCCTCGCCGGCTGTGTCTACGGCAACTCGAACCCGGCCGAGGACCTCCCGGTGCTCGCCGAGCACGTCCGGGCGGGCCGTCTGGACCTCGGCGCCCTGGTGACGGAACGGATCGCGCTGGACGGGATTCCGGCGGCGTTCGACAACATGCTGGCGGGCAAGGGCGGCCGGGCGCTGGTGGTGTTCTGATCGACGGTTGCCCGGACCCCGCCTCGGGTGCTCCGGGCAACCTTCCCGCACAACCGTTGACCCCATACCGTCCGGTCAGTATGTTCAGCCGCCAACGTCCCCAGCACCCACCGGAGTGTGCACCGCATGGACACGGCCTCTTCCGCTCACCCCACTTCCGTAGCAGCGCCGGCGACTCCCCACCGCCGTCGCGTCGCCACCGCGGCCGCCCTGGCCTCCGCCGTCGAGTGGTACGACTACTTCGTCTTCGGCATCGCCGCCGCCCTCGTTCTCGGCGATCTGTACTTCCCGGCGGGCAGCTCCACCGCCGGCGTCCTCGCCGCCTTCGCCACCTTCGCCGTCGGCTTCCTCGCCCGCCCGATCGGCGGCATCGTCGCCGGCCACCTCGGCGACAAGCGCGGCCGCAAGCCGATGCTGGTCCTCGCCCTCACCCTCATGGGCGTCGCCACCACGGGGATCGGCCTGCTGCCGACGTACGACACGATCGGCGTCGCCGCCCCGATCCTGCTCGTCCTCCTCCGTGTCGTCCAGGGTGTCGCGGTCGGCGCGCAGTGGGGCGGCGCGATGCTGCTGGCCACCGAGTACGCCCCCGAGGGCAAGCGCGGACTCTACGGCAGCGTCGTCCAACTCGGCGTCCCCATCGGCGTGGTGACCGCCAACACGGTGTTCCTGCTGGCCGGGGCGTTCACCACGGACGCCGGGTTCGCGGCCTGGGGCTGGCGGGTCCCGTTCCTCATCGGGCTGTTCGTCCTCGCGCTCGCCTGGTACATCCACGCCAAGGTCGAGGAAACGCCCGAATTCCGGCAGGCGGAACAGGAGTTGGCCGCACAGGAGAAGAGCGCGCAGAACTCCCCGCTGCGTACGATCCTGCGCCACCACCTCGGCACGGTGCTGCTCGCGGGCGGCTCCTTCGCCGTGAACACCGCGACCTTCTACATCATGATCACCGGGGTCCTCGACTACACCACCCGCGAACTCGGCATGCAGCGCAGTGCCGTTCTCACCGTCTCGCTCTGCATCAGTCTCACCCAGCTGGTGCTGATCCCGGCCGCCGCCGCGCTCTCCGACCGCCTCGGCCGGATCCGGATCTACGGCCTCGGCGCGGTCGGCATCGCCCTGTGGGCGATACCGATGTTCCTGCTCATCGACACCGGGTCGCTGCTGTGGCTGGCGGTGTCCACCTTCGTCGCCGGTTGCTTCCTCAGCATCATGTACGGCCCTCAAGCCGCCCTGTTCGCGGAGCTGTTCACGCCGGAGATGCGGTACACCGGCGCCTCCCTCGGCTACCAGATCGCCGCCGTGTTCGGCGGTGGGCTCGCGCCCTTCCTGATGGTGCTGCTGCTGGAGACCACGGGCACGTCGATGGCGGTGTCCGGGTACATCATCGGGCTCTCGGTGGTCGCGCTGCTCTGCATCAAGGTGCTTGCGGGCAGGGCGCGTTCACGCGGGGTCTGAGGCGTTCTCGGGCTGCGGCTCCGGCACCGTCACCGGGGCCGGGGCCGTCCGTCGCGCTCGGGAGCGGGACACCGCCACGCCTGCGAGGCACAGCGTCCCGCCCGCGAGCGTGAGCAGACCCGGCACCTCCCCGAGGGCCAGCCAGGACATCAGGACGACCAGGGCGGGCACTGCGTAGGTGGTGGCGCCCATGCGGCTGGCGGTCGTACGGGCGAGCGCGTAGGCCCAGGTGGTGAAGGCCAGAGCGGTCGGGAACACGCCCAGGTAGACCATGTTGAGGGTCGCCGAGGCCGGGGCGTCGGCCGCCTCCGACACCAGTTGGCCGGCGAACGGGAGGCAGACGACGGCGCCGGTGAAGCAGCCGAACGTCGTCACCTGCAGCGGGGTCGCGGAGCCCAGTGCCGGCTTCTGCGCGACGACTCCGCCGGCGTAGGCGATCGCCGCGAGCAGGCACAGGATCACGCCGAGCACCGAGGAACCGCCGTCGTCCGCCATCGACAGGCCCACGGTGACCGCGCCGGCGAAGGAGACCGCCATTCCGGCCAGCAGGCGGGGCGGCATCGCGTCCCCGAGCAGCCGGGCGCCGAGCAGGGCGATCAGGATGGGGCCGATGTTCACGACCAGGGCCGCGGTGCCCGCGTCCACCTGCTGCTCGCCCCAGTTCAGGACGACCATGTAGAAGCCGAACCACAGGACGCCGGAGACGGCGATGCCGCGCCAGGCGGAGCGTGGGGGGAGTCCTTCCCGGCGTATCAGGCAGATCACGCCCAGAGCGACTGCGCCGGAGAGGAGCCGGCCGAGGGCCAGGGCGCCGGGGGAGTAGGCGGCGCCCGCGCTGCGTATGGAGACGAAGGCGGAGGCCCACAGGACGACGGTGACGGTGGCTGCGCCGGCTGCGAGGAGTTCGGTGCGGCGGTCGTTCATCATGCTCCTGAGGTGAGGAAGGGGAGGGTGCAAAAGCTCGCGGATTTCGGACGGGTTGCCCCTGAAGGCCTCAGCGCAGCGTCTCCGTGTCGATTCCCAGGAGGTCGGTCAGCGCCCGTTCTCCTGTCGCTGTCACCTTGACCGCTCGCTCCGAGCCGATGCGTACGCACCAGCCCTCGGCCAGGGCGTGCCGGCACAGGGCCGCGCCCGCGACCCCTGCCAGGTGCGGGCGTCGTTCCGTCCAGTCCAGACAGGCACGGGCCAGAGGGCGCCGGCCCTTGCGGTCGAGAGGGATGCCCGTGGCCTCGAACCACGCCAGACCCGCGTCCGTGAGGGCGAAACCCGAGTCCTGGCACAGCAGTTGACGGGACGTCAGCGCGTCCGTCACCGCGATGCCCAGCCGCCCTGCCAAGTGGTCGTAGCACGTACGTCCCCGGGCCATCGCCGAGCCCGCGCTCGACTCCCGCAGGTTGCGCGGGCGTGGGACGGCGTCCGGGGAGACCTGTGCCGCCAGGTCCTCCACCAGGTGGGCCACCCTCGCGTCGGTCAGCCGCACATACCGGTGGCGCCCCTGCCGCTCCTCCGTCAGCAGCCCGCCCGCGACCAGCTTGCCCAGGTGTTCACTCAGGGTGGACGCGGCCACACCCGCGTGGCGGGCCAGCTCGCCCGCGGTCCAGGCCCGGCCGTCGAGGAGGGCCAGGAGGCAGGCCGCCCGGGTCTCGTCGGCGATCAGTGCGGCGAGCCTCGCCAACTGAGGTGCCTGCGGGTCCTTGGTCATGTGGTCCAGCATCACCGAGAGATACTTCGGCGCCCACCGAAATATGCCTACGCGGTGGGTCCGACCTGCTCGTACTGCTGGGCAAGGCCGTCCAGCAGAGCCCTGAGCCCCGTCTCGAAGGCCCGCTCGTCGATCTTCTCCTGCTGCTCGGCGAGAAGGTGCGCCTGGCCGAGGTGGGGGTAGTCCGCGGGGTCGTAGGCGCTCTTGTCGTCGACGAATCCGCCCGCGAAGGAGCCGAGCGCCGAGCCCATGATGAAGTACCGCATCAGCGCGCCGATGGACGTGGCCTGCGCCGGGGGCCAGCCCCCGTCGACCATCGCGCCGTAGACCGCGTCGGCGAGCCGGAGGCCCGCGGGGCGGCGGCCGGGGCCCCGGGCCAGGACCGGGACGATGTTGGGGTGGTCGCGCAGCGCGGTGCGGTAGGAGACGGCCCAGTCGTGCAACGCCGTCCGCCACGCACGGCCGTCCTCGAACATCGACAGGTCGACCTGGGCGCTCACCGAGTCGGCGACCGCCTCCAGGATCTCGTCCTTGGTACGGAAGTGGTTGTAGAGCGAGGGGCCGCTGACGCCGAGTTCCGCCGCCAGCCGGCGCGTGGACAGTGCCGCGAGGCCTTCCGTGTCCACGAGCGCGCGGGCCGTCTCGACGATCCGGTCGGTGCTGAGGAGGGGCTTGCGCGGTCGGGCCATGGCGCACATAGTAGGGCTGCGGAACAGAAACTAGCAGTGCTAATTTAAAGGTGCGGTTCTCAAGTGAGGTGATCTCGTGGTCGACCTGGGGTTGAGTGAGGAGCAGGCCGCCGTCCGGCGGCTGGCGCGGGAGTTCGTGGACCGTGAGATCACCCCCCACGTCATCGCCTGGGATCGCGCCGAGGAGGTCGACCGGGCCATCGTCAAGAAGCTCGGCGAGGTCGGGTTCCTGGGGCTGACGATCGACGAGGAGTACGGCGGCTCGGGCGGGGACCATCTCGCGTACTGCCTGGTCACCGAGGAACTCGGGCGCGGTGATTCGTCCGTGCGTGGCATCGTCTCCGTCTCGCTGGGGCTGGTGGCCAAGACGATCGCCGCCTGGGGGAGCGAGGAGCACAAGCGGCGGTGGCTGCCGGGGCTCACCTCCGGCGAGTACGTCGGTTGCTTCGGCCTCACCGAGCCCGGTACCGGGTCCGACGCGGGAAACCTCGCCACGCGCGCGGTGCGGGACGGTGACGACTACGTCATCGACGGCACCAAGATGTTCATCACGAACGGGACGTGGGCCGACGTGGTGCTGCTCTTCGCCCGGTCGACCGACGCTCCGGGCCACAAGGGCGTCTCCGCCTTCCTCGTGCCCACCGACACGCCCGGTCTGACCCGCCGCACCCTCCACGGCAAGCTCGGCCTGCGGGGACAGGCCACCGCCGAACTGGTCCTCGAGGGCGTGCGGGTGCCCGCCTCCGCGATGGTCGGTGAGGAGGGCAAGGGGTTCTCCGTCGCCATGTCCGCGCTGGCCAAGGGGCGGATGTCGGTGGCGGCGGGCTGTGTGGGGATCGCCCAGGCCGCGCTGGACGCGGCCGTCCGGTACGCCGGTGAACGCGAGCAGTTCGGCAAGCCGATCGCCGGGCACCAGCTCGTCCAGGAGCTGATCAGTGACATCGCCGTGGACGTGGACGCGGCCCGGCTGCTGACCTGGCGGGTGGCCGACCTGATAGACCGTGGGCTGCCCTTCGCCGTCGAGTCCTCCAAGGCCAAGCTCTTCGCTTCGGAAGCCGCCGTACGTGCCGCGAACAACGCCCTCCAGGTCTTCGGGGGCTACGGCTACATCGACGAGTACCCGGCGGGCAAACTGCTGCGCGACGCCCGCGTGATGACGCTGTACGAGGGCACGAGTCAGATCCAGAAGCTGGTGATCGGACGGGCGTTGACGGGGGTCTCGGCGTTCTGAGTACCGTCTGAGTACCTGAGCGGATGTGGCCGGGGTCACGGAGGGCCGAGACTCTGGCCATGAGTGACACACCGGTCAAGCAGCAGAACACGGCCGCCTTCTACGGCCAGGCCGTCGCCTCCTTCGCCGTGGCCATGGCCGCCACGGCCGTCGGCATCTTCCGCCTGAACGCCGACGCCTGGGTGCGTGGCTTCCTCGCGATCGCCGTCCTGTACCTCGTCACCTCGGCCTTCACCCTGGCCAAGGTGATCCGCGACCGCCAGGAGGCCGGCCAGATCGTCAGCCGAGTCGACCAGGCCCGTCTGGAGAAACTGCTCGCCGAACACGACCCCTTCGAGAAGCTGTGACGGGGGCGGGCCGGGAGGGGGTTTGACCTGGGGGTTGGCTTCGAGTGGCCGGGTGATGGTTGGGCTGTGGGGGGGCTGGTCCGGGGTTGGCTTCGCGGGGGTCAGGCCTGGGGTCGGTTTTGAGTGGTCGGACAGCGGCCTGCTCTGAGGGCGCCTGGCCCGGGGTCGGCTTCGCGAAGCTCCGACCCCGGCCGGCTTGGCCGGACGCAGCGCGTGGACCGCGGCAGCGGGGGTGCGGGGCGGGGGCTTTACGAGGTCTCGGCGCAGGCGGCGTCGAACGCCCCGACCGCACCCGCCTCGAGCGGCCTCGACTGTGCCCGCACGTCGAGCGGCTCTCCCCGCTGCCCCCGTCCGGTGGAGCTGCGGCCCACACTTCGCTGTTCCGGCTTGCGGCTTGCGTCCCGCTGTTCCGGCCCGCCCCGCACGCCCTGTCCGGGTTCCGTGCACCAACCGCTGCTGTTCCGGCTTGCGGCCTGTGGCCTGCTGTTCCGGCCCGTCGGGCACCCCCATGTCCGGGTTCCGCGCACCAGCCCTTGCTGTTCCGGCTTGCGGCCTGTGGCCTGCTGTTCCGGCCCGCCCCGCACGCCCCCGTCCGGGTTCCGTGCACCAACCGCTGCTGTTCCGGCTCGCGGCCTGCGGCCTGCTGTTCCGGCCCGCCCCGCACGCCCTGTCCCGGTTCCGTGCACCAACCGCTGCTGTTCCGGCTCGCGGCCTGCGGCCTGCTGTTCCGGCCCGTCGGGCACCCCCATGTCCGGGTTCCGCGCACCAGCCCTTGCTGTTCCGGCTTGCGGCTTGCGTCCCGCTGTTCCGGCTCGCCCCGCACGCCCTGTCCGGGTTCCGTGCACCAACCGCTGCTGTTCCGGCTTGCGGCCTGTGGCCTGCTGTTCCGGCCCGCCCCGCACGCCCCCGTCCGGGTTCCGTGCACCAACCGCTGCTGTTCCGGCTCGCGGCCTGCGGCGTGCGTCCTGCTGTTCCGGCCCGCCCGGCACCCCCATGTCCCGGTTCCGCGCACCAGCCCTTGCTGTTCCGGCTCGCGCCTTGCGTTCCGCTGTTCCGGCCCGCCGGGCACCCCCCGTCCGGGTGCCGGGCACCCCCCCGTCCGGGTTCCGCGCACCAACCCTTGCTGCTCCGGCTCATGCCCTGTGCCCCGCCGTTCGCCCGCCCCGCACCCCCGCTGCTCCGGCCCACGCCCCGCGCCCCACTGCTCAAGCACGCCCCGCACCCCCGCGCTCAAGCCCGCGCAGCGCAGGGTGGCTAAGCGCTCGCTCAGGTTCGGCGGTATGGTGGGGGTTCTGACAGTGGAGAGGGGCGTGCGATGACTACGGCGGAGGAGACGGCCGGCGGCGAGACGTCGGCGTGGGGCGAGGTCACGCCCGACGCGGCGCGGCGGCTGCTCATTGCCGCGGTGGAGGCGTTCGCCGAGCGCGGCTATCACGCCACCACGACCCGCGACATCGCGGGCCGGGCCGGTATGAGCCCCGCCGCGCTCTACATCCACTACAAGACCAAGGAAGAGCTGCTCCACCGCATCAGCAGGATCGGCCACGCGAAGGCACTGGAGATCCTCCAGGTCGCGGCCCGCCGCGAAGGCACCGCCACCGAGCGGCTCACGGACGCCGTGAGCTCCTTCGTCCGCTGGCACGCCGGCGGCCGCACCACCGCCCGGGTCGTCCAGTACGAACTGGACTCGCTGGGCCCCGACGCCCGCGCCGAGATCCTCGCGCTGCGCCGACAGTGCGACGCCGAGATCCGCGGGATCATCGAGGACGGCGTGGCCTCCGGCGAGTTCGACGTGCTCGACGTGAGGGGCACCACCCTCGCCGTCATGTCGCTCTGCATCGACGTGGCCCGCTGGTTCAACGTCGACGGCCCCTGGACGCCCGACGAGGTCGGCGCGCTCGACGCCGACCTCGTACTGCGGATGGTGGGCGCGACCAAGTAGCCGCCTACAGGTAGTACCGGGACACCGACTCCGCGACGCACACCGGCTTGTCGCCGCCCTCGCGCTCCACGCTGAAGGCGACGGTGACCTGGACACCGCCCGCCACGTCGTCGACGCCGGTGATCTGCGCGGTGGCGCGCAGGCGGGAGCCCACGGGTACCGGTGCGGGGAAACGCACCTTGTTCGTCCCGTAGTTGACGCCCATCTTCACGCCCTCGACCTTGATCAGCTGCGGTCCGAACAGCGGCAGCAGGGAGAGGGTGAGATAGCCGTGCGCGATCGTGGTGCCGAAGGGTCCCGCGGCGGCCTTCTCCGGGTCGACATGGATCCACTGGTGGTCGCCGGTGGCCTCCGCGAACAGATCGATGCGCTTCTGGTCGACCTCCAGCCAGTCGGTGTACCCCAACTGCTCGCCCACCGCCTCCTTCAGGTCGTCCGCGCCCGTGAAGATCCTCGGCTCTGCCATGTCCCGGCCTCCTCGCCACATGATATCTAAGCGACTGCTTAGCATGGTCGGCCGAGAACCCCCTGTCAACGGACCGCGAGGGTGACGGCATGGGTAGGCTTCGAGGGGTGCCCCAGATTCCCGAGAAGATCCATGAACTCACGGTCGGCCAGCTCGCCGCCCGCAGCGGTGCCGCCGTCTCCGCCCTGCACTTCTACGAGTCCAAGGGCCTGATCCGCAGCCGCCGCACCACGGGCAACCAGCGCCGCTACTCCCGTGACGCGCTGCGCCGGGTCGCGTTCGTCCGGGCCGCCCAACGCGTCGGCATCCCGCTGGCCACGATCCGCGGGGCCCTCTCCGAACTCCCCGAGGAGCGCACCCCCACCCGCGAGGACTGGGCCCGCCTGTCCGAGGCCTGGCGCTCCGAACTCGACGAACGCATCAAGCAGTTGAACCGCCTCCGCGACCACCTCACCGACTGCATCGGCTGCGGCTGCCTCTCCCTCGACACATGTGTGCTCTCCAACCCGGACGACGTGTTCGGCGACCGGCTGACGGGGTCACGACTGCTGGTGGAGCAGAGCGGGGGCCGACGGAAGAACGGGCGCCGGGAGCCGGAACGGCGGGAGACGACGGACAAGCGCTGCTGAGCCGTCGTACGGGCAGCGGGCCTCCTCGGCCTGCCCTACGACAAGCGCTGCGCCCACCCGTACTGGACCAGCCCCTCGGTCACCAACTGCGCGTTGGACACGGCTCGTTGACCGTCCGGCAAAGCCAGTGTGTCCTCCAGGCCGACCCTCGTCGCCAGGCCCAGGCGGCCGGCCAGCCGCAGCACCGGCCAGGCGCCCGCGTCCTCGCCGTGCAGCAGCACGGGGCGGGCGTGCGCCGGACCCAGCTGGGCGAGGAGTGTGCGCGCGGAGGTCTCCGCCGCCTGTGTGTCCGTCACCTCCGCGAGGACCCGCAGCACCTTCGGGCCGAGCGGTGACACCGCGAACCTCGCCGCCCCGTCCGTTCCCGACCAGATACCGGCCTCCACGCCGACACCGAGGTCGATCAGCGCGGCGGCGATCTCCTCGGCACCCGGCTCGTGCCAGTTCACCGAGGCGTGGTCGGGCAGCACGGTCCAGCCCCGGACACGGGCGAGCCGGGCCGCGAGGTCCGGTTCCGCCCAGGCGCCGGTGGTCACTCCGACCGGGACCGACACCCGCGCACGGATCGCCTCAAGCGTCGCCGCGACCACCCGCGGCGACAGACTGTCCCGCCCACAAGGTGTCTTGGGGTGGACATGGATGTCCGTGGCGCCCGCCGCGACGGCCTCGGCCGCCGCCTGCGCCATGGACTCGGGCGTGAGCGGCACCGCCGTTCCGTCGGCGGCCCCGCGCGGGCCGTTGAGACACACCTGCACCATTCCTCGATGGTGCCAGGCGGCACCGACGGTTCAAGCCCGTCAAAACAGGGGGTGCGGCATCCCCGGCGCACCCCCGGTGCGCTCACACGCTCAGGCCGACATCAGCAACCGTCCGCGCCTGGCGTCCGCCAGGGCGTCGGGTGTGAGCACGGGCCGCGGCACCAGGATCCCGCAGTCCGTGCAGACCGGTCCGGTCGAGGGCTCGTGGTCGAGTTCGTACTTCCAGACGAGCCGCTCTCCGTCGCACACCGGGCACACCGCGCCCGGTTCGCGCTCCAGCGCCGAGATCAGCCTGCGCAGCACCTCGGCCAGTGAGTCATCGGGGTGCACCCGGGGATCGTCGCACCATGCGACTCCGAAACCGCCCCAGGTCAGCCGGTGCCAGTCGTCCACACTGCCCGGCCTGCGCAACCCGTCGTGCTTCTCCTTCTTGCGCCGCTCGGCGAACTCGACCTCGTAGGCCAGCCAGACCGAACGCGCCTCCTCCAACTCCTCCAGTGCGGCCACGAGCCGCGCTGGGTCGGGGGAGCGGTCCTCGGGACCGAATCCCGCCCGGGAGCACAAGTGGTCCCAGGTCGCCCTGTGCCCGTAAGGAGCGAACCGCTCAAGGCACTTGCGCAGCGAGTAGCGCCGAAGCGCCAGATCGCACCGCGGGTCTCGCACCTGTCTCGCCAGACTCCGGAAACCGGCCATCGCCCTGCACCTCCGTCACACCTGCACCTGTACTTCGGTCACTTCGGCGTTGTCGCCGTGCGGACTTCGCACGACGTTGCCGAATAGACGTATCGACAAGCGATTTGGCTCCATCCGATTTCCGATGCCCCCCATAAGCTCGAGAACCCCTGTCAAAACTTGACGCATGTTCATCTTCAATCTCGGGGATACCGGCGGTAACGTCCGGCCACACCCCCCGTCGGTTGGAGCTGCCATGCCACGGCGCACCTCACGCACCGCACTCGACAGACTGAGAACTCCCGGCAGACTCACCGGGTTCCTGAAGACCGCATCCATATGCGTCCTGATTGCCGGTCTTTTGTCCCCGCTCGCCCAGACGGCGTCGGCCGCCGACGCCACGGCGGCGAACGACTACTGCGGCGGCCAGTGTTCCGACATCCTGCCGCCCGGCGAGAACGGCAACGCGACCCTCGCCCAAGTCCTCCTCAACCAGGCTTTCGGAACCCAGCCCGACCACGCCGAGGACCAGCTCGGCCCCTACGCCAACCTGGCCAAGGGCTACTCGGCGCTCACCAACTCCACGATCAACACGTTCTTCAACGACGCGTCGTTCGGGGTCCCGTCCGATCAAGTCGCCTCCACCCTGAGTCCCGCGGGCCGCACCGACGTGACGATCGTCCGTGACAAGAAGACGGGCGTGCCGCACATCACCGGTACCACCAGATACGGCACCGAGTTCGGCGCCGGCTATGCGGCGGCCCAGGACCGGCTGTGGCTCATGGACGTCTTCCGGCACGTCGGTCGCGGCCAGCTCACCGCCTTCGCGGGCGGCGCCGCCTCCAACCAGGGCCTGGAACAGCAGTTCTGGCGCAACGCCCCCTACAGCGAGGCCGACCTCCAGGCGCAGATCGACAACGCGGTCGCGACCAACGGCGCCCGCGGCCAGCAGGCCCTCGCCGACGCCAACGCCTACCTCGCCGGCATCAACTCCTACATCGACGCCTCCGACAGCGGCCGCTACTTCCCCGGCGAGTACGTCCTGACCGGCCACAAGGACTCCGTCACCAACGCCGGCACCATCGACCACTTCAAGATCACCGACCTGGTGGCGCTGGCCTCCGTCATCGGCTCCCTGTTCGGCTCCGGGGGCGGCGGCGAGGTCAACAACGCGATCTCCCTGCTGGCCGCCCAGCAGCGGTACGGCGTGACGAAGGGCACCGAGGTCTGGGAGTCCTTCCGCGAGCGCAACGACCCCGAGGCCGTCCTCACCGTCCACAACGGCGAGAGCTTCCCGTACGCCGCCAAGCCCGCGAGCGCGCAGGGCGTGGCGCTGCCCGACGCCGGCTCGGTGAGCACCGAACCACTGGTCTACGACCCCACGGGCACCGGCGCCGACCAGAGCGCGAGCGCGGCCTCCGCCACGGCGACCGCGAACGCCCCCAGCTCGGCCAAGCGCGGCATGTCCAACGCCCTTGTCGTCAGCGGCAAGTACACGGCCAGCGGCCACCCGGTCGCCGTCTTCGGACCGCAGACCGGCTACTTCGCACCCCAGCTCCTCATGCTCCAGGAGATCCAGGGCCCCGGCATCAGCGCCCGCGGCGCCTCCTTCGCGGGACTGAGCATGTACGTGGAACTCGGCCGCGGCCAGGACTACTCGTGGTCCGCCACGACCTCCGGCCAGGACATCATCGACACCTACGCCGTCGAACTGTGCCAGGACGACTACCACTACCTCTACCACGGCACCTGCACGGCCATGGAGAAGATCGAGCAGAAGAACGCCTGGGCCCCGACCACGGCCGACGGCACCGCCGCGGGGTCGTACACCATGAGGGTCTGGCGCACGAAATACGGTCCTGTCGAATACCGGGCGACCGTCGGCGGCAAGAAGGTCGCCTACACCACCCTGCGCTCCTCCTATCTGCACGAGGCCGACTCGATCATCGGCTTCCAGATGCTGAACGACCCGGACTACGTCAAGAGCCCGCAGACCTTCCAGAGCGCGGTGCAGCACATCAACTACACCTTCAACTGGTTCTACGCCGACTCCACGCACACCGCGTACTACAACAGCGGGAACAACCCGGTGCGCGCGTCCGGCGTCGACGCCGAGTTCCCGGTGTGGGCGCAGGCGGCGTACGAGTGGAAGAACTGGAACCCGACGACGAACACCGCCGACTACACGCCGGCCTCCGCGCACCCCAACTCGATCGACCAGGACTACTACGTCTCCTGGAACAACAAACAGGCGCTCGACTACGCGACCGCGTCCTGGGGCGACGGGTCCGTGCACCGCGGCAACCTGCTGGAAGACCGCGTGAAGAAGCTGGTCGCCGCGGGCGGGGTCACTCGGGCCTCGCTGGTGAAGGCCATGGCGGACGCGTCTCTCGCCGAC
Organism: Streptomyces canus; assembly: GCF_001514145.1. Taxonomy (GTDB): domain Bacteria; phylum Actinomycetota; class Actinomycetes; order Streptomycetales; family Streptomycetaceae; genus Streptomyces; species Streptomyces canus. The sequence continues at coordinate 63,005 of NZ_KQ948663.1, forward strand.
CTGCGCGCGGAGGACGTCCTCCCGGACCTGCTCAAGGTGATCAACAGCTCGACGGTCACCGACTCCACGGCCGCGGCCGCGGTGAGCAAGCTCCAGGCGTGGCTCACGGCCGGCGGCAAGCGCACCGAGACCTCGGCGGGTTCGAAGAAGTACGCCGACGCCGACGCGGTCCGCATCCTGGACGCGTGGTGGCCGCTGCTGACCCAGGGCATCTTCGAACCGGGCCTCGGCACCGGCCTGTACACCGCCTTCCAGGCCAACCTGCCCGTCGACGAGTCCCCTTCGGCCGCGCACGGACCCACCGGGGCGCACGCGGGCAGCTCCTTCCAGTACGGCTGGTGGAGCTACGTCGACAAGGACGTCCGCGCGGTGCTCGGTGAGAGCGTGCGGGGTCCGCTGGCGGACAAGTACTGCGGCGGCGGCAGCCTCAGCGCCTGCCGGGACATCCTGATCAGCACCCTGAAGACCGCGGCCGGAAGGACCGCGGCCCAGGTCTACCCCGGCGACGACCTGTGCTCGGCGGGCGACCAGTGGTGCGCCGACTCGATCGTGCAGCGCACCCTGGGAGGCATCAAGCACTACAACATCAGCTGGCAGAACCGTCCGACCTTCCAGCAGGTGGTGGAGTTCACTTCGCACCGTTAGGCCGACGGCAGGCGGCGGGTCAGTGGATACGGCCCGCCGCCAGCACCAGGTGGGCCAGTTCGCGGTGGCAGATGTCGCTGTGCGCGCCCGAGGGCGGTCCACCGCGCCTGACGACGACCGCCGCGTCGACGTTCACGCAGCCCTTCGCGGGCAGCTTCCCGAGGGCGTCGGCCAGCTTGACGGACGGCGTGTCCGGCACCGCCTGCACGCCGTCATGGCCCATCGCCCCCCACTTGGCGCCCAGGGTCCGGCCGAGGTCGAAGGCCGCCACGCCCTGGGCGTCACCCGCCATGCGCGAGGCCAGCGGATACAAGGTGCCGAGCGCCGAGTCATGGCTGGAGAAACAGCACACGAGCGGCCCGTCGACGCGGTTCTGCTGTCCCTGGAGCACACCTCCCGCGCGCGTGTCGTGCGGCAGCCGGGTCGCGAACGCGTAGTGCGAGAAGGCCCCTTGGAGCAGCGTGACGGACTTGACGGTCCGTACCCCCTCCGGCAGCCCGCGCAGTGCGAACGACACCAGCCGGCCCCCGAAGCTGTGCCCCACGAGGTGCACCCGCACCCCGGGCGCCGCCTTCGCGAGCTGCCCGATCACCCGGCCGAGCCCGCGCTCGCCCACCGTGCCCGCGCGCCGCTTCATCGCGTAGTACGTCCCCTGCCGCAGCAGTTCGTGCGCACCGTCCCACGGGTTGGGAATCGTGAACCCCTGTACCCCGTCGGGTGATTCGAGATGGGCGAGGGCCCGCGCGAACTCCTCGCACACCGTCGCCGCGGACCCGGCGAACATCTCCGGCTCGTCCTGCGGGACCCCCTCCGCCAGCGTGTCCGCCGCGAACAGCGCCTGCGGCCCGGGCGGCACGACGTCCACCAGCATCCGCACCAGCCGCCCGAACTCCTCCAGCTCGGCCTCTTCAGGAGGCTGCTGATCGAGCAGCCGGGATAACTGGTCGATCACGGTGGCCCGGCCCGGGAAGGTCTCGAGCAGCGCGTGACGGGTGTCCTTGTCGAGCACTGGACGCGGTGGCATCTCGGCGGCCACGGACCGCGGGAAGTCCGGGATCGGCTCGTCGGAGAACCGCATCGACGGCCACACGACCCCCACGTACCCGAGTCTCGCCGCCGGCGCGAGCTGCGGGAACGGGGCGAAGAAGCTGCTGTAGAGCCGGGTCGCCGCCGAGCGGTCGCTGTTCCAGCCGTGCGAGAAGACGACCAGGTCCTTGACGCCCCGGTCCACCACCTCCGCGAGCAGCCGGTCCCGCCGGCCGGTGTCCGGGTCTCCGTCCGCGTCGAACGTCAGCTCCCAGTACGGCGTCACACTCATCGCCGGATCCGCCATCACCGACCACCTCGTCCCCGTAGTGGTGCGCATCGTCCTACTACCGGGCGAAGTTGGCCATACTCCACGGCTCATCCGTAGAGGAGGTAATGCTTTCGAATCCGCCGGAAAGCCGTCAGCTCCTCCCGCCAGCCCGCCACGACCTCGTCGGCACCGGCGCCGGCGTCGATCATCGTGCGGACCCGGGTGGAGCCGGTGAGCTTGTCGATCCAGTTGTCCGCGCGCCAACCGAAGCCGGACCAGGCCTTCTTGGCGGTCACCAGCAGGGCGATGCCGGTGCGGACGGGGTCGTAGGCGGGCCGGTCGTGGACGTGGATCTGTACGCCGCCGACCGTCTTGCCCTGGAACTTGGAGAAGGTGGGGGCGAAGTAGGCCTCCCTGAAGTGCACGCCGGGCAGGCCGAGTTCGCCTGCGGCGGCGGCCCAGCGGCCGTCCAGGCCCTCCGCGCCCAGCAGTTCGAAGGGACGGGTGGTGCCGCGGCCCTCCGAGAGGTTCGTGCCCTCGAAGAGACAGGTGCCGGAGTACACCAGGGCGGTGTCGGGGGTCGGCATGTTCGGGCTCGGGGGGACCCAGGGGAGGTTCCAGGCGTCGTAGAACTCCGAGCGCCTCCAGCCCGTCATCAGGACCGTGTCCAGGGTGACGGGCGAGGTGAGGAACTCACCGTTGAAGAGACGGGCCAGCTCCGCGACGGTCATTCCGTGTGCCTGGGAGACGGGCTGTCTGCCCACGAAGGTCGCGAACTCCTTGTGCAGGACCGGGCCCTGGGCCGCACGGCCGGTGACCGGGTTCGGGCGGTCCAGGACGACGAAGCGCTTCCCCGCGAGCCGGGCCGCCTCCATGCAGTCGTACAGGGTCCAGATGTACGTGTAGAAGCGTGCGCCCACGTCCTGGATGTCGAAGACGATCGTGTCCACGCCGGAGGCGGTGAAGATGTCGGCGAGGGGCCTGCCGCTCTTGAGATACGTGTCGTAGACGGGGAGACCGGTCGCGGGGTCGTCGTAGCGGCCCTCGGAGCCGCCCGCCTGCGCGGTGCCCCGGAAGCCGTGTTCGGGGCCGAAGACGGCGGTCAGGTCGACCCGGGGGTCGGCGTGCATCACGTCGACGATGTGCTGCACGTCCCGGGTGACGCCCGTGGGATTGGTGACGATGCCGATACGCTCGCCGTCGAGCTGGGCGTATCCGGAGGCGGCCAGGTTCTCGAAACCTGTTCGTCTGTGGGAGCGGGCCGCCTGGGCCGGGGGTGCGGAGGTCAGTGACGCCGTTGCCGTTGCTGCTGCCAGCAGGGTTCTTCTGGATAGGCGCATGAGGTGCACGGTAGGCGCCGACGCGGGTTGTGGGGAGGTTTCCGTCACTCTTTCCTTCAACATACCGACCGGTTAGTCTGGGCCTGCAGTCGAGCCGCAGTCGAAGGAGACCGATGGTGGAAGCCCTGCAGGGTGCCGGAGTGGTTGTGACCGGAGCGGGAGGTGGCATCGGGGCTGCGCTGGCCCGGCGGTTTGCTGCGGAAGGGGCCCGGGTCGTCGTCAACGACCTCGATGCCGGCCGTGCGAAGGCCGTGGCCGAGGAGGTCGGGGGCATCGCCGTCGCCGGGGACGCCTCCGCCGTCGTCTCCGACGCCCGCGACGCACTCGGCGGCAACGTCGACGTCTACTGCGCCAACGCCGGCGTCGCCTTCGGCGGAGGGAACGCCGACGAGCCGCTCGACGAGACCGGCTGGGCCACTTCCTGGGACGTGAACGTCATGGCGCACGTGCGAGCCGCCCACGCGCTGCTTCCGGGGTGGCTGGAGCGGGGCAGCGGGCGGTTCGTGTCGACCGTTTCCGCCGCGGGGCTGCTGACCATGATCGGGGCCGCTCCCTACGCCGTTACCAAGCACGGGGCTTACGCCTTCGCCGAGTATCTGTCGCTGACCTACCGGCACCGGGGGATCAAGGTGCACGCGATCTGTCCGCAGGGTGTGCGGACCGACATGCTCGCGGCCACCGGGACCGCCGGAGACCTGGTGCTCCAGCCGACCGCCGTCGAGCCGGAGGATGTGGCCGAGGCGCTGTTCAGGGGGATCGAGCAGGACCGGTTCCTGATCCTGCCGCACCCGGAGGTCGCCGAGTACTACCAGGCGCGGGCCGCCGAGCCCGATCGCTGGCTGGCCGGCATGAACCACCTCCAGCGCAAGTGGGAGGAGGTCCGGTGAGCGAGTCCCGTTACGCCGCCAAGCCCTGGCTGGCGCTTCTCAGCGAAGCCCAGCGCGGGCCGATAGAGCCCGCCGACTCACTCGTGCACGCCCTGCGGCGGGCCGTCGCCGAGGCGCCGGAGCGGCCCTTCCTCGCCTACTTCGACGGGCGGCTCAGCTATCGCGAGGTCGACGAGCTGAGCGACTCCGTCGCCGGACACCTCGCCGCTCGCGGTCTGGAGCGCGGCGACCGGGTGGCGGTCCTGCTCCAGAACTCCCCGCTGTTCGTGCTCGCGCTGCTCGGTGCCTGGAAGGCGGGCGCGGTCGTCGTGCCCGTCAACCCCATGTACAAGTCGGGGGAGGTCGGCCATGTCCTGCGGGACGGTGAGGTGGCCGCGCTGATCTGCTCCGACCGGGCCTGGGAGTCGTATCTGCGCGAGACGGCGGCGGACTCGCCGGTGCGGATCGTGCTGACCGGGTGCGAGTTGGATTTCCAGACCCGCGGGGACGCGCGCGTGCTCACCTTCGAGCGGCTGCCGCAGGCCGAGGACGCCGACGACCTGGTCGCCGTCGCCGGGGCCGGGCACAAGGCGCCCGAAGGACGGGACGTCAGGCCCTCCGACCTCGCGCTGATCAGCTACACCTCGGGGACGAGCGGCACGCCCAAGGGCGCCACCAACACGCACGGCAACATCATGTACAACGCCGAGCGGCAGCGGACCGGGCTCGGGCTGCCCGAGGCGCCCGTGTACTTCGCACTGGCGCCCCTGTTCCACATCACCGGGATGGTCTGCCAGCTCGGGGCCTGTCTGAACAGCGTGGGCACGCTCGTGCTGGCGTACCGCTTCGAGGCGGGTGTCGTCCTGGAGGCGTTCGCCGAGCACCGGCCGCACTACACGGTCGGCCCGTCGACCGCTTTCATGGCGCTGGCCGCCCACCCGGACGTCACCCGCGAGCACTTCTCGTCCTTCGTCAACATCTCCTCCGGCGGGGCCCCGCTGCCGCCCGCCCTGGTGGAGAAGTTCCGGGCCGGCTTCGGGCCGTACATCCGCAACGGCTACGGGCTGACCGAGTGCTCCGCGCCCTGCGCCTCCGTTCCGCCGGAGCGCGAGGCGCCCGTCGACCCGGTGTCCGGGACGCTCGCCGTGGGCGTGCCGGGGCCCGAGACGGTCGTAAGGATCGTCGACGACAGCGGCGCCGAGGTGCCCTTCGGCGAGCAGGGCGAGATCGTCGTGCGCGGACCGCAGGTGGTGCCCGGGTACTGGCGGCGGCCGGAGGCGACCGCCGAGACCTTCCCGGACGGCGAGCTGCGCACGGGTGACATCGGGTTCATGGACCCCGAGGGCTGGCTGTACGTCGTGGACCGCAAGAAGGACATGATCAACGCGTCCGGCTTCAAGGTGTGGCCGCGCGAGGTCGAGGACGTGCTGTACACGCATCCGGCGGTGCGCGAGGCGGCCGTCGTCGGAGTGCCCGACGGGTACCGCGGGGAGACCGTCAAGGCGTACATCAGCCTCCGTCCGGGTGCGGAAACCGACCCCGATGCGCTCGCCGCGTACTGCAAGGAGAGACTGGCGGCCTACAAATACCCGCGGCAGGTGGAGATCCTGCCCGACTTGCCGAAGACGGCCAGTGGGAAGATCCTCCGGCGGGAACTCCGTTCCCCACCGCACAACAGCGAATGACCTCTCGGAAGGCAGGTGGCGGCACAGTGCCCAGGACGACGGACGGAGACGGTACGCCCGTCCCGCAGCGGCTGCTGGCCGCCGCCACCCGGCTCTTCGCCGAGCGGGGCTACGACCGCACCTCCGTGCAGGAGATCGTCGAGGCGGCCGGCGTCACCAAGGGGGCGCTGTACCACTACTTCGGCTCCAAGGACGACCTCCTGCACGAGGTGTACGCGCGCGTGCTGCGCGTCCAGCAGGAGCGCCTCGACGCGCTCGCGAACGCCGACGAGCCGATCGAGAAGCGGCTGCGGGCGGCGGCCGCCGACGTCGTCGTCACCACGATCGAGAACCTCGACGACGCGATGATCTTCTTCCGCTCGATGCACCACCTGAGCCCCGAGAAGAACAAGCAGGTACGCGCCGAGCGGCGGAAGTACCACGAGCGTTTCCGCGCGCTCATCGAGGAGGGCCAGGAAGCGGGCGTCTTCTCGAAGGCGACCCCGGCCGATCTCGTCGTGGACTACCACTTCGGGTCCGTCCACCACCTGTCGACCTGGTACCGCCCGGACGGCCCGATGGGCCCGCAGGAGGTCGCCGACCACCTGGCCGACCTCCTCCTGCGGTCCCTGCGGCCGTAGAGCGCCTCCTAGAGGTACTTCTTCAGCTCCCGTCGCGCGAGCGAGCGCTGGTGGACCTCGTCCGGGCCGTCCGCGATCATCAGGGTGCGGGCGCCGGCGTACAGCTCGGCCAGCGGGAAGTCCTGGCTGACGCCGCCCGCGCCGTGCAGCTGGATCGCCCGGTCGATGATGTCGACGACCGCGCGGGGCGTGGCGATCTTGATGGACTGGATCTCGGTGTGGGCGCCCCTGTTGCCGACCGTGTCCATCAGCCAGGCCGTCTTCAGGACCAGCAGGCGGAGCTGTTCGACGGTCACGCGCGCGTCGGCGATCCAGTTGTGGACCACGCCCTGCTGGGCCAGCGCCTTGCCGAAGGCGTCGCGGGAGACCGCGCGGCGGCACATCAGCTCGATCGCCCGCTCGGCCATGCCGATCAGCCGCATGCAGTGGTGGATCCGGCCGGGGCCGAGGCGGGCCTGGGCGATGGCGAAGCCGCCGCCCTCCTCGCCGACGAGGTTCGAGGCCGGTACGCGCGCGTGGTCGAAGATCACCTCGGCGTGGCCGCCGTGGGAGTGGTCCTCGTAGCCGAAGACCCGCATCGCGCGCTCGACCGTGACGCCCGGAGTGTCCCGGGGGACCAGGATCATGGACTGCTGGCGGCGGATGTCCGCGCCGTCCGGGTCGGTCTTGCCCATCACGATGAAGATCTTGCAGTCCGGGTTCATCGCCCCGGAGATGTACCACTTGCGGCCCGTGACGACGTACTCGTCGCCGTCCCGTTCGATGTGGGTGGTGATGTTCGTGGCGTCGGAGGACGCGACCTCCGGCTCGGTCATCGCGAACGCCGAGCGGATCTCACCGGCCAGCAGCGGCTCCAGCCACTGCTTCTTCTGCTGCTCGTCACCGAACTGCGAGAGCACCTCCATGTTGCCGGTGTCGGGCGCCGCGCAGTTCAGCGCGGTGGGCGCGAGCTGCGGGGAGCGGCCGGTGATCTCGGCGAGCGGGGCGTACTGGAGGTTGGTGAGGCCGGCGCCGTACTCGGCGTCGGGCAGGAAGAGGTTCCACAGGCCCTGCCTGCGCGCCTCGGCCTTGAGCTCCTCGACCACGGCCGGGGTGTCCCACGGCGAGTCCAGCCGGGCGCGCTGCTCCTCCGCGACGGCCTCGGCGGGGTAGACGTACTCGTCCATGAAGGCGAGCAGCTTGGCGCGCAGCTCCTCGGTGCGCGCGTCGAACGCGAAGTCCATGCGGATCAGCCTTCCTGGATGCCGTCGTGAAGCGTGGTCAGACCGTGCTGGATGAAGACCGGGACCAGGTCGCCGATGCGGTCGAAACCGCGGCCGACCGTCTGGCCCAGGGTGTAGCGGTAGTGGATGCCCTCGAGGATCACGGCGAGCTTGAACCACGCGAACGCCGTGTACCAGGACACCGCCGTCACGTCCCGCCCGGAGCGCTCGGCGTACCGCGCGACCAGTTCGGCCGGATCCGGGTGGCCCGCGGCCTCGGCGGTCGTGGAGACCGGGGAGGCGGCCGTGCCCAGCGGCACGCTGTACATCACCAGCAGGCCGAGGTCGGTGAGCGGGTCACCGAGGGTCGACATCTCCCAGTCGAGAATCGCCCTGATCCGGTCGTCGTCGCCCAGCAGGACGTTGTCGAGCCGGTAGTCGCCGTGCACGACCGTGGCCGCGGGGGACTCGGGCAGCCGGCGGCCGAGCGCCGCGTGCAGCTCGTCGATGCCGGCCAGGTCGCGGTTGCGGGAGGCGTCCAGCTGCTTGCCCCAGCGGCGCAGCTGGCGGTCCAGGAAGCCCTCGGGGCGCCCGAAGTCCGCGAGCCCGACCTCCGCCGGATCCACCGCGTGCAGCTCGACGAGGGTGTCGACCAGGGACAGCACGGCGTCGCGGGTGCGCTGCGGGCCGAGGGGGGCGAGCTGGTCGGCGGTGCGGTACGGGGTGCCCTCGACGAACTCCATGACGTAGAAGGGCGACCCGATCACCTCGTCGTCCTCGCACAGCAGGACCGGGTTCGGCACCGGCACGTTCGTGGGGTGCAGCGCGCTGATGACCCGGTGCTCGCGCTTCATGTCGTGCGCGGTGGCGAGGACATGGCCGAGCGGGGGCCGTCGTACGACCCACTTCGACGTGCCGTCCGACACCGCGTACGTGAGGTTCGACCGTCCGCCCTCGATCAGCCGGCCGGTCAGCGGACCGCGCACCAGGCCGGGCCGCTCGCGGTCGAGCAGGCCGCGCAGCCGGTCGAGATCGAGTCCTGGCGGATGATCGGGGCTCATCTGGGCTCCTTACGCGCGGGAACGGGTACCGACCATCATGCCGACTGGTCGGTATGCCGTCCAGAGGGGACGGTGAACGTGATCCGGCCCACGATAGGCCGACAGCTCCCGGCCTGGTGTGGCGGGGAGCTGTCGGCGGTGCTTCTCGGTCAGGTCAGTGGTCGTCCCAGTGGCCGTCGTGGGCGGCGTGCCGGTGGCCGTCGTGGAGGTAGTCGACGTGGTCGCCGTGCAGGACGCTCTCGTGTCCGCAGTCCTGGCCGTGCCGGTGCTCGTGCTCCGTGTGCGAGACGTGCCCGCCGGGCTCGCACTCGTCCCAGTGGGCCTCGTGCTCGCGGTGCAGATGCCCGTCGTGCGCGTAGTCGACGTGGTCGTCGTGCGGCACCTCGGTGTGTCCGCAGTCCGGGCCGTGGGTGTGCGCGTGCGCGGCGTGTTCGTGGTGGAGGGTGGTCATGGTGCTCACCTTCGAAGCGACGGGCGATGACGTCGGACAGGCTGTCACGCGAAAGGTGCGTATGCGGATATTCAGGTCTGCGTGGCGTACGGGTACCCCACAGGGGCGAGGGTGAGCACGGGCGGGCCCGGGTGGGGGGGCGCCGAGCCGCTCAGAACACCAGCGCCGCCCCGCACACCGCCGTCGCCACCGTGCACAGGACCGCCGCGGTGGCGTGTCGCGAAGTGAGGGCCGCCGGTGTGTCCGACGAGGTCAGGGCGCGGATGCGGTGGTGGGCGAGGGAGAGGAGGCCCAGCCAGAGGGCGCAGCACAGGGCGCAGGCGACGAGTGTGGCGGGGGTCGGGCCGCCGTGCAGGGCCGTCTTCACGGCGAGTACCGCGCAGACGGTGCCCGAGAGGGTCGTACGGCGCCAGGCGAGCCGGGTGCGTTCGGGCTGGAGCCCCGGGTCCCGCTCCGCGGCGGCGGCCTCGCTCATCCCTCCCACCCGATGAACACCACGACGACCATGGCCACGGCCACCACCGCGACCACCAGGCTCAGCAGCGCCGGGAACCGGGACACCGGCAGATCCTCGCCCCGCCGCATCGCCCGCTCGCACCGCACCCAGTGGTTGACCGCCCGCAACGAGCACAGCACGCCTGCCGCGAGCAGCGCGAGTGCCAGGCCCACCCGCCAGCCCCAGCGCAGATCCGGCAGGAACTGGTCCACGGCGAAGCCGCCGCCGATCAGGGCGAGCGCGGTGCGCAGCCAGGCCAGGAAGGTGCGCTCATTGGCCAGCGAGAACCGGTAGTCGGGGGTACGACCCTCCTGCCGGACCTCGTCGGGGGCGAACCAGACGCGGACGTTCCGTGCGAAATCGATCACGCGCACGAGCCTATCGGCCGGGTTCCGGAACGACGCGGTGCGGGCCTGCTCAACCCATCGACCGGTACGCCTTGAGCCGCTCGTAGGCGGCCAGCCCGTCCGGCACCCACTCCCAGTCCCGCAGACGCAGCTCCACCTCGTCCTCCGGCAGGAAGTCGTGCCAGGCGACCTCCTCGACCTGGGGGCTGACCGGGAGCTCGCAGCGGACCTCGTAGACCGCGGACCACCAGGTCCGGCCGGCCCCGTCGTCGTAGAGGAACTTGAAGAGGAACTCCGGGCGGGGCAGCCCGCTCACGCCGAGTTCCTCCTCGGCCTCGCGCAGGGCCGCGTCGTCGTAGGACTCGCCCGCGCCGACCACTCCGCCGACGAACATGTCGTAGAGCGAGGGGAAGACCAGTTTGGTGGCTGTGCGGCGGTGGACGAAGAGGCGGCCCTCGGCGTCGGTGGCCCGGACGAAGACGCAGCGGTGGCGCAGCCCCTCGGCGTAGGCCTCGCCGCGGGGGGACTGGGCGACGACGTCGTCGTTCTCGTCGACGATGTCGAGGATCTCGTCAGCAGCGCTCATGGCCCCATCCAAGCAGCAGCGCTCAGACCTCCGTCCAAGCAGCAGCGCCCGTGCCGTCCGTCCCGGCGGGCGCGCGTCAGCTCGGCTGGAGGTCGCGCGCGGGTTCCGAGCGGGCGGCCCCGCGCGGCATCGCGGGGTGCAGCCCCAGCAGCACGATGCCCGCGACGACGGCCGCGAGTCCCAGCGCCTCCCAGGTCAGCGCGGCGGTGTCGGTGCGCAGCCGGTCGCCCAGGAAGCCCACTCCGCACAGGATCCCGGCGAGCGGCTGGGCCGCGGTCAGCGCGGGCAGCGACATCCGCAGGGGCGCGGTCTCGAACGCGCTCTGCACCAGGACGAGCCCGGTGATCCCGAGGGCCAGCACGGCGTACGGCTGCCAGCCGGTCAGCAGCTCGGCGAGGCCGCCCGCGGAGAAGCGCTGGCCGCTGACCCGGGTGAGGGCGTCCTGGACGCCGTACAGCAGACCGGCCGCCAGGGACAGCAGGACCGGGCCCGAGCTGAGGCGGGAGCGTTTGGCGTAGGTGGTGAGCAGCAGGGCGAGGCCGATCATGGCGCCGATGATCAGCCAGTGGCGGAAGGGGTCGGTGACCGCCGTACCGCCGCGTGGCTCACCCGCCACGATGAACGCGGTCACCCCGCCCGCGAGCAGCGCGAGCCCCGCCCAGCCCTGGCGGCCCAGCGGCTGCTTCGTCTGCTTGCGGGAGAGGGCCAGGGCGAAGAGGAGGTTCGTGGCGAGGAGGGGTTCGACCAGGGAGACCTCGCCGTGGCCCAGCGCGATCGCGCCGAGGACCATGCCGGCCACCATCAGGCCGATGCCGCCGAGCCAGCGCGGCACCTTCACCAGGTCGAGGAGCAGCCGGGGCGAGAGGAAGTCGCTCAGCGGGGCCTGACGGGCCGCGTTCTGCTGCAGCACAAAGCCGAAGCCCAGGCAGCAGGCAGCACTCACGGCGAGAATCAGAACCAGAACCGACACGCTTCGTACCTCGATCGTCCGGCCGGGCGGCGGGGTGGTTGTCGCCGACTGTAGCGTCCCAGCGTCCGGCTTGCCCCTGGGAGTACCCGTATCCGGGCCGTCGACTCGACCGCGTGCCGTTCTCGGCAGCGGGATTCCCGCCATGGTGCGGTGCCGGGAGGCGCGGCGCCATGGCGTACGCCACAGATGCGGGCCCTTGACCCGGTCCCACCAGCACCGCTTCGCCACAACTTCCTCTCAGGTATGGAGAGTTGACGCGTGTAATGCGCCTTCGGCTCTTGACGCAAACCATTGGCGGGCGGTTGGCTGTCCGTGATCAGTCGATGGCGGTGCGAATCGGCCCGCCGACCTGCCCACATCGACGGTCGGCCTGCCCGCATCCGCCCAGGCGCCCCTTCCGTCCCACCCCCTCCGCCTGACCCTTCCGCCCCACCCGTCACGCGTCATGTTCCGTGAGGAAAACCCACACGGTGTCCCCGCCACCGCCACCCTTCGGCCGCAGTCGAAAACGCGCCGCCCAGGCCTTCGACGCGGCCCTCGACGACGCCGAACTCATCGACGCGCGTGCCGCGTTGGCGCAGGGCAGATGGCAGGCGGCCCGGGCGCTGCTCGCCCGGACGGGTGACGAGTGGGACCGGCGCGGCCACCGGATCACGGTGCTCGCGGCCGAGCCGTACAGCGACGCCTGGGCCAGGGACTGGCTGGTGGCCGAGCCGGACTCCGGCGACGCCGCCGTACTGCTCGCCCTCGCCCTGGTCCAGCGCGTGCGGCGGGGCAAGGGAAAGCCCGCCGCCGCCCGCGAGGCCTGCCGGACCGCGGCCCGCCGCCTGCCCGCCGACCCCACCCCCTGGCTCGGCCTGCTCCTGCTGGAGCGCGACCTCGGGGCGGCGGACGAGGTGGCCGACGTCTTCGGCGAGATCCGCCAGCGGCACGCCGACCACCACCACGCCCACCATCTGATGGTCGCCCGGCTCGCCGAGCGCCGGGCCGAGGCGGGCCCCGATCCGCTGCACGAGGTCTACGACTTCGCGAACTGGGCCGCCGAGCAGGCCCCCGCCGACTCACCGCTCGCGATCCTGCCGGTCATCGCGCACGCCGAGCGCTACCGGGCCCTGGCCGCCGCCGGGCACGAGCCGCGCGACCCCGCCGTCTCCGGCCACTGGACCGGACGCCGGGCCCGGCAGGTGATGAAGTCGGCCTTCGACTGGTGGCTGGAATGGGAGCACGAGGGCCACCCCCGCCGCCTGGTCGACCTCAACTTCCTCGCCCACGCGAAGGTCTGCGAGGGCCGCGGCGCCGAGGCCGCCGCCCTCTTCCACCGCATCGGCGAACACCCCACCCCGGCCCCCTGGTCCTATCCGGACCACGAGCCGTACTCCGCCTTCCTTGCCGCCCGCGACAGCGCGCTCGGCACGGTGTAGCACCCCCGAACCCCAGAAGGACGGTCCCCATGGCCACCGAGAGTTCCAGCAAGAGCAGACCAGAGATCAGTACGTTCAAGGGGCAGGACCGCGCGCTGCGCGCCGGCCGCCTCGGCACCGGAGGCCTGCTGCTCTCCGTCCTCGCCGCGACCGCCCCCCTCATGGTCGTCGCGGGTGTCATGCCCACCACATTCGCGGTGATGGGGATCGTCGGCCAGCCCCTGCTCTTCGTCGTCCTCGGTGTCGTCCTCGTGCTGTTCAGCGTCGGCTACGCAGAGATGAGCCGGCACGTTCACAACGCCGGCGCCTTCTACGCCTACATCTCCCGCGGCCTCGGCGGCACCGCCGGGGCGAGCGCGGCCCTTGTCGCCCTGGTCGCCTACAACGCCCTCCAGGTGGGCATCTACGGCATCTTCGGCTTCGAGGTCTCCGGGCTGTTCGCCACCTACGCCGACCTGTCGGTGGCCTGGTGGATACCGGCGCTGGCGGCCGCCCTGGTCGTCGGCGCGCTGGGCTGGCTGAAGATCGACGTCAACGCGCGCGTGCTCGGCGTCCTGCTCATCGTCGAGGTCGTCCTGGTCGTCATCTTCGACATCGCAGCCGTCTCCGACCCGGCCGCCCAGGGCCTGTCCCTGCACGCCTTCAACCCGGACACCCTCAGCGGCGCCGGCGTCGGCACCGCCCTGTGCTTCTGCATCGCCGCCTTCACCGGCTTCGAGCAGGCTCCCGTCTACGCCGAGGAGACCAGCCGCCCGCATGTGCTCGTCCCGCGCGTGATGTTCCTCGCCGTCGGCGGTGTCGCCGTGTTCTTCGCGCTCAGCAGCTGGGCCCTCACCGTTGCCACCGGACCCTCGGCCATCGTCGGCGAGGCCCAGAAGCAGAGCGCGGGACTGCTCTTCGGCCTCACCGAGGACCGCCTCGGCACCACCTTCACCGACGTGCTGCACTTCCTCTTCGTGACCGGCATGTTCGCGGCCCTGCTCAGCTTCCACAACGTCGTCGCCCGCTACGCCTTCGCCATGGGCCGCGAGGGCCTGCTGCCCGCCGCCTTCGGCCGCACGAACAGCGCCAGCGGCGCGCCCGGCACCGGCTCGCTCCTCCAGACGGCCGTGTCCGTCGTGGTCATCGCCGTCTTCGCGTTCGCCGACGACAAGCCCACGGGCGATCCGACCGTGCCGGTCCTGCACCTGTTCACCTGGTTCGGCAACGTCGGCTCCCTCGGCGTGATCCTGCTGATGGCGGCCGCCTCCGCCTCCGTGGTCGTGTTCTTCGTGCGCCGCGGCGCGGCGGGCGCCCAGGCGTGGCGGCTGATCACCTCGGCCCTCGCGGGGATCGCCTTGCTGGTGATCGCCGTCTACACGGTGAAGGACTTCGACGTCCTGGTCGGCGCGGGCCCGGGATCCTCGCTGAGCTGGGTGCTGCCGGGCATCATCGGGCTCGCCGTGGTGGTGGGCCTGGCGCAGGGGCTGCTCCTGCGGGCCCGCAAGCCCGAGGAGCACGCCCGGATCGGGCTCGGCAACGAGGCGTTCCAACTGGAGAAGGCGGCGGGCGAGGCGTCCTAGACCTCCGCGAACCGGACGCTCGCCGAGATCCGGGTGAGAAGTGGTTACGGAAGTCTGACGAGCACCCGCGATTCCTGGTCCCACAGGCCTCGCGGGTGTTCGAATGAGGAGGTGAACTCCGAACAGCCCGAGGAGCAGCGCGGAACGCCGATCGGCCGCCGTGTCCTCCTCGGCACCCTCGGCCTGGGCGCGCTCGGCGTGGTCGCCGCGCCCACCCTGCAACGCGGCCTGGAGGCCTTCCTGGGCAGCGCCGCCGACAAGGACCCCACCGGTCTGACAGGACTGCTCCCCAACGGCGGCGGCTTCCGCTACTACTCGGTGACCTCGTCCGTGCCGCACAAGGACGCCGAGAACTACGAGCTCAAGATCGACGGTCTGGTCTCGCGCCCGCGGACGTACACCCTGGCCGACCTGCGGGCGCTGCCCCAGACCCGGATGGTCAAGGACGTGCAGTGCGTGACGGGCTGGCGGGTCCCGGACACGCCGTTCGAAGGCGTACGGCTGTCCCGGCTGCTGGACGCCGCCGGGGTGACCGCCAAGGCGGGCGCCGTCCGCTTCACCTGCTTCGACGGGGCGTACTCCGAGAGCCTCACCCTCGACCAGGCCCGCCGTTCGGACGTCCTGGTGGCCCTGCGTATGCAGGACAAGGACATCGGCCACTCCCACGGCGGCCCGGTCCGCCTCTACGTGGCCCCCATGTACTTCTACAAGTCGGCCAAGTGGCTGTCCGGCATCACCGTCACGGAGGACGTGGAACCGGGCTACTGGGAGGACCGGGGCTACGACGTGGACGCCTGGGTGGGCCGATCGAACGGGCGGGACGATGACCCTACGAGCTGACGCCCCACCGCAGGCACATGTCCGGCGCTTCGGGCGCAGCCAGAAGTGGGTCCACCGCGCGACCGCCGCGCTGATGGGTATCTGCGTGGTGACGGCGGCCTGCCTCTACCTCCCCCAGCTCGCCGAACTCGTCGGCCGCCGTGAGCTGGTGGTCCGCGTCCACGAGTGGGCGGGCCTGGCCCTGCCGGTACCCGTCCTGGTGGGCCTGGTCTCCCGCGCCTTCCGCGCCGACCTGGGCTTCCTGAACCGCTTCGGCCCGCACGACCGGGTCTGGCTGCGTTCTGCGCTGCGCCGCGACAAGCGCCGGGCGGCCCGTCCCGCGGGCAAGTTCAACGCGGGTCAGAAGGTCTACGCCGCCTGGATCGCGGGCGCGAGCCTGGTCATGCTCGGCACGGGCCTGCTGATGTGGTTCACCCACCTCACGCCGATCCAGTGGCGCACCAGCGCGACCTTCGTCCACGACTGGCTGGCCCTGTCGATCGGCATCGTCCTGGCGGGCCACATCGGCATGGCGCTGGGCGATCCGGAGGCGAGGCGGGGGCTCAGGACCGGGGAAGTGAGCCGGGAGTGGGCGGAACGCGAACACCCCCTGTGGCGGCCGTAGGCCGACAGGGGGCGCCGCAGCCGCCGTACGCCTAGATGACCAGCGAGAGCAGCAGGACCAGACCGCCCGCGAACACCGAGATGATCGTCTCCATGATCGACCAGGTCTTGATGGTCTGGCCGACGTCCAGGCCGAAGTACTCCTTGACCAGCCAGAACCCGGCGTCGTTGACGTGGCTGAAGAAGAGGGAGCCGGCGCCGATGGCGAGGACGAGCAGGGCCGTGTGGGTCGTCGACATGTTCTCGGCGAGCGGGGCGACCAGCCCTGCCGCGGAGACCGTGGCCACTGTCGCGGAGCCGGTCGCGAGACGGATCGCGACCGCGATCAGCCAGGCGAGGAGCAGGGCCGGTATGGACCAGTCCTCGGATATCTCCAGGATCATCTGACCCACCCCGGAGTCGATCAGGGTCTGTTTGAAGCCGCCGCCCGCTCCGACGATCAGCAGGATGCCGGCGATGGGCGCGAGGCCCTTCTCGATGAGCGGGGTGAGGCGCTCCTTGCCGAAGCCGGCGGGGCGCAGCAGCGTGAAGATGCCCACGAGCACCGAGGCCAGCAGGGCGATCAGCGGGGAGCCGACGACGTCGAAGACGCGCTGCCCGGTGTTGTCGGGATCGTCGATCACGATGTCGACCAGCGCCTTGGAGAGCATCAGGACGACCGGAAGGAGGATCGTGGCGAGGGTGGCCCCGAAGCCCGGGCGCTTCTCCAGGTCCTCCGAGGCACGCTGGGGGATCATCCGGTCCGGCGCCGGGACGTCCACCCAGCGGGCCGCGACCTTCGAGAACAGCGGGCCGGCGACGATCACCGTCGGTATGGCCACCAGCACGCCGAGCGCGAGCGTCACACCGAGGTTGGCCTGCACCGCGTCGATCGCGACCAGGGGGCCGGGGTGCGGCGGGACCAGGCCGTGCATCACGGAGAGACCGGCGAGGGCCGGGATGCCGATGCGCATCAGGGAGTAGTTGCCGCGCTTGGCGACCATCAGCACGACCGGGATCAGCAGCACGACGCCGACCTCGAAGAACAGCGGCAGACCGATGACGGAGGCGATCAGAACCATCGCCCACGGCATCGAACGGCCGCCCGCCTTCGCGAGGATCGTGTCGACGATCTGGTCGGCGCCGCCCGAGTCGGCGAGCATCTTGCCGAGGATCGCACCGAGGGCGATCAGCACGCCGACACCGGCGACGGTGGTGCCGAGGCCGGTGGTGAAGCTGGTGATGGCCTTGTCGAGCGGCGCTCCTGCGACCGCCCCGAGCACGAGCGTGCCCAGGGTCAGCGCCAGGAAGGCGTGGAGCCTGAACTTGGTGATGAGCAGGACGATGACGGCGATGCCCGCCAGTACGGCGATGCCCAGCTGAGCGTGACCGGCCGAGGTGATCGGCTCCGGTGCGTCCGCTGCCAGCATCTCGACGCTGAGTCTGGTCACGGGGGTCCCTTGCAGGTACGGGGATGTTCTTCGGAAAGGGGGATGAAAAGGGGTGTTACGGGAGCTCGGCGAGCGCCTTCACGGCCCGCCCGGTGATCTCCTCCGGGCTGCCGGAGACGTCCACCACGACCCCGGCCTCGTCCTCCTGGAGGGGCTGGAGCGTGGCGAACTGCGAGTCCAGCAGTGCGGTGGGCATGAAGTGCCCCTGCCGGTGCGACATCCGGTCCTCGATGAGGGAGCGGTCGCCCGCCAGGTGCACGAAGACGACCCCGGGCGCCTCGGCCCGCAGCCGGTCGCGGTACGACCGCTTCAGCGCCGAGCAGCTGACCACCCCGCCGAGCTCCGCCCGCCCGTGCGCCCAGGAGCCGATGGCGTCCAGCCACGGCCGGCGGTCCTCGTCGGTGAGCGGAGTCCCGGCCGACATCTTGGCGATGTTGGCCGGCGGGTGGAAGTCGTCGCCCTCGGCGTACGGAACGCCGAGCCGGGCCGCGAGCAGGGGACCGATGGTGGTCTTCCCGGTGCCCGCGACGCCCATGACCACGACGACCTTCGGGGTACTCATCGCTGCCTCACTGTCTGCGTGTCGTCCTCGGCATCTGATGCCGACTCATGCCGACTGATGCACACGCAACTGAAACCGATTAGGTACGACGAATTCAAGAGGCTGTGATGAATAAGTCTGACTTTTTCTTGGTGTGACACGCCCCGTACTCTGAGTGCATGAGCACATCGGGCCGGGGGCTGCACGGCCGCGTACTGGAAACCCTCGGCCCCGCCATCACAGCGGGCGACTACCCGCCCGGCAGCGTCCTGCGCACGGACGAACTGGCCCAACGCTTCGACGTCTCACGCTCGGTGATGCGCGAGGCGGTCCGGGTCCTGGAGTCGATGCACCTGGTCGAGTCCCGTCGTCGCGTGGGCGTGACGGTCCGCCCCAAGGCCGAGTGGAACGTCTACGACCCCCAGGTCATCCGCTGGCGGCTGGCCGGCTCCGACCGGCCGCACCAGCTGCGCTCACTGACCGTGCTGCGCTCGGCGATCGAGCCGGTGGCGGCGGGCCTCGCCGCGAAGCACGCGACCCCCGAGCAGTGCGCCGAACTCACCGCGTGCGCGCTCGGCATGGTCGCCAACTCCAAGGGCCACCGCCTCGAGGGCTACCTCTTCCACGACATCGCCTTCCATCGCGTGATCCTCAACGCCTCCGGCAACGAGATGTTCGCCCGCCTCGGTGACGTGGTCGCCGAGGTCCTCACCGGCCGTACCCGCCACGAGGTCATGTTCGAGGACCCCGCCCCGGCGGCCGTCACCCTCCATGTCCGGCTCGCCGAGGCGATCCGCGAGGGCGACGCGACGCACGCGGAGGAACTGACCCGCGAGATCGCGGAGGGCGCCCTCCAGGAGCTGGACATACTCGCGCCGTAGGTCAGTCGAGGAACTCCCCGTCGACGTACACCCAGGCTCCGTCGACGCGCTCGAAACGGCTGCGCTCGTGCAGGGAGCCGCCCTTGAAGGACGCGCGGAACGTCACCGTGCCCATGCCGTGGAACGCCGAGCCGTCGGTCGTGCCGAGGATCTCCAGGCCGGTCCAGCGCATACCGGGGTCGAGATCGACGCCCGGCGGCCGGGTCCGCGGGTGCCATGTGCGCAAGAGATACGCCTCGTCGCGCTTCACGAAGGCGCTGTAGCGCGAACGCATCAGCGCCTCCGGGGTTGGCGCGGCGGCCGCACCCCGGTGGAATCGGCCACAGCAGGCCTCGTACGTCTCCTCAAGACCGCAAGGGCAGGAGGGCTGGTGGGCGGGGCCGGAGGTGGTAGGAGGCCGGAGATGCGAGGTACGTCGGGGCATGACCACCATTCTGCTAGAACATCGCCTGTGCAAGATCTGTGAAGCGCCTGTTGTGACACGCGCACATCGTGTGCGAGTCGCGCGCGGCGCCCTCCACCGAACCTCCCTCAGGGCTGGCGTGAACCCGCCTTGCAGGGTCAACTCCCGACCCTCCACGGTGGGTTGAGCACTTGAGCATCAGGAGTCACAAGCGTGCGTGCTTGACCCGGACGGCCGTCCGTCCGGGTGCTGACGGGGGAAAACTGATGCGGTTCCGTGGACCGACGCGCCTTCGCGCGCCGGAGACCGCCGCGTGCCGCGCCGAACCCTCCCTCTTCCGTCTCTTGGTGCCCGTCGATCGGTGCCCGAAAAGGGATTGGAGGGGGAATGCCGACGAATGCAATGAGCGCCGCCAGGCCGACGTATCCCGGCGTCCAAGTCGAAGAGCTTCCCAGCAGCACCCGCACCATCTCCGCCGTGACCACGTCGGTGACCGCCTTCGTGGGACACACCCGGCGCGGTCCGCTCAACGAGCCTGTACGAGTCACCGGGTTCTCCGAGTTCGAGCGCCGCTTCGGGGGCTTGAGCTCGCAGAGCGCCCTCGCCTACGCGGTCCACCAGTTCTTCGGCAACGGCGGCTCCGTCGCCGTCATCGTCCGGGTCGCCAAGTCCGGCAGCGGCAAGGCCGCCCGCGTGGCCCTCGAGTCCACCGAGGGCCACAGCGAGAGCCGCGTCCTCGAAGTCCACGCCAAGGAACCCGGCGGGTGGGGCAACGGCCTGCGCGTCGCCGTGGACTACGACACCCCCCGCCCCGACGAGACCTTCAACCTGCGGGTCTACGACGCCAAGGGCGACGCCCGCGAGAGCTTCACCGGTCTGTCCATGGACGAGACGGGTGGCCGGTACGCGCCGACCGTGATCAACGCCGGCTCGCGGCTGATCCGCGTCGAGGCCGTCGGCGAGGGCCGCCCCGACCCTTCGGGCACCGTCTCCAAGCCCTTCGGGCACGAACTGCCGGACCTGGCCGTCGACCTGACGGTGAAAATTGGTGACGTCGAGCGGGAGTTCACACTCCACGACCCGGACTGCGACGGCGAAGCCCCTTCGTCCGTGGCCGAGTTGGCGCTCCTGCTGGAGCGCAAGCTGCGGGCACTGCCAGACGCGCCCGGCAAGCACGCCTTCGCGGGTGTCGAAGTCATCGCCTTCGGGCGGCGGTTGCAGGTCGTCGCCGGGTCCACCGACCCCGACGACGTGGTCCGCTTCCTCGGCGAGTGCGCCAACGACCTGGGCCTGGAGGCCTCCGTCAACTCGCCGGTCTTCCCGCTGGAAGGCGGCGAGGACGGCGAGGCGCCGGGCCCGCGCGATCTCATCGGCTCCGAGACAGACAAGACCGGCATCCAGGCCCTGCGCGGGGTGGCCGACGTCAACCTGCTGGCCCTGCCGGAGCTCGCGGCCTACGAGAACACCGAGGACGTCCTCACCGTCGTCTCGGCGGCCCAGCGGCTCGCCGAGGAGCGGCGGTTCTTCCTGCTGGTCGACGCGCCCAGCACCTGGGTGAGCGTCGACACCGCGCGGGCCGGGCTCGCCGCCTTCGACGCCGTCCGCGGCAACCACGCCGGCCTGTACTTCCCGCACCTCCAGCTCACCGACCCGCTCACCGGGCGGCTGCGGTCCTTCCCGCCCTCCGGCGCGGTCGCGGGCGTCATCGCGCGCACCGACTCCGAGCGCGGCGTGTGGAAGGCGCCGGCCGGCACGGAGGCGCAGCTCGTCGGAGTGCGCTCGCTCGCCGTCGACCTGACGGACCGTGAGACCGGGCTACTCAACCCGCTCGGCGTCAACTGCCTGCGCACCTTCCCCGTCACCGGCCCGCTGGTGTGGGGCGCGCGCACCCTGGAGGGATCCGACGCCCTCGACAGCGCGTGGAAGTACGTACCGGTCAGGCGGCTCGCGCTGCATGTCGAGGAGAGCCTCCAACGCGGCCTCCAGTGGGTCGTGTTCGAGCCCAACGACGAGAGCCTGTGGCAGCAGATCCGGCTGTCCGCCTCCTCGTACCTGCACACCCTCTTCCGCCAGGGCGCCTTCAAGGGCAGCACCCCGCGCGAGGCGTACTTCGTCAAGTGCGACAGCGAGACCACCACCGCCGAGGACGTCGAGAACGGCGTCGTCAACGTCCTGGTGGGCATCGCGCCGGTCAGGCCGGCCGAGTTCGTCGTCGTCAAGATCCAGCAGACGTCGGGGCAGTTCGCGCTCTAGCGGCCCTTGAATCATGGAGAGCTGAAGGAATCCGATGGCTGAGTTCACGGTCAACGCGCATCGATTCGACCCCTACAAGAACTTCAAGTTCCTTGTGCTGTGGGACGGTCGGACGGTCGCCGGCATCAGCAAGATCAGTCCGCTGAAGCGGACCACCGAGGTCGTCAAGCACCGGCACGGCGGCGACCCCTCCTCCCCGCGCAAGTCGCCGGGCCGCTCCGAGTTCGAGGGCATCACCCTGGAGCGCGGGGTCACCCACGACCCCGAGTTCGACCGCTGGGCCAACAAGGTCTGGCAGGTCGGCGCAGGTCTCGGCTCGGAGGTCTCCCTCGCCGACTTCCGCAAGGACATCGTCGTCCAGGTCCTCAACGAGGCCGGACAGGTCGCCGTCTCGCACAAGCTCTACCGGACCTGGCCCAGCGAGTACCAGGTCCTCGGCGAGCTGGACGCCAACGCCAACGCGGTGGCCATCCAGTCGCTGAAGCTCGAGTGCGAGGGCTGGGAGCGGGACTACGAGGTACCTGAGCCGGAGGAGCCCTCGTTCCTCAACCCGGCGTGAACTGACGGAAGGTGCTGGAATCGGGGGCGGAGATGGCGATCACCGGGGCGGCCGAGCTGCTGGCCGCCTGGGAGGCGGGGCTCGGCGAGCCGGCGACCGGGCGGGCACTGCTGCTGCACCGCACGGCACGGCCGGACGTGGCGGCGGGGCGGCTGCCGGTCCTGCCGGTGGGCGAGCGCGAGGCGGACCTGTTCGCGCTGCGCCGGGCACTGTTCGGCGAGCGGATGCAGGTACGGCTGGAGTGCGCCGCGTGCGGGGCGGACATGGAGTTCGACCTGGACGCGGGGGAGCTGGCGCGGTCACTGGGCGGGCGGACGGGCGGGGCATTCGGGTCCTCGGCCGGCGGCGACGGCATGGCCGCCGGGTCCGGTGATGTCGCGGACGGGATCGCCGCCTCCGTGGCCGCGGTCGACAGCGCCGCGGAGAGCGACGGGTTCGCGGGCGGACCTGATGGTTCCGCCCCCGGCGCCGGTGACTCCTCGGCGGCCGGCCCCGGTTCCGTCGTCCGGGTCCGGCAGGACGGCTGGGACGTCGAGTTCAGGCTGCCCGGAGTCGGTGACCTCGCGGCGGCGGCCCGCTCCGGTGACCC
Source organism: Streptomyces canus (assembly GCF_001514145.1). Lineage (GTDB taxonomy): Bacteria > Actinomycetota > Actinomycetes > Streptomycetales > Streptomycetaceae > Streptomyces > Streptomyces canus. The sequence goes on from NZ_KQ948663.1 coordinate 85,653, forward strand.
GCGTGCGGCGCTGCTCGCCCGGTGTCTGGTCTCGGCGGTGCGCGACGGGGCCGCCGTGTCCGGAGCCGACCTGCCCGCCGCCGTCCAGCACAGGATCGCCGAGGCGGTCGAGGCGGCCGACCCGGGCGCCGATCTGACGCTCAACGTGGCCTGCCCGGAGTGCGGGCAGGCCACCCGGGCCGAACTCGACATCGCCTCCTACCTGTGGACCGAACTGGACTCCTGGGCCCGGGACGTACTGCTCGACGTCCATCTGCTCGCCACCGCCTACGGCTGGAGCGAGCCGGAGATCCTGGCGCTCAGCCCCACGCGGCGCCGCTACTACCTGGAGCTGTGCGCGGATGTCTGACTCCCCGGCCCACGAGGGGCCCGACTTTCTCGACCGGCTGATCGCCCGGCACACGGCACCCGGACCGGCGGCGATGCGCGTACGGCCACGGCTGCCCGGACCCTTCGAGCGGATCGAGGCGGTCCGGGCCGCCACGGCGGCCCCCGACGAGGACACACTGCTGTGGCCCTCGGCCACGCCTTCGGCCTCACCGCCGGCACAGGCGCCCCGTCCGGCCATCGCGCCGACGCGCACGCACACCGAACGGGAGCGGACCGTCGTACGGGAGACACGGGCGCCGGAGCAGCCGACCCCGCGTCCGTCGGAGGCGGCGGCCCGCACCGAGCCGCCGCTGCTGCGGCCCGCCGTCCCCGTGGCGCCGCAGCCGCTGCCGGACGCCGTGCGGCGCGCGCCGGGCCGTGGACGGGCGGAGCCGTTGCGGACCACGGCGACCGGGACCGTTCGCCCGGGCATGGACACCGCCCCGGCCGTCGTGGCCGTGGCGCCGCGGCCCGGTACCGCCGACACGACGGCGGCCCGGGACTCCGTACGGCAGGCCGCGGCACGGCGTCCGGGCCGGGCCGCCGAGCAGGTCGTCCAGGTGCAGATCGGACGCCTGGAGGTGACCGCGGCCCCCGGAGTACCGGAGAAGGGCCCACGCCGGGGCGCCGCGCAGCGCCCCGGAGCGACCGTGAGCCTGGCCGACTACCTGGCACGGGGGCGCGAGTGAGCGGTACGACGAGAGAACCGAGGAACTGACGTCATGAGCAACGCACTGGCCATCGCCCATGTCACCCAGGCCCTCGCCCTGTTGATCGAGAACAACGTCGGGCCGGAGTTCGGCGAGGCCGTCAAGGTCGAGCCGCGCAAGCCGCCGGCCGATCCGCAGCTGGAGCAGCCGACGGTCTCGGTGTTCCTCTACCAGGTCACGCCCAACACCTCGCAGCGCAACAACGATCTGCCGACCCGCGCGGCCGACGGCACGCTGGTCAAACGGCCCGCTGCGGCGCTCGATCTGCACTACCTGATCAGCGCGTACGGCGACGAGAGGGAACTGGTCGGGCAGCGGCTGATCGGCTCCGTGGTGCGCACGCTCCACGAGATCCCGATCCTGCCGAAGGACGTCGTCGAACAGGCCGGTGAGCGGCCGTACCTGGCGGGCAGCGACCTCGTCGAGGCGGCGCAGCGGGTGCGGTTCACGCCGACGGTGATGGACGTCGACGAGACGTCGAAGCTGTGGGGGATGCTCTACCAGACGCCCTACGCGCTGTCCGTGGTCTACCAGGCGGCGCTCGTCCTCATCGACGGCCGGGAGAGCCCGGTGCCGGGCAGGCCGGTGGAGCGGCGCGAAGTACGGGTGCTGCCATTCGGCGCGCCTGGTGCGCCGGTCCCGCCGGGAGCTGAGCCCAAGGATGACGCAGCGTCAAGTGAAGCCGCTTCCGCGGAAGTTGTGCACGAGAAGGCGGACCCGCCCGCCGCGACGCCGGCCAAGAAGGCGGCGAAGGCCCCGGCGAAGACGGTCGCGAAAACCCCGGCCAAGACCCCGGCGCGTCCGCGCAAGGCAGCGCCCCGGGCCGCCAAGCCCGCGCAGGAGTGACACGGCATGGAGACGACGGGGGCAGGTGAGGACATGGGGACGTACGAACAGAGTGCGGCGCAGGCGGATCCGGGCAGTTCGACGCTGACCGCGGAGATCCGGCGTGTCCTGGCCCGTGTCGACGCGCATGCGGCGCGCGTCACGGAGGGGAGCGGCCGTGCCCCCGGAACCGAACTCGCACCAGGCCCCGGGGCCGCCCCTCTCGACGCCCTCACTGCCTGCTTCAGCCTCACCCCCTTCGAGCGGGACCTCGTACTCCTCACCGCCGCAATAGAGTTGGAGCCCACGACGGCCGCTCGCTGTGCCGCCGCCTGCGGTGACCCGGAGCGGGCCTTCCCGACCTTCTCCCTCGCCCTCGCCGCCCTCGCGGAACCGCACTGGAGCGCGCTCACGCCCATCGCCCCGCTCAGGCGCTGGCGGATCGTCGAACTGGACGACGCGGCGGGGCTGACGACCACCCGGCTGCGGCTGGACGAGCGGATCCTGCACTTCCTGCTGGGCTCGCCCTACCTGGACGCCCGGCTGCACGGGCAGCTCCGCCGCACCCCGGTGCCGGAGGCGCTGACGCCCTCGTACGACCTGGCCGCGAACCGGCTCGCCGAGGGCTGGACGAACGGGGCACTGGTCGAGGTGACCGGCGGCGACCTGCGCAGCCGGGCCGACCTCGGCGCCGCCGCGGCCGCCCGCTCGGGGCTCGGGCTCTACTCGATGAGCGCCGAGGACGTGCCGACCGACCCCGCGGAGCGCGACCGGCTCTCCCGCCTGTGGCAGCGCGAGGCGATCCTGCTGCCCGCCGCGCTGCTCGTCGAGGCCGGCGAACTGGACCGCGACCAGCGGGCGGCGACCGAGGCCTTCCTGGCCGGAGCCGCCGTACCGGTGGTGGTGTCGAGCGAGGACCCGCTGCGCTCGGAGCGGACCTATGGGGCCCGGGTCACCGTGCCGCGCCTGGACGACGAGGAGCAACTCGGCCTGTGGGCGGGCGCGTTCGAGGAGATCGATCTGGATGTGGGCGAACTGCGGTCGCTCGTCGCCCAGTTCCAGCTGCCGCCGCACGTCGTGCGCTCCGCCGCGGCCACCGTACGACGCCGGCTCCCGCACGAGGACGAGCTGGATGCCGCCGAACTCGCCTGGCGGGCCGGGCTCGACGAGGCCCGGATCGGCATGGACGAGCTCGGCCGCCGCATCGGGCCGCAGGCCGGCTGGGACGACCTGGTGCTGCACGAACGGCAGACCGGCGTGCTGCGGGAGATCGTCGCGCACGTACGGCAGCGGGCGACCGTCCACCAGGAGTGGGGCTTCGGCGCCACCCTGCGCCGCGGTCTCGGCGTCACCGCCATGTTCGCGGGCGGCTCCGGCACCGGAAAGACCCTCGCCGCCGAGGTCATGGCGAAGGAACTCGGCCTCGACCTGTTCGTCATCGACCTCTCCCAGGTCGTCAGCAAGTACATCGGCGAGACGGAGAAGAACCTCCGCCGCGTCTTCGACGCCGCCGAACGCGGCGGCGCTCTGCTCCTGTTCGACGAGGCCGACGCCCTCTTCGGCAAGCGCAGCGAGGTCAAGGACAGCCACGACCGGTACGCCAACCTCGAAGTCAGCTACCTGCTCATGCGCATGGAGGCCTACCGGGGCCTCGCTGTCCTCACCACCAACATGAAGAACGCCCTCGACACGGCGTTCCTGCGGCGCATCCGCTTCGTCGTCGACTTCCCCTTCCCGGCCGAGGACGAACGCGCCGAGATCTGGCGCCGCGTGCTGCCGCCACAGGCACCGGTGAAGGACGTCGACCCTTCGCTGCTCGCCCAGCTCACCGTCGCCGGCGGCTCGATCCGCAACATCGCCCTGTCCGGCGCCTTCCTCGCCGCCGAGGAGGGCGACCGGCTCCAGATGCGGCACATGCTCGCTGCGGCCCGCACCGAGTACCTGAAGCTGGAGCGCTCGCTGACGCCCACGGAGGTGCGCGGATGGGTGTGAGTCCTATCGGTGAGCCTTCGAAGTTCCGCGTCGAGATAGGGGAGTTGGTGCTGGACGGCTTCCGGGCCGACCCGGAGCGCGTCTCGGCCGCCTTCGAGCACGAACTGACCCGTCTCGTACGGCTGCACGGGGTGCCGTTGGCGGCGCACGGGCCGCTGGCCGTCGACGCCCTGTCCGGGCTGCCGCCCCTGCCCGCGGGCCTCTCCGCGCGACGCCTCGGCCAGGAGCTGGCGCGGGCCGTCCACGAGGGACTGAGCGGACACGGGGAGGTGAGCCGATGAGCTCCCGGACCCAGGACGCCGGCGCGGAACAGACCGCCGAGCAGCGCCGCCGTAAGCGCAAGGAGCGTGGCGCCAAGTCCCGTACGCCCGACCCGAAGAACATCGTCAGCGGCGCCGGACAGCCTCTCGACCCCGGCGTACGGCGGGAGTTGGAGGAGCAGCTCGGGCACGACCTGAGCCGGGTCCGGCTGCACACCGGCCGGGACGCCGGGCAGCTGACCGAGCTGCTCGGCGCGGACGCGGTCGCCGTCGGCCAGGACGTCTTCTTCCGCGAGGGTGCCTTCAAGCCGGGCACGGACGAGGGCCGCCGCCTGCTCACCCACGAGCTCCAGCACACCGTGCAGAACGCGCACGGCCTCGGCGCGCTGCGGGCCGGCCGTGAGCTGGGCGCCGTCAGCCTGCCGCAGCAGGCCATCGAACGGGAGGCCGAGGCCGCCGTACAGGCGACCTCGCGGGAGGAGCCCGCCCCGCAGGTCGAGGAGGGCCAGGCCACCCCCGGCTGGCTGCGGTACACCACCGTCGACGCCGACCGGATGCGCGCCGAGGCCGTCGACCCCGCGACCCTCGTGGACAGGCTCGCGGGCAACGTGCTGCGCAGCCTGCGCGGCGACCCCACCGACGCCTCCGGCCGCGTCCGCCTCCAACTCACCCGCATGTCCGAGCAGTTGGAGGACGCGGTCGTGGAGCGGCTGGAGAACCGGCTGCTGACACCCGAGTACGACCGCCTCCTGGACCTCGCCGATCAGGCCCGCCCCGGGCCGGTCGAACTCCAGCCCGCTGACGTGCCGTTGCCCGAGATCGACCTCTTCGAAGAGCTCGGTGTCGAACGCACCCGGTGGCAGAAGAAGCAGGAGTCCGACCGCGGGTCCGCCGACCGACGCGCCGCCGACGAGCGCGAGGAGCGGCAGGAGAGCAGGGCCCGCGACGAGAAAACCGGTGGCGACCGCAGCCGGGCGCGGGCGGACGCCGCCACCGAGGACCAGGAGTCCGCACAGCGCACCGAGCAGGAGGACGAGCGCAACGCCTCCCGCCGACAGGCCCGCGAGGAACAGCAGCAGCAGGACGAACAGGCCTCCGCCGACCGCGAACGCACCGACCAGGCCAAGGAGGAGCGCAAGGAGCAGCGCGAGCGCGAGGAGGCGGACCCGAAGCAGGCTTCCGAGCCGGGCGCCGACAAGCGCAAGCGCCGGGACGACCAGACCCAGCCCGGCGCAGGCTCCAAGCGCGAGGAGCCGGACCCGAAGCAGAAGGCCCAGCCCGGCCCCGTACGCCCGGAGAAGGTCGACGAGCGGGCCGAACTGCCCGACTCGGCGCTGTCCGAGCACGGGCTGAACGAGAAGGACGAGGACGGCGGCGCCGAGACCGAACCCCGTGAGGAGGAGCGGCCGCTCGGTCTCGAAGCGGGCGCCGACAACGAGGTCTCGGGCGGCGACGACGACGCCAAGGCTCCGGGTGCCGAGCGCGAACCCGAGATCAAGCCCGAGGACCACCTCCCCGAGAGCGACCTCGACCTGTCCGCCGTACCGACCGCGGACGGCCTCGAACCCGGCGCCCCCGAGCCGTCTCCGCCCTCCTTCCCCACCCCGCCACCGACCAAGGCCGAGAAGATCGAGCAGGAGCGGGAGAACCGGGAACGCGATCAGGACGAGGAGGCCGCCGCACCCGAGCCCAAGGCCCCGGGCCAGGACGAGGGTCCCGTCGAGGGCGAGGCCCCGCAGCCCGAGAACGGGCCCGCCGTCCAGAACCAGGACCGCGGCACCAAGGACCTCCAGGAGACCGAGAAGCCGCTCGACCAGGAGGTCGGCCCGGACCTCGCGGCCCAGGACAAGGAGCGCCCCGAGCCCGAGGCCGAGAAGCCCGACCCCGCGCAGCAGCAGGAGAAGGAGCAGGCCAGGGACGACTCCGAGTCCGGTGAAGCCGACAAGGACGACGCGGAGCCGGACGCCAAGGACGCGCAGGACGACGCGCGTGAGCAGCGGGATCGTACGGCCGTACCACCGCAGTCGGCCGTCCGGGCACCGGGGCCCGCCGCCCCCGCCCCGGTCGTGGCCGCCGTAGCGAAGCCGGCCGGGGCGCAGACGCCGAAGACGCCGGTCGAGGACCGCGATCCCTCGCCCGCCGCCCGGCGCGGCGCCGAACCGCCCAGGTCCGAGCGCGAGGCCCCGCAGGCCAAGAGCCGGGTGCCCAAGGAGAGCGGGCCCGGTGCCGCACCGCGTGGACCCGTCGGGACCGCCCAGAAGACCGGGCCGACGACCGCTGCCGGACCCGGTGCGGCGCCCTCCGTCGCGCAGGCGGCGGTGAGCCCGGCCGCCGAGCAGACCGACACGCCCGGGCAGACTGCGGAAGCCGCCGCGCCCCGGCCCGAGGCGTCCCTGGAGAAGGACGGCGGCGGCTGCGCACCGCCCGCGCCCGCACCCGAGAAGGACGAGGGCGGGCAGGGGAGTTGTGGCGGCGGTGGCGGCGAGGGTGCCGCCGAGGAGAAGCAGCCGGAGCCGCCGGACGTCTCGGGACAGGACCCCAAGGCGGCCGTACAGACCGTCGGCAAGCTGGCGCCCGACCAGGCGGCCGCCGCCATGCCCGGGGTGGACAAGGCCGCGGACAAGAAGATCGGCGAGGAGCAGCAGCGGCTCGACGCCGCGCCGCCCACGAAGGAACGTCCCTCCGGCGCGCCCGAGACGCGTTCGGGGCCGCCCGAGGCGGCCCCGGCGGCGGCGCAGGTCACCGGGAAGGTGGAGAAGCTCGGTCCGGAGGACCAGGCCGAGAAGCAGAAGGCCAAGGGCGGGGAGAAGGCCGAGGGCCGGCAGCCCGCCGAGAATGTGCCTCCGCCGCCGCCCCCCGCCGTGCCCGACAAGGGGCTCAGCGAGGCCGAGGCCGCCAACGTCGAGGCCGCGGCCGACGCCATTCCCACCACGGACCCGGTCCTGGAGAACAAGACGGTCGGCCCCGCACCGAAGATCCGGCTGGAGGGCGCGAGCGACCCCACCCGCACCGACGACCAGGCCGGGGCGCTCAAGGACAAGCAGTCCGACCTCCAGGCGACCGGGCGCGAGGACGCGGCCAAGCCGCTGGGCGAGGACCAGATCTTCCCCAACGCTCCCCGGGAGCAGTTGACCGGCAAGGCCTCGGGCGGTGACCGCGGCAAGGGCGGCGGACTGGAGCCGACCCCGGCCGCGAAGGCCGGAGTCGGCGCGGTCGCCAAGCAGGAGAAGGGCAGCGAGATCGTCGGCGCCTCCGGCACGGCGCAGAGCGACCTCGGTTCCAAGGAGAAGGAACACCAGCAGGGCGAACAGCAGGCCAAGCAGGAGAAGCAGACCGAGATCGACCGCGAGGTCGAGCGCAACACCGCGCAGCAGACCGCCGAACGCGGCCGGGTCGCCCAGGAGACACAGCGGCAGCGCACGGACTGGCGGGCCGAGCAGGACAAGAAGATCGAGGACGCGGACCGCAAGTCCGAGGACGAGCACGGCAAGAGCAACAAGGAGATCGTCAAGGCGCGCGACGACAAGGACAAAGAGGTCGCCGAGCGCAAGGACAAGGACAACGCGCAGATCGACACCGAGCGCGAGAACGCCGAGAAGGAGGCCGAGAAGAAGAAGCAGGAGGAGAAGCCCTCCGGGGGTCTGCTCGGCTGGATCGCCGACAAGGTCGCCGACTTCTTCAAGGGACTCCTTGAGGCGGTCACCAAGGTCTTCGAGGCCGCCCGGGCCGCGGTCAACGGGATCATCGACAAGTTCAAGGAGTGGGCCAACGCGGCGATCGACTTCGTCCGCGACCTGGCCGTAAAGGCGATCAACGCGCTCGCCGACGTCCTGATCGCGATCGGGGACGTGCTCCTGGCCGCGTTCCCGGAGCTGCGGGACCGCTTCCGCAAGGCGATCGAGGGGCTGCGGGACGCGGCCATCGCCAAGGTCAACGAGCTGGCGGAGGGCCTGAAGAAGGCCGTCAACACGTTGCTGGACGCGCTGGCGGCCGGTCTGAACGCGCTGCTCACCGTCCTTGAGGCGGGCCTGAAGGCGGTCATCAAGGCCTACCAGGCCGTGATCGTCGGAGCGATCAAGTTCGCGCAGGCGGCGATCGAGGCGCTGGGCAAGTTCGCTGCCCTGGTCGCCGACATCGCGCCCGACCCGGGCGGCTGGATCTCCAAGGCGGGCAGCTCGGCCAAGACCGGCATCACCGACCACCTCTGGGGTGCCATCAAGGTGGCGGTCAAGCAGTGGTTCGACACCAAGGTCGAGGGGATCCTCGGGCTCGGCAGGGCCGTCATCGACGTGCTGGTCAAGGGCTGCGTGTCGATCAAGCAGATCGGCAAGATGGCGTGGGACGCGATCATCGCGTCGCTGCCCATGATGATCGCGTCCCTGGTCATCGAGAAGGTCGTCTCGATGATCGTCCCCGCCGCGGGGGCGATCCTGACGATCGTCCAGGGCCTGATGGCGGCCTGGCAGAGCGTCAGCTCGATCCTCTCGGCGTTCGGGAAGTTCTGGGCCTACCTCAAGGCGGTGAAGGCGGGCCCCGCGGCATGCTTGTTCGCGGAGGCGGTCGCGGCCGGTGTCGTCGCCCTCCTGGACTTCATCACCAACTTCCTCCTCCAGCGCCTGTCTTCGGCGACCAAGGGCGTCGGCAAGCGGCTGAAGGCCATGTCCCAGAAGATCCTGGAAGGCCTGAAGAAGACCGCCGGCGGCGCGAAGAAGGCGGCGGGAGCAGCGGTCAACTCGGCACGGGGCGCCCTGCGCAACGCCCGCCAGAAGATCGCGGCACCGGCTGCCGCGCGCAGGCCGAAGGGTGAGGCCTCGCCGGATCCGAAGTCTCCGGTGAAGCCGAAGGACACGGCCACGCCGAAGGGACCGGCGAAGCCGGAGCCGACGGCGACGAAGCCGAAGGACACCGCGAAGCCCGCCAGGGACAAGGCTCCGGACAGCAAGTCCCAGGCCCCGTCCAAGAAGAAGGAGATCGAGGGCCCCAAGCCGACCAAGCCCAGGAAGCCCAAGTCCCCTGCGGCGAAAGCCCTGTCGAAGGCCAAGGGCGCGGTCAAGTCCGCCCTGAAGAAGGCAGGCAACGCGGCGAAGACCCTCGGCCGAAAACTGAAGAAGACCAAGGTCGGCAAGGCCCTGAAGAACGGCGCCTCGAAGCTGCGCAACCTCTTCCGGAGGAAGAAGGACCGGCTCCGCGAGGACAAGCGGCGCCAGCACGAGCAGAAGCGGCGGAACCAGGACCGGCGGCGCAAGGACGAGAAGTCTAAGGAGTCGAAGGAGGCGCGGCTTCAGAAGATCGTGGCGCGGATTCGGCCGCAACTGCGGCGGCTGCTCTCCAAGGGGGTACGACGTCCCGTCCTCAGCGCGGTACTCACCGGTCTGCGTCTGTGGAACCGTCTGACCCAGCTTGCCGTTCAGGGCGGACATCGCTTCAATATTCTGGCCGCCCTCAACCCCAGCCAGGTAGCCGTCGGCGGTGTCACCCTGGACCGCGACGAACTCCTGAACTTCATCAGGCGCGTCGCGGACGAAGTCCAGACATCGTCCAGCACTGCGGACAAGGCGAAGGGGCTCGGGTTCGACTCGGAGGGGAAGAAGCTCGACCTCGGCGAAACGGCGCAGTCCCACAGCATCGCCGCCAAGCTCCGCGACAAGGTGATCGCCGATGGCAGCGCCATAAAGCTGAGTACGTCCGACGGCGCCACGGCCGGTCTCAAGCAGGGATTCAACAGCCCCCGGAATCAGAGGGTCTCTCAGCCGGGAGTGCCCGAGGAAGAGCGGCTTCCCCCCGACTACGAGAGCATGTTCAAGGACATGCCGGAGGGCCAGCAGCAGGGCGTGGCCCAAGCCATGCTGGGCGACCTGCGGGGGCAGAATTCGGGTGGACCCGCAGTGCCACAGAGCCAGCGGGTGTTCCTGCACACCCTCGGTGCGGTCGAAGAGAATCGTTCGCAGAGCGACCTCGTGTACCGCGCTCTCGCGTATGATCTCGCGGCCACCGATCCCAGTAAATTCACCGAGGACCAGAAGAAGTTCGGGATGACCACCCTGCACGGAGTGGTGAACAAGCTCCCTCTGGCGCCGAAGGGTGCACAGGGACAGGCCCGGCAGCTGAATCTTCACTACGCTTTCAAGGAACTCCAGGCCAAGGCGGCAAAGGGAAATCCCACGGCGACGGCAAACCTTCTGACGGCACTGAGCAAGAAGGAGGGGTTGAAACCGGAGGAGCTTCAGCAGATGACCCGCATCAGCAAGGCCAAATACCTCACCGCCCGCGGTGTCTCACCCAAGGAGAGAAAGGACACGCGAAGGATCAAGAACGACAAGAACGCCTCTGACGAGGCAAGGGAGGAGGCACGCGGGAAACTTGCCCGATGGGACGACGAATACATGAGGCATGCCTGGGAGGAGGCCGCCGGGCGTGGCACTCTCGAACACTCCCGCAAGGGGGACGCCATGGCGGACCGCGAGGTCAAGTTCCTTCAGGGGTGGGCGGCCACGCTGGACCTCGACTTCTCGACCGAGGGTGACCCCAAGCAGGCGCTCTTCGAGATGATTCGAAGGAAAATCCACGCCATCTACAATATTTGACATATTTGTTCAGCCATGCATGAGTAAGAAGAGGGAGCTTCGCCTTGCCGGACCTCAATCGGACAAGTCGTCGGCTGATCCTGCGAGATCAAGTCGATGCCTCAGACATTCGCTCGTTCACCCAGAGTGCGGGATGGGATTTCCTGGGCGACATCGACAGGGACCCTGAGCGAGGCGTCTTCTACGAGGCGAAGTGGGACACCGGCGACGGCAGATCGGTTCACTACATCGTGGACGAATTCGCCGATGTCTGTTACATGGTCGTCGCCAACGCGGATTCGGACGAGGCCGAAGAGACGCTGTCACACATCGCGGGATCGCTGGCGGCGTGGACTTCGGAAGACCTGCTCAACGACTGCTACGTCCACGTGTATCCGGCAGGCTGGGCGAAATCCTTGCTGCGGCTGGGCGCCGGCGCTCCGCTACGCGCCGAGGACTCCGTCGTGTCGCACGTGGTCTTCTCCTCGGAGCACGAGGACGCGTCCGTGCGCAGTGCAGCCGTCTGGGCGATGGTCTACACGGCCTGGCCCGAGTTCAAGGAGGCCATGGTCCGCCTCGCCCGCACGGACCCGGATCCCCAGGTGGCGCGGGAGGCACAGCTGGCACTGGAGCAGCTGACGGAGAGCGGGGTGATCGAGCCATGACCCGCTACGCCGACATCCCCAAACCCATCCGCTCCGGCATAGTCGTGGTAAACCCCGACACCGGCACCCCCCAACGCGTCATCGTCCTCCAGTTCAACCCGGACACCCTGGAGCGCACCGTCGCCCCCCAGTCCGCCGGTGACAGTGGTGACGGTGGGAGTGGGGGGACGGGGAGCGGGGACCGGAACGAGGCGCTGCGGCTCAAGGGCCCCGCGCAGGAGTCCTGGAAGTTCACGGCGGAGATCGACGCCACCGACCAGTTCGAGATCGCCGCGCCCGACGGCATCCACCCGCAACTCGCCACGCTCGAAATGCTGGTGCAGCCGACGACCGAGCAACTGCGCGCCGCGAGCCGGCTGTCGCAGAAGGGGACCATCGAGATCAGCCCGATCGAGATGCCGCTGACGCTGTTCACGTGGGGGAGCAAGCGGGTCATGCCGGTGCGGCTGACCGAGCTGTCCGTCAACGAATCCGCCTTCGACGTGAACCTCAACCCCATCCGGGCCTCCCTCGGCATCGGGATGAAGATCCTCACGGTCAGCGACCTGCCCGCGGGGCACCGCGGAGCCGATCTCTACATGGCACACCTCGCGCAGAAGGAGCGGCTCGCCGCGGCCGCCCGCGGCGGAAGTCTCGGCGCGCTGGGACTGGGCGGCGGCGCACTGAGCGGAAGGGGCTGACGAAGCAGACCATGGCCGGAACAGAGCCGTACGAGAACGCCCTGGGCGCGATACCCGGCGCCCATCCCTACCCCCGCACCAGCCGGTACCACGACGCCGAGATCGGCGTGCACCGACAGGCCGACGGGACCGAAGTCCGGTACACCAAGCGGCGGTTGCTGCCGCCCCTCGACCAGCAGGAGACGCAGGACCACACGGTCGGCGCAGGCGAGCGGCCCGACCTCCTCGCGCAGCACTACTTCGGCGACCCCGCCCAGTGGTGGCGTATCGCCGACGCCAACCCCGTCCTCGATCCACGCGAGTTGACCGACGAGGCGGGGCGGACCATCGAACTGCCCGAGGCCGGGGGAGGCCACCGCGGTGTCTGAACTCCCCGTCGGGCAGGGGCCCGTCCACATCACGCTCCTCATGGGGCCCAAGCTCGCCCGGCCCGTCCCGGCCGAGGTCACCGAGGCGCTGCTGTCCGCGCAGATCACCGCCACGGCGGGCGAGCGCAGCGGCTTCCAGCTGGCCTTCGACCTCACCAAGAACGGGCTCATCAACCGGCGGCTCCTGCCCGAGGGGTTCTTCGACCCGAAGACCCGGATCATCGTCACCGTCAGCGTCCGGGGCACCCCCGACGTGCTCTTCGACGGCCTGATCGTCCGGCAGGAGGTCGGCACCAGCAACCAGCCCGGCCACTCCACCCTCACCGTCACCGGCGAGGACCTGACCCTCCTCCTCGACCTGGAGGAGCGCACCGCCCGCTACCCGAACCTCCCGCCCTCCGAGCGGGTCCTGAACATCCTGCGCCGCTACTCCGACTACGGCATCCGGCCCGACGTCTACACCGAGAAGATCGCGCAACCCCCGCACCAGGACCTGCGCGTGCACTACCAGACGGGCACCGACCTCCAGTACGTCACCGAGCTCGCGAACGCCAACGGCTACACCTTCTATCTGGAGCCGGGCCCCCACCCCGGTCAGTCCTCCGCCCGTTGGGGCCCCGAGGTCCGCCTCGGCATCCGCCAGCACGCCCTCAACGTCAACATGGACGCCAACTCCACGGTCGACCAGCTCACGTTCGCCTACGACGGCACGGCCCGCGAGGAGCCGCAGGCCCGCTGGCAGGACCCCGGGACCCGGGTGTCCACCCTGCTGCCCCAGCCGGCGATCAGCCCCCTGCGTCCGCCGCTCGGCAGACGGCCCACCCCGGCCCTCAAGCGCAAGACGCTCTCCGGCACGGCCAAGCAGCAACGCGAGCAGGCCGAGGCCGAGTTGCTGGCCCGTGCCGCCGTCTCCGCCGACGTCGTCTCCGGCTCGGGATCGCTGGACGTCAACCGGCACGGCTACATCCTCCAGCCCCGCCAACTGGTCGGCGTACGCGGTTCGGGGCGGGCGTACGACGGCGACTACTACGTCAAGTCCGTGACGCACACCCTGCGTCCGGGCTCGTTCCAGCAGAACTTCACGATCTCGCGCGAGGGCCTCGAAGCCCGCAGCGACTACGTCCGGCCCTGAGACTTCGGCCCAGTCCGGCCCTGTCCGGTCCGGTCCGGCCCCAAGACCCACCAGGAGTTCCCCACCATGGCGGCACCCAGCAACCGCTACCTCGGCAAGTTCCGCGGCCGGGTCGTGAACAACGACGACCCCCTGCGGATCGGCCGCGTCACCGTCGAGGTCCCGGACGTCCTCGGCGACGAGCCGTCCACCTGGGCGCTGCCCTGCCTGCCGTTCACCGGCCCGGAGTCGGGGCAGTTCGTGGTGCCGCCGCCCGGCGCGGGCGTGTGGGTGGAGTTCGAGCAGGGGGATCCCAGCTTCCCGGTGTGGACCGGCTGCTGGTACGGCGCCGCCGAGGAACTGCCGCCCGACGCCCGCCGCGAGCTCCAGGCCAACTCGCCGAACAAGCCCGTCGTCGTACAGACCCCGGCGGCCCACAAGCTCGTGCTCAACGACACCGCCGGTGCCGAGCAGGGAATCCTGCTCCAGGCCCAGGGCGGCGCGTACATCCGCATCACGAAGGAAGCCGTGGTGATCGCGACCGGCGCGGGTGCCGAGGTCATCCTGCGCGGCCGTGAAGTGACCATCAACGAGGGCCAGTTGACCGTCCTCTCCAAGCGATAGACAACGGGGGAAGAACTTGTCCGGGAGTCTGCTCGACGCGGGCGCCGTGATCGGCTGTCCGCACGGCGGCCGGGTGACCGCCGCCACCACACAGTCCGGAGGCGTACGGGCCCAGGGCGCCGCCGTCGCCACGGCAGCCCACACCTACGTCGTCACGGGCTGCCCCCACACCGTCGACCGCGTGCCCTCGCCGTGCGTCGCGGTCCGCTGGACCGCCCACGCCGGCGGCGTCACCGTCGACGGCGTACCGGTGCTGCTCGACACCTCCGCGGCCCAGTGCCTGACCGCGGCCTTCGTGCCGCAGGGGCCGCCCGTCGTCCAGGCCGCACAGCGAAAGGTCACGGTCCGATGAGTCCACGCGCCCGCACGCGCTCCGACCTCGCGTTCCCCTTCCACGCCGACCGCCGGGGCCGCACCGCGCACGCGACCCACCCCGAGCACGTCCGCGACCTGATCGAACAACTGCTGTTCACCAGCCCCGGCGAGCGCGTGATGCGCCCCGACTTCGGCTGCGGACTGCTCGACCTGGTCTTCGCCCCGAACAGCCCCGAGCTGGTCAGCACCCTGGAACTGTCCGTGCAGGCCTCCCTCCAGCGCTGGCTCGGCGACCTGGTCGAGGTGGTCGCGCTGGACATCGAGGGCGACGAGAACGTCGTACGGGTCCATCTGTCGTACGTCGTCCGCGCCACCGGAACTGTGCGCGACGACCTCTTCGAAGGGAGGGCGGCATGACCACCCGGCGTGCCAAGGTACGAGCCGCCCAGCTGGGCGGAGTCGACGCCGTCGAGGTCGGCGACGACGGCCTCCTGCTCACCGTCACCTTCCTCGGCAAGGCCCCGCACGGCCTCGGCCCCGAGAACGTCCGCATCGACGGCGGCCGCCGCGTCACCGGCATCACCGCCGTCGACGTCAGCGTCGAACGCGAGGAGGACCCCGAGCTCGACGACCGGCTCTACGTCACCCTCGACCGGGCCGGCGACACCTCCCGCTACCGGCTCTCGCTCGTCGAGACCGACCCGTACGGCCGCCCCGGCACCGATCCCTTCCGCGGCTTCGACCAGCGCTACCACAGCGCGGCCTTCTCCTTCCGGCCGGAGTGCCCCACTCCCTTCGACTGCGAGGAATCCCAGGAGCCGGCACGGGAGTTCCCGCAGGCGCCCGTCGTCGACTACACGGCCCGCGACTACGACACCCTCCGCAAGCTGCTCCTGGACCGCCTCGCGCTCACCACCCCCGACTGGATCGAGCGCAACCCCGCCGACCTGGGCACCACCCTCGTCGAACTGCTCGCGTACACCGGCGACCAGATCAGCTACCAGCAGGACGCCGTCGCCACCGAGGCCTACCTCGACACCGCGCGCCGCCGGGTCTCCGTACGGCGGCACGTGCGCCTCATCGACTACGCGATGCACGACGGCTGCACCGCCCGGGCCCATGTCACCGTGGAGACGGCGGGCGACACCACCCTCGCCCCGGGCACCTTCCGCTTCGCCTCCGTCGACATCCGCGCCCTCGACCCGCACGACCGCCCAGAACCCGGCACGGTCATCGACGAGAACGACCTGGGCGACCTGGACGAGCGCGGTTCGGTGGAGGTCTTCGAACCGGTCGTCGCCACCGACCCGTTGGAGCTGCGCACCGCCCACAACGCCATCCGCCTGTGGACCTGGGGCGGCGAGGTCCACACCCTCCCCAAGGGCACCACCTCGGCGACCCTGCGCGACGAGTGGCGCGACCGGGAGACCTGCCAGGAACGCCGACTGGAGCTGAAGCCCGGCGACTTGCTGGTCCTGGAGGAGGTGAAGGGCCCGCGCACCGGCACCCCCGGCGACGCCGACCCCGCCCACCGCCAGACCGTACGGCTGACCTCCGTCCGCCCGGCCGTCGACCGGATCGAGGACCAGCCCGTCCTGGAGGTCACCTGGGCCGCCGAGGACGCCCTCCGCTTCCCCCTCTGCCTCACCACCCGGGGCGGCCGTGACTGCCTCCCCGTCGAGGACGTGACCCTCGCCCGCGGCAACGTCGTCCTCGTCGACCACGGCCGTACGCTCCACGGGCTCCCCGAGACGGTCACCGTCCCGCCCGACCCGGCCGTCGTCGCCCCGTGCGCCCCGCCCGTGTTCGGCTGCGGCGACCGGGACGAGGGCAACGCGCCCGCCCGGCTGATCAACTCCCTCACGGACAAGGCCGAGTCGGGCGAAGCCCTCGTACCGGACGACATCCGCGAGCTGTTCACCACCGTCGGCGAGGCGGCCACCGTACGCGCCGGACTCGGCCTGGAGCGGGCCGGGCAGCGGCACGAGCGCGTGGTGCCCGGCACGTCGTACGCCCAGGCCGCCGCCCTGCGCACCCTGCTCGCCCAGTCCGTTTACCCCGGCATCGCGCCCCGCTTCCGACCCGTCCTCGGCCGCTCCCCGGTCGTGCAGGCGTTGCCGTACCCGGAGCCGGCCACGGTCGCCGCCGGGCAGGCCGAGCGGATCGCCGCGATCCCCGGGCGCATCCGGCAGCGGCTCGTCGACCTCTGGCGCAGCGCCCGCGACCGCGACGGCCTCGGCGAGGAGGAGATCGCCGAACTCACCCTCGTCTACGGCCTCCACGTCCTCGAACGCCTGGAACTGCACCGCCACCCGGTGCGCGCCCTGCGCGAACTCCTGCACCGCAGCGACCGGTTGCTCGACGGCAAGCTGCGCCGCGTCGAGATCCTCGCGGCCCGCGCCCGCGCCGGAACCGTTCTCGACCCGCACATCGCCTGGGAGATCGCGCACAGTTGGGGTCCGCAGTACGCGGCCGGGCTGCACCCCGACGAGCCGGTGCTGCGCGGCCCGGCCACCGCCGCGCTCGCTCAGGACCCGCGTCAGGCGCTGCCCGCCGTACGTGTCCAGGACGGTGACGAGAGCTGGGCGCCGCGCCGTGACCTGCTGAACAGCGGTCCGCGCGACCGGCACTTCGTCGGCGAACTGGAGGACGACGGCCGCCTCGCCCTGCGCTTCGGCGACGGCCGGCACGGGGCCCGGCCCACCCCGGGCAGCCGACTCGCCGCGCACTACCGGCTCGGCGGCGGTCGCGCGGGCAACGTCGGTGCGGAGGCCATCAACCACCTCGTCGTCCAAGGGGAGAACCCCCCGGCCGCCGTGATCCGCAATCCCCTTCCGGCAGTCGGCGGCACCGAACCCGAACCCGTCGAGCAGGCACGTCAGTTGGCCCCCCTCGACCTGCGCCGCACCCGCCTGCGCGCGGTCACCGCCGACGACTACGCGGCCCTCGCGAGCGCACTGCCCGGCGTACAGCGGGCCGCCGCCACACTCCGCTGGACCGGCAGCGTCCAGCAGGCGCACATCGCGATCGACGCGTACGGCGACGCACAGCCGCCGGCCGAGCTGCTGGCCCGCGTGGAGCAGTCCCTGGAGGCGTACCGGCGCATCGGCCACGACCTCGTCGTCGGACCCGCCCGGCTCGTACCGCTGGACATCGCGCTGACCGTGTGCGCGGCCCCCGGCCACCAGCACGGGCAGATCCTGGCCGAGCTGTACCGCGTGCTCGGAAGCGGCCGGCCGGGCTTCTTCCACCCCGACGCGCTGACCTTCGGCGAACCCGTCCGGCTCAGCCGGCTGGTCGCCGTCGCCGCAGCCGTCCCCGGCGTCGAGAGCGTCCAAGTGACCCGTCTGCGACGCCTGTTCGAGCAGGACCGAGGAGAGAGGGAGGACGGCGTGCTGCGGCTCGGCCCCCTGGAGATCGCCACGTGCGACAACGACCCGGACCGGCCGGAGAACGGCCGGCTGGCGATATCCCTGGGAGGTGCGTGATGTGCGCCTCCGAAACATGCCTCTGCGGCGGCCATGACGAGCGTCTCGCGCCCGCCCCGATCCACAACCCGCCCGGCCGCACCGCCCTCGACTACCGCGTCGGCGAGTACGGCTCCTTCCTGGCCGCCCTCCTCGACCGGCTCGCCTCACCGGCGTACCCGGCCCTGAACGGCCTCACCGTCCGCACCCCGGACGACCCGGCGATCGGCCTGCTCGACGCCACCGCCGTCCTCGGTGACCTGCTCACCTTCCACTCCGAGCGGATCGCCGACGAGGCGTATATCCGGACGGCGAACGAGCACCGGTCGCTGGTGCTGCTGGGCCGGCTGGTGGGCCACCGCCCGCGTCCCGGAGTCGCCGCGGCCACGTATCTGGCGTACACCCTGGAGCGTGATCCGCGCGCCGAGACCCTGCCTGTGCGGATCCCGCGCGGTGCCCGCAGCCACAGCGTGCCGGCCTCGGTCGACGAGCAGTCCCTGACGTTCGAGACGAGCGCGGATCTGACGGCTCGCTGGGACTGGAACGAGTTGAAGGTCCGGCGCAGGAGGCCTTCCTTCGTCACCCCCGAGGACCTGGAGCGCCGCTCGGAGCTGTTCGTGGAGGGGACCGCGAACTCACTGCATACCGGGGACCAGTTGCTCTTCGTCTTCGGTGAACAGGCCGGTGGGCAGCGTGTGTTGCTGCCGGTCGCCAAGACGCGGATCGATCGGGACGACGAGATCACCGCGATCTCGCTGCCGAAGTCCGCGCCGGCGACGCTGAAGGAGCTCGTCGACGGGGTGCGGCGGTGGGTCGCCGAGCCCGCGGTGCCGGGGGAGCCTGGGGATGAGGCGCCCACGCCCGAGGTGCCGAATCCTCGGCCGGTCAGTCGGTTGATCGACGACATCGACGATCAGGTGCTGGCGCCGCTGCGGGACGACTTGGACAGCATCAAGACGCCTGAGCGTCTCGCGGCTCGGCTCGCGGAGCCGGTCGCGCGCCTGGGCGAGGCGCAGGTGTTGGCCGAGCCGTATGAGGATGTCGCCGCGTGGTTCGAGCAACTGAAGGCGGTGCTGGCGGAACTGGCTGAGCGGGCCTTGGAGTTGGCGCCTGCACAGGAAGGTGGCTCGTCGTCTGCTGCGCCGTCGGGGCTGGTCGCGCAGTTCCCCGCGCCCCCAAAAGATCCACGCGCCGCTGCTCTTGAAGCGCTGACCCGCATACTTCCCGCACTGCGGCCCGCCACCCCGGCCCCGGAAAGCGGTGCGCCGAGCCTCACCGCCGACCCGGCCCAGCTCCTCGCCGCCCTCAACCCCTCCCTTCGGACCCTCTACCCGGCCTGGCGGAAAGCCGCCGCCCCCGGCACCCCCCAACTCCTCCGCGACCTGCTCGCCATGCGGGTCACCGCCGCGCCCTTCGGGGCCACCGCGCCCCTCAAGCCCGTCCAGGACGACCGCGGTCGGGTCATCCGTACCGCGGACTGGCCGCTCACCGGGGCCGTGCTGACCGGGGTGCGGGTCGCCTACGACACCGCGGCCAAGGTGCCGGTGCGGGCGGACTTCCAGTACATCGAGGGGAGCAGCTCGGACCAGCGGGCGGTGACCCTGCCCATCACCCAGCAGGTCAGCTTCGCGCTCGGCGCGGGGCAGGTCGACCTGTCGAGCCGGTCCGGCCAGGACCGCGACCTGAGCTGGCTCACCCGGCGGCCGACGGACTCCCAGGACCCCGGCGTCACCGTCCGGCTCCGCGACGGACTGCCCGACCGCACCCTGTTCGTGTCCCGTCCCGACGAGGACGGCCTGGTCCACGTGGGCATCCACAACGGCACCGCGCAGGAGATCGCGCTGCGTCCGGGCGCGAACGAGCAGTTCACCCACGGCGAGTACGAGGTGAGCCTGCACTACACGATCGGCAGCACCGAGCCGAACGTCGAGATCGTCATCGCCAGCAAGCCCGAGCCCGTCAACCGCAGCGTGCTCCAGCTGGACTCGGTGCACGACGGGATCAACGTCGGCAGCTGGGTGGCCGTCCAGCGGCCCGCCAAGGGCGACGGGATTCCCGGCGACGCCGCGCTGGCCTTCGTCACCACCCAGGTCAATGCGGTGCGTACGGCGGCGTACACCAACTACGGGATCACCGGCCGGGGCACCGAACTCACCCTCGCCAACGACTGGTTGGACGAGTTCGACGTCCTCCTCTCCCACATCCGCGACACCACCGTGCACGCGGGGGGCGAGCCCCTGCGCCTGGCCGACGAGCCGCTCGGCGAGGACGTCCACGGCAACGAGATCGAACTCGCCGAGCTCCACGACGGGTTGGCTACGGGCCGTACCCTTATCGTCAGCGGTGAGCGCGCCGACCTGCCGGGAGCCCTTCCCGCCACCGAGGTCGTCACCCTCGCCGCCGCCGACCCCGCCGTGGACCCCCAGCTTCCCGGTGACCGTGTCCACACCCGGCTCACCCTCACGACCGACCTCGCGCACCGCTACCGCCGTGAGACCGTCCGGATCCTGGGGAACGTCGTCCGGGCCACCCACGGCGAGAGCCGGGACGAGGCCATCGGCAGCGGCGACTCGGACCGCGTCGGCCAGACCTTCGTGCTCTGGCAGTCCCCGCTCACCTGGCTCGCCGACGACAACCCCCTCGGCGCCACACCGGTATTGGAGATCCGGGTCGACGGTGTCCTGTGGCACGAGGTCGACAGCCTCGCCGGACTCGGCCCCCGCGAGCGCGTCTACATCTCCGGCTCCACCGCCGACGGCCGCACCACGGTCACCTTCGGCGACGGTGTCCACGGCGCCCGGCTGCCCACCGGCCACGACAACGTCCACGCCCGCTACCGCTTCGGCACCGGCAGGGCCGCCAACGTTGCCGCAGACCGCGTCACCCAGCCGCTCACCCGCCCGCTCGGCGTCACCGCGGTCGCCAACCCGCGCCCGGCCACCGGCGGTGCGGACGCGGACGGGCCGGGCCTGACCCGCCGTACGATCCCGCTCGCCGTCTCCGCCCTGGACCGGCTCGTCTCCGGGGCCGACTACGAGGACTTCGCCCGCTCCCGCGCCGGCATCGGCCGGGCCGCCGCGCGTGAACTCTTCGACGGGCGGCGGCGCGTGCTGCACGTGACGGTCGCGGGCACGGACGACGTGCCCATCGCGGAGGAGACCCTACGGCCCCTGCGGAGCGCCCTCTCCGAGTACGGCGACCCGGGCCTGCCCGTCCGCGTCGACGTCCGTGAACTGGTCCTGCTGCTCGTCGCTGCCAAGGTGAAGGTAGCCCCCGACCACGCCTGGGAGACGGTCGAGCCCCGACTGCGACAGATCCTGATGAGCCGACTCGGCTACGAGGGACGGGAGTTGGGTCGACCGGCCCGCCTCTCCGAACTCCTGGCCGCGGCCCACACCGTGCCCGGCGTCGACTACGTGGACGTGGACGTCTTCACCGGCGTCCCCGCCTCCGCCACCCCGGAGGAGCTGACCGATCTGCTCACCCACCCCGGTGAGCCTCGGTCCCAGGTCCCCGCGCACCCGGCGACCTACGACGAGAAGACCCACACGGTCCGGGCAGAGAACGGCGAGACCCTCACCGAGATCTGCGCCCGCCACGGCGTCCCGCTCGCCGAACTCCTGCGCCTCAACCCCGACATCACCGACACCCGGCGCCTCGCCAAGGGCCGGTCGGTGTTCGTCTTCCGCGGCATCCGCCCGGCGCAGCTCGCGCTGCTGTCACCGAAGGCCGCCGACACCCTGATCCTTACGGAGGTCAAGTGACAGCCCCGGACGTCCAGTTCGACACCGCGGCCCCGGCCACGACCCGGGAACCCGACGGCCTCGCCGCCCTCCTGCCCCGCTGGCACCTGCTCCGCGACGCCGAAGAGGGCGAACCGCTGCGCGCGCTCCTCGCGGTGATCGCCGAGCAACTCGACCGCGTCCGTGACGGCGTCCAGCAGGGCTACGAGGACCTGTTCGTGGAGACGGCGGCCCCCTGGGTGCTGCCGTACCTCGGAGACCTCGTCGGATACCGCACCCTCCCCGGCTACGAACGCGTCCTCACCGGCGGCCTGCACGAGGGCGGACGCGAAGCGCTCGCCGAGGCCGTCGCCCCGCGCGCCGACGTGGCCGCCACTGTCGCGAGCCGCCGCCGCAAGGGCACCCTGCACCTCCTGGAGGAGATCTCCGAGCAGGTCGCCGACTGGCCGGCCCGGGCCGTCGAACTGTCCCGCCTGGTCGCCCAGAACCAGTCGGTGAAGTTGCAGAGGGAGCGGGGCCGCCTCCTCGACCTCCGCGACGGCTCCGCGCTCGCCCTGGCGGGCGGCCCGTTCGACACGACGGCCCGCACGGTGGACGTACGCCGCGCGGAGTCCCGTAGGAGGCAAGGCGGTTGGACCCCCGCCGGAGTCGCCCTCTTCGTCTGGCGCCTCAAGTCGTACTCCCTGACGTCCTCCCCGGCCTACTGCATCGACCGCGCCCGCAACCTCTACACCTTCTCGATCCTCGGCAACGACACCCCCCTGGTCACCAAGCCGGTCCCGGAGCCCTCACCCACCCACATCGCCGCCGTCGACAACGTGCCGGCATTCATCACGCGGCGCCTGCTCCACGACCGGCTCCTGGACTACTACGGCCCCGGCAAGAGCCTCGTCATCCGGCGCGACGGCGAGGACCAGCCCGTACCGCCGTCCGACATCGTGGTCGCCGACCTCTCCGACTGGCGCTACCGACCCAAGCGCGGCCAGGTGGCCGTGGACCCGGAACTCGGGCGGATCGCGTTCGGGTCCCGGTCGGCGCCCCGGCAGGGCGTCTGGGTGGACCACCACTACGCGTACGGCGCCGACATGGGCGGTGGGGAGTACGAGCGGGCCAGGGAGCCGCGCCCCGATGCGGAGACGTACCGGGTCGGCCCCGGCCGGCCGTACCGCCAGATCATGGACGCGTACCGGGCCTGGCAGCAGGACCGGCGCGCGGACCGCACCGGACCCGAAGGCATCATCGAGATCACCCACAGCGGCGCCTACCAGGAGCAACTGGACTTCGACCTCGACCCCGGCGACCGCCTCGAACTGCGTGCGGCCGAGGGCACCCGGCCGGTCATCCGCCTCCTCGACTGGTACAGCAACCGGCCCGACGCGCTCAACATCCGTGCCGTGGACACCGACTGCGCTCCGCACGAGCGGCCGCGGGTCGTCCTCGACGGGCTGCTCGTCGCCGGCCGCGGCATCAACGTCACCGGCCCGATGGGCGCCGTGGTCGTCCGCCACAGCACCCTCGTGCCCGGCTGGTCCCTGGAGCCCGAGTGCGAGCCGCACTCGCCCGACGAGCCCAGCATCGTGCTGGAACGCACCACCGCCTGCCTCCAGATCGAGCACAGCGTCCTCGGCACGATCGAGGTCATCGGCGACGAGGTCAGCGAGGACCCCCTCCACATCCACCTCCGCGACAGCGTCCTCGACGCCACAGGACATGACCGCGAGGCCCTGTCCGCCCCGGACTGCCGCCACGCCCACGCCGTGCTCCACGTGCACCGCACGACGGTCATCGGCGCAGTCCACACCCACGCCGTCGAGATCGCCGAAAACTCCCTCTTCACCGGCACGTTGCACGTGGCCCGACGCGGCATCGGCTGCCTGCGCTACACCTACGTCCCCGCCGGATCCCGTACGCCCCGCAGGCACCGAAGCCCCTCGCACCCCGCCCCGTTGTTCACCTCCGTGCGCTACGGGACGCCCTGGTACGCCCAGTTGGCGGACCGCTGCCCCGAGGAACTCCGGCGCGGCGCCGACGACGGGGCCGAACAGGGGGCCTTCCACGACCTGTACCGGCCGCAGCGCGAGGACGGTCTGAGGGCGCGGCTCGCGGAGTGCACACCCGCGGGCACGGACGCCGGGATCTTCTTCGTCACCTGAGCGCACCCACAGACCTCCGCACACTTCCTGAACCAGGGGGACCCCCTTCATGCACGCTGACCTCTCCCGCCTCACGTTCCGCCCGGAGCGGCACTATTCGGCGGTGATCGCCCAGCAGGGCCGTGTCCAGCTCGACGCCGACGCCAACGAGCAGACCGCGATCCAGCTCCACCAGGCCCGCACCCTCGCCGCCGACCTGATCGGCCGGCACGGCGGGCCGCGCGACGCCGCGGGCTTCCGGATCGAGTACGTGGGCGGCAGGCACGAGATCGACACCCTGTACATCCACGGCGGCCGTTACTACGTCGACGGCATCCTCCTCGACGCGAACCGCCCCGCGCCCGGCGTCCCGGTGCCCGACGAGGACGACGCCGAGGAGACGGCGGAGCCGCCCGCCTTCTGGACCTACTGGGACCAGCCCGATGCCTTCCGGGACCCGGAGAAGCCCGGCGACCGGCTGCCCTCGCCCGCCCAGTCGCCGTTCGTCGCCTACCTGAAGGTGTGGGAGCGGGCGGTGAGCGCGGCGGAGGACCCCGCGCTGCGCGAGGTCGCCCTCGGTGCCGCGATGCCCGACACGGCCGCCCGCCTGAAGGTCGTATGGCAGGTGCTGTCGCTGTCCCTGGCCGACCTGGCGATCGACGAGACCGACCCGTCCAGGGAGGTCGTCCGCGCCGCCTTCGACAAGTGGGCCAAGGAACAGACTCCGACCGCCCGCCTCGCCGCCCGCAGCGAACGGCCCGACCACGCCGACGAGGACCCCTGCCTGGTCAAGCCCGACGCCCGCTACCGCGGTCCGGAGAACCAGCTCTACCGGGTCGAGATCCACGTCGGCGGCGAGTCCGGGGACGCCACCTTCAAGTGGTCCCGCGAGAACGGCTCTGTGGTCTTCCCGGTCGACGAACTCGACGGCACCTGGGTGGAGTTGGCGTCCCTCGGCCACGACGACAAGCTGGATCTGGACGTCGGCGACTTCGTGGAGTTCACGGACACGGCCTACGCCTCCCGCCTGGAAGCCCTGCCTCTGCTGCGAGTCGAGGAGCTGGACCTGCCCGGCCGCCGCGTCCGCCTCTCCGCCGAGCCGGACCCCGGGGTCGGCCGGCTGCCCCACCTGAACCCCTTCCTGCGGCGCTGGGACCATCACGAGGGACCCAGGCGCAAGGGCCGTACGTCCGCCCTCAAGGAGGGGGCCGTGAAGCTGGAAGAAGGCCAGTGGCTCCCCCTGGAGGACGGCGTCGAGGTCTACTTCGCCAAGGGCGCCGGCTACCGCACCGGCGATCACTGGATCATCCCCGCCCGCACCGCCACCGGCCGTGTCGAGTGGCCCACGGACCCGGCCCGCCGCCCCCTCCTCCAGGCCCCCTCCGGCCTCGTCCGCGGCTTCGCCCCGCTCGCCCTGGTCAAGGGCGAGGGCAGCACCGTCGACCTGCGCTATGCCTTCGGGCCGCTCGCCAGCAGTGTTCCTGCGGCGAGCGAGGCGACGCTCGCCGCGGAGGAACAGGCCCGCCGGCAGGAGGAGGCCGCCGAGGCCGACCCCTCGCACGGACGGTCGCAGACCACGGCGCAGGCGGAAGCGGAGGCTTCGGAGGAAGGAGACCGGTAATGGCGAAGCCGATCAGCGCGTCCAAGATGGTCGAACTCCTGCGCGCGGAGGGCCTGAAGGTCCATGAGGTCCGCAACTGGCGCACCCACAACCGCAACACCAAGGGCCCGTGGGGTCCGGCGAACGGCGTGATGATCCACCACACCGTCACCTCGGGCACCGCCGCCTCCGTCGACATCTGCTACGACGGCTACTCCGGCCTTCCCGGCCCGCTCTGCCACGGTGTGATCGACAAGAAGGGCGAGGTCCACCTGGTCGGCAACGGCCGTGCGAACCATGCCGGGTTGGGCGACAGCGACGTCCTGCGCGCGGTCGTGGACGAGTCCGTGCTGCCCGGCGACAACGAGGCCGACACCGACGGCAACCGGCACTTCTACGGCTTCGAGTGCATCAACCTCGGCAACGGCAAGGACCCCTGGCCCGAGGCACAGAAGGAGGCCATCGAGAAGGTCGCCGCCGCGATCTGCCGTCACCACGGCTGGAGCGAACGCTCGGTGATCGGCCACAAGGAGTGGCAGCCGGGCAAGCAGGATCCGCGCGGCTTCACCATGGACGGCATGCGCAAGCGGATCGCCGACCGCCTCGGGGGCAAGGATCCGGCGCCCGATCCGAGGCCCACGCCGTCGAAGCCGTCGTACGTCCCCTTCCCGGGCGCGGACTTCTTCCACCTCGGGCAGAAGTCCCCGATCATCACCGCGATGGGCCGGCGCCTGGTCGCCGAAGGCTGCGGCCACTACGAGGAGGGGCCCGGCCCCGAGTGGACCGAGGCCGATCGCAAGTCCTACCGGGCCTGGCAGCACAAGCTGCACTTCCGGGGCAGGGACGCCGACGGCATCCCGGGCAAGGCCAGCTGGGACAAGCTGAAGGTGCCCGTGAGCTGAAGCCCGAAGGCCCGCCCGCCTACGCCGGTCCGGCGTTGGTGGGCGGGTGCGCGGGCCGCGCCGGAATCACCGTCGGCAACGACGGCAGCGCCGCCCCGTACACCCACGCGTCGAACAGCCCGTTCAGCGGTTCGTCCGCGAACCGGTTGACGTGGGCCGTGAACGTCGTCGTGGTCACGGCCCCGCCCCGGTGCAGCCCGGCCCAGCCGCGCAGCATCCGGAAGAACGCCTCGTCACCCATCGCGCAGCGCACCGCGTGCACGGTGAGCCCGCCGCGCTCGTAGAGCCGGTCGTCGAACATCGACTTGCGGCCCGGGTCGGCCAGGCGCAGGTCCTGGGGGAGCGAGGACAGCAACCGGTGTGCCGCGGCGGCCAGTTGCTGCGCGGTACGGCCACCCGAGCGCTCCGACCACAGCCACTCGGCGTACTTGGCGAACCCCTCGTTCAGCCAGATGTGCCGCCAGTCCGCGATGGACACGCTGTTGCCGAACCACTGGTGCGCCAGCTCGTGCGCCACCAGCCGCTCCGAACCCCGGGCCCCGTCCACGTGGTTGGCGCCGAACAGCGACAACCCCTGGGCCTCCACGGGCACATCGAGCTCCTCCTCCGTGACGACGACCGCGTACTCGTCGAACGGATACGGCCCGAACAGCTCCTGGAACAGCTCCATCATCTGCGGCTGCCGCGCGAAGTCACGGGAGAACTCCGGCAGCAGATGCGCCGGGATGTGCCCGTGCTGCGGCACCCCGCCCGGCCCCGGGTCGCCGAGCAGCACCGTCTGGTACTTGCCGATCGACAGTCCGACGAGATAGCTGGACGTGGGCGCCGCCTGCTCGTACACCCAGGTCGTCGTGGAGGCCTTGGTCGTACGGGTCAGCAGCCTGCCGCCCGCCACCACCGCGTACGCCGACGGCGTGGTGATGGAGATCTGGTACGACGCCTTGTCCGCGGGCCGGTCGTTGCACGGGTACCAGGACGGCGCCCCGATCGGCTGGCTCGCGACCAGCGCCCCGTCCTCCAGCTCCTCCCAGCCGAGCCCGCCCCAGGGGCTGCTCACCGGCTTGGGGTTGCCCGACCAGTGCACCTCGACCGTGAACGCGGCCCCGGGCCGCACCGGCTTCGCCGGCCGGACCCGCAGCTTCCCGCCGCGGTGCGTGTAGCGCGCCTGCCGGCCGTCCACCCGCACCCGGCCGATCTTGAAGTCGGACAGGTTCAGCATGAACTCGGCGAGCGGAGAGCGCCCCGCTATGGCGTTGATCCGGGCGCTCCCGGCCAGGCGGTTCGGGCCCGGCCGGTAGTCCAGTGCGAGCTCGTAGCGGTGCACCCGGTACCGGGCGTCACCGTGGTCCGGGAAGTACGGGTCCGGACCCGCCGCCTGCTGAACTGCCACTGCCGCTTCTGCTCCCTGCGCTGCGTTCCCACTCGGATCCACCGGTACACCGCTCACCGACTCCGAGTGGCCCGCGTTCAGGGCCGCCATGCCTCGATCGGGTTGCCGAGCCAGCGGGTGTCGTCCGGGACGGACTCCGCGGCCATGACGAGCGACGCGGGACCCAGCGTGGTGCGGGCCCCGATCGTGCTGCCGGGCAGCACGATCCCGCCAGGGCCCAGCGTGGCACCCTCACGGAGAACAACAGTATCCGTCCGCAAGATCCGGTCGTGGAAGAGGTGGGTCTGGAGCACACAGCCGCGGTTCACGGTCGCCGCGTCCTCCAGGGTCACCAGATCGGTCTCCGGCAGCCAGTAGCTCTCCACCCAGACGCCCTTGCCGATCCGCGCGCCCAGCCCCCTGAGCCACGCCGTCAGCACCGGCGTACCGGGCACGGAGCCCGCCAGCCACGGCACCGCGAGCACCTCGACAAAGGTGTCCGCGAGTTCGTTGCGCCACACGAAGCCGCTCCACAGCGGGTGCTCCCCACTGCGGTGCCGCCCCACGAGCAGCCACTTCGCGACCACTGACACCAGCCCCGCCGCCGCACCGGCCACGAGCAGCACCACTCCCGCCAGCAGCCAGGCCCACGGCCCGAGCACACACAGCGCGGCCACCGTCAGCACGGCCAGCCACGCCGAGCAGAACACGGGCACGATCCGGCACAGCTCCACCAGACCGCGCGCCCACAGCAGCCCCGCCGAGGGCTCGTACGTCCGGCTCTGATCGCTGTCGGCCGCGCTGCGCGGCAGCTTCACCGGCGGCAGGCCCAGATACGACGTGCCCTTCTTCGCCTTCTTCGGCGTGGCCGAGAGCACGCCCACCAGCCCGCCGTCCGGCACGGTCCGCCCCGGCGCGGTCATCCCGGAGTTCCCGAGAAACGCCCGCCGCCCGATCTCCGCGCGCCCGACCCTGACCCAGCCGCCACCCAGCTCGTACGGAGCGGTCAGTGTGTCGTCGGCCAGGAACGCGCCCTCGCCGACCGTCGTCAGGCTCGGCAGCGCGAGCACCGTCGACACCTCCGCACCGCGCCCGATCCGCATCCCGAGCAGCCGCAGCCACACCGGCGTGACCAGCCCGGCGTACAGCGGGAACAGCGCCTCGCGCGAGCGGTCCATCAGCTGTGTGACGGTCCACGCCTGCCACCCGACCCGACTGTGCGTCGGATACGTCCCCTCGCGCAGCCCCAGGCTCAGCAGCCGCACGGCGACCAGGATCAGCAGGGCGTACGCCAGCCCGAAGGCGAGCGTGGCCGGGACGAGGGCCAGGGCGGCGCCCTTCAGAGGCGCGTAGGCGGCGAGGAACGGACGGGCGACCAGGAAGGCCGCGCCACCCGCCAGTACCGGGAGCAAGCTCATGCAGAAGCCGGCGAGGCCGTACATCACCCGCCAGTACGTCCCCCGCGCCGGCCGCTCCTTCGGCCAGTTGCGCTTGGCCTTGCCCAGCTTGACCGCGGGCGCGCCCGCCCAGCGCTGACCGGTCGGGATCTGCCCGGTGACCGCCGAACCCGGCGCCACCTCGGCCCGCTTTCCGACCCGGGCGCCGGGAAAGAGGATGCTGCGCGTGCCGACGACGGCATGCGCACCCACCTTGACCTGGCCGATCTCCAGCCGGTCGCCGTCCAGCCACCAGCCGGACAGGTCCACCTCGGACTCGACGGCCGCGCCCCGGCCCAGCTTGAGCATGCCGGTGACCGGCGGCAGCGAGTGCAGGTCCACGTCCGGGCCGACCCTGGCGCCCAGCGCCCGCGCGTACCGCTCCAGCCAGGAGCCGGTCAGCGAGGTCGCCCCGGTGAACTCGGCGAGCCGCTCGGCCGTCCACAGCCGCAGGTGGACGCCGCCACCGCGCGGGTAGCGGCCCGGCTGCACCTTGCGCAGCAGCACGCGCGCCCCGCCCGCCGCGATCGCCAGCCGTCCGGGCGGGCTGAACAGCAGCAGGGCACCGGCCCCGACCAGCCACCACGAGGTGCTCGGCAGCCAGGAGTACGGCAGGACGTTCCCGAGCGCGGCGAGCGGCACCAGCCAGCGCAGTCCGAGCAGCGTGAACAGGGGGAGCAGGACGAGGAGCTGGATCACCTGGGCCTTGAGCGGCACCGGCGCGATCACTCGCGCTGCCCCGTCGTCCTGCGCGGACTCCTCGAGGTGGCGGGCCAGCTTCCGCAGCGTGGGCTGCTGGTAGATGTCGAGGACGGCCGCGCTCGGGTAGCGGGTGCGCAGCCGGGTGGTCAACTGGGCGGCGGCCAGGCTGCTGCCGCCGATCGCGAAGAAGTCGTCGCGGGCACTGGAGACCGGGATGCCGAGGACTTCCGTCCACTGCTCGGCGAGCCAGGCCTCGGTACCGTAGAACTCCTCCGCGGGGCCGCCCGTTTCGAGCCCCTCGAGAGGCCAGGGCAGCGCGTTGCGGTCCACCTTGCCGGAGGTCCGCGTCGGCAGGTCGTCGACGGGAGCGATCAACGGCACGAGCGCGGCGGGCAGTTCGGCCCGCAGCTTCTCCACGGCCGTGGTGTGGTCCCAGCCGTCCTGCGTGACGACGTACCCGACGAGAAGCTGGTTGCCGCTGCGGGCGGTGCGGACGGCGGCGGCCGCTCCCGCGACCCCGGGCAGCGCCTGGAGAGCCGCGTCGACCTCACCCAGCTCGATCCGCCGGCCCCCGAGCTTGATCTGCTCGTCGGCACGGCCGAGGAAGACGAGCCCCTCGGGCTCCGCCTTCACGAGGTCACCGCTGCGGTACGCCCGCTCCCAGCCCAACGACTTCAGCGGCGCGTACTTCTCCGCGTCCTTCTCGGCGTCCAGGTACCGCGCCAGCCCGACCCCGCCGATCACCAGCTGCCCGCTCGCGCCCATCGGCACGGGCTCCCCGGTCTCGTCGACGACGGCCAGCTCCCAGCCGTCCAGCGGCAGCCCGATCCGGATCGGCTCCTGGCCGCTCATCAGAGAGGCACAGGCCACCACGGTCGCCTCGGTGGGCCCGTAGGTGTTCCACACCTCGCGCCCCTCCGTCACCAGCCGCTGCGCCAGCTCGGGCGGGCAGGCCTCACCGCCGAAGATCAGCAGCCGTACGTCGTTGAGGGTCTCGGGCTCCCACAGCGCGGCGAGCGTCGGCACCGTGGAGACGACGGTGATCTCCTGCTCGACCAGCCAGGGCCCGAGATCGGCCCCGCTCCTGACCTGTGCACGCGGCACCGGCACCAGACAGGCCCCGTATCGCCAGGCCAGCCACATCTCCTCGCAGGACGCGTCGAAGGCGACCGACAGCCCCGCCATGACCCTGTCAGCGGGTCCGATGGGATCGTCGGTGAGGAACAGGGCGGCCTCGGCGTCCACGAAGGCGGCCGCGCTGCGGTGCGAGACGGCGACGCCCTTGGGCCTGCCGGTGGAGCCGGAGGTGAAGATGATCCACGCGTCGTGCTCGATGCCGGGCCGGGCGGCGGGGAAGTCGCAGCGCCCGTTGACGGTCAGCTCGTGCCCGGCGCCGACGACGGCCCGGACCTCCGCCTCCCCGAACACCAGCTCGGCCCGCTCGTCGGGGTCCTCGGCGTCGACGGGGACGTACGCGGCGCCCGCCGCCAGCACGGCGAGGATCGCGACGTACAGGTCGTTCGTGCCGGACGGGACCCGGATGCCGACCCGGTCGCCGAGCCCTACCCCGGCCTCGGCGAGCCGCCGCCGCAACCGCTCCACCTCGACGGCCAGCGCACGGTAGGTGAGCCGGGTGGTCCCGTCGTCCAGGGCGAGCTCGTCGGGGTAGGACCGTACGGACGCGTCGAAGACGTCGACGAGCGTGCGCGGGGAGGCGGCCGGGCCCCCGGAAAAACGGGCGGTGTCGCCGAACTGTTCGCGGATCTCTGCGCTGAGCTCTTCGTTGAGCAGGCCGAGAGCACTGCTCTCGTGTATCGCTGCCATCGGTCCTCGCGTCTCGATCCCGGAGCCCTCCGGGGCGCTGGCGGGCCGCAGGTCTGCCTGGGGTTGTCCGGCACCAGCTCGTAACAAGCCGGAAATTTTAGTACGACGCTAGGTTCGAACCCCCAAAACGGCCACCGGGAAAGACTGCTCGGGGGGTGCGGCAGCTCCGCCGCGCGCCTGTGACCTGGTGATCTTCACGCCGAGCGAGAGATGTCCCACATACAGCGAACAGGCCGTATACGACGAATCCCCCGGCCGCTGAGCGACCGGGGGATTCGGCTGGTGTCCGAGGGGGGACTTGAACCCCCACGCCCGATAAAGGGCACTAGCACCTCAAGCTAGCGCGTCTGCCATTCCGCCACCCGGACAAGGTGTCTGTCGCGCGGGGTTCCCCTCGCGGCGACGAAGGAAACATTACCAGGCTTTCGAGGGGCCCCGATCACCCCCCGTCGCCTTCCCCGGCCCCGCGTGAACGGCGTGTGACGGGCCGGGTCCGGTCTTGGGGAGGACCGGCCCGCGGGGGGAGGATGAGGGGAACCACCAGCAGTGACAGCGGGAGGAACAGCGTGAGCGACACGGACACGGCCAGGGGCGTCACCGGCGAGGACGAGGTCGTGGACCTCTGCCGCGAGCTGATCCGGATCGACACCAGCAACTACGGCGACCACTCGGGCCCGGGTGAGCGCAAGGCGGCCGAGTACGTCGCGGAGAAGCTCGCCGAGGTGGGTCTCGAACCGCAGATCTTCGAGTCGCACCCCGGCCGGGCCTCCACGGTCGCCAGGATCGCGGGCGAGGATCCGTCCAGGCCCGCGCTGCTGATCCACGGACACACCGACGTGGTACCGGCCAACGCGCAGGACTGGACCCACGACCCCTTCTCCGGCGAGGTCGCCGACGGGTGCGTGTGGGGGCGGGGCGCCGTCGACATGAAGGACATGGACGCGATGACCCTGGCGGTCGTCCGTGACCGCCTGCGCAGTGGGCGCAGGCCGCCCCGGGACATCGTCCTCGCGTTCCTCGCCGACGAGGAGGCGGGCGGCAAGTTCGGCGCCCGGTACCTCGTCGACCACCACCCGGAGCTCTTCGAGGGCGTGACCGAGGCGATCAGCGAGGTCGGCGGCTTCTCCTTCACGGTGAGCGAGCAGCGGCGGCTCTACCTGATCCAGACGGCCGAGAAGGGCATGCACTGGATGAAGCTGACGGTGGCCGGCACCGCCGGGCACGGTTCGATGATCCACCGGGACAACGCCATCACCGAACTCTCGGAGGCGGTCGCGCGGCTCGGCCGGCACAGGTTCCCGGTCCGGGTCACCAAGACCACCCGTGCCTTCCTCGACGAGCTCGGCGACGCGCTCGGCACCGAGCTGGACCCGGAGGACATGGAGGGCACGCTCGCCAGGCTGGGCGGCATCGCCAAGCTCATCGGCGCGACCCTCAGCAACACCGCCAATCCCACCCAGCTCGGCGCCGGCTACAAGGTCAACGTCATCCCCGGCGAGGCCACCGCACACGTCGACGGGCGCTTCCTGCCCGGCTTCGAGGAGGAGTTCCTCACGGATCTCGACAAGATCCTCGGGCCCAAGGTCAAGCGGGAGGACGTGCACTCCGACAAGGCCGTCGAGACCACCTTCGACGGTGCGCTGGTGGACGCCATGCAGTCCGCGCTGGTCGCCGAGGACCCCGCCGCCAAGGCGATCCCCTACATGCTCTCCGGCGGCACCGACGCCAAGTCCTTTGACGAACTCGGCATCCGCGGCTTCGGCTTCGCGCCGCTGAAGCTGCCCCCGGAGCTGGACTTCGCCGGGATGTTCCACGGTGTCGACGAGCGGGTGCCCGTGGACGGGCTGAAGTTCGGCGTGCGGGTGCTCGACCGTTTCATCGACGCGAGTTGACGCGGCAATTCGCCCGCCCGTGCGAAGTCGGCCGGGAAGGGTGAATGTGCTCATACGCTCGTATCCCCATTACTCCCTCCTCGTTACAGGTGATGCGATCCGCTACTTGGGGTCGCTTTGCCAACAAGGAGGAATAATGATCAAGAAGGTCGTCGCCGCTGCGGCTGCCACTGGTGGCCTGATTCTCGCGGGCGCGGGCCTTGCCGTCGCCGATGCGGGTGCTCAGGGTGCCGCTGTGGGCTCCCCGGGTGTTCTGTCCGGCAACGTCGTCCAGGTTCCCGTGCACGTCCCGGTGAATGTCTGCGGCAACACGGTCTCCGTGATCGGCCTGCTGAACCCCGCCTTCGGCAACACCTGCATCAACAAGTGACGTTGTGCCTCGCCCTCGGTAAAGAGGGATGAGCCCGTCGGCCCCGGAGCGCACGCCATGCGTTCCGGGGCCGACCGGTCTATTCGAAAAGAAACAGAACCGCGATGCGGCGTTATTTCGAGGCAAGGTCGAAAGCAGGGATTCAGTAAATGCGACAAGTCACCCGCAAGGGTCTGATGACAGTGGCGGCCGCGACCGGCGTGATCGCCGCGGCCGGAGGCGCCGCCCACGCAGACTCGGGCGCGAGCGGATCCAGCGCGAACTCTCCCGGCGTGCTGTCGGGCAACACGGTGTCGGTGCCGGTGCACGTGCCGGTGAACGTGTGCGGCAACACCGTGGACGTCGTCGGGGTCCTCAACCCGGCCATGGGCAACAGCTGCGGCAACAAGGGCGGAGGCAGTCACGGGGGTCGCGGCCACGGCGGCCACGGCGGCCACGGCTCCGGGGGCTCCGGTGGTTCGCACGCCGGCGGACACACCGGTGGCTCACCCGGCGTGGGCTCGGGCAATCACGTGCAGGCGCCGATCGACGTCCCGGTGAACGTCTGCGGCAACAGCGTCGACCTCATCGGCATCGGCAACCCCGCCATGGGCAACGACTGCGAAAACGGCTCCGGAAACGGCTCCGGCGGTGGCCGGCACACCCCGCCCGGCGGCGGCCACCACACCCCGCCCGGATCGCCGGAACAGCCCGGCCACCCTGGCAGCCCCGGCCACCCGGGCAACCCCGGCAATCCGGTGGAGCCCGGCCACCCCGGCTCCCCCGCCACCCCGCCCGGCGGCGGCCACCAGACGCCGGGCGGCGGCAACCACCCCGGTACCCAGACGGTCAGCCAGCCCCTGGGCAGCGCGCAGCTCGCCCGGACCGGCAGCGACCTGCCGATCGGCCTGGCCCTCCCGGTGGGCGCCGGGGCGCTCCTGGCGGGCACGGTGCTCTACCGCAGGGCACGGGCCTCGGTCTAGGGCGCACCGCGGGAAACGGAGCGGGCCCCGCCGCGGCGGGGCCCGCTCCGTTCGGCCTGTCTCACCACGTGGCACGCACCTGGCGGATGATCCGCCGGCGCAACCGCACCCTGCGGCTGCCATCGCGCATCAGGCTCAGTCGGTCCAACTCCCAGTGTCCGTACTCTGCATGGTCCGTCAGCAGACGTGTGGCGTCCTTGCGGGAGACTCCCCGCGGTACGTACACGTCGACAAATTCGTATTCCGGCATCGCATCTATTGTGCGGGCCGGGGCCCGGTACGGATAGCGTCTGCACTATGTCTGATGCTGTGCAGCCCACCGCTGCCGAGGTACGTGCCGCCGCCGAGGCGGTCAAGACCGCGCTCGACCGCCACCTGGCCGCGGTCGAACGGAGGTCGGGGGAGGACGACCCCGGCGTCTACGAGGCCTTCAACG
Organism: Streptomyces canus; assembly: GCF_001514145.1. Taxonomy (GTDB): domain Bacteria; phylum Actinomycetota; class Actinomycetes; order Streptomycetales; family Streptomycetaceae; genus Streptomyces; species Streptomyces canus. The sequence continues at coordinate 120,970 of NZ_KQ948663.1, forward strand.
AACTGGCCGCGGCCGCCGAGGTGTACGACGAGCTGCTCTACGACCGTTACGACGAGGTCACCCCCTTCGAGATCCCCGGCGCGGACGACACCCCGCCGTACACCGGCCCGGAGGAGCCGAACGCGCTGAGCGTGCTGATCCGCCGTGACTACGCCGTGGCGGAGCCGCAGCGGTTGCTGGCGCAGGCCCAGCGGGTCGAGGCGGCCGACGACGCTGTCGCCACGGAGGCCTCCGGCACGGTGCACGGCGCGCTGGGGGTGCTGTTCGGCGAGTTCGAACCCGACGAGATCGCCTCCCGGCACAAGGAGTTCGGTCTCGAGGAGGGCGACTCCACGCTGTGGGTCACCGCGGCGGACGAACCGGCCGATCCGGGGGAGTGGCTGGAGGCGCCGTTCGAGCAGGTCGACGTGGAGCGGGTGGTGTGCCGGTTCGATGTCAGCGCGGTCTTCGACGACGACCTCGACGACGACCTTGAGGACGACGTCGATGACGAGGCAGACGGGGCCGACCTCGAGGACGAGGACCTGGAACCGCTGGACGTGGATCGTCGCTGAGACGCATGAGGCGCGGCCCCGGAGGAATGATCTCCGGGGCCGCGCCCTTTTGCGGACGGGATCAGCCGGACGCCGGTGTCTGTGTCCTGAGGAGGACGGGCAGCCGAGTCGTTCGCGGCTTGGCCGGGATCTCGGCCACCGCCCTCGGCAGGGCCTGTTCCGCGCCCTGGACCACGGACAGGTGGCGGTCCGCCCTGCCGAACGCCGTGTAGACCCAGGGACGGGACAGGGCCTGGGTGGCGTCACCCGGCAGTACCGCGACGACCGCGGGCCAGCGGCACCCCACCGCCTGGTGTGCGGTCAGGGCCCAGCCGTGGCGCACGGACTGCTCCACGCGCTCCTTCGGTACGACGACTGGCTCGCCGGCGCAGGTCAGGTGCAGGCCGTCCGCGTCCGCCCCGACCACGGCGCCCGGGAGCGTACGGCCCGGTGCGGGGGAGTAGGCGACGCGGTCACCGGGGTCGAATCCGCCGAAGCGGCCGGGGCCGGGGTTGAGGCGCTCCTTCAGGGCCGCGTTGAGGGCGCGGGTGCCGGCGGCGCCGCCGTGGCCCGGTGTGATCACCTGGGTCTCCTCGGCGGGCACCCCGAGCGCCCGTGGCACCGAGTCCGCGACCAGCTGCACGGTCCGGTGCACGGCCTCGCCCGCGTCCCGCACCGGCACGATCACGACCTCCTTGCCGGGGGCCTCGACCTGGTTCAGCTCACCGATGCCGATACCGGAGACCAGCTCGCCCAGGGGGCCGGGGTCCGGCCTTCGCGAGGCGACCTGCGGGCAGATCCGCGCGGCGAGCAGATCCGCGAACACCCGTCCCGGCCCCGCCGACCACAGCACGGCCGGATCTCCGCCCAGCACCAGCCGCGCCCCGTCGGGCATCGACTCCACGAGCAGCGCGGCCGTCTCGACGTCCAGCTGCGGCGCGTCGAGTACCACGAGCAGGTCGAGATCGAACGCCCCGTCTCCGTCCCGGCCGGGCCCTTCAGCACCGGAGAGCAGGCCGGCGACGGTGGCGACGGGCCGGGTGCGGGGTTGTTCGTGCGCGGTGCCGTCCGAGGGCACGGAGCCGGCCGTGCCGTCCTGCCGGTCGCCTTGGAGCAGGGCGCTGAAGCGGTCCCGGCCCAGTGGGCTGTGCGTGGCCGCCCATGCCCGCAGCCCCAGCCCTCGCGCCGCCGTCAGCAGCGCCGCGGGTTCCGTCAGGGACGCCTGGCCGCCGGTGTGCAGGACCAGGCCGCCCGCCGCGGCCGCGCGGATCAGCTCGGCGGCCGAACCCTTGGCCGACGCGGCGGCACGCTCCCAGTCCTCGGCCGAACCGTCCTCCTTGGGCACGGAGTTGATCAGCCGGGCCAGACCGTCGGCGAGGCTCTCCTCCGCGAGGGCGTAGCGCTCGAGCCCGACCAGGATCCGGACCGGCCGCTCCGCGCCCTCCTCGTCGTCCTCCGCGGGTTCCGGGGCCGCCGGGTCGAGGGCGTCCTGGAAGACCAGGGCCTCGGCCTCGGCGATCGTGCTCTGTACGGCCGCGGCGGCGTCCGGCACGCCTCGCTGGGCCAGGGCGGCGGTGAGCGCCGGCATCTCCAGCGCGGTGTGCCCGGCGAGCGCCGCCTGCTCCAGGAGCCAGACGGTGACCGCCCGCCCCCGCCGCTCGTCGTCCGGCGCGCACTCCGCGCCGAGCAGCTCCCGCGCGAACCCGTCGGCCTGCTCGGGCCGTACGCCCGTGACCCGCAGCAACTGCCAGGGATCCGTCCGCAGCTCCTCGTCGGCCCCTTCCCCGAGGGCCGCGGCGACCTGCGGCGCGAGGGCCGTGGGCGCCCCGCCCTCGGCCAGCACACGCTGCACGGCCTCCACGGTCTCCGGCGCCGGCCCGCCGACGGAACCGGCGACACCGACCGCACCGCCGGCGCCGGTCGCCGACACCGGCCGGGGCCGCACCGGTTCCTGGGCGGGCCGACGCGGCGGCTCGGGCTCGCTGAAGACGGCGGCCGCGGGCTTCGCCCCGCTCTCCACCGCCCGTACGGCCGCGAGGAGATCGGCCGCCTTCCCGCTGAGCTTGGCTCCGCTCTCGACGGGCTGCTGCTTCTCGGCCTTCCGCCGTGCGATCCGCTCCCGCTCGAGCCGCTGGGCCGCCAACTCGGCCTCGGCCTCGGACAGCTGAGCCTTGCCCGCGCCGTCCGCGTCCACGCCGGCCAAGTCGCCGCCCTCGCCCGCGTCGGTCTCCGGTTCCTCGCCGCCGACAGGCGCGTCACTCACGCCTTCACCGGCCGCCCCCGACTCACCGCCGCCCGCAGAAGCCCCGTCAGCGCCCTCACCGACCCCGCCGCTCGCCGCGCCGCCGTCCGTCGCCCGGCCCGGCGCTCCCTCCGGGCCCTCCGGCTCCGGCGCGGCACCCCGCGTCCCCGGCTCGGTCTTCTCCGTGGGCTCCGGCTCCGTGCTCACAGCGTGCTCCAGTCGTGATCGGGATAGCGGTGCACGGGCACCGACACATCGTCGAGCGCCCGGCAGATCTCGTCAGGAAGACTAAGGGCCTCCACTGACAATGCCGCCGTGAGCTGCTGCGAGTTGCGCGCGCCGACGATCGGCGCGGCCACTCCCGGCCGGTCCCGGACCCACGCGAGGGCCACCTGGAGCGGCGTCACCGCGAGCCCGTCGGCCGCCGTGGTCACCGCGTCCACGATGCGGCTCGCGGTGTCGTCGAGGTAGGGCGCGACGAACGGCGCGAGATGCTCCGAGGCACCCCGCGAGTCGGCCGGAGTGGAATTGCGGTACTTGCCGGTCAGGACACCACGGCCCAGCGGCGAGGAGGGCAACAGCCCGATGCCCAGATCGAGCGCGGCCGGCAGTACCTCCCGCTCGATCCCGCGCTGCAGCAGCGAGTACTCCAGCTGCGTGGCGGCCAGCCGGGTGCGCGTCCCGGGCGCCGCCAGCTGCCAGGTGCCCGCCTTGGCGAGCTGCCAGCCGCAGAAGTTGGAGACCCCGGCATAGCGGACGCGGCCGCTGCTGACGGCCAGGTCGAGGGCCTGGAGCGTCTCCTCCAGCGGGGTGCAGGGGTCCCAGGAATGGATCTGCCAGATGTCGACGTAGTCCGTGCCGAGCCGGGCCAGCGAGTCGTCCAGCGCGGAGAGCAGGTGCCCGCGCGAGCAGTCGACGCGGATGTCCGGGTCGGGCACGCTGCCCGCCTTGGTGGAGATGATCAGGTCCCGGCGCGGGACCAGGCCTTCTATGAGCCGTCCGAGCAGATACTCGGCCTCCCCGTCGCCGTACACGTCCGCCGTGTCGACCAGCGTCCCGCCCGCCTCCCAGAAGGTTTTCAGGAGGTCCGCCGCGTCGTGTTCGTCGGTGTCCCTGCCCCAGGTGAGGGTGCCGAGTCCGATGCGGGACACGCGCAGGCCGGTACGGCCGAGATGCCTCTGCTCCATGAACGCCGAGATTACTGGCCAGAACCTGTCGCGTGGGGGCCTGTGGACAACGGATTGCGACAGGTGCGCGAGGATCACCGTCCGCTCATCGGCACGGGCCGCGACCTGCCCCGGCGCGCCCTGCCGCGCTAAGGTCTGCCGACAAGGACGTTACTGATCGGTAAGGGGAATCGGCCATGCAGCTCGGGATCAACCTCGGCTACTGGGGCGCCGGAATGGACGCGGACAATCTCGCCGTCGCCCAGGAGGCCGACCGGCTCGGATACGCCGTCTGCTGGGCCGCCGAGGCCTACGGCTCGGACGCGGCCACCGTGCTCACCTGGGTCGCCGCCCGGACCGAGCGCATCGACGTCGGCTCGGCCATCTTCCAGATCCCGGCCCGCCAGCCGGCGATGACGGCCATGACCGCCGCCACCCTCGACTCCCTCTCCGGCGGCCGCTTCCGGCTCGGCCTCGGCGTCTCGGGACCGCAGGTCTCCGAGGGCTGGTACGGCGTCAAGTTCGACAAGCCGCTGGCACGCACGCGTGAGTACGTCGAGATCGTGCGCAAGGCCATGAGCCGCGAACGCCTCACTCACGAGGGCGAGCACTGGACGCTCCCGCTGCCCGGCGGCCCCGGCAAGCCGCTCAAGCTGACCGTGCACCCCGAGCGCGAGCACATCCCGCTGTACATCGCCGCGATCGGCCCGAAGAACCTGGAGCAGACCGGCGAGATCGCCGACGGGGCCCTGCTGATCTTCCCCTCCGCCGAGCACCTGGAGGACACCGCGATCCGGCATCTGCGCGCCGGGCGGGAGAAGGCGGGCAAGACCCTCGACGGGTTCGACATCGCCCCGACCCTCCCGCTCGCCCTCGGCGAGGACAAGGACGTGACCACGCTCGCCGACACCTTCCGCCCCTACACCGCGCTGTACGTGGGCGGCATGGGCAGCCGCAAGCAGAACTTCTACAACCAGCTCGCCCAGCGCATGGGCTTCGAGGCGGCGGCCGCCGAGATCCAGGACAAGTACCTGGGCGGCGACAAGGACGGCGCCGCGGCCGCCATCCCGCACGACCTGATCGACAAGACGACCCTGCTCGGCTCCGTGGACCGCATCGCCGACCGGATGAGGGAGTACGCGGCGGCCGGCGTCACCACGCTCACCCTGGCCCCCGCCGGCTTCACCCTCGACGAGCGGCTCGCCTCGCTCAGGGCCGGCACCGAGGCCCTGGAGCGGGCCGGGCTCGCATAACGGGGCCTACGCACGGACACACGGTTCGACCGCGTGAGGTTTCCGCGGCCGTGGTGGGGGCTCGGGGGTCTACCCCGCCACGGCCGTCATGTGCTTCAACGCGCGCGTGCCCTGTGCGGTTACGCCCCGTCGTGACCCCGGAGGTCATCCTTTCGGCGGAGTTGTCCGACACAGCTGTTGCAGCACCCCTCGCGCCGCATTTGACTCTTTCTTTGCGGCATGCCGCGAGTCCGGCAGAGAGGTGCCTCACGATGCTTTCGGCCAAGAGTCTGTTCCAGGAGATCCTCGACAACGACGAGTCCTTCCGGCTGTTCTGCTCCATCGCGGCCAGCGGGGAGTCGCAGGGCGGATGGGAGAACGCCCGCATCGCGGCGCTGGTACCGCCCAGCGAGCGCGCACTCGCCCCCAAGATCACCCGGCACGGCGCCGACGAGGACAAGCACGGGCGGATCTTCAACGCCCTGATGAGGAAGCGCGGTCTCGAAGCCGTGCCCGTCCCGCCCGAGACGGACTACACGATGCTCCTGGAGAAGCACGGCATCGGCCTCGCCCACGAGAAGCTCAAGAGCGACGAGCCGCTGACCGTGCAGGACATCGTCACCTACCTCGCCCACAGCAGGGTCACCGAACAGCGGGCCTCCGAACAGATGGAACTGCTGCGCAAGCACTTCGCCGACCACCCCGAGCTCGGCCGGGCGGTGAAGATGATCTCGGGCGACGAGGACAACCACCTCGCCTACTGCCACGAGGAACTGCTGCGCTTCGCCCACGCGGGCCACGGCCGCGCCATCCGGCACACGCTCAGGGAGTGCGCGCTGGCCGAGATCCGCGTCTACCGGGACGTCAGCCTCGCGGTGATGGCCCACATGGGACGCATCCTCGGCTGGTCCCGGGCGAAGTCCGCGGTCCTCGCCGCGGGCATCCACGGCGTGTACGCCTACGAACGCGCCGCGGGCTGGCGCCGCATGGTCTCCCTGAAGCCGCCGGAGCGCCGGGACGCGCTCGGCGGACCCGCCACCTCGGCCCCCGAGTTCGCCTGAGCACCCACTACAGCCAGCCCCGGCGCTTGAACAGCCGGTACAGCAGCACTTCCAGAACGCCCATCAGCGCGATCACCGCCGGATACGCCCACACCCAGTGCAGCTCCGGCATGTGGTCGAAGTTCATGCCGTAGATCCCCGCGATCATCGTGGGGACCGCCGCCATGGCCGCCCACGCGGAGATCTTCCGCATGTCGTCGTTCTGCCGGACGCTCATCTGCGCGAGATGCGCCGACAGGACGTCCGACACCAGCCGGTCCAGGCCCTCCACCGACTCGTTCACGCGCGCGAGATGGTCGTTCACGTCCCGGAAGAAGGGCCGCGCCCTGTCGTTCACGAACGGCACCGTCCCGCCGTACGCCCCCACGCCCGCGAGCCGGGTCAGCGGCATCGAGAGCGGGACGGTGGCGCGGCGGAACTCCAGGATCTGCCGCTTGAAGCCGTAGATCCGGGACGCGGTGTGCCGCGAGCCGCCGCCGTCCGGCGAGAACACCTCCGCCTCCAGCTCCTCCAGGTCGGTCGCCAGCTCCGTCGCCACCTCCAGGTAGTGGTCCACGACGGCGTCGGCGACCGCGTACAACACCGAGGTGGGCCCCTTGCCGAGCAGCTGCGGCTCCTGCTCGAGGCGCTCCCGCACGGCCTTCAGCGGTGAGCCCACGCCATGACGGACCGTCACCACGAAGGCGTCGCCGAGGAAGAGCATGACCTCGCCGGTGGAGACGGTGTCGCTCTCCGGCTCGTACACCACCGGCTTGAGGACCACGAACAGCGAGTCGTCGTACACCTCCAGCTTGGGCCGCTGATGTGCCTTGAGAGCGTCCTCCACCGCCAGTGGGTGCAGTCCGAACTCCCTGGTGACCAGGTCGAACTCCTTCTCCGTCGGCTCGTGCAGCCCGATCCAGACGAACCCGCCCGCCGAGCGCGCCTCGTCCAGCGCGTCGGACAGGTCCTCGGGCCCCTCCGAACGATGCCCCTCCCGATAGATGGCACAGTCAACGATCACGGAGTGTGTTCTCCCGTCGCTCGAAGGACGCCGGGGTCCGGCGTACGCCTACCCTGGGCCGCATGCCCACGTTGATCCTTGTCAGGCACGGACGATCCACCGCGAACACCGAGGGACTGCTCGCCGGGTGGACGCCCGGCGTGGCCCTCGACGAGCGCGGCACCGCACAGGCCGCCTCGCTGCCCGGACGGCTCGAAGGAGTGCCGATCTCCGAAGTCGTCGCCAGCCCCCTCCAGCGCTGTCAGGAAACGATTCAGCCGCTGCTCGACGCCCGGCCCGGCCTCCCGGCGCACAGCGAGGAACGCATCGGGGAGTGCCACTACGGCGACTGGTCCGGCCGCAAGCTCGCGGAGCTGGGGGACGAGCCGCTCATGGAGGTCGTCCAGGCGCATCCGTCGGCGGCCGCGTTTCCCGGCGGCGAGTCCATGCGCGCGATGCAGACGCGGGCGGCGGAGGCCGTACGCGAGTGGAACGCGCGCGTGGAGCGCGATCACGGAGCCGACGCCGTCTATCTGCTGTGCTCGCACGGCGACATCATCAAGTCGCTCGTCGCGGACGCACTGGGTCTTCATCTCGACCTCTTCCAGAGGATCTCTGTCGAACCGTGTTCCATCACTGTCATCCGATACACACGTCTGCGGCCATTTCTCCTCCGCCTCGGCGACACCGGTGACTTCGCGTCCCTGGTGCCGCGCGAGGAGGCCGCGGGCGGTGACGCCCCGGTCGGTGGTGGTGCGGGCGCACCGTGATCGTCGGGCGCAGTAGGGTGAAGCGGTTCACGCAAGCGCGTTCACGCATGGACGTTCCCGTACTCACGAATCCAATGGAGACAGGACGTGTCCCGTCAGGTGTTCCTCTATGACCCGCCGGACCGCTTCGTGGCCGGCACGGTCGGACTGCCCGGGCGCCGTACGTTCTTCCTCCAGGCCACGGCCGGCCCCCGAGTGACCAGCGTGGCCCTGGAGAAGACGCAGGTGGCCGCTCTCGCCGAGCGGATGGAAGAACTCCTCGACGAGGTCGTGCGCCGCAGCGGCGGCAGCGCCCCGGTGCCGGCGGTGTCGCCCACCGACGTCGCCGACACCGCCCCCCTCGACACCCCCGTCGAGGAGGAGTTCCGGGTCGGCACCATGGCCCTCGCCTGGGACGGCGAGGAGCAGCGCATGATCGTCGAGGCGCAGGCCCTCGTGGAGCTGGAGGCCGAATCCGAGGAGGACCTCGCCGAGGCCGAGGAGAAACTCCTCCAGGACGAGGAGAACGGGCCCCCGATGCTGCGGGTCCGCCTCACCGGCGCGCAGGCCAGGGCCTTCGCCAAGCGCGCCCTGGACGTCGTCAACGCCGGGCGGCCGCCGTGCCCGCTGTGCAGCCTCCCGCTCGACCCGGAAGGACACGTATGTCCGCGCCAGAACGGATACCGCCGCGGAGCGTGACCACGGCAGAGCTGCTCGCCAGGGGCGAGCTGACGGTTCGCGGACAGATCCGGGACGCGTCCAACGCGGTGCTGCACTGCTCCGTCTCCCACGACGGCCAGGAGGCGCTCTGCGTCTACAAGCCGGTCCGTGGCGAGAGGCCCCTCTGGGACTTCCCGGACGGCACCCTCGCCCAGCGCGAGGTCGCCGCCTACGAGGTGTCCGAGGCGACCGGCTGGGGCCTGGTGCCGCCCACCGTGCTGCGGGACGGGCCCTACGGCGAGGGCATGTGCCAGTTGTGGATCGAGGCCGTGCCGGGCAGTGAACTGCTCGCCCTGGTCGACGCCGAGGAACCCGAGCCCGGCTGGAAGGCCATCGGCCTCGCCGAGGTCGACCAAGGCAGAACCGCGCTTCTGGTGCACGCGGACGACGAGCGCCTGCGCAGGCTCGCGGTCCTCGACGCGGTGATCAACAACGCGGACCGCAAGGGCGGTCATCTGCTGCCCGCCGAGGGCGGCCGTCTCTACGGCATCGATCACGGAGTGACGTTCAACACCGAGAACAAGCTCCGCACGCTCCTGTGGGGCTGGGCCGGGGAACCCCTGACGGGAGAGGCGGTCGACGTCCTCAAGAGCCTCAAGGAGACGCTCGGCCCCTCGGGAGCGCTCGCCCGGCGTCTCGCCGTACTGATCACCGCCGCCGAACTCGACGCCACGCGCGCGCGTGTAGAGGCGCTGCTGGACTCCGGGAAGCACCCGGAACCGAGCGGTGAGTGGCCGGCCATTCCCTGGCCGCCCGTTTAGCAGCACACTGCACACAGGCCCGTACCGCGCAAGAAGGCCTTACCGGCCATCCGGCCCGGTCCGGTTCGTATACGGAACATCCGTCCGGTTAGGCTCATGACATGCATGCCTGGCCCGCTTCCGAGGTCCCCGCCCTGCCTGGTCAGGGCCGCGACCTGAGGATCCACGACACCGCGACCGGTGGCTTGGTCTCCCTCGACCCCGGTCCCGTCGCCCGTCTCTACGTCTGCGGCATCACGCCGTACGACGCCACCCACATGGGGCACGCGGCGACCTACAACGCGTTCGACCTCGTGCAGCGCGTGTGGCTCGACACCAAGCGCCAGGTTCACTACGTCCAGAACGTCACCGACATCGACGATCCGCTCCTCGAGCGCGCCGAGCGGGACAGCCTCGACTGGGCCGCCCTCGCCGAGAAGGAGACGGCCCTGTTCCGCGAGGACATGACCGCCCTGCGGATGCTGCCCCCGCAGCACTACATCGGCGCGGTCGAGGCGATACCCGGGATCGTGCCGCTCGTCGAGCGGCTGCGGGACGCCGGTGCCGCGTACGAGCTCGAAGGGGACGTGTACTTCTCCGTCGAGTCCGACCCGAACTTCGGCAAGGTCTCGAACCTCGACGCGGCCGCCATGCGGCTGCTGTCCGCCGAGCGCGGCGGCGACCCGGACCGTCCGGGCAAGAAGAACCCGCTGGACCCGATGCTGTGGATGGCCGCCCGCGAGGGCGAGCCCAGCTGGGACGGCGCCTCGCTCGGCCGGGGACGCCCCGGCTGGCACATCGAGTGCGTCGCGATCGCCCTCGACCACCTCGGCATGACCTTCGACGTCCAGGGCGGCGGCTCCGACCTCGCCTTCCCGCACCACGAGATGGGCGCCTCCCACGCCCAGGTGCTGACCGGCGAGTTCCCCATGGCCAAGGCGTACGTGCACGCCGGCATGGTCGCCCTCGACGGCGAGAAGATGTCCAAGTCCAAGGGCAACCTGGTCTTCGTGTCGCAGCTGCGGCGCGAGGGTGTCGACCCCGCGGCCATCCGGCTGGCGCTGCTCGCCCACCACTACCGGTCCGACTGGGAGTGGACCGACCAGGTCCTCCAGGACGCCGTGGACCGGCTGGGCCGCTGGCGTGCCGCCGTCTCCCGGCCCGACGGTCCGTCCGCCGAGACGCTCGTCGAGGAGGTCCGCGAGGCCCTCGCGAACGACCTGGACGCCCCCACCGCGCTGGCCGCCGTCGACCGTTGGGCCGCCGCGCAGGAGGAGTGGGGCGGAGCCGACATGGGCGCGCCCGGCGTGGTGACACGTGCGGTGGACGCGTTGCTCGGCGTCGCGCTGTAAGGCCGTAGGGCCGTCCGGAAGGGGCGCTCCCCGCGGAGGGAAGCGCCCCTTCGTCTGTCACGTGCCGGTCGTGCCGGTCAGATCCGCTGGATCCGCACGCTGCGCAGGACGTTCGGGGACTGGGTGTCCCAGATGCCGATCACCTGGTGACCGAACGCGAAGGCCTCCTGGATCTGCTGGTGGATCTGCGGGCTCGGGTTGTTCAGAACCCGGAACTGGTTGTTGATGCGCAGGAAGACCTGCTGGGGCTGGCCCTGGAGCGGGTGCACGATGTCGATGAACCCGTTCGCCACTCCGGCGGCGAGCGCCTGCGACTGGACCTGCTGGATCACCTGCTGGACCACGGACTGCGCGAGCTGCTGGAGCTGCTGCTGGTTCTGCTGCTCCATCTGCTGCGCCTGCTGGTCCTGCTGCTGTGTCTGCCCGAAGGGCTGCTGCTGTTGCTGCTGGCCGCCCAGCTGCTGCAACAGCTGCTGGAACGGTTGCTGCTGACCGAGCTGCTGGAGCTGCTCCATGGAGCCGGCACCCGTGCCGAAGCCCTGCTGGCCGCCCTGCGGTCCGAAGCCCTGCTGCTGGTAGGGCGAGGTCGTCGGGAACTGCTGACCCTGTTGCTGTCCCTGCTGGCCCATCTGCGGGGTGATGCTCATGCCGGTGTCACCTTCCGTGTGATGTGACGGGACGTGCCGTGCCGGACCGTCAGCCGGTGATCACCAGGCCGACGATCTCGTCGTCCGAGAACCACACCCGGACGTCGGGCCGTCCGCCCGCGAAGGCGGTATGGACCGCCTGTCGGATCTCGGGGGACGGGTGGTTGAGGTTGCGCCAGGCGCCGGCCACGAACAGGCGCAGGCGCGGCGGGAGTTCACGGGGATAGGGCAGAAGCTCGTCCCAGTACCGCTCGGCCTGGCCCGAGCCGACGGCCTCCGGCAGCAGCCGGGTGACCGCCGCCTTGATGTCGGGACGGTTGCCGATCCGCTGCGAGGCGGGACGGCCCGGTGCGTCCTGCTGCGGGGAGCCCGTGGCGCGCAGCACCGTACGGGCGCGTTCCGGGGACATCGGCGGCTGGCCGGCCGCCTTGAGCATGCCCTGCAGCGCGGCCAGCGCGCCGACCACCACCGGGGAGGCGGAGGACGTCCCGGAGAACGTGTCCGTGTACCAGGCGATCTCCTCGGGCCCGCCCTGAAGGTCGCCGGGCTTGTCCCAGAAGCCGCCGGTGGTCGTGACCTCGCGGCCCCAGCCCTGCGCGTCCACGCGCGCGCCGTAGTTGGAGAACGCCAGGCGAGAGCGGTCCGGGCCGTGGTCGCGGCCGTGCGTGCCGGGCGGCGGGGCACCCGCGCCGACCAGGACGGCACCGGAGGACTGGTTGGAGGGGTTGAACGGGTTGCGCCACCATGCGGGGAACTCGTCGGGGCGGCGTTCGTAGACGGCGTCGTCGAGGGACTCGCCGCCGTTGCCCGCGGCCGCCGCGACGAGAACGCCTTTGGCGGTCGCGTACCGGACGGCCGCGTAGTCGTCCGGCCACCACTCCAGCGCGATGTAGCCCTTCTGGTCGTCACGGATCTCGTGGTCGAACCGCGGCCCGGGACGGTGCAGTTCGACCAGGACGACGTCACCGGGGCCGAGCCGGTCGGCCGCCGCCTGGATCGCGGCGGCCGTGCCGATGCCCTGGAAGGACGCGGCCGCGGTCACCGCCTCCGGCACGATCCCGGTCACTCCGCGCTCGCCCGGGTCGCCACCGATGACGCCGATCACGGCGGTGCCGTGGTTGCGCCAGGCCAGGTCGGTCAGCGGGGTGCCGACGACCACACCGGCGAGTTTGGCCGCCAGGTCCTCGTGGCCCAGCTGCCAGGCGCCCTCGACGTCGATCACGGTCACCCCGTGACCCGTCCCACCGGGGCGCTGCCACGCCCAGTGGGCGTCGATCCCCTCGGGTGCGGGGCGCAGATAGCCCTGCCTGCCGGTGAAGTCGGGCGTGACGGGCGCGCCCTCCTTCAGCCGGCGGTCGTCGTCCACCGTCGCGGGCACGGCGGGCGGTTTGACGTACGCCGTGTCGATGCCCGGCAGCGCGGCGATCCGCGCCCGCAGTTCCACCGCCCGGTCCTCGCCGCCGCGTACCCGGTAGAACCGCGCGAGATCGGGCACGTCCTCGGCGCCCGGGACGGCGGACTGCTGGAGGCGCTCCTCGCTGCCGAACAGCGGCTCCAGGGCGAGCTGTTCGTCGCTGAGGAACATATTGAGGGCCGACACGTCCGCGCCCGCCGCGGAGCGGACGCCCTCGGCCCCGGCACGCAGCCGGGCCTCGGGGCGGGCGACGACGATCAGTTCCTGTTCGGCTCCCCGGTAGGTGAATCCCGCTCCGTCGGGGCCCGGCCCGGAGGCTCCCGGGCCCTGTGGCGGCTGTACCTGCTCGGTCATCGGGTACCGCTCCCTTCGTCCGTGCGGGTTCTGCGGGTGCCTTCAGTGCCTTCCGGGGGACAACCAAGCACCGCAACGGCGGCTCGTCCAGCCCTGGTTCGCCAACTCGGTTTAGAAACAAGTTGATTGGGTAACGTGTGCAATCCGTCCAGAAACCGATGTCACGTCGCAATCCGGCCAAAGGCTGTGGAGACAGCCGTCATGTGATGGGGTGGGAGCTTCGCTCGCCCGTTCGGCCGGCTGTGCGCCGGCCCCCCCTTGCGGAAGGACGCACCGTGGCACTCGCAGACCGTTCCTTCGCACGTCGCACACTCCTGACCACGACCGCCGCGCTGACCGGAGCAGCCCTGCTGGGTGGCACCGCGCAGGCGGCCGAGACCCGGCGCACCGGGTGGCCCGCGCAGTTCCCCCTCCCCGACGGCTTCCAGCCCGAGGGCATCACCATCGGCTCCCGGCCGTATGCCTACTTCGGCTCCCTCGCGAACGGAGACATCTACCGGGCGAGCCTCGCCACCGGTCGCGGCAAGATCGTCGCCAAGGGCGCCGGACGCCCGACGGTCGGCCTGAAGATCGACCGGCACGGCAGACTCTTCCTCGCCGGCGGCGACAGCGGCGAGATACGCACCGTGGACGCCCGCTCCGGCGAGACGGAACAGGTGTACGCAACCGGCGGCACCTTCGTGAACGACGTGATCCTCACCCCGGGCGCCGCCTGGTTCACCGACTCCTTCAAGCCGGTGCTCTACCAGCTGGCCAAGGGTGCGGTGACGACCGTACCGCTGACCGGGGACTGGCAGCAGGGGCCCGACTTCACGGCCAACGGCATCGAGCGCACCCCCGACGGCCGCGCCCTGCTCGTGGTGAACGCCTTCGCGAACGGCGGCGGCCTCATGCGGGTCGACCCGCGCACCGGCGCCGCCCGCGCCGTCGACCTGGGCACGGCGAAACTGCCCAACGGCGACGGCCTGCTCCTGCTCGGCCGGATCCTCTACGCCGTCCAGCAGCAACAGAACGCGATCGACGTGTTCCGGCTGAACGACGCCGGCACCCGGGGCACCGCGATCACCCGCATCACCGACCCGCGCTTCCGCATACCGACGACGGTGGCGGCCTGGGGCAGCCGCCTGTATCTGCCCAACGCGCGCTTCGACGTCGAGCCGACGCCCACCACCGAGTACGACGCGGTGGCGGTACGACAGGTCTGACACGGCTGAGGGCGGCGCGCATCCCGCGCACCGCCCTCACCGGCCCGACTCTCGACTCGGTCCTCGGCTCAGTCCTCCGACGACGAGTCCTCGTCGTCCGTCTCCGGTTCCGTCTCGGCCTCAGTCTCCGGCTTCGGCGGCTTGGGAGGCTTCGCACGACCGCCGGGGCTGTCCCGCAGATAGGCCGCGCTGTCACTGCCGTCCGCGGTCGCGTGACCGCCCGGCTGCCCCGGCTGGCCGCCGTCCCGGCGCCGCAGATACCGCTCGAACTCCCGGGCGATCGCCTCGCCCGAGGCCTCCGGCAGCTCCGCGGTGTCCCGGGCCTCCTCCAGCGTCTGTACGTACTCCGCGACCTCGGTGTCCTCGGCGGCCAGCTGGTCCACGCCCACCTGCCAGGCGCGCGCGTCCTCGGCCAGCTCGCCCAGCGGGATCCGTACGTCGATCAGGTCCTCCAGACGGTTCAGGAGGGCCAGCGTCGCCTTCGGGTTCGGCGGCTGCGACACGTAGTGCGGTACGGCCGCCCACAGCGACACCGCGGGCACGCCCGCGTGGGTGCAGGCCTCCTGGAGGATGCCGACGATGCCCGTGGGGCCCTCGTACTTGGTCTCCTCCAGGTCCATTCGCTGGGCCAGGTCCGCATCGGACGTGGTCCCGCTGATCGGGACCGGACGGGTGTGCGGGGTGTCGCCGAGCAGTGCGCCCAGGATCACCACCAGCTCCACGCCCAGTTCGTGGGCGAAGCCCAGCAGCTCGTTGCAGAACGAGCGCCATCGCATCGACGGTTCGATGCCTCGGACGAGTACGAGATCGCGCGGCTTGTCGCCGCCGACGCGGACCACCGACAACCTTGTCGTCGGCCATGTGATCTTGCGCACTCCGCCGTCCAGCCACACGGTGGGACGGTTCACCTGGAAGTCGTAGTAGTCCTCGGCGTCGAGCGCCGCGAACACCTCGCCCTTCCACTCCTTGTCCAGATGTGCGACCGCGGTGGAGGCGGCGTCGCCGGCGTCGTTCCAGCCCTCGAACGCGGCCACCATGACCGGGTCGATCAGCTCGGGAACCCCCTCGAGCTCGATCACCCAGCGCCTCCTTCCGACGTGCCCTCGCTTAACGCACCAACCTTACGGCGTCCGGCGGGGGCGCCCGCAGCCCCCTTGCACGGGGGAGTGAACGGATCACTGCCCCGTTCGCCACCCTGAAACACCCGGGTCGCACCCCGGGGGCCATCCCGGCCTCAGGGGCGCGGACCGTGTCGATATGCGGCTCCGCCGCGTGGGCGCGACCAGCCACAACGAGCAGGCACCCGCACGTCGACGCGCACCCCTGCGGTCTCCGCAGCGAAACTCACAGAGTGGATCGCAGCCACTGCTCCACGCTCGCGATGTGCACCGTCGCCCACGACCGGGCCGCCTCGCCGTCCCGGTCGCGCAGGGCGGCGAGGATCGCACGGTGCTCGTGCAGGGTGCGGCTGACCGCGTCCTCCTGGGTCAGTCCGCGCCAGATCCGGGCCCGGGTGGTGGGACCTGACAGCCCGTCAAGAAGCGAGCAGAGGACGGAGTTTCCTGAGCTCTGTACGATCCCGCGGTGGAAGTCCAGGTCGCAGGCCACCAGCTCCTCCACCGACGGGCTGTCGCCGAGTTTGTCCAACTGGGCGGAGAGCGCGTCGATCTGCTGCTCGCTGATCCGGGAGGCGGCCATCGCCGTGGCGGCCGGCTCCAGGATGCGCCGCACGGCCAGGAACTCCAGGACCGTGTCGTCGCGGTGGAAGTCGACGACGAAGCTCATCGCCTCCAACAGGAGTTGCGGATCCAGGCTGGTCACATACGTGCCGTCGCCCTGCCGTACGTCCAGGATGCGGATCAGCGACAGCGCCCGCACGGCCTCGCGCAGCGAGTTGCGGGACAGCCCCAGCTCGGAGGCGAGCTCGCTCTCCTTGGGGAGCCGGTCGCCGGGGCGCAGCGCGCCAGAGACGATCATGCCCTTGATTTTCTCGATCGCCTCGTCGGTGACAGCCATGTCCGGCCTCCTTCTCGCCCCGCATTGCGCTGAGACGTCGGATGTCTCAGCTCATTATGAGCTCTGCTCAGACGAGCGCCTCCAGATCGGCGATCACGGCCCTGTGAACGCGTACACATGGCAGCTCGTGGAGGGCGGTTCCCCCATGTCATGTACCGTGGCGAGACCACCGGAACATCAGGAGTATCCCGAAATGCCCCAGGAACTGCGCGCGGTCGAATGGACCGGGTCCGGCCTCGCGCTCATCGACCAGACGCTGCTTCCGCACCGCACGGAGACGAGGGATGTCCGCGATGTGGACACCTTGGTCGACGCGATCCAGCGCCTCGTGGTGCGGGGCGCGCCCGCGATCGGGGCGGCGGGGGCCTACGGCGTCGCGCTGGCACTCCTGCAGGGTGAGCGGGAGGGATGGTCGGACGCCGAGGTGCGGACGGCCGTCGCCCGCGTCCGGGAGGCCCGGCCCACCGCCGTCAACCTCATGGTGTGCGTGGACCGCGTCATGACCCGGTTCGACGAGGGGCTCGACGCGGTGCTCGACGAGGCCGCGGCGGTCCAGCGCGAGGACGTCTCGGCGAACCGCGCGATGGGCGCCTCCGGTGCGGACTGGCTGCTCGAAAGGGTCGGCGCGGACCGGCCGTTGAGGATCCTGACGCACTGCAACACGGGCGCGCTCGCCACGGCCGGATGGGGGACGGCGCTCGGCGTCATCCGTGAACTGCACGCGCGCGGACGCCTGGAGGTCGTCTACGCCGACGAGACGCGTCCCCTGCTGCAGGGATCCCGGCTGACCGCCTGGGAGCTGGTCCAGGAGGGCATCCCGCACTACGTCCAGGCGGACGGGGCCGCGGCAGGAACGATCCTGCGCGGGGAGGTCGACGCGGCGATCGTCGGCGCGGACCGCATCGCGGCGAACGGCGACACGGCGAACAAGGTGGGCACGGTGGGCATCGCCCTGGCCTGCGCCTACGTGGGCATCCCGTTCCTGGTGGCAGCACCGACGACCACGGTGGACCTCTCCACCGCGACCGGCGACGACATCCACATCGAACTCCGCGGCGAGGCGGAGGTGTTGGAGTGGGGCGGGATACGGACGGCTCCGGCGCAGTCCCGCGGCCACAACCCGGCCTTCGACGTGACCCCGGGGCGCCTGGTGACCGGGCTGGTGACCGAGCGGGGCGTGCTGGAGGTCGCGGCGGGCGAACTACCGGGCGACCGGCTGAAGTAGCCCCCACAACAGCGGAAGGGATCCCCGCAACCGGGGATCCCTTCTGGCGTGTCAGCGGCCCGTCAGCTCCAACTCCAGCAGCCACTCCACCACTTCGGTGTGATGCCGGGCCTGCCGGGGATCCGAACCCCACACATACAGCCCGTGCCCGGCCACGACCACCGCCGGCATCCGGGGGTCCCGCGCCGCCTCCAGACGGTCCCCGAGCACCTTCATGTCCTGGCTGTTGGCGATGACCGGCAGGGGCACCTCGGCGTCGTGGGCCGGCTGGCCGACGCCCTTCAGCATCTCCAGGTCCTTGAAGACGATCCCGCCCGGGTGCCGGTGCCCCATCGCGACGGAGGCGACCGTGTGGACGTGCACCACGGCGCCCGCCCCCGTCAACGCGGCGACCCGCGCGTGCAGTTCGGCCTCCGCCGATGGCTTGCCGCCGTTCACCGCGGCGCCCCGGCCGTCCACCAGCACCACGTCCGCGGGCGTCAGCTCACCCTTGTCGTGGCCGCTGGCCGTGACGGCGAGCCGCAGCGGATCACGGGAGAGCACCACGGACAGGTTCCCGGACGTCCCCCGCATCCAGCCGAACGAGGCGAAACGGGCGGACTCGGCGGCGAGGACCGCCCCCGCCTCCTCGAGGTCGAGTGCGCTGATGTCGGCGGTCACGAAGTGCTCCTTGAAACGGTGATCTCGTCGAACGTCCCCGCCGCGGCGTGGTCGCCGACGCCTTGCTCGAAGTACGGCTCCCCGGGCCGCCGTATCCCGACGGCATGCCAGCCCGCCGCACGGGCCGCCTCCAACTCGCCGGGGCGGTCGGAGAGGAAGAGGAGCTTCGCGGGCTCGATGCCGGTCGCCCCGGCGATACGGCGGTACGACTCCGCCTCCTGCTTGGGCCCGGCGTTCTCGGTGTCGTAGAGACCGGAGAGCAGCGAAGTGAGGTCGCCCTCGGGGCTGTGGGTGAACCAGGACCGCTGCGCCGCGACGGACCCGGACGAGTAGACGTAGAGCCGCACACCCGAGGAGTGCCAGGCGCGCAACTCCGGTATGACGTCGTCGTAGAAGTGCGAGACGAGGTCGCCGCGTGCGAAGCCCTCGGACCAGATGACGCCCTGCAGGATCTTGAGCGGGGTCGCCTTGCGGTCCTCGTCGAGCCAGGCGTTCAGCGCCTTCTCGACCCGCACGGCGTCGGCCTCGGGTTCGCCGATCGCCTCGCGGACCTGGGCGACGGCCCGCGCCACCTCGGGGTCGCCGGACCGCTCGGAGAGCAGTGCGGCGAACCGTGAGCGCGCATACGGGTAGAGCACGTCGACGACGAACCCCGTGGCGCTCGTGGTGCCCTCGATGTCGAGCACCACGGCGTCGACGGTGTGGCGCAACGTCATGCGGCGGCCCTGTCGGCCTCGTAGCCCGCCGCGATGGTGTCGTAGTCCGGGAAACGGGAGGCGATGGTCGAGCCGGTGAAGTTGCCGATCCAGCCGTCCTCCTCGTGGAAGAAGCGGATCGCGGTGAAGGACGGGTTGGTGCCCATGTCGAACCAGTGGGTGGTGCCGCGCGGCACGCCGAGGAGATCGCCCCTCTCGCAGAAGACCGCGTGCACCTCGCCGCCGACGTGCAGGTAGAAGATGCCGGAGCCGGAGACGAAGAAGCGGACCTCGTCATCGTCGTCGTGCGTGTGCTCCTGGAGGAACTTCTCGCGGGCCGCCTTGGCCTTCGCCGGGAACTCCGGGTCCTCGCTGGGGTGCAGACCGAGGACGTCGACGGTGGTGAAGCCCTCCTCGGCGTTCAGCTTGTCGATCTCGGGGCCGTAGGCGGCGAACACCGTCTCGCTGCCGGCGTCGAACGGAACGTCCTCACGGACCGGCCACTGCTCGTAGCGCACACCGATCGGCTTCAGCGCCTCCGCGATCTCGGCGGGGTCCGAGGTGCGGCGGACCAGGGTCTCGGGGCCGGACTCGGACCAGGTGGTCAGCAGCGTCATGGGAACAACTCCAGGATTCTGGAAGGAAAGTCCGGATACCGAGACAAGCACCGGACGGGCGGGGGAGGAAGAGGGGCGGCGGAGGACGGTCGGCGGCGGTCGGTCAGCCGCGACACGGCGCGCCGGAACAGCGGTGCATGCGGGGCATACACGTCGCTTTCGCGCCAGGTGTCGTCATCGGGGCCTCACGGTGCCGGGTCGGGTGCCGGTCCTGCGATGGTAACTCCAGGCGGGAAGGCGGTCCGGTGTGACGTAGTCGTTGTCTCACCTGCTGAGAAAGCGGTTCCATAACTTTGACGTGTGGCTGAAAACGTTCTCATGATCTGCGTATGAAGACGCTGCTGCTCGTGCGGCGGCTGTACGTGGACTTGCTCCGGTCGACCACAGCCAGCTGTCGCTGACCCCTCCCGGAGCCCTCGCGCGCCCACGCCATCCCTGACATCGGTGGCGCATTCCTTTCGCTCGCTCCGGGACACGCACTCCCTCTGTCTTCCCATCACGTACCTGGAGCCCCTCATGTCCCGTGCCCGCCTCCCGCTTGCCGCGCTCTCGCTGGCCTCCGTCTCCGCCCTCGTGCTCTCCGGCTGCTCGCAGTCCACGGACGCGTCGACGAACACCGGCGACACCGCCGCCTCCGCCTCGGCCGCCACCGGCAAGAAGCCCGCCCCCTTCAGCGCGGGCGCGGTCAAGGTGGCCCTGGTCCGGCAGAGCGGTGCCGGCGACTACTTCGAGCAGTGGGGCAACGGCGCCAAGGCCCAGGCCAAGGCCCTCGGTATCGACCTGACCGTGTACGACGCCCAGGCGGACAACGCCAAGCAGGCCACCGACCTCTCCTCGGCGATCAACTCCGGCGCCAAGGCGATCATCATCGACCACGGCTTCCCGGCGACGATCCAGCCGGAGATCGACAAGGCCGTGAAGAAGGGCATCAAGGTCGTCGTCTACGACGTGGAGACCCCCACCAAGGGCGTGGTGAGCACCGAGCAGGACGACGCGAGCATGGCCCAGGCGGTCCTCGACGTGATGGCGAAGGACCTCGGCAAGAACGCCAAGGTCGGGTACGTCAACGTCGCCGGCTACGCGGCCCTGGACAAGCGGAACACCGTCTGGGCGAAGGAACTCGCCGCGCAGGGCTGGAAGCAGCAGTTCAAGGTCGGCAAGGTCACCGACTCCACGGCCACCGACAACGTTCCCCTGGTCTCCGCCGCGCTCACCCAGCACGCGGACGTGACCGGCGTCTTCGCCCCCTACGACGAACTCGCCAAGGGCACGGTCCTCGCCGTCCAGAACAAGAAGCTCCAGGACAAGGTGAAGGTCTTCGGTGCGGACGTCTCCAACGCCGACATCCAGCAGATGACCGCCGCCGACAGTCCGTGGGTCGCCACGGCGGGCACCGACCCGTCCGCGGTCGGCGCCGCCGTCGTCCGTACGGCCGCCCTGGAGCTGGCCGGTCAACTGGGCAAGACCTCGGTGGAGTTCCCGGCCGTCGCCATCACCCAGGACTTCCTGCGCGAGAAGAAGATCGAGAACATGGACCAGCTGCGGCAGGCGCTGCCCGCGCTGAACCTGTCGCAGGTCTCGACCGCCGACTGGATCTCGAATGTCGCCCACTGAGACGCCTGCGGTCGGTCTCACCGACGTCAGCATGGCCTTCGGCGGCAAGACCGTGCTCGCCTCCGTCACCCTCGACATCGCCCCGGGCAGTGTGGTCGCACTGCTCGGAGCGAACGGCGCCGGCAAGTCCACGCTGATCAAGATCCTGTCGGGCGTGCACACCGGCCACGGGGGTCAGGTGCGGGTCGCGGGGGAGACCGCGGCTCTCCAGTCCCCGCTGGCCGCCCGGCAGTTGGGCATCCAGACCGTGCACCAGCGCATCGGCGAGGGCATCGTGCCGGGCCTCTCGGTCGCCGAGAACCTGGTGTTCGAGGAGCTGGCGCAGAAGCGCGGGAACCCGTTCCTGAACGGGCGCCGGGTCCTGGCGCGCGCCCGCGAGATCCAGGCAGGTCTCGATCTCGGCTGGAGCGACTCCGTGTTGCGCCGTGAGGTGAGCGAACTCGGCATCTCCGACCGCCAGTTGCTGATCCTCGCCCGCGCCCTCGCGACCCGCCCCCGGCTGCTGATCCTCGACGAACCGACCTCCGCCCTGTCCGCCGCCGAGGCCCAACGCCTCTTCGCACTCGTCGAGAGGATGCGGGACGACGGCATAGCGGTCCTCTACGTCTCCCACCGCCTCGGCGAGATCGACGCGCTCGCCGACCGCCTGGTCGTCCTGCGGGACGGCCGTCTCACCGAGGACCAGACCAAACCCTTCGACTGGGACAGCGCCCTGCGCGCGATGCTGCGTGGACGGCCGGCCCGGCAGGCGCAGGAGGTGACGACGGCACGGCCGGTGCGGGAAGCGGCTTCCGGTGACGTCGCCCTGTCCCTGCGCGGAGTCCGTCTCCTCGCGGGCCGGGCACCTCTCGACCTCGACCTCCGTACGGGCGAAGTCACCGGTGTGGTGGGCCTGTTGGGCGCGGGCAAGACCGAGCTGGCCCGCGGCCTGTTCGGCGCCGAGCCCTTCGCGACCGGTACCGCCGAACTGGACGGCGAGCCGTACGAGCCGAAAAGGCCCTCCGACGCGATCCGCGCGGGCATCCACCTGGTCCCCGAGGACCGGCACGCCGACGCGCTCGTCCCCGGCTGGTCGCTGTCCCAGAACATCTCGCTGCCGTTCCTGAAGTCGCTGTCCCGGGCCGGTCTGGTCCAGCGGTCGAGGGAGGACACCCTCGGCCGCGAGACCATCGAGGCACTCGGCGTCGTCGCCCGCGACGAGCACAGCACCGTGGAGGAACTCTCCGGCGGCAACCAGCAGAAGGTCGTCGTGGGCCGCTGGCTCGCCCGGACACCCCGTGTCCTGATCCTGGACGAGCCGTTCCGAGGCGTGGACATCGGTGCCCGCCGGGACATCGGCCGCCGTGCCAGGGCCCTCGCCGCCGAGGGCGCCGCCGTACTCGTGCTGTCCGCCGACGTCGACGAGGTCCTCGAGATCGCCGACCGGGTCGTCGTGCTCGCCGCCGGAGAGATCCACCTCGACGCGTACGGCGAGGACGCGGAACGCGACCGCGTCATCCAGACCATCTCCGCGTCCGTGTGACCCCGGCTCCCTGAGGAACTACGCCATGACCACCACCCAGAGCACCGAGGTCCCCACGAAGTCGGCGACCGCGCCGGCGACCTCGACCGCCGTACGTGTCCAGAACGCCGTCATCAAGTACGGCTTCATCTTCGTCACGGTCGCGCTGTTCCTGTACTTCGCGCTGAGCGAGGGCTCCTTCCGCGAGTCGGCGACCCTCCTCGACACCCTTCGCTACGTCTCCGTCGCCGCGATCCTCGGCCTCGGCGTCACCCTCACCATGGCCGTCGGCGGAATGGACATGTCCGTCGGCGCGGTCGCGGGCCTCGGCGTCTCGGTCGCCGCCCAGACGATGGTCGTCTTCAACCAGGTCGGCACGGTCGCCATCATCGCGGTGCTGGCGGCGGGTGCCCTCGCCGGGCTCCTCAACGCCCTGCTGATCGTCGTACTGAAGATCCCCGACATGCTCGCCACCCTCGGCACCATGTTCGTGATCCAGGGCAGCAAGCTCATCCTGGTCGACGGTCAGTCCATCACCCCCGGCATGACCCTCGACGACGGCACCACGGCCCCCGGCAGGTTCACCGCCGGCTTCCTGAAGATCGACCGCGGCACGGTCCTCGGCATCCCCATCTCGGTCCTCGTCTTCGGCGGCCTGACGGTCGCCGCGTGGATCTTCCTCGCCCGCACCCGCTGGGGCCGCGTGCTGTACGCCATCGGCGCCAACCCCGAGGCCTCCCGCCTGGCCGGCATCCGCGTCGGCGCGTACCGGGCCCTGGCCTACGTCCTCTCCGGCGTCCTCGCCTCGATCGGCGGCCTGATCCTGGCCGCCCGCATCGGCCAGGGCGACGTCTCGGCCGGAACCTCCCAGCTGCTCGAGGCGGTGGCCGTGGCGCTGGTCGGCACCTCCGTGCTGGGCCGGGGCCGCCCGAACGTCTGGGGCACGGCCCTGGGCGCGGTGCTCATCGGCATCATCACCACCGGCCTGACCATCAAGGGCCTGCCGTACTACACCCAGGACGTCGTCGAGGGCGCGGTCCTCATCCTCGCCCTGGTGTTCAGCTTCACCCTGTCCAAGCGCCGTACGTCCTAAGGAGACACATGGGCTACCGCATCCTGGAGACCGACGACATCCCGGCGTACCTGAGCGAGCGCGGCCACTGGGAGGACCTGGACGACATCGCCGTACGGGAGGTCTCCGACGGCAACATGAACCGGGTCTTCCTCGCCTCCTCGGCCGACGGCACCCGCAGCCTCGCCGTGAAGCAGGCCCTGCCCTGGGTACGGGTGGCGGGCCCGTCCTGGCCGATGAACCCCAACCGAGCCGACGCCGAGGCCCGCGCCTACGAGCAGATCGCCAAGGTCGCCCCCGACGAGATCCCGGCGGTCCACGGCTACGACTCCGAGAACTACACGCTCGTCATGGAGGACATGTCGGACCTGGAGGTCCTGCGCACCCTCCTGAACGAGGGAGCGTCGTACGGCCCCCACACCTCGGCCCGCATCGGCGAACTGGTCGCCCGGCTCTCCTTCGCCACGAGCGACTTCGGCATGCCGTCGGCAGAGCGCAAGGCGCTGATCGCGGCCTCGGTGAGCCCGGAGCTCTGCAAGATCACGGAAGACGTGGTGTTGTCGGAGCCGTACCTCGAGCACGAACACAACCACTGGCACGAGGGCGTGGCCGACCTGGCGGTGTCCTTCCGGGCGGACGCGGAGCTCCGAACGGAGGTGGCCGAACTCAGGCACCTGTTCATGACCGGCGCCCAGTCCCTCCTCCACGGTGACCTGCACACCGGCAGCGTCATGGTCGGCACCCGTGACGGCGCCCCCGTGGTGCGGGTCTTCGACCCCGAGTTCTCCTTCGTGGGGCCCATCGGCTTCGACCTGGGCCTGTACTGGGCCAACGCCCTGGTCTCCGAGGAACGGGCTCGCGCGCTGGGCGGCTTGACGGACCACGCCGACCAACTCCGGCTGTCCTGGGAGGCGTTCGAGACGGAGTTCCGCCGCCTGTGGCCGGCCCGGGTGGACACGTTCTTCGACGACGCCTACCTGGACCGCTTCCTGAGGAAGGTGTGGACCGAGTCCCTCGGCTACGCGGGCACGGAAGTCATCCGCAGGATCATCGGCTTCGCCCACCTGACGGATCTGACCACACTGGAGGACCCGGTGGGGGCGTCCCGCAGGGCACTGCTCATCGGCCGCGAACTGATAGTGAGGCGCCGCGAGTTGACCGACGTGGAATCCGTGCGGGCGGTCGTACGGGTCACGTAGGCGGAGCCGCACCGACCTGCGGCTTCCCAAAAAAGGGCGGCCCCTCGACGAGGAGCCGCCCTTCCCGTGTCACCGCTCACTTCTTGTCGAGCAGATCCTGAACCTTCGCCCGGACGTCGTCCGTGGCAAGCCCCCGGATCGTCAACGTGGTCCTGCGCCGCAGCACGTCGTCCGCGGTCTCGGCCCATTCGTTGTCCCGCGCGTAGACGACCTGCGCCCAGATCTCCGGCGCGTCCGGATGCACCCGCTGACCCAGTTCGGGGCTCTCGTTGGCCAGCCGGGCGATGTCGAAGGCCAACGAGCCGTAGTGCGTGGCCAGATGCTTCGCCGTGTCGGCGGCCATGCGCGGACCCGGTGCCGGGTTGTCCACCAACAGACGGTGCGCGACCGCGCGCGGGTTGGCGACACCGGGCAGCGGAAGCTTCTTCGGCAGGGACGCGATGGGCTCGAAGTCGTCGCCCAGCGGAGCGCCGGGCAGCGCCTCCAGCTTCTGCATGACCGTACGGCCGATGTGCCGGAAGGTCGTCCACTTGCCGCCCGCGACGGACAGCATGCCGCCACGGCCCTCCGTGACCACGGTCTCGCGCTTGGCCTTCGCCGTGTCACCGGGGCCGCCCGGCAGCACGCGCAGACCGGCGAAGGAGTACGTGATCAGGTCACGGGACAGCTGCTGGTCGCGGACGGAGAACGCGGCCTCGTCGAGTATCTGGGCCGTGTCCTTCTCGGTGACCGCGACATCGGCCGGGTCGCCCTCGAACTCCTCGTCGGTCGTACCGAGAAGGAGCATGTCCTCCCACGGGAGGGCGAAGGTGATCCGGTACTTGTCGATCGGGGTGGCCAGCGCGGCCTTCCACGGAGACGTCCGCTTCAGGACCAGGTGGGCGCCCTTGGACAGACGGATGGACGGAGCCGCGTTCGGGTCCTCCATCTTGCGCAGGTGGTCGACCCACGGCCCGGTCGCGTTCAGCACGAGCCGCGCGTTCACGCCGAACTCGTCGCCGGACTGCCGGTCGCGCAGATCCGCGCCCGTCACCCGGCCCTTGGTGAACCTGAGGCCGGTCACCTCGGCGTGGTTGAGCACGACCGCGCCCGCCTCGACGGCCGCGCGGACCGTCATCAGCGCCATGCGCGCGTCGTTCATCTGGTCGTCGCCGTACACGGCCACGGCCTTGAGGTTCTCGGTGCGCAGCTCGGGCACGTCCTGCGCCGCCTTGGCGGGGGACAGGAGGTGACCGACGCCGTCACCGAACGCCGAGAGCGCGGAGTAGGCGAAGACGCCCGCCCCGAGCTTCGCGGCGCCGTGCGGCCCGCCCTTGTACACGGGGAGGTAGAAGGTGAGCGGGTTCGCCAGGTGGGGAGCCACCTGGCGGGAGACCGCACGGCGCTCGAAGTGGTTCTCCGCCACCAGCCGCACCGCGCCGGTCTGCAGATAGCGCAGACCGCCGTGGAGCAGCTTGGAGGAGGCGGAGGAGGTGGCGCCGGCGAAGTCGCCGGCGTCGACCAGGGCCACCCTGAGGCCGGACTGCGCGGCGTGCCAGGCGGTGGAGATGCCCAGGATGCCGCCGCCGATCACGAGGAGGTCGTACGACGCCTTGGAGAGCTGCTCCCGGGTCTCGGCGCGGCTCGGCTGGGAGCCGGAGGCCGGGTGCGTACCGAGGGCAGGCACGGACTGCAGGGTGGACTGACTGGTCATGTCGGGTTCTTACTCCTCATCAGAACTATCGAGATGAGCTGTGGTGAGCGCTCTCGTCAGTTCTCGTCCTCGAGCCAGCCCATGGTCCGCTCGACGGCCTTGAGCCAGCTCTTGTACTCACGGTCGCGCTTCTCCGCGGCCATGTTGGGGGTCCACTCGGCGGCCCGGCGCCAGTTGGCGCGCAGGTCGTCGGTGCTGGTCCAGAAGCCGACGGCGAGACCGGCGGCGTAGGCGGCACCGAGGCAGGTGGTCTCGGCGACCATCGGGCGCACCACGGGGGCGTCCAGGAAGTCCGAGAGCGTCTGCATCAGCAGGTTGTTGGAGGTCATGCCGCCGTCGACCTTGAGTGCCGCGAGCTCGACACCGGAGTCCTTGGTCATGGCGTCGCTGATCTCACGGGTCTGCCAGGCGGTGGCCTCCAGGACGGCGCGCGCGATGTGCGCCTTGGTGACGTACCGGGTGAGGCCGGCGATCACACCGCGGGCGTCCGGGCGCCAGTACGGGGCGAAGAGCCCGGAGAACGCCGGCACGAAGTACGCGCCGCCGTTGTCCTCGACCGAGAGCGCGAGCGTCTCGATCTCGGCGGCGGTGGAGATCAGGCCCATCTGGTCGCGCATCCACTGCACCAGCGAACCGGTGACGGCGATCGAGCCCTCCAGGGCGTAGACCGGTGCCTCGTCGCCGATGCGGTAGCCGACCGTCGTCAGCAGTCCCGAGTACGAGTTGATGATCTTGTCACCGGTGTTCATCAGCATGAACGTGCCGGTGCCGTACGTCGACTTGGCCTCGCCCTCGGCGAAACAGGTCTGGCCGAACAGGGCCGCCTGCTGGTCACCGAGCGCCGAGGCGACCGGGATGCCGCCGAGCAGGTCGCCCAGCTTGCCGCCGGTGACCTCGCCGTAGACCTCGGCGGAGGAGCGGATCTCGGGGAGCATCGACAGCGGCACGCCGATGGACTCCGCGATCTTCTCGTCCCACTCCAGCGTGTGGAGGTTCATCAGCATGGTGCGGGAGGCGTTGGTGACGTCGGTGACGTGGTGACCGCCGTTCACACCGCCCGTCAGGTTCCAGATGACCCAGCTGTCCATGGTGCCGAAGAGGATCTCGCCGCGCTCGGCGCGCTCACGCAGCCCCTCGACGTTGTCGAGCAGCCAGCGGGCCTTCGGGCCGGCGAAGTACGAGGCGAGGGGAAGACCGGTCTCGCGGCGGAAGCGGTCCTGACCGACGTTGCGGCCGAGCTCCCGGCACAGGGCGTCGGTGCGGGTGTCCTGCCAGACGATGGCGTTGTGGACGGGCTCACCGGTGTTCTTGTCCCAGAGGAGAGTGGTCTCGCGCTGGTTGGTGATGCCGATGGCCTTGATGTCGTCGCGGGTGATTCCGGCCTTCTGGATGGCTCCGGCGACGACTTCCTCGACGTTGGTCCAGATCTCGGTGGCGTTGTGCTCGACCCAGCCCGGCTTCGGGAAGATCTGCTCGTGCTCCTTCTGGTCGACCGAGACGATACGGCCGTCCCTGTCGAAGACGATGCAGCGGCTGGAGGTGGTGCCCTGGTCGATGGCGGCGATGAACGGGCCGGCGGTGTGGGCGTCGGTCACTGTGTGCTCCCGGGGTTCCGTGAGTAAGGGGACGGGCTACGACTGATCTACTACGGCTTTGCTCTGAGGCTGTGTCAGAAGGTCTAAGCGAAAGCGATGTTGTAGATGCCTGCGGCGATCGCGCCGCCGATCAGCGGACCGGCGACCGGGACCCAGGCGTAGCTCCAGTCGGAGCCGCCCTTGTTGGGCAGGGGCAGGAGGGCGTGCACGACACGCGGACCGAGGTCACGGGCCGGGTTGATCGCGTACCCGGTCGGGCCGCCCAGGGAGAGACCGATGGAGACCACGACGAGCGCGGTGATCAGGGCGCCCAGGGTGCCCAGGCCCTTGCCGTCGCCGTTGAGACCCTGCGTGAGTACGGCGAGCACCAGCACGATCGTGCCGATGACCTCGGTGGCGACGTTCTGCCAGGCGACCCGGACCTCGGGGCCGGTGGAGAAGATGCCCAGCACCGGGCCGGCGCCCTTCTCCTGTGCCTCGACGGCCTTGGCGGTCGTGGCCTGCGCGCCCGGAGCGCCGACGATCTCCTTGTCGGTCAGGTGCGCGTGGAACTGGCCGTAGTAGGCGATCCAGACCAGCGCCGCACCGATCATGGCGCCGAGCAGCTGACCGCCCCAGTAGATCGGGACGTCACTCCACGGGATGCCGTCCTTCTTGAGCGCGAGCGCGAGCGTGACGGCCGGGTTGAGGTGGGCGCCGGAGAGGGGCGCCGAGGTGTACACGGCCGTCAGAACGGCGAAACCCCACCCGAAGGTGATGGCGAGCCAGCCGGCGTTGCGTGCCTTGGAGGCCTTCAGCGTGACGGCGGCGCACACGCCGCCACCGAGCAGGATGAGTATGGCGGTACCGATGGTCTCGCCGATGAAGATGTCGGAGCTGGACACCCGCGACTCCTTTGTCCTTCGTCCAGGGGACCGAACCCCGGGTCCCTCCGGAGGTTCGAGCTGCCCTCGGGGGTGAGAGCGATGCCGGCCCTGGCGTTGTCACACTCTAGCGCGTATTGCCGGTAGGTGTTCGACAATGCCGACCGATGGACGGGAGTCTTGCTCCGGCGTTACGCGCACGTCAAGGGTTCTGTTATCGAAAGTGCGATCGTTATTGATCGCTGTCGCTTGCCGATCTTGCGGGGCGATCGCGCAGGGCGCGACGCCGGACACGCTGTGTGCCGACCGGGCGGTATGCCCGTTGTGTCAGCGTACGGCGAGGACCGGGACGCCGCCCGACGCCCGGTCCTCGCCCGCTGACTCTCACGTACTTCTCAGAAGCGCCCGGCGCCCAGATCGCGCGAGACGGCGCGGGCGCAGTCCCGCACGGCCGCGATCAGCTCCGGACGCAGCGCGCCCTCCTCGTCGGGCCGGCACAGCCGCTCCACCGCGCCCGTGATGCCGACCGCGCCGACCGGCATGCGCCGCCGGTCGTGGATGGGCGCGGCGATGGACGCGACGCCCTCCCAGGTCTCCTCCACGTCCGCCGCGTACCCACGCGCGCGCGTGACGTCGAGGATCTGCTCGAACTCCGCCAGCTCGCACACGGTCCGGTCGGTGAACGCCTTGCGGTCGCTCTCCAGCGCCTCGCTGTGCGCGACCGGGTCGAAGGCCGAGAGCACCTTGCCCAGCGCCGTGCAGTGCAGGGGCTGCATGGCCCCGATCTCCAGCACCTGTCGGCTGTCGTCGGGCCGGAAGACGTGGTGCACGATGAGCACGCCGTGCTGGTGCAGCACGCCCAGGTGGACGCTCTCGCCGCTGGAGCGGGCCAGGTCGTCCGTCCAGACGAGCGCCCTCGCACGCAGTTCGTGCACGTCCAGATAGGTGGTGCCCAGGCGCAGCAGCTCGGCGCCCAGCTGGTACCGCCCGGAGGCCTCGTCCTGCTCCACGAACCCCTCCGCCTGGAGGGTGCGCAGGATGCCGTGCGCGGTGCCCTTGGCCAGGTCCAGGGACGAGGCGATGTCCGACAGGCCGAGTCTCCGCTCGCCGCCCGCGAGGAGCCGCAGCATCGCGGCCGCCCGTTCGAGCGACTGGATGTTCCGTGCCATCGCCGTCCTGCCTCCGTCCGCTTCGGCACCCGAGTGTTACGGCGCCGCTGCCGCTGTTCGGCAATGTCGAACACTACCGGTCCATGCCGACCTCCCGCTAATGGTCGGTCGGCAACTGTTGAGTCACTGGTATCCCGTTGGTGATCTGCCCGCCAACCTCGTCCGTCCCGTGGACGTGCCGAACATCCCGGCGGGGACCCGGCTACCCTGGCGTGGTGCGCCCGGCGTGGGACGTCTCGCGGGCGCCTGAAGCCGACAGCCGTCGCAACTGAGGGAGCCCTTTCATGGCCTCGTCGCCACTGACCCCTTCCGCCGACAGCCGGACCCGTGTGTCCGCGCTCCGTGAGGCACTCGCCACCAGGGTGGTGGTCGCCGACGGAGCGATGGGCACCATGCTGCAGGCGCAGGACCCCACGCTCGAGGACTTCGAGAATCTCGAAGGCTGCAACGAGATCCTCAACGTGACCCGCCCGGACATCGTCCGCTCCGTCCACGACGCGTACTTCGCGGTGGGCGTCGATTGCGTCGAGACCAACACCTTCGGGTCCAATCACACGGCCGCGTCGGAGTACGACATCGCCGACCGCGTGCACGAGCTGTCCGAGGCCGGCGCCCGGATCGCCCGTGAGGCGGCCGACGAGTACGCCGCCCGCGACGGCCGCCCGCGCTGGGTCCTGGGTTCGGTCGGGCCCGGCACCAAGCTGCCCACCCTCGGCCACATCGACTACGCCACGATCCGCGACGGCTACCAGGCCAACGTCGAGGGACTGCTCGCCGGCGGCGCCGACGCCCTGATCGTCGAGACCACGCAGGACCTGCTCCAGACGAAGGCCTCCGTACTGGGTGCCCATCGCGCGCTGGAGGCGACCGGCGCCGACGTGCCCCTGGTGGTCTCGATGGCGTTCGAGACCACCGGCACCATGCTGCTCGGCTCCGAGATCGGCGCCGCGCTGACCGCGCTGGAGCCGCTCGGCATCGACATGATCGGCCTGAACTGCTCGACCGGCCCGGCCGAGATGAGCGAGCACCTGCGGTACCTCGCCCGGCACTCCCGCATCCCGCTGCTGTGCATGCCGAACGCGGGTCTGCCGATCCTCACCAAGGACGGCGCGCACTTCCCGCTCGATCCCGAGGGCCTGGCCGACGCCCAGGAGAACTTCGTCCGCGACTACGGCCTCTCCCTGATCGGCGGCTGCTGCGGCACCACCCCCGAGCACCTGCGCCAGGTCGTCGAACGCGTCCGCGACCTCACGCCCGCCGAGCGCACCCCACAGCCGGAGCCCGGCGCCGCCTCCCTCTACCAGACGGTCCCGTTCCGCCAGGACACCTCCTACCTGGCCATCGGCGAGCGCACCAACGCCAACGGCTCGAAGAAGTTCCGCGAGGCCATGCTGGAGGCCCGCTGGGACGACTGCGTGGAGATGGCCCGCGAGCAGATCCGCGAGGGCGCCCACATGCTGGACCTCTGCGTGGACTACGTCGGCCGCGACGGTGTGGCGGACATGAAGGAGCTGGCCGGCCGCTTCGCCACCGCCTCCACCCTGCCGATCGTCCTGGACTCCACCGAGGTCCCCGTCATCCGGGCCGGTCTGGAGAAGCTCGGCGGCCGCGCGGTCATCAACTCCGTCAACTACGAGGACGGCGACGGCCCCGAATCCCGCTTCGCGAAGGTCACCAAGCTCGCCCAGGAGCACGGCGCCGCGCTGATCGCCCTCACCATCGACGAGGAGGGCCAGGCCCGCACCCCCGAGCACAAGGTCGCCATCGCCGAACGGCTCATCGACGACCTGACCGGCAACTGGGGCATCCACGAGTCGGACATCCTCATCGACACCCTGACCTTCACCATCTGCACCGGTCAGGAGGAGTCCCGCAAGGACGGCCTCGCCACCATCGAGGCGATCCGCGAACTCAAGCGCCGCCACCCGGACGTCCAGACCACGCTGGGCCTGTCCAACATCTCCTTCGGCCTCAACCCGGCCGCCCGCGTCCTGCTCAACTCGGTCTTCCTCGACGAGTGCGTCAAGGCGGGCCTGGACTCGGCGATCGTCCACGCGTCGAAGATCCTGCCCATCGCCCGCTTCAGCGAGGAAGAGGTCCAGACGGCCCTCGACCTCATCTACGACCGTCGGGCCGAGGGCTACGACCCCCTCCAGAAGCTGATGGCCCTGTTCGAGGGCGCCACCACCAAGTCCCTGAAGGCGGGCCGCGCCGAGGAACTGGCCGCCCTGCCCCTGGAGGAGCGCCTCAAGCGCCGCATCATCGACGGCGAGAAGAACGGCCTGGAGGCCGACCTCGACGAGGCCCTCCAGACCCGCCCCGCCCTCGACATCGTCAACGACACCCTCCTGGACGGCATGAAGGTCGTCGGCGAGCTGTTCGGCTCCGGCCAGATGCAGCTGCCGTTCGTCCTCCAGTCCGCCGAGGTGATGAAGACCGCGGTGGCCTACCTGGAACCGCACATGGAGAAGGTCGAGGGCGACGAGGCCGGCAAGGGCACCATCGTGCTCGCCACCGTCCGCGGCGACGTCCACGACATCGGCAAGAACCTCGTCGACATCATCCTGTCCAACAACGGCTACAACGTGATCAACCTCGGCATCAAGCAGCCGGTCTCCGCGATCCTGGACGCCGCCGCCGAGCACCGCGCCGACGTCATCGGCATGTCCGGCCTCCTGGTCAAGTCCACGGTGATCATGAAGGAGAACCTGGAGGAGCTCAACCAGCGCGGCATGGCGGCGGACTTCCCGGTCATCCTGGGCGGAGCCGCGCTGACCCGGGCGTACGTCGAACAGGACCTGCACGAGATCTACCAGGGCGAGGTCCGCTACGCCCGCGACGCGTTCGAGGGCCTGCGCCTCATGGACGCCCTCATCGGCGTCAAGCGGGGCGTGCCCGGCGCCAAGCTGCCCGAGCTCAAGCAGCGCCGGGTGCGCGCGAGCGCCGTGAGCGTGGAGGAGGAGCGGCCGGAAGAGGGGCATGTCCGCTCCGACGTGGCCACCGACAACCCGGTGCCCACCCCGCCGTTCTGGGACACCCGCGTCATCAAGGGCATCCAGCTCAAGGAGTACGCCTCCTGGCTCGACGAGGGTGCCCTGTTCAAGGGCCAGTGGGGGCTCAAGCAGGCCCGCACCGGCGAGGGACCGACGTACGAGGAGCTCGTCGAGACCGACGGGCGGCCCCGGCTGCGCGGTCTGCTGGACCAGCTGCAGACCGAGAACCTGCTGGAAGCCGCCGTCGTCTACGGCTACTTCCCGTGCGTGTCCAAGGACGACGACCTGATCATCCTGGACCAGGAGGGCAACGAGCGCACCCGCTTCACCTTCCCGCGCCAGCGCCGCGGCCGCCGGCTCTGCCTCGCCGACTTCTTCCGCCCGGAGGAGTCGGGGGAGACCGACGTGGTCGGCCTCCAGGTGGTCACCGTCGGCTCGCGGATCGGCGAGCAGACCGCCAAGCTCTTCGAGGCCAACGCCTACCGCGACTACCTCGAACTGCACGGCCTGTCCGTCCAGTTGGCCGAGGCGCTCGCCGAGTACTGGCACGCGCGCGTGCGCTCCGAGCTCGGCTTCGCGGGCGAGGACCCCAGCGACGTCGAGGACATGTTCGCCCTCAAGTACCGGGGCGCCCGCTTCTCCCTCGGCTACGGCGCCTGCCCCAACCTGGAGGACCGCGCCAAGATCGCCGACCTGCTCCAGCCGGAGCGCATCGGCGTCCACCTGAGCGAGGAGTTCCAGCTCCACCCCGAGCAGTCCACCGACGCGATCGTCATCCACCACCCGGAGGCGAAGTACTTCAACGCCCGCTGAGCCGCCGCGTCCCGGCTCGCCGAGCACACTGATCGGATAAGTCGTACACTGGTCGGTCCACAGCAGGCCGGTTCCCTTCGTGGGAACCGGCCTGCTCGTCCCTCAAGGAGGTACGTGGATGACCAGCACGGTCCCCGCGCCATTGACCCGTACGGCGGACGGCTCCGCCCTCCAGGCCGTACTCCTCGACATGGACGGCACCCTGGTGGACACCGAGGGCTTCTGGTGGGACGTCGAAGTCGAGATCTTCGCGCGCCTCGGCCACACCCTCGACGACTCCTGGCGCCATGTCGTGGTCGGCGGCCCCATGACCCGCAGCGCGGGCTTCCTGATCGAGGCCACCGGCGCCGACATCACGCTCGCCGAGCTCACCGTCCTGCTCAACCAGGGCTTCGAGGACCGTATCGAGCACGCCCTGCCCCTGATGCCCGGGGCCACCCGGCTGCTGACCGAGCTGTCCGCGCACCGGGTCCCCACCGCCCTGGTCTCTGCCTCGCACCGGCGCATCATCGACCGGGTCCTGGCCTCCCTGGGCCCCCAGCACTTCGCCCTCACGGTCGCCGGAGACGAGGTGCCGCGCACCAAGCCGCACCCGGACCCCTATCTGTTCGCCGCCGCCGGACTCGGCGCCGATCCGGCCAGATGCGCGGTGGTCGAGGACACCGCAACCGGTGTCGCCGCGGCCGAGGCCGCCGGCTGCCAGGTCGTGGTGGTGCCCTCGGTCGCCCCCATCCCGCGGGCCCCCGGACGCACCGTCGTCGGCTCCCTCGAAGAGGTCGACCTGACATTTCTGCGCGGCCTGATCACCCTTCGATGACGGAAATGCCTCGGGTGTTCACCCAGCGTGCAGCGCGGATAACGCGGTAATTCCCCAGGTCCCTGTCGCAGGAATTCGAAGCGTGCCGGATGACCGAATTCCGGTCCGGCACCCTCCCGTTGCGGGTGTGAGGTTCCCCACTCGGCGGGGTCTCGACAGGTGGCCGAGGCTGTGCAGGACGCCCCGTTTCGAGGGGTGCGGACGCGCCCATGTGTCCCGATTGATGAAACCCTGCACCAATCCTTCCCCTGACGGGTTTTCGGTGCGTCCACGCCCGGTTCCGCTGTGTGATGGAAGCCCAACTCCGGTGGCTGCGAACCCTCCTGCAGGTGCGGACTAATCTCCTGGTGAGAACATCGCCCTAACCCCGTGATCCGCCGCACCACCCATGCATGCCGGATACACGGACTGAACAGCTGTGGAGAAACCCGAGCATGAACCGCAAGACTTTGGTGCTGCCGGCCGTCATCGGTCTGCTCGCGCCGGTGCTCGCCGCCTGCGGCGGTTCCGACAGCGGCAGCAGCGGAGGCGACGCGATCGCTGTCGGCACCACGGACCGGTTCACCGCCACGAAGGAAGCTCCCGCGCCGCTCGACCCCGCCTACGCCTACGACGTCGGCACCTGGAACGTCCTGCGCCAGACCGTGCAGACCCTGA
Organism: Streptomyces canus; assembly: GCF_001514145.1. Classification (GTDB taxonomy): domain Bacteria; phylum Actinomycetota; class Actinomycetes; order Streptomycetales; family Streptomycetaceae; genus Streptomyces; species Streptomyces canus. The sequence goes on from NZ_KQ948663.1 coordinate 156,566, forward strand.
TGATCCAGCCCAAGGGCGACGGCGACCCCGTGCCCGAGGCGGCCCAGTCCTGCGGCTTCAGCGACAGCGGCAACGAGCGCTACGTCTGCACCCTGCGCGACGGCCTGAAGTTCGCGAGCGGTCAGGCCATCACCGCGGCGGACGTGAAGTACTCCATCGACCGCGCCCGCGCCCTCAAGGCGGACTCCGGCGTCTTCGCCCTGCTGTCCACCATCGACACCGTGGAGACGAAGGGCGACCGCGAGGTCATCTTCCACCTCAAGACCGCCGACGCCACCTTCCCGTACAAGCTGTCGACCCCGGTCGCCGGCATCGTCAACCCGGACGACTACGCGAAGAACAAGCTCCGCGACGGCTTCGACGTCGACGGCTCCGGCCCCTACACCATGAAGGCCGACGTCAAGAACGACGAGCTCGTCGACGCGGTGTTCACCAAGAACCCCAACTACAAGGGGTCGTTGACGGTGAACAACGACAAGGTCGAACTGCGCTCCTACTCGGACTCCGACGACATGGGCACCGCCCTCGAAAAGGGCGACATCGACCTCATCACCCGCACCATGTCGCCGCAGCAGATCAAGAAGTTCTCGAACGAGTCCGGTGGCGACGTCGACCTCGTCGAAATGGCCGGCCTGGAGATCCGCTACCTCGCCTTCAACACAGACGCCCCGACCGTGAAGTCCCGTGCCGTGCGCCAGGCGATGGCTCAGCTCATCAACCGCAGCGAACTCGTCTCCAGGGTCTACGGCACCCAGGCCCAGCCGCTCTTCTCGCTGGTCCCGGCCACCATCACCGGCCACTCCAACGCGTTTTTCAACAAGTACGGCGACCCGAGCGTCACCAAGGCCAAGTCCCTGCTGACCCAGGCCGACATCACCACCCCGGTCAAGCTGACCCTCCATTACACGACCGACCACTACGGCTCGGGCACCAAGGAGGAGTTCGAGGACCTGCAGAAGCAGCTCAACGACAGCGGGCTCTTCGACGTCAGCATCCAGGGCGCGCCCTGGACCACCTTCCGCCCGGCCGAGCAGAAGGGCAAGTACGACGTCTACGGCATGGGCTGGTTCCCGGACTTCCCCGACGCCGACAACTACCTCGCCCCGTTCCTCGACAAGGACAACTTCCTCGGATCGCCGTACGACAACGCCGAGATCCGCAACACCCTGATCCCGGACTCCCGCCGCGAGGCCGACCGCATCGCCGCGTCCACAAGCCTGACCGAGATCCAGGACATCGTCGCCGACGACGTCCCCGTGCTGCCGCTGTGGCAGGGCAACCAGTACGTCGCCGCACGCGACGACGTCACGGGCACCGCCTACGCGCTCAACTCCTCGTCGACGCTGCAGCTGTGGGAACTCGGCCGAGGCGTGAGCGGCTGACCGGCCGCGACGCCTCCAGCGCCCCGGGCCCCGGCGGACGGGCCCGGGGATTCCACAAGAATCGACGACAAGGCACTCGCACGTGAACAAGCGCATCCAGTGGGGGGTCCTGCCCATCGTGGCGGGCCTGGGCGCCGGTCTGCTGACCGGCTGCGGCACGGAGTCGGGGGACTCCGGTTCCGGCGGCTCCTCCGTGGTCATGGGAATGTCCGACGACGTCCTCGCCACGGACCCGGCCTCCGGCTACGACCCCGGCTCCTGGCTGTTGTTCAACAACGTCTTCCAGTCGCTGCTCAGCTTCCCCAAGGGCGGCACGGAACCGGAGCCGGACGCCGCCCGGAGCTGCGAGTTCACCGACACCAAGGCCCAGGTCTACGAGTGCACGCTCAAGGACGGCCTCAGGTTCAGCAACGGCGACTCGCTGACCTCCGAGGACGTCAAGTTCTCCTTCGACCGCACGTTGAAGATCAACGACGACGCCGGTCCCGCGATCATGTTCCCGATGCTCGACAAGGTCGAGACACCGGACGAGAAGACGGTCGTCTTCAAGCTCAACACCCCTGACGCCACCTTCCCGAGCAAGATCGCCTCCGGCGCCGGCTCGATCGTCGACCACACGCAGTACGACGCCGACGGCCTCCGCAAGGACGGCAAGGCGGTCGGCTCCGGCCCCTACCAGCTTGACTCGTTCGACGACGACCAGGCCGTGTTCTCCGTCAACGAGAACTACAAGGGCACCGCCGACCCCCAGAACTCCGGCGTCACGCTGAAGTTCTTCCACGGCGACCAGAGCGCCCTGAAGACCGCCCTGACCGACAAGAAGGTCGACATCGCCTACCGCGGCCTGACCGCGGGGGACATCACCGACATCGAGAACGCCTCCCCCGACTCCGGTGTCGAGGTCGTCGAGGGGACCAGCGCCGAGGTCCAGCACCTCGTCTTCAACATGGACGACCCGGTCGCGGGCCGGCTCGGCGTCCGCAAGGCGATGGCCTACCTGATCGACCGCGAAGCCCTCATCCACGACGTCTACCAGGGCACCGCGACCCCGCTCTACTCGATCATCCCGGCCGGTATCGGGGGCCACAACACGGCCTTCTTCGACACCTACGGTGCCCAGCCCTCCAAGTCCAAGGCAGCCGCCGCCCTCGCCGCCGACAACATCACCGGCAAGGTGAAGCTGACCCTGTGGTCGACGCCGTCGCGCTACGGCCCGGCCACCGGCCAGGAACTCAAGACGATCGCCCAGCAGCTCAACGCCAGCGGCCTGTTCGACGCGGACGTGAAGTCCGTGGCCTTCGACCAGTACGAGAAGGACATCGCCGCCGGAAAGTACGGCGTCTACGTCAAGGGCTGGGTGCCCGACTACCCGGACGCCGACAACTTCACGGCCCCCTTCTTCGGCAAGGGCAACGTGCTGGACAACAACTACAGCAACAACGAGATCACCGGCTCGCTCATCCCGGAGACCGCCGCCCAGCCGGACCGCTCCGCGACCGACGACCCCTTCGGCGCGCTCCAGGACATCGTCGCCGAGGACGTCCCCGTCCTTCCGGTCTGGCAGGCCAAGCAGTACGCCGTCGTCCGTGACGACGTCTACGGCCTGGAGTACTGCCTCGACGCCTCCACCGTGTTCCGCTTCTGGGAGCTCAGCAAGGGCTGATCCCGCGACGGCCGCAGACACGAAGAGGGCGTCCCCGGTCAGGCGGGGGACGCCCTCTTCGCTTCGTACCGCTCCCGCTACTGCGCGCCGGGACGCACCAGCCCGCTCTCGTACGCGTACACCGCGGCCTGCACCCGGTCCCTGAGCCCCAACTTGGTCAGGACGTGACCGACATGCGTCTTCACGGTGGTCTCACTGACGAACAGATCCGCCGCGATCTCCGCGTTGGACAGCCCGCGCGCCACCAGCTTCAGCACCTCGACCTCGCGGTCGGTGAGCGTGTGCAGCGTGTCCGGCACCGGCTCGTCGCCGGACGGCAGATGCGTGGCGTACTTGTCGAGCAGCCGACGCGTGATGCTCGGCGCGAGCATCGCCTCACCCGCGGCCACCACCCGGATCGCCTGCACGAGTTCGTTGGCCGGGGCATCCTTGAGCAGGAAGCCGCTGGCCCCCGCCCGCAGCGCCTCCACCACGTACTCGTCGAGGTCGAAGGTGGTCAGCACGAGCACCTTGGCCGGGCCGTCGCGCCCCGGCCCGGTGATCTGCCGGGTCGCCTCGACACCGTCCATCCGAGGCATACGGATGTCCATGAGGACCACGTCGGGCTGGAGCGCCCGTACCTGGTCGAGAGCCTGAAGGCCGTCTCCGGCCTCGCCCACGACCGCGATGTCCTGCTCGGCCTCCAGGATCATCCGGAAGCCGGTACGCAGCAGCGGCTGGTCGTCGACCAGTAGGACGCGGATGGCCACGTAAGTCTCCTTCGCTAGTCCGGCCCCATTCTGCCCTGCTCACCGATCGCGGACGTCACCGGCAGTGGGTACGGCGGGGGAGTGCCTCCGAACTCCGGGCAGTGCTCCTGGTGGTCGCACCAGCCGCACAGCTTGGTCGGGCGCGGCCGCCAGTCGCCCGTCTCCGTGGCTTGCCGGATCGCCTCCCACAGCGCCAGCAGCTTGCGCTCGACGCGCTCCAGGTCGGCGAGGACCGGGTCGTACGTCAGGACGTCACCGCTGCCGAGGTAGACGAGCTGGAGCCGGCGCGGGATCACGTTCTTCAGCCGCCACACCACCAGGGCGTAGAACTTCATCTGGAACAGCGCGCCCTCGGCATACTCGGGACGGGGCGCCTTTCCGGTCTTGTAGTCGACGATCCGCACCTCGCCGGTCGGCGCCACGTCGACCCGGTCGATGATCCCGCGAAGCCTCAGCCCCGAGTCCAGCTCCGCCTCGACGAACAGCTCCCGCTCCGCGGGCTCCAGGCGCGTCGGATCCTCCAGCGTGAACCACCGTTCGACCAGCCGCTCGGCCTCACCGAGCCACAGCGCCAGCCGCTCGCCGTCCGGATCGTCGGCGAACAGCTCCACCACCTCGGGCCGGCTCTCCCTGAGCCGGTCCCACTGGCCGGGAACGAGCGACTTGGCCCGGGGCGCGGTCCGCTCCGTGGCCGGGGCGTCGAAGAGGCGCTCCAGCACCGAGTGGACCAGGGTCCCCCGGGTGGCCGCCTCGCTCGGCTTCTCCGGAAGCCGGTCGATCACCCGGAACCGGTACAGCAGCGGACACTGCATGAAGTCATTGGCACGAGAAGGGGAGAGGGAGGCCGGCGCCATGGCGGCCGGCCGCGACACCTCTGCAGCCCCTTCCGCCGTACCCTCTGCCGTCGGCTCGACCGTGCCCGGCTCCACCGCCGCCCCTGGGTCGCCGCTCGCGGCTTCCGCCGTGTCCTCGGTGCTCGTCTCCATGACCACAGACCATACGGCCCGCCACTGACAGTGACCCACTCGCGGCCGTGACCGCCGTAACGCCTGAGGAAACACAGGGGGTGCCGGGGCGGAAGGTGTCGCGACCGCCGCATACCATCAACCCGAGACCCTTCCGCACGGCAGGCGCGGGAGACGCTTCGAACGAGGGGACATCGTGGACGAGAGCGGCGGGAGCGGGCAGCCGCGGTCCGACAAGGACCGGCCGGCCAAGCCCGACGCAGGGCCCACGGCCCAGACCACCGACCCCACGACCCCCGACCCGAACGAGAACGGAACCAGCGCTTCCGTAGAGGGCGCCGACACACTCCGACCCGACGGCAGCGTCGACGGCACTGACGGCGCCCCGGAGCCCACCGCGGACGACAACCCCGCCCAGGAACCGTCAACGGCCGCCTCCGAGGTCAGCGCCGGACCCGAGGACAGTCGGCGCCCGTCGGAACCTTCAACGGCCGACGGCACCAGCCCCGCGCCACGAGCGGCCGACGACCCTTCCGAGGCCGACGGCGGCCCCGTTGAAGCCGACGCAGCCCCCGCGGCGGGCGGTCTCCCGGAGGCCGGCGCCGCCCCGGAGGGGAGCCCGCGCCCGTCCGACGCCCCCGCTCCCGCCCCGGAGGCCGACGGGCCGGCAGGCGAGGGCGTGAGTGCGGAACATGAGGCCGGCCGCCCCCACGGCGGTCACCGGCAGACCTCACCCCCCGCCGACCTGCACAAATCCGAAGAGCCGGACGCCGACCACGCCTCTCCGGCCTTCCACGACGACCACCGCACCCTCGCCCACTCCGGCGCCCCCAAGAGTCCCCCGCCCCAGTCCCCCCAGCCCCGGGGCGGCCTGCTGATGGGCCGCCCCTTCGGTGTGCCCGTCTACGTCGCCCCCAGCTGGTTCCTCGTCGCCGCGCTCATCACCTGGGTGTTCGGCGGCCAGCTGGACCGCGTGCTGCCGGAGCTCGGTGCCCTCCGCTACCTCGTCTCCCTCTTCTTCGCTGTCGCCTTCTACGCTTCCGTCCTCGTCCACGAACTGGCGCACACCGTCGCGGCCCTGCGCTTCAAGCTCCCCGTCCGCCGCATCCAGCTCCAGTTCTTCGGCGGCGTCTCCGAGATCGAGAAAGAGGCCGAGACCCCCGGCCGGGAGTTCGTGCTGGCCTTCGTCGGCCCGCTGCTCTCCCTGATCCTCGCCGGCCTCTTCTACCTCGCCATGCAGCCCGTCGAACCCGGCACGGTCCCCGGCGTCCTGCTCGCCGGCCTGATGGTCTCCAACCTCATCGTGGCCGCCTTCAACCTCCTGCCCGGCCTCCCCCTCGACGGCGGCCGCATGCTCCGCGCCGTCGTCTGGAAGATCACCGGCAAGCCCATGAGCGGCACCATCGCCGCCGCCTGGGTCGGCCGCGCCCTCGCCGTCTGCGTCCTCATCGGCCTCCCCCTGCTCACCCAGTCCGGAGCGCTCGGTTCCTCCGCCGAGGACAACGTCGGCATGGACACCGTCATGGACGCCCTGCTCGCCGCGATCCTCGCCGCGATCATCTGGACCGGCGCCGGCAACAGCCTGCGCATGGCACGCCTGCGCGAACACCTCCCCGAACTGCGCGCCCGCACCCTCACCCGCCGCGCGGTCCCCGTCGAGACCGACACCCCCCTCTCCGAGGCCCTGCGCCGCGCCAACGCCGCCGGCGCCCGCGCCCTGGTCGTCGTCGACGCCGAGGGCACCCCGCTCTCCCTCGTCCGCGAGGCCGCCATCGTCGGCGTACCCGAACACCGCCGCCCCTGGGTCGCCGTCAGCGGCCTCGCCCAGGACCTCACCGACGGCATGCGCGTCTCGGCCGAGCTCGCGGGCGAGGACCTGCTGGACGCCCTGCGTGCGACCCCCGCCACCGAATACCTCGTGGTCGAGCAGACCGGCGAGATCTACGGCGTCCTGTCCGCGGCCGACGTGGAACGCGCCTTCGTGAAGGCCATGGCCAGACCGTCCTAGTGGTCGGCGGCCCCTCCCGGGACCGGTAGGCTGTTCACATGTCCGAACCGACCGGTGCCGCCCGCAGGCGCGGGCCCTTCAAGGTCGGGGACCAGGTTCAGCTGACCGACCCCAAGGGCCGCCACTACACGTTCACGCTCGAAGAGGGAAAGAACTTCCACACCCACAAGGGTTCCTTCCCGCACGACGAGCTGATCGGCGCACCCGAGGGCAGCGTTGTCCGCACCACCGGTAACGTCGCCTACCTCGCGCTGCGCCCCCTGCTCCCCGACTACGTCCTGTCCATGCCCCGCGGGGCAGCCGTCGTCTACCCGAAGGACGCGGGGCAGATCCTCGCCTTCGCCGACATCTTCCCCGGCGCCCGCGTCGTGGAAGCCGGCGTCGGCTCCGGCTCGCTCAGCAGCTTCCTGCTGCGCGCCATCGGCGACCAGGGCATGCTGCACAGCTACGAGCGCCGCGAGGACTTCGCCGAGATCGCCCAGCAGAACGTGGAGCGCTACTTCGGCGGCCCGCACCCCGCCTGGCAGCTCACCGTCGGCGACCTCCAGGACAACCTGTCCGACACCGACGTCGACCGCGTCATCCTCGACATGCTCGCCCCCTGGGAGTGCCTGGAGGCCGTCTCCAAGGCGCTCGTCCCCGGTGGCATCCTGTGCTGCTACGTCGCCACCACCACCCAGCTCGCCCGGACCGTCGAGTCCATCCGCGAGATCGGCTCCTTCAACGAGCCGACCTCCTGGGAGTCGATGATCCGCAACTGGCACGTGGAAGGCCTGGCAGTCCGCCCGGACCACCGCATGATCGGCCACACCGGCTTCCTCCTCACCGCCCGCCGCCTCGCCGACGGCGTCGAGCCCCCCATGCGCCGACGCCGCCCCGCCAAGGGCGCCTACGGCGAGGACTACACCGGCCCC